>NZ_MTQO01000007.1 GCF_001984155.1 Actinosynnema sp. ALI-1.44
GGATCTTCCATACGGTGGATGCGGCGATCGGGTGACCGAGTCGTGCCAGTTCGCCCTGGATGCTCCGGTGACTCCAGCGCGGGTTGTCGTTGGCCAACTGGAGGACGAGCTTCTTGATCGTGGCGTGGGTGGGTGGCCGTCCGTGGGACGTCGGCGTGCGCTGTAGTCCCATTTCGCAGCGATGAACCTGCGGTGCCAGGCCAGGATCGTTGCGGGTTGGACGGGGAAGATCTCGTGCCAGCGGCGTCGGGGGAGCAGCGAGGACACTGCGGCGAACCAGAACCGATCCGCCGGCTCATACCGGACTTGACCGGTGATCTGCCGACGGAGGACGGCGTTCTCGTGCCGGAGCACAAGCAGTTCGGCATCCTTGGTGACATCACGGCGCAGCAACACCGCCGGAACACACAGCAGTCGTCGGGTCAGTTGGTACAGCAGCGACACGATCATTGGACCATGATCTCAATGCCCTCGTCCAGCGCCCTGACCAGGCGCGACGACTTATCGAGCGGCACAAGTCTGGAGGTGATGTCTGTTTTCCCGGTGTCCCGGTTTGTCCAGCAATCTGCTGTGCGGGCCCGGTGTAGGGCTGGCTGGTCGGTGTATTCGGCGACCTCGGTATGCCGAGTCTCCTACAGCACTGACAGCCAGGGTCTCCCTGCGGTTCTCGAAGCGGGAACAGCCCGCCTTGGCGGGGACGACCACACCGTCGACTTCGCGTGGTCGGGCGGAAAGGGAATAGCCCCGCGTGCCCGGGGACGACGAGGCGACCTAGCGGATCATGCTGGCCGACTACGGAACAGCCCCGCCTGCGCGGGGACAACTGATCGGTTCCACGTCACGCACCCACCGTCGACGGAACAGCCCCGCCTGCGCGGGGACAACCTCCGCACACTCCTCCAGCAGATCCAGCAGCCGGGAACAGCCCCGCCTGCGCGGGGACGACCGGGACATGTTCGCAGTCCACGCCTGCAGGTGCGGGAACAGCCCCGCCTGCGCGGGGACGACACACTTCTTGACCAGGCATGTTAGCAACCGGAACGATGTTTTGGATTCACTTTTGGCTTCGGTGCCGGGCGGCGGATACGTGTGGGTGCCTGTCTGGTGGTCCTGCTGAGGGCCTCGGGAGGCGGGTGAAGGTCAGGAGATGGGCAGTTCGGGGTAGCCGCCCCGATCAGGTACTGCCCTTTGCTGGGGTTCGTCGGGGCAGCTGGATTCTGCGGCGGGGGTGATTAGCGGTGCTGGTCGGATCGATCAATGTTGGGGTGGTCGCTCGTTTGGTGGGAGCGGCGTGGGGAGCAAATTGGGAGCCGGTGGATGCGTTCAACTGTGCTGAACTGCTTCCACCGGCTCCCAATGGACCTGTTTGACGTGCGGGAGTTGTGTTTCCGCAGGTCGAGTACGATGATGTCGTACGTTGACACAGTAGGGCTCTTTGAGCTGCTCTCAACTGCGCTCAACGGACGCGAGCGTGCAGGTAACGGCCGTGAATTGGCTGGTGCTTGGGTGGCTTCCCTGAAGTGAGCACTACTGAGAACCGAAGTGAGGTCCTGGTGAATGACGTGACGTCGCAAACCGAGTAAGTGGGGCTGTTCGCGTGTGGTCAAGGTGCGCATTGCGGCCAGGAGGTCGATTGGCGTTTCGACAGCGCTGAACTCCTCGTTGCTGTCCGAGTGCGCGGCAGGCTGCGTGTATCCCTTCGCCGCCAAGCGGCTGACGGGATCGTGCTGGTTTATCGGCTGGCCATCCGCTTCGCCATCGTGAAGAGACAGGCACTGCGTTGGTCACCGCGGATGTCCTTGGGCCACGCCTCGGTGAGCGCGTTGCTGGCCGCCTCGTCAGCGATGTGCGCGCGAAAGCCGCAGTAACACAGGTGGGCGACCACCAGCGCGTGTTTACGCCTGTGGTCGTCGGCGGTCGATGGCTCGGTCTCCAGCAAGTGTGTGAAGGCGGATGGTGACTGCGACCGCGTCGCCGCGCGGACCACCTGTGTCACCACCGTGTCCGCGAGCCGCGCCACGAGATCGGTCGGGCCAATGCCACGGCCAGGGCGGTGATCACGATAGTGCCCACGACCGACCTGGTGACCGGGGCCGCGACGCGAGGTGAAACCCAATGACTGACACAGCAGCCGCATCGCCGACTGGGTGCACGCCAACGTTGACCGCGTCGACTTGCCGCCGGGAAGCGAACCCGAGGTCAGGGTGGTCGACTCTGGCGAGAGTTACACGGCCGTGGGTCCGCGTGGGTGTGGGCGTCCGTTTGGTCGATGTCGCTGCCGTCTGAAGGGCCGCATTTCGGTTTCAGGTGGAAAAGTTCCGACGAGTTCGCAACGTTGTGATCTCTGCGGACGACTACGTGTGCGGGGCGAGAGCGCTCGGTCAGGGGGAGGGTCGAAGTCTTCCTCGGCGGCAGCCTGCTGTTGGTGGCTGTTCCCTGTCGCCGTCGCCGACGACCACCAGGGCGGTGAAGCTGAAGCGACGACCACCCTTCACGATCATCAACGAGCTCAGGCTCAACGGCCGCGCCACGTACGCCGAACTCGGCCGCCAGGTCGGCTTGTCCGCGTCGGCCGTGCACGAGCGCGTCGGCAAGCTCGAAACCAGCGGCGTCATCACCGGCTATCACGCGACCGTCGACCCGAGCGCGATCGGGCTCGGCGTGACCGCCCTCGTGGGCATCCAGCCCTCGGACAACGCCGAGGACAACGAGGTCGCCGTCAAGCTGGGCCAGTTGTCCGAGGTCGAGTCCTGCTACGCGGTCGCGGGCGACGAGGCCTTCGTGGTGAAGGTGCGCGTGCCCACGGTCGACCAACTCGAACGCACGCTCGGGCGGCTGCGC
>NZ_MTQO01000008.1 GCF_001984155.1 Actinosynnema sp. ALI-1.44
TCGGCGTGGAACTCGACGACGACACCACTTCACTGCGAAACCATCTCCGCGCAACACTTCCGACCCACATGATCCCCACGGCGTGGGTCTTCCTCGACACCCTCCCCCTGACACCCAACCGCAAAATCGACCGCAACGCCCTCCCCGAACCCACAGCCGCGCCGACACAACACGAACCGCCGCGCAACGACCCCGAGCGACTCATCGCGGCCGTCTGGCAAGACATACTGGAAATCGACCGGGTCGGCGTCCACGACAACTTCTTCGCCCTCGGCGGACACTCCCTGCTCGCCACCCGCATCACTCACCAGCTGCAGAACCAACTCCACACCACCATTCCGCTGCACCTGCTCTTCCAGCACCCCACCATCGCCGAACTCGCCACCGCACTACCAGCAACGGACATCGCGGAGATAACTGTACTACCGCGGGCCGAGGAAAACGGCCGAGTCACACTCCCCTCATCCTTCGGCCAAGAACGACTCTGGTTCCTCACCGAACTCACCCCCCAAGCCCACCTCGCCTACACCATGACCGGCGGAGCCACCCTCCACGGCCCCCTCAACACCACAGCCCTCCACAACGCCATCACCACCACCATCCAACGCCACGAAACACTCCGCACCACACTCCACCAACACCACCAAGCCGTCCATGTCGACGCACAGCCGTACTTCGCTCAGATCGACCTGACCAGCGAGACCCAAGTGGCCGACCTGCTCCACGAACAAGCGGCAACACCGTTCGACCTGGCCGAAGGCCCGCTGTTCCGAGCCACACTCGCCCGCCTCGGCGACGATCGCCATGCCCTCGTCATCGCCATGCACCACGCCATCTCCGACGGCTGGTCACTCGACATCCTCCTACGGGAAATCACGAGCACCTACACCGCGCTGGTCGATGGACGCGCGCCCGAACTGCCCCCATTGCCCGTCCAATACGCGGACTTCGCCGCCTGGCAACGAACACAGCTCACCGACATGGGACCGTCCATTGCGTACTGGCGGAACCAGCTTGCGGGCACAACGCCGCTGGAACTGACCCCGGACTTCCCGCGTCCGGCGCGCCAGACCTTCACCGGTGCCACGCATCCCGTCGAGGTGGACGCGGCACTCGGGAACGCGGTGCAAGAGCTTGCCAAGGCCGAGGGTGTCACCGTTTTCATGCTGCTGCTGGCCGCGTTCCAGACACTCCTGGCCCGCATCTCCGGACAGCACGACATCACGGTCGGCTCCCCGGTCGCCGGACGGCAACACCCCGACGTGGCAAACCTCATCGGCTTCTTCGTCAACACACTCGTGCTCCGCGCGAACCTCAGTGCAGGGCAGTCGTTCCGGGACGTCCTCGACCGGACGCGGTCGACATGCCTGGATGCCTACGCGCACCAGGACGTTCCGTTCGACAAGCTCGTCGAGGAGCTACAGCCGGAAAGGGACCTCAGCCGCAGCCCGCTGTTCCAGGTCATGTTCGTCCTCGACGAAGCCGTTCCCCGGTACACGATGCCCGGTGTCGAGATCGAGGAACTGCGGCCGGAGCAGCGGTCCAGCCAGTTCGAACTGACACTTCGCCTGGCACACACGAGCACCGGTCTGAGCGGCGAGCTGATCTACAACACCGACCTGTTCACCGCGGCGACCGCCCAACGCGTTGCCGACCGCTTTCTCACGTTGCTGTCCGCTCTGGTGACCGATCCTGATCAGTTCGTTCACGAGCTGCCCGTGATGCCTTCGGGCGAGGCCGAACTGCTCGCCGAGTTGGTGCGCGGCGACGACACTCCGATATCGGGCCGTCTGCTGCACGAATGGTTCGAAGCCCAAGCCGACCAGACCCCGGACGCCATCGCCATTCGTGCTACGGACGGAGAACTGACCTACCGGGAGCTCGACCAACGCGCCAACCAGCTCGCCCACCACCTGCGTACCGGACCGGAAGACCTCGTCGGCATCTGCCTCCCCCGCACCCTCGATCTCATCGTCGCGTTGCTCGCCGTGCTCAAAACCGGCGCAGCCTACGTCCCCATAGACCCGGCGTACCCCAAGGACCGCATCACCTACATCCTCAACGACGCCAACGCCAACACCCTCATCACCAACGACAACCACCAAGGCCCCTGGCGCACAATCCCCACCGACCAAACCTCCACAATCACCACCAGGCCAACCACCACAGCAACCAACAACAACCTCGCCTACGTGATCTACACATCCGGATCAACCGGACTACCCAAAGGCGTCATGATCGAACACCACCACACGACAGCCCTGATCACCTGGGCAACCACCACATTCACCAAAGCCCAACTCACCAACGTCCTCGCGTCGACCTCCGTCTGCTTCGACCTCTCGGTCTACGAGATCTTCGCCCCACTGGCCATCGGCGGCAGCATCACCCTCACCGAAAACAACGCCCTGGATCTGATCGGCAGCAACCTAAGCGACCTGACGTTGATCAACACGGTGCCATCGGTCGCCCAGGAACTCCTTACCGCTGACGCGTTACCCACCAGTGCCGCCACCATCAACCTGGCAGGCGAAGCACTCAGCCCGGCACTCGTACGCGCCCTCTACGACCAGCCACACGTCACGGCTGTGAACAACCTCTACGGTCCGTCCGAGGACACGACCTACTCCACCCACGCACTCACGACTTCCACCGACCAACGAACCCCCATCGGCAAGCCGCTACACAACACGCAGGCCCACGTGCTCGATTCCGACCTTCGCCCGGTCCCATACGGCAGCATCGGCGAGCTGTACCTCGGCGGAGCCAGCATCACCCGCGGCTACCACCAACGACCAGCCCTCACCGCAGAACGCTACCTCCCCGACCCCCACAACCCCGGCAAACGCCTCTACCGCACCGGCGACCTCGCCCGCTGGCGGCCAGACGGCCAACTCGACTACCACGGCCGAACCGACCACCAGATCAAACACCACGGCCACCGCATCGAACCCGCCGAAATCGAAACCACCCTCCAAGAACACCCCCACGTCACCCAAGCCGCCGTCATCAAGCGCAACGACACACTGTGTGCCTATGTGGTCGGCGTGGAACTCGACGACGACACCACTTCACTGCGAAACCATCTCCGCGCAACACTTCCGACCCACATGATCCCCACGGCGTGGGTCTTCCTCGACACCCTCCCCCTGACACCCAACCGCAAAATCGACCGCAACGCCCTCCCCGAACCCACAGCCGCGCCGACACAACACGAACCGCCGCGCAACGACCCCGAGCGACTCATCGCGGCCGTCTGGCAAGACATACTGGAAATCGACCGGGTCGGCGTCCACGACAACTTCTTCGCCCTCGGCGGACACTCCCTGCTCGCCACCCGCATCACTCACCAGCTGCAGAACCAACTCCACACCACCATTCCGCTGCACCTGCTCTTCCAGCACCCCACCATCGCCGAACTCGCCACCGCACTACCAGCAACGGACATCGCGGAGATAACTGTACTACCGCGGGCCGAGGAAAACGGCCGAGTCACACTCCCCTCATCCTTCGGCCAAGAACGACTCTGGTTCCTCACCGAACTCACCCCCCAAGCCCACCTCGCCTAC
>NZ_MTQO01000009.1 GCF_001984155.1 Actinosynnema sp. ALI-1.44
ACCCGCATGGTCCGGGTCAGGGTTGTACAGCGCCTCTACGTCCCAACCACGATCGGTCGGGAACTCCGACACCCCATCGCCGTCCGCCTGCAACATCGCCCACAGTTGGTCCGGCGTGCTGACACCGCCTGGGTAGCGGCAGGCCATACCCACGATTGCAACCGGCTCGTCAACAACCGAACCCACAACCGGTTGACCCACCTCAACAACACCACCGGTCAGCTCCTCGACCAACCAGCCAGCCAGCACCTCAGGACTCGGGTAATCAAAAACCACCGTCGCAGGCAACCGAACACCCACCACCGCCGCCAAACGATTACGCAACTCCAACGACATCAACGAATCAAAACCACACTCACCAAACGCACGCCCCGCAACCACATCCCCACCACCACCAAAACCCAACACCGCAGCCGTCTCCGCACACACCACCTCCAACACCAACGCACGCACACCCACCACATCCAAACCAACCAAACGCGCCGCAAAATCAGTATCGGCATGACGGGCAGTGCTCCGGCGAACCGGTCGACGCACCAACCCGCGCAGCAAAGCCGGAATCTCGGTGGATCCGGAGGCGTAGGCGGTCAGATCGAGGTGGGTCGGTACCCAGACGCCGCCAGCGCTGGTCAGCTCGAAGAGCGCCATGCCTTCTTCGTCCGTCAGCGCACGGCCGAGACGACGGCGGTCGCTCTCGTTGAGCGTGTCGCCCATACCGCGCTGCCAGAGACCCCAGGCCAACGACGCCGCAGGCAGGCCCCGCCCGATCCGATAGGCGGCGAGAGCATCCAAGTACGAGTTCGCCGCCGCGTAGTTCGCCTGCCCGGCATTGCCGAATACGCCCGCGGCCGATGAGAACAACACAAACCGCGACAACTCCAGGCCCAGGGTGGCCTCGTGCAGATTCCACGCCGCATCGACCTTCGGCGCGAAGACCTTGCCGATTTGCTGCGCAGTAAGGGATTCCAGCATCCCGTCGTCCAGCACACCAGCCGCATGAACCACCGAGGTCACCGGCAGACCCATAGGCGCCAGCCCGAGGACCATCTCGACCTGCTCGCGGTCGGCCACATCCGCCGCAGCCACCGTCACTTGAACGCCGTGGTCACTGGCCCACTGGACCAACTCAGCCATGCCAGGGGCATCACCGCCCCGACGACTGACCAACACCAGACCAGGCACACCCTGCTCCACCAGATGGCGAACCACCACACCACCCAGCGCACCCGACGCACCCGTCACCAGAACAGAACCCTCACCCCAACCACCGCCCGCGCTCGCGGATACAAAATTCAGGCGAGCTGAATACAGAACACCACCACGCAAAACAAGTTGCGGTTCGCCAGTGGCAAGGACTTCCGAGAGGTCGATGTTGTCGAGAGCGTCTGTGGTGTCGGTGTCCACCAGAACGAACCGGCCCGGGTGCTCCGACTGCGCCGACCGCACCAAACCCCACACACCAGACCCAGCCAGATCCTCAACCTGATCACCCTCCAGTGCTGCGACCGAACCTGAGGTCGCCACCACCAGAACACCCTCACCAGAACGCAACCACTCCTGCAACTCTCCCAGAGCCCACACCGTACGAACCCGCACATCAGAATCACCAATCGCACGCAACAACGTGCCACCGACATCCCCAGCCACCACAGACACCGGCGACCACGACACCGCAAACAAAGAATCCACACGCGCCTGCAAGGACGCAGCATCAAGCACACGCGTGGCCAACGAATCCACTGTAGCCAGTTCCGCACCGTTGCTGTCAGCGAGAAGCAGAGCGCCATCGGCACGAACATGCACCCGCACACTCGATGCCCCACTGGCCGTCAACGACACACCACTCCACGAGAACGGCAACGACGGACCGCCATCGCCGCTCTCCTCGTCTTTCAAAAGAAGAGTGTGCAGCGCGGCATCCAGCAAAGCCGGGTGAATCCCGAACGCCTGCACATCCCCGTCGGTCGAATCGTCGAGGGCGACCTCGGCGAAGAAGTCGTCACCACGTTGCCAAGCCGCCTGCAGACCCTGGAAGACGGGGCCATAAACCAGATCTTGCTCGGCGACTCGGTCGTAGAAACCGTCCACGTCGATCCGAGTGGCACCGACAGGCGGCCATTCCACCAGGCCTTCGCCCACGTCGGCAGCGCCGTTGGTCAGGGTGCCGCTCGCGTGCAGAACCCAGTCCTGCTGGATGCTGCCCTCAGGCCGGGAGTACACGTCGACGCTACGTCGGCCATCCTGGTCAGGTTCGCCAACGATGACCTGCAGTTGCACCGCGCCGGAGTCAGTCAGAGCAAGCGGGGCCTGCAAAGTCAGTTCCTCGACCAGGTCACACCCGACCTCGTCACCAGCCCGCACCGCCATCTCAACAAATGCAGCCCCCGGCAACAGCACAACACCAGCAACCATGTGATCACCAAGCCACGACTGCTCACGCAACGAAACCCGACCCGACAACACCACACGGTCCGACTCCGCCGACACCACCACCGCACCCAACAACGGATGCTCAACCGCACCCAACCCCGCCGTGACCACATCACCACGAGACCGCCCAGCGGTAGGCCAGAACCGCTGCCGCTGAAACGCATACGTCGGCAACTCAACGCGGGAAGGCTTGTAAGGCGCGAAGAACACCTCCCAATCAACACTCACTCCATGGCTGTGCAAACGCGCCAACGCCCGCACAAGCTCGACCTCGGTGTCACGGCCTCGACGCAAGGTCGGAATGAAGGCCACCTCGTCAGGACCCATGGTTGACAGCACCGCGTCCGGCCCGATCTCCAGGACCACCCCGGTGTCAAGAGTCTTGACAGCATCAGCAAACCGAACCGGCTCACGAACCTGACGCACCCAGTAGCCCGGGTCACTCCACTCATCCGAGACCGCGGCACCGGTCACCGTGGAAACCCCGTTGAGAATCGGTGTCCCGAACTCAATAACCGAAATCGCGTCAGCGAAGTCCACCAGCATCGGCTCCATCAACGCCGAATGGAACGCATGACTCACACGCAACCTGCGGGTCTTCACACCCTGCCCTGCCAAGACAGCAACGACCTGGTCAACTGCGGCCTCCAGGCCGGACAGCACCACCGAGGCCGGGCCGTTCACCGCAGCAATCGACACACCATCCACCAACAGCGGAGCCACGGCGTCCTCGCTGGCGGCCACAGCAACCATCGCACCGCCCTCAGGCAGGGCCTGCATCAACCGAGCCCGCGCAGACACCAACACACACGCGTCCTCAAGCGACAACACCCCAGCCACATGAGCAGCCGAGATCTCACCAACCGAATGACCCGCCACCACCTCAGCCTTCACACCCCAAGCCTGCAACTGCCGCCACAGAGCCACCTCGATCATGAACAGCACCCGCTGCGCGATACCAGTCGGGTCAACCACGGCATCCGGGTCGGTCACCACCGACGGCTCGAGGCCCATCAGAGCGCAGATCTCGTCCACGGCCTCCGTGAAGACCTCGAACTTGCCGTACAGGCCCGCAGCCATCCCAGCCCACTGCGCACCCTGACCCGTGAACACCACACCAACCCGGCCAGACCCACCAACCACATCCACACTCGCAAGACCCGCCACAAGCTCCTCACGCGTAGGGCCTACAACAGCAGCCCGCAGATCCATGGCCGAACGAGAAGTCGCTAGCGAGTAGGCCACATCCACCGAGGACAACTCAGGACGGTCCTCCACAAACGACCTCAACCGCAGAGCCTGCGCCCGAACCGCCTCCGAGTTCTTGCCCGACAGCACCCACGGCACCACACCGGAGACATTCGGTGCCTCCGCCGCAAGGCTGTTAGGAGCC
>NZ_MTQO01000010.1 GCF_001984155.1 Actinosynnema sp. ALI-1.44
GCTCGCCCTTCTGCAAGGCCATGACCATCTTGATCACACCAGCAACACCAGCAGCACACTGCGTATGCCCGATGTTCGACTTCACCGAACCCAACCACAACGGCCGATCACGATCTTGGCCGTACGTCGCCAGCAGCGCGCCAGCCTCGATCGGGTCACCCAGCGTGGTACCAGTGCCGTGCGCCTCCACCGCGTCCACATCAGACGGCGACAACTGCGCATTCGCCAACGCAGCCCGAATCACCCGCCGCTGCGACGGCCCATTCGGCGCCGCAAGCCCATTCGAAGCACCATCCTGGTTCGCCGCACTACCCCGAATCACCGCCAACACCTGATGACCATTGCGCTGAGCGTCCGACAAACGCTCAAGAAGCACCATGCCCGCGCCCTCGCCCCAGCCAATGCCGTCGGCCTCATCAGAGAACGCCTTGCACCGCCCACTGGACGCCATACCACCCTGCTGGGAGAACTCCATGAAGGCGGCTGGTGACACCATCACTGCGACACCACCGGCGAGCGCCATCGAGCATTCGCCTGCCCGTAGCGCCGACACTGCCTGGTGCATCGCCACCAACGACGACGAACACGCGGTGTCCACTGTGACCGCTGGACCGGTCAGGCCCAGGGTGTACGAGATTCGGCCGGAATGTACGGCCGTCACGTTCCCGATGAGCCGGTATCCGTCGAGACTGTGGTCCTCGACAGGCAGAACTGAGCTGTAACCCGAGAAGTTGGCTCCGACGAACACGCCCGTCGCCGACCCGTGCAGCGACTTCGGGTCGATCCCGGCCCGCTCGACCGCCTCCCAGGAGGTTTCCAGCAACAACCGCTGCTGCGGATCCATGGACAACGCCTCACGCGGGCTGATCCCGAAGAAGCCAGCGTCGAAGTCGCCGACGTCGTAGATGAACCCACCCAGCCGCCGGTAGGTCTGCCCGTTGCCGAACTCCTCTTCGAAGGCCTCCCAGCCACGGTCGACCGGGAAGCCGCCCATCGTGTCGGTGCCCGCGGCCACCAGATCCCAGAACTGCTCGGGCCCGGTCACCCCACCGGGGAAACGACAGCCCATGCCCACAATGGCGATGGGTTCGCCGTGCGCGGCGGCCACGACCTGAACCGCGCCATCGCCCTGGACTGACGCGTCGCTGACCAGTTCGCCCCGGAGATACTCCGCGAGCGCGGCGGCGTTCGGGTAGTCGAAGACCATCGTGGAAACCAGCCGGACGCCTACCACCTCCGACAAGCGGTTGCGCAACTGCACGGAACCGGCGGAGTCGAAACCCAGGTCCTTGAACGCGCGCTGCGGCAACACATCCTCAGCGGAGTCGTACCCCAGGACAGCGGCGGCGTGGCCACGCACCAGGTCCGTCAGCACCTGCTTCTGTTCGGAAACCGGCATTCCGGCCAGACGGGCCGCCCACTCACCGACGTCGTGGGTTTCGGCATCCACGGCGGTGTCGGTGGTCAGGCTCGCGCGGACCTCGGGGAGGTCGGCCAGGAGCCTGCTCGGCCGGTGCAAGGTGTAGGTCGGGACGAACTGCGGCCAGTCGAACCCCGCCACCACCATCGCGCCCTCGTCGGCGTCGAGCACCTGTCCCAACGCCAGCATCCCACGCTGCTCGTCGATGCCTTCCATACCGAACTCACGCAACCGCTCACCACCTTGGCTGGCAGCCATCCCCACACCGGCCCACAGGCCCCACGCCACCGAAGAAGCCACCAAGCCCCAGCTACGGCGGCTGTCGCACAACGCGTCCAAGTAGGCGTTTGCCGCCGCGTAGCCACTCAGGCCACCACTGCCCCAAACACCAGCACCCGAGGAGAACAACACGAACGCGTCCAACTCACGACCGGCGGTCAACTCGTCAAGAACCGCCGCACCACCGGCCTTCGCCGACAACAACTGGGACAGATCAGCTGTCTCCATCTCTGTGACAGCCCTGCGGTCGCCCACTCCGGCCGCGTGCATCACGGAGGACAGTTCGGGCCCGGTGGCGTCGATGCGCCCCAGCAACTGCTCGACCGCGGTGCGATCGGCGACGTCACACGCCACCACATCCACCGCCGAACCACCGGCCACGATCGAGCTCGCGAGCTCGGCAACACCGGCAGCAGCCGGACCAGACCGACTGGTCAACACCACACGAGAAGCACCACGACCAGCAACCCAACGCGCCGTGATCGCACCAACGCCACTCGTACCCCCCGTCACCAACACCGAACCCCTCGGCGACCAGGCGTTCCGGACCACCGGACGACCCGCACGCACCAACCGCCGAGCCACCACACCACCCGAACGCACCGCAACCTGATCCTCGGCCGCATCCGCGAGCACACCAGCCAACCGAGCCCCAGCACGCGCATCCACCACCGGCGGCAAATCAACCAACCCGCCCCACCGACCAACCAATTCAAGGCCAGCCACCACACCCAAGCCCCATACCTCGGCCTGTACCGGCCGCGCACCCGAATCACTGGCAGCGGTCCGCACCGCACCCCGCGTCAGTACCCACAGCGGGGCCGTCACGTCCGCCCGGTTCAATGCCTGGATCAAGGCAAGAGTGCCCGCGCTGCCGCGCGACACCCAAGCGAAGTCCGGGTCCGGCGACTCGTCCAACGCCAGCAACGACACGACACCACTCAGGTCCCCGGTCACGACCTGGTCGACGTGGTTGGGACCGTCGGCGGTCACAACCTCAGCGCCGCGCGTCACCAACGCATTCGCCACGACGCTCACGTCCGGCCCGACCCCGACCACGAGCCACTTCCCGGTGAGGACCGCGTCAGTGTCGCTCACCGGCACCCAGGAGATCTTGTAGCGCCAGTCGGCGACCGAGGCGTCCACCTGGCTACGGCGCCGATACTCGGCCAGTGCGGGCAACACCTCGCCCAGCTGGCCGTCGTCCACGTTCAACGTGGCGGCGAGCTGACTGAGGTCGCCGCCTTCGACCGCATCCCAGAACTCGGCGTCGACGACCTCTGTCCGTGGACTGTCAACAGCTGCCTTGGGCCAGTAGTGGCGGTGCTGGAACGCATAGGTCGGCAGATCGACGGTCGAGCCACAGCCCAGAACAGCCGCCCAGTCGACAGGCAGACCACGCACGTACGCCTCAGCGAACGAAGCAAGCAACCGCTCAGCACCACCGTCCTCACGCCGCAACGTCCCCACCACAACCGCACCCTCGATCGCACCCGTCAACACAGGGTGCGGAGAGGTTTCCACGAACACGCCGTGCCCGGCCTCGGCCAGAATCTTCACCGCCCGCTCGAACTCGACCGTTTCGCGCAGCGACGCGTACCAGTACGACGGATCCATCTCCAGGCCCGTCAACCATTCCCCGGTCAATGCCGACACCATCGGCACCTGCGCTTCACGCGGCCGAATCCCCTGCAAGACGTTGAGGATCTCGCCACGCAACTCATCCACATGAGCACTGTGCGAGGCGTAATCCACCGGGATCATCCGCGCCCGAGGCGACTCACCACACGAACCCGCCAACTCCCGCAACGCATCCGCATCACCCGACACCACAGTTGCTGACGGCCCGTTCACCGCCGCGATCGACAACCGCTCCCCATACGAAGCAATCCGCTCACGAACCCCATCCACCGATTCGGCGATGGACAGCATGCCGCCACGGCCAGCCAACGCGGTCAATGTCTTGCTCCGCAGAGCCACAACCTTCGCCGCATCCTCCAACGACAAGATCCCCGCAACCGCCGCAGCCGCGATCTCGCCCTGCGAGTGCCCGACCACAGCATCAGGCTCAACACCAGCCGCCTGCCACACAGCCGCCAACGACACCATCACAGCCCACAACGCGGGCTGCACCACATCCGCAGCCTCAAAACCATGCCGCCCAGCAAGAACATCGTCCAACTCCCACTCGACATAGGGAGCAAGAGCGGCCGCGCAGTCCGCCAGCTTCGCCTTGAACACCGGCGAAGCCTCGGCGAGCTCACGGCCCATGCCGACCCACTGACTGCCCTGCCCCGGGAAGACAAACACCGAACGGCCAACACCACCAGGGGCAACCACACCGGTCGATACGCCGACTGCGGGCTGTCCCGTGGCCACTGCCGCAAGGCCAGCCGCCAGGTTGGATCGATCAGCACCGAGCACAACCGCCCTGTGCTCCAGAGCCGCCCGCGTCGAAGCCAACGACCACGCCACATCACCAGGCGCGAGCTCCGGCCGGGCCAGCACGTACTCACGCAACCGGCCCGCCTGGCTGGCCAGGGCATCCGCGTCACGACCGGACAGCATCCACGCGGAAACTTGCGGCGTCAGCACCGGCACTGCTTCGTCTTCGACCGAAGCTTCCGTCTCGATCGGAGCTTCTTCCACGATCACGTGTGCGTTCGTGCCGCTGATCCCGAACGCCGAAACACCAGCCCGACGCGTCCGCTCACCAGGCAGCCAGTCCCGGGACTCCTGCAAAAGCCGCACGTTGCCCGAAGTCCAGTCCACATGCGACGACGGTTCATCGGCGTGCAACGTCCTCGGCAGCACACCGTTCTGGAGCGCCATCACCATCTTGATCACACCAGCCACACCAGCAGCCTGCTGCGCATGA
>NZ_MTQO01000011.1 GCF_001984155.1 Actinosynnema sp. ALI-1.44
CGCAGCCGCCTGCGAACGCACCAACTCCACAACCGTCCGCCGCCGCTCAGCCACCGACAAGCCCGCCAACCGAGAAGCGAACTCGTTGCGGCCGTCTTCGACCGATCGCGGGGCTACTTCCTCCCGCGCCTCGGGAATCGTGTCCAGCAACGGACGTGATCGAGCCGCGCAGAAGACGGGCGCGAACTTGTCCCACTCCACGTCCGCCAAGGCGATGAACGTCTCGTCATCGGCCAGGATCTCACCCAGGGCTGTCAAAGCCCGCTGCGTGTCGAGGAAGTTCATTCCCTGACGCAACAACCGGTGTGGCGTCACACGACCGGGAGCCTGATCCATTGCCGCGTCGACCGCGTCCCAGTCACGCGTGTTCCACACGCCCCACGCGATCGACGTCCCCGGCAAACCCCGCGCCCGGCGGTCCTCGGCCAACGCATCCAGATAGGAGTTCCCCGCAGCATAAGCCGCATGGTCATTACTGCCCCACGTCGCCGAGATCGACGAGAACATCACGAACTCGTCCACAGCCAAACTGGCCGTCGCCTCATCCAGGTACCTGGCACCGGCCGCCTTCGCACCGAGAGCGGCTGCCAGGCCTTCCCGGCTGGTCGTCTCCACCCGGGCGAGGAACGGCGTGTTCGCCGAATGCAACACAGTGGACAGCCCGGGTCCGGAGTCCTCGATCCAGGACACCATGCCCGTCACCTGCTCGCGTTCTCCCAAGTCACAGCTGAGAACGTCGACGCCCGTGCCTGCGCCTGCGACCGCGGCGACCAGGCGGGCCACGCCAGGTGCGGACGGACCGGAACGGGACGTCAGGACGATCCGCTGGGCTCCGTGCTCGGCCAGCCAAGGACCGATGCACACGCCGATCGAACCCGTACCACCAGTCAGCAGAACCGTGCCACGCGGCGACCAGCTCTCCAGTTCGGCCCGGCGAGGTTCGGCACGGACCAGCCGCCGCAGGAAGACACCCGACGGACGCACCGCGACCTGATCTTCCCTGCCGTGCGCCAGAACCCTGGCCAGCCGGGCACCGGCTTCGGTGTCCCACACCGGCGGCATGTCGACCAGGCCGCCCCAGCGGTCGGAGTGCTCCAGGCCCACGGTCCGGCCGAACCCCCACACCTGCGTCTGCGCCGGGCTCGTCGTGACCTCGTCGCCGTTGACCTGGACCGCGCCCTGCGTCAGGACCCAGAGCGGGGCCGTGATCCCGGCCCTGCCCAGCGCCTGCACCACAGCGAGCGTGTCGGCACTACCCCGGGGCACCCACGGGAACTCCGTGTCAGGCGTCTCGTCCAACGCCAGCAACGAGACCACGCCACTCAGCTGCACGCCGACGAACCCGTCGAGCTCTTCCAGGTTCGCACGGACGACGTCGGCGCCGTGGTCCGTCAGTGCGTTGGCGATCACGTCGGCGTCCGGGGCATCTCCGACCAGCAGCCACGTTCCGGACAACGAGGACGTGAACCCATCCGAGAGCTGCCAGGTGATCCGGTAGCGCCAGTCGTCCACGGACAGCTTGGTCCGCTTCAACGCAGGGGCCTCGGGCCAGTAGCGGCGCCGTTGGAACGCGTACGTCGGCAGCTCCACCGCGACGCCGCCACCGAGCACGGCTGCCCAGTCCACCGCGGCGCCTCGGACGTAGGCCTCTGCGAGCGAGGACAGCAGCCGCTCGGCACCACCGTCGTCACGCCGCAGCGTGCCGACGACGACCGGGGCCTGGTGCTCCAGGCTGTCGGCGATCGCCGGAGTGAGAACCGGATGCGGTGACACCTCGAGGAACACCCCGTGGCCCGCGTCGCCGAGGGCTCTGACCGCCCGGTCGAACTCGACCGTTTCACGCAGTGACGCGTACCAGTAGGACGGGTCCATCTCCAGACCGGACAGCCACTCGCCGGTCAGTGCCGACACCATCGGGATTCGTGCTTCGCCAGGAGTGATTCCTTCGAGGACCGAGAGGATCTCGTCTCGCAGTTCGTCGACGTGGGCGCTGTGCGAGGCGTAGTCCACCGGGATCATCCGCGCTCGCGGGGAATCGCCACACGAATCCGCCAGTTCCCGCAACGCGTCCGCGTCACCGGACACCACGGTCGCGGCGGGCCCGTTCACGGCCGCGATCGACAACCGCTCGCCATACGAAGCAATCCGCTCGCGAACGCCGTCGACCGACTTAGCGATCGACAGCATCCCGCCGCGACCAGCCAACGCCGTCAACGTCTTGCTCCGCAGAGCCACAACCTTCGCGGCATCCTCCAGGGACAGAATCCCGGCCACCGCAGCCGCTGCGATCTCGCCCTGCGAGTGCCCGACCACAGCATCCGGCTCAACACCAGCCGCCTGCCACACCGCAGCCAACGACACCATCACAGCCCACAACGCGGGCTGCACCACATCCGCAGCCTCAAACCCATGCCGCCCAGCAAGAACGTCATCCAGGTCCCAGGCAACGTGCGGGGCGAGGGCCGCAGCGCACTCGGCCAACCTCGCTTTGAACACCGGCGAGGTCTCGGCGAGCTGACGGCCCATGCCCACCCACTGACTGCCCTGACCCGGGAACACGAACACCGAACGACCAACACCACCCGGGGCAACAGAATCCGTCACCACGCCAGCGACCGGCTGTGCCGTGGCGATCGCCGCAAGACCCGCTGTCAGCTCGACACGGTCGCCGCCGAGCAATACCGCACGGTGTTCGAGCGCGGCTCGTGTCGTGGCCAACGACCACGCGACATCCCCGGCCGCGAGCTCCGGCCGGGCCAGCACGTGCTCACGCAACCGACCCGCCTGACCGGCGAGGGCCGCGGCGCTGTGGCCGGAAACCATCCACACCGTGGGTGACGTGCTGAGCAGGGGGAGTTTCGGGGCGTCCTGCGAATCCGGCTCGTCCGCGACCGGTGCTTCTTCCAGGATGACATGGACGTTCGTGCCACTCACCCCGAACGCCGACACACCAGCCCGACGCGGACGATCACCCGCAGGCCATTCGACGGACTCCTGCAACAACCGGACATTCCCGGTCGTCCAATCCACGTGCGACGACGGCAGTTCGGCGTACAACGTCTTCGGCAGCTCGCCCTTCTGCAAGGCCATGACCATCTTGATCACACCGGCGACACCGGCCGCGCACTGCGTGTGACCGATGTTCGACTTCACCGAACCCAGCCACAACGGCTGATCGTCGGCACGGCCTTGGCCGTAGGTCGCCAGCAACGCCTGTGCCTCGATCGGGTCACCGAGGGTCGTCCCGGTGCCGTGCGCCTCGACGACGTCCACGTCATCGGCTGCCAGCCGGGCATTGGCCAGAGCCGCACGGATCACGCGCCGCTGCGACGGCCCGTTCGGCGCTGCGAGCCCGTTCGAAGCACCGTCCTGGTTCGCCGCACTGCCCCGGATGACCGCCAGCACACGGTGACCGTTGCGGCGTGCATCGGACAGGCGCTCGAGGAGCACCATGCCCGCGCCTTCACCCCAGCCGATCCCGTCCGCTTCGTCGGAGAACGCCTTGCACCGACCACTGGAGGCCATACCGCCCTGCTGGGAGAACTCCATGAAGGCGCCTGGTGACACCATCACGGCAACACCACCGGCAAGCGCCATCGAACACTCACCGGCCCGCAACGCCAACATCGCCTGGTGCATCGCCACCAACGACGACGAACATGCCGTGTCGACCGTCACGGCAGGGCCAGTCAGTCCCAGGCAGTACGAGATCCGGCCGGACGCGACCGCCGACACCGTGCCGATCAGGCGATACCCGTCCAGGCTCTCGTCGTCCCCTGGCAGCGCGGAGTCGTAGCCGGACGTGTTCGCGCCGACGAACACGCCCGTCGCCGATCCGTGCAACGACCGGGGGTCGATCCCGGCCCGCTCGATCGCCTCCCAGGAGGTTTCCAGGAGCAGACGCTGCTGGGGATCCATCGCCAGCGCCTCACGAGGGCTGATCCCGAAGAAACCCGCGTCGAAGTCAGCGGCGTCGTAGACGAACCCGCCCTGGCGCCGGTACGTCTGTTCCCTGCCGACCTCTTCCTCGAAGGCTTCCCAGCCACGGTCGACCGGGAAGCCGCCCACCGCGTCGGTGCCCGCAGCCACCAGGTCCCAGAACTGCTCGGGTCCCGTCACGCCGCCGGGGAAGCGGCAGCCCATTCCCACGATCGCGATCGGCTCGGTCGACGCCGCGAGCAGGGCGTTGTTCTGCCGGCGCAGCAACTCGGTCTCCTTGAGGGAGGCACGGAGTGCTTCGACGAGCTTGTCGTTGGGCGTTGCCATGGTGATCCGCTCCGAATCAACGAGGTGGGGTCAGGAGTCCTTGCCATCGAGAGCCCTCCGGATGAGGCTCTCGGCGTCCATCTCGTCGATGGATTCAGTTTCGGTTCCGCCGCTCGTCCCGGCCGGTTCGGCGAGGTTGAGCAGCAGGTCGAGCAGGCCGGCTTCGCGGATCCGGGCCATCGGGATGGCGGCGATGGTTTCCCGGAACGCCACTTCCTCCAGGTCCGCGTCGGGCTCGGCGGCGTGTTCCGGCATGAGCTCACGCCAGATCTGGTCGGCGAGCGCGGCGGCGTTCGGGTAGTCGAAGACCATCGTCGACGACAACTGAACACCCACCACCTGCGACAACCGGTTGCGCAACTCGACCGCGCCCGCGGAGTCGAAGCCCATGTCCTTGAACGCCCGCTGTGGCAGGACGTCCTCTGCGGATTCGTGCCCGAGCACTGCGGCGGCGTGACCGCGCACCAGGTCCGTCAGCACCTGCTGCTGCTCGGCGACCGGCATTCCCGCGAGACGGTCCGCCCATTCGCCCGTACCGGCCTCGGCGGTGTCGTCCGTCAGGGTCGCGCGGACCTCGGGGAGGTCGGCCAGGAGCCTGCTCGGCCGTCGCAAGGTGTACGTCGGGAGGAACTGCGGCCAGTCGAAACCGGCCACCACCATCGCGCCTTCATCGGCATCGAGCACCTGTCCCAACGCCAGCATCCCGCGCTGCTCGTCGATGCCTTCCATCCCGAAGTCGCGCAACCGGTCTCCACCAGCGTTCGCGGCCATCCCCACACCGGCCCACAATCCCCACGCCACCGACGAAGCCGTGAGACCGCGTGCCCGACGATCCTCAGCCAGCGCATCGAGATAGGCGTTCGCCGCCGCGTAGCCGCTCAGGCCACCACTGCCCCAAACACCAGCACCCGAGGAGAACAACACGAACGCGTCCAACTCACGGTCCGCGGTCAGCTCGTCGAGAACCGCCGCACCGCCGACCTTTGCCGACAGCAGGGTCGACAGGTCGGCGCTTTCCAGGTCCGACAACGGCTTGTGACCACCGACGCCTGCCGAGTGCACGATCGACGACAGCACCGGACCGGTGGCGTCCGTGCGCCTGAGCAAGGCATCTGCCGAAGCACGATCAGCGATGTCACACGCCACCACGTCCACCGCCGAACCGCTGGCCGCGATCGAACCCGCGAGCTCGGCAACACCGGCGGCGGCCGGGCCTGAGCGGCTGGTCAACACCACTCGGGACGCACTGCGATCAGCGACCCACCGGGCGGTAATGGCACCGACACCACTCGTTCCACCCGTCACCAGCACCGAGCCCCTCGGGGACCAGGCGTTCCGGACCACCGGACGACCAGCACGCACCAACCGCCGAGCCACCACACCACCCGAACGCACCGCAACCTGATCCTCGGCCGCATCCGCGAGCACACCAGCCAACCGAGCCCCAGCACGGGCATCCACCACCGGCGGCAGATCAACCAGCCCGCCCCATCGGCCAGCCAGTTCGAGGCCTGCGACGACGCCAAGGCCCCATACCTGCGCCTGCACCGGATCAACGGCAGAGTCGCCGCTTGTCCGCACCGCACCGCGCGTCAACACCCACAGCGGGGCGGACACACCGAGCCGCCCCAACGCCTGGGTCAGTTCGACTGTCCCGGCCAGTCCGGCCGGGATGAGCGGGTGTTCCGCCAGGTGCCCGTCGTTCAGGGCCAGCAGCGACACCACGCCGTTGAGATCCCAGGACGTGGCAACCGCTTCGTGCAGACGGTCCGAGGTCGTCCGGGTCGCCATGGCCCCGTGCGACTCCAGCGCCTCGGCGATGACGGCGGCGTCAGGGCCATCGCCAACCACCAGCCACGTGCCTGTGAGGGTCCCATCGGATTCGCTCACCGGAACCCACGAAACCCGGTAACGCCAGTCGGCAACGGACGAGTCGGCGCGCTCCCGGCGACGCCAGTCCGTCAGTGCGCCCAGGGTCTCGTCTGTCGGGTTCACACCGAGCAAGTCGGCCAGCGCGGTGGCGTCACCGCTCTCCACAGCGGTCCAGAAACCTGCCTCAGCACCAGTGGCTGCAACCACTTCGGCACGCTTGTTGTCAGTTTCGGGCCAGTAGTGGCGGTGCTGGAACGCATAGGTCGGCAGGTCCACGGTCGAGCCACGACCCAAGACAGCGGGCCAGTCGACAGGCAGACCACGCACGTAC
>NZ_MTQO01000012.1 GCF_001984155.1 Actinosynnema sp. ALI-1.44
TGACAGCACCACCTGCGAGATCACCAGCGCCCACGACGGATTCACGTTGAACGCCAGCAACGCGACAGCGGGCAGCAGTGTGAGCAACCGGCGGGCCAGCAACGGGATCCGCTTGCGCAGCAGCCCACCCATCACCACGGCACCGGCGTAGCACCCGACCGAGGTCGACGCCAGGCCGGAGGCCAGCAGTCCCACGGCGAACAGCAACGCGATGCCCCCGCCGAGGTGCTGCCCGATGGCGGCGCGCACACCGGAAAGCGAGTCCACGCCGTCGATCCCGGATAGCGCACTCGCTGCGAGCAACAGCATCGCGAGGTTGACCGCGCCGGCGAACACCATGGCGACGCCGACGTCGTAGCGGGTCGCGTTGAGCAGGCGCCCCAGTCGGGGTCCGGTCTGGCGGCCGTGCCGGTCACGTGCCAGCGCGGAGTGCAGGTACACCGCGTGCGGCATCACGGTCGCACCCAGCATTCCCGCGGCCAGCAGGACGCTCTCCGACCCAGCGAACTGCGGCAGCAGCCCGCCGACCACGCCGGAGCCGGACGGCGGCGAGACGAAAAGCCCCGCGGCGAAACCGATCGCGATGATCAGCAGCAGTCCCGTGATGACCCGTTCGAACGGCCGTTGCCCGGCTCGGTCCTGCACCAGCAGCAGAACGGTGGACACCACGCCGGTGATCACGCCGCCGAGCAGCAGCGGGAGGTCGAACAGCAGGTTCAACGCGATCGCGCCGCCGAGCACCTCGGCCAGGTCGGTTGCCATCGCCACGACCTCCGCCTGTGCCCAGTAGGCCAGCCGGGTCGGGGTGGACAGCCGGTCCCGGACCGCCTCGGGCAGTGACAGTCCGGTGACCAGCCCGAGTTTCGCGGACAGGTACTGCACGAGCCCGGCCATCACGTTCGCCACGACGACCACCCACACCAGCAGGTAGCCGTAGGTGGCGCCCGCTGCGGTGTTGGTGGCCACGTTGCCGGGGTCGACGTAGGCGATCGCCGCGACGAACGCGGGCCCCAGGAGCGCGGCTCCGGCTCGGAAACGGGTGATCCTCGGTTTGATGGCACTGGCGAGCGACAACCGGACCTCCGACTTCAACCGAACCGATCCATCACACCCGAGTGGTGCGTCCCGTGGGGAAGGGCGTTACAAACGGGGTAGCGCGTGTGGTGGCACCTCAGCGAAGGTGCCACCGACGGTCTCGCGCGTGTTAGACGTTGTTGGCGCTGGTGTTGACTTCGCCGTTGACGCCCTTGGGGAAGAAGCCGCCGGAGGTGGCGGCTTTGTTGGTCAGGTAGACGATGTTGAGGACCTGGCCGGGGCTGCGGGAGTAGGCGATGCCGTTGGTGTCAGCGGGGACGATGTTGGCGCGACCTTGGCTGTCGATGACGCCTTGGTCGAGGTCGGTGGGTCCGTCGAGGTTGTCGCGGGCGTTGGACAGCTTGACTGAGGCTTCCCGAAGGTCGCGGCCCAGCAGACCGAGGCCGAGGATGCCGTCGCTGTGGTTGTAGAGCGCGGTGCGGATGTTGGCCGCGTGGTAGGCCTCCACAGCGAGGATGCCCGCGGCGGCTTCGAGATACGTTTTGTTCGTGATTAGGGGCGCGGCGCCCTCGTAGGCGGTGACGCCGACGTCCTCGAACAGGTACGCGGCGAGTAGGAAGTTCTCCTCGCAGGCGAACGCGTCGAAGCTGCGACCGGGTTTGACCAGACCGGCGGCCTGCGCGGCGGCGGTGAAGCTGCTTTGCAGATCGATCGCCGGACGGCTGACGGCGGCGTTCCCGAGCGCTGCACGCAGGAAACCCACGTGGGCTTTCTCGTCGCCGGCGATTTCCTGGGCGTACTGGCGTGCGGCTTTGGTTTTGAACCGGACGGCACGGCCGCCGGTGACGCCACCGCGGGTGCCGGTGCCGGTGGTCATCGAGTCGGCCAAGCCCTTGCCGGTGACCGCGTGCAGGTAGAACTCGGCTTCCAGGTACTCGAGGTTGAGGGCGAAATTGAGCACCGCGACGTCGCTGACCTCGGCTTGAGGTGCGGCGGTGGCGCTGGGTGCGGTCAGTGTGGTGGCGCCGACGAAGCCGAGGCCGGTGACGCCTGCGGCTTTGAGGAAGCGGCGTCGGTCCTGATCGTTCTCGGCACTGCGGTTGATCATTCGAGCGGCATAGCGTTTGCCAAACACGCAGGATCTCCTTCCCTCCCGTGCCTGCTCGATGGCAGCGCATCGGGCGTTTCCCGCCGCCATCGAGCACTCGGCACACGGGACCGATCTCATGGACCCCAGCCATTCGAAGCTGACGACGAGATGGTTTGGATCGATCACCGATTCTTCGGGCCGGGATCCTGCCGAGGCTTCATTCCTGGAGTACGGGTATTCCCATCGGGGAGTTGGCGTGTCGTCTTCGACATGCGCGCTGGAGCGTGGCGGGGACATCAGCAGCGCTCGTTTGGCCTGCAGGGCTGCCGTGATCGCGATCAGGCACAGCGCTGCGAGGAGCCAGAGGCCGACATCCACTGTGATCTGAGTGCCGACTTGCTCGCCGATTGTCGGTGAGTTGGCGGTGGTCTCGGCCAGTGTGGTCATGGCGATGGCGGCTGCGGCTCCGATGAGTGCGGCGACCGTGACGACGGTGAGGTGGACACTACGGGTGAGCCAGGTGCGTACCGAGGTGCGTCGGCTGAAGACGATCAGTCCGATCGCCGCGACGGCGAACAGGCCAGCGAGCACTGCGAGCAGCAGTCCGTAAGCCGGAAGAACACCGCTGGGTTTGCTCAGGGTGCCGAGGAGCATGGCGCCGTTGTCCGGACTGACGGTCCAGACTTCGCGGAAGCCGCTGCCGGACACAGCGCGGTTTCCCCAAAGTGTCGTGGCGGAGACGGCCTGCGGCGCGCTCTCCACGCCCACGATGGAGGTGAGCAAGAAGGTCGATTCGCTGACGTACAGGGCGAACCGGCGGTGAACAGGAGTACGGCGCCCGTCCATGCGCCCGCGTGCCGCAGACGCTGGTCCTGGTGTCGACTGGTTGCCGACGTCGTCATCACGTGGTCACGTCGTGGCGTCGGCGAGTGCTGCGTCGCGGGGTGCCTCTGTCGTCGGCCGGTTCGAGGTCGGCAGCATCGTCGCCGGGCTTCATGCGTACTCCTTTGTGGGATCACACCATGCCTGCTCGTCTTGCCCCATTCGGTGCACACGGTCATGTCGGATTGGTGGTGTCAGCCGCGCAGCGCGTCGAATACGCCAAGTCGTGACACCTGGCCCATTAGCGTGTTGGCTGTTTCATGTCAATCTTGTGTGCTCGTGTTTGAGTCGGCGGTGGGTGGGTATTTCAGCTCGTTCTTTGGGTTTTACTGGGAAACGAGTCAGATTTTCTTGGCTGGAACCCAATCCGCGTGCTTTCACCCTCCGAATCCCGGGTACCAAGTCGTCACCCGATCGGAGGGGAGGTGAAGTTCATGCGGGTGAAGATGACGGCAGGTGTTGCTGACGAAGTGACAGACCGTGACTTTCTTGTGCGGTTGGTCAGAGTTGTCGGCGGGCTTGTCGGATTTACCGCCGGATTGTTCGTGTTGGCGCTGCTCACGGCTGGACATGCGAACGCGGAGCAGTCCGGCGGAAGTCAGAAAGACCACGGCGCGTCGCCGCAAGGCTTGTTGGGCGCCGTCACGGACGGTGTCACTGGTGTGGTTCACGACGTGGTGTCCGAACCGGTCGCACCGGTCGTGCACGGCGTGGCCACACTGGCAGCGCCAGTCGTGCAACCAGTCGCTGACGTGGTCGCGCCGGTGATCCAGCCGGTTCTCACGCCGGCCACCGAGGCGGTGGCGCCAGTGCTGTTCGAACTCAAGCCGGTCACGGAACCGCTTGTGGGACCGGTGGTCCGCGCGGCGGATCCGGTGCTCAAGCCCGTCGCCGCGACCGATCCTGTGGTTCGCGCCGTGGCGGATCCCGTTCCGGCCAGTGATCCGCCGGGAACTGGTTCCCCGGGGACTGGACGGGTTGACCACTCGGACCTGCCCGTGCCCAGCGCGGTCACGGTGTCTCCGTCGTGGTCGACAGTGCCCGAAGATGCGCACGTCGTGCGAGCGACCGACAGCGCTGAAGTCGGCCGATTGCCGCGCGCTGATCGCGTCATCACTGAACACGCCGTGACCGCGGAGTCTGCGGGATCTACGGTGTGGTCAGGCAAGCCTGTGCCTGGTGCTCCGGTGTTGCCGCCGAGCGGTCCCGCTGCGACGGGCGCGCCTGGTGGTACGGCCCTCGCGCCGCACGGCCCGGGTGTCGATGGTTCTTCCGTGCACGGCGATGTTGTCCGTGCGTCGTTGTCCGGGTCGTGGCGGGTATCGCCCGGTGCGCTGATGGGGCCGTCGTGGTGGACGTCGTACGGCAGGCATCATCCGAGTTGATGGTCCTTGTTCCTCGCAACGCTGAAGATCTTCCCGTGAAGCGATGAAAGGGCAAGGAAAACTGATGCATAGGTATGTACGACGCGGCATCGTGGCCGCGGTGATGTCCGGCGGGTTCGTTCTGCTGGGGAACGCGGTCGCGAGCGCCGACACCGGTTCCGAGGGCCCCGTGGGCCTCGGCGGAGTGGTCAACACCGTGCTGGGCAGCTCCCACGCCGGTGACGGCGGCGACTCGGGCAAGGGCGGCAACGCCACGAGCTCGAACAAGGCCGTGACCGGCAACTCTGGGAACTCGGGCAACTCCGGTTCAACCGGTGGCAATTCGGCGTATGGCGTGTGCGTGCTCTCGCGCTGCGAGACGCACGTCAGCTCGGGCAACTCCGGAAACACCGGCTCCACCGGTGCGACCGGCAACGCCACGAACGCCAGCAACACCCAGGGCGGGAACTCGGGTTCAGCGGGCAACGGCGGCCACGCCGCGACCCAGGCGTCCAGAGACAACCACGCTGCCACTTCGAAGAGGCAGCACCACAGCGGCGGCTCGTCAACGACCGCCGGGAAGGCTGTGGCGGGCAACGGAGGCGACTCGGGCAAAGGTGGCAACGCCACGAGCTCGAACAAGGCCGTGACCGGTAACTCCGGGAACTCGGGCAACTCCGGTTCGACCGGTGGCAACTCCGCCTACAGCCTCTGTGTTCTCGCCCGGTGCGAGACCACGGTGACCTCCGGCGACTCGGGAGACACCGGCTCGACCGGTGCCACGGGTGACGCCACCAACATCAGCAACACACAGGGCGGAAACTCTGGCGCGGCTGGTAACGGCGGCAACGCGGCAGTGAAAGCTGCCAGCACCAATGGTGCACAGACGGCACGACACCACCGTGGATGGTCCAAGGTGGACAGCGTGACCGGCGGTAAGGCTGTTGCCGGTGACGGTGGCGATTCGGGCAAGGGCGGCAACGCGTCGAGCTCGAACAAGGCCGTGACCGGTAACTCGGGTGACTCCGGCAAGTCCGGTGCCACCGGCGGCAACACCGCCATCACCCGCTCCAGCGACCAGCACAGCTGGAAGCACAACGGCTGGAAGCACAACGGCGGCACCACGCACACCATGGTGACCTCCGGTGCGTCGGGTGACACCGGGTCGACCGGTGCCACCGGTGACGCCAGCAATGTCAGCCACACCCAGGGTGGCCACTCCGGCCCCGCCGGCAACGGCGGGCACGCGGTGACCGACGCGCACAGCATGAACCACGTGCGCGCCTGACAACCACATCACGAGCGGGCGGCACCAGAAGCTTCTGGTGCCGCCCGCTCGCGTGTGCGGTCAGCTGACGAAAGCCAGACCAACCACGTCGGTGAGCAACGGAGACGTCACCCGCGCCCGGCCGGAGGCGACGTCGATGCTGGCCAGCAGAGACAGGCCGTGCGCTCGCACCGCGGCCACGGCGCGGTAGTCCCGCGGGTTGTGAACACCAGCGCCGGCGGCGCCCTTGATGTCGAAGCCGTTGACCGCGCTGATGTTCAAGCCGAGACGGCCGATCGTGGTCACCTGCCCGGTGTTCGGAGACACCACGGGGGTCTCGCCGGGCAAACTGCCTTACTTGACCAGCGTGTCCTGCGCGGAATCCAGCCCATAGAGCGCTGTGGAGGTCGCGCCTGCGACGCTGTTGGTGTAGCCGGAAGCCGTGACCTTCGGGCTGCGACTGGTCGCGGGGTAGCTCAGTGGGGTGTCGGTGTCCGCGACGGCACCGGTGTCGGGGTGCAGCCGGAGGTTCTGCCCGGTGTCGGTGACCACGCGGATCCGGTCGACCGTCGGGTTGAAATCGAATCCGACCGCTGAGCCCTGCGGTGCGATGGGTGTGCCGACCGCGGTGGCGGCCGCGGTCTTGACGTCGGTCCGGTACAGCTGGCCTGAGCGGGACAACGCGTACAGGCCGCCGGTGGCCGGCCGGGTGTCCAGGCCGATCAGCTGGTCACCTTTGGTGACACCGGTGATCCGCTTGCTGGACTTGGGGATGAGCCGCAGCGTGGCGTCGTGCCGGCTGAGCACACCGCTCTGGCTCAGGACGAACACGTCGCCGCCGCTGTGTTTCGCGGGAGACGCCACAGCCGCCGTGCCGCCCAGCATGGTGGCCAGGACGCTCACGCCGAGGATCGGCGACCTGTACACAGTGGACCAAACACGGCGGTGGCCCCGATCGCCCGATCAGGTGACGCTCGAAAAGTTCCCCACTCCACCAATCCGCATCGATCTGCGGCGCGAATGACCGTCAGAGCTTTCCGATCCCAAGGAGAACACCATCATGCGTTTGCCACGTGCAGCTGCGGCCGTCATCGGTGGCTTCGCCCTGATGTCCATGGCCGCGTGCGGATCCAGCGACACGGGTGCGTCGACCGGCAACCAGCCGTCGCAGGCGCCGCCCACTTCTTCCGCGATGACCGCGCAGTTCGGTTCGGCGTGTGGTGCGGTGCCGAAGGACGGGCCGGGCAGCTTCGAAGGAATGGCGAAGGACCCGGTCGCGACCGCGGCGTCGAACAACCCGGTGTTGTCCACTCTGGTC
>NZ_MTQO01000013.1 GCF_001984155.1 Actinosynnema sp. ALI-1.44
TTCTGGCCCGGTTGCCGGAGGTGTTGCCGAGCTCGCGGGTTCCATCGCGACCGGTGGTACAGCTGTGGACGTGGTGGCGTGTGACGTTGCCGAGCGCACCGCGGTCGACCAGTTGCTCAGGCGAATCGACGCCACAGGCCCGGTGCTGTCCTCGATCGTGCACTCGGCAGGTGTCGGCGGCAGCACACCCGTGGAGCAGTTGCAGACCGCGGAACTGTCGAGGTTGTTGTCGGCGAAGGCCGGTGGTGCGGCGGTTCTTGACGAGTTGACCGCGGATCGTGAGTTGGACGCGTTCGTGTTGTTCTCCTCGGGCGCTGGCGTTTGGGGCAGCGGCGGCCTGAGCGGCTACGCGGCGGCGAACGCCTATCTCGATGCGCTGGCTGAGGATCGCTGCGCTCGAGGCCTGCCTGCCACGTCGATCGCGTGGGGCCTGTGGGCTGGCGTGGGGATGGCCGCGGGTACCGGTGGTGAGCGGTTGCGTGAGTTCGGGATGGAGGGCATCGACGAGCAGCGTGGGATGTTGGCGTTGGGTCAGGTGCTCGATGCCGATGAGGGTGCGATGGTGGTGGCTGGGTTTGACTGGCCGCAGTTCATTCCGACGTACACGTTGCACCGGCCGAGTCCACTGCTGTCGGACTTGCCTGAGGTGCGCGCGACCCTGACGGTCGAAACCGTCGGCACAGGTACTGGCGAGTGGGCCGATCGGTTGTCCGGCATGCCGGTCGCGGAACAGCAGCAGGTGCTGACAGACCTGGTGCGCGGTCACGCCGCCGCGGTACTCCGGTACGAGTCTGCCGAGGATGTGTTGCCGCAGCGCGCGTTCAAGGATCTGGGCTTCGACTCGGCCGGCGCGGTGGATCTGTGCAACCGCCTGTCCGAGGTGGTGGGCGTTCGGTTGGCGTCCACGATGGTGTTCGACTACCCGAACGCCACCGCCCTCGCGGAACACATCCGGGGCGAAGTGGTCGGCGCCGACTCGGCGGACACCGGAGACCCGGTGCTGGCCACACTGGAGCGGTTGGCGGGCGAGCTGGAGTCCGTCGAAGGCGGAGCGGACACGCGCCAGGACATCACCGAACGCATGCAGACCATGCTGTCCCGGTGGCTGCGCCGCAGCGGACCCGCGCAGGAGAACGACGGCACCGCCACAGGTCGGCAGGCGGTGGCCGGGCAGCTCGACGAGGCCTCAGCCGACGAGGTCCTGGACTTCATCAACAAGGAACTGGGGGCGTCGTGATGATCATTGGTGCTCGGATCACCGCGGCGTCGAGGAGGACCCACCATGGCCGATGAGAAGCAGCTGCTCGACGCCTTGAAGAAGTTGGCAGCCGACCACTACGAGGCCCGTGAGCGGGTCAGGGAACTCGAGTCCGGTGCCCGCGAGCCGATCGCGATCGTCGGGATGGGCTGTCGTTTCCCCGGCGGGGTGACCGGGCCCGAGCAGTTCTGGGACCTGCTGGTCGCCGAGACCGACGCGATGGGCGGCTTCCCGACGGATCGCGGCTGGGAGGTGTTCGAAGAGGAGTTCGGCCAGCGTCAGGCCTACCGGCGCCAGGGCGGGTTCCTGTACGACGTGGCTGATTTCGATGCGGGGTTCTTCGGGATCAGTCCGCGTGAGGCGTTGGCGATGGATCCGCAGCAGCGGTTGTTGCTGGAGACGTCGTGGGAGGCGATCGAGCGGGCCGGGATCGACCCGAAGTCGTTGCACGGATCGACGACGGGCGTGTTCGTGGGGGCGAGTCACGCCGGTTACGACGCCAGCCTGCCGGTCGATGACCGCAGCCTGGACGGGTATCGCCTGATCGGCACGGTGTCGGCGGTCGCGTCCGGTCGGATCTCGTATTGCCTGGGACTGACTGGCCCTGCCGTGACGGTCGACACCGCGTGTTCGTCGTCGTTGGTGGCGTTGCATCAGGCGATGTTGGCGTTGCGGTCGAGCGAGTGTTCGATGGCGCTTGCTGGTGGTGTGGCGGTAATGGTGTCACCTGGTGCGTTCATGGAGTTCGCGCAGCAGGGTGGTATGGCGTCCAGTGGGCGGTGCAAGGCGTTCTCTGATGAGGCCGATGGGATCGGTTGGGGCGAGGGCGCGGGCATGGTGCTTCTTGAGCGTTTGTCGGACGCTCAGCGCAATGGTCATCAGGTGTTGGCGGTGATTCGGGGTAGTGCGGCAAACCAGGATGGTGCTTCGAATGGGCTTGCGGCGCCGAATGGGCCGTCGCAGCGGCGGGTGATTAGGGCTGCGTTGGCGAATGCGCAGTTGTCGCCGTCTGATGTGGACGCGGTGGAGGCGCACGGCACTGGTACCACGCTGGGTGACCCGATCGAGGCTGGCGCGCTGTTGGCCACCTATGGCCAGGAACGACACGATGACCAGCCGTTGTGGCTGGGGTCGGTGAAGTCGAACATCGGTCACACACAGTGTGCTGCTGGTGTTGCTGGTGTGATCAAGATGGTCATGGCTTTGCAGCGTGGTGTGTTGCCGAAGACGTTGTTCGCTGATGAGCCGTCGTCGCATGTGGACTGGGAGTCCGGGAATGTGCGGCTGTTGCAGGACGCGGTCGAGTGGTCTGCGGGTGATCGTCCGCGTCGGGCTGGTGTGTCGGCGTTCGGGGTGAGTGGGACCAATGTCCACGTCATTCTGGAAGAGGCGCCACAGGAGACGGAACCTGAGGCGACAGAGAAACCGCAGGCTACTCGGGTGTTCTCGCAGCGAGTGTCCGCATGGGTCGTGTCCGGTCGTAGCGCTGCGGCTCTTGCTGACCAGGCGGGCCGGTTGCGTGAGTACGTGCTGGCGCGCCCGGACACGTCAGCGAGCGATGTGGCCTGGTCACTGGCTTCGACGCGGGCGTCCCTGGAGCACCGGGCCGTAGTGCTCGGTGCCGAATACGCAGCCGGTCTCGCGGCGGTGGCCACGGGCCAGCCCGCGCCTGGTGTGGTCACGGGCTCGGTTGCCCCGGGCGGTGTCGGTCGAACGGTGTTCGTGTTCCCGGGTCAGGGCAGTCAGTGGGTCGGGATGGGTCGTGAGCTCGCCGATGTTTCGCCGGTGTTCGCGGCGAAGTTGGCTGAGTGTGCGGAGGCTTTGTCGCCGTATGTGGACTGGGAGCTGGATGACGTTCTGGTTGGGCGGCATGGGTTTGAGGGCGCGGATGTGGTGCAGCCCGCGTTGTGGGCCGTGATGGTGTCGCTGGCGGCTGTCTGGCAGGCGGCCGGGGTGCAGCCGGATGCCGTAGTCGGGCACTCGCAGGGTGAGATCGCAGCTGCGGCGGTCGCCGGGATCCTGTCCCTGGAAGACGCCGCGAAGGTCGTTGCCTTGCGCAGCAAGACACTGACCGCGCTGGCCGGTCGTGGCGGCATGCTCTCAATAGCCGAGCCAGTCGACGGAGTTCGTGAGCGGATCGCCCCTTATGGAGAGCGGCTCTCGGTCGCGGCCGTGAACGGGCAAGCGTCGACTGTGGTGTCCGGTGATGCGGATGCGTTGCGGGAGTTGGCGGATTCGTGTGGTGAGTCGCCTCGGGCGCGGATGATCCCGGTGGATTACGCCTCGCACAGTGCTCACGTGGATGAGTTGCGTGGCGAGATCCTGGAGGTGTTGGAGGGGATTGAGCCGCGCGAAGCGCGAATCCCGATGATTTCGGCGTTGACCGGGCAGTGGTTGGCGGGTTCGGAGATGGACCCGTCGTACTGGTATGCCTCGTTGCGTGAGACGGTCGAGTTCGACCGGGCGGTCCGTGGTTTGGCCGCGAGTGGTCATGGCGTGTTCGTCGAGGTTTCGCCGCATCCCGTGCTGACTCCGGCGATCACCGAGAGCTTGGACGAGCAGGCCCCGGTCGTGTCCGGGACGCTGCGGCGTGACGAGGGCGGTGCTGAGCGGCTGCTTGGTTCTTTCGCTGAGGCATACGTCCAGGGTGCTCCGGTGGACTGGGCGGCGGTCCTTGGTAGTGGCTCGGTTGTGGCGTTGCCGACGTACGCGTTCCAGCGGCGCCGTTACTGGCCGGAAGCGCCCAAGCTGAACCGGGCCAAGCTGTCGGTGGACGACTGGCGTTACCGGATCACCTGGCAGCCAGCCGGTGTGAACGGCACCGCGCTGGCCGGAACCTGGCTGGTCGTCGGCGACGGACCCGACGCATCCACGGTCGTGGCCGCCTTGACGAAGCACGGCGCCGAGGTTGTCACGGCGTCCGGTCCCGAAGACATCGAGGCAGCGGATGTCGCCGGTGTGGTGTCGTTGCTGGCTCTGGACGAGACACCGCTGGCGGAACACCCGCTGGTCCCGACCGGCCTGGCAGGAACGGTCGAACTGGTCCAGGCCATGGGACGGCTCGGTTCTACCGCGCCCCTGTGGGTGCTGACCCGAGGCGCGGTGCAGGTCAACGCCGATGAGGCGACGACAAGCCCGGCACAGACCCAGGTGTGGGGCCTGGGCCGGACAGTCGGCTTGGAGCACCCGGACCGCTGGGGCGGACTGGTCGACCTGCCACCGGTGTGGGATGCGGAGATCGGTGCCCGGCTGGCCGGGATCTTCGCCGATGGCAAGGAAGACCAGGTCGCGGTGCGGTCGTCGGGTGTGTTCCTGCGGCGCCTGGTTCGTGCTGAGGCCCGCCAGTCCGAGGCCACGCGGTGGAGCCCCCAAGGCACGGTTCTGCTGACCGGCGGTACGGGTTCGATCGGCGTGTGCATCGGTCCGTGGCTGGCCGAGCACGAGACCCAGCGGGTTGTGTTGACGTCTCGTTCTGGTCCGTCCGCTCCCGGGGTCGCTGACCTCGCCGCCACAGTGGCCGGTGCGGGCACCGCCGTGGAGGTCGTGTCATGCGACCTCGCGGTACGCACACAGGTGACGGGCATGGTCGATTGGATCGAGAGCTCCGGGCCTGGACTGTCCACTGTGTTGCATTCGGCGAACACCCCCTTCCTGGCAAGACTGGAAGACACCACCCGCGACGGCTTGGCCGCGGCATTGGGCGCGAAAGCAGTGGGCGCGAAGTACCTGGATGAGGCAACGGCCGACCTGGCTTTGGACGAGTTCGTGATGTTCTCGTCGATCTCGGCGACGTGGGGCAGCAACGACCATGCCGCTTATGCTGCGGGCAACTCCTATCTGGATGCGTTGGCTGAGGACCGCCGGGCCCGTGGCCTGCCGGGAACGTCGATCGCCTGGGGCGTCTGGAACACGCGTGACTGGGACGCCGTGGACGCCGCCATGGACCAAGCGCCCGGTCGCGTCACCCCGCAACGCCTGCTGCGTCAGGGAATGAACTTCCTCGACACGCAGCGGGCGTTGACCGCCCTTGGCGAGATCCTGGCCGACGACGAGACGTTCATCGCCCTCGCGGACGTGGAATGGGACAAGTTCGCGCCTGTTTTCAGCGCCGCGCGGCCACGGCCGTTGCTGGAGACGATCCCAGAAGCCCACGAGGAAACCGAGGTCGCGGACGAGCGTGGAGAGTTCGCATCCCGCTTGTCGGGCATGTCGGTGGCTGAGCGGCGGCGGACGGTTGTGGAGCTGGTGCGTTCTCACGCGGCTGCGGTGCTTGGCCACGAATCGGTTGACGAGATCGTGTCGACTCGGGCGTTCCGTGAGCTGGGCTTCGACTCGTTGACCGCCGTCGAGTTGCGCAACCGGCTGAACGCCGCCGCGGGCATTCGGTTGCCGTCCACCGTGATCTTCGACCACCCGAGTGCCTCCGCGCTGGCTGACGAGATCCTCACCGAGCTGTTCGGCAGTGCCATCGACGAGAACGCGCCTGTGGTCGCGCACGTGGCGTCGACTGAGCCGATCGCGATCGTCGGTATGGCGTGTCGTTATCCCGGTGGTGTGCGTACTCCTGAGGAGTTGTGGGAGCTTCTGGTTTCCGGCGGTGACGCGATCGGTGGTTTCCCGACGGACCGTGGCTGGGATGCCGAAGCCCTGTTCGATCCGGATCCGGATGCCGAGGGTTCGACGTATGTGGTGGAGGGCGGTTTCCTGACCGGGGCCGCGGACTTCGACGCCGGGTTCTTCGGGATCAGTCCCCGTGAAGCCATGGCGATGGACCCGCAGCAGCGCCTGCTTCTCGAAACCTCGTGGGAGGCGATCGAACGGGCCGGGATCGACCCGAAGTCACTGCACGGTTCCACGACCGGTGTGTTCGTCGGTGCCGCGTCCTCCGGATACATCGCGACGGGTGCCACTGTGCCGGGCGCGGAGGTACACCTGATCACAGGCAACGCGTTGAGCGTGTTGTCAGGCCGGGTCTCGTACACGCTGGGCCTCCACGGCCCAGCGGTGACCGTGGACACGGCCTGCTCGTCCTCGCTGGTCGCCTTACACCAAGCGGCTCAGGCTCTGCGTTCAGGTGAATGCTCGTTGGCACTGGCCGGTGGCGTGACAGTGATCGCGGACCCGACCGAGTTCGTGGCCTTCTCGCGGCTACGAGCGCTGGCCTCTGATGGTCGGTGCAAGGCATTCGGTGATGGCGCCGACGGCATGGGCATGGCCGAAGGTGCGGGCATGCTGATGCTGGAGCGTCTGTCCGACGCGCACCGCAACGGGCACAAGGTACTGGGCATCATCAGCGGGAGCGCGGTCAACCAGGACGGTGCCTCCAACGGCCTGTCCGCGCCGAATGGCCCATCGCAGCGACGGGTGATCCGAGCCGCCCTGGCGAGTGCGCGACTGGCAGCGTCCGATGTGGACGTGGTGGAAGCACACGGCACGGGTACCGAGCTGGGTGACCCGATCGAGGCCGGTGCGCTGCTGGCCACCTACGGGCAAGATCGCGATCGGCCGTTGTGGCTGGGCTCGATCAAGTCGAACATCGGTCATTCCCAGCAGGCCGCAGGTGTCGCCGGTGTGATCAAGATGGTGATGGCACTCCAGAACGGTGTGCTTCCGAGGACACTGCACGCCGACGAGCCGTCGTCGCACGTCGACTGGGACTCCGGAAGTGTCCGACTGCTGCAGGAGCCGGTCGAGTGGCAGCCGGGTGATCGTCCGCGTCGGGCTGGTGTCTCGGCGTTCGGGATCAGCGGTACGAACGTGCACCTGATCGTCGAGGAAGCGCCGACCGCTGTCGAACCGGAGAAGGACCGGGAAGAGCCGAAACTCCCGGTGCTGACCGAGCAGACCTCGGTCGCATGGCCGGTCTCAGGTCGTAGTGCCACTGCCCTTGCGGGTCAGGCAGGCCGGTTGCGTGAGTACGTGCTGGCACGGCCGGAACTTGCGGTTGGCGATGTGGCGTGGTCGTTGGCGACAACTCGGTCGGCGTTCGAGCAGCGCGCGGTGGTGCTGGGCACGGAGCGCGTCGACCTGGCGGCCGGACTGGCGGCGGTGGCCACCGGTCAGCCTGCGGCCGGTGTGATGACGGGAGAGATCGCTCCGGGTGGTGTCGGCCGTTCGGTGTTCGTGTTCCCGGGGCAGGGCAGTCAGTGGGTTGGGATGGGTCGTGGGCTCGCCGATGTTTCGCCGGTGTTCGCGGCGAGGTTGGCTGAGTGTGCTGCGGCTCTTGCTCCATACGTTGATTGGCAGCTGGATGATGTTCTGGCTGGACAGCATGGTTTTGAGGCTGCGGATGTGGTGCAGCCCGCGTTGTGGGCTGTGATGGTGTCGTTGGCGGCTGTGTGGCAGGCGGCTGGTGTTGAGCCTGATGCTGTGGTGGGTCATTCGCAGGGTGAGATCGCGGCTGCGGCTGTCGCGGGAATCCTGTCGCTGGAGGACGCGGCGAAGGTTGTGGCTCTGCGCAGCAAGACACTGACCGCGTTGGCTGGTCGCGGCGGCATGCTGTCCATCGCCGAATCGGTGGATGGGGTTCGTGAGCGGATTGCTTCGTATGGTGAGCGGTTGTCGATCGCGGCCGTGAACGGCCAAGCGTCGACCGTGGTGTCCGGTGATGCGGACGCGCTTCGAGAGCTGGCGGATTCGTGCGGTGAGTCGCCGCGAGCGCGGATGATCCCGGTGGATTACGCCTCGCACAGCGCGCACGTGGACGAGTTGTGTGACGAGATCCTCAACGTCTTGCAGGGGATTCGGCCGCGTGAAGCGCAGGTGCCGATGGTGTCGGCATTGACCGGGGAATGGTTGACGGGCCTGGAGATGGATCCGTCGTACTGGTACGCGTCGCTGCGTGAAACGGTCGAGTTCGATCGCGCTGTGCGTGTCCTCGCCGGGGACGGTCATGGCGTGTTCCTGGAGGTCTCGCCGCACCCGGTGTTGACTCCGGCGATCGCCGACAGCCTGGCGGACCAGGCCCCGGTCGTCACCGGGACGCTGCGGCGGGAAGACGGCGGCGCCGGGCGGCTGCTGGCCTCACTGGCCGAGGCTTACGTCCAGGGCGCGACGGTTGACTGGGCTGCCGTTCTGGGCGGCGGTTCGGTCGTGGAGCTCCCGACGTACGCCTTCGAGCACCGCCACTACTGGCCTGTGGTGGACACCCGGCACTCCGAGACGGTTGAGGTCACCGGCGCCGAGGCGGGTTTCTGGTCTGCCGTCGAGACCGGTGACGTCACCGCGCTGGCCGACTTGCTCGGTGTCGACCCGGCTGACGCCGCACTGGAGGCGTTGACCGACTGGCGTCGCCGCGAACGTGCCGACTCGTCGGTCGCTGACTGGCGGTATCGGGTTTCCTGGGTCCCGGTCAGGGAGTCCGGAGCGGTTCTGGCTGGGACGTGGCTGGTCGTCGGAGACGGACCCGACGCTGTTTCGATCGCCGAAACCCTGGAATCACACGGGGCATCGGTGATCAGCACGACGCCCGACGGCGTGGCGAACGCGCCCATCGCGGACCTGACCGGTGTTGTCTCGTTGCTGGCGTTGGACGAGTCGCCGGATACGGGCTTCGCGTGGGTTCCACGCGGCAGCGCCGACACAGTCGCCCTGATCCAGACGTTGGGGCAACTCGGTGTGACGGCGCCGCTGTGGGTGTTGACGCGAGGTGCGGTGCAGACCGCTGCAGGTGAATCGGTCACCAGTGCGGTGCAGGCTCAGGTGTGGGGTCTTGGCGTCGTCGCAGGCCTTGAACTGGCTGGCCGGTGGGGTGGGTTGATCGACCTGCCGCAGGTGATGGACGTACGCGCGGGGGCCCGACTGGCCGGTGTGCTTGCCGACGCTGGTGAAGACCAGGTCGCGGTGCGTTCGGGTGGTGTGGTGGCTCGGCGGTTGGTGCGTGCGGGTCGTCCGGTGGTCCGGAACGTGTGGTCGCCGAGGGGTTCGGTGTTGGTGACGGGGGGTACGAGTGGTGTTGGTGCGATCACGGCGCGTTGGGTTGCTGGTCGTGGTGCGTCTCGTGTGGTGTTGACCAGTCGGTCTGGTCCGGTTGCCGGGGGTGTTGCCGAGCTTGCGGGTTCGATCGCGGCCGGTGGTACAGCTGTGGACGTGGTGGCGTGTGACGTCGCCAATCGTGCTTCGGTCGCGGCTCTGATGGAGCGTCTCGACGGGTCCGGACCAGCGCTGTCGTCCGTGGTGCACTCGGCGGGCGTAGGCGGAAACACCCCGGTGGCGGACCTGGAGACCGCGGAACTGTCGAGGTTGTTGTCGGCGAAGGCCGGTGGTGCGGCGGTTCTGGACGAGTTGACTGCGGATCGTGAGTTGGACGCGTTCGTGTTGTTCTCCTCGGGTGCTGGTGTTTGGGGC
>NZ_MTQO01000014.1 GCF_001984155.1 Actinosynnema sp. ALI-1.44
GCCAGGGCGATCAGCCGGGCCTCGACCTCACCGGTCACCGGGGACGGCACCGGCGGAAGCTCACGCTTCTTGCGAAAGATCGTGGCATGCACGTCACCATCGGTCTCGGCGAACCGCTTCGCGACCAGCCGCAGCATCTCACCGGACACCCCGAGCCGCGCCGCGACCACGTCCTTCGGCTCAGGCTCGCCCACCGAGGTGTCCAACGCGAGCAGCACCCGCGCCCGCCTGATCGACGATGCCGGGTGCACACCCATGGTGGTCAGCCGGAGCAACTCTTCACGATCCCGCGCCGACAACCTGACCGGCCGCTTCAACTGGGAGGCCATGACAACAGCCTCCCAGCCACAGGCACCTGAACTAAGCAGCGACACCCTACTAGGAGACCACACCGACTGGCTATTGGTCATCACCACCGGCTGGACTGGCGCCCGCTGGGGCGAGATGACCGGACTCCAACGCGCCAACACCCACCTCGACGATGGCTGCATCGTGATCGACCCAGACGTCGGATGCCTCCATGAAGGCGCGCACGGATTTTGGCTCGGACCACCCAAGACCCCAGCATCCGCGCGCGCCATCACACTGCCACCGTTCCTCATCACCCTGCTACGGGAGCATTTGGACTCGCATGACCACGAGTTCGTGTTCCCTACGCCGCGCGGCTGGTGGCGACGTCGCACCGATTTCGACCGCCGGATGTTCCGCCCAGCTATCGACGGCAACCTGCATAAGGCCGAACCACCGACACGCACCTACCCTGTCCGGCCTGGGTTGACCTTCCACGGCCTACGACACAGCCACAGAACCTGGATGATCGCCGACGGCATCCCCGAGATCGCCCAAGCCCGTCGCCTCGGCCACCGACTCGACAACCGCATCGTCGAGACCTACAGCCACGTCGCCCCAGAAGTCGAACGACGCCTCATGCGATGCCTGGAACGCCGATGGCACAAGGCCCGTGCAACAACCAACCCAGCGCTGCCAGACCACAACCGGTCAGCGTGACCCCCACCACGACGAAGTGGTGGGAAGTCACAGCCACGGCGTCCGGAAAGTCCTACATATCGCACCTGTCGACCGCATGTTGATCACAAACAAGCTGCTGTGGATCTTCACGCGGTCGCGACGGCAAGATCAATCCTCCAGAAATCCTCCACCGGATCGATCCGAATCGGTTCCGACTGGATCTGGAGATGATCACGAATGATCGTTTCACAAACGAGTAAACCCCTTCCGACCTGCTAAAACGACAGGGTTTGAAGGGATTCGATCAAGGAGTGGAGCTGAGGGGATTCGAACCCCTGACCCCCACACTGCCAGGGTGGTGATCAAAATGTCTGTGACCTGTCAGTATGACGAATCGTCACGTCACGGCCATCCTGTGGCGTGCTGTTCACTGCAGTTGACTACGGTCCAGACGCCGTGGACTCTCCAGATTTCCTCCACCTGCAACAGTGTGAGAGGCATCAGCTTCGTAGCACATTCATGCCCACGAGTCGCACGATCGACCAACCCCCACGTACCTATCTGTCGAGGGGATCCGCGATCACGGCCGATGGTGGAAGCTGATGCGCATCAGCCGGCTGTCAGCCCCGGTCTTCGAGCCGAGTCGGCCGGATGGTGCCGAGGTCGTAGGGCTGATTGAGATTCGCCACGATCTCCGCCAGCACGGCCTGACGTTCAGCTGAATAGGTGACAGGCGTGGCCCGTACGGGCAGATCCGCACAGATCCCGGTCTTGAGGTGGAAGGTGAAGTCGGGATTGGCGAGAAGGTTCGCATGCCAGTCGGTCGCGGCACCGCCAGCGCCGCTACACAGGTAAGTGGTGCCCGCAGCTCGGTAGAAGAAGATCTCGATGCGGCGTGCTCGGCCGGTGCGGCACCCCAGCGTCGTGATATCGATGGATCCGTTCTCTGTGCCCGCAGCTGGGGTGATCTCGATGGCTCGTCGGATGTGGTTGGGAAGGTGGACAGAGACGCGTCCCGTGCGGAGTCGGTCGACCCGGTCATGTCCGGAGTGCTCATGTGGTCTTGACCTGAAGGGCGGGGCCGAGGAGGAGTCCACCGTCGATGACGTACTCCGACCCCGTGATGAACGGCGGGTCTGATGACGTGAGGAACAGGAGAAGCCGGGTGACGTCGGTCGGCTCTCCGAGCCGGGGGATGGGGATCAGGGCATCAAGACTAACGACGTGGTCAGTGCGGCCGGTGAAGTCCCGGGCCGTCAGTGGAAGTTGTCGCGGCACGATCAGTCTCATCTGCGCACCGACGTGCCCGACAGGCGACAGGGCTGTGCGCTGCATATCGGGCGGGTAAGGGTGTTCGGGTAAGGCAATCCAGCCGACGGTACTGGTTCCTTCTCGCTCACCTGGGCTGGGCGGTAGGTGGCTGGTGCGGCCCGGATGCGTGGCGTACGACGTCGTCGAAGAACCAGTCGGACGTGATCACCGCCAGGATGCCGGGTGAGGCGGTGAGTTCGGCTTTGAGTGGCTGCGCCTCGATCAGCCGAAAGGTGTGGGTGAGCGAGGAGTCCTCGCGAACCAGCGCTGCCGGGATGCACGAACAGTCAGATCGGCACCACGCTGTTGCGATCCTCGCTGGCCCTCACGAACCAGCGCTGCCCTGCCTGACCAGGACATATGTATCCAACAACACTGAGAGACACCACGCAACGCCCACACTCTGACACGACACGCCGCCTACAGCTTCGGAACCTACCGGCGTTTCACCCCGCACTGGGGGGTTCCTAGATCAACAACTACCGCTCAGCCAATGGCCATGACGAACACCCCAAGCACCAAGAGGAACGGAAACCCCAGTCGCCATTCCGATCCACTTAGTGCGATTGTCCCGCTTCATTTGGCCGAGAGGGCGGCCACGTTGTCACGGCGGACCTGGCGAGGCGATCGGGGTGGGGCAGCCGGACGTCACGGACGACGACACGACCCGGGCAGCCACCAAGCTTGGCCAGACGCTGCGACGAGCTCCGTTCCGCCTTCCGACCCGCCCGAGCGCGACCCAAGTGCGGTCGCCCAGTGACAGCGGACGTCCGGGAACAGCAGTTGCCTTCCGGTGATCACCCGGTACCGACGTTGACTGCGAATAGGGGACGTTCAGTGCAGTTCTGACCCGTTCGGAAGGTACACCCGTTCGTGGACGACCCCATTTGGCGTTAGTCAAAGATCTGGAGCCAGCCGCTCCTTATTCCCTCCGGCTCACAGCTTCTCAAGATCATTTCGTAACTGTTCGTGACCCCATGAAGATCAACAAGCGGACACGAAAAAGCCCGCCGACCTGGGCATCTACCCAGAGCCAGCGGGCTCACTTCGACCGTCGGGACGACAGGATTTAAACCTGCGACCCCTTGACCCCCAGGGTTGTCCATAAAGGACATATAGTACAGGACTAGAACCTTGGCACGGCTCCTATGCCAGTTCAGTGCAGATCAGCGCAGATAAGATCTGTTAAACGCTCCTCTTTGGACTCCTTCTGCCCAGTCAGCGCCCCTTGACGCTGCGGCTGCCGAAAATCTCATCCGCGCTGGTCAGATGCTGTACACGGTCAATCAGCACCGTTCACTTACGGTACTACGGCAGGATGACCGGCCCGTGCTGCTGCGACTGGCCTACCTTGGACTGATCAACACCTTCGCCCTGCTCCGCATGCTCCCGACGAGCAACCGGGACAAAAACATCGAGATCCTCGCCCTACGACACCAGATCGAAGTACTGCAACGGCAACTCGGCGCCACCAGAGTGCGATTCAGCCCGGCCGACAGGGCGTTGCTCGCCGCGCTACTGCACCGGGTACCACGCCACATCTTGCACAGACTCCGTCTGCTGGTCCGCCCGGATACCATCCTCCGCTGGCATCGCGACCTGATCCGCCGGCACCACGCCAGGATGTCTCGACCGAAACGACCGGGCCGACCGCGCACCATCCGGTCCATTCGAATCCTGGTTCTACGCCTGGCCAAGGAGAACCCCAGCTGGGGCTACCGTCGCATCCACGGCCAGCTGCTCGTCCTGGGCGTGAGAGTCGCCGCCTCAACCGTGTGGCAGATCCTCACCGACGCGGGCATCGAACCCGCGCCCGAACGCGCGTCCAGCACCTGGGCCCAGTTCCTCCGTTCACAAGCAGAGGTCCTGCTGGCTTGCGACTTCCTCGAAACCGTCACCCTCACCGGCACCCGCATGTATGTCCTGGTGGTGATCGAACACACGCACCGCAGGATCCGTACCCTCGGCGCCACAGCCCATCCCACCGCGGCATGGGTGATCCAAGCCGCCCACAACCTCGTCATGGATCTCGAGGACGCCCACTGCCGAGCACGATTCCTGATCCGCGACAGAGACGGCACATTCCCTCAACTGTTTGACGACATCCTCGCCGACGCCGGCATCCAGGTCGTCCTGAGTGGTGTTCAAATGCCGAGGATGAACTCGTTCGTCGAACGCTGGATTTAGACCTGCCGACACGAACTGCTCGACCGCACCTTGATCCGGAACCAGAGACACCTGCTCCACGCACTCCGCGAGTACGAGCGCTTCCACAACTCGCACCCGCCACACCAGGGCATCGCCAACGCCCTCCCAGTACGACCACTACCACAGCCGATCACCAGCCAGGACAAGATCACCGATCTCGACATCCGCCGACGCCCACGTCTGAGCGGCATCCCCAACGAGTACCACCACGCCGCCTGACCAGCACGAATGACATTTTCGGCAAGCACACGGTCACCCGAGACGAACGATAACTGTGACCAACTATCGATCAAACCTCCCCGACACCAGGCCCATCACGGCAACCGTGTCAGAACCAGTTTTCACGCGACCACGACAACCCAGAAGGGGAAACGCGCCAGCACGATACCCTAACCAGACCTGGCAATCGACATTCACCAAAGGCCAAGCAAATTCGGCAACTCCGCCGCTCAACTTCCGATAATAGCATCATCACGACAGAAAGACATTATGTGAAATTCCAGCATCGTAACACCAACCTCTAAACCCTCAGACACAGAGCATTGAACCGAGCGGCAACGTCTACACCGCAGACGCAACGACGCTAAGGCGAGATTGCAGCGAGCACAGGCTGATCAATCTGCGCGCCAAGTTCCGACACGGCACTGAATCTGCGTTGGGTTTGAGAATCTCTCGTCAAGACCGTTGGATGTTCACGTACCTCCGTTGAAGTACAGGACTCCTTCGGTCAGGTTGACTGTGAAGCCACCATAATAACGGCTGGTCGAGTTGAACTCCCTGCTATAGGCGTCGGATTGGACCCAGGAACCTGGTGCGGCGATCTTGGGGTTAAGTAGTGGATGAACCGCAGCCATCCAGTCAGGTTTCGCTGGTTTCCAATCCGTGGCGGCACCCTTGAGCTTCTGTTTGGCCGCATCATCAAGGTGGATCAGGGCCTGAAACTCGTGTATGGGCGGGCCTGGGGCGCGAGGATCCTCCGGGTTGAGGACCTCCTCCAGCCACGCCACGTCCTTAATCCCTGCAATTTTGGGGAACAAGTCAGTGACTGTTTTGATGTTCGTTTGCAGCCGCACTTCGGGCTGCACCGCCTGGGACGCGCCTTGCGGCGAGCTATCCGCACAGCCCGCGAGCACCGTCATGAACGCTGCCGTGATCACGATCACATGTGTTCTCATCTGCTACCCGGTTTCGAGACTTGGGGGTTCGCTGGCGCACCCCGCGTCCATGTTACTTCTCGCGTAAGTGAACCATACTGGTTGAACCCCTTCGCCCACCCCAGTTGAGCGAACCGGCCATTTTCTGAATCCTTGATGCCAGTAGCGATATCAGCTTCATTCTTGTTGAAGTTGTAGCGGTCCATCGCATTAATTGTAATGGTCATCTTGAATGCGTTTCCCGCACGTTCTACTGTGGCGCTGCCCCAGATGCCGTGCTGACCGATAGCCTTTTGCCAGTTCTCAGTTTTCGGATTACGCACACCTATCTGGTCGCCGGTGATCTCAAATTTAGAGTCAGCGACCTGGTCTGAAATTCCTTCAGCGGATTGCCGAGCTTGATTGATCTCAGCATCGACCGCAGCATGGATCACTTCATCCTCTTCGTACGCTTCCTCGTAGTCGAACTGAAAATCCTTCCCCCTGCCTGCCCAATACCAATAGTACGCTTCAACCCCGTCATCCAGATCATGATAGCAAGGCCAGAGGCTGAGTGGCTGACAGCTAGACCTAACCGTCGACATTTGCATCAACCATTTACTGCGGCTGCGATGGTCCTCATCTGTGGGTTTGATGGCCGGATCGTAGATGAAGGAGTCATCGCTGCGCAACGCCGGACGGCGAGGCTTGCCCGTGCTGTAGCGACCACTCGACTTGGGATCGTTCTTCTTACGTTCCTTGTCCAGGAAGGTCTTGCGTTCGTTTTCGTAGGTTGCCCTGCTGCTGTTGACGGCTGGGTTGTAGCCGCAGAGGACACCGTCAGGGCCGCAATTCTTCAGGCCGGTGGGGTCGGCGTTGCTGATGGGGTTGTTGCCGCCGTACGTGTAGCCGTTGAGTTCTGCGGGGCTGGCAGGGCTCATGATGGGGTCGGCGGAAATGAACCGGCCGGTGACCGCGTCGTATTTACGGGCTCCGATGTCGGTGAGACCTGTGACCTCGCTGGTGGGTTTGCCGAGGAATCCGCGTTGGTCGGGCCAGGGTCCGCCTTGGGTGTCGCCGAGGTTGTTGCCATAAGGGTCTTGGTCTCGTCGGGTGACGGCGAACCCGACGGAGTTCACGGTGATTTGGCCGGTGCCGTGCGGGTCGGACAGCAGGTACTGGGGGTTGCCGGTGGAGCCGACGCGCAGCGCGACTGTTGCGCTGCCGTGGGTGTAGTAGCGGGTGCCGGTGACGACGCCGGTCTTGTTGTCCCGCACGAGTTCTTCCTCGGGCAGGTAGAGGGTTGTCTTGTCGGGGTCGCGGCGGATGAGTTGTCCGCCGTCCGCGTCGTAGGTGTACGACGTTTCGCCTGCGGGCGTGGTGACGGTGGCGAGTCGGTTCTCCTGGTCCCAGGTCAGGGTTTGGTTACCGGACTGCGCGCTTCGGGTCAGGGTGTTGCCAGAGGCGTCGTAGGTATAACCGGTGGATCCGGGCAGCGGGCCGGTGGTGGCGGTGCTGGTGAGTGTGTGCGGTTGCTTGGCGCCAACTGCTGGGTAGGTGTAGTTGGTGACAGTGTCGCCGCCGGTGGTTCCGGGCACGGCGTGGGTGGTCTGTTGTTTGCGCAGGCCGTTGGGTTCGAACGTCCAGGACATCCAGTAGGGTTTGGGGCCGCCGACAGTGGTCGAGCTGGGTGGTGTGTTCTTGCAGTCGTCAGTGGCGATCCAGGCTTGTGACAACCGGTTGAGTGAGTCGTATTGGTAACACTGGGTTCGGGTGGGTGACCCGACGGGACCGCGGATTTCCGTTGTTTTGGTCGGGTTGCCGGCAGGGTCGTAGGTGTATTTCAGGTCGCTGATCTGGGCGGCGGCTTGCCGGACGGACAGGTTCTGCCCACTCAGGCGCCGGGTTTGCGGGTCGTAGGCGTAGGTCAGCCACGCCGAGCTGTTCAGTGTGGACAGCGCGAGCTGGCTTGTCTCCCCGTAGGGGGTGTAGGTGGTGTCGGAGACGTAGTAGAAGTCACCGCGTAGGGTCTTGGGCTGGCCGAACTTATTGTATTCAGTGCGTAGGATCTCGTCGGGCAGTCCACCCTTGTACGCGGGTTGGACGCTGAGTGAGAGTCCTGTCGAAGTGAACGAGTACCTGGTCAGGTAAGTATCGGCGAGACCTGTTTCCCCGCTGGGGATGACGGTCCGGCGGCCTCGAGGCAAGCCCATGTAGTCGTAGTCAGTGACCGCCGAGACGTAGTCACCCTTGTCGGTGTGGCGGACCGAGGATGAGAGTTTCCCGGCTTGCAGGGTGTCCCAGATCCATTCGGTCAGCTTGGGTCCATTGATTGGTCCATCGTGGACAGCTGTTTTCCGGCCCAGTGTGTCGTATTCGTAGGACAGGGTCTTGCCGCGGGCGTCGGTGGTGGACGTGACCTGGTTGAGGAGATCGTAGGTGGTGGTGCTGGTTCCGGTGTCCGGATCGACCTGGGAGACCTTGCGGCCGAGGAAGTCGTACTGGTAGGTCCAGGTCGTGCCTGCTGTGTCGGTGACTGATGCCTGCTGCCCGGTCGGGGTGTACTGGTACTTGGTGACCTGTGATGCGCCGCCGGTCACGTGGCCGTTGCCGCTCACCATCGGTGGAGTGGTGTATTGGTGCAGTTCGGTCGTTTGGCCGCGGACGTCGGTCACTGTGGTGGACGTGACACCGCCTTGGGGCGGCAGAACCGTGGTGCGGTCGCCGCCGTAGACCGTTTTGGTTTCCCAGGTCGCGTTGAGTCCCTTGTAGGCGGTGGATCGCTCGGCGCGGCCGGAGCCGTCATAGTTGACTATGGTGCGGTCATCGACGGCGCTATCGGCGACCTGGACGAGTGTGGTGCTCGCAGCACCGTTGGTGTAGTACCGGTTGTTGCTGATCCTGGCCCAGCCGTGTGAATCGTAGAAGGTGTCTTTGACCGCCCGACCGCCAGCCTCGACGTCGGTCTGGGTCTGGCGCAGTTGCCCGAGACCGTCATAGAGGTTGATGGCGGTGACGTAGTTGGTGCCTTTTCCGTAGTCGACCAGGGCCCTGGTGGTGACAGCCAGTGGGCCGTTCAGCCGCACGAGATAGTCGAAGGTGGCAGAGGCCGGGTCGACGTCTTTGGTCTGCCCGGGTTTCCACACTGCGATCAGCCGTCCGAGTGGGTCATAGATGGCATCGGTGCGCTGCTCAGCGACATTGATCTCAGCAACCGTGTTACCTCGCGACGGCTCGCGCACGGTTGTCGAGGTTTGCTGTTTCGGGTTGGTGAGCACGACCTGCGAGAGGATGCCGCCGTCCTCAGGCGTGTACGTGGTCGTGCTGATGTTCCCGGCCGCGTCGGTAGTCGACTTCGGCCGCCCGGCCTTGTCGACCGTGGCTTGCGCCAGGACATTGAAGGTTAACGTGCCGTTGTGGTTGTCGGTCGCTGTCTCGGTCTTCGACGCGCTGCCGAGAGTGACCTCGCCGAGGGTGTTGGACGTGTCGTAGTAGGTACGGACGTCCGACAGGATGAGCCGCGGTGTCGGATCGCCCTGAGGGCATATCTCTTGAGAGGTGATGACTTCTTTGGGTTTGTTGCGGACCCAGGTCACGGTGTTGTCGGCGTATCGCGTCGTGGTGCATAGATCGGGCACGCCATCGCCGGAGCTGGTGGACGCCACCAACCGGCCAACCGTGTCATACCGGTTGGTGGTGCTGGTGGTCTTGGTTCCGCCTGCTGCCAGGTGCGTGAACGACTGGGTCTTGCCGGTCGCGGTGATGTTCGCGTGCAGCGGGGACATCCCGGTACGTGCCCGGGTCGCGGTGGTCGCGACGGTGGTGGGCTCGGTGAGCGTGGTGGACAATCTGGGGCCGCCATCGCCGTTGAACGTCTCGACTTCGCGGGCTTGGTCGGCGTAGAGGTCGTTGTCGGGCAGCTCGGTGCCGAACGAGTCGCGGACTTTGGCCGGGCGCTTTCCGTTGTTGGGCATGGTGTCGCCGTCCATGCCCCGGAAGTACGTCGTCTTGGTCAGGGTCCGTTTGTCCGCGACACCTCCGACGTTGTTCTTGGTGTCACCTGAGCGGACCTCGACCTGGCCGTAGCCGCGGAACTGCCCATAGGTGCGATTGGTGGGTTTGACGATTTCGTTGTCGTCGTAGTGCCACGCGGGTTTGCCGAGATAGCTGTAACTGGTGACCTGAGTCGGGGAGATGCCGTTGCGGTCTTGGACCTGGACCTCGGTCACCGCGTACTTGTGGAAGTAGTCCAGGATCACGTCAGGGAAGTACGGCGGGTTCCACTGGACCGGATAGCACATCTTGTCGTTCGTGGACGGGTCCGCTGGCACTGTGTCCTTGGTGCACTCCGCCTTGCTGTACGCGACGTTGATGAATGACCCGGTTTCGGTGGCGATGTTGGTCAGCCGCCAGTGCGCCATCGCGGGCAGGTTCTTGTGTCCCAGCACGCGGTTGTCGAACAGCTGGCTGGTGAACGACACCGGCGGCAGTGTGATCGACTTGCCATCCGGAGATGTGCCGTCTGGCCCGAATCCGGTGCGGACGATGGAGTCCAGCCGCAGTTCCCGGTCACCGTACCCGAGGCCGGGCAGGGTCTGGTTCAAGGTGTGAGCGTCGACTTTGACCGGGCGCGTCCCGGTGTTGTACCAGGTGGTGATCGTGGTCAGCTTGCGCGTGGTCCAGAAGGTCGGGGCGTGGTTGTTACACGTCTCGTCCTTTTTGCACTGCTGATCGACCGGGACATCTGGCCAGGACAGGGCGTTCTTGGTGGTCATCTGAGCTGGGTCGGCGCAGTTGACCTTCGGGTCGACCGCGGGGTCGCAACGTTCCGCTGTGTCGAATGTGATCTGCCGGGGTGCGGTCTGGCCCGCTATGCCCGTGCCGGTGTCACGCAGTCCGTAGTCGATGCGTTTGAGATTGCCGCCGCGGATGTATCGGACACCGGTAGTGGATTTGTTGGGGCCGTAGTAGTTGGTCTCGGTGTTGTAGTAGTAGGCGGTGGCGTTGCCGTACGTGTCCACGGAGTAGTCGAGGTTCCAGCGCCACGCCTGTGTGCAGGAGGCTTTGCCGAAGTCGCTGTCGTAGCACGGATCTCCCTGACGCGGCCCGTACACCGGCATGGTCCATGTCGAGGCGGCTTCCTGACTGCGGCCGAAGAAGTGC
>NZ_MTQO01000015.1 GCF_001984155.1 Actinosynnema sp. ALI-1.44
GGTCGGGCTCGGACTCCGAGCCCGACCGCCGCCGCCCCTCGAACGACCCGGGCCAGGCGCCGTCACGAAGAGCTTCCCCGTTGCCCGCAACGGAACGGGGTTATCGTTGGGATCCTCGAGACCACCGTCTCGCGCGCAGGCGGACGTGGCGCGGACATTTCTCCAGCTGAGCCGGTGAGTGCCGTCCGGCCGGGCCGGATACCGCAGTTTTCGCGCCGTCGGCAGTGGAATGTTCCGGGAACTTGTCGGCGCGGACAAACGTCTCTGCATTTGTGACAGAGGGATCGGTCAGAAATCCGCGGGCGAATTTCGGTGTGTTCGCGCCGCTCGTGCCGCTCGGCGTGGTCGCGATGGTGTTGTTGCTGGTGCGCGCGGCGCAGGTCGGGGACAGCGACGGCTGGTTGTGTGCGGTGTTCGCCGGGCTCGGGTTCGGGGTGCTCGCGGGGTTCCGCGGTTATCACCCGACGGGGCTGTTGTCGGCCGCGCTGCTCGGGGTGGCCACGTGGTACGCCAGCCGTGGGCTGTGGTCGCCGGCGCCGCCGGTCGAGGCCGCCGACCGGTTGCTCGGTGAGAATCTCCCTGGCACCGGTCACTACACCACGTTCCTGCTGCTCGTCCTGAGCACACTGGGGACGATCGCGGCGAGTGTCCTCGCGCGGCGTCACCGGAGCGAGGACTGGGACAAGTGGCCGACCGGTGAGCCGGGGGCGGCTCGCCGGTTGGTGGCACTGCTGGTCGCGGGAGCGGTGCTGATCGGCGTCGCCTGGCTCGGCGGTGGCATCTGGGCCAGCCGTACCGCGGATGCCGTCCTCACCGACTCCGAGGATCACACCACGGCCGCCGAGGCGCCGGACCCGCGTCCGGAACCGCCACGAGGCCCGACACAAGACCTCACCCCGGTCTGGCAGGTGGGCGACGACGTTCGGTACGGAGACCAGGCCGCGCTGGTGCCCGGCACCGACATGGTGGTGATGCACGGCTTCGAGGCAGGCGTGGGGACCGACTACGGACTGTTCGTGCTGGACGCCAAGACCGGCGGGGAGCGGTGGCACTACCGGATCCGGTCCACCGAGAACACCTCCCCCGGAGGTTTCATGGGCGTGGTCGTCAACGCACGAACGCAGACACTGCTGGCGGTCGTGAGCAACGTCGCGGTTCTGTTCGACCTGGACACCGGGCAGATCAGAAGCCGGTTCCCACTTCCCCCCGTGCCGGGGAAGTCGAGGTACCGGATACTGTCCGACTCTCCCGTCCGCAACGACCGCACGGTGATCCAACTGAGCAGCCAGCCGGTCGGTTTTCTCACGGCACGCGGCGAGGGCGTCGCCACGCTGCTGAGCGTCGACCTGGACACCGGCGAGGTGCGCACCGCGGACCAGGCGCCGAACGGCGAGTGCCACTACCAGCTCGCCGGATCGTCCACAACAGACAGTCAAGATCCCGGCGGCGGTGTCTATCTCGTCCGGTCCGGCCGCGGGTGCGGGCGGCCTGTGGTGCTCTCGATGACGCGGGAGCGCGTAGTGGCCACCTTCGAACTGCCCACCGTCGAGCAAGCGGCGACCACCTGTACCGAGCCGGACTGTGACGGCCCGGTCGTGTCGGTGGCCGACGGGCGGCTCGTGGTCAATGTGGGACGAGAGCTGCGCGCGTTCGGTCCGGATCGGCCACTGTGGACTTCACCGGTGCCTGAGGGTGCGCAGGTCACTGCCGTCGGACCGTCCACTGGTGAGACGTCGAAGCCGCGCAGGGTGGTCGTCGAGACGCCGACAGGCACGACCGTGCTCAACGGTGACACCGGCGCGGTGCTCGGCCCGCTCGCCGCCCTGCCGGGCACCGGCAACGGCGGCGAGGTCACGCCGGACACGGGGTGGTACCGGGTGCACCGACTCGACAAGCGGACCATCGAGCTGGTCCGGGTCGACCTCGGCTCGCTGACTGTGGTGACGCGCAGCGAGCCGGTGCCGTGCGGAACCAGTCCCGCAACGGACCCACCCCCGCTCAGCGCGGGGAGCGGCCGACTGCTGGTCACGTGCTGGGAAGGCAGGGAGGCCACCATGACGATGCTCGGCCGCTGAGACGAACCCAGCCACGATCGATCGAAACTGTGCGGTCGGTTTGGTAGCTGTCCAGTGCCGGTGCGATATCGGCTTGCTGAGCCGGTCGCCAAGCGACACGGTTGACGCGGCCCACGAAAGAGCCGGGGGGCTCCGCAACGGCAGGTTGCCCCACCCGGAAGTATCACCGGCAGCACGCGCGGTCTCGGCGGGCACATCGCGCATGAGATTGCTTCGAATGATCGCTGCCTCGAACTGGGCGTCACGCCCGTCGGTGGGAGGCCCTTGTTCTCGCCCCCGGCCGTGGCAGCGGCGAGAACAAGGGCGGTGTCGGCTCAGGGTTGGGTGTCGAGCCACTCCTGGAAGGTGGGTCCGGCGAGCTTGGCGTGCGGGCTGGGCAGGAATCCGCCGTCGAGGGCGATCTCGGCGTCGGGAATGCCCGCTCCGTCGACGCCGACGACCTTGATGCCTCGGCGGGCACCGAGGAGTTGGGCTGCCTCCGCCATGGTTTCCTTGCGGGGCCCGGCGATCTCGGGGATCGGTGTTCCTGGAGCGGGCGTGCCGGGGTCGGTGGCCAGGTCGACCAGCTCCTCGGCCACGGTGCGGCAGGCCACGAGTTGGGTGGGCAGAGCCGGAACGTAGGCGACGTCGCCCTGTTGCCAGTCCAGGATCTGGCCGACGAATTCGTGGAACTGCGCGGCCCGCAGGATCCGCACGGGCAGCGGGCCGGACAGGAGGAGTTCCTCGTGTACTTTCTTGGCGGCAACGAAACCGGCCGTGGCGTTGTCGACCCCGATGATGGACGCCGCGACGATGCGGGCGACCCCCGCCTGCTGGCCCACCTCCATCAGGTTGCGGGCCGATGTGCGGAAGAACTCCGTCGCCGCTTCCTGGTCGGAGCTGTGCCATGAGGCGACGTCGATGATGACCTCGGCCCCGGTGAGGGTCTCGGCGAGGCCCTCACCGGTGATGACGTCCACGCCGGTGGCCCGGGACATCGACACGACCTCATGTCCTCGTTCGGCGAGGACTTCGACGACGTGACGGCCGAGTCGGCCGGTCGCTCCGGCCACCGCGAACCTGGTGGAACTCATGGGTTGTACCTTTCTCAGTCGGTGTAGTTCCGGCCCGGGGGCATGCCCGGGACCGGCTTGGCGATGAGCGCGGCGGGCGTGAAGAATCCGATGTGGGCGATCGCCATGATGAGCGTCCAGAGCGCCTTGTCGTCGTAGAGCGCGGCCGCCTTGGCGTGCAACGCGTCGGGGACGCGCTCCCCGGCCGGGTTCGGGGTGAGGACCGCTTCCACGAGCTCCAGCGCGACCCGTTCGGCGTCGGTGAAGTAGGTCGCGTCCTGCCAGGTGGCCACGGCGGTGATGCGTTCCTCCGACTCGCCGAGCCTGCGGAGGTTGCCGGTTTCCCGGATGGTGAAGTAGGTGCTGCCCAGCAACTGCCCGGCGCGCAGTTGCAGCAGGCTGATGGTGACCGGGGGCACCGCGCCGTTCTCGAGGACCTTGTGCAGGGGGCCGGCGATTCCCACCATTTCGGGGACGAACGGGACCGGGTTGGGCATGCGCGACCGCAGGCCGGTCGTGGGGGTGGACATGGTTGGGACTTCCTTGTCGTGGGGTTGTGCCTTCACGAGCAAGAGATCCCGCCACCCGGTTCCCTGTGACAGGTCCGGCCGTGTGGCGCAGACCACTGACTGGTGGTGTCACAAACCGGTACGGGCCGGGGTCGAATGGACATGACACGGTCGCGAACGAACAGACGGGAGCCGGCGATGAGCGAACTGCCGGAGCAGCCGGCGGACTCGGCCACCGATGCCTTCGTCGCCCACCGGAACCTGCTGTTCACCGTGGCCTACGAGATGCTCGGTTCGGCCACCGATGCCGAGGACGTCCTGCAGGAAACCTGGCTGCGGTGGGTGGGCGTCGACATCGGTGCGGTGCTCGACCCGCGCGCGTTCCTGGTCCGGATCACCAGTCGGCAGGCGCTCAAACGGCTACGCACCCTCAGCAGGCGCAAGGAGTCCTACGTCGGCCCGTGGCTGCCCGAGCCCCTGCTGACCGCGCCGGATGTGGCCGAGGACGTGGAGTTGGCCGACAGTGTGTCGATGGCGATGCTGTTGGTGCTGGAGACGCTCGCGCCGACCGAGCGAGCGGTGTTCGTGCTGCGCGAGGTGTTCGCGCTCGACTACGACGAGATCGCCCACGCCGTCGACAAGACCCCCGCTGCCGTGCGCCAGATCGCCCATCGAGCCCGGACCCACGTCGCCGAGCGGCGGCCACGCGGCGGCGGCTCCCCGGCCGAGCACCGAGCCGCACTCCAGGCGTTCCAGTCAGCGGTCGAGACCGGCGACCTGCAAGGTCTGCTCGACATCCTCGCACCGGACGTGGTCGCCCTCACCGACGGCGGCGGCGTCAAACATGCCCTGCTGCGGCCCGCCGTCGGCGCGGACAGGGTGGCTCGCCTGCTGGCCGCCGGCTGGTGGAAACGCGACGCGGAAAGGACCGTCGAGCCAGTGCAGGTCAACGGTGGCCCGGGGTTGCTCATCCGCGTGGACGGCAAGATCGACGGCGTGCTGGCGGTGCGGGTCGAGAACGGCCACGTCACCGGCGCCTACCACGTGCGCAACCCCGAGAAGCTCACCGGCGTGGAACGGGAGATCGCCGTGAGCCGCTGAGCTTGCCGGGCCGTGGCCAGCCTTCGCCGTCGCGCAGCCGATCCCATTGTCCGCGCCGGTGACCAGTCCGCGCGTGCCGTGAAGGCGCTTATGACAGCGGCGCGTGGTTCGCCCAGGCGACCTTGTACGGGTGTCGCGACTGCCAACGGTCGATCACCTCGTGCAGGCCGGGCGCGGCGAACGCGCCTTCGCCAGCCCGGTGGCGACGCCGGTCCGCTGTCCGGGATCCTGGCGGCCTACGCCCACCAGCCCACCGCGCGCCAAGTCGACATCTGGTCGACATGGTCAAGGTGGGCCGGATGATCGGCGTGCTCCCCGGTCACTCATCGAACCGATGCGGGCGGGCGTGGTGTGCGTCCCGGTGATCGACGCACCACCCAGCCGTCTCGTGCTCGCCTGGAACGAGCAGGACCAGCAAACCTGCGCTTTCATCGGAACCGGCCATGACATCACGTCCGCCGGGAGACCATAATGGGTACATGGATTTCGATACGGCCCGGCACATTCTGCGAACGCAGCATCACGCCGTTATGGCTACGATGCGCAAAGACGGCATGCCGCAGATGTCACCGGTGGTCGCGACGGTGGACGACGCGGGCTTCGTCATTGTCAGCACCAGGGCGACGGCCTACAAGGTTCGCAATATCCGCCGTGATCCTCGGGTCTCGTTGTGCGTTCTGCCGGACAACTTCTTCGGCCAGTGGATACGGCTTGACGGAACGGCCGACGTGGTGGCGCTTCCCGACGCGCTCGGCGGGCTGGAGGATTACTATCGCCGCATCTCCGGTGAGCACCCGGACTGGGATGAATACCGCACCATGATGCGTCAGGAGCAACGGGTGTTGGTGCGCATGGATCTTGTCCGAGCCGGGCCGGATCACAGCGGTTGACGGCTACACTTGGCGAATGAATTCGTCCGAGCACGGCGATCCTCGTAGCCACGCCCTTTACCTGCATCTGGTGGAGGTTCACAAGATATACCGGCGCGAGTTGACCAGGTTGCGCGAGGAGATGGCGAAATTGCCCACGGGCTCGGGTATCAGCGCGTTTCCGCGCGATATGCGCCTTCGCGATCTGCGGCTGAACTGCATGCAGTTCTGCGACGCGCTCCGGTCCCACCATTCCGTCGAGGACGGGCAGATGTTCCCGCAACTGCGGCAGCTGTCCCCCGCCGCCGGGCCCATCGTCGACAGGCTCGAGTCCGAGCACCGCCGGATCGCCGAGCTGGTGTCCAGGTTGGAGAACACCGTCACCAGCCTGGCCCGTGATCCCTCGTCGATCGCGGTGATGGCGAAGGAGCTCACCGAACTCGGCGACGACCTGGAGGCGCATCTCGACAACGAGGAGAACTCGTTACTCGAGGTGCTTGGCTCCGCGTGAGCGGGTGCTCAGTCCCCACGAATCCACGCAGGCGCGGCCTGGTCGCGGTTCGCGCCTTTCTCCAGTACCGCCATGTTGTGGTAGAAGTGCACCCCGGTCACGTCACGCCCGAACTCGGTCAGGTCAGGTTCAGTAATTTCCTGATGGTGCAGCCCGTCGACCAATGTCTTGAGAAACCCGACTGATGTCGTGGTGTCGTTCAGGCTTGTCCGGCCGCCGTTCCACGTGGGCCAGTAGGACGTCTCCAGGTCTTCGATCACATACAGACCACCATGCCTCAGCAGCGGGAAGAGCGTGGTGAACGAGGCGATCACATGTGCGCTCAGGTGGCTGCCGTCGTCGATCACGATGTCGAAGGGCCCGTAGCGGTCGTTCAGGCCGATCAGGAAACTCACGTCCGACTGGTCCCCGCGTATGGTCCTGACCCGCGGTTCGTCATGGTCGGACTTGTCGGCGATGTCGAGACCGTAGATCAACCCGCGACGGAAGAAGTGCTTCCACATTCGCAGGGACGCGCCGCCCAGCGCAGCGGACTGGTAGCCACCGATCCCGATCTCCAGCACCCGCACCGCACGGTCCCGATACGGGCCGAAATGCCGTTCGTAGTGCGGCGTGTACCAATGCCCGCCCCATTTGTCCGAGCCGAACTTCAGTGCCAGGGTCGCGAGGTCGTGCTGGTGCGCCGAGAACGCCAGAACGAGCTGACCGGCGGCGATGTTGGCCGCCTGCCAGCGCAACGCGGCGGGGTCGTCGGGCGCCGCCGAGGTGGGGCCCGGCTCAGACCGGACCGTGACCTGCCTCGTCGTGTCGGCCGGAGTGCCCGCGGGACCGTAGATCTGGCGGACGGACTCCGCCAGGTCCTGCCGGATCCGCACAGCCGGATCCTCGGTCCAGCCCGTCACCAGGTCGGTCCGCGGGCCGACCGAGACGACGTAGCCCAGCGTGCGCTCCGGCGTGACGAACTCGAACTGGATGTCGACCTGGGCCGGTGGCCGGGCGAGCAGCGCCGCTCGCCCGAGCACCTCGGCCAGCACGGCCTCCGCGACTCGGCCGGGATCCAGATCCGGCCCCGGCGCGGGGTGATCCGTCCTGCCCGCCATGGCCACCAACTCGGCTGCCAGGTCGTTGTCTGTCCCCAGTGTCATGTCGTCAGTCCTTCTGCAGGACGGCTTCGAGCTCGATCTGGATCTTCACCGTGTCGGCGATGACCACTCCGCCGCCTTCGATCAGCATGTTTCCGGTGATCCCGAAATCGCTCCGGTTGATCTGGGTCGTCGCCGTGAAACCCGCGCGGGTGAAGCCGTACGGGTCGGGGCCGAAGCCGTGCGCCTCGACCTGCAGCGTGACCGCCTTGGTGACGTCGTGGATCGTGAGGTCGCCGTCGAGGAAGAACACGCCGTCCCCGGCTCGGACCCCGGTCGAGCTGAACGTCATCTCCGGGTGGTTCTTGACGTCGAGGAAACCGCCGGACCGGAGGTCGTCGTCCCGCTTGGGGTTGCCGGTCTCGATGGACTCCAGGCGGATCGCGGCCGTCGCGGTGGAGTCGAGCGGGTCAGGGGCCAGCGTGATCGTGGCATCGAAGTCGGTGAACCGGCCGCGGACGTTGCTGACCATCATGTGCCGGACGCTGAAACCGACCTCGGAGTGAATCGTGTCAGCGACCCATGTGCCGGCCGTGTAGCCGGGAACTGTTGCGGTATCAGACGTTTCCACGCGCGTTTCCTCCTGTATGCCTGGACGGGTGGTGGTGTGAGATCGTGGTTCCTGACAGGAACCACGCAGGGCAAGTATCCGAGCGGTGGTTCGGTCGGACAAGCAGGCACATTCATGTGTGTTGGTGTCACGGAGGGAACCATGACTGAGGCGGCGGTCGAGCGGGCAGCGGAAGTCCTGACCCCCTATTGCCGGGCGCGGGACGTCCTCGACCGGGTCGGGGACAAGTGGTCGGTGTACGTCATCACGATGCTCGGCGAGCGCACACTCCGGTTCAGCGAGCTGAAACGCAACATCCACGTCATCACCCAGCGGATGCTCACCGTGACCTTGCGCGGGCTGGAACGGGACGGTTTGGTCGAGCGCACCGTCCACCCCGGCTACCCGGCTCGCGTCGACTACGCCCTGACGCCGATGGGCGAGTCGCTCCTGGACACCATGCGCGCGCTGCTCACCTGGAGCGTCGAGCACGTGGATGAGATCGACACGGCCCGGCGCCACTACGACCACACCAAGCCGGCGACCACGAATCCCTGACGCGGTCACCACCGGGCCGCCTCGGCCAGACCGGGCCTGGCCAGCCCGGTCAGCACCGGCACCAGTTCGGCGGGCTCCGGCATGGCCGCGATCTCCCGGCTGATCGAGCGCGCGGCCTGCCGGTAGGCGGACGCGTGCGTCAACGCGGCGATGGCATCCGTGACGTCTCCGGTCGTCATGTCGTCCGGCAGCATCCGCAGCCCGGCACCAACTCTGACCAGGTCGTCGGCGTTCGAGAACTGGTCGGCCGCGCACGGGATGATCAGCTGGGGCAGCCCGTGCTCCAACGCCCCGAGGAAAACCCCGCTGCCGCCGTGGGAAACGACCACATCGGCATGGGGCAGCACCGCCGACTGCGCCACGAAACGTTCGACAGAGACGTTGTCCGGCAGCTGCCGCAGGACCTCCGGGTCCTGTCGCGGGCCGACCGCCACCAGCACGTCCGCGTCCAGTTCCCCGGCGCCACGCACCACCGCGGCGAACGCGGCGTCGTCGAGGCCGAAGACAGTGCTGAACACGACGTAGACCAACGGCCTGGCCCGGGGCCCGGCGACCCAGTCAGGCATCCGGTCGCCTCGCGCGCTCCACGCCACCGGCCGGATCGGGTACCGGTTGGCCAGCTCGACGATCGGTGGGTCCGGGTGCAGGCTCTGTGGCCAGAAGTCGAGAAAGGTCTGCGCACGCCAGTCCGGCGCGCTCGCGGTGCCACCGTTCTCCCGCCACACCGCGTCAAGACCGCCCGCGACCGCGTCGTGCATCCGCGCAGGCAGTGACCGGCCCTGGATGTGCGAGACGACCGGGATGCCTGCCAGTCGAGCGGCGAGCCCGGCTCCTGGGCAGTACGGCTCGTGCACCACCAGATCCGGTTTCGCCCGTTCCAGCACCGGGAGCAGCTCCCGCACCACGCGCCCGGCCAGGATCTCGGTCGCCACGGGCGCGATCGTCAACTCACCCGACTCGGCCAGCTCGGGCTCCACGCGCACGGCCTCCCGCATGCCCCAGTCCACGGACGCGCCGACCGGATGCCCGTCGAATCCCGCGGACCGGATCACGGGCAGCAACTCCTCGCCGACGGCGAAGGACACGTCGTGCCCGGCGGCACGGCAGGCGACGGCGAACGGCAGCAGCGGGTAGATGTGGCCGTAGTTGGCCAGTCCCGCCACGAGCACACGCATCGGTGCCGGTGTCATGGCTCAGCCGCCCAACGACGGCTTGCGGCCGGTCACCAGGTAGTCCGGGCCGGCCAGATGCGTGACGCGGCCGTCGACGAAACCCGCTTCCGCCAGCCAGGTCAGGCAGTCGTCCTCGGTGTAGTCGAACCCGCCTGGGCTCTCCAGCAACATGTGCAGGCTCATCAGCAATGCCTCCGTGCGCTCCCGGCGGTCGTTGTCGATCAACGTGTCGTAGACGACGACCAGCCCGTCCGCAGGGAGCGCCGCGTAGGCGTTGCGCAGCAGCATGCGCTTCGCCTCCGCGTCCCAGTCGTGCAGAACGTGCCCGAGCACGACCACGTCGGCGCCCGGCAGCGGATCGGCGAAGAAGTCGCCTGGTACGAACGACATCCGACCGGTCAGGTCGAACTGCCGCACGGTCTCGTCGAAGCCCGCCCGCACCGGCGGCAGGTCGAAACCGATGCCGGTCAGGTGCGGGTGCCGCGTGAGCAGGTGCGCCAACACCGCTCCTTCCGAGCAGCCGACGTCGGTCACGGTCGCGACCCGCGCCCAGGGCAGGTGGTCCGGCAGCGCGGCAGCACTGCCCGCCGCCCCCGCCGACATGGCTCGCTGGAACCTGCGCGCCCGGTCCGGATCGGCGTAGAGCACGTCGAACGGGTCGCCGTCGCCCGTGCCGATGTTGTTCTGCGGCTCACCGGTACGCAGTGCTGTCGTGAGACGGCCCCAACTCGGGTACCACAGCTCACTCGCCAACTCCAGGATCCCGCCCAAGTACATGTCGGGCCGGGCACGGTCGAGGAAGGTGGCCGCGGCGGCGGTGTTGCGGTACTGCCCGCCCACGCGGTCGAGCAGCCCCAAGGAGACCAGTGTGTCCAGGAAGTCCCGCGCCCCGCGTGGATGCAGGCCAAGCCGGGCACTCAGGTCCGCCGTGTTCCCCGGGGCCACCGCCAGTTCGGTGAACACGCCGAGTTCGGCCGCTGCCTGCAACACCCTGGCAGGCCAGAACCCGAGGCCGACCTGGACGATGTGGGCGCGCCAGTCCGCCACCGGTTGACTGCCCTGCACGATGCGCCGGACCTCGGCGGTGTCGTGCACATCCGTGAAGTGGGTGGCCACCCCGTCGACGAACAACCAGGTGTGCACGAACGGCACAGCGCCCGCGACGCCGCTCGCCCGGCCACGCATGTGATGGGTGCCGAGTACCACGACCCGTTCGCCCGCTTCCAGGAATTCCGTTGTCTCGGAACGGATCTCGCTGAACACTGTCCGGGCTCGTGCCATGAACGCGCGGACCTCGTCGTGTCCCTTCTTGGTGCCGCCGAGTCCCATGTCCGCCATGCCGTCCGGGTGTGTCCACTCGATGTCGGGTGCGAAACACGCGAGGGCCGTGTCGATGTCGCCGCGGGCGAAGGCGGCGTAGGAGGCCTTGATGATCTCGGTCGTGGTGCCCACAGTCAGTCCTCCCTCGTCGCGGACACGGCCACCAGGTCCGGGAAATGGCAGGCCAGGGTGCGGCGCAGGCCGTCACGCCAGTCCACCTCGCACGGTCCGACGAGCCGGGCGCGCAGCGTGTTGTCGAAGGCGTGCGTGTCCCTGGTGACCGCGCTGGGGCGAAACCGCGCGGGCACCCCGGCGAGGTCGGCGAGGTGGGTCAGCAACTCCCGGATGCTCACCTGGTCGTCGCCCGCCCAGTTGACCACCCGTGCGGGCACTGTCGCCGCCTGCCACAGCAACGGCACCTGCCGAACGATGTCGTCGGTGTGGATGGGGTTGCACCAGTTGTGGCCCTCCTCCGGGATGTCGATCGCCGCACCGGCGAGCATCCGCCGGAAGAGCAGCATCGGCATGCCACCGTGCCCGTGCGGGCCGTAGGCGACGTTCAGCCGGGCGATCGTCGTCGGCAGCCCGAGGGTGGCGGCATAGGCCCGGACCACGCCCTCGGTGGCCATCTTGCCGACCGGGTAGGTCGGCAGCCACGGCAGCCGGGTGCCGAGCGCGTCCGTCTCACGGTGCTTGTGGTCCCGTTCCTGCCGCTCGTAGACAGCGCCGGACGACAGGTACAGGAACGCCTCCGCCGACTGGCACCGCGTCATCAGACGCCCGGCCGCGACCGAGTTGATCTCCACGGTGGCGTCGAAGTCGGTGCCGTCGCCCCGGTGCATCGCGGCGTGCAGGACGTGGGTGAAGTCGTCGGGCACCCCGTCGAGGCCGTCGGTGGCCATGTCCCAGCGCCAGGTTCGCGCATTGCCCTCGACGAGCTGTCGTTCGACGTCCGGGTCGGTGAACCGACCGAGGCACCAGACCTCGTTGTCCTGGGCGAGCGCCGCCGCCACCGGCCGGGCGACCTGGCCGGTGGCACCCGTGATCAGGATCTTCTTGCCGGTCAGCGTCATCGGTCACGTCCGGACAACGCCAGGTCCAGCTCGCGGCGCAGGATCGCCTGGAACGCGGGCACGTGCTCGGATCCCATCAGGGTGTAGTGCTCCCCCGGCACGTCGACGTACCTGTTGGGCTCTCGCGAGAAGTCGTCCCACTGCCGCAACTGCGTGCGCAGCCACTCCTCTTTGGTGCCACGCAACGGGATCGCGTAGAAGACGGTGAGGGATCGCACGGTCCCGCTCGGGGTGTAGGTGCGCCCGAGGTCCACCATCGACTGCGCCAGCTCCACCCAGGAGGCGAACTTCGCCAGATCCAGATCGAGCTCGGCGAGCCGTTCCGCCGGGGCCAGCCCCAGGATGTACTCCAGCTGCAACATCCGGCCCGGCAACGACTTCCGCAGTTGCCTCGGCAGCTGCGCCGCCTGTTCGCGGGTGATCAACGACAGGAAGAACGCCAGGTTGACCGCGCCCTCGGTGAAGTCGAGCTCGTCCATCCGGTCCTTGATGTGCGGCGGCAGGTTGAAGACGCCGACGAAGTCGACGCGCTCCCCCAACGCCTCGAGCGCCTTGGCGATCTCGAACGCCACCGCGCCGCCGTAGGAGTAGCCCGCGACGGCATAGGGGCCGGTCGGCTGCTCCGCGCGGATCGCGGACACGTAACTCTGGACCATCTCGTCGAAGCTGCTGAAGTACGGCTCGTCCGCGCCGAAACCGCGTGCGCGTAACGCGTGGAACGGCCGCTCCTTGACGAAGAACTTGGCCAGGTTGACGAACACCAGCACCTCACCCACCCCTGGGTGCACGCAGAACAGCGGCGTTCCCTCGCCACTGTGCTGGAGTGTCACCAGTGGGTGGTAGGCGCCGGGACTGCCGGTGTCGCCTCGCAGCAACCGCGCCTGCTCGTGGATCGTCGGTGCCCTCAACAACTGCACGACCGGGAAGTCGGACACGTCGAACCGGCTCTCGACGTGGTGCTTGAGCCGCAGGACATCCAGTGAGGTGGCACCCAGGTCGAAGAAGTTGGTGTTCGTCCCGACGGACTCGACCGGTATGTCGAACATGGTGGCGTAGATCTCGGTGAGGACCCGCTCCGCGTCGTCGACCGGTGCGACGTACTCGCCGAGCTGGCGCCTGCTCAACTCGGCGACCGAGCCGATGACCGGGTCGAACTCGCCTGCCTCCAGTCGCGCGCGGATCCGGGAACGCTGGATCTTGCCCAGGCTCGTCTTGGGCAGATCGGTCTTGGCCAGCGGCAGGATGAGGGCAGGCCGGAAACCCCAGTGCAGGACCACGCTGTCGCGCACAGCGCAGATGAGGCGGTACAGGCTCGTCTCGTCCGGAGCGCCACTGGGGCAGAACGCGACGACCAGCCGCTCGGTGTCCTCACCGGGCGACCGCGTGGGAAAAGCCGCGACGTAGGACCCTTCGACGTCGTCGAGCCGCTCCAGCACCGTCTCCAGGTCGTGGCTGAAGTAGTTGACGCCGTTGACGATGATGCTGTCCTTGCTGCGCCCGGTCAGGGTCAGCCTGCCGTCGCGGATCAGGCCCGTGTCACCGGTGCGGAACCACCCGTCGGCGGTGAACGCGGCGGCGGTGGCCGCGCTGTCGTTGAAGTAGCCCCCGAAGACCATGGGACCGCGGACCTGCAGTTCGCCGACCTCCCCGTCGGACAACGGCTTGTCGTCGTCGGTGATCCGCATCTCCAGCCCGTCGACCGGTGAGCCGAGGGACGCGAACTCGCTGCCCGCGTCCACGTCGGGGAACTCGAGGGAGAAGACGCTGCCCGCGCTGGTCTCGGTCATGCCGAACGCCGGGACGATCGACGTGCGGGCAAGTCCCAACGGCGCGAGCCGGTCGAGGAACTCCGTGGCGGTCGCGCGAACAGTGGCCTCACCGCCGGAGATGATGTGGCGCACCGTGGACAGATCCAGTGTGCGGTCCAGCGGCGTTCTGTTGATCTGTCCGAAGAGGAAGTTCGGGGCGAAGGTCATCGTGACCCGGTTGGCGTCGATCACCTGGAGGAACCGCGACGGATCGCTCAGCACGAGCTTCGGCTCCACCTGGATCTGAGCCGCGCCCGCCCGCAGCGGCAGCAGGTGGGACTCGATCGCCGAGATGTGGTCGAACGCGATCCAGTTCATGCCCACGTCCGACGAAGCCACCGCCAGCCGCTCGCCCTTCGCCGACATGGACGCGAGCAGGTTGCCGTGGGTCAGCGCCACCGCCTTCGGAGTGCCGGTGGAGCCGGAGGTCAGCATGAGCAGCGCCAGGTCGTCGCGCGTGGGCTCGAAGTCGCTTGTCCCCGCCGGGAAGGCCAGCAGGTCCTCGACGCAGCAGACCTGTGCCTCCCGCACGCCGGGCAGAGTCCGGCGCAGGTGCCTCGTGGTGATCAGCAGCGAACTGCCCAGCAGCCGGGCGACGTGGCCGAGGTGGTCAGCCCACTGGTCGACGTCGGAACGCGGCGGGGTCATCGGGCACGGCACCAGGCCACCGAGCACGCACCCCCAGAAGGACCGGACGAAGTTGCGCGGGTCCTCCAGCAGCAGCATCACACGGTCGCCGGGGCGCACACCGATCTCGGACAGTCCACCGAGGACCTGCCTGGCCTCGGTCCGCAGGTCGGCGTAGGTGATGGTGTCGCACTCCGCTTCGGTGATAAAAGAGATTCCGTCGGCCGCATTCATGTCCGCGGCGCGATCGAGTAAGTGGGACAGGACTGAAGCCTCGTATGTGAGCATAAAATAATACCCCCGAGTGTTTCACTATTCCCCGCAGAATGTTGTCGACCGTACGCAGGCCATTCAGCGCCGTCAACATGGCCGACCACGGACACGGGGCATTTGTTAGATCACCGCGACCCGCGAATCGATCCCCTACCAAAGTGCACCGGCGAGCATCTAAAGGCGAACTCGACAAGACCCACAGAATGCTTTGTAGGCATCTTGTAACCCACTTTGCCAGCATGTCCGCGCACTCCCAGCGACGGTCGAGCACGAGAGGCAGGCACGCGATGACACTGGCGAGGACCTGGTTCAAGAAGGGGCTGGTGGCGACTGCCGCCGCAGTAGTCACGGTTGGCGTGGGCGCAGGTGCTGCACAGGCGCGGACCAAAGCCGACGTCGGCATCCTGGCGACGCACAAGAGCCCGTTCAACTGCGGCAAGACCTTCTACGCCAACAACTGGTCACCCGGCCACAGCCCGTCGGGTTCGATCGACTGGCAGAGCTACGGCAGCGACGCGATCGGCGGCGAGACGGTGCGCGCCACCGCGAGCGGTACCGCGCGGTTCTATTCGACTCTCGCGGCGACCGGTGACGTCGGCATCCTGGCGTACGGGAACTACGTGATCGTGACCCATGGCGACGGCACCAAGACCCGGTACGCGCACCTCGCCACCATGGTGCGAGCCCCGGGCGCGTCGCTGTCCGTGAGCCAGGGCACCGCGATCGGCACAGTCGGCGGAACCGGGGGCGACTACGCCCCGCACCTGCACTACGAGCAGATCACCTCGGGCGGCGCCATCGACACCAGCCCCACGGTCGAAGGGGTGACGGTTTCCCTTGGCCAGAAGAAGGCCGTCAAAAGCACCAACAACTGCGGTGGCAACCCGTATTCGGCCCAAGAAGTCTGCGGCAGCGGCTACAGCGTCATCGACTCGGCCACCGTCACCGGTGGCAGCGTCCACCTGCTCTACAACTCGGGCAACAGCAACAACTGCGTCGTGACGCTCAAGTCCACCAGCCTCGGCACACCGTCGCCGGTGTCGGCGTTCCTGGAGCCGCAGGGCGGCGCCAGGACGACCGATCAGGGCAGCTTCGACTACTACGCCGGTCCCGTCCGCAAGGCCGCGCCGGGCGTGTGCGTGAAGTGGGGCGGCTCGGTCGGCAGCAGTGCGTACACCAGCCCGTTCGAGCACTGCGACTGACGTGCCTGCGCGGCGGTCGGCTATCGGCCTACTGGTTTGGTCGCACGGATGACGGCCGAGTACATGTCCTGGACAGCCTCGCCGGTGCGGGTGATGTCGATGTCGGTCAACCCGGCCGCGCGCAGCGGCCCGCGGTATTCCGATGTGGACTCGTGGACTGCGAGCGACGCGGCACCTGGGTGTACTACTGGCCGCTGCCCGCGGCGCTGGGCGAACTGGCGGCGGTGTTGACCATCCACGCGGATGCGCCGAGCTGAGCTGCCATCGCCGCTTGCCTTCGGGCGTCAGGACAAGGATCTGCAAGAGGCGCCGCGATCTACGACACGGGATGGCACACATTGGTCCGAATGGCCCAATCATTACGTATGGTGTAGACCAAAGCGGCGCTCGGTCCGTTTCGCTCCGGTCGGGCATGGGAAAAGTCGGTTCCATCGAGGCCTACGGATGGAGTGACCGATGAGCGAAACGAACTTGCCGCCGCTGTCGATGGACGAGCTCGCCGCCGAGGGCGCGATCGCGTTGCCGGACAAGGAGGTGTACTCACTGCTCGATCTCAACGTCGATCTGGACCTCGGACTCGACCTGGCAGCACCGGTCGATCTGGCGGTGGCGGCGAACGCCAACGTCGCGGCGCCGATCGACGCGGCCGTCGGGGCGAACGTGCTCTCCACCGACTCCACCGCGCAGGCGTTGGCCGACCAGGGCGTCCGCATCGATCAGGGAATCACCGGCGAGGCGGTCGCGAACGCCGACCAGAACAGCGCCATCGACCAGGGACAGTCGCCCGCACCGCAGCAGCCGGCGCCGCAACCGGTTCAGCCGGTGCCGACGGACGCGGCGGGAGCGCTTGACGGTGGTCTGCTCAACGTCGACGTGAACCTGGCCGCCGACCTTGACCTGACCGCGCCGATCAACGGTGCTGTCGCGGCGAACGCCAACGTGGCCGCGCCGATCGACGCCGCCGTGGCCGCGAACATCGGTTCAACCGGGTCGGAGGCCACCGCGGTCGCGCAGCAGGACGCGATCATCACCCAGGACATCGACGCCACCGCCGAGGCCAACGCCACCCAGAAATCCGGCATCGACCAGTAAAGGGGCCTGATGAGCGTCACATCGGGCCACGGGCGGGGCGCCATACCGGCGTCTCGCCCCGCTGTCGCTGTTCCGCAGCGCGCCCAGAACGTGGAACTGATCGGGGAACTGCGCGGTTCCGGCTACCGGCGCCCACCTGCCCTCGTGCGGCGCGGCGATGGCCAGGTGATCCAGCTGACGCCGTTGCTGTACCAGGTTCTGGCGGCCGTCGACGGCCACTCGGACCACGAGGAGATCGCACGCAAGGTCAGCACCGCGATCAGCCGCGGTGTCACCGCCGCGAACATCCGCCAGCTGATCGAGCACAAGCTGGAGCCGCTGGGCGTGCTGCAGTCGGCCGACGGCACGCAACCGCGCTCTGCCAAGAGCAATCCGCTGCTGGGGTTGCGCCTGCGCCGTGTCATCAGCAAACCCGAGGTGACCAGGCGGATCACCACCCCGTTCGCCAGGCTGTTCCACCCGCTGGTGGTGACGGCGGTCGTGCTGGCGTTCGCGGTGATCTCCTTCTGGGTCCTGTTCGACAAGGGCTTGGCCGGCGCGGCGCACCAGGCGTTCCAGCAACCGGGGCTGCTGCTGTTGGTGTTCGCGGTCACCGTAGTTTCCGCGGGGTTCCACGAGTTCGGGCACGCGGCTGCGGCCCGGTACGGCGGAGCGACTCCCGGCGCGATGGGCTTCGGCCTGTACCTGATGTGGCCCGCGTTCTACACCGACGTCACCGACAGCTACCGGCTCGGCCGGGGCGGGCGGCTGCGGACCGACCTCGGCGGCCTGTACTTCAACGCGATCGTCGCCGTTGCCGTGTACGGCATCTGGTGGCTGTCCGGCTGGGACGCTCTGCTGCTGGTGATCGCGACCCAGATCCTGCAGATGGTAAGGCAACTGACCCCGTTGGTCCGGTTCGACGGTTACCACGTGCTCGCCGACCTTGTCGGCGTTCCCGACCTGTTCCAGCGCATCAAGCCGACTCTGCTGGGGCTCCTGCCGCACCGCTGGGGTTCGCCGGAGTCCACTGTGCTCAAACCGTGGGCCCGTGCGGTGGTCACGATCTGGGTCGTTGTCGTCGTTCCGCTGCTGTTGACCAGCATGGTGCTGGTCGTGATGGCGCTGCCGCGCATCCTCGGGACCGCGTGGCACTCGATCGGGAACCAGTGGCGGTCCGCGACGACCGGGCTCGACCGGGGCGAGGTGGCAGCGGTACTGGTCCACGCCTTGTCCATTGTGGCCATCGTGCTGCCTGTGCTGGGAATGGTTCTGCTGCTGGTTCGACTGGCCAAGAGCGCGGTGGCCCGGGTGTGGCGTGCCACGGCCGGCAAGCCTGTCCGGCGCGCCGTCGCCGCGGTAGCCGCTGCCGCTGTCGCCGTCGTTCTGCTTTGGGCGTGGTGGCCACAACCCGAACGGTATCGGCCCATCGACCCGGGCGAACGCGGAACCGTGCTCGACGCCCTGCCCCAAGCAGGCAACCAGCCCGCGATCACCGCAGCACAAGTAACCGCGACCACGCACCCGAAGGAAACCCGCGCCGCGTGGCCGAGCACCAGGAAACTGCCGACCAAGCAGCGACCGGCCCTGGCCATGGTGCTGGTACCCAAGAACAAGGCGTCCGCCGCTCCGACGCTGGTCCTGCCGTTCGACCTACCCGAGCCGCCCGGACGAGACGACAACCAGGCGCTCGTCGTGAACACCAAGGACGGTTCGATCCAGTATGACGTGTCCTTCGCCTTGGTGTGGGTCACCGACGGCACAGTCGACAGCCGCAACGAGGCCTACGCGCTGGCCAGTTGCCAGAACTGCACCACGGTGGCGGTCGCTTTCCAAGTCGTGCTGGCGGTCGGCCAGGCCGACGTGGTCGTGCCGCAGAACGTCGCCGTCGCTGTCAACTACTCCTGCAAGCAGTGCATGACGGTCGCCCTGGCCTCACAGCTCGTGGTCACACTGCCAGAAGACCTTGACGCGCGGGCGAAAGCGGAACTGGCGGAGATCTGGGCCCGCCTGCCCCGGCTGGCACAGGACATCCAGCACATGACGATCCAACAGATCCAGGCGACTCTGGAAGCAGTCAAGGCCGACATCCTCGGTGTACTGCGAAACCACACGAAACCCCCAGCCAGTTCCACCACTCCCCCGTCGTCATCACCATCACCGTCACCGTCCACGACCAACCCACGCCCCACCACGACCACCCCGGCCCCTTCGGGAACCGGGCGGCCCACCCCAAGCACCACAACACCGCCGCGCAGCTCTTCGTCCAGTGCCACACCACCTACGTCGTCCACAGGGACAACGACAGCAAGCAACACCGGCACCGAAAACCGCGGCTGAGGAGTACGTGCACCGATCAGGTGGCAGGAGGGTGATTCACCGTCTCACCTGGCGGGTATCCACTTCGGGAAGCGAACCAACTGGGAGGATCAATGACCGACGCAACCGGATCACGCCCCACCGTCACCAGCGCGAGAGTGTGCGCGATCGTCGCGTTCGTCCTCGCGGCCATCGCGATCCTCTTCTTCCCGATCATCTTCGGGCCCGGCGCCATCATCCTGGGAATCGTCGCCACCGCCATGGGCGACAAAGCACTCGGGAAGTGGGCGATAGCGGCAGGCGTGGTCGGCACGATTCTCGGATTCGTTCTCGGCTACATCGCAGTCTCCTGACCGCGCGATCTCTGGTCATCACCGGGTATCCGAACACATGTGGGACAACCGGTGGTTGGCTGGCCTGGAGCGAGTCGTCCTGGCCCTGTTCGTGCTTGTGTCGACTGGGTTCCTGCTCCGGCTCGTCGGCTGGCGACCGGATTGGTTGCTTGCCGTGTACCAGATCAGCGCTGTGGCGTTCATCCTGATGTTGTTGACTTACTTGAACGTTGGGGGTGCGGAGCGAGTAACGAAGAGCAAGGTGGGCGTAGTTGGTCTGGTGCTGCTGGGTTTCGCACTGATCGGAAACCTCGCTGACGCGCTCTTCGACATCGACTCTCCACCATGGGAGGAAGCCGAAGACGTGGTCGTCTTCGGCTTCCTGGTGTGCTTTGTGGCCTATGTTGTCGTTCGGATCTCCCTAAGAGTTCCTGACAAGTTGATCAGTTGTGGTGCCTGAAGGCTCATGGTCGTTGATCATGAGCCGAGTCCAGTCGATCGCGCCCGGCCAGGCTCCAGCACCACGTGATCGCCGAGCCGACACCCGCGAGGCGTTTCTCGGTCTGGCCCATGCGTTATCTGCTACCGACACGTCAAAATCTTCTGTCAGGGACTCTGAATCAACACACAACGGGCTGGTACGTAACCAACACAGTGCACCCAGCGCCGGAAACCGAACCCCTGGCTGGAAACCGC
>NZ_MTQO01000016.1 GCF_001984155.1 Actinosynnema sp. ALI-1.44
GCACTTCTTCGGCCGCAGTCAGGAAGCCGCCTCGACATGGACCATGCCGGTGTACGGGCCGCGTCAGGGAGATCCGTGCTACGACAGCGACTTCGGCAAGGCCTCGTGTACACAGGCGTGGCGCTGGAATCTTGACTACTCCGTGGACACGTACGGCAACGCCACGGCCTATTACTACACCACTGAGACCAATCATTACGGCGCCAACAAAGCCACCACCGGCGTCCCTTATGTCCGTGGCGGCAACCTCAAGCGCATCGACTACGGCCTGCGCGACACCGGAAACGGCATCACGGGCCAGACCGCGCCCCGGCAGATCACCTTCGACACAGCGGAACGTTGCGACCCCGCGGTCGACCCGAAGGTCAACTGTGCCGATTCGGCTCAGATGACCACCAAGAACGCTCTGTCCTGGCCGGATGTGCCGGTTGATCAGCAGTGCAAACAGGGAGAGACGTGTAACAACCACGCCCCGACGTTCTGGACCACGCGCAAGCTGACCACGATCACCACCTGGTACAACACCGGGACCCGTCCGGTCAAAGTCGACGCCTATGCGTTGAACCAGACTCTGCCGGGGGTCGGGTCGGGTGACCGGGAGCTGCGGCTGGATTCCATCGTCCGCACCGGATTCGGGCCAGACGGCACATCTCCGGATGGCAAGTCGATCACGCTGCCGCCGGTGTCGTTCACCAGTCAGCTGTTCGACAACCGCGTGCTGGGACACAAGAACCTGCCTGCGATGGCGCACTGGCGGCTGACCAACATCGCCACCGAAACCGGGTCATTCATCAACGTCGCGTACAGCAAGGCGGAGTGCACCAAGGACACAGTGCCGGCAGAGCCGTCCACGAACGACAAGATGTGCTATCCGGTCCAGTGGAACCCGCCGTACTTCCCTGACGTGATCTTGGACTACTTCCACAAGTACGTGGTGACCGAGGTCCAAGTCCAGGACCGCAACGGCATCTCCCCGACTCAGGTCACCAGCTACAGTTATCTCGGCAAACCCGCGTGGCACTACGACGACAACGAAATCGTCAAACCCACCAATCGCACCTACGGGCAGTTCCGCGGCTACGGCCAGGTCGAGGTCCGCGCGGGAAACACTCAGAACAACACCGGGGGTGTCGCGGACAAGCGGACCCTGACCAAGACGACGTATTTCCGGGGCATGGACGGCGACACCATGCCCAACAACGGGAAACGCCCGGCTAAGGTCCGCGACTCGTTCGGCACCGAGCTGCCCGACAATGACCTCTACGCCGACCAAGCCCGCGAAGTCGAGACGTTCAACGGCGATGGCGGCCCCAGATTGTCCACCACGCTCACCGAGCCCACCACCGTCGCGACCACCGCGACCCGGGCACGTAGCGGGATGTCCCCGCTGCACGCGACCATCACCGCGACCGGCAAGACCCAGTCGTTCACGCACCTGGCCGCAGGCGGAACCAAGTCCACCAGCACCACCAACCGGTATGACACGGTTGGCCGGTTGGTGGCGTCCACCAGTTCCGGTGATGGCGTGCCCGATCTGTGCACCACGACGCGATACGCCGACAACACCGTGACGTGGGTCCGTGGTAAACCGAAAGAGGTCATCACCTCGCAAGAGGCATGCCCTCAGGGCGATCCGACACCGCGGCTCATCCTGTCGGACGTCCGTACCTACTACGACACGTCCAACGTCCTCGGCGAGGTCACTCTCGGCAGCGCGTCGAAGACCGAGACAGCGACCGACAACCACAACGGCACGTTGACCTTCGCTGTCATGGCGCAAGCCACGGTCGACAAGGCCGGGCGGCCGAAGTCGGCTACCGACGCGGCCGGGAACATCAGCACGACCACGTACACGCCGGAGGACGGCGGCATCCTCTCGCAGGTCGTGCTCACCAACCCGAAACAGCAAACCTCGACAACCGTGCGCGAGCCGTCGCGGGGCAACACGGTTGCCGAGATCAATGTCGCTGAGCAGCGCACCGATGCCATCTATGACCCACTCGGACGGCTGATCGCAGTGTGGAAACCCGGGCAGACCAAGGACGTCGACCCGGCCTCTGCCACCTTCGACTATCTCGTGCGGCTGAACGGGCCACTGGCGGTCACCACCAAGACCCTTGTTGATTACGGAAAAGGCACCAACTACGTCACCGCCGTCAATCTGTATGACGGTCTCGGGCAGCTGCGCCAGACCCAGACCGACGTCGAGGCTGGCGGTCGGGCGGTCAAAGACACCTTCTACGATTCACACGGCTGGGCCCGGGTCAGCAACAATCGCTACTACACCAACGGTGCTGCGAGCACCACACTCGTCCAGGTCGCTGACAGCGCGGTGGACGACCGCACCATCGTCACCTATGACGGCTCCGGCCGCGCCGAGCGATCCACCGCCTACAAGGGACTCAACGCCACCTGGGAAACCCGAACGGTCTACGGCGGTGACCGCACCACGGTCCTGTCGCCCCAAGGTGGTGTCGCGTCCACCACGGTGACCGACGTCCGCGGCAAGACGGTCGAACTGCACCAATACACCACCCCACCGGCCGTGAGCGGCACCGGGCAGGTGACCGGTGGCGCACCGCAGGTCACCAAGTACCACTACACCCCGACCGGGCAGCAGGACTCCGTCACCGACGTCGCGGGCACGACCTGGACCTATCGATACGACTTCCTCGGTCGCAAGACCTCCCAGACTGATCCGGACACCGGAAGCAGCACAACCACGTACAACCTGCTCAACCAGGTCACGTCCACCACCGACGCCCGCGGCAAGACCCTGTCCTACGAATACGACGCGTTGGGCCGGAAAACAGCTGTCCATGACGGACCGATCAGCGGTCCGAAACTGACCGAGTGGACCTGGGACACCCTGCAAGCCGGGAAACTCTCATCCTCAGTCCGCCACACCGACAAAGGCGACTACGTCTCACGGGTCACCAGCTACGACTACATGGGACTGCCCCGCGAGCACCGGACCATCATCCCCGCCGGGGAGACCGGTCTCGCCGGAATGTACGAGACCAGCTACTCATTCACCTCGACCGGGCTCCCGCTCAGTGTCCAACCCGCCTACAAGGGTGGACTGCCCGACGAGATCCTCAACACTGAGTACAACAAGTTCGGTCAGCCCACGACCTTGCGTGGAGACTTCGACTACGTCTCCAACACCACTTACACCCCCTACGGGGAAACAAGCCAGTTCACACTGTCCTCCTTGGACAGCTCGGGTTGGCTGACTTACGCCTACGACCCGCAAACCCGGCGCCTGACCGGGCAGAACCTGTCCGTCCGGACAGCCGACCGCCAGGTCAGCGACCTGAAATACGCCTACGACCCGGCCGGTAACCCGACCAAAACCACAGAGATCCGCGGCCCCGTCGGGTCACCGACACGAACCCAGTGCTACCAATACGACCCACTCAACCGGCTGTCACAAGCCTGGACTGCCACCGACGACTGCAAGAACACACCCAGCCCTGCCACGGTCGGCGGCCCCAAACCCTATTGGATGTCCTGGACCTTCGAACCCAACGGTCTACGCAAACAACAGACCACCCACGCCGTGCCTGGTGCCCCTGGCGGTGACAGCGTCACCATCTACACCTACCCGGCAGTTGGCGCCAAGCAACCGCATACCCTCACCAGCACCGCCACCACCGGCCCGCTTGCCGGGTCGACCGGTTACACCTACGACCCATCGGGCAACACTCTGACACGAGGCTTGCCGTCCGGTAACCAGGCCCTGACCTGGGACCAGGAAAACCGGCTCGCGACCGTCACCACGCCTGCGGGGGAAACGTCATACACCTATGACGCGGACGGTGGGCAGCTCATCCGCCGGGACCTCGACAAGACCACCCTCTATCTCCCCGGGCAGGAACTCGTGCGGGACAACAAGACCGGCGTTGTCACCGGCACCCGCTACTACACCCACGGCGGCACCACGATCGCGTTGCGCGTCGGCTCCACCGGCAACCCCCAATACCTGCTGTCCGACCCGCACGGCACCGGCCAGGTCACCGTGAACTCCGTAGGGTTCGCTGTGACCCGACGTGACCAAGATGCCTACGGCAACAACCTCGGCGACACCCAAGGCGGACCCTGGCCCGACCAGCGCGGCTTCCTCGGCAAACCCACCAGTACCGCCACCGGCCTCACCGACATCGGCGCACGCAAATACGACCCGGTCACCGGCCGATTCATCTCCGCCGATCCACTGCTGGACCTGACCGATCCGCAGCAGATGCAGGGCTACGCCTACGCCAACAGCAACCCCATCAGCTTGAGCGACCCAACCGGACTTAAACCCGCAGGTTGCGAGGAGGACCGACTCAACTGTCGTACCGGCGAGCCGCTGGCTCCCGTGGTCAATGATCACGGGGACGGTATTTCCAGCGTCTACGATCCACACACGGGCAACACATATGTCAACGGTGTGAAGCTAGGTCCGCGTGCACCAACATTGAATAAGCTGATCCCGGCCTTGAAAAAAGCAAAGAAGAATAGGAACTTCTATCGAAACAAGGATGGGGGGGATATATCGCCAGACGATCCGACATGGCGATTGAGGACGATCGACATGCTCGTGGCGGCTTGCGGGGAAGGTGAGTCGGCATTCGACGTATGCTCTCGCGATTATTTGCTCAACATTGTCTATCGTCAGGCGAATCCCGATGCGCCTGACGAGGTATCAGGCACACAAGCCTTTGCGGGTCTCATGGCCTGGGGGCTTGCTAATGGCCCTGGAGGAATGGGTCGTGTTAAGAGTAATGGCTCGACTAGAACTCGCGGCGGGTCTGGTGGCTGTAGTTTCCTGCCTGGAACACAAGTTCTGATGGCGGATGGCACCTATAGGTCGATCGAAGAACTCAAAGCTGGCGACATGGTGCTCGCCACTGATCCTGAAACAGGCGAAACCGCGCCGGAAGCGGTGTTGGCTCCTCTGTCGAGCGACGGCGGCAAGAATCTGATCAAGATCACCATCGACACAGACGGCGCGGCAGGCGATCAAATTGGAACACTGACCGCCACAGACAATCACCCCTTCTGGGCGTCCGACCTGAACAAATGGGTCGCCGCCGCCGAACTTCACATCGGCAGCCGTCTGCGGACCTCCTCGGAAACCCAGGTCCAGGTCACCGCGATCCGATCTTGGACAGTTCAACAACGCGTCCACAACCTCACCGTTGCCGATCTGCACACGTATTATGTGCTAGCGAGAGACACGCCGGTGCTCGTTCATAACAGCAATCGGTGTACGAAAATCGATGATAATCACATTGTGAACAACCACACGCCCGAGGGGATGTTCACAACTGACAAGTCCAAGACTGAATGGTTGCCTGAGACATCGATGGAGTCACGTAAAGCTATCGTCTATGACGTGCTCGATCGCGGGCTGGTAGTAAAGGACACTGGGAATCGCGAGGGTGTGGTGAAAGAGTTCACATATGAGGAGCCGATTGGGTACAAGCGAGACGCGAGAAGGACGCCACTTTACACGATGCGAGTATACTATGACCCCGATGAAGATTTTGTGCGGAATGCTTTCCCCGTTGTAAGGTGAGGTCCTGTGAAGATCTCTTTTTCGCCGAGTCAAGACTATGCTGATCACGGGCGAGAGCATGCCCAGGTGGGCGATCTAGCTACAGTGTCCAGGGCCGATTTTAGATGGTACTATTTCCTCGGGCGTCTCTCGATCTCTCATCGAAGCGTCGAGGTCGGACCTCCGTGGGGGTGGGTACCATTGTTCGACGCGATGTACTCTCTTCAGGGCGTGATGGACTTCGCTCAGGGGGGGAACGCGCTCGGTAAGCTAGATTTTACCGAAAATGACGAATCCATCAGCTTTGAACTGGTTCGAGATGGTCTCCGTGTAGTTCCGACCTACTTGGAATGCGAGCTGCATTGCTCGGTCGGTGAATTCGTGACTGCCGGTGTTAGTTTCATTCATGAGGAGCTGCAAAGGGTGGTAGCGGAATATCCCTCTCTCGCTCGTAACCGGCACGTACTTGCGCTGGCACTGGAAGTGGGTCTGGAGATTTCTGAGACGTAGCGGGGGTTCTTTACGTGTAGATTTTGAAGCCTTGTCAGGTGCGCCCTGGAGCTGTGCGTGTAGGTGCCGAAAACTTCATCCGTGCTGGTCAAGCGACGTGGTGGTATTCGTGGAGGATGCCACCGAGTCGATCTTGTCGTCGGATGTCGAGGTGCTTGAGTGCGCTTGGGTTGGTGATGGTGCGCGTGCCGAAAACCACGTCCATCCAGGTTAAGCAGCGTGTTGGTACTCATGGATGATTCCGCCGAGACGGTTGTGCCGGCGGACGGTGAGGTGTTCGATCTGGTCGGGTTCAAGTGCTTGAGTAGGGCTCGCAGGGGTGATGCGGCGGCGAGCGATCGGTGGGTTCGGTGCTGGTTGTAGTGCCGTTCGTACTCGCGTAGTGCGTGCCGGAGGTGGGTTTCGTTCCAGATCAGCGTGCGGTCCAGCAGTTCGGCGCGCAGCGTCTTGACCCAGCGTTCCATGATCGCGTTCATGCGGGGCATCCGGACACCTGTCAGCACCGTGGTCACCCCGGCTTCGCTGAGGACCTCGTTGATCAGTGTGGGGTATTTGGCGTCGCGGTCGCGGATGAGGAACCTGACTTGCGTCAGGTTGCGGCGTCCTCGAGATCCATCAGCAGGTTGTGGATGGGCTGTGTCACCCGGGTGTGTGGGATGCGCGGTAGTGCCGAGTATGCGTACGCGCCGGTCGGTGTGGTGGGTGGCGGCGAGGATGTACTGGCGCGCGCCGGTCAGGGTGACGGTCTCGATGAAGTCCATCGCTAGGATCGCCTTGGCTTGGGAGCGGAGGAAGTCGGCCCATGTGATGGTCGCCCGGGTGCGGGGCTGGGTCGATGTCGGCGGTCTTGAGGATCTCCCACACGGTGGAGGCAGCGCTCGAGACGCCGAGTAGGGCCAGTTTGCCGTGGATGCGTCGATAGCCCCACGAGGGATTTTCGGCTGCCAGGCGCAGGACGAGGCGGCGGATCGAGGCGACCGTGCGCGGACGCCCGGGCCTGTGGTGCGTGCTCGCGCGGGCGTGGCGGCGTTTTACCAGGTCGCGGTGCCATCGCAGGATCGTGTCCGGGCTGACCAGCAGCTGGAACCTGCGCAGTGTCGCGCGAGCCAGAGGCACCAACAGTGCCGCGAGAAACGCTCTGTCCTCAGGCTGCAGTCGTGGACGCTGGTTGCCGAGGTGTCGTTGCAGGATCGTGAGTTGGTGGCGTAACGCAAGGATCTCGACGTCCTTCTCACCGTCGGTCATGCGTAATAGCCGCAGTGCAGCAAAGGCATGGGAGACGGCAAGATAGGCGAACCGGACCAACATAAGCCGCGATCATGCCCGACCCCGACCGGTCACACTCCGATGCCTGCTGACCTGCACGGACGTAGTTCTCGGCACCTACAACGTCATGACCATCGGCAAACGCATCACCGCCGCCCTGGGCGTCCTGGCCACGACCGCGGTGCTGTCCCTCACCGGCACCGCCACCGCCGCCCTCGGCCTCAGCGGTGGCATCAGCTTTGACAACAACGCTAACAGCGGTGGCATGAACTTCAGCACCGACGCCGCCATTGGCACCCAGAACAGCAACATCAACTTCCGCTACAGCAACAGGCTCGGCGGCGTCCTCTGACTGCGCTAGTTGTGGCAGGAACAGCCCCGCCTGCGGAGGGACGAAAGTAGCGGCGTTCCTTCGCCGTTACGGGGGATAGAACACCGCCTGCGCGGGGACGACGTATGGAACAAGACGATCAAGCCAGTGTTCGACGGAACAGCCCCGCCTGCGCGGGGACGACGCGCAGGACGCTGGCCAGACCTTCGACCGCGAGGGAACACCCCCGCCTGCGCGGGGATGCCTTCATGTTGACGGCGATCTCTTCGCCGACGTCCGGAACAACCCCGCATACGCGGGGACGACGAAGAAGACCAGCACGTCAGAGGCGAAGGAACAGCCTGCCTCCGCGCCGACGACTACCATCGCGGGAACGACCGGCACGGCAAGCGGGGAACAGCCTCGCCTGCGAGGACGACCATCCGCATGGACTCCTGCAAGTCGGTGGCTTGATAACAACCCAGCCTGCGCGGGGACGACCGATCGGCCGACACACCCCACACCGCATAGGAGGATTAGCCCCGCGTGCGCGGCAACTGATGTGCGGGCGAACTATCTGCTGAGTGGTGCGAGGGTGAGGAGGCCGCAGCCGTAGGCTTTTGATGGTCCGATTCCGTCGAGGAGTCTCTGCTTGAAGGTGGTGGGGTCGGTGATGGCGAGTCGCCCTTCGAAGGTGACGGCGGTCAGGGAAACCAATATCCTGGTTGGTCCTTTGTGGAATCGTTGTGGGTTGCGGGCGACGATGCGCACGTCGTGTGCGGGGGTTCCGGTGTCGTCCAGGCCGGGGGCGGCGTGGTCGCGTCGTGCTGATGGGATGGTGAAGCCCCAGTTCGCTGTGCGGCGGACGAACCAGTCGAGTTGGTGTGCTGCGGTGCGATGGGTGAGTCGGAAGCCTCGTGTGTTGCCGTTGTCGCGTCGTTTTTGTTGTGCTGGAGTGGGTTTGTTGGGGTTGATGGTGTTCTCGACGGGGTGTGCGGTGACGCGGAATGCGAATTCGTGGCCGAGGGTGAGGTGGGTGAAGAGGGGGCTGTAGTCGCGGATGGTGAAGTGTTCGCCTTCTGCGTGGGGCCAGCCGGCTTGGTCGACGATGTGGCTCCAGTCGGGTTTGGTCTCGGTGAGCACGAGCAGTGATGGTCGTCGTGGGTCGGCTGTGTCGAGGCGCCACAGGGTTCGTTCTCGGGTTGGGTTGCCTGCGATGCCGCCGGAGATCATGCCGTGCGCGACGTGTGGGTTGCGGACCAGTAGTCCGCCTTTCTGGCGGAGTGGGTTGATGCGGATTTTCGAGAGGAAGGGCATGGCTACCACCCGAGGAGTGCGAAGGGATCGTGTGGATCGGGGCCGTCGTCGGGGTCGCTGATTCCGGTGGGGACGGTGACCCAGCCGTGTCTGATCGCGCGGGTTGTGAAGCCCTTGGCGAGTGGGTCGAGCGAGGTGGGCACGTCGGCGATGAGGTCGGTCGCGGAGTCGTCTTCGACGCTGATGGGCAGGTCGATGGTTCGGGGCCGGTTGCGGAATCGGCGGCAGTACAGTTCTTTGCCGTACTCGGTGACCTGCCACGGCAGGGTGTTCAGACTGTCGTCGAGGGTGCCGGGGTGGATGCCGATGGTCATTTTTCCGGTAGGGACGCAGGAACGTCGGCCGAGCGCGAGGGGAAATGCGGGGGCGCGTACCGCGTCGTGCAGGTCGGTGATCAGGGGCGCCGGGCCGTGGATGGCTGCGACGAAGATGGCGTCCTGCAGATAGAACCGTTGGGTGACGTGGGTGTACTTGCCGCTGGCGGGTTTCTGGATGCCTTTCGCGTTGACTGACGCGGACAGCAAGGCGTTGCCGCGGTAGTCGCTGACTGTGTGGTAGTCCCGCAGTAGTGTGCCGGGTTGGTCCACGCGAATCGCCAGCCGGAGTCCCAGTAGGTCGGTGATGTCGGCTTCGCGGGGGCGTCCCTGGGCGGCGGCCAGGAGGCCGAGGACGCCGGATTTCGTTGGCTCCGGCCGGGTATCTCGCCGGTTGAACACGCTGCCGAAGCCCCAGGACTGCAGAGGCCCGGCGAGTCGCAATGCCAGGACGGCAGTGTCTTCGGTCACTGGGCGGCCTCTGCGGCCAGCCAGCTGTCGACCGTGCCACGGACGGTGGTAAGTAGTGCCGGGAACGTGGTCGACGCGCCGAGTGCCTCGCTGATCTTGTCCTGGCCGGTTTCGATGGGCAGGTAGGCGGCGACGGTCAGATCGGCTGGGTTCTGCCACAGTTCGGTGACGGTGGCGGCTTCCTCGGCCAGCCTGGTCAGTGACCGTTCGATGATGCCGCTGTGGCCTGGCAGGACGGGCCGTTCGAAGGCGGAGACGAGATTGATCGGCTGGTCGGTGCGCAGCATGACGACGACAGCGGACGGCAGGGTGCGGTGCGCGAAGGTGTTTTGGTGCCCGGTGGGCATGGAGCGGCTGAAGGCACTCAGGAACAGGTCGACCGCTTCAGCGGTGGCGGTGGCGTCCGCGAGGTTCTGCTGAAGTTGGCGGATGTTGATGGTGGCGTAGCGGTAGAGGGTGGCGGAGTTGAACTCGACGGTGCCGATCATTCCGGCGCCTGCGTCCTCGTCCTTGGGCTTCTCGTCGTCGACCGCGGTGTAGTAGTCGAATTCGAGGTCCACGGCGTGGGTCGAGAGCGCGTGCGCCACCTGTGTGGCGGCGTCGACGTTGAGATTGGTCATGTTCGCGACCATGCGCCCGAATAACGCCACATCGATGGGGTGGGTCCGGCGGAGTTCGTCGGTGACCGGCAGGTCCTTCAGCGCTGTGGCCAGTTCCTTGGGCTCCAGTGTGACCAGTTCGCCGACCCGGTCCCGGACGAGTTCGGCGATGGCGTCGAGTTGGCGGTGACCGAAGAACAGCAGGTATGAGGTTTCGTCAGCCTTTTTCTGCGAGGGTGTGATGCCCAGCGGCCCGAGCATGGCTATGGCGAGTTTCTTGGACTGGTCTCCATCAAGGCTGTATAGCGCGGCGAGCCGGTCGGCCAGGAGCTTGCCGATCCGTTTGGTGCGGGTGCCCAGGTCGGTCTCGGGAAGGGCGTCGACGAAGGCGCGTCGGGTGGCTCGCTTCCAGGCTTGGGAGGACACGCGGGATCGGCGGACTCCGCCGTACACGGCCTGCTTGGGAGACCCGGCGTCGTCGCGGTTCAAGTTGGATGGTGGGACGGTCTGCAGGATGTGGATGTCAACGTAGAGGTTCCTGGTCACGAATGCGTCCTTCACTGCTCGGTGTCAGGTTTCGCCGCGGCGTCGGTTGTGGAGTTGTCAGTGGTTGGGCTGTCGCTGGAGGCGGGGTCGGCCCAGCCGAAGTAGTCGGCACCCCAGCGGCGGCGGACGCGTTTGCGGCGCTCGGAGGAGTCCCAGTCGTAGATGTCGTTGACCAGTTGGGTGTAGTCGAACGCCAGGTGCTCGGTGCGCAGTTGAGTGATGAGCCCTCGAAGGTGCTGCACCAGTTCGCCGGTGCTCGTCGCTGTCGCGGCGGCGTTGACTCGCCGGTCCAGTGCGTCGGCGCTGTAACGGCCGCTGGCGCGCAGTGTCCGCAACGCCACGCTCATGGACATGTCGGCGACATGCATCCTGCGATCGCCCTGCGACTGCTGGTGAACACCGAACAGCCCCAGGGCGCTGTGCTCGGCGACCAGCTTCGGCGACGGGAAGGCCGAACTGGCCTCGCGATCGGAGAGGATGACGCGGTAGTAGGGCCACAGTTCGGGGACGGTCCCCGCTTCGCGGTTGATCGCCTTGCGTAGGTTCGGCAACGCTCCTGACGCGCGTTTGTCCTTGGGATCGAAGCGTTGCCAGAACCAGTCCTCTCGGGAACGCAGTGGCATCTTCAGGACCCCTCCTTGGTCGTGTCACCGCGGCCTAGTCGCGCGAGGGTCTTCCTGACGCGGGCGCGGAATGCCTTCTCGGCGGTGGACTCGCGGTAGATCGTCTTCTTGTCAGTGCGCTGATCGACATCTACGTGGCCACGAAAGACGATCTGAGGGCTCGCTTCAAGCACGGACTCGGCGATGCTGAGCACAACTCTGCGTGCGGCCGTTTCCCAGGCCAACCGTCCCGCTTCGATCTGGTTCTCGTCCGCGCCTGCGCGCTGTAGCCCAGCGAGAAACCGCCGGACCCACCGGTCGAACCCGTGGATGGCAATGTCCCCAGGCCGCTGCCCCTTGTCTCGGGGTGCCTGGTCGCTGCCTTGCGCGCGGCGGAGGTCGTCAGCGAGCCTGTTCAACGCCCAGGCCAGGTTTTCGGCCTGTTCGGCGACCTCCAGGATGGCGTCACGCGTGGGATCTGTGGTGGTCAACGCTGATACCGGTAGTGGAAGCGCGTCGCTTACCGAGTCCTCGAAGACAGCCATCTTCTGGCCGTAGATGAGACCGTAGATATGTGCCTGCAACGGAAAGTCGGCAGGCAGGGCGCCGTCGACGCGGAGCTCGCCGATCTGGGTGAGCAGGGAACTCGTCTCAGCGCTTGGCCCCGGCGCCCTGTCGATGCCGCGCAACGCGAGCAGCGAGTCCAAGCCGCGCCACGCTGCCTTGCCTGCCGTGTGCCGCTTTGGTTTCCGGGTGGCGGGCGAGGACTTCGTCGCCGGTTCGATGCGCCAGGTGGTGTGGGGCTCGTAGTCGGGGATATCGGCGAGGCGGTCGCCAGCGGCGATCATCACCTGGCTGACCACGAGCGTGCCGTCGATCCGCTCTGGGAAAAGGCGGATCCGTCGCGACTGCCAGGTCAACAGGTCCAGCAGCCCAGCCGCCTGCCGAGACCGCCACCGCGCGGTCGACGGTTCCGGATGCCGCCACTGTGGTGTGCCCAGGCCCTCGTCGCCGTCCTCGAGGACCGGCAGGTTGAGCATGATCGTTTCGAAGAGATTGCGACCAGCGGGGATGACCACTCCGAGCCGACCGAGTGGACCCACCGGGTTACCCATGGTCTTTCCAGCTGTGGCCAACGGGTCTCCCACAGCACCGGTCTTGATCGCCGCGGTATCCCAGCAATGGGTGTGTAGCAGCCAGAGGGCGGCCTCGGCCGGTGTCAGGGTGATTTTGTCGCCCTCGGTGCGGTTGGAGAACAAGGGGACGTTGTTGCCTGACGCCTGGTGGGGGAGCAGCAGTGAGATCGACTTCGTAGTTCCGGTCTGGGACTGCAGTCCTGCTGTTTGCGCGAACGGACGTACCTCGTCGAAGAGGTCGAACCTGTCGTGGTACTCGTTCAGGTACGCGTGGATCTTCTTGATGTCGTCCCGCCCGAACACGCCGAGGGTGAACCGCTCTTTCCACTCCGCCGGGGAACCAGGTGGTCCCAGGGCGTCAAGCACGATCGGCACGAGGAGTTGTCGCAGCAGTGCCGGTGCGAGCGTGGGAAAGCTGACAGAAATGTCCTTGATCTGTCCTGCGTTGTCGAATAGCGAGGTCAGCGAATGCGATCGTCGTCCGTTGCTGGTAGACGCTGGTGCGAACGGCATGTCGACGATATTGGACACCGTCGAGCTCCTCCTTGGTCTGTGCCGGAGAGTTCACGTGTTGACCCGTGTACCGGGTTAAGTGCTGGAGATGTAGCTAGAGTCGCCGCGCGGTGACTCGTGTTACGGCATCGCGGAACACCGAAGCTCTTCCGCTGGAGAAACACAGGATTGTTCACACGATCGGGTGTAACGAGCCAACTCGTGACGACGACCTTGTTCGTGCGGGCATCGCTCCACCGAGGCTCTGCCACCCCAGCCGCAAGCCTTGTCGCGCCCGCGAACACGGACACCACGTGCGACAGTGCGCGTCGTTCACGTCACGATCAACCCCTCGGCGTCGTCGTAGCGCACGGTCGAACCCCCGAGCTTTCGCTGTCCATGCTCGTCGAGCACCAGCGCGCGCGATCGCCTAAGCCACGGGTCATCGAGCCAACCGCTTAGCGGTGCCAGCGTGCTTTCCGCCTGTTCACTGAGTTTCGCCGGCAGGCGCGTCACTCCACCCAACACCGTGTCCAACGCACCGGTGAGCACTTCACCGTTCACGCCGAGAGGTGTCGCGCCGTCCCATGCGTAGTAGCCACCCGACAGGCGTCGCACGATCACGACCTCCACAGACGGCTCTCCATCGCGCACCAGCGCCTCAAACCGTTCCTCATTGGAGCGGCCGGGAACATCGTGTTCGTGCAGCCCGGCCAGGGTCGGGGTGCCGTACTTTCCCTGCCTGGTCAGGACGAACTCACGTGCCCGAGCGGCCCGGTCGTCCTGCTGCTGCGTCCAGTCCATGAACGCGAGCTCCTCGTCAGCCGACCAGCTACCTGGACCGAGGTGTGCTGTTCCGTAGCCGAGCGCGACCAGCCGAGGTACATCCGCCGGGACTGACCATCCCGTGTCCGTGGCACTGAGCACGAGTGCCGCCGCGCGAAGCAGACGGTGGCGTCCATAGATCGAGACGCTTGGCTCCAGCAGACGCGGGGTACTTGTCTGAGGTTCCAGTCCGGTGACGATCACCTTCGCAGCGCTGAGACGACTCGGTCGCACGATGTTCTCGTGTCGATGCAGCCGCCCGATCCGCTGGAGCAGAAGATCGATCGGCGCGAGGTCGGTGACGAGGACATCGACGTCCACGTCGAACGAGCACTCAGCGAGTTGGGTCGCGACGACCACCAGCCGTGGGCGTGGTGTGCCGGTCGCCCGTGTCTGCCTACCTTGTTCCGCCCCGAGCAGGCGGAGGCAGTCCGCTGTCCGCTCGGCACGGTGCACGGCATTGAGTCTGCCGTGCAGCAACCGCACGTCCTCGCCGAAGTGCTGCTTCAGTTCACGGAACGTCTCCTGAGCCCGGTTGACCGTGTTGTGGACAACCAGCGCGGTCCCACCGTCCTGGACCTCGTGACGTACTCGGTTCACTACCGCCGCTGTTCCGGCAGCAGCGCTGGCGAGGACTTCGACCTGGACAGGAATCGGCTGGCGCCAACTAGGAGCGTCGTCGACCTTGACTTCGGGCCGGTTGTCCACAACGGACGCAATGGTCACGCTCGGATAGCCCTGTGGTTCAGGAACGCCGGACGATGGATCGTCAGCACCCGCGCCGGTCAGATATGCGGATACCAGAGTGTGCTTCTGCCGGGGAGACAGTGTGGCAGTCAGCAGGATGACAGGAGCGCGCATCCGGCCGAGCCACCACACCGCCTCTTCCAGGAACTGCTCCATGTAGATGTCCGCCGCGTGCACCTCGTCGAGGATGACCACTTTCCCGGCCAGACCTGCGAATCGCAGCATGACGTGCCTGGTACGTGTCGCGGCGAACAACAACTGGTCGATCGTGCCCACGGCGAACCCTGTCAACAAGCCTCGGAGCCGACCGAGAAACCACTCCGCAGGCCCGAACCGGTCGCCACACTCCGCGCGAGCCGAGTGTTGACCGTCCGCGTCCTCACCGACATCCACGAACTGTTCGTCCGGCCGTCGCTGCGCGAGCCCGTCGCGAACCTTCCGGAACTCGGGGCTGAACCGCGCTTTTCCATGCAACAGAGCCACCTGAGCTGCCAGCTCTGCGCTCAACGCGTCCAACCAGGCACACACCTGACCGAACATCGGATCACTGGTGGCTTGCGTCGGCATCCCGACGAACACGCCGTCCGCTCCGAACTTGGCCGCCATAATCTCGGCGGTGACCAGGGCGGCCTTGGTCTTTCCTTCCCCCATCGGGGCCTCGATGAGCATCAGCCCTGGGGTTCTCATCCGCGTGGCCGCGTCCACGACCATTCGCTGGAACGGTCTTGCCCGGTTGCCGAAACGCGCCGCAACCAGGTCTCCTGTCGACACTGTATGGCTACCCCAACCACCTCGAAGCCGCAGATGCTTCCACGCCTCGCGTGCCCGTGCTTGTGCGCCTACCCAACTGACGTCGTCCAGTCTGCGAATACCGGGAAAGTACTCCGACGCACTCGCGATCCAGTCCGCCATCACGATCAGGCCCGACAGCATCAACTGTTCCGCCTTGTTGGGTGCCTTACGCGGAGCGCTCTCAGCCAGAGTCTGATATCCTAGAATCCGGGTCACCGTCAGCACCAGCGCCTCCTGCACAGCACCCCAGCCAAGGCACCGCCCTTGGTGTTCACCCCGAGCCTGTTTGCAGCCGAAAAACTTCTTCGACGGGAACCGGCCATGATGTCCGGCCACGAGCGGCCACAGCCACTCGATCGACGAGGCGTCCCATCCCGAGCCGGAACGGGACAGCAGACTCCGCAGCAGGGTCGCGCCAGCCACATCGTGCCGCCAGCGCAGTGACTCGAAGTCAACGTCGTTCCATGACAGTCCAGCCCGCTGGACCCTCGCCGCGCCAGCCTTGTCCAGTGCCTGAAACGCGGGAACTGCTTTGCCACAGTCATGCAGTGCGCACAACCAACGAAACAGTCTCTGGCCGTTGCCGCCAGCCAGATCGTTTAACAGCACGCGGATGCTCGGCGCCATGAAATGAGCCCACATCTCATCCGCCACCGCCGCGGTGTCGAGTAGGTGACAGATCAACAAGCTCCAGCGGCCGCCACCACGCGACGCGGACTTCCCCCATAAGGCACCCAACTGGTTGATCGTGGCCTCACTGAACCCGAGCTCGCGGGCGACCAGCGCAACTTCTCCGCGGTAACGGACCACCATGCCTCCCGCAGCCTCCATGATGTTTGCGTGGGTGTCAGCCTGCACCATGCCACCGACAAAAATGGGTCTTGCACGATTGACCTGCGACCTTGGTTCAGCTTTCGCCTATCGACGAATATCCGCCAAGTCAGCTTCGGTTGATGATGCGGGCACCGGGGCACTGGGGATGCGGTGGCTAGACTCCTCACATTATCGCGACGAGTGATGACAAACTGTCGCTTGAAGACTCCACGAGACTCAACGTGCCCCACGTCAAGATGATCTCGGCCAATGTTGCCAACCAGCACGATGGCGTTAGGTGGCTGACCTTGGTTGGCGCCCAAGGAAAGCAGGCGGGGCCTGGCCGCAGCAGCCACGTCACTCTCACTGCCCACGACCTTCGAGCCGCGGCCATGCAGCTCGTCGCCGAGCTACTCCTCAACGCCAATTCGCGCGTCATTTCGAGCGCTAACCCCGCAAGACGTCAGGCAGCTCGGAGGAGATGCTGAACTGGCCGAAGCGGCATGGAGGGCACGTGCCAAGGTGGCCAACCAGTCGATGCCAGGACGAAGCTCCGTCGTGGCACCGGCCCTCGATATCAACCGTTTGGCAGCGTGAGCGGATGTTCGCCAGGTATCGACGGTGTGGTGTCTGCGGACGCCCATGGTGTGCGCTGGTGTCGGAAACAGCCCCGCCTGCGCAGGGACGACCCTGTGCAGCAGATGACGGACCTCGTCGTGGGAGGAACAGCCCCGCCTGAGCGGCGACGACTCGAGCACCTGGACCAGGTCGCGGTTCCACGCCGGAACAGCCCCGCCTGCGCGGGGACGACCGTGGTGACGTGTGGATCACCAGGCTGCCGGGCGGAACAGCCCTGCCTGCGCGGGGACGACCGTGGTGACGTGTGGATCACCAGGCTGCCGGACGGAACAGCCCTGCCTGCGCGGGGACGACTGACACTGGGCCATCTCCGAACCGACACGTTCCGGAACAGCCCCGCCTGCACGGGGACGACCCGGAGAAGGCCACCGTGTGGGACGACTTCATCGGAACAGCCACGCCTGCGCGGGACGACCAGCCCGGTCTGATTGATGTCGTCCTGCCACACCGGAACAGCCCCGCCTGCGCCGGGGCGACATTGGCTGGCGAGGTCGAGCTGTGCTTGTCGACGGAACAGCCCCGCCTGCGCGGGGACAACCGACCGGCTCGCCTTGCCTGTGCAAGTCAAGAAGGAACAGCCCCGCCTGCGCGGAGACAACGGCGACCCACATCTCGCGCTATCCACTGTGTAGGGAACAGCCCCGCCTGCGCGGGGACGACCACCACAACCCCTGTCAGCGGCGGCTGAATCGCGGAACAGCCCCGCCTGCGCGGGGACGACTGTTCCTGCGGAAGCATCCCGCCCGTCATGGACGGAACAGCCCCGCCTGCGCGGGGACGACACACTTCTTGACCAGGCATTCTAGCAACCGGAACGGTGTTTTAGATTCACTTTGGCGTGAGCGTGCGGGTCAGATACGTATCGGTGCCTGCCTGGCGGCCTAGCTGCAATGCCGTGTAGTTAGGTCTTGGCTGGCCAGTCAAGGGTGTGGCGGGTCGAGGATGTCGATGCTGATGGTTGCTTTGTAGCTGGCTCTGTCCACGGTGCCTCGTGCGTTGTATTTGGAGATGGCTCGTTTGACGACGCGGGGGCTGGTTCGGATGCGTCGGCTGGGCAGGAGGTTGGCCAGGACCTGTCTGCCGATGGTGCCCACGAGGTCGATCACGGTGTCGGCGATGACGCCCGCGGCGTGGATGATCTGGTCTCGGGCGGTGTGCAGGGCGATGCTGAACCCGGCTCGGTCCGGGTCGATGCCGGGGCGGGTGCTGGTGGCGTCCGCCATCACGGTGCGCAGGAGCTGGTAGGTGACCAGCAGGGCGTAGACCTCTTGTTCGACACCGTCTGGGGTGCGGGCGCGCAGGACCCGTCCGCCCAGGACACTGGACTTGATCTCCAGGTAGGCGGTCTCGATCTCCCACCGTTGGTGGTAGAGCGTGACCAGCTCTGAGGCGGGATGGCGGTGGTGGTCGAGCAGCGTGGTGACCAGGCGGTAGAGACCTGTTCGCCGCCCGGTGCTGGTGACGATGGCGATCTCGGCGGTGATGACGCGGACCGTGACCGTGCCCAGCATCGACAGGTAGGACCCGTCGTCATAGCGGCGCAATGGCGGCAGTTTCCGGCTGGTCTTGACCCTGAACAGCACGTGCGCGCCTGTGGCGGCGATGAGATCGTCGGCGGCGAAGTTGCGGTCGGGCAGCACGATCGTGCCTTCTCGCACGCGGCCCGACAGGCGGGCGGCGTAGGTGGTCTCGCCGCTGGTGACTGGGCCCAACACCGCGTCCAGCACGGTTCGGGTGCCGCAACTGACCAGCACCAGCATCCGCAGCAGCGGCTGGGAGGACCCGCCGTTGTTGCTGCCGGGCTTGGTGAACACGGTCAGGTTCGCGGCGCTGTCCGCGACGGTCATCGTGGTGCCGTCGAGCGCGGTGACCAGCAGCCCGCGCCATCGGGTCCCGGTCGTGGCGATGCCGGCGGCGGGGCCACGCAGCAGGTCGAACAGCCAGCGCAGGGGCGCGACGCCGACTCGGCGGCGCGCCTGGCACAACGCGCCCGCGGTCGGCGAGGCCGTGTCCACGCCGTGCAGCCCGGACACCAGCCGGTTCCACACCTGCCGATAGCCCAGCTCGGGAAACAGACAACCGGCCAGCAGGAGATAGACCACCACACGGGAGGGCAGATCTCTGATCCGGGACTGGACCTTGCGGGTCTCGGCCACCGCGTGGTCGACCATCTCGAACGGGACGAGTTGAGTCAGCTCACCGAGATGGCCTGGCGCGGAACCGGCCCTCGGCGACGGTGACCGCACCGGTAATGACAGACTGGGCATCCAACGGAGTTCCTGTACTTCAGCGATCTTGGTCGACGCTGTTCTAGCAGGAACTCCGTTGCCCGTTTCAGCCACCTTGACATCCAAGCCAACGCCTTAACTACACGGCATTGGGGCTAGCCTGACACTCCGTGGGAACAGCCCCGCCTGCGCGGGACGACCTGACGCCGCCGATGCCGGTGGCTATGGTTTTGGAACAGCCCCGCCTGTGCGGGGACGGCACCGCGCAGGAAACCGACGGCCACACCATCGAAGGAACAGCCCCGCCTGCGCAGGGACGGCATCAACTTGGGGATCCGACTAGAGCGGATCCCCGGAGCAGCCCCGCCTGCGCGGGGACAACACCATGGAGCCGGACAACGCCGTGCACGTCACGGGAACAGCCCCGCCTGCGCGGGGACAACGCTGAGGCGCTGGGCTTCGGCCTCATCATCGCCGGAACAGCCCCGCCTGCGCGGGGACAACCTGCGCAACGCGCCGAAGGCGCGCGCCATCGGGGGAGCAGCCCCGCCTGCGCGGGGACAACCTGAGGTCTGTCGACGTGACCGTGTACCCACGGGAACAGCCCCGCCTGCGCGGGGACGACCGCGGCCTGGGCGTGGTCGTGGAGTTCGGCCAGGGAACAGCCCCGCCTGCGCGGGGACGACTTCAACCAGACTTGCAGGGCCGGTCGACCGGACGGAACAGCCCCGCCTGCGCGGGGACGACGGTGCCGGCGTGGGTGTCATCGTCTTGCTGGTGGGAACAGCCCCGCCTGCGCGGGGACGACTGGGCCGCGACCTACGGCAACAACGACGGGGACGGAACAGCCCCGCCTGCGCGGGGACGACACATCGGCGGGATCTTCACACCGGGTCGGCTACGGAACAACCCCGCCTGCGCGGGGACGACCATGACGCTTCTCCAGTCGGAGGAAGGGACACGGAACAGCCCCGCCTGCGCGGGGACGACGCTGGTGAGCAGCTCGTGTGCTTCCGCGACCCGGGAACAGCCCCGCCTGCGCGGGGACGACGCTGGTGAGCAGCTCGTGTGCTTCCGCGACCCGGGAACAGCCCCGCCTGCGCGGGGACGACTTGACCTTCGCCATGCTGGTGGGGCCGAGTACCGGAACAGCCCCGCCTGCGCGGGGACGACGACATCCGCTCGTTGTCGCCGGAGTTCGAGGCGGGAACAGCCCCGCCTGCGCGGGGACGACTCAAGGCGGAGTACAACGCAGCCGACAAGCCGAGGAACAGCCCCGCCTGCGCGGGGACGACCGCTTCCCAACGACACCGACGCCCTTGCCGACGGGAACAGCCCCGCCTGCGCGGGGACGACCCGCAGAACTCGCTCGAACGCTCAAACTGAGGGGGCGGCAGGTCAAAGCTAACCGAGAGCTCGTGATTACCGCGTCAATCTTCGAAGGGACCGCGAAGATTGCAACACCAGGCGCGACTCGACAGGCCGTTCTCAACGGAATAGGGCGAGGGCGTGCGTATGGTTGCGGTCTACTTTCCCTTGCGCTGTTGAGGTGAATCATGAACGGTCTACTTCGGGTAGACCATGCGCGGCACATGTGCGGATGAGGGTAACCGAGACTCACCGACTGCCTTCATGGCTCGCCGGCAGCTCCTCTTCCTACGAGTGTCAGGTCAATCCACGAAGCTGATCACAGCGAACCGATAGAGGCCGTCGGAGAGGAGCTAAGCGCGGCCACGCTAGCGCCGCGACCGACACGCCCGAATCGCGTTGCGGCACATGAGTGAATCACGTCACTCCTTGGTGGCGACGTCGGCCCAGGATGACTTGACCCGCTCGGCTCGGCGGAGGTGATGAGCCGGTCGTCCTCCGTCAACTCCTCGGCATGCCACTCTGCTGTCCATGTCGTTCCAGGGGCGGCGTGTCCGGTTCGTGACTCGCCCCGCCGTGCACTGCTCCACCGGTGGGTCCAGGTTGGCGTTCCGTTCGTCAAGTGTACGAGCCGCCCCACCGCAGGCCGAGGGCCGCCGCCTTGGACTCGATCACGCCCCGCAGGTGTCCCGGGACGGTGCCGAACGCGCCGAGCGGGTGCCGGGGCGCGTTCAGGTCGATCGCGGTACCGGACGCATGGTTGGACAGGGAGTTGCTGCCGCTGATCTCGCGGTAGGCGTAGCCCCAGCAGCCGGGGACGACGAGCTGTTCGACGGTGACATGCCACCAGCGCGCGAACTCCAGGAGCAGCGGCGCGACGTCGGCGCGGATCGGCATCACCACGTGCGTGGCGCCCGGCACCGCGAACGACCGCACCCCGCCTGCTGATCGGGTCCGTCCTGCCGCTCATCGTCGGGTACATCACGAACGTCTCCTGGCACGGTGGCGTCCGCGCGGTGCTGCTGCTCGCCCTGTCCGCCGTGTCCTCATTCGGCACCGAGTTCCTCGCTGCCCTCAACGCCGGGGCCGTGTTCGACGTGGGCGCGACGCTACCGGCCGACCTTGCGGTCGGGCAGCGCTGGTTCGCGAGGACCAGCGCCTGCGATTTGGAATCGCGGCGTGCTTGGATGAAGGCGGAGTCGGCGAGTGCACGGTTGAGCCCCAACTTTGCGGAGTCCGCTGGTGGCTGCCTTCCCTGACCGGCATATCGCCAGTCGACGGCGCGGCCCGCGACCGTGGCGCTCTCCCGTTGCCAGCACCGATGTCGACGGCCGGGTACGTGCGTAGCCTAGATGTCTGCCGTGTGGGCTGATGGTGCTTGGCCGTTGTGACGAGTTGCTGTGGCTTTGTTCGGATGGCTCGGCGTGGCGTGCACGGTGGTCCTGTGACGGGGTCGAGTCTGTTCCCGATAGCGTCGTTGTCGAGGCAGCGCGTCGGGTGACAGGAAATGAGGGCTGTGTGGGTCGGTGGTGGCGTCCTTTAGTGGCGGCGTTGGTAGTGGCGGCCGTCGCGGTGGGGGTGTGGGCCCTGCTGCGGTTCGGCGTGCCCGTGTGGTTGTCGGATGACAAGCATCCTGTGCGGCCGGTTGTGGAGGGCTTGAGTTGGGTGGCGGCGGTGCTGGGCTTGCTTTTGGCCGTGGCGGCGTTTGTGTTGCAGTTGCGCTCGCAGAACCGTTCTGCGGCCGCCGGGCCCGTCGCGGTGGATGCGGTACAGCCGGACGGGCAGCCTGTGGGTAATAGAGGAGTGAGCATCGAGGGCGGTGTGCATGGGTACGGGCCGGGAGCGACATTCGGGGCGGTCAGCGGCGGGCATGTGAACATTGGCGAGTCGCCGCCGGACCCTCCGGGGCCGGCGCGGAGGTAGGGCGGGCCGCGTCGGAGCAGCACCCCGCCCCGGCTGTCGCCATCCCCGCAGCGGTGGTGTCGGTAGACGGCGGTGTAAATGTCTCCGGTTTGGGGACGGCGATTGGTTTGGCGAACTCGGTGAGCATCCATCACACCACTATCGCCGCAGCGGTGGCGGTGCCTGGAGCGGCCGACGTGTGGCGAGTGCGTATTGACGACCGTGACACCGGTGACGTGCTTGTAGGTCGTGGCAGCGAGGGCGAACAAGTGACGGCCGCGGCGACCCTGTCCAGGGTGACTGGTGTGGAGGAACTGGCGGGTCCCGGCGAGCCGTTCGCGGAGTGGGTCGGGAACTTTCTGGCTGAGTATCTTGGTCAGACCGACGGGCGGAAGGTGCCCTTCGGGGGGCGGGACGCCGAGCTTGCCGCGCTCACGTCGTGGCTTACCGAGCCGGGAGCTGCTCCGTATGCTCTGGTCACGGCGGAGGCAGGGCGGGGTAAGTCTGCATTGTTGGTGACATGGGCCGCGCAAGTACAGGCGGCTGGCATCGCTGATGTGGTCTTCATACCGATCAGTACGCGGTTTAACACTGCCCAGGCATCGGTTGCGCTGCCGGCGCTCGCCTCCCGACTGGCCGCGCGCCACGGCGAGACGTTGGCGACGACCAACCGCTCTGCCGACCAGTGGCAGGCAGAGATCAGCACGTACCTTGGCCGTTCGCCGCGGTCGGACCGGCCACTGCTGGTCGTAATTGACGGCCTCGATGAGGCGGTCGGGTGGGAGGCGGGCGCATACCTGTTTCCGCATTCCCCGCCGCCAGGTATGCGGCTGCTGGTGTCGGCGAGGTATATAGGCGGCGACGCAGACGAGACCAGTTGGCGGCATCGGCTCAACTGGACCAGTTCCGAGCTGGCGCAAAGCATCCCGTTGCCGCCACTGGACGCGGACGGTGTTGCTGAGGTGCTGCGAGCCATGGGCGAACCGCTGGCGCACCTGGTGACCCGTGTCGACATCGTGGGCGAACTGCATCGGCTGAGTGAAGGCGACCCGCTACTCGTGCGGCTGTATGTGGAGTCGCTCCTCGAACGGGGCGGGGACGCGGTCCGTTTGACCCCGGAGGAGTTGCCGTCGATTGAGAAGGGCATGCGCGGCTACTATGACCGATGGCGGCGCGAGCTGGATCGGATCTGGCAGCGGGCCGGGCACACAGTGCCCGGCAAGCAGCGGGAACTGCAGGACTTCCTGAACATCCTCGCGTGCGCATTCGGCCCGGTTAACCTCGACGATCTCACTGAACTCAACCCCGGCGCCCCGACCGGCGTCGAGTTGGACCTTCTGGTGCGCGTCGTGGGCCGCTTCGTGATTGGTGATGGTGTCCGGCAGGGGTTCGTCTTCTCGCACCCGCGCTTCGGGACTTTCTTCTACGATCTGATGGGCCGTCGGGAGCAAGTTCGGTGGAGCGCCGCGTTCACCGACTACGGACGTCGCGTACTGACTGCGATTCGCGATGGGGTCCTGGAGGCTGAGCGGGCGCCGTCCTATGCGGTGACCACCTATGGCGCGCACCTGGAGGCCGCAGACGCGTCGAGCGAGTTCCTGTACGAACTGCTTGACCCTGCGTGGCTTGCGGCGTGGAACGCGGTCGACGGCACCGACGCAGGTTTCCTCAACGATTGCGAACGGGCGTGGGGACGCGCCAAGCGGGACGTGGGCGACGCCAGGTGCACGGACCTGGATCAGGCAGTGGAAACCCAATTCCTGTGCGCCTTGGCGAGGGCGGGTGTGACGGCGCGGAGCGACAAGGTGCCTGTGCCGCTGCTCACTGCGGCGTACTCTGCGGGCGTACTGACCGCCGCGCAGGCACTCGCTGTCTGTCGGCGAATGACCCAGGAGTATCGGCGTTCCAGTGCCGTTGTGGCGCTGGCGCCCCTATTGCCCACGCAGTGGCTGGACGAGTGCGTGTCGATCGCCGCCTCTTCCCGTCGCGAGCAGTCGTGCGCCTACATTCTGGTGGGCCTCGCTCCTCTGTTGTCCGGCCAGGCCCTCGCTAAAGCGAGAGCGACCACGACCTCAATGAAGGACCGAAAGTCCCGCAATGTCGCCGTGATCGCTCTCAGCTCCCGCTTACCAGAGCCCGAACGGACCAAGGTCGCATCGGCCGCATTGTCGGAGCTACAAGCCCTCTCGGACGATGTCCAGAGAGCCCGAGCCATCAGAACCGCAGCTCGCTTCCTCCCATCTGATCTCGTGGGACGAACTGTGGATCTCCTACGGAACCTGTTTAAGTTGCCGGACGCGGCGCGCGCATTAGCCGAACTCACACGTCGCGCTACGGGCGCGACCCGCGAGCAGGCGATCGCCCTCATGCGTGAGCAGAACAGGACCAACCTCCGCATAATCTTCGCCGAGTTCGTCCCCGAATTGCGTTCGCTGGCTTTGAAAGACCTGAAGTCGCTCCAGCGATCCCACCGAACCGCACTCGTGCTTGACATGCATCGTTGGCTCGGCGACGTATCCGCCGATGGCACGATGGGCTTCCTGATTGACGCGGTCGAGGAACTTGTCCGGCGAGGTGATCACACCAACGCCGCGATACTCGCGGACTCGATGGAGCCCTCGTCGCGGAACCGCGAGTGGTCGCGGTTCTCCTCGGCGCACAGCGAACATCATGTATTCGTCGCGGCGCACCTGCTCGCAGCGGCAGGTCTGGTCGCCGCTCCCGACCGGATCGCCACCACCATGCGCGTGGCCGAGCAAGTCGGTGGCGAAGCACAGGTCGCCGTGTCGGCGATCCTCGCGCAGTGCCACCGCCCCGAGGACCGGCGGGAGATCCTCCGCCACGCACTGGCTATCGCGCAGACGGTGGGAGACGGCCGGGATCGGCTCCAGGCGTCGACCTCAGTGCTGGCCATACTTGACTCCGCTGATGTCGGACCGGCGCAGCTCGCCGTGCTGGCACTGCATGACGCGGTAGCGCCGCCAGGGGACCTACCCAAGTTCTTGTCCGACCTGCCGATCGACCTGGTATCCCACGTCGTGGACCACGTCGTGACGGCCTGCATGCGCATTCCTAACCGAGATTTGCGCGCGCAGACCTTGAGCGCGCTGTCCCATCGTGTACCGGAATCGCATAGGCTCGAACTCCGCACCCGCGCCGCCGCAGAAGCCTTGGCGCACCACCACAATCCCACCGCCGTACCCCTAATCCTTAGCGAAGCCAGAAGCGATCAAGCCCAACTCGACGCGGCGTTGATCCGCTGGGCGAGGACAAGCGACATTTCGCTGGTCGACCTGCTACCCCACTTGCACACGAATGAGGCGAAGATCAACCCAATGCGCCAGGTCCTTCACCGTATGCAGAAGCACGAAAGACAGGTGACGATCTCAGCGATCGTCCAGGCGTTTTCGAAGAATCTGCCCGACTCTATAGCGGGTGACCTCGTGGCTATGGCCACCGAGCCCCGCGCCCTGCTCGCACTCGTACCCCTGCTGCGCGGCGACCTGTTGGAACGCGCGCTCGAGCAGGCGCTGACGGCGGAGCCCCGACTCGCTCCCGATGAGGTGGCGCACGCCGCCGTCGATGCGTTCGACAGGCTGGACGAGGAAGGCCGCGCACGCCTGCTCCCCGTGGCGATCGGCAGCATCGACCAGCGGGCGGCACGGCTGCGACGGATTGCCACGCTCGTTCCCGACGCGCTTCGAGAGAGCGTGGTCGAGGCGGCCGAGCAACTCCCACTCTCCCAACAGGCGAGCATCCTCCGCGCCCTGACCAGCGGCTACCCAGAGAGTCTTACAGCTCGCATGAGGAGCAGCGTCCTGGACACCGCACCGGACATGCTCGGTGCCCTCGCGCTCGGCGATGTCGCCCACCTCGTTCCGCCCGACTGTCAGAAGGCACTGCTGGAACAGGTGCTGTCACTGCTCTCCGATCTCAGTCGCGGGGAAGCGTTCCAGACCATCCACAAGCTCGCGGAAAACGCGCCGGAGTCATGGCGACGCCAGTTGCTCGAATTTGCACTCGATCTGGCGGCCTCGACCGAGGACGTCGGCTGGTGGGGTCCGCTGCTCCGGCTAGTCCCGCACTTGAGCGGTGACCAGTTCGTGGTCGCCGCAGAACTGGCGATCAAACTGGGTGGTGCAGACCGGATCGCGTTCCTCTACAAGCTCTTAGCGCATTGCCAACTGCCCGAACGGAGCACGATCTGGAGCCTCGTAGCCCACTCTGTCGTCGAGCAACCGAAGCACACAATGCCGGAGGTCCTCAAGCATCGCACGCCGCCGATGGACGCTCGGGTGATCGCCGCCGTCCGCACTGGAATCGAGAATGAAGAGGAGGAGTCGAGACTGCCGCTCCTGGTTGAACTCTGCCACCACCTGCCACCCGACAAGGCCCAGACCGTGGTCATCGAAGCGGCACGGCTTGCACTCGCGCTCGGTCCGGGACGAGATCGGGACCGGGTGTTGGGCACCGTCGCCGGTCCTGCAGCGGCTGTGCCGCAGGTGGATATGGAGGTCTTGCTCGCCGTAGTGCACATCGAGTCAGAGAAGCATCTACGCGCGGCCGTGCGGTCGTTCACCCGAAACTTCGCTGGGTGGCATGGTGACAACGAGCGGGCTTGGACGAATGCCCTCCACGCGCTCGCGTGCCGCCCCCGGCCAGAGATGGTCCACGCGCTGGCGCTCCTGGCCAGTGTAGGCGCCCCTGCAGGGCTGTCACCTGCTCGAAGCGCACGAGCATTCTTCTCGGCATTGCAACGGGTAGGCGTACTTTGGGAGTGAACCTGTACCGCTCGAAAGTCATCGTTGTGGCTGTGACACTGTTAGCTTGAGTTTTATCCTGTTCGGCGGGGTCGTGGGTTGCTGGACTTCTTTTTCTTGCCAGCACTAGGTTTCGCTTGTTTGTGCTGGTGACGGTGTGGACGTCGTGGCGTGGCGCGGGCCGCTGGTTGGGTTGTCCGGGTGGGCGGCCGGGGCCTGGTCGGGAGGGTTTCGGGACACCGGTCGGACAAGCGGTGTGTGGGCGGAGGTTCCGAAACCCTCGGCGGACTCGGGCGGGTGAGAGCCGGTCGGGTGGGGTGGGTTTCTCCCAGGGACGGCGTAGATCGGTCGCGAGACCGCGAGCCAGCCGGAGTTGGGTGTAAGCAGCCAGCAGCAGCCAGGTCCAGCGGTCGCCCTGCTCGGGTGTGCGCAGTTTCGGGGTGGTCCAGCCCAGTGTTTGTTTGAGCATGCGGAAGGTGTGTTCGATGTCGAACCGGCGCAGGAACGCCTGCCAGGCCAGATCCTGTACCGCTCGAAAAGTCATCGCTGCTCGTCAAGCGGCGTAGCGGTATTCGTTGATGAGGCCATCGAGGACGCTGGTCCGGTGCCATCGGGAAGCCC
>NZ_MTQO01000017.1 GCF_001984155.1 Actinosynnema sp. ALI-1.44
CCCGTCCGTTCCCACCCCGAACTGCAGGCCCCAGTTCGTCAGGATCCGCAGGTACTCCTCGACCACGAACTCGTCGAGCACGTCGGTGAACGCGGGCAGAGTGATGTGTTCGTCCGCCTTGTGCAGGTACACATCGAGGCTGCCGCCATGCGCGTCGTCGCTGACGGCCTTGAGCACCCAGGATCGGTCCTCTGGTGCCGCCGTTGCGAGTTGCGCACGCGTGACGATGTCGCGCTCGGCTTGGAAACGTGGGTCGACCAGGGTGGTGATGGTGGCCTTGTTGTTCAGGTAGCCCAACGAGGTGCGCGCTCTTGAGCGAGTTCTCGTCCGGGCACAACGTGGTCGGGTGTGGATACTCCATCGAGATCACCAGGCCGTCGGCGATCGCTTCCTTCACGCGGCAGGCGAAATCCGCCTCGCCGCCGAAGTCGCGCAGGTCAGTGCCGACCGGAAGTCCGCTGTGCCGGAAGTGCGCCAACAAGTCCGGGTCGGTGCCACCGGCACTGCAGATCACCGGCGTGTCCGCCGCGACAGCGATCGGCCGCGCGGACATCACGTCGCGGGTGTGCTGATGCCTGTGCACCGGTTCAGTGGCGGCCAGTTCCGGCCGCGCGCACACGGCGGCTCCCGGACCGTACACATCGGTAAGTGAACGAGGTGCACCGACAGCGGGCCCACGAGTAGTCTGTTCAGCGAACTTCTTCGGGGATGTGGTTGAGGACGTCCAGGATGCGCTCGGCGAGGTCGAACGAGGACTTCTCGTCGAGCTTCGAGTGCTTTCGCAGGGTGTCCTTGATCAGGGTGACGCGTTCGTCGTAGCGGGACACGTACTTCGCGGTAGTGCTCATCGGGTCTCCTTGTTGGTACAGACGCAATTGCGACTGCTCGTGTTGGATGCGTGGGTGGTCGCGATGCAGTAGCGGACGGCGATCCGATCGTGGGCGTGCCAGGGATGTGGGCACGTGGCACAGAGGGGCACTCAAGTCTTTGAAGCCGAGTTTCGTCGAGCCTGACACGAGCCAGTGCTCCGTCCCGGCCGCCGCACGACCAGATGGGGGACACACCGAGGACGGCGCCAACCCGGCTGCCTGCGCGCGAAATGCTCTCGGTATCACCATGATACGCCAACAAGGTCACCAGTGGTGCGGCGGGAGCCGGGTCTGTTCGTCAACCCCCGTCGGACGGTGGTGGTGACGAAGCCAGGACGGCATCCGGCCGCAGGTGGCCGGTCACGAGTTGGTTGGCGATCTCGCTCAGCCGGATGTTGTTGTTGCGGCTGTACGCCCGCAGTGCTCGGAAGGCGTCGTCGACGTCTAGGTTCATGGCGTAGCTGACGATGCCCTTCGCCTGCTCGACGGCAATCCGGTTGTTCAACGCGGTCTGCAACTGCTCGGTGAGTACTTCACCGCGGTGGATGGCCCGTTCCTGCAGGATCCCGATCGTCGCGGTGTCGGCCAACGCGCGTGCGACACGCACATGGTCGGCGGGTAGCGGGACCGGGCGCAGGCCGAAGAGGTTCAGCGCGCCGATGGTGTCCCGCCTCAGCCGCAGGGGGATGGCGTGAACGGACGCGAAACCGGCACGGAGGGCTTCGGCGGTGAACCGCGGCCACCGGTCGACCGCGGCGCGCAGGTCGGTGATCAGCACCGGCTCGCCGCTGTGCACGCAGTCGACGCACGGCCCTTCGTCCTGTTGGATCTGGATCAGTTCCAGCTGCCGGATCTGCTCGGTCGACCACGCGAACAGCCGCAGACCGCCGCGTTGGTCGATCAGCATGAGGCCGGCTCCGTGGGCGTCCAACAGGTCGACGCAATGGTCAACGAGCTGGTGCATCAGGTCGATCACGTCGTAGTCGTCGACGAGAGTGTCCGCCATCTCGACGAAGGCGCGCAGCAGCCTGGCTTCGCGTTGTGCGCCCGACGGTGACGTGGTCATCTGGTTGCTCCGGTTTCTGTCATCCCAGCATCGAGGGTAGTGCGCCCGGTGCGGTCATGGCTCATCGACCAAGTCCTGCGGGGAGAGGCGGCGGGCCATGATGTCGCGTGCGACGTCGTCTACGAGCTGATCGTTGGCGAACGCGTAAGCCCGGAGTCTGGCCAACGCCTCCTCGGCGGACATGTCGAAAGCCGCGATCAGCACTCCGGTGGCCTGGTGTACTTGTTCGTGGTCGAGTCGCCTCGTGGGCCGGTACAGCGCGGTGGTCGTCCCGGACTGCGCGTTGAGCAGCAACAGCGTTGCGATCTCCACCACCTCGAGCGCGGCGGCGAGTTCGCCGGGGGACAGCCATCCGGGCCGCACGCGGTAGAAGTCGACCACTCCGATCCTGATCGCCCCCCGCTGCATGGGAAAGGCGAAGATCGCTCCGATCCGCATCCGCGCCAGCTCCGTGGCGAACACGGGCCACTCCCGCGTGGTGAAGTTCGCCAGATCCGGCACCAGCACGGGCCGACGGAATTCGAAGGACTCGAAGCAGGGTCCTTCACCCAGGCTGAACTGCAGGGACTCGATCCGGTTGCCCACCGCGTCGCTGGCGTGCAAGGTGTTGCGCAGCTGCGGTCCGAGGGAGATCGAGATAGAGGCGCCGTCGATGGGAAGCAGTTCGGTGCTGGCCTCGCACAGTTGCTTCACCGCGTCGAGTTCGTCGTGGTGGTCCCGCACGATGGCGAACAACGCGGCGCGTACCCTCTCAACCAATTCATTGATGTCGCCCGGGTCGCTCATGTGATACGGCCCCGAGCTGCCACAGGGAACCGCACAGCTCACCTCCGCCGCGTTGACAGCGCCATCTCCGGACGCAGCGGGGTCATGGCCCACGTCGAGAAAGAACATCGGGACGTTTGTGACCCTACTCCAGTCGTCGACGGAGCGCGCAGGGCGCCCGGCCTTGTCGCCGAGGTGTTCCGATGATCCCTTATGGGCTTTCGAGGGGCGGCTGCTTCGGCTCCGGTGTCGAGGGATGCCTGAGCGCACGGTTGCTTCGTGGTTCGGTTCGCGTCTTGGTGTCATCGAGCTGGCGGATGAGGTGGACGCGGACCTCGTTGAGCGCCGCCGCGATGTCTGAGGCCGACGACATGGAAACCAGGTGCAGCCTGCTGGAGCGGCGAATCCAGCATTCCAGCGTGACCCGCTGGTCCGCGCCGCCGCGTTCCTTGAGGCTGATCTCCAGATCGACATGACCGTACGGGAAGGACCGCAGTCTGGGGGCGAGTGCCGCGAGGCGCCGGATGATCCAGTCGCGCTCGGACGAGTGGAATCCGGTGATGAGGCGGATTCGTTGGACGATGGCGGTTGCTTCCTCCGGCGTGCCTGGCATGGTTTGCCTTCCTTGGTCACCGCCTCGTGACCTCGTCGCAGGGCCGCGGCAATCTCCACGATGGACCATCAGCGGCGGGTGATTCCGGTTCCCGGATGTTCGGGTTCGGCTCTCGAGTCCGGTGGCGCGCCCACGGCGCGTCTGCTCGACATACTCCCGATAGAGCGAGTATACGCCGGTATGGCAGCGAAAAGCGGGCCGCCGGAGCTTTTCCCGTCCAGCGATCAGCGGGAATGTGGAGTACAGTCAGCGCAGTCGAGATATTTCGGCGCCGGTGTTGGGTCCGGTGCTCTCGATATCGGAGAGGCCAGATCCCCGGCCCTGACAGGGGTTACCGCTCGTCGTCGACTCGAGGTGCAGTCGTAGCGACCCGAACTGCTGTCGTGGCGGTTGAGTAGCCTCGGCCGTTGGAGTGTCGATGGCGCTCATGCGGGGCGTTTCCGCCCCCGGCGTGGCCGCACCCCTGTCTGTCGGTTGGGCCTGTGTGCAGCCGGTGACCCCCGGAGCGGGCGGGCTCAACCAGGGCGACATTCAATCGTGCAGACGGGCCGTCATGCGACGAGGTCAGCCGCCCTGCATTGACCTATTAGGACTTGTGAAGAACCTCAGGAGAGACGAAATGACGCGAACTACGCGTAGACGGACGTCCGACTGGACGCGGGCGGCGGCTGGACGCGCCCGTGACGTCAACAGCGGCGTGCGCGGGCGGATTCACCAGGCGGGCGACGCACTGCTCGGGCGACGAGCACGACGCCACTGGCTCACGACCCTCGCGATATTCGTGATGGGCGGCATGACGGGTGCGGCGGTCGCCGTGTCCGGCCTTCGTCGTACCCCTCCGCCGCTTGGACCGGGATTCGCGGAAAACGAAGGCGGGGAAACGGGTTCGGACTCGACTGCGCCGCGCGAAACGGTGGGGGCGAATCGATCTCGGTAGACCAAGAGGGCATCTGATCTTGGTTGGGGTATGTCCGTGTCCGGTGTCGGCTGATACCTTGATCAACTTGGGGAGTTCCGGTGTGCGTATCGCGGCGACTTGTCCGATGCTCGGTGGAAGTTGATCGAACCAACGCTGACGGCGTGGCGTGCCGCCGGGCGTGGGCCGGGCGCAGCGATGCGTGTGCATGACCTGCGAGAGATCGTGAATGCGATCCGGTGCGTGTGCGGACCGGATCGCACGGGAGTACCTGCCGCACGACGTCCCGCCGTACAAGACGGTTTACGACTGCTACGCCAAGTGGGAAGACGATGGTACAACGGAAACGCGGCATGACCCGTTGTGCGACCGAGGCCTTCCGAGCCGGTTCCAATCGACTTCGTCACCCGTTAGTGGCGTCACCGTCACCATCAGAAGATCGTTCCGCTCGAAGGCATTGAACATGCCCAAGGCGGTAGTGACTCTGACTGTGCTTCAGCATGTTGACCGCCTTTGAACGCGACATCAGCAACGGCCACTTCTGCCCTCTTCGGACCTCGGTCTGTGTTGAGTCAGGCGTTGCGCGCTGCGGAGCACGTCCTTGACCCTCTGGTGAGTCGGTAGGCTCGACAAGCCCCGCAGGTGGCATAGGTCAATCGAAAACAGGTTCGTTCGTCAGTAGGTGGCCACCAGCAATACCCGGTCGGCCAGGTCCAGGCGCCACTGCCGTCCCGGGCGGCCGTCGGTGATCGTGTCACCGCCCCGGTGGGCCACCAGCCGCACCAGCTTGCGGAACTGGCCAGGCTGCAGCCCTGTGAACGGGACGATCCACTCCGACCGGGACGCCGAGTTCACCACCTGACCATGATCAACCATGAACTCCACCAGGATGTCCTGTCCGGCCGAGCTCTGCGGGCGAGTATCTCAGCAGAGTGCCCGTGCAGCGGCTGCCCATCGCCGTGAATTGGCGTGATGCGCCTGTCGATGTCTGACAGCCTTTGCGGCATTGCAAGTGATCGTGCCGCGAGGTCGCGGTGCAACACGGTTCCCGGTCGTGCACCACGACGCTGGCCGTGATGTGCGCGGGCGCGTTCGAACTGCCGGAAGGTGCGCCCCCTGAAGGTCCGGACGGAGGCAGGTGGAAGTGGTCAGTGACCTGGTGGGTTGCTGTTGTACGCGGACGATGCCCTACTGTCACGCTCAGTTACCACGCTGAAGGGCCCGGCTGTCGTCGCCGCGGGAGCTGATCCGGGGCGTCCGGCGCCGCGCTCCGCCAGGCACTCGTCGTCTTCCGGCACTGGGTGCGACACGCGATCTCTCAGCGGGCACGTTCCGTCACGGACCAAGCTGTGGCCACCACATCGTGAAAAGTGTCCGGACAGCCGGGGTGTGCGGTGGGTGGGAGGGGGCCTAGGGTTGACCGGGTACGACGGCGGAGCACGGAGGGTAGATGGTGCAGAACCGGCGTCAGTGGTTGCTGGATTTGCTGGCCGCCGATCTGGCCAACACACCCGCGTCGATGGTCGCGCTGGTGTGTGAGCGGTGCGTGTTGGAGGTTTCGGTTTCCGGGGCGGGTGCCACGGTGTTGAGTCATCTTCCCGTGTTCGGCGGCGGGGGAGAGGCTCAGCCGAGCCGAGGATTGGTGTACTCCACCAACGTCGTCAGCGCTGGTCTCGAAGATCTGCAGCTCACCGTGGGCGAGGGCCCGTGTTTGGACGCGTTCGCGTCGGGTGGTCCGGTGTTGGTTGCCGATTTGGCGGCGGAGCGGACGCGGTGGCCGGCGTTCACCCCCGCCGCGTGTGAGCTGGGTGCTGCCGCGGTGTTCTCCTTCCCGCTGCAGATCGGTGTCGCGCGGCTGGGATCGTTGGACCTGTACCGGGACGTGCCTGGTCCTCTCACTCGGCTGGAGCTGGCCGACGCGTTGATCTTGAGTGATGTGGCTACCGATGGCGTGGTAGCTGACCTTGACGGTCACAGCACCGAGGATGTGAGTTGGCTGGCTGACCCGCACCTGCAGGTACACCAGGCCGCGGGCATGGTGCAGGTGCAGTTGGGGGTGAGCACCGACTTGGCGTTGCTGCGCATGCGCGGTTACGCGTTCACCCGCGGTATGACGCTGGCTGAGGTCGCCGGGCAGGTGGTGGCGCGCTCACTGCGTTTCAGCCACGACATGGACGGGCAGTAATGGTGGGAGAGGAAAGGTCGTCGTGATGAGCAACGCCCGGGACCAGCGATTGGCGCGCACTTTCGTGACCTTGGCCGACACCTTGGTCGCCGACTTCGACGTGCTGGACTTCCTCGGGGTGTTGACCGAGCGGACTGTCGAACTGCTCGAGGTCGATGCCGCGGGTGTGATCCTGTCTGATCAGCGTGGTGGTTGGCGTCCGGCGGCAGGTTCCTCCGAGGACGCCGAACTGGTCGAGGTGTTCGCCGCGCAGACCGAACAAGGACCGTGTGTCGATTGCGCGCACTCCGGTGAAGTGGTCACCAGCGATGACCTGATCGTGGACACGGGCCGTTGGCCGCAGTTCACTCCTGCCGCGGTCGGGGCCGGGTTCCGGGCCGCGTGCGCGGTGCCGATGCGGCTGCGCGACGAGGTGATCGGCGCTTTGACCCTGCTCAACACCCATGCCACCGCCATCGACGGGGACAGTATCGAGCTGGGGCGGGCCTTGGCTGACGTGGCGACGATCGGGATCTTGCAGCAGCGCGCGGTGCAGCACGAGCAGATCGTGTCGGAGCAGTTGCAGGCCACGTTGCATCATCGGACCGTCATCGAACAAGCCAAGGGAGTTCTCGCGGAATCCGGCGGCTTGGACATGCACCGGGCGTATCTGGTTTTGCGCGCCTATGCCCGAGCTCATCACCGACGCCTGTCCGACGTCGCGCGCGACGTGGCTACCTCCGCCGTGGATCCGGCAGTTCTGCTCAGTGATCCGGCGATCGTGCCGCAAGGATAGCCGCAGGGCTGTTGGGAGGAAGCCGTTTCATGTCGGACACACAGGATACCGCCTCGCGTCAGCAGCGGGTGTCGCGCGCGTTTGTCGCGCTGGCTGACACGCTCGTGACGGACTTCAACATCTCTGATGCCCTGCACATGTTGACGGAGCGGGTGGTCGAGCTGCTTTCGGTGTCCGCCGCCGGGGTGATGCTGGTCGCCTCTGACAGGTCGTTGGATGTCATGGCCAGCTCATCGGAGCGGGCAGAGCTGCTGGCGCTGTTCGCGGCTCAGACGGCGGACGGGCCCTGCGTGGAGTGCGTACGCACTGGGGAACCGGTGACCTGTGACGACATCGAGACACACAGACAACGATGGCCACGGTTCACCGCCGCAGCGGGGGATTGCGGTTTTCGTGCTGTGCACGCAGTGCCGATGCGGCTGCGTGACCAGGTCATCGGTGTGCTGACCTTGTTCGATACTCGCTCTGGCGCTCCGCACGACGACGACGCGCAACTGGCGCAGGCCCTCGCCGACATCGCGACCATCGCGATCCTGCAGCACCGCGCTATCGAACACGGCGAACGCGTCACCGGGCAGTTGCAGAACGCGCTCGACACCAGGATCGTGATCGAGCAGGCCAAAGGGATCCTCGCCGAACGCGGCGGGACATCACCGGATGAAGCCTTCAACCGGCTGCGGGCCCATGCCCGCTCCCGTCAGCAGCGCCTGACCGACCTGGCCCGCGCCGTGATCGCGGGAACAGCGGACCTCCACGAACTATCGGCGGAGGCTCCTGCGCCGGGCAGCTCCGACGGCGGCCGTACCAAGGAATAGCACAATCCCGATAATCCCCAGCCACACCAACCCCTTGAGGGCGAACCCGACGACCGCGAGAACCAGCCACATCGCGAGCAGGACGATGAGAAGAACAAGCATGCGTGTGCCTCCGTGTGGTGAGAGCCGACGCGGGCCTTGGCCGAATCGGGTCCGAACAGGCACAGTGGACGGACTGTGCTGTGACATGGGTTTGGCTGTGGGCCTGGCCCTGGAAAGATTCCCGACGTGGGGCGCGCTTAAACGTGTGGGAAGCGGGAGATGAGCTCGTGGTGCACAGGGTGATCATCGCCCTGTGCAAGCCGGACTACTGGTTGTGGGCGTCGGGTGTCCGGACAGCGAGGAAGGCGATGTCGTCCTCCGGGTGCGGGCCGCCGACCTGATCGGCGATGCTGTCCAGCAATTGCGGCAGTGAGTACTCAGGATGGTCGGTTATCCACTCCGCAGTGCGGGCGATCCCCGCGTCGATGTCGTGACCGCGTTGGTCCACCAGGCCATCGGTGTACAGCAGCAACGTCGATCCGGGCGGTAGGAGTGTCCGATGTGTGGTGCGGCGCTGGGGTACGAGGCTCGGATGGAGCAGGATCTCGTGTGCGGCGTCCAGGCGGTCGACGGTGCCGTCGGGGGAGCGCAGCAATGGCGGCGGATGCCCCGCATTGCTCCACACGAGTTCCCAGTGCCCGGACCGCATTGGGCGGAGGTGACCGTGTACAAGTGTGCCGGATGCGCCGATGCGCAGTGCCCGATTGGCATGTTCGAGAGCGCGGACCGCCGTTGCCGGATCGGCACCCAGGTGGTCGAGATCGGCTTGCCGCAGCATGCTCCGCACCTGGCCCATCAAGGTGGCGGCCTCGATGTCGTGACCGGTGATGTCTCCGATCGTGACAGCGACACCGCCCAGTGTCGACGAATTCGGTCCGCTCTTCACCGCGGGAAGCGAATAGGCGTCGTACCAGTCGCCACCCACCAGTTCCCCGGCTGCGGCTGGTCGGTACAGCGCCGCGATGTCCAAGCCGTCGACCTCGGGTAGTTCGGTGAGCATGGCTTGCTGGAACTGATGCGCCACGGCGATTTGGCGATCGACGAAGAGGGCGCGTTCGACGGCGCGGGCGGTGTACCCGGCCAGGGCTGTGACGACCGCGCGCTCGACCACGTCCAGTTCGTGGTTGGTGTCCCAGCCGATCACCAGCGTACCCAGCGGGATTCGGGTGCCGGGCAGAGGAACGCAGATCGCGGAACACAAGCCCAATCTGGTCCACGCTGCCACTGCTTGGTCGCTGTAGCCGCCGGCGACCAGTTCGTCCGTGTTCTGGATGACGATGGTGGTGTTGTCGCGAGCGGCGCGGGCGGTGGGCCAGGCGTCGTCAAGGTGGTAGGTCTCGTAGTGTCTCTCCACCGCCCCTGCGGGGTCGTCGTCGACGTCGGTCAGGCGTCGCAGCCGCCCGTCCTCGACAAGGACGAGACCGACGTAGCTGGGCTTGAGGTCACTGGTGACCAGCTCACGGACCTGTCGGCGCACCTCGGCCAGACTGGTGGTGTCGGTCAAGTCCTCCGCGGCCCGCAGCAGCAACTGCGAGCGGCCGAGCGCGATTCGGGTCCGTTCGGCGTGTGCGTCGGCGCGCTGACTGGCGTCTTGGGCCACAGCGTGCGCGTGGGCCATGCGCCGCGACAGGATCCGTAGCCGCAGTTCGGCGCTGCACGCGGCGGCCAGGTCGGCCAGATCGTCCAGTTGGGCTTCGGTCCATGCCCGCGGTGCGGTGTCGACAGCGCACAGCGACCCTAGGATGTGCCCTTCCTCATCGGTCAGCGGCATCGCCGCGTACGCGGCGACTTCCAAGTCGACGACGGCTGGATGCGTACACCAGCGCTGGTGCGCCGCGGTGTCGTTCAGCACCAGGGGCTCGCCGGAGAATGTCACCTGGTGGCACAGGGAGTGCGTCAGGGGCGTCGTGCGGGTGCGGGCCCACGGGTCGCCCAAGCCGACCAGCCCTGGAAGGATCTGACGGTCCGACGTCACCAGCGCCACCAGCGCCACCGGTGCGTCCAGCACGCGGGCCACCAGACGCGCGAACCGGTCCATCCCGGGATCTGGTCGCGCGGACAGCCCGGTGTCCCGCAAGGCCGTGTCCCGGCCGCCGTCTGCTGGTTCGAACCGCGTGTCAATCGAAATCGCGTGGTCATCGCTCACTCTGGCACCACCCGACGGTCAGGATCTCGACCGCAGCCTATCCGACCTCCGCGCCCTGGCTACCGGCCGTCGAACGATGCGTCCGCTCCGGAAACCGGTTGGGCGGGATGTCGGCCACCGCACTCCGGCGCGGGCGGCGTGATGCGTGCCGACCAGGAGGGTGCGCGTGGTTAACGTGACGGGCGCGGGGCATCCCACAAAGACGACACCTGGCGTTGCCGGTGTCATCCTCAGGAAATGGTGTAGGAGCGTGATCGCAGTCATGCCTGAGCGCTTCGATGAACACGAGAGCGCTGTCTGGAACTGTCCCCTCGATGCCCACCCGGCGTTGACCGATGTTCGGTCATGGGTTCGGCAACGACTCGACACTGTGGTCACCGCGAACAGTCTGGAGGACATCCTGCTGGTGGTGATCGAGCTCGTCACCAACGCCGACTTGCATACGGCGAGCCCGGAGATGCTGGTCATCAGCTGTGGGTATGACGCGGTACGGGTTGAGGTGACCGATGGGGATCCCGAACCGCCGGTGCTCCTGCCGCCTTCCGCGACGCGGTCTGGTGGGCGCGGGATCGCTCTTGTCGACGCCGTGTCGGCGCGGTGGGGAATACGGCAGTGCGGACGGGGCAAAACGGTGTGGTCCGTGGTCCACTTCGCCGGTCCGGCGCACTGATTCGCATTCCGATAAGGAGACTCGTCGGCGTTCACTTCGACTGGTCCGGGAGCCGGTGTCGAGGTCGACGTGTGTGGGGGGCGAACCGTCGGCCAGTTGCTCCAGCACCGGCAAGAAAACCGAGCACTGGCAGAAAGAAGTCATCCGGCAACCCGGGACCCAGCCGAACAGGCTGAGACTCGAGCTAATCCGGTACCGGTCGAAGTAGGCGTCGGCGACTGCCCGCACCGGAGGGTGGCGTCGCCGCTGCGAGGTCTTGCCAGGGGACGTTTGCCAGAACGTCGCGGGCGGCGTTGACAGCGTGGCGCAGCGTGCCGCGGACGTCGAAGATCCGTGCGAGATCGGTGATCACGAGCAGTCGCACAATGCGCGGGGACGCGACCAGGGACAGCGCCGTCCCGGACAACTCGGTTCGTCGGTAGATGTCCAGGAGCAGCGTGAGTCCGGCCGCACCGAAGAATGTCACCCCGGTGAGGTCCACGAGCAGCACCGTCGGATCCGATCGGCACACGCGGCGGACATCCAGATCTATCGTGGGGGTGGACTCGGTGGTGACCTCACCGAGAACCCGCAGGACGATGATGTCCTCATCGTATGCCTCGCTGGTGACTGCCACAGTCTGGTGTCCCTGACGGGATCGGGCCTGGTGGTGGTTCATGTGGTGCTCCCGCGACGGAAGACCACGAGTACCTGAGCGAGAGCGCGGGGACTGGGCGTTCAGGATCAGCTCCCGTAGTGAAGGGCTGATGACGGATTCGACTGTAGGCCCGCTCGGGTCGATGGGCAACCAACATGAGAGTGAATGTGAATCAGTACGCCGAGCTGGCGAAGCGGACCACGGACCACACCGCTTTGCCGAGTGCCCGCATGGCGACACGTCTCGTTGAGTGTGGTTCTCAACTGTTTACGCGCGGTCGCGCAGTCGGATCAGCGCGTCGCGGAGGAGGGATTTCGCACGGTCTGCCGCGACGTGGTGGAATTCGCCGATCTCGGTGTAGGTCATTCCGCCGTAGTAGGCTAGTTCGAGCGATTCGCGTTGCATCGGAGGAAGGGCGCCGAGTCCGCTGTGGGCGACGGTCGAGTCAGGTTTACTGTTCGTGACCTGTCGCCAGCTGCCGCGGGCCGAACGGGCCTCGCCGGTCGACCGAAGGCGGACCACAGCATGGCGGTGGGCGATCGCCATCACCCATTCGAACCCGCCACCGTGATGATCGGGCGAGTACTGGCCGGCGGTCCGCCACACGTCCACGAAGACGACCTCGGTGACTTCCTCGGCCCGGGTGGCATCCCGCAGGATCTCGCGTGCGATACCGAAGACTGTTCCCACTAAACGCTGGTAGAGCTCGGCGAACGCATGTTCGTCGCCAGCGCCCACGGCAACGAGCAGATCGCTGGAGATCTTCGACTCCGTCGGGAGTAGCTGGGCGGAGACGAAGTGTGGACGGGACGACGAGTCAGGCATGGCCGTGTCCCCTCCCATCTGGGGGTGGCGTGTCACCGAACAACGGTTTCTGGCCCATCACTTGGCTCCGGGCATCGACCGTCGGACACGAACCACCGGGGGCTGGGGCGACAACACGAGCTTGACAACATCGCGCGGACAGCATCCCGTTCCCAGTTGCGGCAGCAGCTCCGTCGTGCACGTACAACCGTCCGCACATGCTTTGTGTAGAAGCAGCGTCATGAAATCCACGCCGGATGCGGGGGCGCGGACGAGACGTATCGACGACTGCGCGACAACCGACCACACAGGACGGAGCGGTTCGTGGTCCGAGTGGCTCATGTTCCTTGTGCATCCATTCTCTGTTGGTTGACTGGCGTTGCGCGAGTGGAGAAGGAATGCCGGGCTCATGTCTTGAGCCACGGGACACCGCGCTGGTGCTGGATGCGTTTCTCTGGTCTCGGGGGGCTGACCCAGCAGATGGTTCAGTGCAGCGCCTGTCCGTGTGGGGACACCTGTTTGTGCGCCACGATGGCGTCGATGTCAGCCTCGCCTTCGGCGACCATGCGAGCGACGTCGGACAGGCGCAAGTTGTTCGATCGGCTGTAGCCGCGCAGCGCGACGAACGCGGTTTGCATGTCGACGTCAGCGTGGGCGGACAACACACCCTTGGCCTGCTCGATGACGATTCGCGAGTTCAGTGCGGTCTGCAACTGCCTGGTCAGGATCGCGTTGTCGTCGATCGCGCGGTGCTGCAACACGCCGATCGTCGCGACGTCGGCCAACGCTTGGCCCAGGTTCACGCTGATCTCGTCCACACCGTTGGACTCGGTGTCAAGCAGGTTCAACGCGCCGATCACGGTCTGGCGCAGCCGCATCGGCACCGCGTGCGTGGCGCTGAACCCCGCCTCGCGAGCGGCCAGGACGAACCGGGGCCACCGGTCGCCATCGTCCGCGAGGTTCGCACTGGACACGGGCAGCCCGGTTCGCACACAGTCCAGACATGGGCCGTCATCTGCCTGGACGGCGAATAACTCGACCAGCCTGGCCCGCTCGGAGGACGCGGCGGCCATACGCAACCCGCCCTGCTGGTCCGAGAGCACTACTCCGGCCGCGGCGACATCCAGCAGTTCCACGCAACGCTCGACGAGCATGTTCAGGAACTCGATGATGTCGAACTCGTCGATCAAGGTGTCCGCCAGTTCGACGAACACCCGCGCCAGTCGCTGTTCATGACGGTGGTTCACCGGTGCCTGCTTTCCTTGACTGTCCGAATCATTCCTGTGTACCCAGCAAGAGCTGGCGGCTCACGATCCGCCGGGCCACCGCGGCCAACGGTATGTCGTTCGCGTAGGCGTGGGCGCGGATCCGCAGCAACGCTTCCTGCATGCTGACGCCCAACTGGTCGCGGACCATCCCGGACGCCTGGTGGACCTCGGCGTGGATGTCGGAGATCCACCCGAGGTCGTCCGGAGGGTGCCCGGCGATCTCGTCCAGCACCGCCTCGAAGGCCAGCTCGGCCAGCACCAGTCCGTCGACCGCCTGCGGCTGGCTCAGCGAACCTGTGGTGGCCCGGTGGCAGTCAAGTGTTCCCAGCCCGATCACTCCCAGCTGCAGGGGGAACGCGAACACCGCTGCCGCACCCAGGGCCAGCGCACCTGAGGCGAATGCGGGCCACCGCGCCGTGGCCAGCGCCAGATCGGGCACCATGACCGGCACGCCGCCGGTGACCGCGGACAATCCTGGCCCCTCGCCTACCGTGAGCTGCAGTTCCTCCAGCCCGGCGGCGACCGCGTCGGTGGCGTGTGCCAGGCGCTGCTGCGCGTCGGGAGCCCCCGGCCGGTCCATCAACGTGATCCCGGCACCGCTGACCACGAGCTCCGACACCGCCAGCATGCAGATCCTTGTCAACGCCACAGCCTGGCCGTTGTCGTTTGCTGCCAGCAGCGCACGCATTCGCTCGCGGCGATTCTCGGTCACAGCGTCACCGGCTTGAGTTCGCAGGCGCTGCTGACCCGACTGCCGTCGTGGAACCAGCGGTTCTCGGCGTCGCACCGATGGTTCGGCACCGGGCGCCGGGCATGCGGTCGCCGTTTCCCCGAGTCGGCGGGCGAGGCGCTCTTCCCCCGGACCAACGGTCGCCTCGCGCGATATCGAGGTGGGGGACGCACCTGGCGGTGGTGGCCGCGATCAGCTTGACCACCACCATCTGCATCGAGGTCTTCTCACCAGGCAGGATGTCCATCGCGAAGCGAGGATGGGGGGAATTTCGAACGACGGTAGTCACAGAAATCGCCTCCGAGCGTCGGCCATGGAACTCAACCGCCGAAGTCTGGGGCGATCAATGCTGATCGGCGCGCCACTGCGTCACCGGATCGCGTGCCTCTCATGGTAACCCGGTACCCGCTCTCGTTCATGATCGAACGGCGACAGGTGTAGCGGAGGCATCCAGCGCAGTCGGTCACGACACCATCATGCCCCTGCGGTGCCCGCGTTGCCGTCTCCTCCACCCACCAGCGGTCCGCCATTCGCGCGGCTGAGGGTGCGTTATCGGTCCGCCGGATCTACTGTTGGTTCCCCGAAGATGCCGATGCTGCTCCGTTCCCTGGTGGCGTCCATGCAAGACGATCAGGAGCTGCACGTGTCGATGACCCATGAGCTGACCGCTACCACCCTCACCGACTTGTCGGTCCTAGTCTCACATCCCACTTGGCGCGGATTCGCGTTGCACAGCCTCGTGATCGCCGCCGTGTACAGGTGCGGTGTGCGGTCTCTTCGGCTGCCGCGAGGATTGAGGGAGACATCGTGTCCACGATGGACCCACGACGCAGCCGGGCTGATCTATGCGGGGCCACACCGGCGTCATGACACAGCGGCTCCTGGCAACGTTGACGGAGCGTGGTGGCCTTGGTCAACCGACCCAGCGATGGAGTTTCCGGCACTGGTCATGGCGTTGAGCTCGTGGGTTGGACCGGCACGTCACGTGGCCTAGCGCCTCGAAGACAGCACAGCCGCGGAAACCCTTTTTCGCCGATGGTATTTCGCACGGAAGAACGACCTAACACGGGGATTCACTCATGACACCGCCAGTTGTGACGACCACACCGGACATCGAGACCCGCGTGAAGCTGAGACGCCGTCACCGCATCTTTCTGAGCTGCGGTCAGATCAAGACCCCAACCCGCCGAACTGAGTGCCATGAAGCCGGGCCACCTCACGAACGAGGCGGCCCGGTTTGACTGTTGTGGTCGAACGGCTTCTGTTATCCGATGCAACCGGGAACGGGGGAAGGGCTGCTGACGCAGTTGGTCGGCGTGTTCGCTGTCACCGTGGAGGTGTTGAGCGACGCCGATCCGGCGACGTAGTAGATCCCACCGGGGTTCACGGTCGCGGTGTTGGTGTTGACCACGCTGCTGGTGAGGGTGAGCGTGCCGTTGACGCTGGCGATACCGGCGCTCTGATTCGCGGTGTTGTTCTTGACGGTGCTGCTGGTGAACGTCGTCGCAGCCGGGGTGCCCGTGCTGTAGAGGGCGCCGCCGCGGCCGCCTGCGGTATTGCCGGACAGTTGACTGCCGGTCAATGTGACCGCACCGAAGTTCAGGATGCCGCCGCCGTCGTTGTGGCCGGTCGTGACGGCCTGGCCGCCGCTGAAGGTGATCGCCTTGAGCGTGGTTCCGCCGGTGGGACCAACCTGGGCGATGCGGAACGCGGGCGCCGCAGCGGAGCGGGCGATGGTGTTGGCGTTGCCGTCAAGGGTGATGGGGGTGGTGATGATCGGGAGCCCTGCAGGGCCGTTCACCCCGTCGTCGCCATGGCTGGCTGTGAGGGTGTACGTGCAGCCCGGGGTCAGGGTCACTGTCCCACCACCGGCCGCGTTGGCCGAGGTCACCGCAGTGACCAGTGCTGATTCGGTGCACGGGACGGACGCGTTCTGGGCATGGGCCGCCGCGGGGAGAAGGAGAGCCGTACCGGTGGTCAGAATGGCGACCCCGGTAAGGGCAGAATTGTGCGATTGTGTCGCATGATGACTTTCATGGAGCTGAGACCGATGGTGGTTGAGTGAAAAACTCAAACGTCCCACAGGAGCGGTCACCGGCGGTCATGAACAACCACTCCAGAGGCTACACCAGAATGTCTGAAATAGCTAGACCCACGGCTTTTTGCCCGCGATTGTCGCATAGAATTTGCGAATGTGCGCGATATGTGACCTAGTCGGCTGCTTTGTTTTTCCAGCTTCTGCGGCCGCTCGGTGAACGCTTGCTCCCGTCGACGTACAGATCGTGTCTCACGGGTGCGTGGAGGTGCCTCCTGCGGCGGTGAACTGGTGAACAGTCCACCGCCGCACCGGCACACCGCGGCTGCTGACCACCCCACTGGAGGCGCCGCGGCGCCTCCAGTGGGGTGGTCAGCAGGAGCAGACGCCGCCGTTGTTGACTCCGGCGACGCCGTTGGCGCCGACGATTCCGTTGGCGCCGAGGACGATGTTGATGACGTTCGCGCCCGTTCCGCCGTTGATGCTTCCGGAGTTTCCGGCTCCACCGGCACCGAGGGCGCCGCCGAGGCCGCGGGCACCGCCGGGTCCGGCGCAGCCGGTGCCCCCGTTGCCCCCTGCGCCGCCGTTGCCGCCTTTGCCGCCGGTGGTGGTGATGTTGTCGGCGCCCGCGTCGCCGTTGACGGTTCCGGAGTTGCCGATTCCACCGGCTCCACCTGCTCCGCCGACGCCGCCCGCGCCGCCAGGTTGGGTGGCGCTCATGCCGTTGCCGCCCTTGGCGCCGATACCGCCGTTGCCACCCAGGCCACCGGTGGCCTTGAGTACGTCGGCGCCGTCCCCACCGTTGATGGTGCCCGAGTTGCCGACGCCGCCGGCGCCACCGGCACCGCCGATGCCACCACCGCCGCCGCCGTACCCGCAGCCGCCGACACCACCAGCGGCGCCCAGACCACCCGCGCCGCCGGTCGCGGTGAGAGTGTCAACGCCTGCGTCGGTGGTGCCGCCCCTGATGGTCGCGGAGTTGCCGACACCACCAGCGCCGCCCGCACCACCGATCCCACCGGCTCCGGCTCCGCCAGCGATCGCACCGCTGGAGCCACCGACGCCGCCCAGGCCGCCGTTGCCGCCTTTGCCGCCGGTGGTGGTGATCGTGTCGTTGCCGGTACCGCCGTCGATCGTCCCGGCGTTGGCGCCGCCGCCGACCCCGCCGACCCCGCCGTTGCCGCCGGCACCCCCGGCGCCACTGGCGAGACCAGTCCCGCCGTTACCACCGTTGCCGCCGTTACCACCTGGGCCGCCGTTCACGGTGATGGTGTCCGTGCCCGCACCACCGTCGATGACTCCGGTGCTGCCGACACCGACACCGCCGGTGGCCCCGACCCCGCCGTTGCCTCCGGCGGTACCGGCTGGGGTGCCCACGGTGCCGTTCGCACCTGGGGCACCGGTAGTACCGGCGGCGCCGGTCACCCCGGTGACCCTGATCGTGTCGTTGCCGCCGAGTGCGTTGACCGTGCCGTTGACGGGGCCGCCGGTGATGGTGATGATGTTGGCGTTGCCCGTGCCAGTGAGCGTTTCACCGGCGGCGATACCGGCGGTGCAGACGAAGTTCTCGCCAGTCTGGGTGCACCCGACCGGTTGGGCGTGGGCCGTGCCCGGTGCTGCCAAGGCGAACCCGGCTATGGTGCCCAGACCGATCAAAGCCTGGCTGAGCCTGCCCGTGATTGTGCTGTGCGCTGTCGATCTCATAATCCAACTCCACCCGTGGGGTGGGTCCGGGCCGATGCCACGAACCCCGGGGAGTGGTGTGGTGACCGGGGGCTGGGGTCACTGCCCGGTGCCGCTACCTGAAAGGGCACCGGATCCCACCAACACCCTCGACGTCACAGCGTCCACTTCCCCCAATCGGATTTGAAGGCGCACATCCACGAGCCACTCGAACGCCACCCCTTTTCCCCTCAATGCGAGCCAACCGCTGCCATAAAGTAATTGCCCCTCCTTGAAAGGCGCCCAGATCGAGCAATAGTCGCCGTCCGGCGAAATTCAGTCGACGAGTACGAGAAAACTGAAAACCCAGTCGACGTGTCACTCGAACCCTGAACCCATTTCGCCGATCGGCGACATCGACTACCAACAAAGTCGCATTGTCGAAACCGACGTGCACGCACGTCACCGGGGAAGCGATGCACCGCACTCGTCAGAAGAAGCCAACTCGACGCTGATCACCGTCAGCCAGAAAGCCGCCCAGGTGTTGTCGGGTTCCTCGTTGGCTTCACCGGCGCCGTGTCCGTAGGGACGATCGTGACGGCACCGCTCCGACCGTGCCGAACCCGGGCGGTCTCGCACTGCGAAAGGCACGACCGCTCGCCAGGTGTGAGGCCTGGCAAGCGGTCGTGCCGAGTCGGATTCTGGGATTAGAGCGGCAGGAGGGGCCGGACGACGGCGCTGGCGGCGCCGATGATGCCCGCTGCGGCGCCGTTGACGATGCCGACCACGGAGTCGATCAGGCCGCCGATGATGACAATGCCCATGAGGGAGTGCTCCTTACAGTGGGGTGAAACAGATTCAGGCTGTGCGCCTGACGTGATGTCACCGGGGTGGTGGGTTCATCCGGTGCAGTTGGGGACCGCGGGGACGCTGCCGACACAGTTGTTGGCGGTGTTGGCCGTGATCGGGGCGTTGGTGGTGGTCATGGTGCCGCCCTGGCGATAGACGCCACCGGAATTGCCCAGCGTCAGCAACGCGTGGTTGTTGGTCACGGCGGTCTGGGTGAGGGTCGTCGCGGTGGAGTTCACCGCGGAGATCCCGCCGCCCCGCCCCGCGCTGTTACCGGTGATGAACAACGGACTACCGGTCACCCCGGTGACCGTGAGCGTGCCCCGCAGACCGTTGTAGACGGCGCCACCGTCACCGAGCAGAGTGAGGTTGCCCGACAACGGGCTGTTGGTGAACGTCGCCGCGGGCGCCGTGCCCGACGGAGTGTCCAGATTGGCCAGACCGCCACCGTTGCCCGACGCGGTGTTCCCGGTCAGGGAGCTCCCGGTAAGAGTGACCGCACCGCGGTTGAGGATGCCGCCGCCATGACCGAGCACATTGCCGCGGGTGAACACCACCCCGGTGGTGAGCGTCAGGCTGCCAGTCGGGCCGACCTCAGCGATCCGGAACAGTCCCAGGCCCAACGGTGAGGCATTGGCGACGGTCGCCGGGCCGATCATCTCGATCGGAGTCGTGATCACCGGTAACGCGTTGGCAGTGCCCCCATGGGCAGTGGTCATCCTGTACGTACAGCCCCCGGCCAGAACGAGAGTGTCGGAGATGGGAGTGGAGTTGGCCAGATTCACCGCCGCGACCAACGCATTCTCACTACACGCCACCGGGATCGTGATGGCCTGGGCCGCCGGAGCGAGAGCGACCAGCCCTCCGGCGGCGACGGTAGTCGCGAACAAGCACTGGACAACGGCGCGGATGCGTCGCATAACGCCTTCATTTCCTGAAACACAATAGCGATGGACCGACTCGGCGCGGCGCGCCGACAGAAGGGACAACACGATGGCCGCACATGCCAAACCGATCGATGCGGGCGGCCGCGTACGATGCATCAACGCAAAAGACCTCGGCTCGTGATCCGTATCCGCGATTATCGCGATACGTCACGCACCGAGGTCTGGGGTTACAACAATCAACGTAGCCCCTCCACCCAGATGATCGCTACCTCGGGCCCCCAAATGGACGCATCCATCCGCCGGTGCAAACTGGCACCCGACAGTCCGGAGGGCATCGAAGCCGGACGCCGTGCATCGAACCGATCCACGACGACCCCGACGCCAGCGCGGTCGAGCTGTCGTTCAGTCCGCTGTGGACTTCCCACTGGGCAGGCCGGCGCACCTCGGCGCGCCGAACCGGGAACACATGGCGGGCCGCCACGACGAGTTGCTGTCGCCCGTCGGACCCAAACCGTGTCACCCACTGTCGGGAAACGGCCGTGTCAGGCGAATTCGCGCCCGGGTCGCAAGCGCACGGGTGTGTGCCGTCTGTCGATGCCTTGCTTGCCGTTCACCGGCAACAATCCCGCCACGCCGTCGTCGCTCGGCGACCGGCCGTCGGCCGGATCGAGACCGAGTGCAGCGAGTAACTGCACGCAGTCAGCAGCGTCGTGGGCCGCGGACGCCACCGCACGGACGCCGCGATGCCGCTGTTCCCGATTCAACGTGTCGAGGTCATGCACTGATGCGGTGCGCAGATTGTCAGCACGGTCCATTGTGGCGTTACTCCTGTTCAGCCCAACCAGTGGTGATCGCCGCTGCAGGGAGCCCGGTGCGACAGTCTTTGGCTCGGGGAAACGCCGGCGTCGGCGGAGCACACGCAGCCGCGGTCGTGTCCCGCGGCAGCTGTCGCATTGCAGAACCTGATCCCGATCGGATCGTGCGCGTTCCACGGGTGCGGACATACGAGGCAGATGATGTCGATTCCCGGCTCGGAGACGATCGGTTTGGCGTCTGCTGTGATAGGTATGGGCCCGTCCACTCGGTTGTTCACGCGGCCGCCGAGGTCTGGGGCGATTGCTCAACCTTACTCCCTGGCCGCTGAGCCCGCTCGACAGCCGAAGCGGACACCGTGCTCGCCATTTCCCGAACAACCGCGATCCGGAAGTGTCCTGACGCCAAACCCGGCTGACCGCGCACCCCTCCCGCAGCAGCCCGGTTCACGCACCCGTTCGTGATCAAATGCGGGGGTGTAGACTCGGCATTACCGAGAGCACTTCGCACGCTGACAGTTGAGTCAGCGTCGTCCTCGGCGAACGCTCACGCCGGTTGCGTGACGACCGGGGACGGGAGCACCGACATGCCGTCGGGCTCACACACAGACACCGCTCAACAGACCTCCGTGAACGCACCGCGTCTGCCGTTGCGCCTGCGGCTCAAGCCAAAAGCCCCTCCGACAGGGTACGTCGACGGTGGCTGGTGGCCACGTTCCCGGGAACTCGCCGACGAACTCACGGCGCTCACCGACGTGCTCGCCTTCCGCTTGGGCCCGGTCGTCCGAGTGGCGTTCAGCCCTGCGGAATGGAATCCCGTCGACGAAGCGGACGACCTACCGATTCGACTGAAGCCCCTGTGTTCCCAGGAAAAGAACATCGTTCGAGTGTCCGGATCGGACGGACGGCAGATCACGTTGCTTGTCGTGCCACCGGAAGCCACCGATGAAGCAGGCCACGCCGCCATCATGCGGGCGGCCAGGCGGGCCAATGCGGACGAGCCGGCCGATATCCTGGCCGCCTCGGGCGTGGTTCTCGCCGACGCGCGGAGGAAGAACAAGCGCCACGTGTTGCGACCTCGGCTGCGGACGCGTCACCCGCAACGCTGATCGCGCTTTCCCGCGTTGGAAGAGCACCATCGAATTCTCGATGCGTCGGTGTTCACGCCGAGTGGACGCCGCGGCGACCACCGCGCTGCCCGGACAAACCCGGATTGTCCAACCACCTTCCACCGAGCTCGGAGGTTCCTCGTGACTGCCACGCCCATCCACGACCCACTCGGTGAGCTGTCCGCGGCCGGGGTGTCGATCTGGCTCGACGACCTCTCCCGCGAACTGCTCGCCAGTGGTCAACTGGCCGAGCTGATCGCCGAGCGGCATGTCGTCGGTGTCACCACCAATCCCACGATCTTCGCCGCCGCCATGGCCAACGGCGATCGCTACACCGAGCAGTTGAGCCTGTTGTTCGGTGCGGGCACGGACGTTGATGACGCGGTAGTCGCGATCACCACCGCCGATGTGCGCGCCGCCTGTCAAGCGTTACGGGACGTCTACGACGCCACTGGTGGCGTCGACGGCCGGGTCTCGATCGAAGTCGACCCCCGTCTCGCCCAGGACACCGCCGCCACCGTGGACCAGGCCAGGGTCCTGTGGGAGGACGTGGACCACCCGAACCTGTTCATCAAGATCCCGGCCACACGAGCGGGGCTCACCGCGATCACCACGGTGATCGGCCAAGGCATCAGCGTCAACGTCACGTTGATCTTCGCGTTGGACCGTTATCGCGAGGTCGTGGACGCCTACCTCACCGGGCTGGAACACGCCGCAGCCGCCGGACTGGATCTCTCGGCCGTTCATTCTGTCGCGTCGTTCTTCGTCTCGCGCGTCGACACCGAGATCGACGCCCGTCTCACCGCGATCGGAACCCCCGACGCACTCGCCGCCAGGGGCAAAGCCGCGCTGGCCAATGCCCGCCTGGCCTACCAGATGTATGAGGAGGTCATCGCCGGACCACGCTGGGCACGGCTGGCAGCCGCGGGGGCACACGCACAACGACCGCTGTGGGCCTCCACCGGAGTCAAGGATCCGGTCTACCTCGACACCATGTATGTCTCCGAGCTCGTCACACCGGGTGCGGTGAACACGATGCCCGGTGCGACCCTCGCCGCGTTCGCTGATCACGGGAGGGTCACCGCGGACACCGTGCGCGGCAGTTATCCCGCGGCCCGTGCTCACCTCGACACCCTGGAACGCCTCGGCATCGACTACCTGGACGTCACCGACACCCTCGAACGTGAAGGCCTCGCCAAGTTCGTGACGAGTTGGAACGAGCTGAGCCGTACCGTGAGACGGGAACTGCACGCAGCCAGGTGCTGATGCCGACTGACTCCAAATGGTCCCTTCCACCGTTGGACACAGTGGTCAGTCCTCGTCGGCGTACATCTCCCGTGGAAGTCCCTGAGCCAGCTGATGTACCCCGTCGTCGGCCTGGTCGGACCACTGGACGACAGGATCAACTTCAAGGCCGAGTTTCGGTGGGATGAGGCGGTGGCGGTGGCCGGGCGTACACGGACCGCCGCGTCCGCCGCGAGTGGCAGGCAGGTTGCTGCTTCAGCCCGAACGTTATCGGCACCTCGTGCTGCGTCAGCGTTCGGGCCACCATGATCGCGCGGCATGGAGTCGGAGCGCGAAACCGAGGAGCGGGCGGTCATCAGCGTTCCAGGCGAAGGTGCGGCCTCTCCGATTGATGCTCGTGACAGTACTTTGAGGACAGAACGCCGCTTCGGAAGGTTGTCGTCACCTCGTTGGCCACTTGTCGAGTGCTTGTCGTAGCGCCGAAGCGATGCCTCGGAACGTGCTGCCGCTGTCGTACTGGTCGACGAGGATGTCAGTCACGCCGACGATCGCCTCTGTCGCCCGGTGGCTGGCCTTGACGAGAGCCACGGTCACGTTGCCAGGCAACTGGGATGAAGCGGTGGTGTCTGTCCCGGTCGGTTGCGTGGCCTTCCAGGCCGCGTCGACCTGTTCGAGCGCCTCGACCAGGTCTCTCCACGCGGTCAACTGGTTGGTGCTTTTCTCCGGCTCGATTCTGGTCATGATCTGGTCCTCAGTGCGCGTGGTGCTGGGCGAGGATGTGGCCTCCCTCGGCCTCCCAGCGTTCCTCGGGCGTCTGGTCAGCGGTTCGTGGTTGAGGGGCAGTGGCGGTGTCGGCCTGAGCCTGTTCGGCGGATATGCCGTTGCTGGTGAGGATGTCTTGGACGGTGGCGGTGGTGCCTGGGTCGGCGGCTGACCTGAGTATCGCGCGTGCCGCACCGCCGGGGGTGTCCGGTGGTACGACCAGCAGGGTGATCCGCTGACGGTTGTGCCCCGTGAGGGTGACGGTGTTGGGCTGCATGGTGCGGAAACCGTCCATTCGTACCACCCGGTCGTGCACGGTCAGTTTGCGTGCCGTGGCGGTCCACGCGTCGAGGTTGTACCCCACTCGGCTGATCGGTCCCCATGTCGAGGTCAGGGTTGCGACCAGCGCGGGGAACTCTGTCGCCGAGTCGGTCGATCGCGGCCACCAGCCGCCGTCCACATGTCCAGGCGCGGCGTTGTCCGGTTTCATCCGCAACCGGACCTCGTTGCGGGCTGGATCGTTGGGCAGTCGGAGGGCCATGTTGGCCAGGGTGTCCGTAGTCATGCCGCGCTCCCGGTGGTGTTGAGTTTGCGGGCCAGCCGTTCTGGCCGGGGCCAGCGAACTTTGGTGGCCCAGCCGAGCTTTTCGAAGACCCAGATCAGCCGCGCGGAGATGTCGATCTGGCCACGGCGGACGCCGTGGCGTGCGCAGGTGGGGTCGGCGTGGTGGGAGTTGTGCCAGGATTCGCCCATCGACAGCAGTGCCAGTGGCCAGAAGTTGGCGGACTTGTCGCGGGCGGTGAAGGGGCGGTCGCCGATCATGTGGCAGATGGAGTTCACCGACCAGGTGACGTGGTGCAGGATCGCGACGCGTACGAGACCGGCCCAGAAGAACGCGGTCAACGCCCCCCACCAGCTCCACGTGATCAACCCGCCGGCCACGGCAGGGGCGAGGAGCGATACGACTGTCAACGCGGGGAACAAGCGGTTCACGCGCTGGATGTCCGGGTCGGCGAGCAGGTCAGGAGCGAACCGGGCGGCGTTGGTGTGCTCTCGCTGGAACATCCAGCCCATGTGCGCGTGCCAGAACCCCTTGGCCAGCGCACCCGCCGAGGTCCCGAACAGCCACGGGGAATGCGGATCGCCCTCGCGATCGGCATAGGCGTGGTGGCGGCGGTGGTCGGCGACCCAGCCGATGATCGGTCCCTGCAGGGCCATGCTGCCGGTGACCGCGAGCGCGACGCGCAACCCGCGGGTAGCGGTGAACGCCCCGTGGGTGAAGTACCGGTGAAACCCGACCGTCACACCGAGGCAAGTCAGGGTGTAGAAGAACGCCGCGATCCCAACATCGGTCCAGCCAAGGCCCCAGCCCCACACAAGCGGGACCGCCGCGGCCAGAGCCACCGCTGGAACGATGGCGAACAGCTTGACCAGGAACATCTCGGTCCGGGATTTCTCCCCCGCCAGCATCGGCTGGGGACCCGCGTCCGTGTGAGCGTGATCGCGGGATGGGCGGTCGTGGACTGTAGTGCTCACGTGTTCTGCCTCCGGGAAACGACGACTGGTTCTCCGCCGCCGGGGGCTGGGGCGACCGCTGTGGGATCGGAATGGGTGGCCTGGCCACGGAATCGGCGCCACACGGTGCGGGGTCCCGTCAGGAGCCGCTGATCTCCACATTTGTTGTGTACCCGGCATCACTGGCGACAAACTGCCGATGAGGGGCGGGAAGGGCACATAAGCGTGGCTCTACACCGTGCACAGGCAGCGCTATCGACGTCCACACCCGCTGGCGCGTGATCGCAGGACAGCCAGATCGAATCGCTGATCGGATTGTGATCGATGCTCGCCCTCGGCACGAGGGATACCGATGGCGGTGCACATCGCGGGTGAGGTGCCCGGATAGAGCAGGGCCGGTGGCAGGTCGGTGACGTGCTCCCCACTGAGGTCGACCTCGCGGAGGAGTTCGGGGTCAGCCGACCGACCCTGCGTGAGGCGTTGAGCGCGCTTCAGTTCGCGGGATATGTCGAGTCTCGGCGCAGGCGGGGCACCGTGGTGCTCAGCGCGTCGCCGGTGCCCGGTGTCGCGCGGCACGTGGGTGCGGCCGGTTCGTTCGCCGAAGTGGTGGATTTGCTGGAAGCGCGGCTGGCCGTGGAGCCTGTCGTGCTCGCGCTGGCAGCCGCGGATCCTGATCCCGCCGCGCTGGACGAGGCTCAGGACGCGCTGTCCGGGATGGCACTCGTGGTCGGTGCGGACACCATTCCCGCGGATACTGATCACCGGCTGCATGTGCTGATCGCGCGGGTGTGCCGCAACCCGTTGCTCCGCGAGCAAGTCATCGCTCTGCTCGACCGCGCTTCGGGTCCGTTCTGGCAGCAGACGCAGGCCGTGGCCTGGCAGCCGGATGCGGCCTTGTGCCGGGAGTGGGCCGAGGACCACGCCGGGATCCTGGCGGCGCTGGAGCGGGGCGACGGCGTGGCGGCGGCAGCGATCTCGCGACGTCACCTGCTGACGGCTGTGGCGAACGCCGCGAACTGCGCCCAGATGCCCGCGTCGGAGCGGTGGCGCGTGCGGCGGCTGGCAGAGCGCTTCCACGCCGGTCGTGGACCGGCTGATCCTGATCCGGTGCCATGATCGGAGTCCTGCTGCTCGCGATACCCGTGGGCCTGCTGATCGGCACTGTCGGGGTAGGCGGCGTGCTGCTGCCGCCCGCGCTGGTGCACCTGCAGGGCCTGGACATCCATGCCGCGGCGGGCACGAGCAGCTGGTGTTTCCTGTTCACCGGAGTGGTCGGCACGCTGGTCTACGCCCGTCGGCACGCGATGCCGTGGTCGCTGGTCGGCAGGCTCAGCTTGGGCGCGGCACCTGCGGCGACACTGGGCGCACTGACCAACGGCCTCGTTCCCGCCAGCGTCGTCTGGCTGCTGCTGGGAGCGATCACTCTTGGCGCGGGCGCTTATCGGCTGTACTCACGGCACCGTTCCGGCGGTGATCACACCCAGTTGCCCACCGGCACGGCGGTGGCGACCGGGGCGGTGGTCGGGTTCGGCTCGGCCCTGACCGGAACTGGTGGGCCGGTGGTGCTGGTCCCGGTGCTGCTGGTGCTGGGCATCGCGCCGTTGACCGCCGTCGCGGCCAGCCAGGTCATCCAACTGCCACTCGTGGGATTCGCGGTCCTCGGCTATTCGACCACCGGATCCGTCCACTACGGACTGGGCACAGTGCTCGGTGTTCTCGCCGCGGTCGGCGTCTTCGTCGGTGGGCTCATCACCTCGCGGCTCGAATCCCGCAAGCTCCACTCGATCGCGGCGGTGACCCTGGTCGCCGTCGGCATCCTGCTGCTCGTCCTGCCCGTCATCCCGATGCCCGGCGCGGATATCGAAAGGACAGTCCCATGACCACTCTTGTTACGAGACTCGGGGCGGTTTCCGCGGGTCTCGCTCGCCCTGACCCCGACACCACTGGACGCGTTGCCCCAGCTCAGCGACAGGCTCGGGCCCAGTGTCCTGCTCAAACGCGAGGACCTCACCGGGTTCGCGCTGGGCGGGGACAAACCGCGCAAGCTGGAGTACGAGATCGTCCACGGCCTCCAGAGCAACGCGGACATCATCGTCACCTGCGGTTCCATGCAGAGCAACCATGCCCGGCTGACCAGCGCCGCGGCCCGCAAACTTGGCCTCGACTGCGCGGTGGTGCTCAGCCGCGACGACTACGACGAGTTCCAGGGCAACCTGCTCACGATGCGGCTGCTGGGCACCGATGTGCACATCGTTGACACCGACGACCACTGGGCGCTCGAACCGCACGCCCTGCGACCAGGTCATCGTGCTGCACTCCGGCGGCGTACCAGCCCTGTTCGCCTACCACGACGCACTCGAACAACACCTCAACACCAGACACGAGCACCGCTCGGACACCCAGCAGCTGTGACGATCGCAGAGTGCTGTCGAGCCGCATTCCACGAACAACCTCGACCTGGTGGCCGGGCGCGTCTGTTCCGCTGGAACCGAACAGCTTCTGCTCGCAGGGTTTCTGCCGGGTGCCACCGATTTCGCTATAGTGGTAAGCACGCCGCTGCCCGCGGTCGACCCGGTCGGGTTTGCTGGATGGATCAAAGCGTGCCAACCACGGAAGCCAGCGGCAAAACGCGGGAGCATGCCACAGAAGAGGGCATGCTCCCGCAGAACGAACCGGCTGGATCAGCGGCGGTTCAGGCCGAGGTCGAGACCGAGGCTGAGGCCCAGATTGCGGTCATAGCCGCCCTGGTGCGGTCGGAAGGTGCCGCAGGCGGCCGGTGAGGTCGCTTCCAGTGGCAGGGACGGGTCCAGGTCGCTGGGAGCGGCACCGTCGTACTTGCCGCTGTGGTTCGGATCGATGCCGTGCACCACGAGGACTGCCTTGCCCGTGCGGATGCTGGCGGCTACGTCACTGGTCACTGTGATGGTGCGCTTGTAGGTATAGGAGGTGTTTTTGGGGGTGGGGAAGCGGTCCACCGCCAGGCCGCTGGCGGGACTGGTGTCTCCGCTGGTGGTCAGTGAAGTGCCGATGTGGCCGTAGAAGGGGTGCCCTTCGGTGGTGTTGACGATGCCGTCTCCGCTGGTGTCGGCCTTCTGCGATGGGCAGCGACCCTGAGCGCCGATGTGGATGTGCTGGGCGTGCGGGGCCTTGGCCAGAACGCCGCGGGCAGTGAACGCGATTGTCGCCTGGTTACCACGCAATACGAGCACGCCGTGACCTCGGGCACCGCTGTGGTTGAGCTGGCGAAGCTGCACGCTGGCGGCAACGACACCTTTGCCCTTGTCAGAGTTGCCATGGTCGCCGTGGCCCTCGTGTGCCGAGGCGATTCCGGGGGTAACGAACGCCAGTCCGAGCGCGACCGCTGGAACAGCCACGCGGGCCGCTTTGGTCTTGAACGTCGACATTGATCGTTCCTCCTGTTGGTTGGTGCGTTTGTGCCCAACACCAGGAATTCGGACTCGACGCCGCTCCGGATGGGTGGTGCTGGCACCGCATCTCCACGCCTGCCCACCGGTGACGCCCGGATCCCCAGGATGTTTAAATCAAACCCGATACGCACGAGTAGAAAACGACGTCGACGAGCGTGGCGGGCGTTGGACGGGAGTGTGGTGGCCCGGGGACCGGCCACTCCAATCGCGTACACCGTCGCCGTTACCCATACGCACCAACACTCTGATCATCATGGGGCATCCTCTGGGTGAAGTGCACCCTCTTTCGATCATGCGGGTTGTGATCGATGTAGCGGCCACCCTGGTGACAGCCTCCACGCACGCCAGGTAGTCCGAAACGGACGGTTGCGCTCTCCGTTCGAGTTGCCGCTGAAGACTGAGAGTGGCACGCTAATCATGCGATACTTACATGCTCGCGTCATCGCCCCAGCCCCCGGCGGTTCCCTTCAGGACAACGCACGAACAGCATCTCCGAGCAGAACGGGCTTGGCGCCCTTCCTCCGCTACAGCGTAAGTCGATCGAACTGGCCTATTACGGCGGATTGACCTACACCGAGATCGGCGACGTTCACCACATCCCGGCCGGCACGGCGAGATCCCTTCTCCGCGACGCGCTGATCGGTCTGCGCGACCGCGTGTGAACTCCGGGCATCAGTACCCAGCGCGAGGGGTTGTGCCCACTGAGGTGGTGTACGACAATTCCACAAGGTAGCGCCCGGCGACTCCATACGGGACGGTCACAGTGTGTTCCGGCCTGTTGGTCGTCGATGCCGATCTGGGCAACGGCCTGCTCCAGCACGGGCCGCAGAATGAGACGGTTGGCTGGCCCGACGCACACCGCCAGGACTGGCCCGATCAGGTGGCGTGTTGCGGGCTGTTGTGGCTTAGCCAACGGTGTATGGCGTTGTAGACGCGGTCGTGTCGCAGCAGGTGGAAGTGATGCATGCCGCCGAGCCATTGATGGTCGGCGTTCTGGTTGCGGTCGCCTGAGCTTGATGGGAGCACGAGCAAGTCACCGACGAGACGGCCGTAAAGGCTGCCTTCTGAGCGCGACAGTGTGACGGAGATGAAGTACTGCCGGATGCCGGCGGGCAGTCTGGTGGGCCACGGTTCCACAGCGGATTTACTTTTTCGCCATTGGGCTTCGTGCAGGTAGCCTTGTGCGAGATCTTTGATGCCATCGCTGCGCAGAGCTAGCACCCGCGAGAGTGGGCCGGCGATAGCGAATCTGCTCAACAAGGCTGTTATCCGGGTGACCGCGCGTTCCAGCGGTGCACCGGTGTGCGGACTGCCCAAGCACACCAGCCGGTCCACCTTGTGCAGCCAGGGGGTGGTCTGGCGCTGCGCCTGGTGGAGTGCGCTACGCGCTACCAAGCCGCCCATCGAGTGTCCGATAAGGACGACCTGGGTCACCGGCACCGGCCAGTTCTCGACAAGGGCGGAGAGCAGGGTGACGAGTTCGCGTCCGTTGTCAGAGATGTGCCGTCCCGTGTTGTAACGCAGATACACCGGGCTGTAGGACAGGTCCGCAGCCAACCGGCCGCCGAAATCGATACGACTTCGCCTCTTCGTGGCCCTGGCTCGGTGGAACCACGATAGTTCGGTATCGATCAGTCCGTGCAGGAACACGGCAAGACGCCCGGTCGCTGTCGGATACGCTGCGGCGAGTGACCTGGTGTCTGGCTCGATCCGGCGCTGGTCAAGTCGTATCGACATCTGCGCGGGCCGAACCTTACCCCGCAGATCGGCACGTTCCCTGAACGCTCCGTTGGCGAACCCGATCGCGCGCTGGCCGACCGCGGACGTCGTCAGCGAGTCTGTCCATGCCTTGATCGGAGGACGGACCTTGGTGGGAACGGGCTTCACGATATGGCTCTCAGATGGGGGAAGGGTGATCACCGACAGGGCTGCCCGATCTGTTGCCTTTGCTCGCCAGGATGTCTCGGCATCGACTGGACTGTCCTGATCGGACGCTGTTCGCAGAGTGGCGCGCGTGGTGTCGCCCGGAGTGTCCGACCGAACCACAAGCAGCGTGCCATGCAGGTAGCCGACGACATCGTTGCGGCGTCCTGAGCGGAAAATCTGCTTGTGCCCGGCATCGTGGCCAACGCAGGCCACCTGCCGCGAGCAGTAGAACGTTGATCGCCATCCGGGCGATGTGGTGCCCGCGCCGCAGCTGCAACAGGCTGGCTGTTTGACCTCACGGGAGAGCCAGGCGAAGTCACTGCCTCGCCGAGGATCTGCGACGTTCGGCAGTGGTGTGTCCACTGTCGTCATCAGGTAGCATGCCTTCCGAAAAGGTGATACGTGGCCCCAAGTTTCCAGTTCGCGATCTGAGCCGACGTCGACATGATGAGGAGCCGAGAGGGCGTTGATGGGCTGTTGTGCTCAAGGTCCAGCTCCGGGCGGTGGTTCGGTTCCGTCGGCGAGATCTGGGTCGAGCAGCAGGCCCGGCGGGCACCCGGCCCTTTGATCATGGGATTTCCTGGCGCGACCGGGCTAACCTGCATACTCGTTGTCATGCCGACAGGCCGGTGGCCTTCAACCGGAACACGGCTGAAGACCACCGGGTCGTCTGCCCCTGTCGGGGTGGTCGCTGACAGGGACGGGTTATTTAGCCGACCGGTTGAACGTCTGCGGCACGCAGGCCATCGGCGTGCGTTTCAAGCGTGAACCGCACCCGATCGCCTACGCAGACGGGATGGCGGGACGTGCCGCCGCTGATCTGGGACTGGTGCACGAAGATATCGGCGCCACCGTTGTCGCGGGAGACGAAGCCGGCGCGAGAGATGAATCCGTAGCCGTGTTCCGCGTCGAACCAGGTCACTGTTCCGTGTGCCATGTGACTGTCCGTCCTGATCAGACAGCGCGGACGCTGATGGCGTGCGGGCCCTGGGGACTCTGGCCGACTTCGAACTCGACGCGCTGGTTGTCGTCAAGACTGCGGTAGCCAACGCCTTCGATCTGCGAGTAGTGCACGAAGACGTCCGGGCCGGCCTCACGGGAGAGGAAGCCGAAGCCCTTCTCCGAGTTGAACCACTTCACGGTTCCCTGTGTCATTTTTCCTCACTTGTCTGGACGGAGATGCGGGTGCCGCAAGGCGCGGTGCCCAGGCCGAGCTTCAGACGGCAACTTCTCCAGCTTGTTTCGCAAGTAAAGAAAGAGACGCCCGCAACTTCGTTTCCGCGAGCGTGCTGTGACACGAACACAAAACTCTACGACCACCTCGCACAACGCACCTGGTATCCGATTCGTTCCATAAATCATCCTCCGGTGTCTCATATCACCCTGGCGCACGGCGGCACCGGAGCCAGCACGGCTCTGGCTCGTACCGGTGGTGACGACGGCTCGGCCACCTATGCCGAGACTGTCCGACGTGCGCTGCCCGACGTGGTGCAGGGTCAGTGACCGATGGCAGTTGTGGCGCAGTCCCGTGATGAGACATGGCGGCAGGTGAGTCTGCTGGCCTGCATGGGTGATCTCGGGTGGCACGTCGTCATGCTCGACGTGCTCGCAGGTCTCAGATGGCATGTGCGGTGTGTGATGGACCGTCACGGATTTGGGACCGGCTTCGGGGTTAGACCAGCGCCGGTCGGCGTGGTGGTTGTTGAGCGTAGTAGAGCGCTTCGTGTTCGGCTGGGGTGCGGTAGTCCAGTCGGGAGTGCAGGCGGGCGTTGTTGTATCAGTCGACCCATTCCATGACCGCGAACTCGACCTCGGCCAGGGTGGTGAACGGGCCGTGCTGGCTGACGACCTCGGTCTTGAACAACCTGATGATCGACTTCGCCAGAGCGTTGTCGTAGGCGTCACCCACGGACCCGGCCGATGCCGTGAGCCCTTGCAAGGCAAGGGATTCACTGAAACGAGCCGACGTGTATCGACTCCCGGCATTGGAGTGGAACACCAATCCCGGCTCGACTGGGTGCCCGTGGTGATCACGTCGCCAGACCGCCGTCGTGAGTGCCTTGGACACCAGGCCGGTGGTCTTCGTGCTGGACACGGTCCAGCCGACGATCGCGCGGGAGTAGACTTCGAACACGAACGCCACATACGCCCACCCCGCCAGGGTGGACACGTAGGTGAAGTCCGCGACCCATACCCGGTCCGGCGCGGCCGCGGTGAAGTCACGGTTGAGCCGGTCAGCGGCGCGGATCCCGTTCTTGGACGGGATCGTGGTCCGCGGCCGTCGTCCCCGCACGACACCGTGGTGGCCCAGGTCGCGCATGATCCGGTCGACCGTGCAGAACGCCACGTCATGGCCGTGGCGGCGCAGGTAGCGGGTCATTGTCCGGCGCCCGTACATCTGTTCCGGCTTCCCGCTGAGATTCCGCAGCACGTTCTCCACGTGAGCGTCGGCGACATCGCGAGGTGAGGTTGGCCGGTGGCGGGCCTTGCGGTCGGTCCGGGGCGCGATCTGGATCCCGTGCTCGCTGAGCGCGTGGCAGATCGACTCGACGCCGTAGACCTGGCGGTACTGGTCGATGATACCGACGATCAGGGGTGTCGCGGGTCGAGTTCCCGCGCGAGAAAAGCCGAGGCCAGCTTCAGGATCTCGGTGGCCTGCTTCAGGTGCCGGACTTCTTTGCGCAGCCGCAGCAACTCCTCCCGCTCCGCGGAGGACAGATCAGACGCTGTCGGTGTGCCGGGCCGGTTCCCTCAGCGAGTGCCTGCTTGATCCAGATCCGGAGTGTCTCGTGATGGACATCGACCATCGGACCGAGCGCCCGGGCAGCCGCGTACGGCGAGCCATACTCCTCCAACCGCTCCAGAGCCAGCCGCACGGCCTTCTCACGAACCTCAGGCGGGTAACGCTTCTACATGATGACGACCATCTTCCTCAAAACGGAAGCGGCCTCAAATCCGTGACGGTTCAACCTCGTTGATCTCGGCCAGCTTGGGGTGTCTGCCACAGCGCGTCGGGTTGACGGCAGTCGGCGTGGTTTGGCGACCTTCTTGGCTGGGTTGACCGTCGGGCTGATGAGTTCGTCGTCTTCGGCGTGGCGGTAGAGGCAGCGCAGGGCGGCGATGAGGTGTCCGCCTGCGCTGTGTCCGCCGCGGGCGTTGCGGCGGGCGACGACGTTGACTTTGACGTGCTCGACGAGCTGTCTGATCTGGGATGGTGTGGGTTCGTCGAGTCTGCGGTCGCCCCAGTGGTCGAGGATCCGGTTCCAGTAGGAGGCGTAGACGCGCCGGGTGCCGTCGGTGACCGCGGCGGACACAATGGGGATGTACTCGTTGAACGTCGGGATTGTGGAGCGTTCGACTGGCGCGGTGAGGAGGTCTTGTGGGCTGATGCCCATCCGGCTCAACAGCAACCGGGCGGCGTCCAGTTCGGCTGATGTGGACGGTGTGGCGGTCATGGGAAATCACCCGCCAGAAGGACATCGAGGACTGCGGGTGGGTAGACCGTGCGGACCTGCCGGTTGAGGTCGGCGGCGAGCAGGACCCGGTCGCCCAGTCGGAGGCCGACTCGGTGACGGATTGCTGCGGGCAACCGAAGATGGCCGTGCTTGGTGATCATGGTCACTGAGCACTCGTTGGGGTGAATCGTCAAGCGGCCCTTGGCTTCCTGGATCGCCAGACCGGTGCCGCAAGGCCAGCCGATCGCGCAGATCAGGGCTTGGTCGGCGACGCGGCCACGATCGTCCACCACGCCCAGTCGGTAGAGAGCTGTGCTTGACCGGGTCAGCGGGGGAGCGATCGGGGAGGGCAACGGGAGCCGCGCAGCCGGTGTACGCCCAGGTACTGCGACCGTGGTGGGGAGGACCACTGGAGAAATGACTGAACCGGTCACAACGACCAGCAACTAAGAGCTTGTCGCATGTGGCTGCTTTTCGGAGTTTCTTGTAGCAGGTGAGCGTGGCGGCGAGGGTGAGGAAGGCGCAGAAGTGGTTGGCGTAGCGGTCGTAGCGGATGTTG
>NZ_MTQO01000018.1 GCF_001984155.1 Actinosynnema sp. ALI-1.44
CCACGCCCCAACGGAACACGACCCACCATCACAACCTCCGATCACCGGTGTTGCGACGACCCTCTGAACTCAAGTGGCCTTCGTTGCCAAAAACGCAACCAATGTGGCATTCGTTGCGTCCCGCGTACCCCTCGGTCACCGGAACAGGGTGTCCATCCGGCCCGGGAAGTCGGGGCCCTCGCCGCTCTGGGGTTTGCCGAGCGCGAGGAACGCGTCGCCGATGGCGCCTTTCGGGATCTCCAGGCCGGACGCGGGCAGGGACGCGGCCGCCGAGCGTTCCCCGGCCAGCAACGGCGGCAGCACGGGCTCGAACCGGTCCAGTAGGCGGCGCGTGCTGGCGCGATCCCCGAGTGCGGCCATGCGGCCAGTCTCGGTGCGCCGGCCGGACACCGGCAACGGGTTGGCGGGTGCCCGTACGGAACTCTTACAAACGGTCTTACAAAGGACGTGCATGAACGAGGCCGAGCACATCTCAATCAACACCGAACGGGTGGTCGTGATCCGAACCGCTAACGGGTGGCACGACCCCGGCGATCCCCGGAGTGGCACGGCCAAGTCGGCCGAAGGGGTGGCGTGTGCGGCGATTCTGGACCATTGTGTTGGCGGCGGTCGGCGCGGGTATCGCGGTGATACCCGCGGTGCTGAAGCCCGCCAGTGCGGCCTCGCCGTGGCTCGCGGTCGGCGCGGTCGTCGTATGCGCTGGTCTGGGCGCTTTCATCGATCACGCCCGGCGTCGCGGTGAATCCGGGCTTGAGCAGCGGGACCAGTCGCACAAGGCAGTCCTGAACGGGTGTTTCTCGGTGGACGGGCGGCGTTTGCCGCGGGTTCGGGATGTCACTGATCCGACGCTGCTCGGCGTGCACCAGACCGCTGTCGCGATCGAGGACGGAAACGTTTCCGCATCGGTTCCTCCTTATGTGGCCAGAGACATCGACGAGGAATTCCGCCAGGCGGTTTCGCAGGGCGGCTTCGTCGTGCTGGTCGGCGACTCCACGGCAGGCAAAAGCCGGACCGCCCACGAGGCCGTGCGGGCCGTGCGCCCGGCGGACACGCTGCTGATCCCCCGGTCGCGCAACGACGTCCCGGCCGCTGTCCAGCATGTGCGGCAGTCGGGCAAGCCCTGCGTGCTGTGGTTGGACGACCTGGAGCGGTATCTCGGTGCCGTCGACGGGTTGACCGCCAACCACGTGGCCGCGCTGCGAGGCCTTGGCCGCCAGGTCCTGGTGTGCGCGACGTTGCGGGCCGAGGAACGCAGCAGGCTGCTCGACCTCGGCCGAAGCGGGGACGAGTCCAACCGGACGAGCGAGCGCGAAGTGCGTCAGGTGTTGTCGTTGGCGGTGACGCTCCGTATCGAGCGGCGATTCTCCCCTGCCGAGATCGTGAGCGCGACGGCAATAGCCGGTGAAGACCCCCGAATCGCCACAGCGGTCACCCGGGCGAGCGAATACGGCATAGCCGAATATCTCGCCGCCGGCCCACAACTGCTGTCACGGTGGCAGGACGCGCACGCACCAGGGCAGAATCCGCGTGGCGCGGCACTTGTCACGGCGGCTGTGGATTGCAGGCGAACCGGGTTGGTGCGACCGTTGAGCCGCGAACTGCTCACCCGGTTGCATGAGCACTATCTGGCGGCTCATGGCGGAAGCAAACTGGCCCCGGAATCGCTGGACGACGCGTTTGAGTGGGCAACCGAGAAACAACAAGCAACGACCGCGCTCCTGCACGGCGACGACGCGAACGGCTACACCGTGTTCGACTATCTCGTCGACAGCGTGCAGCGCAGGACGACTCCGGCCGACCGGGTACCGGAGGAATGCCTGCGGGTGATGCTCGAATACGCCGACCGCACGGACTTGTTCGCCATCACCAATCTGGCGGTCGACTACGGTTGGTACTCGCTCGCGACCGTCTCCAGTCAGGCGGCGCACAAGCTCGCCAAGGAGCTGGCCGAGGACCACCCGGACGTGCTGAAGGCGGAACACAATCTGGGGCGCGTCGCGATGTGGACCGGCGACTACCGGCGAGCGCTCGACAGCTACCGGAAAGTCCTGACCATGCGGACGACGGCGTTGGGCGCGGAACACATGGACACGCTCGCCACCCGCCATGACTACGCGTGGACGTTGTCGGCCTGTGGCGAGTACGAGCAGTCCGAGGCCGAATACCGTGACGTGATCGCGTTGCGCACGAAAACCCTTGGCGAGCTGCACCCGTTGACGCTGAGCGCACAGCACAACCATGCGTGGGCCGTCTTCCAGGGCGGCGACCCGCACCGGGCCCGCAAGGAGTACCAGGCGGTGCTGGCCATCCGTGAGAAAGTCCTGGGAGTGGGTCACTACAACACCATCACCACCCGGCACGACCTCGCGCGGATCGCGGCCTCATTGGGCGAGTACAGCCAGGCGCACAACGCGTACAAGGCCGTGCTGGCACAGCGGCTACGCACGCTCGGCGAGAAGCACCCGTACGTGTTGACTGTTCGGCACAACATCGCGGAACTGCATGAGGCGCAAGGGAATCTGGAACTCGCCGACGAGCAGTTCCGGGCTGTGCTGGCCGACCGGACCAGTGTCCTGGGCGCCGACCACCCCCACACCTTGGCGACACGGATCGAGCTCGGCAACGTCCTCGCCGCGCGCGGGCGACGGGCGGAGTCCATCGAGGTCCTCGAGTCCGCACTCGCGGCGTGCGAAGTCGTCCACGGCGGCACTCACCCGAAGACGACGCGTGCCCGTGACGCGTTGGCCACCCTCAGTGCTTAGCGAGCTTCGACGGCCACCAGATGCGTCCGCCGATGTCCATGGCCAGTGCGGGCACCAGCAGGGACCTGACGATCAGTGTGTCGAGCAGGACGCCGAACGCCACGATGAACGCGATCTGGGCGAGGAAAAGGATCGGCAGGACCGCCAGCGCCGCGAAAGTGGCCGCCAGCACCACACCCGCCGACGTGATCACACCGCCGGTGACGGTCAGGCCACGCAGCACACCGGAGCGGGTGCCGTGCTGGAGCGTTTCCTCCCGCACCCTGGTCATCAGGAAGATGTTGTAGTCGATGCCCAGTGCCACCAGGAACACGAACCCGAACAACGGCACCACCGGGTCGGCGCCGGGGAAGTCGAGCACGTGGTTGAACACGATCGCGGACACGCCGAGAGTCGCGGCGTAGGACAGCACGACCGTCCCGATCAGCAGCAGGGGCGCGAGCAGTGACCGCAGGAGGAACGCGAGCACCACGAAGATCACGGCCAGGACGATCGGGATGATCACGTTGCGGTCCCTGACCGAGATCTCCTGCGTGTCGAGCAGGGTCGCGGTCCGGCCGCCGACCCGCGCGTCGGCGCCGGGGACGGCGTGGACGGCCCCGCGCAGGCGTTTCACCGTCTCCAGTGCGGGTTTCGCGTCCGCCGGTGCGGACAGCGTGGCCTGGGCCTCGGCCAGGGCACCTGACCTGGCGGTGATCCGGACGTCGGCCACGCCGTCGACCCTGGCGGCCGCCGCGACCTCGTCGATCCTGTCCGACTTGGCGATGATCACCGTGGGACTGCCTGCTCCCGCGACGAAGTGCCGGGTCAGGATCTCCTGTCCGGTGACCGAGTCGGCGCGGTTGAGGAAGACGTCGGTCTGCGCGGTTCCCGATGCGCGCAACTGGGGCAGGAACGCCACGCCCGCCAGCAGAACCAGGCTGGTCACGACCCAGGTCAGCCGCGGCCGGGCGGCGATGATCCGGCCGACCTTCGCCCACGCACCGGCTTTGGCCCGGGCGTCGACCCCGGCTTTGGGCCGGTAGGGCCAGAACGCCGAACGGCCGAGGACGGCGAGCACCGCGGGCAGGAACGTCAGCGACACGATCAACGCGGCGCCGATCCCGATCGCGGCCACCGGGCCGAGGCCCTGGTTGGACCGGAGATCGCTGAACAACAGGCACAGCACGCCGAGTATCACCGTGCCCGCGGACGCCACGATCGGCTCGACGGTGGCGCGCCACGCCTTCCCGACGGCTTCCAGGCGGTCCGGGGTGGTGGCCAGTTCCTCGCGGTAGCGCGAGACGAGCAGCAACGCGTAGTCGGTCGCCGCGCCGAACACGAGGATGAACAGGATGCCCTGGCTCTGTCCATTCAGGTCGATGACGCCGTTGGTGGTCAGCGCGTACACCGTCAGACTGGCCAGTCCCAAGGCGAACACACTGGACAGCAGCACCACGAACGGCAGCAGCGGACTGCGGTACACCAGGATCAGGATCACCGCGACGACCGCACCCGCAACGAGCAGCAGCAGGCCGTCGATCCCGGAGAACGCCTCACCGAGGTCCGCGCCCAGCGCCGCCGGGCCGGTGACCAGCACGGTCAGGCCCGCGGGGGTGTTCTTGGCCAGGAGCTCGCGGGCCCGTGAGACGGCGTCTGCCGGGTCCACGCCGCCGTCGAAGGGCACGACCACCTGCAGGGCCTCGCCGTCGTCGGAGCGGCGTGGCGGCGCGACGGTCGCGATCTGACTGGTCCGCTCGGCGAGGAACCGTTGGTCGGCGTCGGTCACCCCGCCGGGGCGTTCGGCGACGACGATGGCCGGGACGACCTGCCGTTCGGCGAGCTGCCGCTGGAGCTCGGCGACCTTGGTCGACTCGGCGGACTCGGGCAGGAACGCGGCGCTGTCGTTCTCCGCGACCTTGGCCAACTTGCCCGTGAACGGTCCGCTGAACCCACCGAGCGCCAGCCAGCCGACGATCAGCAGGGACGGCAACAGCCAGCGCCTGCGCGACACGGACCCTCCCAGCACTTCGAATTTCCGATAGTTCGGTTTTCGAATTTCTGGGGACGATACAGTGCGACCGTGCGGAGCGCGAACGAACCCGAGGCGGACGACGCCACCCTCGTCCGGCTGCTGCGGCGGTTCACTGTGGAGAGTGACCAGTTCACGCGGCTGTTCGGGGACGCGCACGGGCTGCACCGCACCGACATGAACGCGCTGGTGATCGTGATGGAGGCCACCCGCCGCGGCGAACCGATCACCCCGACCGAACTCGCCCGCGCCCTGCACCTGAGCGGGTCGGCGACCACGACGGTGCTGGACCGCCTGGTGGCCGCCGGGCACGTCCGGCGAGATCGCGACCAGACCGACCGGCGCCGGATCGAACTGGCGACCTCGCCGACGGCCATGAAGGCCGGAGAGCGGTTCTTCCGGCCGTTGGGTGTTGAGCTGTCCCGCGCGTGGCGCGACTTCTCCGACGACGAACGGGCAGTGATAGCCCGGTTCCTCACGGCCAGCATCGACGCGACAGCGCAGACCCGCGCCCGGTTGAGTCAGCCGCGAGCCACGGCAGGCGACGAGGCGCCCTGACGAACCATCTCCGGTGCCCCGGCACCGGACGCGGGCACCTTGTACACCGCCTGTCCTCGTGCGTACGCCACCGTGTCGTCGTCGAGCCACTGTGGCTGGTCGTCGACGTGCTCGGGCTCCGCGAGGGCGGTGTCACCGCCGGACGCGAGGTCGAGCACGTGCAACCGCCACCGATCGCCGATACGGAACTTGTAGGCGATACGCGTGCCGTCAGGAGACAGTGACGGACACTCCACGTTCTCCCGCCACGACGTCAACGTGCGTGTGTCGAGCGAACCGCGCACCAGCCAGGTCTTGCCTTCCGATGCCGCGGTGGCGTAGAACGTGCGGTCGTCACGCGAGAACGTGACGCCCCAGTAGTTCACGTCATCCGCGGTGTGCGGGCGACCGTCCACCAGCAGCGCGAAGTCCTCGAGCGAGCCGTAGTGCTTGCCGTGCACCAGGTCGTAGATCCCGGCCGTGGTGGAGAACGTCCCGACGCCCCCGATGTACGAATCCCCGGCCCGGAACACCGTCCAGGCCACCAGTCGCCCGGTCGGCGCGACACGAGCCCGGCTCGGTGTGCCCCATTCGGTCAGACGAAGCCGTTCCCCGCGCGCGTCGAGCACCAGCAGCTCGGACTGCATCGGCACAGCCGTGACGCGCAGACACACCAGCGTGCCCGCGGCCACGTCGACCCGTTGGCAACTCGGCCCGCCGCGCTCAGCCTCACGCACACGGCCGGTCGAATCCACGTACACAAGCGCGCCACTGCCGAGGTCCAGCTGCTCTTCCCGTTGCGCGCCAACGGACCGCAGGCCAACGAAAGCCGCGCAAGCGAGCACGACAACAGAAACAAGCACGACACCCAGCCATGTCCGGTTCATCGCCGTGCTCCGATCAGGATCGCGCCAGCCAGCACCAAGGCGTACACACCGAACGCCGGAGCCAGGTTGAGTCCAGTCGCGACAACGCCGAACAACACCGCGCCTGCCGCACGCGCCAACGCCTGTGCCGTTTGCACCAACGCAAGTCCAGTGGCACGTACGGACTCCGGTACCAACGGCCCGACGAACGCCATCAGCACGCCGTCGGTACACGCGTAGAACACGCCATGGGCGACGGTCACCAAGGCCGCGATCACCCACCCATGCCATGAAGCCGCGACAACCAAGTACGCGATGACCAACACGGCGTGCCCAGCCAGGAACACCCGCCACCGCCCCACTTTGTCAGCGAGCCGCCCGACCGGTGCGGCGGCCACCATGAACGTCAGCGCGGTCGCCAACGGCAGCAGCGGCAGCACACCCGCTGGCAGGCCCGCTGTGCGTTGCAGCCCGACGAACAGGAACATGTCGCCGACCGTGCACACTCCGAGCAGCGCGGCGATCAGGCATACGCGTCGCACAGCGCGGTCTCGCACGAGTCCCCAGCTCAGCGCGGGCCGTGCGGCGACTGTACCGCGTGGTGCGCGAACGAACAGGGCCAGCACCACCACCGCGATCACGCCGAGGCAGAAACTCACCGCGAACACCGCGGTGTAATCCATGAGCAGCAGGCTGAGCAGGGCGAACGCCACCAAGGGGCCGAGCAGCGCCCCGGCCGTGTCCAGCGCCCGGTGCACGCCGAACGCCCGGCCGAGCGCGTCCGGCGGCGTGGCCAGCGTGATCATCGCGTCGCGCGGGCCGGTCCGGATGCCTTTCCCGGCCCGGTCGACGCCGATCACCAGGCCGATGCCCGGCAGGGACGGCCCGGCCAGCGGAAACCCGAGCTTGGCCACCGCTGACAGGCCGTAGCCGACCAGCGCGACAGCCTTCGGGCGGCGCAGCCGGTCGGCCAGATGCCCACCGAACAGGCGCAACAGTGCCGTCGCACCGGTGTACAGGCCGTCGATCGCACCGAGTTGCAGGTAGCCGACGCCCAGTCCGTAGACCAGGTAGAGCGGCAGCACGGCGGTGACCATCTCGGCGGACATGTCGGTGATCAGGCTCACCACGCCAAGCCCGATGACTGTGGAGGACACCGCGTGGGTCGACCGGCCCGCAGGCAGGTCGGATGAGCGGATGGAGGAGACGTACATCGCGGAACCTTTCCGGGATGCGGCGCACCGCCGAAGCGGTACGCCGTCCCCACACTCACCCAGTTGCCTTGTGGCACTTTCCGGACACGGTGTCGGTGTACGTGCGTCCGGCGACCGGCACGAAGTCGTGGCGGTAGCCCGTCGCGGTGAGCGTCAGCTTGGCGACGCCGAAGGTCTTGGCGTTGCCTGCCTCCTGGACAGCCGCCGAGTTCATGTCGTAGCTGTAGAACCCACGGCCGCCGGTGCCGACCAGCAGTTGCCGCACGCCGTTGACGTCGTCACGGGCACCGTTCGGTTTGGACGGCGCGAACCGCTGGTAGTTGTGGTCGTGACCGACCACGACGAGGTCCGCCTTGGCGTTGTACAGCGCCTCGAAGAACGGCGTGATGGACGTGTTGTCGCCGTGGTCGCCGCGGCTGAAGCGCGGGTGGTGCCAGTACGCGGCGGTGCACGGCTTGGTGCTCGCGGCCAGGTCCTGCTTCAGCCACGTGACCTGCGCCGAGGACGCGGTGCGGGAGATGTTGGAGTTCAACGCGACGAAATGCCAGTCGCCCACGTCGAAGCTGTAGTAGCCCTTGCCGCGTTCGCCTGCCAGCGAGCCGAAGTAGTCGAAGTACCCGGCCGCCGATGGCGTTCTGTACTCGTGGTTGCCCGGCGTCGGGTGGACGATCGACCTGAACTGGCCGTAGTTCGGGTCGTAGCGCTGCCGGTACTCGTTCAGGCTGCCGGAGTCGTAGGCGTTGTCCCCGGCCAGGACGAGCGCCTGGGCGTTCATGTTCTTGACCACGGCCGCGGTCTGGTCGCACGACGATCCGCACAGGTCGCCGACCGCGGCGACGATCGACGTCGCCTGGGCCAGTTCGTTCGCACCGGCCTGGTAGGAGTCGATGGCGTAGCTGCTGCCGCTGTCGGCGAAGTTCGCCGTGACACGAACACAGTCGCCCTCGAACGCCCTGGTGTGGAACGCTTTGCCCGGCCAATGGACCGCGGTGAGGGTGTACACGCCGGAACGCGACCCGGCGAGCGTGACGGAGTCGTTGCCGCGCAACGACAGTTCGGTGAACCGGATCCGCATCCACTTCGCACCGGGCGCACACACGTCGCCACCGGAGAACGAGCGCGCCACCTTGCCGGTGGTCACGCCGGGCTCGGCGATCTGCTGGACTTCGGGGACCTGGGAGACAGCAGGTGGTTGCGCGGCAACAACAACGACCGCCACGGCCGCTGTGCAGATCAGGGAACGACGCCATCGTCGGCGCAGGGAAGATCTCATCGCCCATCCTCCAACAGGGTGCAGGGAAAGGACTTCCACCACGACACCGGTGGTGTTCTCGCAGGTCGGCGCGTGTTTTTGAAGTCCTCGAACGACTTTATCGCCGCTGGGCCGCGAGTCAACGAATCGGTCAAGCGGTCACTGGACAACTCTGAACGGCCCAGGCCAGGGTACTCTCGCCGCACCCTCCAGAAGGGATCCCGGGATGACCGCACCCACCACCCGCACCTGTGCCGAGTTCGGGGCCGCGTTGCGCGCGGCGATCGAGCAGAGCGGGCTGAGCCTGAACGAGATCAGCCAGCGCTTGCGTGACCGCGGCACGCCGGTGAGCGTGAGCGCGTTGAGCTACTGGCAGAACGGCGAGAACCGCCCGGAACGCGCGAGTTCTCTCGCCGCGGTCGCGGCGCTCGAGGTGATGCTTGGCCAGCGCCCGCGGACGCTGACCTCGTTGCTCGGCCCCCGCAGGCCCCGTGGCCGGATGACCGGCCGGCGCCCCGACCAGGCCGTCACCTACGACCAGATCTGGCGCAGGCCGGAGAACGTGGCCCGCGCGTTGTCCAAAATAGATGCTGTGCCCGCGGACCTGGACACCCCGCACCGGCTCTCGCAGTTCGTGTCGTGCCGCGTCAACGCACAGGGTTTCGAGGAGTCGATGCGCGTACGCAGGCTCGTGCGCGCCGACCACGACGCCACGACCAGGTTCATGTTCGTGATGCGGTGCAGTGCGCTGCCCACCGCACCCGTGGTCACGTTCACCGAGGGGTGCCAGGTGGCCAGGTTCCGCGCTGACGTCCCGAGCTCGACGTCGGTGTTCGAGTTCGCCCTCGACCGTCCGCTGGCCGCCGGGGAACTGGCCGCGGTGGAGTTCGCGCTGCGGTTCCCACCCGGCCAGACGAGCAGGCACACCCAGATCGCGATCCACCGGCCGGCGCGGGAGATGGTGCTGCACGTCGCGTTCGACCCGGCGATGCTGCCGCGCACGTGCTTCGGCTACTTCCAGCCCCGCCGCGTGCTGCCCCGGGAGAACCGGCCCGGAGCGACCTTCGACGAACGCACCACCACGTACCAGTTCATCACGCTGGACGCGGCGCCTGGCCAGTACGGAGTCGAATGGAGCTACTGACAGACAAACGGAACATCGCTCCATTATCATACGGAACCATGTTCCAGTCAGCGCGGAGGGTCGCACGGTGAGCAACGAGGGACGTTCGAAACGCGCCGACGCCCGCCGCAACGAGAAAACCCTGCTCGCCGCGGCCGCGGCGGTTTTCGTCACGTCAGGTGTGGACGCGCCGGTGCGCGACATCGCGGCCAAGGCCGGTGTCGGCATGGGGACGATCTACCGCCACTTCCCCACCCGCGCGGACCTCATCATCGCCGTCTACCGGCACCAGGTGGATGCGTGCGCCGAAGCCGGACCGGCGCTGCTGGCCGACAGCGAGTCCCCGCACACCGCGTTGCGGAAGTGGATCAACCTGTTCGTCGACTTCCTGGTCACCAAACACGGCCTCGCCGAGGTCCTGCGGTCCGACAAGGGCGGCTTCGACACCCTGCACACGTACTTCCTCGACCGCCTGGTGCCCGTCTGCGCCGAACTGCTCGACGCAGCGGCCGCCGCGGGCGAGATCCGCTCCGACCTCACAGCGCTGCAGCTCATGCGCGGCGTCGGAAACCTCTGTATCGGCGCCGACGATCCCCGCTACGACGCCCGCCAACTCGTCGACGTTCTCATCGCGGGGCTGCGCCGATCGAGGTGACAGCGCCGACCGAGGCTCGGCCGCCGGATCCGTGGCGTTCAAGAAGACCGCTGCCTGAGGGGTCGCCACACGAATGGTGCGGATCGCCTGCTCGAGAACGCGCATCCGGGTTTCCGGGGCCGTCACGCACGAGGGTTTCGGTTCGCGCAACGCGTCGACGACCACAACCGGCTCGCCGAGGCCGCGGGCGAACTCCGTGGACCACGCCTGATACGCGGCTTCGACCCCAGCCCATACCGGCTCTGCCGTTACCCGCAACGACGTCATAGTTGCGACATGTCGCATCTGTGACACCGGCCAGGTAGTGACTGATCCACCCGCTGCCCCGACGCTGGTGCGATGCACTGGAGATCACGCTTACTCGCCATCGGCTGCGCCGGTGCACTCGTCCTCGGCGCCGCGCAGGTCGCAGGCGCCGCGCCTGCCCCAGCGGCGCCTGGCGCCACCGGCAAGGCTGTCCGGCACGCCATCACCCTGGTCACCGGCGATACCGTCCACATCGAACAGCTACCGGACGGCAAGCAGGCCGCGGCCATCCAGCCCGGCCCCGGTCGCGAGCAGATCGCCTTCCACCAGCAGGAGGTCGACGGCAACCTGTTCGTGTTCCCGCAGGACGCCGTGCCGTCGCTGACCAGCAGACGGCTCGACCGCGCCCTGTTCAACATCACCGAACTCGTCCGGCAGGGCTACACCGACGAGCAGACGCAGCAGTTGCCGCTGATCGTCCGGTATGGACCGCAGCGCGCGACGCTGGCCGCGGCCGAGGCCGGGGTGACGCTGGCGAGCGTGCGCAGCCAGGCTGTCCGGGCCGACAAGCGCCGGGCTGGTGAGTTCTGGCAGTCCGCGAGCGGCGTCGAGCGGATCTCCCTCGACCGCAAGGTGCGGGCGTCACTGGACCACAGCGTCCCGCAGATCGGCGCGCCGGAGGCGTGGGCCGCCGGGTACGACGGCACCGGCACGACCGTCGCCGTGCTGGACACCGGCGCCGACGCCGGTCACCCCGATCTGAAGGGCAAGATCGCCGGTTCGGCCAACTTCACCACCACGGCGGACACCGTCGACCACGTCGGCCACGGCACGCACGTCGCGGCCACCGTGGCGGGCAACGGCATCCGCAAGGGCGTGGCTCCCGGGGCGAAGCTGCTGGTCGGCAAGGTGCTGGACGACGAGGGCTCCGGCTACGAGTCGTGGATCCTCGCCGGGATGGAGTGGGCGGCCAACTCCGGCGCCAAGATCGTCAACCTGAGCCTCGGCGGCGCCCCGACCGACGGCAGCGACCCGATGAGCCAGGGCCTCAACGAGATCAGCGAACGCACCGGCACGCTGTTCGTCGTCGCCGCGGGCAACGACGGCGCGAGTGGCCCGTACAGCGTCGGCACCCCGGGTTCCGCTGACGCGGCGCTGACTGTCGGCGCGGTCGACCGGGCCGAGAAGCTCGCGGACTTCTCCAGCCGCGGGCCACGCGTGACCGACATGGCCGTGAAGCCGGACATCACCGCGCCGGGTGTGGACATCGTGGCCGCCCGAGCGGCGGGCACCTCGATGGGCAACCCGGTCGACGACAAGTACACCGCCGCGTCCGGCACGTCGATGGCCACGCCGCACGTCGCGGGTGCCGCGGCGATCCTGGCCCAGCGCAACCCGACCTGGACGGGCAAGCAGCTCAAGGACGCGTTGGCCAGCACGTCGAAACCCGCCGACATGACCGTGTTCGAGCAGGGCGGCGGCCGGGTCGACGTCCCGCGCGCGGTCAAGCAGGGCGTGTACGCCACCGGGACGCTCAGCATCGGCGCTGTCACAGACACCGTCGTACGCAAGGAGACCACGTACACCAACGCCACCCCCGCACCGGTCACCCTGACCCTGGCGCTCGACCTCAAGTCGTTCAGCGGGACCCCCGCCGGTGACGCCGTCCGCCTGGACAAGTCCACTGTGGAGATCCAGCCGGGTGGCACCGCGACCGTCGGGATCACCGCGGACGGCCCGAAACTGAAGCACGGCACGTACGGCGGACGCCTGACGGCCACGGCCAACGGCGTGCTCGTGCACACCGCGGTCGGCCTGAACAAGGAGGCACCACAGCACAAGGTGATCGTCGTTCCCCTGGACACCAAGGGCAAGCCGGGGTTCTTGCCGCTGTTGTCGATCTGGGGAGAAGACTCCCGGTTCGACAACCGCTGGACCCCGAAGCCCGACGGTACGTGGGAAACGGTGGTGGCCGAGGGCAACTACTACCTCTCCGCCATGGTCACCGAGAACGAGAAAAGCGCGTACATGGTGGTCAAGCCGACAGTCCGGGTCACCAAGGACACCACGGTGACGGTGGACGCCCGCGAGGCCACACAGGTCGTCGTCGAGACACCGCAGCCGTCGCGGCAGAAGGGGATCTTCAGCTTCTACGCGCACCGCGAGTTCGGCAACCGCAACATCACCAACTACGTGATGAAGTTCGAGGGCACCCGCAAGCTGTACGTCTCGCCGACCGAGAAGGTGCGGGACGGGGCTTTCGAGTTCGGCAGCCGCTGGTCGCTGGTCGCGCCGGTGCTCACCGCCACCCCGCTGGCACCGAACACCAAGCTGGAACCGGAGTACATCGCCGGCTCCCCGAAGATCAAGGGAATCCGGCTGTGGCAGACGGTACCGGTCGGCGCCGGGCAACCCGGGGACTACCGGGGCAAGGACGTCCGCGGCAAGATCGCCCTGGTCAGGCCGACACCTGAGCAGTACGACGACGTCGTACTCGCGGGCAACGCCGCCAAGGCGGGCGCGGCGATGGTGCTGATCGCGGACCCCGAGGAATGGAGCGCGCAGGCCAGGACCAGCCGTGACCTGCCGATCCCGACGGCCAGTGTGACCTTCGAGGAGGGCAAGCGGCTGATCGAAGCGGGCAGGCACTTCCCGGTGTTCGTGTTCCTGCACGGCGTCCCGGAAAGTCCGTACCTGTACGACGTGATGCACGTCGAACAGGGTCAGGTCCCCAACCGCGTGGTGTACCGGGTCAACGAGCGCAACTCGGCCGTTGTGCGGACCGCATACCACGAGTCCGGTGGCGACAATCAGCTCAAGGAGCAGCGGTTCGGCTGGCGGCCGTGGCAGAAGACGGCTGTCAACCAGTACCAGCGGATCGTGGCCAGCCCGTCGGTCCGCGAGGAATGGGTGACCGCGGGCGACACGACCTGGCAGCACCGGGTCAAGCACCAGCTCAGCTGGGAGAGCATGAACCCGCTGCTCGGTGGCATGCTGGAGGCGCCGCGCAAGTACCGCGCGGGGGAACGCGTCGAGGACGAGTGGTACTCACCGATCACCCGTCCCGCCATCCCCAGGGGCGTCCCCGACATGCAGTCCACGCGCAACGGCGACACGCTGCGGCTGCGGATCCCGGAGTTCAGCGACGGCGCGAACACGCACTACGCGTTCACCAACGACGACTTCGGCGAGTTGCCGGACAAGCAGTCCGCACGGCTGTTCAAGGACGGCAAGCTGCTGACGTCGGCGCCGGACGCGTGGCGTGACTTCCAGGTCTCCCCCGAACCGGCTACCTACCGGCTGGAGATGACCGTCGAGCGCACGGGGGAGAACTGGCAGTTCGCCACCCGCACGGACAGCGCGTGGACGTTCAAGTCGCAGAAGGGCGACGGTCAGCTCCCGTTGCTCCAAGTGGACTACTCAGTACCGGCCGATCTGACCAACAAACTCCCGGCTGACCGCCGGGTGACCGTCGGCTTGCACGCCCGTCACCAGAACGGCCCCACATCGGCGAAGTTCAAGGCGTGGGTGTCCTATGACGACGGGAAGGGCTGGCGGGAGGTCCAGGTCGACCGCCAGGGACGTGCCGTGATCGACCACCCCAGGTTCGACCGGACGAACGGTTTCGTCGCGTTGCGTGTGCAGGGCGTTGACGCGGCGGGCAACGCCGTCGACCAGACGGTGTTGCGGGCGTACGGCCTTCGCTAACCAGAGGCCACGGCGCCAGTGGGCCCCGGTCTCCACCCCTCGTGGAGACCGGGGTCTGCCGTTTCCAGCCATCCGCGCCTGCTGACCTCCCACGCCAGCTGCATGCGCGTCTGGGCGTTGACCCGTCGCATCACGTCGGAGATCTTGCGTTGCACGGTGCGCTGGCTGACCTGCAACTGGGTCGCGATCGCCTTGTCGGTGACCCCGCTGACCAGCAACGACAGCAGGAACCGCTCGTCGGCGTCGACCCGGTCGGACTGGTCGACCAGCAGCGGCGACCCGCGTTCCCAGTAGCTTTCGAACAACGCGATCAACGCGGTGAGCAGGTTGCTTTCCCTGACCAGTGCCGCGGTGGGCTCGGTGACGCCGTCGGCGTGCGGGACCAGCGGGCACAGCGCGATCGAGTCGTCGGCGATGCCGAGCCGGACCGGCAGCGTTGCCACGGACCTGGCGACCTCGCCGTGCCGGACACCCGCGGCCACACTCTCGATCATGCCGGGTTCCTCCAGCAGCTCCCGTTCGTAGAGGACCCGGTACCGCACTCCCCTGGCCTGTGCCTCGAACTGCTCGGTGTTCTCCGACGCGGGCATGACCACGTGACCGGCCCGGCAGAACCACCGCGTCTCGTACTTGGCGTTGAGCTGCAGCTGCACCACCTGCTGGCGGATCGCGGCCTTCCCGGTGACCACTTCCACCAGCTGGGACGGGTCCCGCCTGCGCGCACTGCCCCGGTACTCCTCGACCAGCTCGGCGACGGCGTTGCGCGCCCATTCCAGCGACTCCTGCCCGCGCAGCAGCAGCGGGCCGAACGCGACGTCCGGCGGCGCGGGCACGTACCGCTGCTCGTTCGGCGCGACCTTGGTGATCAGGCCCTTGGTGTGCAGCGACTGCAGGATCTCCAGCACCTCGTCCACCCCGAACCCGAGCCGGTCGGCGATGTCCGCGGGCTCCGCCCGGAACGCCCCCACGACCTGCCGGTACACGCGTTCCTCGTCCGGCGTCATCCCAATGGCTTCCAGCACGTCATGCAGCGTAAAGCGCGTGTATACCGATCACCGAGCACAAGTGACCAAGCCGGAAGATCCAGGTCAGGCCCGGTGGCGAATTCAAGACACCTCGCCAGGCCAACTGCGGCCCGGTGCCGGGAGTAGGCACGGTGTGATTCGCAAACACATGGCCATCGGCCTTCTGCTCACGATGGGGCTGCTCGTCCCACCGGGTGCCGCGAACGCCGCACCCCCACCCGGCGAGTCCCCGGCGCCGGACACCGTCACCCTGATCACCGGGGACAAGGTGACCCTCAACGGCAAGAACGCGGCACGCGTGACACCGGCGAAGGGTCGCGAAGGCACCACATTCACCCAACGAGTCGACGAGTTCGGGGACGTGCACGTCGTCCCCGTTGACGTCAACGGGATGCTGCGGACCCACCGGATGGATCCGCGCCTGTTCAACGTGACCAAGCTGGTCCGGTACGGCTACGGCGACGCGGCACGCCCGGACATCCCCCTGATCGTCAGCGGCCCGGCAGCGGGCGCCGCCAAGGTCATGGACCTGCCGGGCATCCAGGGCGCCGCCGTCAGGGTGGACAAGGCGACGGGGTTGCGCGCCTTCAGTTCGGCGCAGCGGATCTGGCTGGACGGTCCGGTTGTGGCGATGCTGGACAAGAGCGTCCCGCAGATCGGCGCGCCCGAGGCGTGGAAGGCCGGGTACAAGGGCAAGAACACGACGGTCGCGGTGCTGGACACCGGGATCGACGCCACGCACCCCGACCTCGCGGGCGCGGTCGTCGACGCCAAGAACTTCACCCGCAGCGAGCACGGCGCGGACGACTACCAGGGCCACGGCACGCACGTGGCATCGATCATCACGGGGCAGAACGCGAAGTACGAGGGCGTCGCACCGGACACCTCCCTGCTCAACGGCAAGGTCCTCGACGATCACGGCGTCGGTTCGGAGTCGTCGATCATCGCGGGCATGCAGTGGGCAGCCGACAAGGGTGCGAACGTGGTGAACATGAGCCTCGGCAGCCCTATGCCGAGTGACGGCACGGATCCGCTGTCGACCGCGCTCAACGCGATCACGGCCAAGACCGGAACGCTGTTCGTGGTCGCGGCGGGCAACGAAGCCGCCCAGCCCGGCCATCCGGGCGCCGCGGACGCGGCCCTGACCGTCGGAGCCGTCGACCACGACGACCAACTCGCACCGTTCTCCAACCGAGGGCCGCGGTTGGGAGACAACGCGATCAAGCCGGACATCACCGCGCCGGGCGTGAACATCGCGGCGGCCAAGGCGGCGCACGGCACCATCGGCACGCCGGTCGACGACACGCATGTGCGGTTGTCGGGCACGTCCATGGCCACGCCGCACGTGGCGGGCGCGGCGGCGATCCTGGCTGGTGAGCACCCGGGCTGGAAGGCCGACCAGCTCAAGAGCGCCTTGATGAGCAGCGCGAAGCCGACCGCCGGGCTGTCGGTGTTCGAGCAGGGCGCCGGGCGGGTGGACGTGGCGAAGGCCGTCACGCAGAACGTGTACGCCTCTCCGGGGAGCCTCAGTGCAGGCGTCGCGCAGTGGCCGCACAACGACGACACCCCGATCACCAAGACCGTGACGTACCACAACTCGGGCACTGCGCCTGTCACCCTCAACCTGACCGCTGACGTGCGTGACCCGGCTGGGAAACCCGCGCCCGCGGGCATGTTCACCGTCGCCCCGGCGACGCTGACCGTCCCGGCCGGTGGTCAGGCCGACGCCACGGTCACCACGGACACCAGGATCAACGGCCCGGACGGCATCTACAGCGGCGTCGTACTGGCGGGTGCCCTGCGTACCCCGGTCACCGTGACACGTGAGGTGGAGAGCTACGAGGTCACCGTGAACGTCGTCGGCTTCGACGGCGCCCCCAGCAACGACCACTACGTGGAGTTCACTGACATCGACCGCGCGCGGACGGTCATCAAGTCCGACCCGTCCGGCACGTTCGTGCTGCGACTGCCCAAGGGCCGGTTCCACCTGAACTCGTGGATCAGCCGGGACAAGCACGCCACAGCCGTCATCGACGAACCGGAGTACCTGGTCACCGCGAACAGCACACTGACGCTCGACGCCAGGGACGGCAAACCGGTGTCGTTCGAGGTCGACCGGCCGGACGCCAGGACGGGCCAAGTCACGCTCACCTTCGAACGCAAAACCAGCACACCCGACGGCTCCCGCGCCTACTACCACAACGCCAACGTGACCACCTTCTACGTCCGACCGTCTAAGACCACCGCGCCCGCCGACCAGTTCCGCTACACCGCCGAGGGTCTCCTGGCCCAGCAGGACGCGAACGGCAGCTTCGACGCGAGCCCGTACCTCTACCACGTACACACCGAGACACACGGGAAAGTCCCGGACAACCTGGTCACCAAGGCCACGACCAGCCAACTGGCCAAGGTCCGTTCCGAGCACGCGACCACCACGGCGGCGACACGCTACGGCGTACGCGACTCGATGATCAGCAAACCGTTGCCGTACTCGTTGGACGAGTACTACACCCCGGACGTGCCGTGGACAGGGACATTCATGCAGTCCGAGAACCCCGACGGGTACCCGGCCGAGTCCGAGCAGTACGAGTACGTGCCGCGCACGTTCGAACTCGGCCAGCCTGCGACGGTCCGCTGGAACTACGGCGTGTTCGGCCCCGGCTTCGCGGTGCCGTACGACCGGTCGGCGCATCGGTTGGGCAACGAGGTCTCCCTCTTGCTCGGTCTGTTCACCGACCAGGGAACCGGCCGGGTGGGCTGGGCCCCCGGGACAGGGACGACCGAACTCTCCCGGGACGGCACGCGGATCGGTGTCATCGAGGGCCCGGCGGTCGGCCGGTTGACCGTCCCCGCCGGACCGGCAACGTACCGGTTGCACACCGAGTTCGCCCCGGCCCATTCGATGTCCACAAAGGTCACAGCGGACTGGACGTTCGCGTCCGACACCGTGCCGGGCAACAAGCCCAAGGCGTTGCCGTTGATGGCGGTGAAGTTCGCCCCATCCGGTCTGGACGGCCACAACCGGGCCGCCCGAGCGCTGCCGACCATCGTCCCGGTGAGCGTCGACCACAACTCAGGCGGCACGGCGAAAGCACCGGCGGTCCAGGTCTCCCACGACCGGGGCAAGACGTGGAAGGCAGTGCCCCTGCGCACGTTCGGCGGCAAGTGGTACGTCGTGCTCTCCCACCCGGCCGACGCGAAGTCGGTGTCTCTCAAGGCGACCGCGAAGGACGCTGAGGGCAACGGTGTCGAGCAGACCGTGGTCGACGCCTTCCTGCTGAAGTAGCCGCCCGCTTCCGGCCCTCGAACCGCACCCACTCGGATTCGAGGGCCGGAGGTCGCGCGAAGCCGTCGACGCGGTCGCGAGGTGACGCGCTTGTGATGTTCTGCATTCCGCTGGTCACGGCGGTGTCGCTGACTCTGGAAAGGCTGATGTCCCCAGGGGAAGAATGGGGCCATGGCTGTCGAGATCGACCTGCTGGGCGAGGTGGCCGTGCGCGTCGACGGGCGTGCGGTGGAGTTGGGGCCGCCGAAACAGAAGTGCCTGCTGGCGGCGTTGGCGGTCGACGCGGGCCAAGTGGTGCCTGCGCAGCAGTTGATCGAACGGATCTGGGGCGTCGGCATCCCGCGCCGGGAGCGGGCCGCGCTGCAGAGCTATGTGTCTCGGCTGCGCCAGATCCTGAGCGACGCGGACACTGTGGACATCGTCCATCGCTCCGGCGGCTACGCGCTGATGGTGAACCAGCCGGATCAAGCGGTGGACCTCCATCGTTTCAGCGACCTGTGCACACGTGCACGAGAGTGCAGCGATGACGCACGGGTCGTGCGGTTGCTGACCCAGGCGCTGGAGATGTGGCGCGGGGAGGCGTTGACCGGCTTGACCGGCGACTGGGTCACCGCCGAACGTGACCGCCTGCGGCAGGAGCGGCTGGAGGTCGAGCACGACCTGGTGGACGCGCGACTGCGTACCGGCCAGGGTGAGCAGATGGTGGCGGACCTGTCCGCGCGGATTGCCCAGTACCCGCTGGACGAGCGGGTGGCCGGTCAGTACATGCTGGCGCTGCACCGGGCAGGCCGGTCGGCCGACGCACTCGAGCAGTACGCCAGGTGCGGGAGCGATTGGTGACGCACCTGGGCATCGATCCCAGCGCCTCCTTGAAGGACCTGCACCAGCGGATCCTGACAGCCGACCAGAGCTTGGCCAGTACAGTGACCAAGCCGGTCGTCATACCGAGGCAACTGCCCGCCGCTCCTGGCCCGTTCGTCGGCCGCCACGACGAACTCACCCGTTTGGACACCGCGGTCTCCGCCACCAGCGGCGCGGGCGGCATCGGCAAGACCTGGCTGGCGCTGCACTGGGCGCACCAGCACCTTGAGCGTTTCCCTGACGGGCAACTGTTCGTGGACCTGCACGGGTTCAGCCCGGACAGCCCACCGACCGATCCGGCGGTGGTCCTGCGTGGATTTCTGGAGGCCCTCGGCATCGACGCCGACCGCGTCCCGGCGGACCCGCACGTACGGACCGCGTTGTTCCGCAGTCTGGTGGCAGGCAAGCGATTGCTGCTGGTGTTGGACAACGCCGCCGACACCGGCCAGGTCACGCCGCTGTTGCCCGGGGGCGCGACCTGCACTGTGCTGGTGACCAGCCGCAACCGGCTCCCTGGACTGATCACCGGCCACGCCGCCCATCCCGTGTCCCTGGATGTGTTGTCAGATGTCGACGCTCGCGTGCTGCTGACCGACCGGCTCGGTCCGGCACGGCTTGCCGACGAGTCCGCGGTGGTCGATGAGCTGATCAGGCTGTGTGGCGGGTTCCCGCTCGCGTTGAGCATCGTCGCCGGTCGCGCCCAAACCCACCCGCGCATCCCGTTGGTGAACTTCGTCAGCGAACTGCGCGACTTGGGCCTGCACGCACTCGGCGGCGACGACCCCACCGCGAGCCTGCCCACGGTCCTGTCGTGGTCGACCCGCTCGTTGACTTCGAACCAGCACGCCGCTTTCGGGTTGCTCGGCCTCGCTCCCGGGCCCGACATCACGCTGTCCGCGGCGGCGACCCTCATCAACGCGTCACCAGCCCAAACCGGGCGCGTGCTCCGCGAGTTGGAGGTGCAGTCGCTGCTCACCCGCGACGACCGTGGCCGGTACCGGATGCACGACCTGATCCGTGACCACGCCGTCATCACAGCGCACCAGCACCTGACCGAGGAGACGCGGGAGGTGGCGCTGCGGCGCGTGGTCGACTTCTACCTCCAGACCGCGCACCAAGGCCACCACCAGCTGTACCCGGACCGGGAACCGATCCCGATCAGCGAGCCGGTCGCGGGATGCCGCCCCCTTCCCCTCGACGACCAGCCGTCGGCGTTGGCCTGGTTCGAGGCCGAGCGGGCGAACCTGCTGGCCGCCCAGCAATGCGCGACGACCCACGGTTTCGACGAAGCGGTGTGGAGTATCGCGGACGCCACGAACGTGTTCCTCACCTGGCGCGGCCACCACGACGACCGGGCCGCCATGTGGCGAACCGCCCGTGCGGCGTCCGCCAGGAACTCCAACACCGTCGGTGAGGCGCTGGCGTGTCTCCAACTCGGCCGGACCCACACCCGGCAACACCGGTACACCGAGGCGATCGACTACCTCCAGCAAGCCCTGCGCCTGGCCGAAGCAGCGGACCACGCCTACGCCCAAGCCATGGTCCACGACGCGTTCGCCAACCTCTGGGACAGGCGGGAAGACCACCGGCGTTCACTCAGCCACGCGGTCCAGGCGCTGCCCTTCTTCCGATCACTGCGGAGCGCGGCGCTGGAAGGCAGGGCGCTGCTGTCGATCGGTGCGTCCCACGCCGAACTGGGCCAGTACGACCAGGCGCGCCACTACTGCGAGCAGGCCCTCGCCCACTTCCGCACCGGCCGCAGCCGAGACGGCCAGGCCAACGCGTTCGACACCCTCGGCTACATCGCCGCCCGGACCGGCGACCACGACCAGGCCATCCGCCACTACCGCGAGGCACTCGCCCTGTTCCACAGTGTCGGTGACGTGGGCAACGAACCCAAGACCTGGCACCACCTCGGCGACATCCACGCCCAACTCGGTGAGCTGGAGCAAGCACGTACCTCCTGGCTGCAAGCGCACGCGCTTTACCAGCAGCAGGGCCTTGACGACTATGCGGCCCGCGTCCAGCGGCAACTGGACACCCTCGGTTCAGCCTAGGACCGCGGTGATCACTACGCCCGTGAACACGACTGGCTCAGAAAAAAAGTTCCAATACCCGTTCCAGCCGCAGCTAAACATCCACAATGGACATCTTAGTCAGCGGCGTGACCAGCGGTTCGTTATTGTCGCTTGGTAAAGCGCAACCCATCTGATCACCACGCGTCTGACCATGCGCGAAGGAAATCAGGGAGGACAGCATGACCAAGCGGTTTCTTTTCACGTCTGTCGCGGCGGGCGCATTGCTGCTGGCGGCATGTGGCCAACAGCAGCCGGGAAACACCGCCGCGCCGCCGTCGGCGAACTCGGCCCCCACGAGCACACCCGCGGAAACGTCGCCAAGCAGGCAGGACGTGACATCCGGCAAGCCGAGCGCGACCAAGACCCCGGCGAGCAACACAGGTGGGGAACAGGTGGACCCGGTGAACTGCGGACCGGTGAAACTCCCCTCGGGCGCCACGCACAACCTGATCGCAGACTCCACCACGGACGGCCGGGTCGGGTGTACCGAGGCGTTCAACGTCTTCGACGAATTCGTCAAGCTCCCGGCGGACAAGCGCGCCAAGGCGTCACTGGGCAATGTGGAGTTGTCCAACGGCTGGTCGTGCACCATGGACGACGGCGAAACCACGTCTGTGGGCTGCGTCAAGGGAATGACCCAGGCAAAGCCCGGCCTCGCCCTGCACACCAAACCCGACAACAGCTGAAGTTCGGCGAGTTCACGCCATCGCGGTGACGAGATCCGCGGCGGTGCGGACGTCCACGTCGAGTGGACGGTCGGGGTCGATCGGTGGAATGCGCTCGGCCAGAGCGTCGAAAACCGCCGCACAGCCAGGAGACGTCGGACGGCGGGCGCCGACGTGTACCGCCTGCCGCAGACCCACCGCGAGCGAGCCGCACAGCAGACGCAGCAAGGCGGCCATGTCGTACGCGCGCAACGCGGCCTGCGTGCCGAAGGGCACGACGTCCTGGTTGTGCAGGTTGGTGGGCAGGCTCTGCATCGAAGCCGGTACGGCCGCCCGCCGGATCTCCGCCACGAGTGCCGTCGTCGCCAGCTGGACGCCTTGCATTCCGTGCTGTTGCCCGGGTCCGGCGGCGAGCATCGGTGGCAGGCCGCCGTTTCGCACCGGGTCGACCAGCAGGTCGAGTTGACGCTCGGCGAGGTTGCCGAGCTGGCCGGTCACCGTGGCGAGCATGTCGGCGGCGAAAGCGGCCGGTTGGCCGAAGAAGTTGCCGCCGTGCACGACTGAACCGGTGTCGGGGAAGAACACCGGGTTGTCGCTGACACTGCCCAGGTCGGCCTCGACGACACCGTCCACGTAACGCAACGCGTCCTCCGCTGCGCCAAGCAACTGGGGGGAGCACCGGATGCTGTACGGCTCCTGCAAAGCACGTGTACCGCTGGGTACGCTGCCGGAGAGTGTCTTCCGCATGCCGTCCGCGACCCGCACCGCACCGGGATGTCCGTAGGCGTTCAGCAATCGCGGATCCAGGAACCCGGAGTCGCAGCCGAGCACGTCGACCAGCAGGCACGTGAGCCGCTGCGACGCACGGTGGGATGCCCTGACGCTGTCCAGGGCCAGCGATGTCGCCGCAGTGGTCAGGGAGGTGCCGTTCACGAACGCCAGTGCGTCACGGCCATCGAGCGTCAGCGGAGTCAACCCGGCGAGTTCGAGTGCTTGGGAGGCTTGCGTTCGCACGCCGTCGACGTACGCGTGTCCACGCCCGCGCAGAGCTTGGACCGCGTAGGCGAGCGGAATGAGGTCGCCGCTCGCACCGACCGAACCGTAGCGGGGAACAGCGGGGACGAACGTCGTCGCGAACATCGCGGCCAACCCGTCGACAACGTTCGCCGACACACCGGACGCTCCTTGCGCGAGCGACCACGCCCGTACCAGCAGAGCGGCGCGGCTCACCTCAGGTGGGAGGTCCGGTCCCTGCCCGGCTCCCAGGTGCGCGAGCGTGTTGTCGCACTGGTCGGCCTCGTCGGCACGACCCGCGAACCCGACCAGCGCGCCGAAACCGGTCTTGAGGCCGTAGACCTGACGTGCATCGTCGGCCAGGAGCGCGCGGATGAACTCACGCCCGCGATCGACGCGGGCACGGACGTCCGCGCCGATCTCGACGGTCACCGGTCTGGCGGCGCGCCGCAGGTCAGCTGGGCGGATCGGCGAACCCAGCTTGATCAGGTCAGTGTGCATTTTTCCTAGCGTAGCAACGAGATCGACACTTTTTCGAGCCTCGGTTGAACCTGAACCGGCGCGCGGGCGTAGTGCGGATCGGCGAATTGTCGATCTCCCCCGGAGGGGTGCCATGTACCCACAGCCCGTGCTGGACCTTCTCGCTTCGGCAGGCAGTCGGCCGGTGTTCGAGCACGGCGCCAGGCTCGTCAGCGGCGCGGAGATGCTCGACATGGTGTGGCGGCTGGCGAACGGGCTGCGCGCCAAGGGCATCGGCCCCGGGGACGATGTCGCCATGGTGCTGGGTGTCAACCCGGAGGCGTTCGCCGCGATCATCGCTGGTCACACGGTCGGGGCCCGGGTCGTGGGCGTGCGACCCGGGCTGCCGGACGACCAGTTGCGGCATGTGTTGAGCCAGGACGTCACCGCTGTTCTGACGGACAAGGACACCAGCGCGCCCGGGAGGTTGACCGTGGCCGAACTCCTGACCGCGCCCGCTGATCCGTCGGACGTGTCCGGGCGCCCGGACGATGTCGCTCGGCTGATCTACACCAGTGGCAGTACAGGTACCCCGAAAGCCTGCGCGCAGACGTACGCCGCGATGAGCGCGGCGTGGACCGCCCGGCCTGAGGCATGGCCACCAGCCGTGCGCGAACTGGCGAAGCGGCTGTCGCGGTACCTGGTGTTCGGGTCGCTCAACAGCCAGGTGATGATGGAGTACGGCATCCTCGCGCTCGCCGCGGGCGGCATGATGGTCTCCGCCGATCCGCCGGTGTTCCCGGACGTTTTGGTCCGGCTGCGCGCGTCCGCCAGCGTGATGCCCGTGCCGCGCCTGAACAAACTCGTAGCGGCACAACGCGATTCACCGGTTGACCTGTCCAGTCTTCGGGCTGTGCTGGTGTCGGGGTCGCCGTTGGAGGCGACGCGTCTGCGTGAGGCGCTCGACGTGCTCGGCCCGGTCGTGTTCCACGGGTACGGGCAGACCGAGACCGGCGCGATCTCCATCGCCACCCCGTTCGACGTGCCCGGCTCGGTCGGATTTCCCCCGGACGCGGTCGACGTGGAAGCCCGCGGCGAGGACGGCGAACCAGTTCCGTCCGGTGTGGACGGTGAGCTGTACGTCCGCACCCCCGCCCAGGCAAGCGGGTACTGGGCCGACCCGGCGGAAACCGCGACGGTGTTCGTCGACGGCTGGGTGCGCACGAGGGACATCGGCCACTTCGACGCGGACGGGCGGCTGTACCTGACCGGCCGGGCACGGGACGTCATCATCGTCAACGCGAACCTGTACTACGCGGGCCCGATCGAACGAGTCCTGGCCGCACACCCAGATATCGCGGAGGCGTACGTGGTGGGCGTCCCGAGCGAGGACACCGGCGAGGCGATCCACGCGTACGTGGTGCCCGCAACCGGCCGGACGCCCGACTTCACGTCGCTACGCGCCTCGGTGGCCAGCCAGCTCGGCATGGCGTGTGTCCCGGCGACCATAACCGTCATCGACGAGCCGCCACTCGCTGCCAGCGGCAAGCCCGACAAACGACGATTCCCGCCGAAGCACACCACCGGCGAACTGCCATGATGGCGCACAACGTTGCCTGGCCGGAAAGGAACCCCGCATGTCCGTCCGCTACCAGTTGGTGATCGACTGCGCCGATCCCGGCCGCCAGGCCCACTTCTGGGCCGCCGCGCTCGGCTACGAACTCGCGCCGCCGCCAACCGGTTTCGCCACATGGGACGACTACTACCGTGACCTGGGCCTACCGGAGGAGGCACTGACCGGAGGCGTGGACCGGATCAGCGACCCGCAGGGCGGTGGACCCGCCATCTGGTTCCAGGTGGTGCAGGACACCAAGTCGGTGAAGAACCGGCTGCACATCGACATCCACGCGAGCGGCGACCGGGCGGACCCGATCCAGACGCGCAAGAAGCGGGTGGACACCGAAGCCGACCGCCTGGTGGACCTGGGCGCCACCATCACCCACGTCATGTACCAGGACGGCGTCGACCACTACGCGATCGGGATGAAGGATCCCGAGGGCAACGAGTTCGACATCAACTGACCAGGTGTACGCCGAAAGCAGGGTCGGCCTGTGCATCGGGCACAGAGGGATCGACGGCTGCGTGCAGCAGGCACAGGAGGTTCGGCGGCTTGTGTGCGAACACAGACTGGTGCTTCGGGGTTTCTTCCTTCCGTATGGCCTGGGCGAAGCCCAACCACACGTGTCCAGAGGTCCGCCTGCCCAACCAGCCCCGGCGACAGCGCAACGGACCTCTTGACGCGTGTGGTTGCCTCTGGCAGTCCGTACGGAAGGAAGAAACCGCGCCCCTGACCCCCGGGACACCGCACCTCGACCTGGCACTGAAGCCGACCTGACCCTTTCCCTTTCGGTGGCCTGCCTCCCGGCGAGGGAATCTCTTCACCCCCGCGACCCCGGTGGTTCGGACATCTATGCCCCGGGCACGGTGACGGTCATGCCGCGGTGTCCCGGGTGGAAAGAAGCCCTCGCCGGGGAGCAGACCTCGGGGCAGGAGGTTCTTCGCGCCGTGTTCTTCCCGGCGCATGCTTTTATGACCCGGGGTTTCAGGGCGCGGGCGTCCCCTGCCCGTCGACCTGCCCCACGGAACCACGGACTATCAAGAGGATCGGTACCGCTGTCACTGGCGCTGGTTATCGTGGGCCGACCTCTGGACAGTCTGCGGTTGTCAATTGTAACCATTCTGTAGTGCACGGATAGTGATACCACCAGGTCAGCAACAGTCAGGCCCTGTCAGCAGTGATCACTAGCGGGTGTCGGTGCTCCCCGTGGGAGCACGCCCATGGTCAGTGCTGACAGTTCATGATCACGTGCGATCCAACAGGCGCCCTGGTCTTCCGTGAACGTCCGCGCACGCGCCGTCACTGGTGGCACCATGACCATGTGTCGGTCGACGAGTTGCGCGCTCAGGTACAGGATGTGATCACGCGACTTGCGAACGCACGCAACACCATTGGTAGAGCCGCTGAACGCGTTGACGAGGCTTGCAGTGTTGGGCAAGCCGCTTTTCAGGGTTCCACCCAGCCGGAAGCCGTACAGTACGCGGACCTACACGCCCAAGCGCTCAGCTCGCTATCAAGCGCGGCGGACCTGCTCAATCGTATTGCGCAGGATCTAGCGCAGTACATAACGAACCTGGGAGCGAGCGACGCCCCCAGTTCCGCTACGCCACGTTCCACGCCTGCACCCGCGACATCGCCTGACAGCGGCCCGGGTGTTGTGTCCAAGCAAACCGTTGAGCGAATTCGTGCGGAGTTGCCACCACCGGTTGTGACGGGTTCAGGCGCCAAGACACACGGTCGCCTAATCGTGAACGGCAAGGCGGTTCCGGTCGTTAGTGGTGAGGATCAGATGGCGGCCAAGGTGCGAAGCGAGCTCACATCGATGGGCCTACCTGTCGAACCGACCCGCGCGACTGACGTAGATATGAAGACGGCCGCATGGCAACGGACGAGCGGCACCAAGCACGCGACTGTAGTGATCAACCATGTCCCCTGTAAGGGCAAACTTGGGTGTGATCAACTGGTTCCGATCTTGCTACCGGAAGGCTATACCCTGACTGTGCACGGGGAGACAGCGAACGGCGTGAAGTACAAGAAACGATTTTCGGGAGGCGCGGCACCATGGTGGTCGTGACGTTGGACGGGCTAGACGAACAAGGCGATAAATCGGTGATCGCGACAACCCCCGCCGAGTTGGACGGAGCACTTAACCGGCTCCGTCTGCTTTCCCGTGGCAGGCCCGTGCTTGCCGAAGCGTCAGTAGAGAACCCCATGGCCGTTCTCAGTATCGGCGTGCACGGTGATCGAGGCGTGCTGTACTACTCTGGCGCGGATCACGTCGAAGGGGCGTTCAGCACTGGCGACAGCGGTTCAGATGTTCCGGAGATTCTCTATTACTACATGGGCAGTGACACGTCGTTCCCGCCGAATTCGGAAATTCCGATAGAAGCTGTGCGCCAGGCTGCCCACGAGTTCATGACAACGGGACAACGCCCAACGGGGGTCCAATGGCAACCGCGACCGGCGCAGACCGGCCCTGTTGAGTCGGAGTGGCCGCTGTAACCCAGTAGGCGCGCTGAGCGTCAGCCGGTTGCCGATGATGTCCACGCTGCAGGTCACTCGGATGGCACCACGGGTCATTCGGCAAGCCGTCGCACAGCGGCCATGAGCCACTCGGCTATCTGTTGCGCCTGAACGGTTTGGATCTGTGCTGGCGCCCGAGCCGCCTTGGCTGGGTCTGCGCTGGCGCGCGGGTTACTTCGGCTGCGTTGTGTTCTCGACTGGTGCCCGTGCACTCGCGCTCAGCGCAGATCGCGCATGAGTTGGCCCATGGCCGCGTCGACCTTGCCGGAGTCGAACGTGTCGGTGCCGAGCAGGAGGGTTACGGACCGTTGGCCGTCCTCGGTGAAGGCGTTGCGGAACACGTGACCGCTGGACATGCTTCCGCTGTGGCCCCAGTTGGTGACGTCCGGTGTGAAGCGGTACCGCTCGATTCCCAGGCCGTAGCCGTCGCTGAGGCCGTCGGGGACGGTTCGCTTCATCTCGGCGAGTTGGGCGGGCGCCAGGAGTTTCCCGGTCAGCAGGGCCGTCCAGAACGTCGTCGCATCGGCTCCCGTGGAGATCAGTGCGCCCGACGCGTCGGCCTCGCTGGTGTTCCATTCCGTGCGGTCGACCAGTTTCCCGTTCCGCTCGACGTAGCTGCGCAACTCCGGCCTGGGGATCGTGGGGCGGTCGCCCGGCCAGGAGGTGTCGCGCAGACCGAGGCGTTTGATGATCCGTTGCTCGATCTCGGTGGCGATGGGGCGGCCGGTGACCTTGGTGACGATCAGTCCGGCCAGGTTGTAGTTGGTGTTGGAGTAGGCGAACCCCGCCGGGTTTCGATCGGGCGGCGGGAGCGTCAGCGCCTGCTTCACTGTCCACAGTGGTTCGATGTGGTCCCAGCGGTGTGCGTCCTCGTCCTGCCAGAAGTCCGCTTCGAGGTAGTCGGGCAGGCCGCTGGTGTGCTGCAGGAGCTGGCGGATCGTGATCTCGCGACCGTCGTAGCGCTGGGTGCGGATCAGGCCGGGCAGGTAGTGGTCGACCGTGTCGCTGAGCTTGATCCTGCCCTCGCCGACGAGTTGGAGTACGACCACGGCCGTCCAGGTCTTGGTGTCACTGCCGATCCGGCTGTGCTCGTCGCCCGCGACCGCCCGGCCTGTCCTGCGGTCCGCGACGCCGACACCGCCTTGCCACACGCCACAGCGTGGGCTCTTCACGGTCACGGCGATCCCGGTCGCGCCGACACGCTTCAACGCCTTGAGCGCTGTCTGGATGGGCGCGGTGTCACAGCGCGGTGTCGCCGACGCGGACGGCGCCACCAGCAGAGACGCTGTGACCGCCAACGCCAGGGCAGCACTCGTCTTCAGTCGCATGAGGGTCACCTTTCGTACAGTCTCTCCGTTGAGACGGTGAATCGGCTCAGTGCCAACCGCGATCAGGTCGACGCGTTCGATCTTCACGAGCCGTCCTCCGCGCGAGTCAGGTGGTACCAGCCGGACCTGCTGAACCCGGTCGCGACGAAGCCCCCGTCGAACACCGGGAGCATGACGCCGCGCACCGCCGTCCGCCATGTCGCGGCGCGCGGCTGGTCCTGGCGGCGGGTGGCGACGATGTCGCGCGGCACCCGGCACCAGTACCCGCTGTCGTCCCGTGCGAAGAACGGTTTCCCGTCCGGCGCGAGCCGCGGGTCGATGTCGACCTCCCGCAGGTCAGGCACCTCGACGTGGTGTGGGCGTGGCTCGACCAGCGGCCACACGGCGGTGAGCCGGTCGGTGTCGTCGTGCCCGTTGACGCCGTCGTCGATCGGGCCGAAGAAGTCTTCCGAGTACTCCGTGGCGACCGCGCCGAGCTTGGCGAGGTTGAAGTGCGCGTTGCGGCTCACCAGCGGGTCGAACGTCCAGATCATGGTGGTCGCGCCGCGTTCGAGCGCCCACACCCGTTGTGCCTGTTTGAGCACGAAACCGTAGCCGCGGTCGCTGGTCCGTGCGGCCGCGATCATCGAGTAGACGGCGTGGGACTCCAGCGGACCGAACACCAGGACGGACGCGGCGACGACGCCGTCCCCACTCGCGTAGTGCACCGCGCCGCCGGAGTGCACGACGGCCCGCAACGCGTCGGGGCCGAACGGCGGCTGCGACGCTGGGGTCTGCCACACACCGGCGAGGAACCGCGACACCTCGTCGAGCGTGCGGTGATCCTCGGCCAGGTGGATGCGGATGCCTGCGTTGACCGGCTCCGCCGGGGCCGTATGCGGCACGCGAGTGGAAATGCGCATGCCGATAGCGTCGCGTCCACACTGGCCATACACATGTGGCGGCCGTCCAGACATTCCGCGAATGTTTTGTGCGTCCGGCCAAAGAGCCAAAGAGGAAGTGGCGATGCCCGATACGGCGGTGCCCGATCTCGGGCAGGTTCTCGAGGCGTTGAGCTCGTCGCTGCTGCGGCCGTTGACTGCCTTGCCGGAGCAGCCGGTGCCGGTGTCGGGCGTGCTCGTCTTCGAGCGGCGCGCACCGCTTCCGCCGGTCAAGGACGCGATCCTGCTCGCGGTCGGCGCCGGTGTGGACGAGGCGCGGGAACTGGTCGACTCGGCGGCGAAGGCCGGGTACGCCTGTGTGGTGGTCAAGAGCTTCGGCGAGCCGGTCGCCGAACTGGTCGAGGCCGCGCGGCAGTCCGGTGTCGTCCTGCTCGGCGCCGACGAGGCAGTGGCGTGGCACCACCTGGACGCCATGATCACCTCGGTTCTCACCCAGGCATCGGGCGGTGACCTGTTCGCGCTGGCCAACGCGATCGCGGGAATGGTCGGCGGGGCCACCGTGATCGAGGACCCGCACCGGCGCATCCTGGCGTACTCGACGCTGCCGGAGCAGGCCACCGACACGGGACGCCGCCAGGGCATCCTGGGCCTGCAGGTGCCGGCGGGACCGGACTACGACGAGCAGTACCGCCAACTCGCCCAGGCGGGCCGCACCTGCCGGTTCCCCGCCATCGCCGGTGGTCTGCCCCGGCTCGGGGTGGTGGTCCGCGCGGGCGACGAGGAACTCGGCTCGATCTGGGTGGTCGACGACTGCCTGGACGCCGCGGCCGAACAGGCGTTGACCGACGTGACGGACATCGTCTCCCGGCACCTGCTGGCGGCTCGGACCGCGGTCGACGCCGTCCGGCGCAGACGTGCCGACCTGCTCCGACGGCTGCTCGCGGACCCGAGCAGCGTCACCGCGGTCGCCCCGCAGCTCGGCCTGGACCCCCACCAGCCCGTCGCGGTGGCGGCGTTCACCGTCGCGTCGAGCGATGCCCTCGCGGCACAAGCGGCCACCCGCCTGGCCGACCTGGTGAGCCTGCACTGCGAGGCCCACTTCGGCAGGCACGGTTGCGCGTTGATCGACGGCACGGTCTACGCGCTGTTGCCGTCGTCTTCGAACGGGCACAGGGAACTCGTCACCGACATCGCCCGGCGAGCGCACGGTGCGCTGCGCGTGCCCGTGCACGCGGGGCTCGGCTCGCTCGTCCAGGAGTTGCGCCTGATCGCGAGTTCCCGCGCGGACGCGGACCTGGTCCTGCGGGCGCTCGCCGAACGGCCGGGCAACCCGGTCGCCACGATCGACGAGGTGTGGGCAGGGGCGACGCTGTCCGAACTGGCCCGGATCCTGGCCACGCACGAGGCACTGCCCCGCAGGCTCGGCCCGGCCGTCCGCGCCCACGACCTCGAACACGGAACGACGTACGCGAGCACGCTGCTGGCGTACCTGGACGCCAACGGCGACACGACGACCGCGTCCCAGCGGCTGTCCGTGCACCCGAACACGATCCGGTACCGGCTCGCGAGAGCAGGCGAGATCTTCGGCTTCGACCTCGCCGACCCGGACGAGCGCCTGGTGCTGTGGCTGCGGCTGCGCCTCGGCGACCAACTCGGCTGGTGACGGTAATACCACTCGACCGAGGGGGTGTTGTACGGGGTTGGCGGTACGGACCGTCACCCAAACGGTGGATACTTGCGCACAAGCGATGCAGTCGCACGGGAGAGGGTGCCGGTGAGCGAGGGACCTGGGCAATCGGTCTCAACACTTCTGCAGGCAATGCTCGACGCGCGGCGCGCGGATCATGTCGACGGGGCGAATTGGTTGCGCCGCAACCACAAGGAGATCCTGGCCACCGCCAGAGAAGCCGTCAGGGGCGATGATCCGCGGACAGCCGCGACCTTCCTCACCGCTGCGTGGGAACTCGTACCCGCCGACATGGACACGACCTGGTGCGACAGTTTACGGGAATGCGGCCACGATCTGAGTGCGACCGGCGCTGAGTCCCCCGAACTGGCCGCCGTGTTCCGCCGTTCCGCCGCCGTCTACTACGCGCGCGGCGACTACCGTTTCGCCGAGGCGGAGGGGCTGGCGGAACTGGCTGTGTGGCGGGAACTCGACGACCCCGACGAGCACGTGGCGGCCCTGGACTCCTTGGCACGGACCTTTCTGGCGCGAGATCGGCTGCACCGGGCCATGGACTGCGCCGACGAACGACTGGAAGTGCACATCGAACACGGCCGCCAGCACGACATCGCGGCCGACCTGCAACACCTGGGCCGGTTGATGCTCCTGGCCGACCGGCCGGACACCGCGGTGGATTACCTGACCCGCGCTCGCGACGCGTTCGACGAGTTGCCTGGCGTCACAGCCCAGCAGCATGCGCGGGTTCGGATGCTGCTGGGCTGCGCCTTGTGGCGAACTGGTGGCGAAGCCGGCGCGCGCCGGGAATTCAGCAACGCCCTGCGGGTGGTGGTCGACGTGGACGACACGACCGCTGACAAGATCCGGGAACTGCTGAGCACGTCGTCCGGTGCGGCGTTGCCCCCGTCAGTTCTTGAAGATGTTGAGGATGACGGAGGCCGCGTGGCCCACTACGGACACGACGAGCCTCGCCCAGTCGAGTAACGTGTACCGCTGCGGTCGGCGGTGGCGTGGCATGTACCTCCTGCGCTGGTCGGGGCCGGATGAGGTGTGGCGGGGATATGTCATCTCTCCGTGTCTTTGCTTTCGGTCGTGGGGGAAGCGGCCGAGGCACTCAGCGAGTCGCGTCGAACTCTCGCTGTGGTGTTCTTGTTGAGGCTCAACAGCTTGAGCACTGGTTTGCAGTAGAAGATCTTGCCGTACCTGCGGGATTCCCAGTTGCTGAGAACACCCAGCTTGCCCAGCCGTCGCGTGACGTCGGTCGCGTACTTCGCCGACACGCCATACCGCCTTTCGATCTCCAGGTGGTTGATCACGGGAAAGGCGACGACGTCGGCGACCACCTTGGCGGCTGTCCCCGACGGGGACATGCCCTTGCTCAGCTTCCCGGCAAGTGCGGCGAGTCTGTGCACCAACTCCAACTGGGCAAGCGCTTGGCCGTGGATGGCCTTGGCGAAGAAGTCGACCCAGCGGTCCAGGCGACCGGTGTCGACGACCGCCCGGATCTGACGCCGGTACTCGTCGAACTCGTCGTCGAGCCAGCAGGACAACGGCAGGATCTGATCGCGCAGCAACTCCTGGCGAACCATCTCGAGCATGCTGAAAACCCGTGCTACGTGTCCGTTCGCGGTGGGAAACGGTTGCAGTACCTCCAAGTGGTAGTGAGCGACGGCGAGGTGGGCGATCCTGGGCTGGCCGGTGTCGCCCGCCACCCAGTCCGACCACTGCTCCATCGATGACGCCAGGTGTGGCCCCATCGCGGTGACCAGGTAGGGTCCTGTCCGTCCCCCACCAAGGCATCCGTGTTCGGTCCGCAGGACATCGGCCGGGTCCCGGCCGGTCATGATCGCGCTGAGTTGCCTGATCAGCGCGGCGTCCACCCGGGCACCTTCACGGACGCGCCGCAGGCCGTGGCCGTAGGCGCGCATGTAGGGCGCGACTTTGTCCACCAGGTCGGGCCGCTTGGTGGAATCCTGCCCTGCCAGCAGATTCGCCACCAATGCCTGTCGCAGGCTGACACGGACCCCGCTGAGACCGGCGGAGCTTTGCGCGTCCCGCACCTGTGTCGACCGGATCAGACCGTCGAGGCTCGCGAGGCGCCGCGCCGCTTCGTCCAACCTGCCGAGCGCGTGTTCGGCCTGGGCAGCGAGGCGGTAGGTCGCGGGCGGCAACACGAGGTTCTGCCGCAACGGCGGCGGGATGTAGGCACCTTCATCACGAAGACCCTGGGGCAGCCCAGAACTGTCGAGGATGGGCATCCACTGCCCGAGATACGGGTCAGGTTCGACCATGGGCAGACCGTTTCACAACCGGAGTCCTGATCGCAAGAAAATGAACACGTCGATTCTCGGTGTTCACTTCTCATCCCAATGATCGACTACCGGGCGCTAGTCCGTTCGGGATTCGTTACGGGTCACCGGTCGCGACCCCAGCCGAAGATCGCGTTGCGCACCCATCGCCCGAGGTTGGACCACATTGGAAGCACGAGTGCTTGTTTTGGTGCCGGGCAACGACACCAGGGCCGGGTGTCGCCTTGCCGCACATCGACTCCGCTGTGCCGACACCGTGAGTGCGATGATGACCGCGAGAAGTTCACCCGACCGAGGTATCCTCCCCTTTTGGGTATTACCCGTAAAAGTAGCCAATCCCGAACGGAACAATGAGGTAGTCGTCCTCGCAAGGAACAGCAACGCACCACGGGTTATCGGCACTCCGATCCCTTCGCGCGTGACCTTCACTCATTCGCATGAAGTGGATCCCCCGACCAAGTCCACTGTGGAACGCCAGTCCCCGGCACTATAGAATAGTTAGTTACTGGCACTATGGTAACCTTGATCCCGTGCCGAAACCGGGGTTGGAGCCGTACGACAAAGGGGAGACCTTCCGCCCCGGCTACCACCACGCGGTCGAGATGATCGGCAAGCGGTGGAACGGGGTGATCCTGCGTGAGCTGCTGCGAGGCGCCAGCCGGTACAGCCAGCTGCGGTCGGCCATCCCCTCGCTGACCGACAAGATGCTCGCCGGACGGCTGCAGGAGCTGGAAGCGGAAGGAATGGTCACCCGCACGGTCGTGGACTCCGTGCCGGTCCGCGTCGAGTACGCGCTGACCGAGAAAGGCCGCGACCTGGAAGCTACCATCACCGTGCTCGGCGAATGGGCCGACCGCTGGTACCCGGACGGCCCGGACCGGCCCGTCAGCCCGTAGGCAATTGGTTGTAGTACTTCATCTGGACCAGCGTGGTCATCTTCAGCAGGTTCGTACCGGACGCCGCCGGCAAGCCAAACCGCTTGTCCAGCAATCGATCCAAGCCGTTGCACCCACGCGCACGGGGTACGGCGAACTGCTTGTCCGCCATGGTGAACCTGGCGACCGGCGGGTTCGTGGAGACCACATCGGGCCCGCTCGTGCGCGTCGGCCTGAGTTTGATCGGGTCCTTGTCGTCGCCGATCGTGCACGTGGACGGCAGCAGCGGGGAGATGACCCTGAGCTTCAAGTGTTGCTCGCCCATCTGGTCACCCACCGACAGGAAGTCGGCGAATCCGGCGTACTCGATACGAACGTCCAAGCGCAGCAGAGGATTGCGGTCGTCCGAGCCGGGAATGCCCAGCAGGCCACCGAGCACGCGGGTCGGTTCGGCTTGCAGCGAACCGAAGACCTGGGCGTACTTCCCGTCCGACTGCCCTTCGGCGAACACCATCCGCATGGCACCCAGCGGCTGTTCGGCCAGACCACCGAGTTCGATCGTGCCGCTGGACATCAGGACTTCACAGCGCCACTTGGCCGGGTCGGCGCCCGCGGGGATCCGGGGACAGTCGGCGAAGTCGAACACGGGAACCTCGGTCTCCGCGGATGCGTTCTGGGACAACGACGCCAGTCCCATCGCTGTCGCGCCCGCCACCGCGACGACGGCGGCGCGGCGGAACAATCTCGATCTCGTCATGCGTGCAAGGGTTCCGTGCCGGGCAGGTTCGGTGATCCGGCAAACCCCCTGACATCCACCCTGAGATGACCCTGCCCTTCCGCCCGCAACGATGGGCGTCGCCGACTGCCCATCGGGCCGGGACGACACCTGTGGTCCTGTCCGCCCAGCAGGCGTATACACGACGGGTGGGCAACAGGGAGTTCGACCGGGAATCCGCCCCAAGTTGTCGTGGCAGGAACTGCTGGGCCACGCGCACGGCGAGAAAGGCAACCGGATCACCAGCCTCGACCTCAGCGGCACGCCCACACTCAAGTACAACATCGTCGCCGCACGCGGTCGAATCCCCACGTACGCCAAGCCAGGGCAGTCGACGTTGTCGCCGTCGCCGAACAACAACAAGGGATACGACTACGACCCGGACACCTATGGTGACGCGGCGCCGTACAACACGTGGATCGCCAACGCGTTGCCCACCGGCGTCGCCAAGAGCGACCCGAACCGGCGGATCTTCCAGGAGATCCAGAAGCTGGAGGGACAGCCGCGGCGGGCGGTGCGGAGCGGGGCAAGACGATCGCCACCAGGCAGTTCGCCCAATTCCAGCCGTGACCCGACCCGGCCCGTGTGATCACCCTTACTCCAAAGATGGAGCTGTTAGTTTTTTGTAGGCAGTGCGAGATTGTGCTGGAATAGACTGGTGAGCCGTCGAAAACCTCGCGTTGACCTGCGGTTGTGCCCGCTGACAACCTCACGCCTCGCAAGTGCGTTATGCCCTTGGTACTGAGCACCGCTGGATCCGGACCGGCCGTTGGAGGACTGTTGGACACCGATGAGCGTCGAGGCGTGACGGTGGTGGGAGCGCAATAGGCGATTACAACCGATTCGGTCGGTGATCGATCGAATTACGTTGTCCACTGCCAGACGGCGGCCCTTCAGGCGCCATCGACCTCGCAGCAGAAGCAGGCAACCAGCATGACAACTCGTCGCACGCTCGTCCGAGGTGGGGACGTCGGCTCGCTGTCCCTGCGGGTTCAACTGCTCGGACCGGTCCGCGCGTGGAGCGGCGACGACGAGGTCAAACTCGGCAGCGGCGGCCGCAGCGCTGTGTTCAGCGCCCTCGCCATGCACGCGAACGAGGCCGTCTCCCGGGCCGACCTGATCGACGGGCTCTGGGGCAACAGCCCGCCCGCCAAAGCCGTCGGCATCCTGCACACCTACATCCACGACCTGCGCAGGGCGCTGGATCCGGGACGCGACAAGCGCGCCGACTCCGGTGTGCTCGCGACCGTCCAGACCAGCTACTCGTTGCGGTTGCCCGACGAGCAGTTCGACGAGCGGCGCTTCGCGATCCACCAGGAACAGGCACAACGGCACTGGGCCGCCGGTGACCTCACCGCCGCGGTCGCCGCGCTCGACACCGCACTCGCGCTGTGGCAGGGCGAGGCACTACACGGTGTGCCCGGGCCCTTCGCCGAGGTGCAGCGGGCCCGTCTCGAGGAGAGCCGGATCACCGCGGTGGAGCGCCGCAGCGCGCTGCTGCTGATCCAGGGCGGACACGACAAAGTGGCCGCGCACCTCGCCGAACTCGTCGCCACGGCACCGTTCCGGGAGACCACGCGCGGGCTGCTGATGGTGGCGCTGAACCAGGCCGGGCGACGCGCCGAGGCGATCGAGCTGTACCGGGACACCGAACAGATCCTGATCAGTGAACAGGGCATCGAGCCGAGCCCCGTACTGCAGCGGATCCAGCAGGACGTCATGACCGGGCAACCGGTCCCCGCGGAGGTCATCAGCGCGGGCGTCTGGACACCGCGTCCCGCCGACCGCGCCGCCGCGTTGCCGAAACGCTCCAGCCCCGCGCCTCCCCCGGCGCTGATCGGCCGGGACGACGAGGTCGAGTGGCTGCACGCGGCGCTGGCGGACCTGCGTTCCGGCCACGGTGACTGCGTCGGCATCGAAGGCGCACAAGGCATCGGCAAGACGGCACTGGTCGCGAGCGCGTTCGCCGAACCGGACGACACGTACACGGTCACCTGGGGCTCGCTGTCGGACACGGCCGACCAGGTCGTCTCGTACGCCGAGCGGATGTGCGCGGTGCGGCCGTTGGTGCTCGTCGTCGACGACATCCACACGGTCACCGACGAGAGCGGATTGCTGACGTGGCGGCGGCTCGCCCACCTCACCCAGCAGTTGCCGTTGCTGCTGGTCGGCGTGTTCCGGACGGTGCCGCACCCCGCCCGCCTGCGTAGCGCGGTCGGGGCGACCGGCGGCCGGGTCAGGACCATCGGACCGCTGGCGCGGGGGGACGTGGTCGAACTCGCGGAGCGGCACCTCGATGCCCGCTGTGGGCCGCACCTGCGGGACCTGCTCGACGCCGCCGCGGGCAACCCGTCGTTCGTCCACGAACTGCTGGGCACCCTGACCAGCGGTCAGACGCTGCGGACCACGGCCGGGGTCGTCGATCTCAACCCGGACCGCCAGGTGGAACCGTCCGACGTGCTGGCGTACTTCACCAGGAAACGGCTCGGCGTGCTCACGTCCGGCACCCGGAACACCCTGCGCAGCGCCGCCCTGCTCGGTACGCGGTTCGACCTCAGCGACCTGGCGGCGGTGCTGCGGATGCCCGCGACCGACCTCATCACGGCCGTCGACGAGGCCATCGTCGCGGGCATGGTGGACAACACCGGCCAGCGGCTCGCGTTCCGGGACGCCGTCCTGCCCAAGGTGCTGTTGGAGGAGCGGCCCGCCGCGGCCCGCGCCGGGTCGCACCGGGACGCGGCCGAAGCGCTCGCCACCGCCAGTGCACCGGTCGAGCGGGTCGCGGCGCAGCTGCTCGCCGCCATGTCGATCGACGCGAGCCAGGTCGACACGTGGACCGTGCGGTGGGTGCTGGACAACGTCGACGCCCTGGCTCTGCGGGACCAATCGACTGCCTTCGAGTTGCTCGACCACGCCGTCGCGGCGACGTCGGCCGACAGGCAACACCACGACGCGCTCGCGCTGTGCCGGGTGCGGCTGGCGTTCCGGCTCGGCAGGCGTCCACGGGCCGAAGCCGAGGCGGTGCTCGCCACGACGGGCGACGCCGAGCTGCGGTGGATCCTGGCGCACCTCGACTACCAGGAGGGCGCCGAGGACAAAGCCGCCGAGGACCTCCGCGCCGCCGAGCAGGACCCGGCCGTTCCGATGTACTGGCGAGCCCGGTACGAGTCGCTGCGGGCGCAGTTCGAGCCCGGCGCCGACGGCCTCGACGCGGCTGTCCAGGCCTCGAACACCGCGCTGCGGCATGCGATGGACACGTCGGATGCCAAGGCGGCGTTGCAGGCGCGCCGGGAGCTGTGGTACTTCGCGACCGTGCGACGCGACCACCAGGCCGCGCTGGCCCACGCGGAAGCGGCGCTGGACATCGTCCGGGACAACGCCGACCTCGCCCCGTGGCACCTCAACGTGCTCGACGGCCGCGCCATCTCGTTGCAGAACCTGGACCGGCTCGACGAGGCCACGCATACGCTCACCAGGATGCGCTACATCGGCAGTCGCTTGCAGCCGCCCGCCGAGCGCCTGCACGTCGTGAGCGCCGCGCACGAGTACTGGCGTGGGCGCTGGGACGAGGCGCTCGCCCAGCTCGACCTCGTCACGCAGAACGGTGACGGCCAGTTCCACTACCCGTTCGCCCAGTCGCCGCTGTTGCACCACGGTCTCGCCGCACTGATCGCCGCGCACCGCGGCGACACGGACCAGTTGCGGGCGCGGCTGCGGGTGGCGGCGACGTGGCCTGTCGTCACGAACAGGGATCGGGAGAACAGCGACTACCTCGTGGTGGCGCGCGCGGTGGACGCAGGCATACGGCTGGGCCCGATGGCAGAGCTCGACGCGCTGGCTCCTGTCCTCGACCCGGAGTACGGCAGGGCCACGCTGCGGCATCAGTGGTTGCCCCGAGTCGTCCGGCTCGCCCTGGACGTCGGCGACCAGCACCGCGTCGCCGCTGCCCTCCGGATGTGTGAGTTCGAGGCGACGCGCGAGGTGACTCCGGCGCGTGCGTACGCCGCGCTGCGCTGGTGCCAGGCGCTCGTGGACCGCGACCCTGACGTCCTGCTCGCCCTGGCCCAGCACTTCCGCACGGTCGGCAGGTCCGTCGAAATGGCAGCGGTGCTGGTGGACGCCGCCGTGGCCCTGGCCGAACGCGACCAGACCGGCCTCGCGCGGGACACGTTCGCCGAGGCGCTGTCGGCATTGGGCGAACTGGAGGCCGCGACCGACATCGACCGGGCCACGGCACGCATGCGCGAACTCGGTGTCCAGGTCGGTGCCGGTGGCGGTTTCGACGGTACGACGACCACCGGGTGGGGTTCGCTGTCGGATCTGGAACGCTTGATCGCGGAACTCGTCTCGTCCGGCCAGGCGCTTCCCGACATCGCCGCTGGGATAGCGCTCTCCCGGCGGGATGTGCAGGCGCATCTGTCCAGCGTGATGCGCAAGCTCTCGGTCGAGTCCCGTGCCGACCTCGCCGAGAGGTTCCGCGAGGTGGCAGGCAAACCGTGACCACTCGAGCGAAAGGAGCGTGGTGACCGCCACACCGCGCGATCCACTACCGGACGGCTCACCGCGGCGTGCCCCGCTGCGGGTCGAGGTCCTCGGCCCGATCCGGGCGTGGCTCGGTGACACCGAGATCCGGCTCGGTCCGACGCGGCAACGCGCCGTGTTCGCTGTGCTCGCGATGCGCCGTGACCAGGTGGTGACCAGGGAGGAACTGGTCAGGGCGGTGTGGGGCGGTGAGGCTCCCGCCACCGCGGACGGCAGCGTCCACACCTATATGTCGGGCCTGCGCCGCGTCCTGGAACCCGACCGGCCACGCGGCGCCGCCAGCACGGTCCTGCCATCGGAACCCCCCGGCTACCGGCTCGACCTACCCCAGGACGCGCTCGACGCCGCGGTGTTCGACACGCTGTCGGCACAGGCCCGCACGGCGCTCGACCGCGGCGACCCGGCGGCTGCCCTGACCACCGCCGCCCAAGCACTGAACATGTGGCACGGCGAACCGCTGGCCGGGTTGCCCGGCCCGTTCGCCGCCGACCAGCGCGTGCGGTTGGCCGACGTCCGGTTCGCCCTGCTGGAGACGCACGCCGAAGCCGGACTCGCCACCGGCAGGCACGCGGAACTCGTCGCCGAACTGACCACGCTGGTCGCGCAGCACCCGTTGCACGAAGGACTGCGCGGCCTGCTGATGATCGCGCTGTACCGCAGCGGCAGGCAGGCCGACGCCCTCGACCACTTCCGCGAGGCGCGGCAGGCGCTGGACAGCGAACTGCGCAGCCGTCCCAGCGAGCGACTCGCCGAGATCCACCAGCAGATCCTGGTCAACGACCCGGCACTGGCGTGGGCGGACGTGCCTGCCGCACCGGTCGCGAAGCGAACGCCGATGCCGCGCAGGCGGGCCAGCAAGTTCGTCAACCGGGACAAGGAGGCGGCCCGGCTGCGGGCGGCGCTGGCCCGGCTGATCGACGGGCACGGCGGTCTGGTGTGGGTCGACGGCGAGCCGGGCATCGGCAAGTCCGAGCTGCTCACGACCGGCCTCGCCGAGCTGGACACCTCGGGGGTCCAGCTCGCGTGGACGTCGGGAGACGAACTGGCGCAGCGCTTCCCGCTGCAGGTCATCCTGCATTGCCTCGGTGTCGACGCGGCGTCCGCCGACCCGCGGCGAGCCCGGGTGGCCGAGCTGGCCGGCGGAGCCGCGTCGCGTGGCGACCTGCTCGGCGGCGGTGACAACCGGCACGCCGTCGCCGACGCGACGGTGGCGCTGGTGCGTCAGCTGTGCACGGACGGGCCGCTCGCCATCGTCATCGACGACATGCAGTGGGTCGACGAGACCAGCATGCTGGTGTGGGACCGGCTGGCCAGGCAGACCGGGCATCTGCCGCTGTTGCTGGTGGCCGCGTGCCGTCCGCTGCCGCGAACACCGGCCCTGCAGGCCATGCGGGACACCGTGGCGCGGGAAGGCGGCGCGCTGCTGCGGCTGGCTCCGCTGTCCGACAGTCAGGTCAGCCAACTGCTGCAGGGACTGCTCAACGCCACCCCCGGGCCGGGTCTCGGGCAGCTGGCGGCGCACGCGGCGGGCAACCCGCTGTACGTCGAGGAGCTGGTGGACGCGCTGGTGCGCGAGCACGGCCTCCGGGTGGCGTCCGGCGTGGCCGACGCGAGCACGGCACCGACCATGTCGCTCGTCTCGGCGCTGGAGCACCGGCTCGGTTTCCTCTCGCCGGACGCGGTCGACGTGCTGCGCCGCGCCTCGCTGCTCGGCACGGAGTTCCGCGTCGACGAACTGTCCACAGTGCTCGCCAAGGCGCCGGTCGAGTTCCTCGCCGCGATCGAGGAAGCGGCGACGGCCGGTGTGCTCGTGGCAGACGGCGAACGGATGGCGTTCCGGCACCCGCTGATCCGGCAGGCACTCTACGAAGGCATGGTCCCCGCGCTGCGGGCCGCGTTGCACCGGCAGGCAGCCGAGGCGCTCGACCGCGTCGGCGCCCCGGTCGCCACCGTCGCGGGCCACCTTGTCGCCGAGTCCTCCACGATGGACAGCTGGGCGGTGGCGTGGGTGCACGAGCACGGTGAACGAGTCGCCTCCCGCGCCCCGGACGTCGGCCGTGAACTGCTGCGCCGGGCAGTCGGATCCTGTGACGTCGCCGACCCGAGGCTGGACGGGCTGACCACCAGCCTCGCCAGGGTCCGGTACCGGCTGAGCGAATCCCCCGAGGACGAAGTCCGTTCGGTCCTCGCGACCACACGGGACCCGGACCTCATCGGCGAGATGCACTGGATACTCACCACAGTGCTCTACCGGCGAGGCATGGAGGCACAGGCGGTCAGTTCGTTGCGCGCGGCCGTGGCCACCGCGGGCATGTCCGATCTCTGGCGGGCACGCTGCCTGGCCCTGTTGGCCGCGCGGGAACGGAGCCTCGGCGACGCGATCGCCACCGAAAGAACCTCGTTGTGGGCGATCAGGGAAGCGGAACGCGTCGGTGACGCGTTCGCCAAGGGCTACGCGCTGGAGAACCTGTGGCTGCTGCACTCGATCGGCCGTGACCACGTCGAAGCGTTGCGATACGTCGACGAGGCGCTGACGGTCGTGAGCGCGGCGTGCGAGACCGACTCGACGTTGGCGCACCTGTACGTGAGCTTGTTGGACAACCGCCTCTTCGCCCTGCAAAGCCTGGACCGGCTCGACGACGCGGACAAGACCCTGCGCGTTGCCGACGAGGTCATGCGGCGCCACCAGTTGCCGTCCGGCCGATGGGTGTCCGCCGCCGTGAACCACTACTGGGTCGGCCGTTGGGACAACGCCATGCGCGACCTTTCCGACGTCGCCACGACGTGGGATCTCGACATGAGGTTCCACGGGCTGCGGGAAAGCGGTCCGCTGATGCTGTTGCTGCACGGCGTCGCGAGCCTGATCGCGACCTGCCGCGGCAACGAGGCTCAGGCCAACCGGCACCTCACCGCGGCCGACGACCTGCCGATGCTCACGGCGGCGGATCGGGAGAACTGCGACTTCCTGCTGATGGCCGAAGCCCTCGCCGCGGAACGGGACGGCCGCCCGGACACCGCGCTGATCGCGTTGAAACCGATCGTCGACGAGCACTACTCGCCGATGATGCTGCGCCACCAGTGGCTTCCCGACGTCGTGCGGATCGCACTCGCCGCGGGAAACCAGACGATGGCGATGCGAGCGTTGGAGGTCTGCGCGTCGGAAGCCCGCAAGGAAACCACGCCCGCGCGCGCCGCGGCCGCGCTCAACCGCTGTCGCGGCCTGATGAACCAGGCACCGGACGAGGTCCTCATCGCGGCCCAGCACTACGAACAAGTCGGCAGACCAGTCGAGCTGGCGCAGACGCTCGAGGACGCGGCCGTACTGCTCGCCGAGGCCGGGCGTGTGGACGAATCCTTCGCCGTGCACGCGAAAGCACTCGCGCACTACGACACGCTCGGTGCCGTGTGGCTTGCGCGTCGGGCCACCGGCCGACTCAAGGCGACCGGGGTCACCCCCCGAACCCAGAGCGACGAACACCCGAAGGCCGGGTGAAGAACGAACGTTCCGGCACCTCGACCGTCGCGGCTGAGCGGTGCTCGTCGGCCAACTGCGTCTCCTGCTCGTCGATGATCCGGTCCATCAGGTCGTCGACGGCATAGACGTGCCCACTGTCCATTCGGTTCGGTTCCCTTCCTAAATGACACCGGCACGCCACGCGAAGGCGACCGCGTGTGCGCGGTTGTTGAGGCCGTGCCTGCTCATCAGGCTGTGCAGCACGTTCTTGACGGTGCGCTCGGAGTAGCCGACCCGGACAGCGACTTCCTCGGTGCTGTACCCCTCGGCGAGCAGCCGGAGCACGTCACGTTCCCGCGCGGACATCCCGGACATGGTGAGCCCGTTGGGTTCCAGCACCTCACGCCGGATCCGGTCGAGCTGGTTCAACAGGCTGCCCTGCAGCCACGGCGGCAGGTACGCGGCGCCTTGACTGACCGCGACGACGATCCGCAGTAGCTCCTCGTCGCTGGTTTGGCTACGGGGCAACACCGCGGCGGTGCCGTACTGGATCGCTGTCAGGCCGTCGATCCGAAGTCGATCGGTCACGATCACACACCGCGGCTGCGCGTCGATGCGTGACTTGGCACGAACTTCGCGCAGGAAGGCCAACGCCTTGTCGCCGACGGTCTCCTCGATGATGAGGATCACCTCCGCGACCGCCACGTCGGTGTCGGGAACCACGGTCAGCCTGTCGTCGGAGGCAAGGATGCTGGCCGCGCCGAGTGCGGTCATCGGGTCGGAGGCATGCACCGTGACGGCCACGCCCGACGGCTCCGTGGTGTTCGCGGACGGCTGCCTCTGGTTCACACCGGACAGTCTGCTCCAGTCGCCTTCACGTTCACTCCACGCTGGTTCGGGCGGCTGGAAACGAGGCAACCGCGTTGCCCACGAGGGCAAACAAGCGCCTGGGAGGGTGGTGCGGGCGAAACGGATGCCACCAGACTCACGCCCCGACTGGTCCGATGGATGAAAGGACAGCAGCGCGACATGCGTACGAGTCTGAAGAGGCTGGCCGTCACCACAGTGGTGACCGCGGGCATGATGACCGCAGTGGCGGCACCCGCCTTCGCCATCAGCGAGGTCGGTTGCGGCGGCCGGGACGACTTCCTGAGGGTGCGCTACGAAAGCGGCGGCGGCTGGGGGTCGGCCAGGTGCTTCGCCAACTCGGGCGTCCAAGGCGTGAACATCGGTGGCGCCTACCAGGTCGACTCGGGAAACAACAAGGTGACTGTCAACTACGAGGACGGCGGCCGGTACTACTCGGACACGTTGGACCCGTGGCACGGCGTCGGCTACGGCAGGAAGGTCAGGGTGTACGAGGTCCGCATCTGGTGACAACGTGCACAGGTATGTGAAGCACGACTGCGACCCGGCCCCGACTGCGACGCGTAGACGCCGCAGCGGGCCGCAGGACACAGCTTCACCGGGCACCTTTCCTTGTGGCATGCGCGAAGCCACCCTGAGCCAGCCGTAAGGAAAGGCACCCCGCACACCCGGGAACTCCCCCACGAGATTCCCGGGACCCAGCTCTTGGTGGTCTGTCCAGCCGGGAGGCATCTCCCCCTTTCGCCCCGGAAGACCGAGCAGGTGCGTCCGCCCGCCCCAGCCGGAGAACCCCGCGAGGCGAAAGAGCCAAACCAGCAGGCAGACCACCAAGAGCGAAGCGCAGACCAGTCCGATCGGTGCTCGCGCAAAGCAACCAGAACCAGCCCGCGCACCGCAGAATCCGACCACAAAGCAAGCACAAGCAACCACAGCCAGCGCGCACACAATGCAACCCGCAACGGCTTGCGCGCGAGCGCAGAGTGGTGCTTCGGGGGTGTCTCCTGCCCGTCGGCCTGGGCAAAGCCAACCACGGGCTGTCCAGAGGTCGGCCCACGACAACCAGCTCCAGCGACAGCGGTACCGATCCTCTTGATAGTCCGTGGTTCCCTGGGGCAGGTCGACGGGCAGGGGACGCCCGCGCCCTGAAACCCCGGGTCATAAAAGCATGCGCCGGGAAGAACACGGCGCGAAGAACCTCCTGCCCCGAGGTCTGCTCCCCGGCGAGGGCTTCTTTCCACCCGGGACACCGCGGCATGACCGTCACCGTGCCCGGGGCATAGATGTCCGAACCACCAGGGTCGCGGAGGGGAAAGAAGCCCTCGCCGGGAGGCAGGCCACCGAAAGGCAAAGGGTTGGGACGGGCTTCAGCGTCGGGTCGTGGTGCGGTGTCCCGGGGGTCAGGGGCGCGGTTTCTTCCTTCCGTACGGACTGCCAGAGGCAACCACACGCGT
>NZ_MTQO01000019.1 GCF_001984155.1 Actinosynnema sp. ALI-1.44
TGTCCCGCACCTGAACGAACCGCCTCAACTCCGGAGAAGCGAACCGCCGCCGAGACACCTCCAGCACCTGCCCGGCGGGGTCGGTGATCACCCGCCGCCAGGTCGCGTTCTGCGCCAACTCCCGCGCGTACTCAGCAGTGATCGGCCCGATCCCGCTGATTTCCCCCGGTTCCTGGTTCAATCCCATCAACGTGGTCATCGGCACCACCACGTTCACACTCACCGACGGCCGGTCGACCTGTTTGCCGCCGATCAGGTCCATGAACACATCAGCCCGCGCCGTCGCGAGGTTCCGGCCTGCGCCTGTGGCGTGTCCGGCGAGCAGGTTGATGTGCTGATACGCCAACTCCGCCTCGTGTGGCTGCAAGTGGACGGTGAGACTCGAGGTCCCGTCGGCCCGGTGCCATCGGGTGACATCCCGCTGGGCTTTCACCGCCAACCGGCGCTGTTCAGCGCCCTGCGGATCCGCCCGAATCACTTCCCGCCGCAGGACGTGCTTGAACCGGGTCAGGTTCTCTTGCTTCCCGCCCGCCAACACCCGCTTCTCCACGTGTGCGGCCTGGTCGTCGTCCAATTCGGCGGTGTACTCGCGCACGGCCTTGGCCCGCATGACGTCGATCTCGCCCGCCGTCAGCGCCGACACCGTCCCCGGCAGGCGGGTCACCAATTCCTGGGCCTCGTGCAGGTGTTTGGCGGTGGTGTTGGGGCTGACCGCCAGTTCCACCGCGATCTCTTCTGCCGCGCCGTCTCCGATCGTGATTCCGCTGCGTTGTGGCGGGGTCAGTTCCGCGAACCGGGCATACGCCTGCACGATTTCACCGTCGATTTGGTTACGACGCCGGTGACGGTCTATCACATAGTCAAGAACTTGATCCCGTGTCATGTCGGTGAGCGGGATGTGTGGTGGTTGACCGGTCGGGCGGAATGGAACAGCGAGCTGTTCGGGCATAAGTCCAGTTTATCGGAAACAGTGCTATTTTACCAGCGTGGGCCACGGTTGAGTTACGGTCTGCCTACTTATGGCCTGCTTGTCGCTGGGGCTGAGTTAACGGATAATGTCTGATTGCTTTGCGCTGTTGGTTGCGTTGGAGTGCGGTTTCCAGCCGGGGTTCGGTTTCCGGCGCTGGGTGCACTGTGTTGGTTACGTACCAGCCCGTTGTGTGTTGGTTCAGAGTCAGCCGCTTGGGCCCGGCCACGACAACGCGTATTCCCAACGGGGCAACAGTGGCTCCATTCGTTTCCACAGGTCGTCCGGGACGATCCATGACGGCTGCTCACCTTCCGCGCTCGTTCATGATCAACAATCATGAACCTTCCGGCACCACAAGTGATCAACTTGCCAGGAACTCTAGGCCCTTGTGCGGTCGGCGACGGTCATCACCATGAGCACGGCGGCGACTCCGGTGAGCACGAGCGCGAGCGTGCCGAGCCCGGCGTCCGTGGCTTCTTGCCCGTACGCCGTTGCGAGCACGCTGGTCGACGCGAGCGCACCGAGGTACTGCGAGGTGCGGAAGAGTCCCGACAGTGTGCCGATCCGGTCGCGCGGCGCCTGCGCGTACAACACAGTCTGGTTGGCGACCGTGCTGAGGCCTTGCCCGACACCGAACAGAAGTCCCACGGCGACAACGAGTCCGATCGCGGTGCCGGCCGACATCGACAGCAGCGCCACCGACCCGGCCAGCAGCGCCCCCGCTGTGAGCACCAGGCGCGTGCGGACACTGCCGACCAGCCGGGCGCCGAGCGCGGACAGGGCGACGGTCGTGATCGACATCGGCAGCATCGCCAGGCCGATCGCCGCCTCCGGCAGGTGGCGGCTTTCGCTGAGCCACTGCGGATATCCGTAAAGGAACGCGTAGATCACCAGGTAGCCGCTGCCCTGCCGGAGGTAGGTCGCGACCAGCGGCCGGTTCGTGGCCAGTGCGCGCAGGTCGAGGAACGGATCACGGGTGCGCAGCTCCCACACGACCAGTCCGGCACCCGCGAGCAGTCCCGTACCGAGGAACAGCGAGCCCAGTCCGCCCGGACCCATCAGGAACAACAGCAACGTGGTCAGGGTGAGCGTGAACAGTCCTATGCCGACGAGGTCCAGCGGGGACCGCGCAGCACCTCGTCCGACCGGTTCGTCCGGTGGCAACCACTTCAACGCCAGGATCAGGCCGACCGCCGCGACCGGAACGTTCACCGCGAACGTCCAGCGCCAGTCACCGATGCCGACCAGCAGACCGCCGAGCGTCGGCCCGACCGCCATGCTCGCCTGCGTCGACGTGGCCAGGACCGACAGCGCCCTCGACGGGGTCTCCTCTGTCCGCGCCCGGACCATGGCCATCGCGGCGGGAAAGCCCGTCGCCGTGCCCACGCCGAGCAGGATCCTGGCCGCCAGCAGCGTCCAGAAGTCCGGGGCCAGCGCACCGAGCAGGCCCGCGGCCATCACCGCGACGAGCCCGGCCGTCAGCACCCGCCGGGCGCCCAGGGTGTCCACGACTCTGCCCATCACCGGCTGCGCGGTGGCCGTTGTCAGGTACAGCACGGTGACCAGCCACACCGTGTGCGTCGCCCCGACGCCGAGGTCACGGCCGATCGGGACGAGGGTGACCGCGATCATCGACGAGTTGACCGCGTTCAACAGCGTGCCGATCACCAGCGGGGTCAACCACCGGGCGCTGAACGCGGTCGCACCCGGCACGGCGGCCTTCGTCATCGGGCGATGGCGGGCTCGCTGCGGGCAGCGGGGACGAAGATGTCCGCCCGGGCGATCACCCTGGCGGACCGGTTGAGCGTCACACCGGTCAACCGCCCGGACGTGTCCAGGTCCAGCACCGCGGACACCACACCGGCGGCGGTGCCGATCCGGATCCGTCTGCCCGCGGCGGTGTACCGGTGCACCGTGCTGCCGGGTGCCGTCGCGGCGGCGGCCACCGCGACCATCGACGTCAGGCCGATCACCGGGTGTGGTGCGTGCATGGAGACCATCCGCACCGAGACGTCGAACTCCGCGGCGGTCACCCGCTGCCCCGCGGTGGTCGTGTAATCCCGCGGCGGCCCGATGACACCGAGCTTCGGCACCGCGTGGTCGACCGGTTGCTCCGGTGTGGACAGTCCCATCCGGATCGCGGCCTCGCGGCGCAACGGCAGCAACCCGGGCAGCCGCTGTGCGAACTCCGCCACGCTTTCCGAGCCGGTGAGGCCGACCGACGGCGCGTCGAGCAGCGCGGCGGGCGCACCGGCGTCCACCAGTGTGGCCGGGGTGTCCTCTGGCCCAAGGGGATCGACGGCACGACCGGTCGGCAACAACGCGCCTGCCCCGACGGGGTCGATGAACTCGAGGCCGACGGCGACCCCCGGCAGCGCGACCCCGGGGACCACGGCGTCACCGGTGGGAACGAACTCGGAGCCGGGTGTGGCCACCACCGCGTCGATCCGGGATCCGCTGTTGGTGTTGCGCATCCGGACCCTGGTGTGGTCGCCGCGTGGTCGGACCAGTCCGGAGTGGATCGCGTAGAGCCCGACCGCGGTCGCGCAGTTGCCGCAGTTGCTGCCCCACTCCACCCGTTCGACGCCGACGCCGACCTGACCGAAGGTGTAGTCGATGTCGACGCCGGGTTCGTAGGAGTGGGCGACGATCGCCGCCTTCGACGTGGTCGACGTGGCACCGCCGACGCCGTCGATCTGACTGCGGTCGCGTGACCCGAAGGCGGTCACCAGCACGTCCTCGAGCGAGGCGCCCCGGCCGTGGATGTCGGCGACGTCGAAGAGCCAGCACTTGCTGGTCCCGCCGCGTACCAGAGTCGCCGGGACGCTGATGGTCCGGTTTTCCCGCGTGCGCATGCAACACCGTCCAGAATGAAAGAGAAAGCAATACCAGGGCGGCAGATCGACATTTCCCGTTGCGAGCGACCGTAGAGTAAAGACTCTCCCAAGTCAACGTAAGTCCCGGTCGCGATCTATTCGTCAAGCAACCGGCCACCAGCGAATCTCCGGAATTTTACGAACCCTTAACGACTCGCGGTCATCTGGACACGCCTGGTCACAGCATACCCCATGACCAGCCGGTTCATGATGATCATGGGCTGGCCGCGGGCGTGAAACCGCGCCGGATTCGGGACGACCAAACCATTCGAACGTCGAATGTGATCCATAGCGCAGACGACCGCTCCCATTCCTCATCAACCGCTGAAATGAACTGGAGCACACTGTCGAATGGTCCAGACATTATCGACACCCGGGCAGTTCGAATCCGACCGCGGCGTAGCTCTGGCTGACCATCACCGCGCCGCCGCCCGGACGGCCTCGGGTCAGCACGCCGTAGGTAGTGGCCACCACACGGGCACACAGTCCATTCGATGTGACCGTGCCGATCCCGCCCGCGGTCCGGTAACTTTCGTCGAATGCACGCAGATTCGACGTCAAATCGGAACAGGGTCTCATTCATCGGGATGTTCACGGCGGTGTTGTTAGCGGCCTGTCTGATCAGTCCGGTCGCCAACGCGAGGACGGAACGAACCACGGGCGCCGCGCGATGCGAGTGCGCGACACCGTCCATCGACCGGCTGCAGCAGTGGCTGGCCAGCGGGGAAGGCACCACGATCCCCGCCACCGGCAATCTGCTTGTGCGGCAAGGCAACCACTATGCCGCCAAGGTGGCGTTCCTGAACAACGAGTGGCACGTGGTGGTCGTCTGGCTCGGCAACCAGTTCGAGGCACAGGCCGACCTGACCCGGTCGTCCGGATTCTGGATGACCTACAGCGCCACCGACGACCTCTACGTCCAATTGCGCCCGGCGTCGCACTGGAGCGGCGGCGACAAATGGCTCACGCTCGTCCCGTCCACCGGCGGGAAAATGGTGCGGAAGTTCTTCAGCTTCTCGCCCAAGGCCTGGACGACGCTGCCGGAACTCGGCAAACCGTCGTACTCGTTCGAATCGGCGCTGACCGAGGCACGCGGCCTGGTCTTCGTCGGCAAGACACCGAACAAGCTCGAGTTCCGCGGCCTGCGGATCGACCGCTACCAGCCACCCTGTCTCTGAGAGGTCGGCAGGTTCAGCCGTCGACGAGCAAGCCGCGCAACGGCCCCTGCAGCCGCCCGGCCCGTCGCGAAACACCCGGCAGCAGGGTCAACCGGTGCTTCTCCTTGCCCTCGGCGAGCGGCCGCCAGAGCCGGTCGACGACATCGGCCGGCTCTCCGTCCAACTCGGACACAGGACGCCTCAGGTGCTCGGCCCACAGGCGCAGCCGGACGTCCTTCACCACCGCCGCGTCGTCGGTGACCAGGTTGGGTTCGGTGTCGTTGAACAGCGAGTGCTCGTTGAGGTTGGCCGACCCCGCGGTCAGCCACTTGTCGTCGACCACAGCGAGTTTCGCGTGCACGTAGACCGGCACCTTGTTGTCGCCGTCGTGCGAGGTGAGCGTGACAGCCAGCAGGCGCTGGTTGCCGTCGTCGGCGTCAAGCAGCCTACCGAGCTGACCACGGGTCGTGTCCGCGCCGTTGCTCGGTTTCCGGGGTAACACCAGCACGACGCGGAACCGGTTGTGTGGCGGGTGCCGGAGCTTGTCGATCAACACCTCGGCGATCTCCGGCGACCAGAAGAACTGGTTCTCCAGGTACACCAGATCCTGAGCCGATCGCAGCGCGCGCAGGTACGCGTCCAGCGCGCCGAACTCACCGCGCGGCGCGAACTCGTAGGTCTTCTCCGGAATCGTGCGGACAAATTGGACAGTCGAGTTCCCTGCCGGGGCGGGTGTACGCGGAGACGGCAGCGCCTCGCCAGCCACTTCCACCCAGCGTTGCCGGAAGTGGTCGGCCACGTCGGCGACCACCGGCCCTTCCGCGCGCATCGCGGTGTCGTGCCAGCCGATCGGCCGGTCGGCCGGGTGCTCGGGGCTGTCGTGCCGGTCGCCTTCCAAGGCGGTGAAGTCCATACCACCGACGAAAGCGACCTCGTCGTCGACGATCACCAGCTTCTCGTGGTGGCAATGCAGTGTCCGCTCCCGTGCGTCCAGCACACACCGCACTTTGCTGTCCCGCATGAACTCCTGACACGCTGCCCGCGCGCGTTTGCGTGTCGGCTCGAACGCGGGCACAGGCGGCCCGGCCCACAGCAGCACCCGAACCGGAACGCGTTCCGCGGCCTCGGCGAGCAACTCCCTGAGCGTGCGGGCATCCTCTCCCCGCGTGGGGCGGAATCCAGGGCTGGAGTGCCATCCCGCGATGTGCACGTACGAACGGGCGCCCTTGATCGCCTCGACCATCGCAGGCAACGCCTGCTTCCCGTCGACGAGCACGTCCACCCGGCACCCTTCCCGAACTGGCGCACGAGGTGTGAACCAGCCCGTTCCGGGTTCGTCGAGCACCTCACCCCAGCCGAGGCCGCGCAACCGACGGGCGTGGTGCCTGCACAACATCGCTTCCAGCCCGTCACCGAGCCGGTCGTCAATCCGGTCGAGTAAGCCCATACCAGACATGGTTGCCGCGCGGATCGCCGGTCAAACAGATCACGTCCGGTTGGCGCCCCTGCGGAAATAGCCCCACACGCCCGTGGCGAGGAACAGCACGATGCCGATGATCGCCAGCCAGACCAGGCCCTTGACGACGAACCCGAGAACCGACAACGCCAACCAGATCACCAACAGCAGGACAAGGATGCCCATAACCCGACCTCCGACACTTGAACGATCAACACCGGCGTCCGGATACCCCGCCGGTCACGCGGTTAATCAGCACTTCGACCAGGCGATGATTAGCCGGACCACGCCCCGGGTAGTCATCGAACATACGTTCCCGATCAAGAAGGTGGCGCATGACCGAGCCGAATCCGGAGAAGGCTCCCGAGGAGTGGACGACGGGCGACGAGCCGATGACCGGACCGCAGCAGTCCTACCTGCACACGCTCGCCCAGGAAGCCGGTGAGCAGATCCCGGACGAACTGACCAAGGCCGAGGCGTCCAAGCTCATCGACGAGCTGCAACAACGGACCGGTCGCGGCGCCTAGCGGCACCTAGAGTCGCCGGGCGGCCCGGAACGCTCTGGAGTACATGCCGCCGTCGTCCAACAAGGACGTTCCGCCGACGTCGCCGATGGTCGGACCGTTGATCCGTTCACGGCTGGACATGAAGCGGTGGTGCCCCTCGGAGTCGACACCGAGGTAGATGCCCGAGTGGTCGAGTTGGTCGGTGCTGCCTTCGACCTCGAAGAACACCAGGTCGCCGGGTTGCAGGGCGGTGTACGCCGTGCTGCGGCGGCCGGAGTCGGGCACGAGGGTGACGCCGGGCCCGAACTCGGCTATCGCGTACGCCCGCCGCGGCAGCCCCGGGCCCGGCGTGTTCGTGTTGCGCAGCGGGTAGTTCATCCGGTAGCCGTAGACCAGGCGGACGAACCCCGAGCAGTCGACGGAGCCGTAGTGCTCACTGTCCGGTTCGGCCTGTGTGCCGTCGCCGAAGGTCCAGGCGACGCCCAGGTAGTCGTAGAAGTCCGAGCGTTCGAGGCGGCCGTCACCCGTCGGTGCCACCGGGCCGAACGCCGCGTCGCCGCTGAACCGGATTCCCTTGGCGTCCTTCCGGTCGGTGGCGCCGTCGAGGTATTCCATCGCCACGGCGAACACGTCCGGGCTCTCGTCGCGCAACGCGTTGGCCAGCCACGGCCGGAACCAGTCCGCTGATTCACCGCCCGCCTGCCACGCCTGCGGTGCCAACCGCACCCACGCATTGGTCGTGACAACGGCTGTGGTGGCTTTCGGCTCACGGAACGTCCGACTTGGACCGGTGACGACAACGGTCCGCGCCCCGTCTGTCATCGTCGCGGCAACCACGGACCTGGCATCACGCACAACCGTGCGCGGCGGGTTGTCCAGGCGCTCGAACGTGTAGCTGTCGTTCACCGCCTCGGGCAGCACAGCACCACCACCGCTGGGGACAGCACTCACCGCGCTGGAGGGCGGCGGCTCCTCGTCGAAGTGGACGAACGCCGCCACGGCCACACCGATGGCCGCGACAAGCACCCCCGCCCGCACGGCTGTGGTGGTTCTGGACATGTCAACTCCTTCTCGTCAAGTCGTGGGCACGAGACCGACCAGTACGCCGCTGACCAACACCCCGTAGCTGGCCAGGCTGACCGCCGTCGTGCTGAGCACCGTGGCCACCGGTGGCTGCCGGACAAGCTGGTACGCGATCAGCCCGGGGACGACGAAACCGAGCGTCTGGTGGGCGAACAGCAACGGGAAGTCGCTTTGGATCAACACGAACAACCCGGTCTGCAACAACACCCCCGTCAGCACCACGGCGGCGAACAGCCGTTTGCCGTAGAGGATCACCACGCGCTGCAGGACCTTGGTCAACAGGAACGTGAGCGCGGTCGTGACCAGGATGATCCCGGCGCGCCGGTAGTCCTCGACCAGGGTCAGCGCGATCCAGCCGGGGGTGATCATGCCGCCGGGTGACAGGTTCGTCGCCAGGTAGCAGACCAGCGAGAACAGCAGCCCGATCGCCAGGCCGAGGGTGGCGACCTCGCTGAGCAGGCTGCCCGCGATCACCGCCCGCTCCTTCGGTCACGGCCTGCCGCGGGGACACGCGGCAACGGCATCGTCGTCTCCTGCGCCGCCGGTGGTCTGCGCGGCACAGGACTGGGCTTGAGTGTTCCCGTGCCTCTGGGTGGCCGGAGACCCCCGGCGGATCCGGACTTCCCCGCGCGCCCGGAGTCCGCGGGCCGCGCGGGCTTCACCGGCTTCGCGTCGGCGGGTTCCTGCGGCAACTCGGCCAACTGCTCCAGCAGGATCTCGCCCTGCCCGTGGATGTTGCCGATGGTCACGAGCGACGCCGCGTCCGTCATCCCGTCCAGCACCCCGGACAGCAGCTTCGAGGGGTCCACGCGGCCACCGATGTCCACCACCTCGCCCCGCCAGTCCGCCGGGATCGCCGTCTTCGCGCTGCGGGTGGCCTCGCCGATCAGCACCACGCGGACCGGGTCGAGCTTCGGGACCAGCGCACCCATCTGGCCGTTGCGTTCGACCCGGTCCGGCCTGCAGTTGATCACCACGTGCAGCGGTCGTTCGATGGCCTTGTTGCCGAGCAGCTGCTCGACGTTCATCAGGGTCGATTCCGGGTCGTTCGCGGCGAAGACGTTCGCGAACCGCAGCCGCAGACCGTCCACTCGGTACCGTTTCACCGACAGCACACCGGGATCCGGTGCCGCCGCCCACATCCCGGCGAGCGCCGAGTGGCGGTTGACGCCAAGCAGGTCCGCGACGGCGAACGCGATCGCCACGTTCTCCTTGAACGTGATCCAGCTGAACCCGGCCATCTGCTCGTCGGTCACCGACTCCGGGTCGACGGCGATCAGCTCGCAGTCCCTGCGTTCGGCTTCCTGTTCGAGGATGTGCAGCCGTTCCTTCTCCGCGGTCACGCACACGCCGCCGACCGGCATGGACCGGCTCAACGACCGGGCCACGTCGTCCAGCGTGGGCCCCATCTCGGCCAGGTGGTCCTCGCGGACGTTGCACAGCACGCCGATGGTGGACTGGATCAGCTTGCTCTGGTTGATCTCCTGCAGGTCCGGCATCACCGCCATGCACTCGATCGCCAGCACGTCCGGCCGGTACGCCGACGCGCGCCGCACGATGCCGATCTGCTCGACCACGTTGGCGATCCCGAACTTGCGGTACACCGGTTCCTCGCTGCCGTCGGGGTGGATGAACCGGGCCGCGGTGCCGGTCGTCTTCGCCACCGTCACCAGCCCTCCCCCACGCAACGCACCCGCGCACAGCCGGGTGATGGAACTCTTGCCGCGGATGCCGTTGATCAGAACCCGGGTGGGAATGCGCCTGAGATTGGCGTAGTGACGGCGTTGCTCGACGATCCCGAGGACCAGCAACGCCAGGCACCCGCCTGCGAAGACCGAGAACAGGAACTGCACGTCAGACCTCGGCCTTGGGTCGGTCGCCCCGGGGACGACCGTCGGTGATCCGCGCCATCTGCGTGGTCTCCTCGGTCGCGGTGCCGCGCGGCCTGCGCACCGAGCCGAGCCTGGCCCTGCCCTCGGTCAACGCCTGGCGGCAGATCTCCAGGCAGCACGCGATGGTGCCGATCTCGTCCTGTCGTTGCGGGTAGATCACGTCGGTCTTCTTGCCGTCCGCGAACTCCCCGGTCGCCGCGACCCTGCGCAGCGGCCGGATCAGCACCAGGTGGTGCCAGCCGAACAACAGGACCCCGAACAGGGCACCGATCAGGGAGACCAGCAGAGCACCGCGCCGGACGTCGTTGCCGGGCAGACTCAGTTCACGGACGGGTTTCTCCGATACGACCACCCATGGCAGGTCCTCGACCGGACGTGCGACGACCACCGTCCGGTCGACTCCGCCACCGTCCACTCTGGCCGCGGGCCGCCCGGCGAACGCGTCCGTGGCGCCTCGGCGAGCGTTCTCCCCGGAGAGTTTCTCGAACGCGACGAACCCTTCGGTCGCGGCGAGGGTCCGCAGTTCCGCGTTGACGAGCTTGACCCGGCCCGGCGCGCGCCGCAACAGGGCGACGAGATGGTCCACATCGAACTCCGCGACCAGTGCGTGGTCCCCGCCGGGCAGTTGGGTGTGCGCGAAGAGAACGGGAATCCTGCCCGCGGTGTCCTGGAGCCGGACGCCGGGTTCCGCGGGTAAGGCGGTGCTCGTGCGCAACGGCGGCCTTCCCGCGGACGTCGTTGTCACGTTGCCGGACTTGTCGACGACGTAGACACTGCGGAACCGGTCCTGCTCGGCGAGTTCCCGTACGACGGGCCCGAGTGACGCCGGGTCCTTCGTGCCGTTGATCCCCACGACGGACTTCAGGTCCACGAGCCCGTCGTCGACGGTCCGGTGGATCGTCTCCACCGTGTTGCCCACCTGGCTGCGGTGGCTGCTGACGACCGAGTCGGGCACCAGCACCGTTCCGTAACCCAGGGTCGCGAACACCCAGCCGGACCAGGCGAGAACGGCCAGCGCGGCGATCACGACCGAGGTGCGCGCCGACAGGCCCGGCCGCCACCGGACACGAGCGGCGTCCTTGCCGCGCAGTTTCGCGCGGCAGTACTCGACCGCCACGGCGATCCGGCGTGCCTCCTTGGAATGCGACAGCCGGACGCGATGCCCCAGTTTCCCGTTCGCGACCTTGAGGATGTCGACGCGCAACCGCCGCACCGGCCCGACGAGCGCGAACCTGATCAGCCCGAACCCGGTCAGCGCCACGACGACCAACGCGAGCGCGGGCCGGATCCCTTGCTGTGGCGGCCCAGCGTCCACCACCGGCGTCCGCACCACCGACAGCAGCGACAAGCCGAGGTCGGGTACACCATCACCGGCGACGGGTGCGTACGCCACGACCATGGCGTACGGGCGTGTCGGGTCCTTGGCGCCGGGTTCCGGGGCGGGATCGCCGACGAAACTGCCGGTCCGGCCCTGGTCGGCCGCTGTGGCGGCGTTGGCGAGCAGGGACTGCGCGGCTTCGTCCTCGGTGCCGGGCACTGTGCCGCGGAAGTCGACGATCTTGCCCGCCCGGTTGCTCAGCACAAGCCCTTGGCGCAGGTCGGCGTCCAGCGGTGTGCCCGGGATCCCTGAGGCGGCGACCGCGACCAGGATCCGGCCGTCCGGCAAAGGCGCGGCCACCAGCGTGCGCAACGCGCCGTCCGCACGCTGAACAGGTGCGACAGTGCCGCCCGCGACCGCGCCCGGCAGGGCGATCGGCTCGCCGCGAGCGGCGACGGGCTGCCCACCGGCCTTGTCCAGCAGGGCCATGCCCCGCCATTTCGGCTGGCTCTGGTTGACCGTGGCGAGGAGTTCGTCCGGTGGCCGCGCCGGGTCCGACACGGTGACCGCGGTGCGCAGGTCCGTGACGTTCTGCTGGGCCGTCGCGGCCAGGGATCTGGCCAGATCCGTCACGAGTTCCTGGTGGCACTCCACCACGGCCTGCGGCGCGGTCACCGCGGGTGCACGCAGGTGCAGTACGCAGAACCCGGCGAGCAGGACGAGCAACACCACCAGCACGCCCGAGGGAACCGCGACACCCGCGGGAAACCCGCTCTCCGCCAGCTGGCCCGCCAGCCCCGCGCGTTCCTGCCCTTTCCTGAAGATCCTCAAGACCTCTCCGATACGTCGGCTGCTGCCACACTTCGCATACGGACGCATGCGCGTAGTGGTTCATCAACCGGAGCGATCACTCGGAACGTCTACACTGCGCGGCGATGAGTACGCGCGTACGGCAGTGGATCCCCATAGTCAGCGCCATCGTCGCACTTGTGGTGGCCGCGGTGGTCGTGATCAGCATCAACGACGATGACGAACCCGGTGTGGCGGTGCCCGCGAAGGGTCTGACCGACACGCTCACGCAGTTCGCGGCAGGTCTGCGGCCCGACGCGCCGTACCGGCCGCCGTCGGCCGGTGAGCGCAGGGACCTCGTGGCCGCGCTGACCCCCCTGTTCCAGTCGAAATCCGACCCCGGCCGAGCCGATGCCCTGCGGCGACTCGGCTTCACGTTGACGACCGGAACCGATCCCGAGACTGGCAGGCAGTACGCGCTCGTGATGAACGAGCGGGACACCGACCGCGCGTGGGGCGTGTACCTGATCGACCTGTCCATGCCGGTCCGGGCGGCCATCGAGGTGCCGCACCCGAACTCCGACCTCGGCACCGAACGGATCGGGCTGGCCCTGTTCCGCGCGGTGCCGGGGTCGATCATGCTGGTCGCCGGGACGCACCGGCGTGTCCAGAAGGGCGACGTCGCGCACCGCACCGACTCCGCGTTCCACGCCGTGGCCACCGATCTGTCCGAACGGGACATCCCACAGGTTCAGGTGCACGGCTTCCACGACGAAAGCCTTCCCGACACCGACGTGGTGATCTCGCCGGGTGCCGGGAAGGCTGGTGCGACGGTCAAACGGCTCGCCGACGGCATCGGCGACACCGGCATGGAGGTCTGCCGGTCCTGGGAGCGCTCCTGTGGCCAGTTGGAAGGCAACGGCAACGACCAGGGCAAGGAAGCCGCCAAGCACGGTTGCGTCTTCGTTCACCTGGAGACGAGCCGGACCCTGCGTGACGACGACCAGCAGTGGGCCAAGCTCGTCACCACCATCGCGGGCGAACTGACGAAGTGATCCCTACCTGCCCGGGGGAACGGGCAGCGGCATGCCGGGGACGCTCTGGTCGTCCGGCACGACACCGTCCACAAGGTACGCGTCCACGATCTTGTCCACGCCCGCGTTGCCGAGCCCGTAGATGCCGTGGTCACCTTCGCCGGTGACCGTCAGCAACCTGGAGTTCTGGAAGGCCTTGTGCGCCTTGCGCGCACCCTCGATCGGCGTGGCCGGGTCGTTCTCGGACTGCACGATCAGCACCGGCGGGACACCCTTGCCGTCCATAGTGGGCAGTGGGCACGGCTGGCCCTTCCAGAAGGCGCAGAACTGGAACCACATCCACGTTCCGACGATCAGCGACTGGCCGCGGTCGATGAACTGCTGCGACTGCCGGATGATCGACTGGCGGTTTCCGGTCCAGGTGCCTTCGTTGCACACCGTGTTGGTGAGCGTGCCTTCGAAGGCGTCCGGCGCGTCGCCGGTCCCGATCGGTTCGCTCAGCGGGGAACGCGGCTTCGACAGTGCCGACTTCACCTCTGCGCGCGCCTCGGCCCTTGCCTGGTCCGGTGTGGACGCCTCGGTCAGCGCCTTGACCTTGACCAGCATGTTCGCCGTGAGGGGGAAGGAGTGCTTGGACTTCAACCCGCCGAGGACGTACGTGTCCAGCGTGGTCGGGCCGACCTGGACGCCGTCGAGGTCGACCGGGTTGCGCGTCAAGGCGAACCGGACGTTCTCGTAGGTCTGGCGAGCGGCCTCGCCGCTGGTGCCGAAGTGGTACGTGGAGTCGTAGCGAGCCAGCCACGGCAGGAAGTCCTGCCGGAAGCGACGCTCGAAGCCCAGTGGCTGCCAAGCGAAGGACTGCTGCCAGCTGCCGGTGAACTCGGTCGACGAGTCCAGCACGAACCGGCCCGTGCGGTTCGGGAACTGCTGGGCGTAGCGCGCGCCGAGCCACGTGCCCGCGGAGTAGCCGATCCAGTTGATCTTCTCCCGGCCGAGCAGCACGCGCAGCAGTTCGAGATCCCGCACCATCTGGAAGGTGCTGATCAGCGGTCCCAGCTCACCGGAGGCGCGCTGGCACGAGCTCGCGGCGTACTTGACCGAGTCGACGATCAGGTTCAGGTTGCGGGGATCGCGGTCACGCGCGTCCAGGGTGGTGCCGACTCCGAGACCGCCGCCGCAGCTGACGTTCGTGCTCTTGCCGGTGCCGCGCGTGTCGATGCCGATGATCTCCTGGTGTTCGCGCAACTTGGCCTGGTTGCGCAGAACCGCGGGGAAGTCGCGGCCCGGCCCGCCAGGACCGCCGGGATTGGTGAGCACGGACGCGGTCGTCGGCCCGGTGGATTTCAGCCTGCTGATCGCGATGGTCAGGTCCTGGCGTTCGTTCGGCCGGTCCCAGTCGCGCGGCGTGCGGAACGTGGCGCACTCGAGGTCCTGGGTACCGGGCTGCCGCGGAGTGGGCAGCTCCGCGTCGGCGCAGAGGTGCCAGTCCAGCGTCTGCCCGGCGTACCGGGCGGGAACGGCGGCGGTGTTCGCCGTTCGCGGGTCTGCCAGTGCCGGAACGCTTCCGGCCAGCAGCCCACCGACGACCGCCGGTATCGCGGCGTAACGCAGCATTTTCACGTGCTTGTCCCCTCCTGGAAACATGTGGGATCCTCGGAACGGCCGGTCAGCCGTCCCGTGTTCGTCCTCGGGTCACCGAGCTGGTTGGGGCTACTTCGTCGTGCGCATCAGAACGTCGATCTGCGCGGGGTTGTAGATGTCGTGCATGGCCTGGTAGATGGTCCGCAGCGCGAAGTTCTTGCCGCGCGGCGCGTCGTCGACGAGTTCGGTCATCTGCGGGAAGTCGGCCTGGGTCTTGCGGAAGTGCGGCGCCAGGCGTTCGGCCAGGTCCTCGCGGGTCTGCTCGTCCGCGTCGGCAGGCAGGGCGTCGAACTCGACGACCGCGGGGTCACGCTGGTAGTCGCGCAGCGTCGCGGCGTAGGCGCCGAGCTTCGCCGGGCTGAGCACCTGCGCGAGGACAGCGGCGAACTGGCGGTCCGTGGCGGTCAGGTCCACGTCGGCGAGATACTTCGACAGCATCGGCGGCAGGTCGGTGGGCATCGGCCTGCGCAGCATCACGGCGAGCTCGACGCGGATCCGTTCCAGCCGGTCGATGGTCGCGGCCAGCTCGGCGTCCAGCGCTCGCAGCGCTTCCTCCGGGTACTCCTCGTCACCGAGCTCGGCGATCTGTGCCAGCGAGAGCCCGAGGCCGGTCAGGCGTTTGATCCGCAGCACGCGGACGAGGTCGGCCACGCCGTAGGTCTTGTAGCCGTTGGCGCGTCGCTCGGGCTCGGGCAGGAGTCCGACGTCGTGGTAGTGCCTGATCGCGCGCAGGCTCGTCCCGGCGAGCTCGGCGAGCTGGCGGGTGCTCCACCCCACGGCGACCCCTCCCACGACGATCCCCTCCTTCGACGTCCCCGATCGCGACACCACCAGTCCAAACTGTGCCGCTACGGCACAGTCAAGGTGAACACGGAGTGTCGCCGGTCACACACCACCCGGTAACCTGACAGTCGTTAGGTTGCGTGGTAGCGTACCTAACCGATGTCAGGTAAACGGATGAGCAAGGCGCAGCGGCGCGAACAAATCCTCGCCGTGGCGGCGGAGGTGTTCGCCCGCACCGGCTACGCCGCCGCCGGGATGCGGGAGGTCGCCGTCGAGGCCGGAATCAGCACACCGGTGCTCTACGACCACTTCGCCTCCAAGGCCGACCTGTACGCCACTTTGATGCGGCAACTGGTCGACTCCCTGATCGACGACTGGACGGCACCGGCCGAGCGGGTGGGCACGTACGAGCTCCTGCTCGACCGGGTTCGCGCGATCTACTCGTGGATCGAACGGAACGAAGCCGCCTGGCGAATGATCTTCGGCGAGCCGCCGGGCGACGAAGCCGTCGCCCGCGCGTACCACCTCGGCCAGGCACGCGCGACCGCGCAACTCGCGAGCCTGTTCCGGTTGGTGCCCCGGCTCGACCTGTCGGTCGAGCTCGACCGGGACCGCGCCGACGAAGTGCTCGCCGAGGCCGCGAAGAGCGCGCTCAACGCCATCGCCACGTGGTGGTGGCGCAATCGGGACGTCCCGCGCGAACACGTCGTCGCGCTGACCGCCGACCTGCTGTGGCGGGGCCTGCGCGAACTCACTGGGGAAAGGAAGGATCAGAAATGACCGTTTCAACAACGGCCGAGGCCACCACGGAGCGGTATCGCCGAGCCATGGAGACAGCAGACGTGGACCTGGCGATGAGCACCCTCGCCGACGACGCCGTGCTGCATTCCCCGCTGACCAAAAGGGTCCGCTTCACCGGGCACGCCGAGTTGCGCCCGCTCATCGAAGTCGCCTACAGCCACATCGAGGATGTCCGGTGCCACACCGATGTCGGCGACGAGCGAACGCGGCTCGTGGTCCACACGGCCCGCCTGCGCGGCGTGGAACTGGAGGAGACGGCCCTGCTCCGCTTCGACGACCAGGCCAAGATCAGCGAGATCACCCTGTTCGTCCGCCCGCTGCCCGGACTGGTCGGGATGATGGCGGCGTTCGGACCGGACATCGCCCGGCGCAACGGCCGCCCCGGCGCGGCCATGCTGCTGTCGGTGATGAGCAAACCCCTGCTGGCGATGGTCAAGAGCGGCGACCGGTTCGCCGTCCCCCTGGCCGGTCCGAAACACCCCTGATGTGCCGTGAAGGCACCAGATGCCTGGATTGCGGTCGGTTCCCGGCTGGCTCAGGTGATCAGCACCAGAGTCGTTCCCGCCATACCGACGCTCATCAGCACATCGGCGGCGACCGGCAACGGGACACCCGACGCCGCCCGTGAGGCGCGCACCGCCACCGCACCGGCACCGAACAGCAGCAACACCGCCAGGACGGCCGCGATCCCCGCCTGCAATCCCGGCACGACGTGGTCTTGCATGCTCATGATCGCGACCATCCACACCATCCCGGCCATCATGATCGCGTGGTGCGCGTGCGCGCCCCAGCTGCGGGGCCATTCGCAGTCGTCGTAACCGACGACCACCAGTCCGGCGAACCAGAGCGTGCCCAAGCCGAACACCGCGAGCTGCGCGGCGACGGGAACCGCACCTGCGGCGGGCCACATCATCACGATCATCCCGGCGCACATCAGCACGTGCAGCCCGTCGCTGATCCGCACCGCCGTCACCCGCCGCACCAGGCACCGGACGAGGAAGAACAAGCCGGGCAGAACGAACAGGGCGGTGAACCACCAGCGCAGGAACGGCGTCACCACCATCGGATCGGCGTGCACCACGTCAGCGGTCGGCCACAGAGAAATCCAGCACAGAAGTGTCCCGCATGATCCTGTCCACAGCAGACCTCGTTTCCACCGCACCGCGCTCCACACATCAACCTAACACTGTCGCGGCGAACCAGCGGGAACTTTCCGCGCGCGGAATCCGACCCGTGAGCTGTTGACCCCATACCTCGAGGGAGATTCGGCTGATGGCCGTCATCGGATTGCGTGCCGCCGCGCTGGTCGGCCTGCTCACTCTCGCCACGGCGTGTGGCGCGGACGCGAAGACCGGGCCGGAACCCGGTGGCCCGGCGTCGACCGGCACACCGGCGAAGAAGGTGGTCGCCGCGTCGACGTGGGAGGCGGCGTTCGCCAAGGCCGCCGGTGCCAAGGACATCTCGGTGATCGTGCCGCCGTCGGTCGCGCACGGCGCGGACTACGACCCGAAGCCGTCCGACCTGAGCAAGGTGGCGTCGGCCGATCTGGTGCTGTTCGCCGAGTTCGAGGGCTTCGCGGGCAAGATCAAGGACGCCACCGGCAGCCCGGCCAAGCTCCACCAGGTCATGCTGGACAACTCCCCCGACGTCGTCCGCGCCGAGGTCCGCAAGATCGCCGAGAAGATCGGCACGGCGCCCGAGGCGGACCAGTGGCTCAAGTCCTACGACGAGGAGATCTCGGCGCTGGAAGGCAAGGTCAAGAAGGCGTGGGCGGACGGCAAACCGCCGAAGGTCGTCGCACAAGTCTTCGTCGCCTACACGGCGAAGCTCGCGGGCGCCGAAGTCCTGGGGACGTACGGCCCGCAGCCGGTCACGCCCGGCCAGCTGGCGGAGCTGACCGCGAAGAAGCCGGAGCTCGTGCTGGACAACAAGCACATGTCGACCGGGCAGGTCATGCCTGGCACGGCCACCAAGCAGGTCAGCATCATCAACTACCCCGGTGCGGACTTCGACCTGCTCGGTGTGTACCGCACGAACGCCGACGAGATCATCAAGGCGCTGCGAGCCTGACAGCCAACTCGGTCAGTGCCTTGCGGTCGACCTTGCCCGCGGCACCCAGCGGCAGGGCCGGGAGCAGCAGCAGCCGTTCCGGCAGTCTGCGCGGTTCGAGGCCCTGCCCGGTCAGGTGATCGGTCAGTTCCACAAGGGACAGTTCGGTGCCGGTGGCGACGCACGCGCACATCCGGTCGCCGAACACCGGGTCCGGGATCGCCACGCAGGCGACGTCGTCGACGTCCTCGTGGGTCAGCAGCAGCGCTTCCACCTCGGCCGGGCTGATGTTCATCCCACCGCGGATGATCACGTCCTTGCGCCTGCCGACCACGGTGAGGTAACCGTCCGCGTCGATCCGGCCGACGTCGCCGAGGCGCACCCACCCGCCGTCCAGCCGGTAGCGGGCGTCCAGTTCCGGCGCGGCCAGGTAGCTCATCGGGCTCATCGGGCCGCGCGCGATGACCTCGCCGGTGTGCCCGTCGGGCACGGGGTCCAACGCGTCGTCGACGACCCTGATCTCACAGACGACCGGGTTGGGACGGCCCGCGGTGCCGACCTTGGCCGGCGGGTCGGTGAACGTGGTGTGGCAGTTGACGCCGTCGGCCGATCCGTACACGTTGATCACCGTCGCGGTCAGCTTCGTGCTGACGTGCCGCGCGGTTTCCGGGTCGAGCGCCGAACCACCGAGCACGACCGCGCGGACGCTGGACAGGTCGGTGGCCGCCAGGTCCGGGCTGTCGATGATCTTGCGGAACATCGTCGGCACGCCGAACACGTGCGTCGGGCGGGCCCGTTCGATCATGGTCAGCGTGGACGTCACGTCGAACCGCGGCTGCACCAGCATCGTCCCGCCGTTCGCGGCCATGGTCGCGGGCGTCGCGTTGCTGCCGAACGCCGTTCCCAGCGGCATCAGGAACAAGGCCCGGTAGTCTTCACCGCCGCTGATCGCCTGGATGAACCGGCCGCGTCCCCCGGCGAGCGCGTTGTGGGAGTACACGACCATCTTCGGCTCGGCCTCGGAGCCCGAGGAGACCAGGATCCGGGCGGCGCTGTCCGGATCCGGCCGCACGGGCGTGAAATCGCTGTGGTCGGCGGCCAGCAGCAGCGACATCGGCACGCATCCCGGCGGGGTCGCGCCACCGACCGTGATCACCGAACGCAGGTCGGGCAACGCACCGACCAAGTCGAAAGTTCGCTGACCACAGGGGAAATCGCCGTACGAACTGGCGGTGACGGCCACCACGGCCCGTGACCGGCCCAGCAGGCTGGCGATGTCCCGTTCACCGCGTCCGATCGGGAACGGCAGGACGATCCCGCCCACGGCGGCGATCGCGAAGTCCAGCGCACAGCTGAGCCTGCTGTTGGGCAGTTGGACGGCGACGACATCCCCGGCGCACACGTCCAATGCGGTCAGTCCGGCGGCCAGCCGCCGGACCAGCACGTCGAACTGGGCGTAGCCGATCTCGCCGTCGGCGTCGACCACGGCCGCGCGGTCCGGACATCGCCGGGCGTGGCGTTCGAACAACGTATACAGGTCGAGGTCCTGGTAACGGCCGTCCGCCGCCCAGGACCGGCGTAAGGAAGCCGGAACGAGGTCACGAAATGCCCGGTTCACGGGCAACGCCTGGGTTGTCGTCACATCACCACGAGTCGCACCCGCGGCGCTTCTGGTTCCCACAGCGCGAATTGGCGGCAACTTCCCCGGAACTCGGAGCACCACCCGGCCGACTAGTGGACGACGAGAGGAGTGCCTTGACCACATCGAGGGCCACGGCCACCGGGCGCACCGGGGTGACGACCACGTTGCTCACCGCGGCGATGGCGTTCTCCATGCTGCCGTTGTTCCTGCTCGGCGCGCTGGCTCCGGCGCTGGTCGCCGAGTTCGGCATCGCCCGGCCGTTGCTCGGTGTCCTCGTGACGGCCGGATTCGGTGTCGCGGCGGTGTTGTCGCTGGTGATCGGGCCTGTGGTGGACGCGGTCGGCGCGCGCCGCTCGGCCACGGCGCTGTTCGCGGTCAGCACGGTGGCGTTGGCGTTGTTCGCTTTGGCCCCGCACTACGCGGTGCTCGTGTTCACGGTCGCTCTCGGTGGGATTCCGCAGGCACTGGCCAACCCGTCGACGAACAAGATCATCGGCAGGTCGGTTCCCCAACCGAAACGCGGTCTGGTGATCGGTGTCAAGCAGTCGGGTGTCCAGTTGGGCGCGTTCGCGGCCGGTCTGCCGTTGGCCGGGCTGGCCGAGTGGGTCGACTGGCGGCTCGCGGTCGGTGTCGCGGCCGGTTTGGCCGCGTTGGCGACCGTGGCCAGCGCACTGCTGCCCGCCGATCCCGAACCGGCCAGCCGCCCCGCGTTGCGGGTCACGCTCTCGGCGGAACCGGCGATCTGGTGGCTGCTCGGGTTCTCGGTGTTGCTCGGCGCCGGGATCTCCTCGGTGAACACGTATTCGGCGCTGTACGCGACCGAAGAACTCGAACTGGCCGCACAACCAGCCGCGGCGCTCGTCGCGGCGTTGGGCGTCACCGGGATCATCGGACGGATCGGCTGGTCCCGGCTGGTCTCGCCGGACCGGCCGCCCGCGGCGATCCTCGGACCGCTGTCCATCGGTGCCACTGTGGCCGCGGGTGCGCTGTTGGCGGCGCAGTTCCTGGGCTGGGGCCTGGCGTGGGCCGGGGTGCTCGGCATCGGCGCGTTCGCCGTCGCGGCCAACGCCGTGTCGATGCTCGCGGTGATGGGATTGTCCACACCGCACCAGACCGGGCGCAACTCGGCGCTGGTGTCGGCCGGGTTCTTCGGCGGGTTCACCATCGGTCCGCCGCTGTTCGGTGTCGCGGCCGAGTTCGGCGGCTACCCGCTCGGGTGGGTGCTTGTGGCCGTCGAGTTCACGGCGGCCGGGTTCGTCGTGTGGCTGTGGCGACGCCGTGATCGATAACGGTGTCAAGGCCATCTTGGACGCTGCGGGCGACCGGTTCCCGTTGTACGCCGACGCGGCCGGTAAGTGGCGCACGACGAGGCGCGGCTCGTGGGCGGCGGGGTTCTGGACCGGTCTGCTGTGGCTGCGCGCCGACCCGGAAACCGCACTGTCGTGGACATCCCGGCTGGAGCCGTGGCTCACGGCCGACACGGCGACCCAGGGCATGATCTTCTGGTACGGCACCCGGCTCGGCGACGGTGGCATGGCACGACCGGCGGCCACGGCCATGGCGTCCCGGTTCGACGACGAGGCCGGACTCGTGCCGTGGGGATCAGCGTTCGGTGACTCCGGGACGCGTGCCCGTGTCGACGGCGTCGCCGGAACAGTGCCGCTGCTGGCGTGGGCCGGGTATCCCGACATCGCCGCAGCACACCTGCGCACTCATCTCGCACTGGCAGACCACCCTGCCTGGGAACGCCACGAGGGCCGCTGGCGAGAACTCGACGAACCACCACAAGGTTGGACGAGAGGAGAAGCATGGTTGCTGCTGGCCACGGCGGACGCCTGCCGTTGGCTCGGCGACGAGTTCACCGAGCCCGCCCACGCGCTGGCCCAGCGGTGGTTGGACCGTCACGGCACCGGCGCACCGCCCGCGATCACCGGCAGAGCGGACACTATGGACACTGTGGACACCTCGGCGGCCGCGATCGCCGCGGTGGCGTTGCTGAAACTCGGTTACACCACCGAGCCCGTCCGGATCCTGCGCCGGCTGACCGACAAGCACACGGTCGACGGCCGGTTGCTGGACGGCTGCTACGACCTACCGGGCGGTGTCGCGGTCAGCCACGAACTGATCTGGGGCACGTTCTTCCTCGCCCTCGGCCTGGAACTGCTTGAGGACCCGACGGGCCGTTGCGCTGACGTGTAGTTCGTCGGGGCCGTCGAGGATCCGCGCGGCACGGCCGAGCCTGGCCAGCATCGGCAACGGCGTGTCGGCGGTCAGCCCTTCGGCGCCGTACACCTGGATGGCGGCGTCCGCGACCTGCTGCAACGCACCGGCCGCCGCGACTTTCGCCAGTCCGATCTCGGTTTTGGCGTCCTCGCCGCGCGCGACGAGGTCCGCGGCCTGAGCGACGAGCGCCCTGGCCGACCGGATCACCAGCAGCGAGTCGAAGACCAGCCGCTGCACCAACTGCTGCCCGGCGAGTGGTCCGGTGTGCACGTGCCGGTCGTTGGCGCGACGGCACATCAGGTCGAAAGCCCGCTGCGCCTGGCCGACCCATCGCATACACCGCAACGTCCTGCCCAGCGCCAGCCGGGTCGCGGCGATCACCAGCCCATCCCCCGGCACGCCGAGCAGGTGATCGTCCGGGACGTGGGCCGCGGTGAACTCGATCTCGAACTGCCCGCCCGCGCCGAGCACCGGAAGTTCCCGCACGACACGGAAACCCGGTTGGCTCGTCGGCACCATCAGCAGTGACAGCTCGTCCGGCGCGGTGCGGGTGAGCACCGTCACGTAGGCCGCGGCCGACGCCCCGCTGGTGAACCACTTCCGTCCCGTGACAGCCCATCCGCCAGTCGTCCGCTGAGCGGTTGTCCGGGTCAGCGTCGGCGCGGACCCGGCGACTCCCGGTTCGGTCATCGCGTAACTCCCGCTGATCTCACCGGCTACCAACGGTCGCAAGTAGTGTTCACGCACAGTTCGGCTTCCGTGCGTGGAGATCATGCGCACGTCCAGCAGTGACGCGGATCCCAGTGCCGCCGGACCGTGATCGCTGCTGCCTTCCGCCTCCGCGAGGCCGAAGTAGTCGCGCAGCGAGAGCCCGCCGCCCCCGAGGTCCGCGGGCAACGGCAACGCCCACAGGCCTTCCGCGCGTGCCTTGTCCCGCAGGTCACGCATCGCCGTGCTGCTGCCGGTGTCCAGTTCGGCCTCCACAGGGATGACGTGCTGACGGAGGAACGCGGCGACGTCTTCGACTGACATGCCGGGAACCATACGACGCCACCGACCGACTTGTGGGGTATGACGTCTGACGTCCGCGCCGCGATCGGCCCCTTGTTACCCGGCTTCGCCCCGGTATCGGAGGTGACGGCGGAGATCGACTGGGCTGGTCCGCTCACGGGTGACCAAGTGGTCGACGAGGTCACCGCACAGGCCGTGTGCGGGGTCATGCACGTGCACGGCCGTAGCCGGGGTGAACCGTCCGGAATGGGCATCGACTACGCCACGACAGCGGCCCGTGTCCTGTCCGGCACCGGGGTGCTCGCCGCGCTGGTCGCTCGGGCGCGAGGTGCGTCGACGGAGTTGGTGCGCACGAGCGTCGCCCAGTCCACATTGCTGACAGTGTCGCAGTACATGGCCGCCGCGAGCGCGGGCGACGGCGAAGTCGTGCCGCTCACGCCCGGTGGGCCGCCGTTCGCCAGCCGGGACGGCGTGTGGTTCGAAGTGGACACCCTGGATCCGGACGTGTGGCGTCGTTTCTGGGAAGCGTTGGGCGCGCCTGCGCGACTCGCCGGATCGGCTTGGCGCCCCTTCCAGTTCCGCTACGCGACGGCTACCGCCGCACTTCCCGCCGACCTGCACGCGCACACCTCGGCGCTGCCCTACGCCGTGCTCGAATCGGCCGCCCACCGGACCGGCGTCAGCATCTGCCCGCTCACCCCGTTGCGGCAACGCGCTGTCGAACTTGTCGACGGGATCCCTGACCCCTGGACCGTCCTTCCCCTTCCGGGACAGTACACCTCTACCTTGCTCGACAAGGAAACGTTGCCGTTGAACGGGATGGTGGTGCTGGAGGCCGGGCGCCGCGTCCAGGCGCCATTGGCGGCGCACCTGCTCAGCCTGCTCGGCGCTGACGTGATCCGGATCGAGCCGCCGGGCGGCGACCCGTTGCGGGGCATGCCACCGATGTACGGGGAGACGTCCGCGCGGTGGCTGGCGCTCAACCGCCACAAGCAGGCGGCCCAGGTCGACATCAAGGACCCGGCCGGGCGCGACGAACTGCGGGACCTGGTCGCGGGCGCGGACGTGTTCCTGCACAACTGGGCACCCGGCAAGGCCGAGCAGTTCGGCCTCGGCCCGGACGACCTGTCCGCCGTCCGGCCCGGCCTGGTCTACGCCTACACGTCCGGGTACGCCGGTCGGATCGAGGACCCGCCCTTGGGGACGGATTTCATGGTCCAGGCGCGGACCGGGCTCGGCGAGGCGATCCGCCCGGCGGACCAGCCGCCCGCGCCTTCGCTGATGGCTTTGGTGGACGTGATGGGTGGCCTGCTCGGCGCACACGCGGTCGTCGGCGCGTTGCTGCGCCGGGAACACACCGGCCAGGGATGTCAGGTGGAGTCGTCCCTGATCGCCGCGTCGGACCTGCTCCTCGCGGACTTCGTCAGCACCGGCTGTGCCCGGCGGCCGAGTGGTTTCCGGCGTCCACTGCGGACAGCCGACGGATGGTGCACCGCAGAAGGCGACGAGCACGCCACCGCCGTGCGTGATCTGTCCACTGCGGATGCCGTCGCTGAACTCGCCCGGCGCGGCGCGCATTCGGCGCCGGTGTCCGAGGATCTCGCCACCCTGCCCCACGACCCACGGTTCGCCGCCGCGATCCGGCCAGACGACCACGGCTGCCCGGCCGTGCAGACCCCTTGGAGTTTCGCGTGACCGTCGTCGCTTCCGGTGATCTCGTCCCCGCCGAGTTACGTACACGCTGGGCAGCGCAAGGACATTACGCCGGGCAGGGCATCTACCAGCTGTTCTCAGCGCACGTGCGAGCCGCGCCGGACCGTACGGCCATCATCGACGACGAGGGCGAACTGACCTACGCCCAACTCGACTCGCAGGTCCGCCGATGGGCGGCAGGCCTGGCCGGGCTCGGAGTCAGGGCGGGCGACACGGTCGCGACCCAGTTGCCCAACGGCAGGCACACCTGCATCGCCGACCTGGCCGTCGCGGCGATCGGCGGGATCGTGCTGCCGTACCCGATCGGCCGTGGGGTCAAGGAGGCCCGCTCGTTGCTGGGCCGGTCCGGCGCGGTCGTGGCGATCGTCGACCCCGCGCACGCCGTGCAGACCCAGACTCTGCGCAGGGAGATTCCCGGTCTGCGGCACGTGGTCGTCTCGTCGGCGCCCGTTCTCGGGGACTCCTTCCGTGCTGTCCCTGTGGATCCCGACGGTCCCGCCCGGATGCTGGTGTCCTCGGGCTCGGAGTCCGAACCGAAGCTCGTGCTGTACTCCCACAACGCTTTGGCGTGCGGCCGGGGCGCGTTCGTCCAGCGGCTCATCCCGCCGGGCGGTGACCTGCGCGCGCTGTTCCTGCTGCCGTTGGCGTCCTCCTTCGGCAGCAACGGGTCCACGGTCACGCTCGCCCGGCACGGCGGCACGCTGGTGCTCCAGGCCAGGTTCGACGCCGGGGCCACGCTCCGGCTGGTCTCCCGGGCCAGGCCGACGCACCTGATCGGGGTGCCGACCATGTTCCGGATGATGATCGACCACCCGGACCGCCCGGCGACGGATCTGAGCAGTCTGCGCGTAGTGGCTCCGGGTGGCGCGCAACTCGACGCGCCCACGGCCGACGCGTGCCGGGCGGCGTTCGACTGTGCCGTGGTGAACGTGTACGGCTCGGCTGACGGCGTGAACTGCCACACCGCTTTGGACGACCCGCCGTCCCGGGTCACGTCGGCGGGACGACCGAACCCGGCCGTCGCCGAGATCGTGGTCGTCGACGACCACCTGCGTCCACAGCCGACCGGGACGGTCGGTGAGATCATCGCCCGCGGCCCGATGAGCCCGATGCGTTACGTGGGCGACGACGATCTCAACGCCCGGTACCGGACACCGGACGGCTGGGTGCGGACCGGGGATCTCGGCGTGTTCGACGAGGACGGTTACCTGACCGTCGTCGGTCGCCGCAAGGACGTCGTGATCCGGGGCGGCGCGAACATCAGCCCGGCCGAGGTCGACCAAGCAGTCGCCGCACACCCCCTTGTCCGTGACGTCGCGTGTATCGGCGTCCCAGACCCGTTGATGGGCGAACGGTTGTGCGCGTGTGTCGTCGCCTCCGGCACGCTGACGTTGGAAGACCTCACGTCGTTCCTCGGCGCGCACGGGCTTGACCGGTTCAAACACCCAGAACGCCTGCTGCTGCTCGACGCCCTGCCGCTCAACCCGGCGGGGAAGGTCGCCAAGGACGTCCTGCGGGATCAAGCCACCGCGTGACGCGGGACGACGTGCGCGGCGATCGCGACCACCCCGGCGACCAGGACCAACACTGGTCCCGGGGGCAGGTCGAACATCAGCGCGAGCGCGAACCCGGCGAGGTTGACCGTGACCCCGATGCCGACGGCCCAGCCCACCATGGCCCGCAGCGAATGCGCGAGCCGCCGGGCGGCCAGCGCGGGCAGCAGTGTCAACGCGTCGACCAGCAGCGCCCCGGTCAACCGGATCGCGCCTGCCACCGCCACCGCCACGAGCACCAGCAGGATCAGCGTCAGCCGCTCGACCCGTACCCCGGAGCACGCCGCCAGCTCACGATCGTGCAGCAGCAGCGCCATCTGCTTGCGTCGCAGGAAGAACAGCCCGGGAATGACGACCGCGAGAACGCCGAGCAGCAGCACGTCCCCCGGCCGAGTGGCGAGGATGGAACCCCACAGCAACTCGAACGCACCGGCCGCGTTCACCCCGGAAATCGACAGAACCAGCAACGCGGCCGCGATGGCGAGGCTCATCAACAGCCCCATCGCCCCGGACAGGCCGGACGGAGTCCGCGCGAGCGGAGTCAGCGCCGCCCCGGACAGACCGCACGCGACGATGGCACACAGCAACGGGTCGATCCCGACGAGCAGGCCGATCGCGATCCCCAGCAGGGCGACGTGCATCATCGCGAACCGCACCGGCATGATGTCCAGCCCGATGATGATCACACCGACGATCGGCAACCCCACCGCACCGAGCACAAGGGCAAGCCCGGCCCACTGCACAGCGGGCAGTTCCAGCAGCTGCCAGAACTCGGTCCAGCTCGTCACGTGACCTCCCGCAACCGGCCCGCCGCCATCTCCAGCACCCGCTCACACGCGTCCACCACAACCCGGTCGTGCGTCACGACCAGCACAGTCACCGGCAACGACGTCAGCAGCCGTGCCGCGTCCGCTTGGCCGTCGAAATCCAGTGCCGCCGTCGGTTCGTCGGCGAGCAGCAAGCCGGCCCCCGCCGCGATGCAACCCATCGCCCGAGCCAGGTACATCCGTTGCAGCTGTCCACCGGACAACGTGTCCAACGGCCGCGCCCGCAACTTCCCCACGCCGAGTTGTGTCGCGGCGTCGTTCGCCTCCACCGGTGCGCCGCTGCTCTCCAGCAACTCCTCCGCGAGCAAGGGGAACCTGCCCGCGGCCTGCCGTTGCGGGATCCACGCCGTGTCCTTGCGGCGGCGCGCCCAGTCCGCAGCGGTCGCCGCTCGGTGACCGCCAACCTCGATGACACCGGTGGCCGCCTGGTGCAGGCCGATCACCGCCCGCAGCAGTGTCGTCTTGCCGGATCCGTTCGTGCCGGTCAGCGCCACCCGCTGGCCGGGCTCGATGTCGAGGTGCACGTCGTCGACCACGGTCCGGCGGCCGTGTCTGCAGCCGACCGCGGACAGTCGCACCCGTGAACCGTCACCCACCGCGCAGGCGTCCCCTCTTGTCAGACGACGTACTCCCCAATGGTCGGACGAACCCGGCCCGCGGTTCCGGCGAATCAGAGCAGGCCTCGTTCCGTGCCGGACACCTCGGCGCGGGAGGTGATATCCGTTCAGCATCAAATGATGCTGAAACAGTGTTGGACGGGTATCACAGTCCCATGCTGAGCTTGGAGCAGGTGCGTGGGTTCGTCGCCGTCGCCGAGGAAGGCAACTTCCACCGGGCGGCGCAGCGGCTGCGGATGACACAGCCGCCGCTGAGCAGGCAGATCCAGCGGCTCGAACGGGAGGTCGGCGTGGTGCTGTTCGACCGGACGCAGCGCAAGGTGGAGCTCACACCGGCAGGCACCGCGTTCCTGGCCGAGGCACGACGGCTGCTCGCGCTCGCCGCGGCCGCGCCGGACACCGCCCGGCGGGTCGCCCAAGGCCACACGGGCACGGTCCGCATCGGGTTCACCGCGGCGTCCGGACTCGGTTTCCTCGGCCGCTTCCTCAACCACCTCGAACGGGAACTCCCCGAGGTCCGGCTGATCCTCAACGAGATGATCACCTCGGACCAGCTCGAGAGCCTCCGCAACGCCACCCTGGACCTCGCTCTGGCCCGGCCACCGTTCGACGAGGACGAATTCGATTCCCGGCTCGTGCACAGCGAGCCCCTTGTCCTCGCGATCCCACGCCACCACCGGCTGGCCGACGAGACGACAGCGGTCGCCGTGGACGCCCTCGGCCAGGAAACACTCCTGGTGTACACGTCCGACCAGGCCGGTTACTTCGCCAACCTGGTGTCACGCGTCCTCGCCGGAGTCCCGTACGTCTCCGCACACCGCCTGACACAGGTGCACACCATGCTGGCGCTGGTCGCGGCCGGGCGCGGCCTCGCCCTGGTTCCCGAAGCCGCCACACACCTGCACCCCGACGGCGTGCTTTTCCGCACCCTGGCCGGTGTCGCCGACGCACCCGCCGTGCTGCACGCGGTCTGGCGGCGTGAGCCCTTCAACCCTGCTCTACGACGCGCGATCACGTTGCTTGGTTCCCTCCCAGACAAGGACGGCGACATATGACGAGTCTCGACCGCATTTCCCGCGTCCAGGTCTCCTCGGTCACGCTGCCGCTGCCCGCGGCCGTCTCCGACGCCAAAGTCCTCACCGGACGGCAGCGGCCGATGACCGAGATCGCCATGCTGTTCGCGGAGATCTCCAGCGAGAACGGGCTGGACGGCGTCGGTTTCAGCTACTCCAAACGGGCCGGTGGCCCCGGCCAGTTCGCGCACGCCCGCGAGATCGCCCCGGTGCTGCTGGGCGAGGATCCCAACGACATAGCGAAGATCTGGGACAAGGCGGTGTGGGCGGGTGCCTCCGTCGGCCGCAGTGGCCTGTCGGTGCAGGCCATCGCCGCGTTCGACGTGGCGTTGTGGGACCTCAAGGCCAAACGAGCGGGACTGCCGCTGGCCAAACTGCTCGGCGCCCACCGCGACTCCGTGCGCTGCTACAACACCTCCGGCGGGTTCCTGCACGAGCCCATTGAGACTGTCCTGCACCGCGCGGAGCAGTCGATCGCCGACGGCATCGGCGGAATCAAGATCAAAGTCGGCCACCCGGACAACGCGACGGATCTGAAGCGTGTCTCCGCCGTCCGGGACGCCATCGGCGACCACATCGCGCTGATGGTCGACGCGAACCAGCAATGGGACCGCCCCACCGCACGACGCATGTGCCGGGCACTCGAACCACTCGGCCTCGGCTGGATCGAAGAACCACTCGACGCGTACGACTTCGACGGCCACGCGGTGCTCACGTCGACCTTCGACACCCCGATCGCGACCGGCGAAATGCTGACCAGCGCCGCCGAACACACCGAACTCGTCCGTGCCCGCGGCGCCGACGTCGTACAACCGGACGCGCCCCGTGTCGGCGGGATCACCCAGTTCCTCAAGATCATGGCCATGGCCGACGCGAACAACCTGCGACTGGCGCCGCATTTCGCGATGGAGATCCACGTCCACCTCGCGGCGGCCTATCCCCACGAACCGTGGGTGGAACACTTCGAATGGCTCAACCCGCTGTTCGACGAACATTTGAACATCGTCAACGGCCGTATGCGCCTCTCGACGCGACCCGGTCTCGGCGTCACCATCAGCGACCAGGCCAGAGCATGGACCACCGACACATACGAGGTCTATTCCTGACATCCGCATGCCGCTCCGCCGACCCGTCACGCAGATCAGCCGTGGATGGTCAGGCGCACTCCTGCTGCCGCTTCAGAAACGCCACCCGCTTGACCGCTGAGTTGGTATTCGACCTTGCGGCTGGCGTAGTCCTCCAGCCTGACGGCGTTCAAACCGACCGATCTTCTTGGGATCCAGGAAGATCCGTTCGCCCGCCTGGTCCTGGGTCAGCCCGTTCTGCTCGCATCTTCTTCAACACCCGCGCGAGCTTGCGGCCGTAGTAGTTCAACCCAGACCGCCGCTCATACGGGCTCCTTCAACGGAAGCGCTGGATACTCGGTTATGGGCCTGATGTCGCGTTCCGAATCTGTCGTCGGCGGTTGCGTTGAGGTGGGTTGAGTCCTGTCGGCAAGGTCAAGCACAGGCCGCTGCTGATCGGCAGCGGGGAACAACCAGGCAACCGCGAGGAGACAGCACTCCGGGCACAAACGGTGTGAATCGAGCGGCCGCTGCTCCCATACTTGCTCGACAGGAAGCCCGCACAAGGCGGTCCACGGATACTCCCGCGACACCACATGCACCCGCCCGGCGTAGTACTCGCCACGTTCCGGATTGATCCCCCACCACACCATCGCCGCCGTCTCCACCGGGTCACCTGACTGTCTCGCCGTCGACTGCCGGTACCCGGGCCGACCGCTGGTGTTCGTCCCCTGTCCTGTGCCACAGGGTCGAAGGCGGTTTACGTGAGTTGCCAGAGGATTTCCTGATCTTCACTCGGCCGGTCCGGAATTCCGTCTGCCCCATCAAGGTCAAGTCGTTTCCGACGAACCGATGCCCCAACCTCATCTATGTCGCTCCGATCCTGCGCAGATCTCGACAGCAGTTTTGATACCGTGGTCAGTGACGCCGCCCTCCTCATACAACTGGACGCGACGCCCGGAGAACCACCGCGGAAATGCCGCAGTCGGGCCGCATCGATGCCGCATCGATCGGCTTGGCCAGCGGGTAGTGAAACCGGCAACTCTGGCAGGGAGCTTCGCATGGCGGTCAAGAGAAGGGGCTTGGCCCAGTACCGAGCAATGCGTGGGCTGACTCAAGAGACCTTGGCCAATGCGTTAGGGGTCGAACGAACCACGGTGCAACGGTGGGAAGCCGGAGAGACCAAGCCACAGCCATGGTTGAGGCCGCAACTGGCCAGCACGCTCACCATCTCGACCGAACGTCTCGACTACCTGCTCTCCGGCAGCGAGACTGTAGAGGTCGACCTTGGCCCCGCCAGGGTGCGTGACCAGGACCGTCTGGAGAGCGACGAGATGAGACGCCGCGAACTGCTTCGCCTGTTCAGCACGACCGGTGCCCTTGTGGCCATGCCCATGATCGACACCGACCGCCTGTCCTACGCCGCTGACCACCCCGCTCGGGTCGACCCCACAACCTTGGACGAGTACGCCGAACTGAACCGGCACCTCTGGGGCGCGTTCTTGCGGGCACCTTCGAAGAGCGCCACGATGCCGCTGGTGCGTGACCAGTTCGAAGTCTTGTGTGCCGGCCTCAAGCATTCGCGAGGCGATGCCACCAGGAAGCGGTTGCTCGCCCTCACCGGAGACCTGCTTCAGCTGTTCGGCGAGATCCTCTTCGACGGAAACGACTACACCGCCGCCGCGTACTGCTATACGCTCGCCGCTGACGCCAGCAAAGCTGCCAACGCCTACGACTTGTGGGCCTGCGCCATGGTCCGACACTCATTTGTCGCCATTTACGACCGTCAGTTCGCACATGCCACTCCCCTGCTCGACGCCGCCGCGGCAGTCGCCAGCCGAGGTGATCAAAGCCTTTCCACCCGGCACTGGGTTTCTGTCGTGCAGGCCCAGGCATTCGCGGGTCAGGGTGAGCAGACAGCCTGTCAGCGAGCCCTTGACAAGGCCGAAGAAGTACGTCAGCTGAAGGGACCGATGCATGACGGAGGCTGGTTGCGCTTTGACGGCACTCGACTCGCCGAAGAACGAGGAAGCTGTTACGTCACTCTCGGTCGCCACGACTGGGCCGAGGATGCCCTCATCGGCGCTCTCAGTCACCCGTTGACCACACGTCGACGGGCCGCGGTGTTGACCGACCTCGCCATCTCCGGCGTACACCGCCGTGATCCGGACAAGGTCCTCGCCTACGCCACAACCGTTCTGAACCTTGCTCGGGAGACAGGCTCAGGCGTCATCACTCGCAAGCTCCTGACCCTGCGCCCCAAACTGGCACCGATGCTCACCCATCGAGCGGTACACAAACTGCATTCCGACATCACCGAGTTGGCCGTCGTCTGACCACGAGGGAGAACCGTTGCAGGTCGAACCAGGACGCGTGTTCCGCGAAGCATGGATCGCAGGCGTCACCAAGCACTACCCCGGCGAGCCCAAGGCCAGCTACATCACGCCGTGGGACGACACCCCCGAATGGGAACAGGCCAGTGCCGCGGCTGTCTACGAGCAGGTCCGGGCCTTCACCGAGATCAGCGACGGCAACACTGCCCGACTCACCCGCGAGCAAAAGGGCCGCTTCGTCGCCACCTGCTGGATCGCCCAGATCTACAAGCACATCCCCGACCCCAAGCCCGCGTACGTCGCGGACTGGGCCGACATGCCCGAGTGGCAACGCGAAACAGACTCAGACATCTTCGAACACATCGAGAAGCAGGCCTCGCAGACGATCGCGACGCGTCAGGCCCAGCCGGTACGGCATCCGCATCTTCTCGAACCGGATGTCGATATGGCCGCGACCCGTTCGACGCAGGGGTATGACTGACACCACGAAAGAGCCCACCTCGACACGTAACCTCGACCGCTACGGGTCCGCCGAGCTGCCGTGGAGCCGCCCCCGCGACGCACTGACCACTGCCACCCCCACGGCGGACCTGACGTTCTTCGTGGCCACCGTGCGACCGGACGGGCGACCGCACTCCGCGGGCGTCGGCGCCGTGTGGGTGGACGACGCGCTGTACTTCAAAGGCGGGCCGAACACACGCAGGTCCCGCAACCTGGCCGCGAATCCGGCGTGCAGCGTGTCCGTGCGCCTCACCGGCATCGATCTGGTGCTGGAAGGCGACGCCCACCGGGTTTCCGACGCCGACACCCTGGAGCGGGTTGCCGCCGTCTACCGCACGGGCGGCTGGCCCGTCACGGTGGAAGGCGACACGTTCACCGCCCCGTTCAGCGCACCCAGCGCGGGTCCGCCGCCATGGCACCTCTACCGCCTGACGCTCCGCACCGCCTTCGGTGTGGCGTCGGCGGAACCCCACGGCGCCACCCGCTGGGACTTCGCCGCCGAGTAACGCCCGCCCTTCGGGGGCCGGTCCACAGTGGACTAGAACTGGCCTTGCCGTGTCCTGATGGAACAGATCACAAGATTGGTCGGACCACAGGTGGGTAGGTAGTAGAGGTGACCACTACACCGAACGACATCGCCGAGATCCTCGCGGACGATCACTCCGACCTGGACCGCGTCTGCACGGAACTGGAAATGGACACCGGCAGTCCGGAGCACCGCAAGGAGTTAGCCGACCACCTGATCGCGCGGTTCGTCCAGCACCTCGTCGCCGAGGACCCGTTCCGGCCCGACGTCGACCACGACGAGGTCGACGACGTCATGCGGCGACTGGCGGACGCGGGACCGCAACAGCCCGGATTCGAAAGCCTGCTGGGTGCGTTCCTCCGCACTGTCCGGCAGCACGTGCACGAGACCGGCCCGGCCGTCGTCGGCAAGCTCCGGTCCTCCTGCTCCCCCGACCGGCTGCGCGAGCTCGGCAAAGCCGTGCACCAGTCCCGCGGCCGTGCCCCGTCTCTCCCCCACCCTGCGGCTTTGGACCGGTTCTCGCCACACGACCTCCTGCAACGAGGCCCCGGTCTCGTCGACCGAGCCAGGTCCGCCATGACCTGACTTTCGTGGGGACTGCCGGCGCAGCCCCCACGAAAGCCGTGTCAGCTCAGAAGAGCTTCACCGGCAGGGTGAGGTGTCCGTTGGAGATGAACGACTCGGTCGACCGCAGCTCCGACGGGTCCACGGCCAGTTCGATGTCCGGGAACCGCGTGAACAGCGCGGACAGAGCCACTTCGGCCTCCAGCCGGGCGAGCGGCGCACCCAGGCAGTAGTGGACGCCGTGCCCGAACGCGAGATGCGCCTTCTCCTCCCGCGTGACGTCATAGACGTCCGCTGTGTCGCCGTAGACGGACTTGTCCCGGCCCGCCGCCGCGTACGACGCGAGAATGGCGTCGCCCTGGCGGATCACCACATCCCCGAGGTCGATGTCCGCCACGGCGTACCGCAGTGGGAGGTTCGCGACCGGGGCCTGCCAGCGCAGCGTCTCCTCGATCACCTCGCTCCACGGCACCTCGCCCGATCGGACCATCTCCAGCTGGCGCGGATGCGTGAGCAGCGCGGTGATCGCGTGGTCGAGCAGGTTCACCGTCGTCTCGTGGCCCGCCGAGATCACCAGGATCAGGGTGTCGACGAGTTCGTTCTCCGCCAGGCTCGACCCGTCGTCCTCGCGGACGGCGATCAACCCGCTGGTGAGGTCGTCGCCCGGCTCGGCCCGCTTCAACGCCACCAGCTCGTGCATGATCCGGTACAGCTCGTGTTGGTTGGCAACGGCTTCCTCGGCGGTCAGGGTGGTGTCGAAGACACCGTCGACCACCTTGCGCAGGCCGGGCCGCGCGTCGGCCGGAACACCGAACAACCGGCAGATCACCTCGATCGGGACCGGGTAGGCGAATCCCTCACGCAGGTCCACCGGTTGCGGACGGGTGGCGAGGTCGTCGAGCAGTTCCGTGGTGATCTGCTCGATCTGCGGCCGCATCGCCGTGGTGCGACGCGGCGTGAACGCCTTCGACACCAACGAACGCAGCCTGCGGTGGTCACTGCCGTACGCGGTGAACATGTTCTGCACGGCGACCCAGATCAGCAGCGGCCACTGCTCGTCGATCTCGCCGTTGACGAACCTCGGCCAGTGCTGGCGGGGGTCCTTGGACACCCGCTGGTCGCTGAGCAGCTTGCGCAGAGCGTCCTGGCTGGTTACCGACCACGCCACCACCGAGCCAGGGAGCTCAACCAGCGTCGCCTGCCCGAGCTGGGCGAGCTTGGCTCCCTCGGTGTGGATGTCCTGTCCGGTTGGGTCGATCGTGACTGGCTCTGCGGAACGTTCCATCGGCTTTCTCCAGGTGACTCGTCGAGCGGGACGGGCACGGCAACCGGGGTGAAACGAACGGGGAGCGCGGTCAGCGCACGGTGGAAAGGCCCAGGGCGCCAGGTGAGCTGGTCGACCGGGACGGTCAATCGCATGTCGGGCAAGGTGTCCAGCAGCTTCTCGATGGCGACCGATGCGATCAGCCTGGCGTGCTGCTGCGCGGGACAGGTGTGCACCCCGGCGCTCCAGGCGAGGTGTGCCCGGTTGCCGGAACGGTGGCCGGTGGCGAGCGCCGGGTCGGTGTTGGCCGCGGCGAAGCTCAGCACGAGCGGCGTGTCGGCTGGTAGCCGAACGCCGGCGAAGTCCATGTCCTGCAAGGGATAGCTGGCCGAGTAGTTGGCCATCGGCGGGTCGGTCCACAGCACCTCGTCGAGCGCTTCCTCGACGGGCATGCTGCCACCCGACAGGTCACCGGCGAACCGCTCGTCGGACAGCAGCAGCCGGACGCCGTTGGCGATCAGGTTCTTCTCCGGCTCGGTGCCCGCGCCCATCAGCAGGACGAGCTGGTGGATGAGCTCCTCGTCGGTGAGGTTGGCCGGGTGCGCCATCATCCACGACGGCATGTCCTGGCCGGGGTTGGCCCGTTTGAGCGTGATCAGCTCGATCATGCTCTGGGTCAGCTGCTCGTTGGCCTTCTCCGGCTCGATCATGTCGAAGATGCCGATCATCCCCGCGACCATCCGCTCACCGAGTTCGGGCGGGCAGCCGTACAGGAACTGGAACATCTGCAGCGGGACCATCAGCGCGTACTCGGCGAGCAGGTCGACCTGACCGTCCTTGCCGAAGCCGCGGATCAGCCGCTCGGCGGTGCGTTCGACGTTCTCGCGCAAGGCGTTCTGGTCCACCCTGGCCAGGCTGTCGGTGACCGCGCTGCGGTAGCGTGCGTGCACCGGGCCGTCGGTGAACAGGCAGTTCGGCCGGTACATCATCATCGGCAGCACGGGGCAGTCCGCGGCCATCGTGGCTTGCCACCGGCGTGGGTCACGCGGGAACGTGCTGGGGTTGCGCAGTACCTCCAACGCCGCCTCGTAGCTGACGATCAGGTTGGCGGGCACGCCGGGGGCGAGCTCGACCGGCGCGATCGGGCCTTTCGCGCGAAGCGCCTCGTACGTCGTGGCGGGGTTCGCGGCGAACTCCGGGCCGTACAGCGGCATCCGGTCACCGTGGGCGGGGCAGCCCTTCGGCGGGGCCTGGTCGGCGGAAGGCTGGGAAGTCACGCGTTCTCCTGTACGGGGCGGGTGAGCAGGTACTCGACCAGTGCGATGACCGCGCGGGTGGACGAACCCGCGTCTCTGGCGTCGCAGGTGACCAGCGGTGTCTCCGGGAGCAGGTCGAGCGCTTCGCGCAGTTCCGTGTCCGGGAAGCTCGGGGCGTTGTCGAAGTCGTTGACGGCCACCGCGTACGGCATGCCGAACTCCTCCAACAGTCCCATCACCTCGAACGACTGCTCCAGTCTTCGCGTGTCGGCCAGTACCAGTGCACCCAGTGCGCCGACAGCGAGGTCCTTCCACAGCTGGGTGAACCGTTGCTGGCCGGGCGCGCCGAACAGGTACAGCACCAACTGATCGTTCAGGGTCAGCCTGCCGAAGTCCAGAGCCACGGTTGTCGTGCTTTTGCCGTTGACACCGTTGAGATCGTCGACGAGGGCGCCTGCCTGCGTCATCGTCTCCTCGGTGCGCAACGGGCGGATTTCCGACAGCGTGCCGACGAACGTGGTCTTGCCGACCGCGAAGTGCCCGACGATGAGCAGTTTCACGGCGGTCTGCACGGTTCGCGGCAGGTAGATGTCCTCAGAGACGGGCGCGGAGGCCATCGAGCACGTCCTTCAACAGCTGCAGGTCGGGGTGGGCGGTGCGGGGAAGCGCGGCGTGGGTGGAGATGTGGCCGCTGTCGAACAGGTCCGAGAGCAGCACCTTGGTGACGCTGATCGGCAGCGACAGGTGCGCGGCGATCTCCGCGACCGACAGCGGACCACCTCGGCACAGCTCCATCAGCCTGCGTTTTTCCGGCGTCAGGCCGGAGAACGACGCACGGGTGGCCACCACGACGGTGACCACGTCGAACGTGTTGCGTGTGGGGTGCGCCCGACCGCCGGTCACCACGTGCGGCCGGACCAGGGCCCGCTCCCGGCGGTGCGGCGTCATACCGGGCTACCCGCGTCCTGCCGCGGCGGGCTGGTGAGTTCCTTGCCCAGCCGCTGCACCAGCTCCTGCAGGCGGAACGAGACCGCCTCCATGTCGACCCGCTCGGACGCGGACACCGCGAGGTACGCGCCGGTGCCCGCGGCGACGAGGAAGACGTACCCGCCGGGGAACTCGCTGATGGTCTGCTGCCACCCGGCCGCGGTCTGCCCGCAGAACTCGGCGGTGCCGCGGGCCAGCGCCTGCAGACCGGACATGGCGGCCGCGTGCCGTTCGGCGTCGTCCCTGCTGATGCTGCTCGAGTGGGCCATCAGCAGGCCGTCGGCGGACAGCAGGATCGCGTGCATCGTCTCGGGCATCTGCATGGCGTTGTCGAGCATCCAGCCCAACTTGTTGTGCGCCGGATCGGTCATGCCTGTGGGTTCCCTTCAGCAGCGGTGGGGGACGCGGTCCGTCCGGAGCGTGTGCCGCGTTGCCACGCGCCGAGACCGGCCGCGATCTGCTCCGACGGCCGGGCGGCACCAGGTGACCCGGGCGGGGCTGACGGCGCGGCGGCCTGCTCGCCTGCCGGTTCCCGGCGCTTGCGCTTGGGCAGCCCGCCCGGCGTGCGCTTCTGTTCGGCCTCGGGAGCGGCGGCCGGAGCCGGGGCGGCGGGCACGGGCGTGGGGGCAGGTGCAGCGGGGGTGGGCAACGGCTTGTCGACCCGGGTGAGCAGCTCGGTCGGCAGGAACACGACCGCGCGCACACCGCCGTACGGCGAACGCGTGTCGACCGAGACGCGGAAGCCGTACCGGGCCGCGAGCACACCGATGACGGCGAATCCGACCTGGGGCGGGTCACCGAGGCGGCTGATGTCGCTGGCGCCGTCCCCCGCGAGCAGTCTCGCGGCGCGGCCCAGCTCCTCGGCGGTCATCCCGACACCGGCGTCGTCGACCATGATGGCGATGCCGTTGTGCGCCTGCTGGAAGTTGACCTCGACGGCCGTGTTCGGCTGCGAGTGGCGTGCGCCGTTGTCCAGCAGCTCGGCGACGGCCAGCACGACGGGCTCGACGGCCCGGCTGGTCACCGCGATGTCGGCCTCGATCGGGATGTTGACCCGGAGGTAGTCCCGGATGCGGGAGGTCGCGCCCCTGACCACGTCGGTGAGCGAGGACGCGGACCGCTGCTGCCCCGGCCACGAGCCGCAGAGCACGGCGGTGGCCTGCGCGCGGCGGCCGAGCTGGGAGTTCATGTGGTCGATGCGCAGCAGGCCCTGCAGGACGTCGGCATCGTCGTGCCGCTCCTGCATCGCGGAGATGGCGACCTGCTGCTCGTTGGCGAGGCTCTGCACCGCGCGCATCATCGACTTCAGGGTGGCCTTGGCGGACTGCTCGCCCCGCGCGGTGGCCTGCTGCACGGAATCGGCGAACAGGTCGAGCACGCGGCCGTGTGACTGCGCGAACCGGGGGTTCACCGGCCCCGGCACCTCGACCGGGCGGTTGCTCAGCGACTCGGCGAGAGCGGGGATGCGCGCGTTGACGAGGTGTGCTTCCTCAGCGGCCCACGCGTCGGTGACGGCCTGGGCGCCGGTGGCCTGTTCGCGCAGATCCGCGGTGATCCGGCGTTGGCGCACCAGCAAGACAACGGCGACGAGCACCGCGGCCAGAGCGAACCAGAACGCCACCGCGAGTGTCTGTTGATCCATCGAATCCTCTGGTGCGGACGGACGGTTTCCTACAACCGTGCGGTTGTCGATCGCTGATCTGTATCACGGCGACAGCGGCTACTCCAAGCCGACGTGACCGTTTCCCTCCAATGGAGCAGCATCAGTGAATACGGGTATAACATATGTCCAAAGTAGACACTTTTTGCGGGCACCCGGAACGGGGGTTTCCGCAGTTCCCAGCGCCGATGCGCAATCAGGCGAAACAACGGCCGAAAGTTGTCACGCCGGAAACAACCTCCCCCGAGCCGTCTGCCCACACTGTGGGAGCGCGTCCAAGCAGCGAGCCGGGGCGGCGCACGACTTCGCCCCGGCTCGCCTGCTTGCTACGTGGCCGCATCGGCCAACGCGCTCTCGGGGCCCGGCGGACGGCCACCCCGGCCGAGGCTGTCGCGATCGATCCAGCTCTTGCCCTCCGCCGCGATGCCCTCGAGGATATGGAGGATATGGGCGAATCCTGCCGAATCGAGAGTGATCTCCGACAACGCGACAAGACTTTCCCCGTCTTCGATCTGCTGACTCGGCTCCACGACCGGATGTTGCGCGTCGAACCGGTAGTTGTTGCGTTCCTGGCCGTTGCAGACCACGTGTTCGAAGTCGAGCCGGGTGCTGACCTCCCGGACACCGTCCTGCGTGATCAGCAACAGCCGGATGTCGTATTTGGAGTACCGCCACGGGCCATCCTTCACACGCTCGTTTGTAGGGCTTCGACGGCGCTTGCAGGAAGGCATGGGTGATGACCTCCCGCCACACCAGCCCGTAGGGGCGCAGTGCGGCGTCGAGCACCATGATCTTGTCACAGCGCAGCCAGTCCTCCATCTCACGCTCGGACGGGCTGTGCCGGAACCAGTGCGATGACCACGACGAGCGACGCGGCCACCAAAGCGGTCGACGCAAGTGAACACACGGCTTTCGTCCTGGTGTCAGCCCGGTAGCGGTCCCGGTGGGAGAACAGGGTTCCTTTGTTCCACTTTGTCCGGACATCCATGGCGAGGTAGCCGATCAACCAGTTCACGCGCTCGACCTTGATCCGTGCCTCGCGATAGAGTTCACACAGGCGATACCGGCGGCGACTGCGCCGTGGACCAGACCTGAGCCCTCAGGCGATCTCCCGGGACCGTGCTCTTCGCGGCCGGTGCCCGCACCCGTGGTCCGACCGGATCCGGGTGGAAGTATGCCCATACGCGGTCGCGTCTGCCGTTGCTCAAGCGGGTGTCTTCGGCATCTTGACGGCTGTCCGCCCAAACGGTGTCCTTCATGCCGGTGAGCACCAGATCAAGGTGACGGACGATCTTGTCACGCTGCGTCGCCGGAAGATCGTGCAGCCTCGTCAGCGCCGCCCTGTGCTCGCGGTCTCCGTCTTTCAAGCTGTCCACTTCGTACTTCCTTTGCGGTGAGGCATCCGGGCTTACGAAGTACACAGTGGAGTTGTGCACCCACTCGGCCTGGTTTCCAACCGTCGCGCCATCCCCGGCGATGTTCGCGTTGTCGGCGTGTTCGATCACGACAGCCCCTGCACGGCTACGATCACAGCCACGACCTTCGTCGACAACTCAGTCACGTCCACGACGAGACCACGCAGCCGCTTGAGAGCCAGGACCACTTTGCTCCGTCCATGCGGAGTCTTGTCCTCCAACGCCTTACCGGCGATGTCGAGTTCAGCGGCCGCCGCGTAGGTGGCGTCGTGTAGTGGTTCCGGATCCACGACGCCTCGTGGGAGATGTGCGAGTTCTGAACGATCTCACCGGCCGCGACCGCTCCGAAGTGGACCTTGGGGGACGTCGTCGCGTGCCCCGCTTGTGCACACGCACCTGGAGGTCGACCAGTTTGCGCCGTACGGCGTCGTACTCAAGGTTCAGGGCGGTGAGCATCACCACCGGGTTGTTCGTCATCCTTGTTCCCCTCGCTCATGTCGGCCGTTTCGGGCCGGACGATCGGCGGGTACAACGCCGTCCGGTCTCCTGCTCGAAACAGCCGCGCGGGGCGTCCACCCGTTGTCCTGCGGTCCGGTCCAACGGGCACGATGAAGCCCTCGGTCTTCTGGACCTTGCGGTAGAAGTTCCGCGGATCGAGCTGGACGCCCCACACCGCTTCGTACACTTGCTGCAGCTCCGAAATGGTGAACCTCTCGCCGCAGAACGCGGTCGCGAGCGCCGTGTGTTCCAGTTTGCCGCGCGCTCGCTCCACTCCGTCCGCGACTATGCGCCGGTGGTCGAAGGCCAGCTCCATCGCTCCGGAAAGCACCCTCTCGACCGGTTGCCAGCTCGCGCCGGACGCGTCACTCCCCGCGACAGGCTCCGGCAGGCCAGGCGCGATCGCCAGGTACGCGATGGACACGACCCGCCTGCGTGGGTCCCGGCCAGGCGCTCCGTAGGCGCTCAACTGCTCGAGGTGCAAGCGCACTCCATCGAGGTCCGTCTCCTCGTGCAACTCTCGACGAGCTGCCGTCAGCAAGTCCTCCTCGTCGTTGTTCAGGAACCCGCCCGGCAGGGCCGGGTGCCCGCGATACGGCTCGACGCCGCGTTCCACGAGCAGCACATGCAGCTGTGCGTCACGCAACGTGAGGATCAGCAGATCGACCGCGATCAGGACCGCCGGTGGCGACCAGGACTCGTCGGTCATGACGTCGACACTAGCCTTCTTGTCAGATTGACATAAAGGCTCCGTTCGAGTGGTCCGAGCGAGTACGTAACGGAACGATCTACGCAATTCCCACCGACGCGACCCCGCACAGCGGCGAGACAAGGTTGAGCCATCACGAGCCGAACAGCACGACCGAGGAGATCATCATGCGTACCGTCCGCCGCGCCGCCCTGCTCACCATCCCGCTCGCCGCGGTCATCGGTGCCGCGCCTGCGCAAGCCGCCACCGACGGCGCGAACGCCACCGCCGCGGCGTCCTCGTTGACGTGCCGGGGTCAGGGTGTCGATCCGTCGGCCAAGATCCGGTACCGCACGGAAACGTTCATCGACGCGCCGTTGCACACGGTGTGGAAGGTGCAGACCGACATCAACCGGTGGCCGGAGTGGCAGAAGCCCGTCACCACCGCGCAGCGCCTCGACCGCGGCCCGCTGCGAAAGCACTCGCAGTTCCGCTGGACCACCCCGGTGCCGCAGACGCCCGTCACCCCGCCGACCACCCTGGTGATCACCTCGACGGTCGAGCAGTTGCAGCAGGGCAAGTGCATCCGCTGGACCGGGCCCGCGATCGGTGACGGCCTGCGGATCGATCGCGGTGTGCACGTCTGGAACTTCGTCAAGGTCCGCGGCGGCACCATCGTGCGCACCGAGGAAACCCACACCGGCCAGCAGGTCGAGTCGAACGCACCGCTGGCCAACGAGTTCCTCGCCCAGGGTCTGCGGGCATGGCTGGCCGACCTCAAGACGACCGCCGAGGCCCACTGCGACCGCTGACCGGACATGGCCAGCGTCGGTGTAATCCGGGCCACAGGGCACTGCTGGGACGGCGAGGGCACGGTGGACACTTCAGATCCGCCAATGACAGGAGTCAGCCCGTGCACCTGCTTCGCCTCGACCGTGACCCGACCGGCCTGGCCGTGCTGACGATCGACGCGCCACCGCTGAACCTGTACACCGCGCGGCTGCAGGACGAGTTCGCCGAGGCGATCGGGCTGCTCGAGGCCCGACCGCCGAGGGCGGCATTGCTCCGCGCGGAAGGCAAGGTGGTCAGCGGTGGCGTCGACGTGTCGCTGTTCGACGAGCAGTCCGACGCCGACCAGGCCAAGCACCTGTTCGACCAGATGCTCGACGTGCCGGAGCGGATCGCCGCGTTGCCGTTCCCCACGGTGTTCGCCGCGCACGCGCTGTGTCTGACGTGGACATTCGAGGTCGCGCTGGCGTGTGATCTGCTGGTGGCGTCGGAGAAAGCCCAGTTCGGGCTGGTGGAGAACGTGATCGGGCTGACGCCGACGATGGGCGGCACGCAGCGGCTCGCCGCTCGTGCCGGGGTGGCGCGGGCCAAGGAGTTCGTGTTCACCGGCGACCGCTACCCAGCGGCGACGTTGCACGAATGGGGCGTGGTCAACCGGGTACTCCCCCAGGCCGGGTTCGACGAGGCCGCCCGCGCGTTCGCGGCTCGGCTGGCCACCGGCCCGACCCGTGCGCACGCGGCGACCAAGCAGGTGCTCGCGCACTACGAACACGGCGGCGTGGCCGAGGCCAACCAGCACGTCACCCGGATCGCGGCCGACCTGTTCGAAACCGAGGACCTGCGCACCGGAATCCGTTCGTTCCTGACCGACGGACCCGGCAAGGCCACCTTCGGCGGCGGCTGAAACCGGAGCCGATCACTTCCGGCTGAGCTCGGGGAACACCTTGTGCTGCCAGAAGTCGAAGAAGGCGTCCTGGTCCGGCCCGATCTGCTGCACGTAGACCTCGTCGAATCCCGCGTCGACGTGCTCCTGCACGGCTTCGGCGAACGGCCGCGGGTCCGGTCCGCACGGCAGCGCCTCGGCGACCATCTCTTCGGTCACGAGCTGCGAAGCCTGTTCGAAGTGCCGTGGTGTGGGCAGGACCTGGGCCAGCTCCCCCGGCAGGTGCTCGTTGGGCCAGAGGCGGTGCGCGGTCGCCACACCTTCTTGCTTGGTCGGGGCGTGGCACACCTTCAGTGCCGACTGCGCGGGCTTGTCCCCGCCACCCGCGTCACGGAACTTCCGCAGCAGGTCGGCGTCCGGCATCACGCAGATGAACCCGTCGCCGATCCGGCCCGCCAACTGCACGGCCTTGGGCCCGAATCCCGAGACGTAGATCGGCACGGGGTGGTCGGGCAACGTGTGGATCCGGGCGTTCTCCACCGTGTAGTGGTCACCGTGATGGGTGACCTCGTCGCCGCTGTGCAGCTTGCGGATCACCTCGACGGCCTCCTCCAGCATGCTCAGCCTGATGCCCGCGGACGGCCACCGGTCGCCGAGGATGTGCTCGTTGAGTGCCTCGCCGCTGCCCACTCCGAGCGTGAACCGGCCGTTGAGCTGCACCGCCGCGGTCGCGGCGGCCTGGGCGACGACCGCGGGGTGGATGCGGAAGGTCGGGCACGTCACGGCGGTGGTGATCGGCAGCGTGGTCACTTCCGACAGCGCGCCGATCACCGACCACACGAACGGGCTCTGCCCCTGTTCACCGTTCCACGGGTGGAAGTGGTCGGAGATCCACAGCCGCTCGAACCCGGCCGCCTCGGCCATCTTGGCCTGGCGGACCAGCTCCTTGGGCCCGAACTCCTCACAGGACAGAAAGTATCCGAAGCTCGTCATGCAACGCGGTTACCCACCTGGGCGTGCCTCACGCAGGGTCGTCCAGGGCGGCGTCGACGGCGGCGCGGGCGAGCAGGTCCGTGGAGTCGAGCGTCGGCAACGGCGACGCGTCCGGGGTGAGCAGGATCGGGTGTTCCGTGCACACCAGTGCGACGGCGTCGCAGCCCTCGGCACGCAGGCTGGAGACGACGGCGGCGAACCGGTCGCGTGCGGCCTGGGTGAACACGCCGTGCACGAGTTCGTCGAACGTGATCCGCTGGATGTCGTCCTGGTCGGCCGGTGACGGCGCCCTGCTCGCGATGCCGTGGGCAGCGAACGCCTTCGGGTACATCTGCGCGGTCATCGTCCAGCGCGTGCCCAGGATTCCGACGGAGTGGAAGCCGCGGGCGGCGGCTTCGGCGGCGACCACCTCGGCGATGTGCAGGCCCGGCAGGGCGAGCCGCGGGCCGGGGAGGTCGATGGCGAGGTGCGCGGTGTTGTCCGGGCAGATGTAGAAGTCGCATCCCGCACGGGCGAGGCGGGCGACGCTCTCGGCGAGGATGGCCCGCACCGCGGCGCGGTCGCCGGATTCCCAGGCGGGCATGCTGCGTCCCATGGCGATGCAGTCCAACGTGATGTCCGGGTGCTGGTAGGCGCCCAGTCGTTGCTCGCTGTGCCTCGCGATCGCCTGGTAGCAGTGGGCCGAGCCGGGGATGGAGTGTCCGAGGATTCCTATGTGCCGCACACAGCCAGCTTAGGCGTTCTGTGCCTGCAGCCGGTTGCCGAGCAGACCGGTGAACCCCGCCTGGAGTGCCCGGCGGTGCCGACGCGTCCCGAATCGCGAGTAGTGGAACTCCACACCGTCCACCATGCGCACAGTGACCACCACGCGGCGCCAGTGGTGCGTCGCACGGGCACCTACCACCGCGTGCGCGGGAAGCACCATCAGCAAGCCCTGCGGCTCCCGCGCGGACACACCGAACAGACGCCGCCTGCCCTTGCGGGTGAGCAGGCCGAAGATCACGAGGATGCCCGCGACGAACTCGACGATGGCCGCGATCAGGCCGTACAGCACGAGACCGACCAGCAGCACCGCGCCGGGCACCGCGAACGCGAAAGCGACCTGCTTCGGTGCGTCGAAGGCGAAGACCGGGATGGCCCCGATCCAGGCCAGGACCAGGCTGAGGCCGAAACTCCACCAGAACCAGGTCCTCAGGTCGCCCGGCGTGACCGGGCAGCGCCGGATCTCCCAGCCCTGCGGCGTGAACGTCACACTGACACGGCCATGCGGCCTCGATCGCACTGCGGAAACCACAGTCCCCCACGGATTGGTCATACGCGCACCCTAGCTGGGCTGGTCGTCCGCGAGAGCAACGGTCTGCTGTCTCAGCAGGACACTCGCGCCCAGCACCTGCACACCGTGCCTCAGCCGCGGGACGTCAACGTCATCCTGATGTCGTCTCGCGCCCACAGCACGAACCGTTCGACAGGGGTGACGACGTGCCCCGGCACCGGCGTGAACTCGAAACGCTTGACCAGCACGGCAACCACGAGCTTGATCTCGGCCATCGCCAGCGCGGCGCCCTCGCAGCTGCGGGGTCCGAAGCCGAACGGGATGAACGCGAACTTCGCCCTCCGCTCGGACGCGGCCGGGGTGAACCGGTCGGGATCGAACCGCTCGGGGTCCGGCCACTGCGCCGGGTTCAGGTGGATCGCCCAGATCGGGTACATCAGCGTCGTGCCCGCCTGGACCCGGTAGCCGCCGATTTCCGTGTCCTGCGCGAGTTCCCTTGCCGCGTAAGGACCTGGCGGGTATCGCCGCATCGACTCCTTCACCACGCGGTCGAGGTAGTCGAGGGCTTTCAGGTCGTCGTAGGACGGCGCGGGGCGGTCGCCGAGCACGCCGTCCACCTCGTCGCGGAGCCGTCCGGCGATCTCGGGGTGCCCGGCCAGCAGGTGCAACGCCCATGACACCGCCACACCGGAGGTGTGGTACCCGGCCATCACGACGACGAGCACGGTGTCCCTGATCCGCGCCGGATCCCAGCCGGACTCGGCCAGCATGCCCATCAGCCCGGAGCCCCGCGGCCGCGAGTTCAGGACCTGCGTGACGGTCTCGCGCACGTAGGCCAGTGCCTCGGCGGCCCCTTCCGCACCCAGCGCTGACGGCAACCCGTACTGCCGTGCCACGTATTCGGCAATCAGGTCGCGAAAGGCCGCGCTGGTCCGGCGGGACGACCCCAAGTCGCCACCCAGCGCGTACTCGCAGATGAGCCGCAACGACAGCTCACTGAGGTCCTCCTGCAGCGCCACCTCCCCCGTCTGGGCCGCCCACCGGTCCGCCAGTTCCAGCGTCATCCGCGTGAACGCGTCGAAATGCGCCTCGTGCGACCGGTGATTGCCCAGGGCGGACAACAGCAACCGCCGCCACGGCACGTGTTCGGCTTCCCCGATCGTCTGCAGGTTCCCCGCTTCGAACAACGGCGAGAGGAACTCGAACAACTCCTGGGGCCGCTGGTTGATCATCGACGTCGCGGCCAGCAGTTCCGGGTCCGCCACGGACACCACCCGGGCGTTCGGCAATTCGAACCGCGCGACCGGTCCGTGTCGTTCGTGCAGATCCAGCTGGAACGTGTGCAACCCGCCCGCGGCCGCGATGTCGTCGAGGTTGCCGTTCGGAGGTGTCGGTGCCGGTCCGGGAATCTCGTGCCAGTCAGCGCTCACCCCCTCGATGGTCGGCCAGATCCGTGTTCTCGGCAACCACCCGAAGGTTCGGCCGCTCGCTGACGCCTGATCGACAACGGTTAGCCCAGCGCACCGTGGGGTAACCAGCCCCATGCGCGTCGTGTGCATGTGTGTTGCGGCTGTCGCTCTGCTCGTGGCCGGATGCTCGGGTTCAGCGGAGGACACGGTGGTGCGCGACACCGCTGATCGGTTCGTCACCGCGCTCGCCCGTGACGACGGGCGCGTCGCCTGCGCGCTGCTGGCTCGCGAAGCTGTCCGGCACATCGACGACCTGCGGCCCGAAGGCTGCGACCAGGCGCTGTCCACCCTGCGCCTGCCAACGGACCGGCCGACGGCCGTGTCCAGATGGGACGAAACGGCCCAGGCCCGCTCCGGGCACGACACGCTGTTCCTGCGCAAGTTCCACGAGGGCTGGCGGATCATCGGCGCCGGATGCGCACCGTCCTCCGACAGCGGCCCTTATCGATGCAAGGTTGACGGATCGTGATCGCGCGCGGCATCCTCGTGGTGTACCTCGTGCTCGTCGTCGGCGGGCTGATCTACATGATCGCCATCGGGTTGGCGTCGTGAACCGCGCGACCCGGTATCTGCGGGACAACGGCCTGAGCCTGGGGTTCGGCCTGCTGTTCCTGCTGGCGCTGGCAGGCCAGGCGGTCGCCGGGCACGCCGACCACAACGACCGGCTGGCCGCGATGTCGGCACCACCGGTCAGCTTCGGCGCCTACGTGACCTCGGCGGACTTCGCCGTGGACGTCGCGGAGAACTGGCAGTCGGAGTACCTGCAGTTCTTCCTGTACGTCCTGCTCACGATCTGGCTGATGCAGCTGGGTTCCCCCGAGTCGAAGCACCCGCGCGACATCGGCCTGGAGTCCCGGTCGGACCAGGCTGTCGGCCGCCACGCCCGCCAGGATTCCCCGCTCTGGGCACGCGTCGGCGGCTGGCGGACGCTGCTGTTCTCCTGGTCGCTGAGCCTGACCATGTGCGGGCTGTTCCTGCTGTCCTTGCTGGCCCAGTCCGTTGCCGGGCACAGCGCGTACAACTCCGACCAGGTGGGGCGCCTGCAGGATCCCGTCGGTTACGGCGAGTACCTGGTGTCCGCCGACTTCTGGAACCGGACGCTGCAGAACTGGCAGTCGGAGTTCCTCGCCATCGGCTCGATGGCCGTCTTCAGTGTCTACTTGCGACAACGCGGCTCTCCTGAGTCCAAACCGGTCGGTGCCGCGCACGCGACCACCGACCAGTCGGGTTGACTGGTCTGTCCCGGCGACCGATTCCGGACACGCCCCTTGGAGTTCCTGGCAAGTTGATCACTTGTGGTGCCTGAAGGTTCATGATCGTTGATCATGAACGAGCCCGGAAAGGTGAGCAGCCGCCATGGATCGTCCCGGACGACCTGGGGAAACGAATCGAGCCACTGTTGCCCCGCTGGAATACGCGTTGTCCCGGCCAGGCCCAAGCGGCTGACTCTAAACCAACACACAACGGGCTGGTACGTAACCAACACAGCGCACCCAGCGCCGGAAACCGAACCCCTGGCTGGAAACCGCACTCCAACGCAACCAACAGCGCAAAGCAATCAGACATTATCCGTGAAAACCAGCCCCAGCGACAAGCAGGCCACAAGTAGGCAGACCGTAACTCAACCGTGGCCACCGCTGGTAAAATAGCACTGTTTCCGATAAACTGGACTTATGCCCGAACAGCTCGCTGTTCCATTCCGTCCGGTAGGTCAACCACCACACATCCCGCTCACCGAGATGACACGGGATCAAGTTCTTGACTATGTGATAGACCGTCACCGGCAACGTAACCAAATCGACGGCGAAATCGTGCAAGCGTACGCCCGGTTCGCGGAACTGACCCCGCCACAACGCAGCGGAATCACCATCGGCGACTGAGGTTCACCCCGAACGGTGGACAGGGGCTTAAGCAGTTTCAGGCGGCAGTCGCTTGGAGTGACTTCTCGTAGTCGTGGGGACTGAGCATCCCGAGTGCGGAGTGCCGCCGAGTACTGTTGTAGAACTCGATCCACTTGTCAACCGCGCCAACAAGTTCCGCCTTGGTGGCGTAGACGTGCCGGTAGAACTCCTCGTGTTTGAACGTTGACCAGAACGACTCGGCTGGACTGTTGTCCCAGCAGATCCCGGTCGCGCCCATCGAGCGCCGCAGGCCGTGGCGGAAGCACGCTTGCGCGGTCAGATGTGCCGTGTACTCACCGCCGCGGTCGGAATGCAGGACTGTGCCACGGGATCGGCCGCCTCTGGTGGTCACGGCGGCCTCGATCGCGGTGGAGACCATCTCGGCACTGATGCGGCCGGCGACGCTGTGCCCGAGCACTTTCCGGGAGTGCCCGTCGCGGATCGCGCACAGGAACATCTCACCCTCACCGCAGGACAGATAGGTGATATCGGTGAACCATACGGCGTCCAGGCGGCCCTGGTCGAAGCTGCGGCCGACCAAATCCGGCGGGAACGACGCGGCCGGATCGACCACTGTGGTCTTGATCTTGAACGTGCGGGGGCTGATGCCCTCGATTCCGACCTCGGCCATGACCTTGGCGACCGTCTTGGCGCTCACTGTCTCGCCCTGGCCACGCAACTCGGCGGTGATCCGTGGTGACCCGTAGGTCCCATCAGATTCCCTGTGCGCCTGGGTGATCTTGGCCTCCAGGTCGGCGCGGCGCTGCTGCCGCGGCGTCAGCACCGTGGCCACAGCACGTTTCACGTGCGCGTAGTAGCCGGAACTGGACACACCCAACAGCCGGGCCATCCGCCGGACCGAGAACCGTGCGTCGCGCGGTGAGCTGATGCCGCCAGTCCCCGGGTCGTTGTCGTTGGAGGCGGCGTACTTGGCCATCAGCTCGAACCGGGTCGATTCTTCTGCATCGCGGCAAAGTACGCCGAAGCTTTTACCAGGAACTGGTTGTCTTTCTCCAGCTCGGCCACTTGTCGGCGCAGCCGCTGCAACTCGGCTCGTTCCGCTGGCTCCAGGGGCGTGTCCCCGTGGGCCTCGGCCGCGGTGATCCTGCGTCGTTCGTGTTTGACCCACACGCTCAACATTCCCGGGTCAATCCCCAGCTCACGAGCCACTTCAGAGATCGTCCGACCAGAATCGATCACCCGATGCGCAGCCTCGACCTTGTACTCAGCCGTATACGACCGGCGCTGACGAGGAGGCATGACAGACATCCTTCCAGCAGGAACACAATCCTGCTAACTCGGTGTCCACTGCCCGGGGTGAACCTCAGTTCACCACTCCCGGGCGCAGGACTGTGCTTACCACGCCCGTTGGGTATGACGTTCCGCCGTTCTAGCTGATTGCCAGCGTGGGCCACGGTTGAGTTACGGTCTGCCTACTTGTGGCCTGCTTGTCGCCGGGGCTGGGTTTACCGGATAATGTCTGATTGCTTTGCGCTGTTGGTTACATTGGAGTGCGGTTTCCAGCCAGGGGTTCGGTTTCCGGCGCTGGGTGCACTGTGTTGGTTACGTACCAGCCCGTTGTGTGCTGGCCGAGAGTTCCTGACAGAAGATTTTGACGTGTCGGTAGCAGATAACGCATGGGCCAGACCGAGAAACGCCTCGCGGGTGTCGGCTCGGCGATCACGTGGTGCTTGAGCCTGGCCGGGCGCGATCGACTGGACTCGGCTCATGATCAACGACCATGAGCCTTCAGGCACCACAACTGATCAACTTGTTAGGAACTCTAATACTGCAACGACAGGTTGTAATCTAGCTGCGTATCGTGATAGTTGATCTTGGTGTTGGTGGAAGAGATGGCGGCTGGGTGGTCGGCGAGTTTCGAGGCGTTCATGGGTCGGTTCGCCGCGCGGTTTCCCAGGGTCGAGTCCCGGCGGCAGATGCGGTCGTACGTGCGAGGCTTGCTCAGCGAGACCGAGCGGAAGAACGGTTGGACGCTGGCCG
>NZ_MTQO01000020.1 GCF_001984155.1 Actinosynnema sp. ALI-1.44
GTCGCGAACATGGCTCTGGCCAGCACCGGAGCGACCGACGGGGTCAGCCGCCGGACCTTGCCGTGGCTCGGGCGGCCGTCCAGGACGTGGCACCACCACTCCCACCGGCCACGGGACGCGGGCAGCACCACGACGGCGCGCTCGGCCAGCACCGGGCTGGCGAGCTCGGCGACGGTGGTGGCCGTCGCGCCGACGTCCATACTGCCGCAGAGTCTGCCGCCTGCCTCGGCGAGAAAAATCGCGCCACCCTGCTGGGCAACGACCGAACGGGCCGATGCCGCTGCATCGGTCATCCCGCACCTCGCTGACGCTTCGGCAACAACGTCTTCACCGTAAACCGTAGCGGCTGGCGCCACGGACGCTGACCGGACATGGCAAGGTTAGACACTGAACGTCGCCTCGATCCGAGGAGCAGTACCCGTGACTACGCACATCAACCAGGAGTCAGCCAGCTCAGTCAGCCAGGATGGCGAGGACGCGACGCTCGACCGGGTACTCGCCGCGATGGAGGACCTGCGTGAAGGCAACTTCCGGCGTCGGATCGTCGCCGGTGGCGACGGCCGCTCGGCCAAGCTGGCCGCGGCGTTCAACGAGATCGCGGAGCGCAACCAGCTGCTGGTCAACGAGCTGCTGCGGGTCCGGGACAGCGTCGCGACCGACGGCGGGCTGCACGAGCGGCTACGCACGGTAGGCGGTTCAGGCGGCTGGGGTGTCGCCACGGACGTGGTCAACGAGCTGATGGACCACCTGACCAAGCCGACCGTCGAGATCAACCACGTGCTGAAGTCGGTCGCGGAGGGTGACCTGACCCAGCGGATGCCCCTGGAGTTCGACGGCCGGTCGCTCAACGGGGACGTGCTGGAGCTCGCGCAGACGGTGAACCGGATGGTCGACCAGCTCTCGCTGTTCGCGACCGAGGTGACCAGGGTCGGCCGGGAGATCGGCACCGAGGGCATCCTCGGCGGCCGCGCCCAGGTCCCCGGCGGCGTCGGGATCTGGCGTGACCTGACCGAGTCGGTGAACCTGATGTCGGGCAACCTGACAGACCAGGTGCGTGACATCGCGCGGGTGGCGACGGCGGTGGCGCGGGGTGACCTGACGCAGAAGATCGCGGTCGGTGCCCGTGGCGAGATCCTCGAGCTCAAGAACACCCTCAACACCATGGTCGACCAACTCTCCGCCTTCGCCGACGAAGTCACCCGCGTCTCGCGAGAGGTCGGCACCGACGGCAAACTGGGTGGCCAGGCGCAGGTGCCTGGCGTCGGGGGGACGTGGCGGGACCTCACCGACTCGGTGAACCTGATGGCGGGCAACCTGACCGACCAGGTCCGCAAGATCGCGACCGTGGCGACGGCGGTGGCCAGGGGTGACCTCACCCAGAAGATCGACGTCGACGCCCGAGGCGAGATCCTCGAACTCAAGAACACCCTCAACACCATGGTCGACCAACTCTCCGCCTTCGCCGACGAAGTCACCCGCGTGGCCCGCGAGGTCGGCAGCGACGGGCGGCTGGGTGGTCAAGCGCAGGTGCCGGGTGTCGCCGGCACGTGGCGTGAGCTGACCAACTCCGTGAACTTCATGGCGTCGAACCTGACCGAGCAGGTCCGCAACATCGCCACCGTGACCACCGCGGTGGCCAGGGGTGACCTCACCCAGAAGATGAACGTCGACGCCCGAGGCGAAATCCTCGAACTCAAGAACACCCTCAACACCATGGTCGACCAACTCTCCGCCTTCGCCGACGAAGTCACCCGCGTGGCCCGCGAGGTGGGTACCGAGGGTCAGCTCGGCGGTCAGGCGCAGGTCCGGGGCGTGGCGGGGACGTGGAAGGACCTGACCGACAACGTCAACGTCATGGCCGAGAACCTGACCACCCAGGTCCGCAGCATCGCGACCGTCGCCAACGCGGTCGCCAACGGCGACCTGGGCAAGAAGATCTCGGTCGAGGCCAGCGGTGAGATCGCCGACCTGGCCGAGACCATGAACGGCATGGTCGACACGCTCCGCGCATTCGGTGACGAGGTCACCCGCGTGGCTCGCGAGGTCGGCACCGAAGGCACGCTGGGCGGACAGGCGCGTGTGCCGAACGTGGCGGGGACGTGGAAGGAGCTGACCGACAACGTCAACGTCATGGCCGAGAACCTGACCACCCAGGTCCGCAACATCGCCCAGGTGACCACAGCCGTGGCCAACGGTGACCTGTCCAAGAAAATGGACGTCAACGCCCGTGGTGAGATCCTGGAACTGAAGACGACCCTCAACAGCATGGTGGACCGACTGTCGTCGTTCGCCCAGGAGGTCACGCGTGTCGCCCGTGAGGTGGGCACCGAGGGCAAACTCGGTGGTCAGGCGAACGTGGTGGACGTGTCCGGAACCTGGCAACGGCTGACCGAGAACGTCAACCAGCTCGCCGGGAACCTGACCACGCAGGTGCGCGCCATCGGCGCGGTCGCGACGGCGGTGACCGCGGGCGACCTGACCAGGCAGATCTCGGTGGACGCGTCCGGTGAGCTCGAGGACCTGAAGAACAACATCAACCAGATGATCGTCACCCTCAAGGAGACGACCAGGATCAACGAGGACCAGGACTGGCTGAAGACCAACCTGGCCAGGGTTTCCGGACTGATGCAGGGTCACCGGGACCTGGGCGCGGTGGCGTCGCTGATCCTGAGCGAACTCGCTCCCCTGGTCCGCGCCCAGTACGGCGCGGTCTTCCTGGCCGAGAGAGGCGACAACGGGGCGTGGCTGCGGCGGATCGCCGCGTACGGCCGGTCCGAATCGGACGGCCCGGTGAAGTTCGAGTTCGGCGAGTCGCTCGTCGGCCAGGCCGCGGTGGACAAGCGGACCATCGTGATGACGGGCGCGCCCGCCGACTACATCAAGGTCTCGTCCGGTCTCGGGTCGACGTCGCCGAAGAACGTGATCGACCTGCCGGTGCTGTTCGAGGGCCAGGTGCTCGGCGTGATCGAGCTGGCGTCGGTGAACGAGTTCAGCCGCGTCCACCACGACCTGCTCGAGCAGCTCAAGGAAACCATCGGCGTCAACATGAACACCCTGCTGGCCAACTCGCGCACGGAAGCGCTGCTGGCCGAGTCGCAGCGGCTGACGCGCGAGCTGCGGGCGCGGTCGGAGCAGTTGCAGGCCCAGCAGGACGAGCTGCAGAGCTCCAACACCGAGCTCGCCGAGAAGGCGGCGCTGCTGGCAAGGCAGAACAGGGACATCGAGGTCAAGAACTCCGAGATCGAGCAGGCCCGGCAGGAACTGGAGGACCGGGCGCGGCAGCTGGCGACGGCGTCGAAGTACAAGTCCGAGTTCATGGCGAACATGTCGCACGAACTGCGGACGCCGCTCAACAGCGCGTTGATCCTGGCGAAACTGTTGAGCGACAACCTGGAAGGCAACCTGACGGCGCGGCAGCGCGAGTTCGCCAAGACGATCTACTCGGCGGGCAGCGACCTGCAGCAGCTGATCGACGACATCCTCGACCTGACGAAGGTCGAGGCCGGGCACTTGGAGTTGCAGGTCAACGAGTTCGCGCTGCCGGAGCTGGTGAGTTACGTCGAAGCGCTGTGCCGCCCGCTGACCGGGGAGAAAGGCCTGGACTTCTCGGTGATCGTGGAGCCTTCGGTGCCGTCGACGCTGCACACCGACGAGCACCGGCTCCAGCAGATCCTGCGCAACCTGTTGTCCAACGCGGTGAAGTTCACCCACGAGGGCCGCGTGGAACTGCGGATCACCATGGTCGACCCGGCGATGATGAAGACAGCGCGGATGCGTTCGGCGGACGCGGTGATCGCGTTCGCGGTGGAGGACACCGGAATCGGTATCCCGCAGGACAAGCTGGCCGTGATCTTCGAGGCGTTCCAGCAGGCGGACGGAACGACCAGCCGGAAGTACGGCGGGACGGGTCTCGGCCTGTCGATCTCCCGCCAGCTGACCCAGCTGCTCGGCGGCGAACTGCACGTGACCAGCGAACCCGGCTCCGGCAGCATCTTCACGCTGTACCTGGCGGTGTCCCAGCCGGAGAAAGCCGCGGCCACCCACCAGTCGCAGGTGGTGGACAGCTCACCGCTGGCGGACGACGAGGAAGACCCCAGCGTCACGCTGGCGATCCGGTTCCACGGCGAGAAGATCCTGATCGTCGACGACGACCTGCGCAACGTCTTCGCACTGACGGCGATGCTGGAGCAGCACGGACTGGACGCGGTGTACGCCGACAACGGCGTCGCCGGGGTCCGCGCTTTGGAGCAGTACAAGGACATCGCGTTGGTCCTGATGGACGTGATGATGCCGGAGCTGGACGGGAACTCGACCATCGCGGCGATCCGGGAGATGTCGTCGCACCAGGACCTGCCGGTGATCGCGGTGACAGCGAAAGCCATGCCGGAGGACCGTGAGCGGACCCTGGCGGCGGGCGCGGACGACTACGTGACCAAACCGGTGAACAACAACCGGCTGCTCAGGCTGATCGCCAAGCACCTGGACGTCGAGGAGAACGTGAGCTGACGCCTGACCTGCCACAGCCGGAGCTCACGGCAATTCGTGAGGGCCGCGTTTCGGGCGTCGCATGCCGGTGACGTGGCCTTCACGGCACACCCTGCTCAGTCACGGCGGATTTCTCCGCCTTTCGTGATCTGTGAGACGCCCGGTCCCGCCAGTTCGCCCGAGTCGATGGGCCGTCCCGATACAGCCAGCAACAGCGCCAACGCCGTGCCACGCACCTCCGGTCCGTCGCCGGAATCGATACCGGCATCTGTAGCGACCAAGCGCAGCCCTTGTGCGCGCTCCTTTCCGCCGCCGGTCGAGACGCCTGTTCTGAGCTGGAAACGCAACGCGGCGACTACGTGCTCGACGGGATAGTCCCGGTCGATCCCCAGTGGTCGGCGAATGTCCTCGCCGTGCACGAACGTCTCGACCAGCCGCGTGGCCTTCGGTACCGGGGCGCTGGTCGTGCGGTGGCTGACCGCGCGGAACGCGTCGAGCGTGCGCTGTGGATCGCCGGTCCGCTCCCGCGCGACCGCGTTGTTGTTGTACCGGTCGAAGTCGAAGCGAGCGGCGGCGAACTGCCGTACGAAGCCGAAGTACGTGGTCTTGGCGTCGTCGACCAGGTGGGCGAGGACGTCGTGGACGTCCCAGCCGGGACACAGCGACGGCGTGGCCCAGCGCTCGGCGGGAATGTTTTCCAGGTCGTGGATCAACGCGTCGCGTTCGGCGTGGACCACGGTCCAGATCTCGTGCACGGCTGCCCCTCAGGCGAAGTGATAACTGAACTGAACCGTACAGGACAGTTAAGCTGTACTCAAGCGTTCAGTTAGGATCGAACCGTGACGCCAACGGGCAAGCGCGCCGAGCGCAACAGACAGGCCATCGTCGCCGCGGCGCGCGATCTGTTCATCCGCGACGGATTCGACGCGGGCATGGACCAGATCGCGGCGTCGGCCGCCGTGTCCAAGGTGACGGTGTACAACCACTTCACCAGCAAGGAAGAGCTGTTCACCGAGGTCGTCGGCCAGGCGATGGGTGAAGCGCACACGACGATGGCCGAGGTCCGCGCGCGCCTCGCCGACACCGGCGACATCCGGGAAGCACTGCTGCGGACCGCACGCGCACTGGTGGAAGCGGCCACCGATCCGGCGCGAATGGCCCTGCGCAACCTCGTCACCGCCGAACTGCGCCGGTTCCCCGACCTCGGCAAGACCTACCAGCAACAGGGCCCGGCCCACTCCGCCCGCGCCCTGGGCCAGCTGTTCGGCGACCTGTGCGACCGCGGCCAGCTGCGGATCACCGACATCGAAGTGGCGGTGATCCACTTCTTCAGCCTGACGATCTACCCCCACCTGATCGTCGGCTCCATAGGCGCCGCTCTCCCCGCCGACCTGGCCGACCGCGTGATCACCGAGGGCGTCGAGGTGTTCCTGAGCCGCTACCAGGGCGGCATGTAACTTGAGGCTCATGCAGAGTCTGGCGTTGGTGGACGGGTGGCCGGTCGACACCGTGGCTACGACGGTGGTCGGGCGCGACGGCCGGGTTCTGGGCTCCCGGGGTGATCAGGCGCAGCTGTTCCCGCTGGCGTCGGTGACCAAGCTGCTGACCTCGTACGCCGTGCTCATCGCTGTCGAGGAGGGCGCGGTCGAACTCGACGAACCCGCCGGACCGGAGGGTGCCACGGTCCGACATCTGCTCGCGCACGCGTCCGGGCTCGCCATGTCGGAGGACAAGGTCCAGGCTCAGCCCGGCACCAAGCGGATCTACTCCAACAAGGGCTTCGAGGCGCTGGCCGAGCACGTGCAGCAGGCGTCGGGGATTCCGTTCAACGCCTACCTCGCCGAGGCGGTCTTCGCGCCGCTCGGCATGAACGACACGACGTTGAAGGGCAGTCCCGCGCATGCCGGGGTGTCCACGTGCGCCGACCTGAGCCGGTTCGCCGCGGAACTGCTGGCGCCCACGCTCGTGTCCGGGCAGTTGTTCGGCGAGGCCACGACCGTGGTCTTCCCCGGGCTCAACGGTGTCCTGCCCGGCTTCGGTCACCAGAAGCCCAACGACTGGGGCCTCGGGTTCTCCATCAGGGACCACAAGAGTCCACATTGGACCGGGCAGCGGAACTCGCCCGACACGTTCGGGCACTTCGGACAGAGCGGTACGTTCCTCTGGGTCGATCCCCGCGCCGGGATCGCCACGATCGCGTTGACCGACCGGGCTTTCGGCGAGTGGGCCGCCGAGGTGTGGCCCGTCCTCAGCGACGCGGTCCTCGAAGAGGCAGGTGCGTGATGCCGTTGATGAAGTTCGACGTCAGGCGTGTCGGCGCCGCCGCGAGCTGAACCTCCGGCAGTTTCAGGAATTCACGGAAGAAGATCCGCAGCTGCAACCGGCCGAAGTGCGCACCGAGGCACAGGTGTGGGCCTTGGCCGAACGCGATGTGGTCGTTGGGCGTTCGCGTGATGTCGAAGCGGAACGGGTCGGGGAACCGGCGTTCGTCGTAGTGCGCGGACGCGTGGTACACGACGACCTTGTCGCCCGCGCGGATCTGTTGCCCGGCAAGCACGACGTCCTGGGTGGCTGTCCGCCGGAAGCTCAGCACGGGCGGATGCCAGCGCAGCATCTCCTCGACCGCTGTGTCCAGCAGGTCTGGATTCGACCGCAGCCTGCGGTACTCGTCGGGGTGCTCGACGAGGGCGAGCACCCCGCCTGGCAACGCGCTGCGGACGGTGTCGTTGCCCGCGATCACCACGAGGAAGAAGAACATCTGCAACTCGGCCTCGTCCAACGCCCGGCCGTCCACCGTGGCGGTGACCAACGCGGACATCAGGTCCATGCCTGGGTTTTCCCGTTTGTACGCGGCGAGTTCACCGGCGTAGCCGAACATGTCGGCGAGCATGGCCGGTGACCGCGGGTTGACCGGTTTGCCGGACGCGTCCCGCACGACCTCGTCGGCGTGTTCGGGGTCCTGGTAGCCGATCACCCGGTTCGTCCAGCGCAGCAACAGGTTCCGGTCCGACGCGGGCACGCCGAGCAGGTCCGCCAGGTTGAGCAACGGGAAGTCGTCGGTCACGTCGACCGGCAGGTCGCACTCCCCCGCGGCCCGCACCGCGGCGAGCAGCGCCGAGGCGCGCGTGGTGATCTCGGCGGCCGACTGTTCGAGCCTGCGCCGGGTGAACACGGCTGCGACGATCTTGCGCAGCCGCTGATGCTCGGGCGGGTCCATGTTCAGGATCATCCGGCGGATGAACGCGAGGTCGTCCGGTTCCGGATCGCGGATCTGGGTCGCGCCGAGCCAGGACGAGAACACCTCCGGCGTCCGCAGCACGTGCCTGACGTCCTCGTACCTCGTCACGGCCCAGTAGCCGGGCCCGGCGGGCCAGTCGAGCACGGCGTGCTCGTCCTGCCAGCTGACCGGTTCCGTGTCCCGCAGCCGCCGGAACTCGGCGTGCGGCAGGCCCTGTGCGAACACCCGTGGATCGAACACATTCGACACAGAACAAAGCTAATCCATGAGCAACATCACATTCCTGCACTCCGGGCAAAGTTGCACGCCGGGCAAGATTACTCGGTAGCCTGATCGAGTGACGCCCAAATCGGGGATCCGGGAGACGAAGAAGCACGAGACGCGACGAGCGCTCGGCTTCGCCGCCTTCGACCTCGCCACCGAGCGAGGTCTGCAGGGCTTCGTCGTCGAGGACGTCACCACGCGAGCGGGCGTGTCCCGGCGGACCTTCTTCAACTACTTCAACCGCAAGGAAGAAGCCGTTGTCTCGGTCTGCGGGTTCGTGTTCGACGACGCCATGACCGCGCTGTACCAGCGCCCGGCCGACGAGCCGCTGTTCGACTCGCTGCGCGTGGTCGCCGGGCTGGTCGTCAGCCCGGAGAACCTCGAACTGCTCAACCGGCTGTCGACGATCGCCACCGACTTCCACGAGCTTGTGCCCTACGAGCTGGCGGTCAGGGAACGGATGGTGCTGGGCGCGCACGAGGCACTGGTCGAACGGATGCCGCCCGGCTGCCCGTCGTTCTACCCCCTCGCGCTGGTCCACGCCGCGTTCGGCGTCATCCAGGCCGTGATCGTGCACGCCGCCGACCACCCGGGAGACCAGGTCACCGACCTCATCGACGAGGCCTTCGACTACCTGCGCGCCGGATTCCAGACCACCAAGAGCTGATCAACGCGGATCGGTCGCAACACTTCGAAGGAGCACGCGGTGGCTAAGCTGCTGTACCGACTCGCGCACGCCGCACGACGGCGCCGGGGACTCGTCCTCGGCATCTGGCTGCTTGTCCTGGCCATCGCGGGCATCGGCGCCCTGGGTTTCGCGGGGCAGACCACGAACCAGTTCTCCATCCCCGGCACCGAGTCCCAGCGGGCGCTCGACCACCTCAAGGACAGGCTGCCGCAGGCCGCGGGCGCGTCCGGCCGGATCGTCTTCGCGGCGCCGCAGGGCAGGACCCTCGACGAGTCGAAGCAGGCCATCGAAGGTGCCATCGCCACGATCGGCGATACCGACCAGGTCGCGGACGCTTTCAGCCCGTTCGTCACCAAGGCCGTCGGTGACGGCGGCCGGATCGGCCTCGCCCAGGTGCAGTTCTCGGTCTCCCCGCCGGAGGTGAAGGAGGAGACCAAGGAGGCCATCAAGAACACCGTCGAGGCGGTCGGCAAGTCGGCCGGGCTCGAGGTCGCCTACAGCCAGGAGATCGCCGGTGAGATGGTCGCGATCGGCGCCACCGAGGGCCTCGGTGTGGTGATCGCGGCGCTCGTGCTCGTGCTGACGTTCGGTTCACTCGTCGCCGCCGGGTTGCCGCTGCTGACCGCGTTGATCGGCGTGGGCATCGGCATGGCCGGTCTGTACGCGCTGACCAGCGTGATCGACATGTCCTCCACCGCGCCGGTGCTCGCGCTGATGTTGGGCCTCGCGGTCGGCATCGACTACGCGCTGTTCATCGTGCACCGGCACCGCAAACAGGTGCTCGGCGGTATGGAGGTCGACGAATCGATCGCCCGCGCGATCGGTACCGCGGGCAGCGCCGTGTTCTTCGCCGGTCTGACCGTGATCATCGCCCTGGCCGGGCTCACGGTCGTCGGCATCCCGTTCCTGTCGGTGATGGGCCTGGCCGCCGCCGCGACCGTCGCGGTCGCCGTGCTGATCGCGTTGACGCTGCTGCCTGCGATCCTCGGGTATGTCGGCGACAGGATCGTGTCGGACAAGGCACGCGCCAAGGCCGAGACGCCCGGCAAGAAGGAGGCCTTCGGCTACCGCTGGGGCCGTGCGGTGTCCCGCCGCCCGATCACCGCGCTCGTGCTGATCGTCGTTTCGCTCGGCGCCATCGCGATCCCGGCGTTCTCGCTGGAGATGGGCCTGCCGGACGACTCGACCGCGCAGGAAGGCAGCCCGCAGCAGCGCGCCAACGCGCTGGTCACGCAGGCGTTCGGGCCCGGCTTCAGCGGTCCGCTCGTGGTCGTGGCCGACCTGCCGTCCGGCGTCGGCCCCGAGCAGGCGCTGGGCGCCCTGGCAGGCAAGCTCAGCTCGGTCCCGGACGTCATCCGGGTCGTCCCGGCGGGTCTCAACCCGGACAAGACGGCCGCCGTGCTGCAGGTGATCCCCGGCAGCGGGCCGTCGACCGAGGCAACGAAGGACCTGGTCTCCCGGCTGCGTGAGATGACCGGCGAGGTCAAGGCGCAGACCGGCTCGACCATCGGCGTGACCGGGCAGACCGCGTTGAACATCGACGTCTCGCAGAAGCTGTCCGACGCGCTGCCGACCTACCTGATCGTCATCGTCGGGCTGTCGCTGATCCTGCTGGCGATCATGTTCCGGTCGATCCTGGTGCCGATCAAGGCCACTGCGGGCTTCCTGCTCACCGTGGCCGCGTCGATCGGCGCCGTCGTGGCGATCTTCCAGTGGGGCTGGCTCGGTGACCTGCTCGGCATCTCGCACGGCTCACCGATCATCAGCTTCCTGCCGATCCTGATGACCGGCATCCTGTTCGGCCTGGCCATGGACTACGAGGTGTTCCTGGTCTCCGGCATGCGGGAGGCGTACGTCCACGGCGACACGCCGAAGGACGCGGTCGTCGAAGGACTCGGCCACAGCGCCCGCGTGGTCACCGCGGCCGCGCTGATCATGACGGCGGTGTTCGCCGGCTTCGTGTTCTCGCACGACACGGTGATCAAGTCGATGGGCTTCGCGCTGGCGTTCGGCGTCATGGTCGACGCGTTCCTGATCCGGATGACGCTGGTCCCGGCGTTGATGACGCTGTTCGGCAAGGCCGCGTGGTGGTACCCCAAGCCACTCGACCGGATTACCCCGAACGTGGACGTGGAAGGCGAGACGCTCGCCCGCCACATCGGGCAGCAGGAGCGGCGGGAAAAGGTTCCCCAGCCGGTGTGACGATTCGGCGGCGGCGCAGCGCCGTGGCCGGGTAGGTTTGTGCGGCCGCCGACTCGTTGCCCGACTAACAGAATCCCGACACGTGAGCATTTGGGACCGTGCTGCCCGGTGGTCCGCCCGGCGCTGGCTGCGCAGGCTGGACGCCCGGCTGCAACCTGGCCACACCGCGGCCCGGCATGATCCGGTGATCGCCGCGGCCCTGGACCGCCACGCCCACCTGGTGCGTGCCCAGGTGGACCGCGACGCCCGGATCCGGGCCGGGATCGTCCCGGCGCCGCCGCTGGTCCTGCTGGCCATCTACGCCGAGGAGATCCACCAGGAAGCCGTCGCCACGGGATGGGAACCCCCGGTCGTGTGGACATCCCTCGACGGTCTGTCCCTGCGCCTGCTCGCCTGCTGTGTGGTGGCTAGAGATCGTCGAGTCGCGCGCGCTCTACGCTGAGCCGCAACGCCTCGAGCAGATCAAGAGCCGTTTCGCCGTCTCGCTGCACGGGGATCGGCGGCTCCTGCGCGGCGTCGGCCTTGGCGTCGATCAGCTCCCCGAGGGCTCGCTGGTAGTCGTCGGTGAACTCCCCCGGCCGGAAATCCGCAGCCATACTGGTCACCAGCGCCGTCGCCGCGGCCAACTCCTGTGGACGAACGGTCACCTCCCTTCCCAGGAAAGGGAAATCCACCGGCAGGATCTCGTCCGGCCACTGCATCGTGTGCAGCACCAGCACATCACCCCTCGGCTGCACGGCGGCGAGCGTCTCCCGGCGGCGCATGCTGATCTTCACGATCGCGAGCCGTCGCGTGCGTTCCATCGCCAGCCGCAGCAAGGTGTACGGCTGCACAGCGTTGTCGTCCGGTTCGAGGTAGTAACCCCGTTGGAAGTACAGCGGAGGGACGTCGCCGACCGGAACGAACCGCATCACCTGCATGGTCCGGTCGGACGGACTCGGCAACGTGTCGAAGTCGGATTGTTCCATCAGCACGATCCGGCCGTCCGGCAGCTCGTATCCCCTTGTCACGTCGGCGAAGTCGATCTCGTCGCCGCACGCCTCACACTCGCGGCGGTAACGGATCCGCCCGGCGTCGGCCCGGTGCACGTGGTGGAACCGGAAGTCGTGGTCCTTCGTGGCCGCGTACGCCCGCACCCCGATCGTCACCAGGCCGATCGCCATGGACCCACGCCAGACAGCTCGCATGCTTTCCGTGCTACCTGCCGGAACTGCGGAATAACAGAGCCATTAGGGGATGACTGCGACAGCGTCCACTTCGATCAGGAACTCGGGCTTGAACAGGCCCGCGACCTTGATCAGCGAACTGGCCGGGTTGGGCCGGTCGCCGAGCACCGGGCGGACGAACTCGTCACGGACGTCCCTGACCACCTGGATCTCGGTCACGTCGGTCACGTACCAGTTGAAGCGCACCACGTCGGCCCAGCCCGCGCCACTGGCTTTCAGCACGTTCTCCAGGTTGCGCAGGCACTGCCTGGTCTGCGCGGCCAGGTCACCCGGGCCGACCAGCCCGCCACTCTCGTCGATGGCGACCTGGCCGGAGATGAACGCGAGCGTGCCGGACGCCGTCACGGCGTGGGCGTACCCGTTGCCGGGCGCGTTGCCCGCTACGTCGGCGATTCGGTCGTGGATGGGCATGTCAGCGTCCTCAGGTAGTCGTCGATCAGCTGGATCTGCCGGTCCGGCGGGAACCGGTCCGGGTCGAACAGGGCCTGCACGACCAGGCCGTGGGTGAGCGCCGCCGCGGACGCGACCACGTCGTCCACGTTCCTGCCCGGTGGGATCTCGCCCTTGTCGAACGCGGCGACGACATGGGGCCGCAGCTTGGCGCGCCAGCGTTCGTAGCGCGCGGTCTCGGTCGCCGCGAGCTCCGGATCGCCGATGGCCGCGTCCCAGAAACTCACCCACACCCGGTTCATCGCGACGGCCTCCGGCGTCAGCGCCAACACGTCCAGCAGGTACGCGCGCAACGCGGCCAGCCCGGTCACGTCGATGTCCCGGTAGAGCGTGGCCAGCGTCCGTTCCTCCGCGACGGAGTGGGCGTACCGGACGAGGTCGCGCTTGGCCGGGAAGTAGTGCGTCAGCATCCCGGTCGACGCCCCCATCGCCGCGGCGACCGCACGCAGCGTGAGCTGCCCGAATCCCCGCTCGGCCAGCACACGCCACACCGCCTCGGACACGTCACGCCTACGGGCGTCATGATCGCCGGGAGCTGGGGGCATGGCATGATGGTACATAACAAACGTTTGGTACGGAGGTACTGGGGATGCTCGCTTTTGCACTGGCCGACGACGCCGAACTGCGTCCGTTGGAGCCGTGGAACGCCGAGGAGTTCACCGCGCACATCACGCACACGCGCGACTACGTCGGGCCGTGGATCCCATGGGTCGACACGATCACCGACGTCGACGCCGGACGGCGGTTCCTGCAGAACTACGCCGACAGGCAGGCAGCGGACGACGGCCGCCTCTACGGCATCTGGGCAGGCGGGAAGCTGGTCGGCGGCACCGGGTTCCGGATCTTCGAGCCCGCGAACGGGATGTGCGAGCTCGGCGTCTGGCTCGATCCGGCGGCGGCAGGCCAAGGCCTGATCACCGAGGCCGCCAGGCACATGATCGACTGGGCGATCCGCGACCGCGGCATGTCCAGGGTGCAGTGGCAGACCCGGCCGGACAACGAGCGCAGCACCGCTGTGGCACAACGACTCGGCATGACCAAGGAAGGCGTGCTGCGGTCGGCGTCGGATCGTGGCCGGTACGACGCGGAGATGTGGTCGGTGCTGGCGTCCGAGTGGACCGCCGGGCAGGGCGCGATCGGCGTGCGGCTGAACGACAACGCCGAACTGCGCGCGCTGGAACCGTGGAACGCCGAGGAATTCGCCCGGAACATCGATCGCATCCGCGACTACATCGGACCGTGGGTCGGGATGGCGCACGTGGTCACCGACACCACGAGCGGCCACAAGGTCCTGCGGAACTACGCGAACAAGCTGGCAGCCGACAGCGGCCGGATCTACGGCATCTGGATCGACGGCGAACTCGTGGGCGGCACACTGTTCCGGACGTTCGACGCGGCGAACGGCATCTGCGAGCTCGGTGTGTGGCTGGATCCCGCCGCCACCGGCGGCGGCCTGATCACGCAGGCCTGCGGGCACATGATCGACTGGGCGGTATGCGTTCGCGGAATGTCCAGGATCGAGTGGCGCTGCAGCCCGGCGAACGAACGCAGTGCCGCTGTGGCACAACGACTTGGCATGACGCTGGAAGGTGTGCTGCGTTCGGAGTACCCGCTCGACGGCGTCCGCCAGGACGCGCAGGTCTGGTCGGTTCTGGCCTCGGAATGGCAGGCACGCAAGTAGAATCGGCCGGGTGACGGACAAGGGCGACCTGGTCGCCGGTCGGTACCGGCTGGTCGGCCGGATCGGCCGCGGCGCGATGGGTGTGGTCTGGCGCGCGCACGACGAGCGCCTCGACCGCACCGTCGCGGTGAAACTCCTGTCGTTCGACGCCACGGCGGACGACAACGTGTTCCGCGAGGCCCGCCTGGCGGCCAGGATCCAGCACCCCAACGCGATCCAGGTGCACGACGTGGTCGACCACGACGGCCGCCCCTGCCTGGTGATGGAGTACCTGCCGTCGAGCAGCCTGTCCGCGGTGCTCACCGACCGCGGCGCGCTGCCCGCCGACGAGGTGGCCGCAATCGGCGCGCAGATCGCCGGAGCGCTGACGGCCGCGCACGACGCCGGTATCGTTCACCGGGACATCAAGCCGGACAACGTGTTGATCGCGCCGGACGGCACGGTGAAGATCACCGACTTCGGCATCTCCCGGCTGATCGGCGACGGCGCCGGGACCGCGACCGGCAACGGTGTCATCGCCGGTACACCGGCCTACCTCGCGCCCGAGGTCGCCACCGGCGGCAAGGCCGGGTTCCCGTCGGACGTCTATTCACTCGGCTCGACTCTTTACACCGCAACGGAAGGCGCTCCCCCGTACGGCTTCGACGAGAACCCGATCGTCCTGGTGCGACGGGTCGCCACCGGCGAGATCGCCGCCCCGCGCCAGTCCGGCGTGCTCGGGCCGTTGCTGCTGTGGCTGCTGCGCGCGGACCCGAGCGAACGCCCGAGCATGCGCGAGGCGCAGGAGTACCTGGTGTCCGGCAAGCTGCCGCCGGAGGCACAGCCGCGCACGGCGACTATGGCGTTGCCGCCACGGAAACCGCGCAGGCGGAGTTTGCTCCTCACCGCGGCGGCCGCGGCACTCGTCGCGTTGGGAATCGTCGTCGGGCTGGCGATCAACCGTGACGGCGGACCGGCGGCGCTCCCCCTCCAGTCGCTTCCCGCCGCCACGACCACCAGTCACACGCCGTTGTCGTCCTGTCAGGCCGATTACCAGATCACGAACTCGTGGCAGGACGGCTACGAGGTGCTCGTGACCATCCGCAGCGGCACGGCGGCGCGGCTCAACGGCTGGACCGTGACGTGGATGCTGCCCGGCGGGCAGAGCATCAACAACCTGTGGAACGGAACGCTCTCGCTGGACGGCGCGAACGTGCGCGTGGCACCGGCTCAGTGGAACACCGCTGTGGACTCCACGACGTCGTTCGGTTTCATCGCGGCCACGAGGGGCGCCGGTCCCGTGAAGCCGGACGTAGTGTGCACGGCGCAGTAGCCCGTTCAACAGCAGCCCGATCACATGTACGCGATGGCGATCTGCGCGTCCCGGGCTTCGACGCGCGACAACCGCTCGTGCAGGACGTCCGAGTAGAGCCATTCGCGGATCGGCGCCGCCGGGTCCTGCGGGGACCACCACAACAGCGGCGCGCTGTCCCGCGCGATCTGTTCGGCCCAGTGCTGCGCCAGCGCCGTGATCCCGGTGTCCGCATCGGCGCCGGTCAGCGTGTCGAGGTACGTCAGCCACGGCCTCAGGTCCCGGTCGATGTGCGCGGCGGCGCAGATGAGGGTCTCGACGGTGTACGGGTTCACGCCCCCGGTGACGGCACGCGTCACCATGTCGCACACGGCCCCGCGCAGCGCGGTCCGCTCCGCTTCCGGCCAGGTCTCGAAACCGGCGAAGGTCAGTCCGTGCAGCAGCCGCTCGTCGGGGCGTTTGGCCAACGCGTCGAGGATGCGCGGCGCGAGCCCGCGCCAGATCAGCCCGTACTGCTGCTCGGACCAGTGGTCGGTGACCTCGTAGGCGAACGACCAGACCAGGTCGTCCGGCACCCGTGCGGGATCGCCACCGAGCAGCTCGAGGTCGGACTGGGCGTAGCAAGATGTGCAGCCCTCCACCGCACCCACGCGCGGCACGTCCGCGAACACCTCGTCGAGATCCATGCGCACACGCTACGACGAACGGCGGCGGATCACGACGCCTTTTGCGCTACCTCCAGCTCGCTGTCCGGGACGATCCGGTTGGCGATGGAGTCGAGACGCATCCGCAGCCGCAGCACGTCACCGCGGAACGTGCCGGGCCGCTGTGGGCCGAGCGTCCAGCGTTCGACGAACTCGCAGCACACGTCCAGCACGCGGTTGGCGGCGGCCATCGACTCCGGCGTCTGGTGGCTGTCGACGGTGAGCAGGTCGGCCATGTGCCCGGCCAGTTCCTCGACATCCGTGACGACGTCCGTGACGGCCCGGTCCGGCAGCAGGACGGGGCGGTACATCACCAGATGCACCCAGACCAGCGGGCCAAGCATGCGTTCCTCGACGCCCGTCACCATGCGGCGGGAATACCCAGGCCAAACGGCTGTCAAACCGCTGTCGGCGGGAACCTGGCGGATTTCTTCGAAGTTGGTCCGTTCGTCCGAGCCGCTCACCCACGGGAGGTACTCTCAATGGCCGCGATCACGAAATGGCCACGGGCGGCGGGGGCGCTCGGCCTGCTCGGCCTGGTCGGTACCGCGGCCTCGGTCCTGCTGATCGGCCTGCTGCACGTGCTGCCGCCGTCATCCGAGGTGAGTGTCGTGCGCCGGACCATCAGCGAGTACGGGCTGCTCGAGGACGCGTGGGTGTTCAACCTCGGAGTCGTCGCCCTGGCGTTGGGGTCGCTCGCGGTGATGGCCGCGTTGGCCGTCCGGCAGGTGATCAGGCCGTTCTCGGCCGCTTCGGTCCTGATCACGCTGTGGAGCCTGTGCCTGCTCGCCGTCGTGGTGTTCCCCAAGAACAACTGGGCGATCGGCCCCAGCGTCGGCGGCATGGTCCACCGCTACGCCAGCGTGGTCGCGTTCATCTGCCTGCCGATCGCCGCGATCGTCGTCGGCCGCGCGGCGAAGGCCGCGTGGCCGGTGTGGCTCGGCGTGCTGTCGCTGGCCTGGTTCGGGTTGATCGTCGGCGCCGTCGTGCTGCAACCGTTCACCGGCGTGTACTGGTGGATCGCCATTCCGCTCGGCGCGGTCGAGCGAGGGCTGCTCATCACCGAAGTCGCGGCTGTGGCGGCCCTCGCGCTGATCAGGACAGCCGGTTCACGACCCGCAGTGCTCGAACGGGCTGTCGTAACGGGCTGAGCCCGCCGATCCGCCCCACTTGACGCATTTGCCCGGCGCGGCGGCCCGGACCGGTCCGGCGTAGTACTCGAAATTGCCGGAATCTGTCACCCGGTTGGCGCCTTGCACTTCCAAATAGGCGGACACGGCGGAAGCCGTACCCACCGAAGTGCCCTTGATCGTCACCACGCAGTTCTGCGATGTCCCGTTGTTCCACAACAAATGAACCGTTGCCGCCGAACCGACAGCGGCCGAGTCGACCTCGTTGAACCCACTGCCGCAGACCTCGGTCGCGTCATAGGGGTTCGCACCGCCGCCACAATTGCGCGAGGTCACCGTCTGGTTCGGATAGCCGAACGTGACACCGTTGAACACCGCTTTCTGGATGTTCGCCGGATAGGAGGCGTCGGTGGTGCGCACCTCGTAGTGCAGGTGCGGCGAGATGTTGTTGCCCGGTTTGCTGGTGTTGCCGACCTCGCCGATCTTCTGGCCACGGGCGACCTGTGCGTTCACCGCGACCGACCGGACGCGCAGGTGCGCGTAGTAGGTCGACCAGCCGCCGCCGTGGTCGATCTTGACCAGGTTGCCGTAACCGTTGGTCGAGCCCTGGTGCGCCGAGATGACGACCTTGCCCGCGGCCGCGGCGACGACGGTGTCGCCGAGGTCGGCGTCCGGCGTGCCACCCCTGTTGAAGTCGATCTCCCACGACCTGTGCGCACTGGAATTGCTCGAGTTGCCGGTCCACGACTGACCGCACGGGAAAGGCAACTGGAAGGCCGGCCTTGGCCCGGCCGCGCCCGCGCTCGGCGCGAACACAATGAATCCCACTCCCGCGATCAGCGCGACTCCGAGGCTGATCAACCGTCTGACTCTCATCGCCGGTCCCTTCGCTGGATGCACGGCGCGAGTGTCGACTGGCCACTTACAAGAAAGATACAAGTCAAGTTCTACAAAAAGATGACGCGACGTCCTATTCATGTATTATGTCGGGAATGAGCCGACCGATGGTGACCCGGCGCAGGGAAGTCAGCCACACCAGTGCGCGTTCACTGCTGATGACCCTACTCGGTGAGTACGTTCTGCCGCGCGAGGGCCCTGTCTGGACTTCCGTCCTCGTCAACACGCTGGCGACATTCGACATCGAGGAGAAGTCGGCGCGCCAGGCGCTCGCCCGCACCGCGGCGGAGGGCTGGCTGACCTCCGACCGCGTCGGTCGCCGGGTCCGCTGGTCGCTCACCCCGCCCGGCCGCAAACTGCTCACCGAGGGCGCGCGGCGGATCTACGAGTTCGGCAGCGTCGAACGGCAGTGGGACAACCGCTGGCTCGTGCTGCTCGTGTCCGTCCCCGAGTCCAAACGGGACCTGCGGCACCGGCTGCGCACCCGGTTGACGTGGGCCGGGTTCGGCTCGCCGGAGGCGGGCGTGTGGATCTGCCCGGACGCCAGCAGGCAGGACGAGGCCGACGAGATCCTCAGCTCGCTTGAGCTCACGCGTGGCGCCATGTCGTTCGTCGCCGAGTACGGCACGATCGGCGAGGTCGGCGCGATGGTCGCCCGCGCGTGGGACCTGTCCGAGGTGGAGCGCCGGTACGAGGAGTTCATCGAGGAGTTCGCGGGTGCCAGCCCGGACGACGGCCCGGCGACCCTGCACGCGCAGACCATGCTGGTGCACGAGTGGCGCCGGTTCCCGTTCCTCGACCCCCGGCTGCCGACCGATCTGCTGCCTGCCAACTGGCGCGGCTCGCACGCCGCGCAACTGTTCCACCGCAAGCACCAGGAATGGCGCCCGGCCGCGCAGGAGCACTGGGACAAGCTCGACTAAAACCGGGTCGCGGGCATTTGGAATACTGGACAGGTGCTACAAGGAGACGTTGGACTGGAATTGGCCGCACGGGTCGTCGCGGCCGTGAAGTCGTCGCTTGACCTGGACATCACCCCGGCCGAGGCGTTGATCCGCCCGTCGAACCGACCAGGTGCCGACTACCAGTGCAACGCCGCCATGGGCCTGGGCAAGCGCGTCGGCAGGCCGCCGAGAGAGGTCGCCGCGGCGATCGTCGGCGCACTGGACGGCACCGACCTGGTCGTCGAACCGGAGATCGCGGGTCCCGGGTTCATCAACCTGACGCTGACGGACACCTGGCTCACGACGCACATCGAGCAGTTGCTCGGCGAAGAACGGCTGGGTGTGCCCGTGACCGAAAGGCCACGCCGGATCGCGATCGACTACTCCAGCCCGAACGTGGCCAAGGAGATGCACGTCGGCCACATCCGTTCGACGGTCATCGGCGACGCGCTCGTCCGCATGCTGCGCTTCCACGGCGACGAGGTCATCCCGCACAACCACCTCGGCGACTGGGGCACCCCGTTCGGGATGCTGATCGAGCACCTGGTCGACGAGGGCGTCGACGCGGACCACTCGGTCAGCGACCTGAACGTCTTCTACCAGGAAGCCCGCAAGAAGTTCGACTCCGACCCGGACTTCGCCGAGCGGGCCCGGCTGCGCGTGGTGAAGCTGCAGAGCGGCGACGAGCAGACGCTGGAGCTGTGGCAGCAGCTCGTGGACGAGTCCATGCGGCACTTCATGAAGGCCTACAAGATGCTCGGCATCGGCCTGACGCCCGAGGACAACTACGGCGAGAGCTTCTACAACCAGTACCTGGCCGACACCGTCGCGGAGCTCGAGCAGAAGGGCCTGACCGAGATCAGCGACGGCGCGCTGTGCGTGTTCCCCAAGGGCTTCTTCAACCGTGAAGGCGATCCGCTGCCGTTGATCGTCCGCAAGAGCGACGGCGGTTACGGCTACATGAGCACGGACCTCGCCACGGCCCGCTACTGGGGTGTCGAGCGCGCCGCGACAGACCTGCTCTACGTCGTCGGCACGCCGCAGGCCCAGCACTTCGCGATGGTCTTCGTGGCCTCCCGTGACGCGGGCTGGCTGACGCCGGAACAGAACACGGTGCACGTGAACTTCGGCTCGATCCTCGGCGAGGACGGCAAGATGTTCCGCACCCGGTCGGGCGACACGGTGAAGCTGATCGACCTGCTCACCGAAGCCATCGACCGCGCGGCAGCGGTGGTCGGCGAACGCGAGGACCTGACTGCCGAGGAGCGGGCGTCGATCGCCCACGCCGTCGGCATCGGCGCGGTGAAGTACGCGGACCTGTCCAGCGACCGCGAGAAGGACTACGTCTTCTCGTGGGAGAAGATGCTGGCCACGGACGGCAACACGGCGACGTACCTGCAGTACGCGAACGCCCGTACCCTCTCGATCATCCGCAAGTCCGGCGAGACCGTGCGGCCGGGCGCGAAGGTGACGCTGGCCGAGAAGGCCGAGCGGGACCTGGCGCTGCAGCTGATCCAGTTGCCCGCCGCGGTGCAGGCCGCGATCGACGGCTACACGCCGCACAAGCTGACCACGTACCTGTACGAGACCGCTTCGGCTTTCACGTCGTTCTTCGAGAAGTGCCCGGTGTTGAAGGCCGAGCCGGAGATCCGGGCTTCCCGGCTGGCGCTGTGCGCGTTGACGTCGAAGGTGCTCACGCTGGGCCTGGACCTGCTCGGCATCAAGGCGCCGACGCGCCTCTAGCTTCGTGCAACCAATGTGGCCTTCGTTGCTCGAAACGCAACGAAGGCCACATTGGTTGCACAAGGTTGCCGGGCGTCCCCCGCTGCGGTACATATTGAACATGCCTGAACAGGTGCGAGCCAGGGCGCTGGGTGCGTTCTACGGCCTTGCACTGGGTGACGCCCTCGGGATGCCGACGCAGTCGATGTCCCGTACCCGGATCAAGGACCGTTACGGCTCGATCACCACGCTGGTCGACGCGTCCCCCGACCAGCCGATCGCACCCGGGATGCCCGCCGGGTCGGTCACGGATGACACCGAACAGGCCGTGCTCGTTGCGAAGCTGCTGATCGACGGCAACGGCAGGATCGACCCGTACACGTTCGCTGACGCGTTGCGGGCATGGGAAGCCGACATGACCTCCCGCGGCTCCCGCGACCTGCTCGGCCCGTCGACGAAGCGCGCGCTCGAGCACCTCGACGCCGGCCTGACCCCCCAGCAGGCCGGCGTCACCGGAACGACCAACGGCGCGGCGATGCGGGTGACGCCCGTCGCCATCGCCAACCCTGTGGGCGACCGCCTGCTCGATGCGGTCATCTCGGCCAGCGTGGTCACCCACAACACCAGTCTGGGGATCGCGGCCGCCTCCGCCATCGCGGCCGCGGTCTCCGCCTCCATCGACGGCGCGGACCTGAGCACGGCGCTGGACGAGGCGGAACACGCCGCGCACAGCGGCGCGCGGCGGAGCAACTGGGTGCCGGGTGGCGAAGTCGCGCCGCGGATACGCTGGGCGCGTGAGTGGGTGCGTGGCATGAGCCGTGGTGCGCTGGCCGACGCGGTCGCCGAGGTGGTCGGCACGTCCGTGGCCGCGCAGGAGTCCGTGGTCGCGGCGATCGCGTTGGCCGAGGTGTCCGCGGACGACCCACTCGACTCCTTGCTCCTCGCCGCGCAGATCGGCGGGGACACCGACACCATCGCGGCGATCCTGGGCGCGATCCTCGGTGCGCAGCACGGCGTCGCCGGGCTGCCTGCCGACCTCGTCGGCAAGGTCCGCGAGGTGAACGGCCTCGATCTCGACCCTCTCGTCGACGGTCTGCTGACCCTGCGATGACCGGCCGGTTGATCCACACCGGACAGGTCGTCGTCGACCTCGTGCTGCGGATCGACCAGTTGCCGCCGCGGGGCGGGGACGTGATCGCCACGCACTTCCAGCAGACCGCCGGTGGCGGGTTCAACGTCATGGCGGCGGCCCGGCGGGCCGGTGCGGAGGTCGTGTACGCGGGCAGCCACGGACATGGGCCCTACGGCGACGTGATCCGCGACGCCCTGGCCCGCGAAGGGATTCGGGTCGCCCACCCCGTCGACGAACCGGATTCCGGGGTGGCGATCGCCCTGGTGGATAGCGATGGCGAGCGGACATTCGTGACGAGCCCGGACGCCGTCGGGCGATTCCGGGTCGTGGACGCGGGGCCGGATGACGTCGTCTACGTGACCGGGTACAGCTTGACCGACCGGCACAACGCCGACGCTCTGTCGGAGTGGCTTCCCGCAGTGCAGGGGACGGTACTGCTCGATCCCGGTCCGCTGGTCGGGGACATCGCCGCCGAGACCTGGGACGGGGTTCTGCCCTATGTGGACATACTGAGCAGCAACGCGTCCGAGTCGAAAGCACTGTCCGGTGTGGACGTCGCGGTGCGGGTGCTGCGGGAGGGCGCCGAGGGCTGCCGGGTCGTGTGGCGCGACGGGACGAGTGTGCACGTTCCCGGAATCCCCGTGACGGCCGTGGACACCAACGGCGCCGGGGACGCGCACTGCGGGGTGTTCGCGGCGGAACTGCTGCGGGGCAACGACTTGGTCACCGCCGCGCGCCGGGCCAACGCGGCCGCCGCCATCGCCGTGACCCGGTTCGGGCCCGCCACCGCGCCCAGCCGGGCCGAGGTCGACGCCCTGGTCACACGATGATCCACCCGAAGCGGAACTCGGTCTTGTAGCCCTCGCACTTCGGGTCGGTCGAGTCGTAGTGACCGCCCGAATAGGTGCAGCGGAAGTACTCCCGGCTGTTCACGCCTGCCGGTTTGCTCGTGAAGATGAACCCGAGCGCGCCGACCTGGTTGTGCCCCTCGCACCCCGGGTCCACCGAGGTCATCCGGTCCTCGGATCCCTTGAGCTGGCACGCGTACAGCCGCTTCGTGCCCGGCTCGGAGTCCTTGACCAGCCAGCCCATCGGGAACTCGCGGTTGAAGCCCGCGGGAGCGGGCACACCGGGGGTGGCGGTGAAGTGCGGCCCGGCCGGGTGGTTGTACCTGGTGATCTGGATTCCGGTGCGTTGCGGCTTGTCCGGCGGAGGCGGGGGCAACTCGCCCACCGGCTGCTGGCCCGGCGGCGGCTTGGGCTGCTTGGACGGCGTTCCGGCGGGTTTGGTCACCGTGACCGTGCTCGGCGGCGGTACCGACGGCGTGGACGACACGGTCGACGGCGCCAGGGTCGGCGCCATCGGGATCGTGCTGCCGTTCTGGATGCCGTCGTCGACGTTGGCCACGTTGGCCTTGCCGGCGACCGCGGGGTCCTCTTTGGACCCCGGAGAGATCAGGAACACCGCGACCAACGCGCCTGCCACCACGACCGCCGCGCCCGTCCACATCATGACCCTGGTGCGGTTGGCGTTCTTCTTCGACTGCCCGGTGTCCCACTGGTCGTCCGCCGTCCAGGCCGGGGCGGGCGCCGCCAGCGGCGCTTCCGGCGGGTACTGCTCCTGCCACGGCTCGCGCGGACGGGTGTCCCGAGGGACCGCGTGGACCTGGACCGTGGGGGCGTCGACGACCTGGGTCGAGTTGTCGACGACCTGGGTCTGGTCGGAAATCGGGCGGCCCAACAGCTCCCTGGCCGCCGCGGCGGTCAGGCGGGTCTCGGCCGGTTGGGCGAGCAGGCCCATGATCAGCTGTGCCAACGGGCCCTGGACTCTGCTCAGCCGGGGGTCGTCGTACATGATCGCGTGCATGGTGGCCGCTGTCGTCTCACGGCTGAACGGCGAGCGCCCCTCCACCGCGTGGAACAGGGTCGCGCCCAGGGCCCACAGGTCCGACGGCGGCGCGGGCTGCGAACCGGAGAACAGCTCCGGCGCCATGTACCCCGGCGAGCCCATGATCCCGCCGGTCATGGTCAGGTTCGGGTCGTCCATCGCCCTGGCGATGCCGAAGTCGGCCAGTTTCGCCCTGTCACCGGCCGAGACCATGATGTTGCTCGGCTTCACGTCGCGGTGGACGATCCCGGCGGCGTGGGCCGTCTCGAGCGCGCCGAGCACCTGCAGGCCGATCGACGCCACGCGCCGCGGGTCCATCGGTCCCTCGGCGGCGATGATGTCCGCCAGCGTCGGGGCCTCGACCAGCTCCATCACGATGAACGTGGTGCCGTTCTCGCTCACCACGTCGAACACCGTGACCACCGCGGGGTCGTTGAGGCGCCCGGCTGTCCGCGCCTCGCGGAGCACGCGTTCCAGGTAGACCGACTTGCCGTCGCCGGAGAGTCCCTGCGGGGGCGGCAGTTCCTTCAACGCCACCTGACGCCCGATCACCTGGTCGTCGGCGCGCCACACGACGCCCATGCCACCGCGGCCGAGCTCGTCCAGAATGGCGTATCTGCCTGCCACCACTCTCACGGCTTACCCCCACCCGATCGTGATCAGCCCTGGCCACGCATCGTAGCCGGGCTGATCACGACACTCAGCGCAGGGCCGCCAGCAGCATCGGCAACTGCACTCCCGCCTGGTCGGCGAGCGCGCGGACCTGCTCGGGCGCCGGTGCGAGCGGGAAGATGTCCCTGGTGGAGGGCAATCCCTCACCGCCGCCAAACTTCGACTGCGGCGTGGTCGGCGGGACGATCCGGTAGACCCGCCACCTCGGCACCGCCGAGTCCGCCATCGCCAGCACCGAGTCCCGCCACAGCAACACCGTGGACTTCTTGGTGTTACGGGCAAGCACGACGCACGGGCTGCCGATGATCGTGGCAGCGCGTGCGGCGGCACGCAGCGGTGTTCGGAAATCGCCTTCGACCACCCACACCGCGTCCATCAACTCGGCGTGCAGGCCTTCGGCCTCCAGCGCCGCGACCAGTTCCGCGTTCGGGTCGTCCGCCGCGGCCATCGCCAACTCGACAACGCCCTGCACCTGCGACTCGGTGGCCACACGCGCGTGCAGCTGGGTCGAGTGCACCAGGAACCGGTCGACCACCGACTCGTCGGCGAACGCGGCCCATTCCTGCGTGGCGTCCCATGCGGACTTGGCCGTCAGGTCCGCGCCCGCGCTCCCGTGCAGATTGGCTTCCTGCAACAACAACGCCAGGCCGATCGCGATCAGCGCGTAGAGCTCGTCCAGCTGTTCGCCGGGCGTGCCCGCCTGATCCTCCTCGCTCGGTCGCAGCGCGTGCACCAGGTCGCGCACCTCGCCGCGCCACCCGGCGTCGACACCCCATACTCCGGCGGCGAGCAGCTTGAGATAGCCCCGTGCCACCGTGATCCTGTGTGCCACTGCGGAACCCCGACCGGCCGAGTCCAGCCACCTGCGCGCGAGGGCGCGGTACTCCGCGTGCTCGGACGGCGCGATGGTGGTGGGCAGTCGGTCTACCTGGGTGTTGAGGTCGTCTCCCGCAGTGACGCTCTGATCGCTCAGTGTCCCCCTCCTCCAGCGCGCCAGTCCTCCCCGCTAGCCTGACTCAGCCTGGGGAACAGTGCAAGATCGAACACGGTGTCGGGCCGTGACGCTCGACGCAACCTTCTGCGGCCCGTGGGCGTCATTGTGAACGAATCACCATGAAACAGACCTTGGGGGTCAACTGGTGCGCACACTCTCCGCGCTCGTCGTGGCGCTCTTCGTAGTGGCCGGGTGCAGTACGCCCGCCTCGGAGAAGCCCAACCCCGAGTTAGCACCGCGCGGTACGCAGATGACCACGGCGAAGCCGTCCCGCCAGGACCTGACCAGCAAGGTCAGCCTGAGCGGCAAGGTCGTGATCAACCCGGTCTTCGGGCTGGTGTCCCCGGTCGCTGGCCAGGTCAGGTATCTGGACGTGAAGGCGCCGGACAAGACGCCGACCAAGCCGACCAAGGTCGCCAACGTCTTCGCCAACGGCAGGCCGAGTGCCGTGGACGTCCCGGCAGGCGCGATGTTCAGCGGACGGCTGGCCGACGACAAGGCCACCGTGACCGCGGGTCAGCCGATCGTGTCGGCCAAGCACGTCGGTTACGGACTCGTCGCCGAGATCAAGGGCGAGCAGGCGTACCAGCTCTCCGACGCGTTGGCCTCGGTGCAGGCGCAGATCAAGAACGGTCCCGGCCCGTTCCCGTGCGCGGTGCTCGGCACCATCGCCGCACTGCCCGCAGGCACGATCCCGGACCCGCCGCCGCCCGCCGAGAACCCCGCGACGCCACCACCGAGCGGCGGCCCGGCCACCAACGCCGCTCCCCCGCCCGGCAACAGCGGCAAGCCGGAGGAGAACAAGCCGAACCCGTCCGAGGCGACCGGGATGCGGCTCGTGTGCACGGCACCGTCGGACCTGAAGCTGATCAACGGCGCCGAGGCGACCATGGAAGTGATCACCGAGAAGGCCGTCGGCGTGATGGTGCTGCCGGTCGAGGCGGTCGCCGGTGGTCAGGGCAAGGGCAAGGTGGACGTGCTCGGCGCGAACGGCCAGCGGGTGACCAAGGACGTCGTGCTCGGCCTGACCGACGGCAAGGTCGTGCAGATCAAGTCCGGGCTCGTCGGCGACGAGACGGTGGCCGTGCCCGGCCCGAACATCCCGGCGGCACCGGACGCGAACACGCCCGGAGGTCCGGGCAAGTGACACTGGACATGACCCAGCCGATCCCGCCCCAGCCACATTCCCAGCCCGCGGCACCGGCGCTGATCCAGTTGAGCGGGATCACCAAGACGCTCAAGGGGCAGCAGCAGCCCCGGACCATCCTCGACGGCGTGGACCTGGCCGTCCACAGTGGTGAGAGCGTGGCCATCCTCGGCCGGTCCGGCTCGGGCAAGTCGACGCTGCTGAGCCTGATCGGCCTGTTCGACCGGCCGGACGGCGGCCAGTACCTGCTCGAGGGAACCGACATCTCCCGGGTGGCCGAACGCAGGGCGGCGGCGTTGCGCAGTGCCCGGTTCGGCTTCGTGTTCCAGCGGTTCTTCCTGCTCAAGAGCCTGACCGCGGCGCAGAACGTGGCGATGGCGCTGGTCAACGGCCAGGGTTGGACGGCACGGCGCAAGCGCCGCGCCCGCGTGATGGAGGCGCTGGAGCAGGTGGGCATCGCGCACCTGGCCAAGAACAAGCCGCCCCGGCTGTCCGGCGGTGAGCAGCAGCGGGTGGCCATCGCCCGCGCGCTGGTCCGTGAACCGAAGATCCTGCTGGCCGACGAACCGACCGGCGCACTGGACACCGAAACGGGCAACCTCGTGATCGAGGCGTTGCACTCGGCCACCCAGCGCGGCTGCGGGCTGATCCTGGTCACGCACGACCACGCGCACGCCAACAAGATGGGCCGTGTGCTGCGGCTGACCGACGGCAAACTCGCTCTCGCGCAAGAACAGGTGGTCGTGTGATCGGGATGTCCGGCCGGTTGCGGTCCGCGCTCATCATCGGCGGTCAGGGCATCCGGGCCCGCAAGCTGCGCACGCTGCTGTCCATGCTGAGCCTGTTCCTCGGTGTGCTCGCGGTCGTCGTGGTGCAGACCGGTTCCGAGTTCGCGCAGAAACAGCTGCTCGCCGACTCCGAGCTGAACATGGCCAAGGACGGCACGCTGCAGATCTACCTGCCGCCCAACGAGAGAGCCAATCCGGTCGTGGTCGACACGATCGGCGGACGGCCGGACGCGGTGGCGATGCTGGAGAACCGCGCTGTCATCGGCGAGCCGAACGTGGCGCCGGTGAACCCAGGCGGTTCGCCGTTCGACCAGTCACGCGGCGGCGGCAGAGGCTTCTACACCTGCGACAACCGCGGCAACTGCACGGACAGGAGCCAGACGTCGGCGCCGCCGGGCAAGGCGATCGAGCTCAGGCTGGTCGCGTTGACCGGCGACATCCGGCAGTTCCGGGCGTTCCGGGTGGAGTCCGGCCAGTGGCTCGACTTCGGCACGGCACCCTCGCTGGCGCCGAGGATCGTGCTGAACAAGGAAGCGGCCAAGGGCTTCGAGCGCTACCGGGTGCCCGCCCAGATGCACGTCGACGGCGCGAAAGCCGACTCGACCCCGCAGATCACCGGCGTGGTCAACGACGGCGAGAGCTACGGCCCGGTCGCGTACGTCCGGTTCGACGAGCTGCTGAACTGGTTGCAGCCGAACGCGTTGAACAGCCAGAACATCCAGCTGCAGATCCTGATGTCGCCGACCGCGGGCGACCTGGAGCAGACGCTGCGGTCGCGCCTGGTCGGTGTGGGCGTGAAGGCCGACCAGATCTACGTCACCACAGTCAAGTCCAAGGAGCGCATTCAGGACCAGCTGTCGTTGATGCGCATGATCTTCCTTGGCATGGCGGCACTGGTGCTGCTGATCGGCACGGCCGGCATCCTCAACGTCGGCCTGGCCACGGTCGGTGAACGCGTCGAGGAGTTCGCGCTGAGACGAGCGGTGGGCACGCCGCGGATCCTGCTGGCCGGGATCGTGCTCGCCGAGACGCTGCTGACCGGCTTGATGACAGCCGCGGCCGCGATCGGTGTGGGCGCGGCCGGGATCAAGGTCGGGGCGTCGATGTTCAGCGGCCGGTTCCCCTCCGTGCAGGACATCGTGTTCCCGTGGCAAGCGGGGGTCGCCGGGGTGATCGCGGGCCTGGTCGCCGGGCTGCTCGGCGGGCTGATCCCGGCGATCCGCGCGGCCAGGATCCCCATCGCCACCGTGATGCGAGCCTGACGGAGCGTGCAACCAATGCCACATTGGTTGCACCCCGAGCAACCAATGCCACATTCGTTGCACCCCGAGCAACCAAAGCCACATTCGTTGCACCCCGAGCAACCAATGCCACATTGGTTGCACGCGGGGGCGGGGCGTGTGGTTAGTCGGATTTGCCTTGTTGCTCGGCCAGGAAGCGCTCCAGCTCGGCGCCGAGTTCGTCGGCGCTCGGGATGTTGTCGGGGTCGAGCAGCAGGTTGTCCTCCTCCTTGGCGGAGGTGAACGCGTCGTACTGCTGCTCCAACGCCGCGACGACCTCGGCGACCTGGTCGGACTCGGCGACCTGGCGGGCGATCTCCGCGTCCGCCCGGCGTGAGCTCTCCGTCAGCCCGCCGGGCGGCAGGACGAGGCCGGTCGCCTGGTTCACCGCTTCGAGCAGCACCAGCGCCGCCGCCGGGTACGTCGACTGCACCAGGTAGTGCGGGACGTGCGCGGCGAACCCGATCGCGTCGTGGCCGGATTCGCCCAGCCGCAGCTCCAGCAGGCCCGAGACGTTGCCGGGGACCTGCACCCTGCTGAACATCGGGCGGTAGTCCGACACCAGCTCGGGGCGGGAGGCGTGCGCGGTCAGGCCGAGCGGGCGGGTGTGCGGGACACCCATCGGGATCCCGTGCACCCCGATCGTCAGCCGCACGCCCCACCGGTCGACGAGCTGGCGAACCGCCTCGACGAACGCCTCCCAGCGGAAGTCCGGTTCCGGCCCGGTCAGCAGCAGGAACGGGGTGCCGACCTGGTCGTGCAGCAGCCGCACGACCAGCTCCGGCCGCTGGTAGTCCTCCCAGTGGTCCTGCACGAACGTCATCGGGGGCCGCCTGGCGCGGTAGTCGAGCAGGCCGTCGACGTCGAACCGGGCGATCACCCTGTTCTCGTACGCCGCCAGCAGCTGCTCCACGAGCGCCGCACCCGCCGATCCCGCGTCCATGAAGCCGTCGAAGTGGTGCAGCATCACCGCACCGGTCAGGTCCGGCACGTCCGAGTCGACCTCGTACAGGTTCTCCGGCTCCAGCACCACAAGCCTCCAAGCACGCGACCAAAATCCTCAGCGACAACTCTCGACGACTATTACAACGCGTGCCGACCCCGGAACCATTCCGTGCCGCCCGATTTAGGGGACTTCTAAGGGTGATCCACGTCACCGGTGAACGTCCAGCGGCCGGACGGGACCCGGAAGACCTGGTGCCCCGCCTCTTCGCGCAGCAACTCCACCCCCGGCGGCCGTCGACGTGCCATTCCCGGGACAAAAACATCCGCCGTGGAGCCAACTGGCACACCGACGGTCAACCGCACCGAAGAGCCCACGCGTGTCCACGCCACCGAGGCCAGCCCCCGCACGGTCCGGACCGAGGTCTGCGCCCAGTTCACGCCGACACGCGCGTCCGGTTTGACAGTGAACCGACGATAACCGTCATCACCGGGACGCAGCCCGGCGACGTTCTCGTACAACCACTGCACGACTGTCCCTTGGAAGTAGTGGTCACGTGACCGCGAGTCGAGGTGCCACATCTCCCACATCGTGTCGGCGCCGTTGTCGAACCAGTATCCCCAACTCGGATAGCTCCGTTGCGTCGCCACGGCGTGTGCGACATCGGGATGGCCGTACTCGCTCAGCGCGCGCAACAAGACGCTCGTACCGAGCGCCCCGGTGTTCAAATGGTTGCCCCGTGCCTTGATGTCGGCGACGAGGGTGGCGACCACCTGGCTGACCGAGCCCGGCGGCACCATGCCGAACATCAGCGGGATGGCGTTGGACGTCTGCCGGTAGTCCGGGTCCTTCGCGGTGCGATAACGGCCGTCCGCGAGGAAAGTCGCGTTGAACGCGGTACGGCACGTCTCGGCGACCGAGCGATACCTGGCAGCGGTGTCGCTGTGCCCCAACAGCTCGCCGAGTTCCGCCGTCCCGATCAGCGCGCGGTACAGGTACGCCGTCGCGGTCAGCCTCGTGTCCTCGGGCGGGTTGCCGCCGTATCCCGGTGGGAGGTAGTCGCCGAGCGCGGTGATCGCGAGGTTGTCCCGCAGGCGGCCGATCTCCCAGTCCAGGTACCGGGTCAGGGTGGGCCAGTGCGTGGCCGCGACGGCGGTGTCGCCGTAGATCCGGTACATCTCCCTGACCACGAACGGGTACACCGTCGTCCACTCCGGCGACGGCGCGAGTTCCGCGTAGCCCCATCCCCCGCTCGGCACGATCACCGGCAACTGCCCCGCGTCGTTCTGGCTGTCGCCGAGGTCGTTGATCCACTTTGTCAGGAACCGGGCCATCCCGAACGCGTACGTCATCACGGGTGCGCCGAGTTGGGCGTCCCCGGTCCAGCCGTTCTTCTCGTACATCGGCGTGTCGGTGGGGATGCCGTGCAGGTTGTTGCGCAACGTGCGCCGCATCGCGCGGTCGAGTTGTTCGAAGAACGGCTCGGAGCACCGGAACGTCCCGGTGTCGGGGACTGTCGACTGCACCACCTTGCCGCGCAGTGCTTCCGGGCGCGCACCGGTCACCTGGACGTAGCGGAACCCCTTGTAGGAGAACTTCGGTTCCCAGGTTTCCACGCCTGTGCCCGCGCAGATGTACTCGTCGGTCTGGTGCCGCCCCGGCACGTGGCCGTTCTCCCATTGCACCGAGCCGTCGGCCTTGAGCCGTTCGCCGTGCTGCAGGCGGACCAGGGTCCCCGCCGGAGCGCGCACGGTGAGCTCGGTCCAGCCGGACATCGTGCGGCCCATGTCGGCGATGTGGACGCCCGGCCGGAGCTCGCGCACGGTGGGGATGACGGTTTCGACGACGCCGATCGGTTCGTGCTGCTGGGCCCGGACTGTCCCGTGTGGAGCATCCATGACCGTGGCCTGACGCCACACGATGGCCTTGCCAGCGTCGTAGGTCTCCCCCGCGTACTGCGAGTTGGTGATCGTGCGGCTCTCGGCGAGTTTCCAGTCGGGGCCGGACGCGATGGTCGTCCTGGCGCCGCCGGGGTGCTCGATCTCCAGCTGTGCCAGCAGTCTCGGCTCGCCGTGCCAGCTCGCCCTGTGCCAGTTCCACACGTTCGGCGTGACCATGCCGTAGAACCCGCGGCCGAGCAGGACTTCCACCGCGTTGCCGCCTTGCTTGAGCAGATGCGTCACGTCGTGTGTCGCGTAGAGCACGGTCTCGTCGTAGTCGGTGAACCCCGGGTCGAGCACTTGGGCACCGACGCGCGAGCCGTTGACGGTCGCCTCGTAGTAGGCCATGCCGCTGACGTACAGCCGCGCCTTCACCACACGCTTGCTCAGCGTGAACTCCTTGCGCAGCAGGGGCGCCGGCGCCTCCGGGGCGGCGACGGAAACGTCTGTCCCCCAGACGCCTTGGCCGTAGGACGCGAGGACCGTCGCCGCCGACCACCCGCTGTCATCGAATCCCGGCTGCTGCCACCCGCTTTGCTCCGTCTCAGCGACCTTCCAGCCCGGTCCCGTGATCACGGTCTGGTGACCGGCTGTGGTGTCGATGACCATCCGCACCAGCAACCCGGCCGGATTCGTCGAACCCGGCGTGCCACGGTTCGTCGCCACAGCCGCGATGACGTTGCGTCCGCCGCGCACGAGCGTGGTCACGTCCGCGGTCAAGGCCGTCTTCCAGCTGTCGGTGGCCTGGGCAGCGTGCAGTGCCTGGGTTCCGCCGACGTAGAGGGTGAAGTCGTCGTCGGCTGTCGCGACGATCCTCGCGCGGGTGATGGTTCCCGTGATGTCGAAGGACGTCCGGAACCAGCGGGGCTCGGTGGGGGCTGTCGCCGACCAGATCCAGGCCGCGCCGTCCAAGGCGGGCGGCGCTTCCGGTGCGGCCGCACCGATCCAGCGCGCGACCCACGACGAGCCGAGCAGTCCCGTCTCCCACCACCGCACCGGTGACCAGTCCGATACCCGGTCGTCGGCGTCCCATACGCGAACTTGCCATTCGTAACGGGTCCGCGGCCGCAACGGCGGTCCGCCGTAGGGGACACCGACCGACTTGTCCGAGGAAACCTTGCCGGAATCCCAGATTCCACGCACCCGGACCTGATAGGCCGTTTGGCGGGCACCGGGCAGATCCGAAGCGAGTACCCACGACAGCCGTGGGGTGGCCACATCGGTCCCCAGCAACGTCTCGGCGTACTCCACAGTGGTCCGTTCGACCGACACGGCCGACCGTTGACCGAATTCGCTCACCTGATCAGCCTGCCCGGCCCCGCGCGGCAGCGCGAACGCCCCCGCGCCCACGGCCGAACTCCGCAGGAACACACGGCGGTTCATGTCCATCGCTGCACCCTTCTCCGGTGAAGCCACAGGGGTTTGAAACGTTTCAATCATGCATCGAGCAGCATTCCCGTTGAGCGTGGGAATGGATTCAGATGCTAGAGCATCGGTGTCGCGCAGGCCACGTTTGGGAAAGGCGGATCAGTGAATCGGACACCGCAGGGCAGAGCTGTCCACATCGTGGAATGCCCCAGTTGAGCACCGACACACGGTAACTGTCAACTGCCGCGTGGGATTTCCCACGTGACATCAGGCATAACCGTGTGTTCACATTACTGTCACGAGAACCCCGGAAGACCCCGGGCACTCTGTCCTGCGCAGCCTGTCGTCCCGCCATCCGGGAATCAGGCGACCCTTCTTCGCACAACGACGTGCGGCACCAGCCCCCATAGTTCCCCTGGGAGGGCCGCTGCTGTGACCCGCCACAAGACCGAGGGCCTGTACGACGAACAGTTCGAGCACGACGCCTGTGGCGTCTCGTTCGTCGCGGATCTCGCCGGCCGCAAGAACCACGACATCGTGGCCAAAGCCCTGATCGCACTGCGGAATCTGGAGCATCGAGGTGCCCGCGGCGCCGAACCCGAGACCGGCGACGGCGCCGGGCTGCTGATCCAGGTGCCCCACGAGTTCTTCGCCGCCGTCGTCGACTTCGACCTGCCGCCCGCGGGCGAATACGTTGTCGGCACGGCCTTCCTGCCGGTCGACGCGCCGACCAGAGCCGACGTCGTCGGCGCGGTCGAAGCGATCGCCGCCGAGGAGGGCATGCGGGTGCTCGGCTGGCGCGAGCTGCCCGTCGACACCGAGCACGTCGGCCCGACGGCCGCGACCACCATGCCGTACTTCGGCCAGCTGTTCCTGGCCGCGGACGGCGTCACAGGCCTGGCGTTGGAGCGCCTGGCTTTCGTCGTGCGCAAACGAGCCGAGCACGCGGTCGACGTGTACTTCCCGAGCCTGTCCGCGCGCACCATCGTCTACAAGGGCATGCTGACCGAACCCCAGGTCGAGCGGTTCTTCCCCGACCTGACCGACGAGCGCGTGACGAGCTCGATCGGCCTGGTGCACTCCCGGTTCTCCACCAACACGTTTCCGTCGTGGCCGCTGGCGCACCCGTACCGGTACGTGGCACACAACGGTGAGATCAACACGCTGCGCGGCAACCGCAACTGGATGGACGCCCGCGAGTCGATGCTGTCCAGCGATCTGATCCCCGGCGACATCGAGCGCGTCCTGCCGGTGATCACGCGGGGCGCCAGCGATTCGGCGAGCTTCGACGAGGTGCTGGAGCTGCTGCACCTCGGTGGCCGCAGCCTGCCGCACGCGGTGCTGATGATGATCCCGGAGGCGTGGGAGAACCACGAGGAGATGGATCCGGCGCGGCGCGCCTTCTACCAGTACCACTCGAACCTGATGGAGCCGTGGGACGGACCGGCGCTGGTCTCGTTCACCGACGGCTCGCTGATCGGTGCCGTGCTCGACCGCAATGGTCTGCGTCCGGCCCGGTACTGGGTCACCGAGGACGGTCTGGTCGTGCTCGGCAGTGAGGCAGGCGTGCTGGAGATCGACCCGGCGAGCGTGATCCGCAAGGGCAGGCTGGAGCCTGGCCGGATGTTCCTCGTGGACACCGTGGCGGGCCGGATCATCGACGACGACGAGATCAAGGGTGAGCTCGCCGCGGCGCACCCGTACGACGAATGGCTGCATGCCGGTGTGATCCAGTTGGCGGAACTGCCGCGGCGCGAACGTGAGGTGCCGACGCACGCCTCGCTGGTGCGCCGCCAGCAGGCCTTCGGCTACACCGAGGAGGAACTCAACATCCTGCTGCGCCCGATGGCCGCCAACGGTGCCGAGCCGATCGGGTCGATGGGCAACGACTCGCCGCTCGCGCCGCTGTCGGAGCGGCCACGGCAGCTGTTCGACTACTTCACGCAGCTGTTCGCACAGGTGACCAACCCGCCGTTGGACGCCATCAGGGAGGAACTGGTCACCTCGCTGCACACGTCTGTCGGTGCCGAGCCGAACCTGCTGTCGACGCCTGCCAGCGCGTGCCGCCGGATCTCGCTGACCTTCCCCGTGCTGGACAACGACGAGCTGGCCAAGATCGTGCACATCAACGACGACGGCGATCTGCCCGGCTTCCAGACGTTCACCGTGCGCGGTCTGTACGAAGTGAACGGTGGCGGCGAAGCGCTGAAACGGCGCCTCGACGAGATCCGCTCCGAGGTCTCCGACGCGATCGCGGAGGGTGCCAGGCTCATCGTGCTGTCGGACAGGGGCGTGGACGAGGCGCACGCGCCGATCCCGTCGCTGCTGCTGACCGGTGCCGTGCACCACCACCTGATCCGCGAGAAGACCCGGACCCAGGTCGGGCTGCTCGTGGAGGCCGGTGACGCCCGCGAGGTGCACCACATCGCGCTGCTCGTCGGGTACGGCGCCGCAGCGGTGAACCCGTACCTCGCGATGGCCAGTGTCGAGGAGATGGCGCTGCCGGAGACGGCCGAGCAGGCCACCCGCAACCTGATCAAGGCGCTGGGCAAGGGTGTCCGCAAGACCATGTCCAAGATGGGCGTGTCCACTGTGGCGTCCTACACCGGTGCGCAGATCTTCGAGGCGATCGGTCTCGGCGCCGAGGTGATCGACAGCTGCTTCACGGGTACGACCTCACGGCTCGGTGGCGTCGGCTTCGACGTGCTGGCCGAGGAGGTGGCGCAGCGGCACCGCAAGGCGTTCCCGCCGGACGGCGTCCGCCCGAGCCACCGCGAACTGGAGACCGGCGGTGACTACCAGTGGCGCCGCGAAGGCGAGGCGCACCTGTTCAACCCGCAGACGGTGTTCAAGCTCCAGCACTCCACGCGCAGCGGCCGTTACGAGATCTTCAAGGAGTACACGCGCGGCGTCGACGAGCAGTCCGCGCGACTGATGACGTTGCGTGGCCTGTTCGAGTTCTCCTCCGACCGGGAGCCGGTGCCGATCGAGGAGGTGGAACCGGTCTCCGACATCGTCAAGCGGTTCGCCACCGGCGCGATCTCGTACGGCTCGATCTCCAGTGAGATGCACGAGGTACTGGCGATCGCGATGAACCGGATCGGCGGCAAGTCGAACACCGGGGAGGGCGGCGAGGACCCGGACCGGTTCACCCGCGACGCCAACGGCGACCTGCGCCGCTCGGCGATCAAGCAGGTCGCGAGTGGACGGTTCGGCGTCACCAGCGAGTACCTGGTCAACGCCGACGACATCCAGATCAAGATGGCGCAGGGCGCGAAGCCCGGCGAAGGCGGGCAGCTGCCCGGTGCGAAGGTGTACCCGTGGATCGCGCGGACCCGGCACTCCACGCCGGGTGTCGGGCTGATCTCGCCGCCGCCGCACCACGACATCTACTCGATCGAGGACCTGGCGCAGCTGATCCACGATCTGAAGAACGCCAACCCGAAGGCGCGGATCCACGTCAAACTGGTGTCCGAGGTCGGGGTCGGCACGGTCGCGGCGGGTGTGTCCAAGGCGCACGCGGACGTCGTGCTGATCTCCGGGCACGACGGCGGCACGGGCGCGTCTCCCCTGTCGTCGATCAAGCACGCCGGTGGCCCGTGGGAGCTCGGCCTGGCCGAGACCCAGCAGACGTTGCTGGCCAACCGGTTGCGCGACCGGATCGTGGTGCAGACCGACGGCCAGCTCAAGACCGGCCGCGACGTGATCATCGCGGCTTTGCTGGGCGCGGAGGAGTTCGGGTTCGCCACGGCTCCCCTGGTGGTGTCCGGTTGCATCATGATGCGCGTCTGCCACCTGGACACGTGCCCGGTCGGTGTGGCCACGCAGAACCCGGTGCTGCGGGAGAAGTTCAGCGGCAAGGCCGAGTACGTGGTGAACTTCTTCGAGTTCGTCGCCCAGGAGGTCCGTGAATATCTGGCACAGCTGGGTTTCCGGTCCCTGGAAGAGGCGGTCGGGCACGCCGAGCTGCTGGACACCCGCAAGGCGGTCGACCACTGGAAGGCGGCGGGCCTCGACCTGACGCCGATCTTCCACGTGCCGGACCTGCCGCCGCGCGCGTCCCGCCACCAGGTCGTCACGCAGGACCACGGCCTGGAGAAGGCCCTGGACAACACGTTGATCCAGTTGGCCGAGGGTGCGTTGTCCTCGGGCGACCGGGTGCGCCTGGAACTGCCGGTGCGCAACGTGAACCGGACCGTGGGCACGATGCTCGGCTCGGAGGTGACCAGGATCTGGGGTGGTGCCGGGCTTCCTGACAACACCATCGACATCACGTTCACCGGCACGGCCGGGCAGTCGTTCGGCGCGTTCATCCCCAACGGGGTCACGCTGCGGCTGGTCGGCGACGCGAACGACTACGTCGCCAAGGGCCTGTCCGGCGGGCGGGTCACGGTCCGGCCCGACCCGTCGGCGCCGTTCGTGGCCGAGGAGAACATCATCGCGGGCAACGTGATCTGCTACGGCGCCACGAGCGGTGAGATCTTCATCCGCGGCAAGGTCGGCGAGCGGTTCTGCGTGCGCAACTCCGGTGCTTTGGCTGTCGTGGAAGGCATCGGCGACCACGGCTGCGAGTACATGACCGGTGGCCGTGTGGTCGTGCTCGGGCAGACCGGCCGCAACTTCGCGGCAGGCATGTCCGGCGGCGTCGCGTACGTGCTCGACATCGCCAGGCAGCGGGTGAACCACGAGATGGTCGACCTCGACCCGCTGGACGACGCGGACCGCGAGTTCCTGCGGGAAACCGTCGAGAAACACCTGGCGGAGACGGATTCCGCCGTCGCGCACGACCTGTTGGTGGATTGGTCCCCTGAACGCTTCACGAAGGTGATGCCGAAGGACTACAAGCGCGTGCTGGCCGCGCGGGCCCGTGCCGAACGGGACGGCCGTGACGTGAACGAGGCGATCATGGAGGCCGCGCATGGCTGACCCGAAGGGTTTCATCACCACACCCCGGGAGAACCCGGCCACCCGGCCGGTGTTCCTGCGGTTGCAGGACTGGCGCGAGGTCTACGAGGACTTCGCAACCGAGCGCACCCAGCGTCAGGCCGGGCGCTGCATGGACTGCGGGATCCCGTTCTGCCACCAGGGTTGTCCGCTGGGCAACCTGATCCCGGAGTGGAACAACCTGGTCTGGAAGTCGGACTGGCTGGCCGCGGCCGAACGGCTGCACGCGACCAACAACTTCCCTGAGTTCACCGGGACGCTGTGCCCGGCGCCGTGTGAAACCGCCTGCGTGGTCGGGATCAACGGCGATCCCGTGTCCATCAAGCGGGTCGAGATCTCGATCGTCGACCGCGCGTGGGACGAGGGCTGGGTCACCCCGCAGGTGCCGACGGCGTTGACGGGCAAGAAGGTCGCGGTCGTCGGCTCCGGCCCGGCGGGCCTGGCGGCGGCGCAACAGCTGACCCGCGTGGGGCATTCGGTGACCGTGCTGGAACGGGCCGACGCGATCGGTGGCCTGCTGCGCTACGGGATCCCCGAGTTCAAGATGGAGAAATGGCGGCTGGACCGCAGGCTCGACCAGATGCGCGCGGAGGGAACCGAGTTCCGCGCGGGGGTGGACGTCGGCGTGGACGTCAAGGCGACCGAACTGCGGACGTCCTACGACGCCGTGGTGCTGGCCGGTGGCGCGACGGCGTGGCGTGACCTGCCGATCCCCGGCCGGGATCTCCAGGGTGTCCACCAGGCGATGGAATACCTGCCGCCCGCCAACCGGGTCGCACGCGGCGACCTCGCCAGCTCACCCATCAGCGCCAAGGGCAAGCACGTCGTGGTGATCGGCGGCGGTGACACCGGCGCCGACTGTGTGGGCACGGCACACCGCCAGGGCGCGGCTTCGGTGACACAGCTGGAGATCATGCCGCGGCCGCCGGAGGTCCGGTCGGACGCTCACCCGTGGCCGACGTACCCGATGGTCTACCGGGTGTCCTCGGCGCACGAGGAAGGCGGCGACCGGATCTACGCGGTGTCCACAGTGGAGTTCATCGGAGACGCCGGCGGCAACGTCCAGTCGCTCAAGCTGGTCGACGTCAAACTGGACGCCGGGAAGTTCGTGCCGGTCGACGGCACCGAACGGGAGATCCCGGCGCAGCTGGTCACCCTCGCGATGGGCTTCGTCGGCCCGCAGCAGGATGGCCTGCTCAACGATCTGGGGGTCGTCTACGACCCGCGGGGCAATGTCGCCCGTGACGCTTCGTTCGCCACCAACGTCGATGGCGTGTTCGTCGCGGGCGACATGGGCCGCGGTCAGTCCCTGATCGTCTGGGCCATCGCCGAAGGCCGTTCCGCGGCGGCCGGAGTGGACGCGTACCTGATGAACCGCGCTGTGCTGCCCGCCCCGATCGCGCCGACCGACAGGCCCATCGCCTGACACCGGCCGTCCTGGCCCGCGGCAAAGGCGCAGGGTAATCCTCGTGAGTGTTTTGGCCGGTTGGTTCAGAACCCGCCAAAACACTCACGAGGACGTGACTGTGTCCGCCAGGGCCATCAACTCGGTTTGGTAGCGGGCGTACAGATCGCGCAACGCGTCCGCGGGCCAGTCCGGCGGCAGCAGCGGCGCGGGCAGGACGGGGTCGGCCAGCAAGTGCCGGACGATCGCGGCGGCGATCGTGAACCGCGTGGCGTTGCTGTCCGTCGCACGGAACTGGTCCATCAACGTGTGCGCGCGAGCCGCCCAGCCCGGCAGGTCCCACAGGGTGGTGGCGAGCTCGATCGCATCCGTGTCCGGTCGGCCGGTGAAGCTCCGCACGCCCAGATCCGTGGGCAGCGGGCGGACGAGGTTGGCCGGACGGGTCCACACGCCTTCGCGCAGTTCGGCCAGTCGCAGTTGTGCGAGGGACGCGCGCAGTTCCGCGCGGTCACCCGCTGGTCTGCCGAGCGCGGTCACGACGACGATCTCCCATTCGCCGTGCCAGTCGCGGGTGCTGGTGCGGATGGCGTCGTCCTGGCGTCGCTGGCGGGTGAGCAGACGCTCGGTGAGGCGATACGTGCTGCCGGTGCGGGCCAGGTCGCCCGCCGCCGTCATCCGGGTGAGGGCCACGCGCAGCGCCGGTTCGGTGATCCGGAACTCGGCGGCCAGGCGGACCAGGTAGCGGACGGCCAGTTCCGGTGGGTGGATGCCGAGCAGCACGCTGAGCACCACCGACCTGGCGCTCAGCGGTTTCAGGTCGAGCTCACCCGCTGTCACCTGCACAGTGTCTCCCGTAGGCCGATGAGCTGGGGCAACCGCCCCATATTACAACTCTTGTGCAAGCGTGGAGATTCTGTAACAGTCAGAGCATGACCGCCACCCAGCAGCCAGTGCCGCAGTACGCCACGCACGAGGTCGCCAACCAGCCGCCGCCGCACTCGCCGTACGACGCGTCCGCGGACGCCGCGTTGCTGGAGGGCCTGCGCCGGGAAGAAGCGGGCTGGGCCGAGCAGGACATCCGCCGCTTCGGCGAACTCGCGGGCAGCGAGGAAGCGCAACTGTGGGCTGAGCAGGCGAACACCAACGAGCCGGTGCTGCGCACGGTCGACCGCTACGGCAACCGCGTCGACGAGGTCGATTTCCACCCCGCCTGGCACCACCTCATGCGCGTCGCGATCGCCGAAGGCGGCGCTGCGGCCCCGTGGGCCGACGGGCGGCCCGGCGCGCACGTGGCGCGGTTCGCGGGCAGCCTGGTCTGGGGCCACACCGAGGCGGGACACGGGTGCCCGCTGTCGATGACGTACGCGGTGATCCCCGCGCTGCGCCACCAACCGGATCTCGCCGCGGTGTACGAACCGCTGCTGACCAGCCGCGTGTACGACCCAGGCCTGCGGATTCCGACCACCAAACGCGGCATCCTCGCCGGCATGGGCATGACCGAGAAGCAGGGCGGCTCGGACGTGCGCACCAACTCCACCGTCGCGACACCGACCAGCGAGGACGGCGTCTACACCCTGCGCGGCCACAAGTGGTTCACCTCGGCGCCGACGTGCGACCTCTTCCTCGTCCTCGCCCAGGCGCCCGGCGGCCTGTCGTGCTTCCTCGTACCGCGGATCCTGCCGGACGGCACCCGCAACACGTTCCGGATCACGCGGTTGAAGGACAAGCTGGGCAACCGGTCCAACGCGTCGTCGGAACCCGAGTTCGACGGCACGGTGGCGTGGCTGGTCGGTCCCGAGGGCCGCGGGGTCAAGACGATCATCGAGATGGTCAACTGCACCCGGCTGGACTGCGTGGCGGGTTCGTCGGCCACCATCCGCAAGTCGCTGGTCGAGGCGGGGCACCACGTCAGGTACCGCAGCGCGTTCGGCGCGAAGCTGATCGACCAGCCGCTGATGCGCGGCGTGCTGGCCGACCTGGCGGTGGAGTCGGAGGCCGCGACCACGCTGGGCCTGCGGCTGGCGGGCGCGGCCGACCGGGCCATCCGCGGTGATGAAGGCGAGCAGGCGTTCCGGCGGATCGCGACCGCGATCGGCAAGTACTGGGTGACCAAGCGGGCCCCGGCGTTCACCGCCGAAGCGCTGGAATGCCTCGGCGGCAACGGATACGTCGAGGAATCCGGCATGCCGAGGCTCTACCGGGAGGCGCCGCTGAACTCCATCTGGGAGGGCTCCGGCAACGTCAACGCGCTGGACGTGTTGCGCGCGCTGGCCAAGGAACCCGGTACGGCACAAGCCCTGATGACCGAACTGTCACTCGCGCACGGCGCCGACTCCCGGCTGGACGCGGCGGTCACGCGTCTCGGCACGGACCTCGCGGCCCTGGCCGCGGACCCGGACCGGGCACAGCGGCAGGCACGGCGCATGGTCGAACTGATGGCGTTGACGCTGCAGGGCTCGTTGCTGGTCCGGCACGCCCCCGCGGCTGTCGCGGACGCGTTCTGCGCAAGCAGGCTGGGTGGCGACTGGGGCCACGCGTTCGGCACCCTTCCGGAAGGAACCGACATCACCGGGATTCTCGAGCGGGCACTTCCGGAGGGCTCATGAGCGTTGTTGTGGACCGGGACGGACCGGTCACGATCATCAGCATCGACCGAGCCGAGGCTCGCAACGCCGTGGACCACGCGCACGCGGCCGCGCTGACCGAGGCCTTCGAGGAGTTCGACAAGGACGACGACGCGTCGGTCGCCGTGTTGCACGGGCGAGGCGGCGTGTTCTGCGCGGGCGCGGACCTGAAGGCCGTCGCCCGCAGGGACGTGAACATAGGCGCGCCCGGCGAAGGACCCGCCGGGATGGGACCGACCAGGCTGCTGCTGGGCAAACCGGTGATCGCGGCCGTCGACGGGTACGCCGTCGCGGGTGGGCTGGAACTGGCCGTCTGGGCGGATCTGCGGGTCGCGGACCCGGGTGCGGTGTTCGGTGTGTTCTGCCGCCGGTGGGGCGTGCCGTTGATCGACGGCGGCACAGTCCGGCTGCCCAGGTTGATCGGCCACTCCCACGCGCTGGACATGATCCTGACCGGCCGCCCGGTCGGCGCCGAGGAGGCGTACCGGATGGGTCTGGCCAACCGGGTCAGCGCCCCGGGCAAGGCCCTGACCGAGGCGATCGACCTGGCCCGGCAGGTGGCGGCGTTCCCGCAGACGTGCATGCGGCAGGACAGGCTGTCCAGCTACGCCCAGCACGACCTGCCGATCGACGAGGCGATCGCGTCGGAGTGGCGCCACGGCCTGGTTTCGTTGAGCAGCGACACCGTCGCCGGTGCGGGCCGGTTCGCCGCCGGTGCGGGACGTCATGGCTCATTCGGCGAGCAGGAGGGCGCATGAGCAGGCCTGCCGCGTGGCGTGCGAACTGGACCGAAGGCGAGGGCTCGAAGTTCGCCGGTCGTCCGGCGCCGGAATCCGACGCCGAGTACTCGACGCTGACCTACGAGGTCGACGGCCGCATCGCCCGGATCACGTTCAACCGGCCGCAGCGGGGCAACGCGATCACCGCCGACACCCCCGGTGACATCGCTTCGGCGGTGGAACGGGCCGATCTCGACCCCCGGGTGCACGTGATCCTGCTGTCGGGCCGCGGCAAGGGTTTCTGCGGCGGTTACGACCTCTTCGAGACCGCCGAGCAGAACTTCGCCGGGGCCGAGGGCGACGGCACCGTGCTCGACCCGGCCGTTCAGGCCGCCAACCACGATCCGTTCGCCTCGGGTCCTGGCGGTGCTTGGGATCCGATGATCGACTACGCGATGATGAGCCGGTTCAACCGGGGGTTCTCCTCACTGCTGCACGCCGACAAGCCGACCGTGGCCAAGGTGCACGGGTTCTGCGTGGCAGGCGGGACGGACATCGCGTTGTACTGCGATCAGATCATCTGCGCCGACGACGCGAAGATCGGGTACCCACCGACGCGGGTCTGGGGTGTTCCGGCCGCTGGTATGTGGGCTCATCGGCTCGGTGACCAGCGGGCCAAACGGCTTCTGCTCACCGGCGAGTGCCTGACCGGGACCCAGGCCGCGCAGTGGGGGCTCGCTGTCGAATCCTGCCGTGCCGACGAGCTTGACCAGCGGGCTGACCTGCTCGTCGGGAAGATCGCCGCCATGCCCGTCAACCAGCTCATGATGGTCAAGCTGGCTCTGAACTCCGCTTTGCTGGCGCAGGGAGTGCAGAACTCGACCATGATCAGCACGGTGTTCGACGGGATCTCCCGGCACACCCGGGAGGGGTACGCTTTCCAGCTCCGGGCTGCCGAGGTCGGTTTCCGCGAGGCCGTCCGAGAACGGGACCAGCCCTTCGGCGATCACAAACGCCCATGATGTGCCGTGAAGGCCACCCTACCGGCATGAGACGCCCCGAAAGTTCCCCCGGCCGGGCCTGTGCTTGGTCAAGCCGCAGGCCCGGCCGGGTGTCTTCTACTTGGGTTCGAGTACGAACACCGGGATCTGCCGGTCCGTCTTCTCCTGGTACTCGGCATAGGCCGGGTACGCCTCGACGGCGCGCTCCCACCACTCCGCCCGCTCTGCCCCGTCGACTTCGCGGGCGGTGTAGTCCTTGGTCACCGTCCCGTCCTGCAAGGGGAACTCCGGGTGCGCCTTGATGTTGTAGTACCACGTCGGGTGCTCGGGCGCGCCACCCTTGGAGGCCACGACCGCGTATTTTCCGTCGTGCTCCACCCTCATCACCGGCGTGTAGCGCAGTTTGCCGGATTTGGCACCGCGCAGGGTCAGCAGCACGATCGGCTTCCCGAGGACCAGGATGCCTTCCGTCGTACCCGTCTCGAGGATCTGCTTCGTCTGGCCCTGCACCCAGTCCGTCGGGCTCAGCTCTACGGTCTCGTCTGGCATGTCGTTGTTCAACACTCCTCGCGCCGCCGTTGTTCCCGGCTGGGCGTCAGCTGCCCTCCAGGTCGCCTTCCGTGCTCAGGTACACCGCACGCAACGCGTCCAGTGTGGCCTGATCAGGATGCTCCCACATCCCCCGGTCCGCTGCCTCCAGAAGGCGCTCCGAGATCCCGTGCAGGGCCCACGGGTTGGCTTCGGAGAGGAACTTCTGGTTCTCCGGGTCGAGGACGTAGCTCGCCGCCAGCTGCTCGTACATCCAGTCCGCCACGACTCCCGTGGTCGCGTCGTACCCGAACAGGTAGTCCACTGTGGCCGCCAGTTCGAACGCGCCTTTGTAGCCATGCCTGCGCATCGCCGCGAGCCAGCGCGGGTTCACCACTCGGGCGCGGAAGATCCGGGTTGTTTCCTCGTTGAGGGTACGGGTGCGTACGGCGTCCGGGCGGGTGCTGTCACCCACGTACGCGGCGGGTGCCTTGCCGGTGAGGGCGCGGACTGTCGCGATCATTCCGCCGTGGTACTGGAAGTAGTCGTCCGAGTCCGCGATGTCGTGTTCGCGGGTGTCGATGTTCTTCGCTGCCACGGCGATCCGCTTGTAGGACGTCTCCATGTCCTGGCGTGCCTGGACTCCGTCGAGACCCCGGCCGTAGGCGTAACCTCCCCAGACCGCGTACACCTCGGCCAGGTCGGCGTCGTCGCGCCAGTTGCGGCTGTCGATCAACGGCAGGATGCCCGCGCCGTACGCGCCTGGTTTCGAGCCGAAGATCCGCATTGTCGCGCGTCGGGAGTCGCCGTGGTCGGCCCGGTCGGCTTCCACGTGGGCGCGGACGAAGTTCTGCTCATGTGGCTCGTCGAGAGACGCCACGAGTTGCACCGCGTCGTCCAGCAGGGCCACGACATGGGGGAACGCGTCGCGGAAGAACCCGCTGATGCGCACTGTCACGTCGATGCGAGGCCTGCCGAGCTCGTCGAGCGGGATCACCTCGATGCCGGACACGCGCCGGGACTGGTCGTCCCACTGTGGACGGACGCCCAACAGGGCGAGGACCTCCGCGATGTCGTCACCCGCTGTGCGCATCGCGGACGTTCCCCACACCGACAACCCGACCGACGGCGGCCACTCGCCGTTCTCCTCGCGGTACCGCGCCAGCAACGAATCCGCCATCGCCTGGCCGGTTTCCCACGCCAGCCGCGACGGCACGGCCTTCGGGTCGACGGAGTAGAAGTTCCGCCCGGTCGGCAGCACGTTGATCAGGCCGCGCAACGGTGAACCGCTCGGCCCCGCGGGGATGTACCCGCCGTCCAGCGCGTGCAGGACGTGGTCGAGCTCGTCGGTGGTACGTGCCAGCCGCGGGACGACCTCGGTCGCGGCGAAGGTCATGATCTTCTCGACGGTCTCGTCCGCGCGGCCGAGCACCCCGGACACGACAGCCGACGCCGCGTCCGCCGACCACGAGGCGTTCTCCATGCCCTCCACCAGGGCACGGGCTGTCGCCTCGACGGTGTCGGTCGCGGTGCGGTCGTTGTCCTTCTCCGACAGGCCAAGAGCTTCGCGCAGACCGGGCAACGCGTCCGCCTGGCCACCCCACATCTGCCGGGCCTGCAGCATCGCCAGCACGAGGTTGACCCGTGCCTCGCCTTCCGGGGCGACGCCGAGCACGTGCAGGCCGTCGCGGATCTGCACGTCCTTGACCTCGCACAACCAGCCGTCGACGTGCAGCAGGAAGTCGTCGAACTCCGCGTCGTGCGGGCGGTCGTCCAGGCCCAGGTCGTGGTCGAGCTTGGCGGCCTGGATCAGCGTCCAGATCTGGGCGCGGATCGCGGGCAGCTTCGCCGGGTCCATCGCGGCGATGTTCGCGTGCTCGTCGAGCAGTTGCTCCAGACGGGCGATGTCGCCGTAGCTGTCGGCACGGGACATCGGGGGCACCAGGTGGTCGACCAGGGTCGCGTGCGTCCGGCGTTTGGCCTGCGTTCCCTCACCCGGGTCGTTGACCAGGAACGGGTAGATCAACGGGATGTCGCCCAGCGCCGCGTCCGGGCCGCAGCCCGCCGACATGCCGACGGTCTTGCCGGGCAGCCACTCCAGGTTGCCGTGCTTGCCGACGTGCACCATCGCGTGCGCGCCGAACTCCTCGGCCAGCCAGCGGTACGCGGCCAGGTAGTGGTGGCTCGGCGGCAGGTCCGGGTCGTGGTAGATCGCGATCGGGTTCTCGCCGAACCCGCGCGGCGGCTGGACCATCACGACGATGTTGTTGGCGCGCAACGCGGCCAGCACGATCTCGCCGTCCGGGTCGGCCGACCGGTCGACGAACAGCTCACCGGGCGCCTGGCCCCAGTGCTCCTCGATCGCTTCCCTGGTGTCCTGCGGCAGCTTCGCGTAGGACTCGCGGTAACGAGCGGCCGAGATCCTGATCGGGTTGCCGGACAACTGCTCCTCGGTCAACCAGTCCGCGTCCTGGCCGCCCGCCGCGATCAGCGCGTGGATCAACGCGTCACCGTCCTGCGCCTCGACGCCCGGCAGCTCACCGACGTCGTAACCGCGTTCCTTCAACGCGGCCAGCAGCCGTACCACGCTCGCCGGGGTGTCCAGGCCGACCGCGTTGCCGATCCGTGAGTGCTTGGTCGGGTACGCCGACAGCATCACGACGATCCGCCGTTCGGCGGGCGGGATGTGCCGCAGCGACGCGTGCCGGACGGCGATGCCCGCGACACGCGCGGCTCGCTCCGGGTCGGCGACGTACACGGTCAGGCCGTCCTCGTCGATCTCCTTGAAGGAGAACGGGACTGTGATGATCCGTCCGTCGAACTCCGGGATCGCCACCTGGGTGGCGGTGTCGAGCGGGGACAGCCCGTCGTCGTTCTCGTCCCAGGACGCGCGGCTGCTGGTCAGGCACAGGCCCTGCAGGATCGGCACGTCCAACGCGGCGAGAGCGCCGACGTCCCACGCCTCGTCGTCACCACCGGCGGACGCCGCGGCCGGTTTCGTCCCACCGGCCGCGAGCACCGTCACCACGAGCGCGTCGGCCTTGCCGAGCGTCTCCAGCAGTTCCGGCTCGGCGGTGCGCAGGGACGAACAGAACACGGGCATCGCCTGCGCACCCGCGGCTTCGACGGCGTCGCACAACGCGTGGACGAACGCGGTGTTCCCGGCCATGTGGTGCGCCCGGTAGTACAGGACGGCCACGACCGGGCCCTGCCCGGCCGACTCGCGCTCCAGCAGCCCCCAAGTGGGCGCGTCCACCGGCGGGGCGAAGCCGATTCCGGTCAGCAGCATCGTGTCGGACAGGAACCCGAACAGCTCCGTGAGGTTGGCGGGGCCGCCCTGGGCCAGGTAGGCGTGCGCTTCCGCGCAGACACCGGCGGGCACGGTGGAGAGCTCCATCAGCTCGGCGTCCGGCGCCTGCTCACCACCGAGCACGACCACCGGCCGGGGCCCGGCCAGCAACGCGTCCAGGCCTTCCTCCCACGCCCGGCGTCCGCCGAGGATGCGCACCACGACCAGGTCGACGCCGTCGACCAAGGCGGGGAGATCGTCGACAGTCAGGCGGGCCGGGTTGCCGAGGCGGAACTCGGCGCCGCTGGCCCGTGCGGACAACAAGTCGGTGTCGGACGTCGACAGCAGCAGGATCACGCGGCTCACTCCACTCCCCCGGGGTCCTCGCCCCGTGACGCAGGTATCGACGGCGCAGGGGTGTCTGGCTCCCGTGCCCGTCAGACGGGCCCGGTGACAGTGGCGGGACCGCGCCGGACTCGCACCGGCTTCCCCACTACGTCGTCGTTCGAGCCGACCCTACCTGGTCACCGGGTCCCGCCAAGACGCCCGGACGGCTGGTTCGAACGTGCGGAACGTCACTGCACATCACAGACAGGTCACGCCTCGTCCGGCGGCGGAACCGGACACCGGCGGCGAACCTCTCATGCCCGCACACGAGAGAACACCGGGAGGCGACTGGTGGGCTACGACGTCGTGATCGACTCGCTGAGGAAGGCGTCCGCCGCGGCGGGTGACGCGGCCGAGCAGTCGGGCAAGGTGCAGCTGGGCGCCGCCCTCGACGACGTGGGCCCGGCCATGCCGGGCAGCAGATCCGGCCCGGCAGCGGCGACGCTCGCGACGGCGTGGGACGGCCTGGTGAAGTCGTGGAGCACGGATGCCAAGGCGTACGGCGAGAACCTGTCGACGGCGGCCGACCACTACGCCGCCAACGAAGAGGCAGCCGCGGCCGACTTCCAAGGTGTGGGGTGAGGCGTGGTCGCGTACGGAGACATCCGCAAATGGCAGTCGGGCCCGCTCGACACCACGGTCGGGGACCTGAACAAGCGCTGTGACGAGCTGCTGGGCCTGAGCGACGAGCTCGCGGCGTCCGGCACACCGCAGGGCTGGAGCGGGAAGGGCGCGGACGCCGCCAGAACCAAGCGGGAGGATCTCAACAACCGGATGGAACGCCTGGTCGCGGGCGTTGCGGCGGTCCGCAGGGCGATGGGCGAGGCGGCGGACGCGGTGGAAGCCCTGGGCCACGCGGTCCGGGAGACCGAGGACATCGCCCAGCGCAACCACTTCGTCATCAAAGACGACGGCAGCATCGTCGACAACGCGCCGGACACAGCACATGACCCCGCGCACATCGACGAGTACTTCCGTGAACGCCAACGGGTCCAGACCGAGCTGGCCGACCGGGTCGAGCAGGCGGTCCGCCGGGGAACGGACGTCGACAACGACCTGGCGGCCATCCTGAGCCGCGCCGAGAAAGGCGAGGTCGACGACCAGGGCGCGACCACCCTCCAGGCCGCGGCGACAGCGGGCGCGAAGCAGGGCGGCCTGTCCACGATCGAGCCGCCGAAGAACGGCACACCCTGGGACAACGCGGGCTGGTGGGACTCGCTGTCGGAGGCGGAGCGGAAACGGATCATCGCCGACCACCCGGACTGGGTCGGCAACCTGGACGGCGTGCCGGGTTCGGCCCGCGACGAGGCGAACCGCAACCGCATCGACGACGAGCGCGCGAAGCTGGAAGCCCGCAAACGCGAGCTGGAAGCGGATCTCGACGACAACTGGTTCGGTGGCCTGTTCACCAACGCGGACGCGGAACTCGACCAGGTGAAGGCGAAGCTGGAGTCGTTGGACAAGATCGAGAGCACCCTCGCCCAACCGGGCGAACGGCAGTTGCTGCTGCTGAACATGTCGAATGAGCGTGCGGAAGCGGCGATCGCCAACGGCAACATCGACACAGCGGACCACGTCGCGGTGTTCACCCCCGGCCTGACCTCGACGGTGAACGGGAGCATGGAAGGCTACGACCAGTCCATGTCCGACCTGCGGCACCGCAGCGAGGAGGAACTGGCGCGTTACGGCGACGGCGGTAAGGTCGCCACGGTGACGTGGATCGGGTACCAGGCGCCGCAACTGAGCGCACACGGCGTGTTGTTCGACGACAACACCGTGCTCGACGACCACTCGGCTCAGGAAGGCGCCAAGAAACTCGCGCCGTTCCTCAACGGAATCGACGCGTCCCGAGCCACCGACCCGCACATGACCGCACTTGGGCACTCCTACGGCTCAACCACCACAGGAATCGCGCTGCAACAGAACACAGGCGTCGACAACGCCGTGTTCTACGGCTCACCCGGACTCGGCACCAACAACGTCGACAAGATCAACGTGCCGACCGGCGGCTCCTACTACATCGAGGCCCGCAACGACCCAGTCGGCGACTTCGGCTACTTCGGAATAGACCCCAGCCACATGGACGGCATGAACCACGCGTCCGCCAAGGAGACAACGCTGCCCGACGGCCGCCACCTGAGCGAATCCACCGGCCACAGCGCGTACATGGCGGACAAGAGCACCAGCCAGTACAACCTGAGCGTGGTGGTCGGCGGAATGCCGGAACGAGCCGTCCGCGACGACGGCAAGGGCGCGGGCGACATCCTCTCCTGGCCCATCCCGGGGACGTACTGATGCGACTCGTGGGTTTCCTCCTCTGCACGGTCCTGCTGCTCGTCGGCGCGTGTGACTCGAAAGGCGGTTCGATGACGAAGGACGAGCAGTTCGCGGAGCTGATGAAGCGCCCGGACATCGAGCAGGTCGAAGCGGACTACCTGAAACTGCTCGAGGACATCCGCACCGAACTGGTCTCCAGGATCGGCATCGCCCCCTGGATCCCCAAAGACGAGCCGATCACCGGCTCAGGATGTGGCGACTTCCCCAACATCGGCGGAAACGTGCGCAGGTACAGCTCCGGCCACTCCCCCGGCAACCTGCCGGACGCGAAATGGGCGGACGCGGTGAAAATCGTGGAGACGGCAGCGGCGCGGCAAGGTTTCGAACTGCACGGAGCGGTAGTCGACAGGCCGAACGACCACGAAGTGACATTCGGCAACGACTACGGCGCGGAACTCCTCTTCGGCACGGCGGCCAACACGACCCTGAGCATCAGCACAGGCTGCCACCTGACCCGGGCCGCCAAGGAACGTGGCACGCCTGGCTGATTCGCTCGCGTAGCATCCGGCGAGTGCCCACCCCTCAAGACCGCCGGCGACCGGACGCATGTCCCGGCGCGATCGCCGTGCACCAGGCGGCGGACGGTGGTCTGGCCAGGGTCCGGGTACCCGGCGGGACGTTGACGAACGCCCAGCTCAGGACATTGGCCGAGGCATCGGCTGACCTGGGTGACGGCGGCTTGGAGCTCACCTCACGCGCCAACATCCAGATCCGGGCCCTGGCCGAAGGCGCCGAGATCGACCTGGCGGTCCGGCTCCGCGAAGCAGGGCTGCTCCCGTCCCAGACGCACGAGCGTGTGCGCAACATCATCGCGTCACCGTTAGGTGATGATCAACACCTTGTCGAAGCGATCGACCGTGCGCTGTGCGCGAGGCCGGAGCTCGCCGAGTTGCCCGGCCGCTTCCTGATCACTGTGGACGACGGCCGCGGCGACGTCAGCGGCCTGGGTGGTGACGTCGGCCTGCACGGCAACGCCCTGTTGCTGGGCGGTTGCGACACCGGGCTGCGGGTCAGCGACCCTGTCGACGCCGTCATCAAGGCGGCGCTGGAGTTCCAGGCGATCCGGGGCGACGCGTGGCGGTTGGCCGAAGTGCCGCAGGGAATCGAACGGATCACCGCCGCACTCGGCACACCAGGTGCGGAACGCATCCAGGTTGGACCGGTCTCCGCCAGGCCGATCGGCCGGATCGGCGACGTGACCGTCGCCGCCGTACCGTTGGGCCGCCTGTCCGAGGAGCAAGCGCGGCGGTTGTGTGATCTTGTCCCGTGGATTCGGCTCACACCGTGGCGCAGTGTTGTGCTCCCCGCTGTCGACACCGATATCGCCCTCATCACAGACCCAGATTCCCCATGGCACGGCGTGACAGCATGCGCCGGACGGCCGGGCTGCGCGAAATCCCTGGCCGATGTGCGCGCCGACGCGGCGGCGTGGGTGGGCACACGCAAGGACAGGATTCCCGTGCACTGGTCGGGATGTGCGCGTCGATGTGGGAAACCCGCGGGGAAAGTGGTGGAAATGATCGCGACGGGCGACGGATACCGGAGGAGCGAGTGACCGAGTACGTGCGGGACGGCGCGGAGATCTACCGCCAGTCCTTCGCGACCATCCGCGCCGAGGCAGACCTGAGCGGACTGCCCGCGGACGTGGCCAAGGTGGCGGTCCGGATGATCCATGCCTGCGGCATGGTGGACCTGGTCACCGACATCGCCCACTCCCCCAACGCGATCGCCAAGGCACGAGCCGCGTTGCGGGCAGGCGCACCGATCCTGTGCGACGCGCAGATGGTCGCGGCCGGTGTGACGCGCAAACGTCTGCCTGCCGACAACGAGGTCGTGTGCATGCTGAGTGACCCCCGCGTGCCGGATCTCGCCGCACGGATGGGCAACACGCGCAGCGTCGCCGGTTTCGAACTGCTGCGCGACCGGCTCGGTGATTCCGTTGTGGCGATCGGGAACGCGCCGACCGCGCTGTTCCACTTGCTCGACATGATCGCCGACGGCGCACCGATGCCCGCGGCTGTGCTGGGCATCCCGGTCGGCTTCGTCGGCGCGGCCGAGTCGAAGCAGGCGTTGGCCGACAACGGGTTGGGACTGGAGTATCTGGTTGTCCACGGTCGACGCGGCGGCAGCGCCGTCACCGCGGCGGCCTTGAACGCGATCGCGAGCGAGGAAGAGTGAACACGCCAACAGGCCGGTTGTGGGGTGTCGGGCTGGGCCCCGGCGATCCGGAGCTGATCACCGTCAAGGCGGCGCGGCTGATCGAGTCCGCCGAGGTGATCGCGTTCCACAGCGCTCGGCACGGCCGCAGCGTGGCCCGGTCGATCGCCCAGCACTACATGCGCGACGGCCAGATCGAAGAGCCGTTGATGTACCCGATCACCACCGAGACCACGGATCACCCCGGCGGTTACCAGGGCGCGCTCGACGACTTCTACGAGGAGTGCGCGGCCCGGCTGGCCGCACACCTGGACGCCGGGCGTGACGTCGTCGTTCTGGCCGAAGGGGACCCGTTCTTCTACGGCTCGTACATGCACCTGCACAAGCGACTCGCACACCGGTATCAGGCCCAGGTCGTGCCGGGCGTGACGTCGGTCAGCGCGGCGTCGGCGGAACTGGGCAGGCCGCTTGTCGAGCGGGACGAGATCCTCACGGTCCTGCCGGGGACTTTGCCCGCCGAGGTGCTCGCGGACAAGCTCGCGAACACCGACTCCGCCGTGGTCATGAAACTCGGCCGGACCTTCCCGAAGGTACGTCAGGCGTTGCAGGAAGCCGGACGACTGGACGAAGCCTGGTACGTCGAACGCGCGACCACCGACAAACAGCGCGTCGAGCCGCTTGCCGCGGTCGATCCGTCCACAGTGCCGTACTTCTCGGTGGCCTTGCTGTCCAGCCGGGCGGCTGCTGTCACTCCCACGGCGGCGACGACGCCACGTTCGGGCGAGGTCGTGGTGGTGGGTCTCGGCCCGGCGGGGCGCGAGTGGCTGACGCCGGAGGCGCAGGACGCGTTGGCCACGGCCACGGATCTGGTCGGCTACGGTCCGTACATCGACCGTGTGCCACCGAATCCACGTCAACGGCGGCACTTGTCGGACAACCGCGTCGAGGCCGAGCGGGCGGCGTTCGCGCTCGACCTGGCCCGTGGCGGGGCGCGTGTGGCGGTCGTGTCGTCCGGCGATCCGGGCGTGTTCGCGATGGCCAGCGCGGTGCTGGAGGTCGCCGAGGAGTACGCGGACGTTCCGGTGCGGATCCTGCCCGGCCTGACCGCGGCCAACGCCGTCGCCAGCCGGGTCGGGGCGCCGCTTGGCCATGACTACTGCGTGCTTTCGTTGTCCGACAGGCTCAAGCCGTGGGGCACGATCGCGGCGCGGCTGTCCGCGGCGGCCAAGGCTGACCTGGTGCTCGCGATCTACAACCCGGCGTCGCGTACCCGGACATGGCAGGTCGAGGCCGCACGGGACCTGGTGCTGGAGCACCGGTCCCCGGACACACCGGTGGTGATCGGCCGTGATGTCGGCTATCCGACCGAGTCGATCGGGATCGTCCGGCTCGCCGACCTCGACGCGTCCACAGTAGACATGCGCTGCCTGCTGCTCGTCGGCTCGTCGCAGACCCGGCTGACGGACAACGGCAAGGTGTTCACTCCCCGGCGATACCCCGCACCCAGCTGACCGCGTCCTCCACACCGGACACCACGTGGACACCGTCGGGCAGCGGCGGGCGAGAGACGACGACCACGGGAATCCCCAGTTCCCGCGCCGCGGCCAGTTTGGCCGCGGTCATCTCGCCGCCGCTGTCCTTGGTGACGAGAACCTGGACCCGATGCTCCCGCATCAGGGCGAGTTCACCCTCCACTGTGAACGGTCCACGGTCGAGTACGACTGTGAGCCTGGGAGGCGTGGGCGGTCGCGGGGGTTCGACCGAGCGGGCCAGGAACCAGTGGTGATCCAGGTGGGCGAAGGCGGCGAGTTCCTCACGACCGGTCGTGAGGAACACCCGTTCCGCGGGCAGGTTTTCCGCAGCTTCGGCGACACTTCCCACCCACCGCCAGTCATCTGCTGGACCTTGCCGCCAGCCGGGGCGGCGAAGCACGACGTACGGGATGCCTAGGTCTCTGGTGACGGCCGCCGCAGACGCGGTCATCGTGGCGGCGAATGGGTGGGTCGCGTCGACGACAGCGTCGATCTCGTTGTCCGACAGCCATTTTCGCAGCCCAGGTCGGCCACCGAAACCACCGATCCGGACCGCGCCTTGCGGCAGCTTCGGTGACCGCACACGACCCGCCAACGACGAGATGACTGTGTGGCCGGGCAGTTCGCCCGCCAGGCTGCGCGCTTCGCCCGTGCCCCCAAGAATGAGGACGTTCACCGCGTGCGGTTGACGGAGTAGAGGTGGCTGTCGATGAACTCGGTCGCGGACAGCACCTGCCCGACGATGATCACAGCGGTCCGCTTGATCCCCGCGTCGTGGACCTGCGCGGCGATGTCGGTGAGTGTTCCGCGCAGGATGACCTCGTCCGCGCGGCTGGCGTAGGCGACGACCGCGACCGGGCAGTCAGGACCGTAGCTGGGCAGGAGGTCCGCGACGACCTCGTCGATCCGTTGCACAGCGAGGTGCAGAACCATTGTGGACCGAGCGCGGCCAAGGGCGGCCAGGTCCTCTCCGGGCGGCATCGGCGTTGCACGCGCGGCGGTCCGTGTAAGGACAACCGTTTGGGCGAGCCCAGGGACAGTCAGCTCACGCTTCAAGGCCGCCGCCGCGGCGGCGAAAGCGGGGACACCAGGCGTCACGTCATAGGGAACACCGGCGGCATCAAGCCTGCGCATCTGTTCGGCCATCGCGCTGTACACCGACGGATCACCCGAGTGGAGGCGCGAGACGTCCAGCCCACCAGCGTGCGCGTCAACCAGCTCGGCAGTGATCTCGTCCAGATTCAGGTTGGCGGTGTCCACAAGCCTCGCACCGGCCGGGCACATCTCCAACAACTCGACCGGCACGAGCGCGCCCGCGTAGAGGCACACGGGCGATGACGCGATCAGTCGCTGCCCCCGCACAGTGATCAGGTCCGCCGCACCCGGTCCTGCGCCGATGAAGTGCACGGTCACGCGTCGATCTCCTTGCTGACGGTCCAGATGGTGACCGGCATCAGCGGGCGCCAGCCGGTGAACCCGCCGACCGGGGAGCCCCGGCTGACCGAGATCCGGACCAGGTCGCCGCCGAGCCGGGCGTGCCATCGTGCCACGACGGCCTCGGATTCCACAGTGACGGCGTTCACCACCAACCGCCCGCCGGGGCGCAGCGCAGCGAGTGCCCACTCGACCATGCCGTCGGCTGTCAGACCACCGCCGATGAAGACCGCGTCCGGCGTCGCCAACCCGTCGACCGGCGCCTGCGCGACCACCACCTCAACCCCAGGAACACCCAGCTCCCGCGCATTACGCCCAATCCGCCCAGCCCGAGTGGGGTCACGCTCGACGGCGATCGCCCGGCACGACGGATGCACCCGTGACCACTCGATCGCAATGCTGCCCGCGCCCCCACCGACATCCCACAGCAGCTGCCCGGGAACAGGCATCAGCCGTGACAACGTGACCGCACGGACCTCACGCTTGGTGAGCTGGCCGTCGCTTTCGTAGGCCTCATCAGGCAGCCCCGGCACAGCGGACAACACCTCGTCGCCCCGACACTCGATGGCGATGACGTTCAACGGCCGAGAAGGGCCTTGCCACTGGTCAGCGGTCCCCGTGACCTGGTTCTCCCCCTCGCCACCCAACTCTTCGAGCACAGTCATCACGCTGGCGCCGTAACCCCGCTTGGTCAGCAACGCAGCGACTTTCCCAGGCGTACCACCGTCGGCACTCAAGACGATGAGTCGCCTCGCCGGATGCACCTGGGCGTTGACCAGCTCGACAGGGCGACCGACGACACTGATGACCTCGATATCCTGCTGCGCCCAGCCCAGACGCGCGCAGGCGAGCTGCACAGACGACGGATGCGTCAGGACACGGACCGGACCGAGCTTGGAGCCGATGCCGTAGAACATCGGATCCCCACTGGCCAGAACACAGAGGACCCGGTCCTGGTACTTCGCCAGCAAACCGGGAACAGCAGGCATCATCGGCGACGGCCAAGCCACCCGCTCAGCCGTGACCACCTCGGGTAGGAGATCGAGCTGGCGCTTGCCGCCCAGCACCACCTCAGCCTGGCTCAAGGCTCGCCGAGCCACGGCGGTGAGACCGTCCCAACCTTCTGCGCCGATGCCAACAACTGTGACCATTCGACCAACGTAGAACATCGCAGGTCAGCACAACGAACCGGCGTGCAGCCATAGCCGGAACGATGATCAAGCCCCCAGCATGGGCCGCGAGGATGCAACCGCAGACAGGATTGGCCAGCGCGACTCAACCACTGCCAGGCTCGCACGCCAGCGCAGGGCAGGCGGCCCTGCGCGCCAGCGCCGGGGGTTTGCGGCCCTGCGCGCCAGCGCAGAAGTTTGTGGCTTGCGCGCTAGCGCAGAGTGGTGCTTCGGGGGTGTCTCCTGCCCGTCGGCCTGGGCGAAGCCAACCACGGTCTGTCCAGAGGTCGGCCCACGACAACCAGCGCCAGCGACAGCGGTACCGATCCTCTTGATAGACCGTGGTTCCCTGGGGCAGGTCGACGGGCAGGGGACACCCGCGCCCTGAAACCCCGGGTCATAAAAGCATGCGCCGGGAGCAACACGACGCGAAGACCTCCTGCTCAGAGGTCTGCCTCCCGGCGAGGGACCCCGTCTTTGTCTTTTCGTCTTTGTCTTTTCGTCTTTGTCTTTTCGTCTTTGTCTTTTCGTCTTTTCGTCTTTCAAACCCGGGATCTCCATTGCGGGTCTGGTGACCACGCCTACTCCTGGTCAACACTGGAGATCCTGCGGGGGAAAGATAGCCCCTCGCCGGGTGGCAGACCTCCAAGCAGGAGATGGGATGGGTGTACTCCCTGCCCAAAGCCATGATCCTGTTGTGTGTATCCGAGGCGAGGGCGCCTCCTGCCCGTCGACCTGCCCCAGGGAACCACGGTCTATCAAGAGGATCGGTATGGCTGTCGCTGGGGCTCTTCGGGTAGGCCGACCTCTTGACAGCCCGTGGTTGGCTTCGCCCAGGCCGACGGGCAGGAGACACCCCCGAAGCCCACCCCTGCGCTTGCGCGCGAGCCGCAAACCCTGCGCTTGCGCGCACGCCGCCTGCATAGCGCATGCTCGCGAACCGTTGCGGGTTGCTCTGCCCTGGCGCCCGGCCGCAAACCCCCCGTGCTTGCGCGCGAACTCGGCGGGGCTGGGTCGCACTTGCGTGCGAGCCGCCTGCCCCGCGCTCGCCCACTCGCCGACCAGGGCCCAACTCCGCTTGCATGCGGCTGGCCGCGGTTGCACACCAGGCTGCGGTCGGTCTCCGCCCGCTCGCACGCACGCAGGGCGCCTGCGGGCAGGCTTGCTCGGGCTGGTCTGCGCTTACACGCTGCTGGTCGCCGTAACGGCCCTGGCCAGAGCCGCGGTCTCGCTCGGCGTTCTGCCGACCTTCACGCCCGCCGCCTCAAGGGCTTCCTTCTTCGCCGACGCCGTACCCGCCGAACCGGAGACGA
>NZ_MTQO01000021.1 GCF_001984155.1 Actinosynnema sp. ALI-1.44
GCCCCTTCAGGTACCACAACTGATCAACTTGTTAGGAACTCAAAGACCCAATCCGATGCGGCTCGCCGCCGACTGCCACAACGTGCGTGACCGACATGGTTGGTACGACGCGAAAGCGGGTGGCGGTGAAGCGCGCACCCCCGCCGCCCTGGCCTGGACGAGAACGTTGCCCAGCGCACTTGCCTCGACCGGCCCGGCCAGCACCGGGAGCCCCGACGCGTCCGCGGTCAGCTGGCACAGCAACGAATTGCGCGCTCCGCCGCCGACGAGGTGGACGAAGTCGATGTCGTGCCCGGCCAGACGCGCGGCCGTCCGCAGCGCGCCGGCGTGTGCCAGTGCCAGCGATTCGATGATCGTGCGGACCGTCGCGGCCCGTGACGGCGGCTCCGGCTGCCCGGTCCGCGCGCAGTACGCGGCGATCCGGGCGGGCATGTCGCCGGGTGCGAAGAACGACGGGTCGTCCGGGTCGACGACCGCCGCGAACGCCGGTGCGCCCGCGGCTGCCGCCAGCAGCGGCGGCAGCGGCGTCCCCCACACCCGCAGGCATTCGTTGAGCAACCACAATCCCATGGTGTTTCGCAGGAACCGCACGGATCCGTCAACACCGGCCTCGTTGGTGAAGTTCGCCGTCCGCGCGTCGGGGGTGAGCACGGGCGCGTCCAGCTTCACGCCGACGAGCGACCATGTCCCGCACGAGATGTAGGCGGATGTCGGGCTGGCGAACGGGACGGCGGCGACGGCGGACGCTGTGTCGTGTGAGGCGACGGACACGACGCTGGTGGACTCGAAGTGCCCGATGTGCTCGCCCGGCTGGCGCAACGGCGGTAGCAACGACTCCGGAAGGCCGAGTCGTGACACGACCGCGGGTGACCACTTTCGGGTGATCGCGTCGAGCATGCCGGTGGTGGACGCGTTGGTCACCTCGGCACCCATCGAGCCGGTCAGCCAGTATCCGATCAGGTCGGGCAGCAGCAGCATGGTGTGCCCGACCAGGCGTTCGGGCGGTTCGGTCAGCAGCTGGTAGACCGTGTTGAACGGCAGGGGCTGGATCCCGGTGATCGCGTAGTGCTCCGGGAGCACGGCACGGACCCGCTCGGCCACCCCGTCGACGCGGGGATCCCGGTAGCAGCGGACGTCCCCGTCCAGCGAGCCGGACGAGTCGACGAGGCCGTAGTCGACGGCCCACGAGTCGATGCCGATCGACACCGGCTCCCCGGCCAGACGCAACCCGGCCACCACGGCGTCCCGGATCTGCCCGACGTCCCACCGCAGCCCGCCGCCAGGGCGGTCACGCGGCCCGGTGGGGAACCGGGTGAGCTCGGTCAACGACACCTCGCCGCCGTCCACCGTCCCCAGCATCACCCGCCCGCTGTTCGCCCCCAGGTCGACGGCGGCGAACATCAGCGCAGGAAGGCCGCGGCGACCCCGGCGTCGACCGGGATGTGAACTCCTGTGGTGTGCGACAGGTCGCCCGCGGTCAACGCGAAGACGGCGTTGGCCACGTGTTCGGGCAGCACCTCTTGTTTCAGCAGCGTCCGCTGGGCGTAGAACTCGCCGAGCTTCTCCTCGGGCACGCCGTAGACCGCGGCTCGTCGCGCGCCCCACCCGGACGCGAAGATCCCGGATCCGCGCACCACACCGTCCGGGTTGACCCCGTTGACGCGGATGCCGTACTCGCCGAGTTCGGCGGCGAGCAGCCGGACCTGGTGCGCCTGGTCGGCTTTGGTCGCGCCGTACGCGATGTTGTTCGGCCCGGCGAAAACCGAGTTCTTGCTGACGACGTAGACGATGTCGCCGCCCATGCCCTGCGCGATCATCACCCGTGCGGTCTCGCGGGACACCAGGAACGAGCCGCGGGCCATCACGTAGTGCTGGCGGTCCCAGTCCTCGACCGTGGTGTCCAGCAACGACTTCGACACCGACAGCCCGGCGTTGTTGACCACCAGGTCGACGCCGCCGTACGCCAGGCAAGCCTCGGCCACGGCTTCGGCGACCGCGTCCTCGGAGGTGACATCCGCGACGACAGCTGTGCCACCGATCTCGTCGGCCACGTCCGCGGCGGACTGGGCGTCGCGGTCGGCGACGACGACGCACGCGCCCTCGGCGGCCAGCCGCCGGGCGATCGCCTTGCCGATGCCGGACCCACCGCCGGTGACCAACGCGATCCGGGTGGCCAGCGGTTTGGGCGCGGGCATCCGGCGCAGCTTGGCCTCCTCCAGCTCCCAGTACTCGATCCGGAACTTCTCCGACTCCGGGATGGGGGAGTAGCGGGACACCGATTCGGCGCCGCGCATCACGGTGATCGCGTTGACGTAGAACTCGCCCGCGACCCGCGCGGTCTGCTTGTCCCGCCCGAAGCTGAACATCCCGACACCGGGCACCAGGACGATCGCCGGGTCCGCGCCGCGCATCGGCGGCGAGTCGGGTGTGGCGTGCCGCTGGTAGTAGGCGGCGTAGTCGGCCCGGTATCGCGCGTGCAGGGCGCCCAGCCGGGCGATCACGTCGTCGACCGGTCCGGTCGGCGGCATGTCCAGCACCAGCGGCGCGATCTTGGTGCGCAGGAAGTGGTCCGGGCAGGACGTGCCGAGCGCGGCCAGTCGCGGGTGTTCGGCTCGGGACAGGAAATCCAGCACCTCGGCGCTGTCGGTGTAGTGCCCGATCTGGCGGTTGTCCGTGGACGCCAGCCGCCGCAGCACCGGGAACAGCGCCGCGGCCCACGCGTGCCGCGCGCGTTCCGGCAACGGCTCGTACCCGGGCACGACCGGCCCGAACGGCTCGGCTTTGCCGTTGCGCGCCAGGTAGTCCTCGGCCGTGCGGATGATCTCCAGCGAGTTCGCCTCGCACTCCGCGCTGGTCGCTCCCCACGCCGTGATCCCGTGCCCGCCGAGGACACAGCCGATCGCGCCGGGGTTGCCCGCGTGGATCGCGGCGATGTCCAGCCCCAACTGGAAGCCCGGCCGCCGCCACGGCACCCACGCGACCCGGTCGCCGAAGACCTTGCGTGTCAGCTCCTCGCCGTCGGCCGCCGTGGCCAGCGCGATCCCCGAGTCTGGGTGCAGGTGGTCCACGTGGGGCGCGTCGACAAGGCCGTGCATCGCGGTGTCGATGCTCGGTGCCGCACCGCCTCGCCCGTGCAGGCAGTAGTCGAACGCGGCGACCATCTCGTCCTCGCGGTCCACACCCGGGTACACGTCGACCAGCGAACGCATCCGGTCCAGCCGCAACACCGCCAGACCGGAGGCGCTGAGCGTGGCCAGGTCGCCGCCGGACCCCTTGACCCACATCAGGTCGATGTCCGCACCGGTCACCGGGTCCAGCCCCGTGCCCTTGGCCGAGACGTTCCCGCCCGCGTAGTTCGTGGTGCGCCGGTCGGCTCCCAGAGCGTGCGCCCTGGCCAGCAACTCCTCCACGACTACGCTCCCCATCCGGCGGCGGTGCCGCCGACGCGCTGCGCCGCGATCCTGTCCTGGTGACCCGAACGCCGGTACGCGCCAAGCGGATCCGGGTCGATGCCCATGTCCTCTCGCAGCCGCGCCAGCAACGGCCGGACGTCGGTGTTGTACGCGTCCATCATGACCTCGTTCGCGCCGAGCACGTCACCGTCCATTTGGGACTTACGAAGCGCCTCGGCGTCGACGAGCAGCGCCTTCGCGGTCGCCTCCTGGACGTTGAGCACCGACCGGATCAGCGCGGGGATCCTCGGCTCGATGTTGTGGCACTGGTCGAGCATGAACGCGACGCCCGCGGCCGGGTCGAGCCCGGCGCCCAGCACGATCTCGGTCATGATCCGGAACAGTTGGAACGGGTCGGCCGCGCCGACCATCAGGTCGTCGTCGGCGTAGAACCGGGAGTTGAAGTGGAACCCGCCCAGCCGCGAGCGGTGCAGCAGGAAGGCCACGATGAACTCGATGTTCGTGCCCGGCGCGTGGTGCCCGGTGTCCACGAGGACCCTGGCGCGCGGCCCGAGGTCCACGCAGTGGGCGAAGCTGGTTCCCCAGTCGGGGACGTCGGTCGCGTAGAAGGCGGGCTCGAACAGCTTGTACTCGAGCAACATCCGCTGGTCGCCGGTCAGCCGTTCGTACACCGCGCGCAGCGCGTCGGACAGCCGGTCCTGCCTGGCGGCGATCGAGTCCTGTCCCGGGTAGTTCGTACCGTCGGCGAACCACAGCGACAGGTCGCGCGATCCGGTGGCGTCCATGACGTCGACGCAGTCCAGCAGGTGGCCGAGTGCCTTGCGGCGGACGGCCGGATCGGGGTTGCAGACGCTGCCCAGCCGGTAGTCGTCCTCCTGGAAGACGTTGGGGTTGATCGCGCCGAGGCTGATGCCCCGGTCGCGGGCGTGCACGGCCAGCGCCGCGTAGTCGTCCACCTTGTCCCACGGGATGTGCAGCGCCACGCTGGGCGCCACGCCGGTGTACTGGTGCACGGTCGCGGCGTCGTCGACCTTCTCGTAGGCGTCGCGGGGTGCCCCGGGCTGGGTGAAGACCTTGAACCTGGTGCCCGAATCGCCGAACGCCCACGACGGGGTCTCGATGCGCTGCGCCCGCAACGCGGCACGCACGGCCTGGCTGTCGGCCATCCGCCCTCCTGGCGCTGAAACGTTTCACCACGCTCCGTGCCAAGTTAGCCCCGCGCCGAGCCGGGCGTCAAGGTGCCTGGTCACCCCCGTGATGATGGTGGTGGTGACGGGCGTGGTGATCGGCTCGGGGGTTGATACCCTTCGGAAATGGCGCCGAGTATCAAGGATGTCGCCGTCCGCGCGGGTGTCTCCATCGGCACGGTGTCCAATGTGCTCAACCGGCCGGACAAGGTCGCCGAGGCCACGCGCGACCAGGTGCTCGCCGCCATCGCCGAGCTCGGGTTCGTGCGCAATTCCTCGGCGGCGCAGTTGCGCGCGGGCACCAGCCGCTCGCTCGGCCTGATCGTGCTGGACATGGCGAACCCGTTCTTCCACGACGTGGCCAAGGGAGTCGAGGACATCGCCACGGAACTCGGCTACGCCGTGGTGCTGTGCAACTCCGACGAACAGGTCACGCGGGAGGACCGGTACCTGCAGGTCCTGGAGGAGCAGCGGGTCAGGGGAGTGCTGATCACCCCGGTCGAGGTCAGCTCCGAACGGCTGGACGCGCTGCGCAGGCGCGGCACGCCGACTGTGCTCGTCGACCGGCACGATCCCCGGGTCGACTGCTGCTCGGTCGCCGTCGACGACGTGGCGGGCGGCGAGCTCGCGGGCGGCCACCTGGTGGCGAAGGGGCATCGGCGGATCGCGTACTTCACCGGGCCGCTGACCATCCGGCAGTGCGCGGACCGGCTGCAGGGCCTGCGGGCCGCCGTGCGGGACGCGGGGCTCGACCCGGACACCGCGGTCGAAGTGGTCGAACTGCCCGCGTTGAAGGCCAGGATCTCCTACGAGGCCGCGCGCGAGGTGTTCGAGCGGGCAGTCGACGTCACGGCTGCCTTCTGCGCCAACGACCTGCTGGCCCTCGGCCTGTTGCGCGCCGCCGTCAGCACGGGCCGCCGCGTGCCCGACGACATCGCGATCATGGGGTACGACGACATCGAGTTCGCCGCCGACGCGGCCGTGCCGCTGTCGTCCGTGCGGCAGCCGACGCTCCACATAGGACGAAGCGCGGCCGGGTTGCTGGTGGAGGAATGCGACTACCCGGACACGCATTCCCACCAGCAGGTGATGTTCAAACCCGAACTGGTGGTGCGGGAATCCACCTGACCGCGGTGCGTCGGGATCGAATCGGGGCCGCGGTCGGTAGGTTGGACTCCATGGCCTTGATCAGAAGGCGCGCTGGGGTGCTCGTGATCGCCGCGTTCGCGGCTTTCCTGACCGTCCCCGGCGCCGCACAAGCCGATGGAGCCACTTCGGTCCGACCGGTCCGCGCGTGCGAGGACCTGATCCGGACGTACGACATCCCGAAGACGACCGCGCACGTCGAGACCGCGAAACTCGTCCCGGCGACAGCGACCGAACCCGAGCACTGCGACGTGAGCGGCTATGTCGAAGCCGCCGTCCAGTTCCGCGTCAAACTCCCGACGACCACGTACACCGGCCGCTACCTCCAGCTCGGCTGTGGCGGGTTCTGCGGCGTGATCGAGGATCCCGCGTTCCCGAAGGACTGCCTGCCACGCGGCGGCCAGTTCGCGGTGGCCGCGACCGACGACGGGCACGTGGGCACCGGCGCGTTCCCCATGGGTGACGGCACGTGGGCCGCGAACAACCAGGCCGCGCGCGACGACTACTTCTACCGCGCGCCGCACGTGGTGTCGTTGGCGAGCAAGAAGATCATCGCCACCTTCTACGGCAACGCGCCGAAGCACTCGTACTTCTCCGGCTGCTCCAACGGCGGCCGTGAGGCGCTGCTGCTGGCGCAGCGCTACCCGGACGACTTCGACGGCATCGTCGCGGGCGCGCCCGCCGCGTACATGGGTCCGCTGGTGCTGCACCAAGCCTGGCTGTCGCGCTCGAACACGGCTGCCGACGGCTCGTCCATCCTGACTCCCGCCAAGCTGCCGGTGCTGCACAACGCCGTGCTGAAAGCGTGCGACAGCGTGGACGGCCTGGCGGACGGCCAGATCGACGACCCGCGCCGATGCGACTTCGACCCGGACACCGTGCGCTGCGCGGGTGCGGACCAGCCGACCTGCCTGACCGCGGCGCAGGTCGACGCGGCGAAGAAGCTCTACGCCGGACCCACGGACGAGCGCGGTCGCAGGCTCTACCCCGGCGGCGAGTCCTATGGCAGTGAACTGGCGTGGAACGGCTGGGTCCTGCCCTTCCCCGGGGTGGGGTCAGTGTCCGCGATCCTGGCGGACAACGGTCTGAAGCACATCTTCTACCCGATCGGCAAGCCGTCGTCGTCGCTGGCCGACGTCAAGTTCACCCGCGCCGAGTTCGACCGGCTGACGGCGGAGGGCCACAAGGCCAACGCGCTCAGCCTCGACCTGGACGCCTTCCGTCGTGCGGGCGGCAAACTGGTGCTCTGGCACGGCTGGTCCGACGAGGCCATCCCGCCGCTGGGCACGCTCGACTACTACCAGCGGCTCACCCAGCGCTCCGGCGGACCGGCCAGGACCCAGCAGTGGGCGCGGCTTTTCATGCCCCCGTCGATGTTCCACTGCGCGGGCGGGGACACGCTCACCGAGTTCGACCCGCTGAAGGAGACCGCGGCGTGGGTCGAGCGCGGCCACGCGCCTGAGCGTGTGATCGCCACCGGCCGGGACAGCCAGGGCCAGGTCACCAGGACCCGCCCGGTGTTCCCGTACCCGTTGCGGGCCCGCTACGACGGCTCCGGCAGCGTCGACGACGCGAGCAACTTCGTGCCCGCGCCGCCGTCGGCGCCGCTGAACGACGCCATCGACTGGGTCGGCACGTACCTGCACCACATCCCAGGCCCGCGGGCCTGACCCGCGTGTTCGGGGCCCCCGAGGGCGGGGCCCCGACACACCCCTCAAACGCCTCTGTCTCAAGCAGACGTTCAAGACGGGTGGCCTTTCTTTGCGTCCGTGAATCAGCGACGGCGTTTTCCCCGAACCCCCGGTGACAAAGGGGTGTCCACATTCTTGATGGGCGCTTTCCCGGCGTACCCGCGATCGCGCGCACACCCACCCCCACCACCCCTGATCACAGCCGGTCACGGGTGGCCCGTGGTCGGTGCACCCCCTGTGATCAAGGTGCTGACCTGCGAAAGCGGCGCTCAGGCCACACCTATGAGATTTTCATGATCCACGTATGTGTTCTTACTGTTCCGGGCAGTGACGGATCTGTGAACGCATTGATTAGGGCGACACTGGTACCCACGTCGAGCACGGCGCAAACTTTTCTCCGGCACCAATTCCCAGTGGGAATCCCGAGATTGGGGTACATCGTGATCGCCACCGCCACCACCAGCCTGGCCGACACCATCGAGACCTACTTCGCGGGCATGGACCTGCGCCCGTCCGCCACCGATCTCGTCATCGACGAACTCGACCAGTGGCGCAACCCCGTGCACTCGGTCGCGGGCTTCACCCAGACCTTCAACCTCGTCGTGGTCGCCGACCGCGCCTTACCGGCGGGGCGCTGATCGGCGATGACCGGATCGGGTGCGCCGACAGGCCGGGTGGTCGGGTTCAAACGCCACCTGCGCGTCGAAGTGATCAAGGGCGAGGCCGTGTACCTCTTCTCGGAGCGCGGCGTGACGGCGCTGAAGGGCTCGGACGCCGAGGCCCTCGCGCCGCTGTTGGACAGCACCCGTGACTTCCCGGCACTGCTCAGGGATGTCCCCGCCGACGTGGCGCCCGAGCAGGTCGGCAGGTTCATCGCCCGGCTGGACGAAGCCGGGCTGATCACCCTCGGCCCGCCGCCGGGCACCGGGACCGCCGAGCGGGCCAGGGCGTACTGGGAAGCGGCAGGCACGGACGCGGACGCGGCCATGGCTGGCACAGCGAGCAAACGCGTCCAGGTGATCGTGGCGGGCGACGCCGACCCGGCCGCCACCGTCGCCGCGTTGCGGCAGGCCGGGCTCGCGACAAGGGTCAGCTCGGGTGAGTTGACCACCGACGACCCGGCCGACCTGTCGGTCGTGCTGTGCGACGACTACCTCGCGCCGGATCTCGCCGACATCGACGCGGTACACCGGACCATGCGCAAGCCGTGGCTGCTGGCCAAACCCACGGGCGCGCAGGTGTGGCTCGGCCCGGTCTTCGACTCGCCCGAACTGGGCTGCTGGCACTGCCTGGCCAGTCGCCTGTGGGCACACCGGGACGCCGAGGCGCACGTCCAGGCGTCGCTGGGACGCGTGGGCCCGGCGTCGCGGCCGGTCGCGTCCCTGCCGGCACTGGACGCGACGGCCGCCGGGATGCTGGCCATCGAGGTCACCAAATGGCTTGCCGGATACCGGTATCCGGGGCAGCGCTCGGTGCTGACGTTCGACAGCCTCGACCTGACCGCGCGGCACCACGAGTTCCACCGCCGTCCGCAGTGCGCGCTCTGCGGCGACCCGACGTACATGCGGGCACAGGCCCACCGGCCGGTGCTGCTGTCGTCCCAGCCGAAGTCGTCGGACGACGCGGGCGGGCACCGTTCGCGTCCGCCGCACCAGGTCCTCGCCTCATACCAGCACCTGATCAGCCCGGTCACCGGCGTGATCAAGGAAATCACCCGGCACGAGACCGGGCCGGCGTTCTTCAACTCGTTCCGCGCCGGGCACAACGTGGCCGTACGACAGCGCTGCCTGTTCAACCCGCACGCCGCGCCACGGGCGGAGAACGGCGGCAAGGGCGTGACCCCGTTGCACGGCAAGGTCAGCGCGATGTGCGAGGCGCTCGAACGGCACTCGGGGTTCTTCCACGGCGACGAGGAACGCGTCCGCGGCAGCTACAAGTCGTTCGGCGACCGCGCGATCCACCCGTCCAGCTGCCAACTTTTCGACGACCGGCAGTATCCGGGCCGGTCAGCGTGGAACGCGACCCACTCGCCGTTCCAGCACGTGCCGGATCCGTTCGACGACAACGCCGTCCTCGATTGGACACCGGTATGGTCGCTGACGCGTGAGCGGCACCGACTGCTCCCCACGGCGATGCTGTACTACGGCGCGCCGCCGGAGGCGGGGTCGGTCTCGCTCTACGCGGACTCGAACGGCAACGCGGCTGGCAGCTGCCTGGAAGACGCTGTCCTGCAAGGACTGCTGGAACTGGTGGAGCGCGACTCGGCGGCGATGTGGTGGTACAACCGCACCCGGCGGCCCGAAGTGGACATGGCCGCGTTCGGCGATCCGTGGATCGACGAACTGCGGGAGGTCTACGCCGGTCTGGACCGCGAGGTCTGGGTGCTCGACGTGACCGCCGACTCCGGGATCCCGGTTCTGGTCGCGCTGTCCCGGCGGACCGGCGGGGGAAACGAGGACATCATGTTCGGCTTCGGCGCACACCTCGACCCGAGGGTGGCGATGCGCCGGGCGCTGACCGAGATGAACCAGCTCATGCCGGTCGTGGTGGACGGCTACACCTGGACCGAGCCGGAACCGCTGAACTGGTGGCAGAACGCGACAGTCGCCAACCAGCCGTACCTGGTCCCGGACCCGGCAGTCCGGCCACTGGTCCCGTCGGACTACGGCTACACGCCGTCGCGCGACCTGCTCGACGACGTCACGCGGGTCCGTGGCCTGGTCGAGGGACTCGGCCTGGAAGTGCTCGTGCTCGACCAGACCAGGCCGGACATCGGGCTGCCGGTGGTCAAGGTGGTCGTGCCCGGCATGCGCAGCTTCTGGGCGAGGTTCGCGCCGGGGCGGCTGTTCGACGTGCCGGTCGCACTCGGCTGGCTCAGCGCACCCACCGCGTACGAGGACCTGAACCCCATTCCACTGTTCATATAGAAACACACGGGAGAGTCGTACCTGTGCAGTTCACGCACCCCACCGACGAGCCGGACCGCGTCCGGCTCTGGTCCTTGCGCGAGGACGCGTTGGTGGAGACCGGCTCGGACGACTCGCTGCTGGTGTTCACCCGGTGGGGCGACATCGAGATCGACGACCCGAGCCCGGTGGTGCGCGAATGGCTCTACCGGATGAGCCTCGGCCCGGTGTCGCTGGAGAACCTGCTGCCGCCCCGGCCGGGCAACCGCCGCAGGCCGGTGGAGGACGACCCGGACTACGGCCAGGTGCAGCGGGTGCTGACCAGACTGGGCAGCTGCGTGGTGCACTCGCTCGGCCTGGCCGACATGGGCGGTCCACTGCTGTCGGCCGTGCCGATCTCCCGCAGGGCGGCCTTCGAACTGCCGGTGATCGAGGCGGGCCGCCCGGTCCGGCTGTCCAGGTTCGCCGCCATGCGGGCCAGCGACGGCGAGGTCGTCCTCGAGTCGCCGCTGGCCCGCCACCGCGTGGTGTTCCACCGGTCGCTGGCCACCCGCGTGATCGGTTCGCTCGGCAAGGCCACGACCGTGGCGGATCTGGCGCCCGCGCTCGACATCCCGGAGGCGCTGGTCGCCGACATCGTCACGTACGTGGCCGCGGTGGGCATGATCGTGTTGGGGGAGTACGGCGGCAGCGCGTTCACAGCCGAGTTCGCCGAGGACACCGACCCGTCGTTGACGGTCTGGTCGCACAACGAGTTGCTGTTCCACTCGCGCAGCAGGCTGAGCAGACCGGACGCCCCGCGCCGGGCGGTCTTCCCGCGTGGCGACAAGCTGCCGCCACCGCCCGCGGTCAAACCCGTGCCGGACGGGCCGCGGTATCCGTTGTACAAACCGGTGCTCGCGGAAATCACCGCGGCCGACCCGAAGTTCACCGAGGTGATTGAAAACCGGCGGTCGTTCCGCAAGTTCGCCCGGCGGCCGTTGTCCGCGCGGCGACTCGGCGAGTTGTTGTTCCGCTCGGCGCGCATTCGCTCGGTCCGCCCGGCGGAAGGCGGCGGGGTGAGTTACGCGGTTTCCGACCGGCCTTATCCGAGCAGTGCGAATCTGCACGAACTCGAGTTGTACGTGACTGTCGACCACTGCACCGATCTGCCGCGTGGTATATACCACTATGACCCGCTCGGGCACTCGTTGACACTTATCAACACGTCCGACGAAGAGGTCGGGGAATTACTGGACGACGCGAAGGCGGCGACGGGCGCAATGCAGCGGCCACCGGCGCTCATCACGATGACCGCGCGGATGGGAAGGGTGTCCTGGATGTACGACGGGATCGCCTATGCCACTACACTGCGGCATGTCGGTGTACTGCAGCAGACGCTCTATCTGGTCGCTACCGCGATGGGGCTGGCGCCCTGTGCGCTTTCTCCCGGGGATATGGAAGTGGCGGACAGCGCGTTCCTGCTCCAGTGGCCGTCCGAAGTCACCGTCGGCGGGTTTGTGGTCGGGGTACGACCCGAAGTCGTGACCGAGATACCTACCGGTTGACCGACCTTGCTGCAGCTTGCTGCAGGGACTGTCGACGCAGGTTGACGTGTACCCTCGTAGCATGCCGAGCGCGTGAAGCCCCTGGGGGGAGAATGAGCCGAGACGCGGACGGTGTCGACTTATCCGTCAGCTCGACACTCGCCCCGAAGGTGGCACGGTCGGTCGTCGCCACAGTCTTTAGTTGTATAGCTGTGCTTGCTTTTTTCCGCGTGCTGACTTCCGGCGTCGGCTTCGTCGGCACGGCGCTGTCGACGCTCTACCTCATCGCCCTGCTGTCGCTGCAGATTTTGTGGACTTCCCGGCGCGCCGCCGAACTCTCACCGGCGCTGCGCTATACGGCGCTGCTCGCCCAGGCCTGCCTGGTGTACCTGCCGTTGCTCCAGTTCAAGGAATCCTGGGTCGGATTGCCCGGATTCCTCGCGGGTAGCGCGCTCGTCGTGTTACGACCGCCGTATGGCTGGATCACGGCGGGACTCGTCGTGGTGAGTATGGCTTTCACGCAGGCCGCGCTCAGCCCGGACCAACTCGAGCCGATCGTCTACATAACACTGTCGACGACACTGACCGCGTTGCTGGTTTACGGACTGACCTGGTTGTCGACGTTGGTGACGCAGTTGCATTCGGCACGCGAGGAATTGGCGAAGATGGCGGTCGCGCGGGAACGGCTGCGATTCGCCCGCGATCTGCACGACCTGCTCGGGTACAACCTCTCGGCCATCACCCTCAAGAGCGAGTTGACACACCGCCTTGTGCTGAAGCACCCGGCACGCGCCCGTGAGGAACTGGTCGAGATCCTGCAGATCTCCCGGCAGGCGCTGGCCGACGTGCGCGCGGTCGCCAGCGGCTACCGGGAGATGTCACTGGACGAGGAATGCGTGTCGGCCCGGTCGGTGCTCGCCGCGGCGGACGTCCATGTGCGGATGGAGGCGGACTACCGCGACCTGCCGGTGCGCGTGTCCACCGCGCTGGCGACAGTGTTGCGTGAAGGCATCACGAACCTGTTGCGGCACAGCAAAGCCGAGTTCTGCGAGATCTCACTGCGGCAGGACGCCACGACGGTGACGATCACGATGGTCAACGACGGTGTGCCCGACGACCCGATCGACTCCCGTGAGGACAGTGGGCCCGGCGGCAGCGGGATCCACAACCTGTCGGCGAGAGTCGTCGAACTCGGCGGTGACCTGGTTGCCGAGTTCCTGCCGCGGAAGCGCTTCAAGCTGTGCGCGACACTGCCGTTGTCCCTCCAGCAGGACGTGCGAGACAAAGGCAAGGACGACGACCTCGAACCACCCCTGCGGGTGGTGTCGTGAGTGGTTCTGACCCGATTTCCGCTCACGACAAGGGCACGACAGGGGTTACAGCCAGCCTGCTTCGGTGGCGATGCGAATCGCGTCGACGCGGTTGCGGGCGTTGAGTTTTCCGGCGATCGTCGTCAGGTAGTTGCGCACCGTTCCCACTGACAGGTACAGCTTCGCGGCTATTTCCGCCGCGTCGGCGCCGTGCGCGGCCAGCCGCAGCACTTCGCTTTCCCTGGTGGTCAACGGGCAGTCGGTGCTGTCCCACGCCGCGAGGGCCAGCTGGCTGTCCACGACACGCCTGCCCGCCGCGACGCTGCGGATCGCGTCGGCCAGTTCGCTGGCCGGGGCGTCCTTGAGCATGAAACCGCTGACATGCGCCGACAACGCGCGGCGCAGCGTGCCAGGGCGGCCGAGGCCGGTGAGGATGAGCGTGCGCACCTGGGGCAGCGAGGCGCGGATCTCGGCGGCGGCGGTGAGGCCGTCCTTGCCGGGTAGGTCGATGTCGAGCAGCGCGACGTCCGGGCGGTGTTTGTGCGCGGCGGGCAGGATCTCGTCGCCGGAGGACATTTCCGCGACCACTTCGATATCCGGCTCCACGTTGAGCAACGCGACGAGTGCGCCGCGGACCATGTGCATGTCCTCGGCGATCATCACCGTGATCATCGTGTGGCCCCCTTCCTGCGCCCACTATCAACTAGAGATCATAGGGGTTTCGCCGGTCATTCGGATCGGCTGTTAGGGGAAATCAGTGCCCTCACGCAGCTGGTCCACCCTTCGCCGACCGAGTGTATTCATCCGGTCACGCCCTGGTAATTTTCCTGAATACGTCGTTTCGCAACACGCGAATCGAGTGACTGCTCAGGCTGAGGTGGTCACCGCGTCGGCGGATGGCCTATCAGGACCGCCCGGTGGTCGCACTCCGGCTTGCTCCGGTTCACGCCGCGCCGGAATCGCCACGAGCCGCCGCGCCGTGGCGACGACCGCGGGCCACGGTGGCAGCCGGGTCAGTGCGCGCGGCGGTTCGATCCACGGACACCCGGATTTCCCGTCGAATTCGCGCGGCACCACGACGCTGGTCCCACCGGGCACCGGGTGCATGTCCAACAGGCGCAGTTCGCCGTCGTGCCGCGCCGCGGCGCCGCCCGACGGCCGGGTCAGGAACACCCACCACTGGCCGGTGGTGTCGGCGAGCACCGGCCCGGCGAGCAGCGCGATCCTCAGTTCGGCCAGTACGGGGACACCGAGCCGCCGCGGCATCACCAGCGCGTCCGCGACGTCGCCGAGCCGCATCACCAGCCTGCCGCGCCGGACCTCGACGGTCACCGGCCAGCCGAACCGTTCCTCGTAGCGGGTCCGTGCGTCCGTGAGCGAACGCAGGAGTTCCAGTTTCGTCGCGTCTGCCATCTTCGCCCTCCATATAAAGCAGGAAAAGGTATACGCCAACCCGTGCGGACCCGGCCAGTAGTCACTTCACGACGTCCCGTATGAAATTTCGGCGGTGGCAACTATGAAGAACACACCCACGTTGATGATCCCCGCACTGGAAATGACCCGGAGCAACGCTGAACATTTTTGGTGGGATATCGACGAAAGGCTGTGGCGATGGAGCTGGTCGAGCGGAATGGCCCATGGGGCGCGTTGGCACGCCTGCACACACGTACCGCGGCGGGACAGGGCGTGGTCGCGCTGGTCACCGGCGGGATGGCCACGGGCAAGACCGAACTGCTGCGCGAGTTCACCGCCGACGCGGCGCGCGACGGCACGCTGGTGCTGTCCGCGACCGGTTCGCGCGCCGAGCAGTCGCTGCAGCTCGGCGTGGTGTGCCAGATCCTGCACGGCCCGTCGTTCCCGGACGTCCCGGTACCCGCACCGTCCGCTGTGGACAGCGTGCCGTGGGACCGGGTCGTCGAGGACCCCGCTGTGGTCGGGCCGCACGACGCGCCGGTGATCCGTGACATGTGCGCCGCCTTGCTGAGCGCGGCCAAACACCGCACGGTGGTGCTCTGGATCGACGACATCCAGTTCGTCGACAGTGCCACTCTGCGCGTGCTGCTGTACCTGCGGCGCCGCATGTCGGCCGCGTCGATCCTGCTGGTGCTGTCCGGCTGGGAACAACGACGGCAGACCTGGCCGTCGTTCCGCGCCGAGATCACCCGCCAGCCGCACGAGAAGATCACGCTCGACCTGCTGTCGCTCGACGGCGTCGGCGAACTGATCACCAAACGCCTCGACGGCCCGGCCGCGACCCGGTTCAGCCCCGGCTGCCACCGGCTCAGCGGCGGAAACCCGTTGCTGGTCCACGCCTTGCTTGAGGACATCAGGGACGGCGACCTGACCCCGCGCGCCGCGTACGGCCAGGCCGTGCTGACGAGCCTGCACCGCGCGGGGCCCCTGCCGTACGCCGTGGCGGGTGCTGTCGCCGTGCTCGGCGAGCACGCCACGCCCGAACTCGTCGGCCAGCTCGTGGACGAGAGCGCCGACGAGGTCACGTCCGCGCTCGACCTGTTGTCCGGCGCGGGAATGCTCGACCGGATGGCGTTCAGGCACCCCGTCGTCGCGTCGACTGTGCTCGGCGCACTGCCGCCCGGGGACCGCTCCCGGCTGCATTCGCGGGCCGCGCGGTCACTGCACCAGGAAGGCTTCGGCGCACTGGAGATCGCCCGGCACCTCGTGCACGCGGACGTCACCGGAGAGGACTGGGTGACCACACAACTGGCCGAGGCGGCCGAACGGGCACTGGCCGACGACGACGTCGCCTGGGCGGGCCAGTGCCTGCGGCTGGCCCTGCGCGGCTGCACCGACCGGGCACGGCGGCGGGACATCGCGAAGTCCCTGGCCCGGACCGAATGGCGGGTCAACCCCGCCGCGGCGGCGTTGCACATGCCGTCGCTGCGGGAGGCGCTGGCCGAGGGCACCGTGGAAAACCGCGACGCCGTAGTACTGGCCCGGCACACGCTGTGGCACGGCGACAAGACCGCTGCGGTGGCCGCGCTCGGTGCTGTGACGGACCCGCAGGCCGCCGACGAACTGCGCCTGGCCTACGGGTGGCTGTACGGCACGCAGGATGACCTGCCAGCCAATGAAGCCAGCGGCACACCGTGGATCCAGGTCGGCGGCAGACTCGCCAGCCTGATGGTCAAGGGCCGCAGCGCTGACGTGGCCGTGGGCGCCGAGCACATCCTGCAAAGCTGTCAACTCGCCGACACCACAGTGGAGATCGTGGTGTCCGCGCTGATCGCCCTGTGCTACGCGGACAAGGCCGACAAAGCCGTGTTCTGGTGCGACACGCTGGCCGACGAGGCACAGCGCCGCAACGCGCGGACCTGGCAGGCCGTGCTGAGCGCGGCCCGTGCCGACATCGCGCAGCGGCAGGGAGACCTGGGGTTGGCCGAAGCGCAGGCGAGCGCCGCCTTGCGAATGCTGCCCGCCGACGGCTGGGGCGTCCTAATAGGACTGCCGAGGGCGACGTTGCTGCTGGCGTACACCGCGATGGGCCGGTTGGACCGCGCCGCCGAGGTGCTCAGGCAGTTCGTGCCCGACCGGATGGCGGATACGGTGATCGGCCTGCGGTGGCTGCACGCCAGGGGCCACTACCACCTGGCGACCGGCCGCCCGCTGGCGGCGCTGGACGACTTCCAGACGTGCGACCGGCAGATGCGGCAGTGGAACATCGACATACCCGCGCTCGTGCCCGCGCACTCCGACCTGGCACAGGCGTACCTGCGTCTCGACCAGCGGAAGGTGGCGCGGGACATGGTGTGCCGCCAGCTCGACCGGCCACGGGCGATCAGCTCACGCACCCGGGGAACGGCGTTGCGGGTCCTCGCCGCCACCAGTGACTTGCGGCAGCGCCCCGGGATGCTGATGGAGGCGATCGAGGACCTGCACACGTGCGGGGACCGCCTGGAGTTGGCTCGGGCGTTGATCGACCTCAGCGAGGCCCACCAGGAACTCGGCGAATTCAGCAGGGCGCGGATGCACGCCCGCCGGGCCGCGGCCGAGGCGAAGGCGTGCCGGGCCGAACCCCTGACCAAGCTGCTGTCGCACGGCGGGTCGTTCGACACCAAGGACCAACGGGCCGAAGCCGAGGGCGTGCCGCCGCTCAGCGGGGCGGAGCGGCGCGTCGCGACCCTGGCCGCGCGCGGGTACAGCAACCGGGAGATCGGGCGGATGCTGTACATCACGGTGAGCACTGTCGAGCAGCACCTGACTCGGGTGTACCGCAAGCTGAACGTGGGCAGCCGGGCGGACCTGCCGGTCGGCCTGCTGCTCAGTCGCGTTCCGGTGAAGGGCGCCTAGAACGGCACCCCATCGCGGCGCTTAGGGGTGTCGGTCGTCGCCGCGCCCGCGCTGTAATGGCGGCATGGCGGTCAGGCCGCACCCCTGGATCCAAGCCGCGGTGTCCGCCGACGGCCGGATGGAGCTGTCCGGGGCCGCCGACATCCGGTTCCACTGTGGACCGGTCGGCACCGCCATGTGGATCGCGTTGTGCCAACACGACTGGCAGATCGACGCGGCCGCCGTGCTGCTGGCCGGGCAGTGGCGGCTCGACGTGGTGAACGCGCGCGCGGATCTGGAGATTTGGGTGGCCGAACTGTGGGACGCGGGCCTGCTGGCTTATCAGGAGTGAACGGGTAGCGCCTGGCTGACGCCCGCGACCGCGCGGACCGCGTCGGCCAGGTCGCGGCCGTCGGGAGCTTTGCCGGGGTCCACCAGCCACTGCGCGATCACACCGAACAACACGGCCAGGGCGAACGAGCCCGCGGACCGGACGGACCGCTCGTCGGCGGCCGGGTCGATCAGCCGCAGCAAGGTGGCCAGCGCACGCCGGGCGCTCTCCTGCGCCGCGGAGAAGTAGGGCCGCAGTTCGGGGGAGTGGTGCAGCTGGGTGAGGACCTCGAACTGCGTCACCCACAGCGCGCGGTGGTGCTCGACCAGGTCGAGGACGCGGGGCCAGATCGCTTCGAACCGGTCGAGCGGGGTGGCCGTGCCCGCCATGGTCTCGCTGACGGCCAGCAGGTGCGCGATGTCGGCCGCCCACTCCTCGGTCGCCTGGACCAGCGCCGCGTTCATCAACGCGTCCTTGGTGCCGAAGTGGTAGCCGATCGAGCCGAGGTTGGTCTTCGACGCCGCCACGATGTCCCGCGCGGTCGTGCGGGCGTATCCCTTGTCCAGCAAGCACCTCTTCGCGCCCGCCAGCAGCTGCTCCCGATGTCCCATCGCAGTCCCATCCGCCGCCGGAGGCCCTTCGCGGATTTCGAGTCTATAAGGGCGGATGCGGGGTGTGCCAGGGGACGAACGGCCTGTTCACGGGCCAACTGCGGACGACTCGAATTCGCCAGCCGACTGGGCGACCATGAACGGGTGCGGGAGTTTCCCTCCCGCGATCAGCGGATGAGGGGAGCTTTGCGCGATGGCCGACTGGCGGGTCTCGCCCAGCCTGGCGCTCGACGAGCTGGTCGTCGAGCGCCTCGCCCTCGGGGAGTCCATTGTGCACCTCGGGTTCGGCGAGGTTCGGCTGCCCGCGTTCGAACCGTTGGTCGAGCGCCTGGTCGCCGGCGCGTACCGGACCGCCGCGGGTCCGGTGGCAGGCGGTCCGGCGTTGCGCGAAGCCGTGGCCGGATACTTCGCCCGGCGCCGGGTGCCGACCGGCGCGGACCAGATCGTGGCCGGCCCGGGGAGCAAACCGCTGCTGCTGGCGTTGAACCTGGTCGTGCGGGGCGACGTCATCGTGCCGAAGCCCGCGTGGAACACCTATGCGCCGCAGGCGGAACTGGCGGGCAAGAAGGCCTTCCGGGTGCCGATCCCGGCGCAGGCCGGCGGTGTCCCCGACCCAGGTGCGTTGCGGGACACCATCATCGCCGCACGGGCGCTCGGTCGTGACCCCAGGATCGTGATCCTCACCCTGCCGGACGACTCGACCGGCACACTGGCGTCCCCGGAGCTCGTGCGGGAGATCTGCGTGATCGCGGAGCAGGAGGACCTGCTGATCGTCTCCGACGAGATCCACCGCGACGTCCTGCACGACCCGAGGACCCGGCTGACCAGCCCGGCGGAGCTGGCGCCGGCGCGAACCGTCGTCACCACGGGACTCTCCAAGAACCTGGCACTGGGCGGGTGGCGGATCGGCGTGGCCAGGTTCCCCGACGGGGTGTGGGGCAGGCGGATCCGCGACGGCGTGATCGCGTTCGCGAGCGAGGTGTGGTCCACTGTGGCCGAACCGATGCAGCGGGTGGCCGAGTACGCCTTCGCCGAGCCCCCGGAGATCCGCGGCCGCCTCGCCGACAGCGCCCGGCTGCACGGGTCGATCGCCCGCGCGGTGCACCGGATCATGGTCGACGCGGGCGCGGTGTGCCGCCCGCCGGTCGGCGCTTTCGCCGTGTACCCGGATTTCTCGCCGGTCCGCGAAAGACTCGCCGGGCGTGGCGTCACGGATTCGGCGTCGCTGAGCCGTCAGCTGTTGGACGAGCACGGGATCGGCGTCCTGGCTGGGCACCTGCTCGGCGACGACGAGGACGCCCTGCGGTTCAAGGCTTCCACGAGCACGTTGTACGGAGACACCGCCGAGTTGCAGCGGCAGGCGCTCGACTCGGCGGACCCGGCCCGGCTCCCGCATGTGAGTGACTTGCTCACCAGAATCGGCGAGGCGTTCGGCAAGGTGTGCGGCTGAGCCGGTCCAGTATGTTTCTCGTTCATTATTGACGGTTATCACCCACACGTCATGAACTCTTCGCGTGCCCCTTGTCAACGCCGCCCGCCGGGCTATATTTAGCGCCACTATCCAGTTGCTTCAGGGAGTGGCGCTCATTCGGGAGGGCTGAGGCAATGCAGGGTTTCAGTTTTGACGTCGTGACCGCCGTCCTCGCGTACGGGGTGTCCGTCGTCGGCTCGGCGCTGGGCTTGCTGTGCACGTCACGGGCCCGCGTGGTCGACGGGCGGGCCAGGGCGAGGTGGCTCGGGCTCGCCGCGACGTCCATTGGCGGGACCGGTATCTGGGTCATGCATTCATTGCCATGCTCGGGTCGGAAGTTCACGGAACACCGTTGCGATATGACGCGGCGACCACAATATTGAGCATGGTCCTCGCGATACTCGTGGTCGCGGTCGGGCTGTTCATCGTCGGGTTCAAGGCGGGCTCGGGATGGCTTTTCGTCGGCGGTGCGGCCACCGGCGCGGGCGTGGCGATCATGCATTACGTCGGAATGGCCGCGATCGACTTGTACGGCGAGGTGCGCTACGACCCGTTCCTGGTGTTGCTCTCGGTCGTGATCGCCATCGTGGCCGCGACGGCGGCGTTGTGGGCCACGGTCAACATCCGGGCGTTCGGCGCGATCGTGGCGGCCGCCTTGATCATGGGGGTCGCGGTCAACGGCATGCACCACGTCGGGATGGCCGCGGCGGAGGTGATGCCGAACATGGCGGCCGGGGGGCTGCACGGGATGAACGGGCGCGATCTGTTGCTGCCGCTGATCGTCGGCATCAGCTTCGTGACCGTCATGACGCTCGCGATCGTCACGCTTTCGCCCAACCCCAAGGAGATCGCCGAGGAACGCGCGCTGCAGGCGAGAATCGCCAACGCCACCGGCGCGGGTCAGGCTTCCACTGAGCGGAAACCAGGGCTGACTGCCACCCATCCGGCGGGTAGACGTCTGCCGTATGGCGTTTCTCGACGATGAGACCTGGCGGGGACGGATCTTCACCGGCTCGTGGGTGACCTCGGCAGGCGGTGACACCGCGGTGGTGGAACCCGCGACCGGACGGGAGATCGGCCGGGCGGGCATGGCCGCGCCCGCCGATGTCGCGGACGCGGCGAAGGTGGCGGCGAACGCGCAACGCGCGTGGGCGGCGACACCGTTCCAGCAACGCGCCGCGGTGCTGCGCAAAGCCGCCGAACTGTGGCGCGTGCACAGCGAGGAGCTCGGTTCGTGGCTGGCACGGGAGTCCGGCAGCACGGCGGCCAAGGTCGGCTTCGAACTGCACGTGGCCGAACAGGAATGCCTCGAAGCGGCCGCGCTTCCCGGGCGGCCCAGCGGATCCGTGCTACCGAGTGAGGCGCCGCGGCTGAGCATGGCCCAGCGGGTGCCCGCGGGCGTGGTCGGCGTGATCGCGCCGTTCAACGCGCCGCTGATCCTCTCGATCCGTTCGGTGGCACCGGCTCTGGCGCTCGGCAACGCCGTGATCCTCAAGCCGGACCCGCGGACCGCGGTCTGCGGCGGCGTGGCGCTGGCGCGGGTCTTCGAGGACGCCGGTCTGCCGCCGGGCGTCCTGCACGTGCTGCCCGGTGGCCGGGAGACAGGTGAGGCGTTGGTGTCCGACCCGAACGTCCGGGTCATCTCGTTCACCGGCTCGACGGCCGCGGGCCGCAGCGTCGGGGAGGTCGCGGGCCGCCACCTCAAGCGCGCGCACCTGGAACTCGGCGGCAACTCCGCCCTGATCGTCACGCGGGACGCCGATCTGGCGGGGGCGGTCGGCGCGGCGGCGTGGGGCTCGTTCTTCCACCAGGGCCAGATCTGCATGACCACCGGACGGCATCTGGTGCATGAGTCCCTTTTCGACGACTACGTGCGCCTGCTGGCCGAGAAGGCCGACAGCCTCGTCGTCGGCGACCCCGCCACCGGGGACGTCGCGCTCGGCCCGTTGATCGACGCGGGACAGCGCGACAAGATCCACGCTCTGGTGACCGACTCGGTGGCGGCGGGCGCGACCCTGGCCGCGGGCGGGACCTACACCGACTTGTACTACCGGCCCACGGTCCTCGCTGACCGCACCGCGAGCACGCGGGCCTACCGCGAGGAGATCTTCGGCCCCGTCGCGGTCGTCACGCCGTTCGAGTCCGAGGACGACGCGGTCAAGCTGGCAGGCGACAGCGAGTACGGCCTGTCGCTGGGGATCCTGACCGGGGACGCGATGCGGGGGCTGGCGCTCGCCGAGCGGATCCCGACCGGCATCGTGCATGTCAACGACCAGACGGTGAACGACGAGGCGCATGCGCCGTTCGGCGGTGTCCGTGCGTCCGGGACCGGGTCGCGGTTCGGTGGCGCGGAGGCCAACATCGAGGCATTCACCGAGACCAGGTGGATCACCGCGCGGGCGGGCATTCCCGGCTTTCCGTTGTAAGAAGTGTCATGTGTCAAGGGGGTTCGGCCATAGCCGGACCCCCTTTATCGTTTCAGTTGATTGACGGACTCACCATCGTGAGTGTTCGCCCTAGCGGATGCTGTGGTCCCCGGACAACCATCCCCCGCTCGATGAGAAATTCCCACAAGGGTGTGGACGGCGGTCGGGTTTGTTTGTACGGTGATCGGCGTACGACAGTCCGTCATCATGTGCCCCCAATGTGCTGGGTCGTCGTACGCGGTGTCGAACAACGGCAACATTGTCGTTGCGGCGACGTTAACCCGTTGAAACGGTTGTAAACGGTCCGGAAACGCCCCACCGGGGTGGCGCTCCGGTTGTTCACCACTGGTTTCCTTTCACATCCCAATTGCCCTGTAGGTGTGAGGAGGAACGACTTGAGCGCGCTCTCATATCGTGACCTGGTCATCGGCGTCAGCCCGCTCGCCGAGCCCAATGCCGCGCTGGTCGTCGCCGTGGAGCGTGCCGGCGGTCTCGGCGTGCTCGACCTCGGCCGCGACCGCGCCAAGGCACTGGCGGCGCTCGACCTCGTGCGCCGCAGACTGGGAACCCCGTTCGGTGTCCGCGTCGGGCCCGACTGTCCATTGGGGCCGGACGAGCTGCCCGACGACGTCGACGTGATCCTCACACCCCGGCCGATCCCCGGTCTTGGTCCCGTTCGAGGCCGTGGTGTCCTCGCCGAGGTGACCTCGCTGGACGAGGCGCGTGCCGCAGTCGGACACGGCGCCACCGGCCTGGTCGCGCGTGGCTCGGAATCGGGCGGGCGAGTGGGCGAGTCGACCACGTTCGTATTGCTGCAACGCCTGGTTGCCGAGTTCGACGTGCCGGTGTGGGCGGCCGGTGGGATCGGCCCGAATACCGCCGCCGCGGCCGTGGCCGGTGGTGCTCGCGGCGTCGTTCTGGACAGTCAGCTCGCGCTTCTCAGTGAAGTGCGGGATTGTCTCGACGCTGAGCTCGTCACCACTGTTATGGGTATGGACGGCGCGGATACGACTATTGTCGACGGCCGTCGGGTACTGGCACGTCCCGGCGCTGGTTATGTGGTCGAGATCGGGCAGGACGGCGCGCTGGCCGACGGTTTGTGGCGGTCTTGCCGCACAGTGGGCGGCGTAGTGCAAATGGTCGGCGAAACCGTGCGCGCCAATCTCGAATCGGCCGCGCGGAATCCGGCGCTGCGGCCGGGTGGTCCATTCTGCGAGCGCGCGCCGGGACTGCGGTATCCCCTCGCGCAAGGCCCGATGACCCGCGTGAGCGACCAGCCCGCGTTCGCCGCGGCCGTGGCTGAGGGCGGTGGGTTGCCGTTCCTTGCGCTCTCCTTGATGAACGGCGAGCAGACCCGGTCGCTGTTGACCCGAACAGCCGATCTTCTCGGCGACCGTCCGTGGGGCATCGGGATGCTCGGTTTCGCCGATCCGGACCTCAGACAGGCCCAGTTGGCCGAGGTCCTCGCGGCGAAACCGCGTTACGCCATCGTGGCGGGTGGCAACCCCGCGCAGGCCAAAGCCCTTGAGGACGCGGGGATCGAGGCGTACCTGCACGTCCCGTCGCCCGCGTTGCTGCGCAACTTCCTGGACGACGGTGCGCGCAAGTTCGTCTTCGAAGGCTGGGAATGCGGTGGTCACACCGGCCCCCGGTCCAGCTTCACCCTGTGGGAGCAGCAGATCTCGGTGCTGCTCGACCGGGGATCGCTCGCCGACGTCCGCGTCCTGTTCGCCGGTGGGATCCACGACGAACGCTCGGCTGCGATGGTGTCGGCGATGAGCGCGTCGCTGATCGAGCGCGGCGCCGCCGTCGGCGCGTTGATGGGCACGGCCTACCTGTTCACCCGTGAGGCTGTCGAGCTCGGCGCGATCACACCGGTGTTCCAGCAGGTGGCACTCGAGTGCGCGGAGACAGCGCTGCTGGAGACCTCGCCGGGGCACAGCGTCCGCTGCGCCCAGTCGTCCTTTGTGGACACCTTCGGCGAAGCGAAGGCCGAGCTGGCGGGCGCGCCGCGCCAGGAGGCGTGGGAACGGCTGGAACAGCTCAACCTCGGCAGGCTGCGGATCGCCAGCCGCGCGCTCAAGCGCGTCGGCGTCGAGCTCGTCGCGGTCGACGAGGACGAGCAACGCGACACCGGCATGTTCATGATCGGCCAGGTGGCGACGCTGCGGTCCGAGCTGACCGACATCGCCACCCTGCACGAACAGGTCACCAGCACCGGGTTGGTGCGTGCCAGGCACGCCGAACTGGCGCGTGCGCCGAAGGCGGAGGGCGTCCGGCCGCTGGACGTCGCCATCGTCGGGATGGCCGCGATGCTGCCCGGCGCGGGCGACGTGGCACGGTTCTGGAGCAACGTGGTCTCGGGCGCCGACGCGATCCGCGAGGTGCCGTCCGACAGGTGGAATCCGGAGCTGTACCAGGGCGCCACCCCGTCGCGGTGGGGCGGTTTTCTCGACCCGGTCCCGTTCGACCCGCTCGCGTACGGCATCCCACCGGCGTCGCTGACGTCGATCGAACCCGCGCAACTGCTCGCGCTCGAAGCGGCCGCGCGAGCACTGACCGACGCCGGATACCAGACGAGGCAGTTCGACCGTGATCGCACGTCGGTGATCTTCGGCGCGGAGGCGGGCGCCGACCTGGCCAACGCCTACACCGTCCGGTCCGCGTTGCCCGCTCTGTTCGGCGGCACACCGGACGGGCTCGACGACTTCCTGCCCAAGCTGACCGAGGACTCGTTCCCCGGCGTGCTGGGCAACGTGATCGCCGGGCGGATCGCCAACCGGCTCGACCTCGGCGGCGCGAACTACACCGTGGACGCGGCGTGCGCGTCCAGCCTCGCCGCGCTTGACGTGGCCTGCAAGGAACTGCGCACGGGCACCAGCGACATGGTTCTGTGTGGCGCGGTCGACCTGCACAACAGCGCGCACGACTACCTGATGTTCGCCTCGGTGCAGGCTTTGTCGCCCAGTGGCCGGTGCGCCACATTCGACTCGGCCGCCGACGGCATCGCGTTGGGTGAAGGCGTCGCGTGCGTGGTGCTCAAGCGACTGGCCGACGCCGAACGCGACGGAGACCGGATCTACGCGGTGATCAAGGGGATCGGCGCGTCCAGCGACGGCAAGTCGTTGGGCCTGACCGCACCCCGGGCTGACGGGCAACGCCGCGCGCTGCGCCGGGCTTACACCTCGGCAGGCGTGTCCATGGAGGAGGTCGGGCTTGTCGAGGCGCACGGCACCGGCACGGTCGTCGGCGACCGGACTGAACTGGCCGCGTTGACCGAGATGTTCACCGAGGCCGGTGCGGACACCGCGGGCTGCACGGTCGGCTCGGTGAAATCCCAGATCGGGCACACCAAGTGCGCCGCGGGCCTGGCCGGGCTGATCAAGGCGGCCACGGCCGTGCACACCGGCATCCGGCCGGGCACGCTGCACGTCACCGCGCCGAACGCCTACTACCAGAAGGAAACCAGCCCGTTCGCCTTCGGCAGGCGAACCTGGTCGGCCCCGGCCGGGCAGCGCACCGCGGGTGTCAGCGCGTTCGGTTTCGGCGGTACCAACTTCCACGCCGTCATCACCGGTTACGACGGCGTCGACGAGCCACGGCACGGCCTGCGGGAATGGCCCGCGGAACTGCTCGTGTTCCGCGGCGCCGACCAGGCCGCCGCACAGCGTGCGGCCGACCGGCTGGCGCGGCTGGTGCGCGCCAACGATGAGGCGGGCCGCCCACGCGACCTGCGCGACCTGGCGGCCACGGCGGCGGCCATGTCCCCGGGGCAGCCGATCCAGGCAGCGGCTGTGGTGGAGACCTTCGAGCAGCTGGCCGTTGCGGTGGCCGATGTTCAGGCGTGGCGCGCATCGGATGCCGTCCAGCTGCGCAGCGACGCGACCACGCCGACCGTCGCGTTCCTCTACCCGGGCCAGGGCAGCCAGCGGCCGGGCATGCTGCTCGACCTGTTCACCGCGTTCCCCTGGTTGCAGGAAACCCTGCGACTGGCCGGTGGCCGGTACGAGGACGTCATGTTCCCACCGGCCGCGACGACACCCGACGACGCCGCGCGGCAGAAGGCCGCCATCACCGACACGACCGTCGCCCAGCCCACGCTGGGCATCGCGGGCCTGGCTGTGACCCGGCTGCTGGAATGGCTCGGCGTCCGGCCGGACATGGCGGGCGGGCACAGCTACGGCGAACTCGTCGCGTTGACCGCCGCCGGGGTGTTCGAGCCGGAACAACTGCTGGAGCTGAGCGAGGCACGAGCCAAGGCGATCGTGAGCGCGGTCGGGGACGATCCGGGGACCATGGCCGCGGTCAGCGGCGCCGTCGACGAGGTCCGCGCGCTCGTCCCGGACGACGTCGTGGTGGCCAACCACAATTCGCCGACCCAGGCGGTGATCTCCGGCGGCACCGACGCGGTCGCCGAAGCCGTCCGGCGCCTGTCCGGTGCGGGCCTGTCCGCACGGGCGATCCCGGTCGCCGCCGCGTTCCACAGCCCAGTGGTCGCGCGGGCCGAAGGCGTCTTCGCGGAGGTGCTGGCCACGCAGGAGATCGGCGAACCCGCCATCCCGGTTTGGTCCAATGTGGACGCCCGGCCGCACCGCGACGTGCGCGCGACGCTGGCCCGTCAGGTCGCAGCCGAGGTCAGGTTCGTCGACCAGATCGAGGCCATGTACGCCGCCGGTGCGCGGGTGTTCGTGGAGGCGGGACCGGGCTCGGTGCTGACCGGGCTGGTCGGCGGGATTCTCGGCGACCGGCCGTTCACGGCTGTGGCCTGCGACGGCCGTGCCGGGATGGCCGCTTTCCTGCGCGCGTTGGCCGGGCTCGCCGTCGCCGGTGTGCCGGTGACCGTGACGCCGCTGTTCACCGGCCGGGCCGAACCGGTCCGGCTCGAAGAGATCCCGGCTCGGCCCCAGTGGTTCGTCGATGGAGGACTCGTGCGTGACATCAACGGCAAGGCGCTCGGTGGCGGCCTGCGCCCGGCCACCGAGCAGCCGCGAATCACCATGGCAGGCCAGGCGAACCGCGAAGTGATCGTCAAGGAGTTCCTGGACGGCATGCGGGAAGCCGTTGCCGCGCAACGTGACGTGCTACTCGGCTACCTCGGCACGGCACCCGCGGCGCCCGCTCCGCTGCCCGCGCCGCATCCGGTCGTCGTGCCGGAGGCCGTTGCGGAACCGGTCCCCGAGCCGCACCGGCCGACACTGGACGTCGGCACGGTCGTGCTGGAAACCATCAGCGCGCGCACCGGCTACCCGCCCGAGATGCTGGAACCGGGCCTTGACCTGGAAGCGGACCTGTCGATCGACTCGATCAAGCGGACCGAGATCATCGGCGAGCTGGCCACGGCGCTCGGCGTGACCGGCGACGGCGCCGCCGTGGAGGCGCTGACCGGGATCAAGACCATCGAGGGCATCGTCGGCTGGTTCACCCGAACCGAACCGGCGCCCGCCCAGGCGAAGATCGGTGACACCCCGGTCCGCCAGGTACCCAGCCTGGTCGCGATCGACGCCTGCCCGGCACCCGGTTCGCTGGCGGGCCAGCGGATCCTGATCGTGGACGACGGCGGAGACGTCGGGCTGGAACTGGCCGACCGGATCGAACGGCTCGGCGGCACGGCGCACACGACCCAGCACGTCACCACCGTCGACGCCGACTACGTGCTGTACCTGAGCGCGTTGCGTTCGACCGGTGAGCCCACGTTGCCCGAAGCCTACGAGGAAATCCGCACGAGCCTGCTGTCCGGCGTCAAGGGCTTGATCGTGGCGACCGCGGGTGGCGGGACGTTCGGCTTCGACGAACCGGAGGACGACCACGAGCCGCTGGACCTCGGCATGCACGGCCTGATCCGCACGGTCGCCGCGGAGTACCCGGACCTGCACGTGCGCGCGGTCGACGTGAGCACGAAGGAAAGCCACCGCGTGATCGCGGCGTCCCTGCTGGCCGAGCTGACCACAGTGGACGGACCAGCGGTCGTCGGGCACGCGTCCGGCACACGCCACGCCATCGAACTCGACACCGCCGAACTCGACACCGAGCTGGCCGGTGACGGGCAGGTGGACCTGGACGAGGACAGCGTGGTGCTGCTGACCGGCGGAGCACGCGGGATCACGGCACTCGCCGCGATCGAGATGGCCGAGCGGACCGGGTGCCGGATCGAGCTGATCGGCCGGACCGCGCCGCCGAAGGGACCGGAGGACGCGCGGACAGCCGCCGCGGCGACCGAGGCCGATCTGCGCCGGGCGCTGATCGAGACGGGCCTGACCGACCGCGAGGAGATCGCCACGGCGGCCCGCAAGATCCTGGCCGAACGCGAGGTCCGGACGACCATGGACGCACTTCGCGCCGCGGCGGCGTCCGTGCGCTACCACGCTTGCGACGTGCAGGACGCCGACGCGGTGCACGCGGTGATCGGTGACATCGTCGGCCGCTTCGGCCGGATCGACGGCGTGGTGCACGGCGCCGGGGTGCTGGACGACAAACTGCTGGCCGACAAGACCCCCGAGGCGTTCGCCCGCGTGTACAACACCAAGGTCGGCGGCGCGCGGGCCTTGGCGAAGGCGCTGGAGCACGACCCGAAGTTCATGGTGCTGTTCGGCAGCATCAGCGGTGTGCTCGGCAACCGCGGCCAGGCCGACTACTCCGCGGCCAACGACACACTGGACCGGATCGCCCGGTTCTGGGCCACCCGGACCAGTGCCCGTGTGGTGAGCGTCGACTGGGGCCCGTGGGCGGGCAGCGGGATGGCCGCCGGACTGGCCGAAGAGTACGCCCGGCGCGGTATCCGGCTGATCGACCCGGAGGCGGGCGTCGCGGCTCTGCTGCGCGAGATCGCCATCGGTGACGCGGTCCAGGTGGTCTACCAATGCGCCCGCTAGACGTCGCCATCGTCGGGATGGGGGCGTTGTTCCCCGGTGCGGACGACACGCCGGGGTTCTGGCGCAACATCGCCGGATCGGTCGACGCGATCGGCACGATCCCGGCGCACCGCTGGGACCCGGACGTCCACTACGACCCGTCGGCGAGCCCGGCCAGTGACCGGTTCTACTGCAGGCGAGGCGGTTTCCTCGACGAGCAGGCCGTGTTCGACCCGACCAGGTTCGGCATCATGCCGTCCACAGTGGATGACGCCGAACCGGACCAGCTGCTCGCACTCGGGGTGGCCGCCGAGGCGATCGCGGACGCGGGCGGCGAGCAGGCGTTGCCGGACCGGGCCAGGATCGGTGTCGTCGTCGGCAGGGGCGGCTACCTCACCCCCGGCTGCGCGCGGCTCGACCAGCGGGTCCAGGTGGGGCAGCTCATCTCGGTCGTCAAGGACCTCATCCCCGGTGTGGACACGGCCGCGTTGCGGGAAGCCATCCGGGCACGGCTCGGCCCGGAGCAGCCGGAGGCGTCCATCGGCCTCGTGCCGAACCTGGCCGCGTCCCGGATCGCCAACCGGTTCGACCTGCGCGGCGCGGCATACACAGTGGACGCCGCGTGTGCGTCCGGCCTGGTCGCGGTCGAGCACGCCGTCCGCGAGCTGGCCTCGGGCCGGTGTGACGCGGTGCTCGCCGGTGCGGTGCACGTGTCGCACCACCCGACGTTGTGGAGCGTGTTCACGCAACTGCGGGCGCTCAGTCGCAAGGAACAGATCCGCCCGTTCGACCGTGCGGCGGACGGGACTCTGCTGTCCGAAGGCGTCGGCATGGTGCTGCTCAAGCGTTTGCGTGACGCCGAAGCGAGCGGTGACCGGATCTACGCCGTGATCCGCGGCGTCGGCACGGCCAGCGACGGCCGCGCGACCAGCATGATGACACCCAACCCGGACGGCCAGCTGCTGGCCGTGCGGCGGGCATGGCAGGACGCGGGGCTGGAACCCGGCGAGGGCCTTGGCCTGATCGAGGCGCACGGGACCGCGACCCCAGCCGGTGACGCGGCCGAGCTGACGACCATGATCACCGCGTTCGGCGGCGGCGGTGCTCCCGTCGGCATCGGCACGGTCAAGTCCATGATCGGCCACGCGATGCCCGCGGCCGGGATGGCCGGGCTGATCAAGGCCGCGCTCGCTGTGCACCACGCGACCCTGCCGCCCACCCTGCACATCGACGATCCCCACCCCGCCATGACCGGCACCCGGTTCGCGCCCGTCGTCGAGCCGAGGGCGTGGGAGGGACCACGTCGGGCGGGTGTGAACGCGTTCGGCTTCGGCGGGATCAACGCGCACGTCGTGCTCGAGCAGACCGGTGATTCCCGCGCGGTCGACGTGAACCCGCTCGCGCCTGTCCTGCTGCTGTCGGCCAACTCGCCGGAGGACCTGGAACGGGAACTGCTGGCCGACGACGGCGACCTGATCGGCCGCGCCGCGCGCCGGGTCAGGGCCGATGACCTGCCGTGCCGCCTGGCGATCTGGCAGCCGGACGCCCGCAGGCTCAAGATCGCGCGGCAGGTCGTGGCCAGGGGCAGGAAGTGGACCGGCAGGCACGACATCTGGTTCTCGCCCCGGCCGTTGCTGACCGGCGACGACCAGATCGCCTTCCTGTTCCCCGGGTTCGAGCAGCGCGGCACGGCCGAGCTCGCGGGCGAGGAGTCCGTCGTCGAGCACGCACTGGACTTGCTGCGAGCAGGCCGCAGGCAGGCGAACAAGCTGCGCGAAGCCGGGATCGTGCCGAGCGCCATGGCCGGGCACAGCATGGGGGAGTGGACCGCGATGATCGTCGCGGGGATCTACCCCACGATCGACGAGTTCGTCGACTCGTTGCGGCCGGGCATGGTCGCGGTGGCCGACGTCGTCTACGCCGCACTCGGCTGTTCCGCCGAGAAGGCGCAGGCCGTGCTGAACGAACTGACTGGGCCGGCGGACGTGGTGATCAGCCACGACAACTGCCCGCACCAGTCGGTGATCTGCGGTCCGGCGGACCACCTGGCCACGGCCGTGGCCAGCCTGAAGGAACACGGCGTGATGGCGCAGATCATGCCGTTCCGCACCGGCTTCCACACCCCGGCGCTGGCCCCGCACCTCGCGGCGGCCCGCGCGACCGTCGAAGCCCTCGCGGTGCACCCGCCGTCCATCCCGGTCTGGTCGGCCACCTCACTCGCCCCGATGCCCGGCGACCCGGCCGGGATCAGGGAACTCGTTCTGCGGCACCTCGTCGAACCCGTCCGGTTCCGGCCGTTGCTGCACCGCCTGCACGCGAGCGGAATCCGGGCCTTCGTCCAGGTCGGCCCCGGCAGCCTGCCCGGGTTCGTCGAGGACACCCTCGGCGGCGAGCAGTTCGTGACCATCGCGGGCGACGACGAACACCGAGCCGCGTCGGCACTGTGGGCTTTCGGACTGAACCGGCCCACACGGGGCAGGAAGCTGTCGCTCGGTCTCACACCGGTCCGGCTCGACCCGATCTCGATCGACCAGCCCGTCGCGGTGGATGTGAGCACACCCGTGGGCGCGGCCTTGAACGCCGTGCTCACGCAGACCACAGCGGTGGCCCGAGAAGTGGCCCTGGCTTTGGCGGAGCCTGTTCCGGCAGGATCCGAGCGGGCCGAGGTCTTCTCGTTGCGGACGATGCCGTACCTGGTGGACCACTCGGTGTTCCCCCAGGCGGAGGGGTGGCCGGACCCGTCGGACGGGTTCCCGATCGTGCCGATCACCGGCCTCGCCGACGTGATCAAGGACGCTGCCCGCGCGCTCGTGCCCGGTGGTGTCGTGACCGCGGTCGAATCGGTCAAGGCGATCCGGTGGCTGGAAGTCGAACCGGCACAAGAGGTCCGGATCACCGCCGAGCGGGACGGCGACCTCGTCCGCGTCCGCGTCGCCGGGTACGCCGAAGGGCTGGTCCGGATCGAGGCCGCGTACCCCATGCCGGACGAGCCGGTTTACCCGCCGTTGCGGGCACCGCGCCCCGCGCCGGTGTCGGCGGCCGAACTGTACGACGACGGCTGGATGTTCCACGGTCCCCGGTTCGCCGGGGTCAGCGAGATCACCACACTGGCGGACAACGGGATCACCGGCGCGCTGACCGTCCTGCCGTCGCCCGGCGCGCTGCTGGACTGCGCGGGCCAGCTGATCGGGCACTGGATGCAGGTCAGCAAGGACGTCGACCAGACCGTGCTGCCCACCGGCATCGACCGGGTCCGGTACTACGGACCCGATCCCGAGCCGGGCACGCGGATCGACTGCGACGCGCGGATCGTGGAAGTCACCGACGAGGTCATGCGCGCGGACGCGCGGTTGCGGACCGCGGACGGCAGGCTGTGGTGCCGCGTCGACGGGTGGACGACCCGCCGGTTCACCACCGACGACCGGATCTGGCAGGTCAAACTCCGCGCCGAGCACAACACCCTGGCCGAGCCGCGCGACGGCGGCTGGGTGCTCGTCACCGAGAAATGGGCCGACGACAGCGCGACCCGGGAACTGATGGCGCGCAGGTACCTGACCGCGGCCGAACGGGCCGGTTACGCCACTTTGGACCTGCGGACCCGGCGCCAGTGGCTGCTGCGCCGGATCGCGGCCAAGGACGCGGTCCGGCGCTGGCTGTGGAACCGCGGCGCCGGTGCGATCTTCCCCGCCGAGTTGACCGTCGCCGACGACGGCACCGAGGTCCGGGTCCGCGGCGCGTTCGCGACGCCGAAGGTCTCGGTCGCGCACTGCGCCGACCCCGGCAGACCGTCGGCAGCGGGCTGCGCGGTCGCCATCGCGGGCGACGGCGACGTGGTGATCGACATCAGACCCGGCACGGCGGCCACCCCGGGCGGTGCCGTCGTCACGGGCCAAGGAACGTCCTATGTGGTCGAATGGCAGACGGGAGAGCGGCGTGTCCGAACCGAACGTGCTTGACGAGGTGGTCCGGCTGATCGTCGACGTCGTCGGCGAGGACGTGCTCGTCGGTGTGGAGATCACCCCGGAGACGACCTTCAGCGACGACCTCGGCCTGGAGAGCATCGAGTTCGTCGCGCTCGCGGACAAGCTGCGCGAGCGGTACGGCGACCGGGTCGACCTGGTGGCGTTCCTCGGCGAGATGGACATCGACGAGATCATGGCGATGACCGTCGGCAGGCTCGTCGACCACATCGCCGCCCAGCCCGTCCCGAGCACCGGCTGACCCGTGGCCGAGATCCACGCCCGCGGCCTGAAGTTCCACGTCCAGCAACTGGGAGCCGAGAACACCGGGCCCACAGTCGTGTTCGTGCACGGCCTCGTGATGGACAACCTGTCCAGCTTCTACTACACGCTGGCCGCGCCGCTGGCCAAGGCGGGCGTCCGCACGATCCTGTTCGACCTGCGCGGGCACGGCATGTCCGCCCGGCCGGAATCCGGCTACTCCCCGCGGGACAGCGCGCTCGACCTGGTGGCGATCCTGGACGAACTCGGCGTCGACCAACCGGTTCACCTGCTGGGCAACAGCTACGGCGGTGTGGTCGCGATGCACGCGGCGCTCAAGGCCGCCCACCGGGTGGCCGGTGTGGTCGTGGTGGAGGCGGCGTGCGCGGGCGTTCCGGGGAGCTGTGGGTGGAGGACATCGTCAACACGCTCAGCGTCGCCGCGCTGGGCCTGGAATACGACCGGACTGGCGAGCAGTTGCTGAAACTCGGTCAGCGCAAGGTCGCGAAGCTTGCCAACAACGCGGACGCGCTGCTCAACCGGACCTCGCTGATCGACGACCTCGTGGCGGGGGCGTTGCTGTCCGAGGCGGATCTCACCCAGGTCGGCTGTCCCGTGCTCGGCGTGTTCGGCGCGGAGTCGGAACTGGCGGGCGCGGCGGCGGATCTCGACCGGTTCGTCCCCGACTGCGAGACGCACGTCATCCCCGGCCTCGGGCACACCGTCCTGCGCGAGGCCACCGGTGAACTGATTCAGCGCGTGCTCACGTGGTTGGAGAAGCACTCGTGACCCGGTTCCTGTTCGTCGTGCCGCCGTTGACCGGGCACGTCAACCCGACGGTCGGTGTCGGCGGGGAGTTGCTCTCCCGTGGCCACGATGTCGCGTGGGTCGGTCACCCGGCGACGCTGGAACCGTTGCTGCCGCCGGGTTCCCGGATCTACCCCGCGCTGGATGACCGGCTGGAAGCGGACATCAGGGAAGCGCGGCAGCGGTGGCTTGAGCTCAAAGGCATCGCGGTGCTGAAGTTCCTGTGGGAGGAGTTCCTGATCCCGCTCGCGCACGCGATGATCCCCGGTGCCCACGACGCGGTGAAGCACTTCCTGCCGGACGTGCTCGTCGCCGACCAGCAGGCGTTGGCCGGGCCGATCGTGGCCGGTGATCTCGGTGTGCCGTGGGTGACCAGTGCGAGCACACCGGCCGAGTTGATCCGTCCGCTCAAGAGCATGCCGAAGGTCGACGAGTGGGTCACCGCGCAGCTGCGCGAGCTCAGCCGGTCTGATGTGGACATCCGGTTCTCCGAGTTGCTGGTGCTGGTGTTCACCTCGCCGCTGCTCGTCGGCGAGACCTTCCCGCCGCACTACGCCTTCACCGGGCCCGCGTTGGCGCACCGGCCGGAGCCGACCGGGTTCCCCTGGGAATGGCTGGCCCCGGATACGCGTAAAGTACTGGTGTCGCTGGGAACGCTGAACGGTGCCGCCGGGCACAGGTTCTTCGGCGAGGTGGTCGAAGCGGTCACGGACATGCCGGACGTGCAGGTGGTCATGGTCGCCCCGCCTCTCAGCGTGCCGCGCAATGTTCTTGTGCGAGAACGTGTTCCGCAGCTGGCGCTGATGGAACACATGCACGCGGTGATCTCGCACGGCGGGCACAACACTGTCTGCGAGGCGCTGGCGCACGGACTTCCGCTTGTGGTGGCGCCGATCCGGGACGACCAGCCGATCATCGCCGACCAGGTCGTGTCCGCCGGTGCGGGGATACGCCTGAAGTACCAACGGGTCCGCGCCGAAGAGATCCGCTCGGCGCTGGACAGCGTGCTGTACGACCCCGGCTTCGCGGCCAACGCGCGCCGGGTGCGGGAGTCCTTCCGGCTCGGTGGCGGCGCCCGTGCCGCCGCCGATCGACTCGAGGCGGTGGCGGCGTGATCGCGTGGATCCTGTTCGGCTTGGTGGTTGCCTGGACGCTGCTGGATGCCCTGCGCCTGCGGGGAAAGGCGAACCAGTTGGCGGTGCTGCCCGAACTGGGCGGTGATCGCGGGGATTTCCAGTCCTACCCCCAGGACCTGGCCGACGGCGTGCGGCAGCGGGCGGTCGCGTTCGCCCGGATCGGGAACCTCGGCCTCGTCGATCTCGTCCCGGCCACCCTCCCGACCGTCGCCGCGGTCGACCTGCTCAACCAGGTCAACCCCAGGACCTACCGGACGGGACGCTGGGAGCGCGGAATCAGCGCCGGTGTGGCGATCCTGTTCGACCCCAAGGCCGTCAAGGGCCTCGGCATCACGCCACCGGCCGACCCCACGGAGTTCATCTCCGTGGCACGGCGTGTGAAGGACCGCGACGGCGTCAGCGTCGACCTGGCGGTCTCCCGCGACCTGCCCGCCGGTCCGTACGACCTGTCGACGCGGGCGGCCCGGTTGCGCAAGCTGGGCAAGCGCCCCGCGCTGTGGACGGCCGGATCCGTACTCGGGTATCTCGCGGTTCTCGGTGTCACCCTCTGGACGTGGCCGTGGGGGTTGATCGCGGCAGGTCTCTACAGCCTCCAGCCGCTGCTGGCGTTCGCCGGCACCCCGTTGCGACCCAGGGACCTGTGGCTGACGTCGGTGTTCCGCGTGGCCTACCAGCCGTACCTGTGGGTCAGGACGCTGGCCGGGCGGTGGCGCACGGCAGCGGAGATCCAGCAGGAGAAGGACATGCTGGCCGCTGTCCCGGCGTACGCCGACGAGATCGAGCGCGGCACCGAGCGGTTCTTCGAGCCGCGCAGGCAGGACTGCCCGTCCTGTTCGAGCACGTCGTTGGCGCGGCACGTCCGCAGCGTCGACCTGGTGCAGCGCAAACCGGGCGAGTTCACCATGGACCGCTGTGTCTCGTGTGGACTCGTCTTCCAGAACCCCCGGTTGTCCACGGCGGGACTGGACTTCTACTACCGGGACTTCTACGACGGCCACGGCGCCGCCGCGGCCGAAGCCGTGTTCTCCGGCAAGCCCGAGCCGTACTACGACCGAGCCAGGATGGTCCAGCCGTTCACCACGCCACGCACCTGGCTGGACGTCGGCGGCGGACACGGGCACTTCTGCCGCGGTGCCAAGGAGATACTGCCCGGCACCCGGTTCGACGGGCTCGACCAGGGCGCGGCCATCGAGGACGCGGAGACGCTCGGCTGGGTCACCCGCGGGTACCGGGGCAACTTCAAGGACTTCGCCGACGGGTTGCGCGGCCGGTACGACGTGATCAGCATGCACCACTACCTCGAGCACGTCCGTGACCCGTGGGAGGAGTTGGACATCGTCGCGGACACGCTGCCGGACGGCGGATACCTGCTGATCGAGGTGCCGGACCCGGAATGGCGGCTGGCCAAGCTGTTCGGCAGGTACTGGATGCCGTGGTTCCAGCCGCAGCACCAGAACATGCTGCCGATCGGCGTTCTGAAGAAGGCGCTGGCGGAGCGCGGCCTACGCCCGGTTGCCGAGGAACGCGCCCAAGCGCACCAGTGCAACGACTTCGCCCTGTCGAGTTACCTGATGCTCGCCGACATCGCGCCGCGCTCACCGGCGCCGTGGCGTCCGGGCAAGCCGAAGGTCAAGGGGTTGCGCAGCCTGGTCGTGTGGTCTTTCGGCATCCCGTGGCTTGTGGTGGCCGGGCTGCTGGACAAGACGATCAACCGGGCCATCGCCAACCGAAGCGACTGCGGCAACGCCTACCGCGTGCTGGCGCACAAGGAGACCGAATGATCGATCTGGCGGACAGGCCGGACGTGGCACCGGAGCTTCGTCTTGTGCCCCATGCCTTCCGTGAGGCGTTCGGCCGCTCGGCCGAAGGCGTCTGGTACGCGCCCGGTGTGGTGGCTCTGACATCCGAACTGGCGGTGTGCGGGCGGTGGGGTGCGATCGTCGCGGGCGAACGGCGGACCGACGGCGTCATCGAACTGCGGTCCATCAACAAACCAGCGGAACCCGTTGTCCTGCCGACGGAGGACGTTCCCGCGTGGGCTCTGCCCGTTGCCAACGTGGTCGATGCGTTGCGTCCCTGCGGAGCGACGCTGCTGTGCAGTGTGGACCTTCCCGCGGGCGCAGGGCTTTCCGCGCGGACCGCGTTGGCGTGCGCGGCGGCGCTGGCATTGCGTGACCTGTGCGACCCGGATATTCCACTCGACTATCTCGTGGACGTCGTCACGCGATCCCACGCGCAATTGCATTCGCACGTTCGCGTCGAAGCGGCATTCGCCGGATACGAAGTCGGTGTCGCTTTGGGTGATGCGCGGCTGCTGATCGTCGACACCAGGATCCGCCGCGACACGCCAGCCCGACTGGCGGATTTCGCGATGCCCGACAGCGGATCGCCCGGACGACTCGGGCCGGCGCTGACCGAATTCCACCGCGCCCAGCAACCCGAAGCGGCGCAGGACATCGCGGTGACCGCGGCGGTCGAAGCCGGTGCGCTCGGCGCAACGATGCTGGTCGACGAGCCCGGCAGGCCGATCGCCGCACTCGTGAGGCCAGAATCGCTCGCCGCGGTTCGCGCCGGTGTTTCCGGTGCTTTCCGGCGGGAACGGCTGACCGCGCCGAGGTACCTCACCATCCGCCCGAGTCAGGGGGCAAGAAGAATCACCCCATAAAATCCGTATGCCACCCGTCGCGCTGCGTGAACCCGTATTGTATGCAGTGAACGGCTGCAAACAGACGGGGACTGCGGATGACTCGGGGTGAGGAATCGCCGGATGTACGGGACGCACCTGCCCGTGTCAACATCGCCAGGGCGAGCATCACCCGGGTCTACGACGCGTTGCTCGGCGGCAAGGACAACTTCCAGGTCGACCGGGACGTGATGGCCCGCTTCCTCAGGCTGGACCCGGAGTTCGTCCGGGTCGTGCGGGACCGGCGCGACTTCATCATGCGGGCCACCCGCTACCTGGCCGGGCAGCGCGGCGTGACCCAGTTCCTCGATGTCGGCGCGACCTTGCCGGAGAAGGACAACCCGCACGACGTCGCGCAACGCCTCAACCGGGAAGCGACCATGGTCTACGCCTCCATGGACCCGGGCGTGCTCGCGCACGGCCGTGCGCAGGTCGCCGACAACGACCGGACTCACATGGCGGAAGCGGACTTCCGCAACCCGCGGCAGATGGTCGAGCACCCGGTCGTGGCCAAGCACCTGAACTTCGACGAGCCCGTGGCCCTGTTCATCGTGAGCACGTTGCAGCACGTCCGTCCCGAAAAGGACCCCGCGGGGATCATGGCCGGATACGTCGACCTGCTCGCACCCGGTTCCTATGTGGTCTTCGGGCACTGGACCGACCCGGGACCCAGTGATCCGCAACTGTCCCAACTGGCCCGTGACCTCAACGGTGTCTACCGCGACGCCGGTGTCGGCGCGTGGCCGCGGTCCCGTGACGAGATCGAAGGCATGCTCGCCGGACTGGAGCTGCTCGATCCCGGCTTGGCGATCTGCGCCGACTGGTGGCCGGACGGCCCCCGGCTGCACCCGCTCGCCCCCAGCCAGCGCCTGGCGCTCGGCGCGGTCGGCGTCAAACGCTGATGTCACTTTTCTGATCGCTGTCTCGTCCTCCAGATGTGCGTGAGTTTCTCGAAGCGAAGGACCGGCTGCTGGGCATCGCCTACGGCATCACCGGTGACCTCGGCGCGGCCGAGGACATCGTGCAGGAGGCGTGGGTACGGCTGAGCCGCACCGAGGGGATCGAGGACACCACCGGCTGGTTGGTGGTCACGACCTCGCGGCTGGCGTTGGACCACGTCCGGTCGGCCAGGGTCCGGCGTGAGCAGTACGTCGGACCGTGGCTGCCGGAGCCGTTGGTCGACGGCCCGGAGGACCGGGTCACCATGGCCGAGTCGGTGAACATGGCGCTGCTCGTGGTGCTGGAGACGTTGTCACCAGCCGAGCGGACCGTGTTCGTGCTGCACGAGGTGTTCGGCATGCCGTTCGCCGAGGTCACCGAGGCGGTCGGCCGCACACCCGCCGCGGTGCGGCAGCTGGCGACGCGGGCCCGTAAGCACGTTCGTGCCAGGACACCGCGTTACGACCTGGACCCCGAGCAGCAGAAACGCGTCGTGACGGCGTTCGCCGAGGCGTGCGTGGGTCGTGACCTGGAAGGACTGGTGCGGCTGCTCGATCCGGACGTCGTACTCAACAGCGACGGCGGTGGCCTGGTGAAAGCGGCCCGCAACCCCGTGTACGGCGCCGACAAGGTCGCGAGGTTCCTGGTCGGGATCGGCCGGAGCAGGGCGGTGGACTTCCGCTCGGTCACGGTCAACGGCTGGGCCGGGCTGATCCGGGTGGTCGACGGGCAGTTGCACAGCGTCATGGCGTTGTCCACCGCCGACAGCCGCGTGACGGCGATCGACCTTGTGGCCAACCCGGAGAAACTCACGCGGGTATCGATCAACGAGAGGAATGAGTGACAGTGGAACCGCGGATGACGGCACCCGCCGAGGCGTACAAGCACATGTTCGCGCTTGAGCAGTGGCAGCAGAAAAGCGCGTTGTCCGAGACGATCCGGCACCTGGTCAAGCTCCGGGTCAGTCAGATCAACGGCTGCGCGTTCTGCGTGGACATGCACTCGCACGACATGAAGGCGGAGGGCGAGACCGACGAGCGGCTGTACAGCCTGGTCACCTGGCAGGAGACGCCGTTCTTCACCGAGCAGGAGCGGGCAGCGCTCCGGCTGGCCGAGGAGGGCACCCGGCTGGAGTCCGGGCACGTGTCCGACGAGGCGTTCGAGGAGGCGCGCAAGCACTTCAGCGAGGAGGAACTGGGCGCGCTGGTGGTGACCATCGCGACCATCAACGCGTGGAACCGGTACGGCACGATCATGCGGACCGTTCCCGGTTCGCTGCGCAAGGCCGCCGGGCACGCCGGTTCAGCCTGACCCGATCCCGGTCACCGACCGGACATCCATCTCGTCACGGCGTTCGGGGTCGCCGGAGCCCTTGCGTTCACCGACGAACGTGCCCGCGACCCCCAGCGCGAACGACAGCGGGATGGACACGAGCCCCGGATTGGACAACGGGAACACCGCGAAGTCGACGCCGGGGATGATCGACGTCGGCGTGCCGGACACGACCGGTGAGAACAGGATCAGCACGAGGCAGCTCGCCAGGCCGCCGTAGATCGACCACAGCGTCCCGGTCGTGTTGAACCTACGCCAGAACAGCGTGTACAGGATCGCGGGCAGGTTCGCCGAGGCGGCGAGCGCGAACGCCAGCGCCACCAGGAAAGCCACGTTCTGGCCGGTGGCGAGGATGCCGCCGCCGACGGCGAGGCAGCCGATCACGATCGCGGTCAGCCGGGCGACCTTGATCTCCGAGCCGGGTTCGGGGTTGCCGCGCTTGAGCACGTTGGCGTACACGTCGTGGGCGAACGACGCCGACGCGGTCAGCGTCAGCCCGGCGACCACGGCGAGGATCGTGGTGAACGCGATGGCCGACACCAGTCCGAGTAGGACAGTCCCGCCGATGTGGAACGCGAGCAGCGGCACCGCGGAGTTCTCGCCGCCGGGCGCGTTGATGATCGCGTCGGAGCCGACGAGCGCGCTCGCGCCGTACCCGATCACCAACGTGCTCAGGTAGAACAGCACCATGGTCCAAATGGCCCAGACCGCCGAACGGCGTGCCTGGTAGGCGTTGGGCACGGTGTAGAACCGCATCAGCACGTGCGGCAGCGCGGCCGCGCCGAGCACCAACGCCAGCGACAGCGAGACGAAGTCCAGTTTGGTGGTCTCGGTCTTGCCGTAGCGGGCACCGGGTTCCAGCACCAGGCCGCTCAGCGCGTTGTTCTCCGCGGCGCGGCCGAGCAGCGAGCCGAGGTCGAAGCCGAACTTGCCCAACAGGAACACGCTCATCAGGCTCACGCAGACCAGCAGCAGTGCGGCTTTCACGATCTGCACCCACGTGGTGCCCTTCATACCGCCGATGAGCACGTACAGCACCATGATCGCGCCGACGACACAGATCACCAGCGCCTGGCCGCCTTTGGTGTGCACGTCGAGCAGCAGCGCGACGAGACCACCGGCACCGGCCATTTGGGCGAGCATGTAGAAGAAGGAGATCACCAGTGTGGCGTTGGCCGCGGCGGCGCGCACCGGGCGCTGGCGCATCCGGAAGCTGACCACGTCGCCCATGGTGAACCGGCCGGTGTTGCGGAACCGTTCCGCCACAAGGAGCAACGGCACCAGCCAGGCGACGAGGAAGCCGATGGAGAACAGGAACCCGTCGTAGCCGTACACGGCGATCGCGCCCGCGATGCCGAGGAAGGACGCGGCGGACAGGTAGTCGCCGGACAACGCGATGCCGTTCTGCATGCCGCTGAACGCGCCGCCCGCGGCGTAGTAGTCGGCCGTGGTGGTATTCCTGCTGCTCACGCGATAGACGATGAACAGCGTGATCGCCACGACGCCGACGAAGATGCTGACATTCAGACCCGGATTGCCCGCCGCGGCGGCGAGATTAATGGTCATCTCGATGCCTTGCCCGCGTGCTCACGCAATTGCGCGGTCGCCGGGTCGATGCGGCGCTTCGCGAACACCACGTACCCGATCATGATCGCCACAGTGGTCGCGAACTGGGACAACCCCAGCAGCAGGCCCACCGTGATGTTGTCGCCGACGCGGATGCTCATGAACTCGGGCGCGTACGCGGCGAGCACCACGTAAATGAGGTACCACCCGAGGAACAAGCCGGTCATCGGGAGGACGAACCGCAGTATCCGACGGCGCAACTGGACGAATTCGGCACTCCCGGCGATCGCGGAGAAATCCGGCTGACCGTCGTTCTCCTCCTCGGTGAAATCGTGGTCCCGTGAAAAGGACGTCATCGTTTTCATCGGGGATTGTCCTCCGCGGGGTTCTTCGGCGTGCCAGGGGGTGGAAGTCAAGCTAGGCCGTCGTCCCTACGACGTCAAGCACTGTTCCGGTTGTCGGGCGACCGGATGGCGCGTTGGTTTGAAAAGTTCCAACACCAATGTTGTCACGCCGAATACCGCTCCATTGACCGACAGTATCGGGGTCGTGGCTTAATTGACACTTGAACAAATGGGCGACAGTTACCTAGGTTATCCGCGATGTCGTATTTGTATTCGAGGTTCTCGTGACCGCACGGCGCTCCTGGTCCACCGCCGCCGTGCAGTGGCGGAACTGGCCTGTGCTCGTCAAGATCGGCGCCGTCCTGGTGGTGCCGGTCATTGGCGCGATGACGCTCGGCACCCTGCGGGTCCGGGCGGACCTTGACCTGGCCGCCTCGTACGCCGAGGTCGAGCGGTTCGCGCACCTGCGGGAAGAGCTCGTGCCCACCATCGGCCTGCTGCAGACCGAGCGCAGCCTGGCCATGGAGCCGCAGGGTGACGCGTACCGCCGTGCCCAGTGGACGCAGACGGACACGCTGATCGACACCGTGCACTGGATGGCGGCCAACACGGAGGACCTCGGTCCGGTGGCCACCGCCGGTTACGACAAACTCCGCAAGGAACTCGGCTCGTTGCCGCAGTTGCGCCAGCAGGTGGTCGCCGGGGCCGACACGCAGGTCCTGCTCGCCGGGTACGCCGCGATCATCCAGGCGATGGTGGACTTCGACCGGTCGCTGACGAGCAAGTTCCCCGACGAGGGGCTGACCGGCTCGTCCTCCGCCCTGTTCGACCTGCAGGTGGCTCGGGAGCAGGTTTCGTTCCAGCAGTCGCTGGTGCTCGTGGGAATCCGGCGTGGCGAGCTCAACGCCCCGGAACGCGAGCGGCTGATCGAAGCGGACGTCCGGCTGTCGGACGTGGTCGCCGACATGCGGTCGGTCGCGCCGCCCGCCCTGTGGCAGCGCTACCTCGACACGGTCGCCGGGTCGGAGGTCGCGCAGCGCCAGGAGTTCGTCCGGCAGGCGCGGGCCGATGTGCCGCAGGGGCAACGCAAACCTGGCACCCGCGCGACGATGCCGTTCAAGGCCGAGGACTGGTCGCGCACGTCCAACCAGACCACTTCGCTGATGACGGGTGTGGCCAGGCAGGCCGCGGCCGACCTGCGGGCGGGCGCGGCCCGGCTGCAGGACGAGACGAGCAACCGCGCGGGCGCGGAGTCGGTGCTGCTGCTGGCGATGGTGTTGCTCGCCACAGGCATCGGCGGTGTCGTCGGCCGGTACCTGTTGCGTTCGCTGAGTTCCCTGCGCAGGGCCGCCCTGGACGTCGCGTCCAACCAGCTGCCGTCCGCGGTGGCCGACATCCGCGCGGGCCGTGCCGCGAAGATCGACCCGATGCCGGTCCGCACGAGCGAGGAGTTCGGCCAATTGGCCCGTGCCTTCGACACCGTGCAGAACCAGGCGGTGCGTTCGGCCGAGGAAGAAGCCGAGTTGCGGGGCAACCTGCGCAACATCTTCGTCAACCTGTCCCGGCGCAGCCAGGGTCTCGTCGAGCGCCAGCTGCGCCTGATGGAGCAGCTCGAGCAGAAGGAAGACGATCCCGACCAGCTGGCCAACCTGTTCAAGCTGGACCACCTGGCCACGCGGATGCGGCGCAACAACGAGAACCTGGTGGTGCTCTCCGGTGCGGACCTCGGCCGCCGGTTCACCGAACACGTGCCGCTCGCCGACGTGCTGCGCGCTGCCGTGTCCGAAGTGGAGCACTACGAGCGCGCGACGGTGCGCTCGGTGCCGAAGGTGGACGTGCTCGGCTACGCCGCGGGCGACCTGGTCCGCACGGTGGCCGAGTTGGTGGAGAACGCCACCGCGTTCTCGCCACCGGACTCCCAGGTGGTCATCCAGACCGCGGTCAGGGCCGACCGGTCGGTGCTGATCGAGATCGTCGACGAGGGCATCGGCATGGGCGACGCCGAACTGGCCGACGCCAACGCCAGGGTGGCGGCCGGTGGCGGGGTGGACGTCCCGGTGTCCCGGCAGATGGGGCTGTTCGTGGTCGGCAGCCTGGCCGGGCGGCACCGCATCGAGGTGGTGCTGGGGCGCAGGGACAACGGCGAGGACGGCATGGTCGCGTCTGTTGCCGTGCCACCGGAGCTGATCACCGGTACGGCACCCGCCGGCACGGCGGATCCGGCTGAGACGGCGGTTCTCCCGGTGGACCGGTGGGAAGAGCGGCCGGTCGAGGACGGGAGCCTGACCGGCAAGCTGAGCTCGGTGGGGATCGCGGTGCGGTTGCCGCGGCTGCCGCTGGCCAGTTCCCCGGCGTCGATCCTGTTCCGTTCGCACAAACCGGTGCCCGTACCGGCCTCCGCCGAGCCTCGGCACGCGGCCCCGGCGCGACCGTCGGCCGAATCCGTGCCCCAGGCGGCGGTCCACCCAGGCGCCCGACCACCGGCGGCCCCGCCGGTGTCTCAGTCGATGCCGCAACCGCAGGGCCCCGCGGACTTCGCCTGGCTCGGCGGGCCGGGTGGATCGGGGGCGGGTGCGACTGCCGCACGACCCGCGCCGCCGTCGGTGCCGCGGGCGAGGCAGGCGGCCACGCCGCCACCGCAGCCGGAGAACGGGGCACTGCCCAAGCGGGTGCCCAAGGCGATGTTGTTCGTCACCCCGATGGATCCCGCCAAGGCCGACGGCGGGGGCCCGGGGAACGGCTCAGGGAACGGCTCGGGGAACGGTGGCGTGCACCGCCAACCGGGTCCGCGCAACGCCGACCGGGCGAGGGGACTGCTCAACAGCTTCCAGGCGGGCATCCGCCAGAGCAAGACCGACGAGGGGGATGGGGAGACATGACCGAGACGCCGACGAAAGGCCGCCAGGTCAGCAGGTTCGGGTGGCTGGTGGACAACTTCACCGAGCGGGTGCCCGGGGTGGCGCACTCCGTGGTGATCTCGGTCGACGGGCTGCTGCTCACCGCGTCGAGCCGGTTGCCGGAGGACCGGGCCGACCAGATGGCCGCGATCGCCGCGGGCATCGTCAGCCTGAACACCGGTGCGGCGAAGTGCCTTGGTGCGGACACTGTGCACCGCACGATTGTGGAGATGGACTACGGCGTGCTGTTGCTGACGTCCATCAGGGACGGTTCGTGCCTTGCTGTGCTTGCTCGCCGTGACAGCGACATCGCGCAGATCGCGTACGAGATGACTGTGCTGGTCGACCAGGTCGGCCAGATGCTGACCCCGGAACTGCGTGCCGAACTGAGCGGGGCAGTGCGGCGGTGAGCGAGGTGATCGGTGGGTGCAGGTGAGGATCGAGGATTCGCGGATGTGCTCAACGGCTTCAGCCTGAACTTCCGTGCGGGTGGCCGCGCCGCGCGGCTGCCCGCCGGTCCGGTGCCGCCGAAACCGGCGGCGGACGCCGCCGAAGCGGACTCCGACTACCCGGTCGAGCAGGCGGCGAGTGTCCGTGCCTACGCGTGGACCGGCGGCCGGACCCGCTCGACCCACCGGTTCGAGATCGAGACGCTGGTCACCACCAGCGCCCGTGCGCTCGAGCTGATGTGGGAGCTCAAGGACGAGCACCAGGAGATCGCCGAGCTGTGCCGCAGCTCCAAGTCGGTCGCGGAGATCGGCGCGCTGCTGCGGCTGCCGCTCGGGGTGGTGAAGGTCGTGCTCGGCGACATGGCGGCGCTCGGCCTGGTCATCGTGCACGAGAGCTCGTCGACCAGCCCGGACATGGCGCTGCTCGAACGTGTCCTGAAAGGACTGACCAACCTCAGGGCCGGAGCTGTCCCCACAGGGTGATCGTCCGGCTCTGCTCCTCGGCGTCACCGACCGGGACGGCGTCGTCCGACGGGCTCAGACGGGGAACTTGACCCCGGTCAGCTCCTCCGAGACCGTCCACAAGTGACGCTGCAGCTCGGTGTCGTGCGACTGGGCGCTGGACTTGACCAGCGTGGGCGCGCCCTTGCCTTCGCCGATGCCGGACGGGCCGTAGTACTGGCCGCCGAGGGCGTGCGGATCCGTGGCCGCGCGCAGCGTCGGCAGCGATCCGTTGTGGCTGTCCTGGGAGAAGAACGGTTCGATCAGGAGTTTGTAGGGCAAGTGCATCATGGTCGGCACGTGGCGCGTGAGTTCCGTGCGGCTCAGGCCGGGGTGCGCGGCGGTCGCGATCGTCTTGCCGTTTCCGGAAAGCCTGTGCTGCAGCTGGTACGTGAACAGCAGGTTGGCCAGTTTGGACTGCCCGTACGCGGCCACCCGGTCGTAGGACCGTTCCCACTGCAGGTCGTCGAAGTTGATCCGCGCCTTGATCCGGTGGCCCGCGCTGCTGACCGTCACCACGCGCGAGTCCGGCACCGGCAGCAGCATGTCCAGCAGCAGGCCGGTGAACGCGAAGTGGCCGAGGTGGTTCGTGCCGAACTGGAGCTCGAAGCCGTCCGACGTCGTCTGCTTCGGCGTGTACATCACCCCGGCGTTGTTGATCAGCAGGTCGATCTGGCTGTGCGAGGCACGCAGCTCGTCGGCGGCTTTCCTGACCGAGTCCAACGAGCTCAGGTCGAGGCGCTGCACCCGGACGTCGGCGCCGGGGTGGTCGGCCTTGATCCGGTGGCACGCCGCTTCGCCCTTGGCGAGGTCGCGCACGCCGAGCACCACGGTGGCGCCGCGGGCGGCGAGCACCTTCGCGGCCTCGAAGCCGATGCCGGTGTTGGCTCCGGTGACGATCGCGGTGCGGCCGTCCTGGGCGGGGACGTCGGTTGCCGTCCACTTCTGTTTGGCCATGATCCCTCCACGCGTAGAATCGGGGCGAGCGTTCCGGTTCCGAATATACGGAACGCACGCCCCGTTTGTCGAGGACGGGACATGAGGAGAGGTGGGTCACATGTCAGGGCGGCCGTTGCGAGCCGACGCCGCGCGCAACAGGGACAAGGTCCTGCGGGTGGCGTACGAGACCTTCGCGGCGGAAGGTCTCGGCGTGCCGATCGACGAGATCGCCAGGCGCGCCGGAGTCGGCGCGGGCACCGTCTACCGGCACTTCCCGACCAAGGACCTGCTGTTCCAGGCGATCGTGCGAGACCGCGTCGGACAGTTGACCGACGCCGCGCGGGCGCTGGCCGCCGAGGAACCGGGGGAGGCGGTGTACCACTTCCTGCGCCTGATGGTCGACGAGGCCGCGGTGGACCAGGGACTGGTCGACGCGCTGGCCGGGATCGGGATCGACCTGTCGGTCGTGCTGCCCGAGGCCGAACGCGCGTTCCTCGACGTGCTGGCCGACCTCGTCGGGCGCGCGCAGCGGGCAGGCGCGATGCGGTCCGATGTGGACGTGATGGACGTCAAGGCGTTGATGGTGGGGTTGCAGGCGATGCGGCGCTACCGGGGCGACATCGACAAGGCGTTCCAGGTCGTGCGGGACGGCTTGACGCCGTGATGACCTGGGCCTACGGTCCCCTCGGGACTGAACAGGTCTGAACCGGGTCGAGGAGCGGTCATGGCGGACGTGCCGGTCGGCGGTAGACCGTTCCAGGTCGAGGCCAACGGGATCAACGTGATCACCGACGCGGAACGCAGGGGCACGCCGCGCCAGCTGTTCTGGCCGTGGTTCGCGGCCAACGTGTCGGTGTTCGGGCTGAGCTACGGCTCGTTCGTGCTCGGCTTCGGCATCTCCTTCTGGCAGGCCGTGCTCGTCGGGATCGTCGGCATCACGGTCTCGTTCCTGCTCTGCGGGCTGATCGCGGTCGCGGGCAAACGCGGCTCCGCGCCGACGATGGTGCTGTCCCGCGCGGCGTTCGGCGTGCGCGGCAACAGGTTGCCGTCGCTGATCTCGTGGATGCTCACCGTCGGCTGGGAGACCGTGCTGACGATCCTGGCGACGTTCGCGACCGCCACGGTGTTCGAACGGCTCGGGTGGGGCGGCGGCACGGCGACGAAGATCGTCGCACTGGTCGTGGTGAGCGCGCTCGCCGTCGCGGGCGGTGTGCTCGGGTTCGACCTGATCATGCGGATGCAGACGTGGATCACGGTCATCACGGGTGCCCTCACGATCGGGTACATCGCCTTCGTCGCGCACCGGATCGACTTCGCGGCGGTGTCGGCGTTGCCGTCAGGCTCGGCGCAGAATGTGGTCGGCGCGTTGGTGTTCGTGATGACCGGTTTCGGGCTCGGCTGGGTGAACGCCGCCGCGGACTACTCGCGGTACCTGCCACGCGGCACCTCCGGTCGCGCTGTGGTCGGCTGGACGGCGTTCTCGTCGTCGCTGGCGCCGATCGTGTTGCTGCTGTTCGGTTTGCTGCTGGCCGGGTCGTCGCCCGAGTTGAACGCGTCGATCGCGACGGACCCGATCGGGGCGCTCGCCGCGATCCTGCCGACCTGGTACCTGGTCCCGTTCGCGGTGGTCGCCGTGCTGGGTCTCGTCGGCGGCGCTGTGCTGAACATCTACTCGTCCGGTTTGACGCTGCTTGCGCTTGGTGTCCGGATCCCGCGCTACGCGGCGTCGTTCGTCGACGGCGTCGTCGTGGTCGCGGGCACGGTGTACGTCGTCTTCTTCGCCGGTGCGTTCTTCGGGCAGTTTCAGGGATTTCTGATCACACTCGGTGTGCCCATCGCGGTATGGTGCGGCGTCATGCTGGCCGATATCGCGCTGCGCCGAAGCGATTACGCTCAAGCCGACCTCTACACGCCCTCCGGGCGATACGGCGACGTCCGCGTCCTGCCGATCGTCACCGTGCTCGCCGGGACCGCGATCGGTTGGGGTCTGGTCACCAACACCGGCGCGGCGTGGCTCGGCTGGCAGGGTTACCTGCTGTCCCCGCTGGGTCTGGCAGACGGCTGGTCGGGAGCGAACCTCGGCGTGCTCGTGGCCTTGGTGACCGGTTTCCTGGTGACGTTCCTGGCGGGCCGTGGCCGGGTCGTGGCGCAGGAGCGGATGTGAACGACCGAGTCGGCAAGCTCAAGCACGAGCGGATCGTCGAGCACCTGGCCAAGGAGATCCAGTCCGGCCGGCTGGCGCACGGCGCGCAGTTGCCGGGGGAGAACGCGCTGGCGGCGCGGTTCAGCGTCAGCCGCAACACCGTCCGGCAGGCGTTGACCGAACTGGGCAACCAGGGCCTGATCGCCACGCACTCCGGCAAAGGCTCGTTCGTGACGTTCGACGGCCGCCCGATCGACGACCGCCTCGGCTGGACCCGTGCGCTGGCCGACCAGGGAGTGCGCACCACGATCGTGCGCGTGGAACTGGTCGAGGACGCCGAACTGGCCGCCCGGTTCGGCCTCGACTCGGCCGAGCTGGTCGCGGTCGACCGGCTGCGTTCCAGTGTGGACGGCGAGGCGATCTCCTTCGAGCGCAGCCGTGTCCCGGCCATCGGGACCCTGCGCGACCTGCCCGAGCGCGGCCTCGGCGAGTCGTTGTACGAGGAGTTGCGCGCGGTCGGCCTGGTGCCCGACTCGGGCGAGGAGTGGTGCGAACTCGCCCGCCTCGGCGCCGTCGAGGCGAGGCTCCTCGGACGGCCCGAAGGCGAGCGGTTTCTGCGCACCCGCCGGGTGACCAGGGATCTCAACGGCCGGTTCGTCGAGCACGTCGAAAGCCTGCTCGACCCCGACCGGTTCCGCCTGCACCTGGTCTTCGGCGGCTAGTGCCGCGTCAAGCAACGTTGGGTAGGTAATCAGGTCTGCGGATCTTGGAGTTGACCGCGAAGTGTTGTTTGGGTGCGGTGTGCTTGTTGGCCCACCGGATGTAGCGGGCGATTGCGGTCTGTTGGGCGGTGTGGGAGGGGTAGTCGCTGCCGTCGAGGGTGAAGTAGCGCAGCGCGGTGAACTCGCACTCGATCCAGTTCAGCCAGGATGCGTTGGTCGGTGTGAACACCAACTCGACATCGTGACCAGCGCACCATGCCCGGACCTCGGCCTTTTGGTGTGGGCCGTAGTTGTCACAGATCAGATACAACCGCCCGGCCGGGAACCGACGCCGTAGTTGTTTGCAGAAGTCGAGGAACTGCGGCCAGCGTTTGCGGTGGCGGAACCGGTAGAACAGCTGCCCGGTGGCCAGGTCCAGGGCGGCGAACATCTGCCGCACTCCGGCGGCGCGGGTGTAGGTGGCCCGCAGCCGGGCTGGGCGGCCGCGGGGGAACCAGCCGTGGCCTGGCCGGGGTTGCAGGTTCAGCGGACCGAACTCATCGACACAAATGACCCGCCCGTCGGTGGGTGGATGGTCGTAGAGGTCCAGGATCCGGGCCATCTTGCTGGCGAAATCGGGATCCTTGCTGGTCTTCCACGTCTTCGTGCGCTGCCAAGTGATGCCCGCGGCACGCAGGATTTGACGGACGGTCTCCGTGCTCACCCGTAACCAGTGGTACTCCGCCAGATAGGCCACGAGCTTGGACAGGCTCCACGTGGTGAACGGCTGCCCCAGACCAGTGGGGGCGGCTTGGGCGACGCGGCAGATCAACTCTCGGGCGGCCGACCCGAACTTACGAGGTCGGCCGCCGCTCCATTTTGGGTCCAGTGCCGCGAACCCCAACTCGTTGAACGCGTGGATCACCTCCCGCACATGCCCCTCGGTCGCGGCGAACATCATCGCGATATCGACCGCGCTGCGGCCCTGCATCGAGGCCAGCACGATCCCGGCTCGCCGCAATCGGACGCGGTCGCGGGTGGAACGGGTGATCTTGACCAGGCGCTGGGCCTCCTCGGGCTCCAGCGGGCGAACGAACACTTCAGGCTGACGCCCCACTCGACCACCACCTCCAGCGGCCCAGCCTGAACCATCACTCAACCCCACGTCCACACGACACGATTACAACGTCGACGTTGCTTGATGCGGCACTAGTTAGCGGCCCGGTGCGTATGCCGGAATCGAGCGCGGCCCGCCGGGGTACTGGACGGTGATGGTGTCCGGCGCGACGCCGCGCTTGACCCAGTCCTCCAGCAGGCGCAACGGGTCCGCGGTCTCGCCGAGCCCGGCGCCGGAGCAGTGGTTCTTGCCGGGCACCATGAACAGCCGGTAGAACCGCTGGGTCGCGGCCACGCCGCCGTTGACGTGCGCGGCCCGGTCGTAGTACTTCAGCGACGACCGGGGAGACAGGACACCGTCGGCGAAGTCGGCTGTCATGAGCAGTTTGCCGCCGGACGCGCGGAACGCCGACAGGTCGGGATTCTCCGCGCTGACGAGTTCGTCCCTGCGCTTCATCTTCGCCGGGTCGGTGTCGAAGTCGAACGCGCGGGGGTTGTAGCCGGGGCCGGGTGGGGTGTCGAACGCCAGGTAGCGCAGCATGCCGTCGGCGAGAACCTGGGCCAGCGGCGGGAATCCGCCGCTTCCGGTCAGCCACGTCGGCCAGTCGCCCTCGCTGCCGGGCAGCAGGCCGCCGTCGGTCAGTTCCTCGCCGCGCGAGTTCACCGGCGTCTGGTACATCCGGCGCAGTGCCGCGATCTTGCGTCCGTCAAGGCATTTCGGCGTGTGTGCGCAGTCGAGTGCCGACACGTCGAACCGGCATCGCCGTGGGTCGTCGAGCACGCCGTCGACCCGGCCGTCGAGGTTGTCGCACTGCGCCAGCACGGCGTCGTGGATCAGCGGGACGTCCGCCTCGACGATGATCGGTTCGCCGTTCTGGCCGAGGTTGGCGTTCGCCGCCCACACCCAGTTCAGCGTGACCGTGCGGTAGTCGATCCCGGAGTCGCCCGCCCAGATGCCGTCGAAGTCGTCCGGGTACCGCTGTGCCTCCACCATCGCCTGACGGCCGCCGTTCGAGCAGCCGAGGAAGTAGGAGAGCTTGGGGGCACGGCGGTAGAAGGACTCCGTGATCTTCTTCGTGGCGAGTGTCGCGACGTGCACACCGCGATGCGCCCAGTCCACGACGGCGGGCTCGTTGCCGTAGGCCCACAACGCGTCGGTGACGACCGTGCCCAGCCCCAACGGGTCCGCCCCGACGTGACCGGTGTCCGTGGTCGCCGACGCGTAGCCGCGGGACACGCCCTCGACGCACGTCGCGGAGTCGATGCTCCCGCACAGGCCACCGCAGCCGCCGAAGAGGAAGTCCCCGTTCCACCCGGCCGGGTCGGGCAGCCGCAGCTCGAACTGGACCTGCGGGGCGACGTACCCGGTGACGCGGCAGTGGCTCGGCGTGGCCTGCGTGGCGGGCACTACTTCGGCGTTCGCCATCCGTGTCGGCGCGCCGGGCAGCGTCTCCAGGTTGAGATCACGCAGCGCCGTGCACTGCTCCGGTGCGGAGAAGGCCTGTTCGGCCGCGGTCGACGGTGACGCGTTCGCCAACGGGATGAGCAGGAGTGTCGTGAGAGCCAGTACCGTGTTCCTGCCTGGGCTTCTGCGCATGATCAGTCGTTCCTTCGCGGTGAGCTGGTCAGCCGGTGTAGAGCTGGCGGGTGCACGCGCCCTCTTCGACGACGTCGACACTCCGGACGTCCTGTGCGTCGAACCGGAGCGTCCACTGCTTGGTGCCGTCGAGGATCACGGTGCCGTTCCCGGCGAAGCGCGCCGAACCGAACGTGTGACCCGACTCGGAGTTGAAACAGCCGAGGTAGGCGCGTTTGCTGAACGGACCACCGGTGGTCTGCACGTACAGCGCGTCCACGGGGTCGATGACGTCGCTGGTGTCGTGCACGATGATCTCGAACCTGCCGTCGCCGGACGTCGCCACGACCCGCATCTCGTGGTCGTGCAGCGCCAGCCCGAGCAGCCCGAGTCCGCCCGCCACCATGCCCACCAGCAGCAGGCAGACCATGGCCAACGCGGGCGGCACCCGCCGCGGACCCGGCCGGGCGAGCATCAGCAGCAGGAAGCTGACGCTGAGCGCGGCGAACCCGACGGCCGCCACGAGCAGCCAGAGCCACGGCCGGTCGCCGCTCCAGGTCCACCGGAACGGGTTGAGCAGCGCCACAACGGCCTCGACGACCAACACGCCACCGACGACGCCGACAGCACTGGCGGTGGTCGTTCGCGTCTTCATTTCGGGTGCACACCACCAATGGGGAATCCGTGCCTGCAGGGCAGGGGAAGAACTACCACAACGCGGAGCCGACCCGGTTTGTTTTCGACTTCTGACTCGATACAGCTGAGCAAGAGCTGAGCGGTTTTCGGACATCACGAGGGCTAGGCTCACGCTGTGGCTTGCTTGTTCTGTGAAATCGTGGCCGGGCGTGAGCCGGCTTTCGTGGTCGCCGCCGAATCCGACGGCACGGCGTTCCTCGACACCAGGCCGGTGTTCAAGGGGCATGTGCTCGTCGTCCCGCCGACGCACATCGAGACCCTCGCCGACCTGCCCGCGACCGACCTGGCCGGGTACTTCGGCTTCGTGCAACGCATCGCCGTCGCGGTCAAGGAAGGACTCGGCGCGCAGGGCACGTTCGTCGCGATGAACAACACCGTGAGCCAGAGCGTGCCGCACCTGCACACGCACGTCGTGCCCCGCACCAAGGGCGACGGCCTGCGCGGGTTCTTCTGGCCGAGGACGAAGTACGCATCGGACGAGGAAGCCGAGTCCTACGCCGCCGACATCCGCGCGAAGGTGTGACATGCCGATCGACCTGTCGGCGCACCCCCGCGTCCCGCTCGGCCACTGGCCGACGCCCGTCGAGGACTGCCCGAGGCTGACCGAGGCGCTCGGCGGCCCCCGGATCCTGGTCAAGCGCGATGACGTGAACGGTCTCGGCGTCGGCGGCAACAAGCTGCGCAAGGCCGAGTTCCTGCTCGGCGAGGCGCTCGCCGACGGCGCGGACACCGTGATCACGTTCGGTGCCGTGCAGACCAACCACGGGCGGCAGACCGCGGCCGCGTGCGCCCGGCTCGGCCTGCGGTGCGAACTCGTCCTGACGAAGTCGGTGCCGATGTCGGGCGAGGCCTACGAGCGGTCCGGCAACATCGTCCTGGACGACCTGTACGGCGCCCACGTCCACCTCTGCGACACGCCGGAGCAGACGGACGAGGTCTACGACCGGATCGTCGCTGAGGCGCGGGCGGAAGGCCGCAGGACGGCCACCGTCCCGGTCGGCGGCTCCAACGCCGTCGGCGTGCTGGGCTACGTGGCCGCCGCGGCGGAGTTGCGCACCCAGGTGGCGGACGAGGCGGTCGACCGGATCGTGGTGGCGGTGGGCAGCGCGGGCACCGCGGCGGGTCTCGCGCTGGGGATCCACCTGCTGGACTGGCCGGTGATCCTGGACGGCGCGTGCATTTCGCACACAACCGACGAGTCGATGGCCGACATCCGCAGGCTGGTCGGCGAGACGGCGGACCTGCTCGGCGCGACCACCGGGGACCTGGCGCACGTGCGCCTGTCCGACGGCGCGGTCGGTCCTGGTTACGGCATTCCGACACCGCAGATGTGGGAAGCGTTGCGGCTGTTCGCCCGAACGGAGGGAATCACCCTCGACCCGGTCTACTCGGGCAAAGCGGCTGCCGCACTGGTGGCGGCTGTGCGCAGTGGTGCCATTGGTGCTGATGAAACCGTTGTGTTCCTCCACACCGGTGGATTGCCGGGTTTGTTCGCCTATGCTCCGGAACTGGTTCGTTTGAGGGAAAACCTGCCGTAGGTATCCCATCGGAGGCGGATCGCACGGGAACATGGGCCCGGGTGGGGCTACGAAAGGCAGGTCCCGAGGTGCCCAGTGGCAACCACAGCGACAAGACCCGGCTGGCCGTTTTCACCGCGGTGCTGACGACCCTTGCCGTATTGGCGTTGAGTCTTCTGCTGACCGCACCGGTATGGGTGTGGGCGGCTGTGATGGTCGGCGGGAACGGAATCGCTGTTCTGCTTTCGATCCAGTTCGTGCACCGGCGGGAACAGGCCGAACTGCGCAAGGTGCTGGCGGAGCAGCGAGCGGCCAAGGCGGGCGCGGACCAACCGGGGCCGGACCAGGCGGGCGCGGACCAGGCGGCGTCGCCGTCCAGCGAACCCGAGGCGCCGACGCACGTGCAGTACCCGGTGTCCGCGGTGCCTTTGCCCAGTTCCGAGGTGGACTACCGGTTCCTGTTCTCGGCGACCGTGTGCTGGCGGCAGGCGAGTCCCCAGGCCGCCGTGCCGCACGCCAGCCCCGGCGACCTAGCCGTGCACTGGATCCTGACCCGGGCCCGTGAGCTCACCGTGCTGGAGAAGCCCGAGGAGTACCGAGTGGTCCAGCACCGGCTGGCGGTGGCGCTCGGGACAGCGCTGGCTGAGCCGTACGGACATGTGGTCGCCTGGGCCGTCGACGTTTCGCTCACGATGACCGACGACGATTCCCGTCGACTGGATCGCCTCGCGGAATTGCGCAAACACGAGCGGATGTGGGACCAGGAACGGCGAATGGAGATCAGCATGCGCCGTTACCTCAGTGAGGACGTGCTGAAGGACACCGGAAGCGCGGTTGTGTGGTGGTTGGCCCGGCACACCGAGGAGATCGAGAACAGCGTGGAGATGATCGGGCACCTCGCGCAATTGACCGCCGCGGCCAACAGCAGGGAAATTCCCGGTCCGGAACTGCTCCGCGCGATTCAGGCCGCCGAGAACGGCAGGCACATCAACGGCTCCGCCCAGGATCGGTAGGCCAGTCCACGGCGCGCGTATGCGTCGTGAACAGGATCACCCCTGATCAGGGCACCTGAGGGTATCGTCGAGGCATGATCCGGATCGGTCTCTGCGCACTGGCGGGCGTCGCCCTGCTGGTGCTGGGCGGCTGCGGCTCGCCGCCGGGGCACGGGATCGTCATGGCGACGCCGCCACCGAGCCCGAGCAGGCTCGCACCGGAGGTTCCGCTGCCGCTGGAAGTCAAGCGGTACGCCACCGAGCCGTGTTCGATGCTCCGCCCGGACCAGCCGGTCACCAAGGACTTGGTCCCCGGCAGCAACGAAGGCGGCAACACCTGCGTGTGGCGGGCGAGGACGCCACAGCAGCCGCTGATGACCGCGACGGTCGACCTGGCATCCGGTGGTCTGGAAGGGCTGTACCGCAAGCGCAACAGGCTGCCGTACTTCGAGCCGACCGAGATCCAGGGCTACCCGGCGGTGCGCCACGACCCGGAACGGGCCATCCCCGACCAGGGGCGCTGCACGGTCAGCGTCGGCGTGGCCGAGGACGCCCTGCTCACGGTCACCACCACCATCGCGGACCCGAAGACCCTGAACTACCCCGTTCCCTGCCCGGACGCGGACCTGCTGGCCAACGCCATCATCGGGGATGTCACGTCCTAGCCCAGGTTGTCCGCGCCCCAGCGGGCCAGCGCGACCCGTGAGGCGAGGCCCAGCTTGGCGTAGCTGTTGCGCAGGTGGGTTTCCACGGTTCGCTGGCTCAGGAACAGACGGCTCGCGATGTCGGCATTGGACAGGCCCTCGGCCAACAGCCGGACGACATCCGTTTCCCGGGTGGACAGTGGACCTGTCCCGCGCGCCGAACGGATCCGCACACCCAGAGCCCTGGCCACGTGCCGGGCGCGGTTGACCCACGGCGCGGCACCGGCGTGTTCGAACACTTCCAGCGCCGCCAGCACCGCGCCGGGGTCGGCCAGGTCGAGCTTGGCCTGTGCGGCGAACAGGACCGCGCCGAAGCTCTCCAGGCGGCTGACGGCGTCGGCCAACAGGTCCTGGTCGCCCGTCCGCACCGCGGTGAACCGGTCGGCGAGCGCCACTGCCAGGGTTGCCTGGTCGCCGAACGCCCGAAATGCCTTCTCCGCGTACGAGGGGGAGAACAGCGGGCGGATCATGGCCGCGTACGGGTCGCAGAACAGCGGGAACAACCGGAAGTCCGGATCGGGCTCGGCTTGGGCCCGGTTCTCCGAATGCAGTGCGATCGTGTTGGCCGCCAACCTGGTCACTTCGACGACTCCGAGATCGGGCGCCCGGCACACCTGATGCGCCTGGTCGAGATCGGCGGCCGCCTCGGTCAGCTCTCCTCGTTCCGCGCGGAGGAACGCGCGTTGCGCCAGCGACCTCGCCCGGTGCCGGGGCAGCCCGGCGGACAGTTCCAGTGCCTTGTCGATCTCGGCGAGGGCGGCGGTCATGTCACCGCTCAGGTAACGCGCGCACGACAACACATACCGGGAATAGCACGCGTGCGTGGGTATCTCGATCGAATGCTTGGTGTCCACGGCCTCCAGCGCGAACTCGATCGCGCGGGCGACGTTTCCGGTCAGCGCGTGCAACGGGCTCAGCACCACACTGATGCGCTGGCCCTGGAACGCCTGCTCGGCGTCGCACTGCCTGGCGTACCCGATGGCCTGTTCCCCGTACCCGACCGCGTCGGTGAACTGGCCGTCGAGCATCGCCGTGATGGCCTTGCCCAGGTATCCGATCGCCTGTGCGGCAACGGGACGGCTGGTGTCGTCGGCGAGTTTCGCCATCCGCGCGGTCGCCGCGCGGAGGTCGGGTTCCTGGTCGTGCCGCGCCACGTAGATGAACTGGTGGACGCCCGCTTCCGGGTACCGATCGCTGATCGCCTCGGCCGTGGTGGACAGATGGGACCGGGCATCCGGGTTGTCCTGGCGTTCCGCGTTGAGCAGCGCGAGCCGGAACCGCAGCTTGCCCGCGGCGGCCTCCATGCCGTGCTTGAGCGCCGTGTCCAGGCCGTCGGCCCACGCGCGCACCGCGTCGTCGAACTTGCCCATTCCCTGGTAGGCGCGGCCGATGCCCTCGGCGAGTTCCGGGACGTCCGCCGGGTCCGCGATCTCGGCGGACGCCCGCAGGTAGCGGATCGCCTCGTCGGTGGCCCGCATCGCCAGCGCGCGCCACCCCGCTTTGGCCATGACCCGTGCCGCTCTGCCGGGATCGACCAGGTCACCTGCCTCCCGGTAGTGCGGCGCCAGGGTGAGCACGTCGTCGGGGTTGGCGTTCTCGACCGCTGTGATGACCGCCGCGTGCAGTGCCCGCCGCTCGGAGAGCGTCATCTCCGCGTACGCGACCTCCGCGTACAGCGGGTGCGCGACCCGGTAGGTCAGGCTCCGGCCCGACGCGTGCTCGATGACCACTCCCTCGGTGATCAGCCTCTTCAACGCCACCGGGGCGTCGCAGATCGCGCGCAGCACCTCGCCGCTGGCGGCTTGGCCGGCCACGGCAACGGTTTCCAGCACCGTGCGTTCGGTGTCGTCGAGGGTGCGGAGCCGGTCGAGCACGACGTCACGCACGATCACCGGGATGGCCCCGGAACGGTTGAGACCACTGTGGACGAGTGCGGTGACGAACAGCGGTACACCCTTGGCGCGCCGGGTGATGTCGTCGAGCAGCTCCGGCGACGGCGGCACGCCGAGCAGGTCGGCCACGAGCTCCGCGACGGCCGCGTCGGCCAGCGGTGCCACCGTGATCTCGGTGCCGGTGCGGCGGACCGTCGCGCCGAGGCTGTCCAACGACGGATTGGCGTCCCCTGGCCGGTACGCGCCGACGACGAGCACGTCGGCGGCGTTGCGGCCGAGGTAGTGGACGAGTTCGACGGTGCCGCGGTCGGCCCAGTGCAGGTCGTCGACGAAGAACACGGCAGGCGCCATGCTCTGCACGAGCCGTGCCACCGCGTCGAACATCCTGGTGCGGTTGAGGTCCGGGTCGCCGTCCAGGTACGCGGCCGGGATTTCCCGGTGGGCCAGCAGCCTGCCGATGCAGTCGTCGGCGAGCGCGTCCGCGTGCGGCCGGATGGCCTCCACGATCGGCCCGTAGGCCAGCCCGGTCTGCAGCGGATGGGCCTGGGCGCGCAGCACGGTCACCCCACGCCCGGCCGCCACGTCCAGGATGTGGGCGGCCAGCCGGGACTTGCCGATCCCCGCATCGCCGCGCAGCAACACCATGCCGTGCAACGAGTCGAGCGCCGCGTGCAGCGCGGCCAGCTCGGTGTCCCGCCCGAGGAGTCTCACGGCAGGTTCTCCGTCGCCCAGCGCGCGAGCGCGACCCGCGTGGTCAACCCGAGTTTGGCGTAGCTGTTGCGCAAGTGGCTCTCCACGGTCCGTCCACTGAGGAACAATCGGGCGGCGATGTCCGCGTTGGCCAGCCCGTCGCCGAGCAGTCGCACCACTTCGGTCTCGCGTCCGGTGACGAGCCCGTCGGCGACCAACGCGTGCAGCGTGTCCGGCTCGGGGGACAGGTACCGCAGCACCGAACCGGTCGCCGCCTCGCCCGCCACCGCGACGACCTCGATCAGCCTGCGCTCGGGCTCGTCCAGACGGCGCAGCCGCCCGAGAACCACGTCCCGCACGATCATGGCGTCGCGGTCCCCGCCGCGCACAAGGGCGCTGGCGAACAGGGGGACGCGCCCGAAGACCTGGGATTTCATCAACCCCCGAGCTTACTCACGGCGTCGATCGGATTTCGGGCGATTTCCGGGGATTTCGGCCAGCACTATCCCGCTGCGGGGTTTCGGCGTGAAATATGTCGCTTTCCTCGGCATTTGCCGACCTGTCGCGTGCACCGCGAGAACGTCGGCCACCGGGACCGGTGCGATCAGCACCACCGCGTCGGCGTCCGGTCGTGCCGGGCGGCCCGGTGGCAGCGGCCGCAGCGCCGGGCCCACGGGATCCAGTCCCAGCGCGCGCTCGACCATGAGCTGCTCGACGAGCCGGTGGTCGATGGCCAAGCCGTTGCGGGGCAACGTCACCCGCAGCGCCTCGGTCCCGCTGACCACGACGACGGTGCCCGGCGTGCTCGGCGCCGCCGGATCGCAACCGCGCCGGACGTCCAGACCGGCCAGCCGCCAGCGCTCGGCGAGTTCGCCGAGACCGAGCCCGGTACCGGTGAGCACCCGGTGGATCGGGCCGACCCGCAGGTCCGGTCCCGCGGTGATCAGGGCGAGCAGCGAGCCGTGCCCGGCCCGTGCCGCCGCCGCGACCCGGTGGTTGCCGTCGGCGACCAGCAGCGACTGCGCGCCCGCGGCGGCGAGCAGTTCGTCCTGCAGCTCTCCTTCGCCTGCCAGCCACATCCGGTTTCGCCTGCCCGCGGAATCGGTCATGGACACCGCTGGTTCGCCGAGCCGCGCGACCGCGTCACACATCAGCTTGGTGAACTGCTCGCCACCATCGGTGGGTACGAGCATGGCCGCGCTCGTGGCGCAGCGCAGACCGCTGAGCATCGCGGCGCGTTCGGCGACGACGTCCGGGTAGACCTCCTCGGTGTGCCGGACGTGGGTCAGCCCGTCCGCGCCGACCGCTGCGGGGTCGACCACGCACAACAACCCCAGCGCCGAGCCCTCCGGACCGTCACCCCACGACAGTCCCACGACGTCGGTGACCTGTTCGTAGTGGCTGTCCCGCAGCTGGTCCAGCGCGGCGTGGGCGATCGGCAGCGCGGACAGCACGTCCAGCCCCCTCGCGCGGGCGGCGGGGGTCCGGTGGGGGTGCTGCACGGCCAGCAACGTCCCGTCGGCCGCGCCCGGCTGGGCCAGTGCCGCGATCACCTGGTCGGGCTCGGCGAACTCGTCGACGCCTGGACCGGGAATGGCGTCCCGCACGATCCAGCCGCGACGGATCGGCGATACCCACGTGTCCACCGCACCAACGTTAGCCCCGAATGAGGGATAAGACAGAATCGCGGCCGTGACGGTGCTCGTACTCGGTGGACGCAGTGAGATCGGCCTGGCGGTGGCCCGACGCCTCGTTTCGGAGAAGATCGTGCTGGCCGCGCGGCGCAGCGCGTCGCTCGACGCCGAGGTGCGGGCCCTGCTGGACGCGGGCGCGCCGTCGGTCGAACGCGTCGAGTTCGACGCCGACGTGCTGGACGCGCATGGCCCGTTCCTCGACGACGTCGTCGAACGGTTCGGCCCGATCTCGATCGTGGTCGTCGCGTTCGGCGTCCTCGGTTCCCAGGAGCGGGCGGCGCAGGACGCCGAGCACGCACTGTCGATCGTGCACACCGACTACGTCGCGCACGTCAGCGTGCTGACGCACCTGGTCGGCTTGCTGCGGAAACAGGGCAACGGGACGATCGTGGTGTTCTCGTCGATCGCCGGTGGACGGGTGCGCAAGGCGAACTACGTCTACGGGTCGGCCAAGGCCGGGCTGGACGGGTTCGCCTCCGGCCTGGCCGACTCGTTGCACGGGACGGGTGTGCGGGTGCTGACCGTCCGCCCGGGATTCGTGATCGGCCGGATGGCCGCGGGCATGCCGCCCGCGCCCTTCGCCAGCACCCCCGACGAGGTCGCGGCGGCGACCGTGAAAGCGTTGCGCGGCAAACGCGACGACATCTGGGTGCCGGGAATCCTGCGCTGGGTCAACGCTGTCTTCCGCGTTCTGCCGCGTGCTGTGTGGCGCCGCATGCCGCGCTGAGGTCAGACCACGTTGCGCTCCGGGCGTACCGCGTCCGTGCCGAACCGCGTCACGTCCAAAGAGGACACGTCAACCACCGGCGGGCGACGCAGCACCAGGTCCCGCATCACCTCGCCGACCGCCGGGCCCTGCAGGAAGCCGTGCCCGGAGAACCCGGTGGCGTACAGGAACCGGGACACCGCACGGGACTCCCCGATGATCGCGTTGTGGTCGGGGGAGACCTCGTACAGCCCGGCCCAGCCGCGGGCGATGCCGACCTCGGTGAGCGCCGGAGCCCGCCGGGCGGCCGCGGCACCGAGCCGTTCGAGCCACTCGTCGGACGTCCGCGTGTCGAAACCGTACTCCTGGTCGGGATCCGACATGCCGATCAGCAGCCCCGGTCCTTCGGCGTGGAAGTAGAACGTGGTGCCGAAGTCGATCGTGAACGGCAGACCCGGTGGCACGGCAAGCGGTTCGGTGACCCGGATCTGCCTGCGCAACGGCCTGACTGGCAACGAGACGCCGACCATGTCGCCGACCGCGCCCGACCACGCGCCCGCCGCGCACACCACGGTCGACGCCTCGACGAACCCCTGATCGGTCCGCACACCGGTGATGTCGCCGCCGTCGACGACGATTCCCGTGACAGCGCAGTGCTGGCGGATCGTGGCGCCCAACCGGCGGGCCGCGGCCGCGTATCCCTGGACCACGGCTTCGGGCGTGCAGTGCCCGTCGCGGGGTGACAAGGTCGCGGCCAACAGGCCGTCGGTCGAGATGAACGGCGACAGCCCGCGTGCCTCGGCGGGCGAGATCATCCGGCTCGGCACGCCCAGCGAGTTCTGCAACGACACGCCCGCTTCGAAGGCGGCCACGTCGCCCGGATCGTCCAGCAGGAACAGGTAGCCGTTCTGGCGCAGGTCGATCTCGGCCCCCGGCCGGGTGCCGAACCGTTCGAACGCCTCGATGCTGCGCAGCCCCAGCGCGATGTTCACCGGATCGGAGAACGTCGCCCGCACGCCACCCGCCGCGCGGCTGGTGCTGCCGGAGCCGAGCACGTCGCGCTCCAGCAGCGTCACCGCGACACCCGCCTCGGCGAGGTGGAACGCGGTACTCACGCCCACCACGCCGCCACCGATGACCACGATGTCGGCCATCGGGTCGGCCATCGGGTCTGTCATAGGCGGAAGTCCGTGTCCGGCACGATCTCCGCGACGTCCATCTGCGCCTTCTGCAACTTGCCGGAGAAGTCCCAGTTCATCGACTGCCAGCGGGTGAACTGGTCGAGCACCCAGATCCCGGACTGGCGGCTGCCGTTGCCGGACTTGCCGTTGCCCCCGAACGGCAGGTGCGCCTCGGCGCCGGACGTGGAGTTGTTCACGCTGACCATGCCCGCGCCGATGCCTTGCCGGAAACGGAAAGCGTTCGCCGGGTCGGTCGTGTAGATCGACGACGACAGCCCGTAGCCCGGCTTGTTCGCCAGTTCGATCGCCTCGTCGAGCGTGCGGTAGGTGGCCACGCCGACGAGCGGCCCGAACGTCTCCTCCAGGAAGACGCGGTCGTCGGGGCGGACACCGTCCAGGATCACCGGGTGGTAGAACAGGCCCTTCGACGCGTCCCCGGCGAAGCCTTCGCGCGGGTTGTCCGCGGTGATCCGGCCTGTGCCGGTGGAGCCGTGCACGGTGTGGTGCTCGCCGATCCAGCCGAGGTACTGCTCGTAGGACTCGGCGAACTTCCGGTCCAGCAACGGTCCGAACAGGACATCGCCGTCCGGTGCGCCCGCCGTCGCCGCGCGGGTGGCCGCGTCGAACCGGCGGACGAACTCGTCGTGCACGCTTTCGTGGACGATCACCGTGCCCAGCGAGGTGCACCGCTGACCGGCCGTGCCGAACCCGGAGAACAGCGCGCCTTCGACGGCGAGGTCGAGATCGGCGTCCTCGGTGACCACCATCGGGTTCTTGCCGCCCAACTCCAGGCACGGCGACTGCAGGTGCCGTCCGCACAGTTCGCCGATCCGGGCGCCGACCGCGCTCGACCCGGTGAACCCGACCTTGTCGACCAGACCGGCGGCCAGCGCCGATTCCAGGCCGTCGAAAGTGGACTGGCCGTCGGTGAACACCAGGTTCAGCACGCCGTCGGGCAGCCCGGCGTGCCAGATCAGGTCGGCGAACGCCTTCGCGCTGGCGGCGGCGTACTCCGCGGGCTTCCAGACCACGGCGTTGCCGCACAGCAACGCGGGCACCAGGTACCAGGACGGCACGGCCACGGGGAAGTTGCCCGCAGTGATGATCGTGGCGACCCCGACGGGCACACGGAACGTGAACAGTTGCTTGTCCGGCATCTCCGACGGCACGGTCTGGCCGTAGAGCCGCCGCCCCTCGCCGAGGAAGAAGTCGCAGGTGTCCACGATCTCCTGCACCTCGCCGCGTGCCTCGGCGATCGGCTTGCCGATCTCCCGGGTGACGAGCCGGGCCAGTGTCTCCTTGTTGGCGGCGACCAACCGGCCGAGCGCGGCGACGAACTGGCCGCGCACCGGTGCGGGCACCGCCGCCCACTCGCGCTGGGCCCGCCTGCCGGATTCGGCGGCGGCCCGCAGGGCGTCCGGACCAGCCAGCCGGACCGTCGCCACCACGTCGTCGAGGTTCGAGGGGTTGACCGACTCGTAGTCGGCGCCCGCTGACCAGGTTTTGCCTTCGATAGTCGTTTCGAGCACGGATTTCACCGGAACAATGTAGCGCGGATGAGTCGTCCTTCGGCCGGGGCGCAAGCGCGTCAGCTTCTCGATGTACTGACTGACGCACCAGCGGCAGCGGCGCGCCGCCAACCGAGCCGGTGACTCAAATGCCGCAATGAACAACGTGACCATGACGCGGCCACCGGATACCGGACACGCGCGGTACACCTACCGGTTGCCGGGCCCAAAGGCTGCCGGATCGTCTGGTCCTGCGGAGAATCTTGTTTGTGCTGCACACAGGTATCCGGCGGGAATTTCTGCCCCAGGAGCTCGGGTTCGGGTCCGGATGACTTGCTGGCGGCGGCTGGCGGAGTGGAACGAGGCTGGGGTGTGGCAGCGGCTGCACGAGACGCTTGTGGCCGGACTGAAACGCGGGTGGTGATCGACAGCTCGCAGGCGTCCCGACGCCCTCTACGCCGACCGTGCCTACGACTCTGCCGACACGTCAAATCTTCTGTCAGGGACTCTGAACCACCACACAACGGGCTGGTACGTAACCAACACAGTGCACCCAGCGCCGGAAACCGAACCCCTGGCTGGAAACCGCATTCCAGCGCAACCAACAGCGCTAAGGCAATCAGACATTATCCGTTAAAACCAGCCCCAGCGACAAGCAGGCCATAAGTAGGCAGACCGTAACTCAACCGTGGCCACCGCTGGAAAGCAGGCATCTAAAACGGCGGAACGTCATACCCAACGGGCGTGGTAAGCACAGTCCTTCGCCCGGGAGTGGTGAACGCCAGCACCCCGGGCATCACCTGATCCATCCGCCAGGTAGTGCGCTGCCGCATCAAATGGTGGCGCTTGCACAACATCGCGACGTTCCCCACTCCGGTCACGCCACCCTCGGCGTAGGGGACTGAATGATCGACCTCGCACCGCTGTGCCACCACCGCGCACCCAGGTTGCCGACACACTCGGTCGCGCGCCTGGACGAACCGGGTCAACCCGGGTGAGGCGAACCGTCGCCGAGACACTTCCAGTACCTGCCCGGTGGGGTCGGTGATCATCCGTCGCCAGGTGGCGTTCTGGGCCAGTTCTCGCGCGTACTCGGCGGTGATGGGCCCGATCCCGCTGATTTCTCCGGGTTGCTGGTTCAATCCCATCAACGTGGTCATCGGCACTACCACGTTCACACTCACCGACGGCCGGTCGACCTGTTTGCCGCTGATCAGGTCCATGAACACATCCGCCCGCGCTGTCGCGAGGTTCCGGCTTGTTCCTGTGGTGTGTCCGGCGAGCAGGTTGATGTGCTGGTACGCCAACTCGGCCTCGTGTGGCTGCAGGTGGACGGTGAGACTTGAGGTCCCGTCGGCCCGGTGCCATCGGGTGACATCCCGCTGGGCTTTCACCGCCAACCGGCGCTGTTCGGCGCCTTGTGGGTCCGCGCGGATGACTTCCCGTCGCAGGACGTGTTTGAACCGGGTCAGGTTCTCTTGCTTCCCGCCCGCCAAGACCCGTTTCTCCACTTGTGCGGCCTGGTCGTCGTCCAATTCGGCGGTGTACTCCCGCACGGCCTTGGCTCGCATGACGTCGATCTCGCCGGTGGTCAGCGCCGACACCGTCCCCGGCAGGCGAGTCACCAACTCTTGGGCCTCGTGCAGGTGTTTGGCGGTGGTGTTCGGGCTGAGAGACAATTCCAACGCGATCTCTTCTGCCGCGCCGTCGCCGATGGTGATTCCGCTGCGTTGCGGTGGGGTCAGTTCCGCGAACCGGGCATATGCTTGCACGATTTCGCCGTCGATCTGGTTACGTTGCCGGTGACGATCCACCACATAGTCGAGAACTTGATCCCGTGTCATCTCGGCGAGCGGGATGTGTGGTGGTTGACCTACCGGGCGGAATGGAACAGCGAGCTGTTCGGGCATAAGTCCAGTTTATCGG
>NZ_MTQO01000022.1 GCF_001984155.1 Actinosynnema sp. ALI-1.44
GACTTGCTCACAAAGATGTTACGCATCCACTGTACGGTTTCTGAGATACCAGACCGGACGCTCCTGTGGTTTCGGGGTGTGGTCTGTTAATTTCATAGGTTTGCGGTGGTTATAGCGAAGAGGAAACGCCCGGTCCCATTCCGAACCCGGAAGCTAAGCTCTTCAGCGCCGATGGTACTGCACTGGGTACGGTGTGGGAGAGTAGGACACTGCCGCAATTCGTTTGGGGAGGCCTGTGTTCGCGGAAAGCGCGAACCAGGCCTTCTCTCATTGGTGTCTTCTGGGGGCCGAGCCCCCAGACCCCCACGGTGCGTGTTCCTTCCGATCCAGCGCTGGGCACGACACGCTGGAACCAACACGACTCCGACGTTAGTGCGGCCGTCGAAAGCGTTAACTTCCTGAAGGGCCCCGATGGGGCCCTTTTGCATTTGACCAGTTCGCAACCCAAGCAAAGCCGCGCGCAGCGCAGAGGTGGGCTTCGGGGGTGTCTCCTGCCCGTCGGCCTGGGCGAAGCCAACCACGGGCTGTCAAGAGGTCGGCCTGCCCAAAGAGCCCCAGCGACAGCCATACCGATCCTCTTGATAGTCCGTGGTTCCCTGGGGCAGGTCGACGGGCAGGAGGCGCCCGCGCCCTGAAACCCCGGAACAAGAAAAGCATGCGCGAGGACAAACACCCCGCGAAGACCTCCTGCCCAGAGGTCTGCTCCCGGCGAGGGCCCTTCTTTTCACCCGGGGACACCGCGGCATGACCGTCACAGTGCTCCGAGGCTCGCAAGTGTCGAAACGAACAGGGGCCTCAGCGAACGAGGCGAACAGAGGTTCTAACGTTGAAGGCATGACACGCCTGCTCGTGATCCAGCCCGACGACTCCGACCCGGCCGCCAACCTCGGGGACTGGCTGACCGCGGCCGGTGCCGACCTGCACCTGGTGCGGCCTTTCGACGAGCCGCTGCCCGCGCTCGACGGCTACCAGGGCGTGGTCTGCCTCGGCGGCGAGATGGGTGCGCTGGACGACGTGAAACACCCGTGGCTCAAGGACGTGCGGCAGCTGCTGGCGTCCGCGACCGGCAACCGCGTGCCCGTGCTCGGTGTGTGCCTCGGCGGCCAGTTGCTGGCGGTCGCGACGGGTGGCCGTGTCGTCGTCGGCGAAGCCGGGCCCGAGGTCGGGCCGTCGCTGGTGGCCAAGCGGGACGCGGCGTGGACAGATCCCCTTTTCGGTGAATCCCCGCTGATGCTGGACGTGATGCAGTTCCACCTCGACGCGATCGACCGGCTGCCACCGGGAGCGGAACTCATGGCGTCGTCGGGCAAGTACCCGAACCAGGCCTTCCGGCTCAACGGTTGCGCGTACGGCCTGCAGTTCCACATCGAGACGACCACCGACATGGTGCTCAAGTGGGCACAGATGGGGCCGGAAGCGGCCGGTACCGCGCGGCCCGGTGCGCTGGAGCGGGAGAACCTCGACGCCGTGCACGCGGACATCGCCGAGACCTGGGAGCCAATCGCTGTCAAATTCGTGCGACTTGCCTCCGGGGAGCTGCCGCTCGCCGACCGAGCTCGCAACACGCTTCCGCTGGTGTGAAGCGACAACATGCCCGGTTTGGGGTAATTCCCGGGCGTGTCACCCGTTCTCGCAGGTCCCGTCGTTGCGTTCACCCTCTGGTTAGGTAGCGTTCACGCGCAAGTGACCTTCAAAACCGGAGGGGCATGCGTGGATCCCACGCTTCTCGTCGTTGTGGTCGTGGCCACCGCCCTGGCTTTCGACTTCACCAACGGCTTCCATGACACGGCCAACGCGATGGCCACCTCGATCGCGACCGGTGCTCTGCGACCCAGAACCGCCGTCGCCTTGTCCGCCGTTCTCAACCTCGTCGGGTCGTTCCTGTCCGTGGAGGTCGCCAAGACCATCTCGGGTGGCATCGTCGACGACGCCAAGATCACCCCCGCGGTCATCTTCGGCGGCCTGATCGGCGCGATCATCTGGAACCTGATCACCTGGTACGTCGGGCTGCCGTCCAGTTCCTCGCATGCCCTGTTCGGCGGCCTGATCGGGGCGACGTGGGTGGCGAGCGGGATCGACGCCGTGCACTTCGCCAAGGTCGTCGAGAAGGTCCTGGTGCCCGCGGTGGCGGCGCCGGTCGTCGCCGGGCTCGTCGCCGCCGGAGCGACCTACCTGACCTACCGCCTGACCAGGGGCGGTGACGCCAAGACCGTCGCGCGCGGCTACAAAGCCGGACAGGTGGTGTCGGCGTCGTTGGTCTCGTTGGCACACGGCACCAACGACGCACAGAAGACCATGGGCATCATCACCCTGACGTTGATCGCCTCCGGGTCGCTCGCCGCCGGATCCGGGCCGCCCGTGTGGGTGATCATCAGCGCGGGTGTGGCGATCGCGCTCGGGACGTACCTCGGCGGCTGGCGGATCACGCACACGCTCGGCAAGAAGCTGACCACCATCGAACCGCCGCAGGGCTTCGCCGCCCAGACCAGCTCGGCCGTGGTGATCCTCGCTTCGTCACACGTCGGCTTCGCGCTCTCGACAACCCACGTGTGCTCCGGCGGCGTGATGGGCTCCGGGCTTGGCCGTGCGCCGGGCGGTGTGCGTTGGGGCGTGTTCGGGCGTATGGCGCTCGCGTGGCTCGTCACGTTGCCCGCCGCGGGAGCCGTGGGTGCCATAGCGGGCATGGTGGCGCAGAAGGGCACGGTTGGTGTTGTCGCTGTGGCTGCGGTCGGAGTCCTGGTGTCGGTAGGGATCTGGCTCGCGTCGCGGCGGCGCCCGGTCCGGCCGGAGCACGTGGTCGACGAGATCGCGCCGCAGGCCGAGCCGCACGAGATCAAGGCGGCCTGATGACCATCAACTGGGCAGCTTTCGGCAGCGTCTTCCTGGTCAGTGTGCTCGCGACGCTGTTGGTCACCGTGCTGTTCGCGGTCGGTGTCGTGGCGAAGGGCCGGGGCAAGCTGGTAGTGGCCTACGGAAGTTTCGCCGTGTGCGGAGCGGTGACCTTGCTCGGGATCGCGGTCATTCTGGCGTAGTTTCTACGGTGATGGCTGATCGCGCGCGTACCGTCACGTCCCCCGCCCGCTTCGGGCTCACGGACGACCGTGCCGACGCTGCGTTGAGAGCGGTCGGGTGGTGGGGCGACGGCGGTCCTGTACCGGGTGCGGAACGCATGCTGGCCGCGTTGTCCCGCAGTCCCGATCCGAACCTCGCGCTGCGTGGGATCGACCGGATGCGGGAATCCGGTCCGTGGACCGAGCTCGATGCCGCACTGCGCGACGACGTGCGCCTGCGCGGCAAACTGATCGCCGTGCTCGGCGCTTCGACCGCCCTCGCGGATTTCCTCGTCGCGAATCCCGACAGCTGGCGAACGCTGAGCACCGGCGTCCGGCCCGATCTGATCGCGGTCGTCGACGGCGTGACGGGGCCGGACGCGGTCAAAGCGCTGCGGGCGGCCTACCGCGAACAGTTGCTGCTGATCGCGGCGGACGACCTCGGGCACCTCGTCGAACCGGAACTGGCTGCGCCCGCCTACGACGACGTGGCCGCGCGTCTGACCACGCTCGCCGAAGAGGCGCTGCGGGCGTCGCTTGTGGTCGCGCAAACCGAGCAGGGCCCGAACGACGCGCGGCTCGCGGTCATCGCCATGGGCAAGTGCGGGGGCCACGAGCTCAACTACGTCAGCGACGTCGACGTGGTGTTCGTCGGCGAAGACGACCTGGACGTGGCGACCCGGCTGGCCAGCCGGATGATGACGGTCGCGGGCGCGGCCTGCTTCGAGGTGGACGCGGCGCTGCGACCGGAAGGCAAGGCGGGCGCGTTGGTACGCACCCTGGAGGGGCATACCGCGTACTACCGCCGCTGGGCGCGGACATGGGAGTTCCAGGCGCTGCTCAAGGCCCGGCCGGTCGCGGGCGACGCCGAACTCGGCGCGGCCTATTTGGACGTTGTCCGGCCGATGGTGTGGACCGCGGCCGACCGCGACGGTTTCGTGGCCGACGTGCAGCAGATGCGGCGCCGTGTGGAGGAGCACGTGCCCGCGGAGCTCGTCGAGCGCGAGCTGAAACTCGGCCGCGGCGGGCTGCGTGACGTCGAGTTCGCCGTGCAGCTGCTGCAACTGGTGCACGGCCGCAGCGACGACACCTTGCGCCTCGGCTCCACCACCGCCGCGTTGGCCGCGTTGGGTGCGGGTGGTTATGTCGGCCGTGCGGACGCGGCGGGCCTAGGGGAGTCGTACCGGTTCCTGCGCACGTTGGAGCACCGTCTGCAGCTGCAGAAGCTGCGGCGCACGCACCTGTTTCCTGACGAGAACGACATTTTCGACCTGCGCTGGCTCGCACGCGCCGCGGGAGTGCGGCCCGACCGCGGCCGCGCCGTGGAGCAGGTGCTGCTGTCCGAGTTCAGACGGCACGCCAACCGTGTGCGCCGGCTGCACGAGAAACTGTTCTATCGGCCGCTGCTGGAGGCGGTCGCCAACGTACCGACCGAGACGTTGCGGCTGACCGCGACCGAGGCCGCTGCCCGGCTCGGTGCGCTCGGCTACGCCAGCCCGGAAGGTGCGCTGAACCACATTTCGGCGCTGACCAGCGGTGTCTCCCGACGCGCGGCGATCCAGGGCGCGCTGTTGCCCGTACTGCTTGACCTGCTCGCACACACGCCGGACCCCGACGGCGGGCTGCTGTCGTACCGCAAGATGTCCGAGGCGCTTGCCACGACGCCCTGGTACCTGCGGTTGCTGCGTGACGAAGGCGCGGTTGTCGAGCGGATCGCCCTACTGCTGGGCACGTCCAAGCTCGTGCCGGAGATGGTCACGCGAGCACCGGAAGTCCTGCGTCTGCTCGCGGACACGAACGAGCTCGCTGGCCGTGACCCCGGAGAAGTGGCGCAGTCGCTGCGCACAGCCGTTGCACGACACCGTGACCTACGCGGTGCGGTCACTGCCGCTAGGTCACTGCGTCGCCACGAAATCGCGCGAGTCGCGTGCGCCGACCTGCTCGGACTGATGGAGACACCGGCCGTGTGCGCGGCGCTGTCGAGCGTGTGGGTCGCTGTGTTGCAGTCCGCGCTCGCCGCCGCCGAGCGGGAGAAGGCCGTGGAGCACGGCGGTTGGCCCAAGGCGAAGATCGCGATCATCGGCATGGGCAGGCTCGGCGGCGCCGAACTGGGCTACAACTCGGACGCCGACGTCATGTTCGTGTGCGAGGCCGTCGAAGGAGTCCGAGACGACGACGCGGTGAAGTTCGCGTCGTCGGTCGTGGAGTCGATGCGCCGTGCTCTCGGTGCGCCGAGCCAGGACCCGCCGTTGGAAGTCGATGTCGGCTTGCGACCCCAAGGCAGACAAGGTGCGCTCGTGCGCACGTTGAACTCGTACGTCGCGTACTACCGCCAGTGGAGCGAAGTCTGGGAAGCACAGGCGTTGCTGCGGGCGACGTTCGTCGCGGGAGATGAGGACCTGGGTACGCGTTTCCTCGACACTGTCAACGAATTCCGTTACCCCCGTAAAGGTTTGGACGCCACGAGCGTGCGGGAGATCCGCCGGATCAAGGCGCGCGTGGACAATGAACGGCTGCCGCGCGGTGCGGACCCGACCACGCACACCAAGCTGGGCCGCGGTGGGCTCGCCGACATCGAATGGACTGTGCAGTTGTTGCAACTGCAGCACGCGCACGAGGTGCCGTCGCTGCGGACAACGGCGACGCTCGAAGGCCTTGTCGCCGCTGAACAAGCGGAGCTGATCACGTCCGACGACGCGGCGGAACTGCGTGCCGCGTGGCTGCTGGCGACCAGCGTCCGCAACGCCGCGACCCTCGTCCGCGGCAAGCAGACCGACCAGGTGCCGACGTCCGGACGTGAGTTGTTCGCTGTGGCAAGCGCTTTGGGATACCCGAGCGACGCCGACCCTGGCGAGTTCCTCGACGCCTACCGGCGTACGACGCGCCGTGCCCGCGCTGTGGTCGAACGGATCTTCTACGACTAGTCGCGTGTAAGGCTCGCCGGTCGGCCCTCGTGCTGCGCGCGTCGGTGAGGGTGGCCGACCGGCGGGAGCCGGTTCACCACTCGGCCAAGATGGCGCGGTAGCGGGGCAGGATCTCGGCGACCCGCCGCAGATCGGCCTCGGGGTACTCGGCGAACAGTTCGACCATCGACTGGTACATGCCGTCGAAGAGCGCGAATGCCTGCTCGGTGCCCTCGGGCTGGACGGTGAGAAGCACCCGGCGCCGATCGGCGGGATCGACTTCCCTTGTCACGTAACGATTCTTCTCCAGCCGGGCAGCCATGGCGCTGATCGCGGCATTGGTGAGCCCGAGCTCGGAGGCGACCTCCCCTGGGCTCATCGGACCCCGCCGGTGGAGCAGGGTGAGGCAGATCAGGTCGGTCTGGTTGATGCCGAGCCGCGAAGCCGCGGCGTTGCCAACCCGATCCAAGGCCATGGACAGCTCGAACAACTCCCCGGCCAACTGGCGCGCCAACTCCATGAAAATACTCAAATCATTTGACTATTAGACGGTTTGAAGAAACCCTAACAGCATGCTGCCGATAGCCATCGCGCTGTCCTGGGTGGGGTTCGTCCTGCACAACGTGGCGGACCTGCCAGGCCAGACACTGCTGAGCCCGGAAATCCTCTACCCGACGCTGGCCTACCTCATGGTGATCGCGTCGATGCTGTGGACAAGCTGGCCGCTGTTCGGCTGGGCGGTGCTTCAAGGTGTGGGCGGCGGAATCATCAGCGTCCTGCCGTTGCCCTTCCTGCCCTTCGACCCAGCGCAGACGCTGCACCACTACTCGTTCCACGTGATCTACACGCTCACGCAGATCCCGCTGATGGTCCTGAGCTACCGAGCTGCCGTTCGACCCAGTCGAGGTACGCGGGAAGCTTCCGATCCACGCTGAACGGATCGAGGTCGGTTTCGCGAAGCTGTCGGGCAAGCTCCGGGTACTCCTGGAATGTGGCCATGACGATAGCGCCGGACCGCGTCGGCTTCTGGCGTTGGCTGATCAGAGGACCGCGCGTGCTGTGGTTCGTCGTCGGTGTGGCCGCAGCGGTGACCCTGCAGTACACCTGGGTCGGCCCGTCGGCGCCTGTAGTCCGGACGATCGCGCTGTCCGCTGTGCTTGTCCTGATCTTCCTCGTTATCACCTACCGCCATTGGCGCCAGACACGATGAAGGCCGGGTGATCGAGGAAGAACCTCGATCACCCGGCCTGGTGCCCTACGGCGTACTGCCGATCAGACGTCGTAGTAAAGGGCGAACTCGTACGGGTGCGGACGCAGGCGCAGCGGGTCGATCTCGTGCTCGCGCTTGAAGGCGATCCACGTCTCGATCACGTCCGGTGTGAAGACGCCACCCTCCAGCAGGAACTCGTGGTCGGCCTCGAGCGTGTCCAGCACGGTGCCCAGGTCGGCGGGGACCTGCTTGACGTTCTTGGCCTCCTCCGGCGGGAGCTCGTAGAGGTCCTTGTCGATCGGGGCGGGCGGCTCGATCTTGTTCTTGATCCCGTCGAGTCCGGCCATCAGCATCGCGCTGAACGCCAGGTACGGGTTGCCGGACGAGTCCGGGCAGCGGAACTCGATGCGCTTGGCCTTCGGGTTGTTGCCCGTGATCGGGATACGCACACAGGCCGAGCGGTTGCGCTGCGAGTACACCAGCGACACCGGGGCCTCGTAGCCCGGCACGAGCCGGTGGTACGAGTTCACCGTCGGGTTCGTGAACGCCAGCAGCGACGGCGCGTGGTGCAGGATTCCACCGATGTAGTGGCGTGCCGAGTCCGAGAGGCCCGCGTAGCCGGACTCGTCGTGGAACAGCGGCTCGCCGTCCTTCCACAGCGACTGGTGGGCGTGCATGCCCGACCCGTTGTCGCCGTACAGCGGCTTCGGCATGAAGGTCGCGGTCTTGCCCGCCGCCCATGCCGTGTTCTTCACGATGTACTTGAACAGCTGCAGGTCGTCCGCGGCGTGCAGCAGGGTGTTGAACTTGTAGTTGATCTCCGCCTGTCCTGCCGTGCCCACCTCGTGGTGACCGCGCTCGACCGTGAAGCCCGCGTCCGCCAGGTTCAGGGAGATCTGGTCACGCAGGTCGGCGAAGTGGTCGACCGGCGGCACCGGGAAGTAGCCGCCCTTGAACTTCGTCTTGTACCCGCGGTTGCCGCCTTCCTCGTCGGCTCCCGTGTTCCACCAGCCCTCGACCGAGTCGATCTCGTGGAAGGAGCCGTTCTCGGCGTTGTCGAAGCGCACCGAGTCGAAGATGTAGAACTCCGCCTCCGGGCCGAAGTACGCCGTGTCGGCGATGCCCGACTCGTTGATGTACTGCTCCGCCTTGCGCGCGATGTTGCGCGGGTCGCGGCTGTACGGCTCCTTGGTGAACGGGTCGTGCACGAAGAAGTTCAGGATCAGCGTCTTGTTGATCCGGAACGGGTCGAGCCTGGCCGTGTAGGGGTCCGGGAGCAGCAGCATGTCCGACTCGTGGATCGACTGGAAACCACGAACCGACGACCCGTCGAAGGCCAGGCCGTCCTCGAACGCGGAAGCGTCGAAGGACTCGGCGGGCACCGTGAAGTGCTGCATGATGCCGGGCAGATCGCAGAACCGGACATCGACGAACCGGACCTGTTCGTCCTTGATGAAGCGCAAGACCTCGTCGGGGCTGTTGAACACGCTCGTAGGCTCCTTACTCAGTGCTTGGCGCCGACGGGCGCCCCACTTCCGTCGTGAAGCTATGAGTGTGGTGTTGCCCGACCGTCACCCATGTGTTTCGCCGATGTTAACGAGCACCTCGATGTCGCAAATGTCGACCGTTGGACGCCGCCGCGTGACGGCGTTCTACTCTGGTGGGGTGACAAGGTGGACCGGATCGTGGTTGTCCGGGCCCCGCGCCGCGCTCGAGCCCGGCGCGGACGCCGGCGACCGTCCCGAACAGAGTTACCCCGGTGAGCGCCTGGAGCTGCCCAAGGAAGGGCCCGGCTCGATCGCGGGCACGGGTGTCCGCGCGCTCGCGCTGCTCATCGACGCCGTCCTGGCCGGCCTGGTCGCCGGTCTGTTCACGGCGCCTGAGCTGCCCCGCAACTGGAGCCTGCTGGCCTGGTTCGTCATCACGGTCGTCGCCGTGTCCTTCTTCGGGTTCACCCCCGGCATGAAGGTGCTCGGCATCCGCGTGGCGAGGCTCGGCGAGAAACCGATGGTCGGGCCGCTGCGCGCGGTGCCGAGGACGTTGCTCGTCGCGTTGATCATCCCCGCCGTGATCTGGGACGCAGACCGCAGGGGACTGCACGACAAGCTCTTCGGCACGGTGGTCGTGCGCACCCGTTGACCGGCAGGCTGGTCGCCGCGGGCCTGGGCGTCCTCGGACTGGTCACCGGAGTGGCGGCGGCCGTCGTCACGGAGGCGATCCAGGCGTGGAGCTACTCCGGTTATGCCGCCATGCCGCTCGACGTGGAGATAGCGATCTTCTACGCCGCCATGGGCATCCTGGTGACTTGGCGCAAACCGGGCAATCTGGTCGGCTGGGCACTGGTCGCGATCGCCGCGTGGGACGGTGTGATGGCGTTGCTGACCGCGTTGGTCGGCGCGTTCGACTCGCCGGACGACCCGGTCGTCCGGGTCATCATGCCGATCCAGCACGCGATGTGGGCGCCGCCGATCTGGGCGATCGCCACCCTGCTGCCGTTGATCTACCCCGACGGGCGGCTGCCGAGCAGGCGCTGGTGGTGGGCCGTCGGGTTCGCGGTGGTCGGGATCGTCGCGTACGTGGTCGGCGTGACGTTGGCCGAGGGTGTGCACGGCAGCAAGTACACAGTGCCCAACAACGCCGCTGTCCCCGAGTTGCAGGGGTTCGCGCACGCCTTGGCCGAGACGGGCGAATGGATCCTGATCGTCGCGTCGGTGATCGCACTGCTCGGCTTGGCGATCAGGTGGCGTCACGCGACAGGCGTGCAGGCGCGCCGCCTCTCGTTGATGCTGTGGGTCCTGCTTTTCGCCGGGACGCAGGCGGTTGTGCGCGAGTTCGTGCCGATGCCGCAGGTCGTGCACCACATCCTCGAAGTGCTCGCGGCGGCGCTCGTACCGATGGCGGTCGCCGTCGCGGTGACGCGGGACCGGCTGTACGACTTGGACCTGGCGGTGCGCCGGGCGATCGCGAACCTGGTCGTCGCGGTCAGCCTGCTCGCGTTCTACCTCGGTTTCTTCGCCGTGTGGTCGTTCATCACGCCGGTGGACAGCGTGTTCGAAGCCGGGATCATGGGCGCGGCGGTGTTCCCGTTCGCCCTGCTGGTGACGCGATGGGTCCGGCAGGTGGCGTGGGGACGACGGGTCGACATCGTCGAAGCCGTGACCGCGTTGGGACAGCGGATGCGCGACAGGATCGAAGTGTCCGCGGTGCCCGCAGCGGTGTGTGAGGAGATCGTCAACTCGCTCCACCTGCGCCTCGCCCGGCTCGAACTGGACACCGTCGACGGCGTGCGGACCCTGGCCGAGGTCCGGAAATCCGTCGACGACGAAGCCGAACCGGTGACGTTCGACCTGTGGCACCGGGGCACGGTCGTCGGTCGATTGCTCGTCCTGCCGCGTGCGGGACGGACACACCTGGACGAGACCCTCGCTCAGGCGCTCGCGTCGCTGGCCGACCAGGTGGCGCCGGTCGTGGCCGCGCTCCGGTTGGACGAAGAACTGCTACGCAGCCGGGAACAGCTGGTCACGGCACGCGAGGAGGAACGGCTGCGGCTGTTGCGTGACCTGCATGACGACGTGGGACCGACCCTCGCGGGAATCCGCCTGCAGCTCGACGCGGTCCGGGCGAAACTGCCGGACGACGCACCGGCGATCGAACTGATGGACCGCGCCGTGACCGCGATCCACGACGCGCTGGGCATCGTGCGCCGGGTCGCTTACCGGTTGAGGCCGCCTGAGCTGGAAACGCTCGGGCTGGTCGGAGCGCTTCAAGAGCTGGCGGTCTTCCTGTCCGGACCGACGTTGAAGGTCGAGACCCGGCTGCCGGACGACGTGTCCGCGTTGTCGCCGACCATCGAGGTCGCCGCGTACCGGATCGTCGCCGAAGCGCTGACGAACGTGGTCAAGCACGCCCGCGCGACCTCGGCATCGATCAGCCTGACGATCAACGGCGACGCGGTGACGGTGGAGATCGAGGACGACGGGGTCGGGCTGCCGGACGAAGCCGACGGCCGCGGGATGGGACTGAGGTTCATGGCCCAGCGCGCGCAGGAGATAGCTGGCGAGTTCTCCTGCCGCGCCACAGGCCGCGGAACGACAGTCCGCGCTGTCCTTCCGTTACGAAATCGTGCCTAACGACGGCGGATGGTGCGCTGCACGTTGCGCATCTTCGCGCCCTGCGGCATCGGGCCCTTGGGCAGCGCGGCGCCCCGGCTGGCCAGCGCGGACAGTCGCTTCTCGATCGCGTCGACCTGCTTGGGGTTGAGGTTGCGGGGCAGCTTCATCAGCCGCGACTGCAGCTTGCCCAGCGGGACCTGACCCTCTTCGTTGCCGATGATCAAGTCGTAGATCGGCGTGTCACCGACGAGCCGCGAGATGCGCTTCTTCTCCTGCGCGAGCAGCGTCTTGACCCGGTGCGGCGCGCCCTCGGCAACCAGCACGACCCCAGGACGACCGAGGACGCGGTGCACGGCGTCCAACTGGGTCGTCGCGGCGACGGTCGGCGTGACACGCCAGCCACGCTTGAGGTTGTCCAACGCCCACGCACCCGCGCCCGGCTGCCCGTCGGCCTTGGCGAACACGTTCTTCTGCACCCGGCGGCCGAACACGATCACAGCGCCGAGAACACCGAACATGATGCCGACCGGCAGCGCCAGCCAGTGGATGTCGAACAGCATGCCGAGCAGGAAGACCACCGCGGTGATCACCAGGAAGACACCGAGCATCCACGGGATCAGCAGCTTGTCTTCCTTGCGCTGCATCTTGAAGGCCTGCCAGATCTGACTCCGCTTCGCCTTCGACTCAGCCTTGCGCGCGGCCTTGGCCGCCTTGAGGGCTTCCTTGTCCTGCTTACCAGCCATGAAGACCAGGATACGGGCCGGGCGAAACCACTCGAACGGACCGCTCCACCAGCCACACGCACCGAACCGAAAGCCGAAGCTGGTCACGCGCAGGAAACAGAGCCCGCACAGTCCCCCACCCGACCCGGGGGGCGTCCCTGCTCCAGTCTACCGGTGATAAGGCCTGGTCAAAGACCTACTGGTCGGTTGTGGACAACTGGATTTGACGATGGTCCATTCGCACCGACACGCCAGCGGATCGCGTTGACGGTGGCGTGGAGGCCTCTGTCAGGATGCAAGCATGGTCGGCGAAGCAGAAAAGAACCTCTTGGAGGGCTTGGATCCGGACCAGCGTGCGGCAGTGCAGGCCCCGCGTGGTCCGGTCTGCGTGCTCGCCGGCGCGGGGACCGGCAAGACCAGGACGATCACCCATCGGATCGCCTACCTCGTGCACACCGGGCACGTTGCCGCTGGGCAGGTTCTTGCGGTGACGTTCACCAACCGGGCGGCGGGGGAGATGCGCACCCGGCTGCGTGCGCTGGGTATCCCCGCTGCCCAGGCTCGGACGTTTCACAGTGCCGCCTTGCGGCAGCTGCGGTATTTCTGGCCGCGGGTCGTGGGGGACGCGCCGTGGGATCTGATCGAGGGCAAGCTCCGCCTCGTCGGCCAGGCGGCGCACAAGGTCGGCGCGCCGACCGAGATCGAGGTCCTGCGGGACCTCGCCAGTGAGATCGAGTGGGCGAAGGCGTCGCTTGTCTCGCCGGACGACTACCCGGATGCCGTCAGCCGCCGTCACCGCACGCCACCGGTCCCGGCCGACCAGGTGGTGAAGGTCTACCAGGGCTACGAGCGGCTCAAGAACCAGGCGAAACTCCTCGACTTCGACGACCTGCTGCTGCACACCGCCGCGGTGTTGGAGGACCATGCCCAGGTCGCCGAGGAGTTCCGGGAGCGCTACCGCTGTTTCGTCGTCGACGAATACCAGGACGTCACGCCCCTGCAGCAACGCGTGCTCAGTGGTTGGCTCGGCCAGCGCGACGATCTGACGGTCGTCGGCGACGCGAACCAGACCATCTACTCGTTCGCGGGCGCCTCGCCGAGGCCGTTGCTGGAGTTCACGCGGCGCTTCCCCGACGCGAGCGTGGTCCGGCTGGAACGCGACTACCGCTCGACCCCGCAGGTGGTCACGCTCGCCAACCAGGTCATCTCCGCGGCGCGGGACCGTCCCGCCGGTTCGCGGCTCAAGCTGATCGGCCAGCGTGCCGCGGGACCGGTGCCGCAGTTCCACGAATACGACGACGAGCCCGCCGAGGCGAACGCGGTCGTCAAGCGGATCAAGGACCTCGTCGACGCCGGGACGCCGCTGAGCGAGATCGCCGTCCTCTACCGGGTCAACGCCCAGTCCGAGGCCTACGAGCAGGCGCTGACCGAGGCCGGGATCCCGTACCTGGTGCGCGGCGGTGAGCGGTTCTTCGAGCGCCAGGAGGTCAGGCAGGCCATGTCGGTGCTGCGGATGGCCAGCGCCGATGCTCCCGACGGTGAGCTTCCGGAATTGGTACGTCGTTCGCTGGAGCGCGTCGGGCTGACAGCCGAACCACCATCCGGCGGGTCGGCGCGGGAGCGGTGGGAATCGCTGTTGGCCATCGTCGAGTTGGCCGAGGAGTTGACGGCCACTCTCGAAGGAGCGGACCTGCCGAGGTTCGTCGCCGAGTTGGAGACGCGTGCGGCCGCGCAGCACCCGCCGACTGTCGAAGGCGTCACCCTCGCCTCGCTGCACGCGTCCAAAGGGCTGGAGTGGGACGCGGTTTTCCTGATCGGGCTGGTCGACGGGACGCTGCCGATCCAGTTCGCGGACGGCGACGAGTCCGCGGTCGAGGAAGAACGCCGACTGCTCTATGTCGGCGTGACGCGTGCACGTGAACACCTGTGGCTGTCTTGGTCGTTGTCCCGCTCGCCGGGTGGACGGCGGCACCGGCGTCGCTGCCGTTTCCTCTACGGCCTGATCCCCGACGACCACCCCACCGCCCGGGTCGCGCGGAGCAACAACAACCACAACCACAGCCACAACAAAGGTCCCGCGCCGAAGCTGTCGTGCCGCGTTTGCGGCCGCTCGCTTGTCGGCACGGTCGCGACCAAGCTCGGCCGGTGCACCGACTGCCCGTCGGACGTGGACGAGGAACTGCTCAGCAGGCTCCGCGACTGGCGGATGACCCGAGCCAAGGAGCTCAAGGTGCCCGCGTTCGTCGTGTTCACCGACGCGACGTTGATGGCGATCGCCGAGCAGCGCCCCACCAACACGGCCGGCCTGGTGTCGATCTCCGGGATCGGCGCGGCCAAGCTCGACCGGTTCGGCGGTGACGTGCTCGCACTCGTCAACGAGGGCCCGGCCCCCGCGGGGTGATCAGCCGAACTTCTCGATGGCGTCCGTGACCGTCTGGTCGGGCGCGTCGGGATCGGTCCCCGACCGCACGCGTTCGACCACGCGCTTGATGGCGGAGTGCTGATCGGGGTTCGCCTGCCAATGGGACTGCGGCAGTCCCAGCACGGCGACCAGGAGGTCGCCGGGGTAGTAGGAGGAGTCGACCAGGGGCTCGTTCTCGAGCAGGTCCAGCGCGCGCGGTGTCAGGACGGCGACGCCTTCCTGCTGGCCGAGCAGTACCCGGATATCGCCGGGTTCCAAGGAACCGATCGGTCGTTGCCGCAGGCTGTACACCGTCCTCATCAGACTGGTCGCGTCCTCGGGCGTGGGGCCCCACCGTGCGCCGTCGAGCTGTTCGAGCGAGAGATTTTCGTTGATGGCGCTGCTCCTCTGTGGTTACGTTGTCGCCGCGATGGACGACCTGTGACCGGTCGGCGACCGTAAACGCCCTGGTTGGCGGCTTATGTCGCCCAATCGGGCGGTACTGTGACCGGCGTCACGGGATTCTGTCAAAAACCTGTTGCGGGGACCCCTGTACCACCAATAACCTGCAGTAGCCGGGCCGAGAAGGTCCGAAGTTTTCGAAGTCTCCGGCGGAGACGACGGTCGAGAAGGGGGGCGAGTCCACGGTGAAGAACTACGCAGTCATCTGTGACGCTCCCGGCCTCCCGTTGTCCAAGGGTTCGCTGACGCACGCCGAGTGGCCTGCGAATGAGCGGCTGTCCGCGGGCAGGATCCGTGGAGGCGCTCTGATCGCGCCCAAGCAGATGACGACCCAGGGGACCAGTGTGCGCACGGTCCAGACCGTCGATTTCCCATATCTTCCAGTCCGCGCTGAAGCGCAGGGCCTGACCTAGGTCAGGACCCCTCAGGCTCACGAAGGCCGCGGACCCGGAAACGGATCCGCGGCCTTCGTGTTTTTTGTTGTCCTACAAAGAAAAACAGCACCAACTCCACACATGAAACGACAGGAGCTCCACCACATGTCTCCGATCGCTGTCCCTCAAACCGAGGACAGATCACCTGACAACCCCATCGACCTGGCGGAGGCGGGAATGACCGGCCTGCTCGACGCTGCACCCTTGGCAGGGCTCGACCTGCCTTGCCGTTCAGCCATCAACCCTGACCTGTGGTTCGCGGAGGCACCTGCCGACCTCGAGCGGGCGAAGCAGCTCTGCGGAGCGTGCCCCGTCCGTGCCGAGTGCCTGGCCGGCGCGGTCGCACGGCACGAGCCGTGGGGTGTTTGGGGTGGCGAGATCTTCGAGCGCGGTGTCGTGATCGCGCGGAAGAGGCCCCGTGGCCGTCCTCGGAAGGACGCGACCATCGCGGCGAGCGCGCAGGGGGCAGCGGCATGACCCCGAAACCTGACTACACAGCCGTTCCCAAGGGAGCCAACACAATGTTGCTTTATGAAGATCTCGCGAGAGCACGAATGCGCGAGGCGGAACAGGCAGCGAGCACGCTGCGTCTGGTCCGCCGTCTGACCGCCGCGAAGCGGTGGAACCGGGTGTCGAACTGGGCGGCCAAGAGGGCCACCCGGATGGCATCCTCGCTGTAAAGCGAACCTGCAAGCGGGTGCCCGCCTCCGGCGGGTGCCCGCTTTCGCGCGTCCGAACGCTCCACACTGGACATTCCGCGCGATCATCAGCCCTTCTTGGTTAAGTGGAGGCATGGGCGAGCACACGCACGACGACTTCGACTGGACCGCGCGGCTGGCTGACCTGCGAAGTCGTGATGCCATCGCCGCCGAGGCGTACCGCGGTACGGCGGCGCGGCTGGTCGGCACGGTGAAGCCGGGCGCGACTGTCGTCGACATGGGTTCCGGCGCGGGAGGCATGGCCGCACACCTCGGCCTCGCCCTGCGCGCCCGCGGCGGCGGCAGAATCATCCTGGTCGACGCGGTCGGCGAACTCCTCGACGCGGCAAACGATCATGTCCGCACAGCGCTGGCCGGTCCAGGTGCGACGGTCACAGTGGACACTGTGCTCGGCGACGCGGCGAGCGACCAGCTCGGCGACCAGATCCCGCCCGCCGACCTGGTCTGGGCGTCGGCGGTGGTGCACCACCTGCGTGACCAGCAGGAAGGCGTCAACCGGTTGGCAGGCCTGCTCGCACCGGGCGGCTGGCTGGCGCTGGCCGAAGGCGGCCTGGGAACCCAGTGCCTGCCGTGGGACCTCGGCGTCGGCGAACCGGGCCTGGTCGACCGAATGACGGCGGCCGGAAAAGCGTGGTTCGCCAAGATGCGCGCGGACATCCCCGGCTCGGTGCGCCTGGCGGTCGGCTGGACACGCGCACTGAAAGACGCGGGCCTGACCGAAGTCACCTCCTTCAGCTACATGATCGACCATCCGGCCCCAGTGACCGACGAAATCCGGACAGCGGTGACGAAATGGCTGGAATATCTGGCGGAGGTAAGCATGGACCGCCTGGCGGAAGACGACCAGGCGGCGGTCAACCGCCTGCTCGACCCAGCCGACTCAGCCTTCGTCGGTGCCCGTGACGACCTCTTCTACCTGGCCTCGGCCACGGTCAACCTGGGCAAGGCAGCGCCGCTCTGACAGTCTGATGTGGACTAGTCCGGCCCCGGGTCGCCATTCCCGGCAACCGGCGCGCCATCCACGTCACCGACACCGACGACGGCCGAGCCGTCGTGCACCGCATGAGCGAGGCTGGCAGGGCCGGGGTGTTCCGGTGGGTGGGCATGTGTTCTATGTTCTGCGGGTGAGTGACGTGACGTGTTCTCGGTGTGGTACATCGAAGTCCTCTGCTGCTCCGGTTGAGGCGCTAGCTTGGGTATCCGAGCGTTCCGGTGGGCGTTTGACCTGGCTTTGTCCGGCTTGTGCGCGGACACACGTCAGGGATATCGAGGGCAAGTTGCCTGAGGAGTACTGGTGAGCCGCTGAGCCGCCCGCCTGACGAACCTCGACCAGCCCTGCGCTCGCTGGTCGACCCCGCGGGCCGGGAATCGCATCCTGGTCCGCAATGGACTGATCGATCCCCCGCGGGCGCAGCAACATCAACGGAAGTACAAGCGGTGACAGCGGGCCGAGCCGATGCACCTATGGCAGACACCGCAGCGTGCGCCGCTACGACGGGCAGTTCACCTGCCGCTACGTCAAGCCGCAACTGGTCGAGGCGTTGTTCGAGCGCTGACCCACCGACCACCACGGGAAGATCGAGCGTCTGCACCGGACGCTGCGGGGGCATCGATCACGTCGCCCCGTTCGAGTCGCTGGACACCGACCCAGACCTACAACCGCAACCGGCCGCACCAGGCACGACACCCCTTGTGTCAACCTCAAGGCCCCAGCGCAGGCCACGTGACAGCCAACCGCACCTCAGGGGAACGTGGCGCAAACCAGCCATCGGTACGCACCGAACTGAACGGTGCCAGCCGAAGGCGACCAAGCGTCGAAGTTTCGGAGAGGCGGAACTGTCATGACCATCCCGGCCAGCCGGTTCCGGCCCCACGGACCCACCCGCCTGGACACCGGCGAGACCGCCACACCGACGCGGCGGACCACGGCGCCGCACCAGGCGAGGCAGCATCACCCGCACCGCTGGTAGTCGACGTGATCGAACCACCCACCTCCCAGGCCGTCGATCACGAAGTGCGGTCGCAACCACTAGCAGTGGCCCCAGTGCATCGGGCGGACTTCGATGGGCAGGCCGATGACCTCTGTGAGCTTGCGGCCCCAGGTCAGCGCCGCGTCCAGGTCTGGTGCCTGGATCACGGTGAAGCCGCCGATGTGTTCCTTGCCCTCGATGTAGGGACCGTCGGTGACGAGTACGTCGCCGTCCTTGTGGTGCACGACTGTTGCTGCTCCTGGTGGGTGTAGTCCGCCGGAGAAGACCCATGCGCCGGCTTGCCTGATCTCCTTGTTCAGCTCGTCGAGGTTTCGCATGATCGGGTCCAGGACCTCCGGTGGCGGGGGATCGCCGTCTGGCTGGTAGATGCTGAGCAGGTACTGCTGCATGGGTGTTCCTCCTTGGACCAGTTGTATGTCACCTATACGAACGCGTTCGTGCCGGATCGACACGCGTCCGTGGAGAATTTCAGGCTGTCGCTGCCGGTGGCCTGGCTGGCCGCCGGTGTACGCCAGGTATCCGGGCGGGCCGGGTGTCCTGAGTTGTCCATAGTGGAGTCTCAGGGATGAGGGGATGTTCGTCACCCGATGACGTGGACGGCTGGGCGCGGGCGGTTGGCCGCCTTGTAGTAGCCGCGGGCGAGGGCGAGGACGACACGGTCAGCATTCCCGCGTAGCTCTGCCACGTCGGTGCGCACGACCATGACACCTGCTCGGCTGAAAGCCTCATGTCGCCGACGGGTGAGGGTGTCGTATTGGTTGCCGAAATCCCAGGCCAGGCCCACCGTGTCCCACCATGCGTCGGCGACGCCCAATGGTTCGCCGCTGTTCGTGTGGAGTGGGACGTTCCATTCAGGGGCGGGAAGGGGCGCGTCACTGAGCAGGCGTTTGGCCCAGCTGTGTGGCACCGTGTTCGCCAATGGCGGCGGCAGTACTTCGTCGAGCATCGCGCGCAATGCGGCAGTTCCGCGTTGGGCACCCGCGTCGATCTCGGCGCGGACCTGGTCGATTGTGCACAACCCGGCCTCCATCGGCGCGTAAAGCACAGCTCGTTGTTCCCCCGGGTCACGCAGATTGCGGGCGGCGTCGACGGCCGCGCGATATGGCGGCGCGAAGCTGATGCCTCTGATGTTCCGGGCTCTGGGCATTCGGGACGTGCGCTCCACGCGTACGTAATCACGGGAGGACAATCTGCGGTTGCTGGGGATGAGCATGTGCAGGTCGTCCGCGTCGAATGCGTGCATGCCGTGGGCGCGCAACGATTCGATCCCGGTGATCTGCGCTTCCGGGCCGGCGTACAGAACCGCGGCTTTCAGTCGTTGTCGCCTGGTCGGCTGCCCGCTTTTCAACAGCAGCACTCCCGGCAGGAGTTGCTGCCACGGGCCATCGGGGCGGCATCGGACCGCCACCGAGTAGTTCGAGTGGCCCGCGGCCATCAGGGTGCTGCGTCGGACTACTGCTTCGGTGCTTGTCGGCATGGGTTCGATCTTGCGGAATTGGGCTTCACCGCGACAGGTGAGGGGATTTTCCTGTGGACAACTCCGTTTTGGCTATGGCTGGTTCGTTCTGGTTTTTCGCTGGTCAGGCCTTGAAACCTGGTTGCCAGCGTTCGACGATCTCGCGGGCTGGCAACTCCGCGTCGAGCTGGCAGAGGATCCCGGTCGAGCCGGCCAGCACCCGGTGGATCATCAGGTACTGCGGCGGCAGGTTCAGCGACCGGCCGGTGCGGAAGTCCTGGCCGCCGAGATCACCGACCCGCTCGGCCTGCGCCTGCATCCACTTCCTGGTGAACCGGAACCGCTCGGTCAGCAGCGGCTCCACGAACGGCGCCAGGTAGGCGTGCACGTGTTCGGCGGGCACCTGCGTGCCCGGACGCACGAAACCCTCGTCGCGGAGGGTCTGGAACAGGCTTTCCGAGTCGTCGGCCATGGCGAACCGCATCAGCTTCCCCAGCGGCGCGGGCAGGCCGTCCGGCAGCTTGGCCACGCCGCCGAAGTCGATCACGCACATCCGGCCGTCCTCGGCGATCATGAAGTTGCCCGGGTGCGGGTCCGCGTGCAGCATCCCGGCCCGCGCGGGCGCGGAGTAGTGGAACTCGGCCAGCAGGTACCCGGCCGCGTCCCGTTGCTCCCGCGTGCCCGCGCGGATGATCTTGGCGAGCGGTGTGCCGTCCGTCCATTCGCTGACCAGTACCTTCGGTGCGCTGGCGACCACCTTCGGGACGATGAAGTGCTTGTCGCCGTCGTACGCCGCGGCGACCGCGCGCTGGTTGGCGGCTTCCTGGCGGTAGTCCAGCTCCTCGGTCATCCGGTCGGTCAGCTCGGCGAGCAGGGGCTTGATCTCGGTCCCGGGCACCAAAGCCTGAAACAACCGGCTGAAGCGGGACAATTGCCTTAAATCGGACATCAACGCCTCGTCGGCGCCCGGATATTGGACTTTCACCGCGACCGGCCGTCCGTCGTGCCAAATGCCGCGATGCACCTGGCCGATGCTCGCCGACGCCGCGGGCGTGTCGTCGAATTCCGCGAATCTCGACTGCCACGACCGGCCCAGCTGCTCGGCGAGCATGCGATGGGTCGCCTTCGCGCTCATCGGCGGCGCGGCCGTCTGCAGCTTGGTGAGCGCCTCGCGGTAGGGCGCGGCCAGCTCGTCCGGTACGGCTGCCTCGAACACCGACAGCGCCTGGCCGAACTTCATGGCACCGCCCTTGAGCTGCCCCAACACCGAGAACAGCTGCTCGGCGGTCTTCGCCGACATCTGGGCGTTCACCTCGGCGGCGTCCTGGCCCGCGAGGCGTTTGCCCCAGCTGCCGACCACCCGGCCGGCGACCCCCAACGGGAGGCTGGCGAGCCGTGCCGTTCTGGCGACGGTCTTGCGCGGCATCTCGTTCACTAGGTGATTCTCCCCTGTAGAACGCCTCTGTCGCAGCCATTTCACAATCGAGCGCCACACCCGCAGTGCGCGTGTGGCGGCCAAGGCCGCTGTTCCAACTTGCCATGGAACGGGTCCAGTTCGATCGTGGTGTTCCAGACAGTTGGTCGTCCACCCCCTGCGGACAGCCATTCGAGCGCACGCATGGCTTGCTCCGCGCCGAGCGCGGCTGTCGCGTGCGCGCACATGAGATCGGCGTGCTGCCGCTGGCCGACCAGCTGTGCTGCCACCGACGGCCAGTCCTGGTCGAGATCCGCTCGATGCAGGTCCGCGCAGCCGAGGCAGCTGCTGCGCCCCGGCACGACGAACGGCCCGACGATCCCGGTGCCCTCACGAACCCGCACGCTCAGGTGTGGCGTCCCGTCAGCCAGCAGTCGCGCGACCAGTTCGGGAGCGGGAACGGCGGCGTCGGTCAGCACGACCAGATCCGGGCGTCCCGGTTGGACCTGCGGCAACAACGCCCGCGCCACGTCGGCGCGCGGCTTGCCGATGTCCTCGTCGCGGTATCCGCAGCCGGTGTCCTCGGGCTCGACGGCCCCGTCCGCGGTGAACCGCACCACACCGACACCGGCGGTGACGAGCAATTGCGCCATGGTGATGCCGACCCGGCCGGATCCGTGCACGAGCACCGACGAAGCGGACCGCTTCGCGGCCAACTGGCCCGGTCGTTTCCCCGTCCGCAACGACCACGTCGCCGCGTCCGCGGCCAGGCGTCCGGGGACTCCGGTACCGGTGACGTCCTCGACGAGGCCGAGCCCGTGCAGCTCCCGCAGCAGACTGGACAACGCGGGCCGGTCGTCCGGTGGCGCTTTGTCCAGCAGCTGTCTCGTTCTCGTCCGGCCGTCCAGATTCTGGATACTCTCCGCAACCGGTTTGGTTACTCCACCGATCACGACCCCGTGCCGGGGATCGAGGCCCAGCTGGATCTCGCCGTCGCCACGACGCAGGACCGGCAGGCCCGTGAGCACCTTGGGCCGACGTGGCAACGACCTTCCACCATGCGACATACCCTAAGGCTGACAAGGGATCCCGCGCGACACAAACGTTTGTCCACAGGGGGCTGTGGGTAGAAGGTCACCCTCATGGCAGGTCCCAAATTGTCGGTGGTTGGTCGTACCGTTGTCGCGTGGCCGAACCAGTCGTCGAAGTACGTCGCAGCAAGCGGCGTACTCGGACAGTCACCGCGTACCGGGAGGGCGATGCTCTGATCGTCCTGCTGCCTGCGCGGATGACCAAGAAAGAAGAAGTGCATTGGGTCGCTGAGATGCAACGTCGCCTGCTGCGCAGCGAGTCCCGCCGCCGCTCCCCGGCGCGGACGTCGGACAACGCGCTGCTCCTCAGGTGCGCGGAGCTCTCGACGCGACATCTGAACGGCGAAGCCGTACCGCTGAGTGTTCGTTGGGTGCCGCCGATGCGGACGCGTTGGGCATCCTGCACGCCCGTTGACCGGACGATCCGGATCAGCGAGCGACTGAGGGAGGTGCCGTCATGGGTCCTGGACTACGTGCTGGTGCACGAACTGGCGCATCTGCTCGTGCCGGGGCATGACAGTGAGTTCTGGGGTCTGGTGCAGCGTTATCCCAAGACGGAGCGGGCCATCGGGTATCTCGAGGGTCTCGCCGCCGCCGCGGGGTCGGGGCCGATGATCGAGGACTGACGCCCGGACGACCTGGAGGCCATCCCCGTCGCAGGGGTGGCCTCCAGCCGGGTCAGGACTCCTTGTCGTCGTCCGCGTCCTTCTCGCCGTCCTTGCGCCGGGTCCGCTCCAGCTCGGCGATGGGGTCCATGTCCGAGGTCGCGCCGACGCGGTCGGCGAAGTCGAGCGGCTCGTCCAGGTCGGCGGCTGTGGGCACCAGGTCCGGGTGCGCCCAGATGCCGTCCCGCTTCTCGATCCCGTGCTTGTCGCCGACCAGCCGCCACAGCGCGGCGGCCGCCCGGAGCTTGCGCGGACGCAGCTCGAGGCCCACCAGCGTGGCGAAGGTCTGCTCGGCCGGTCCGCCGGACGCACGCCGCCTGCGCAGCGTCTCGCGCAGCGCGTCGGCTCCGGGCAGCCGGTCGCCGACGGCGTCCGCGACCACCACGTCGACCCAGCCCTCGACCAGGGCGAGCAGGGTCTCCAGACGGGTGAGCGCGGCCTGCTGCTCCGGCGTGGTCTGGGGCTCGAGCACGCCGGACTGCATGGCCTGCTCGATCGACTGCGGGTTGGCCGGGTCGATCTGGGTCGCGAGCTGCTCCAGGGCAGAGGTGTCCACGGTGATGCCGCTGGCGAACTCCTCGACCGTGGCCAGCAGGCGCTGCCGCAGCCACGGGACGTGCGCGAACAGGCGCTGGTGTGCGGCTTCGCGCGCCGCGAGGAACACGAGGACCTCGCTGGCCGGCCGCTCGAGGCCCTCGCTGAACTTCGAGATGTTCGCCGGAAGCAGAGCACCGGTCGTCTCGGGGCCGAGCGGCAGGCCGATGTCGGTCGAGGTCAGCACCTCCGCGCCGAGCTGGGCCAGTGCGTTGCCCAGCTGCGAGCCGAACGCCATGCCACCCATCTGGCCGACCATCGACAACAGTGGTCCGGCCGCGTCCTTCGCCTCGGCGGGCAGCGCCTCGACCCAGGCGCCGGACATCCGCCGCGCCACCGGATCGCACAGCCGCTGCCAGGTCGGCAGGGTCTTCTCGACCCAGTCCTTCGCGGTCCACGACTTGGTGGACTGCGCACCCGCTGGCAGGATCGTCGCGGCATCCAGCCAGACCTCCGCGAGGCGGGCCGCGTCGGCCACCGCCTCCGGCGACTCGGCGCCTGCGGGTTCGGTCTCGGCGAGCCGCTGCATGGCGATCTGTTTCGCCAGGTCGTAGTTAACCGGCCCGGCCGACGTGCCCGCCTGGCTGAGCATCTGCCCCAGCTGGCTGAGCATCTGCCCGAGCTGGCTGAACGCGTCGAACGGGTTCTCCTGCCCGCCGCCCGGCTGCTTGCCGGACGAATCCTTCTTGCCTTTGTCATCGGGCTCCGGCAGGTTGAAGCCGAAGGGGAGCTCGTTCATACCTCCACGGTACGCGGGGTGTCGTCGTCGTAGGCTGTTGCCTCGTGAGTACTCCCAGCAAAGAGGCGACGCCTGAGACCGGCTCGACCGCGGACAAGCGGACGCGGGACGAGCGCTGGCAGATCTCCCGGCGTGGCTGGACTGTGCTGCTGAGCTTCCTGATCGTGATCACGCTCGGGCTGGTCGGGGCATTCGTGCCTGTGCCGTTCGTCGCGCTCGGGCCCGGTCCGACGTACGACACGCTGGGCGCTGTCAACAAGACCCAGATCGTGCAGGTCGACGGAGCGCAGACCTACGAGACGACCGGTCAGCTGCGGATGACGACGGTGTCGCTCAAGCGCGAGGTCACGCTGTTCAGCGCGTTCGGTCTGTGGGTCAGCGGCCGGTACGCGCTCGCGCCGCGTGAGGAGTACATCAAGCCTGGACAGACCGAAGAGGACGTCCAGCAGCAAAACGTGAAAATGTTTCAGGATTCGCAGAGCGACGCCGAGACCGCCGCCATGCGCCACCTGAAGAAGCCGATGAAGGTCGTGGTCGCGGAGGTCACGTCCGGCGCGCCCGCCGACAAGGTCATCGAACCGGGGGACCGGCTGCTCAACGTCAACGGCCGCGCGATCACCCAGCAGGACGACGTGATCGCCGCGATCGAGAACACCAGGCCCGGCCAGCCGATCCAGGTCGCGCTGCAGCGGGGCGGCCAGGACAAGACCGTGTCGGTCACCCTCGGCAAGGCACCGGACGACCGCGTGCAGGGCTTCATGGGCATCAAGGGCATCGACCGGCCCGACGTGCCGTTCAAGACCACCATCCACCTGCAGGACGTCGGCGGCCCGTCCGCCGGGCTGATCTTCTCGCTGGCGATCGTCGACCGGCTCACCCCCGACGACCTCGCCGGTGGCCAGCCCGTCGCGGGCACCGGCGAGATCGACGTCAAGGGCAACGTCGGCCCGATCGGCGGAATCGGGTTCAAGCTGGTCGCGGCCGCCGAGGACGGCGCGAAGACGTTCCTCGTGCCCGCCGCGAACTGCGCGGAGGCCAAGGCCGACCCGCCGCCGGGACTCCAGCTGATCAAGGTCGAGACCCTGGACGGAGCCGTCAAGGCGCTCGAGGACCGCAAGGCGGGCAGGCCCGTCCCCGGCTGTTGAGATGCAGGTCAGTTGAAGGTGGCGTGCAGAGCCGCGGTCAGGTTCGGCGCCAGGTCGGCACCTTTCAGCAGGTCGTCGTGGTCACGCAGGCGCATCACGCACGCCTCACCGCCGTCGCGTAGCACCGCGGCGACCAGGCGCGCCTCCTGACGCTCGGGGTGGTCGGCCGCCAGTTGCCGCAGCCTGGCCTCGTCCTCGCCCGACTCGGTCATCTCGGCTTCCGCCGCAGGTGGGAGCACCACGATCTCCTGGACCAACGCACACCCCGCCACCGCGTCCGGCCACATGATGCCCGCGAGCGCCGCGCCGAGGTCACCATCCGGCAACGAATCCTGCGCGATGGGGGTCAGCGCCGATCCCTCGTCGAGCTGACCAGCCAATTCGGGTTGCATCCGCAGCAGCTCGGCGGTCGGGACCAGGGCGAACAGCTGCGGAGGCTGGTCCCAGCCCGCCGCGGCCACGAACTGCTCGACCTCTACCGCGAGCGCGGGCAGGCCGTCTGTAGTGCTCGACACGGCGGTCATCGTCGCATTCCCCCAGCCGGTGACGGGAACCGGAACTCCGTCCGTAGAGTTGGACATCTAGGACAGCTGTTTTCAGTGCACGGCTGTCAGCCAGACTCAAGTTCGCTATCCAGGAGCGTGTCCAGTGGCCTCTCGGCCCTCGATCGGCTTGCCGAAGCTGTCTCGCCGCAGCCGCATCCTGCTGACCATCGCGGCGGTGATCGTCCTACTGCTCATCGTCGGAGCCCGGCTCATCGACACCTACGTCGACTGGCTGTGGTTCGGCGAGGTCGGCTTCCGGTCGGTGTTCACCACCGAGATCCTCACCAGGATCGGGTTGTTCTTCGCGGTCGCCGTCTTCGTCGGCGGCCTGCTGGCGGTCAGCCTGACCATCGCCTACCGGACCCGGCCGGTGTTCGTGCCCGTGTCCGGCGCGGAGGATCCGCTCGCCAGATACCGCTCGACCATCGTGCAGCGGATCCGCCTGTTCGGCATCGGGCTGCCGGTCGTCACCGGAATCATCGCGGGCTGGGCGGCGCAGGGCGACTGGCAGCGCGTGCAGCTGCTGTTCAACGCCGTCCCGTTCGGCAAGGTCGACCCCGAGTTCGGCATCGACATCGGCTTCTACGCCTTCAAACTGCCGTTCTACGAGTGGCTGATCAGCTGGTTCTACGTCGCGCTCGTCGTCGCGTTCATCGGCGCGGTGATCACGCACTACATCTTCGGCGGCATCCGCCTGGCCGGTCGCGGCGGGCAGCTCTCCGGCCCCGCGCGGGTACACCTGTCCACCGTGGCGGGCTTGTTCGTGCTGGTCTACGCGGTCGACTACTTCTTCGACCGCTACGAGCTGCTGTACTCCGCCCGCAACGACACCTTCACCGGTGCGACGTACACCGACCTCAACGCGGTGATGCCCGCCAAGCTGATCCTGATGTCGATCGCGATCTTCTGCGCCATCGCGTTCTTCGTCGGCGCGTTCCTGCGCAACCTGCAGCTCCCCGCGATCGCGTTGGTGCTGCTCGTGCTGTCCGGCCTGCTCGTGGGTGTGGCGTGGCCCGCCGTGCTCGACCAGTTCTCGGTCAAGCCGAACGCCAACGAGAAGGAAGCGAAGTCGATCGAACGCAACCTCGTGGCCACGAAGGAAGCGTTCGGGCTGACCGACGACAAGGTCAAGATCGAGGACTATCCGAAGGCGGCCGCCTCCGAGCCGTCGTCGGCCGAGATCCGCAACGACAAGGGCACCATTCCGAACGTCCGGCTGCTCGACCCGGGCATCCTGGCACCGACGTTCACCCAGCGAGAGGCGCGAGCCAACTTCTACGGCTTCCCCGACAAGCTGGACGTCGACCGGTACAAGGTCAACGGCAAGGTGCAGGACTACGTCGTGGCGGTCCGCGAGATCAAGACGTCCGGGCTGACCGAGCAACAGAACTCGTGGATCAACCGGCACATGGTCTACACGCACGGCAACGGCTTCGTGGCCGCGCCGGCGAACACGATCGACCGTGCGCCCACCGCGGTCGGTGCGACCGGCGCCAACGCCAGTCAGCAGGGCGGGTACCCGCTGTTCACGGTCAGCGACCTGAACGCGATCGACAAAAAAGAGAAGATGGACATCCCGGTCACCGAACCGCGGATCTACTACGGCGAACTGGCGACGACGTACGCGATCGTCGGCGGCAAGCCGGGGGAGGCGCCGGGAGAGTACGACCCTGTCGGCGAGTCCAAATACCTGTACAAGGGCAAGGGCGGCGTCCCGATCGACGGGCTGTTCAACAGGCTGGTGTTCGCGGCCTACGAGGGCGAGCGCAACATCCTGTTCAACACCGGTATCGGTGAAGGCTCGAAGATCATGTACAACCGTGACCCACGCGAGCGCGTCAAGAAGGCCGCCCCGTGGCTGACGGTCGACACGGACCCGTACCCGGCGGTCATCGATGGGCGCATCCAGTGGATCGTCGACGGCTACACGACGCTGGACAACTACCCGTACTCGCAGTCGACCTCCCTCGGCCAGGTCACGTCCGACTCCCTCGCCGGAGTACCGCGCCAGCAGGACAAGAAGATCGGCTACATCCGTAACTCGGTGAAAGCCACAGTCGACGCGTACGACGGCTCAGTGACGCTGTACGGCATCGATGACAAGGACCCGGTGCTCAAAGCATGGTCCGGCGTCTTCCCCGGCACGGTGAAGCCCGCATCCGAAGTGCCCCAGTCGCTGAAACAGCACTTCCGCTATCCGGAAGACTTGTTCAAGGTCCAGCGCGACCTCCTGGCGCGATACCACGTGACCACGGCGCAGGACTTCTTCTCCCAGCTGAGCTTCTGGGACGTGCCCTCCGACCCGACCAAGGAAGGCAGCGACAGCGGCGCCGCAGCCAAACAGCCGCCGTACTACGTGCTCGCCCAGGCGCCAGGTCAGGACAAACCCACGTTCCAGGTAACCAGCGCGCTCACCGCGCTTCGGCAACAGTTCCTGGCCGCATGGGTCTCGGTGTCCTCCGAACCTGAGGACTACGGTCAGTTCAAGGTGCTGCGACTACCGACCCAGGGCAACCCGACACCAGGTCCCAACCAGGTCCAGAACCAGATGCGGACCACGGACAAGTTCACTCAGGAAAGAACCCTGTTCCAGAACACGGGCGTCGACGTGCGGTACGGAAACCTGCTGACCCTCCCCGTCGGCGGCGGCCTGATCTACGTCGAACCGATCTACTTGCAGCAGAAAGACGTCAACGCCTTCCCGCAACTGGCGCGCGTCCTCGTGGCCTACAAGAACAGGGTCGGATTCGCGGCGACGCTGTCCGAAGCACTCGACCAAGTGTTCGGGCCGGGCAGCGGATCCTCCACAACCCAACCGGGTCAAGGAAACGAGTCGACCCAACCGCCGACAACAACGCCGCCACCATCAAGCAACACACCAGCCCCGCCCAACAACGGAGGCGGCGCATCGCCAGAGCTCAACGCGGCGATCAACGACATCACCTCGGCACTGGCGAAACTGAGGACGGCACAACAAGGCGGCGGAGGCCTCGCCGAAATCGGCAAGGCAATCGAAGAACTCGACGCGGCGACAAAGAAGTACGAGCAAGCCAAAGCCGCGAACACCCAACAACCACAACCCCCGGCAAGCAACCCACCGTCATCCCCAACCCCACCAGGTGGAGGCTGACAGAGTGACGGCGGACACCTAAGAGCCACCCGATTTGCCCAACCCGCAACCCACCAGTAAGCTAAAAGCAACCAACGCGGGGTGGAGCAGTTCGGTAGCTCGCTGGGCTCATAACCCAGAGGTCGCAGGTTCAAATCCTGTCCCCGCTACGCGAGTGGGCGAGCCATGGTCGGTGCTTTCGCACCTTCCGTGGCTCGCTTCGTTTATTTTGAGGGGCCGAGCCCCCCAAGCCCCCCACGGTGCGAGCTCCTTCTGATCCAGCGCTGGGCGCGACTCGCTTTTACCAGCTTTTGGTGTGTGGGTGCGCGTTTTCCCGTTTTTCCCAGAGTTGTTCTCAATAGAGGGTCCCTCGCTGCTCCACTGTGACTGGTGGCGTTCGTCCATCCGGGTTGTTTCTTCCTCTGTGCGCCCGCACCGTGAGCGGCCCAGTCGCTTCGCGGGCGGACGGTGGTGGCGGGTGTGGCATCCGTACTTCGTCAAGTCGGCGTCCCATCACGACTGGTTCGGCGTTCGCTTGGGACGCAGCCGGTTCGCGGTGTTCCGAGTGGAAACCGTTGTCGGTTAACGCATTGGTATACCGTCGATCACCGAGGGCAATTGATGTCCACTGTGGAGTCCACAACGCTGACACGTGCGGTAATCGGCCGAACGCACTGCGCTACTTGATGTTGTCCGGTCGACCGTTGGCCGTCGAACACGGGCCGACCGGCGCGCCGACCATGTTCGGCGAGTGGCTGAGCTGGCACACTGAGCACATGGAGCTCGTGCCACCCTCACCGGAGATGGAGGCCTTGTTTTCCCGGCAAGAGGCTGAGTATGAGCGCCTGGTCCGGGCGAGCTCGTTGCCGTTGCTCGGGATGGCCGAACCCGCGCCGCAGCCGCGTTTGGTCGGCGAGGCCGAGATCGACGACGGTGTCGTGGAAAGCGTCGGACTGGCCTATGGCGACCTGATGCGGCCGAGTGGACCGCTCGTCCAGGTGCACACCGCGCGCTGGCTGCGCACCCGCACCAGCCCGCCGGATCTCCGCTACTTCTTGGAGAACCTGCTGGACAGCATGGGTGACGACGGTCCGGTCGGCGGTGATCCGGTCCCCGCGCACATCGTCGTGAACGGAACGCCGCGACCCGCTTCGCTGCTGCGCACCAGGCGCAAGATGTGGGCCGCCCGTTGCTGGCATCAGGATTCCGACGTCATCGTCGTCGCCAGGGAGTGGGAGCCCGCCGCGACGCACCTCGTCGCCGTGCCGGACATCGAGTCGTTCCTTCGCGGGCGTAGGGAGTATCTGCGGGATCTGCGCACCAACCCGCCGACGATGCCGATCATCGACCGGCCGTTTGACGTGGCCACAGCACATCGTTCGCTCATCGAAGCGACTCTCGCGCGCAGCAGGCAGCTGGAAGCCGCGGCGCGCCAGGGACGCCCGCCGCGGCTGCGCGCGAACGCCCGCAAGCACGGAGAACTCTGGGAAGCGGCTGTCCGGGCGCAGATGCATCTGGCCGATCAGTCCAGACAGGACGCTAACGAGGCAGTGACCATTCTGGTGAACCAGTTGGGCCGTTTGCAGGAGAAGGCGAGCTGGTTCGCCAACAAGCGACTCCGCGACGCCGCTGTTACGGAGACTCTCTTGTACTGGACCGGGATGCGCCTCGAACTGCTCTCCAGGCCCGCGCAGGAGACCTGGCGGACCGTGTGGGCGTCCCAACGCACCTGGACTCCGGACCCGTTCGCACATCAGGAAAGAAGTTCTTCACAGCACGATGATTCGTTGCGGCGCTGGCACGCGGAGCTCATGACGGGACAGGACGAATGGCTTCGTGCCTGGTCGGAGTGGGTGCGGCGGAAGGGCTACTGAGCCAATCGGGTGTACTTGCGACATCCGGGTGACGGTGAAGCCATTGTGGACAGATGCCCTGCCCATTGTGGACAGCGAGCGAAATTCATGGCACGGTGGTTACGTGTCTGAATTGAACGCAACAGCCGCGGCTCTGCTCGGCTTGCTCCATGACGGCCCGAAGACGGGTGGCCAGCTGGTCGCGGTGGCCCGTGAGCGCTTTGGCGCGTTCTTCAGCGTCACGCGCAGCCAGGTCTACCGCGAGCTCCCCGCGCTGGCCGACGCCGGTCTCGTCCGACTCGGCAAGCAGGGCCCCCGCTCCAGCCAGCAGTACCTGATCACGGCCGCGGGCAAGAAGGCCTTCAAGACCTGGCTTGCCTCGGAGCCCGGTCCAGACCACCTGCGCAGCCCGCTGATCCTGCGCCTCGTGCACGCCAGCAACCTGACCGCCAAGCAGCGCACCGCGCTCGTCGACTCCGCCCGGCAGGCGTACAACGCCGAGCTGGAGGAGGCACGCAACTCGGTCAAGAGCACTGACGACACCTACGCGAAGGCGATTGGCGAGTTCGCGGTGGCCCGTGCCCGTGCGGCGCTGAAACTGCTCGACGCGGTCCCGAAAGACTGAACGAAAGGAGCCGGTCGGCGCCAAATGGCCGACCGGCAACGCACCGGCACGCGGTCTGACGTAACCTTCTTGGCCGTGAACCCGGACGTCGCAGCAGACCTGAACGATCTCTCCGCCACGTTGTCGAGCATCGAGGCGGTGACGGATCTCGATGCGCTGCGCGCTCAGGTGACCGAGCTGGAGCAGCAGGCCGCGCGCCCCGACCTCTGGGACGACCCGGAGAAGGGGCAGCAGGTGACCAGCCAGCTCTCCCACAAGCAGGGAGAGCTCCGCCGGGTGTCCGAGCTGCGGCAACGCCTCGACGACCTCCCGGTGCTCTACGAGCTGGCTGAGGACGAGGGCGACGACGGCAGCCTCGCCGAGGCGGACGCGGAGCGGGACAAGCTGCGCTCCGACATCTCCTCGCTCGAGGTTCGTACGCTGCTGTCCGGCGAATACGACGAGCGTGACGCCCTGATCACCGTCCGTTCCGAAGCGGGCGGCGTCGACGCGGCGGACTTCGCCGAGATGCTGTTGCGCATGTACACGCGCTGGGCCGAGCGGCACGGCTACCCGACCGAGGTCTACGACACCTCCTACGCCGAGGAAGCCGGGATCAAGTCCGCCACCTTCAAGGTCTCCGCGCCCTTCGCGTACGGCACGCTTTCCGTCGAACAAGGCACCCACCGGCTGGTGCGGATCTCGCCGTTCGACAACCAGGGCCGCAGGCAGACCTCCTTCGCCGGTGTCGAGGTCGTCCCGGTGGTCGAGCAGTCCGACCACGTCGACATCGACGAGAAGGAACTGCGCATCGACGTCTACCGCTCCTCCGGCCCCGGCGGCCAGGGCGTGAACACGACCGACTCCGCGGTACGCATCACGCACATACCGACCGGAATCGTCGTCTCGTGCCAGAACGAGCGGTCGCAGCTGCAGAACAAGGCGTCCGCGATGGCCGTCCTGCAGGCCAAGCTGCTCGAGCGCCAGCGCCAGGAGGAGCAGGCCAAGATGGACGAGCTCAAGGGCGACGGCGGCTCTAGCTGGGGAAACCAGATGCGCTCGTACGTCCTGCACCCGTACCAGATGGTCAAGGACCTGCGCACCGAGTACGAAGTGGGGAATCCCTCCGCCGTGCTCGACGGCGACATCGACGGCTTCCTCGAGGCCGGAATCCGGTGGCGACGCACTAACTGAGGGTGTTGGACCCCACCAAGGCAACAGGCGGATAACGGTCGTGGGTAGACTCCGCGACCGTGATCCGGCTTGAACATGTTTCCAAGAACTACAAGACGTCGACGCGCCCCGCGCTGGACGACGTCTCGGTGGACATGGACAAGGGGGAGTTCGTCTTCCTGATCGGCCCGTCCGGCTCGGGGAAGTCCACCTTCCTGCGCTTGCTGCTGCGCGAAGAAGTGCCGTCCAAGGGCAAGCTCTACGTCAACAACTTCGACATCACCCGGATGTCCCGCCGCCGGATCCCCCGGCTGCGGCAGTCCATCGGGTGCGTGTTCCAGGACTTCCGACTGCTGGTCAACAAGACCGTGGCGGAGAACGTGGCGTTCGCGCTCGAGGTGATCGGCAAGCCCTCGCACACCATCAAGAAGGTCGTGCCCGAGGTGCTGGAGCTGGTCGGGCTCGACGGCAAGGCGAACCGCATGCCCAACGAGCTGTCCGGCGGTGAGCAGCAGCGTGTGGCGATCGCGCGCGCGTTCGTCAACCGGCCGCTGATGCTGCTGGCCGACGAGCCGACGGGAAACCTCGACCCCGACACCAGCCAGGACATCATGCTGCTGCTGGAGCGGATCAACCGCACCGGCACCACAGTGCTGATGGCCACCCACGACCACTCCATCGTGGACTCGATGCGCCGCAGAGTCGTCGAGCTCGCGTTCGGCAGGGTCATCAGGGACGACGCCCGAGGCGTCTACGGCGTAGGCCGCTAAGCCTTAGTAAATCCCCCGACCTGCGAGGAAACCCGCACCGATGCGTTTCAGTTTCGTGTTGTCCGAGGTACTGACCGGGCTTCGGCGCAACGTCACGATGACCGTTGCGATGATCCTGACCACCGCCATCTCGCTCGGACTGCTGGGGGGCGGTCTGCTGGTGGTGCGCATGATCGACCATATGCGCGACAACTTCGGCGACGAGGTCGAAGTGAACGTGTACCTGAACAAGGACATCAGCGGCACGGACAAGGGCTGCACGGCGCAGCCGTGTGCGGGCATCAAGTCCGCTCTCGAGCAGGACGCCAACGTCGAGGAAACCAGGTACGAGAACCAGGACGAGGCCTTCGAACGGTTCAAGCGGGTCTTCTCGGGACAGCCCGAGCTGCTGGATCTGACCAGGAAGGAAGCGCTGCCCGGCACCTTCCACCTGAAGCTGAAGAACCCCGACCGGGCCAACGTGATCGTCCAGACCTACAGCAACAAACCGGGGATCAGCAGCGTCGAGGACCAGGGCATCTTCCTCGAACGGTTCTTCGGCGTGCTCAACGGCGTCCGGAACGCCACGTGGGTGGTCGCGGCCATCCAGGCCATCGCGGCGTTGCTGCTGATCTCCAACACGATCCAGGTCTCGGCGTTCACCAGGCGGACGGAAGTCGGCATCATGCGCCTCGTCGGTGCGACGCGCTGGTACACACAGCTGCCGTTCCTCTTGGAGGCGGTGGTCGCCGGCCTTGTCGGTGCGGTCCTCGCGGTCGCCGGTCTCGTCGGTATCAAGGGGATCTTCGTCGACAACGTCCTCGCCGAACCGATTTCCGCCGGCATCATCCCGAAGATCGAGATGCTGGACATCTTCTGGCCGGTCGCGCCGATCCTGGTGGCCGTGGCGATCTTGATCTCGGCCATCACCGGCTACGTCACCCTGCGGCTCTACGTGCGAACTTAACCGTTCGCGCGGTGTCGTAGAGTTCATAGTCATGGCGAAAGAACGTGGTCAGAAGGTGATCGCGTCGAACCGGAAGGCGCGGCACGACTACGAGATCCTCGACACCTACGAGTGCGGGATCGTGTTGGTCGGGACCGAGGTCAAGAGCCTGCGGATCGGCCGCGCCTCGCTGGTCGACGCGTTCGCCACGGTCGACGACGGCGAGGTGTGGCTGCGTGGACTGCACATCGCCGAGTACGAGATGGGCACGTGGACCAACCACGAGCCCCGGCGGCGGCGCAAGCTGCTGTTGCACAAGGGCGAGATCCTCAAGCTGATCGGCAAGACCAAGGAGAGCGGCCTGAGCCTGGTGCCGTTGTCGATGTACTTCAAGGACGGCAAGGTCAAGGTCGAGCTGGCGCTGGCCAGGGGTAAGCGTGCCTACGACAAGCGGCAGGCGCTGGCCAAGCGAACGGCCGAGCGCGAGATGGTCAAAGCCGTCGGCCGCGCCCGCAAGCGCGGCGGTGGCTGGTGAGGGATTCCGAGCTCCGGTCGTTCGTGACCGGGCTCGGCCTGCCCGGCATCGTCGACATCCACGTCCACTTCATGCCGCAGTCCGTCCTGGACAAGGTGTGGGCGTACTTCGACAACGCCCGCGAGAACTACGGCCTCGAATGGCCGGTCCAGTACCGGTTCGACGAGGACGAACGGGTCCGGCTGCTGCGGTCGTTCGGCGTCACCCGGTTCGCGCCGCTGGCGTACCCGCACAAGCCGGGCATGGCGGAGTGGCTGAACGAGTGGACCCGCGACTTCACCGCCCGCACCGAGGGGGCCGTGCTCGCCGCGACGTTCTTCCCCGAGCCCGAGGTCGACGCGTACCTGGCCAAGGCGCTGGACGCGGGGGCGCGGTGCGTGAAGGCCCACGTCCAGATCGGCGGCTACGACCCGAGGACGTCCGAACTGGACGGCGCGTGGGGGATGCTCGCCGAGGCGGGCGTGCCCGTGGTTGTGCACTGTGGACACGGCCCGCTCCGCGGCGCGTTCACCGGTCTGGACATCTTCGGCGAGGTGCTGGCACGCCACCCGGAGCTCACCCTCGTCCTCGCGCACGCCGGGATGCCGGATTTCGACGCGGCGTTCGACCTGGTCAGCCGCTACCGGAACGTGTACGTCGACACCACCATGGTCGGGGTCGACTTCGGGGCGCCCGTGCCGGACGACTTCCCTGCCCTGCTGGCCCGTCACCCGGACCGGGTCGTGCTCGGCACCGACTACCCGAACATCCCGTACGAGTACGCACACCAGATCGAAGTGATCGCCGGTTGGGCTGCCCGGGACGAGCGGCTCGGCCCCGAGTTCCTCAGGGCCGTGCTGCACGACACCCCAGCGCGGTTGCTAGGCCGCGCCTCGAGGCCCCCGAGTCACGACCTAGGCATTGCGGACGAGGCTGACCGAAGGTAGCCGGTAGCGCACCGCGAGCAGTCCACTCAGGACGACCGCGCTCCACACCGACGCGCCGACCGGCATCACACCGCTGCCGGGAGCGAACCCGGTCGCCGCGATCCCCAATGTGCCCGCGGCGATCACCGCCGTACCGAGCATGACCTGCAACGCGGGTGGCTGGAGCACGAGCGGCCCTGGTGCCTGGGCCTCGAACCGGCCGAACGCCCGCAGCAGGCCGTACAACACCGCGGCGCACGAACCGATCCACAGGGGCAGGACCGCGAACCAGAGGACGCTGCCGGGGGCCGGCGTGCTGTAGCCGAGGCCGATCGTCCACACACCGGCCACCGCGACCATCGCGGACATGTGCCACAGGTAGAGGCTCATCGACCGGGCACCGACCCAGGTCAGCGCCCGTGCGGCGGCGGGACGCGCGACCAGCGACCGGATCAACGGCCTGGCCAGCAGGATGAGGCCGATCTGGCCGACGCCGAGCGTGATCAGGCACGTGGTCGGCGGGCCCGCGTTCGACACCGGAGCGCCCGGCATGCCGATCATGCTCAGCGGGTACGGTCCGAACGCGACCAGCAAGGCGGTCAGGCCGAAGCCCGTCGCGGCCATCGCCCCGGCCGCCCGCATCGACGGCGGGTTGTTGGCGTAGTGGAAGCCGAGCTGGTGCACCGCGAGCCACACGAAGCCAGCGTTGAGGAACCCGGCCATCGGTACACCGCTGAAGCGCAGCACGTCGACGAGCACAGCCGCCCCGACCAGAGCCGCGAACACGCGCATGCCGTAGCGCTCCTGAGCCTTGATCAGCCACGGCGTCACGAGGATCGCTGCGAGGTACACGGCCATGAACCACAGCAACTGGCCGACCACCGCGCTGCCCACGTCCAACGGCTGCGACGGCACGTCCAGCATGGTCAGCAGGTGCGGCAGGAGCAGCCACACGCCGATCAACGGGAGCATCGGGACCGCGAGGCGGTGCACCCGGGCCGAGAGCCAGTCCCGGTCCGAGCCGCCCCGGCCGCGGTGCGACCGCAGCGACAACAGGTTCGCCGCACCACCGGCGAAGAACACCAACGGCATCACTTGGCCGACCCAGGTCAGTGCCCACCAACCTGGTGTGGCGTAAGCGTTCCCCGTGGTCAGTTCGGTGCCGTTCCAGCCGAGCACCGGCACGAGCCAGTGCTGGAACACCACCAGCACGATGGCCAGAACCCTGACCACATCAAGAAAAGGATCTCGCTTGGACACCGTGTCCCCCGTTTCGCTTGGCTGACAAAAGCTTCGCGAATGGGGGACGGAAGATCACTGGTGTCTGCTCCCAAGCGGGAGAGGGGGTTTTCCCTACCCCGACAGGGGAGTCACCTACCTGCGTTCCAGGTACGCCAGCACGGCACGCACCCTGCGGTGCTCCTCCTGGCTCGGCTCGAGGCCGAGCTTGGCGAAGATGTTGCCGACGTGCTTCTCCACGGCGCCGTCCGAGACGGTCAGCGACTTCGCGATGGCGGCGTTGGACATGCCCTGCGCCATCAGCCCGAGGACCTCGCGTTCGCGCGGTGTCAGCGCGTCGATCGGATTACGTCTGCCCCGTGCCATGAGCTGCGAGATCACCTCCTGATCGATGGCCGTCCCACCGCGAGCGACCCGGTTGACCGCGTCGACGAACTCGGCGACGTCGGCCACCCGCTCCTTGAGCAGGTAGCCGACGCCGCCGGCGCCGGACGAGATCAGTTCGACCGCGTAGCGCTCCTCGACGTACTGCGAGAGCACCAGCACCGGCAAGTCAGGCGTGCGTTCGCGGGCCCGCAACACGGCCCGCAGTCCTTCGTCGGTGAACGTCGGCGGCATCCGGACGTCCACAATGGCCAGATCCGGCCGGTGCTCGTCGAGGACCTCGAGCAGCCGCTCGCCGTCCTCGACGGCGGCGACGGTCTCGATGCCCTCGTCCGCGAGCAGTCGTTCGATTCCGGCGCGCAGCAGTACGGAGTCCTCCGCGATCACCACTCGCACGGCAGGTCCGCCCGGATCACTGTCGGCCCGCCCACGGGGCTCACCACGGTCAGCACGCCGTCAATGGTGGCAGCCCGGTCGGCCAGCCCAGCCAGGCCACCCCCACGCTGCGTAGACGCGCCGCCTACACCGTTGTCAGTGATCTCGACGACAACCTTGCTGCTGCCTTCCCGGTACACGTGGACGGACGCCTGAGACGCGTCGGAGTACTTCGCGACGTTCGTCAACGCCTCGGCCACGGTGAAGTAGGCAGTGCTCTCGACGGCCGCGGGCGGGCGGTTGTCCGACGACAGGCCGTCCTCCACCCGCACGTCCACAGGCACGGGCGACTTCGCGGCGAGCGACGACAACGCCGCGTCCAGCCCACGGTCACCCAGCACGGCCGGGTAGATGCCACGCGCGAGGTCACGCAGCTCCGCGACCGCCTGCTTGGCGTCCGCGTGCGCCTCGTCGATCAGCGCCTTGGCGCCCTCCGGGTCCCGCTCCATCTTGCTCTTGGCCCGGCCGAGACCCATCGCGACCGCGACCAGCCGCTGCTGGGCCCCGTCGTGCAGGTCACGCTCGATCCGGCGCCGCTCGGCCTCGGCGGCGTCCACCCCACGCGCCCGGCTCGCCTGCAGGTGAGCGGCCTCCGCGGCGAGCAACATCGCCTTGCTCGGCCCCAGCAACGCCCTCGCCAGCTTGCCGCGCACCTGCCCGAGCCACTTCGTCGTCACCAGGGCGAGGCACAGAACCAGCACCCCCACCAACGCGGGGATGAGCGTGTCATCGAGCGAGTTCACCAGGTAGGAAGCGCCGCGGACGTCGCCGAAGAGGATGACCCCGTTGTCGACCCACCGGTACCAGATGGGCAGCGTCGCCAGGCCGAGGCCGACCGCCCAGAACACGACCATCCACCCGAACGACGCGATGGACACCGGCAGCAACAGCACGAGGTAGAGCAGGTCACGCCACGTCGCGGGATCGGTGAACCGGCCCTTGAACACCCCGACGAGGCCCGACGGCACCGGCCGGTAGGGATCAGGCACGTAGTAGCCGAGCGAGGCGTACACCAGCCGACGCTCGAACCGGGCGAAACCCCTGATCAGCATCATGGTCAAGATCAGAAGCGGGAACCCCACCCACACGACCAGCGTGCCGAAGGAAACCCCGAGCAACCCCATCACCAGCGGGAACCAGGCCACAGCCATGACGAAGCTGGTGAACAGGTAGACGTTCGCCCCCACGGCACCTGGCTGATGCTGACGCCCGTCAACCTGCTCCACCTGAGTGTTCATGGCACAAGCATCCCAAGCCCAGCTCACAGAGGCGATGGAGCAAGCTGCCATCCCCGGGGTAGGGCCAGCCCCACCCCGGCCCGGTAACCGGAATGAACCACCAGCCCGGGCGCGTTATGCTTGGCGGGTACACACCACAACCAGGGGGTGAACGGTTTCGACTCTGGACGTTGATTCAAGGGAAGCGTGCAGGTGCAGGCGAGAGACCACCTCAAGCGTCGCCGCAAAAAAAATAAGCGCCAAGACTGAAACCAGTCAGGCGAACTACGCTCTTGCTGCCTAAGTAAAAGCGTAGTTTCCTTGTCGGCCCGGGAGTGCCTTCGGCCCGGTTTGCCGGCATCATCCAGAAGGCTCACCGCCGTACTCGGTCGCGGAGTGCGGTTGGGAAGCAAACAGCGACTGGGCCCGTCACACCGGCTAGTTCACGAGACCGGCGGGGTCAAGCAGAGGCACAGTGGACTGCGCACGGAGAAGCCTTGGTGAGGCGGCAGAGGACCCGGGTTCGATTCCCGGCACCTCCACTCGCTCTGGGCGACCCTGCTCGGTTGCTTCGCAACCTCGCCGGGTCGCTCGTCATTATTTTGGGGGGCCGAGCCCCCCAAGCCCCCCACGGTGCGTGCTCCTTTCGACCCAGCGTGGGCGCGTTTTGCTTTTACCAGCGGGCGGCTTTGCCGCCGGGCGCGGGCGCCGGAGGCGCCCCCCTGGGCACTCAGCGCCGGAGGCGCCCTTGGGCGCTCAGCGCTGGAGGCGCCCCTGGGGGCACAGGTGCAGGGATGCCAAGCGCCGGAGGCGCTGTGTGTGGGGGGTGAGGTCCGCCCACGGCAGCCAGCCACGGCGACAGTCTTACGGACCTCGCCCATCCCAAAGCGCGTCAGCGCAGTCCCCGCCTTCGTGTCCCCTTCCTCCCGTATGGCCTGGGCGCAGCCCAACCATGGGTGTCAAGGGGTCCGCCCACCCAAACCAACCCGGCTGGGAACCACACGGATCCCCTTGACGCCCATGGTTGCCTTTGGCAGGCCATACGGGAGGAAGGGGGCGCGGCCCCCTCTCCTCTTGGCGGCCAGCCCGCCGGCGAGGCACCCCCGCCCAGCGACACCCTTGACATAGATAGTAGCTAGCACCACTATTAGATAGTGGCACTATCCAGAATGACGCACCAACATGATGGCGAACTCGTGGTCTTCCTGATCGGGATGACCATCAACAAGCCGTGGCGACCGGACCTGTGGCTGCCTACGGCTCGGGCTATGGGTCCGATGATCAAGGAGCTTGTGCGGGATCCCGAGCTCGGGTTGCTCGGCTACGAACAGAGCATCAGCAGCCGGGGCCCGGTTCTGATCCAGTACTGGAGCTCGCTCGAGAAGCTCTACGCTTACGCGTCCGCCCAGGACGCCGAACATCGTCCGGCCTGGGCGAAGTTCAACCGGAGGGCGGCTAAGGCCAACGGGGTCGTCGGTATCTGGCATGAGACGTTCCTCGTGGACAAGGCCGAGTCGGTGTACAACGCCACGCCGCTGATGGGGCTGGCCAAGGCGACCGAGCTGGTTCCTGTCACCAGGAACTCGGCGCGGGAACGGATCGGCCTCGACACGTCGCGTAAGGCTACGCAGGCGGTGTGACCCCTAGGCTGGTTTCATGCGCATCGAGTGGTTGTTGCAGCAGACGAAGGCGTTCGCTGACGCGGTTGTCGGCGTTGGTCCTGACGAGCGGGTTCCGACGTGTCCGGAGTGGGCGGTGCGGGACCTCGTCGGTCACGTCGGTCACATCCAGCGCCGGGCCGCGGAGATCGTTCGGACCGGGGAGGCGGTCGCTTTCGAGAAGACCGTCGAACCGCGGGCCGACTGGTCGGAGTGGCTGCTGGAGGGCGCCACCGAGTTGGCGGACGCGGTCGGTCGGGACGCGGCCAAGGAGGTCTGGACGTTCCTCGGCGACCGGCAGCCCGCGTCGTTCTGGCTGCGCCGGATGCTGCACGACACCACGATCCACGCCGTCGATGCCGCGTTGACCGCCGCTGTGCCGTACGACATTCCCGCCGCGCTCGCCGAGGACGGCATCGACGAGGGGCTCGACCTGGTGGTGCGGATGCGGACGATGAACCCGGACCTCGCTCGGTTGCGCGGTGATGGCGAAACGCTGCGCCTGGTGTCAGCGGAGGGTGACGGCTGGTTGATCACCCGCACGCCGGACGGGCCGACGTGGGAGCGCTCCGTCACCGGCGGGGCGGATGTGACAGTGTCGGGTCCTGTCCAGGATCTGTTGCTGCTTTTCTACCGCCGCGTTGGTCTTGACGGTGTCACGGTTTCCGGCGAGCGGGACCTCATCACCCATTGGCTGGCGCACACGGCCCTCTGACCGAGGGATATCGTGCAGCCGTAAGGGTTTCACCTACTGGGCCGCATTGACAGGGAATTTCGCCGCCGCTTACGTTCGCTGGGTGGTGACACCGGAACTGCTGGCAGCGGGGCCGTTCCACGAGGCACTGCGGGCGGCGATCAGTGCGAGCGGACTGGCACTCGACCGGATCCGCTACCGCCTGCGGCTACGGGACGTGTCCATCAGCGTGCCTACGCTGAGCAACTGGCAGTCCGGCAGGCGCAGGCCGGAGCGCCCGGAGTCACTGCGTGCGCTGGCCGAGCTCGAAGCCGTGCTCGACCTGCCGCCGCAGGCGTTGCGGTCGTTGCTCGGCCCGCCGCGGCCGCGGGGCAGGGCCGCACACCCCAAGGGGCCCGAGGCGATGCTCAAGGCGTGGGGCAAACCGATCGAGCACTTGCTCGCCGGTATCGACACCTCGTCCGACGGCAGGCTCACGCGGCTCAGCCAGCACGACCGGATCGAGGTCGACGCGGGCGGCAGGCTCGTCGAAGTGGCCAACCGGCAGGTTCTGCGTGCCAGCCACGACGGCGCCGACCGCTGGATCCTGGTGTGGGACACCGACGGCGCGGCGCGGATGCCGGAGGTCGTCGCGGGTCAGCACTGCGTGCTGCGCACCCTGAACACCGACGACGAGACCGGGATGATGGTGGCCGAGCTGGTGTTCGACGCCCCGCTGGCGCGCGGGGAGACGATCATCATGGAGTACAGGATCGTCGGCACGGCCCAACCGGATCGGTTCGTGCGCAGACTGCACCGCACAACAAGGGACTACGTCCTGGAAGCCCGGTTCGACCCGGCGGCTGTCCCGGCCCGCTGCGCGCGGATCTCGTCGCCGTCCTGGGACCTGGCGGCCGGCCCGGCGGGCGCGGTGCACCTGATCGAGTTCAACGCGACGGGCACGATTGGCATCCGCTGGATGATGTGATGGTCGACGGCACGGACACTGTCGTCGCGCCGATGCCACGGTCGTGTGGTCGCCCGCGGAGTTCGGTGCGATGGGCTGGAGCACGCGGTCGAGCTCGGCTTTCGGCGTGAGTTCGAGGAGATTGCGGATCCGCTGCGGCGCAACGAAACCCGCGAGTAGATGATCGCCCGCGAGGCGCCAGGGCGACGGGGGTGCGTGGTAAAAGTGATATCAGTTTGCTAGGCTGTCGATATGAACGATATCGCAGTCGACATGCCCACACCCCGGGTGCGGGAACGCAACGCGGTCGAGCGGGGTGGCCTGCCGGTCGCCGGGATCGCCTTCGTCGTCGACCTCGCCGCGGCGGGTCTGCTGGTTTGGGGCGTGCTGCAGGCCGCCGACGGCGCGAGGTCGCTCGGCGTCACCCTGATCGTGATCGCCGCCGTGCTGATGCTCGTGGCGACGGTGTTCGCGATCGGGCTGACGATCGTCGCGCCGGGCGAGGCCAGGGTGCTGCAGTTCCTCGGCCGGTACGTCGGGACAGTGCGGACCGCCGGGCTGCGCTGGGTCAACCCGTTCACCACGCGCGTCAAGGTTTCCACGAGGATCCGCAACCACGAGACCGCCGTGATGAAGGTCAACGAGTTGGACGGCAACCCGATCGAGATCGCGGCCGTGGTCGTCTGGCAGGTGCAGGACACCGCGCGGGCGATGTTCGAGGTCGACGACTTCGTCCAGTTCGTCAGCATCCAGACCGAGACCGCGATCAGGCACATCGCCAACAGCTACCCGTACGACTCACACGGCACGGAGGTGCTTTCGTTGCGGGACAACGCCGACGAGATCACCGAGAAGCTGTCGGCGGAGATCAGCGCGCGGGTCGAACCGGCAGGCGTCCGGGTGATCGAATCGAGGCTGACGCACCTGGCGTACGCTCCGGAGATCGCGCAGGCGATGCTTCGCCGCCAGCAGGCGGGTGCGGTCGTCGCCGCCCGGCAGCTGGTCGTCGAAGGCGCGGTCGGGATGGTCGAGCTGGCGCTGGACCGACTGGCCCAGAACGATGTCGTCGAGCTCGACGAGGAACGGAAGGCCGCCATGGTCAGCAACCTGATGGTGGTGCTATGCGGTGATCGCGACGCCCAACCTGTCGTGAACACCGGCTCGCTCTACCAATGAGGTTGTTGTGGCGGAACGCAAGAGCGTCCTGTTGCGACTGGATCCCGCGGTGCACGACGCACTGGCCCGGTGGGCGAACGACGAGCTGCGCAGCACCAACGCGCAGATCGAGTTCCTGCTGCGCCGGGCCCTGTCGGAAGCCGGCCGGATGCCGAGTGACGCGGCCCGGCAGCGGCGTCAGGGCAGGCCCCGCAAGGACGAAAAGTGAGCTTTGCTACTTTGCGCAACACGGCGAGCGCGCGGCTTGGGCCGGACGGGCAGGATTCTGACTTTCCGTAACCTGCCCGTAATTGGTATACCAGCTCCCATCTACCTCTCAATACCGTACGTGACCAGCGAGTTTCCTCCTTTTGCGAAGTGATTCCAGCACCCGGTTCTGCCAAAGTTGGTACTGGGAGGTGGTGCGCTGTGTCACCGACATCCAATGACCGTGCGCACGTGCGCGCACTGTTGCAACCGGGTGAAGAGATCAGCTATTTGTTTCCGGCCTCGATGGTCGGCGGACCGTACAGCTCGTCACACTTCCTCGTCGCCGTCACCGATTCCTCGATCACCGTGCTGGACACCGGGCTGGGTGGCCGCACGAGGCCGAACGCGGTGTGGCGCAGGTATCCGAGGCACACCAAGCTAGGCCCGGTCGACCTGACGGTGATCCCCGAGTTCCAGCTCGGCGGCCGGGTGTACGAGGTGGACGAGGAGTACGTGGCGGAAATCAACGCCGCGGACGCGGAGTGGTCGGCTGATGCCATGCCGCCGGATCCGCTGCCACACCTGTAGGTAGATTGACCGCCGTGGAGGAAGAGTCTGAGCTCGACGACCTGATGGGCGCCGGGGACAGGGTGGCCGGGGCGCGAAAGGCGCAAATGCCGAAAGCGCGCGCGTTCTGGCACGCGGCCACCCGTGGCCGCTACTGGCCTGCGACCGTCCTCGTGGCGCTCGTGGTCGTCGGCTTGCTGATCTATTTCGCGGTCCTGCTCATCGCCGGGATGTTCGCCGGGATCGTGGAGTAGCGGTCAGCGGGTCGGCAGGCCAGTCGTGTTTGGGGTACCGGCCGCGCAGCTCGGCCCGGACCTGCGGGTACCCGTTCACCCAGAACGACTCCAGGTCGTCGGTGACCGCGGCGGGGCGACCCGCGGGCGACAGCAGGTGCAGCAGCACGGTCACCTTCCCGTCCGCGATCACGGGTGCCTGGCGCCAGCCGAAGACCTCCTGCAGGCGTACGGCCAACACGGGCCGTTGGCCTTCGTAGTCCACCGTGATCCTCGATCCGGACGGCACCTCGATGCGTTCCGGCGCGAGTTCGTCCAGCCGTGTCGCGGCGGGCCACGGGAGCAACGCGCGCAACGGGTTGATCCTGGCGAGATCTCGCCGGTGGCGCGCGCCCGTCACATCCACAGTGGACAGGATGTCCGCTTCGGCGACGGACGGCCACGGGTCGCCGATCGTCCGGTGCAGCAACGCCATCCTGGCGTGCAGCCGTGGGTCCCAGTCGAGCAGCGACAGGCCCTCGGTCCGCACGCCGTCGCGCAGGGCGGCTTCGACGGCGGCCGGATCCGGGTCGGCCAACGGCCGCTCCGACAGGGTGATCGCGCCGATCCTGCGCACCCGGCGCGCGACCACGTCGCCGTCCCAGGTCACCTCGTCCACTTCGGACACACCGACGATCTCGGCCGCCAGGTCGGCGTCGGCGGACGCGGCCAGCCGGACGCGGCCGTGTTTCTCGCCCGGTTTGCGGTCGGCGACCGCGATCGCGAGCCATTCCCTGTGGTCGAGACCCGTGCCCGGTGGCAGTTCCACCGCTGTCCCGCCGGTCATCAGGTAGACGCGTGACTCCGCTGACCTCTTGCGGGCCAGCCGTTCCGGATACGCCAACGCGACCACTCGTGCGGGGTCGCCGGGCTCCTGCGACCGCGGCGCCAACGCTGCGAGGCGTTGTGACTCACGGCGCCAACGCTGCGAACTGCCCACCTTGCGCAGCGCGGTGTCGATGTCGACGTCGTCGGTGAGCGTGTCGTCGTCGAGCAAGGCGACCACGTCCGCGGCCTGCTTGCCGCCGTCCAGCAAGGCCCTGGCCAGTCTCGGGTGCAGGCCGACGTCGGCCATCGCGCGGCCTCGATCCGTTGGTGTGCCGTCGTTGTCCAGCGCATGGAGGTCGTGCAGGACCGACTGGCCCGCTTTGAGCGCGCCCTCCGGCGGTGCGTCCCACCACCGCAACGCGGTCCCGTCCGGCGTGCCCCAGCAGGCCAGTTCCAGCGCCAGCCGAGTCAGGTCGGCGACTTTGATCTCCGGTTCGGGATAACGCGGCAATGTCGCGTGCTCGTGCTCGGGCCAGCACCGGTACACGTGACCCGGCCCTTCTCGTCCCGCGCGGCCGGCTCGTTGATCGGCGACAGCGGCCGACGTGCGAACCGTGGCCAGCCCCGGCAGTCCGCGCCGGTGGTCGACCCTCGGCACCCTGGACTGGCCGGAGTCGACGACGGCACGCACGCCGGGCACAGTCAGGCTCGACTCCGCCACGGCGGTGGCCAGGACGACCCGTTGGTGGTTCGCCGGTTTCAGCGCCGTGTCCTGGTCCCGGGTCGCGAGGCGGCCGTGCAGCGTGACCACGTTCACGCCGTCGAGCAGTTGCCGTACCCGGTTGATCTCGGCGGCGCCGGGTAGGAACACGAGCACGTCACCGTCCGTTTCGGACAGTGCACGGCGGGTCGCGCGGGCGACGCATGCCTCAAGTCGCTCGCCACGCATCGGCGGGAGATAGGTCGTTCCTGTCGGGAACGTGCGGGCGTCGACCGTCAGAACCGGGGCGTCGCCGAGCAGTTCGGCCAGCCGCTGCGCGGCCACGGTCGCACTCGTGGCCAGCAGTTTCAGCTCCGGCCGCAGCGCCATCGCGTCGGTCACCAGCGCGAGCAGCAGGTCGGCGTCCAGGTGCCGTTCGTGGCACTCGTCGAGCATCACGACATCGACACCGGACAGTTCGGGGTCGTGCTGGATCCGCCGGACGAGCAGGCCGGACGTGACCACCTCGATCCGGGTGTCCTTCGACGTCCTGCGGTCGCCGCGCACGGCGTACCCGACCGTGCGGCCGACCGGCTCGCCCAGCAGCGACGCCATCCTGGCCGCCGCCGCGCGGGCGGCCAGCCTGCGCGGCTCGGCCACCACGATCCGGCCCTCCAGTGACGGATCCAGCAGTGCCAACGGAACCACTGTGGTCTTGCCCGTGCCCGGCGGCGCCACCAGGATCGTCGTGCCGTGGTCGGTCAGCGCTCGGGTCAGGTCCGGCAGGACGGCCCGGATCGGCAGATCGGGAAGGTTCATGCGGGCGGATCACGTCGCTTCGGTCACGTCGATTCGGTTACGTCGGGAACTCGCCTGGCGGGTGTTCGTCGCTCAGGTAACCCTCAGTTTGCCCGGGTATCGTCCGTCGCGTGGTTCGACCGTCACCTCGTGTGCTTGACGGGATCGGCACAGTGGCGCGGCTCGGGCTGGCGGCTGTGTGGTTCGTGTCGGGCGCGATCAAGGCAGCAGACCTGAACCAGGCCTACATCGCGGTGCAGGCGTATGACCTATTGCCGCAAGGCGTGGTCAGTGTCGTGGCGGCGGCCGTGCCGTTCATCGAGATCGCACTCGGCCTGCTCCTGCTGCTCGGACTGGGCACGCGGCTGGTCGCGGTGCTGTCGGCGGTCGTGATGCTCGGGTTCGTCATCGCGATCTCGCAGGCGTGGGCCCGCGGGCTGACCATCGACTGCGGCTGCTTCGGCGGCGGCGGGCAGGTGACCGCGAGCGAGACGGCGTATCCACAGGAGATCGCACGGGATATCGGGTTCCTGGTGCTGATGGGCTGGCTGATCGTCCGCCCGCGTACCTGGCTGTCCATGGACGGCTGGCTGACCAGGCGCCCGGCTGAAGCGGCAGTAGTGGGAGAGGACTGAAGGACGTGGGAGGAGCCCAGCGCAACGCGCGCAAGCGCAAGCAGGAGCTCGCCGCGCAGCGGGCGGTACTGGCCGCGCGCAAGGCAAAGAGCGACCGCAACAAGATCATCATCACCGTGGCGGTCGTCGTGGTGATCGCGGCGGCGGTGGTGACCGGCATCCTGATCACCAACAACCAGAAGAACAAGACCGAGGGCATGCAGATCCCGGTCAACAAGGCCTCCGAGCAGGTGCAGGTCAAACGCGACGGCGCGACCGTGCTGGTCGGCAAGGACAGCGCGAAGGTGACCCTGGATGTCTACGAGGACTTCCTCTGCCCGGCGTGCGGTCAGTTCGAGGGCGCGTACGCCACGCAGATCGACAAGAAGGTCGAAGAGGGCTCGGTCCGCGTCCGCTACCACATGCTCACCCTGCTCAACGACCGCTCCGACCCGCCCGGCTACTCGCTCGACTCCGCGAACGCCGCGCTGCTGGCCGCCGACGAGGGCAAGTTCCCCGCGTTCCACGCGAGCCTGTTCAAGGCCCAGCCGGAAGAGGGCGCGCGCGGCTACGACAAGGACCAGTTGATCAAACTGGGCCAGGACATCGGCATCGACTCGCCCGCGTTCGCCGACGGCGTGCGCACCGGCAAGTACAACCAGATCGTCGAGGACGCCTACCAGCAGGTCGCCAAGGACCCGAAGCTCCAGCAGGACTTCGGCAAGGGCCAGCGCGGCTTCGGCACGCCCACCCTCGCCGTCGACGGCCGGATCGTGCAGACCGACGACCCGGAGTGGTTGAACAAGCTCACGTCACAGCAGACCGGCTAGCGGCGGTTCACCCTGGTTCCAGCGAGCCAGGCGGCGTGCCTTGCCCACCTCGGTACGGGGCACGCTGCCTGGCTCGAGTGCTGTCACAGCACAGGTGATGCCCAGCCGTTCCCGCAGCGCCACCACGAGATCTCGCTCAAGCGCGGCCGTGTTCACGCTGTCGGTGAACGGTTCGACCGCGACCCGCAGTTCGCTGCGCCGCGGGTCCCTGCGGTCCTCGACGACGAGGTAGTGCGGGCTGACCCGCTCGTCGGCGAGCAGGACAGCCTCGACCTCGGTGGGGAACACGTTGACGCCACGGATGATGAGCATGTCGTCCGTGCGGCCCTTGAGCTTGCTCATCCGCTTGAGGGTCCGCGGACTACCGGGAACGGGGTCGGCGAGCGCGGCGACGTCACCTGTGCGGTAGCGGATGAGCGGCATCCCGGTCTTGGTGAGCGTGGTGAACACCAACTCGCCCGGTGTGCCGTCCGGGACGGGAACGCCCTGCGCGTCGACGGCTTCGACGAGGAAATGATCCTCGGCGACGTTGAGCATGCCCGCGGAATCCAGCGACTCGCACGCCACCCCAGGCCCGATGATCTCCGAAAGCCCGTAGATGTCCAACGCACGGATGTCCAGCAAGCCCTCGATCTGCGCCCGCATCTCGTCGGTCCACGGCTCGGCGCCGAAAACACCGACCTTGAGCGACGTCGGCTCGCCTTTGAGCGCCTCGCCGAGATGGATCGCGTACGACGGCGTGCACGTGAGGACATCCGGCCGGAGATCCTGGATGAGTCGGATCTGCCGATCGGTCATCCCACCGGAAACGGGGATGACGGTAGCGCCCAGGTGCATGCCCCCGTGGTGCACGCCGAGGCCGCCGGTGAACAGCCCGTAGCCGTACCCGTTGTGGATGACACTCCGCCGCGTCGCCCCCGCCCCGCCGAGCGCCCGCGCCATCACACTGGCCCACACCTCGATGTCGGAAGCGGTGTACGGGATGAGCGTCGGCCGGCCGCCGGTGCCGGAGCTGCCGTGCACACAGACAATGTCGTCGGACGCCTGCAACCCGGACGGGTAGTTCTCCCAGATGTCGGCCTTGGAGATAGTCGGCAGCCCAGGCAGGTCGTCGAGTGTGACATCCGTCCCACTGCCGACACCCGCCGCCCGCAACCGCTCGGCCTGGAGGTTCCCCGTCGCCAGCACCCGGTCGATCACCCGTCCCAACCGGCGCTCCTGCACCAGCCGTCGCCGCTCGGGAGCGATCCCCTCGGCATCCGCGTCCACCAGGGGCACAACCACGTCATCTGCGCTGATCACAGCAACGGTCTAGCACCCCCGTGCCCAGAACGCGACCCCCGGTTCCACTGCGTCATAGCGGGTCATGTACGGTATCCAAGCACTCGAAAGAGCGCGGCGGGGCTGTAGCGCAGTTGGTAGCGCACCACACTGGCAGTGTGGGGGTCAGGGGTTCGAATCCCCTCAGCTCCACAGTTGTTGAAATTTCGAAAATCAGCCTCCGACCTGCATGGACAGGTTTGGGGCTGATCTTTTTCTGTGCCCTAAGTGGATGATCGGTGACGGATCTAGAGCAGATCTGGAGCACGGTGATCAACACCGCGAAACAGGGTCACCCGCCTGCTCCAGGATGTCGACGTGAATCTTTGCGTCGGCTGCTGCCGACGTGGTGGTCCTGATCAGGGTGTGGGTCCGGTATGGCCGCCACGCTCGTCGTGTCGGCGACGTTGGGCCGTTTACAACGGCAGTCAGGATGATTCGTGAACCGGCTGTAACAGGCGCGACGCCCCGGTGACCTACATTGACGGCGTCGTGTAACAGTGTCAACTAACTATATCTGGCGACCCCCAGGTCGAGAGGCTCATCGCTGGCTACCAGGCCGGAGCAGCGGTGCACGAACTGGCCGACCAGTTCGAGATCGACCGCAAGACAGTCAGCTGAACACTCCGACGGCACCACATACCGATGCGCCGCACCGGCCTACTACCCGAACTAGTCAACGAGGCCGCACGACCCTACGAAGCCGGATGGTCCACAGCACAGATCGCCGAACGCATGAACACCGACCAACGAACGGTACAGCGCGGCTCGGCGAGCAAGGGGTCACCATACGTGGAAGGCACGAGCCACCGCGATCTTGAACAACCGGATCGCTGACGTCCGATTGGACGCTGGCATGTACTGCAACGTGGCTTCGACGTCTGGCTCAGAAAGTGTCGGACCTTACCGCTAGGGTCACGTCCCATGAGCCGTACGGCCACGTCGAAAGGAAGCGGCACATGGCAGGCAGTGTGGCATCGGTGCGGGCGCTACACACCGGCACGGAGAGTCTGATCGACCTGGCACGTCGGATCAAGAGTGGTGACATCCTGCTGCCCAAGTTCCAGCGCGAATTCGTGTGGAACCGCAAGCAGGTTCTGGAACTGCTGGATTCCGTGGCGCGCGACTATCCGATCGGGAGCGTACTGCTATGGCAGAGCCGCGAGGAGTTGGCCAGCGACCGCGCGATTGCCAACCTGGAGGTGGCTGATCCACGGGAAGACTACCCACGCAACTACCTCCTCGACGGGCAGCAGCGATTGTCCACGATTTGCGGGGCGCTGTACTGGACGCCTGAAGGCAACCCAGACAGCTATTGGAACATCGTTTACGACCTCGCCACTGAGGAGTTCGCCCACGCCTCCACAATTGAGAACCCTCCAGTGCACCAAATCCCCGCACGGCTACTGTCCGACGGAGCCGCCTTCTTCCGGTGTCCAGGGGCGAATCTCGATGAGTACCGGGACCGAGCCGACGCACTGTACAGGCGCTTCCAGGACTACAAGATCGCGGTCGCCACTATCAAAGACATGGACATCGATGAGGTGGCGCGAGTCTTTGAGCGGATCAACAGCACCGCGACCACGCTTACCATCGCCGACCTGATCCGTGCCGCGACCTGGACCCGCGACTTCGACTTGGCCGACCTGCTTGACAACGCCTCGCTTAGTCTCGCACCGAAGCGCTTCGACACCGTCGAGCCCCCGACCCTCCTCCGCATCATTGCCGCTGCGGCCGGACATGGGTATGACCGCGAGGACATCGACAAACTGCGCCGCCACAGTGCGGCCGAACTGCGTGAGATCATCACCAAGGCGTCCGAGGGAGCGCGCCGTGCGGCAGACTTCCTCGCTACCGACCTCACGCTGCCCAGCGCCGTGGCATTGCCCTACCAGAACCAGTTCACTGTCCTCGCTGACCTGTTCCACCGCATCGACAAACCGACTCCCTCTCAGATCGACGCACTCAAACGCTGGTTCTGGCGCACCTCGTTCACTGGCTACTTCAGCGGCTGGTCGGGACGGCAAATGATCGTGATCCGGGACGCGATCAGGGCGTTCGCCGCAGGCGCTATGGCAGACCTTCCGTCAGCGACCAGCATGCCCACCGTTGACGTGTGGAAGCGCACCCGATTCCGTCAGGGAGCAGCGTTCTCGAAGGCGCACGCGCTCCTACTCGCACGCGAACGGCCAGTCGACCTCCGCTCTGGCCGCCCGATCGACGTAGGCAAGGCGCTGTCGTGGAGTAACGATAAGGAGTACCACCACTTCTTTCCCCAGGCATACCTGAAAAAGCAAGGCTACAGCGACGCCGCCATCAACTCGGTGGCGAACATCATCATGCTCACCTCGATCACCAATATCCACATCTCCGACCAGCGCCCCTCCGAGTATCTCCAGGACCTGATCGACATGCACGGGGAAGACACCGTCCGCGTACATTGCACGGCTAGCCTCGTCCCGAGCGCTGCGTTCGACGCCGCATTGGCCAACGACTATGACACGTTTCTCTCGGAGAGAGCCTCATTGCTCTGCGACAGCGCGCGAAAGCTGGCTGCCGATCTTTGAAGCTATAGCTTCCCAGTGAACGCGGCATTCAGCAGAGATACCCGGCATGCCTCGGCACGTTGCTCGTACTCGGAGCCGAAGCGCTGTGAGATTTGCTCGGCAGTCAGCAGCATGCGTGCGATCCGCTGCTGCTCCGGAAGTGGTGGCAGAGGGATCTGAGCGGCATGAAAAGACTTGATGCCAAGAGTCTTATTCCGCCCTGCGCCGCCCGGCGAACAACGCCGTAGCACTTCGAGACCAGATACGCTGAGGAAGAAGAACCGCAGGTAATCGGCGTCGGCCACCGCGTCATCAAGAACATAAGTCATGAATCTATGTGAACCAACCCGGCCTTGTTCGGCCTCTGCCGCGCGCGCCACGGCCCCCTCCCAAGCGAACACGCTGCTGAACAACAAGTCACCCGCCTCGATTGCGAATATCTTCTTCGTCCCCAGAGACTGTCCAGTGACAGATGGCTTATGGAAGACGCCTCTGCCAAATGATCGGAGCCCTATCTCTCGATAAACGGCATCCGGCTCGACACGCACCGATCGACGCTTCAACTCCATGATAGAGCCGACCGTTCGCATAGTAGGATTTGACGCATGCGCAATCAATGATTCCTGGAGTGCTTTGTAGGATACTTGCGCATTCCTTCGAAGACTACCAGCTTGAGTGAGCTTACTCATCGCCTCATCGAGTTTTGCCGCGACTCGACATTGTTCCTCGATGCTAGGGAGAGGCACTTTGATTGCGAGGAACTGGGTTGGAGTCGTACGCTTACGTCGGGCCATCGAACCTTGTGTGACTAGTTGGCTCCGAAGCTTCGGCCACGTGACCAGGTGGGCGATATATCGAGGATCGTGATCGTCCTTGTTAACATTAAACACGGGATATTCTGACGATACATAGGTACCATCAAAGGACTCATCGACGAACGCGATGGCGCCTTCCCATGCTCCAAGCTTGCTCATGGTTACCTGACCAGCCGAGAGGCGACTCAGGGTATCATAGGCAGTTTGAGAGCCATTGATAGTTGCTCTACGAATCAACCCTTTCCCAAAACTGTACACACCTGCGATTCTATATTGTTGATCATCTATCACCCGTTCCGATGCGTCCACCAAAGAGAGCGCTTCACTCAGTGGCCGATTTGAATAAATCATCGGTCACTCACCAGTTCCGCCTGTAGTTCTTCAAGCAATCCAAGTATCTGATGTTCAGTCTTGATGAGGTCTGCAACAAGCTCCACTGGGTCATGGTTGGCCAGATCGTCAGCACCGTGCGGGTTGGTGAGATCGAGATTATAGCCCCGTTCCTTGAGATCTTCGACAGAGACACACCAGGCTTGGGATGTCTCCACTCGACCCACCCTCTCCACACCTCCCCACCATCGCTGACATTCTTCAAATTCATCGAAAGCCAGTGGCTTACTCTTGGTGTAGCCGCGCCGCCCCTCTGGTAGAGGGAGTTCGTAGTACCATGTCTCGGTTGTCGCAACGCCTTTCTCGAAGAACAGCAGGTTCGCCGGAATGTCAGTATAGGGAGCGAAGACGCCTTGCTGGAGGCGGACGACTGTGTGCAGATTGCATTCTGCCAATAGCTTCTCTTTGATCTTCGTAGCCACGTTATCATTACCGAATAGAACGCCATTGGGCAGCACAATTCCACAGCGTCCGCCGCGCTTGAGTTTATCAATGATGGCATACAGGAAAAGCCAGGCAGTCTCTCGACTCTGAAACCCGACGTCAAAGGCGTCGCTGACCGACTTTTCCTCTTCACCGCCGAATGGTGGATTAGTGAGGATGACGTCAACCTTGTTCACAGCGCCGATTTCTTTGCGCATCTGAACCAGTGCGTTTGCGCGCAAGACGTGCGGCTGAGGGATGTCATGAAGTAGTAGATTCATGTTGCACAACAGGAACGGCAAGGACTTCTTCTCGATGCCACGCAGGTTGGCGTGCAGTTGATCGATTTGCTTATTGTCCAAGGCCTTTGGGGCCAGTTCAGCGAGCGCCTCGACAAGGAATCCGCCGGTGCCACAGGCGGGGTCGAGGATGGATTCGCCGAGCTCAAGGAACAGCTGCTGCACCATGAATCGGTTGAGAGGGCGAGGCGTATAGAACTCTCCAGAGTCTCCTGCCGCGTCGCGCATCTCTCGCAGTATTCCCTCATAGAGAGCCGCCATCGTATGGACGTCCTCCTGCTGGGTGAAGTCGACCTTATGCACTTGGTCGATCACTTCGCGCAGGAGAGCGCCATTGCGCATGCGGTTGGTAAGGTCCTTGAACACTGCGGATATCACTAGGCGTGGGTCGAAGCCAGCGCGGTCGTCCTCGTCGATTTCCTTCTCGAGGTTAGCCAGGTAGGGCAGCAACTCCGTGTTGACGAAGTTGATCAGCTCCTGCCCAGTCCGGCCGCGAGGATCGGCCGCCCACTTCTTCCACCGGTACTCGGGTTTGATCGCAGGTGTGAATGCCTCTCCTTCGAGGACCTCTCGCTCGTCCTCCTTGGCATCCAGACAACGCAGGAACAGCAGCCAGGCCAACTGGGGAAGGCGGTCGAGGTCTCCATTGAGACCTTCATCCGTGCGCATGATGTCGCGAGCGGACTTCACGATAGCCGCCAGACGAGCAGGGGCCGACTTTGGAGCCGCTTGCTTCCGGGGCGCGCGTTCCCGAGGTTTGCGCTTAGGAGCTCGCGTTGACTCGCCGACGAACAGCGCACCCTGGTTGTCTTCAGTCATCTTCTCCTGGCTCCCACTGTCTCCGCTCACACCAACGCGCTGGGCGACCAGCGCGGGGCCCCACCTTACGGGGGTCAGTTCGCGATGTCGTACAGGCGAGCGGTCAGGCTATCGATCGCATCATGGAGCTTGTCACCACCGCCGAAACGCCCTGCAAGGCTGACCACGCCGCCCATGCCAGCGAAGGCTGGGGTCCGCAGCGCCATTGCCGACAGCTCCTCGATCCCGGACTGCTCATACTTGTCCAGGAGGATCTCCAAGATCTCCCTAGCCTCCTCGGCGAAGCCTGCAAGGAACGTCTTGTGTTCGTGACGCACCCGCGTAACACGCTCGCTCCTGGTGACCAGTGCGGTGTTGTACGCCAAGTTCAACAGTAGATCAACTTCGTCGACGTCCGCGTGCCCGAAGTGCCGGTAGACTTGCTCGGTGCCAATCCCTGCGTCGCGGAAGGCTTGAGCGAGCTTGCGGCGGGTGACCGCGCGGGCCCACTGGGCACGCAGGTTGGTGGGTGTGAGATCCAGGCGGCGTACCTGCTCGCCGACCCATTGGCGGTACTCGGTTAGCCGCAACTCCTGGGTGCCGGCGTTGAGGATGTACAGCGAGTCGTTGAAGACGAATACTTCGACCCCGTCGACGTAGTACCGCTCGCGGCTCTGGCGGATCCTCGCCGCCTGCTGCGGATCGGTCACCGTCAGGCCAGCATCCGGCCCCGCTGCGGGAGCGTTGAGCGTCACCGCATGCTCAACCGATCCAGCGGGCACTTCTTCGGGCACGTAGTGCGCGTCTGGGTCAGGCAGGTCGATATCGACCAAGTGACCTTGTGTGTTAGTGACCGACACCGTGGGCCGCCCGAGAGGCACACCGTCAAAGTCAGGACGGCTGAAGTGCTTGGTGGCGTCAGTGAAATCGATGATGTCGAAGGCGAGCTTCCCGTCCTCCTCGAACAACCTGGTACCGCGCCCGATGATCTGCTTGAACTCCGGCACAGACCCAATGATCCGAAACAGCACAATATTGCGCACCGTTGGGATGTCCACCCCGGTGTTGAGCAGCCGGGAGGTGATCGCGATGACCGGACGTTCTGTGTCCACCTTGCGGAACGTCGACAGCATCGCCAGTCCTGCGCTCCCGTCATGAGATGTGATGCGGAATACATAGTCGTGGTTTGGGCCAGCTAGGTCGGCGTTGAGATTGGTCAAGGCTTCGCGCATCCGTGCGGCGTGGTCGATGTTCTCGCAGAACACGATCGTCTTGGACATAGGATCGGTGCTGCGCAGATGCTCGGTCAGTGCGCGTGCGGCCTCCTCGGTCCGCTCGGTGATCGCGAGCAGGCGCTCGTACTCCTTGCGGCCGTACACCTTGTCCGGGATCTCGCGACCATACCGGTCCAGCTGACCTAGCTCGGGTTTCCAGCCAGTGATGTCGACGTTCAGCTGGATCTTCCTGACCCGGTAGGGCGCGAGGTAGCCATCGCGGATGCCGTCACCAAGAGAGTACGTATACACGGGGTCGCCGAAGTACTCATAGGTACTGCGAGTCGAGTCGTCCACAGGGGTGGCAGTCATCCCAACCTGCACGGCCGGTTCGAAGTGGTCCAGGATTTCCCGCCATGCGGAATCGGCGCCGGCAGACCCGCGGTGACACTCGTCAACGATAATTAGGTCGAAGAAATCGGAGTCGTACTGGAGGAACAAGGCATCATCAGCACGGGTCTGGTCCAGCGACTGGTAGAGCGCGAAATAGAAGTGGCGACTCATCACCGCTCTGCCCTCACTCAGCTTGCAGACAGCCTCATCGCCAAAGCCAGGGATGAAGTACTCGTCCTTCGGCTGGTCTACCAGGATGTTGCGATCAGCCAAGTACAGTACGCGCGGCCTATCATGCCCTCTGGGCCACTGAGTATCCCACAACTTGGCTGCGAGTAAGTACGCCACAAAGGTCTTGCCAGTACCGGTGGCCAACGTCAGCAAGATGCGTCTCTGGCCTGCTGCGATCGCGGTAAGCGCTTCGTCTACCGCGGCTTTCTGGTAATAGCGCGGCCTCTTGATCGTGCCGTCATAGTTGACCAACGCCTGACTGAACGGCGCACGTCGAAACTTCATCGCCAGCTCGTTATCCAAGCCCTTGGCATCCAAGAACCGCTGCCACAGCTGCTCCGGTGCTGGGAAGGCGCTGACCACCGTCTCCGTGCCCGCCAACATGTCGATCTCGCGGATCTCATGGCCGTTGGTGGCGTACGCGAACGGAAGGGCCAGACCGCGCGCGTAACGCTTGGCCTGCTCAACGCCGGTGGCTGCCGGCTCATTCTCTCGTTTGGCCTCGATGACTGCGATCGGGAACCCCGGCTCACGCTCCAGCACGTAGTCGGCCCGCAGGCGGCTGCTGCGGTAGGCGATTCCCCCAGCGTCCACGATCTGGCCATCGCCGACCCAGAACTCCCGGTTAATTTGCGCTTCTTCCCAGTTCGCCCGACGTAGCGCCGGGTCGATCAAGTCGGCGCGGGTTCCGGCCTCGTCGCGCCCGCCGGGCAGAGTAGACACGCCCTCTTTTTATCGGACTAACAGCGACTTCGCCACCCAATCAGGTGACCATAGGTCACTCGGCGGCAGTTTCGCGAGTAGTTGATCAACGCGCTAGTACTACAGCCGCATGGCGTGATCTTGCTTGATGACCTGGTGGGGACGTGAGACGGCCACCGTGATCAACTTCGAGGTGTGTTGGGACTCGAAGCGAAACGGTGGCCGCGTTGCCGATCTTAGACCTGGACGCGTGGCGGGCCGGGTTCGACGACCTGTTCGCCCGGTTCGCGGGCCGGTTCGTGCAGGTCCAGACCCGCAGGCGGGCACGGGCTTATGTGCTGGGCCTGCTGTCACGGACCGAACGCAAGAACGGATGGACCTTAGCCGAGCAGGCAGGCGATGCCACCCCGGACGGTATGCAACGCCTGCTCAACCACGCGGCGTGGGACGCGGACAAGGTCCGTGACGATCTGCGCGGATATGTGGTCGACCATCTCGGGCATGAGCAGGCGGTGCTGGTCGCTGACGAGACCGGGTTGCTGAAGAAGGGCGTCAAGTCCGCCGGGGTGCAACGGCAGTACTCCGGCACCGCCGGGCGGATCGAGAACTGCCAGCTCGGAGTGTTTCTGGCCTACGCCTGCCCGCATGGACGGGCGCTGATCGACCGTGAGCTCTACCTGCCCCAGGACAGCTGGTGCGCTGACCGGGACCGATGCCGTGAGGCCGGGATCGGCGACGAGGTCGAGTTCGCGACCAAGCCGGAACTGGCCCGCCGCATGCTCGAACGGGCCATCGACGCCGAGGTGCCGTTCTCCTGGTTCACCGCCGACGAGGCCTACGGCCAGAACCCCGGCCTGCGGTCCTGGCTGGAACAACGGGGTATCGCCTGCGTCATGGCGATCCCCTGCAAACAGGAAATCCCGACCGCCGCGGGCAAACGACGCGCCGACACACTGGCCAGGCTCGTGCCGAAGACGGCCTGGCAACACCGTTCCTGTGGGGACGGCGCCAAGGGACCACGGTTGTATGACTGGGCGCTGGTCGAGGCCGGTGAACACCACAGTCTGCTGATCCGCCGGTCGCTCACCCCCGGCACCAAGGGCGTGCATGAGCTGGCCTACTTCCTCTGTCACACACCGAATCCGGTCCCGTTGGACGTGCTGGTGCGGGTGGCCGGGAGCCGATGGGCGGTCGAGGAATGCTTCCAAGCGGCCAAGAACGAGGTCGGCATGGACCACTACCAGGTCCGCAAGTACCACGCCTGGTACCGACATATCACCCTCGCGATGCTCGCCCACGCCTTCCTCGCGGTCACCACGAGGACCCAAAGGGGGCTCTGCATGTCCCGACGACGGCCTGATCCCGTTGAGCGTCAACGAGATCAGGGGCCTGCACGCCGCCCTAACCTTCACCCCGCATCCGCGTTCGCACACCGAGGCATGGTCACACTGGCGACGACGCCACCAACACCGAGCCCGACAATGCCATTACCAGCGGAGACTCACAGATCACGGCCTGCGGCTGTAGTACTAGGCCGGGTGCGCTGCGGTGGCCATTTTTCAGATTGCCGGTTTCTTGAGAAACTACTACTGTCGGTTGAAACGGTTCGCGTACCCGCTCTCACTGGCGAGTCGTTGACAGCTCGACGGGTGTTACAAGCCCTGGCTGCGTAGCTACTTCCGCTGTTTTGATGAGTTCTACGCGCAGCGAGATCTGGCCAAGCAGGATCACTTCAGACCTACATGGTCTTAGCGACGGTTCTGTAAACGTGCCGTTGCTACACGGTCCTTCGGACGAGCGCTCTGGACTGGTGAGCTCAGCGGCAGTTGCTCGAAGTCGCGTCGAAACAAGGAACAGGTTCTAAGTCCACCTCCGACGCGCTCACCATGTTCAACGAGAAGCACGCGAACAAAGTGACGCGACATGTCGATGAGTTCTACCCCGTTCGACGTTCCAAGAAAGTGAGGAACGAACACCAGGGAGCACTCGTCGCCGTCGCGCACCGCGCGGGTGCGCAACGACGCCAGCTCGGTCCCGGCTTCCGGCTCGGAGTACCTGATCGAGAAGTGCGTTCGCCCGCCGGAGATGCCCGGCAGGTAGCGCGCACGCTGGTCGGGCGTGCCGTACCGCATGATCGTGGTCGAGCATCACGCGAAGGTACGTCTGGAGCATCCTCGCGTGGTGCGCTGCAGGGGCCATGTCCTGACCGGTGGTTTGCAGGAAAAGTTCACCCAGATGATCGGTACAACTCCTCAGTGTGACGTGCCAGCCTCGAAGGTTAGCCAGCGACGAGGGGGCACTATGTCGACAGGCGAGGGCAATACCGACCGTGGCTTCAGCCGCGTCGAGGCACATCGACTGGCGAAGGAATGGCTTCGCCGGCTGGAGCCCGTTGTAGTAGAAGCTGCGGCGATAGATCGGGACTGTCGCGATCAGGCGTTCCGTGCTCGAGCGCGACACCGGCGGAGTCGAGTGAATCGGCGCCTGGCCGACCTGCCGGTCGAGAAGCTCGGATCAGGCGTTCCAAAGAAGTTTCTCAACGACGGCGGCGTGAGCACCGCGTTTGACGTCTTCAAGTTGGGAGAGAGCCGGCTGCGGGAACTTCGCGGTATCGATCAGTGGGCGTCGAAGTTGATGGCTCTGGTGGAACATGAGCGGGATCGCGTGCAAGCCGATGACCTCCGCCCACCACGCGATCCACGCGATTGGTGGGAATCTGACGCCGATCTTGTGCGTGCGTTGCGCAGACTAGCGTCAATAGGTGCGATTCTTGGCATGCCCGAGCTGGCGACCGTGCGCGAGATCGTCAGCCTTCTTCGTTGGCTTAAGGGCGCGACCAGGTGGTGGCGTTGGTTGTTCGGGACTATGTCCCACAAGTTGCATACCCGATCTCGATACGAGGAAGCGCAGAGGCTGGCCCACTCCGCCGACGTCTCCGAGCAGGTTGGTCGAGCTGAACGAGTGCTTGAGTCTGCGCGCCCGCAGTTCGCTGCGCGGATGGATCGCGCCGAGGTTGAGCAGGACTGGCGCGGCAACAGCGCGGAGCTCTTGTCGCTGCTCGAGCGACTGGTCGCGGAAAATGGATCGCCAGATGAGCAGGCACTGATCCGTCATGGCCGTGCGCTGGCGCATCATCCGTCGGCCCTCGTTGAGCAGATCGAGCGGATGAAGCTCGACGTGCGATTCATTCGGCGAACATTGCGGATCTATCAGGAGTTCGGTGCGAAGTTTGCGCTTGTCGTGGGGCGCAGCATCCTCGGTGACGAGATGGGCCTCGGTAAGACGATTGAGGCGCTCGCCGCGATAGCCCATGCTGTCGCAGTCGAGGAACAACGCCACCACATCGTCATCTGCCCCGCTGCATTGGTCGACAACTGGATGAGTGAGATCGACGCGACGCTCCACGACGCTCCTGGTCTTAGAGGCGTTGCGTTCCGAGAGCCTGGCCGTCAGAATGCGTTCGAGCAGTGGCGCGTCAGAGGGGGCATCTTGGTGAGCTCCTACCGCGTTCTCAACCATCTTCTCGATGGTGACGTCCCATCAGTTGGTTTCCTGGTGGTGGACGAAGGGCACTTCGTCAAGAACCCCAAAACTCAGCAGAGCGGCCGCACCGCGAGACTGAGCCGGTGTGCCAAAAGAGCCTTGCTGATGAGCGGCACGCCGATGGAGAACCATGCCGGCGACTTGGTGCAGATTACGAGAGTCGTCGACGAGGCTCGAGGAGATGATCTCGACCATCGGTTCGACGGAGGTCGAGCCGCCATGGCTCGTTCAGGTGAGTTCCGCAGGGTCCTAGGTGAGTTCTACCTCCGACGCAACCAGATTGAGGTGCTCGACGAGCTACCGACGATCGTCGGAACCGATCACCCCGTCAAGGTTGGTGGCAAGGAACTCGACGAGTACGAGGCTCGATGGAACGAAGGGAAGCTCGATCAAGCACGGTGGGGCCTTACCATCGGCGCCGGGCCAGACTCCATGAAGCTGAGGCTGCTCAGTGAGATCGTCAACGAGTGCCGGCAAGAGGGGCACAAACTGTTGGTGTTCAGCCAATTCATCGAAGTCGTCATTGCGGTTCAGAAGTTGATCGGCGATGAGTGCTCGGAGCTCCGCGGCGCGGTCTCGAAGGAGCAACGAGAGGACAACATTGAACTGTTCCAAGCCGCTGAGGGCTTTGCTGCGCTATCGATACAGATCGTGACCGGAGCTCTTGGACTCAACCTGCAAGCTGCTTCGGTGGTGGTGTTGATGGAGCCGCAGTACAAACCGAGCACGGAGTGGCAGGCGGTCAAACGCGCGCATCGTATGGGGCAGGCCAAGGTTGTCGTTGTGCATAGGCTCGTCGCACGGCATCCAGCAGACGAACGCATCGTCGAGCGCACGCGGTTCAAAGCGGAGCAGTTCGCCGAGTTGGCCGCGCGAAGCGACTTGGCTGATGCCTCGCTCGACGCGCTTGATAATTCTGTCAACGAAGCCCAGCTCCTTGCGGAGTTGCAGGCTATTGAGCAGGACTTGCAGCAGGAAGGGGCGTCACCCCAGGCTTGATCCGGCAGCATCGGACTTTCGAGATCAAGTTTGCTAGCTTGATCGCCGTTGGCGGTGGTAGCGCTCAGCGGCGCCGTCTCCTCTGCTGGGCGTGTGCTGGTCGAAAAGTCGGCCTTCGGTTCTGGCCTGGGTTTTCACCCGGCGGGCCGGGTACTCGTTGAGCAGCCCGCCGAGACGCTGTCGGCATCGGATCCTGCTGATCCAGGCAGGGGAACGGGATCATGTTCGGTTCATCGTCGGGAGCACGCAGAAGCATCCCGGTGCCTTGGTGGCTGCGTCCGGCGTTGTGATGGGCGACGTATACGTTGAGTACGTGGCGTAGGTGGCCTTCTGCAGTGATGAGGATCCGATCGGTGCACTCGCGACGGACGGAGCCGACCCAGCGTTCAGCGAAGGCGTTCATCCGCGGCGCCTGCGGTGCGGTGAGCACGACCTGAATGCCGATAGACGCGAAGACCGCGTCGAAGGCGGTACCGAACTTGGCGTCACGGTCGCGAATGAGGTGTGTGAAACGGTGTGCGGCTGCGCTTGCCGAAAATGTCGTCCGTGCTGGTCAGGCGGCGTGGTACTCGTTGAGGATGCCGCCCAATCGTTGGCGTTGGCGGATGTCGAGGCGGTTGATTTCGGTCCCGGTGATCGGTTGTGGCGGTGGTTGTAGTGGTCGGGCGTTGGCGATGCCTTGGTGGGGTTGGTGGTTGTTGTAGAACTGCTCGTATTCACGGAGTGTGTGGAGTAGGTGTCGCTAGTTTCAGATCAAGGTGCGGTCGAGCAGTTCGCGGCGACAGCTCTGTACCCAGCGCTCGACGATTGAGTTCATCCTGGGTACCTGAACACCACTGAGCACGACCTGGATACCTGCGTTGGCGAGGATGACGTCGAACAGATGAGGGAATTTGCCGTCCCTGTCACGGATCAGGGACCGGACCGTGCTGGGCAGTGGGCGTCCTCAAGATCCATGAGGAGATTGCGGGCGGCTTGGGTCACCCATGCCGCGGTCGGATGTGGTGTGGCGCCGAGGATCCGAACCTGTCGGGTGGCGTGTTCGATCACTACCAGCACGTACGTGCGGATGCCGGTGAGGGTGGCTGTTTCGAAGAAGTCGCAGGCCAGCAGGATCTCTGCCTGAGAGCGGAGGAACTGGGCCCAGGTGCTGGATGCACGCTCAGGTGCGGGGTCGATACCGGCTTCGGTGAGAATCTGCCAGATAGTGGAGGGGGCGAGCTTGATGCCGAGGACGAGCAGTTCGCCGTGGATGCGGTGGTAGCGCCAGCTCGGGTTCTCTTTGGCCAGGCGCAGGACCAGGATTCGGATGGACCGGATCGTGCGTGGTCGGCCTGGCCGTTTCGGCCGGGATGCCTTGGCGTGGCGTCGGCGGAGCATGTCGCGGTGCCAGCGCAGGATGGTGTCTGGGTGTACCAGCAGACGGAGCCTGCGCAAGGTCCGACGTGGTAGTCGGTGTAGGAGCGCGGCGAGTAACGCCCGGTCGGTCGGGTTGAAGCGCACTCTGGTGTCGCCGAGTTGGCGTTGTAGTACTGAGATCTGGTGGCGCAACGCGAGGCTCTCGATCTCTTTGTCCTGGTTGCTTATCGGGATCAGGCGGAGCAAGGCGAAGGTGTTGGTCAGGCCGAGGTAGGCCAGTCGCAGCAGCACGGTGGATTATCATGCCGTGGACTGGCAGCCGGAATGAACAGCGTCGACGTCATCATGTGTAGCTGCTGACCAGCACGGATGAGGTTTTCGGCTAGCGCAAGGTTTGTCTGATCAGGTCAGATGACCAACCGAGCCCTGGAGGAGCGACTGTCCTCCAGGGCTCGGTTTGGAAGAGGCGGGCGGCGGCACAGCTGTGTCCGTCGGGGTCACACACCTAGTAACTCCCGGGCTTTGTCGCCTCTAAAAGGTGATGGTCCCGTTAGTGATTCCGGTGTGGAAGGTTTGTGTGATGCGTTGGTAGTACGTGTCGTTGGGAACGTCGTTGGTGAGGTACGTGGGGTTGATGTTGGCTGGGTTGGCGCTGTCGCGTAGTGCTTGGTCGAGGTTGATGAGCTCGTTGGCGCCGTACTGGCCGTAGCGTCTGATGATGTCGGCGTTGAGTTGTTGCCGGTTCTTTTCTTGGGTGCTGTTGGGGTCGAGGCCGAGTGGGGCGATGGTGGAGAGGATGACGCGGATGCGGGTTCCGTCGGGTCGTTTGTAGCGGTTGTAGCCGTTGATGTCGTCGATGAGTTGCGTGAGTTTGCTTGTGGTGTTTTGGGGGGTGTCGCCGTTGAGGATGTCTTGGGCGCCGAGGGTGACGATGACGGTGCGGAGCCTGGGTCCGGCGAGGGTGGTTTGGTTGAGGGCGGTCCACCAGCCGGGTGGGGGTGGGGTGGTGTGGGTGGTGGTGACCAGGCCGCCGGGCAACTGGTTGCCGAGTTGGGTGGCGAGCGTGTCGCCCCAACTGGTGTGGGTGTCGGGAGCGCGGGTGTTCTGGTCAGCGAGGATGGCGATGGTGCCGTTGCTGGCGGTGGTGGTGACGTCGAGGCCGGTGAGGTAGTAGGTGCTGGGCAGGGTGGTGGTGTAGGCGGCGGCGTCCGGGTTGGTGGTGGCGTTGCCGGAGGCTAGGTAGGTGGTGGTGCCGTTGGCGGTGTGCACGGGCGTGGTGGTGACGGTGTTGGGTATGTGGAGGCTGATGGCGAGGTTGCCGGATCCGCCGGTGGGTAGGGCGACGGGGTCGCTGTAGGCGTCGCCGCCGGCGGGGATGGTGACGGTGGTGTTGCCGTTGAACTTCAGGGTGGTGGGGGTGGTGGTGGCGGCGCCGGTGGTGTGGGCGGCGATGGTGGCCGCGGCGATGGTGACGGGTGTGGGGGAGCCAGTGTTGGACAGGCGGATGCGGGCTTCGCTGCCGGTGATGGAGGGGTGGGCGATGATGCGGAGGGTTTTGTTTGCGAAGCCGCCGGTGGGGGGTGGTGTGGTGGTGTCGGCGGGGGCGGTCCAGGCGCCTGCCCAGGTTTTGCCGTCGGGTGGGGTGACCGGTCGTGGTGCCATGGCGAGCACGTGCAGGGCGGCGCTGTCCACACACGTGCGGCGGAAGGCGGTGCCGAGGTTCGGTAGCGTGATCTTCTGCGGGGTTTTGAGTGGGTTGGCGGGGATGAACACCGTATACACCGTCGGCTTGTTCACGGTGTCCTTGGTGGCACCGACGTTGCGATAAGGCAGAGTCGCGACCGGTGTTGCCACGCCCTGAGATGGTTTTGCCCAGTCGGTGATGCTGGCCAAGGCTGGCTGTTCGGTGGTGCCGTCGGTGTAGGTGATGCCCACGGTCGTGGCGGGTGTTTCCCCGCAGGTGCTGGCCACGAGGAATCCGATGGCGGTGGAGGGAACCTGGTGTGCGGCGGGGAGCGGGATTGTTTGTCCGATCGCGACGACGTTGTCGAACCCGGCGCTGTTGGGGGTGGGCAGGGTGAAGGTGGAGCCTTGGACGGTGAGCGAGGCGCCGGGTGCGAGTCCTGCCGCTGCGAGGGTTTGCGCGGAGAGTGCCCCGCCATCGAAGTCGAGGGATTTGTCGGCCGAGACGGTGGTGCCGTCGTTGCTGATGCCGTCGTTGTCCATCGCCTCGGTGAAGCTGTTGGTGGTGACGTTGTTGAGCGGGATGGCGTCGATGCCGGTGATGGTGACGTCGAACGGGTCGAGGCCGCCGCCGGTGTGGCTGCCGGTGGTGCTCAGGGTGATGACGTGCTGGCCTTTGGTCAGGTGGACACCGCCGAGCGCACCGTAGATCTGGCCCGCAGGGATGAGTGGTTTGGGGACGTCGTCGACGGTGACGGTGACGTTGTTCCTGTTGCCGGGGACCAAACCGGAGGCGATCCGGACGCCGAGTGCGTAGTCGGCTTCGAGTGGTGCGGTGAACGCCATGCTGAAGGACTGGCCCGCGGCGGTGCCGTCGAAGTGCAGGCGGCCGTCTTCTTGTGTGATGGGGATGTTTTGGCCCGCGGGTTGGGTCACGGCGACCTGGGTAGGGTCGCCGGTGTTGAGGCGGGTGGTGACGCCGTAGCTGGGGGCGACGTAGAAGACGTAGGCGGTTTCCTCAGCGGAGAGGTTGTGTGCGCGGTCGAACGCCCGGACGTGGACGGTGTGGTAGCCGGGTGGGAAGTTGGCGGGGATGACCTGGGCGTTGGTTCCTGCTCCGGTGGTGATGGGTTTGCGGGCTACCCAGCCGCCGTTGGGGAAGGTTTGGTTGTAGTTGCAGTCGTTGGTGTTGGGGACTTTCACGGTGCCGGGGCCGGTGAAGCTGTAGGCCCAGCCGGCGGTGGTGTAGTCGTTGGGGTTGGTCTTGAAGTAGAAGGTTCCGGCGCCGTGGCCCCAGTAGTTGGGGGGATAGTCTCTGCTGTCGAGGGTGGGTTTGGCGGGTGGGGTGGCGCGGGTTTGGAATTTAGTCCAGGGGGAGAAGGTGCCGTTCCAGATTTCGCCGGTGCCGTCGCCGCCGGTGTTCTTGACCGCGACGCGGTAGCCGTAGTCGCCGTTGCCGAGGTTGACGTTGACTTGCCATTGGCCGGTGGTGCCGGACGCGACCTGGATGGGTGGGCTGGTGGTGATGTGGGTGGTTTCGTCGGCGGTCCATACTTCGAAGTACAGCAGGATGTTCAACACCGGGATGTTGTTGTCCGTGGCGGTGGCGGACAGGGTGGGGTACGCGTCCGAGGTGATGGGCTGGCCGGTGCAGGTGACGGCTTTGGAGATGCCCTGGTTGGTCGCGGGGCCGGGCGGGAAGGCGAACCGGACGGCGAACGCGGCGCTGCCGCTGTCGAATCGGTTCCAGTGATGGCCGTCCTGGGTGCCTTCGGCGACGACCGACTTCAGACCGATGGTGATCTGGCTGGAGTTGAAGTTGACCGCGGTCTGGGCCGCGCCGATGGCGTTGAACAGGACCGAGGCGCCCTTGCACGCGTTCTGCGGGATGTCCATGTCGGTCCCAAGGTCGGGGCCTGGCCAGCGGGTGGCTGAGGTGAACTGCGAGCCGTTGTAGAAGGCTTGGACGGGATTGCAGCCGTTGTCGCCGGTGTGGGCGTTGGTGATGGTGAACGTCGCCGAGCGCAGCACGGCGGTGTAGCCGTTGCGGGCTTGCAGCGCGGTGGTGGGCATGACGAAGAAGGAACGGGCGACCCAGTTTCTGTTTCCGTTGCATTCAGCGAACTTGTAGCAGCGGCCGACTCGGGCGAAAAAGTCGTCGCGGTAGTTGGTGAATCCGTTGTCGGCGACGTCTCCCCAGTCGGTGGCACGGATGTCGCCCGTGGTCGGATCGATGTACACCGGGTACACCACGTCTTTGCCCGTCAGCGCCACCGGGTCCGGGGTGATGGTGACGAGCGCACCGCCGTTGTCCGCGGGGGTGACATTAAGCTGGACGTGGGTGGTGTTGCCGGGTTCATCGGCGGTGGGGACTGGTTGCCCGTCGTCGTGACGGGAGTCCCACATCTGTGGTGTGGAGCCGACGAACACG
>NZ_MTQO01000023.1 GCF_001984155.1 Actinosynnema sp. ALI-1.44
CGCGTCGATCCCGAAGGACGGCCCCGGCAGCTTCCAGGGCATGGCCATGGATCCGGTCGCGACCGCCGCGTCGAACAACCCCGCACTGTCCACTCTGGTCACCGCGGTGAAGCAGGCCGGTCTGGTCGACACCCTCAACGGGCTGAAGGACGTCACGGTGTTCGCGCCGACCAACGACGCGTTCGCCAAACTGCCCAAGGCGGATCTGGACAAGGTCCTCGCTGACAAGGCGCTGCTGACCAAGATCCTAACCTACCACGTCGTCCCGAAGAAAATCACCACCGCCGACCTGGCCTCGGGCAGCTTCGACACCGTCCAGAAGGGCAAGCTGACCACCACTGGTAGCGGCCAGGAGTTCACTATCGGCTCCGGCGGCGCCAAGGTCGTCTGCGGCAACGTCAAAACCGCCAACGCCACCGTGTACATCATCGACACCGTGCTGATGCCACCTGCGGCGTAACCAATCAGGTGACCGCCGTCGCATCCACGATGCGGCGGCGGTCACTTGTGTCCGGGATTGCTCGGGTCGCTCTCGTGGTGCAGGCGGTCGAGGCTGGTCACGACGTACGTGTAGTCCCGCCCCGGCTGTGCACCGGTATCGGTGAACGACTGGACGATGCCGGATTTCGCGCGGGCGACGGTCAACAAGTGCGTGGCATCGGCCATGGCGCAGTTCGAAGTACCGTCGAACCGGTACACCGCGAAGGACGCCGTGCGCGGATCGGAGATCCAGTCCAGGCGAACTCCGGCACCGGTTGTGCGGGTGCTGACGAGGAACGGACGGTGTGGGGCCCTGCCGCCGAGCCGGTCCACAACTGGGATCATGGCTGGGCGCGTGTAGTGCTCGGCCTGGAGGATGTCCATGTGCGCCAACCGGTTCGCCCGGACGTCCTTGGCCGAGAAGAAGACGTCCCCGCGCACCTGCGGGTGGGACCGGTTGAACGCCAGGTGCTTGGCCAGTTCGGCCGGGTCGAGCCAAGCCGGGGCCTGCGTCGACACCCCCACCTTGTGGTTGGCCTGCCCGACGTAGAAGTGCACTCCCGTACCGTCTACTTGGGACGCCCACCACGCGGTCACCTTCGCGTAGTCGGCCGGTGCGAACCCGATGTTCCAGTAGACCTGTGGTACGACGTAGTCGATCCACTGCTCGCGGACCCACTTGCGGGTGTCCGCCGCGAGGTCGTCGTAGGTCTGCACGCCAGCCGTGGTGTCGGACCCGTCTGCGTCGGTGGCCTTGTTGCGCCACACGGCGAACGGGCTGGCGCCGAACTTCACCCACGGCTTGGCCTGGTGGATCCGCGCGGACAACTCGGAGATCAGGCGGTTGATGTTGTCACGCCGCCAGTCCGCCTTGACCGGGAAGGCGGTGCCGTGGCGCTGGTAGGTCGCTTCGTCGTCGAACTGCTGTCCCGCGACCGGATACGGGTAGAAGTAGTCGTCGAAGTGCACGCCGTCGATGTTGTAGCGGTGTACGGCGTCCATGATCGCGTCCTCGACGAACCTCCGTACCTCGGGGATTCCCGGGTTGTAGTAGAGCTTCCCGCCGTAGGGCACGACCCAGTCCGGGTGCGTACGGGCCGGGTGGTCGGGCCGCAGCCGACTGAGGTCCGCGTGCATCGCCACCCGGTAGGGGTTGAACCACGCGTGCAGTTCCAGGCCGCGTCTGTGCGCTTCCGCCACCGCGAACGACAGCGGGTCGTAGCCGGGATCCTGCCCCTGGACCCCGGTGATCCACTCCGACCACGGCTCGAACGGCGACGGCCAGAACGCGTCCGCGGTCGGCCGCACCTGCAGCACGACCGTGTTCAACCGCCGTACCACCGCCTCGTCGAACCACCTGGTCAGCTCCGCCCGCTGCTCGGCGGCGGCCAGGCCGGGCCGGGACGGCCAGTCGATGTTGGCGACGGACGCGATCCACTCGGCACGCACCTGCCGCTTGGGTACAGCGGGGTTGGGCGCCGGGCATGTCGCCGGTGCGGCCACCGCGGGCCCGACCGGGCCGAGTAAGGCGCCGGTGAGCAGGAGGACCGCAGCGAGAAGTCCGGGTCGCTTCATGGCCAGAGTGTGCCGCAATGACCGTATGGCGCGCTATGGGCGAACTCGGTCTTCGGGGTTGTCGTTGAAGGGCGGCGCTATCACGAAAGCCAGGCGCCGCGCGGCGTGCCGGTCACCGGCCTCGGCACGGGCGACGACCTCGGCGAACCTGCCCTGCTCACCGAGCACCTCGGCCAGTCTGATCGAAGCAAGTGCTTGTCCTTCGTCGGCGAGCGCGCGGAGTTCGTCCACGCGTTCCTGCTTCGCCAGGTGTTCGATCCAGTACGTCATCGCGTGGGGCTCATCGGCGTCGGCGCGTGCCTTCAGCTCGTCGACCAGGCCCAGTTGGCTGAGCTTGCCCAGGAAATCGCCCTGGGCCTGCTCATCGCCGATGGCCGCCAGCCGACGCAGTTCGTCCACGTCGTTTCGGTCCGAGAAAGCCCGCCTGAGTTGCCAGAGAACGTCGGCGTCGCCCGCTTCGGCTCGCGCCCAGAGGCGTTCCGGGGCGAGCCTGGCCACTGCGGCGACCGCCCACGAGTCGCCTGTTCGTGACAGGACTTCGAGCTCGTCCACCTGCCCGTGGTCGCTCAGCCACCCCACCAGCTCCCGGAACGCCGGGTCCGAGGCGTCGGCGGCGGCCCGCGCCCGCAACTCGTCGACCTCGTCGCGTTCCCTGAGGATCTCGGCGAGCTGGTAGCGGGAGTCGGCGATGTTCGCCGAAGCCATCGCCCTGATCTCGTCGATGCGCTCTTGCTTGCGGTAGACGTTCACCAGCGCGTAGACGGCCGACCGGTGACCTTCGTCCGCGTACTTCCTCAGTTCGTCGACGTTCTCGTGTTCTTCGAGCAACTCGAACAGCCGCCGCATGGCTTCCTGGTGGCCGGTTTCCGCTATGGTCCGCAGCTCGTCGGCACGGCCTGTCCACGCGTAGAACCGGACGAGGTGGTCGAGGGCGTTCTCGTCCGTCTGCGCCCGTTCGCGCAGCTCCTGCTCATGACCGGCTCGGCGCAGCAGTTCGTTGAGCTTGTGTTCCTCCATCCGGGCGCGGCGCTGACCGGTTCTCGCCCGCCGCAGAGCGATGGCCTCCGGATAGCGCTTCGCCTTGGCGAGGACCTCGATCAGCTGCTCCTCGGCGAAGCTGTCGTGCGCGAGAGCCCGTAAACCATCGATGTCCTCGCGGTCTGCCAGGACACGCGCCAAAGCAGTCAGCGCCGAGCGGTTGCCCGCGTCCGCGTGTTGCCGCAGTTCGTCGATACGGCCCTGTGCCACGAGGATGTCGGCCACGTGCCGACCGGCCTCATAGCTGCCTGCCACGCGCAACTCGGCGAGCTCGTCCAGACGTCCTTGCCTGGCAAGGAGATGCGCGAGCGCAGGAACAGCGTTCGGGCAGTGCGTGCCGACCAGGGCGCGAACTTCTTCGGTTCTTCCCTGCCGGGCGAGGAGTGACACCAGGTGGTACCACGCTTCGCGCGCCTGGAGCGCGGCTTCGTCGCCGCACAACACGAGCAGGTCCCCGTACATCAGCCTGGCGTGCTTGTCACCCTCGTCGGCCAGTTGCCGGAGTTCCTCGAACTTCCCCTCGGTGATCAGCGCCTTAGCCCGCTCCCGCCCGTTCATGCCGGAACGGTACCGAATCGGGAACAGCGGTTTACGCCGAACGGTTTCATGGTAACGATGATCGGCCCGGCCGCCCATGACAAACGGCAGGGGAAAGCCTATGTAGACAGTTGTGGGGCGGGTGGTGTCACCCGCCCCACGGAACTGGGATGAAGCGTTACGCGGTCGGCGCCTCGCCCTGGGTCATCGCACCGACGTCGATGGTGTGGCTGCCCTCGTTCGCGTCGACCGCGCCGAGGTTCCAGTCGACCAGCACGTTCGGGTCGATGTAGTCACCGCGCATGTTCGTGTCCGACGGCGCGGTCACGGTGATGCCGTTCGGCGTCTGCTGCTCTTCCTCGCTCGCGATCCCGGTCCAGTGCAGCTGCACGTAGGCCGAGGAGCCGTTGGACAGCGGCACGGCGGGAGCGTTGGCGTCCGCCTCGTTGTTGATCAGCACGTTGTGCGCGCCGACGAGGTTGACGTCGATGCGGCCCGGCAGGTAGCAGCGCTCGCCGGGGTTGGCGGTGAACTGCAGAGCCCCGTGCCGCTGGCCCGCGCCGGCATCGCCGGGAACCAGCTTGGTGGTGAACTGGTTGGACGTGCACGCGAAGACTGTCGGCTCGTCTCCACCGGCCGGTGCGGCACTGGCACTGGTCGCGAAGAAGGCCCCGGTCCCAGCGGCAACGCCGGCGACGGCGAGGGCGGCAGCGGTACGGCGAACCGTCGTGCGAATGGTCATGGTGCTCTCCTTTCTCGCTGGCCGGAGGAATTTCCTCCGGCGGTGAGCGAAGGGCCGGTATTTCGGCCACGTGATCGCTCTCAATGGGAAAGACGCCCGTGACCGCCAAGGGATGCCTGACTGTGAAATCACCCGCACCAGAACAACCCCAACGGCACTTGTGCGTCTGGGGATACAACGCAACCACAGTGGACGGATTGCCTGGTGGGAGTATGTTTTCCAGTTTAAACCCGTAGTGCGGGACAATTTTGTGCCAATATTCGGACTGACCCACGTCACCAAGGTTCCGGCGCCGGTGAGCGGGCCGGGATACGTCGCCGAATCCGACTTGAGCTGGGCAGTGTTCAACTGTTCCGCCGCCGATGCCGGGAAGTACGCCAGGACATGGCTCTGCGCCCACACGGGTAGGAACGCGCCCAGGATGGCGGGGCGAAAGATGAGCCCGATCGTCGTCGCGACCGCGCCTGCCGCGTGTCAACCCATCAGCCCGGCTTCATGCGCCAGCAGTCCCGCCTGGGTGCCGTTGTCGCAGCGGAGCTTCGTCAACACCCGCGACACGTAGCTCTTCACCGTCGCCTCGGAGAGGTGCAGTTTCGCGGAGACAGCGGCGTTCGACATGCCCTCGCCGAGACAGCGCAGCAGGTCGATCTCGCGTTCGGTGAGTTCGTCCACCCGGGCCCTGGCCGCCGCCGTGCGCTGGTGCTCGCCCGCCGAGGCCGTCACGACCTGGCCTCGTGGACATTCATAGGCGCTGGTCGTCGCTTTGAATCTGCCGGTTGTGCATGGTGTGAGGCAACTTTGTGCCACGGCTCCGAAAATGGCCATGCAACCGACCGCACCTGTACGCGTCTTTGCTTATGAAGATCACGACAGATGAGGGGTTGAACGTTATGCGTATCAAGTCGCTGAAGGTGCTCACGGTCGGTTTCGCTGTCACGGCAGGGGCGTTGTTGTCCGCGTGTTCCGGTCAGGAAACCGCAGCTCCGGCCCCGACGGTGAATGTCGCGCCGAAGAACCAGACGCAGGGACTGCATTCCGGTGAAGCAAAGAACAGCCCGGGTAAACAGGTCAACTGCAGCACCAATGGCGGCAAGGTCGGACCGCACAATGTCGACCTGATCGCGGTGGAAACCGACAATGGCATTGTCGGGTGTACCGAGGCGTTCACCGTGATCACGGAATACTTCGAGAACGCGGGGAAGTCCGAAGGAACCGGCCGTCACCTCGAAGTGCGGGGCTGGCAGTGCTCGGCGGACACCGGGGCGCAGGGCACCGGTTCGATCGGCTGCGACAAGGACGGCCTGTCGTTCCACACCAGCGCGGTCCAGCCGACCAAGAAGAAGGCCGAGGACACCCGTTCCGACGGCGGCAAGGTGGACAAGCCAGCCGGTTCGCCCGCCGATGACGTCAACTGCAGCCAGCTGTTCGGTGAGCGGGTGGGACCGGCCGGCGGCAAGAAGGTGGACGTGATCGCCAACGGCACCGAGAACGGGAACCCCGGCTGCGACAAGGCTGTCAGCGTCCTGAAGGAGTACTTCACCAAGGCTCCCCACGGCGAGGGCCCGGGTCGTCGCGTGCTGGGCATCCAGGGCAACTGGAGCTGCGCGAAGGCCGCCGAGCCGGAAGGCAGCCAGGGCGTCGTGTACTGCGGCGAGGACGGCCCGGACGGCATGAGGGCCGAGACCGCGCCGGCCAAGTAGCCCTCGTACGGGATCGGGATCGTCGGCGTCAACGCGGCCACCGGGCCAACTGACCAGAGCGCCTCAGCTGAGCCTAGTTCGTCCACTGAGGATGGTTGCTCCCGGACTTGCGTAGGACAGCCGTTCAGCAGAGATGACCGCGCCCGCCGGGATCTTCCCCGGCGGGCGCAGTCGTCCCTGCGCCTGTCGATATAGTCACCAGTGGCGGCTGCGGAAGTACGCAGAAGGCATCACGGCACGTAAGGCAAGTACAGACAAGAGGAACGGATGACGCACCTCGACGACGCGGCCCGCTATCTCAAGGGCAGTGTGGATTCGTACTGTGAACGCGTCAAGTCCGGTGTGGGCGCATCCGAGCTCGAAGCGTACGCCGAAGTACTGCGCACAGCGCTGGACAACTTCCGGAGCGTCGCGTCCGACACCGTGGAAGGCGGGGACCCGCTCGTCAGGGGAGGTGGCGACCAGCGAGAGCCGCTGGATGGAGCGATCCCGCACCGCGTCGACGAAGTCCTCGCCGCCCGCTACGACGTTCGAGTGGACAACAGGCCACGGTTGCTCAAGATCGCTCGTAAACTCGCGCAGGAGCCGGATGCCTGCGTCCAGACAGAGATAAACACCGCTGCTGACGCGTTGGTAGCCCTGTTGTCCGACGCGCAGGCCGAGGTCGCTCGTAAACTGGGCGACGCGGGAGCGCAGGTGAGCTCCGACGTCGTCATCCTAGGTGAGGTTGAGCGGGTTTCCCAGCCGCGCAACCAGATTTAAGGTCGTCTTGACCTTTGTGGCTCGTGTTGGGGCGTTCTGGGCACATCTGGTGGCCAGTGGGGGCAAGTACGTTGTCGACGGAAGATCGTTCTTGTCAGCATGGCTGTCACGTCGCTACCGGACACGAACGGACGCCAATGCACTCCCTTATGGTTACCTCAAGTCTTCAGCAGTTGGGTTACGAGCGGTACGAGCTCGCGTCAACGCTGGGTGTTTCCCCAGTGGACGATCAGCTTCGAAGCCTGACCGCGGAGTTCGAGCAGCTCCCGGTGGATCCCTACTCGAGCGGCGACGGTCGCTACCGCCGCTTCGGCCGGGGAATCCTGTTGCCGTGGAACGGTGAGTTCATGTGGATGCCCGAGACGGTGGCCGACATGCCGGACGGCACGACTGCCGGTCTCAACGACTACCGGCAGGGCGAGCACAATCCGGAGTTCTCCGGCGTCGTGCGGCACATGCCGGGGCTCACCGACGCCATCCGGCGCAATTCCCTGCTGTCGCGGCTGATCCAGTTCGACTTCGCGCAGACGACCTGGACCGAGGCTGACTCCTGCTGGCCGGTCCACGTCGGCGTTCACCTGCTCAAGTTGTCGGTGGACAAACCGGATGGTCGCGCGGTCGCGTCGCCCGACATGCTCCACCAGGACGGCGAGCCGTACACGTTCGCGCACCTGATCTACCGGCGTGACGCGGAAGGCGGTGAGAACGTCATCGCCGCCCCGGAACACGCCGGTAGCCGTCCCGATGCCCTCGCGGCGCAGGACATCCTGGACCAGTTCGTGCTCCGTCAACCACTGGACTCCTACGGGGTCAAGGACGACCTGGTCAGCCACTACGTCGCGCCGGTCACCGTTGCCCCCGGTGCGGCGATGGCGGAACGAGCGATACTGCTGATCGACTTCACGCCGATGACGCAACGCGTATGACGAAGCCGTTGCCGCTGGTCGCGCTGCTCGTGGTCACGGCTACCTGGGGCGGCACGTTCGTCGTCGTCAAGGACGTGACGCAGCAGGCACCGCCGATGGACTTCCTGGCGGTGCGATTCCTGCTCGCCGCAGGCATCTTGGCGTTGTGGCGCCCCAGCCGGTTGCTGGCACTGAGCCGGAAGCAGTGCGGCCACGGTGTTGTCATGGGCCTCCTGCTCAGCATCGGTTACATCGCGCAGACATTCGGCCAGCAGTACACATCGGCTTCGATGTCGGGATTCATCACCGGGATGTCCGTGGTCTTCACGCCCGTCGTCGCCGGAGTGCTGCTGCGACAACGGATTGGCCTGTCGATGTGGGCGACGGTGGCGATCGCGACCGGCGGCCTGGCGATCATGACGCTACGCGGTTTCGCGATCGGTTTCGGCGACGGGCTCACCCTGCTCTGCGCTCTGTTCTTCGCGCTCCACGTCATCGCCCTGAGCGAATGGTCCACGGAAGGGGACGCGTACGCGCTGACTGTGGTGCAGTTGGGCGTGGTCGGCGTGCTCTGCCTGGTCCTCGGCGTCCCGGACGGCATGGATCTTCCCGCCAGTCAGAGCTTCTGGATTCCCGTACTGGCACTGGCGGTTGTGGCGACAGCGGGCGCCTACCTCGTCCAGACCTGGGCGCAGGCCAGGCTGTCCGCCGTCGTCGCTGCGCTCGCGCTCACCATGGAACCGGTCTTCGCCAGCGTTTTCGGTGCTCTGGTGGACGGGGATGAGATCACGGCTCGTGTCGTCCTCGGCGGAGTGCTGGTTGTCGGCGCGATGGCCTTCACCGCGCGGAAAGCAGCCGGTACCGACCAGGCAACCGTGAGTGCTCTCCAACAGTCGGCTGGCGGGGATCAGTATGCCCACGACCGGGCAGGGCCGGTCGGTCGCACAAGGTGAGTTTCGGCCTCAGGACAGTTTCGCTCCGGGAGCGAAGGCGGGCAGCTTCTCGAGACCGCGCGACGATCCCCGGGTCGCGCTCGAACACGTCGGCCTCGATCCCGGCGCCACGCAGGCCCTGCGCGAGAGCCAGACCTCCCAGACCGGTTCCCGCGACAGAAACTCGCATCACACACCTCCGGCCACCGTAAAGAACTAAGTTCGTTATGATGATCTAAGTTCTTGTCAACCGGAAGCTCGGCGCCGTCCACTTCGTCTGTCGCCTTGGGGGGCTGCACATCCGTGCGGCGCTACAGCGAAACGGTGCGTCGACGCTGAAGCGGGCCGCGATGACGGAAGCGAATCAGGGCTGGAGTTGGGAGAGCCCGAACGCGGTGAGGAATCCGACAACGGTGATCACGCCGATCCAGAGGTGTGCGTTGTCGAATGCTTCGGGGATCATCGTGTCGGCGACCATGGCCAGGATCGCACCGCCTGCCAGTGCGGTGATCACGGCAAGCACGCCACCGGACGCGCCGCCGAGAACGCCGTATCCCAGCATCGCGGCCAGGCCGCTGATGATCGCGATGCCGCTCCACAAGCCGAACACGTAGCGGCGACTACGGCCCGCTTGGCGCATTCCCGCGGCGCTGGACAGACCTTCCGGCACGTTGCTGATGAACACCGCGGCCACTGTGACCACGCTGACCGTGCCGCCACCGAGCAGGCTGGTGCCGATGACGATGGATTCCGGTATGCCGTCCAGCAACGCGCCCAAAGCGATAGCGGTACCGGAGCCGGACTGCTCGGCTTCGGACGGTTGTTGATCGCCGGAGCGTTTGCGATGGCGTGCTCCCCGGCGGGCCAGCACGACGTTTGCGAGGGTGTACACCAGGGCACCAGTCAACGCCCCACCGGCGGTGGGCAGCAGGCCACCGCGCTCGTGTGCTTCCGCGATCAGTTCGAACGACACCGCCGAAAGCAGCACTCCGCTGCCGAAAGCCATGACACTGGCCACCAGCTTCGTCGGTACCCGCAGCAGGTACCCGACCAGCGCGCCAACCAGCAACGCCGAGCCAGCCAGCAGGCCCCAACCACCAGCCTCCACCAGCCCTGGCACTGCGCAGCCTCCTCATGCCCGACCGACCACCTCTGAAACCACTACCCGGTATCCGGCCGCACTCACGGAGTCTGCAGCGTGAGGGGGAGGTTCTGCAGCTGCACGACGGTGGCCTCCGGGGTGTCCGGCACTACCAGATCCACGGGTGCTTCGAGTTCGCAGCGGCCGTCTTGTGGCGGGAAGTGGTCGAGTCGTGCCGACAGTCGCATCGGTTTCTCGGAAACCAGTTCGACTGTGCCGCCAGGCTGCTGCACTTCCGCGCAGAGGCCGACGACAAGGTGCATGTCGAACCCGGCCGATGTGGCCGACACCTGTTCCACGCGCCCACTCGACGTCGCCTCGGCGTCATCGAGTCGCACGTGGACGGAGCCGCCGTCCTCCGCGCCGCCCGCGTCCGGCAGATCCGCCGTCAGCTGGAAGGCCACCAGCTCCAGGTCAACCCTGGTATCGGTCTGATCTGCCTTGGCGACGCGCACAGTGCACTCTCCCGTGAACCGCACATTCAGCGGCTTGGCGCGGAGTGACATCTCCGCTTCAGCCGCGTCACAGCGGATCGTGAACTCGTCACCCTCAAGCGGAAGCCTCGTCGGCGCCATGACCACCCTCCCTCACGACAAGCGAACATGCCCTACTTCTCAGCGACGAGACGATCTCGTCTCGGCATCACCCTGGTGTACCCGCGAGTTCCTCGGTTAACACAACAGGTCGATCACGTCGGCGATCTGCCCGCGCCGTGCGAACGCGGCTCGTTGCCTGGCCGCGCATCCGGAAACGGCGCGCAACCAGGCGAGGCGGTCGTCAACGAAGGCACGCTCGCCCGGCCGGAACACCGCGTCGAGCTGGTCGACGAGGTCCTCGACAAGGCTCCAGACCGGAACCGGATGTCCGCTGTCCGGGTTGAGGCAGTGGCCCTCCAGTCCATCTCGGCCGGCGCGCCACAGGCTGGCCCGCAACACCTCGGTCGAGACACGGGGCGCGATACGTCGGTCGGCGACGTGGTGGAGCGCCTGGGTGGCCAGTGCCCGGATCAGAACCGCCAGCAGTGTGGCGTCCTCGGCGGTGGGCGCCACATCGCACACGCGGATCTCCAACGTGGGGTACGTGGGCGAGAGCCGGATGTCCCAGTAGATCATCCGCTCGTCCGTGATCGCCCCACTGCGCACCAGATCCCCCACTGTGGCCGTGTAGTGCTCTTCGGACTCGAAGTACGGAGGAGGGCCGGAGGCAGGCCATCGAGTCATACACCGGTGTCGCCAACTGGCGTAACCGGTGTCCTTTCCTGCCGCGAAAGGCGAATTCGCGCTGAGCGCGAGCAGCAGGGGCAGCCAGGGCCGCATGTGGTTGCTCACCTGGACACCCGTTGCCGGGTCGGGGATCGACACGTGCACATGGCATCCGCAGATGTTCGCGTCGTCGATGAGACCGCCGAAATGTTCGGCCATCCGTTCATAGCGGGAGCCGGCGGTCAAGGCCGGTGTTCCCGCATGCGCCTGCGGTGCGCTGCCCGCGGGCAGGATACGCAGTCCGTGCCGGTCAGCGGCTTTGGCGAGCTGAGCGCGCTGAGCCTTGAGGTGGTCGAGGAGCTCGTCCGCGCGCGAACACACGGGGCTCGCGGACTCGACCTGGCAGCGCACCATCTCCCGTTGCAGTTGCCCGTCGGCGGGCGGCGTGTCGGCGAGAACGGCGGCGCTGTCGTTGCTCAGCTGGCCGAACTGGTCGACCAGCATGAATTCCTCTTCGACGCCGAAAGTCACCACGGCAGTTCCCGGCTGTCGCGCTCGAGTGAGCTCATGATGTCGCCTGCGATGGCGTCCGCCTCGCGGCAGAACGGGCTGTCCTTGCCTGGCCGTCCGGTGCCGACCTGGGTGAACCAGCGGGTTTTCTCGGTGGCGACGCCGATGGCGTAGATGTCGGGGTTGACCACTCCGGCGTCGTTGATCACGCGGCAGGGTGGCGGGGTGATAGCCAGGCCGCCGGACGCGAACTGCTCGCCGGTGATCGGATCGGTGTTGACGAACTCGCTGATGACGCCGTCAGCGAGGAGGTGCTGCGTCAACGGTGCTGCACTCCTGCGGATGTCTGTCACCGGCACTCGGGCTTCGATCAACACGTCCACCGTTCGACGCGAACCAGCGACGCGTCCGGACTCGACTGTGAATCCCTCCGACTGCTTGTCGGGTTCGAAACGTGCTGCCGGACCCACCACGTCCACGACCCCCGCGTCGATCAAGGCGAGAAGTTGTTCGACATGCTCGTCCGGTGGACCTGCGGAGACGATGAAGCTCCACGGCGCGAATCGTGACAGGAAGTCGCGGTGCGATCCAGGCAACAGGCCACCGTAGTCCACCACGGAGGGCAGAAGTGGTCGAATCCCTCGCAACATCTCGGTCGCTGCTTTGACCGGACTGCCGTGCGGGCCCTTGCGCGCCTCCTCGACATCGGTGCGCAGCATGTCCATCATCGACAGTCGAAAGGCCTGTGGACTGCTGAACCGCTTCCCACGGAACGGTTGCCCCACATCCTCGACACGCACGCCGAGGCGTGTTCGGTTCTGCCTGCCGGCACAGGACGCGTGGGCCGATCTCGCCTCCGCCATGATCAGGGGCTCGACCTGCTTGGCGAAGTCCAGTTGGGACGTCCCCGTGTTCCTGAACGCGGCCGTTCGCAAGTCATCCAACCGTTGCTCGGTAAGCACTGTCGGCCGGGGTGCGGTTTCCGGTGCTTCGTCGAATCTGGGACGCGCCAGGAAAGGCACTCCGCTGCGCGACCCCGCTGTGATTCGCGGCTCCGCACCGCTGGGCCGGTATGCCAGGCGTCCGGACTGGTCGCGGACGAACCGCCCGCCTCGCCCGATGGACAACGATCTGACGATGTCGTAGAAGGACAGGCCCAACCCGCGAATCGCCACTGACGCGCTTGGCGCGACGGCGTCAAGTGGCATGTCGGCAGCGATGGACTCGGCCAGGTACCGGTCTTCGCCATGATCAGCCAGCCGCCGCTGCTCGTCGGACAGTTGCTGAGCGCCGTGTCCGGTGGCCAGAACCACCTTGTCCACACGCAACGGCGTGCCCAGGGTGTCCACGGTGAGGAGATACCGTCCGTCCATCCGGGTCACTTCAGTGACTTCCCCGAGGACGGGACGGACTCGGACGTTGCGCGGCGCGCTCGCGCGCATCCGGTCGAAAGTGTCCTTCAAGTACGCCCCGTACACCCGCCTCGGCGGATAGTCGACCGGCCCGACTGTCTCGTGTGGCCACCCGGCCTGGTTGCTCCACTCAACCAGCCCGCCTCCGGGTACATCGCTGTCCGGCGACCGAACCGTGACCTCGGCACCTGTGGCGTTCATCGTCAACCACCAGGGCTGCCCGGTCCGCCATACCCGTCCCGAACCGTGCTCCACCGGATCGACAGCCCACACCGTCACCTCGCCGCGGTACGGACTGGATCGCAGCCGGATCAGCAACCGCTCCAGCACCGACAGACCGCGTGGACCGACACCGACCAGCGCCACAGCGACCCCGCCCGATTGCGCACCTACCATGCGCTGGGACTACCCACATGTGACCTGATCAATCTGGACCGCACCGATCTGCGTGGACACCACTCGTTCGAGCCCGCATCGGCGATGAATTGATCAACAAGGAAAGGACCGGCTGTGAATCCGCCGAAAGGGTTTCAAGCCTGGCTGTCGCCCTGTGCGACACCGGGAAGCACCTGGTCCAGAGTCTCAGGCACAGCGCTGTGGTGCTGCGAGAACGGGGTCCGGTCTCGCATCACCGCTCCTTGTCGGGTGGGTCTGTGAGTTGTTCGGTTCCGGACCCGCCGCTGGACGCTGGCCCGCGACTTCTGGGAACAGATGCGTCAGGCGGGGTCGCTTCACGCTGGATCGGTGCCTCTCTGCAATGCGTCATCGACTTGCCACACCCATCCGACGTCCGTTCTGTTCCGAATGTGTTGTGTGCGCGACTGGCGACCGGCTCGGGTCGTGCCGTGTCGCGCACGGACACGGTTCCTGATCGACAGGAGTTCACTATGCGCAGACCCATCCGTACGACCGTGGTCGGAGCATGCGTTCTCGCGGCCTTCCTCAGTGGCACGGCCGCGACGGCGGCACCAGCGAAACACGACAGCCCGCGTGGTGGCGATCTGTTCGTGCTCAGTCAAAGCGGCGTGCTTTCCCGCCACGACGCGACGCTGCGGCTGCTTCCCAAGTCCAGCAAGCGCGTCACCGGTGTGGCCAAGAACGACCGATTGATCGGACTGGACACACGCCCCGCGACTGGTGGCCTGTACGCGCTGTCCCGCTCCGGTCAGCTGTACCGGATCGACGCCAAGACCGCGGCCGCGACCGCGGTCGGATCCCCGATCGCCCTGCGGGGCACGGCGATCGGGTTCGACTTCAACCCGACCGTCGACCGGATCAGGCTGGTCACCGACACCGGCCAGAACCTCCGGCTGCACCCCGACACCGGCGCCGTCGCGGGAACCGACACTCCCTTGAGCTACCCGAGCGAGAACCGCACACCTCGCGTCACCGCGTCCGGCTACACCAACAGCGTCGCCGGGGCGACCTCCACCGCCCTCTACGGCCTCGACTCCGCCCGCGACACCCTCGTCAAGCAGGGCAGTCTTCCCGGCGAAACACCGGTCGTGTCACCGAACACCGGGCAACTGACCACCATCGGCCGCCTGGGGCTGGACATCAGCGCCGTCAACGGCTTCGACATCACCGGCAGCGCCAGCGCGGGCTCCTACAATCCCCGCGACTACAAGGCCGTGGCGGCAGTCCGCACGCACGGGCTGACTCTGCTGGTCAGCGTCGACCTGGCGGCCGGCCGGGCTCGGGTGGTCTCACCGCTGCTCACCGACATCGTCGGCCTGACTTTCGCCAGCTGAGTCGCACACACGAATGGCGGCACCAGAATGTCCTGGTGCCGCCCGACCTTGGTGTGGCTGCTGGGCGCCCGCGTGCCCACCGCCGCCCGCGGGACCGGAGTCGCCGCCGTGGGTGTTGCTCACGGTGGTCGCGTCGCCGGTGGCGCCGGTCGCCCCGGAGTCACCGGAGTTGCCAGTCACGGCGTTGTTGAGGGCATCTGCGTGTCTCGACACGATCAACTCGCCAAGATCTTCAGTGGATGGAGGAGAAACGCAATCAAGGCGGCATTCGCCGCGTCCGCGGTGAGTGGCGGGTGTGTCGTCAGAGGCGGATGTCGTGACGGGAGGGGGCGTTCAGCTTGCGGCGGACCTTCACCACGTACTCCTCGACTGTGCGGCGGGAGAGAAACAGGGCTTGGGCGATCTCGCGATTGGTGTGGCCGCCTGCCAGGAGACGGGCGACATCTTGTTCACGCGGGGACAGTTCGCTGCCGTAGCCACGTCGGCCGCGCGGTGACGGAGTGGCCACACCGATGCTGCGGATGCGGTGGCGGCAGCGTGCAGCGTCGACAGTCGCGCCCAGGGACTCGTAGGACTGGGCCAGCGCGTCGAGCGCCGTGGCGTCGGTGACGGCGTGGTTCTCGGCTTGCTCGGCGAGTTGGGTGGCCCGGTAGGGCAGGCCCAGGTCCCGGTGCAGGTCGATCGCCTTGCGGTAGAGCGAGTCGGCTTCTTCGCGGTCGTCCGCCGCTGCGGCGAGCCTCGCGCGGCAGGCGGTCAGTGCCGCTCGGGCCAGCGGGGCGTCGACACCTGCCAGACCGGTGGTTGTCTCCGTGACGAGCAGTTGCGCGGCGTCGGCGCGACCTGTTGCCAGGTAGCAGTCGACTGCCTGGGGCAGGATGTCGCCCGACCACACCCATGCGCCCTTGCGCCGCAACATCGTCACGCCGTACTCCACGTGCTCCTCCGCTGCGGCGGCCTCGCCCCGGCTGAGCAGCATGCCCGCCATGCCCCCGGCTGCTGATATGCCTACCGGGAACACCGGGGCGGTGGGGCACGAACCAGCCGCGCGGAAAGCCCGTTCGGCCTGCACCCATTCCCCGCGTGCCGCCGCCAGCCAGCCTCGGGTGAGGTTCAGGTCGGTGGTCAGCAGCAGGTTCGCGTAGGTTTCAGTCAACCGGTCGATTCGCTGTTCCAGCCCCATCCACCGCCCACTGAGCCAGTCGAGCCGGACCGCCGTGGCCTCGGCGGTGCCGACGACGTAGGTGGCGGCGACCCGCTCGGCCAGGGTGATCCCGGTGCGCAGGAACTCCCGTGCCCTGGAGTAGTGCCCGATCCGCGAACACGCGTCCGCGAGGTTGCAGTGCGCCCGTGCCAGGTGGTGGATCTCCTCGGGGTTGCGGACGTCCGAAGTGGACGGCAGCAGGGCGATGCGGTCCCAGGCGCCCGGGTCGCCGGCGATGAGTCGCCCGCCGAGCGTCGTGGCCAGCAGCGCGGTGCGCAGGGCCTGGGTGGGGAGGTGGTCGATGAGACCCTCGACCCGGCTGAGGGATGCCCGGTGCTCGACGATGGACGCGGTGCCCAGGTACGGCCCGGCCATGGCCGCCATGCCGCGTGCGGTGCGTTCCGGCTGATCGCCGAGCAGGTCGATAGCCCGGGTGATCTCCTCGGCCCCCCGGTCCAGTTCGCCGGTCTCACGCTGCAGCAGCAGCCCGAACCACAGATGCACTTCGCCTCGCACGTCCGGTGCCAGGCGCGGGTCCGTCAGCAGGTTTTCGACTCGCGAGGTCAGCTCCCCGCCGGGCAGTCCGGTCAGGGCGTAGCCGCACAACCTGGTGGCCAGTCGGTTCGTGTCCGCGGGGCTGAGCTCCGGATCGGACAGCACCTCGGACAGCAACTCGACCGCGGTGGGCACGTCCTTGGCCTCTTCGGCTGCCGCAGCGGCGTTTTCACTGTACCGCAGCCATTCGGCTCTCATGCCTGCCCCTTTGGCGTGCGCGGCAAGGCGGGCGGCCGGTGGTCGGTCAAGGGCGGACAACGCCGCCACAGCGCGTTCGTGCAGTTCTCGCCGCCAGACATGGGGCAGGGAGGCGTACACCGCGCGCCTGGCGAAGTTGTGCGGGAAACCGAACCTGTTCTCCGTCTCTTCCACGAACACGCCGGAGTTCACCAAAGCGGTCAGATGCTCGTCCACCGCGTTTCCCGCCACGGCGCCCAGGACGCCGGTCGTCTCCGGCACGCCCAGCACCGCGGCGGCCTCGGCGACGGCCCGCGCGCCATCGGGCAGGGCTCCCACCCGTTGCCCGAACTCCTCCGCCACCCGGATCGGCACGTCGATCCGGTCCAGGACCCGCTGCGGCACGTCATCCTCGGTGCCCACCTGACCGTGTAACGCACACACCGCTTCCTCGACCACGAAAGGGATTCCAGCTGTCTCGCGCAGGACGGTCGCCGCGAACCGTTCCGATGTCACAGTGTCTCCCACGATCGCGTCGATCATGGTGCGCACCTCAGCCATGCCGAACGGCCGCAGGACCACGTTGACCCCGGTGACGCCGTGCGGGACGTGGAACGCGTGGCCGAGCGGGGCCCCGGCGGGCAGGTCCTCTCGGCGGTAGGTCACCACGATCGACAGGCCCGGTGGTGGGTTTCCCATCACGAACCGCAGTACCCGGCGGGTGTCCTCGTCCGCCCAGTGCAGGTCCTCCAGCACGAGCACAGTAGGTCCCAGGCAACGGAGCAACTCGCGTACAGCGCGGAAAACCCGGTGCCGCTCGGCATCGGGGTCGCCAAGGGAACGCGGCTCCGGGGGCAGGAGGTCGGCGAGTTCAGGCAGGTGGGCCCGGAGCGCGCCGGTCACCGGGCCGGGAGCGTCCAGTCGGTCACCGCATTGGCTGAAGCAGTCGAGGAGCACTCCATACGGGAATGGCACGGACAGCGGTTGACACGTGCCCACGACCACACGCGTGTCCCCGTCGCGGGCGACGGCGGCGAATTCGGCAACGAGCCTCGTCTTGCCTGTTCCGGCCTGTCCCTCCACGAAGACGACCGACGGCGCGTGCCGCACCGCGCTGAGCACGGCGGCCAGTTCCGCGTCCCGGCCGATCATCGGCACCGGGCTGGGCCGGGCGGGGAGGGGTTTCGCGCGATCATGCTCCATGCTCGCTCCTGTCGGTGATCAACCCTCAGCGGAATGACCGACAGGATAGGTCGGCTGGGCGGGACACCGTAACCCCGCGGGCATGAGCACCCGCGTCCGGCAACGACGCCTCGGACATACGGGTCGTAGCCACACTTGTTCCCCTGTCGCCGAAGCCGAAGGGTGATGTTCGAGCGGCCTGGTGTCTGCACTCCCTGCAACGGCCGCTCGAACGCACGATGGAGGAATCGATGCAAGAGCACAGGAAACTGTGGCGATCCACCTTGGGCGCCGTCGCGGTCGCCGTCGCCGCGACGGCGACTGTGACGGGCGAAGCCGTGGCGCAACAACGGGAATCGACCGTCATGCAAGCCAGCCAGCCCTATCCGGGACAGTACATTGTGGTGCTCGGGAGCGGCGCCCGGGCCAGCGCCGCGGCCACAACGCTCACGCAGCGCTACGGCGGACAGGTGACCGACACGTACTCGGTCACCCTGAACGGTTTCGCCGTTCGTGGCCTGTCCGAGCAGCAGGCGCGACGCCTGGCCGCGGACCCGTCGGTCAGGTCGGTGCACCAGGACGGCACGACGAGGGCGACGGGCGAGCAGCCCAACCCGCCGTCGTGGGGTCTTGACCAGATCGACCAGCGAACGACCGCCCTGGACAAGAAGTACTCCTTCCCGAACTCGGGAGAGGGCGTGACCGCCTACGTCATCGATTCCGGGGTCAACGCGCAGCACCCCGAGTTCGATGGCCGGGCGGGACACGGGTACGACTTCCTCGACAACGACACCGACGCGAGCGACTGCTACTGGCACGGATCGCACGTGGCAGGAACGATCGCGGGCAAGACGGTCGGTGTGGCGAAGAAGGCCAAGGTCGTGGCCGTGCGTTCACTGAACTGCAACGGCTCCGGCCCGGACTCGGCCACGGTCAGCGCCATGGAATGGGTGGCGAAGAACGCCGTGAAGCCCGCTGTGGTGAACATGAGCCTGGGCATGGACGTCGCCGGTGTCGGTGACGAGCAGGTCAAATCCATGGCGGCCAACGGCATCGTGGTGGCGGTGTCCGCGGGCAACGACGGCAAGGACGCGTGCGGCGTCAGCCCCGCTCGTGTTCCCGAAGCGCTCACCGTCGGCTGGTTCAACAAGGACCGCACCCGTAGCGGGAACTACGGCCGCTGCATCGACCTCTTCGCGCCGGGCGGCAACATCTACTCCAGCGACCACACCGGATCGTTCCGCACCGGCAGCGGCACGTCCATGGCCTCCCCGCACGTCGCGGGCGCAGCGGCGCTGTACCTGTCCGCGAACCCGAAGGCGACCCCGCAGCAGGTCGGTGAGGCGCTGGTGCGCAGTGCCAGCCCGGACCTGATCACCAATCCCGGGACGGACTCGCCGAACAAGGTCCTCTACGTCGGCGACATCGGCGGCGGCACGCCGCCCAGGTGCGGGGTCAGGAGCAACGACCAGGACGTGGCCATCCCCGACGCGGGGTCGACGGTGGGCACGTCCGTGAGCCAGGACTCCTGTGACGGCAAGGCTTCGGCGACGTTGCCGGTGCGGGTCGACATCGACCACAGCTACACCGGAGACCTCGCCGTCGACCTGATCGGCCCGAGTGGGACGTCCTACCCGCTCAAACGTGCGGGTGGCGTCGGCGAGTCCGGGGGTGTGCACCAGAGCTTCACCGTCGACGCCTCGCGCGAGGACGCGAACGGCACGTGGCAGCTCTCGGTGCGCGACAGCTACCGGTTCGACACCGGCACGCTCACCGGCTGGTCGATCACATTCTGACCGAAGTGGACGGACACCACTGTCACTCCTCATACCCTGCCTTCGAAGGAGAACGATGAGAAGACCACGCCTCGTCGCGGTAGTCACCCTCGCACTGGCCACGATGACGCTTCCCGTCATGGCCCCCGCCGGTGCCGCACCGATTGACGAGACCAGCATCGCGGCGACCCCGACCGCCGAGCTCCGCCCAGGCGGCGCGGGAGTCCGGATCGTCAACGGGGAGCGCACCACCGTCAAGGAGTATCCGTTCGTCATCGCCGGTATGCGTGTCGGGGGCGCCGGCCCGCAGGGACAGTCCTGCACCGCCTCCGTCGTCGGCAAGCGCAAGATCCTCACCGCAGCGCACTGCATGGTCGACGCCACCGGCGCCAAGAGCTACATCTACGGCGACGACGACCTGAACACACCGGGCGACGAGACGTTCCGCACGGCCGTCACCTCCTTCAAGACCCACCCCGGTTACACCGGCTCCGGCGGCTGGCGGACCGGCAACGACGTCGCGGTGGTCACCACCGCCGACGACCTCCCGGTGCCGGAGAACCAGTGGGCGAAGGTCGCGGGCTCCGCGGATGGCGCGCTCACCCAGCCGGGCAAGTCCGGCGTCTCCGTCGGTTACGGCAGAACGTCGTCGGGCGGCGGCTCCGGGGAGCTGCGCAGGACCACCATGCCGGTCAACGACGCCAACACGTGCCAGGTCTTCGACATCCGGGTCAACGGCGAGCTGATGGTGTGCACGGGCTACAACGACGGGCGCACCGCCAACTGCTCGGGTGACAGCGGCGGCCCGTTCATCGTGGACGGTGTGATCGTCGGTGTCTCGTCGTGGGGTTCCAGCGGCTGCGACCGCTACAGCGTCATGGCCAGGCTGACGAACGCGATGGGCGACTGGGCTCGCGCCGAGATCGGCGCGAACCCACCCGGCGACGGCAAGTTCTCGATGGCGCTGACACCGTCCTCGGGCAAGGTCACGCCCGGCAAACACGTCTCCACCAGTGTCACCACGACCGCGGGTGACCAGGGCCCGGAGAAGCTGGACCTGAGCGCCTCCACCCTGCCCGCCGGGACCACGGCCACCTTCCAGCCCTCCTCGACCGTCAACTCCGGTGAGGTGGCCAAGCTGACCCTGGAAACCTCGGCGAGCACTCCGGCGGGCACCCACAAGGTCACCATCACGGCCAAGGGCGTCTCCGGCGCCAAGACCGCCGAATTCGCGCTCACGGTCGGTGACGGTGGCACCGCCGACGGCCCCAAGCCGTCCGCATCGCCGAGTTCCGGCACCGTCCCGCCCGGTGGCTACGCCAACGCGACGATCACCGTCACCGGTGGCACGGGATCCGTCCGGCTCAGCGGCACGGGCCTGCCCAACCCGCCCATCTTCTCGCCGCAGACCGTCAAACCCGGCGGTACCGCGCGGATGACGATCATGGGCCCGTACCAGCGCGGGACCTACAAGGTCACCATCACCGCGACGGACAGCACCGGCAAGACCGGGACCACGGAGTACACCCTCACAGTCCGGTGATCTTCAAGTCGGCGTGCACGTGATCTCGTCACCGCTGCACGCCCGGGAACCCGTGGAGCCTGCGACTGCCTCGGCAGCCGCCGGCTCCACGGCCGTCGACCGCTGTCACGCGGCACGACAACATCGCTCCTGCTCGCAAGGCGCACGGCTAGCCGCCGCGGGCCTGCCGGTCGATCATGGACACCAGGGTCGAGACGAGCTCCTCGGCTGTGACGTGCCACTTGTCCTCGGACAGGTGTCCGTTGACCTCCATGTCCGTGATCCCGTGCACGCTGGTCAGCAGCAGCGCCGCGAATCGCCGGGTGTCCTGTCCGCCGACCAGATCGTCGACGATGGCCATGAACTCGCCCTGGGCGCGGTCGCCCGCCTTGACCGCTGCGCTGACCACCGCCGGGTCACCGACCGGAGATGTGAACATCAGCCGGTAGAGGTGCGGCTGGCGGCGGCCGATCGTCATCAGCGCGGCCAGGGCGCGTTGCAGCTTCTCGGCAGCGAGCATCCGCGGATCGGTGCGCACCGGCTCGACGTCGTCCGCGAGCCGCTCTAGGGCCTCGGCCGCGATGGTGGTCAGCAGGCTGTCCTTGTCCGGGAAGTGCCCGTACGGCGCCCCGCGAGTGACCCCCGCACGCGCCCCGACCGCGCGCAACGTCACCGCCTCCGGGCCACCGCTGTCCAGCAGTTCGGCGGCAGCGTCCAGCAGGGCGCGTCGCGTTGCGGCGGCGGATTCCGCACGGCTGGCCATGCCGATCATCATACAGTTGACACTGTCATCTGAGACGCCTAGCGTCACTTGTATGACAACGTCACATGAAATCCGGGACTGCGTCGTCGTGACCGGGGCCTCGACCGGGATCGGCGCGGCGTCTGCCCGCGAGCTGGCGCGCCGCGGATTCCACGTCCTGGCCGGCGTCCGCCGCGACCAGGACGCGGACGCGCTCCGTGCGCCGGGTATCGAGCCGGTCATCCTCGACATCACCCAGCCCGGCCACATCACTGAGCTGGCCGCCCGCGTCGATTCGCAGGCAGGTGCGTTGCGCGCGCTCGTGAACAACGCTGCCATCCAGATCAACGCCCCTCTCGAGATCCTGCCGCTGAGCGAGTGGCGCAGGCAGTTCGAGGTCAACCTCTTCGGCCACGTCGCCGTCACCCAGGCGCTGCTGCCCGCGCTACTGCGCCACTCGGGCCGGGTGGTCAACATCAGCTCGGTCGGCGGGCGGGTCGCCATGCCCACGTACGGCCCCTACGCGGGCACGAAGTTCGCCCTCGAGGCGATCAGCGACTCGCTGCGCCGGGAACTGGCGCCGCTGGGCGTGCGGGTGGTGGTCGTCGAGCCCGGCTCGGTCCGCACGGAGATGGCGGACCGGGTGATCGTCGCCACGAACCAGGCGGCCGCCGTCATGTCACCGGAACAGCGTGACCGCTACGGAAGCCTGATCCAGGCGATCAACGCGCACTCTGCCGCCCACACCCCCGGGGGCACCCCCGCCGACGCCGCGGCCAGGGTGATCGCGAAGGCCGTGACCACCCGAAAGCCACGCACCCGCTACACCATCGGCCGTGACGCGGCCCTGATCACGCGCCTGACGCGGGTACTGCCCGACCGGATGCTCGACCGAATCCTCGTGGCCAGCCTCCGTCCGCACTACCCGAAGGCGACCACGGCGTGAAACTCCAGTTCGGTCAAGGTCAGTATTTGATCAACCGAATCCGCCAGCCAGCTTCAGACGGTTCGACCGCTATCCGGCCGAACCAATCCCTATCGATCTGCTGCGGCGGCGAATGCGTGCTCGGGGATGTCGCTTGTTCTCTGGGGGCGCCGGTCCGAGGTGGGGGGCCTGTCCGGTTGAACTTGGCGGAATCAGTGGTTGGTGTGCGGTCGTTCGCGATTCTGACCGCGACGCCCAAGATCGACGACTCGGGCACGTTGAACGACCCGGTGCCGTGCCCGGACGCGGAACTGTTCACCACCGCGGTGGTCAACAGCATCACGAAGGGCTGACGTTCTCGTCCGCCCAGCGGGCCAGGGCGATCCGCGAGGTCAGGCCGAGTTTCGCATAGCTGTTGCGCAGGTGGGTCTCGACCGTGCGTTCGCTCAGGAACAACCGTGCCGCGATGTCCGAATTGGACAGCCCCTCGCCGAGCAGCCGCACCACTTCGGTCTCCCGCCTGGTGAGCACGCCGTCACCGCGGACCGTACGCGGCCGCACCCCCAGCGACCGGGCGAGCTGACGGGCCCGGTCCGCCCACGACGACGTCCCCGACTGCTCGAACACCGCCAACGCCCGGACGACCGCGTCCCGGTCACCGCCCGCCTCGGCGCTCTCCAGCCGGCACTGGGCGGCCAGCAACGGGCACCCGATCGTGTCGAACCGGTCCGCGACCTCGGCCAGCAACGCGGCGTCCCGGAGCCGTAGCCCCCTGAGCCGGTCGGCGCACGCGATCAACAGCGGCGGCTGGGTGACCCCGATCCGCAGCGCCGCCTCGGTGTCGGCCAGCAGCTCCACGTCCCCGGCCCGCGCCGCCGCCAACCCGGTGAACAGGGCACGCAGGGTTGCCGAAAACGGGTCGTTGAACAGCGAGTAGAACGTCAACCGCGTGCTCGTGCCGCTCCGGCCCTCCTGGAGCGCGATGGCCGCGTTCGCCATCTCCGTGACGTTGTAGAGGCTCTGCTCCGGCGACAGGTACATCCCCCGCGCCTGCGTGAGCATCGTCTTCGCCTCGGGCAGGCGTCCCTGCTCGGCCAGCAGGAACGCCTGGCCCGCCCGGGTACGTGCCATCGACCGCGGCAGGCCGGCGCGGCGGGCGATGGCGTACCCGGTGTCGATCGCGCGGCTCGCGGCGCGGATGTCCCCGATCAGGTAGTGGGTGAACCCCGTGATGTAGTACTCCCAGGTACGCAGCGACGGCGCGTCGACGTGCACCTCGTCCGCAACGAGCTGCGACGCCAGTTCCGCCGAGCGGGACATGTCGCCGAACAGCATGTACGACCCGCTGGCGATCATCCGCGTGTAGTGCGCGAAGAATGGTTGCTCCCGCGCGCACTGGTCGGCGTGCGCGATCGAGACCTCCGCGTACGACAACGCCTCCGCCAGCCGCTGGTCGAACAACAGCAACGCACTTCGCCCCAGGTAGCCCACTGCCTGGCCCGCCGGTGACGGGTCGGTCTCGACGAACCCGGCCAGCCGGCGGGTGATCTCCCTGGCCTTGTCCACGTCCGTGTGCCGGATGCTGAACACGAACGCCTGGACGGCGGCCTCCAACGACTGGCCGGTGATGGCCGTGGCCGTGGCGACCACCCGTTCGTTGACCGCGTCCGAGTCGTACCGTTCGGCGTCGAGCAACGCCATCCGGAACCGCAGCTCACCGAGCAGGTCGTCCTGCCCGTGCCGCTGTGCCAGGTCGATCGCTCTGGTCCACGCCTCGGCGGCCTCGTCGAACCGGCTCGCGGCCTGCTGGGCCCGTCCGACGCCCTCCAGCAGCGCCGGCGCCTGGTCGGGCTCGGCCTGCGTCGCGGCGATCTCCAGGTATCGGACGGCCTCGTCGGCCGCGCGCATCGCCAGTGCCCGCCAGCCCGCGTCGGCCATGATCCGCGCGGCACGCGCGCTGTCGACCAGGGAACCGGCCTCGCGGTAGTGCGGCGCGAGTGCGAGCACGTCGTCCGGGCTCACCTTCTCGATCGCGGTGACCATCGACGCGTGCAGCTGGCGTCGTTCACCGAGCGTGAGCTCCGCGTACGCGACCTCGGCGTACAACGGGTGCCCCACCCGGTACGCCAGGGTCCGGCCAGCCACGTGCTCGGTGACCAGCCCACCCACCACCAGGGCCTTGAGCGCCGACTCGAAACCGGGAGAGCCGTACACGTCCCGCAGGACCTCGTCGGTACCGGCCTCCCCGGCGACCGCGACGATCTCCAACAACCGCCGTGGGCCCGCGTCGAGCGCGTGCAAGCGGCCGAGCACCACGTCCCGGATGATCACCGGCAGCGCGGCACCAGCGCGGAAACCCTCGTGCACCAGCGCGGTCACGAACAGCGGGACACCCTTGGCGCGGGTGGTGACACCGGCGAGGAACGCCCCGTCCGGCTCACGGCCCAGCAGCGCGCTGGTCAACTCGGCCACCTGCTGGTCCGCCAACGGCGTCAACGTGATCTCGGCAGCCGGGTCGGCGCGCCGGACCGTCATCCCGAGATCGCCGACGGGCGTGCCGGCCTCCACCGGCCGGTACGCGCCCAGGACCAACACCCCGCGCGCGTTCTGCCCGATGTAGTGCACCAGCTCGACCGTGCCGCGGTCGGCCCAGTGCAGGTCGTCGACCATCAGCACGGCTGGCGCGAGCTGCTCGACGAACTCCCGCATGGCCTCGAACATCCGGGTGCGTTCCAGGTCCGGGTTGTCACTCGGCTGCGGTGCCAGCAGCCGTGCCAGCCTGGGGTTCGTGTCGCCGACGTACGGCCGGAACGCCTCCACGATGGGCGCGTACGCCAGGCCGGCGTGCAGCGGGTGCGCCTGACCGTGCAGCACGGTCAGGCCGTCAGCGCGGGCGAGGTCGAGGACGTGGGCGGCGAGCGTCGACTTGCCGATACCGGCCTCACCGCGCAGCAGCATCAGGCGGCCACTCCCGGCCCGGGTGTCCCGAACCGCCTGGCTGAGCGCGGCGATCTCCCGGTCCCGCCCAACGATCCTCATCACGGCGAGTGTACGACCTGGTCACCGAAGGTTGGCCAGCACCAACCCGCTGCGCGGCTTCGGCGTGAAGTACGTGGCCTGCCGCGGCATCGGCCGACCGGTGAGCACCCGGTCCATGGGAACCGGCGCGATCATGACCACGGCGTCGGTTGGATGCCCGGTCGGCTGGTTTCATGATCCCCTTGTGCCCCAAGGCAAGGAATACGATGCGGGGATGATGAGCATTGACCGGCGAGGGCTGTTGCTCGGTGGCTCAGCCGCGGCACTGGCCGCATGCGCGGGATCGGCCCCGACAACCCGATCCCAGGCCGAGGCGACAGACGCCACCGAGTTCGACCCGTTCGACTGGGCATCGGTGCGGGCCCAGTTTCCGCTCGACACGAATCTCGTGCACTTGGCCGCGTTCGTGCTTGCCGCGCACCCGAAGCCGGTCCGTGCCGCGATCGACCGGCACCGCCAAGAGTTGGACGCCGACACCGAGGGCTACCTCCAGGAAACCTGGATGTTGGAGGAGAACGTCCGGGCTGCTGCCGCCTCCTATCTCGGCGCCGAGCCGGGCCAGATCGCACTCACCGACAGCACGACGATGGGTACCGGCCTGCTGTACTCCGGGCTGCGGTTGGTGCCCGGCCAGGACATCGTCACCACGACGCACGACTTCCACGCCACCGTCGAAGGACTTCGCCTGCTCGTTGCGCGTACCGGTGCGCCGATGCGCCGCGTCGCGCTCTACGACAATCCGCGAGCCGCTACCGAGACCGAGATCCTCGCCCGTGTGCGGGCCGCGATTGGCCCGAGAACCCGCGTGGTCGCGTTGACTTGGGTGCACTCCGGCACCGGAGTGCGGCTGCCGATCCCGGCGGTCGCGGAACTGATCGCCGAGCTGAACAACGGCAGGGCACCGGCTGACCGCGCGTTGCTGTGCGTCGACGGCGTGCACGGGTTTGGCGTGGTCGACGCCGGCGTGGTCGACCTCGGTTGTGACTTCCTCACGACAGGCACGCACAAATGGCTGTTCGGACCGCGTGGCACCGGACTGCTGTGGGGCCGCGCGTGGGACGCCCTCGCGCCGCTGATCCCCACGTTCTCCGGCACCGAAACCCCTGGGGCCGTGCACACCCCCGGCGGCTACCACTCGTTCGAGCACCGCTGGGCAGTCCGCGAGGCGTTCGACTTCCACCGACGGATCGGCCGCGCGAGGATCGCCAAGCGGGTCACCGAGCAGGCGACGCAACTGAAGGCGGGTCTCCGCGGAATCCCGACCGTTACGCTGATCACGCCGGACGACCCGAACCTGTCGGCGGGAATCGTGTGCTGCGAGGTGGACGGCATGGACGCGTTCACCGCGACACGGCGGCTGCGGGAGCAGCACCGGATCGTGGCCAGCGTCACCCCGTATGAGCAGCAGTATCTGCGGTTCGGGCCGAGCATGGTGACCACGCCGGAGCAGATCGACCGGACGATCGAGGCGGTCAAGCTGCTGCGGTGACGCCGGCTTCCGCAACGTCCAATCCAGACAGTCGATCAACGAGACGGACTGCGCCTGACACCGACGCTCGACGAGCTCATCACCCGCCAACGCGTGATGGACGACTCGGTCGGCCACAGCCGCGAGGTCGACCGGATGACGTTCGGGCAGCCCGCTGTCGCTGCGGGCAAGCAGGAACAGCCCTTTCAGGAGCGAGTCGAGGCGACGGTTGGCGGCGCGCTCGGGTCTGCCTGCGGTAGTCAGATGCCTGCACCGGCAAGCACCGCGCGCCTGCGACGACGGCGTCGACGATCGCCACTTCGTCGTCCTCACCACTGCCGGAGCTGAAACCGGAACTCAACGCGATCGGCAATCTCCTCGGCTCCTGCGTCCCCCACCTCAAGGGCGAGCCGATCGGTCGGGCCGTCAACTGCGCGACGTTCATGCCGAGTGTGGCCGAAGTGATCAGCAAGGTCGAGCAGAAGGCGGATCGGCTGCCAGAAGCGGCTGCCCAGGATGATGCCGATACGGATCATTGGTGTTTCCTCTCGCTGCTCGGCTGCCGAAATGGCTTCTCAGCTCCAGGCGAACAGGTCCTGCCGTAGGCCCATCGCCTTGAAGAGGTAATCGCGCGACGTTTCGAGCTTCCGGCGTAACCGGTCCAGGTTCGCGTCGAGCAGCCGCCCGTTCCACTTGCGCACTTTGCCGGCGACGATCACGGTTTCGACGTTGGTGCGGTCCATGAGCGAGACGACCGCCCCCGGCACGCTGTTGAGCGGGGCCACGTTGAGTGCGGTGGCGTCGAGGATGACGATATCGGCTTCCTTGCCGGGCGTGAGCGTGCCGGTCTTGCCGTCGAGGCCGAGATGCTTGGCGCCGTTGATGGTCGCGTAGCGCAGCATGTCGCGGACGGTGAGGAGTGCCGGCGTGCCCGGAGCCGGCGTCGGCCAGTTGTTGGGCGGTACGAGGTCGCCTTGGTCCAGAATCATCTGGTTGACGAGCATCCGCTGCATGGTCATCGCGGACCGCATCAGCGTGAACGGGTCCGCGGCCATCGTCGTCTCGACGTCGGAGCTCAGCGAAGGTTCCATGCCGAGTTCCTGCATCTTGAGGATCGGCGGGGTGCCGTGCCGCATGGTCATCTCGATCGGGAAGGCCAGCGAGACCTGCGCGCCGGCGTCCCGCAACCGCTGCCATGTCTGGTCGGACATGCCGGTCATGTGGATGAAAAGATTGTCCGGCCCCACCCTGACCCCGCTCTTGCCCTGGGCGAGATCGTCGAGAACGAGCCGCATCCCCCACGAGCCGACGGAATGCGCGGCGATCATCAGATCCAGCTCACGGGCGATCGCCCAAGCCCGGGTGTACACCTGCTCGCCGAGGTGGAGTTCGCCGCCCATGACCATGCTCACCAACTGGTCGTTGGACGAGAACCACGTGTCCCTGATGCGGTAGGCGTCTTGCGGGTACCGGGCTGCCGCGCGGCCGTCGCCCTCGAAGAAGCCGAACGCCGAACGCCGCCCGGTGTCGACGAGCGCCTGGATCGCCGCGTCGGTGTGCTCGGGGGAGTGGTGGATCTGCGAGACGTCGAGCACCGTCGTGACACCGGTGTCGAGCTGCGAGAGCCCTGCGAACAACGAGTTGATGTAGACGTCCTCCGGCCGGTAGACCTTCGCGAACCCCTGCAGGATGTGCTCGCCGTAGTTCGGGTACGAGCTCGGCGAGCCGGAGTGATCGTCGCGGAGCAGGCCGTTGGCGAGAAACGCTCGCTCCGCGGTTTCGAACAGGTGGTGGTGCGTGTCGACGAAGCCCGGCAGGACGATGCGCCCGCGCGCGTCGATCACGCCGGCGCCGGCGGCGCGGATGTCGGGCCGGATCTCGACGATCTTGCTGCCCTCGACCAGGACGTCGGCGACCTCGAAGTCGCCGACGTTCTGGTCCATGGACATCACCGCACCACCGCGAATGACGTAGCGGCGTCCCCGGCTCCCGCTGTCCTTCGGTGGCTGGTCACCGGCGCGCGCCTCGGCATCGCCGGCCGCGAACAGGCCCGCTCCGGCGGCGACCACCGCGGAGGACTTCAGAAAGTCGCGCCGCCCGGTTCGTGGAGCGGGCCGCTCCTGCGGCTCGCCATCGTCCTGTCGGTTGCTCATGGTGTGCCTTCTCTTCCTGTGTGCGCGTGGGCTGATCACGCCCCACCCGTTCGTTTCAGCGGTACTGCAAGCGGGCCTGGCGAGGGACGACGGTGCGCCGCACGGTTTCCACCGGTGCGCCCTCCCACCATCGAGTTGATGTGTCACCTCAACGGTACGCCGCTGAGTTGACTTGTCAACTCGTGAGATATGATGACGCTATGGAGCACCAGGGACTGACCGAACGCGAACTCCGCGCATGGCGGGTCTCCTTCCAGATGCTGGAACTACTGCGGACGCGCATCGAGCAGCAGCTCCAGGCCAGTAGTGGTCTGTCCAACGCCGACTACACCGTGCTCGCGTTGCTGTCCGAGGCGCCGGACGGGCGGATGCGCGCCTACGAGCTCAGCAGGGTGGCCGGCTGGGAGAAAAGCCGCCTGCACCACCAGCTCACCCGGATGTGCAAGCGGGGCCTGGTCACCCGGGAACGGTGCGGCTCCCGCGGCATGGACGCGGTGATCACAGCGAAAGGCCTCGCCGCGCTCAAAGAAGCCGCGCCCAACCACGCCGAGGAGGTCCGGCGCCTGGTCATCGACCGCCTCACACCCGAAGAGCTCGACCAGTTCGCCGATATCGCCACCAAGGTCCTCGGCAATCTGCAAGCAGACCAGCCGCCCCTCCAGCCTTGATCATTCCGGTGTGATCCACTATGGACACTCGTATGCGAAAACTATTCTTGGATATGCCGGAACCCATGAATCCGGTTCCTTGACGGTCCCGAAGCGAAGAAGACTTTGGAGTCGCTGCACGAAGCGTGGGCCAAGCCCGGCGTCAAGCTGCCGCCGCAGGCGGAGGTCAAGGTGACCGGCGTGGTCCCCCAAGGCGATACCGCCACGGTGACGGACGCTGCTATCAGCGTTGACGGCCGCACGTTGCGCGAGCTCGCACTCATCGGTGCGACCGGCAACGTCGAATCGTTCAGTGTCAGCCTGGAAGTGAAGAAGCGCAACGGGGCCTGGTACGTCGGCGACCTCCAGATCAGGCTCTGACCTGCGTCGAGTCCTGTACCGATCGGGAAATCGTCGCTGGAGGTCGAGCGGCTTACCGGTATTCGCTGAGGAGTCCATTAAGGACCTGGAGTGCAGTTGACAGTCGGTGAGCACCTCGAGCGCGTGTGATTCGTTGAGGTTACCAACCACCGCAAGCTGCGTCGGTGAAGAGCCGGGGTGGCGAGCGTTGCGGAAAAGGCGTGCCGTGAGTGCGTCAGTAGACGATGCACGAGCTCGGGCGTCTGGTGGGTCTTGCCACCAATGCGGATGCGGCGGCGGGCGGGATGCAGGTTGGCGAGGTCAGGGGGTCGGGGCGTGGCGCACGGATGACGGTCGGCGCCTGCGGACTGCGCGGACGACCGCGCCCAGGATGACGGAGTTGACGAGCGCGCCGAGCGCGATTCCCAGGTAGAAGGGGACGTCGGTGGGAATCCAGCTCAGCGCGACGGTGAAGAGCATGTTCAACGGGGCGGTCAGCACCATGGGCACGACATAGACCATGGAAGCGTCGGCGTGACTCATGAAAAGGTCTTCCCAGAGCGCGAATCCGGCCGTGAGGACCACTGCGGCAAGGTAGCAGCGCGAAAGCCAGTTGTTCGCGGCAAGGGCGAGCACGGCACGGCTGCGGCGAGAGGAACTCACGGTGTTCTCCGATCTGCTGGTCAAGGCTGGGCACTTTCCGCACGATGCCGGTGGAGCCAGTCATCACAATGTCAGGGACGCGGGGGCGCGGCAGGAGTTGCGCTACGCCAGTGACATCCAGTCACTCAAAAGTCCATGATAGACTGGGCATCTCGGGCGGGCTGTGACAATCGGCGCATGAGCAGTATCTCCGGCGTAGCAACGGCTAATTCCGGGTGGGCATGCACCATCCCCTGTCGCCAACGGAATCAGCCAGGCCATGGCGGAAATTCGCCATCTGAAAAGACATGGCGCGCGATCCGCGCACGAACGCGGCTCGACCGGTGTGAAGTGCGCGGATGGACGGGCTGGCACCGGCGCACGACGCTGGCGATGGCTGTGCAACTGGCCAGCGAGCTGATCGAAGAGGGCATGCCGGTCGCGTAGAACCGCTTTCAGGTCCCGACAGTAGCGGCGATGTGTCGCTACTGTCGGGACCATGGCGCTTGCGCACGAACTTCTCCTGCTGATGCTCGACGACATGGACGGCAAGGTTTTGGCTCGTCCGACCGTGGCGGACGCCGCGCTCGCCGGTGCGGTACTCGTCGAGCTGACCGCGCGCGGTCAGGTCGGCATTACGGTCAAGGGTGAAGCGGGCAGAAAAGGCCGCCTGGTGGTGCGTTCCCACCGGCCTCTGCCGGAACCCGTGCTGCAACACGGGTTGCAGGCCGTTCACGACCTCCAGGGCCGCAAACCGCGGGCCGCGATCTCGCGGCTGGCGCAGGGAGTGCGCGACCAACTGGCCGGAGATCTGGTGCAGGCGGGCATCGTGCGACAAGAGTCGATCAAGCTGATGGGACTGTTCACCTTCCACCGCTTTCCCGCCGTCAACATTGCCGCCAAGGCCAAGCTGCGGTACCAGCTGTCGCTCGTGCTGTCCGGTGAGACGCGGCCAGATCTGTGGACCGGGACGTTGATCGCGTTGCTGTACGCGGCGAACGTCGACACTCAGGTCATCACCACGCCGGACAAGCGAGCGGCCGCTCGGCGGGCGAAGGAGATCGCGCGCGGCTCGTGGGCGGCCGAAGCCGTCCAGGCCATGCAGGCCGCCGTGATCGCGGCGGTCCACAGGGCGAGCGCGGCGGACAGCGCTGGCTGACCAGATCGCACGAAAGGCCGTGCATGAATTGTCGAGCATGCACGGCTATCCACCCGCGCCACGATCACCAACGTCGGCATGGCCGAGGCACTGGCCAATCCGGTGCGGCAGCTGACCGGGAGGAATCCGATGAACAAGGCCGTACGCGACTGGCCAGTGCCGCTGTGCTGGCTGTCGTCGCCTGTGTTGTCACAGCGTGTGGTTCCGCGTCGTCGGCACCGGCTGGCGCGTCGCCGACCTAGCACCCGCTCGCTTCCCGCGTGAGCCTGGTCCAGGAGACGCCCGGCAGTGGCGGTCCGACGGTTGAACCGGACTGCGAGTGGCGTGGTGCACAGAAGTTCGTGCGGGTGCTCGGCGGACTGCACATCGGCGGAGTCGACCGCTCAGCGCTCTACCTGCGTGAGGCGGAGAAGCGGCCGCTGGGGGAGAGCTTCGAAACCAGTGATTCTCGACAAGTTGTATCGCCGTTGCGCCGCGAATCCGCGCTTCAGCGCCGATGAGTCCACATTCGCGCCCGCCGAAGTGCAATCGGCTGGCTCTTCCCAGACGAGGGTGTAGTGCCTGTCGGGCTGTGCCCACGCACTTGAAAGTGCCTTTTGCAGGCCCTCTCTTACTCACTCATGATGGGGTTACGCACTACCAGTGAGGTGAGGAAGATGGTTGAGCAGGCGGCACGATCCAAGGGATCGCAGGTCGTCATCGAGGTGTGGGCCGACCTGGGCTGCCCTTGGTGCTACGTCGGAAAGCACCGGCTGCAGGCCGCGATCTCACAGCGCCCGGACGCGGATCGGTTCAAGATCATGATGCGATCCTTCGAACTGGACCCGAGGGCGCCGCAGGAACTGGAGAAGAACGAGGAGAGCTTCATCCGGACCCACGGCGGCACCGCCGCCCACGTCCTCCAGGCGGAGCGCCAGATGCAAGCCATGGCTCGCGAGGAGGGGCTCGAGTACTCCCTGGACCGCCTGAACGCCAACACGTTCGACTTGCACCGCGTGGTGCAGTACGCCAACGATCAGGGCCGCGGGTTCGAGTTCTTCTCCGACGTCCAGGACGGCTTCTTCGAGGGCACCCTCAACCCCTACAACTCGGGTGCTCTGGCAGGCGTCGCGGAGTCGGTCGGGCTGGGTGGGCAGCGAGTGCGCGAGATCCTCACGAGCAACGAGTACGCCGACCGTGTGCGCGCCGACCGCCGCGAGGGTGTGGAGCTGGGCGCGACCGGCGTTCCGTTCGTTGTCCTCGACCGCCGGGTGGCCGCCCCGGGCGCACAGAAGGTCGCTGTCTACGCCCAGTTGCTGGAGCAGGTGGCCGGGCCCGTACCGAGTGAGCGTGTGTCATGAGCAAGGCGAAGGACGAACCTCAGATCGTGGCGGCTCCCGCCAGCGGGTGGTGCGATCCCAACGCCGGAGGGTGCCACATCGACACCGCCGACGAGGCAGCGAGCGCTGAGGCGAACAACAACAAGGATGCCGCGGGCGATGTGCCCGACGCTACGACCGATGAGCGCCACCGACACCTCAGCCTGCCGACGCGCTGACCGCGGCCTTGGCTCGGCCGACTCCGGTCAGCTCGCTGGCGGCCCGGTTGCCGGCGATCTCGCTGTGGTGGGTGGCGGCCCAATCGACCATCGCCATCACCGCGTCGATCAGCGATCGACCTAGGTCCGTCAGCTCGTACTCCACTCGCGGCGGAACCTCGGCGTACGCGGTCCGGGTGATCAGGCCGTCGCGCTCGAGATGCTTGAGCGTCTGGGTCAGCATCCGCTGGGAGATCCCGGGGATGCTCGCCTGCAAGTCGGAGTAGCGCAGCGAGCCTGCGCTCAGGGTGCTGATGGTCAACACCGTCCACTTGTCGCCGATACGGTCAAGCACCTCACGGATGAAGGCGCTGTCCTCCGGCCATGTCCGGCACGGACCACTGATCTGTTGCGCTGACGCCATCTCGATCACCTCACATCCGGGTGCGACCGCACTCCCAGTATGTAACGCCTGCGGGCGACCACGCACCAATCCACGACTCCGGTCCGCGCTCGGATCACCGGAGCGCGCTCTCACATCACTCTGTAAGGAACCCCATCCATGTCTTACCTGCTTCGCATCGACTCCTCCGCGCTCGGCGAGGCCCCGGCCTCCCGCCAGGTCGCCCAGTCCTTCGTCGACGGCTGGGACGGCAAGGTTGTTCACCGCGACCTCGCCGCCGCACCCGTGCCCCACCTCAGCGCGGCCGGTATCACCGCACGCGTCACACCCCCATTCGCCGGAGAGTGATCACTGTGAATGCACGCGACACCATCGTGGTCGGCGCGGGCCCTGTCGGGCTGTGGACGGCGGCGGAGCTGGCCCTGGGCGGCGGGCGACCGCTGGTCCTGGAACGGGCCGAGCAGCGCAGCCCGCACTCGAAGGCGCTGGCCATCCACCCGCGCACGATCGAGGTGCTGGCGATGCGCGGGCAGGAACAGGCCTTCCTCGACGGCGGGCTGCCCCTGCCGGACGGGCACTTCGGCATGCTGCCTGCCCGCCTGGACTTCCGAGGGCTGGCCACGCCGTTCCCGTTCGTGCTCGCGCACCCGCAGCTGCGCACCGAGGAACTGCTCGAACAGCACGCACTGGCCCTCGGGGTGGTGATCCGGCGCGGGCACCAGGTGTCCGGGCTGAGCCAGGACGAACAGGGCGTGACGCTGCGGGTCAGCGGGCCGGACGGCGAGTACGAGATCACCGCGGACCACGTGGTCGGGGCGGACGGCGCGGGCAGCACCGTGCGCCGGGCGGCGGGCATCGACTTCCCCGGCACCGGCTCGACCGTCTTCGGCTTCCTCGGCGACGTCGAGCTGGCCGACCCGCCGGCCCAGCCGGGCTCCTGGCACAACGAACACGGCGCGCTGATCGTGGCCCCGATCCCCGGCGGGCGCCACCGCGTCACCGGGTACGCCCCGTCAGCCCCCACCCCGACCCTGGAGTCCCTGCGGGAGACGACGAAACGGATCGCGGGCACGGACTTCGGCCTGCACTCCCCCGTGTGGCTGTCCCGCTTCGGCAACGCCACCCGGCTCGCGGCGGAGTACCGGAAGGGCCGGGTGTTCCTGGCGGGCGACGCCGCGCACATGCACTTCCCGGCGGGCGGCGTCGGGCTGAACGTGGGCCTGCAGGACGCGATGAACCTGGGCTGGAAGCTGGCCGCGGTCCGGGGAGGCCGGGCGGACGCGGCCCTGCTGGACACCTACCACCCCGAACGCCACCCCGTCGGTGTGGCCCTGGGCGAACAAACCAAGGCCCAGACCGCCCTGATCACCGCCACCACCGAGGAGGGCCGGTCCCTGCGTCGGTTCATGGCGGACCTGCTGCGCACCCATCCCGACGTGGCGACCGCCCTGGCCAACACGGTGACCGCGCTGGACGTGCGCTATCCGGGCGCCCATCCCCTGGCGGGCCAGCGCCTCCCGGCCACCCTCGAGCAGCTGCACCTGTTGCACGAGGGCCGCCCGGTGCTACTGGCCCAGGAAGCCAGCCCGGCGTTGAAGGACCTGGCCACGAGCGCGGACCTCCGGCTGTACGAGACCGGCCTGCCCTGGCCCACGGCCGCCGTGCTGATGCGCCCGGACGGGCACGTATGGGCCGCCGGGGACACTGCTGAGCAGTTGACAGACGCCATGGCGGAACTGCCCCTGGCCTGAGCGCTGATTGTCGCGGCGTCACCCTGAGCCAAACTTAGTACGACCGTGTGACCTGCCATGACTGCCATCCGCGGCAGACGACATAGGCGAAGATCGTGGACAGTGCGACCCACGAATCGGTGATCGACGACTGCAACCCCTCGGTGGCGTGAGTGATCGTCAGTGCCAGCAGGCAGCGACTACCTTGTGGAAGATCACCAACTCCCAGATCGCGGGAGCGCTGGCGCGCGGGAATCAGTCAGGTTGCGTCGATATCGTCAGTCACCATGAGGTACTTCGGCTCCGATGTCATCACCGTCGCGGACAAGCTCGTCGACGCCTACGTCGATGTCTTCACCGCTCCACCGTGGGAACACCAGGACCCGGACGAAACCCGGTCGGCGTTTCGGGAGCGCCTGGAGGCAGATGCCCAGCGTCCCGGCTTCCGCGCCATCCTGGGCTTTTCCGACACCGGCGAGGTAGACGGCTTCGTTACCGGCTGGACCACCTTGGCTCCATTTCGGACCGATCGCGCCTACTCCAAGGTCACCGAGCGGCTCGGCATCGATCAGGTCGGTGAACTGCTGGTCGGAGCGTTCGAGATCGACGAACTGGGGGTGCGTCCCCGCGCCCGCGGGACCGGACTCGGACGGCGACTGTTGTCGAATCTCACCGCGACCGCACCCGACGCTCGCGCCTGGCTGCTGACCTGGCATCAAGCCCACGACACGCTCGCCTTCTACCGCCGGATCGGATGGCGTGAACCCGAGCCCCGGCCGGGCAAGGAAACCGACATCGTCGTGTTCCTGTCGCCGGAGTGACCCGGAGCCAAGCCTCGTGATCGCGAAGCTGACATCGCGCCTGGTGGTGGGGTTCCGCTCCGTGCAGCACTCCCCACCGCCCATGACCACCATGCCGGTTACGAAGCCGCGTCCCGCCATGTTGCCCGGACACCCGCCAACCAGCCCGCCACCTACGCCGGACTCCGAATATGGGCTAGCCGTTCATTTCATGCCTGCGCGACGTCGGACGTCAGCCGCAACGAGTCGATACCAGGGTGGTGACCTCCAAGTCGCACCAGAACAGGCGAAAGAGATTGCGGACGACCGAGCGCAGCGAAGTGTGATCAAGCTCAGGGCCCGTTCGGTGAGGTATTCGACCAGAGGGTCACTGACAGGCCAGCACTGGATGCCGTAGGCGTCGACGACCTGCTCGATGCTGCCGCGGCCGTCCAGTCGGAGCACTTGCAACCGCTCGGGAGCCGGGGCCGGGAGCACGCCCGACTTCTTCAGCATCGCGTAGAACAGGGGCCCGCCCGCGCCGCCCCGGAAGTGATGCTCCTGCAACGCTTTGGTCAGCTCGGAACAGTCGCCGACGGTGATGTCGCGAACGACGCCGCTCTTGCGGATCACGACAACCGCGTTGATCGCGCGCTGCACCATGGCAGCGATCGGGTTCCGCTGCCATGATGCAGGCGGCTTACCTACAGTGAGACAAAGAACCGCTCCCACGGGCCGACCGCAGTCGCCCGCGCGCGCAGCATCCCGTAATCTTCGTCGTCGTAGAACATCTCAGCCGAAACGATTCGGTCATTGGCCTGCGACACGATAGTCGTGCATCCGGAACCACACCCATTGACGTTGATGGTGAACCGCTCCCATGGGCCAATCACGCCCGCCCGTGCACGCAGCATCGCGTGGTCTTCATCGCTGTAGCCCAGTTCGGCCGACACGAAAAGGTCGTTGGCTTGGGACTGGATGGTCCAGTACCAGTCTTGGAAGCACACCGTGAATCGCTCCCACGGGCCAACCGCATCTGCTCGCGCACGCAACATCCCGTAATCGTCGCCGTCGTAGAATATTTCCGCTGAAACGTACCGATTGTTGTCGCGTGAATAGATATATACATTGGGGTGGCAGGCAGCGTCCGTATTGCCACGCGCCTGGTCCGCGACGACCGTCGACAGGTCACGCGGCGTGGATGATGCCGATGCGGCCGCGGGCGTGGCGAACGCGACGGCCGTCAGCACGAGTACCGCGATGTTTACGACGATCCGAGTGGTTGATAGTAGCTTGAATCTTGGTGGCATTTTCAACTGCCTGCGCTCCTCGATGTCGCATGTGTTCCAGGAGGGATGCCGTTGAGTGTCGGATCTTTCGGTGCGGTACACGACCGTGCGGACACTGCTCTTGGGATCAGGGCTGTCCCTGAGTTCACTGGCCCTGATTGCTGTCATCATGAGCGGGTGAGCCAGACCGCGCGGGTGTTGGCGAGGGTGTTGACCTGGCCGGTCCTGCCTGCCTTGCTCGTGCTGAGGCCGCTCGACCGTGTCGGGCCCGCCACGGTGCCGTATGTCGTGGCGATGATCGGGTGCTGGCTCGTGGGCGTCGTGCTGACCGGTGTGGTGTTTTGGCAACCGGGCGGGTGGGCGTTCCTCGGGCTGGGTACGGCGATGGCCTGGGCCGCCTTCGCCGAGGAGCGGGCGCTGCGTGGCGGCGACGCCGTGCTCGCCACGTTCGCCGAATCGAGTTGGCTGTGGTGGCTGGTCTTCGCCGTGCTCGCGGTGCAGCTCACCCCGCCCGCCTCAGCTCGCCCGCGGTGGCTCCCGCTGATCACCGTCGTGCTCGGGGTCGCCGCCCAAGTGCTGATGCTGCTGCGCACGGTCCCGCTTGAGCCGCCGTTCGACGAGTTTCGGCGGCCGTGGGCGATCTCGAGGCTGGCCGGGCTGGTCAACAGCGCGTCCTACGCTGTCGTGCTGGCCCTCGGGGTGTGCCTGCTCGCCTCGGTGTTCCTGTTGTTACGTGCGTGGCGGCGCGTGCGGGACCAAGACCGCCGGCAGCTGCTGTGGCTGGTCGCGGGCATCGTCGCGTTGATCCCAGCTGTCGTCGCGGCGTTCGTGCTCTCCTACCTGGGGTTCAACCACCTCGCCGGCTGGCCGCTCACCGTCGCGTTCCTGGCGTTGGCGACGGGCGCCGCGTTGTCGGTACTGAAGTACCGGCTGTACGACGTGGAGCGGGTGGTCACCGACTCAGTGGCCTACGCGCTTGCCGCCGGCGCGGTCATCGTGGCCTTCGGTCTCGTCGTCGTGGTGATCAGCCAAACGACGCCCCTGGGCGCGACCGCGCAGCTGCCGACGATCATCGCCACGCTGGCCGGGGTCGTGGTGGCGCGGCAGTCGTACGTGTGGATCCGCCGCGCCGTCGGCCGGCGGCTCAACCGCACCCGGTTCGACGCGGTCGAGACCGTGCGGCGAGGACTGGCCGCCGGACCGACGGACCTCGACGCGCTGCTCGCGACAGCGTTGGGCGACCCGACCACCCGCGTCCTATACCCGGCCGGCCGTGCCGCCGTGGCCGGCACCTGGGTGACCGCGGCCGGCCATGCCGTCGCTCCCGGCGAGCACGTGGTGGACGTGCGCGGCGCGAAAGTGGAGTTCGACCCGCTCCGCGTGGACCGCGGGGTGGTGCTGGCCGTGGCCGCCAGCGCCGCCGCGGAGATCGACAACGTCACCCTGCGAGCTGAGCTCGCCCGCCAAGTCGAGGAGGTCACCCAGTCCCGGGCCCGGCTCGCCACCGCGCACGTCGACGAGCGGCGGCGCATCGAGCGAGACCTGCACGACGGCGCCCAGCAAAGCCTGCTCGCGATCGCGTTGCTGCTGCGGTCGGCTCGGCTGAGCGGCGGCGGCGAGGTGCTCCGCGACGAAGTCGACCGCGCCATCACACACCTTGGCCGCACCGTGCAGGAGCTACGCGACCTGGCCGCCGGACTGCAACCAGCCGCGCTCGCCGGCGGCGGCCTCCTCGCCGCGGTCGCGGACCTCGCCGACCGCATCCCCGTGCCGATCACCTATGACGTGCCGGACCACCGAGTCGACCCCGCCGCGGAGGGCGCGGCCTGGTTCGTCATCGCCGAGGCAGTCGCCAACGCGGTCAAACACGCCGCCGCCGGCAGCATCCGCATCGACGTCGCCCACACCGCCGCCCAGCTGACCGTGACCGTCTCCGACACCGGTCCCGGCGGCGCCGACCCAGGCGGCCGCGGCCTGCAAGGCCTCCACGACCGGGTGGCCGCGCTCGGCGGTTCGCTCGCGGTGACCAACAGCGAGCCGTCCGGCACGACTGTGCGGGCGGTGCTGCCATGCGAGTAGTCATCGCCGAGGATTCCGCCCTCCTGCGCGAGGGCCTGGCCCGGCTCCTCACCGAAGCCGGGGTGACGGTGTGCGCGCTGACCGGCGACGCGACCACGCTCGCCGAGGCGGTCGACGAGCACCAACCCGACGTCGCCATGGTCGACATCCGAATGCCGCCCACCTACACCCACGAAGGCGCCGCCGCGGCGATCGAGCTCAAGGACCGCCACCCCGGACTCGGTGTCCTCCTGCTGTCTCAAGCTATCGAGACCCACTTCGCGTCCCAACTGCTGACACAGCACGCAGAACGGTTCGGCTACCTGCTCAAAGACCGGGTCATCGACGTACCCACCCTGCTCGGCGCACTGCGCACCATTGCCGCCGGCGGCACCATCCTCGACCCCCACGTGATGCGGCACCTCATGCGCACCCACGCCCAGCGCAACCCGGTGCTGTCGCTCACCGAACGGGAACGCGACGTGCTCACCGTCATGGCCGAGGGCCGATCCAACGCAGCCATCGCCGAACGACTCGTGGTCAACCTGAGAACCGTGGAAAGCCACATCGCCAACATCTTCACCAAACTCGGACTGCATGACACCCCCAACGACCACCGCCGCGTCCTCGCCGTGCTGGCCGCACTACGCGAGGAACCCTGAGTAAGTCCCACCGGCTCAGCAAAGCATGGAGTGGCTCGTGCACGAGTCGGTGTCAACGCCTCCAGCAGGTCGAAGAACGCGCGATGTCGACGGCGGACTACGGCGGCGTCCGCGCCTACGTCTGCAAGCCCACCAGCAGGCCTGACGCTCTACGCGGTCCTGCGCAAACTCCAAGCCTTACTCGCGGTCTGGACAGGCGCCTGTCACACCTGCAGACGACCTGTCCAGACCGCATCCGCGCAACACAAACCCCAGCTCAACAAGACCTAACAAAGCCCTACTAGTCATGCCGCGAGGTTGATCGCACCTCGACCGCCAGCACGGCGCGTTGAACGGCGCGGCGCGGTAGCACGGGGATCCGCCAGTTGCCAGGGTCGTGGGACCACCGTGCAGTTCGGCGTCGTTATAGAACGTTCTCGATAGCGGTGCGTGCGCGTCAGCCTCCTACTGCCGCGAATATCCTCTTCTGCCATGAGCGGTTGTCACCAGTCGGGTCAGAACTCCAGGTAGACGGCTGTTGCGAGGCGCGTGGTCGTGAGTGCCGTGGCCACGTCCGGTTTCAGCAGCGGCAAGGCATCCTCGGGGGCGGCCCAGCGCCACGCGGTGAGTTCGGTGGCCTGCAGCCGGATCGAGAGCTCCTCGTGCTGACCCATGTCGAAAATGAACCCGAACCGGGCGGAGCGGCGCCGGGCTGGTCGCCATGTCACCGCGCGCAACGGGCCGGGCTCGAGATCGACGCCCAGCTCCTCGTGCAGCTCGCGGCGGCATGCGGTGCTGGGCGACTCGCCGTGCTCGATCCGGCCGCCTGGAAGCTGCCAGTGCCGGCGACCGATCGGCCGAACGATCAACCATCGGCCTGATGGGTCGGTGATCAACCCACGGGCTGTGGCCATACGCGCCGGCACGCGGCGCCACCGCAACGAGAACATCAGACCATTCTTCGTGCACCACGCTGAACCATCGATACGGGACCAGCCCGTCTGGATTTGGACAAGAAGCGGCTCCGCCAGCAGCAGACCGAACTTCCCCACATGCCGATGAGCGTTGCGGCCACCGCCGGGGGTCGATACCGAGCTCGGCCATGTTCTGCCTGGCCTGCTCGCGCACGGCCGGATCGTCGACGGCGTTGTCGATGCGCTCGGTGCGGACGTAGCCCCGGGGAGATCGACGTCGTCCGCAGGACCCGTCGGTGCTTTCCTGCCGCAGGCCTTCCAGGGGGTGCGTACCGCGTTCTTCGTCCCGGCGTGCACCGCCTGGGCAAGGACGATCTTCAGGCCGGAGGTCGAGACGACGGTGACGAGGTGACCACTGCCCTGACGGCGGAACACGGGCAGGGCCGCGGCGATCCCGTGCAGGATCCCCTTGACATTCACGTCGACCATCGCCGACCAGCCCTCGACGTCCAGGTCGGCAACGGGACTGATCCTGCTGATCCCGGCGTTGCCTACCAAGACGTCCAGACGGCCGAAGCGCTCGACGGCGACGTTCACGAGCGACTGGAGGTCGTCGGGTCTGGTGAGGTCCACGCGTGGCGGCCGCCTCGCCGCCAGCGGCTTCGATCTCGGCAACCAGCCGGTCCACCCGGTCGGTGCGGCGGGCGCCGAGGACGACGGCCGCACCGAGTGAGGTTTGGTCAGACTGGCGACGACGACATCAAACCCGAGCCCGCCACAGCCGCTACCAGAGACAACGCATCAAACATCCCAGACTGCGGCTGCCGTATTAGGCAGCATTCGCACCGTACCGGAAAATCGAGCGGCTTATTCGGGTGACCACCTGCGGTGGGAGGTGGTCACCCGGATAAGCGACGGTCGACCGGCTAGCTGTCGCATCGTGGGGGTGGCGCAACTTGGGTGGTTCTCAGTTCGGCCGAGTTGGTACTCGATCTTCTCAGGGAGGTGTGAACCTCCTATCCTCCGCGAGTCGCTCGGGCAGCAGTCGCGAAGACGTTCGCGTGCTGCTTGCAATTAAAACCAGATTGTGGCGTAAGGCTCGTATCCACCGATGCAGCCATTCAAATGTACCGCTCGACCTCCGGCGACATAGTGTCCGTCACCCCACAGGCATCGAGTGTCAATCACCTCACTATAAAGTCTGATTCCGCCAGAAACTCGACGAGAATACCAACTGTACGCCTGCGATGCCCTGCAGGTGCCAACTTCGGGAACCCAGGTTCCGTTCGGATGCTTGTACGCGCCCAAGCAGCCGCCTGTGTGAATATTTCGGAGCTGGAGAGTGCCATCATTCCAACGGTGAACATTCCATTTCTGGTAGTTCAACCCGTTGCAGTGGAATGTTCGGAGTCCGTGCTCGTTGCTGTCATCAAGGCAAAGATTAGTCTCACGGTTCCGGAAAGTTTGAACGCTGTCGGCCAACGCCGTTCCAGCTCCCCATGAAAGAGACGATCCTATGACGACTAGTGCGACTGCGAAACGCAGGAAAACGCGCCTTGTCCAGTTCATTTTTACCTCATAGACTTTCTATTTGTGTCACGACGGTAGACTGTCGTTTCATCAACCGGTGAGATTGCGTGCCGTTCGACCCCGCATAGGCTGCTATAGTTTTGATACATGTAGCCAGAACTGGGTTGATTAACGCCCCGGCGTCCAGGCAGATCTAGTGAGCCCTGTGGCAGCCAAGGAAACCGAGTCGAGTGGCTAACGAGGCGATACAAACCTTGGCAACTGAACGCATCTTTCTCCGTCCTGTAATTGGACGATGCATCGTGGACCCACGGTAGAGCTGTACGCGGGGACTGGTCCCGCGTGTCGCTCCGCCGCTGACCTGGCGGTCGCGGTAGTGCTTGTCGCCTTCAACGGCCAGCTTTGCAGCGCGGGTTCGCGGTGATCATGAAACCTTCCCAGGCCAGTGAACTCGGGCTGCCGTCGAAGCGTTCGACTGCCAGATCCGTGAAGTCGACAACACCTTCGATGCAGTGCGACAGGTAGCCGTCGGACGCGGGAAGGCCGCACTCGTTGAACCAGTACAGCGAGTGCGCTGCCGCAGTCAGCTCCTGGGGGTGGTCCAAACTGATCATCGAGGGCCAGTCCTTTGTCAGGTTGGGGCTGTCGAGAAACTCCCAGCCGTACATCGACCCCGACACAGCGATCGAGGCAAAGAACTCCTCGACCGCATCGAAGTCACGCAGTGGGATCGCGGGCCCGTACCGAGGACTTTCGGCTGGTCGCTCGCGGCGCAACAGGACTCGGACCGCTGACGCCCCGGACAGGATCAAGGCCCTGCGGGTGTCCGGGTCGACTGGACTGTGCTCGGGCAGCGCAAGCACGTGAAGCAATATCGCGACGCTTCCGTCCGGCCTCAGGCGAAGTCCAGTCACCGTAGCCTCGTTCAGGGCTTCGTTGAGGTCTTCCACGACCCACACGACCATGCCCATGTCTTGATCATCGCCGGTCCACAGCCCCAACGCACCAGATTTCTATGTAGCCGTCCAGCCCGGTACTGCCACGATTGGGACACCATCGGCGTGGGGACCGGACGCGGTCAGGACACCACGCTGGGATCAGTTGATCGAGCCGGTCGCCGCCGCATCAGCTGGGAAACCCAAGAAAGCCGTCGGCGGCGGGGAGGTTGGAGTCGATTGTGGATGCGATCCGAGTGCCGAGGTGGAAGCTGGGTACGTGTGCCAGCAGCGGTGTGTCAACGCGGCTGCCGAGTTGCGCATCGCGAGGCGGCGGGCGAGTTGTTCGGTAGCCGTTGTATTGCACACCAGCACCGACGCGTCCCGTCGCCGACCAGACGAAGTGCCGCGCGTACCGCGTCGTGGAAGTCGTGCTCGGTGGTTGTCGTCACAGTCGACCGGGGCTGATCGAGCGCGTTGGGCGCAGACGAGCTCAGCGACAGTGTTGTGGCCGGACGCCGGAGGGCCAGCGAGGAGGATGACTGTCATCGTTGCGGACTTGGTGTGCATGCCATGTCTCTGACCTTGCCTGACGCGGTCTGACTGGGTACGCGGTCGGCCGGGCTGGACGATCGGATTGGTACGCGGCACGAGGCGATCACAGGTACCTGGAGGGCTGAGACTGAGCGCCCGGGTTGGCCAGTCAAGCACCGGAGTTGGCCATAGGTGCTCCTCGCGACCTTCTCCAGCAGCAGTCGAAGCGTTTCAAGGCCACGGCTCACGCGCTCATCGCGGCAGATGAGGATGACCGGCCGGCGTCGCGATCGCTGTCTGGAGACGCTCGACGCGCGCCCTTACCGTGGCAGCAGAGTCCGGGTGGAGCGATGGCCCAGTGCGGCAGATTAGGGAACGATCACTACGGCGCCCCGCACGCCGCCTTGGGCCAGTTGGTCGTGGGCCGCTGGCGCGTCGGCGAAGGAGTACACCGCGGCGACGCGCAGCGGAATGTCGCCGCTTTCCACCAATTGCACCAGGTCACTCAGCCGGGAGCCGTCCGGCAGCACGTCCAGTGCCAAGGTCCGGATCTCTCTGACCGGCTCCGGGCGCAGCGGGGGTGAGGCGGCTACATACCCGCCACCATCTCTGACCAGTTCCATCAGTGATGGGCCGATCAGTGCCAGGTCGACCACCGCGTCGAAGCTGCCCGGCGCCAGCGCGGGTGGATCGTCCGAGCGCGGCACGAACGCCGCGCCTTGCGACTCGACGAACTCGCGGTCGTCGGCTCCCGCGATTCCGGTGGCGTGCAGGCCGGCGACCCGGGCCAGTGCAAGGGTGAAGCCGCCGACCTGCCCTGCCGCGCCGGTGACGAGTACGGATGAGCCCGTCGGGAGCGCGAGCAGGTCGAGGGCTTGGGCGGCGGCGAGGCCGTTGGTCGGCAAGGTCGCGGCCTCGGTGGCGGGGATCCCGGTGGGTGCGGCGGTCAGCCACGCGGCCTCCAGGACCACGTACTCCGCGTGGGCTCCGACCGTGGTGCGCACCCAGGGCGAGAAGCCGATGACATCGTCATCGAGGGTGAGATCTCCGACGGACGGACCCACCGCGTCGACCCTGCCTGCCACGTCCCAGCCGGGCACGTACGGCAGCCCTGCCGGCAGCGGTGCCGGGAACCGGCCGGCACGAACCATGAGGTCAACGGGGTGGACGACGGAGGCGGCGACCCGCACTCGCACCTGTCCCGGCCCCGGCTCGGGTACCGGCAGGTCCGCCGCCACGTGCAGGACCTCCGGTCCTCCGAACTCTGTGTAGCTCACTGCGCGCATCTGCGTGCCTTTCACTCAATGTCGTGGTGTCGATGACCGTAGGTACCTGTGGGCACTGCGAGAAAGTAGGTACCTTGAAGTGCCCAAGGCACTGGCAAAGGTGGTAAACGTGGCAACGACGACCGCTGCACAACGACGAGAGCAGGCCAAACGCGACTATGACGCGTTTCTGGCGAGCTGCCCGACTCGGGAGTTACTGAGCACGCTCACCGACAAGTGGGCGGCGCTGGTGATCGCGGCGCTCGCCGACGGTCCGCGGCGCCATAGCGAACTCGCCCGCCGCATCGCCGGCCTCAGCCAGAAGATGCTCACTCAGACGCTGCGCACGCTGGAACGCGATGGTCTACTCACCCACACGGTGACCGCGTCGGTGCCGGCTCGCGTCGACTACGCACTCACCCCGCTCGGCCACGATCTGTTCCCCCTGATGGTCGCGATCAAGGCCTGGGCAGAGACACATATGGATCGTGTCTTCGAGGCTCGCGCCCAGTTCGACACACGAACATGACGACCGGTGGGCGCCGGCCTCCCGCGCCCGGTCACCGGGCGAGCGAAACCATCCCAGGTGCGTCCACGATCCAGGCCATCTACGGGCTGGCGATAGAGCTGGCCACAGAGACAGACAAAGGGACCACCCGGAACGCACTGAACTCGGCATGGCAGTGCGTTGGATGCCATCGTGACCGGCACCGGATACGGACGGCGGTCGGCCGCGCGGTTTGGCATGGTGGGGTGTGGGGGCATCGCCCGACTTTGAACCGCTGGTCGGTGCCTGACCGGAATCACCGTACCGGGGGCCACCGGTGGTTGCGGGCTTCGATCGCTTCCCAGGTTGCCGGGATGATCCGGTCCCGCGCCTCGGGAACGCCTTCCTGGGCGCGGTGCACCTGCGGTCGCATCGCTTGCTCGTAGCGGCCGAACGCCTGGCCGAGGTCTCCGTCGCAGGTGGCCCACTCATCGGCCAGGATGTCGGCGCCGATCATGGCCAGCGGCGTCCCCTGGCCGGAGAAGAACGACGGCGCGAATGCCGCGTCGCCGAGCAGCACCACCCTCCCCCGCGACCACCGGTCCATGTGCACCTGGCTGGCCGAGTCGAGGTAGAAGTCCTCGGACCGCTTGAGCACGTCCAGGACCTCGGCGGTTTTCCAGCCCCGCACGGAGGAGTAGGTGTCGAGCACGAGCTGCCGTTGTTGGTCGACGTCGTGGTAGTCGTACGCGATTTCCGGAGACAGGAAGGTGAAGCCACCCATCGTCCGGTCCGCGTAGTCGCTGATCAGGACCGACCGGCCGGGCACGCCGTAGAAGTAGGCCTCCCCGTCGGCGCCGAGTTCGGCCGGGAGGGAGAGAATGCCGTAGTACACCCCGAGGTGCCGTCGGTAGCGCTCCTCCGGCCCGAAGACGAGCCGCCGGGTGTTGGAGTGGATCCCGTCCGCTCCCACCAGTAGTTCGTAGCGGCCGGCGCGTCCGCTGGTGAATCCGACCTCTACCGCGTCGCCGGTGTCGGTCACCTCCTGGATGGAGTCTCCGTACACGAAGGTCACGTCCGGGCCGATCGACCCGTGCAGGATGTCGATGAGGTCGCTGCGGAAGATCTCCAGGTCGTCCGGGCTGTCCTGGGGGAGCTCGGTGGGCAGTGCGCCGACCTTCTCGCCGTTCTCGTCCACGATGTGCGTGAATGCGCTCCTCTGGGCGGCGCCGGTCTCGTGCGCGGCGAGCGTGTCCCGGATGCCCATGCCGGCCGCCACGTCGAGGGCCGTGCCCCGCACGTCGATCGGTGCTCCGCTGCGGCGCAGCTCCGGCGCCCGTTCCACCACGGTGACCTCGGCGCCCCGTGCGCTGAACCGCTGCGCCGCGGTCAGGCCCGCGACGCTGGCTCCGCTGATCAGGATGGCCATAGGAACAACTCCTCTCAGGATTGCATGCAATTAAGTATATGTTGCATGAAATATGGTCGTGTGGTCGACTTGGCGACGCCGTGGGGGAGTCCAGTCGCGGCTGATACTCGAGTGGCGGCAAATGGGAGGGCGATAGTGCCGGACACCGATCGCGCACGGCGGAGCGTGCAGATCGTCGAGGACCTGACGATGTCCCTGGCCGATCGGATCGCGAATGGCGAGTTCCCGCTCGGTACCTGGATGCGCCAGGCGAAGGTGGCGAAGGACTACGCCGTGAGCCGGACACCGGCGAGCCTGGCGCTGAGCAGGCTCGAGGCGATGGGGATCCTGGAACGTGTGCCCAACCGTGGGTTCCGGGTTCGCTACCCGTCGCTCCAGGAGATCATGGAGCTGTTCGAGGTACGCGCGCTACTGGAGGGACACGCTGCCTGCCTCGCGGCGAGCAGGATTACCGAGGCGCAGCTCCAGCGGCTCTGGGAGCAGGTAGCCGGCTTCCGCCGGGCCGTGCAGCTGATCCGGGACGGCGCGGACCCCGAGGCTGTCGGCGCGTCGTGGCAGCAGTCGTACAGCACCTTCCACCGGATGGTCTTCGACGCGGCGGGCAACAAACAGCTGCACGAGGCCGCCGACGCGTTGTACCGCAAGCTGCCGCGCAAGGTCTCCTGGCGGGCACTGCGGGGCGACCCGAGATCGCTCACACAGCACGCCAACGAGCACGAGTACATCACCACGGCCATCGAAAGGCGCGACGGGGCGAAGGCCCGGGAACTGACCATCGCGCACATCGAAACGGCACGCGAGCTCATCATCACCCACCTGCCGGCTCCGGACTGAACCCTCCGGATCGTCACTGCCTGACTCCTACCGGCATGCCAACCGCCACAGGTTCTCGCCGCAGTGGTGCCGGATATCGCCGGTAAGCGCCGACTGCCGTCTGCGGTCACATTCCAGCGCCCGCACTTCCGAGGCGTCACGCGCACGGCTGGAAGCCACTTGTGCCTCACGAGCTTGGTCGAGGGCTGCCCTGGCGGACTTCTCAGCTGATCTGGCTCGTGACACGGTGCCCGCGGCGCTGCGCTTCGCCGCGTGCATGTTGATGCGGAGATCGCGACGAGCACGAACAAGAATCCTCAGTTTCTTCTGGAGATCGTGTTCTCGGCCAAATGCCGCGCCTTCTGGGCACGGATCACCCGCTCAGACGAGCGCGCGCTGGCAACCACATCGAGGTCTCTCTCTACCGCCGGTCCGACCCCAACGGGAGCACCCGTCAGAACGCTATCGAGCCGGACGTGAAAGGCGCCTTCACGACCCTGATCGTGCGCAACGAACCCTCAGACCGGCTCTGCGCGACCGGCGCCATCGTTATCGACGGCACGCGCGTAGCCGCAGGGGAACCGCTATGCACGTGAGTGCCTTAGGCACCGAGTGCCTGTTGAGATTCCCGAGCTGTGTCCTAAAAGGATAGTCGGCGGACGATGTCGCGACGGTTCGGTTGAGGCCGTGCGGGTGCGGATGTCGATCAGGCTGACTGGTGCGCGACCGGACGGCCCGCCGGAAGGAGGGACGATGTTTCACATGATCTTCGGTGGAAATGCCTCCACGTAGGTGCGATCAGACGGGTCCAGGACGCCTGATCGCACCAAGGCCTCGTCGGTTCAACCAGAAGCCGACGGGGCCGCTTCCAAGCACAGGTCAACTCAACCAGGCTCGCTTGTACTACTCCGTCAACCGCCACCACGGCTTCTTTCCCATGATCCGAGTCTGGCAGGCGACCGGCCGGTCTCGAAGTGAACGGTGCCCGGCTCGACACATCGCCGACGGCCGCCCGGGACGGCAGTGGCTCCTGGCCGGAAACTCATCGACGGTTCGCCGAGGTGGAACATGCCGTTAAAGGCGTTCGTTCCTCCGCGAGAAGCAGGGCACAACAAACACGCGTCGGTGAAACGTCGATGACACATCGAGTGATCAATGGAAAGTTGTCTTTGGCCATCACCGGTGAAAGCAGCTCCACGTTGCTCCGCAGGACCCGCCCTCGCCAGACGGAGGTGCATTGGAGTCCACGCCGAACACAGGCGACAAGTGTTCTGGCGACAGCAGATCGCAGGCGTTGAGCCGAGCCAGTGATCCGTTGGGTGCGGCGATCCGACTCGGCTCGTTGTTCGGTGCGCGGTTTGTGGTGCGACGATGCCGGGTATGCGGTGTTGGTGCTTGATCAGTCGCCTGAACTCGTCAGCAGGTTCCCCGAACTGGTCGGGGCGGGATTGGTTGTCGACTACCCCGAAGGGGACGATCCCGTGCTGCGGCGCGCGGACGGCTCTGTGGTCGACACGTGGCGAGAGAACTACCCGTACACGACGAGGATGTCGCGGGAGGAGTACGACCGGACGAAGCGTCTGTTGCAGATCGAACTGTTGAAGCTGCAGTACTGGATCAAGGACACCGGTGGGCGGATGGTGATCCTGTTCGAGGGCAGGGACGCGGCGGGCAAGGGCGGCACGATCAAGCGGTTCACCGAGCACCTCAACCCTCGCGGCGCCCGGGTTGTCGCGTTAGGCAAGCCGACGGAGCGGGAACGGGGGGAGTGGTACTTCCAGCGCTACGTCAACTACTTGCCGACCGCGGGTGAGATCGTCTTGTTCGACCGGTCCTGGTACAACCGCGCTGGGGTGGAGCGGGTGATGGAGTACTGCACCGAGCAGCAGTACCAGCGTTTCATGCGGCAAGCGCCGACGTTTGAGCGGATGTTGGTCGACGACGGTGTGCTCCTGGTCAAGCTGTGGTTCTCGGTGTCCCGGTCGGAACAGCGGACGAGGTTTCTCATCCGCCAGGTAGATCCGGTGCGCCAGTGGAAACTCAGCGCCAACGACATCGAGTCACTCGATCTTTGGGATGCGTACACCCAGGCGAAAGTGGCGATGTTCCGCGAAACGGACACCGAGTCCGCGCCATGGACGGTCGTGAAGAGCAACGACAAGAAGCGCGCCCGGGTAGAGGCGATGCGCAGCGTGCTGGCCCGCGTCGACTACGAGGGCAAAGATCGTGACGCGGTCGGTGAACCGGACCCCCAGGTGGTCGGCGCAGCGGCCACCCTGCTGGAAGAAGGCGAGGACGAAGCGTCTCTCAGCCCGACGCCGATCGCGCCCGTGGCGGATCCTGATCACGGACCCGGGTTGCATCCCCAAGACGGCTGACGCACTGGAACCTCGCTGGACCATTGCCTGTCAATCAGGGTTTTGTGTGCTCAGGTGTTGGTCATGGTGTTGCACAGCAGCGCCTTTCCTTGAACCTGCGTTGCGTATGCGTTGGTGGCGGCTTGGTCGCGTGGGCACTCACGCCCCGGTCGGGCTTTCAGGCGAACTGTCGGGCGTGTTGGGTGGCCCGCTCGGCGAAGGTTCGTGGCGACCGGCCAGTGACTTCTTTGACCACCGGGGTCACGATGCCCACCATTGGAGGAACCGTGGCCCACATGGTGAGCATGAAATCGATGCCCTCCTCCGGCCACCCCTCCGCACGCCACAACTGGCGTGCCTGCTCGTCGGTCAATTCCACGAAGCCGATGTCCCGACCGACCGCCGCACCGATGGCTCGGACCTTGTCGGCGGGGGTGAGCGGACTCGGGTTGGTGGAGTCGATGGCTTGTCGTTTGGAAGACTGTCGATCATGTGTCCGGCAGTAATCACCTCATGGGCATGGATTCGGGCAGAGTGAGGGCCGAATGGGCCGGTCGCGGCTCGGCGGAGGGCATGGCGTTGAGCTTGCGCAGCCTGTCGTTGCGCTGTTCCAAAGCCTGGGCGGTGGTCGGGAAGAGCATGGCGCCGCCCTCGCCGACCAGCCCCTGGTTCACGGCCACGAACTCACGCGTGCCGTCTTCATAGGCGGCGAGCCCGGCGGTGTGGTCCCGGTCGGCCAAGGAACTGGCGAGCATGTACGCGCCGACGAGCGCGAGGCTGGAGCCCTGTCCGGTAAGGAACGAGGGCGCGTACGCGGCGTCGCCCGTTAGCGCGACCCTGCCGCTGTGCCAGCGGGGCATGCGGATCTGGCTGACGCCGTCGAAGAACACGTCGTCCGCCTCGTGCATGGCGGCCAGCATTCCGGGGACCTCCCAGCCCGCGTCGGCGAAGACCGAGGCGACGAGATCCCATTGGGCAGCCGGGTTCCCGAACGCGTCGAACGGCGGTTCCGGCTGGGCGAAGTTCAGGAAGGCGTGCACCTCGTCGTCATCTCCCGCGGCGTAGAGCGCCGCGGCCCGGCCCGGCGTGTTCCACATGACGGTCTCGCGGGAGAGCCCGAAAGTGTTGTGCATGGGGAAAACGGCGAAGCAATAACCAAGGTATCGGTGGAACTGCGCTTCGGGGCCGAACACGAGTTCCCGGGTACGCGAGTGCATTCCGTCCGCGCCGAAAACCAGGTCGAACGTGCGCCGGCCGCCCTCGCGGAAAATGACGTCGACCCCGTCGCCGGACTGGTCGAGGGTATCGATGGAGTCGTTGAACAGGAACTCCACGTCGTCGCGGACCGCCGCGTAGAGCGCGTCGGTCAGGTCCCCGCGCCGTACCTCCAGGTCCCGTCCTTCGACGCCGCCGGTGACCGCGTGCGGGTGGACCGAGGCCACCTCACTGCCGTGCCCGTCGAGAAAGGTCAGCCGGCGCAGGTCGATGTGCGCGTCCCGCAGTCGCGGCAGGATCCCCATCCTCCTGACGACCTCCAGCGCGGTGCCGCGCACGTCGATGGGATAACCACCGCTACGAACCGCGCCCGCCCTCTCCACCACCGTGACCGCGTATCCGTGACGGGTCAGCCAGTACGCGAGCGTGGGACCGGCGATGCTGGCCCCGGAGATCAGGACTCTGCCCTTCGGCGTGGTACGGGCATCCATCAGGTGAGCGGTGCGGGTCATGCCTTGACTCCCTTGTGCATGGTGCGGGTGACGAGCAGGGCCAGCGCCGTGACGACGCCGGCGATGACGAATCCGGTGATGTAGGACGATTCGGCCGCGACATTCGATCCGGACGGGGTCCCGGCGGCGAGGAGCACGCCGCCGAGCATCCCGCCCGAGGCCATTCCGAGCACGCGGGTCACCAGGATCAGGCTGGTGGCGACGCCGGTCTCGTTCGGAGCGGCGGAGGTGGCGATGCTGGTCGTCATCGCGGTGACGACCAGGCCGTTGGCCAGCGCGACCACTGCCTTGCCGACGACGAGATGCCACGCCTCGGAGTGCACGAGCGCCATGGCGATCAAGGCGACGGCCATCATGACGACCCCGGCGGTGGCCACGGCACGGGAGCCGGAACGCCGCTCCCAGTTCCCGCCCATCGGCCCCGCCAGCGTCGCGACCACGGTGCCGGGCAGCAGGAAGACGCCGATCTCGGTGGCGCCGGCCCTGAAGCCGTACCCGTCACCGGACGCGTTCCACAGCTGCGTGACGAGGAAGATCGACATCGAGGTACCGACGCAGATCATGAACGTCAGCACAGTCGACTTCCACATCATGGGCCGAGCGAGCATGCGCAGATCGATCATCGGTGAGGCCGCACGACGCTCGACGGCGATCCAGCCGGCCACGAGGGCGGCCAGCAGCACGACGAGGCCGCAAAGCACGAGCGGCTGCGAAGCGAGGTCGGGGGCAAGGTTGATCACGAGTATGAGCGTGATCAACACCCCGCTCAGCAGGGCCAGGCCGGGCCAGTCGACCCCGGCGTCGTCCGACCGGTCCGCTGAATCCTTGGGCACCAGCCAGTTCACGAGAAGGGTGGCCACGATGACGGCGATCGTCGGGAGCGCGAACATCCAGTGCCGGGACAACTGTTCCGCCACCGGCCCGGCCAGCAGCGTGCCCAGCATCCCGCCGCCGACGAACAGTCCGCTGACCACCCCGATGGCCACCTTCGACTCTCCCGCGGGAAGGTGTTTGCGCACGATGATGAAAGACAGGGGCAGGGCGCCCACCATCGCGCCCTGTAGTACCTGGCCGACCACCAGCACGGGCAGGCCCGGTGCCAATGCGGACACCATGCCGCCGACGCACACCACGATCATCAGCCGGATCAGGATTCGTTTTCCGCCGTAGCGGTCGCCGAACCTGCCCGCCAACGGTGTGACGAGCGCGCCGGTGATCGGGAGCAGGATGCTGAGCAGCGCCCCTCCGGCGGGCCCCATGTCCAGTTCGCTTTGCAGGAGCGGGATCGTCGGCTGCACCACCGACTCCAGGGCACCGCTGGCGACCGCCAGCAGGCCGAGAGCCCCGACTGCGGCCCTCCCGATTCGCACCGGGGCAGCCAGGGTTGTGGTCATGAGCGTCCTAACCTTTCTGTGATGGCAAGGTGAATGAGGAATCGGCCACAGGCGTGGCGCCGCCGCCTGTCCGACGAGCCCGAAGTGAGCAGGTGCGAAGCGGCGGTCCAGCGTTACCGCGACGGGCCGTCGAGGTCGTCGTCTCCGACCCCGGGATCGGCTGTGGCATACCGGAATCGGGGCGCGGTAGAGGGAAGGGTTGCCGGGCGCCGAAGTTATTCGATGGCGAGCGCCGCCTCGGCCGGTCGGCCACGCGTCGCCCGCCACGCGGGCAGGAGCGTGGCTCCGAGCGTCACCAGAACGGTCAGCGCGACCGTCGACACGTAGATCCACGGGGACCCGGCGGGCAGCACCGAGCCGAGGCGCTTGAGGCTGACCGGCACCAGGATCCCGAGCACGGCAACAGTACCCAGCGCGATGCCGCCGACGGCCAGGATCGCCCCTCCAAGCCGGCCATCCGCAGCACCTGACCACGAGTCGAGCCCGCGAGCCGTTGCAGCCCGAACTCCCGCCGCCTCGCCGTCATGCTCGACGCCAGCGTGTTGATCACCGTGATCGCCGCGTACCCCGCGATCATGACCACCATGAGGTAGATCGCGAAGTTGGCGGTCGTCTTCTGGTCGTCGAACTCCCTGAGCAGGACGTCGCGGCCGGTCACTGTCAGACCGCTCTCGGCGGAGGTCACCGTGGTCAGGTCCGCCACCAACTGGCCGGGGTCGGTGTTCTCGTCGGCTTTGACCAGGATTCGCGTCGCGTGTCCCTCGGTGGTGTGAGCGGCCAGGGTGTCGGCGGGAAGCAACAGGGTGTCGTAACCGTCCGGGGCAGAGAACAGTGCCGCCACCCGCACGTCGAGGGTGGTGTTGTCTCCCATTCGCAGCGTGATCGTGCCGCCGACGTCCACGCCCAGCTTCTCGGCGTGCTGGTTCCCGATCGCGATCGTGTCACCGCGCAGGTCGGCGAGTTGGCCCGCGGTGACCTGGACCGGTGTGGTGGCGTCGGCGCCGCCCGCGGTGACGCCCTGGAGGGTCCAGCCCTCGTTCGTCGGCGAGCTGTCATCCGGCTTCTCGATGAAGCCGACGCTGTTGACGTACTCCGAGGCACCGGCGACGTGCGGCAAGTCGTTGATCTGTGCCACCAGGCCCGGGTCGAAACGGTCCTGAGTGGTCACCACGACGTCGGCGACCAGGTTGCCTGCGAAGTCCTGCCGATCGGCCTCGTCATTGGTCGTCTGCAGGTACAGCATGCCGGTCGACACCGCGGTCAGCAGGATTACCGGGCCCAGCACGGCCGCCATCCGGCCGCCACGGCCACGAGCGTTGAGCACGGCAAGCTGGCCGGTCACCCCACCCAGCGCGCGCACGGGCCACTGCACGATGAAGGTCGTGACCTTCGTCAGCACGGGTGCGAGCACGGCGAACCCGATGGCGAGCAGGATCACAGCGGGCGCGGCGGTGGCCGGTGTGAGTGGTCCACTCATCACGGCGATGGTCACGATGGTCATGGCGATTCCACCGCCCAGGGAAAACACCGCCAGCAGCGCGCGCCCGCGGCCGATCAGCCTGCCCTCGACAGAGACCTCCGCGAGCGCCTGGGTCGGCTTGACACGCGACGCCCTTCTACCGGCGCCCAGCGCACCGGCCAGAGCCGCGAGGATCGCCACCGCCATGGCGGCCACAGTGGGGATCCAGCCTTGCCGGAAGGCCAGGCCGTCCGCGGCGATCCCCCGCTTGGCCAGCCGGGCGAACACGAACTCGCCAAGCCACCGGCCCGGAAAGTAGGCCAGCGCGGTGGCGAACAGGGACAGCAGCAGCGTCTCACGGGAGATCAGCCTGCGCAGGTGACGAGGTGTCGCTCCCACGGCCCGCAGCAACGCCAGATCCCGCTGGCGCTGGGCGATCGACAGGGCGAGCATGGAGGCCACCCCGAAGATGGACACCAGGATCGCGAAGGCGGTGAAGACGCCGGCCAGGGCCATCACAGTGACGCCGCTCGCCTTGGCCTCGCGCAGTTCGGCCTGCCCCCGCTCGTCACCGACCAGGGTGACGGCTGCGCTGCTCAGCTTGGCGTCGATTCGCTCCTGGAGCTCGCTGACGTCCGCTCCCGGCTTGGCCACCACACCGATCGCGTCGACCGAACCCGGCGGCGGGGTCCCCTCGAAGACGAAGCTCTCGGTCTTCTGTACGCCAGGCAGCGCCGCGATCGTGTCCGCCAGTCCCGCGTCGATGTGGACCCGCTCGGGCAGGATCGGAGGTTCGTCGGGGTCGCCGCCGGAGTCGTGGTACTCCTGGTCGCCGGTGACGACGACATCGGCCGAGGCCAGCTGCTGCGGCGGAACAGCCGTGCGGATGCCGGTCTCGATCAGGCCGCCGCACGCCATCATGATGGCCGCCGCGAAGAACATGGCGAGAAAGGCCGCCACGAACATGCCCGCGCGGAACCGCAGGGTGCGCAGTGCGAGTTGCAGCATCAGCGCTGTCCTCCTCGGGTCGTCGCCTGCTGCGGACGGGGACCTTCGTTGGCGAAGGCGCCCAGGTGGGTCATCCGGTCGGCCACGGATTCGGCGGTCGGCGAGTGCAGTTCACCGGCCAGCCGCCCGTCGGCGAGGAACAGGACGCGATCGGCGTACGAGGCCGCGACCGGGTCGTGGGTCACCATCACGATCGTCTGACCGGCCGTCCGCGACGAATGCCGCAGCAGCGTGAGGATGTCCCGCGCGGTCCTGGTGTCCAGGGCGCCGGTCGGCTCGTCGGCGAAGATGACAGCGGGGTCGCTGATCAACGCCCTGGCGATGGCGACCCGCTGCTGCTGCCCGCCGGACAGCTCCGCCGGACGGTGGTTGCTCCGCTGGGCAAGGCCGACCTGGTCGAGGATCTGAGCAACCCGGCTTCGGTCCGGTGTGCGACCGGCCAGCCGCAGCGGCAACGTCACGTTCTGCCGCACGGTCAGGACTGGCAGCAGGTTGAAAGCCTGGAAGACGAAGCCGATCCGGTCTCGCCGCAGCTTCGTCAACTCGGTCTCGTTCATCTCGCTGAGCTCGTGCTCGTCGAGCAGAACCGAGCCGGACGTCGGCTGATCGAGCCCGGCCGCGCACTGCAGCAGGGTGCTCTTGCCGGAACCCGATGGCCCCATGATCGCCGTGAACGTCCCTCGGCCGAACCGCGTCGTCACTTCGTCCAGCGCCACCACCTGGTTGTCGCGCCTTCCGTAGAGTTTGCGGACGGCCGTCAGCCGAATCGCATCGGTGATGTCTCCGGTGTTCATCAACGTTTCTTCCTGCCGCTTCGCCGTCCGGCCGGTGCCGGACGATTCCGCCACCAACCCTGTCGTGCACCGTGGTGCCAGACATCGTTTGCCGGGACCGTCTTCGCCTGGTGCACACGGACCAGCCCGGCCCATTTCTGGTGCGGACGCACTACACGCGTGCGGGGCGGCCGTCCCCTACGCTGAACGTGTGTTGCGGGCTGGGCATCGATGACGAACAGGGGCAGGTCGCTCGCGCCGCCGGTCGAGTCGTGGTGGCGGGAGGGCACGGTCGTCGCGGTGGCGTTCGTGCTCTGCCTACTCGGCGGTGCGCTGCAGGTCGACGACACAGTGACGCCGCCGCCAGTGTCGGCCTACTTCCTCGCCGCGGTGTCGTCCGGGTTGCTTCTGGCGCGACACCGCGCGCCCGTGGCCACCGTGATCGCAACGACCGTGTGCGGCGTGCTTGTCGCGCCGATGGGTCTGCTGTCGACCCCGCTCATGGTGGCCCCGGTCGTCATCAGCGCCTACTCGCTCGCCATACGCGCCGAACGGCGAGTGGCACTCGCGGTCCTGCTCCCATCGGCGGTGCTGCTGATCGCCGTACTCCCCTTCTTCGAAGCCGACTTCTCGTGGGCGGACACCAGCAGGCTGGCGAGCGTGGCCGCGTCGCCGCTCGTGGCCGCCGTGATCGGTCGCTCGACGCGGCACCGGCGGGCCTACCTGGCGATCGTGGAGGAGCGGGCACGCCAAGCCGAGGAAAGCCGGGACGAGGAGGCACGCCGGAGGGTGGCCGGGGAACGGCTCCGCATCGCCCGCGAGTTGCACGACCTGGTGGCCCACCAGATCACCCTGGCCAACGCGCAGGCCACCGTCGCCGCCCACCTCTTCGACACCCGCCCGGAGCAGACCCGCACGAGCCTGGGCGCACTGGTCAGGACCACCCGCCACGCCCTCGACGAGCTGCGGGCCACGGTCGGCCTGCTGCGCCAGCCCGACGACACCTCCGCACTCACCGATCCGGCACCTGGGCTGTCGCAGATCCCCACGCTGCTGGAGACTTTCCGCCTCGCGGGCCTGGCGGTGTCGATGCACGAGGACGGCACCGCCAGACCGCTACCGCCGGCCACGGAACTCACCGCCTACCGCGTCATCCAAGAGGCCTTGACCAACGTGACCAAACACGCCGCCACCGGTAGCGCCGAGGTGCGCCTCGCCTGGAACCGCGACCACGTGACCATCACGGTCACCGACGACGGCCGGGGTTCCCGTAAGCCTCAGGAGCGCCCGGCCGGGTACGGTCTGATCGGAATGCGTGAACGAGCCACCGCGGTCGGCGGAACTCTCACCGCGGGCGTGCGCCCACAAGGGGGTTTCCTTGTCTCCGCACACCTTCCTCTTCCCGCCGCCGAGAACACAGCGCGGAGAACCGACGAAGCGACCGATGGCGAGGGGCGATGATCCACGACGCACCAGGCGACGGACCGAACACCGGCGAAGACGCCAGGGATGCCACTGCGCCGCTCCGGGTTCTCCTCGCCGACGATCAGGCGTTGCTACGCGGCGCTTTCCGCACTCTCCTCGACAGCGCCGACGACATCGCTGTGGTCGGCGAGGCGGGCGACGGCAGGGAGGCGGTGGCCCTGACCCGCAGGTTGCGCCCGGACGTGGTGATCACGGACATTCGGATGCCGGGCACGGACGGCCTCGCCGCCACCGTGGAGATTTGCGCCGACCCGGATCTGCGGGCCACCCGCGTACTGATCCTCACTACGTACGAGACCGACGAGTACATCGCGCAAGCCTTGCGCGCAGGAGCCAGCGGCTTCATCGGCAAGGGGATCGAGGCGCAAGACCTGCTCGACGCTGTGCGCACGATCGCCAACGGTGACACCCTTCTGTCCCCGGCGGCAACCCGCTCTCTGGTGGCCCGTTTCCTTGCCACGCCGGTCGACACGCCACCGCGCCATCCAGAACGACTCGCCGCGCTCACCCCGCGCGAACGCGAGATGGTCGCTCTCGTCGCGACCGGTCTGTCCAATCTGGAGATCGCCGATCGGATGTACCTCAGCCCCTTCACCGTCCGCGCCCACGTGCAGCGCGCCATGACCAAGCTGGACGCACGCGACCGCGCGCAACTCGTTGTCATCGCTTACCAGACCGGTCTGGTAAGCGCCGTTCCCAACGGCGACACCGACCAGCTGTGATCTACCTCGAAGCCACCCACCCCGAACGCGCCCTACCCGATCCCCCCTCAAGCCTGACGGTCGTACCCTCCAGGCAACCCGATCAACCGGGGAGGCACGCGTGCCGGAACAAAGTTCTACGACGACATCGGCACCGGACACTCTCTGGGACGGCGCACCGCCCCGCGATGGATGACAGCCATCCTCGCCGCGCCCGGCACCGCGCGGTCGACCGCCGACGTGCATCGGCACGTTGTAGCGCCGCTCGACCACTTGCGATGCGCCGCCGTCATCCGTCATGGGTTCCAGCTGCTACACGGTCTTTCCGTTTGCGGTTTCGCGAGAGGTGATCCGGTTCGTGCGACCGACCGCGCGGCCCACCGTGTTGCGTACCACGAGGCCTGGTCGGGTGCTGGGCATCATGAGTCTGGAGAGCAGGCCGACGCGTCGCTGCCGCGGTCGCACTTCGCGGCGGAGCCGCGACTCGTAGGTGGCGAAGGCGCGGGCGTGATCGCCGTGGTGGGAGGCGAGTTCTTCCGCGAGGGGTATACGCTCCTGCCATCGCCATGCTGGACCCGTCGCCCGGCAGGGCTGTGGCCGCCGCCGCGTCCCCGAGCAGTACGACCCGTCCGCGGGACCACGAGGGCATCCGGACGGTCGTCAGGGGGTCGAAGAACGGGGCTGGGTGGTCGAGGTACGCCGCCACGAGTTCCGGCGCCCGCCACCGCACGTCGGCGTACGTGTCGGCCACGGTTTGCTTGTGGAGAGCGATGTTTTTGCGGTCGTGGGGCGCCGGCCGTGCGGCCCGGAAGGTGAAGATCGCGAGCGGCGTGGTGTGCGAGGGGTGGATGACTAGATGACTGATTCCTAGATCCTTAGTGGTCGTAGGCGATCAGGGAGCGTTTGACTGGTGTGCCGGTTGCCCAGTTGTGCCATCCTCGACACGGGGCGTTCGACCGGGTCGCCGCGCTGGCCGCGCGTCTGTTGGGGTGCTGGTGGCGACGGTGGCGATCGTGGTTTCCCTTATCACAGCACCGACTCGACCATCCGGGTTGATCTCCAGGCGGCATTCCGATCCGAGGCCGGCGCGGGAAGTTGCCGGTTAGTGTGGGGGGCGTGGCGTTCGGTCTGCGGTTGCTGGTCGCGTTGTGCGCGGCGCCGCTGGTGGTTGCGGCGTTCGTTGGCGTCGCCTATCTGGCGCTACGTGTCCACCCGCTTTACCTCCTGCTTGGCCTGGTCTGCGTCGCACTGATGCTGATGGTGGGATGGCACATCCACCGCCACTTTCACGTCCAGAATCAAGGGCCAGGTGCCCAGTTGTGCGTCAGCGGCATCGTCTTCGTGGCTACGATCGCGGCTGCGTACGTGATGACGCTCAGCTCGGCTGCCCCACGGCACATGTGCACCGTGGTTGAGGCCCGCACCTGGCACCGACTCAGCCCTGGCGGTGAGGAGACCTACAACTACCGCCGCTTGGCCTGCGACGACGGTCGCACCGATTGGCTGGGCAACCAGATGGCGTCCCAGCGAGGAACTGACACCACCGACCAGTACGGCGGCATCCGACTGCGTGTGGCCTACGACCCGAACGGACAGCTGCCCTCCCTGGCCCTTGATGATCAAGTCTGGTGGGTGGTCGGGGCCGGCATTGGCATGGTCCTGGTGGTAGCGCTACATGTCGGGGTCGTCGTCGCCGATCAGCGTCGGCGGTGATCGGAGGACTCCGTGCGCGCAGGGCGATGGCGCGGATGCGGTGTTCGGGGTAGGAATGCGCACCAGTGCTGGTTGCGGGCTGCCGCTGGCAACTGGCATGAGGGGCGCTGCCTGCTATCCGCAGAAGGACAAGCACTGCGACACATCCGGCCTGGCCGCGTCGACGGCCACCTTCACGCTGTATGTCACCCAGTGGAAGGGCGACGAGGTCTGCCAGACGAACCGGGCTACCGGGGAAATCCGCGAGATGTCCTATGCGGTGCACCACATCACGTACCGCTGCACTTGCCCAACTTCGCCATCCGTGCTGACTGTGACCCGCGGTTCACTGCCTATGTCATGGTGCGGTGGGTAGACGGGATGGACGGCGCGGTACAAGGCGCAGCGGAAGGCCTGACCGACTCACGCGGATCTGCCTCACAGCACAACGCCAACATGAGCCACATTTTCGCGATCCCCTATAACAGCTGAACAGATCATCGCCCCGACTGACAGCTACGACATCACCAGCGAAACAGTTCTCGCTCCCAGTGTGCGCACTGCCTGGTCGACGAGCACGCCGGTCAAGCCCAGTACTCCTGAACGTGGCCTGTAGTGGGGTGCGGGCGTTCCAGCGTCGCTGTTGGTGAGGATGTCACGCAGCAGGTGAAGCCGCTGGGCGTGGGTCAGCGAGGCTGACTGCCCGTTAGGCAGAGGCAGGCTTCTTTTCTGCTACGCCAGCGTAAACGTGTGCGTTGATCTCCGGGTTGTCGGAGATGTCACCGGGTCCTTGCGGGTGCCACAGACCACAGCCGACGACACCCGGATCAACGATAGTGAATCCGTCGAATAGGCGGACGATCTGGTCGTGCGTGCGGGGCGTAAGCTGGTCGGTGCTGCGGGACTCGCGGATCATGTCGGTCGCGTCGGCGATCTGGTCCTGGCGTTGGTCCGCGGTGACGTGCGACAGCGCGAGGTAACTGCCGTCGGGTAGCGCGTCGCGGTAGTGGGCGATCAACGCCCAGGGGTCGTCTGAGTCGGGCAGCCAGTGCAGCATCATCACCATCAGCAGGGCGATCGGTTCGTCGAAGTTGAGCAGCCGACGGGCTTGTGAGCTGCCCAGAATACTGTCCGGGTCGCGCATGTCGGCCCGGAGGACTTCCGCGTTGTCGATGGCGGTCAGCATCAATTCACTGTGCGCCACCGCGATCGGGTCCTTGTCCACGTACAGCACGCGCGCTTCGGGGGCGATCTGGTGGGCCACGTCGTGCACGTTGCCGACGGTGGGAATGCCGGAGCCGATATCGAGGAACTGCCGGACGCCCTGGTCGAGCAGAAACCGCACCGCCCGGCCGAGGAAGGCCCGGTTGAGCCGGGCGATCTTGGCGGCACCGGGCATCAGCTTCTCCGCCTGCTCGGCCACGATCCGGTCCACGTCGAAATTGTGGGCGCCGCCGAGCAGGAAGTCATACGCCCGCGCCATGCTCGGCACCGAGGTGTCCACCTCGTCGGGCACCCAGTTCCTGGCCGGTGTGTCGCTCATATCCAACTCCTCCGCGTCCGCACCGCGACGATCCAGATTAATCGTGGCACCCCCCAGGCGGGATTACCCGATCGGGTACTCGCCCGGATAGTCGAAGGCCTCTACGGTAAGTCGTCGTCTCGTTGTCTGCGAGGGGCGGAAATCCGTGAATTCCACCGGCACACTGGAGGCATTGCCGATCGCGCCTGGTCGCTGGCCCGTGCTCGGCCACACCCCGTCGTTGCTGCGGAGACAGTTCAGGTTCACCTCGTCACTGGCGGGCCTGGGCGATGTGGTGAAGGTGTACCTCGGCCCGCTGCCGACCCACGTCGTCACCCGCGCTGACCTGGTGCATCAAGTTCTTGTCACGGATGGGAGAAAGTTCGACAAGGGCATCATGTTCGACCGGTTCCGGCCGTACTTCGGCAACGGGATCGCGATGTCCAACGGGAGCTTCCACGACAGCCAGCGCAGGCTGGTGCAGCCGGCGTTCCACGTCACACGCATCGCCCGATACACCGCGGTGATGTCGCAGGTAGCCCAGGCAACGGCCGAATCGTGGCAACCAGGGCAGGTGATCGCATTCGACGACGCGATGCAGGAGATGGCCGTGACGATCGTCGGACAGACCTTGTTCGCCACCCAGCTCGGTGGTGCGGCGATCGCCGAGGCACAGCGGTCGCTACCGGTCGTGATCAAGTACGGGATGGTCCGCGCGTTGTCGCCGGGTTTCGTCGCCCGGTTACCGATCCCGGCCAACCGGGCGTTCGACGACGCCATCAGCCGATTACGGCGGATTGTGCTGGACGTGATCGCCGAAGGCCGGGCGCAGCGGGCAGACCGCGGGGACGTGCTGTCGATGCTGCTGACAGCGGAGGACGCGGACACCGGTGAGGGCATGACCGACCAGCAGGTGTACGACGAAGTCGTGACGTTGCTGACCGGCGGTATCGAGACCACCGCGCTGGCGTTGTCCTGGATGTTTCATCAACTGGCCCGGCATCCCGAGGTCGAGCGACGCTGGCACGAGGAGATCGACGCCCTCGACGGGCGCCCGGTCACGCATGCGGACCTGCCGCAACTGGTGTACACCAACCACATCGCGCGAGAGATCCTACGGATGTACCCGATCTGGCTGCTGATGCGCCGCACGAACACCGACGTACGACTCGGCGATCTGACGATCCCGCCGCTGACCGAGGTGACCATCAGCCCGCACGCGTTGCACCACGATCCCCGCTATTTCCCCGATCCGGACCGATTCGACCCGGACCGCTGGAACCCTGCCCACGCCGCGCCGCCCCCGCCGGGCGCGTACATCCCGTTCGGCGACGGCGGCCGGAAATGCATCGGCAACCATTTCGCGCTCGCCGAGATCGCGGTCGCCGCCACGGCCATCGGCGCACGATGGCGCATGGTTCCCGTGCCCGACAAGACAGTCCGCGTCAAAGTGACCGGCGCGGCCTATCCGAGCCAGCTGCCGATGACCGTGGTGGCCCGCTAAACCGACCCGTTGCCCGTTGTGGAGGTAATCGCAGTGCGATCACGCCGTTTCCTCGCTTCGCTGACCAGTGCGCTGGTCGCGGCCACGATCGGTGTCCCCGTGACACCGGCCCAGGCAGCGGTGTCGTGCCACGAGCTGCGGCTACCGGTGACCCTGGCCGGGAACACCGAGCAGCTCTACGGCAAACTCTGCCGCCCGGCCCACGCCACCACCATCCAGGTCCTCGTGCCCGGCGCGTCCTACAACAGCGCCTACTGGGACTTCCCCTACACACCGGAGATCCGGTCCTACCGGCTGGCGATGAACAAAGCCGGGTACGCCACGCTGACCCTCGACCGGTTGGGTACCGGCCGCAGCAGCCGTCCCGCCAGTCTCGCGTTGACCTCGTTCACGCAGGCAGGCGTGGTCCACCAGGTGATCCAAGCGCTGCGAGCGGGCCGCAGCGGCGCACCGACGTTCGACAAGATCATCCTCGGTGGGCACTCGGTCGGCTCGGCCATCGCGATCATCGAGGCCGGCACCTACCAGGATGTCGACGGCGTACTGATCACCGGCCTCACCCACGGCATCAACGTCCTGGGCGCGGTACCGATCCTGACCTCACTGATCCCAGCCAGTCTCGACCCGAAATTCCGCTCCCATGGCTACGATCCCGGATACCTCACCACCCGCGCGGGCACCCGGTTCTCCGACTTCCACAGCCCCGGCGTCCGGGTACCCGGCGTCGGCGAGACCGACGAGCAGACCAAGGACGTCTTCGCCGCCGGTGAAGTGGTCGACACCGTGCTACTGGGTGCGCTCCTGCCATACTCCAGGAAAATCAAGGTTCCGGTCATGCTCGTCATGGGCAACGACCCGGCCTTCTGCGGCCTGCTCGCACCTGACTGCAGCACCCCGCAAACCCTGCTGCGCGCCGAATCCCCCTACTACGCACCGGAAGCCAAGCTGAAGACGTACGTGCTGCGCAGCTACGGGCACGCACTCAACTTCGCGCCTGACGCCCCGGACTACCACGCCGCTGTCGCGACCTGGACCGCCTCGGTCATCCGATAATGCGCCTGGCACTTAAAACCTCACCAACACGCCGCATCGCCAGCCGCGACAGACGAAACGTCGCTACCATCAACGACAAGGCCACCGGATCAGGGCTCGTGACAGCCTGTTCACCCCGGCGGCACGGCACTGCGGGCGCCGTCCTGTACGGCGACATCGAGTGCGGGTCTTGGGCGCTGTCTGCCAGCTGGACGAGATCGTCAGCTGTGTTTACGTGTTCGGCAAGGGCCTGCCAGGCGTATGCGGGAACAGCCTCGGCGCGGCGGGCTCGGATCTCGTGTTGAAGCAGATAGTCGGCTACTGCGTATCCGTGCACGTGTCGCCGATACGGACTGGTGATGGTGAGTAGAGGTGCCGTCGCTGCCTCGTGATCACGGATCTCTGTCAAGTCGGTCGACGCGGGCTCGAACCAGTCGTCGTCGGGCCGGGGTTCGCGCAGGTAGGCGCGCGCCGCATCTCTGAGCGGCTCAGCTGTGAGCCGCCCGCGCAGGCCGAGGCGTCGCGCGTCTATCGCGCCGGTGAGTATCGCGCGATTCTCCTGGTCCCGGGCGGCGTCCCAACGGCGAACCAGGCAGGGGGCGCCTGTCAGAGCCTGGGTCAGGCCGAAGTCGGCGGTGCCGTGGGCCTGAGCGATCCCGGGGTCGTGGACGCTAGGTGCCGCGGCATGGCTTCGTTCAAGAAACGCCACGTTCTCTTCTATGAGCGACACGGCTTCCGCGTCGCCGAACGGCTCGACCTCAAAGGTGGCCCGCCGGTGTGGTTAATGTGGCACAACCCGGCGTAGTCCCGGGAAGACCGACCTCGATGTCCTGTCCGGCTGAAGTTGGCAGAGAACAAGGCTCCGTCCTGCTGCCGCTGCGCGTGAACTTTGCGGATGCGTAGGCCGCTGACCTGCGGTCCGCAATGTAGGTGCGAACACAGCGCGGCTGATTTGTCGGGTTAACTTTGCGGATTCGCTGGAGGGTCGAGGTCTTGCTCGGGCTGGGTGAGTGCACTGGCTTGCATTCAGTAGGGCGCGTGGGCCTCGATATCCGCGGCGAGCTTCATCAGTGCCGTGGTCATCGCCGAGAAGCGGTACCCAAAGGAGGCAAGACTCCACTAAGTTCCGCACCATGTCGCTCCCACCCTGCGTCGTGTGCGGTGGATACGCGTTCGACACCCGCTACGGGTTCACGTCGACGTTTGACGAGGTTCAAGCCACCCAGGTGCTCCGAGCCCGAACTCCGCAACCGCCCCGCAACTTGGGTCCGAATCCAGAAGGTTCACGCGGAAGGGACACCTGCGGTCCCCAAGCTGGATCCGGACGGCTGCGGGTTGCGGTGTCCGGACCTAGTTGGCACATTCGGTGGGTTTGGGTCGGCTTTGGTTCCTCGAGCGTTGTCGCGGTGGTGTTATGTAGCGGCTCCATGGTTGCTCGTGTGGCAGGAACGGTCGTCCGCCGTCACGGTGTGACCACCTGCTGATAGAGGGCGACGAGGACGCCGTGGACGGCCTCGCCCTCACCGGCGTCCTCGGCCTCGTCCACGATCTTCTGCAGGGCCTGGGCCATCCGGGCGGCCACTTTCGGGGTGAGCCGGAGGTGGCGCAGCACCACGAGCGGTTCTTCGGCGGCGTGGCCGATCTCCTCGGCCACGCCGCCGAACATCGCCTGGGTGTGTTCGGGTGGCGAGCTGGTGTAGGACATGCGGCGGGCGGTGCGCTGGTAGTACTGCTCCGTCCCGCCGCGGACCTGCCGGGTCTCGACGACGCGGACGAGCCCGGCCTCGTGCAGCACCTTCAGGTGATGCCCGATGTTGCCCTTCCGCTCGCCTAGGGATACGGCCAACTGGCTGGTTGTCGCGGGTTCGCGGCCCAGCGCGAACAGGATCCGCTGGCGCAGCGGGTGCGAGAGCGCCTTGAACTGCTCGGGGCTGCCGATCTTCAGCCAGTCGTCCACACCGAAAGTGTCTAACTCTCTTGGCTTTCGCAAGACCGTTGTTTTACTCCCCGGCATGGACATCCCTTCGATCATCACCAGGACCCGCGCGCTGCTGGTCGAGCACTACGTCTTTCCCGACGTCGCCGCCAAGCTCGACGCCCACCTCGCTGCACGCGTCGACCACTACGCCACGGCTACGACGCCAGAGGAGCTGGCTCGACTCGTCACCGCGGACCTCCAGTCCGTCAACGGCGACCGGCACCTGCGGCTCAAGCACCACGACAACGAGGTGCCCGAGGGCGACGACGCGGCGTCCCGTCAGCACTACGCCAAGGAGTTCGACGAGAGCATGGGCGGCGTGCCGCTGCTGCGCCGACTCGACGGCGGCGTCGCGCACCTGGAACTGGCGCCGCTGTTGTTTCCGGTCGAGATGGTCGCGGAGTCGATCGCGGCGGCTTTCACGCTCGTCTCCCACGCACGGGCGCTGATCATCGACCTGCGGCGCAGCCGCGGCGGCGACCCGCACACCGTTGCGCTGGTTTGTAGCTACCTGCTGGACGAGCCGACGCACCTCAACACGCTCTACACCCGCGAGGACGAGTCGTACCACCAGTTCTGGAGCCTGCCGCACGTGCCGGGGACGCGGTTCGGCGGTGCCAAGCCGGTGTACGTGCTCACCAGCGGCACGACGTTCTCTGGCGCCGAAGAGCTGAGCTACGACCTCCAGCAGTTGGGTCGCGCCACCATCGTCGGTGAGACGACCGGCGGCGGCGCCCACCCGCGCCATGGCTTCACCGTCCACCCGCACCTGGAGGCGACCATTCCGACCGCCCGTGCGATCAACCCCGTGTCCGGCACCAACTGGGAACTCGTCGGCGTCGTTCCCGACATCGACATCCCGGCCGACGAGGCGCTCGATCGCGCACACCGTGAAGCGCTGGTCAAACTGGGACAGGACTAGCATTCGCGGGCCGGCAGATACGCCTGCGGGACTTCTCGCCCGTGTGCCGCCGGATTCGCGGAGCATCCGGACGGGAACCGGAATTCCGGCTTCCAGCACGGACAACGGCGGGACTCCGGCGATCTCGTAGCGCCAGCCCAACGCCTCGCATGCTTCAGTGTGGGCGACGAACGCGACCTGGTCACGCGGTTGATCCGGTCGGCACGGACGTCGAGCACCTGCGCGGACCCGTCCACCGGGCGAGCAAAGTAGTCCGGAGCGTGGGCGCGCGCCTTGCCTCCCGCCCCAGTCCACCAGCGACCAACAGGTCGACACGGGACATACGCGCATCGCGAGCAATGACGTCAGAACCGCCTCAGCGGATGAACAATCAGGCATTCCCCCCCCGGATGGGGTCGCTCACCAGGAACCCGAACGTGGGAATGCAAGTGTCCGATGATGATCACGCCCCAAGATCCCGTGACCGGGTGCTCCCAGCAGCGGCCGATCGCCGTCGGAGATTCTCGTTGCTGATTGAGGCAGATCAGTTCTTCCCTTCGCGGACATCCTCCCCCTGTTCGGCGAACGCCTTGAAATCCTGCATGTGCTGCTGCGACTGCTTGTGGAAAGCGCCGGGCATGAGCAGCCCCACCAGTCGCATCAGCAGGCCGCTGAACCGGTATTCACTCTCGCTCTCCCAGAGCGTCGTCTCCGGATTGGATTCGGTCAGCCGATCGCGCACGACGCTCCACATGCCCGCGCCGACGATCTCCCGATCGAAGTGAACAACGGTCCCTTTGTGGATCTCGCGCAGGTCTGCCGGATCCCGGCGCGTGACCGTTTCGGTGCACTCGATCTTCCGCTTCCCCGACTGCATCACGACCCGCGACTTGGTACCGAGCTGCCCGTGTATTCCATTCACCGGCTCGTGCAGCACCAGGCCCCGCAGCCACTTCGGTAGGTGTGCCGGGTCGGCGAGCAGCTGGGCCACCCGCTCCCGCGGCAGGGCGATCTCGATCGAGTTGGTGTACTTCATGACGCGCATTCCTTCTGGGTGTAGCTACAACATGCTGTGCGCTGCTCGTCCTGCTCTTCGACGGAGGGGTCTGACACCCGTCTCGCGATTGCCAACTCTCATCGGCGGTGCGGGCCCCAGGGATGCCGGTCAGCCCACCGCAGCGGGGATGTCAGGTCGGGTCGGGTGCGTAGAACGTGGTGGTGGCCTCGACCGCGGCCGCGACGTGCTCCGGTTCGCCACCGGCGGCCAGGTGTGCCTCGCCCCAGGCCGCGGCACTGCGCCGGATGAACTCGCGCCCTTCAGGCGACTTCTGGATCTCCTCGTGGTCGGCGGTCTGGCCACCGGCCAACAGCTGGGCCAGGGAGAGGAGATGCAGGTCCCAGCCGACGCCGCCGGCACCGGGGCCGTAGGTCGGGAAGAGGGGCTCCTCGACGACCGCCGCGTGGATCAGTTCGAACTCGGTGTCGCCGGTCGGGCCCGGGGCCAGGCGCACTTCCACCTCGCTCGTGCCGGGCCAGGCGTCGGCGTCCGGCCCGTAGAGCCAGGACACTTTGAGCAGACGCGGCGGCTCGCACCGGAGGATCTCGCCGTGCTCACCGCCGTCCAACTCGAACTTCCCGCCAAGCCGCAGATCCCCGGTGACCGGTTTCAACCAGCGATGCAGCCGCTCGGGGTTGGTGATGGCGTGCCAGACGTCCTCGATCTGCGCGTCGTACCGACGCCGCACCTCGATGGTGTACGCGTCACCGGCGGGCACGCTGCCCTTGCCCATCGCTCGGCGCGCGGCGGCCAGTTCGTCCAGTACGTCTTTCATGTCATGGTCCCTTTGCTGATGGATCGGTCTTGTCCGCATCGGTGCCGGACGCGGCCGGTCGGGTGGGCTCCCTGCCAGCCGGAGTCCGAGCTGCACGCCTGCCCCGGACCAGCTCGGTTTCCAGGGCGTCGAGGCGTTGTTCCCACAATCGGCGAAACCGGTCCAACCACACGTCAACCTCGCTCAGCGGCGCGGGATCGACGGCGTAGAACCGACGAGCGCCCTCAGCCCGCACCGACAGGAACCCGCTGTCACGCAGCACACGCAGATGCTGCGAGACACCCGGCTGGGAGAGCCCGAACTCTGCCCGGATCACATCCGTGATCGCGCCAGAGGTCTGCTCACCGTCGGCGAGCAGCTCCAGAACGCGCCGGCGCACCGGCTCGCCGAGGATGTCGAACGCGTGCACGAACACAGATCATACCAGCCTACACTTATATAAGCCAGAGCTGGTATCCTGGCGCCACGTTCGGTTTAGAGGTCGTCGGCGAGCGCGCGCACTTCGACCGTGCGGTGACCCGGACGTCATCCCGCGGCGACTCGCACCGGGAACGCCGCCCCCGTTCCCGTCAAGATCGCCGGGCAACCCGCACGTCGACCAGTGAGCACCGCCGTGCACGGCCGCGAAAGGCGGCTCGCGTCCGGGCTTGACCCGCAACAACTAGCGGAGGCCTTGCTCCTGTCAGCCGGTCAAGGTCTTGCCGCGCACCGGAAATCGCTGACCGTCCGATGAGGACAGCGTGTCGGAGCCGAACCCCGCGGCCAGCGGCAGCGTGCCGTGGTAGCCGATGATCGCCAGGTTCACCGTGCGCAGCGTCTCCTCCCGCACGTACCACTCCGCGGTACACGACAAGATGTCGTAGGAGATCCCGCGCGCGCCGGCCATCCGCGTGAGCCCGAGGTTGGTGGAGTGGCTGATCAGCACCGCGATCAGGTTGCGCTTCAGCTCCGGGCTGCGGGACCGCTCGCCACCGGCGTGGGTGACGCAGGCCAGGAACCCGGTGCGCTTGTCCAGTTCGATCAGCAGCGGCACGATCGGCGCGAACGGCCCCCAAGCATCCTCGGCACTGGTAGAACAACGAGATAAAGCTGAACTCGAAATTTCAGCGCGACACACTGGATCAGTTCGCTCTTTCTTGGCACGTGCGTGTAGCACGGGTGTCGGCCAACGAAGATCGCCGCAGCGACGATCTCGTTCACGCCCAGACCCTGTTTGGGGCTGGGCTGACCCGCGACCCGGCAGCGTCGCGCTTGCGCCAGAGCAACGCCATACTGCGCTTCACGTCGCCTTGGCCAGTGTAAACGGCGTAAACATTCACACGGCCGGTCAGCGGGTCACTTTTCCGGGATGGTGACCGCGATCTTGGCCTCGCCGCTGGAGGGACGGTTGACCCAGTTGCCGGTGCTGACCTGACAGCGCATCTGGGTGGGCGCAACGATCAGCGTGGCACCCTTGATGGTGGCGGGTACCTCGAAGGACACCGTGAAAGACTCTTCAGCGATGAACGACTCGCTGGGCATCTTCGACGACGCCTCGTTTGGCGTGTACGTCGCGCCGGTGTCGTCGGTCAGCTTGTGCCCGGAGATCGGCGTAACGCAGAAGATGCCGCGTGGGGTGGTGACTGAGGCGCCGACGAACGTCAGCCACGCCTTCTCCGGGCTGGACGGGACGCTGCTGTTCACGCCGTTGAAGTAGCTGAAGTTGACTTCCTTGACCGTGACAGTCTGCTGTGACGGCGCGCGGTCTGCCGTCGGGGTGACGTTGAAGCTCGCCGGTTGCAGAGCCTCCTGCTTGAGGACCGTGCCCTCGGTCGGTCGGTACAGCGCCTTGGGTCGGTCGTTGCCGGGTTTGCCTTCGAGCAGGTCGATCGTCTGGGTCAAGCCAGGGGCTTTCAGTTGCAGGCCGACCGTGCGACGCTCCTCCGGCACGGCGACGATGTAGCTCGCTGTCGCCGGGCCAGAACTGGACTCGCTGGTGAGGAAGTCGCTCAGCGTGCGCTGGGTCCCGTCCACCGAGACGCTGAAGGCCAACTGCGAGAGGTTCTTGTTCTCGACGTTCTTGTCGACCGTGGTCGACGTGCGGAACGCGATCAGAGTGGACTTCTCCGGCGCTCGGTAACTCTGGCCGGTGGTGTCGTCGACCTGCTCGGCCGTGCCGAATTCGAGGAGCTTGAGGGCGACGCCAGGACCGCGCACCTCGGCGTCCGTGACCGGCTGCATCCGGGTACCACCCAGGTCGGTCACCTTCTGTACATCACCGTTGGCCAGCGTCTTGCCGTTGAACGGCGGCCGGCTGGTCGTTGTGGAGTTCGGCGGGGCACTGTCCCCACCCGAATCACTCGAACAGGCACTCAGCGACGCGGCCGCGACGACGGCACACACCGCTGCCTGGACTCCCCATCGAGGCATGGCATAGCCCCTTTCAACGTGGTTCACGAATGATGAAGCTGTATGTTCGGACGAACCCGGTGGCGCACAGGCTCCCACGAATGGCTCGTCTAGGCTCGTCCAGGTGGAGGAGATGGCCCGGTGGCATCCGGTGCACGTGCTCGGCTCAGGCGCGTTCGGGCAGGTGTACCTGGCGTGGGACACAGCTGACCAGCGGTACGTGGCGGTCAAGCATTTCACCGGCCACGACGAGTTGGACCTGCTGCGGTTCGTGATCGAGTCGCGGATCCGGGTAAACCACCCGCACCTCGTACGCACAGTGGCGTTCCGTCTGGTGGACGACGAGGCTTGGCTGGTGACCGAATTGGCGCGAGGCGGGTCGCTGCGGCCGCTGCTCAACCGTGGCCCGCAACCTCTTGGATGGGTGGTCGAGGTCATAGACCAGACCCTCGACGCGTTGGGTGCGCTGCACGCGTCCGGGGTCGTGCACCGGGACGTGAAGCCGGCGAACATCCTGCTGCGCGACCCCGGCACGAGCGCGCCGTACGCACTGGTCGGCGATTTCGGCATCGCCGCGTGGCGCACCGTGTCGATGACCGGGGTCGGCGCCGCGATCGGCACGCTTGGCTACCTCGCGCCGGAGTACCTCAACGGCACCCAGCCCTCGCCGCAGACCGACCTGTTCGCCGTCGGCGTTTTGGCGGCTGAACTGCTGGGCGGGCGGCGGCTGATCCACCAGAGCAATTCCACACCGGACCTACCTGGCAACTGGCACGACGACTTGGTCCCACTGCTGGACGGCATCCCTGGGCACCTCACGAACGTGCTGCGGCGCATGGCCGCCCCAGATCCGTCCCGCCGGTACGCGGATTGCGCCGCCGCCCTCGAAGCGTTGCGGTACGCCTCCCCGTCATCGACCCGGCAGGACCTGACTTCTGTTGAGGCGGCGGACCTGCTCGTGTCGGTGCCAGCGCCGCCTGCTGTCCCAGTTCCCGCCCCGACTCAGCCCGTCAACAAACCCATCCCCACCCCACTACCGGCGCCCACCCCGCCACCCGCGCGCCGGAAACGCCGGTTCCCGTGGATAGTCGTGTCCGGCGCGACCGTCTTGACCGCTGCCACCGTCGGCCTGATCCTCCTGCTCGGCAACGAGAAGTCCCCGTCGAACGGCCCGACTTCCTGGCCCGGTAAGCAGACCAACGCCCCCGCCGTGGCATGGACCCCTCAGCCGCTGGAAACGTGCAGCCGCGTGGACATTGGTCGGCTGAGGCAGAACAACACCCAGCGCTGCCAACGGACTTCCGGCACCACCCTGTCCTGGGTCATCGCACCTGTAGGCGGCTTCCCCGCTCCGTCCAATCCGGCCGGTCCGTTCGCGGGCGAGCCGTGCACCCCGGAAGGCAGCCAGGACTACAGCCCGACCGGCGCTCGCCTCACTTGCCGGGCCAAGAGCTGGCAGGGGTAGCGGCGCTGCGCCGTACCGTCCGGACTGGGCATCCAAGGCGCCGCTGGCGTCTGTCAGCAGAGTGGTGGTGGCTCATCAGCGGGCACAGTATTGAGTCAACGCGATCAACGTGAGTAACGCGAGAGGCTGGGAATCGATGGGATGCGTGCGCGAAACCTGTAGATCGTGACTGCGCTCTGGTCACATGGACTCAACTGCTCCTGAAGCCACTTCGGCACGCTGCTTTGGCGTGGTGACCTCTTGACCCGTCAGCTACCTGCGACGGTCAGGTAGATCAACGCCAGGTTCAACGCGATCACCAGTGCGGTGATCACCCAGGCCAGCACGGTCGTGACCCGGTGGTTGACGTTCTTGCCCATCAACCCGCGAGCGGACGTCAGCCGTACCAACGGGATCAGTGCGAACGG
>NZ_MTQO01000024.1 GCF_001984155.1 Actinosynnema sp. ALI-1.44
GCTGAGAACACCGTAGGCGTCCAACAGGATGACCAGTTCGTGGTACGTCGGCAATTGGTGACGTTCGAGCCTGCCGAGTTTCTTCGGCTCGATGCGAGCACGCTCACCCGCCTGCTCCTGGGTCCACCTGCCCTGTTCACGGAGCTTCTTCAACGCCCGCACGAGCTTGCGGCCGTGGTAGTTCAGGGGTGGGATCGACCCTGCCATGCTTGTTCCTCCAGCGATACCGCGACCACGGCGTGTCATGGGTGGCACGATGTCGCGTTGTATCTACTGTGGACTACGTACGCTGCTTTGACGTGTCGCCGTTTGGAGTTCTTGCTGAACCTGATCTGCCTTCTCCTTTTCCAGCCCAACACAGGCGATTGCTTCCCAATAGCGTTGCGCATCCGTCTTGGCGACATCGCGGAACATGGCCTCGCGCTCGCGATAGAATTCGCACTTCTGCCGTGCTGTCGCACTGACCGGGGGCAACATCGGCGTCACCGAGTACGCCTGTTGCAGGGTGGTTATACCCTTCCCGATACGCCGTGGCCCCATTTCGGTCATTACTGACGGCTCCTCAGCGTTGCTAGCGCTCGCTACACGGGCGCCATTCGATACAGACCGTGCCATTAACTGTCCGTTGCCCATACCGTCGCCGCCACATCAACCCTGGAATGCCCATATTCAGATCGGGAATCCCGCCACGTGACGGGGTACTTTGTCGGTGTTCAGCTTCACCCGTTGGTGTACGTCTGACGGCGGATGTACGCTGGTCAGCAGCGATAGATCGAGCTCAGCACCATGCGGGGTAGGAAGATGAGCGTTGCCGGGCCACGGAGAAGATTGACCAACGGCGCACGGCGCTGTCCTAGCTGTGGTTCGGTGCTCGCCGCTGACAACACGGCGGCTCTATGCAGTAGGTGCCTGCGCGACCAGCTTTCAGGCCCACCTGCCGACCTCCGGGTTGAATTTTTCCAGACGGACGAATTTAGGGCAGCGTTCGATAGCCAGCATATGGGCCAGGTGTGCAGGGCATACCGACATCATCCTCACTGGCTCGAACTGCTCGGGAAGACGCTCAATCAGGAGACACTGGGGCGATGGCTTGGCCTCAACCAGAGTCAGATCAGCAAGCTTGAAAAGGGTGCGCCAGAGTACAATCTCAAAGCTTTGCGTGAATATGCGGCAGCGCTGAGCCTGCCGCATCACATGCTTTGGTTTGATTTTCCCGGCGAGCGTCGCTACGCATTTTCCGAGGTCGAACCCCGTTCAATGGCCGCAAGTATTGAGTTCGAGTGGCAGGACCCGGCGTTCGAGAATCCCCTGAGAAAACTAGGAGAAAAAGCGGCCGGTGCAGCTTTGGCTGCCTTGACGGCGGCAGAGTCGGCTGCTTTTGGATTGAGGCATCAAGTGGTCGAGATACACGCATCCACGATGGAGCAGATCGAGGAAGAAGCTCGGCAGCTCAGTACGGATTTTATTGCCAACGATCCACTGAACACTTTCATGCGCAGCCGGAGACTACGCGATGACATTTTCACCCTGCTTGATCAGCGCGCGTTTCCTCACCGGCAACGACTTCTGTACGGTTTCGCGGCTCGTACGTGCGGTTACTTGGCGGCAGCAGCGAGTGACTTCTATGGCGACTACGACGCGGCCGCCCGTCAATGCCGTGTCGCGCGTCAACTCTCCGACGCGGCAGATTTTTCTGAATTGCAGTCTTGGGTTCTTGGCATAGAGTCGGGAATAGCCTTCTGGCGTGACGAATGGAAGCGGGCGGCCACTCTCGCCGAGCGCTCGCTAGAACTTGCGGTAACCCGTTCGGGCGTGATGCGCGCGGCTTCAATGAGGGCACGCGCCCTGGCACGCCTAGGAGACAAAGAGGGGTTGCAGGATGTTATCGCCGCATCCGAAGCAAGTTCGATTGATACCGTTGGCGACGAAGAGAACGGAATGATTTTGTTCTCGGAAGACAATCATTTGCGTTGTATTGGCACGGCAAACCTATGGGTCGGTGAAGCGCGTAGAGCACGCGAGCAGCTCACACAAGCGCTCGACGCCTACCTTGCCAGTTCTCCCGAGAACTTCGCTGTAATCACAGTGATCCGAGCAGACATAGCCCTACTCATTGTTGATGGACAAAGATGTTGAAGGCGCGACAGAGGCCCTCACCCCGCTGTTCGAGGTAGATACCAGGCGGAGGCTCGAAGGCGCCGTTCGACGGATGCGCACGCTCAACAGAGTTCTCCAGTCCCAGTATGCGGGCTCAGCACAGGCCAGCGACTTGACATCACGTATCAACACTTTCCTTTCAAGCGTGCATGAAAACTCGAAAGAATTGCCGGAGGGCTCGTGAAACTAAGAGTACTAGGATGCTCGACACCCTACCCGCGGCCTCAATTCCCATGTTCCGGATACCTCGTCTCGTCAACAGAGAACCACATTCTTCTGGATTGCGGCTCTGCAGTATTCGGCGCGTTGCTCGAGCATATCGATCCCAGCAGTCTGTCGGCAGTGTGGATCTCTCACATGCACCCAGACCACTGTGGCGACCTTCCGGCATTGGCGAACTGGGCGCTCAATACAGCGAATGGCCCAAGGATTCCGGTCGCAGGCCCAGAAACCTGGGATGCTCGACTGAACGCGTTCATCTCGAACGACAACAAGGCCGACGTCGTTGCCGACATATTCGACGTCCAGTACCTTCAAGACGGTGGTACACTGTCCGCTGGCGAATTCAACCTGGCAAGCCGACTTGTACACCACTCGGTAGCCACTTATGGCGTACGCGTCTCGGACGGTACGCACACAATCGCGTACTCGGGAGACAGCGGGCCTTGTGCAGCGCTGGATGAGGTTGCCGACAATGCCGACTTGTTCTTGTGCGAAGCGGGCTCGAACGAGCCCGCCGAGTATCATATGACCGCACAGCAAGCGCATGAATTGGCGGTTCGGGCCAACACCAGAAGGTTGATACTCACACACATTCCAGCCGATGCGCCGGTGAACAAACCCGCAGGTCAATCCGCTCCGTCGGACATCGCATACCCAGGCGGCGAATGGCTTACCAGCGAGTGAGCCAAGGCGATCAAGATCTGACAGCATTCGGGCACAACCAGTCAGGAGCGCGGGGACGTTGCTCCCGCACGTGTTCGATACGTGGGGTCCGAGTAGGGCGCCACGTCCCACTACCCGATCAGTGGTAGGACACCTTGTCCTACCACAAGATGGTCCCGATATGTCGGGACTCAATTTCCAGTGACGCCGAGTCTCCGAGCCAGTCCGCGAAGCCGCGCATTCCGTCCGTGCGACAGCAGTTCAGCCACGATTTGACGGGGTAGCGAGTGGTAGCGCATCAGGTCAGGGGCCAGGTGCTCAGCGGCCAGTACAGCATCCAGAGCACGCTGGTCTTGACCGAGCCTGGTGTGTGCGAACGCCTGATCGTAGAGGTTGCGGGCGCGAGACACGATCGGCAGTCGAGTGTCTGTCGGCAGACGTTCCGCGGCAGTGAGCGCCGCCGTGTAGTTCTCAGTGACTACGTGGACGTCGACTGTCTGCATGGTCACCTGGGACACCCCGAACGACGTTTCATAGTCGTTGCGGTCACCGCCTAGGCGTTCGGCGAAGTGCATCGCCGTTGTGAGCAGGTCGTTGGCCTCGCGTACCCGCTGACCTCGCCCGGCAGCACTAGCCGCTGTTAGCAGAAGGTGACCGTAGGCTGCCATGTGCGGTAGTGGTGCGTTTCCCGTCGGTTCGATCTGCCTTGCAGCATGAAGAGCGACTTCACGGGATTCGTCGTAACGACCCTGTGTCAGGAGCAGGTGAGCGGCAGAACTCCGCATCATCGCCTCCAACAACGGGTCCGAGCCGTGTTTGACCGCATCGAGTGCGTTCCGGATGGCAAGCCATGCAAGATCCGGTTGACCAAGTCGCGTCACGGTGCATCGGGTGACGCAGTACATCTGGGCCAATAGCTCGTACGCCTGAGCGTGTTCTCCGGCAGCAGCCGTTCTAGCTGTAGCGCGGAGTTGTGCTATCCCAGCAGGTATAAGGGTGCCAAGTTGCTCCAGCCGCCCGGCCCAGTAGCTTCCCCATGCGTACTGGACGATTCGACGCGCCTCGGTAAGGGTTACGGGTTGACCGTGTCCTGTTACGTCACTTTGTACGAGGTCGTCTACAGAGGTCAGTGCGTCTCGGATGGCAATCACCCCAGTGTTGGGGTTGTTGGACGGCATTGACGTTGGCCTGGCAAGGAGCTCCGAAAGATCAACATCCAAGGCACGGGCGATTCGATGCAGACTGCCGATCGACGCGGTATGACGCTTCCCTTGTTCGAGCTTTCGAATCAGATCCACGCTCACCTGCGCGGCGTCGGCCAGCTGTTGTTGCGTGAGCAACTTGCCGCGCAAGGAACGGATGCGTGCGCCGATTGGCAACTCATGGTCACCCATGACTGACCTTCTTTCGCGGAGTTGCGCCTCTTCGCGTGCCCCCGGTGGCCAAGCCGGGGGCGTCCCTTCGTGAAGAGGTGCCCATAAGGCTACCCACCAAGTAGTTACGCGTGGCCATGGACGGTCAGCAGTGACCCGCTCGTCGTGACCCAAGCAACCAATGTGGCATTCGTTGCGAAAAACGCAACCAAGGCGGCATTCGTTGCGTCCCGGGTACGCCGCGTGAGAGCACTAGTTGCGGTAGTGGCTGGTGCGCAGCAGTGCGGCACGGGTGGCCAGCTCGAGGTCGAGCCTGCCGTGGGGTTCGGAGAACTGGCTGCCGAACATCTCCTGCAGCTTGCGCACCCGGTACCGGAACGTCTGCACGTGCACCCCGAGCCGCTTGGCGGCTTCCTCCGCCTGGCCCCGGCCGGGTCTGCTCAGCCACTCGTGCAGGGTCGCCAGCATCCGTTCGCGTTGCTTGGGCATCAGGTCCGCCAGCGGCGCGAGCCTGCGGTCGATGAGCTGTTCGAGCAGGTAGCCGTCGGTGAACAGCAGCAGGTTCACCGATTCGGCCATGCAGTCGATGACCGGCCTGCGCAGCGCCGGGTACCGCTCCACGAGGTCAAGCGCGCGCACGGCGACGGCGAGCGAACCCGACACCTCGGCGAGCGGTGCCGGGATGCCGATGGCGGCACGCCAGCCGGGGCAGCGGTGCGGGAACGACTTCAGCACCGGGTCGCCGGCGCGCACGATCAGACAGGTGCGCCCTTCCCATTCGCCCGCCAGCACGTTCGGGCCCAGCTCACCGAGCGGCTCGGTACCCAGCCGCGCCAGTGCGATCCCGATCGCCGTCCTCGGCATCGGCCAGTTCACCTCGCGGGCCAACTCCTCGTCGGGTTCGTTCGCCATGACGAGGTGGAACAGCCGACGCCTGCGCATCACCATGCTTTCCTCGCCGGGGTCACGCGCCGCTGTGTAGCCCGCGGCGCAGACCGTGGCCACTTCGGCGATCCGGGCCGCGATCACGGGTCTGCCCGCGACCTCGGCGGCGACCTGGAACACCCGGCGCAGCGAATCGCCGGACAGCCCGTCGGCGACGGCCAGCGCGCCGAGGCTGCGGAACATCCTGACCCATCTGGCGTCCATCGCGCCGGGTGCGGTTGCCCAGTCGAGTGCGGCGCCGAGCACCGCGCCGAAGGGGCCGGACAGCTCGATCTCAGGCGACTCGGCGCGCAGCCGCGCGGTCACCTGTCCATGGAGCAGCGAGGTGGTCGCTGCTGCGTTCAGACCAGACACACTCACAGAGTGTCAATACCGCCGTACCGAGTTCATCGTTGAAACTACCTAAAGGACTGCTCCGACAGCTTCGAGTTCACGAACCACGCGGCGATCTGGGCCCGGTTTGTCACCTGGAGCTTGACGCGGATGTGTTCGACGTGTGATTCGGCGGTGCGCCGGGCGATGGACAGCTCCTCGGCGATCTCGTTGTTGGTCATCCCCCGTGCGACCAACTCGGCGACCTGCGCCTCGCGCCTGGTCAACGGCGAACTGGCGAGCTGGCGCTGCGGTGGTGTCCGGCCGCCGACGGCGAACCCGACGGCTTCGTCGGCGTCCATCCGGACACCTTCCATGAACTCGGCCGCGGCTTCGATCAACCCCAGTTCGCCGGTCACGAGTTCGATGTCCTTGCGCATCGGCTCGACGAACGAGGCGTAGTTGGTCGGCATGGCGCCGAGGGCCTGCCAGAGTTTGGTGGCGGCGCCGAACAGCCGGGCGGCCCGGCGCGGCCGGTCGGTGTGCGCCGCGCAGCCCGCCATCACGGTCAGGGAGAACGCGAGGATGGTCCGGTCGTCGGTCATCTTCTGCAGGCGCAGCAACTCCAGCCCGGCCTTTTCCGAGGACCGCACGTCCCCGCGCAGGTACTCCGCCGCGCTGTAGGACCACAGCGCCCAGGACCGCCAGAACACCTCGCCCGCTGCCACGCACCGGCCGACCGCGTTCTCCAGGATCCGGCGGCCGGAGTCCGGGTCGCCCGCCAGGCTGACCGCCAGGCCGTAGTTGTACGTGGCCCACAACTCGCCACCGTGGTCGTCCTGTTCGCGGAACATTTCGATGGCCAGGCCATACAGTTCGGCGGCGCGCGCGGGTTGGTCCCCGATCAGCGCCGCGTACGCCCGCACGTGGTGCACGTAGGCGCGCGCCCGGACGTGCCCGCTCGTCTCCGCCGCGACGCAGGCCTGCTCGAACGCCGTCATGTCGCCCTGCACCAACGCCAGGAAGGCGTACTGCCACTGACCGTCGGCCCACTCCGGGTCGTCGTCCGCGACCAGTGACAACAGTTTGACCAGCCACATCCGGCCTTCGGTGTTCAGACCGGCCACCACCCAGAACTCCTTGACGGCGTTGATGATCCGCATCCCGCTGGGGGCCTCGTGCGGCTCGGTCAGGCAGAAGTCCAGCGCGGCCCGCAGGTTGGCGTGCTCACTGCGGATCAGCTCGATCAACGACACCTGGTGCGGCCCGAACCACTCCTGTTCGAACCGCGTGGCCAGCCCGACCAGCCAGTCCCGGTGCAGCCCGCGCAACCGGGCGGTGTCACCAGTGGCGCGCAACTGGTCCTCGCCGTACTGGCGGATCGACTCGAGCATCCGGAACCGGACCGCGCCCGCGTGGTCCTCGCGCAGCAGGATGGACTTGTCGATCAGCCCGTCCACGGCCTCCAGCACCGACTCGATGCCGTCACCACCGCACACCTCCTCGGCGGCGTCGAGGTCGAACCCGCCCACGAACACCGAGGCCCGTGCCCACAGCAGACGTTCGGTGTCGGTGCACAGCTCATGGCTCCAGTCGATCAGCGACCGCAGCGTCTCGTGGCGACTCGGGCCCCATCTGTTGCCCTGGTTGAGCAAGGTGAACCGTTCGTCGAGCCGGTCGGCCAGCTGGCGCACCGACAGTGAACGCATCCGGACCGTGGCCAGCTCGATGGCCAGCGGCAACCCGTCCAGCGCACGGCACAGCCGCACCACGTCGTCCGCGTTCTCCCCCGTCACCGCGAACGAGGGCAGCACGGCGGTCGCCCGTTCCACGAACAGTTGCACAGCTTCGGAACTCGTGGCGTCGTCGACGCCGTCCGGCACGCTCAGCGGCGGTACCGGCAGCACTCGTTCGCCGCCCACACCAAGGGACTGCCTGCTCGTGGTCAGCACCACCAGCTGCGGGCACGCGGTGAGCAGCGCGTGCACCAGATCCGCGCAGGCGTCCACGAGGTGTTCGCAGTTGTCCAGCACAAGCAGCAGCCGCTGCTCACCGATGTACTCGACGAGCTGGTCGATCGGGCGCAGCGAGGAGTGGTCGCCCAGTCCCAGCAGATCGGCCACGGTACTGGGCAGCAACTCCTGCTCGCGCAGTTCGGCCAGTTCGACGAACACCACGCCGTCGGGGAACCCCGGCCGCGCCGCGTCCACCGCGCGCAGCGCCAGCCGGGTCTTGCCCACCCCACCGGGTCCGGTCAGCGTCACGAGCGACGCCGCGCCGAGTAACTCGGCGGCTTCGCGGATCTCGGCGCGACGCCCGACGTAACTGGTCAACTCGGCCGGCACGCGGCGTTCCATCGCCAACCACCCCCGTCTGATCCGGACGGCCATTGTGCCGTGCAACCAGCCGGAGCGCATCCTTAACAGTTGGAGGTCGCTGGTTTTCCCGCTACGCGGTCGGCGATGAACGCCCTGGCATCCGCGTTCCCGTGATACACCAGGGTTATGTGGTCGGTCGCCTGCGTCTTCCACGTCAGCTCGACGCCTTTGCCGCAGTACGCGTCCCGCAACGCCTTGGCCTGCGAGTAGTCGACGAGGTCGTCGCTGGTGGCGTGGTACTGCAGGACCGGGACCTTGATCGGGGTGGAGCCGAGCTTGTTCTCCGCGACCCTCGCCAGCCACGGCGGCGTGAGGACCGGGCTGCTCGTGGTGTAGTCGAGCAGCTTCTTGTCCTTGTAGTTCAACAGGACTTCCATCGTGCACGCGTCGGCGCGCATCTCGGTGAGCAGCGCCCGTCCCGCGTTGTTCAGATACGTGTCCAGCTTCAGATCGGGGTATGCGGTATCCAATCCCGACAGGGAATACATCAGCAGCCCGAAACCACGCTTGCCGTCCAGTTGCAACGCCACCTGGGTCAGGTCCGCGGGCACGCCACCGCCCACCACGCCGACCAGGTTGAGGTCGGGCGCGTAGGCGGGTTGTTGCTCGCCCGCCCACATCGCCGCGCCGCCGCCCTGCGAGTAACCGCGGAAGGCGACCTTGGCCGTTGTGGACAGCTTCGTTTCCGGAAGTCGTTGTGCCGCACGGACCGCGTCGATGACCGCGTGCCCCATGGACTGTCCGACCACATAGGTCGTCCGCGGGTCCGGTTCGTATCCCTCGTAGTCGGTTATCGCGACCGCGTAACCGGCGGCGATCATGTCGTTGACAGCGGGCTGTTCGTAGAAAGCCCCCGCGTCGATCATCTTCGACGGCGCGCACCGGAAAGCCGGGCCCTGGGTGCCCGCCGCCAGACCGATGATCGGCGCGGTGGCCGGGTCGACGCGCTTGGGGACGAGCACGGTCCCGGTGACCGCGTCGGGCTGGCCCAGCGCGTCCGTGGACCGGTACATCACCTGGTAGGCGATCACGGATTCGTTGATCGGGGTCTTCGCCGGGCCGATCTTGGCCGGGCGCCAGCGGATGACGTCACCCGGCGATCCCGGCGGCAACGGCACGGGTGGGACGTAGAAGCTGTCGTCGGCCGGGCCGGGGTCGACCGCAGCGGCCGGAGCGGCGGCGACGGTCACCGCGGCGGTCATCGCGGCGAGAATCGCGGATAGTGCGCGCATGTGCTGTCTCCGATATTTCGAGGTCGATAAATCGTAACCTACCCGCCAGTAATGTCAGAGGCAAACATCCGCTTGAACTGTCATTGCGAAACAATTTCAAGGAATGGTTCATACCTTTTTACCACGGTGCCGACCAGGCCAAACGACCCAACTTTAGCAAGATCGTATAGTTCCTGACGAACGGACTGTCAGTACTCGACAATAGTGCATCATTGACATTGATCCCGGTCATATTTATGGTCGATGGATCCTTGCCCTGCTTTTGTCACACAGGAGTGGCGATCATGAGGACGGAACTCGACCGTGCCGTGGGCACGCCAAGCCAGCAGGCGCTCACGGCCGTGCCGAGAGAACTCGCCGAGCGGATGCGGCCACACCTCGGCCAGATGGTCCGCGACATGATCGTCGAGATCCAGCGCGCGGTCCCGGCGTACCGGCAGCCGTTGGAGGGCAAGTTCGGCGAGATGCTCATCGGTGGCGTGCAGACGGCCATCGAGGAGTGCTACGACACCATCGGCACCTCGCCGGCGCTGCGACCGGACTGGCTGCAGTTCTTCCGCTACAGCGGGAAAGTCGAGTTCCTCGAAGGCCGGACGATGGACGCGCTGCAGACCGCCGTGCGGATCGGCGGGCGAGTCGCGTGGCGGCACCTGTCCACCGCGGGCCGCGCGCTCGGCATCGAGCCGGACACGCTGTTCGCCGCCGCCGACGCGATTTTCGCCTACGTGGACGAACTGTCCGCAGTGGCCGTCGAGGGCTACACCGAAGCACAGGCACGAGCAGGCGGTGCGCTGGAACGGCGCCGCCAGCAGCTGTTGAAGATGATCCTGGCGAAACCGCAGGCACCGAGGGAAAGCATCGCCGAACTGGCGGTGGCGACCGACTGGGAACTGCCGGACCAGCTGGCGGTGATCGCGTTGGAGTACCGCGACGACCAGCACCAACTACCCGCGACCGCACTCGGCCCGCAGGTCCTCGTCGACCTGGAAAGCGCTGAACCCTGCCTGGTGGTGGCGGCGCCGGACACCCACCTCCCACGCCTGGCGGGGGAACTGCGCGGCCGCCGCGCCGCCATCGGCCCGATCTCCCCGCTGTCGGACGCACGGCACTCGATGCGCTGCGCCCGCACCGCGCTGACACTGGTGCAGCGCGGTGCCTTGCCGCAGCAGCCGATCACGTGGTGCCGCGACCACCTGTCCACTTTGCTCCTGCTGTCCGACGAATTCCTCGCCGCTCAGCTCGTGCGCCGCGCGCTGGCGCCGTTCGCCGAGTTGACCGAGAAGCAACGCGACCGCCTGACTGCCACCTTGCACGTCTGGCTCGGCACCAGCGGCAGCATCAACGAGATCGCCAGCAAGCTGGACATCCACCCGCAGACCGTGCGCTACCGCATCGCCCAGCTCACTGAACTGCTCGGTGACCGGCTCAACAACCCGGCCGAACGCCTCAACTTGGAGATCGCTTTGCGCGCACGGCAATTGATCGATCCCAGGTGATCGATCCGCGCTGGGCCTCGATCCGCGCTGGGCCTCGATCCGCGCTGGGCCTCGATCCGCGCTGGGTCTCGATCCGCGCTGGGCCTCCACCTCGATGTGACGACCGCCCGGCGACCACTGCCGGGACGACCACGGCTGTGGGTCCGGTCCAGCCGTGGTTCCTCCACGAAACCTGTGCCAAACGAGAGCACCCGCGGCCAGCGCGCGCTCCATCTCCTACGCTCAACGCCGCGACACCAACGAAGGTTCCAACCCCGACGAACTCGCCCACAATACTTGACACCAACGCACCTCGCCTGATCCGGATCCGGATCGGCGAGGCGAGGCGAGGCGAGCTGAGCCGAGGTGTGAAGGAACGACGGCCGGACTGGGGCCGAGGCGCTGGCTGGGGCGTGGTGAGGCGAGCCGCCCGGGCGAGCAGCGCCGCAGCAAGGCGACCCCAGTTCGGCAGTCCGGCGACCCCAGTTCGGCGTCTACTGCTCGGCGAGCAGCCGCAGGTCGGCTTCCTCGCACCCCTCCGACACGTCCAGCCGGATCACCGACATCTGGTAAGGCAGGTCCTTCGCCGGATTTCCCCGTTTCACCACGTGATCGTGCTGCGGCAGGCGCAGCGAACTGCGGGTCCACTGCTCGAACGGCCCCCACAGGTACACCTTGGCCACGTTGCCGCGGCCCCTGATCCGACCCTGGTCGCTGAACACGGTCGACGCCAGCGGTTGGCTCGGCGCGTCGTCGGTCGGCTCCGGCAGCACCGCGGTCAGGAATTCCGGTGTGGACATCAGCGACCCTGTCGAGTCGGCCGTCACCATCGGCATCACTTGTTCCGGCGCCTGGTCGAGCAGTGCGTCGCGGATCCGGTCGGTCAGCTCGTCCTTGGCGATCGTGCCGCAGTTGCCGTTGCGGAACTCGCGCAACAGCTTGTCCCTGGCGTGTTTCGGAGGTTTTGCCGGGTCTGCCTGTGCGTCGTTCGGGCCTGGGCCCGGCGAGGCGTCCGGGTCCACCTGCCCACCGCTGCGTCCTTCCGGGTTCGGGATCAGGGTCTGTTTGAGCACGCCGTAGAGCCGCGTCAGCCAGCCTTTGCCGAAGACGTCCTTGGTTGTCCGGTCGATCACTTCGTCGAACTGCTCGGTCGTCACTTCCGGCCGTGCCACCCGGAACGCCTCCGGGCGCGTCATGTCCGCCGGGCCTGGCACCGACGCGTGCGCCTCGCCGTAGGGCTCGTGCAGCATCCAGCCGATCACCTCGCCCCAGTCGACCAGCACCTCGTACACCGACGTCAGCCGGTCCACTTCGGCGGGCCACCGTTCGATCGCCGCCACGTGGGCTCGCAGGCGGGAATCCACGTACTGCAGGTCCCGTTCGAGTGCGGCGGCCCGCGCTGCCAGCGCCAGCATCCACAGCACCGCGTATCCGCCGCCGAGGATCGCCGCGCTGACGGACAGGATCAACGCCCACTGCGGCAACGGGGTGACCGCGACCGACACCAGCCAGCCCACCAGGCCGATGAACCCGATCAGCATCGCCCACACCTGGTTTCCCAGCCGGGTGCGGATCCGGTCGAGTTCGTTGAGCACCGCCTTGCGTTCCCGCTGCGCCTCCGCGTACTCGACCGCGCGACGGCCGAGGTCACCGCTGGCCTTCCGCATCTCGTCGCTGACGTGCGTGCTCAGTTTGCCCAGCAGCGACTTGTCCTCGCGTCGTTCGGTGACCCAGTCGTTGACCCGGTCGCGGAACGCCTTGAGCTTGTCGCCGCCCGGCAGTTCGGCGAGGCGTTCGTACAGCGCCGCGATCATGTTCACGTCACCGGGCCGGATCCGCCGCGTGGGCGGCAGGTCGATGCTGCCCAACACGTCCTGTTCGGACTTGTCCAGGTCCAGCCCGCGGCGGGGCGGCGGGGCGACCCACTTCGGATCCGACACACCCGGCCGCAGCGTGTTCCACGACGCCTCCACCTCAGGTGGCAGGTCACCGCCGTCGACCAGGCTGAAACTCAGCCGCCGCAACGGCGACCACACCTGCGTCGACACGGGCACGGTCCCCGGCAGCAGGCCCCGCAGCTGGTCTGGCGCGTCCCTGGCCACCTCGAGCATCTCCCCGGCCGTGACGACCCTGCGGCCGATCTCGTTCGGCGCGACGTCGACGACCGTGCGTTCGAGCCATTCCTGTGCCGCGGTGGCCAGCTCCATGGTCCCGCTCTGCTGCCACTCCAGCATCCGGATCTTGGCCAGCTGCAACGAGAACCGCACGAGCATCCGCAGGGTCTTGACCGCGAGGTGGTCGGTGGGTTCCTTGATCTCCAGCCGCGGCGGGCGGTACGAGAACTCCCCGTCCTCCATCTTCAGCATCATCGCCACCGCCGCGTCGACCACGGCCTCGTCGTGGGCCGTGCGGTTGGGGTCCGGGCCACGGTGCCGGTTGAGCGACGTCACGCCGTCGCGCATCAGCCGGTCGACGACCTCCTCCGGCATCATGCGGCCGTCCACCACCCGCGCCATGGCACGGGTGACCACGATCCGGCCGTGGTTGCCCGCGCCTTGGCCTTCGATCTGGTCGAACGCGCCGCGATCCGCGTGCCGCCACAGCCCCGCGACGGACGCGCACGCCAACGCGGTGTGCGCGCGGAAGATCTCCGGGCGGCTCAGGCCGAGGTCGATCGCGCCTTCCCTCGGCCGGTCCTCCGGCGAGACGATCACGTTGATGTCGCACCCGGGTTCCAGCAACTGCTTGGTCCACACGTCGGTGCCGTCGGGCACCAGCAGGTTGATGCGGCGCAACACGGTCTGCGAGCCCAGCCGTGCCTTGAGGTCGTCGGCGAAGGACCACAGGTCGCTCATCGGCTCGTCGCCCTTGTGGACAGCGGTGATCGGCCGCAACGCCACGACCCGCACGACTTGGTACTTGTTCTGGCCGTAGATCTCACGCACCGGCATCGTCTTGGTGTCCACGGAGGTCACGTACCGCACGGGTGTTTGCAACGGGTCGCCGTGGGCGAACTGGTCGTCGGAGAGGTCGAGCCAGATGGAGTCGTGCAGCAGGCCCGCCGCTGTCCAACCCGCGATGGTGTCGCGTTCGACCTCCGTGTCGGCTCCGGCGACGAAGGTGATCGTGTCGACCTCGGCACTGGTCCCTGAGTCGTTCACAGTACTTCGCCTCCGACCTCGCGGCACAGGTCTTCCAGTACTTCGTGCACGTCGGCGCGCAGTTCCCACGCGCGGTCCGGGGCCAGCGGCAGTTCCACCGGCAACCGTTGCACGGCTTTGCCCAGCAGCTTCTCGATCTGGGTCGCGATGTTGCCGCCGGACTGGGTGTTCTCCCTGACCAGGTCGGTGACCCGGCCGAACTCGGCCAGCGCGCGGTACGCCTTGACCGGCTCCGAATCCTCGGCCAGCGATTCGATGAACACCAGCGGGAACGACTCGAGCACGGCTGCCAGCGCGTCGAACGGGTCGCCGACCATGACCGGTTCGCCGAGCAGCGGCGCGGGGAACGACAACTCGTTGCCGGGTGCGGTGATCCGCACCTTGGTGCCGTGGCCGGTGATCTCGATCCGGTCGAGCAGGTGCGCCACGAACCAGCCGCGGACCATCTCCCGGCGCATCGGCGCGGGCAGCGGCACCACGCGTGTCAGCGGCCGTGCCCGCCGCCAGCGCGCGAACCCCGCGCGCTGGCCCGCGTTCTCGGATTTCTGCTGCCAGTCCGAACGGATCGGGTCGGTCAGCGACAGGAACGCGACCGGGTGGCACGGCGCGCCGAGGAACGTGGTGAACTCGATCTCGCCGGAACCGGCCACGTTGAACTGGTCCGCGGCCTTGTCCTCGTCGAACCCGGCGCGTTTGACCAGCAGCTGCAAGGCCTTGTTGTACGCGTCGGTGCCCTTGCGCAGCGGGATCTGGCTGATCAGCGGCCGGTTGCCGATCGTGCCCTCACCGGCTTGCAGGCTGCCGTACGACGGGTCCATCTCCACCAGCGGCGCGGACGCCAGCAGTGCCTGCTCGAACTGGGCGGCGAACCGGTCGATCCGGGCGCGTTGCTCGGCGTCGGGCTGGTCCCCGCCGAGCGCGTCGGCCAACGACTGCTCGATGTAGGAGCCGAGCCCGGGTGCGGACGTCGCCCATTCCTCGCAGCGGGCGAGCAGGTCGGCCGCGGCGACCTCGATCCGGTAGACCGCCCGTTGTTCGGTCGCGTCGGCCACCCATTCCCGCATCACCTCGGGCCGCCAGGTCGCGGTCTGTTCCAGCAGCGACGGCAGGTCACCCGACCCGTCGCCGATGATCTTCCTGACCGCGGCGGTGACCGCGTCGCCCTTGAGCGACGCCGAGACAGCGGTCTGCAGCAGCTCCAGGAACTTCTCCGGGTAGTCGTCGATGTCGTCGACGAGGAACTGGGTCCGCACCGGCTCGAGCGACTTCGGCACGCGGAAACCGGGCGACGGCGGCCACTGCTCGACCACCGACGGTTTCCCGTCCACAGCGGACTCGACGTCCCTGCGCAGCGCGTCGAGGCCTTGGCCGAGCTCGGCCACCAGTGGTTTCAGCAACTCGCGCACCAGGTTCTTGAGCAGCTTCGCCGCGCGTTTGCGGACGACGCAGTCCACCGAGCGGCCGAACGCCGACTCTATCCCCCATTCCAGGCCGGCGATCACGCGCTCGTTCTCCGGCGGGAACAGCCTGCGGCGGCGGAACAGGTTCTTCGGCGGGTCCTCGCCGAGGCCTTGGCCGACGCGTTCGCGGTAGGTCCCCGCTTCCTGCTCGTCCTGCTGGGCGCCGTTCTCCAGGTGCGGGATGGCCTCGTCGGTCAGCACCCGGATCGTCTCATGCAGCAGCCGAAGGGTGACCGGCAGACCGTCGGACACGATCGACTTGACCGTCGTCTCCCTGATCCTGCCCTGCACGGCCGTGATCCACGCCTCGGACGTGGCGTCGAGCAGTTGTTGTTGCTGCCGCACGAAAGCGTCCCGCCGCTCGCCGATCAACGCGATCAGCGTGCCGCGCCACTCCGACACCTGTTCGGGGTTCGAGCCAGCCGCCGCACGCACCTCGCGGCACTGGGTCTGCAGCACCTCGTCCCGTGGCGGCCGCAGTGCCTCGTAGACGTCCTCGACCGGGTGGTTGAAGTCCGGGCCGCCGAGCCCTGCCTGCCGCATGAAGTGCTGTTTGCGTTGCCGGACAACAGCGTCCATGTCGACGCTGACACCGGGCGTGCCCTTCATGATCCGCTCGGCGGCGGCCCTGGCCAGGCACTGGCCGACGTACTCGCGGAACAGGCCACGGCCGAGGCCCACGCTGGCGTAGCCGAGCGCGGAGAACGGCATGGCCACGTCGTTGCCCGCCAGTCCGAGCGGGTCTGGCCGGGTCGCGGCCTGCTGCCAGTTGCTCTGCACGTAGGAGGAGAACTGCTTCTGGATGCTCGGGCTGGTCGCCCATGCGGCCACGGTCCGGCCGACCGCGGCGAAGACCTCCTGCTGGGTGCGGAAGTTGACCTTCTGGTTGGTCGAGCCGACCAGGAACGCACGCGCCGGGCCGCTGCGCGGCAACTGGTTGCCCACGGTGACGCCGGCCAGTTGGTGCATCGGGTCGATGGTGGGCTCGCTGTTCCAGTACCCGGCGAGCAGTTCGGTGACCGTGGCCAGTGCGTTGGCCTGCACGCCCTGCCGGACGTCGTCGGCGAGGCCGGCGAAGACGTCCGGCGCGTAGAGGATCGCGGTGGAGTCCGCGGCCCACGAGTAGTGGTGGCCGCGCAGCAGGTCGCAGACGTCCTGGAACATCCCGGAGCCGGTGCCGCCCGCGAGCGACGAGATCACCACCGCGACGGGGGCCGTGTCCTTGGCCATGACAGGCGGTTTGCCGGTCAGTTTGGTGGTCACCGGTTCCAGGCTGGCCGCCGCGTCGGCGTGCCGGACCCGTTTGACCACGGTGGTCAGTTCTTCCTTGATGTGCTTGAGGCGGGTGATGGCCAGTACCCGGCCGATCGAGCGGTACTGCCCGGCGCCTTCCTCGATGGCCACGTTGACCTTGGCCGGGTCCGGTCGCCAGCCCGCCATCGCGCTCTTGGTCTGTTCGCTGTTGCCCAGTGCGCGGGCGATCGTCCGGTAGGTGACGTCCCGCTGGACCAGTCCGACGTAGGTGTAGTTGCCGGACTCGGGGATCGCGAGGTTCTCGTGGGTTTCCTGGGTGGTGCGGCTGTCGACGTGCAGGAACTGCCAGCCCGACGGCATCTCGTTGATGCCGACGCGGCGCAGCCTGGTGCTCAGCTCGTTGTACAGGTGCAGCAGGGTGTCGCCGCCGGACCCGCCGACTCCGACGAACAAGAAGGGTTGGGACACAGGTGGACTCCTCAGACTGGTGAATCGACGGACGCGGGCTGGTCGCGCGGCAGCAGGCGGCGGCAGGCGGTCAGGCAGGACCGGGTGAGGGCGGCGGCCATGTCGGTCACGTTCTGGTCGGTGAGCACCACGATCAGTTCCGCGGTGAACTCCTCCTCCCCGGTGACGGCGGCGCCGGTCGTGACGACGACGGTCCCGCCGAGGTCGAGCGACAGGCCACGCAGCACGCGAGCGGGGTCGTGTTCCGGCGAGACCACCTGTGTTCCCCGGTGGGCGACCACCTTGGTGTAAGCGGGTTTGAACGGGTTGACCGAGGCGCGCGCGACGAACCGCACCTTGCCGACGGGCAGGCTGCGCGTGCGGCGGACGACCGGGGTGAACTGGTCGGGCCGCGGCCAGTCGGTCCTGCCGTCCTGGGGGATGATCTCGATCGTCGTCCCTGGCACGACCCGGACGGGGACACACGCGACCCGCAGCGTCCGCGCGCGTTGGAACCGGGCCAGGACAAGCACGTTGAACAGCGACATCAGCAGCAGCGGCACGAAGCCGATGACGGCCAGCGCGATCCACACCGCCCAGAAGTCGATGTCCCGCGCGATGTCCAGTGCGAACGTGACCGGGACGTCCGACTGGTACTCGGTTCCGCCGTCCGGTTTCACCCGCAGGGACACGGTGCCGTCCGCGCGGCCGGTCCACCCGTGGTCGGCGCCGAACCGGAAGGTCAGTTCCCTGTGCTGACCGTGGTCCACCCGGACGCAACTGTCCGGTGTGGACGCCTCGGGGGTCGTGGTGGTCGCGATGTGCACGGGCACGCCGGTGAAGCGGCTGTTGCCGTTGTCCACCCACACGCAGCCGCCTGCCGCGGGTGCGCTGATCCTGACGGTGCCCTGTGTCGTTGCGGTGCCGAGCACCGACGGCAGCGCGAGGCTGGCAGGTTCGAGCGTCAGCGGTGTGATCACTGTGACGTCGGTGACCAGCGGCGGTGGGCTGATGTCGATGCCGGACGGTGTCCGCACGCTCAGCCCGATGGTCAGCTTCACCTGGGTGGAGTGCCATTCCGGGGGCGGGTCGAACGTCACCGCGACCGTGCCGTCCGGTTCGGTGGTCGTCCTGGCCGCGCGCCGGTCGTCGCCGTCGGCGATCGCCACGGTCAGCTCGGGGCGGATCCGGTCCAGGTGGAGTCGCGCGTCGGCCGGGCTCATGGTCTTGACCGCGAGCGTCCACTGTTCGCCGCGCACGAACCGCGGTTGCCGGACGATCCGCTGTTCGAGGTCGCCGATCAGGTAGACCCGGCCGCCCTGGGCCTTGCCCGCGCCGCCGTCCAAGCCGACTTTCCACGTGCCGCGCCACTGCCCCGCGTTGGACCTCGGCAGTTCCCCGCTGACGGTGACGATGTCGTCGCCGAACCACGCCCAGCGCAGCTTCGCCCCCGCGGCCTCCCTGGCGTCGCCCGCGCCCGGCCGGTCCAGGTTCACCGGCGGTCCCGCAGGCGGTTGCAACGTCACTGCCGCGCCCGCTCCGCCGGTGTGGATCAGGACGTAGAAGTTGCGCAGCACGTCGTCGAGTTCGAAGGAGCAGCCCTGGCCGCCGCACAGCTGGGCCGGTTCGCCCGCCGCGCGGACCTTCTGCATCAGGTCGGAGAAGGCGTCGACGAGCCCGGCGTCGTCGCCGGATGGGACGTACACGCCCCAGTCCGCCCCGCTCTGGCTGCCGCAGCCCAGGGTCAGCCACCGCAGGAACTCCTGTCCCGCGACGGAGAAGTCCTGTTTGGTCAGCGCGACGGTCAGCAGCGGCACCCGCTCGGCGCGCATCCGGTCGAGCACACCGTTGGGGTCGCAGAGTTCCCGCTTGCCGCGCTCCTTCTCCGCCTCGTTGCCGGGGGCGCTGTCGAGCGGGTCGTAGTCGCCGTCGGTGAACCAGAGCAGCGCCTGGCACGGCGGTTTGCCACCGGCGGACGTGGCGGTCGCGGCGTGCTCGGCCAGTTGTTGCCGTGCGCCGCGCAACGCGGCCGCGTAGTCGGTTCCCACGATGTCGTCGCGGTCGGCGAACCCCGAGACGTCGGCGTTGATCGCGGGCGCGTCGGCGACCAGGTCGCGCCACGGGCCGGGGCTGAACCCGCGCGCGAAACCCGCGAGGCCGACCTGGACGCGGACCGGTTTGGCCGGTGCCATCACAGCGGCGTCGGTGAGCTGCCGCAGCCCGTGCAACGCGACCTGGGCCGCGCGGACCCGTCTGGCCGGTTTGTCGGTGCTCTGCAGGCTGCGCGACTCGTCCATCAGGATCAGCACGTCCAGCGCGCCGCGCTCCTTGACGCAGCCCGACAGCTGCGACATCGCCGGTTCGGCAGGCGCGGTCGCCGCCGCGGCAGGCGCCGGAAGCACCGGCAGGACGAGCAGCGCGGCGGCGAGCGCGACGCGGGGCAGTCTCATCCGGACACCCACCAGGTCGCGAGGTAGTAGCCGTGGCCGAGGCCGGCCAGCCAGCCCGCGACGGCCGCGCCGACGACCGGGCCGTTGCTGAACGAGGTCGTGCTGAAGTCGGGGCGCCCGCTCAGGGCCCTGACCCGCAGCCGGTGCAGCACGAGGCAGATCATCGGAATCCACGTGCCCGCCACCCAGCCGAGCACGTGAATCACGAACAGATCCCATTCCCGCGGTGTGTACAAAAATAAACAGACAGCGCCGAGAACCGCGGCCGCCGAGATGACCAAAGGCCATCTGGGCGGCCGCGTTCCGCGCCCGTAACGGACATTATCGGCAACGACAGTCACTGACTCCCCAATTCGCTGTGTACCGATGGCCGCGACTGTGTACCACATCCGGCAGACACATTCGCACCCGACCTACCGCCGTATGGAGTCTTGCTAAAGTGCTCCAGCACATGACGCATCGGGTGATCGGGAGCGGGTGCGTGGCACAGTCGAGAAGAACCGCTTTATTGATCAATGTAGAAAGCTTTTTCGCAGGTCAAGTGCTACTCGACAAGGACGGTGAGCCCCGTTCTCCCGAATTTGGCGAACTACCGTACGGCCACGAGACCGCACACCTCGCTGACGTGCTGCAACGCGGTTTTCATTTCGACGTCGGGACGCACAAGGACCCGTCGTCGACCAAGCTCGGCGAGCTGGTCGAAAGTGCCATAAGGGCACATCACCAGGACGACGTGGTCCTCATCCACGTTCTCACTCACGGTGTGCCGAACCCGGATTTCTACGGGATGTACGCGATAGGCAATGACGGCGAACGCGTCAAGCAGGCGGATGTGGCCAATTGGCTCATGGTGTGCGCGGAACGTGCCAGAAACGGGCCACACGTGTTGTTCCTGCTGGATCTGTGCGGTGCGGGCGAAGCCGTCCGGTTCGACGACGCGATCCGCCGGACGAAGGCGCACCGGACCTGGATCGTGGCCGCGGCCCACGCCGGGACCGGCGCCTTCGACGCGCGGTTCACCCGGGCGGTCGGCCACGTGCTCGAGCGGGTCACCGGCGACCGGCGACCGGGGCTCGACCTCAGCAGCGGACACAGGTTCCTGCCGCTGGACACGTTCGCCCGGCAAGTGGGCACGACCGTCACCGACCTCGCCGACGCCGAGGGCAGAGCCGCCCGGCAGACGGTGACCGGCACGAGAGTCGACATCGCCGCGTCGGACGTGGTGCTGGTGCCGTTCTTCCCCAATCCCCGCTACCGCGCCGAGGCGCCCGCACCACGGGTGGTGCCGTCCGGATCCGGCTACGACCGGCAGGCCGGGCACTTCCTGAGCGCGGCGAGCGGGCATCCGGTCGCCGAAGCGGGCAACGGCCTGTTCACCGGCCGGACCCAGGAGTTGAACACCCTGTTCGGCCGGTTGACCGGCGAACCGGCGACGCTGGTGGTCACCGGCCGCGCGGGCGTGGGCAAGTCGGCGCTGCTGGGCATGCTCGTCTGCACAACACACCCGCAACTGTCCACAGTAGCCACCGAGATGACGCGGCCACTCGCGGTCCCGTTGCCCCAGGGGCGGATGGCCGCGGTAACCGCACGGGAACTGGATCTGACAGCGATCGTCGTCGCGCTGGGCGCCCAGCTGAAAGGCGCGCGGGACGCGCGGACGCCCCAGGCGCTCATCGACGCGATCCGGCGCCACGGCGAGCAGCCCGTCCTCGTCGTCGACGCGTTGGAAGAGGCGCTCGACCCCTCGGCGGTGCTGACGGAGTTGTTGCTGCCCCTGAGTTCCCCGCGGATCTGCCGGTTGCTGGTCGCGGCCCGCTCGGCCGAGTCCGTCGCCGGGCTGCCTGCCGAGCCGATGGACCTGGACAGCGCCGACCCCGAGCAACTGCGCGACGACCTGGAGGAGTACGCGACCCGGCTGCTGCGCCGGCTGCCGCCCTACAGCACGAGCGAGTACGTGAGCGCCCGAGCCCACCTCGCGGCCGCGATCGCCGAAGCGCTGACGTCCGGCGAGCGGAGTGTCTGGGGCGAGTACCTGATCACCCGCCTGTACGTGCAGCACATCGCCGACCGCGAGCCGGTGCGGGACGAAGCGGCCGCGCGGGAGCTGGGGCGGTCGGTGCCGTTGAACCCCGCGGACCTGCTGGACGCGGACCTGAGCAGGCGCCCGTCGTGGGTCCGCCCGGTGCTGTCGGCGGTGGCGTGGGCCCACGGCGACGGCATGCCGTCGGAGGTGATGCCCGCGGTGGCGTCCGCGTGCACGGACGATCCCCACCTCCGGCCGACGGACGAGCAGGTCGCGGATATCCTGGCCACCAACGGGAGCTACCTGCGGCGGATGCCGGGCAGCGATGGTTTCGTCCGCTACCAGCTGTTCCACGAGGGCCTCGCCGACCGGCTCCGCGACAGGTCACGCGCCGCGGCGGTGTTCGACGCGCTGATCAGCACGGTGCCGGGCCGGTGGGATCTCGCCTCGCCCTACGTGCGGCAGCACGCCCTGGACCACGCGCGTGACGCGGACCAGGTGGACAAGTTGGTGCTGGACCCGGCTTTCCTGCTGAGCGGACCACCGGAGGATCGCATCGCGTCCTTCGAACAGCTCGGTGACCGGGCGGCGGCCCAGGTCGCGGTGCTCAAGGCGGCCAGGGCCATGCCGGACGACATCGATCCCGACCGGAAACGAGCCGAACTGGCCGTCGAGGCGCTCCGCCACCGCTCCCCCGAGCTCGCCGGGGCCCTGTCCGGCGGCCTGCGCCCGATCTGGCACGTCGCCCTGCCCACGGGGCGCGACGCCCCGGAGTCCAGCCGGAGCACACCGATGTTGGTCGTCACCGGCGGCACCTCACGTGTCGAGGTCTACCACCTGAGCGATCCGCCCAACCTCGCATACTCGTACAAGCACGTGAGTTCCATCCGGTGTGTGGCGACTGCCCGGTATCGCAACGAGAACGAGATCCTCTGCGGCGGCAACGACCACAGCATCTCGGTGTGGCCACTGCGGCACGTGTCGGTGCCGCGGTTGGTCCTGAAAGGTCACCGCGGCCCGGTGCGCTGCATCACGTCCACAGTGGTCGGCGAACAGACGATCGCGGTCTCGGGCGGGGCCGACCGCACCGTGCGCCTGTGGGACCTGGAAACGGGTGAACTGCTCGACACGATCACCACCTACGACGGGCCGATCCTCGACCTCGCGGTGATGAAACCCCCCAACCGCCGCAAAGTCGTCGTGGCCAGAACAGCTCACGGAACGCACACCAGGGACTTGCTAGAGCCACGGCGGACACGCGAGAACCAGCGGCTGCAGAAGGACGACGCCGTCCTGTTCCCGCTCGCGGACGACAACGCGGCCCTCATCACCATCCACGGAGACTGGTCGACCGCGCCGAGCCGCTCCGCGGAGCTGCGTGTCAATGACCTGAGTTCGCACAAGCTCATGAAGAGCGTGCGTCAACAGGGCATGGTGACCGCGGTGTGCACAGGACAAGTGGCCGGGCAGCCGACCATGGCGGTTGCCACGAGCGACGGCTCGGTCTGGCTCCACGGTCTCGACAGCGACGAGCCGCCGACAAGCTTTCCGTTGTCGGTACAGGCACGCGGTCTGGCGCTCACCGAGATCGAGCCCACGGCTCGTGTCCCGGCAGCACGCTCCATCGCGGCAGGCCCCGGCTACGGCGGCACAGTGCTCGCTGTCGGCGACCGCGACAGCGTTCACGTCCACCATCCCGCGACAAGCTGGTCGGTGACAGCCGCTCATGAGACGTTCGCCGCGGTGCAAGTGCGGCCGCTCGACGACGGTGCCGTCGTGCACGCACACGTCGTGGGCGGCAGGGCCTTCTCCTTTCACCCGCTCAGCCGGAACGCGCTCGACCTGCCCGTGCCACCGGCAGCGCCCGTCGCGAAGGACAGGGACTGGGTGCTGACCGCCCACGGCGCGATCACAGCGCGGATCGACAACGACGGCGCGCTCACCGCCGGTGCACACCGCCTGGTCGGGCATCACGGGGCCGTTCGTTGTGTGGCCGCGTGGCGCTGGGACGGCCGGGCGCTCGTCGTCTCCGGCGGTGCCGACTCGACCATGCGGATCTGGGACGCCGAGCGCGGTCTGCAGCTGCGCCGGTTCTGGCTTCCCGCGCCCGCGAACGCCATCCGGGCGTCCGGCAGCACCGTTCTCGTCGACATGGCGGAAGAAGCGATCGCGTTCGAACTCAGGGAGGAACACCTGTGATCCCGGTTGTCGGAGTGCACGGCGTCGGTTACCACATGCCCGGGTACACGCCCGCCGACGCGGCCACGACGCTGGCCAGGTCATGGTCGGCCGCGCTGGCGAAGGGAATCGGCGAGGACCACGGCTTCGACGTGACGATGGCGTACTACGCGCACCATCTGCGGCCCGACCACACACGCCAGTCAGCCGACGACTTCGACGATCTGAACGATCTCGACGACGAGGCGATGGAGATGCTGCTCGCGTGGGACGCCGAGCTGCGCGGGTTCGAGCAGGTTCCGCAGGGCTGGCCGACCATGCCGCCACGCCAGCTGATCAGCGGCATGGCGTCGTTCGGCGGGTTCGCCGCGGTCCCGTTCCACGCCTTCGCGCTGCTCGTCATGCGCGACGCCACCACCTACCTGGGTGCACGCCATGCGGCGAAAAGGCAGAACGCCCGTGACGCCGTGGCGAAGTCCATCCGGAACAGCGGCGCGCGGATCGTGCTGGCGCACTCGCTCGGCTCGGTCGTCGCCTACGAGGCGCTGTGGGCCTGTCCGGAGCTGGCGGTCGACCTGCTCGTGACGTTCGGGTCCCCGCTCGGGATCAGGGGGTTCGTGTTCGACCGGCTGGTCCCACGGCCGGACAGGCCCGGCAAGCGCCCACCCGGCGTCGGGCGCTGGGTGAACATCGCCGATCCCGGCGATGTGTGCGCGGTGCCGCGCTGGCTGAGCAGATCGTTCGACGTGGACGAGGATTTCGAGGCTCCGATCGGGACCTTCGGCTACCACAAGGCCGTCGGCTACCTCGCCTGCCCGGTGATGGCGGCGACATTGCGGTGACCGTCATCTCGTGAGTCCATCCGGAGCAACCTCCCCGCCGTGGACTTCAGTACTGTTCGTGGCGACAGGGGGAGGCTGAGTTGCGACGGTATCTGCGGCCACAGACGGACGTCCCGGCGGTCGAGGACTGGTCGACGGCGCTCATCCTCAAGGAGAACCGGGCGTTCGCGCCGATCGCGTTCGCCATCTCGGTTTCCTTCGCCGCCGTGGCGTCGTGCGTCGCGATCTTCCTGCCGGGCAGTCCGGGCAATGTGGCCACTGTCGTGGTGCTCGGCGCGCTGAGCGTGCTGACGTCGCTGAGCGTGGTGGCCGCTGTCGTGGAATCGGCGCCCGCCCGGCGTGGACGGCTGAACTCGCCGTGGCGCCGGTGTTCGGCCACGGTCGCGGCGCCCATGCCGGACAACCCGTGGTTCCAGCGGTTGCTGGTCTTCGACGAACCGGGCACGCTCGTGTTGCGCGGCACGTCGTTGGAAGGCGCACTCGACCTCGTGCTGGATCAGCAGGAGCTGTTCCTGTGCGGCCCGGACGAGGAAGGCCGGGCGATCATCCGCGTGCCTGGCCTGTGCCAGCTGTACCACGCGCGCGTGGACCCGTTGCTCGAAGCGGCGGACGTCCGCCCCATGGAACGCGAGCCGGCCGTGTCCAGCCGCCCACTGGACGACCCGGCGGTGGCGCACGCGTTCCGCTATTTCCGGTGGGGCACGAGGCAGTGGGTCTTCCCGGTGATCCCCGGCGCGGTCGGCTGTGCGCTGGTCGGCCTGAGCATCCGGCCGCTGGCGATCGCGGGCCTGGTCACCGGCGGGCTGCTGCTGCTCGCCGCCGGGATCGCCACGTCGTTGCTGGCGCTCGCCCCGTTGTACCGGCAGGCCGTCGACCGGCTGGAGGCGGCGACCGAGTGGACGACCGTGCCGTTCACCTTGTTCCCGTGGGAGCCCGCGCAGGAGGTGGCCGGGTTGGCCCAACTGCCGGGCGGCGGGATGGCGTTGGTGCAGTTCCCCTTCCCGAACTCGGTGCTGATCGCCAACATCGCCGACACCGGCACCCTCTGGGTCGCCGGATCGCTCACCGACCAGGCAGTCGCGGTCGGCATCCCCCGGATCACCGTGCTGTCGCTCGCTTTGGTGCAACCCGACCGCGACACCCCTGACGACAAGCCGCAACCGTGGCTGCTGCGCGGCAACGAACCGTCACTGCGCCGGATCCCCGTGCTCAATCGCTGAGCCCGGTCCGCCCGCCTGGCAGAACTCGACGCTCGTCGACGGCGATCTGGAATCGTTGACACAAGATGTCAGGGTTTGTGGGGATCATCGTGTCATGCGTGAAACGCCGGAGGAGCTCACCGAGCTCCAGGCCCTCCTCGATGCCTCACTCGCCCGTTCCACCTCGCACCTGCGTTCGATCATCGACACCGGCAGGACACTGACCGCGGCACAACTCACCCAGGTCCTCACCGGCATGTGCACCCTCGCACTGTCGACGGTGACCGCGACGGGCGAGCCGCGGATCAGTGGCGCGGACGGGCACTTCCTGAACGGCAAGTGGCACTTCGGCACGGCCCGCACCGCCGCGAAGGCCCGCCACCTCGCGGCCCGGCCGGCTGCCAGCGTGGCACACATGCGTGGCGAGGACCTGGGCGTGTTCACGCACGGCACCGTGGAAATCCTCAACCCGGCGGACGGCGAAGCGGCGGCGGACTGGCCGCGTCTGCTGGCGTACCTCAAGGACTTCTACGGCGCCGACGACGCGTTCGACTGGGACAACGACGTGGTGTACTACCGGCTGCGTCCACACTGGATGACCGTCTACGCCCCGGATGCCGGGAAACTCATCCCGTCATAGCCGTGCGCACGTGGTCGGCGATCAGCCGGTACGTGCGTTCGGTCAGAGCCCGCGTGCCGAAGCCCAGGATGTTGTACCCGTGGTCGGTGGCGGGGACATCCTGGTGTTCGACCAGGGCGCCCGCGGTGCGCAGTGCTTCGGCGTAGCGGATGCCCTCGGCACGGAGCCGGTCGAACTCACAGGTGACGACGAGGGCCGGGGCGATTCCGGTGAGGCCGTCCGCGTTGGCCTGCCACGCTGGTGAGACGAGCCGGTCGCGGCGAATGGCGGGATCGGGGACGTAGGCGACGTCGAACACGTCGGACATCCACGGCCGCATGATCGGCTTGTCCACGGTGGACGGCTTGTCGCGCAGGTGCGTGACCAGGTCGAGCGGCGCGTACTGCAGGACCTGCAACGCGATGTGAGGACCGTTGTTCTCCCAGGCGAGGCGCGCCGCCGCGGCGGCGAGCCCGCCTCCCGCGCTCTGACCGCCGACGCAGACGCGTTGGCCGTCCCGGGCGGCCCACGTGACGACGTCGAAGAATCGCGTCCGTCATGTCCAGGGTGTTCGTGCCGCCTTCCCGCGGTTCGATCGCGGTTCGCCCCATGAACCAGGAGTCGACGCCGGGGCCGGTGGCGATGGCGTCCCACACCTGTTGCGGGGTGGCGGCCACCGCGATCTCGTCGGCGATCTCGAAGTCGCGTGCCATGTCAGGAATCTCCGTCCTCGGCCGGTTGGGGCCTGGGATGCAGGGCGATCAAGATCCGGTGATCACGGCCGCCGGGCGTGTTCTCGTCGTGGTACCGGCTGATCAGCGCGGCGACCGTGGTGGTCAGTTCCTCGGTGAAGGCGGCCCGGTCGGCGGGGTTCGCGAAGCGCACCTCCGCGTCCAGCCCGAAGGTCGCCAACGCCTTGCGGGCCTTGGTGGCGCCCGTGATCAACGCACCGACCTCACGCACCAGCCGGGCGCCCACCGCGATCAGCCAACCGGCCGACAGCCGGTCCGGCGAGCGCGCCGGGTCGGGCTGGACGGCGGCCAGGACAGCCGGGGAGATCACATAGGACCGCGCCGACGCCCGCATCAGGCGCTCGGTGACGTTGCCCTTCTTGCGCTCCTCGACCAACTCGATCAGGCCGTGCCGTTCCAGCTCCCGCAGGTGGTAGTTGACCTTCTGCCGGGCGAGTCCGACCCGCGCGGCCAGCATCGTGGCCGAACCGGGCTCGGCCAGTTCGGCGAGCAGCCTGGCCCGCATCGGGTCCATGCACACCTCGGCTACCGCCGGGTCCTCGATCACCGCCACGTCCACCATGCGACAACCCTCGCACCGACAATCCAAACTGTCAAGACAAAACTTTTTGTCGGTGAGGTCGTGCTGGGCGGACCAGCGGTCGGGAAGTGTGGTTCAGCGTTGCTGATCGCCGCCGATCCCTGGGCGGTTGTGGTGCGTGCGATTCGACGCACGGTGGGTCCCTCATGCGGGTAGACGTCGCGTTCCTCTCAGCGCTGTTGGGCCGTTCGGGTTACGTTCGAGACGAAAGGCCAGGTCAGCGACGACAGGCGAAGGCGGCGGTGATGGCAGGCTCGGCACTCGGTCACGCTGAGGTCCCGCCCTGGATCGAGCCGATGCTGGCCAAGCCCGACCGGGGTCGGCTCCCCAGCGGGCCGGAATGGACCTACGAGTACAAGCTGGACGGCTATCGAGCGTGTATGCAGGTCGCCCCGGATGGGACCACCGTGCTCACCAGCCGCAACGGCATCATCTTCACCAACGAGTTCCCCTCGCTGTCCGGCGTGCTTGCCCCAGCCCTGGAGGGTCGATCCGCCGTGCTGGACGGCGAGATCGTGGTCTACAACGACGCGGGGCAGATCGATTTCGGCGCGTTGCAGGAGCGACGTGGCCGCTACCGCAGACACGCCAAGCTCACCCGCGGCGGCACGCCGTTTGAGGACGTCGACGTCCGCTTCCTCGCGTTCGACCTGCTGCGACTGGGCGACGAAAGCCTGCTGGACGCACCCTACGACGAGCGTCGGGCACAGTTGGAACGGTTGCCCATGCCCGATCCATACCGCGTCGCGGTAGTGCCCGCGTTCACCTTCGACGCGCTGGCGGCTGACCGGATCACTCCCGAGAAGCTGCTGGACCGGGTCACCCGCGCAGGCCACGAGGGGCTGATCGCCAAGCTGCGGACGTCAACCTATGTACCGGGGCAACGGCCGGACTCGTGGATGAAGCACCCGTTGACCCAGACCCAGGAGGTGATCGTGTGCGGCTGGCGGCCGGGCCAGAACCGGCTCGCCGGGACACTCGGCGGTCTACTCCTGGGAGCCCATCACCCGGACACCGGGGCACTCCAGTACATCGGGGATGTGGGCACGGGTTTCTCGGAGAGTTCCCGCAGAGACCTACAGGCGCGGCTGGAACCCCTCGAACGCCCAACTCATCCGTTCGCTGAGACACCGCCGCGTGACGACGTGCGCCGAGCACGGTGGGTGGAGCCCGTGTTGGTGGGCGAGGTCGTGTACCGGCAGTTCACCCGCGGCGCGGGACGTCTCCGGCACACCGCGTGGCGTGGGTTGCGTGAGGACAAGGCGCCCCAGGGCGTCATCGCCCCCACCAGTCAGCTGGCGATGTCCACGCCACAACCCGCGGAGTCCTCCACGCCAACTGTGCGGTCACCGGGCAACAAGGTCGTGGTGCAAGCAGGGGCCCGGCGGCTTACCCTGTCCAATCTGGACAAGCTGATGTACCCGGCGACCGGGTTTACCAAGAGCGCGGTCATTCGTTACTACACCCTGATCGCCCCAGCGCTGCTCCCGCACGTGGCGGGTAGGCCGATCACGACTATCAGGTTCCCGGACGGTGTTGAGGGGCAGCGGTTTTTTCGAGAAGAACGCGCCACGCGGCGCACCCGACTGGCTACCCACCGCCCGCCTGCCCAGCAGTGGGTCACGCGGCAGTGGCGACGTGATCGAGTATCCGCTGTTCGACGAACTGGCCGCGCTGGTCTGGGCTGCGAACCTCGCCGCGCTGGAACTTCATGTACCACAGTGGACGGTAGGCGCCAGTGGGCAACGGCGGATGCCTGACCGGCTCGTATTCGACCTCGACCCCGGGCCAGGCGCGACGGTTGTCGAGTGCGCCAGAGTCGCGGAGCGGCTCTACGAGACCCTCGTCTTGGATGGCCTGACTCCGGTGGCCAAGACCAGCGGTTCCAAGGGAATGCAGGTGTACGCCAGCGTGCGCACCCGTACACCGGATCGCACGTCGACCTACGCGAAAGCCATCGCGCACCAGTTCGCCACTGAGACTCCGGACTTGGTCACCGCGAAGATGACCAAGGCCCTGCGCCCGGGGAAAGTGTTCATCGACTGGTCACAGAACAACCCAGCGAAGACAACTGTGGCACCGTACTCCCTGCGCGGCCGTGACCAGCCCACCGTGTCCACTCCCGTCACCTGGGACGAAGTCCGTGCTTGTACCGAGCCGTCCGACCTGGTGTTCACCGCCGACCAGGTCATCGACCGGGTCACCGAGCTCGGCGACCTGTTCGCCACGCTCACACGACCCGCACACCCCTGCTTACCTGACGTTCCGCCACCTACGGCCGAATACCGAGCAAGGCCGCACCGGGTGCCGACGAGCAGGTACGGCGCGCTGGCGGTGATCGCCTGACTCTCGCGACAACCTGCTCACCTGGGATCGTGCGCTCGCTACGGCAGGTTCGAGACTCATCAGCACACCGAACACGCGCGGCAGCATCGCACGCAGCGCCTCAAGCGGCAGACGGCTGACCAACCTGCCCGCGCCCACCACCAGCCGGTAACACCAGCAGCCACACCCACACCGGGACGCCCTCGTGAACTCCCACCAACCACACGACGACAGCCACGACCGCTGCACGCTGGTGTGACAGCCGCCCGCCCCCACAGGCAATGGCGGTGAGGCTGGCGGCGGTCCCGCCACCAGCCTCACCAGCAACCACCAGCCGTCGGTCAAGTAGACAATGACGCCACACCTTCGCCACCACAACCGGCGCCGGCACCGCCCGGACAGGTATGCCCCAAGCTTGCGGAGGGACGTATCGCTGACCTGCGGTTCGCAGGGTAGGTCTGGACAGGGGACGGTGAAGTTGTCCGGATCTACCTTGCGGATTCAGCAGCCGGTAGTTGGACGCCACCGTGGTGACAGGAGGTGAGGACGAGCTGTCGCCGCATCCGCATGGCGTCCTCATCCCCTCGTTCCGGGCCAATTCCGAGGGCCTTGGTGTCATCTGATCTGGTGGTCATTGGTGCGGTCCGTCGCTTATTGCAGATGGGTGGGCATCCGCTACAGAACCGGAACACCCACCAACCAGCCGGCTCGCATCGGGCCGGTAAGGAGGTCGACAATGATGCGTTGCCCTAGGAACGCCGCCGCCGTTACTGCGGTCATGGTCGGTGCCGCCGCGCCCGCTGCAGGGGCGGACCAGCCGCGAGCCGTGGCCGGGGCCATCGACACCACGTGCTGTTCGCCACCTTCGACAGGGACCTGGCCACCGAACTACGGGTGGCCGGATGCGTCAGCGGACCCGACTGGGGTGGCGAATTCACCATCAGCGCCGAGATGTTGCGCCTCGGCGAGACCGTCGTGGGCGATTGTGTGACGGTGGATCTGCCCGACCCGCCCGCTGAGGGCGGGCGCCCTGGGCACACCGGCGAGGCGTTCGACCAGTCCGACGTCGACCGGGGCAAAGGAACATCGCTTCCGACGGAAGCATCAGAGATGCCAGGGCGGGGAGCACATCGGTGATCTGCCCAGCCAGTCCTGCCCCGAGGATCCCGCTCACCACCAGCCGCAGCAGTTCGCCGACGAAGTAGCCCCACGGGCCCGCGGCTGTGCTGTTGGCCGTCGCACCAGCCTCGGCATCGATCTCCCCACGGCCATTTCCGGTGCTTGCGCAGCACAGCGGCGAACTCCAGACCTTCGACCACGAAGTTCCCCGCAACAGCCCACAGGGCTGCGTGCCACCACACCATCCCTAATCGGAATCGTCCGCCAAACACCGAACGAGCGGGTGAAGCGCGGCAGCGCATACATTCGTCGCTGGGGACCTCTCCCTTCCAGCCTCTGCTAGACCATGGACGCAGTCGGTCGCTATCTCTACTCGAAAGTGAGAGGGATCATGACATTGAACGCGGGGTTCATCAAAAAGATCAGAGTACTGATGCTTGCTACGGTCAGCGCCGCATTGTTGCTTGTCTCCACGGTCACCGCAACCGGGCAAACAGGGGCACACGCGGTAGAAGGCAGCGAGATGGTGCGGGTCAGCTCGCCCGGAATCGCGGCTGTCTATCAGGTCGTCAACCGGCACAGCGGAAAATGCCTGGAAATCCTAGGTTGGTCCACTACGGAGAGCGGTAAGGCTGGACAGTGGGACTGCCATGGCGGGAACAATCAGCGATGGGAATTCATACGCTACGGCAGCACGTACCGGCTGCAGAATGTTCACAGTAAACTATGCCTCTACGCGTGGAGCAAGAATAACGGCACGATAGCCGGGCAGCTTCGTTGTGACCACCCCGAGTACGAATACACCACCCGCTGGACGACCAGCGGCAGTTCGAGCAACAAGACCTGGCGCTTCAAGTCTGTCTACGGGCTGTGCCTGGAAACCCTCGGCTGGTCGACCGCGAACGGTGCCCATGTAGGCACGTGGAGCTGCACCAACGGCTACAACCAGTACTGGTCCTGATACCCCGGCTATGGCGTGGAGTATCGCCATCATCAGCGGCGGGAACAAAGGCTGGCCGGGGACTGGCTCGCCGGCACCTCTGTCCGCACATCCGCCCACACTGATCAGACTCGCTCACATCGGTGGAACACACCAAGGTCCGAGTCATGCGCTGACGGGGCGGAGGGGTGCCTCAAGTGCCGAGTGCCCGTAATCGGGCCGCCGCTCGGCGTCGTCGGGAACCACGCGGCGAAGCGGGTCGTTGAACCTGGGCTGTTGGTCCGATTCCGCTGAATGTGTGGAGGAAAGCCATCACCGCCGAGCCGTACGTTCCGAACCTGAAGGCGCTGCGCGAAAAGATCGACCAGGACACCAAACTGTTGGGCTCGCTCGACCCGGACTCCGACGTCTATCGGCGCCTGCAAGCCCGCATCACCGACCAGACCACCCAACTGCTCAACTACGAGGACACGCTCGACCGGCGACGCAAGCAGCTGGCTGCCGAAGAAGCGATCAGGGCGATGCCGCGCCCGCCGTCGCCGGCAGGTGAGGCTGCTGGCGCGGGCATGCTCTTCACCATTCCTGGCCTGCTCGTTGGCTATTTCGGCTGGGGCACGTGGTGGTTGGTCCTGGCTGGCGTCCTGCTCCTGTTCGGTGTGCCGAACCTCATCGAGGGCATCAAGCTCGCCGTCAAGAACATCTGACCCGACTCCCACACGTGAGGAGGGCTCGCCGCGTCATCCGCGGCAGGCCCTCCTCACGTTGTCGAGTGGGGCCGGTGCCACATGAGTCACGTGGTCAGGTGAAAAGTTTGGCCAGCAGTTCAGCTGCGGCCTTCGGGCCGAACTCCAGGGCGAACTGGCGGACGCTGGTGAGCAGATTGGCGAGGGCACTCTTCGCGCCGCCCGGGAGCGCGATGATCCCTCGCTGTTGGGTCCTTGGTCGTCGTGCGCACGTGAGTTCCGAAGTTCCTCGTGAACGCGAAAGTCCCGATCCGCCCTGGTCCTGGGCGGGCAAGATGATGGCCGATGCAGACCTTGAATCAGCTCAGCCTGCCCCTCGACTACCTCGCGCGACTGCGGGGCCTACTCCTGATCCGCCTCCCAATTTGAGGTGCGCCTTTCATTTCGGCTGTAAGAAGTTGCCGTGCCGATTCGGCATAGCGTATTGCGGTTTTGGGTGCGAGGCCGAAGACAACGGCGAGATGGAGAGGGTCGGGGCCGTGAGTAAGGGCTTCTTCGAGCTGCCGGTCTCGGCGCAGCCGTTCGAGGGTGGCGATTTGGCCGTGGAATGCCGTGGCGATCCAGGGGCGGCTGGTCGGGGCTGTTGTCAGTGCTGTCTTGCGGTTGATGATCACGTGGGGGTTGGCGGTGGCTGGCCACTGGACGCGTCGGTAGTTCAACCACTCGACCAGGGTTTGGTAGGTGAGTTCGTCGAGCGGGCGGGTCCGGCCGGCGATAGTCAGACGACGGTCGCCAAGGTCGAGGTCGGTCAAGCGCAGGGCACGGATGGCGCTTACGCGTGCGGCGTGCACGGCGGCAAGGGCGAGAATCAGTCGGTCGGCGGGACGGGTGGCGGCGGTGATCGATCGCTGGATGTCGCTTGTGGCGAGCGGTTGGTTCACCTTGCGTGTCTCTTCGTAGCCGCGGATGCGGCTGGTGGGGTTTCTGAATATCGCGCCGTGCTTCTTGCAGAAGCTGAACAGCGAGCGTAGGGCGGTCAAGGCTTCTCAGCTGTTCGAGAACTTCAGCGAGCACTGGCTTGAGGCCGGAGCGTTCGGCTTGGGCCTGGTTGCCGCCACCCTGGTGGTCCGCGACTCTGTGGTTCTCGCCGGAGTAGTGGTCGCATTGGTGGCGATGCATCGCGGCGTTCTTCTTGCCCAGTTCCGGCGGGCCGCCCGCACCGACGCGAAGACCGGCCTGTACTCCCCGGAGTGATGGCACCAGATGGCCCAACAAGCACTGGAACGCGCAGAGGTTCGAGGGACGGGCATGGCAGTCCTCATGCTCGACCTCGATCACTTTAAGGTCATCAACGATACCTACGGTCACATCGTCGGTGATCACGTGCTCCGGGCAGTGGCACAGGAACTCGCTGCCGAGACCCGCGACTACGACACCGCCGGCAGGTTCGGCGGCGAGGAGTTCATCGTCCTGCTGCCCGAGGTCGACGCGGAGAACGTCCGGGGTCTCCGAGCGTATCCGTCGCCGCATCCATGGCTTGATCATCCCCGCGACGACGGAGGACGACGAGACGGTCACGATCAACGACCTGACAGTTTCCATCGGCGCCGCCATGTACCCCAGCGCGGGGATCAGCACCCTTGAAGAACTCCACCAGGCCGCCGACTCGGCTCTCTACAAGGCCAAGAACAACGGCCGGGACCAGGTACACCTGGCGACCAGCCGGATCCCGCGCAGCCGGGGCCGACCGAACCTGCCTAGACCACCGACTGCCGGCCGACATGGGAAGTAAGCGGCGCTCGGCAGTGAGCCGCCGAGCCGTGACCACGCAACCGCACACCCACGCCCTACTCCGCGAGGCCGCGGTGGGAGCCGGGCAATATCGACGATCGAGACACCTCCTGTATCAAGAGCTCGGGTCCTTGGACGAGGCGCTGAGGCCAGCCTTGAGGTCGTCGAACTCCTCGTCCGTGAAGAAGAGCCGAGGACCATTGGGGCCAGCCTTGCTGTCCAAGATCGCAGCCCAACCGTCACGCTGCGCAACCTTCACACAGTTGTTGCCGTTCTCGCCGCTGAAGCTGGACTTGCGGAACTCGTGAGGGGCGAAGTCCGGTGGGGTGTTGGCCATCGAGGCCCTCCTTGACTGAAAAGCCGGTGGTGGTGCTTCAGTTGTACTCGTTGGCCACCTGACGCAGGAACTTCCGGGTCGCCTCGAAGCTCAGGGCGGCGCCTGTGAGGCGAGACCACGCCCTGTCGTGAGCAGCCACAGCCGCCTTGTCGTCGAGGTAGCGCAGCTCGCCCTCGTTCTCGGTGTAGGCAAACTCCAGCGGGCCGGCGACTCCCGGCGACGGGATCCGCAGCAGAACGAAGCGGTTGCCGATCGAGGCGCTCTGCACGCGAGTCTTGAACGGGAGCAGCTGAAGGCGCACGTTAGGCAGCTTCGACATCTCGATCATGTAGTCGACCTGTTCGCGCATGACCTCCGGCGGTCCGTACTCCCGGCGGACCGAGGACTCCGAAATGACGAACGCCACCTCGGGCGGGGCGGACTTCTTGTAGATCGCTTGCCGCGCCAGTCGCGCTTGAACGCGAGCGTCCAGGTCCGTGCCAGCGTGAGCGTGCTTGTAGAGCGCGCGGATGAACGCCTCGCACTGCAGCAGGCCCGGAGGCACCTCGCACTCGACGGTGCGGATGAGATCGCAGTGCTCCTCCAGGTCCACCATCGTTCGGAACTGCTCGCTGTAGTGGCTGCGGATGCCGGTCCACTTGCCGCGCTGGTGGTTGTTCCGGCGCAGTTCCAGCAGCACGTCCTTGTGCCACTGTTCAGTCACGCCGAGGCCATCGAGCAACAGGAGCAGGTCGCCAGGGGTGATGCTGGCTTGCCCTGCTTCCAGGGCGGCGATCTTGCTCTGGCCCTTCTCGATCAGCGCTGCCGCTTCCTCCTGTGACTTGCCTGCGAGCTCGCGCAGGTGCTCGATCTCCTTGCCGAGCAGGAGCTTCTTCGCGGTCGGCGTGACCTTGGCCATGCGGTGCCCTTCCCGAGCGGACGGTGAGCTCGTTCCATCCTCGCTGGTCACACAGCGTACTCAAGCGGAACCACCCATTCGGGTGCATATCTAAATTCCGATTATCGGAGTAGCGTCGGGAGTCAGTCCGATAATCTGACTTTAGATGACTGGACACGGTACACCGTCCATCGACCGCCACGAAGGAAGGGGGCCGCATGCCGCAGTGGCTGATCTACGTGCTCGTAGCGGCGCTAACCCTCGTGGTGGTCCTCGCTGGTCTGGGCTGGCTGGCGTGGGCCACTTGCAAGTGGCTCGACAGCCGGCGTGACCGGCGGTGTCAAGCCGCACGCGCCACGGTGTTGGCGCGTATCGCGGCCGGGCACATCAACGAGCCCCTCGGCGGGGAGGCTGCTTCCCCCGACAGCGGCCTCCCCGCCGAGGTTCCACAGCGCCGACGAGCGCCCCGGCGGTCGTCCACACCTGTTCGTCGGCCTTCAACCGATGTGCCAACTGGACGTCACGCCCGCGTTGTCCACTCCGCGAATGGAGGTGCTCCTGTTCGATCACGACGGACTGCATCTGTCAGTCCCGGTTCCTGAACCTCAGATCGAGTGTTCCGCACCCCACATGCATCAACCGGCCGCAGTCTGATCCTCGGGCTTCTACCGATCGGGCCCCGGAAATCCTGTCGCGCGGCCGTAAAGAGGCCATCGCGGCCTTGCGTGCGTGGTATGCGCTGACACTCCAACGTGTCCACAAAGGAGAGGATCAGCAGTGGCTGTCGCTACGCTTGACGATCTCGATCAGCTCGCTGGTTGCGATCCCGAATTTGGTCCCACGGCACAGCGTTGCGGCCAGTATTACAACGATCACGACTTCCCCGTCGCCCTCGACTTCCCGTCTCGGTGCATCTTCCTCAAGGTCGGCGGCCTCGTTGGTGCTATCACAACGCCCACGCCGATCGGGACAGATGTGTTGTGGCGTCTGGACACCGCGATATCCGGAGGCCCAGTGGTCATCGACTCCGGCAGGAAGCGATGGATCTTCCTTACCGGCTCCCCGCGTTCGATCAACGATGACACGGCGGTCGACTTACTCCGCCTTGGTGCGACTGTCCACAAAGGTGGCGAACGGTTGGCGCTCCCCACGCCCGAGGAAGAACAGCTCGGGCTACGGCAGTGGCAGCGACCACTGGATCGCCGGTCGAGATCTGCCTCGGCAGTCGCTCGTCAATGCCATTGATCAGGATCGCAGGCTCCGAAGCCCGGTGATCTGAAGCCCACGCACCTGGCAGGCCGAAGCCGTCTCGAATCTCCACTCTCCTGAACGCCGCCGTCCGCGCACGGCTCATCCCCGCCTCCCCCTGCAGCGGAGTCCGAGTGACATCAGGCGAGTACGAGCCCGAGCGACTGGTCGCCTCACCCGTACAAGGCCTGCGGGCAGCCATGCGCCTGTACGAATCCGGCCTCGGCATCAGTGGATTCACTCTGTGCCTCACGGATTTGTACACCGGGGCACGCTGGGGCGAGTTGGCCGGCCAGCAGCGGCATGAGTACGACGAGATGAGCAGGTCCCTGGGCATACTCGCCCCGTTCAAGGAAGTAGGTGGTGCCCTGAAGAAACATGGCCTGGTAGTCACACCAGCCGAAGAGCCCTCTCCAGCGCCCACACGCCGTCGCGGCGCTGCGGCACGCAAAGGCCGAACCAAGACGCCAGCCGGCACCCGCTGGGTACAACTCCCACCCAGCATCGCCACCTTCTACGAACTGCTGATGGACAGTCACCGCCATCCGTTCGTGTTCACCACACTGGAAGGCATGCCATGGCGGCGATCCAACTTCCGCCAACGCTACTGGCGACCAGCCTGGGACGGAGCCAACACCGACAACCCTGAAGCAAACGACCATGTTCCCGCGATCCTGCCCTGGTTCACCTTCCACGAAGGACGTCACACTCACGCCACCTGGCTCACCGAGGACGGTGTGCCGGAGGTGGCCCGACGTGCCCGGTTGGGGCAGAAGATGAAGGGCATTGCCCGGATCTACGACCACGTCACCGAGCCCATGAAACGTCAGATCATCGACGTCCTTGAGCAGAGGTGGAACGCGAGCCTGCTCGCCCTGACGGCTACGGAGCGTGCTCGTTTGACTGAGTGGTTTCCACACCTGGGGCCGGTCGTCACCAGGCTCATGATCAGGAGCCAGGACGGTCAGGAGAACTTGATCTCCAATTTCGCTCCATTTGATCACTGAAGCCCTGCCCCTCACGAGGAGGAACAGGGCTTCTGACCAGCAACTTCTTACTGGTGGGCGATACTGGGATTGAACCAGTGACCCCTACCGTGTCAACGTACGACATCATCAGGCTTGACCTGCGGAAACACGACTTCTGCACGTCATGACAGGTCCGTTGACATTCGTTGAGTGCAGATGAGACCGGTCCAACGCGCCGGGTTGCTCCCAACCTGCTCCCACGCAGCGCTCCCAACGGGGGCAGGCAGAGAGAGCCTCGTTGTTGACGGACATGACGTCTGGTCGGATGCACGATGCGTTGCGACCCCTTAACTCAAATCAACGCTTCACCGTCCGCCGACACGATCATCTCTGCGGAATCCTTCATGAGTACCGACGTGTCATTTGACCTGGATGGACGTGGTTTTCGGCACGCACAGATGCGCGCGGCCAGGACGGGGCCGACCCTGGGTAGTTGCAGCAGTGACGGTTCAGCGTGTGCGAGCGCGTCGGAGATGTGCTTCTTCGTGGCGGTGATTTTCTTGGTGGCGGATCTCAGCGACGAGGTCGACCGCGAGAGTTCGTCGGGTAACTCGCACTCCACGCGCTCGGCGAATACGCCCCAGCAGGGCGGCGGCCTGGTCGGCGGTCAGCGCCCGCGGGGCCCTGCCCTCGACCAGGTGAGGTAGCAGCACGTGGAGTCGGTTGACGACTTGGGTGCGTCGTGCGACGAGCTCCTCTCGGTGTTCGCGGCCGCCTGACAACCCGCCAGGTCGGCCACCGTCACCGCGGACATGGGCCTGTGGTCGCCGCTGCTTTGCAGCGACGGGCGAAGAAGGAGAAAGGGGCCCGGGGCCCTGATGGAGCGCGGCACGGTGAACCTCAGCTGCAGTCCGAGGTGATCGCCGCTGGCCCACCCGGCACACGGGATTGAACCGAACGGGTTGCCATTCACGATACGACGCCGGGCCACGGAATCACCAGGCCCTCGGGTACCGCCATCGACGATGCTCCGACCAGCCCTGCCACCGTTGTAGTCCACTGACTGCCTCGACGCAACGCGGCGCGACCGGACACACCTGAGCTGCGACGCAGCCTTCACCGTCGTCTCGACGGTGTCCGTATCAGTGCCCGGTTGGGGGACAGCACATCCGCTACGCACGGTGTAATCTCAACCCCGGCTCTCACCGGAGAGTGACAATATCCGGTACCGCTCCTGACCCCGGCGGCGAGTTCATCCCTCGGCGTCAGCGATCTCAGGAGCATCGCCATGGTCACCCCGATTGTCGTTCCCGACGCGTCGCAGCCGGTCCACGTCAGCGCCCCGGACACCGCCGAACTGATCGAGCGGCAGACGAAGTTCCTGCGCGAGATGGACCACCGATCAGGCGGAGGATCCTGCCTGGACGGCGCGCTGACCCTGATCCACCGGATACGGCACCTTCCCGGCTCACCCCACGACATCGAACACCGGCGCCGCGACGTCGCGGTCGCGGACCTACACAACTTGGTGGGGTGGGCGTCGTTCGACATCGGCCTGACCCATCAGGCGCACCGGTATTTCAGTCAGGCGCTGGCGTTGGCTGGGCGTGGCGGCGACGCCCGGTTGATCGCGGACATCTTCCACCGGCTTGGCCGGATGCGGTTGCACGAGGACAGCCCAGTCGAGGCGCTCGACTACCTCCAGTTCGGCCTGCTCGCCGCCGACGCGCCCGGTGGCGAGATCACGACCAGCATCCTGTTGATGAACCAGGCGTGGGCCTACGCCATGACGGGAACCGCGGCACTGGCCTGTCAACTGGTCGACCGCGGCCATGACCTGTTCACGGCCGCCGCGGCCAGTGACCGGCCCGGCTGGTCGAGCTTCGTCACCGAAACGGACATGCTCGCCATGACCGGTACCGTCTACAGTGAACTCGCTCATCGGGTGGATCCGTCGTACGCGCGGACCGCGATCCCGCATCTGACCCAAGCCATCGACGGTTACGGCGACCCCATGGCCCGCAGCCGAACCTTCACCCTGATCCTGCTGGCAATGAGCCACCTGGTCGACGGCGAGGTCGATGAGGGGGTGGAGATGGGTTCCCACGCACTCGCCTGTGCCGAGAACCTCGCCTCGGTCCGGGTCCATGAGCGCATGCTTCGGCTCAAAGCGGACGCCGAACGCCACGACACCCACACCGGGGCCCGGAAACTAGCCACACGAATCGCTGCCCTCACCATCCCCCCAGGACACACGCGATAAACGGCGCATCCGCGGACCCGATCCAGCCATGTAACGCGGCTGCAGGTCGCGGGGCGCTGCGCAATGCCCCATGTTGACCACCCTGATCCTCGCCTAAGCGGCACCGATGTCTTCTCGGGCTGCGGTCATGCCGTGGTTCTTCCGGCTGGTCGGATCGTCGCTGCGGCGGCGGCCGGGCGTCTGGCAGCCGTCGAGCCCTCGGAGGTGCTCGATGAACGCGTCGATCACACAGACAGCGGCGGCGCGTGCCCCTGTGACCAGTACATCGTCAAACGCCTCGACGATGAGTTCGGCGTCTGCCGCTCCTGTCGAGAAGACCGTGTTGATCTCTCGCTTGACCGCCGTGAGGTAGGCGCTGGCTGCCTTCTCAGGGGAGTATTCGATCAAGACTGGGGGAAGTTTGAGGATCAGGCGCCCGGGGTTGACGAGGGTGATGGTGTGGGCGAGCCCTCGCCCCAGGCCTGTGCCCGCTCTGGTGAAAACGCGGTACTCGCGGGTGTGATTGCCCTCCGCATCCACGGAGGGAGTCGCTGCGGCGGCTTGCAGGTCCGTGACCCCGAGTTCTCCGCGGATGCGGGAAGGCGTGGCGAGGACCTCGACATGCCCGAACTGCGTGCACCAGCACGCATCCGAGAAACCTGGCACGTCACGGTCGGTGGCTGCCGACGCGTGCTCGGCCACCTCATCCTGCCGCTCCACGGGGAGATGGCCGATCTCCATCGCGGCGCCGTGTCCCCCTCGGCGGACACGGCCGTCCATGACCAGCCCACCGCCGACGCCCTCGTCGTAGACCGCGACGACGACCATGTCGAGGCTCCCGTAGTTGCGCTGGCGAGTGGCCATGACCGCGAGAGCGTTGACATCGTTCTCCACGACGACCGGCTTTTGCAGCAGCGACTCCAACATGTGGGCGAGTGGCGCGGTGCCGGACTGCCTGCTGTAGTCGGACAGGACAACCTGACCTTCGAAGACGTGCCCACCGACCTCCACTCCCGCACCCAGCAGCTCACTGGCCGCCCGTCCCTCGCGAACGCGCGTGTTGTCGTCGTCCGCTTTGATCGAGTCGATCTCGTCCTTCGCGATCCGCGCGATCTGCGGCCAGACGTCGTCGGTCGGCGAACTTGGGCTCGGCAGTGGCACAGGCTCACGCTTCCGCAGAACCGTTCCGTCAAGAGCGGTCAAAACCGTGGCCACGGCGACCGGCCTGGTGTTGTGGTGCGTGACCTTCACACCGGCCACAGTCCAACCGCTGCTGAGCCGGAGGGGAAGCACTGGTCGTCCGGTCGCCCGCTGCAGAGATGAGGTGCCGATCTCCAGGAGGTTTCTCTCGATCAGCACTTTCACGGCTTTGCTGACCGTTCCCGGAGTGAGCGTCATCCGGTCCACCGGCCGTCGTTCCTCCGGGTCGGCGATCTCCGCGCGGGAGATCTCCTCGGGCGCCTTGAACACCACCCGGGCCAGCACCTCGCCGAGGACCTCACGTCCGATAGCCGGCCGGCCGTCCGCATCATCGCTCTCGAGAGCGGCCAGCAGCCTGTCGAACTGTTGGTGCATGACCCACTCCAGTCGCTCGTCGACGCGTGCCGCGCTGCTCACACCTTACTAGCCCACTGAACTTCATGGTGGATATGAACCTAAAGTTCCAAAAAACTTTTAGTAGTTGTGAAAACGAGATGTTCCTACAGAAACTTACCTGTAGGTTGAAGTCAGAGCCACCGGACCTCCACCACCAGGGACCGAGGAGCCGACACCGGACAGCTCGACACGAACCAACACCGAAAGGGGCGCCACGATGAGTACCAACTTGACGCGAGTTCTCGCCGAAGAGATCGGAAACCTCCTCCACATCACCCCAGAACGAGTGAACAGGTGAATCGCTCGTGTGAGCGCGAGGACACACGTGCCAGGCCTGCGAGGCCAGGTTGCGCGAAAAGCGCCTGAACCCGTGGAAAATGGGACAGACGCTTGCCGCGCTCATCATCCGGATCAGCCTGTGGATCTGGCTGAACAACTAGGTCCCGTGCCGCCCTCAGCGACATCGCCCGCTGATCGGACCACCCTGCGCGTCGCACTGGCGTTCCTCGATCGGCCTTGACCCAACCAGCACAACCGCCCGATGCAGACCTCTCTGAGGCTTTCCACGCTGCAAGGCGAGCCGCAGAGAGGTCTTCGGCGCATCAGGTGAGTTCTCCCAGGCGGCGCCGCAGGTAAACGCGCTCCGCCTCGTTCGAGGTTTGGGCGAGCGCTGCCCGGTACGCGTCGACGGCAGACCCTACCCGGCCCGCTCGGCGCAGCAGATCGGCGCGCGCCGCGTGCACCAGGTGATCACACCCGCCGTCACGGTCGAGGTCGTCCAGCAATGTCAGCCCGGCGTCCGGCCCCGACGCCATCGCCACCGCGACAGCCCGGTTCAACGCGACCGTCGGCGACGGGACCTGAGCCAGATCCACGGCGAACTTCTCGTCCTCGGCGTCACACCACATCCCACCGCGCGGCCGGGGTCACCCAAGCCGCACGCAACCTCGTCATGGACATCGAGGACGGGAGCCGAGCGCGGTTCCTGATCCGCGACAGAAACGGGAAGTACCACGCGGTGGTTCGCCACGATCCGCAGGGCGACGCCCCTGCTCCCGGCAGTTGCGGTCGGCCACGATGAGCGACGTCAGCCCTGCGGCACCGAATAACGTCACGGCCCTGAGATCGACCACCAACATCTTGGCCGTCGGCTGCGGCCACCTCGGTGTAGCTTTCAGTAGTCGTGGCTGAATCACTCGCGTTCGTCACGTTGGATCGCTGTCGATTCGGCCCAGTATTCCGCGGTGCGGCTGAGCACACGGGCACGTGCTGGCTCGGGTAGCTCCTCGTGGGCGCGCGTCCTGGCGTAGAGACCGAACAAGTCATCCAGCCGGTAGCGCAGCATTCCCGTCGAATCCACTCCGACAACGTCCACCAGCCTGCGGTCCACCAGGGAATCGAGGAGCTTTTCGGCCAGCGGCGGCGCGACGTCACCCACGATGGCAGCCACCTCAGCCGGGAAGTCGAGCCCCTGCAACAGGCTCAGTTTCCACCACAGACTTCTCGCCTCATCCGGCAATCGCCGAACGGTCAGCGCCAGGCTGTCGCGCACGTCGAGCCCGCCGTGCGCGAGTTCGTCCAGTCGCCGTTCTGGATCACGCAACCGGTCGGCGAACTGGGCGAGCGAAAGGTAGGACCGCGCGGCGAGCCGCGCGGCGGCCGACCTGATAGGCAGGGGTAGGTATCCGGTGGCGCGGATGATTTGGTTCCGTGGCCCGGGTTCGGCATGGCAGCGATCGGCGCCGACGATCCTGGTGAACAGGTCGGTCGCCTCGTCCTGCGACAGGACGCCGACCTCCACCGGAGTGGCCCCTGGCAGGTCGGTCAGGGTGGTGTGGCCCGTAAGAAGCACCGCGCTGTCCGGCCCGCCAGGCAACAACTGCTGGGCTTGCGCGGCGTCGGCCACGTCGTCCAGAACGATGAGCATCCGTCGCTCGGCCAGAACGCTGCGGTACATCGCCGCCCGCCCGCACAGGTCGACTGGAATCCACGAGTCCGAGTAGCCCATTGCGCGCAGGAATCCGCTCAACACCTCGCCGAGGTCGGCGGACAAGAGGTACGAACCGCCGAGGTCGGCGTAAAGCTGACCATCCGGAAAACGGCTCCGGAGCCGATGCGCGACATGAACAGCCAGCGCTGTCTTGCCGGCACCACATCGGCCGAGAAGTGCACAGATCCGTACTCCCCCTCGCCCGTCCACGCTCAGCAGGCGTAACACCTCCGCGACGTGACTCGTTCGGCCCACGAAGTCGGTGACGCCGGCAGGCAGCTGGGCCGGTTGCAACGGCGGCGCGGCAACCAGCGCCGTGGATTTCCCGGCCAGGATGGTCCGCTGCACCTCCTGCAGCTTCGGCCCTGGCTCCAAGCCGAGCTGGGCAACCATGGCGCTGCGACCTTCCCGATACGTGGCCAGCGCCTCGGCGCGGCGACCGTCTCCGGTAAGAGCCAGCATCAACTGGCAACGGAGACGTTCCCGCAACGGGTTCTCATGGACCAAAGTGGTCAGCTCGGTGACCAGCTCTGTGGTCCTGCCTGAGGCGAGCTCCAACTCGATGCACTCCTCGAGCACGGTGAGCCTGCGCTCCGCCCACATAACGGCCGCCGCCTGTACAAGCGCACTGTCGATCTCAGCGAGCACTGGGCCGCGGAACAAGTGCAAGGCTTCGCGGAACACGGAGATCGCGGTCGTGTTGTCGCCGTTGGAACGGGCGACCTTAGCCTCGCTCACCTGCCTGTCGAACACACCTGTGTCCACCCAATCCTCGGGGAGGTGCAGGGCGTAGCCCGACATGGTCGTCGCGATCAACCCATCCTTGGCCCCACCTCGCACGAACGATCTGCGCAGGCGCCAGACACAGGTCTGGATCTGCTCCGCGGCCGTCTTCGGCGGACGTCCGTTCCACACCGCTTCCACCAGCCGGTCGGTCGAAACAGGCTTGTTCACATCCATCAGGAGAAGGGCGAGGACGATGAGTTGCCGGCTCTTGCCCGGCGAGACCAACCGTCCGTTGATCGACGCTTCGAGCGTGCCGAGTACACAGAACAACGCAACCCCCAGGACGACAACAACGCCCGGATCTCGTTCGCTCTCCCATGATCGTCGTTCGTCGCCCGCCAAGCATCACGTGTTCGCGTAGGTCATCGGCTGGCACACCGTGGTGCCGACGACTCCGGGCGCGGCCCGTTCACCCGAATAGCGGTCACGCGATCCCATGCCGGCCCGCCTCCCGGGCCAGGACATGGCGAGTCAAGTCGACTCGGCTGCTCACACCGAGCTTGGCGAAGCAGCGCCGCAGGTGGCTGTCCACCGTATGCGGGGACAGGCGTAACTCCCGGGCGATCTCGCGGTTGGTCATGCCGTGGGCCACCAGCCGGATCACGCGCAGCTCCGATGGTGTCAGGCTCGCCCAGCCCTGCCGGTCACGGTTCCCGTCCCGGCGGGGTCTTCCGCGAACGCCGAGCGCGGGCAGTCTGCTCCGGACACGCGCGGTGTCGCGCTGGGCGCCACTGGTCTCGTACAGCTCTTCGGCCTGCCGGATCAATCCCGATACCTGCGATCGCTGACCCGCCATGTGCTCGGTGACCGCCAGGTCCTCCAGAGCCGACGCCGTGGCAAGCGGCCGTGGACCGGCCCGGAATACCTCGACCGCCCTTGCCAGCGCGTCGATGTTTTCGCGCAGCAGCCCTTCGGCGTGCATCGCGGAGCCGACCAGCGAGTTCGAGGCCGGATTGCGGTCGGCGAGGTCGCTCGCGGACTCGACCACGGTCTCCGCATCCACGACCCTGCCGGTACGCAACGCCATCCGCACGATCTGTGCCGCCGCCATCGGCTCGTGGACGAGCAACGACGGTCCCAGCCACCTTCCCGTGCCGGACTGGCCGACACCTGTCAGCCTGTCCAACGCGAGATCGGGACGGCCCATCGCGTCGTGCAGCCCGGCGAACGCCCAGTTGAGCTCCACGAAGTCGCCGTCCTGACCGGCGCCGCGTAGTCGCTCGGCTCCGCCAAGGTAGCCCTCCGCCATGCCAAGATCGGCTCGATGGATCGACAAACGTGCGAACAACGCCATCAGGAGCACGGACGCGCCAACCGAGTTGATCCGCTCCGCAGTGCCCAGCCCTTGATCAGCCTCCTTCCACGCATCGTCCAGCATGCCCGAGGCCATCCGCAGTTCCGCTCGGCGCAGCCGGTACAACGGTCGCGGCCAAGCCGTGCCGAGCCGGTCGGCGTCGCGCTGCCCGCTCGCACACACCGAGCCGGCCTCGTCGAATCGGTCGGCTGTCGTCAGTACCTGGCACAAACTCAGCCGGGTATGTCGCCGAAGCGAGTCGTCACCTGCCTCGTCGGCAATCCGAACGGACTCCCTGGCCAATGTCAGGCCGCGGTCGAGGTCACCTGCCGCCCTGGCGACCAGGGCGCGCACCGCGATCCCACTGCATCGCGCTGCCGCGGACCGTCCGTCGGCAGAGTGTTCGATCGCATCGAGCGCCACCAGGTCGGCCGAAGCGAAATCTTGCATTCCGATCAGGCCACATGCCTGGATCGCGAGCAGGTCCGCCTTGGCCGCATCGGGAGTACTCACCCTGGCGAGCGCGCGCTCGGTGTACTCGACAACCCGGGCATTGGAGCCGACGAGGTGCAACGCCTCCGACACCGCTACCAGCAGGCTTGCCTGCTCGGTGTCCTCGAGTCCATTGCGCAGCCGCTCCTCGGCCAACTCGATCGCCTCGGCCCCCCGGCCCGCGGTGATCAGCAACCGCACTGCCTCCGCGACGAACGGCGCTCGCGCGGCTTCGTGCGGACCGATCACGCCCAGAAGCCGGATGATCAGGTCCGCCGCGGTGTTGGGCGCTGCGGGCCCGACTCTGTCGACGACCAATCGGAGAATCTCCGCGCCATCCTCGCCTGCGACGTATCCGCTACGGATGAGGTGCTCCGCCGCCTCCGCGGGCGAACGACCTTCACGACGCGCGGCCGAAGCGATCTCGCGGTGCAGCGCCGAGCGCACCGGACCGGGCAATCCGTCGTAGAGCGCCTCGCGGATCAGGTCATGCCGGAAGGTCAACTCGGCGCCGTCCCCCACGAGCACGGCGGCATGGATCGCCTCCGTGGTCACCGTCAGCAACTCCGGTATGCCGCCGCTGGTCAGGACGGCGACCTCGTGCACCGTGAACGGCCTGCCAAGCACAGCCGCCGCAGACAGCATCCGGCGAGCCTCGTCGGAGAGGGGGAGCAGATACTGATCGACCACTGCGACGAAGCCGTGCGGCAGTCCCTCCGCATCGGCCAGCACCGCTTCACCCGACACGATGCGCACTCGCCCGGCGGTTCGAGCCGCGGTAAGCAGTCCTTCCAGTAGAAACGGGTTGCCATCGCAGCGGGCAGCCATCTCGACCACCCCTGCGCCGGGGTCCCCACCCAGGAGGTTGGCGCACATTTCGATGGCCGCATCCGGCGAGATGGGTCCCAATCGGTGCGGGCTTGCGCCCCGAGCCAGCAAATGGTCGATACTGGCCTGCGCCCGTCCGCCTGCTGGGACGGGCCTGCGGATCAACAACCACAGCACCGGCGAGGCAGCGAACACGTCGACAAGTACCCGCAACATCAGTGTGGTTACCTCGTCCGCCCAGTGCGCGTCGTCCAGCGCGACGAGCACGGGCTTGCGGGAAGACCAGCCGTCCAGGCGCGCACGGACCTCGGCGATCAGGATGCTGGGGTCTTGCTCGGAGTTGACCAACTCGAGAGCATCCGTCCTTCGCGGTGGCCCTCCTGCGTTGAAGAGTCCGCGCAGCGCGCGTGCCGGAACCAGGCTGTCGAGCTCGGATGCCTGAGCGCGGGCAACGATGAATCCCCGGGCACGGGCCTCCGCGACCACGACGTCCAGCACGCGGCTCTTGCCAATGCCCGCGACTCCCTCGACCACCACGCAACCGCCCTGCCCCGACTGGGCAGCGGCCAACCAGTGTCTCAACTCGGAGAGCGATTGTTCTCTTCCCACCAGTGGAAACATGATCGGCGTCCCTCGCCAGCCGCCATACCCCTTTACACGACACCACAACGATAGCGATGACCGACTGTATTGCGCATCTGCTCACAGCGATCGCCGCGCAAATCGTGTTCGACGGCCGTCTGCTCCGTGATGTCACCAATAATCCACGCGGGTCAGGGCCCACACCGCCGGATGGCATCCCTTGGGTGTCGCAAGGCCAACTGGCCACGCTGTCGGCGCGCACAAACGCAGTTGCTTCGCGGGCTCACCGGTGCGACTTCTGTAGCGACACTTGATGACGCTCCCACAATCAAGCGCCAGACTCTCGACTCACAGCGGAACCAAAGCGGCGGAAGGTGTCACATGAAGGGGATCATCCTGGCAGGCGGCAGCGGAACTCGTCTGTACCCCATCACCCTGGGTGTGTCCAAACAACTGCTCCCCGTATACGACAAACCGATGATCTACTACCCCCTGTCGGTGCTGATGCTCGCAGGCATCCGGGACATCCTGGTCATCTCGTCACCCGCCGACCTGGACGGTTTCCGCAGGCTACTCGGCGACGGAGCACCACTCGGCCTTTCCATCAGCTACGCCGAGCAGGACGAACCGCGTGGCCTCGCCGACGCGTTCGTCATCGGCGCGGCCCACATCGGCTCGGACTCGGTGGCGCTGGTGCTCGGCGACAACATTTTTCACGGCCCGGGCTTCTCGGCGGTGGTGCGGCGCAGCATGCACGCAATCGTCGGCTGTGTACTCTTCGGTTACCCGGTGCAGAATCCCGAGCGTTACGGCGTGGGCGAGGTGGACAGCCGTGGTCACCTGATCTCCATCGAGGAAAAGCCCGCCCATCCGCGATCGGACCGGGCGATCACCGGGCTCTACCTTTACGACAACGATGTTGTGGACATCGCTCGAGGACTCCGGCCGTCGGCACGCGGCGAACTGGAGATCACCGACGTCAACCAGGTCTACCTCAAGCGCGGCAAAGCACGTCTCGTCGATCTCGGGCGCGGGTTCGCCTGGCTGGACACCGGAACCCACGACTCACTGACTGAGGCAAGCCAGTACGTCCAGATCCTGGAGCACCGGCAGGGCACCCGAATCGCCTGTATCGAAGAGATCGCGCTGCGAATGGGCTTCATCGACCAGGATGCCTGCCACCGGCTCGGCGAGGCGCTCGCCAAATCCGGTTACGGCCAGTACGTGATGGACATCGCCACCGCCACACCACCGGGCCTGCTCGTGGCCAAATGAACGGGCCACCGCGACCGGCTGACGGACCGGACCGATACTCAGGTTCCGACAGTCAGCCGGCCGGTCGAGTCCCATGCCACCGAATGTCGTCGATCAACCTCGCCTGAACCACTACGGTGTCGGCGTCCAGGACAGACCCCGCACGCACCGCGCCGGTGAACGCGGCGACGCTGGCCGCGTATTGATCGTCGCTCGGCAGGGTCAGCTGTTCCCGACGGTCCTGACACGCAAGCCGCACGACAGGCCGATGCCCAGGTGGCGGGGTGAAAACATGGTCCAGGGACAGTCGGCCGTCAGTTCCGAGAAACTCATAGTGGGAGGTGTAGGCGTGGCGGAGGCCGAATGACAACTGGGCAGTGACCCCATCGTCCCGTCTCAGCAGCGCAGCGCCGCCCACATCGACGCCAAGTACATTGTCATGGCTGAGAGAGGCTCCCATGACAGTCAGATTCGCACCGAGGAGCAGTTGTGCCGCCCGCACCGGGTAGCCACCGACGTCCAGCACGGCTCCCCCGCCAAGCTCGGCGGAATAGCGGATATCACTCTGCGGACGCGGGGGGATCGCGAACGTCGCGGCGAACGAGCGCACTGTGCCGATGGCTCCGTCATCCAGCAGTCGGCGCACGGCCGCGTGCTGGCTGTGCCGATGGAACATGAAGTTCTCCATCAGTACCCGCTGCTGCCGGTGTGCCAGCATGGCTACCCTGGCGGTCTCGGCCCCGGATGTCGTGAGCGGCTTTTCGGCGAGTACATGCTTGCCTGCCATCAGCGCCCGCGCGATCCACTCCGCGTGCAGGGCCGACGGCAACGGGATGTAGACCGCGTCCACATCGGTTCGGTCGAGGAGCGTCTGGTAGCCGAGCACGGGTTCGCCCCCGAAGTGGGCGGCCAGCGCCCGTGCCTTGCCCAAAGTCCTACTGGCAACCGCAACCAGCCGGATACCCGACGTGGTGGCGACTGCGGGTAGTACCCGGCGCGCGGCGACATCGGCACAGCCGAGCACACCCAGCCGGATCGGCGCGGCATCGTCGGCGGCGCTCATCCGCCCACCTGCTCGATCGCCACGGCCCTGACCTCAACTCGCCAGCCGGTCGGCTGAGAGCAGGTCATGGTGCAGTTGTTGCACATCGGCGCAGGGGTCAAGACCCAGTTCCTCGTTCAGTACTGTCCGGAGACCCCGGTAGACATCCAGCGCGTCGCTGCGGCGTCCGCTACGGTCCAGCACCCTGATCAGTTGACCCTGCAACCCCTCATCGAGTGGGTTCGTGGCCACCAGGGATCGTAGTTCTCCAACCAGTTCCCGGTGCAACCCGATCTCGATCTCGGCCTCGATCCGAAGATGGCGTGCATGGTGCCGTTGCTCCGTCAAGTCCACGGCGTACGCCGACAGCCGAGGCCCACAGTTCACATTCGCCAGCGGCGGACCGGACCACAGCGAGAGCCCGTCCCGAAACAAACCGGCCGCCTCCTTGTAGTGGCGGCGATGCCATGCCTCCCTGCCCTCCTGACACAGCCGCTGGAACACGAACATGTCGATCTGATCGCGATCGACCATCAACACATATCCCGGCGCCTTGGTGACGAGCATGTCGTCACCGTTTCCGGCAAACCCACCGCTTTCGATCATCCTTCGCAACTGATACACATAGGTCTGCACAGTCGTGCGCGCATTTCGCGACGGCGGTCCCGACCACAACTCCTCGATGATCGAATCAGTGTGCACCGGCCGACCCGCCCGGAGAATGACCATCGCCAGCAACTGCAATAACTTCGGCGCCGTCGGCGCGTAGTCGTCACCCCCCTTGACAGCCTCCACCGCACCCAGCACAGCGAAGCGCACGATCCTACTGTCATCCGCCCTACTGTCATCCGCGACCTTGGCGAGGCGGCCGGGGCCACCCGAAACCACAACCCCAGGAATCGCCACATACTCCTTCTGCGTCGTACCCATCTTCGTCCCTATCAACCCACGATCGACCGTGGGATTTTGTTGGCACAGAATTGGTCGCGCATCTCGGATGACGACGTCCTATGACAGTGAAGTGTACCTAGTTCAGAGTGACACACGTGGCTCTCACGGCGCTCTCACATTCCGGACGCGGCTCTGACTTGGTTCCACATCCTCCGGGAGTGCCGGCCTCTCTCGCACAGGTTCATGTCCTGTATGGACGCTTGGCCCTCGCGTCCCGAAGCGCGTGGCCCCACCAGATGAGCTGATCGAGCATGGACTTGGCGGCCGCATTGCACTCTTCGGGTGCCTTTGCCTGGCCATCGGGCTCGAACTGGCTCCACGCGCCGTGAAAGCTGACCGTGTCGCGAATCGTGACCGCGTGCAGCTCCGCGAACACCTGGCGAAGGTGCTCCACCGCCCGCAGCCCACCCGCCATGCCGCCGTAGGAGACAAAACCGATCGGCTTGGCGTGCCACTCCTTGGAGTGCCAGTCGATCGCGCTCTTCAGCGATGCCGGAAAGCTGTGGTTGTACTCGGGGGTCACCACGACGAACGCGTCTGCCGCCGCCAGCCGCGATGCCACCGCGGCCACCTCCGGCCCGGGCTCGTCTCCGAAATCGGAAAGCGTCTCGGGCAACTTCGCATCGGCCAAATCGATCACATCCACGGCCAGGTCAGCGTGCCGCTCGGTCTGTTCGACAAACCACGCGGCCACAGTCGGCCCGAAACGGCCTTTCCTGGTACTACCGATGATGACGGCAATACGGATGCGCTCGTTCGTCATGACTATCCTTCCGGTAGTGCGGAAAGCTCTGGCACATCGGACGACCTACCGATGTCACGTCGCCCCCTCGTGCCAACAGCACGGTCCGGTTCGCCCGCGAGGCAGCTCAGCAGGCAGCGCGCCGCGACGTTGACGTGGTTCCCGTAGCGAATGAAACCGGTCAACTGACTCACCGTCATCCAGCAGAAATCATCGGGAACGTCGAGGTCGAAGTCCTGGCCGACATCGACGACGAGGTACTGGTTCTCCGCGTGGAAGAAGCGGCCCCCTTCCTCTGAATGCACGACATCGACGATGGTGCTCGACGACGACGCCCGAGAGAAAGCTTCTAGGTACCACGGATGCCGCTCGGCCGGAAGCCCGGCGTAGTTGGCTGGGATGCAGTTCACCGTCGGCGACATCTCGACCACATCGTGCGTTCCGGCTTCCGTCCGCGCCTGCACCAATATGTGGAACACACCGGCAATCTGCCGCCCGAGAAAACCGATCACACCCCGGTCGACGGGTGCGAGCATTGGCTGCGACCACTGACTCACCTCGCGGCTGCTCGCCTGCACATTCACCCCGATAACCGAGAAGTACCTCTTTTCTTCGTGCACGATCTCGCCGGAAGAACGCACCCAATGCGGCAATCCGGACAACGGCAACTCCCGCCGGGTAAGGTAGTATCGGGATTTGACCTCGGTGAACCAGCTCAGCAGTTGCTCGACCGAATGTAGCGGGTCACCGCCGGGGCCGAGGTCGGTGCTGAGCGGTCCCGCCCTGTCGAGGCTGGTTTCAGTGAAGAAGAAGGGAATTCCCGACAACACGGTCCGCGCATCCATGTTCACCAGATTGGGAACCCTCATCAGGGTCGCGAGTTGCTCGAGACTTAGCCAGCAGAAATCGTCGAGCGGCGGCAACTCCTCCGCCACTTCGACGATCATATTGCGGTTCCGCTTGTTCAGGAACCATGAACCCTGTTCCGACTGCAGCGCGTCGAATACCGCGCGGCCACCGCGAGGGGCCATGAAGTGGTCCAGGTAGGGCACCGGATTACCCTGATGTACCCGCGTGTAGTTACTGCGGGTCGCCTGCACCGTCGGTGACAACTGGAGTAGGTTGATGTTGCCAGGTTCCATCTTCGCCTGCATGAGACAGTAGACCGTCCCATTGGCCACCGTCATGACGATGCCAAGGATACCGATCTCCGGCTGAAGAATGATCGGCTGCGTCCAGGAATTCGTATCCCGATGATCGGTACACACCTCGAGCCCGCGTATCGAGAAAAACTTTCCGCTCCGATGCGCGACGTCTCCGGTCTGGTCGTGGATGTGCCAGCCATCCATCATATCCAGAGAAGTCCTGGTGACTTCATACTCGTTTTCCTGGTTTCGCTCGGCAAACCATTCGTAGAACTCCGCCAGATCGTGGAACACGCGGTTACCTCCCGATAGGGCACTCGACTGAGAGCTTGAAACGGCGATGCGCCGAGGCAGCGCCTTGCTTGCCGCTATCGTCGCGGATCGCGCTGCTGCCAGAGCCGCCCTCCGGCTGAAGAACCGCTGAACCCTGTCCAACGGACAGTCGGCACGGAGGGCGGGGCCCAAGCCCCGTCCTCCGAAGACGACAGTCTCTAATGGACTAAAGAAGCGTCACTCCCCGTCTCGTGACTTGACCACGTCGACGGGAACCGCCTCGGCAGCCTGCCCGGAGTCCGGCTGGTCCTCGGGTTCCGGCTTCATATGCAAGTTCCGGAGCAGGACCATGATCAAGATTCCGGAGACCGCCACCACGGCGGCGCTGATGCCAGCGGTCACCTGCAGGCCGTGGGTGAACGCCTGGCGGGCGGCGGCGAGCAGGTCGACGCCGAGCTGACCGGACAGTTGCCCAGCCGTTGCCATGGCACCACCGAGTGTGTCCTGTGCGGCTGTCGTCGCTTCGGGCGGAACTCCAGCCGGAACGACGTCGGCGACGTCACCGCGATACACAGCCGTGCCGATGGCGCCGAGCACCGCCAAGCCGAGCGCCCCGCCGAACTCCTGGCTGGTCTCCGAGATCGCCGACGCCGCGCCTGCCCTGTCGGGTGGAGCGGCGCTGACGACGAGGTCTGTGCTCAGGACGCTGCCCGGGGCGAGGCCGATCGCGAAGACGATGGACCCGGTTACGACGATCGCGAGTCCGCCGGTGGCGTCAACCTGGGTGAGCATGCCGAACCCGGCGGCAGCGATCACCATGCCAACGCCCATGGCGACGGACGGCCGAACCCACCGCACGATGGTCGAGGCCAGCATGACGCCGACGATCAGCCCGCCGACCATGGGCAGACCCCACAGCCCAGCCGACAATGGCGACAGCCCAAGCACCATCTGCAGATACTGCGCGATGAAGAGGTTCAAGCCCATCATGATGAAGCTGCCGATCATCATGATCGCCAACGATCCGCTGAAGGCGCGGCTGGCGAACAGGTTCAGGTCGAGCAGTGGATCAGCGAGCTTGCGCTGCCTTCGGACGAACCCCGCGCCGATGACCAGCCCGACCACGATGAGCAGCGCGGCCAGCCAGTCTGCTCCGTGCTCGGCGATGTCCTTGATGGCATAGATGACCGTCAGTACTGCGACAAGCGACATTCCCGCGCTGATCAGGTCCACCCGGCCCGCCTTTGGATCGCGGTATTCCGGCAGCAGTATCGGTCCCACCACCAGCAACAGCACCATCACCGGTACGCCGAGCAGGAACACCGAGCCCCACCAGAAGTTCTCCAGCAAAGCACCGCCAACCAGCGGTCCTATCGCCGCGCCGACCATGAAGCTGATCATCCACGTCCCGATGGCGACCGAGCGCTGCGCCGAGTCGTGGAACATATTGCGGATCAGCGCCAGAGTGGAGGGCATCAGGGTCGCTCCGGCCACCCCAAGCAGCGCGCGAGCCGCGATCAGCAATTCGGCGCTGCCCGCGAACGCGGCGAGCATCGAGGCGCCACCGAACGCGGCGGCGCCGATCAGCAGCAGCTTGCGCCTCCCGATGCGGTCACCCAGGGTGCCCATCGTGATCAGGAAGCCGGCCAGCAGGAACCCATAGATGTCGGTGATCCACAGCAACTGCGAACTGCTGGGTTTCAAATCTGCGCTCAGCGACGGCACCGCCAGGTGCAGAACGGTCAAATCCATGGAAAGGAGCAGGGTCGGCAGCGCAAGCACCGCTAGCCCAATCCATTCCCGTCGCCCAGCGCGGGCTGGGATCTCTGACGTCATGAGAGCTCTCGTCTCAGTAGTGTCGCGCAGATTGCCGAAACTCGTCACCGGCAAGATCAAAAATGACAGAATCTCAAGCGCGACCAAGGTTCGAGGTCGCCGAAACTTGAAGTTGTAAAACCATACTAGCACCCCTGAGCAGCGACGACCCTGAAATTATCGGCCAGCTTCCGGTCTTGCCCCCGGGAGCCTGGTCAGCCGCGGTGCAATGCCGTCAATTTCTCCAGCATCGGAACGAGATCATTCGGGCTCGGCGTAGCCAGTGAGTCCTCGTACAGCGATATCGCACCATCGGTGAACGAGGGCTCGGTCAAGATCTGGATGAGCTGTTTCCGCACCGCGTCCGCGGAGAACCCGACACTGTCGACGACAAGGCCCGCGCCACGATCGACCACATATTTCGCGAGATCGTCGTAGTCGGCGCCGTCCTCGAGAGAGATGAGCTGCGGCACCTTGTTCGCCACCGCGGCCGCGAACGTCCCGGTGCCCCCGTGGTGAATGATCGCCGAGCAGGTCGGCAGCAGGAGGTGCAGTGGCAAGTAGTCGACCACGCGCACGTTGCCGGGGACCGTGCCCACCACGGCGAGCTGTGTGGCGTTCAACGTGGCCACGACTTCGATGTCCATGTCCGCCACCATGTCGAACAAGTCCGCGAGCGGAACATCGGTTGCCTGGAAGAACTTCCGCAGAGCCAGCCCCAACGTCAGGCATACCCGTGGCCGCTCCGGCTGCCGCCACAACCATTCCGGAATTGCCGCCGATCCATTATAGGGCACCGAGCGGATCGGGATGGAACGCAGGTCGAGCGGCAGGCGCATCCGGGTCGCCATCGGGTCGATGGTCCACTGACCGATGAGCATTTCCTCGTCAAATTCGTCCCCGAACCGCCGCAGCGTCGGTGCCATCAACGCCGCCATCACATCCTCGGTCAGGTCCGACCCCTGCTCGTTGAGCTTGTCCAGCAGTTTCACCCTGATCCATGCGAAGTCGTCCAGTCCCCAGAGGAAACGGGCATGCGCGGCACCACACGCACGTGCGGCGATCGGCGCGGGCAGGAACAGGGGATCCCAGATGATCAGATCCGGCCGCCAGCCACGCGCGAAGTCGACGAGGTCGTCCACCAAGGGCCGGTGCTCAGGACCAGGCGGCTCGGCTGGGTAGTACATCGAGAACGCGGACAGCAGGTACTGCCTGTCCGACTTGCGAAGGCGACCGAGATCGCCGGAAAGCGCGTCGACGACGATCCGGCGCGCTTCATCGTCGCCCTGCACGATGGCCGCGATATCCATGGTCTCGCCCACCGAGACCGCTGTCAGGCCGGTGGTGGTGATCGCATCGACCATGTCCGGGTGGCTGGCGACGCAGACCTCGTGCCCCGCGCCCCGCAGCGCTCCGGCCAGCGGAACGATGGGATAGAGGTGCGATGTCGACGACACGACCGTGAACAGCACTCGCATCATGATTTCCCGTCGGGTAGTTGTCGCGATGTGCCGTGGTCGTCGAGGCCGGCCAGGTGCTCCCGGCGCCGGTGGTCCACGGCCTTGCGGAGTTCGTCGGCCACGGTGTGCACGTCCGTGTCATCAAGTCCTTGGTGCAGTGGCAGCAACAGGGTGGCGTCCGCCGCCGAATCGGTCGCAGGTAGCGCACCAGCCGCGCGGTAGGCGGGCACTTTGTGCAATGGGGGGTAGCGAAACGTCGTGTAGATGTCGTTGGCGAGGAGATCGGTGGCCACCAGGTCGCGGATTGCCGGGTCCAGCTGCACCCAGTAGAAGTAGTGGGAAGTGCGGTGCCCGGCGGGCAGGGACGGCAGCGTCCGGATTCCGGGCACCCCGGCCAGCAAACGGTCGTACAGCTGGACGATCTCGCGGCGCCTGCTGACGAACCGCGGCAGCCTGCGCAGCTGCACGGAGCCGATCGCGGCGGTCAGGTCGTTGCCGATCAACCGGCGGCCGAAGTCCTGGACGTCCAACTCCCACCATCGGGCGGACACCTTGGCGGCGGCGAACCCGTTGGCTTGCTCGAGACCGTGGTACGCCAGCCGCCGGGCTCGCCGGGCGAGCTGACCGTCCCGCAGACAGAGCATTCCGCCGTCCCCGGTGACCAGTATCTTCATCGCGTCGAAGCTCCACACCCCGATGTCTCCGAAGGTCCCGCACGCTTTGCCGCCGACCGAGGAGGCCACCGCGCAGGCGGCATCCTCGATCAGGGGGATGCCCCGATCCCGGCAGAGTGCGGAGATCGCGGAGATCTCACCGGGATAGCCGCCGTAGTGCAGCACGAGCACGGCCTTCGTCCGCGACGTCAGCACGCCTTCGACATCGGTGACTGTCGGGTTGAGGGTTCTCGGATCGACGTCGCAGAACACCGGTTGGGCGCCGGTGGCCGCGATCGCGTTCCCGGCGGAGACGAAGCTGATCGACGGGAGCACCACCTCGTCCCCTGCACCGAGCCCGAGCAGTTCGCCTGCCAGGAACAACCCGGCGGTGGCCGAGGCGATGAACAGCACATTTTCCGGATCGACCCCGAGATGTGCGGCGAATTCCGCTTCGAATGCCTTGGTTCGCGGTCCATGACCGGGCCAGTTGCTGTCGAAAACCTGAGATACGGCGTCGAGTTCCTCCGCGCCGAGCATTGGCTGAAAAATGTTGAGCATTTCTCTCCTCAGTCGGGATGCCTTGCCTGCACGGCCGGAATGGGCCATTCGGCCAGTAACCCCCTGGCTCGCGCCTTGGCGACACTTGTCGCCCCGGCGTCCTTCGCAGACATCAGCGGTGGTTCCCTGAAGCCCCACGGAAGGGCCAGCTCAGGGTCGAACGGGTCGATGTCGATCTGTGTACCCGGAACGTGCACGGTGGACAGTACGTAGCAGACACACGTGCGGTCCTCGAGCGCGAGGAAACCATGGCCGACGCCTTCTGGCACGAAGACCGAGCTACCTGACGCGGGATCGAGTCGCGTGATCGCGTGGCGGCCGAACGCAGGCGAACCCACCCGCAGGTCCACCACGACATCGTGAACGGCACCACGCACGCAGCTCACGTACTTGGCCTGCCCCGGCGGGACAGTGACGCTGTGCAGCCCGCGCAGGGTATTACGCCTTGACGTCGAGTAGTTGATCTGGCGCGGCGTGAACGGCCTGCCGACCGCGCACTCAAGCACGTCGGCGCGTAGCCCCTCGTAGAACACTCCGCGCTCGTCGCGGAGTTGATCGGGGGTAATGACGAACGCGCCGGGAACGACGGTCTCGCTCACTCTCACCTTTCGGTCCTCTCTTCCCGGTCGTGACCGTGATCAGCGGGCGGCGGCGAATGGCGAGTGGTCATGTGCGAACTCGGTGATGGACTTGATGATGTAATCGATCATCTCGGTGCTCAGCCCCGGATATACACCAACCCAGAATGTGTCCGCCGTTACCACGTCGCTGTTGGCGAGGTGGCCGGAGACGCGGAACTCGGCGTTCGCATACGCGGGATGGCGGGTCAGATTACCGCCGAAGAAACGCCGGGTGGAGATGTTGCGTGATTCCAGGAACGCCACGAGATCCTTGCGCGTGTATCCGGCCGAGGGCAAGACGGTCAGCACGAAACCGAACCAACTCGGATCCGCGCCCGGTGTCGGTTCGGGCAGCAGGAGGCCGGGCACGCCATCGAGTTCCGCGCGCATCCGACGCCAGTTCCGGCGGCGTACCTCGCCGAATTCGTCGACCTTCCGGAGTTGTGTCACGCCCAGTGCCGCCTGCAGGTCAGTGGACTTCAGGTTGTAGCCGACGTGGGAGAAGATGTACTTGTGGTCGTAGCCGTGCGGTAGCGTGCCCAGTTGCTGGTCGAACCGCTTGAAGCACTTGTTGTCCTCACCCGGTTCGCACCAGCAGTCCCGGCCCCAGTCGCGGAACGACTCGACGAGTCTGGCCAGCGCGAGATTGTTGGTGACCACGCAACCGCCCTCGCCCATGGTGATGTGGTGGGCCGGGTAGAAGCTGACGGTCGCCAGATCGCCGAAGGTTCCGGTGAGTTGACCCCGGTAGCGGGAGCCGACAGCATCGCAGTTGTCCTCGATGAGGAACAGCCCGTGCTGCTCGGCGAGGTCGACGATTTCCTGTGCCGCGAACGGATTGCCGAGCGAATGAGCCATCATGATCGCCCTCGTGCGTGGCCCGATCGCGGCCGCGACCCTGTCCGGCGTGGTGTTGTAGGTGCCGAGCTCGATATCCACGAACACCGGGATGAGACGATTCTGCAGGATGGGGTTGACCGTTGTCGGGAAACCCGCGGCCGCGGTGATCACCTCGTCGCCGGGCCGGAGCTGGTGTTCCTCCAGGCTCGGCGACGTCAGTGCACTCAGCGCGGCCAGGTTCGCCGACGAGCCTGAATTGGTGAGGTGGGCTTTGCGCAGCCCGAAGTAGCGCGCCAAGCCGCGCTCGAAGCGGCCCGCGCTGAAGCCCGCGGCGATGCGCATATCGAGTGCCGCTTCTACCAGCGCGATGCGGTCATCGTCGTCGAGCACCGCGCCCGACGCCCATAAGGGAGTCACACCAGGGACGAAGTCCGGCTGATTTACTCCGCGATGGTACTCTCCCGTCAGCTGGAGAATCTTGTCCTTCATGGTATTCACTTCAACTCACCTTTCCTTGCACGTCAGCCGCCGACTTCCGAGTCGATGGTCATAACCACGCGACATAACACGAATTCCGCTGGAGCGACCTCCAGGCTGGCGACCGCCGCCTGACCTTCGGCGATCCTCGGAGCTGCCATGTAGCGATGGAAGGCGGCTTCATTCACCCATTGCGGGTAGTTGACGAAGGTCTTGCCGTCAAGGCTGATATATGGCGTCGCAGAGATGAATCCAGGGAAATCGCGTTTCCACTCACCGGACTGGACCAATAGGTCGACCATCGCACTGGCGGACTCGTGCCCGGCCACGTGCCGCGTCGCGACCGCGACGAATCCTGGCGGTTCCGCTGCAGCGGGGCCGTCCACACCAGCGGCTCTGGTGCCGCCGAAGGTCGTCGCCGCGGTGACCTCGGGTCTGTTCGCAAGGCTGCCCAGCGCGCCCCTGCCCGGCCCGGCCTTCGTCGAATTACTGTGGTCTGCCGCGCTGCCCCACTGGCCACAGCTCACCACGGTGGTGCCGTCGACGCCGAGGTGCACGCGGCCAGTGACGAAACCGGCAGTGTGCCGAGCATGATCCCGCACCTCACCTACCAGGATGTCCGCCAGCACACCTGCCGTCTCGGGACGATCCACCCGTAGCGTCTCGAAGGTAAAAAAATCAGGCCCCGCGCTGCGCGCGTGTGCTGATGTCATGAGACCGTCCATCTGGTGTCCTTTCTCCGCTTGACGAAACCGGCAAACGGCCGCGTGGGAACAGACCAGTGAGTGCGACCAACAGGCCCGCCACCCCGGCGGCGATGATCAGCAGCAGGGCGGGGCGATAGCCTGCCGAGACCGCATCGGCCGACGCTCCCTCCGGTGCCTCGTTGGCAACGAGCAGCGCCGCCACCAGCGCCAACATCACTGCGCCGCCCAACTGGACCGCGGTCTGGTACGCCCCACTGGCCATTCCCCGCTCTGCTGTGCGGATCCCTGCGATGGCCTGCACGTGCAATGGCGAGAAAGCTAGCAGGAAACCCAAGCCCACCAACAGCATCGTCGGAAGGACGTCGGCGGCGTACGTCGACGGTGTTCCCGCCGACAGCCACAGGATGTATCCGGCAGGAGGAGCGGCCGCACCAAGAGCGATGAGTCGCGCGGCACCGAAACGGCCGACCATGCGTCCGGAAAAAGGGGCCGCGAGCGTCAGCAGCATACTGGCGGGCAGGATGGCCAGCCCCACTTGCCATGGCGTCCAGTCCAACAGCGACTGCAACTGGAAAGTGCAGACGAGCAGAAAGCCCCAGTACGCACCATTGAGGGCGGCGGCACCGAGAGCCGACCGCATCAGTGCGCGGTTGGTGAAGACACCGAACCGCACCAGAGGCCGCGGCACCGATCGTTCGATGACGACGAACCCCGCCGCCAGCAGCGCGGTGAGAGCGAAAGCACCAACCGTGCGCGGATGACCCCACCCGATTTCCGGTCCGGTCACGATCGCGTGCACCAAGAGCAGCATCGCGGCGACGAACGTGCCCGCGCCGGCAAGATCGTACCGGCGATCGGTGTCCTCGCCAGGCTTGTCCCTCGGGATGAGCCGCAGGCCGAGCGCGAACAATGCGATGGCAACCGGGACCGGAAACAAGAATGTCCACCGCCAGCTCACCTGAGTGAGCGCCCCGGACAGCAGCAGCCCCAAGGAGAAACCACTGGCGCCGAAGAGAGAGTAGATCGACATCGCCCGGTTGCGGGCCGGGCCCTCTCGAAACGTGTTGCCGATGATGGCAAGCCCGGTCGGCGCCGTGAGAGCGACGCAGAACCCCTTGACGAAGCGAGTGGCTGTCAGCAGCGCGCCGTTGTCCGCCAACGCGCCAACCAGCGAAGCGGCCGCGAACACCAGCAGCGCGATGAGATACATGCGGCGACGGCCGAGCAACGCGACGACCCGCCCACCGAAGAGCAGCAATCCGCCGAACCCGAGCGCGAATCCGCTCATCGTCCACTGCAGAGCGGCGATTCCGAGGTTCAGGTCGTCGCCGATCGAGGGCATGGCCACGATCACCACGGAAACCTCGAGCGCGTCCAAGAGCATGTTGCCGGAGAGCACGAACAGCAGACCCCAGAGACGAGGATCCCAGCGCACGGGCGCAGGTGTGGCCGTCACCTGTTTCGCTGTCATCTGTGTCCACCGCCGTAACTGGTCGCTGGGGGAGGCCGGGCGCAGTCGGCCCCCACCTTGGTTCGCAAATGCCGTCCCGCCATCAGCCGAGCAGCGAGCCGCCGCTGGCATCGATGAAGGCACCGGTGATCCAGCGGGCGTCATCAGAAGCCAGGAAAGCCACTACGTCACCGATGTCCGTCGGCTCGCCGACCCTCCCGAACGCCGACAGATTCGACATGAACGCCACGGCGTCCGGGTTGTTGAAGATCTCGCTGCCGTTGTTGGTGACGCCGGGCGCCACGCTGTTGACGGTGATGCCTCGCGAACCGAGGTGCTTGGCGTAGTGCAGGGCGATCATCTCCACCGCGCCCTTGGTCATCGCGTACGCCACTTCCTGAGCGTTGGAGACCCGGGTCAGCCCGGACGAGATATTGATGACCCGCCCGCCGTCCGGCATGACCGACAGGGCGCGCATCAGAATGAACAGTGGTGCTTTGGCGTTCACTGCCATCAGACGGTCGAACAGTTCCGGTGTGACGTCCTCGGGCGCCACTCCGCCCATGATGCCCGCGTTGTTCACCAGGATGTCCAGCTCGACCCGTCCGCCGTGCTCTTTGAGGCCCGCCTGAACGCCGTCGAACAGCACCTCGACGTCGCCCGGCACGCCCAGTTCGGCCTGGACAGCGAACGCGCGGCCGCCTGCCGCGACGATAGTCTTGACGGTCTGCTCGGCCGCCTCGGAATTGGTCGAGTAATGCACGGCGACGAGCGCGCCGTCGCGGCCGAGCCGCTCGGCGATCGCCCTGCCGATTCCCCGGCTCGCGCCGGTGACCAGTGCGGTTTTGTTCGTCAACCTGTTCACTTTTTCCTCGTTCCTGTTGGGGAGTCTTCCGTGTCCGCCGCCGGTGCGCCGAACCAGCGGTACAGGGCGGCTTGCATGTCTGCCTCGCTGTCGTCTGTCCAGGCAATGTGGCCGTCCGGGCGCACGAGGACGGCAGCGGCTCCGGACAGCGCACTGTCCGGCGCTGCCCGAGCCCGCACTGTCCGGATCCGGTCGCTCCACTTCATCGCTGCCGGGTGCAGGCCCGCCTGCCGGTTGCTGTCGTTGGAAAGGTCGAGCAACAAGCCACGAGCTGAACGCAGCAACAAGGTCGTGGTGGTCCGGCCGAATTCGGTCGTCAGCTCGCAATCCGGCAACCGGGCGCCCAGCAGGGGATGCTCGCCGGGGCCGACCTGGTAGCGAACGTCAAGGCCGCTGACCATTCCGGCCAGATGCCCGCGCGCTTCGGGACCGTCAAGCAGCTCACCGAAGACCGTGCGCACGGCATCCACCTCGCTGCCACCGAGCAGGAGGATGGTCTGTGCCTCGACGTTGGTCAGGACGCGCGCACCGACCGGGTGCCGCTCGTCGTGGTAACTGTCCAGCAGCCCGGCAGGTGCCCAGCCGCGTACCTGTGCGGCCAGCTTCCAGCCGAGGTTCACCGCATCCTGCAGGCCCAGGTTGAGAGCCTGACCGCCGACAGGCATCTGACGGTGTGCGGCGTCGCCCGCCAGCAGCACCCTGTCCCGGCGATAGTGGGTCACCTGGCGGCTGGCGTCGCCAAACGCGTCGACCCAGATCGGCCTGCCGCCGCTGATGTCCTCGCCCGTTGTCCGTGCCCATGCGTCGACGACCTCGGCGAACTGCGGCGTTCCGGTGCGCGGGCGAACCGGACGGCCGAACTCGTGCACCATGACACGGGTGACGTCATCGCTCCGCCTGGCCGCGATGGCAAGTCCATTCTCGCATCGCTGGAAACGCCGGTTCGGTATGTCGATGCCCGCCACGTCCGTCCGGAGCAGCTCGCGGGTCGCTTCAGTGCCGGGGAAGTCGAATCCCGCCAACAGCCGGACGGCGCTCTGTTCACCGTCGCAGCCGACCAGATATTTCGCGCACAGCCCGACCGGCCCATCGGGTCCGTCGGCCTCGGCGTCGACCCGGTCCGGCCCCGCGGCCAGCTCCCGCAACTCGTGCCCGCGCCGGATGTCGGCGCCCAGATCGGACGCCCACGCCCCCAGCATCGCCTCGGTACGGTACTGGGGAACCTTCCAATGTCCCGCGTGGACACTGCGGAGCCGACTCATGTCAAGGGGAAGCCCACCAAAGTGACCCACGTCTTCGCGCCTTGTCTCACCCAGACGCTCAAGCAGCCCGCGCTGGTCGAAGATCTCCACGGTGCGGGTGTTCAACTGCGAAGCCCGGGATTCACCGGTCGGTGCGGACAGCCGCTCCACCACGACTACCGTCACCCCGCCGAGCCGCAACTCACCGGCCAGCAGCAGACCGACCGGGCCCGCGCCGACGACGACGACGTCGGTGTCCACGCGCCGCACGGTCATCGCCGCGATTCGGCGTATTCCTTGGCGTGGGCCAAGGTGGCCAGGCTGTTGGTACCCAGCGCGGTGCGGACGAACTTCCTGGCGTCCTCGACGTCTGCCCCGGCACCGAGGACCTCGGCGATGTTCGCTTCGTTGATCACCACGGTGTGGCGGGAGGTCACCTCGACACCGCCCTCGTTCTCCACCAGCAGCCACTGTCCGGTGTGCAGCGTCATCAACGCGGGCACCTGGGTCTGCTTGTAGGCGATCTTGGTGTGCGGGAAGCACACACGCACCGACTTGGTGGTGTGCACGGAACCGTCCTTGGTCCGCGTGTCCATCGCCAGCACCTGCAGTCCCGGGGTGTCCTCGGACAGGGAGACCTTGACGACGTGGGACAGCCGCTCCTGCCACAGCTGGGCGTCGTTGATGAAGTCGTAGACGTCCTTGCCCGATCCGTTGACCTGCAGGGTGTCGTCGAAAGTGAGGGAAAGGGCCGGTGCCCCGGCCGCCAGCTCAGCGTTGGACTTCAGCGCGGCGAGTTCGGATTCGCTGTTGAGGTCCACCGCCTTGTCGATCCAGTCGAGCTTCTTCGGATCGTCGTCGACGGCCCGGAACACGTGCAGCAGGCGAACCCGTGACTCACCGGCCGAGATCGGCTCGATCACCCAGGCGCCTGCCATCGCACCGACGGGCGGCTGGGACACCTCCTGGCGGAACTCGACGCACAACGCCTCCGGGTCGAGCACCCGGCGAGACGTCCAGGTCTTCGCTTCACCGTTGGCGGTGGCCCAGATCTGGATCCTCTCCCCGGTGTCGCCGCGTTCGAGGTATTCGACGTGCACGCTGGGCGGGAACATCCGCGGCCAGTTCGCCACGTCGGCGATGAGCTGGTAGACCACTTCGGCAGGCGCGCGCACCTTGATCTCGTGCTCCACGTGCCGAGTACCCGGCTGTGACATGCTGTCCTCCTTGTCCAGGTTGCTGAGCCGGTCGCGGCTCAGAAGTTGCCGAGGCCACCACAGACGTTGACGGCCTGCGCGGTGACCGACGCGGCGATGTCGGAGACGAGGTAGCCGACCATTCCGGCGACCTCCTCAGGGGTGGAGTAGCGGCCGAGCGGGATCTTCGACTGGAAACGCGTGAGGATGTCGTCCTCGGAGGTGTCCCATGCCGCCGCGTAGCCCTGCCGGACCCGTTGTGCCATCGGCGTCTCGACATAGCCGGGGCAGACGGCGTTCACCGTGATCCCCGTCTTGGCCAGTTCGTTGCCCAACGCCTTGGTGAAGCCCACGACGCCGTGCTTGGACGCCGAATACGGAGCGCCGAGCACAACACCCTGCTTGCCCGCGGTCGACGCGATGTTGACGATGCGTCCCCATGACTGCTCCCGCATGCCGCCCGTGCTCAGCACGTCTCGGGTCATCAGGAACACGCTGTTCAGGTTGGTGTTGATGACGTCGAACCACAGCTCGTCCTCGATGTCGGCGGTAACCCCGCCGCCACTGCGACCCGCATTGTTGACGAGGATGTCCACCGGCCCGTAGCAATCGGTGGCGGCGGTGACGAACGCACGCACCTCTTTGGCCGACCGTACGTCGCAGGTGATGCCCTGAACCTCCAATCCGTCTTGCCTGAGATGCTTGATCGTCAGTTCCAGACTGTCCGCGGTGCGTGCGCAGATGAACACTTTGTTTCCCCGGCCGGCAAGGTCTTTCGTCACTGCGAGACCGATTCCGCTGGTGGCGCCCGTGACGACCGCGACCCGCCGACCATGATCCGACATGTCTTCTCCTCTGAGTGTCTTCGTTGTTTCGGGCACGGTCAGGCAACGCCGGGTATTTTGTCCACAATGGACTTTTCTGGGCGCTCGCGGAGTATCCGGTCCACCAGGGCCGTGTTGTGATCACCGGCCCGGAACGCGGGATGGTCGATCACGCCACGCAGGAAGTCGGAGGTGGTGTGCACACCGGGGCCACGAACCCGGAATTCAGCCAAAGCACGGTCCATCCGGTCCAGTGCTTCCGGTCGCGACGGCGCCCAGGCCACCACCTTGGCCAGCAGCGAGTCGTAGGACGCCGGCATCCGGTAACCGGCGTAACCGTGGGTATCGACCCGCACGAACGGCCCGCCCGCGGGAACGAACTGCTCCAGCAACCCCGGTGTGGGTGCGAAATCGCGCTCGGGGTCCTCCACGTTGATCCGGCATTCGATCGCCGCGCCGCGCAGCACGATGTCCTCCTGCCGCAGCGCCAGCCTCTGCCCGGCGGCGATCCGGAACTGTTCCTGCACCAGGTCGACACCTGTGACCATCTCGGTGACCGGATGCTCGACCTGGATGCGGCAGTTGACCTCCATGAAGTAGAAGTCGCCTTCGGGGCTGAACAGGAATTCGACGGTGCCCGCCCCGACGTAACCGGCCTCGCGCACGCCGCTGACAGCCGCCTGTCCCATGCGGTCGGCCATACCGTCCGGCAATCGCGGCGCCGGGCTCTCCTCGACGAGCTTCTGATGCCGCCGCTGCACCGAACAGTCCCGCGCGCCGAGGTGGATCGTGTTGCCGAACTGATCGGCCAGCACCTGGATCTCCACGTGCCGCGCGGTGGGCAGGTAGCGCTCGACGTAGACCCTGGAATCACCGAACAGTGCCTGCGCGCCCGCCTTGGTCTCCAGATAGGCGGCGGCGAACGCGCCGGTCTCCGCCACCACCCGCATGCCCCTGCCGCCACCGCCTGCCGCGGCCTTGATGATGACCGGGTAACCGATGTCGTCCGCGATCCGATTCGCTTCCTCGACCGAGTGCAGCGGCTCCAGGCTTCCCGGCAGCATCGGCAGTCCCGCTCGGGCCATCAGCTTTCGCGCCGCTGTCTTGTCACCCAGCCGCGCGATCACCTCGGACGGCGGGCCGACGAAGACGATGCCGTTGTCCCGGCACACTTCGGCGAAGTCGGGATCCTCGGACAGGAAACCGTAGCCGGGGTGGATGGCATCGGCGCCGGTGCTCAGCGCCGCCTCGATGATCGCCGGGATGTTCAGGTAACTGCGTTTGGCAGGCGCCGGGCCGATCTGGATCGCCTGGTCGGCGCAGGCCACCACCGCCGAGTCGCGGTCCGCGGTCGAGTACACCGCGACGACCCGGATGCCCAGTTCCCGACAGGCCCGTGCCACCCGGAGCGCGATCTCGCCTCGATTGGCGATCAGCACCTTGCCGAACATGACTGCTCCGTCCTCACGCCGTGTCGTCCGGGGCGAGCACGAACAGGTTCTCGTCGTACTCGACGGCTTGTCCGTTCTCCTTCAGCACCTCGATGATCCGGCCGACCTTGTCCGCCTCGATCGGAATCATCAGCTTCATCGCCTCGATGATGCCCACCTGCTGACCTGCCACGACTGTCTCGTTGACGCAGACGAACGGTCTCGCGCCGGGTGTGGCGGCCGAGTAGAAGACGCCGACCGTGGGCGCGGTCAGGTACCGCACGGTCGAGTCCGCGGGTCCGGCGCGCGGTGGCGGGGTCCCGGCGCCCGGCTCGGTCACCGCGGCGCCGACTGCCGGCCTCTTCTCCCATTTGACCTCGACGGACACGTCGCCCGCCTTGACCAGCAGCTTCTCCGGCTCGGTCCCGAACTCGGCTGCCAGTTGCACGGCGTTGCGGCTGACCTGGTCCATGAGGTCGCTGCGTTCCTGGGCCGCGTCGGTGCCCGGACAGTCCAGTTCGAGCTGTTTCGCCAGTCTCTCGACAAACTCCCGGTCGAGATCGCGCGGGTAGCTCTGAGTCACGACTCCTTCTCTCTGTCCACTCTTGCTCCGGTCACCTCGGCTGTGCCGAACGATCGGAATCGGGCTCGGCGCCTCGCCACCAGCGCCACACCATCCATTCCGGACAGTCGACGTAACGCGCCGAGCAGTGCGGTCCGCACTCGTTGGGCGGCCAGTGGATGGTCGGTCTGGTTCCCGCCCTCCGGCTCAAGCACGACGCCGTCGACGATGCCAAGCCGGAGGAGCTGCCGCGCGTCGATCCGCAATGCCTTGGCCGCAGTGGGAGCCATCGCGGGGTCGTTCCACAGGATCGCGGCGCACCCTTCCGGACTGATCACCGAGTAGACCCCGTACGAGCAGATCAGGACCTCGTCGGCCACGGCGAGCGCCAGCGCGCCGCCGCTCCCGCCCTCGCCGGTCACCACGGTGACAACCGGCACCGGCAGGCATGCCATCAGCCGGATGTTCTCCGCGACGGCCATGGCCTGGCCGTGCTCCTCGGCCTCGATTCCGGGGTGCGCGCCGGGAGTGTCGACCAGGGTGACCACCGGCAGGCCAAGCTTGGCGGCCGTCCGCATCAGCCTTGCCGCCTTGCGGTAGCCGTCTGGGGTCGGCATCCCGTAGTTGCGGGCGGTCAGTTCGGCGATCGTGTGCCCTTTCTGGTGACCGATCACCATCACCGGCAGGCCGTCGAGCCGGGCCATTCCACCGACGATGGCAGCACATTCGCCACCGAGCCGGTCACCGTGCAGTTCCTCGAAGTCGTCGAACGCCCGGCTGATGTAGTCCATGGTGTTCGGCCGGGCGAGATCGCGGGCTATCCGGACGTGCTGCCACGGGTCGATCTCCGCGAGCTGGTCGTAGTCGCGCACCACGACGTCCGACTCGCCAGCGGCAGGCTGGGACCGCTCGACACCTCGCCCCGGTATCCGTTTGCCACCGATCGACAGCAGCCTGCCCAGCGTGGCCCGCAGCGCACCACGCGGCCGGATGGTGTCGACAAGCCCGTTCTCGAGCAAGAACTCCGCGGTCTGGAAGCCCGGTGGCAAGGTCTGCTTGATCGTCTGCTTGATCACCCGGGGACCCGCGAAGCCCAGCCTGGCACCCGGCTCGGCGATGATCACATCGCACAGCGTGGCGAACGACGCCGCGACCCCGCCGTAGGTCGGATCGGTGATCAGGGAGAGGGTGAGAACGCCTGCCTCGTCGAGCCGGCCGATGGCCTGGCTGGTCTTGGCCATCTGCATCAGGGAGATCGCGCCTTCCTGCATCCGCGCACCACCGGACGCGGACACGATCAGGAGCGGGACGCGCCGGTCCAGCGCGAGCTCGGCGGCTCGGGTGATGAGCTCGCCGACGGCCGCACCGAGGCTGCCGCCAAGGAAACGGAAATCCATCACCGCGGCGATCACGGGTTCTCCGAGGATGGTTCCCGACGCGAGCAGCACGCCCTCGGCAAGGCCGGTGTCGGTGCGCGCCTTGGCCAACCGGACCGGATAGGGTTTGCTGTCGGTGAATCCGAGGATGTCGACGCTGCGCGCGGGCACGTCGAGCAGCTCGAGATTCGCCTCGTCGAAGAGCAGCTCTATCCGCCGGGGCGCGGTCAGCCGGTGATGGCTGCCACAGTCGGGGCACACCCGCAGGTCACGCGACATGCGCTTGCCGTAGATCATCGCCCGGCACTGCGGACAGATGATCCAGTCGGCGTCCTCGGTGATGCGTCGGCCCAGCGCTTCGGTCATGGTTGACGTTCCCCTACTCGCTCGTGCCGTCGTTGACCACCTTGAGCAGCCCGCGCGGTGTCACGGCGACGCTCGCGGCGTCGTCATCGAATGTGATGTCGAACTCGCGCGTGACGCGCGCGGCGGTTTCCAGTAACGCCAGTGAGTCGTAGCCCAGCTTCTCGAACTCGGTGTCGAGGATGTCGCCGCCGAGGTCGACGTTCTCGTCGGCGCCGGCGCCCTCCTGCAGGATGCGCTTGAGATCCTCGATGGTGACTTCGAATTCGATCATTACGGTGTCCTTGTCCTCGGTGTTGAATTCCGCCGCCAGGCACGGATCCGGCTATCGCGGGGCCCGGACGACCACTGCGGAGTTGAAGCCGCCATGTCCACATGCGACAACCAGTGCGGCTCGCACCACCGAGGCTCTCGGCTTGGTGAGCACCAGATCGAGTTCGTACTCGACGGACAGTGAGACGTTCGTGGTCGGTGGCACCACTCCGTCCCGGATGGACAGCAGGGCGGCCGCGATGTCCAGCGACGCGGCCCCGGAACACAGCCGGCCAACCATCGTCTTGGGTGCGGTGACCGGAACTGCCCGCGGCCCGAACACCGCGGTGATCGCGGCGGCCTCGATGCGGTCGCGTTCCGGCATCGCCGCGGCATCGGCGAAAACCACATCGATCTCGCCGGGTTCCATGGCGGCGTCGGTGAGCGCGAGCTCGATCGCCCGCCGCGGCCCCCGCTCCCGGTCGCTGCCCGGTTTCGGGTCGAACGTGGCTCCGTACCCGGCGATCTCGCCGTAGACCGACCGCGCACCACGGATTCGCGCGGCTTCGGCGTCCTCGAGGATGAGCAGCGCGCCACCTTCACCCGGCACATGCCCACGCGCCTCGGTGTCGAACGGAAGGTATGCCCTGTCCGGTTCGTCGCTGGTGCTCAACCTGCCGGTGGCCAGATGAGCGACCCAGCCCCACGGGCAGATCGAACCGTCCACACCACCGGAGACGATCAGTTTGCTGCCGTTGCGGATCTGCCGCCGCGCCTGCCCGACCGCATCGAGGCCACCGGCCTGGTCACTGACGACAACGCTGCCGGGACCGCGCATACCGTGGCGGATCGAGATCTGACCGGTGTTCACCGCGTAGAACCAGGCGAAGGACTGGTAGGCACTGACGTACCGGCTGCCCTTGCTCCACAGGTTCCGCAACTCGTTCTGGCCGAACTCGAAGCCGCCCGACGCGCTGGCGGTGATCACGCCCATCTCGAACTCGGCCAGTTCGTCCGGCCGCACCCCGGCATCGGCCAGGGCCCACTCGGCGGCGACGAGCGCGAGCCGGGTCATGTGGTCGGTCTGCGGGATCAGCCTGCTCGGCAGGTGTTCCCGTGCCACGAAGCCCGGCACCTCGCCGGCCAGCCGGGCAGGGTACGGACTCGGATCGAACCGGGTGATCCGCCCGATACCGTTGTGGCCCTTGAGGGTCGCCGCCCAGTAGTCCGCCGCTCCGAGTCCGTTGGGCGCCAGGACACCGATCCCGGTCACCACTACCGGGGTGGTCATGATGTGCTCCGCCCGGCTCGGGTCAGCACCATCGCGCTCTGGAACCCGCCGAACCCGCTGCCCACGGTCAGCACCGTGTCGGTGTGCCATTCGCGCGCGGTGATCGGCACGTAGTCGAGATCGCATTCCGGCTCAGGGGTGTGCAGGTTCGCGGTCGGCGGCACGACATTGTGTTCGATCGCCAGCACGGACGCGGCGATCTCGATCGAGCCGATCGCACCGAGGGAATGGCCGATCATCGACTTGATGGAGCTCACCGGTGTGCGGTAGGCGTGTTCGCCGAGGCTGCGCTTGAACGCCGCGGTCTCGTGCCGGTCGTTCTGCTTGGTGCCCGAGCCGTGCGCGTTGACGTAGTCGATGTCCTCGGCGCTCATCCGCGCCTCGTCCAGCGCGACTCGAACAGCCTCGGCCAGCTCCCGGCCGTCCGGCCGCAGCCCCGTCATGTGGAACGCGTTGCACCGGGCGGCGAAGCCCGCGATCTCCGCGTAGATGTGGGCGTTGCGACGCTGGGCACTGTCCATGTCCTCCAACACGAACACCGCGGCACCCTCACCGAGCACGAAACCGTTGCGGGTCCCGTCGAACGGCCGCGACGCGTGCTCAGCGTCGTCGTTGCGCGGAGTCGTCGCCTTGATCGCGTCGAAACACGCCACAGTGATCGGCGAGATGGGCGCGTCCGTCGCACCGGCGATCATCACGTCGACAGAGCCGTCCCGGATCAGCTCGCATGCATGGCCGACGGAATCCAGGCCGGAGGTACAGCCGGTGGACACGACGATAGCCGGCCCCTCGGCGCCCACCGCCCAGGCGATCTCGGCAGCGAACGAGCTCGGCACGAAGTGGTTGTAGAGGTGTGGCACCACGTACTCGTGATCGACCAGCTCCAGCCTGCCGTCGTCGCTCACGACCCGGTATTCCTCCTCAAGGCCCATCGTGGCGCCGACCGCGCTGCCGATGGCCGTCCCGACCCGGCAGGGGTCCAGCTCGGTCAGTTCCACACCGCTGTCACCCACCGCTGCCCGGGTGGCGACCACGGCGAGCTGCGCTGCGCGGTCCATCCGCCGGATTTCCTGCTGGCTCAAGCCGTGCGCCGCCGGGGCGAAATCAATCTCGGCCGCGACCCTCGACCGGAATGGCGAGGGATCGAAGAAGGTGATTGTCCTGGTCGCCGTCCGGCCATCGCTCAACAGGCTCCAAAATTCTTTGACGCCGACACCACCCGGCGCCAGTACGCCCACACCGGTAATGACTACCCGGCGCCTCATCGTAAAGACGGCGTCGAGTGATAGAAGCGGTGAGCCATCGCATCGGCGGGAGAACGCCAGGTCTCCGGGTCATAAGGATCGATGAAGGGCTGCAGATCGGCACTGATGCCAACAAAGAGCGGATGCGATTTCGCCTGCTCTATCGGCTCGCCGCCGTCCGTGTCGAAATCCTGGAGATGAAAGTACAGGCCCTGGTACGAGAACAGTTGACGACGTCTCGTCCCCATCAGCCGAGGCATTTCGGTGGTATCGAACCGACCGAATATCCGGGCGACGTCGTCGCGCGAACCAGCAGCCATCCGTGCCACGATCAAGGTGCTGTGCATGCTACTTCTCTCCTCCGGGAGCGACGCGCGGCGAGCCGAACCAACGGTGCAGAGCCGCGGACAGCCCGCCGCCGCCCGGCGCCGCCCAAGCCACATGGCCGTCCGGTCGGACCAGGACCGCGTCGGTGGTCACGAAGATGCTGTCGGGGCCGATCGCGTGGGGAGCTGCGGTGATCACATCCACCCGATCCCCCCATCCCGCCGCGGTACGGCGCAACTCGGCGTTGTCGGCAAAGTCGATGAGCACACCCCTTGCCGGACGCAGCAGCTCGGTGCTGCTGGTTTTGCCCGTATCACCCACCAGTTCCTGATGCGGCATACGGAAACCCAGCAGCGGGTGCTCGCCGGTGTCCATGGGGTAGTGAATTTCCAGACCGCTGACCATGCCCACCAGGTGGCGGCTTACCTCGGCATAGCGAATGAGCTCGGTCATGACGTCACGCAGTGGCTGCACGTCGTCGCCGCTGAGGAACAAGAGTCCTTGCGCCTGGGTGTTCATCAGCAGCCGGACCCCCACCGGATGCCGCTCGGCGTGGTATGAGTCCAGCAGGCCGGGAGGCGCCCAGCCCTGCACGTCGGCAGCGAGCTTCCAGCCGAGATTCACCACGTCCTGAATGCTCGTGTTCATCCCCTGCCCACCGGCAGGCAGGTGAATGTGCGCCGCGTCGCCTGCCAGCAATATCCGTCCGCGACGATATTCCGTCACCTGACGGCAGGCGTCACCAAAGGCACTGGCCCAGAGCGGCGTGCCGCCGCTGATGTCCTCCCCGGTGAGGCGCTGCCAACCGGCGGCCACCTCCGCGAAGGCGGGCGGCTCGGTGCGCCGCCGCGGGGGCCGGTCGCGTTCACAGACGACGATCCGCGTGACGCCATCGCCGAGCGGACCAGCCATGACCATGCCGTTGGGCTTGGTCTCGCCTGCCCAGCGCGGACGGATGTCGCAGTCCTTCACATCGGCGATGAACATCTCAAGGGTCGCTGCCGTGCCAGGAAAATCGAACCCGGCCGTCTTCCGCACGGTGCTGCGGCCACCATCACAACCCACCAGGTAAGAAGCGCGCAGGCGGTGCGGGCCATCCGGCCCGTTGACATCGACCTCGACGCCATCACCGTCGTCGGCCAGTCCGACCAGCACATGGCCACGCCGGATGTCCGCGCCCAGCTCAGTGGCCCACTCCGCCAGCATCGCCTCCGTGTGGGCCTGCGGCACGCCCTTCCCGCCGAAGTGGGCGCCGTCGAGCACGCCGAAGTCCATCGGCAGGCCACCGAAATGCCCGACGTTGCTGATTTCTATCTCGCCGAGCCGTGACAGCAGTCCGCGCTGGTCGAACACCTCCATCGTTCGCGCGGTGAATCCCAGCCCGCGCGACTCCCCGGTCGGCTCTACAAGGCGTTCCACTACGATCACATCGATTCCCGTGAGCCGCAGCTCACCGGCGAGCATCAGGCCCGCCGGGCCGGCACCCGCGACAATCACTGCGGCGTCCATGCGTCTCTCCTTGGCCGTCGTCCGAGAACTGGCATTGGTTGGCTGCGTGGGCCAGATCGAGCTGGAACTCCCTGTGGAAGTCCGGCAGATGGCTCCCTGCACAGGAGGCCGCTCCACACCACACCGAAGGATGGACCAGTAGACTGAAGGTCTGCGCCCTGCGCCGCTGAAGCCTCGCTGAAGTCGGTGGTTCCTTGTCGCGCCGAACTGATTACGCGACGTACAGCCGCTTCAGCGTCACGGTGTCGATGTGGAAGAAGTCGATCGCCAGCAGGCTGTCGGCCTGGGCTCGCAGGAAGGTGCGCCAGGTCTCATCCCGGCGTGTCGATGGCGGGATCCCGCTGGCGCGCAGGATGTTGCGGATGGTGGATGCGGCGATCCGATAGCCGAGGCGGCGCAGCTCGCCTGGATGCGAACCACGCCCCAGGACCGGTTCTCCTCGCCAGGCGCACGATCAGCGCGGCCAGTTCATCGCTGATCAGTGAACGCCCGGCGGTTGCGACTGTCGCCACCACGCGGCGATCAGCTTGCGGTGTCAGCGCAACAACGTTCCCGGCGTAACTGTCCGGTGGATGCGCAGGGCCTTGGGATGCATCCGGGCCTGCCCGGCCAGGACCGCGCGATCCGGCCAGGACAAGCGCGGTCTCGGGTTGTTCCGTCGCAGGACAGCGACATCGTGGCGCAAGGCGAGTATTTCCGCATCCTTCGACGCCGACGACCGGGCGAACAGGGCAAGCCAGGACAACACCTGACTAAAGGTTGTCTCGTAACTGATCTTATGGCGGTCTTGCGGGATCGAGTTGGTCAGCCAGTGATGGCGAGGCTGTGCAGGAAGGCGATGCCGGAGGCGGTGGTGGCCAGGGTGTGGCCGGCGCGGCGGTAGTCGCGCAGGATCTTGTAGGTCTTCATCCGCGCAAGAGCGTGTTCGACGCGGGCACGGACCTTGTGGTGGACCGTGTTGAGATCCTCTTGCCAGTCGGGCAAAGCAACGTCCTTGGCGCGTGTGCGATACGGCATGATCACATCGGGATTGCCCCGGTAGCCGCCGTCGGCCATCACAGGGCGACCGGTCAACGCGTCGGCGATGCCGGAGTCGCGGTAGACAGTGCAGTCGTTGCGGTTGCCCGGTTGCGGGTCTCCTGTGGCGATGACCAGGCGGGTGTCGGCGTCGATGGCGACCTGGAGGTTGGTCGAGTATCGGTAGTTCTTGGACCGTTCGGCGATGCGGTGGTCACGGGTGGGCACCAGGGTGCCGTCGACGATCGCAACCTGATCGACCCGGCGTCGGCGGACTGGGGCCAAGGCCAACAGCGGGCCGAGTGAGTCGACGACGCGATGGGCCGCGGAGTGCGAGACGCCGAACAGCGGGCCGATCTGCCGCATGGTCAGGTTCGTCCGCCAGTACGTCGCGACCAGCAGGACCCGTCGGGCAGAGTCAGTCGCCATGGCCGACCTGGACGGCCGTCGGCGATCGCCTCGCCACCGCGTTGAGCCACGACTCGCACGAGCTTGCGGAACTGACCTGGTTGCAGCCCCGTAAACGGGGCGATCCACTCCGACCGGGACGCTGAGATCACCTGCACCCCACCATGATCAACCACAAGCCCGACCAGCCGACCACCGGGTTACGAGACAGCCTTAGGGGCTCGGAGACGGAAGCGGTTCAAGCACGTCGTTTGCGGGTCGAAACAGAGCGAGGAGGCTGGGCTCGCATGTGGTCGCGGACCCTGCCCATGATGCCGCCGAGAACATCTAAATCCTCTTTGGACAGTGGATCGAACAGCAGGTCGCGCACAACGTCGACGTGACCGGGCAGGATCGCGGCCACCCGGTCGAGCCCGGCCCGAGTGATCGTGACCAAAGTGGCGCGTTGGTCGTCGGGACTGGTGGCACGGGTGATCAGCCCGGCCTTCTCCAGCAGTCCGGCTTGATGGGTCAGACCGCTGCGGCTGTAGACGACGCCGTCGGCGAGGGCGGTCATGGTCAACTGCCGATCCGGGGCATCGGCGAGCCGCGCCAGCAGTTGGAACTGGACGTAGCTGAGCTCACCCGCCGCGCGCACCTGCTGCTCGACAGCGTGATGCAGCAGGCTGACCGACTCCATGAGCGCGAAGTACGTGTCGAGCTGTTCGGGTTCCAGCGCGTCTGCCATGACCGCATCTTAGTTACTTCGACTTCGAATCATCGTGGCCCAGCTCACCCAGCGAAAGACTTGCTTCGAAGTCAAAGCAAGCTAGCCTGGAAATAACTTCGACATCGAAGCAATACGGGAGGCAGCCATGAAGGCAGTGCGCTATCACCAATACGGCGGCAGCGACGTGCTGGTCTACGAAGAGGCCGAACGGCCGACGCCCAGCGAGGGCCAAGTGCTGGTCGAGGTCGCGGGCACCACGTTCAACCCCGTGGACATCGGCATCCGGACCGGAGCCTTGCGGGAGGTGTTCGCCGTCGAGTGCCCGCACATTCCCGGCATCGACGTCGCGGGAACGATCGCCGAGCTCGGCGACGGGGTCGACGGCTGGCGGGTCGGTGACGCCGTCGTAGCGTTCCTGCCGATGAACGCCGACGGCGCCGCCGCCGACTACGTCGTCGCGCCCGCGGACACCCTGGCCACCGCACCGCGAACGGTCGAGCTTGCGGACGCAGCCGCTTTGCCAGTCGGCGGACTGACCGCCTGGCAGGCGCTGTTCGACCTCGCCAGCCTGCGTGCGGGCCAGACGACCCTGATCAACGGGGCCGGCGGCGCTGTCGGCGGATACGCCGTGCAACTCGCCCACCAGGCCGCAGCCCGGGTCACCGCCACCGCGAGTCACCGCCATGCAGCCCGGCTCCGCCGGGATGGTGCCGACCGCATCATCGGCTACCTCGACCACGGCAACGACCCGCTCACCGCGGAGGGCGCTCCGTTCGACGTCGTGGTCAACCTCGTCGCGACCACGCCGGAGGAGACCGCGGCGCTCGCCGATCTGGTCGCCGACGGTGGCGCGCTGGTCAGCACCACCACCCCGCCTCCGGAGGACCCCGGACGCGGCATCCGCACGGCACGTGTGTTCGTGCTCAGCAGGGCAGACCAACTCGCCGAACTCGTGACCCGCGTCGACCGCGGCGAACTGCGCATCGACGTCGCCGCCCGCCGCCCGCTCTCGGACCTGCCCGCCGTCCACGACGAGGCCGCCACCGGACGCCTCGCCGGCAAAACCGTCCTCACCCCAGCCTGACCACCACGACAGAACTACCCCTACCACCGTTTAGGAACACTCCCCGATGACGACCGCGTTCGACCCGATCGACCTGGGCGGCAAGCGCCTGCCGAACCGCATCGCGATGGCCCCGATGACCCGCAGCCGCGCCTACGGGCCCGGCGCGGCCCCGACCGAACTCAACGCCACCTACTACGCCCAGCGCGCCTCGGCCGGGCTGATCGTGACGAAGGCACCCAGCCCTCGGTGATCGGCCAGGGCTACCCGGACACCCCCGGTCTGCACTCCGACGCGCAGATCGCCGGGTGGCGACAGGTCACCGACGCCGTACACGCCAAGGGCGGCACGGTCTTCGCCCAGCTCATGCACACCGGCCGGATCAGCCACCCCAGCCTGCTGCCCGACGGACTGCTCTCCGTCGGCCCCTCCCCGGTCGCGGCGCGGGGCCAAGTGTTCACGCACGACGGCATGAAGGACTTCGTCACGCCGAAGGAACTCACCGAGGACGAGATCGCCCAGACGATCACCGACTATGCCGCCGCCGCGCGCAACGCGATCGAGGCCGGTTTCGACGGGGTCGAGATCCACGGCGCCAACGGCTACCTCATCCACCAATTCCTCGCTCCGAACGCCAACCAGCGCACCGACGGGTGGGGCGAGTCGGTGGCAGGCCGGATCCGGCTCGGCGTCGAGGTCGCCACGGCGGTCGTCGAGGCAATCGGCGGTCACCGCACCGGTTTCCGTGTCTCCCCCGGCAACCCTCTGAACGACATCGCCGAGACTGATCCGTCCGATGTGGAACAGACCTACACCTCGCTCGTCGCCGCACTCGCCCGCTGGGACTGGCTTATCTGCCCCTGCTGGAGGGCCCTGACCGCGACTTGACGAAGCGGTTGCGCAAGGACTGGCCGGGGGTGTTCGTGCTCAACCCGTTCACCTATCCGGAACCAACCGGCCAGGACTCCCTCGGCCTCGTCGAGGACGGCACCGCCGACCTCATCGCTTTCGGAGCCCTGTTCCTCGCCAACCCCGACCTGCCTCATCGCCTCGCCGAGGGCGGGCCGTTCAACACCCCCGACAAGGCCACGTTCTACGGCGGCGACCACCGCGGCTACACCGACTACCCCACGCTCGAGGGATAGGAGGCCGCACATGCCGTTCAAGGACCCGGCAATCGCGGTGCGGCCGGCGTTGCTCACCCGCGCCTTCCAGGCGGTGTTCCCGATTCTGACCCGGTACCTGTTCTCGTCGCCGAAGCTGCAGTTCGCGACGAAACCAGTGCCTGAACCCGAGCGCATCGGAGTGCCGAGTGTCGGTGGGCGGAGCGAGCGCCGGGGGCAAGCTCGCGCTCAGCGTGCTCGTCCAAGCCCTGCGGGACGGAGAGCCCACGCCGGTGGCCGCCAGCCTGGAATACGCCGTCGGCGACCTCTTCCTGCCGGATGCGAGCCGCACCAGCCCCAGCAGGCGGCCCATCGTCGGGCGGTGGATGATGCGGATGGTTCGCCGCACCTACTTCCAGGGCGCTGATCTGGACGATCCGGTCGTGTCCCCGGCCAAGTACCCGAAGCTGGGCGACTTCCCGCCGTTGCTGGTCCTCACCGGCGGACTGGACACGCTGCGCGGCGAGATGCACGCACTCGCCGACGCTGCACGCACAGCCGGGGTCGAGGTCAGCTACCACGACTTCCCCGACTCCGACCACGGTTTCACCCACGTCACACCCGTCGAGACCGCGCGGAGCGCCATCACCATGATTGGTGACCACCTTCGCGCCGCCTTCGACAGGTCGTAGACCCCGTACCCGTTTCGTGCTCCGGCGCATTCCGGCCGCGTCGGAGCGCAAAACGGCTGTTCCCCTCGAACCACCGCGGCTTACCGTGTCACCAGTCGTGGGGGCCGTGTCGCAAAGCCGCGATGAGGAGGCCCAACCGCCGAGGTGGGAGCCGATGTCGCCAGTGCCGTCGACGACGAGTACGGGCGAGCCGAGCCCATGGAGCGTGCCGGTCGACATTACCGAACCGACAGGGCTCTTACAGCGCATCACCGATGTCGAGGAAGCGGTCGACGCGATGACGCGAACCTACCAGCCTGATCGACTGGAGATCGCCGGACGTCCTGGTCCGGGCCGACTGGACAACGACGATGCGGGCGCTGCACGCACAGAAAGAGGGGCGTGCAGAGCCAGCCATGGCGGAGGAGACCACCTGCCACGCAGTGTTGGTGAAGCGGCTCGAGCACGTCCTGGCGATCGGCCGACGCGTGGCGACGATCGTCACTCGCCTGCCCCCTGTATGACCGAGGCGGTGGGTGGCGGCGTCCTGGGTCCCGGTGGTGCGCATCGGTATCGGTCGGAGAAAGACAGGGGAAAGGGGTACCTTTCACGAGTTACGTGCCGAGGGCGTTTCGCGACCCAACCGCTCTGCCTGGCGCGGAAGGGTAAGTCAAGCCTTACGTTCCGAGGTTTCATCGCTATGCTGGAGATCGCCGATCCGGCCTTACATTCGCAAGGTGCGCCAACAACGATGAAACGAGAACGAGGTATGGGGCAGAACATTGCCGAGAAAGCGCTTCAGTGGCTGCGGCACCTGGAGGCCTATGACTTCGCCGGTATGCAAGCGATGTGTACCGACAAAGCCACCGTGTGGCACAACGACGGTGCGGGCCAGCAGACGATCAACGAGAAACTGGACCAGCTCAGCCCGCTTGTCGCCACCGTCGATTCGTTACGGTACGACGTCATCCGCCAGTTCCAGAATGCGCACGAGGTGCTCCACCAACAGGTACTTCACCTGGCCATGTCCGACGGTTCCCGTAGAGAGCTCCACGCGGCGATGTACTTCCGGTTCGAGGACGGCCTCATCGACCGGGTCGAAGAGTACGCCTACCCCATGCCGGCGAGCGAGGCAGCATGATTCTGCTTGTGCTCTCGAAGAATGGTTCCGGCAAAGCTGTTGGACGGGTGGTCGGCCGATGACCGGTTCCCGGGTCGACATGGTTGAAGGCGAGATCGCCGTGCCAGGAGGTAAGGTCTGGTACCGCAGGTCGGGCAGCGGTGGCCTGCCGCTTCTCCTGGTGCACGGCGGGCCGGGCTATCCGAGCGATCTGTTGTTCGAGGCATTCGAGCCGCTTGCCCAGGAGCGCGAAGTCGTCTGGTACGACCAACTCGGGGTGGGGCGTTCGGACCCGATCGACGATACCTCGTTGCTCACAGTGGATCGCTTCCTCGACGAACTCGGCGCGGTCATCGAAGGTCTCGGTCTGCGACGCCCGCATGTCTATGGCCACTCCTGGGGAGCCATGCTCGGCCTTCAGTATGCCGCGCAGCGGGCGCCCGACTGGACGAGTTTGATCTGTGCCAATGGGTTGGCCAGCGTACCCCGGTTCACGGAAGAGGTACGAGAATTGCTGGCGCAGCTACCGGGCGAGGTTCTGGATCGTACCTATGGTCGTGAACTCAGAGGAGAGACGGACAATCCCGATTACCTGGTCGCCCAGGGCGAGTACATGCGAGCAATGGTTGTGCGCACCTCGTCGGTAAGCCTCGACCCGGATCGCATGAGCCTGCTGACGTTCAGGACGATGATCGGCCAGGCCGATTACCACGTTACGGGCACCCTCAAGGATTGGGACATCTTCGGCGAACTCGACCGCATCCGAGTCCCCGCACTGGTCCTCGGCGGAGAGTTCGACGAATGCGTTCCCTCGCACCTCGCGGACATCGCCAGCCGAATTCCGGACTCCGAGCATGTCACACAGTCCGGCGCCGCCCACATGGGTTATCTCGAAGAGGAGCCGCTTCGCCGCGAATACGTCTCCATCATTCGGGAATACATGACGCGGATCGAAGAACGCTCGTAGTTCCCACCGTCAGTGGCCAAACTTGCTGGCGTGTGTTCGCCCCGCAGGAATGATCAAGCGTGGCGACCGTTCTCGTCGAGGCCATGGGTGTCGCCGGACCGGAACCACCGCCGGTGACCAGCAACCCGGCTTCGAGTGCGGTCAACCCTCATGCCAACGGTTTCCTTCACTTGTCATCAATGGCTGGGAGTCGTGTGCATGATGCCCTCGGTTGTCGGACGCATTCGGAAAGGGGTGACCATGCGAGGACGACGATCACGGCCATAGCAGGAAGACGACGGAGAATGCAGTGCCGCCGTGGCCGCAGGTGGCCGGATTCTTTGTAACGCTGTCTACTGACCGGTTGCCAACCCGTCATGCGTTTCGCAGGTTCGCGAACCCTCGCGGGCGCGAGCCTGTACCGCTCGAAAAGTCATCGCTGCTCGTCAAGCGGCGTAGCGGTATTCGTTGATGAGGCCATCGAGGACGCTGGTCCGGTGCCATCGGGAAGCCC
>NZ_MTQO01000025.1 GCF_001984155.1 Actinosynnema sp. ALI-1.44
GAGCGGCACTGTACGGCCCACTGCCGTACAGCCCCGTCCCGGTGACATCGAGCAATCCGTCCAACTGCTTGAGTCCCGTCGGGACGCACACCATGAGTGGTCTCGATGCTGGCGTGCTGGAGCACCGCATGGAAGAACATGGCCGCAGCAGTGGCGCTGATGTGCAGAGATGGGCTGTTCTGAAGCGCTCTTTCGTTCGCGGGATTGGCCGGATCGACCGCCCGGATCACAAAGGACTGCATGGTCAGGGCGGCGACCGGGAGACTATCGCCAGTTGAGAACTCCGGTGGAGTGGACAATCTGACAATCTAGACGCGCTAGTGCTTGTGGGACGCTGAGTTCGAGCCAGAGGGCCGCCTTGCAGACCTCGATCGCGACAGTGTCCTCGTCCTCGCCGTAGATCATTTGAGAGAGTACGTCCGGCATGACCCTTGCGACGTTCTCCTTGGTGGCCTCGCCGAAACGGCGCCGTGCGTACCAGACGGTGATGTGGCGCGCCGCCGCTATGAGGAACTCACCCGTCCCGCAAGCGGGATCGACGACTCGGAGCTCAAGTATCTTGTCGGGCTCCGGGTCGCTGAATGCCTCTGAGAGCAGTGGATCAAGAGCTCCCTGCACCACGATCTCCGCCAGCTCGCTGGGTGTGGCGTGGGCCGGGGTGTGGTCACGCAGACGCCGATACACGGATGCGACGTTGACCGTGCTCCAGAGGCTCATTCTGACGTCCGCCAGGCATTGGTGCGCGGCGTCCAAATGTGCCGACGGCGGCAAGTCGGGTAGGTCCGACCACGTGGACCTGGGAACCTGTGGAACACGGCCAGTCGATGTATCACCATCCGCATGATGACCTGGCTGGCATGGGGATGGTTGGCGAGCATGGCCCGGGCTCGGAGAATCGCCTCGACGGGATCCTGAACATCGATGCGGTAGAACGCCAGCCGCGGGCTGTCGCGCAGAGTCAGAATGGCTGTGTTGATCAGCTGGTAGATGCCAGAGCGGCTCCTGGCCAGCAGGCGTGCGACCTCCACGACGGACAAGCCTGCGACATAGTGCAGGAGAAGCACTTTGCGTTGGACCGGGCTCAACTCGGACAACGCCCGATCCAGGTCGATGGCCGCTGCGCTGTTGGACTCCGGATCCCGTCCGGCGCGTTGTATCAACACCGTCTGCTCTCGCTCCGCGATCAGATCACCGTCGGCGCAGACCTCTACCGCATTGCGACGAGCTATCCAGTCCTTGAGCCGCCGATCAGCGATGACGAGCAAGATCGCCACCGGCGTATTGGCGGCTCGGTTTCTGGCCCACCGCTGCAAAAACCCTATCCAAGCTTGGGAGCAGATGTCGTCCACGACCGTCATCGACGGGTCAAGCTGGTAGACCCTGCGCTGCACGAAACGCCGCAACTCGGTCCGGTGCGCTAGGTAAAACGCCTCGGGTGACAGAGAATTCGGTTCCGAGTGTGCTCGAGAATAATTCATGGCTGCCCAGCCTCCGCGCTGCCGACGCGGATCGTCCACTCAGTGCCGTCTGGCTCACGCGCTGACACGCTGGCTGCTCGCCCACCCGCTACCAGCGTGGCGGCCAGCGTAGTCATGATCGACGTCCGTTCTCTGGCCGCGGTTACCTGGGCATGAGACTGCACCATCATCCCGACCAGCCCGGTCAACGATCCAGGCGGGGCGTAACCCACACGGCGGGTGGGCGCGGTGACAACGACAGGCCGTGTCGTCATGGTCCTCTCTCACTGTGACGTGCTGTCACCTACTACGTCTCCACGGCCGCTCGATCTGTCCAAGCGGCTTGTCACAGCGGATTCGGCGGTCGCCCTGCAACACGATCGGGTGAATGATCCTGTCCTGCTGGGTGATGGGGCCGGATTCTGTCGGTGGCCGTCTTGAGCTTGTCTGGCGTGACAGCGATTGGATACCGTTTGGGTACCGCGAGCGTGGCACAGCTGAACGGGACTCGGAGGTCTTGTTGGCGTTGGTCGCGTCTGCGCTGGTGCGTATGCAGGCGTGGAAGGGTGTGATCGATCGCGCTCGCCCGTATCACCGTGATCTACAACTGGCGATGGACCGGTTGATTGAGGCGTGTGCGAGAGCCGGACGCACTGATGGGCCAGGGCACGTCGGTGAACTGGTGTGGGACTGGTTGGCCAGCCGCAGCTCCGCGTTGGTGTGCCGGAGGTAGCGGCCGGGCACGTTCTTGGACTCCAACGACACGCCCGTACCCGCCAAACCTGGCTTGGCACACCAGGTCGCGTCGTTGTTGAACACCTCGCTGCCGTTGCTGGCGTGCAACCGCACGCGGTAATCCTGATGGGGCAAGTAGCTGCCGACGTGCGTGGTGGACTCGGACGAGAAACAGTTCTGGTCGGCCAGGCCCGGGACGACCTTTCAGGTCGCATCGCCCAGCGGAGCGTCCGAGACAGTGCCGCTCTGAGTGCCTGGGGTGATCCAGGCGTCCCCGCCACCGGACCGCACGTACCAGCCCTTGGCCGCCGTCTCCGGCGTCGTGGCCATCAGCGACTGGGTCAGCGTTGCGTACTGCGTCTCGACCAGGAAGCGCACGATGTCGGCATACGTGCCGGGGGTGACTGGGAAGATCTCATGCCAGTGCGGACGATGTATCAGCCTAGATAGCGCTACGAACCAGAGTCGGTCTGCACCAGGAGGTGTTGTTCTTCGGCTGGGTGGCGGCCGGTAGGTGCGTCGGCGAAGCTGGGCCTTGCGGCACAATCGCGGGCGTGCCGCAGGGGTCCTATCTTTCCAGGTTGTGGAGGAGATACTCAGCAGCTCTGGTCGCTTTATCGCACCAGTCGACAGTTTCTGAACCTGCTCCTATGATCTCGAAGCCTTGCTCGTTCCCGGTCGCGACTGTGATCCAGCATGTGGTCGACGGCGCGGCGCTCCGCCTCTTCAGCGCAGGGAACCCGCTCATTTGGAAAGGCTCGAACACCTTCGCTAGACCGTTGTTGGCCTGCTTGTAGGGTTCATGCAGGGGATTGACGTTCGTGTACGTCCCAACGTCGAAGATCATGTGCCCCTGGGACCAACGGCACAGGTAGTGACGGGGCTGGCTTTGGAATGACGACAGGCCCAGGAACGCGAGTTGCTCCTGGGTAAGCGATTCACACATACGCCCGGTGTATCTAGCAACGTCAAGCGTTCGTGCGGGCGGTGGCGGCGCGATGGTCGGCCTCAGCGAACCGCTAGCGGTAGGCGTCCCGCCTGATCCCGCGGTCGAGGGCGCCGTGGTGATTGGCGGAGGGGTAGGCGCGGGTTGCCCGGGTGCACTACAAGCAGTGGCCAGAAGGGCCAGTGCGGCCACGGATTTGCGGGTCACGTCCACTCCAGGGGGCTGGATCCGGTCATGGCGTCGGCCTGGTCGGTCCGGGGCGGTACTGTGTTGCGCTCGAGGGTGGTGGCTGGCGTTGTCGCACGTTTCGGTGGTCAGTTTCATGACGATATCGGGTATCGGTATCTCCGTCACGTCGGTACTTGCGACTGATCGATGCCTGTGTAAGGCGAGTACTTGATGTCATGAACGCTTGCGGTGGCTGCGTGAGTTTGTTCGTATCCGTTCCCCGTGCGAACACGGCGACCGGTGGACCTTGCCGCGCACCTGCTGCACCCAGATTGGTGACTGCGGCGATCGATCGGTTTGGCTATGTCGTGGTCTGCCTGACATGTCGAAGCAGTCGCAGTGCACCATGGCGTGCTCGGCAGCCGTGGAGGCTCACTGCGATTGCTCGTGCATGGGCGCTCTCCGCAGGACGAACTCTCACAGCCGGTTTGAGCACGTCGAGGCGGTGATGGCGCCGGTCGCGGCGAGTTCAAGCGGCTGCCTTGGGTCAGGTGGACGCCCGCAGCAGCCGCGCCATGCGCAGTACCGAGAACCGCTTGTCCGTTGACGAAGTGGTGGTCGGGGCCGGTGTCGGGCTGATCGTTGCCCGAGCTCGCTGAAAGCAGCGAGCACATCGGCGTCATCTATCGTCGAGTGTCCTATTCAGACGCGGCTTAATAGCAACAGCAACGACATCGCCAACGCCGGCTCTGTTGACGAACCGTCCATTAGCGGGACTGTAACGCGAAGGTGTTTCCGGCCGTTGTTGTCAGTAGGCTTCAGCGGCTGGCCTGTGGTAGCTGAAGGTGATCGAGGACGCGGTCAAAGCTGGCTTCCGCCGTCTCGTCCGCCTCGCCTGCTCGGCCTTGTTCCCTTTCAGGTTCGGACTTCTGGTAGCCAGGTACGGAATCAGCTTGCCGAGGTCATCGGCATGTGGCTTGCGCGGCTCGCGCATGGCGATGTCGTCGGGGATCAGCAAGAGCGGGCGTCGCCTTGCAGGCGACGTGTGCGAGGCGTGGTCGGGGTGTGAGTGACTGGGCGACCGTACCCGGAGTGGTCTGTGTGCGAGCGTAGCGTCGACGTTGAGGAAGTTCTCGCTGATTGATTCGCGATCAGATAACGGGATGTTAGATAGTCCATAATAGATCATCTGTGTCGTTTCTGTTTTCGGGTGTGTCCTTTGTGGGGGTGGCCGGCGATGTGGCGAGGTGGTCGGCGTGAGGGTGGTGTGTGGCGGGGGAGTGGTTGGCGGGTAGGTGTTTGGGTGGGTGTGTGGGTTGGTGTGAGTTGGGGGATGGGTGTTGGTGGTGGTGGGTGGGTTGTTGGTGATGGTGGTGGGGTGTCCGGGTGTGGTGTGGATGAGGTTGTCGTGGGTGAGTTGGGTGATGGCGCGGTGGGCGGTGCTGGGGGCGACGTGGTAGTGGGCGGCGAGGGTGTGGAGGTTGGGTAGATGGGTTCCGGGTGGGTAGGTGCCGTTGGTGATGGCGGTGCGTAGGTCGTGGGCGATTGCCTGGTATGGGCTGGTGGGTGGGGGTGGTTGTGGCGCGACGGTGAGGCGCAGTGGCAGGCGGTTGGCGAGAAGGGCGCTGGCGCGTTGGTCGGCTTCGTTGATCCAGGCGGTGTAGGAGTTGAGGGTCATGGCGGCGTCGGAGTGGCCGAGTCGTCCGGCGACGGTGCGGAGGTTGACGCCGGCGAGGATGAGTTCGGTGGCGTTGTAGTGGCGGAGTTTGTGCAGTGTGGTGCGGATTCCCAGGCGGGTGGTGAGTCGGCGGAAGCGTTGGCTGAGAGTGTTCGGCGCGATGCAGGTTGATCCGTCAGGTGCGGAGGAGAACAGAAAAGCGTTGGGGACGAGGGTGATCCCGTGGGCTGCGGCGTGGTGACGGCGGTGGTTGAGGTAGGCCGCGATGAGGGTGGTAGTGTCGGGGTCGAGGCTGACGCGGCGGTGTTGGTGCAGCTTGGTGTCTTTTTCGATGAGGTTGGGGCCGTCGTGGGCGATGCTGGTGTGGATGTGCAGGACCTGGCGGTGGGTGTCGAAGTCGTTCTCGCGTAGGGCGGAGAGTTCGCCGCGGCGGGGGCCGGTGGTGATGGCGGTCCAGGTGAGGACGCCGAGGAGTGGGTCGGGTTCGGTCCAGAGGTGAGTGAGGATGCGGGTGAGCTCGGTGGGGCGGGGTGGTTGTGGGTGGGGGCGTGGTTTGGAGGGTGGGTTGGCCAGGGCTGTGGGGTTGGTGGTGATCCACTGCCAGCGTCGGGCGGTTCGGTAGGCGCCGCTGATGAGGTAGTGGACTTTGCGGATGCTCGCGGCGGCCAGTGGTCGGCAGGTGTGTCTTGGATCGTGAGGTTTCTGCGGGCTATGTGCTGTGGCGTGGGGTGAGTGTGGGGTGCAGTGATGGCGGCAGCGGGCGAGGGTGGCGTAGAGCGCGTCGAGTGTCTCTGGGGTGATCGCGTCGATGGTGCGGTCACCGATTAGCGGCCCGATTTGGAGTCTTGGGTATCGATCATCTGGGTGGATGGGGTTACGTTGATTGTTGTAACCCCAGACCTCGGTGCGTGATGTGCCCGCGATGATCACGGACGCGGATCATGAGCCGAGGTCTTTTGCGTTGATGCATCGTACGCGGCCGCCCGCGTTGATCGGTTTGGCATGCGCGGCCATCGTGTTGTCCCTTCTGTCGGGGTGCCGCGCCGAGTCGGTCCATCGCTATTGTGTTTCAGGAAATGAAGGCGTTATGCGACGCATCCACGCCATTGTCCAAGGCCTGTTCGCGACCACCATCGCCGCCGGAGGGCTGATCGCTCTCGCTCCGGCGGCCCAGGCCATCACGATTCCGGTGGCGTGTGGTGAGAACGCGTTGGTCGCGGCGGTGAATCTGGCCAACTCCACTCCCATCTCCGACACCCTCGTTCTGGCCGGGGGATGTACGTACGGCATGACCACCGCTCATGGTGGCACCGCGAGCGCGTTGCAGGGATCACGACTCCGATTGAGATGATCGGCCCGGCGACCGTCGCCAATGCCTCACTGCTGGGTTTGGGACTGTTCCGGATCGCTGAGGTCAGCCCGACTGGCAACCTCACGCTCACCACCGGGGTGGCGTTCACCCGCGTCAACGTCCTCGGTCATGGCGGCGGCATCCTCAACCGCGGTGCGGTCACTCTCACCGGGAGCACCCTGACCGCGAACACCGCCTCGGGCAACGGTGGCGGTCTGGCCAATCTGGACACCCCGTCGGGCACCGCGCCCGCGGCGACGTTCACCAACAGCCCGCTGTCGGGCAACCTCACCTTGCTCGGTGACGGTGACGCTGTCTACAACGGACTGCGCGGCACGCTCACGGTCACCGGGGTGACCGGTAGTCCGTTGTTCATCACCGGTAACAGCGCGGGCCGGGGTGGCGGGATCTCCGCGGTGAACTCCACCGCGACGACCATCACCCAGACCGTGCTCCTGCTGACCACACCGATCCGGTGTCTGCGCTATGGAGTGGGTTGTTGCGTCGAAGATGTGACCTCGACGCAACAACCGTAACCGGCGGACCAGAACGACCAAGGTCAATCGGGGATCAGCCATGCTGGAAATAAACCTAAAGACGGGGTTTATATCTCACAGGCCGAGGTTCATGCGATAGTCATGGGTGAAAGGTGTTGGCCTGGCTATTCCCAGAGCGCTGGTGTAGCGTTCTAGTTGGTTGTTCCTGACCGCCGGTGACCGCTCCTGCGGGACGTTTGAGTTTCTCTCTCAACCACCATCGGTCTTAGCTCCATGAAAGTCATCATGCGACACAATCGCACCATTCTTGCCCTTACCGGGGTCGCCATTCTGACCACCGGCACGGCTCTCCTTCTCCCCACGACAGCCCACGCCCAGAACGCGTCCGTCCCGTGCGACGAGACAGCACTGGTCACCGCGGTCACCTCGGCCAACGCGGCCGGTGGCGGAACAGTGACCCTGACCCCAGGCTGCACGTACACCCTCACCGCCAGCCACGGCGACGACGGTGTCAACGGCCCCGCCGGGCTGCCGATCATCACCACCCCCATCACCCTTGAGGGCAACGCCAACACCATCGCCCGCGCCGCTACAGCGCCCGCGTTCCGCATCGTGCAAGTTGACCCCACCGGCGGAATCACCCTCAAGGCGGTCACCTTCAGCGGCGGCCAGGCCGTCACGACCGGCCACGACGACGGCGGCGGCATCCTGAACTTCGGCGCGGTCACATTGACCGGCAGTGAGCTGTCCGGCAACACTGCGGGCGGCCGCGGTGGCGCCCTCCACAGCACGGGCACCCCGGCCGCGGCGACGTTCACCAGCAGCACCGTCAAGGGCAACACCGCCAACCAAGGCGCCGGTATCGCCAGCGTCAACGGCACACTCACCCTCACCAGCAGCGTGGTCAACACCAACACCGCGACCGTGAACCCAGGTGGGATCTACTACGTGGCCGGCTCGGCATCACTCAACACCACCACGGTGACAGCGAACACGCCGACCAACTGCGTCAACAGCCCTTCCCCCATTCCGGGATGCATCGGATAACAAAACCGCTCCACCACAACAAACATGCCGGGCCACCCTGCACGAGGTGGCCCGGCTACCGTCCTGTGCGCCTTATCCCAATCGGCGTTATCCACAGAGATGGGCTTCCGCGTCGGCAAGAGATAACTGTCGCGCAGTGAGGTTTCCCTCGATGGTGGACAGGTCGTTAAGCAGCTTTCGCGCCAGTGTGCGGAACCGGCCAGGCCGCGACCCAGTGAACGGCACGAACCACTCCAGCCCGGGACGCCGAGACCACCTGCAACCGAATATGATCAACCACACTCACCACAGCGGATCCTCGGATCATCCGCCATCCCTTTGGGGTGAACTCAGGTCGATGGCGGTATGCCGGATCGGGTCCGCGTGCGTAGGCTTTAGGTACTTTGCTGCCCCGGCCCCTGGCAGGCGTTGTGTTCGCACCATCGGGGTGGAGGTAGAGCGACCATGAGGACCTGGCATAGCGTGCTGAGTGGTTGGCGCACCAGCAGTTACAGCCATTACGAGGAGAACGCCTGCGTCGATGTCGGCGCTGGTTACGGTCTGGTCGGTGTCCGTGACACGAAACAGACCGCGCTCGAGGTGCGCGCTCGGCCTGTGCTGGTGTTCGTCCGGCCTGCGTTCACCGTGTTCCTCGACCGGCTCAAAGTTGGCGACACTGGTGTCCGCTGATCGCACGAGCGCGTGTACATGGCACTGTCGTGAACCTCATGGAGGTGGACGGTGTCGGGTCATTGTGACCGCCCGGCGTTGTGGTGCAGGAGAATTAGCGAACTTACTGATGCGGCCGCGATCTCGCCCGCATGGTTTCGGCATGATTCGTAGCCAACGGGTGCTCGGCCAGTAGACCGCGAGTTCGGTCACTCCGTGTGGTGAACGTTGGCCCAAGCGGTCCGGAGACGGGTGATGCGGCAGATCAGCTGTCAGGCGGCAGGGCCAAACCTACGCAGTCGGCCGCCCTTCCATCGGGTGCAGTGTCACAAACCTGTACTTATTGAACGCGTGGATCACCTCTCGCACTTAGCCGTCGGTGGTGGCGAACATGACCGCAGTGTCACCCGCGCTGTGGCACTGTATCGAAGCCAGCGCAGTTCAAGCGTGCTTCGTCGGTGGACCGAAAAGGTCCACAGCAGACCTGGCGTTGTGTCGGTTAGACACCTGGACCGTCAACCGCCAACGTTCATGTTGTGTCGAGATTGTGGGGACCCATGGTGCGGTGCGGGTCGGCGCTCTCATCCCGCGTGCGCGGGGCCCGACGGCTTTGCCCTGTCCGTCATCCTGGTGCTCAGCGCGCGGACCCTGTCGATCAGGAGACCGGCCTCGGCCTCGGTGAACAGGCCCTGCTCGGCGGCGCGCGTGATAGTCGCGACGCAGCTCTGGTGGGCTTCGGCGATATCCTCGAACGGCCCTGACGAGGTCAACTTGAGGTGTGCCACGGGAATCCCTTGATCGGCTGAGGATGATCCCGCCAGGGTCCGGGGCAGTGGCGTTGACACTACGCCATCACGACGGGGCTGAGCAGCGGTACCGTATCGGTCCGGTCGGCGGTACCGTCGCGTATACGTTCTCGTTCGCGCCCGGTCCTCGCGCGGTCACAACGCGGATCCCCTGCGGTCGTTCTGGTGCATCAAGGTGAACCTGACGGCGTCCGGTCGTCGGCTCGGCACGGAAGGAACATGAGCATGGTCCAGAACCTGCGGGTCGTCCGGCTCGTGACCCTCGACGCGGCCTGAAAGCTCTTGTTGGCCGGCGACACCGAGAAGCCGAGTTCGGACAACGATGCCCCATCCCGCTCCGGTCCCTGGCGGGCCCCTCCATCTTTATTGTTGCCAAGGAGGTCGGCCATGGCCCTACGCCACCATGATGACGATCCAGCGCCATCGGTGCCCGAGGTCCCGATGTCAGTTCCCGAGCGTGTCGGGGCATCAGATGTGGCACGGATCGAGGCAGCGACGCGGGTCTTGCGGGCCTGGGACTACCAGTGCGGCGGAGGTGCGTGCTACGACGCCGTTGTCACCTACGTGACCTGGGCACAGCGCCTGCTCGGCGCCGCCACAACAGAGCCGGTCGGCGACCGGCTTCGCACCAGTGTGGCGGATCTGCACTGTCTGGCCGGATGGACCGCCTTCGACATCGACCGGGTCGACCAGGCTCGTCGCCACTTCGACGACGCCGCCAGGCTGGCCCAGTTCGCTCGCAACGACGCACTGGTGGCCGGTATCAGGTATCGCAGAGGCCGGGTCCATCTGCACCACAACGCGTTGGACGCGGCGCGGGTGGATTTCCAACTCGGTCAGCACGCGGCTCAAGCCTGCGCGTCAGCACTGCCTGCCGCGATTCTGCACGCGAACCAAGCTTGGGTGGCCGCGAAGATGGGCCTCGCCGACGACGCACTCGCGTCGCTGGGCAAGGGCCTGGACGACTTCACTCGATCAGATCCGGCCGACGCGCCGGGGTGGGCGGCTTTCTTCGACATCAACGATTTGCTGGCCATGTCTGGTGTCATCTACGCGGATCTCGCGCGGTCCGTGGATCCGTTCTACGCACGTGCGGCGATACCCGCCCTGACCAACGCGGCAGACGGGTACAGCCAGATGGCCCGTAGCAGGTCGTTCAGCCTGGTCGCGCTGGCGGCGAGTCATCTCATCGAACACGACGCGGACCGCGCGGCCGCGGTGGGTGCCGAGGCCATCGCCGTAGCTTTGACGGTGAGGTCGTCGCGGGTCCGGGATCGGCTGCTGTCTCTGAAGAACATGGCGGATCAGCACCGTGACAACGCCGATGCCCGCGAATTGTCCGAACGGATCGCCGTGTTCGCCGCAGTGTCACCAGCCCACAGCCGGGTCGCCAGCCAACGAAGTCGCTGAAGACCCGCACACTGAGTTCGGGCAGTGCCCGGGGGTGCCAAGGGCGAGGTTTGTTGCGGGGTCTCAGCGTAGCCCTCAGCGGGCAGCATGTCTCACCCAGACAGTTCATTCCCCTGCCGCAGGCACGGGCAGTCACTCCGGTTGCGCCTCAAGCCCAGCGAATCGACCGTCGGGTACGTCGACGGCGCCTGGTGGCCACGGTCACGGGATCTGGCAGCGGAATTACCAGCGCTGGTCAAGGTGCTCGCCGTCCGGCTCGGCCCGGTGTGGCGAGTAGTGTTCGCCTACACCTCGTGGGGCGACGCGCCGCGCAGGATCCAACTCGACGGTCACTCCGTCCGGCTGGATGGATTCCGGTCGCAGGACGAGAACGTCATCAGCGTCGTCTCGATGGACCGCCAACGCATCCACCTGCTTGTCATCCCACCGGATGCCGACAAAGCAGCCAGCCACGAGGCGATGATGACGGCCGCTGGACGCGCCCAACAACTGCTGAGAACCACTCGTCCAGCTTCCGAACCAAAGCCGGACGCCGACGAACAGAGCGCCGCGACCTGCGCGTCATGCCCGCACCCTTGGGACAGCCACGATCAGATCGCGGTCCGCTACTGCACCGCGAAAGCCGTCGGCGGGAACAGCCCGGGTTGCGTCTGCACAAACAAGAAGACTTCATGACCACCACCGGCCAACACACATGACCGCCTGCGGCCCCATGGGCCGAGCTCGTCAAGGAGACCCGGGAAGTGCGCTGATCGATTTCCGAAGGTGCTGTCAGCGGGCGACATGCCCCCGGCAAGTACGGGGGGTTGTGCCTGGTCACTGTTCGATTGGAATCGGTGTGCGAACGGCTACAATTGAAAGAGCGCGTGACCGATGACGTGGACAGCGCGCTGATCGTGTTGATCGCCCCAGACTCCGGCGGTTGAGTTCCCTTGCCGACGCCTGGAGGCGATTTCCTGTGACTATCGCGGTTCGAACTTCTCCCCACCTGCCCGTGGCGGCGGACATCCTGGCGGGTGAGAAGACTCCGATGCAGATGATGTTGGTCAAGCTGTTCGCGGTTGTCCCGTTACTCGCGTTGACCGCGGCTGTCCCGGTCGCGTGGGGGTGGGGCCTGGACTGGGTCGATATCGGCCTTGTCGCGTTCTTCTACACCCTGACCTGCCTGGGCGTGACCGTCGGATTCCACCGGTACTTCACCCACGGTGCGTTCACCGCCACTCGTGGCCTGCGGATCGCGCTCGCGACGGTCGGCAGCATGGCGATGCAAGGACCGATCATCGGCTGGGTCGCCGACCACCGCCGCCACCACGCCTTCGCCGACCGGGAAGGTGACCCGCATTCGCCGTGGCTGTTCGGGACTTCGGCGACCGCACTGGCTCGGGGGTTCTGGCACGCTCACATGGGATGGATGTTCCAGCGCGAGCAGACCAATGCCGCGAGGTTCGCTCCCGACCTGCTCGCCGACCGCGACATCCTGCGGGTGAATCGGATGTTCCCGCTGCTGACGGTGGTCACGTTGCTGGCACCGGCACTGGCCGGTGGGGTGATCACCTGGAGTTGGTGGGGCGCGGTGACCGCGTTCTTCTGGGCCAGTCTGGTGCGTGTCGCCGTGCTGCACCACGTGACCTGGTCGGTGAACTCGATCTGCCACATGATCGGCGCCCGTCCCTACACCGCGAGGGACAAGTCGGCGAACTTCTGGCCGCTGGCCATCGCTTCGATGGGTGAGTCCTGGCACAACTCGCACCATGCTGATCCCACCTGTGCGCGCCACGGTGTCGGTCGCGGCCAGATCGACGTCTCCGCCCGCGTGATCTGGATCTTCGAGAGGTTCGGCTGGGCCACCAGGGTCCGCTGGCCCAGGGCAGAACGCTTCGCTCGCAAACTGAGGGAAACGGTGATCGCATGACCGCGACTCGGCGACCGTCGCCGAACCAGCCGGACGACGCGGAAGATCGCTGGTGCGACGACGGCGGCTGGGTTTCGGCGTCTGGCCCCGCCGAGGACACGGATGCGGCGCTCGCCCGTATAGACCGGTGATGCTGTGACTGAGAACCGCCGAGAGCGAATGCGTGCGCTGGTGACGGCCAACGACGACGGCCTGCCCCCGGCGTTGACGCGGATCTGCGGGCTGGCGGTGTCGGAGTTGGTGGTCACTGGTGCCGGGGTCACGTTGATGCACCGGCCTGGGACTCCTGACGCGCAGCAGCGCTTGGCGCGCGCTACCGACGCGGTCGCCGTCGGGTTGGAGGACTTGCAGCTCACGGTAGGCGAGGGGCCCGGGTTGTCCGCGGTCACCGCGGGTGCGCCGGTGCTGGTGCCTGATCTGGCTGTGGCCGGGGCGCGGTGGCCCGCGTTCACCCCAGGCGCCTTGGCCTTGGGGGTGGCCGCGGTGTTCGCGTTCCCTTTGCAGCTGGGGGTGATCGGGTTGGGGTCGCTGGACTGTCACCGGGCCGCCACCGGTTCGCTGAGCCCGCCGCAGGCGGTCGACGGCCTGGTGCTGGCTGAGCTGGCCTTTGAGTCGGTGCTGGACGAGATCGCGGGGCGTCCTCCGGAGGACCTTGGCTGGATCTCCGACATCCACGCCGAGGTCCACCAGGCGTCCGGGATGGTGAGCAACCAGTTGGGCATCAGCATGCGGGAGGCGTTGCTGCGGATCCGTGCCCACGCCTACGCCCACGATCTACCGCTGGCAACAGTGGCCCGTCAGATCGTAGATCGCCAGCTGTTGCTCGGCGCGCAAGAATGATGTGGACAGGTCACAGGAAGCAGGCACCGATGAACCACAGTCATGAACAGCGACTGGCGCGGGTGTTCGTCGAACTGGCGGACACCTTGATCGACCAGTTCGACATCATCGAGTTCCTGAACATGCTCGTCGAGCGATGTGTGGAGCTGCTGGACGTCGCCGCGGCCGGAGTGGTGCTCTCGGACCAGCGGGGCGGGTTGCGCATGGCCGCCGCGTCCTCCGAGCAGGCCAGGCTGGTCGAGTTGTTCGCCGTCCAGGCCGACGACGGGCCATGTCTGGACTGTGTGAGAACTGGGCTGCCGGTGTCCAGTGCGAACCTGGCGGACGAGAACGCTCGGTGGCCCCGGTTCGCTGTGGCCGCCCGTGAGGCAGGGTTCCGTGCCGCGCACGCGGTGCCGATGCGGTTACGCCAAACTGTGATCGGCGCGTTGAACCTGCTCAACACCGAGTCCGACGGGGTGGACGAGACCAGCGTGTCCCTGGGCCAGGCGTTGGCCGACGTGGCCACGATCGGCATGCTGCAGCACCGCGCGATCGACGACAGCGCGATCCTGACCAGGCAGCTGCAGACCGCCCTGAACTCCCGGGTCGTCATCGAACAGGCCAAGGGTGTGCTGTCCGCACACGCAGGCGTCGACATGCAGGCCGCGTTCGTCGCGCTGCGCGCCTACAGCCGGTCGAACAACCTGCGTCTGTCCGACATCGCGCGCGAGGTCGCCGAGGGCACCGCCGACCTCGACGCCATCGCGGCGGGCGGACAGGTGTCCCCACCCAGGCAGGAGCGGCACTGAACCAGTCGACAGGGCGATCAGGTGTCGTTCTGTCGGCTGTGGACTGTTCGTTGAACCGGGCCGGGCCGTCGGTGAATTGGAGCTGTCGAAGGCCTCCAGTATGGACAGCACTTCCCGGTCGATCTGTCCGTGGGTGAGAACATCGTGCCGGTTGGTCGTTACCTCGTCGGCCACTTGCTCACACCGATGATCGCCTCCGTCGCCTGGTAGGCGTCCTTGACCAACGCCACGGCCACGTTGCCCGGCAATTGGGAGGACGCGGCAGTACCCGTCCCGGTCGGGTGGGTGGCTTTCCACGCCACGTCGACCTGTTCAAGCGCCGCGACCAAGTCTCGCCACACGGCCGACTGGTTGGTGCTCTTCTCGGAATAGTTCGATGTCACCGGTATCAACCTCACTTCTGGTGAACATCGATGGGCTTGGCGTATTCGTCTTCGCCGCCGCGCAGGGAGCGAACGCCTGCGTTGAGTACAGCCAGCAAGGGGACCGCCAGTAGTGCCCCGGCGATGCCGGCCGCGACCAGTCCGATCGCGATGGCGAGCACCACGGCAAGCGGGTGGAGGTTGACGGCTCGGCCGAGCAGGAGGGGCTGCAGTACATGGGCTTCCAGTTGCTGGACGCCGATGACGATGCCCAGGAGTACCAGTGCCGTTATCGGTCCGTTGGCGACCAGGGCGATCAGCACCGCGATCCCGCCGGCGACGACGCCGCCGATGATGGGGATGAACGCGCCGATGAAGACCAGTGTGGCCAGGGGGATCGCGAGCGGGACGCCGAGGATGACCATCCCGATCCCGGCGCCGACGGCGTCCACTGTGGCCACCGCGATCGTCGCGCGCACGTAGCTGACCAGAGCGGACAGGCCGCGGCGGCCTGCGACGTCCACCCGGGGGCGGATCCGATCGGGTGCGGCGCGCAGCAGGAACGTCCAGATGCCGCGGCCGTCGTAGAGCAGGTAGATCAGCACGAACAGGATCAACAGCATCTGAGCCAGGATCTCACCGATGGTCGCCGCGGTGGTCAGTGCGCCGGACGTGATGCCGGTTTGCGTGTTGGTCAAGGTTGTGACGAGAGTGTCGAAGAAGCTTCGCACTTGCTCGTCGCTCAGGTGCAGCGGGCCGGTGGTGAGCCAGTTACCGATGGCGTCGATGCTGTGGGAGAGCTGGATCCGCAGCGCTGGCAGACCGTTGATGAAGGTGATGATCACGAACGTGAGCAGTCCGCCGAGCACCGCCAAGCCGCCGACGAGGACCATGACGGCTGCCAGCCAGCGGGGTACCTTGCGCTTGACCAGGTATCCGACAGCGGGCGCCAGCAATGCGGCCAGCAACAAGGCGATCGCAACCGGAACAACGACCGCCGCGAGGTAGCCGACGATGATACCGATCACGGCCAGGGCGGCGGCGACCACCAGCAGTCGCCAGCCCAGCGCGGCGCTCACCTGAAGGGATTGCGGCACGATTGGACGTTCGGAACGGCCGTGCAGCGGGGTGGTGTCTGAAGTGTCCATAGTGGTACCTCTCGACCGGGGACGTGATGGGCACGCACACATGCCGCCAGGGTCTGGAGCGGTCCAACAGGATGCACACCGATTCTAGGCCTGTCGGCGGGTGACAGCCGCGTAGTGCGCGACAGCGACCGCTCCGCCGATGGCCAGGCAGGACCAGATCCCATGCCGAGCGTGGAGCATCCAGTGTGCGCGCCGCGATGCCGACGACGCTGAGGCTCAGGCCGGCGCTGAATGCCAGCACCGGTGCGGCCCAGACGCGATCGTGGCTGTGACCCCGATACTGAACGCGAGTAGCGACTGGACCAGGAACAACGGCAGACGCCGCAGGGCCGCGGCAGCGAAGAGAAACCTTACCAAGTCCGTGCCCAGACCGAGGAAGTAGATCGGCTGACGCCGAAGCGCGACCAGACCAAGGGACGTACCGCCGTACAGTCCGGCGCGGCGGACACCGAGGGATTGCAGGATCGAGCCGCTGCCTGACGCCAGCGCCGCGAGCACAGCGAAGACGTATCCGAGAGCCATCCGTCAAGTGTGGCAGCCAGGCGCCCCACACTGGGTCGTTGGTTCTCGGTTCGGCCACCGCCGTGCGCGGTGGGGGCGTCGGTGCGGATTTCGGTGCGGTCGTGGGCGGGCACGGCGCGGCGGATCAAGTCGGGTAGTTCGTGTTCGTGGGATTCGCCAGCGTGGAGGGTGGTGGCTATCACGGCGCGAATCGCGTCGACTTCGCTGTGAATCTCCTTGCGCAACGCGAGGCATCGATGATGTGCGCGGCCTGAGGCCAGTCGGTCGCAGCGCCTGGCGCTTGGTCTCGATCGGACGTTTGCCGTCTCGACACTCTCCTTGCTGCGCAAGGAAATGGCGTCACTGAATCGATTATCCAAACAGGCACTTACTCGGTTTGCGGCGTCACGTCATTCGTCGAGGGCGTGGCCATCCACCGTCACCTGGCGGCCCCCGACGCTTCGTTCGCCGCCTGTTTTGGCGTCCACGAACAGTGAACCCATGTGGATGGCCCGGTCGAACGTCGCCTTCGGCAGCCCCGTCAGCGCACGGCCGGGTTCGGTGTGCCGGGCGGTCGCTGTCTGTAGCGCGGCGTTCCTGCGGCTCGACAGGGTCACAGGTTGTGTGCGATGGGGTGCAGTGGTTGGTACAGGGGCAGTTCGGACCCGCTTGGCATCCGTACCGCGGTGAGTCGACCCCATCGTGCCTCGGTTACCGGTCGGCTGGTTTCGACGCCGGCTGTGGCCAGGGTGGTCAGGACCGTGTCCAGGTCGTCGCACATCAGGTAGAACTCGTGCTGTGGTGCGTCGTCGGTCGGGTGAATGGCGACCTCGGCCGGGGGCAGTTTGAAGATCAGCCACCCGTGTCCGGCATCCACGTGAGGGAACCCGAGGACGTCGGCGACGAAGGCGCGGTCCGCCTCGGCGTTCTGGCTGTAGAGGATCACGTGCGCGCCGCTGAACATGGCCAACAGTGCCACGCGAAGACGTTGCCACGCAAGCCGGAGCCCTCCGACGGCCGACTATCAGTTCGGAGCCGACACGCAGAACGTCTTCTATGCCGAGATGCGGACATCGGGTAGCGGACAGCTGGTGGGCGTGTTATTGGCCGTGGTGGGCTGCGTCGTGCTCGTGAAGCAGGAGTTGGGGACTGAGGGCGGCCAGGGCTGTGGGGGTGAGTCCGAACATACCGCGGAAGGTGCCGGTGAGATGCGATGGCGAGGCGAATCCCGCGTCGGCGGCGGCACGGGTGAAGTCGTGGCCGTGTGCGAAGGCCGCGGCCACGCGCAGTATCCGTGCCCACTGCACATAGCGACGGAAACTGGTGCCCGTCTGGTCGGAGAACTTCCGCAGGAAGTGTGACCTGGACAGGCCCGCCTCGCGTGCAGCGGTCTCGGCGCGCTGCGGGCACGCCGGGTCGGCCCGGATTCGGGCCGCCGCGTCGGCGATCCGCGCATCGCCGGGTCCCAGCACGGGGATGCTGGCTGCTGCCAGCAATTGCTCGAAGTCCACCTCGTCCCGGGTGGCCAGGTCGATCAGGTCCGCCTCGTGGCGGTGGCCGGTGCGAAACGCGCCGGTGACACGCCGCATACCGCCCAGGCATCGGGACATCCGCGCCGAGGTCGGGTCGAAGTAGCAGAACAGCATCCGGCCTGCCCCATCGCGGATCTCATGCCGGACCCTGGCGCGGAACAGGAAGCTGCGGACGGTTAGGTCCGGCACCCCGTCGGCCCGGACGGTGAAGGGCGCGTCGAGGCCGACGCCCAGACAGGCAATCGCCGAGGAGTGAGGGCCAAGGCGCAGCAGAGGGCCAAGGTAGACGGCGTGCCCGAGCCGAAGCCACAACCGTACGGGGGCGCACGTTTGTGGAAGTGCCGGAGCGGTCATGCGATCAAGAATACGTGCCGCGCGACGGGGCACCGCCCCTTGTGGAGGAGGACAGCATGGCTGACGACCGATCCCCGCATCGACGAGATCCGCCCGGCGGCGACCATGATGGCCGACCCCGGGCCATGCTGAGCACGCTATGGCGCGAGCGCACGCCCCGGCAAGGCGGGCAATGACCTTCCCCTGGCAGATGAGGCGGTCGCCGACGCGACATGGCTCCCGCGCACCGCATCTCTCTGGTCACGTCGCAACAGTTCTTGCCACCTCTCGCGCATCAAGCCTGACAACCAGGACCAGGCCGCACGGAAGAGACATCCACATGCAAGAGTCCGAGCAGTTCGTCGCGAAGTTCATCGACTTCTGGAACGACCCGTCTCCCCAGCGGATGCCAGAGATCTTGCATCCGGACATCGTGTTGACCCAGCCATTGGCCGCGCCGATGCGGGGGATAGCGGCCGCACAGGAGGAGTTCCGGCGGATCTGGCGCTTTTTGCCCGACCTGCGCGCACAGGTGGACCGGTGGCGTGGTGACCCGGATCTGCTGTTCATCGAAGTCCGGCTGCACGTTCACGTCAGGGGTGACCTGATCGAATGGCCGAACATCGACCGGTTCGTACTGCGCGACGGCAAAGCGATCGAGCGCATGAACTACTTCGATCCTCTGCCGCTGCTGTCGGCGATACTCAAACGTCCCTCGCTATGGCGACGCTGGTGGACGTCGGGAGCGGCGCGGCCATGGCGCACCGGGCATCGAATAGCCGACTACGGCGGTCGGGCCAACACGACCCGTACCACCAGTCCTAAGTAACCGATGAGCGGAGGTCAGGTGAAGCGAGGTCGTGTTCGGGTTTCAGATCCGTGGTGCCTTGTCGGTGCTGTCGGTGGCCGGTGGATACCAGCCGGGGGTGGTATTTCATCCGATTGGTGGTAGCGATGGCCAGCTGAGAAAACCCGCCAGACTCCACCCAGATCGGGCTGCCGCTGGAGCGACTCGTCGGCAACTCCTGAGTGTTGTAGGCGTGCAGAACGGCCGCGATCGGCCGCGTCGTCGAGGCTCCGGCACCCATCCCGCCCGGGAGGGCGTCGTGATGAACACGACGCGGGCCACGTGGTGTCCCGGTCGCTGACTCGCACCTCGTCGCCGGTGTTGTTCTCGATGGGTGCTCGCTCGGGAATCTCGTACTCGGCCGTGGCCACAATGGACTTGAACAACAACGTTCTCTGACATCCGTCGGCGGTCGGCCATGCCCTCGTATGGCCGACCGCCGTCCTCGCGCCGGTCACGTCACGTCCTGTGTGGCCGGAGAGTCAGGTCTCGCAGCCCCGTCGTGGATTGTCAGGTCCAGTCGTATTCGGCCAGTGCTTCATGGATCTGCCGCTGGTTGGTGAACCGGCCGCCGAAGCGGTCTGGACGCCAGGCATCCACCTGTGCTGACTCGCTGGGCCCGCCGGTGATCCGCTTCGTCAGCGCACGGGCATAGCCGGGACCGTAGGTGATGCCCGCTTCGTTGTCTCCGGACAGCACATAGGCTCCCGCGACGCCGGGTACCTCGCCGACCACGGCCCGCATGTCCGGGGTGTAGCAGGGAGCACCGTGTTTCACGTGCAGTCGGGTGCGTGCCGCCAGCGCCGGGCTAACCGCCGCGCCACGCTCGGCGATCCGCAGAATCTCCAGGACGCCGTCGATCGGCAGGTCGTCCAGCCGGTCCGGCACGGGTGCATCGACGAGGACGTTCCGTGGGAAGACGTCATAGGTGCCACCCCACAGCAGACCGTCGTCGTGCCCGCGGACCCACAGCATCGTGCCTCCGCCCGGTTCGTCGGGAGCGAGACCGCTCAGGAACAGGGTGGGCAGAGTGTCCGGCACGCCACGGGAGCCGGTGATGATCCGCGAAGTCACCTGGGCCACAACAGGCAGGAAGAACCCGAGCGAGGCCACCAGTTCGCTGTTCCACGCACCCGCGGCGAGCACGACCGCCTCGCAATCCACCCGGCCACGCGCCGTCTCCACGGCCCGTACACGTCCACTCCGGACAGTGAGCCCGGTGACCGGCCGTCGGGTGTCGATCACACCGCCGGCGGCGCGGACCCGCTCGGCGAGCACGGCCACCACCTTCGGTGCGTGGACCTGCGCGCCGCTCTCGTCCAGCAACCCACCGAACACGCGTTCGGCGCGCACGACCCCCGCAGTCCGCGCCTCCACCTCAGCCGGACCCACGATTGTTGCCGCTCCCTGCTCGTCCGCGTTCAGGGTCTCCCACGCGGCCGCGCTCGCCGCGACATACAGCATCGCGTTCGCCTTGAAGTCGATATCGTGCCCGTCCCGGTGCAGACCCGCGTAGAAATCGCGGCCATATCGAGACGCCTCGAGCTCGTTCTCATAGGGCGCCCAGTGCCCGAGGAAACCTCCACCAGCCGCCGTGGTCCCCTGCCCGACATCGTCCCGCTCCACCACCCGGACGTCACGCACTCCCGCTTGCAGCAGGTGCAGCGCCACCGCGCAGCCCAACACCCCAGCACCGATCACGACGACCTCGGCACGGTCGACCATATTCCACTCCCTTCGAAAATGGGCAGCGAGTACCGCCACACGAACTATTCCCCTCGTGTGCGAGATCTCCGCTTTTCCCTGCGCCCTCGGCCGAGGCTAGCCGAAGCGATCGCCTATTCGCATATAGAAATTTTCAGCGCGAGGCCGGAGGGGCAATACCTGCTGACGGATGAGTGCTGGACAGCGAGTGAACTCGTCCTGGCGGACAGGTGTGGTGAACGGACAAAATTGGTGTGGGCTGGGCTGGGTGACGCCGAGGGTCCGTGGTGCCGAACGAGCCCGATTGACAGCCTGGCGCGGGATCGTGGGGGTGTGGGCCCATGAATTGTTGCCAGTGAGCACGCGGTTTCGTCGAGGTGCGTGATCGCAAGGAGATTGCGCGGCTCGCCCACAGTGTTGTCATGACCGTTGCCGGGGGCGACTGCGTCATCAGTCCAACCGGTCCGCCGGACCACGCCCCCGGCCTGGATCCACGAACGCCAGATCAGCAGGCCTCAGCGTGAAGAACCGGAACAACTCGTCCCGGCCGATGTCCGGCAAGCCTGCAGACGCTCTACCAGCGATACGGGCAAATCGCCCATCAGATCGAGTGGGGACGCGCGCGAGGCGGGTGCATCGACCACACGCCGAGATAGCGGAAGCGTTGATCGCGTGCGTGCGCAGCTGTGGAAAGACGCGCGGCCGCCCTCGAGGTTGCTGAGAAGTTCCCTTATTTTTCCCTGTCAACCGGGAGCAAATGGCCGGTGCCCGGCGCGTCTTCAGTGCGAACAGCGAACAGGCAGAAGAGCTGCAGGGGGATATTTCAGATGCTGAGGCCCGTTCTTTTCGGTGCGATCAGCGTCGGTGTTGTCGGTCTTTTCATGGCGGGACCCGTGGCGCATGCCGACAGTGGCGACGCGAAGCTCTACTTCAGCAAGCACGCGGTACCCGGTGGAGCGGTCGAGCTGAGCGGTATCTGTCATGCGGACAAGGCGATGGCCTATTCCAACGAGCTTGAGCCGCACGCCATCACTCTTGTCCGCAGGAACAACATGGGCGACATCAGTGCCAATGCCAAGGTCGGGAAGAATGTCAAGCCGGGCATTTACCAGGTTAGGTTCGATTGCGGCGACACCAAGCAGCACGTTCAGATCGAGATCGAGCCCGTTCAGCAGCAGCCGTCGAAGCCGACAACCGGCAAGCCCGCTCCGGCCAAGCCGGAGGCCGGTCAGGTGGCGGTGAAGCCGAAGGGTGCGGCGAACACAGGTGAGGTGACGTGGACACCGCTGCTCCGGTGCGGGAGCAGGGTCCGAACACGGGGTTGTTCGTACTGGGTGGAGCCGGTGTGCTGGCCGCTGGTGGGGCGGGTGCGTTCATGCTTCGCCGTCGTTCACGCACGCAGGGCTGACGATCGATCGCACTGAAGGGGTGGCTTGCCTCGGGGGAAGGCAAGCCACCCTTTCGCTGTGTACAACGGTTTGTGGACCCGTAAGCGGGTCAGGTGGTGCCGCAGTCGGTGCGCGCCGGGCGCGGGCGGCCGCCGGTCTCGTTCTGGTAGGGCTACAGCTGACATATTTGTCAGCCTATGGCTGACATCTGAGCGGCGTAGTCCGCGAACCCGGCTGGGCGGGTTGCGGGATAACGTCGACCTACGCTGGCCGGTGCGGCGGCGTCGGGGTGCTCGTGCTGCTGGTGCTCGCGTTGTGCACGGCGTGGGGCCAGGCCGCGATACCGCGCAGCCAGGCCTACGAGACGTTCGCCGGGGGCAGGGCGGGCTGCGGCTGAGACGCCTCAGCGAGGCGACGAAGGATCGAGGCTGGCTGCTCCAGCAGTCGTGGATTGCGTTCGAGGTAACGCAGTTCCTCCTGGGTGAGGTTCCGGACCACCGGGACGCCGTCGGCTTTGATCAGCAGCAATGAGCCGATCTGGATCAGCGCGGTCGGCTCGTCCTTCAGTGCGGTCAGCAGCTTCGCGACGGCATCGCCTTGCAGAGCGTCGACATCGGCCTGCGCCTTGCCCACCAGTTGAAGTTCGATGCCACGCTCGATCTTCAGCAGCCGTTCGGTGATCTGGTCGGAGGTCAGGGCCTTGCGCAGACGGAACTGCGTCTTCTGGAAAACCGATCCGAGGACGTGCGGTCCGCGGGAGTTGACGTCGAAGCCGAAGGCGTCCAGCAATTTCTCCAGCGCGGCCTGGACTTCCTTGTGATGGCTGCCGTCGGCCAGGTAGGTCACCGTGGGCACTGGGGGTATCGGCTGGTGGCGTTGGGTTCGGCGACTGTCCGGTATCTCGTCGAACGGATCCTTCGACGGTCGCGGAGGCTCGTAATCCGGGTCCGACGTTGAGTCCACCGCTGCCTCGGGTGAAGCGTCCTGGGGGAATGGCTTCACCATGGGTGGCAGGTCGTTGCGATCGCCGCTGCCGACTGGGCCTTCCCAGTTTGCAGTCGTCATGCCGCTCCCCCACGGTTCCCGTGCCAGTGAGGTGTGCGGGATGTACATCGAGGACCTCGACCTGCGCCTGGACGAGGAACACGCCCGCGTGCGGCAAAGGCGGCTCGGTGCGCACCGTGCTGTGGTCGGCCACTCCAGCAGCGTCTGCAACTGGCGCAAGGCCTCGGTGGCCTTGGGATAGCCGGGGACGTCAGGTGGGGCGAAAGTGTGAGGAATCCGCGCTGACACCGGCCAGCCATCGCTTGAGTGCGGATGTCGACACTGGACATCCGTCCGGCCCGGCCAAAGGCCAGCGCAGGCTCGAGATGGTGGAAGAACACCCAGCAGGTGTCGATGCTGCCGGAGAGCCGGACGGCGAAGCCGTGAACGACGATGTGGTGGTCAGTGCGCCGTTCGCGCGGAAGCTCCTCGACATCATGGACGTGGTGGTAGTTCGGCAGCTCGTAGTCGTCGCAGTCGCACTCCGCGCGCCCGCCGCGCGCAGGTCGTTGCAGGATCTGCTGCGAGGTCGAAATGGAAGGCGCGGCTGTGTCGCGGGAGTTCGCACCGTCGAAGCGGTCGAGCGCGTCCTGGATGTTGCGCACGAGGTCCGGATCGCTGCCGCGGCGGCCCACAACGTGCCGCAGGTACACCTCAGCGCCCTGCCGGAGGCCAGCGTCGGGAAAACTGCACACCATCGCGACCTGCGTGCCGAAGCTTTCCACGTGATCCCAGGAGTCGTAGCACTTGTTGCCGGTCGTACATCGGGTGCAGGCGAGCGTTCCGACCATTGTCGGGCGACGGCGTACCCATTCCGCGTCTTTGGGGACAGTCGAATCCGGGAACGTACCGGTACGGTTTCGTTCTCACGAAACGTGTGGGGTGTGCCGGGTACTGACGGGACAGGCTCGACCCCGTCCAGGACGAGACGTCATCCCACCACCTGGGGGCGCGTGTGGTTACCGTCCGCAGTAACCGGCTGTGGTGGTGACGCTGGCGTGCAGGCTGGCGATGTGTTGGTTGATTAGCTGGTTGAGGGTGATGTTGGGCTGGGGGCGCCGTTGTTGATCGATGTGGTCGATTAGTCGCTGCAACCCGCTGTGCTTCGCGCTCGGCGGAGGGGCCTGCTGGGATGGTTTCTGATAGGTAGTGGGGACGGTGGGTGATCGGGTCGGTACCGGCTTGGACTCGTACTCGGAGGGATCCGCTGGGCAACATGCCGATGTGGCCGCGACGACGCGACTTGCTGGTACGCGGCCGAGTAGTTGCTTTCACAGGGCATTCCTCTCGGTTGTTGGGGAATCGCCGAGTTGTTGATTGAAAGGAGCGTGCCGCGAGCAGTTCAGACAGATATGCCACATCTACTGTGGACTCAACGCGGGTGCTGAAGTTGGATCTTCCCCTGGCGTTCGAGGGGTGACAACATTTCTTCGACGACGCGTGACGTGGGCTGTCGCCGCCGCGTTCGGTCGGCGCGATGAACATTCGTGCTGGTGTATGGCCTGCAGGAGGCGTTCGGCCGCGAGCTGGGTGAGGGATCGGGCGCTCGTCACGTCGTGCCACGCCTGGAGCGGGTTCCTGTGGGGCGGACACCGCCTGGCCAGGTTGTTTCGCCTGGTGCAGGTCGTTGTGTATGTCAACTGATCATTGCTGTACTCGGTCACGCAGTTCAGGCCTCTCGTGTGAGGGGCGCTGGCGAGACCACTCCAGATCGCGTGGATGCCACATTCCATGTCACGCGTGACTGGCAAGATCGACTACTGATTCACTTGGGCATACGGTCCTTGACCTGTTTGCGCAGGTCAAGGACCGTATCTCGCCCGGTGAAAGACGAGTGCCCCCGGCAGGAATCGAACCTGCGACACACGGTTTAGGAAACCGATGCTCTATCCCCTGAGCTACGAGGGCTTGCTCTTCAGCGTAGCGGCCATTTGACCGCGAGCTTCGGCGGGGTGGGACCGCCTGCCTGCGCCGGATCCGGCGCAGGTCTGATCATACGGGTGGTCGCCATCGAGTTGGCGCACATCCCCGTCTGCGCGGGGTGGCGCCCCCGGGGCTGGGGGTTCCTGGGGGCGCCTGGTGGGGTTGTCAGTGGGCGTAGAGCTGCAGCTCGTAGATGCTGTAGCCCCACTTCGTTCTCCGTTGGATTCCGACGAATCGTATATATCGGGCTTGGGTTGGGGGCCAGACCGCTGTGTCCAGGCCGCCGTCTCCTGTGGTTGTCGCGTGGACCGGTTGCCAGGTGCTTCCGTCCGTTGACGCTTCCAGGCGGTAGGCCTTTCCGTACGCCGCCTCCCAGTGGATCACCGCGCGGGCCACCTGCTGCGTTGTACCCAGGTCCACTGTGAGGGACTGGTTGTCGCTCCAGTCGCTTGCCCAGCGGGTTGCCTGGTTTCCGTCGACCGCGTTGCGAGCTGGGGACGGGTATGCGCCGGTTTCCGCGCTTGTCGCCGTCGCTGCTCTGGCGAGGGCGAGGTTGGCGATGTTCTGGCCCCTTCGGGCCGGGAATTCCACTACTTGCTGGAATGTCGGGCGGTTCTGCCAGGTGATCTTGTCGTGGGTTATTCCGCCCAGCGGGTTTTGGATCACTGTGTCCGCGCACCACTGGTCACCCGCTGCGCAGTTGCCGTCGCCTGGGTACACCTGGTTCAGCGGGGCCGCTACCGCTTGGGTCAGCGTTGTCGTCAGCACTTGCCTGCATCCGGCCACTGTTCCGCCGCCGCAGTACTTCTGCGCCAACGGGCCTGCCACCTGGTCTTCCAGCACCGCTCGGAGGTCTTTCTGGACGTAGCCCCACCAGCCCGACTGGAACGACGACCCCTTGTGCGGCTGGCCGGAGTGGAAGTCTGGTTGTCCATTTTGGAATCCGGAGGGGGACTCGTTGATTCCTATGGTGGACACCAGCGCGTTGTACGCCGAGTCGCCGAGGCCTGGTTGGAACTGGGCGCGCACCAGCAGCGGCCACCATGCGTCGAGGATCTTTATCGCGTCCGCGTTCGCGTACTTGTGGCTGCTCTGCGCGGTTTCCTTGCGCAGCGAGCCACTGTTCATCCAGGTCTTCAACGACGCCACCGCGTTGGCGAGGCCGGGGTCGGTGATGGGCTGGCTTTCCAGGACCCGTAGCAGGTATGGCAACACGCGTTCGGCGCGCAGGTCGGCCAGGGCGGCGTCCGCCATGGCCTGTGTCAGGTTGACGCGGGTGACCTTCTTCCCGCCGGAGATCAGCGCGCGGACTCGGCTGTCCAGGAGGTCGCCGCGGTGCACCGCGCTCTTTTCGTAGCCTGCGTTGGCGTAGTCCTTTGCTTGTCCGTTGTTCCAGGAGATGAAGTAGTCCTGGTTCACGGCTTGTGGGTGTTGTTCGTACGGGGTGTAGGTCGCGCTGTTCGTCGCTGGGACCCAGCCGTTCCACTCGTAGGCCGGTGTCGCCCATACCGGCATGTTCGGGTCCACATTGGCTTTACGGGACGGGTTCGCGCCGGAGTTGAAGTACGCCGTGTCCTTCGAGTCCACGTAGAACCAGTTGAACGTGTAGTTCACGTGCGCCGCCGCGCGCTGGAAGTCCTGCGCCGAGGTGATCGCGCCCGGGTCGTTGAACTCCTGGAAACCGATGATCGACTCGATCTCGTGCTGGTACGTCGACCGCAGGCTCGTGTACGCCACCGGCTTGCCGCCGACGGTCGCGCGGTGCGTGATGGGGCCGTACGCCGTGCGGAACGCGACCAGGCGGTACGACCCTTCCGGCGTGCCGTCGGCGACCGTCGGTTTCCACGCGTTCTTGCGCTCGATCGTCTCGATCGGCGTGCACTGACCGCGGAACATGTAGTGCGTCGAGTCCTTGGTCGGCGGCTTCCCGGTCGGGTCGCACAGTTCCACCGCGTACGTGTCGATGATGTCCTGCGCCGAGGTCGTCGCACTCCACGAGTAGTCCTGGCCACGCCCGAGCAGCACGTAGAAGCTGATGCCGGCGAACGACGCGCCGCGTGCGCTGATGCCCGGCCCCTGCAGCTCCTGCAGGACCAGCAGTTGCGGGGCGAAGTAGCCGGTTTGCGGGCCGAACACCGCGACCGGGTTGCCGCTCGCGGTGTGCTGGCCGGACACCACCAGCGCGTTGGACATGCCGTGCTTCTCGCTCACCAGGTTGCCTGGCAGAACACCGTCATCGAACACGCCACGCGCCGGTTCCAGCTGCTCGGGTGCCGCGACCTTCACCGGCGCCGCCGACGCGGTGGCGGCCGAGCCAGTGGGGTCGAACACCAGCTGCTGCGATGTCACCGAACCCTTGTCGGGCATGGCCACGCCCGCGGGGTTCGCGGGTGACTGGGCGTACGGGAAGCTCTGGCCGTTGTGCAGCGTGTTGACCGTCTCCGGGTCGTTCTGCGACCGGAACGCCTGCCAGGCCTTTTCGCCGTCGGCCACGCCGTACCGCTCGTGGAACGCCATCCGCGTGATCGCCGACCGCACTTCGCCGCCACCGCCGCCACCGAACTGAGCGCCGACCACGGACGCGAGGATGACCAGGTCAGGCAGGCTGAACGGGTCGATCCTGCCCGCGTTGGTGATCGCGTCGACGTGTCCGGTCAGCACGTATTCGCCGGGGAAGTAGCGGCCGCTGTGCGACTGCTGGATGTAGAGGTTGATGCCGTCGAGGTACGCGCGCGCGTCCGCCAGCGCCTGCGCGCCCTTTGGACTGGACGCGGCTGCCCGGTCAACCTGGGCCTGAAGCTCGGCCTCGTTGTACGGGGCCGAGCGGAAGAAGCCCTGTTCCAGTTCACGGTTGGCCGCGGCGCCACCCGCGAACGGGGTCAGTTGGCCACGTCCCACCCGGCGGAACAGGTCCATCAGCCAGAGCCGGTCCTGCGCCGCGGCGTACCCGGCGCCGAACATCGTGCCCGCCCTGGTCGTGCCGGTGACGTGGGGCAGGCCCAGCTGCTTGTCACGCACGATCGTCACGTCCGCGCGCGGCTTGGTGGTGCTCTCCACCTGACCCGCCGGGACGCCGAATGAGGCGTCGTTGAAGAACTGTCCGATTTTCTCGGTCGTGAGCGTGCTGTAACCGGACGCGAGGGTGTCGTACTTGGCCAATTGGTCGGACGAATGCGCTGGTCTGGTGCCGAGCACCTTGTGCGCGAGGATGTCGGCCAGCGTGGCGTTGCCGTTGGCTCCCGGTGGCAGAACGTCACCGCACTGGCCAAGGCAGAAGTCGATGGGGGCCGCCTCCACCTGGGGTTCCGCGTTTCCGGACGGCGCGGCGGCGACGAGTCCGGCGACGGTGGCGATGGCGGACAAGGCGGCGAGTAGGCGTCCACGCGTCATTGCAGGGGGCTCCTCTCAATGCGTGACGCAGGCCACGTTACCCCCGAGTAGGTCTATTGCGAAAGAGCTTCACTTTTAACCGTCTGCTACCAGCTACGATCACTCAGTAGACAAATGTGACACGTTAGGGATTGACCTTCAGCCTATTGGGTGAGAAAAAGGGCCATTGGACTCCGGCGCCGTCGCCTGAACCGGCTGCGCAGGACCCGACCGGGGAGGCTCCAAGGTGATCAAGGTGATGCTCGCGGACGACGAGGACCTCGTCCGTTCGGGACTTCGAACGATCCTGACCAGCGCGGGGGACATCGAGGTGGTCGCCGAGACCGATGACGGTCTGCACGTGGCCGACCTCGCCAGACAGCACCGGCCGCACGTGGCCCTGCTGGACATCCGGATGCGCTCCGCGGACGGTCTGTTCGCGCTGCGCAGGCTGCGTGCCCTGCCGGAACCCCCGAAGGTCGCCATGCTCACCACGTTCGACGTGGACGAGTACGTCACGGAAGCGCTGCGCATCGGCGCGAGCGGCTTCCTGCTCAAGGACACCGAACCGGCTGTGCTGGTTCGCGCGGTCCGTGATCTGGCGGCAGGCGGCGCTGTGCTCGACCCGGGCGTCGCGGCCCGGGTGCTCTCACAGGTCGCGGACGGCGAACGCGCCGCGGAACCGGCCAGGCGTCTGCTGGCATCGCTCTCGGAACGGGAACGGGAGGTCGTCGGCCTGATCGGCCAGGGCCTGTCCAACGCCGAGATCGGCAGCGCACTGCACCTGTCCGAGGCAACCGTCAAGGGGTACGTCTCCGCCGTGCTGGGCAAGATCGGCGCGGTCAACCGCGTTCAGGCAGCGCTGGTCGCCTACCGCGGCGGGCTCATCGCCTGATCGAGGTCCGGCCACTCGACCCGGTTGCGACCGTTTCGTTTGGCCAGGTAGAGGGCTGTGTCCGCGGCGGCGAAGAGGTGCTCGAGGCTGCCGCGGCCACTGGCCACGCCGATGCTCACGGTGGGGCGCCGTGCCGCGCCGAGCCGTGAGCGCCAGTCGTGGCTGTCCACGGCCGCCCTGATCCGCTCGGCCACGGCCAGCCCCAGCTGACCCTCCCCGACGAGCAGGATGATGAACTCGTCGCCCGCCCACCGCGCCACCAGATCGCCTGTCCGGCACTCGCCGCGCAGCAACTCCGCGATCTCCCGCAGCGCGCTGTCGCCGACGGCGTGCCCGGCGTCGTCGTTGATCTCCTTGAACCAGTCGACGTCGATCACGATGAGCCACGGCGTGGCGCCTGCCGCCGCCGCGTTGGCGAGCACTTCGGGGGCTTTGCGTTCCAGACCGAGGCGGTTGGTCAGACCGGTCAGCGGGTCCCGGACGGCCGCTTCCTGCGCCACCGTGGCGAGGCGTTGGGACTGGATGGCGAACCGCCGCTGCTCCAACGCCAGGCCGAGGCCTTCCTGCATGATGGACATCGCGGTGGTACGGGCCCGCACGTTGCGCCGCAGCGCCGTCGCCTCGCCCGCGAAGTCGTTGAGCTGCGCGCAGATGTCCGCCAGGTCGGCGGAGAACCGTTGCACCAACGGCACGTCGTTGATCATCTCGATTTGCCGGAGCGCGTTGCTGGCGTACGTCCGCGCTTCGACGAGATCGCCCTGCAGCCTGCGCACGATGGACAGCACCCAGTTGCCGACCGCGATACACCAGCGGTCGCCCGCGGCCCGTCCCACTTCGACCGTCTCGAACGCGGCCTTCTCACCTGCCGCGAACTCCCCGCAGCCCACCAGGGCCGAGCTGTACGCGCCGAGCAGCGACCGGCTGGTCTGCGGGGAGATCCTGTCCAGCGCCAGGCCTTCGGCGAGCAGGGCTCGTCCCTCGGTGAACATCGGCATCGCCTGTGCGGGCGGCAGGTTCATCGCCCACAACGTGAGCCCTCCGCCGAGACGCTGCAACGCCACACCCAGTTCGACAACGTTGTCGCTGGTTCGCGCGGTACTCAGGGCCGCGCGCAGCATCGGCTCGGCGGCGCGGAGGTGTCCGATGCTGTTGAGCAGGTAGCCGAGTTGACCCATCGCGTTCGCCGCGCGGGCGCCGGACGGCGGCTCGCTGTCGATGTCCGCCCAGCCCTCCGCGGCCAGTTCGAGAGCGAGCGGGATCCGGCCGAGCCGCCACGCGATGACCGCGCGCCCGGTCAGGATCGCGGCTCGTGACCAGGTGTCCGCTTCGGCGGGCATGGCCTCGAGCGACTTGTCGAACCGGGTCGCGGCCTCGGCGAGCTGGTCGGTGCCCAGCAAGACGTAGATCTCCCGGTCTTCCCGGAGGATTTCGCCAGCCTCGTCCTGCTCGTTGTGGTCCAAACCCGGCCTCGGCAACCTGTGTAGCCCCTCGTATCCCCGAGGCCGAGATTACCCGCGATTGCCACTGGACTGGCACAACGAGCAGATAACGCGTTTGATCTATAACTCTTTCGGACTAACGCCGACTGGGTGACGGGTAGGGCAACAAGGCCATCTCCCGCGCGTTCTTGATTGCCGTGGCAACTTCACGTTGCTGGCAGGGGGTCAGTCCCGTGACCCGGCGTGACCTGATCTTGCCTCGGTCGGAGATGAACTCGCGCAGCAGGGCCGCGTCCTTCCAATCTACTGTGGACAAGCCCTCGCGGAGCAGGATGTTCTCCCTGCGGCGGTCATTCCTACGCGTGTGTCGCAAAAGTCAGCGCTCCTCGCGGAAGTCGACGTGCCGCCGGGCGACCGGGTCGTACTTGCGCAGCACCATCCGATCGGGATCGTTGCGGCGGTTCTTGCGGGTCACATATGTGTACCCGGTACCCGCCGTGGACCTGAGCTTGACGATCGGCCTGATGTCGTTGCGGGCCATCAGACGCGCACCCCTGCCCGGCGCAGCCGCGCCACGACCGCCTCGATTCCCTTGCGGTCGATGGTTTTGATGCCCTTCGACGACACCGTCAGCGTGATCCGCCGCCCTTCCGACGGCAGCCAGTAGTGACGCCGTTGCACGTTCGGGTCCCAGCGCCGTTTCGTGCGCTTGTGCGAGTGCGAGACCTGGTTGCCGAACCCGGGTTTGCGCCCGGTGACCTGGCAGATCGCGGACATCAGCCCTCCTGAAAATGACAGTCGTTTTCAATTACGATAGCATGGCGACCGTCGAAAGGAGTGGCATGTCACGGGTTGGACTGGTGGTCGTGGCTGGTCTGCCGCGGCGGCAAGCGGCGGCGGTGGCGGCGAGGCTGATGCATTCTGAGGCCGGGAGCGTTGTCGTGCACCACGATCTGCGCGACATCGCCAGGGGTTTCGTTGTGCGCAGGCAGAAGTCGGCCGAAAGTGAGCGCGTCGACCGGCTGGAGCTCGCACACGGTTGCGTCTCCTGCACTCTGCGCGAGGACTTGGTGCCGTTGCTGGCGAAACTGGCCGAATCGGACGGTGTGCGCCGGATCGTGCTGCACCTCGACCCGACCATCGAGCCGGAACCGGTCTGCTGGGCGCTGCGATCGATCCCGGTCCAAGTGGTCGGCGTGGTCACCGTCGTCGACCAGGCCACTTGGCTGGCCGATGCGACGGGAGACGAGGAACTGGCGGAACGTGGATTCGGCGTAGCGGAAGGGGATGACCGGACTGTCGCGCAGGTCGCCGTCGGCCAGGCCGAGTTCGCCGACGCGATCGTGCTCGCCGGTGCGGACACGGAAACATGGACCGACGCGTGGACCACGGCCCGTACTTCCGCCGTGCTGACCAGGATCGCGCCACGCGCGAAGCGGGTTTCCTTCGCCAACGCCGTGCACGCGCTGTGCGACCTGCCGCGGGGAGCGCGGCGCGGCAGGGTCGACCGCTGGTTCGACCCACTCCTTTATGGACAGCCGCCGCTGGAGTCCGACTGCGGCGTGTCGTTGACGGTGTTCGCGGACCGGCGGCCGTTCCACCCGCACCGCCTGCACGAAGCGATCGGTGTGCTGCTCGAGGGTGTCGTACGGGTCCGCGGCCGGTTCTGGCTGGCCAGTCAGCCGGATGTGGCGCTGTGGTTCGAGTCGGCCGGTGGCGCGCTGCGGATCGGCCACGGCGGGCCGTGGCTGGCCACAATGGACGACTGGCGAGCTGAGTGTCCGCAACGGACGGTGAAGGCCTCGCTGGAGTGGCACCCGAGGTTCGGCGACCGCGCGCAGGAGTTGACGATCGTCGCCCACCAGGCGCTCCCGGACGAGCTCACCGCCGCGCTGGAGGCGGCGCTGCTGACCGACGAGGAACTGGCCGAGGGAGAGAAAGCCTGGCTTCGGTACCCGGATCCCTTGGTGGCTATTGAGTAGTGCCGTCGGGCGACGGGCGCCATTGCGGGAACGGCCGGTCAAGGCTCCACTTCCCGTGCGCCAGCGTGAGGATCCGCGGGTCGACCTGGTTCGGATTGGACAGTGACTCGAACAGGTCGATGCTCCACGAGAACGCCCGCCTGCACAGCAGTCGCATCGTCAGCCCGTGCGTCACCAGCAGGACGGTGTCCGGGTGGTCGTGGTCCTCCTTCATCCGGTCCTTGAGCTCGGCGAGGAACGCGGCCACCCGGTCGTCCACGTCCGCGCCCGACTCGCCGTGCTCGAGCCGGTAGAAGAAGTGCCCGAACTCGTGCCGTTTGAGCTTCTGGATCTCCTGCTCAACCGGGTCCTGCAGGTTTCCCCAGTCCTGTTCGCGCAGCCGCGGCTCGGCGACGGTCCTGGTAACCATGTCGTCGAGGTCCAGCAGTTGCAACGTGCGCTGCGTTCGCACGTACGGGCTGACATAGACCGCCACCGGACCGGGCCCGAGCAGCTCGCGCACGACCGGGCCGGCGGCGCGAGCCTGCTCCTCGCCTTTCGTGGTCAGCGGCAAGGCGTGGTCGGGGATACGGCAGTACGCCAGCTCGTCGACGTTGCCCAGGCTCTCGGCGTGCCGCAGGAGAATGATCCGCACCTCTTCATCGTGCCGTCACCGGCCATGACCCGACCGAGTGAGGAGGGTCACGGTCGACGCGTCACCCACGACGGCCTTGTCCACCGAACGTGGGACCGCGCGCTCGTGCGCCCCGCCGCGTACGCCGAGCACCTTGCTGATCTGGTTGGCCACACCGACCATTCCGGACTTGAACGGGTGGTACTGGATGGCCGTGAACAGGTTGTTGTCCTTGCCCTGGATCCACGCGGCGCGGCCGGCGCAGGCGTCGTGGCCCAGCGACGCCGGGTACATGTCGACGAATGTCGTTCGCCCGTCGTCGGCGGCCGCCTTGGCCAGCGCCGAGTTGAGCGCCTGCTCGACGTCGTCGAGCCAGCGCAGGTCGCCGTCGGCGATCGGGAGCACGCTCGGGCAGTTTCCTCGCGGCGGCGCGATCCTGGGGTAGCCGACCAGCAGCACCTTCGCCGAAGGGGAGCGTTCGTGCACGCCCGCGAGCACCGCGCGGACCCGGTCGCCGGTCATGGCCACCTTCTGCTTCATCGTGTCCACGCCGTCCACCACGTGGAACGAGCGGCACGGCGACCCGCCCGGGTCGGTCGGCCGCAGCTCGGGGCATTTGCTGGTGAGCTGGCCGAACACGCCGAAGTCGTTGCCGCCTATGCCGATCGTGACCAGGTCGGTGTCCGGGCGCAGGAAGCTGAACTGCGCCGGGTGCGTGCCGAACGGCAACGGCGGGGTCTGCGGGGTGAGCATGTTCGTGGTGTCCGCGCCGCCGCAGCTGCCGTCGGTGTACGACCGCAGCCCGAGGTTGTCGGCCAGCAGCGCGGGGTAGTTGTTCGTCGAGGTGTAGCACGCGAGCCGGTCCAGCCGTGGCCACAGGATGCCGGGACCGGAGGTGTAGGAGTCGCCGAGTGCGACGTATCGGTGGTAGCGGGGTGTGGCATTGGCGACCGGCGTCACCAGCAGGAACGCGAGTAGGGTCACCATGATCACGCGCAGTGTTTTCACGGTCACACTCCATCACCGGCTCGGCCTGTTTGTCCAGGTCAGTCGCCCGGTCGGAGCTATTTAGACTGACTTGCCATGCTCTTGGTAGTTCTCGACTTGCTGGGGATCGCGGTGTTCGCCACATCGGGTGCCCTCGCCGGGGTGCGGGCCAGGCTGGACACCTTCGGCGTCGTCGTGCTCGGCATCACCACCGCGCTCGGCGGCGGGATCATCCGGGACGTGCTGCTGGGCATCCACCCGCCGGCGACCCTGCGGGACTGGCGGTACCTGCTCGTGCCGGTTGTCACGTCGCTCGTGGTGTTCTGGCTGCACCCGCAGTTCGCGAAGCTGCGGCGGGGCGTGCTGCTCGCCGACGCCGTCGGGTTGGGTTTGTTCACGGTGTCGGGTACGGCGACCGCGCTCGCGCACGGCGTGCCGTCGTACACCGCGTGCCTGATCGGGATGACCACCGGAATCGGTGGCGGCGCCTTGCGTGACGTGCTGCTCAGGGAGATCCCGATGGTGCTGCGCAAGGAGATCTACGCGCTCGCCGCGTTGGCCGGTGGAGTGGTGGTCGTGCTCGGCGCCCGGTTCGGATTCCCGGCCGCGCCGACCGCCATCGTGGGCGCTGCCCTAATCGTGACCATTCGCTTGATCGCGCTCTGGCGCAGGTGGAACGCGCCCGTGGCACGCGGTCTGAGCACCTGATCAGCGCTTTTCTCAGGCATATCTCAGTCCGACCAGACACACTGACCGCATGCGCATACTCGTGGTGGACGACGACAGGGCTGTTCGTGAGTCCCTTCGGCGGTCGCTGCAGTTCAACGGATACCAGGTGGAAACGGCGAGCGACGGCCAGCAGGCCCTGGACACGATCAAGAGCGGTGGCCGGCCGGACGCGATGGTGCTCGACGTGATGATGCCGAGGCTGGACGGGCTCGAGGTGTGCCGCCAGCTCCGCAGCACCGGTGATGACCTGCCGATTCTCGTGCTGACCGCACGGGATTTGGTCTCCGACCGGGTAGCCGGTCTCGACGCGGGGGCGGACGACTACCTGCCGAAGCCCTTCGCACTGGAGGAACTGCTGGCCCGGCTGCGTGCCCTGCTGCGGCGCACCGCGGCCGACGCGGTCGCGGCCGAGAAGCAGGAGCCGTCGCTGAAGTTCGCCGATCTGGAACTGGACCCCGGCACCAGGGAGGTCCGCCGCGGCGAGCGGTCGATGAGCCTGACCCGCACCGAGTTCTCCCTGCTCGAACTGCTGCTGACGCACCCGAAGCAGGTGCTCACCCGCAGCCGCATCCTCGAGGAGGTCTGGGGATACGACTTCCCGACGTCCGGCAACGCGCTGGAGGTCTACATCGGTTACCTGCGGCGCAAGACCGAGGCCGCCGGTGAACCGAGGCTGATCCACACCGTGCGGGGCGTCGGCTATGTGCTGCGGGAGACCCCGCCGTGATCTTCGCGCCGCACGACCATGGGCGCAGGCAACGCGTATCGCTGAGAAGTCGAGTCACCCTCCTGGCCGCGATCTGCGTGGCCGGTGCGGTGGCGCTCGTCTCGCTCGGGGCGTATCTGACTGTCCAGCAGAACCTGTACGCCCAGGTGGACGACAACTTGAAGGCCCGCGCCAGCAACGCGTTGAACGGACGCCCCGGCCTTGACGTGCGCAACAACAACCAGACCACGATCAGCGACCTGGCGCTGGCGTTGAGCGACGTGAAGTTCACGATCATCGACGAGGACGGCACCCAACTGATCCCGCAGGCGGGGATGGCGAGGTTCCCCATCGGTGACGAGGAACGCGAGGTCGCCGAGGGGGTGCGCCTCGACGGGTTCCACACGGACCAGAAGACCGACTACCGGATCTACTCGCTGCGGATCAAGGTGCAGGACGAGCCCGGCGCACTGGTCGTGGCGCAGCGCCTCGGCCCGACCAAGCAACTGCTCAATGACCTGGCGCTGGTGCTGGTGCTGATCAGCGGCGCCGGTGTCGTGGTCGCCGCGCTGGCCGGGACCGCGGTCGCGCGCACCGGTCTGCGACCGGTGGAGCGGCTGACGCGGGCGACCGAGCGCGTGGCCAGAACCGGTGACCTGCGGCCGATCCAGGTGAGCGGTGACGACGAGCTGGCGCGGTTGTCGCACAGCTTCAACACGATGCTCGGCGCGGTGTCCGACGCCCGCGACCGGCAGCGCAGCCTGGTCGCCGATGCCGGTCACGAGCTGCGGACGCCGCTGACTTCGTTGCGCACCAACCTGGAACTGCTGATGGCCTCCGAGGCGCCCGGCGCCCCGAAACTGTCCGATGAGGACAAGGCGGAGATCCAGGACGACCTGCGCGGTCAGCTGGACGAGCTGACCACGCTGATCGGCGACCTGGTCGAGCTGGCACGCGAGGAGGGCACGCAGGCGGCGTGGGAGCCGGTCGAGCTGGTCGAGGTCGTCGAGCAGGCGCTCGACCGGGCCCGCCGCCGCGCCGGCGACATCGAGTTCGACGTGTCGCTGACGCCGTGGCGGCTGATCGGCGACGCGGGCACGTTGGAGCGCGCGGTGCTGAACCTGCTGGACAACGCGGTGAAGTTCAGCCCACCGGACGGGACGGTCCGGGTGCGGCTGGGGTCCGCGGGCGACGGGTTCGCCGTGCTCGAAGTGGCCGACCAGGGCATCGGGATCGCCGACGAGGACCTGCCGCGCGTGTTCGACCGGTTCTACCGTTCGCAGGAAGCCCGAACGCTGCCCGGTTCCGGGCTTGGCCTCGCGATCGTGCAGCAGGCGGCGTTGCGGCACGGCGGCGAGGTGCTCGCGGGCCGGTCGCCGGAGGGTGGCGCGCTGTTCAGCTTGCGGCTGCCGGGTATGCCGGGGTGACGGACTATCGTTGCCCGGCATGGCGGTTGACGCGATCGAAAGCAAACTCGACGAGATCCAGCAGTGGGCGGCGGGACGGCCGGTCGACCGCGACGAGCTGAGACTGGTGCTGGAGCTCGCCCGCGACCACCTCGGGCACGAGCAGCCCGGTGCGTTCACCGAGGGCGACATCGACGAGCTGCTGCTGGAGGTCTACCCGAGCCGGGTGCTCATCCCGAGCGAGGCCGACGCCGTGCACATCGTCGAGACGGTCCGCGATCTGGTCGACTTCCTCGACGAGACCACCGAGTCCTACGACGAGATGCAGACCGAGTTCGCGGACGCCGTGCCGGAGTTCTTCGAGGTTGTCCGGGAGAACCTGCCGGCGACCAACGGCCTCGTCGACCTGCTGGAGGAACTCGGCCTGCCCGCCGACCAGCTGCCCGGTGTCCGGTTGCCCGGCGAGGACGAGCTGCTGGCCGCCGCGCGGCGCAGCGAGCTGCTCGCCAAGGCGTACGAACTGGCCGAGTGGAGCGGGGACGGCAAACCGATCGACCCGGAGGCCGAACTGCTCACCGAGCAGGCCGCTGCCGACGCGGCGGCCGTGCTCGGCATCGACGACCGGCTCGATCTCGTGGTGCTGCAGGACTTGGCGGAGTTCACCGGGTTCGCGTCGATCGAGTCCGGGTCGTTCGCCCGCGGTGTGCGGTTCGAGCAGTGGCCGGACGGCGACGAGGTCGACGAGATCTGGCAGAGCGGGTTCGTCTCGATGCTCGGGTTCGTGCTCGACCGCGCCGCGGACGTGTACGGGTACGAGATCGATTTCAGTGACGTCGCACCGAATCTGCTGATCATGCTGTTCCTGGCGCGGGACATCGGTGTGCCGCGCGAGGAGATCAGCGACGTGATCCACGAGCTGACCGAGCCGGAGTGGCACGGTTACGTCGACGCGCATGGCGACCCAGCGGACCTGCTGGTGCGTGTCCTGACCGGGCTGGGCGCGGTCGAGGTGGTCGGTGAGAACGTCCGTTACACGCCGTTGGCGCTGAACGCCGTGCGGGAGCAGATGATCGCGAACGGAGTCGACGTCCCGCTGCTGCCCCCGGTCGAGGAGATGACCGCCGAGGACCTGGCGTCGCTGGCGGTGGTGTTGCAGAACGCGGAGATGCGGTCGGAGGTGTCCGCGTGGCTGGCGGTCCGCGAAGTCGTGCCTGCCGCGCGTGAGCTGCTTGCCGTCGCGGCAACCGGTTCCGGGCGGGTGCGGGTGTGGGCGACCAACGCCGTGACCGAGCTGGGCGACGACGTCAAGCAGGTCTGGCGGGAGGCGCTGGACGACGAAGTGCTGCGGCCGTATGCGAAGTACGTGCTGGCCGAGGCGGACCTCGAGGTCGCCGAGCTCGGCTGGATCACGATCGACTCGCTGTCGTTGTTCGTGGAGGCCGCCGAGCAGGGCGTGCTCGACGAGACGCACCTGTTGGCGCAGTTGCTGCCCGCCGGTCGCGAGGAGGAGCTGCTCGACGCGATGTGGCGGCTGCCGCACCCGGAGGTGGTCGAGGTGCTGCACCTGGTCGGCACGCACCACCCGGACAAGAAGGTCGCCAAGTACGCCCGCAAGGTGGCGCACAAGGCGACGACGTTCCACACGAACAGCTGAACGCACTGGTGATCGGCGCCGCCGCGGGACAGCGGTGCCGATCGCCAGTGCTGGTGTTCAGTTGTCAGTCCGGCTGGCCGACCTGCGTGTTGGTCAGGTCGAGACCGATCGCGAAGTCCGCGCTGTAGCCGCTCCCGCTGGCCACCGGGTTCAGCACCATCTGGGCACCACCGCGCAGGTAGATGGAGTCCCTGTTGTTGGTGGTGTCCGCGGGGCCCTTGCGTGCGTACGGCTGGGTCCGCAGGTAGGCCGCGCCGAACTGGGTTGTGAAGTACAGCTGGGAAGTGAACTCGTACGGACGGCCGTTGGCCCCGGTCGTCCGGATCTTGATGTGGATGTGCAGGGTCCTGCCGGTGTACCAACCGGGCAGGATGGTGATGAACTGAGCCTTCCCCTCTGTGTTGGTGTTCTGGTAGCCGCGCAGGAAACGGCGACCGGAACTTCCCTGTGAAGGGATGTCCGAGTAGAGCCCGAACGCGTCGCACTGCCAGATGTCCACCATGGCGTTGGGCAGCGGCGTGCACTGCCCAGGGCGGACCGACTGGACGGTGAAGTTGAGCGTCAGGGCTGTGCCCTCCGAAGGCCGACCAGTGGACGGGTCGGTCCGGATGTCGGACCTGTTGAGCCTCCTGTCGACGAAGTAAGGACCTTCCATCTGCTCCGGCTTGACCACGCAGTCCAGTGCGCAGACCTCGGGGCCGCCGGAGGTGTCGGTGGCGCTCGCCACGGGAGATCCCGCGACCGTGAGCGTCGCACCTGCGGCGCCGAGCAGGATCAGCGCCTCCCGTCGGCCGATGATCCTGCCTACCGGCTCGTCGTCGTCGTGCATGGAGTTTCCTTTCGCGCATGTGGTGGGAATGCGCGGTGAGCGGGGCTCGGGTGCAGGGGAACCACGCACCACGGACTGTCCAAGATCCGTCGCTCGCTGTCGAGGCGGATTCACCCGGGTGCAGTCATTGCGAAACGCTATTCGCCGAACTGATAGCTCGGGTGTTTCAGTCGCTGACCTTGATCTTCTTCATGGTCAGGTGGGAGATCACCCGCGCGACGCCGGGGATGCCGATGATCTTCTCGGTCTGGAAGTGCTCATAGGCCTCGTGGTCGGCGACGAGCACGCGCATGTGGTAGTCGGGTGTGCCGAAGAGCCTGCGGAACTCGATCACCTCTTCGTAGCCCGCGATGGTGGTTTCGAGGTCGGCCAGCGTCTTCTTGTCGCTGATGGCCACCTCGATCGAGACGATCACCTCCAGCGGCCTGCCGGTGGCCGCCGGGTTGATCCGCGCCCGGTAGCCCGTGATCACGCCCTGCTCCTCCAGCCGCTTGACGCGGCGCAGGCAGGGCGGCGGGGTGAGGCCGACCCGTTCGGCCAGTTCGACGTTGCTCAACCGGCCGTCACGTTCGAGGTGGAACAATATTTCACGATCAATGGCATCGAGTACATATTTATTGCCCACCCGGGGACGCTAGCACAATAATTCGACATCGGGTGCGGCTCGCGGCGTCCTAGCATTGCTTGCATGACTGAAGTGGACGCGTGGCTGGAACACCGGGCTGACGAGATGGCCGATCTGCTCGTCCGGCTGATCGCTGTCGATTCCGAGAACCCGCCGGGACGAGCGCTTGGCCGGTGCGCTCGGCTGTTGAGCGAGGCCATGGACGGGCTCGGCCTCGCTCCGGAGATCATCCCGCTCGACGCCGAGCGGGACCTCGATGAGCCGAGCATCGTGCGTGGCACAGTCGGCAGCGGCGAGAGAATCCTGTACTTCCACGGGCATTTCGACGTGGTGCCCGCGCAGCGCCGTGCGCAGTTCACCGCGCGGCGTAGCGACGGCAGGATCATCGGCCGGGGGAGCGCGGACATGAAAGGCGGCATCGTCAGCATGCTGTACGGTGCCGCCGCTGTGCGGGAATCGTTGGCGGACGGGCGGATCGTGATCCACCTGGTCTGCGACGAGGAGACCGGCAGCGTCACAGGCGCTGGACATCTCCGGCGGAGCGGCATGATCGACCCCCGCGCCCTCGCGATGGTCACAGCGGAACCCAGCGGCGGCCGCATCTGGAACGCCGCGCGTGGTGCGTTGTCGTTGAAGGTCGCCGTACGGGGCAAGGAAGCCCATGTGGGACAAGCGGACCGTGGCGTCAACGCGTTCCATCACATGCTGCACATCGCCCGGCCTGTGGAGGCATACGCCCGTGAGATGGCCGTGGAACAGTCCATGGTCGTGCCCGGTGGCCTGTTCGGCGGTGGTTCGAACTTCAACGTCGTGCCCGGCGACGCGTACTTCACCATCGACGGCCGTTACCACCCGCGGGTGGATCTCGACCGGGAACTCGAGCGGCTGACCGGAATCATCGGCCAAGCCGCCGACGAGATCGGTGCGGACGTCTCGATCGAGGTGACACAGCAACAACCTCCGGCCCACACTGACCCCACCCACCCCGCGGCCGTCGCGTTGGCCGAAGCGGTCGGGGATGTCGAAGGTGCTCCCGCTGCTTTCGAACTGTGCGAGGGGATCCTGGAGACCCGGTGGTACGACCAGGTCGGCATACCGGCGTTCGGGTACGGCGCTGGGCTGCTGGACGTCTCCCACGGCCCCGACGAGTACGTCGACGAGGCCGCCATGCGCCGGTGTGCTGCCGTGTACGCGCGATACGCCGACCTGATGCTGGGGTGACCCGTTCATCGGTAGCGTGCTGGATACGGACGAACGCGGCGCGTGGACCGATCGCCTCGCGCAAGGCCCGAGACTGAATCGACAGGTTGTTCTCATCCAAATCCCAGCCGGGATCCCTAGGTTCGCTCCTGTGTCCCCCTTGGGTCGAAGAGCCGTCCTCGGTGGCTACCTGGTGGCCGCGATCGTGCTCGTAGCGCCAACCCCGGCGAAGTCGGCCGCCCCGTCCGACCCCGCAACCGCCGTGGCAGTGGCACCACCGGTGCCGGTCGCGCCCTCCCCCGAACCAGTGGAACCATCCGAGGAACCGCTCACGCAACCACCACCGGCGACCAATTACGCCGCTGTGATGGTTGACGCGGCCCGCGCGGCCGTGCCCAAGGGGGTCACCTACGGCATCTCGGTGCTGGACCTGCGGACCGGCCAGTTGGCGGTCGCGGGCGTCGAACAGTTCTATTCGGCGTCGTTGAGCAAGCTCATGCTCGTCGTGGACATGCTCGACCGGGACGTCGAGCTCACGCCGACCGTGCGCACGCTGATCGATCGCGCGCTCGGGCCGAGCGACGACGACGCGATGAACTCCTTATGGGTCAGGTTCGACGGGCCCGAAGCGATGTCCCGCGTAGCCGCCACGCTCGGAATGGTCGCCACCGAGGCGTCCGACGACCCCAGCCAGTGGGGCGAGGTGAAGGTCTCGCCTGCGGGCTATACCCGGTTGTACCACCACATCCTGACCGAGATGAGTCCCGATGACCGGGACATCATCGTGTCCGCGTTGTCGGCCGCGCCGCCTGTCGCGGCCGACGGGTTCACCCAGTACTTCGGTCTGCTGGGCGGCCCGCTCGACGCGTACGCCAAACAGGGCTGGATGTACTACGGCAACAAGCTTTACCTGCATAGTGCCGGGGTCGTTGGCCATTTCGTCGTCGGGCTCATGTCGAGCCAGACGCCGTCGGCCGGGGTGGCCCGCGCCAACCTCTCGTCGATCGCCGCTGCCATGTCCACTGTGGTCGATCAGGGGACGAAGTAGCGCGGCACGGGTTCGCTCAGCAACCGCCGTGTCGTTTCCAGGCCCCAGTCGTCGAGCTGGTCGATGGCGTCCGACGAACCACGCAGCCCGCCGAACCGCGACACGTGCTCAGCCCACTCCTCGCGGCGCTCGATCCCCGGCCTGGCAACGAGGCAGTCCGGGTCGTTGACCCAGAACCGCCCGTGCTGGAACGCCCGCGACTCGCCGTTGAGCACCGCACCCCACTGGCCAGGCATGGAGATGTCACCGTCGACGGGCATGTACGTCGGTGCGATGTCCGGGCTGACGCGCATCGCGTCCACCAGGCCGATCGACGGCAGTTGCGGCGCGCCGCAGCCCAGCAGGTACGCGTCGGGCCCGATGGCGTCCCTGATCAGCCGCACCGCGTCCCGGTACGCCTGGATGGGCGGCACGTCGGCGTAACGCCTGCCGGGCAACGCTCCCGCGTAGGTGAAGTCGATCTTGTGGAAGTCGATGCCCCACTCGCGGAACGTCCGGAACACCGTGCTCAGGTACTCCGCCGCTCCCGGGTGCGTGCTGTCCAGCGCGTACAGGTCCTGGTCCCAGTTGTGGCCCGCGTTCACCGGTGAGTCGTCGTGGTCGCGTACCAGCCAGTCCGGGTGTTCGTCCGCGACGCGAGACCGTGCGCCGACGAGGAACGGCGCCGTCCAGATACCCGCGCGGCGGCCTGAATCCGTGATCCGCCTGAACAGTCCCGGCACGTCGGCGAAGTCGCCGTGCGGCACCAGCCAGTCACCGAGTTCCGCCTGGTAGCCGTCGTCGACCTGGACGACGTCGACCGGCAGCCGATCCATCACGGCCAGGTTCGTGTCCACATTGGCCTCGGTGACCTTGGTGAAGTACTGGTACCAGGAGCACCAGATCGTCGGCGCCTGCCGGGGCGCGGGCAGCCCGAGCGAGGCCACGACCGAGTCCGCCCAGCGGGCCAGCGCCTCCTGGACGGACCCGTCGTGCGTCTGGACGACGACGTCCTCCGCCGCGGTCACGACAGCTCGACCGTCCACGATCGACACGTCGATGGCCGGGACCGAGTTCACCGGATCGGCCGACGCGATCACGTGCACCGGGCCGTCGCCCGGGTCCACGGCGACGAGTCCCTCGCCGCGGTAGACGTCCGGCGCGGGCAGGGATTCCGCGCGCCACGCGCCGATCCGCCGGTTGTCCCCCGACGGCCGGTGCGGCGGTGTGCCGGGCCGGTACGACGTGGACGGCGACCAGGACTGCCAGCCCTGTTCGTGGACGACGGCACGAGTGGGGTCGATGGGGATCTCGGCCACCGGTCGCACAGGTATCAGCCTTTCGTCGATCCGAGGGTCAAACCGCCGACGAACTGCCGCTGCAGCGCGAAGAACACCACCAGGCACGGCAGCGCGACCAGCAGCGACCCCGCGGCGAGCAGGTTGTAGTCGGTGAAGAACTGGCCTCTGAGGTTGGACAGCGCCGACGTGATCGGCATCTTGTCCCCGGTCTGGATCAGCACGATCGCCCAGAAGAAGTCGTTGTAGATCCAGGTGAACTCCAGCGTCGCCAGCGCGCCGAGCGCCGGGCGGCACAGCGGCAGGATGACCTGCCAGTACTGCCGGAACACGCCCGCGCCGTCCACCCGCGCGGCCTCGGTCAGCTCGGTCGGGATCGTCTTCATGTAGTTGCTCAGCACGAACGTGCAGAACCCGACCTGGAACGCGATGTGGATCAGGATCAGCCCGAGCTGGGTGTCCAGCAGGGTTTCCTTGTAGTTGAGCCACTCCGGCACCGGGATCAACCGGAACAACCGGTACAGCGGCGTGATGATCACCTGCTGCGGCAACAGGTTGCCCGCGGTGAACAGCATCAGCAGCGCCAGGTTGAACTTGAAGGTGAACCTGGTCACGCCGAACGCCACGAACGAGCTGAACAGCAGGGTGATCAGCAGCGCCGGGATGGTGATCAGCAGCGTGTTCCAGAAGTAGTTCGGCAGGTCCGCGGTCTGCCACGCCTTGCCGAAGTTGCTCAGCGTCAGCTCGCTCGGCAGCGAGAAGTAGCCGTTGGCCGCGGTGTCCTCGTACGTGCGCAGCGACGCGAACACCGTCCACAGCAGCGGCGCCAGCCACACCAGGCACACCACGATCAGGAACGTGTGCAGCGCGATCCGGCTGGCCCGCAGCCGCGCGTTCTTCTTGTCCCGCTCCCCACCGCTCGTCTTCCTCACGGGTGGCCGGTCCAGCGTCGTGGTCACGAGCGTTCCTCCCGACGGAAGACCTGCACCAGATACGTGATGATGAAGCCGAGCGAGATCACCAGCAGGATCACCGCGAGCGCCGAGCCCCAGCCGATCCGGCTGGACTCACCGATGATGTTGTCGGTGATCAGCACGGAGACCAGTTCCAGCCCGTTTCGGCCGCGGTTGATCGCGTACACGATGTCGAACGCCCGCAGGCCCTCGATCACGGTGATCACCAGCACGATCACGTTGATCGGCTTGAGTACGGGGAAAGTGACCTGCCAGAAGGTCTGCCAGCCGGTGGCGCCGTCGAGCGCCGCGGCTTCCTTCAGCGACGGGTCGAACGACTTCAACCCGGCCAAGTACAGCAGCATCACGTACCCGGTGTGCTTCCAGCCCGCGGCGATCAGCACCGCGTAGATGTTGATGTCCGAGTCACCGAGCCAGTCGACCGGGTTGGACTGGGAGATCCCCAGCAGGTTGTTGACCAGGCCGAGGTTCGGCTCGTACATCAGCTGCCAGATGAAGCCGACCATCGCCAGCGCCAGCACCACCGGCAGGTACAGGATCGACTGGTAGATCCTGGTGAACCTGAGCTTGCGGTCCAGCAGCACGGCCAGCAGCAGGCCGAAGCTGGTCGGCAGCACGATCAGGAACGCCAGCCAGACCAGGTTGTGCTGCACCGCGGGCCAGAACCGCGGGTACGCGGTGAAGATGTCGACGTAGTTGCGCGTGCCGACGAACTCGATCTGGTCGAGGTCGCCGATGCCGTCCCACGAGGTGAACGACAGCAGCACGGAGGACAACGTCGGCACCCACACCAGCGCCACGTGCACCAGCGTGGGGATGCCGACCATGAGCAGCAGCACGATCCGATCGGCCCCGGACAGCGCCGTGGCCCGGCGCCGCCCCTTTCTGCGAGGCGGCGTCGGGTCGACGCGTGGCGTGTTCTCGAGAACAGTCATCACTTCTGGAAGTACTGCTTGGCCTGCGAGGCGATCTTCTTGACCAGGCCGTCGACGTCGCCCGGGTTCTTGATGAAGTCGTTCACGCTGTTGATCGCGACCTCGCTGGCGAAGCCGGGGTCGGTGTCGCGGTCGAGGAACTGCGTGATGTGCTTGGCCTCGTTGACGAACTTCACGCACTTCTGCTGGAGCTTGTTGTACGCGGCCGAGTCCGCCTTGCTGCTGGCCGCGATGCTCGTCGGGTCCGACTTCAGGTACGTCTGCTGGGCCTGCGCGGTCGAGAAGTAGGTCAGCAGCTTGTCCGCGTCCGCCTTGCTGCGCGGCTTGACCGCCTGGCAGAAGCCGTCGATCGGGGCCTCGATGGTGTCCTGGCCGTGCGCCGGGTTGATCTCGGGGAAGGCGAAGAAGTCGAGGTCGTCGAGCTTGCCGCCCGCGCTGAACTGCTGGCCGATCTGCTGCGAGCCGACCACCATCATCCCGGCCTCGCCCTTGAGCACCGACTGCGCGGCCTCCTGCCAGTCCCGGCCGAGCGAGTTGGGCTGGTAGAACTCCATCAGCCGCTTCCAGTTGTCGAAGGTGTCGCGCACCTTCTGGCCCGCCCAGTCCTCCTTGCCCGCCATCAGGTCGACGTGGAACTGGTAGCCGTTGGTCCGGAAGTTGATCTGGTCGAACGTGCCCAGCTGCGGCCAGCCGTTCTTCTGCCCGGCGGCCATCGGGGCGATGTTGTCGCCCTTCATCTTCGTGGCGAGCGCGATCAGCTCGTCGAACGTCTTGGGGACCGCGTAGCCCTTCTGCTGGAAGACGCTCGGCCGGTAGAACACGGCCCACGGGTAGGAGTAGAACGGCACGAAGTACTGCTTGCCGTCGTTGCCGGTCGAAGCTTCCTTCTGCGCGGGCGTGTAGTTGCCCTCCAGGGTCTTCCACAGCTCGGAGATGTCGCCGACGAGCTGCTTCTGCGCGAAGAACCGCAGCCGGAAGCCCGCGAACCACGACCACACGTCGTCCGCGCCGGACTGCAGGTACGAGTTGATCTGCTGCTGGAACGCCTCGTGGTCCTTGGTGTTGGTGTTCACCTTGATGCCCTGCGCCTGGGTGAAGGCCTTGAGCACCTCCTCGAGCGCACTCTTGGGCACCGCGTCGGAGTAGTTCGAGCCGAGGCTGACGGTGCCCGTGCCGCCACCGCCGCCGGAGGACCCGGAGTCACCGCAGGCGCCAAGGCCGGGGACGGCCGCGAGACCCATGGTGGCGAACAGACCCTTGATGGCCGTTCTGCGTCCGATCGTCGCATCGATGCGGTTCATACTGTCGCTCCAAACCCACGGACTCAAACAAGAGTGCTCACAATCTTGTATTGGTCCGACGTCCTGTCAAGCCCCGTTACGGACCTGTTAACCCCGTTGGACCGGCATTGTGCAGGTAGAATCGTTTCTGTACCGGTGATCGGGCGCCACCTTGCCCGACCGAAGATCCAACATCTTCGGTCGGGTCGGATGTTTGAGTATGTTGTGTTGTCGCCTATGCTCTCGGTGACCGGCATGGGGCTGGAAGGGGTGTGCGGTGCTCGCGCGGCAGCGGCAGGCGATGATCCTCGAAGAGGTCAAGAAGACAGGGGCGGTCCGCGTCAGCGACCTGGTCGACCGGCTGGGCGTGTCGGACATGACCGTGCGTCGGGACCTCGAGGTGCTGTCCCGTCGCGGCCTGGTGGAGAAGGTGTACGGCGGCGCGACCGCGGTCGTCGGCCGCAGCACCGACGAGCCCGGCTTCGAGGCCAAGTCGGTCCGGCAGCTGCCGCAGAAGGAAGCCATCTCCGCGCTGGCCGCGACCCTGGCCAAACCGGGCACCGCGATCGGCCTTTCGGCGGGCACCACCACGTGGACGCTCGCCAGGTACCTCGACGACGTGCCCGACCTGACCGTGGTCACCAACTCCATCCGCGTCGCCGACGTCCTGCAACGCACCGGGCGTTCGGACAGGACAGTCGTGCTGACCGGGGGCGTGCGCACACCGTCGGACGCGTTGGTCGGTCCGGTTGCGGTGCACACGCTGAGGTCGTTGCATTTGGACATGGTGTTCCTCGGTGTGCACGGGATGGCGGCGGGACCTGGTCTCACGACGCCGAACCTCAACGAGAGCGAGACCAACCGCGCGCTCGTCGAAGCCGGCGGACGGCTGGTCGTGCTCGCCGACCACACCAAATGGGGGACCGTCGGGATCTCCACCATCGCCGACCTCGAGGACGCCGATGTGCTGGTCACCGACGACGGGTTGAGCCAGGAAGGCAGGGAGTTCCTGGCCGAGCGCGTCGGCGAGCTGATGATCGCCGAAGTCGACGAGGACGGGATGTCCGACACCGGAGGGGAAACCGCGTGAGGCGCACCGCGACCCGGCTGGCCGACGGCCGGGAGATCGTGTATTTCGACGACACACCGGACGCGCCGGACCGCACCGCGACCGACACCAGAGACCTGCCCCCGTTCCACCCGGCATCGGAGATCCGCCGCGACCCGCTGACCGACGAGTGGGTGGCGATGGCCGCGCACCGCCAGACCCGGACGTACAAGCCGCCGGTCGAGACGTGCCCGCTGTGCCCGAGCGCGCCGGGCAGGCCGACCGAGATCCCCGAGTCCAGCTACGACGTCGTGGTCTTCGAGAACCGCTTTCCGTCGTTCTCGCACATGGCCAACGGTTCCGAGCCGTCCACTGTGGAAGGGGCGGACCTGGTGCCGCGCGCGCCGGGCAACGGCCGCTGCGAGGTGGTCTGCTTCACCTCCGACCACAACAGCTCGTTCGGCGAGCTCAGCGTGCCGCGGATCCGTACGGTCGTCGACGTGTGGGCGGACCGGACCGAGGCGATGTCGGCGCTGCCGTACGTGGCCCAGGTCTTCCCGTTCGAGAACCGCGGCGAGGAGATCGGGGTGACGCTGAGCCACCCGCACGGCCAGATCTACGGCTACCCCTTCATCACCCCGCGCACCGAGCGGATGCTCGAGGTCGCGTCGTCCTACCTGGACAAACACGGCCGCCCGGTGATGGCCGACGTGCTCGCCGCCGAACGCGCGGCCGGGACGAGGGTGATCGAGTCGTCCGAGCACTGGACGGCGTTCGTGCCCGCTGCCGCGCGCTGGCCGGTCGAGGTGCACGTCGTACCGCACCGGCAGGTCCCCGACCTGCCCGCGTTGACCGGTGCCGAGCGAGACGACTTCGCCAGCCTGTACGCCCGTGTGCTCAAGCACCTGGACTCGCTGTACGAGCGCCCGTTGCCCTACATATCGGCGTGGCACCAGGCGCCGGTGCGGGAAGGCCGTGACCTGGCCTGGCTGCACCTCGAGGTGTTCTCGGTGCTGCGGACCAAGGACAAGCTGAAGTACCTCGCCGGGTCCGAGTCCGGGATGGCCGTGTGGATCAACGACGCGACCCCGGAAGCGGTGGCCGAACGGCTCAGAAGCGCCTCTTGAGAGAAAGTGCGGACAAGTCCAAGGTTCGTCTCAGGCGGTTCTCAGGAGTGGACGGCAAGCTGGGTGCATGACCGAGAACACCCCCGGCCCGCAGGAGCCGCGGCAGGATCCCCAGGACGCCTACTGGCGGCCCCAGGACCATGCCCAGCAGCAGCCGGCTCAGCCGGAGCAGGCCCAGCCGGAGGCTGGCTCCGGGCAGTGGGCCGCCCACCAGACGGCTCAGTTGCCGGGGCAGGAACAGTCGCAGGTGCTGTTCGGGTCCGCGGTGTCCGGTCAGGGCCAGCCAGGCGTGTACGTCCCGCCGACGACAACGCAGACGTATCCCACGCCGCCGCACCCGCCACGACGTGCGGGTGGCCTGGTGGCCGGGGTCGCTGTGCTCGCACTGCTCGTGGGTGGTGGCGCGGGAGCCTTCGGCGGTTACCTCGTCGCGGACCACAACGCGTCGACCGCGCCCTCCTCCCTGGACGCGCCGAAGCCCACCGCGCAGGCCACGGCCAACGCGCCGGACGGCACGATCGAGGCCGTCGCGAACAAGCTGCTTCCCAGCGTGGTCCAGCTGCGTACGCAGAGCGGCGAGGGGTCGGGCTTCGTGATCCGCCAGGATGGCCTGGTCGTCACGAACAACCACGTGATCGAACAAGCGGTCAGCGGTGGTTCGCTCAAGGTCGTGTACCAGGACGGCCAGATAGCGGACGCCACGGTGATCGGCCGTGACCCGTCCTCCGACCTGGCGGTCGTCCAGTCCAAGGGCGTGTCCGGCAAGACACCGGTCACCCTCGGCAGCTCGGAGAACCTGAAGGTCGGGCAGGCCGTGGTGGCGATCGGCTCGCCGTTCGAGCTGTCCGGCACGGTCACGTCCGGGATCGTCAGCTCGCTGCACCGGCCGACGAGGGCGGGCGGCGACAACGGCTCGGAGGCGACGGTGATGGACGCGATCCAGACCGACGCCGCGATCAACCCGGGCAACTCGGGCGGGCCGCTGGTGAACATGGCCGGCCAGGTCGTCGGCATCAACTCGGCGATCTACAGCCCCGGCAGCTCGGGCCGCCAGCAGGGCGGATCGGTGGGGATCGGGTTCGCGATCCCGATCGACCAGGCCCGCCGGACGGCGGACGAGATCGTGAAGTCCGGCAAGGCGACCCAGACCGTGCTCGGCGTGAAGGTGCAGACCGACCAGAACGGCGGGGCGAAGGTCAGCGAGGTCTCGCCCGGTGGCGCGGCCCAGGCGGCGGGAGTCGCGGCGGGCGACGTGGTCACCAAGCTCGACGACCGGCGGATCGACACGTCGGACGCCCTGGTGGCAGCGGTCCGCTCGAAGGCACCTGGCGACAAGGTCACGCTGACCATCGGCAACGGAACCCGGACGGTGACCGTGACACTCGGCGGTCAGCCAGTCCCAACGAACTGACAGAAGAACGCTCGGCCGTTGCAGGCGGCCGAGACCAGCTCTCCTCCGCTGGAGCCCGGCTTGATGCAGGGCAAGCCAGGGCCCCGCGAGGAGACACCGGTGGTCACGACCGGCGTACGGCAGGGAACCTCCCGGTCGTGACCCCATCAACTTCCGGCCAGTCGGGTAGGCCGGAAACCACCGATTTCTCGGGGAGATCGGTTCCCGGCTCTCTGCCCCAGAGCCGGACAGATGCTTGAGCCGCACGAGACGGGTACCCCCTCATCCGTCGCCGTGCGGCTCAGGCATTTCCGCCGCGCGGTGCTTCCAGGCCATGCTCGTCAGCACCGCGGCCCACACCACGCCCAAGCTGATCGCGAGGCCGAGCCAGTAGTCCCGGTCGTGCAAGCCCGGATTGACGGGTACTCGAGGTTGCCACAGCAGGGGAATCGCGATCAGCACCAGGATCCCGGAGACCACCGCACCTGTCTTGACCGGCCCTTTCACCGCCAGACCGAGCAGCCCCACGACCGGGGCGAGCAACAGGTCGTGCAGGATCGGCCCGGCCAGGAACCACGCGCCGAACTCGACGATCCGCGGGACCCGCAAAGCCGGCGACGCGCCCCAGGCCATCAGTGCCAATCCGGCCGCGCCGAGCAGAAGCCGTGTCTTCACAGCACCTCCAGCCGCGTGACGGATCAGGCAGCGGATCACGGTGCAGGGCACGGCGGATGACTGGCAGCTTCACCGCGATGTGCACCAGGATCGACCCCACGGCGACCCAGGCGACCGCGTAGTGCGCGTCGGGGAAGTAGAAGCTCCACAGGTAGTTCTGGCCGACGTTGAGGATCCCGGTCACCAGCTCGAAGAACGCCGCGCCGGACAGCACCAGGACGGAACCCCGTTCCAGCGCGTGCGGCAACGACTTCACCAAGGGGCGCTCGAACAGCTTCGGGTACACCGACCACAGTTTGGCCAGCAGCAACGGAATCGCCGCGACACCCGAGATCACGTGCACGCCCTGCGTGATCCGGTACAGGTTCACCGGGCGCGACGGCCAGAAGAACCACGGCGGCGGGTGCTGGATCGCATGGCTGATCAGCCCGGTGACGAAGCAGGTCAGGAACGCGATCCCCAACCACAGGCCGATCCGGGACGTGGCTTTCTCGTGGTGTGCCGCGCTGCGGAACCTCATCGCGGCACCAGTTCCGTGAACCAGCGGTCGCCGCCCTCGGCGATCCACCTCGTCGCGAACCCGGCCTTGGCCGCGGTCGACGCCACCGCGTCCGCGCCGACCCACGCCCACGGGAACCACGTACCCGAGCCGTTCACGCGGACGGGTTCGTGCCGCAGGCCGGTACCCGGCGGTTCCAGTTCAGCCAGGACCTTGCCCGAGCCGGAGACCAGCCGTCGGACCCGGCGCAGCAGCGCGACCGGGTCGCCGCCGATCCCGATGTTCCCGTCCGCCAGCAGCACGCTGTGCCAGCGCCCTTCGCCGGGCAGCGCGTCGAAAACGTTCCTCCGCAACGCGACCGCGCCGCGCGCGAGGGTCAGCGCGACAGCCACGGGGGGAGACGTCGACGCCGAGCACTGGTAGCCCCCGGGCGGTCAATGCGCTGGTCAGGCGGCCTGGGCCGCAGCCGACGTCCAGCGTGGGGCCCGCGCAGTGGGCGAGCAGCATCTCGTCGCTCGGTTGCGTGGCACGCCATCGCTGCACCGGCAACGTCACTCGGTCGCCGTTGGGCAGCTCCAGCCAGCACTCGGTGCCCTTCAACGCCACGTCGAAATCGCTCACCGCGCTGCCACCGCCGCGGCGAACCGGCCACTCGTCTGGCCGGCCACCCTGGTCGCGTCCGCCATCGTGTCCACGTCCGACAGCACAGGCAGATGGCCGATCCGAAGGTGGCTCAGCGCAAGCCAAGTACGCCTTCCGGTGTCTGGCTGGGACATCGGGACGTCTCGCAACGCCGCTGCCTCATGGGGATCTCGCAACCCGAGCGCCCACCAGCCACCGTCGGACGCGTGCCCGAGCACGCCGTCCAACTCCTCAAGACGTTCGATCGCGCCTGTCAGCAGCGTCGGCGTCACCTGGGGCGTGTCCATTCCGATCTGCAGCACCGGCCCGAGCGCGGCGACGTCAGCGTGCGCGTTGGCCAGACGATCGGCGAAAGTGTTGCCGCGTTGCGGGATCACTGTCGTACGGGCAAGAGCGTCGGTCAGCTCCTGTCGTCTGGCCGCGCGCCGGAGGTCGCCGGTGAACGCCACGACCGGTGTCACGTCAGGCACAGCAAGGACGGCGTCCAGGGTGTCGAGCAACGCCGCCGCTGCGATGTCGGCGGCCTCGTCGGGAGTGGCGGGTGGGCAGAGCCTGGTCTTGGCCAAGCCAGACACCGGAGCCTTGGCGATCACGAGCAGGCACGTCATCGCAGCACTCCCGCCATGTCACGAACAGCGCGCAGGGTTCCCTTGACCGAGCCGGACACCTTGGACTTCGTCCCGGCGGCGCGCGCTCTGTACGCCACGTCGTGCTCCACTACGCGCCATCCGCTCCTGTTGGCTCGTACCAACAGTTCCAGCGGATAGCCGAAGGCGCGGTCCTCGACGCCGAGGGCGAGCAGGCTGGCACGATCGGCCGCGCGCATCGGCGCGATGTCCCTGACCGGCAGGCCACGGCTCCTCAGCAGCGCCGAGAGCAGGGTGTTGCCCGCTTTGGCGTGCCACGGCCAGACTTCGCGGCTCACCGGAACCCGCCGGGCGACCGCGAGATCGGCGCCGGTGCGGACGCTGTCCACCAGGCGCGGCAGGTCGCGTGGATCGAGCGAGGCGTCCGCGTCCATGAAGCACACCAACTCCGACGTGGCGCACTCCAGTCCTGTGTGGACAGCGGCGCCGTATCCCTTGCGCGGCTCGTGGACCACCTTGGCGCCCAGTGCCGCGGCGATTTCCGGTGAGCCGTCGGCCGACCCGTTGTCCACGACGATCGCCCGGTACCCATCGGGCATCGCGCCAAGGACCTCGGGGAGCGCCGCTGCCTCGTCGAGGCACGGCAGCACGACATCGATCACGTCCATGACTCGGAAGTAAAGTCTATGATGGATGGTGATGAACCCGTTGTGGCGCTTACCGAATTGTGACGCCTGCGGACATCTTACGGAGTTGTGACGGCACGCGGATCCGTGTGGCAGGCCGGTTCGGCTCCCACTACGGTTCGGCCTGTGTCCCGCGCTGTCAGAATTCGCGGCGATGTGGTCGCGCTCGCCCTGTTGCTCACCGCCATCGCTGTCGGTTTCGGTTTCGGCATCCGGTTGTCCGGAAGCGAACACTTCCCCGGAGCGCCGGACACCTTCGGCGAGTGGCCCGTCCTCGGTGAGTGGATGCCCCACGTCGGCATCGGCACGCCCCTGTCGATCATGGTCGCGATCGCGGTCGTGGCATGGGGTCCTGGTCTGGCGACAGGGCTGCGCTGGCGCACAGCCCTGTCGCTGGGCTACGCGACCAGCGTCGGTTGGATTCTGTCGTTGGCGTTGATCGACGGCTGGCAACGCGGCGTCGCCGGGCAGCTCACCAGCCAGGACGAGTACCTGAGCGCGGTGCCCGGGATCAGCGACACCGGAGACTTCCTGCGGACGTTCACCGGGCGGATACTGGATTTCCAGCCGGATTCGCTGATCACGCACGTCGCGGGTCACCCGCCCGGTGTCACTCTCGTGTTCGTCTGGCTGGACCGGCTCGGCCTGTCCGGTGGCGGCTGGGCCGCGATCCTGTGCGTCCTCGTCGGCGCGCTCACGGCGGTCGCCGTGCCGGTTGCCGTTGCCGCGCTCGGAAAACCCGAACTGGCACGGGCCACGCTTCCGTTCATCGTGCTGTTCCCGGGCGCGGTGTGGCTGGGTGTCTCGGCGGACGCGCTTTTCGCCGGGGTCACGGCGTGCGGGATAGCGCTGCTCGCACTGCGGACCGAGGTGTCCGCCCTGGTCGGCGGGGTGCTGTTGGGCTTCGGCGCGTTTTTGTCGTACGGGCTTGCTTTAATCGCCGTGGTGGCGTTGGTGGTGTGCGTCTCGACCCGGAGCTGGCGGACTCTCGGGCTCGGGGTGCTCGCGGCCTGCGCTGTCGTGGCGGTCTTCGCGTGGGCGGGGTTCTGGTGGTTCGACGGCTATCACCTGGTCGTCGAGCGGTACTACCAGGGCATCGCGAACGACCGGCCGTACTGGTACTGGGTGTGGGCGAACCTGGCGAGCCTCACGCTGGTCATCGGGCCCGCGGTGGCTGCGGGGCTGCCGCGTGCCTGGCGGTTGCCGTTGGTCGCGGCCGCGATCGCGGTGCTCGTGCTGGCGGACGTCTCCGGGCTGTCCAAATCGGAGGTCGAACGGATCTGGCTGCCGTTCGCCGTCTGGCTGGTGCCCGCGGCCGGGTTCCTGCCACACCCGCGGCGGTGGCTGGTCGCGCAGGCGGCGACGGCCCTTATGGTGAATCACTTGCTGCTGACGAACTGGTGAGGACGATGAGCGAACAGGGCCACGTGCTGGTGGTCGACGACGACGAGACGGTCCGCGACGTCGTCCGGCGGTACCTGGAGCTGGCCGGGCACGAGGTGACCCTCGCCGGGGACGGCGAACAGGCGCTGGAACTGGTCGCGCGGTCCGAGCCGGACCTGATCGTGCTCGACCTGATGCTGCCGGGCATCGACGGCCTCGAAGTGTGTCGCCGGATCCGGCAGCGCAGCGCGGTGCCGGTGGTGATGCTGACCGCGCTGGGCGAGGAGGAGAACCGGATCGCGGGGCTGCAGCTCGGCGCGGACGACTACGTCACGAAACCGTTCAGCCCCAGGGAATTGGCGCTGCGGGTCGGCTCGGTGCTGCGGCGTGCCCGAGCCGTGCCCACCCTGCCTGCGAACCAGGTCGTGTCGGACGGGGACCTGACGCTGGAGGTGGGCGCGCGCAAGGCCCTGCTGCGCGGCACCGAGCTGTCGTTGACCACGAGGGAGTTCGACCTGCTGGTGTTCCTGCTCACCAACGCGGGCACGGCGTTCTCCCGGGTCGAACTGCTGGCCAAGGTGTGGGGGTGGGACTTCGGCGACCAGTCCACTGTGACCGTCCATGTGCGACGGTTGCGGGAGAAGATCGAGGCGAACCCGGCGAAACCGGTCCGGCTCGCGACCGTGTGGGGAGTGGGATACCGCTATGACCGCGCCTGACGTGATCGACTCGTCCGAGCCGTTCAGCGCGATGGTCGAGCACGCGCTGCACATCCTGCCTGTCGCGCTCGCGTTCACCGTGCCCGTCACGATGATCGGTGTCCTCGCGTTGTACCTGCTGCGCAAGGGGCGCCTCGCGACGAACCTGACTGTGCTCGTGCTCATCCCGGTGGCCGCTGTCGTGGTCGGTGTGCTGGGGGTCAGCGGGTTCATGTTCAACACGACCCTCACCACGATGCTGCTGGTGTGCCTGCTGGTAGTGGTCGTCACGCTGCCCGCGGCGATCCTGCTCGGGCGGATGATCGCGGCCCGTAGCGTGTGGGAGCGGGAGGCACGCGAGCGGGAGCGTGCGGCCGAGGCGTCCCGGCGTGAGCTGGTGGCGTGGATCAGCCATGACCTGCGGACGCCGCTCGCCGGGATCCGGGCGATGGCCGAGGCGCTGGCCGACGGCGTGGTGGCCGAGCCGCGTGAGGTCGCCGGGTACGCCAACCGGATCGGCGGCGAGACACGCAGGCTGTCCGGCATGGTGGACGACCTGTTCGAGCTGTCCAGGATCACCGCGGGCGCTCTGGAACTGACGCTGTCCGAGGTGGCGTTGCAGGACGTGGTCAGCGACGCGCTCGCCGGTCAACGGCCGGTCGCCGACCGCAAACGGGTCCGGCTGGTCGCCGACGCGCGTGAATGGCCGGTGGTGCTCGGCAGCGACCCCGAGCTGGCCCGGATCGTGCGCAACCTGGTGTCGAACGCGATCAGGCACACCCCGCCGGACGGGACGGTCGCCGTCCAACTCGGCGTGGACGGCACGAGCGCGGTGCTCGCCGTGGACGACTCGTGCGGCGGGATTCCCGAGCAGGAGCTCGAGCGGGTGTTCGACGTGGCCTTCCGCGGCAGCGCGGCGCGCACGCCCGCGCCGCGTGGTGACGAGCCGGTCGGCGCCGGACTGGGGCTGGCGATCGCGAAAGGCCTGGTGGAAGCGCATCGGGGCCGGATAACCGCGCACAACCACGGCCCCGGATGTCGCTTCGAAGTACGGCTGCCACTCGCGGTCTAACCGTGGTGCGGCGGCTTGTTGCTGAGGTACCAGTCGTCGTCCCGCTTGTCGTCGGGCTCCGCCTGGCGCTCGTCCTTGGTCGTCTCCGGCATGACGTCGCCGAAGATCTCGTCGATCCTGCGGCGCCGTTCCTCCGGCGTCAGTTCCCGTCCCATCCCGACAGCTCCCCGATCACGTAGGGGACCAGCGAGGACAGCGTCGCCATGCCGTCGCGGACCGCGGCCCGCGAACCGGCCAGGTTCACCACGAGGGTGCTGCCCGACACGCCGACGAGGCCACGCGAGATGCCCGCGTCCACGGCACCGGCGGCCAGGCCCGACGAGCGCAGCGCCTCGGCGATCCCGGGGATTCGCTTGTCCAACACGCCCTGCGTGGCGTCCGGTGTGACGTCACGCGGCAGCAGGCCCGTGCCGCCGACCGTGACGACGAGGTCGACGCCACCGATCACGGCGGTGTTCAACGCGTTGCGGATGTCGACGACCTCACCGGCGACCGCGACCGTCCCGTCGACGATGAAACCGGCCTCTTCCAGCAGTTCGGTCACCAGTGGACCCGGTGAGTCCTCGTTCTCACCGTGCGCGATCCGGTCGTCGACGACGACGATGAGAGCCCTGCCCAGCCGCTGCGCGCTGCGTTCCATGGGCCTAAACATATCCGTTTCCAGATCTGACCGTTCTATGACGTCTGGCCCGCGAGGGCGGTGCCGGGGTGATAACGGCCATAGCGTTGCTCGCATGCGCGTATTGCTTACCGGCGGCGCCGGGTTCATCGGGTCCCATATCGCCGATTCGCTGACTGAGCGCGGGCACGAGGTGGTGGTCCTGGACAACTTCTTGCCACAGGCACACTCGGTTGTTCCTGAGTGGACGTCCGGCGTCGTGCGCGGTGACGTGCAGGACCTCGAGCTGGTGACACGGTTGTTGCGCGGTGTGGACGCGGTGTGCCACCAGGCCGCTGTCGTCGGCCACGGCCTTGACCCGTCGGACGCGCCGCTGTACGCGCGCAACAACGACCATGGAACGGCCGTCCTGCTGGCCGCCATGCATACGGCCGGGGTCCGCAAGCTCGTGCTCGCCTCGTCGATGGTCGTATACGGCGAAGGGCGGTACACGTGCGCGTTCCACGGGGCCGTGCGGCCAGGTCCGCGCCTGGTCACCGACCTGGAAGCCAGTCGCTATGAACCCACTTGCCCTGTTTGCGGCGATTCACTGCTGTCGGAGTTGATCGACGAGGACGCGCCACTGGACCCGCGCAGCACGTACGCGGCCACCAAGGTCGCCCAGGAACACCTCGCCTCCGCGTGGGCTCGTCAGGCTGACGGAGGCGTATGGGCGTTGCGGTATCACAACGTGTACGGGCCACGGATGCCTCGTGACACGCCATACGCGGGCGTCGCGTCTCTGTTCCGTTCGGCGTTGCAGCGTGGCGAAGCACCAACCGTGTTGGAAGACGGCAAGCAACGCCGAGACTTCGTGCATGTCCGAGACGTCGCCATGGCCAACGTGTTGGCGTTGGAAGCTCCCGTTTCCGGCTTCGTGCCAGTGAACGTGTGCTCGGGCGTCCCGCACACCGTCGGTGAACTGGCCTACGAACTCGCTGCCGCGTACGGCGGACCTTCGCCGCGGATCGTCGGCGGCGCGCGGTCCGGCGATGTGCGGCACGTGGTGGCATGTCCGGCGCGGGCACGCGCCGTCCTCGGTTATGCGGCCGAAGTCGGGTTCGCCGAAGGTGTGCGGGCGTTCGCTACCGATCCGCTACGCGCTTGACCTTCGCCCGGAACGCGCGGCGCGCGATCGGGCCGAGGTCGTCGACGACTTCGACGAGGGCGGCCAGTTGGTCGAGCGTGTCCAGCGCCTGCGTCGCTCCCTGCGGGTCGACGCCTTCGTAGAGCTCGAGACCGATGAACGCCGCCGAGATCGCCTTGGCGAGCCCCTTCGTGTCGACCAGGCCCTTCGCGGGCGACTCCGCCAGTACGCGGGCCAGTACACGCTCGATCGCGTCGATCCACAGCCGCAACGCCGCCCTGGTCGCCTCGGCGAGGGACTCGTCGTTGCGCGAACCGGCCAGCATCTGCGCGAGGACGGTCACGTTGCCGGCTTCGGACTGCTTCGCGTGCAGGTCGCGGCCGACCGCGAGGAGCTGCTTGAGGGTGCCGACCTTGTCCAGTTCCGGCTGGAACCGCGCGACCAGCGCCTCGGCGTGCGCCAGGCAGGCCGTGCCGAGCAGGTCGTGCACGGTTCCGAAGTGGTAGAAGACAAGCGCCTGGTTGACGCCTGCGGCACCTGCGATCGACCGGGCCGAGACACCGCTGATGCCCGCTGTGCGCACGGTTTCGATAGCTCCGTCGATCAGCTTGCGCCGGGTGTCAGCCACGCCTCATTCTCTCGCTTCCTCCCGGCGCTCCGGCGGGGGTCCAGCCGGTCCCCTCTTCCGGCTGGGCCCCCCGTTTGAGCGTCCGCTCAAACGAAGGATAACCACGCTTTGAGCGGACGCTCAAGAGCCCCCTCGTCAAGCGGTCCAACCGAAAACCACCGGACTTGTCCACAACCACCCACCTGTCCACAGCCCCGAAACCCACCCCTGTCGCCCCCAAGAGAAACCAGGAAGCGTGGAAGCATGAACCGACTACGCCAAGCACTGACAACCAGCGGCTGGGTCCGCACGGTCGCCATCCGCCGGATCGCCGCGGCAGCCCTGCTCACCCTCGCCCTGGTCCTGACGATGCTCCCCGACCGGGACGCGGAGGCCGAAATGCTGGTCGCCGCCCGCGACCTCGCGCCCGGCACCACGCTGTCCGCATCGGACTTGAAGCTCGTCAGAGCGCCACCTGCCGTGGTGCCCAAGGCAGCACTGGCGGACGTGTCCGCCGCAGCCGGGCAGGTGCTGACCGGTGCCGCGTCGGCAGGCGAACCGATCACGTCCGCCCGTCTGCTCGGCCCGGCGAACACCAGGCTGACCACGGGATCACCGGATACGACTGCGGTCCCGGTCCGTCTCGCCGACGAGGGCGTGGCCGAACTGCTGATGCCCGGGGCACGTGTGGACATCGTCGCGCCGGACCAGGCCGTCCTCGCTTCGGGCGCGATTGTGGTGATGGTGCGCTCGGCAGAGCAGTCCACGAGCCGTCAGCGTGACCAGGGACGGCTGGTCGTGGTGGCTCTACCTCGGGATGTCGCGCCACGCGTGGCGGCCGCCTCACTGGCGAGGGAGGTGACCGTTACTCTCCGGTGAGTCTTTGTTCGGCTGAGTGAGGAGTAGTGCCGTGCTGAAGGGTTTCAAAGACTTCATCATGCGCGGGAACGTGCTGGAACTGGCGGTCGCGGTGGTCATGGGTACCGCGTTCACGGCAGTGGTCACCTCCGTGGTGAACAGCATCCTGAACCCGTTGATCGCGTCGATCGGCGGCTCGAACGTGACCGGCCTGTCCTGGACGATCGTCGACGGCAACGCGAAATCCACCATGGACTTCGCCGCGGTGATCACCGCGATCATCAACTTCATCCTGATCGCGGCGGTGGTCTACTTCGTACTGGTCCTGCCGATGAAGAAGATCCAGGAGCGACGCAAGCGCGGCGAGGAGCCAGGCCCGGCCGAGCCGACCCAGACCGAGGTCCTCATGGAGATCCGTGACCTGCTGCGGTCCCAGCAGCAGCCCCCGCAGTCACGCCCAGGCCAGGCACCAGACAGGGGTCTTTGACAAACAACACAAGGCAGAGGGCGTCGGCAGCCCGGCAAGCCCGCTCACACCCACGGTCGCAGTCGCGGTGGAGGTTGTGTCGTCGGGCCGCCCCGCCGGGCTACCGCGTCGAACTGCCTCGCCGGGGATCCGCCAACACCAACCGAACCATCATCGACGCCACTCGTCGAACCCAGCAGAGACAACGCCAAACCTGCACTAAAGCAATGAGTGGCCGCAACGGCCGCCACCCACACCGACAGCGCGCATAGCCGCTGAAACCCAGCGATTTCTCTGTCCCAATCGGCCAGAGCAAGTCGACAACCGCACAAGCCCGGTCAGCACAGGCCAGAGCCCGAGAAAGTGTGCGTACGAGCGCAGACCAGCCCTACCGTCCAGCGCAGCCGAGCCCGGTCGGCCGCGCGCCAGCGCAGGCCAGGCCCGCAAGTGGCGTACGCGTCAGCGCAGACTCAGCCACACGGGCCGCGCGCTAGCGCAGAGTGGTGCTTCGGGGGTGTCTCCTGCCCGTCGGCCTGGGCGAAGCCAACCACGGTCTGTCCAGAGGTCGGCCCACGACAACCAGCGCCAGCGCCAGCGGTACCGATCCTCTTGATAGACCGTGGTTCCCTGGGGCAGGTCGACGGGCAGGGGACGCCCGCGCCCTGAAACCCCAGGTCATAAAAACATGCGCCGGGAAGAACACGACGCGAAGACCTTCTGCCCAGAGGTCTGCTCCCGGCGAGGGCCCTCCTTTTCACCCGGAGAACACCGCGGCATGACCATCACCGTGCGCGGGGCATAGATGTCCGAACCACCAGGGTCGCGGGGGTGAAAGAAGCCCTCGCCGGGAGGCAAGCCACCGAAAGGCAAAGGGTCGGGACGGGCTTCAGTGCCGGGTCGTGGCGCGGTGTCCCGGGTCAGGGGCGGGGTTTGTCCCTTCCGTACGGCCTGCCAGAGGCAACCACACGCGTCAAGAGGTCCGTGTGGCTGTCGCCGGGGCTGGTCGTGCTGGCGGACCTCTGGACACGTGTGGTTGGGCTGCGCCCAGGCCATACGGAAGGGACAAACCCCGAAGCACCGCTCTGTGTTCGCACACAAGCCGTCGAGCCGATTCCCGCCGTGCTGCACGAGCCGCAACACAGCCGTCGAACGGCTCCCGATCGAGGCAACGCGACTCGACGAAGCCGGTCGCCAAGGTCAGGCGCGAACAACTGATGCCCCAGGCCTTCAGCGGGCCCGGGGCATCAGTGAAGTTTCAGCTGTCAGGAAGCCTTGGCCGCCGACGCACTACCTGAACTCGAGCTCGACGAGCTTGAACTGGAGGACTCCGACTTCGTGCTGCTCGACGACGAGGACGAGGACGTCGACGCCGCCGCTGACGAGCTCTCGGCCTTGGCCGTGCTCTTCTCAGCGCTTCCGTTGGTGCCGTTCGTGCTGTTGGAGCGGCTGTCAGTGCGGTAGAAGCCGCTGCCCTTGAACACCACGCCCACGGAGCCGTACAGCTTCCGCAGCTTTCCCGAGCACTCGGGGCACACGGTCAGCGAAGGGTCGGTGAAGGCCTGGACCTGCTCGAACCGGTGATCGCACACGGTGCACGCGTACTGGTAGGTCGGCACGGGCTTTCTCTCCTTCGGGGACCGCGATACTCGCGTCTGGCAGTCTAGCACGGAGAGTGCTAAGCCTTTGTGGCTTCGACCACGCCTCCGGCGGGCGTCAGGACCGCCGTCATCCGCACGTCGTGCCGGTCAGCGGGCAGTTGCTCCAAGAATTCCTGGTCCCGGACCACACCTACCAACGCGGCGCCCTTCGCCGCATATACCAACGAGCGGTCATAGTGACCAGCGCCACGTCCCAGGCGCACTCCCGCCCTGTCCACAGCCAGTGCCGGGACCAGGATCACCGTCGCCGCGCTGATCGCCGCTGGTCCCAGGCGTTCGCCCGGCGGTTCCAGCAGCTTGTGCGGCCCTGGCCGCAGTGTGCCGTCGTAGACCGCCCAGTCCAGCGGGTTTCTGCCTGTCACGACCGGCAGCAGCACCCGGACCCCTTCGTTCACCAGTTCGTCCAGTACGTCACGGGAGCCCGGTTCGGTACCGATCGGCACGTACGCACACACCGTCTGGCCTGCGTGAACCAGGTCGCGGACGCTGGCCGCCAGTGCCGTGGCCTCGGCTTCGCGGACTTCGGCGGGCACGGCGCGGCGGTCGGCCAGCAAGCGTTTGCGCCATTCGTCCTTGGTGGTGGGAACAGCAGTCACGGCATGAGGTTAGGCTCACAATCCATGAGCCCGTCGCTCGCATTCAAGACAGCAATCGTGCCCGCCGCAGGGCTTGGCACGCGTTTCCTGCCCACCACCAAGGCCGTGCCCAAGGAACTGCTGCCGGTGGTCGACACGCCGGGGATCGAACTCGTCGCGGCCGAGGCCGCCGAGGCGGGCGCGTCCCGGTTGGTGATCGTCACCTCGCCGGGCAAGGACGCGGTCGCCCAGTACTTCCGCCCCCAGCCGGAGCTCGAACAGACTCTTGCGGCCCGCGGCAAGGACGCCCTGCTCGAGAAGGTGCGGCGCGCGCCCGCACTGCTGAACGTGGAGACCGCGATCCAGGAGCAGGCGCTGGGCCTCGGTCACGCGGTCGCGTGCGCCGAACCCAACCTCGACGGCGACGACGACGCGGTCGCCGTGCTGCTGCCCGACGACCTGGTGCTCCCCACCGGCGTGCTCAAGCGGATGGCGGAGGTCCGTGCTCAGCGCGGCGGCAGCGTCCTGTGCGCGTTCGACATCCCCCGTGAGCAGATCTCCGCCTACGGCGTCTTCGACGTCGAGGACACCGCCGACGCCGACGTCAAGACCGTGCGCGGCATGGTCGAGAAGCCACCGGCCGACGAGGCTCCGTCGACCTTCGCCGCGGCCGGTCGTTACCTGCTTGACCGGGCGATCTTCGACGCGTTGAAGCGGATCACGCCCGGCGCGGGCGGCGAGCTGCAGTTGACCGACGCGATCGCGTTGCTGATCTCCGAAGGGCACCCCGTGCACGTGGTCGTGCACCGCGGTGGACGTCACGACCTGGGCAATCCTGGCGGTTTTCTGCGTGCCGCCGTGGACTTCGCACTCGATGACCCTGAGTATGGGCCCGGTCTGCGTGCGTGGTTGCGCGATCGGGTCAAGGACTAACACAGAGGTCGGGTGGATGAGGTCAGTCGACGAGCAGCTCGCCAGGGCACTGGCCGCCGCGGTGCGGCCCGCGCCCGTGCGTGTGGCGATTTCCGAGGCGCAGGGGTTGCTCTGCGCCGAAGAGGTCGTCGCCGAACACGCCCTCCCTGGCTTCGACCAGGCAGCGGTGGACGGCTACGCGGTGCGCAGCGTCGACGTGCAGTCGGCGGGCCGGGAGCCGGTGGTGCTCCCGGTCGTCGGTGAGATCCCGGCCGGATCAAGGCAGCCCCGCAGGCTGCAGCCGGGCCAGGCCGTCCGAGTCGACACAGGCGCGCCGCTGCCCACGTTGGCCGACGCGGTCGTGCCGCTCGGCTACACCGACGAGCACCCCGCGCGCGTGACCATCAACCAGCCCGTGCCGTCGGCCGCGTATGTCCGTCGCACCGGTGAGGACGTGCAGACCGGGGACGTCGCCGTCCGCCGGGGCGCCACCATCGGGTCGGCCCAGGTCGGCCTGCTCGCCGCCGTCGGCCGCGCCAAGGTGCTCGTCTACCCGCGTCCCCGGGTGTCGATCATCTCGATCGGCGACGAGCTCGTGGACATCGACCGCGCGCCGAGCCAAGGCCAGGTCTACGACGTGAACTCGTATGCGCTCGCCGCCGCGGCGCGTGACGCGGGCGCCGAGGTCACCAGGGTCGGCATCGTCAGCCCGGACCAGCGCAAGGTGCGTGAGGTCGTCGAGTCCCGCCTGCTGCTGTCGGAGATCGTGGTGCTGGCAGGCGGTGTCGGTGGGGCCACGGGCGACGAGATCCGCGCCGCGCTGGCCGAACTGGGCGACGTGGACATGACCAGGGTCGCCATGCACCCCGGCTCGGTCCAGGGGTTCGGCAGGCTCGGTCAGGACGCGGTGCCCACGTTCGTGCTGCCTGCCAACCCGATGAGCGCGCTCGTCGTCTTCGAGGTCGTGGTCCGTCCGTTGATCCGGGCCGCGCAGGGCAAACGCAACCCGCGCCGCAGGATCGTGACGGCACGGCTGCTCTCGCCGATCTCGTCGACCAAGGGCAGGCGCGGCTTCCTGCGTGGCCAGCTGCTGCGCGACGAGACCAACGGCCAGTACCTCGTCCAGCCGCTCGGCCTGTCCGGCGCGCACCTGCTGGCGTCCTTGGCCGAGGCCAACTGCCTGATCCTCGTGGATGAGGAGACGACCGACGTGGCCGTCGGCGACGAGGTCCAAGTCAGCTTCCTAGCCCAGCGCGGGTGAGGGCGTGGACGTGCCGGGCCCGCAGAGCCGGCATCCCGGCTGGCCCGCGAAACTGGGGCCGCTGCGGGTGAAGGCGGGTGTGGTCGCGGTCCGCGGCCCCCGGCTGTTCGACGCCTCGGTGTGGAGCCGGATCCGGTTACGCGACCGGGAGCACCTCGAACGCTGGGAGCCGACGGCTCCCGGCTCGTGGGACGACCGCAACAGCACCTTGGCCTGGCCAGGGCAATGGTCGTCGCTGCGTGCGCTGGCCAGGCGGGGGATGAGCCTGCCGTTCGTGATCACGGTGGACGATCAGTTCGCCGGGCAGGTCACCGTCGGGAACATGATCAGGGGCTCGCTCTGCTCGGCGTGGGTGGGCTACTGGGTCGCGTCGCATGTGATCGGCGGCGGTGTCGCGCCCGCGGCGGTGGCGCTCGTGGTCGACCACTGCTTCACGCTGGCCGGGCTGCACCGCGTAGAGGCAACCGTGCGGCCGGAGAACACCGCGAGCCTGCGTGTGCTGGAGAAACTCTCCTTCCGCCACGAAGGGCTCTTCAAGCGGTACCTCGACGTGGCCGGTGACTGGCGGGACCATCTCTGCCTCGCGCTCACCACCGAGGACGTGCCAGATGGACTGGTCCACCGGCTCGTTGCGGACGGCCGTGCTGCCATCCCCCAATAGGGGGAATTTCCTTGTCGCACTTCAGGCGTATGCCCCACGAAAACGCCTGAAAGGACCTTGCGCCGGGAGATCGCGCACGGCGCGCCTCCGTCACACCTGTGACTCTTGTGACTAGCGTGGTGAATTGCAACGGATCGGGGGAGGTGACGAGGCATGCCGAGCTCACTGATAGTGGTGGCGCTTGTCCTGGGGTGGCTGGTCGTCCTCGTCCCGATGATCGTGCGCAAGCGCCAGGAGATCGCCAGGACCGCGGACTCCGCACTCGCCGCGCGGGTCGTGCGGAAGGGCGGTGCCGAGGAGGCCGACATGCGCGACACCGCCGAGCTCGACGACGTCCACCACTCCCACGACATCGACGACGACGAAGCCGAAGAAGGCCCGGACGCCCACGCCGACGATATGGATTCGGCTACGGAACACCCCGAAGCCCTCGACACCGCGGACGAAGCGGACGATCGTGACCCCGTGGCCACGGACAGTGCCGCCTCTCGAGCGGACCAGGCACACCCCCGCCCCTTCCGGCCAGGCCGCGGCGGGTTCGACCCGGAAGCAGCCGCGCGGACAGCACGAGCGAAGTACGCATTCCGCCAACGCGTCGTAGTGGCCATGCTGCTACTCGCCGTAGGCAGCGCAGTAGTGGGCGCGGTGATGTACGCCCAGGCCTGGTGGCTACACGGCGCGGTGGACATAGCACTCGTCGGCTACCTGACATACCTCCGAAGGCAAGTACGCATCGAAGAGGAAATCCGCCAACGCAGAACAGCCCGCATAGCCCAAGCAAGGCGAGCCGCCTACGAGGACTACCGGGAAGAGCACGCGGAAGACCACGACGACGAGACCTATGCCGAAGAGCCCACCGAGCGCCCGGAACCAGCCCCCGTCGCCAAGACGATCCAGCCGCCACGGATCACCCACCCCCACGCGGTCGTCGTCGACATCGACGACGAGGACCCGGCGTTCGACGAGCTCGAAGACCCCGACAGCCTGCGATACCGCCGAGCGGTGGGGGAGTGAAAACCGCTCCGAAGGGCCTGATAAGCTTGCGGAGCACCAAGGGGCTGTAGCGCAGTTGGTAGCGCGTCTCGTTCGCATCGAGAAGGTCAGGGGTTCGATTCCCCTCAGCTCCACCGCAGGTCAAGGGCCGTCCACAGTAGCGTGAACGGCCCTTTTTCGTGCCTTGATAGCAGTAAAGTACAGCAGTGGCGCTACTCGTCCAGGCTCTCACCCAGGCGCTTGAGCGCGTCCCGCGTCTTCTTTGAGGACGCCTGTGAGTAGATCTCCATGGTCATCGAGAACTGGGCGTGCCGAAGGATGCGCATGATCACCCTCGGGTGCACGTCCAGGTCGACCAGCAGTGTCCCGCAGGAACGACGGCCGTCGTGAACGGTGATCTTCCGGACGCCGGAGCGTGCGACGCGGTTATCCCAGGACCGGTTGAAGTTCCGGGGGTCGATCGGCTGCCCGTACTTGGTGGTGAACACCAGGTCGGTTGGGTGCCAGGCCACATCAGCCTCTTTCCGGTCGGCGAGCTGGTCGCGCCGCCGCTTCTCCAGGGCCGTGACCACGATGGACGGCAGCGGCATGGTGTCGTCCGACGCGGCGGTCTTCGTCTCGCGGTGTAGCAGCTTCCGCCTGGCCCTTTGGAGCTGGTGGCCGACCATCAGCTCACCGTTGGCGAAGTCGAGCGCGTCCCATGTGAGCCCCAATATCTCGCCCTTGCGCAGGCCCAGGACGACGGCGAGCACGTATCCGGCGTACATCGCGTCACGGGCGTCTCGGGCCGACTCCAAGAACCTCCGGGCTTCCTCGCTCGTCCATGCCGTCCGCTTGCGCTTGCGGACAGTCGGAAGCGTCACCAGTTCCGCGACGTTCCGCCCGATCAGTTCCTCCCGGATCGCGTGGTTTAGCGCCGCGCGTAGACACGCGCGAATGTCGGAGACGGTCCGGGACGATGGCGCGTCTTTGCAGCACAGGCGAGCGCTCAAGGCGCAGCAACGGCGGCGCTTCTCGTCCCGGCGCGCGTCCTTGCCTTGTACACAGCACTGGCAGATGCCGGGAATGGCGTTAATCCACTTCTGAACGTCGCGCACACCGAGCTTGTCCAGACGCTGACCGCCCAAAGCGGGCTCGATGTAGAGCCGGACGAACAGCTCGTAATTGACGTACGTCAGTGGCGCGCGGTTCGGCTCGATCACCTCCGTAAGCCAGTAGTTCAGGAACTCACGTAGACGTGGAACCGACGTCGCCACTGGGCCGGTCTTGGCCGCCTGGTGCAGCTTGAGCCACTTGTCATGGACCGCTTCGCGCGTCGGACCGTAGACATACTTGCGTTTCTTGTCGCCGGTTGGGGTGGTGACCCACACGTAGGCAGCGAACCCGTTGCGGAACGGGTAAATAGACCCCTCGCCGTTGGCGCGTCCTTTGCCTGTCATATCAGGCCACCTCCTCCACAAGTCGGTTGATGTAGTCGTCAACCCAGGCGGGCAAGATCCGACGGTTCCCGCCGTCCTTAATGGACCTGATCTGGCCGGTAGCAACGAGCTGTTTGGTCTTCGAGAGCCCGTATCCCAGCATCTGCGCTACTTCGGCAACTGTGTGCCATTTGGGCTGAATCGGGTGGCTCAAAGTGCACCTCCGTTTTTCGGGGCGGGCAGGTATCGCGCCCATGCGTCGGTCAGGCCGACCTGTTCGACGGGGTCGGTGGTGGGGTGGATGGTGTAGCCTTTCGCGCTTTTTCCGTTGATGCGCAACGAGAGTGGCGCCACTTGGTATGGGCTGAGTTCTTTGGACAGTCGCAGTGCGTCGAGTGGTTTTCCGTTGAGGTCCGTCCATGGGGCGTCGTCGATGGAGCGCAGATGGGTGATGATGTCGGCGGTGTGTAGCCGGTCGGTGTCGCGTTCGGTGAACAGTGCCCGCAGGTCGGCGAGCAGGCGGACGCCGAGTGATGGCGCGGTTTTCTGGTTGAGCACGAAGTAGGTGCACGCCTTGCGTGCGGTTTCCGGCCAGTGTCCGCCTGCCTGGTCGGCGATGGCCAGCAGTGGTTCCCAGATTTCGGCTGGGCGGTCTTCTACCCCGTCGGGCATGTCGGGTTCGGCTTCTACGAGGTTGTCACCGATGCTGGTCATCCACGCGCTGAGTGCTTCGCGGATGGGGGTGGCTTGACGGGTGGCTCGGGATTCCCGGTAGGACTCCACGTGTTCGTCGTGGCGTCGGCGACGCAAGTGAATGGTGATAGCGCGGGTGGTGATGGTGTCGGGCATGCGTCCGGCGAGTCCGGCGAGCGCGACGGGGGCAAATATGGGCAGGCGTTCGACGGTGAACCCGCTTGCCGGATCTCCTTTGGTTTTCGGAACGGTCGCGGATCGCTTGTAGCCCAGGTTCAACATTTGGCGCACGTCTTCATTGCCCGCGCCACCAGGACCGAACACGGCGTCCACTTCGTCCATCAGGATGCTGATCGGTCCTGCCGCGACCATCCGAACCAGAGCGGAGGCGGATCCTCCTGCGGTCATTTCGGGCTGGTTGGTGAGGTGTTGCGCGATTTCCAGCACGCGGGTTTTGCCGGAGCCGGGTTCGGCGGACGACAGAATGAGGCGGGGCGTGATGTAGAACGCGTCGGCTACCCAGGTGTGGGCGTACCAGAGGGCGAGCATCGGCGCGCAGTGCTCGGAGGGGAACACGGAGAACCGGGCGACGAAGTCACGGACCTGATCGAGAATCTCGTGTCCTGGCACGGGTGTGGTCTCCACAATGCGAAGTGCGGCGGTCATGACAGGGCCTTCCTGGTTCGATACGCGGCCTGGCGGCAGGCGTGGGAGCAGTAGCGCGGCCAGCGGCCGGTAACGCGCCGGGGCGGTAGTGGTCGGCCGCAAGGGCAGTGCCGTTCGGATGGCGTGACGGTGCTGTAGCGCTTACAGGGCGGCGATGCGACCACCACATCGAAGCCGTGCAGGTCCACGGTCAGCGCGTCGGCCTGGACGAACGGGAACGGGTAGTCCGGCTGGGGTTCGATGTCCACTCCGGTCACGTCGAACCCCGCGGCGTGGTAGCCCGCCGATGCGCCACCGGCTCCGCAGAACAGGTCCAGCAGGCGATGCCTTGTCATGGCCGGTGCTCCTCGTAGGCGGGTTCTTCGGATGTGCGGTATTCGCGGCCCCACTGGGCCCATTGGGTGGGTGGGATGTACTGCCAGACGCGGGCTTTGCCGACGCGCAGGACGTAGCGCGGGTCGGTGTTGACGGTGAACTGGTCGGTGGGCAGGTAGCAGCGGCTTGAGCCCCATGCGTGGTCCAGGGGGTAGCCGTCGTGGCGGCTTTCCGCGCGGGCGGCGAGCCAGCGGCCGTAGGGCCACCATTGGCGGTCGCGTGGTCCGCCGTTGAGGTAGGCCGGGTGGCCGCGTGGGTCGAGTGTTTCGGCGAACTGCAGTTCGGTGGTCATGCCGCTACCTCCGTCACACTGGTGTGTCCGGTGTGGTCGGTGCGTTCGTCGGGTGTGAGGTATTCGCGACCCCAGTGGGCCCATTGGGTGGGTGGGATGTAGTGCCAGACGCGGGCCCGCATCGCTGTAGTTGCCTCGGAGTCCGGCTTGTCGGTGCGGCCAATCCATGTGGTGGTGGGTGCGTAGCAGCGGCACGCGCCGTCCGGTCGGGCGAGGTCGCAGCGCATACGGCGGCTGGACAGCCGGGCGGCGAGCCAATCGGGGTAGGTGTACCAGCGCAGGTCACGCGGGCCGCCGCGCAAGGCGACCAGGTCACTTTCTGGTGTGTCCCAAGCGAAGTCGAGCCGGTCGGGGGTGTTCATGCCGCACCTTGTCCGGTGTGGTCGGTCACCGCGTGCAGACGCGCGGGGTGGGTGGTGAATCGGTCGCGGTAGGTCTTGAGCCGGGCGTAGCCGGTGGTGATCTGGCCGTCGAGCAGGTCCAACGCTCCGTTTTTCTCGGCCTGTGACAACCGGGTGGCGTACTGGACGACGTGCCTGCGGTAGGTGGCTTCCAGCAGCAGGTCAATGTGGAAGTCCAGGGTGGCGGGGACGAACGGTGCCGTGCGGTGAGCATCGGCGATCCACTCGGCGACCCGCTTGAGCTTGTGCTCACCAGCCACGGCGCCGGTGCGCAAGGCGTAGCCAAGTACTGCGGCAGGGTCCACGCTGGACAGTCCAGCGGTGAGCATGTCGGCCAGCAGGGTCACGGTGGTCGCGGCGCGCCAGTCGGTGAAGTCGCCGGGTTCGAGCCGGGCGAGGTGAAGCCGGGCGGTGTCGACGGGCAACTGCATCAGCAGGCCGACCGTGACGGCTTCCAGGTCGGTTGCGGGGATCACGATGAGGTCCCTTCAGAACGTCGCGTGCGGGAGCGGTGACGACTCAGCGAGTTGAAGACTCTGCGTCCGGCGCGGAGTTGGAGGCCGGTGTCGTCGCAGCGTGGACAGCGACGGAAGCCGCCCAGACGACGGCGACGGAAGCGCCCCAACCCATCGCACGCGCGGCAGTCGCGGTAGGGGAAGGCCCAGCAGGACACGACGTAGAGCAGCGCGGAGGCGGCGAGGAAGATCCAGGCGTAGCCGCGCCACGCGGGCACGGTGTCACTGAGAGCGACAATGAGAGCGGCGAGCGCGGTGAGCCGGTACGCGGCCGTGGGGGTCATGGAAATGCCCTTCTGGGGCTGTTTTGGGTACGCGAGACCACGCCCTCTAGTCGCTAGAGCGCTGATCAGGCGATATGCGGGTGTCTAGTGAGGGGTCTAGGTCTAGAGGGGGGCCGGGTCTAGACCTAGACCCATCGCGGGCTAGGCCCGCTTCGACTTCTTGTCACGCTCGGTGAGCGCGGCGGCGATGTGGACGCGTTCGACACCCATCCGGTTAGCACCCTTGCCGGTGGCCGGGTCGGTGCCCCACACCTGCTTGGTGCTGATGCCGAACGGCTTAAGCGCGGCGGAGAGCTGGGTTGCTTTGGCACTGCCGTTGGCCAGTTCGCCCCATGGGCCGTACTGGTCGGGCTTGACCTCGGCCAACGCGTCCACCAAGGACTCTGACCAACGCTTATCGGTGTCGCCGAACACGGTCAGCAGGTCTTGCAGCAGCGTGTTGGCGGCCGTCGTGGTGTCGTCCACTGTGGCGTCCAGGCCAGCGGCGTACCCGGTGATCCGGCCTGCTGCCAGCCGGTGGGCGCGGGCGCGGGCCACCAGCGCCTCGGAGTCGGGGCCGTTGAGCTTGACCGTCCGGACCGTGGTCGTCTCGTCCACGACGCCCTTGAGCAGGCCAACACCCTTGTCGCGCTTGAAGTTGAACTGTGTGGCGCGCTCGCCGTTCTGGTAGCTGGATGTACCCAGCACCATGTCATTCGGGACCTGCCCGGCGACCTTGAGGCAGTACCGCAGGATGGCGTTGTCGCTGATCTGGGTGGGAATGGACTTCGAGTCCGGGCGCTGAGTGGCCAGCAGGGTCACGATGCCGGTCGCCGGGCCACGCTTGACCAGGTCGGTAACGATTTCCTCGATCTCGGCGCCGTGTTCTTTGTGCTCGAACCAGATCTGCACCTCGTCGGCGCCGACGACGATCGGGTGCAGCCCCAAGGACTTCTTGGAGGCCAGTTCGGTAGTGAGCTGACTGTCCGGGCAGAGTTCACGCGGCAGCTCGCGGATCACCTTGGCGCGGCGGCGCAGCTCCTTCTGCAACTCCCGCAACGCTGTCAACGCGTAGACGATGTCGTCGTCCTCGTCCCCCGCGCGGTAGCGGTGTGACACGGGCTGCAAGGGCGAAAAGTCACCGGTGCCCTTCAGGTCGTAGGCATGCAGTTCGGTGCGCGGGTCCAGCGCGGCGATGAGCAGCAGCTCTCGCAACGCGAACGTCTTGCCCATACGCGGAACCGCGCCGATGACACCGGAGACGAACATCAGCACGAACGACACCCAGTTGCCGCGCACGTCGGTGCCGAACGGCTGCGGGTCGAACAGGTCAATCGCCTCACCCTTGCGCAGCGGCCACGCGGGTTGCTTGGCCTGGCTCATGTCCTCGTAGCCGACCCACAACACCAGTCGGGCCGGGCTGATGTCCGCGCGGCCTTCCGGCCACACCGAGCCCAACGGCCGACCAAGCGCGGACGCGAGTTTCGCGCGGTTCTTGATGACGTCCTCGGCGGTAGCGCCACCGGGCAGGTCAATCTCCGCGCGCCAGCCAGGGCCTTCGGGGTGGATGGGGTGCACGAACCCGATCGCTCGCGCGTCGGCCTTGAGGGCCTGGTTGATCGCAGAGATCCCCAGGGATGCCAACGCCTGGGTGACCGCGTCGCTGGTGAGCTTGCTGAACCGGCTAGCGACCACGGCAGGCGAGACCACCGGTTTGTCGGCGGGCGTGCCGAGCCTGCCCAGCAGGGCCAGCGCGAGCGCGGTGCACGCCCACGTCACCCAGCTCGCCACCGCGCCGGGCAGCAGGATCAGCGCGGGCACCCCGACCGCTAGGCACAAAGCCAGCACCAGCGCGCGAAACCGCACCCGCGCATCGCGTTGGGCCGAGAGACGCATGTAGGCCGCCGTGTCGTTGACCTTGACCGCCTCGCGCCGCAACTGCCGCCCCTCGGCGTCGGTGACCCACCGGCCGGTCGCGGCGGCCAGCAGCAGCGCACCGCGCGGAGCACGCACCGCCAGGCGCAGCCCGTACAGCGGCGAGCGCAGCGCGTGGTACCCGGCTGCGTGGACGTAGTGGCCCGCGACCCATCTCGCGGTCGCCGTGGCCTCCTCCCAGGACCGCAGGTAGGCGGGAAGGATCGGTTCCCGCTTGGCTTCCTGCAACCGCCGTATCCAACTGACGGAGTCGCCTCCGGGCTGGTCGACCAGCGTCACCTCAGCAGGCTCACCCGCGTCACCGTCGTCGTCCGCGTCGTTGTCGGTGTTGTCGGTGTTGTCGACGGCGTCCGGGTGCTGGTCCTGCCGTTCTACGTCGCGCAGCTCAGCAGCCGCGGCGTCCACTGGTGTCGTGCCTGCTCGCAGCTCACGGACGTTGCTCGGCTCGGTGATCTGCTCGGTGGTCATCTGGTCCTCGGTGATCTGGGTGCTGGTCGTGTCGGTGGTGTGGTCGATGCTCATCGCTGCACCTCAGATGTGTCGTGGGACAGGTGAACCAGGGCCGCCGCGCCACCGAGCACCAACACGGGCAAGCAGGACACGAACGTGGTGATCTGCCACGGGGCGGCCACCACGCCAGCGGCCTGCATCAGGTGGTAGGCGACCTGCCCGCTCATGCCCAGCAGCAGCGCACCGCAGGTAGACCACATCGCAAACCGGCGTGCCCGCGCGGGCATGGACTTGTCGAACCACACCCGCATCGCGTACGCGGCGTACGCCTCCATGCCCAGCGGCAGGGTGATCGCGGTGTTGATGGTCCAGCCGTCACCGATGCCGGGCAGCAGGTTCACCGGGCCGAACCCGGTGAGCTGACCCAGCCCTACCCAACCGCCCCAGATGGCGACGAACGCGCCCAGAGCGATCAGGTACACCGGCAGGTTGCGCCACCGGCTCGCCATGCGGGTCGACGCGGGCACGGGTGGTTCTGCGACCGTGCTGACCGGGTCGGCGACGTCGGCCACCGGGGATGCCACGGTCACGGACTCCGCCCTCGCGGGAACCGGCTCAGGCGGCACAGTCACCGGCTGCGTATCGACGGTCGCGGAGGAGTTCGTGGCTGTGTTGGCAACCGGCTCGTGGTCGTCGGCCTGGTTCTCCTGCTCGGCCGGGTCGTGGGCGGGTGGTACAGCGTGCAAGCGTCGTTCGGCCACCGGCACGGGCGCGGTCTCACTGTCCTGTGTCTGACTGTCCTGTGTCTGGTCCGGGGTGGTCTGCCGGTCGGGGTTGGCCGGGTCGAAACCGGTGGCGCGCAGCGCGGCCAACGCGTCCACGGCCTTGGGGTGGCCGACGTTGCACCGCATCTTGATCTGTCGCAGCGAGGGCCACACGCCCTGCTCGGAGGCCAGTGCGCGGATCTGCTCGGTGAGCTTGTCGACCGGGGTGGGGTAGGCGCTGGTCATCGGGTGGCCTCCTCAACAGCGACAGGGCGGTAGGCGCGGGCACCCAGACCGGGTGCGGCACGGTGGGAGATCCGGTGGGGCATGCGGTGGGTGATGACGGCGGCGACCACGAGCGCGGGCACCGCAAGCGTGGCGACCACCAGCGCGGGGTTGTCCTCAGCGGCAGTGACCATCAGCCACTGCGCGGCGAGGATGCCGCCGCCGACCAGCAGCAGTTTCCACAGTGCGACCACGGCCAGCGTCGCCAGGGCCAGGCCGACCAGCAGCACGGGCGTGGGGATGGCGGTCATCGCTGGGCCTCCTGTTCGCGGATGATGTGCGCGGCGTGCCGGGCTTCCACGGCCCGCGCGGCGGAGTAGGCACGATCGGAGTCGGTGAACCGCGCGTCGGTGCAGGTGGCCAACCGGTCGAACACGGCGGCCTTCCTGTCCAACCACGCGACGCGCTCGGTGGCCGGGGCGGCGCCGGAGGGGATGTCGTCGTAGAGAGCGACCACGGCGGCGGGCACCGGGTGGTCGTCGTGGGGGTGCTGGGTAGACACTGGTGGTGCCCTTTCGGTCTGGTGATCGGTGGGGTGGCAGTGCCCGGACCGGCGAACAGGGTTCTTGGCGGGACACAGGTCGCCGGTCCGGGGCACAGCTAGCGGCGCGACTGCTGGCGGACCTGCTCGCAGACCGGGCACTTGGACTCGAACCACCCGCCCTGACCGGATTTACGGGTGTCGTAGGTGATGCCGCACGCGGTGGTGCCACGGTTGGTCCACCAGTTCCGCTTGACTTCGAGGTGCTTCATGACTGTCCTTTCCTGACTTAGTTGGCGATGCCACAGACGACGACATCGCAGGTGTCGCAGACGACCAGCGTCGCGGTGCCCACGTTCGTGCTAGTGGTCGAGGGGTGGGTGCAGTTGGCCATGACTGTCCTCCCGGACTCAGTCGGTGGTGGGAGTAGTGGTGGACTTGGACTGGGCCGCGATCTGCGCCCACTCGTCCGCCTGTGCTTGCGCTGTCCGTCGTTCGTGCTCAGTGGGCGCGTTCTGCGCGGTCTCCGCGAACGTGTCGGCCCGCTGCTGGTACAGGTTCTTGTAGCTGATCACAGCCAATCCCCCTCGTCGTCGTTGTCCCAGTAGTTCTCGTCGTCCTCCGCGATCTCGGTGGAGACCTCGACAATGTCGATGTCGGTGAGCAATCCGTCATGCCGCTCGTCGGCGTGCTGGACCACACTGGACACCGCGATGTCGATGTCGGTGAAGGTGATGAACGACGTGACGCCGCACACGTGGCATTCCCAGCCGTAGCTCAGTTCCCAGGCCATCAGTACCTGCCAGCGGTGCGGTCGTTGATGAAGCGTTCGGTCTTCTCCTGCTGCTGCTCCTTCGTGAAAGGCCCCCCTTTGCCGTCCGGGTCGTCGAGCGCGTTCACGATCCGCTGGTTCGGGTCGGTCTCGTAGAATCTGGCGTTGGACATCACGCTGCCTCGCTTTCTGTTGCGGCCCAACAGGTCCAGCACTGGCGGGTGCTGGAGGGTAGGACATACAGCGGGTCTTTGCCGCAGGTGCGGCAGATTCGGCGGGCAAGGTTGGCCTTGGCCAACGCGGTCCACTTCGCCGGGGTCATCGGTCGGACCGGGGCGGCGTCCGCGATCAAGTACAACGACGCGAAACTGACTTTTTTGGACGCGTTGTGCCGCACGTACAGCACCGCGACCGGGTCGTTTCCGCCTGGCCGCAACCCCATCGCCCGCAACTGGCGGAACGTCGCGAGCTTGTCACGCGGCGCGCAGTTGTAGGACAACAACGGCAACCCGTTGTACGTACCCCGCGTGAAGGTCGGGCCGTCCGACCACGGCACAGACGCCACGGGCACCCACGGGAACGACTTGCCCGCCATCACGCCACCCCGTCCACGCGGCCCAGGGCCAACGCCAGCAGCGGCCCGTGCGCGCTGTAGAGGCGTCCGCCACCAGCGGCGACAGCGGCGGCGAGCTGGGGCACGTCGGAGAAAGGCCACCAGCGCACCGCATCTGCATCGTCACCTGCGATCGCGGTGACCTGCTCGGACAGCGTGTAAAGCGCCACGGTCGAACACACCCACGCGTGATCGGTCGCGCGCCAGTCCGCGACATACGTGCGGGTCAACACCGAAGGGATGACCTCGGTGAGGTCGACGCTGGTTTCCTCGCGCAGCTCACGCACCAACGCGGCCGGGGCGGTCTCACCCGGGTCGACCATCCCGCCCGGAATGGCCCAGTCACCACAGTCACGACGCTGAATCAGCAGAACCCGCCTGCTACTCCCCGTCCCGGCGATGACGATCGGGTCAGCGGCGGCATTCTCCCCCCACTTACCCAAGTTGCGGCCACACCGACCAGTACGACCGATTGGGTTGAGCGGCCACCCCTCGTGGTCCAACTCGAACGGCAACAACGCCTCCGCCTGCCGCTGCGCCCAGTCTGTGACCTCGGCCGGGGTGGCGTACGGCTCGGCCCACCCTTCGGCAACCGACCGCGCCAACCCGTCCGGTCGCAGCTCGGGCGGGGTGATGTCCACCGGCTGGTAACCCTCGAACGGCACCGACCACGAACGCGCCGATTCCGGCACCGACACACCAGGGTGATCCACGGAACCGAACGTCCGGGTCATCACGCGGCCTCCGTCCCTGTCGGAACGGCCACGACATCCTGAACCCGCAGGGTGCGGACGACGCCGCTCAACCTGCGCTGAACCACACGACGGTCGCGCTGCTCACGCGCCGAACCGTCCACCAATGCCGACGTTGCGGACGGCATCTCTGCCAACACGTCTGCGACCTCGGCGAGCATCACGTCAACGTCCGCAGCGGTCAGCCCGTCCGGGCTGAACTGCGAAAACGCGGCGTCATCCACTGAGTCATCCCCTTGCTTTTCCACTTGCTACCTTCCGTGAGATGGACCGCTTGGTACGCTTGGTTAGCTTGGTACGGACCATACTCACCACGCATCGAGATGCGCAACCCCTTGGTACGATCCAAGCGAACCAAGCGGACGCAACCGCTGTCCCAAGTGAGAGGCTTAGACGTGGACGGTCGAGCACGATGGCAAGTCGTCTACAACGAACTGCACACCCTCATTGAGGAGGGGAAATACGCCCCAGGTGAGCAGCTGCCGCCAGAACGAGAACTGGTCGAGCGCTTCGGCTTCTCAAGGGCGACGATTCGGACCGCTCTCACTCGATTGGAGCAAGCTGGGCTAGTTTACGCCGGAGCTGGAAGCGTCGGCCGTACGGTACGGAGACCGCTTGAGATCCACTTTGACGCGAGCAAATTTGAGGTCGGCGCCTACAAAGATGACGAGGTCAGGGGAGTAGATCAGTGGCTAAGCAATGTAGAGGAACAAGGCTGGGAGGGAAGGCAAGTAGTGACCGTCACTACCCGTTCGGCCCCTCAGCAGGTAGCTCGGTGGCTCGCTGTTGAACCGGGAACGCGGCTGGTGCGAAGGCGTCGAGTGCGTATGGTGCGCAAGCCTCCAGGGGTCGAGTGGATTCCGGTCATGCTCGCGGATTCATGGTTCCCGGAGGATGTCGCGCACCGGAAGGTAGACGGTATTGCGCCACTGCTCGAAGAACGCGATATAACCATGCCGGGTGGCATAATCCGGTCGATTGGTATCCGTCAGGTGAAGTTTGTGGACGAAATTCGATCGAGAATGCCAGCGGATGATGAACGGTCACTACTCGCACTACCTACCGGAACGCCGGTTGGTGAGCACGCGCGGATCGGAATCGATGAGCACGGTCGTCGAATCCGGGTCTTGGCGAGTGTCTTCGCCGGTGATAAGCAATACGTTCGCTACGAGCTTCCAGTGGCGCAGCCTGAGGCAGAGGTGAAGTCGGCATGACCTCTAATGTTTCTATATCTCGGGCGCTTCCCGAGGACCTCGATACCGTACTCGACATCCTTGATGACGCTGCGAAGTGGCTGCAAGAACGCGGAATTGAGCAATGGCCTTCATCGTTTTCGCAAGATGCCACATGGAGAACGCAACGGATCCGGTCGTACATTGAGCACGGCCTGACATACTTGGTGAGACTAGGTGAGGCGTCGGGCCCAGTAGCGACCTTCACCTTGTCGAAGGCGGCTGACCCGCAGTTTGCGCACGGCTGGCCAGACGGGCCAGAATCTGGTGGATATATATTCCGAATCGCCGTATTGCGTCATGCCGCAGGACAAGATCTGGGCGGAGTAATACTTGATTGGGCCGCCGATGAGGTAGCGCGATGGGGAAAGCTGTGGCTCAGAATTGACGTGCATCGCCGAAACCCGCGCCTGCATCAGTATTACGAACGCCACGGTTTTCAGAAGGTGGCCGAGGTTACCGCTCCGGATCTTTCGGTCCCCGGAAGAACGCGAGGTTCTGGCACACTGATGCAACGTCCGACGCGCCTAACTGGGAAGGGAAGCGCTATGAACGTGTCGAGCTACGATCCTGATGGAACGGCCGCCCTGTGGTTGGAAGCATCCAACTTGGTTGCGAGCATGAAGCTTGAGAATCCACCTATCTCTGATGACGCTTGGAATGTGGCTCTCGACCAAGCGGCGAGGATGCTCGAACGGCATGCCTTGGAAATTAAGCAGGCAAACGGAATGTACTTCCGCACGTTGTCGGGAGAAAGTTGAGCCTCTTAGGGTGCGTCGTCGGTCTTGCGCTTCTCGCGTAGCTGACGTTTGAGATCTTCGACATCCCAGCGGGCGTGACCGCCAGCAGTGACGAAGATTGGCTCTACAAGGCCTTCCTGCCACCAGCGATGCAACGTGCCTCGGTCAACGCCGAGCTCTCGCGCGGCAACTCCAGTCGAGACGAGCTTGGGCGGCACAGCGCCACGATCACATACAAACGCCACAGATTGCGCTGACCTGCGACAATCGCCACGTACACCACTGATCCAGCGAATGCCACATTTGCCACACTTTGCCGTACGCTCAGCCTGTGGGACCGGCGGCTGTGTGCTGAGAGGTGCGGCATGACCTGGACAATCCTGGCCAAGGACCAGTTTCGCGCGTCGTACGGCGGCGAGGTCTGGCTGCTCGTAAGCACGCCGAGCGGGCTGAAGCCTTGGCTGCTGTACACCGAGCGGCAGGTTCAGGGGCGACCTGCGCGACAGCAAGAAATCGGCGTGCGTGAACCCGAGGCGGCGCGGCACGCTGCCGAGTTCTGGCTACGCCTGAGCGCGTCCTACGGCCTGACTCGGTACTGAGGCGTCGCGGCTCGCTCGCCAGGTGGCTGTCTCTGTAGACCCTTAACACCCTCAACACCCTCAACATTGCAGGTCAGGGCGTTGAGGGTTGGGGTTTTGACCCTCAACAGCAGGTGCCCGCGTCCACGACCGGGCTGGACGCGGTGAGGGTGCGTTGAGGGTTGGTTGGGCGACCCTCAACGGGTCTGACCAGGCATGTTGAGGGTGTTGAGGGTGTTGAGGGTTCTGACGGACACTGCCCAGGCTTGGGTGTCACCGCGCGGCCACGGCGGGCCTGGCGGGCAGGGTCTCTGTCTGCGACTGCCACACCGGCCGAAGCCGCAGTTGCTCGCCGAGTGGCACCGCTTTCGGGTGAAACCTCGTCAAAGGTCAAGATCAGGGAGAGGTTTCGGGTGTGTACCCATCGAGAGGAGACACACCCACATGGCCAGCCTTACACGATCTCGCGTACGCCAGTTCCGCGCGAGAATGATGACCGTGCGCCGCTCGATCAGCTCACGTCTCTGCCGACGAGTCCAGCCGCGCGTATGACGTCCCGGCTAATCGAGGCTGTGGTTGTTCGTCGGGCTTCTCGACGAACTCGTGCTCCACGGCGGTCGTGGCCGAGCCGGTGTGGCTGTCTCCGTAGACCCTTAACACCCTCAACACCCTCAACATTGCAGGTCAAGGCGTTGAGGGTACGGGTTTTGACCCTCAACAGACGGGTGTCGCGTCCTCAACGGGGTTGGACGCGGTGAGGGTGTGTTGAGGGTTGAGAGGGCGACCCTCAACGCTGTGACCAGGCATGTTGAGGGTGTTGAGGGTTCTGACGGACACTGCCCGGGGTCGTCGAGGTGGTGGTGGTCTGGGCCGGTGGCCGTCGAGGCCGCGCGGTGTGGCCGAGCCGGTGTGGCTGTCGACGAGGTCGCGTCGCTCGCCGGGGCCGTCGAGGCGGTGGTGGCGTGCTGGTGGGTGGGCAGTGCTCATGTCGGCGACTAGGCTTCGCGGTCATGGCTACCCCGACTGAAGTCGAACGCAAGGTGCGGCAGCTCGACAACGATGTGCAGTCGATCTACGAGATGTTGGCAACGATCGAGGCTACGCAGAAGCGGCAGGGCAACCGGTTGAACGAGATCGCGGCTACCCAGTCGGAGGTCGTGGCGACGCTCGCGGACCACGGGACGAAGTTGGACGCCATCTTGGAGCTTCTGCGACGCGGCCAGGCCTGACGCAAGCTCGCTGCGGTTAGGAAGGGGTGCGTGAGACACCTGCTGTACAGCAGCAAAGTACAGCAACCCCCCCGACCTTCAGCGACCACGACCGACCAACGTCGACCCTCTGACCTTGGCAAACACCGTGAATGACCTTCCTGCTGATAGTTCGCATCGAGAAGGTCAGGGGTTCGATTCCCCTCAGCTCCACGGACTCTGGACGACCCTGCTCAGTGCTTCGCACTTTCGCCGGGTCGTCCGTCTTTTTATTGGGGGGCCGAGCCCCCCAGACCCCCCACGGTGCCAGCTCCTTCTGATCCAGCGTGGTTACTCTGGTTTTTGACCAGCGGCCTTTTGGGCGTTCCTTTTCGAAGCTGATGGGTTGCCTACGTCGTGTGCTGGGCAGCTATGACCAGCACACGACGGCTTCGGCGCCAGGCAATGGGGAGGTTGCGGCAAGTACCTGGTTCGGCCGCGACTGGTCTCTCCACACTAGGTGCACGGCGGTGGGCACGTGGGCTTTCACGTGCTGGACTCCGGCGATGATGGGGACGACCGCACCGGGGGAGGACCGGGCGGTCGGGGGGATTGCGAGCGGGACGCCGAGGATGACCAGGCCGATCCCGGCGCAACGGCGTCCACTGCTCATCTATATAGGACTCACGGTTGGGGGTGCGGGGATCGGCGTTCGCCTGTCAGGCAGTCCGGTTGCGGAGGGGCGCACCTGCGTCGTGCAGGTGGCGCAGGACCTGTGCGTAGGAGTTGCGCAGGGTGGCTTTGCTGTACGGGATGCCGTGCCGTGCGCAGAAGGCCTCCACGATGGGCTGGGCGCGGCGCAGGTTGGGCCGGGGCATGTGCGGGAACAGGTGGTGCTCGATCTGGTAGTTGAGGCCGCCGAGCAACCCGTCCACCCAGCGGCCGCCGGAGATGTTGCGTGAGGTCAGCACCTGTTTGCGCAGGTGGTCGAGCTCTTGTTCCTTGGTGAGGATCGGCATGCCCTTGTGGTTGGGGGCGAACGAGCAGCCGAGGTAGACGCCCATCAGCCCTTGGTGCACGACGATGAACAGAAGCGCCTGCAGTGGTGACAGCACCAGGAACACCGCCGTCAGGTAACCGGCGAGGGGGATCGTCAGCAGTGCGGCTTCCAGCACGGGCTTCTTGATCTCACGGCGTACGACTGCCTGGATGCTGGCGATGCGCAGCATGGCCGCTTCGAGCAGCAGCAGGGGGAAGAACAGGAACGCCTGGTACTTGGTGATCCACCGGTAGATGCCGTGTTTGGCCCTCGACTGCTCGCGGCTGAAGGCGAGCGCGGGCAGGTCGATGTCGGGATCGTGGTCCTCGTGGTTGGGGTTGGCGTGGTGCAAGTTGTGCTTGCCGACCCACCACTGGTAGCTGATCCCGGTGATCCCGCCGTGCAGATAGCCGACCAGATCGTTGCGGCGGCGGGAGCGGAAGATCTGCTTGTGCCCGGCGTCGTGTCCGATGAACGCGAACTGCGTGAACACCACTGCGAGGAACGCCGCGACCAGCAGTTGCCACCACGAGTCGCCGAGCAGTGCGAACGCCAGGCCGCCTGCGGCGAGCAGCAGGAAGTTGATCGCCATCCGCGTGAAGTAGTACGCGTGCCGCCGGTCCAACAGGCCCGCTTGCTTGATCTGCCTGGAGAGCAGGGCGAAGTCGCTTCCTCTCGGCGGATCAGCGACGTCCGGCAGCGGCTTGTCCAATGTGGTCATGAGTGGCTCTCCTGGCTAGTGGGATCCCTGGTGTGGAACGGCTGGCTCGTGGAGCCGCGTGTGGTGCCCGGCTGTGCCTGCGCCCCGATGATCGGTGGCCCGGTCGAAGGGGTCGCGGAACAGTTTCGCGCGCGAGATGCGGTGGTCCGTGGCGACCGGATCGCACCGCTCGTGCGACTCGTACGTGTAGGGATGGCTGAACAGACCCTGCGTGCGAGCGGGGTCGGATTTGATCGAAGCGGTGATGATTGTCCTTCCAAGACTGGTACGCCCCTGGCGCAGCGCCACCGTCGCGACTGTTGCGGCAGACGGTGTCGAAGGAGCTGCGAGCTGGGAAAGGCCTGGTCGCGTGAACCGCGACCACAAGCGGTCAGCGGGCGTATACCAGTACAACTGCGCCGGTGCAGGTTTTGTTCCCGGGCTCGCTCTCGTGAGAGCGGGGGCACAAGTCGGACCACCGGCTGCTGCCGCTCCGCTGGTGCGTTGTTGCCGACCCAGGTCGACGGTGCCTGCGACGCCATACATGGTAGATCCTTTGTGGACGGACCACCGAGGCTGCCACCATCCGTGGTCACCCCGATGCGAACATCAGGCATGGGGAGTGTGGATGGCGGGCGTCCACGCCGACACCGGCTCAGCGGTCACTGTGGATTGACAGGCTAAACTCGTCACCGGGGACTGGGGTCACACCCTGGGGTACACGTGATCGTAGGTGCTCAAACCTGCGAGAGGTCATAGTCGGGAGCCGCTGCCCGTCGCGGTGACCGGAAACGTTCGAGACGCACCTGTATCGCCCGGTGCTGTCACGGGCGAGGTCCGACTACCCACCAGTAGGGGTGACGCCGTTGCTGGCGAGAATGTCCTCGACCGAGGTGACGGTGTCCGAGCGGGACGCCGCATGAAGCACGGCACGGGCCGGGCCGGGTGGCGTGGCGGGTGGGATCACCAGCAGACGGATCGGTTCGAGGTTCAGACCGGTGATCACCACGGTGCTGGCAGGTGTCGCTCGGGAGCCGACCAGGTGCACCGCCCAGCTCTCCACGATCAGCGTGTTGTCAGCGGGACCCCAGTCGTCGAGGTGGTAGGCCATGTGCCGAGCCGGCCCGCCCCATGAGCTCAATGCCATGATCAGCGCGGGGAACTCCGCGGCCGGGTCGCTCGACCTCGGCCACCATGCTCCATCGACGTGGCCTCGAGCCGCGGTGCGCGATTTGACCTGCAGCCGTAGTTCGCGAGGCGGACGTAGTGTCGTCGGGGCTTCGCTGTTGAGGTCGTAGCTCATCGCAGTGTTCCCGTCTCCAGCCGAAACGGTCAGTCCATGGGCAGCCCGCCAGGGGCAGGAGCGGGATGGCGCGTGGCGCAAGCCCTGCTGCGAACGCATGAAATGCCTCGTGTCGCCATGGTACGCCAAATCACTGCTCACCGCGTTCGGTGCGCGTGTCGTGCGGTGCAGCGCTCTTCTCCGGTTTCGGATCCCGTCGGTCATCCTTCGGCGGACGCCGCTGTCCGGCTGCCGTTGCTGGCCAGGATGTCCGCCACACTGGCGGTCGAGTCGCGAGCCGCGGTGGACCGCAGCACAGCACGGGCCTTCCCGCCGGGGGTGTCCCATGGCACCACCAGGAGATTGACTCGCCGGGAGTCCGCACCGATCACCACGACCGTGTCGTGATCCATCGAATGGAAGCCCTCGAACCGCACCGCCCGGCCGCCGATGGTCACCTTGCGTCCGATACCGGACCAGGTGCCGAGGCGGTACGAGACACGACTGGTCGGCCCGACCCATGCGTCGAGTGCGGCGAGGAGTGCGGGGAATTCGACCGCCGGGTCGTTGGACCGCGGCCACCACCCACCGTCGACGTGTCCGCTGGCCGCGCCTGGAGGTTTCATCTCCAGCCGCGGCGCGGAACGGTCGTTTTCCGGCTTGGTGCGGGGGAGATTCGGCCGACGCGAGGTCATCTCGGCGCTCCTGCCTCCGGCCGGGTGTGTCCGCCGGGGTTGATTTCGTGCGCCCAAGGCGGTGTCCGCGAAACCGCGAGCACTCCGATCGCCTCTGGTGACCTCACCATACGTCACGCGGCCTGGCACACACGACACATCGGTACACGGCGACGCCGGAGTGATGGCGGTCTGCTCGAGGCCGTCAACGTCCGACTGGTCTGACTCTGCTCGCCGGTCGGCCGGTGGATCCGGTCCGACCGGCGTCGCGCTTTCCGAGTGAGCCCTGCTCTGTCACGAGTCAGCGGCGGCTGGTCTTCTTCTCCAGTGCGCGTCGCCGAGCGGTCACCTCGTCGGGATCGTCTCCGAACACCACCAGTTGCAGGACGCTCTGTCGAACTGGATTGTCCGTGCGCGCGGTGTCATGACCGGCCACGACGAGCAGACCACCGGCGGTGACGGCCGGGCCGACCTCGCCGAGCAGGTCGGACAGCGGCCCGGCAGCGGTCAGTTTCACCGACTCGGCGGGCTGGTCGAGGATGTCGGGCCGCGCGGAACGCAGTGCCAGCAACGGAATCGTGCCACTGGTAATCCGGAAGTTCAGATCGAACACGACCTGCCTGCCGTCCTGGGTCGAGGCGCAGTCGAGACCGCACAGACCGCGGTAGCCGAGATCGGCAGCGCGTTGAACGGTCGCCAGGCATTCGGCGAGCAGTTCGGCAGGCGGTTCGGTGACAGCACCGAATCTGCCGCCGGTGTAGA
>NZ_MTQO01000001.1 GCF_001984155.1 Actinosynnema sp. ALI-1.44
GCGTGGCCAGTTGCAAGTCCTGGTTGAGGATCGCGGCGTGCAGCCGCTGCGCCTCCTCACCCGGGCTCAGGCCCAGCTCGTCGGCGAGGGTCTTGTTCAGCCTGCGGTACGCGTCCAGCGCGTCCGCCTGGCGACTGGCCCGGTACAGCGCGAGCATCAGCTGTGTCCAGAACTGCTCCCGCAACGGGTACTCGCTGATCAGGACCTGCAGCTCGCTGATCGTCTCACGGTGACGGCCGGATTCGAGGTCGATCTGGATCCTTCGCTCCAGCGCACGCAGGCGTGACTCGTCCAGCCACGGGATCTCCTTGCGGCGCAACGAGTCGGATGACACGTTCGACAGGGGGCGGCCACGCCACAACGACAGCGCCTCGTGCAGGTACGCGGCCTCGGCAGGCCGATCCCGCGCACGGGCCGCTATGTCTGCTTTGTCCAAAATGGCGGTGAACCTGGTGAGGTCGAACTGTTCCGGCGCGACGGTGAGCAGATAACCGTTCTGGTGGGTGCGAAGGACGCCCGCGCCCTCGGTCGGTTCGCCCAACGCCCGGCGCAGGCGCATCACGTACGCCTGCGCGGTCGCCCGGGCCGCGGAAGGGACGTCTTCCTGCCACAGGTGGTCGATCAGCTCGTCGACCTCGACAACGTGACCCGCCTTGAGCAGCAGCGTTGCCAGCACAATCCGCTGTTTGGCCGATGGCAGAGCGACAGTCGCGCCATTCCTGGCCACCTCAAGAGGACCAAGAATCCTGAACTCGAGGTCGCCGTCCATCGCCCTCCATTTCCCCCGAAACGTAGTCACACAACAGTACTGGTCCTCCGCGCCAACCGGAAGTTGACGCCTGCGGTCATGCGCGCGTCAAGGCCGTGTCGGCGGCGCTGCCCATGCTCGACGGCGTCGAAATCCGTTGCGAACACGGGAGGTCCCGGTGACTCACCGACTTAGACCAATCCTTGCCCTCTGCGCCGTGAGTTTGGCGACAGGGGTGCTCGTCGCGCCGCACGCGGCAGCACAACCGCCACCCACCCAGGACAGCCGCATCGCCGTCCTGGAAGGCGACACCCTCTACGTCAAGGAGGGTGGACTGGACGCCGAATGGGTGCCGCAGGGCGACGGCATCAAGAAGTTCGAGCTCGACGGCGACCGGATCGCCGTGCTCACCGACGAGGGCGCGCTGCTGGTCAAGGAAGGCGACCTCGACCCCGGCTGGGCCGAGGTGAACACGGACTCGGTCACCGACTTCCAGCTGGAGGACGACCGCATCGCCTACACCGAGGGCACCGACCTGTGGGCGCTCGAAGGCGAACTGGACGCGCCGCCGATCTTCCAGGAGGGTGGCGTCGAGAAGTTCCAGCTGGACAAGGACCGGGTGGGCGTGCTGACGACCGCCGGGGCGCTGCTGGTCAAAGGCGGGGACCTGGAACCGGGCTGGGCGACCATCGACGCCGACTCGGTGACCGACTTCCAGCTCGACGGCGAGCGGATCGCGTTCGCCGAGGGCAAGTCGTTGTGGATCACCGATGGCGACCTCGACTCGCCGCCGATCCAGCAGGACGACGACGTGACGGCGTTCGACCTCGACGGTGACCGGGTCGCGGTGATCCAGAACGGCAACCTGCTGGTCAAGGAGGGCGACCTCGACCCAGGGTGGTTCGTCGCCGACGAGGGCGGCGTCACCGGCGTGCAACTGCTGGCGCCGACCCAGTCGGGCAGCGGCGACACCTACGTCTCCCTCGCCGACCTCAAGCAGATCTACGGCTACCTCGGCCGCGACACGGACGAGGCGCTCATCGTCGAGGGACTGCCCGGGCTCAACCAGGCCATGGACGAGGGCGAGATCAACAACCCGGCCCGGATCGCGGCGTTCCTCGCGACCCTGCGCAACGAAAGCGGCTTCCGCTACAACGCCGGTGAAGCCGGGAACGGCAGCAGGTACCGCGGCCGCGGCTACATCCAGCTCACCGGCGTGGACAACTACCGCAGCGCGGGCGCGTACCTCGGACACGACCTCGTCAACGACCCCGACGCCGCGGCCTCCCTCGGGCTCAGCGCGCCGGTCGCCCGCTGGTACTGGACGGTCGCGCGAGCCAACACCAACGCCCACGCGGACAACCTCTACATGGGCGGCGTCAACCGCAACATCGGTTACGCGCCCAGCCAGCGCGAGGACGCGGAGCGGTGCAGCGACTTCCAGGCGGCGTTGCGCTACTACAACAACGGCGAACTGCCCGCCGGTCACATCAACTGCAACCGGTGAGGGGAATGTCCATGCCCGGCATGCGAATCAGGGCGGCACTGGCGGCGTTGCTGCTGTTGTGCACCACGATGGTGCTGACGTCGCCCACCGCCTCGGCGGCCCCGGCGTGCGGCGTGCTCGCCGACGGAGCCGCCGACCAGGCCAACGCGGCCGTGCTGCACGCCTGCGACCAGATCGGCCTCGACTACTCGTGGGGCGGCGGGCACGTCCCCGGGCAACCCGGCCCGAGCTTCGGCATCTGCGATCCCCAGAACGGCGCGCCGAACGACTGCCGCGTCAAGGGACTGGACTGCTCCGGACTGGTGCGGTTCGCGTACTTCCTGTCGGTCGGCGAGGACATCATCGACGGGACCAGCGGGTCCCAGTTCCAGACGTCCCGCGCCGTCGACCGGTTCGCCCCGGCGGAGGGCCTCGATCCGCTGCTGCCCGGTGACCTGATGTTCTTCCGCAACTCCAAGGGCAACATCAGCCACGTGTCGATCTACGCCGGTGACGGGTGGATGGTCGAGGCACCCAGCTCCGGCCTGAAGGTGCGGATGGCGTCGGCGACGCGCAGCGGCTACGCCGGAGCCGTCCGGCTGTTCGAGGCAGGCACGTCCGGGCAACCCGCACCCGGCGTGAACCGGATCGCCTACACCGACGGCACCGACCTGTGGGCCAAGGACGGCCCGCTGGACGCCGAACCGATCCTCCAGGAAGGCGACGTCAAGAAGTTCCAGCTGGCGGGTGAGCGGATCGGCGTGCT
>NZ_MTQO01000026.1 GCF_001984155.1 Actinosynnema sp. ALI-1.44
CACGGTCGCGGTCTGGCCGACAGCCAAGTCGCCGGTCCACGTCAGCTTCGGCGCCGCATAGACCACTGAACCCACCGAAGCCGCACCATCGTTCTGGTAGTCGGCGTCATCAAGAACCTTCGTCAGGTCATCGGTGAACGTCGCTCCAGTGAGCGGAGTCTGACCAGCGTTGCGAACAGTCACCGTGTACTTCACGACATCGCCGGGATTCGCCGACTGCTTGTCCACCGTCTTGGCGATCTCAAGACCGGAAACCGGCGTGGTGGTCGTGCATTCCGGAATGGCCCGGCCCGGTGGGCAGTTCCCACCTGGGGTGTCGGTCGTGACCACGTTGGTGAGCCGGTTGTCCCCCGTGTTCGGCCTCTTCACCTTCACCGAATAGGTCAAGGTCGTCGACTGCCCTGCTTTCAGGTCGCCTGTCCAGGCCAGCTTCGGGGACGTGAACGTGAACGCACCCGCGACTGGCGCGCCCTTGGCGTCGTTCTGGTAATCCGCGTCATCCAGAACCGCGGACAAATCGTCCGTCACACGCACGGCCTGGTCACCGACCAGATCCACCTTGCCCGTATTGGTCACCGTCACCGTGTACGTCACAACGTCACCCGGATTCGCCGACGACTTGTCGACCTTCTTGCTCACCGTCAAACCCTTGACCGGGACCTTCGTCGAACAGGCCGGGTCGGTGGATCCGGGCGGGCAGTTGCTGCCCGGGGTGTCCGAGGTGACGACGTTGCCGAGCTCCTTGTCGCCGGTGTCGGGGTTCTTGACCTTCACCGTGTAGGTGATCGTCGCTTCCTGCCCGACGCCGAGCGAACCGGTCCACTTCAGATTCGGCGTGGTGAACGTGACAGCGCCGATCGACGCGGTCGCGTCGTTCTGGTAGTCCGCGTCGTCCAGGACCTTCGTCATGTCGTCGGTGAAGGTCGCTCCGGTGTACGGGGTCTGGCCGGTGTTCTTCACCGTCACCGTGTACTTCACGACATCGCCGGGGTTCGCCGTCTGCTTGTCGACGGTCTTCTTGATCGCCAGGCCCGAGACAGGGGTTGTCGTGGTGCACTTCGGGTCCGTGGAACCCGGCGGGCAGTTGCCACCCGGAGTGTTCGACGTGACAACGTTGGTCAGCTTGTCGTCACCCGTGTTCGGCTTCTTCACCTTCACCGAATACGTGACCGTCGCCGTCTGACCGACAGCCAGATCACCGGTCCAGGTCAACCTCAGAGAAGCGAACGACACCGAACCAACCGAAGCCGCACCGTCGTTCTGGTAGTCGGCGTCATCAAGAACCTTCGACAGATCATCGGTGAACGTCGCACCGGTGTACGGAGTCTGGCCCGTGTTCTTCACCGTCACCGTGTACTTCACGACATCACCGGGGTTCGCCGACTGTTTGTCGACCGTCTTGGCGATCGCGAGCCCGGACACCGGGGTCGTCGTGGTGCAGTTCGGGTCCGTGGAACCCGGCGGGCAGTTGCCACCCGGGGTGTCCGACGTGACCACGTTGGTCAGCCGATTGTCCCCCGTGTTCGGCTTCTTCACCTTCACCGAGTACGTGATGTCCACGGTTTGGCCCGCCGCCAGCGAACCTGTCCACGTCACCTTCGGCGCGGTGTAGGCAACGCTGCCCACTCCCCCGGGAACGGTCGCGGCGTCGTTCTGGTAGTCGGCGTCGTCCAGGACACCGGTCAGGTCGTCGACGACCTTCAGCCCGCTCGCGGTGACCTTGCCGGTGTTGGTCACCGTCACCGTGTACTTCACGACGTCACCGGGGTTCGCGGACTGCTTGTCCGCCTTCTTCTTCACTGTGTACGCGGCCGATGGCACCTTGGTTTTCGCGCAGGCCGCAACAGGGTCGTCCGGGCACCGGTTCTCCGGTGGGACGACCGGTGGCGGGCCGATGGGTACGTTGGCGCGGTTGACGAGTTCCTTGCCGATGGCGGCTTGCTCGACCCGGACGCGCACGGTCAACGTGGCGGTTTCCCGCACCGCCAGACCGCCGACAGCCCAGTCGATCGGACCCGTACCTGTCGCGGTTCCCTTCGACGCCTGGGACGACACGTACGTCGTTCCCGGTGGCAACGTGTCGCGGACTGTCAGCGCGGGCACGGGAATGACACCTGTGTTCCGCACCGTGACGGTGTAGGTGAGGATGTCGCCCGGGACCGCTTCGGCCAGGTCGACGGTCTTGGTCAGCTGGTATCCCGGCGAGGCCACGGTGTTCCGGACCGTGTTCGAGGTCCGCTGCTGCTCGCGTCCGGTGTCCTGGCCGCGGAAGTCGAGTTTCGCCGTGTTGTCGAGCTTCGTGCCGTCGGGCACGGTCGCGCCGACCGTCACCTTGAACGACACCTGCTGCGACTCGCCCGGTTTCAGGTTTCCCAGACGGCACGTGACCAGTTGCCCCGCGGCGGAACAGTTCGGATTCGAACCCGCCACGAACGTCATGCCTGTCGGCAGGGTGTCGGTCAGGACGATGTTGGTGGCGGTGTCCAGGTCGGTTGTCGAGCCATCGGCGTGTTTGTTGGCCACGTCGAAGCTGTAGGTGACCTCGCTGCCCTTGGTCACATAGCCAGGCGGGTTGTCGTTGGTGTTCCCGACCGGGTTGTTGGCCTTGGTGATCTGCAGGTCGGGTTCGAGCGCGTCCGTGACGAGCCAGACCACCTGGGGGTAGATCGCGTCGCCGACCGTGCCGATCTTCACCTGCATCGTGGAGGAGCCCGCAGGCACCTTGCCGGTGATGTCGATCATGCGGGAGTCGTAACCCAGGTTGTTCACGGGGTTCGGGTTCCGGGTGGTGACGTTCGAGCCTGAGCCGTTCGACGACACCCGGTCGATGCGGCTGCTGAAGGCGTTGTTGGTGACCACACCCGCTGGCGCCGGGAGCGGGACGTCCCTGAGGCTGGCGGCGTTCGGCCCCACCTGGAGGTAGTCGCCGGTGATGGGCGCGTCGCCGTCGCCCGCCACGATGCCGAGCATGACGTTGGGATCGCGGGACGTCGGGGCCTTGATGCCGCCGAGGGAGATGGTGGCGCTGACCGGGCTCCCGCCACCGGCCACCTTCTGCAACCCGTCCCACATCTGTAGGTACCGCAGCGGCTCGCTGGCCAGTTCGTAGGCCACCACCAGCGACCAGCCGCCCCAGCAGCCCAGGTTCGTGCCACTGACCGACTGGCCCTGGCACGCTTGGATGTCGGCGACCGTGTAGTCACCGGCGCCGGCGTTGGTCACGAGGTTGGTGACGTCCGCCGCGCCGCCATAGGCGTACAGGGTCGGGTAGTAGCCGGTTCCGAGAGCGTCGAACCAGTCGTAGGTGTCCGCTGTGATCCGTTGGTAGCCGGCCGCCCCCGGTGTCTTCATCGACACCTGCACACCGGCCTGGCCGTTGCCGGACCAGCTGGGCGTCGTGGAGCTGACCGGGTTGAACTGCCAGTAGAGGCGGGCGTTGAGCACCTTGGCGCCCGCGGGGATGTTCAGTCGCGCGGATGAGGCCGTGTTGCCGGGAGCGTTCGGGTCCACCTTGACCCACGACACCGAACTCGCGTTGCTCGCCGACGGGTCACAGAACACGCCTGGGCTGCACGTGACCACGGAGTTCGCCGCCATGGTGACGGCGCCGTGCGCCAGACCGGAGTACACCGGCTGCGGCCCGATCGGCCGCTCGGTCCCCGCGCCGCGCGGCTGTGCGGACGGCTGGGCGGACGGCTGGGCGGCCGACGCTGTCCCCGGCGAGACGACGAGCAGGAGCACCGTGATGGCGGTGACCAGGGCGACAAACCGGTTCCACTGCTGTCGCCCGATCCATCTTGGACACACCGGCACGCCGCCTCCCGCTGCTCCGCTCGCCGCCAACGAGGCCGACTCACCAGGCATCTTGCGGTGCGGTGATCACCCGCGCCATCCGGAACAGGGCAGCGGTACGGAGAAAGCGACTCTCGAGCACGAAAAACCCCCCGAACGGGTGACGAACTCGTCCTCGTCCACTTCAGACTGTCCAAGTGGAGCAGAGCCGCTCATTCGATGAGGTGGCAGGCCGCGCACTCCGCACCAGGGAAGAGGAACCGTGAAACACCTAGGGATCGCGACCGCCGCCACGCTTGCGCTGGTGTCGTTCACCGGCTTCACCTCCGTGGCTCGACAGAAGCGGACACGGCGTGGCAGCGGCGACTCTCGTCAACTGGTGAACACGGAGTTCCGCACCTGTGCCGAATACCGGGGCACCTCAACAAGCCGTGATTCCTGAGCGATAGCAGGTGCGGCTTGGCCCGAAGCGGGCCAAGCCGCACCTTCCCGACCCGGAAACCAGTCAGAAGGCGAAGCAGAGCGGTTCGTTGATGTGCTTGTGGCAGCGGACCTCGTGGCTGGTGGTGCCCTTCTGGTTCTTGCTGTCGGTGACTGTGAGCGTCACGGTGTACGTCTTGGCCACGTTCGGATAGGTGTGTGACGCGGTCCGGCCGGAGCCGGTGGTGCCGTCGCCGAACGCCCACGCGTAGCCGCTGACCGAGCCTTCCTGGTCTGCGGACGCGCTGCCGTCGAAGGAACAGGTTCCCTTCTGGCAACGGGAGGTGAACGCGGCCGTCGGCGGCAGGTCACCGGCCTTGACCAGACGACGCGTGGTGTTGGTCTTGCCGTCGTTGTCGGTCACGACAAGCCGGACGCTGTAGTAGGCGGCCGTGTTGTACGTGTGCGATGTGGTTTTGCCGGAGCCGGTGGTGCCGTCCCCGAATTCCCACGCATAGCTCGTGATCGTGCCGTCCGGGTCCTTGGCCGCGGCGGCGTCGAACGAGCACGTGGTGTTGCTGGCGGAGCAGGTGCCGGTGAACGCGGCGGTGGGGCGGCCGGGGTCGGCGGGACCGGCCGGGTAGTCCTGGGCGGAGCTGACGTCCAGCAGCGGCTCGGTGATGCCGTCACCGGAGTCGTCGCGCCAGGTGGTGTTGCCCGTGTCGACCAGGCGTTGCCGGACGGCCATGACGCCGTCGCGGTTGGTGGGCCGGTTGCCGCTGACGGTGAGCAACGCGGCGGCACCGGCGACGTGCGGCGACGCCATCGACGTGCCGCTGAAGGTCTGGTAGCCGCCGTTCTTGTAGGTGGACAGGATGCACGTGCCGGGCGCCGCGATCTCCACCGACGGGCCGAAGTTGCTGAAGTCGGCCAACGTGTCGTCCTGATCGGCACGGCACGTCGACGCCGCGCCACCGCCTGCCGCGCCGTTGAAGTCCGCCAGTGCGGAGACCGTCACCACGTCGGGGTGGTTGGCCGGGGAGAAGGTCCTGGCGTCCTTGTGGTTGTTGCCCGCCGCGACGACGAACACCACGCCTCGCCCGACCGCGGTCGAGATCGCCTGGTTGAGGGCGTCGGTCGAGCAGTTCTCACAGCCGAGGCTCATGTTGGCGACCTCGATCTCGTCGGCGTGCGCGGCGACCCAGTCAACCCCGGCGACGACACCGGACAGTTGTCCGCTGCCGCCCGCGTCCAGGACCTTGACCGACCAGATCCGGGCGCCCGGCGCGATGCCGACCACGCCCGCACCGTCGTCGCGGGCGCCGATCGTGCCTGCGACGTGGCTGCCGTGACCGTGGTCGTCGGTGCCGGAGTTGTCGGTGCACGTCGTGGTGTTGAGGCAGGTGGTCTGGGCGACCACGGTGAGGTCCGGGTGTTTGGCGTCGACCCCTGTGTCGATCACGGCGACGTCGGCGTCCGCGACGAAGTCGTTGACCCCGTTGATCTTCAAGGTGGGGTTGTCGGGCGCGAACGCCCGGTCGACACCGGTTGGCACGGTCTGGTCAGTGGTGTGCATGACGACATCCGGCTCCACGGACGCCACGCGCGGATCGCGGCGCAACGCCTCGGCACCCGCGGCTGTCAGGCTCGCGGAGAAGCCACGCAGTGCGTTGTGGTAGACGTTCTTGATCTGACCGCCGTGCTGCTGCACGGCGTTGGACATCGCCTCGGCGGACTGTCCGCGCAGTGCGACGACGTAGTCGGACCGCGTGGTGTCCGGCTGGGCGACCGCCGGGATGGCGGCCGTGGCCAGTGCGAGCACGCCCAGTCCGGCCAGCACTGTCCTTTGTAGCTTTTCGTACACGGATTTCCTCCTGATGCAGGGATTTCGTGGAGGTTCCGCAATCGGGTTGCGGTGTCACCATCGTGCAGAACGGCACGTGCGGGCAACAACGCCGGAAATCGTGGGTAGGGGTACGCATTCACCGTATGTCGCCGATGTCCTCCCTGCGCGTGACGCCGAGCTTGTGCAGCACGCGTGCGGCATGGCGTTCGACGGTCCGTGGCGAGAGGAACAGCACCTCGGCGATCTGCCGGTTCGTCCTGCCCGACGCCATCAGCCGCGCCACCTCTTGTTCTCGCGGGGACAGTTCCGCGCCATAGCCGCGACGGCCGCGCCGTGGCCCAGGCATGCCGCCGTGTTCCCGGGCGAGACGGCCGCAGCGCGCGGCGTCCCACGTGGCGCCCAGCGTCGTGAACAACCGGCACGCGTCGGCCAACTGTTCGACCCCCTCCTGATGCCCGGCTGCCAGGGAACAACGGGCGGCCGCTTCCATCGCGGCGGCCTGCTCGTACGGGCGTGGTAGCGCCGCGAGCAGTGCGGCGGACTCGGTGTGCAGATTCGCCGCGTCGGCGAACTGACCGCGGTCGGCGGCGATCGCGCCCCGGCAGCCGGGGATCATCGCGTGGCCCAACGGGCAGTCGCGTGGGCCGATGTCCGCGGCGAACTCGTCGGCGAGGCGCCGGGCCGACGCGGTGTCCCCGGTGTGCAGGAATGCCCGCACCCCGGCGTCGGCCAGTTCGGCCGCCCACGCCCAGGTTTCCTTGGCCCGCACCATGTCGAGCGCACGCGTCAGTTCCGGGAGCGCTTCGTCGACGCGTCCGCGGGCCATCGCCAGCCGGACGAGAGTGGCTGCCGCGACCAGAACGACGTGTGAGCACCAGCCGTTGGTCGGCCGCAGACCGGGTGCGCGGAGAAACGCCTCCGCCTCTGTCCACTCGCCACGAGCCAGCGCGAGATGCCCCAGCACCAGTGACGCGTCCGCGGCGGCGAACGGTGTCTGCGCCGACGCGACCACGTGCTCACGGGCGGCGGCCTCGATGCCAGGCCACTGCCCGACGGCCACAGCCTGGCGCAATCCGTTCGAGATCATCATGTGCCGCAGGTACGACGGCCGGGTCCGACCGGCCAGGTGCTCGGCCTTGCCGTGGAACTCCTCGGCCGAAGCGTGGTGGCCCAGTGAAATCGCTATGTCGGTGAAGTTGCTGAAGCCGCGTGCCAGTTCACGGCGCTCCCCGGTGGTGGCAGGCGCGTCGGGCAGGTCCGCGATGGCCTGCCACGCGCGAGGATCGCCGATCTGCAGCAACGCGCCCGCACGGTTGACCCTGATGGCCATGTGCAGTGCCGGGTCACCTCGTTGGGGCAGTGTCCGGTCCAGTCTGGTCAGCCAGGACAGGTGCTCAGCGAGGGGGCCGCTGCCCCAGCACGGCATGGCCAGCGCGGACATCGCGCGGGCGGCCAGCAGCGGGCGTCTGCGCAACTCGCGGACCGCGACCAGGAGGTGGGCGCGCTGCTCGTCTCCGTCGCCTGCCTGGTTTCCGACCAGCAGCCCGAAGTGCAGGCGCAACTCGCCGCGCACACCGTCGGGCAACAAGTCGTCAGCGAGCAGGTCACGGAGCAACGCCATGGTCTCGTCATAGGCCAGGCTGTCGAGCGCGAGGCGGCCGAGCCGTCCCGCCAACGCGGCCCGTACCCTGCTGGGCAGTGCGGAGTCGCCCAGCAGCGTACGCACCAGCGCCACCGCCGCCTCCGGTTCGCCCGACCGGACGGCTCGTTCGGCCGCCTTCTCCGCGTGCCGCGCCGCTGTGGTCAGGTCACCGGCCGCGCGGCTGTGGTGCACCAGTTCTGTCGACTGCTCCCCACGCCGGTCGAGCACGCGTGCGACCGTGGCGTGCATCCGGTGCCGTTCGACCGCAGAGGTCGCCTGTGCGACGGCCAGACCGATCAGCGGCGGCTGGAACTCGAACACCCCGGCGTGGCACAACTCCAGCAGGTCCGCGTCGACCGCGTGGGTCAGCATGGCTCTGGCCCGGTCCGCGTCGATCCGGCACATCTCGGCCGGGATGTCGGCGGTGAACGGGCCGCGCAGCACCGATGCGGCGGTGATCAGGCGTCGCGCCGGGACGGGCAGCGCGCGGAGCCGTTCGGCGACCAGGTCGACGACCGCCTCCGGCACCCCGCGCCGCAGCAGCGCTTCGTGCGGATCACCCTGGTCCGGTCGCAGGTGTGTGAGCACTTCGGTGACGAACAGCGGGATCCCGCCGGTCAGGCGGTGGACGGCGGCCGCCCAGTCCGGTGGGCCGGCCACGTCCCGCACGGCCAGCGGACCCAGTTCGAACCGGTGCAACGCCGCCGAGCCCCATCGTGCCCACAGCGGACGTTTGCTTCCCGGCGTGTAGGTGAGCAGCAGCGCGACGTCGTCCGGCGGCCGGGAGGCGCAGCACCTCAGTGTGTGCCGTGACCACCGGTCGGCCAGGTCGACGTCGTCCACCACGACGAGCACGGGCGAGCCGGACAGGGCGGCGGTCTCGGCCAGCAGTTCACGCACAGCGGCGCAGGTGCGGTAGTCGGGCGTGCCGCGTGCGGTCCCCGCTTCGGCGGCGGCGAGGGCCTCGGCTGCCCGGATCGCCGGGCAGCCCGCTTCCACCAGGCCACGCACCAGTTCCCGGACCACGACGTACGGTTCGTCCGGCAGCCCACGGCAGTCGACGAGCACACGGACGGCGCCGGGCCCAGTGTCAGGTCCGCTGGCCAGCGCACGGGCGGCGAGCCAGGTCTTGCCCATCCCCGCCGCGCCGCTGACCAGCACGACGGCCGGAGTGCGGGCAAGAGCCGCGCGCACGTCGTCGACGGTCCGCATGTCGCACCCCCGGAGCGTGCGCGAACTTGCTCGAAAGTGCGACTGACACTACATCTTCAATCACCCTCCAGGAGAGGGCCGTGCGTAGGGTTCAGTCCAGCAGCCCCTTCGCCACGATGTATCCGGACGCCCCGTTGACGCCGTGACCAGGCCAGGTGGCCGCGCCCAGCATCCACAGGCCCGGCACGACCGTCTGGTGCGACGGCTGCGCGGGCAACGGCCGGAACACGTAGCTCTGCGCCAGGTCATGGCTGCCGCCGTACGGGTCGCCAGGGCCGGTGTTGCGGTTGGCCTTGGCCAGTTCCGCCGGGCTGGTGACGTGCATGCCGAGGATCGCGTCGGGCAGGTTCAGCACGCTGCGCGAGGCGACCTCGATGACGCGGTCGGCGAAAGCATTCTTCACGTCCTCGGTCCAGCCGTTGGTCTCGATGAGGCCTGCCGCGTCGCCGATCGGCCGGGTGGGCACGTCCAGCAACTGGAGACGGGCCACGGCCCGGCCGGGCGGGCAGCGCTCCGGGTCCACTGTGGATGGTGAGTCGAAGCTGATCGTCGGCTCGGCGGGCAGCAGGCCGCGGGTGGCCTCGTTGACCGACCGGGACAACGCGTCCAGTCCGCCGCTCAGGTGCGGCTGACCGGCCAGCGCCAACCGTTCGTCGGCGAACCGGGGCGGCTCCGACAGCGCGAGGTGGAGCTGGAAGCAGCCACGGCCGTAGCGGTACTTCCCAGCCTGACGGCGGATCGTGTCCGGCACCGCCTCCAGCAGCTCCAGGTAGAGCTGGTCCGGGTTGACCGACGCGACCACCGCGCGCCCGGCCCGATGAGTGTCCCCGCCTGCCACACGCACGCCGGTGGCCTGCCCGTTCTCGACCAGGATTCGTTCGACGCGCTGTCCGGTACGCACGCTGCCGCCGAAGTGCTCGATCAGCCGGACGAGCGCCTCGGCGAGCCGGCCGCTGCCCCCGGCCGGTGTCGGCATCCCCGCGCCGCTGAGCGCGATCTGGACGAGGATCACCCACAGCGCGCTGTTGACCTCGTCCGGCCCGCGGCCGAGGTGCAGCGCCCACGGCGCCAGGCCGCCGCGTACGACCGGCGAGGTGAACGTCTCGGTGAGCAGGTCACGCCCGGTCCGGGTGAACAGGTGCGCGAACGCGGAGAAACGGCCGTCCTCGTCGTGGAACAGGTCGTGGATCTCGCGCGACTTCGTCGCCAGGTCCGCGCCCATCAACTCGAACACCGGCCCGGCGTACGGCTCGAAGTCCGCGAGCATCCCGGCGAGCGCCCCGCCGTCCCCCGGTGAGAGCCGGTCGAACTCGGCGACGGTCTCGTCGAGGTCCTGGGAGAACACAGCCGTGCCCTGCCCCGGCATCGAGATGCCCGACCAGTACCGCGGTTGCCTGTACAGCAGGCCCAGCGCGGCCAGGTCCGGCGCCAGTTCGGCGTAGGCGGGCCCGCCGGTGAACAGCGGGTGCGCCGTCGAGTAGGTGTCGTGGTGGAAGCCGGGCAGGGTCAGCTCCTCGGTCCGCACGAACCCACCAGGCCGGTCGCGCTCCTCCAGCACGAGCACACCCCATCCGGCCCGCGCCAGCAACGCACCCGCGACGAGTGCGTTGTGACCGCTGCCGACGATCACCGCGTCCCAAGTTTCCATACGCCCGAAGGTAGTCACATCCCACCACGCGATCGCGTGTTCTTCCCCGATGGACGCGGAATCGTGCACGGCCGCCTGTACCGCGTGAGGTCTACCGCGGATGGTTGACGGGCCACCGCGGATCTCAACCGCTGATTTGACGCGGCACGAGGTGCACGCGCCTATCGTTGCCGCCGTGGAGAAGATCGCGCGTGCCATGGTGTCCGGGGCGGCTGTCATGTCGCTCGCCGTGCCGGTCCCGGTGTCCGCTGCCGAACCTGTACAGATCACCATCTCCGCTGACAGTGATGAAGGTCCGGTCCGCGCCGAACTGCTCGGCGCGAACCACCGCTACCCCGGTCTCGGCTACGGCATGTGGGACCCGGTCGCGAACGCGCCACGACCGGAGGCGGTGGCGGCGACCAAGCGGGCCGGGCTCACGATGATCCGCTACCCCGGCGGCACGGTGGCCAACACGTTCCGCTGGAAACGCGCCATCGGACCAGCGGCACAACGCGGCTGCCAGACCGACGGCCGCGACTGGACCAAGGCGGACAGCACCTACGGGCCGATGGAGCACATGCGGTTCGTGGCGGCGACCGGCGCGCAGGCCCAGATCATGGTGCCCTTCGCGGTGATCACGCCGGGCAACGCCGCCGACTGGGTCGAGTTCATGAACGCCGAAGTGGGGACCAACCCCAACGGCGGGACCGCGTGGGCTCAGGTCCGCGCGGACAACGGACACCCGCGACCCTACGGCGTTCGGAACTGGGAGTTGGGCAACGAGCACTACCTGCGTGGCCAGCAACGCTATTGGATGGACCAGGACCCGGCGGTGGCCGTCGACCAGTACATCAAGGGCGGCGTGGTCCGGATTCCCGCCGAACCGCTGGGCAAGGACTGCGCACATCCGGACAGCGGTGTGCCCGCCGGCGGGACAGCGGGCGAGGTGTTCGAGGTCAAGCACGCGCCGGTCGTCCCGGCGAGCGTGCAGGTCACGGTCAACGGCACAGCCTGGCGCCGAGTCGACGACCTGGCCACCGCGAAGCCGGGCGACGCCGTGTTCGCCGTCGACCGCCCGGTCGACGGGCGGATCCGGTTCGGCGACGGCGTCCACGGCCGCAAGCTGCCCGCCGGTGCGCGGGTGTCGGCGTCCTACCAGTCGGTCCACAGTGGATTTCCCGAGTTCTACCGGGCCATGAAACAGGTCGACCCGTCGATCCAGGTGTGCTCGAGCTGGGGCACGGTCGCGTTCCCGAAACGGATGAAGGCACTGGGACACACCGGGGACTACGACTGCGTGACCGCACACCCGTACACGAACTTCGCCGCGGAGAAGGACGCGAACGGCAACCCGCGAGACGCGTGGACCACTCCGCTCGACGGGCACGACCAGCACATGATGAGCGCCTGGACCCGCGTCGAGCAGACGCAGGCGCTCAAGACAGCGATCAGCGACAGCGGGAGCAAGGCCTACGTGGCGTTGTCGGAGTTCGGCGCGCTGTGGGGACCCGACCCCGGCGCGCCCACGCCGTTCTACCGATGGAACACCTCGATGACCCACGCGCTGTACATGGCCTCGCAGTGGATCCGCTGGATGTACCACGACATCCGGTACGCCGAGGGCAACGACCTGTTCACCACGCCGCTGCGCTACGGCCTCTTCCACGGCACCACACCGGTTTTCACCTCGGAAGCGGTCACCAGGGAGGTGATCAAGCCGCTGTTCCACGCGGGCGGGCACCGATTGACCCGCAAGATCACCGGCAACCCGGTCCGCGTCGTGGATCCCGCCAACTGCGGCAACGGCAACGACGGCTGTTACGAAGCCCTTGTCGTCGCCGCTACACGCGGTGCGAACGGCCGCACGTACGTCATGGTCGTCAACCGCATGCCCGGCAACGGCGACGCGGTGACGGCACGGCTGACCTTCACCGGTGGGCTCACCGCGACCACCGCCCACGTCCAAGCCACGCAGAGCGCGGACTTCACCAGCTACAACGACGAGGCCACGACGGGGGTCACCGCACGGACCACGTCCCTGCCGGTGAGCGGCAACGGCTTCACCTACACCTTCGCACCGCACTCGGTGACGTTGCAGGAGTTGAGCTAACGGACATCACCCAGGATCCCTGGCGGCTGCCCGGTAACGGTCGGCCAGCTCGTCCAGCGTCCGGCGCAGTTCCGGCGGATCGAGCACGGTGAACGCGATACCGATGCTGCCGAGGAAACTCGCCAGGTCGTCCAGCGTCTCACCGCCGGTCTCCAGGACGCAACTGGTCTCGCCGTCGCTGTGCAGCACGCCCGCCATCGGGGAGATGCGTTCGGCGACCGTCTCGACGGGAGCGTGGAAACGCACCTGTGCCGGGTGTTTCCACGCCCGCGAGCTGACTCCACGCAGCACGTGCCGGGCGGCGTCACCGTCGGGTGGCTCGCGCGGGGTGAACCGGGGCCCGGTCGGCACACGGGGGCTGATCCGGTCGGCGCGGAACGTCCGCCAGTCGCCTCGGTCGTTGTCCCAGGCCAGCAGGTACCAGCGGCGTCCGCCGTAGACGAGGCGGTGGGGTTCGACAGTGCGGACGGTCGCCATCCCGTCGTGGCCCTGGTAGTCGAAGCGCAGCCGCTCGTGGTCGCGGATCACGGCGGAGAGCGTGCTCAGAGTCGCCGCGTCCAGGGTCGGCCCGCGGCCGGGCACCGCGACCGTGGCCACGCGGATCGCGTCGACGCGGTGCCGCAACCGGGACGGCAGCATCTGCTGGAGCTTGGTGAGCGCGCGCAACGAGGTCTCCTCGATGCCGGTGACGGAGCCACCCGCGGCCGCGTGCAGGCTGACCGCGACCGCGATGGTCTCCTCGTCGTCCAGCAGCAGCGGCGGCAGCGACGTACCTGCGCCAAGCCGGTAGCCACCCGCCGTCCCGGTCGTCGAGTGGACCTCGTAACCCAGGATGCGCAGCCGTTCGATGTCGTTGCGCACGGTCCTGCTCGTCACGTCCAGCCGGTCGGCCAGCTCCGAGCCGCGCCAGTCCGGCCGTGACTGCAACAACGACAGCAATCGCAACAGCCGCACCGAGGTTTCCAACATTTCTCAAGTCTGCCAGCCCTTGAGGAACCATACGTTCCACAAGGGGTCATAGCGTTCCGGTCAGCACAAAGAACCGAAGGGAACGAAACGATGCTGCGAGGAATGGCCACCGTGAGCTACTGGGCCGACGACGTGGTGGCGGCGAAGGACTGGTACACCGAACTGCTGGGGGTCGACGCGTACTTCGTGCGCCCGGTGAGCGGGCCGCCTGCCTACGTCGAGTTCCGGATCGGCGACCACAGCCACGAACTGGGCCTGATCGACCGCCGCTGGGCGCCGCCCGGCACGACCACCGACGTCGGGGGCACCGTGCTGTACTGGCACGTCGACGACGTGGCGGCCGCGCTGGAACGGCTGAAGGCCATGGGCGCGAAAGAACACGAGCCACTGACTGAGCGCGGCGACTCGGGTTTCGTCACCGCGTCCGTGATCGACCCGTTCGGCAACGTCCTCGGCGTGATGTACAACCCGCACTACGTCAGCATGCTGGGCGATTAGTCCTGGCTGCGCGGGGTCACCAGGCCGGTCTCGTAGGCCACCACGACCGCCTGGGCGCGGCTGGTGAGGCCGAGCTTGGTCATGGTCCGGTTGAGGTGGGTCTTGATGGTGGCCTCGCTGACGGTGAGATCACCGGCGATCTCGGTGTTGGTCCGGCCCGTGCCGACGAGCTGGAGGATCTCCAGCTCACGCGGGGTGAGCTGGGTGAGGTTCGGGATCGCCCGCGGCGCCACCCGGCGCGGCTTGCCGACATACGCCTCGACCAGCCGCCTGGTCACCGACGGGGCGAACAACATGTCCCCGGCGGCCACGGAGTGGACCGCGGCGATCACCTGCCGCGGCTCGGTCTCCTTGAGCAGGAACCCCGACGCCCCGGCCCGCAGCGCCGCGTAGACGTACTCGTCCAGGTCGAACGTGGTCAGCACGATCACCCGCGGCTGGGGACCGGCGGCAGCGGCCATGATCCGCTCGATGGCCGTGATGCCGTCCATGACCGGCATCCTGATGTCCATCAGGATCACGTCCGGGCGCCGTTCGGCGGCGAGCGCGACAGCTTCCCGGCCGTCGGCCGCCTCGCCGACGACGTCGAGACCGGGGGCCGCACGCATCAGCGTGGCCAGGCCGACCCGGATCAGTACCTCGTCGTCGACGACCAGAACTGTCGTCGTGGGTGATCCGCTCATCGCCGACACTTATACCGGTAGCTACCGACATCCGTCCTAGCCGTCACCGCCGATTGGCAGGGTGAGCTCGACCACGAACCCACCATCAGGGCTTTCACCTGCGGAAAGAGCGCCATGGTACAGCGCCGCGCGTTCACGCATGTTGATCAGGCCATGCCCGGTGCCCCCGGTGTCGGGCGACGGCGTCCCTTTCTCGTTGGCGACGCGGACGGTGAGGTGCTCGACGTCCCGGCGCACCCGTACCGCGGTCGGGGCGAATCCGGCGTGCTTGATCACGTTGGTGAGGGCTTCCTGGACCACGCGGTACGCACACAGCTGCATCCCCGACGGCAGGTCCTCGACGTCGGCGAGCTCCAACTCGAGCGTGACCGGCAGGCCCGTCATGCGCATCCGGTCGGTCAGTTCCGGCAGGTGCGCGAGGCTCAACGCCGTGTCGCCCGGCTCGTCGTCGGTGCGCAGCAGCATCAGCAACCGGCGCATCTCCGCCAACGCCTCACGGCTGGTCGTGGCGATGGTGTCCACCGCGGCACGGGCGGTCGGCGGGTCGTCATCGAACACGTACCCGGCCACCCCGGTCTGGACGGCGATCACGGACATGTGGTGGGCGACGACGTCGTGCAGTTCCCTGGCGATGCGCAGCCGCTCCTCGGTGACGGCCTGCTCGGTGCGCAGTTCCTGTTCGACGCGCAACTGTTCGGTCAGCACGGCCAGTTGCCGGTTGCGCAGCCCCAGCTGACGGCCGACGTTGCCCAGCATCCACGCCGTCAGCGGGATGAGGACGGCCTCAGCGACCGCGACGTACCACGCCACGTTCGACACCATCGCCGCCCAGAACAACACCGGCATCAGCGCTCCGGCGCAGACGCCGGTGGTCCTTGGCGGCCGCAGCGACGCCACTGTGTACAGCAGCAGCGCCGGGGCCCAGAAGTTGAACGCTATCTGGGTGTAGCCGAACGCCAGGAACACCAGCAGCATCGCGGTGCTCACCGCGAAGGCGACCACCGGAGCTCGCGTGCGGGCGACGAACGGCAGGAAGATGAAAGCAGTCAGCACGTAGGCCAACGGATCGGGACCCCAGCTGGTCGGCGAGTACTGCCTGCCGACCAGCCACGAGATCACGACCATCGCGACGGTGATCACGACGTCGACAACCGGGACTGTCCCCCGTCCATGATCACGCACGCGAACAGCATAAAGTGCCCTATGAGGTCGTGTTGCCCGCTGTGCGCAGGCGTTGGTCGCCTGCCGGGATCGTGCACGGCGCGCCACCGGCGTTGGTCAGACCGGGCGGGCTCAGCGTCCACGCCTCGCTGGAGTTGTCGCCGTCGTAGTCGGAGATCAGCCGGTTGCCCGCGAACCGGTTGTGGTACGAGGCGCACTGCCGTTCCAGGCCCGGATTCGCCTTGACGCAGGCCGCGTCGCAGAACTCGTCACGGTAGAAGCCCGCTCGCCCGGTGCGGGTGAAGCTGTTGTCCTCGACGTTGTTGAAGTTGCTGCGGTCGCGGATCTTCACCGGGTCGCCGTTGATGTACGCGAACCGGTTGGCGCTCATGGTGTTGCTCGAACTGAAGTGCGTCACGTACAGGCCGTGGATGTGCCCGCCGTAGTTGCCGTGGTTCTCGATGTTCACGAAGTGGTTGTTGGCGATCCGGTTGCCGGACGAGTTCGTCAGCACGATCGCGCCCCAGCCGTAGCAGTCCGCCCCGCACGGCGCCCACTTGCTGCCGATGTGGGTGAAGACCATGCCGAAGAACGTGTTCCCGTTCAGCCCTTTGCTGCCCTGCTTGCGCATCGGCGGCGAGTACGTCTCGTCGGCGATGTCGCGCTCCGAGTCACCGTGCACCGACACCGCGCCCGACGAGTAGTACTCGACCTGCAGGTAGTAGAACCTCAGGCCGCTGGCGCCGCCGTCGTACAGCGGGTCGGCCTTGTCCTTGGGCAGCCGGGGTTGCAGCCAGAACCCGGCAGGCCGGTCGGCGAGGTTGCGGAACACCGGCCGCCCGGCGATCCCCGACTCGCCCTCGCCGTACTCGTAGTCGGACGGCATGAACGACACCGTGTGCCCGGGTACGTAGAACCGCCAGTCGTGCATCGGCGGCGCCACATAGGTTCCCTGTTTGACCCGGACCTCGACGTCGGTCACCGGTCTGGCCGCGCGGAGCACCTCCTGGACGCGTACCAGGCTTTTCACCGCCGTCGCCGGAGTCCGTCCGTCCGCGCTGTCCGAGCCGGTCGCCGACATGTGCACGGTGAAGACGTCCGCCGCCCCCGCCGTGCCGGTCGAGAGGCACGTGGCGGCGAGCACAGCGCCTGCCAACGCCAATCCGATGCGCATCGTCTTCCTTTCGTTCACTGGGTGGCGCCTGCCAGCAAGGCCAGGCCGAGTGAGGTGATGGAATGCAGCACGGACTGGCCGTTCTGCCTGCTGGCGACCAGACCGGCGGCGCGCAGCGCGGACGCCTGCTGGCTCGCGGTCGGCAGGCTCGTGTCCGTCCGGCGGGCCACTTCGCTGGTGGTGCAGGGCCTTTCGCCGATGGTTTCCAGCACCCGGGCACGGGTGCGGCCCAGCAGCGACGCCAGTGGCCGTGTCCTGTCCCCTGTGGACCATCCGACCGTGTGGCCGATGGGGTACAGCAGGACCGGTTCGAGGTCGCCGTCGAGCAACGTCGTCGGCATGCCCTGGCAGAAGAACGACGGCACCAGCCGCAGTCCCCTGCCGCCCAGGTGCAGGTCCTGGTCGACCGGGTAGCTCAGGCACAGGACCGGGTAGTGCCATCGCGCGGACGGGTGCAGGTCGGCGAAGAGCCGCTCGAACCCGCCTTCCGCGACCAGTTGCGCCTGTCGGGCGTGTTCCTGGTCGACGCGGCCGCGGATGTGTGTCCAATAGGGTGCCAGGCACGCGGTGAAGTACTGGTCGACCGCGTCGGCGATCTGCCCGACGGCGTCCGCGCGGCCGTCGGCCAGCGTCGTCGCCCACGCCGGCAGTCGCCGGTCACGGCCCAGAACGGACAGATCCGCGCGCAGCCGCCGTTTCGGCGTGCGCCGCAGCGCCTCCAGGCCTTCGGCGAGGCAGAAGTTCTCGGTCATCGGGGTGAGGAAGTCGGCGGCGTACCCGGACTGCGGCACGAGCGTGGTCAACAGCCGGGTGCTGGACGGCACCTTCGGGCGGACCGATCCGCGCCACTCGTCGAACACGATCTCGCCGTCGCGTCTTCGCAGGCGGTACAGGCTCAGCAGCGCTTCCCACATCGGGTGCGGCCGTGGACTGATCCTCGTCCGCGCCAGGTCCTGCGGGCTGAAATGGATCCTCAACACGACGACCACCGGGAACACAGCACAGGACATTCCCCCTTTTTTTTGCCCACCCCAGTTGGACATTCCCCCTCGTCGGCCGAGGTTAGGGCACCCCGCTGTCCCGCCGACACCGCTCGCCGGGGAAATACCGCCAAAGTTGCAGGCGCGTACCGCGCGGGATTGACGACGGACGGGGTGGGTCGTGTGAAACCCTTTCCAGCCTGACGGAAACGCTTGTCGGCGGTGGTGTGGCGTTCCTAGCGTCCATCCGGTGTTGACGCAGAGATCGCTTGTACCGCTGGTCATCGCGGTGAGTACGTCCTTGGCCGCGCCAGCGGCGGCGCAGCCCGCGGCGGCCCAGGTTCCGGCAGCCGCCCGGGCGGATGTGAACGGCGACGGCATCGCCGACCTCGTGCTGTCGACGGGTGCCCGGCTGACCTACAGCGGCGACACCGCACTGCTGCCCCACGATCTCGGCGGCTCGGTCCAGGTGGTCCCCGGCGGGCTGACCCAGGGAGTGTCACCGCCCGCCGCGCTGGTCAACCAGAACACACCCGGCATCGGGCTGGGCATGGAGGCCGACGACAGGTTCGGCACCGCGCTGGCCACGGCCGACTTCAACGGCGACGGACTGGCGGACGTGGCGATCGGCAACCCGGGCGAATCGGTGAGCGGCCTGGCCAACGCGGGCACGGTGTCCATCCTGTACGGCCAGCGCACCGCGCCGTACCTGCGGACCATCACGGGCGCGCTCGGCACGATCACGCAGGACACGGCGAACGTGCCCGGGGCGATGGAGGCCGGTGACCTGTTCGGCGCCTCGCTGGCGGCCGGGGACTTCAACGGCGACGGGTACGCCGACCTCGGCATCGGTTCGCCCGGCGAGGCGGTCGAGACGAAAGCCCGCGCGGGCGCCGTGTGGGTCTTCTACGGCGGCAACGCGGGGCTGACCACGGGTGGCGTGATCGCGTTCAACCAGGACCACGCGGACCTGGCCGGTGCGGCCGAGGCCGGTGACCTGATGGGTTTCGCGCTCGCGGCGGGCGACGTGACCGGGGACAAGCGTGACGACCTCGCCGTGGTGTCGGCCGGTGAGGTGATCACCGGGACGACCGGCGCCACCGGTTCCGTGCACCTGTTGCACGGCTCGGCCACCGGGGTGGCCGCGGCCGGGTCGTCGTACGTCAGCGTGGGCGCGGCCGCGACTGGCGGGAAGTGGCGCAGCGCGGTGATCGGCAAGTTCCACGGCGGCGCCAACGCGGACCTGGTGATCCAGGCCGACCAGCGCCGCGGCGGACCGGCGGCCTCCGGCGCGCTGGTGGCCGTGCGCGGCAGCAGGACCGGCCTGACCACCGCCGGTCTCCAGGTCATCGACCAGGACACCGCGACCGTGCCCGGCGGGACCGAACCGAACGACTTCTTCGGCGGCTCGCTGGCCGTCGGCGACCTCGACGGTGACTCGTTCGACGACCTCGCCGCGGGCTCGATCAAGGAGAACACCCGTGCGGGCAGCGTGTTCCTGTTCCGCGGCAGCACGACCGGCCTGCTCACGCACGCGCCGTCGGCCTTCGGCGAGAACGCGGCACCGATCAACGGCAACGAACAGCCCGGCGAGGCGTTCGGCTACGGCCTGCGCGTGCTCGACGTGACCGGCGACGGCAAACCGGAGCTCGTCGTGGCCGCGCCGTGGGAGGACGGCTCGCTGCAGACAGGTGCGCTGTTCCTGCTGACCACCGGCCTGTCCGGCGACTCGCTGGCGGTGACCGGTTCACGGCGAGTCACCCGTGCGGACATCGGCACGCCGTCCGGTTTCGGACCGGGCGCCCCGATCGCCGGGAGTGCCCACGTGCTCAACGACAACCTCGACTCGCCTCGCTAGGGGGACCGACCGACATGAACAAGTTCAACCGGCGCATCTTCGTCTTCGGCGGTGTCGCCGCCGCGGGGGCGCTCACCCTGACCGGCAACGCGTCCGCCGCACTGGCCTACCCCTTCAAGCTCGGCATCGCCTCGGGTGATCCGCTGCCGGACGGTGTGGTGCTGTGGACGAGACTCGCCTTGGACCCGACTGACGAGAACGGCCACGGCGACATGCCCAACCAGTCCGTCGACGTGGACTGGCAGGTCGCCACGGACGAGACGTTCGGCAACGTGGTCCAGAGCGGGAAGGTGACCGCGCTGCACGCCGACGCCCATTCGGTGCACGTCGAAGTACACGGGTTGCAGCCGGACTACGAGTACTTCTACCGGTTCAAAGCTGCGGGCCACCTCTCCCCCGTCGGCCGCACCCGGACGTCGCCCGCGCTGAACGTGGTCGGTCGCGACCTGCTGATGGCGTTCACGTCGTGTGCGCACTACGAGAACGGCTACTACACGGTCTACCGGCGGATGGCCGAGGACCGGCCGGACCTCGTCCTGCACCTGGGTGACTACATCTACGAGGGCAAGGGAGTGGCGGGCGGCGTCAGACAACACCTCGGCGACGAGATCCGCTACCTCAAGGACTACCGGCGCAGGTACGCGCAGTACAAGTCCGACCCCGATCTCCAGGCGGCACACGCCGTCGCGCCCTGGCTGGTCGTGCCCGACGACCACGAGGTCGAGAACAACTACGCGAACATGACGAGAGCCAACAACTCGCCCGAAATGACCGCCGCGCAATGGAAACAGCGCCGGGCGGACGCGTATCGGGCCTACTACGAGAACATGCCGCTACGGGGTGGCGCCAAACCCAACGGCGCCAACATCCAACTGTACCGCCGGGTCCGCTGGGGCGGGCTGGCTACGTTCCACATGCTCGATACCCGCCAGTACCGCCACGACCAGGCGTGTGGCGATGGGTGGCAATACTGCCCACCGGCCGGGGACCCGGCGCGCAGCCTGCCCGGTGTGGCGCAGGAGAACTGGCTGCTGGACGGGCTGGGCAGGCGCGAGGGCATCTGGGACGTGATCGGCCAGCAGGTGTTCTTCGCCCGGCAGGTCGACGGCAGCGACGCGGGCAACATGGACGCGTGGGACGGTTATCCGGCGTCGCGCGACCGCATCCAGAAGGGCTGGGTGCAGCGCGGTGTCCGCAACCCCGTGGTGCTCACCGGGGATGTCCACCGGGCGTGGGCGAACGACCTCAAGGTCGACTACACCAACCCGGCCGCGCCGGTCGTCGGCACCGAACTGGTGACCAGTTCGGTCTCGTCCGGAGGGGACGGCACGGATTCGACCACGATTCCGCACGCGGCGTACAACCCGCATCTGAAGTTCTACTCCCAACACCGGGGTTATGTCAGGACGCTGATCGGCCAGTCCAAGATGGACGTCGATTTCCGCGTCGTTCCCAAGATCACCACGAAGAACGTCGCGGCCCGGACGCAGCGGTCTTTCGTGATCGAGGAAGGGCGGCCCGGCCTGCGCAATCCGTAGGCCGCCCCCACGGATGTGGACCACCACCGCTCCATCCCCCCGGACCGGTGGTGGTCCACTTGATACAAACTGGGAAACCTTTACTCCGTTCGTGCGGCAGTTTCGGCGACCCGCAAGATCCATGTAACGCTGGGGTTTCCACGGCGACACCATCCAATGGTCCACACCACTACCCAGCGCCTATGGATCCTGCGACGGAGGTCGCATTGAAAATCTCAAGGGCTGTGACCGGCCTGGTCGCCTTGGCGGCGACGACCTTGTTCCTCCCCGGCGCGACGGCCTTGCCCGCGGCCGCCGACGCCCATGCGCACGGTTCGAACGCCAAACACAAACACCCGTTGATCCGTGCGGACGTGGCCCGTCCCCAACCGTCCCCACCCCCGAGACTGCGTCCTGTGAACGGCGCGGTCGCCGCGAAACCCGAGGACACCCGGGTCCTCGCGCCCACCAAGGTCGCGTTGCGACCGTTGGTGATCGCGCTGGACAACGCGGACTTCGGCCTGCCGACGTGGAAATCCGTTCTCGACAAGGTGGGCACGCCGTACGACGTACTGCTCGCCAGGTCCGAACCACTCACCGCCGCCCGGCTGACCAGGCCCGACGGCACCGGCAAGTACAACGCGATCTTGTTGACCGACAACGCGTTGCTCTACCAGAACGGCAGCGGTGACTACGTCAGCGCATTCGACGCCGCCGAATGGCAGGCGCTCTGGACTTATGAGAGCACTTACCAGGTGCGGCAAGCATCGCTGTACATGTCGTGGGGCACGTTCCCCGAGGACCACTGCCTGCGCGCCGGATCGGAGGGCGGCGTCGAGACCCCGCCCGTCCAGGCGACGCTGACCAGCGCGGGGGCGCAGTTCTTCGACTACCTCAAGCCCACCGCCCAGATCCCGATCTCGTACTCGTACGTCTACCGGTCCACACTCGCCTCCGGGTGCGACGCGCAGCCGCTGCTGATGCTCGGCACCGATGTGGCCGGTGTGCTCAGCCGCAGCGCGGACGGCCGGGAACGCGCCGGGTTGACGTTCTCGTCCAACGAGTACCTGATGCAGACCGACCTGCTCGGCTACGGCCTGCTGCGGTGGGCGACCAGAGGTGTGCTCGTCGGCGAGCACCGCCACTGGATCAACGCCGACCTGGACGACTGGTTCAACTCCAGCGACCACCTGTACCCCGACGGGCACCTGGAGACCGACCCCGGCTTCCGGCTCGGCGGCGTCGAAGCGGCGTCCGTGAACGCGCAGCAGGTCGCGTTGCGCGACCAGTTCCCGCTGGCCGCGGGCTTCACTCTGAACCTGCCGTACAACGGCGGCGACCTCGACCCCGAGGCACCGTCGAAGTGCAGCGCGCTCAACACACCCGACCCGCTGACGAGCTTCTCCCGGTGCCTGGCGGGCAGTTTCCGCTGGGTCAACCACACGGTGTCGCACCCGGAGATGAACTTCACCGATCTGGAGGAGAACTACGAAGAGATCGGCGAGAACCTGGAGATCGGCAGGGAGGCCGGGCTGAGAGTGCCGACCGAGGTGCTCAAAACCCCGGCCTACTCGGGGCTCGGCGTCTACAACCCGGACCCGAACGCGCCGGACACCGATCCGCCGACCGACTTCGGCCTGGCCAAGTCGAACCGCGACATGCTCGAGGCGGCCGCCGACCTCGGCGTGAAGTACCTGCACGGCAACATGTCGTTCAACAGCCACAAGCCGTCCTGCTTCAACTGCGGGATATACCACCCGCTCGAGCCGAGCCTGCTGATCGTGCCGGACTGGCCGACCAACATCGGCTACCAGACAACAGCACCGGCCGAGCAGACCTTGTTCTACAACTCGCTGTACGGGCCGAACGGTCGTTGGCCGTTCCACGACCACAACCTGACGTACCAGGAGATGCTCGACTACGAGTCAGACGTGGCCCTGCAACACGTGATGACCGGGTCGGCGTACGCGCACACCCTGCACCAAGGCAACCTGCACCAGTACGCCCCGGGCAAGAGCCTCACGTTCGACTGGTTGCAGGCGACCGTGGCGAAGTACAGCGCGAAGTACCAGGTCCCGCTCAAGAACCCCGACTGGATGGCGCTGTCGGGCTACGTGAAGGCAAGGACCGCGCACTTCGCGGAACTGGCGGCCAAGGCGGACCCCGTGTGGGACAAGACAGCCAACACAGTGACCTACAAGCCGACCCGCGCGGGGTCGCTGTTCCTGACCGGGGTCACCGGCGGCAACGGCGCCACTGACCGCTACGGCACGGACAACATCACCCAGTTCACCACAGTCGCGGCCAGGCAGATCACGGCCACCGCGACACCCCGCGCCTGACAGCCACCCGTCAGCACAGGGAGAAGGGACATGCCGGACCGCTGTCGTTTCCGCATACCGACGGCAGCGGTCCGGCATGGACTCCTCCCTTTTCATTGAGCGAGTCAGCCCGCGGGCATGCCGATCTGGTCGCGCTCGAGCGTGGCCCGCAACTGGGACAGGACCTGCGCGGCGGCCGCGAACGGTGAACCGACGAGGATGGCATCGAGCAGTTCGGCCAGGCGTTCGGTGTAGGTGTTCCGCGCCGCCTCGACGAGTCGCATGCCGTCCTCGGTCAGCGTCAGCAGTGACGACCGGCGATCCGACGGGTTCGGTTGCCGCAGGACCCACCCCTGTTTCGCCAAGCGGTCGACGCCCTTGCTGGTCGCCCCGATACCGACGGCGAACTCGGTGGCGAGGTCCGCGACCCGGGCGCCGGGGTGCTCGCGCAGGAAGCTCAGGAACTCGAACTGCGAGGTCACAATCCCGTGCCGGTCCCGTAGCCGGTCGTTCAGCGCGTTGTACAGGCGCGTCTCGCACCGGACGAGGTCGGCGAAGAAGCCCGCCGGGTCGCCGACGTCACACCTCGATTTAGATGCCACGGCATATACTGTACAGGCATGCACTATCGAGGAGACGGTGATGAGCAAAGAACAACGCGCGAAGGTCGACGCGATGCTGAGGCAGCCTCGCCCCCAGGGCCCTCGATCGGTGGAGGAACTGCGTGCCGGGTTCGCGGCACTGATGAGCCAGATGATCGTGCCACCCGGAATCCGCACTCAGGCCACGACGCTCGGCGACCGGCCCGCGGTGCTCGTCGAACCGGTCGACGGCCCGAAGCACGGAACGATCCTGTACTTCCACGGCGGCGGTTTCGTGTTCGGCTCACCCGGCACGGCGATGTCGCTGACGGCGAACCTGGTGACCAGGACCGGGTTCAAGGCGTTCTCGCTGGACTACCGGCTGGCCCCCGAACACCCGTTCCCCGCCGCCATCGAGGACACACTGGGCGCCTACCGTGCCCTGCTCGACAGTGGCGAGGACCCGTCAGCGATCGCGTTCGCCGGCGACTCCGCCGGCGGCGGACTGACGGTCACCACCTGTCTCGCCGCCCGCGACGCGGGTCTGCCCATGCCCGCCGCGATCGTGGCATTCTCCCCTGGCCTCGACCAGACCCGGACAGGTGAGAGCATGGAAACCAAGGCGGGCGCCGATCCCATCTTCACCCTCGAAGCCGTGCGGCACACCGGCGCCATGTACCTCGCGGGCCAGGACCCGCACCAGCCCCTGCTGAGCCCGGCTGTCCTCGCCGACCCGAGCGGGCTCCCGCCGATGCTGTTGCAGGTGGGGACCAACGAGATCCTCTTGGACGACTCCACACGTCTGGCAGCGCGCGCGAGGACGGCCGGAGTGGATGTCATCCTTGACGTCACCGCCGATGTCCCCCACGTGTTCCAGTCGTTCGCGGGCGTTCTCGACGAGGCCGACGATGCGTTGGACCGCGCCGCCCTTTTCCTGGGCCAGCGCGTCCGTGCTGATCGATAGCAGCTACCTGCGGGTCACCGGGCCGCCAGCGTCGTGTCGATGAACGCGCGGGTCGCGGCGGCCAGTTGGCCGCGCCGGTACACCAGCCACTGCGGAAGCCGTTCCGGCGGCGAGAACCGGTAGACGTCCGCGCCGGCCCGCTCGGCCAGGTCGGCCCACCCGTCCGGCATCAGACCGGCACCGATTCCCTTCAGCACCATGGGCAACACGACGCTGCGGTCACCTACCTCGGCGGCGATCGTCATGTCTCCCACGGTCGCGGCGAGCCGGTCGAACAGGGCTCGTGCGGCGGTCGGGGGTTTCATGACCACGAACCGCATGCCCCGCAGCTGACCGCGTGTCACCGTGTCGCCCTCGGTCGTGATGGTGCCGGGCGGCACGACAAGCAGGAACTCCTCGTCCCGCAGGTGGTGTGCCACCAGGCCACGGCCGGTGGGGCGTTCGGCGCTGCCGCAGACACCGACTTCACACCGCCCCTGCACCACCATCGCTATCACTTCGGCCGCAGCGAGCGCGGACGACGTGCTGACCACCACGCCGGGGTGCCGGTCGTGCAGTTCGGCGATGATGCTGGTGACCGGTTCCAGTGCCGATGACGACGTCGCCGCCACATCCACCCTGCCGACCACGCCTTCGCCGATGGACCGCGCGGCGGCGCGCATGGCGTCGAGGTCACGCAGCACCAGCCGGGCGCGGTCGGCGAGCATCTCCCCCGCGCTGCTGAGCACCACGTTGCGGCCGACTCGGTGGAACAGCTCCACGCCGAGTTCATGCTCCAGTTTGGTGATCGCACGGGACAACGACGGCTGGGCGACGTGCAGGGCTTGGGCGGCGTGGGTGAAGCCGCCGTGTTCCACGATCGCCACGAAGTACTCGAGCTGCCGCCGTTCCATAGCCAGACGCTATCGGAATGGTGTCACAGATGTCTTGGACACACTGCCCGGCTCCGGTGTCTACTGCCGGGTGACGCTGGCGAAAGGACCCGATGTTCACCACCCGGCCCACGTTGCAGGGCACCTTCGGCATGGTGTCCTCCACCCACTGGCTCGCCTCGGCGACTGCCATGGCGGTGTTGGAGGACGACGGCAACGCGTTCGACGCGGCGGTCGCCGCGGCTTTCGTCCTGCACGTGGTCGAACCACATCTCAACGGCCCGGCAGGCGAGGTTCCGGCGATCATCGCCCCGGCAGGCCAACCGCCGCGGGTGCTGTGCGGACAGGGCCCGGCCCCGGCAGGCGCCACGATCGAGCACTACACCTCACTCGGGCTCGACCTGGTGCCCGGCACCGGCCCGTTGGCCGCCGCGGTTCCCGGCGCCTTCGACGCCTGGATGGTGCTGCTGCGTGACCACGGCACCAAGCGGCTGGCGGACGTGCTGAAGTACGCGATCGGGTACGCCGACAACGGCCACCCGGCGGTCGAGCGGGTCGGCACAACCGTCGAAACCGTGCGGGAGCTGTTCGAATCCGAGTGGACCAGTTCCGCGGGCGTGTACCTGGTGGACGGCAAGGCCCCCGCGGCAGGCGCGTTGCTGCGCAACCAGGCACTGGCGGGCACCTGGCGGCGCCTGATCGAGGAAGCCGAGTCCGCGGGCGCCGGGCGGGATGCGCAGATCGAGAAGGCACGCCAGGTGTGGCGGACGGGGTTCATCGCCGAGGCGATCGCCGAAGCCGCCGCACAGCCCACAATGGACACCTCCGGCGAGCGGCACACGGGCACCCTCACCGCCGACGACCTCGCGGGCTTCGAAGCGACCTACGAGGCCCCGACCACCTACGACTGGAACGGCTGGACGGTGGCCAAACCGGGCCTGTGGAGCCAGGGCCCGGCGTTCCTCCAGCAACTGGCCCTGCTGCCGGAGAGTCTGGAGTACGGCACCCCCGACTACTTCCACACCCTCATCGAGGGCACGAAACTCGCGATGGCCGACCGCGAGGCGTGGTACGGCGACAGCACCGACATCGCACTGGACGCGTTGCTCGCCAAGGACTACAACGACGCCCGCCGCGCGCTGATCGGCGAGACCGCGTCCTTCGAACTGAGGCCGGGCAACCCGGGTGGACGCGAGCCACGGCTGCCCGCGGCGATCACCGAGGGCCACTCGTTGGACGTGCCTGTGGCCGCGGGCGTCGGTGAGCCGACCGTGGCGACCGACGGTCGTACGCGCGGCGACACCTGCCACATCGACATCGCGGACCGGTGGGGCAACATGATCGCGGCCACGCCCAGCGGCGGCTGGCTGCAGTCCAACCCCGTCATCCCGAGCCTGGGTTTCCCGCTCGGCACCAGGCTGCAGATGGCCTGGCTCGAACCAGACCTGCCGAACTCGCTGGCTCCGGGACGACGCCCGCGGACCACGCTGAGCCCGTCGCTGGCGCTGCGCGACGGTGTGCCGGTGCTCGCGTTCGGCACACCGGGCGGTGATCAGCAGGACCAGTGGAGTCTGCATTTCTTCGTCGCCGTCGCCTTGCGGGACAATGTGCGCAGCGGATGGGACCTCCAGGGCGCGATCGACGCCCCGAACTGGCACACCAAGAGTTTCCCGAGTTCGTTCTACCCCCGCGAAACACAACCGGGAAGCGTGATTGTCGAATCGCGGATCGGTCAGGAGGTCATCGCGGAACTCACCGGCCGCGGACACGACGTGACACTGGGCGAGCCCTGGTCAGAGGGCAGATTGTGCGCCGTAGCACGTGATCCCGACACCGGCGTGCTGTCGGCCGGAGCCAATCCGCGAGGGATGCAGGGCTACGCGGCCGGACGGTAGCCGACGGCGCGGAAAACAGCGGTCCACCTCCGCCGGACCGCTATTTTCCGCGCCCTTTTTCCGGCACAATCTCTTAATCAATTCGAAATGCGCGTCGGTCGGTAAACATCGTACGTTACTGGCCATGCGACATTCCCGGTTACTGGTGATCGCAGCAGGTGTGTGCACGCTGGCCGCGTGTGTTCCGATCCAGGCGGTCACGTCCGGCGGCGAGCACACCGACGACTTCGGCACACCGGTCGGCGACCAGCGGGTCCGGACCGGCGGCGAGCTGGTGATGGGCCTGTCCAACGAGCCCGACCGGCTCGACCCCACCACATCGACCTCGCTCTACACGCGGTACGTGATGAACGCGGTCTGCGAGAAGCTCTACGACATGGACGCGGGCGGCAAGGTCGTTCCGCAACTGGCGACCGCGTTGCCGACGACCTCGGCCGACGGCCGGACGGTGACGATCCCGGTCCGCACCGGGATCGAGTTCGCCGACGGTTCCCCGTTCGACGCGACCGCGGTCCAGACCAGCCTGCAGCGCCATCTCACGATGAAGACGTCGCAGCGCGCCAGCGAGATGGGGCCGGTCGAGAGCATCACAGCCGCGGGCCCGGACAACGTCGTGATCCGCTACAAACGCCCGTTCGCGCCGATCACGGCCGCGCTCGCGGACCGCGCCGGGATGATCATGTCACCGGTCGCGTTGACCGCCAGGGGCGACAACTTCGGCGACGCCCCCGTCTGCGTGGGCCCGTTCAAGTTCGCCAAGCGGATCCCGCAGACGTCCATCACCGTCACCCGCGACCCGAACTACTACGACGCGGCCAAGGTGCACCTGGACACGATCGTCTACCGGATCATGCCGGACGCCAACACCCGTGCGGCGAACCTGCGTTCCGGGGACGTCCACGTCGCCGACACCATCTCGCCGCAGGACGTCGACGCGCTCGCCAAGGACCGGTCGTTGCGCCTGCTGCAGGCGGGATCGTTGGGCTATCAGGGCTTCACCATCAACATCGGCAATGTGGACGGGGTCGGCAAGCCGCCGAAGCCGATCGACACACCGCTCGCCCGCGACGCCAGGGTCCGCGAGGCGCTTGTGCTCACAGTGGACCGCGAGACGCTCGTCAACACAGTGTTCAACAACTGGTACGAGCCCGCCTGCTCCCCCATCCCACCGCAAAGCCCGTACGCGTCCGCCGCCAGCAACGTCTGCCAGAAGTTCGACCCGGCACGCTCAAGGCAGCTGCTGGCCGAGGCCGGGGTGCCGGTTCCGTTGCGGGTGGAGCTGAAGGTGAGCAACACCCAGGACGAACTGCGCTACGCCCAAGCGCTGCAGGCGAGCGTCGCCGAGGGCGGGTTCGACCTGCGGATCGTCCCCGTCGAGTACTCCACGTTGCTCGACGTGCAGAAACGCGGCGACTTCGAACTGCTGCAGCTGGGCTGGTCCGGCCGGATCGACCCGGACAGCAACACGACCCGGTTCCTGGCCACCAAGGCGGCGAGCAACGTCGGCGGCTACTCGCTCGGCGAGATGGACACGTTGCTGGCTCAGGCGTCCCAGACCAACGACGTCAAGCAACGAGCCGAGCTGTACGGCAAAGCCGTCGGCATGCTCCTGCGGGACAACCCGATCGTCTACACCTACCGGCGGCGCAACCTCACCGTCCACACCAGACAGGTCACCGGGGTGGAGACGTACGCCGACGGCGTTGTCCGGCTGGGCAAGGCCGCGTTCGTCGAAGGTCAGGAGGGATAGTGGCGCGCTACTTGGTCAACCGGCTCTGGCAGTCCGCGCTCACCTTGGTGCTCGCGTCGGTCATCGTGTTCATCGGCGTCCGCGCGCTGCCCGGTGACCCCGCGCTGGCGATGGCCGGTGAGGAAGCCGATCCGGCGACTCTCGCCGCGGTGCGCGCGCAGCTCGGCCTGGACGAGTCCGTCGTGGTGCAGTACCTGAAGTTCATCGGCAACGCGGTCACCGGCGACTTCGGCAAGTCGGTGCGGACCGGCACGCCGGTCAGCGAGCTGCTCGGCGCGACACTGCCCGTCACGATCCAGCTCGCGATCTACGCCATGCTGGTCGCGTTGCTGCTCGGCCTGGCCGCCGGGGTCGTCGCGGCGGTGTTCCGCGGCCGGTGGCCGGAGTGGACGGCCAACGGTTTCTCGCTGTTCGCGTTGTCCGTGCCGACGTTCTGGCTCGGCATCCTCGCCGTGCTGTACCTGTCGGTGCAGCTGGGCTGGTTTCCCGCGTCGGGCTACGTCTCGCCGTTCGACCATCCGCTGCGCGGCGTCTACTACCTCACGCTGCCCGCGGTGATCTTGGGCCTGACCCACGCCGCTGTGGTGCAACGGCAGACCAGGTCCTCGATGGTGGCCACGCTCACCGCGGACTTCGTCCGCACCGCGCGGGCCAAGGGCCTCGGCCGCGGCGCGGTGATCTTCCGGTTCGGTCTGCGCAACAGCCTGATCGTGGTGACCACGATCGTGGGGCTCCAATTGGGTGGGCTGATCGCGGGCGCGGTCGTCACCGAACGGATCTTCAGCCTGCCGGGCATCGGCAAGCTCACGCTCGACTCGGTGTTCACCCGCGACTACCCGGTGATCCAGGCGGTCGTGCTGGTGATCACCGCCGCGTACATCGTGATCAACCTGCTGGTCGACTTCCTCTACACGGTCATCGACCCGCGGATGCGCGTCTCCGGGAGGGCATCGTGACGGCTGTGGATCCGGTGGCGGCAGGCGAACCCGGCAGCGAGCACGGCAGCGGACTCGGGCGGGTTCGCGGCCGGGTGCTGCGCAAGCTGTGGCAGAACCCGATGGGCGTGGTCGGCGGTGTCCTGCTGCTGATCGTGCTCATCGCCGGGGTGTTCGCGCCGTGGCTGGCGCCGTACCCGCCCACCCAGGTGCACTTCACCACCCCGTTCCAGCAGCCGTTCACGGTCGGGTTCGCGCTGGGCACCGACGACCTCGGCCGGGACGTGCTGTCCCGCGTGCTCTACGGCACCCGCGCGTCACTCGAAGTGGGTGTGCTGTCGGTGTTGCTGGCGGTCGCCGTCGGAGTCCCGCTGGGGCTGCTGGCCGGGTACTGGCGGTGGTTGGACGCGGTGGTGTCGCGACTGGCCGACGTGATGCTGGCGTTCCCGTTCCTCATCCTCGCGGTCGGCCTCGCGGCGATCAACGGCGGCGGCATCGGCAACGCGGCCATCGCGCTCGGCATCGCCAACATCCCGACCATGGTCCGTGTGGTGCGCGCGGAGACGTTGCGGCTCAAGGAGTCCGACTTCGTCCTGGCCGCGCACACGATGGACGCGGGCGCCACGCGCATCCTCGCCCACCACATCCTGCCCAACGCGCTGTCGGCGATCATCGTGCAGGCGACGGTGATCATGCCGTCGGCGGTGCTCGGCGAGGCCATCCTGTCGTTCCTGGGCCTCGGCATCCAGCCACCCGACCCGAGCCTGGGCATCATGCTGTCCGACGCCCAGCAGTACCTGTTCCGCACGGTCTGGCCCGGCGTGTTCCCCGGTGTCGCCATCGCGGTGATCTGCCTGGGGTTCAACCTGTTCGGTGACGCGCTGCGCGACGCACTCGATCCCAAGGCCCAGCGGGTGAGGAAAGGGAAGCGATGACACCCTTTGTGTCCACCCCGAAGGCCACGTGGCACCCAACCGCACCTCAGGGGAACGTGGTGCGAACCAGCCACCGGTACGCGCCGAACTGAACGGTGCCGGCCCAAGGTGACCATGCGTCGAAATTTCGGGGAGGCGGAACTGTCATGACCGAGCCGTTGCTGGAGGTCGACGACCTCGAAGTGTCCTTCGGGGACGTGCCCGCCGTGCGCGGCGCCGGTTTCCGGCTGATGCCGGGCGAGCGGGTGGCCGTGGTGGGCGCGTCCGGGTCCGGCAAGTCGACGACCGCGCACGCGATCATGGGCCTCCTGCCGGGAACCGGTCACGTCACGAGCGGCCGGATCCGCTTCCGCGGCGAGGACGTCACGCACGCCGGGGAGCACCGGTTGCGCCGGTTGCGCGGCCGGGAGATCGGCCTGGTGCCGCAGGACCCGATGTCGAACCTGAACCCGGTGTCGCGCGTCGGCCACCAGGTCGCCGAGACCCTGGTGGCACACGGCCTGGCCGGTCGCGGGGAGGCGAAACGGCGTGCCGTGGAGATCCTGGCCGAGGCCGGGCTGCCCGACCCGGCCAGGCGCGCACGCCAGTACCCGCACGAGTTCTCCGGCGGCATGCGCCAGCGCGTGCTGATCGCGATCGGCCTGGCCTGCCGCCCGGACCTGTTGATCGCCGACGAACCGACCTCCGCGCTGGACGTGACCGTGCAGCGGCAGATCCTCGACCACCTCGAGAAGCTGACCCAGGACCTGGGCACGGCCCTGCTGCTGGTCACGCACGACCTCGGCCTCGCCGCCGACCGGGCCGACCACGTCGTGGTGATGTCGGACGGGCAGGTGGTCGAAACCGGCCCGGCACGAGAGATCCTGACCGATCCGGAGCACGAGTACACCCGGCGGCTCGTGGCGGCAGCACCCTCCCTGACCACGACCACGCACCGGTCCGCGCCCGCCGCCGAACCCGTGCTCGAAGTGGCCGGAGTGTCCAAGGAGTACCGAATCAGGGGCGGCGGCGGTGCGCTGCGGGCGGCCGACGACGTGTCGTTCACCGTGCGGCGCGGCCAGACGACCGCGATCGTCGGCGAATCCGGCTCGGGCAAGACGACGACCGCCCACATGGTGCTCGGTCTGGTCGCCCCGACCTCGGGCACCATCCAGCTCGACGGCACCGACGTGACGGCGGGCCGGCGGACGGCCCGCCGGGCCATGCAGGCGGTGTTCCAGGACCCGTACGGCTCGCTCGACCCGATGTTCACAGTGGAGCGTCTGATCACCGAACCGCTGCGGATCTTCGGCATCGGCGACCGCTCGTCGCGCCGGGCCCGGGTCGCCGAACTGCTCGACCAAGTCGGACTGACACCGTCGATGGCCCAGCGCTACCCGAACGAGCTGTCCGGCGGTCAACGGCAGCGCGTCGCGATCGCCCGCGCCCTCGCACCGTCACCACGTCTCGTGGTCTGCGACGAGGCCGTGTCGGCGTTGGATGTCCTTGTCCAGGACCAGATCCTGCGGCTGCTGGAGTCGCTGCAGCAGGAACTGGGGCTGAGCTACCTGTTCATCTCCCACGACCTCGCCGTGGTCCGGTCGATCGCCCACGACGTCGTGGTCATGCGCAACGGCCGGGTGGTCGAACAGGGGCCGGTCGCGCAGGTCCTCGGCTCCCCTGCCGATCCGTACACCCAGCAGCTGCTCGACGCGATTCCCGGCGCGGGGGTGTTCAGCTGACGCCTGCCTTTGCCTTTTCGTTGCCGATGGACATGGCGACGACCTGGTTGCGCTCGTTGAACCGGATGTTGGCGGAGACGTCGGCGTTGCTGATGCGCGTGACCTGCCCGTTGTGGGCGACGTCGAGCCCGCGGCGTTGGGCGTAGGAGACGATTCCCCGGCGCTGGTCGTGGAACGTCAGCTCGGCCGTGCCCTGCTGCAGGACGCGGCTGAACCGCGGGAACTCCGGCTCGGGCAGCCGGAAGTCCGGGTGGTCGAGCAGGAAACCGGCCCGCGTTCCACCGCCGACCGGGCCCTGGTAGCCGGTGTACCGCCCGGTCACGGCCTTGGTCGCCTCCATCATCAGCGACGCGACCACCGCCGGGTCGGTCGGCGCGCCGGGCAGCGCGGCGAACGGCACCTCGGCGTTGGCCAGCTCGGGGACACCATGGCGCTCACCGAACTGCTTGGCCTCGTTCGCGGCACGCAGGATGTCCTCGCGGTAGCCCGCGGGGTTCGCCCACGCCCACAGCCAGGACTGGGGCCCTGGCGCGGCGGTGCCGAGCATCTGCACGTCGGTGCACGACGTGACCACGTCCTCGGGCGAGGTCAGCTCGAACCGCGCCTCGTCGAGGTTCATCTTCCACGAGGCCAGGCCGACGACGTCGAACAGGCGGAGCTGGTACTCCAGGGAGATGAGTGCGGCGTCGTCCTGGAGGGCGGTGAACGTGATCACCGCGCCACCGTAGGGGACAGCGGGAGCCGCTGCGGGGCGATTGGCGGAAATTACCCTTTCGCCGTCTTGACGAACGCCCGGATCAGCTGGTGGTCCTTCACGCCCCGGGTGGATTCGACGCCGCTGGAGACGTCGACGCCCCACGGGCTGGCGGCTTCGATCGCGGCCGAGACGTTCGCGGGCGTCAAGCCGCCCGCCAGCAGCCAGGTCCCGCTCGGCCGTGACCCGGTGAGCGCGGCGAGGTCCCAGGTCTCCCCCGATCCGGCGACCGGGGAGTCCAGCAGCAGCATGTCCTCGCCGTACCTGCCGACCGTGACGTCCGTGTCCTCGGTGAGGGAGGTCGCCCGGATCAGCCGGTACGGCTCGCCCGCCAGCTCCTCGAACGCCGCCGCCGGGTAGTCGCCGTGCAACTGCACCGCGCCGACGCCCGCGTCGAGCGCGATCCGTCCAGCCTGCGCCGCCGGGATACCCGCGAACACACCGACGGTCAGCACCGTGTCCGGGATGTCGGCGACCAGGCCGCGGACCGTCTCGGCGTCGACCTGGCGGACACTCCTGGTGAAGACGAACCCGACCGCGTCAGCCCCGGCGCTCACCGAGACCTCGACGTCGGCCGACGTCCGCAACCCGCACACCTTCACGAACACTCCGAAAACGATACAGCGCGGACAGCCCCGACCAGCACGACCTCACGAGGGTTCTCCTGCGGACTCCTTGATCCGCATCGCGAGAAACGCCCGTTCCGCCTCGTTGTCCGCCAGTTCCATGGCGTTGCGGTACGCGGCCGCGGCTTCGGTGTGCCGTCCGAGCCTGCGCAGGAAATCGGCCTTGATCGCGGCCGTGTAGCGGTAGCCCGTCAGCAACTTGTCCCGTTCGAGCTTCTCGACTTCCCGCAGGGCCACGCCGGGACCGTCCACCATGGCCACTGCCACCGTCCGGTTGAGCGCCACGACCGGTGACGGCCAGACGCGCAGGAGTTCGTCGTACAGGACCAGGATCTCGTTCCAGTCCGTGTCCTCGTAGGACGGCGCCGTGGCGTGCACAGCCGCTATCGCCGCCTGCAACGAGAAACGCCCGGGACGACCACCGCGCAGCGCGGCGACGACCAACTGGTGTCCCTCCGCGATGGCCGCCTGGTCCCATTGCGACCGGTCCTGGTCCTCCAGCAGCAACAGCCGCCCGTCGGGATCCGTGCGCGTGGCCCGGCGAGCGTGGTTCACCAGCAGCAACGCCAACAAGCCGCGCACCTCGCGCTCGTCGGGCATCAGCCCGTGCAGCATCCGGCCGAGGTCCACGGCACGCTCGGCCAGGTCAGCACGGGTGAGCGTGTCACCCGACGGCGCGGTGTGGCCGGTGGTGAACAGCAGGTGGATCACGGTCAGCACGGCGTCCAGCCGGTCAGGCAACTCGGTGGCCTCCGGCACCCGGAACGAGATGCTCGCCGCCACGATCTTCTTCTTGGCCCTGGTGATCCGGGCGGCCACGGTGGCCTCCGGCACGAGGAACGCCTGCGCGATGTCCGGCGTCGCCACGCCGCACACCAGGCGCAGGGTGAGCGCGATCCTGGCGTCCGTGCTCAGCGCCGGGTGGCAGCACATGAAAACCAGCCGCAGCGTGTCGTCGCGGACGACCGACCCGCCGGTGAAGCTCACCTCGTCGACGTCGTCCTCGGCCAGCAGCGGCATCTTGGTCCGGAAGACCTGGGCACGGCGCAACACGTCCAGCGCGTTGCGGCGTGCCGTGGTGACCAGCCACGCGCCCGGGTTCGCCGGGACACCACTCGTGGTCCACGCGTTGAGCGCGGAGACGTAGGCGTCCTGCACGCATTCTTCGGCCAGGTCCAGATCGCCTGCGACACGCACCGTCGCGGCGAGCACAGCGGCCCACTCCCGTCGATGCGCGTCGGCCACGGCGCGCTGGACGACACCCGGATGTGCGGTCACATCTCGTGCAGCGGCCGGATCTCGATCCCGCCGTCCATGATCGGCAGCAGCTTGCCGATCGCGATCGCCTGGTCGAGGTCGCGGCACTCGACCACGAAGAAGCCCGCGATGGTCTCCTTGCCCTCGATGAACGGGCCGTCGGTGATCGCGCCGCCCTTCTGCAGTGTGGTGGCGGTGCTGCCCGGCTGCATCGGGTACTCGGAGACGATCCGCGCGCCCATCGCCTCGATCTTCTCCGGCGCCGCGAGGTTGGCCGCCATGACGTCCGCCGGGATGTCCTCGATCGGGATCTCGTTCTCGTAGATCAGAAACGCGTACTGCGGCATCCGGGCGATCCTGCCTTTGTCCTTGGGGTCAGTCCAGGGGACGTGCGCGAATGAGTCGACTGAGTCGTCGGCCAGTGTGGCACAGGCCGGGAACTCACCCCGATCTTAACCCGTTCGGCGTAATCCGAAAACCGCTCGAAGGCCGTTGTTGAATCGCCGTCCCTTCGCTCGTCGTGTGAGTAGGACCCACCCCCACACGCGAAACCGGAGGACGCAGGGTGACTACCGATCAGGCCCCGCCCAGGGCCGGTCGCCGGGAATGGGCCGGCGTGCTGGCCCTGTCCCTGGCTACCTTGATGATCACGTTCGACATGTTCGTGCTGCTGCTCGCCCTGCCCGAGATCACGGCGGACCTGCGGCCGAGCACCGTCCAGCAGCTGTGGATCATAGATGTCTACGGCTTCATGGTCGGTGGCTTCCTGATCACGATGGGAACGCTCGGTGACCGGATCGGCAGGCGCAAGCTGCTGATGATCGGTACCGCTTGTTTCGCGGTCGCGTCGGCGCTGTGCGCGTACTCCACCAGCGCGGAGATGTTGATCGCCGCCCGAGCGCTGCTCGGCGTCGCGGGTGCGACGCTGGCACCGTCCACACTGTCGCTGATCATCACCATGTTCCCCGACCCCAGGCAGATGGGCCAGGCCATCGGCGTCTGGGCGGGCGGGTTCACGCTCGGCGCGATCCTCGGCCCGGTCGTCGGCGGCCTGATGCTGGCGAGCTTCTGGTGGGGCTCGGTGTTCCTGGTCGGCATCCCGGTGATGGTGCTGCTGTTCGTGCTGCTGCCGGTCCTGGTGCCGGAGTTCAAGGACGCGAGCGCGGGCAGGCTGGACCTGGTGAGCGCCCTGCTGTCGGTCGTCGCGATGATCGCGTTCATCTACGGTCTCAAGGAGGTCGCCCGCCACGGCTGGGACGACGTCGTGCCGATCGTCATCGGGCTCGTGGGCATCGCGCTCGCCGTGGTGTTCGTCCGGCGCCAACTGCACCAGACCAACCCGTTCATGGACCTGAAGCTGTTCGGCAACCGGTCCTTCAGCACGATGCTGGGCGGATTGGTGCTGTACGCGCTCATCGGCGCGTCGAGCATGTTCTTCATCACCCAGTTCCTGCAGTCGGTGTCCGGCATGTCGCCGTTGACGGCCGCGCTGTGCCTGTTGCCGGGTATGGCGGTGGCCACCGTCGCCGCGACCGTGACGCCCGTCGTCGGGCAGAAGATCCGGCCCGCCTACCTCATCTCGGGCGGTCTGGTCTGTGTCGCCGTCGTGTTCGCGTGGTTCAGCCGGCTCGAACCGAACTCCAGTCCGGCCGTGCTGATCATCGGCTTCGCGATCATGGGACTGGGTGAGGCGCCGCTGCTGACGCTGGGCACGAACCTCGTGGTCGGGTCGGCGCCGCCGGAGAAGGCCGGTCAGTCCTCGTCGATGACGCAGGTCGCCAACGAGGCGGGCGCCTCGCTCGGTGTCGCGGTCATGGGCAGCATCGGCGCGGCGGTGTACGTCGCGCACCTCAACGACTCCGCTCCGTCCGGAGTGGACACCGCGGCGCTCGGCGCCGCACGGGAGAACGTGGCCAGTGCGCTGACGGTCGCCGGTGACCTGCCCGCGAACGTCGGCAGCCAGCTGACGGAAGCGGCGAAGGCGTCGTTCACCAGCGGGATGACCACGTTCGCGGTGATCTGCGTCGTGGTCATCCTCGTCGCCGCGGTCCTGATCACCGCACTGCTACGGCACGTACCACCAACCGGCCAGGAAGGACACCATGCGTAATCTCATCGTTTCCATGCAGCAGACCTTGAACGGCTTCGGCACCGATCCCGGTGACCGGATGGAGTGGGTCAGGATCTCGGCGCAGACGTGGGAGTTCACCCACTGGATCCACCAGACGTGCGACGCCGTGGTGCTGGGCAGGAAGATGTACGAGGACTTCCTCGGCTTCTGGCCGGAGGCGGCCGAGGACGCGTCGGACACCGACCTGGCCAGGCATGCCAGGTGGTTCAGGGACGTGCAGAAGTACGTCGTCTCGTCCACGCTGGCTGAAGCCGACCCGGCGTGGCCGCGTACCGAGATCCTCGGCGGCGTCGAGCAGATCAAGCCCATCAAGGAGCAGGACGGCAAGAACCTGGTGATCTTCGGCGGGATCGACGTGCTGAACTCGTTCGCCGAAGCGGACCTGATCGACGACTACCACCTGCACGTGAACCCGTCCACCATCCCGGCGGGCAGGCCGCTGATCCACACCGGGGTCGACCTCGACCTGGCCGCGGTGCAGACGCACAAGACGGGCACCGTGGTGCTGCACTACACGCGCTCCCGGAACGGCGAGGCCCGGCCCGGTTCCTGACCCCCAGCGGGGACCGGGCCTTCCGTGCCCGTGCAGGACGTCCGGCCCGTACGGCTCGGTGCCAGATCCGAACCGTACGTGCCGGGCGACGGAACGTCTAAAGTAGACACAGCTGAGCACCGAGTTGCTCGCGGGGTGGCAGTGGCGGAACAGGGACGCGCTGTACCACTATTCGGGTGAGACCGGCGACCGAATTAGTCCGATCGTGGTGGCCGAAAGAGCAATATTGAAGAGATTCAGCAATTTCACCGTGCATCACGGGAAACCGGGCAACGGTGACTATGCTGGGAAACATGGCACCCAGACGCTCCCCCTGCGACGGGTGCACGACTGCGCGGACACGTAATACGTTCGACACGGATGTCCTGACGCCACACACCATCCTGCACCGCATTCGTTCGTTGTGCGAGGCGCTCGAATTCAGGCCCGGTCGGTACCGGGCACTGGCCGGGTAGTCGCCTTCCGCACGGAGGTCATCGCTTCCGCACTCGCATTCCGGGAGAACTTGGTGACGCGTTCCGTTCCGACACAAGCACTTCAACCCGAAGCCACGTCGAGTCTCGTCTCCGGGCACTTCCCGCGCAGGCGCGGTCTCGTCCTACTGCTCAGCGCGGTGGCGGGCTTTGCGCTGACGGTGATCTGGTCAGCCGAGTTCGTGGACTCCACGATCGGCGACTCCGTGGCCAACACCCTGCTGGGCCACGACGCCAAGCAGACACCGATCACCGGGATCGCCGCCGGGATCCTGTTCGCCTTCGTCTCCGGCCTGGCGGGTACGTTCACCGCCTGCAACATCGCGGCCTTCGGTGCGGTCGCCCCGCTGCTCGGTTCGACGGGCAGCCGGTGGCGACGCGTGGCCCACACACTGAAACCGTTGGGCTGGCTGGCCGTCGGCATGCTCGTGGTGTCGGCGGTGTACGGCTTCGTCGTCGGCGTCGTCGGCACACGGATGCCGCAGTTCGACACCGCGGCGGTCCCGCCCGGCGTGCTGTCCGCGCGTTCGGTGCAGTCACTGGTCGTGTTCGGGCTGATCGGCTTGGTCATGCTCTACCTGGGCTTGGCCGCCCTCGGCTACGTTCGTGATCCGTTCCGCCGCGTCACCCGCCGATTCCCCAACGCTCCCATGGTGTTCATGGGCGCGTTGATCGGCGCCTTCCTGATCGGCCGCCCGTTCCCGTTGTTCCGGCAGATGTTCCGGGACGCGGCTGAAAGCCACAACCCGCTGTACGGGATCGCCGCGTTCTGCCTGCAGTCGTTGGGCAACATCGTCATCATGGTGGTGCTGTTCCTCGTGCTGACGCTGGTGACCGGCGAGCGGTTACGGCGCTGGCTGACCAACGACCCGCGCAGGCTCACGGTGGTCGTCGCGGCGTCGTTGATCGTCGCGGGCGTGTTCACGTTCCTCTACTGGGACGTACGGATGCTCGCGCGCAGGGACATCATCCCCTGGTACCCGACCGCGCCGTGGAGTTGACACCGCGACCGGAAACCCGGAACTGAAAACACTGGAAGACAGGCGATGCCGACCAGAACCCTACGAGCAGGTGCGCTTTCTCGACTGCCGGGCGGCCGGCGGCGAGGTTCGAACTGGCTCTCGCCCCAGCCCGGCCCACTCCTGGCCGTACCGCGTGGACACGACGTGCCTGCCGTCCGCCTGCTCCGGCAGTCCGACCAGGCTCAGCAGCACCGGCGGGTCGAGCCGGTTCATCGGCCGCATCCGCAGGTCGGCCGGGCTGATCCGGGTTTCCGGGCGGATCGTGATCGGCCCGCACGCCCCGATGAACAGTCCCGTACCGGATTCACGCGGGCTCGGGATCAGCGGATCGCGGTCGGCGGCGGCCGAACAGCCGAGGAGGTACCAGGTTCCCAGTGGGACATCGTTGAGTTCGTACTGTCCCGGCCGGTTCAGGACCGTGCACCGCACCGGTCGGCCCTGCGGCAGCCGGTCGGGGAACATGCCGACGAAGATCGAGCCGAGGCCCGCGGGCACGTGCGGCGCGGTGACCTGCCCGCGCAGCGTCGCGGGTCTGATCGGCGTCAGGTGCCTGCGGCGGGGGGATCCGCACACCTGCGGGGTCAGTCCGCCGAGCCGCCGGTAGGTGCTCGGCGAAATGCCGACACTGCCGCGAAACCGCGAACTGAAGGTGCCGACGCTCTGGTAGCCGACGCGGTGGCTGATTTCGGTGACGCTGAGGGAAGTGGCCAGCAGCAGCCTTTTCGCTTCCTGCAGCCGCATCGCCGACAGGAATCGCCCCGGTGAGATACCGGTGGCCCGCTGGAAGATCCGGGAGAAGTGGAACTTGCTGAACATCGCGGTTCTGGCCATGTCGTCGAGCGTCATCTGCTCGCCCAGGTTCTCGTGCATCGCGTCTATGACACGACCGACCGCTTCCTCGATCAGTTCGTCCACTGAACCCCCCGGAGACCCGGCAACGCGACTGAGAAACCCCCCGGCGATCCTTGACGAAGCCCCAGTCTCACCGATTACGCACGTTAGCAGGGCGCCACCAGGCGTGCAAGCACACGGTGACAAGCCAATCACCCTCCGAACACCGGGTGACCGGCCGCCTGCCGAAGCGGGCCGATTCCCCGGCATCCGCCCCGGATGACCGACACGAACCGCGGCAACAGCCCGGTACCTTCAGCACCGACGGAACGGAATCGTCCGCGCGGCAAGGGAACGCGGGGGTCGCGGTCGACTACGGCGCACCCGTACCCGTCGGCGCCACGTCACACCTATGACGACAGGAGTCGCAGGATGACAGCACACGTCCACCACACCCCCACCCCGGCCCCGGGGTTGCTCAGCAGGCTCAACACTTCCGGCCACCGGATGGCATTGGCTCTGTTCACGTTCGTCGTGCTGGCACACTGGGCCGAACACCTCGTCCAGGCGTTCCAGATCTACGCACTGGATTGGCCGCGCCCCCAGGCAGGCGGCGTGCTCGGCCTGTGGATCCCCTGGCTGGTGACGTCCGAATGGCTGCACTACGGCTACGCCATCGTGATGCTCATCGGATTGGTGCTGCTGCGCAAGGGTTTCACCGGCAGGGCGCGGACGTGGTGGAACATCGCGATGTGGATCCAGGTGTGGCACCACTTCGAGCACCTGTTGCTGCTCCTGCAGGCGATCACCAAGTCGAACCTGCTCGGCATGCCCGTGCCGACGAGCATCGCCCAACTGCTGTTCCCACGGGTGGAGCTACATCTGTTCTATAACGCCATCGTGTTCGTGCCCATGGTGGTGGCGATGGTCTACCACCTGCGCCCCAACGAGTCCGAGCGCGCCGAGATGCGGTGTTCGTGCGCGATGGCGACCACCTGACACGAAACGCCGTTCTCCGTGATCTCCCCTGCTTTGACGGCGTACCAAGGACATGACCACGTGCTCACCGTCCCGGTGAGCATCGGCCCGCTGATCCTGCGAGTCGCCTTGCTCGCGGCGGTTCCGGCGATCGCCGGATTCGCCGTGCTGCGGGGTTTCGTCCCCGAACCCGGCCGCGCCGCGACCGCGACAATCGCGGCGTCGGCCGTCGGCGCCATCGTGCTCGAGTTGATGCTGTCCGCGGGGCTGGCGCTGCCGCCTCAGGTCGTCGTTCTGCTGCTGGCCCTTGCCGCCGCGCCGCTGTGGCTCATCCTGGGCAGGGACGAGCGCAAGGCGCGGGTCGTCGCCTTCGGGAGAATGGCCGCGCCGTGGATCGTCACGGCGGCAGCCGTGACGGCGTTCGTCGCCTTCGGACGGGCGTGGCCGCCCCGGGAAGCCTCGGAGTCGCTGCTGCACACCGCGATCGTGTTCGCGCTGACCGGGCTGTCCTGGTTCACGGTGTGCCGTCCCACGGGCCCGGGGCTCGCCTCCGTCGCACTGCGCGTGGTGGCCACGACCCTGGCGTTGGCGGTATTGGCCGGTACCGCATATGCCATTACGGTACGGCCGCTCGAGCGGTCCGCCGCACACAATGGCCCGTGTCCAATTCATGGGAACAACGTGGAACTCGGGACGGACCCGGCACGAATGTGTTGATCACGTGGTTCACACACGACTTCGGGCAGATGTTTTTCGTCGAAACGATCACACGGGGTCAGTTGCTTCGACGAACTGGCATGAGTTAGTGTCGAGGCGGTCGTTCGGCTCAGTGGGGTGAAACATGGGCGGAATTCTGCTCAGGGCGGCGCTCCGCAAATCACTGGCCGGAATCGACCACGTGTCCCCCGCCCCGCCGAGCGGGGACAACGCTCTCGCCGCGTCGGTGTACCGGCAAGTCGAAAGCGATTTCGGGCTACTGGCCCCGCCTGTCGCACTGCACTCCCCCGCTCCCGACGTGATGGCCGCGTGCTGGGTCATGTTGCGGGAATCGCTCGTGGTCACCGACCGAACCGACCGTGACACCAAGGAAGCCGTCGCCACTGCGGTATCGCTCTGCAACGTCTGTTCCTATTGCGTCAACGTGCACAGCATGACGCTGGAGGCATTCGTCGCCGAGGACGCCGACGACCCGGAGAAGGATCTGCGTGTCCGTGCGCTCGCGGACTGGGCCCGCCGCACGGCGCCCGCGACTACGACGCCGTGTTGCCCGCCGTTTCCCGCGTCGCACGGACCCGAATTGATCGGCGTCGTGCTTGCGTTTCACTACATCAACCGGATGGTCAACATCTTCCTGCCGGACTCGCCGTTGCCGCGCCTGGTTCCCCCGGTCGCCCGCGGGACGGCGTTGCGCACGCTCGGCAGGCTGATGCGGGCGGCCACCCGCGGCCTGCACAGACCTGGGACGGCACTGGACCTCCTGCCCGAAGCGCCACTGCCCGCCGATCTGGCATGGGCACGGGACAACCCGCGCGTGGCGGACGCGTTCGCCCGCGCCACCACGGCCATCGACGCGGCCGGAGCCCGCTCGGTACCGGACTCGGTGCGCTCGTTGGTCTCCCGCATGCTCGCCGACTGGATCGGTGACCCACCGGGCATGAGCCGCACCTGGGTCAGCGACGCGGTGGCCGACCTACCGGCTGGTGACCGCGCCGCCGGTCGGCTGGCCTTGCTGACTGCGATGGCGTCGTTCCAACTGGACACCACGACCGTCGCCCAGTTCCGCGCGATCCGGCCGGACGACAGGTCCCTTGTGGAGCTGACGTCCTGGGCGAGCATGACGGCGGCGAGGCGGATCGGCTCGTGGATCACCGCGGGCCAGAGCCTGCACGACCACTGCACCGACAACCCGGTGGGCACGTAGCGCCGGGTGGGCGCGCGTGCGCTAAGCGGCCCGGACGCTGATCGCGCCCGGGTCGCCGGGTGTCAGCCGAGCTGTTCGGACGCCAGCCTGGTGCCCTCGATCCGCGCCGCGATCTTCGCGAACGCGGTCTCCCGTGACGTGGAGACGTCGTCCCCGAACGGCGAGAAGCCGCAGTCGTCACAGGTCCCCAGCCGGTCCGGTGGGATGTACCGCGCCGCCTCCAGCACGCGGTCGCGCACTTCCTCGGCGGTTTCCACCCTCGGGTCGATGGGGTCGGTCACGCCGATGAAGATCCGCTGGTGCGGCGAGGAATGCTCGGCGATGAGCCGCAGCACCCGCGCCCGGTCGGGTTCGCTGGCGAGTTGGATGTAGAAAGTACCCGCGTGCAGCTGGAACAGGTCCGGCAGCAGCTCCGCGTAGTCGACGTCGAGGCTGTGCACGGAATCCTGGTCACCGCCGGGGCACGTGTGCACACCGAGCTTCGCCCGCTCCGCCTCCGAGAAGCGATCGAGCACGACATTGTTCAACGCGATGAAATCGCGGAGTACCCCCTTGGACGGGTCCAGCTTGATGGCCAGCCGCCCTTCGGTGAAATCGAGCTGAACGGAATCGGCGCCCGCGTCCAGGCACGCCCTGATGTCAGCCTCGGCCTCGTTGACGAGATCGGCGATGAACTCGTCACGCGAGTAGCCGTCGATACCGTCGGCCGGATAGAGCAGGCTCATCGCGGACGGCGCGATCACCGCCTGCTTGACCGGGTGGTCGGTGAGTGTTTTCGCTTTGGCGAGATAGGATGCCGCTCGAACACCGTAGCGAAACGGCCCGCCGCTCAGCCGCGGCAACTGCCGGGTGTGCCCGTCCGCGAACGGAATGACGACTCCGTCCGGTTCGAGCGCGGTCAGCCCCTGCAACGGGTATCCGACAAAACTCGGCTTCGACTGCTCACCGTCCATGATCACCGGCGAACCGGCTTCGGCGAAACGCTCGATGGTTTCCGCGACTGCCCGGTCGTAGCTGGCGTCGAGCGATTCCTGGTCGATCCGGCCCGCCTGGTAATCCGCCAGCGCGTCCAACAGGTACTTCGGGCGAGGAATGCTGCCGATTGGCTCAGAGGGTAGAGGCATATGCCAATCCTGGCGGTGATGCGTTCGGCGAAATAGTCCCCTTCACTCGAACGTTCGCACGTTCGCACGTTCGAAGAAGCGTCCGCCATCGCGGACTGCTACTGGCGTGCGATGACCAGCCGGTACGTGCTCGGCGCCACAGAAGCTCGCATTCCGGACAGCGGGACTGGGAGGATGCGATCGAGGGTAGCCGTGCGGAACGGACAACTCCCGACGAGAAGAGGACACCCGTGGAGCTCGTGTACCCGCCCGTCATCGCAGCGTGCAGAACCCTCTTCCGGGTGCTTGACCTGAGGCTCGACGTACGCGGGACCGAACACATCCCGGCGGGCGGCGGCGCGGTCGTCGCCTGCACGCACGTGAGCTACCTCGACTTCATCTTCTGCGGCCTGGCCAGTCTGCCCGCCGGGCGCAAGACGCGGTTCATGGCCAAGAAGGAGATCTTCGCCAACCGGATCGCCGGACCGCTGATGCGGGGCATGCACCACATCTCCGTCGACCGTTCCGCGGGCCAGGGCTCCTACCGCGAGGCTGTGGCGGCGTTGCGGGCCGGTGAGGTGGTCGGCGTGTTCCCCGAGGCGACCATCAGCCAGTCGTTCACGGTGAAGGCGATCAAGACCGGCGCGGTGCGGATGGCCGCGGAGGCGGGCGTGCCGGTGATCCCGATGGCGGTGTGGGGTTCCCAGCGACTCTGGACCAAGGGCAGGCCACGCGATCTCACCCAGCGGCACGTCCCGATCCTGATCCAGGCAGGCGAACCGTTCCAGCCGCTCCCCGGTGACGACCAGGACGCCCTCACCAAGGACCTGCGCACGAGGATGAGCACACTGCTCGACCAGGTACAGCGCGCCTACCCGGCCAAGCCGAAGCCGGGCGAGGACCCGTGGTGGCTGCCCGCGCACCTCGGCGGCACCGCGCCAACCCCCGAGCAGGCCGCCACCAAGGACTGATCCACCCGCGTTGTGCAACCAATGTGGCCTTCGTTGCGGAAAACGCAACCAATGTGGCCTTCGTTGCACAGACCGCCTCGCTACCGGCGAGTAACTAAGGTACCTAACATAGTTCGTAGTCAAGGGGCCGCCACGCTGACCGGGCGACTGGGCATAATTGCTCCCTGATGGGCGCCACACTCGTTGCCAAGGATCTCGCCGCAGGCCACGGCGACCGTGTTCTCTTCTCCGGCCTCGACCTGGTCGTCGCCCCCGGCGACGTGGTCGGCCTCGTCGGGGCCAACGGAGCGGGCAAGTCGACGCTGCTGCGCACCCTCGCCGGGCTCGTCCCCGCCGAACAGGGATCGGTCCGGCTCAGCCCGGCGACCGCGAACGTCGGGCACCTGCCGCAGGAGCCGGAACGCCGGCCTGGGGAGACCGTGCGCGAGTTCCTCGGCAGACGGACCGGTGTGGCGCGGGCCCAGTCGAAGATGGACGCCGCCGCGGCGGCGCTGGGCAGCGACCAGCCCGGCGTGGACGACGCCTACGCCGACAGCCTGGAGCGCTGGCTCGCGCTCGGCGGCGCGGACCTGGAGCAACGCACCGAGGACGTCGTCACCGACCTCGGCCTGGCGGTGCGCCTCGACCAGCCGATGACGTCGTTGTCCGGTGGGCAGGCAGCGCGGGTCGGCATGGCGTCGCTGCTGCTGAGCCGGTACGACGTCTTCCTGCTCGACGAGCCGACCAACGACCTCGATCTCAACGGCCTCGAACGGCTGGAGAACTTCGTCAAGGACCTGCGCGCGGGCACGGTCGTGGTCAGCCATGACCGTGAGTTCCTCACCCGCACGGTCACCAGGGTCGTAGAACTCGACCTGGCGCAGCAGCAGATCCGGAGCTACGGCGGCGGATACACGGCGTACCTGGCAGAACGGGAAGTCGACCGCAGGCACGTCCGCGAGCAGTACGACGAGTACGCCAACACCGTCGCCTCGCTGGAGGCGCGTGCGCAGTCCCAACGGTCCTGGATGGACAAAGGTGTGCGCAACGCGCGGCGCAAGGCGACCGACAACGACAAGATCGGCCGCAAGTTCCGCAGCGAGGCGACCGAGAAGCAGGCGTCCAAGGTCCGGCAGACCGAGCGCATGATCGAGCGGCTCGACGTGGTCGAGGAGCCGCGCAAGGAGTGGGAACTGCGGATGACCATCGCGGCGGCGCCGCGGTCGGGCGCCGTGGTGGCCACCCTGCACGGCGCCGTGGTGCGGCACGGCTCGTTCACCCTCGGGCCGGTCGACCTGCAGATCGACTGGGCCGACCGGGTCGCCATCACCGGCGCCAACGGGTCGGGCAAGTCGACGCTGCTCGGCGCGTTGCTCGGCCGGGTGCCGCTGGACGAGGGCACCGCGTCGCTCGGGCCGGGTGTGGTCGTCGGCGAGGTGGACCAGGCACGCGGCCTGTTCGACGGGGACGAGAAGCTGCTGGACGCGTTCAACGCGGCCATCCCGGAGTGGACACCGGCGGACGTGCGGACCCTGCTGGCGAAGTTCGGGCTGAAGGCCGCGCACGTGACCCGTCCGGCCCGGTCGTTGTCCCCGGGCGAGCGGACCCGGGCCGCGCTGGCGTTGCTGCAGGCCAAGGGCGTGAACCTGCTCGTGCTCGACGAGCCGACCAACCACCTCGACCTGCCCGCGATCGAGCAGCTGGAGTCCGCGCTGTCGACGTACCCGGGGACGTTGCTGCTGGTCACGCACGACCGGCGGATGCTGGACGCCGTGTCGACCAACCGGCACGTCGCCGTCGCCGACGGCCAGGTCCGCGACCGCTGACCGCGCCGCCCACCGCGGACCCCGTCCTCCCCCGGCGGCGGCGCCCGCGGACGTGCACGACAATGAGCTTTCAAAACACTGGAAGGTGGCAAGTGGAATCGAACGCGCGGGAGGACACGGCGAGCTTCGGGGATCTGGCGCTGCGGCCCGAACTGCTGGCGGCCCTGTCGAGCCTCGGCTACGAGGAGCCGACGCCGATCCAACGCGAGGCGATCCCGCCCTTGTTGCAGGGCAAGGATCTGCTCGGCCAGGCCGCGACGGGGACCGGCAAGACGGCTGCGTTCGCGTTGCCCGTGCTCCAGACGCTCTCCGAGGAGAGACTGGGCAAGGACCCGGCGGCACTGGTGCTCGTACCCACGCGTGAACTGGCTGTCCAGGTCTCCCAGGCGTTCCACCGCTACGGCCGCGACCTCGGCGTGACCGTCCTGCCCATCTACGGCGGCGCACCGATCGGCCGTCAGCTGCAGGCCCTCGACCGCGGCGTCGACGTGGTGATCGCCACACCGGGCCGCGCGCTCGACCACATCGGCCGCGGCACGCTCCGGTTGGGCGGCGTGCGGACCGTGGTGCTCGACGAGGCCGACGAGATGCTCGACATGGGATTCGCCGAGGACATCGAGGCGATTCTGGACGAGACCGCCGACGAGCGGCAGACCGTGCTGTTCTCGGCCACGATGCCGTCCCGCGTCGACGGGATCGTGCGCCGCCACCTGCGCGAACCGGTGAAGATCCAGATGGGCCGGGCGGAGTCGACCGACGGCGGCAAGACCCCGCTGGTGCGCCAGAGCGCGTACGTGGTGGCCCGCGCGCACAAGCCCGCCACCCTCGGCCGCGTGCTGGACGTCGAGGCGCCGACGTCGGCGATCGTCTTCTGCCGGACCCGGGAAGAGGTCGACCAGCTCACCGAGACGATGAACGGCCGCGGCTACCGCGCCGAGGCCCTGCACGGCGGGATGAGCCAGGAACAGCGCGACCGCGTGATGGGACGGTTGCGTGCCGGGACAGCGGATCTGTTGATCGCCACGGACGTCGCGGCCCGGGGGCTCGACGTGGAACAGCTGACCCACGTGATCAACTACAACGTCCCGTCGGCGCCCGAGGCGTACGTGCACCGCATCGGCCGTGTCGGCCGCGCGGGCCGCGAGGGCGTGGCGCTGACGCTGGCCGAGCCCCGCGAGCACCGGATGCTCAAGGCGATCGAGCGCGTGACCAAACAGCCGATCACGGTCGAGAAAGTACCGACTGTGGCGGACCTGCGAGCCCGCAGGCTGGAACTGACCCGCGCGGCACTGCAGGAAAGCCTGCTCACCGACGACCTCGACCGCTTCCGCGTCGTGGTGGAAACGCTGACCGACGAGTTCGACATCATGGACGTCGCGCTGGCGGCGGTGAAACTGGCGCACGAGTCGAGCGGGATCGTCGCCGACGACGAGGAGATCCCGGACGTCGCGGACGTGGGCGGGCGCAAGAGGCCCGAGCGCCGCACCGGCGGTCCGGCGGGCAGGCGCCGTGCGTCGGGCGACGACGTGGCCCGGCTGTTCCTCGGTATCGGCCGCAACGCGGGGATCCGCCCGCAGGACCTGGTCGGCGCGATCGCGGGCGAGTCGAGCCTGACCGGCCGCGACATCGGCGCGATCGAGATCGCCGACCGCTTCTCGCTCGTGGAGATCCCGGAGTCCGCGGTGGACGAAGTGATCCAGGCCCTGCGGCACAGCACGATCAAGGGCAAGAAGCCGACCGTCCGCCGCGAACGGATCACCCCGACCAGTGGCCCACGCAAGAAGACCCCCACCGGCAAACGGAAGTAGTCCCGCTGTTGTCCACAGCGGACTGATCGTCGACCGGCGGGGGACGACCCGTGGCCACCGGGCGGACGGAGGCCGCGGGTCGTCCTCTTATACGCGGCCGGCCAGCTCGTATCCCGCTTCGCTGACCGCACGGGTGACGTCGTCGGTGTCGAGTGCGGATTCGCTCGACACCGTCACGTGGCCCGTGGCCAGATCGACCCGCACATCGCGCACGGCGGGGATCTGGCTCACTTCCTCGGTCACCGACGACACGCAATGCCCGCATGTCATCCCCTTGACCACGTAGACCGCCTGCATGCTCACCTGGAAAGTCCCTTCGGTTCAGCTGTGTTCGATCGGGGCTGCCCAGATGGTCGGCCGAACAGGGCTTTCGGTTCCCGCCGAACCAGATGTACTTCCATCCACGTGAAAACGGTTCACAGGCCGCTGCGCGGCGCATAGGCTCCCCCTTGCTCCCGTAAAGGATTAACCAACCAGACCCTGCGGGTGGTCATACCGGACGGAGAAGCGATGAACGAGCGCGCCTGCCAGTTACCCCGCCGGAGCTTCGTACTCGGGATGACCGGAGTCGCTTTCCTGGGCGTCGGCACCGCCACAGCACAAGAAACCCTCTCCCGCGCCGCGGGCGTGGCCGTGCTCGGCCAGGCGGCCAAAGCACTGTGCCTGCTCGGCACGAGCTGGGTCCTGGTCGACGAGGACGGCACGACCTACCCGACCACCGGACTGGACGGTGCCGCTGTCCTCGACGTCGCCACCGATGAGCGAGGCGTCCTGGCTGTGGGATCCCGCCCGGCGCCACCGTTCACCGAGGCGACGGTGTGGGAGTCGGCCGATGGCGTGACATGGCGCGAAGCCATGCGCCTGGCGGGTGTGAACGCGGAGTTCACCGGTGTCGGGTTCGGACCGGGCACAGCCATGGCACTGGGATCCGTGCTCACCGAGGAACGCGCACCTGCGCAGACGATCGCCGCTCGCCGTGAGCGTCGCGTGTGGAGCGAAGTCCCCGTCACCGGGCTCGAGCCCACCGCGGAACTGGCCATAACGACGTTGTCAGGCAACAGGTCCGGCTGGGTCGCCGCCGCGATCACGCAAGAAGGCACAACGCTGTACCGCTCCCCTGACGGCGCCTCCTGGAGCACGGACGGCACGGTGCCGGACGCGGCGGTGCAGGGCCTGCTGCTGGAGCCGGGTGGCGTCCGGTGGGTCGCCAACGCGATCGGCGGCTCCGCGGCGATCACGGGAACCGTCGGCGCCGGACGTGAACCGGTGGCCGTCCCCCAGGACGCGCACGCGGTGGGCGCGGTACGGACCCGGCGCGGCCCGCTCTCGTACTGGCTTGTCGACGGCCGCCTCGTCACGGCACGGATCTGAGGAGGCACCATGATCACGTTCAGCACCATCGACGGCACACCTGTCTACTACTGGCGGGCCAACCGCCCCAACACGACTCCCCGCAACTGGCAGTGCACACAGGCGTTCTACGACCGGCTCGTGCTGTGGATCCGTGACCTGCGGTCGCTGTCCACCGCTTACGGCACGGTCTCCTATGTGGCGTCCGCGGGCTTCTACGTCAACAAACCGGGCGAGCACGGCGCGGGAACGGCGGCGGACATCGACCACATCCAGTGGAGCAGCGGAACGGTGTGCACGCCGCTGGACAAACACCACGCGTCGAGCAATGTCGCACTGCGCAGGCGTTATCTCGCACTGGACGCGGTCACGCGGCGCCGGTTCCGGTGGGTGCTCAACGGCTGGTACAACGCGGACCACGCCGACCACATCCACGCGGATTTCGGCGGCACGCCGGTCCGGCTGGGCACCGGCTCGTCCAGTGACGTGAAGTTCATCCAGGCCATGTGCAACAACTTCCGCAACGCCGGCCTCGACATCGACGGCAAATGGGGGCCGTTGACGCAGGCCGCCTACACCTCCGCCAAGTCGGCACTCGGCGTCTCCGGGGACCCGACCAGCGGCGCGGCGCCGTACCAGCAGATGCTGTCGGCGATCGCCAAGCACGGCTTCGCCAACACCACGTTCTAGTCGAGCCGGAGCAGGGTTTCCTCGATCTCGGTGTCGCGGGCGTTGGCGTAGGACACCTCTGTGCCCGTGATCGCGAAGCCTGCCTTCAGCAGGACCCGGAGCGATCCGGCGTTGTCGCTGGCGACGCGGGCGTGCATCGGCCGAACCGTGACCATGTCGAGGAACAGCGCGAGTGCTCGGCTGGCGACGCCCTGTCCCCAGGCGGAACGGTCGATCCAGTAGGTGATCTCGGTGTCGCCGTCGATGACGAAGCTGGAGATGGTGCCGACGAACTGTCCGTCAAGGGTCACGGCCCGCAGCGTGATGTCGGGCCTGGTCCGCAGTTTCGCCATGTGGGCGTCGAAGGCGGCGCGGTCGTCGGGGTCCTTGGCGGTGAACGCCGCCATCCGCACCGACTCCGGGTCACGCATCTGCTCGAACAGCGCGTCGAGGTCGGCATCGTCGACCGCCCGCAGTGCCACGTCCGCCACGAGGCGAAACCTATCAGCAGTCAGAGGCCGACGGCGACCGCCGGGTCGTCCTGCTCGTCCCAACCCGTGATCAGGGCACCCGGCGCCCAGGTGGAGTGCGTGCCGCTGCTGACGCGTTCCGGCAGGCGGATCCGGGCGATCGGGCCCGTGGTGATGTCGCGGGCGTCGAAGATCAGACATTCGGACAGGTCCCGGTTCATGTCCGACGTGATCGTGACGAGGTAGCCGTCGTCCTCGGCGGTGGAACCGGTTCGTGGTGCCATGGCCGTCTCGCTGCCGAAGACGCCTTCCCCGAACTCGAAGCGTTCCTGCCCGCCGGTCAGCGAGTCGTGCTTGACCAGGCCGTCGAACAGGAACCAGCCTGCCGGTGAGGTGGCGGCGTAGCTGTAGCGGTGTTTGCGGCCCGCGTACCGCTGGTTGATCATGCCGAACTCGCTGGGCGTCGGGCTCAGCTGTTCCTCCTTGCACAGACCGGTGGTCAGGTCGAGCCGCCAGCGGTGCAGGCGCCCGCCGAGCTGGTTGTTGTCCAGGAACCGGAACATCCGCTGGTAGAGCGTTCCGCCGCCAGACGGTGGCACCGGGTCGCTCTGGTGGAAGCCTTCGAGGACGATCTCGTCGCCTTCCTCGTAGGCGTTGGTCCAGTGCAGGACGTAGGTGGGGTCCGCCTCGAACCACCTGATGTCCGCGGTGGTGCCATGGCGTGGGATGACCGCGAGCCGGGACGCGGTGTTCGGGTAGTACCGGGCCGCGTACTTGCCCTGTGCCAACGCTTCGGGCGCCCAGTACAGCGGCAGGTCGTTGAGGATCGCGTAGTTCTCGGTGAACGCCATGTCGTGCGGCAACCGCGGCCCCGGCAGGGGCACGTCGATGTAGGTGACGAGATTGTCCGCGCGGTCGACCACGCCGTAGTGCATGTACGGCGCCTCTGTGCCGTAGTTGAAGAACAGCAACTCACCGGTGCGCTCGTCGAACTTCGGATGCGCGGAAACCCCGACGTCACTGGGGAACCCGCCGTTCCACGTCGCCTTGCCGAGCGTCTCCAACGTGGTCGGGCTCAGCCGGTAGAGGTCGCCGCACTGGTAGAAGCTGGTCAGTGCCACCCCGTTGTGCAGCACGACGTCCGTGCTGGAGGCGTCCTTCATCCGGCCACGGGCACCCCAGCCGGTCGGCGTCGGCGAACGCCGCGGGTCCTCGGCCAGGCCCGCCCACAACGCACGGCCGGCGTCCTGCTCGGCGACGAAACCGTCCGTGCGGATGAACCGGTTGCGGTAGAACGCCTTGCCGTCGCGGAAGCCGACGGCGTGCACCATGCCGTCGCCGTCGAACGGGTGGTAGATCTCCACGGCCGGGTGTACCGGGTTCTCGGTGTTGCGCAGGTACACGCCGTCCAGGTCGGCCGGGATCTCCCCGACCACTTCGAGGTTCTCCGCGCTGCGCTCCACCTGCTGCGGACGCCACGGCCCGGTGCGGTACGGGTGGTCGTCGTCCGCGGGCAGGGTCGTCAACGCACGTCCCAAGACCTCGATGTCCATGCTCAAGCCTCCTAGGCGGTGGCGACGACGAAACCAGGTGGAAACACCCTCATTACTACAACCAACGGCGGGACGGGCGCTACGGTGTCGTGAAGGACCGGCGCTGCGGCTGACCATACCCAGTGCGGCCGCACTTTCCATCCACGACTACGGTGCAGCGACCGCGGGGAACGGTTGCGGGGCGCGTCGGTGCGAGTCGTGCGCGACCGCGACGAACGACTTACCGCAGGTGGAGGGAGGTCGAAATGCCAGCAAGACCGACGCATTCGCCCGAGCGGGTCGCGGAGTACACCGGTAAGGGGTGGTGGACCGACCAGACCGTGCACCAGCTGTTCGCCGACTGCGTCGACCGGTACGCCGACGAGACCGCGATCGTCGATCCGGCCGACAAAGCCGACCTGGTCGACCTGCCCCCTCGGCGGTTGACTTGGCGGGAGCTGGACGACGAGGTCGACGGCCTGGCGGCGGTGCTGCTCGCCAACGGCATCGGCGAGGGCGACGTCCTCGCGGTGCAGTTGCCCAACAGCATCGAACTGGCGGTGGCCTATCTCGCGGCGTGGCGGGTGCGTGCGATCGTCTCGCCGCTGCCTGTTCAGTACCGCGGGCACGAGATGGTCGAACTGGGCACCATCAGCGAGTTCACGGCTTTCCTGACCGCCGATCGGATCGGCAAACGCTCGCATGTCACGGAAGTCCTTGACGCGCGCGCTTCGATCCCTTCACTGCGCACGGTCCTCTACTTCGGGCCGTCCGATGTGCCTGGCGCGGTCAGGCTCGGGGCGACTGTCGGCGAGGATGATCGTGGCCGCGTCCGGGCTCATGAGGCCGAGCATCCGGTCGACCCCAACGACTGCATCACGATCTGCTGGACCTCCGGCACGGAAAGCCGTCCCAAGGGCGTCCCCCGTGCGCACTGCGACTGGCTGACGATGACGCAGGGCACTGTGTCCGGGCCCGGCCTGACGCACGAGTCGCGGCTGTTGAACCCGTTCCCCATGGTGAACATGGCCGGTATCAGCGGGATGTTCCTGCCGTGGCTGTGGACCGGGTGCGTACTCGTCCAGCACCACCCGTTCGACCTCGCGGTCTTCCTGCGGCAGATCAAGGACGAACGGATCACCTACACCGTGGCTCCGCCCGCGGTGCTGGCTTTGCTGCTGCGGCGCGAGGACCTGCTCGCCATGACGGACCTGTCCACGTTGCGGCAGATCGGCAGCGGTTCGGCTCCGTTGCAGGAGTGGATGGTGCGCGGCTGGTACGACAAGTACGGCATCAGCATCATCAACTTCTTCGGGTCCAACGAGGGCATCGCGTTGATGACCGACGTGCAGGTGATGACCGACCCCGCTCAGCGGGCGCGGTTCTTCCCGCGCTACGGCGGCGGTCGCAAGTGGACGATCGCGGCCGCCGCGCAGACCGCGGTCAAGCTCGTCGACCAGGAGACCGGTGAAGAGATCACCGAGGCTGGGCGGCCGGGCGAGCTGTACCTCAAGGGCCCCAGTCTCTTTCCCGGCTACCTCGCCGGGTCGCAGGCGCCGAGCCCGTTCGACGACGACGGTTTCCTCAAGACCGGTGACGTGTTCGTCATCGACGGCGAGAACGACGAGTTCCTGCGGTACGTCGACCGGGCGAAGGACATCGTCATCCGCGGCGGCGTCAACATCTCGCCCGCCGAGCTGGAGACGCTGATCGCGGGCCACCCGTCGGTCGCCGACGTCGCCGTCGTCGGATACCCGGACGACGTGCTCGGCGAGCGGGTCTGCGCGGTGGTCGTGCCCCGGCCGGACACGACCATCACGCTGCCTGATCTGGTGAACCACCTCATCGAGCAGGACATCGCGACCTACAAACTGCCCGAACGCCTCGAGGTCGTCGAGGCGCTGCCGCGCAACCCGGTCGGCAAGATCCTCAAACGCAACCTGCGCGACTTCCTTCGCCAGGCCGATAATATATGATCATTCGCCGCCGTCGCCCATGAGCATCGCCTCGCGGACCAGGTGTGTGTCGGTGAACTGTTCGAACCGCACCACCTGCCCGCCGCGCACAGTCCAGTGGTGCACGAACCGCGCCCGCATGTGCTTGCCCGTCGCGGTGAACACGCCCGCGTACGTGCCGAACACGACCACGTGGTCGTCCACGCTGATCAGTTCCTCGGGGATCGCCTGGTAGTCGTCCCATTCGCCGCCGAGCCTGCCGAACACCTGCTCGCGGATCTCCTCCACGCCGCGATATGTTCCCGCGTAAGGAAAACCGGCCATCTCGGTCCACTCGACGTCCGGCGCGAACGCCGCGACCATGCCGTCGAGGTCGCCACGGCCGGAGGCGGCGTAGTGCTCCTGGATGATGAGCTGCGGGTTGGTCACGATTCCTCCGTTGCCAAGTTCATGAAGACACCCTTGATCTCTGTGTACGCGTCGAGCGCGTACGCCCCCATCTCGCGGCCGATGCCGCTGGCCTTGAAACCGCCCCACGGGGCCGCCGGGTCGGGCACGTGCAGCATGTTCACGAACACCGCGCCCGCCTTGACCGACGCCGCGAGGCGGTGCGCGGTGACGAGGTCCTTCGTCCACACCGACGCCGCCAGGCCGTACGCGCTGTCGTTGGCCCTGCCCACCAGTTCGTCCGGGTCGTCGTAGGTCAGCACCGGGATGACCGGGCCGAAGATCTCGTCGCGGGCCAACGACATCTCGTCGCGGACGCCCGCGAACACCGTCGGCTCGTAGAAGTACCCGTCCCCAGCGACCGGTTTCCCGCCCGTGACGAGCTCCGCGCCCTCGGCCACACCCCGGCGGACGAATCCGTCCACCGAGGACCGGTGTTCGTCGCTGATCAACGGCCCGAGCCGGACGGCCGCGGCCTGGGCCGCGACCTTCTCGACGAACTCGTCCGACCGCGCGCTGTCCACGTAGAACCGCGAGTAGGCCGCGCACACCTGGCCGCTGTTGAACAGGGCGCCTTGCACCGTGCCGGTGACCGCCGCGTCGATGTCGGCGTCCCGTGCGACGATCATCGGGGTCTTGCCGCCCAGTTCGAGCGTGACCCGCTTGAAGTTGCCCGCGCTCGTCCGGAGGATCTCGCGGCCGACATCGGTGGAGCCGGTGAACGACACCTTGTCGACGTCGTTGTGCTCGACCAAGCGCTTGCCCACCGACGGTCCACCGGTGAGCAGGTTGACCACGCCCGCCGGGAAGCCCGCCTCCTGACACAGTTCCGCCAGCCGCACCGCCGTCAGCGGCGTCTGCTCGGCCGGTTTCAGGATCACGGCGTTCCCGCAGGCCAGCGCGGGTGCGAGCTTCCACGCGGTGATCATCAGCGGGAAGTTCCACGGCAGGATCAGCGCACACACCCCGACCGGTTCGCGGCGGGTGTAGTGGAACACGTTCGGATCGGACATCGGCGCCGTGCGGCCCTCGATCTTCGTGGCCCACCCGGCGAAGTAACGCAGGTGCTCGACCGTGCCGGGGATGGTCACGTTGCGCGAGACCTCGAAGGGCTGGCCGTTGTCGCTGGTCTCCAGGCGTGCGATGGCGTCGGCGTCGGCCTCGATCAGGTCGGCCAGGCGCCACAGCAACTGGCTCACCTGCCTGCGGGGCAGGCCGCTCCACGCTGGGTCGTTCATCGCCGCGCGGGCCGCGGCCACCGCCGCGTCCACATCACCGGGGGACGCCTCCGCGATCTCGCGCAGCGCGTTGCCGGTGGACGGATCGCGGGTGAGGAAGGTCTGCCCGGTCGACGAGGGCAACCAGTGACCACCGATCAACAGCCGTGTGGCGGTGTCGGCGTGAGCTTCGGACATGGTTCGAGTGTTCAGCGGGGGCCGTGGCCAGGGCTTGTCCGTCAGGCGTCTGTGCTTGTCGGATCGTGCACGAAACGTTCCCGGACACCGGGCTCATAATCGTATATGATCGGCCCGACTCTCGCCTGTGACGCAACGAAGAGGTTGCCATGCCAGTGCTGGTGAACACCGCCGATGTCTCGGTCAGGGAACGCGAAGACGCGTGGCGCGCCGCGGTCGCCGAGGCCTTCGTGCCGCTCGACTTCACGTTCCCCGACCCGCGCGGCTTCCGCGGCGAGATCTCCGGCGAGATCCTCGGCCCGGTGGTGGTGAACCGGGTGACCGCAGGCCCGCACCGCGCCGCCCGCACGCAACGGCACATCGCGCGCACCGAAACCCCCTACTACAAGGTGAGCATGCCGCTGCGCGGGTGCGTGATGCTGCGCCAGGACGGCCGGGAGACCCTGCTGCAACCCGGTGACCTGGCGGTATACGACACCAGCAGGCCTTATCAGGTCTCCTTCGACGACTCGTGCCGCCTGCTCGTGTTGATGTTCCCGCACAGGGAGTTACGGCTGCCCTACGACGCCGTCCGGGAGATGACCGCGCGGCGCGTGTCGGGCCGCACCGGGATCGGCGGGCTCGTCGCGCCGCTGCTGGTCAACCTGGCGACCCGGCTGGACGAGATCAGCGGCCCGCAGTCGGCCCGGCTCGCCGACAACATCGTCGACCTGCTCGGCACGCTCTACGCCGACCTGCTCGGCGGCAGCGGGTACCAGCCGGCCGACCCGATCCACGCGTTGATGACCAGGATCAGGTGCTTCATCGAGGACCACCTCGACGACCCCGGGCTCGGCCCGGAGATGGTGGCGTCCGCGAGCCACATCTCGGTCGGCTACCTGCACAAGCTGTTCCGCGCCGAGTCCACGTCCGTGTCGCGGATGATCCGGGAACGGCGGCTCGAGCAGTGTCGCCGCGACCTGGTCGCGCCGGTCGCGCGCGACAAGACAGTCGGCGCGATCGGCGCGCAGTGGGGTTTCGTCGACGCGGCGCACTTCAGCCGGGTCTTCAAGGCCACCTACGGGGTCTCGCCCCGCGAGTACCGTGTCAACCACGACGTCAGCCACGACCTCGCGGTGTGACCGGCTACTCGGGGGCGTTCATCTCGGTCAGCAGGCGGTGGCGCGTGAGGTCGTCACCGCTCAACTGCGCGGCGACGCGCCCGCGGCGGAACACCAGGACGCGGTGGCACAACGACACGATCTCGTCCAGATCCGTCGAGCACAACAGCACGACCGCCTTGTCCGACGCGGTGTGGACGAGCTCGTGCATGTCCGCCTTCGCGCCGACGTCCACACCCCGTGTGGGATCGTCCAACAACACCGTCGACGGGTTGGCGGCCAACCACTTGGCCAGCACGACTTTCTGCTGGTTGCCGCCGGACAGCTGACCGGCGTGCTGGTCGACACCGGCCGTGCGGACGCCGAGACCCGCGATCGCGGAACGAGCGCGTTCACGCAGGTCCCCGCGTGACAGGAACCGGCCGTCCCGGCCCAGTGCGATCGTGCGGACCTGGATCACGTTCTCCCACACGGGTTTCTCGGCCATCAGACCCAGCCCGCGGTCGCCGGAGATGAGCGCGACACCCTGGCGCACCGCCTGCCGCAGCCCACGCGGCGGCGCCCCGGCCTCCTGCTGACCGGGCAGCCGCAGTGTTCCCGTCGCCGCCTGGGTTCCGGCGATCACCTGCAGCAACGCCTGGTGGCCCGCGCCGATCAGGCCCGCGAGGCCGACGATCTCGCCGGTGCGCACGTCAAGGCTGACGTCGTCCAGCACGCCGGGAACCGTGATGTGTTCGGCCACGAGGCGAGGCGCGTCCTCGGCAAGCTCGCGGCGTTCCGGGGCCACCGCCGCCGGGGGGCGGTCGCCGAGCATGCCGTGCACGATGTCGTCGATGGTCAGGGTCTTGCGGTCGACCCCGGCCATCACGACCCGCCCGTCCCGCAGAATCGTGACCACATCGGACAGTTGCATGACCTCTTCGAGGATGTGCGACACGAACACCACCGCCACCTCGCGCTGCCGCAGCACCTCAAGCAGACCCAACAACCGCCGGGTGCTGTCGTCGTCCAGCGCGGACGTCGGTTCGTCGAGGATCAGCACACGCGGCTTGGTCAGCAACGCCTTGGCGACCTCCACGAGCTGCCGTTGCGCGAGCGTCAGCGAGCTGACCGGGGCGCGCAACGGGACCGACAGGCCGAGCTCGGCCAGCACCGGCTCGGCCTGTGCGATCATCTCGCGCCGGTCGAAGAACAACCCGCGCAACGGTTCACGCTTGGTGAACAGGTTCGCCAGCACGTCGAGGTCCGGGAACAGGTTGAGCTCCTGCGACACCACCGCGACACCGTGCCGGGCCGCGTCGGCCGAGTTGGTGAACCGCACCGGCTCGCCGTCCAGCCGGATCGTGCCGCCGTCCGGCCGCACCACCCCGGCCAGCATCTTGACCAGGGTGGACTTGCCCGCGCCGTTCTCGCCGAGCAGGGCGTGCACGCTGCCGGGCTCGACGGAGAACTCGCAGTCCCGCAGGGCGATCACCCCGCCGTACGCCTTGTGAACGCCCGAGGCCTCGAGTACCGGCATGTGCTAGTCCGCCTTGTCCAGTGCGCTGATCGGCGGGTTCGCCAGTTGCTTGTCGATCTCCTTGCGGAACCACGCCTTGCGCGACTCCGGCGTCTGCTGGCGTTGGATGATCTGGTCCACGTTGGACTTCTCGACCAGCAGGTTGCCGGAGTTCCACCAGCCCTCCGGCATCGGCTTGCACTTGCGCTTGGCCTCGATGAGCAGGTGCGTCGCGATGTAGCCCTTCATCCAGTGCTCCGGCGAGGACAACGCGAACAGCACACTGCCTTCCTTGACCGCCTGCATCGCCTCGGGGGGCAGATCGGCCGACCCCGCGATGTACTTGCGGCCGGTCTGCGAGGCGATCAGCGGCAACGCGACACCGTCCTGGCTGCCCACCCCGATGAACGCGTCCACGTCCGGGTTGGCCTGCACGAAACTGCGCCACGCCACGGTGTTCTCGGTCGGCTCGGACTTGGTGTCCACCGGGCCGATCACCGTCATGTTCGGCAGCTTGGCCTTCAGCACGTTCTGCACACCGTTGAGCCGCTGCACCAGCAGTTGCAGCGACGGGATGTCGTTGCCGAGCAACACCTTGCCGGTGGGGTTCGGGTTCTTGGCGACGAACGCCTCACCGAGCAGCTCACCCAGCTTGGTGTTGCTGTTGGCCACGAACGTCTTGACCTTGGAGCCGGGCGGTGGCCCCGCGTCCACCGCGACCACCGGCACGTTGCCGTCCGTCGCCGTGTTGAGCGGTCGCACGAACAGGTCGGGCGTGACCGTCTGGTAGGCGATGCCGTCCTTCGAGGTCCTGGCGGCTGCCTGGAACATCGACACCTGCTTGGGCCCGTCGATCCCGGTCGGCGCGGACAGCTGGAGGTTGACGTTGCCGTCGTCGTCGGCCGCCGCCTGCGCGCCGAGAGCCATCTCCTGGAACGGGTTCTGCGTGGTGGAGGCGTAGACGAACGCCAGGTCGAGCTTCTTGCTCGCCGTGCCGCACGAGCCGTCCGCGGCGGGAGAACCCGAGCCTCCCTCGCCGCACGCGACCAGTAAGGACACAGTGGACAGTGACGTGAGCGCGGCGGCGACGCCACGCAGTCTCTTGGTCATCATTTCTCCTGGTTGGCTGCCCGGCGGCGACGCGCCAGGCTGTCGATGGCGACGGCGAGCAGGATCACGGCGCCGGTGGCGAACTCGCTCCAGTTGGCCGGCACGTTGAAGTAGGTCAGCCCCGTCGCCACCACGTTGAGCAGCACGGCGCCCACCGCCGCGCCGAGGATGGTGCCGCTGCCACCCCGCAGCGGGGTACCGCCGATGACCGCCGCGGCGATCGCGGCGAGTTCGAACCCGCCGCCGATGTTCGGGTCGCCCGACGTGAAGAAGGCCATGCCGAGCACCCCGGCGACACCCGCGAGCAGCCCGGACAGGATGAGCACCTGGGTACGCACGCGGTTGGCCGAGATGCCGGAGAACTGGGCTGCGCCGGGGTTGGACCCGATGGCCAGTATCCGGTAGCCGAACGGCGTGTGGTGCAGCATGAGGCTGAGCCCGATCACCATCAGCGCCAGCACGATCACGCTGAACGGCACGCCGAGGACCGTGCCGCCCACGATGGTGAAGAACGAGTCCGCCACGGGCAGGCTGGCGACCTGCGACCCGTCGGTCACCGCGATGGCCAGTCCGCGGAAGACCGACAGCGTCGCCAGTGTCGCCACGATCGTCGGGATTCGGATGTAGGTCACGATCGCCGCGTTCACCGCGCCCAGCAGGCCGCCGAGCACGATCCCGGCGCCTGCCGCCAGCCACGTGTTGAACCCGGCGGAGATCAGCATCGCCACGGAGATCAGGCACAACCCGAACATCGACCCGACCGACAGGTCGATCTCACGCATGGACAGCAGCAACGCCATCCCGGCGGCGAGCAGACCGACGTACGCCGACGACTGGAGGATGTCCAGCAGCTGGCTGGCCTGCAGGTATGTCGGCCGCAGCACGCCGATGACAAGCACGAGCGCGACAGTCGCGGCGATGACGCTGAACGACGGCGCCCCGAAGATCCGCGCCAGGATACCCGCCTTGTGCCCGTTGGCCCGGTGCGGCGGCCCGGCTCCGGCGTCCTGCACAGTGCCGGCCACAGTAGACTCGCGGTGCTCGGTGTTCACCTTCGTCAGGCTGGTTCACGCAGGCGGCCCGCCGCTTGTCTCTGGGTGGCCAGTACTTGTCACCGAGTGCACCGATCCCGCCCGTCGCCCGAGAGCTGCCCTAACGTCTGGCCAATGGAGCCAACGCATGGCCGTTTCGCCGGCCGGGTGGCGCTGGTGACGGGCGCGGGTACGGGGATCGGCGCGGCTGTGTGCCGTCGCATCGTCGCCGATGGCGGCAAAGTCGTCCTCACCGGCCGTCGCCCGCAGCCGCTGCACGACCTCGCCGCCGAACTGGGTGACAACGCGCTCGCCCTGCCGGGGGACGCCGCCGTCACCACCGACGCCCAGCACACCGTGAAGTCCACTGTGGAGCACTTCGGCCGACTCGACGTGGTGGTCGCCAACGCGGGCGGGCACCACCCCGGCGCGGCGACGGAAACCGACGACGACGCGTGGAGCTACAGCCTGCACGCCAACCTCAACAGCGCCTTCGTGACAGTACGCGAAGCACTGCCGAGCCTGATCGAGGCAAAGGGCAACGTCGTCGTGGTGTCGTCCATCGCCGGTCTGTTCGCGGGCCCGGGAGTGGTCGGTTATGTGACCACGAAACACGCGCTGATCGGCCTGATGCGCTCACTGGCAAGGGATTACGGACAACGCGGCGTCCGTGTGAACGCGGTGTGCCCAGGTTGGGTGCGTACCGCGATGGCCGACGAGCAGATGGACGAACTCGGCAGCCAGTACGGGATCGACAGGGAAGCCGCGTACGCACTGGTCACCAAGAACCAGCCGCTGAGCCGCCCGGCCGAGTCCGAGGAGATCGCCAACCTGGTGGCGTTCCTGGCGTCACCGGAGGCATCGGCGATGACCGGTTCCGTCGTCGTCGCGGACTGCGGCGCGAACTGCGTCGACCTGCCCACCATCGCGTTCGCCGAAGGAGCTGCACAATGACGATGTCGGGAGAGACCGCACCGCCCGAGTGGAAGGCGCTGGACGACTTCGCGGCCGGGATCGACGGCAACCGGATGCAGTGCACGGACGCGCTGGCCGGGACCTCGCTGACGATCGAGGAAGAAGGCCGTCCGGCCGTCCACATCGACTTCCGGACGCTGGACGAGCTGTCGTGGCAACGAGCGGACGGCACCTCGGGCACCGACTGGTACGAGGCGATCGAGATCCGGCCGGACCTGTTCTACCTGACGATCACCGACTCGGCCCGGTCACTGGAAGCCAGGATCGTGATCGTCGACCGGGCGTCCGGCCGGACCCTGACGGTGGAGTCGGTCATCGCGGACGCGCCGACGCCGGGAAAACCCCGTGTCAGCCAGACCTTCCGGCCGGGGACGATCAAGGGAATCGAGGTCACCGGCGAAGAACCGGCGCCGACGCGTGACCTGATCGGCCTACGTGCGCTGTACCGCTACAGCCCGAACCACCTGTACGAACACGTGTACCTGTCCAGCGAACGCTATGCATGGCAGTGCCTCGTGGGCGAACAGCGCGGGCACGGCGACGTCGACCTGGCCACGACCTGGCGGTTCGCGGACAACCTGTATGTCTTCACGTTCCGTGAATTCATCATCCCCGTCGCGGCAACCTGGCTGTATGACATGGAAGCACTACGCACAACAGGAACCTTCGTCGGCCTGCGTGGCGACGGACACGTGATGGTCGCGCCAGGCGGCGCCTTCATCGAGTTGCTGGGGCGCGTGACCTACGCAGACGAACAGCCTGTCTGATGAACCCGGACGTGATCGTGATCGGCGCGGGAACGGCGGGCTGTGTCGTGGCCCGCCGCCTGCTCGACGCCGGGAGGACAGTGCTGCTCCTGGAGGCAGGGCCGGACAACAACATCCCGGAAATGGCCGATCCGGCCCGTATGCACGAACTGTGGAACACGAAGGTGGACTGGGGATTCCGCACAGTGCCGCAGAAACACGCCCACGACAGGGAACTCCACCTCCCCAGGGGAAAAGTGGTGGGCGGATCACACGCGCTCAACGGGATGATCTGGGTCCGGGGCCACCCGTCCGACTACGAAACCTGGGGCGCGGGCTGGTCATGGGCGGAGGTCGAGGAGGCCTTCGAGCGGGCGGAAAGCGTCCAGGACGTAGTCACCAAGTACGACAGGCACCCGGTACACGAAGCGATTGTCGACGCGGCGGTACAGTACGGCCTGCCGTACAACGAGAACTACAACGGGGACACCCCAGACGGTGTCTCGTTCGTACAGTTGACGATCCGCAACGGCAAACGCCTCACCACAGCACAAGCCTACCTGGACCCAGTTCGCACCGACCCACGGCTGCGCATAGTCAGCTCAGCACGGGTACACCGCGTCCTCATGTCAGGGTCACGGTGTGTCGGTGTGGAATGGGACCGTGGCGGCGTGGTCTCCCGCGCGTCCACGGACCAGGTCGTGCTGTGCGCGGGAGCCATCGGCTCTCCGGTGATCCTGCAGCGGTCAGGCATAGGTGACCCGGCGACGCTGAACGCGCTGGACATCCCAGTCACCGCACCGATCCCGGAAGTGGGCAGCAACCTCCAGGACCACTGGCTGGTCCCGGTGGTCTTCGCCACGGTCAGACCGGTGGCGGTACCAACCGGACTGCCGACCTGCCAAAGCCACCTGTTCTGGCGCAGCAGACCGGAGCTGAAAGTCCCCGACCTGCAACCCATCCACTTCGCCACAGCGCTGGTATCCCCATGGATGGCCTCACCGGCGCACGGGATAACACTGATGGCGGGCCTGATCCGCCCGGAAAGCCAAGGCACGGTCAGGATAACGTCGACAGACCCGGACCGCGACCCACTGATCGACCCACGCGTACTCAGCGCGAAAGCAGACCTGGACGCACTCACAGCAGCAGTGGACCTCTGCCGCGAGATCGGCGCCCAACCGGCCCTACGCGAAGGCTGGGGCGCGCGAGAACTCTACCCGGCGTCGATGGCGGCGACCCCGGAACTGACCCGCGACTACATCAGGGAAACCGTGGTGACCTACCACCACCAGGTCGGCACCTGCGCGATAGGTCGAGTAGTGGACCCTTGCCTGCGAGTGAAGGGAATCGACCAGCTGACGGTGGCAGACGCGTCGGTGATGCCGGTGGTGCCCACGGGGAACACCAACGCACCAGCGGCGATGATCGGCGAACGAGCAGCGGACTTCCTGACTGACAAGAGGGAGAGGCCTAGAACATAGCCCGGGCCAGCCGGGGATCTCGCGATCGCTCGCCGAGCACACGGGACCTTCCTCCCGGGATGTCCCGGTTTGGCCAACAGCATGCCCGGTTAGACATATCCACCACGCGTCAACCGGAGAATATCACCAACGCCACTACTGGGTTTCACCAGGCCCGCGCGAGCGGCGACGCCCGCGACTTCTCCTCTCGTGGCGCAGTTCAGCTTGATCAGCAACCGCTCGACATAAGTCTCCACAGTCCGGCGACTGACCACGAGCCCAGTGGCAATGGCCTGATTGCTCAACCCCGCCACGATCCCCGTAGCGACATCGATCTCCCGGGCGGTCAACCCGGCCTCGTTGGCAAACGGAGCGCTGGCGACGACAACCCCGGACCGGTTCGCATCCGTCACGTGAATCAACCGAACCCGGTACCACTCCCCACCCCGGCACCACAGAAAAGGAAGCGTACTCGCGGGTAACAGCCCGAACCGAAGCGCCAACTCCAGGATCTCGGCATCACCGACCAGTGGACAGGGCTCCCACCCGGTGAGGGGCAACGGCTCCCCGCCGTGCACGACCCGGCTGGCCGTCCACTCAGGACCGAGTAGGGCCTCGAGCCGTGGGCTGCGCAACGGATCGATCCGACGGGCCAGCACCGACCCGATCTGGGCGACGAAATCCCTGGCTTCCTCCCCGAAAGCCCGGCGAACCGGCGCGTTGAGATGTAATACACCAACCTGCCTGCCCCCGGCGACGCGCAACGCCGCCGACAACCCGTCCTCCAGCCCGGCCGGGTGCAGCCACTCCTGGTAGTGCGGCGAGGCCCGGAAGTGCTCTGGCATATCATCCATCAGCAGCGGCGCGCCGGAGGCGAACAACTGCCCGCCCCAGCGCGTCTTCGGCAACACGTGGCAGAGGTCGTCGGAGATCGCCTTCTGGTATCCGCGCTCGGCGACGACCATGTGGCTGCGGCCGACCGGGTCCCACCCGGTCACCTGCACCGCGCACATCTCAGGGATCGCGTCCGCCATCCTCCCGAACACCTCACCCCATTCCACGTCGGCCGAAGTACCCAGGGCGTAACCGATCCGCGCAGCCGCGGACACCATCGCACGTTCCATGCCGCCTCCAGCGGGGAAACGACAACCGTACGTGCCCACCGCCGATTCAGGCAATCCCCCACGCCCGCAGCGCATCACGATCCAGCCACGACGGCGTCCTTTGTGGCCGTGTGGCCGACCGGGGAGCATATCCCGGTGCGGGGGTTCAGGATCCGGCGGAGTCGGTGACCGTCCCTTCGCAAAAGGAACGCAGCACGTCAGCGGTGAGCCGGGAAACGTCGTTGTCGTCGCCCCTGCGCGAAAGCGCCCCGCACCAGCCGAGCGCCCCGGCGGCGAAGACCTGTCCACCGGCCGCCGTCCGCTGCAGCGTCACGTCGGCTCGGTGCCGGTCCACCGGTGCCCTGCGCGGGTGGGGCACCGCGCCGGTCATCGAGCTGTCCAGTCCAGCGGAGACGGGGGCACCGGGGGCGATACCGAACAGCCGGTGGGGTGATCGGCCGCGTCCGGCCCACAGCCCGCCGGGCTCCCCTGTGCTCGCCAGGTGCATCTCCCCCGGTTCGCCTTCCCCTGTCCGCGTTCCGGCGTACCCTCTGCGCAGTTCGGCCACGTGCGGCCGGTTCGGCGCGATCGCGGTGACCCAGCAAGCGGCGTTGCCGCCCAGGTAGGCCAGGTTCCCGCCGTCGACCAGGTGTTCCCGCACGGCGTCGAGCATCGCCCCGGTCCAGCAGTCCGGGTGGCTGCCGGTGACCACCGACCGGTATCCGGCCAGCGCGGCCGCGCCGTCGGCGTGCAGGTCGTGGTCGGTGATGACGTCGAACCGGAACCCCTGGCGCCGCAACCAGCCGACGAGACGCAGGTCCTCGCTGTACTGGTGCGGCGCGTCGTTGTAGCCGCACAGCGGACGCCGCAGCGACGCCAGGTAGACGCCGCTGCCGTCGGCGTGCCGGTCGTTGAGGCCGTGCAGCCCGTTGTCCCTGGCGAACCCGGCGGCCACCTCCCCCGCGGGCTCCGGCATCCCGAGGTAGGCGAGGTAGCTCAACGTCGGCACCAGCAGGACCATCGGCGCGTTGACGGCACGCGGCCGCACGAAGAACGGCACCCGCCCGACTGCGTCCGGTGTGGACAGTTCGACCGCGTAGCACCCGGAGGGCAGGCCGAGCGGCAGGTCGACGCTGAGGACCGGGTCCCAGCCCGCGTCCTCGATGTCGTCGGAGTGGAAGTGCACGGCCCCGTAACCGCGTACGGCGTGCCGCCAGTCCAGCACGTCGCCTGCCCAGTCGGGGCCGGTGACACCACGGGCGGGCAGGTTGTACAGGCGGCCGTCGTGGCCGTCGACGACGTCGATCATGCGGTCGCCCGGGATGTCGTGCGACAGGTCCCACCTGGCTCGCGCGCCTGCCTGGGCGATCCCGTCGACCAGTTCGTCGAACACCGCCGGGCTGTCGACCTTGCCGTCCAGGTTGCCGGTCACCTCGCCGAGCGTGGTGCGGAACGCCGCCAGCAGCAGCGAGGGCGCGCCTGTGACCAGCGGGCCGAGCGGTGGGGCGGTCACGATCACCCTGTGCTCGTCGGCCAGCGGATCACGCGCGCGGACGGTCAGCCGCGCGCCATCGGCCGGGTCATAACCGCCGATGAGCAGGTACCAGTGCCGAAGGAGCAGGCTCGTCTCGGACCTGACGGACACCAATCCATCCACTGTGGACACGTCGAACGCCGCGCGGCCGTCCGGCAGCAGCGACAACGCCGCGAACGGGCCGCCGTCCGGGGTGCCCTGGGTGATGATGCCCGCGCGGTCCGACGGCAGCGCGGTCGGCCAGACCCAGGCGGCGAACGTGACCGCGTGGTGCAGCGCGGGCGGATTCGGGACCAGGCCGTAGGACCCGAGATCCATCGCCAGGTGCGGCACGTGGACCGTGCCGGGACCGGCGATGTCGACAGGGGTGTGCGTCAGCCCGACGCCGTCATGGCCGACCCGCACGACCCGTACGGCGCATTCCGGTTCGCTGGAACTGGCGTGCACCAGGATGCGTTCGCCCGGCCGTGCGGACAACCGGTCGGTGTACCCGGCGATCGGCACGCTCTGGTGGTTGACTCGGTGCAGCGTCATCCTCGTCCCCTCAGGATTCGGCCCCCGGTGGTGTACCAGGCACCGGGGTCACGCCGCCCACTCCTCAGTGTGCCTGCGGACGAACGCCAGGACCCGCCGCCACGCGTCGGCACAAGCGTCGGCGTGGGCGGCCAGGCCGCCGTCGAAGAACGAGTGCGGGGCGCCGTCGTAGAGCACGAACGTGTGCTTGACGCCGTGGTCAGTCAGTTCACGGTCGAACGCGCGCGCCTCGTCGGCCGAGGTCAGTGTGTCGTCCCCGGCGGCGAGGACCAGCAGCGGCGCGGACATCCGCGGGATCAGTTCACGGCACTCGCCGGGTCGCCCGTAGAACCCGACCGCGCCGGTCACCCACCTGTCCATGGCGGACTGGCTCCACGAGATGGCTCCGCCGACGCAGAACCCGACGGTGAAGATCGCCCTGGTGCCGCCCGCGGCCAGGTAGTCGACCGCGGCACGCACGTCGGCGCCGGTGTGCTCCGGCGTCAGGTGCCGGGCGTGGGCGGATCCGTCGAAGGCGGGGCCACGGTCGTCGTCGGCGGCTGTCCGGCCGTAGTAGTCGATCGCGAGCGCGGCGATCCCGGCCTCGGCGAACCGGTGTGCCAGTTCGCGGTAGTACCCGTGCAGCCCGCGCGCGTCGGGCAGGATCACCACGCCCGACTGGACCGCGTGCCCACGCGGAACGGTCTGGTATGCGAGGAACACGTTGCCGTCCGACGCGACGAGCCTGATCTCGCTGCCACTGGTCAACCGCGGTCTGCCCGGTGGCGCGGGCGGTGTGGCCTCATCCCCGAAACACATCTGCTCTTCCCCTTTCCCGGCCGGTTGCTCATCGCAGGCTCCCCAGCTCGCCGAGACAGAACCCGTGCAGCCGTTCCTCCTCTCCCAGTTCGTCCGCGCTGCCGCCGTCGAGCACGAGCTCGCCCCTGGCCAGGACGTACGCTCGGTCGGCGATGGACAGCGCGGGCGTCGCGCACCGCTCGGCCAGCAACACACCGGCGCCGCGGTCCGCCAGTGCACGCACCGCATCGGCGAGCCGGTAGAGCAGCACCGGCGCCAACCCGAATGACATTTCATCGATCAGCAACACCTTGGGCCGTCCGAGCAACGCACGGCTGATCACCAGCATCTGCTGCTCGCCACGGGACAACAGGCCCGCGTACTTGTGCTCCCGTTCGCGCAGTTCGGGAAACAGCTCGAACACCTCGTCGAGCGCGGCGAGGTCCTTGCACGCGACACGGAGGTTCTCGGCCACGGTCAGGCCACGGAACACCTTCCGGGTCGGCTCGACACGCGCCACACCGAGGCGGGTGCGCCGCCAGGCCCGGACCCGTTCGATCCGGGTCCCGTCCAGCACGATCGCGCCGGACCTGATCGGGACGACGCCGGAGATGCCTTCCAGCAGGCTGGTCTTGCCCGCGCCGGTGACGCCGAGCAGCACGGTGACCTGGCCGGCGGCGACGTCCATCGACACCGACCGGATCACCGGCACACCGGCTCGCTCGATCGTCACGTCCTCGAGACGAAGCACGACGTCACCGCCCGATGTCGTCGACGTGACCGGCGACCGCGTCGACCGCGTCGCGTTGGGCGGGTTGCAGGTCCTGGCCCGCCATCGCGGACATCAGCGGCAGGAACGGGTCGGCCACGGTCTTCTTGCCGCACAGGGTCTCGATCACCGCCAGGCCCGAGAACGGCACAGTCGCGGGGTTGTAGCCGCCCTCGTGGGTGAGCACCAGCCTGCCGTCGCAGACCCGGTCGGCCACGTGCGCGACCATCGCGGTCAGCTCGCGGAACCCCTCCGACGTGACCATCTGACGGCCGAGCTGGTCCATCGCACCCGCGTCGAACCCGCACGCGACCATCACGAGGTCGGGTTGGAACCGCTGGATCGCCGGGATGACGACGGTCTGCATGGCGTACCGGTAGCCGCCGTCGCCCGTGCCCGGTGGCAACGGCACGTTCAGCGCGTAACCCAGTCCGGCACCGGTTCCGCGCTCGGTCGCCTTGCCGGAATCCACCGGGAACACGTTGTCCTGGTGCAACGAGATCGTCAGCACGTCCGGGTCGTCGTAGAAGACGGCCTGTGTGCCGTTTCCGTGGTGCACGTCCCAGTCGACGATCGCTACCCGCCGGGCGCCCAGCGCCCGCTGGGCGTGCCGGGCGCCGACAGCGATGTTGTTGAACACGCAGAAGCCCATGCCCTCGTCCGCTGTCGCGTGGTGCCCTGGCGGGCGGACCAGCGTGTAGGCGTTGCGCACGCGGTTGTCCCACACCGCTTCGACCGCCTCGATCACGCCGCCTGCCGCCAGCGCGGCGATGTCGTAGGTGCCGCAACCGAAGGGTGAGATCCCGTCTCCCGAGTCACCGCCCCCTGGGCGGTCGCTGTCGGCCTGGATGCGCGCGACGTGCGCGGGGGTGTGCACGCGCCTCAGCTCGTCCTCGGTCGCCGGTCGCGGCCTGATCGGCACCAGTTCGTCGATCAGGCCGGATACCACGACCAGTTCGTGTGTGCGGCGCCGGGTGTCGCTCATGTCGTAGTGCCACAACGGTTGCACGCCGAGCCGTGGATCGGGCTCGAACAAGGCGGCCCGTGTTCCGCGATCGAGCCAGCCGAACACCTCGTGGTGGAGATAACCGGTCGCCATCGGCTTAGCATCGTGGGCGACGTTGTGCCGATCGGTCCGTAAAAATACGGAAGTTCCGACGCCAAGTGCTGAGGTGGCCTGCACGGCACGCGATGCGTTCTAAGGTGGGATGGGTGGATCTTTCTGTGATCGCGGCGTGGGCCGGGCTCGAGCCGACGCGGGAACGCCTGGCCAGGTTGACGGCGGCGGCACCGTTCGTCACCGTGCCGATCGAAGCTCTCCGGGACCTGCCCGGAATCCCCGACTCCGAGGTGCCCGTCGTCCGGCCGAGGGCGATCCCGCTGCGCCACGAGGCCCCGGCGCGGACATCCGGTGTCACCGAGCCGTGCGATCTCGGGCTCGTCGACGCGGCGCTGGCGATCCGCCGCGGCGAGTTGTCGCCCGTGGAGCTCCTGCGTTCCTGCCTGGCGGCCATCGACCGCACGGACCCGGTGATCGGCGCGTTCGTCCGGCTGACCTCGCCCCACTCGCCCGCCGACGGCGTGCTGCACGGGATCCCGTACGCCGCGAAGGACATAGTGGACACAGCGGGTGCGGCGTGCGAGTGCGGCAGCGACGCGTTCGCAGGCCGGGTGCCGAGCGCGGACGCCACGGTCGTGACCAGGATCCGGGCCGCTGGCGGGGTTCTGGTCGGCAAGACGGCCACGCACGAGATCGCGCTCGGAATGTCCACACCGCACGCACGCAACCCGTGGGACCCGTCGAAGATGGCGTCCGGGTCCTCCGGCGGTTCGGCAGCGGCGTTGGCCGCGCGCCAAGTACCGATGGCCTTGGGTTCCGACACGGGCGGATCGCTGCGGGTCCCGTCGGCGTTCTGCGGGACCACGGCGATCAAGCCGACGCACGGTCTGGTGCCGGGTACCGGCGTGATGTCGCTGGCGCGGTCCTTCGACGTGGTGGGCCCGATGGCCCGCAGCGCCCAGGACTGCTGGCTGCTCCTGCGGGTGCTCACCGGGCAGGCCCCGCCGGAGCCGGACCACGTGCACGTGGACATGCGGCAGGTGCGCGTCGGCGTGGCGGACGTCTCGACGCCGGACCAACTGGCCGTCGCCGAGACGCTGCGCGGGCTCGGCGCCGAACTGGTCGACGTGCGGCTGCCGCCGCCGGAGATCGCGCAGGCCGTCGGCGGCGTGGTCGCCTCCGTCGAGGCGTCGGCCGAATTCCGGGCCCACGTGGCGCGGGGTGCCCGGTTCTCCGAGGAGGTCCTGGGGCTGTTGGAAGCGGGCCTGACCGTACCGGCCGCCGACTTCCTGCACGCCAACCGGGTCCGTGCGGCGATCCGGCGGGACTACGCCGAACTGTTCGAGCGTGTCGACGTCCTGCTGCTGCCGACCAGCCCGGTCACCGACCTGCCGCACGGGATCTCCGATGTGGACGGTGTGCCGCTGATCCCCGTGCTCACGCCGTTCACGTTCCCCGCCAACCTGACCGGGCTGCCCGCGATCGCCTTCCCGTGCGGTTTCACGGCGTCCGGCATGCCTGTCGGCGCTCAGCTGTACGGGCCAGCCGGGTCCGAGCAGTTGCTGGCCGCTGTGGCGGGCGCGTATCAGGACGTGACGGACTGGACCGCCCGCAAGCCGGACGAGTCCCTTCTGAGCAGCAGCACGGCCACCAACGCGAGCGCTGCCACGGCGGCGAAGAACCAGAATCCCCACGGGTAGGCGACACCCGCGGTGACCATGGCGCCGGTGATGAACGGCCCGACGATGGAGCCGAGCCTGCCGACCGCCGACGTCATACCGAGCGCGCTTCCCCGTGCCTGCGCGGGGAAGGCCTGCGCGACGTACCCGTAGATCAGCACCTGCGCGGAGAACACGAACACCCCGGTCAGCAACACCATGGCGTTCAACAGCAACCCGCTGTCGATCCGCAGGCTGAGCGCGGCGAGCAGGACCGCGCTGGCGCCGAACCAGATCCGGGCGACCCGCCGGATGCCGACGCGGTCGGCGACCGTGCCCGCGATGACCAGGCCGATCACCGCGCCGACGTTGAGCACCAGCAACAACGTGACCGACGTCGACAGCGGGTACCCGGCCGTGCGCATCAGCTGAGGCAGCCACGTGTTGAGCCCGTAGACCAGCAGCAGGCCCATGAACGAACCGGTCCACACCGCGATGCTGATCCGCCGCCACTTCGGTCCGAGCAGTTCCCGCAGCGCGAACCGTTCGGTGTCGCCTTTCTCCTTGGCGGCGAGGAACGCGCTCGACTCGGGCAGTTTCCACCACATGACCGGCAGGACGAGCAGACCGGCGATCCCGCCGCCGTAGAACAGCACTTCCCAGTCGTCCTTGGCCACCAACGCGAGCAGTGACGTGAGCACGGCGCCGACGTGGTAGCCGGTCATCGTGTACGTGCTGGCGGTGGCGCCGCGCCGCGCGGGCAGGTTCTCGGTCATCACGGTCAGCGCGACGGGCATGCAGGCACCGAGCCCGAGGCCCGCGAGGAACCGGAGGACGGCGAACACCGCCACGTTCGGCGCCAGCGGGATGAGCAGGGTGAAGACCGAGAAAACCAGGACCGAGCCGATCAGCATCCAGCGGCGGCCGAACCGGTCGGTCAACGGCCCGAGCCCGGCTGCACCGACAGCCACGCCGACGAGCGACAGCGTGGCCACCAGCGTCGCGCCTGCCGGGGTGAACCCCAGGTGCTGGCTTTTGAGCAGGGTCGGGATGGCGGCGCCGAGCGCCACCAGGTCGTAGCCCTCGATCAGGACGGTCAGCCAGCACAGGGCTGCCGTCCAGACCGGGCGGGTGGGAGACGCCGTCATTGCCGTCCTCCTGAAGTCATTCCGGAGTGGTCAGGTGGGTGTCGACCTGGATCAGGCGCGGGCCGGTCGGGACGGTGCTGAGCACGGCGCGCAGGTCGTCCTCTTCGGTGATGGCTGTGGCCGGGACCCCGTAGCCCTCGGCGATCCGGGTGAAGTCGAGTCCGGGGATCTCCGTGCCCGGCACGTCCGGTGTGCCGAGCAGAGCACCGAACCACCGCAACGCACCGTAGGATCCGTTGCGGAGTATGACGAACGTGACCGGCACGTTGTAGTGCGCGGCGGACCACAACGCGGTGATGCCGTAGTTCGCCGAGCCGTCACCGATCACGGCGACGACCGGACGGCTGGGCCGCCCCATCGCCACTCCGACCGCGGCGGGCATCCCGAACCCGAGACCGCCGGACGCGGGCCAGAAGTACGAGCCCGGCATCCGCAGGTCCACCTGCCGCCACCAAGCCGTGTTGGTCGAGGTCGACTCCACGACGTAGCCGGTGTCGGCCGGTTGGGTGTCGCGCAGTGCGGCGAAAACCTGCTCCGGGTGCAGGGCTCCGTCGCCGCTCGCTGGTTGTGGGTTCGGGGCGAAACCCTGTCCTCGTGCGTGCGGGCTCGCCGGGACCCGGGACAGCAACGCCTCGATGACCACGCCGGGATCGGCGACCAACGCCTCGCCCATCGGTGCCCGTGTCGCCGAACCGGCGTCCTCGGTCACCTGGATCAGGCGGCTGCCGTCAGGCAGATACGGCCCTGGAACGTTCTGGTGGTAGCGGAACACCGGGGCGCCGAGCACCAGGATCTCGTCGAGCCCGGCCAGTTCGGTGGAGACGTGGCCGATCCCGGCGGACAGCACGCCGCGGAAGAGCCTGTGCCGGTTGGGGAACGACAGCCGGTACGGCGAAGGGGCCATCCAGACCGGCGCCTGGAGGTGCTCGGCCAGTGCGACCGCCCGGTCGAACAGCCCGCCCGCGTCGATCTCGCCGCCGAGCACCAGGCCGACGCCGCGCGCGGCCTTGATCCGGTCGACGATCATGTCCAGGTGCGCTTCGTTCGGCGCGGACCCACGCCACACCTGGCGGTCGAGCGTGACGGTGGCGTTCGAGTCGAGCTCGACATCCCAGTCGTCGTAGGGCACGGACAGATAAGTGGGGCGGCGTTGTAGCTCCGCTTCGAACACCGCCTGCGCCAACGCCCGTGGCACGTCGGCGGCGCAACTCGGCTCCCCGGCCCAGCCGACCAGCGGCCGCATGAGCTGTGTGGCCTCGGTGTTGGCCAGCATCGCCTCAAGGCCGATGGCCGATCGCACCTGCTGGCCCGCGGTGATGACCAGGGGCGAGCGGGAGTAGACCGCGTTGGTCAGCGCGCCCATGGCGTTCCCGGAGCCCGCGGCGGCGTGCAGGTTGACCAGCACCGGCTGCCCGGTGGCCTGCGCGTACCCGTCGGCCATGCCGACGACGACACCTTCGTGCAGGCCCAGCACGTAGTCGAACGAGCTGGGCAGATCGGTCAGGAACGGCAGCTCGTTCGAGCCGGGGTTGCCGAAGATGGTGGTCAGTCCCCGGCGTTCGAGGAAGTCGTGCGTGATCCGGCGGACAGTCGGCATGCAGTGGACGATAGGCAGCACGCCATGACATGTTCCAATAGATGTTGCCGACGAGTGATATCGATGGGATCGATGATGGCGGACTTCGACCTGAACCTGGTGCGGACGTTCGTGCTGCTCTACGAGACGCGCAGCGTGACCGCGACGGCCGAGTCCATGCACGTCACGCAACCCACGATCAGCTACAGCCTGCAGAAACTCCGGCGGCGCTTCGACGACGAACTGTTCCGCCGAGCCAAAGGTGGCCTCGAACCGACGACAACGGCCCGTGAGCTGTACGAGCCGCTGCGCGAGGCACTGGCCAGCATCGACTCGACGGTCAGCGGCACGGTGTCATTCGACCCGGCGACCGCGCACACCACGTTCACGCTGTGCCTGTCCGACCTCGGCGAACTGTCGCTGCTGCCGCTGCTGATGGCGGCGCTGCCGACCAGGGCGCCGGGCGTCACCCTGACGGTCCGCCCGCTGGACGTGGTGAACGCCGCCGATCAGCTCGGCCGTGGCGAGATCGACGCGTTCATCGCCTCGCCGCTGCTCGACTCGCCCCGGATCGCCCGTATCCCGCTGTTCGCGGAGGGATACGTGGGCATGGTCGCGGACAACCACCCCCGACTGCGCGGTGGCGCGATCTCCATGGCGGACCTGGCCGCCGAACGGCACATCGCGGTCTTCGGCCCAACCGGACACGACGGCCCACGCAAAGCGTTGGCAGCGCACGGTTTGCTCGACCGAGTCGCGTTGGAGGTGACCCGGTTCGCCGCGCTGCCGTACCTGGTTCAGCGCGGCGACCTGGTCGCGATGGTGCCCCGCAACGCCGCCGAGGTGTTCGCGGGCACGCACCCGGTGCGCCTGGTGGAACTACCGTTGGACATCGAGCCAGCGCAGGTGTCGATCTACACCCGGCACGCGCACGCCCGCAGCCCCGGTCAGCGCTGGCTGGTCGAGTTCATGCACGAACTCCTCGCGGCGCCAAGGGATTGATGGTCGGCCGGATCAAGCAGATCGGCCACCGCGAAAGGCGCGCCCATCGCCTCGGCCAGCCCCCGAACGAGGAGCTTCAGCGACCCGGGCTCCGGTCTGGCATCGCCGGTCTCCCACCACGAGATCTGATACCGGGCCAGACCACAGATCCCGGCAAGCTCCTGTTGGGTCAGCCCGGCCCGCTCCCGCCACCTCAGGAGTGGCCCACACGAGATGCGGCGTGATGTTGGACCCCTTGGGCACGAACTTGAGCGCGTTCTCCGGTTGGGCCAGGATGAACTGGTTCCGGCCGTCCACAGTCGTCATGAACGCGCCGTCGTGCGCTCATGGCGTGGTCCTTTCTTCACACTTCACGTCCCGATGGAATCAATCGGCTGCGTTGAACTTCGACGTTCAGGAGCGGTGAACTGAAGGCCAGCAGGACGGCTGTCAAGGGGCAGATCAGGGGCAGATTACGAATCTTACGAATGCGCCCCGGCCACTGAATGTGTGCGAAAATCGTAATCGCCAGCACGAAAGGACCGCGATGTCTGGAGCGAACGACCGTCTGCGACGAGTACGAGAGCAGACCGAGTCCCCCACCGTGCGCGGCGAACCCCTCACCCGCCAAGAGCTGGCCGAACTGGTCAACACGTGGGTACATCAACATCGCAGACGAACCGTCGAGCTGACCACGAACTACATCGGAAAGATCGAACGCGGAGTGGTCCGCTGGCCGAACAAGGACTACCGAGACGGCCTTTGCGCCGTACTCAAGGTCGACACTTGCGCCGAGCTCGGCCTCTACAGAAACCGCCGAACCACGACTACCTTCGAGAATATGGACCGCAAGAATTTCCTCCTCACGACAATCGGGATCAGTATCAGCGCCGCAACGACACCACTCGCCTTGACGGAACTGATCACGCCATCTGAGCCCACCGCCGTGCCTTCGATCATCGGCCAGACCGAGATAGCAGAGATCCGAACCGCTGCGAGCCTCTTCTCGTCATGGGATCACACATACGGTGGCAGCCTCGTTCGCGAAGCCGTGGCCGCCCAGCTCCGCTACGCCGTCGGGCTGCTCAACGCCCAATGCCCGGCCCACCTGCGCAGCGAACTGCACTCCGCAGTCGGCTACCTGGGAAACACCGCCGCCTTCATGGCCTTCGACGCGTACGCCCACGACGACGCTCGCAAGATGTTCAGCCTGGCGCTGGCGTGTGCCGAGGCAGGTGATGACTGGCATCTTCGGGCCAGAGTCCTCACTCGCATGGCGCGACAAGCGATCTGGTGCGATGACGCCGAGAACGGACTGACCCTGGTCGAGTTCGCGATGGTCCGTGCCGATCGACTGACTCCAGCCGAGCGCGCGATGCTGCTGTCCGTACGCGCTCGCGCCCTGGCCAAGCTCGAACGTGTGCAGGACACCATCACGGCGGTAGGGATGTCTGATGAGGAGTTCGGCAACATCATCCGAGCCAACGAGTCGCCCTTCATGAACTACTACGACTCGGCGCATCACTCCGGCGACACGGGGCATGCACTTTGGGACCTTGCCATACATGGCCGATTCGCTGGTGAAGCGCGCAGTCGGCTGACCGCGGCTTACACGGGGCAGGATGACAAGCACCCGCGATCCCGTGCGTTGAACGGAATCAACCTGGCACAGTTGGTCATGAGTACCGGCGACCCGCTTGAAGCCGCACAGATTGGTTGTCGCGCCATGACCCATATGGACAAGGTTCGGTCTCCTCGCCTCGCTCACTACATGCGCGAGCTGTGGACCTCCGCCGCCGACCACAAACGGTTGGACGAGGTGGCCGAACTCCGCGACCGCATCGGCGATCTGATCGCCACCCACTAACTCTTGTGCAACCAATGTGGCCTTCGTAGCGAAAACCGCAACAAAGGCCACATTGGTTGCACAAGATCCGAGTGGATCGAACGCGGGGTGGCCAGCCATCGGTCGACGAACACCAGCATGTACTTCGCGCCCGCACCCACCGCCGCTGTCGTGGGCGTTGCTTCCTGCCGTGCCTGCCTTGAAGGTCAGCTGGTGAGCCTCAGCGGCGTGTGACTGAACCTGTCCGCGAGGAGATCGTCGAGCAGAGCAGAGAGGTTGGCGGGCAGCAGCTTGTCACCGCATTGACGAAGGTCGTCGGCCGACCACCAGCGGCGTTCGATCAGCCCCGCCTTCTCGTTCTCAGTGGGCTTGAGCGCCACTTGCGGCGCGGTGCTGGACGTGCGGGCGAGGAAGACGTGGTCGATGCGGTGATGGTCGCGGTCCTTGTAGCGGAAGCGGGACTCGCGGACCCACAGCTTGCGATCCAGTGCAGTGAGCGTGATGCCGGTCTCCTCGGCGAGCTCACGTAGTGCCGCGTCCTCGAGGTCTTCACCGTCGTCGAGGCCGCCGCCGGGCAGCTCCCACCAGCGGTGGCCGGGATCGGTGGGATCGAGGGCGTGGATGAGCAGCACGCGGTCGGCGCGGTCGAGCAGGAGTATGCGGGCGCCGATGCGCGGCGTGACGGAACTGGTCGGCATCCTGCGGCTGGTCCTCGCGGTCGGCGGACGGGCACGAAGCTCCGACGGCCGGGTTGGCGAGCGGAGACCGCAGGGTTAGAACAGCGTCGGCTCCGGCTCGGCTGGAGTGGCCACCGTGGCGGGGTCCGACGTTAGCAGCGCGGTGGTGGCCTTCAACGCTAGGCGCACCGTGAGTCCGGAATGATCGGTGAGCCGAGTGCCGTCTGGGCCTGGTTGCCGGGTCTCGTGTACGTAGTCGCAGGCGGTGAGGCGGTCGGCCAGGTGACGGGTGCCGTGGGCGTGGTCGTAGCGATAGCCCAGCTCCGGGCGGCGAGCCCAGCTGTGTTCGACCCGGTCGGGGTGCTGGTGTCGGTAGAGGTCGACCAGGCCATGCCGGTCGGTGAGACCGGTGTAGAAGGCGTACTCGAAAGGCGCGAACTAGCCGCGGTGCGAGGGTGTGTGAGTGGGCTCGATGACGTTGAGATCGCCGATGAGCAGCAGTGGCGCGTCGCTGGCGGTCTGGTTCAGGGCCTGGTGGAGGTGCTGGATCCACGTCTTCTTGCGTTCGGTCTTGGCCAGACTGCTGTCGCGGGAGGGCACGTAAGCGCCGATGACGCGCACAGGCCCGGTGGTGGTGTCGACGATGACTCCGGCCGCTCGTGCTGGCAGGTAGCTCATCTGAGTGTTCAGCGGGTCGGGAGTGATGTGAAGTCTGCTGACGATCATCACGCCGAGTTCGCCGGGTGCGTGCTCGGGGAAGACCACGGCGTGGTTGGTGGCGGCGAACGCCTCGGCGAGGAACTTGCTGCCAGGAGTGGCTTTGGTTTCGGTCAGGACGAGCACGTCCTCGCGGCGTGCGGCCAGCCAGCGCAGTTGCTGCTGGGCGCGGTCCAGAGACGGAGCTCCGACGTTGACGGTCATCACGCTTACAGACATGCCGGGTTGTTCCCCTTGAGGACTTGGTGGACGTGGGACACGATCCGGGCCGCGATCGTGTCAGACGGCTCGGCGGTGGCGTCCAGGGTGGTCACCGGCCAGCCTCGGGCTCGCAGTTCGGCCTCGGCGTGGACGTAGAGCGCGGTTTCTTTGTCGCTGTTGTCTTCTGCGCGTTCGAAGCGGCTGTGCCCGCCTCGTGCGCGCAGCCGTGCCGCGATGATGTGAGGGTCGCCGGTGAGGATGACCGCGAGGTCGGGCTGGTAGACGCCGTGGTTGAGCTGCCAGACCAGTTCAGCGGGCAGCCCGTCGAGACCTTGCAGGACCAGCGAGGAAGCGACGTAGCGGTCGCACACGACGATCGCGCCCTCACGGAGGGCGGGCAGGATCTCGGTGTCGAGTTGGTGGTGTCGGTCCGCCGCGCAGAGGCATGCCAGCGCCATGTCCTGGTAGATGTCGGTGCCGTGCCGAGCCAGTTCGCCTAATGCGGCCTGGGACGGTTGCGCGGTGGCATGCACGGGCAGATCGATCATGGTGAGCGCTGCGGTCATCTGGTGGGCGGTGGTGGATTTCCCTACGCCACCCGGCCCGTCCAGAGTGATCAGAGTGCCAGGTAGGCGCTCTGCGGCGGGGGCGGTCATGCGGGCATCAGCGGCAGTATCCTGCGTCCCGTGACGGGTGCGCCGGTGGTGACCGGGCAGAGCTCGGCGTCGACGTCGCCGATCCGGCCGCCTGCGGCGACGACAGCGGCGGGGCATCCCTTGCCGCACCGGTCGTTCAGGGAACAAGTGCCGCAGGTGATATTGGCGCCGACCTGGTAGCGGTCGTGGAAGCGGTAGTCGTCCAGGCGCTGGGCGATGTCCGGGTCGGTGAGGACGTTGCCGACGATGAACTCGGTGTCGGCGTGACGGGAAGCTGGGGTGCGGGCGGCGAACACCAGGTACGGGCACACGGTGACCTCGCCAGGAGTGAAGACGTAGATGATGGTCCCGGCTGGCTGTGGTGGCGAGCGACCGAGTCGGTCCCCGAATAAGTGTTCGATCGGACAGTATCGCGACTTGAGTTGTTCGAGCGGACATTTATGGGACAACTCGACTGAAACTGCGAGCAACGACAACCCCACTGTCCAGCCGGACAATTCCCATGTCAGGGTGGTACCCGCACCCGGAGCGCCGAGGAGAACGAGTGGACACCACCGACGACACCGCGACGGACATGCTGACCGCCTTGTTGGGCTGCCCGCCCGAGATGCTCGACGTCAGCCTCGACCAACTCCGCACGCTCGCCGTCGTGCACACCACCGGCACGGCCCAACGCGCCGCACGCGTGCTCGGACGCGAACAGTCCAGCGTGCAGAAACAACTCGACAACCTCAACAAGGCCGCCACCCGCCTCGTCGGCGAAGCACTGGTCGTAAAACAAGGCCGCGGCAAGGACTTCCTGTTCACGCCCACCGGCGAGGACATCGTCACCTTGGCCAAAACCACCCTCACTGAGGTCACGCATAACCTGCACCACAGCCGCCGCCGGGTCGGATCAACCGTCACCTTCGGCACGACCGAATTCACCGTGCAGTTCCTCGGAACCGTCTGGCCCGCTCTACGCGACGACTTCGAACGACGCGGTATTCACCTCAACATCGAACACGTCCGGACCCGCGACCTCTGGTCCAAACTCGACGGAAAGAAAGTCGACATGGTCTGCGGCAGCTTCGCCGCCGAGCCCGACCGCGCACCTGCTCTGGACTACGACTTCCTGGAATGGCACCGCGAACGCGTCGCCCTGCTGACCAATCTCACTCCACGCGAGCTCCCAGACACCCCTGTCGCCGCCGACCGCCTCCCGCATCTGCCTCTCCTCGCGCCGACCGGCGGCCTGCTCGCCCAGTTCCTCGGCCGCTGGTACGGCCCCGACTATCGCGGCGACCTCGATGTCATCGCTGATATCGACTCGCTCAACTACGGACTCAACCTCCTCACCACCCAACTCCTGCACGGCTGCCTGCTCACCACCGACCGCGTCGCTGACGCTGCCATCGAAGGCAGGCTGCCCGGTCTCGGTCTCCGCAAGATCGACCTCGCCGACGACTACCGCCCACGCCTGGAAATCGTCACCGGCGTCTTCGCCCGCCAAGGTGAACGCAACCGCTACACCGACGACCACCCGCTCAACCTGCTGTGGAACGCATTCGCGGCAGCAGCACCCAACCGCTCGGTGCCGGCCTCACCTCCGGACTGAGGTTGCCGACCCTTCCCTTGCGAGCCACGGTAACGAGCACCTCCATCACGCGCACTCAGCGGGGTCAACCTGGCATCGTTGATCATGCGGACCGGAGACCCGAGCGAAGCCGCACAGATCGGTAGTCGCGCAATGGCCGGTCTCGACAGGGTTCGCTCTCACCGCCTTGCCGATCACCTGCGCGACCTGTGGACCACCACCGCCGACCACAAACGGTTGGACGAGGTGGCCGAACTTCGCGACCGCATCGAGAGTCTGGTCGCCACCCACTAACTCTTGTGCAACCAATGTGGCCTTCGTAGCGAAAACCGCAACAAAGGCCACATTGGTTGCACAAGATCCGAGTGGATCGAACGCGGGGTGGCGTGGTCGTAGCGTCAGCCCAGCTCCGGGCGGCGGGCCCAGCTGTGTTCGACCTGGTCAGGGTGCCGGTCGTACGCCTTCCATAGCGGGGCTCGAAGTTCGAGCCCCGCCCAAGCCTAATCCTCGTCAGGCCCGCGCAGCACCCAGTGCTTGCGGCGCACGTAGTAACCGACCCCAGCCACAACCAGGATGCCAAGGGTGACGAACAAGCTCGGCCGCCCAACGTTCGGATCGCTCGCGGTCTGAACGGTCACGTACACCAGCGCCGCCAAGGCCAGCAGCGGAGGCACGGGATACCACCGCATCCGGTACTGCGCGTGCGCCGTCCTCCCGTTGCGACGCCCGACAAGCGCGGCCACGCACAGCGCCGCGTAGACAACGATCAACGAGGAACCGGTGACCACCAGCAGCACGTCCAAGTCCACAAAGCACACCACCGCCGACAGCGCGCCGACCACGAGCGTGGCCACCCATGGCGTGTGGAACTTGGGGTGGATCGCACCGAGCGAGCGGTTTGCCTTGGCGGGCCAGACGGAATCCCGTGCTGTGCTGAAGAACAGGCGCGCGGTCAGCAGCAGGATCGCCAGCACCGCGTTGATGATGGCCAGCGCGACCACGAGGCTGATCACGGTGTTCAGCCCGGACCCCGCGCGTTCGGTGATGAAGTACTCCATCATGTTCCCCGCGCCGAACAGGCTGTCCAGCGACGGCGCGCCGAGCAGGACCGCGGTCACCGGGACGATCTCGGCGACGACCGTGATCACCAGCGCCCAGAGGATCGCTTTCGCGATGCCACGGGAGGCGTCCGTAGTTTCCTCGCCCAGCACCACCGCTGAGCCGTAACCGTTGTAGGCGAAGATCGCGATCGCGGTGGCGGCACCGATCACGCCGATGGCCACCGCCGCGGGCGGACTGCCCGCCACCGGTTCGGCGAACAGCGGCCGTTCCACATTCAGGAAACCCAGCGCGGCCACGACAACCAGCGCCAGGATCTCGATGCCGAGGAACACACCGGTGACCCACGCGTTGAGCTTGATGTCCAGCACGCCGAACGCCGCTGCCACCACCACGGTCACCGCGGCCACCACCGGACCGTTCAGCGCGGGGAACACCGCCGACAGGTAGATGCCGACGCCCAGCGCGATCACCGCGACGATGATCACCTGGGTGACCAGGATCAGGCCCATCACCAGGAACCCGGGCAGCCGTCCGAGCACACGCGCGACGATCGCGTACTCGCCGCCGGCCAGCGGGTAGGCCGAGGCCAGTTCGGCGTAGACGAACGCCATGAAGACACCGACCACGCCCGCTGCCAGGAAACTCCAGATCGCGCCGGTCCCGGCCTGGCCCATCACCCCCGGCGCGATGATGAAGACCGAGGACGCCGGGCTGATCGCCGACAGCGTGATGAGCAGGGCGCCGAGGACCTTCAAACCTCGGCGCAACCGGGGCGCGGCGACGGTCGGGCCGGACTGGCTCATAGCACACCTCCGTTGGTGGCATTCTTTGAAGATGCATCAAAGAACTATGCTCGCCCCCAGTCAAGGGCCTACTTGGTTTTTCGATGTTTGTTCGACAAAATCGTGACCATGGCACGCCCCAAGCGGCAGGAGGCCCGCCGCACCCAACTGGTGGAGGCAGCACGGCGCGCGGTGGTCGAGCGCGGGCTGGTCGACCTGCGCCTCGGCGACGTCGCCGAGCGGGCAGGGCTGTCGCCCGGCTCGGTGCTCTACTACTTCCCCACGCTGCCCGCACTGCTGCAGGAGGTGCAGCGGGAAGCGATGAACCGGTTCTGCACCGCGCGCGAGGACGCCGTCCGCGACGAGCCCGACCAGCGAAGACGACTGCTCGCGATGATCATGAGCGGCCTGCCGGAAGGACCGGGTGACGAACTGGCCTACCTGCTCTACGAACTGGGCGCGTTCGCCCGCAAGGACCCCGCGTACGCGGCGAGGTACATCGAGCTCTACCAACGCCAGGTAGTGATCTACATGGGCATCCTCGAAGCGGGCGCGGCGACGGGCGCGTTCCGCCTGACCGGCGACGCGCTGACCATCGCACGCAACATCGTGACCCTGGAAGACGGGTACGGCCTGCACATGACCATGGCCGTGCCGACATACGAACCCGCCGAAGCCGCACGGCAGATCATCGCCTACGCGTCGGCCGTCACCGGATGTGAGCTGATATGACACTGACAACGCCATCAGGCAAGCCCCGCATCCGCTCGCTGGGCGTGGACCTGCCCGGCCGTCCCGGCCCGTACAACGCGATCACCGACGTGCCCGGAGTCTCGGTCGGGTACACCACGCTCGTCTCCGGCGACGCCGTGCGCACCGGCGTGACAGCGATCCTGCCGCGTCCACACGAGACAGTCGCGCACCCGTGCGCCGCGGGCTGGTACTCGTTGAACGGCAACGGCGAGATGACCGGGACGACGTGGCTCACCGAGACCGGCGCGTTGAGCCTGCCGGTGCTGATCACCAACACGCACGCGGTCGGCCCGTGCCACCGTGGCGTGATCGACTGGGTCGCGGAGAACAAACCGGACGGCGCCCACGAGTGGCTGCTGCCGGTGATCGCCGAGACGTGGGACGGCTACCTCAACGACATCAACGCCCCGACCGTGCAACCGGAGCACGCGAAAGCCGCCATCGAAGCCGCTGCGAGCGGCCCGATCGAGGAGGGTTCAGTCGGCGGCGGAACCGGGATGAACTGCTACAGCTTCAAAGGCGGCAGCGGCACGGCCTCGCGGATGGTCGAGTACGGATCGAACGAGTACGCCGTCGGCGCGTTCGTCCAGGCCAACTTCGGCGCACGGCGAGAGCTGACGGTCGCGGGAGTCCCGGTCGGCGCGGAACTCGCGGACGACAACCCGCTCCAGGACTGGAGCGTCGCACAGGCCGGTGCCGGGTCGGTGATCGTCGTGCTGGCGACCGATGCTCCGCTGCTTCCCGGGCAGTGCACCGCGCTCGCGCGCCGCGTACCGCTCGGTCTCGCCCGCACCGGCACCAGCGGATCCCACTTCTCCGGCGACATCTTCCTCGCTTTCTCCACGGCCAACGAAGGCGCGCTGACCAGCGGGTTCCGCCACGAGCCCGGCGAGTTCGAGAACCTGCGGTTCATGCCGTGGGGACAGCTGGACCCGTTCTACGAGGCCGTGGTCCAGGCGGTCGAAGAAGCAGTGCTCAACGCGTTGAGCGCCAACGAGACCATGATCGGGCGCGAGGGCCACCGCTCGCCGAACCTGCCGCGCGAACGGCTCGTGGAACTACTGCGCCGCTGACAAACAGACACCCCGAACGGCCCATGCCCGTGCGGTGAGCCGGATCGAACCATCGGCCTCGACAGGCAGACGGGTGCGTAGCGACTCGCGCAGGGCGTCGCGGTGATCACCGGACAACGACATGACGTATCCGGGCGCGGCGCCCTGTCCGCCCAGGAAGGGAGTCCAGTAGTCGTCGAAGTTCTCGAACACGGTCGGCACGTCGATGGCACGGGTCGTCACATCTCGCAGGCCCGCGCCTGTCCACAGTCGAGTGAGCGCGTCCGGTTGGCAGATCGGGAACCGGCGCCCCTCGTCCACGTCGGCGACGGCCGGGTCGAGATCGACGGCCGCGTCCCAGCAGTAACGCATCATCTCCATACCGGCGGCGTAGTCCCAGACGTAGGCTGCCACAACACCTGACGGTGCCGCGGCCCGCGCGAACTCGGCTGCCGCGCGGGCCGCGTCCGGCATGAAGTTGAGCGCCAGGCCACTGACCACCGCGCCGAACTCGCCGCTGGCCACCGGCAGTGCCGCCGCGTCGCCGAGACGAAACTCCGCGCGCGGGTTGGCCGTGCGTGCGGTGGCCAGGAAACCTTCGGACGGATCGACGCCAACGACCTCAGCGGGCTCGGCCGTCGCCAGCACGACCGCGCTCAACGCACCTGTGCCGCACCCGACGTCCAACCAGCGCCCGCCTGCGGATACGGCCAGCCACTTCACGAACTCCCGCGCGACAGACCGGCTCCATCGGCCGACGTAGTTTTCATACGAGTTACCAACCGCCCACACCTCGTGCCCCATACGGCCGACGCTACGCCTGCGCGCGGTGCAAAGCGCCTGGGGTGTGCCCGAACGAGCGGCGGAAGACGTCGATGAACGCGCTCGCCGACGACCATCCGCACCGGTGGGCCACGGCGGTCACCGGCACGTCGTCGGCCAGCATCCGCAAGGCGTGGTACAGCCGCAACTGGGTGCGCCACTGCGGAAACGTCATGCCGAGGTCGGACTGGAACAACCGGCTTAATGTCCGCTCGCCCGCGCCGACCACCCCACCCAGTTCGCCGAGCGTGCGCGCGTCGGCGGGGTCGTCCAGCAGCAGGGCGCAGAGTTCGACCAACCGTGGATCACGCGGCGCCGGGAGCTGCACGGCCCGCTGCGGCGACGCCTTGAGCTGGTCCAGCAGCACGGCACGCATCCGCCGCCGTTCGGCGTTGTCCGTGGACGGCCCGCTCGTGTAGGCGATGATCAGTTCTCGCAGCAGCGGGTTGACGGCTAGCACCGTGGGTTCGAGCAGGCTCAGCGGATTGGTGTACGAAGGCAGGCCGAGCAGGTGCAGTTCCACGTGGCCGTGTGCGCGGTGTTCGTGCACGGTTCCGGCCGGTACCCAGATGGCCTGGGTGCCCGGGGCGAACCAGGTGCCCGCGTCCGTGGTCACCGCCACGACACCTGAGCCCGCGTACACGATCTGGTGGTCGTCGTGCCGGTGCGCGTCGATGGTCGCCGACGGCTCCAGCTTGCGTGTGTGCGTCGGCGCCTCGGGCATGTGGCGGATTTCCGGCATAGTGTGGCAATTTATCGGAAGTGGGCCAGCCCGGTCGCGGCAATGCTGACAGCCATGCTCAAGAATCGCCCGGTCACCCTGTTGTCGGCCGGACATGCCTGTGTGGACGTGTACCAGGGGGCGGTCGCGGCCCTGGTCCCGTACTTCATCTCCGAACGCGCCTACACCTACGCCGCCGCTGCGGGCATCGTGCTGGCCGCGTCGCTTCTGTCGTCGGTCGTGCAGCCGGTCTTCGGTGCGCTGACCGATCGTTGGTCCATGCCGTGGCTGCTCCCGGTGAGCACTCTCGCGGGCGGTGTCGGCATCGCGTTGTGCGGGATCACCCAGCAGTACACGCTCACGCTCGTCTTCGTGGCGCTCTCGGGCATCGGAGTGGCCGCGTACCACCCGGAGGCGGCCAGGGTGGCGCGCATGGCCAGCCGGGGCAGCCACACGTCGATGGGCTGGTTCAGCCTCGGCGGGAACCTCGGGTTCGCCGCTGCCCCGCTCATGGTGGCCGCGGCGGTCGCCACCGGAGGCCTGGGTGCCTCGCCGCTGCTGGTGATCCCCGCGGTGATCGGCTCAGTGCTCGCGGTGGCCGCGCTCCGGTCGATGAAGCCGTCGCAAGTCGACGCCAAGACGCGCGCGGCCGAGGCCGGGCCGGACGACTGGTCGTCGTTCGGGCGGCTGACCGGCGCGATCATGTGCCGCTCCATCGTTTTCATCGGGTTGAGCGCGTTCGTCTCGCTCTACACCAGCCAACGGGTGGGCGGCGGAACCGCTGTCGGCACAGCGGCCCTGTTCGTGCTGTACCTCGGCGGGGCGATCGGGACGGTCGCAGGCGGACGGCTGGCGGACAAATACGGGCGCCTGCGTGTCGTGCAGTGGTCCTACGCGATCACAGTGCTGGCGGTCGCCGGTGTCGTGTTCGTGCCGGGGCCGTTGCTGTTCCTGTTCGTGGCGTTGAGTTCCGCCTGCCTGTACGTGCCGTTCTCCCTGCACATCACGCTCGGCCAGGACTACCTGCCACGGCATCTCGGCACCGCCAGTGGCGTGACGCTGGGCCTGACGGTCAGCGTCGGCGGCCTGGCCAGCCCGGTCATCGGGGCCATCGCCGACGCCACCTCGCTCCAGACGGCACTGGCGCCGCTGATCGTGCTCCCGGCGTTCGGCTGGCTGCTCATCCGCGCACTTCGAGAGCCAGTGTCGTACCCCTGTGTCAAAGTGGGCGCATGACGGAACAGTTCACCGGATGGCCGCGTCAGGCGCTCGACGTGCTGACGCAGCTGGAAGGGTTGCCGTCGGCGGAAACCAGGCAGCAACTGCGCAAGGACAGGGAAAGCCTGGTCCGCCGTCCGATGATCGCCCTGCTGGCCGACCTGGCCGACAGCGACCCGCGCTACGAGGACTTTTCCGTGTGGGGCTACGGGAAAGAGCCGTTCTGGTGGCAGAACCAGGGCGGGATCGTCCGGTTCACGCGGTGCGTCGAACTGGTCGTCCGCCTCAATCTCGACGGGCTGCACGTGAAGGCCGCGTGGCACTACCCCGACCCCGGGCAGGTCCCGCGGTACCGCGCGGCCGTCGACACCGAGGGAGCCAAGCTCGCCGCCATCCTGGAGTCGTTACGCACCAAGGGCTACGACATCACCGGCGACGTCATGAAACGCACACCCCGCGAGTACCCGGCCGACCATCCGCACGCGAACCTGTTACGCCACAGGTCGATCATCGCGAGCCGAACACTGTCCGATGAGGACGTGCTGTGGACGCCGCACGCCTTGACCTGGGTGGCCGAGCGCGCCGACGAACTGGACGACCTGATCGGCTGGCTCAGCCGCGCGGTCACCACCCCTGGTTGACGCGTCCATGTGTCCATCCCGCGCCGCGTTTGGACAAGCGATCTAGATGTTCTCATGTGGCCAGTCGATGGGAGGGCACGCGATGACCGACACGCTCGTGGACGACTACGACACGCACAGTCGCGGCCTGCGGGCGTACGTGGCGTCGGTCGCGGGAAGGCTGGGCATCGGCATGGAGTCGTGCTGCCTGGACACCAGCAGGCCCTCGCAGGCCTACATCGCGCTCGACGAACGGCTGGACCAGTTCCCCGGCCGCGATCTGGCGCTGTTATGGGACGAGGGCTCGGGCTGGATCGCGGCGCTCGACGGGCACGGCGACGACGACATGGTCATCGTGTCCCGGCTGTACGGCGACGTCATGCCCGACCCCGCAACGGTGGCGCGGTTCGTGACGTCGTTGAACGAGATGGCCGGGTAAGCCCTCATCCCTGAGGCGCTCGCAGGTTTCACGGGCGGCAGCGACAGGTGTCTCAGCCGTATGCGCGGATGATCTGACCTGTGTCGCCGCCATCCACACACTGGAGGTAGTGCCCGACCACTTCCTCCATCGGCACCGGCCGCATGCCCGGGAAGTGCGAGTCGAAGGCGTCGACCGAATCGCTGACCAGCGTGGGGCTGACGACGTTGACCCGCATGCCCCGGGGCAGTTCGATCGCCGCGGAAAGCACGAAACTGTGCAGGGCCCCGCTGATGACGCCGCCGCCGGTGACACGCGGCCACGCCTCGTCGGCGAAAATGCCCGATGTCAGGGTGAACGACGCGCCGTCCGCGCAGTGGTGCTGCCCGGTCAGCACGAGGTCGACCTGCCCGAAGAACTTCGCGCGCATGTTCTCCGCCAACGCGTCCGCGGTGAGCGTCGCGAAGTCGTCGAGCGCTCCGTGCGCCGCGATGCTCACGACCGCGTCCACCGGGCCCACCTCGCGGTACATGGCCTCGATGCTGGCGTGATCGACGAGATCCACGCGCACCTCGCCCGAGGTACGCCCGGCCACGACGACCTCGTGTCCTGCTTGGTCAAGCGCGGGCACCAGCCGCCGTCCGATGGTGCCCGCGCCGCCGACAACGATGATTCGCACCGCGTTTCCCCCTGTCCACGTCCTGTTGATCATCGTAGGACAGGGGGCGCGGAACGCCGAATCAGTTCTGCCACTCCTGCGAAGGCGCCACTCCGGGCAGCGGCTTCGCGATGAGTGCCAACGGGATGAAGAAGCAGACCTGCCCGATCGCCGTGATGAGCTTGACGAACGCCTTGTCGTCGTAGTGCTGTGACGCCTGCGCGTACAACTCGTCAGACACCCTTTCGCCGTACGGGTTCGCGGTGAGCACGGCCTCCGCAAGAGCCAACGCGGCCCGTTCGGCATCGGTGAACGACAAGGCGTCCCGCCACGACGAGACAGCGGTGATGCGTTCCTCCGTTTCCCCTGCCTTGCGCAGGTTGTCGGTGTGCATGACGGTCAGATAGGTGTTGCCGACGATCTGACCGGCCCGCAACTGGACCAGGCTGATCGTGGTCGGCGGGACCGAACCGTTCCTCGTCGCCTTGAACAGAGCTTTGACGACCTCGCCGAGCTCGGGGACGACAGCGGTCGGGTTGGACATTCGCGGCTGGGCCATGGGGGTTCCCTTCGTTTGACTCCACTGCCGCCCTGACGGATGGCGCCTCGCGAATGTGACCGGGTACGTGTGGTCACATTCGGACGGTCCCGTTCGTCAGAGTCATGAACGACTCACCCCGAGGGGACGAACATGGACTTCCTGGCCCGGCAGTTCGAGGAACACCGCACACACCTGCGGGCGGTCGCGTACCGCATGCTGGGTTCGCTGACCGAGGCCGACGACGCCGTCCAGGAGGCATGGCTGCGGCTGGCCCGTGTCGAGCCGGGCGAGATAGGCAACCTCGGCGGCTGGCTGACCACCGTCGTCGGCCGGGTCTGCCTGGACATGCTGCGCACCCGGCGGATCCGGCAGGAACACCCGCTCGACGCGTTACCGGACCCGGTGGTCAGCCGCGAAGGCACCGACGACCCCGAGCAGCAGGCGCTGATCGCCGATTCGGTGGGACTGGCGCTGCTGGTGGTGCTCGAGTCGTTGAACCCGGCCGAACGGCTCGCTTTCGTCCTGCACGACATGTTCGGCATGGCCTTCGAGGAGATCGCCCCGGTCGTGGACCGCACCCCCGCCGCGGCCAGGAAACTCGCCAGCCGTGCGCGTCGGCAGGTGCGGGGAGCCGCGCCCGCGCCGGATCCCGACCCGGCCACGCAGCGCCGGGTGGTGAACGCGTTTCTCACCGCCGCACGCGGCGGCGACCTCGACGGCCTGCTGGCCATCCTGGACCCCGACGTCGTGCTCCGCGTCGACAGCGGCAGTATGCGGGTCATCCGCGGTGCGGCGGCAGTGGCCGGTCAGGCCGACACCTTCCAGCGCATGGCCACCATCGCCACCGCCCAACCCGCTATGGTCAACGGCGTGGCCGGGCTGGTCAACAGCGTCGGCGACGAACTCGTCTCGATCATGAGCTTCACCGTCGTGGACGAGCGGATCACCGCCATCGACATCTTCTCCGACCCGGTCAGGCTGACCCGCGCACTGCCAGGACACTAGTGGTCACGAAGCGTCCGCATGGACTCGGCGAGTTCCGTCGACCGCTTCTCCCCCAACGGTTCCAGCACGCGTTCGCGCAGCACCTCGGCGGTGATCTTGCGGGCGCGGCGTGCCATGTCGGTGCCGTGGTCGGTCAGCACGACGTGGGTGACCCGACGGTCGGTCTCGCTGGGCTCACGGCGGATCAGGCCCGCCTCGGTCATCCGGTCGGCCACCTTGGTGAAGCCGCCGCTGCTCAGCGCGGCTTCCTTGGCCAGGCGGGTCATCGGCAGTCGGTAGCCCGGTGACCGCAGCAGCCTGAGCAGGATGTCGAACGGGCCCGGGGCCAGGCCGAGGTGCTCGGCGATCGTGGCGAGCAGGCGTTCCTGCGTGGCCTGGTAGCCCTCGATGACCAGGCCCCACCACGTGACGATCTCGTCATCCCCGACGTCCGGCATGCGCCCACCCTACCCCGAATCCCTCGCCGGAATATATCTTGCGCGCAAGATGTTTCCACGATAGATTTCCGGCACAGTCACCCCAGGAGGCAGTCATGGCGATCAGGACGCAGGGTCTGCACCACGTCACAGCCATCGCGGGCAATCCGCAGCGCAACGTCGACTTCTACGCGCGCACCCTCGGCCTGCGACTGGTCAAGACCACGGTCAACTTCGACCAGCCCAGCGTCTACCACCTCTACTACGGTGACGACGCCGGCCGCCCCGGCACGATCATGACCTTCTTCCCGTGGAACGACGTGGCCGCGGGCCGCCACGGCACCGGCCAGGCCACCACGACGGCCTTCTCCGTCCCGGCGAACTCGATCGGCTGGTGGCAGGACCACCTCGCCGAGGTCGAGGTGCGGACCAGCCGGATCACCACCCGGGACGACGAGGACACGCTGACCTTCACCGACCCGGACGGCCTGACCATCGCCCTCGTCGCGCACAAGCAGGCAGACCCGCGCAACCCGTGGGACACCCCGCTGATCCCGGGCGAGCACGCCATCCGCGGCCTGCACTCGGTGACGCTGTCGGTGTCCCAGGAGGACGCCACCGCCGAGATGCTGACCGACGGACTCGGCCTGACCTTCCTGCACCAGGACGACAACCGGCTCCGCTTCGCCGCGGGCGACGGCGGCCCCGGCGCCCTGGTGGACGTCCTGGTCACACCGGACGCGCCGAGCGGCCTGGTGGCCGGGGGCACGGTGCACCACGTGGCGTGGCGCGTGCCGGACGACGCGACCCAGCAGGCGTGGCGCGAGGAGCTGGTCGGCAAGGGCGTGCAGGTGACGGAGATCCTGGACCGCCAGTACTTCCACTCGATCTACTTCCGCGAGCCGGGCGGGACGCTGCTGGAAGTGGCCACCGACGACATCGGCTTCACCGCGGACGAACCGCTGCTGGAGCTGGGCCGGGCACTGAAGCTGCCGCCGTGGCTGGAGCCGGACCGCGACCAGATCGCCGCCGGGCTGGCCAAGCTCGACCTGCCGGACGAGAACAACCCCGAGGTCGCCGAGAAGCTGGCCGCCCGATGAAGCTGAACCACTTCTTCCAGCAAGGCGACGACCGGGCCAAGCCCGTGCTGCTGCTCCTGCACGGCACGGGCGGGCGTCCGGCCGACCTGCGGGGCCTCGGCGCGGACCTGAGTCCCGGTTCTGACGTGCTCGCGCCTGCCGGGCAGGTCAGCGAGAACGGCATGTCCCGGTGGTTCAGGCGGCTGCGTGAGGGTGTCTTCGACCACGAGGACGTGGTCAAGCGCGCCAACGAGCTCGCGGACTTCATCCTCGACGCCCGCGACGAGTACAAGCTGGCCGACCGGCGGATGGTCGCCGTCGGCTTCTCCAACGGCGCCAACATCGCGGCGGCGGTCGCGCTGCTGCGGCCGGACGCGCTGACCGAGGTCGTGGCGTTCGCCGCGATGCTGCCGGTGCCGGACCCACCGCCGCTGGACCTGAGTGGTTCCAGGATCTTCCTGTCCAACGGCGCCAACGACCCGATGGCTCCCCTGGCCTCCACGGACCAACTGGTGGCGCGGCTGCGCGAACGGGACGCCGACGTGACGGTCCACCGCCACCCCGGCGGGCACCAGGTCACACCCGAAGCGGTCGCCCAGGCCCGTACCTGGATGCTCGTGCTGAGTTGAGCGGTATGGGAATCGACCCACAGATCGCCGAGCGTGAAACGGAACATGGGCCCCAAACCTCAACCGGCACGTCACCACCTTCTGACAGGGACTCTGAACCAGCACACAACGGGCTGGTACGTAACCAACACAGTGCACCCAGCGCCGGAAACCGAACCCCGGGCTGGAAACCGCACTCCAACGCAACCAACAGCGCAAAGCAATCAGACATTATCCGTTAAAACCAGCCCCAGCGACAAGCAGGCCACAAGTAGGCAGACCGTAACTCAACCGTGGCCCACGCTGGTAAAATAGCACCGTTTCCGATAAACTGGACTTATGCCCGAACAGCTCGCTGTTCCATTCCGGCCAGTAGGTCAACCACCACAAATCCCGCTCACTGACATGGCGAGAGATCAGGTTCTCGACTATTTGATAGACCGTCACCGGCGACGTAACCAGATCGACGGCGAAATCATGCAAGCGTATGCCCGGTTCGCGGAACTAACCCCGCCACAACGCAACGGAATCACCATCGGAGACGGCGCGGCAGAAGAGATCGCGATGGAACTAGCGGTCAGCCCCCACACCACCGCCAAACACCTGCACGAGGCCCAGGAGTTGGTGACCCGCCTGCCCGGGACGGTGTCGGCGCTGACCACCGGCGAGATCGACGTCATGCGAGCCAAGGCCGTGCGGGAGTACACCGCCGAATTGGACGACGACCAGGCCGCACACGTGGAGAAACGGGTCTTGGCGGGCGGGAAGCAAGAGAACCTGACCCGGTTCAAGCACGTCCTGCGGCGCGAAGTCATCCGCGCGGACCCACAAGGCGCTGAACAGCGCCGGTTGGCGGTGAAAGCCCAGCGGGATGTCACCCGCTGGCACCGGGCCGACGGGACCTCGAGTCTTACTGTCCACTTGCAGCCACACGAGGCTGAGTTGGCGTACCAGCACATCAACCTGCTCGCCGGACACGCCACAGGAACAAGCCGGAACCTCGCGACGGCGCGGGCTGATGTGTTCATGGACCTGATCGGCGGCAAACAGGTCGACCGGCCGTCGGTGAGTGTGAACGTGGTGGTGCCGATGACCACGTTGATGGGATTGAACCAGGAACCCGGAGAAATCAGCGGGATCGGGCCCATCACCGCCGAGTACGCGCGAGAACTGGCCCAGAACGCCACCTGGCGACGGATGATCACCGACCCCACCGGGCAGGTGCTGGAAGTGTCTCGGCGACGGTTCGCCTCATCCGGGTTGACCCGGTTCGTCCAGGCGCGCGACCGGGTGTGTCGGCAGCCTGGGTGCGCGGTGGTGGCACAGC
>NZ_MTQO01000027.1 GCF_001984155.1 Actinosynnema sp. ALI-1.44
CGTGGTGCAAGCAGGGGCCCGGCGGCTTACCCTGTCCAATCTGGACAAGCTGATGTACCCGGCGACCGGGTTCACCAAGAGCGCGGTCATCCGTTACTACACCCTGATCGCCCCAGCACTGCTCCCGCACGTGGCGGGTAGGCCGATCACGACTATCAGGTTCCCGGACGGTGTTGAGGGGCAGCGGTTCTTCGAGAAGAACGCGCCACGCGGCGCACCCGACTGGCTACCCACCGCCCGCCTGCCCAGCAGTGGGTCACGCGGCAGTGGCGACGTGATCGAGTATCCGCTTTACGACGAACTGGCCGCGCTGGTCTGGGCTGCGAACCTCGCCGCGCTGGAACTTCACGTACCACAGTGGACAGTAGGAGCCAATGGGCAACGGCGGATGCCTGACCGGCTCGTATTCGACCTCGACCCCGGGCCGGGCGCGTCGATTGTCGAGTGCGCGCGGGTGGCCGAGCGGCTCTACGACGTCCTCGTCGACGACGGTCTGACGCCGGTGGCCAAAACCAGCGGCTCCAAGGGAATGCAGGTTTACGCCAGCGTGCGCACCCGCACACCGGACCGCACGTCGACCTACGCGAAAGCCATCGCGCAGCGGTTCGCCCGCGAGACGCCGGACCTGGTCACCGCGAAGATGACCAAGTCCCTGCGCCAGGGGAAGGTGTTCATCGACTGGTCGCAGAACAACCCAGCCAAGACCACCATCGCGCCCTATTCGCTACGCGGCCGTGACCATCCCACCGTGTCGACCCCGGTCGCCTGGGACGAGGTCCGCGACTGCACCCGGCCAGCCGATCTCGTGTTCACCGCCGACCAAGTCATCGACCGGGTCACCGAACACGGTGACCTGTTCGCCGTGCTCACCACGACCCACGCCACACTCCCACAGCGGTAACACCCGCCCGGCAGGTGCGTGTCGTGTACCCGCCCGGGCGCATCACCGTCCGGTAGCGGGGCCGGGGTCGGTGATATGACAGGGATGCCAAGACTTACTGGCAAGGACTTCCGTACGGTCGGCCGCATTCACCAAAGTTCGGGTTTGCGGACCTGGAAGTTTCTCTGCACTCGTCAAGCGAGCGGCTGTGAATCCGTCGGATCTTGCTGGCTGAGCGTGACCGCCTTCGCGGCCGACCTCCCGACCACCGTCAACCAGATCCTGGCGGCGATGAGACACCTGACGAAGACCCCGTCCACTTGAAGCGAGTGGCTCCGTGGCGTTCGACCACCTGGCGGGAACGCAGGTCATCGCGGCGCCGCGATGACGGGTACGCCGAGGTCGACCGGCGCGACGCGGGCGAGGCGTTCGGTCTCCTCCCGTTTCTGCCTCAGGTAGGTGAGGGTGAGGTCGATGCCCTCGATCTCACCGCGCCATGCCTCATCCAACCGATGCTCGTCGTGGCCCCCCGACCAGGAACTCGGGTACCGCTCCGACGAAGTGCCCATCGGCGGTACGGCAGCCGGTGAGCTGGGCGGTCAACCTCGCCGCACTCGCGCTCCACGTGCCACAGTGGACGATCACAGTGGACGGTGTGCGCGGCACGCCCGGTCGGCTGGTGGTCGATCTCGATCCCGGTGCAGGCGACCATCTCGCCGTACTCGTTGCGCGGCCGGGCCGAACCGACCGCGGCGGCCCCGCTGACCCGGGACGAAGTCGACGGGTCCGAGGGCGAGAACGATCTTGTGTTCACCGCGGGGGACGTCGTCGAGCGCGCGGGCCGGTTCGGCGATATCCTCGCCGGGCGGTCGGAAACCAGGGCCCGTCCACCCTGACGAATCACGACACGCCGACCGGCCAGCGAAGCCTCGGCGACACACCGCGAAAAGTCGAATGTATGTTCGACCAGGGCTACGATCGATTCCATGACGATGCCTGTGACCAGCACCAACAGCCCCGCGACACCACACGGCCCCGCTCGCTACCGAACCACCGCTCACGGCATCCAAGTCGTCATCCCCACCCGCTGCCCGAACGGCGTGCACCGGCTCACCACCACCACGTGCCGCATCTACGAAACCGAGAACACGCTGCACGTCACGTGCCTGGCGTGCGCGGAAGCGGCGAACTCCGAGCACACGTGGTCGTTGTCGACCCAGGGCCGGGCCGCGCTGTCCGCTGAGTTCGACGACCAGCCGTACCTGGATCTGCTGCGCCCCCGATCGTCCTGACGAAACCCGGAGGTGGCGGGGATCGTCATGCCGGTCCCCGCCCCGCCGCGCCGAGCACCCGGCCGAGCATCCGGTCGACCAGTTCGTCGGCGAAGTCCTCGGTGAGCGGTCCCATCGCGAACAGCGAGCGCACGTAGACCGGCGCCAGTATCTGGTCGACGAGGTACGCCACGTCAGGCGCCTGCTCGCCGCGTGCCCGAGCACGCTCGAGCATCGTCCGCAGTTGACGGCTCCGCTCGGCGAGGAACTGGTCCCTCGCCCGCGCTCCCGCCTCCCCCGCCGCGCCCAGTGCGATCACCAGCCCCAGCACAGCGGGACCTTGTGGACCGTTGGCCTCCCGCACGACGTTCGCGGCGTACGTGCGCAGGTCGCCGACAAGCGTGCCCGTGTCAGGCACGGGGCAACACGTGGTCAGCCAAGTGATCACGACATCCGCCGTCAGCTCCTCAAGACCTCCCCAGCGCCGGTAGACGCTGGTGTCCGCGACACCGGCACGCGCGGCAACCTCGGCGACGGTGAACTTGCCGTAGCCGCGTTCCGCCGCCAGCTGCGTGACCGCTTCGTGCACCGCAGCACGGACACGGGCACTGCGTCCGCCCGGCCGCCGTGTCACCGTGTCCGCACCGGGTTCATCTCTGTCCACGTTGGACCAGCCTGCGGCGCATCTTGCCGCTCTCGGTGCGGGGCAGCTCGGCGACGACCTCGATCCGCCGCGGCACCTTGAACCGCGCCAGCCCGTCCCGGCAGAACTCGGTCAACCGGTCGGGCAGTGTTTCGTCGCCGAACTCCACGGGCTGGACGTACGCCACGACGCGCTGGCCCCATTCGTCGTCCGGTTCGCCGACCACGGCGGCGTCGGCGACGCCCGGGTGCGCCAGCAGCCGCGCCTCCACCTCGGCCGGGTAGATGTTCACGCCGCCGGAGATGATCAGGTCCGTCCGCCGGTCACGCAGGAACAGCCGCCCGGACTCGTCGAGGCAGCCGAGGTCGCCGACCGTGACGAACTCGTCGACCCGGGCGGCGGCCGTCTTCTCCTCGTCCCCCACGTATTCGAAGCTCGGAACCGCCAGGCTGTGGTAGATCGTGCCGACGTCACCCGACGGCACGTCCCGGTGGTCGTCGTCGAGGATCCGCAGCTGGACGCCGGGCATGGCCGTGCCGACCGTGCCGGGGGCGGCGAGCCATTCCGCCGAGCTGGTCCCCGTCACCAGGCCGCTTTCGGTGGCGCCGTAGTACTCGAACACGACGGGCCCGAGCCAGTCGATCATGTCCTGCTTGACGTGCGGCGGGCACGGTGCGGCGCCGTGCACCACGCTGACGAGACTCGACAGGTCGTAGCGGCGGCGGACCTCCGGCGGGAGCCGCAGCATCCGGTGGAACATCGTCGGGACGAGGTGCGTGGTGGTCACGCGGTGGCGTTCGACGAGCCGCAGCACCTCCTCGGCGTCGAAGTGGTCCATCATCAGCACGGTCTGCCCCAGGCTGAGGCCGCGCATGGCGAAGCCACCCGGCCCGGCGTGGTAGATCGGGCAGGCGACCAGGTGCACACCGGGACCGGGCAGGTAGCCCAGGCGCGCCGACGTCGCGATGGCGTTCGGGTCCATCGGCCGTGGCGGCCCGTCCGGCAGGCCGCGGCGGACCGCCTTGGGACGGCCGCTGGTACCGGACGTGTAGATCATCAAGCCACCGGCGGGCCGGTCGACCGGCTCGTCGTCGGCGAGGCCCGCGCCCAGCTCCTGGTAGTCGCGCCAGCCGTCGACCGGGTCGAACGCGAACCGCCGCCGCTCGGATATCCCCAGCTCGTCGAGCATGCCGGTGGTGGCGGCCGCGATGTCGGGCTCGGCGATCACCACGACGGGACGGCTGTCGGTGGCGAAGTGCCGGAACTCCTCGGCGGACGATCGCCGGTTGACCGGGACGAAGTAGAGCCCGGACTGCGCGGTGGCGGTCGTGAGCTCGAGGAAGGCGGGCCGGTTGCCCACCAGGCACAGCACGCGCGCACCCCGCCGCGCGCCGAGCTCGGCCAGCGCACGGCTGATCTGGTTCGCCCGGCGGATCAGGTCGCCGTAGGTCGTCTCCTTGCCGGACGCGTCGATCACGGCCGCCCGGTCGGGGTGGCGCCGCGCCTGGTCGAAGACCGACAGGGGCGTGTCCACATCCGCCTCCCTAAAGCAGCTAACGACTGCGTTAAGTCGACCATACGATCACTCGTGCACCACCGCAAGGCGCTACGTTGATTGCGGCGAGTGGCACACGCCCGTCCCCCTCGGCACAGTGAACGAGTCATGGTGTGACAGGGAAAGCACTCCTGCGACAACTCCCCCCGGGACACGGCCGCCGCGTGCGTGTCGCGACAGCCCGCGAAGGTCGTGAACGCTGTCGCCAGGAGGAACCATGTGGTCGCTGCCGCCCCTCGATCCGGATGGCGCCGGAGGAAGAACCGCACCCTGGTGGAAGGGACTGCGTGCCGCGCTCAGCGTGCTGGGCGCGATCGCGGCGGTCCGCGGAAACCACGAGGCCCTTGCCGAGGTGGCAAGGGCTCTCATCGCGGTAGGTGACGCGATCGTCGACGCTGGCAGGCCCAGGCGATCGTGACACCCGGCCCGGCTGCCTCGGCAGTCGGGCCGTACCGGTCCAGGAAACAACGCCGTGTGGCCGTCTGCCAAACCGCGCTCACCGACCAGCTTCGAAAAGCGCGGCACGAAACCCGTTTCGTGCGCATACCCTGACTCCCGGGGAGGTGTTGACCCGTGCCCGACTGTCCCGAATGCGGCAAACCGCTGCCCGAACCGCCCGGCGCGGGCCGTCCCCGGCAGTTCTGCTCCACCACGTGCAGGTCGGCCGCGCGCCGGACACGGGAACGGGAACGCAAGGCAGCCGAGTCGGCGCGGTCGCGACGCTGCGCGGCTGCTTTCGCCGGACGCCAGTGCGAACGGGACGCCGTCGTCACCATCACCCTGGACGGCGGGGAAAGCCGCGTCTGCCCCGAATGCCGCGACACCACCGTGTCGTTCCTCGTCCAGCAGGGCGTCCCGGCCGGGTCGATCGAGGTCTCGGCCGCCGAGGAGCGGCCGACGGCCGTCGCCGCGGCGGTTGCCCCGCGCAGGAAACCCACCAGGGTGGTGTTGATCGAGGACAACCCCGGAGTCGGCCACGCCGTCAGCACCGCGTTGGCCAGGAACGGTTACCACGTCGAGTGGAAGGAGACCGGCCGCGCCGGGATGACGGCTGCGTACCTGACCAAGCCGGACGTGATCCTGCTCGACCTCGGCCTGCCGGACATCGACGGCATCGAACTGCTGCGGCAGTTGCGCCTGGTCAGCGACGTCCCGGTGATCGTGGTGTCGGCCCGCGGCGAGATCAACGACCGCACACGCGGCCTGAACATCGGCGCGGACGACTACCTCGTGAAGCCCTACAGCCTGGCCGAACTGTGCGCCAGGATCGACAGGACGCAGGACACCCGGGGCCCGGCGAAGTGGGCGCCGGAGGTCTACGACGACGGCCTGCTGCGGCTGGACTCGGCGCGGCTGGAAGCGCGTGTGGCCGACGACCCGCTCGACCTGACGCCGTTGGAGTTCCGGTTGCTGGAGACGCTCGCCCGGCAGGCGGGCAGAGTGCAGCCGATCGCCACCTTGCTGGTGAAGGCGTGGCACGACGGCAGCGGGAAGGCCGACGACCGGGTCAAGTTCGCGGTGTCCCGGCTGCGCGGGAAACTGGCGGGAACGGCGCTGGGCAGCGAGGCGATCGTGTCGGTGCGGGGCGTCGGCTACCTGTACCAGGGGCCGGAAACCGCGGACGACCGCGTCTCGGTGCTGGAAGACCGTGAGCGGATCGCCCGGGACTTGCACGACGTCGTGATCCAGCGGCTGTTCGCGATCGGCCTCGGCTTGCAAGGGCTGACGCGCCGGGCGCCTTCGATCTCGGACGCGCTGTCGTCGTACGCCAACGACCTCGACACCACCATCCGCGAGATCCGGCAGACGGTGTTCCAGTTGCAACAGCGCAACGGGTCAGAAGGCCTGCGGGAGAAGCTGGTGCGCCAGGTGGGCAGGACCGAGAACATCCTCGGCTTCGCCCCGAAACTCGAGTTCTACGGACCGCTCGACACCGACGTTCCCCGCGACGTCGAACACGACCTGCTCGCCGCACTGGGCGAAGCGCTGTCCAACGTAGCCAGACATGCCCGGGCGCGGAACGTCATCGTCGCGGTGTGGGCCAATCGCAAGGGGCGGGAACTCGTCCTGCACGTCGGTGACGACGGGGTCGGCCTACCGGAGGACGTCGTTCGCCACAGCGGCCTCGACAACCTCGAGACGAGGGCGCGTCGGTGGGGCGGCCGATTCGCCGTGCGGCGCAGCCCAGGCGGTGGAACAACACTGACCTGGACCGTGCCGCTGGTTGCCGAACACCAGGTGTAGCCGAACTATTCGGTTCGAACGAGTCGTTGACGGCCTTGTCGGCGTGCTTGCCCGGCCAAGGCCGTCAACGACTCCCTCTTCAGTCCCGGAGGATCAGTCGCGGTGTGACTGGATCGCTTCGATGATCCGCGGCCGCAGTTCCGAGGCACGGATGACCGCGTCGACCGAACCGACCTCGACGGCGCGCTGGATGTCGTGCACGCGGTCGAACTCAGCGGCCACCTCGCCGAGTTTCTCGGTCCGGACCGACGAACGCAGTTCCTCCAGTTCGGCGGTCAGCGCAGCGCGGGCGGCACCGGAGGCAGCGGCGACGCGTGCTTCCAGGTCCCGTACGCGCAGGTCGGCCGCCGTGCGGGCGTTGACGTCACCGGCGAACACCACCGCCGCGGCCGGGGCGCCGCCGAGCACCGAGGCGAACGAGCCCTCCAGTGCCAGCACCGTCATGTTCGGGTTCAGCTTCTTCGAGAACACCACGAACGCACCGCCGTGGTACCGCGAGATCACGCAGAACACGATGGGGCCGCGGAAGTTCACGATCGCCCGGCCGATCTCGGCGCCGTACTCCAGCTGCAGCTTGCGCATGGACTCCGGGGAACCGTCGAAGCCCGACAGGTTCGCCAGCACCACCAACGGCCGGTTGCCGCTGGCCGCGTTGATCGCCCGCGCTGCCTTCTTCGACGACCGCGGGAACAGCGTGCCCGCGGTGTAGGCGTCCGGGCCGTCGGTCGGGGGGAAGCCGCGGCGCGGCACCGACCGGGACTCGATGCCCAGCAGGCACACCGGGATCCCACCGAGGTGGACGTCCTGCACGGCCGCGGTGTCCGCGTCCGCCATGCCCGCCCAGCGTTCCAGCACCGGGTGGTCCTGGTCGGACAGTGCGCGCATCACCGTGCGGATGTCGAACGGCTTCTTGCGGTCCGGGTTGAACTCCGCCGAGAAGATCTGGCCGACCGTGGTGAAGTCGCTGCCTTCGACGGTGTGCGGGAAGTCGGTGATGTCCCGGTCGACCGGGTCGTTGGTCTTCGCCCGGCGTGGCGCGGACTCGCCCGGCGCGATGTACGTGTGCTCGTAGTACGACATCAGCACGTCGCGCGCGGCGGTCAGGTTCGGCGCCCAGTACTGCGCCTGGCCGTTCGGGCCCATCACGCGGTCGTAGCCGCCGATACCGAAGTTGTCCTCGGCCGACACGCCACCGGAGAAGTCCAGTGCCTGCTTGCCGGTCAGCACCATCGCGGAGTCCGGCGTCATCACCAGGATGCCCTTGGTGTGCATGAGCATCGTGGCCTCGGCGTTCCAGTACGGCTGCGCGCCGACGTTGATGCCGACGACCACGATGTTGATCTCGCCGCCGTCCTGGGTGAACTCGACGATCCGCTTGAGCGCCGCGGCGACCCAGTCCATGTTCTCCGTACCGGACTGCATGGAGATGCGGGCGCCGGAGGACAGCGTGTACCACTCCAACGGCACCTGCATCCGCTCGGCCAGGTCGAGCGCGGCGATCACGCGACGGCACTCGGGCTCGGACAACGCGCCCAGCGACTTCGTCGGGTCACCCAACAGCACCACGCGGGTGACGCCGTCGGGGTGGCGCCTGGTCTTCGTGGTGACCACACCGGCGACCATCGCCGCGGTGTTGCGCCCCTTCGGGCGGTCGACCGGAACCAGCGCGTGGTTGTCGTCGAGGTCGTACTCGGTGAACGCGCCGAGCCTGTCGGTCAGCTCGTAGGGGTACACGGTGTTGCGGCTGGCGGCGCGCAGCACCTTCAGGCGGTAGTCGTCGAGTGGCTCGATCACGTCGTCCGACGGGTAGCCGACCTTGAGTTCCGTGCCGCCGGTGGCGTCGAACGTCAGCCGCACAGCGACTTTCGTCAGGTCACCGGTCGACTTGTCGCGCTGCCGCGCGATGAACTCGATCTCCTCGAGCCCCGCGCCCGCCGTGGTCGGCAGCACGCGCTTGACGATCATCTCCAGCTCTTCGCGGGTGATGTCGCTCGGCGGCCAGACGTACACCACGACACGGTTGGTGTTGAACCGCGTCTTGGACGACTGCCGTGCCCGCGCGCGGCGGATCGAGTCGAGGCACGCGGCGATGGCGTCCTCGGCCGTGGGCAACGCGACGAGCCTGCCGTCCTGCTCACGCAACTCGGTCAGGTCACGCACCTGCGTGAACGCCGTGAGGCGTTCGTCGGACTGGTTTCCCCGTGCCACGCAACGGAAGAGGTAGACCTCCTCGTCCGACGACGGCAGCCGGGTCAGGTCGAACTTGGTCAGCCGCTCCATCTGCATCCGCTGCGCGATGTACGGGTGCAGCCCGCGGATCAGCCGCTCCTCGGCCATTCCGGTGGTCGACGGGCGGAACGTGACGTGGTGGTGCATGACCGCGCCGCCACGGCCCGCGACGGTCGCGGTGAGCCTGCGGACCTGGTCGGGCAACGGATGCGCGCTGACGACCTCGTGCAGCGCGGCGACCATCGCGTCCGAGTCCGCCGGCTGCTTCTCCCACGCCAGGTAGATGTCCGCGTCGATGGCGTCCTCGCTGACCGTCAGCTCCGCGAGTCCGTCGAGCGCGTTGCCGAGGGCGTCGAAGCTGACCGCGGCGGACACGACACACGAGTCCGCGCGTTCGGCGACCACGAACGTGCAGTCCGCGACCCGGCTGGTGCGGACGCTCTTGAGGCCCTTGTTGCCGTAGTAGCGGCGGGTCAGGACTTCGAGCATGACCGCGTTGTCCAGGGTGTCCCGGACGAGCCGCTGGCCGAGCAACCGCACCAACGGCTCGGTGCTGCGGACCATCTCGGCGATGCGCTCGGAGCGGTCCGACGCGGCCGGGTTCGCGTCCAGGTGACGCAGGTGCTTGCGGATGTCGGCGTACACGCGGGCCCGGTTGCGGCGGAACAGCGGCTGGCCGAACCACGCGAACACCACGCCGCGGGCGAGGTCGGACACGATCGGGAACCGGACCTGGGTCGCGGCGACGAGCCGCTCCAACGCCAGGCCGACGGGCTCGCGCAGGGTCTCGTCCGGCGGAGCCTCCTGCAGCCACGAGCGCAGCAGGGTCGTGATGATCAGGACGTCGGCGGACACACGCTGCTGGGCGAGGAAGATCCGGAACACCGCGGCTTCGAGTTCCGGCGAGCGCTCCAGCTCCGTCACGCCGTAGTGGCCGAGTGCCTTGGCGAGCTTGGCCTGGAACGACTCCGGCAGCCCGGCCCGCTCGACGTCGAGGCTTTGCAGGTAGGTGTGGAAGTACTCGCGGGCGCTGTGGACGTTGCTTTCCTCGGCCGTGTCGCCGCTGGGCCGGTTACGGCTCAGCTCGGCGAGGTCGGCGAACACGTCGATGAGCTCGAGTTCCTCGGCCAACGGCCGGTCACCGTGCTCGGCGACCGCGCGCCGGGCGCCGAGGTAGTCGTCGAGCACCCGCCGCTCGTCGTGCGGGTCGACGTCGAAGCCCAGCAGCAGGCTGCGCAGGTCTTCCTGGCCGCGGGCGACTCGCCGCGCCGCCGGGACCGCGTCCGGTGCGGCGGGCAGGTCCAGCTCGACCGCCTCGGTGCCCGCGGTCTCCTCGGCCCCGTCGTCGGCCAGCGGTTCCAGCCGCAGCAGCGGCGCGCCGGTCGCGACCTGGCTGCCGACGGTCACGGCGCATTCCTTCAGCCGTGCTTTGAAGGGCGCGCGCAGCACCGTCTCCATCTTCATGCTCTCCAGGACGAGCACGGGCGCGCCCGCCTCGACCTCGGCGCCGACTTCCAGCGGCGTGGCGACGACCAGCGCGGGCGCGGGCGAACGCACGACGCCACCTTCGTCACGGCTGACGCGGTGGGTGACGCCGTCGACTTCCACCAGGTGGATCGGGCCGTGGGTGGCCGTCAGGACCCGGTAGCGGGTGCCGTCGACGACGATGCGGCCGGTGTGCCGGTCGAAGCGTTCGAGCTCCACGTCCGCGGCGCGGACGTCCTCGCCCGCTTCGACGCCGACGCGGAACCGGTCGGCCCCGACCCTGGCCACGCGCACGCGGTAGCCGACGCCGCGGAGTTTCAGGTCCAGCGGTCGGCCGCTTTGGTGCTGCACCTGGGGGCGCCCGCCGAACGCGGTGGACAGCAGCCGCTGCCGCTCGGCTCGTTCCTCGTCCTCGTAGGCCTCGATCGCGGCGGCGATCAGCGCGACGGCGGAGTGCCGGTGCGACACGAGCCTGCCTTCGCCGCGGACGCGGTCGATCCAGCCGGTGTCCGCGCTGGCGTCGATCACCTCGGGCTGGTCGAGCAGGTCGAGCACGAAGCTCTTGTTGGTCGCGCCGCCGTCGATGATGACCGTGGTCTCGGTCATCGCGCGGCGCAGCCTGGCAAGCGCCTCGTCGCGGTCACGGCCGTAGGCGATGATCTTGGCGATCATCGAGTCGAAGTCGGCGGGGATGGTGTCGCCTTCGCTGACACCGGTGTCCACGCGGATGCCCGGGCCTGCCGGGAGGTCCAGCCGGGCGATCCGGCCGGGCGACGGCGCGAAGTCGCGGTCGGGGTCCTCGGCGTTGAGCCGCGCCTCGATGGCGTGCCCGCGCTCGACCGGCGGCAGTCCTTCGAGCTTCCCGCCGGACGCCACGTGCAGCTGGGCCCTGACCAGGTCGACCCCGGTCGTCGCCTCGGTGATCGGGTGCTCGACCTGTAGCCGCGTGTTGACTTCGAGGAACGCGAACAGCTGGTCGCCGGGGTGGTAGAGGAACTCGACGGTCGCGGCGCCGCGGTAGCCGACCTTGATGGCCAGCCGTTCGGCGGACGACTTGAGCTCGGCCGTCTGCTCCGGGCTGAGCACGGGCGACGCCGACTCCTCGATGACCTTCTGGTTGCGCCGCTGCACCGAGCAGTCACGCACACCCAGCGCCCAGGCCGTGCCCTGGCCGTCCGCGATCACCTGGACCTCGACGTGCCGCGCGCCTGTGACGAGGCGCTCGAGGAACACGACGCCGCTGCCGAACGCACGCGCCGCTTCCTGGCTGGTGCGTTCGTAGGCGTCGACGAGCTCAGCCTCGCTGGTGATCACGCGGATGCCACGGCCGCCACCACCGGCGGTCGCCTTGAGCATCAGCGGGTAGCCGACCTCGGCCGCCGAGGCTTTGGCCGCTTCCAGCGTCTCCACCGCGCCGCGGCTCCACGGCGCGACCGGCACGCCGACCTCCTCGGCGATCAGCTTCGCGCCGATCTTGTCGCCGAGTTGGCGCATGGCGTCGGCACCCGGGCCGACGAAGGTGACCCCGATCCGGTCGCAGAGCTCGGCGAACGCCGGGTCCTCCGCGACGAAGCCCCAGCCGACCCACGCGGCGTCGGCTTTTGTCTCGACCAACGCGCGCTCGAGCACCTTCAGGTCGAGGTACGGACGCGACGCTGCCGGGCCGAGGTCGTATGCGACGTCGGCTTCGCGGACGAACGTGGCCGTGCGATCGACATCGGTGTACAGCGCGATGGTCTCGATCGGTGTCGCGGATTCCGCGGCCAGGTCCCGGACTGCGTGGATGAGCCGCATGGCGGCCTCTCCACGGTTGACAATGGCGACACGACTGAACACCCGACCAAGCCCTCCTAGTTCTGTGCGCGCTTCCCAGCGACGCTCCTCGCGCCCGTACAGCCTGTACCGCTACCGGTGGGTATGGATATGTCGCGAGGGGAGCATGCTAGCGCCCCCCAATTGTGGGGAACCACCAAAAGCCCACTTGCCGCCGGGTCGCTACGCTGGACCGGGTGACGCGTTTCACCCTGTTGTACAGGCCTTGCTCTGATTTTCCCGGCGTGTCCTGACCAGGGCAACCCGCGCTTGGACGTCATACCCCTACAAAAGCACCCCTAAAAAGCCCCAGTCCGCGCCGCGTGGGCCGCCGTACCGGTACCGGACGCCCCACGAGGAACCTCAGTCCACGAAGGACACTTCGCCAGACGTCCCCTTGCTGCGCTTTTGGGCGTTATGTGACGGCAAGTTGCCCCGAACAGCGTCTGGCTATGAGGTCTAGACCACTTCACACTCGGGTGCGTCAAGTTCATGGGTCGAGGCGCGACGACATCATGACCTCCCCTGCACTGGAGCACACCCATGAGAAGACTGTTCTCCCTGGCGGCGACCGTGGTCACCGCCCTCGGGCTCACGGTCGCCACCAGCACACCCGCCACCAGCACACCCGCGAACGCCGCGCCACTGCCCAGCCACGTCTTCGCCCCGTACTTCGAGGCGTGGACCGGTGAGAGCCCCGCCGCACTGGCCCAGCAGTCCGGTGCCAAGCACCTGACCATGGCGTTCCTGCAGACCGCGACCGCCGGGTCCTGCACGGCGTACTGGAACGGCGACGCCGGGATGCCGATCTCCCCCAGCACGTTCGGCGCCGACATCACCACCATCAAGTCCCGTGGCGGCGACGTGATCCCGTCGTTCGGCGGCTACACGGCCACCACCACCGGTACCGAGATCGCCGACAGCTGCACCAACGTCAGCCAGATCGCGGCCGTGTTCCAGAACGTGATCACCACGTACGACATCAGCCGGATCGACCTGGACATCGAGGCCGACTCGCTGACCAACGCGGCGGGCATCGACCGCCGCAACAAGGCGATCAAGCAGGTCGAGGACTGGGCCGCGAGCAACGGCCGCACCATCCAGTTCTCCTACACGCTGCCCACCACCACGCAGGGCCTCGCCGAAAGCGGCCTCGCCGTGCTGCGCAACGCCGTCAGCAACAACGCGCGCGTCGACGTGGTCAACCTCATGACGTTCGACTACTACGACAACCAGCCGCACGACATGGCCCGTGACACCCAGACCGCCGCCGAGGGCCTGGTTCGCCAACTGGGCGCGCTGTACCCGGGCAAGACCCAGGCACAGCTGTGGGCGATGGTCGGCGTCACCGAGATGATCGGGATCGACGACTTCGGCCCGGCCGAGACGTTCACCACCGCCAACGCGACGACCGTCTACAACTGGGCGGTGGCCAAGGGGATCAACACCCTGTCGTTCTGGGCGCTGCAGCGCGACAACGGCAACTGCCCCGGCACCGGCGGCCGCAACGACTGCTCGGGCATCGAGCAGGACACCTGGTACTTCAGCCGCACCTTCGCGCCGTTCACCGGCCAGAACCCCAATCCCGGCAACGACTTCTCGGTGGCGCTGAACCCAGGCACCGGCGCGGTGGACCCGGGCGCGGCGACCACGGCGGCGATCACCACGGCCGTCACCTCCGGCACAGCGCAGACCGTGAACTTCACCGTGACGGGCACGCCGCCCGGTGTCACGGCGACTGTCAACCCGTCCTCGGTGACCGCGGGCGGCTCGGCGACGCTGAACATCTCCACCACGTCGGCGGCACCGCCGGGGTCCTACCCGCTGACGATCACCGCCACCTCACCGGCCGCGAGCCACAACGTGGTCTACACGTTGACAGTGAACGGAAGCGCGCCGTCCGGTGGCATCCTCAACGCGGGCTTCGAGTCGGGAGCACTGACTCCGTGGTCGGGTCAGGGTGACGCCGTCGTCAGCTCGCCGACGCACTCCGGCACGAAGGCGTTGCAGGTCAACGCGACGGGGTCGTCGACCGGTCAGGCGTCGCAGGCCGTGACCCTCGAGCCCAACAAGAGCTACACCCTGAAAGCCTGGGTGCAGGGCAACTTCGCGTACCTCGGCGTCAGCGGTGGCGCGACCGCCAGCGCGTGGACGTCGTCCACCGCGTGGAAGCAGTTGTCGGTTCCGTTCACCACCGGCGCGTCGGGCGCGGTGACGGTGTACGTGCACGGGTGGTACGGCCAGGGCACGGTGTACGCCGACGACTTCACCGTCAGCTAGCCGCGTTGTCTCCCACCCGCACACCGGGTGGGAGACACCTCAACTCCCGCGGTATCCGCAGAACAGGCGATGACACGTACTCGACCGTGGCGTGCTGGAGGCGGCACCCGCGCAGCGCTTCGAGTACCCCTTCGACGATCGCGACCGCGCGTGCCTGGCCGGGACACTGATGTGGCCCGGCACCGAACGGCCGTGCGGTCCGCCTGACTCCTGACGGCGAACGCGCACTGCACGACCTCCTCGGAATCGACGCGGCCACAACCGTCGGCTAACGCCGTGTTCACCCGCAACCAATGTGGCCTTCGTTGCGTTTCGCGCAACGAAGGCCACATTGGTTGCACGGGTCAGCACGCTGTGGTGGGCGGTGGGAGTGTCCGGGTGATGAGGTAGTCGACCGTTCGAGCGTTGGCGCACTCGTTGTGCATCGGCCATGCGGTGTGACCGTCGCCGTCCCACCGCACCAGCATGCTGTTGGGCAGCTCGCGGCGGGTGTTCTCGGCCCACGGCCGGGGCGTGGCCACGTCGTGCGCGCCGGAAACCAGCAGTACCGGCGGTAGTTGTGCGGCGGGCCGCCACGGGTGTGGTTGCCATCGGGCCGGTATCGGCCAACCCACGCAGCCGGACATGATGTCCCAGAATTCCGAGTAACCCCTTAGCGCAGGCGCCGCTTCACGGACCGTGCGCCCGAGTTCCGGCAGGCGCGCGGCGATGCCCCGTGTGTCGACGTCCTGGCAGATGATCGACCGATACGCGCCGTAGCCCCAGGAATCGCTCTGGTCCAGTGCGGTGCCGTCGCCCTGTCGCGCGGCCTTCAGGGCTTGGGCCAGGTCCGGGTACAGGCCTGGCGACTGCAGGCGCGCGTTCACGCCCATCTGCACTTCCCGCGCGGTCACGTTCGCCTGTCCGGCTTTGAGCTCACCGCGGTCGGCCATGTCCTGGATCGACCGCAGGGCGTCCGGCACGTCGACACCGCACCCGTCCTGCCCGGCACACCACTCGGCGAACCAGTTCACGCTGTCCTGCACGGCTTTCGCGTCGTCGACGGCGAGTTCGTCCGCGCCCAGTGACCGGTCGACGATTCCGTCCAGCACCAGCGCGCGCAGCCGGTCCGGGAATCGTTCGGCGTAGGCACGGCCGAGCATCGAACCGTAGGACACGCCGAGGAAACTGATCTGCTGCTCCCCCAGCAACGAACGCACGGCGTCCATGTCGTGGGCCACGCTCATCGTGTCCAGGTGCTCCGCGGACGTCCCGTGGCACGATTCGGCGAACGCCACATTCGCCGCCATGAGATCCCGGACACCCTCGGCATCGCTGGGGAAGCGGTCCACCGCCGGGTCGTGGGCCGGTTCGGAGCACTGGATCGGTTCGCTGCCCGCGACCCCGCGCGGATCGATCCCGACGACGTCGAACCGTTCCATCAGGGACTTTCCGATGTACTGGTCGGCGTACTGGGGCTGGGTCAGGTACCCGACCGCGCCCGAGCCAGGCCCGCCCGGGTTGAACATCAGCACGCCCACCCGCTTGGCCTCGTCCGCCGCCGACAGCCGGGCTATCCGCAGGGTGACCTGTCCGCGCCCGGTCGACCAGTCCGCGGGCACGCGCACGGTCGCGCACCGCACCGGATGGTCCTTCGGCGCCTCCGGGCACGTCCGCCAGTCGATCGCCTCCCTGGCCTGTGCCTGCGCGCACGTGAACATCGTGCTCGCCACGACCACCGCGAGCATGACAGATTGGATCTTGGTCACCCGGCCATGGTATTCCCTACGGGACCACACGCAACGCCGCTGATATCCGCTGGTCGGCGGTCGTCCACGGCCGTGGGTGCAGGACGGGCACGCCGTGCTGGGCGGCCTGCTCGGCGAGCCACACGCCGTAGGCGAGGCTGCATTCGGCCCGTTTGCGCTGGATCCCTTCCTCGGGTTCACGGGCGGCGTAGTTGCCGACCAACTGCTCGAGGTCCGGTTCGTGCACGACGACCGCCCGTACCGCGTCGTCCCAGCCCGTTCCCAGTTCAGGAACGATGTAGTCACCTTCGATGACCACCGGCGTGGCGGTCTCGACGTGGTTGGCGATCACCGCGCGCACAGCGGGCGCCAGCACACGGGCGGTGGCGATCTGCATGTCGACGATCTCCTGGACCGAGAGCCGCCGCTCCGCGTCGGGATGGTCCTCCCAGTAGTGCAGTTCCGGCTGGTGCGCCGCTGTGGTGAGCCGCTGCGCGGCGATCACCAGATCGTCCACTTCGACCAGGGCGGCGCCCGTCCGGCGGGCGAGCGGGTAGCTCAGCATCGTCTTGCCCGCGCCGGACGGGCCACTCACGAGGAAAACCTGTGTCACCGGACCATCTTGCCGTCCGGCCGCGTCCTACCTGAGCACCCGCACGGTCAGCCGCGGGTCACGGGCGATCTCGGCGTCGGTGAACAGCCCGGTCACCCACTGTTTGCCCGCGTACAGGCGGGCTTGGTCGGTGTGGTGCGGTGACGCCTCGTCCACCGACTGGCCGTGGATCAGGATGCTGCGCATCCGCGGGCCGCCGCGGGTCAGCTCGGCGGCCATGATGAAGCTGGACCCGTGCCGGATGTCCGGGGCCTGGCCGACGGGCTCGCGGCTGTACGGGCCGTTGATGACGTTGAAGCAGCCTTCCACCCCGTTGCAGCCGTGGATCGGGATTCCCGCGTACCGCTGGACGGTGTCCAGCGGCAGATCCACCGGCACCCCGGCGGCGGCGAACGCTTTCACAGTGTCGGCAAGCGCTTGCTTGATCCGGGGGTGGTCGGCGTTGATGTCCCGCGGGGTGCGCGCCGGGTCGGCCGGGTCGAACGGCACCCGCCACATGTCGGGCCCGCGCATCCCGCTGTTGCCGTAGACACGCCAGAAGTACGCGCCTCGGCCGCGTTCACCGGTCTCGCCTTTACCGTCCCACGCGGCCAAGGCGGCGCACGCGGCGCGGACGTCGACCGGGGTGCCGTCCTTGGCGGTCAGCACCGGATTCGCCTGGCACATGGCGACGATCGCCGCACGACCCTGTTCCGCGGTCAGGTTGCGGTTGCCGAGCATGGTCGCCTGCAGCGTGGGCAGGGTGAAGCCGGGCGCGCCGAGGCCGTCGCTGCCGTCGAGCCGATCGGCGATCATGTCCAGCCCCAGCCGAGTGCGGGGCGACCGTTCGGTGCCGACGTTGCCGACGATCGACGGGTAACCGGTCAGCGGCTGCGCCGGATTGGCCAGCCACGGGCTGTTGTTCATGTTGCTGACGTGGTCCTGCCGCACGAGGCTCGGCAGCCTGCCCGGTCCCAGCCGACCGGGCACGACGGCGTCCGGGTCGCTCCCCCAGCCACACGACGAACGGCTGCCGTCGAGTACCAGCCTGCCGATCTGCGGGGTGGTCGTGCAGCGGGCTCGCATCTCGTCGGTGACGTGCGGAACGACCTGGATGTCGGCGTAGTACGCGGTTCCGCCGCTGTCCGCGGCGATGGTGTTCGTCCACGGCAGCCCCTGGTGGCGTTTGAGCGCCGCGTGCACGTCGCGGACGTTGCCGGATCGGGCGATCGCCAGCCATTGGTCCACCAGACGCAGGTTGTCGGCGTTGGCGTCGCGGAACACGTACGCCGTGCTGTCGGTCCACTCCCCTGGGCCGGGCACCTCGTAGAGCGGGCCTTCCGGTGTGCGGTAAAGGGTTCTGGTGACCGGGCGGACGCTGCCGTCGGGTTGGCGGGCCGCGACGGTCACCTGCTCGCTGGTCATCCGGTGCGTCCGGCCGTCCACGACGTAGCTCGTGGGGTCGCCGGGCACGAGCGCCAGTTTGCTCAGCGTTGTCGTTTCCGCGTCGGATGTGGTGTGACTCCACGCCATCCGGTCGTTGTGGCCGATCACGACGAACGGCGCACCGCCGATGGCTGCGCCGCTGACGTTCAACTCGCCCGGGATCGTGAGGTGCTGCTGGTAGAACCGGAAGTCGTCCTGCCACAGGAAATGCGGGTTGCCGAGCACCATCCCGGTGCCGCCGCTCGTCGCCGCCTTCCCCAGGCCGATCGCGTTGCTGCCGATGTCCTCGGGGCGGGCCACCGGTGTGGCGGGCGGCACGGGTGAGCCGGGCGGTTGTGCCGACACGAGGTTCTCGGGTGCCGACTCGCCGCCTTCGAAGGTGGCGACCTGGTAGATCCGCCGCCACATGTCGATCTCGGTGAGCGGCCGGACCCACTGCGCGCCACGGCATGCGGCGTCCGGCAGGTTCGAGGCGCCTTTCTCAGCGAGATAACGGTTGTAGCCGTCGGCGTAGCCACGCATCAGGTCACGAGCCTGGCGTGACGGGCCGTTCGGCGCGGCCAGCAGCCGTTCGACCACACGCGACTGGTTGACCCGCTGGTGGTAGAGGTCACTGACCAAGTTGTTGTCGCCGCTCAACGTGGTCGCGTCCGGGCCGTACCACCGGGACCGTTCACCGGACAACGTCACCGCGATGTCGGCGAGAGCACACGCGTTGTCCTCGGCGTACGCGTATCCGGCGCCCAGACCCAGGCCACGGTGGTCGGCTGCCTTGATGTGCGGGATCCCGTAGGACGTCCGCCGGATCACCGTCCCCTGCCCGTCCGGGCTCGCGGCAGCGGGCACACCCACGAGCAGCCCCGCCAGCAACGGCAGGACACCCCAGTATCTTTTCATTCCAGTCCTTTTCATTCGTTGTGCAGGACCGCGGCGATCGAGATCCGCGCCGCGCCCCGCGCCGGGACGAGAGCGCCGAGAACGGCGATGAGGATTCCCACGAGGGCAAGCAAAGCGAGCACAGGCGCGTGGTAGACGTCCATGATCACGTCGACCGCGTCGGCCTGCCCCGCACGTGCCATCGCCGGAGCGACGACTTGGTGGACGGCCACCCCGAGCGGCAGTCCGACCAAGCCGCCAACCACCCCCAGCGCTCCCATGGAGGTCACCAGCATCACCGTGACCTGCCGCGGGGTCATCCCGATCGACTTGAGCATGCCCAGGTCACGCCTGCGTTCACGGGCGTTGAGCAGCACGGTGTTGAACACGCCCAGCGCCGCGACCGCACCGAGCAGGACGGTCAGGATCGTGGCCGTGCTGGTGATGATCACAGCGGTGGACGAGGCACCTTCACGGGGCGGCAACGCCCGCAGGCCCGGGTCCTTGGCCGTGACGGCGGACGTGAACGCCTGCCTGTCCGTACCGGGCCGCAGCCCGACCTGGTACGACTGCGCACGGGTACCCGGCATCAGCTGCTCAAGGGTGTCCCACGCGGCGAAGATCTGGTCGGCGTTGTTGGTCAGCACGACCCCGACGATCGTCAACTGGGTCCGGTTGCCCCGCAGTTCGGCCGTGAAGGTGTCACCGAGCTTGAACCCGCGCTGGTTGAGGAACCGCGACGGGGCCGCCACCTGCCCAGGCCCGTCCGGGAAGTGCCCGGCCAGCACGCGCGGCCCGAGCGCGGCGGTGTCACCGCGGTGGAAGCCGATCTCGGCCTCCTGGGTGCCACCGGACACCTGCGTGGTCAATCTGGACACGGCGAGCACGGAGGCCGTGCCGGGCAGCGAACGCAACATCGACTCGTCCTCGGAGTCGCTGAGCGTCGCGGCCGGGAGCGGGGGTCCGCCCGGTTCCACCATCGCGGGCATGCCGGGCGGGCGTCCCGCCAACAACTCGACCCGGTTGTCGTAACTCGGCCTGACCGCGTCGTTGTACGCGATCACCGACATCGTCACGCCCACAGCGAGCGTCACGATCGTGACGCCGAGGACGACCGCGGCCATCGTCAGGAAGGACCGGGCGGGACGGGCGAACGGCATGCCGAGGCCGAGGCTGACCGAGCGCGGCAACCGCAGTCCGCTGAGCCACCGCTGAACCCGCAGAGCCCTGCCGACGCGCTGGGTGCTGCCCGCGCTGATCGCCTGGGCGGCCGACAGGCGGCGCGCCCGCAGCGCCGGGAGCAGCGCGGCCAACGCGACCAGCACGGGCATCCCCAGCACCGCGACGACGTTCACCCAGGGTGCGAAGCTGATGTTCTCGACCCCGAAGCCCTCGATGGCGTCCGCGACGACCGGCTGGGTGAAGACGTTGCCGGTGATCGTGCCGAGCACGCAGCCCGCGACGGCCGGGACCGACACCATCGCCAGGTAGACCGCCATGACCTGGTTGGGCGTGAAGCCGAGCGCCTTGAGCACGCCGATGTGCCGCAACCCCGCGACGACCGCTCCGCTGACCACGTTGGCGACGATCAGGACCGCCACCACGACCCCGAGGATGCCGAAGACCATCAGGAACGGGATGAACACGCCCATCTCGGACGTGGCCTTGTCCCGCACGGTCAGGTACGACAACGACCCGAGCACCCCGTCCATACCCGCGACCGCGGTCTGGCCCGCGCTGATGTCGGCGGCAGTTGTCGCGTGGGCGAACCGGTACAGCATCTGGTACGCCGTCGGCCGCAGGTCACGCACTTGGCCGGGTGTCACCCAGGCGTCGGCGGATCCGCTCACCGAGTACGCGAACCCGACGACCGTCAGCGCCGGGCCACGGGGAACGGTGATGCTAAGGCCGACCTTGATCCGGCCCGAGTCCGCGCCGGGTGTCCGGTTCAGCACGATCTCGCCCGGTGCGGTCGCCCACCGGCCGTTCCACACGTTCAGCCGGTCCACCGGCCCGCCGGGATCGGCACGGCCGACCGTGGTCAGCGAGCCGAGGAAGGTGTCGCTGTCGGACGTGTCGATGCTGGCCTGGCCGAACGGGCCCGCCGACGACTCGGCGTGCCGCGCGGCCTCGGTGAGCCGGGCCTCGGTCACCTTGGCCTGGTCGAACGCCACGACCAGATGCGCGCCGCTCTGCTGGGCGAACGCACGGTCGAACGGCGCGGCCGACGCGTCCAGCAAGCCGAGCGCCATCACCGTCGTGGCCGTCGCGGCCCACACCACGACGCCGATCACGATCGTCTGCAACTTGCGACGCCTGATCGCGGCCCGTGCAGCAGTCCAGACCGCGTTCACAGGGTGCGCTCCAGGCTGTTCTCCCGCGCGATCCGGCCGTCGACGACCTCGACCACCCGGCTGGCGCACCGGGTGGCCAACCGTTCGTCGTGGGTGACCAGCAACAGCGTCTGGCCGATCTGGTTGAGGTCGAGCAGCAGGTCCATCACCTGCTCGCCGGAGCGGCTGTCCAGTGCGCCGGTGGGTTCGTCGGCCAGCAGCAGCGCGGGCCGGTTCATCAGCGCCCGCGCCACGGCGACCCGTTGCCGCTCCCCGCCGGACAGCTGGGCCGGGTAGATGTTCCTGCGGCCCGCGATGCCGAGTTCGCCGAACAGCTCCACCGCGCGTTTGCGGGCCTGACCCGCCGGTGTCCCGGTCAGCTGGGCGGCGAGCGCGACGTTGTCCAGCGCGGAGAGGTCGTCGAGCAGGTTGAAGAACTGGAAGATCATGCCGATCTTGTGCCTGCGGAACACCGCGAGGCCGGTTTCGCTCAGCGTGGTCAGGTCGTTGCCGTGCACGACCACCGACCCGGACGTCGGCCGGTCGAGGCCCGCGACCATGTTCAGCAGCGTCGACTTGCCGCTGCCGGACGGCCCCATCACCGCGACCGCCTCGCCCGCCTCGATCGTCAGCGACACGCCGTCAAGCGCCACAGAGTCGCTGTACTCCTTGCGCACCGCCGTCAGTCGAACGACCGCGTCGTGCTCGTCCTCGCTCCGCATAGCGGTAATCCTGCGTGCCCGGCGGGAAACCGGCATCAGTCCGGGGAGGTAACCCGCCACGCGGGTCATCCCGGGGATGTAGGCGCTGCATCCGGGGAGTGATGCAGGGATCCGAGTCCCTCTGGGAGAGTGGTGTCATGTGGCACCTCGGGGAAGGCTGGCTGGCCGTGGCGGTCCTCGCGTGCCTGGCGGCGGTGTTCTTCGCGGTCCGGCTGGCCAGGGCCGAACGCGCCCACACCCGCGCGGTGCAGGAGCGCGGCTGGCTGCTGGAGCGGGAACGGCAGACCGCCGCGGACAGCGCCGTCGACGCCGAGCGCGCCAGGATCGCGCGGGAGCTGCACGACATCGTCAGCCACAACGTCAGTGTCATGGTCGTGCAGGCCGGAGCGGCCCGCCGGGTGCTCGCCACGGAAACCGACGAGGCCACGGACGCGTTGCTGGCGGTCGAGACCGCGGGCCGTGACACCATGACCGAGCTGCGGCACATGCTCGGCCTGCTGTCCCCCGCGGTCGAGGGCGACGAGGTGGACCGCCTGTCGCCGCAGCCGGGCCTAAGCAGGCTCAGCTCGTTGGTCGACCGGATCAGCTTCGCCGGGCTGCCGGTGGAGGTGCGCGTCTCCGGCAAGCCGGTGCCGCTGCCGTCCGGTGTGGACCTCACGGCGTACCGGGTCGTCCAGGAGGCGCTGACCAACGCGCTCAAACACGGCGACGGGCGGAAAGCCGAGGTGACAGTGCGGTACGCGGAGCACTACCTGCGCGTCGAGGTGCTCAACAGCGGGCCGAGCGTGTTGTCGGGGACGGCGGTGGAACTGCCTGCTGACCCCGGTGAGGGACGCGGGTTGCTGGGGTTGCGGGAACGGGTGGCGGTCCTCGGCGGGGACCTGGACGCGCGGCGGCGGCTCGGCGGCGGGTTCCGCGTCCGCGCCAAGATCCCGATCGAGCAGTCGTGACGGGCGCGGCGCCGCGTGTCGTCATCGCGGACGACCAAGCCCTTGTCCGCACCGGGTTCCGGATGATCCTCGCCTCGGGCGGCATCGACGTGGTCGGGGAGGCGTCCGACGGCGCCGAGGCCGTCGCGGTCGTGCGCGACCTGCGACCCGACGTCGTGCTGATGGACATCCGGATGCCCACTATGGACGGTCTGGAGGCGACGAGGCGGATCCTGCGCGACCCGGCCGCGTGCCGCGTGGTGATCCTGACGACGTTCGACCTCGACCGGTACGTCTACGACGCGCTCGCCGCCGGAGCCAGTGGTTTCCTGCTCAAGGACGTCACCCCCGAGCACCTGGTGGCCGCGGTCCGGCTGGTGGAGACGGGCGACGCGTTGCTGGCGCCGTCGATCACCCGGCGGCTCGTCGAGCGGTTCGCGGCCCGTGCCGAACCGGTGCCGAACCCGCCTGCCGTCCACCGCGACCTCGCCGCGCTGACCCCGCGGGAACGGGAAGTCCTGACCCTGATCGGGCACGGGCGGTCCAACTCGGAGATCGCCGACGACCTGACCCTGAGCGAGGCCACGGTGAAGACCCATGTCGCCCGCGTCTTCGCCAAGCTGGCGTTGCGCGACCGCGCACAGGCGGTCGTGCTGGCCTACGAGACGGGGCTCGTCTCGCCCGGCGGCTGAAGGAATTCACCACGCGGTGGCCCACGATCGGGGGCCATGACTGGACCACGCGCGCGGCGCGCGCGGCAGTAACTTGGGCGACATGCTCCCTATTGGACCGTCAAAGACGAACGAATTCGACGTCCTGTTACACCAGAACCCCGTCATCACACCGAACTCGGGCGCGATGGTCGCGACCGTCGCCGTCCCGCCCGGCGATCCCGGTTCGGGGCCGCACCGGCATTCCGGCCCGGTCTTCGGCTACGTGCTGGAAGGCGAGATCCTCTTCGAACTCGAGGGCGAGGAGCCGTACGCGATCAAGGCGGGCGAGGCGTTCTGGGAACCGGGTGGTGACGTCGTGCACTACCAGGCAGGCAACCTGCGCGAGGACATCACCAGCAAGTTCGTGGTGTTCATGCTGTGTGCTCCGGACGTGCCGATGATGACCTACCTGGACGAAGAGGAGATCGCGGGACGAGCTCACCTAAGGCATCCCAGTACCCAGGCTGTTCCACAGTAGACACAGCGGTGACGCCGGCGGCGCGTGCGGCGGCGAGGTCGGCCGCACGGCTGCCGACGAACAAGCTGACGTCGGCCGGGATCGCGCTCGTCCGGATCGCCGCCGTGATCAGGTCCGGCGCGGGCGGGACGAGTGCGCGGTCCCCGGGGCCGGAGCGCGCGGCCAGGTAGCGCACGTACTGCTCGAGGTCGTGGAGCACCAGGAACGACCGGATCGCCGCGACGGCGAACCGGCCGACGACGGTGATCTTGACGGCCGCCGCGGTCAGCGTGTCGAACGCCTCGCCGACGCCGGGCGTCACCCGCGCGGCGAGCAGTGCTCCCTGTTCCATCCGGCACAGCTGGTCGTGCACCGCGCGCTCGGTGGCCGGGCCGATCGTGGCGGCGTAGTCGAGGACGACGAAGGGGTCTTCGGTCCTCGCCACCTCCGGCGGCAGCCCGCCTTCGGCGACCATCACCCGCAGCGCCTCCGCGCTCGGCAACGCAGGCGGCAGTTCGGCGATCGGGCCGTCGAACGCGACCAGCACGTGGTCCAGATCGCCCAGCCATTCCTCGACGCGCATGGTCCCCCCAACGGTGCCGAACCCCGAGAATACGCGGCGGAACGCCTGGTCGGACCCGAGAAATCGGGAAGAAAGGGCAGCCGGTGCCGCCCTGGGTGGGCAGCACCGGCTGACGCCCCCGAAAAGGGATCGCTCAGCGTCTGCCACGCAGCGAACCCGACCCCCGGTGAAGCGAACCCCCAGGCCGCTTCAGCGAAACTGTACAACACAGTTCCAGTTCAGCGCTACGCTGGAGCGTGACGGAGTGCGCGAGTAGCGCCTTCGGGGGACGCTATGCTGTGGTGTGTTGTTTTCACCCCCGAAGCGGTGCTACTCATACCCGGGGAGACGACATGACACACGACGACGCCAGCCTGAGTGAGCAGCTCAACCGCCTGTTCGACGTGCTGCGCCCAGCGCACTCGCCGGAGCGGTCCTTCACCAACCGCGAGGTCGTCACGGCGTGCCGCGCCGAGGGCTGGGACCTGTCGGAGTCACACCTGAGCGAGCTGCGCCGAGGAGTCAAGCAGAACCCGACGCTGCGCACGCTGAAGGCGGTCGCGTGGTTCTTCGACGTACCGGTCGGCTACTTCACCGACCCGGCGGCGACCGCGGCTGTCGAGCGCACCCTCGCCGAACGGGAGCAGCGGCTGCGAACGCAGCTCACCGAGAGCCGCGAAGCGCGGGACGACCTGCGTGACGCCGCCCGCGAGCTGCAGGACGCGCTGCGCGCCTCCGGTGTCACCCGGACCGCGCGCCGTGACTCGGCCGGCGACGCACGCACAGCGCGGGAGCAGGCCTCGATGATGAGAGCTCTGGCAAAGGCCTTGGTGGAGGATGACGACGAGGAGGGCGGGCCCTCCGCGTGACCACGTGGTCTGTGGCGGAGCGGTTGAACTGGCTGTTCGAGGTCCTCGTCGAGTGGGACGCGGACGGCTGGCGGCACCGGACCGACGCCGAAGCCGGGCAGGCCCTCGCCGACCTGGGCGGACAGCAGGCCGTGGAGCTGCTGCGCGCCGGTGGCACCCCGATCGCGGACCAACTGGCCGCGCTCGGCCGGTTCTTCGGCGTCGACCCGGCATTCTTCGGTGACGACCCGGCCGAGGTCGACCGCATCCACGACGACGTCCTCGCCGGTGCGCTGCGTGATTGCGGCATTCACGCGTACCAGATCTGCCGGGTGCCCCTCCCGCTCGTCATCCTGCGCAAACAGTTACAGACCGCACTGATCCGCGAACGCGCCGCCATCCTCGTCCCGCGAACGTGGCATGATGATCCACGGATCGACGGGCCGATTCGCGACGGCGGGACAACACCGATGACAGTGACGCCGATGAGCCTGGCGCAGCTGCGGGCGCTGTGCCGAAAGCTGGTGGACGACCTCGGCATGCACCCGCCCTTCGAGGCGTACGAGTTCTGCGCGCGGCTCGCCGAGCACCGCGGCCGCCGGATCAAGGTCCGCGCGACGGATCTGGGCGCCACGTCCGGTGTCGGGCACCTCGCCCCGACCGCCGACGTCGACCGGATCTTCGTCGAACGGGATTCCCCGGCGCCGCAACAGACACTGGTCATCTACCACGAGGTGATGCACATCGTGCGCGATCATCTCGCCACTGGCGACACCGTGACCTGCGGTGTCGGCCCGGCGGAGGATCCCGAGGCAGGCGCGTACACCGACTGGCGGGAATGGGAGGCCGAGGCCGGGGCGCGTGAGCTGGCGCGGCTGGCGAGCCAACGACCGGCGCCGAACAGGCTGACGCAGGCGGCGGGCTCCGTCGAGCACAGCATCGCGGCGGCGTTCGGGTTCACGCATGGACGTTGAACTGGCCATCCGATGGGCCAAAGCCGCCGTCGTCTGCGCGGTGACCGCCTGGGAGGTCGTTCAACTGACCCGCAGGCCCAAGGACGTCCCGCTGCGGGTCCTGGTCGTGGGCCTGATCCTGTTGTCCATCACCGCCACCATCGGCATCCGCACGCCGCTGCTCGACCCGATCCAGGACTTCTTCGGCTCGTCGTGGATCCACATCATCAACGGCTGCTGGATGTCCATGGCGTACTGCTGGTCGGTGTACTTCCTGCTGGTCAACAACGACCTCACGGCGAAGCTGCGCCAACGCAAGGCACTCATCGAACTCGGCATCCTCGTCACCGCCATCGTCGTCATGGTGGTGGTCAAGCACATCTCGATCGACGGCATCCAACGACCGGCCAGGAACCCCGCCCGGTTCCACGACTGGGAACGCACGGCCTGGTACGTCTCGGTCGCCGGGTACGGCCTGTTCGCGTGGTTCCTCGGCGCGTGGCGCGCGATGGCGATGCGGCGCAAGCTGACCAATCCCTGGGCGCGCGCCGCGTTCTGGATCGTCGTCGCCGGTGCCGTGGCCATGGCGCTCGGCGTCGACGCCGTGGTACTGACCCGTCAGCTCGCGCGCCAGTTCGACACCAGCTTCGACCCGGACTGGCTGACCCAGGCGTACTCCATCGGCCAGCTCGGCGGGCAGTTCACCCTGGCTCTCGGCCTGGCGCTGGCGCCGCTGGCGGCGATCGCCGCGGGCGTGCGCGCACGGTACGAACGACGGCAACGCGCCCGCTACACCCAGCGGATGCTGCCGCTGTGGCACACCCTGACCACGGAATTCCCTTACGTGGCGCTGGACGGCGAGCACGACTTCGACCGCGTCAGCACGGAGATCACCGACGGTCTCAGCGAGCTGGCCAGGGACTGCCCACGGCCGGACGGTGACCCCGGCGATCCCCACGTGGCCGCGGACGCCATCGCGACCGGGCTGACCCGGCGGGCAGAACAGCGGCGGACCAGGGAAAACGCGCAGTGGGCCGGAGACGGGGACACCACGCACGAGCCGCCGTACCCCCGGCTCGAACCCGACTTCCCGGACTGGCGCCGCCGCGCCGAGTGGATGGCCGCTGTGGCCGACGACCTGCGCACCCGGGGCGTGATCGGTGAGGACAAGCATGAGTCAGCTCGCACAGGCTGAAGTACGCCTGTCGGTATTGGACACGTCGCCGATCGTGGCCGGGTCCACCCCACGGCAGGCGCTGCACAACACGGTCGACCTCGCGCGACTGGCCGATTGCCTTGGCTACCACCGCTATTGGGTGCCCGAGCACCACAGCATGCGCGGTGTCGCGAGCTCGGCCCCAGCTGTGCTCATCGGCCACATCGCCAACGCCACCCGGCACCTGCGCGTCGGCGCGGGCGGTGTGCTGCTGCCCAACCACGCACCGATCGTGGTCGCCGAGCAGTTCGGCACGCTGGTGGCGTTCCACCCCGACCGGATCGACCTGGGCATCGGCCGCGCGCCGGGCGGCGCGAAACACGCGGTGGAACACGTCCGGCCGGAACGCGACCGGACGGCCAAGTCGATCCGCGAGCAACTGGAGGAGCTTCTCGGCTACCTCCACCCGCGTGAAGACGACCAGGTCAAGGCGATTCCCGTGCTCGGCGGCAACGTTCCCGCGCTGTGGCTGCTCGGCCAGACGCCCACCAGCGCGCAACTGGCCGGTGAGCTCGGCCTGTGCTACGCCTACGCACACCACCTCAGGCCGGACGGCGTGGCGGACACCATGCGGGCCTACCGGGAGCACTTCCGGCCGTCGGCGGCCGTGTCCCACCCGACCGCGCTGGTCAGCGCGTCGGTGATCGCCGCGGACGACGACGAACGAGCCGAATGGCTCGCCGGGTCCACCCGGCTGAAGGTGCTCAGCCGCATCCGCGGCACCCGCATCCGGTTGCCCAGCCCCGAGGACGCGGCGGCCTACCCGTACACCGAGGACGACCGCGCGGAGATCGCCAAGCAGACGGGCCGTGTCCTGGTCGGCGGACCGGAAACCCTGACCGAACACCTGCAGAAGGTCCTCGACGACACCGGCGTCGACGAGCTGATGGTGACCACGCCGGTCTACGAGCACGCGGAGCGCCGCCGTTCCTACGAGCTGCTGGCATCCATAGCCACCAAGCTGACGCCCCCCTCGTACAAGGTGTCCACGGCCGCGCGGTAACCGGGATAGGCGGCGGCTACTTCGGCGTAGGCATGACCCGGCAGACCCGCAGCCGACAGCAGGGCTTGGGCTGTGCGAGGGTCGCCGATCGGCGGGCGGCCGGGGTGGCGCGGGGTCACCGGGTCCGTGCCGGGCTTGTTCGGTGGCGTGCGCAGGTGCCAGTCCGTGTCCTGTTGGAACGCGTCGCCGACCCGCAGGACGACTGCCTCGCCGAAGGCCGGACCGGCGATCTGGCAGGACAACGGCAGCCCCCGCGCGGTGAACCCGATGGGCACGGCGAGAACCGGGTTCACGAGCGTGCTCCAGTACAGGGTGTGCACCATCGGGAAGATGGCGGAACTGTCCAGTGCGCCGTGGAATTCGTCGAACAGCGGGGCGCCGATCGCCGCTGTCGGCGAGACGATCACGTCGACATCCTCGAACAGGCGGGTGACGGCGCGCTGAGCGACCTGCCGCAGCCGCTGGGCCTGCACGTAGTCGGCGCCGGACGACATCGCGCCGAGCGCGAGCAGGCCTCGTGTACTGGTGAAATAGTCCTCCCAGCGTGCGATGAGGTCGCCGCGGTGGTGGGCGAACGCTTCACTGGCGACGGTGACGTAGGCGGCTGTTGTCATCTCGTCCAGGTACGGCAGTGAAACGTCCACAGTAGATGCTCCACGCCTCACCAGTGCCGCGACGGCTCCGTCGAAAGCGCCTGCCAGGGCGGGGTCGGTACCGTCCGGGAAGTGACCGGCGCGAACGACTCCGACATGCAGTCCCGACAGATCCGAGTCGAACACCGGACGTTCGGCCCGCCGGTCCGCGATGACGTCGAGCACGGCCGCGCAGTCACGGGCGCTGCGCGCGAGCGGACCGACCCGGTCCATGCTGTGGCTCAACGGAAGGCAGCCGTCCACCGGGACCAGGCCGTACGTCGGCATCAGGCCGGTGATCCCGCAGAACGCCGCGGGCATCCGGATGCTGCCGCCGGTGTCCGAGCCGATCGCCGCCGGGACCAGGCCCGCAGCCACCCCGCTGGCGCTGCCGGAACTGGATCCGCCCGCCCACGCCCGGGTGTCCCACGGGTTGCGCGGGATCGGCAGCGGTTTCGCCGGGTCCGGCACGCCGAAACCGAACTCCATCAACGTCGTCTTGCCCGTGATCACCGCGCCAGCCGCACGCGACCGCGCCACCACCAGTGCGTCACGACCGGTGTCCCGCCGCGGGTCGCGGACCAGGCTGTGTGCCGTGGTAGGTCCCTCGGATGTCATGATCATGTCCTTGACTGCCACGGGAATCCCGTGCAGGGGCCCGCGATCGATCCCGTCGGCCATGTCCCGGTCGGCCTGGCGCGCGGCCCGCAGCGCATGCTCGTCGAACCGCGCCAGGTAGACGCCTAGCGTCTCGTCGAGGCGGTCGGCCATGGCGAGCGCCTGTTCGACGAGGTCCACACTGGTCACCTCGCCGGCCCGCAACGCCGCTGCCGCATCCGTCAGTGTCCGCATCGATGGTTTCCCCTCTCCTGGACGAAGATCACCCGGCGACGATGTTGCCCGCTCAACCCGAGTTGAGGTCAACTGGCGGGTATGGACGCGCTCACCCCGATCCGCGTGGTCGCCGACCACTTCTCGATCCCGATCTCGACGCTGCACTACTGGGAGCGGCGCGGCCTGCTCAGCCCGCACCGCCGCTCCGGCAGGCGCTGCTACGACACCGACCAGGTCTACCGGATCGCGTTGATCCAGCTGTGGCGGCAAACCGGCACGATGAGCATCGACGAGATCGCCGACGTCCTCTCCCGACAATCCACAAAGGACAAGTGGCGGACCACCGTGCACAGCCGCGTCGGCGCGATCAAGGCGCACATCGCCGAACTCGACACAGCCTTGACGTACCTGACCCACCTGCTGGCCTGCCCGCACGGGCCCGACCTCGAGCGGTGCCCCGACTTCCGCGCACAGACAGCGATCCCGTGAGACCGGGTCACACGAGGGTGTTCGATCGCGGCGCACACGGTGAAGTGGGTGGGTACCGCCGGTTACGATTCACCCGTGACGACGATCCGGGACGTGGCGGCCGCGGCAGGGGTGTCGATCACGACCGTCTCCCACGTGCTCAGCGGGCAGGGCCGGATCCCGCAGCACACCAGGGCCCGCGTGCTCCAGGTCGCGTCCGATCTCGGCTACCGCGCGAACGTCCACGCACAGCAACTGGTCACCCGGCGCAGCCGAACCCTGGCCGTGCAGATCGCCAACTCGGTGGACCCCAGCGCGGGCGCGGTGCTCGTGCCCAACTCCGAGTACTTCCTCGAGGTGCTCAACGGCGCGGCCGAAGCCGCCGCGCAGCGCTCGTACGCGACCATCCTCGTGCCGCCGGATGCCGGGCTGGACGGTTTGGCGGCGTTCGGCGTCGACGGCGTGCTGCTGGTGGACCCGCGAGGCGACGAGCCGTTCTTCACCGGGCGCTGGCAGCGGCGGCCGTTGGTCACCATCGGCCGCCCGATCAGCCCGGCCAGGGAGGTGCCCGCCGTCGTGGACAACGACCTCGTCGGCGCGGCGGTGCGGATGGTGGATCACTTGTGGCAGCAGGGATACCGGCGACCGGCCCTGATCACCACGGACACCGCCCGGTCATACACGCACGACATCACCGCGGGTTATATCCAGGCCGTCCGGCAGCGCGGAGCGGACCCGCTGGTCGTCGAGATCGGTGAGCCGTCCACTCCGGAGGGCGCGGCCGAGGCCTTGACCAGCCTGCTCGACAGTGCCGAGCCGCCGGACGCGGTGTTCACAAGTTCGGAGATCCTCGCGCTCGGCGTGCTGCAGGAGGCGACCAGCCGGGGCATCGACGTTCCCGGCAGGCTCGGTGTCTGCAGCGCTGTCGACAGCTGCTCCCTGCGGCTGACCTCACCGCAGATCACCGGCATGTCGGTGCACCCGCGGCAGGTCGGGCACACCGCGGCGACCAAGCTGATGTCGTTGGTGGAGAACGGGATCGCGCAGGCCCAGCGGACCGAGGTCCCGGTCCGGCTCAACCCGCGCGGCTCGACGGCCCGGTCATGACGTGACCCAGACCCGGTTGGACCGCTCGGTGTCGATCCGGTAGTCGGTGACGCGGATGTCGAACAGCCGTCGCCCCAGGTCAGCGGCTTGCTCCAGCGGCGACGACGGGTCGCACCGCACCTCTCCTCTGCTGTTGCCGACCCCGATCGCCACCCCGACGAGGTCCTGGTGCAGGTAGCGGGCCAGCTCCTGGAACTGCGCGGTGAGCCCGAGCGTAGCGCCCCGGTAGCTCTCCTCGCACGAGATCAGCAGCGCCACCTTCTTGCCGGTGAGACCGGGCACGACCGCGTCACCATCCGGCGCGCTGCCGGAGGTGTAGCAGAACAGCCTGTCGTAGAAGGTTTTCAGCGCGCCGGACATGCCGTACCAGTAGAGCGGCGTGGCCACCACGAGCCCGTCGGCGGGGACGACCTTGTCCAGCAACAGTTCGTCGTAGCGGTCGCCGACCGTGCACGCCCCTGCGGCGTCACGGCAGGTCCGGCAGTCGCGGAACAGCCCCTGCACGTAGTCGTTGAGGTGGACGAGTTCGACGTCGTGGCCTGCCGCACGCGCACCCTCCGCCGCGGCGTTCGCCATCGTCCACGAGTTGCCGTCACGTCGTGGGCTCGAGCTGAGCACCAGGACCTTCTTCATGCTGGCGTGCCTTTCCCACGGGACCGTGCAAAAACGGTTTTGCACGGCAGTGTAGCCCACCGTGGAAGCCTTCGCCCGCCCCACTCGTCCATAGCCGGGCGTTATCGCTGATTGACATGTCCGCCGTCGGCACGAGATCCGATACCGTTTTTGGTCTATACCAATCCGGATCCCCCTGCTACCCCGGAGACTCAAGATGAACTGGAAAGACGCGTGTCGATGGGCGGTGGCGTCGTCGATCGTGGCGACAGTCGCCTCATCGGTTTTCGCCTTACCCGCCACCGCGGCGCCGATTCCGGGCCCGAAGCCGACTGTCGCGCCGGAAATGCTGGCCGCCATGCAGCGCGACCTCGGGCTGACCGCCGATCAGGCCCTTGCTCGCCTTGACCGCGACCGGCGCGGCGCGACGCTCGAGCAGGCACTCGCCCCGAAGCTCGGCGAGAGCTTCGCCGGTGCGTGGCTCGCCCCCGGCGCCGACCGGCTGACCGTGGCCACCACCGACCCGGCGAAGACCGACCAGATCCGTTCCGCGGGCGCGGAGGCCCGCGTGGTCGGCTACAGCTACCGGCAGCTCGACCAGACCAAGCGCAGCCTCGACGGCCTCGGCTACGCCGCGCCGAAGTCGGTGCCCGGCTGGCACGTCGACATCGTGACCAACACCGTCACCGTCCTGACGCACCCGAACGCACGCGACGCCGCGCGCTCGTTCGTCGCGTCCGCCGGTGTCAACCCCGCCACCGTCCGGTTCGTGGACTCGGACCTGGCCCCGCGTCCGCTGTACGACGTGCGCGGCGGCGACCAGTACGGCATCAACAACCAGTCGCTGTGCTCCGTCGGTTTCTCGGTCAACGGCGGTTTCGTCACCGCAGGCCACTGTGGAACGGTCGGCTCGTCGACCGTGGGCTCCAACGGAGTCGCACAGGGCACGTTCCAGATCTCGTCGTTCCCGGGCAACGACTACGCGTTCGTCGCGACGAACTCGCAGTGGACCCCCAAGGCCGTGGTGAACCGCTACGACGGCAGCACTGTCGGCGTGGCGGGCTCCCAGGAGGCCGCGATCGGCGCGGCGGTGTGCCGTTCCGGCCGGACCACCGGCTGGAAGTGCGGAACCATCCTCGGCAAGAACGAGTCCGTGACCTACCCCGAGGGCACCATCACCGGCATGACGCGGACCAACGCGTGTGCCGAGCCCGGTGACTCCGGTGGTTCGTGGCTGGCAGGCCAGCAGGCCCAGGGCGTGACGTCCGGCGGTTCCGGCAACTGCTCGCAGGGCGGGACGATCTGGTTCTACCCGCTCGGCGTGATCCTCGCCAGGACCGGCAAGACCCTGATCACCGAAGGCGGCGGGGAACCCCCGGTCGGCTGCGAGGGCATCGCCGCGTGGAGCGCCACCACCGGTTACGCCCCCGGTGACGTCGTGGGACACGCCGGGCACAAGTGGGAATCGACCTACTGGTCGACCAACGCGGAACCGGGCGACCCCCGCTCGTGGGCCGTGTGGAAGGACGCCGGCGCCTGCTGAACGCCGGTGAACCGGCGGGGACCCGTCGCAGGGAGACAGGTTAACTGGTGGGACTCCGCCACTGGCCATGCCGGTGATCGTGCAGATCACCGGCATGGCCGCTTCGGGGTGTCTGAAATCCAGTCGCCTCCGGTCCTGTCCGTGGTCGATCATCCCTGGGAAACACTGTCGTGCTGGAAGTGGAGACCCATGGGGATCAGGTCGGTGACGGTACCCGCGCAGAGCGGTCGTGCGGTGGACGCGGTGGAGGGCGATCTCCTGCACATCGTCGATCTCGACGGGCACCAGGTCGGCGACCTCTGGCTGATCGACGCGAAGGACCACACGCGCTGGCTCTCGGTCGGTCACACCCGTGATCGGGGCGAGCGGCTGTTTCCTCTGGTGGGTCAGCACTTTCTCGACCGTTTCGGTGATCCGATCGCCGAACTGGTCGCCGACGACTCCCCGGGCAAGCACGACATGCTGTTTCCTCCTTGCGACCGTTCGCTCTACGAGAGCGAAGGGTTGGTGGATCACCCGAACTGCTATGACAACTTCGTTTCCGCGACCGCCTCGGTCGGTCTGCGGCTGCCGGTCGTGCCCGACCCGGTCAACGTCTTCCAGAACTCCGCTCCTGAGGCTGACGGCACCCTGATCGTGGGCACCGCCGCGTCCGAGCCCGGGGACTCGATCACCTTCCGGCTGATGCGCGATGTGATCGTCGTGCTGACAGCGTGTTCGGTCGACTACTGGCCGACGAACAACATGGAGTGCACTCCCCTGCTCATGCGGATCGAATCGGCCTGACAGCCACGCCCGTCTCGGTGTGCCATCCGGGCGCACAGTGACCAGCGCACCGAGTTCTCGGATCAGTCGAGCGGACCGGGAAGGGTCCCCGGACACCCAGGCCAAGCTGCCCCGCAACCACAGGAGGGGCACATGGACTGGAACAAAGTCGCGCTGGCTGTCGCGGCCACGGTGGCAGCGGGCCTGACGACGGCGGCAGGAGCGGCATCTGCGGACGTGCCACCGCCGGTGTCGGGGCGGACTCTCACGGTCGGGCCCGGCGGGCAGTACTCGACTGTCCAGGCAGCCGCCGACGCGGCACGGCCCGGCGACAACGTGCGGATCGCCCCGGGCGTCCACACCGGCGGCCTGTCGATCAGGACCAGCGGATCACCCGGCAAGTACATCACCTTCTACAGCGAGGGCGGGACCGCCGTCGTCAAAGGCAGAGGCGGCTCGAAGGGCCTGCTCGCCCTCGGCAACCACTCGTGGCTGCGGTTCCACAACCTGACCTTCGCCGGGTCACGCGGGTTCGGCGCGTACGCCGACGGCGGGCATGACCTGGTCTTCGAGAACTTCGGGATCGACGGCTCGCAGGACGGCGGACTGGTGCTGCTGAACACGTCCAACGTCCTGGTGGACGGCTGTGAGATCAAGGGGACCAACGCCGAGGGCACGTCAGCGGACCACGAGGCGCTCAGCCTGGGCCACGGGACACGGGACGCCGAGGTCAGAAACTGCCGCGTGCACGACAACGGTGAGGAAGGCATCGACGTCAAGTACACCGAGAACGCCCGGATCTCCATCCACGACAACGTGTCGTCGAACAACCGCGGCCCGAACATCTACGTGGACTCCGCGTCCGACGTCCAGGTCTACAACAACGTGGTCAGCGGCGCGAAGGGCGAGACCAAGGCGGGGATCGCGCTGGCCGTCGAGGACTGGTCGGAAACCCGGGAACTGGACAACGTCAAGGTGTACAACAACGTCTCGTACGGCAACGCACAGGCGGGCCTGAGCATCTGGGTCGAGTCGAGCGGCACGCTGTCCAACGTGCACATCGTCAACAACACGTTCTACGGCAACAAGAAGGGCGCCATCTCCTTCGACGGCGACGAGTACGCCGGCGTGAACATCCTGCGCAACAACATCTTCGCGGAGGGCCCCGCGGCCAACACCGGCTTTGTCAGCGACCACAACGTCACCGGTGACCCCGGTTTCGCCGATCCACGCGCGGGCGACTTCCACCTCACGGCAGCGGCGGCGAAAGCCATCGACAAGGGATCCGCGGCGTACGCCCCTGCCTTCGACCGGGACAACAACCCCCGCCCGGCGTGCGCGGGCCACGACATCGGCGCCTACGAATACAAGGAGGGACGATGAGCGGCGACGACGGACTCGGCGACTGAGCGGCGGGCACGGCGGGGGTATTCGCCGCCGTGCCCGTCAAATCGAAATCACGTGTAGTGGCCGTTGTAAAGCGCCCACCCAGCGTGCCGGTCAGGCGGATAGCAGCGATGGGTGTCCGCCTCGCGATCGGCTGCCGCGTGGCATTCCGCTTCGGTCGGGTAGTAGCCGCCGAATTCCCATTCGTAGATTCCCCGCGCACCGGCCGCGGTACCGGCGGCTGCGGCCGGAGCCACGATGACCAGCGCGGCAACGGCAGTGAAGACCGTTCTCAGCAGGCTTCTCATTCTCACAGCAACCCCCTCTGACGGGTTTCGCCATACCAAATATTCTGCCTCATAAGCGTTTTCCCGAATCGATCCGCCGCCAAGTTAGCCGACCTCGGCCGCGATCGGCTGGTTCCCCGGCGGAAACACCTGAATCGCGTATTCACTGACCGTAGGACAGGCGAAGCCGCTCGTTGACCAACACGTTGAGCCGGTGACGCATGTGCCCCAGTTTTGCTGTCGTCCGGAGCAGGGCCCGTGGTGGTGAGAGTCCAGCGCAACGCACATACACCCCGGTCGTCCGTGTGCAGGTCGAACCGGATGCGGTCGTTCGGGCGGTCCGGCCACAGCGAGGTCCACACCACCGTGCTTGGGCGTACCGCTTCCAGCACCCGGGGTTCGACTTCGTCGTCCAACTGGTCGAGCCAGGGCCGCGCGGCCTCTGCCCGTGGCTCGGTCAACGAGTCCCAGACGACGTGCGGCGGGGCGGGCGGGAGCCGCTTCCTGCTGCCGAGTTCGCGCACAGTGCCAGGCTAGGTGCTGGACTTCGCTGAATTCGCCGGGTAGGTGTACGACTCAACGTCTTCACCACCGCCGACAGTTGCGCCGTACCAGAGTGAGGTAGCGGTTCTCATGGCGATCACTTTCAAGGTCTTCGGCCAGCTCACCCTCTGGTTTGCCTATGTCGGTGCCATTCACTGGTTGCTGTACCTGCTCGCGGCTAGTTCGGTGTTCAACCTCGCTCGACTTCGCCACCCCCATGACTTCGCCGATCAAGAGCCGGACTCCACCAAACCGTGGGCCCGCCGAATCGGCGTCGGCTGCTCCGTCGTGGCGGTGCCGCTGGCCATCGGCCTTGGGCTCTGGGCTTTCACCCAGAAGTCCGGCGCCTCTCCAGCGGTCCAAGGGATTTCCTTGGTCATACCACTGACCTTGGCCGTTTTTTGCACACACGAAGGCGTAAAAAGCTATCGAGAGATGCGCAACGATCCCACCCTGTCATCGCCGCGGACCGAGATACTCGGCCGTTACTACAGCCGCCTGATCAACGACATCATACTGATGATCGCCAATCGGCAGATGGCCAGCATCTACTGGAGCAGCGTCATATTGACGACGATCCTGATCACGTTCGAGTCACCGACACTCCAGCCACTGTTGAAGGAGGCACCCGCAGGTGGGACGAGCACCGATTCGAACTGGGCCGGCCTGGGAGTCATCACGTTCTTCGTCGTCCTCAAAGTGGTGACCAAGATCCGTGAGGTGACCAACGCCCAGGTCCGCTTCCTGGAGACCTACCTCCAGCTCTACCGGAGGCGGGCGCTGCACGACACGGCACAATGGCGCTTCCGAACAGGGGCCCGCGCTTCTCGATGGCGAAGTCCCGAGCACAAAACGGGGATGGAACTTGCTGTCATCCTTGAGCGGTGTGTGGCTGACACACAACGCCGCCTGGAGGCGCGTGATGCCGCGATTGTGGGCAACACGTACTATCGGCTGGCCACTCTGCTCCGCCGAGCGTCGATCCGCGGCAGGGATTCACGCGCAGCGGGCGACTATTTCGATGGCCTGGTCGCCGTGAGTTGCACATTGTTGCTCGAGGGCAACCCAGTGGCGGCCGCTCAAACCTTTGAGCATGTGACGGCTGACGAGCCGGAACCGACGCCGCCAACCGCAGGCCGCTTGCGCAGACTGCTCAGCAATCTGGGTGACAACCTGGAACGACACGAGAAGACCGTCAGGAGTCTCGGTTTCCTGGCTGTACTGCTCGTGCTGATCGCCACCGGCCAGTTCGGACGGCTTGCCGAGATTTTCACCAAGTAGCCAGTCACTTTCACAGCGGATCGCTCGGGTCACCCGCGCTGTCGGCTGTCACGGCTCTGTGCCAGGTCGAGATCGAGCGGAATGCCGAGGTCGGCAGGCGGCCCCGGCATCGCCGGCTGTCAGATGACTACGCGCTCGCCGCGGCGGCGGCGCGACCGGCTTGTCTGCCGGAGAACAGGCAGCCGCCGAGGAACGTCCCCTCCAGCGCGCGGTACCCGTGGACGCCACCGCCGCCGAAGCCCGCCACCTCGCCCGCGGCGTACAGGCCGGGGATCGGTCGGCCGTTCGCGCCGACCACCCGGCCGGACAGGTCGGTCTGCAGTCCACCGAGGGTCTTGCGGGTCAGGATGTTCATCCGGATCGCGATCAGCGGACCGGCCGCCGGGTCGAGGATCTTGTGCAGCGAGGCCGTGCGGGCGAGGCTGTCGCCGCTGTAGGCCAACGAGTTGCGGATGCCCATGATCTGGCCGTCCTTGGTGAACGGGTTGTCCACCTGCTGGTCGCGCATGACGATCTGCTTGCGCAGCTCGTCGAGCTCGACCAGGTTCGTGCCGGTGAGCCGGTTCATGCCTGCGACGAGGTCGGGCAGCGAGTCGGCGATGACGAAGTCCGCCCCGCGGTCCATGAACGCCTTGACCGGCGGCGGTGTGCTGGTGAGCAGGCGCATGGCCAGGTAGCCGATCAGGTCCTTGCGGGTCAGTTCCGGATTCTGCTCGGAGCCGGACAGCACGAACTCCTTGTCGATGATCCGTTTGTTGAGCACGAACCACGAGTAGTCGTGCCCGGAACGGCCGATCAGCTCCAGCGTGCCGAGGGTGTCGTAGCTGGGCACGCCGGGGTTGGCGAACCGGCGTCCTTTCGCGTCGAACCACATCGACGACGGCGCGGCGAGCACGCGGATGCCGTGGCCGGGCCAGATCGGGCTGTGGTTGATCATCCCTCGGTGTAGTGCCACATGCGGTCGCGGTTGACCAGCCGCGCCCCGGCCGCCTCGCTGATGGCCAGCATCCGGCCGTCGACGTGCGCGGGCACACCGGTGATCAACCGGGCGGGCGGTGGGCCGAGGCGGGCGGGCCAGTTGCGGCGCACGAGCTCCTGGTTGCCGCCGATGCCGCCGGAGGTGACGATGACGATCGGCGCCCGCAGCTCGAAGTCGCCGACCTTGGTGCGGGAGCTGGGTGTGCCGCGGGCGGCGCTGCTGGGTTCCAGGATCGAGCCGCGCACACCGCTGACGGCGCCGCCTGCCATCGTGATCCCGTCGACCTGGTGGCGGAAGCGGAAGCTCACCTTGCCCTGGGCCACGGCGGTCCGCACGAGCTTCTCGAACGGCTCCATCACGCCGGGGCCGGTGCCGAGCGTGAGGTGGAAGCGCGGGACGGAGTTGCCCGGCCCGTCGGCCAGTTGCCCGCCGCGTTCGGCCCAGCCGACGATCGGCACCCACGTCACCCCGAGCCCGGCCAGCCACGCCCGTTTCTCCCCCGCGGCGAACTGCAGGTACGCCTCGGCCCAGCGGGACGCCCAATAGTCCTCGCCGAGCGGGTCGTCGACGCCGCGGTCGAAGCCCGCGTTGCTGAACCAGTCGTTGCGGGCCAGGTCGATCGAGTCCTTGATGCCCGCGGTGCGCTGCTCGGGCGAGTTGACGAAGAACAGCCCGCCGAGCGACCAGAACGCCTGTCCGCCGAGGCTGGCCTCCGGCTCCTGGTCGACCAGCAGGACCCGGCGACCGGCGGCGGCGAGCTCGGCGGTCGCCACGAGCCCGGCCAGCCCGGCACCGACCACGATCGCGTCCGCGTCGGCCCGCGGGCCGGCGACGGCGGATTCGCCCAGGCCCAGCATGCCCAGTGCGGAACCGGCGGCGACACCGCTGCCCGTGGCGAGCAGATGGCGGCGGCTCATGCTGTAACTGCTGTCCGGCCTCGTCATCGAGCCTCCCTGACCGCGTTGTTACTCATCGGTAGTCAGCCAACCAGGGGTGCCCGCGCGGGCGATAGAGGTGAGTCGCCAACCCCGTTCGTGTCCGTTGTGCCCGTTGCACAACGAAGGCGGATATTCGGTGGTGGACCTCGATAAGTTGCCCTTATGGACTTCGGCGGTGGCTGGGACAGCGTGGCGACCCTGGTGGACGGTCGGTGGGTGGAACGCCGTCCACGCCGCCCGGAGGTGGTGGACCTGCTGCTGATGGAAACGCGGGTGATGCCGTGGCTGGCTCCGCAGTTGCCGTTGGCCGTGCCACGGCCGGAGGTCGCGCAGTTGGAGCCGTTGGTCGTGCGGCACGAACTGGTCCCCGGCGAGCCGATCGAGGACTTCAGCGAGGACAACGGACGGCAACTGGGCGAGTTCCTGCGGGCACTGCACGGCGTCGACGCGGCCGACGCCGTGGCACACGGGCTGGCGAAGTCTGACGATCGAGCCGAGACAGTCGCGCGGTTCCGTGCCGACGTCGTGCCGCTGGTTCCCGACGCCCTGACAGCGCGTGCCACGGCTCTGCTGGACGCCATCGCCGACCTGCCGTCCGACGCGGTGGTGCACGGCGACATCGGCCCGGAGCACATCCTGTGCGTCGGCGACCGGGTGACCGGCGTGATCGACTTCTCCGACGCGCACACCGGGGACCCCGCCATCGACCTGGCCTGGCTGCTGAACGGGACACCGGAGCACTTCGCACGTGCCGTGGCCAAGGAGTACGGTGTCTCCCCCGAGGTCCGCGACCGGGCGTTGCTGTGGCACCAACTGGGCCCGTGGTACGAGGTCACGTTCGGCATGGACAACGACGAGCCTGACGACGTCGAATCCGGGCTGGCCGGAGTGGTGAGCAGACTCGACCTCGGCTGAAGGCCTTGACCTCAAGTCAAGTCGAGATATCACGCTGGTCCGCATGACCACGACACACGACGGGCGGCGGCAAGGTCGCCTGTCAGAACACGGGTGTGCTCGACACGTAACCGCCAATGCCACGAGCGGTTCGTTCAAGACCAGGACCCGGTGCGCGGCCGACACTGCCGTGCATGAGCGAGACCGCATTCACCCCCGCGCTGGGCCGCTTCGCACCTACCCGGTTCTACGACAACGCCATCACGCTGACACGTGAGCGCTTGTGGCGCGCTCTGGTCGCGATGCACGTGGCACCGCGGCCCGACGACGTGATCGTCGACGTCGGCTGCGGCACCGGCTCGCTGGCGCTGTTGTTGAACCGGGTGGAACCGATGGCGCGGGTCGTGGGCGTGGATCCGGACCCTGACGTGCTGGCAGTGGCCAAGGGCAAGCCCGGGGCGGCCGGTGTCCGGTGGTTGACCGGGATCGGCGACACGCTGACGCAGACGCTGGGCCCGGCCTCGGCGGACACTGTCGTGTCCAGCCTTGTGCTGCACCAGTGCCCGGTCGCGGTGAAACGGTCCGTGCTCGCGTCGATGTTCGCGGTGCTGAGTCCCGGTGGCAAACTGGTGATCGCCGACTACGGGCTCCAGCGGACGCCGCTGATGCGCCTGGCGTTCAGGATCGTGCAGTTCGCGGACGGCAAACAGGACACCCAGCCCAATGCGGACGGCGTGCTTCCGGAACTGATCACCGAAGCCGGGTTCCGTGCCGTTCGTGAAACCGAGGTGGTGCCGACGGTCAGCGGCTCGATCTCGATCTACACGGCCCGGCGGGATTGACCACGCAGGACGGGCAGCACGGCTGCGGGTGTCACGCCCATCATCTCGCGCATCTGACGAGTGAGGTGGGCCTGGTCGGCGAAGCCCGCCGTGACGGCCGCCTCAGCCAACGAGCAGCCGTCACGCAGTTCCTCCGCTGCCCGGCGTAGCCGCGCCCATATCCGCCACCGGGTCAGCGGCATGCCGAGTTGTCGCTGTGCCAACGCACGCAGCCGCTGCGGCGACAGGCCGACCGCCGCCGCCACGTCCGGCATGGGGACGCTGCGATCCGCCACCATGGTCAACGCCCGCACCAGACGGGGATCCACCTCAGTGGACGGTTCACGAGTGATCTCGTCCACACTCAGGTCCGCCAAGTCGGGCGCGGCGGTGAGTGCGTTGCCGCCGGGGCGCTCGCGCAACCGGTCGGCGAACGCGCGGTGCGGCTCGACGAAGAAGGTGAGCAGGTCCGCCGCGGCGAGGATGCGGTGCCGGACCATCGGCGGCACCAGCAGCGCCACGCTCTGGTGCCTGACCGCCGCCGCGTCCACCATGGCCACTTCGCCGCGGGGCGCGATGGCGATCTGGAACGCGGCGTGCCGGTGTACGCCGCTGTCCGTCACCGGGCCCCGGTAGACGGCGTACCCCGCGCCGATCTCGAAGCTGGGCACGGTCACCTGATGATCGTGCCACGGCAGGTGTTGACTACGTGTTGGTCACGTGGTGACCAAGTATGGCCAGGCAGTGCCATTTCCAGGCATGCTGGTCACCATCGTGATGAGTTCTTCTGTCGAGATCAACGTGCTCGGTCCGTGGCAGGCTTTCGTCGGCGGCCGTCCCGTCGTGGTGCAGGCCGGGCACCAGCGGACGTTGCTGTCGTCGCTCGTGCTGTCAGCGGGCCAGCCCGTCATGGCCGACACGCTGGCCGGGCAGGTCTGGGGCGACCAGCAGCCGGTGAACGTCCGCGGCGCCTTGTCGACGTACGCCACCCGGTTACGCGCAGTGTTCGGAAAGGACGCCATCGTAGCCAATCCCGGCGGGGGTTACTGCCTGTCGGTCGACCAGGACAATGTGGACCTGCACCGCTTCCGCAGGCTGCTGCGGCAGGCGCGGGGCGCCGACAGCGCCAGGACCGAGCTCGGGTTGCTGCGGGAAGCGCTTGGCCTGTGGCGTGGCCGCCCGTTCACCGGTGTCGAGTCCGACTGGCTCGACATGGACGTCGTGCCGTCGCTCACCGAGGAGTGGTTCACCGCGACCGAACGCCGGATCGACCTGGATCTGGCGGTTGGCGCGTCCTCGGCGGCCATCGCCGAACTGTCCGGGTTGACCACCCAGTTCCCGCTGCGGGAGTCGTTGTGGCTCCGGCTGATCGACGCGATGTGGCGCACGGGACGGCGTGCCGACGCGCTGTCCGCGTACCGGCGTGTCCGTTCTGTGCTGCGGGACGAACTCGGCGTCGAGCCGGACGTGGACCTGCAGCGGCTGCACCGGGAACTGCTGCGCGACATCGCCGACGAGCGGGTGACGCCGTTGCGCGCGAGCGCCGCGCCCGGCCCGCACGAGCTTCCGCCTGACAACGTCAGGTTCGTCGGCAGGCGTGCCGAGCTCGCCACACTGGACGACCTGGTCGCCACGATCACCTTCGCCACGGGTGCGGGCGAACCGCCGACGATCGTCGTGGCCATCGACGGCGCGCCCGGCACCGGCAAGACGGCACTGGCTCTGCACTGGGCGCACCGGATGGCCCACCGGCACCCGGACACCCAGCTGTACCTGAACCTGCGCGGCTATTCCGCGGAGGATCCCGTTCGCCCGGCCGCCGCGGTCGAGACCATGCTGCGATCGCTCGGCGTACCCATCGAACGCATCCCCGCCGAACTGGACGAGCGGTCAGCGCTGTTGCGCAGCACGCTTGCCGGACGCAAACCGTTGATGCTGCTGGACAACGCCCGCGACGCCGCCCAGGTGCGCGCGTTGTTGCCGGGCGCGGGTGGGCTGGTGATCGTGACCAGCCGCAACCAGCTGCGGTCACTGTCCATCCGGGATGGCGCGCAACGGCTGAGCCTGCAACGGCTCAGCCACGACGACGCCGTGGAGTTGCTGGGGTCGACGGCCGGGACGGCACGGGTCGCGGCCGAGCCGCAGGCGGCCGGGCAGCTCGCGGAGCTGTGTGAGGGGTTGCCGCTGGCGTTGGCGATCGTCGCCGAACGGGCCCAGCGCACGGACACCCTCAGCCATGTCGTCCAGGCGCTGACCGACGAGATGGGTGAACCGGCGGCGTTCCGGTCCGGGATGGGCAGCGAGCTGTACGCCGCGTTGTCGTGGTCCTACCGGGCACTCGACCCGCTCGCGGCCACGATGTTCCGCAAGCTCGGTCTGCACCCCGCCAACGACATCAGCACGGATGCCGCGGCCGTCATCGTGGACCTGCCGTCCACACGGGCCAGGCAGGTCCTCGATCAGCTCCACGACGCGCACATGGTCGAACAACTCCGGCCCAAGCGGTACGAACTGCACGACCTCATCCGGCTGTACGCGGCCGAGGAGGCACATCGCACCGACAGCCCCGATGCCAACACCGCGGCGATCCGCCGGGTCCTCGACTGGTACCTGCACACCGCGGTGAGCGCCGAGTCCGTGCTGCAACCACGGCGGCGATTCGACTTCGTGGCACCGCTGACCCCGGCCGTGCCGCCGGTCGTCTTCGCCGACCAGGCCGCGGCGACGGGCTGGTTCGAGCGGGAGTTCGACTGCCTGCGGTCGGTGGTCCGCTGGGCCGCCACGCACGGGTGGGGCGGTCACGCGTGGCGCATCGTGATCGCGATGACCACGTTCCTCGACCGGCGGGTCGCGTGGCAGGAAAGCGTCGAACTGCTGGAGACCGCGCTGGCCGCGGCGCGGGCGGCCGAGGACCGCGTCGGCGAGGGGTACGCGTTCAATTCGCTGTCCTGCCAGCAGATCGACAAGAACGAGTTCGCCGGGGCAAGGCGCAACCTGGAACAGGCCATCGACTGCTTCGTCGACACCGGCCACCAGGCAGGCGAGACGATGGCGCTGTCCAACCTGGGGCTGGTGCACGGGCAGGCGGGCGAGCCCGAACGTGGACTACAGGTCTGCGCGAGCGCGCTGGCACTGGCCGAGACACTGGGGTATCAGCGCGGTGTCGCCAACAACCACAACAACATGGCCACCGCCCACGTCGCACTGGGCGACTACGACAAAGCCATCGACTGCTTCCGGCGCGCCGACCGGTTGTTCGCCGAGATCGGGGACATCGAACCCCGGTCGCTCAACCTCCAGGAGCTGGGACGCGCCTACGCCACCACCGGCCAGCACACCAAGGCGATCCGCGCGTTGCGCCGGGCCGCGGCGGGGTACGGCCAGCTCGGCAACCGGCGCTGGCAAGCGATCGCGCTCTACGACCTCGGCAACGCGATCGCGTGCACCGGCCATCCCGGGTGGGCACGGCACTGCTGGCACGCGGCTCTCGTGGTGATGCGGGAACTTGCGGATCCTCGAACGGCGGAGCTGGAGGAACTGCTCGAAGCGGGCTGAGCACGGGGTGGGCCCCTCGACCCCACCCCGTGGCGTGAACCGGCTCAGCCGCCGGTGACTCCGAAACCGCAGGCGAAGTACCCCTTGCCTTCCTTGACGACCTTGACCGTGATCGGCGAGTCACCCGGCATCTCCACCGGCACTGTCCACTCGTCACCGTCCTCCCGCGGCTCGCCGGGAGTCCCCTTCGGGAACGCCTTCTGCGCGGGCGGGTCGAGTTCCTTCTCCAGTGCGAACTTGCCGGTCCTGTTCACCGGGCTCGACCAGTGCTCGCACACCGCGGCTTCGATCTTGTCGTCGTCGCCTGCCTTGACGCCGTCGATCAGCGCCTGCACAGCGGCTTTCGGGGACTTCGCACCGGGCCTGGCCGATGATTGCGCCGTAGTTCCCTTGTCACCGGACGACCCGTCGGAAGATCCGACAGGGACAGCGCTGCCGTCCGTCGAACTGCCGCATGCCGTGACCAGACCGGCGATCACCACAGCCGCCCCCAGTACCCCGATCCGCATCTTCCTGTCCACTCCCGTTGTCCTGTCTGCCCCTGTGCCGAGCAGTGAAACAGGACTCGCGTCGGGGCACTACATGATCAACGGGAAATACCGCGACAGTTGACCCGTCTACCGCAGAGGTTTACCACCTGGCGGCCCACGGCTCGCGTGGCAGGTCCGCGGCGCCGATGACGAACGAGATGACGTGGTACCAGCCTGCTGTGACAACGAGTTCGAGGATCTGGGCGTCGGTGAGTTCACCGGCGAGGGACGCGAACGTGGCGTCGGTCAGCTTGCCGGTGTCGTGCAGTTCGTCGGCCAGGCGGAGGACCGTGCGATCCAGGTCGCTCCACGACGGGTGGTCCGGATCGACCGCGGCCGTGGCGGCGAGTTGCTCGGGCGTGAACTCGGCGGCGGCGGCGAAAACCGTTGCGTGGACGCCCCATTCGTACTCCGCGCCGCAGCGGGCACAGGTGCGTTGGATGACGAGTTCACGCAGGCGTGTGGGGACGGTGCCGTGGCCGAGGATGCCCGCGCCGAGCGGACGCATGCGGGACGCCAGGTCCGGGTGGCGCACGAGGGTGCGGAACAGCATCAGCGGCTCCATGCCCGGCGTGGTCAGTTTGGCGAGCACGGCCGCGGCGGCGTCGTCGTAGGGCGGCTGTGCGGGAGCGATACGTGGTCCGGTCATCGAATGGACTCCCGTCTCGAATTTCGAAGCACACGATAGCGCTTCGAAATCAGAATCACAAGCGGGCGGGCCGGTGGGCCGAGCGGAGTCAGGCAGGCGAGTCGTAGCGCGCCCGCGCGTCGTTGACCTCGTTGATGTGCACCTCGGCCCAGTCCCGGATCGCCGCGAGCGGGACGGTGAGGGTGTGCCCGAGATCGGTCAGCGTGTACTCCACTTTGGGTGGGACGGTCGGGTGCGTCGTGCGGGTGAGCAGGCCGTCCCGTTCGAGGCTGCGCAGTGTCTGGGTGAGCATCTTCTCGCTGACGCCGTCGATGGCGTGCCGGAGTTCGCTGTAGCGCTTGGTTCCCGTGGACAAGCAGCCGACGATCAGCGCGGTCCACTTGTCGGCGATGCGGTCGAGGACCTGCCGTGACGGGCACGGCGCGCTGTAGACGTCGGCAGGGCGTCCGTCGGGCAGCCAGGCCAACACCCGGCCAGGCGTGCCCGGCCGGGGCCTGCGGGTGCGAGGTGCGGGCATGATCGTGACGTTATGCGATTTCCGGCCCGCCGGCCCAGACTCGCCGTGAGACGGGCGGCAGGACCCGGCCGAACACCTGCCCCGCGAAATGGCCGCCCGCGAGGATCGTGCGCCCGTCGGCCACGTCGTCGAGCAACCGCTCGCGCGTGTCCACCCCCGCCTCGGCGTCCACGTCGAACGCGAAACTCCAGTGGCTTTCGGCGACCTGGACCTGGCAGTGCATGACGTCACCGAGGACGACCACGCGCCGCCGGTCGTCGCCGCCGCCGGTCACCTCGATGCTGTGGTGGCCCGGGGTGTGCCCGGGTGTGGCCAGGACACGGATCCCGGGCGCGATGACGTCGTCGTGGTCGACGAAGCCGATCACGTCCGCCAACGGCTGCTGCACGGTCTCCGGGTCCGGGCCGACGAGTTCCTCGGTGCCCCACCAATGGGTCCATTCGGCCTTGCCGACCAGGTGCTTGGCGTGCGGGAAGGTCAAACCTCCTCCGGGGCCGGTGGTCCAGCCGACGTGATCGTGGTGCAGGTGGGTGTAGACGACGGTGTCGACGTCACCAGGCGCCAGGTCTTCGGCGGCGAGGGCGTCGAGCAGGCCGCCGCCGTGGAACTCGGCCTTGCCGGGCAGGTCGAACTCGACCGGGCCGAGACCGAGATCGACGAGCACGACCCGGTCTGCCGTGCGGATCAGGAACGACCCGATGCTGACCGGGAACCAGCCGCGCTCGTCGAGGAACGCCGCGTGCGCCGCCCACTCGCTGGACGGGAAGAACACGGCGGGGTTGAGCCAGGCGTGCCCGTCGGGCAGATAGGTGACGGTCGTGTCGCCGAGGCGGACCTGGGCGCGGGAAGCGGGGTGAGCCATGCTGTCTCTCCTTTGTGGAACGGTGATCCCCACTCACCCTGGGAGAGCCACGGTCCAAAAGGAAGTACGCACTTGCAAGTGCGCCGCCCGGGTCCGGCGGGACGATCTCCTACCCGAGGTCGCTCGAATCCGTGTTGCCGCCCGAAAGCACGACGACGACGCGTTCGCCCGGCTGAGGTGTGTAAGCCCCGGACGTCAACGCCGCCAGCGCCACGGCGGCCCCGTGCTCGACGGCGACCTGCCGTTGATCCCACAGCAGCTTGCGGGCGGCGACGATGTCGCTCTCCTCGACCAGGACGGACCGCACGCCCGTGCGAACGGCCACGTCGTAGGGGACCTGGCCGAGGAGCGTGGCACCGAGCGAGTCCGCGGCCACACCGGAAACACCGACCTCGACGGGCTTTCCGGCGACCAGGGCGGCGTTGAACGTGGGGCACTCGACCGGCTCGACACCGACGACCCGCGCCTTGCCCTCGGTGGCCGCGGCGATCCCCGCCATCAGCCCTCCCCCGCCGACCGCGACCAGGATCGTGTCGACCCGTCCGCCGGTCTGCTCCAGGATCTCGGTGCCCAGCGTGCCCTGGCCCGCGCAGACCTCCGGCTGGTCGAAGGCGTGGCAGAACAGGGCGCCGGTCTGCTCGGCGTGCCTGATCGCCGCTTCGTACGCGTCGTGGTACTTGGCCCCCACCTGCTCGATCTCGGCGCCCATTTCGCGCAGCTTCCGCACCTTCACGGCGGGCGCTGTGCGTGGCACGAACACCCGGGCGTGGGTGCCACTGCGGGCCGCCGCGTAGACGACACCCAGCGCGGCGTTGCCGCCGGACGCGCCGACCACACCCGCGTCGGGCAGCCCGCCCTGTTCAGCCGCGGTGAGGATGCGGTTGACCATGCCGCGAGCCTTGAACGACCCGGTGTGCTGCGCCAGTTCCAGTTTCAGGTGGAGGGCCGTCTCGACCTGGATGAGCGGGGTGGTCCTGATGTGGGGCTGGATGCGCCGCCGGGCCGCGGCGACGTCGGATGCGTCGATCACGACCCCAGCCTGGCAAGTGACTGCCTTAAGCACCAGCTAGATCTACTATGGCTCGTTAAGCAGTGCTTAAGCCAGGGAGGTGCGCGTGCTGGACGTCAACCGGCTCGCCGTGCTGGTGCAGATCGCCCACCACGGCTCGATCACCGCCGCCGCCACCCAGCTGTCGATCACACCCGCGGCCGTGTCCCAGCAGCTGGCCAAGCTCGAACGCGAGGTCGGCTGCCCCTTGGTCGACCGGCACCCGCGCGGGGTGCGGCTCACCACGGTCGGCACCGCGTTGGCCGCGCACGCCGAGACGATCGTTGGCCAACTGCGGGCCGCGGAACAGCACGTGCAGGTGCTGCTCGACCAGCAACCGACCCACCTCGCGGTCGGCACGTTCGCCAGTGCCGGGCAGACGCTCGTACCTCCGGCCTTGGCGCGGTTCAGGCGCGAGTACCCGGATGTCGCGCTGGCTCTGCGTGACCTCGAACCGCCGGACGGCTACGGGCTGGTGACCTCACGGGAACTGGACCTGCTGATCACACACGGCTACCCGGGTGGCACCATGCCCGACGCGCAGGGACTGCGCCGGTTCCTCCTGCTGACCGACCCGTTGCGCCTGGCACTGCCGGCGAGCGACCCGATGGCCACGCGGCAGCGGATCGCGTTGAAGAACCTCACGGGCCACGAGTGGATCTCCGGCGGCCAGGGCATCCCCAACCGGGTCTGCCTGGAACACCTTGCCCGGCAGGCGAAAGTACGGGTCCACGTCGCCTACGAGACGGCCGACTACCAGGTCACCCTCGCTCTCGTCGCCGCAGGGCTCGGCGTGGCGCTCGTACCGTCGAGCCTCCTGGACGGGCCGCCCGACCGCCGGGTCGCGGTGCGCGCGCTGACCGGCGAACCCGTCACCCGCGGCATCTACCTGGCGCACCACAAACAACCCAATCCCCTGGCACACGCGATGATCGGGTTCCTGACACGGGCGGCGGGCGCGCGAACCCGTTAGGACGGTCAGAACTTGGGTTCCACCTCGAAGGTGACACGAGACGTCTCGTTCGCCCGTACCCCGGCGTGGGACACCGTGCCGCCGCGAACCAGCCACCAGCCCTCGGGCGCCCGCACACGGATCTCGTACTCGCCTGCCGGGAGGTCGGCGATGGAGAACTCCCCGTCCGCACCGGTGACCGCGGTCGCGATCCGTTCGATGTCACGCAGCCCGACCAGGGTCACGCGGACGTACTGCAACCCTTCACCCGGGTCGCGCTGGCCATTGTGGTCGCGGTCGTAGTAGCTGGCACCGGTCATGATGCCCTTGCCGCCGGGAACTGACGCTCCCGCGAGGGCCCGGTTGTTCGATTCGTCGGAGTCGCCGTTGTCCGCGCCGAAGCCGTACAGGAACGTCACACGGCCCGAGTTGACCGCACCGCTGGGCACCACCCCCTGGATCCTGACGTAGACGGTCTTGCCCGCGGGCACCGTGACTCCCTTGTCACTCCAGTCGACCCCGCCCCAGTCCTTCACCTTCAGCTCGTCCGACTCCCCGGTGCCCCCTTCGACGATCTTGACGCCGACCGCGTCGACCGGGCCGTGGTTGTGCAGGGTGATCGTCACGGCCGCCGCGTCACCTGCGGCGTACTCGTACCTGTCGAAGCGCGTTGCCGTCACCGCGACGTTGGGAACGCTGGATTCGGTGTCCGCCGCGAACGCGGCACCGGACACTGTGGGCAGGGCGACCGCGGCGGTGAGCGCGGTGACCACCGCTGCTCCGCGTACCCGAGCGTGTTTCGACATCGAGACCCCCAAGTCAAGTGGAGCGGGCGACCGGATCGACCCGCCGCGCCACCTTCCCCCGAGTGGCTTGCGGATTCCTTGCGGAATCGTTGCGGTGGCCGGAAATCGTTCAGCAGCAAGCAAAACGAACCGCGGAGTACGCGCTCTTCGGCCGATTGCCGCACACCGTTCACGCGAACGGCGAAGAATCCACCCGTTTCCCGGTGGCCGGGCGAACATGTCCGGTTCTGTCAATGACAGTGATCATCGGCTCCCCCTACGCTCCGAGGCTGGATCGATCCACCTGTTGCTGTCCCTCCTGCCAGGGAAGGCGGATTCCCCTTGCACAGATCCAGAATTCGCGCTGCCGTGATCGCAGCGCTCACCGGTGCCGCTTTGGCGGCGCCGATCTTCGCGGCCGACGCCGCCGCACCTACCTCACCGGTAGACAACCACCGGGACCAGCGCGATCGAGGCGCGTCCATAGCGGTGGACCTCGGTTCCTACGCCATGCCTCGTCCAGTCGCCTGCGACGGCGACGGGACCAGCGGCAAGCGGGTGCAACTGGTCTACGCGTACGGCGAAGGCCAGACCAGCCGCCTGCAGCAGGTCCGCGGCGCTTTCCAGAGCCAGGCGGCCGAGACCGACGACGCCTTCGTGGAGGCGTCCCGCCGGTTCGGCGGCCAGGTCCGGCACCTGCGGTGGGTGCACGACAGCTCGTGCCGCGCGACGGTCGCCGAAGTGCAGGTTCCCTTCGCATCGCTGAACAACTGGTATAACCTGAACAACGAACTGCGGGCCCGTGGCTACAACCGCGCTGACCGCAAGTACGTGGTCTGGGGTGAGGCCAACAACAACGGCGACACCGGCTGCGCCGCGATCGGCGGCAACGACGACCGGCCAGGTCCGGAGAACAACAACAACACCGGGCCGCACTACGCCCAGCTCGGCCCGAACTGCTGGGTGGGCTGGGACTTCGTGGGACACGAGTTCCTGCACACGGTCGGCGCCGTGCACGGCAGCGCCCCGCACGCCGCGGGCGGCGGCCACTGCTACGACGACGAGGACATCATGTGCTACGGCCCGGAGATCCAGAAGATCTGCCGTGGCGCGCAGGCGTTCATCATCGACTGCAACGGTGACGACTACTTCAACACCAACCCGCAGCCGGGCAACTACCTGACCAACCACTGGAACATCGCCAACAGCGAGTTCCTGATCAGGGGCGGCAGCAGCTACGGCGTCGGCGAAGTGGTGACGTCGCTGGCCAACAAGTGTCTCGACGTCCAAAACGGACGGACAGTGAACGGCACCGTGATCCAGATCCGCGGCTGCGACGGCCTGAACTCCCAGCGGTGGGCCAGGATCGGCACCACGGTGACCGCGCTCGGCAAGTGCCTCGACGTGGACGGCAGCGGCACCGCCAACGGAACCAAGATCCAGCTGTGGGACTGCAACGGTTCGGGCGCGCAGGTCTGGGAGGGCGCGGGCACCGGCACCCTGCGCAACCCGCAGTCCGGCCGTTGCGTCGACGTCCGCTACTCCAATTCGGCCGACGGCACGCCCGTTCACCTCTGGGACTGCCACACCGGCGACAACCAGCGCTGGCGACTGCCCGCCTGACCGGTGAGACGAAAGCGGCGGGTGGGTCATCAGTGGACCCACCCGCCGCACTCCTATCGATGCCGTCCTAGATCCCAGCGCTGCCACGACGGACGGGTCCGTACGTTCCATTTTCCCGCCGATGAGCGAGAACATCCCGTCGTAGTCCTGCTCTCCCTTGCGTCGGCAAAGCAGCACCCGCTCACCGTCGTCGCTGAGCACAGCGATGATCCCGGGATCGAAGTGCGCGCGGCGTGCATGAACTCCTCGTTCAGGTCGACGGAGATGTTGAAGTGGACGATGTCGTCGTACCGAGTCTTGACGGTCACGAAGTCCAGGACTTTCGGGTGCGTGATGTGCGTATGCGCGATATTGCCGACATACCGCTCACAACTGCCGGATGATTCTACTTTCTCGGCGTGATCGTTGAGCCGTCGGAGCGTGTCGCACGGATCGTCGGCCGCGGTGAACTTGTTACCACGTGGTGGTATTCACGAAATCCACCGTGGACAGCCGGGAAGACCGGACCTATAGTTACTCGCGAGTAGCAATCGCACCGAACGGGTGAGGACAATGGTCTGGTTCCGGTCGACACCGATCGCCGACGAGAGCGTGTTCACCACCGCGTCGCACGTCTACAGCTACACCATGCACCTCAAGGCCGACCCGGACGAAGTGTGGGCGGGGCTCACCGCCGACCGCCCGCTGGCGTGGTGCCGCCCGATTTCCGTGCACTACACGTCACCCCGGCCGTTCGGGGTGGGCACCACACGTGAGGTGCGGTCGATGGGCGTGGCCTTGCGCGAGCGTTTCTTCATCTGGGACGAGCAACAGCGCAGGCACGCGTTCACCGTCGAGCAGGCCAACGTGCCAGGGCTCGGCACGCTCGCCGAGGACTACCAGGTCGACCCGGCCGAAGGGGGCGCACGCTTCCTGTGGCGGTTCGCCCTCAACGGCGCGCCCCGCCTGTCCGCCGGGATGAAGGTACTCGCGCCGGTCCAGCGCAAGGTCGTGTTCAACCGGCTGATCCGGGACACCGAACAGCACTTCGGCACGCTGCGCGCCACCGAAGCCGCGTAACAGGTCGCTCTGCGCCTGACCGGCGTCATCCCGTCGATCGAAGACGGGCACGGACCCGGACCAGCGCGGCCATCGTCGCCACGCCGACCGCCGCGGACAACGCCGCGAGCACCGGTTGGCCGTCGCCGCGGAACACTCCGGTCGTGACGGCGAGGACGTGGATCGACCCGAACACCACGATGAGCCCCACCAGCGCGGTTGTCGTTCCCGCGGCGACCGCCCTGGATTGCGAAGTGCCACGCGCGAAGCCGATCAGCCCGGCGGCCAGCAACGCACCGGACACCGCCAGGTAGCCGTACCAACTGAAGGTGGCGATGTCGACGTACATCTCGTCGCCGTGCCTGGCCCCGTTGACGTCCGGCCGGACGAACAACCCGGTCACAGGCGTCCCCAACGCACCGAACACCAGCAGTACCAGGACCATGACGGCGGATGGTACCGACTTCCCTCACGCCACAGCGCAGGTTTCGGCACTCTGGACCAGGTCGCGGGCCGCATCCGGCCAGACCGGGGAAGTCGAAGGTGAACCCGGCTTCGACAAGGCGGCCCGGCACGTCATGCCCCGCCGCCGTCAGTGCGCGAGTCAGCAACCGGCCGATGTGCCCCGTCCCTCCCGGTATCACGATCTTCACCGAATCCTCCTCCCGTTGAGCAGTCGCTCAAACAGGTGATCGGCTCCGAGCGGGGGCCGTTCGGCCTAACTTTGGCTAGAACTGAACATACTTTCGTTGACGAGAGACAAAAGTCTTCGTACGTTCGCGGGACTGCCTGTGGAGAACCCTGCCTCCCGCAAGGAGCAAAGATGCTTCGAGCCGTCCACGAACGATGCCGTCAGTCGCTCGTCGCCGCGGTCGTCCTGTTCACGTTCCTGTCCGCCTTCGTGGCGGCACCGGCGCACGCGGCGATCCCGCCGCAACAGCCCGGAGTCACCCTGCGCGTGTTCGACATCCAAGCCGACCTCGCCAAGCTCTGCACCGTCAAACCGGGGCAGACACCCAACGTCGACAAGCTCATGCCGGTGATCAACTGGTCGAGCACGGCCGACTTCGGGATCGGCGACCGGTTCGTGTCCGAGGTGAGCGGCAACATCAACATCTCCGCCGCTGGCACGTACCAGTTCCGTCTGACCAGCGACGACGGGTCACGGCTGAGCATCGACAACCAGCTGGTGATCAACCACGACGGGCTGCACGGCGCCACACCGGTGACCGGCTCGGTCCACCTCGGCACCGGCTACCACTCGTTGCGGATCGAGCACTTCGACAACCTCTACGACCAGCAGATCACGCTGGAGTGGCAGCCGCCGGGCGCGGCGGCGTTCGCGCTCGTGCCGAACTCGGTGCTCAGCACCGACGCCGACGTCGTGCGGGTGACCTCACCGGGGCGCAAGGAGTGCGAGGGCACCGCCGACTCACCCGGCGACGGGCTGCCGCTGACCTCCGTGCACCCGGGCTTCACGCTGACCAACCTGCGCCCCAACGGTTTCCAGCCGCAGGTCACCGGCATGGACTGGCTACCTGACGGCAGGCTCGCGATCGCCACGTGGGGCGGCTCGAACAACGTGCTCGGCGAGGTCTACCTGATGAGCAATGTCGCAGGCAACACGGACCCGTCGCGTGTCCAGGCGCAGCGCGTCGCAAGCGGCTTGAAGGAGCCGATGGGCATCAAGTACGTCGACGGCAAGCTGTACGTGTCCGAGAAGGCGCGGCTGGTCGAGTTGAACGACACGAACGGCGACGGCGTCACCGACGACTACCGGACCGTGGCCACGTGGCCGTTCAGCGACAACTTCCACGAGTTCGCGTTCGGGTTGCTGTACAAGGACGGCTTCTTCTACGCCAACCTGTCGGTGGCGATCAACTACGGCGGCGCCACGACCGACCCGCAGCCCTCGGCCAACCGCGGCACAACCATCAAGGTCAACAAGCGCACCGGCCAGGTGTCGTACGTCGCGGGTGGCCTGCGGACGCCGCACGGCATCGGCTGGGGCCCGGAAGGCGACATCTACGTCACCGACAACCAGGGTGGCTGGCTGCCCGCGAACAAACTGGTCCGGGTCAAGCAGGACCGGTTCTTCAACCACTACACGAACCCGGCGGGACCGTACGACGCGAAACCGGTCACCGCACCGGTGTTGTGGCTGCCGCACAACGAGATCGCCAACTCCCCGAGCAACCCGATCACGTTGACGAAGGGACCGTTCGCCGGGCAGATGGTGTTCGGTGACGTGACCTACGGCGGTGTCCAGCGCGCGTTCCTCGAGAAGGTCAACGGCGAGTACCAGGGCGCCGTCTTCCGGATGACCCAAGGGCTCGAGTCCGGTGTCAGCCGGATCAGCCTCGGCCCGGACGGCGCGATCTACACCGGCGGCATCGACGGCGGCGGCAACTGGGGCCAGCCGGGCAAACTCGCCTACGGCCTGCAGAAGCTGACACCGAACAGCACCAGCACGTTCGACATCCTGGCCATGCGCGCCGTCCAGGGCGGGTTCCAACTGGAGTACACGCAGCCGTTGTCGGACCAGACCGTGCAGAACCTCGCGACGAAATACCAGGCATCCCAATGGCGTTACAAGCCGACGCCGACGTACGGCGGCCCGAAGATCGACGAGCAAACGCTTTCCGTGAGCGGCGCGTCGGTATCCGCCGACCGCAAGAAGGTCACCCTCCAGATCCCCGGTCTGCAGGCGGGGCGTGTGGTGCACATCCGTTCGCCCCGACCGTTCTCCTCGACTTCCGGCGCGCCGTTGTGGAGCACGGAAGCGTGGTACACGCTCAACTCCGTCGTCGGCGGGCCCGCCGCGGCCGTGACCTACGAGGCCGAGCGCGCGACGCTGGCCGGCGGCGCTGCCGTCAACACCAACCACACCGGCTACGAGGGAACCGGTTTCGTCGACGGCTACTGGAACAAGGGCGCGAGCACCACGTTCTCGGTCAACGCCCCCACGGCCGGGACGTACAACGTCGCCCTGCGCTACTCCAACGGCCCTGATCCGAGTCCCGGCGCCAAGACTGTCAGCGTCTACGTCAACGGGGCGAAGGTCCGGCAAACCCGGCTGGCCAGCACGGTCACGTGGGAGAACTGGGCGTCGCAACCGGAAGCGTTGACGCTCAGGGCCGGCGCCAACTCGATCTCCTACCGGTACGACGACGGCGACAACGGCAACGTCAACTTCGACAACATCACGGTCACCGCGGCCCAGCGGATCCCGTTGTTCAACGGCAGCAACCTCAACGCGTGGGAACTCAGGTCGGGTGGCGCGGCGACGTGGCCGATCGCCGGTGGCTCGGTGGAAACCCTCGGCGGCGACATCCGGACCAAGCAGAAGTTCGGGGACTTCAAGCTGCACGTCGAATGGTACGAACCCCAGTACCCGTCGAACGTGACCGGTCAGGCACGCGGCAACAGCGGCATCTACCTCCAGGACCGCTACGAGGTCCAGGTGCTGGACTCCTACGGCGACACCACGCTCGCCAACGACGAGGCAGGCTCGATCTACCTGAAGAAGGCACCGGACGTCAACGCCGCGACAGCACCGCTGACCTGGCAGACCTACGACATCACCTTCCGCGCGGCCCGCTTCGACTCGTCGGGCAACAAGACCGACAACGCCCGTGTGACGCTTGTGTGGAACGGCAAGACAGTGCACAACAACGTGGAAGTCAACGGCCCCACGGGCGCGGGCGACCCGGAGACCACGTCGCCGGGCTCGATCCGCCTGCAGGACCACGGCGACCCGGGCCAGAACCCGAGGTACCGCAACATCTGGATCGAACCGATCCTCTGACCGCACACCCGAATGCGGGGCTCCCGGTCAAGGAGCCCCGCATTCGTGGTCCGGTCAGGCCCGCCAACCCCCATTGGCGGCGGTGGACTCGGCGAACTCGGCGAACGTCCGTGCCGGGCGGCCGAGTGCACGCGGTACACCGTCGGACACGTGCTCGTCCTTGCCATCCCGGAGCGCGATGATGATCTCGGCGAACGCCTCGGCGTCCGCGGCAGGCAGTCCCTGGCGCGTGAGCTCGGCGACGTACTCGTCGACCGACAGCGGGACGTAGCGGATCTCGCGGCCACTGGCCTTCGAGATGGTGGCGACCGCCTCGGCGAGGGTCACCGCCCGTGGGCCGGACAGCTCGTAGATCTGCCCCGAGTGCCGGTCCTCGGTCAACGCGGCGACCACCACGTCGGCGATGTCCTCGGCGTCGACGAAGGTCGCGGCGCCGTCACCCCCGGGAAGCCGCAACTCACCGGCACGGATGGCGTCGGCGAAGAAGCCCTCGTCGAAGTTCTGCGCGAACCACCCCGGCCTGCTGATCGTCCACTCCAGACCGCTCTGCCGCACGGCGGCCTCGCTGTCGACCATCCCCGCGGCCATCCCGCTGGGGTCCTTGGCGTAATCCGGATTGTCGATCCCCCGGCCGGAAGCCAGCACAACCCGCCGCACCCCGTGCCGGACCGCGCGCTCGACGAACGGACGCACCAACTTCGTGCCGTCCAACTGCACGATGTAGACGGACCGCACGCCGTCAAGGGCGGCGTCCCACGTGGCCGAGTCGTTCCAGTCGAAGACGTGCTCACCCGTCCGCGCGGCGGCCCGGACCGGCAGCCCTCGAGCACGCAGCTTGCCGACGACACGGCGGCCGGACTTCCCGGTCGCCCCGGTGACCAGAATCGGTTGTTCAGACATGACCCCAGTCAACAGTCAGCACGTGAGACGATCCATGGCTGAAAAGCTCTGCTTGATGTCTGTACGTCTAGACTGGGGTCATGGACGCTGTATCGGAGCTGTTGGCGGACGTCCACGCACACGGTGCCGTCTTCCAGCAGGCGATCATCCGACCGCCCTGGGCTTTGCGGATGTCCAGCGGCGCCCCGCTGACGCTGGCGATGCCGCTGCGGGGCCACGCCTGGATCGTCGCCGACGAGCTGGAGCCGGTCCGCATCGAACGCGGCGATGTCGCCGTCGTCCGCGGTGACGTGCCGTACACCGTGGCCGACGACCCGGCGACCACGCCCACTCGCGTGATAACCAGCGAAGACTACTGTGTCAACGACACGTGCGGAACGCCCGCAGCGGACGCCTCGGTGCTGGTGAGCGGGGCGTTCGAACGCCGCGGCGACCTCAGCGAACGGCTCCTGCGCTCCCTGCCCGCAGTGCTGGTGGTCCCGGTCGCGGACAGCCCGTACCCGTCGGTGGAGACGGTGGTTGCGGAGATCTCCCGCGACCGCCCTGGACAGCAACTGGTCCTGGACCGACTGCTCGACCTGATGCTGGTGTCGGCACTGCGCAGTTGGTTCGACGCCCCGGACACCGACGCCCCAGCCTGGTGCCGTGCACTGGACGACCCGTTGTTGGGCCTGGCATTGCGCCTGCTGCACGACAACCCGGCGCATGCGTGGACGGTGGCGGACCTGGCCGCCAAGGTGGGTGTGTCGCGGGCGGGGCTCGCCCGGCGGTTCACCGCGCTGGTCGGCGAGTCGCCGATGGCGTACCTCACCGGCTGGCGAATCACCCTCGCCGCCGACCTGCTGCGGACAACCGACCACACCGTGGCCACGATCGCCCGGAAAGTGGGCTACGCCAACGCTTTCGCGTTGAGCGTGGCGTTCAAGCGGTTGCGCGGCGCCAGGCCGAGCGACTACCGGAACGAGCGGTAGTGCGCGGTCAGCTCACCGCCTTGCGGACGAGGGACGTGATGCGGTCCGCCACCTCCGCGGTCATCTCGGTCAGGGCGAAGCTCGTCGGCCACATCGCGCCGTCGTCGAGGGTCGCCTGCTCCTCGAACCCGAAGGTCGAGTAGCGGGTCTTGAACTTGCTCGCGGCCTGGAAGAAGCAGACGACCTTGCCGTTGAGCGCGTACGCGGGCATTCCGTACATCAGTTTCGGGACGACCTCCGGGATGTTCTCGGTGACGATCACGTGGATGCGTTCGGCCATGGCGCGTTCGTGGTCGGGCATCTCGTCGATCTTGGCGAGGACGTCCCGCAGTGCCGCTGCCTGCTTGTCCATGCGCATCCCCGGCTCCTTCCGCTGGTTGTGGTGTGGTGGCATTCGGTTGTGGCACATCAGGATTCGGCTGCCACTGTGGAGGTGTGCCAGACGAACCCGTCCGGGTCGGCGCACGGTTGCGCGGCGCCGCCGACCACGATCCGGTGTGAGCCGGTGCCCTCCACAGCGACCCCGGCGACCTTGGCGAGCGCCTTGCGCCGGTACAGCGACAGTTTGAACGGGCTCGACTCGGCTGCGAACTCGACGTACATGGGGCCGAAGCTCTTGGCGACGGTGAAGCCCATGTCGGTGTAGAACTGCTTGCTGGCGGCCACGTTGCCGACTCCCAGCAGCAACACGATGGCGTCGATCTGCCCGGTCGCCGGGCCGGTGTCCTTCTTCGCCGAGGTCGCCACCTGCCAGATCGTGCCGTCCGGGGCCTGGACGACGCCGCCGTAGCCCCACATCGATTTCGTGGCGGGCTTGAGGGTCGTCGCCCCGGCCTTCAGCGCGGCGTCGACCAGGGTGTTGACGTCGGCCGGTTGGGACACGATGAGCGACAGGGTGAATCCCCGGAAACCCGTGCTGGGTTCCTGCGTGGCGCGCAGGCGGATCCGGGTGGCCAGGCCGATGGCGGCGTAGAAGCGTTCGGCGGCCGGGAGGTCGGCGACCTCGATGGTGATCGTGTCGATGTTGGTCATGGCCGCAACGCTAGGCGCGGCGGGCTGACCGGTGCTTCTTGATTCCTGACCGGTGTCAGCCGCGCATGTGTTCCCGCGCCCACTGCTCGAAGGAGGTGAGCGGGAGGCCGAGGTCTTCGGCGAACCGCGGGCGAGCCGGTTGCCCGACGACGTTGAGCCACTCGTGGGTGGCGCCCATGGGGGGCATTCCGGCGGCGATGGCGTCCTGCTCGGTCATGTCCGGAGCGGACAGTCGTGTCCCCAAGACGCGGGACAGGATCTCGGCGATCTCGGTCATCGACAGGTACTCGCCCGCGAGTTCCAGTTCGATCCCGTGGAACCGCTCGGGCTCGGCGATGGCGGCCGCGGCCGCGGTGCCGATGTCGTCGACCGCCACCATGGACAGCCGTGTCTCCGGCTTCACCACGCTGACCAGTCCGCCCTCGATGCCGCGTGGGAAGAGGAATGCCATGGACGGCAGGAAGTTCTCCATGAAGAAACCGGGCTTGAGCAGGGTCCACCGCGGAAAGCCCGCGGCGCGGAGGTGATCCTGGATCGCCTTCTTGGCGTTGAGGGTCGGCGCCATCTCCGGCCAGCGGCCGTCCGCCCAGCCCGGCGCGTCCGTGTGCTGACCGGCACCGGAGACAGAGGTGTGCACGAACTGCTCCACTCCGGCGGCCTTGGCGCCCTCGATCAGGTTCACACCCTGCGCCACCTCGCCGTCGAAGTCGAAGCCGTCCCCGGTCGGGGTCATCCCCGGCATCTGCACGGAGAAGACCGCACGGACACCCTGCGCGGCCCGGACCACGGAGTCACGGTCGTTCAGGTCACCCGTGACGAGCTCGACGCCGAGCCCCTGGGCCTTCGCCGGATCACGCACCAGGGCCCGGACGGGAACACCCGCCGCCCGCAGGGCACGAACGGTGGCGCCGCCCTGCCGACCGGTGGCACCGGTGACCAGAACAGGCGTGGAAGCTGGGGACATGACACACTCCTCGTTTAAGTGGCGGGGCCCGCCGTTTATCCGAGGCTACAATATGACGGGGCCCGCCACTTAGCAAGGACGGAGGCAGCCATGACCGACCGGCAACGCGCGGACGCGCGGCGCAACTACGCACGCATCCTGGCCGTTGCCTCGGACGAGGTCGCCGCTCATGGCGCGGCGGCGTCACTGGAACAGATCGCCCGCGTGGCGGGAGTCGGCTCGGCAACCGTGCGCCGCCACTTCCCCACCCGCCGAGCCTTGCTGGAAGCGGTGTCCCAGGACCGGATCGACGCCCTGGTCGCCCGCGCCGCCGACCTGATCGACACCGACGACAGCCGGGCCGCACTGCTGCAATGGCTGGACGAGCTTGTCACGTACTGCGTCTCAGCCCGGGGCCTCGCGGCCGCACTGACCTACGACGGCACCGAGATCGGGAATGTGCACGAGAACTCCTGCTCAGCGGCGATGGAGAACGCCGCAGGCCCGCTGCTGCACCGCGCCATCCGGGACGGCGTGGTCACGACGGGCGTCACAGTCACGGACCTGATCACGTTGATCGTCGGCATCGTGCTGGCCACCGAGCACTATCCCGACCCGGCCGGCGAAGCCCACCGGCTGTTCGGCCTGGCCGTGACCGGCCTGACCGCACCCGCACCCGTCTGATCAGAGATCCCGCATGTGCAGCAGGGAGCGGACGGTGAGGCGGCGGCGGGTTTCGTTGCTCCTCAGGGCGTCGACGACGGTCGCCACGCCCAACCACGTGGCTTCGGCGTCCCGCACGAGCAGTTGGACTCCCGACGCCTGACCGCCCGTGGCGATCCAGTCGTCGACGACGAGCACCCGGTCCTTGGGGCTGACCAAACGCTTGCGGAAGGCGAGAGTCCGGTGGCGGTCGCTGTAGTCGGGCGGACTGGTCCGTTCCCGCCATGCGTCGCTGTCGACGACTTGCTCCCGGCGCTTGCGCACTTCGACGAACCCGACGCCGAGGTCCAGCGCGACGAGCGGCCCCAGCAGGCAACCGCTCGACTCGACGCCGAGCACCACCGTGGGCCGGTCGTCGCGGAACAGCGATGCGAGGGCCGGACCGAGTGAGCGCAGCAGCGTGGGGCTGCGCCACCAGTTCGTCACGTCGGCGTACCAACTGTCGTCGGTGCGGTCGCCGTGCCAGAAGAACGCGTGGCGCAGTCGATCCCGCGTTTCGGAGGAGTCAGCGCGCATGAGCGGATGATCGCGGCACGGACGCGATGGCGCGAGTGAATTTGATGCTCACCCGGTTATGGATTTACTTCGTTAGGAGTCTTGCCGAAACTTCTTCACCGGGGCACAGTGCGTTGCATGATCGGACGCCTGTTCACCGTCGTGCTGGCGCTGTCCCTGCTCGCGGTGCCCCCTGCCGCCGAGGCTGGCACACCAGCGGTGCCGCTGGTCCCCGGCAAGGTGACGACCGTGCCTGGGTGGCGGATGCAGTCGTCGGCCGTGGCCACCCAGGGCGGGGCGGAGATCTCCACGCCGAGGTTCGGCGACCGGTCCTGGTACGCCGTCCCCGCGAGGTCGACCGTGATGGCGGGCCTGATCGCCAACCGGAAGTACCCGGACCTGAACTACTCGACCACCCTGCGCGACGCGGTCGATCCCGCCGACTTCGCCGTTCCCTGGTGGTACCGCCATGAGTTCACGGCCGCGCAGGCGCCGGGCAGGCACACGTTCCTGCGGTTGACTGGCGGTGTCATCGCGCGGGGCGAACTGTGGGTCAACGGGACCATGATCGCGGGCACGGACCGCGTCGCGGGCGCCTATCCCCGCTACGAGTTCGACGTCACCGGCCTGCTCAAGCACGGCCGCAACGCGATCGCGATCAAGGCGATGCCCGCCGACCCGTTCCGCGACTTCACGGTCAGCTTCCTGGACTGGAGCCCACCCGCCCCGGACAACAACATGGGCGTCTGGCGTGACGTCCAGATCGCCACCACCGGCCCGGTCTCGGTCACCGACGCCCGTGTGCTGACCGCACTCGACCTACCGGACCTGCGGTCCGCGACGCTCACCGTGAAAGCCGAGCTGCGCAACAACACCGACAACCCTGTCACCACCGCGCTCATCGGCACAGCCGCCAGCAACCCGCTGTACCAACAGGTCTCACTCGCACCCAAGCAGACCCAGACCGTCACCTTCCCGCCGATCACCGTGCACAAGCCGAAAGTGTGGTGGCCCGCGCAGTTCGGCGACCAGCCGTTGCATCGGCTGGACCTCACCGCGTGGACCGGGCGCGGCCTGTCCGACCGAGCGGACATCTCGTTCGGCATCCGTGACGTCCGGTCGGAGCTCACCGCCGCGGGAGCGCGGCAGTTCTACGTCAACGGCAAACCGTTCGGTGTCCGCGGCGGCGGCTGGGCGTCGGACCTGTACCTGCGCGCGCAGCCCGAGCGGCTCGCCGCCGAACTCCGGCACGCCCGTGACCTCGGCCTGAACACGCTGCGGATGGAAGGCAAAGAGGAGGACCACGAACTGCTCGACCTCGCCGACCGGCTGGGCATCATGCTGCTGCCGGGCTGGGAGTGCTGCACGAAGTGGGAGAAGTACAGCGGGTGGACCGAGGAGGACTACCGCGTAGCGGGCGAGTCCACGTCGGCCGAGGCCAAGCGGATGGTGAACCACCCCAGCGTGCTCGGTTTCCTCATCGGCAGCGACAACGCGGCGACCGCGCGCGTGGAACAGGTCTACGTGAACGCGTTGCGGGGCGCGGACTTCCAGGCCCCGATCATCCCGTCTGCGGCCGCGAAAACCACACCGACGCTCGGCAAGTCCGGCATGAAGATGGACGGCCCCTACTGGTGGGTCCCGCCGAACTACTGGTACCAGGACAAGCTCGGCGGCGCGGCCGGGTTCGCCTCCGAGGTCGGCCCCGGCCCCACCATCCCGGAACTCGACACCCTGCGGCGGTACCTGTCACCGCAGGAGATCGACGACCTGTGGCGCAACCCGGACAAGCCGCAGTACCACCTCGCCAAGAAGGAAGTGTTCTCCAAGCTGACCGTCTTCTCGGCCGCCTTGGCCCAACGCTACGGCACGCCCACGGACCTGCGCGACTTCCTGCGCAAAGCCCAGTTGGCCAACTACGAGGCCAACCGCGCCCAGTTCGAGGCGTACGGACGGGACTTCGCCGACCCGGTCAACCCGTCCACCGGCGTGATCTACTGGATGGTCAACAACGCCTGGCCCACGCTCTACTGGCACCTGTGGAGCCACGACCTGGCGTCGGCGGGCTCGTTCTTCGGTGCGAAGAAAGCACTGCGGCCCTTGCACGTCCAGTACTCGTACGACGACCGGTCGGTGGTTCTCGCCAACACGGGCCTCGCCGCCGTGCCCCGGTTGACTGTGCGCGCCACGGCTTTCGCACCGGACGGCCGAGTGCTCTCCGACAAGTCGGCCCCTGCCACAGCGGATGCCAACACCTCCCGCCGCCTGCTGGACGTCCCGAAGCCGGACACACCAGGAACGTACCTGGTCCGATTGCTCCTGCACGACGCCTCGGGCCGAGAGGTCGACCGCAACACCTACTGGTTGTCCACTTCGGACGACGTGCTCGACTTCCCGAAGTCCACCTGGTGGTACACGCCCACCACGGCGTCGGCTGACCTCACCGGCCTGCAGAACCTGCCGTCGGCCCAGGTGACCAAGTCGGTCACCTACCAGCACAACGGCCTGGATGTGGTGCTGCGCAACGACTCACCCACGGTCGCACTGTCCATCCGGGCCGATCTGCGTACCGCGCCGGGTGGTGCGCAGGTCCTTCCGGTCAGCTGGTCGGACAACTACGTCACGCTGTGGCCAGGCGAATCCATCACCCTGCACGCGTCGTACCAGGGCGTGCGGCGGCCTCACGTGGAGATCAGCGGGTTCAACCTCTAGGGGGTCAGCCCCCAGGGGCTGGCCCGGTGGCCTCGGGCGGACGCGGTCAGAAGACTGAGCCACATGAGGACGATCATGGCTGGCACCGCACTGTGTCTGCTCGCCACTGCGACACCCGCATGGGCCGACAGCCCCGTGGACGGCGTATGGCAGACCGACGGCTACGGTTTGGTCATCGAGGTCGCGGGCGGCCATGCGCAGTCGTACGAGACCACGCGGATCAGCTGCGTCAAGGGGACGGACTCGAAGCAGACCGGGCCGGACCGCTTCGTCAACGAGGACTATGAATTCACCCTGCGCCCCGACCGGCGAGGGCAACGCGCGACGCTGCGAATCGACAGCTCGGTCGGTGCACGGCACCTGCGACGGCTGCCAGCGCTCCCGGATCTGTGCCGCAAGCCCGGCCCCGCAGACCGGCTCGCGAGCTTCGACGTGTTCTGGACGACCTTCGCCGAGAACTACCCGTTCTTCGCCGCCAAGAACGTGGACTGGGCCGCTGTCCGCGCCCAGTACCGCCCGAAGGTCCGGCCGGACATGTCCGACGACGAGTTCTTCGCCCTGCTCACCGACATGGTCCGGCCGCTGCGGGACGCACACGTCGTCCTTGGCGCGGGCGACCGGAGGTTCGCGGCGCTCAAGCCGGGAACGACGTTGCCGACGCCGGACCAGGAACGCGAGGTGCGGTCGTTCATCGTGCGGCGTGACCTCGATGGCATGCCGCTGCGGGAGTTCGGGCGCGGCCGGATCGGGTACGCGGAACTTCCCGGGCGCATCGGCTATCTGCGGCTGATCGCGTTCACCGGCTACACCGGGCAGGGCTACGCGGCCGATGCCGCGGAACTCGACCGCGCGCTCGACACCGTGCTGACCAAGCAACTCCGTGGGCTGATCATCGATGTCCGGATCAACGTCGGCGGCGACGACCCGCACGGCATCCGGATCGCACAACGCCTGACCACCAGGCCGTACCTGGCCTACACGAAGCAGGCCCACGACGACCCCCGCCGTCAACCGCTGTGGGTGCTGCGGGGCTCGACGGTCCACACCGGACCGGTCGCCGTGCTGACCGGCGGGTCGACGTTCAGCGCCGGAGAGACGTTCACCCAGGCCCTGATCGGCCGGGCACCGAGCCCGCTGCGGATCGGCGAGAACACCCAGGGCGTGTTCTCCGACAAGCTGGAACGCACCCTGCCCAACGGCTGGTTCTTCACACTGCCCAACGAGAAGTACCTGACCCGGTCCGGGCAGACCTTCGACGGCACCGGCATACCGCCGCACATCCGGACGCCGGTCTTCACCGAGGAGGAGTTCGCCGCCAACCGCGACTCCGCGTTCGACCAGGCGGTCACGCTCCTGCGGTAGGACGCGTGTGCCGGAACGCGTCCCTGATCTCGGTCACCAGGAGGTCCGGGTGTTCCAGGCCGGGGAAGTGCCCGCCGCGGTCCATGTCGTTCCACGAGCGGAGATCGAGGTACCGCCGCTCCGCCCAGCGCCGCGCGGTCGGCCACGGATCGGCCGGGAACAGCGAGCACGCCGTGGGCACCGTGACAGGCCGCGCATTCTCCTCCTCCGCGCCGCGCGGCATCCACCGCATCGCCTCCCAGTACCACCGGGAGCTGGAGGCGCCCGTGCCGGTCAGCCAGTACAGCGCGATGGTGTCCACTTGCTGCGCCAGGCTGACGCCGTCGGAGTAGGCGGCGAACTTCTCACCGAGCCACGCGGCCAGCCCGGCGGGCGAGTCGAGCAACGAGTAGCCGATCGTCTGCGGGCGCGTGCCCATCAGCATCCCGAAGCCGTAGCCGTCCATCAGGTGGACGTCACGCTTGTCCAGCACGCGCTGTTGCGCCGGGTCCGGTGAGATCCGGTCCTCCGGCAGCGGCGACGCCAGCGGCATCGTCAGGTGCAGGCCCGCGACCCGTTCCGGGGCGACAAGGGCCAATTCCGTGCTCACCGCCGCACCCCAGTCCCCGCCGTGCGCGCCGAAACGCTCATAGCCGAGCACCGTCATCAACTCGGCCCATGCCCGTGCGGTGCGGCCAGGATGCCAGCCCTGCTCACGGGGACGATCGCTGAAGCCGAAACCCGGCAACGACGGGACGACCACGTGGAAGGCGTCCCGTGCGTGCCCACCGTGAGCCACCGGATCGGTGAGCGGCCCGAGCAGGTCCTCGAACTCCAGCACCGAGCCGGGCCAGCCGTGCGTCAGCAGCAACGGCAACGCCGTCGGCTCAGGCGAACGAACGTGCCAGAACGCGATCCGCAGCCCGTCCAGGAGCACTCGGTACTGCGGAATCGCGTTCCACCGGGCTTCCCGTGCGCGCCAGTCCTGGTCCCGCCATGTGGCCAGCAACGCCGACAGCTGCCGCAGGCCGAGTCCCTGCGTCTCGTCGGGCACTGTCTCCGGCTCGGGAAGCCGGACCCGGTCCAGCCGGGCACGCAGGTCGGCGAGGTCACTGTCGGCGACATCGACAACGAAAGACTCTGTCACAGGCACCGAACCTAAGCCGACGCGGCTCGCCCGCGCCATGCCCGGGATTGCCGTCCGTCGATCAGGAATTGCGGTACGCCGACGGACGAGTTCCGGTGTGCCGCAGGAAGGCGGTCGACAGCGCGCCGGGGCTGGCGAAGCCGCACCGCTGCGCGATCCGGGCGACCGGCAGGTCCGTCTCGCGCAGCAACCGTTTGGCTTCGTCGATCCGCAGGCCGGTGAGCAGCCGGTACGGCGTCATCCCGGTGGCCTGTTTGACGACCCGGACGAGGTGGAACACGCTGAGGTGCACCTCCGCGGCGATGTCGGCCAGGGTGATCGGGTCGGCCAGCCGCTCGCGCATCACCTTGACGGCCGTGCGGACACGGGCGTCCTCCCGCGCGGGCATCCCCGGCTCCGGCATTCGCGAGTGGCGGGTCAGCAGGTGCGTGGTCAGGAAAGCGGCCGCGGACTCGGCGTAGAGGTCATTGGCTCCGTCCACCGAGCCGAGGGCCTTGACGGTTTCCTCGAGCAGCGGGTCCCCGGCTGCGACGGACACGGCCATCGCCTCGAAATCCACCTCGTGGCCGCCCAATCGCGCCGCGGTCGACTCGACGGTGTCCCGTGGGATGTGGACCTGGACGCTGCGCATCTCGCCGTCCCCGCGGTAGCTGCGCAGGAAAGGCGAATTCGGCAGCACCAGCTCCAGCCGACCGGGGACCCACTTGTGACGGCTGACTCGGCCGCCGTGGCGTGTCTCGACCACGGCCTGTCCGGCGACCGGCAGGACCAGGTGCAGATCCGCCGCCCCTGGCATCGGCATGTCCTCGGCGGCCCGCGCGTGGTCGAACCGCTGCACCAGCAAGGACTCCCACCCGGCGTCCGCCCAGCTGCAGTGCGTCCGCGTGACGTACCGGTCCATGTCGAACCCGGCATACGGCCGTAGGTCGAAACGCGCGGAGTCGAACACCATGCCCCGAGGGTAATACCGGTGTCAGAGCCATGCTGGAAGCGCGGGCGGTGGCGCCCCGGTCGCGGTGCGCAGCTGTGGCGAGAAGTCGCCGCGGCCGGTGAGCCAGCGCGCCAGGTCGGCGGGTGGTCCGTCGACGTCCACCACGATTTCCTGCGTCGCACGACGGGCCAGCGCGTCGTCGATCAGCGCTTCGAGGAAGTCGCGGGGAAACGCGGTGAAATCCCCGCCCGCAGGCAGATCGCACGCGTGGATCCACAGTTCACGGCTGCGCAGCCACGGAATCGTCGTCGCCGGAACGGCCCGGCCCTGCGCGGTGACGACTTCGTTGCGCCACATCGTGTCGGTCAGCCCGTCGAGCGCATCGGCCAGTCGCTCCTGCTCCTCCTCGACGAAGCCGCGCAACCGCTGCACAGACCACGAAGCACCCGCGTCGATCTCGTCAGCGCGTGCCTGTGTGCTCGCGTACATGGGCGTCGGTTCCCCGGTTGCCGCCCAGTGCGCGAGCCGTCCCAAGGCCCGGGCGTTGTGGCCGACATGGGAGAGCAGGGTCCTGCCGGACCAGCCAGGCAGACGGCTGGGCCCTGCCACGGTCGCGTCGTCGATGGCCGCAAGGCACGAGGCGAAATACTCGTGGCCACTGACCATCCAGTCCACTGCGGAGGTCATCCCCGCCGGACCTCGTTGACCATCTCACCGATGCCGTCGATAGCGGTGCGCAGGGTCTGTCCTTTTTCGAGGTAGCGAGGTGGTTTGCGGGCGTGCCCCACTCCCCCGGTCGTTCCGGTGGCGATCACGTCGCCGGGGTTCAGCGTGACCATCGTCGAGACGTAGCCGACCAGGTCGGCGGGGCTGAAGAGCAGGTCGGCGATGGTGGACGACTGCACGACCTCGCCGTCGACCGCGCAGGTGATCGCGGCGTCCGGGGCGAGCTCGTCCGGCGTGGCCAGGTACGGGCCGAGCGGCGTGGTGGCTTCCCATGTCTTGCCCTGCAACCATTCCCGGGTGCGGAACTGCCAGTCGCGCAGTGAGACGTCGTTCATCACGGTGTACCCGCCGATCGCCGCCTTGGCCGACTCCGCGTCGGCGCGGCGCACCCGGCGTCCGACGACAACGACCAACTCGGCCTCCCAGTCGACCGTGTCCGACTCCGGTGGCAGGTCCAGATCGTCGTACGGTCCGATCAGGACTTCCGGGAACTTGGCGAACAGCGTGGGGTACTCCGGCAGGTCGCGGCCCATTTCGGTGATGTGCGTGCGGTAGTTCAACCCGACGCAGACGAGCTTGCCAGGCCGGGGGATCACCGGGGCGAGATCGGCGGAACCGGTGGGAACGTGCTCGCCGACGGCCGTCGCCGCGTGCTCGGGCCAGCCGGGCTCGGCCAGCAGGCTGCCCACGTCCCCGGGGCCCAGGTCGGCGTATCCGCCGTCTTCGACGCGCGCGACGTGGAACCCGCCGTCCACGCGCAGGGTGGCCAGTTTCATGCCCTGCCTTCCAGGTTCAGCCGTTCGAAGATCGGCGCGTCGCCGAACGTGAACAGGTCCATGCCGGTCTCGGTCGCCAGGGTCAGCGGGTGCCATGACGGCACCACGAACAGGTCGCCCCGGTCGACCGTCCAGCGTTCGGTGCCGACGGTCACCTCGCCCGTACCGTCGAAGACCTGGAACACCGACGAGCCGACCGCACGGCGTTGCCCGGTCGACGTGCCCGCGGCGAGCCGGTGGAACTCGGTCCGGATCGTCGGCAGGACGTCGCCGCCGGTGGTCGGGTTGGTGTAGCGCACGGCGGCGTGACCGGGTTCGACGGTCGCCGGGTATCCCTCGGCCTCCATGGCCAACTGCTCGGCCAGTGCGCGATCGGTGTGCTCCCACCGGTAAGCCAGCAGCGGAGTCGCAGGCGTCGGCCGCAGGTGTGTCAGCGGACGCAACCCCGGGTGGGCCCACAGCCGTTCCGACCGGGACAGCGCCGGGTCGTCCCGGGTGTCGACCTCGTCCGGGCCGAACTCGAAGAACGTGGCGTCGCCGTAGTACTGGAACGGGATGTCCAGGCCGTCGATCCACGCCATCGGGCCGTCGCTGCGGTTGTGGTGCCCGTGCCAGTGCCATCCGGCCTGGGGCAGGAAATCACCACGGCGCATCGCGACCGGATCGCCGTCGACGACCGTCCACACGCCCTCGCCTTCGACGACGAACCGGAAAGCGTTCTGGGTGTGCCGGTGGACGGGCGCGTCCTCACGCGGGTTGAGGTACTGGATCGCCGCCCACAACGTCGGTGTCACGAACGGGCGCCCCGCGAGCCCGGGGTTCGCCAACGCGATCGCGCGGCGCTCACCGCCACGGCCGACCGGCACCAGGTTCCCGGCCTGCTCGGCCATGGGCAGCAAGGCGCGCCACCGCCACCGGTGCGGCAGTGCCCTGGAGGCGGGCTGCGACGGCATCAAGTCGCCGATCTCGGTCCACAGCGGCACGAGCAGTTCCTCGGCGAAACCGCGGTACAGCGCCTCCAGTTCGGGCGTCCGATCAGGCTGGTCGGGGGCATCGGTCGCCGCGATGCGCACGGGTGAGTCCATGCTCCGAGCGTGCCCCGCACCCCGTGCAGTGGCGGACGTTTTTCTACTGTGCAGAAATCGACGCGCCGCGTTCGATCGCGGACAAGGTCACGCCCAACGCGCTGACCCACCCGGCGACGCGGTCGCGGTGGAAACGCACGCTCGGCATGGCGATCGCCAGCGCGGCGATCGGCGCACGCGCGGAATCCCTGACCACGACACCGATGGCGGTCAGCCCGGCCTCGGTGCGCTGGTCGTTGATGGCGAACCCGCGTTTGCGCACCAGCGACAACTCGCGCTGCAACCGGGGCAGGTCCACCTCGGCGGTGGCGGAGTGCAACGCGGCGACCTCGGCGGGCGGCATCGCCGCGAGAATGGCCTTGCCGCCGGAACACAGCCGCGCGGGCAGCGTGCGGCCGACTCTGGTGCCCACCCTGAGGACCTGCGAGCACTCGGCGCTGGCCACGAACCGCGCCTCGGTGCCCGCGAGCACCATGAGGTTGACCGATTCCCGCACACGATCGACAAGGTCGTACATGTGCGGCAACGCCACCTGGCGCAGCAAGGCCACCGGCGCCATGGACGGCGCGGCCGGGCGGAGCACGTCTCCCGCCTGGTAACGCCGGTCCGGCCGCTGTTCGGCGAAACCCCGGTACACCAGCATCGCCAGCAGTCTGTGCGCTGTGGACGGTGCGACGCCGATGCGTTCGGCGGCGTCGCTGACCCGCAGCGGTCCCTCTTGCTGCAGCAGGATCGCCAGGTGCAGCGCGTGGTCGACCGACGTGATGGGGTACGGCGGCTTGTTCTGCATAGCAGAAAAGAGCATACCCGAGACCGCAGTGGACGGCATGCTGCCCGATGTGCATACGCCGCAACGGGATTCACACCGCCAGGGTGCGCGGACCTCGATCCTGATCACCGCGCTCTGCGGGGTGATGGTGGTGATCGAGGGCTACGACCTCGTCGCGTACAGCGTCGTCCTGCCCGTCCTGACCGAGAACCCGGCATACGGGTTCACACCGGGCAACGTCGGCTGGGTCGCCGCGGCGGTCTTCGTCGGCGCGCTGGCGGGCGCGCTCACCTCCGGCTGGTTCTGCGACCACTACGGACGGCGTCCCGTCGCGATCGCCGCACTGGCCGAGTTCACCCTGTTCTCCGGGCTGTGCGGGTTCGCCGCGGGGCCTGTCTCGCTCGGCCTGTTCCGGCTGCTGGCCGGGTTCGGCATCGGCGCGCTCATCCCGGCGGCGTCGGCGCTGACCCTGGAGTTCGCCGTCCCCCGGCACCGCACGCTGGCCTACACGGTCATGCTCGGCGGAGTACCCATCGGGGGCGTGCTCGCCGCGCTCACGGCCATCCCGGTGCTGGCGAACCTCAGCTGGCACTGGATGTTCTTCATCGCGGTCATCCCCGGCGTGATCGTGCTGCCGATCGTGGTCAAGGCCCTGCCCGAATCGGTCGCGTTCCTCGAATCGGCAGGCCGCGCGGACGAGGCCGCCGCGGTCAGGACGCGGTTCCAGCTCGCCGAGACGACCGGGCAGGACGACACCCCGGCGTCGGTCGGCGGTGGCCTGTTCAGCCCGGGGTACCGGACCGCGACGATCCTGTTCGCCGCCGTGACCTTCTGCGGGCTGCTCGCGTGGTACGGCCTCGCGACGTGGCTGCCGGGCATCATGCGCAGATCCGGGTACGAGCTCGGTTCGTCACTGGTGTTCCTGCTCGTGCTCAACCTCGGCGCCGTCGCCGGGTCGCTGTTCATCGCGGCGGCGACGGACAGATGGGGGAACCGGAAAGTCGTCGTCCTCACCTACATCGGGATGGCGATCGCGCTGGTGGTCATGCAGTACAAGCTGCCTCAGCCGCCGCTGCTGCTGGCCATCGCCCTCGCGGGCGTCGGCGGCCACGGCGGGCAGATCCTCATCAACGCCTTCGTCAGCAAGTCGTATCCGACGCACTGGCGGGCACGGGCGCTGGGGTGGAGCCTCGGGGTCGGCAGGCTCGGCACCATCGTCGGCCCCGTCCTGATCGGCTGGATCGTCGCGGGCGGCGATCCACGGCTCGGCTTCGTCGTGTTCGCCGTCGCCGCGGTCGTCGCGACGATCCTGCTTTCGCTGGTGCCGCGGACGCCCGCGTTCAAGGAAGCTAGTGGCAAGGCGGGGTGAAATCGATGCCCGGCAGGTACTGCTCCCACTCGTCCTCGGTGATGCGCGGGTGGGCAACCGCGCAGATCTGGGTGACGGCGCGTTCGATGTCGGTTTCCCGCAGTGCGGCGATCTGGTCGTCGGATCCGGTGACGAGGGTACGGCCGTTCGCGCTGTAGGCCACTGACCACACCTGGCCGCCGTTGCTGGTGAGCTTCGCCGACACCTGTGGCCGGTGGAGATCCGTCACGTCCCAGAGGCGCACCGTGTCCGGGCCGCTGGCCGTTGCCAGTGTGCGCCCGTCGGTGCTGAAGTCGATGGAGTACACCGGCCCGGCGTGGTCGCTGAAAGTGGACAGTGCCCGTGGCCGGGCGGGATCGGCGAGGTCCCACAGCTTCACCGTGTGATCCGCACCCGCGGTGGCCATGGTCCGGCCGTCCGGGCTGAAGTCGACCGCCAGGACCCGGTCGACATGGTCGGTGAGCACCGCCAGCCGCTTCGGCCGCTCGGGATCTTCGACATCCCACAACCGAACCGTCCGTCCCGCGCTGCCCACCGCGACGATCGTGCCGTCACGGCTGAACGCGACGACGTTGATGACGGCCGCTTCGTTGGCAGCCAGCGGTTGCAGCAAACGGGGCTGGCGCGGGTTGCTGATGTCCCATCGGACCACGGTGTTGTCGCTGCTGCCGCTGACTATCGTGCGCCCGTCGGGACTGATCGCGATCGAATTGACCGCTCCGAAGTGGCCGGGGAGCGTGGCGACGGGAGTGGACTGCTCCTGCGGGCCAGCGGTGTCCCACAGCCGGATGACGTTGTCGTTGCCCGCGGTGGCGGCCGTTCGGTGGTCGCTGCTGAGCGCGACCGTGCGGATGCCGCTGGCGTGACCGGTGAAGCTGGACACCAGTTCGGGCTTCTGGGGGTCCTTGACGTTCCACAGTCGCGCGGTTCTGTCGTTGCTCCCGGTCAGGACCACGGGCTGGGACGGATCGCTCGCCACGGAGTACACGGCGTCGGTGTGCCCGGCCAGCTTCACCGACACCGGCGGGCCGTCCGCCCCCACGATGGAAGTCTCGTACAGCAGTCCGAACAGACCGGCTTTGGCGAGGCCGTGTCCTTCGGCGCTGATCGTGCTCTGGGTGAGCCCGTGCCCGGCGATGGAGCCGATCATGCGTGGCCGTCTCGGTGTGGTGACGTTCCAGAGCCGGACGGTGCGGCCCTCGTCGATGGTGGCCACGGCGTTGCCCGCGGGGTTCATCACGATCGAGACCATCCGGTTGGACTCCCCGAACAGGACGCCCAACTGGTACGGCCGCTGCGGGTCGGCGATGTCCCAGAGCCGCGCGGTCCGGTCCCAGCTCGCCGTCGCCACCAGGCGTCCGTCCGAACTGATCGCGACGGACCGGACTTCGTCGATGTGCCCCGGCAGGACGGCGAGTCTCCGGATCGATCGTGGTTCGCCTGTGTCCCACAGGCTGGCGGTGTGGTCGGCGCTGGCGGTGACCATCACCCGGCCGCCCGCCGCGAACGCGACCTCGTGGATGCGGCCGCCGTGCCCGTTCGGCACGGTGGATATCGGTTGGCGGGGATCAGCGGTGTCCCACAGGCGGACAGCCCGGTCTTCGCCCACGGTCGCGATGACGCGCCCGTCCGGGCTGAACGCCAGCGAGTAGGTCCGGCCGATGTCGGCGGTGGCCGTCGGGAGGGGGCTCGGCTGGCTGGGGGTGGACAGGTCCCACACGTGGAACCTTTCACCGTTGGCGGCGGCGAGGAACCGGCCGTCCGGGCTGAACGCCGCGGAGTACAGCGCATCGTTGGAGCGGATCAACTGCGCCAGTCGCTGTGGCCCGCCCCGGCCGGTCAGGTCCATCAGAACGAAGCCGTCGGGGTCGGGGGCGGTCACGGCCAACCGGCCGTCCTGGCTGTAGGCGACGGCGTTGGGGGCATCCTTGCGGTCGGGCGCTTGGGGTGCGGACGCCGACACGTAGCTGTTGAGCACGCTGCTGCGGGATTCGAACGTCGGCGCCAGCCGGTAGGCGGCGAGGGCGAGTTGGGCGGCCAACGCCGGATTCCCGTTGCGAATCGTGTCGCTCTGGGTCGCCAGCCGTTGGGAGATCGCCGCGTTCCGCTCCCCTGCCGCTGTTTCCTGCGCTCTCAGCGCGTAGACGAACGCCGCCACGGCGATGACAGCGACGACTGCGAGAACAGCGACCAGCTGACGCAATCGTCGGGTGCGGCGGCGGGCCGTCGCACGCTCGGCGGCGTCGGCGGCCTTGCTGGCGTCGAGGAAGTCCTGCTCCTCCGCGTTGAGCTGGTCCGCGTTGCCCCTGCCCGGAGTGCCCGCCCAGGTCGTGGCCGATTCCAGCCGGAGTCCCCGGTACAACGCGCTGGGGTCGCGGTTGAGCGCGTCCCACGCCCGGGCGGCTTCGGTCAGTTCACGGTGGATCCGCAGGCCCTCGCGGTCCTGGGAGAGCCAGCCGCGCAACCGGGGCCACGCCTTGATCAACGACTCGTGCGCCATCTCGACGGTGTCGGTGTCCACCGTGATCAGCCGGGCGTCGGCCAGTGCGGCCAGCACGGTGTCCAGCCGTGGGTCGGCACCGAGTTCCGCGCGCCGGATGCGCCGCTTGGTGTCCTCGGTGCCCTCGCCCAGTGCCGTCAGCCGCAGGAACAGGTCCCGCGCGACGGCCTGCTGCTCGACGTCGAAGGAGCTGTAGAGGTCCTCGGCCGTCTTGGCCAAGGCGCCCTGGATGCCGCCCGCGGCGTGGTACCCGGCGAGGGTGAGGGTGTTGCCGCGACGGCGGCGCCAGGTCTCCCGCAGGACGTGCGACACCATCGGCAGCAGCCCGGCCTGGCCGCTGGCGTGTGCGACGAGCTCCGCGACCAGCGCGCCTTCGACCGCGCACTCGGACTTGACCGCGGGCCGGGTGATGGCTTCACGCAGGTCGCTCGCGCCCATCGGCCCGACCAGGACCTGGGCGTCGGACAGCATCTCGCGCAGCTCGGGGTGGTCGGCGCAGTGGGCGTAGAAGTCCGCCCGGACACTGATGACGACCCGTGCCCGGCTGTTGTCGACGGTCAGCGCGGTCACCAGCGAATCGATGAAGTGCGCGCGTTCCGTGCGGTCGGCGCACAGCGTGAAGAGTTCCTCGAACTGGTCGACCACGATCAGCAGTTCGGTGTCGTCGGACTGCTCCGCGACGATCTGCCGGACCGTGCGGTGCAGGTTGCGGGTGTCGGCGCGGAGGCCATCGCAGAGTTGCCCGGCAGCCGTCGTGAGGTGGGCGGCGAGCTGGATCGCGCATTCCTCGACCGGGTGCTCGCCCGGCGTGAACAGGATCGGGATCTTCCTGCCCGGCTGGCAGCTCAGGATCGCGGGCAGCAAACCGGCGCGCACCAACGACGATTTCCCGACACCGGACGGACCGAAAACAGCGAGCAGACGACGGCGCCGCACCCTGGCGACGAGGTCTTCGACCATTCGTTCACGGCCGAAGAACCACTCGGCGTCCTCGACCCGGAACGGCGCCAGCCCGACATAGGGTGCCTCGGCGGAATCGTCGTCCCGACTGGTCGACGACACTTCGGCAGCGACTTCGTGCCACCTGCGTTCCCAAAGATCCGTGTCGCCCGCACATCCCCGGACATAGGCGAGGGTGACCGCGAGGGTCGGCAGCTTGCGTCCGCCCGCGGCGTCCGACAGGGTGCCCGCCGAGTAGTGCACGCGCTGCGCGAGCTCGCGATACGGCGGGCTTCCCGCCTCGTGCCGCAACTGCCGTAACCCGGCTGCGAACTGCGACAACACCGCGTTCTCGGTGTCGAGAGGACGTTCGCGCCGGACCATGAGGCTCCCCTTCCTCGCTGACCGGCTCCATTGTTCGGACCTTGTCGTTCGGCGTCCAGCCACCGACACCGAACAACACGGAAGCGGTACAAATCAGCTCGTGGCCGCCGAACCAGCCCCAGGGAAGTCCCCAAACGGCCACGTCCAGTCGGTCGGTCGCTCGTGGATTGCCAAGGGGGAGCCACGAGCGACCGACATCCCACATTTTCGGACACCCTTTCGGGCATCTTTTCGGACTCAGCGGCTGAGCGCGGTTTCCCGATCCATGTGCGACAGCTTCTCGGGATTGCGAACGGCATAAAGACCGGTGATTCGCCCATTGTCGACACGCACCGCGACAACGGTGTCCATCTCGCCGTCCAGGTGGACGGCGAGCGCCGGGCAGCCGTTGACCTGGACCGGGTAGATCGCCAGCTTGGTGGCGAACTTCTCCAGCCCCCCGACCGTCAGGCGGGCGACCTTGTCGGCGCCGACGATCGGGCGCGGCACGGCCTGTTTGACGCCGCCGCCGTCGCCGAGCAGCACGACGTCCGGGGCGAGGATGTCGAGCAGGCCCTGCAGGTCGCCGGTTTCGACCGCTCGTTGGAACGCGTCCAGCACGCCTCGCGTCTGAGTGGGGGAAACGACCTCGCGGGGGCGGCGCGCGGAGACGTGGGCCCGGGCCCGGTGTGCGATCTGGCGGACCGCCGCCGGGGACTTGCCGACCGCTTCGGCGATCTCGTCGTAGCCGACGTCGAACACCTCCCGCAGCACGAACACCGCGCGTTCAGTCGGCGCGAGCGTCTCCAGCACCAGGAGCATGGCCATGGACACGCTGTCGGCCAGTTCGACGTCCTCGGCCACGTCGGGCGTGGTGAGCAGGGGTTCGGGCAGCCAGGAACCGACGTAGGACTCCTTGCGGCGGCCGAGCACGCGCAGCCGCGTGAGGGCTTGGCGAGTGGTGATGCGCACCAGGTACGCGCGCTGGTTCTCCACCGTGTCCAGGTCGACCCCCACCCACTTGAGCCAGGTCTCCTGCAGGACGTCCTCCGCGTCGGCAGCGGAGCCGAGCATCTCGTAGGCGACCGTGAACAGCAGGTTGCGGTGGGTGAGGAACACCTCTGTCGCTGGGTCAGGACGGTCTTCTGGCTCCATGGGCGTGCCTCCTTCTGCGTTGTCAGCAGACGCCATGGGCCGCCGGTTTGTGACACCGGGGTGGTGTGGGGCCTGTCACTGTCACAGGTTTCCGGGCGGCGGCGTCTGGTGGGCGTTCGGTTCTCAACTTCAAGGGAGTGCGTCGTGAACGCTCGTTTCGACATGTTCGGCAATGAGGTCGCCATGAAGTTCAGCAAGCGGTTCGCCAACGCCGCCATGGTGATCGGGCAGTCCTCGTTGCCCAAGGCCACTCAGGAACTGGTCTCGTTGCGCGCCAGCCAGATCAACGGGTGCGGGTTCTGCGTCGACATGCACACCAAGGACGCCGCTGCGGACGGCGAGAGCGCCGTGCGGCTCAACTTGGTCGCTGCTTGGCGTGAGGCGACGGTTTTCAGCGATGCCGAGCGGGCCGCGCTGGCTTTGGCCGAGGAGGGGACTCGGCTTGCCGATGCTCACGTCGGGGTTTCCGACGAGACTTGGGCTGAGGTGCGCAAGCACTATGACGACGATCAGGTCGCTGCTTTGGTCGCGGCGGTTGCTTTGATCAACGCCGCCAACCGGATGAATGTGATCGTTCGCAATCCGGCTGGGTCTTATCAGCCTGGGATGTTCGACGGCGTGAAGAGTTAGTGCTCTTGGTGCTCTTGGGCATGCTCGAGTTCATGGGCTCATGGTGGGCCGGGGCGGCGCCGATTTGACATGGGAACCCCGGGGGTGGCCTCTTCGAGCGTAAAGGAGGAGCCCCTCTCTGCAGGCCAAAGCGCAGACCTTGCCAAACTGACGGGGCTCTCCGCGCCAGAAAGCTTACGGCCACCCCCACCCCATGTAAAATCGGCACCGCTCTCGGGTTTTCGGGTTTTCGAGGTTTGGGTTTGGGGTTGGTCATCGATGGGGTTTGTTGGCTACCGGTATGCCTCGATCGCTGTTGCCGCGAAGGATCTGATCAGCTGGTCTTCTCGTGCTGTCAGCCATGCGACCACCAGTGGGCTCAGTGGCATGTCTTTCAGTGGCACGCAGAGCAGGCCTTCCGGTTGGGGGTGGGTTACGGGGGCGATGCCGACGTTTCCGTTCCACAGCACTGCTTGCGTGCACTCTTGGACGGTGCGCACTACTGGTCCTTGCGGCCTTTCTCCTGCTGGCTTCGCTCCGTTCCAGTAGGCGCGCCAGACCGGGTCTGTTCCCTCCGGCAGTTGGAACCATGGGCGGTCTTCCAGGTCTGCCAAGGTCAGCATTTCTTTGGTGGCAAGGGGGTCGTCTGTGCGCAGGACGGCCCCTACCGGTTCCTGGCGGAGTGTTCTCGTGCTGATTCCCGTGTCGTTGAACGGGAGTCTGGTGAGTGCCACGTCGACCACGCCGTTGCGCAGGCCTGTGGTGGGGTCTGCGAAGTCTGCTTCGCGGAACCGGATTGTCACGTCTGGGTGGTGCCGTCTGAATGTCGCGGCCAGTCTTGTGCCGCGCTCCCCTGCGCTGTCGCCGAGTGTGCCGACCGTCAGCGTCGTGGCCGCTGTTACTCGGGCTCGGGCTTGCTCGGCGTGTTGCAGCAGTGCGGCGGCTTCCTTGTACAGGGTGTTTCCTGCTGCGGTGAGGTCCACTCCGGTTGCCGAGCGGTTCAGCAGGACCACGCCCAGGTCTGTTTCCAGCTGTTTGATCGCCCGGCTCAGGGGTGGCTGGGTCATGTGGAGTCTGGTTGCCGCTCGTCCGAAATGTCTTTCTTCGGCGACCGCCATGAAGTAGCGCAACAACCGGAGCTCCACGACCAGTGATGATACCTGCTCGGCATCGTTGCTGCTCAGCCGGTGTTGGACGGGGGTCTGGTGGTCACAGCACAGTGGAGTCATGCCTTTCGAACCGCTTACCCACGATCCGGCCGTCGAGGTCAGTCAGGCCACGGACGTCGCCCGTGACGTGGTGGTCATCGCCAATCGCGGGGTTGAGCTCGTGCCCAACATCGGTGTCATCGGCGGCGCCCACTCCGTTCTCGTCGTCGACACCGGGATGGGGCCGCGCAACGCCGAGAAGGTGCTCGCGTTCGCCGCCGAGTACGCCGAGGGCCGCAGGCTTTACCTGACCACCACGCACTTCCACCCTGAGCACGCGTTCGGCGCCCAGGTCTTCGCCGGTGCGGCGACGTACCTGATCAACCGTGCGCAGGCCGCCGATCTGGCCGACAAGGGGCCGAGCTACCTGGACATGTTTCGCGGATTGGGCGCGCCGGTCGCCAGGCAGCTGGAGGGTGTCGAACTGGTCTCGCCGGACACCGTCTACGACCACGACTACGAGCTGGACCTCGGTGGTCGGGTCGTGCGGATGACGGCCACGGGCCGCGCGCACAGCAAGGGTGACCAGGTCGTGACCGTCCCCGACGCCGGTGTGCTGTTCACGGGTGATCTGGCCGAGGCGGGCCAGTTCGCGATCTTCCCGTGGTTTCCGCCGTACGACACCGACGTCTCCGGGTTGCGGTGGATCGAGGTGATGCGACGCCTCATCGCAGGCGAACCGCAGGTGGTGGTGCCCGGCCACGGCGATGTCTCCGGGCCGGGGCTGCTCGCCGACGTGCGTGACTACCTCGAACTGCTGCGGGACGAAACGTGGGCGCGGCGTGACTCCGCCGTGTCGACCGACACCGTCGTCGCCGAGGTCGAGGCGCTGATGATCGAGCGGCACCCGGAGTGGGCGGGCCGGGACTGGATCGCCAAGGGCGTCGGCTGCCTCTGCGCGGAGCACGCCGACAGTCCACAGTAGATGTCAAGGTGTTCTTTCGTCGCAACGTGGTGAAAAGCCCGGGTGCGTGACGGAGATTTGGTTTGTTCGGAGCAGAGCGGAGCGCGTTCGCGACAGTACGATGAGTGACACACTGCGGCGCGTTGCAGGCGTTCTCGAGAACAACTGGCCACTCCCGACTCACTAGGGGCAGAAGTGTTCTTGCAGCGGAGAAAACTCAGCGTCACTGTCTTGGCCGCCATCACCGCTTTACTTGTCGGCGGTACCGCAGCCGCCGACAAGGAGCCACTGGGGCACCGGTTCGGCGACTGGCCGACCTGGCAGGGCGACAGTTCCGGTTCGCGGTTCAACGCGGCCGAGCACACGATCACCCCGCGCACCGTCGGCAAACTGCGCCTGAAATGGGCATTCGCCTATCCCAAGAACGGTTTCCCCGCCAAGAGCCAGCCCGCTGTCGTCGACGGCGGCATCTACTTCGGCAGCCCGGACGGCAAGTTCCACGCGCTGGACGCCAGAACCGGTGCCACCAGGTGGACGTTCGAGCTCGGCACTGTCCACCCCGGAGCCGTGGTGATCGACGGGCCCGCCGTGGCCCGCGGCAAGGTGTACTTCGGCGACAACCAGGGCCACATCTACGCACTGGAGCAGCGGACCGGGCGTGTGGTGTGGAACAAGGACACCGAACCGCACCCGGCCGGGATGCACACCAGTTCCCCGCTCTACTACCGGGGGAAGATCTACGTCGGGGCGTCCAGCGGCGAGAACGTCAACCCCGACCGCAACTACCCGTGTTGCACGTTCCGCGGGCACATCGACTCGCTCGACGCGGACACCGGCGAGCTGACCTGGCGCTACTACACGGTTCCCGAGCCGCAGGCAATCGGCACGTGGCCGAGCGGTGCGACCAGGTACGAACCGTCGGGCGCGGGCGTGTGGAGCTCGCCGGTGATCGACGAGCACACCGGCACGCTGTACGTCGGCACCGGGCAGCTCTACTCCGGCACCACCGGCGACTTCGACACCTTGCTGGCGTTGGACGCGCGAACCGGCGCTGTGCGGTGGAAGCAACAGGTGACCAAGGCCGACACATGGCGGCTGCTGTGTTCCTTCCCGAACTCCGAGGGCTACTGCCCCGGCCAGAAGGACGGCACCGCACTGGACTACGACCTCGGTGCCACGCCAACCCTGTACCGCGTGCACGGCCGCACGATGGTCGGCATCGGCCAGAAGAGCGGCGTCTTCCACGCGTTCGACGCACGCACGGGCGAGGTCTCGTGGCGGCGGCAGCTGTCCGTGCCGATGCCAGGCGGTGGGCTGTCCGGGATCCAGTGGGGCAGCAGTTTCGACGGCAGAAACCTCTACATGGCCACGAACTGGGGCAACCCCGGTACCGTGTTCGCGCTGAACCCGGCCAACGGCGACATCGTGTGGCAGACGCCGAACCCCGTCGACGGCTGCACAACCGGTGGCGCGGCGCAGCACCCCACCGTGTGCATGCGCGCTCACACACCGGCCGTGAGCACGACGCCTGGGCTGGTGTACGAAGGCAGCGTGGACGGCAAGATGCGTGTCTACGACGCCCGGGACGGCGCTGTCCGCTGGGAGTTCGACACCATCCGTGACTTCACCGGCGTGAACGGCCTGACCGGCCGGGGAAGCGCGATCTCCGGCAACGGCGGCGCGGTGATCGCGGGCGGCATGCTCTACGTCCAGTCGGGCTACTGGCCGTCCTACCCCAGCGACCACGGCAACGTCCTGCTCGCGTTCGGGCTCTGATCCGGTCAGGAGTATCCGGCGTCAACTTCTCGGCCCTGAACGGTCGAGCGTGGGGCTCGGTGCCGTTCAAGCCGGGTCGCGTTCTCCGTGCGCCACTGGGTGTGGCGTGCGGGACGCATCCACCCACGGGTTTACGCGGGTGCGGGTGCGTTGACCAACACCCACGCTCGCCGCGCCCTATCACGGACGTTCACGGCGGCGACGACATCAGCGGGCCCAGCGAGGCCACACCGACAACACAAGAAACGGTCCCGATCCGACCGGTTGGCGCGGGCGACATGCCCGCACCGCGGACACGTCTGGGAGGTGTAATGCGCGTCCACTACCACCACCGGCACCCCAGCCCTGCGGGCCTTATAGGCGAGCACCTCACCGAGATGGTGAAACGGCCAGGAAGTGTGCGTGGCCCGCTGGTCGCGACGAAGCCGGACCCGATCCCGGATACCACCCAGCTCTTCCAGGGCGATCCCGCGACCGGTGCGTTGCGCGACGGCCACCACCTCCTTCCCCACCGTGTGGTTCACCTGCCGCGCATACCGAGACTCACGCCGAGCAAGCCGCTTCAACAGCCGGGTCGCGGACTTGGTCCGCTTCGCCTGCAATTCTTGGCGTTTCCGCGCCTGCCAGCGCCGATACCGAGACAACCCACGACCCGAGAAGTTCACGGCGTCGGAGGTGGTGGCGAGGTTGACGATGCCACGATCGACACCGACCCAATCCACAGGCTCGAACGCCTCCGGCTCAGCCACCTCGCACGTGGCGATCAGCAACCACGTCCCGTTCCGCCAGATGAGGTCCGATTCGCCCTGTCGGTGTCTGGCCAGCAGGGTGAGTTGGTCGGGATGGCCCGTGAAGCGGATGTCCTTCAGGCGGCCGGTGGTGGTCCAGATCGACACCGTCCGCGCGTCATACTTCCAGGACAGCATCCGGTCGTCGAACGGCTGCGCGCTGTCCGGCCGAAACGTGATCGGTTTCGACTCGGCCTTCACCCGACGTCGCGACCCGGCACGCCCGAGGTTGCCAGCCCGCAGGTTCGCGCGCAGCGTCGTGTACGCATCGACGACCTTCTTGATCGTGCGCACCGCGGCCTGCGCACCCAACCCACCGGCCCGCAACTCTGGATACACCAGCCTGTGCAGGTCGTTGCGGGAGAACACCTTCCGCTCGAACGCCACCACCGACACACGATCAGCGGCCGTGTTACACCCCCGCAGAGTCGCCGCCAACGCCGCCGCCTGCGCGGGCGTCGGCAGCAGCTTGACCTGCACCACCACCTTCACATTCCGCATTCTGGAACACCAGTGCGAGCACCCTTTGCCGGGTCAAGGCATCGGCTTCCTCCCGACCGTGAACAGCCGGGTTCCCACCGACAGGAGCACAGATGAAGTTTCGGTTCGCCCGTGCGGCACTCGTGTGCGCGGCGGTCACCACAGTGGCGATCGTGCCAGCGCCTGTAGTCAGCGCGGAAACCAACACGGTCACAGTCACCGTCACCGAAGGCACCAACTTCGCGGTCACGGCGTCCCCCAAGGACGGCAGCATCGTGATGGACCTGCAAGGCCAGCTGTTCACGCTGCCGCGTGGTGGCGGTACGGCCACCCGGCTCGGCGACGGCTTCCTCGACCCGTTCTGGCCTGTCTTCTCCCCCGACGGCAGCCAGATCGCCCTGCAGTCGTTCGCAGACGGCATGTTCCACATCCGCACGATCACACCGGACGGCCGCTCGGTGCGGCAGCTCACCGACGGCGAGTACGACGACACATATCCGGCGTGGTCCCCGGACGGCACACGGATCGCGTTCACGTCCGACCGCGGTGGCAGCGCGGACATCTGGACAGTCGACGTCCGCACCCGTGAACTGAACCGAGTCACCACGGCGGCCACCCAGGAAACACAGCCGACCTGGGCGCCGGACGGGCGCAGCATCGCGTACGTCCAGGGCACCACGGTCGAGAGCGTCGACCTGGGCACCTCGGCGGTGCGGACGCTCGTCCCGGCCGACCGGGGCTTCGTCTCAGCGCCGTCGTGGTCGCCGGACGGCAAGCGGATCTCGTTCGTGCGCAACAATTCCCTCCAGGTGTTCGAGTCCGGCGCGGTACGGCAGGTGGGCTCGTACCGTGACGTGTTCCCGTTCCCGGCACGCTGGTTGTCGCCCACCGAGCTGGTCTACAGCGCGAACGGGCGGATCGCCGTGACCGACGTGGTCGCCAACACGTCCCGGACCGTGCCGTTCTCGGCGACGTTCACGCTGAAACGGGATCAGTACCGCCACAAGTCCTACGACTTCGACACGCGGCGCCCGCAGCCGGTGCGCGGTATCGACGGACCGGCGCTGTCGCCGGACGGCCGGTCCGTGGTGTTCAAGGCGCTCAACGACATCTGGCTGCTGCCGATCGGCGCCAGCCCGAAACGCCTGACGTCGGACGGGTTCTTCGAGGCCGATCCCACCTGGTCGCGCGACGGCAAGCAGATCGCCTACGCCTCGGACAAGGCAGGCACCGAAGACCTGTACGTCCTCGACGTCGCCAGCGGGAAAGAGCGACGGGTCACCACGTTGCCCGGTGCCGAGACAGCACCGGTCTTCTCGCCGGACGGTCGTCAACTCGCGTTCCAGGACCAGCTCGGTCAGACGTCCTCCGTGGACCTCGCCAGTGCGGCTGTGCGGCGTGTGCTCGGGCCGTTGAACGCACCGGGCAAGCCGAGCTGGTCACCGGACGGGAAGTTCCTCGCGCTCACGGTGTCCGACGCCGAACGCAACCGGATCCTGCTCGCCGACGCGGCCACCGGCGTGACCAGGACAGTCGACCCGGCGCCGTTCGGGTCGGTGTCCACACGCGGCAGTGACGGCCCGGAGTGGTCGCCGGACGGCAAGCTGCTCGCGTTCTCCATGAACAGCACGATCCACGTTCTCCCGGTCGACCCGACCGGAACGCCGACGGGACCGGCTCGTCAGATCACCACCGAGGCGAGCGACTCCCCGACGTGGAGCGGTGACGCGAAGACGATTCTGTACCTGCACAACGGTCATCTCCGGACGACCACACTGGAGGGCAGATCAGGCGCTGTGCCGAACGGGCTGACGTTCACCCAGGACAAGCCGGACACGCGACTGGTGATCCACGCGGGCAGGCTCTGGGACGGACGGCACGCCGAACCGCGCACCAACGTGGACATCATCGTCGTGGGCAACCGGATCCAGCGGGTGGAGCCGCACCGGCCGGACCGCGACCGGCGCGGCTGGCAGTTCGTGGACGCGTCCAAGCTCACGGTCACGCCCGGTCTCGTGGACATGCACATGCACCAGCAGATGCGCTCGAAGTTCACCGGGGACCGCCAAGGCAGGCTGTTGCTGTCGTACGGGATCACCACCACCCGGTCCACCGGTGACCCCGCGTACCGGGCGGTCGAGGAACGTGAGTCACTCGCCGCCGGGACGCGGGTCGGGCCCCGGTACTTCATGACCGGTGAGATGCTCGAAGGCTCTCGCGTGGGTTGGGAGTTCGCGCGGCCGGTGCGTGACGAGCGGCAGTTGGAGCTGGAGCTGTCCCGGGTCCGTGGCCTGGGCTACGACCTGATCAAGACCTACGAGCGGTTCCGGGTCGACTGGCAGGCGCAGGTGACCGGTCGTGCGCACGGCCTTGGCATCGGCACCACGTCCCACTACCTGAGCCCGGCGGTCGCCAACGGCGTGGACATGAAGGAACACCTGTCCGGGCCGACGAAGTGGGGCTTCGGGTTCTCCCGCGAGTCGTCCGCGGGCGGCGTGTACGAGGACGTCATCCAGCTCGCGGCACGCGGCAAGATGCCGTTCAGCACAACGATGTTCAGCGCGAGTTCGCTGCTGGCCGACGATCCCGGCATCGTCGACGACCCACGGATCAAGGCGCTCTACACGACGCAGGAGCAGCAGGCGTTGCTCGCCAAACTCCGGTGCGCGCAAGGGACAGGCCCGTGCGGGTTCCTGGACGGGTCACCGGAGCAGGCCCGCCGCAACGTCGAAACGATCAAACGGCTGCTGGACGCGGGTGGCACGGTCCTCGCGGGTACCGACGCCCCGCTGGACAGCACGGCGGTGAGCCTGCACCTCAACCTGCGTGCGATGACCAAGTACGGGCTGACGCCGTTCACGGCGTTGCAGAGCGCCACCCTGCTGCCCGCGCGCCAGCTCGGCGTCGAACGCGACCTCGGCAGCGTCGAGGCGGGCAAGCTCGCCGACCTCGTGGTCACCGGCGGTGACCCGGCCAGGGACATCACCGGGCTCGCGGACGTCCGGATGGTCGTCAAGAACGGGCGTGTATCCACTATAGACAGCTTGACCGGGCCGTTCCGCAGTTGATTCCCGAGCTCACGCGTCCTCGCCGCGGTCCAGGCTGACCTCGACCGCGGTGAGGACGCCGTCCTTCGCGTGACCGTCGACGGCGTCCACCGACCAGGCTGCCGCCGTCCACCCTGGTGACATCCATTTTCGCTCGCCCCCCGGCGGGGGTCGATGCTCGGCGATCGACCGCTACGGCCCCGCACTCGGCCTACCCGAGGTCCATACGGCTGAACCCCTGCGGCTGCGCCACAGCAGGGCGACCGCCGCCAAACCGGCGACACAGGGCAACACACCCGTCATCCCCAGCAGGGTGGGCAGAATCGTCTGCCCGTACTCCTCCATCACGAGGTTCATGACGGCGACGCCACTGCCGAGCACGAACACGGTGGTGGCAACGGGCCGGACCCAGCGTTTGCCTCGTTTGACCGCCCACACCAACCACAGCCACGAAACGATCCCCAGTGCTGACAAGGTCAGCAGGTACGTGAGCACAATGGACTGGCTTTCGCTCGCCTTGTCGTGGCCGATCCAGGCGTCCTCGATGGCGTGCAACTGCTGGGCCAGGCTGTCACTGCCGATGATCGCGGTCAGTCCCGCCAATACGGTGAGCGCCAGTCCGACGTACATCGCCACCACTGCCTTTTTCGCGTTCGCGGCATCAGTCATGCCGTACCCCCTCTTCAGGTCCGCGCCAGCCGTCCGATCACTGCCGTTCATGGCAACTAGGATGCTGGTAGCTAGTATTTGAAATACGAAACTTGAGACACTGTATCCCAAGTCTGGAGAGTGGGCAACGTTGACCGAACCACCCCCGAGCACAGGCCTGACCAGGCGACGTCGCAGGCTCTCCGACGAGGAGACCGGGCAGCGGATGCTCCAGGCCGCGTTGGCCATGGTCAACGCGGCGGGGCTGACCGTGAGCCTCGACCACATCAGCTTCGAGGACGTGATCCGCGACGCCGGTGTGTCCCGCAGCGCGGTCTACCGCCGCTGGCCGTACAAGGATTTGTTCTTCAGCGACCTGCTGATCGAACTCGCCAAGGGCGCGAGTCCGGCCATCCTCGGCGCGAACCCCGAAGCGGTCAACGCGGTCAAACGCGTGATCCTCGACCGGCTCGACTGGCTCGTGACCCCGCGGTTGCGGCGCGCGCTGGCCGCGGAGGTGCTGCGCACCGGAGCGCTGAGCGAGTTCGAGATCTTCCACGGTTCACCGGAGTGGCGCACGTACTTCGCCCTGCACTCGACATTCCGCAGCCTGAACGACGGTGAACTGCGTGACGAGGTGCAGCGCAGCCTCTCCGAGTCCGAGCGGATCCTCATCGCGGGGGTCGCGATGGCCTACGAACGCGTGACGACCCTGATCGGCCTGCGCCTGCGGCCGGAACTGGGCGCCACCTTCGACACGGTCGCGAGCCTGGCCAGCGCCACGATCCGCGGCCTCGTGCTGATGGCTCCGGCGAACCCCGACATCGCGACACAACGCTTCCACGCCAACCCGTTCGACGCCCCCGAAGCAGCCGAATGGTCTCAACCCGCGCTGGGCATCGCGACCATCGTCCTGTCGTTCCTCGAAAACGACCCGGCCGTCAAGTGGACGGACAACCGGGTCGCGGAGGTCCGCGAGACCCTGACGTCGGAGAGTTGGCCGGAGACGTGAAAGGGTGGGTCCGGCCGAAGCCGGGCCCACCCCACCCGCGCGGACCGGAAAGATTCCCCGGCGATCAGGACAGGACCCGGCGGGCCGGACCCTGTCCCGTCGACCGGGCCGCTACCCGCGGGTGCGTTGGAACGTAAGCGCGTACAGCTTGCCTGCGAAGTCGTCGACCAGGTAGAACTCGCCCCTGTTGTCGACACCGATCGCGCTGGAGTCCATCGGGAACGTCCCGATCGGCGCGCTGGCGTAGGTGCCGTCGCGGTTGGGTCGCACGGCGAACGCCGTACCCGAGCAGTAGTCGGTGGCGAGGTAGACGCCACGGGCCAGGTTCGCGAACCGCTGACCCCGGTACACGTGACCGCCGATCACCGCACAGCCCTCGGTGCCGGACAGGTAGTTGAACACCGGTCCGGTGTAGCGGGTGTTCGGGTCGCACCGGGTCTCGTCGAACACGCTCGGCCCCTCCATGCAGGGCCAGCCGAAGTTCACGCCGCCCTGGCGCGCGCCGATGTGGTCGACCTCCTCGAACCGGCCCTGGCCGACGTCCCCGATCCACAGCGAACCGTCGGCGGGGTCGAACGAGAACTTCCACGGGTTGCGCAGTCCCCATGCCCAGATCTCGGCACGCGCGTTGGCGACGCCGACGAACGGGTTGTCGCGCGGGACGCAGTACGCGAGCGGGGCGCACGCCCGGTTCACGTCGATCCGCAGGATCTTGCCGAGCAGCGTGTTCTTGTTCTGCCCGCTGTTGAGCGGGTCGCCGCCACCGCCGCCGTCGCCGATGCCGAAGTAGAGGAACCCGTCCTTGCCGAAGGCCAGGTTGCCGCCGTTGTGGTTGCCGAACTCGGTGTGCTGCTGCGCGAGCAGCACCTCTTCCTTGCCGGTGGCGAGGCGGAACCGGGACAGGGTCACGGCCTCGTCGGACTTGCGCGTGTAGGCGACGTAGATCGTCCTGCTCCGCGCGAAGTCGGCCGGGATGGCGACGCCGAGCAGGCCGCGCTCGTTCTCCGTCTCGCTCACCCGGTCCTGGATGTCCAGCACCGGCTTGGCGGCGAGGCCGGTCCTGCGGTCGTACGCGCGGATGGTGCCGCGCTTCTCGGTGATGAGCAGCCGGCCGTCGGGCAGCGCGGCGATCGAGTTCGGCCGGGACAGGCCGGACGCGACCTCGGTGTTGACTACTCGCAGTTCGTCGAGCGGAACCTCACGGGTTTGTGCCGCGCTCGCCGAAGGGATCACCGACCACAGCGTCGCAGCGGTGGCAACAGGTAGAACGAAAGACAATGCGCGCCGCAGGGTAGGTCGCGACATGTCAGCTCCAATCGTCTTCGAATGGTCTGGTCCAATTCAACCAGGAGAACGGCACCGAGCGGTACCTATCGACATCTGACCTGGTCACGGCCACCGGACATGGATGGCAGGCCAGATGTCCTGTCCCCGCGACCGGCCCGAACCCCATGATCGGCCGCCGCGCGCATTTGCCGCGCGGTACTCGATGTCGATGGAGGGGGTCATGGCTCCACGCGCTATCGCATTCGTACTGACACCGTTGGTGGTGGCTTCGCTGACACAGGTGGTGGTGTCGCCGCCGTCCTCAGCGGCGCCACCCGCCGCACAGGTACCCCGAGATCTACCGCTGCTGTCCGTGCCGACAGCCGAGGTGCAGAAGCCGCGCCAGGCGGCCGAGCCGCACCAGCCGAAGGCCGATTTCAAGCCCCTGCTGGCACGGGCCGACGCGCGAAGATCCGCGGGCGACCCGCCGGAGACCACTCTGGTCAGCCCGGTCGACGGCGCCGTCGTGGCCACGGAGACACCCGCGTTGCAGGTCGCCGAGGTCGGCGACGGCGTTCTGTACTGCTTCAAGGTGTCCACCGGGTTCGACGGCCGCTCGGGCAGCGTGGTGGACTCCGGGTGCCTGCCCGAGCCGACGTGGACCGTGCCCAAGCACGTGTTGCACGACGGCGGCCGGTACACGTGGACGGCGGGCACCGCCGTGCCCGGCGGGACGACCATGACGCCCGCCAAGTGGGTCGGGCACTTCACGGTCAACCAACGTGTGGGTGATCCGGGCCCGGCGCCGACCGACCGGCTGAGCCCGGTGACGGTGAACCTGTTCAACGGCAACGCCCACATCGAGGCGGCCGGACCGTCTTTCCCGGCGGTCGGTGGGCCTGCGGGCGTGACCTTCGCCTACAACTCACGCCAGGGCGCGCCACGCGGCGTGCGGGCGTCCTACTTCAACGACTCGCGCCACACCGGGACACCGGACCCCATCCCGGTGATGACGCGCGGCGAGTCGCAGGTCAACCTGGACTGGGGCATCGCGTTCAGCGGCAACCCGGACAACTTCCCGTGGCGCGACAACCCGCTCCCCCAGGCCCTGAACTCCGACTGGTTCGTCGTGCGGTGGGAGGGCCACTTCAAGGCGCCGGTCAGCGGTGACTTCCGGTTCGGCGGCGGGCACACCGACGGCGCCCGGATCTGGGTGGACGGCAAGCTCGTCCACGACAACCCGAACGCCGCCGAGGTCGGTGACGACTTCCTCCAGCCGGGACCCAAGCTGGACAGGGACGTCGCGCTGAAGGCCGGGCAGCGGGTGCCGATCAAGGTCGAGCTGTACCACCACTCGGCCGAACGCCCCCGGATGGTCCTGTGGGCCAAGAGCACAGTCGGTTCGGGCACCGAGCGAACCCACAACCTCGAACCGCGGATCGTGCCGACGGAGTGGCTGTACTCCGCCGACACGCAGTCGCTGCCGGGTGGCTGGACCCTGGCCACGCAGGCCGGTGGTTACAGCAGCGCCGAGATGCTGGACGGCTCGGTGGTGCTCACCGACAGCGCGGGCGGCAAGCACACCTGGGCGAAGGCGTCCACCGGCGGCTACACACCGCCGCCCGGCGAGGACGGCGTGCTCGCGTTCGACTCGACCGGCCGGATCACGGTGACCGAGACCGACGTCGTGTCGGTGTTCAACCCGGACGGCACGTTGGCCTCGGTGGCGACCGTGCTGGACAGCAAGAAACCCGCGACCCTGCAGCACACCTACAGCGGCTCACCGGCACGCCTGACGCAGATCAAGGACCCTGTCTCCGGCCGCGCGCACACGCTGTTCTACAACACGGACAACAGTGACAGCTGCTACGGCGGTGTGTCCCGTCCGCCCGGCGCGGACCCGGTGCCGCCGCACATGCTGTGCCGTATCCGCTACTGGGACGGCACCGAGACCCGGCTGTGGTACCAGCTGGAAACCCTTGCCAGGATCGAGAACCCGGGCGCGGACATCCGGGACTACGACTACCAGGGCAGGGCGACGGCCAGGCAGCGCTACGACGAGGCCGGCGACGACGAGGAGCAGAAGCAGAAGGCCATCGACAGCATCGGCCCGCTGACGACACTCCGCAGCGGCCTGGCCTACGACTGGGTCGCCCGGCAGGCACCGTCAGCGGGCAACGGCTGCACCAACACCGATGACGTCGCCGCCGCCTGCACGGTGATCGGGTACGACTCGGTGATCGAGCAGCCGCAGGAGCCACCGGCACTGCGGGCGGTCCAGGTCCTGGCGCCGTCCCCGGACGGCCGTCAGGCGGCGCGCGCCGAGCACTTCTACCAGTACTACCTCGAACGCAAGCAGGCGACGGTCGCCGTGGCCGGGGTCTACGACGCGACCCGGTCCCGCACGGTGACCTACGACGACGCCGGGCGCACGCTGAACACGACCGACTTCACCGGCACTGTGATCAGTGCGGAGTGGAACGCCAAGGACAAGGCCGTTGCCGCCGTCGACAGCGCGGGCCGTCGTTCGACCACGGTGTACGACCACGCCGACCGCCCGATCGACCGTTACGGGCCCGCACCGGCTTCGTGTTTCAACGGCGTGACGCCGACGCCCGCGTGCGCGGCGAGCATGCCGCATGTCCGTTCCGCGTACGACGAGGGCTTGGCCGGGCTGTCAACGGCGTACTACGACAACCCGTACCTGTCCGGTATCCCCGCGCTGTTCGCCACCGGCGTCGGCACCGCGGATGGGACGTTGTCGCAGGCATGGCGGTCCGCCGCGCCGGTCGCGAACACCGGCGGCTGGTCAGGCCGGTTCACCGGGGAGATCCAGTTCCCCGCCACCGGGGAGTACGGCCTCGGGTTCACGGTCGTCGACGGCGTCCGGCTGTGGGTCGACGACGTCCTGGTGGTCGACAGCTGGGGCGACAAGGCCTCCACCGCTGTGTCCGGCAAGGTCAAGAACGCCACGCCGGGCAGCTGGCACCGGATCCGGGTCGACTACTACAACCGTTCGGGCACAACGGGAGCGTTGAACTTCACCTGGACCCCGCCTGGCACGGGCGCCCCGGTGACCGTGCCGGGCTCAGTGCTGCGACCGCGATACGGCCTGGAGACGAGCACGATCACAGAGGACAGTTCCGGCGGCACAGTGGAGCGGGCGCCGTCACGGCGTACGGTCACCGCGTACGGCGATTCGGCGGCGGGGATCGACCCGGTGCTCGGGCTCGCGGTGTCCAAGACGTCGGACCCCGGTGGTCTCAACCTCACCACCCGTTCGCTGTACGAGCGGCCAGGCAACGGGTACCTGCGCAAACTGGCGGAGTCGTTGCCCGCCGGGGACATCACCAACCCCGTCAAACGCAACACCACCACCTTCTACGGCGACGCCGAGACCCGCGGCAACCCGTGTGACGCGGGCGCTCCAGCGGCGAACCAGGGCGGCATGCCCAAGATCGTCGTCGACGCGAAGCCCGACAACGGGCCACCGCTCACCACGGAGACGGTCTACGACGCCGCCGGACGCACTGTCGCCAGCCGCATCGGCGACGAGCCGTGGACGTGCAGCTGGTACGACTCGCGTGGCCGGGTGGTCAAGAAGACCCTCCCGGCGTACGGCGGCAAACCGGCGCGCACAGTCCTGACCGACTACGCCGTCGGCGGCGATCCGCTGACCTCGAAGGTGACCGACGAGAGCGGGTCGATCACCACCGTGATCGACCTGATCGGCCAGGAGGTCGGCTACACCGACGTCAACGGCGTGACGTCGAAGTCGACCTTCGACCAGGTCGGCCGGTTGGTGAAGGACACGACCACGGTCAAGGGCGTGACCAGCACGGTCGACTACAAGTGGAGCGAGGCTTCCCAGCTGACGGAAGTCAAAGTGGACGGTGTCCCGGTCGCCAAACCGGCGTACAACGCGGCGACCGAACTGGCGAGCGTGGTCTACGGCAACGGTTCCCGCCTCGACCAGGTCGCGTACAACGGGTCGGCCAAGCTCGCCTCGATGACGTGGAAGACGTCAGCGTCCACTGTGGTCGACGCGGTGGCTCGTTCCCGTGACAACCGGGTCATCGACGACGTGGTCACCGTCGACGGGAAGGCCGCGGCGACGTACTCGTACACCTACGACACCGTGGGCCGGTTGACCGCCGCGACCGTCCCGCACCACGCCCTCACCTACCGGTACGACGCGGCCGGTGGTTGCGGGTCCAACAAGGCAGCGGGACAGAACACCAACCGCACGGCGTCGACTGACAGTCTCAACGGCGGTCCTGCTGTCACCACGGGCTACTGCTACGACGGCGCCGACCGGCTGTTGTCGACCAGCGGCGGCACCGCCCTCGCGTTCAGCTACGACAGCCGTGGCAACACGGTGAAAGTCGGCAGCGACACGTTGGGCTACGACGCCGCGAACCGGCACATGTCCACGACCACGGCGATCGGCACGTCGATCAGCTACACGCGGGACCCGCAGGACAGGTTGACCGCCAGGACCGTGACCGGCGCCGGTGACTCGTCGAAGAACGGCAACACCCGCTACTCCTACAGTTCCAAACAGGACACCGCCGACCTGGTCCTGGACAGCACCGGCAAGCTGCTGCAACGGATCGTGCCGCTGCCCGGCGGAGTGCTGCTGACCAAGAACTACGACAAGCCGACGACCAGCTGGGCCTATCCCAACATCCACGGCGACCTGCTGTTCACCGCGGACGGCAGCGCCACCCGGACCGGTCCGATCCACCTGTACGACCCGTTCGGGCAGAACATCGATCCCGGCACGGGCGCGTTCACCGCGATCCCGGTCGCGGGGACCGTGGCTGGCGGGATGGACTTCGGCTGGCTCGGCCAGCACGAACGACCGGTCGAGCACCTCGGCGGCCAGCAGGCCATCGAGATGGGCGCCCGCGTCTACCTGCCGGTCCTCGGCCGGTTCCTCCAAGTCGACCCGGTGTCGGGCGGCTCGGCCAACGACTACGACTACGTCGACGCGGACCCGGTCAACGGCCTGGACCTGGCCGGGACGTTCAGCTGGAAGTCGGCGGTCAAGGTCGCCACGAAGGCGGCCGAAGTCGTGTCCTATGTGCCCGGTCCTGTCGGGACGGTCGGCGCCGGTGTGGCCGTGGCGGGGCAGCTCGCGCAGGGCAACTACAAGGCGGCCGCGGCGAACGCGGTCGGCCTGGTGCCGGGCGGGAAGCTGGTCAGCAGCGTCGCCAAGCAGGCCGCGAAGCAGGCGCCGGTGGTCGCCAAGGCCGCACAGGCGGTGGAGAAGTGCAACTCGTTCGCGCCGGACACCTTGGTGGTGATGGCGGACGGCACCGCCAAACAGATCAAGGACGTCAAGGTCGGTGACCTGGTCAAGGCGACCGATCCGGCCACCGGCGTCACCTCCGCACAGCCCGTCGCGGCGGTGATCGTCGGGTACGGCGTGAAACACCTGATCGACATCGGGGTCGAAGGGTCGCAGGCGGGCACGATCACAGCCACCGCCGAACACCCGATGTGGGTCGACGGTCGTGGCTGGGTCGACGCAGGCGACATCAGAGTCGGCGACCGATCCGGCGCGGGCCGTGTCACGTCGGTTCTCGACCGCGGCCTGGTCGACAACCAGACCGTCCACAACCTCAGCATCAGCAACGTCCACACGTTCCACATCCGGTCCGGTGACAAGGACTTCCTCGTCCACAACGCCGCGTGCCCGGTACACGGCGCCGCCGGGTACCCCGGCCCGGGCCGGAGTTGCACCTGCCCGGCGAACATGGGCGAGCGACGGGCGGAACTGGGCCACACGGACACGAAGCTGCGGTTCGAACAAGGCCACAACAGGGAGCAGTCCACGGCCAAGGCCGTCGACAAGGCCGTCCACGCGGACGCCGACAACCCGGGAACCTCGATCGTGATCGGCGTCGCCGTGGTCGCGGGCGGGATAGCCAAGAAGGTCCGCAAGAAATGACACTCACACCGTTTTGCAGGGAAAGGAACACCCCAGTGGGAAGATTATCGTGGAAGGGCGCCGTGACGGCCGCCGCGGCGCTGCTCGCGGCCGCCGGGCTCACCTCGGCCCCGGCTGCCGCCCAGGACAGCACAGCGGCACCGATGGCGTTGATCCAGCTGTCGTTCACGTCCGTCGGCAGCGGCGAACGGCTGGACGTCAAGAAGAGCGGCAGCTTCGACAACGGGACCGTCGTGGTCGCCCCGGCTCCCGGCTCCGCCCAGTCGTGGCGGATCAACACCGCGGCGGGTGACGGCGCGTTCGCGATCGTCAACGAGACCGCCAACAAGTGCCTCGACGCCCGGCTCAACACCACGACACTGCAGGCGTGCGACGGGCGCGCGAGCGAGAAGTGGTACTTCCAGCCGGTGAACGGCTCGGCGCAGAAGGCGTTCATGCTCCGCCATGAGGCGGACGGCCTGTGCCTCGGCGTGAAGACCGACTTCATGAACAACAAGGCCGGTGCCACCGAGGCCTGCAACGGTTCGCCCACACAGCAATGGGTTCTGCCCGAGGACGTCTACTCGGTGGCGTACCACTCGGCCGTCGACTTCGCGGCTGCCCGGTGCGCCAAGGACCGCGCGACCTGTTCGTGGTCCACCGGTGTCCAGACGCCGCCGTTCCTGATGCCCGCGACCTGCGTGTCGCCGGTGTGGTTCAACGGGACGTCGACGTCGATCCCGTGGACGTTCTCGCTCACCACCTCGACGGGGTGGAAGAACACCATCGGCTTCAGCCTGCAGGCGAAGCTGACTGTCGGCATGGAGCCGCTGCAGGCCGAGGTCTCCGCGACCGTGCACGGCGAGATCTCGATGGATCTCAAGCAGGACTTGGGCAACAGCCTCGTCGTGACCGTGCCGCCACGGCAGTACGGCTGGGTGGCGTTGTCCGAACTGGCGACCAAGGTCACCGGCAAGTGGACCTTCGACACCCAGGGCTTCCCGTGGACGGCGGAGGACGAGATCACCGTGCCGCTGAAGTACGACCCCAACGGCGGCGCGAGCATCTACAGCGCACGGACCAGCCCGACCTTCACCTCCTGTGACGCACAGACATAACCACACCTGACGGCACGACGGCCTCGTCCAGCCTGGGCGAGGCCGTCGTGCCATTGCCAGAACGGGGATTTCGATCGCGATGCGGTTCTTCCGGCGACGCACCACAGGCCCGGCAGGAGCCTGCCCGAACTGCGGCTCATCGCGGTTGGTGAAGGAGAAGCACTCCTTCTCGGCGATCCACCTGCTCGACGACGAACGCAGCGTCTCGTGCAGCCACTACCGGACCCAGGTGTTCTGCAGGAAATGCGGGTTCATGGTCAACGACGACCTGAACAACGACGCCCAGCACGCCTACGCCCAACTCGCGGAGCAAGTCGGCGCGTCGCGGGTACGTCCCGCCGACGTGGCCAAGGCTGTCGAGGAAGCCAGGAAACTGCCGACGCTCCCCGACGCCGCGCGACAGCGGGACTACGACCTCGTGCGTGAGTTCTGGGGATGTGCGGGCATGCACGTGATCCCCGCGGACCAACTCGAAGACGCTCTGGCCAAGGTCGTGCGCGGGTATTTCGCCGAAGGGGCGTACCGGGTCACGGTGGAGACCCTGGAGCAGGGGGTGCTCATGCTGTCGTTCTCCACGGCGACCGGGTTCCGGCCGGTGCGGCTGGCCCGCGGCACGGGCGGCGACTTCGTCGTGTACGGCCAGATCCAGCTCTACCGGATCCTCGGCGTCGTCTAGCTGCCGGTGTTGGCAACCAATGTGGGGTGGATTCATGCGGTCGTCGCAACATGTTCTTATGTGGACAGTAGCATGTTGAGTTTCTCTTGGGGGGTCAGCCAGTTCAGGGTTTTG
>NZ_MTQO01000028.1 GCF_001984155.1 Actinosynnema sp. ALI-1.44
GGACTCTCGGCCAGCACACAACGGGCTGGTACGTAACCAACACAGTGCACCCAGCGCCGGAAACCGAACCCCCGGCCGGAAACCGCACTCCAACGCAACCAACAGCGCTAAAGCAATCAGACATTATCCGTTAAACCCAGCCCCAGCGACAAGCAGGCCACAAGTAGGCAGACCGTAACTCAACCGTGGCCACCGCTGGAAAAAAAGCACTGTTTCCGATAAACTGGACCTATGCCCGAACAGCTCGCTGTTCCATTCCGTCCAGTGGGTCAACCACCACACATCCCGCTCACCGACATGACACGGGATCAAGTTCTCGACTTTTTGGTGGATCGTCACCGGCGACGTAACCAGATCGACGGCGAAATCGTGCAAGCGTACGCCCGGTTCGCGGAACTGACCCCGCCACAACGCAGCGGAATCACCATCGGCGACGGCGCGGCAGAAGAGATCGCGGTGGAACTGGCGGTCAGCCCCCACACCACCGCCAAACATTTGCACGAGGCCCAGGAGTTGGTGACTCGTCTGCCCGGGACGGTGTCAGCGCTGACGGCGGGCGAGATCGACGTCATGCGAGCCAAGGCCGTGCGGGAGTACACCGCCGAATTGGACGACGACCAGGCCGCACAGGTGGAGAAGCGGGTGTTGGCGGGCGGGAAGCAAGAGAACCTGACCCGGTTCAAGCACGTCCTGCGGCGCGAAGTCATCCGGGCGGATCCGCAGGGTGCCGAACAGCGTCGGTTGGCGGTGAAAGCCCAGCGGGATGTGACCCGGTGGCATCGGGCCGACGGGACCTCGAGTCTTACTGTCCATTTGCAGCCGCATGAGGCGGAGTTGGCGTATCAGCACATTAACCTGCTCGCCGGACACGCCACAGGCGCAGGCCGGAATCTCGCGACGGCGCGGGCGGATGTGTTCATGGACTTGATCGGCGGCAAACAGGTCGACCGGCCGCCGGTGAGTGTGAACGTGGTCGTGCCGATGACCACGTTGATGGGATTGAACCAGGAACCCGGAGAGATCAGTGGGGTCGGGCCGATCACCGCTGAGTACGCGCGGGAGTTGGCGCGGAACGCGACCTGGCGGCGGGTGATCACCGACCCCACCGGGCAGGTGCTGGAAGTGTCTCGGCGACGGTTCGCCTCACCCGGGTTGACCCGGTTCGTCCAGGCCCGCGACCGGGTGTGTCGGCAGCCTGGGTGCGCGGTGGTGGCACAGCGGTGCGAGGTCGATCATTCGGTCCCCTACGCCGAGGGTGGCGTGACCGGGGTGGGGAATGTCGCGATGTTGTGTAAGCGCCACAACTTGATGCGGCAGCGCACTACCTGGCGGATGGATCAGGTGATGCCCGGGGTGCTGGCTTTTACCACTCCAGGCCGTAGGACTGTGCTTACCACGCCCGTTGGGTATGACGTTCCGCCGTTTTAGCTGCCTGCTTTCCAGCGGTGGCCACGGTTGAGTTACGGTCTGCCTACTTGTGGCCTGCTTGTCGCCGGGGCTGGGTTTAACGGATAATGTCTGATTGCTTTGCGCTGTTGGTTGCGTTGGAGTGCGGTTTCCAGCCCGGGGTTCGGTTTCCGGCGCTGGGTGCACTGTGTTGGTTACGTACCAGCCCGTTGTTTGCTGGCCGAGAGTCCCTGACAGAAGATTTTGACGTGTCGGTAGCCGAGGAACGCCTCGTGGGTGTCGGCTCGGCGATCACGTGGTGCTTGATCCTGGCCGGGTGCGATCGACTGGACTCGGCTCACGATCATGAGCCTTCAGGCACCGCAAGTGATTAGCTTGTTAGCAACTCTTAGCGGTTGCTCAGGCTCAGGGCGAGTTTGGGGCACAGCGTGACCGCTTTGCGCGCGTGCTTGCGCAGTTCCCGCGGCACCGGGGCGTTGGCGAGCACGGGATAGCCCCACTCGTCCAGGCCGATCAGCTCGGGCACCAGTTCGGCGCACACGCCGTGGCCGTCACAGGCGATCATGTCGACTTTCAGCTGCTCGGTCATCGCCAGTCCTCGCTTTCCGCTGGCAACTCGGGAATGGGCAGGACACGGGGGCCGCCGGGGCACGGCTGGCCGGACAGGTGCCGTCGGATGTCCAGCGCGAACGTCTTCAGCGCCGAGTCGACGAACTTCACCACGCCGTCGGGATGCGCGCACGCTCCCCTGCCGTTGACCACACCGAGCCGGAAGCGCAGCCGCTCGTAGGCCGCGCGGGAACAGTCACGGGCGATCATCGCGAAGTCGTCGGCGATCGCGGGCAAGCCCTTGAAACACGGGCCGCACTGGTTGGCTGTCTGCGCCGCCATCCACGAGGCGACCCGGACAGTCTCGAACAGCCCGCACGTCCGCGCGGGCAGCGCCACCACGATCCCCGCGCCGAGCGAGGCACCCAGTGGCGCCAGGCCCTCCGGGGAGAACGGGCGGTGCAGCTGGGTCGGCGGGATCCACGCGCCGCCGTAACCACCGACCAGCAGCGCGGAGATCGGTTCACGGCACCCGTTGGCCACCCGCAGGATCGTCTCGCCGCTGACACCCACCGGCAGTTCGTACACGCCCGGGTTGCGCACCGCGCCGCTGACGGTGAACAGGGCGGTGCCGGGCGCGTCCGCGGTTCCGGCCTGGCGGAACCAGTTCGGGCCGTAGCGGGCGATCAACGCGATGTGCGCAAACGTTTCCACATTGGATACGAGGGTCGGCCGCCCGTCGACCCCGGACACCCTGGCCGAGTCCGCCTTCGGCCGCGCCTCACCGCCGCCGACGAAACCGGCTACGGCGGTCGACTCGCTGGAGACGTACCGGCTCGGCGGCTCGGACACGTCGATCTCGACCTCACCCCACCCGGCCGCGACCCGGTCGGCGATCGCGCTCAGCACGTGACCGGCGAGCCCGGTGCCGCGGTGGACGGCGACCGTGATCCGGTCGGCGCCGACGGCGAGCGCGGCGAGTTCCGCGCCGTCGAGCACCAGGTGCGGAGCCAGGCGCAGCAGCAACTTGTCCTTGCCGGAGGCCGGTTCGCCCTCCATCCCGTTCACCACGACGTACCGGTTGTCCCGGCCGAAGACGGACGCCATCTTGCGCCCGCTGGGAAACCACCCGCCGCCGCGGCCGCGCAGGCCGGACGCGGTGACCAGGTCGATCAGCTGCGGCACGACACTCTTGGGCAGCGGTCCGACAGCACGCATGTGTTCGGCGATGGACGCGGCCTGTCTGCTCAGCAGGCGTGGCCGTCCGTCGTACCGTTGTTGGGGTGCGCTCACAGCGATCGCCGCCGTACCGACACGACGCGCAAGCTGCCGCACCCGAGCACCACCGCGACGCTGGCACCGATGGTGATCAACGCCCAGAGTTGATCCGTGCCGATCCCGATGGTGTGCACGACGGCCACCGGCCAGCTGACGTACGCCGCCCAGTGGATGAACCGCCAGACGCGGTACGGCATCCTCGTGCGCAGGACACCGGTCAGCACCAGGACCAGGATCAGGTCGAGTGCGATCGCGCCGAGCCCGAGGTAGAGCGGCGAGTAGCCGCCGATGAACGGCACGAACACCTCGACGAGGCCGATGGACACGTAGGTGTCGAGCACAACCGAGCCGACGTGGATGGCCAGGAAGATCAGCGAGGCCATGGAGATGTTGCGGTGCAACGACTCGGTCACGAACCGGGGCCACTGCCGCGAGCTCACGCGCCCGGCCGTCAGCAGTCCGAGCGAGACCGCGACGGTGAACAGCACGAGCGAGACGATCCCGCTCCCCCTCGCCAGGTACCAGTAGGTGCTCTCGCCAAGGAACGTCATCACTCCTCCTCAGGCCATTCGGCCACAGTGGTGACGGCACCACCCGTCGCCACGAGGCGCGCGGGGAGCCTGCGCGCGGCAAGCCAGTTCGGTGCGCGGTCGCCGAGCACGAGCGCGGCGGTCGATGCAGTGTTGGCCGCGACGCACGAGGCCGCGGAAACGCTTGCGTACTGCCAGAACCGGGCGGCCGGAAATCCGGTCGCCGGGTCGAGGACGTGGTGCAGCCGCCGGTCACCCCGCTGCCAGGAGCGCACGCTCACGCTCGACGTGGCCAGGCCGCCGGAGTCGATCGCCACCACCTGGCCGCCTTGGTCGCTGGCGTGGTCGGCGGTGACCCGCACGCTCCAGCCGCCGTCCGGCGCTGCACCGGCGACCGCGACGTCGCCGCCGAGGTTCACCAGCACACCGGCACCGGTCTCACCGGCGATCCGCCGGGCGGCGACGTCGGCGGCCCACGCCTTCGCGGTGGCCCCGAGGTCCACTTTGACTCCGCGAGGGACAGTCACAGTGTCGCCGGTGACCGTGATGTCCCGCCACACCTGCCGGGCGGGCGGCGCGTCGATGTCCACAGTGGTCGGTCCGCGTCTCGGGACCTCGGCGAAAGTGCGGTCGTAGCCGAGAGTGATCATGTACGACCCCAGCGCGGGATCGACGAGCCCGCCGGTGTCCTCGGCCGCGCGCAGCGCCACGCCGACCGCCTGGGCCAGCAGCGGATGCGTCGCCGACCCCGTGCGGTTCAACAGGCTCAACGCCGAGTCGGCGCGAAACCGGCTGCACGCCAGGTCGAGTTCGTCGAGCACCCAGCGCGACATCGTTTCCGCGACCGGCAGCGTGTCCGGTCTGGTGACCAGCACGTGCGCGGTGGTGCCGATGGCGTCGAACCGCACCCCGCTGATCATGGCGGTGGTCATGGCAGTTCCGCCTCTCCGAGATTTCGACGCTTGGTCACCTTGGGCTGGCGCCGTTCAGTTCGGTGCGTACCGGTTGGGCCTGGGGGTTGACACAAAGGGGGTCATGACCCACCTGACGACGTGACCGGTGGTTTGGTGGTCGGCTTCGGCTTCGGTTTGGGTGTCTGCTTGCCCTGGGTTCCCGGGTACGACGGCTGGCCGGTCTGCTTCGGCGGCACCTGCCCTTGGGGGACCGTGCCCTGCTGCGATCCGGTGTCCTGCTGCGGATCCGGGGCCTCCGCCGCCTGTTGCGCCTTCGCCTTCTCGGCCTTGACCATGTCGGCGATGCCGTAGCCGAGGCCGATCGTCCCGGCGAGGCTGAGCGAGACGACGCCGGTCGTGATGAGCGTGACCCGGCTGGCCGCCGCGTCCCGTGCGGCCGCGTTCAGTCGCTGCGCCATCGTGTGTCCGCCTCCCCGGTGATCCAACTCGTGTCAGGAGCCCAACTCGCTCCTCACACGTAACCGGGTGGCGCCGGGTTCAAAATTCCTTCGAACAGGTGCCTTGATCAGGGGTCGAGCGGTCCGGTGGCGTAATAGGTCTTGCACACCCCCCGGTCGTAGTCGGTGGTCACCTCCAGCACCGACTTGCCGTCGGTGGACGGCAGCAGTCCGGGACTGAAGTTGCGGCAGCCCTCGTTGTCGACGCCCGCGACGTGGATCGGCGCCGGGATCTCGTACCAGGGCCCCGCACCGGCGTTGTCGTTGGCCAGGATCGTGCCTCCGTTGCCCTCGGCGAGCGCGCCGCCGTTGTGCACCAGCATCTCGGTGATCAGCAGGACCGTGCCCCTCGGGCCGGGGCCGGGACTCCACGCGGGCACCGGGGTGTGCCGTCCCTGTTTGCCGTCGGCCGTCTTCACCAGCGTGCCGAGGTCGCGGGGATCGCCGTAGTCCCAGCCGTCGGACGAGCGGCGGAAGTACGCGCTGCACAGGTGGAGCTTGTCGTTGTTGCAGACCTCGTAGGTCATGAAGTACGTGCCGTCGGGCAGCCGGATCGTGTTGATCATGCCGGGGCGGACGTTCCACTCGTCGCTGACCACGGTCTCCTTGTAGTGCGTCCAGGTGACCCCGTCGACCGACCTGACCTGGACCAGTTTCTGGTCGTGGTTGACCTTGTCGGTCTCGTCGGAGAAGAACGCGACGAGTGCGCCGTCCCCAGCCACCGACAGGCTGGGTTCCCACGTGTTGTGCTCGTTGGGCGCGACCGCGATGTCGGAGAGGAACCGCCAGGTGCGGCCACGGTCGGCGCTGGCCCACAGCCGCTGCTTGGCCCGCTTGGTCTCCCGCGGCGCGGCGTACTCGGCGGTGTTGGCCCACAGCACGGTTCCCTTGGCCAACGAGCCGAGCGGCGACGGCATCTCGAACAGGGTCGAGCAGCAGATCCCACGGCCTGCCGCGGCGGCGGGATCCCGAATGGCGGCGATCTGCGTGAACGAATGCCCGCCGTCGTCGCTCGCCATGATGACGCCCACGCCCTGTGCGCCGTCATTGGTGGTGACACTGGCCAGGATCCGGCCGTTGTCCAGGCGGATGACTCGGGGGTAACTGCTGCCACCGTCGTACAGCACGTGTCTTTGCTGGTCAGCCGTTCCGGGGAGTGCCATCAGCACCAGGGTGATCATCAGGACGGCCAGGCGGCGCACGGCATCCTCCGATCACACCGGGTAACGGCGGAATCGTAGCCCGGCTCAGGCGTCCCGCATCTAGTGTGAACCACAATGCGCACGAACGGGTTATCCCCAGAGGTCGCCTGCGATGAGTCCGGCTCGGAAGGCAGCAATCTCATCGACGGGATAACTGACGTGTTCGCCCACGCGAGCGTGTTGCTCCCGACCGAGGCGGCTGAGGCGTGCGTTCTCGAACTGCGGGCGCGAATTCGTTCACCGGCACTCGAGTACAAAGCCAATCACCTGCTGCGGGAAAAACACCGCGCGGTGCTGCTGTGGCTGCTCGGCCCGGCCGGTCCGATGCTCGGGCACGCCGCGGTGCACCTGACCGAGAAGGCGTTCTTCGTCGCGGGCAAGATCGTCGAGTTGCTGACACCGGGCGAAGAGGTGCTGTCGATCTACCACGCCGACCGTTCGGTGCTGCGTACTTACACCGATGTACTTCGCGCCGGGCACCGGGATCAACTGGATCTGCTCATCCCGGCCATTGTGCGCGCGGTGGACAGGTGGGGCGGCGGCGAGCCGGTCAGCGTCGTGCACGACCGGCAGAACCTGTTGACCGACGACCGGATCGCGCAGTTGCGGCGGATCCTGGGTGCCCGGCTGGCCGGGCTGCGGTTCGTGGATTCCCGCGACGACGCCCGTGTGCAGATCGCCGACTTCCTCGCGGGCGTCGCCCGGCGGATCGCGTCCGACGAACTCAACGGCCACGGCGACGGCGAACTCGTGGACGCGCTGCGGCCCTATGTGGATCCGTTGTCGATCTGGGGAGACACGCGCGGTCGACTGCTATGAGGCTGCCGGGAGCATCATCCGGATGCCCTCGGTCAACTCGTCCGCGCCGCCCCACCGCCGGGCCTCGTTCTCCAAGGGGCGCAGGCGATCCCGCACTCGCACGGACTTGATCGACCGGCTGTGCCGCAGGGCCTCGCGGCCGACGTCCACCGCTCTGTCGACGTCGTGCAGCAGCAGCCGGCCGATCGCCAGGGAGATCAGGCAGAACGTGCGGCTGCGCGCCATCCCGTCACCGTATGAGCCGACAGCGGCTTCGAGCGCGGGCACGGCGTGCTTGGCGTAGCGGTGATCGACGAACCGGGCGAGATCGATGTGGACGGACCCGATCATGGCGACCACGTCGGTCTCGGTGAAGAACGCCGCCCAGCCGGGGACGTGGAACCCGTTCGCGGCCTCGAACTCGGTGCGGGAGGTCGCCAGCCCCTCGATCGCCTCCTCGGCCCGCCCGAGTCTGGCGTAGGCCCATGCCTGGTTGGCCGCCAGGATGGCGGCCGCGATCGTGCAGTTGGACGCCATCGCGGCGGCCCGGCCCCGGTCGAACTCCGCGAGCGCGCGTCCTGCGGCGTTGTAGTGCAGGTGCACCCGGCCCATCCGGTAACGGATGTTGGCGATCATCGCCTTGTCCCCGGCCCGGGTGGCGAGGTCCAGCGCGGCGGTGAAGTGGTGCAGCGCCGCCGTGGCGTCGCCGTTGTCGAACAACGTCCAACCGGCCACGTTGTGCATGTCCGCGACCGCCGCGTCGAGCCTGCGTGTCAGCCGCACGGGGACTGTGCCGGCGAGCATGGCTCGCGTGTTGGGCAGTTTCGACAGCACGGTGCCGTGACAGCTGCCGCCGCCGTACTGGTAGTCCAACGCTCGCAGATCCCGCACGGCCTGCTCGACCCGCTCGACGTCCGCGATCCCGATCCGCGCCGGTGCGCCAGCTGGACGGCTCCGGTACATGGCACCTCCAAGGGTCGTCCCCCTATCGGGTTGCCACGGCGCGGGGGTCTAAACGGCGGGCGAAAGCCACCGGTAAAGTCCATGGTGGACGGTGACACGCCGAGGAGAAACGCATCTGGGCCTATCGCTGTCATTGCGACAGGGCTACCGTGGATCGCGGCAGTTCCGGCCACCGTTCGGTGGCCATGTTCGGGAGGCTCTCTTGACAGCTACCTCGGCCACAAGGCGCGCGGTGGCCGTTCCGGCGCAGCAGTCGTCGCCCGTGCGGCACCGGCCCCGTGTCACGATCGGAACAGACGGCTCCACTTGGGGTGACGCGGCGCTGGAGTGGGCGCTGCGACACGCATGGCTGGTGAACGCGGGGTTGAAGGTCTATTCGGCGAAGACCAGCGACGACCAGGCGATAGCCAAACGACTGGACGTCTACCGGTGGCTGCACGCCTCGGTGACGACCTCGGAGGAAACCCCGGAGCACACCCTGCTGACCGCGAGCGCGGACACGGACCTGCTGGTGTTGGGGCACCACGGGCACAGCCACCACAATCTGGGAATCGGGCACCTGGTGCTGCCGGTGGTGACCGGAAGCCGATGCGACACCGTGGTCGTGCGCGGAGAGCCACGAGCAGTCAGAGCAGAACACGGATGGGTGACAGCGGCGGTCGGCGGACGCCACGATGAGTCAATCATCCGGCGGGCAACGGAAATCGCGACGCGATACCGGGACGGCCTGCGGATCGTGCACGCTTGGCCGCTTCCCGGGCCGCGGGCGGTGGCCGCGGACGGCCAGCCGAACGAGGTCCTGGATTGGGCTCGGCGGTTGGTGACGAAGGTGTCCCCTACGCTCACGCCCAGTTTGCACCTGGTCAGGAGTCGGCCTCATGAGGCCGTGGAGACGTGTGCGCGGAGCGATTTGCTGGTGATGGGGCCGGGTAGTCATCCCGGTCGGCTTTCTCCTGTCACCCGGACCGCTCTGCACCTTTCTCCTTGTCCGGTTCTGGTTGTCCGTCCCACCTGAGTTGGGTTGCAACCAATGTGGCCTTTGTTGCGTTTTTCGCACCGAATGCCACATTGGTTGCCAAGCAGCTACCGAACCCCGGCGGGCCGGAACTGAACGCTGATCCGAGGCCCGACAACGCGACTGCTCTTGGGCACGGCATGCTCCCACGTCCGCTGACAGGATCCACCCATCACCAGCAGATCCCCATGCCCCACCGAGAATCGCAGAGTCTCGCCACCCCCACGAGGCCGCAGCCACAGACCCCGGGCAGCGCCGACGGAAAGGATCGCGACCATCGTGTCCTCTGTGGCGCCCCGACCGATGCGATCACCGTGCCAAGCGACGCTGTCGTTGGCATCGCGGTAGTAGCACAGGCCCGCCGTACGGAACGGCTCTCGCAGTTCCGGCTCGTAGTGCGAAGTCAGCGCGGCACGAGCCTCGTTCAGCACCGGGTGCGGTAAGGCGTCGGTCTCCCGGTAGAAGCACAGCAGTCTGGGGACCGCCACCACTCGGTCGTACATCTGGCGTTTCTCCGCGTACCAAGGCACGTCCCGCGCCAGGTCCTCGTAGAGCTCGTCCGCTCCGCTGAGCCAGCCTGGCAGGAGATCGACCCATGCTCCGTGCGCCAGCGGGGTCCTCCGCAGGCCGGTCAGCGGGCGGAGGCTGACGGTGTCCGCCATGTCGAACAGTGATCCCTGCACACCCGTCAGCCTACACCCTCGTCGAACACCCGTTCGAGTCATTCGATCGGCAGGACCAGGACCTTTCCTGTTCGCGGGCCGTTCGTCAGCCGGTCCAGGTTCTCCGCGACGCCTTCGGCCATCCGCCATTCCGCGGTCAGGATGAACAGGTTTCCGCCGCCGATCGCCATGGCGAACGGGGCACGGTCCTCGTCGAGCGTCACCCGGTCGAGGACTTCGCCTCCTTCCGCCACTCGGACCACCTCGTTGGCACCCGTCGACGTCCAGACCGCGCCTGCCCCGTCCAGGCATATCCCGTCGGGGCCCAGGCCGTCGGCGAAGACCCTCCGGTTCGACAGGCCGCCGTCCGGGTCGATGTCGAACGCGGTCAGCCGTCCGGCGAACGACTCGGCGATGATCAGCGTCCTGCCGTCGGGTGTGATGACCATGCCGTTGGGGAACTGGATGTCGTCGGCGACCTGGCGGATCTCCCCGTCCGGCCGGACCAGCCTGATCCACCCGGGCCGGGGTGCCTCGCCACCGGCGAAGTCGAAGTCCGCGCCGTTCAGGTAGATGGCGCCGCTGCCGCTGTGCACGACGATCTCGTTGGCGCCCTGGTCGGTCATCACCGCCGTCGACCCGTCCGGCTCGACGCGGCGGAGTTTGTCCCCTGTCGTGAGCAGCGTGCCGTCCGGCAGCCAGTCGATGGACCAGCCCATCAGGCGGTCCACCGGAGCCGGGACGACTTCCGTCGCCCCGGTCGGGTCCACGGCCACGATCCGTTGCGCGATCCAGTCGCAGAACCACAGCCTCCCGTCACGCCACCGGCCCGACTCGGGGATTCCCAGACCACTCAGCAGGACCTTCGGTTCGGACATCAGGACACCTCGTTCGTCGAAGTCGGCTCTTGGCACCTCCTACACGAACGAGGATCCGTCAGATCGACACCGGCGGCCTGCGGATCACCTCGATCAACGACGACACGCTGTCGTCCTTGTACCCGGCCGCCACCGCGCGCCGCAGCACCTCGTGCATCCCCTCCTGCCAGGAGGTGTCCAGGCCGAACTCCGCCGCCACGGACGCGTCGTGGTCGATTCCCGCCTCGAACAGGCCGACCGCGGACGCCGGGTCGCCGTACCGGCCCGAGTCGATCTCCTCCGCGAGGCTCGGCAGCACCGACGCGATCATCTCCAGCCACTTCACCGTGAACCGCACCATGCTCGCGGCGGGCAACCCGCGCGCGGTGACCACGGCAGCGCCCTGGAAGAAACCGAGCAGTGCGGGCAACAGCGTCCCGCCGACCGCGTATTCGTACAAGGCGGCGAGGTCCGGTTCCGGCCCGAGATAGACCGTGTCGCCGCCCAGTACTCGCAGAACCGGGAAATACTGGTCGTACACGGCTCGGGAACCGCTGTAGTACAGCAGTGTGTCCGGTGCTCCCACCGCGGCGGGCACATTCTTCACCGCGCCGTCCAGGAAAGCCGCTCCTCGCTCCGCCGCCCAGGCAGCCATTTCCCGCGCACCGGCCGGGTCGCCGGAGTTCAGGGTGACCAGCGTACGGCCCGCCAGGTCCGCGGGGGCGAGGGCGGACATCGTGGCGTCATAGGTGGTCAGGCAGGCGATGACCAGCGGGCCGGCCGCGACGGCCGAGGAAACGTCGGCGGCCTCGTGGTCGCGCAGCCCGGGGACTTTGCCCGCCGTGCGATTCCACACCGTTGTGGGGTGTCCTGCTTTGATGTACGCCTCCGCCAGCGCCCTTCCCATTGAGCCGAGGCCGATCACCGTCACCGGTGTGTGTTGATCCATGCCGTGAATCTCCACCTTTACAGACATTCTCTCAAGTACCTACAATTTTGTTGGGTACTGACATTTTTGTAAGGGGGTCCGGTGCTGAAGAGGCGCACGTACACGTGCGGGCTGGATGCCGCGCTGGACGTGATGGGCGGCAAGTGGAAGGCGCTGATCCTGTGGGAGCTGACGGACGGCGCGCTGCGGTTCGGTGAGCTGCGCCGCCGGGTCGACGGCATCTCCGAGCGCGTGCTCATCCTGCAGCTGAAGGAACTCCAGGCGTGCGGGCTCGTGCATCGCGAGCTGTACCACCAGGTTCCGCCGAAGGTCGAGTACACGCTCACCGGACTCGGCGAGTCGCTGATCACGGCGATGACGCCGCTCGGCGCGTGGGGTGAGCGGCACATGTCGACCATCGAGGCGCTGGATCGGGGCGACTGATGCGGTTCGGCATCCTCGGCGGCGTCGAAATCCGCTCGGCCCAGGGGGAATCCCTGCCCGTCGGCGGGCCGAGGCAACGTGCCCTGCTCGCCATGCTGCTGCTCGACGCCGGGCGGGTCGTGCCCGTCGAGCGGTTGCTGGACGGCCTGTACGGCGACCAGCCGCCGAACGGCGCGACAGCCGCGTTGCAGTCCCAGGTCTCGCGGCTGCGCCGGACCCTGCCGGACGGGCTGATCGAGTTCCACCCCGCCGGGTACCGGATCGCCGTCGACAGGGAAACCGTTGACGTGCACCAGTTCGAGCGCCTGGCCGAAGACGGCGCACGAGCGCTGGCCCAGGGCGACCCGGCGACGGCCGCCAGCGTGCTCGGCGAAGCGCTGGCGTTGTGGCGCGGGCCGGTGGTCGCGGTGGGCGACGCGGTCGCGGCGCGGCTGGCCGAGCTGAAGCACGCCGCCACCGAGGACCTGTTCGAAGCCCGGCTCGCGCTGGGACAGCACTCGGCTGTGATCCCCGAACTGCGGGCCCACATCGAGCGGCACCCGTTGCGTGAACGCCCACGCGGCCAGCTCATGTTGGCGCTGCGAGCCGCGGGCCGCCCGGCCGAAGCGCTCGCCGAGTTCGACAACACGCGGCGCACACTGGCCGACGAGCTGGGCGCGGACCCGTCCGCCGAACTGGCGGGCATCCACTTGGCGGTGCTCAAGGGCGAACAACGGCCGGGCTCGACCATTCCGGCCCAGTTGACCAGTTTCGTCGGCCGGACAGCGGAACTCGACCGGATCGCCGAGCTGTTCACCGGCACGAGGCTGGTCACGGTCACCGGCCCCGGCGGCGCGGGCAAGACCCGGCTGGCCATCGAGGTCGCCGCCCACCAGGCCGGGGAAACGTGCTTCATCGACCTCGCGGCGTTGACACACGGCGCCGACATCCCCCAGGCGGTGCTGACCGCGTTGGGCGCACGCGACACGGGCCTGCTGACCGCGGCGGGCCAGGACCCGGTGAACCGCGTGATCGCGGCGCTCGCGGACCGGCACGTGCTGCTGATCATGGACAACTGCGAGCACGTGATCGCCGACGCGGCCGCGTTCGTCCACCGGCTGCTCGGTGCCTGCCCGGACGCGCGCGTACTCGCCACCAGCAGGGAAGCGCTCGCCATCACCGGCGAACACCTGTGCCCGCTGCCGTCACTGCCGGACCAGGCGGCCATGCAGCTGTTCGCCGAACGCGCGGTGGCGATCTCCCCCGGTTTCCACGTCACGGACCAGAACGCCGACACGGTACGGCGGATCTGCGCCGCGCTGGACGGTATCCCGCTGGCGATCGAACTGGCCGCGGCCCGGCTGCGCGCGCTGGAGATCACCGAGATCGCCGCCCGCCTGGACGACCGGTTCGCGTTGCTGTCACGGGGAGAGCGCACGGCCGCGCCGAGGCACCGCACGCTGCGGGCGGCCGTGGAGTGGAGCTGGGATCTGCTGGACCCGGCGGAGCGACTGCTGGCCGCGCGGCTCACGGTGTTCACCGGCGGTGCGACGCTGGCCGCCGCCGAACGGGTCTGCCAGGTCCCCGGCACCGCGGACCTCCTGGCCGGCCTGGTGGACAAGTCGTTGGTGGAGAACGCGGGCGGCCGCTACCGGATGCTGGACACGATCCACGCGTTCTGCGCCGAGCACCTCACCGAGCCCCTGGCAGCCGCGCACGCCCGGTACTTCCACGACCTGGCCGAGCAGGCCAACCCGCACCTGCGCCGCGGCGAGCAACTGGAATGGCTCGACCGGCTGGACGCCGACCGCGGCAACCTCCACGCCGCGCTGCGCTGGGCCGTCGCCAACGACACGACGCTGGCCCTGCGCATGTTCGGCGCGTTCTCGTTGTACTGGTACCTGCGGGGGCTACGCGGCCTCGCCGCGCCGCTGGCCGTGGACCTGCTCGCCGTGATCGGCACGCACCCGCCCGCGGACCTCGACGAGGAATACGTGCTGTGCGTGCTGCAGGCGGCGTGGGGCAGGCTCGACGCGGCCGAGTGGCAGGACCACCTCAAGCACGCCGAGGAGTTCATGACGTCGCCGCGTGGCGCGCTCCGGCGGGCGCACAGCGCGTTCCTGTGGGCGGCGGCGACCGGGCCGCCGAAGGGCGCGCCGGCGAGGCCCCTGCTGGACGACGACCTCTGGGCGGAGGCGTTCACCCGGCTCGGTGCCGCGATACTGCACTTCGTCGACGGCGAGGTCGACCACGCGGAGGCCAAGACGCGCCAGGCGCTGGCCGAGTTCCGGGAGCTCGGCGACCGGTTCGGCATGGTGCTGGCGTTGGACGCCCTGGCGAACGTGGCCGACAGCCGGGGCGACGGGCAGGCGTTCGTCGAGGTGCTGACCGAGGCCATGGACCTGGTCGGCCAGCTCGGGTCGATCGACGACGAGGTGTCGTTGTTGTGCAGTCGCGCGGAACACCTGGCGCGCGGCGGTGACCTGGATCTGGCGCGGGCCGACTACGAGCGGGCGCTGACACTGGCCCGGCGCAACGGCACGCTCGAGAACCTGGCGTTGGCGTACAGCGGGCTGGGGGAGATCGCGCGGTTCGAAGGCGATCTCACCACCGCGCGCCGCCTCCAGGAGCTCGCGCTGAGCAAATGCACGACCGGCCCGTTCGGTCTGCACGAGTACCGGGCCCGTGCGCTGATCGCGCTGGCGCGGCTGGCGGAGCTGCGGGACGACGTCCCGGCGGCAAGGCGGCACTACGACGACGCGATCAGGGCCGCCATCGCCTGCCGGTCGCTGCCGTTCGTGGCCAGGGCGGCTGCCGGGTTCGCGGGGCTGGCGCTGCGCGACGGCGACGGCTGGCTGGCCGCGTTGCTGCTGGGTGCGGGCGTCGCGCTCAAGGGCATGCCGTTCGCCGGTGACCCGGAGATCGCCGCGCTGATCGCCGACGTCCGCGCGTTGGCAGGCGCTGAGGCGTTCGACGACGCGTTCGGCCGCGGCACACGGATGACGCAGGCCGAGGCACTGGACGTGGTCGGCGCACGCCGTCAGCGAGATCGCCAGGGGACCGTCAGCGTTCGGTGAGTGGACGGTAAGCGAGCGGCGTCACCCTCATGACCTGGAGGGAAGCCATGACAAACGTGCTCGACGAGACCATCAGTCCCAGCCCGACGCCCGGCCGCAAGTGGTGGCGCAAGCCCTGGATCGTGCCACTGGGCTTCGTCGCGGTGGCGTTCATCGCGTTCTCGCTGCCGAGGTACCTGACCTTCGACCGCGCCCAGTCCCAGGTACAGCAGCCGGAGTTCGCCTGGCACTACCCGCTGCTGGTGATCCACGTGATCTTCGCGTCCATCGCCATGCTCACCTGCGTGCTGCAGGTGTGGCCGTGGTTGCGCGCCCGCTACCGGCACATCCACCGGCTCGCCGGGCGGGTCTACGTGTTCGCGGGCGTGCTGCCCGCCGGTGTGACCGCGCTCGCGATCGGTGCCATCACGCCGTTCGGCCCGGCCGCGTTGTCCAGTGGCCTGGTGATGGCCCCGCTGTGGCTGTTGTTCACCTACAAGGGTTACCGCACAGCGCGGGAACGGCTGTTCGTCGATCACCGCAAGTGGATGATCCGCAGCTTCGCGCTGACCATGTCGATCATCACCAACCGGATCTGGGCCGCCGTGCTCGCGGTCTGGCTCGGGCCGCAGTTCGACACCACGTTCATGGGCAGCGAGAAGCTGTTCACGTATTCGCTCTCCGGGGCGACGACGTGGCTGGGCTGGGTGATCCCGCTGCTGATCGCCGAGTGGTGGCTGCAGCGCGACGAGGTGGCGCGGCGCAGGCGCAAAGCGCGAGTATAAATAGTCGGCGTGAGCGGTAGAGATGTGTCAGCACCCGGCAGAGTCGCGGAAGCCACCGACGCGCTGGAGGACGTGGAACTGCTGTTGCCCGCGCTGGCCGCCGAGGAGCCGCTCGAGACGGCCTTGCAACGCCTGGTCGAGACAGCGCTGAAGGTGGTCGGCGGTGCCGACGCGGTGAGCGTGACCGCCCTTTCCGGAGCCGGACCGCGGACCGTGGCGTCGACGCACGAGTGGGCGGTCACAGTGGACGACAACCAGTACGCGGCCGGTGACGGCCCCTGCCTCGAGGCAGCACGGCAGCGGGAACCCGTTCTGGTGGCCGGTGCCGAGGCGTTCGAGCGGTGGCCGCGGTTCGCCGCGGACGCGGCCGAGTTCGGCGTGCTCGCCTACCTGTCCGCTCCGCTGGCGTTGGCGGGCACGGGCGACACGGATCTGATCGGGGCGCTGAACGTCTACGGCTTCCGCCTCGACTCGTTCGACCGGTTGGACGAGGCGTTGCTGCGGCTGGTCGCCACGACCGCCACGATCACCATCAACAACGCGCAGCGCTACACGAAGATGCGGGACCTGGCCGACAACATGCGGATCGCGATGGCGTCCCGCGCCGAGATCGAGCAGGCCAAAGGAGTCCTGATGGCCGTGCACGGGATCAGTGCGGAAGAGGCGTTCACCCGGCTGGTCGGCCAGTCGCAGCAGACCAACACCAAGCTCGCGGTCGTCGCCCGCGAGCTGCTGGCGTCGTTGCGTCAAACGTGAGCACGACCTGCGGATATACCCACCTCAGAGCGTGTGGATACCCCCAACCGACCAGTTCTAACCACTTCGTCTCCCCCAGTTGTGCCCAGGTCACGGCCTCCGTACGGTTGAAGGATCACCACGGTTGAACACACAGCCGCGCTGACGTGTTGCACAACCGGAAGGATCCCCGTGAGCACCTCAGACCCACGTCCCAGCATCGAGCCGGGCGCGTTGCTCACCGTCGACGTCCAGCCGCACCCCCGCGGGGTCCCGCTGATGCGGGTGCTCGGTGACGTGGACCTCGCGACAGCGCCGGTGTTCCAGAAAGCAGTGCTGGACCAGCTGGCTCAGCGGCAGAAGTTCGTCGTGGACATGGACGGCGTCGACTTCCTGTCGTCAGCGGGCCTCGCCGTGCTCGTGGACCTGCGCCAGCAGATGGCCGACCAGAACCTCAAATGGGCCGTGGTGGCCGCTCGGCAGACAGTGACCAGACCGCTGGAGATCACCGGCCTGCTGACCATCCTGCCGATCTTCGAGACCGTGCCGGCCGCGGTCGACGCGATCGCGAGCTGATCGACCGCTAGTCGGGCCTGTCGGACCCGCCTCGGTGTGCCGAGGCGAGGTCACCGAGCCAGCGCGGCCTCGGCACGTCGTGATCGTCACACCAGTCGATCATGCCGATCGTCCACAGCAGAACGTGCGCGAGCACCTCGATGGTCGCCTTCAGCTCGGTGTCCCGCAACGCGAGCTCCACCTGGAACCGCGCCTCGTCGGCGTGGGTGTTGAGCTTGGCGAGCAACGCCCGCACAGCGGCGCGCACCGGCGGGCTTGTCTCGTCGATGTTCAACTGCGTGTCGTCGTCACCGGTCAGCTCAAGCCCGTAGGTGTTGTCCTCCTCGGACGAGCCGGACGCGGTGAGCATCATCGTGGCCAGTGCCGAGATCAGCTCGGTCACGATCACGTGTGATTCGCGGCCCCCGTTGGCCCGGTCGGCGGTGAGCCTGGCCATCTCCAGGACGAGGCTCTCGTCGTCGCCGACACGCATCACGCCGATCAGGTGCCTGATCCGTGATCGTGGTGTGCTGTCAGTCATCGGTCTTGGCTCACCCCTGTGTTCGCAGCCCCAGCGTTGGTCAACTCATGCGGCGGTGGTCGCCTCGGGACTCGACCCGGACCGCAGCGCGGCGACGAACTCGGCCACCGCTGCGGGTGGCGGCGTCGTCTCGCCGTCCAGCCTGGCCACCACGTCGAGGTCCCGGCCCATGTCCGGTTCCGTCGCGATCGACCAGCCGGTCGCGGCGTCCCATAACAACGCGACGTCACGCCCGGATAACCGCCAGTCCAGGGCCACATAGCCCCACGCGGGCGCCTCCGAGCCCCAGCAGCACGATTCCAGTCCGATACCGAGTTCCGCGCTGACCGCGGCGAGATAGTCCCTGAGCTCATCGATCACAGCTGCAGGATGGACAGTTCCATGGGTGGTCAAACCTCGCATCCGTGTTACGTCAGGCTCACGCGGGTAGTCGGGAGGCATGACCAACGCACTCACAGGGCGTCGGGTCGCCGTGCTCGCGGCGGACGGCGTCGAACAAGTCGAACTCGTCGAACCCGTCAAGGCAGTACGCGCGGCAGGCGCGACGACGGAGCTGCTGTCCATCGACGACGGCTCGATCCAGGCGATGAACCACGACGTCGAGAAGGCGGACACGTTCCCGGTGGACAAGAAGGTCGCCGAGGCGGCCGTCGACGACTACGACGCGCTCATCCTGCCCGGCGGCACCACCAACCCCGACAAACTGCGCATGGACGCCGATGCCGTGGCCTTCGTGAGGGCGTTCGTGGAGTCGGGCAAGCCCGTCGGCGTGATCTGCCACGGCCCGTGGACCCTGGTCGAGGCCGACGTGGTCCGCGGCCGCACGCTCACCTCGTGGCCGAGCGTCCGCACCGACATCCGCAACGCTGGTGGCCGGGTGGTGGACAGGGAAGTGGTCGTGGACGGCAACCTCACGTCCAGCCGCAACCCGGACGACCTGCCCGCCTTCTGCCGCGAGGTGGTCACCCAGTTCGCCCAGGGCCGGCTGCACGCCGCGACCTGACCCCGCCATGACAGCCAACACCATGGCGACGCAGCGCTACCGGCGCGCCTGCGACTACCTCGCGGCGAGCATGATCTACCTGCGCGACAACGTCCTGCTGCGGGAACCCCTGAAACCCGAGCACATCAAGCCGCGTCTGCTCGGCCATTGGGGAACCTGTCCCGGCATCACGTACGTGTACGCCGGGTTGAACGGCATGATCACGCGGACGAGCCAGCGGACGCTGCTGGTGACCGGACCAGGCCACGGCGCTCCGGCCGTGCACGCGAACCTGTGGATGGAAGGCACGCACGCGCTGCACGACCCGTCGTTGTCGCTCGACGAAGCCGGAATGACGGAGTTGGTGAAGCGGTTCTCCTGGCCTGGCGGGTTTCCCAGCCACCTCTCGCCGCACGTTCCCGGCGTCATCCATGAGGGCGGCGAACTGGGGTACGCGCTGCCGACGGCGGTCGGAGCCGCTCTGGACGACCCTGATCTGCTGGTCGCCTGCGTGATCGGCGACGGCGAGGCCGAGACGGGCGCCACCGCGGCGGCATGGCACGCCAACAAGTTCCTCAACCCACGTACCGACGGCCGGGTGCTGCCGATCCTGCACCTGAACGGGTACAAGATCTCCTCGCCGACCATCTACGGGTCGATGAGCGACGAGGAGCTGATCTCCTACTTCCTCGGCGCGGGCTGGTCACCGACCATTGTGGACGTCCGGCGGGACGCGGACCCCGATCTCGAACTGGCGGAGGCGTTCGACCTCGCGCTCGCGACGCCCCGGCCGATGCTGGTCGTGCGGTCGCCGAAGGGGTGGGGCCTGCCGAGCCAGGACGCGCACGGCACCCCGCTGGCGGGGACTTTCCACGCGCACCAGGTTCCGCTCGAAGACGTGGCCGACGACCCGGAGCAACTCGCGGTGCTGGAAAGGTGGCTGCGGTCCTACCGGCCGCAGGAGCTGTTCGACGACAACGGCCGCCCCCGCGACGACCTGCTCGGTGTGTTACCGCCGGAGAAGCTGCGGATGGGCCGGGTTCCGCAGGCCAACGGCGGCGCTGTGCGGCGTGACCTGCCGTTGCCGCCGTTGACCGGGCACCGTGTGGAGGTCCGCGAACCCGGCGGCGACGACGCGAGCGCGAACGCGGTGCTCGCGGGCTGGCTCGCGGAGCTGTTCGGCACCACCGAGGATCGCAGGGACTTCCGGATCGTCTGCCCGGACGAGCTGGAATCCAACAAGCTCGGTGCCGTGCTCGACGTGACCGACCGCCAGTTCACCTGGCCGGTCAACGGGTACGCCGAGCACGTCAGCCCCGGCGGTCGCGTGATCGAGGTGCTCTCCGAGCACCTGTGCCAGGGTTTCCTGCAGGGCTATCTGCTCACCGGCAGGCACGGGCTGTTCCCGTGCTACGAGGCGTTCGCCTCCATTGTGGACTCGATGGTCAACCAGTACGCCAAGTTCCTCAAGATGTCGGCCGAGGTGCCGTGGCGCGCACCGGTCGCGAGCCTGAACTACCTGCTGACCAGCGAGGGCTGGCGGCAGGAGCACAACGGCTACAGCCACCAGGGTCCCGGCTTCATCAACAACATCCTGACCAGGAAGGCGTCGGTGGCGCGGGTCTACCTGCCGCCGGACGCGAACACGCTGCTGCACACCATGCGGCACTGCCTCGCCGGGACCGACCGGATCAACCTGGTCGTCGCGGGCAAGCAGGAGTATCCGCAGTGGCTGGACTTCGACGCCGCCGGGGCGCACTGCCGTGCGGGCACCGGGGTCTGGGAATGGGCCGCCGACGACGACCAGCCCGAGGTCGTGCTGGCGTCCGCGGGAACCGTGCCGACAGTCGAGGCACTGGCTGCGGTGTCGTTGCTCCGGCAGCACGCGCCGGATCTGCGGATCCGGATGGTCAACATCGTCGACCTGCTGTCGCTGGCGCCGCCCGACCGGCACCCGCACGGACTGGGCAGCGACGCGTTCACCCGCTGTTTCGGCACTGACATCCCGGTCGTGGTGGCGTTCCACGGTTACCCGTCGGCGGTGCACGAAACTCTGCACGGCCGCCGCACACCGCAGCGGTTCCACGTGCACGGGTACCACGAGGAAGGCACGACGACGACTCCGTTCGACTTGCTGGTGGCCAATGGGATGAGCCGGTACGACCTCGCGGCGGACGCCCTTCGGCGTGCGTGGCACAGCAGCGGTGAGCCGCTTGCCACCAAGCTGATCGGTCAACGGGACACCCTGCTGCGGGCGGCGCGGCGCGACAGCGTCGACCCGCCCGAGATCACCGAATGGCGTTGGACGCCATGACCACCGTCCTCACCGTCAACCCCGGTTCGCACAGCTTGCGGCTGCACGTGATCGATTCCGACACTGACGAAGTCCTCGCCGCGACGACCAGCACGGACAAGCCGGACGCCCAATCCGCGGCCAAGGCGTTGCGCGAGTTGCTCGACGACTTCGACAAACCCGTCGCCGCGGTCGGCCACCGGCTCGTCCACGGTGGACCACACCTGCGCTCCCCCACCGTGGTCGACGACTCCGCCGTCGAGCAGGCGCGGACAGCCGCCGAACTGGCGCCCTCGCACGTCCCGATCACCCTGGACATCCTGTCCGTCGCGTGCGAACAACTCCCGGACACACCGCACGTGCTGTGCCCGGACACCGCGTTCCACGCCGGCCTGCCGGATGTGGCGACGACGTACGCGATCCCGGAGCAATGGCGACAGGACTACGGCATCCGCCGGTACGGGTTCCACGGGTTGTCCTACGCCTGGGCGACAGCACGCGCGGCGGAACTGCTCAACCGCCCGGCGGACTCGGTGAACCTCCTGCTCGCGCACCTCGGCGGCGGCTGCTCGGTCTGCGCGGTCCGTGACGGGTCCAGTGTGGACACGTCGATGGGGTTCACGCCGTTGGACGGTGTGCCGATGAGCACACGCTCCGGCGGCGTCGATCCCGGCATGCTGTTGTGGCTACTCGACCGGCTGCCCGCCGGGGAGGTCGCCGACGGCCTGTACCACCGGTCCGGCCTGCTCGGCCTGTCCGGGAGTTCGAGTGACACGAGGGATCTCGTACGAGCCGCGACAGACGGCGACGACCGTGCCCGGCTCGCCATGGACGTGTTCACACGGCGGGTCAGCCAGGCGCTCGCCGCGATGGCGGTGACGTTGCCGCGACTGGACGCGCTGGTGTTCACCGGCGAGATCGGCTGGGACCAACCGGAAGTGCGCCAGGCGGTCTGCCAGGACCTGGCCAGGATCGGTGTGCCCACCACCCTCCCCGTCGGCAACCCGACGGTCGACCGCGTGCTGTCGTCCCCGTTCGCCCCGGTCCTGGTGCTGGCGGTGGAGCCCCGCGAGGAGCTCCAGATCGCGCGGGAAACGTCACGCGCGCTGGTGGTGTGAGCGGGCCACAGCAGGGTAGCCGATGCAAGAAGGGATAACACGAACACTGGAGGCACTCGAGTGACGACCATTCAGGAATCGATCGACGTGCGCGTCCCCGTTTCCACGGCCTACAACCAGTGGACGCAGTTCGAGTCGTTCCCGTACTTCATGGACGGCGTCGAGCGCGTAGTCCAGGTGACCGACACGATGACGCACTGGGAGACCAACATCGGTGGTGTCCACAGGGAGTTCGACGCGGAGATCACCGAGCAGCACCCGGAGGAGCGCGTCGCGTGGCACGCGGTCGACGGGCAGAAGCAGGGCGGTGTGGTGACGTTCCACCGCATCGACGCCGACAACACCCGGGTGAACGTGCAGATGGAGTACGACCCCGACTCGTTCACCGAGAAGGTGGGCGCCGGACTCGGCGTGATCGACCGCAAGGTCAAGGGCGACCTGAAACGGTTCAAGGAGTTCATCGAGAACCGCGGTCAGGAAACAGGAGCATGGCGCGGCGACGTCAACCGCGCACCCCAACACGGCGAATGACCCCAGCCCGAACCTCGTGAGTGTTTGGCCGGTTCCCACCGGCCGAACACTCACGAGGTGTTTCCAAGCTCAGCAAGTGAAGTCCTCACTGGTCGCCGAGCCGATCAGGCGGAACTTGCGCTGGGTGCGTTGGTAGAACGTGGTCCGCCCGAGCCGGACCACCCGCGCCGCGCCCGGCAACGCGGTCAGGTCGATCATCGTCCCGGGCTGGACCCGGCCGATCAGCCGCCCGTCGGCCTCCAGCGCCACCTCGCTGCTGCCCGCCGCCACCTCCAGCGCGAGCTTCTCGGTCGTCGAGAGGAACAACGCGCGGTTGAACGCCGAGTGCGGGGCCGCGGGCGTCACCAGGAGACCTTCGGCGCGCGGGGACACGATCGGTCCCCCCGCCGCGAAGTTGTACGCCGTCGAGCCCGTGGGGGTGGCGACGACGACCGCGTCCGCCGCGTACTCCACGAACGGGTGACCTTCGACGTGCAGCATCACTTCCGTCATGCCGAAGCCGGGCACCCTGACCAGCGCGATGTCGTTGAACGCGACGATGTTCCGCTCCCCCATGGTCGCGCAGAGGGCTGATCTCGTCTCGACCGTGTAGCGGTGGTCGTCGATCGCGTTCAGCGCGCTGCCCAGCTCCGGGACGTCGACTTCGGCCAGGAAGCCGAGCCTGCCGAGGTTCACCCCGAGCACCGGGATCCGGTTGCCGATGCGGAACGCGCGGAGCATGGTGCCGTCGCCGCCGAGGCTGACGATAAGATCCGCCCGCTCGGGGAGTTCGTCCTCGGTCACCGGCTTCACCAAGCCGTTGGCTCTGACGACCTCCTCGGTCAGACCGAACACATCGGTCTGCCGGGCCTGTGCCCAAGCCGTGATTGTCTCGATGACCGGGACGCAGTCCCGGCGAGGGTGAAGGACCAGACCTATGGCGCGGATCAAACGGATCACCTCGGCAAGAATTGGATAACCCTGGCTACCGCAACGCGAGTTGTAATTGGCAAGATACGGCCGTTCGGGTGACGCGCGCGAGGAGGCAGCAGGGTGAACCCGCAGACGACGCAGGTCGATGACCTGCGATTGGTCGCGTTACCAACCGCCGTGAACTGCGCGGACATGTTCGTGAGGTTCGCGCTGACGGAGTGGTCGCTGCGGCAGATGCAGGACGAGGCCAGCGGCGTGGCGTGCGAGCTGGTGCGCGCGGTGGTGCGCGCGAGCGACACGAAAGTGCCAGGTTTCATCACATTGCGGTTACGACTGCACGGTGACGTCCTCGTGATCGAGGTCGAGGACGCCGCCTCGCAGCCGCCTGTGGTGCCGGAGACCCTGGCCGGCCGGAAAAGCGGGGTGATGTCGCTGCAGGGCGGCGGAAACCTGATCTGGTGCGAGGTGGGCCTCCCGGTCGGGATGAACGCCTCAGCGGTGCCGCTACCCCGCCGGGAGCGCCGCAAGCCGCCGCAGAGCGCGGCGTCCGCCGAACCGGAGCCCGCGGACGTGGACGACGAGTTCTTCGAGCGCCTGTTGTCGAAGCTCAACCGCCCTGGAGAGCCACCCAGGGACAACGGCCCGCACGGGCTGCGGTAGAACACCCGTGTGACCAAAGGTTCGACGTCCGACGACCCGTTGCGAGTGGACCGGCGGGTGCTAGGCCCTGCGGTCGTGCTGCACGTGGCCGGCGAGATCGACATGAGCACCGCGCCGATCCTGGCCGAAGCGTGCGACCAGGTGATCGACTCGTCGGCCGACCGGCTGGTCGTCGACCTGACCGACGTGACGTTCTTCGGATCGGCCGGGCTCGCCGTGCTGCTGGACGCCCGCAGGCGCGGCGAGCAGGCAGGCGTCCAGGTCAGGCTGGTCGCGGGCAACCGCCCGGTGCTGCGCTCGATCGAGATCGCGGGTGTGCAGGAGATGCTGCCGGTCTATCCGGACGTGGACGGCGCGTTGGCCTGACCCCCGCCCAGCCACCCCCGTTCTGTGCAACCAATGTGGCCTTCGTTGCGGTTTCCGCTACCAATGTGGCATTGGTAGCCATATTCGTTGCGCTCAGCGCGGATCGGTGGACAGCAGGCCGAACAACAGGTCGTCGGTCCACTCGCCCTTGATCCACGTGTTGCGGCGCAGCAGCCCCTCCCGCTGAAACCCGACTTTCCGGAGCAATCGGGCGGACGCCTCGTTGCGGGCGTCGCATTCGGCGGAGATCCGGTGCAGGCCCCGGTCGGCGAACAGGTGCTCCACGACGCGCCGAACGGCCTCGGTGCCGTAGCCCTTGCCCTGGTGCCCGGCGTCGAGGGTGAAGCCGATCTCGCCCTGCATCAGGTTGTCGTGCACGTTCACGCCGATGTCACCGATGAGCAGGCCGCCGAGGTCGACCGCCCACTGGTACCACCCGCTCGCCACCGGGTCGCCCGCGCCGTACGCCACGACCGTCTCGGCAGCCTGCTCAGGCGTGAGCGGGGTGTCCCACGACTGGTACCTGGCCACCACGGGATCCGAGCGGTACGCGGCGAAAGCCGCCGCGTCCTCCGCCCGGAACGCCCGAATGGCCAGGCGCCCAGTCGTCAGCACAGTCGTCGGCACGTCAGCCGCCCGGCATCACGATCACGTTGGACGGCACCGTGGTGTCGTTGCGCAGCGCCTCGAACAGGGCCTTGGACTTGGCCTCGTCCCACAGGATCACCGACCCGATCTTCGACACGGTCTTGGTACCGCTGAACGGCACGCTCGTGCTCACGGTGGACCCGCTGCTGGCGCCCGCGATGGCGAACCCGAGGCTGGGCAGGTTGTGCAGGTGGTCGCCCTCGCCGAGGGTGATCGCGTCCGGCGCGTCGGCCAGCAGCGGCACCAGCCGGAACGGGTTGAGCACCGTGCCGGGACTGGCGACCTTGTCCATCAGCGCCGAGATGAACTGGCGTTGCCGGATGACGCGGTCGAGATCGGCGCGCGGCCCGACTCGCGTCCGGACGTAGCCCAGCGCGTTGGCCCCGTCGAGCTCCTGGCACCCGGCTGGCAGGTCGATCCCGGCCAGCGGGTCCTTGAGCGGCTTGTCCAGGCACATCTCCACGCCGCCGACCGCGTCGACGACGCTGGCGAACCCGCCGAAGCCGATCTCGATGTAGTGGTCCAGCCGCAGGTTGGTGTTCTTCTCCACGGTCTGCGCCAACAGCTTCGGGCCGCCGAACGCGTACGCGGCGTTCAGCTTGTTCTTGCCCTTGCCCGGGATGTCCACATAGGAGTCCCGCAGCAGGCTGACCATCGTCGGCTTCTCGTTGTTGTCCGGCATGTGCAGCAGCAGCATCGTGTCGGTGCGCTGGCCCTTGGCGTCCCCTGTGGCCAGTCGCTCCTGTTCCTCGACGTCGAGGCCCTGCCTGCTGTCCGAGCCGACGATCAGCCAGTTCGTGCCCTTGCCCGCGGCCGGGCGGCCGGGGTAGTCCTCCAGCGCGTTGACCCGGTTGAAGGACGATTCGAGGTAGATCCACGTCGCCGCGATCAGCACGACGATCGCGAGCAGGATGATCAGCAGGATCCGGCCGACCCGGCGCTTGCGCCGCGGTGGCCGCCCGCTCGACCCGTACTGGGGTACCTGCTGGCCAGGGTCCTGCGGTGGTGGCGGCGGCTGGCGGTAGCCGCCTTGCGGCCGCCGGTCATAGCCCTGGTCCTGCCGACCGTAGCCCTGGTTGTGGCGGTTGTGGTCCTGGCCGCGCTGCGGAGCACCTCCCGGTATGCGGAAGGTTCCTGCCTGGCCGTCCCTCGGACCGTGCGGCTGACTCATCCTCGTCCTCATGTGTGTCCCCCGACTTTTCAAGGATGTTCACAGGACGTGACACCACATGCCGAGGTTGCGTGCACACACCCTACGGAGTCACCTCATCACGCCTCGCGTGAGTGCGCGAGCTGACCCGTGACGAACTCCCGTACCAGGTCACGCCACACCCGGGGCTTGCGCAGCAGGGCGTGCGTCTCGCCGTCGACCCACCGCAGATCCACCCGATCGGTCACCCCTTCGGCCCGCCGCGCGTAATCCCGCGTCTTGCGAGGATCGGTGACCCGGTCGAGCGTGCCGTGTGCGACGAACACAGCCCGCCCGGCCAGCTGCTGAACCGGATCGCTGGGCTCACACCACGGGGCCAACGCGCACACACCGGTGACAGCGGGGTGGTCGGCGACCCGGAAGGCGACCCGCCCGCCCATCGAGTGACCGATGACGACCACGGGAACCCCGGGGAACCTGCCCTGGACCTCGTCGAGGGCCCACCGCGCGTCCACAACGGGGTCGAGCCGCGGCGCGTTCCACCCACGGAGCCGGTTGACCAGCTGGAACACAGCGACGCCGTCGATCCGCGCGAGATCACGGCCGAACAGCGCCATACGCAGGTAGGCCAGCCCGTAGCGGGGCATCGGCTGTTCTCCGTGCTCACGACCGCCGTGCAGCAGGAGGGTGACCACCCGTGGGTCGTTGGAACCGAGCTGGTGCAGATGAGGGCCGGACATATTAGCCACCCTAACCATTCGGCGCCCGGCCCCAGCCGGATTGCGGCGATCCCGGGGGGATACTCGACGAGTGATCGAGCACATCGGGATCAGCACAGACCAGGGCCGCTTCGACGCGTTGGCGGCGGGCCCGGACGACGGACGGGGCGTGCTCCTGCTGCACGGGTTCCCCCAGGCGTCGACGGAATGGGAGCACCAGCTGGCGACCCTGTCGGCGGCGGGCCACCGGGCGATCGCACCGGACCAACGCGGCTACTCCCCCGACGTCCGCCCGGAGCGGCCGGAGGACTACAGCATCGAGGACCTGGCCGCGGACGTGATCAGCATGGCCGACGAACTGGGCTGGACGAAGTTCGACCTGGTCGGCCACGACTGGGGCGGACACGTCGCATGGCACACGGCGGCCGGGCACCCGGACCGGATCCGAACACTGACGGCGGTCTCGATCCCCCACCCGGGTGCCTACGCCCACGCGCTGAAGACCGACGAGGACCAGCGTCAACGCTCCTCCTACATCCCGACACTGCAGAACGTCCGAGGAGCGGAGAAACAACTGCTGGCCAACAACGCGGCGGCACTGAAACAGCTCTACGAAGGCGCAGTCCCCCGCGACCACGTCAGGGAGTACGTCGAACGCCTCTCGGAACCAGGAGCACTGGCAGCGGCCCTGAACTGGTACCGAGGCATCAAGTACAGCGGGAAAACCGACAAGGTGAAGGTCCCGACCCTCTACGTGTGGGGAACGGAGGACGTCGCCTTCGGATCGACGGCGGCACTGGCGACCGAGGACTGGGTGGAAGGCCCCTACCGCTTCGAGATGTTCCAGGACATCGGCCACTGGCTGCCGGAACAGGCGGACGAAGGCCTGAGCCGACTCCTGCTGGAACACCTGTCCCAGCATGGCTGAAACACGGGTGGCGGGCCTGGTCCTGGCGGCCGGAGCGGGCAGTAGATACGGAATGCCCAAGGCAAGAGTCCACTTCCAGGGCGAACTCCTCGTCCAACGAGCGGTCCGAGTGCTGACGGGGGGTGGCTGCTGCCCCGTCCTCGCGGTACTGGGCGCGGACAGCGAGGTGGTCCGCGAAGAAGCACCAGACCTCAACGCCGTCGACAATCCCGACTGGCAACAGGGAATGGGATCGTCACTGAGAGTCGGCTTGAAAACCCTGGGAGAAGCGGACGCGGTGATCATCCTCCCGGTGGACACCCCGGGAATCAGCGCGGAGGCGATCACCCGGCTGCAAAAGCTGGCGAGCCCCGACGCCTTGCTGCGAGCCAGCTACCACGGCGAACCGGGCCACCCGGTCCTGATCGGAAGACAACACTGGGAAGGCGTGTACGAACTGGCAACGGGAGACGCGGGAGCGCGAGAGTACCTGCGCAGGCACAAGCCGGACCTGATCCCCTGCGAGGACGTGGCAGAGGGCTCCGATGTGGACACCCCAGACCAGCTGCCGATGACTCTTGACGCCCACCCCCGAGTGGTATAGACCATTGCGAGGTCGACCGAGGAGGAACCCGAGCATGGCCGTATTCGGCAACCTGGTCAGAGATCACCTGACCCAGGTCGAAAAGCACAACGCCGACGCGTTGAACAACGTCGCCGAACTGTTCCTCGGCAGCATCAGGGCCGGCGGTCTGGTGCTGACCGGCGGTGCCGGTCACTCGCTGGCGGTCGTCGCCGAGACGTTCTACCGCGCGGGCGGCCTGGCCTGCGTGTACCCGCTGTACCACCCCCAGATCCAACCGCTGCACGGCGCCCGCGCGTCCACCAGCGCGGAGCGGATCAGCGGCCTCGCCGACGACGTTTTCGGCAAGGTCGGGCTCAGCGGCCACGACGTGCTGGTGGTCTTCTCCACCTCCGGCGTGAACCCGTACCCGGTCGAACTGGCGATCGCCGCGCAGAACGCGGGCATGCCGGTCGTCGCGGTCACGTCCTCGCATGCCAACGCGGCGGCGCCGCGCCGGGCGGACACCACGCTCGCCGAGAACGCCTCCATCGTGCTGGACACGCTCGTGGCGCCCGGCGACTCCAGCTACCCGCCGGAGGCACCGGTCACCTCGGCGCTGTCCACTGTGGCCAACGCCTTCCTGTGGGGCGAGATCCTCGCCCGCCTGGTCGACAAGGCCACGGCCGCCGGTGTGGAGATCCCGCTGTGGCGCAGCTCCAACGTGCCCGGCGGCGACGAGGCCAACCAGCGCTACCTCGACCTGTACGGGCCCCGCGTCCCGCAGCTCTGACCAGGACGGACATCGGGGTCCCTCATCGAGCAGGGGCCTCGATGCCCGCCCTGGGCCGGGCGAACTGCGTGGTGTGCAGTTCGGCGTACCGGCCGTCGCGGTCGAGCAGTTCGGCGTGGGTGCCGCGCTCGACGATCCGGCCGCCTTCCACCACCAGGATCTGGTCGGCCGCGCGGATGGTGGACAGCCGGTGCGCGATCACGATCGCCGTCCGGCCGTCCAGCGCGTGCACGAGCGCCTCCTGCACCGCCGCCTCCGATTCGGAGTCCAGGTGCGCGGTGGCCTCGTCGAGGATCACCACGCGCTGGTCGGCCAGCAGCAGCCGGGCGATCGTCAGGCGTTGCCTTTCCCCGCCGGACAGCCGGTACCCGCGTTCGCCGACGACCGTGTCCAGGCCGTCCGGCAGTGCGGCGATCAACTCGGTGAGCCTGGCGCGGTCGAGCGCCGAGGCGATCTCCTCGTCGGTGGCTCCCGGGCGGGCGTAGGCCACGTTGGCGCGGATGGTGTCGTGGAACAGGTGCCCGTCCTGGGTCACCACGCCGACGGTGTCCCGCAGCGAGTCGAACGAGAGGTCTCTGACGTCCACACCGGACAGACGAACCGCTCCGCTGTCCACATCGTACAATCGGGGCACCAGCGACGCGATCGTCGACTTGCCTGCGCCCGATGATCCGACGAGTGCGACCATCTGACCGGGCTCGGCGCGGAAGTCGATGCCGTGCAACACTTCCCTGCCACCGCGGGTGTCGAGCGCCGCGACCTCCTCCAGCGACGCCAGCGAGACCTTCTCGGCCGCCGGGTAGGCGAACCGCACAACGTCGAACTCGACCGCGACGCCGCCACCGGCGGGCACCGCGCGGGCGTCCGGCTTCTCGGCGATCATCGGTTCCAGGTCGAGCACCTCGAAGACCCGTTCGAACGACACGAGCGCGGTCATAACGTCGACCCGCACGTTGGCCAGCGCCGTCAACGGCGAGTACAGCCGCGTCAGCAGCAATGCCAGCGCGACGACGGTGCCGGGCGCGAGTTCGCCGCGGATCGCCAGCCACCCCCCGAGGCCGTAGACCAACGCCTGCGCCAATGCGGAAACCAGTGTCAGGCTGGTCATGAACCAGCGGGTCGCCATCGCGTTCTTGATGCCGATGTCCCGGACCCTGCCCGCTTTCGACCCGAATTCCTCCGCCTCCGCCTTCGGGTGGCCGAAAAGCTTGACCAATGTCGCGCCCGGCGCGGAAAAACGTTCGGTCATCTGCGTTGTCATCGACGCGTTCAACCCGGACGCCTCGCGCTGCAGATCGGCGAGCCTGCGCCCGACGCGCTTCGCGGGCAGTACGAACACCGGCAGCAGGACCAGCGCCAAGGCCGTCACCTGCCAGGACAGCGTGAGCATCACGGCGAGGGAGAGCGCGAGCTGGATCACGTTGGCGACAAGCCCCGACAGGGTGGACGTGAACGCGCGTTGCGCACCCATCACGTCGTTGTTGAGCCGCGACACCAGCGCGCCCGTCCTCGTCCTGGTGAAGAACGCGACCGGCATCCGCTGCACGTGTCCGAAAACCGAACGGCGCAGATCGAAGATCACTCCTTCGCCGATTCGCGCGGACTGCCAGCGCTCGACCAATCCGAGTCCCGCGTCGAGTACCGCGAGTGCCGCAATCAGCACGGCGAGCCAAATCACCAAAGACGCGTCACGACCACCGACAATCGCGTCGACGACCCGTCCGGCAAGCAATGGTGTCGTCACTGCCAGCACCGCCGACGCGACCGTGAGTATCAGAAACGCAATCAGCATCTTCCGATGGGGTTTGGCAAAACGCAGTACCCGCCGAACTGTGCCTTTCCGAACGCCCTTTGGGGCGTCGGCACCGCGCGCCGCCCCCATCAACAGACTCCAGGTTCCGTCCACCCCAGCACTCCCTCTCTCCGCTGGAGACAACACCCCTGAACTGCTGTCCCTTCCCCATCGGTACAGTTTTCGCTGTGGGCGATCGGCGCAGGGCTCTGGGGTTGGACATCGCCATCTACGCGGCGTGCGCTGTGTTCGCCATCGTCACCGCGCTGTGGTCGGAGTTCTACGGCTACCGGATCTGGGGCAACTTCGCGTCGTTCGCGTACGTGTTCGGCGCGCTGCACGCGGTCTGGCTGCTGACCACGACCGGCACCGGGTGGCTGCGGTCACGCTGGATCCCGGTCGGGCTGGTCGGCGGCGTCGGCATGCTCGCCCCGCTGCTCGTGCTGATCTTCCGCAGGCTGACCGGCTCGGACTGGGTGATCAAACCGTTCCAGTGGTCCGCCCAGCCGGAGGTCTGGGTGATCGAGCGCTCGGCGAGCCTGCTGTTCGACACCGGGACGCCCTACGTGGACATCGCCGCGCTGCCGCGCCCGCCGGAGGTCAACGACTACACCCCCTACGGCCCGGCGATGACGATCTTCGGCATGCCGCGGGCGTTGCTGGGCGGCGCGATCACCGACGCGCGGATCGTGTTCGCGCTCACCGCGATCGCCACCGTGCTGCTCAGCCTGAAACTCCTCGGCTGGCCGAAGCCGCCGGTCCGTGCCGCGCACCTGGCGCTGGTGAGCCCGCTGACCGCGCTGACGTTCGCCGTCGCCGGTCCGGACCTGGCCATCATCGGCCTGATCATCCTCGCGGGCGCGCTCGCCGCGCGGCGCAAGGTGGTGTGGTGCGCGCTCGTGCTGGCCCTGGTGGTCAGCATGAAGCTGAGCGCGCTCCCAGCCGTGGTGGTGATCGTGTTCCACGTCGTCACCACCAGGGCCGGTCGCGCGTCACTGCTCAGGTTCGCCACCGCGGTCATCGGGGTCACCGCGCTGCTGAACATCCCGGTGTTGATCGTCCACCCGGGAGCCTTCATCGAACACGTGATCAAGTTCCCGTCCGGGACGGGCCTGATCACCTCACCAGCGGCAAGCCCACTGCCTGGTCATTTGATCTCGAGTGCCGGCCAGGTGGGGCATGCAGTCGCACTCGTTCTGCTCGGGCTCACCGCTCTGGCGCTGACCGTCTGGCTGTTCGTCCGCCCACCGGCGACCGGCTCGGACACGATGCTCAAGGCCGCGATCGGACTCGGCGCCGCGATCCTGATGGTGCCCGCCAGCCGATACGGCTACCTCGTGTACCCACTCGTGCTGTGGGGGGCCGCGATGACGTTCGCGGTGGCCGAGCGGGCCGCTCCCCGGCCGGCCGAACCGCAAGATCTGTCGGTGTCACAGGCCCGGTAGAACACGGGTATGCAGCGAGAACAGCCCAGACAGCCGCTACTTCTTCTTGGTACGCGTGGCACCGCCACGGCCACGCAGCTGCACCCCGGACTCCGACAGAACCCGGTGCACGAAACCGTACGACCGGCCCGTCGACTCAGCCAAAGCGCGGATGCTGGCACCCTTTTCGTACTTCTTCTTCAGATCAGCGGCTAGCTTGTCGCGCGTACTTCCAGTAATGCGCGCGCCTTTCTTGAGGTCAGCCACGTCTCCGCCTTCCGTAGCGAGTAACTAGGGTCACATGCGACCCCTGCGCCCGCAATGATCGAACACGGAAGCGCGGAACGCCAGGCGAGTTGCAAAAATCATCATGAAGTCGCCCACTCGCACTACTCCATCCGAGTGGATCACCGATGATCGAGGCGCATCCGTGCGGGATTCAGGCCAACTGGACCAACTCAAGATAGTCTGGGGACCAATGATCCTCTGTGCCGTCCGGCAGCAGGATCACGCGCTCCGGCTCCAGCGCCTCGACCGCACCGGGGTCGTGGGTGACGAGCACGACCGCGCCCGTGTAGCGGCGCAACGCGTCCAGAACCTGTTCGCGGCTGGCCGGGTCGAGGTTGTTGGTCGGCTCGTCGAGCAGCAACACGTTGGCCGCACTGGAGACCAGGCCGGCCAGCGCGAGCCGGGTCTTCTCGCCGCCGGACAGCGTTCCCGCGGGCTGGTCCAACTGCTCCCCGGTGAACAGGAACGTGCCGAGCAGCGTGCGAAGTTGCTGCTCAGGCGTGTCCGGGGCGGCGTGCCGGATGTTCTGCCACACGCTGGCCGCGTGGTCGAGCGTCTCGTGTTCCTGCGCGTAGTAGCCCAGCCGCATGCCATGTCCGGGTAGGACAGTGCCGGCGTCGGCGGGCTCCATCCCGCCGAGCAGCCGCAGCAACGTGGTCTTGCCCGCGCCGTTGAGGCCGAGCACGACGACCTTGGAGCCGCGGTCGATGGCCAGGTCGACCCCGGTGAACACCTCGAGCGAGCCGTAGACCTTGGTCAGGCCCTCCGCGGTCAACGGGGTACGGCCGCACGGCGCCGGATCGGGGAACTTGATCCTGGCGACCTTGTCGGACTGGCGCTCCGCCTCGAGTCCGGACAGCAGCTTCTGCGCGCGCTTGGCCATGTTCTGCGCGGCAACGGCCTTCGTGGCCTTGGCGCGCATCTTGTCGGCCTGCGCCATCAGCGCGCCTGCCTTCTTCTCCGCGTTCGCGCGTTCGCGGCGGCGGCGCTTCTCGTCGGTGGCACGGGCTTCGAGGTACTTCTTCCAGCCCATGTTGTACAGATCGAGTTCGCCGCGGTTGGCGTCGAGGAACCAGACCTTGTTCACGACCGCGTCGAGCAGTTCGACGTCGTGGCTGATCACGACCAGTCCGCCGTCGTGCGACTTGAGGAAGGTGCGCAGCCAGTTGATCGAGTCCGCGTCCAGGTGGTTGGTCGGCTCGTCGAGCAGCAGGATCGTGCTGGACTTGCCGCCGGCGCCCGCGTCGGACGCGGCGAACAGGATCCGGGAGAGCTCGACCCGGCGGCGCTGGCCACCGGAGAGCGTGCCCATCGGCTGGGCGAGCACCCGGTCGGCCAGACCGAGGTTGCTGCAGATCCGCGCGGCCTCGCTTTCCGCGGCGTAGCCGCCGAGCGCGGCGAAGCGCTCCTCCAGCTTGCCGTACTTCTCGACCGCCTTCTCCCTGGCGCGCTCGTCGACCAGCTCGGCCATGGCCGTCTGCGCCTTCTCCATCTCGCGCAGCAGATGGTCGAGACCACGCGCGGACAGCACGCGGTCCTTGGCCGTGACCGACAGGTCGCCTTCGCGCGGGTCCTGCGGGAGGTAGCCGACCTCGCTGGTGCGCCGCACGGCGCCCGCGTACGGCTGACCCTCGCCTGCGAGCACCTTCAGCGAGGTGGTCTTGCCCGCGCCGTTGCGGCCGACCAGGCCGATGCGGTCGCCCGGCTGGACACGCAGTGTCGTTTCCGAGAGCAGGATGCGCGAGCCAGCGCGCAGCTCCAGATCGATAGCAGTGATCACCAGTAGGGCTCCGTAGACAAGTGGCACGCGGTGGCGACCACGGTTCTCTAGTTTACAGGCCCCCGGCGAACGGTTTTTGCCGCGCCGGGCGACTCAGTGTCCACAATAGACGGGACGGGCCGGGCACTTCGCGCGTTCCGCCGGGTGCGTGTCACCATCTTGACCATGAGCAAGCCGCCCCCGAGCAAGTCCCGCGGCTCCCGGATGGAGCGGATCGCCGAGAGTTCCAGCGCGACCAACCTGGAACTGTTCTTCGACCTGGTCTTCGTGTTCGCGTTGACGCAGGTCACAGCCCTGATGGCGGAGAAGCCGGACGCTGAGGGGCTGCTGCGCGGAGCGCTGCTGCTCAGCGTGATCTGGTGGTCGTGGATCGGGTACTCCTGGTTGTCCAATTTGGTCAAGGCGGACGAGGGGCCTGCCCGCACCGCGATGCTCGCCGCGATGGGTGCGATGTTCCTGCTCGCGCTGGCCATCCCCGAGGCGTTCGACGACCTGCCAGGTGGCCTGGACGGGCCGCTGGTGCTGGCGTTCTGCTACCTGCTGGTGCGGGTGGTGCACGTCTGGCTGTTCTGGATCGCCGCCGAGGACGACGCCGGGCTGCGTGCCCAGATCCTCCGGTTCGTGCCGTCCATGGTCGGCGGGACGGCCCTGCTGGCGATCGCGTCGCAGCTCACGGGCACGGCGCAGACGTTGCTGTGGGCGGCCGCGGTGCTGGCCGACTACGGCGGCACGTACCTGATCGGCACGTCGGGCTGGCGGCTGAACTCGGCGAGGCACTTCGCCGAGCGCTACGGACTGATCATCATGATCGCGCTGGGCGAGTCGATCGTCGCGATCGGCGTCGGCGTCACCCACCTGGCGATCTCCTGGCCTATCGTGCTGGCGGCCGTGCTCGGCCTGGCCATCGCCGCGGCGCTGTGGTGGTCGTACTTCGACACGCACGTGATCATCTGTGAGCGCGCGCTGAGCGAGGCCAAGGGCGACGAACGGGTCAGCATGGGCCGGACGGCGTTCACCTACCTGCACCTGCCGCTGCTGATCGGCATCGTCCTGCTCGCTCTCGGCCTGAAGAAGGTCCTCGGCTACGTCGGCGGCGAGCACGGCCACACCCTGTCCGACCCGCTCTACGGCGCGCCGCTGTGGGCGATGTACGGCGGGGTGGCGCTGTTCATGTTCGGTTACGCCGCGGTGGCGTGGCGCTGCATCCGGAGCCTGAAGGTGCAGCGGGTGATCCTCGGCGCCGTCCTGCTCGGCCTGGTGCCGCTGGTGGCGAACCTGCCCGCGATGGCCAGCCTCGGCGTGCTGACCGCGCTGCTGATCGGCCTGGTCGTCTTCGAGTGGTTCAAGTACCACGACCTGCGGCACGAGATCCGGCACGCGGAGCACTGAGCGTGGGGCCGGGCACGTGGCCCGGCCCCACCTCACGATCAACTACCCGGGGTGACGAAACCCGACACGTGCAGTGAGAACGCGCGCAACGTGCCGGTGTCCCGGTTGGCGGTGTCCCGCACATGGAAGGTCCACGTGCCGTCCGCGGCACCGAGCGCACCTTCAAGCGGCTGGTACGGCCGCCAGGAGCCGGTGTACGGCGCGTTGTCGGACGTGGCACTGCTGATCGCCTGCGCGGCGGTGTCGTCGAAGACCGCCTTGCAGATGTTGTGCCCGTTGGCACCGTTGCCGGAGAACACCGTGACCGTGGCACCGGTCGGCGAGCGCAACGTGCCGACGAGGTCGCTCACGAACGTGTGGTCGATGCCGACAGTGGTGGCGCCCGTGTCCGTGGTGCATTGCGTGCCGTCGATCGAGAACGTCACGCGGCTGGCCGGGCCGATCCCGCTGACCTGGACCGGCACGGTCACGCCGGTCGGGTCGTTGTCCGGGATCGCCAGCGGTGCCCCGGTGTACGCGAAGTCGTGCACCACGGTCGACGGCTGGCCGACCTTGACGGGGAACCTGGCCGTGGTGGGCGACTGCGAACCGGCGAAGGTCACCTTGGCGTCCAGCAGGACCGGTGTGCCCAGCGGGTGGGTGGCCGGGACGGTGATCGTGTAGTTGTTGACCGCCGTCTGGCCCTTGTCGATCGAGCCGTAGGACTTCGAGCGCGGCGAGATCGTCACACCCGCGGTCGGCGACGTGAGCACGACGCTCGTGGACGCCGCCAAGCCGTCACCGCGGTTGGTCACAGGCAGGGTGACAGTCGCGGTGTCGCCCGGGTCGACGAAGGCTCCGCCGTCGTTGGCGCGCACGGTCGGCGCCTGCGCCTCGGCCAGCGGTTGCGGGCTCGCGCCCGTGTAGCCGAGAACCTTGTCGGCCAACAGGATTCCGGCGCCCGACCGGTTGTCGAACCCGGACTGTTCGATGTCGACGCTCGAGTTGACGAGCGCCTCGCGGACGTCCGCGGGCGAGATCCCCGGGTTGCCCGACAGCACGAGGCCCGCGATGGCCGCGGCGTGCGGCGCGGCGGCCGAGGTGCCGTAGAACGTCTCGAAGCCCGGTGCGGTCGTGCTCACGCCGTCGGCCGCGGTGATCTCGGGCTTCTGCCTGACCACGCCACCGGTCGACGAGACGTTGCCCGGCGTGACCGGGCTGCCGTCGGCGTTGTAGATGATCCGGCGCGGGCCGTCGGAGGTGAACCGCTCGACCTGGGACGCCGGCCCGAACGAGCCGGGGAACGGCCCCTTCGGGTTGGGCGGGTCACCCGGTTCGAGGTCGAACGGCAGCGGCGTCGCCGCCGGGGCGGCACCGACAGCGAAGGCGTCCTTGGCCGCCGCGTGCCCGAAGATCTGCCCCGGGGTGTTGTAGGCGGTCAGCACACCGGCGGTGTCCTTGAACCGCCCGCGCAGCGCGGACAACGACAGGTAACGGTTCTCGCCCTTGAACTTCACGATCGCCAGCCGCAGGCCCTGTCCACCGAAGCGGGGCGTCTGCACGCGCTCGTACGGATCCTGCGCGCCCTCCTGGACGTTCTGGCTCGCCGAGACGACGTTGCCGTTGCGGTCCACCAGGAACAGGTCGTAGTCGTTGCGCGACGCGCCGATCGGGTCCGACCAGTTCAGCAGGACGGGGACGTCCGCGGAGGACGCGTCGGAGATCGGCTGGTAGATCTGGACCCCGTTGGCACCGGCGAAGTTGTGCGCGGTACCCGCCCACTTGCCGATCGGCAGACCGGAGTCGACGAAGTCGCCTTCCCAGTGCGCGGCGGTGCCGTCGGTGACGTTGCCCTCGTTGCCCGCGGAGGAGAAGTACAACGCGCCCGCGGCGGTCACGTCGTTCACGGCCTGGGCGATGATCCAGTCCTGGAACACCGATTCCTTGAAGTACACGACGTCGTCGACGATGATGTCGCACTTGGCGTCGAAACGCAGTTTCCGGATGTTGTCGGCGAAACTGGCGTCGGACCGGAACGCGGTGGCGAAGCCGAGCCGGGCGTTGGGGATCAGGTCGTGGATGATCTCGAGCATCGCGGTGCCCTCGTCACCGGAGCCGCCCTCGCCCGGCAGCACGTCCACAGCGGGCAGTTCCCCGGCCGCCTGCGAAGCGCGCAGCGAGTCGATGCCGTCGGACAGTGCGCAGATCTTGACACCGACCCCGGTGACGCCGAACTGCTGACGGGCCTTGTCGGCGTTGTGCGCGCGGTCGCCCTCACTGACCACGGGCTCGGCCTTGACCGACAACGCGGTCGCCGCCCGGGCGGCGACCTCCTTGGCCTTGGCTTCCTTGCTGGGCTTGTCCTTGGCACCCTTCTGCCCGTTGGGTGCGGCCATCTGCCGCGCGGTCATCGCACCGACAGCGGGCTCGACGAACCTCACGTCCTTGCGCGCGGCGACACTCTCGACCGCGTCGACGGGGATCTCCGCCCGGACCGAGCCGTAACGCTCGGACACCGACCGGATGCCCGCGCCGACCTTGCGCAGGTGGTCGAGCAGATCGGCGGACGCCGTGCCCCGGATGTCCACAGTGACCCGGTCGGCGGCCACACCGGTCTGCAGTGCGGGCAGGGCGGCCCGCAGGCCGCGGCCCGCGGCCTCGGCGCCCCGCTTGGCGATGACCAGCGAGGTGTCCAGCTTGGATTCGGTCGGCGTCTGCGAGCGCTTGAGCTCCTGCAGCGCGGAAATCTGCTTGGCGGCGTTGGCGGTGGCGTCGGCAGGTGCCTTGCCCGCCGGATCAGGCCCGGCGTAAGCGGGTGTGACGATGCTGAGCGAAAGCAGAACTCCCAGTGACGCGGCTAAGAATCTTCGATTCAGCCGAATGGCTGCACGCACTAGTCCCCTCCCAGTACTCCGACGCGTGCCCCGACACACGCGGACGATCCCGGATGAACCCCGGATCGCGCAGACGTTATGTCGCGGGAACACTCAGGGAATAGCAGCCGTATGAGTGACACACGTGCCACCGGCGGTCACGCACCGAAACCTACTCAGGAGAACCACCGAACCTTCGGCGGGTACAGCACACACCCGACCAGGACTACGTTTCCGACATGGCAGCACAAAGGTGGCATTCGGTCACGCTGGCACTGATCGCGGCAGGCACCATCCCGCTCCCCGCGGCACAGACAGCGCAAGCGGCGCGACGGCCACCCTGTGCGGAGCTGGTGACGGGCACGGGAGACGAACTGCACCCCGAGGGGATCGCCTACGACCCCAACGAAAACCGGTTCCTGATCGGCTCGGTGACCCGCGGAACGGTCTCGACAGTACGACCGGACGGCTCAGCCCGAACGGTGGTGAAGGACCCGAAGCTGATCACCACCATGGGCCTCACAGTGGACGCGAGAAGAGGACGCCTCCTCGCGGTGAACGGCGACATAGGCATAGCCGACGGCTCGACACCGGAAACGAACGGAAAGACAGCAGGCCTGGGAATCTACGACCTGAGAACAGGCAGGCAAATCCGATACGTGGACCTCGGCGCCCTGGACCCCCAGCGCCCCCACTTCGGAAACGACGTGGCACTGGCCCCAGACGGAACAGCGTACGTGACGGACTCCAGAAGCGGAGCGATCTACCGCGTACCGGTCCACGGAAACCCGACAGTCCTGGTACGCGACGACAGGCTGATGCCAGCAGGAGCAGGAAACGGAGCGAACGGAATAGTCCTGCACCCCAAGGAATTCCTGCTCGTAGCCCACTCTTCCGGCCGCACCCTGTGGCGAATCCCGCTGCACAAGCCAGAAACCCTGGCCCAGGTGACGACGAACGAGTCTCCGGGAGCCCTGGACGGCCTCCTGCTGTCCAACCACAACACACTGGACGGCATAGACAACACCCGAACCAACACCCGCCTACTCCGCCTGACCACAACGGACGACTGGAAGACGGCAACGGTCAAAACCCAGATACCGTGGCCGGACCCAGCCCCGACAACCATGGCGCGAGGACGGTGCGGAACGTACGTACTGACCGGAAGACTGGACCTACTGCTCAGCGGAACAAGATCAAAAGAGTTCCGCCTACGAGCACTGCGGTTCTGACCAGAACCCCTAAGAGCCCAAACCCAAGAACGGCGCCGATTTTACATGGGTGGGGGTGGCCATAAGCTTTCCGGCGCGGAGAGCCCCGTCAGTGTGGCAAGGTCCGCGCCTTGACCTATGTCAAATCGGCGCCGCCCCGGCCCCGGACAGACCTGAAGAAGCCTCAAAGAACGAAAGCATCAGACCAAGGCTGAGCACTCCGACCAGACAGAGCATCCATAAGAGACACAGCCTGCTTGTCGGTCAAAGAAGAAACGAAATCCACAACAGCCCGCCCCCGAGCCAAACCGTGCACAGCATCAGGCCCCTGAGGAGCCTCCCCAGTAGCCCCAACCAGAACAGCGGGCTCCGACCGAGCCAGAGCCTCATATTCCGAAGTGGCCAACTCGACGAGATCATGCAGCCGACGAGGCAGCCGCCCAGCCTCGAACCGATCCCCCAACCACTGATCGAGAGCCTCGACGAGCTTGGTGATCAACCGAGCCTGCCCCCGCTGGTGCAAAGCCAGATCCGGCCGCAGCAACACGAACCGCCGGTGCAGGAACTTCAAAACCTGAACCTCGTGCCACTGCTCCCCACCGAGCATCACGTGCCCCGACCGCGTCGGCGGATCCGCGACAACGGACATCTCGTCGACCAACCGAGAAGTCCACCTCAGAGAGAACTGCGTAACAGCCTGCTCAGCCTCGACCGACCCGTCAAAAGGCGTCGACAGCAACTCGTCGACCAACTCGGACCGAACCCGAGCGACAGCAGCGTGAAAAGCCTCATCGCTGACGATCCACGAGTCCTTCTCGTGCATCCGCCGCCGCACCAGCTCCAACGACCGCCCAGGCATCCGGGCCTGCCGCCGGACCTCCTCATCGGACAGCCACGCCAGCGTCGCGGCATCGGCCTGCCACTGCCCCAGTTCGGCCGCGACGGGAGCGTGTTGCAGCACACCGATCCGGTGGAAGTCCGTGATGTCGTGGATGGCGTAGGCGATGTCGTCGGCCGTGTCCATCACGGACGCCTCGATGGTCTGCTGCCAGTCGGCCAGCCTGCCGTCGAAAGCCGACCGCGCCTGCTCGAGGTCATCGAGTTCGGTCACGTAGGCCGAGAACTTCGCGGACCCGGTCCCCGGGGCGTCCGACGGCTCGGATGCGCCGCGGGGCGGCTCGTCCATGAACCGGGGGTGCGGCTCGGGGTGGTGCAGCCGCGTCCACGGATACTTCAGCATCGCGGCACGCACGGCGGCGGTCAGATCCAGCCCCACCGCCGACGGTCCGCCGACATCCGTCGTCGTCACGATCCGGAACGTCTGCGCGTTGCCCTCGAATCCGTCGGCCAACGCGAAGCGATGCCTGGCCAGCCGGTCGAGCACCTGCTCACCCAGATGCCCGAACGGCGGATGCCCGAGGTCGTGGGCGAGCGCGGCGGCCTCGACGACGTCCGGGTCGCAGCCGCCGAGCGCGTCGATCAGCGCCGCGTACTCCGGCGCGGCGCGCAGTCGTTCCGCGATCGCCCGCGCCACCTGTGCGACCTTGACGCTGTGGGTCAGCCGGTTGTGCAGCAGGCCGGAGCCGCTCGCGCTGACCACCTGGGTGACACCGCCGAGACGCGCGAAGAACGGCGATCCCGCCACCCGGTCCCTGTCCACCCGGAACGGGCTGGCCGCCAGGTCGAACGCTGCCGCGGGCGCTGCGTGTGAGCGCCGCTCCTCTCTCGGATCACTCATGGCAGCACGGTACTAGGACCAGCTCACTGGACCTCCCGCGACGACGCTCCGACACGGCGTGGTCCAATCGGGATATGCCCGACGTCTTGATCGCGGGCGCCGGGCCGTCGGGGTGGGCGCTCGCCGCGCACTGTGCCCGGCTCGGGCTGGAGACCACGATCGTGGCGCCGCAGCCGCTGCGCAGGTGGCCCGCGACCTACGGCCTGTGGGGTGATGAGCTGGCGTTGCTGCCGCCGGACGTCACCGCGGCCGAGCCGAAGGTCGTCAAGGCGTACACCAGCAGGGAGCACGTGATTCCCCGGCGCTACGCCATCCTGGACAACGAGCGGCTGATGGCCGCGCTGAGCAAGAACGTCTCGGTGGTCAGCGGCCGCGTCGTCGACGCGGCAGACGGAACGCTCCAACTCGCGGACGGCAGGGTCCTCACCGCGAGAACCGTCGTGAACGCGATGGGTTCACGCGGCGGCACGGCCGAGCAGACCGCGTACGGGATCACCGTCCCCGAGGAGGTCGCCGCGCCCGTCGTCGCGCCGGGCGAGGCGATCTTCATGGACTGGCGGTCGGAACACAACACGTTCCTCTACGCGATGCCACTCGGCGGCGGCAAAGTGCTGCTCGAGGAGACGGCATTGGCCCGTCGCCCGGCAATGGATTTCCGAACGCTGCGACTCGCACTGGCCGAACGCCTCGCGTCGTACGGGATAAAGATCGACATGGCCGATGTCGAACGCGTGCGTTTCCCACTCGATGTGCCGAAGCCGAAACGCGAGCGAGTGCTCCCATTCGGCGCGGCCGCCGGATTCGTCCACCCCGCCGCCGGATACAGCGTGGGCGAGGCATTCCGGCTGGCGCCGATGATCGCCGCGGCGATCGCGGCAGGCGAAGACCCCTGGCCATCACTGTGGTCGCCCCGCGCGCGACTGGTGCATTTCCTCAGGCACTGCGGCCTCGAAACACTGTTGTCACTCTCCGCAGCCGAGACGCTACGTTTCTTCGAGTTATTTTTTGACCTACCACCCGATGCTCAGCGTGGCTATCTTTCCGGCCGGGACGACCCGGGCGCGACGATCGCCGCAATGCTGCGCATCTTCCGGAAAGCATCCGGTCGGACACGCATGGTGTGCGCCAAATCGGTGATTGTCCGAGTCAGGCACGTGAACACTCGGTGACGAATTCGTCGAAACGGGCACTCGTTCGGCAGTATGTGTTCCGTGTCCGCGACGCAAGAAGTGAACTTCGCGTTCCAGCCGTTGCTCAGCACACGTACTGGCCGCGTCATCGCCATCGAGGCGCTCCCCGTGCCGTCGTCCGGCAACATCCACGGCCTGCTCAAGGCCGCGGGCCGGGCGGGACAGCTGACAAAAACCGACATCGCCCTCGCCGGGCACGCGCTGCTCGCCGCCGATGGCCAGGACCCGGCGATTCCGCTGCACGTCAACATCCTGGCGTCGACGGCGGCCCGCACCGACGAGCTGCTGCACCAGCTGCTGCCGGTGCTGCGGCACACCAAGCGGCACAGCAGGGACGTCGTCTTCGAGATCGGCACACCGTTCTGCCAGGCGCGCCGGGCCGACCTGCTCGCGGGCATCGTGAAGCTGCGAGCCGAGGGCTTCCGGATCGCGCTGGACGGCATCGGCGACGGTGACGTACCGCTGGCGCTGCTCGCCGAGGCCGCGCCGGACATGGTCAAGATCCAGTCGAAGCTGCTGGCCAACCCCGACGACGCGGCCACCATGGCGATGCTCGACGCGCTCGTGCGCCTCGCGGCGCGCACCGAATCACGCCTCGCCGCGGTCAACGTGACCAACGACAGCCAGCTGGCCACGTTGAGCAGGCTCGGCGTGCGGGTGGCGCAAGGCGAGTACCTCGCCGACTCGATCGACGACCCGAAACGCACCCAGGCGCTCGCCGAGGCCGCGGAGCGGCGGGTCACCGCCGTGCAGCCGCCGAAGGTCACCGACTTCCTGCACCCCGCGCTGATGTTGCCGGTGACCGCGACCGCCGAGGAGGTCCGCGCCACGCTCGCCGAGCGCCCGGACGTCAACGGCATCGTCCTGGTCGACGAGGCGTGGCGGCCGCAGTGGTCCATCGACCGCAGCCGGTTCCTGCTGATCGTCGCCGGACCGTACGGACACGCGCTGCACGCCAAGCGCGCCGCGGCCAGGCACGCGGACCGGCCGCTGCTGATCGACCGCGAGGCGACCGGCATGGAGTTGCTCGAACTGGTCGGCGACACCGACTGGGAACGCACCGGCGACGACGTCGTGGTCACCGACGAGGGCGGCCGGTGCGTCGGCATCGTCCGGGCGAGCGACGTCATCCGCGGTGTCGCGGACATGAAGGTGGAGCAGGCCGTCTCGCTCAACCCGCTGACCAGGCTGCCGGGCACGGACGCGATCGCGCGCGAGGTCGACCGGCGGATCTCCGACGGCGAGATGTTCGTCATCGCGTGGCTGGACGTGGACGCGTTCAAGACCGTCAACGACTCGCTCGGCTTCGCCGCCGGTGACGACCTGATCAGGATGTTCGGCCGCACAGTCACCGACGCGTCGTCGACCATGCCCAACGTGCTCGTCGGCCACGTCGGCGGTGACGACTTCCTGCTGGTCACCGACCTCGACGAGATCTCCACGCTCGCCGGGGTGCTGCTGGACAACGAGTGGTCAGCCGAGGGCATGCCGGTCACGGTGTCGATCGCGTCCCTGTTGTGCGCCGTGAACAGCGTTACCTCCTACCGTGAGGCGTCGGCACTGCTCGCGCCGCTGAAGAAGCAGGCGAAGTCCGTCCCCGGGGCGAGCTGGGTGCTGGGACGGCCGGGATCCGACCGGGTGGACGTGCTGCGCGGCCGTGCCGCACGGGGGCAGGTGGCGCAGCCCGTGGCGTAGCGATCTTCGGCGCGACCACAACTTTCGAAACTTCCCGTCAGGTGCTAACGAACCCACCAGAAAACCGATCAGTGTGGAAAAGGTTGGCACGAGCAGAGGGAGTTGTGGCCCTGGATCGCGGGCCATTCAGGGGGAGCAATGGACCGTTTGACCGACGGCTCCGATCTCGTCGAGGTTCTCGGCGACTGGACGAGCACGTCTGCCGGGCGGGCGCCGCTGTACCGGAGGTTGGCCGAGGCTGTGCGCCGGGCCATCCACGCAGGTGATCTGCATGCCGGTGAACGGTTGCCGTCCGAGCGTGATCTGGCGCGAGCTCTTGCGGTGAGCCGCGCGACCGTGGTGTCTGCGTACGACGAGCTGCGCTCCATCGGCCTGGTCGACAGCAGACGTGGCAGTGGGACGCGGGTGGTCAGACCGCCCGGGTTCCGGCCGAGTGTGGAGGGGCGGGTCCTCGGCCGGGCGACACCGATCATCAACCGCGCCACCGAAGGGCCAGGCGAGATCATCTCGCTGGCCAGAGCCTACGACCCCGGCGCGCCGCACCTGCGCGGAGCGCTGCTCGACCTGGTGCACGCGGATCTGCCCGCGCTGCTCAACGGGTCGGGCTACCACCCCGCCGGGCTGCCGGAGCTGCGTTCGGCCGTCGCGGCCCACCTGACCAGCACCGGGCTGGCCACCGAACCCAAACAGGTGGTCGTCACCACCGGCGCCCAGCAGGCGATCGGCCTGATCACCCAGATGTACCTGCGGCGCGGCTGGACGGCTGTGGTGGAGACACCGAGCTGGCCCGGCTGTCTGGACGTGCTCAGGGCGACCGGTGTCCGCCTGGTCGGCGTGGACCTGGACAGCGAGGGCATCCGCGCGGACGTGCTGAGCCGTGTGATGGCCGAGCACCAGCCGGACCTGTTGTACGTCATGCCGACGTACCACAACCCGACCGGTGTGCTGATGTCCACGAGCAGGCGCAGGCGGATCGTGGAACTGGCCGCGCGGTACGCCGTACCGGTCGTGGAGGACCACGCGTACACCATCGGCGCCGCCGAGGGCGCTCCACCGCCGATCGCCGCTTTCGCGGGAACCAACGCGGAAGTGCTCACGATCGGGTCGCTGGCCAAGTCGGTGTGGGCGGGTCTGCGGGTCGGCTGGGTGCGGTCGTCCATCGAGACCGCTGAGCGACTGGCCCGGCACAAGGCGCTGGCCGACCTCGGCAGCCCGGTGCTCGACCAGGCACTGGCGGCGCGGCTGTTGCCGCAACTGCCCGACCTGGCCAGCGCCAGGATCAGCCAGCTGCGCGAACGGCTCGGCCGGGTGCGTGAGCTGTTGACCCACAACCTGCCCGAATGGCGGTGGCGCACACCGGACGGCGGATCCGCGCTGTGGATCGAACTGCCCGGCACCGACGCCCGGATCTTCGCGCAGACCGCGCTGCGGCACGGGGTCGAAGTGGTGCCCGGCGCGGCCACGGACCCGTCCGGCGCGCACGACAACTTCATCCGTTTCCCGTTCGCGTTCCCCGACGACGTGCTCACCGAACTGGTCAACCGCCTCAGCAAGGCGTGGGCGGAGGGCAGACGCGGCTAGGTCGTGTCCCAGCTACCCGAGTTCTAGCTGGGAGTCACGAACCCCGATTCGTAGGCGGTGATCACGGCCTGGGTCCGGTCGCGGGCGTGCAGCTTCGACAGCACGTTGCCCACATGCGTTTTCACCGTCTGCACACTGACGAACAACCGGTCCGATATCTCCACATTGGACAACCCGGTGGCCATCAGCCTGAGCACCTCGGCCTCCCGGTCGGTCAGACCTGCCTCCCGCAGGCCTGACCGACCGGGTTCCAGTCCGCGCTGCCCGGCCAGCAGCCGGATCTTGTCGGGGAACAGCAGCGAATCACCGGCCACGACCACCCTGACCGCCCGCACGATCTCCGCCGGACGGGCCCGTTTGAGCAGGAAACCGTTGGCTCCGGCGCGAAGGGCGTCGTAGACGTAGTCGTCGTTCTCGAACGTCGTCACGACGATGATCTTCGGCGGCTCGGCCACCCGGTCGATGAGGTGCCGGGTCGCCTGGATCCCGTCCACCGCGGGCATCCGCACGTCCATCAGCACCACGTCCGGCGCGAGCCTGGTGACCAGCGGCAGCACGTCGGCACCGTCGTCGGCCTCACCGACGACCTCGAGGTCCGGCTCGGCGTCGATGATCGCCCGCAGGCCCGCCCTGATCAGCTCCTCGTCGTCGACGAGCAGCACCTTGACGCTCACAGTACCTTCCTCACAGCCCCGTCCTCACAGCAACGATCACAGGGGAATCCTCGCTCTCACCCGCCACGTCCCGTCGTCGGGACCGGCCTCGATCTGTCCACGTAGGACGGCAACGCGCTCGCGCATGCCCGGGATGCCCCGCCCGCCCCGGCCCGTGGGCGGCCGTCCGGTCAGCGGGTTGGCCGCCTCCACCCGCAACGCTTCCGGACTCGCTGCCAGGCTCAGCGTCACGGTGACGGCACCCTCGACCCTTCCCGCGTGCTTCAACGCGTTCGTCAGGCACTCCTGCACGATCCGGTACGCCTCGGTCGACACCGCGAAGGGCACCCCGGCCAGGTCACCGGTGATCCTCGTCTCGACCGCCACCCCGGACAACCGCATTGTCTCAAGCAGCTGCTCCAGATCCGCCAGCGTGTGCTGCGGCTGCGTGCCCGGCTGGTCCTCCCTGAGCAGGCCGAGCACGTGGTCGAGATCGGCGAGCGCGCCGCGGGCGGACTCCTCGATCGCCGACAGCGCGCGCTTGGCGAACCGCGGATCGGCGTCCAGCACCCGGCCCGCGGCGCTGGCCTGGATGGTGACCACGCTCAGCGCGTGCCCGACCGAGTCGTGCAGTTCCCTGGCCAGGCGGTTGCGTTCGGCGAGTTGTTCGGCGCGCCGGGTCAGCTCGGCGAGGTGGTCGGCGGGCGTCGGGCCGAGCAGCACCTGCGAGAGCTTGGTCATCCCCACTCCGGCCAGGTTCACCAGGTGCACCAGCAGGACCGTCACGACCACGGAGACGGCCGGGATCCACGCCGACTGCCACCCGACCGGCACCCGGACCGGCGTGTTCTGCACGATCAGCCATTCCCCGGTGAACGGCGCGAGGAACGACTGCAGCATGCCGATCGGGACGAACAGCGTGCAGCCGCCGACGACCGCGCCGACGACGATGTGCACCAGGAACCACTGGCACGTCTTCCACCGGGCCTCCAGGTTGGTGGCACGCAGGGACGCCTGCGCCGGAACCCCCGGGCCGAGCAGTTCACGCGCGGCGGTTCCCTCGACGACCCGCACGGCGGGGATGAACGACGTACCGGCCGCCCACACGACGATGGCGAGCGCCATGGTCACGGCGACGACCAGTGGTTGCTCCGCGGTGTCGGTGGGCAGCAGCATGCCGAGCACCGGCGGCACGATCGCGAAGCCCGCGAGCGCGAACGGGACGATGAGGGTCGCGCCCAGCACGAAATAGGTCCAGCGCCGATACGTCAGCCGCCTGCCGACCGGCCCGAAGACCGCCCTGATCACTCCCGCCACGACCAGATCCTCACATGCCCGCGGACGAGGCGACTCACTCCCAGGCGTGAACCGGGTCCACCCCGGGATGTGATTGGGTCTGCGGCATGCAGGTCGTGTTCTACTTGATCGCGGGCGCCACGACACTGGTGCTGTCCGCGTGGATCCTGGTCGCCGGGGCCCGCAAGGTCCTCGGTGTCCGCGTCGGCACGATCCGGGCGGTGATCGCGGCCTTCGCGGCGTGGAGCGTCGCCGGGTTCGTCGCCGCGCGGGTACCGAAGTACTACTCGGAAGGCAACGAGGAAGCCTTCCTGCTGTTCATCATCCCGCTGTTCGGCGGCACGCTCCTCATCGCGGTCGCGATCCTGTTCGTGCTCGAGGTGATGAAGCCGAGTGGTACCGGGATGTGGTTCGTCGGCGGGCTGCGCGCCATCCCCGGCCGGATCAGCCGGGCCAGGCGGTACTCCAGGATCACCCGCGTCGCGATCAAGCACGGCCTCGGCCCGGCGCTGCGCGGCAGGCTGCGCACCAACGACCCGGTGAAACGCGCCCAGGTCGCCCGGTCGTTGCGCAAGGCGCTCGAGGAAGCGGGCGTCACGTTCGTCAAGCTCGGCCAGGTCCTGTCCACCAGGGCCGACCTGCTGCCCGCCGAGTTCGTCGAGGAGCTGAGCAGGCTGCAGGACCAGGTCTCCCCCGCCCCGCGCGAGCAGATCGACGCCGTGCTGCGCGAGGAACTCGGCGACCCGGATCAGGTGTTCCGCGAGATCGGCACCGCTCCCCTGGCCAGCGCGTCGGTGGCGCAGGTCTACAAGGCGACGCTGGCTGACGGCACGGACGCGGTGGTGAAGGTGCAGCGGCCGGGCATCCGCTCGATCGTGGAACGCGACCTCGACATCATGTACCGCCTGGCGAACACGCTGGAGGAGCGCACGCAGTGGGCGCGCAGGCTCGGCGTGCTCGCCCTCGCCGACGGGTTCGCCAAGGCGCTGCTGGAGGAACTCGACTTCCGGGGCGAGGCCAAGAACATCCAGGCCGTCGCGGCCGACACCACAGTCCGCGTGCCCGTCGTGCACCGCGCGACGACCCGCGTGCTGATCATGGACAGGCTGGCGGGCACGCCGTTGGGTTCGGCGGGCGCGCAGATCGACGCGCGCGGGCTCGACCGCGACGAACTGGCCCGGTCGCTGCTGCACTGCTTGCTGCGCCAGGTGATGCGCAACGGCGTGTTCCACGCGGACCCGCACCCCGGCAACGTGATGCTGCTGGACAACGGGCAACTCGGCCTGCTGGACTTCGGCTCGGTCGGCAGGCTGGACGGTTCGCTGCGCACCGGCCTGCAGAACCTGCTGGTCGCCATCGACCGCGGCGACCCGGCCGCGCTGCGCGACGGGCTGCTCGAAGTGGTGTCCCGGCCGGACGACATCGACGAGCTGAAGCTGGAACGGGCACTGGGCCAGTTCATCGCCCGGCACTTCACCGGCGGCGCCGCCCCGGACGTGGAGATGTTCACCGACCTGTTCCGCCTGGTGACGGCGTACGGCCTGAGCGTGCCGCCGGAGATCGCCGCGGTGTTCCGCGCACTGGCCACAATGGAGGGAACGCTCGCCGGGCTCGCGCCGGGGTTCAACATCGTCGTCGAGTCCCGCTCGTACGCCTCGATCCGGCTGACCGAGCAGATGGACCCGGCGTCGCTGCGCAAGACCGCGACCGAGGAACTGCTGACGCTGCTGCCGGTGCTGCGGCGGTTGCCGCGCAGGATCGACCGGATCGGTGGCGCGCTGGAGGAAGGCAGGCTGTCGGTCAACGTGCGGCTGTTCGCCGACGAACGGGACCGCAAGATGATCACCAGCATCGTGCACCAGGTGCTGCTGGCTTTCATCGGCGCGACAACGGGAATCATGGCAGTCCTGCTGCTGGGCACGACCGGCGGGCCACGGCTGGCCAACGACATCACGTTGTACCAGGTGTTCGGCTACAACCTCCTGGTGATCAGCATCCTCATCGGACTCCGCCTCCTCTTCACCGTCTTCCGCAACCAGCGCTGAAAGGGTCGTGAGTGGTTGGCCGTGTTAGCTTGTCGATGATCTACATAAGTCGGATAAGAACGGCGACGTGTGCTGGACCATCCCTTTCGGACGTTCCCCCCGTTACCGACCGTGCGGAACGTTTCATCCGGCCGTGCGTCCACGCCATGCTCGCGGTGGGTGTCGCGTCCGTCGGCCAGTGCCCGACGATGGATGTTGTTGGCCCACATCCGAACAGGGAGTTGTCCTCATGCGTCGATTCATCCTGACGGTCATGCTCGTGCTGGGCGTGGCGGTCAGCGCACCCGGTTTCGCGGCGGCCAGCCCACCGCCCGCTGTCTCGCCGTCGCACGGCGGTCATGTCCGCGACGATGGGCAGGTTCAGGGCTGGATCCAGGCACCGATCTTCTTCGACACGGAAGCGGAATGCGCGGCGCATGGCAAGCGGGGCGTCCCGCAGTCGTGGGAGAACTACGACTGCCGCTACCGGAACGGCGAATGGGAGTTGTGGGTCTACAACTCCAGCGGGGTCACCGACGGCGGGTGGAGGTTCCTCGCCGCGTACCACACATACACACGCTGCCTGCGCGAGGGATTCGTTCTCGTGAACACCGGTGCCATGGAGTTCAAGTGCACGCGCGAGCACGGCACGCACCGGTGGCACTTGTGGGGCTTGTACCCGCGCTGACCGAAACCCAAGAAGGATGCCGGGCATGACGCAGGGTCAGATGAAGATCACGAAGGTTACGTGGCGGACCTGAGCTTGTCCTTCAAGGCCCAGCAGGGGTTTCAAGCACCGCATTTGATCATGAACGGTCCGGCACTCACGAGGTTGACCAGCGCTGGGTGAACAGGTCCATTGTGGGCTCTTCACCGGGTAGGGGCTGGTCGCCGGGGCGCAGGCCCGCGACCGCGATGGCGACCACTCGCCTCTGTGCGTTGCGGGCCGCGTCCAACATGTCCGCACGGCCCTGTTGCTGCAGGTGTTCGATCAGCGGGGACTTGCTGAGCTGTTCGACCAGCAGCAGCACGTCGACCGCGGTGACGTCCCGGCGCAGCACACCGGCTCGGTGCGCGCGGTCGATCAGTGCCTCGAACGCCTTGTCGGATCGGGTGTTCTTCTCGGTCATCTCATCGGTGAACGTCACCATCCCGGCCAGCGGCGCCAGTGACCCGGTCCGGACCGAGGTGCTGATGTAGTGCACGAGCCCGTTCCACGGATCCTCGTCGGCGAGGCCCTGTTCGGCGATCTCGGTCCACTCGTCCAGCGCGAGTTCGACCAGGTGCTGGAACAGCGCGGTTTTCGAGCTGTAGCGCCGGTACAGGCTGCCGATGCCGACGCCTGCCCTGGCCGCGATCGACGCGACGGACGTGTGCGCGCCGTCGACGGCGATGACTTCCCGCGCCGCTTCGAGCAGGGCGCGGTCGTTGCGTTCGGCTTCTGCGCGTCTGGCCATGGGTGTGATCGTAGTCGCTTGCGGAGCGATACGCTCCGGTCGTAACCTAACGGAGCGAAACACTCCGTTTGAAAGGGAACGATCATGGAAGACGTGAAGCAGGTCGTGCGGGACAGCGACAGGCACCAGGACAACCCGGACGGCTTCGCCGACCTCCTCGCCGATGACGCGAACCTGGTCAACATCGCCGGACGCAGGCTGCGCGGCCGGGAAGTCATCCGCGCCACCTACCGCAAGGCGATGGCCACGCCGCTCGGCCAGGTCCGGACCAGAATCGAGATCCATGACGCGTGGCTGGTGCTCCCCGACACCGCTGTCGTCGTGGCGACCAAACACGTCTCGGACGAGCGCGACGGCACGAACGTCCCGCTCCCCGAGCAGGGTGCCGTCACGTTCGTGCTGACCAAGCAGAACGGCACGTGGCTGATCGCCTCGATTCAGACGACGCCCATCAAGTAGCCGATCCGTTCGATGGTGCGGCGCGTGACCTGAGGGTCGCCGCACCCGTCCACCATCAGGATGTAGTGACCGATGCCGGACGCTCCTTCACGCAGGCGGTCAAGGCACTGCTCGGCCGTGCCGATCGGGCTGATCCGGATCAGGTGCTCGGTGTACTCGACCGGGTCGTGCGGCTTGCGCGGCCGATCATCCACCGCCACATAACCTTTCAGTCCCGGCTCCAGCCAGGTCGGCATGGCGGCCCGTAGTTCCGCCTCCGCCTGCTCACGACTGTCTGCGACGTGCGCGAGCACGGCGCCGATGTGGTTGTCCGCGCGGCCGCCCGCCCGCTCGTAGGCCTCGATCATCGCGGCCTTACCGGCTTCGTCGAGATCCATGCCCAGCAGCATCGGCAGGTCGCGGTCGGCGGCGATCCCGATCGTGCCCGGTGAGGTGCAAGCGACCGTCACCCGTGGCCGCCGCTCAGGCCTCGGCACCATCGGGACCGCGCGGAAGTCGAACCGGCCAGTACCCGCCACGGTCGGTTCGGACAAGCATTCGAGCAACAGGTCGAGGCTTTCGGCGAAGCCGTTCTCCCAGCGGTCCACGCCGGTGCCGAACACTTCGAGGTCACGCCACGGCCCGCCGCGGCCGACCCCGAGATGCAGCCTGCCACCGGACATCTGGTCCAGCATCGTCACCTGCTCGGCCAGCATGACCGGGTGCGTCGTGGACAACACGCTGACGGCCGTACCGACCGTGATCCTTTCCGTACGCCCCAACGCGTGCGCCGTGAAGGTGATCGCGGACGGGCACACGCCGTACGACATGAAGTGGTGCTCGGCGATCCACACGTCGTCGAACCCGGCCCGCTCGGCCCACACGACCGCGTCGCTCGCCCGGCCGAGCGCGTCGCGGTCGTCTTGTCCAGGGAACCGGCCAGCGAGGAGGAACACGCCCAGTCTCATGATGAGGCATACTGTCCCCCAAGACATCCGATGTCTCATGAGGGGTAATGGTGGCGGTAACCGACGACGCGATCCTGCGGGTCCGGGAAATGATCATGTCCGGCGAGCTGAAGCCGGGCGACCGGCTGCCGCGGGAAGCCGACCTCGCCGATCGCCTCGGCCTGTCGAGGAACTCGCTGCGTGAGGCCGTGCGGGCGTTGTCGCTGGTCAGGGTGCTCGACGTGCGCCAGGGCGACGGCACGTACGTCTCCAGCCTGCGCGCGGGCGAACTGCTCGGCGCGCTGTCGTTCGTGCTGGACCTGCACCGCAGCGAGGAGTCGGTGCTGGAGATGCTGGAGGTCCGCCGGATCCTCGAACCGGCCGCCACCGCGAGCGCCGCGCTGTCGGTGAGCCAGGAGGACATCGAGGAACTGCGCAAGCTCTGCGACGCCACCGAGCAGGCCGCGTCGGTCGAAGAACTCGTCGAGCACGACCTGCAGTTCCACCGTCGGATCGTGACCGCCGCGGGCAACAACTACCTCGCGCAACTGATGGACACCCTCGCCGGGCCGACGGTCCGCGTCCGGATCTGGCGCGGGATCTCACAGGGCGGCGCGGTCGACCGCACGGTCGCCGAGCACCGCGCGATCGTCGCCGCGCTGGAGGCGCGTCAGCCCGATCTTGCCCGCTCGTGGGCCACCGTGCACGTCGCCGGGGTCGAGCAGTGGCTGCGCGACTTGGGTTAATGGTCTGTCCGGTGGACTGAACCGTTCCAGGCTGGTTTCCCGGGGAATCGCGAGTTACTTTCGGGTAACCCTGCTCCCGACCGGAAAGAGCTGGCGATGAGGAAATTAGTCGTCTTAGCCATCACCGGATTCACAGTGGCCGCGCTCAGCACCCCCGCCGCACAGGCGAAGAGCGTGGCCACTACGCATTTCGCGGCAACGACAACCGAAGCAGCGAGGACCGTGACGGCGTTCTGGACGCCCGAGCGGATGCGTTCGGCCAAGCCGCTCGACCTGCTCGACGTCGCGCCCGGCGCGATCAAGGACGTGGCCCGCGGACTGCCGACCGTGGTCCCCGGCGCGGCGATCCAGTCCTTCCCGAACGGCGGCGCCGCGTGGACCAGCGGCGGCGCGGTCGTCAAGACAGCCGGCCGCGTGTTCTTCACTTACCAGAACAGGACCGCGTCGTGTAGCGGCGACGCCGTCACCAGCGCCAACAAGAGCACGGTGATGACCGCGGGCCACTGCGTGAAGCTCGGCGGCGCGTTCCACACCAACTGGGCGTTCGTCCCCGGTTACGACAACGGCAGCACGCCCTACGGCACGTGGACCGCGAAGAGCACACACGCCACTCCACAGTGGGTGGCCAGTGAGGACATCAACTACGACATCGGCGCGGCCGTGGTGAACCAGCTCAACGGCCAGAACCTGACGGACGTCGTCGGCGCCCAGGGCATCGCGTTCAACCAGGCCCGCGGGCAGAACATGTACGCGTTCGGCTACCCGGCCGCGGCGCCGTACGACGGGACGAAGCTGATCTACTGCAGCGGCAAGGTGTTCAACGACTTCCTGCTGTCACAGGGCATCGGCATGACATGCGACCAGACCGGCGGCGCCAGCGGCGGCCCCTGGTTCCTGTCGTTCGACGAAGGCGCCGGTACCGGCATCCAGAACTCGGTGAACAGCTTCAAGTACAACTTCTTCCCGAACTGGATGTTCGGCCCGTACTTCGGCGCCGACGCGCAGAACCTGTACAACACGGCCCAGGCCGGTTAAGTCCCAGCCCGGGCCAGTCGCGAAAGAGAGCCCTGCCAGCCCTCGTCCCTGCCACGAGGGCTGGCAGAGGCCACCAACCTACCGCGTGCCTCCGCCAGCCCGCATGGGGCCCACCTCAACAGTGACGGGCGCCATAACTCACGTGCCGTACACCTCGAACTCCCACAGCGAATAACCCCATGCCGTGGCTCTCGCGGTGCCGTGGACACGCACGTACCTGGCGTTCGTCGCGGTGAAGGCGATGTCGTCGGTGCCGCCGTCACTCGCTGACTGGGTGTTCACGGTGGACCAGGTGGCGTTGTCGGCCGAGGTCTCGATCCGGTACGCCCGGCCGTACGCGGCCTCCCACTGCAACCGGACCCGCGACACCGAGCGGGTCTGGCCGAGGTCGACCGAGATCCACTGCGGGTCGGCGAACTGCGACGACCACCGGGTGCCTGCGTTGCCGTCGACCGCGTTGACCGCGCTGTAGGTCGCGTTCTCGACCGAGGACGCGGTTGCCGGACGGCCACGGGACACCAGTGTCGGCCCCGGTTGCGTGTCCGGTGCGCAGTCGCCGGGGACCATGCCCGCCACCCACCGGATCCCGCCGAGCAGCATGGTCCGGAAGTTCGCCTCGCCGTAGGAAGCCTGTGTGTGGCCAAGACCCGAGTACCACGAGCGGCCGCCGCGGTAGTTCTGACACCACACGATCGGGTGATCCGCGCCCATGTTGCCGCCGCTGTAGGTCGATTCGTCGAGCCGAGCCAGGACCTTCGCCGCACCGCGCGGGTTGGTGCGGTAGTTGTACAGCTCGTCCGTACGGACCCACGCCGCGGGCAGGTGCGCGGTCGACGGGTGCACATGGTCGTCCACGCGCACAGTCACCTGCTGGATCGCCGGGTGCGAGTGGAAGTACGCACCGACGAGTCCACCGTAGAACGGCCAGTCGTACTCCGTGTCCGCCGCGGCGTGCACGCCGACGTACCCGCCACCACCGGCGATGTACTGCTCGAAGGCGGTCTGCTGGGCCGCGTTCAACACGTCACCGGTCGTGTTCAGGAAGACGACCACTTTGTACTGCGCCAGGTTCGCTGTGCTGAACCGGGTCGAGTCCTCTGTGGCGTCGACGGTGAAGGTGTTGGCACTGCCCAGATCGCGCAGTGCCTGAATACCGGCGGGGATGGCGTCGTGCCGGAAGCCCGCGGTCTTGGAGAAGACCATGATCCGGTACGGCGGGTCGACCGCCTGGCTGGTACCCGTCACGAGTGAGACCATCAGTGTCAGCGCCAGAACTATGGCAAGACTGACCTTGCGCACTGTGCTACGCACCGTAGACCTCCATCTCCCACAACGAGTAGCCCCATGCCGTGGCGCGGGTGGTTCCGTGGACCCGGACGTGTCTTGCGTTCGTGGCGGTGAAGCTGACGTCGTCGACCCCGCCGTCGCCGGTTGTCGTGGAGTACACGCTGTTCCACGTGTTGCCGTCGGCCGACGTCTCGATCCGGTACGCCCGGCCGTACGCGGCCTCCCAGTTCAACCGGACCCGGGACACCGACCGGGACTGGCCGAGGTCGACCGAGATCCACTGTGGATCGGCGAACTGCGAAGACCACCGCGTGGCCGCGCTGCCGTCGGTCACGTTGCCCGGCCCGTACGTGGCGTTCTCCGACGAGGACGCCGTGGCGGGTTTACCCGCCGAGAGCAGACCCGGCTGCGGCTGACCGGGTCCGCCGAGCGTGAACTGGTCCACATCGAACAGTGCGCCCGTGCCGCCGGTGAACACCAGGAACAGTTTGGTCGTCCCGGCCGGAGCGCCGGTCAGGTTCGCCGTCACGGTGACGAAGTTCTCCCAGCCGCCGGTGTTCGCCACGGTCGCCGTGCCGAGCAGCGGGCCGGTCTGCGCTCCCGCCCGCACCTGCAACTGGCCACCGCCTCCGCCGGAGGAAACCCGGGCGGTGAAGTTCGGGATCCCTTGCAGCACATACGGGTCGAACGACACCCAGTCACCGTTCTCGATGTTGCCGATGGTCTTGCCGCCGTACGCGGCAGGCTTGTCGATCAGGCCGACACCCTGCATCGCCTTGAAGTGCTCGGCCTGCCGGGTGCCCGGCTGGGTCACCGACTGCGCGTGGGTGGTGATCGGCGGCTGGCCACCCGCGCCGTTGTCGGTGTACTCCGCGTCCCAGACACCGAAGAGGTTCGCGGACGTGTCGTGCTCGCCGTCCAGCGGTGTCGCGATGCTGCCGGTGCAGCCGTTCTTCGACGTGATCGCGTGCCCGTGGCTGTCGTGGCCGAGGACGTAGGTCATCTTCACGCGGGCGCAGTCGATCGTGCCGTCCTCGGGATCGGTGACGGTCACCCGGTATGGAACGGTGTCGCCGAAGTTGAACACCTGGCCGTTGGCGGGCAACTCGACCGTGACCGTGGGCGCGGTGTTGCCGACGTTGATGATCACGCTGGCGTTGGCCGTCAGGCTCTGGTTGTCCGTGACAGTGACTTGTGCGGTGTAGGTCCCGTTGGCGGTGTACGTGTGCGACGGGTTGGCCGCGGTGGAGGTGGCGCCGTCACCGAACGTCCAGCGGTAGGTCAACGGGCCACCGTCAGGATCAGACGACCCCGCGGCGGAGAAGTTCACCGCGAGCGGCGCCGCACCGGATGTCCTGTCGGCACTGGCGGCCGCGACTGGCGGCCGGTTGCCCGACGGGCGGTACTCGATGCGGTACACCGCCGAGTTCGCGTCACCGGCGAACCAGCCGGTCCCGTAGTCCAAAATGTACAGTGCGCCGTCCGGGCCGAACTGGGCGTCCATGATCTGCGTGCCCGACCACGGGAACGGCTGGATCGTGCCGCGGGCGCCGCCGGAGAGGACCTCGACGTCCTTGATCCAGCGGCGGCCGAACTCGGTGGCGAACACGTGGCCGTCGAGCGCTTGCGGGAACTTCACCGACGACTGCAGGTTCGGGTCGAAGCGGTAGACCGGCGCACCCATCGGCGACTCGGAGCCGCCGCCGAACTCGGGCGGTGAACCGCTGTCACCGGCGTACTTGATCCACGCGGGCTGCGCGGGCGGCAGGTTCTTGATGCCGGTGTTGTTGCGCGAGTTGTTCACCGCGCCACCAGCACAGTTGTACTTCGCACCCACCGCGCTCGTGTCGTAGTTGTACTGGGCGTACGACTCGGTGGCGGTGTTGCTGCCGGTGCAGTACGGCCAGCCGAAGAAGCCGGGACCGGTGATCCGGTTGAACTCGACCTGCCCGCTGGGGCCGCGGCTGGTGGTCGTCCCGGCGTCCGGGCCGTAGTCACCGAGGTAGACCGCGCCGGTGGCCTTGTCCACGTTCATCCGGAACGGGTTGCGGAACCCCATCGCGTAGATCTCCGGGCGGGTGTTCGCCGTGCCGGGCGCGAACATGTTGCCCGCGGGGATGCCGTAGCTGCCGTCGGCGTTGACCTTGATGCGCAACAGCTTTCCCCGCAGGTCGTTGGAGTTCGCGGCGCTGCGCTGCGCGTCGACCGCCGGGTTGCGAGTCGGCCGGTCGTCCAGCGGCGCGTAACCGTCGACGAACGGGTTCGAGTCGTCGCCCGTGGTCAGGTAGAGGTTCCCGGCCGCGTCGAAGTCGATGTCCCCGCCGACGTGGCAGCACAGACCCCGACTGGTCGGGACCTCGATGACGGTGCGCGCACTGCCCGCGTTGAGGGTCAGGTCCGCGTTGAGGGTGTAGCGCGCGAGCCGGTTGACGCCGTTGAACCGGGCGAAGTCCGCGGCTGTCCCGCCCAGCGGCGCGTCACCGGCGGGCGTGGTCAGCGGCGGGGCGTAGAAGAGGTAGACGAACCGGTTGGTGGCGAAACCGGGATCGGCGGCGATCCCCTGCAGGCCTTCCTCGTCGTGGCTGTACACCGGAATCGTGCCGATGACCTTGGTGTTGCCCGCCGCGTCGGTGGCGCGAACCGTGCCGTTGCGCGCGGTGTGCAGGACGGTTCGGTCGGGCAGCACCGTCATCGACATCGGCTCGCCCATCTCCGGCTCGCCCTTGGCCAGCGTGATCTGCTGGAAGTCGGCGGGGTTGACCGGCGGTGCCGCCTGGCTGACGGCGGCCGCGGGCCCGGCCGTGACAGCGGCCGCGATGAGCAAACCGGCCGCCAGCAGGCGTTGGGGGCGCGCGGAACTGACAGAGTAACCGGAAGTCACGGTTCTCCTTCCGAGATCGGCCCGTGCGAGCAGGGTGCACGGGCGGATCCGGCCATCGCTGGCGGCGGGGCGTGGTCCGGTATCCATGCGGGAGCGCTCTCCCGGGCCTGAGTGTGACGCCGGTTACTCTCCCCTGTCAACGACCGGTTTCCATTGCGAGCACAGGACTTTGAATAGTTCAAGAACTAAACGAATAAGGGGGTCAGATCCGGTTGGCCCGGTACCGGGTTGTTCGGAGAGTGGCTAGCTCGATACGCTGTGGTGATATCCACGCTCAGGGGAGGGCAAGTGGATACATCACGAGATTGCAGGGGTGCCCGGCTACGCACCGCACCGCGCGGTGTCATGCCGTACTACCTGACGCTCGAACTCGCCGCGGTCGTCCTGCCTTGGCTGCTGCCAGGACGTGCTTCGACAGCACAGGACTGGACATGGTTCGCGGTGCTGCTGGCCACGGCCGTGGCACAGGCCGAGCTGTCCGCCCAGGTCGAACGGATGCGGCGGTTCTTCGCCAGCTACCCGCACGTGAACATGACGTCGGTCTGGCTGTTCGCCGCGGCGTTGTTGCTCCCGGTGCACCTGGCTTGCGTGTTGGCCGTGCTGCTGTACGCGCACCTGTGGTTCCGGGTATGGCGAACGGTGCCGCGCGTCCACCTCTACCGGGTGGTGTGCTCGGCCGCCACCGTGGTCCTGACCGTCATCGCCACTGCCCACGCCGCGTTGTCGCTGCCGTTCGGGCTGCTGTCGATCGTCGTCGGCGGTTTGACGTTCATGGTCGTCAACACCGGGTTGGTCGCGATCGGTTTCCGGCTGCACCACCCATCCAGAACAGTCGTCCAGCTGACCGGGGCGTGGGCCGAGAACGTCCTCGACGCCACGACGCTGTGCCTCGGCGGGATCACCGCCGTGCTGCTCATCGAGCACCCGGCCATGATCGCCCTGATGCTGCTGCCCGTGGTGCTGCTGCCACGCGGTGAACTCGGGCGGGAACTGCAACTGGTCTCCGAGCACGACCACAAAACCGGTGTGCTGACTGTCGGCGAATGGCACAAGCGCGCGGAAACCGAACTCGCGCGGGCCGAGAACCCCTGCGGTGTCCTGATGATCGACGTGGACCACTTCAAGCGGATCAACGACACGTACGGCCACCTCACCGGGGACGCCGTGCTGTCCGCCGTCGCCGGTACCGTCACCAGAGAGGTGCGCAGCTACGACCTTGTCGGCCGGTTCGGCGGCGAGGAGTTCGTGGTGCTGATGCCCCTGGCCTCGCCGAGGCACTCCACCGACGTGGCCGAACGCGTCCGGCACGCGGTGGAACAGCTGGAGGTCGCGCACTCCGGCACGGTCGTGAAAGGCATCACCGTGTCCATCGGCGTCGCCGTGCACCCGCACGCGGGCTCGAGCCTCGAACACGTCCTCGCCGTGGCGGACAAGGCCATGTACCGCGCGAAGAACCGGGGACGCAACCAGGTCTGCACCGCGCTCAGAGAGCCAGGCGATCAGGGTCCCAGCCGAGGGTGGGCGGCAGCGCCCCCTCCATGATCAGCAGCCATTGCTTGACCGCGAGGCCGTCCCCGCCCGTGCCACCGCTGTAGCCGCCGAGACCGCCGGAGGCCACCACCCGGTGGCACGGCACGACGATCGGGACCGGATTCGAGCCCATGATCGAGCCGATCCCCGTGCCGGTACCCGATCGCCGCTTCGGGAGGCGAGTTCGCCGTAGGTGACGGACTCGCCGTAGTCCACTGTGGAGTAGAGGGTGTCCAGCACGTCCCGCTGCGCCGGACCCGTCCGCCGCCAGTCGATCGGCACGTCGAAACTCCTGCGGGCGCCGCGGAAGTACTCGGCCAGCTGGGCGAGCACCGGTGCGACCCGGCCGGGGTCGTCGACGGCGGGCAACGCGATTCTCGTGCGCCCCCAGCTCACATCGGCGAGCCCCACGTCGGTCACCGCGATGTGCAGCGCGCCGACAGGTGTTTCGAGCCACCCCACGGCGACGTCGGTCAAGTCCGGTCCCCCTCGATCGTCCGTGTCACGCGGAATCGCGTGGCACCAGGCAGAAGACGTGGCCCTCCGGGTCGCGCAGCACGGTCCAGTCCGCGCCGCCCGGCTGGAAGTCCGGCTTCGTCACCCCGCGTCCACGAGCTCCTGCACCGCCGTGCCGCCGGTGTCGCGCTGTCGATCACGACCGTTGTCAACGTCCTGCTCATACCGTGCAGTCTTGGGCAGTGGCCTTCGCCGGTCTTGAAGATCCTTGCAGCAACGCCCGCAGCGCACCCGGTGTCCGGCCGACCTGCGTTCTGACCACGCGGGACAGGTGCGCCTGGTCGGCGTAGCCCAGTTCGACCGCGAGAGCGGCGAGATCCCTTTCCCCACCGGCGATCCTGTCGATCGCCTTGCCGACTCTGACCCGGTTGCGGTACTGCGTCACCGTGACGCCGAGCTCACGCGGGAACGCCCGGCTCAGCCGGTACGGCGAGACGCCGAGCCGATCGGCCAACGGCAGCAACCCACCGGGGTCCTCGGCCAGGATCGCCGCGCGGGCGGCCGCGAGCATCGCCCCGTCCCGTGCCCCGGCCAGTACCGGCGCGCGACTCGCCGCCACGAGCAACCCGAGCAACTCGTCCGCTACCGCGTAGCCGACATCCCCGCCACGGACCGCTGCCAGCAAACGACTGTGCGCCAGGTCCACTCGCGCGTCGACGTACAACGCCGGGCCCGCCGCGCCGCGCCACAACTCCGGGGCGACCTCGACCGACGTGCACACGTCGCCGCCCGCCGGGTGGGAGAACCGTTCCTCCACACCGGGAGCGCTGACATACCCGACCGTCGCGTCCACGTCGACCACACGCCCGTCCGCCGACCAGCGGAACCGGCCGCGCCGGGCCAGCACGAAGCCGAACCCGTCCCTGGGCTCGGGCCCGGACCAGCCGGTGTGGTCATCCCGGCAGGTCACGGCGAGGATCCTGAACCCACCGTGCCGCGCCAGCACTGTCGTCGTCCGCACACGGGCAACGCTAGACCGGGGGTCTGACAGTTTCCCCGGTTGCCGGACCTCAACTGCCGGACTGGGCCCGTTTCTTGGCGGCGTCGCTGACGCTGCCCGCGACCACGACCACCGCGCCGACCGGGAGGAACACCCACCACATGCCGAGGAAGATCGTCAGCAGGATCGCGCCGGGGATGCCGAGGATGAACGCGACCCCGGCGATGGCGTCCATCGCCGCGGTCGTCGGGGTCTCCGCCACGCCCTTGCCGGTCGGCCTGCTGACCAGTTGGCCGATCAGACGCGGATCAGGCAGCGCGCGGGTGGCTTGGCACGTCAGGGCGGCCGCACCGCACAGTCCTTTGTGGATGAAGGATTGTCGCGTCCCGGAACCACTAGGTGTTCCGCGCCATACCTAGGTCTTATTCGTCATGGCCGCGATGCGGGCGTGGACATACCTTGATCACAGCCGATGCAAACGTGTGCGAAGAGGGGGACCCGAGTGGCCGGGCTGAAGGCGACCGCCACGCCCGCCTTCAGCCCGACCTCCTACGGTCGGCGAGCCGAATCCCGGCCCACCGTCAGACCCCTTGCGGGGCCAGGGCGAACGCGATCTCGCCCTCGTTGTTCTGCTGCACGTCGAGCACCTTGTCGTCAAGGAACTCGGCGGCCGCGTGCTCCAGGTACACGCTGGCGCCGTTGTCGGCGGTGACGACCTTGTCGCCCTGTTCGGGCTGCTTGGTCACCGCGAGCGCCAGCTGCGCGCCGGCGTCGTCGCTGGACCGCAGGCTGAACCGGAGCCCGCCTTCGGCTTCCTGCTGGCCGTTCTGGCTGGTCAGCGCTCCGATCGCCTGCGCGGCGGCATCTGTGACAGCGAGCATTTCCGCTCCTCCCGGTTTGGTGTGTCTCGCGTGCCCCAACCTATGGGCTGTGGCCGAGCTCCGCAGATCAGTACCGGGATCAGGCGTGTGACCGCACGTCCAGCAGCATGTCGACGCCGCTGATGGACAGCACGTTGCCCGCCGGACTGCTCGGCGCGGCGACCACGCGCAACAGACGGCCCGCGTCCCCGAGCCGTCTGCCCTGCTCGGTGAGGACGCGCAGGCCCGCGCTGCCGAGCGCGGTCACGTCGTCCAGCACGAGCGTGATCGGCAAACGACTGCCACCCCGCGCGGCCTCGAGCAGCGCGCTGCGCAACCGGGCCGCCGAACTGCCGTCGAGCGCGCCGGACACCGTCAGCCACAACGAGTCCGGCAACGACATGCGATCGATGTGCAGATCGTCGGCTTCCTCGTCACGAGCGGGCGCCACCCGGGTCGCGCCGGTCCGCACCGGGCGGCGCACCAGCTTGGACATCTCCACCACGGTCCCCTTCGACGTGGTGGACAGCCGCATCTGGTCCATGGACTCGCGCATCATCAGCATGCCCCGGCCGCGGAAACCCGGTTCGGCGTCCGGCTTCTTCCACGCGCCGGTGTCGGCCACCCGGACGTGCAGTCTGCCGACCTCGTCGAGCGAGGCCTCGATGTGCACCAACCCACCGGGGTCGGTGTACGCGTGCTCGATGCTGTTGGTCACGGCCTCGATCACGCTCAGCTCGACCGCGACCAGGTCGTCCTCCATCAGCCGCAGGTCACCCAGCCACCCGCCGAGGCCCCGGCGGACCTCGGTGAGCTTCTGCGGCAACGCGGGCACCGCCATCATCAGCGGCTCCACGACCGGCAGCAGCACGGTCACCGCGAGCAGGCTCGCGTCGTCGTGCGGCGCGTGGCCTTCCTCGATCAGACGCATGCCGCCCTGGCAGATCCGGTCGGCGAGCGACCGCTGGCCGGTCCCGTTGACCCGCACGACCTGCGCGGAGCACGCGGCGAGCTCACCGATGCCTTCCACGATCGTGCGGCCGGGGCGTTCCACCGCGCCGTCGGAGTACAGCACGATCGTCTCCCCCGGCCACATCATGTCCTCGGCGAACATGAACTCGCCGTCGCCGAACGCCAGCGGCGGGCCGCTGGGCTGCGGAAGCACTCGCGTCTCCCCGTTCGCGCTGACCACGAGAGGCGGCGGGTGGCCGCGCGTGCAGTACTCCAGCGAACCGCTCTGCCGGTCGAGAACCGCGACGCACACCGTCGTGCCCCGCGCCTCCGGGGCGCTGCGCGCGAACGTGTCCAGCGCGTTCACCACGTCCCTGAGCTCGGCGCCGAGCAGCATCCGCTCGGCCACGATCGCCCTAAGCTGGCCCATGATCGCCGAGGCCCTCGGGCCGTGCCCGACGACGTCGCCGACGATCAGGCCGAGCCGCCTGCCCGGCATCGGGACCACCTCGAACCAGTCGCCGCCCGCCGCGTCGTTGGCGCCCGCGGGCAGGTACGCCGCGGCCATGCTGATCTCCGGCAACACCGGCAACCCGTGCGGCAGGACCGCGAGTTGCAGGTCGAGCGCGACCTCGTGTTCGTCACGGCGAAAAGGCGGCGGCTGGTCGGACAGCACCACGACCTGCGCGATCAACCCGGTCACGACGTCGTAGCCGTCGATCACCGGACGCACGGTCACCAGCGCGTCCGGTTCCTGCACCGAGAGCGTCCTGGCCTCCCGGTAGACCTCGTCGAGCATGTCGAGCAGCCTGGTGCCCGGCAGGGCCTTGCCCGCCAGCCTGATCGGCATCCCGATCAGGTCGAGGTCGCCGACACTCGCCCGAGCGGCCCGATTGGCGGCGACCACGATGTGTTCTGGCCCTTCGAGCAGCCACACCACAGCCGGCAGATGCTCAAAGGCGCGAGCCACATCGGCCGGATCGCCCCCGATCGCACGTCCCACGAGAGGATCACTCCCTCTTGCCTGGGCGATGCCCACGCCCCAGGGCGGACTACCCCATCGTCGGGTGCGCTAAACCTGTACTGCCCCACGGCTTTTGACCGCCTGACAGCACGGCGCCCCGGTCGCTCGACCGGGGCGCCACTGGACCACTAGCGTGACAGCTTCAGCACGTCGACTCCACGCACGTTGTCGGCGACGAAGGCGTAGCCCTTGTGCCACGCCGGGTACCAGGACCGGCCGTCGGCCGGGCGGTGGTACGCGATCTGGCGCGGGTTGGTCGGGTCGCTGATGTCGAGGAAACGGGTGCCCTGCGCGTAGAACGATTGCACCAGGATCTTGCCGTCGACGTCGAAGTAGTGCGCCGAGCAGTCGCCGCTCGCCGGGTCGCTGCCCTCCTGGCCCGCCACGCTCCAGCTGCCGATGGTCTTGAGCCGGAACGGCTTGTCCGGCGTCGACCGCCAGCCCTCGCCGTTGTACGAGCCCTTCAGCGAAGCGATCACCAGCACGCCGTCACCGGCGCACCCGTCCAAGAAGATCTCCTCGGTCGCGTAGATCAGGTCGCCGGTGCGGCCCCAGCGCTCGTGGTCGCCGCCGTCCTTCTGGCGCCAGCCCACCGGGCGGTAGCTGTTGTGCATGAACCTCGACGGCGCCGCCAGCTCGTTGATGCCACCACCGGCGTACGGCACCGGATCGAGCGCTGTCGCCCGGCGGAACTTCCCGCTGACCGGGTCGCGGTGCCAGCCCTCGGTCCAGTAGCCGCGCACACCGCCACGGCCGGACGACCACGCGATGCCCATGGAGTCGACCTGGACGTCATGGGCGTAGTCGGTCTTGCCGTCGTTGCGGTACAGGTCGATCGGGGTGGGGAAGACCTTGGGTTTGCGCGGGTTGGACATGTCGGTCACCCAGATCGGGCGACCGCCCCACTCGGCGGGCTGGTTCTCGGCCTTGGCCGGGCCGCCGGTCCAGACGTACCGGCAGTCGTTGACACAGCTCGTCGTGTGCCCCGCCGGGACCTGCACGTAGCTGATGATCTCCAGTTTGCCCGGGTGCCTGGCGTCCACGGTGTAGATGCCGGACTCGCCGGTCCGCGTGTTGCCACCGAAGGCACGGGGGTCACGGGCGAGGAAGACGAGCTTGCGCTTCTCGTCGACCTCCGTGTCCTCCCCCTGCCAGAATCCCGGCAGCTTGACCTCCCCGAGCAGCTTGGGCTTGCGCGGGTTGTCGACGTCATAGGACTTCAGGCCGAACGTGCCGGAGACGAACAGCACGTCTTTGCTGCCGTACTTCACGAACCGGAGCGAGGTGGCGCCGGCGGCGTCGGGCACGTTCGCCACGAGGTCGACGTTCTTGACCGCGCTCGACGCGGCAGGCGCCTCCGCCTTGGGTCCGGTATGTCCGGTGTGTGCGGCACTGGACGAGGTGCCGGGGTTGCCGAAAACCTCGTCACCGCAAGCTTGGGCGGGCACCGTGCTGACGAACATCAGCGCGACCGCGGACATTGCGACTGTGGAACCGAATAACACCCTACGCACCCGCGTCACACTAGGCGCCTTACTCGATCGGGGACAACGGCCGTTCGTCGTTCACAGGACCTCATCTGCTAGGAACTTGCCATGCGCGTCACCACGATCCTGCTCGCCGCGGCCCTGATGATCACCGGCTGTAGCAGCGGTCCCGACGCCGGTCCCAGGCCGGAACCAGGTGTGCTGACTGTCGGTGTCGGAGAGGTCGAAAACCTGCCGCGCAACCGGATGGTCGCCCACGCGCTGTACACCCCGCTGATCGACTACGACCCGGCGACTGGCAAGATCACGCCACGCGCGGCCGAGTCGGCGACGAGCACCGACCAGATCACGTGGACGATCAAGCTGCGCCCAGGCCAGTACCACGACGGCACGAAGGTGACCGCGACCTCGTATGTGGACGCGTGGGCCGCGGTGGTCGAGAAACCGATCCCGTACAAGAACGCCGCCGCGGTCGACGATTCGACCATCCAGCTGGTCATGGAACGGCCCGCGAGCTACGTGCCCGCGTTCCTCGCCTCGGTGTGGGCTTTGCCCGTCCGGCCGGGCAAACCGCTGGACGGCAACGGCCCGTTCAAGCTCGGGCAGCCGTGGGACCAGCGGAAGGGCGGCCGCCTGATCCGGGCGAACCCGGTGGGCGCCAAGGCACAGCGGATCGACCTGAAGGTCTACCCCGACCTCGCCGTCGCGTTCGACGAAGTCAAGGCGGGCAAGCTGGACCTGGTGGTCGACTTCCCCGGCAGCAGGCACGCCTCGATGCACCAGGACTTCCCCGCGCGCAACGTCGTCTGGCCGAAACCGGACGCCAGTTACCTCCTCTTCGGACCCGACATGCCGGATCCGGCCGCCAGGTACGCGATCGCGCTGTCGATCAACCGCAAGGCGGTGGCCGAGGGGCCGTTGGACAACCAGTACGACCCCGCGACCCGGCTGTTCACACCGGCCGTCGCGCCGGGTGAGCGGTCCGGCAGCTGCCGCGCCTGCACCTTCGACCAGGCCGCGGCCAAGAGCCTGCGCACCCAGGCCGACCTCGGCGCGGCGCGGTTCACGAACGGCGGCGACGGGGAACTGCGTGCCGTGACCGGGCAGGTCCAGGCCAACCTCGGGCTGAAGACCGACACCGGGCCCGCGGTGGCGTTGCACAGGGCGCACGGCGGCATCGACAGCCCGCATGAGCTGTTCGACGGGCTCGACCTGCCGTCGATCAGGCCTTTCCTGGACGCGGCCGCGGCGTCCGGCGACCCGGTCGTCCAGGCGGAGAACTACCGGCTGGTGGAGAACGAGGTCCTGCGCGAGCTGCCGCTCGTTCCACTGTGGACGAGGCACGGGCACGCGGTGTGGGCTGAGCGGGTGCGGGACGTGGTCGCGACGGCCGCGCACGACGTCGACCTGACCGCGATCACCCTGGGGTCCTGAATCCGGGTTCGTGCCGGAACCTCGCCGATCCGCCCAGGTCCAACCGCCGGAAACGCTACTGTGTAGTGGTATGGGGGTTCCACAACAGCGGTCGCGGTCGCGCCATGGCGCAGGGTTGCCCGCTGTCACGGTTGAGCGGATCGTGGCCGAAGCTGTCGAGCTGACCGCGGCGGACGGCCTGGACAACTGGACGTTGCGGCAGCTCGCGGGGCGGATCGAGGCGTCACCGGCGGTGGTGTACCACCATGTGGGCGACCGGGAGGCGGTGGTCTGGCTCGTGCTGGACCACGTGGTGCGCCAGTTGGCCATCCCCCCGGAGACGTTGCCGTGGCGCGAGTGGTTCGGCCTGCTGCTCGAAGACCACAGGGACGTGCTGCGCCGCTACCCCGGTGTCGCCAGGCGGCTGGCCATGCACGGCCCGCCCGCATCGTGCGGCGGCCCGATCATCGACCTGGGTGTGCGGTTGCTGCAGGAAGCCGGGTTCGGCGAGGACAGCGTGCTGGCCTACAACGTCATCATGACCACAGCGTGCCAGTACATCGCGCTCGAGGACGACCAGCGCGGTATCGCGGCCATGCGCACAGCGCACGCACGGGAGTACCAAGCGTTCTGTGACCGCGCCGACCTCCCGGGGCTCGCCGCTGTCGGTACTTTTGTAGCGGGAATGGTCGGCAGGCCCGAACGGGTCGCGGACTTCTTCACGGACTTGTTCCAGTACGCCGTCCACCGCTGCCTCGACGGTCTGGAACAGCGACTGGGGCGGTTGAGAGAATGGGAAACGAAGTCATGACCGACGACCGGTGGATCCGACGCTTCGTCCAGGTGCCGGAGGCGTCCGCCCGGTTGGTGTGCCTGCCGCACGCGGGCGGATCGGCCAGCTACTACCTGCCGGTGGCCAAGGCGCTGGCGCCGAAGGTGGAAGTGCTGGCGATCCAGTACCCGGGCAGGCAGGACAGGCGCACGGAGCCGTGTCTGGAGTCGTGCCAGGAGATGGCCGAGGGGGTGTTCGCCGCACTCCAGCCGTACCTGGACAAGCCGTTGACGCTGTTCGGTCACAGCATGGGCGCCTCGGTGTCGTACGAACTGCTGCGCAAGCTGGAGTCGGCCGGTGTGTGGCCGACCGCGCTGTTCGCCTCCGGCAGGCGCGCCCCCGGCCTCAACCGGGACGAAGGCACCCACCGGCTCGACGACAGAGGCCTGATCGCGGAGGTGCAGAAGCTCGGCGGCGCGGGCTCCCACCTGCTCGACGACAAGGACATCCTCGGCATGGTGCTGCCGTCGATCCGCGGCGACTACCGCGCGGCGGAGACCTACACCTGGACGCCGGGGCCGAAGCTGAAGACCCCGATCCACGCCTTCGTCGGCGATGCCGACCCGAAGGTGACCGAGGACGAGGCGCGTGCGTGGAGCGAGTACACCGAGGGCGCGTCCGAACTGCGGGTCTTCCCCGGCGACCACTTCTACATCGACACCAACGCCGACGCGGTGATCGACGCCATCGCCAGGCACATCGAGGCCAGTCAGGCTGTCAGGCCGTGACCGCCGTACCCGGCCGCGCCGGGGATCCGCACCCACCCGCGCCTGCGGCGCCCGCCGACGCGGATGCGGACGGTCGGCTCGTACTCGGTGTCGTCGATCCCGACGTAACCGTGGCGGACCACTGACTCGTAGATGTCCTCCGACACGACGAGGACGAGGGGCGCTGTGGTCTGCCGGAGCGTGCGCTTGAGCACCGGTGCGTCCACCAGTCGCGCGGTGACGTCGAGGTCCTCGCCGTACCACCCTCGGCCGTCGTTGTGCACCTCCCCCGCGTGGACGGCGGCGCGTAGCCGGAAACGGTGGTCGGGCTGTTCGGGGTCGTACTCCCCGAGCAGTTCGGCCAGCGTCGGGACGACCATGGTCAGCAGGACGGTCTTCGGTGCCTGGTCGACCGGGTGGATGAGGATGAACGCGCCGTCTCCCCGGTCGATCACATCGCGGTGCTGCTCGCCGATCCCGCCGCGCCGCAGCGCCTCCTCGATCAGCTCGTACATCACTTTGCGCAGCAGCGCGCGTTCCCAGTTCGTCCTGGTCGTGGACCCTTCGATGTCCACGGCGAAGATCGTTCGGTGGCGGGGTAGTACAGGGGTGGGTGGCGATGACGTCGTCATGACGACCCCTTCCGGTTCGTTGCAACGCCTTGGCGGCGTGTCTCCTGGTTTCCTCCGTCCCTGCCTGCGAAGGTGAGCGGGTCGAGTCCTTCGGCCACTTCACTGAAATTCCTGAAATCTACTGAAGTTAGCTCAACTTTGCTAAGCTTCAGCGTAGGGCCTGTACTGGTAAACCACAACGCTCACAGGTATCTACAACCGCATGGCAACAGCGAATAGGGGTTCCCTTTGCCTGCACAGCCGGATGTACACTTCGCCTCCTAATGCTTGACTGAAATTCACTGAAGGGTGACCAGTGTCCGCCGACGACCCGCGCCAAGCACTGGCGGCCAGGCTGCGGTCGCTGCGCGAACAGCACTGGCCGGGGCACGGCGTCATCACCCAGCTCCAGCTCGCGAAGGCACTCGGCGGACGCAAGGGCCTGAGCGTCTCCCTGATCTCCTCGTGGGAAAGCACCACCAACCCCCACGTCCCCCCGGTGAACCGCCTTGAGGCGTACGCGACCTTCTTCGCGACCCGGCGTTCGCTGGAGAACGAGCCGTACCGGATCCTGCCCGCCAGCGAGCTCACCGACGCGGAGCGCACCGCCCAGGCCGCGTTGCGGGACGAACTGCTCCACCTGCGCATGAAGGCAACCGCCGAACCGCAGGAAACCGCGTCGGCGCAGGAACCGTCGTTGCCGGGATTCTGGCATTTCGGCGACAACAACATCGTCACCATCGTCTGCGCGCAACTGCCGGACTCGCTGCGGCAGACCGCCTACGCCGACCCGGACAGCCCGGACTACGCGGCGCTCTACACATACGCCGACCCCGACGCGTTGATCGAGTTGTACGGTCACATCCGCGCGGCCAACCCGACCACTCGCGTGCACTTCAAGCCTGCGCCCGAACTCGAGCGGGACGACTACTCGTCCCACCTGGTGCTGCTCGGCGGAGTCGACTGGAACTTCGTCACCCGCGACCTGCTTGACCGCGTGGAACTGCCCGTGCGACAGGTCGCCAGGGACGGTGAGGGCGACATCGGAGGCTTCGAAGTGCGACGCGAGGACACGGTCGACCTGATCGCTCCTCAGCTGACCCGCGACGACCGGCTGATCGAGGACGTCGGGCACTTCTACCGCGGTGTCAACCCGTTCAACGCCTTGCGCACCGTCACCATCTGCAACGGCATGTTCGGCAAAGGCACGTACGGCGTGGTCCGCGCGCTGACCGACAGCCGCTTCCGCGACCGCAACGGCGAGTTCCTCGCCCAGCGCTTCGCGGGCGCCCACGCGTTCAGCGTGATCACGCGCGTCCAGGTGGTGGGCGGCGAGGTCATCACGCCGGACTGGACCCTGCCGGAAACCCGCCTGCACGAGTGGTCTGAGAGCCCCGGATGACAACCGTCCCCTCGGGACGGCGGGGCCAGTCGCGCAACCACATCCCTTCCCACCAGAAGCTGATCACCCGCGATCCCGTCGCGGAGCCTGCCGAGATCGACGCCATCGTCGTACCTACCGCCCGGCCCGCGCGATACCTGTCGGAGGCGATCAGGCTGGCCCAGGAACAGGACTGCGTCCTGGTCGTGTTGTGCAGCAAGCGCGCCAGGGCGGAGTCCGCGCTCTGGATGGCCCGGCCGACGGGGATCAGGATCCTCGCCGTCGACGTCGACCTGCTCGCTCCCGACCTGCTGCCGGATCTGACCACGTCGGCGGTGATCCGCGGCAGCAAGTTCGACCGGCCGACCGACACCAGCATGAAGCGCAACTTCGGCCTGCTGCTCGCGCAGGTGGCCGGCTGGAAGCGGATCGTGTTCCTCGACGACGACATCGAAGTGCCCCGCCCGCGTGACCTGGAGGACGCCGTCGGCCTGCTGGACGACTACGCGGGCGCCGGACTGTCGATCGGCGGGTTCTCGGACAATTCCGTTGTGTGCCACGCGTTTCGCGACGCGGGCGGCGACCAGGACACCTTCATCGGCGGCGGGGCGCTGGCGGTCGGCCACGACTCGTACACGTCCTTCTTCCCGAAGATCTACAACGAGGACTGGTTCTTCCTGCTCGACGAGCAGGGGCTGCGGCCGTCCGCCATCACCGGCGAAGTGGTCCAGGCGCGGTACGACCCGTACCGGGACGACCGGCGGGCCAGGTCGGAGGAACTGGGAGACAGCCTGGCCGAAGGGCTTTTCGCACTGCTGACCACCGGACGGGAACTGGCCGAGGCCGACAAACCCCGGTACTGGCGGACGTTTCTGACCAAGCGCAGGTCGTTCATCGAAGAAGTGATCGGGATGGTGGGCGCCGCGCAGCTGCACTCGGCGCAGAAAGCACGCATGATCGTCGCGCTGAAGGCGGCTCGCGGGCGCAACTGGCTGATCGAGCCCGAGTTGTGCGTGGCCTACCTGCGCGCCTGGCGTGCCGATCGTGTGGTCTGGCGCCGGTTCGTCGAAGAGTACGAAGCGGAGCACGCCGCGGGCGGACTGGAGAAACTGCTGGCGGACATCGGTCTCATGCACTGCTACGGCGGAGCGGTTTGACCATCATGTGGCAGATCTCCACGCAGCGCTTGCGTGTGCCGTCCGGTAGTCGGACGTAGTACTGGCATTCGACAGGCGGGTGTGGCCACTGCTTGTAGCCGAGCCGCTCGTACAGGCGGTACGCGTCCGGGTTGTCGGTCCGCACCGCCAGCGCGACGCGGGAGTGGCCGTCGTCGACCAGCAGCTTTTCGGCCGCTATGACCAGTTCGGTGCCGATGCGCCTGTTGCGGTAGTCGGAGTGGACCTGCACGTGGTTGAGCAGCGGCACGCCTGGCAGGTGTTGGCGTACCTCCACTTCCTCGGCCGCCTGCTTCCAGACGTAGACGGCTCCGATCGGGGTGTCGTGGTCCCACGCCGTCAATAGGACGCCGTGCTCGCCCGCCTGCCTGACCAGCCGGTCGGCGAAGAAGTCCGCCTCGCCGAAGGTGCCGATCAGCACGGCTAAGTCGACGTCCCTCGCAGGCCTTATCTCGACGCCGCTCATGGGCTCCCCTCCCAGTTGGGCGAACGACCATCACGTGACCACTAGACTTACCAGCAATGCGAAAGTGGCGCTGGCACCTGATGGCACTCGCGGGGTTGCTCGCGGTCGCACTCGTCGCGGTCTTCGTCATCGGCGGCGACCAGCAACAACAGCCCGAACCCGGCCTGCGGCCACCGGAGAACGCCCCCCGTGTGCTGGTCGCGATGGGCGACAGCACGATCTCCGGTGAGGGCGCCGGTGACTACGAACCGGGCACCAACGGCGAGAAAGGTGACTGGTGTCACCGTTCACGCAACGCCTCCATCCACAAGACCGGCATGGCCGACATCGCGATGACCATCAGCCTCGCCTGTTCCGGTGCGTCCAGCGCACAGGTCGGTCTGGGTGAGGCCAAGCAGTACACCGAGCCGTCGCAGGCGGGCAGGCTCGCGGTGGTCGCACGGCAGCAGCGGGTCGTCGCCGTCGTGGTCGCCGTCGGCGCCAACGACGACCCGTCGTTCGCCAACTCGCTCAACAGTTGCGTCGAGGCGTGGTTCGACAGCGGCAAACCCTCGTGCGGCCAGGGTGTCGGCCGGGAGTGGCAGCGCCGGATCGACGCGATGACCCCGAAGGTCACCCGTGTCCTGCAGGACATCAAGAAGGTCATGACCGGCGCCGGGTACCAAGACAGCGACTACCAACTCGTGCTGCAGTCGTACGCCGCTCCGGTCGCCCCCAACGTGCTGGACGACCTCCAGGACCTGTCCGGCTGTCCCTTCCGCACCGAGGACCTGGAGTGGGTGCGGGACAAGGCGGTGCCGACGCTCACCGCCGGATTGCGCAAGGCCGCTCAGGACGGGGGCGCACGGTTCCTCGACCTGTCGCGGGCGGGCATCGGGCGTGAGGCGTGCTCACAGCGTGACGCGAGCAAGGAGTGGTTCCGGCGGTTGTCGGTGCAGTGGACGGACCTGCGCGCGCAGGAACGGGCCAACCACGCGCTGCAGGAGTCGTTCCACCCCAACGCCGCGGGCTACGAACAGGTCGGCAAGTGCGTCGGTGAGTTCCTGAACATCGCCGCGCGCGCGGCCAGTTGCCTCGCCGGTCCGGACGGCGACCTGCACGCCGCCCCGACCGTCGGGTCGTGATCTGGGTGGTTCATGACCCGGCTGGTGCCCGTTTGCCGCGGAAGTGGTTGAACAGCAGGTTCAACACCACCGCCGACACCGCGCCCGCGCTGATCCCGGACTCCATGACGGTGCGGAACCAGTTCGGGAACTGGCTGTAGATGGTCGGCACGGCTGTCGGGATCAGGCCGATGCCCAGTGACACCGCCACGACCATCATGTTGCCGCTGTTGTCGAAGGCGACCTTGGCCAGCATCTTCACGCCGATCGCCGCCACCGTCCCGAACATCACGATGCCCGCGCCGCCGAGCACGGGCGCCGGGATCCTGGCGACGACCTCGCCGAGCACCGGGAACAGACCGAGGATCACCAGTATCACGCCGCCTGCCGCGACGACGAACCTGCTGTACACCTTCGTCAACCCGACAAGTCCGGCGTTCTGCCCGAAAGCCGTGTACGGGAACGTGTTGAACACCCCGCCGAGCACAGTGGACAGTCCATCCGCGCGCAGCCCGTCGGCCAGCCGCCTGCCGTCGACCGGCCGACCGGCCATCTCGCCGACCGCGAGGATGTCACCGGTCGTCTCGGTCATCGTGACCAGCATGACCACCACCATCGCGATGACGGCGGCGACGTCGAAACTCGGCAGTCCGAAGTGGAACGGCGTGCTGACGCCGAAGACCGGCGCGTCGGCGACACCGGAGAAGTCCGTGAACCCCAACGGGATCGCGACGACGGTACCGACCGCGATCGCGACGAGCACCGAGATCCGGCTCAGCGCCGGTGGCGCGAATCGTTGCACGACGAGGACGAGCAGCAGCACACCGAGCGCGAGCGCCAGGTTGCGCGGCGCCCCGAAGCTCGGCGAGCCGGCCCCGCCGGCAGCCCAGTTCACCGACACGGGAATCAACGCGAGGCCGATGATCGTGATCACCGTGCCGGTCACCAGCGGCGGGAAGAACCGCAGCAGCCTGCCCCACAGCGGCGCCAGCAGGACCGTGACCACCCCGGCGACGATCACCGCGCCGTAGATCGCGGTGATCCCCTCGCTCTTGCCGATCAGCACCATCGGGGTGACGGCGGCGAACGTGCAGCCCTGCATCAGCGGCAGCCGCGCGCCGAACCGCCAGAACCCGAGGCACTGGATCAGCGTGGCCACGCCGCACACCAGCAGGTCGGCGTTGATCAGGTAACCGATGTCGGCTTTGGACAGGCCCAGCGCGCCGCCAACGATCAGCGGGACGGCGACGGCGCCCGCGTACATCGCCAGCACGTGCTGCAGCCCCAGCGCGACCGTCTGGCCGAGCGGTGGCACCTGGTCCACCGGGTGCTCGCCGCGTTTGATTCCGAACATCGGCGCATCCTGCCAGTCCGGTACCCGGTTGGGGAATCACCGATGAGGCAGACGCCCGGTTTTCCCTAGAGGGACGGCGGGCGCGCCTCGTAGGGCGTGGAAAGCACGACCGTGGTGCGGGTGGACACTTTCGCGGCTTCCCGGACCTGGCGCAGCAGGTCCTCCAGGTCCGCGGGCGTGCCGACGCGGACGAGGAGGATGTACGACTCGTCACCGGCGACCGAATAGCACGATTCGATCGCGGAGATGTGCGCGAGCCGTTGCGGGTAGTCGTCCGGCGCGGCGGGGTCGATCGGCGTCAACGACACGAACGCCGTCAGCGGCAAACCTATCGCGTCGGCGTCCAGCCGCGCGGTGTAGCCGCGGATGACGTCGCGCTGCTCCAGCCGTCTGACCCGCTGGTGCACCGCGGACACGCTCAGGCCCACCCGCTCGGCCAGGTCGGTGAAGCTGCAGCGGCCGTCCGCCGCCAGCTCGCGCACGATGGCCTGGTCGAGCGGTTCCAGGTGCTGGGGTGTGCTCACTCGCCGAGCACCACCAGTTCGTGCGGGCGGGTGTTGAGCGACTCGACGCCGCCGGCCGTGACGACCACGATGTCCTCGATCCGGGCGCCCCACCGGCCGGACTGGTAGATGCCCGGCTCGACGCTGAAGGCCATGCCTTCCTCGAGCACCAGGTCGTTGCCTTCGACGATGTACGGCTCCTCGTGCACGTCCAGGCCGATGCCGTGGCCGGTGCGGTGGATGAAGTACTCGCCGAAACCGGCGTCGGCGATCACCGCGCGGGCGGCGCGGTCGATGTCCTGCGCGGTCACGCCCGGCCGGACCGCGTCGACGGCGGCCTGCTGGGCCTGCTGGAGCACGGCGTAGGTCGTGGCGACGTCCTCGTCGCGGGGCGTGCCGATGGCGTACGTCCTGGTGGAGTCCGAGTTGTAGCCCTCGGCGACGGGTCCGCCGATGTCGATCACGACGACGTCACCCTGCTCGATCACGCGGTCGGACGAGCCGTGGTGCGGGCTGGCGCCGTTCGGGCCGGAGCCGACGATGACGAACTCGGCCAGCGTGTGCCCCTCGGCGACGATGGCGTCGGCGATGTCGGCGGCCACCTCGTTCTCGGTGCGGCCCGCGCGCAGGAACTCCCCCATCCGGGCGTGCACGCGGTCGATCGCGGCACCGGCCTCGCGCAGCGAGTCGATCTCGCTGACGTCCTTGCGCATCCGCAGCTCACGGATGACCGGCCCGGCCAGCTGCTGCTCGACGCCTGCCAGCGCGTCGCGCAGGCCGAGCACGTGCAGCGCCGGGGTGAAGTCGCTGACCGCCACCCGCTTCGGGGACTTCAGCAGCCCGGCGGCCAGCTCGGCCGGGTTCACGCCGTCCACCCACGTGGCCGCGTCCACGCCGAGCTCGTCGACCAGCAGGTGCTCGTAGCCCGGCAGCTCCAGCTTCGGCACGACCAGGGTCGCCTGCCCCGACACCGGCAGCACCAGGCAGGTCAGCCGCTCGAACGAGCCACCGACCGCGCCGATCAGGTAGCGCAGGTCCGATCCCGGCGTCACGAGCAGTGCGTCGAAGCCCGCGTCGGCGGCGGCTTGCTGGGCGCGCTCCAGTCGGCTGCGGAGGATCTTGGGGGCAGGCACAGGCGCGGTGGAGGACGACATGCCCAAAGCCTAAACCGCGACCGGTTGCCGCGCGGGGGCTGGGATGCGGTGGTCGTCCATCTGCCGCCATACGCGGAACGCGACCGGGCTCAACGTCGTGAGTGCGTAGACGGCGGCGAACGTGAGCAACGTCGCCCCCAGCCCGATCGCGTCCAGCATGACGCCCGCGACCAGTGCGCCGACCGGCATCATCGCCAGCACGCCCGCCTCCCCCGCGCCGAGCACCCTGGCCCGCAGGTGCGGCGGGATCCGCATCAGCTCGACGGTGACCAGCACCGGGTTGAGGCTGCCTGCGGCAAGCCCGCACACGAAGAACCCGAACAGCAGCAACGGCACCGACGGTTCCATCCACAGCAGCAGGAACCGGGGCGCGCCTGCGAGCAGTGCGCAGACCGCGAAGGTCGTCCACCGGCCCCACCGCGATCCCCACCAGCCGTAGACGACGCTGCCCGCCGCCGCGCCGAGCCCGAACACACCCATCAGTTCGCCGAGCAGCAGGCTGCTGTCCATCACCCGTGCGGCGAACGCGGGTTGCAGGACCGCGTTCATGCCCGCGTCGAGTGCGTTCATCATCGTGACCGTGGCGATGATGGCGAGGATCAGCCGGTCGCGGCGGACGTAGCGCAGGCCGCTGGCCAGCCAGCCGAAGTACCCGCCCGGTTCGGTGAGCAGAGCTTCCTCCCGCACCCGGACGAACAGCGCGGTCAGCAACGCGACGACCAGGAACGTGGCCGCGTCCAGCAACAGCACGCCGGGCGCGCCGATCACGACGATCATCGTGCCCGCGAGCGGTGCGCCGAGGGTGCGCCCGATGCGGATCATCGCGTCGGCGGCGCCGGATCCCCGTTCGAGCGACATGCCCGCGAGGAAGATCGCACCGGGCAGTAACACTCGTTTGGCGGTGTCGCCCGGTGCCCTGGTGAGTCCCGCGAGTCCGGCTAGGACAGTCAGTAGTGGAAGCGATAGGCCGACAGTGGCGTCCGCGAGCGGGATGGTACCGACCGCGACCGCCGCGGCGACATCCGCGAGAACACTGATTCCACGGGCGCCGAACCGGTCGATCACCGGTCCGGACAGAATGGACGACGCGAGGAGACCGACCGTCTCCGCCGCCGTCACCACACCGGTCTGCAGCCCGCTTCCCGTTGTCTGCAGGACAAACCACGGAATCGCGAGCAGCGTCATGACCGATCCGGTGTGCGAGATCCCGAACGCACCGAGCAAGGCAAGCAGCGGCAGGCGCCGTCTCATTTCCCTCCGTTCAGTTCCCGACGCACCACTGCACCATGGCGTTAGGACTTCGGCAATGGTCGTTCGTCACGCAACTATGTGCTGCGAGGGAAACCGCCGCTCATGAGTAGTTCTACGCTGGGCTCGTGTTCGGCACGCCGATAGTGTTCTTTCCGGGGCGGGTGGTCCGCCGCACCGGGGGGCACGGCGGACCACTCACCTCAGTCTCTTCGCCGCCACAGTTTCGTCCTGGCGGCGCATCTCCAGCCACGCCAACGCTTTCCTGACCGCATGCACACTGAAAGTGTTGCCGCGCTTGGCTCGTGGCGAATCGCGTCGGCCCGCGTTTACTTTCACTGACAGATGTAAACGTTTTCGCTACTTTGCATCCATGGGCGCCGGCCGGTCGACGCGCCGCACGTCACAACCGCCGCGCCGACGCCCCGGTACCGGTCCCGCGTTACATCGGCCGGTACGATCCGTGCAAAGCGACGAGTGGAGGTGTACCCGTTGGCGGTGACCATCCGCGACGTCGCACGGGAGGCGCAGGTCTCTGTCGCCACCGTCTCGCGAGCGTTGTCCTCGCCCGATCTGGTGAGGCCCGCGACGCGTGATCGCGTCCTCAGCGCCGCGGCACAACTGGGTTATCAGCCCAACCGCGCCGCCCGTGGGTTGATCACCGGGCGCACAGGCAATCTCGGCATCGTCGTGCCGGACCTGAACAACCCCTTCTTCACCGGTGTGCTCAAAGGCGTGCAGGCACGCGCACGGCAGGCCGACTACGCCGTGTTCGTCGCGGACAGCGACGAGGACCGGACAACCGAGGAACAACTCGTCCGTGCGATGGCCAAACAGGTGGACGGCGTCATCGTCTGCTCGCCCGGCATCGACGACACCCTGCTCTACGAAGCAGCGGGCATCACGTCGCTGGTGATGCTCAACCGGCGACTGCGCGGCGTGCCCGCGGCGCTGATGAACAGCGCGTCGGGCATGCGCCAGGTCGTCGACCACCTCGTCGCGCTCGGCCACCGCAAGCTGGTGTACCTCAACGGTCCCCGAACCTCGTGGTCGAACAAGGAACGCAGGCGCGGGCTACGACTGGCGACGCAGCAGCACGGCGTCGACCTGGTCGAGCTCGGTCCGTTCCCGCCGCGCTACGAAGGCGGCCTGCAGGCGTGTGACCTCGCGCTGGCGACCGGACCGACGGCGATCATGGCGTACAACGACATCATGGCGCTCGGTGTGCTCGCGCGGCTGCGTGACCGGGGAATCAGCGTGCCCGGTGACGTCAGCGTGACGGGTTTCGACGACCTGATGTTCGCCGAGCTGTGTTCACCGCCGCTGACGACGGTGGCCATGCCGCTGGCGCCTGCCGGAACGCTCGCGGTCGACCTGTTGCTCGACGGCCTGAACACCGACTCGGCCGACGTCCGCCAGGTCGACCTCGACACGCAACTCATCGTCCGCGCCACGACAGCACCGCCGCCCCCTAAGCTGCACCCGTGACGCTCGCGCTGCTCGACTCCGCCAGCCTGTACTTCCGCGCGTTCTACGCCCTGCCCGACTCGATGCGGGCACCGGACGGCACAGCGGTGAACGCCGTGCGCGGCTTCACCGACACCATCGCGCGCATCCTCACCGACCGCCGCCCGACCCGGCTCGTGGCCTGTTTGGACGCCGACTGGCGCCCGGCGTTCCGCGTGGAGGCGCTGCCGACGTACAAGGCGCACCGGGTGGCCGAGGAAGGCGACGGCATCGAGGAGGACGTGCCGGACCTGCTGTCGCCGCAGGTCCCGATCATCCTGGACCTGCTGGACGCGTTCGGCCTGTGCACGGCGGAAGCCGTCGGCTACGAGGCGGACGACGTGATGGGCGCACTGACCCACCGCGAGCGGACCGATCCCGTCGAGGTCATCTCCGGCGACCGCGACATGTTCCAGGTGGTCCGCCACACCCCCACCCCGGCCACGGTCTGGTACGTCGGCCGCGGCTGGAACAAGGTCGAGGTGATCGGGCCCGCGGAACTGGCGGAGAAGTACGACCTGCCCACCGAGGACACCGGCCCGCGCTACGCCGACATGGCGGTGCTGCGCGGCGACCCGTCGGACGGCCTGCCCGGCGTGCCGGGAATCGGCGAGAAGACAGCAGCCAAGCTGATCCGCGAGTTCGGCACGCTGGCGGCCCTGCGCGAAGGCGCCGCGGCGGGCGACAAGCGCATCCCGAAGCGCGCGCAGACGAATTTGCTCGCGTCGGCTGAATACCTCGATGCGGCACCGACAGTGGTCGCGGTCGCGGTGGACGCTCCGGTGGTGCTGGATCGCGAGGACCGGGTGCCGTCCGCGCCCGCCGATCTCGACCGGGTGATGGCGCTCAAGGAGAAGTGGGATCTGGGCGCTTCGGTGGATCGTCTGCTCAAGGCGATCAGCGGGTAACTCGGCTAGGACAGTCCAGAGCGGTCCCTCGCCGGGTGGCTGACCTCTGGGCAGGAGGGTCAGAGCAGGACTGTCGGCGTGATGACCGTCCTGCCGGGTGGGCCGCCGAACTGGATGACGATCTGCGTTGTTCCTCTTGGCACGCAGTCGAGGACGAATCTGCCGTCTTCGTCCGACCGGGTGTCGTGTGAGCCGTAGCCCGCCACTCGGACCTCGACGGTGTGCTCGCCCGGGGGGACCAGCCAGCCGTCGATCTGGTTGTTCTCGCCGATCCTGGTCAGGTTGATCATCACCATCAGGTCTCCGACGGTGAACGTGATCGTGCCCTGGTCGCCGCTGCTTCGCACGCCTGCCAGCGCGTCCGCGCGCTCCCAGCGGGCCACCTCGACGTCCAGGTCTTCCAGTTCGATCGCGAACTGCACCCGCTCGATCAGGCCTGCCGGTGGCGGGTCGAACTCGTCCATCAGCCGGTCGAGGTCGGAGAGGATCTCGTCGTCGGGATACACCTGGCCCCCCGTCGGGTCGATCTTCGTCATCCGCCGCCCCCTTCGGTGTCCAACAGTTTCCGCAGCGTGTTCAGGCAGCGGCCCCTCGTCGGGCCGATGGCGCCACGCTTCATGCCCGTGGCCTCCGCCACCAGGCGATATTCGGCCCGGCCACCGAGCACGGTCAGCCGCAGCAACTCCTGGCACTTCTGTGACAGCTCGTTGAACGCACGCCACAGCCTGACGTCGCGGTCCGCGCGGACCGCCTCGTCCTCCGGCTGCGGCTGGGTGCTGCGCAACTGCCCGGCCATCTCGTCGGTCAGCGGTACGTCGTTCGCGCTCTTGGTCGTGCGTACGCGCTGCGCTTCGCGGCGGGTCGTGGTGATCAACCAGCTCGCCAGCGCCTTCGGCTCCGCGAGGGAGTCGATGTGGCTGAAGAGGGCGAGCCAGACTGTCTGCACGACATCCTCAGCGAGCGTGCGGTCCAATCCGTTACCTCTCGCCACGTGCCAGACCAACGGGGTGAGGTCCTTGACCAGGGTCGCCCGCGCGATCCGGTTCCCGGCTCTTGCCGCGCGCATGCATGCCGCATACCGCTCGGCGCCTTGCAAGCCGTCCCACGCGGGATCGTCGTCCGCGGTTTGAACGCTGGTCACCACTCTGCCCCTCGTCGCCTGGCACGCAATGCCACCCGCCGCCAGGAATTTCCCCACCGGCGGCGACCACCCACCGAGTCTAATGCGACGGCGTTGTCAAGCAATAAACAACGACAAAAAGGCGGCCGCGGTCAGTTCTTGACCGCGACACCCGCGTAGAGGTTCGAGCGGGGCGCTTCCGAACTGTCGGCCTCCCGCTCCGGCCGCCACTCCGGTGTGTAGACCAGGCCCGGTTCGATGAGCGGCCAATCACCGAACAGCCGCCGGATCTGGTCGCGGGTACGGGGGTGCAGCGGGTCACGGCTGTTGGCGTACACGTCGATCGCCGCACGCATGGCGTCGGGGTCGTTGTCCCAGGTGAACGCGGACAGGGCCAGGTGGCTGCCGGGGGCGAGGGCGGTTTGGTAGCGCCGCGTCATCGTCCACGGGTCGTCCGCGTCCGCGATGAACTGCGTGGCGGCGACCATCAGCAGGCCAACCGGCTCGGTGAAGTCGATCAGGCGCCGGACCTGTTCGTGCCCCAGAACGCTCTCCGGTTCGCGCATGTCGGCCGCGATCGCCGCGGCGTCCGGGTTGTCGCGCAGGATCATCTGGCTGTGCGCGACCGCGACTGCCTCGTTGTCCACATAGACCACACGAGCACCGGGCTTGAGCCGCTGGGCCACCTCGTGCACGTTGCCGGCCGTGGGAATGCCCGAGCCGAGGTCGAGGAACTGGGTGATGCCCTGGCTGACCAGGAAACGCACAGCGCGGTCGAGGTACTGCCGGTTCATCCGCGCCATGTCGCGGGCGGGCATCACCTTCACGAGTTCCTCGGCAAGCACGCGGTCTGCGCTGAAGTTGTGCCCGCCGCCGAGCAGGTAGTCGTAGACGCGCGCCGCGCTCGGCACCTCCTCGTCGATGCCGGTCGGTACCCATTCGGCGGTCGCGTCGGTCACCCTCGGAACCTCACCCGTGTTCGTGTGCTGCGTCATCGTGAGGCTAACCGCGCGGCGACGAGTTCATCCCGACCCGGGTTGGGATTAACTCGATCGCGCTACGCGAGCGTAGGATTCTCAGAAACCGGTGCCGCACCACGGGATGGAGTCAGTCCGGAACAGCAGATCCGCCCGGGCGACAGCGGCGGGGTCGTGCACGTCGATCCGGCCCGCCGCGGCGAGCGCCGACGGCGGCCACGCACCGAAGTAGAGCGACCCCAGTGTCGCGACGTCCAGTGTCAACTGGGGCTGCGCGGACGTCTTCGTGACACCGTCACGGGAAACCAGGTATGTCCCTGAGTTCCGCGGCAGGAACGCGTCCTTCACAGCCACCGCAACGGGATCAGCGTCACCGTAGGTCCTCGCGTCCAACGCGGCGAGGACGTCGACCAGCCGGACCCACGCCTCGTCGTCGATGTTGCGGGTCATACACGATCGGGGGTCCTCCAGCAGGAGTTCGACCGGCTCGTCCACCGGCCGCGCGTGCGCGTGGATCTCCTTGATCAGGTCGATCTCCACCAGGAACCGCCACAGATCGTTGCGCGCCCCCTGGTTCGCGCCGACGAGGTCGAAGACCTCGAGCGTCGACCCGAAATCCGTGGCCACATAGGACTCGTCCGGGATCGCCTTGTACACGACGTACCCGTCGTCCTCGCCGTCCGGCCCGGTGTGCACAGCCACGAGGTACGGCTCGTCGCCGCGCACAACGCGGTCGACCTGAACCGCCCACCAGTCGCGGCCGCGACTCATCATCCCGTTGCGGTACAAACCGATCCGCTTGTACAACGGCTGGATCTGAGCCAGCACTTCCGCACTCGTCAGCATCCGCACGTGCCCCGAACGCGGTACGTCCACACGGAACTTCGGCCTGGTCAGCTGGAGTTCCCGCGACCGGGTGCCGATGCCGTAGCCGAACCGGCCGTAGATCCCGGACTCGCTGGCGTGCAAAAAGGACAGTACCTGCCCGTTGGCCGCCGCGTCGGCGAACTGGAACCGCATCAGGTCCGTCATCACCCCGCGCCTGCGGAAGTCCGCCCGCACCCCGACCCGCGCCAGCCCGGACATCGGCAGCGTCCCGCCGCCGGGAACCGCGACCTCGGAATCGTAGATGTACGCCGAACCCACGGCGACACCGTCGGCGAACGCGCCGAAGTACCGCTTCGGCGCGTACGTGGGTTTGGTGTCCGCCCAGTCCGAATCGCTCATCGGCGGGGAATGCAGCGCCACGCGCAGCACGGAATGGGCTGCTCGTATCTCAGCGTCTTCGGTCAGCACACGAACAGCGAAGTCGGACATGACAGCCGATGGTGTCATGTCCGACTTCGCGGTACGACCGATTTTCTACTTGGACTGCGGCTGGCCGACCTCGTACTCCGGCTTGTCGGAGTCGGTCTTGACGGTGATGGTCACCGTGCTGTCCTTGCCGTCGGCCTTCAGCGTGCATTCGAACGAGTTGCCGACCTTGACCTCTTTGTCGGCCGGGCACGACACGTTGGTGGCCTCGGACTGGTAGCGCTCCTTGAGGATCTTCACGACACCCGCTTCGACGCCGGCCTTGTCGAGGACCCGCTTGTTGAAGAAACCTGGCGTCACGAACCCGAGCACGACCACGGCGCCGATGACGACCACCGCGACCGCGACGATGATCCACAGCATCGCGCCCGACTTCTTCTTCGGCGGCTGCTGTCCCGGATACTGCTGCTGCTGGTAGCCGCCGTACTGCTGCTGTTGATCACCGTACGGCTGCTGTTGCTGGCCGTAACCCGGGTACTGCTGTTGCTGCTGGCCGTACGGCGGTTGCTGAGCCGGGAAGCCGCCGCTGCCCGGCGTGTTGGGGTCCTGCGGCTGGCCGTAGGGCGACTGCTCCTGCGGCTGGCCGTAGGGTGCCGTGGGCTGCTGCTGCGGGTAACCACCGTGCTGCGGAGGTTGCCCCGGCTGCTGGGGATAACCGCCTGGTTGCTGGGCTGGGAAACCACCCGAAGGTGTGCCGTAGGGCTGCTGAGGTTGCTGCCCCCACTGCTGCGGGTCGTTCCCGCCGGGCCCGTACGGGCTGCTCATGCTTTGCCTCCGGTGTCCTTATGCAGCATTCGGCGCGATCCAACCACAGGTCGCGGTGATTTCCCCACTCGACCCGGCAGGTGTTTCCGAGCCGTGGCCGAACGCACGCCGTGGCTGCCACGCCGTGACTGCGCCGTCTTGCGTCCTGGTACCGCTCACGTCGTACCGGCCGCGACCACACCGCGCCGGATGTCCGACACGGCCTGCGCCGCCGTCGCGCCGAGGTCGGAGTCGCCACCGACCACGTCCTTGACCTGGTCGAGCAGGTCGATCACCTGGCGGCACCACCGGACGAAGTCGCCCGCGGTGAGCTCCTGGCCCGCGGACTCGGCCGCGGTGAGCACCCGCTCCAGCGATTCGCCGCGCGCCCACCGGTACACCGGCCACGCGAACCCGGCGTCCGGCTGGCGGGTGCGGTCGAGCTTGTGCCGCCGCTCGTCCTCGTTCAGGTCCGACCACAGCTGCGCGGTCTGCGCCAGCGCCTCGGTCACCGCGCCCTGCGGCACCCTGGCCTCGAAGGGCGTGTCCCGGCGGGCCTCGAACACCAGCGCCGAGACGACCGCGGCCAGTTCGGCCGGGGTGAGCCCTTCCCACACGCCGTTGCGCAGGCACTCCGCCGCGAGCAGGTCCGACTCGCCGTAGAGCCTGGCCAGCCTGCGGCCGTGCGCCGTGACCTCCCGAGTCCCGCTGTCGGCCAGGTAGTCCCGTTCGGTGAGCAGCTTGCGGATCCGGTCGAAGTTGCGGGCCAGCGAGTGCGTGGTCGCCGCGACCTTCTGTTCCAGCTGCTGGGTTTCCGACACCAGCCGGTGGTAGCGCTCGGCCCAGCGGGCGTGGCTTTCCCTGTCCTGGCAGCCGTGGCACGGGTGCGCCCGCAGCGCCCTGCGCAACGCGGCCAGGTCCGCGTCGTCGTCGGGACCCGAGCGCCGCTTGCCACGGGTGGGCACGCTGATCCCGGTGCTGCGCAACGTCGACGCGAGGTCACGCCGGGACCGGGGTGAGCGGATGTCGACCTGTTTGGGCAACCGCACGCGCCCGAGCGACTCGACCGGGTGCGGGAAGTCCGCCACCGACAGCCGCCCGGCCCACCGGTCCTCGGTGATCACCAGCGGGCGCGGCTCGCCCATCGGGTCGAGACCGGGGTCGATCACGATCGCCAGGCCCGACCTGCGGCCGCTCGGCACGGCGATCACGTCGCCCTTGCGCAGCCGTTCCAGCGACGCCGCCGCCTCGGCCCTGCGCGCCGACGAGTTCTGCCGCGCCAGCGACTTCTCCCGGTCGGTGAGTTTGCGCCGCAGTTCGGCGTATTCGGTGAAGTCACCGAGGTGGCACGTCATCGACTCGGCGTACCCGTCGAGCGCCTCCCGGTTGCGCTCGATCCGGCGCGACACGCCGACCACCGAGCGGTCCGCCTGGAACTGGGCGAAGGACTGCTCCAGCAGGCCGCGTGCGGCCTCGGCGCCGAGCCGGGCGACCAGGTTGACCGCCATGTTGTATCCGGGCCTGAACGACGATTTGAGGGGGTATGTCCGGGTCGAGGCGAGCCCGGCGACCTGCTTGGGGTCCACACCCGGCTGCCAGAGCACGACCGCGTGCCCCTCGATGTCGATCCCCCGCCGCCCGGCGCGGCCGGTGAGCTGCGTGTACTCCCCAGCCGTGAGATCGACGTGCGCTTCGCCGTTGTACTTCACGAGCCGTTCGAGCACGACCGTGCGCGCGGGCATGTTGATCCCCAGCGCCAGGGTCTCCGTCGCGAACACGACCTTGACCAGGCCGCGGACGAACAACTCCTCGACGGTCTCCTTGAACGCGGGCAGCAGACCGGCGTGGTGGCTGGCGAAGCCGCGCTCCAGCGCGTCGCGCCACTCCCAGTAGCCCAGCACGGCGAGGTCACCTTCGGGCAGGTCACGGGTCCTGGCGTTGATGATCCGGCGGATCTCGACGACCTCGGCGTCGTTGTTGAGCCGCACCCCGGACCGGGCGCACTGCATCACCGCGGCGTCGCAGCCCGCCCGGCTGAACACGAACACGATCGCGGGCAGCAGCCCGGCGCCGTCCAGCCGCTGGATCGTGTCGATCCGCGACGGCGGCTTGAACCGCGAACGGTTGATCGGCGGGCGTCGCTTGCCGCGGCCGACCGACTGCCACGCGTGCATCCGCGTGGTCTCCTCGATGCGGCGCAGCAGATGCGGGTTGATCCGCGCGTCGCCCTGCGGGTCCTCGCCGATGAACAGGTCCATCATCCGCGGACCGACCAGCATGTGCTGCCACAGCGGGACCGGCCTGTGCTCGTCGACGACGACGGTGGTGTCACCGCGGACCGCGACCAGCCACTCGCCGAACTCCTCGGCGTTGCTGACCGTCGCGGACAGGCTGACCAGCCGGACGTCGTCGGGCAGGTGCAGGATGACTTCCTCCCACACCGCGCCGCGGAACCGGTCCGCCAGGTAGTGCACCTCGTCCATGACTACGTACTGCAGGCCTTTGAGCGCGTTCGAGCCCGCGTAGAGCATGTTGCGCAGGACCTCGGTGGTCATCACGACGATCGGAGCGTCGCCGTTGACCGAGGTGTCCCCGGTCAGCAGGCCCACCTTGCCCGCTCCGTAGCGGGCGGTCAGGTCCGCGAACTTCTGGTTCGACAGCGCCTTGATGGGCGTCGTGTAGAAGCACTTGCGGCCCTCGGCCAGCGCGAGGTGCACGGCGAACTCGCCGACCACGGTCTTGCCCGCGCCGGTCGGGGCGCAGACGAGCACGGCATGCCCCGCTTCGAGCGCCTCGCACGCCTCAGCCTGGAACGGATCGAGCTCGAAGGAGAGCACGGAAGTGAATTCGGCCAGCTCGGGGCTTGCGGAGCGACGTTTGGACGCCTGGAAAGCCTCAGCTGGCGTACGCGAAGGGCGTGCGGCCACACCACTACAGTAACGAATATCTACAAGGGTCGGCGCATCTCTTCACTACTGGCCCTGACCTGGGACGATGCTGAGCGCACCGGGGACGCACCGGATGTCGAGGGGCAACTCGCGGACCCGCTCGCCGTCGGCGTAGCCGATCCACCCGCCGCCGGTGCGCAGCGTGATCGACTTCGCCCGCAGCGTGGTCACCGCCGGGTGGTCGACGTGCGAGCCCGTTCGCAGGCTCGGCAGGATCCGCACGAGGTCACGGCGGTGGGCCTGGCCGACGACGGTCACGTCGAACCAGCCGTCGGACGGGTCGGCGTCCGGGCAGACCGGGATGCCGCCGCCGTAGAAGGGCGTGTTGCCGACCGCGACGGAGTTCGCCGGGAGTTCCAAGGTCTCCGACTCGGTCTCGACCACGAGCCGGGACGACCGCAGCGCCGCCAGTTCGGCGACGATCGCGACGTCGTAGCGGCGCGGGCCGCGTGGCCAGCGCATCCGGTTGACCCGTTCGTTCACCGCGGAGTCGAACCCCGCGCACAACACGGTGGCGAACCACGCGCCACCTTCGACTTTGCCCAGGTCGAAGCGTTTCCTGCGGCCTTCGGCGAGGGACGTGGCGACGTGCGCGGCCGCCGCGACGGGATCCTTGGGCAGGCCGAGGGCACGAGCGAGGTCGTTGCCCGTACCCGCGGGCACGATGCCCAGCGTGGTCTCGGTCCCGGCGCAGGCCTGTACTCCCGCGTGCGCGGCACCGTCGCCGCCGACGATGACGACCGCCTCTGCCCCGTCCGCGACCAGGCGGCGCAGGACCGCGTTGGTTTCGTCAGGGGATGACGGCATGTACTGGTCGAGGTGCTCGACCGAACCACGCAACGTCGCCGCGACTGTGCCCGCGACACGACCGGCGGCGCCCAGCCCCGATGCCGGGATGACGACGAGAGCTGCTCGCATTACGTCACGTCGTCATAGCCAGGCTTGTCGTCCTTGGGCGGAGACGTTGGCGGAGATGTCGGCGTCGGGCTCGGCTGGTTGTCCTCGACCTTGTGCGTCTCCAGGTTCAGCGGCGACACGTCGTCGTCGCTGAGGTTGGAGTAGTCCTCTTCGGCACCGGCGAGGCGCCTGGCCTTGCGTTTGTCGTGGATCCGGGCGAACTGCACGGACAGCTCGAACAGGATGCACATCGCGACGGACAGGGCGAGCATCGAGAACGGGTCCGTTCCCGGTGTCGCGATCGCGGCGAAGACGAACAGGCCGAAGAAGAAGCCACGGCGCCAGCGCTTGAGCTTCTCGTACGACAGCACCCCGGTCTGGTTGAGCATGATGATCACCAGCGGAAGCTCGAAGCTCACGCCGAAGATCAGCAGCATCACCAGGATGAACGAGAAGTAGTCGTTGGCCCGCAGCGCCGTGGCGAACTGGTCACCACCGAAGCTGACCAGCACGTCCAGGCCCTGCGGCACGACGTAGTAGGCCAGGAAGGCGCCCGCGACGAACAGCAGCGACGCGAACAGCACGAAGGTGCGCGCGAACTTGCGCTCCTTGTCGTACAGACCTGGAGCGACGAACGCCCAGATCTGGTACAGCCACAACGGGCTGGTGAGCACGGCGCCCGCGCCGAGGCCGACCTTCAACCGGACGAGGAACGCCTCGAACGGCGTGCTCTGGATCAGCGCGCACCTGTCGTTGGGCAGCCGCAGGTTCGCGGGCAGCTCGCAGTAAGGCGCGATCATGATGTTGCCGAGCGACCCGCCCTTCCAGATCTCCCAGCTCCACCAGATGTAGCCGAAGATGGCTCCGATGGCCAGGAACATCAGGGCGAGGGTCAACCGGTGCCTGAGGTCGTACAGGTGATCTCTCAGGCTCATCGTGCCGTCGGGATTGTGTTTGCGGCTTCGGGAACGCCGCGACTCCCGGCGGTGCGGATCACGCGCCACCGTGCGAACCGTCTCTCTGTGGTTGTCAGGCGTTCTTGGGCGCCTGGGTGGGAGCGGCCTGGTTGGTCTTCAGCTGCGACTGCAGGTCGTCGATCTGCTTCTGCATCTTCTCGACGTCCGACTGCGCGGCGGGCGTGGCCTGCGGCAGCTGGGCCGGAGCGGGCACGGCAGGCGCCGGGGTCGCCGTCGCGGCAGTGGTCGTGGCAGTGGTGGTGGTGTCCGCCTGAGCGGTGCCTTCCGCCTGGTCGTCCTGCTTCATGCCTTTGGTCTCAGCCTTGATGATGCGCATGGAGCGGCCGAGCGAACGGGCCATGTCCGGCATCTTCTTCGCTCCGAAGAGCAGGATGATCACCACCGCGATGATGATCAACTCGGTCGGTCCGAGGTTACCCACGGGACTCCTCCTGACGCGTCGCACAACTCATTTGCATGTTACCTGTCATCACGCTTCCGTGGACTTATCGATCTCCGCGCGCCGGAAGTGGTCACGGACAGCGATACGCAATGCCGCCTTCCGGGCCTTCAACATGCCCGTCGAGGCGCCCACCTCGGCGTTCACGTGACCACGCGTCACCGCGAACCTCCGTGCCGCCCTGGCTGCCTTCCGCAGCGCCAGCACGAGGATCACCAGGCCGACGGCCAAAAGCACTACGGCCGGTATGTATTGCACGTTCGGCAGCCTAACCGCATCAGGTTGACGCGAGGTTGCCGGCCAGTTCCAGCGCCTGACGGGCACGTGTCCGCAGTTGGTCGGCCAGATCCGGTGGTGACTCGACGTGTACCTCGCCGCCCTGGCCCAGCAGCAGCCTGATCATCCATGACCGATCGGAGTAACGCATCCGGACCCGCAGCCGGCCGCCTTCCAGCTCTTCGACGGCATCGACCGGGTAGTACTCGGCCAGCCACCGCGCGTCCGGTTCGAGCACGAGCGTGGCCACGAGTTGGTCGGGCTGTGGTGTGAACAGGCCACTCGACACGTCGGTCGGCTCGGCGTAGGGCGGCGGTGCGGCTGGTTCGTCGAGCCGCGTGACCTCGTCGACGCGGTCGAGCCGGAACAAGCGCACGGCGTCGGCGCGACGGCACCATGCTTCCAGGTACGAACGGCCTTCGACGATGAGCAGCCGCATCGGGTCGACGGTTCGCTCGGTGATCTCGTCCTTGGACGCGGTGTAATAGGTGATCCGCAGTGCTTTGCGGGCGGTCAAAGCGCTCTGCACGATCCGGCGCACCTCGGCGGTGTCCTCACCTTCGCGCACACCGAGGCCGACGACGACACCAGCGGGCTGCGCCAGCCCGGCCGCGGCTTCGATCTTCGCGACCGCGCGCCGGACGGCCTCGCCGTCCACGCCGGGTGTCTCCCCCAGCGCACGCAACGCGACGAGCAGCGCTGTCGCCTCGGCGCCGGTCAGCCGCAACGGCCTGCTCATGCCCGCGTCGAACGCGACCGTGATCGTCTCGCCCTCGAACGACAGGTCGATCAGGTCACCGGGACCGTACCCGGGCAGGCCGCACATCCACAGCAGTTCGAGGTCCTTGCGCAGCTGCTTCTCGGTCACGCCGAAGTCCTCGGCCGCCTCGTCGACCCGGATCCCCGGGCGGGCGAGCAGGTACGGCACCAGGGCGAGCAGCCTGGGCAGGCGATCGGTCATCTCGCCGCCTCCAGCAGCCGCTCGTACACCGACTTGCGCAGCACTTCCGGTTCGAGGACGAGGACGTCCGGGCCGAACCCGGCCAGCCACGACGCCGCGGACTCGGGGAACCGCAGCTCCAACTCGACCTCGTCCCCGGTGACCCCGCCGACCTGGCGCGTGCCGAGCACCTTGGCCCTGCGCCGGACACCGGCGGCCTTGCCCCGGGCGACCCACACCTTGGCCGTCGACGCGGGCGCGGGTTCGCTGCCGGTCGTGGCGACGAAGTCCAGCAGGTTGATGTTCTCCGGGCGAGGTACGGAATCGGCGGGACCGGCGACCTTGACATCACCGACTATGCGCGACAACCGGAAACACCGCGGCGCACCCCGGTCACGGTCATGCCCGACCACGTACCAACGGCCGCGCCACGAAACGACGCCCCACGGCTCGATCGTGCGCGTCCTGAGCTCGGCCGGGGTCGGGCGGCGGTAGGAGAACGTGACGGCCTTGCCCTCCTGGACCGCCGCGAGCAACGGGCTGAACGAGGGTTCCGCCGTGCGGACCTTCGGTTCGACGATCGCGGGTGACGACTGGTCCACGTCGACACCGGCGGCCCGCAGCTTGATGATCGCTCCGTGCGCGGCCCCGGTCAGCTCGGGGGAATCCCAGAGGCGGGCGGCGAGGGCGACGGCCGCGGCCTCATCCGGTTCGAGGTCGATGTCGCCGAGTTCGTAGTCCCGGCGGGCGATGCGGTAGCCGTCGACGGCGTCGAACCCGTCGAAGCCCGTGTTGCGCCCGGTTTCCAGCGGAATGCCCAGCTCACGCAGCTCGGTCTTGTCCCGCTCGAACATCCGGGAGAAGGCATCGGAACTGGGCGCGTCGGCGTAACCCGGCACGATCGAGCGGATGCGCTCAGCGGACAGGAACTGCCGGGTGGACAACAAGCAGAGCACCAGGTTCACCAGGCGTTCCGCGCGGGCGATGGACACGGGCACGACCTTAACGCCACCCGGACAACCCCTGACACCCAACGCGCCAACCAGTGCGTGCGAATGGGCCGTCGGTACGGTGTCGCGCAGGTCGGCGCGGACTCGTGACACGTTCGGGTGGCATCCAGCGCGAAACGAGCCGCTCTGATCCAGGCTACTGCGCGTGTGGATCTGCCTCCTGCTTGTGCTCTGCCTCGCCGCTTACGTCACCAGCCGGTGGGGTGTGCCGTCCGCTGTGGGGACGGCCGAGTACGTGCGACCGGCGGCTTCCCCGTGCGTGGGCGTTCGAGCTCGTTGCGCTCCCTACGGACCACGACGACCAGCCGGGCGGCGGCAACGGGTTCGCTATGCCGCTCCGCGTCGCTGACTGACGCGTTCTCGGTGGGCTGCGCACGCCCGGGATCTTGCGCCTCGGTGGGCTGGGGCGGCCGACGGGCAGGAGGCACCCGCGCCCCGTAACCCCGGGGCATAAAAGCATGCGCAGGGAAGAACACCCCGCGAAAACCTCCTGCCCAGAGGTCAGCCCCCGGCGAGAGCCCAAAGCCCAAAGCTCAAAGAGAAGCGATCAACCGCTCGACCCGCTCATCCACAGCCCGGAAAGGATCCTTGCACAGCACGGTCCGCTGAGCCTGGTCGTTGAGCTTGAGATGAACCCAGTCCACGGTGAAGTCCCGGCCCGCTTCCTGCGCCGCCGCGATGAAGTCCCCGCGCAGTTTCGCGCGAGTGGTCTGCGGCGGGGTGTCCTTGGCCGCCTCGATCTCGCCGTCGTCGGTCACGCGCTGGACCAGGTCCTTGCGCTGCAGCAGGTCGAAGATCCCCCGGCCGCGCCGGATGTCGTGGTACGCGAGGTCCAGTTGGGCCACGCGGGCGCTGGAGAGCTCCAGGTTGTGCTTGGCCTGGTAGCGCTCGACCAGGCGGTGCTTGATCGCCCAGTCGATCTCGCGGTCGATCCGGGACAGGTCCTCCTGCTCGACCGCTTCCAGGGTGCGGCCCCACAGCTCCATCACGCGGTCGGTGATCGGGTTCTTGTCCTTGCGGGCGACGTGCTCGACGGCCTTGGCGTAGTACTCGCGCTGGATGTCCAGCGCCGAGGCCTCGCGCCCACCCGCCAGCCGGACCAGGCGGCGGCCGGTCAGGTCGTGGCTGATCTCGCGGATCGCCCTGATCGGGTTGTCCAGGCTGAAGTCGCGGAACTGGACGCCCTCCTCGATCATCTCCAGCACCAGGTTGGCGCTGCCGACCTTCAGCAGGGTGGTCGACTCCGACATGTTCGAGTCGCCGACGATCACGTGCAGCCTGCGGTAGCGCTCCGCGTCCGCGTGCGGCTCGTCGCGGGTGTTGATGATCGGCCGGGACCTGGTCGTGGCGCTGGAGACGCCTTCCCAGATGTGCTCCGCGCGCTGGGACAGGCAGTACACGGCGCCGCGCGGCGTCTGCAGCACCTTGCCCGCGCCGCAGATCAGCTGCCGGGTGACCAGGAACGGCAGGAGCACGTCGGCGATCCGCGAGAACTCGCCCGCTCGCGTGACGCAGTAGTTCTCATGGCAGCCGTAGGAGTTGCCCGCCGAGTCCGTGTTGTTCTTGAACAGGAAGATGTCGCCGCCGATGCCCTCGTCGGCCAGCCGCCGCTCGGCGTCGACGAGCAGGTCCTCCAGGATCCGCTCACCGGCCTTGTCGTGCGTGACCAGCTGCACCAGGTCGTCGCACTCGGCCGTGGCGTACTCCGGATGCGACCCGACGTCCAGGTAGAGGCGCGAGCCGTTGCGCAGGAAGACGTTCGATGAACGCCCCCATGACACGACCCGCCGGAACAGGTACCTGGCCACCTCGTCGGGGCTCAGCCTGCGCTGGCCGTGAAAGGTGCAGGTCACACCGAACTCGGTTTCGATGCCGAAGATCCGCCGCTGCATCCCTTCAGCCTAGGCGGTCTTGGCCCCGACTACCGTGCGCCGTTCGGGGCGACATAGGTCAACTACCCGAAATGAGACATCCGATCAGCGCCCGGTCGGCTCTGTCGCTAACGTTCGAAGCGTGTTCCGACGGGTACGAAGATCATTGCGCGACGCGAGTCAGGTCGACAAACGCCTAGTCCGCCGTAGTGCGGAGCTGCCCGAGACCACGGTCGACCGGGCGATGAAAAGCCTCACCAAATCCGCCAACCACGGCGTGTTGTGGTTCAGCGTGGCCGGCACGCTGGCGTTGCGGAAGGGCAAGACACGCCGAGCGGCGCTACGGGGCGTGGTCGCGATCGGCTTCGCGAGCGCCAGCGCCAACCTCATCGGCAAGCGCCTGTTCCCCCGGCGGAGACCCGCCGCTGAGTTGTTGCCCACATACCGCCGGCTGACCAAGCGGCCGACGTCATCTTCCTTCCCGTCCGGGCACTCGGCGTCCGCCGTGGCGTTCACCACCGCGTTGGCGATGGAGAGCCCCGCCTTGGGCGCCGCCGTGTTGCCGCTTGCGGCAGCGGTCGCATATTCGCGTGTCCACACCGGTGTGCACTGGCCGACGGACGTGGCCGCGGGCGCCGCGATCGGCGTCGCCGCGGGTCTGGCGACCCGCCGGTGGTGGCCGATGGGCGCGGACGAACCAGCCAGTGCGCACCCGCACTCGGCGTTACCGGCGATCGAGGACGGCGAAGGTGTTCTCGCGCTGGTGAACCCCGGGTCGGGCGTGGACGGGCAGGACCCGACCGAGCAGATCCAGGTGCACTGGCCGAAGGCGACCGTGATCTACCCGGACGGCGACCTGATCGACCAGCTGCACAAGGCGATCGACGAGGCCGAGGTCCCGCCGAAGGCCCTCGCGGTCGCGGGCGGTGACGGCACGGTCGCGGCGGTCGCCGCGGTCGCCGCGGAACGGCACCTGCCGCTGGTCCTCGTCCCGGCAGGCACCCTGAACCACTTCGCCCGCGACGTCGGTATCGACGGCATCCAGAGCGTGGACAACGCACTGGCCGCCGGTAACGGCGTGCGTGTCGACCTCAGCCACGTCGACGTCGACGACCACGCGCCGCGCTGGTTCCTCAACACGGCCAGCCTCGGCGGGTACCCGGACATGGTGCGGTTGCGTGAAAAGCTGACCCGGCGCTGGGGCAAGTGGCCTGCCGGGGCGATCGCGCTGGTGCGCGTGCTGGCGAAGTCGATGCCGTTGCGGTTGACGATCAACGGCCAGCCGCAGCTGGTGTGGATGGTGTTCGTCGGCAACGGCTCGTACCGGCCGAAGGGGTTCGCCCCGACCACACGGCCCGAGTTGGACAAGGGCCTGATGGACGTCCGGTACATCCGCGCCGACGTGTCGTTCTCGCGCCTGCGGTTCGTGTTCGGCGCCGTGCTCGGCGCGTTGCACCGCAGCCGGACCTACTGCCACCGGGAGGTCAAGGACCTGGACGTGGTCGTGCACGGCCAGCCGATCAGGATCGCCACCGACGGCGAGGTCGGCCCGCTGGGCACCAGGTTCCGCTTCAGCGCCCAGCCCGCCGCCCTGTCGGTCTACCGCTGAGAGGTCCCCTTCTCGGGATCGGAGAACGTCACCTGGATCCCCCGCGTGCCGGACCGGTCGGTCAACACGGCATGCGGGGGTGGGAGCACCGCCTTTTCGCCGTCGTCCACGCTCGCGCCCAACCACACGACCGGGGTCTTCATCGCTTCGAGGGTGTCGAGGACCGAGTCGAGGATCCGCTGCTGGCCGGGCACCCGGCGCCGGGCGACGATCAGGTGCAGACCGATCAGACCGCCGTGCGGCACCAGTTCACGCAGCGGCTCCAGCGGGTTGTTGTGCGGCGGTGAGACCTCTTCGAGGTCGTCGACGACCAGGTAGAGGTCCGGCCCCGTCCACCATGACCTGGTCCGCAGCTGCTCCGGGGTGACGTCCGGGCCCGGCAGGCGCCTGCGCATGGACGTGACGACGTCCTTGAGGGCCTCCGTGAGCTGCCCCCTGGCCATCGAGTACGCCAGCAGGTGCGGGGGGTGGATGTACCCGAGCATCGAGTGGTTGTAGTCGACGAGCATGAACAGCGCTTCCTTCTCGGTGCTGCGCTGTGCGATGGCGCGGACGACGGTCCGCAGCAGGTTCGTCTTGCCCGACTCGCCGCCACCGAACACCACCAGGTGCGGGTCGGTGCCGAAGTCGACGTGCACGGGCGTCTGATCGGCCTGCACCCCGATCTGGAACCTCTTGCCGACGCTCACGAACTCGGTCGCACGCACCAATGGCGGCACCTGCCCGTGCCAGTGCTGGCGGATCTTGTCCACCGCGTCGCGCAGGCCCGCTGCCACGTCCTCGGCCTGCGCCGACCCGTCGATCCTCGGCAGACCGGCGGCGAAGTGCAGGCTGTCCCCGGTCAGTCCCGACCCCGGCCTGCCGGGCACGTTCGCCGCGTTCTGGGCGTTCGTGTCGGAGGTGGCCGGGTCGTCCAGCCGCAACTCGAACCTGGAGCCGATCAGCTCCTTCGTGGCCGCGGTGATGTCGGCCCAGCGTTCGGCGGACAGGATCACGTGCACGCCGTAGGCAAGCCCGCGCCCGAACAGGTCGGCCACCCGGGCCGCCAACTCGGGGAACTGCTCGCCGAACGCCTGCCAGCCGTCCACGACCAGGAACACGTCACCGAACGGGTCGTTCGCGACCCGCTTTTCCCGTTTGCGCTCACGGAACACCGCCATCGAGTCGATGGCCTGCTCGCGGAAGCGAACCTCCCGGTCGGTCACCAGCGACGTGAGTTCGTCGACGACCCGCTGGGCGAGTTCCTTGTCCGACGCGGAAACCACGGCACCGACATGGGGCAGTTCGGCGAGGGTTGCGAGGGTGCCGCCGCCGAGGTCGAAGCAGTGGAACTGCACTTCCCACGGGGTGTGCGTCAACGCCATCGACAGCACCAGCGTGCGCAACAGCATCGACTTGCCCGCGCCGGACGCGCCGACCACGGCACCATGGCCCGCGGTGCCGGAGAAGTCCGCCCACAACAGCTCACGTCGTTGCTCGTACGGCTTGTCGACGATGCCCACAGGTGTTTGCAGCCCGCCCACCCATGGCGAGTTCACCGGTGACAGACCGCGCTCCGGGACGGGGTTCAGCGGAGCCATCATCGTGTCCAGCGGATACGACGAGTCCAGCGGCGGCAGCCACACCTCGTGTGCGGGCGGGCCTTGACCGACCGTTTTCGCCACCATGGCGCCGAGCACCGACGCGCCGAACGGCGTGTCGTCCACCGGGCCGGCGGCGGACACCGTCTGGAAACGGACCAAAGCGTTGTCCGTCTTCAGGTACGCGGCACCCGCTTCGTCCGGCAGTTCGTGGGCGTCCGGGACACCGATCACCCGGCGGGACTGCTCCGCGGTGGCCGTGCGCAGCGCGATCCGGTACGTCAGCCGCGCGTCGAGCACGCCGAGGATGTCCTCGTCGGGATTCTCCGACGCCAGCAGCATGTGGATCCCCAGCGAACCACCGACCCGGCCGAGCAGGATCAACACGTCCCGGAAGGCCGGTTTGGCGTTGATCAGCGCGGACACATCGTCGACCACGATCACCAACGCGGGCAACGGATCCAGGTCGGCCCCGTTCTCCCTGGCGCGCTCGTAGTCCCAGAAGTTGCGGAAGTTGCCCGCGCTGCGCAGCAGTTCCTGGCGCCTGCTGGTCTCACCGGCGAGCGCGTCCTGCAGCCGGGCGAGCAGCCGTTGGTCGTCGGCGAGACCGGTGAGCGCCGCCGAGACGTGCGGCAGCGCGTCCAGTTCCTGGAACGTGCCGCCCGCGCCGAAGTCGAGCAGGACGAAGTTGACCGTGTACGACCCGTGCGTCGCGCCGAGCCCCAGCACGATGGTGCGCAGCAGCTCCGACTTGCCCGAACCCGGCGCGCCGACGAGCAGGCCGTGCGGGCCCATCCCGTTCATCGGGCCCATCTTCAGGTCGAGCACGACCGGCTGACCGTTCTCGTCGACACCGATCGGGGTGCGGAACCGGTCGTTCTCCTGGCGTCGCCGCCATGCCTGCCGCGGATCGAAGTCGTGCACGGACCGCAACCCGAGCAGCTTGAGCATCCGCTGGTCGCCGACCTGCTGCTCGGCAACCACCTCTACGGGGACGACCTCGGCCGGGGCGTCCGTGGCGACAGCGGCAGGGACAGCGGCAGGGGCGTCGGCGAGGTCGCCGGTGACCGGCTGGATCGAGCGGACACGGGCCTTGGCGATCGGGGCGTCGACGTCGAACTGCCCGGCACGCGCGCTCCACGAGCCCTGCAGCTCCCTGCCCAGGTACTGCGACAGGTTGGCGACCGAGATCCGGCCGTCGCCGTCCGTGTCCGCCGCGCCGGTCTCCAGCCCCCGCACCAGGGTCACGGTCAACTGGTTCGCCGCCGAGAACGTGTACGCGCTGTCGCCGAAGTACTCGTCGAGGTTCAGCTGGAAGTCGATGGCGCAGTCGAGCAGGAGCAGCTTCACCCCGGCCTGGCACTGGAACAGCAAGTGCCACAACACCAAGGACGGGACAGCGGTCGAGTACGGCAACGACGAGTCCGTGCCCACAGTGGCGAAGAACAGGTGGTTGTAGTGGTTGAGGAAGGCACGACCGGTCAGGTGGATCACCACCGTGTCCTCCGGCGCGCACCCACGCATCAGGCGTTCGGCCTCGCGCTCGATCCCCGACTTGGACTCGTTCGACACGAGGACCACCTCGTCGAACCCGCCCACCTCCGGGTCGAGCAGCAGGTCCCGCAGCCGCCTGCCGTCCCCGGACGGCACGCGCGGCTCGCGCAGGCTCGGATCGATGTGCTCACTCGTTGCGACCAGCAACGCGATACGGCGGCCTGTCAACGCCTTCCACTCCCCCTGTGACAACGGACAGAACTGGACCCGGGGAACGTGCCCCGGGCCCAGTGTGGTGCTTGCTTCGCCTTGGACTACTTGTCGGTCGCCGGAGGGGCTTCCTCGGCTGCCGGTGGCTCGTCGGTGGGCAGCAACGCGGTCAGCGCCTCACCGGAGATCCGGCGGAAGGCGCGGCGCGAGTGAGCCCGGTCCAGCCGAGTCCGGTCGAGCACGGCGACTTCGAGGTTCTCGGCCGTGAGCAGCCCACCGCCGTTGCCGTTGCTGCTCGCGTTGCCCGGCGTGTTCGACTTGCTCAGCGCACGCACGGCCACGCCGACAGCCGCGGACAGCTCCAGACCCTCGCTGTAGGACTCCTTCAGCGCCGCGACGATCGGGTCGACGTTCCCGCCCATCACCATGTAACGGGACTCGTCGACGATCGAGCCGTCGTAGGTGAGCCGGAACATCTGGTCCTGCTCGGCCGACGCGCCGACCTCGGCGACGCAGAGCTCGACCTCGAACGGCTTGAGCTGCTCGGTGAAGATCTGCCCGAGGGACTGCGCGTAGACGTTCGCGAGTTGGCGCGCGGACACGTCCCTGCGGTCGTAGGCGAAACCCCACAGCTCGGCGTGCCTGATCCCGCCGCGGCGCAGGCCCTCGAACTCGCTGTAGCGGCCCGCGGCGGCGAACCCGATGCGGTCGTAGAGCTCGGAGACCTTGCGCAGGGTGCTCTTCGCCGGGATCTCAGCGACGAACAGCACCCCGCCGGCGTACTTCAACACGACGACACTGCGGCCCCGCGCGATGCCCTTGCGGGCGATCTCGGACTTCTCCCGCATCAACTGCTCGGGCGAGGCGAACAGCGGCATACTCACAGCAGTGGCTCCTGGATCTCGTGCGGACGGGACTCGACGTCAGCCTCAGCCACGCGGCCGTTGACTGCGGTCGGCGACGACCGCCTCGGCCACCGCACTCGTTTGTTCCTCGGGCAGCCGGACCGCGCCGTCCGCCCCGGTGATCGTGATGACCGACGGGAAGATCCGCCGGTGGATGTCCGGGCCGCCCGTGGCCGTGTCGTCCTCGGACGCGTCGTACAGCGCCTCGACCGCCCACCGGACCGCCGCGTCCTGGTCGCCGTCCGGGTCGTAGAGCTTCTTCAGCGCCGAGCGCGCGAACAGCGAGCCGGAGCCGACCGCGTGGAAACCCGCTCGCTCCTCGTAGCGGCCGCCGACCACGTCGTAGGACACGATCCGGCCGCGTGGCGAGTCCGCGTCGACGTCGTAGCCGACGAACAGCGGCACCACCGCGAGGCCGTTCATGGCCATGGTGAGGTTCTCGCGCACGGTCGTGGCCAGCTTGTTCGCCTTACCGTCCAGCGACAGCGGCACGCCCTCGATCTTCTCGTAGTACGCGAGCTCGACGGTGTACAGGCGGACCATCTCGATCGCGAGACCGGCGGTGCCCGCGATGCCGACGGCCGAGTAGTCGTCGGTGACGTACACCTTCTCCATGTCACGCTGGGCGATCAGGTTTCCCGACGTGGCACGCCGGTCGCCGGCCAGCAGCACGCCGCCCTGGTACGTGACCGCCACGATGGTCGTGCCGTGCGGCACGTCAGCCAACGCGGCCTGGTTGTTCAGCTCCGCCGCGCGGGCGCCCGGAAGCAGATCGGGCGCCTGCGAGCGCAGGAAGTCGCTGAATGACAATGACGCGGCCGAGAGATAGGCAGCCGGTAGCCCGGTGCCCACCCCCTGGCGGGAGAAGGTGTTTTCCATGCCCTGCTTTCGTCGCTCCGCTGGTTCCTGCCTAGCTTGCCCGTTCGCACGGGGCGGGAAGGTTACTCGCCGCCCTTTTGCACGTAGGCGCGGACGAAGTCCTCCGCGTTTTCCTCAAGCACGTCGTCGATCTCGTCGAGGATGGTGTCCACGTCCTCGCCGAGCTTCTCCCTGCGCTCCTGGCCGGCAGGCGCACCGTCGACGGCATCGTCGTCGTTGTCGCCGCCACCCTGGTGCTGGACCTTTTCCTGGGACATCTGGCCTCCCGGTTTTCGACTGGCCTACATGAACACTACCCAGGGGGACCGACATGTGTCCCACAGGTTGACCCGTGTTTCTCCACGAGTGAACCGAAACCACCCTCAACCCCGGGGCGCCCCGGTGAGCGCGTCGACCAGTTCCTCGGCCGTCGAAGCCGCCTCCAACAGGGCTCCGACGTGCGCTTTCGTCCCGCGCAGCGGCTCGAGGGTCGGGATCCGGACCAGCGACTCACGGCCGAGATCGAAGATCACCGAGTCCCACGACGCCGCGGCGATCGAGTTCGGGTACTTCTCCAGGCAGCGGCCGCGGAAGAAGGCACGGGTGTCGCTCGGCGGCTCGGTGATCGCCGCCCGCACCTCCTCCTCGGTGACCAGCCGCTTCATCGAGCCGCGGGCGACCAGGCGGTTGTAGAGGCCCTTGTCCAGCCGCACGTCGGAGTACTGGAGGTCGATCAGCGACAACCGGGGCGAGGACCACTGGAGGTTGTCGCGGGCCATGAAGCCCTCCATCAGCCGCAGCTTGGCGGGCCAGTCCAGCCGGTCGGCGCACTCGAGCGGGTCGCGGCGCAGCGCGTCGATGATCTCCGCCCACGTCTGCAGCACGTGCCGGGACACGGCGTCCTGGTCGGTCTTCTCGATGTGCTCGGCGGCCAGCTCCATGTACGCCGACTGGATGTCCAACCCGGTGAACTTGCGGCCGTTGGTCAGTTCGACCGTGGTCCTGAGCGTCGGGTCGTGGCTGATGTGGTGCACCGCCCGAACCGGGTCGGCGAGCTTGAGGTGGTCGAACCGGACCCCGGACTCGATCATGTCGATGACCAGCGCCGCCGTGCCGACCTTGAGGTAGGTGGAGTACTCGGCGAGGTTCGCGTCGCCGATGATCACGTGCAGCCGCCGGTACTTGTCGGCGTCGGCGTGCGGCTCGTCGCGGGTGTTGATGATGCCGCGCTTGAGCGTGGTCTCCAGGCCGACCTCGACCTCGATGTAGTCCGAGCGCTGGGAGAGCTGGAACCCGGCTTCCTCACCGGCGACGCCGATGCCGACCCGGCCGGAGCCGCAGATCACCTGGCGGGACACGAAGAACGGCGTCAGCCCGGAGATCACGGACGTGAACGGCGTGCTCCGGCTCATCAGGTAGTTCTCGTGCGTGCCGTAGCTCGCGCCCTTGCCGTCGACGTTGTTCTTGTACAGCTGCAACCGGGGCTGGCCGGGGACGGTGGCGGCCTTGAGCGCCGCCTCCTCCATCACGCGCTCCCCCGCCTTGTCCCAGATCACCGCGTCACGCGCGTTGGTGACCTCCGGCGCGGAGTACTCGGGGTGCGCGTGGTCGACGTACAGCCGGGCACCGTTGGTCAGGATGACGTTCGCCGCGCCGAGGTCCTCCACGTCCGGGTCGGACGGCGCCATGCTGGGCGCGCCGAGGTCGAACCCGCGCGCGTCCCGCAACGGTGACTCGACCTCGTAGTCCCAGCGGGCCCGACGGGCCCTCGGGATGTCGGCGGCCGCCGCGTAGGCGAGCACGACCTGGGTCGATGTCAGTACGGGATTGGCTGTCGCGTCGCCGGGAACGGCAATGCCGTACTCGACCTCGGTACCCATGATCCGCCGCATGGGACAAGCCTAGGAGTTCCGTCCAAGGGCCGTTGCGGCGAGTGGTGCGATCCGGGTCACCGCGGACTTCGCCTTGGCCTCGGTCACGGCCGTCACGACCACGACCGACAGCACGGTGCCGTTGTCGTCGAGCACCGTGCACGCGGACTGCCTCGAACTGGTGGCACACCAGCTGACCTGGCCGTTCGCGGCTACCGGCGCGCTGACGCGCACTTCCGACCCGGCCGCGGGGTACGTCCCGCACGTGAGCTTGGCGCGCACAGCGGTGATCACGTCCGCCGCGTTTTCCCGGTATTCCGCCAAGTACTGCCGGATCGTCGAGCCGGTCGGGTAGGTCCAAGCGGTCTGGTACGCGGCGTCGGCCTCGCCGAGCGGGGCCTGGCAGTCCGGCAGCGTCGGCTGGACGGTGCGCGTGGGGCTGCCGGACGGTTGGACGCCCTCTTCGGCGAGATCCTTGGCGGTCATCGCGAGACGGTCGAGTTCGACGGTCTTCTGGCGCGTTGCCGGTGCGGCCGCGGGCGTCGGGGCCTGAGTCGGCGCCGACGGGGGCGACGCGCTTGTCGTGGTGGGGTCCGGGTTCCGGTAGTACCGGTTGTCCACGAGGTCGTTCGGCCGATCCGAGCAGCCCGCCAGCAGCAGCGCCGCACCGACGCCGACGAGCACGTGCACACGACGCAAGATGTGTCGTCCCTCTAGGTTTGTGATCTTGGTCAGGGCCCCCGCGCCAAGACCTTAGCCGTGCCGCCTCAGCCCACCGTCGGCGGCACGCACCCCGTGACGATGCCGCCCTGCACGTTCACTCCGGGCTTGGCGTGGTGGTCCTCGGTCTGCTTGAGCTCCACCACCAGCGCGGCCCGCACGCCGCCGACTTCCCGCTCCAGCTCGTAGGACACGCGTTTGGTGACGTCGTCCTTGCGCCCGATGGCCTTCCACCGCTTGCCCGCCACGGCCTGGATGCGGTCCTCGACGACCTTGAAGTCGGTCGTGTCGGTGTGGAACCCCGCGACCAGCCCGGAACTGACCCACTGCGCGCCCTGGGCACCGGTGGCCGCGTCGACGTCGCAGGTCTTCAGGTCGGTCCGCGGGTAGTCGTCCGGGATCGGCGGCGGCGACGGCGTCTTCGCCGGGTCGACCCGGCCGGGATCCAGCTCCTGCGTGATGGCGACGCCCAGTTGGTGCACGGCGTCGTAGGCACTGGCCAGCAACTGCCGCTGCCGTGGGGCGAGGTCAGGATCGGCGTTGTCCCCCAGGACGAGGTTGAGCAGCGGGTCGCGGGGAACGTCACCGCCGCAGTTGTCCTCGGTGAACGCCGACACCTTGGTGTTCTGGCCGTCGGCGACGGCACTGAGCACGACCTCGCGTTTGTTCAGCGAACGGATGAGCACGAACTCGCCGTCCTTGGTGCGGTGCGGCTGCCAGCCGTGTCCAACTGCCGAACCGCGCAGTTGGCGGCTGACCTCGGCCAGGGTGCCCGGCGCGGTGAACTCGGCGCGGTAGCGGTACGACTGCCGTTCCTCCAGCGGCTTGGAGAAGCAGGTCTTGCCGCTGAAGACCGGCTGGCCGCCGACGGCGACGTCCCGGATGAGCCGCTGGAAGTCCCCCGGCACGTCGAGGTCCTTGATGGATTGCCCGCACCCGCTCACGAGCAGGCCGATCACGACGAGCAGCGCTCCCCCGGTCTTTCGCACGGGCGGATGATAGTCGTCACGCACTGTCCTCTGTGACCGGTTCGGCGCGCATCCGGCCACCCGCGTTCGCAACCAATGTGGCCTTTGTTGCGTTTTTGGCAACGAAGGCCACTTGAGTTCAGAGGGTCGTCGCAACACCGGTGATCGGAGGTTGTGATGGTGGGTCGTGTTCCGTTGGGGCGTGG
>NZ_MTQO01000029.1 GCF_001984155.1 Actinosynnema sp. ALI-1.44
TGGACGAACCGGGTCAACCCGGGTGAGGCGAACCGTCGCCGAGACACTTCCAGCACCTGCCCGGTGGGGTCGGTGATCACCCGTCGCCAGGTGGCGTTCTGGGCCAGTTCTCGCGCGTACTCAGCGGTGATCGGACCGATCCCGCTGATTTCTCCGGGTTCCTGGTTCAATCCCATCAACGTGGTCATCGGCACGACCACGTTCACACTCACCGACGGCCGGTCACTCTGTTTGCCGCTGATCAAGTCCATGAACACATCCGCCCGCGCCTTCGCGAGGTTCCGGCCTGAGCCTGTGGCGTGTCCGGCGAGCAGGTTGATGTGCTGATACGCCAACTCCGCCTCGTGTGGCTGCAAGTGGACAGTAAGACTCGAAGTGCCATCGGCCCGGTGCCACCGGGTGACATCCCGCTGCGCTTTCACCGCCAACCGCCGCTGTTCGGCACCCTGTGGATCCGCCCGGATCACTTCCCGCCGCAGGACGTGTTTGAACCGGGTCAGGTTCTCTTGCCTCCCGCCCGCCAACACCCGCTTCTCCACCTGTGCGGCCTGGTCGTCGTCCAACTCGGCGGTGTACTCCCGCACGGCCTTGGCCCGCATGACATCGATCTCGCCCGCCGTCAGCGCCGACACCGTCCCCGGCAGGCGAGTCACCAACTCCTGGGCCTCATGCAGGTGTTTGGCGGTGGTGTTCGGGCTGAGAGACAATTCCAACGCGATCTCTTCCGCCGCGCCGTCTCCGATGGTGATTCCGCTGCGTTGTGGCGGGGTTAGTTCCGCGAACCGGGCATATGCTTGCATGATGTCGCCGTCGATCTGGTTACGTTGCCGGTGACGGTCCACCACATAGTCGAGAACTTGATCCCGTGTCATCTCGGCGAGTGGAATGTGTGGTGGTTGACCTACCGGGCGGAATGGAACAGCGAGCTGTTCGGGCATAAGTCCAGTTTATCGGAAACAGTGCTATTTTCCAGCGTTGGCCACGGTTGAGTTACGGTCTGCCTCCTTGTGGCCTGCTTGTCGCTGGGGCTGGTTTTCACGGATGATGTCTGATTGCTTTAGCGTCGTTGGTTGCGTTGGAGTGCGGTTTCCGGCCAGGGGTTCGGTTTCCGGCGCTGGGTGCACTGTGTTGGTTACCTACCAGCCCGTTGTGTGTTGGTTTAGGGTCAGCCGCTTGGGCCTGGCCGGGACAACGTGTATTCCCAGCGGGGCACCAGTGGCTCGATTCGTTTCCCCAGGTCGTCCGGGACGATCCATGGCGGCTGCTCACCTTTCCGCGCTCGTTCATGATCAACGATCATGAACCTTCAGGCACCACAAGTAATCAACTTGTTTGGAACTCTTAGGACCGCGCGCTGATCCACGGGGCGCGGTCCCAGCCCGTAGCCTGGTGTCCTGTCCGCAAACTGTCCACTGAGGACGGCTGGCGCCGTTGTCACGCCCTTTCCCGCTCGGTCGCAATCACCTTGCCGGGATTGAAGATCCCGTGCGGGTCCAACGCGTTCTTGACCGCACGGCCGAGTGCCAGCACGGCGGACCCGGCCTCGGCGGCCAACCCGTCCCGTTTGAGCAGACCGACTCCGTGCTCGCCGGTCACCGTGCCGCCCAACTCCAACGCCGCCGCGATGATGTCGTCGAACGCCGCCTGTGCCCGCTTCCTCGCGTCGTCGTCGCCGGGGTGGGTGATCAGCAGCGGGTGGAGGTTGCCGTCGCCGGCGTGCGCGATGTTGGCGATCAGCGTGTCGTGCCGCACGGCGGCTTCCTCGATCCGCGCGAGCATCTCGGGGACCGCGCCCTTGGGCACGCAGACGTCTTCGGTCAGCACTGGCCCGAGCCGTTCGAGCGCGGGGTAGGCCAGGCGTCGCGCGTCGAACAGCGCGTCGGCCTCCTGCTGGTCGGTCGAGCGAGCCGCGAACGTCGCACCCGCCTTCTCGAAACAGGCCAGCATCGCGTCGGCTTCTCGTTCGCCCGCCGGGCCGGGGCTGTCGGTTCGGCCAAGCAACACCACGTCGGCCTCGGCCGACAGGCCCATGTGCTTCCACTCGTCGACGGCGGCAAGGCAGTGCCGGTCGATCAGTTCCAGCGCCGAGGGCTCCAGCCCGGCTTCGGCGACGGCGGCGACCGCGTACCCGGCGTCGACGGTCGAGGAGAAGTAACCCACGACGGTGTGTTCGGGTTCGCGAGCCGGGCGCAGCCGCACGGTGACCTCGGTGATGACGCCGAGCGTGCCCTCGGAGCCGACCATGAGCCCGGCGAGGTCGTAGCCCGCGACGCCTTTGGCGGTGCGACGGCCGACGCGGACGAGTTCGCCGGTCCCGGTCACGAACTCCAGGCCAAGGACGTAGTCACGGGTGACGCCGTACTTGACGCAGCACAGTCCGCCCGCGTTGGTGGCGACGTTGCCGCCGATGGTCGACCACGGCGCGCTCGCGGGGTCCGGCGGGTACCAGAGGTCGTGCTCGGCGCAGGCCGCGCGCAGGTGGTCGTTGACCACGCCGGGCTCGACCACGGCCAGCCGTTCCCGCCTGTTGATCTCCTTGATCGTGGTCATCGCCTCGGTCGAGACGACCACGCTGTACTCGATCGCGTTCGCGCCGCCGGACAGCCCGGTGCCCGCACCCCGTGGGACGACTGGGGCGCCGAGCCGTAGGCAGACCTGGACGACGTGCCGCACCTCTTCGGCCGTACGCGGTCGTACCACGGCCGCCGGTGTGCCGTGCGGCGCCCATTCGGCCTCGTCGTGGACGTAGCCGGACACCACGGCGGGATCGGTGATCACCCGGCCGTCCGGCAGGCCCCGGCCCAGGTCCTCGATCAGCTCACGCCGCCACGCGTCGTCTCGCATGACGGCGACGTTATCCGCGTCACGCCCGTCGCTCAATGTGCGGACCAGCTACCGTTGACGACAACCAATGGATGGAGTGTCTACTGGTGACGGAGTCATGGCTGGACTTGCTGCTGCGCGACGCCGCCCCGGACGAGCTCCAGCGGTACGGCAGCGAACTGGTGCGGTCGCGGGACGCCGCGGCGGCCGACCGGGAGACCGCGCAAGCGTTGCGGCTGACGATGACGCTGCGGCAGCAGGCGCGGCGAGCGGCCGAGTTGGCCGCGCTCAACGACATCGCGATCCGGCTGGCCACCCGCCACGAACCCGGCGATCTGCTGCCGGAGATCGTCGACCAGGCACGCCGACTGCTCGGCGCGGACCTGGCCTACCTCGGTCTCGTCGAGGACGGGCATCTGCGACTCAAGGTCGCCAGCGGTGCGCTCACACCAGAACTGGTCGGGGTGGCGATCCCGTTGTCGGTGGGGCTGGCCGGTGAGGTGATCGAGCACGCCGCGCCCCGCTGGACGGCCGACTACCAGGCGGAGCGGCGTTTCCGCCACGACGACACCGCCGACATGGCAGCACGCGCTGAGAACATGCGCGGCCTGCTTGGAGTCCCGTTGCGCCTGCGCGGCCGCGTGCTCGGCGCCCTGTTCGTGGGCAAGCGCCAGGCACGGGACTTCACTGAGCACGAGGTGACGTTGGCGTCGGCGCTGGCCGCGCACGCGGCGATCGCCATCGAGAACGCCAACGCCCTCAGTCGCCTCAACGCCGCCAACGACCAGCTCGCGCGGCGCACCGACGAGCTGGAGCGGACGCTGCTCTGGGACCAGCGGTTGACGCGCGTGGTGCTCACCGGCGGCGGCGTCGAGGAGTTGCTGGCCGAGATCAGCTCGATGGCGCGCGGGCAGGTCCGCTTCGTGGCGGAACAGCCGGGTACTGGGGACGACAACCCGGCTGGGACGCAGCCCGTCGTGGCCGGAGAGCGACGCTTCGGTGTGCTGGTGCTCGACGGTGAGCCCGTCGACGAGGACCGGCTGCTGCTGGACCGCGCCGCCCCGGCACTCGCACTGGCGCTTCTCGCTGAGCAGGCCGCGGCCGAAGCGTCGCAGCGTACCCGCGCGGCACTGCTGGTCGATCTGCTCACCACGACGTCGGAGCGACCGAACTTGCGGCAAGCGGGGCTGGACCCGTCGGCGCGGTACTCGGTGCTCGTGGTGGCCTCCGGACGGACGCCGCTCCCGCGATTGCCCGGCGTGCTCACGGCCGAGCACGGCGGTCGGCTGCTTGTCGTGACCACAGCCGACCCCGACGACATCCGCCGGGACTGGCCGCGCGACGCAAGGACTGCGGGCATCGCGGGCCCCGCGCGCGGGCAGGCGGAACTGCGGCGGTGCTTCCACGCGGCCCGGCAGACGCTGCGTGCCCTGGAAGCCTTGGGGCGCACGGGAGAAGCCGCGACCGCCGACCAACTCGGGCTGTACCGGATTCTGCTCGACCACGCCGGTCGCCGCGATCTGGCGGAGGCGTTCGAGCACGTGCTGGGCCCGGTGCTCGCCGAGGAACGACGCCGGGGTGTGCCGCTGGTGGAGACCCTGCGGGTGTTCCTCGATCACGGTCGCCGCGTTCGCCCGGCAGCCGCCGCGCTGGCGATCCACGTCAACACGCTCTACCAGCGACTGGCCGTAGCCGACAGCCTGCTGGGCGAGGGCTGGCGGTCCCCGCAGCGTGCGCTGGAGTTGCACATGCTCCTGCACCTCAACGCGGCAAGCAGTCCGCTGGATGGACCGGAAGGTGGCTCTCCGCTCAGGTCCCCGGATGAGTCCGTGGACCGGATCGGCCCTGGCTCATCCGCAGGATCAGGGTGACCGCGTCCTCCGAGTGGACCGCCGGAGTCAGCACTTCCTGTAAGAGCAGGCCGCGAATCGCGGCAACGGTGACGGTGGCCACGGTCAGTGCTTCCCGGGCGTCGCGCCCTTCGCGTTCCGCGAGCGAGGCCAGCATCCTGGTCAGGTCGTCGAGCGAGTCGATGAACTCGCGGAAGTCCTCCGGCCGGTACGCGGCCAGTCCGACGACGTGGAAGAAGCTGCGGATCCGCGACAGCTGCTCCGGGCGGGTGTAGGTCCGCCAGATCGCCACGACGAGGTCGTCGAAGGTGCCCTGTTGGGCGGCCTCGAAAAGCGCCGCGTTGTCCCGAGCTCGCTGTGCCTTGAGCATGGCCGCCAGGACGCCCGGCAGCGACCCGAAGTGGTAGCGCAGGAGGGCGTGGCTGGTCTCGGTCCGGGCGGCGATCTCGCGGAGCGACACCTCCGGTGCGGGAGGGGCCTCGTCGAAGGCGTCGAGAAGCCGGGCCAGGAGACGCTCGCGCGCGTCGCCCTTGCGTTCCGTGCTTGACAAGATCACTCCCACAGTTTATCCATTGGAAAAGAAAGGTCGGCGGCGCCCTGGTGCTCACCCCATGGTCGCAGTCAGCTTCCAACGGCGGAGGGAACGACTCGTGGGACGTTTTCAGGTAGTCGGCGCGGCGGTAGCCGACGGGACGGGTCGCGACCCCGTCGACGTCAGCGTCACCGTCGAAGACGGGCGTATCACCCAGCTCGGTGCCGCCGAAGCGCACGGCGAGCGCCTGGACGCAGGCGGGCTGACGATGACGCCCGGCCTGATCGACGCCCACGTCCACCTGGGCTTGTCGAGCCCGATCCAGCCGCAGTTCTCGTTCCGGATCAGTGCCGCCGAGATCGCGGCCGACATCTTCGCCGCGGCGGGCGCGACGCTCGACGCGGGCTTCACGACCGTCCGGGACACCGGCGGCATCGACGGCGGCGTCGTCACCACGATCGCGAAGGGCAAGGTCAGGGGACCGCGCGTGCTGTCGTGCGGACCGGTGCAGTGCCAGACCGGTGGGCACGGTTACTACGGAGCCGAGTGGGAGCCCACCGAGTTGTGGAACCGCCATCACGTGCCGGGTCTGTGCGCTCTGTCCATGATGTCGGGCAACGCCGACGAGTTGCGAGGCAACGTGCGCGAGGCGTTCCGTCGCGGAGCCACCTTCCTGAAGCTCTGTGTGACCGGCGGAGTGGTCGGCGCTCACGACCGGCTGACCGACACCCAGTTCACCGTGGAAGAGATCGCCGTCGCTGTCCAGGAAGCCGCGGCGCGCGGCACCTATGTGACGGTTCACGCCCACAACAACGACGGCATCCGGAACGCGGTGGAGGCCGGGGTGCGCTGTGTCGAGCACGGCACCGACCTCGATGAGTCCACGGCCGCCCTGATGGCCAGTCGTGAGGTTGCCCTTGTGCCCACGTTCGCTGTCGTCGAGCAACTGCTGCACGACACCGCCGGAGCCGGCCTCGACGAGTCGACCCGCGATCGCGGGATGGGAGTTCGTGAACGGATGACCGAGGCGCTTGCTGTCGCCAAGGAAGCCGGGGTGCGGATCGGGCTGGGTTCCGATCTCATCGGTCCGGCTCAGGACCGCCGAGGCGGGGAGCTCACGTTGCGCGCGGCACTCGAGACGCCGATGGACGCGCTCGTGGCGGCCACGAAGACCAACGCCGAGATCCTCGGCCTGTCCGGTGATGTCGGGGTCATCGCGACCGGCATGCGGGCAGACCTCGTGCTCTGGAACGGCAACCCGCTCGAAGATCCGGAGCTGTTCGCCGACCCCGCCAACGCCGTTGTCGTCGTCCAGGCCGGACGCGTTGTGAAGGACCTGCGATGAGCACCATGTGGCACGGCTGCCTCGCCGACACCGACTACTTCGAGATGCGTTCCAGCTCAGGGCGTGACTACGGCGTCTGGGTCACCACGCCACCGAACTACGACCCTGCCACGACACAGGCGCCGGCCGTGTACGTGCTCGACGGCAACTGGACCGTGGGCATGACGGCCCCGCTCATCGTCACCCAGCTGGATCCCATGCAGAAGATCCAGCCCTACATCCAAGTCAGCGTCGGCTATGCGGGCGAGGAAGCCCAACACTGGGCACGACTGCGCAACAGAGACCTCGTGCCACCCGGTGAGCCCATCGCCAAGGAGCTCGTCGACGCCGTGGAGGTGGGACTGCGAGCAGGCACGATGACACGCGAAGAAGCCGACGCCTACCTCGCCGAACTACGCGACACCCACGCCGACGCGTTCCTGAGGTTCCTCACCGCGGAACTGCACCCGCGGATCGAACGCGACTACGGCACAGCCACGAGCGGCCACGGCCTTTTCGGCTACTCCTACGGCGGGCTGTTCAGTCTCTACACCTGGCTCACCGGCACCACGCTCTTCGACAGCATCGGAGCGGGCAGCCCCGGCGTCGCCGGTGCGGACAGCCAGGTCTTCGCCCAGCTCCAAGCGTTGGGCGACAGGCAGCACACCACCAGGCTCCACGTGACCCTCAACGAGCGAGAGCTGCTGGGAGACCTGGCCATCTACCAGAACATCACGAAGAACGCGGCCACCGTCCTGCACCACCTCATCTCCCGCGGTGAGGCCGTCACCAGCGCGATCCTGCGCGAAACACACGTGACCGGTCTGCAGGCCTCGTTCCTCAGCTACCTCAGGACCTGCCGCGCGCTGTAAGCGCGAACGCCGAGGCTCAACCGCGGAGGGCCATCGTGCGTGGTTCGTGTGACGCGCGCTGAGCGAGGGAGAGGTCTATGGCCACGGATGTCGTGGTGATCGGGTCGGGAGTGATCGGTGCGTCGATCGCACTGGAACTCGCTCGCGGTGGCTGGCGGGTGACGGTGGTCGACAAGGCGGGCGGAGCGGGCCACGGCTCCACGAGTGCGTCCAGCGCGGTGGTGCGGTTCAACTTCTCCACCGCCGCGGGCGTCGCCACCGCCTGGGAGGCGCACTTCGGCTGGCGGTCGTGGGCGGAGCACCTCGGCCGCGATGTCGGGCCGTTGGCTCGGTACGTGCGGTGCGGGATGGCGATGCTGGACGTGGACGTCGCTCCCCGGTCGGTGTACCTGCCGTTGTTCGAGACCGTGGGTGTCCCCTTCGAGGTGTGGTCGAGTGTGGACCTGTCCGAGCGGATCCCCGGTATCGACGTCGGCAGGTACTGGCCACCGAAACGCCTCGACGACGAGGAGTTCTGGGTCGAGGCCGAGACCAAGCTGGGTGCCGTGTACACACCTGACGCGGGGTACGTGAACGATCCGCAACTGGCGGCGCAGAACCTGGCCGCCGCCGCGCGGGCACACGGCGCCGAGTTCCGGTTCCACGCGTCGGTGCATGGCGTCGAGCGGGCCAATGGCCGGGTCACCGCGGTGACACTCGCTGATGGGAGCAGGATCCCCTGCGCCGTAGTGGTCAACGCGGCGGGCCCGTGGTCGACGCGCATCAACGAGCTGGCCTCGGTCGGATCCGACTTCGCCGTGGGATGCAGGCCGCTACGGCAGGAGGTCGCACACGTCGCGGCTCCCGCCAGTGCCCGCGTCTGGCCCTGCGTCGCGGACATGGACCTGGGAACGTACCTGCGCGGTGAGGTCGGCGGGGGACTGCTGGTCGGTGGTACGGAACCGAAATGCGACCCGATGCAGTGGGTGGACGACCCGGATGCCGTCGCCCAGCACCCGACGATGGCGGTGTTCGAAGCCCAGGTGACGAGAGCTGCGCGGCGGCTACCGGCGTTGGAGATACCCAATCGGGCTCGCGGGGTCGTGGGAGTCTACGACGTCGCCGACGACTGGACGCCGATCTACGACCGCACGGAGCTGGGCGGGTTCTACGTCGCCATGGGGACGAGCGGCAACCAGTTCAAGAACGCGCCCGTCGTCGGCAAGTTCCTCGCCGCGATCATCGACCAGACGGAGAACGGAGTGGACCACGACGTACGTCCGGTGCGATTCGTCGGCGAGCACACCGGCCTGGAGATAGACCTTTCGGCGTTCTCCCGCAAACGCCCCCACGGCGCGCAGAACTCGGGCACAGTGCTGGGGTGAGGCTGTCCCACTCGCTTCAAGCGTGGTGGTCACCCTTTCCTTTCTGCAGGATGAGGGTCATCACCAGGGTGGTCAGCAGTGCGTCGCCGATGTGCAGGACGTACAGCCCCCACGGGTATTGCTCGTGGATCACCGACCCGAGCACGGCCATGGCCTGGAACCCGAGCCATACCAACGCTGCCACGCCCAGCGCTGACCTCCGGGTGGTGATCGCGAGCCGGTGCAGCAGTGTCGCCAGGACGGCCGCGACGAGGAAGTTGCGTCCTAACTGGACAGCGATCGCCCATGGATCCGGGGTCGCGTTCACGCCGCCGCGTAATTGCTGGTACACCTCCCCGAAGATCATGTAGTAGAGCGTGCTCGCCAGGATGGTGGACACGGCGGCAACCAGCACGCGGCCACCACCGACGAACGTGCGTGCGCCTCCGCGCTGGGTCGCCGTCGTCATCGGGTCTCCTCCTCATCGGTGGCGGGATTGGTGGGCGCGGGGCTTTCGCTGACGTACAGGACATTGCCGTCCGGATCGCGGAAGTCGAACATGGGCGGCACTCCTGGCCAGCGCAGCAGTTCGTCGACGTCCACACCGTCATTCGACAGTTGGGCGTGCAACGCCGACGCGTCCTCGGTCGTGAAGCGGATCCCGGTGTCCACGCCCGCGAACTGCGCCTCACGGGCCGGGGTCAACGCGACGGTCACGGTGGACCTCGGCGGACGCAGGTCGATCCAGCGGCCACCGAACTGCCCGATCGGTGCGTCCATCAGCTTCTCGAAGCCGAGGACGCCGACGTAGAACTCCAGCGCCCGGTCCTGATCGCTGACCGGGATGCCGACGGTTCGCACCGCGTCGATGCGTGCCCGCTGCCGGTTGGTCATGATTTCTTTCCTCTCCCGTGGAAGCCGTGTCGTTGCTCGCTCCATCTTCGGCAGGAGTTCCTGGTGGGAACAACGGCGCCGCGCTCACCGCATCGGTAAGCGTGGCTCAACGATGGGGTGAGCCAACGGTTGTTGTTCGGGTTGGGGCGGGTCGTTCAGGCTGGACGGGTGCAGAGCATGTGGTTGACCAACGCCCGGGTGTTCGACGCGACCGGGGCCGCCGCCCGTGACGGCCGGGCGATTCTGATCGAGGACGGGTTGATCGCCGCGGAGGACCGCGCCGGTGCCGTGCCCGACGACGCGGAAGTGATCGACCTGGCCGGACGCACTGTCCTGCCGGGACTGATCGACGCGCACGCGCACGTCTTCGCCACCCCGCCGACGCCCGATGACGGCGCAGAACCGCTCTGGCCGGGGACGGCAGCGCACTTCGTGGCCGCCGACTTGCGGAAAGCCCTGCGGATGGGTTTCACGACCCTGCGGGACGTCGGCTCGTACGGCGACGACGTGGTCACCGTCCGTCAAGCCGTGCGATACGGGGCTTTCCGCGGGCCGCGCCTGCTGACCTGTGGCCGAATCGTGTCGGCGACAGCGCCCGGCGGACGTTTCTTCGACGGCATGTACCGCGAGGCGGACGGGCCGGACGAGGTGCGCAAGGCAGTCCGCGAACAAGTGCGCCGCGGTGCGGACTTCATCAAGGTGATGTCCACCGGTGCCCGTTCGGTCGAACTGGAGGATCCCCATCCCGCTCAGCTGACTGGCCCCGAGGTCGCCGCGTTGGTCGACGAGGCACACCGGCTCGGTTTCCGGGTGGCCGCGCACGCCGAGGGTTTGGCCGGGACCGAACTCGCCATCCGGTTCGGTGCCGACACGATCGAGCACGGCATGTACCTCAACCAGCGACCCGACCTGCTCGACAGGATGGCTGCGGCAGGCCAGGTCCTCGTGCCCACGCTGTCCTGCTACTACGGTGTCGCGTCCGGACAGTGGACCGCGCCCCTGATCCGGCTGGCCCGCCACAATCTGGCTGAGGCGTCACGCACTCTGCTCGCCGCGCGGGCCGCGGGCGTGCCCATCGCGCTCGGCCACGACTGGCAGCCGTTCTCCGACGCCGCGGTCGAGCTGACCCGCCTGGTCGAACACGGCATGACCACCCACGAGGCGCTGCTCGCCGCCACCGCGACCGGCGCCCGCGCGCTTGGCCTGGACGACCGGCTCGGCACCGTCCAGCCCGGCAAGCTCGCCGACCTCGTCGTCGTCGACGGCGACCCGCTGGCCGACCCGGCGTTGCTCCGCGAGCGGGACCGGATCTGGCTGGTCCTTCAGCGGGGCGACCCGGTCGCCGGAGCCGCGTTCGACAGCTCGGCGGCGATCGCGGCGAACGCCCGGACCGCCGCGGACTCCCGCTCGGTCACCCACACCAGCGCGCTCTCCAGCGCGGGAAAGCCGCGAAGCGGAACCACCGAGACCCCGGGATGACTGTAGTAGTCCCCGAGGGTGGCCACCGTGGGGTGCACGATCTCCCCACGAGCCACCAGGGACAGCACCTCGACCATCCGCCCCTCGCGGTGCCGTCCGACCGGTCCGGGATAGAGCACCTCCAGTGTCTCCGGGGGAACCACGTCCGTCGCGTCGACCATCTGGAACGCCTCGAGGTCCGCTGCGGTGGCATGGCCGCGCTCGGCCAGCGGATGTCCAACGCGGACCGCGACCGCGCGGTCGTCACGCATCACAACCGGCCCTACCGTCAGATCCGGTTGCCGAACCGGCAACCAGTGCGCCACCAGGTCCAGCTCACCGCGTCGGAGCCGGTTGAGCGCCTCACCGGGAAACGCCTCGTACACGTCGACCTCACACCCCGGGTGCGCCGTCGTGAACTGCCGAACGATCTCCGCGAACACCGGTCCGCCCGCCACGAAGTTCAACAGGCTGATCCGCAACGTCCCGGTGATCCCCGACGCCGTCTCCCTGGCCTCACCGAACGCCCGGTGGATCTCCTCGTAGGCCGGACGAAGCCGATCCCGCAACCGCTCACCCAACGACGTCAGCCGCACCTGCCGCGACGTCCGCTCGAACAAGGCCCCGCCGACCCGTGACTCCAACACGCGCACTGTCTGGCTGATCCGCGACGACGACAGGTACAACCGCTCCGCTGTCCGGCCGAAATGCAACTCGTCGGCCAGAACCAGGAAGATCTCGATCTCGCGGAGCTCCACCACACCATCCCGCCCGTCCCTGACACCTGTTGACGTCGGCCGAAGTGTAGAACGCAAGACGAAGCCCGGCTCCAGGTCGGGTTGGCGGCGATCAAGCGCGTCATCTCGGCGGTGAGCCCGCGACGATCTTGGCGTGACCAAACTTTCGTCAGCGCGCAAGGCGCTCAGGGTCACTTGTGGACGGTCGGCTGCCGGGTCCGCTGGGACGCTCGCTGGACCAGGTCATGAAGATCCGGCGAGACCTGCTGGGGGTCGGCGAAGCGCGTGCCGAGCCGGACTTCTTCGACCTCAGTGGCGAGTCGTTGTTGTTCATCAGGATGGTGGCCGGAATCCGAGGGCACTTCGGTGCCCGCTCCCGGAGGGGGTGAGCGGTCGAGCTCTTGACAGAACTGTGTCGAGAGATAACTCTTGAGAGATGTCTCTCGAAGAAGGGCCGGAGGCGGTGGAGCTGCGGTCGGTCACGGACGTGCGGACTCTTCGCGCGCTCACGCACCCCGTGCGCATCGCGTTGCTGGAGGCGTTGAGCCTGGGTGGCGCGATGACAGCCACCGAGGTCGGCGACCGTATCGGCGAATCACCGACGACCTGCTCGTTTCACCTGCGGCAGTTGGCGAAGTACGGATTCGTCGAAGAGGCAGGTGGTGGCAAGGGGCGGGCACGGCCGTGGCGGATGACCGCGATCGGGATGTCCATCGGATCGACCCCCGGCGACGCGGCGAGCGAGGTCGCGGCGAACGCGTTGACGCGCCTGGTGCGGGAGCGTCAACTCGACCGGCACCGGCAATGGCTGGAGACCAGGCGAACCTATCCTGAGCGCTGGCAGGACGCGGCCCAGAACAACGAGTTCGTGCTGTACTTGACCGCGGCGGAACTGGCGGAGCTGAACCAGGAGATCTCTGCGATGCTGCTGTCGCGGTTCCGCGAACGCCTCGACGATCCGGCACAACGGCCCGGGGCGTCGCTGCCGGTCGAGATGCTGGTGTTCTCCTACCCGATCAGCGTCCCGGCAGGAGACGACGGCGAGAACGAGCGGTGATTCGCGCTGTCGAACCTTTACGGCACCGGGGTTTTCGTTTCCTGGTAGCCGGTCAGCTCGCCTCCAACGTGGGCGACGTGTGCTATGCGGTGGCCCTGCCCTGGTACGTCCTCAGTGCGGGCGGCGGGGCCCTCACTCTTGGTGTGGTCCTTGCCGCGTATGGCATTCCGCGCACACTTCTGCTGGCCGTCGGTGGTAAGGCCAGTGACCGTTGGCAGCCGTGGACGGTGATGATGGTGGCCGACGGCGTACGCGCGATCGGCGTCGCCGCGTTGGCTGTCGAGGCAGCCCTCGGACCGGCGCGAATCGGCATCATCGTTCCGATCGCGGCACTGGTCGGCGCGGGAACGGGATTCTTCCTGCCAGGGTCGTTCGCCATCGTCCCCACCCTGCTGCCCGACAAGGATCTGCAAGCCGGCAACGCATTGGCGTCCGGCGGTACCCAATTGGCGGCGCTGACAGGGCCCGCGCTCGGTGGAGTCCTGGTCGCCTGTCTGGGCCCGGCGCCCGCGTTCGCGATCGACGCGGCCACCTTCGTCGTCTCGGCGCTGTCACTGCTGGGTGTTCGTTCCGCACAGCGACACACCACCCGCGGGAGGCGCGAGGAACCGAGCTTCGTAGGGCTGCGCGCGCTGATACGTGCCATCCCGATTCTGCCGTTCGGGCTGGCGGCCACCGCCGCCGCCAACCTCGGATTGGGCGGCCTGAGCGAAGTGGCGTTGCCGTCGCTGGTGCGAGACACGTTACAGACCAACGCCACCTTCTACGGCGGACTGCTCGCCGCCATCGCCGCGGGCGCGTTGGTCGGGACGCTGGTCGCTGGCCAAGTTCGTTCGCCACCTCGTCCCGCCGTCTTCGCGTCGTGTGCGTTTCTCCTCCAAGCGGCCACGCTCGCCGTCGCGCCATATCCGAACAGCACGTGGGCGCTCGGTGTGGCGATGGTGATCGTCGGCCTCAGCAACGGCTTCGCGAACGTCCTGATGATCACGACGTTCCAGCGATCGATTCCACCCGCCCTGCTCGGCCGCGCGAGCGGAGTGTTGCTGCTGGCCAGCTTCGGAGTCCTGCCGATCTCGGTCGCACTGGCGGGTTTCGTGGTGGACGAGATCGGACCGGCTCCGTTCTTCCCAGTGGCCGCGGCGATTCTGGCCGCCGCCAACCTCGCCGCACTCTGCCAACGCCGCTGGCGCGCGTTGGGGACAGCCGATCAGTCCGACTGGTCTGCTTCCCGCACACGGGTGGCGTCGCCCAATCCCGCCGAACTGCGGAATTAGGGATGCCGGTGAGACCGGGAAATGGTGTGGGGGCGGTGCTTGTCGTTCGGCCAATCGTTCGAACACCAGGCGTGGAACCACGATGAGCGTCCCGAGCACCTGTCTGGTGGTCGATCTGTGGCACCGGAGACATCTATGGCCGAACGAGTGGCGCTGGATATCCTGATCACGGAGATCCGTTCGATCATGGCCTGACTGACGCCGGGCCGAGGCGTCGGAGGTCTGTCTGTGGGGGGCATCGTGGTTGACGAATGTGGCTTGCGGCCCTGTCCGCACCTGTTACGTGTTCGCGCGTCGTCCCGTGGTCGTGACGCCTCCACATCCCGGCAACGCGGAGACCTTGGAGGGTCGGCTGTCTCGCCAAGAACGACAGCATGACAGCCACGTCGGCATCTGATGTGGGCTTCCGCTTCCGGTGCGTGGCAGGCGGATACGCGTTGTCCGCGGCTGGAAACTACCTCAACCTGGTCGCACTCAGTCTGTACACCTACGAGGTCACCGGCGGCGGCCTTGGCGTCGGACTGGTGATGGCGTTACGGCTGGCAGCGGGAAGTCTGGGCGGGCTGGTCGCCGGTCGTCTGGTCGGTCGATTCGACCGCCGCAGGTTGATGATCGGCGCGGACCTCGTGCAGGCGGCTGCCATGACTGTGCTCGTGCTGTCCGCGCGGCACGTTGTCGTGCTCGCGGGAGTCGTTGTGTTGCTCGGCGCGGGAAACAGCTTGTTCACGGTGGCGTTGCGGACTTCTGTTCCGGAGATGGTCGGGCAGAGCGCCAGGGTGAAGGCGAATGGGTTGTTGGTCATCGCCAAGTCGTTCGCGACGGTGACGGGCTTTGGCGGCGCGGGTGTCGTAATCGGCTTCGGCGGTGTCGAAGCCGCGTTCGCGATGAACGCGGCCACGTTCCTGGTTTCCGCCCTCGCGATCACGATCGTTCGCCTGCGTACCGAGGATTCGGCGCCACAGCGCACTTCGGCCCGGGTGACCCTGGGCGCGTTGCCGTTCCTGCTGTTGGCGATGGTGGTCGTGCGCGGCATCGACGCGCTGGCGTCGTCGTCGCACAACGTCGCGCTGTCTGTGTTGGCAGGCACGACGCAGGACGGCGCCGCGTTCCTGAGCCGGTTCTGGGTGGCGTGGGCTGTGGGGATCCTGCTGGCGCACCACGTCGTCAAGAGATATTGGAAACCGGCTTCGGGTGAGCGGATGTTCGCACTCGGCACCGGTGTGATGTCGATTTCCTTCGCGCTGGCGTTCACCTCACCGCCAACGCCGGTGTGGCTGTGCCTGGTCGCCATGGCCGGGTTCGCCGACGGTGTCACCGAGATCGCGTACACCTCGCGCCTGCAAGAGGAACCGGAGCGCAGGCGCGGTGGTTTGTTCGGGCTGTCCTCGGCCGCCGAGACAGCCGGTTTCGCTGTCGGCATGGTGGCCGCAGGTGCCTCGCTCGAGATCCTGCCCGCTGTCGTGGTCGTTGCGATGTTCCACGGCGTCGCACTGACCGCCGCAGCAGTTCTGCTGTTGCTGAAACACTGGGGGACAAGACATGACATGGCTATCGGGACCCGATCTGATCCTGACTGAGGACGACCCGCGCGACGTCGTCGGCGCCCTGCGGCGGGCCGCTGAATCGCACCCGGATGCCGGGGTGATGGTGGTCGCGGACGGTGTGCGTCGTCTGATCACCTACCCGCAACTGCTGGCACAGGCGTGTCGGATCCTGACGGGGCTGCGCGCACACGGTGTGCGGCAAGGGGATCATGTCGTGCTCTCCGGCCTCGCGCTCGCGGACTTCTTCCCTGCGCTCTGGGCGTGCGTACTCGGCGGCATCACGCCTGCCGCGGTCGCTGATCCCGCGGATGAGGGTGGACCGGCCATGGAGCGCCTGCGGCACACATGGCGCCTGCTCGGTGAGCCGTTGGTGATCGCGAACGCTGTACCTGCGTCGTTCGCGTCGAGCGCTGTGGTCACGGTGGCCTCCTGTCTGCGATACGAGCCCGCGGTCGAGTTCGCCGATGTCGATGACGACGACGTCGTGGTCCTGATGCTGTCGTCGGGGAGCACCGGCCAGCCGAAGGCCGCGCAGCTCACCCAGCGAGCACTGGTCCGGTTCGCGGCCAGCACCAGGCGCCTTCTCGATGTGCGGCCCGGTGACGTCAGCCTCAACTGGCTACCGCTCGACCACAGCGGCGCGTTCCTGCTCTCGCACCTGGTGGAGGTGTTCGCGGGCTGCACCAACGTGCACGCGCCGACGTCGTACGTGCTGGCTGATCCCACTCGCTGGCTCGACCTGATCGCTGAGCACCGTGCGAACCACAGTTGGGCACCCATGTTCGCCTACCAGCTCGTGGCGGACGCGGTGACCGACCAGACGTGGGACCTGTCGTGCGTGCGCACGTTGCTGTGTGGCGGCGAACAAATCATGTTGCCGGTGCTCGACCGGTTCATGGACGCGGTCGGCGTCGGCCCCGGTTGCATCGTGCCTGCGTGGGGCATGGCCGAGACGACGACTGCGATCACGTACGGCCGGCTCGCCGACCCCCACGCCGTGCACCGCGTCCGCAAGTCCAGCCTTGGCGGAGAGCTCCTCTACGCCGACGACGACACGCCTGAGCATGACGTGTCCACGTTCGTCGCCGTCGGTCCACCGGCACACGAAACGCGCCTGCGTGTCGTCGATGACCGCGGCGTTGTCCTACCGGACAGGCACATCGGCAGGTTGCACATCAGCTCGCCGCGCGTCACACCCGGCTACCTCAACGACCCTGCTGCGACCGCGGCCGCGTTCAGCGAGCCGGACTGGCTGGACACCGGTGATCTCGCCTTCCTGTCCGACGGACAGCTCGTGATCACCGGCAGGCACAAGGACGTGATCGTCCTCAAGGGCCACAACCACTTCGCCCACGAGATCGAGCAGGTCGCCGCGACCGCGCCCGGCGTGCGACCGGGTGAGGTCGCCGCGTGTGGCGTACCGGACGAGCGGAGCGGCACGGAGCAACTCGCGATCTTCTTCGTCGGCGGTGATGACGACAACCGGACGGCCCAGGCGATCCGTCGAGTTCTGCACCAGCGGCTGAGGCTGACCGCGGCGCACGTCGTCGCGGTGGCGGAGCTACCGAGGACGCCGTCGGGCAAGGTGCAGCGCGCGAAGTTGCGGGACCGCCTGGTGGTCGACACCCTGGGCGTGGTAGCCGAGAGCGTCGCCGCGGTGCTGGGCATGCCAGTGGCCAGGAACAAGCCGTTCTACGAGGCTGGGTTGGACTCGGTACTGCTGGTGCGGTTGCGTGATCGGTTGGAGCGTGAGCTGGGCAGGGAGATCGCGCAGACTGCCCTCTTCGAACACCCCACTGTCGAGGCGCTGACGGCCTACCTCGACGCGGTCGCCGTCGCCGCCGCACCCCGACCTGCGGAACCACCGCAGGACACCAGGATCGCGGTCATCGGAATGGCACTGCGTTTTCCCGGGGCGCGCTCGGTGGACGAGTTCTGGGCCAACCTCCGGGCCGGTGTCGACAGCGTCAGCGTGTTCGGCACCGACGATCCGGACCGCGTGCCGGTGATGGGTGTGCTCGAGGACGTGGACGCTTTCGACGCCGAGTTCTTCGGGATGAACGGGCGCGAAGCGGCGGTCACCGATCCGGCGCAGCGGCTGTTCCTCGAGGTGTGCTACCACGCGCTGGAGGACGCCGGTCACGCGGGCACGTCCGAGGTCGCCGGGGTGTTCGCCGGATCCGGCTCGAACCTGTACGGCCAGCAGGCGCGAGCGGCCGTGACCGGTGACTCGGCCGCCGCCATGCAGGCGGTCATCGGGCAGGCACCGGACTTCCTGGCGACCAGGGTCGCCTACCGGCTCGGCCTGACCGGACCCGCGATCGGCGTCCAGACGGCGTGCTCGACCTCGCTGGTCGCCGTGCACCTCGCGGTTCAGTCGCTGCTGGCCGGTGAGGTGGACATGGCACTGGCCGGAGCGGCCGCGGTGCACCTGCCGCAACAGTCCGGTTACCGCCGAGGCGCACCGCTCTCGCCCACGGGCCGCTGTCGTCCGTTCGACGCCGAGGCAGACGGCACGGTCGGCGGCAACGGCGTCGCCGCTGTCGTGCTCAAACGACTGGACCGGGCCATCGCCGACGGCGACACCGTGCACGCTGTGCTCCTCGGCTCGGCGGTGAACAACGACGGTGCGAGCAAGGCGGGATTCTCCGCGCCGGGGGTGGCCGGTCAAGTCGACGTGATCCGACGAGCGTTGACCCGCTCGGGTGTCCGGGCGGACTCGATCTCGTACGTCGAGGCGCACGGGACCGGTACCGAACTGGGTGACCCGATCGAGTTCGAGGCTTTGACCCGCGCGTTCCGAGCGGACACCGAGCGGTCCGGCTTCTGCGCACTGGGGTCGGTGAAGGCGAACGTCGGGCACCTGGACAGTTGCGCCGGGATGGCCGGGCTGATCAAGACCGTGTTGATGCTGCGGCACGGTGAACTGGTCGCGACGCTCAACCTGAGCAGACCCAACCCCGGACTGCGCCTGGACGACAGCCCGTTCGTCCTGGCGACTCGCCTGAACGACTGGACGACCGAAGGACCACGCCGCGCCGGAGTCAGCGCACTGGGCGTCGGGGGCACCAACGCACACGTGATACTCGAAGAGCCGCCGCGGCGTCGCACCTCGCCACCGTCTCCTGTGCCGACGATCGCTCCGCTGTCGGCACGGGATCCGGAGGCGCTCGCCGACCTCGTGGACCAGTTCCGGTCTGTCCGCGCCGCGCCTGCGGACATCGCTGCCACGCTCGCGTTGGGTCGTGCACACTTCGCCTGCCGGGCTGTGGCGATCGGTGGCGGCGGGTTCGTGGTGCGGGAGGCGTCGAAACCGTTGACGCGGACGCTGTTCGCGTTCTCCGGCCAGGGGAGTGCCCGATACGGCATGGCACGTGAACTGTACGATGTGTTCCCCGTCGTGCGTGACGTGCTCGACGAATGCGATCATGTCTACGGCGGCGGGCTGCTCGACCTGCTGCTGAACGACCGTGCCGAGGCAGTGTGGCCGACGTTGACCGCTCAGCCTGCGCTGTTCGCGTTCGAGGTCGCGCTGGCGCGCCTGTGGGAGAGCTTCGGCATCACACCGGATGCGGTGACGGGGCACAGTCTCGGCGAGTACGCGGCTTTGTGCGTCGGTGGTGCGATCACGATGGCCGACGGGATGCGCCTGACCGGTGAGCGCGCGCGGCTGATGGCGGACAGTGAACCGGGCGGCATGGTCGCGGTGCACGCTGATATCGCTGTGGCACAGAAAATCGCTGATGCGACAGGGACCGTGCTCGCTGCGGTCAACGGATCCGAGGCGCACGTGTTGGCCGGTACGCCAGACGCGGTGCGCCGGGTCCTGGACCGTGCGGATGTGCGTACCACCCGGCTCGCACTCGACAGGGCTTTTCATACGGCGCTGATGGATGACGCGCTCGCGCAGTTCCGGGACTACGCGAAGACCGTCCCGTTGAACCCGTTGCGGGTGCGGTTCGTGAGCAGCCTGGACGGTCGGGAGCGTCCTGTCGGGTGGTTGCCTGATCCGGACTACCTGGTGCGCCAGGCGCGTCAGCCGGTGCGGTTCGACCTCGTGATGTCTGCTGTGGACGGATCCGACGTGATCGAGGTCGGGCCTGGGGAAGTCCTCACTGGACTGGGCGACGGTTGGCTGCCGAGCCAACGCGCCGGGGTCGACCGGGTCACCGCTCTCTGGCTCACTCTGGGGGAGCTCTACGTTCGTGGTGCTGACATCAACTGGGCGGCTGTGATCCGTGGTGGTTCCAGGATCTCGTTGCCTGTTTACCCCTTCAAACGCACCCGTTTCCCGGTGGAGGAAGCCGAACAGACGCCTGACGTCGTCCCGTCGCAGGGGCGGCTGCGCTCCGTGCGCGCTGTTGTGGCCCGTGTGCTGGGCGCGGAGGAGAGCGCGGTGACAGCCGACAAGTCGTTCTTCGACTTCGGCGCGGACTCGTTGACGTTGATGAGCCTGGCACGAGCGGTCGACGCGGAGTTCGGGGCAAAGGTGCCCGTGCGTACGCTTTTCGCGGACGCTGACACTCCCCGCAAGCTCGCATCGCTGATCGGTACCGAGCCGGAGATCGTCGATGTCCCCGACGAGCCGGAAACGGTGAGCCGACCGGCGTCGGTCGTACAGGAGACGGTGGACCGCCAGTTGCGCCTCGGTGAACGCCTGGTCGACCTGATGGAACGGCAACTGGCGATGTTGACGACCAGTTCCGTCGAGCTGCCTCCGCAGAACACCGCCACCGTCGCTGTGCGGGAGCGCGATCCCGAGCCGGTGGTGCTTTCCGCGCCGCCCGAACCAGTTGTGCCCGACGAGCGGGCGACCCAGAGCGGTGGCGTGTCCTGTGACTTCAGTCTTTACTTCTTCGGGGACTACCCGGAACAGCAGGAGACGAACAAGTACGAGTTGATCAACGCGGCCACCGAGTTCGCGGACCGGCACGGTTTCCATTCGGTCTGGCTGCCGGAGCGGCATTTCCATTCGTTCGGCGCGTTGTTCCCCAACCCGTCGGTGCTCGCTGCCGCACTCGCCGCCCGCACCAGAAGGATCAAGTTGCAGGCCGGCTCCGTCGTGCTGCCGCTGCACAATCCCATCCGGGTGGCGGAGGAGTGGTCGGTCGTGGACAATTTGTCCGGCGGCCGTGTCGGGCTGTGCTTCGCCAGTGGCTGGCACGCCGGGGACTTCGCGTTGGCGCCCCAGAACTTCGGCAAGCACCGCGAGCTCATGTACGAACAGTTGGACACAGTGCGGCGGCTGTGGTCAGGCGAGGCGATCGAGGCCACTTCCGGCAGCGGCGAGCCCATCGACGTGCGGCTGTACCCCCGTCCGATCCAGCAACGGCCACCGATGTTCGTCGCGGTGGTGAGCAACCCGGACAGCTACCGGCGGGCTGCTGAAGAGGACCTCGGGGTCGTTACGAACCTGATGGTGCAGACCGTGGACCAACTCGCGGAGAACATCGCCCTGTACCGGCGCACCCGCCGTGAACACGGCCTCGACCCGGCCGCGGGCCGAGTCGTCGTGCTCGTGCACACCCACGTCGGCCCCGATGCCATAACCGAGGCCTACCAGCCGTTCTGTGCCTACCTGCGGTCTTCGCTGTCCCTGTTCGACCAGGTCACGAACAGCCTCGGGTTCGACATCGACCTGGCGAACACGCCTGAGGAGGACGTCGATTTCCTGCTCGACCAGGCTTACCGCCGATACTGCGAGTCGCGCGCGCTGATCGGTGCCGAGCAGGATGTCGCGGCTGTCGCCGACCGGCTGATCGCCGCCGGTGTGAACGAGATCGCGTGCTTCGTGGACTTCGGTGTGCCGACTCGGAACGTCATCGAGGCATTGCCTGCCGTCGACCGTCTGCGCGAGCGGTATTCGACGCCGCGGTTGCCGTTGTCGCCGGGGCAGCGACGAGTCTGGCTGATGGAACAGCTGCATCCGGACACCAGCGCGTATCACGAGCCCAAAGCCATCAGGTTCACCGGCCGGCTGGACGAGCGGAAACTGATTGCCGCGCTGCAAGCTGCCGTGCACCGGCAACCTGAGCTGCGGACTGTCTTTCGCGAGCAGGACGGTGAACCGCATCGAGTCGTGCTGCCTGCCGTCGAGTTCGACTGCCCGGTGCTCGACTACACCGGCACCGACGAGACCACGGCCTTGCGCTCGGTGCTCAGCACGGTCGGCCGGGAGATCTTCGACCTGGCGGAAGGTCCGCTGGTGCTGGCCAGGCTGCTGCGGCTGGACGACGAGCACCACCTGCTCTTCCTGCTGGCGCACCACATCGTGTTCGACTCGTCGTCGACGGCGGTGCTCGTCCGGGACATGGCCGCCCACTACAGTGGCGGCACGTTGCCCACTGTGGACATAAGGGTGACGCCCGAACACAGCCGATCGGCCAAGGAGGCCGATCTCGAGTTCTGGCAACGAGAGCTGGCGGACGCCCCGGTGCTGCGGTTGCCGACGGACCGGCCCCGTCCGGTGGCACGGCACGCCGAAGGCGCGAGCTTCACGCACGAGTTCAAGTTCACGCGTGAACTGGCACGATTCTGCGCGAGCCACCGAGTCACACCGTTCATGGCCATGCTCGGTGCGGTCGCCGCGGCGCTCGGGCGGTTCAGTGGCCAGGACGACGTCGTGATAGGCACCGCAGTGACGAACCGGCCACCGGATGCCCAAGGTGAGGTCGGTCTGTTCCTCGACACGGTCGCGTTGCGGATGGACTTGTCCGGCGATCCGGCGTTCGCCGACCTGGTGAGCCAGGTGCGGGACCGCACCATTGCTGCCTACGAGCACCGCCACGTCGCGTTCGACGAGCTCGTCCGGGCGCTGAACCCGACGCGAGACGCGAGCCGCAACCCGTTGTTCCAGGTGATGGTGGAGTTCGAGAACGCCGAGGAAGTCGAGTTCGCGGCGCCGTTGACCGTTGATCTGCTCGACGTACCGAGTGATCGAGCGCCTTTCGACATCACGTTCTACCTCACGCAGCACCGTGCCGGGCTACGTTGCTCGGTCGAGTACGACACAAGGCTGTTCGACGAGGTCACAGTGCGTCGCGTCCTCGATCTCGTCGAGGCAGTGCTCCGCCGCGCGATGGCCCGTCCCGATGCGGTGTTGTCCGAGCTGGTGACGCTCACCGAGCACGATCGGGCCGCGCTGAACTCGTGGCAAGGCGCGCCGGTCGCGGTGCCGTCCGAAGGTCTGCACCATCTCGTCGAACGCCAGGCCGCCGATACGCCGGACGCCGTCGCATTGCTCGGGCAGGACATCGAGGTGTCCTACCGGGACCTGGACAAACACGCCAACCGGGTGGCCAGACGGTTGCACGAACGCGGGATCGGCCCGGGGGACTTCGTCGCGGTGCTCCTGCCGCGTGGTGCCGAGCAGATCACCGCGATGCTAGGCGTTCTCAAGGCCGGTGCGGCCTACCTGCCAATCGATGTGGATACGCCCAAAGCGCGGCGCGAGTACATGATGGCGGATTGCGCGGTCGCGCTCCTGCTCACGACCGAGGTCCTCAGTGAGTGGGGGAGCGCGGACGACCTGGACTCCGCGCCACCCGCAGTGACCACAACGCCGGACAGCCCGGCGTACTGCATCTACACATCGGGGTCGACTGGGCGGCCCAAAGGCGTGGTGGTGCCCCACCGCGGGCCGGTGAACCTGGTTCGTTGGCAGTTGCGGCACCACCGGGCGCTGCGCACGCTGCAGTGGACTTCGACGGCGTTCGACGTGAGCGTGCAGGAGATCTTCACGACGCTCGCCGCTGGCGCGACGCTCGTGCTGATCACCGAGGACATGCGGCACGACGTGCCTGCCGTGGTGGCGAAGTACGACGTCCAGCGATTGTTCCTGCCTTTCACGCCGTTGAAGTATCTCGTGGAGTCGCTGCCGTCCCTGCCGTCGTTGCGTGAGATATTCTCGGCGGGGGAGGCTTTGTCCGTCACACCAGCGTTACGCCGGTTCCTGGCCGAGCACCCTTCCTGCGCGTTGTACAACCAGTACGGTCCGACCGAAACGACGATCATCGTCACCTCGCAGCTGGTCGACCACGAGAGCGAATCCCGCCCACCGATCGGTGCGCCGATCGACGGCGTCGAACTGCTGTTGCTCGATTCCGGTGGTCGTGAGGTTCCCGTTGGCGCGGTGGGGGAGATCCACATCGCCGGAATCGCAGTAGCCCAGGGCTATGTGCGGTCGCCGTTCAACGGTGTGTACCGCACGGGTGATCTTGGCCGTTGGCGGGCGGACGGTACGGTCGAGTTCGTCGGCCGGATCGACGACCAGGTGAAGATCCGCGGTCACCGGGTCGAACCCGGCGAGGTGCAGGCCGTGCTGCAGGAGCTGGACGGCGTCGTCGACGCCGCTGTGGTGGCTCGGCCTGACGTGCACGGAGAGCCGGAACTCGTCGCGTATGTGGTCTCCGGTCGCGGGGACCTCGCTGACGAGCTCGCCGAGTGGTTGCCGGGCCACGCCATACCGCGACGGTGGGTGCAGCTCGATCGCCTGCCTTACAACACAAGCGGAAAGCTGGATCGCGACCGGCTCCCGGCGCCGACATACGGGAGGGCGAGGAACGACGACACGCCTGCGGACGACCTGGAGCGGTCACTGCACGCGGCGTGGTGCGCGGAGTTGGGCAGGGAGTCGGTGCCAGTCAACGCGTCGTTCTTCGAACTGGGCGGCCACTCGTTGACGGCGATCAGACTGGTGAACCGGATAGCTGCCGAACACCGGCTGAAGCTGTCCATCACGGACTTCTTCCACGCGCCGACGATCCGCGCTGTGGCAGCACGACGGCAGACGGAGTTGCCGATGACGTCGTTCCTGCGCAGGCTCTGGCAAAGACACCACGAACGCGTCGACCCGGCTGTGTACAACATCGCGCATCGCGTCGACGTGGAAGGGCCGCTGGACCTGACCGCGCTGACCCAGGCGTTCACCGAACTGGTGCGCAGGCATGACGCCTTGCGGATGAGATTGTCCGACGACACGATCCAGGTCCTGGCGCAGGTTCCCGTTGAGCTCCCGGTCACCGACCTGGACCCGGATGACGTTGAGCGGTGGTGCCGGGAGCAGGTGGGCGAGGTGTTCGTACTGACCGAGGCACCTCTGTTCCGGTTCCGCCTGGCACGAATCAGCGATGCTCGGTGGGTACTCGTTGTCGTGTGGCACCATTCGGTGTGCGACGCGTGGTCGCTCGACATCTTGTGGCGTGAGATCGGCGAGCTGTACCGAGGGACTCAGCTACGACCGCCTCGAGCACAGTTCGCGGAGTACGTTCGCTGCGAACGAAGCAACCTCGCTCCACCCCGGAGAGCGGAGTTGGAAGCTTTCTGGCGCAAGGAGTTGGACGGCGCCAGGTTGCGCTTGGCCTTGCCCGTCGACCATCCGCGCCCTGGCAGGTTGTCCGGCCGCGGCGCTCGTCACGAGTTCGTGGCCGGTGCTCCGGTCGCTCAAGGGGTCCGCAGACGGGCTGCCGAGTTCGGAAGCACTCCCTACATGGTGCTGGCCGGGGCCTTCGCGGCGTGGATATCGGATCTCTGCGGCCAGCCGGACATCGTGCTGGCCGCGTCGAGCGCGAATCGCCTGCAGGGCGACCACGACGAAATCGTCGGTCCGCTCGGTGACGCGGTACTGCTGAGAGTACGCCCGGACGGCGGTTTTCCAGACGTGGTGGCTCGGATGGCCGAAACGGTGTACACGGCGCTCGACCACCAGGCTCTGCCCTTGACCGAGGTCGCGCGGCTGGTCGCCCCGTCCGAGGCGGATGGCCTCTTCCCGACTGTCCTGTTCACCGTGGTGACAACGCCCGCGCCGACGTTCGGCCTGCCCGGCGCTACGCTGCGCGAACTGTCCCATCCTGGTATGGCTCGCAACGAGTTGTACGCGGTGATCATCCCGTCCGACGACACCATCCGCGTGGTGTTCGAGTACTCGACCGATCTTTTCGAGGAGTCGACAATCCTCGCCTGGGGGGAGAGCTTCCTGGCTGTGTTGGCCGAACGCTGCACGCCACAGTGACCGCTGCGACACAACTGGGACACGACAGGGACGGGCCGCGGACGCGTGGCTCCTAACTTCGCGGCTGTGAAAACCACCTACCGCATGATCGCGATCGTCGTGGTCGGCGCCACGGCCGCACTGGGCGCCGCTGCGGGCGCCGATGCCCGTCCCGCCGTAACGGATGCTTACGACGCGCTGCACTACGACGTGAGCCTCGAGTACCGCTCCGGCTCGAAGGACATGGCGGGCACCACCACACTCAAGGCCAGGGCCACCGGTGCGTTGCCGAGGTTCGCGCTGGACTTCGGCGGCGGCCGGGTCAGCCAGGTCACGGTGAACGGGCGACCCGCCAGGTTCCAGGCCAGCGGCGAGCGCTTGCTGGTCACCCCCAAGCCGCTGGCCCGCGGCGCGGAGTTCTCGGTCACCGTCGACTATGTGGTCACCAGGTCCAATGGACCGGACAACCGCGGTCCATGGCGGGAGATCGATGACGGCTTCGCCATCTCCCCGCAGAACCACCAGACCATGCACCACGTGTACCCGTGCAAGAACGACATCGCGGACAAGGCCACGTACACCATCAGCGTCACCGCTCCCGCCCACCTGACCGGGGTGGCGAACGGCGATCTGACGCAGACCCGGCAGCTGCCTGGCGGCCGGACCGCGCGCACCTATCGCATGGTTCACCCGATGCCCGCGCACGACGGGCAGATCGCGGTCGGCCCCTATTCGCTGATCACCCGCCCTGGCCCGGACGGGGTCACCATTCGTGATGTCGTGCCGACCGCCCAGGCCGACCAGCTCGAGAAAACGCTGGCCAGGACTGACGACCAGCTGCGGTGGCAGACCGCGAGGCTGGGTGCCTACCCCTTCGGCACCTACGGGATCTTCGCCCCGCTGGGCACCATCAGCCCTTTCGAGAGCCAGACGATGACCACCATCGCGGCATCGACACTGGCCAGTGACCCGGCGGACTACTTGCGAACCCATGAGCTCAACCACCAGTGGTTCGGTGCATCCGTCACCCCCGTGAACCTCGACGACGACTGGACCGCCGAGGGACACGCCCACTTCTACGGCACCTGGTACGACTCCGAGCTGAGCCAGCCCGGTTCCCCTGATGCCTTCGCCGCGGGCATGCGGTTCAACTACGAGATGGACCAGGAGAACCGTGACCGTGAGGGAGCCCCGGCGCGGCCCAAGCCGGTGTCCGGCCAAACCCAACGCGTCGGTGGGGCGCTCGCGCTGTACGCGCTGCGCCAAACCGTTGGCGCGCAGACCTTCGAGCGGATCGAACGCACGGTGGTGTCGCGGTTCAAGGACGGTGTGATGAGCACGGCCGACTACATCACCGTCGCGAACCAGGTGTCCGGGCGTGATGTCAGCGGCCTGCTCAAGGACTGGCTGTACGGCACCAAGACCCCGCCGATGCCCGGACACCCCGACTGGAAGCCCGGCACCCCCGCCTCCTGAACCCCGCACTGGCCCAAGGAGATCTCTGTGTTGCCCATCAGGAAACGACACCTGCTGACGCTGGGAGCACTGCTCACCAGCCTGACCCTGACCGCCCCTGTCGCCTTCGCCGGAGTCGGGGGAGACGGGATCGGTGATCCGTACTGGCCGCAGGACGGCAACGGCGGCTACCGCGTCGGCCACTACGACGTGAAAGTGGGCTACGACCCGGACAAGCCGGACGAGCTCACCGGGGACACCACGGTGTCAGCCACCGCCACCGCCGGGTTGGACCAGTTCAACCTGGACTTCACCCCGACCTTCGACATCTCCACGATCACCGTCAACGGAGTACCGGCCCGGGGTTTCACACGGGAAGGGGAACACGAGCTGGTGGTCACCCCGGCCCGGCCGATCCGCCGGGGTGCCCGGTTCGACGTGCGGGTGGTGTATTCGGGCAAGAACGGCGACACCCGGTACAACCCCGAAACCGGCGGCATGTTCATGGCAGGCGAGCCGCATTCGGCCACCAGCTGGTTCCCGTCCAACGACCACCCGTCGGACAAGGCCACCTTCGCGCTGACCGCGACCGTGCCGCAGGGGTGGACAGCGGTCGGCAACGGCAGGCCAGGCCCCACCACCACTGAGCGGGGCCGAACCACCTTCCGCTGGCGCGAGGACAGCCCGCTGTCCACGTGGACCGCGGTGCTGGCGATCGCCAAGTTCACCGTCGTCAACGCCGCGCTGGCCGACGGAACCCCGGTGATCAGCGCCTATGCCCCGGGGGCGGAGGCCGCGGCCCGCCAGCACGGCGACCGCGTCCCGGAGATCATCGACTTCCTCTCGGCCAAGTTCGGGAGGTACCCGTTCTCCTCGGCAGGCGGGATCTACTTCAACGAGGACATCGCGATGGGACTGGAAACCCACAGCAGGCCGCTGTATCCGGGCACGGCGTGGAACGACGTGGTCGGCCTCATCGTGCACGAGCAGGCGCACCAGTGGTTCGGCAACAACGTGACCGGCCGGAACTGGCGCGACATCTGCGTTGCCGAGTGCTTCGCCACCTACGCCCAGTGGTTGTGGAGTGAAGCGAAAGAAGGCAAGGACCTGGACGCCCACTACCGCGAGCTCGTCGCCGTCAACCGGGACAAGCCGGACTTCTGGAAGGTGCCGCTCTACGACCCCGGCGCCGAGAAGTACCTCGCAGCGGTGTACCGGACCGGGCCGCTGATGGTGCACGCACTGCGCCGGAGCATCGGCGATGACACGTTCTTCCGGCTACTGACCCGCTGGCAGGAGCTGCACCGGGGTGGCAACGCCTCGTGGCCGGAGTTCGAACAGCTGGCGCAGCGGGAGTCCGGAGTGGACCTCGGCGGGTTCTTCCACGCGTGGACACGGAGCACCACGATCCCGGCTGAGCGATATCTCCACCTCGGTCCGGTCCGCTGACGGTCATCTCAGGGAGACAAGGGCTCCAGCGGTCGGCGCGCGGTCTCGACACCGAACAGCACAACGGTGACGCAACCGATGGCGCACGCCGCGGCCAGCACGCCGAAAACCGGGGCGATGCCGCCGTTCGCGCCGACCGCGAGCCCGGTGATGATCGGTCCGACGATCACGCCAAGCCTGGCGAACACCCCACCGATGCTCGCACCGGCCGCGCGGGAGCGAGTGGGGTACAACTCCGGGCCGTACAGGTTCACGACGAGGCTCACTGCGAACACGAACAGCGCGGCCGCCGACACGAACACCATCACGCCCGGCCCTGTCGCCGGGGCCATGACCGCGGCCGCGCCGAGGGTTACCGTGCCGCCGAGCAGTCCGACGATGAGTCCGGTCCGTCGGCCGAGTCGGTCGACGGTGGTGGCGATCACGATGCTGCCGACGAGCCCGGCGACGGTGGTGACCATGCTGTAGGTGAGCGAGGTACTCATGCCGAGGTGGATCATGCTCGTGTAGATCGTCGGAAGCCATGAGGACAGGCCGTAGTTCACGAGGAAGGACACGAACCACAGCACCGACACCACAGCCGTGCGACGCAAGTACCGGCGGCCGAACAGATCCAGCAGCCTCGGGTGGTCGGTCGCGGTTGCCGAGGGGGACAGCTCGATGTCGGGAAGTGTGCCGAACTGTTTGTGTGCCAGGGCTTCGAAGTGGTCCACTACCGCTTCGGCCTCGTCGTAACGACCACGTGCCGCCAGCCATCGTGGCGATTCGGGGACTGTTCGCAGCGCGACCGCCACGAAGATGGGTAACGCGCCCACCGCGAACAAAGCGCGCCAGCCGAACGACGGCACCACCCACGCCGAGACCAGTGATGCCATCACGAGCCCGGTGACACACGCCAGTTCGTAGAGCAGGACGAACCTGCCACGCCTTCTCGGGCCGATGATCTCGCTGATGTAGGTCGCCGCGACGAGCACTTCGCCGCCGACTCCGATACCTTGCAGGAATCTGGCTGCCTGCAGCCACTCGACGTTCGGCGCGAACGCGGCGAACAAGCTGCTCAACGAGTACAGCACCAGGAAACACGCGACGACCGGCACCCGTCCGAACCGGTCGGCCAGCCTGCCCGTGAGCAGTGCGCCGATCAGCGTGCCCACCGAGCCGACGGTGATGGTGAGCGTGGTGGTGGCGGTGTCCATTTGGTACTGCGCACGCAACGCGGGTAACGCGTAGGCGATCAGGAACTGGTCGAAACCGCCGAAGAACGTGACCGCGCCGATCACCAGCCGTGCCCGGACGGCGAGCCTGGAAGCCGGGAGCCGGTCGGCCGGGAGCCGGTCGATACGCGCCGCGATGAGTGCGCCGCGGGTGTCGGCACCCGTCACGGGTGGGTACTTCTGGGGAGGTTCTGTACCACCGGCGGGTCCCAGCTGATCGGCATCTCGGCCGGGCTGCGTACGAACCCGCCCTGCTTCCAGCGCAGCTGGTCAGCGGGCACGGCGAGACGCAGGTTCGGCAGCCGGCCGACGAGTGTGGCCAGCGCGACCTGGAGTTGCGTCCTGGCCAGCGACGCGCCGAGGCAGTGGTGGACGCCGTGGCCGAACCCGAGGTGCGCCTTGACGGTCCTGGTCACGTCCAAGGTGGCGGCGTTCGGGAACACGGCGTCGTCGCGGTTCACCGAGTTGATCGTGACCAGCACCGGCTCGCCCGCCCTGACCAGCACGCCACCCACCTCGACGTCCTCCTTCGCGTACCGCGGCAGGGTCGCGCCGACGCCAAGCGGGACGAACCGCATCAGTTCCTCGACTGCCTGCGGGATGAGCTCCGGGTCCTGCTCGATCTTGGCGAGTTCACCCGGGTGCCGCAGCAGCGTGAGCACGAAGTCCGAGATCGCGGCGGTGGTCGTCTCGTGGCCCGCGGCGAGCAGGCTCGCGGCCAGGTGCAGGACCTCCTCGCCGCTGAACCGGTCGTCGTTGTCCTTGGCGTTGGCCAATGCGCTGAGCAGGTCGTCCTGGGGATCGGCGACGCGCTCGGCGAGCAGTTCGGCCATGTAGGTCCAGAGGTTGCGCTGGTACTCGTCGATCTTCTCGGCGGTGAGCCCGGTCGCCGACAGGAACCCCGACGCCCATTCGCCGAACAGCGCCTGATCGGCGACGGGCACGCCGAGCAGGACGCAGATCGTGGTCGTCGGGAGCGGCACGGCGAAGTTCGCGACCAGGTCGACGGCCGGGCCGAGGTCGATCATGGCGTCCACGAGCTCGTTGGCCACCTTGGTCACGGTGGGGCGCAGCGACTCGACTCCGCGCTGGGTGAACGCCTTCGCGGCGAGGCGTCGAATCCTGGAGTGCTCCGGCGGATCCGTGGCCATCAGCCCGGAGTCCACTTTGCGCTCACCCATCCGCGGCATGTCGAGCCCGGGCGGCAGCACCCGGCTGAAGCGGGGGTCGGCCAGGACGAGACGGCCGTCCTCGTACCGGGTCGCCAACCACGCTTCGTTGCCGTACGCGAGTTTGACCCGGACCATCGGCGATTCGGCACGCAACCGTGCGTAGCGTTCGTCTACCTCAAGGCCCTCCCACCGGTTGAACGGGTAGGAAAGGGGTTGGGTGACCGGGATGTCCACGTGTTCCTCCGCTGGGTGAAAATGGCGCGTGTGGACGCAGGTCGCTCTCCGGCCATGTCCCTCGGAATTGTCGCCACCGGATGCTAATCACCGAAGGCGCCGTCGAAACAGTGGTTTACCTGCGGATTGACATGATCGTGCCATTCGTGAACGCCCTGTCGTGGAATCCTTCCCTTCCCGGCAAGAAAAGTGCAGTTGTTTCCAGTTCGGCGGATTTCTCTGTGTGGTGTTCGCGCCCTGCGGTCAGCGGTCGGCTGTCTTGGCCATCAGCCGCGCCCGGATCTGGTCGGACTGCGCGACTTCGGCGATCGTGAGGGCCATCGCCAGACCGGCGTCGTGGACGAACCGGTCGCCGTCGGGGCCGCCTGCCGCGACGGCGAAGGCCGCGGTGTGGTTTCCGGCCTCGGGCGGGAGGTCGAAGGACAGCATGGGGTGGATCGCGGGGACGCGCAGCGAGACGTTGCCCATGTCGGTCGAGCCGAACATCTTGTCGGGGTAGTCGGGAAAGGTCCGGCCGGTCGCTTTCGCGTGTTTTTCGAACAGCGGGGCCAGGTCTGGGTCGTGCCGGAATTCGCGGTAGACGGACGGCAGCGTCGTGTACTCGACGCGGGTGCCGGTGGCGATGGCGCCCGCGTCGAAGCAGGGCCGCACCCGTTCCCATACCTCGTCGACTTCGTCGATCGTGTCAGCGCGGATCATGCAGTCGACGACCGCGTGGTCGGGGATGACGTTGACGGCGGCACCGGCCTCCTTGACGACGTGGTGCACCCTGATGCCGTCACGCAGTTGCTGGCGCAGCAGGCCGATGGCGGTCTGGGCGACGACTGTCGCGTCCGCCGCGTTCAGCGCGCTCCACGGGCGTGAGGCGTGCCCGCCGATCCCGGTGTAGGTCACCTGCCAGGACCGCGAAGCGCGCAGGTGGGGGATGACGACGTCCTTGAGCGTGGGGTGCACCATCATGGCCGCGTGGGTGTCGTCGAAGACGCCGCAGTTGACCATGATTTCCTTGCCGGTTCCCTTTTCCTCGGCCGGGGTGCCGAAGACCCGTACGGTCAGCGCGAGCTCGTCGGCGTAGGGGGCCAAAGCCAGGGCGGCGCCGACCGCGGACGCTGCGATGACGTTGTGGCCGCAGCCGTGCCCGATGTCGGGGAGCGCGTCCATTTCCGCGCACAGACCGAACGCGAAGTCGCCGGACCCGGCCGAGGCGACGAAGGCCGTCGACAGGCCTGCGACGCCCTTCTCCACCGTGAACCGGCCGCGTTCCAGCATCTCGATGAGCGCCGCCGAGGTCTCGTGTTCCTCGAAGGCCAGTTCGGGGTTGGCGTTGATCCGGTGCGAGAGGTCCAGGACCGAGCTTAGGTTCTCCTCGAACGCGCGCTCGATGCGGTGGTCGATGCCGGGGTCGATCTCGGTCATCGCGCCAGGTCCTTTCCGAGGGAGACGTGGTCGGCGATCTGGGCGTGGGTGGCGAACCAGACGCCTTCGTGCGAGGCGATGTGCTCGAGCAGTTCGGTGAGGATCGTGATGCGCGAGCGGTGCCCGATGACGTGCGGGTGCAGGGTGAGCTGGAAGACACCGCCTTCGGCGTAGGCGAGGTCGAACTCGTCGCGCCAGATCGACAACACGCCGCGTGGTGGCGTGTAGGGCCGCTGCGCCCCGAACCGTTCCATCATGAAGTACGGCATGTCGTCGCGGATCCACTCGACCGGCAGTTCGACGATGCCGGTGGGCTCACCGTCGGCGAGGATCTCGTAGCAGTCGTCGTCGGCCATCAGCGAGGAGTCGTACGTCAGGCCAAGCTCGCGGATGATCCGCAGCGACTGCTCGGAGAAGTCCCACGACGGGGTGCGGATGCCAACCGGTCGTGTCCCGGTGAGGCGCTCCAGCGTGTCCGCGGCCCGGAAGGTGAGGTCGCGTTCGGCTTCGGGCGGCAGCTGGGTGTTGCGTTCGTGGATCCAGCCGTGCAGGGCGACCTCGTGCCCGGCATCCACATAGGACTTCGCTTCGCCGTCGTGCAGCAGCGCGGACACGGCGGGCATGAAGAACGTCGACGGCGCCCGGAACCGGTCGAGCAGCTTCAGGACCCGGGGCACACCGGTCCGCGCGCCGTACTCGCCCTGTGACAGCTTGCCCGGCAGTACCTCCCCGTCGCGCAACGGGATCGTCTCGTGGTCGGAGTCGAACGACAACGTCACCGCCGCCTTGGCGTCGCCCGGCCAGGAATCCGGCCGCAACGGCCGTCCGGCGCGCACACGCCCGACGTGTCCGCGCCAGGTTTCCTCATCCCACTGCCACGGTTCACTCATGTTTCCTCCTTGATGGGGGTTCGCCGTACGCGCCCGCCCTCGTCGACCACGATGGACGGTCTGTCGGCCGTGGCGTTGAAGCCGAGCGGCAGCGCGGAGCAGAAGCTGAAGAAGGCCAGCGTCCGCCCGGCGGCGGACACGACGCGGGGCCGAGTCGCCCGGCCCGGGGTGCGCCACGACCGGGCGCCGCGGCCGTCCTGCGGCGACGACATCTCCCACCACGACGAGATCCATGATCCTCCGTTTCGCAATGTGATACGAGGTATCACAATGTAGTCCAATTGTTGGTCCGAAGCACTGCGTGCTGTATCACGATGAGAAACGGTGGTGCGCAGAGTGATACGATCGGGCTGTGTACGCGGAAGAGGCGGACAAACCGGCTGGCAGCGTCCGGTCGATGAACAGCGTCCTGAACACCTTGCGGGTCTTCGAGGAAGTCGCCATGCGGCAACCGATCGGCGTCTCGGAGCTGGCCAGGGTGACCGGGATTCCGAAGGGCACCGTGCAGCGGTGCCTGGTGACGCTCCAGCAGGCAGGCTGGCTCAAGGTCGTCGACCTCGACCGCGCGCGATGGGGTGTGACGAGCAAGGTGCTGGCGCTCGGCCTGCGCGGCGCGGGGGAGCGGGACCTGCGGGAAGTGGCGGGACCCGTGATCAAGAGACTCGCGGCCGAGACCGACGAGACCGTTCTTCTCGGCGCGCGCGACGGGGAATGCCTCGTCATCCTCGCCCGCGAGGACACCTCCCAGGTGATCCGCGTCGTGATGGACGTCGGCTCGCGGGTGCCGCTGCGCGCGACCTCGGCAGGCGTGGCGATCATGGCGCTGCTCGACAGTGCCGAGGTCGACGGGCTGCTCGAGCGCGAGCTCTCCGAGTTCGCCAACAGTCGCGTGCCGGACGCCGCGGAGCTCCAGCGGGAGATCGGCCAGACCTCGAAGCGTGGATACGCGCTCAACGGTTCCTCCTCGTGGTACCGCCCGCACGTGGCTTCCATCGCCGCGGCCATCACGAACGCGGACGGCCGCCCGGTCGCCGCGGTCACGCTCGCCGTTCCGGAGATGCGCTACGACCGGGCCCGGGAGGAAACCCTCGCGCCGCTGGTGGTGGCCGCGGCGGCCGAGGTCAGCCACCTGATGTCGGCGGACTGACAGCCGTGTCACCGGAGCCGGTCCATCTTCGCGCCGTCGGGCATCGTCATGATCGTGACCATGCCGACCACGGCCGCGGTCACCACGTAGATCCAGATCTTGTCCCGGTGCCCGATGCTGGCCAGCCAGGTCGTGAAATACGGTGCCGTACCGCCGAACACGGCGACCGCCGTCGCGTAGGGCAGGCCGATCCCGGTCGTGCGCACCCGGGTCGGGAACAGCTCGGCGTAGATGGCGGCCACGTTGGCCGAATTGCCGACGAGCAGCACGACGCCGACGAGCTCGACGAGCAGCAACGTCCAGAAGCCACCTCCGTCGAGCAGGTGGTAGGCGGGCCACGCGTACACCGCGAACCCGGCCAGGAAGAACAGGAAAGTCGGCCGCCTGCCGAACCGGTCCGACAGCAGTCCCCCGAGCGGGAGCAACAGCATGAACACGACGACCGACAACGAGTTCGCGAGCAGGGCCTTGCCCAGGTCGAGACCGGTGGTCACGGTGACGTAGCCGGGCATGGCGGTGATCCACAGGTAGTAGATGATCGTGCCGGGAACCGTGATCCCGACGACCCGCAGCAGGCTCAGCTTGTGCTCGGCGAACAGGGTCCGCACCGGTCGGCGCGATCCACCGGACGCCGCCGCGTCGTCGAAGTGCTGGGTTTCCTTGGTGCGGAACCGCAACCACAGGACCACCAGGCCCAGTGCGGCGGCGATGGCGAACGCGATCCGCCAGCCGAACTCGTGCAGCTGGCGATCGTCCAGCAGCGCGGTCACGGTGAGTGCGAGCAGCGAGGCGAGCAGGATGCCGCCCGCGGTCGACACCTGTTGGAAGGACCCCGCGAACGCCCGCCGCCCCGCGGCCGCGTTCTCGACGATGTAGGACACCGAACTCGGCCATTCCCCGCCCGCGGAGAACGCCTGCACGAGCCGGGCGACCAGGAGGATCAGTGGGGAGAACACCCCTGCCTGTTCGTAGGTCGGGCACACCGCGATGGCCAGACCGCCTGCCGACATCAGGCTGATGGTCAGCGTCAGCGCCTTCTTCCGGCCGAACCGGTCGGCGTAGGCGCCGAGCACGACACCGCCGAGCGGGCGGACGAAGAAGCCCGCGGCGAAGATCGCCAATGTGGACAGGAACGCGGCGGTGGAATCGCCGCGGGGGAAGAACTGGCTCGCGAAGACGGGTGCCAGGGCGGCGTAGATTCCCCAGTCCACGTACTCGACCGCGTTGCCGAGCGCTCCGGCCAAGACGGCCTTGCGCTGCTCGCCGGTCATCCGGACCGGGCTTTCGGGCACGACGGTGTGCTCTTGTGCTGTCACGGCTCTCCCTGAGATCGGGGGTGACCGGAGTGGACTGACCACTCCGGGAGAGGCGGCGGGGGACCGGGGCGGATCGTGCTGCTCGTCTCACCCGCTGGGCACCGGCTCCATCGACGGGATTACCGTAATACGGTATTCTCGTATGTCAACACCTCGTAGTGTGCTCCCAGGAAACCCGTGAGGAAGTGAGTTCAGCTGTGCCCAGCACAGAGACCCCCGGCCCGGAGATGAACCCGTTGCGGCTGCGGGAGGTCACGACCCCCAACCGCGTGTGGATGTCCCCGATGGCCCAGTACGCGGCAGGGCCCGACGGCATGCCGACCGACTGGCACATGGTGCACTACGGCCCTCGCGCGCTCGGCGGCGTTGGCCTGCTCATGGTCGAGTCCACCGCGGTCGGACCGCTGCACCGGACCACGGCGGCGGATCTCGGGATATGGACGGAGGACCAGGCCCTCGCGCACCGGCGCCTGACCTCGTTCGTCGCCGACTACGGCGCGGTGCCCGCGATCCAGCTGATCGCCGCGGGCCGGAAGGGATCGCACCAGGTCCCCTGGGAGGGTGAAGGGCAGAACGGTCCGGTGAGCGCGGCCGACGGCGGCTGGGACCTGATCGCGCCGTCCGCGATCCCGTTCGGCGACCTGGCCACGCCTCGCGAAGCGACCCCCGACGACCTCGACGAGGTCGTCGAGGCCTTCGCCCAGGCGACTCGGATGTCCCATCTGGCCGGTTACCACGCGGTCGAGATCCACGCCTCGCACGGGTACCTGCTGCACCAGTTCTTGTCCCCGCTCGCCAACCACCGGACCGACGAGTACGGCGGGAGCCCGCAGAACCGGATGCGCCTGCCGTTGCGTGTCGCCCGCGCCGTCCGGCAGGCCTTCCCGGAGGACAAGCCCGTCTTCGTCCGCATCACCGCGACCGACTGGATCGACGGCGGCATCACCATCGAGGACGCCGTGCAGTTCGCCAAGGAACTCGCCGCCGCGGGCATCGACCTCCTCGACGTCACCTCCGGCGTCCTGGTGCGTGACGAGGAGGCCCGCCCGCCGACGAGGGAAGGGGTGAACGTCGGGTTCGCGGCCACCCTCAAGGAGGCGTCGGGACTCGCGGTCGCCCCGGTCGGGCAGATCGGCAGCCTGGCGACGGCGGGCCGGATCGTCGGCGCCCAGGAGGCGGACGCCGTGCTGTTGGGCCGCGCACTGCTGCGTGACCCGTACCTCGCGCTGCGCCACCGTCCCACCGACAAGGACGCATGGCCTGTCCGGTACCACCGCGCGCTCTGAGACCGAATCCACTACCCCGAAAGGAACCGCCATGACGGTGGTCATCGACAACACCAAGCACGACGAGGTCCGGCGTCCCGACGGCACCACGATCCGGTACACGGCCAGCGGTCCCGCCGACGGGCCCACCATCGCGCTCATCCACGGTTGGGGGTGCGACCGCCACGACTTCGACGCGATCACCGGTTTCCTCCCGCGGCACCTCCGCGTGCTGGCGGTCGACCTCGCCGAACACGGGGACTCCCGGTCCACCCGCGAGGTCTGGACGATGGAGGAGTTCGCCCGTGACGTGGCGGCCGTGCTGGAAGCCGAGTCGGTCGGCTCGTGCGTCGTCGTCGGACATTCGCTGGGCGGGGCGGTCGCGCTCGAAACCGCCCGGCTGCTGCCCGATGTGGTCACTCGCGTGGTCGAGCTCGAAGCCTTGCACTACCTGTCGCTGTTCCCCGCGCAGGACAAGGACCAGGCCGAAGCTCTGCTGCGCCCGTTCCGCGAGGACTTCGCCGGTGCGATGCGCGGCATGGTGGAGGCGGGCTCACTGCCCAGCACCGACCCGGCCCTGGTGGACAAGTACACCACCAAGATGGGCGCGGTGCGCCAGCCCGCGGGGCTGCACGCCCTCGAAGCCCTGTTGCACTGGGACATGGACGCCACGCTGGACGCGATCACGCAGCCGATCACGCTGTTCGCCGTGCGCGAGATCATCACCCAGGAAGCCATCGACCGCTATGGCGACCGGATCCGCATCGAGCTGGTCGACCTGGGCAGCCACCACTTCCACGCCGAGTCGCCCGAGGCCACGGCCGGGCTGCTGGCCGATGTGATGTCCGAATAGGACAGCCGAGTCCCGGTCGACGGCGGTCGGCCGGGACTCAGTCGGCGCGTGGTTGCGGGTGTTCCAGCTGCCGGGCGGCGAGTTCGCGCAGCGCGGTGGCCGCGGCGTTGCGGACGTGGTCTTCGCATGCTTCACGAGCGGCGACCGGGTCGCCCCGCACGGCCGCAGTCTCGTGGATGGCGGTCAGCTCCCGGACGGTTTCCGGCCCGCGGCCTTCGGCCTGCAGGGACAACCCGCGCAACATCTGCACCCGGGCGTGGATACCGCGCAGCGTCGAGTCGACGATCGGGTTCGCCGCGCCCGCGATGAGGATGTCGTAGAACTCGTCCTTCATCGCCAACCGCTCGGCCAGGTCCGTCCTGCGGTAGGTCCTGGCGAACCGCCGGATCACCTTGCCCATCTGGTCGCGCTGCTCGGCGGTGGCCCGTTCGGCGAACAAAGCACCGGCCAAGCCCTCCAGCGCGCCGCGAACCTCGAACAACGCCTTGGCGTCGGTGGATGTCAGCTCGGTGACGACAGGGCCGCGGTTGGCCACCGTGGTCACCAGCCCCTCGGACTCCAACTGCCGCAGGACTTCGCGGACGACCGTGCGGGAAACCTCGTACCGCGCGCACAGCCGCGCCTCGACCAGCCGTTCGCCTGGCTGGAACTCCGCGAGGAGGATGTCCTGCCGGAGCGCTTCGAGGACCTGGGTGCGCAGTGGCGCGGCGACCCGCTGCACTCGTTGCCCTGTCACGCGGACGCCCCCTTCTTCACCAGCCTATGACGGTATCAGAGTAGTACGCGGTGGGTGGCCGACGCGGCGGACGCCCTGGTCAGCGAGTCAGGTCGACGCCGGTCACCTTCGCCAGGTACCGGGCGATCTCGGACTGGTCCGGATTGCCCTCGCCCAGGTCGGACAGCGCGGCCTGGCAGAACCGGACACACGCCCGCGACACCTCCGGCGCCAGGCCGAGCGAGGTCGAGAGGTCCAGTGCGGTGGTGATGTCCTTGACGGTCAACGGAAGCGAGAACCCGACCTGGAACCGCCCGGCCAGCACCTCCGGTCCGATCTTGACCTCGGTCGACTGGTTGCGGCCGGTGGACCGGTTGATGACGTCGAGCATGGTCCGCGGGTCGAGGCCGAACTTGGTGCCCGTGGTGAGCACCTCGAGCGCCCCGACCAGGCCGATGGCGGACAACAGGTTGTTGAGCGCCTTCAGCGCGTGCGCGGACCCGGCGGGTCCTGTGTGCGTCACCGACGTGCCCATCGTGCGCAGCAGGGGAAGGGCTCGCTCGTAGTCCTCGGCCGAGCCGCCTGCCATGATCGTCAGCTCGGCAGTCGAGGCCTTGCGCGGACCACCGGAGACTGGCGCGTCCACCATCGCCACGCCGTGCTCACTGAGCCGCTTGGCCAGGTCCTGGGTCGCGCGGGGCGCTGACGATCCCATGTCGACGACCAGCGCGCCCGGCCGCAGACGGCCGGCGAAGCTTCCCCGGTCGCCGGGGTCGCCGAGCACCTGCTCGACGACAGTGCTGTTGGGCAGCATCAGGATCACGACATGGGCGTCGGCCCCGGCCAGCAGGCCGGGCAACGCCGTCACCCCTTCGTTCCGGGTGGCCGCGTCGATCGCGGCGCGGTCCGTGTCGTGCACCGCGACCCGCACGGATCGCGCGAGGTTGCGGACCATGGGCTGCCCCATCGTGCCCAGTCCGATGAAGGTGACGGCGTCCGTCATGGTCTTTCCCTTCGTGGATGGCCGGTGACTCAGCCGTGGAAGGCGTCGACGGTCGGTTCGAGGCCGTCCGCGCCGACGACCTCGCGCCAGGCTTCGAACCCGGTCTGGAAGGCGACGATTCCCGCCTCGGGCAGGGAGATCTCGATCGCTTCGAGTATCTCCCGAGGCGTGACGCCCAGATCGAGGGCGACCTTGATGTGGCTCTGGATGTGTCCCTTCGTGGCACGCATCACCGTGAGGCTGACGATGAAGATGAGCTCCTTAGTCCTGCGGTCCAGCGTTCGTTGGTCGAGGTAGGCGGCGCCGACGAGATCGTTGGCTGCCCGCAGCACGTCGAAGTCCTGTTTGGCCATCACCTTGTGGTAATCGAGGACGTAGCCCCGTTCGCGCGCCATGTCGTCGATGTAGCGCTGCGGATCCCGGTCAGTGGTCGTGGTCATCTCGTCCCTTCCGCCGTCAACTACCTGACAGTATTATAGTAATACTATATGCCGGTGCCAGGGGTCGCGGACCGTGATCCTGAGGGCTCGTCCGGCCGATTCGCGCGTTTACGCAAGATGAAGACCCTTGCAGGAGACTTTCGTCGTGAAACCAAGGCACTTGTCGAACGATGTGGAGTCGCGGAAGGCGACTGCCATCTCGGTGCGCGCCTCGGACCCGATGACCGCCCTCGGCGCGGAGCGCATCCTGGGCGCCGACGACCGGCTGACGGTGCTCGGCGACTCCGACGTGGCCAAGGCCGAGGTGATCGTGGTCATCGAGGAGTCCTTCGACGACAAGGTCATAGCGTTCCTGCGCAAGGCTCGGGCCCAGTCGCGACTGGACTCGACGCCGCGGTGCGTGATCGTCACCGAGCGGTTCCGCGTCGACGGCCTGACCGCGATCCACTTCGGCACGGCGGCGGTGCTGCAGCTGCACACCACCACTGGTGAGGAGCTGTTGCGGACGGTTGTCGGAGTCAGCCAGGGCACGGCGTTCCTGCCGCCGTGGCTGCAGGGCAGCCTGCTTGCCCACATCGACCGGATGCGGCGGGATGTCCTGGAGCCCAGGGGACTCACCGTGGCAGGCCTGTCCGCGCGGGAGCGGGACGTGCTCCAGTTGGTCGCCGACGGCCACAACACCGGCGGAGTCGCCGACCGGATCGGCTACTCCGAGCGGATGGTGAACTACATCCTGCACGACCTGATGAGCCGCCACGAACTCAAAACCCGGGCACACGCCGTCGCTTTCGCCTGGCGCGCGGGGATAATCTAGAAGGGCACGGCATGGATGACGGGTACGTCGCCGTCGACGACCTGATCGAACGGATCATCGACGAGCAGGAGGCGGAGCCGGTGCCGAACCGGTCAGACTTCGCCGGGTGAGCTGCGAACCCGTTCCATCAGGTCGGAACGGGATTCGATGCCCAGCTTCCGCATGGCGGCGGACAAGGTGGCCTGCACGTCCCGGCGGGACAGCGAGAGCTGGGCGGCGATCTCCGGATACGTCCGCCTCGCGGCGACCATCTCGACGGTGAGGCGCTCGAGATCGGACAGGGAGCCCCATTTCGGGATGGTCTGCCGGCGTACCGGGGTGGCTGTGCTGTGGACACCGAGCCCACGCATCCGCTGGGCCGCTCGGTCGAAATCGGCCGTCGCGCCCAACTCGGTCAGTACCGGCAGCGCGTCGGCGAACGTGAGGGTGGCGAGACTGATCCGGCCGCGTTCGGCGAAGGCCACGGCGGCGTCCACGAGAACGGCGGCCATCTCGACCGGCCTGCCGACTTGCTTGTAGCGCCACGCGACGTCGATCAGGACGTCCGGGTCCCGCTCGGCAAGCCCTTGGCACCAGCGCACCGCGGCGTGGGCACGAGCCGGTATCGTCTCTTTCGCCGCTTCGGCCCGGCACACACGCAGGGCCGCCGCTGCCCGGCCCTGGTCGCCGACGTCCATGGCGAGCCGCATGATCCGGGGCATCCACTGGTGGCGCGGTGCCATCCGGTCCTGTGTCCGGTCGAGCAGGGGGTCCATGGCGGCCAACTGTTCAGCGACACCCGATTCGACGCCTGCGCGCATCGCCGTGGCAACCAGGTGGAAGTCACTGCCTTCGCAGGGATTGCCGGCGCGTGGTGAGTACTTTTCCGCCACACGGAGGTGGGCGTGCAATGCGGGTGTGTCCCCTCTGTGGCCCGCGACCAGGGCCGCGACGCTGTGCCGCACCAGTTGCGTATGTCCTGAGGGGTCGTGCGTCTCGTCCTGATTGTCCAGTGCGGCGCGGTCGAGATGGCCGAGTGCCTCGTCCCAGCGGCCCAGCCAGTAGTGGTGGATGGCGGTCAGGACGTGCGGACGCGCGGCTGGTGGACGCAGGCGGTCGCCGATGTAGCGCATCCGCGCGAGGGTGTGCGTCGCGTCGTCGAGGCGGTCCAGGCTCTGCAGTGAGAAAGCGCGATCGGCCAACAGGTCCAGCTGCGGGTAGACGCGGTCGGTGGTGTGCTGCAGCGTCTCCAGCGCACTGTCGGCGTGTGCCAGGGCAGCCTTGTGGTCGCGTCGCATGGTCGCCATGAACCACAACACCTTGTGCGCGTCCATTGTGGCGACGGGATCCGATGTGTTCGTCGCGTGCCAGAGCACCGCTCGTGCTGCCTGCTCCGCGCCGCCGAGGTCGTCGAGGGTGTGTTCGAGGTCCACCCGAACTGCCGATTCGGCCTCCTCGTCCGATGTCCGGCAGTCGAGGTAGTCGAGGATCCACCGCATCTCGGCGGGATACTCGACGTCGCTCGGCGTGTCCGGCACGGCCGCGGTCCTCGGTCTTCGGCCGAGCTGCAACTCCATCCGCGTCCGGCGTGCCGTGAGCGCGTCGCGCTGCTCTTCGTTCGCATCGGTGTTCGCGATGACGTGGTCGAGCAACTCGAAGGCGGCAGCCTGGTCCCGTGTGGCGACAGTCTCGATGTTGTCCAGGACCCATCGCGCGGTCCACGCGTCGACGTGGTTCACGGCGAGCAGGTGCGCCGCGACCCGCTCCACCGGCGTCCCGGCTGAGGCGAGGGCTTCGGCGGCGTCCCGGTGCAGCGCGGCTCTGGCCACGGGACCGAGGTGGTCGACCAACGCCTTGAGCAGAACGGTGCTGCGGAACGAGAGGCGGTGGCCGTCGGCGTCCAGCCTGCCCGTCAGGACAGCCTCCTCCACTGGCGTGATCAGACCAGCCGGGGTCGTGCGCATCAGCGCTGCGAGGTCACCGAGGTCGAACTGTTCGCCGAGCATGGCGGCCGAACGCAACAGTTGCCGCGTGCGGGGCGCGAGCGCGAGATGGTGTTGTTTGGTGAGGCGCACGAGCTCATCGGCGAGTTCGGTCTCGTATCCCTCGTCGAGATCGGCGACGCCCGCCGTGGTGTGCAGGACGGAAGAGCTCGTCACAGCGTCCAGCAGTTGATGGGCGAACGACGGGTTGCCGCCCGCACCGTCCAGCAGTTCCCGTAGCCGAGGACCGCACCGCGCGTCGAGACGCCGCTCCGCGAGTTCGATGATGTCGCGCGAGGGTAGTGGTCTGATGGTCCTGAGCCGACCACCTGTGGTGCCGATGGTCTGACGGAGACGCACGCGAAGTGGTCGCGTCGGATGCGTGCGGAACACACCGACCAGCAGCACCGGCAGGCGCAGGGTCAGCTGGAACAGCCGATCCCAGGCCAGCAGCCCGCTCTCGTCGACCGAATCGAGGTCGTCGACGACGAACACGAGAGGCCGCGCCGCCGACAGTTGCTCGACAAGCGAGACGACATGGTCGGTGTCCTCGGTCAGCGAACTCCACGCGACGGCGTACTTGTCGTCCGGGTGGGCGAACGCGGCGGAGACCAGCGCCGTCTTGCCGACCCCCGCCATGCCCTCGACGCCCACGCACCTGCCGTCGCCGTTCAGCACGTCACGTGACAGGGAGCGCAGCCACGCGATCTCGTCGTCCCGGCCGACCAGGAGCGGGGCAAGAGCCGGGCGGGTGGCGCCGGACAGGACGATCGTGCGGTCGGTGTCGTGCCGAGGTGTCCAGATGCCCGCGCTGATGGCGTCGGCGGGCACCGGGTTTCCGGCGGCGATGTCCTGGTGGATCCGGCGCAGCGCCGGTCCGGGTTCGATGCCCTGTTCCCAGGCCAATGTCCGTTCTGTGTCCCGGTAGAGCTGGACGGCGTCGGCACGCCGCCCGGCTTGGTTGAACGCGACCATCAGCAGCCCGCGCGCGGTTTCCCGCGACGGCGCCGCGGCGACCAGCTCGGTGAGCTCACCGCTCACCCTTTCGTGCTCGCCGCGCAGCAACAGCAGCGCGCTACGGCGCTCCACCGCGGTGATCCGGCTTTCCTCGAGGCGGGCGCGCTGTGTCTCGGCGAACGGCCCGGGGAGCCGGTGCAGAGCCTGGCCGTGCCACAACGCCAGTGCGGCGTCGAGCGCGTCGACCGCTGCGGTGAGGTCACCGGCGGCCCAGTGCCGTTGTGCCTGCTCCTGCTGCTTCGCGAACAACCGCTCGTCGAGCTGGTCCTCAGGCAGTCGCAACGAGTAACTGGTCTGTACTGTCGCGAGCACCTCGGAGTCGGCTCGCTTGCCCCGGCCGGGGTCCAGTGCTCTGCGCAGGTCGGAGATGTAGATGCGGACGATGCCGACGGCGTTGGCAGGCGGGCATTCGCCCCAGAGCCCGTCGACCAGATCTGCCTTGGACACGGTGTTGTTCACGTGCAGGGCGAGGGCACTGAACACAGCGCGTCGCGCGCCGCTGCCGAGGTTGATCTCCTCGTCGCCGCGCCAGGCGCGCACCGGTCCCAGCAGTTGGACCCGCAACGAGCCGGAAACATCCAAGGCTGCCACTGTTCAGACCCGTTCGCCGAGCTGCCGGATGGCTTATGTGCGATGAACACTAAAGTACCTCTTCGTCAACGGCAACAGTGGGCGAACACAAAGAGTGATCGCGGCCCCGGGTCGAGGACAATCCAGCACTCCGCGTTGCCGACCAGGGCAGCGCCGGAGCGAGCCGGACGTGGTGGCCTGCGCCCTGTGCTAGTGGTAACGAACTTCCGTTCGCAACCACTAGCTTCCCGCTGAGTCCGGCTGTCGCGATGAGCCGGGAAGCCTTGACCGGAGCAGGAATCCCCCCAGGATCAGCAGCCACAGCCAGACGACGATCGTGCAGGGCACGATCACCGCGAAGTCGATCGTCAGCGCGCCGACCAGCCAGCCCGTTCCGGCGAGGACGCCGGTGAACGCGAACGGCTTGTTCACCTCCGGGATGCGCGCGAGCAGGACGGCGAACACGGCGATCGCGCTGCCGAGCAGACCCTGCGCCACGAAGGCCGTGCTTCCCAGTACCAGCAGCAGCGTCTCGGCTCTTTCGAGCACGGCGACGGGGTCCGTGTCACCGTTGAGGTACTGGTCGGCCGCGGTGCTCAGCCCCAGGGCGTGCAGGCTGAAGTAGACGGCGAACGTCGCCGCCGCGATCCCGAAGACCATGACCGTCGCACCGGCGAGGGCCCGTGAGACAGGCAACGAGGGCACGAGCGTCGCGACCGCCACTGCCCACAGCACCACCGCGGCGATGTTGGCGAAGTGTGCGAGTGTCCACAAACCGCGGTCGGCCACGTAACGCAGCGTCGCCTCGGCGTCGTCGATCGGCGGGTTGCCGTGCAGCGCCGTGGGAAGTACGTAGAGCGCCACCCCGAGCAGGAGCAGTGCGCCGGGTAGGCGGCCAGTGCTCGAGGTGGCAGCCGCGGGACGAAGAAGAAACGACATACTATAACTATAAGGCAAAACGGCATACTATGACTATGGCGATAGGGTGAGTCGTATGTCCCCGTCCAGCGATTTCACCCTCCGGTCGCCCTTGAGCCTGGTTGTGCTCGCGCTGCTGTTCGAACGGCCGATGCACCCGTACCTGATGCAGAAGCTGATCGTCGAACGGGGCAAGGACAAGGTCGTCAACGTCCGCAGCCGCAACAGCGTCCAGCAGACGGTCACCCGGCTGGAGAGAGCCGGACTGATCGAGAGCTCGACCCCCTCCCGAGAGGGCGGCCACCCGGCACGCACGGTCTACAGCCTCACCGACGAAGGCGCGGCGGCGCTGCTGGACGCGCTGCACGACGCGCTGGCCCGACCGGCTCTCGAGCACCCGATGTTCGCCGCCGCGCTGTCGTTCATGTCGGTGACGACTGTCGGCGCGGTCACCGAGATGCTCACCCGGCGCCGCGCCGAACTCGACAGGCGCATCGACGAGGAACAGATCTCCCTCGATGCCGGACGCCGGCGTCTGCCCGAGATCTTCCTCATCGAGAACGACTACATCATCACCATGCTGGAAGCCGAGCGCGCCTGGATCGACCGCGCGCTCGCGGCCATCCGCGCCGGTGCGCTGACCTGGGACACCGACCAACTCCGCACCGACGCGCTCACCGGCAACTGACCCCTGCCAAGCGCTTGCGTGGCCACCGGGAACACCGGGGTTCAGCTGTCCGCGGAGTGGTCATGGGCGAGGAGTTCCGCGGTGAGCTCCATGCAGCGGATCCGGGCGGGGGAGAAGTCGTAGGGCATCTTGGTGACCGCTTCGGAGACGCTCATCCGCGCGGGCTCCTCGCCCTTCAGATCGGCGTCGTAGGTCTCGAAGAGCGCCTCCTCGTCGATGTCCAGTCCGATCGTCTCGATGGCTTCCTCCATGGCCTTGTGGTGGGCGTACCGCTGTGCGGCGAGTTCGTCGACGCGGGGATCATGGGGATCCACGCCGTCGTCGAGTGCGGCCTCGGCGGCGTCCAGACGGTCCTCTTCGGCCCGCAGGTCGGGGTGGGTGGCCAACACGATGAACACGCTCGCCTGGACGGCGGCGCCCAGCGGGCCGAAGACCCGTTCCGTGACCAGCAGGGCGTCGAGGTCGGAGCGGCGCAGTGCGCCTGGCGGCAGGGAGCTGAGCCGGTCCGTCACCAGTTCGGAGAGCAACCCGAGCGGACTGCCCACAGCCCGCAGGCGCTGGAGGACGGCCCGCTGGCGTTGGATGTCGGCCTCCTTGGCGGCCAGGGTGTCCGCCAACCGGCCTAGGCTCTCCTCGATGTCGCCGACTTCGTCGAAGGCGGCCCGCATGTCGTCCAGGCTGATGCCTGCCTCGGCCATCCTGCGGATCCACAGCAGGCGGATCATCTCGTCGTAGCCGTAGCGGCGACGGCCGTCCACGCCCCGCTCGGGCTCCGGCAACAGGCCGATCTCGTGGTAGTGGCGGATCGCGCGCGGGGTGGTCCCGGCGAACGCGGCCGCATCACCGATCTTGACCTGGCGGGGAGGCGTGATGGAGGGGTGCATCGCGGAGGGCGCCTTTCGTGCAGTGGGTCCCCCTACGACATCACATGCCGCTACGGCATCTGCAACACCTGGACGAGCCGTAGCCGAAGCTGCTACCTGCGCCGATGTCTGACCTGTCATCCCTCTCTCGAGGTCCGGCCAGCTACGGGCGGACCCACAGCAGTCGGTTCGGTGAGCCCCTCGGGTCCACCACCACGTTCTTGGTGGAGTCGTTCAGCAACGCGGTCGCCACCTGAGCGGGTGTCAGCGTGGGGTTTCGGGAGAGCTCCAGTGCGGCCGCGCCGGCCACGTGGGGCGTCGCCATGGACGTACCGGACAGATCACCCCAGTCCGTGTCGCTGCCGTTGTACGCGGAGGTGATGCTTTCCCCTGGCGCGAACAGGTCGACGCAGCTGCCGTAGTTGGAGAAGTACGACCGGTAGTCCGACCCGCCGATCGACCCGACGGTCAACGCTTCCCGCACCCGGGACGGCGAGTGCCTGCAGGCGTCGTCGGAGTCGTTGCCTGCTGCCACCACCGCTACGACACCGTCGGTGATGACCCGCCGCACGGCGTCTTCGATCACCCGGTCCGGCGCGGGGCCGCCGAGGCTCATGTTCGCCACGGCCGGGCCGGACGCGTGGTCGACCACCACCCAGTCCAACGCCTTCGCGAGCTGTTCGCTGGTTCCGTTGCCGGCGCAGTCGAACACCTTGGCGGAGACCAGCCGGACGCCTTTCGCCACACCGTGATCCAGCCCGCCGACAGTGCCCGCGACGTGGGTACCGTGTCCGTGGCAGTCCACGTTCTGGTTGTCCACGGTGTTCGTGCCCCAGATCGCACGTCCGCCGAAGTCCCGGTGACTGATCCGGATCCCGGTGTCGACGACGTAGACGGTGACGTTCGACGCCGAGCCGGGGTACCGGTAGACGTCGTCCATCGGCAGGCGCCGTTGATCGACCCGGTCCAGGCCCCACGAAGGCGGGTTGCGTTGTTCGCCGGAGACCCGTATCCGCTGGTTCTGCTGTACGTACGACACCGCGGGATCCGCGGCGATGCGCCGTGCGTCGCGTTCCGTCATCCGCGCCGAGAACCCGTGGAAAACGTGAGAAAACGTGTGCACGACCGTACCTGAGTACCGGGCCGCCAGGTCGTCAACGGGGCGTTGTCCCTTGAGTACCACCACATAGCTGCCGTCGATCGCGCCAGGCGTGTTCGCGCCCAGGACATCGGCCACAGCCATGGGCGGCACACCCATCAGTCCACCGGCCGCCAATGCCGTGGCCGCCAACCAGGATCCTGTCCTCATCGCACCTCCTTCGTTCGCTTTCCGGACGATCGCAGGCTACGGGCAGCGGTCGGCGCCGCGATCGGCCCGGACGAACGATTTCCCCGTGTCACTGGGAAAAGACCCCGAACGGCCGCCAACCAAGGTCGGAGATCGAGGTCGAACGGCGGACCCGGCACTTCGGCCCGCGTTCGCTGTGCCCACGTCACCCGGCCGGACTGTTCGGCACCGAAGACCTACGGGCAGGTGGGTGGATGGTCCGCGTCGGGCAGGAACTGGTCGCGTTCCTCGCGGGTGAGTTCGCGGTGGATGATGTCGCAGATGTCCCGGATGGCCCGGTCTTCGTCGATCGTCCAGGTGATCGCCCGGGCGTCCGCACTGGACACCGCGTGGCCGCCGGGGGCGAACGCCACGGCAGCGACCGGTCCTGTGTGGCCGGACAACGTCGCCAACCGGCTCCCGGTCGCGGAATCCCACAGTCCGACGGTGTTCTCCGCTCCGCCGGTGACGAGCAGGCGGCCGTCCGGGCTGAACGCCATGCTGATCAGCGTGTCGCTGTGGGTGAAGGTCGCGGTTGGTTCGTGGCGCTGGACACTCCACAATGTCACAGTCCGGTCGGCTGCGACGGTGGCGAGGGTGCGGCTGTCCGGGCTGAACGCCATCTCGCGCGGCAGGCCGGGATGGGTGAGGGTGGCCGACTTGGTTCGATCGGCCAGGTTCCACAGGGTGACCCGGTGCGCGTTCCCGGTGCTCAACGCGAGGGTTCGACTGTCGGGACTGATCGCAACGGCGTTCACCGCGTCACCGACGGGCAGGGCAGCGACTTTGGTGTGGTGGTGGGTGTCCCAGAGGATCACCGACTCGTCGGCGCTCGCGGTGGCGAGCATCCGGTCGTCAGGGGTGAACGCCACTCCGGTGACCTCGTCGGTGTGGCCGGTGTAGGTGGCCAGTTCGGTTGGTCTGGCGCGGTCGGTGACGTCGAGGAGCATGACGCCACCGTCGGCGAGACCCGTGGCGTGGCGGGGTGAACCGGTGCCGATGGCCAGCCAGCGACCGTCGTGGCTGAACGCCACCGCGTTCGCCGGTCCGGTGCGTGAGCGGATCGTGGCGAGGGGTGTGCGATCGTCGACGTCCCAGAGTGTGGCGGTGTGGTCGGTGCTCGCGGTGACGAGGGTCTTGCCGTCCGGGCTGTACGCGGTGGCGGAAATGGTCTTCGTGTGCCCGGCCAGTGGCGCCCGGTCGATGTTCCACAACAGGATGCGGCCTTGTTCCTCGCCGGAAGCCAGCAGCGGCAGGCGGGGGTGGAAGGCGAGCGCGTAGATGTTGTTGGTGTGCCCGGTGAGCCGGGCCCGGACAGTGCGGCTTGCGACATCCCACAGGATGACTGTGTGGTCGTGGCCCGCCGATGCGAGAGTGCGGCCGTCCGGGCTGAACGCGACGGCTCGTGCCTGGTTGGTGTGTCCGGTGAGCGTGGCCACGGAGGCATGACTGGTGACGTCCCATAACCTGATGGTGTAGTCGGTGCTCGCGCTGGCGAGGGTACGGCCGTCCGGACTGAACACGACACTGTCCACAGAGGCCGTGTGGCCGGTGAGGGTGGCCAGTCGCCTGCCGGTCGCGGTGTCCCACAGCCCGATTGTGCGATCGCCGCCGGCGGTGGCGACGATGCTGCCGTCGGGGCTGAAGGCGACTGCTTGGATGACGCCCTGGTGGCCGGTCAGGCGACGTACCGCGGTGCGGTCGCGCACGTCCCACAGGACGACCGTGCGGTCGTTGCTCGAGGTGGCGACGGAGCGCCCGTCCGGGCTGAACTTGATGTCCCTGATCCGTTCGGTGTGACCGGCCAGGGTGGCGAGCCGTTGGCCGCGGTTGGCGTCCCAGAGCACGAGGTTCGCGTCCTCGCCGCCGGTGGCCATCTGCTGTCCGTCCGGGCTGAACGCCACCGCGCGCAGGAATGTCGGGTGGTCGGTCAGCGTGGCCCGGCGGGTTTTGCTCCGGGTGTCCCACAGAATGACCTGCTGATCGCTGCCGGCGCTGGCCAGGGTGCCGTCCTTGCCGAAGCTGACGTCGGAGACGGCGTCGCCGTGCCCGGTCAGTTCGCCTTGGTAGACCTGGTAGGCAGCCATGCTCAGCAACGCGCCGCGGGCTTCGGTGGTCGGGGCTGTGCGGAAGGCCGCGACGCTGAGCAGCATCGCTGTGCCTGGCGCGGTGTCCTTCAACCTCAACGCCTCGGCCGCGAGGTGCCGGGAGACCGCGGTCTGCCGCGCCGCGACCGCGTCGTGGCGTTGCACGAGAGCGACACCAGCCAGCCCCGTGACGAACAGCAGTGCCACCGCCAGCCCGGCCGCCAGGCGGTGCAACCGGCGGCGGTTGCGCACCTCAGTGGCCCGTTCCGCGGCCTCAGCGTTGACGCTGGCGTCCAGGAACTCCTGTTCGGACTGGTTCGCGCGGGGGACGTTGCGCGCCCAGTCCTTGATCACGGCCAGGCGAGTACCCCGCAGAAGGGTGCCGGGGTCGCGGTGGTTGTCGCGCCAGACAGCGGCTGCGTCCGTGAGTTCGCGGTGCACGCGCAGCGCTTGACGGTCCTCATCCAGCCACGTCCGCAGCCGTGGCCACGCGTTGATGAGCGTCTCATGGGTGATCTCCACACCCTTGTCGGACTGGACGACCAGCCGCGTGTCGACCAGCTTGCCCAGGACGGCCTCAGCACTGTCGTCGAGTTCGTCCGGCCCAACCCGGCGCTTGGTGTCCTCAGTGCCCTCGCCCAACGCGACCAGGCGCAGGAACAGGTCTTTGACCACCTGCTGCTCGGGTTCGTCGAGAGCGGCGAACTCCGCTTCCGCGGACTGCGCCAGCGCGCCTCCTATTCCTCCGACACGGTCAAAGCCCGCATGGGTGAGCGTGTTGCCCTTACGCCGCCGCCACGTCTCCAACAGAGCGTGGGACAGCAGCGGCAGCACCCCGGTTCGCCCGTGTGCCTGCGCGACAAGGCTGGTGAGCAACGAGGTTTCGATGACGCAACCCGCGCGGCGCGCCGGCTCGACGATGGCCCGGCGCAACTCGTCGACCGACATCGGTCCGACGGCCACCTGCCCCTCCCGCAGCTGAGCGGCCAGGTCGGCGTCCTGCAGGCAATGGGAGTAGAAGTCGGCACGGACACCGAGCACCACCCGGCAACGGCTGTTCGCCGCCGTACTCGCCGCGACGAGCGCCGTGACCAGCGCGGACCGGTCCGCCGCGGTCCGGCAGAGGGTGAACAGCTCCTCGAACTGGTCGACGACGAGCACCAGTTCGGTCTCCGGTGGGTCGTCGACGAGTGCCTGCCGAGCCACCAGATTCAGGTTGCGGGGGTCGGTGGCGAGTTCCGCGGTCACGGCACCAGGCAGTTGACCGAGCAGTGGGGCGAGGTGGACAGCGCATTCCCCGATGGGGTCGGGACCCGGGGTGAACACCACGACTCGTGCCGAACCCTGAGCCGTCAGCCTGGGTACCAGACCCGCGCGCAGCAACGACGACTTCCCGGCACCGGAAGCGCCGAAGACCATCACGAACCGCTTCGTCGCAACCGCGTCCGCCACTTCGTCGATCAGGCGTTCCCGGCCGAAGAACCAATCCTTGTCCTCGGCCTGATACGACGCGAGCCCGCGATAGGGAGCGGTCCCGTTGTCCTGATCCACACGGGTCCCGTTCTCGACGTCCGTTTCCCTGGCCGACTCCGCGACCAGCGTTCGCCACCGGCGTTCCCATTCCGTGGCATCACCCCCGCATGCCCGGACGTAGGCCAACGTGACGGCGAGGCTGGGTACCCGTCGGCCACCGGCCGCGTCCGACAATGTCGTCGAGGAGAAATGCGCTCGCCGGGCGAGTTCCCGGTACGGCGGACTGCCCGCCCTTTCCCGGAGCCGCCGCAGCTCGGCGGCGAAACCGGTCAACGCTTTCCCGTCGGCGTCCAGCGGGCGCTCAGCTCGTGGCAATCCAACCACCCCCTCCTGAGCAGTCACCTCCATTGTCCGAAAACTGGTGTCCGGTGTCCCTCGGTCGACACCGGACAACCCGAACGGGCTACAAACGGTGTCGTGGATCCCACGGCCGAGCGTGGCTGAGGTTCGGGATTCGACAAACCAGCGGCAGTGCTTCGTCGCCGTTCGGGATCTGGGGGTAGGAATGGGCGCCGCAGTGCCGCGGCGTCCATTCCTGACAGCAGAGCTCGGTAACAGGCGGTCCGGTCAAGCTCGTCGGCGGACGAGGCCGGTCTGTTCTTTGGGGTGAAAGCCGCACGAGGAAGGGATGTCGAAACAACACATTTACTATCTTCAAGCGAGTTGACACACCGACTCCGTCCGTGACGTAGTGGAGGAAATCAAGTTGATACGTGCTTCTTTGATCGCAGCTGTCGCGCTGATTTCCGGCATGGTGGTCCTTCCTGCCTCCGTCAGCGCCGACACCGGCGACGTCAGTGACACGGTCCTGGCGCATCCGGATGTGCGGCTGGTCAGCAGTTCGCCGCCGGTCGGCGTCCTCGGGAACTGCAGCCTCGGCGGGATGTTGTGCGGCCACATCTACAACGACGACAACAACCAGAACCTGCGCATCACCACTGATTGGGGCAAACGCTCGAATTCCGCCACCTGGCGCACGCTGAAAGTCGGGCAGAATTCCAAAGAGATCGGTGTGAAGGACGCCGACGGGTTCTGGATTCCGAAAGGTTGCTTCGGCAAGGTCGCATTCGTGCAGAAGCTCGGCCCTGGCTGGTACAAGGTGTACGACGGTCAGCACATCCACCTCACCGACATCGTCTGCTGAACAGGGACCACGAGCGCCCGCTCTCCATTGTGGAGAGCGGGCCGGGTGCTGTGGGGAAGTCACGTCTTGACCCTGTCTCCGTTCCGCGGGAGTAGCCTGCGGCGCATGGCTTTCCACTTGGCGCACGGCACGGCCGTGTACCGCACCACCCCGCTGCACGGGTACTCCGCGATCGTGATGGTCGAACGCTTCGTCGGCGACCGGTGGGAGCTCACCGCGGCACTGCCGCGTGACGCCGAGGAAATCGCTGCCGAGTCCGCGCGGGAGATGGTGGGGGCGGCCGCCGACGAGCCCAGCCGGTTCGCCGCCCCGCCGCCGGACCGGAGCGTGGCGGGCGGGCTGGACGCCAGGCTGGAGCAGCTGGATGCGATGATCGAGGCCACGGTGGCCTGGCTGCGGACGTCCGCCGTCGGCACCGACGGCGAACTGGAGTGGGCCGCGTACCAGTCAGCCGATTACGACTACGAACTCGACACGCGGACGGCGTTGAGCGACGCCGCTTGGCTCGTCTCGCAGATGGTCAAGCAACGCTCTACGCTCGCGATCCGGAACGAGATGCGTCACCGGAAGCGTGCCGAAGAGGACTGACCGTGCACGTGCTCGGACCGCCCACGGGGCCGCGATGATCAAGGTACTCTCACCGGTTGTGGCCGGTTTGCGCGTGAGTGTGCGAATCCGGGGGAGACGACGGGATCGAAGGACGCCACGTGACGGGTCGGTTCGGCGCGCTGCTGCGGCAGTTTCGGCAACAGGCGGGGATGACGCAGGAGCAGTTGGCGGAGCGGTCCGGGATCGGCGCGCGGACGATCCGGCGGTTCGAAACCGGGGAGCGGACCGACTCCAGACTGGTGACGGTGCGCTTGCTCGCCGACGCGTTGGAGTTGCGGTCGGCTGAGCGTGACGAGTTGCTGGCCGCCGCGCTGCACACCGAGGTCACCGACACCGTCAACACTCCCGACACCAGTACGCCGGTGCCCCGGCAGCTTCCCGCGCCGCCGGGGGCGTTCGTCGGGCGGCGTCGCGAGTTGGAGGCGCTCTCGGCGGCTGTGGATGGCGCCGCGGTCGTTCACGGGACGGTCGTGGTCTCGGCGATCGGCGGAGGCGGGGGAGTCGGCAAGACCTGGTTAACCCTGCACTGGGCGCACCAGCACTTGGCGGATTTCCCTGACGGGCAGCTGTTCGCCGACCTGCGCGGCTTCAGTCCGGACAGCGAACCGGTGCCCGCGAGTGCCGTGGTGCGGCGGTTCCTCGACGGACTGGGTGTGGAGCCCGCACGCGTCCCGGTCGACCCGCAGGCCCAGATCGCGTTGTACCGCAGCCTGGTCGCGGGCAAGCGCATGTTGATCGTTCTGGACAACGCGGTCGACGCCGAGCAGGTCGTGCCGTTGCTGCCGGGCGGGGACTCCTGCACGGTGGTGGTCACCAGTCGCAAGACCCTGACCGGGCTGATCGCTCGCCACAGCGCACACCACCTGCCCCTGGACATGCTCAGCGCCGACGAGGCCCACGCCCTGCTGGGCACGCGTGTGGGGGCGGATCGAGTGACGGCCGAGCCCGCCGCGGTGCGGGAGCTGGTCGAGCTGTGCGGTGGACTGCCACTCGCGTTGGGCATCATCGCGGGCCGTGCCAACACCCACCCCCGCATTCCCCTTGCCGAGTTCGCCGCCGAGTTGAGGGAAATCGGGCTCGGGGCATTGGAGGACGAGGACCCGGGTGCGAGCCTGCCCGCCGCGTTGTCCTGGTCCTACCGTGCACTGAGCGCCGACCAGCAGATGATGTTCGGGCTGCTGGCTGTCGCACCCGGCGCCGACATCACGCTGCCTGCCGCCGCCAGTCTCATCGGTCACCCGGAGGCCCGGAAACTGGTGCTGGAACTGGAGAAGGCATCGCTGCTCAACCGGGTCGGGCGTGGCCGGTACGCCATGCACGACCTGATCCGCCGCTACGCCACCGACATCGCCGACCACCAGGTACCGAAGGAGGCACGGGAACAGGCGCTGCGGCGGGTGGTCGACTTCTACCTGCACACCGCCCACGCCGCCGACCTGCTGCTGGACCCCCACCGCCCGCCCGTCGAACTCGACCCGCGAGCGCCGGGTTGCCTGCCCGAACCGCTGTCCGGCCACGCGGCGGCCCTGGCGTGGTTCGACGCCGAGCATTCCGCATTGCTGGCCGCTCAACACGCGGCGACCACCCACCGATGGCACCGAGCGGTGTGGCACCTGGCTTGGACCATGGGCACCTACCACGATCGGCGGGGACGCGGCCATGACCGGCTCGCCGTCTGGCAGTCCGGCCTGGCCGCCGCCGATCGCCTTGCCGACCCCGCGGCCCAGATCCGCGCACACCGGGTCCTCGGCTATGCCTGCGCCGAGGTGGGGCGGCACAACGAATCGATCGAGCACCTGCGGCAATCCCTTGCCTTGGCCGAAGGGCACCGGGACCACACCAACCAGGCCCACACCCACCGGTTGCTCGCGCGAGCCTGGGGGCAGCGAGGAGACAACAGGCAGGCGCGTGAGCACGCCGCCCACGCTTTGGATCTCTATCGAACCCTCGACAACCCGGTGTGGGAAGCCGAAGCGCTCAACGAGATGGGCTGGCACGCCGCCCGGCTCGGAGAGTACGAACAGGCCCGTGATCACTGCCGCGACGCACTCTCGTTGCACCGCCGCCACGACAACCCCGACGGTGAGTCGTACGCCCAGGACAGCCTGGGCTACATCGCCCACCACACCGGCCGGTACCGCGAAGCCGTTGAGCACTACCAACTTGCCCTCACTCTGCTCCGCCAACTCGGTTACACCTACGAAGTCGCCAACACTCTCGACGGACTGGGCGACTCGCACCTGGCCCTCGGCGAGCATGATCAGGCCCGCGTGACATGGCGGGAGGCGCAGGAGTTGTACCGGGCACAGCAGCGCCACGACGAGGCCGACCGGCTCCAGCGAAAACTGGGTGCCCTTACCTGAGCCGTGCCATCGTGAAAGGATCATGGTGCGGCAATGGAAACAGCGCTCGGCAACATCCAGAGTGGATCTCGACGGCGAGGATGAGACCCTGATGAGACTCCGCGCGGTTGGCGTCGCCCTAGCGTCTGCGACGTCAGGTTGACCCGTGGGACCCACTCACCCCGGCGCCGTCGCGTCCCATGGTTCGACACGTCGCCAGCCGAAAGGACTGGAGAAGATGTCGCGAAGAGTTGTCGCTTTGCTCGTAGCGGGATTGCTTTCGTTGCTCACGGTGTTGTGCGTGCAACCGATGGCCGGAGCAGCCACGCAGAGCGAACCTGCGATCTACTACACGACCTCGATGCGTAGCGCATCCATCTACGAGGTGCGTGCTTCCTATTCGTGGAAGTGCCTCGACCTGCGAGGCGGGTCGAACAACCCGGGCACCGTCGTACAGACCTTCGACTGCAAGGGGAGACTGCACCAGCGTTTCTGGTTCATGCGCTCGGGCACGCCTGGGCTGTTCCACATGGGCGCCTTCGCGTACTGCCTCGGCACCCAGAACGCGTCCACCGCGGAGAACACCCCGATCGTGCTGGGCCACTGCCAGGGTCCCGGCCAGCACTTCCGGTGGGTGGACCGGGGCTCGAACCACTGGGACATCGTCGAGGCCTCGAGCGGCAAGTGCCTGACCGACACCGGGTACCGGTCCGCGATGCAGTTGCGCACCTGTGCCCCGATGCAGGAGCCGTACCCGACGCTGTGGACACCTCTGTACGCCGGACAATGGGACTACAGCAACCCTAACGGCTAGATCACCGAACGGCCAGGGAAGGACGGCCTTCCCTGGCCGTTCGCCGTCAGATCCGTTCGATCCAGACGTTGCGGAACCGCGGGTTGGCGCCGGGGTCGCCGTGGTCCTGCAGCTTGATCTGGCCCGGTGCCGGGTCTTCCGGTTTGCCCGCGCCGGTCGGTCCGTCGACGGCCACGTCGCGGTGCACCAGGATTCCGTTCCACCACACAGTCATCCGCGCGTTCTGCACCTTCTTGCCCGCACTGTCGAAACGCGCCGCGTGGAACTCGATGTCGTAGGTCTGCCACGTGCGGGTCGGTGTCGCGGCGTTGACGTCCGGCGCCTTCTTCAGGTAGATCGAACCGGCGCCGTTGAGCTCCGGTGGACGCCCGGATGACTCCAGCACCTGCAGTTCGTAACTCTCGTAGATGTACACGCCGCTGTTGCCGCGAGCCTGCCCGGTGACCTCCGGCGGGTAGTCCGGCTGGTACCACTCGACATGCATGCGGAAGTCGCCGAAGCGTTCCTTCGTGCGGATGTCACCGCCGACCGATTCCATCGACCCGTCCGCGACAGGCCATCTCGCCGCGCCGCCGGATGTCGCCTCCCACGCGTCGAGGTTGGTGCCGTCGAACAGCGTGACCCGGTTCGTCGGTGTCAGGGTGATCTTGTCCAGGTTCACGTGCCCGGTGTCGGTGGGCTCGTAGACGTAGGAGATGGTGTTCGGGCCGGGTCGCAGCGTCACCGTCTCCACATGGGTGGCCCATTTGTCCCAGCTGCCGGTGGCGGCGAGCCAGATCTGTTTCTCCTTCTTGCCGTTGACGTACAGGCTCATCGACTTCGACACCGGGGTCGGGCTGGGGTTCGGGCCGTTGGCGTACCGCAGGGCGACATCGTGACGGCCCGCGCGCTCGGGTACGACGGCGAACGTGGTGGTGCTGCCCGGTTCCCAGTTGCGGTCGACGAAACCGGCGCCCGAATAGCCGGTGTGGTCGGTGTTCCACCCGGTCCCGCCGGTCAACCTCGCCGACTCCGCCTCGTACTCCGGTGGCGCGGGCGTCCCGCCGGGCAGCCGGTTGAGCGTGTACCAGGCCTCGGTGCTCCACAGTTCAGCACCGGACACCGAGCTGAACGGACGCGGCGAACGCAGGTACACCACGCGGCCAGGCTTCAGGCCCGCGATCTGCAACGTCACCTTCTTGCGATCCGCTGACAGCGTCGCCGAGGTGACGCCGAGGGTCTCCTCGTCGACCTTCGGGCCGCCGTACTGGGGCGTTGGCACGTACCGCCACTGCTGGGCCTTGTACTTCGCGGCGAGGTTCTTCGCGGTCTCGTCGGCCAACGGTTGCGTGTACTCCAGCTCGAAACCGCCGCTGATGGCCCGCATCTTGTGGATGTCGAACGCGTCGGCGTTGTCGAGGCTGAGCTTCTGCAAGCCGTATTTGAGTTTGCCCGCCTGCCCCCAGTTGCCTTGCCAGCCGATGCCGCCGGTGTAGATCGCGCCGTCCGGACCGAGGCTGATCCGGCTCACCCCGGACTCGAGCCCCTGCGTCATACGGAACACCGCGCCCTGGTATTCGCCGGAGACCTTCTCCAGGTACGCGCGCTGCAGACCGCCGTAGGTCACGTCACCGAACACCATCTGACCCGCGAACACCCCGTTGGGCAGGACGATCGGGTTGCTGGGCGAGTTGGAGATCTCGTTGTGCGGCAACCAGAGCACAGGTTCGGTCACCGGTTGGGTGTCGTACGGACCGGTCGGGTTCGTGTAGTGGTTGTAGAAGGCGCGCTGCTTGATACGCACCAGCTTCGACGCTGGTATGTACATGCCCTGGTTGTCGGTGACGAAGACGTCCCCTTCGGGTCCCCAGCCAAGGCCGTTGGGTGTCCGCAGTCCACCGGCTACATAGGACACCTCACCGGTGTTCCTGTCGATCTTGAGCGTGCTGCCCCGGTTGGGCACGGGCTGCGGGTTGGCGGTCGCGCCGCCGGGGACCATCGCGATGCCGGTGGTGACGTAGAAGTATCCGTCCTTGTACAGCAGGCCGAACGCGAACTCGTGGTAGTTGCCGCCGAACGGCCACGTCGCGATCCTGCGGTGCTCGTCGGCGACCTCGTCACCGGTCTTGTCGACCAGGGCGGTCAGCTGGTGCTTCTCGGACACGTAGACCGCGCCGTCGACGTACTTGAGTCCCATCGGTTCCCGTAGGCCGTGAGCGATCCGTTTCATGGTCACCTTGGCCGGATCGGTGGTGCCGGTGACGCCGGAAAGCAGATACACCTCACCGAGCACGGTCAGCCGGTCGCCGCCCCACGTGGAGATGGCCAGTCGGCCGTCCGGCAGCCAGTCCATGCCCGTGACCTGTGGTTCGAAGCCCGCAGGACGCAGGTTCGTCAGCTTGTAGCCGGGGTGCACGCCGGTCAGCGGCAGACCGTCACCAGGAGAATCCGCGACACCCTCGCACTGCTTGCGGCCCGGCGAAGTGACCCGGACGACGTCGGCATCGGTGCTCAGCGCCGAGTTCGGCACCAGGGTGTACGCGGTCGCGCCCGGCGGTCGCCACTCCAGCTTCAACCGTTGGTCGAAGTCCGCGTCGAAATGGTCGATGCGCAGCGCGTGGGGGCCCGCGGCCAGCTGAACCGAACCGTCTTTCGGCGTGGCACCGTGACGGCCGGGGTGATCGATCACCTGGGTGCCGTCGAGCAGGAACCGGGCGCCGTCGTCACTCGTGAGCCGGAAGCCGTAGGTCCCGGCGCTGGAGACGTGGAGGTAAGCGCTTACTTCGGTGACAAAACGATCAGCGAACCCGAAGTCCGTGGAGCTTGACCAGTCGATTGTCGGCATCAGCTTGTCGACGTTGGGCGTCTGGCCTGGCTTGAGCTTGCAGTAGTCGGTCAGGGGGACCTGCACGTCGAACACGCGCATCGTCACGCCCGGTTCCTGAGGTGGGATGTGAGCCTGGGCGGACGCTGGAACCGGGAGCAGGGGGAGCGCGATCACAGGGGCAAGAAGTGGGGCAAGACGGGCGAACCAAGCGGCTGGCGGCATGGCAGGGCTACCTCCTTGGGGCCGACGACGCGGCCCACGCCCGTTCGCGTGACGACCACGTCTGTCACAGAAGAAAACAACTTCGGCCGCAAGTCAACAAAAGAACTGTCTGTTTGTGCGAAAGTACCGCCGGTTGTCGCAATATCCGTGCGTGAAGCTGACGTCTACCGCGGCCCGTTCGCGAGCTCGGCGCGCAGCCGCGGCAGCGCGTCGAGCAGTGCTGTGATGCCTGGGCGAGTGGCATTCGCTGCCAGGTACACGAATCTCAGTTCGACGCTCCACAGGGGCAGTTGGACGGGCAGGAGCCGCACGACGCCGTCCCGTAGCGACCAGTGCGCGGTGAACTTCGGCACGACCGCGACGTGGTCGGAGTCGGCGGCCAACCGGATCGCTGTCTCCGGTGATCCTGTCGTGTGCACCGGGCGGTCACGCCGACGGTCCGGGTGGTCGAAGACCTGCGCGAGCGGTTCGCCCTCCCGAGCCGGGCGATCGCCGACAGCACCACGAGGTCCATGGTCTCCAGGGCTGACCCAGCCATAGGCGCAGACTACCGCTAACGGTATGAGAATTCGGCCTACCGAAACCCTCCCGGGTGGCTGAGGCTGGGGGAACACAGCAACCGACAGCTCCTCCCCGACGAAGTGAGAGGGACCGTCCGATGCGGACACCACTGAGATCCACCCGCGCGGCGCTTCTGGCGAGTATCGCTCGGCGAGGTCGTTGATGGACAGGATGAGGTCGAAGCGGCGGGACTCAAGGCCGGCACCGGTCGACGTGCTGGACGTCACCGAGGACGAACCGAGGTGCTCACCGGTGAGCGTTCGCCGCTGCTTGCCGACTACGCGCCGGATCGCCTGATCGGCAGGACAGTGGCCGACTTCCCCCAGTTCGCGACGCTGCGTTTTCCCGCCGCACAATAGCTGTTGTGTGTTCGGGCAGCCGTCCGGTACCGAACGGGCAAGGGATGATTCCGTGCGGTCGACGCGCGGGTAACGATCTTGTGCGGGCGTTTCGCCCCCGTAGTTGCCGGCACAGTCGGGACAAGGAGAGACGGCACCATGAACATGCGGAAACTCGCGGCAACAGCAGTTGCCAGTGTTGGTGTTTCCCTGCTCATCAGCGGTACCGCCTATGCGGATCACGTGGAGTACAAGGGTCCCTACGAGACTCCGGACGAGTGTGTCCAAGCCCTGCGCAACCTGCCGCACGATCCCACCGTGAACGGCATGGAGTGCATACCCATGAACGGCAAGCACTACATCGAGATCTCACACACGAACTGAGCGTGCTTCCGTCGGTGGTTCCGGCGTGCGTGGCCGGAACCACCGACGGGCAGCGCGGCCTTTTCGTACCAAGCGAGACGGCTGAACGGGCAGATCGGGGTGGAATCTGTCGCGGATCGCGCGGTCCGGTGCCTAACGTCGAAGCGACCTGACAGACCTGTTGCCGCACCAGGAGCCGTTTTGTCGTCCACGATCAGTGCTCGCCCGCTGCCGGTACCCCGTGAGGACGTCTGCCCGTTCGGGCCGGCTCCCGAGGTGGCGGAGGTGCGCACGCGAACCCCGGTGGCCAGGGTCACCTGCCCGACAGGCATCGAGGCTTGGCTGGTCACCCGATACGCCGACGCCCGCGAAGTGCTGGGCGACTCGCGGCGCTTCAGCAACCGTTGCGGTCCGGCAGGCCACATGCTTGCCAACATGCCGCCCGGCGTACCCGTCGGGGAAGGCGACTTCTCCAAAATGGACGGACAGGACCACGTCCGGTTCCGGCGGGTGTTCGCACCCGCGGTCACCACCGTGCGCCGGATCGAGGAGTTCCGGCCGATGGTGCGGCGCACCGCCGACGAGTTGCTGGACGGCCTTGCCGCCGTGTCCGGGCCGGTCGACCTGCACGAGCGGTTCGCCAAACCGCTGACCTCGTCCGTGATCGCGGAACTGCTCGGCGTGCCGTACGCCGACCGCGGCATGTTCCAGTGCTACGCCGAGACCATGTTCGACGGCAGGACCGGCGTCAACGACCTGGCCGCTGTGCGGGTCGCCCTGTTCGGCTATGTCGCCAACCTGATCCGTTCGCGGCGTGTCACCCCCGGCGAGGACGCGCTGAGCGTGCTGGTCACGCGTGGCCAGGCACACGAGAAACCGTTCACCGACCTGGAACTCACCAAGATGGCCGCGGGCCTGCTCGCCGCGGGCTACGACACCACCGCCAGCGCCATCACGTACGGCGTCCTCGCGCTGCTGGCCGACCGGTCCCAGTTCGACCGGCTGGCCGCCGACCCGTCGCTGGCCGCCGGTGCCGCCGAGGAGTTGGTGCGGCTGCTGGGCGGTGGTTCCGGGCTGATGCGGGTGGCCACGGTCGACACCGAGATCGCCGGCCAGCCGATCGCCGCGGGTGAGTACGTGGTCGTCGCCATCCAGGCGGCCGACCACGACCCCGAGCGCTTCCCCGAGCCGGAGCGCCTGGACATCGACCGACAGGCCAGCGGTCACATGGGCTTCGGGTACGGGCCGCACCAGTGCGTCGGCCAGCAGATCGCACGGCTGGAGCTGACCACGGCACTGGCCACCCTGCCCCGGCGTGTGCCGACCCTGCGGCTTGCCGTGCCGCAGAAGGAGATCCGGTTCAAGGCCGACACCACCGTCTACGGCCCGGTCGCCCTCCCGGTCACGTGGGACGAGATCCTCCCGGCCTGACCGCACGCATCGCCGCAGCACCCCGCGCGAGAGAAATCGCGTGGGGTGCAGTCCGTTGTGCTGTCGTCCCGCGGGCTCCAACCCGTCATCGGGAAGAGTTGATATTGCGGGACGATGGCGTGCATGACGGTTCGTGCGGAGGGAACTTCGATGGCCTGGCTCGATCGAGATCAAATGCCGGTACGGTTCGCGATAGTGACGTCGGTGGCAAGCGGACTCATACTGGCCGTCATCGTGAGGGCATTCCCAACAGGTGCTGTTCTGATGTGGTTCGCGATGGCCTCAGGCGGTGTCGCGGCATTTTCGTTCGGTGCGATGATGCTGATCCGTCGTACGCGAAATCGTTCGAGAAGGGCATTTCTGATCACGTCGGCCTTCGGTCAGAAGTACTACGTCGCGGATTTCGTTCTGCGTGCGCAGAGCGCGCTGGACAGCGAGGGAATCGACCTCGTGCTCAAGGTGCCTGACCGGGACTATGACGCCAGTGCGCAGTCCCACCACCTGGGCAGACTCCTGGACAGGCGGCGTGAGTACGTCGGTGGGATCATCTTCGCCGGTGAGGTGCACCGGTTACGTGACGACCTGGTGACGTTCTGCCGCGGATCACGATTACCGGTGGTCTTCACCGATATCGAACCGTTCGACAAGGTGGCCGACTACCCGCCCAACAGCGCGTACATCGGATACGACACCGGTGAACTCGGTGAGCAGGCCGGTCAGTGGCTGGCCAGGCACCTTCGCGGGAAGCGACAGCCACGCGTCCTCATCGTCGCCAGTCTGGAACACAGCACCCGGCAGGAACGGTGCGAGAAGATCCTGCGCCGCGAATTGCCGGATGTGATGATCACGACCGAAGACCGGTGCGGTTTCGTGCGTTCTCGCGCATGCGACGCTGTACGCGCTCACGTCCGGCAAATGGATCCTCACGAGTGTCTCGACGCGATCTTCTGCACCAACGACGAGATGGCCTTGGGGGCCGTCGACGCGCTGTCGACGCCCTCCTCGGTCACCCGGAACACTGTCGTGGTGGGAATCGATGGAGTTCTGGAAGCGAAAGCGTTGATCGACACCACCGGTAGTCCGCTGCGCGCCACTGTCGTTCAGGACACCCACCGCCTGGCGGGCTGTGTCGTGGACCTGCTGATCAAGATGCATCGGGGTCGCACGGTGCCGACGCGGACGATTCTGAAAGCTGAGATGTACGTGGCGAATTGAGCGTCAGTGCTGGTGACCGAGGAGTTCGACGTGACTGACAAACGCGACGCGGCGGTCAACGCGATGCACGCCTACGAACGCGGCGGCGATCCCAACCGCGGCAGACCAGAGGACTGCTGATAGCCGACACGCTCGACACCCGAGTACCACACCTGCCCGGAGCCGCCGAGGAAGCGAACGAACTCGCAGTGAAAGTCGCCACCGTGACAACGCTTCCCCCGCCTGGTGTGGAAACAGACCGCGACATGATCCTCACAGCCCTCCCCGGCTACGAGGTCGCGCACTTCGCGTGCCATGGATTGACCGACTGGGACGACCCCAGTTCAAGCAGGCTGCTGCTGCACGACCACCGGACACATCCGTTGACGGTCACGGACATCGCGGGGCTCCGGCTCACCCGTACTCGCCTCGCCTACCTCTCCGTATGCAGTACCACCGGTACGAACCTGCAACACGCCGACGAAGCCGTCCACCTCACCGCCGCGTTCCACCTCGCCGGGTACAGCTCTGTCATCGGAACTCTGTGGCCCATCAACGACCGGAACGCCATTACGATCGCCCGCCACGTCTACGACTACCTGACCCAAGAGCACACCGTGCCGCCGCGAACCCATCTCGCGGCCGAAGCCCTCCACCACGCGGTCCGTCGCTACCGCGACAACCATCCCAGACAACCCATCCAATGGGCTGCCTACGTCCACACTGGTCATTAGTGCTCTGACCGAACACGTGCGCCGGGGATGTCCCACGGCGTACGCGGACGCAACGAATGCCACATTGGTTGCCAAGCGGGGGGTGGCTATCGGCGTCGGGCCGGTGATCGCCGATCGCGTGACGCACGCAGGTAGCCCATCACCAGGGACTCCAGGTCGGGTTCGGTGTCGGCCCACCCCGCCGGTGTGGGCTCGGCCTTCCGCAGCAACAGGGTGGACTGGCGTTCGGTGCGGGTCGCGCTGATCAGCGTTCCCGCCACAGCGGACTCGTCCGCGACCGGGCCGACCAGGACCCGGTGCTCCGCGAGGACTTCCTCGATGTCGCCGTCGACCTGGACCCGGCCGTCGTCGATCAACAGGATGTGATCGCACACTTCGCGCAGGTCGCTGAGCAGGTGCGAGGACATCACCACCGTGGTGCCGTGGTCGGCGACATCGGTCATGATGACCCGCAGCGTCTCGTCGCGCGCCAACGGGTCCAGATCGGACAGTGGCTCGTCCAGGAGCAGCAGCCGGGGAAGCCGTCCCAGCGCCAGCGCGATGGCCACCTGGGTCCGGGCGCCCGCGGACAAGGTGCCCACCTTCGCGTCGTGGTCCACGCCCGCCAGCAGTCCGAGCACCTCCTCGACCCGGTCGGTGGACCAGCGGTCGTTCATCGCCCCGACGGCACGTGTCAGCTCGCGCACTGTGAGGTCGCGGTAGAGCGAACGGTTCTGCGCCAGGAACGAGACGTCCGGGTGGATGCGGCCGTCGACGGGAGTGCCGAAGGTCCTCAGTTCGCCGGTCGTCGGGCGGACGAGGCCGGCGGCCATGCGCAGCAGGGTGCTCTTGCCCGCGCCGTTCGGGCCGACCAGGGCGACGACCTTGCCTTCGGGCACGGCGAAACTGCAGTCGCGGACTGCCCATCGGGTGCGGTACCGCTTGCCCACGGCGGTGGCGGTCATGGCTGTCATGCTTGTTCCTCGGCAGGGTAGTGCTCATCACGGACTGCGGAGTACAGCGCGTCGACGTCCTCGACGACGAGGCCGCCCCGCCGGGCACGGCCCATCCAGCCTGACAGCTCCTGCCGCAGCGGCGCGTCATCGCCCGCGGTGGCCGCGGAGGACAGCGACTTGGTCACGAAGGTGCCCAGGCCACGGCGGGCTTCCACCAGTCCTTCCCGTTCCAGCTCGCGGTAGGCCTTGAGCACGGTGTTGGGGTTGACGGCCGTCGCCTCCACCACCTCCCGCGCTGAGGGCAGCCGGTCCCCGGGGTGCAGCAGTCCCAGTCGCATGGCCTGTTTGGCCTGCTGGATGATCTGCATGTAGGTGGAGACCCCGGAGCGCCGGTCGATCCGGAACTCGATCACACCGGTCAGCATATGCGTTCCCGCCGCTCAAGGGCCCCACCACGCTCAGCTCTGCCGCCGAAGCACCCAGGCGGTACCCGCCAGCAGCAGCAGCGCGAGTCCCCCGAAGATCGCCAGGTCGACCAGGTGCAGCTGCCATGCCTGGCTTTTCGGGATGAAGGACGCGTACCACTTGCTGAGGCCGGACTGAGGCAAGCACGCCAGGAACCCCTCCTGCGAGTTCGGCGTCCCCTCGGACGTCGACTTGCAGGCTTGCAGCAAGGCGCCTGCCTTCTCTTTGGAGACCAGTTGTCCGGCGGCGTCGAGATAGCCCGTCTCCAGCACCAGGCTGCCGTCGTGGTACACGTTCACGTTCGTCGCGGGTGACACCTCCAAACGCTGGGCGGGAACCAATCGGTCCACGAGGCCGGACAGGGCGAATCGCGCGACGACGAACGCGCCGAGCCCGGCCGTCATCGCCGCCAGGGTGCGACGGGACACCACACCGAGGAAGGCGCCGAGCGCGAAGGCGAACAGCGCGTAGCCGACCGGTGAGACGTGCTCGATACCGAAGTTCAGCGCGGTGAACGAACCGTTCTTGCGCGGACCCAGCGTGCCCGCGGCGGACAGCCACCACGAGACCAGGTACTGGAGCCCGATCAGCACGATCAACGAGGGCACCAGCGCGACCACCAGCTTGCTGACCATCCACCGGGTGCGGCGCACCGACTGGGTGAAGGCCAGCACGTGCGTGCCCTGTTCCAGTTCCCTGGCGAAGAGGGGAGCCCCGATGAAGACGCCGATCAGGGCGGGCAGGCCGAGGATCACGGCCTGCCCGATGTTGAGCCGGGTCGTCCACGCCTCCTGGAAGGCTTTCGCCGCCCCGTCGGGCGCGGTGCAGTCCTGGAGGGCCTGCGTCACGCATCGGGCGAGCTGCGACGAGGTGATCGCGTCGATCATGGTGGACCGCAGCAGGGCGATGACGCCCGCGCCGACGACCAGCATTCCGAGCAGAGTGATCAGTTGCGCGCGTTGCCGCCGCCACGAGACCCACATCATGCCGCTGCTCCTCGTGTTGCTTGATCCTGGGCTGCTGCTTCGCGCATGCGGTCGAGGACCAGTTGACCGAGCGGTACGCGGTCGGCGCCGATCTGGTCGACGTCACCGGCGAGCAGAACTCGTCCACTGTGGAGCAGGACGAGGTGGTCGCACACGCCTTCCAGCTCCGCCAACACGTGGGAGGACAGCACCACGGTGATGCCCTGTGTCCTCGCCTCGGCGATCAGCGTGCGCAGCACGGTCTCGCGGGCCAGCGGGTCCAGATCTGCCAGCGGCTCGTCGAGCAGCAGCAGGCGCGGGCGCTTGCCCAACGCCAAGGCCAGGGCGACGCGAGTGCGTTGACCGCCTGACAGGGTGCCCACCTTCGCGTCCATCGGCACCGCCGCCTGCTCGATCAGGTGTTCGGCGTAGCGCTGGTCCCAGGTCGGGTTGGTCCGCGCGCCGAACGTCATCGTCTCGGTCACGGTGAACTGCTGGTACAGCGGTTTCTGCTGGGCCAGGTAGGCCACCGCGGGGTGCAACCCCTTGCCTGTCGGGTGGTCACCGAAGACGGTGATCTCCCCGGTCGTCGGGCGCAGCAAGCCGGTGATCAGCCCCATCAGCGTGCTCTTGCCCGCGCCGTTCGGGCCGACGAGGGCAACGACCCGGTTGTCCGGGATCACCAGTGCCGTCTCCCGCAGTGCCCAACCCCTGCGGTACTTCTTGCCCAGATCTCGGGCAGTCACCGGAAGCGCCTGTTCAGGCTGCCTTCGCGCGTTCATGGCCGTCCTCTCCGTCATCGACGGCGGCCAAGGTAGCACCTTTCACTAGTTAAATAGTGCACCGGGTGATCCTCGTCCGGGGGAGGCAACCTGTCGGCGAGATGCGGCCCGCGGGGTCGCGAAGGACCCCGCGGGCAGGTGGGAATCAGCCGTTCGGCGTGGTGATCACCGCGAACTTCGACCCCTTGCTCGCGACGCGGGCACTGAGGTCGGTGGTGATGGTGTCGATCGGCGCGTAGTTGTTCAGTTCGCCCGCCTGGCACGGCCCGGAGCGGCTCTGCTGGTTGCCGATCAGGATGCCCAGCGCCGTGTGGTCGGCCTGGCTGTACAACGGGCCGCCGCTGTCACCGGGACGGGCGCACAGGTCGGTGTTGATGCCCACGTCAGTGGACAGCACGCGACCGCAACGGGTGCCGACGAGGTAACCCGCGCCCGCACCACTGTCGACCGACTCGGGGTAGTTGACCGCGCTCGACGCCGACCCGGTCGCACAGACGATCCATCCGGCCTTGATCTCGGCGAGAGTGTGCGTGCCGGTGATGAGCTCGTCCTGTGACTTGATCCGCTCACCACACGGGTTGTCGGCGTCGTTGTCCATACCGCTGTTACGGCAGTACTTCAGCACACGGTTACGACCAGTCTGCCCCTCCAGCCACTTGGTGGCCGCCGCGTCGTCCACGTACGGCAGCGCGGCGTAGTCGTACGGATAGGAGCTCTTCTCGATGCCGTGCTGCATCAACACGTTGTTGCCGTTGTGCTGAGTCGGAGTGTTGTTGGTCTTGGTCCGCATGCAGTGGCCCGCTGTCAGAACCCAGCCCTTGCCCGGGAATCCGCCTCCGGTGGACCGCAGGTTGAAAGCGCTGGTGCACCCGCCCCACGTGCCGTCGTCCCGCTTCATGTCCAGCCGCAGTCCGCCGCGCATCGGGCCGTAGTCGGTGCAGTGCAGCGGATGGCAGTAACCCCGGTCCGCGTTCGGTGTGGACAACTTCTTCGGGTTCGGCAGGATACCGGGCCGGTCACCGCTGTGGCTGCTGCCAGCACAGAGACGGCCAAAGCCCCCTTTCCCCACGTTGTCCGCACAAACATCTCCTTACGTGTCGGGACCCTCGCGATCATCCACCCGCAGGTACCCGGACCGCCCGCGAACTATCGAGTCCGAAGTAGACATGTTTTCGCCAACGGGAGCATTCCGGGCGGCACGCGCACAGTGAGCCGGATGGCTCGTCGGCGCTTGCGCCGCTTGGCGGGACCGGGCGCGGCGGGATCTGGTTACGGTAGGTGGTCGAGTCGTCGCCGACCAGTGAAATGAGGGGGCGTCAGGATGCGATTGTTGTCCGGGCTGGCCGCGGCCGCGATGGTTGTCCTCGTAACGACGCCAGCCACTGCGACTGTCACTGGGACTGTCACTGCCGCTGTCGGGTTCGAGGAGTTGCCACCGCCGTCCGGTATGACCGCCGCTGTGGTTTCGGTGCTCAACGAATCGGGGCGGGCCGCGGGATCCGGGTGGAAGCCGCCGACGCAATTCCCGTACCCGGGTACGCTTCGTGCCGCCAGCTGGGACGGGACGACTCCCACGGTTCTGGGAGACGGGCACGCGACGGGCATCAACGCGCGTGGGGACGTGGTGTTCTCACTCGTCACCAAGCAGGGTGGCGCGCAGGTCACGTCCGTCAGTGTCTGGGAGAACGGCCAGGCGGTCGACCGCACGCCGCCGCAGCGCGGCGCGGGTCTGATGACGGTCCGCGATCTCAGTGACACCGGCGTGATCCCGTTGGCCTACGACAGAACGGGTGATTCCGAGTCGTACTCCAACGACCACGCGGGAGCCTGGCGGCAGGGTGCGTTCGCCGACGTTCCCCTTTCGCCGCAAGGTCAGTACGTCCATCACCAAACCACGAGCGGCAACGGCGCCACTGCGGGGTCCCGGCACCCACGTGACGGCAGTGCGGCCTTCGTGTTCCGCTGCACCGCGACCCGGTGCAGCCGCCTGTCAGAAGCAGGGCCGACAGGCACTTACACGGTCGCGGCCGTCAACGAAACCAACGCCATCGCCGCCACCTGGCACACCGGCGGGAACTCGCGGGCGGTCAGGTGGACCAACGACCAGCCAACGGTTCTGCCCGGTGGCACGGCTGCTGTCGCCGACAACACCCGTGCCATCAACGAGAACGGTGACGTCGTCGGCTGGCGACTTGACGCCGGCGTGCGCAAGGCGACGCTGTGGCGCGCGGGCGACCTGGTCGATCTCGGTACATCCGGTGAGAGCGAAGCGGTCGCGGTGAACGACCGCGGCGAAGTCGTCGGCTGGCAGACGGTCAACGGTCAGCCGCGTCCGTTCCACTGGCGTGCCGGTGTCCTCATCGGACTGCCGACACCCGGTGACCTGCCTGCCAAGGCCACCGCGCTGAACAACGCCGGTGTGGTGGTCGGCAACACACTCAAGCGCGACACGTCGCGTGCGTTCCGGTGGACAGTGCCCTGATCGGCGTGCCACCGGACTGCCGTCGACGACACGGAACAGGGGAGGACTCGTGCGATCACGACTGGTGGCCTTGTTCGGCCTGTTGCTCGCTGTACCACTGGTCTGGCCGGGGCACGCACTGGCCGGCAACAGGGGGCAGCCGATCCACGGCGACTTCAACGGCGACAGTCTCGCCGACCGGGTCGTGCTCGGCCCGGTCGGCAACAATCCGATCTGCACGTTCACGGTCGAGTACCGGGGATCGGACGGCACCTACGAACCGCCGCTGAGCTACAGCTGCCGGTCGCCGTACACCCGTGCGCCGTACTGCCCCGACATGGGTGTCGCCATCGACATCGGCGGGAAGGGTGAGATCGACCTCGTCCTGACCGGCTTCGACTTCCCCGACACCAAGGGAAGCATGTTCCTGGTGCGCGACTTCGCGTTGCTCCGCCAGTACGACGGAATCGCCTTCCCCAGTACCATCCGGACCGTCGACTTCAACGGTGACGGGCTGCAGGACATCTGGGCCTCCAGCGACCAGTCGCCCAGGATCGCGTCCTTCCTCAACAGCAGGGACGAAGTCCTGCGCCCTGGGCCGGTCAACGCCTGCAGCTACGTTCCCGTTCCGTCGCACGCCTTCGCCGACTTCAAGGGGATCGGCAACAACGACATGGTGCTTTCCCGTCTCTGCGTGCGGAAGGGCAGTTTCGTCGAGGTCTACTTCGGTGACGGATCCCCGCCTGCGGTGTTGATCAGTTCGTCGGACTACGTCGGCCGGGAGGTCTACGTCGGCGACTTCAACCACGACGGTGTGCCGGATGTCGGAGTGATCGAACGCCGCGGGAGCAGCCTCATCGTCAGGCTTTTCACCAACGACGGCAACGGTGTGTTCACCGAGCTGCCCGCCGCGGTGGACTGAACCCGGCAGCTGTCCAGAACCCGGCTGCAGGCGGATCTCGTCATACTTCGGATCCGACAGATCGCGCGGGACAAAAAGAGGTCAAGGAGGTCGAGTGCGCGCTCCCGCGTTCCGATTTCGCCGAGCACGTGTGGTCGCATGTCGAACGCTGCATGAAAAAACCTCTGCGTACATGGCATCGACCGGTTGGTGGTCACGATCGTGCACCACTGAGACCGGCCCCGGCCAGGACTGCTCGCTGCCTTCGAACCACTCTGGCCTGGGCCTCGAGCCACAACGGCCCCGTCGCGGTCTTTCCAGTGCCGTAGCGGCTCCGCATGATGTCACCGGCGTCGAGAGATGACAGCCGGTTATGCGAACGTCGTGCTTTGCCCGGATCGGTCATGAACGTAGCTCGTTATAGTCAACTCGGGTCTTGGGTATGGGGCCGAACCCGGAGAGGTGGTTCCATGGGGATTGTTGACCAAGAGCGCTGGCTGGGCCAGTAGTCACATCTTGGCCAGTGCGGATCCGCAATCACGAAAGGGTTTCGTCGTGGCAACCGTGCTTCGCAAGATCCTCGTTTCCGCCGCTCTCGCACTGACGGCGTCGGCATCGCTGTCGGTGGCGGCAGCAGCAGCGAGCGCGCAGGCTGACACCAGAGCCAGTGACAGTTCGATTTCCCTGACCCTCGACCCGAATTATTGTCTGGCCAATGATTACGGGCACAGTTCGAGCGTCTACACCGAGCACTGCAACTCGGCGAAACCTGGGCAGCACTGGACAGTTGAAGGCGATCGGATCGCCCTGGCCCTGGATCCGGCCTGGTGCCTGGCGAATGACTATGGGAGCAGTGGGGCGGTCTATGTCGAGCGCTGCAACTCGGCCAAACCCGGGCAGCACTGGACCGTGAACGGTGATCGGATTGCCCTGACCCTCGACTCGAATTATTGTCTGGCCAATGATTACGGGCACAGTTCGAGCGTCTACACCGAGCACTGCAACTCGGCGCACCCCGGGCAGCACTGGACCGTGAAAGACTGACACGAGAACGAGAGCAGTGACCTTGCCCTGAACTGGCGTGCGCTACTACCGGAATGATCCGGCATCACGTAGCCGCGCAGCGCGGCGTATGCACGCCCACCACCCATCTGCGCAAGCCAGCGCAGATGGGTGCTTCGCGTCGCGAGTTACCTGCCTAGTAACGATGTGAGTAGGCGAGCTGGGTCATGATGTGGTCCGCCACGAACTTCGCGTCGTGCCACACGCCCCAGATGAAGCTCGATCCACGCCGCGCCAGCCAAGGCAGGCCAAGGAAGTAGACGCCGGGCTCGGCCGACACGCCGCGCCGGTGCCGGGGTTTGCCGTTGTCGTCGAAGGCGTCGACCCGCAGCCAGCTGTAGTCGGTGGCGAAGCCCGTCGCCCACACGATCGAGGTGACGTCGGCGGCGGCGAGATCGAGTTCGAGGAGGGGATCGGTCACACAGGCCGGATCGGCGCCGAGTGCGCGGGCATCCGGTTCCTCGGGGAGGTTCAGGCCGTTTCGTGCGACGTACGCGTCGGCTTCGTCCAGCAGCGCCAGGTAGTTCGCGTCGCCGTTGGCGATGTTGGTGCCCAGGTCCGGTGCGAAGCGGATGGTGCCGTTGTCGTACGAGCCGGTCAGGCCGACGAGGTCGATGCCGAGGGCGGCGAGGGCGCGGAAGTCCACGGTGTGGCCGCCGCGTGCGCCGCTGACCGCGATGGTGACGTGTTCGGCGCCCTGCGGCGGGGTTTCGGCGTCCCACTTGCCGAGGACGCCGAGCCACCAGCAGAAGTCGCGACCGCGGTAGCTGCGCGGCGGCCGTTCGTGGGGGCCGACGGAGAGGTACACGCGGCGCCCTGATCGGCGGAGCTCTTCGGCGATCTGCACCCCGGACGATCCGGCTCCGACGACGAGCACGGCTCCGGCGGGCAGCTGCCCCGGGTTTCGGTAGGCGCTGGAGTGCAGCTGAAACGGACCTGCGCCGTCCGGGACGATCGGCGGTATCACCGGTCGCTGGAACGGTCCCGTCGCGGCGACCACGAAGCGCGCGTCGACAGGTCCGTCCGAGGTCTCTGCCCGGAAGCCGGGCCTGCCCACGTGCCGCCGGACGGACGTCACCTCGACACCGGTCCGGATCGGCGCGGCGATCTTCGCCGCGTAGGCCTCGAAGTAGTCCGCGATCTGCTCCTTCGACGCGAAGGCGTCCGGCGCCAGGTCGGCGAACTCCATCCCGGGAAAGCGGTCGTGCCAGGCGGGTCCGTTCGCGACCAGCGAGTCCCACCGCTCCGAACGCCAGCGCTCGGCGATCCGGTGCCGTTCCAGGACGAGGTGCGGCACGCCGCAGTCGCTCAGGTGCTCGCTCATCGCCAGCCCGGCCTGGCCCCCGCCCACGACAAGGGCTTCGACTTCTTGGCCCGACATCGCAGACCTCCGTTCGATGGTGTTGTCGGCCTTCACTTCCGGATGTCCTCCGCCCGCAACAGCGGATCACCGACGGTTTCGCGCAGCGAGAACGCCGCGACGAGGCCGATCACGGCCGCGACCATCAGGTACGGGCCGGGGACGAGGGTGCTCCCGGTCGCGGAGATCAGCATCGTCATCAGGTACGGGACGGTTCCGGCGAACAGCGCGGCCGTGGTGTTGTACGCGATCGACAGGCCACCCTGGCGGGTGCGGGTCGGGAAGATCTCGGCCGACCACACCGCGTAGGTGCCGAGGATGGCCGCGAGGACGACCCCGAGGCCGAGCGCCGCAACCCAGGTGCCCGCGATACCGGTGCGCATCAGCAGGAACGCCGGGGTCGCGAGGACCAGCAGCGCGAAGCCCGCACTGATGAGGACCGGGCGCCTGCCGACCCGGTCGGAGAGCCGGCCGAACGCGGGCACGAGGACGAGACCCACCAGTGAGATCACAGTGGACAGCAGCGCCGCGTCGCCCGCGGAGTGGCCGAGGTAGTCGGTCTGGTAGGTGACGAGGTAGGTCAGCACCGCGTAGAACGGCACGTGCATCATCGTCATCAGGCCCGCCGCCTGCAGCAACTGCTTCCAGTTGTTGCGGAACAGCTCTTTGGTCGGGCTGCGCGGGATGTTGCCGGTGGCTTCGAGCGTGCGGTACTCGGGGGTGTCTTCGATCTTGTTGCGGATGACGAAGCCGATGATCCCCAACGGCGCGGCGACGAGGAACGGGATCCGCCAGCCCCACGCCGACAGCTGGTCACCCGTCAACCCCACCGACAGCAGGAAGAACACGAACGACCCGGCGAGGAAACCGAGCAGCGAGCCGACTTCCAGCCAGCTGACACCGAAGCCGCGGCGGCGGCGCGGTGCGTACTCGGCGAGGAAGCTGGCCGCGCTGCCGAACTCCCCGCCCGCCGCGAACCCCTGCGCCAACCGCAGTGCCACCAGGAGGATCGGTGCGGCGATCCCGATCGTCGAGTAACCCGGCAGCAGGCCGATGACCAACGTGGCGCCCGACATCACGAAGATGACGATCGAGAGGGTCCGCTTGCGGCCGATCCGGTCACCGAGCGGGCCGAACACGAGCGCGCCGACCGGGCGGATGCCGAAGGACACCGCGAACACGCCGAAGACCGCGAGCAGCCCGGCGGTGCGGTCACCGGACGGGAAGAAGACCGTGGCGATCGTGCTCGCCAGGTACGCGTAGGCGGCCCAGTCGAACCAGTGCACGAAGACACCGACTGCGCCTGCCGCGATGCTGCGCCGCAGGATCGCGGGATCGATCGTGGCCTCGGGCACCTCCTCGGTCAGAGGTGCGGAATGTGCCGTCAAGGCGCCTCCTTGAACCGGTTCGCGCGGTCCACTCCGGTCCACGCGAGCGCAATCGCGCCGTCGAGCAGTGCTCGCTCCGCGACGCCGCCGACGCAGGCCGCCGCGAACTCGCGCTGGTGGTTGATGGCGGGCAGCGAGCCCACACCTATGTACGGGTGGATCGCCGGGACGACCTGCGAGACGTTGCCCATGTCGGTGGAGGCCCGGTTCATCCGCGCGGCGGTGCCGCCGTCGGCGAACTCCCTGCCGAGCTCCGCCGCGTTCGCCCGGTAGGCGGCCAAAGTGGACTCGTCGGCGCGGAACTCGGCGTAGGGCTTGCTTTCCGGTTCCACGGTCAGCTCGCAACCGGTCGCCAGGGCACCGGCCTCGAACGCCCGCATCACACGAGGTTCCAGCCGGGCGAGCTCGGCCAGCGTCTCGGCCCGGACGTACCAGCGGCCGGAGGCGTGTTCGGGGATGGCGTTCGGCGCGTCCCCTGCGTGCGTGACGATGCCGTGCACGCGGGCCGAGGCGGGCAGTTGTTGCCGCAGCAGGCCGATCGCGACCTGGGCGACGGTGAACGCGTCAGCGGCGTTGATCCCGGCCTCCGGGTAGGCGGCGGCGTGCGCGGATTTCCCGGTGTAGGAGATCTTCGAGTGGCTCACCGCGAACGGCTTGGCCTCGGCGACGTCGACCGGCGCGGGGTGGACCATCATCGCCAGGTCCACGCCCGCGAACGCGCCGCGGTCGAGCAGTTCGATCTTGCCGCCACCGCCTTCCTCGGCCGGGGTGCCGTAGACCTCGACGGTGACGCCGATGTCGTCGGCGACGGCGGCGAGGCCGAGCGCGGCTCCGATCGAGCTCGCCGCGATGATGTTGTGCCCGCAGGCGTGGCCCAATCCGGGGAGGGCGTCGTACTCGGCGCACAACGCGATGCGCAACGGGCCGCTGCCGTAGCGGGCGTGGAACGCGGTGTCCAGGCCCAGGTAGCGCGAGGTCACCTGGAATCCGGCGCGGTCGAGCAGTTCGGGAACCGCGGCCGCGGCACGGTGTTCCTCCCATGCCGTCTCGGGGTCGGCGTGCAGCCGCTCGGAGAGCCGGACCAGCTCGTCGGCGTGCTGGTCGACCCGGGCGCGGGCGGCGGCTTTCGGCGTCGTCATCGGGAATCCCCGGGGACGCCGTAGGACGGGGCGGTGGCGGGGTCGAGGCCGCGGCGCACGTAGTCGTCACGCTGGGGCAGCCAGACGTCGAGGAGGTCGGCCAGCCGGTCGATCGGGTCGTCGGCCCAGTCGACCCGCAGATCGGTGACGCGCCACTCGACGTCGGCGACCACGACCAGCCCGGCGGAGTGCACGGGCCCTTCTTCGCCGCCTGCCTCGACAGCGGCCTGGAGAGCGGTGACGAGCCGTTGCTCCAGTTCGCCGGTCGCCGAGGTGAACGCGTCGACGATGACCTGGGGGATGTGGTCGCCCGCGAGCATGTTGCCCGCCGCGACCACGCCGTCCCCGGTCGCGGTGGCGTGGGTGCCGAGCGTGTGGCCGCCGCTGTAGGCGAAGCCCGCGCCGGTCCGGCCGAGCACGGTCAGCTGCCGGTACTCGATGCTCTCGCCCGTCTTGACCACTTCGGACAGTGCGCGTTCCGCGTCGCCGTGCGCCGCGAGCCGGTCGAGCAGAGCGGTGCCCAGTCGCGGGTCGGTGATGTTCTGGGACGCGGCCGCGCCGACCCCGGGGCGCAGGTGCGCCACCCTCGCCGCGACCGCCGGGCTCGACGAACTGGCCGCGATGCCGAACCGGTTCCCGTCCCGGGCCACGAGCGAGAAGGTCATCGGCTCTCCTCCTGCGGGATCACGGCGATCGCGTCGATCTCGCACAGCCACTCCGGGCGGGCAAGGCCGGACACGACGAGGCCGGTCGAGATCGGGTGCACGCCTTTCGTCCACTTGCCGACGGTGCGGTACACCGGTTCCCGGTAGCGCGGGTCGACCAGGTAGATCGTCAGCTTGACCAGGTGTTCCATCCGGCTGCCCGCTTCTTCGAGCAGCATTTTGATGTTCGCCATGGCCTGCTCGGCCTGGGCGGCGGCGTCCCCGATCCCGACGGATTCGCTGGTGTCCAGGTCCTGGCCGATCTGGCCGCGGACGTACACGGTGTTGCCCGCGACAACGGCCTGGCACAAGTCGTTGTCGAGGTTCTGCTCCGGGTACGTGTCGCGCGTGTTGAACGGCCGGACACGCTTGTGAACGGTCATCGCGTCAGCGTGACGCAGGCCGCTTTGATCCGTCCAACAGATGTTTTCGGGCTAATGCATCAACAGAACAGATCTAACCAGGTCAGTGCGCATAAAGGCGACGACACAGCTCGCGGAACTCCTGCGCGCGCCGGGTCACGCGGACCCCGCGCATCCACGCCACGACGATCTCCAGCGCCGCGACGTCGTCGGTCAACGCGAGGGGAACCGCCCGAGCGCCTGCGTACGTCATATCAACTGGCGGGCGTTGGTTGAGCAGCGCGAAGCCGTGTCCGTGCGCGACGAGGGCGCGGACGGTCTCGTATCCGGTCGTGCGGTGCCGGATCACGGGCACGACACCGGCGTCGAGCAGCACCGACTGCAGGTACTCGCGGCTGTGCGGCAGGTCGAGCAGCACCATCGGCTCGTCGGCCAACTCGGCCAGCGACACTGTCTCCCGGGCAGCGAGCCGGTGGTCGGCGGCGACCAGGGCGTACGGCGGCGCGGTGTCGACGACCACGCGGTCGATGTCGTCGTCGAGGTCGTAGCCGTAGAGGAGGGCGACCTCGCATTCCCCGGACCGCAGCGCCGCCTTGAGCGCCGAGTGCTCGCCTTCACGCACCGCCACGACGACCTTCGGATGCCTGCGTTCGAACTCGGCCAACAGGCCCGGCAACCGGAACGGCGCGAGCGTGGCGAAGCACCCGACCGCCAGCGGCCCGACCAGCCCGGCGCCCGCGTGCCTTGCCGCCTCGACGAGTTCGGCGCCGTGTGCGAGGAAGTCCAGGACACGCTGGTGGAACGCCTGACCCACAGTGGTGAGGCTGAGCCCACGAGCATGGTGGCGCAGCAGCAGTTGCACGCCGAGCTCTCGTTCGAGCTGGGCGATCGCGGTGGAGACGGCCGACTGCGACACCACCAGCTCCCTGGCGGCGGCGGTCATGCTGAGGTGCCGTGCCGCCGCCTCGAAGTACCGGAGCTGGACGAGGGTGAAGGATGGCTCGCTCACCGCGTCATCCTGCCTCGCCGGGACACCCCCTGCCACACCTGGGGCAGGCGGACTGTCCACAGTGCAAGATCCAGGGGCAGGATCAGGGCGCTCCGTACGTGGCGTCCTTGATCTTGCGGCGGATGTAGTCGTCCATGGTCTTGCTGCCGGTCTTCCACAGTGTCTCTTCCAGGCCCCCGGCGGGGAAGGCCCTGTTGTTGCCCAACGAGTTCACGCCGCCGCGTACCGCGCCCGTCGCACCCCCGAGCAGTGCGTCCTTCCAGATGTCGCCGCTGGTGCCGTTGCCCCTGGCGACCTCGACGGCCGACTTGGCCGCGCCGTTCGCGGCGCCCTTGATCGCGTCCTTGGGGATGTCGTAGAAGACGATCTCCTGCCACACCTTGGGCCCGCCGAACGAGTCACGCCACTCGTTGTTCCGCCGGACGAACTGGAACTGCTCGCCGAACGTGGTCTGCACCCGCGCGGCGTCACGGGCGGCGTCGTGCCTGATCCACGCGTTCGCCCGGTCCCTCGCGAGCCGGTGTGCGTCCTCGGCCGCGGTGACTTCGTCGTTCGCGCGGGCGGCGTTGCGTTGTGCGTCAGTGAGATTCCGCCGCGACGTGGTCAGGGAGTTCTCGGCCGTGCGCAGGCCCTGGGTCGCTGCGGTGAGTTCCGCGCGCGCGTCCGCGAGTTCGCGGATGCTTTCGTCCACCCAGGCCGGGTTTCCGGAGGACCGGTACAGGACCACCTTGGTGTCTGCCGACCGTACCCGGAGGTCGGCCTGGTCCGCCGCGTTCCGGTAGGCCCGCACGGTTTGCTCGCGCGCCCACACGTCGTCACCGAGCCTGCGGACGTTCTCGTTCGCCTCAGCCTGCCTGGTCAACGCGGTGTCGTAGCGGTTTCGTGTGGTGGCGAGGTCGTCGGCGAGCCGGTGGTTCTCGCCGGGTGCGCCCCTGAGACCGAGGTTCCGCGCATTGTCGTGTGCGTTCCTGGTGTTGGTGAGCAAGCCGTCCGCGTGCGAGAGCGGGGGAGCGTCGGGCCGTGGCCTGGGCTGTGAGCCGATCTTCTTCACGAAGTTCTGCGCTTGCTTGCCCAACGGGACGAACTCGGGCAGGCCGTCCGCGCCACGCCTGACGTTGCCCGCGTTGTCGACAGCCTTCTTGACGCCCGTCTTCTCCAGCCCGCCGACCACACCGCCGATGCCACCGCTGACCGCGGCACTGATGAACAGCTGCGCCGGGTCGATCTTCTTGTGCTGGATGCCCGCCGCCACCAAGTTGGCGGTCAGGTCGATCGCGACGTCGCGGACCCCTTCGGTCACCATCCGGCCGTAGCCCACGCTGAACCGCGAGGTATTCCACGTCAGTTCGGCGAAGTTGTTGACCCACGCCCTGGCCTGGACCAGGAAGCGCACCAACGCGTTGAGCGCCTGGGCGAGCAGTCGCAGCACCCGGGCACCGGTGGCGATCAGGTAGGCCAGCCACGCCTGCGCCCAGGCGAGCAGCGGGGGGAAGAGCGCCGCTGCCGCGTAGAACGCCAGCATGGCAGCGATCTGGATGCTCAGTTCGATGATGATCTGCTTGACCATCTCGTGGGTTTGCGCGTGTTGCTGCTGTTGGGCCGCCACCGCGGCGGTGTTGGCCGAAGCCGCGGCAGCGTTCTGCGCCAAGGACATCCCGCGCGCGGCGAAGGCCTTCGCGGCGTCACCTTCCCAGCCGGTCAAGCCGGACGCGGTGAGTTCGGCGATGCGCGCGCTGTGGTCGTCCAGGTAGGCCGAGATGTCCGCCCAGCACTGGGCGTTGTGGTACAGGGTCGCCGGACTGCCACCGGGGTCCGCGAGGCCGACTTGGGTCAGTGCGCTCTGCGACATCAGATTTCCGGGTGGAACGTGGCCGCGACGATCCTGGCGCTCTCCGCGTCGGTGTCCTCGTAGTCCTTTGCCTGCTTGGCCAAGCTGCTCGCGCTCCGCAGGAGGTCCTGATGCATCTTCTCGAGCTTGTCGAGGGTCTGCTGAACGGTTTGCCTGTACTCGCGTTCGGCTGCTTCGGCGTTCGGCGTCTCGCCGTAGGCGCCGTTGGTGCTTTCGGCCTGGTCCCGGAATCTCCGGATCCGCGCGCCCAGTTCGTCCGCCGAGGTCTGGAACTCCTGGCTCAACCGCCGCAGCTGCTCGACGTCCACCGAGACTCGGTCGGTCACCCGTCCTCCTCCTGCCGGTCAGCGACACCTGCAACGCTACTGGCGGCGGGCGGCAAGATCAGGTCACTTCACGCAACGGACCGGGGCTGAGCAATCAAAGTTCACTTGCGCGTCACCGTAACCGGTACGTGCGGCGCACGCTGGTTCCCTGGCTGAGGTCGGCGCCGTACACGTGCAACGTGATGGCGACCGTGTCACCGGTGTTGTGCACCTGGTGGATGTCGTCGGGTGGCGCGACGCCGCTGACCGAGCCGGTGGGGCGTTGCTTCCGGCCGATCTGGACCAGCCGGTCACCGTCGATGTCGAAGATGTTCTCCGTTTCGGCGCCCTGCAGGACGAGGAACGAACACCACACCAGGTGGTCGTGGATCTCGGTGATCTGGCCGGGGCGCCACACCACTGCCGAGATGGAGAAGCTGGATTCGGCGTGCAGCGTGTGGCGGGTGTACCCGTCGGCCGATCCTTCTCGTTCCGCCGCGGTGAGCAGGTTCGCGCCGGGGTTCAGCTCGGCGAGGACGTCGGCGACCCGTCGAGCGGTGGTGCGCGGGTCGGATCTCGGGTGGGTGCACTGGCGGATCCGGTCGATCAGCTCCGCGAGACCGGGCCGGGCCCGAGTGTCGGATGCGGTGGTCATTGCGTTCCTCCTTCCAGGCTTCTCCTCATCGTGGCCCCGCCGCCCGCATGACGTCCAATGCCAAGGTTTTCGCTGTCCTGTAAGTATTCTTGATGAATGAACCTGACCCAGCTCACGGTGCTGGCCGCTGTCGCCCGGCACGGGTCGGTGACCGAGGCGGCGAAGGAGCTGCACTACACCCAACCTGCGGTGAGCCACCATCTCGCGCGACTGGAAGGGGCCACCGGCGCGAAGCTGATCCAACGGGTGGGCCGCGGCATCCGGCTCACCCCGGAAGGGGAGCTGCTTGCCGTTCGGGCCGCCGAGATCGTCGGCCGGGTGGACGCCGCCGCGACCGAGTTGGCCGCTCGGGTCGGGTTGCGGGCCGGGCGTGTCCGGATGGCCGGGTTCCAGTCGATCCTGAGCACCGTCGTCCCGAAGGCCGCAGCCGCGCTCGCCCGTGCGCATCCCGGGATCGAACTGGGACTCGTCGACGTCCACCCGGTCGAGGCGCTGCGCATGCTGCGCGCCGGGGAGATCGACGTCGCGTTGATCTTCCGGTACGCCGACACCCCGCGCGAGGAGGACGGGCTCCGGCTGGTCCACCTCCTCGACGACCCGATCTACCTGCTCACCTACGAGCCCGGGCAAACCGTCGCCGACCACCACGACTCCACCTGGATCGGCGGGTGCGCGCGGTGCCAGGACGAGCTGATCACCGTATGCCGGCGGTCGGGCTTCACCCCGCGCATCAACCTGGTCAGCGATGACATGGTCGTCATGCAGGCGCTGGTTGCCGCACGCATGGGCGTCACCACCCTGCCTGGGCTCGCGCTGCGCGCTCACCGCGAGCCCGACGTCCACACCACCGAACTGCCCGACGACCCGAGGCAGATCTACGCCGTCACCTACGGCGACCCGCCGGACCCGCCCGCCACAACCGCGCTCCTGCAAGCCATCCAGGGCAGCGTCTGAACCGGGCGTGCTAACGACGTGCGGTGACGAGCCAGGCAGCGGAGTCGAACCACACGCCCGCACCGGTGTCATGGGCGTCGAGCATGGTCATCAGCCGGTCGACAGCGTGAGACGTCTGCGTGGCGTCCAGGTCCGCGAGCAGATCCTGGACCATCCGCAGCTCGAACAGGGCGTCACGGGCCCCGGCCGCGTCCGGACCGTAGTAGACCGGCTCACGGACGTCGGCGATCTCGACATCGGTGAAACCCGCTTTGGCCAGCACGTTGGCGGTGACGGTCGGATCCGCCAGTGAGAAGGCGCCGTGCCCGCGCGACGAAGACCTGTCGTCGGCCAGTGCCTGCCGGACAGCGGTGGACCACTCCTGGCGGTCGTACGCCTGCCACACCAGTTGAACCAGTCGCGCCCCCGGTCGCAACGCTCGCCCGATGTTGGTGAACGCCGCTCCCGGGTCGGCGAAGAACATCGTGCCGAACCGGCTGAGCCCCAAGGTGAACTCGTCCGTCGGGAAGGGATGGGTCTGGGCGTCGGCTACCTCGAAGCGGACGTTGCCGATTCCTTCCCGCTCGCTGAGTTCACGGGCGCGGTCCAGCATCGGGCGGGAGACGTCCACCCCCAGCGCGCTTCCCGACCGCGCGGATCTGGCCGCGTCCCTTGTGGTCTGTCCGGCGCCGCAGCCGATGTCGAGTACTCGATCCGTGGTCTGGACGTCCGCGGCCGCCCGCAGCCGCAGGTGGTAGCGAATCAGTTCAGCGTCGTAGTCGAACATTTTCAGTTACGCCCAGGTCCGTTGCGCAGGACACCGCGCACTGTGTCCAGTGATACGCCAGGCTCGAACTCCGGCAGCCACCAGGTCGCACCGGCGGCGGCATACGGTGCCGGGTCGATGTCGTAGGGGAGACCGACGGCGATGTCGAACGGCTCTGTCGCGTCAGGCCGGAGGCCGGTGATGGTGGCGACGATCTCGGCGAGCTGGTCCGGGTGCTGGAGATTGGCCGGGACGAAGCCGTCGAGCCGGGCGGCCCGGCGGATCGGCTTGACGTTGCCGGGGAACCCGGCCGCCCACACCGGCACACCGCCTCGCCGCACCGGGTGTGGCAGGAACTCGATGTCGTCGACGGTGTAGTGCTCGCCGTGGTGGCGCACCGGCTTGCCGGACCACGCGGCGGTCAGGATCGCCAGTGACTCGTCGAGCATCCGGCCGCGCCGCCGGTCGTCGAGCTGCTCCCCGGTCCTGGACAGCTCACCGCCGAACCGGTCGCTGCCGATGCCCACGCCGAGGACGAGCCTGCCGCCGCTGAGCTGGTCCAGTGTCGCGGTCTCCCTGGCGACCTTGGCCGGACGGCGGCGGGGGAGCGGAGTGACCATCGGGCCCAGCCGCAGCCGTTCGGTCGTGGTGGCCATCGCCGCCAAGGTGATCCACGGGTCGGCGATCTGCCGGGTGGGCGGCCGCCAGGACAGCTGGTCCCACACGAAGCAACCGTCCCACCCGGCCGACTCGGCGTCGGCGGCCAGCCGTGCCACCGTCCTCGGGTCTGCGAGATCGTCGAACAGGGGCAGCCAGAGCGCCGACCTCAGCCGGGTCGTCTCGTCGGTGTGCGTCATGTCGGCTCTCCTTCGTTGACCTTGGCGCAACGCTAAGCCGAAACGTCCATCGCGAAAAGCGATGGTTTGCGATCAATTCAATCGCCCATCGCGATGTACCCTCCCGGGGTGACCGACATCGAACTGCGTCACCTCGCCGCGATGGCCGCCATCGCCGACGAGGGCTCCTTCGGGCGAGCCGCCGCTCGGCTCGGTTACACGCAATCGACGGTGAGCCAACAGATCGCCGCGTTGGAGCGGACCGTCGGCGGTCCGGTGTTCGACCGGCCGGGTGGCCCCAAGCCGGTGCGGATCACGCCGCTCGGGGCCGTGGTCCTGGAGCACGGCCGCGATCTGCTGGCACGGGCGGAGAAACTCGCCGACGCGGTGGACCGGTTCAAGGCAGGTGGCGGTCGGATCGACATCGGCACGTTCCAGAGCGTGTCGAACGTGATTCTGCCGGTTGTCGTGTGCAGGTTGCGGGAGGAGCAGCCCGACTGCGACATCAGGTTGTTCGAGGAGGAGCCGGACCAACCGCGGATCAGTGATCTCGACCTGCTGTTCTACGACGGCCGGATCGACGGCGACGTCGAGAGCGCCAAGCTGCTCGACGACCCGTACCTGTTGGTGTGCGGCAACGACGCCTTCCCCGACGGTCCGGTCCAGCTGGCGCAGCTCGACGACGCGCCGATGGTGGCCTGGCCGTTGACCTGCGACCAACCGTTGATGGAACAGGCACTCGCGCACAACGGCGCCCGTCCGCGGGTCGTGTTCCGCAGCGCGATCAACGAAACCCTGCTGTCGATGGTGCGTGCCGGGATGGGGTCGGCGGTGCTGCCGTGGCTCGCGATCCGGGGCGCCAACGTCGAATCCGACCGTCAGCTCCGCGTGCACGAGCTGTGCCCTGCCCTGCCGGTACGGGAGATCTACCTGCACTGGCGTGCCGGGCGCACCCAATCCCCGCTCGCCACACGGGCGATCGAGATCGCTGTCGAAGTCGCCGCCGAGTTGAGCGGCGCTCGGCGGGCATGAGGCGTGTTCTTGTCACATTTCCCGGGTGGCGGTTTCTCGGGCCGCGTTCGCGGGCTTCATCCTGTACCAGGATCGTAGGAATCGAGAGGATGAACGCGATGCGTGTCGGGTCGGTGAAGGTGTTCGCGGTGGGTCTCGCGGTCGCCGCTGGGGCGCTGTTGTCCGCGTGCGGCGGCGGTGCCCCCACGGGGACGGCGAGTACCCCGCCGCAAAGCCCGAAACAGGAGACGCAAGCAGGCGGCCAGCCGGAGAGCAACCTCAGCACAGAGGTCAACTGCAGTGCCAGCGGCGGCAAAGTCGGGCCGTACCAGGTCGACGTGGTCGCTGTGGAGACCCCGAAGGGCATCGCGGGGTGCACCGAGGCGATCAACGTGATCGCCGAGTACTTCCAGAAAGCGGGCAAATCCGAGGGATCCGGCAGGCACGTCGAGGTCAAGGGCTGGAAGTGCATGGCGGACACCGGGGCGAAGGGCACCGGGTCGATCAGCTGCGACAAGGACGGCCTGTCGTTCCACACCAGTGCGGTCCAGCCGAGTCACAGCGGCGGCAAGACGCCGCCCCCGGAGCCGGAACCGGAGCCGAGCGGCCCCGCCGGCGCCGGGCCCGCCGAGGACGTCAACTGCAGCAAGCTCTTCGGCGGCAAGGTCGGGCCGGTCGAAGGGCCCAAAGTGGACGTGATCGCCATCGGCACGGAGAACGGCAACCCCGGCTGTGACATGGCCTTCAAGGTCCTCAACGAGTACTTCGCCAAGGCGCCCGGCGGCGAGGGCCCGGGTCGCCGCGTGATCGACATCCAGGGCAACTGGAGCTGTGCGAAGGCCGCGGACCCCGAAGGCAGCAAAGGGGTCGTCTACTGCGGACAGGAAGGTCCCGGCGGCTACAACGTCGAGACCGCACCCGCCGAGTAGCCAGCGGGCAGCGCTTCGAGGCTGAAGCGCACGGCCTGCTACTTCGCGATGACCGAGCGGATCCAGGTGAGCTGGTGGGAGATCGCGGCCGCGTCCACCAGTCGAGCGCGGTCGGATCCCCAGAACACGCCGACGAGTGCTTCCTTGCCGTGTGGCGCGGCGGTCATGATCGGTCCGCCGGAGTCGCCGCCTGCCGGGACCCCGGAAACCCGGATCGCGCAGAAGTCCGCGCCGTCAGGGGTGCCGTGCCCGTCGCACCGCTTGTCCTCGTTGGCGAGCACCCGCAGGTCGGCCTGCTTGAGCACGTTCGACTGGCAGCTGTTCTCGTCGTCGGTGCAGGTCGCGCCCCAGCCGAACACGCGCACCGGCTGACCCGGTTTCACCGGGGACACGGACAGCTCGGCCACGGGGACGTTCATCCTCGGCACCTTGATCAGCATCGCGTCGAGCCCATTCGGGTTCCGCACCCGGCTGTTGCCGACCGGGTGCACCCGGGTGCCGGTCCGCATGTCCAGGCTGCCGACCCGGAACTCGATGCGCGCGTCCGCGACCGGCGCGTCGGGCTGGTCGAAGAAGCAGTGCGACGCGCTGATGATCCACTCAGGACTGACCGCGGTCCCGGTGCAGTGCGGTTGACCGTCCACAAGCACCCGGACGGCCCACGGGCCGTAGCCGCTCACCGAGCCGCCGATCACCGCGTTCGCCGGGGACGGCACCGCGATCATCCCGGCGATCATGAGCGGGAGAGCGAAGACACGGCGCAGCATTTCGAAACCTCCTCGAGGAGTTACTTGCGTACCACAGTCAGGTGACGCCCGCGTGCCGCGCCGGTTGCGTCAATCGTCCACAGTGACTTGTCCAAAACCTGCCATCCCGGCGACGGGGAGGACTCATACGATCGCGACCATGAGCGAGCGGGACGACATGCCGAGCAACTGGGGCCGGTGGGGCGACGACGACGAACTGGGCACGCTGAACCTGATCACGGACGAAGTGCGCGAGCGAGCCGGGCGAGAGGTGCGCACCGGGCGTTCGGTGTCGCTGGCCGTGCCCATCCGGCCCGCGCCGATCGTCGGCGGCCCGTTCCCGCCGCGGACCGCCGAGGAATCACCGGTCCAGCAGATCATGGCGTTCACCGGAAGCCCGGCGCTCGCGCACGCGGACATCATGGTCGTCACCAACCACCACGTCCTGTCCACGCACCTCGACGCGTTGGGGCACATGCCCCAGAACGGCCAGGTGTACCCCGGACGCCCGGCCGCCGAGGCCGTCACCATGGGCGGTGTCGTGCACGGGTCGACCACGGCGTTCGCTGCCGGGATCGTGACCAGGGGAGTCCTGCTCGACTTCGGCGCGGACGGCCCGGTGCCCGCCGACCACAGGATCACCTCGGCGGACCTCGACGCCGCGGCGGAACGCTTCGGCGTCCGCGTCGAATCAGGTGACGCGCTCGTCGCCCGGTTCGGCTGGGTGGAGACCCGCTACCGCGGCAACCCGATGCCTGGCATGACGATCGACGCGGCGCGCTGGATGCACGACCGCGGCGTGTCGCTGTACGCCGGAGACCTCTCGGACTCCTATCCGATGACGCCCGGCGCACCACCGGCCATGCACGGGGTTGCCCTGCCGCGGATGGGGATGCCGCTTGTCGACGCCGTGGACGCCGACGAACTCGCCGCCGTCTGCGCCGAACTTGGTCGCTACAGCTTCATGTTCGTCGCCGCACCGCCCCGCATTCACGGGTTGACAGGGGTTCCTGTCAACCCGATCGCGATCTTCTAGCCAAAGCTAGCCGCCGTAGACGGCCCGAACGCCCGCGAGGACGACATCGATGACTTGCTCTGCGTCCTTGCGGGTGAAGGGCTGCCTGCTCCGGCGGTGGGCCAGGTGTACGGGGCCGGACATCATCTCGGTGAGGAACTGGACGTCCACCGGCGGCAACTCACCTCGCTCGATGGCGTTGCCCACCCGGAGGCGAAGGGACTCCCCGCGCCGCGTTTGCACGGTCTGCAGTATCTCGTGCATCTCGGTGTTCTCCCAGGCCGAGGTCACCACGGCCAGCAGGGCGCGACCCTGCGGTGTGGCCAGGGAGTCGGCGAGGGCCATGAGGAAGTCGACGAGGTCCGCGCGGAGGTCTCCGGAGTCGTTCACCGACAAGGTGTCCGCGGCGAACGAGGACAGCGCGTCGGTCACCAGTTGGACCTTGTCCGGCCAGTTGCGGTAGACGCTGGTCTTGTTCACCCCGGCGACTTCGGCCACTTCCTCGTAGCGCAGCCCGCCGATGCCGTGCTGCGCCACCAGTTCCGTGGCTGCCGCCAGCATGCGCTCACGCAGTCGGGCGGTCCGCCCACCCGGTCGGCGGACGGGTGTCGCGTCCGTGCTGTGGTCGGCCACCCTTGCTCACTCCTGAAGACTCGCTGCCTCAGCGGCGATGTCATCATCGCAGCAGGGCCGACGCCGCCGCCCCAGCGAGTCGTGATGTACGTAGTTCTCTATAGTGAACTTAGTTCGTGACCACTAGGGTCGTCGCCGTGGTCAACGATCCGAAAGCCCGCCGCGCGGCCCGTCACCTGCAGGCCGACGGTGCTCCCGGGCAGTCCAAGCCGCGCCGGGAGCCGCTCACGGTGGAGCGGATCATCGCCGCGGCGCTGCACGTCGTGGCGACCCAGGGCTACGACGCGTTGACCATCCGCGCCATCACCGCCGAGCTCGGCACCAGCCCGTCCTCGCTGTACGTGCACGTGGTCAACAAGGCCGACATCGACGACCTGATCATCGGGAAGCTCAACTCCGAGCTCGTCCTGCCCGACCCCGACCCCGATCGGTGGCAGGAGCAGCTCAGGGAGGTCTACGGCCAGATCCGGGACCAGTACCTGCGCTATCCCGGCATCTCCCGTGCCGCGCTCGCCGTCGTGTCGACCAACCTGGAGACCTTACGGGTCGGCGAGGCCGTTCTCGCGATCCTGCTCGCCGGCGGCATCGAGCCCCGCGTAGCGGTCTGGGCCATGGATTCCCTGTCCCTCTACGTCGCCGCCTACGCGCTGGAGCTCTCCCTGGTCCGCGCGCGGCAGGCCGATTCGGACCAGGAGTGGGTGCTCAGCCGTGCCGAACTCGTCCAGCGTTTCGAGGCCCTGCCGGCCGATCGGTTCCCGCACACCCGGAAGCACGCCGCCGAGCTGACCTCCGGCCATGGGCACGAACGCTTCGACTTCACCCTCGACCTGATCCTCGACAACATCACCCGTTAAAAGGCAACACATACGGCGTTGACTGTGGAAAGGACAATCTGGTCATTTTACGTGTTGCTCACGAACGCGCGGGCCACTCCCGCATTGAGCGGAACCTGATGCGCGACGAGCACGCCAACGTGCCGTTTCCCGCGCCGATCGTGTCGATTCCACGTTTGCTTGCGGTGGGCCTTCATCCACGAGATCGACGGCGCCGGGCCTCGGACGGGATCGGGCAATACCCGCGGTCGGCGTGGATCGGGTGCTACCGGCAAATGGGAACCCTCGCGCGCGCTGTGATCATCCGCCGAGCCGTGTTCGGGGAAACCCGTGGTCAGCGGCGCGATCTTTCTGCGGCGACCGATCACATATGAGCGAGACGTCATATGTGATCCTATCAAACCGTCGGTATCGGTGTTATTTGACATTACCGGGTATGTAACATATCCGTGTACATTCACGCCATCGGCCAGTCGGGCCACGTCATCTGACTGGCCGGTTGTCGGTATCGACTTTCCCATGTGGGCACATCGGCCAATTGGCGATCAGTAAACGATCCCCACCCTCCTCATCAACCCAGGGCAAGACCGTTTGGTCACAGTGGTCTAGACCAACATAACCGCGAACTATGGAGTATGCTGATTACCACTTCTGGAGGTACCGGGTCACGTTCGCGCGGATTACTTTCGAAGACGTCGGACAGAAGGCGCCTGTCGCGGAAAATCGGCCATGACTTCCGCGATCAGCATTGGCAGGTGTGCCATGTCATCCGATGTGTCAGTTGGAGGAGTAGCGCGGCGACTCGCCAATAATGCCAGTCAGGCGCCCGTTTCGCATTTTCGCGATACTGACATGCCCGATATTCGCGCGCTGCCCCACGTCCTGTCAGAGGGGTTGAGAGGTGAATGAATCAATCGACTGCTCGGCCGTCGACGCGGAGGAACCGGTCGACGGACCAGTAGTGCGCAAATATGGTGGCTCGTCGTTGGCCAGGCCGGAGCTCGTTCGTGGCGTGGCCGAGGACGTGGCCGCTTTGTCCCGTCGGGGCAAACGTGTCGTGGTCGTGGTGTCGGCAATGGGCGACACCACCGACCACCTGGTCATGCTGGCCGAACAGTACTCGGCGCGACCCAGTCCGCGTGAGCTCGACCAGCTGATGGCCACCGGCGAGCAGGTGTCCGCCGCCGTGCTCGCCCTGGCGTTGCTGGAGCTGGGGGTCGACGCCGTCTCGCTGAGCGGCGACCAGGCGGGGATCGTGGTGGCCGGTCCGCCGGGAGCCGGTGTGATCGTCCGGATCGACCCGTCGCGGATCACCGAACTGCTGCACGACGGCAAGGTCGTGGTGATCGCCGGTTTCCAGGGCCGGGACGCGAACGGAGAGCTGCGCACGCTCGGCAGAGGCGGTTCCGACACCACCGCCGTCGCCCTCGCGGCCGCACTGGCCAGCCATGAGTGTGAGATCTGCACCGACGTCCACGGCGTGCACACCGCGGACCCGCGGCTCGTGCCGGACACCCAGCCGGTCCCGGCGGTGTCCTACCAGGCCATGGCCGAACTGGCGTACTACGGCGCGCGCGTCCTGCACCCGCGGTCGGTGCTGTTGGCGGAAAGCAGAAGAGTGCCTGTGCGGGTGCTGCATTCGTCGCGTCCCGGACCGGCGACCAGCCTCGGTGACGTCGAACCGGTGGAGCGCGGCCACGAAGTGGTCGGCATCGCGCACGAGACCGGTATCCGGCTGGTGCGCCTCACCGACTGCGTGCTGCCGCCCGGCGCGCCGCTGTGCGCGCTCACGGGACTGGTCGGGCACGGGCTACGGCTGGACATGCTGACCTCGTCGGATCCGGGCGAGCTGTGGTTCACCGTGCGCGGCGCGGCACCGCTCGACGACCTGCTGCCCGCCGTCGCCCGTGAGCTCGATGCACAGTGGACAGTCGAGGGCGACCTCGGCGCGGTGTCGGTGATCGGGGCCGCCCTGCTGGACGACCCGATGTGCCTGACCGAACTGCTGCGTGTCGTCGGCGGACTCGGTGTCAGCGTGCCGATGATCGCCACGTCACCGTCCCGGCTCACCGCTGTCGTGCCCGAGGACCACCTCGATGAGGCAGTCCGGGCGTTGCATGACGCCTACGGCCTCGGCGTGCTCGCCGGAGCACGGCCATGACAGGGCGGGCCGTGACTGGGCGGCGCGCCCCGGTCGGCCTGCTCGACGCCGACAGCCGGATCCTGACCTGCGGTGGTTTCGACCAGCGCGTCCGCTGGCACGCCGGGGAACGGCTGGAGCACCTGCTCGAGCACCAGTGCGACCAGGGGCCCGACCGGATCGCCGTGGACACGGGTGCGGCACGCCTGACCTTCCGCGATCTCGACGAACGAGCCAACCGGCTCGGCCGTCACCTGCTCGCCCGCGGAGTCCTGCCCGGCGACCGGATCGGCCTGCTGTTCGACCAGCCGTCGCAGGCCTACGCCGCGATGCTGGCCGTGCTCAAGATCAACGCGGTGTACGTGCCGCTCGATCCGGGTTTCCCGGACGACCGGCTGGACTACATCGCGCGGGACGCCGGGATCCGCCTGGTGGTGTCGGTGTCCGGACTGCGGGACAGATTCGCGTCCCTCGATGTCGACGTGGTGTACGCCGACGAGGACGAGGCGGCCATCGCCGCGCGACCCGGCGGGAGGTTGACCGCGGCGGAGAAGCTCGACCCGGTGGGCGAGCTGTGCTACGTCATCTACACGTCGGGATCCACCGGGCGCCCCAAAGGCGTGGCGGTCGACCACCCCAGCATCTGCAACTTCGTGCGCGTCGCCGTGGAGGTCTACGGCTTCACGCCGGACGACCGCGTCTACCAGGGGTTGACGATCGCGTTCGACTTCTCGGTCGAGGAGATCTGGGTCCCGTTGTTGTCCGGCGCCACGCTCGTGCCGAAACCCGCCGGTGTCGGCCTGGTCGGCAGTGAGTTACAGGAGTTCCTGCGGGACAACAGGATCACCGCGTTGTGCTGTGTGCCGACGCTGCTGGCCACCCTGGACGAGGACCTGCCGGACCTGCGTTTCCTGCTGGTGTCGGGGGAGGCTTGCCCGGAGGACATGATCAGCCGTTGGCACCGTGCCGGCCGTCGGCTGCTCAACGTCTACGGCCCGACCGAGGCGACGGTCACCGCCACGTGGTCGGAGCTCCAGCCGGACCGGCCGGTCACGATCGGCGTCCCGTTGCCGACCTATTCCGTGGTCATCCTCGACCCGCACGCGCCGAGGGCGCTCGCCGCCGGTGAGCTCGGCGAGATCGGGATCGCGGGAATCGGGCTGGCCGCGGGCTACCTCAACCGGCCCGATCTGACCGAACGCGCGTTCGTCCCGGACTTCCTCGGCATCGAGGACAACCCGTCCGGCCGCATCTACCGCACCGGTGATCTCGGCCGGGTCACGCCGGAAGGCGAGATCGAGTACCACGGCCGGACCGACACCCAGGTCAAGATCAGGGGCTACCGGATCGAGCTGACCGAGATCGAGTCGATCCTGTTACAGGTGCCGGGAATCGCGCAGGCCGTGGTCGGCACGCACGAGCCACGACCGGGCAAGACCGAACTGGTCGCGTACTACAGCCTGCGGCAGGACACCACGACCGTGGACGTCCACGACATCCACCGCAGGTTGCGGGAACGGCTCCCCGCCTACATGGTGCCCGCGTACCTCGAACAGCTCGATCTCATCCCGATGACGCCGAACGGCAAGGCGGACCACAAGAACCTGCCCGCGCCGAGCGGCCCACGCGGCGTGGCCGCGGACCACGAAGACCCAGCCGACGACACCGAACGCGTCCTCGCCACGGCCCTCGCCGAGACGCTCGGGCTCGACCGGGTTTCCGTGACCGGCCACTTCTTCGACGAGTACGGCGCGGACTCGTTGCTGCTGGCCGGGTTCTGCACGCGACTGCGCGAACGCACCGATCTCGCGCCGGTCTCGATGCGGGACGTCTACCTCCATCCCACGGTTCGCGATCTTGCCGCGTCACTGCCCGCCTCGACGCCGACCGCCATTGCCCCGAAGCGGGCGCCCGCGCACCGCGCGTCCACACCGGCGTATCTCCTCTGTGGACTCTTCCAGGCGCTGGTGTTCCTCGCCTACCTCTGCTTGTGGGGCTTGGCTTTCGACGTCGGACTCACCTGGGTCCACGCCGCGACCGGACTCGTTGACGGCTACCTGCGCTCGGTCGCCGTCTCGGCGGTCATCGTCACCGCCGCGTGCACATTGCCGGTCGCGGCGAAGTGGGTACTGGTCGGGCGCTGGCGACCAGGCGAGATCCGCCTGTGGAGCGTGGGCTACCTGCGGTTCTGGACCGTCAAGACGCTCACCCGGTTCAGCCCGTTGGCGCTGTTCCCCGGCTCCCCGCTCTACAACCTCCACCTGCGTGCCTTGGGCGCGAAGATCGGCAGAGGCGCGCTGATCCTGTCCAGGAATCCGCCGGTGTGCACGGATCTGCTGCACGTCGGAGCTGGTGCGGTGATCCGCAAGGACACGTACTTCACCTGCTACCGCGCCGAGGCCGGACGGATCAAGACCGGCCCGGTCGTCCTCGGCGGCAACGCGTTCGTCGGTGAAGGTGCCGTGCTGGACATCGGCACCGAGATCGGTGACGGCGGCCAACTCGGTCACGCGTCGTGTCTGTCCTCCGGGCAGGTCGTGCCCGCGGGCGAGTCCTGGCACGGAACACCGGCCCAGAAGTCCGCGGTCGACTACCAGGCGCTCGCTTCCACGCGGTTGGGCCGGGTCCGCCCGGTGATGTACGCCTTGGCCCAACTGCTGGTGCTGCTGCTGGTGACGTCACCGGTGCTGCTGGCCGGTACCGAGGTCGTGTCCGATCTGGTGTACCCGGACGGGGCGCCGGACTTCGCGAACTGGCAGTTCTACCTGTACCAGATCGCGGCGTCGGCCGTGCTGTACTTCGGTTTGCTGGTGGTCGGGCTGCTGCTCGTGTGCACCGTGCCGCGGTTGTTCAACCGGGTGCTGGCCCCGGACCGGGTCTACCCGTTGTACGGACTGCGGTACTCGATCCAGCGGCTGGTCGTCAGGCTGACCAATCAGCGGCCGTTCAACTACCTGTTCGGCGACAGCAGTTTCATCGTGTACTACCTGCGCGGACTGGGATACGACCTGTCCGAGGTGCGGCAGACCGGCTCCAACTTCGGCGTGGAGGTCAAGCACGAGTCCCCGTACCTGACCACGGTCGGCACAGCGACCATGGTCTCCGACGGGTTGTCACTGCTGAACGCGGACTTCTCCGGTTCGTCATTCCGGTTGCGGCGGACGTCTGTCGCGCCGCAGGCCTTCCTCGGCAACAACATCCACTACCCGCCCGAAGCCAGGGTGGGACGCAACTGCCTGCTGGCCACCAAAGTCCTGGTCCCGCTGGACGGTCCGGTACGCGAGGACGTCGGGCTGCTCGGCTCGCCCGCGTTCGAGATCCCGCGTTCGGTGGCGCGGGACGGACGGTTCGACCACCTCAGCACGGGACTGGCCTTGCGCAGGGGCCTGGCGGCCAAGAACAGGCACAACCTGCTCACCATCTTCTTCTACCTGGCGACGCGGTGGCTGCGGCTGCTCGGTGTCGTGTTGATCGGTGTCGCTCTCGGCAGCGTGCACACGAGTCTGGGCGCGTTCGCCGTTTCGGCGGGGCTGCTGGCGTCGCTGCTGTTCTCCGTCGGGTTCGAGATCGTCGCCGAACACGCCGCGCAAGGGTTTCGCAGGCTGCGGCCCCGGTTCTGCTCGATCTACGACCCGATCTTCTGGCGGCACGAACGGTTCTGGAAGATGGGCGCCAACCGCTACCTCGCGCTGTTCAACGGCACGCCGTTCAAGAACGTGCTGTGGCGGCTGCTGGGCGTCCGGATCGGCCGCCGGGTGTTCGACGACGGCTGCGCCATGCCCGAGAAGTCCCTGCTGACCGTCGGGGACGACTGCGTGCTGAACGTCGGCAGCACGCTGCAGTGCCACTCGTTGGAGGACGGCACGTTCAAGTCCGACCACACCACCATCGGCGCGGGCACCACCATCGGCACCGGCGCGTTCGTCCACTATGGAGTGTTCATGGGCGAGGGTGCCGTGCTCGACGCCGACGCGTTCCTGATGAAGGGTTCCCAACCGCCGCCCGGCTCGTGGTGGCGCGGAAACCCGGCGACCGAACTGACTTGACCAGGAGACTGCCATGAATCCAGTTCCAACCAGGACGGCCGAACCCGTCCCCCGGGTCGTCGGTGACCTGCCGGGGCCGAGGTCCGCCGACTTCCTGGCACACCAGCAGCGCTGGGAGTCCAACGCGCGGGCGTACCCGAGGCACCTGCCGATCGCGATCGCCGAGGCGAACGGCAGTTTCGTGCGGGACATGGACGGGAACGTCTTCATCGACTTCCTGTCCGGTGCCGGAGTGCTGTCCTTGGGGCACAACCACCCCGAGGTGGTCGCGGCGGCCGTCCACCAGTTCTCGGTGCTCAGCCACGCCCTGGACTTCCCCACACCGGCCAAGCGCGAGTTCACCGACGCCCAGCTGTCCATGCTGCCGCCGGGGATGCGCGACCGGATGAAGATCCACTTCTGCGGCCCCACCGGTGCCAACGCGGTGGACGCCGCGCTCAAGCTCTGCAAGACCGCGACCGGACGCGGCGACGTCGTGGCCTTCCAGGGCGGTTTCCACGGCTCCAGCCACGCCGCGATGGCCCTCTCCGGCCTGGTCAGCCAGAAGCAGCCGATCGCCAACGGCATGCCGGGCGTGCACTTCTTCCCCTACTCGTACTGCGTCCGCTGCCCGGTCGGGCTCTCGGCGGACAGCTGCCAGACCAACTGCGTCGGTCTGCTGGAGCGGTCGTTGCAGGACGTCAACGGCGGCATCCCGCGTCCCGCGGCCGTGGTGCTGGAGATGGTGCAGGGCGAGGGCGGGGTCATCCCGGCGCGGGTGGACTTCGTCCGCCGTGTCCGTGAGCTGACCGCGCGGCTGGACATCCCGCTCGTGGTCGACGAGGTGCAGACCGGCTGCGGGCGAACGGGGACCTGGTTCGCGTTCGAGCAGTACGGCATCGAGCCGGATGTGATCGTCGCGTCCAAGGCGTTGAGCGGGATGGGCCTGCCGGTCGCGCTGATCATCTACGACAAGCGGCTCGACACGTGGGCGCCCGGCGCGCACTCGGGCACTTTCCGCGGCAACCAGGCGGCGTTCGCCGCGGGCACCGCGACGATCCGGATCGTCCAGCGTGACGACGTGCTGGGCAACGTCCGGCGGCGCGGTGAGCAGCTGGCGGACCGCCTGTCGGTGCTGCGCGCTCGTCCAGGGGTCCGCGAGGTGCGGGGCCGTGGCCTGATGTGGGGTGTCGAGCTCACCAGCGCCGACCACGCCCACGCTGTCCAGGCTGACGCGCTGCGCCACGGGCTGATCGTCGAACTGGGCGGCCGCGACGACTGCGTCGTCCGGCTCATGCCGCCTCTCAACGTGACCGCCGAGGTGATCGACCAGGCGTGCGCGATTCTGCTGGCTGCCGTCGACCCGGATGTTACCCGTCAGTAGCATATCGTCGGCATATCGAAAACCGCATACGCGTCGGCAACACCAGGTCGGCTTGACTCCGGGGTCATGACCTCAGTCGTCCCGCCAGTCCCGACGATGGGCATCACGATCTACGGATGTGAGCGGGACGAGGCCGTGTTGTTCCGCGAGCTGGCGCCTCGCTGCGGAGTCATGCCGACCATCACCGATGCGGCGGTGTCCGAAGCCAACGTCGACCTGGCCGTCGGACACCGCTGCATCAGCATCGGCCACAAACACCGGGTCACCAACTCCACTCTGCTCGCGCTCAGCGAGGCCGGTGTCGCGTACATCTCCACGCGAAGCATCGGGTACAACCACATCGACGTCGAGTACGCGCAAAGCGTCGGCATCCGCGTCGAGAACGTCGCCTATTCGCCCGACAGCGTGGCCGACTACACGATCATGCTGATGCTGATGGCAGTGCGCCACGCGAAGGCCATGATCAGGGCCACGGACGTCCACGACTACCGGCTGAACGAGGTACGCGGGAAGGAACTGCGCGACCTGACCGTCGGGGTCGTCGGAACGGGACGCATCGGCGCGGCCGTCATCGACAGGCTGTGGGGTTTCGGCTGCCAGAAACTGGCCTACGACATTCGCCCCGTCACCTCCGCCGACTACGTTCCCCTTGACGAACTGCTGCAGCAGAGCGACATCGTCACCCTGCACACGCCACTCACCGCGGAAACGCGCCATCTCCTGGATCGCGGCCGGATCGACCAGATGAAGCCCGGCGCGTTCGTCATCAACACCGGACGCGGCCCGCTCATCGACACCGAGGCGCTCGTGCTGGCGTTGGAAAGCGGCAGGCTGGGCGGCGCGGCGCTGGACGTCGTCGAAGGCGAGGAGAACATCTTCTACGCCGACTGCCGCGACCGGCCCATCGACAACAAACCCCTGGTACGGCTGCAAAGCATGCCGAATGTGCTGATCAGTCCGCACACCGCCTACTACACGGACCACGCCCTGAGCGACACCGTGGAGAACAGTCTCATCAACTGCGTGAACTTCGAAAGCGGGAAGCAGTATGGATAGGTTGAGGGTCGGGATCATCTTCGGCGGGGCGGGCGAGGAGCATCCCGTTTCGGTCAAGTCCGCGCAGGAGGTCGCGAAGAACCTCGACACGGCGAAGTACGAGCCGTTCTGGATCGGGATCACGAAGGACGGCGCCTGGAAGCTCTGCGACGGTCCCGACGGGGACTGGGAGAACGGCCGTCCGGCCGTGCTATCGCCGGACAGCAGCGTTCGCGGCCTGGTCGTCCTGGGCGAGGGGCACTACGAGGAAATCGGCCTGGACGTCGTGTTCCCCGTGCTGCACGGCAAGTACGGCGAGGACGGCGCGATGCAGGGGCTGTTGGAGCTGTCCGGCATCCCCTACGTGGGCTGCGACATCCAGAGCTCCGCGCTGTGCATGGACAAGTCGCTCGCGTACACCGTCGTGCAGAACGCGGGAATCGCCACGCCGAACTTCTGGATCATCCCGGCGGACGAGACCGTCGACCCGGACCGGTTCACCTACCCGATCTTCGTCAAGCCCGCCCGCTCCGGGTCGTCCTTCGGCGTCAACAAGGTGTCCGGCAAGGACGAGCTGGCCGGTGCGGTGGCCGACGCGCGGCAGTACGACTCGAAGATTCTGATCGAGGAGCCGGTCGTCGGCAGCGAGGTCGGGTGCGCGGTCCTCGGCAACGAACTGGATCTGACTGTCGGGGAAGCGGACCAGATCCGGCTGACCCACGGCTTCTTCAAGATCCACCAGGAGGAGAACCCGGAGAGCGGTTCGGAGAACTCGACGATCCTCGTTCCCGCCGACATCTCGGCGCAGGAGCGCGCGCTCGTCCACGACACGGCGAAGGCGATCTACCGCGCCCTGGGGTGCCGCGGACTGTCGCGTGTGGACATGTTCCTGCAGGAGGACGGCACGGTGGTCCTCAACGAGGTCAACACCTTCCCCGGCCTGACCTCGTACAGCCGTTACCCGACCATGATGGCGGCCGCGGGGATACCGCTCGCCGACCTGATCGACCGGCTCGTGTCGCTGGCGCTGACGGGGAAAGCCCAATGAAGGAGGATTTCGTCTTCGTCGACGAGATCGTGCCCGGCATCCGCTGGGACGCCAAGTACGCCACCTGGGACAACTTCACCGGCAAGCCCGTGGACGGCTACCTGGCCAACCGGATCGTCGGCACGAAGGCGTTGTGCGAGGCACTGGACAGCGCGCAGGAGAAGGCCGCGTCGCTGGGCTTCGGCCTGCTGCTCTGGGACGGCTACCGCCCGCAACGCGCCGTGGACTGCTTCCTGCGCTGGTCACAGCAGTCGGAAGACGGCCGCAAGAAGCCGCGGCACTACCCGAACATCGACAGGTCCGAGATGTTCGACAGGGGATACGTGGCCGCCAGGTCGGGCCACAGCCGCGGCAGCACCGTCGACCTGACGCTGTACCACCTCGCGACCGGTGAACTCGCCGACATGGGCGGCGACCACGACCTGATGGATTCCGTCTCCCACCACGAAGCACCCGGCCTCACCTACGTCGAAGCGGCGAACCGCCAGCACCTCCGTTCGATCATGGAAGCCTGCGGTTTCAGCTCGTACGAACGCGAGTGGTGGCACTACACGTTGAAAGACGAACCCTATCCGGACGACTACTTCGACTTCCCCATCACACAATGCAGATAAGACAGGTACACCCCACGGACGCCGCGGCCGTCAACGAGCTGCTCGACCAGCTGGGCTATCCCCAGCAGGACGCCGCGGCGACAGCGGCCCGAATCCGGACCTGGGCCGACAACCCCTCGGGCGCGGCCTACGCGGCCGAGGCCGACGGTGCCCTGCTCGGCGTCATCGCGGTCCAGGTCCTCCCGTTCTTCGAACGAGCCGGTTCCTGGGGCCGGATCGTGGCACTGGTCGTCACCGAACACACACGCGGCCAGGGGATCGGCAGCCGGCTCGTGGCCGAGGCGGAAGCGTTCGCGGCCAGCCGTGGGTGCGTCCGCATGGAGGTCACCAGTTCGGACCGCCGCCAAGGCGCGCACGAGTTCTACCGGCGCCGCGACTACACCGACCAGACAGGACGTTCGACGCGGTTCCTGCGTGATCTGCAGGGGCAGTCGTGACGGCACCGCGCGTGGTTGTCGCCGGTGGCCATTCGGCCGGGCACATCGAGCCGATGATGAACTTCGCCGACGCGGTGCGCCGTCTGGCGCCCACCGCCGAGATCACCGCCATCGGCACCGCCCGCGGCCTGGACACCACGCTCATCCCGGCCCGCGGCTACCCGCTCGAACTCATTCCGCCGGTGCCGTTGCCGCGGACGCTGAACAAGGCACTGCTGCGGACGCCGGGCAGGCTGCGTGACTCGGTACGGGCCGCCGGTGCGGTGCTCGACCGAGTGGGAGCCGAGGTCGTGGTGGGCTTCGGCGGTTACGTGGCCGTGCCCGCGTACTTCGCCGCCCGCAGGCGGGGCCTGCCGATCGTCGTGCACGAGGCGAACGCGCAGCCCGGGGTGGCCAACCGGCTGGCGGCCCGGATGACGACGCACGTGTTCACCGCCGCGCCCGGTGTTCCACTGGCACACGCCACCGCCATCGGGATCCCGTTGCGCCCGGCGATCACCGGGCTCGATCGTCACGCGCTGCGCTCCGCCGCCCGGCACCGGTTCGGCCTGCGCAACGACGGACCGGTCCTGCTGGTCACCGGCGGTTCGCAGGGCGCCAAGACGATCAACGACGCGGTGTCCGGCGCGGCCCGGTCGTTGCGGGCGGCCGACGTGCAGGTGCTGCACATCACCGGACCGCAGCACACGGCGGAGGTGCCGGAGGGCGAGCCGCCCTACGTGGTGGTTCCCTACGTCGACGAGATGCAGTACGCCTACGCCGCGGCCGACTTCGTGATCTGCCGGTCCGGGGCGATGACGTGCGCCGAGCTGGCCGCTGTCGGCCTGCCTGCCGCGTACGTCCCGCTGCCGCTGCGCGGCGGTGAGCAGCGGCTGAACGCCGAGCCTGCCGTCGCGGCCGGTGGGGCGCTGCTCGTGGACGACGCCGCCCTCACCCCGGGCTGGATCGTGCACACGCTGATCCCGGTGCTCATCGATCGCGAGCGGATGGCGGCGATGTCGGCCCGCGCGCGGGCGGTCGGCGCGTCAGATGCGGACGTCGTCCTGGCCCGGCACGTGCTCACCGCGGTCACCGAGCGACGCAGGCACGCCTCGTGAGGTCGGGAGCCGCACTGCGACACGGAGACCGCCGGTCGCGCCGGGCGCGAGGGTGAGGGTCCCGTCGTGCGCCTCGGCGATGCTTTTGACGATCGCCAGGCCAAGGCCGACCCCCGCGTGGTCGCCGACGATGCGTTCGGTGCCGCGCTGGAACGGTTCGGCGAGCGTGGACACCAGCCGGGGGGAGAGCTGCTCACCGGTGTTCTCGACGGTGAGCTCCACGTTCCTGGGGTGAACGCTGGTCGTGACCCACACGGTGCCCTGTTCGGGCAGGTTGTGGACGATCGCGTTGTGCACGAGGTTCGTCGTCATCTGCAGCAGCAGGGCGTGTGACCCGAGCGCGGTGGCCACGTCACCGGAGGTCGTGATCGTGAGGCCGCGTTTCTCCGCGAGGGGCAGGAGCGTCTCGGCGGCTTCTTCCGCGATCAGGGACAGGTCGACCTCCTCCCGCGCGAAGGACCGCTGGTTGGCGCGGCTGAGCAGGAGCAACGCCTCGGTGAGGTCGATCGCCCTGGTGTTGATGAAGTGGAGGCGTTCGAGGAGGTCGACGGTGTTGTGGCTCGGGTCGTTGCGGGCGACGTCGAGAAGCGTGTGCGTGATGGCCAGCGGAGTGCGCAGTTCGTGTGACGCGTTGGCGGCGAACCTCCGCTGTTCGGCGTCGTGCGCTTCCAGCCGGGTGAGCATGGTGTCGAAGGCGTCGGCGAGCTCGCGGAACTCGTCGTCGCGGCCTTCCAGCCCGATCCGGTGGGACAGCTTCCCGCTCGCGGCCAGGCGGGTGGCGTGGGTGATGCGGGTCAGCGGCGCCAGCATCCTGCCTGCGAGGATCCACCCGCCGACAAGACCGAAGACCAGCAGGAACCCCAGCACGAGTGCCGCCTTCGGGAGGAACGCCTCCACCAGGTCGGAGCGGGACGGCACGAACGGCGGCGCGGGCGTCCACGGCGGCGGACTCGTTTGCGGCGGGATGTCGATCACCGTCGGCACGTAGCGCAGCAGGAACACCCACACGACCGCGAGCAGCAACGCGCCCGCGAGCATCAGGAACCCGGCATAGCTGAGGGTGAGTTTGAGGCGAACGCTCAAGCCAGGTTCCCTATTCACGGTCCCGTCCAGGTGCGGTGTCGATGCGGTAGCCGACACCGGCCACAGTGGAGATGATCCACGGTTCACCGAGGCGTTTGCGCAATGCCGAGACTGTGATTCGCACCGCATTGGTGAACGGGTCGGCGTTCTCGTCCCAGGCCCGCTCCAGCAGTTCCTCGGCGCTGATCACCCCGCCTTCGGCGGCGACCAGGACCTCGAGCACGGCGAACTGCTTGCGGGTGAGCGCGACGTACCGGCCGTCCCGGTAGACCTCGCGGCGGAACGGATCCAGCCGCAGGCCCGCGATCTCCCGCACCGGTGGCCTGTTGTGGGCACGCCTGCGGTCGAGCGCCCGGAGTCTGAGCACGAGCTCCTGCAGTTCGAACGGCTTGGTGAGGTAGTCGTCGGCGCCGAGCCCGAACCCGGAGACCTTGTCGTCGAGCCGGTCGGCGGCGGTGAGCATCAGGATCGGTATGCCGCTCCCGGAGTCGACGATGCTCGCGGCGACCTCGTCACCGGACGGGCCGGGAATGTCGCGGTCGAGAATGGCGATGTCGTAGGCGTTGACGCTCAACAACTCCAGCGCGGTGTCCCCGTCACCGGCGATGTCGGCCGCGATCGCTTCCAGGCGCAGGCCGTCCCGGATCGCCTCTGCCATGTAGGGCTCGTCTTCCACCACCAGCACACGCACGCTCGTGACGGTACAAAAAAGCCCATATCGTCGGCATATCGAAAATCGCGTACGTGCTGGCAACGTCACGCGGACTTGTCTGGAAGCATGCCCTACCGCGAATCGACCCGAACAGCGGCCCGGCCTGCCCTCGGCGCTGTCCCCGTCCCCGTGCCCGTCTTCGACGACGAGACCCCGGCCGTGGCCAACCTCGACCCCGGCCTGCTCGACGCCCTGCGCCGGGCCGCCACCGACGCCGCGGCCGACGGGGTCGAGATCCTCGTCAACGGCGGCTGGCGTTCCCCGGAGTACCAGGAACACCTGCGCCGCGAGGCGGTCTCGAAGTACGGCTCGGAGGAGGAAGCCGCCCGGTGGGTGGCCACTGTGGACACGTCGTCGCACGTGTCGGGGCACGCGGTCGACATCGGGCCCGCCGCGGCCAGGGCGTGGCTGTCCGAACACGGCGTCCGATATGGACTGTGTCAGATCTACCGCAACGAACCCTGGCACTACGAACTGCGCCCCGACGCCATCCACAACGGGTGCCCGCCCATGTACGCCGACCCGACGCACGATCCCAGGATGCGGCGGTGACCGGACTACTCGACCTGCTTGGTCCGTACGGCCATCACGCCGCGTCCCAGGCGATGGGCAGCGAGTCCACGCCGTAGATCCCGGTGTCGGTCCTGAGCGGGATCCGCGAGGCCGGTACGGCGAGGCGCAGGCCCGGCAGGCGCGTGAACAACTGCGTGAACCCGATGCTCATCTCGACACGCGCGAGCTGTTGTCCGATGCACTGGTGGACGCCGTGGCCGAAGGCGAGGTGCGGGGCGTGTGGCCGATCGAGGTGCAGCTCACCGGGGCGGTCGGCCCAGTGGGTGGGGTCGCGGTTGACCTCGGCCTGTGCGATGACGACAGTCGTGCCTGCGGGCACCTGGATGCCGCCGAGTTCGACAGGTTCGGTGGTGACCCGCACGATGCTCAGTTGGATGATCGAGAGGTACCGCAGCAGTTCCTCGACCGCCGCGGCGATCTGGTCGGGGTGCTCGCGCAGGTGGTCCACTTGGCCGGGATCGTGCAGCAGGGCGAAAGTACCCAGGGAGAACATGTTCGTGGTGGTGTGGTGCCCGGCGACCAGGAGCAGGCGGGCGATGTTGACCACCTCGACGTCCGAGACACCGTTCTGGGCGATCAGCCTCGACAGGAGGTCGTCGCCCGGCCGGGCGCGCTTACGCGTGATGAGCCCCCGCAGGTAGTCGGCGAATTCGTCCATGCGCGCACGAAAACGCTCGGGCGGGGTGTCGAAGCTCAGGACGTCGGTCACGCGCTGGAACTCCGCACGGTCGGCGTAGGGCACGCCGAGCAGTTCGCAGATCACCAGCGACGGCACAGGCAATGCGAAGGCGGACACCAGGTCTGCCTCGCCGCCCGTGGCGAGCATCGCGTCGATGCGGCTGGTGACGATCTCGGTCACCCGGGGTTCCAGCGCACGCATCCTGCGGACTGTGAACTCCCCCCACCAGCATTTTGCGGTAGTGGGTGTGGCCCGGCGGGTCCATGGCCACGAACATCCCCGCACCGGCCGCGTCCGGGTCGGGCGCCTCGCGACGCAGGACGGAGCGGTGGGCGAACCGGTCGGCGCTGAACCGGGCATCGGTGAGCACGTGCCGGGCTTCGGTGAACGCGGTGACGAGGACAGCGGGCGTGCCGTCCCCGAGGGTGATGCGCGAGACCGGCGCCCGGCGGGCGAGTTCGTCCAACGCCGGGGCCGGGTCGAAGGGGTGTCCGGCCGAGCGTCGCAGGTACTCGCGGGGAACCGGGATTCCTCCGCTGGTGACCGGGTGGTCGTCGACTGCTGGGGTTGCGGACATCGCTCCTCCAAACGGATGCCGAAGTGGCTGTACCTCCTTCCTACGCCGACGGAACCCTCAAAGCAACTTTTCGTTGCGTTAATGTCCGGCCGTGGGCCTTACTCCCCGGATCGTCGCCGCGTGACCTCGGCGATGCTCGCCCAGTCGAGGTCTGCGCCGACCTGCTCGACCGCGGTGGCGAACACGTCGTGCAGGGCCGGTCCGGTGGGCAGTTCGACGCCGAGCTCACCGGCCGCGGCCAACGCGAGGTTCAGGTCCTTCAACCCCAGCGTGGTGGTGAATCCCGGCGGGGTGTAGGTGCCCGTGGTGATGGCCTCGCCGTAGCCTCGGTAGACCGCGCCTGGGAAGACGGAATCGTTGATCATCTCGACGAACCGCCCGGCGTCCAGGTCGGCGTGCTGCAGCAGGGTGATCGATTCGGACAGTGCCTGCAACGCGTGGATGATCAGGTAGTTGACCGACACCTTCACTGTCGGCGCGGCGTCGACGGCGTCGCCGAAGTCCCACACCCGCCTGCCGATCGCGGCGAGTATCGGTGCCGTCGCGGCGCGGACGTCCGCGTCGCCGGAGACCAGTACGGCCAGCTTCCCGGCCACGACGGCTTCCGGGCGGCCGACCACCGGGGCGCTGAGGTATCCCCCGCCGGTCGCGGCGAATTCGCGGGCGGCACCCGGGCTGATCGTCGCGTGGTTGACGTGGACGAAGCCCTCCGGCGCGGAGCGGATCCGCTCGGCGGTGAAGACCTGCCGCACCGCCTCTTCGTTGCTCAGCATGGAGAAGACGGTTCCGGTGGCGATCGCGTCCTCGGGGGTGGCGCCCAGGGTCGCGCCCCGCGTCACCAGATCGTCCGCTGTGCCCGCGCCACGGCTCCACACGGTGACGTCGTAACCGGCGTCGAGCAGGCGGCCGACGATGGCGCGGCCCATCTTCCCGAGGCCGATGAAGCCCACCCGGCGCGACGGTGTCGTCATGATTTGCTCTCCCACTTCATCGCAAAAGGGCGCGGTCATTGGCTGTCAGTGAGCGCTTCGGTCATCTCTTCGTCGATCTTGCGCAGCAGGGCGCGGTTCGGGCGCAGGGTGCCTTCGAGGTCGCGCAGCTGCCAGGCGTCGTCCACGTCCTGTTCGGTGATGACGGCTTCGACGTGGGTGTCGAGCACTCGCATCTTCAGTCCGTGCAGGACGGTGATGAACTGTTCAGCGGCTTTGTTGCCGCCACGGGTGCCGTAGGTGAGCAGGCTCGCGGGGCGGTTGTGCCATTCCCGGTAGAGGTAGTCCAGTGCGTTCTTGAGCACCCCCGGGTAACCCCAGTTGTACTGCGGGAACACGAAAAAGAATCCGTGGTAGCTCTGCACGAGCTTGCTCCAGGTCAGGGTGTGTTCATGCTCGTACTGCTCCAACGCGGCTTTCAGGGGTTCGTCCAGGAACGGCAACGCGATGTCGGCGAGGTCGATCAGCTCGTAGTCGAGGTCGCTGTCCTCTTGCAGGCTGTCGCGTGCCCAGGCGGCGACACCGCCGCAGATGCGGGTGGGGCGGGTGCTGCCGATGACGACCGCGATGCGTTTCTTGTCCGTCATGCCCGCCTCTTGGTTGGTTGCACGTACTGTTGGTGTCACGAACCAAAATAGTTGGTGTCGCGAACTCGGTCAAGCTAACCTGATCACTGTGACCGCTTCCTCACCCGAAGGCGCCAGGACGTCGGACCTGAACCTGATCGACGGGCTCATGCAGCTGTCGTTCATCGTGCAGGCGATCCTGGGGCGCCTCGCCGGGGAACGCGGGCTGTCGGTCACCCAGTTGCGGATGCTCGCCGTGCTCGACGACCGCGAGATCGGCATGCGACAGCTGGCCGACATCCTCGAACTGGAGAAGTCCAGCGTCACCGGCCTGGTCGACCGCGCCGAACGGCGTGGACTGGTGCAACGGATCGCGGTCCCCGGCAACCGGCGCGCCATCCACGTCACCGACACCGACGACGGCCGAGCCGTCGTGCACCTGGTGCGTGAGGCGGTCCGGACCGAGATCGGCCAACTGGCGGGGACTCTGAGCGACAGCAGGCAGGATTCCTTTCGCCGATCGATCGAAGCGCTGATCCGGCACTACGTCACACAGCACGCCATTCCACTGTGAGCTCGGGCCACGCTGTGGGCGCACTGCCGGAACACGCGTGCTCCTCAAGACGACGGGCCGTCCTTCCTAACGGGTCGACGCCCAGAACTCGGTGAGGATCGCGGCTGCCTGATCCGGAGCCTGGTACGGCCAGAAGTGGTTGGCTTCGATCAGCTGGTACCGCGCGCCCAACGCCGTCGCCACCTCCTGTGCCTTGGCCTCGTCGGAGAACCTGTCGTCGGTCGCGTGCAGGACCATGCCGGGTGCTTCGGTGCGCTTCAGCGGACCCCAACTGGCGTGCGGGTTCGGCGTGGCGGAGCGGTACAGCGACAGGATGGACGCGCCCATGGCCTCGTCCACGCCGTTCACGATTTCCAGTGCGTCCACAATGTCCAGGTTGAACTCGGTGGTGTACCGGGTTGCGGCGTCCTGAGGTGGAGTCGCCCGCATCTGCGAGATCGTGGCCTCACCTTTGCCCGGCGTCTGCCAGATCTGCGCCAGCGGGTGCCAGACGTAGCCGGGGTGCAAGATGTTGCCGACGTCGGCGACCCATGAGCGCAACGGCCGGGTCAACGCCAACTGGTACACCAGCCCCGCGCCCCAGTCGTGGCCGACGAGGTCGACACTGTCGTACTGGTCGAGCTGGGCGGCGACCCACTCGACGTACTCGTCCTTGGTGGAGGTGAAACCCTCCGGTCGCGGGCAGCCGAAGCCGGGCAGCGGCAGCGCGACGGACTCGACGCCGATCGCCGCCTGGACCTTGCGCCAGATCGCGGTGGTTTCCGGTACTCCGTGCAGAAAAACAATCATGTGCGCAGGCTACCGGCGGTCGTCGGCCGAGAACGCCGTGGACAACGCCACCGGCTCGGGCAACCAGAGCGGCAACGGCGCTGGTGGCCTCGTCGGCGCCAACGGTGGTGTGCTGGGCAAGAAGTGACCTGAACGGTCCACATGCGACTGCGGGGACGCTGAAAGCCGCCTCGCGGTCGCCGTGATCGACCGCATTCAGGCAAGGTCGATCACTTGATCCTTCACTCCGTGGCCCGCGTCCGGCGAAATCCAGTGTGCCGTCGGCCGCGTGTCCCGGAGTGGCAAGGGCATCGTTCGCGTCAGCCGGGTACGTCGAGGAGGTACCCGGCGTTCGCGGATCACGGCGCTGTTCGTCCGCAGGCGAACCGAGCCGACTCGGAATTCCGGTCGGAGCTGGCGAAATCCCAGTACAGCCGAAGCGGCGGTTTGGCATCATGGACGCGTGTCGCGCACCCGTCCACCGGTATGGCAGCGGATCAGCATCGTCAGCGGTATCGCCTTTCTCGGCGCGCTCGTGGTCTGGGTGGTGCTGCAACTCGCGAGTGGCGATCTGGAACGCGGTGACAAGATCGCCAGCGTCGTGAGCATGTGTGTCGCCATCGTCAGCCTGCCGCTGACAGTGTTGTCGCTGGTGGCCTCGACACGGCAGGCGAAACCGGACAGCAAAGGCGCGACTGCCTCGCAGCAGTTGGACGCACTGGCCGACATGCTCGCCATAGCGGTGCGCGCCCAGTGGGAGTCCGAGGAGCTCATCCGGCACGTTCACGACCCGTTTCCGTTGCCGTGCAGGTGGAGCAACGCCGCCGAGGAGCTGACCGACCACTGGCAGAACATCCGTGAGTCGCTCGACCTGAACGAACCGGTCCGCCTGGACGACGAGCTCAAGAACATCGCCGGGACCTTCCGCCGCATCCCGTCCGGCAGGCTCGTGGTCCTCGGCAGAGCCGGAGCGGGCAAGACAGTTCTGACCTCCCGGTTCGCGTTGACCGTCCTGGCGGACCGCGCCGAGCGCCCCGGCGAGCCGGTTCCGGTGATCTTCTCGCTGGGGTCGTGGGATCCCGTCGCGTGTCCCCTGCGGGAGTGGCTGGTCGACCAGTTGATCGTCACCTACCCGATGCTGGCCGACAAGGACGCGATGGGCGAGTCGCTGGCCGCGGCGCTGTTGACCACGCGGCGTGTGATGCCCGTGCTCGACGGGTTCGACGAGATCACCGAGGGCCTGCGCGCCGCGGCGATCCGGGCGATCAACGCGGGTTTACGGCCAGGCGACCGGTTCTTGCTGACCAGCAGGCCGGAGGAATACGCGGCCGCGGTCGAGACCGGCGACGTGCTGACCGGTGCGGCGGTGGTTCAACTGGCCGATCTCACCGTCGAGGACCTCGCTCGGTACCTGCCGTTGACCACTCGCAAGACGGGTACACGACACGGCAAATGGCAGCCGGTGCTGGACCGGCTGCACGAGACACCGCGGTCCGGGCCGCTGGCCGCCGTGCTGTCCACGCCGTTGATGGTCTCGCTGGCCCGTGCGATCTTCAGCGACACCAACGCCGACCCGGCCGAGTTGCTCGCACACCGGTCCACGACCAGCCTCGAGAACCGCCTGCTCTCGGGGTTTCTCCCCGCGGTCTACTCGGGTTCCTCGCGTGGTTTCGCAGCCGACGAGGCACGCAGCTGGCTCGGTTTCCTGGCTCGGCACCTGCGCGGAAACGAGACCCACGACGTCGCGTGGTGGCAACTGGTGCACGCCGTGCCCCGGCTGGCCATCGGTTTCACGGCCGGGCTGATGATCTCCCTTGTCGCGACGGTGGGCATCGGCCTGGGTGGCTGGTTCGGGGATTGGCAGGGTGCGAGCGGCCAGTCGGCCTGGATCGTGGCCAGCCTGTGCGGTGGCCTCGTCTGCGGCATCGTCGGCGGAACGATTGTGGGACTGGGCCGGGGGATTCGGCCGTCACCGGCTCGGCTGCGGTTGCGTGTCCGGGGGCGGCTGAGTCGGGTGCTGCACGACCTGCGCGGGATGCGTGCCTGGCGGAACCTGGCTTACGTGTTGGTCTGGGCGGTCGGCGGAACGCTGTTCGGCCTGATGTCGCCGTTGGTCGACAACTCCGCGTCGACCGCACTGGTCGGTTTGAGCGCGGGCCTGTTCGCGGGCACGGGAACGTGGGTCGTCGTGACCGTGATCCGGGCGCTGGGCGCGCCGGTGGACCCGTCCGAGACAGTCAGCCCCGCCGAGTTGCTGCGCACCGACCGCGGCACCGCACTGCGGCAGGGAATGATGGTGGGCGCGGCCGGATCCACTGTGGTGTGGCTGATGATGGGGTTCGCGTTCGAACCGACCTTCGGAGTTCCGCTGGGGCAGGTCTACCAGGACGGGTTGTGGCTCATCAACTGGCTGGTCGCCACGATCGGCGGTGCGCTGCTGTGGATGCTGTTCGTCACGGTGTGGGGGCCGTGGTTGATCGCGCGCCTGTGGCTTCCGCTGACCAGACGTCTGCCGTGGTCGGTCATGGCGTTTCTCGCGGACGCACACCGCCGTGGAGTGCTTCGACAGGCGGGCGGCGTGTACCAGTTCCGGCACGCGCGTCTACGGGACCACCTCGCCGGCCATCCACTTCGGACACCATCACTCGATCGGGTGGGAACGGAATAGTCCGGGACGGGCCGTGGTACCCCCAGCGTACAACGAGATACGAAGGTCCACGAAGGGCGTGGAACGCCAACGGCCCGTAGTTCTCCTGATCCCGAGCAGGAAGGTGACGGGTCAACGCCACAACCGAGTTGTCCTGTGCGTCCGGGCCCCAGCAGGAGGCGGACGCGGGCTGAGCGGGTCAGCCCACCGCCTTAGGGCGTACGGGACCGACTCCGCGGTCGGTTCGCTGGTCGATGTCGTCGACAACCAGCGAACCGACCGCGTCGCGTCGCACACGGTCCTGGGCTGGATCGGTTCGTTCACCCGGCCATGTGGTGGTTGTCGTGCCCGGCCACCTCTGTGACGCACTCGCATTCGTCCGCCGTTTGCCCGGTCTGCAGGAGCACACTCGGCAGGTCTGACCGGCCTCCGATGGAGAGCTTGCGGTAGATGTGGGTCAGGTGCTGTTCGACTGTGCTCAACGTGACGAACAGCTTGCGGCTGATCTCCCGGTTGGTCGCGCCCTGCACCGCGAGGCCGGCGACCCGGCGTTCGGCTTCGCTCAGCACACTCATCCCGCCGCCGACCGGCCTGGCCTGCCCCGTGGCCGTCGTCGAGAGGACGGGCCTCGATGTCAGGGTTCCGCCCTTGTCGATGGCCAGCTTCGCCTTTTCGAGCGTCGCGGTGCTCGACGGACGCGCCGCCGCGGTCCGGTTCGGCCGCAAACCCGGGGTGTGCTTCGGGAGCGCGGGTGCGTCGGTCGACGCGAGCACCTGCTGGGCCGCCAGCTTCACTCGTTGCCCGGAGTCGGTGAACGTGGCCAGTTGTTCCTTCGCCAGTTTCTCCGCCTGGACGCGGTTGCCCAGCCGCAGTTGGGCCTGTGCCGCGCCGACGCGCCACGGCACCAGGCCGGGGATGTCCATCCGCCATGCCGACATCAGGTCGCCGCACCGCTGGAAGTCCATGAGCGCGGCGTGGAACCGCTTGTTCATCAGGCTGTGCTGCCCGCGCGCGTGCAGGTAGTGCAACCCGAACCGGGTCCGGAACATCGTTCTTGGCACCGGCGTCTTCAACATCTGCCGTGCGTCCTTGTGCCTGCCCATCGAGGTCAGTGCCTGCACGAGGGTGCTCAGCGGGAAGCCGATCATCACGCCCCAGCTCTGGGGGGACATGATCTCCATACTGCTGCGGCTGCGTTGCTCCGCCGAGTGGAAGTCGCCGCCGCGTAGCGCGATCTCACCCCAGAGGGCGTACAGCACCGCCTGCCACGTGGTCAGGCCGCGCGCCGCGGAATCCTCCAGCAAGGCCTCGCACCACTCGTTCGCGCGCTCGGTCTGGTCGGCGTAGATCAGGGTGAGCAACGCGCACAGCGTCGAGGGCATCGTGCCGTCGCCCAGTCTGCTGCTCTGCAGGATCTGGTCGGCGTACGTGCTGACCCCGGCCGGCTTCTGCCCGCGCAGCACGTCGTACAACAGGGCTGCGGCCTGCCCGGGGACACCGTTCGTAGGGGTGGCTTGCGCTTCGTCCCACAACGACGACTGGGCGTAGTAGAAGAACTGTTTGATGGGCGCGAACTCCTCACTGGCGTGGAGTTCGGCCATCTCGTCGTGCGCGACGGCACCTGCCAGGGTCTGTTCGAGTTCGTCGAGCCGCCCCAGCCACAGCAGGTGATTGCTGAGGGTCGCCAGTTCGATCGGCTGGAGCCCGCCGTCCTGTGCGGCGGCGCAGAGCGGCTCGACGTGCCGCACCGCGGACGACGGGTTGATCAGCCACTCCACTTTGGCCAGTGCCGAGAGGATGGTGGTGCGCCGCCCGCCGCTGCAGGACTGCGCGGCCAGGTCGAGGTACTTGACCGCCTGCTTCGCGTCGCCCGCCGCGATGGCGTGGTCGGCGGCCACCTCCAGTGTGGACACGCACCACGATTCGGGAGCGCTCCCGGCGGCGACCAGTTGCGCCGCGATCGTCGTCGCCTCCGCGCCGCTGTGGCGCAGCAGCTGCGCCGCCCGCAGGTGCAGCTGGCCACGCAGTTCCGCGCCGACGGTCCCGAGGACCACCGCCTGCGCCTGCGGATGGCGGAACCGGCCCTCCTCGACCAGGCCGCACCCGGTGAGCCCGTCCATCGCCCGGTTGATCACGTACGGGCGCAGCCCGACCAGGTCCTCCGCGAGCTCGGGGGTGGCGTGCCTACCCAGCATGGCGATGCCCTGGGCCAGCAGTTTGCTGTCCTGGCCGAGCCGGTGGAAGCAGGTCGCGACCGCGCGCTGGAACGCCTTTCCGGCGACCAGTTCGGCCGCCGGTTCGGCCGCGTCGCCGAGGTTGTCCTTGAGCAGCGCCTGGACCAGCAGGGGATTGCCGCCGCTGACGGCGTGCACGCGCCGGGCGAGGTCCTGTGGTTCGTCCACTGTGGTGCCGTCGCTGATCAGCTCCTGGACCCCCTGCACGGACAGGGGGAGCAGTGGCACGTATTCGCAGTAGGACCGGCCCAGGATCTCGTTGTGGAACGCGAGCTGGTGGGTCGCCGTGGTGGGTCGTTGGCTGAACACCACCATCAGCCGGCCCACCTGCAGCCGCCTGGTCAGATAACGCAGGGCGTGCAGCGACGGCGCGTCGCTGAACTCGACGTCGTCCACGACGACCACGACCGAGTGTTCGCGGGCGAGGTCACGCAGGATGCCGTGGAAGAATCCCGGCACCACGCCGTGTCCGTCCGGATTTCCTTGATTGTCCGGATGTGTCAGGCCGTCGAGCAGCGCGTCCGCCCGTGCCGCGATTTCGGGCGGGAGAATAGCACTGTTCAGCAGCTGGTTCAGCACACCACCGGGCAACTCCTGCTCTTCGGGTGAACCCGCGGCGGTGAGGAGAATGGCACCCCTGTTCTTGACCTGGTGGCCCATTGCCCGGAGTAGTGCGGTCTTTCCGCTCAGTATTTGTCCTTCGACGACTGCCATGGCGCCGTGGCCATTGGCACTCGACGAGAATATCTCATCGAGAATAGCTAGCTGTTCACGTCGTTCGGCAAGCAACTTGAGACCCCCCAGGGTGAAGTTAAGCTCGTCTAACCCCGGCGTGGTTTCAGCGTTGCCCCCAGCAAACCAAACCCCCACCAGCGGTCGGACGGAGTATATCCGACGCCGGGGGGTGTGGTGCGTCTCCGTTGTCACATATGCGCATATCCCTGCAAAGATATTCGGACCATCCGTGTCCAGTTTATCCTGGTTCCCCTCGGAAGAACTCGATGTCGTCTCGATACAGTAATGCGCGAGTAAAGAAAACGCGGCCGAGATGTCCAGTTCATCCGGTTTAAGCTTGTTGGGAAACGTTCACTCTCGTGTCGGTGTGGAAAGTCGGTGTTCAACTGCGGCTGAATACCATCGGTAGTGCACCGTTAAATCATCGCGCGGTGAGTCCGTAACGGCGTCCGGCCAGGGGGACGAAGATGAGCAGCAGCAGCGCCGACCAGCACAGGGTGGCCAGGATCGGGTGCTGCAGCGGCCAGGCCGTCGACTGGACGACACCGGGATTCCCGAACAGCTGCCTGCAGGCCGCGACCAGCGCGGACACCGGGTTCCAGTCGGCGATCGTGCGCATCCACGCAGGCATCCCGCCGGTGGGCACAAAGGTGTTGGACAGCATGCTCACCGGCAGGTACAGCGGCGCGAGCTTGTCCGCGGTGGACTCGTTACGCACCCGCAACCCGAGGTACACCCCAGCCCAGTTGAGCGAATACCCGAACAGCAGCAGCAGACCGAACGCCGCCAGCATCGACGGAATGCCATTGTGGACACGCCAGCCGACGGCCAGCCCGCACACCGCCATCGCGATCATCGCGAACACGGAAACGATCAAGTCGGCGCCGGTCTGTCCGAACGGGATGGCCAGCCGCGCCATCGGCATCGACCGGAACCGGTCCATCACGCCCTTGTCGCCGTCGGCGGCGACCTTCTGCAGCGTCGCCACGACCGCGGACGTCGCGATCATCGTGAACAGGCCCGGTGTCAGGTACTCGCGGTAGTTGCCGCCGCCGGGCACGGGGATGGCGCTGCCGAAGATGTACCCGAAGATCACGATCATGATGATCGGGAACATCAGCGTCCCGATGATCTCACTGGGGGTGTGGCGCAGCTGGGCGAGGTTGCGGCGGACGATGGTCCATCCGTCGACGAACGTCCAGCGGAGACTGTTCGTGTTCCCGGGTGTGAGGGTGGTCATTCGGCTGCGCTCCCGGCAGGTTCGAGTTCGTCGGCCATGTCTCCGTGTCCGGTGAGGTGCAGCAGCACCGCGTCCAGAGTGGGTTCGCGCAGTGAGACGTCCTGCGCGACGACGCCCGCGGCGTCCAGCTCGCGCACGATGGTGGGCAGGTTCGGCCCGCCGACCACCGAAACGCTGACAGTCCTGATCTCCGCGGCGATCGACGCCGAGGCCCCGGTCAGCCGCTGCATCACCGCCGCCGCCTCCGGGAGGAACCGCTGGTGCTCGACGACCACGTCGATGCGACGGCTGATCGCCGCCTTCAGCTCACCCGGCTGACCCGACGCGATCACCTTGCCGTTGTCCACGACCGTGATGTCGTCGGCGAGTTCGTCCGCCTCGGTCAGGTACTGGGTGGTCAGCAGCACGGTGGTGCCGTCGGCGACCAGCTGCCGGATCGTCGCCCAGATCTCGTTGCGGCTGTACGGGTCCAGACCGGTGGTCGGCTCGTCGAGGAACAGCACCGGCGGGGCGACGATCAGGCTCGTGATCAGGTCGAGACGGCGCCGCATACCACCCGAGTAGTTCGACACGAGACGGTGCGCCGCCTCGGTCAGGTTGAACCGCTCGAGCAGCGCGTCGGCTCGTTTCTGGACCGCGCTTTCCCCGATGTGGGACAACCGGCCGAACAGCACGAGGTTCTCCCGGCCGGTCAGCTTCTCGTCGAGCGCGGCGTACTGACCGGCCATGCCGATCATGTGCCGCGCCTTGCCCGCCTCCTTGACGACGTCGTACCCGGCGATCTCCGCCCGGCCCGAGTCCGGGGCCAGCAGGGTGGCCAGGACGCGGATCGCTGTCGTCTTGCCCGCGCCGTTCGGGCCGAGCAGGCCGCAGACGGTGCCCCGCGCGATGCTGAGGTCGAACCCCCGCAGGGCTTCCTTCTTGCCGAAACGTTTCCGCAGGCCTTCGGCCAGCACAATGGGGCCGTCGGTTCCGGTCATGCTTTCTCCCAGTGAAGCGTGCTGGTTCGTCAGAGGGCGGCCTGCGACTGCGCCGCGGTCGGCGTCGAGTCCGTGCCAGGCCGCGCGCGGCTGGCGACGTCCTCGTTGATGAGCGCCTCGGCCGACTGGGTGAGGATCCCGGTGAGGATGCCCGCCCAGCTCAATGCGGTGATCAGGATGACGGTCGAGAGCCAGACCATCGTGTCGACCGGGATGATGAAGGCCAGGATGATGCGGGCGACGGCTTCCAGAACGAGCAGACCACCCCAGATCGCCGCGCACCGGCGTTCCAGCCGCAGCAGCCTGCCCGCCGCGGAAAGGCGGTCCCACGCGGCGACCCGCTCGGGCTTGCCGCGCGTGTAGAACGGCTTCAGGCCCTGGGTCATCATCGGCTTCGACGAGAACACCGAGAAGAACGCGACCAGACCGACGATGCCGGTGCCCAGCGAGTCCTTCGCGATGAGGAACCGCGCCGAACCGGACACGAACGACAGCGCGATCCCGACCACGCTCACGATCAGCACCAGCAGAGCCAGCGACTCCAGCGAGCGCGCCCGTACCCACGACCACAGCACCCGCAGGGCGCAGAAGATCCCACCGGCGGCGAGCGACCACAGGTCGTCGACACCGAAACCCGAGTGCAGCCCGTAGAACAGGATCAGCGGTACGCCCACGTCCAGCAGCAGCGGGCGCAGCGAATCCAGCAACGACCCGAACCGGCTCGCCTCAGCTGCGGCCTCTGCCATGGTCCACGCACCTCATCGTCATCGCACTGGCTCAATCGATCCCCAGCATGGCGTTTGAGCGCCACGTACACATCTGTGATCCGTCGTGACATCCGTACGACAAATGTCATATCGCCTGGATGGCGGGTCCGGCGGCTCAGAGCCAGCCGCGTTCCTCCGCGATCCGGGCGGCCTCGGCGCGAGTGCTGGCGTTGGTCTTGCCCATCGCGTCCGAGAGGTAGTTGCGCACAGTCCCGCTCGACAGGTGCAGTTCGGCGGCGAGCGTCGCGATCGTGGAACCGCTGCCCGCTCTCCTGAGCACCTCGCGTTCGCGTTCACTGAGCGGATTCACCCCGAGCGTCAACGACTCCGTCGCCAACGCGGGATCCACCACGTGCGTGCCCGCGTGCACCCGCCGCACGGAGTTGGCCAGCTGCTCGGGCGGTGAGTCCTTGACGATGAAACCCGCCGCGCCCGCGGCCATCGCCCTGCTGACGTAACCGGGCCTGCCGTACGTGGTGCAAATGACCACACGGCACGACGGCACGGCTTCACGCAGCTCGGCGGCGACCTCCAACCCGTCCTTGTTCGGCATCTGGATGTCGAGCAGCGCGACGTCAGGCCTGAGCCTGATCGCCGCATCCAGCGCCTCGTCCCCGGTGCCGACCTGGGCGACCACCTCGATGTCCGACTCGAGACCCAACATGGCTGCCAGCGCGCCGCGGACCATTGCCTGGTCGTCGGCGATGAGCACCCTGATCATGAGTCGTCCCCCTCGGCTGGACGCAGTTGCCGCGAGCCCTTCCCGCACGTAAACAGCCCGATCACGGTAAATCATCCCAGACGCGTCCCGTCTGGAGTAGCGGCGTGCGAAGACGCCGATCATCCAGCCGGGCCGCGACCGACGAAACGAACATGCCCTGGCGGCGGTACGGGCGACAACCCCTAAGTGGACGGTCGTCGCCGGCGAGCCCGCAGCTGTTCCTCCAGGTCACGGTGCTCACCCCTAGGCCCCTTAGCTTCGAGCTAGGGGTTGGCGCGTCCAGGCGGCAAACGTAGCGTGACACTGAAATTCCCGCATTGTCTGCTGATTTGTTTTAACTGGGGCGAAATGTCTTCGCGGTACCCGCTGCCGTGAAACGCGTGGACGAATGTCGGGTTTTTCCGTTCTGTGGGGATATTCGGATCGCTATACCGTCTGGGGTGACAGTTTCGGTGGGGAACGAGCAGAAGCTTCTCGACTACCTCAAGCGGACAACCGCCGACCTGCGGGAGACGCGCAAGCGGTTGCGTGAACTGGAGGACAAGGGCTCCGAGCCGATCGCGATCGTCGGAATGGCCTGCCGGTTCCCCGGTGGCGTGACCGGCCCGCACCAGCTGTGGGACCTCGTCACCGCGGGTACCGACGCCGTCACCGAATTCCCGGTGAACCGCGGCTGGGACCTGGAGAACCTCTACCACCCGGAACCCGGCCATCCCGGAACCTCGTACACCCGCGAGGGCGGCTTCCTGCACGACGCCGCCGAATTCGACCGGGAGTTCTTCGGCATCAGCCCGCGCGAGGCCCTCGCGATGGACCCGCAGCAGCGGCTGCTGCTGGAGACCTCATGGGAAGCCTTCGAGAGCGCCGGAATCGACCCGCACACCGCCCGCGGCAGCCGGACCGGCGTGTTCGCGGGCGTGATGTACCACGACTACGCGGCCCGCATCCACGACGTGCCCGACGACATGGACGGCTACCTCGGCAACGGCAGCTCCGGCAGCATCGCCTCCGGCCGCGTGGCCTACACGTTCGGCTTCGAGGGTCCTGCGGTGACGGTGGACACGGCGTGTTCGTCGTCGTTGGTGGCGTTGCACTGGGCGATCCAGTCCCTGCGCCAGGGCGAATGCACCATGGCACTGGCCGGTGGCGTGACGGTCATGTCCACCCCGGACACGTTCATCGAGTTCAGCAGCCAGCGCGGCCTGTCCGCCGACGGCCGCTGTAAGGCTTTCTCCAGCACTGCCGACGGCACCGGCTGGGCCGAAGGTGTCGGCATGCTGCTGGTGGAGCGGTTGTCCGATGCTCAGCGGTTGGGGCATCCGGTTTTGGCGGTGGTGCGGGGTTCGGCGATCAACCAGGACGGCGCTTCGAGCGGACTCACGGCGCCGAATGGTCCTTCGCAGCAGCGGGTTATTCGTCAGGCCTTGGCGAACGCGGGTGTCTCTGCCTCGGATGTCGATGTTGTGGAGGCGCATGGCACGGGCACGACGCTGGGTGATCCGATCGAGGCGCAGGCGTTGTTGGCCACCTATGGCCGGGATCGTACTGAGCCGTTGTGGTTGGGGTCGGTCAAGTCGAATCTTGGTCATACGCAGGCGGCTGCTGGTGTGGCTGGTGTGATCAAGATGGTGCTGGCGATGCGGCACGGTGTGTTGCCGCGGACGTTGCACGTGGCTGAGCCGACTCCGCACGTGGACTGGTCGGCTGGTGCGGTCGAGCTGCTGACCGAGTCGCGTGTTTGGGAGCCTGCTGAGCGTCCGCGGCGGGCTGGTGTGTCGTCGTTTGGGATCAGTGGCACGAATGCTCATGTGATTCTGGAGCAGGCGCCGGATGTTCCGGTGGTGGAGCCGTCGGTTGCTGCTGGGGTTGTGCCGTGGGTTTTGTCGGGTAGGAGTCCGGAGGCTGTCCGGGCTCAGGCTGAGCGGCTTAGGTCCTTTGTGGGGGATCGTCCTGAGCTGTCTGCGGTGGATGTGGCTTATTCGCTGCTGACCAGTCGATCCGCGTTTGGCCATCGTGCCGCTGTGGTGGGTTCGTCGAGGGATGAACTCTTGGCCGGGTTGGGCACGGCCGACGTGGTTGGTGGGTCTGGTCGAGTTGGTGTGGTGTTCACGGGTCAGGGTGCGCAGTGGGCTGGGATGGCCGCTGGGTTGTATGGCCGGCTCGAGGTGTTCACGAAGGCCGTGGACGAGATCTGCGTACTGATGGGCCTCGAGCCGTCGGTGGTGACTGACCCGGATGCGGTGGTTGACCCGACCGGGACTGCGCAGCGGGTGCTGTTCATGATCGAGGTGGCTCTGTGGCGGCAGTTGCAGGCCTGGGGTTTGAAGACTGAGGCTGTTGCGGGTCATTCGGTTGGTGAGATCTCGGCTGCTCATGTGGCTGGGGTGTTGTCGCTTGAGGACGCGTGTGTGTTGGTGTCTGCGCGTGCTCGGTTGATGCAGGCCCTGCCTGAGGGCGGTGCGATGGTTGCTGTGGCCGCCAGCGAGGACGCCGTGGCTCCGCTGTTGGTGGATGGTGTGTCGATCGCTGCGGTGAACGGCCCGGCCTCGGTTGTGTTGTCCGGTCTTGAGTCTGTTGTGGACCGGGTTGCCGGTGCTCTGGCGGATCAAGGTGTGAAGACTCGCAAGTTGCGGGTCAGTCATGCGTTCCATTCGGCGTTGATGGAGCCGATGCTGGCGGACTTCGCTGAGGCGATTTCGGGTATCGAGTTCGGGACACCGAGTCTCAGCGGGGTTTCGACTGTTACAGGTGCGGCGGTCACAGACGAGTGGAGTGACCCCGAGTACTGGGTTCGGCAGGTTCGTGAGCCGGTTCGGTTCGCGGATGCCATCGCGACTCTTACTGCGGGTGTGGGTACGGTTCTGGAGATCGGGCCGGACGCGGTGCTGTCAACCATGGGCCCCGACGACGTGGTCTTCATCCCGACCTTGCGTCGTGACCGTGACACCGAGGTCGAGCTTGTGCGGGCGTTGGCACGTTTGCACACCCATGGCGTTGCCGTGGACTGGGCGTCCTTCTTCGCGCCTTACACGCCGTCCCGGGTTGAATTGCCGACTTACGCCTTTCAGCGGCAGCACCTCTGGCTGGACAACCCAGTTCCGTCCGTTGCCAATGTGGCGACCGCAGGGCTTGGTGCGGTTGAGCATCCGTTGTTGGGTGCGGTGGTGGTGTCGGCGGACTCGGAGCGGGTTGTGTTGTCGGGTCGGGTTTCGTTGCGTGAGCAGTCGTGGCTTTCTGATCATGTGGTTGCTGGTGTTGTGTTGTTGCCCGGGACCGCGTTTGTTGAGATGGCGGTGCGGGCTGGCGACGAGGTCGGGTGTGACCTGGTCGAGGAGTTGACTTTGCAGGCCCCGCTTGCTCTCTCTGACTCCGGTGCGGTGCACTTGCAGGTCATCGTCGGTGAGCCTGACCAGGCTGGTCGTCGCGGTGTCGATGTGTACTCCCGGCCGGAGGACAGTGTTCAGCAGGAGTGGGTCCACCACGCCACCGGCACACTGGCCAGTGGTGCCGCTGGCGTTGAGGGGCTGGTGGAGTGGCCGCCTGCCGGTGCCGAGTCGGTGTCGTTGGATGGTTTCTACGAGGGCCTTGCTGTGGGTGGGTTGGCGTATGGGCCGGTGTTTCAGGGTGTTCGGGCGGTGTGGCGTCGTGGTGGGGATGTGTTCGCCGAGGTCGCGCTTGAGGATTTCAGTGATGTGGAGGGTTTTGGGGTTCATCCGGTTTTGTTGGATGCTGCGTTGCATTCGTTGGTGGTGCGGTCTTCCGATGAGGTTGAGGGGCCTTCGTTGCCGTTTGTGTGGTCGGGTGTTGCCGTCCACGCGATCGGCTCGACTCATGCTCGGGTGCGGCTGAGTGCTGATGGGTCGATCATGCTGGCAGATTCCACGGGTGCTCCGATCGTCACGGTGGATTCGTTGGCCACGCGTACGCTCGATACCGCCTCCCTACAGGCCGCAGCACGCACCGAGTCACTCTTCGCTGTTCAGTGGTCGCCGGTGTCCGTGGTGTCTGCCGGGTATGCCGTTGGCACGTTGTTGCGTGCGACCGGTGATTCCGACGTGCGGGTTCGTACGGTCTGGGCATTGGAACGGGTGCAGGAGTGGTTGCGTTCTGGTGAGGGTGTGTTGGTGGTGGCGACTTGTGGTTCGGTTGCTGCGCTGGAGGGTGATCAGGTTGTGGATCTGGCTGGGTCTGGTGTGTGGGGTTTGGTGCGGTCGGCGCAGTCGGAGCACCCGGGCCGGTTCGTTCTGGTGGACACCGACACCACAGACGCTCTCGACAACATCGACCTCTCGGAAGTCCTTGCCACTGGCGAACCGCAACTTGCCTTGCGTGGTGGTGTTCTGTATTCAGCTCGCCTGAATTCTGTATCCGCGAGCGCGGGCGGTGGCTGGGGCGAGGGTTCTGTTCTGGTGACGGGTGCGTCGGGTGCGCTGGGTGGTGTGGTGGTTCGCCATCTGGTGGAGCAGGGTGTGCCTGGTCTGGTGTTGGTCAGCCGTCGGGGCGGTGACGCGCCGGGGATGACTGAGTTGGTTGAGTGGGTTCGCGGGCGTGGTGCGCAGGTGGTGGTAGCTGCGGCGGATCTGGCTGACCGTGCGCAGGTCGATGTGGTGTTGGGCCTGGCGCCTGCGGGTTTGCCGGTCACGTCGGTGGTTCATGCGGCTGGTGTGCTGGATGACGGCGTAGTGGAGTCTCTCACTCCGCAGCAAATCGAGGCGGTTCTGGCGCCGAAGGCCGACGCTGCGTGGAACCTGCACGAGGCCACTCTGGACTTGGGGTTGTCGCGGTTTGTGTTGTTCTCGTCGGCTGCGGGTGTGTTCGGCAATGCTGGGCAGGCGAACTACGCGGCGGCGAACTCGTACTTGGATGCTCTCGCGGCTTACCGGATCGGGCGGGGCCTGCCTGCGGCGTCGTTGGCGTGGGGTCTGTGGCAGCGCGGCATGGGCGACACGCTCAACGAAGGAGACCTGCGGCGTCTCACCCGTACTGGACGTGCGCTGACAGATGAAGAAGGTATGGCTCTCTTTGAGCTGACCAGTGCCGGTGGGGTGTGGGTGCCGACTCATCTGGATCCAGCCGGATTCGTGGCCGAGTCCGGAGAAGTTCTCGCTCTGCTGCGCGGTTTGGTGCGACCTTCCGTTCGTCGTGGTCGTGCTCGGCACTCTGACACCGACTTTGCGGCGCGTTTGGTTGGTTTGGATGTGGTGGGTGTGCGTGCGTTGGTGTTGGAGGTGGTGTGTGCGGAGACGGCTGCGGTGTTGGGTTTTGGTGGTGGTGGGGATGTGGTTGCGGGGCGTGCGTTTGGTGAGTGTGGTTTTGATTCGTTGATGTCGTTGGAGTTGCGTAATCGTTTGGCGGCGGTGGTGGGTGTTCGGTTGCCTGCGACGGTGGTTTTTGATTATCCGAGTCCTGAGGTGTTGGCGGGGTGGTTGGTTGAGGAGTTGACCGGTGGTGTTGTTGAGGTGGGTCAACCGGTTGTGGGTTCGGTTGTTGACGAGCCGGTCGCGATCGTGGGTATGGCCTGCCGCTACCCAGGCGGTGTCACGTCCCCGCAGGACCTCTGGGAGCTCCTCACGGAAGGGCGAGACGCGATCTCGTCGTTCCCGGACAACCGCGGCTGGGACCTCGAAGCGCTCTACGACGCCGACCCCGATCACGTAGGCACGACGTACACGCGTTTTGGTGGTTTCCTGGATGGTGTTGCTGATTTTGATCCGGGGTTTTTTGGGATTTCGCCGCGTGAGGCGGTGGCGATGGATCCGCAGCATCGGTTGTTGTTGGAGGCGTCGTGGGAGGCTTTTGAGAGCGCTGGGATTGATCCGCGGTTGGTGCGGGGTAGTAGGACTGGTGTTTTTGCTGGGGTGATGTATCACGACTATGCCTCGGTTGTGGAGAACTCGGTCGAGCAGGTCGAAGGATTCATGGGGACCGGCGGCAGCATCGCTTCCGGCCGTGTTTCCTACACGTTCGGCTTCGAGGGTCCTGCGGTGACGGTGGACACGGCGTGTTCGTCGTCGTTGGTGGCGTTGCATTGGGCGATCCAATCTCTGCGCAGTGGTGAGTGCAGTTTGGCGTTGGCCGGTGGTGTGACGGTCATGGCGACCCCGGAGACCTTCATTGACTTCAGCCGTCAGCGTGGGTTGTCCGTTGACGGTCGGTGCAAGCCGTTCGCGGCTGCGGCGGATGGGACTGGTTGGGGTGAGGGTGTCGGCATGCTGCTGGTGGAGCGGTTGTCCGATGCTCAGCGACTGGGGCACCCGATTCTTGCGGTGGTACGGGGTTCTGCGATCAATCAGGATGGTGCGTCGAATGGTTTGACGGCGCCGAATGGTCCGTCGCAGCAGCGGGTGATTCGTCAGGCCTTGGCCAATGCCGGTGTGGCCGCGTCTGAAGTCGATGTTGTGGAGGCGCATGGCACGGGCACGACGCTGGGTGATCCGATTGAGGCGCAGGCTTTGTTGGCGACTTACGGTCAGGAGCGCGGCGGAGAGCCGTTGTGGTTGGGGTCGGTCAAGTCGAATCTTGGTCATACGCAGGCGGCTGCTGGTGTTGCTGGTGTGATCAAGATGGTGCAGGCGATGCGGCATGGTGTGTTGCCTCAGACGTTGCATGTCGATGAGCCGACGCCGCATGTGGATTGGTCTGAGGGCAATGTCGAGCTGCTGACCGAGTCGCGTGTTTGGGACACCAACGGTCGTCCGCGTCGGGCTGGTGTGTCGTCGTTCGGGATCAGTGGCACCAACGCACACGTCATCCTGGAGCAGGCTCCTAACAGCCTTGCGGCGGAGGCACCGAATGTCTCCGGTGTGGTGCCGTGGGTGCTGTCGGGCAAGAACTCGGAGGCGGTTCGGGCGCAGGCTCTACGGTTGCGGGCGTTTGTGGAGGATCGTCCTGGGTTGTCCGTGGTGGATGTGGCCTACTCGCTAGCGACTACGCGTGGGGTCATGGATCAGAGGGCC
>NZ_MTQO01000030.1 GCF_001984155.1 Actinosynnema sp. ALI-1.44
CCTGAGACGTGATGCGTAGCCGATTGAGGCGAAGTGGATGATCCTATGCTGCCGAGAAAAGCCTCTAGTGAGTGTTCAAGCGGCCCGTACCCTAAACCGACACAGGTGGTCAGGTAGAGAATACTAAGGCGTTCGGGTGAACTGTGGTTAAGGAACTCGGCAAAATGCCCCCGTAACTTCGGGAGAAGGGGGGCCGTGTGGCGTGAAGGGATTTACTCCTGGAGCGTTGTGTGGCCGCAGAGACCAGCGAGAAGCGACTGTTTACTAAAAACACAGGTCCATGCGAAGTCGTAAGACGATGTATATGGACTGACGCCTGCCCGGTGCTGGAACGTTAAGAGGACGGGTTAGTGCCCTTGTGGTGCGAAGCTCAGAATTTAAGCGCCAGTAAACGGCGGTGGTAACTATAACCATCCTAAGGTAGCGAAATTCCTTGTCGGGTAAGTTCCGACCTGCACGAATGGCGTAACGACTTCTCGGCTGTCTCAACCACAGGCCCGGTGAAATTGCACTACGAGTAAAGATGCTCGTTACGCGCGGCAGGACGGAAAGACCCCGGGACCTTTACTATAGCTTGGTATTGGTGCTCGGTTCGGCTTGTGTAGGATAGGTGGGAGACTGTGAAGCCTTCACGCTAGTGTGGGTGGAGTCGTTGTTGAAATACCACTCTGGTCGAATTGGGTGTCTAACCTCGGACCATGATCTGGTTCAGGGACAGTGCCTGGTGGGTAGTTTAACTGGGGCGGTTGCCTCCTAAAGAGTAACGGAGGCGCTCAAAGGTTCCCTCAGCCTGGTTGGCAATCAGGTGTTGAGTGCAAGTGCACAAGGGGGCTTGACTGTGAGACTGACGGGTCGAGCAGGGACGAAAGTCGGAACTAGTGATCCGGCCATGGCTTGTGGAAGCGTGGTCGCTCAACGGATAAAAGGTACCCCGGGGATAACAGGCTGATCTTGCCCAAGAGTCCATATCGACGGCATGGTTTGGCACCTCGATGTCGGCTCGTCGCATCCTGGGGCCGGAGTAGGTCCCAAGGGTTGGGCTGTTCGCCCATTAAAGCGGTACGCGAGCTGGGTTTAGAACGTCGTGAGACAGTTCGGTCCCTATCCGCCGCGCGCGTAGGAGACTTGAGGAAGGCTGTCCCTAGTACGAGAGGACCGGGACGGACGAACCTCTGGTGTGCCAGTTGTTCTGCCAAGGGCATGGCTGGTTGGCTACGTTCGGAAGGGATAACCGCTGAAGGCATCTAAGCGGGAAGCTCGTTCCAAGATGAGGTCTCCCACCCCTTTGTGGGTTAAGGCTCCCAGCTAGACGACTGGGTTGATAGGCCAGAGATGGAAGCGCGGTAACGTGTGGAGTTGACTGGTACTAATAGGCCGAGGACTTGCTCACAAAGATGTTACGCATCCACTGTACGGTTCTGAAACACCAAACCGGGGATCCGATCGAGGGTCTGGTTTGAGGTGGTTTCATGGTTTTACCGTGGTTATAGCGAAGAGGAAACGCCCGGTCCCATTCCGAACCCGGAAGCTAAGCTCTTCAGCGCCGATGGTACTGCACTGGGTACGGTGTGGGAGAGTAGGACACTGCGGTAATATTTTTTCGAGGGGCCCCGCGAGAATCGCGGGGCCCTTTCGGTATGTCACGCTCTGGCCTGAGCCGTCAGCTCACCAGACCGGTTGTTACCATGGTCGACGGCCTGCTGGCCGACTTGTGAATGTTTCAGCCCCGCCGGACGGGGCGTGGAGGTCTAGGTGTCAGAGTTCGAACGGCCCGACGGCGGCAGCGGCGACCAGCCGCGCGGCCGCGGAGCCGGCGGCGATCGTCAGAACGATCGCCGTAACGACAGTCGGCGTGGGTACGCCGCCGACCGCAAGCCGCGAGGAGCTGCTGCGGACAAGGGCAGGCGCGACTCATGGCGTGGTGACGACCGCCGTGACGACCGCCCACGCTTCAACCGCGACGACAAACCACGCCGGGACAACTCCGACCGTCGCGACTTCCGCCGTGATGACCGCGGGGACTCCGGCCGTGGCCGGGACGACCGACCCTTCCGCAAGCCAGCGCGCGACAACAACTCCCGTGGCTACGACCGCGACAAACCCCGACGCGACTTCACGTCCCGCGACCGTGACAACGACAACCGCTGGGACAACAGGAACGACAACCGCAGTGGTGACAGGCGCGGCTCCGACCAGGACCGTCCACGCCGCTCCTTCGACAGGGACGACCGCCCCCGGTTCAACCGGGACGACCGGCCCCGCCGTGACTTCGACCGTGGCAACGATCGGAACGCCGACCGCGGACCGCGCCGCGATTTCAACCGTGACGACCGCCCGCGCAACGACTTCGGACGTGGCGGCGGCCAAGGCGACCGCGGCCCCCGCAGGGACTTCGACGACCGACCACGCCGTGATTTCAACCGGGACGACAAACCCCGACGCACCTTCAGCGGCGGAGACGACCGGCCACGCTTCAACCGTGACGACAAGCCTCGTGGCAGTTACGGCGGCGACCGCGGTCCTCGGAAGAGCTTCGGCCGAGATGACAAGCCCCGCGGCAGTTACAGCGACGATCGTGGTCCTCGTAGGGACTTCGGCCGCGACGACCGGCCCCGTCGGAACTTCGGCGATGATCGTGGACCCCGCAAGGACTACGGTCGTGACGACAAGCCTCGTGGTAGCTACGGCGATGATCGTGGACCCCGCAAGAGCTTCGGTCGTGACGACAAGCCTCGTGGTAGCTACGGCGATGATCGTGGACCCCGCAAGGACTACGGCCGTGACGACAAATCTCGCGGTAGCTACGGCGGCGACCGTGGACCCCGCAAGGACTACGGCCGCGACGACCGGCCCCGTCGGAACTACAGCGACGACGGCCCGCGCCGGGATTTCGGTGGCGGCGACCGTCCGCGCAAGGATTCCAGCCGGGACGACCGTCCTCGCCGGGATTTCGGCGGCAGTGACCGTCCCCGCAAGGACTTCGGCGATCGCCCACGGCGGGACTTCGCGAAGGACGACCGCGGTCCCCGCGGTGAAGGCCGGGACGACCTCAGCCCTCGCAAAGACGCCGTGGACCAGGAACTGGTTGGCGACGTGTCCGAGTCCGCTGACGTCGTCGAGCGCGACGACCTGACGGTGGACGGCGCGGACGAGCGGGGCACGGACGCGGTGAGCGCCGAGTCCGGCGACGCCGACGAGCAGGCCGAAGCCGCCGACACCAAGCCGGAGAAACCGGCCAACCCCGACCTGGCCACGTTGCCGGAGGGCGCGGACATCTCCAAGCTCGACCCCGAGGCCCGGCAGGAGCTCAAGAGCCTGCCCAAGGCCCAGGCCGAGGACGTCGGCCAGCACCTCGCCGCGGCGGGCATGCTGATCGACGAGGACCCCGAACTGGCCCTCAAGCACGCCCGGATCGCCCGTGGCAAGGCCTCACGGGTCGCCATCGTCCGGGAAGCCGCCGGTCTGGCCGCGTACCACGCGGGCGAGTGGTCCGAGGCGTTGTCGGATCTGCGTGCCGTGCGCCGGATGACGGGTTCGAACGCGCACATCGCCGTGATGGCCGACTGCGAGCGCGCCCTCGGCCGCCCCGAGCGTGCGTTGGACCTGGCCAAGGAGGCCGGGGCGGGCGTGAGCCCGGCGACCGCCGTCGAGTTGCGGATCGTCGCGGCCGGTGCGCGGCGTGACATGGGGCAGTTGGACGCCGCGGTCGTCGCGCTGCAGGGCGCGGACCTGGACCCGAAGCGCAAGGACCCGTGGAGCGCGCGGCTGTTCTACGCGTACGCCGACAACCTCGAAGCTGCCGGTCGTACCGACGAGGCGATCCGTTGGTTCCTCAACGCCGCCCAGGCCGACGACGACGAAGAGACCGACGCGGCCGAGCGGGCCGTGGAACTCGGGGCCGCGCTGCAGTGAAACGTCGGCTGCTCGACATCTACGACGCTCTGCTGCTCGACCTGGACGGAACCGTCTACCGCGGCGGTGAGGCGGTGGCGGGAGCGGCGGAAACGGTCCAGGCCGCCAGGGAGAACGGCACAGCGGTCCGGTTCGTCACCAACAACGCGTCGCGCAGTCCCGAAGACGTCGCGGAGCACCTGACGGGCCTCGGCGTCGCCGCCGCGCCGTCCGAGGTCAGCACCAGCGCACAGGCGGCGGGCAGTGTCCTCGCCGAGCGGCTCCAACCCGGCGACGAGGTCCTCGTCGTCGGGACGGACGCGCTCGCCGACATCGTCGACGAGGCGGGCCTGCGACCGGTCCGGATGTTCACCGACACCGTCAAAGCCGTGGTCCAGGGTCTGTCACGGGACGTCGCCTACCGCGACCTCGCCGAGGCGACCCTGGCGATCCGGGCAGGCGTGCTGTGGGTGGCGTGCAACATGGACGCCACACTGCCGACTGAACGCGGTGAGCTGCCCGGCAACGGCTCGTTGGTGGCAGCGGTGCGTGCCGCGACCGGCCAGGAACCCGTTGTCGCGGGCAAGCCCGCACGGCCGTTGATGGACGAGGCGATCACGTCGGCCAACGCGGGCAGCCCGCTGGTCGTCGGGGACCGGCTGGACACCGACATCGCGGGTGCCGTCACCGCCGAGGTGGACGCCCTGCTCGTGCTGACCGGGGTCACGACACCCGCCGAGTTGCTGGCCGCGCCCGCGTGGCTCAGGCCGCGGTACGTCGCTGCGTCGATCGGTGACGTCTGCGGGCCCGCTGCCGGGCTGGAGATTGCGGCACAACGTGCATGGGAGGTCGACCGCACCGACCACCAGCTGACCGCCCGGTGGGCCGGAAACGGCTCACCCGTCGACGAACTGGCCTTATTGCGGGCGCTGTGCGCGGCCCACCGGCCGATCGACGGCGGCGAGATCAAGGTGCGCGCCGAGGACGACACGACACGAGCCGCACTCGTGGCACTGGGAATTGCCAGAACGGCGGTACCGTGAAGTGGTGCAGTTCAACTCCGAAGGCAGCTGGCGGCCTCCCGTCCCAGGTCCGCCGCCGGACCCGACGGCCGCGATCACCGCGGCACTCGCCGGGTTGGAAGGGCTCGACCAGCTGGAGCCGGTCGAGCACGTGGGACGGTTCGACGCGGTGCACACAGCGCTGACCGAGGCGCTGTCCAGCATCGACAAGGTCTGACATCCCATGCCCCGCAGGTCGCGGCTGGACGCTGAGCTCGTGCGTCGTGGCCTGGCCAGGTCACGCGAGCACGCGTCCCAGCTGATCGCGGACGGCCACGTCACCGTCAAGGGCGTGGTGGCCAGGAAACCGGCCACCGCCGTGGAAACCGACGCGCCGGTGCTCGTCCGCGAGGACGCGGACGACAACTGGGCGTCACGCGGCGCGCACAAGCTGATCGGCGCGCTCGAGGCGTTCGGACCGGATGGGTTGACCGTCAAGGGGAAGCGCTGTCTCGACGCGGGCGCGTCCACCGGCGGGTTCACCGATGTGTTGCTGCGCAACGAGGCCACTCAGGTCGTCGCCGCGGATGTCGGGCGTGGCCTGCTGGTCTGGCGGCTGATGACCGACTCGCGGGTCATGGTCCTCGACAAGACCAACGTCCGCGGCCTGACCCCGGAGTTGACCGAAGGGCCGGTCGACCTGGTGGTCGCCGACCTGTCGTTCATCTCGTTGAAACTCGTCCTGCCCGCGCTGCTGGCCTGCACGACCGAGGACGCCGACCTGGTGCCGATGGTCAAACCGCAGTTCGAGGTCGGCAAGCAACGACTGGGCTCCGGCGGTGTCGTCCGGGATGCTGGACTGCGTGCCGACGCCGTCATCGAGGTGCTCACCGCCGCGGCCGAACTGGGTCTGCGCCCGCACGGCGTGGTGGCCAGCCCGTTGCCGGGGCCGTCGGGCAACGTCGAGTACTTCGTCTGGCTGCGACGTGGTGACCGGCTCGACTCCGAGCAGGTCGCCGACATGGTTCACACTGCGGTGCAGAAGGGGCCACAATGACCGACGACAGACCGTCGATCTACGAGATCCTGATGGTCGTGCACACCGGCCGCCACGCGAATCGGCGGACCGCCGAACTGGTGGCCGAGCAGTTCGCGAAAGCCGGGGTGTCCGTCCGGGCGCTCGAGGTCGAGTCCGGCGACTTCAGTCCCGGCTTGGCGACGGTCCCCACCGATGAGAACGCCGCGAAGGGCGTCGACCTCGTGTTCGTCCTCGGCGGCGACGGGACGCTGCTGCGCGCCGCCGAACTCGCGCGGCCCGCGGGGGTGCCGGTGCTCGGCGTGAACCTCGGCCGGGTGGGGTTCCTCGCCGAGGCGGACTCCGACGACCTCGACGTGGCCGTGCGGCGGGTGCTGGACGGCAAGTTCCACGTCGACGAGCGGATGACGCTCGAGGTCGTGGCGACCCACGAGGGCGACGAGATCGCGCGGACGTGGGCGTTGAACGAGGCCAGTGTGGAGAAGAGCAGCCGGGACAAGATCCTGGACGTGCTGATCGAGGTGGACGGCCGTCCGGTGTCGGCGTTCGGTTCGGACGGTGTGCTGTGCGCGACCCCGACCGGCTCGACGGCGTACGCGTTCTCCGCGGGCGGACCGGTGATCTGGCCGGACGTCCAGGCCATGCTCGTGGTGCCCAGCAACGCGCACGCCATGTTCGCGCGGCCGTTGGTCGTGTCGCCGACGTCGACCGTGGCGATGGAGGTCGACCCGAACGGACACCCGGCGGTGTTGTTCTGTGACGGTCAACGCACCTTCGACCTGCCGCCGGGCGCGCGGGTGGAGGTTTCGGCGGGATCGGAGCCGGTCAGGCTGGTCCGGCTGTGGGACGGGCCGTTCACCGACCGGCTTGTGAAGAAGTTCGGTTTGCCCGTACAGGGGTGGCGGAAGCGATGACTGTCATGGCGGGTAGGTAGGGTTCGCACTGTGCTGGCCGAGATGCGCATCCAGGGCCTCGGCGTCATCGACGAGGCGACCCTGCAACTGGACCCCGGGTTCACGGTAGTGACAGGTGAGACCGGGGCGGGCAAGACCATGGTCGTGACCGGGCTGCATCTGCTGTCCGGCGGCCGTGCCGAGGCGTCCAGAGTGCGCTCTGGCGCGAGCCGTGCCGTGGTCGAGGGCCGTTTCCACGTGCCGCCTGATTCACGGGCCGCGAAGGTGGCGGTCGAAGCGGCCGCGGAACCCGACGAGGACGGCAGCCTGATCGCGCTGCGGACGGTCGGGTCGGACGGCCGGTCCCGCGCCCACCTCGGTGGCCGGTCGGTGCCCGTCGGCGTGCTGTCCGAACTGGCCGAGCAGTTGATCGCGGTGCACGGTCAGAACGACCAGTTGCGCCTGCTGCACCCGGCGGAGCAGCGCGCGGTGCTGGACACGTTCGCCGGGGACGCGGTCGCCAAGGCGGTGGCGGAGTACCGGTCGACGCGAGCCGAGTGGCTCGACGTGATCGAGGAACTGCGCGAGAAGACCGAGCGCGCGCGTGAACTGGCCAAACAGGCCGACATGCTGCAGCACGGGCTGAAGGAGATCGAGGCGGTCGACCCGAAACCGGGTGAGGACGACGCGTTGGTCGACGAGGCACGCAGGCTGGCGGACGTCGACCAGTTGCGTGAGGCGGCGGCAGGCGCGCACTTCGCGTTGAGCGGGTCGCCGGACGATCCGGCGGACGGCAGCGGCGCGATGTCGTTGGTCGACGAGGCCAGACGGCGCCTGTCGGCGTCGGAAGACCCGAAGCTGCGTGACCTCGAACCGCGGCTGGCGGAGGCGGCGGTGTTGTTGAGCGACGTGAACAACGAGCTCAGCAGCTACGTGGAAGGCCTCGAGGCGGACCCGGCGCGCCTGGAGCAGGTGCTGGCCCGGCAGGCCGAGCTGAAGATGCTGACGCGCAAATACGCCACGGACATAGACGGCGTGCTGGCGTGGGCGGCGGACGCGGCGCAGCAGCTGACGGGCCTGGACACGTCCGAAGAGGCTCTCACCGCGCTGGCGGCCCGGCGTGACTCGCTGGCGGTGGAGCTGGCCCGGCACGCGGCGACGTTGACCGAGCAGCGTGAGCGCGCGGCGCAGGAGTTGTCCTCTGAGGTGACCGCCGAACTGGCTGGGCTCGCGATGGGATCGGCGGGGATCGACGTCGCCGTGCGTCCCCGGATGGCGTCCGCCGATGACGCGCACGCGCTGCAGGTCGGCGACGTGCAGTTGTCCGCCGGGCCGGACGGTGTCGACGAGGTCGAGCTGCGGCTCAAGGCGCACGACGGCGCGCAGGCGTTGCCGGTGCACAAGGCGGCTTCCGGCGGTGAGTTGTCGCGCGTGATGCTGGCGATCGAGGTTGTGCTCGCACACGCTGACCCGGTGCCGACGATGGTGTTCGACGAGGTCGACGCGGGGGTCGGCGGTCGGGCGGCGATCGAGATCGGTCGGCGGCTGGCCCGGCTGGCCCGCAGCCACCAGGTCGTCGTGGTCACCCACCTCGCCCAGGTCGCCGCCTTCGCGGATCGCCACCTGGTCGTGGACAAGTCAGCCAAGGGCGGCCTCACCAAGTCCGGCGTGAAGACGTTGACGGCAGAGCAGCGGGTCGTGGAACTCGCCCGGATGCTTGCCGGGATGGAGTCCACCGAGACCGGGCGCGCTCATGCCGAGGAGCTTCTCGGGTTGGCTGAGGCCGCCAAGCGGGAGGCTATCAACGGAAAGAAGTCCCGCCGCAAGAAGTAACCAGCCGCACCTGACACGGCGTGTCCCGAATTCGGGCACGCCGTGTCCTGCGTTCCGGCACCCCGAGATGGGACCTTCCGGGGTGCTGGGGTGGGGGACACGGCGAGGTTCACTCAGGGTGTTCCGCTGGCCCTCAGTGCCACGGATGTCGTCAAGCGGGTGATCGTTGCGCGGTCTCGCGGATCTCGGTCGCATGCTGGGGATCTTCCGGCCTTTGCCGCAATTGTGCGCATTTGGGCTGGTCACAGCATGTCACCTGTGGATCGCCCCTGTGGGTGAGCGTCCTTTTGCGTCGGCGTGGCGTGGTTATTGTGGACTGTCCATTTGTCACCATCGCTGTTATGAAGCTTCCGGGAGTGCTCAATCGCGCCGGCCAGAGTCAGCCCGGGGTGACCGGGGCGGCCAGGGTCGACCGGCGGACCGGCGATCTGCTTCGCCGGATCGGTCCCGGCGACATCGTTGTGCTCGACCAGCTTGACCTTGACCGGACGACCGCCGACGCGTTGGTCGCGGCGGGTGTCGCCGGTGTGGTCAACGCTTCTCCTTCCATTTCAGGGCGTTTTCCCAACCTCGGCCCGGAACTTCTTCTCGAGGCCGGGATTCCGCTCATCGACGGTGTCGGTGTCCACGCGCTGCGGGAGATTCGTGAGGGCAGCAAGCTGCGGCTGCACGGCTCCGCCGTCTACTGTGGAGGCAAAGAGGTCGCCACCGGGGTTCAGCAGACCGCCGAGACCATCGCCGACCAGATGATCGAGGCGAAGGCCGGGATGTCGGCTCAGCTCGAAGCGTTCTCCGCCAACACCATCGAGTTCCTGCGCCGCGAACGATCCCTCATCCTCGACGGCGTCGGTGTGCCGGAGCTGCGGGTGCCCATCAAGGACCGGCAGGTCCTCATCGTCGCCCCGGGCACCGACTTCGTCGAGGACCTCAAGAGCCTCAAGCGGTACATCTCCGAGCACCGGCCCGTCCTCGTCGGGGTGTCCGGTGGCGCCGACGCGCTCAAGGACGCCGGGTACAAGCCGGAGATCATCGTCGGGGACCCCGACCGCATCAGCACCGACACCCTCCTCGGCGGCGCCGAGGTCGTCATCCCCGCCGACGAGGGCGGGCACGCCCCCGGTCTCGAACGCATTCAGGACCTCGGCATCGGCGCGGTCACGTTCCCCGCGTCCGGCAACGCCGAGGACCTCGCGCTGCTGCTCGCCGACGCACACGGTGCCTGTCTCGTCGTCACCGTCGGGTTCCAGGCCACGCTGCGGGAGTTCCTCGACAGCGGCCGGTCCGGGTCCAACCCGTCGACCTTCCTCACGCGGTTGAAGCTCGGCAGCAAACTCGTCGACGGCAAAGCCGCGGCGCGCCTGCACCGCACCCGGGTCTCCACCGCCGCCATCGTCCTTCTCGTTCTCGCCGCTCTCGTCGCTGTCGCCGCCGGGCTGGCCGTTTCCGGCGTCGGCGGGTCCTACGCCGACTGGACGGTCAGCACCTGGAACGACTTCGTTGCCTGGATCAAGGGGTTGTTCACGTGATCTCGCTGCGCTACCACATCATCTCCGTCGCCGCGGTCTTCCTCGCTCTCGCGGTCGGTGTCGTGCTCGGGTCGAGCACGTTGAGCCGCACGTTGCTGTCCGGGCTGGCCGACGACCGCGACGGGCTGGCCAAGCAAGTCGCCGACCTGGAGTCCGAGCGCAACGGCCTGAACGCGCGGCTGGCCAGTTCGGACGGGTTCGCCGGGTCGATCGGGCCGATGGCGGTCCGCGGTGAGCTGGACCAGCGCACCGTGGTGCTCGTGACCACGTCCGACGCGCGCCCGGCCGACCGGGACGCGGTGAAGGCCCTGATCGGCAACGCGGGCGGCTCGGTCTCCGGCGAGCTGGCGCTCACCGACGCGTTCGCCGATCCGCAGAAGGCCGACCAGCTCAGGGACGTCGTGACCCGCCTGCTGCCCGCCGGGCTGCAGTTGCCGACCGCGTCGGACCCCGGCACGCTCTCCGGTGGCCTGATCGGGTCGCTCGCCGTGATCAACAAGGACACCAACCAGCCGCAGGCCCAACCGAACGAGGTCACCGCCGCGTTCACCGGCCTGTCCGACGCCGGGTTCGTCCGCATGCCGGAGAACTTCAAGCCCGGCCAGCTCGCGCTGGTCCTCACCGGGAGCGCGTCGACCGGCGACGGTGCCGGGGACCGGGCGTCCACGCTCGCCCGGTTCGCCGCCCAGCTCGACCGCTCCGGTGCCGGTGCGGTGCTCGCCGGGGACACGGGCTCGGCGGACGCCACCGGCCCGGTCGGCATGGCGCGCGCGGACACCGCGACGACGGCCATTCTGTCTACTGTGGACAACGTCGAGCTGAACGCGGGCCGGGTGGCGGCGGTTCTGGCGCTCGGTGAGCAGCTGGAGGGCAAAGCGGGCCGGTACGGCACCGCGGGAACGGCGCAGTCCGTCGTCCCCTGATCGTCACGTACGGTAGTTGCCGACACGCTCATATACCCGGTTCCCCACCGGTCGGCAAGAAGGTGTTACCGTGGAGCCCCGTGGAAAACAGTAGGCGGCTGCCTCAAGCGCGGACGACAAAGCACGTTTTCGTGACGGGAGGCGTCGCCTCCTCACTGGGCAAGGGACTCACCGCTTCCAGTCTCGGACAGCTCCTGACCTCGCGCGGGCTGCGCGTCACGATGCAGAAGCTCGACCCGTACCTCAACGTCGATCCCGGCACGATGAACCCGTTCCAGCACGGCGAGGTGTTCGTGACCGAGGACGGCGCCGAGACCGACCTGGACATCGGGCACTACGAGCGGTTCCTCGACCGCGACCTCACCGGCACGGCCAACGTGACCACCGGGCAGGTGTACTCGACCGTGATCGCCAAGGAGCGGCGCGGCGAGTACCTCGGCGACACCGTGCAGGTCATCCCGCACATCACCGACGAGATCAAGTCCCGCATCCAGGCCATGGCCCTGCCCGACGCCAACGGCATCGTCCCGGACGTGGTGATCACCGAGGTCGGCGGCACGGTCGGCGACATCGAGTCGCTGCCGTTCCTGGAGGCGTGCCGCCAGGTCCGGCACGACGTGGGCCGGGACAACTGCTTCTTCCTGCACGTCTCGCTGGTGCCGTACCTGGCGCCGTCGGGCGAGTTGAAGACGAAGCCGACCCAGCACTCCGTGGCCGCGCTGCGCAACATCGGTATCCAGCCCGACGCGATCGTCTGCCGCGCCGACCGGGAGATCCCGGACTCGTTGAAGCGCAAGATCGCCCTGATGTGCGATGTGGACACCGAAGCGGTCGTCGCCGCGCCGGACGCCCCGTCCATCTACGACATTCCCCGAGTGCTGCACGGCGAGGGCCTTGACGCCTACGTCGTGCGCCGCCTCGGCCTGCCGTTCCGCGACGTGGACTGGGCCGTGTGGGGCGATCTGCTCGGCCGCGTGCACAACCCGAAGGAAACCGTGCGGATCGCGGTCGTCGGCAAGTACGTCGACCTGCCGGACGCGTACCTGTCGGTGACCGAGGCCCTGCGCGCGGGCGGGTTCGGCAACCGCGCCAAGGTCGAGATCGTGTGGGTCGCGTCGGACTCCTGCGACACGCCGTCCGGTGCCGCGCACGCACTGTCCGGTGTGGACGGTGTGCTGATCCCCGGCGGGTTCGGCGTGCGGGGCATCGAGGGCAAGCTCGGTGCGATCAGCTTCGCCCGTGACCGCAAGATCCCGCTGCTGGGCCTGTGCCTCGGCCTGCAGTGCATGGTGATCGACGTGGCGCGCAACCTGGCCGGGCTGACCGGCGCGAACTCCGCCGAGTTCGACGAGAACACCGAGCACCCGGTCATCTCGACGATGGCCGACCAGGAGGACGTCGTCGCGGGCGAGCGCGACATGGGCGGCACCATGCGGCTCGGCGCGTACACGGCCGCGTTGACCGAGGGGTCGCTCGTGGCGAGCTCGTACGGGTCGACCTCGGTCTCCGAACGGCACCGGCACCGCTACGAGGTCAACAACGCCTACCGCAAGCGTTTGGCCGAGGCAGGGCTGGTCTTCTCGGGCACCTCGCCGGACGGGCACCTGGTCGAGTTCGTCGAGCTGCCCGCCGACAAGCACCCGTTCTACGTCGGCACGCAGGCGCACCCGGAGCTCAAGAGCCGCCCGACCCGTCCGCACCCGCTGTTCGCCGGGTTCGTCAAGGCCGCGCTGGCGTACCGCACGGCCGACCGGCTGCCGGTCGAGCTGCCGGAGAACAACCACATTGTGAGCGTGGGATCGTGACCGACCGGCACACGTTCGACGTCGTGTCCACGAAGGACATCCACATCGGCAGGGTGGTCGGCCTGCGGATGGACGAGGTCCGCATGCCCGGCGGCGGTACGGCGATGCGCGAGGTCGTCGAGCACCTCGGCGCGGTCGCCGTGGTCGCGCTGGACGACGAGGACAAAGTGGTGCTGATCCACCAGTACCGCCACCCGGTCGGCCGCAGGCTGTGGGAACTGCCCGCCGGACTGTTGGACGTCTCCGGCGAGGACGCGGTCACCACCGCCGCGCGTGAACTGGAGGAGGAGGTCGACCTCGCCGCCGCCGAGTGGGGTGTCCTGGTGGACGTCGCCGCGTCGCCGGGCTTCACCGACGAGGTCGTCCGGGTGTTCCTGGCGCGTGGCCTGACCAAGGCCAACCGGGTCGAGCCGGAAGGCGACGAGGAAGCCGACATCGTCGTCGAACGCGTCCCGCTGGCCGAGGCGGTGGCCAAGGTGTTCTCGGGCGAGATCATCAACGCCTCCACCGTGGCCGGGCTGCTGGCCGCGTACGCGGTGCGCAACGGGCACGCCGAACTGCGCCCGGCGGACGCACCTTGGGACGACAAGCCGACCGCGTTCGCGGAACGCCGCAAGTAGGTCGATCTCTCGGAAAGGGCGGGTCCACGGCTGCGTGGGCCCGCTCGCCCCGGCCGCTCTAGAACCAGGCTTCCAGCAAGGTTTTGCCAGTACTGAGCAGCCGGATCTCGATGCGGGCAACGGCTGCGCGGGGCATGTCCGTCGTCGCTTTCGGCGTCATCAACCCGCCGGGCCCCGCCCGCCATGCCCCGGCGCTCTTGGCGGTGCCGAGCACGACCGTGACCAGCGCGCCCAAAGTGGCGGTGCCGAGCACGACCGTGACCAGCGCGCCCAAAGTGGCGGTTCCGGCAAGAGCCGCCGCGATCCGGACACGGCCACGCCGGCGGGACGTCCGTGCCGCGCGGGTCAACGTGGGCCAGGATGTCCGGGTTCTTCCACGCCCGCAACAGGGCTTCCTGCACGACGTCCTCAGCGAGCTGGTCATCGCCGGTGAGCCGCAGTACGTATCGCAGGAGCGGTGCCGCGTGCTCGTCGTGCAGAGCACGCAGCAGCGCCATATGGCTGTCGTTGATGACGCACGCCCCTTATCCCCGGTTGAAGACCGGCTTGCGCTTGGCCAGGAACGCCGCTGCGTCCGTGCGCAGGTCCGGTGTGGTGAACGCCTGCCGGAACGCCGCCAGCTCCACCTCCAGTCCTGTGTGGATGTTCTCGCCCCGCGCGGCGTTGTTGGTATGTCAGGCAAGTACCGAGGTGCTCGACGGCGATGGCGTCGGGGTGCTTGGCCACCTGCGCTTCGAAGGCGTGGTGGACGCGGCTGAACCGGGGCGGGCAGACGGGGCCCGCGCCGTAGCGCTGGAACTGGACGGGCAACGCGGAGAGCTGAAACGGTGCTGTCACGGTGGAGGCGCCTTTCAGGCTGGCCTGTCGGGTCACCCGTTCTGAACGAGACAGCACCGCCCCGTGTTCAACGCGGACGGCAAATTTCCTGCGAGGGCCGCTTTCCGGGCGTCACATGCCGGAAGGCACTAAAACCGCGCTTCCAGCACGGTCTTGTCGATCGTGGCCAGCCTGATCTCGATCCTGGTGATCCGGCCGCGTGGCATGTCCGTGGTCGCCGTCGGCGTCATCGACGTGCCAGGCCCCGCGCTCCAGCTACCGACAGGCGTCAAGGACCCGGACGCGTCGGCGACGTACAAGGTGTACGGCAACGCCGGACCGTCCGCACTCGACCCGGCGTAGTCGCATCGCACGTCGATGCGCGTGCCCCACGGCTCCTCGACCAACGTCACCGACGCGGTGACCGGACTCGGCACCGTCTGTGTCAGCCGGGCGGTCACGCCACTCGCCTCCACCGGCTCGCTGGGACGCAGCACGTACACCAGCACCGCTCCCAGGGCCGCGGCCGCGACCACCGCGGCGGCGATCCAGGCGCGTTCCCACCGCCGTGCCCGCGTGGCGGCGTTGATCAACGCGGGCATGGTGTCTCGCGGCGGGTCCAGCAGGTCGATGGCCTGATCCTGCGGCAACGCCGACAGGATGGCCGGTAAGCCCGACAGGTCGGCGACCTGTTCCTTGCAGGACTGGCACGTCTCCATGTGCTGCTCGAACTCGCTGCGCTCATCGGGTGACAGCGAGCCGAGAACGTACGCGGCGTCCCATTCCCGGTACGACTTCATGGCCCGGTCACCCCTCTCTCCTGCAATGCGAGGTGCAACGCGCGCAGCCCGTAGTGCAGTCGTGACAGGATGGTGCCCTCGGGCACATCCAGAGCTTCGGCCAGCTCCGACACCGATTGTCCCATGTAATACGCCCGTACGATCACCGTCCGGTGTTCCGGCGTCAGCTGGCTGAGCGCGTCGGACACCAGCCACGAGTCCAGTGCCGGGTCCGACGCGCCGATCGCCTCGCGTGCCGCCGAGTACAGCACCGTGGCCACGTCCGGTGCGGTGAGCAGGTCCGGGTTCTTCGACGCGCGCAGCAGTACGTCCCGCACGACGTCCTGAGCGCGTTGTTCGTCCTCGGTCAGGCGCAGCACGTACCGCAACAGCGTGGCCGCGTGCTCGTGGTGCAAAGCCCGCAGCAGCGCTATGTGGCTCTCGTTGATGGCTGACCTCCCGGCTTCGCGCTATTCCAGCTCCTTCTCCGCCCTGGCGATCGCGGCGAACTCCTCTTCAGGAGCATTCGCCACCAGGTGATGACGGCTGTAGAACCAGAAGTATGCCAACGCCACCACCATGATCCCCGCGGTGATCGCCGCGGCGGGTACATCGACGAAGAAAGTCGCGACCACGGCCGCGATCGCCAGCACAGCGGCGATTGAAGTGGTCACCACACCACCGGGCGTCCGGTACGGTCGCTCCAGGTCCGGTTCGCGCACCCGCAGCACGATGTGCGAGACGTTGAGCAGCACATAGGACACCGTCGCCCCGAACACCGCGATGTTGATCAGCTTGCCGCCGTCGTGGATCCACGCGGCCAGGACGAACCCGATCGTGCCCGGCACGATCAGTGCCAGGTAAGGGATCTTGCGTTTCCCGGTCACCGACAACCAGCGCGGCAGGTATCCGGCGCGCGACAGGGCGAAAAGCTGCCGCGAGTACGCGTAGATGATCGAGAAGAAGCTCGCGACCAGACCGGCGAGACCCACGTAGTTCACGAACTGGGCCAGGAAGTTGTCGCCGCCGAAGGCCACGCGGACCGCGTCCGGCAACGGGTTGCCCGACCCCTGCAGCGCTGAGGAGCCGGCGCCACCGGGCGCGAACACCAGCATCAGCGCGGCGAACAGCAGCAGTACGGACATCCCGACGATGATCCCGCGTGGCAGGTCCCGCTTCGGGTCGCTGGCTTCCTCGGCGGCGAGCGGAACGCCTTCGATGGCGAGGAAGAACCAGATGCCGTAGACCAGTGCGGCCACCGCGCCCGCGATCCCGAACGGCAGGAACGAACTCGCGCCCACCGCGTCGGTCATCGGGATGTCGAGCAGCTTGGCCGGGTCGAACTTGCCGATCATCCCGACCACGAAGGCGACGAGCGCGACCGTGGCGATCCCGGTGATCACGAACATCGCCCGCAGCGCCTCGCCGACGCCCCACAGGTGTGCGCCGACGAAGACCAGGTAGCTGACCAGGAACACCGGCCAGCCGCTGGTCAGCCCGAACAGGCCGAGCGCTTCGACGTACTGGCCGATGAACACCGAGATGGCGGCTGGTGCGATGGCGTACTCGATCAGGATCGCCATGCCGGTGACGAACCCGCCGGTCGGGCCGAGCGCGCGGCGGGCGAAGCCGTACCCCGCGCCCGCGACCGGCAGCGCGGAAGCCATCTCGGCCAGTCCGAAGACCATGCACGTGTACATCACGGCCATCAGCACGGTCGCGATCAGCAGACCGCCCCAGCCGCCCTTGGCGAGGCCGATGTTCCAGCCGGCGAAGTCCCCGGAGATGACGTAGGAGACGCCCAGCCCGGCGAGCAGCACCCAGCCCGCCGCGCCTCGCCTGAGTTGGCGTTTCTCCAGGTACTGCTGGTCGACTGTCTCGTATTGCTTGGACACTGGCGCTCCCGTCGGCCCTGAACAATGGGTCAGCTACGGTCCTTTGGTTGCCGGAGAGGGTGATACGGGTTACATAATCCTGTCAAGGGCGTGGTCGGCGGTACATCCGGTGGCGTTGACATGCACCTTGTCACTCGGGTAGCAATGACCAGCAATGGATCGGAAGCGATCCTTTGGAATGGGGTGCCGATGCGACACACCGACGGCCTGCTGAGCGTCGAGCAGCTACGAGAGCTCGTCGACTCCGGCGAGATCGACACCGTGTTGATCGCCATAACCGACATGCAGGGCCGCTTGCAGGGCAAACGGTGCTCGGCCGAGTACTTCGTGGAGGAAGTCCTCGTCCACGCCACCGAGGCCTGCAACTACCTGTTGGCCGTCGACGTGGAAATGAACACGGTCAGTGGCTACGCCATGTCCTCGTGGGAGAGCGGCTACGGCGACTTCGTGCTCCGGCCGGACCTGAGCACCCTGCGGCGCGTCCCATGGCACGACGGCACGGCGCTCGTCCTCGCGGACCTGGAGAGGGTGCAGGGCGGACCGGTCGGGCCGTCGCCCCGGCAGATCCTGCGCCGCCAGATCGACCGGCTGGCCGAGCGCGGGCTTGAGGCGTTCGTCGGCACCGAGTTGGAGTTCATCGTCTTCGACGACACTTACGAACAGGCATGGCGCAACGGCTACCGCGACCTGACGCCGTCCAATTTGTACAATGTGGACTACTCGATGCTCGGCACCGGAAGGCTTGAGCCCCTGCTGCGCGACATCCGCAACAAGATGAGCGGCGCCGGGTTGTACGTCGAGTCGGCGAAGGGGGAGTGCAACCCCGGCCAGCACGAGATCGCCTTCCGGTACACCCATGCGCTGGCGACGTGCGACAACCACAGCATCTACAAGACCGGCGCGAAGGAAATCGCCGCCGCGCACGGCAAGAGCCTGACGTTCATGGCCAAGTACAACGAGCGCGAAGGCAATTCCTGTCACATCCACATCAGCGTCCGTGACAAGGACGGCAACGCTGTCATGGCAGGCGACCGTGAGCACGGGTTCTCCAAGTTGATGGAGCACTTCATCGCCGGGCAGTTGGCGTGCCTGCGCGAGTTCACGTACTTCTTCGCACCGAACATCAACTCCTACAAGCGTTTCGTGCACGGAAGCTTCGCGCCGACGGCAGTGGCGTGGGGCGAGGACAACCGGACATGCGCGTTGCGTGTCGTCGGGCACGGTTCGTCACTGCGTGTGGAGAACCGCGTTCCCGGTGGGGACGTCAACCCGTACCTGGCGGTCGCCGCACTGATCGCGGCCGGTCTGCACGGCATCGAGAACGAGTTGCCGTTGGAGCAGGCGTTCACCGGAAACGCGTACGACTCCGACAAGGAGCACGTCCCGCACACCCTGCGGGACGCCGCGGACCTGCTCGCGGACAGCGAACTGGCGAAGTCGGCGTTCGGTGCCGAGGTCGTCGAGCACTACCTGAACGCGGCAAGAGTCGAGCTCACGGCCTACGAGGCCGCGGTCACCGATTGGGAGAGGGTCCGTGGCTTCGAACGGCTCTGACACGCCGTTGATCGGCATCACGACGTACCTCGAACAAGCGAGGTTCGGCCTGTGGGACGTGCCGTCCGCGGTGCTCATGCAGTCCTATCTGGACTGCATCGTCGCCGCGGGCGGGATGCCGGTCATGCTGCCGCCGGTCGGTCGCTGGCTGCCGGAGCACGTGTCCCGTTTGGACGGACTGGTGCTGTCCGGCGGGGCGGACATCGACCCCAGCCGCTACGGCCAGGCGCCGCACGCGTCGACCGGGACGCTGCGGCTGGAGCGGGACGCGTCCGAGTTCAGCCTGTTCCACCTCGCGTTGGAAGCCGACCTCCCGGTGCTCGGCGTCTGCCGCGGCCTGCAGCTGATCAACATCGCGCTCGGCGGTTCGCTGCACCAGCACGTGCCCGACGTGGCCGGGTCGAAGACCCACAACCCGTCGCCGGGTGTGTTCGGCAGCAACGACATCAAGCTCGCGCCGGGAAGCGTGGTCGGCGGGCTGGTCGGCGAGAACACGATCGTGCACTGCCATCACCACCAGGCCATCGACCAGCTCGGCTCGGGTCTGTCGGCCGTCGGCTGGGCGCAGGACGGCACGATCGAGGCCGTCGAACTGCCGGAAGCCGGGTTCGTCATCGGTGTGCAATGGCATCCGGAGGAGAACTCCAGGGATGTCCGCCTGTTCCAAGGCCTCGTACGGGCCGCGTTCCGGAGGAAGTCGCAGTGACAACAGGGTTTGACGTCATCAACCCGACCACCGAGGAGATCGTCAGGACCGTCGCCCTGACCTCGGCCGACGAGACGGACGCGGCGATCAGGCGCGCCCACGCGGCGTGGCCCGCCTGGCGGGCGGTCGCACCGGGCGACCGGGCGCGGCTGCTGCGCCGGTTCGCGTCCGCTGTGGACGCCGACATCGAGAACCTCGCGCGGCTGGAGGTCACCAACGCCGGGCACACCATCGGCAACGCCCGCTGGGAGGCCGGCAACGTCCGTGACGTCGTCGAGTACTACTCGGCGGCGCCGGAACGGCTGTTCGGCAGGCAGATCCCGGTGCCGGGCGGGGTGAACGTGACGTTCGCCGAACCGCTCGGCGTGGTCGGCGTGATCGTGCCGTGGAACTTCCCGATGCCGATCGCGGGCTGGGGCTTCGCGCCCGCGCTCGCCGCCGGGAACACGGTCGTGCTGAAGCCGGCCGAGCTGACCCCGTTGACCGCCATCCGGCTCGGCGAGCTGGCCCGTGAAGCGGGCATCCCCGAGGACGTGTTCCAGGTCCTGCCGGGCAAGGGATCGGTTGTCGGGCAACGGTTCGTCGACCACCCGCTGGTGCGCAAGGTCGTGTTCACCGGGTCGACCGAGGTCGGCAAGCAGATCATGGCGGGCTGCGCGGCCCAGGTGAAACGGCTGACGCTCGAACTGGGTGGCAAGAACGCCAACATCGTCTTCGCCGACGCCGACCTGGAGAAAGCCGCCGCGACGGCGCCGTACGGGGTGTTCGACAACGCCGGGCAGGACTGCTGTGCGCGGTCACGGATCCTGGTGCAGCGCAGCGTGTACGACCGGTTCATGGAACTGTTCGAACCGGCCGTGAAGGGCGTGGTCGTCGGCGACCCCGGTCAGGAATCGACCGAGATGGGCCCGCTCATCTCGGCCGCGCACCGCTCGTCCGTGGCGTCCTATGTGCCCGGTGACGCTCCCGTCGCGTTCCGGGGCAGCGCGCCGGACGGGCCTGGCTTCTGGTTCCCGCCAACCGTTCTCGCGCCAGTGTCCCCTTCGGACCGTGCGGTGACCGACGAGGTCTTCGGGCCCGTCGTCGCCGTGCTACCGTTCGACGACGAGGAAGACGCGCTGCGGCTGGCCAACGACACCGAATACGGCCTGTCCGGCTCGATCTGGACGCGGGACGTCGGCCGCGCGCTGCGCGTGTCGCGCGGGGTCGAGGCGGGCAACCTGTCCGTCAACTCCCACTCGTCGGTGCGGTACTGGACGCCTTTCGGCGGCTTCAAGCAGTCCGGCCTCGGCCGGGAGCTCGGGCCGGACGCCGTGGCGGCGTTCACCGAGACCAAGAACGTGTTCATCGCCAACGACTGAGGAGCTTTTCCATGAGGTTGCAGGACCGGGTAGCGGTCGTCACCGGCGGCGGCAGCGGCATCGGCCTCGCGTCGGTGCGGCGCCTGGCCAGCGAGGGCGCCAAGGTCGTCGTGGCCGACATCGACGCGGACGCGGGCAAGGCCACGGCCGACGAGGTGGGTGGCCTGTTCGTGCGGACCGACGTGACGGACCGGGAGCAGGTCGAAGCCCTCTTCCAGACCGCGGTGGACACGTACGGATCGCTGGACGTCGCGTTCAACAACGCGGGCATCTCCCCGCCGGAGGACGAGTCGATCCTGAACACCGAGCCGGACGTCTGGCAGCGCGTGCAGACCGTGAACCTCAACTCGGTCTACCTCTGCTGCAAGGCCGCGATCCCGCACATGCAGCGCCAGGGCAAGGGATCGATCATCAACACGGCGTCGTTCGTCGCGGTGATGGGCGCGGCGACGTCGCAGATCTCCTACAGCGCCTCGAAAGGCGCGGTCCTGTCGATGACCCGCGAACTCGGTGTCCAGTTCGCCCGTGAAGGCATCCGGGTCAACGCCCTGTGCCCCGGACCGGTGAACACGCCGTTGCTGAAGGAGCTGTTCGCCGCCGATGCCGAGCGGGCGCAGCGACGCCTGGTGCACGTCCCGATGGGCCGCTTCGCCGAACCGGAGGAGATCGCCGCCGCCGTGGCTTTCCTGGCCAGTGACGACTCGTCGTTCATGACCGCGTCGAGCTTCCTGGTCGACGGCGGCATCACTGGCGCGTACGTGACCCCGCTGTAAGGTGGCCGACGCAGGCCAGGTAGCGCAGAGGTCGTCGCGCGCTGCCTGCAAAGCAGTGAGGACGCCGGTTCGATTCCGGCAGGCTCTACGTGATCGACGACGCGGACTTCGATGCCTGCCTCGCCATGCTGGCCAAGGTGCGCGCGTTACCGAGGCCGAACCGCCGCTCGCGGTCGGCGCCGCGCCCGGTTTCTCGCCCGCCCTGCCTGAGCCGGACTGGGCGAAAGCGTTGTCCTCGGCGGAGATCGCGACCGCCGGGCAGGGTCAGGTCGACGCCAGCGGCCTGATGGTCGACCCGGCGCCGACGAACTCGTGGACCGCGAAACTCGGGGACGTCGACCCGGCGGAGTTGCTCGAAGTCCACCTCATCAACGCGGTCGCGCCGTACCTGCTGGCCGACGGGCTGATGCCGTTGCTGCGCGCGTCGAGTTCCCCCAGGCGCTACATCGTGAACGTCTCCGCGGTGGAGGGCTGGTTCGCCGCGAGGTACAAGTCCGGCGCGCACCCGCACACCAACATGGCCAAGGCGGCCTTGAACATGCTCACCCGGACGAGCGCCGAGGACCTCGCCGGACAGGGCATCTATGTGACCAGTGTGGACACCGGGTGGATCACGGACGAGAACCCCGCGCCGGTCAAGACCCGGATCGCCGACGAGGGCTGGCGGCCACCGCTGGACGTGCTCGACGGCGCCGCGCGGATCTACGACCCCATCGTGCGCGGAGAGGCCGGTGAGCCGCCGTCGGGTGTGCTGCTCAAGGACTACCGGGAGGTGGCGTGGTGAGCCTGGACCCGTTGCTCGCGTGGTTGCGCAGCGGCGCGGAAACCGCTCGCCGCCTGGACTTCCCGGTCGGCACGGCACTGCCGGACGGCAGGCTGGATCTGTGCAAGTCCCACCTCGGGCCGGTGGGTGTCCAGTCCGTTGTGGACGCTCTACCCGGTGCGGGGCCGGTGCGGCACCTGCTGCTCGGCACGGACGGCTTGGGCGACGAGGGCGCCGTGTCCGCGACCGAAGGTGCCATCAAGGCCGGGGCATCGACCGTCTACCTGGGGTGCAACGGGATCGGCGAAGGCGGCGCGTGTTCGGTCGCCGAGCGGATCGCTGCCTCACCGGGGATCGTGCGCGGCCTGTGGCTGAAGCGCAACCCCTTGGCGCGACGGGATCGCGCGGCGTGTCAAGCGTGAACTCGGCCACATCGCCGCGGGTTTGCCTGAGCTGCTGCCCCATCCGGACGTTGCCGCGATCAGGAGCGTCCACCGCTGATACGGTGGAGCCATGTCTCTTAGCGGTAAGGTAGTTCTGGTCACGGGCGGTGGCGGCGCGCTCGCCGGTGCGATCCTCGACGCCTTCGTCGGGGACGGAGCCAAGGTCGTGCTGGCCGGACGTGACGCCGACCGGCTGACCGAGGCCGCGGGCGGCAAGAGGGACGTGAGCTGGGTGGTGGCCGACGTGACCAACCCGGATGACGTGGCGGAGATGGTCGACACCGTCGTGCGCCGCCACGGCCGTCTGGACGTGGCCGTGAACGCGGCAGGCGTGTTCGGCAAACCCGCGCCGGTCGCGTCGCTCGAGCTCGACACGTGGAAGTCGGTGCTGGACACCAACCTGACCGGCGTCTTCCTGTGCATGAAGTACGAGATCGCTGCCATGCGGCGCACCGGGGGCGGCGCGATCATCAACGTCTCGTCGAACATCGGGGCGCACGGCCGACGCCCCGGGCTGAGCGCCTACGCCAGCTCCAAGGCGGCAGTCAGCGTGCTCACCCAGACCGCCGCCCGCGAATACATCGCGGACGGCATCCGGATCAACGCGATCAGCCCCGGCGCCAGCGACACACCCATGTCGTACCGGCCAGGCGAGACCAAGGAGGACCGCGACGCCCGCGTCGCCGCGGCCGTCCCCGCGGGCCGGGTCAGCGACCCGGGTGAGGTGGCGGCGACTGTGCTGTGGCTCGCGTCCGACGCGGCCAGCTACGTCGTCGGGCACGACCTGGTCGTCGACGGCGGCGCGACGGCCTGATCAGACGGTGACCTTGACCGGGGTGCCCGGCTCGACCGAGTGGCTCACCGTGCAGGTCAGCTCGACGGCCTTGACCACCAGCTTGACCAGCTGGGCCTGACCGGCCTCGTCGAGCTTGGTCATGTCCAGGTCGAACTTGGTCTCGACGCTGGTGATCCGGTCGGCTTCGACGTCCTTCTCGGCGGTGACGACCATGTCGATCGGGGCGTCGTCGCCGAGCCTGCGGGAGATCACGCTGTCGGCCGACAGCGTCGCGCACGCGCCGAGCGCCGCCATCAGCAGTTCGACCGGCGAGAAGTCCGGGCCGTCGCCCGAGCGGCCGATCTTGATCTCGGCGCCGCGGGCGTTGGTCGCGACGAACTTCGCCGGGGCGGACCGCCGGATCTGGACCGGGGTCGGGTTCATGCTGGTCTCCCATCAGGTGGTCTTCGGTGGTCCCGCGCAGTGGAACGTGGTGAGGTCTGATCGTGTTCCACGACGAGGGGCCGAAGTGAGCGAGATCCCCACCTTACGGCGCACGCTGACCCTGCGTGACCTGGTCGTCTACGGTCTGCTGTTCATTGGGCCGCTGGCGCCCGTCGGCGTGTTCGGCGTGCTGGATGCCCGCAGCGGCGGCGCGGTGGCGTTGGTCTACCTCGTCGCGACCGTCGCCATGGGACTCACTGCCTACTCGTACGCGACGATGTCCGCGGAAATCCCCCGAGCGGGCTCGGTGTTCTCCTACGCCTCGGCGGGACTGGGCAGGACGGCTGGGTTCTTCGCCGGATGGCTGGTGCTGCTGGACTACCTGCTGATCCCGAGTGTGGCGTACCTGTTCACCGGGATCGCCACGAACGCGCTCGTGCCCGGGATCCCGGTCTGGCTGGCCACCGGCGCGGCGATTCTCGTGACCACCGCGGTGAACCTCGCCGGTGTACGCCTGGCCGCCGTCGTCGGCCTGGTCGTGCTCGTGGTGGAGATCGTGCTGCTGGTGGTGTTCGTCGTCGCGGCCGTGGTGGTGCTTGTCACGGATGGTGCGCAACGCCCGTGGCAGTCGCCGTTCACCGGTGTCTCGGGGTTCGAGGTCACCGCGGTGGTCGGCGCGGTGTCGGTCGCGGTGCTGTCGTTCCTCGGTTTCGACGCGATCGCGTCGTTCGCGGAGGAGAACGTCGGCCCCAGCAAGGTCGTCGGCCGTGCGACGCTGTTCTGCCTCGTGCTGGCCGGTTTCCTGTTCGTGGTGCAGACGTACCTCGGCGCCCTGCTGACCCCCGCGAGTCCATCGGGTTCCTCCGGGCAGGTGTTCTACGAGATGCTGCGCACCAGCATCGGCCCATGGCTGGCGGTGGTGGTGACGGCGGTGAAAGCCGTCGGCCCGGCGTTCTCCGCGATGGTCGCGCAGGCGGCGGTGGGGCGGCTGCTGTACAGCATGGCCAGGGAATCACGACTGCCGAAGCAACTCGCGGCGGTGGACAACCGGACGAAGACGCCATGGACCGCGATCCTGTTCGCCGCCGTGCTGACCCTGGTGGTGGCGGTCTGGGCGGCGAGCCGCGACGACGGACTGGACATCCTGGTGTCCATTGTGGATGTCGGCGCGCTCGCCGCCTTCACCCTCCTGCACCTGTCGGTGATCGGTTACTTCCGTGGCCGGTACAGGGTGCTGGCGCACCTCGTGGTCCCGATCCTCGGCGCCGCCGTGATGGTCGCGGTACTGGCGTTGTCCAGCACGACCGCACTCATCGTCGGCGCGATCTGGTTCGCCGTGGGCATTGTGGTGAACCTGGCCGGATCCCGTGCCGGTGGCGTGCCGCCGGTCAGTCCATGACGGCGACGGCTTCGACCTCCACCAGGTGTTCGGGCACGTCCAGGGCCGCGACGCCGATCAGGGTGCCGGGCGGTGTCGGGGTGATGCCGAGCTTGGCGGCCGCTCGGGCGGCGCCTTCGAAGAACAGCGGCAGCTTGTCCGGGGTCCAGTCGACGACGTAGACAGTCAGTTTCGTCACGTCGGCGAAGGTGGCGCCGACACCGGTCAAAGCGGCGTCGATGTTGGGGTAGCACTGCTCGACCTGAGCCGCGAGATCGCCCTCGCCGATCGTGGTGCCGTCGGCGTCCCAGGCGACCTGGCCCGCGACGAAGACCTGCTTCGAGCCGGTCGCGACGGACACCTGGTGGTAGCCGTCGATCACGGGCAGGCCTGCCGGGTTCACCAGATTGACGGGCATCGTCTTCTCCCAATGGTCTCTTGTGGTTACTCGGGAACCGTAGGAGAGTGAGCGCTGACATGGAAGAACGCACTTTTCAGTGACTGGGGAACCTGATGGTGACCAAGCAGTTCCAGGGCACGCCGGACGCGGATCTGACTCGCGCGGACTCGCTGGCGCGCGAGATCTTCTCCGACATCGCCAACAAGTGGGCGTTGCTGATCATCGAGTCGGTCGGCGACGACACCCGCCGGTTCACCGAACTCCGGGACGAGATCGAAGGCATCAGCCACAAGATGCTCACCCAGAACCTGCGCATGCTGGAGCGCAACGGCCTGGTGGTGCGCACCGTGCACCCGACCGTTCCGCCGCGGGTCGACTACACCCTCACCGACGCGGGCCACGGCCTGCGCAAGACGGTCGACGGCATGTGCGACTGGACCCAGCAGTACCTGCGGCACATCGAGGCGGCCCGCCACCGCTTCGACGGGCCGGTCACCTCCCCGACGGCGTGATCAGCGCCGTCTCGTAGGCGACGATGACCAGCTGGGCGCGGTCACGGGCCTGCAGCTTCGACAGCAGACGGCTGACGTGGGTCTTGACCGTGGCCAGGCCGACGTGCAGGTGCTCGGCGATCTCGGTGTTGGACAGGCCGCGGGCGATCAGGGCGAGGACCTCGCGTTCCCGGTCGGTGACGCCGTCGAGCTCCCGCGCCGGGCTGGTGGCCGGTTCCGGGCGGTTGGTGAACTCCGCGATCAGCCTGCGGGTCACGGTGGGCGCGAGCAGGCTCTCACCCGCCGCGATGATTCGGATCGCGGTGAGCAGGTCCGCCGGTGGCGTGTCCTTGAGCAGGAACCCGCTCGCCCCGGCGCGCAAGGCGCCGTACACGTACGAGTCCAAGTCGAACGTGGTGAGCATCAACACGCGAGTGTCCGTCGAGGCGCAGATCTGCCTGGTCGCCTCGATGCCGTCCATCTCCGGCATGCGCACGTCCATCAGCACGACGTCCGGCTGCTCCCGGCGGACCAGGTCGATCGCCTCGATGCCGTTGCCGGCCTCGCCCACGGTCTCCAGGCCGTCGGCGGTGTCGATCAGCATCCGGAAACTGCCACGCAGCAACGCCTGGTCGTCGGCGACGGCGACACGGATCACGGCGACACTCCTGAACAGGGAAGGGTGGCGGACACGGCGAACCCGCCGGAAGACGACGGCCCAGCGAAGAACTGCCCGCCGTACATCATGACGCGTTCGCGCATCCCGATCAGACCATGCCCGGACCCCGGCACCCGCGACAGACCCGGACGGCCCGAATCCACCACCGACACCCGCAGCGCCCCCTCGGACACGCTGACATCGACCGAACACGCGACCGCCCCCGCGTGCTTGACGACGTTCGTCAGCGCCTCCTGCACGATGCGATACGCCGACAGCTCCAGCCCGGACGGCAAGGACAGCGAAGGCAGTGCGGACATGGTCACATCGACCCCGGCGCTCCTGGCCCGCTGAGCCAGCGCGGGCAGGTCGGCGAGTCCAGGCGCGGGCGTCAGCCCAGGGGCGTCGTCGTCCTCCCGCTCGAACTCCGTGTCCGCCGATGCCCCGGACCCGGCTAAGCGCGGGCCTGGTGTGGTGTGTTCGCCCGGGGAAGCGGGCAAGGTGGGGGAGGAGCGCAGGATCCCCAGCATCTGGCGCATCTCGATCAACGTGGTGCGGCTGGTCGACTCGATGACGCGAAGCGCGTCCCGCGCTTCCTCCGGACGCTGGTCCGCGACGTGGTTGGCGATGCCTGCCTTGACCGCGATGAGGCTCATGCTGTGCGCGACCACGTCGTGCAGTTCGCGGGCGATGCGCAGGCGCTCGTCGCTGACCATCGACTGGGCCAACTGGTGGGCGGAGCGGGCCAGGTACGAACGGCGGGCCTCGATCCAACGGCCGACCGCCCAGACGGCCACCATGATCAGTCCGACGGAGATGAGGATGTCGCGCGGGAGGCTGGCGAACTGCGCGGGCGTCAGCGCGGACGTGACGGCGACCGCGACCACGACGGTGCCGAGGGCGGAGACCAGGGACAACACCGGTCTGCGGTGGGTGGTGGCCATGATGTAGAGCGCCGCCGCCGCGGGTACCCATGGTTCACGGGTCGCGTTGAAGATCGTGGCCAGCGCTGACCCGAGCAGCGTCAGGGCGAGGACCGGCCCCGGCCACAGCCTGCGGACAGCCATCGGCACGGTGGCGATGATGGAAATCAGCCAACCGAACCAGAGCGGGCCGGTGAACTGTTCCTGACTCGCGTCGCCGGGCAGGTCCAGGAACGAGATGTGCGCGAGCAGCAGCGCGGCCGCCGCGATCGCGTCGACCGCGACGAGTTCCCACAGCTTCAGCTTCCGGGCGAGGAACGGTCGCTTGTCGGTCATGCTCTGTACGCTATCGGGCCTGGTCACAGGGTGCATCAGACTGCGGTCCGTCATTCTGGAGGTGGACTCGGACTACGGTCTGAGCGTAGGTTGAGCACAGTCGTAGACAACTGCATACGAGCCGCTATGAGCCGCGGCGGGAGAGCCTTCGCCAGCCGGATCCGCGAAGCACCGAAGGAGCAAGCCTCCCCGCAATCTCTCAGGTACAGCTACCGCCACGGCCAGGCAACTCTGGAAAGAAGGCGTCACGACGCCTCGCCAACGGTGAAAGCCGCGCACGCGGTGAAGCTCTCAGGCAGCAAGGACAGAGTGGGGAGTTCCGAAACCTACGAGGAGGAGCTCCCGGATGTTCGACGCCGAACTGTCCACAGTAGACCCCGAAGTGGCCGGGGCGCTCGCGGCGGAGCTGTCCCGCCAGCGCGGCACCCTGGAGATGATCGCGTCGGAGAACTTCGCGCCGCAGGCCGTGCTCGAGGCACAGGGCTCGGTGCTGACCAACAAGTACGCCGAGGGGTACCCCGGCCGCCGTTACTACGGCGGCTGCGAACACGTCGACGTGATCGAGCAGCTGGCCATCGACCGGGTGAAAGCCCTGTTCGGCGCGGAGCACGCCAACGTCCAGCCGCACTCGGGCGCGCAGGCCAACGCCGCCGCGATGTTCGCGTTGCTCGAACCGGGGGATACGATCCTCGGCCTCGACCTCGCGCACGGCGGGCACCTCACGCACGGTATGCGGATCAACTTCTCGGGCAGGCTGTACAACGTCGTCGCCTACCACGTCGACAAGGACACGGGCCTCGTCGACATGGCCGAGGTCGAGCAGTTGGCCAAGGAGCACCGGCCCAAGCTGATCATCGCGGGCTGGTCGGCGTACCCGCGCCAGTTGGACTTCGCGAAGTTCAAGGAGATCGCCGACGCCACCGGCGCGCGGCTGATGGTCGACATGGCGCACTTCGCCGGACTCGTCGCCGCCGGACTGCACCCGAACCCCGTGCCGTTCGCCGACATCGTCACCACGACGACCCACAAGACGCTCGGCGGCCCGCGCGGCGGCGTCATCCTCAGCACCAAGGACCTGGCCAAGAAGATCAACTCGTCGGTGTTCCCCGGTCAGCAGGGCGGTCCGCTCGAGCACGTCATCGCGGCCAAGGCGGTCGCGTTCAAGATCGCGGCGGGCGCCGAGTTCAAGGAGCGCCAGGAGCGCACCCTCGACGGGGCGCGGATCCTGGCCGCGCGGCTGCTCGACGCCGGGCTGAACGTGCTCACCGGCGGCACTGACGTGCACCTCGTGCTCGTCGACCTGCGTGAGTCCGCACTGGACGGTCAGCAGGCCGAGGACCTGCTGCACAGCGTGGGGATCACCGTCAACCGCAACGCCGTGCCGTTCGACCCGCGCCCGCCGATGGTCACGTCCGGCCTGCGGATCGGGACCGCGGCGCTGGCCACCCGGGGGTTCGGCGAGGCGGAGTTCACCGAGGTCTCCGACGTGATCGCGGAGGTACTCCGACCAGGAGCCGATCTCGACGCGGCACGGTCCCGCGTCGACGCGCTCGCAGGCAAACACCCGCTCTACCCTGGCTTGTCATGACCATCAGCGTTTTCGACCTGTTCAGCATCGGGATCGGGCCGTCCAGCTCCCACACGGTCGGCCCGATGCGTGCGGCTCGCACGTTCGCCGCGGGGTTGGCTGAGCACGGTCTGATCGAACGGACCGAGACCGTCCGCGCCGAGCTGTTCGGATCGCTCGGCGCGACCGGCCACGGCCACGGCAGCCCGAAGGCGGTCATGCTCGGGCTGGAGGGTGAACGCCCCGAGGACATCGACACCGACTCGGTGGACGAGCGGGTCGCGGCCATCCGCGACCGGCGCAGGCTGAACCTGCTCGGGCGCAAGGAGATCACGTTCGACGAGGACGCCGATCTGGTGATGCACCGGCGCAAGTCGCTGCCCGCGCACCCGAACGGGATGAAGTTCGCCGCGTTGGACGGGCGGGGCGAGGAGATCGCCGCGCACACCTACTACTCGGTCGGCGGCGGGTTCGTCGTCGACGCCGAAACCACCGGCGAACTGCGGATCGTGCCGGACACGACCGAGGTGCGCCACCCGTTCCGCACCGGCGCCGAACTGCTGGAGCACTGCGCGGCGACCGGGTCGCCGATCAGCCAGGTGATGTTGGCCAACGAGCTGTCGTGGCGTACCGAGGAAGAGATCACGGCCGGACTGCTGAAGATCTGGGACGTGATGCGGGAGTGCGTCCGCAAGGGGTGCACGCAGGAAGGCGCGCTGCCCGGCGGGCTGAAGGTGCCCAGGCGCGCGAAAGCATTGCACGACAAGCTGATCCACGAGGACGGCACGCAGGACCCGTTGCACGCGATGGACTGGATCAGCCTGTTCGCGCTCGCGGTCAACGAGGAGAACGCGTCCGGCGGGCGTGTGGTGACCGCGCCGACCAACGGTGCCGCGGGCATCATCCCGGCCGTGCTGCACTACTACGAGCGGTTCGTGCCGGGCGCCGACGACGCGGGCGTGGTGCGGTTCCTGCTCACCGCAGGCGCGATCGGCGTGATCCTCAAGGAGACCGGCTCGATCTCCGGTGCGGAGGTCGGCTGCCAGGGCGAGGTCGGCTCGGCCTGCGCGATGGCGGCCGCCGGGCTGGCCGAGGTGCTGGGCGGTACGCCGCTGCAGGTCGAGAACGCCGCCGAGATCGGCCTGGAACACCACCTCGGCCTGACGTGCGACCCGGTGGGCGGGCTCGTGCAGATCCCGTGCATCGAGCGCAACGCCGTCGGCTCGACCAAGGCCGTGCACGCGGCGCGGATCGCGCTGCGTGGCGACGGTTCGCACATCGTCCCGCTGGACAAGGCGATCAAGACGATGCGCGAGACCGGTGCGGACATGAGCACCAAGTACAAGGAGACCGCGCGCGGCGGCCTGGCGCTGAACGTGATCGAGTGCTGATGACGGCCACTACACTCGTCCCATGACCGACCCGGACGCATCGACGCTGGCCAGCGCGGACGACGCGCTGTTCCGGCCGGTCCGGACCGGCAACGCGTTCGAGGAGACGGTCGAGCGCCTGCTGCAGGCCATCCGGCTCGGTGTCGCCGGGCCGGGTGAGCGGCTGCCCGCGGAACGGGACCTGGCGACCCGGCTGAACATCAGCCGGGTCACCCTGCGCGAGGCGATCCGGGCGCTGCAGGAAGCTGGGTACGTCGAGTCCAAACGCGGCCGGTACGGCGGCACGTTCGTCAACGACACGCTCCCGGCCGCCAAACCGGCGGGCCGCCAGGTGTCGCCTGGCGACATCGAGGACGTGCTGACCATGCGCAGGGTCCTCGAGATGGGCGCGGCGGAGGCCGCGGCGGCTCGTTCCCTGACCGACACCGACCGCGTGTACCTGCGCAACCAGTTGGTGGAGTCCAGGACCGACGACCTGTCGGAGTACCGGCGCAAGGACTCGCGGCTGCACCTGGCGATCGCGGAGGTCGCGGCGTCACCGACGCTGACGTCCGCCGTGGCCGACGTGCGGGTCCGGCTGAACGAGCTGCTCGACGCGATCCCGTTGCTGCACACCAACATCGATCACTCCGCGGTCCAGCACGCCGCGATCGTCGACCGAATCCTTGCCGGGGACACGGCTGGTGCGCGCGACGCGATGGCCGAGCACCTCGACGGAACAGCGTCCTTGCTGCGCGGATTCCTTTCCTGACGTTTCCCCAGCACCGACCTCGGTGCAACCAATGTGGCCTTCGTTGCGCTGTTGGCAACCAATGTGGCCTTCGTTGCGAAAAACGCAACCAAGGTGGCATTCGTTGCGTGCCGAGCCTATCCGGGCGGTGCGGGCGCGTACGCGACGCCGAATGCCGCCCACACCAACGGGGTCGACTCCGGGGCCCCGGTGCTCTCCCAGTGATCGGCCTGCGCACGCTGCCAGTCGTTGAGCGCCGCGACGGGATCTTCCTGCTGCTGTGCGTCGTGTACGGCCAGCACCGCCCCGGCCAGCGTCCCTCCGGCCGGGGCGTGGAAGCCCGGCATCAGCGCGGTCAGGCCCGCGTCGGTGGGCAGGACCCAGCGGGTGGCCATGACGTACTCCGCTCCGCCGTGCACCAGGGCGGCGACCAGGCCGGAGGGTTCGGCGTAGCGGTGGTCACCGCCGCTTTCGCACGCGATCAGGGCAGCGCGATTGGGGATGCGCCAGCCCAGCAGGTCGGCGGCGGTGAGCGGGCCCTGCGCCAGGTGCAGGCGGGCGTCGAGAGCGTGCGCGGCGGTGGTCACGTGGCCGACGTAGAGGAACCGGCCCGCCTCGGCCAGTGCAGGACGCAGGGTTTCCCGGTCGAGGACGTCTAACGCCGCCAGGGCCTGCGGAACCTCGGTGAGGACGCGGCCGAGCGGGGTGGGCGGGTCGACCGCCGCGGCCACCGGACCGGTGTTGGGCGACACCCGGCGGGCGCGGGCGTTGCGGACGGTGGCCGGGGTCAGGATGGACAGCTTCGCGTTGTGCACGAACCGTTCCGCCTCATCGACCCGCAGCGCCTCCCACGGAACCTGCGTGGTGGAGGGGGACGGCTGGATGCGTACGTGCAGCTGGTCCCCGGCGAGGATCACCGCGTCCAACTCCCTGGCCAGCTGCGCGGGGATCAGCGCGGCGGCGAGGCTGGTGGACAGCGCGCACTCGCGGTCCCGGTCGGTCAGGGCGCCGCCGGTGAGCGCCCTGGTCAACGCCTGGTGGATGGACTCGCCAGGGTGCGGCGTCGGCAGCGCGTCGGCCAGTGCCGCCAGCGGTGGGGCGACTCGGTCTCGCGGCAGGATCAGCACCCGGGGGTTGTCCGGGTCGTGTTCCCAGCGCCAGCTCACATACAGGTCGCCCGCGTCGACGTACGTCACCTGGACGGTCACCACGAGCGCACCACCTCCGCCGAACGCACTTGGATGCCGTAGCGCTGCTCGGCGAGGTCCAACCACGGTTCCAGTGCCGACGGCACCGCGAGATCCGCCCGGACTCGTGGCGGTACAAGCAGTTCGGGCGTTGGCAGCGGCTCGCCTTCGCCCGTGGCGGCGAGCGCCAGATCGTCTGGCGCCGGTAGCGACAGCAGGTCGGTGGGCCCGGCCGGTTCGACGGACTGACCCGGCAGGGACACCGTGGCCGCCAGGTGGTCGAGGTAGGCAGCCGCGAGTGGCACGTCCAGGGTGGCACCGATGGCGACGAGAGCGGCTTTGGTCGCCGGAGCCGCCGCCAGCGCGATCCAGCGTTCACGCAGCGGGCCTGCCCGGAACCGCCTGCGGGCGGCCTCGGCCGCCAGTGCCGCGGGCAGAGCGAGGTCCAGCGCCCGAGCACCCAGCTCCGGCTGCGGCAGGCCGTGCAGGACGCGGCGGTGCAACGCGTCCGCCCGCCACCAGTCCAGGTTCAGCGCCAGGTGCCACAGGCCGTTGTCCACGCACAGCGCCCGCGCCTGGTCGAAGCACTCGTCGGCATCGGCGAACTCGCCCATCGCCTCGTAGGCGTTGCCGCGCACCGACAACACGCCCGCGTGGATGCGGGGCGAATCCACCGGCACCTCGTCGAGCAACCGCAGCGCTTCCTGCGGGCGGGACTGCGTGACCGCGGCGGCCGCGAGGCCGAATCGGCTGGCTACCTGGTGCCACGGGTCGGTGCCCAGCCGCGCCGCCGCGGTGTAGTGCGCCACCGCCTCGTCGTCCCGGCCTGCCAGGTGAGCGAGCCTGCCGAGGCTGTTCAACGCGACGGCCTCGCCGTCGTGCTCGCCGATCGCGGCGAACAACTCCCGCGCCAGGTGCAGGTGTTCGGCGGCGGTGATCTGGTCGCCGGTGCCGTCGGCGATCTCGGCCAGCGCCTTGTGGATGTTCGGGATGAGGTGCGGAGCCGCCTGGCTCGCCAGCGCCATGGCCCGGTCCGCGTCGGCGGCGGCCTCGGCGTAGTCACCCGCGGTGGCCAGCACGTCGGCGCGGGTGCTGAGCAACGCGGCAAGGCCTGCCTCCTGGGGGAGCGGGAACCAGGTGACGGCGACGAGCCCGGTGTCCAGCACCTGCCGGGCCGTGGCGAAATCGGCGTTGTGGCGCAACGCTTGTGCCAACTGGATGTGCCAGGTGATCACGTTGCCGAGCACGGGTTGCGCGGTCTCGTTGGCCGGTTCGATGTCCAGTGACCGCCGCAGGTCGGCCAGTGGCTCCTGCCAGGCTCCGGTGTTCAGGACGATCTGCGCGCGGGTGGCGAACAGCGTCGCGCGCAAGGACACGGTGCCGAACTCGTCGCCCACCAGCGCCTCGCACTCGTGGGTCAGGTCGATCGCGGTGGTGACCAGTGCGATGGCCTCGTCGCCGTCGGTGAGTCCGGCGAGGTTGATCAACGTCTGCGCACGCCGGGCCAGTGCCTCGGGATCGCCGGACGCGGCCAAGGTCAGTTCGTACGCCTCGCGTATCCGCGGGGCGGCCGCTTCCCAGTCGCCTTCGGCGGCCAGCTGCGCACCCTCGTTGTGCAGTTGTCTCCATCGCTGCCAGCTCGGCCCCGCTGGCGTTGTCATGGTCATATCGTAGGCGGCGACCGCAAAGTTGTGATCGGTAGTAGCTGCCTGCGTTCGAGGCTTCTCCCATGACGAGAGGAGAGGCTCCGATGAACGACACCAGCCAGTCCGGGTACGTGTGGGCGCCCCCTGGGCCTTATGAGGTGCGACGCGAGCGCCGCGTCAGGTTTCGACGTGCCCGGTTCTTCGCCCTGGTCCCGGTCGTGATAGTCGGGTTCATGCTCTTCGGGTTCTCCTACCTGGTCACGCCGGAGCCGGACGTGACGTTGCAGCCCGGCGCCGGGTTCGCCGCGGTGTCCGGCAAGGAGATCGCGCTGCTGCCGTACCAGCGCAGCGGCAAAAGGGGCATGTACCAGATGATCACGCAGGACATGTTCCAGGTGCGGCTGGCCGCCACCGAGCTGGACACCGGACACGCGCTGTGGGACGTGCCGCTCGCGGACAAGCTGAGCTGGCAGGCCAGGGTGCTGGCGTCGGGCTCGTGGAACACCTACGTCGTCACCGATGACGGTCTGGTGATCCTCGACCTGACCACCGGTGAGATCCTGGCCCGTGACCACGGCATCCAGGGCCTGCCCCGGCCGGTGACCTCCCGCGGCGCCTACGGGTACGACGCGTCGGCCAAGGCCGTCGTGGCCATGGACGCCGACGGCGGCCTGCGGACCATCGCACTGGACGCCATCAGCGCCGTCCCCGCGTCGCCGGAGGTGGTGACCGCGTGGGCGGGCAAGCTGAGTGCCAAGCGTCCCATCGGCGCGACCAGCAGCTCCTCCGGCACCGAGGGGCTGCTGCCCGGCGGGGACGCCGTGCGACTGCAGCCGCGAGGCAACGCCCCAGGCCTGAGCCTGGTGCGCCGCACCGGTGGCGGCGGTACACCAGTGGGAGACGCGGTCTTCCACGAGGCGCAGATCCCCCTCACGCCGCCGCCCGGCGAGGCCGAACCGGAGGACTTCCCGACCGGCCGCCGGTCCACCACCGCGGCGGGCGCGGGCGCCGGACTCGTTGTCGTGCACCACAACCGTGACGTCAACTCGAGGGACCGCGCGCTCAGCGTGGTGTCACTGCGGACCGGGAAGGTCACCGCGACCTTGCCGACCGGCACCGGTACGGCCCGCGCACTGACCAGCCCGGGAAACCGCACGCTGATCTACGTCCGGGCCCCAGGCGACACGGCGGGCGAAGGCCTGGTGGTGATCAGCCCGGACGGCCGTGCCACCTGGGTCGCGGTCGGCAGCACCGACTACTTCGGCAACCCCGGCTAGAAAGGACACGTCGTGAAGGTGCGGCAGTTCCTCATCCGCGTCGCCGTCGCCGCGGTGATCATCTCGTCGGTGTTCCTGATGTTCCAGTCCTGCTCGGCCAACCTCAGGGCCAGTGGCGCCACCGTGTACCAGTTCTTCCGCGCTGTCGGAGCGGGCGATGCCCCGACAGCGTGCCATCTCCTGTCCGGCGCCGCGCTGGAGAAGTTCCAGACCAGGACGCGCACGTCCAGTTGCGAGGCCGCGATCATGCGGGTCCACATCGGACTGACCCCGGCCCAGCGGACGGACCTGGTCCAGGGTGAGGCCGACGTCCAGGAGTACTGCTCGGTGCTCGACGCCGACTTCAGTTCACACCAGGAGATCGTCCTCGACAGCAACCCGCTCGGCATGCAGTTCATCCTGCTGGCCGACCACGAGGGTAGGCAGACGATCAGAGACTGGGGCTTGAACTCCTGGCGAGTGTGCTGACCGGGGCTCAATAGCGTGTCGAGCACTCGGCCCGAAGGCCCGTGACGCGGGGCAACGCCGTGGCGCGGCTGAGGTTCCAGCTCTGCCACGACCTGTCGTCGAGCCGCTCGAGCGCGCCGGTCATCGCACACCGGTGTTCGACCGGCAGCCGCAGCAGGACAGGCACGGCGTCCGCGGACAGCCTGGACAAATAGTCCACGTCGACCTTCTTCGTCTGCTCGTACCGGTCGACGTTGTGCTCGGCGACCACGCGTTCCGGGTTGACCAAGGCGAACAGGAACAACCCGGCGAGGCCGGAGCCGACGATCGCCCGCGGCAGCCACCGGGCCTCCAGCCGGACACCGGCCACGAGGACCAGCACGTACAGCAAACCCAGCCACAGCTCGAAGGCCTCGACCGACAGGCGCAGCACGGTGAAGCCGTACGCCTGCTGGTATGTCCACATCCGGCTCAACGCGGAGGCGACGATCACCAGCACCAGCAAGGACAACGACCCGAGCAGGCCGCGCAGCCACGTCCGCTCCGCCGACGTCCGCCGCGGCGCCCACCGGGCCGCGGCAGCCACGACACCCAGCGTCAGCACGGTCACGGCGACCAGTTGCCAGAAACCGCCACGGGCGTACTGGGCCGATGTCACGTCGGCGGTGTGCAGCACGTAGTCGGCTCCGCCGAACAGCACCGTGAACTGGACCGCGGCGAAGGCGGTGAACAGCAGGACCAGGATGCCGACCGGCATCGCCCATTCCATGATGGACAGACGGGACGGCTTGCGTGGCTCGTCCGGCAGTTCCGGTCCCGACGCGATCACCAGGCTCGCCCCGGCCATCCCGATCGCGACGAGGACGAACAGCAGGAACCAGCGGACCGTGAAGTCGCCGTCCACGTCGGGCGTGATGCTGCCGAGCAGGTCCGCGAACGCGGCGTCGGCGCTGGCGAGCAGCGGGACGAAGACGACCAGCAGCGCGGCGCTGAGCAGCACCGGCTTGGCGACTCGGACCTTCCTGTGCGATTTGCCGTTGTCGCGCAACGCCTTCAGGCCGCGAAGCACCCACGGCACGGCAAGCATGCTGGCGAACGTCACCGTGACCGAGCCGAGGAAGATGCCCGCCAGAGACCTGCCGCCCGCGAGCGCGAGTGACGCCGCCGCGAGCGATCCGAGCAGACACAGGTAGAACAACCAGTCCGCGTCCCGGAACGGCGTGATGCCGATCAGTGCCAGCGAAAGCCCACCCCACGCGAGCGTCCCGGGCGCCGGGCGCCGCATCACCATCCACGCCGCCGCGGCACACGCGATGGCCACGATCACGTAGCCGATGCCGGACGTGGTCTCGGGTAAGGCGACCGCGCCGGCGGTACCAGCGATCCCGATGGCGAGCAGTGTCCGCGGCGGCGCCGGTTTCTCGGGTCTTTCCCAGTGCATGACCGTGGGATAGGTGGTGGACGGCAGGAGTGGCTGGTTGAGCACCGGCGGTGCGGGCGGCAGGGCCGACGCGGTTGCTGATCGATCATTCATGGGTTCCTCCAGGTGATGACTCGTGAGTGTTCCGGCCGGTTCTAACCGGCCGAAACTCTCACGAAGGCTGACCAGGCAGGACGACGCGGATTCCGGCTGGGTCGACGACCGAGATCTCGCCGCCGTGCAGGTCGATCACCCAGCGGGCGATGGCCAGCCCCAGTCCGGTGCCACCGCCCGCTCTCTCCCCTCGGGTGAACCGCTCGAACACGCGCTCGCGATCGGCGGGCGCGATGCCCGGGCCCTGGTCGCGGACCTCGACGACCGCGCCGCCGTCGCCGACCGGGCGGGACACCACGACCACGTCTCCGCCCTGCGGCCCGTGCCGCACGGCGTTGTCCACCAGGTTCCACATCACCTGGTGCAACCGGGCGCGGTCGGCGAACACCTTGCCCGGCCGGACATCCAGGACGAACCGAGCCTCGCGGCCGGCCACCGAGACCTCGGCGACGACCTCGTCGAGCATCGGCGAGAGCTCGAAGTACTCGCGGTGCAGCGGGCTCACCCCGGCGTCCACACGCGACAGGTCGAGCAGTTCGGAAACCAGGCGCCCCAGGCGTTCGGTCTGCGACAGCGCGGTCCGCAGCGTCGCGGGGTCCGGCTCGGCGACGCCGTCGACGACGTTCTCCAGCACCGCGCGCAGCGCCGAGATCGGCGTCCGCAGCTCGTGCGAGACGTTCGCGATCAGCTCACGGCGCTGCTGGTCGGCCGTGGCCAGGTCGGCCGCCATCGTGTTGAACGCCCGCGCGAGCTCACCGACCTCGTCCCGGGACGTGGCACGCACCCGGCGCGTGTAGTCGCCACGGGCCATCCCCTTGGCCGCGGCCGTCATCTCACGCAACGGCCGTGTCATGCCGTGCGCGAGGAACTGCGAGGTGATCACGCCGATGGTGATCGCGATGAGCGACGTGTACGTCGGCAACCAGCCGAGCCGGAGCCAGAAGTACGTCAACGCGGTCGCCCCCGCGCCCGCCACCAGCAGGCCGATCTTCAGCTTGATCGACCGGATCGGGTCGAGCGGCCTCGGCAGACCCTTCATCGAGGCGCCTCCAGCGCGTAGCCGACGCCGTGCACGGTCCGGATCAGGTCCGCGCCGAGCTTGCGGCGCAGCGCCTTGATGTGGCTGTCGACCGTCCGCGTCCCCGCGGAGTCCGACCAGCCCCACACCTCGCTGAGCAGACGCTCACGCGGCACGACCGCACGCGGACGGCCCGCCAGGTGCACGAGCAGTTCGAACTCGGTCGGCGTCAGGTGCGCGGGTTCCCCGGCCCGCTGCACCCGGCGCTCGACCGGGTCGATCTCCAGGTCGCCGAGCACGATCGTGGACCCGGCCTGCTGGTTGCGTTCCGCGCGCCGCAGCAGGGCGTGCACCCGTGCCGCGAGCTCCCGGATCGAGAACGGTTTGGTCATGTAGTCGTCGGCGCCGACGGCGAGACCGACCAGCAGATCGGTCTCGTCGTCTCGCGCCGTCAACATCAGCACAGGCACAGGGCGGTGCGCCTGCACCCGACGGCACACTTCCAGGCCGTCGAAGCCTGGCAGCATCAGATCGAGCACGATCAGGTCGGGCACGGTCTGCCCGGCCTTCTCCACCGCCGACGGCCCGTCGTGGGCCAGCTCGACCTCGAACCCCTCCGCGCGCAGCCGCGCGGCCACCGACTCGGCGATCGTCAGTTCGTCCTCGACGACCAGGACCCGCCGTTGCCCCTCCCGCATGGGCCCGACTCTATGCGCGGCGTATGGAGAGCTCCCGCGAGATATGTGAAGGTCCTGTGGATATCCGGGGCCTGGCATTGGCGACAATGCCCGTCCGAGCGGAGCGAGGACAATCAACACTGTCGGTCTGCTGTCGATTGAACCTTCTGTCCGGTTCCTGCGTAAGGATCGGCAGGTCTTCCCCCTGCGAGCGTTAGGAGTGAGCATGTACCGAAGACTTGGCGTGCTGGCCGTGGCAGTGCTGGGGGTCACCCTGGTCGCGCCGGTTGCGGCGGCCGCCGAGCCGGGCTCGTCCGGGCGGTTCCCGGCCGAGTTCGCCCTGCCGAACGGTTTCCTGCCGGAGGGCATCGCCGTCGGCGACGCGCCGACGGCGTACTTCGGCTCACGGGCCGACGGTTCGCTTTTCCGCGTCGACCTGCGGACCGGCAAGGGTGAGGTGTTCTCGAAAGGCCCCGGCACCCCGTCGGTCGGTCTCAAGATCGACGAGCGCGAGCGGGTCTTCGTCTCCGGCGGCACAGCCGGTGACGCGCGGGTCGTCGACGCCCGCTCGGGCGCGGTGCTCAAGAGCTACAAGTTCGCCGACACCGACACGTTCGTCAACGACGTGGTCGTCACCGACCGGGCCGCGTACTACACCGACTCCCGCAAGGCTGTGCTGTACAAAGTCCCGTTCGGGCGGCACGGCAAACTGCCCGACACCTTCACGCCGTTGCCGCTGACCGGCGACTTCGCCCTGACTCCCGGCGCGACCAACGCCAACGGGATCGCCGAAACCCCGGACGGGCGGGCGTTGCTGATCGTGCAGACCAACACCGGCAAGCTGTTCCGGGTCGACCCGGCCACCGGTGTGACCAAGGAAGTCGCGCTCGGCGGCGAGGTGCTCACCAACGGCGACGGCCTGCTCGTGCTCGGCAGCACGCTGTACGTGGTGCAGAACCGGCTGAACACCGTCGCCGTGTTCCGGCTGAACAGGTCCGGGACCACCGGCAAGCTGGTCACCAAGGTCACCGACCCGCGGTTCGACGTCCCGACCACGGTGGCGTCGTTCGGCAGGCGCCTCTACCTGCCGAACGCCCGCTTCACCACGCCACCGACGCCGGACACCCCGTACAACGCGGTCGCGATCCCACGGCCCTAAGAGCAGATGGCTCCCTGAGCCGCGGAGCCGACGAGGCGCGCGTACTTGGCCAGAACGCCGGTGCGCCTCGTCGGCTCGGGCGCTGTCCAGCCCTGTTCGCGCTGCTCCAACTCCTCGGACGGGATCGCGAGGTCCAAGGTCCGCGCTTCCATGTCCAGCACGATCGGGTCGCCGTCACGCACGAACGCGATCGGCCCGCCGTGCGCGGCCTCCGGCGCGACGTGCCCGATGCACAGGCCGGTCGTGCCGCCGGAGAACCGGCCGTCGGTCAGCAGCAGGACTTCCTTGCCGAGACCCGCGCCCTTGATCGCGCCCGTGACCGCCAGCATCTCCCGCATCCCCGGCCCGCCGCGCGGCCCCTCGTAGCGGATCACCACCACGTCGTTCGGCTTCAACGTGGGCAGCGCGTCCATCGCGGCCTTCTCACCGTCGAAAACCCGTGCCGTGCCTTCGAAACGGGACGAGTCGAAGCCCGCGCTCTTCACCACCGCGCCTTCCGGCGCCAGGCTGCCGTGCAGGATCGTCAGCCCGCCGGTGGGGTGGATCGGGTTGGCGAGCTTGCGCACCACCTCGCCGTCCAACTCCGGCGGTGCCAGCTCGTCCAGGTTTTCCCGCAACGTCTTCCCTGTCACAGTGAGACAGTCGCCGTTGAGCAAACCCGCGTCGAGCAACGCCTTCATCACCACTGGAACGCCGCCGACCCGGTCGACCGCGGTCATCACGTGCCGCCCGAACGGTTTCACGTCCGCCAGGTGCGGCACGCGGTCGCCGATCCTGGTGAAGTCGTCCAGCGTCAACTCCACCTCGGCCTCGTGCGCGATCGCGAGCAGGTGCAGCACGGCGTTGGTCGAACCACCCAGCGCCATGACGACCGCGATCGCGTTCTCGAACGCCTCCCGCGTCAGGATCTGGCGCGCGGTGATGCCCTTGGCCAGCATCCCGACCACGGCCTCACCGCTGGCGCGCGCGAACGTGTCCCGTCGCCGGTCGACCGACGGTGGGCTGGCCGAACCGGGCAGCGACATGCCCAGCGCCTCCGCCGCGCAGGCCATCGTGTTCGCGGTGTACATGCCGCCGCACGCGCCTTCTCCCGGGCAGATCGCGCGTTCGATCTTGTCGACCTCTTCACGGGAGATCAGGCCACGCGCGCACGCCCCGACGGCCTCGAACGCGTCGATGATCGTGACCTCGCGACCGTCCACAGTGCCCGGCAGGATCGACCCCGCGTACAGGAAGACCGCGGCGACGTCCAGCCGCGCGGCCGCCATCAGCATGCCCGGCAGGCTCTTGTCGCACCCGGCCAGCAGTATCGCGCCGTCGAGCCGTTCGGCCTGCATGACGGTCTCCACGGAGTCCGCGATCACCTCACGGGACACCAGCGAGAAGTGCATCCCCTCGTGGCCCATGGAGATGCCGTCGGACACCGAGATGGTGCCGAACTCCATCGGGAACCCGCCCGCGGCGTGCACCCCCTGCTTGCTCGCCTGCGCGAGGCGCTGCAACGACAGGTTGCACGGTGTGATCTCGTTCCACGAGGACGCGACGCCGATCTGCGGCTTGGCGAAGTCCTCGTCGCCCATCCCGACCGCCCGGAGCATGCCCCGGGCCGCCGCCCGTTCCAACCCGTCGGTGACATCGCGGCTACGCGGTTTGAGATCCATACGGGCGAGCCTAGTGCCTACATCGACGCCCCCGCCCGCGATAGCCGGGCCGGATGCGGTCCCTGACGCCACCGCCGAAAAGCCAAAGACAACCTGTATTCCGGCCTTCCGGCGGCGACCTCAGGAACCACCCCGCTGAAGCCCGCGTTGCGCAACAGTGAGAACTTGTCCGCCATGTCCGCGGTGGTGCGCGGCGAGCGGTTCGACTCGGCTGGCACCGTCCACGGTGGACGGCGGTTTCTCGGCTGGTCCGCCGACAGGCACTGGGCCCAGTCGGCCAGTTCCGAGGTACTAGATCAGCTCGCGGCCCTCGGCGTCCGTTCCGCCTCTGGCCAGCAGGATGATCCCATCGATCCAGCACCAGAAGACGCCGACGCCGACGAACGACAGCACCAACTGGGTGACGGCCATCTTGACGTGCCCGGTGTAGAACCGGCCGATCCCGAACGGCAGGAGCAGCTGCAGCAGGCCTGCCGCGACCCGGTACCGCTGGTTCGGCCAGGTGACGCTGTTCGGAGTCGCCATCGCCAGTGGAGGCGGCATCATCGCGGGCGGTTGGAGCTGGGGGTGGGGCGGCGGTATCAACGGCAACGAGGGCAGCGGAGGGGCCGCTTGCGGGGCGGCCAGCGAGCTGGGATGCGGCTGCGGCAGATCGGCGAACAGGGGACGCAGGTCCGCGCGGGTCTGCGCGTCGACTGCCTTCTGGACCCGATCGTCGTACTCCGCGATGGGCAGCCTGCCCTGCGCGAAGTGGTCGCCGAGCACCGAGAGCGCCTCGTCCCGCTCCTGGGTGCCGATGCGTACCAAGTCCGGGTCGTTCACAGATCCCACAGTACGCAACCGAGGTGACGAAAACGCCCGAGACCAACTGGACTGTTCAGCTTCCTGAAGTGGTCGACTGTAGGGTCTGGACATGTCCGGCGCCCTGGCTGTTGGTTCCGTGATCGCCGGGTATCTCGACCACCTCGCCGTCGAGCGCGCCACCGCGCGCAACACGCTCGACAGCTACCGACGTGACCTCACCAGGTACGCGGACTACCTGCAAGAGGGAGCGGTCGAATTCGGCGCGATCACCGACGCGACGGTCGCCGAGTTCCTCGCGGTGCTGCGTGAGGGCGACGACGAACACCCACCGCTCGCCGCCTCCTCGGCGGCTCGTGCTCTGGCTGCCGTACGCGGTCTGCACAAGTTCGCGGTGCGGGAAGGACTGGTCGACCACGACCCGGCCCGTGACGTGAAACCGCCGCAGACGCCGCGCCGGCTGCCCAAGGCGCTGCCGGTGGACGACGTGCTCCGGATTCTGGACGTCCCCGGCGACGGCCTGGCGCAGTTGCGGGACCGCGCACTGCTCGAGCTGCTGTATTCCACCGGTGCCCGGATTTCCGAAGCCGTCGGTCTCGACCTCGACGACATCGACACGATCGAGCGGACGGCGTTGCTCGACGGCAAAGGCGGCAAGCAGCGGTTGGTGCCGGTCGGCCGTCCCGCGCTCGCGGCGCTTGACGCGTATCTCGTCCGCGCGCGACCGAGCTTGGTCAAGCGCGGCACCCCGGCGGTATTCCTCAACCAACGCGGCGGACGGCTTTCTCGTCAGAGCGCGTGGCAGGTGCTGAAGGACGCGGCGGAACGTGCCGGAGTCACGGCAAAAGTTTCCCCCCACACACTTCGTCACTCTTTTGCCACACATCTGCTGGAAGGAGGGGCCGACGTTCGGGTGGTTCAGGAACTTCTCGGCCATGCCTCCGTAACCACAACGCAGATCTACACGCTAGTAACGGTGAATACGCTCCGCGAGGTGTACGCGACCGCTCATCCTCGCGGCGGCGGCTAATCTGACAGAGGCCGGACAAAACGGAGGTGGCGCGGACGATGTTTGGGGTAGACGAGCCTGTTCATGAGCGGCTCACCCTGACCGACGTACTGCACGCGCTCAGCGACCCAACTCGACTCGCCGTCGTCGCGCAGCTGGAACGAGTCGGCGAGATGTCATGCGGCTGCCTTGAGGTCACCGTGGCCAAATCAACGTTGTCGCAGCACCTGCGTGTGCTGCGGGAAGCCGGAGTGACGCACACCAGACCCGACGGCAACCAGCGGTGGTTGTCCGTCCGCCGTGACGCGCTGGACAGCCAATTCCCGCACCTGCTGGACGCGGTTCTGGGCGCGCACGCACGTGCGGCGGCGTTCGTTTCCTGAACTGCGGATACGGCTCTTACCGGCGAGGCGCGTTGCCACGTGGGTTGGTCACCCTTAGTCTGCGCCAAGACCGGACGACAAGGAGCTAGGTCGGCATGTCGACATTCGAGTCAGCGGCGCAGCCATTCGGCGTGCCGGGGCACGCCTCGGCTCCGCCTTACCCAACCGTGTCCGCACCAGCGCCTTATCCCGTTCCCCAGCCGTCACCGCAGCAGCAACAGCCGTATCAACCGCAGGAGCGCCCGCCAGTCAGTGCGGCACCGGCAGTGCGCCCCACTGAGGATCCCTTGAGTCTCCCCGCGAAGCCAGCGACAGATGCCGAAGAAGACGACCCGTCGACCGGTCCGGACGGATCGATCGGCCCGACCGGGCGACCGAAACGGCACATTCCCGAACCGGCCATGCTCGAGCGGCACGGCCCGGCGAAGGTGCTGGCGATCTGCAACCAGAAGGGCGGCGTCGGCAAGACCACGTCGGCGATCAACCTCGGCGCGGCGCTGACCGAGTTCGGCCGCCGCGTGCTGCTGGTCGACTTCGACCCGCAGGGCGCGCTGTCGGTCGGCCTGGGCATCCCGGCGCACCAGCTCGACCAGACGATCTACAACGTGCTGATCGAGCGCGGGCCCAACCTCGACGAAGTGGTCATCCGCACCACGGTCGAGGACATGGACCTGCTGCCGAGCAACATCGACCTGTCCGCGGCCGAGGTGCAGCTCGTCGCGGAGGTCGGCCGTGAGCACGCGCTGCTGCGCACGCTGCGTCCGGTGATCGACAAGTACGACTACATCCTGGTGGACTGCCAGCCCTCACTGGGACTGCTGACAGTGAACGCGCTGGCGGCGGCCGACGGCGTGCTGATCCCGCTCGAATGCGAGTATTTCAGCATGCGTGGCGCCGCACTGCTGATGGACACGATTCAGAAGGTCCAGGAGAGGCTGAACCCGAGGTTGGAGATCACCGGGATTCTCGCGACCATGTTCGACCCCCGTACCCTGCACTCACGCGAGGTGATGGCCCGCGTCGTGGAGAGGTTCGGGGATATCGTGTTCGACACCGTGATCAACAGGACCGTGCGCTTCCCGGAGACGACTGTCGCCGGCGAGCCGATCACGCGCTGGGCGCCGCGATCGGCCGGTGCGAAGGCCTACCGCGCGCTTGCTCGCGAGGTGATCGCCAGGTGACCCGCCGCGCCCCTTTGCCGGGTGCGGCCGAGCTCTTCCGTCCGACGACGCCACCGAAGCCGGAATCCCGGCCGACAGTGGTCCGGGGTGGCTCGCCGCGCCAGAAACACGACACCAAGATCACGGTCTACGTGTCCGACGAGGAACTGCTGGCACTGGAACACGCCCGCCTGGCGCTCCGCGCCAAGCACGGGCTGGCGGTCGACCGCGGCCGCGTGGTGCGTGAGGCGATCGCCGTCCTGCTGGCCGACCTCGACGAATTCGGCGAGGAGTCCATGCTGGTGCGCAGGCTGCGCCAGGAAAACGGGCAGTGACGACCGACTTGGCGACGGACACCCCGCCGGAACCGGCACCGGAGCCAGAACCGGCGGCGGAAGAAGCAGTTGCCGTTGCCCAACCGGCCCCGGAAGCCACTGCCCAGCCCGACTCCGTCCCGGGGGTGGCCCCGCCCGAACCGGCTCCGGAAGCGGCGGCCGGGGCGCCGAAGTTCACCGTGAAGCTGTCGAACTTCGAAGGCCCGTTCGACCTGCTGCTGCAGTTGATCTCGCAGCATGAGATGGACGTCACCGAGGTCGCGCTGCACCGCGTGACCGACGACTTCATCGCGTACATCAGGGCGGTGGGCAAGGACTTCGACCTCGACGAGACCACGGAGTTCCTGGTGGTCGCGGCGACGCTGCTCGACCTGAAGGCAGCGAGGCTGTTGCCCGCGGGTGACGTGGAGGACGAGGACGACCTGGCGTTGCTCGAAGCTCGCGACCTGCTCTTCGCCAGGTTGCTGCAGTACAGGGCGTACAAGCAGGTCGCCGCCCTGTTCGCGGAGCTGGAGGCCACCGCGCTGCGGCGATACCCGAGGTCGGTGGCGCTGGAGGAGCGGTACACCTCGCTGCTGCCCGAGGTGATGCTCGGGGTGTCACCGGAGAAGTTCGCCGAGATAGCGGCGGCGGTGTTCCGCCCGAAGCCACCGCCGACGGTGTCACTGGCGCACGTGCACATGCGCCAGGTCTCGGTCAAGGAGACCGCGGGCATCCTCCGGGTCATGCTGGCGGAAGCGGGAACGCTGACCTTCGCCGAGCTGACCGCCGACTGCGCGGAGATCGTGGACAAGGTCGCCCGCTTCCTGGGTCTGCTCGAGTTGTACCGCGAAGCGGTGGTCCTGTTCGAGCAGGACGAACCGCTGAGCGAACTGCGCGTGAAATGGACCGGCGGCAGCGTCGAGGAGGCCAAGGCAGCGGCCGAGGCAGCCAAGGCCTCCGCAGAGGAAGAGGAGTACGGGTGACCACGCCCGAGCAGGAAACCGCCGACAAACCGGACCAGGAAGCCCCTGCGCCCGAGGAAACCGCGCACGCGGCGGACACCGGCCAGGCTGAGGCCACCATCGGGTCAGCCGCCGCCGAGGATGAAGCCGCTGCCGACGTTCAGCCGGATGCCGCCGCGAGTGGCGTGGTCGAGTCCTCGTCCGCCGATGAGGCAGCCGCCGAGCAGCCGGATGCCGCTGATGGCCAAGCCGATCAGCAGTTCGTGGCTGACGCCGAGCCATCCCCGGACGCGCCCTCCACTCTTCCCCTGGACATCCCCACCGACCAGGCCGACGACACCGACGAGGACGACTCCGACGGCGCCCCGTCCCGTTTCCCGAACCTCACCGAGGACGAAGCCCTCCACTCGGCGCTCGAAGCCCTGCTGCTCGTCGTCGACTCACCCGCGGAAGTCGAGGACCTCGCCGACGCGCTCAGCCAGCCCGTGAAGCGCGTCCGGGCGGCCCTCAAGACCATGGCCGCCCAGTACCACGAGCAGAACCGGGGCATCGACCTGCGGGATGTGGGTGGCGGCTGGCGGTTCTACACGCGGGACAAGTACGCGCCGTTCGTCGAGAAGCTGCTGCACGACGGCCAGCGGGCGAAGCTGACCCGTGCCGCCCTCGAGTCTCTCGCGGTCATCGCGTACCGTCAGCCGGTCACGCGAGCGCGGGTTGCCGCTGTGCGTGGCGTTAACGTTGATGGTGTCATCCGTACCTTGCTTGTGCGTGGTCTCATCGAGGAGACCGGCACGGACAAGGACACGGGTGGCATCCTTTACCGGACTACCGAGCTGTTCCTGGAGCGGTTGGGGCTGTCCTCACTCGAGGACCTGCCGCCGATCGCCCCCCTGTTGCCCGAAGTGGATGCGATCGACGATGTCTGAAAGCCCGGAAGGTGTCCGGCTGCAGAAGGTGCTCTCCAAGGCGGGGGTCGCGAGCAGGCGCGCGGCCGAGGACCTGATCGCCGAGGGCCGGGTCAGTGTCGACGGCGAGGTCGTGCGCGAGTTCGGCCGCCGCGTCGACCCGCGCAACGCCGTGATCCATGTGGACGGTGTCCGCGTGGTGCTCAGCGAGGACCTGGTGTACCTCGCGTTCAACAAGCCCCTCGGTGTGCACACCACGATGACCGACGACCGAGGCCGTCCGTGCGTCGGTGACTACGTGCACAAGTACGAGCGCAACGCCAACGCCGGGATCTTCCACGTCGGACGGCTCGACGCGGACAGCGAGGGCCTGCTCCTGCTGACCAACGACGGCGAGTTGGGCCACCGGCTCACGCACCCGTCGTACGAGGTGCCCAAGACCTACGTCGCCGAAGTGCCCGGCCCGATCGGCAAGGAGCTCGGCAAGCGGCTCAAGGAGGGCGTGGAGCTGGACGACGGCTGGGCGCGGGCGGACTCGTTCCGGCTCGTCGACTCCATGCCGGGCAAGGCGATGGTCGAGATCGTGCTGCACGAGGGCCGCAACCGCATCGTCCGGCGGATGCTGGACAAGGTGGGCCACCCGGTGGAGCGGCTGGTGCGGACCGCGTTCGCCGACGTCCGGCTCGGCAACCAGCGGCCCGGCACGATGCGGGCGTTGAACCGCAACGAGATCGGCGCGCTCTACTCCGCTGTCGGTCTGTGACACGGTGAACCGTCCGTACACGATCCTCAGCGCGGCGATGTCGGTCGACGGCTACATCGACGACGCGAGTGACGCGCGGCTAGTCCTGTCCGGTGCCGAGGACTGGGACCGGGTGGACGAGCAGCGCGCGGGCGTGGACGCGATCATGGTGGGCGCCAACACGATCCGCAAGGACAACCCGCGCCTGCGGGTCCGTTCGGAGACGCGGCGTGCGGAGCGCGTGGCGCGTGGACTGCCGGAGAACCCGCTGCGGGTCACCTGCACGGCGTCCGGCGGGCTCGACAGGGACGCCGAGTTCTTCAGCGACGACAACTTCGTCGTCTACGGCCCACCGGCCGTTCCGCTGTCCGTAGTGGTCGAGGACCTGGCCAGGCGTGGCGTGCGCAGGCTGATGGTCGAAGGCGGGAGTGCCGTGCACACCGCGTTCCTGACGCAGAACCTGGCCGACGAGATCCAGCTGGCCGTCGCCCCGGTCTTCGTCGGGGACAGCCGCGCGCCCCGGTTCGTCCAGGATGGACAGTTCGACGCCGGCCGGATGGTGCTCGGTGACGTGCGCCGGGTCGGGGACGTCACGGTGATGCGGATGTTCCCGGACGCGGATCGGTACTGGCTGCGGGTGTGCGTCGAGGAATCACGCAAGTGCCCACCGTCGGAGACCGCGTTCCCGGTCGGCGCGGTGATCGTAGGAGCCGACGGTGCCGAGATCGCGCGCGGCTACTCCCGTGAGACCGATCCGACGGCGCACGCCGAGGAGGAGGCGCTGGCCAAGGTCGGCGCCGGTGATCCGCGGCTGGCGACCGCGACCATCTACAGTTCGCTGGAACCGTGCAGTACGCGCAAGTCGCGTCCGCGCAGCTGCTCGCAGTGGATCATCGACGCGGGTATCCCGCGCGCGGTGTTCGGGCTGCGCGAGCCGAGCCGGTTCGTGGTCGGCAAGGGCTTCGAGACGCTCGCCGCGGCCGGAGTGACCGTTGTGGAGCGACCAGACATCGCGCCGGAAGTCAAGCAAGTCAGTACTTTGTATGGTTAGGAGTACACAAAGTACTCGTCGCGTCTGACGTGCGATTTTCCGGCACTACCCCATTCGAGTGACAGAGTGGTCTAGACCCTTGCCGTGTAGTGGTCTGGACCACATCGTAGGGACATCGCTCCGCTCCCTGCCTTGAGGAGACTGATGTCCAAGCTTCGATGGCACCATGCCTCGGCTTTAGTGGCCACGTCGGCAGCGGTGGTCCTCGGCCTCGCCGTCGCGCCCGCCGCGGGCGCGGGTGGCGTCTCGGCCGCCTTCAGCAAGGGTTCCGACTGGGGAACCGGCTACGAGGGCAAGTACACGATCCGCAACGGCGGGACCACCGCGCGTACGTCGTGGACGATCGAGTTCGACCTGCCCGCCGGGCACAAGCTGTCCGGCCTCTGGGACGGCAGCTACACCACCAGCGGCCAGCACGTGACGGTCAAGAACACCTGGAACGGCAGCATCGCGCCGGGTGCGTCGATCAGCTTCGGCTTCAACGTCGGCTACAGCGGCGCGTTCACCGCGCCGACCGGCTGCAAGCTCGACGGCGGCTCCTGTGACGCCACCGGCGAACCGCCGACGACCACGCCGCCGACGACGACCCCGCCCACCACAACGCCGCCGACCACGAATCCGCCGACGCCTGGCGGCAAGATCAGCCTCGGGTACTTCACGCAGTGGGGCGTCTACGGCCGCAACTACCACGTGAAGAACATCGTCACGAGCGGCTCGGCATCGAAGCTGACGCACATCAACTACGCGTTCGGCAACGTGACCAACGGCCAGTGCGTGCTGGGTGACACCTACGCCGACTACGACCGCGCGTACTCCGCCGCGGACAGCGTCGACGGCGTCGCGGACACGTGGGACACGGGTGCGTTGCGCGGCAGCTTCGGTCAGTTGCGCAAGCTGAAGAAGCAGTTCCCGCACATCAAGGTGCTGTTCTCGTTCGGCGGCTGGACCTGGTCCGGCGGCTTCGGGCAGGCCGCGCAGAACGCGGCGGCGTTCGCCGACTCGTGCTACAAGCTGGTCGAGGACCCGCGCTGGGCGGACGTGTTCGACGGCATCGACATCGACTGGGAGTACCCCAACGCGTGCGGCCTTTCCTGTGACACCAGCGGCTTCTCGTCGTTCAAGACCCTGTCGCAGGCGCTGCGCAACCGGTTCGGCCAGGACTACCTGGTGACGGCGGCGATCACGGCCGACGGCTCGAACGGTGGAAAGATCGACGCGGCCGACTACGGCGGCGCGGCCCAGTACCTCGACTGGTACAACGTGATGACGTACGACTACTTCGGCGCGTTCAACGCGAAGGGACCGACGGCACCGCACTCGCCGCTGACGTCGTACGACGGGATCCCGCAGCAGGGCTTCAACTCCGACGCGGCGATCCAGAAGCTCAAGAGCAAGGGCGTCCCGGCGAGCAAACTGCTGCTCGGCATCGGCTTCTACGGCCGCGGCTGGACAGGCGTGACCCAGAGCGCGCCGGGGGGAACAGCGACGGGCGCGGCCCCCGCGACCTACGAGGCGGGAATCGAGGACTACAAGGTCCTCAAGTCCAAGTGCCCCGTGACGGGAACAGTCGCCGGAACCGCCTACGCCCACTGCGGAAGCGAGTGGTGGAGCTACGACACCCCGGCCACGATCGGCGGGAAGATGACGTACACCAAGAGCCAGGGTCTCGGTGGCGCGTTCTTCTGGGAACTGTCCGGCGACACCACCAACGGTGAACTCATCACCGCCCTGCGCGGCGGTTTGAACTAGCAAGACTTGCGGCCCCGGGAGCTTGCCTGCGAACGAGCCCCCGGGGTCGCAATCCCAGCGCCGCTGTCACCATGTCGTGAACCCATTCAAGGTCTGTTCAAGGTTTCTCCATGATGGCACGGGCACACTCTCCGCACTGGGGAATCGGGGGAGGGACGAGCCCTCGCGAGGCGGCACTCGCGAGGGTTTGTCCGCGCTCGTCTGGTCCGGTGCGGCCGGGTGCGGTTAGCTGGAGCTCATGCGAGTGGTCGTGATCGGTGGCGGGATCGTCGGCGCGGTGACGGCGTACCGGCTGGCCGCGGAAGGCGCGGAAGTCCTGGTGGTGGACGCGGGCCGGGCGGGGCAGGCGACCGCGGCGGGCGCCGGGATCGTGTGGCCGTGGCCGATGGGGAAGCCGTCGCTGGGCACAGAGGAGTTCTGGTGGGCTGCCGCGGCCCAGTACCCGGCGTTGCTGCGTCAACTGGCCGAGGACGGCGAGCCGGACCCAGGCTACGCACGGGTCGGTGGCATCACCATCACCGAGGACGCCGGCGGCCTGGACGCGATGGCCGCGGCGATCCGTCCGTTGCGAGACCGCGATCCGTCCGTCGGGGACATCGAAACACTGCCCGTCGGCGAGCCCGCGAAGCGGTTTTCGGTACTGAGTAACGAACTGGCCGGGTTGTTCGTCAGCGGAGCCGCGCGCGTCGACGGCCGCGTGATGCGGGAGTCGTTGCTGCGCGCGGCGGAGCGGTACGGAGCACGCCGGATCCACAGCGAAGCCAAACTGGTGACAGCGTTGTCGCGAGTGACCGGTGTGGACGTCGGCGGCGAAGTCATCGGCGCGCACGCGGTGGTCGTCGCCGCGGGCGCATGGACAGCCACGCTGTGTCAGGAAATCGGCGTCGAGGTGCCCGTGCGACCCCAGCGCGGGCAGATCGCGCACCTTGAACTGTCCGGAGTGGACACGTCGGGCTGGCCGGTGATCCGCACGATGAGCGACCACTACCTGCTGGCGTTCCCCGGCGGCAGGATCGTGGCGGGTGCCACCAGGGAGACCGGCAGCGGGTTCGACCACCGGCAGACAGCGGCGGGAGTGCACAAGATCCTCGCCGACGCGCTGAGCGTGGCGCCAGGGCTGGCCGACGCGACCCTGACCGAGGTCAGGATCGGGTTCCGGCCGTTGAGCACGAGCGGCGACCCGACGATCACGGCGCCGGTCGACGGCCTGGTGGTCGCGACCGGCCTCGGCCCGAGCGGGCTCACCCTGGCGCCGTTGCTGGGCACGATCGCCGCGGACCTGGCGCTGGGCCGTCAGAACTCCTTGGCCAGCAGCGAGACGAGGTAGGTGCCGCCCTTGGTGCGTTGCTGCCCGACCTCGGCGAAACCGAGCCGCTTGTGGAAGCGCAGGCTGCCGGGGTTCGGCGGCTCGAGGTTGACCTCGCACAGCACGCGGGGGATCCCGTGCTCGGCGGCGTGCTCGCCGATCAGGTCGTACAGCTTGGCGCCGATGCCGCGGTTGCGTGCCCCGTCGGAGACCACGATCCGGTCGACGTAGATGAACTGGTCGTAGCGCTCGCTGAAGAACCGGTAGTTCTCGCTCGGGTAGTCGACGCCAGGTGGCAGCGTGAGCACGAAGCCGAGCAGCGCGTCGTCCTCTTCGAGCGCCACCGTGAGACCGGACATCTCGATCAACGCGGCGAGTTCGGCCTCAGTGGCCTCGTTCACGTTGGGCACCGCGGCGTTGTTCATCGCCAGGACCAACGCGGCGTCAGCGGGCTTGAGTATCACGCTCTGCATAGCCACGATCTTGGCACAGACAGCGTTGAAAACGTTTGCAACCGGTCCTGGGCGTTCACCCCCAGCGCGGCCAGGCAGAATAGAGGGCTGAAGCGGTCATGCGACGAAAGGGCGACACGTGGCACACGTGCCAGCCGGTGGGCAGGTGAGCAAGACCTCCGCCCCCGACCTGCCGGAAGGCGCGATCCCGTGGGTGCACGAGGTCGGCAGGGTGATCGGCCGGTACCTGTATCGCCCGGCGTTCCGCTTCCGCGTGCACAGCATGGACCAATTCCCGATGGACGGCCCCGTCGTGCTGGTGGCCAACCACAGCTCGATGATCGAGCCGCAGGTGCTGTTCGGAATAGTGCCGCGCCGGTCGGTGTTCCTCGTCAAAGGTGAGCTGTTCAAGGGGATAGCCGGCCGCGGTCTGCGTGCGATCGGCCAGTTGGCGATCCGCAGGGGAGAGGCGGACCGCAAACCGCTGCTCGCCGCCGTGCGCGTGCTGCGCGGTGGTGGTGTGATCGGTGTGTTCCCCGAAGGAACCCGAGGCGAAGGTGACGTGGTGAACGCCGAGCAGGGCGCCGCGTGGCTCGTGCGGCAGTCCGGCGCGCTCGTGCAGCCGGTGGCTGTGCGCGGGACCCGGCGGCCCGAAGGCTCGCCACGGCGCTTCCGGCCGGTGGTGGACGTGCTGGTCGGCAAGCCGTTCGAGCTGACCGTCGGACCTGGCCGTTCCGGCCTTGTCGCCGGAACCGAACAGATCAGGGTCGCGTTGGCGGACCTGGTCGGTGAACTGGATCGAATGCGAGACTTGCGATGACTGAGCTGGACGGTACCTGGGTCGATGAGTCCGAGTGGGACATCGGCGCGGGGACCGATGATGAAGCGGAGGGCGTGGCGGCCCAGCCCGTGCTCGCGGTGGTCGGCAGGCCGAACGTCGGAAAGTCGACGCTGGTCAACCGCATACTGGGGCGCAGGGAAGCCGTCGTGCAGGACGTGCCGGGGGTAACCCGTGACAGGGTGGCCTACGACGCGCTGTGGAACGGCAGGAAGTTCACGGTGCTCGACACCGGCGGCTGGGAACCGGACGCGGCGGGCCTGCAGAAAGCCGTTGCGGCCCAAGCGGAATACGCGATGTCCACAGCGGACGCGATCCTGCTGGTTGTCGACACGTCGGTGGGGGCGACGGCGACGGAGGAAGCGGCGGCGAAGATCCTGCGCCGCTCGAAGCAGCCCGTGCTCGTCGTGGCGAACAAAGTGGACGACGACAGGCTCTACGCGGACGCGATGGCGCTGTGGAACCTGGGGCTGGGAGAACCCTTCCCGGTCAGTGCGCTGCACGGCAGGAACTCAGGGGACCTGCTGGACAAGATCCTGGAAGTGCTGCCGGAAACCCCGCGGGACGACTTCAACCGGGCGGGAGGTCCCCGCCGGGTGGCCCTGGTCGGCAAGCCGAACGTGGGCAAGTCCTCGCTGCTGAACAAGCTGACCGGCGAAGACCGCGCGGTGGTCGACTCGGTGGCGGGGACGACGGTGGACCCCGTGGACTCGATGGTGACCCTGGACGACGAGGTCTGGCGCTTCGTGGACACCGCGGGCCTGCGCAAACGAGTGAACACGGCAAGCGGAGCGGAGTACTACGCCTCGCTGCGGACAAAAGCGGCGATCGACGCGGCGGAAGTGGCGATCGTCCTGCTGGACGCCTCGACCCCGATCAGCGAGCAGGACCTGCGAGTGCTGACGATGGTGGTCGAGTCAGGCAGGGCCTGCGTGATCGCGATGAACAAGTGGGACCTGGTGGACGAGGACAGGAGGCACCAGCTGGTTCGTGAGCTGGAGCGAGGCCTGGTCCGAATCCCCTGGGCGGAGCGAGTGAACATCTCAGCCCTCACCGGCCGCGCAGTGCACAAGCTGGCCCCCCACCTCCGTACGGCACTGAAGTCGTGGGACACAAGGGTGCCGACAGGACAGCTGAACTCCTGGTTGAGCGACCTGATCGCAGCGACACCCCCACCGGTGCGAGGAGGCAAACAGCCGAAGGTCCTCTTCGCAACCCAGGCACAGGCCAGGCCCCCGACACTGGTCCTGTTCACCTCGGGCTTCCTGGAGGCGAGCTACCGGCGCTTCATCGAACGCAAGTTCCGTGAGGAGTTCGGCTTCGTCGGCAGCCCCGTCCGCCTCTCAGTACGAGTGCGGGAGAAGCGCAAGAAGTAACCCGGTGCGGACCCCCAGGGGACGTACGCTAAGCTATTCCTCGCACCCGGGAAACCGGATGCGGCCGGGACGTGGCGCAGTTTGGTAGCGCACTTGACTGGGGGTCAAGGGGTCGCAGGTTCAAATCCTGTCGTCCCGACGGTCGGAACGAGCCCGCTGACTCTGGGTAAATGCCCAGGTCGGCGGGCTTTTTTTGTGTCCGCTTGTTGATCTTTGAATGGTCACAGAATGGTCACGAAATGATCTTGAACGGCCGGAGGAGGAGCGAATAAGGAGCGACTGGCTCCAGCTCTTTGACTAACACCAAATGAGGTCGTCCACGAACGGGTGAATGTATCGAACCAGCCAGAACTGCGCTGACCATGCGTGATTTCCGGTGAACGTCGTTCGTCGGGTGGCAAGCAGCGTGTCTTGGCTGAGGACACTCCTTACCGAGCGACGACGGCGTGCTGCCCACAGCCGGTCTGGGCGGGCATCGCGCGAGATGCATCGGGTGCTGTTGCTTCTCACGATGTGTGCGTTCGAGCCCCTGGAGCGGCTCGTACAGGATGCACACGGATCTCCGATCCGCTCAGGTGGTAGGGGTGGCTCGTTCGGATAGCACCCGGCTCACGGTAAAACCGCTGGTCATTGAGGCGCGTGTGCCTCTAGTGATGGAGCGTCGCGAGCAGGTGGATGAACCGTGATCCACTTCGTGCGCAGGTTCGAACCCCTGGCGGTGCATCATGCAGAAGGATGTCGGTCTGACCGGGGGATTCTTACCGGCCGACTGGTGATTGAGGGCACCTTCCCTGTGGATCCGGCGGGCGGTGATGCCTGATGGCAGCGGTCGAGGCCAGTAGGCCTGGGCGACCCGCGGTCGACCCGGCGGTTGTCGTCAAGTCCGTCACCGTGATCATGGGGACAGTCGTCGGCCTGACGTTTTGTTTGGCTTCGGCAACGTCCTCAACCTCGCTCTCCGGCTCGGCGTACCCGTCTGGGTCGCCCCGCTCGTCGCCCCTGCGGTCGATCTTTCGATCCTCGGGCTGCTGCTGGGTACCCGGCACCTGGCACTAGCCGGGGCCTCTGCGGAGGTGCTTCGCCCGGCACGAAGGCTGCTGATCTTCGCCAGTGTGGTGACCCTCGCGCTGAACGTGGCCGACCCGCTCGTCGCAGGCGACTTTGGCAAGGCGGCGTTCGACGCCGTAGGGCCTCTGCTCCTGATCGGCTGGGCCGAAGTCGGCCCAGGCTTCTTGCAGGCGATCAGCGAGTCCCGCCTCGATGCAGGAGACAGAGTTTCGTCTGGCACGAGGCAAGCAGACCCGACTGCCCGGATCAGTGTGGACGGCGATGGTGAACCCGTTCAGTCACAGATTGCGGCGACGAATCGAGTGTCGCAACGGTACCGAAAGACGCTTCAACGGCGCACCCCGAGGCTGCTTCTGGAACAGGCAAGGCAGGAGGATGCCGCTCATCGCGCTGCTCATCAGAAACCGATCTCGGCGGACACACTTCGTGTGCGGCTGGGAATTGGCGCGGTTCCGGCTCGACGTCTGGTCAAGGCTGTTCGCGCTGAGTTATCAACCCCAGAGCGCACGTGGACCGGCCAAGGTGGATGCCACGAACGATGAAAGGCCACCCAGACAAGTCTGGTGGCGTGACGCGGGGCGCCGAGCGCGTCCGTCGGCTCAGGCTGTTGCCGTCATGGTCGCAGCGGCGGTCGAGCCGGCCGAGGGGCAACCGGCGGTCACGGGAGACTGAACGGCGGCGTATGGGCATGCCTCTGTCGTCGAACAGGACGTACACCACGAGCGGGATGACGGACCTGTCGAGTGGGTTCCAGCCGGTGTCACCGCTCCAGTGCCGTCTGGGTCGGGGTCGGCTCGGTCATCTGCCGAAGTGCGTGGCGGTCGTAGGGGATGATCTTTCTCCGCGTGCGGCGAATCCGGTGATCCCCCTGTCCGCACAAGGTCGTAGGCGTCGAGCGGGCACCATGCGTCTGAGGTTCCTGCCCGATGTGCGGCAGCGGCCTGGATCAACTCGTCCTCGGCGGCGAGCAGTAGTTCCAACAGGGCCGCGCGTCGTCGTGCAGGCGTCGCACTCGCGCAGTCACGAGCTTCTCCCGGCACTACCGAAAGCCGTGATGTTCCAACCGCCGACTAATCGGGGCAGGGTGGCTGGTAGGCCACGTCTGGGAAGTGGCGTTGCCAATCCGTCCCGCTCATGCGGGGGTGGGCGCTGGCGCACACGCGGGCGCTGACCTCGTCGATGTCGGTCGCCAGGAGAGTGATCGTCTGGTTGGTACTGGTGGCCAGGGTGCGGCCGTCGGGGCTGAAGGTCGCATAGGTGACGGCGCCCGCGGGGTTGGTGAACGTCGCCAGCGGGCGAGGGTGGCGTGGGTCGGTGACGTCCCACAGCCGGGCGGTGTTGTCCGCGCCTGCGGTGGCCAGTATGCGGCCGTCGGGGCTGAACCTCGCCGAGTAGATCAGAGCGGCGTGGCCGGTCAAGGTGGCCACTTCCCGTGGCTGCGAGGGATCTGACAGGTCGACCAACCGGACGAGGTCGTCGTTGCTGTTGCCGTTGGGGGTGGTAGCCAACAAGAGGCCGTCGCGACGAAGCGCCGCGCCGGTGTCGGTGTGGCCGAACGGGAAAGGTAGTTGTCGAGGGTGGGCCGGATCGGTGACGTTCCACAGCCGGATCGACGAGTCACCGCCGCTGTTACTGAGCAGAGTCCGCCCGTCCGGGCTGAACGCGAGGTACCAGACCATCTGCGGGTACCCGTCGAGCCGGCTGAGTTCCCGCGGATGCTTGAGATCGGTGACGTCCCAGAGCGCCGCGGTCCGCATACCGCCGGTGGCTAGGACGCGGCCGTCCGGACTGAACGCGATACCGGATATTTCGCCGGTGTGCGGACCAAGGACGGTGATCATACGGGGAGCATGCGCGTCGGTGATGTCCCACAGGCGAACCGTGCCGTCGTCACTGCTGCTGGCCACGGTCCGCCCGTCCGGGCTGAACACCGCCCCGCGGACGACATGGGTGTGTCCGGTCAGTACTGCCACCGGCTTTCGCAGCCGGGGACCGGTGGTGTCCCACAGCCGTACTGTGTGGTCCCGGCTGGGGGAGGCCAGCAGGCGGCCGTCCGGGCTGAACGTCGCCTCTCCCACCACGTCGGTGTGTCCGGTAAGGGGTAGCTCGCGCAGGTTCCACAACCGTGCGGTGTGGTCACCGCCAGCGGTGGCCAGCATGGCGCCGTCGCGGCTGAATGCCACCGAATAGACGCCACCGAACAGGGTGGCCATGGCGCCAGGGTGGCGTGGGTCGGCGACGTTCCAGAGCCGGGTGGTTTCCCCGGTGGAGGCCAGGATCTGGCCGTCCGGGCTGAACGCGACCGAGTGGACGCTTCCGGTGTGTCCGGTAAGGGTGGCAATCCCCTGGGGGGCTTGGGGATCGCTGATGTCCCACAGCCGCAGCGTGTGATCGTCGCTGGCCGTGGCCACGATCCGGTTGTCGGGGTGGAACGCGACTGCTGCGACCGCCTGCCTTTCGGCATGCCCGACCAGCGTACCCAGTTCGCGGGGCCGCTGCGGATCGCCCACGTCCCACAGCCGCACCGTGTCGCCGGTGGTGACGAGCAGCCGGCCGTCGGGGCTGAACGTGGCGAACCAGATCGCGTCACGCCGTCCGGGCAGGTTCGCCAGCTGCCGCGGAGTCCGTGGGTCGCTGAGGTCCCATACGCGTGCGGTCCGGTCGTCGCCGACGGAGGCAGCGATCCGGCCGTCTGGGTTGAAGGCCACCGAGTTGACCGTGTTCGGATGGTCGAGGGCGGCCAATGACCGAGGTTGCCGGGGGTCGGTGATGTCCCACAGCCGCACGGCACGGTCCCCCACTGTGGCGAGGATGCGACCATCCGGGGTGAACGTGACGCCCTTGAGCAGTTCGGTGTGCGGAAGCGTGGCCAGCTCCCGAGGGTGGCGAATCTCGGTGGCGTCCCACAGTCGAGCGGTGCGATCGGCGCTGGCGGTGGCGACCAGTCGGCTGTCCGGGCCTACCGCTACCCCGGGCACTTCGGCGGTGTGGCCGATGAGACGGCTGGCGTAGGGGGTGATGAAGGTGCTGAGCAGGTTGTCGCGTGTTTCCGCAGTGGGTGCGAGGCGATGCGCGGCGAGGCTCAGTTGGATCGCCAGCGCCGGATCGGTGTCCCGGAGGATGGCGGCGTCGCCGGCGGCTTTGCGGGCGAGCGCGATATCGCGCTGTTTCTCCGCCTGGCGCTCGGCGTGCGTGGCATAGCCGACGGACGTGCCGGCCAGCACCAGCAGCACCGACAGCAGCGCCACGAGCTGCCGCAACCGGCGCGTCCGGCGGCGGGATGCGTCCCGTTCGGCGGTCTCCGCGGCCGTGCTGTCAGCGAGGAATTGCCGTTCGGGTTCAGTGAGTGCATTTTCGTTGGTGCTGGCCCATTCCTGAGCCGTGACGAGCCGGGAGCCGCGATAGAGCGCGCCCGGATCGCGGCCGAGCGCGGCCCACGCGGACGTCGCCTCCGTCAACTGGTGATGGGTGCGCAGGCCTGCTCGGTCCTCGGTGAGCCAGCCGTGCAACCGGGGCCAGGCGCGGAGCAACACTTCGTGGGTGATCTCCACGGTCTGCTGGTCGAGACTGACGAGCCGGGCTGCGGCCATCGTTTCCAGCGCGGTCATCGCGGCCGCCTGATCAGAGGCGTGGCCGACCACGGCGGCGCGGTCAGCACGGCGGCGCGTGTCCGTGCCGTCCTCCCCGACGCGGACCAGGCGCAGCAGCAGTTGGCGTGCTGCTCGCTGTCCGGCCGGGTTCAGGCTGGTGTAGACGTGTTCGGCGGTGGCGGCGAGCGCGCCGCTGATACCCCCGGTGTGTTGGTACCCGGCCACAGTGAGTCGGTGATGGGTGCGTTGCTGCCAAGTAGCCAGTAAGGCGTGCGACAGCAGCGGCAAGGCACCCGGTTGATAACCGCACTGGCCCTGCGCGGTGCCGTGGTCGAGTCCGAGATCGCGCAGCAACACCTCGACCAGTCCGGGCTCCAGGTCGAGTTCGGCCCGGATCGCAGGTGCGGTGATCGCTTCGGCGACCTCCGGACCGCTCATCGCACCGACCGCGAATTGGTTGTCCTGAACCGCCGTCAGCAACTGGGGATATGCCAGGCAGTGATCGTAAAAGTCGGCGCGCACCCCGAGCACCACCACCGCCGGTGGGTTGTCCGCCGGTTCGGCGGCCGAGCATAGGGCTTCGATGAAGGACCGGCGGTCGGACTCGTCCTCACATAGCGTGAACACTTCCTCGAACTGATCGATGACCAGTACCAAGCGCGAGCGCTGCGGGCCGAGCGCAGCCCGCAGCCCGGAACGAAACCGACCGGACCGGAGCCCCTCCCGCAGTCCCGTGTCTGAGGCGCCGAGTAGCTTGGCCACCCGCTCGGCCAGCATGTCAACGGGATGCGCGGTCGGGGTGGCGACCAGCACCGGCCAGTCCGGCGAACCGGGAACCGGTACCGCACCACTGGCCAGTGCCGGGACCAACCCGGCTCGCAGCACCGAGGACTTGCCCGCACCGGACGCCCCGAACACCACCAGCGGGAGCGCGCTGCGCACCGATTCACCGAGCCGCCCCGCCAGCGTCGCCGTGGTCTGTTGACGGCCGAAGAACCAGTCCGCGTCTTCGGTTTCGAACGCCGCCAGACCCCGGTACGGGCACACAGGAGCAGCAGCGGCCGCTATCAGTTCGGCGAACATCCCACCGGTGTCCAGCGCCGCATCCAGCCGGCAGGCCAATTCCGCGGTCGCCGGTTTGCGGCCGTGCTCGATATTGCTCAGATAGCCCTTGCTGTAATGCACCAGCCGCGACAGTTCGGCCAGCGACAAACCCCGGTCGCATCGCAATCGGCGCAACTCGGCGGCGAAACCCCCAGGATTCTGCACGTTCCAATCCCCCTACCGGGACCGTATCCCTGATCTTGCGCCGAGGAGGATACGGCCACTCCCTAGCCGCCTCGACGGCTTTCGTGTCAACGTATGAGCACTCCGCCGGATCCCGGACGATCTTCACATCGCCGGTGTGTACGCGGTACCGCCCGCCGGGGGTATCCGCTTTCGGTCGTGTGCGACTACGGCATCCCACGGCTCGATCAACCGTCTGGCAGCGCACACCGGTCACTCAGCGAAACAACCACTGGCCCGCCGGATCGCACTGGGCAACCTGGTGTCCCAGCAGCGACTTTCTCCTGTCAATCGGAAAGGATTCTCCACCATGCCGATGTTTGTTCAAACCAAACGAACCCTCGCCGGGGCGTTGGCCATCGGAGCCACCGTCGTTGGCCTCTCGGCCGGTCCGTCGATCGCCTCGGCCGGCACCACACCACAAAACACGAGCCAGGCGAGGGCCGTCTCATCGTTTGCCCAGATCCGGTGCTACGGCGGGGTGACAGACGGGACAATCGTGTCGTGGTACGGCGCCCCGGTGAGCGTAGGACAACCCGTGGTCGCCTCCGCAGTGGAAGCAGGTGGGGGCAACCCAACCCAGGAATTCTTTGGCGCCTATCGAATCTACGCCGAAGGCACCGCCGTCAAGGACGGCGCCGTGCAGGTCAGGATCCACACCGGGTCGACCGCACCCACCGACATCTGCGTCCACTACGTCGGCTGAGCCAGTCGAACCTCTTCGCGGGGTGGTATGCCGAGCCGCTCTTACCGCATCACCATGGGGTGTATGAGCGACGAGTGCGGCGCCGCACTGGCCGCGGTCGGGCCACGACTGTGTGAGGTGCGCCACCGCCGGGCCTCGATCACGGCAAAACCGACAGCAGCATAGAACGTGTTGCGAGAAAGGGCGACGAGTGGCTCAATCCGCTCGTCGCCCTTCCTGTTGTCACCGTCGACGGACCACGCGGACGTATCAGAGGGACGACGGCTACCTCTGAGAGGTGAACGCAACTCACCCACTGGGGAGGCCCGTCAGTGAATTGTGACGACACCCGCGATGTGCCGGTGGTACGTCGCCGTGGTGCCCGGAGTTAGTGGTGCCGCGGTGACACACGAGCCTGCTCGAGCAGATTGGCTAGAGCTTGGTGTCGGATCCTGGGTGCACCGTTCGTGGAGGAGGTGAGCGGCCGCCACGAGGGCACCGCCAGGATCACAGGGGAGGAGATGTCGCACCCGCATCCCGTAGCCCGCCGCATGTACGACCTGATTGATCCCATCGGCCTAAGGGATCAGTTCAGAATGAGTTTTCGTAGGCAGATGATGGAGCAGGCAAGGCTGAGGATGGCTTCGTGGACATCGGTTCGGCGTTCGGTGCGGATGCGTAAGCGCCGGAAGCTTCTGAGCCAGGCGAATGTCCGCGCTACCGGCCAGCGGATCTTGCCCAGTCCGGAGCCGTGCTCGGCGCCTCGACGAGCGATGACCGGGATGACGCCGCGGTCACGCGCCAAGCGGCGGTACTTGTCGTGGTCGTAGCCGATCGGCGTAGAGCCGCACTGGTCGTCGTCGTGGTTTGCCGACCACGCCTCGAATGGGCGGGATGGCCTCGATCAGTGGGATCAACTGTGTGACGTCGTTGCGGTGCCCGCCGGTGAGTGTGATCGCGAGCGGAGTGCCGTGTGTGTCGGTGATCAGGTGGTGCTTGGAGCCAGGCTTGCGTCGGTCGACCGGGCTCGGCCCGGGGTGGTCCCCCTGTGAGCGCGCGCAAGTGCGTGGAGTCCACCAGCGCGGCCGAGAGGTCCAGCAGGCCCGCCGCGCGAAGCTCGGCGAGCAGCAACTCGTGCAGTTGCTGCCAGACCCCGGCCTCGTGCCACTCGGTCAACCGCCGCCAACAGGTAGCACCCGAGGCATCGAACAAGGCGGTGGGCAGCCGGTTCCAGCCGATACCGGTACGCACTACATACAGAATGCCCTCCAGTGCGGCCCGGTCGTCGGCCCGCTTGCGGCCGGGATGGCGAAACCGCCGCGCACGCGTCGGAATCAACGGCTGCAGGCGCGTCCACAGCTCGTTGGTCAGGACCTCTTCCTCACCCATCCGTCGATCGTGGAACACCGTGCCGCGTCAGCCAAGCCGGCACGCCATCTCATTCTGAACTGATCCCTTACTCCGGGTAGTTGAGCAAATCCGCGATGCGACAGGGTTGGTCACCTGACCCGTCGTCCGGGTCGTGCCCCGACGGCGGGCGGCGCGGGACGACACTGAGGGAGGGGAACACATGACAGTTCAGGACGTGTATCTACACTCCCCTGCATGAGCCATACCAGTTCCGCAGCACCCGATGCCGATCAACGCGACGATCGTGCACGCCCGGACCTTATTCCCGGGCGTATGAGAACCTGCGTCTGCTGTCGGCGATGACTGACCATTGAGGACGCGGCCGATGGGGATCGCTGGGGAACGTTCGATCACCGAGAAAGAGTGACGAGTGCGACGGTTGACGGTGCTCGGGGTACCCAACAGCGCGGGTGCCTATTGCGTCGGAGTGGAGAAGGCGCCGGCGGCACTCCGCGATGCTGGTCTTATTTCCGCGCTTGGCGCCACCGGAAACGACGTGGTGGATGCGGGAGACCTGACCGTGCGGCGGTGGATCCCCGATCGGGAGCGTCCCCTATCGCAGAATCTCGACGAGGAGATCGCAGCGGTCGAGGAACTGGCGACCACGGCCAGTGGCCTGATCCGGCCGAACGAACGTCTTCTGGTTGTGGGCGGGAGCTGCACGGTCGCCGTCGGGTTGTGCGCGGCAGTCGCTCGTGTGGGCCTGCGGCCCCGCATCGTTTATGTCGACCGCCATCTCGACCTCAACACCCCGTTGTCCACTGTGGAGGGTTCGCTGAGTTGGATGGGCATGGCTCATGCCCTCGATCTCCCAGGGGTGAACCCACTCGTGCCCGAATCCCTCCGCCCGTTGCTGACGGCGGAGAGTCTCTCCTACGCCGGTGTCGATCTCGACGCCACGACAGCCGGTGAACGATCGGCCGCGGTTGAACTTGGCCTGCCGGTCGTCACCCAGGCCGAACTGGTCGCCGACCCACCCGCCGCGGCGCACGCGGCACGGGACGCGCTGGGGGAAGGGCCGTTCGTGGTGCACGTCGACGTCGACGTGCTCGACTTCCTCGACGCGCCGATCGCGGAGAACGTCAACGGCCGCAACAGCGGACCCACGATCGTTCAGCTCGGTCAGGCACTCGCCGTGTTGTGGGCCGACCCGGACTGCCTGGGCCTGTCTCTCGGGCAACTCGACCCCGCCCACGCCGCGTCGGACCCGACCGCCCTCCCACGGCTCGTCTCCGCTCTCGCCGACGCCCTCGCGAACTGAACAGAGACGATCCCGCGGCCCAGGGCTGCGTTCGGTGCCGGAACGGTCCAGCCAGGTCACCTGCTGGAATTGCGGACGGGACTGACAAGTCCGGACTCGTAACTGAGGAGGACCAGTTGGGGGGCGGTCATGGGCGGACAGCCAGATCAACAGCCGACTCACATGGGCGCGCGCGGTGGTGGAACTGTTCCGCCCGACTACAACTGCGCTGCGGCTTGAATCACCAACATGTCCCGCACACGTATTTTTTTCACTCATTGGATGGCCAAGGCAGAGGAGCAGGAAACAGCCGCAGCCACGATCACCCAGGTGTTGACCGACTGCAAACGCATACTTGGCCTTGGCAACCCCGGAACGCTGCTGGCACACAACGGTCAGATCAGGGCGTTGAGCCTGCCGCCCCTCGACATGCCGCTTGCGCGAGCAGAACTGTCGGAGTTCCTACGGACTCTCCACGCAGAGAGTCAAGCACGGGGTGTGGTGCCACGATGCAGGCGGTGGAGTAGAGCGCCGCCGCAGGTGGTTTCGCAGGAAGTCGGCGAGGTTGGCGAAGTCGCTGCCGGGTTGCGATGGGCGGTCGGTATGTGCAGGAGGCACTCCGCGAACGCTACTTCGGAGCGGGTCCGCGGTGGCGGAGCGGGGCACCGACCGCGGCGGCGTGCAGTTTCTTTCGCTTCGGTGTCGATGGCTGGGATGCCGGTCTCGGCGGGCGGTGCCAAATGGGGCTCGTCCCAGGTGTTCTCTTGGGCCGTCGGGTTGAGTCCCTCGAGTGGATCGGCGTCGGCCACTGCTGCGTGGAGAACGGTCAGCACCGCGGTACCCACGTGCGACTTCATTGCGCTCGACCCCGAGGACCTGGACGACTTGCTCGACGGCGCCCGGCGAGATGAGCGACAAACTGGGCGAGTTCAGCTTGCGGACCGTGTGGGTCGCCTACCCAGCCGACCCGACCCGCCTACTGCCGGTACGGACGTAAGTGGTGCGTGGTGACCGCCGCGACGTCCACTCGTAGCAGTTGATCACGAGCGAGCTGCGCTGCGGTGCTAGCCGAGCCATCGTCGGGCGCAACGGGCGGCATGAACTCGGCTGGTAGCGTCACCCCGACCACGGGACAGCACGGCAGTGCCGGCGAGGACACGGACACGGACGCGGCGCTCGCCTATGGCAGTGTTATGGATTGGCGTCCGTTGCCCTGCGCCTCTGGCAACAGGACCATGTCGGCCAGGCCTAGTTAGATCGTGCGCCGGTTGCGGACGAACGACGAAGAGCCCTCCAATATGGACAGTAGCTTCCCCGGTCGATCCGCCCGTGGGTGAGAATCTCGCGCCGTCCGGTCGTCGCTAGCCAAGTCTCGCCACACGGCCAACTGGTTGGTTCTCTTCTCAGGACAGTTCGGTGTCATCGATATCGTCCTCACTTCTGGGGAACGTCGGTGGGCTTGGTGTTTTCGTCTTCGCCGCCGCGCAGGGAGCGGATGCCCGCGTTCAGTACGGCCAGCAAGGGGACCGCCAACAGTGCCCCGGCGATGCCGGCCGCGACCAGTCCGATCGCGATGGCGAGCACCACGGCGAGGGGGTGGAGGTTGACGGCTCGGCCGAGCAGCAGGGGTTGCAGTACATGAGCCTCCAGTTGCTGGACGCCGATGACGATGCCAAGCAGGACCAGCGCCGGTACAGGACCGTTGGCGACGAGGGCGATCAGTACGGCGATCCCGCCGGCGACGACGCCGCCGATGATCGGGATGAACGCGCCGAGGAAGACCAATGCGGCCAGGGGGATCGCAAGTGGGACGCCGAGGATGACCATCCCGACCCCGGCACCGACGGCGTCCACTGTGGCCACCGCGATGGTCGCGCGCACGTAGCTGACCAGAGCGGACAGGCCACGGCGACCGGCCACATCCGTTCGGGCGCGGATCCGGTCCGGTGCGGCGCGCAGCAGGAACGCCCAGATACGGTGGCCGTCGTAGAGCAGGAAGATCAGCACGAACAGGATCAACAGCATCTGGGCCAGGATCTCGCCGATGGTCGCCGCGGTGGTCAGGGCACCGGACGTGACGCCGGTTTGCGTGTTGGTCAGCGTGGTCACGAGGGTGTCGAAGAAGGACCGCACTTGCTCGTCACTCAGGTGCAGCGGACCGGTGGTGAGCCAGTTGCCGATGGCATCGATGGTGTGGGAGAGCTGGATTTGCAGCGCTGGCAGGCCATTGATGAAGGTGATGATCACGAACGTGAGCAGTCCGCCGAGCACCGCCAGCCCGCCGACGAGGACCAGGGCAGCTGCCAGCCAGCGGGGTACCTTGCGCTTGACGAGATATCCGACAGCGGGCGCCAGCAACGCGGCCAGCAACAAAGCGATCGCGACCGGGACAACGACCGCCGCGAGGTAGCCGACGACGATACCGATCACGGCCAGGGTCGCGGCGACCACCAACAGCCGCCAGCCCAGCGCGGCGCTCACCTGGAGGGATCTCGGCACGATCGGACGTTCGGAAGGGTCGTGCAGCGGGGTGGCGTCTGAAGTTTCCACTGTGGTACCTCTCGACCGGAATGTGACGGGAACGCACACATGCCGCCAGAGTCTGGAGCGGCTCAACAGGATGCACACCGATCCTAGACTTGCCGGCGGGCAGCAGCCGCCGCGTAGTGCGCCACTCCGACCGCTCCGCCGATGGCCAGGACGAATCCGGCGACTGCGGGCGCGGTGAAACCGTCGCGGACCCGGTCGTCGAGGTAGATAAGCCCGATGAGCGAGGACAGTGTCGTGTTGGTGGTGAACATGACCGCGGTGACGGCGGTCGGGCCGCCTTTCTGCAATGCCATCGCGAACACCACCGCCGCGGTGAGCCCGTTGAGCATGATGGCCCAGACCGACGGCGCCAGGACCAGATCCCACACCGAGTGCGGAACAGGCAGCGTTCGCGCCGCGATGCCGACGACGCTGAGGCTCAGGCCGGCGCCGAACGCCAGCACTGGAGCGGCCCAGACGCGATCGTGGCGCTTGACGTAGAAGGCGATCACTACCACCGGCACCGCCACACCGAGCAGCAACCACTGCCATCCGGGCGGCAGGACCCGAGCAGAGCTCGGGTCGGCGGACACACCCAACAGGACCAACCCGGTCGCACCGATACCCAACGCGACCCATCCCGAACCGGCCAGGCGAGTGCCCATGAAGGCAGCGATCGTGGCCGTCACCCCGATGCTGAACGCGAGCAGCGACTGGACCAGGAACAACGGCAGACGCCGCAGGGCCGCGGCAGCGAAGAGGAACCCCACCAGGTCCGTTCCCAGACCGAGGAAGTAGATGGGCTGACGTCGAAGCGCGACCAGACCCAGGGACGTACCGCCGAATACTCCGGCACGGCGGACACCGAGGGATTGCAGGATCGAGCCGCTGCCTGACGCCAGCGCCGCGAGCACAGCGAAGATGTATCCGAGGGCCATCCGTCAAGTGTGGCAGCCAGGCGCCCCACACCGGGTCGTTGGTTCCCGGTCTGGCCACCGCCGGTCACCGCCCCGGACGAACGGTGTCGGCCTCAGCACGGCTTGCCCCAGCTCCGGGTGTGGCCAGAGAGACCGAGCACAACCCGTGCGGGTGGGCGTGCACTTGTTCTTCGCTGCCTTCGCGCAGGAGACGAAACAGCGTGGCTGTGTCGGGCCCGGCCGGGTCCGGCACCGTGCGTAGGCTCAGGCCGTAGGCGCGTTCGTCGGTATCGATGCGTTCGCCTCCGGTAGAGAGCGGGAAGTGGCGAACAACGGTCCGGGTTGCAGTCACTGGGCGTCCTCGCCCTTGAAGTAGGTGACCAGTGACCTGGCCAGGTCGTCGATGCCGCTGCTGGCGACGATGCGCATGAGCGGAACTTCCCTGCCAAACGGCGACGCATCTTGGCGATCAGCTCCGCGCCCATGAGTGAGTCGACACCGAGTTGATCCAGTGGTCGATTGCGGTCGATGCGGTCGGGAGCGACGCCGAGTACCTCGGCCAGCGTGGTCACGATGGTGTCAGCGGTCACCGCGATCGCGTCCTCCACCGACGCTTCACGCAGCCGGTCGATGAGGTCGTCGTATTCGTCGTCCACAGTGTGCTCGCCGCCGATCAACTCACCCAGCCGCGGTGTGGTCAGGTGCGGGTAGAGCCTGCGCATGAATTCCCCGTCGTGACCGGTTGCCATCGGCGGCTCGCCGATCGTGCGCTGGACCGGCGAGTACAAGGTCGTGCCATCGGCCGACGCACAGTGGTTGGGCCGGATTGCTGACCGGTTGGAAGGATGTAGCGGGTTGCTGCGGCGGCTTCCGGGGGCACGCAAAACATGGGCAACCCCGACAGCCGGGCGACTGGTACTCGAAGACACCTACCAGGTGTGAGTAGCGACGCCTGGCTGTTGATGTTCCTGCCTGGAACCCCATCGGCCACCTCACGGCGTCGGACCACTTCTCTTGATCGGTTGGCTGAGGTTGGAACAGGCTTCTTACAGGCGATCGGTGCTTCCCGCCTTCCAGAAACTGCCGCCGTTGCCGAGGGGTGGTCGCCACCGAGCAGCAAAAGTCGAAGTCGAGGAGTTGGTTCACGCTTCGACTCAATTCGAGCGTGGGCGCATGGACCTGAGTCCGTCAGAGCTTGATCGGCGGGCGTCTCGCCGCCGTTCGCTGGAGGTGCTTCTAGTACAGGCAAGGCAGGAGGACACAGCTCATGGGGCAGCCCACCAGAAGCCGAGATCTGCTGACACTCTGCGGGTCCGGCTAGGGATTGGCGCCACGCCAGCTCGACGACTCGTCAAGATCGTTCGAGCAGAGTTCAAAACGAATGATGCTGCCGATGAAGGAGAACGAGCAGCACCCGCGGGGGGCCAGAACGCCGACGCGGCCTTAGGCTAAGTGGCATTGGGTTCCGGTCCGTCGCCGACCATGCGGATGACGAGCTTCGTGACTGCTGCGGCGGTCGGTGGCCCGGCCAGGGCATCGACGGTCGCTGTGGTTCCATTTCCTGCTGATCAGTCGACGGTGCCAGGCCAGAATGGCCACTGGGGTGACGGCGAACATCGCCAACCAGTGCCGACGTAGGATGACTTAGTCATGAGTCATTTGTTGTCAAAAACTGGACAGATTCTGGTCAACTCGGCGAGCTAATTTGCGCTCAGGTGGAACTGTTACGCCTCGGAGTCGTCGGGGCGCGGCATTGCGCTTCTGTTGAAGTAGCGGGAGGCCCGTTGTTACGGCAACCAACGGGCCTCCCGCCATGCAGGAGGGGGCGGTCGAACCGGGCTGATCTGGCATCGCCCACACTTCGACACCTGCGAAGTGTCATCACGTCTCACACGATCGAATGAATCGGAGTGCGGACGGCGTGTCGCTTCCAGATCAGGTGCATTCCACTGCCATTGGCAGCGAGTTTGACCTACCTCCCCTGGTGGCGTCGCACCGGCATGCGCCGGCGGATCACAATGGTCTTCGCCTGCCTGTCGGGGGTGGCCGGAGCGACTTCAGGCCTGCGGGATCCCCTCTTCGGCACCCCGCGCGGGGGCCACGACCGCTTGAGGCGTTTGCCGTTGGAGCAGGTCGCCCTGGTGTTCGTCATGGGTTTTCTCCTAGGATTTCTGGAAATTTCGCCGGCCGGTACGGGATTGGACCGGATCTTCCGATCGGCTTGGAGCGGAGCTTGGCACACCTGTCGCCATCCGCGCCGGCGGAAAGTATGGGTGAAGTATGGGTCGAGGCTTTGGTCATCGGCGGCAGAATCTGGTCGTGCCAGTCGCCAACCTGTTGGAACAGCAGTTCTCACCCGTAGGAGAGGTAGTGCGGATCCACTTGCTCGGGCAGTTCGCAGTGCATCGGGGCGAAACAATAGTCGCCATCGGGTCTCGGTCCAGGGTCGTGCTCGTGATCGCCGTGCTCTCGCCCGGCCTGGCAGCGCCGAATTCCCGGATCGCCAATGCCCTGTGGCCGCACGGTCCTGCCAAGTCGGTCTCCGAGGCAACCCAGGAACTGCGCAAAGTCCTGCCTGAAGTTGATCAGATACTTCATGTCCGGGGAAAGTGCGTGCTGAGGCTCAACCCTGATAACGTCGACATCCTCCGGGTCAGGCGCAAGGTGACCGCAGCCAAGTTCACGTCTGGGCGCGAGCGACTAGATCTCCTCCGAGCCGCCCTGGCGGAGTGGCAGGGAACGCCGCTGACGGGCCCGGAGTGGGACGGCTACGACCTGGACGCCGAACGGAAGCTGCTGGACAACGAGTGGCTGAGCACCATCGTCGACTTCCTCCACGCCCTGCAGGACTGCAAGGAGGAGCAGGAGTTCGACCGGGAGCTCCGGAAGGCACTGGACCAGTGGCCGGGTGCACCCGCGTTGGTCACGCTCAAGGCAATGAACCTGATCAACTTGGGCAGACCGTCCGAGGCGGTGCAGTTCGTCCAGGACTGCATTCGTGATCATGGCGACGACGGCGGTCAACTGGAGGAGTTGAGGAACGAACTAACCCCGCCCGGCTCCACCTGGCTCGAACCGGTCGTGCCGAAACAACTCCCTGGGCAGCACGTGGAACTGCACTGCCGTGGGCCGCTCGAGCAAGAACTGGACGAACGCCTACTCGGCGCAAACGAGCGCCGTGCCGCGGTAGTGGTGCTCCACGGCATGGCGGGGGTGGGCAAGTCCCAGCTCGCGAGGTCGTGGGCAGGTTCGAGGAGGGAACACTTCGGCGGCGGGACTCTTTACGCCGAGTTGCGAGGGTTCGGCCCCAAGGAAGCAGCTCGGCCGCAAGAGGTGCTCGAACAGTTCCTCGTCGAACTTGGGGTGGCCTCGCCCGTCCGCACGCTGGACGGGATGATCTCCACCTTCCGCACGGCGACCGCAGGCAGGAAGCTGCTCGTCGTCCTGGACAACGCCCGCAACGCCGACCAAGTCCGACCGCTGCTGCCCGGGATCGGCTGCACAGCCCTGATTACCAGCAGGATGCGGCTCGACGGTCTCGTCTTGTACGAGGGAGCTGTCCAGTGCCTGGTCGAGCCGTTCGACGAGAACACCGCATGTGACGTCCTCGCACGCCTTGCAAGTCTCCGGGCTGACGGCAACCCGCTGGTGGTGGACATCGCCCGCTTCGCCGGCGGACTGGCCCTCGCGCTCGCGATCGTCGCCGCCACGATCAGGAACCGGCCAGAAAACAAAGGTGTGCTCCGGGGTATCCGCGATGGCCTGCGGGAACAGCGGACCCGCCTCGACACGTTGAAGCTGGCCGGGGAAGAGAACCTCGACATGCGTACGGTCCTGTCGTATTCCTACGACCGTCTGAGCGCCGACGCCAAGACCTTGCTCTGCCTCATTGCTTATCACCCCGGCCCGACCATCGACTTGGCCGCAATCGCCGCCATCGCCGAACCCGACGTCAGGGCCAGGATTGGCGAACTCTCCGCTTTGCACCTTCTCGAAGAACCCGAGTTCGAGCGGTTCCGCGTCCACGACCTGATCCGGACGTTCGCGCTGGAACAGTTCGACACGCTGGACAGCCAGGCACGGGATCGGACCAGCCAACGACTACTGAGCCACCTGCTACAGAACGCTTGGGCCTGTGACCAGGTGCTAGTACCCGGCCGGAGGCTCCCGGTCGGCATTTCCGCCGACCTGCCCATCGTCCGAGTCACCACGATCGACCAGGCGACCCAGTGGTTCGAGCGGGAGCAGGCAACGATCAGCAGAGCCGTCGACCACGCCGTCGAGATCGGCGACGACCACCACACCTGGCTGCTCCCGACTGTCTTTGCCACCTACCTGTGGCACCGCAACCATTACCACGAGGCAGAGCGCATCCTGGAACACGCAGGAAAGGCGGTGGAGCGGCTGCGCGAGAAAGGTGATGTGAGCGCAGTACCGACAGCGGCGGACGAAGCCTTCGTGTACAGACTCCTAGCGGGCTCCCGTCGTGGGATGCGGTCCCCCAGAGCTCGGGGAGCGCAGGCCAGGGCCCTCCAACTGAGCCGGGACGCGGGTGACCGCTACGGGGCGGCCTACGGGCACATCGGGTTGGCGGTGCTGCGAGGCGAGGAGAACGACTTCGCCGGTGCGGTGTCCGAGTACCGACTGGCTTTGGAAGTCTTCCGCGAACTCGGCGAGCGGCTGGGCGAGGCGGATGCACTTTCCGGTCTGGCGATGATGCTCGTCGACCTCGGCCAGCTCACCGAAGCCGACGAGCACGTGACGGCGGCGCTGGCGATCTACGAAGAGGTTCTCGACGTAAATGCCCGGGCCAACGCCATGGTGATCCTGGGGAGGGTGCACGCCGAGGAAGGCAACCTCGGTCGTGCCGCAGCTGTGTTCGACACGGCCGTCGCCGAGTACCGGAAGCTGGACCGGGCCAACCGCGAGGCGCCGACCCAGGTGCGCCTGGCCGAAGTCCTGTTCGCCGATCACCGGGCGATCGAAGGACAGGCCGCTCTCGAGCGTGCGCGCGAGCTCTACTCGGAACTGGCGGACGAGAAGGGGCTAGCCGCAGTCGAAGGTCTCACGACGACATGGGGAAACGCTCCTGCCGCTGGAGCTGCTCCCACCACCAACGCATTGGGTCGTGGCTCAGCCTCGGCGGAACTGGAAAAGACGCGTCCTGCAGAACGGCACTGAGCTCATCGCGGACCTCGACTGCCGTAGGTCGGTCCGCCGGATCCCATTCGAGCATCGCGACACAGAGCCGCCGCACAACAGGGTCGACGTTCACGAGCTTGTCGACCGGAAGCGGGCGACGAGCCATCGCGTAACCGGTCTCGTTGAGGAACGGAAACTCCATGCTCAGCATCCGGAACAGCAAGCACCCCGCAGAAAAAATGTCGAGACTGGTTTCGACGACTCCGCGGGAGGCAGCTTCCGGGGCGAGATAACCAAAAGTACCCGCAAGCATCTCAGGCTCTTCACCGGAAGGCACGGAACTTCCCAGGTCGATCAGCGTGACCACACCACGCGGAGAGATCAACGCGTTCTCCAGCTTGATGTCCCGATGCACGAAGCCGCGTGAGTGGACCTGGTGCAGGACGGTGCACAACTGTACGAGCACTGCGGCGGAGCGAACCGAGGAGACGGGTTGCGCGCGGCCCACGAACTCACCGAGGTCGAATCCGTCGACATGATCCATGACGAAGTAAGCACGCCCGAGATGATCTCCGAAATCGAGAGGAGTCAAGACACCGCTGATTCCGTCGAGCGAAGTGCCCAGTTCGAATTCGCGGCGGGCATCCTCGCCGTAGAGACCATAGGAGATGGTGGACTCCAGATACCGAGGTTGCTGGATCTTGAGGGCCAGGACAGCACCTGATCGCAGATCCAGAACTTCATACACCTCTCCGCCGGAGCCTTCTCCCAATTCGGAGCGGACCCGGTAACGCTCGCCGATTACATGACCTGACGTGAACACGGTGAACGCTCCGTTTCCGAACAGTGCTCTTAACACCCGAACCTACTTGAAAGGTGTGCACATGACTGGATGGCAGCCACCTGACGGCGTGTCAGGCGACTACTCCGCCATCAAGGTCTCCGTAGGCATGCTCGGGCCGTCTCGCTTTCGTTGCCCCGCCCGTGACGCGATGGCGTCGCGACAGGGGTTGCGCGCCGAAACATTGGTGCGCCGGAAACCCGAATACCTCGAAAACTTCGCGAATGGCCCCTTCATGCGGGCGATGGACCTGATCGAGTTCCACCGACGGCCGGTGGACTGGGCGCTGCGGACGGCTTGCGCGTCGACGGTGCCTGGCCGAGTGGTCCATGCATCCGTCGAACAGTGGGCCGCGCACGGAGTGTTCGGCTACCTGCAAGCTTTCGCCGACGACTCCGAGGTAGTACCGGTTAGGGAGAACTGGCGCTACCTCAGGGAATGGAGCGTCCCCGACCAGCGGGGTGCCAAGCGGTACGCGATCTCGGTGTGGGGACGCTGCTACAACTCGGAAGACCACCGCCTCCGCGAGCTCCGACTGCTCACCAACCGGGCGAACGGGCGGACGAGGACGGAGGCGGAAGTCGCCGTCGCGGCCCTGGTCCTCGCTTCGGCGCTGCCCCAGCCACTCCCAGAACGCGTCCGGATCCGGCAGTTCGCACTGCTCGACGGTACGACGACCACCTTGTTCGACGGTTCGAGGCGGGCCGCACTCGACCTCTACGACGTGGCTGGGAGGCCCGCGCTGGCAGGCCTCGTGGACGCACCTGGCGGCCTCGACTATCGACCTGGGGCGGCCTGCGCGGACTGTCCGTTCGCGGCGGTGTGCCCCGCCCTGCCGCGCTACGCGGGCGTGCTCGGTGTGCAGGACGACCGCAGACCACGGCGCGCGTGGTCCCCGACGACCAGCCGCTCCTACCGGCGTTGTCCCGCGCAGGAGTTCTCCCGCAGGCAGCGGCTACCGCTGGACCAGTCCAAAGAACGAGGAGAATCCGCCGAGCGTGGTCGGGCCGTGCACCGTTACCTGGAGAACCTCCACGGCGCCGGAACAGCGTCACCCTGCGACTCCAAGGTCTCGGACAACTGGGTTCCTGGCGAGTTCGACCTGCCTGACAGAGAACGCGAACTGGGCGCGGAGTTGCTTCGGCACCACGCGGAGGTGTGCCCCCTCAAGCTCGCAGCGTCGCTGGCCGACGTGCGGGTGGAACCGGACATCGTGTTCCACGACACCGACGCGGACACCGTGGTGTTGGCGAAGCCGGACCTGCTCTATCGCGACCGGGGCGCGTGGGTATGGCGCGAGGTCAAGACCTCGACGTCGACCGCGAGGCCGTCCCGGTGGTTCGACTACTACCCGCAACTGGCGCTGGCCGTGGTCCTCGCGGCACGCGGCGATCTCGGGCCGGGGCGCGGCAGGGTCGAACTCGAAGTGCTACGACCGTCCGGAGTGGACCTCGTTGTGTTCGACCCGGACACCCCGCGGGTCCTGGCGGAGGCAGAGTCCTCGCTGCGGGAGCACTTCCGCCCTTGGCACCTGGACGACCGATTCGCGCCGAAACCTGGCGACCACTGCCGCAACTGCGAGGTCTCGCGCTGGTGCACCGCAGCTGTCGGAGGAAGGGCCGGTAATGATTGATCCCACGACCGACGCTACCGGCCTGCTCACACAGATCGCCCGCGGTGTGGTTGCGTTGTCCGCGCACAGCGATCGCGGCGGCCCGACGCCTCCGCCCTACCCGCAGGAGACGCAGAGCGCACTCGATCAACTGGTGTTGTGGGCACTACGGGAGAACCGCACCCCGCCGGCTGGTGTCCCGGATCTCGTCTTCTTGTGCACTGGGCGAACTCTCGCCCAATGGGCGGCGATGGGCATCGGCGGAATCGCCGAACCTACCCAGTGTCTCGTACACAAGGTGGCACGGGCACCCACACGAGCGTGTATGGAGATCACCGGTCAGGCGGAGTTCGCCGACCGCTTGTTCGCCTCGGCCGTCGCCGAACTCGATGTCGCCGATGTCGTCCGTGCGCGGTCGTTCCTGCAGAGCAATGTGATGATGAGTAACACCGGGCACCTCGACCTCATGAACCACGACCCGAGGTCGATAACGGTGGCGAAGGCTGTCCGACACCTGTACGAGCCTGTGCCGACCCGATTGATCTCGGCCGGCGAGATCGCTCTGTGCCCGACCTGTCGGCTCCCAGCCCTGTCCGCCGAACTCCCCGAGCACGGCACCATCTGGTGTGAAGCCGAAGTCTGCCCGCGGGACAAGCCGGTGACGGATAGTCCGAGAGCAGCGGATGTCCTATTGCTCCACCGGGCACTGCGGCTGTTCCTCGTACTTCCCGGTCTGGTGGAACAGAGTTGCCTCGAACGACTGCGGGACGCGGGCACGCCCCTGTCGCAGCTCGCCACCGGCACCTACGCAGGCCGTCTCGACGGAACCGATGGCGTGGTCCGTTTCTACGACCGCACCTGCGCCACCCTCTTGGCCGGGCAGGTGGTCAGGGACCGGGTCACCGTCGCGGTGGTCCCGGCCAACACCCTCGACTACGGGTTCCGTCGGGCCTTCGAAAACTCCCTGCCCGACGACACGGAGATCAGCTTGCTCTCGGACGAGGAGCTCGTCCTCCGGAACAACACGAAGGAGAAGGCTGATGCGCAGCGGTAGGAGCATCCTCAAGCCCTTGATTCGCCAACTGCGGGAGAAGGGCGGGCTCCGGCTCAAGGACGCCGAGCGCTTGTGCGAGGTCGAACTCGGGTTGTACCTGCTTTCGAAGATCGCACCCGCCGAGCCGGCGGTCAGCGCCTGGACGCTGTTCAGCGGGTACCCGTACGCGTCGACGCGCGGTCTGACCGCCGTCCCAGGTGCGGCGGAGGCGGTGCGGTCGGGGCGGTTCACTCTGTGGACCCTGTCCAGGCGGAGCTCCTGGCTCGAGGCTATGCAACACTATCGAAACCTGAACACGAGCGTACGAGCGTTCAGCATCCCGTCCAACGATGGGACCGCAACAGTGCGGCCCACGACAGGGATCGGTGACGACCGCTGGGACATCTACGACGCACTGCTCGGCAACGCACCGCCGTTCGAGGGCGAACCGCCCACCTTCGCCACTGAGGGTGTGCATCGCTTTCCGGTGGGCAGGAGCAATCGCAAAGTGGTCCTGCCCCACATGTCGGCATTCGACCTGCCCATCGGGCACGACCTGCACCGCAAGCAGGTCAACGGAGGCAAGCCGATCGAGATCCTCTGGGAGGATCTCGAAGCCACGGCCGAGACGATGGACGACCTCGAAGAGATCCTGATCGCAGACGAGTCCAAGCGCGGCAGATGGGTGGAACGCCTCGGCGAGGTGGAGTTGTTCCTGCCCTCGGGGAAGAGCTTTCGCAAGAGGAGGCCGCACCAGAAGTTCACGATCGATCGGCTTCAGCACCTGCTCGGCATAGTAGGCGCGGGGAAGGGCACGCTCCGCGACATCCTGACCGTCCACCTAGTCAACCTGGGCATGCGCGTCACAGTGGTGGTCGGCGATGTCGCCGAAGTGCTGAAGCTCGTACGGCTGTACAAGCTCCACACTGACGACTCGGCGGCTCCCGTCCTGGGCGCGAACGGGAAGGACCGCCACGCACGGCGGCTCCACCGCAGGTCCACCGGGCGAGGGAAACAGAACCTGCTGGCACACGACGATCAAGGATTCGAATACCTGAGCACGTCGTGTGCTCTCAACGCCTTGCTGGACGACGACGAAGAACCGCTGGCGTTCAACCAAGCTCCTTGCACCCAACTCCAGGCGAAGGGGAAGACCGACGAGGACGCTTCGCACACTACCTGGCTTCGAGGCAAGCGCGTGTGCCCGTGCTGGGTGAGGTGTCCTCGCCACCGGAGTTCCCACGAGCTCGTCGAGGCAGCAGCGTGGGTGGCCACGCCAGCGGGGCTCGTCGATGCTCGGGTCCCGTGGCCCCAGAACGGCGAACGAGTGCGCTACCTGGAAGTGGCGTGCAGGCGCAGCGACCTGGTCATCGTGGACGAAGCAGACCGGGTGCAGATGAACCTCGACGCGCTCTTCGCTCCGGCCGCGCCGCTGATCGGAGTCGGGGACAGTCGGTCGCTCTGGGACGACCTGATGAAGCACAAGACCAACCAGCTCCAGGAAGGCGAGCGCATGCAGCTGTCCAACTCGGACGTCGAGAAATGGACAGCTGCCGTCAATACGATCACCACTGCCACCGATCGCCTCTACGCGATGCTCGTGGGCAGCGAGGAGCTGAGGGAGTGGGTGCGGGTCGGTTACTTCAGCTCGTGGACATTGCAGCTCCGGCTGATTGAGGAGCGCTACCCGGCGATGGCCAGGGTCGCGGGGAACCCGGTCGACCACCTCACCCGGTTGCTCGACGAACTGCGGGACAACCCGTTCGGTGACCGGCGACGCGCCGAGGTGCCGCGGCTCGTCGCACTGATCGCCGAGCTGCTGCACACCCAGGACGAGGCCTACACCCGCGAGAAGATGCGGGACGAGACGGTGCGGATCTTCGACCTCGCCCCTGAGGTGGAACGTCGGCGGCGACTGGACGCGGCGCGTCGCCAGCAGTCGGCGCGGAGGGGAAAGCAGAAGCGGTCGAAGCAACCGCCGGACGCCGAAACCTGGATGAAGCTGATGGCGGAGCGGTTCGAGTTCACGTTGCTGCTGTGCGCGCTGGAGCCCAAGTTGGCGCTGATGAACGCGATGTGGCCACGAGTGGAGTCGGTACTCAAGCTCGACTTCAACGAGATGTACCAACGGCCGCGCGACTACGGTCCGATAGTCCCGGAGTCGCCGATGGGCAATCTGCTCGGCTTTCAGTTCATCCCGCACGGGTGCGCCGACGAGGGCGTGCAGAGCGGCGAGTTGCGGTACTTCCGCTGCAGTGGGGTCGGACGGGAGTTGCTCCGGCGCATACCGGAGATCCCGGAGGCCGACGGGCACCCACCGACCAACCTGCTGTTGATGTCCGGCAGCAGCTGGGCGGGCAGCTCCAGCCGATACCACATCCAGGTACCGGTCGGAATGATCATTAAACCTCCGCCAGCGAAGGTCCGGGCAGTCGTGCGTGGCACCCGCATGCGCGTGGAACTGCTCAAGGACAACAACGGCGTGCCGCTCAAGGTGTCGGGAGCAGGCGTGCTGCAACGCCCCGAAATCCTCCGTCGGATGGCGGTGAAGCTCGGTGAGGAGGACCACGGCGGTAGCAGACTTCAACGCGAGCTCCGCTCGCTGCCCGAGAACCGGCGGAGGATCCTGCTCCTGGTTGGTTCCTACGAGGAGGCCGCGCTCGTCGCGGACACCCTGCACACCCTGGCCCCTCGTTGGCGGGGGCAGGTGGCCCGCCTCGTTTCCGACGACTACGAGACGGCCGACCACCCCGAGGGCGACGACAGTCACGCGCCTATCCTGCGCCGTGGCGACGTCGACACCCTCTTTGAGACGCCGGCCCAGATCCTCGTAGCGCCACTGCTCGCCGTCGAGCGCGGGCACAACATCCTCAACGAGGACCAGGTGGCGGCTATCGGCACGGTCTACTTCCTCGCCCGGCCGAATCCACGACCTGACGACCTGATGCTCGCCGTGCACACCGTCAACGACTGGATCCTGAGGTTCGTCGCGGAGCCGACCGGCTTCGCGGAGGTGTTGCGCAACGCGACCAGTCTCGCCGAGGGGGCGGCCGAGGTCCGCGCACTGGGCCGGAAGGAGTGGTACAAGGCGCTCGCCCGGCCCCTGGCCTGGAGCCGCCTCGGCACGCGGTTGGACCCGGTGACCTGGGACCTGCTCGTCCTCATCTGGCAGGTCATCGGACGCCTGGTGCGCGGTGGGGTACCCGCCAAGGTGGTGTTCGTCGATGCGGCGTTCGTCCCGATGCATGCCGAGAAGCAAACGGCGAAAGAGACACGCGAGACGAGCCTCCTGGTCAACATCCACCACGTGCTCGACCAGTACCTCCGTCCGGGCAGCACCCACTGCGCCGACGAGCGCTTCATCGTCAAAGCCCTCTATCAGCCGCTGTGGGCCGCGCTGGGCGCGTGCCTCGGCTCCCTCACCGACTAAGAGGAACCATGTACAACCAGATCAGGACCTGCGCGTTTGAACACGCTCCATCATGCGACCCGTGGGTCGAACAATTCCACGTGGCGAAGTTCGCCGAGCAGTGGCAGACCGAGCTGACGGATCTGTACGCCCTTGGCTGGCGCAGCCGGGAGGCCATGGTCGGTTTGCCGGTCAGGCACCTGAACCAGGTGTTGCGCGCCGTGGCCCCTGGGGTGTTGGCGACTGGTCGCGGCGCGGCGGCCGATCCGTCGATTCCCTGGATCTACACCAACGGCGAGGTGCCCACTGAGGTTGTGCGGGCCGCATTCTTGACCTGGGTGATGTCACTGCGACCCGAGCCCGAGCATCAAGCCGCGCTGGGCCGGGTGCTCGACTTGATCAGCGGTACCGCCATCGAATGGCTGCCAGTGGAGGTGGACCTCACCTCGGTCGACCTATCAGTGGGAGGAACCGCGCTACCACCGAGGAGGCTGTACTCGCTGCTGCCTGAACTGGTCGCAATGCGCTTGGCGAAGCGGTCGTTCCGTGCTCGGGAGTCAGACGGGGAAACCCGGTTCCGGGTGGTCAACCGCGATCAGGGAACCGAGCTCGTGTCGTGGCCTCCGAGATCCACACCGTTCGACGGGGGTGGGCACTTCTACTCGGCAGTCGTCAGGGTCACCTGTCACACCGTTCCGTTCACCACCCATCTGCGGGTGCATGTCTCCACGGGGATTCGGCGGTGGGTCGCGGGAGACCGATTGTTTCTGCCGCACCGGCGATCCGCGACCGCACTTGTGGATACCCCGTCGCTCTGGGGGGACGGCGGGTCTGTGGCTCGGACCCGATTGTCGGTCAACAGCATCCGCTACGACGCCCGCCAGGGGCGGGTGGTCTGGGGCCGCAACAGCCCCATGGGCCTGCTCGGCGACCTCGACGTCATCGGCAGCTACCCGAAGGCCGAGGAGGTGATCTCCTCCCCGAAAGCATGGCTGACGGGCAGGGACGGAAAGGCGGTGGGCATCGTGCACAGCACGGCGTTGGAGACGACTCACGCCGTCGGCACGGGACTGATGCCCGACGAGCGCGCGGAACTCGACGAGTGGGTTACCAAGGGGTTGGAGCCCATGCTGCGGCGAGTACCGGATCTGGTCCGGGTTCCTCGGGTGAGGAACAAGCCCGCGCTGTTGCCAGCGGTACCGAAGACCAGGCCCGAGCAGCGGGAGAGGGTCGACCGGCAGGTTGAGGAGAATCGGCGGCGTGGATTGCGGGCTGTGTTGGCCGGTGAGCCGCTGCACGTGGATGTCGTGACGATCTTTCCCGAGTCGGCGGATCGGATCCTACGCGAGTTCGCGCGCCAGCTCGGCTGCTCCGAGGAACAGGTCACCACCGAGGTGCGACAGCGGTGGTTCTTCGATGGGCTGGAAGTACGGCTGACTGTGTCATCCCTGGGTGATCTCGCCCGCGAAGTCCATGTTCCGAAGCCCGGAACGCCGCAGCGTCCCGCAGCCGTGCGGGAAGCTCACCGGGCACGACGGCTGGCCGCCGGCGGGGCCTTCCCCCGGCTCGACGCCCCCGCCATCGCCCTGGTCGAACTACCCGGTGGCGACCGCTTCACCGAGCCGGACTCTGATCCGAAGTCAGCGCTACGGCTCGGTTTTGCCGACAGTGGGCGCCTCACGCAGTTCATCCGCCCCCTGCCCGGTTCAGGTGATGACGTCGATCAGCGAGTGCGGTCGGCATGCCTCGACGCATACCGGCAGCTCGGTGTCTTCACCACCGCCGAGCCGCGCACGAGATCGCCGCTGCCGACCGGCTTGCAGTACGTTGGTCTGTGGGTCGTCCGAGGAGCGCAGGGCAGGCGGCTCGTGGCGGTCCGGGTCCGACCTGGTGAAGAGTTTCAGCAGGTCACCGCGTGGGATGACAGGGTCAAGGACTGGGTTCCCTACCGGCGTTTCCTGTTGACCTCATCGGCTGCAGATGCGTCGTTCCGCACCAAGGGTCGGCGGAACGCTGAGGATGATCGGCTGGAGGTGGAGCGGCGGATCAGGTCAATCCTGTACCAGTCCCGGGATCGCCCTACGTTGCTGTTGGTCAACAGCGGAAATCTTCGCGAGTCCTGGCCGTCGTTGGCCAACGGCTCTCTCATGAAGGATCACCTGGGTTTCACCGGCATCCAGGATCAGCGAGTGGGAGCATATGGCGAGGAGCTCCGAGTGGTCTTGGTACGTGACCGGAACAGCCGGGAGGAGGTGCCACAGTGGTATGCACCCACGCCCGAGGGAAAACCCGCAGGCTTCGCCAGCGGACTGTGGTGCCCTGGAGACAAGGCAAGCGACAACCGGGTCTTTGCCAGCACCGCGGACCTTCCCCGCAGCTTCCCGAAGACCCCGAGGGGGCTCCGGAAGCTCGGCGACGATGTGTCCTCGCAATACGGCGCGACGGTCTCGGCGTGGAACCCGCAGTACCTTGAGGTCACTTCGCTGTGTGTTGCATCGGGTGATGCAGACTCGCCGGACAGCGCGGCGGAGTGGGCATCGGTCGCACATCAACAGCGCTTCCACGACGAGTACGACCCGCTGGCCCAACCCTTCCCCGTACACCTGGCCAAGAAGGCAGAAGAGTACTGCTGCTCAACAGAGTCGACCGAAGACGAGGTGGAATAGTCGAGCCTGGCTCCCCTCTTCGGCTGCCGCGTGACCTTGCGAGTCATGGCGGTGGACATGACAGAGATGTCAGCCTTCCTCGGTGCAGGAGTACGTCAGCGAGACCGCTGTACGCATCAGCGAGGTCAGGTACGAAGTCCATCGCTCATCGTTGGGTGGTGGACCATCGTCGCAGATGCGGAATTGAGCGAATGCCTCGTTGACCATCTGCTCCAACGTCATGCGCCTTGCGGTGTCGACGGTTGTGCGAATCACGTCGTGCTGGCGTCAGATAGCCGCACGAGGAAATGAACCCCAGCGCGACATGGTGGTCGTCGTGGATGGGGCATACGGACCGTTCGAATGCGACCCTGAACGAAGAACCCTGTCGGGACACCGATGTCGCCACTTGGCAGGTTGATCGGTGTGGTGTCAGGCAGCAAGATCAGCGGCTCGGTGTGCGGGATGCACATCCAGACTTTGCCAGGGATCGGTGTAGAGCTGATCTTTGCCATCTCCGCTACGAGCACCGAATGGGCGGCGTAGAAGGTCCTGTTGCGATCCCATAATCGGAACGTGCTTGCCAGGTCGAGGTTGCCCGCTGCGCATCCCACGCTGTCCAGGCCCCAACCATCTGTAGCGAAGGAAAACACCGTCCCCGCGAGCATCTGATCCAGAAGGCCGCCGCAGCCGTTGCTCACGACTCGATCGTGCGGATCCCGCGTGACTTTGACGACGTGCTCGCCGAGCTCGCGTGTGCGCCTGGCGCTCAGCGAGGATCGCAATAGGAGTCGAGCGACCACTTGGCAGGTGACCGCCCGAGCAGCGCTGGTTCGTGAAGGTCAGCGAAGATCGCAACTCGGACTCCAGGAAACAATCCAACTGGCATCTCGGCTGCGCTGGTCCGCAACGACCGGCGAGGGCCATACCTTGCTTGCTGCAGCAACCTCATGATCAGTGTCGTGAGCATGCGGGTGGCGCGCAAGCCACCCGCACTCGGCTATCGACTCTGGAGTAGCGGCTGGGCGTCCGCACGCTTGGCGCCACCAAACCTGTCCCGCCTGATGGCTGTTGGTTCGCCGAAGATCACCAAACCCTTCGACATCCACCACCACGATCGTCCGATGTACCGCAGGACGCGACCATGTCATGCGGTTCCCCTTTCACATCCTGGACCGATAGACGCGCCGCGCGACATGACCCCGGACGCGGCAGGCGATCAGTCTGTCTAGAGCACGTGGGATGATTGTAGAGATACTTACGTCAGTTAGTCCATAATAGACTAGCTGGTTCGTTTGGATTACGACAGAGTTCCGAATAGAGGGTATTGACGTCGGCGAGATATTCGGACGCGCTGACGAGGTCATTCCTGGCACAGGTTGGGCGGTTTATGGTGCGACCGGTCGATTCCTCTCACGTCTTTGCTGGTGAGGGGGCTGTGGCACGGGGTGGGCGGTATGCGTGGTAGGTTTTGAAGGTGCTCGCGGTGGGTTTCACTGTCGCTCCAGGGTGCTCTGCTGTCCACCCTGTTCAGATCAGGGCCTCGGCTGCGTGGTCGAGGCGGTCAATGCGACGCTGAAGAGTCGGTGATTATGGTGGTTTGAACTGGGTCTGGCTCTGGTTTCGTCGTCCGGTAACGCCCTGCGGCACGTGGGCGCGCGAAGATCCAGGCTGAGCGCCAGGCGGAAGACTCCTTTACTCGGCCGGTTATACTGGGAGTCCACCTGGGAGAACAGGCCAGAGCATGCCGCTCAGTCGTTCCGCGACTGGGGGTCAAGGGGTCGCAGGTTCAAATCCTGTCGTCCCGACGGTCGAGAAGAAGCCCTCTGGCGAAGGTGAAAAACCTGGCCAGAGGGCTCTTTCCTTACCGCCACCTCGATCACGGCGATGATCTTTACCGAGACCGTTCCGGGGGCTGAGTGCCTTACTGGGTGATTGCGACTCGCTGCGCCCTCGGCGGACACGCGATAGGCGGCCCAGTGCGGGCCTTGACTCACGCCAACTGAATCAGTTGCCACGTCACGCTACGCCTGTTGTACGGCGGCATTGTGTTTCCTTTGGCGATGGGGCTGTGGTGGATGGACTTCCAACGACCTTCCAGACGCCGCTCTCGGGGCATGACTCTCCGGTCTTGGCGGTGCGACCAACGGTCAACGTAACCTCGTAATCGAAAGGCTTGTATTAGGCCAAACGAGTAGCTCGTTACGACGGAAGTGGTACACGTCGCGTCGCTCTGCGTAACCAGTGAACCTGGTCGTCGCTGCTGTCGTTCCTACACGTACCGGTCAGCACCGAGAATGATCTTTCAACGCCGTCAAGTGTTTGACTTCCTTCTCGGCTTCTAACGCTTTCAGCGGCAACAAGGACCACTCGAGGCTTCTGTCGAGAGTTCGGCCGACCCATCTCAGGAATAGGGGCCTTGCCGCGATTTACTCAAGGCCGTGCGTCGAATGTAAGGGCGCGGCGAGCAGGTCGCGGCCGACAATCAGGGATAAAACTCAGGCCAGGCCGTGTCTCAGAAGTTGGCGCAGTGGGAGTCGGCCGATCAGCATGTGGTCGCCGTCGTCGCCGCGTGGAAGGTGTGCCAGCACTAGTAAGCGGTGGTCCAGCATAGTGGACTGCTGGAACGTGTCGGGCTCGTGGACCTGTACGTCCATTCCGGCGGCACGCAGTCCGTACGCCGCCACCAATCGCCGATCCCCGTGCCGATGACTTGCATCATCCCTAAATCAGGCGTCTGATATCAGGGTAGCCAGGTATAGCGTGGAACGCGGCTTGAGCATCTGTTCAAATCAGATACCTGATAGCCTGTCGGCGTGGGTGATGACGAGTGGGTGAGCGAGGACTTGGCCGTGCTCCCGGCGTGGGCGATCGTGCAGGCGTATCACGCGTTGGCGCGTAGCTTGTATGAATTGTTCGGGCGTCATGGGTTGACGCCGGTTCAGTTCGGGGTTCTGGCGCAGCTGTCGGATAGCCCGGGTCTGTTGCAGGCTGAGCTCGCTCGTCGGGTGTTGATCCGCCCGCAGAGCATGACTGGCGTCATCGCCGATCTTGCCGAGCGTGGTCTGTTGCTTCGGCAGGGGCCGGGTGGGCGCGGTAAGCCGGTGCCGGTACGCCTGACCGAGGAGGGGCGGGCGGTGCTCAAGGCAGCGGGCGTCTCGATACGGAAGTTCAACGAACCGGCCGTGTTGGGCCTGGAGAGCTACGAAGCGGGGATGCTCAACGCCCTGCTGCACAAGCTGATCGCTGCGCACGCAGGGCGTACCCGCTCGCAGGACGAACCATGATGACCAAGGTCTGGGTTCGGTTGTTCCTTGCCATCGTGGAGAACGTGGGCGTCCCGGTCGGTGCCTACCTGCTGTTCACCATGCTCGGTTGGCAACCGGTGTGGGCATTGGTGGGCGCCGCTGGAGTGTCAGTGCTCGTGTTGGCCGCACAGTACCTGCGTCGGCACGAGCTGACTGTGCTGGGCGGGCTCGTGCTGGCTCGTTTCGCGTTGGGAGTCCCGGTTGCCCTGGTCACCGGCGACGCGCGGGTGGAACTGGCCAAGGACTTCGTCATCACCGGTGCTATCGGGCTGTTCGCTGCGGTGTCCCTGCTCGCGCGGCGGCCGCTCATTGCGCGCATCCGTCGGGATCTCGCCGCTGACCCCGCACAGTTCGACCGGCGGTGGCGCGAGGACGCCGGATTCCACGCTCTGCACCGTCGCCTCACGCTCGTCTGGACCATCGGCCTCAGCGCGGAAGCGGTAGTCGCGATCCTGCTGATCTACACACTTCCGCTCACGCTGGCCGTGGTCACCGCCTCGATCATCGCCCCAGCAACCCTGCTCACCCTCATCGCCGCGACGGAGTGGCTCGCCCGCCGCTACACCACCACCCATCACGAACTCGGCGGCCAGTTGAAGCAGCTCGGCAGCCACTGAGCAGCCTCCCGGATGTCACGCCTCCCAGGCCCACGGCTGGTGCACCGCCAAGTCCGCTCCCACGCTGACGTATTGCGATCCTTGGCCGGGGAACAGGAAGGCCACCCGAGGTGAACCCGGCCGGGCGCTGGGACCGGCCGGGCTCATTGGCATGACGGCGTCAGGTGAGGTCGTACCGGTCGAGGTCCATGACCTTGGTCCAGGCCGCGACGAAGTCCGTCACGAACCGCTCACGGGCGTCCTCGCTGGCGTAGACCTCTGCTACCGCACGCAGTTGGGAGTTGGAGCCGAAGATCAGGTCGACCGCGGTCGCAGTCCACTTCACCTCGTCGGTGGCCGCGTCCCTGATCTCGAAGACGTGCTCGTCGGACTCCGACGCCTTCCACCGGGTCCCCGGCGACAGCAGATTGGCGAAGAAGTCGTTGGTGAGCACGCCGGGCCGGTCGGTGAGCACACCATGCCGTGTGCCACCGTGGTTGGCGCCGAGGCAACGCAGACCGCCGACGAGGACGGTCATCTCGGGTGCTGTCAGGCCGAGCATGTAGGCGCGGTCGACCAGCAGCACCTCCGGCTGGAGCTTCTCGCCGGACCGCACGTAGTTGCGGAACCCGTCCGCGCGCGGCTCGAGGACCCGGAACGACTCGACGTCGGTCTGCTCCTGGGTGGCGTCGGTGCGTCCGGGGTGGAACGGCACGGTCACCTCGACCCCGGCGTCCCGCGCCGCCTTCTCGACCGCTGCCGAACCCGCCAGCACGATCAGGTCGGCCAGCGAGATCTTCGCGCCGCCCGCGGTGTTGAACTCCCGTTGGATGCCCTCCAACGCCTCGAGGACCTTCGCGAGCTGGTCCGGCTGGTTGACCTCCCAGCTGCGCTGGGGCTCCAGGCGGATCCGGGCGCCGTTGGCGCCGCCGCGCTTGTCGGTGGCTCGGAAGCTGGCCGCGGACGCCCAGGCGGTGGTGACCAGCTGTGCGGTGGTGAGGCCGGAGTCGAGGACCTTCGCTTTGAGCGCGGCGACCTCGGCGTCACCCACGAGGTCGTGGTCGACCGCGGGCACCGGGTCCTGCCACAACTGCGGTTCGGCGACCCACGGCCCCAGGAACCGGCTGACCGGACCCATGTCGCGGTGCAGCAGCTTGTACCAGGCCTTGGCGAACGCCAACGCGAACTGGTCGGGGTGTTCGAGGAAGCGCCGGGAGATCTTCTCGTACGCCGGGTCCACGCGCAGCGCCAGGTCGGTGGTGAGCATGGTCGGCTTGTGCTTCTTGGCCGGGTCGTGGGCGTCCGGGACGATCGGCTCGGCGTCCTTGGCGACGTACTGCTTGGCGCCGCCGGGGCTGGTGGTCAGTTCCCACTCGTAGCCGAAGAGGATCTCGAAGAAGCGGTTGCTCCACTGCGTCGGCACGTCGGTCCACGTCACCTCCAGACCGCTGGTGATCGTGTCACCGCCCTTGCCGCTGCCGTAGGTGCTCAACCAGCCGAGACCCTGCGACTCCAGCGGGGCGGCCTCGGGCTCCGGACCGACGTGGCCGTCGGCGACGCCCGCGCCGTGGGTCTTGCCGAAGGTGTGGCCACCGGCGATGAGAGCGACTGTCTCTTCGTCGTTCATCGCCATCCGGCCGAACGTCTCCCGGATGAAGTGGGCTGCCGCAGCCGGGTCCGCGTTGCCGCGGGGCCCCTCGGGGTTGACGTAGATGAGTCCCATCTCGGTCGCGCCGACTTCGGGTGCCATCTCCGACTCGCTGACGTAGCGCTCGTCACCCAGCCACGCGTCCTCCGGACCCCAGAAGATCTCCTCCGGCTCCCACACGTCCTCGCGGCCGAAACCGAAGCCGAACGTCTTGAAGCCCATCGATTCCAGTGCGACGTTGCCGGCGAGCACGAGCAAGTCGGCCCACGAGATCTTCTGGCCGTACTTCTGCTTGACCGGCCACAGCAGCCGCCGGGCCTTGTCGAGGTTGGCGTTGTCGGGCCAGCTGTTGAGCGGGGCGAACCGCTGACCGCCGTCGCCCGCGCCGCCGCGTCCGTCGTGAATTCGGTACGTGCCGGCGGCGTGCCAGCTCATCCGGATCATCAGACCGCCGTAGTGACCGAAGTCGGCCGGCCACCAGTCCTGCGAGGTCGTGAGCACTTCGGTGATGTCGCGCTTGAGGGCGTCGACGTCGAGCTTGGCGAACTCCTCGGCGTAGCTGAAGCCCGACGGCAGCGGGTTGCCCTTCGAGGAGTGGGCGTGCAACACCGACAGGTCGAGTTGGTTGGGCCACCAGTCCCGGTTCGTGCGCGGACGGCCGCCCGTCTTCGGGGTCGGCGAGTCGATCGCCGGGTTCTCACTCTCGCTGCCGTGCGCCGTCACCGAGTCGTGCGCGACCGGACACCCGGCCGCCGCCTTCTGGTCGACGCCCTGCGCACTGGATGGGGCGTTGTCCTTGGGGGCGTTCATGTGTTTCCTTCCGACTTGCGGATCACTGGGAGGTGCGCTCGGCCGAACAGTCGGGGCAGGTGCCCCAGAAGACGACCTCCGCCTCGTCGATCACGAAGCCGTGATCGTCCGAGGCGGTGAGACAGGGAGGGTGACCGACCACGCAGTCGACATCCGCGATCGCGCCACAGGACCGGCAGACGACATGGTGGTGGTTGTCACCGACCCGCGATTCGTAGCGGGCGGTGGCGCCCAGGGGTTGGATGCGGCGCAGCAGACCGGCATCGGTGAGCGCGCGCAGGACGTCGTACACCGCCTGGTGGGAAATCGTCGGATGATCGACCCGCACCAGGTCGATCACTGTTTCGGTGTCGACATGGGAGTGGTCGCGCAGCGCGGCCAGCACAGCCAGCCGGGGTCGCGTCACGCGCAACGAGGCCGCTCGCAGTTGCGTCTCGAAGTCGGACTCCATACGTCCGATGATAGGGCGCTTATCTGGAATCAGTCAAAACGAGCGCTCCACCTCGGTCCTGTGTGCCCATCCTGAGTCAGGGAGCGCTTCGCCGCATCTCGAGATCGCGACACGGGCAGGTGACGTGTTCCACTCTCGGCCCTGACCGGAACGGAGTGGGTCGATGTGTCCGCTGAGGACCTCTGCCGGGTTGCCGCGATGCGCTCGGCCGCTCGGGGATCAACGGTGCCACCTGCGGGCGGGCGACCTGGTCAACCGGCGGCATCCGCCCGACCTGCGCGGGGGACGACATGATCCAGTGCCGCCAGCAGGGGAGCGACCTCGGCAACGTTCCGATCGCCGCATTCGTTGGTCTCGCCGTCCGGCGCGGCAGGACGCGGCACGGCAGCAGGCTGCGTGCCGCATCCGGCGCGGAACAGTGTCAGGACAGCGACGATCCGTTGTTCTCTACTTCTGACCGAGTACGGCGACGACCTTCTCACCGAAGCTTTCGTGCTGCTGGGAGAAGATGATGTCGAGCGGGATGTCGTCGCGCAACCTCACCCGCACGTCCCGGTTGTCAGCGGATGCCGGACGGCCGCCTACTGTCCGCTCGTAGTCGGCTTTGGTCCGCGAGGTCGGCTCCGGTCGGAAAGTCAGGTCGCTGCCGTCGGGCAACTTCGCGACGCACACGCCGTTCTCGGTGACTCTGGACGGCTTGAGGCCGAGGGTTTCCTTCGCGATCTGGCACAACTGCAGTGCCTGCAGAGGCTTCGCCAGGTCGTGGAAGACGTCCGGGGTCACCGTGACCGATTTCAGGTCGACGCCGCCGCCGGGGTAGACAGCCAGCCGGTCGGCGTCCTTCGTCAACTCCGGCAGCACCTTCGCCAGGTACTCCCGCAACAGCGTGGCATCAGCCGTGTCGGCCTCGGCCAGCAGGATCGGCCATTGGGGGCTGATCTCCCTGATGTTCATGGCGTCCGAGACAGGTGTCTCGACGAACACCTTTCCCGTTTTCTCGGTGACCATGGCATCGTGGTCGGCGATCTTGTCGTTGCCGGTGAAGGTCGTACTGGACGCCTGCTTGAGCGAGAGATCGATGGCGTGCCGGCCCCGTGCGTCGGTGATCCGGCAGTTCGGTTTCCTGCCGCCGATGTCGGGCTCGAAGTGCACCAGCACCGGGTGCGGTGGGGCGGAGGGGGAACACAGCACTCGTGCCGCCGTTTCCGGTTGCACATAGCTCAATGCCAGGCCGCCGGCCATCCGTAGCGGGCGCTGCGGCACCTCCTTCACCGCGGGCGGTGCCGAGGTCGTGGTCGTCGGCGGTGGGCCGGAGGTGTTCGGCTGGGTAGTGCATCCGGTGAGCAGCACAGCCACAACGAGTAACCGACGGTACATCGTCCTCCCCCTGAACAACGGTTCGATGATTGTGGCACGACAGGTTTCGATGGCCTCGACCGTGTCCGCGACGGACGAACGTCACGGCGTCCTACGACGGTCCGGCTTTGGCGTAGAGGTGCGTGGTGGTGTAGTCGAAGGTGATCGTGAAGGGCTTGAGGAAGGCGTGGCTGAAGTTGGCGATGACGTCGAATCCGAACTGGCCGGACTGCCCGGGCCCCGGCCCCATCGATGGTGGCTCCGCGACGCCTTCGGCGCTGTGGTTGACGGCTTTGCCGATGCCGATGCGGTCGGGCTTGATCGGAAAACGTGTTCTTTCGTCATTCAGAGGGTGGTCGTAGTCCACGTCGAGGCCGGCTCGTTCGGCTATCTCCACGGTCGTGCCGACACCTCTTGGGTCGAGGCCGCCGGTGTCGAGGGTGACGATCCGTGTGTAGTCACGGAGGCTGCCCAGTGTGCACGGGAAATGGTCGCCTGCCAGCCACAGGGGGACTCGGGAGTGACCTTCCCGCCGTGCCTGGGCCTGGAACTGCCGTAGCTGGGTGTCGGTCTTGCGCCGCAGCACCAGGTTCTTGCCCGTGTAGTCCATTGTGGTCAGGAAGTGGTAGAACAGCGTGGTGCCGATCGCGCCCGCGGGACGCGTGCCGTCCGGCGGGCGTGGCATCTCGGGTGTGTTCTTGCCGGTCCACTGGATCGGAATGTTGCGGAGTTCGATGTCGCCGAGCCGGAGCGAATCCAGCACACCCAAGTACAGGGTGACGGGGTGGCTGCCGACGTACCCGGTCAGTTCGGACACCGCGCGCAGGCCCAGTTCCTCCGCCACTTCCAGGGTCAGACCGGCGGTGGCATAGGTGTCGATGAGGAACAGCCGGGGTTTCCCGCCGTTCACCGACGCCTCGACGAACGGCAGCGGGTCGGGGGCGTACCAGGGCAACCGTGTGCTCTGCGCACCGTGCACCTGCCATGGTGTACCGCCGACATGTGCGTACTGCTCGGCGAATGCCTCGTCACGCTTGCTGCCGGTGCTCCTCAGCAACGGTACCGCGCGGGCGAGTTGATCCTGGCGGACGAAGCACTCCGCCAGCCGCTTCTTCGAGGCGACATCATTGGGCGCCGACCCGAGGGCGCGCGACAGGTAGGTCTCGGCGTCACGGAATTTGTTGGACAGCAACGCGATGTAGCCGACCTGCGCGTTGGCGTGCGCGTCGCGGGGATCCTTGCGCAGGAGGTTGCGGTAGCCGCGGTCGGCTTCGTCGAACCGGCCCTCCTTGAACAGCTGATCGGGGTCGTGCGAGGTGGGTGGGCCGCTCGCTGCGGCGCTTCCGACAGACCCCAGCAACGGCAGAGCCGCGCCCACGCCCGCGACCATTCCCGCTCGTCGTAGAAACGCGCGTCGATCGACGTCGCCTGACTGCACCATGTTCGCTCCTCACACACGAGTGGATCGGTTCCGCCACATGGTGTCCGACATCGCATGAAGGAAACCTGGCCGGAAACTGAGAAGATCGTGAAAGCGCAAGCCGTATCCTGGTCGTCCGGGATACGGTCTGGTTGACGCTGTTCCGTCGACCCCAATGGACAGAAGATGCGCGTGCTTGTGGTGGACGACGACCCCGATGTGCGGGAGAGCCTGCGGCACAGCCTGGAGTTCGAGGGCTACGCGGTCGTCACGGCCGGAGACGGTGAGCAGGCGCTCCACCGGATCCGTTCCGTCGAGGACGACGCGCGGATCGACCTCGCGATCGTGGATGTGATGATGCCGGGCATCGACGGCCTCGAAGTCTGCCGGCGGCTGCGTGCCGACGGGGTCCTGATGCCGGTGCTCATGCTGACCGCGCGGCACGGGCTGGGGGACCGGGTCACCGGACTGGACGCGGGCGCGGACGACTACCTGGTCAAACCGTTCGCCCTCGAGGAACTGCTCGCGCGGCTGCGGGCCCTGCTCAAACAGAACCGGGGGCACACGCGGTCCGACGCGCTCCGGTTCGCCGATGTCGAACTGAACACAGCGTCCCGCGAGGTGACCCGAGCCGGTTACCCGATCGCGCTGACGCCGACGGAGTTCGACCTTCTACGCCTGTTCCTCACCACCCCTGAGCGGGTGCTGACCAGGGCGTACCTGCAACAGCGGATCTGGGGACACGACCCGGGCACGAACAACCTGGACGTCTACATCGGTCACCTGCGCCGCAAGACCGAGGCGCGGGGCACGGACCGGCTGCTGCACACCGTCCGGGGTGTCGGTTTCGTCCTGCGTGCGCAACCATGACCCGCCGCCGTTCGGAGCGGAAACTTCTGCTGCGGGACCGGATCGGCATCATCACCGCCTGCGTCGTCGCCGTCGCGATCGTCGGTGTCGCCGCCGTCACGTGGTTGGTGACCCGGCAGAACCTGCGGGACCAACTGGACCAGACCCTGCTCGACAAGCCGATCCCCGCGGTCAGCCTGATGAACAAGGCCGCCGATCGGCCCACCTCGCTCGATGTGGCGTCGTTGATCTGCAAACCCCCTGCACAGCAACAACCTTTGCAGCAGTTTCTCGAAGGCATCCAAGTGCTGCGCGCCGACGGCAGCACCTGCGCCCCCGACGGTGTGGACAAGGTGACCACCACCCTGACCGACCACGCCGTCACCACGCAGACCGTGCGGAACGGCGAGACCTGGTCGGGTGTGCCGGTACGGGTGGCGTTGCGCCCGGTCGGCAACGGTGACGTGATAGCCATCAGTCGCGCTCTCGCACCGATCGACGACGTCCTGACGACTCTGGGCAGCGTCCTGATCGTGATGTGCCTGGTCGGGGCGTGCACCGCTGGCGCGGCCGGGTTGTTGCTGGCACGTCGCGCACTCGCCCCGATGCGCCAGTTGACCACCACAGCCGAACACATCGCCCGCACCGAGGACCTGGACACCTCGGTGGAAGTCGCCGGCGGCGACGAAATCGGCCGACTCGGCAGCGCGTTCTCAGCGATGACCACAGCACTGCGGGATTCCCGGCGTCGACAACAGGAACTCGTCACCAACGCGGCCCACGAGCTGAGCACTCCGCTCACCAGCCTGCGGACCAACGTCGATTTGCTGGTCCGCAGTGAACACACCAGGCGCGCCATTCCGGCCGGCACACGAGCCACGATCCTCGACCGCATCCAGGCACAGACCGCGGAGTTCGGCACGCTCGTCGCCGAACTGGTCGAACTCGCCAGAGACAATCACGATCTGGCACATGACGACGTGGCCATCACGACCGTGATCGAACGAGCCGTGCACCGCGCCACCAGCCGGGCACCCGACCACATCTTCGACCTCGACATCCACGCGGACACCGTCCACTGGGCCACCGTCGGTGACGCGGCAGCCCTGGAGACAGCCGTTCTGAACCTGCTCGACAACGCGGTCAAGTTCTCCCCACCCCACTCGACCATCGCAGTCCGCACCGGAACGCACTGGCTCACCATCACCGACCAGGGCCCGGGAATCCCGCAAGAACATCGTCAGCACGTGTTCGACCGGTTCTGGCGCGCCCCCGCCGCCCGCGCTCTACCGGGTTCCGGGCTCGGCCTCGCCATCGTGGCCAACACCATCACCGCACACGGCGGCACCGTCCAGTTCGTCGACCCACCTCCGGGGTGGGGAGCATGCGTGAGAATCGACCTCCCACCACGTCCGTGAGCGGGCGCCGGTTCAGGTGCGCCAAGACGGTTTCCTCCGCGCTCCGCTACGCCGCGAGGGAGCCGAGCTGCCGCAGCTGGGTGAGAACGTCGACGACGCCCCAGATCTCGGCGACCCGCCCTCCTGCGAACCGGATGATGAAGATCTCGCTGTAGGCAACGGTTTTCCCGGTAGCCGGAAGACCGCGGTACTCGCCTTGGTGGGTGCCGGTGACGGTGTTGCGGCAGACGACCTTGTCCCCGACCGCGAGCACGTCCTCGGCCGTGACCCGCAGATCAGGGAACGCGCGAAGCAGCACAGTCCACACTTGCCTGAGCGCCTGAGCGCCCGTCGTCTCCATCGGCACCGGTGCGTGGAACACCACATCCGGTTCGACGACCTCGTCGATCATGGAGGCGATGACCTCCATGCTGCCGGAGTTGGTCGCCTCGTGAAAACGGGCGAACGCGGCCCGGTTGCGTGCTGTCTCGGCGATGGACATGATTCTCTCCCAAGGGTGTTCGGTCGCGAACGGATGATGTGGGCCGGACCCGCGCCTGGTGGCACGAAGCCCGGCTCGTCGAACGGTGACTAGGCGATCTGACCAACTCGATAGTCGCCCGCGGGGTTCTGGACGATGGCGTTCACCCGGTTGAAGGCGTTGATCAGCGCGATCACCGCCACCAGTGCGGCGAGCTGGTCCTCGTCGTAGTGCTTGGCGGCGTTCGACCACGCCTCATCGGTGACACTGCCGCCGTCCGCCATCCGGCAGGCCTGCTCGGTCAGCTCCAGCGCCGCGCGCTCGGCCTCGGTGAACACCGTCGCCTCACGCCACGCCGCGACCAAGTTGATCCGCACAGCCGACTCGCCCGCCGCGGCGGCCTCCTTGGTGTGGATGTCCAGGCACACAGCGCAACCGTTGATCTGGCTCGCGCGCATCCGCACCAGTTCCTGGGTCGCGACCGGCAGCGGTGAGTCGACCAGCGCCCTTCCGGCCGAGATGATGGTCTTCATGAACTTTCCCCCGACGGGGTTGCCGAAGTAGTCGAGCCGGGCGTCCATACGAGCTCCTTGGTCGTAGCGGGTGTACTGCCCAACCGACGATGCAGCCCCGCGAAATGTGAGCTCACCCGGGCGCCAAGGACCCCAGCACCTTCATCGCCCCGCTGCTGGCCGAGATGCGCACGCCGCACGGCAAGCTCAACCTCAGCCTGGGCCTGTGGGTGCAGGACTTGGGCCCGGACGGCACCATCGTCCACCACAACGGCGGCGCCCCGGGTGGCTACGGTGCGCTGATGATCAGCACGCCCGACGGCAGCAAGACCCTGACGGCCACGCTGACCACGCCGGGCCGAGCAGGCACCACCGGTCGACGATCCCGCACAGAGCGGAGCCGACCAAGGGGGATGCCTGCTCGGCCTTGCCGCGTGTCGTGTCGGTAAGCCTTTGACGCGCTGGCGATGCGGGCTCACAACGGTTGGCCTCATGATCCCGGGTTGCAGTAAACGTATGACCTGCGCAGCCCGCGTCGGTGATGTCAGCTTGCCGGGGTGCCGCACAACGCGGAGTCGATGACGTGGTTTCGTGTTGTCGTGCCTTCGGCTATGGCGAAGGTGTTGGTGACCATCGCCGCATGCCTGCCGTCGTCGGTCACGAGAGTCGCGCCTGAGTGACCGGTCGCGGAGTCGCCGAGGTTCCCCCAGGCCCGCGCGCCGCAGGACAGGTCGAGACGCACCAGCCCGAGACCGTAACCCATGGTGGGGGCACCAGGAATCGGCACTGCGGTACGCATCTGGGCCAGTGCCGCGGGCGACATCAGCTTGCCGTCGGCCAGCGCCCGCTGGAAGGCGACCAGGTCCAGTTCGGTTGACGCCATGGCTCCGGCTGTCGCGAACTGGGACAGTTCCCAAGCGGTGGTCCGCTCGGTCCAGAAGAAGAACGGGCCGGTCCGGATACCGATGTAGCCGGGCAGATAAGGCGTGTCCAGCTTTCGGTCACCGGGACGGGGATACGTGGTCCTGGTCAGGCCGAGCGGTTCGATGATCCGGCTGGTGATCGCGTCCCCGGCGGGCATTCCGGTGATCTGCACGCCAATCCCGCCTTTACCACCATTGTGGCCCATGCGGTCCAGAACTAGTACTGTGGGTGCATGCCCCGACCTCGTGAGTTCGACGAAGATCGCGTGGTCCTCGCTATCCGCGACGAGTTCTGGGACAAGGGCTACGCGGCGACGTCGATGGATGACCTGCTGCGCGTGAGTGGGCTGGGCAAAGGCAGCCTCTACGGGGCGTTCGGGGACAAACGCAACCTGTTCCTGCGGGTGCTGCGCGACTATGACGACGCGAACCTGCTGATGCTGCGCGAGCGTCTGCTGTCCGCGGCGCGGGGGATCGACCTGGTCCGTGAGTTCGTGCTCGGCCCGACCGACGACCCGACCGGAGCAACCGCGCGTCGAGGTTGCTTGCTGGCCAACAGCAACGCCGAGCTGGCCACCAGCACTCCGGACGTGGCCGCCGAGGCCCGCCGCAGCTACGACGCGATCACCACCATCCTCACCGCAGCACTGAAGCGCGCCCAGCGCGAAGGGGACCTCGACCCCGACGCCGATGCCACCGAGACCGCCCGCGCTGTCCTCGCTGCCCAACTCGGCCTCATCGCGCTCGGGCGCACCGGCATGGACATCGACGTGCTCATCACGGTGGCCCAATCCGCCTTGGCGCGGTTACTGCCCACCTCAACGCACTAGCACACCTCACCGGCCAGTTGCGCCCTGCAACTCTGCCGGGAGCCGCGTGTCGAAAGTTCTTGACTGTCCGGTCCAGATCGGGCAAGGTTATGGACGTAACAGTCCATAACCTGAAGGGGGCGGCATGGCCGTCTTGGCAGACAAGGTCGCCGTGGTCACCGGGGCCAGCACCGGCATCGGGTTCGCGACCGCACGCGCGTTCCGCGCCGAGGGTGCCAGGGTGTTCATCACCGGTCGCCGCAAGGACGCGCTCGACGCCGCGGTCGCCGAGCTTGGACCCGACGTGACCGGCGTGGTCTGCGACGCTTCGGTGCCCGCGGAGCTCGACGCGTTCTACAGGACCGTGCACGACCAGGCCGGACGCATTGACGTGCTGGTCGCAAACGCCGGCGTCGGCACCGCAGCTCCGTTCGGCGAGGTGACGGAGGATCTGATTGACTCAGTGTTCGCCACCAACGTCAAGGGAACGATCTTCACCCTGCAGCAAGCGCTGCCCCTGCTCAGCACGAACGCCTCGGTGATCCTGACGGGTTCGACCGCCGCGACACGGCCCAACCAGGGACTCGAGGTCTACGCGGCGTCGAAGGCCGCGGTCCGCAGCCTCGCCCGTGGTTGGGCCCTCAGCTCGCGCGTGCACGGCTTTCGGGTCAACGTCGTGTCCCCGGGCGGTACACGCACTCCCGGTCTGCTCGAGCTGGTCACGCCCGAGATGCTCAAGCAGGCCGAAGGCGTCGTCCCCCTTGGGCGGCTCGCCGAGCCCGAGGAGATCGCCGCTGTGACGACGTTCCTTGCCTCGGACGCGTCGAGTTACATCAACGGTGCCGAGTTCTTCGCAGACGGTGGATACGCGCAGGTGTGAATGTTCTCGTAGGCGCTGCACTGCTCGCGCGTGACGCGCCGCGCGCCATATCTCACCAACCACGTTGCCCGAAGGCGCCGGACCGGTCCACCTGGTAACGGCGCACGACGTCCCCTCGATAGCCGGTTGCGAACAAACCTGGCCGCAGGGGGGCAAATGGGTTTCACACGCGCGTTCTCGACAATGAGCGCCGCGCTCGTTCTCTTGTCCGCCGTCGTCGCTGTGGCACCACCTGCCGCTGCCGACTCAGTCGACCAGGTTCCCAGCAAGTCCTGGGCCTACGTCGACGCCCGGAAGCCGACGACGTCCTTCCCCGACCAGCCCGGTGACGCGCCGGTCGGTGCGCGCATCGACCCGGACCACAGCTATCACCTGGCCAAGTCCTACTTCACGCTCGACGTTCCCGCGCTGCGGGGCGCCCGGATTCTCGCCGTCCACGTGTTCGCCGCCGAGGTGTCCGCGAACGACTGCACGAAGCCGCGCTCCACCGAGTTGTGGGCTGTCCCGGCGCGGGCCAAACCGCCGACGTGGGCCGACCAGCCGAGGGAGCTGGCGAAGCAGGAACTGCTCACCACCACGTCCGACTGCGTTGTGCCGCGTGTGACCTGGGACGTCACGAAGCAGGTGGCCGATGCGGTGCGGGAAGGCAGGAAAACACTGACGTTCGCGATGCGGATGCCAGCCGACAAACAGGGCAATCCTGCCTACGGCCGCGTGTATGCCAACCGGATCACCATGCGTTACGAAGTCAACTGGCCTCCGGACGTGCCCAGTGACCGCACCGTGGAGATCTTCAAGTGCGCCGACGGGCATCTGTTCAACGCCAATCCCCGGGCGGGCATCATCGCCTCCCTGCGGGACCCGGACTTCAGCGACAAGCTGTCCGGCAGGCTCAGGATCTGGCCCGCGGACAACCCGGCCGACGTGACGGAGCGCGTCCTCGGTCCGATGAACAACTTCAGCAGTGCGCAGTGGTATCCGCCGGACGGTTTCCTCACCGACGGCCGCACGTACATCTGGACGATGCGAGCCGAGGACAGCCGGGACAGCTCCGCGTGGTCGCCGGAGTGCGCGTTCACCATGGATCTCACCCCGCCGGACAAACACCCTCAAGTGTCCTCTTCGGACTACCCGGAGAACGCGGAGCCACCGGGATTCGGTGGCGCGGGCGTACCGGGCCGGTTCACCCTCGGCCCGAACGGCGTGTCCGATGTGGTGGGCTACTACATCAACGGCACCTACGTCGCGGCCGATCGTCTGGGCGGCGGGGCTACCGTGAACTACGCGCCGCAGAACGACGGCCCCGTGTCCATCGCGGTGTCGAGCGTCGACCGCGCCAGGCACCACTCACCGACGACGTACTACCGGACCTGGGTGGCCAGTACCGGCCCCGACGTCACATGCCCGAAACGCACAGGTCTCCTGCCGTTCCAATGTGTCTTCAAAGCGGTGCGGGTGCCCGATGCGGCGACCTTCACCTACCGGGTCGGGAACGGCCCGGAGACCACGGTCCCCGCTGTCAACGGTGTGGCCACTGTGGACATAACAGCCACGATGGGCGAGCACGTCCTGTACGCGTGGAGTACGTCGAGCGCGGGCGTCCGATCCGGTTTCGAGACAGTCGGCTTGGACGTCCGGGACAGCCCGATCGTGTCCAGCGACGTCTACCCGGAAGACGGAAACGGTGGTGGCGGCGCGGGCGTACCGGGCGAGTTCGTGTTCGAGCCCGGCATGCCGGGCGTCGCGACCTATCGCTACAGCCTCGATCCGGACGTCCATCCCGAATCCGGAACAGTGCCGGCCGGGCCTGACGGCACCGCGACGGTGACTTTGACACCCAAGCGTGCAGGGTTTGTCACCCTCGACGTGTGGTCGGTGAACGCGGACGGGAGCAGGTCCACCATGACGGCTCGATACCAGTTCTTCGTCAGCGGCTGAGCGGTGCGGGTTGTCCCCGGACTTCTTTGCCCTCGGCGCGAATGACGAGCAGGGACGGCGCGGTGACCGATGGCTTCGCCAGACGATCATGTTGACGGGTACGCGGAGCAGACGGGGGAAATCGTGGCCGAGCCTGTCTTCACTGTCATCGCCCCACCCGAGTCCACCTTCCGGCACCGTCCCTACCTGATCGGTCTGGCGTTGTTGACCGTCGTGTGTGTCGCGGGCGGTGCGACGCTGTTGGCGGTGGGGATGACGCACCACAGCACGCAGCTCCGGGGCGTGATGTCGTCCAAAAAGGACTACTTCGAGGACTCCGAGGTCGCTCGCCTGTTGATGAAGGAGGGCCTGCGGGTGCAGGTCACGGACTCGCGGGGGGCGCAGAACATCACCAAGGGCCAGCGGCCATCCCACTACGATTTCGTGATGCCGTCCGGGCAGGTCGTCGGGCAGACCGTGGTCGAGTACTGGGGCGGGAACTCGACGATTCCGTTCACGAGTCCGCTGGTGGTCGTCGGTTTCCGGGACTACGTCAACGGCCTCGTGCTCGGTAAGGCGGCGGAGCCCCAGCGGTCCGCTCAGCCACAAGGAGCCGACCTCTACTACTACCTGGACATGACGGCCTTCGTCGAACTGTCCGTGAAGGGCACCAGGTGGCGTGAATTGGGCGTACCGAGTGACAACCGCATCCGGGCATACGCCCCGGACGCCTGCAAGTCCTACTCGGGTGCGGCCTATCTGGGGTTGGTCAGCGGGGTGCTCAGCAGGAACGGCGAGCCGCCGGTCTGGAACCCCGTGACCAAGCAGGGCACAGTCCCCGACGCGGCCGCGCGGATCGCACCGTGGTGGGAGAGTGGCGGTTTACCCGACGAAGGTCTGTCGGACAAGTTCTTCAGCCACGAAGGCCCTACGTTCGCGCCCCTCGCGGTCGTCTACGAGCATCAGTTTCTCAACCACCAGATGCGCCACGTCGAGCAGTACGGCAGCCCGGACTTGACCCGCGTGGTGCTCTACCCCTCGCGACACCATCACACCGAGCCGTGGATCGTGGCCTTCACCGAAAACGGCAATCGGCTGTTGGACCTCCTGCGCACCAATCGCGACCTGCGCAGGCGCGCGGCCGAAATCGGTTTCCGACCCATGGACCCGCAGCAAGGGGAGCTGACCCTCGCCGACGCACTGGCCGCCAGAGGGCTGTCCATGCCGAGCATCAACAGCTCCGACAGCCGCACCGAACTGCCCAACCGGCCCGCCTTGGCCGAACTGATCAAGGAGGTGACCAGGTGCCGCGAATCCGGCATTCCGTGGTGAAGCTGGCCACCGCCGCGGCGGCGGTCGCCATGGTGGCCGGGTGCACGTCCGGCTCGACCGGACCGACCGTACTGACCGTCTTGGCCAGTGCGGAGCTGGCCGATCTCGGGCCGGTGCTCACCCAGTTGCGGCAGGAGACCGGGATCGAGCTGCGGATGACCCACGAGGGCACGGTCAGCGCCAGCGCGCGGGTCGCTGCGGGGTCGGCGGGTCATGACCTGGCGTGGCTTTCGTCGGACCACCTGCTGCGCTTACGCACCGAACAGCTCCCCCTGCGAGAGAACATCATGATGTCGCCGCTGGTGATCGGGCTGGAACCGGCCGCGGCCGCCCGGCTGCGGGCGGCCGCACGCGGGGAGCCGACCTGGGCCGACGTCGCCGGGCTGGCCGCAGCCGGGGAGCTGCGGTACGTACTGTCCGACCCCCGCGTGTCCGGCAGCGGCCTGTTCACCCTGATCGGTGCGGCGACCGCGGCTGCGGGGACAGGGGCCGCGCTGCGACCGGAGGACGTGCGCTGCGACCGGCTGCGGAGTTTCCTGACCGGCCGTGCCGCATCCGCGGGCTCCGCCGAACAGCCTGCGGCGGAGTACGCGCGTGTGCACGGCGACGTGGATGCCGTGGTCGCCTACGAGTCGACCCTGGTGTCGCTGAACGCCTCCAAATCGCTCCCGGAACCGCTGGAGTTGGTGTACCCGCGGGACGGCGTCGTGCTCGCGGACTACCCGCTGATGCTGCTGGACACCGGCAAACGCACCGCGTATGACACCGCTGTGGCGTGGTTGCGCGGACCGGACGGCCAGCGAGCGATCATGCGTACCACCGCGCGGCGACCGGTGGACCCGGCCGTGGAGCGCCCGGAGGCACTGGCTCGTCCGCTGGGCACCGGGCTGTACTTCCCGGGCAGGCAGGAGGTGGTGGACGCGCTGCTGGCCGCCTACGACCGGGCGGGCGAACCGGTCCGGATCGTGTACGTGCTGGACTACTCGACCTCGATGCGAGGGCCACGGATCGCCGGATTGCGGCGGACGTTCGAGGTGCTCGCCGGCCATGGCGGCTTCGAGCAGTTCCACGTCGGCGAGACGGTCACCGTGCTGCGGTTCGCGGGAACGGTGCTCGAGGAACGGACAACCACCGTCGCCGGACGCCCCGACCTCGACGCCCTGCGCGCCTCGGTGTCCGCCAACGACCTCACCGACGGCACGGCCATCTGGTCGGCGTTGGACCGCGCGTACCGGGTCGCGGGGAAGGGGAATGTCATCGTGGTCACCGACGGGGAGAACAACACGGGAATGACTCCGCAGGAGTTCACCGCCGCGTGGCCCACCCCACCTGTCCCGACGTGGGTCGTCCGCCTCGACGGCGCCGACCCCGTCCGCCTCGCCGATGTCGCCACCCGCACCGGCGGTCGCGCTGTCGACGCCGACGCCGACTCCCTGCTGACCGCGTTGAGGAGCATCCGTGGCTGCTGACGAATCGCTCTGGTGGCCGGTATGGGGACCGTGGCTGATCTTGGAGGGCGTCGTGGCGGTGGGCCTCGCCGCCTGGGTGTGGCTGGCCTTGAGGTACCGGGCCGCGAAACGCGCCGCCGAACGCCGCCCCAGCGAAGCGGCGCCCGGCATCGTCGTCTATCTGGACGAGGAGGCCCTGAACGGCATCAACGTCCCGGAACACCCCGGTGACCGAACGGTCAGGACGTCCTTCCACGTCCAACTCCCCCTCGGCATCGGCGGGGGAGCCGCCGCCGAGAGAACCCCTGCACCGTCCGAGAGCTCCCAGGCCGTACTCGGCCGCCTGATCCAATTCCTGGACTCCCACGACTTCCTGGTCCGTGGGGACCTCGCCCAGCGCACTGTGCTGGGCGACCACGCCGCCCGCACGGTCTCCGACGAACCCGCGCCCGCGAAAGTCCAACTCAGCGCGTACACCGAGAAGTACGTCCTGGTCACCGGCGAATTCTCGGTGGTGGACAGGAAGTCCGCCCGCTTGACGTTCGAGGCCCCCGTCCGCACGGCATCCGAAGTGCACAAGGTCGTCCTCGAGTGCAACACCACCTCACGCCGCGAGGTCCTCCCGGACCGCGCGTTGAGCTGCCTCGGCCGGATCCTGTGGTCGCCCGGAACCGACGGCCCCTTTCGCATCCGCGCCATCGCCGTCTTCCAGTAGTCGCTCGACGCGAAATGAGCCGACGTCGGAGGTGGCGTTGGCCGTGTAAGCCGGGATGACATCCGGGTTGGCGTACAGCGCCAGCTTCTGCTCCTGGACGGGCGTCGGGGTGGCGGGAAGGCCGCGGGCGGCGTCGTGCATCACCCGGACCTGGGCGCTGAACTCGGCGTACGACTCGTCAGTGTCGTCCACGATGAGCAGCGGGCGATCCGTTGCTGCTCGAACCGGCCCAACGCGTTCTCCGCCTGCCCGCCCTCCGCCGAGGGAGCCACGCCTGCCAACGCCACGGCGACCAGTAGCGCAAGGACGTACTTCTGTTGTTTCACACCGGAAACGCTAGGCGCGAGCTAACGGCGAAACCTCGTCCCACGGGCAGAGATCACAGCGGTCTGCCTACAGGTAGTGCGCCATCCACAGCAGGCACCCGGCCACGCCGCCGAACCCGAGGGCGAACAGCATTCGCCGCAGGGACGCGATCTCGCCAGACCGCCCGCCGGTCTCGACCAGACGGGTGTGGATGTTCGTCGAATCAGCCATGGGACTGGACTGCCCCAACGTATGGAGCTTCACACCTGAGTGCGCGGGTCGTCGCCCGAACGGGTGGCGATGGGGTGTTCGCCTGCGGTAGCGTGCAGGTGAAAGGACGCGCGAAAGTCGACACGGGACTGCGTCAGCTGTACGGCAAGATACCGCTCACCGCCCAGACCCGGGAACTCTTCGATCCGGGGAGGTACGCGGTGTTCACCATCGTCTCAGGACCGGACAAACCCCTGATCGGGTTCGCGCCGGTCGACTACCCCGAACCGGTCGCCGACGCCTGCGCGCGGCTGGCGCCCGGCACGCGAATCCGTGACCATGAGCCGTACATGACCTGTTCCTTCAGCGCCCGCAAGGAGACTTCCAGGCCCGTCACCGCGGGCCGTCCACAGCCAGCCGAACTCCGCAAGGGGCACCTGTCGCCCGTGTGCTCACCGCGACCACGCGAAGAGTGCGGATGAAGACGGTGCGCTGGCCTTCGATGCCGGGGGCCGATCTCGGTGACCCACACCGAGACGGTGTCGGTGTTCGACAGCGAGAAACCGGCCGGTCGCAGTACCTCTACAGCGGTGCGGTGCCGCAAACACGTGTCCACGTCCACGAAGGAGGGGACTGGTTCCGGTGTCTCTGATTCATTCGACTGACCCCGACTTTTGCGTGTGTCGGATCAGCTTCGATCTGCTGCTCGAGATTCAGCTGGAGGCAGAGGAGCGAGGCTGGGCGACTCGGTGGTCCTCGGTGAACGCACTTCGCGGCCAGGTCAAGGAAGAAGCTGTCGTCCTGCAGTCGCTGATGCGCGAGACGCGAGGAGGGGCTGTGCGGGCCTATCGATGCGTCGTGCTGTTCTCGACCGTGGATGGCGAGGACGCAGGCGGAATCGCCACCGTGGATCTTGATCCGGCGAGGTTCGCAGCACTGGAGCGACTCGATCGGGACCCGGATGTCCGGAACGTACTCGCCCGGTTGTTCGCCCTCGCGATGGGCGGAATCTCGATGGTCTCGAAGAAGTAGCGGGCTCTGCTGTGGAGCATAAGGGGCAGACGCACCAAAGTGCTGTCGCTCCAGCTTGCCAATCGGCAAGCTCGACAAGGTCTACTCTGCGGCCATTGCGGATTTGGGGCTGGATTGACGCACGCTGCTGTACCAGGCGCTTTCAGCGCTTGTGTCGGGAGGCGTCGTCGAGGCTGTGTGTCCAGCTGCTTTGTATGCTGCGGCGGGAGATTCGCCAGCCTTGCGGGGTGCGGGTGTACTCGTCGATGTACCACATGCCCAGTAGTGTGAGGTGCGGGTTGGCTTCTTCGACTGGAATCCCGAGAGTGTTCAGGCACATCGCTCGCCCGGTTGCGTGGTCGCCGTCGAACTGGATGGCGGGGTTGGCCACCAGATGCTGGCATACGGCGAACTGGGCCATGCTCGAGGTCAGGAATTCCTTTATTTCGGCGCGAGTTCCCGCGATGCCGCCGAACGCCGTGTAGTCGATCTGGGCGTCCTCGGTGAACACCTGGTCCAGGGCGTCGAAATCCTTGCCGTCGATCGCGGTCGCGTAGCTCACCAGCAGGTCCTGGATCTCCAGGCGGTCGGAAATCTCCTGAATGTCGAGCACTTGACCTCCCGGGACACCGCAATCGTTCAACCGTTATCTTATCCAGCGGATACTCAGGGCCGTTGTCCTGCTGAGGAAAGGCAAAGAACTTGTCCGATGGGGGCAGAGCGTCGCGGCAGCGGGGTGCTCGGAGTCAGTCCCTGTCAGGCTGAGTGGACCGGCTGCGGTGGCGAAGTGCTTTCGTGCGGTTGCCGCAGGCTGCCATCGAGCACCATCGTCGGGGGCGTGCTCGTGACGCGTCGACGAGGCGTAGTGAGCAGTCGGGGCCGTCGCAGAGGCGTATGTGGTGGGCTCGGTGCTCGAGCAATGTGGCTGTGTCGGTGGCGAGTCGGCTGAGTGCGTGCGCGTTGGTGGTGGCGGGCGCGCGGGTGAAGCGTTCACCGTCCCAGACGAGTGGTGTCTGCGCCATGTGCTGGTTGAGGTGTGTGAGGGCGTCGGGGGCGACGGTCGCGCGTCCGGTGGCGGTGAGCAGGCATTGGTCGACTGCTTCCCGCAGACTGCGGGCCGCGATCAGGTCGTCCTGGGTGCTCGGGCGGCTTGTGGTGCCGAAGGCGGTGGAGAGCCAGGCGTCGAGATCCGATGGTACGCGGAGGAGTTCGACTCCGCCGTGGTGGCGCAGGCGGACGGTGTTGACGAAGTCGACCACGGGATCGCCTGCGACCCATAGGAAGTACTGTGCGCCTTGGTCGATCGCCGCGTTGGCCACCGGCGGATCACGCGAGGGCAACGGTGGGATGCGATCACGCATGCTCAACCCGTCCAGGCGGTGATCGCGTCTAGGACTGCCTCGGGGGCGTCGCGGTGCACCGAATGCCCGGCGTTGGGCACAATCCGGTACTCGATCGCCGTGTTGGCCGCGGCGGCGGTGCCACCCAGGTCTGGCCCGAAAACCGCGCCGACAGCGGGATCGGCACCCAGGATCAGAGTCGGCGTGGCCAGCGTCTCGACGTCGGCGAGGTAGTGCCACGGCGCGTTGTCGCGCATCGTTCGCTCGGCGACGAATGGACTGGTTGCCAGCACGGCGAGGTACTTCAGACGCGCGTCTTCCGGGTGCCACCGCGGGTTCGCCGCCAGCAGTGCTTCGGGAATTGGGGGACGCTGGACTTCCTGCACGTTGAGCTCGGTGTAGCGCTCGACGTCGCTGTCCGACAGTTCGACAGCGGGATCAAGCAGTACCAGCCGTGCGGTCCAGCCCGGCTCACGCGCGGCGTGTACGGCGATGAGCCCGCCGAGGGAGTGCCCGACGACCAGGTCCCACCGCTTGCCGAGCGTGCGGATGTCGGCGGCGTAGTCGGTGGCTGCGTAGCGCGAGGCACGTGGGCTGTCGCCGTGGCCCCGCAGATCAGGCGCGGTGACCGTGAAGCCCTGTGCGCCGAGCGCGTCCGCCACTCGCCACCAGGTGTTGCCCGAGGAGTTGATGCCGTGCAGAAGAAGAGCGTGACGATCGCCGTCGCCCCATTGCCGGGTGGTGAGACGAACCACCATCAGGTCAGCCTCCTGCCGTATGCCACGACGTGGATCGTAACCCTTTAGAGGGTTACCCGTCAACCGTGCAGGTCCAATGAGGACAACCTCTGCGGGTCGGTCTAGGATCGATCGCATCCGGTTGCCGTGGAAAGACAGGGTGCGGATGCTGCAGATCGACGGTCTCACCTGGACAGTCACGATCGGACTCGTGCTCGCGCTGCTGGTGCTCGACCTCGTCCTGGCGGCGGTGCGGCCGCACCGGGTCGGGTTCGGTGAGGCGGTCGCGTGGTCGGTCGGCTACATCCTGGTCGCGGTGGCGTTCGGCGTCTGGCTGACGCTGGCGCACGGCGGTGATTTCGGGCAGCAGTACTTCGCGGGGTACATCGTGGAGAAGAGCCTGTCGGTCGACAACCTCTTCGTCTTCGTGATCATCATGAGTACCTTCGCGGTGCCCGAGGAGCACCAGCACAAAGTGCTCACGTTCGGCATCATCGTCGCGCTGGTCATGCGTGCGGTTTTCATCGTGCTCGGCGCCACGCTGCTTTCGTTGTTCTCGTTCATGTTCCTGCTGTTCGGGTTGCTCCTGATCTATACCGGGATCCAGCTGTTCCGGCATCGTGACGAGGATCCGGACGTCGAGAACAACGTCGTGGTGCGGACCGCGCGTCGTGTCCTGCCGTTGTCCACCGAGTACGACGGCGGAAAGCTGTTCACCCGGCTCGACGGCAAGCGCGTGGGCACGCCGCTGGTCGTCGTACTGCTGGCCATCGGTGGGATCGACCTGTTGTTCGCGCTCGACTCGATTCCCGCGGTGTTCGGCGTCACCGACGAGCCGTACCTGGTCTTCACCGCCAATGCCTTCGCCCTGCTGGGCCTGCGCGCGCTGTACTTCCTGGTCAAGGGCCTGCTGGACCGGCTGGTGTACCTGTCGGCCGGGCTGGCGGTGATTCTCGGGTTCATCGGGATCAAGCTGATCCTGCACTGGGCCCACGTCGACATCGACGAGAGCGTTCCGGAGATCTCGACGCCGGTCAGCCTCGCGGTGATCATCGGCATCCTTGTCGTGGTCACCGTGGCGAGCTTGGTCAAGACCCGGAACGACCCGTCGGCCAAGGCTCATCCAGGCTCGTTGCGCGCCACAGGCGGACGCGACACCGACTAGTGGGACTGTTTGGTGATCTGCAGGGTGCGCGGCACCAGCAGAAACGTCGCGACGGCCGCGCCGAGCATCGTCAGCGCGCCGACGAGGCCGGTGAACGTGAGCGAGTCGAGGAACGCTTCTGTGGCACGGGCCGCCAGACCGGTGGATCCGTGCTGCGTGGCGATCCCCAGCGCACCGGCCAGGGACTCCCTCGCCGCCTCCGACTGGACGGGGTCCAGACCGGCGGCCGTCATGGTGGCGTCATCGAGGTGCGTGGCGTACGTCGCGGCCGCGACACTGCCGAGGATGGCCACGCCCAGCACGCTGCCGAGCTCGTAGGAGGTTTCCTCCAACGCGGCGGCGTTGCCCGCCTTCTCCTGGGGCGTGTCGGCCATGATGATCGCCGACCCGACCGCCAGCGCACTTCCGCCGCCACCGAGCAGGACCAGGGCGAGCGCGACCCACGGGTAGCCGAGCGGGCTGGGCGCGAGGTAGATGACCAGGAAACCCAACGCCGCGATGGCCAGACCGCCGCCGAGTACGTTGCGTGCGCCGATACGCCCCGCCAACCCCGGTGCCAGCGGTGAGGCGATCCCCATCGCCACGGCTGCGGGCAGCAGCGCGAGACCAGCCTGCAGCGGGGAACGGCCGTCCACGAGTTGCAGCCACTGAGCCACCAGCAACATCAGCGCGCCCATGGCGAACATCGACGCCAGGGCGGCCACGATGCCCGCGGTGAACGGAGGCCGGCGAAACAGCCGCAGGTCCAGGATGGGGTCGGGACGACGCAGGCATCGCCGCACGAACCAGCCGAGGCACAGCACGGCGGCACCGAACGCGGCCCACGCCAGGCCGTCGCCGAAACCCTTGTCAGCGAAGTGTTTGATCGACCAGACCAGGGCAACCATGCCCGCGATGGACGCGATGGTCCCTGGCGTGTCCCAGCGGGGCGGGGTCGGCGTGCGGTACTCGGGCAGCAGGAAGTACGCGGCGACCAGTGCGAGCCCCATGAGCGGCACGTTGACCAGGAACGCCGACTGCCACGAGACGTGTTCGAGGAGCAGGCCGCCGACGACCGGGCCGACCGCGATGCCGACCGCGGACACTGATGCCCAGATACCCAGGGCGGTGGCGCGTTCCTTCGGGTCGGTGAAGATGACGCGGATCATCGACAAGGTTGTCGGCATGATCATGGCGCCGCCGGCGCCCAGGAACGCCCGGACGAGGATGACGCCGGCGGGGGAGCCCACGGCCAGGATGGCCAGCGAGACCGCGCCGAACGTCAGGTACCCGGCCAGCAACACGCGCTTGCGGCCGAACCGGTCGGCCAGCGCGCTGACGGGTACGAGCAGGCCGGCGAGGATCAGCGAGTGGATGTCGACGATCCACAACTGCTGTGCGGCCGTGGGCGCGAGTTCTTCGGTGATGCGCGGCAGGGCGACGTTGAGGATCGTCATGTCCATGGCGATCACGAGCAGGCTCGCGGACAACACCGCCAACGCTGCCCAGCGTCGGCCGGTGCTTGTCTGGCGGGTGTCGTGCGTGGTGCTCATTTCTTCTCCTCGCCTGCCGCGGGCAGGCGCATCAGGGCGGTGATGGCGCGGCTGAGGGCCGCGCGATCCAGCGGTTCGTCGTGCAGGAGCGCGTGGACGCCGACGCCGTCCACGAACGCGGCGACCAACCGCGCGTTGATGGGGCTGGTCCAGGCCGAGAGCAGCTCGGCCATGTTGTCGGCCCATCGCCGTTCCAGGTGACGCAACTCGGGTCGTTGGAGAGCGGCACCCTGTAGTGCTGCGTCAGCGCGCAGTCGATCGCGGTCGCAGAGGTAGTCGTACAGCTGCGACGCGAGCACGTCCGGGTCTCCGTCGGCCTCGGCGGTCTGCTGTCGTGTTTCGGCGAACGCCTCGTCGAGCCCTTCCGCCAGCAGGTTCAGCGCGGCCTCACGCAGTTCGCCGAGGTCAGCGAAGTAGTAGGTGGTCGAGCCGAGTGGTACGCCGGCGCGGTCGGCGACACGGCGGTGGGTGAGGTCACCGCCTTCCACCAGCAGGTCGGCCGCCGCCTGGGTGATCGCCCGGCGGCGGGCGACCGGGTCACGGCGGCTGCGGGGGACGGCCTGGTCGGGGCCGTCGGACGGGGCAGGCATTCGCGGTCCTTCCGGAGGTGGACGGGGTACTTGTACTAATGTACATGTACATTCGTACACAAGCCCGGTGGTGTGGGCTCCACCACCCGAACCTGCTTGGCGTCGCGGTCTGTGGATCGCTGCTCAGCGTGCGTGGCACGACCTCGGCATCGGTCTGAACGACCAGGTGGTCACCGTGGACCGCGACGATGGTGGTCGCAGGCTGGCGGAGGGGCATTTCGTACTGGAGTTCGCCGGACTCGACGTCCCAGACCCGCAGGAATCCATCGGCGCCCGAAGTCGCGATCCGCGCCGACCCGCCGTGCCGCCACGCCACCAGCGCCGTGACCGGTCCGGAGTGGGCCACGAACTCGATCACTGCCTGATCGTTCCCGGCCAGGGGTATCAGCCGGACGTGGCCGTCCTGCCCACCTTCCGGCCGGACGAGACGGTCGTGCAACAGAAGGTTGTGGTCGAGCGAGTGGGAGGCAAGTGGGTTGGTGGCACCTGACGGGTCGCGCGGGCGGATGTCGCCGGACGAAGCCGTCGACGTGGCGGCCCAGGCACCGGACAGTCTGCGCGACAACCCCTTGATGCCGCGTACCGTGCCCACCGAACCGGACCTGTGGCCACCGCTGCGACAGCTCGGCTTCAGCCTCGTCGACGGCGGCGACTTCCCCAACGAGCTGCGGGACTTCCAGGCACTGCGGCCTGGCGTGTCCCACCCGAGTTGGGTCGCCGCGCCGCCGGAGGAGACGTTCGTCGTCGGTGACGCCACCGCGAAGGTCCTTGCGGCGTACGGGATCTCCACCTCCAGCATCCGTCCGGCGGACAGCTTCGCTGCCGACAACCTGCTCAGGCGGCTGCGCAAGGCGGAATCGGCGGTGGAGGAGCGGCAGGCGCTCTCGCGGGAGGTGAAGGCGGAGCACCTCCTCGTGATCAGGCAGTGCCAGCAGGACCTGGAGACCTGGCTGGAGCAGAACCACGGTGAACACTCGCTGATCGGGCACCTGGTCCACCACGTCGACAAGGAGATCGACGAGGCCCGACACGCACTGATCGCCCTGGCGAACGAGTACAAGCACCAGAACGTCCGGCGCGTCGAGGTCCTGCGACCGTTGGAGCGCATTCGCGATCGGCTGGTGTTCCGCCTGACCGGCTACGTGCCCGTCACCGCGGTCGCGGACGCGATCTGGATCACCGCCCTGCTGACCGGCCTGCCCCCACGGGTGGTCGGCGCGGCGGTGGTGGCGACCGGTGCGGTCGCGGTGGCGCAGTACTACGTCTTCCAGCTCGCTTCGAAGGCGAACAGGCTGGAGTACGAGCTGGCCCGTCTGGACGCACGCCGGACGCAGACCATGGCGGCGGTGAAGCGCTGGCCGGGGGAAGTGGAGAGGCTGGGCGCGCTCTACAACATCATGCTGGACTGGGGCGAGATCATCGGCTGGCTGCTGCACAAGCCGTTCTCGTACTCGGATGCGGGCGACGGCTCGGGATTCGGCGCCCACAGCAGACCGGAGGCGTTCCACTGGGGACAGACGAGGATCGACAGCCCCGCGGTGAACGACCTGGCCACCGCGGTGACCCGGGACGTGTTCACCTCCGGGTGGATCGGAGAGCTGTACGAGGCGGTGTACGCGGCCGCCGTCCCGGAATCCGTCACGACGACGGTACCGGACGCCTACACCGACGCCGATCGATCACCCGCGGCCTCCCGGTTGGCGACCCAACCGGAGGACTCCGACGAGCCCGACGTTCCCGGACCGGTGCCTGAGCACAGACCGCTGTACGCGCGGGAGCGCCTGCTCCGGGCGTTCCGCGACCTCGAATGCGGAGACACCGCGGGCCGGCACCTCGCGGCCGACATCGAGAAAGTGCTGCTCGCCATGGAGCCGGAGAAACTGCTGGCCGCGGTGTCCGTCGAACAGACGCCTCCGCACGCCGTGCCCGCGGTCGAGTTTCTCTCGGCGGTGCTGCCCAAACCGGTCGGTGGAGCGCCGTGCCCCCAGTTGGCGATGACGATCTTCAGTGACCGGGGCCGCATCGACAACAAGGGAAAAGTGGTTCGAGTGCACCTGTGGGGCGTCGCGCACCAACTGCCCCGCGAACCGGGCGCCCAGGTCAGGCTGCACCGGGGAGGCACTGTGGAGGGCAGCGTCCAGTACCAGTTCTCGATCATCAGGCTCGACGTGTCGGCGGGATGTGAGCCGGAGGACTTGCGCCTGCCCGTGTGAGGCTGGGTGGTCGGCGACGCCGACGGGCGTGGACTCGCCAGGTCTCGGCGTATCCGCTGATCGACGGATACGCTCCCGCTAGCCCGGTGCCTCCGCGGGGAGGGCGTTGTCGATGAGGACGGCGGCGATGGCGGCGGCGGTGGGGAGAGCGTCGGTGTCGAGTGCCCGGGTGCGGACGGAGGCGCCGTCGAGCAGCAACGCGAGCTGTTCGCCGAGTTGTTCGGGTTCGACCGCACCTGCCTGGCGTGCGGTCTCGGTGAAGCGGGCGGCGACCGACGCCTTGTAGTCGTGTGCGCGTCGACGTGCCGGGTGGTCGGTGTCGTTGATCTCAACAGCGGCCGCGATGAAGGGGCACAGCGGTGTCGTCTCGGCCGGTGGCACCGATGGTGGCTTTTCGAAGGCGGCGAGCAGCCGTTCGCGGGGTGTGAGCTCGGCGCTGTCGAAGATTTCGGGCATCGTGTCGGGATCGTGCCGGCGCAGGTACTCGGTGACGAGCTCGTCCTTGCTCGTGAAGTGCTGGTAGGCGGTGCGTTTGGACACCTGGGCCACCGCGCAGAGCTGGTCCATCCCGGTGTTGTTGATGCCTTGTTCGCGGAACAGCTGCTGCGACGCGCTGAGGATGCGCTCGCGCGCGCCTCTGCCGCGTCGTTGGCCAGTTGGGCCTTTCTCCAGCTTGGTCACCTCGTCAGCATACAACGCGGGTAACGGCGAGTGTACTTAACTTGCGTCCGTCGGGGCGGCCTTGCTAGCCTATGTACACAAATCGTTCTACTTAAGGCGTTGGCGTGTCGCAGCGCGAAAGGAATGAGTCATGGGAAAGCTTGACGGCAAGGTCGCGGTGGTCACGGGAGGAACGACCGGACTGGCTCTGGCGAGCGCCAAGCTGTTCGTCGAGGAAGGCGCTTACGTCTTCATCACCGGGCGGCGAGAGGACGTCCTGGACGAAGCCGTCGCGCTGATCGGGCGCAATGTGACCGGTGTGCGGGGTGATGCCGCGAACCTCGCCGACCTGGACCGTCTGTTTGAGACGGTGAAGCGGGAGAAAGGCAGCATCGACGTGCTGTTCGCGAGCGCGGGAACGGGAGAAGCGGCCAAGCTCGGCGAGATCACCGAGGACCACTTCGACAAGATCTTCGGGCTGAACGCGCGTGGCACGCTCTTCGCGGTGCAGAAGGCGCTGCCGCTGTTCAACGACGGCGGGTCGATCTTCATGACCGGGTCGATCGCCTCGGTCAAGGGCTGGCCCGACTGGAGTGTCTATTCGGCGAGCAAAGCCGTGCAGCACGCCTTCGCCCGGGTGTGGCTGGCCGAACTGAAGGACCGCCACATCCGGGTCAACGTGCTGAGTCCTGGGCAGGTCGCCACGCCGATCCAGGAGCGGTTGTTCGATGCGGAGACCAAGGCGCAGTTCGAATCCCTGATCCCGCGGGGGAAGATCGGGCGCCCCGAGGAGATCGCCGCGGCAGCGCTGTTCCTCGCGTCGGACGACTCGTCCTACGTCAACGGCATGGAACTGGCGGTCGACGGCGGCACCTCGGCGATCTGACCGTTCCGCCCACTCAAGATCACCAATGGGAAAGGAATGCCATGGCCGGTCCTTGCGTTTCTTGCCGACGGTTCGATCCAGCACAGCGCACCCGCCAGAGTCGCCAACGTCTCTCCTCAACCCTCAAGCCTTCGCCTGCGATGCTGCTTTTGCTGTGAAGCCGCTAATTCGGATCTTGAAACGGAACCCGCCTGCTGCTGCCGAGCCACCCATGGTGCCTGCCGCCACACATCCGCTGTCACGGAGCCCTTTCGGGAAAGAGGTCATCCAGAAGGGGGCACTCAGTCATGGGGGGACAGAGGACACTGGTCGGATGGATCCGGTCTACGCCCTGTGGGGAGCGCTGGGTGCGGCGGCGAATCTGGGGGTGATTTTCCTGGAGGCGTCCCGCAGGGTCAAAGGCTGGCCGTGGGTTCGACCGCACGGTCCTGGCGGGGGCGTGTACGCCGTCATGATCGCTGTCAATCTCGCTATCGCCGCGGTGACCACCGCCGCTGTGGCGACAACCCATATCGTCAACAGTGGCCTTGTCGCGTTCGGATTGGGCGCCACCGCCCCGATTGTCGTCAAGAAAGTCGCTCGCTACGCCGAGAGCCTTCTGCCCGGTGACGACGAGGACGCTCCGCCGCGGGCAGGTGACGTGGATGCCCACTGATGCCGTGGCCAGGCGGCTGTTGGCTGCGTTCGCTGGTACCGCGCCCGCTTTCACGCGCGAACCCCGTTCTGTCCCACGTGGTGCGGTGCGGCGGCTGCTGGCCGCGTTCGCAGGCTCCGCACCCGCGTTCACCCCGGGCGGCATGGTGGACCAACACACCTCTACGGCTCAGGCAGCCGTGGGCGAGCCGCCCCTGCCGACCGGACTGGTCGTTGACGTTTCCCAGGCTGGTCCGCGACGCGGGCACACGCTGGCACAGGTCGCCGACGAGTTCGCGTCGCGCAACGCTCACGACCGCCTGACCGCACGAATCTGGCTCGAAGGCGCGGAAATGCGGCTTGCCTACCAGCTTCTGGACGCGATGGACAAGATCAAGGCCCTTCGAGGCCTGTTCGACCGCGAGCACATCGTCGATCTCGCCATCCCGCTGAACCGTGCGCGAGCCATCGCCCGCCTCCATGACTCGACCCGTGACCTCGCCATCCATCTTGACGTGGCGCACGGCCAGGTCCGCGACCTCGCTGATGCTTACGGTCTCGCCTTGGGCCGTGCCAGCGCCCGTCAACTCGACCTTTCCCGTGACCTCGCACGAGACCTGACCCGCCATCTCCCGGGTGACCTGGCACGCCTGCTCGGGCGTGTCGTGGTCAGGCTGCCCGAGTACGAATTCGCTCGGGACATCAGCGCGGCTTTCGATGAGAACATCGCGCCGTCGGGAAATGCGGCGCTCGCGCTGCTGAACACGCTGTCCCGGACGGTGGTGCGGCTGCGAGACGCCGCGTCTGACATGGTCGACGCGGATCTGGTCGAGGTGGATCTGGGTGATCCGGACCTACGGGAGCGGCTGCTGGACGGCGTGCGGTGGTCCACCGGCACGCGGTGGCCCGCGGAACTGCGCACCTGGATCGAAGCCCATTCCACCTCGATAGAGGGTGGCCTCTACAAGATCCGCCTACGCGATGATTCCCCGGATCGCACGACGAGCACCGCATGAGGCCCCTGCGGGCGTGTTTTCGGCGCCTACCGCGCTGACCGCACTGATCACCAGTAGCTCGCCGGAAAACCGGCGAGTGTTCCGGAATATGGACCTGTGCGACCCGCGGACGACCTGGAGCGCTTCGAGTGGCACAGTGATCACCAGGACAAGACGTCAAGCGCCTTGACCATTCGAGGCGGGTGTGACTAAGGAGAGACGATGGCTGCACCGGAGATCCCCGCGCTCCTGGCGATGGCTTTCCGCGTGATCATGGATCACGTGCACGCCTCACTGGCGGTCGACGGGTTCGACGATGTGCGGCCCGCGCACGGGTTCGCCTTCCAGTACCTCTCGACGCACTCGCAGGCCACCGCGGTGGAGTTGGGCCACCACCTCGGTGTGACCAAGCAGGCCGCGGTCCAGTTGGTGGACGAGCTGCAGCACCTCGGCTACGTCCAGCGGGTGCCGCATCCGGTCGACCGGCGCAGCCGCGTGATCATGCTGACCCCGCGTGGCTGGGCGTGTATCCAACGAGTGGTGAACCTCTGGCAGGACACCGAGATCCGGTGGGGCGAGCTGATCGGCCGGGAACGGCTCAACGGGCTCCGCCAGGACCTGGTGACCCTGATCGTCGACTGTTCCGGCGGTCAACCGGTGGCGCTGCGCCCGGTCTGGTAAGCCGCGCCCACCGCGGCCAGCGCCACGACCGCGCCGCCGCAGGCCAGGGCGAGTGCGGAGTACCCCGCTGCGCCCAGCAGCACGCCCGCGACCGCCGACCCGGCGGCTCCGGCCAGCCCCATCGCGAGGTCCGCGAGCCCCTGCACCGTCGGTCGTGTCGCGGCAGGCAACGACTCGGTGAGCAGGGTCGAGCCGCCGATCAGCGTCGCCGACCAGGACAGCCCGAGCAGGACGAGCACGACCGTCAACACGGTCGTGTCCCGGTCGAAAGCCCAGGCCAGAACGCACGCCGCCAGCAGCCCGGCCGCACCCGCGGCGATCACCGCCCGCCGGCCGAACCGGTCGCTCGCCCACCCGATCACCGGGGAGGCGGCGAACATACCGGCCAGGTGCGCGCTCATGATGGCGCTCACGGTGCCCAGCTCGCCCCCCACGTGGTCGAGGTGCACGGGCGTCATCGACATCAACGACACCATGACCAAGTGCCCTGCCACCATGGCGAGCACGCCGAACCGGGCGGCCGGGATCGAGCGCAACGCCCGGATCGTGGCGCGCCTGCCCGTCGGGACCACATCGGGACCGATCCCGCGCGCGCGGGCGACCAGCAGCGGGTCGGGACGCAGGCCGACGGCCACGATCGCGGAGGCCACCAGGAAGGACAGGAACGCGACGGCGAACGGGCCTGCCATCGCGGGCCAGCCCGCCTCGCGGGCGACGGTGTCGGCGTGGGCCGCGATGGCGGGACCGCTCACCGCGCCGACCGTCGTCGCCCAGACCACAGTGGACAGTGAACGGCCGCGCGTGGCGGGCGCGGCCAGGTCGACAACGGCGAACCGGGCCTGGAAGTTGGCCGTGGTCGCCGCACCGAAGCAGAACATCGCGGGGTAGAGCACGGCAACCGACCCGGTGATCGCACACCCGACGAGCAGCGCCGCGCCGATCGCGCCGACGAGGTAACCCGCGGCCAGCCCCAGGCGTCTGCCTCGCGCCAGCATCAGCGAGGCCATCGGCGGGGCGAGTACGGCCGAGCCCACTACCATGGCCATACCCGCGACGCCCGCACCCGCCTGGCCGACCAGCCGCGCGGCGAACAACACGCCGACGGCGATGCCGATTCCCATCCCTATGCCGCCGACGAGCTGCGAGACGAACAAGACGGCGACAACGCGGCGCTGTACCTCTGTCCTACTTGTGGTGTCCATGGATCTCCCGTGTGGCAGGGGAGCGCACTACGGCGTGCCGTGCCCACTGTGAGCAGGGCCCGTGTCCGGCTGTGGTGCGGTCTCGGTTGACTGGGGAGGGAGCAACCAGTCCGGCGGCGTGGTGCCCGCGGGGGCCGCGCGGTAGGCGAAGTCCTCGAACGTCATCAGGTAGTCCCGCTGGTGCTGGCGGTGGCTGACGCAGGACTTGCGGGGGTAGTGCCCGCTGACCTCGACTTCGGGTGCCCACTTGAGCGTCAGGCAGTTGCGGTGCGGGCGCTCGGTCTTGAGCCAGTCGGTCGCGAACACCGTCTCCCAGAAGCTGATGTGGCTGTCGTAGGTGCCGTAGACGAATGCCTGGGTGAACGGGCCTGGTGTGAACGGCGGCGCGTTGACGTCACCGAGGTGGTTGCCCATGCGCCCGGCCGCGCCCGGCTCGCCGAAGCCGATCGGGTTGAACGGGGCGGGAACCGGCTTCATCGCCGTCGCGTTGTCGTCGCAGTTGACGAACACGGCGCCGCAGGGTCCGGTCCGGATGGCGTTGCGGGACTCGTAGTCCTGGATGAAGAAGTGCAGATCGAAGTGCGGCTTGTCGAACACGTGCGCCGGGCCGTGCCCCTTGGCCTGCCAGTTGAACATGATCCACTGGAACGGCAGGCCCTTGAGCCGCGGGAACCACAGCACGCGCTCGTGCCCGCTGCCGCACTCCGTGCTGGGGTCGACCTTGCCGCTGTTGTCCTTGTCGAAGCACGTGTTGCCGTCGTGGGTGGGCACGGTCGGCAGGCTGTTCATCGCCGACTCGCTGACTGCCACGCCGATCATCGTGGGGGCGCCGTTGGCCCCTCGTGAGTAGACGGTCTGGACGTAACCGTTGCCGAGGGAGACCTGGTTCTCGACGAGAACCCCGGCGCCCGCCGCGTTGTCGGTGCCGGTACCGGCGCTGGTTCGGCCAGGCGCGCCGCACCCCGCCGCGACCACCGACAGCGCGGTCATGGATAACAGCAGTGTGCGGTTGAATCTGTTCCTCATGAAATGAAGATTCCTTTGATCCGTTGGTGAACAGAAAGCGGCCGGCTCCGCCGCACTCGGCGGGTCCGGCCGCTGGTGGCGTGCTCAGGAGGCAGTCGGGCCTTCCCAGCGGTACTTCTCGAACGGTGCGTCCAGCGGGACGCGCGTCAGCCGGTTGGCGAAGGTCGACATCGTGTAGGTGCCGATGCCGAGCACGACCTCAAGAGCGTTCTGCCGCGTGTACCCCGCGGCAAGGAACGCGGCGACGTCCTCGTCGCCCACACCGCCGTTGGCGGCGATGACGGCCTTGGTGAACTGGCGGATCGCCTCGAGGCGCGCGTCCTCCAGTGGCTTGTCGTCACGCAGGTCGTCGATCACCTTCGCCGGGGTTTCCGCCCCTGCCAGCATGGTGGAGTGCATGGCCACGCAGTAGTGGCACTGCACGTGCGTCGCCATCGTCATGATGATGACCTCGCGCTCCATCTGGGTGAGGGAGGTCTGGTCGAAGGCTGCGATGTTCTTGAGGAAGGTGCCGAGCAGTTCGGGTGATTCGGCCATCTTGGCGACCGGTGCCGGGATGTAGCCGAACTTCTTCGTCGTACCCTCCAGCATCGGCTTGGCGCCCGCCGGCGCGGTTTCCGCGGTGTGGCTGACGAATGTGGACTCGGTCATGAAAGTGTCCTCCTGGGACGGTGGGGGTTTTCCCGCTGGCGGGAAACTGGGTGTGATCGTGCGGATGGGAACAGGACGCTGGGCTCGACCGGCTAGCGGCTCCCTTCGACAGTGGGCAGGACGGGCAGGAGGGCCGCACGCAGGCGATCGGCCAGTGCGGTCACCTGCGGGGCGCGCATCACGCTGTAGTGGTCGCCGGGCACAGCCACGCAGTGCGCGTCGCCCGGAACGAGGTCCAGCCACGCCTGGGTGACGTCCGGGCTCGCTCCCTGCTCCGCGCGTACGAGAAGGACCCGACCCGGGTACGGCGCGGGGTTGTAAGCGAGCAGGGCTCGGTAGTTGCGCGCGAACCGCTCGAAGATCGCGCCGAGCGTCTCACTGTCTATATCGGACGGCAGGACCTGCTCGGCACAGGCCCGCGTGTGCAGCACGCGCAATGCCTCGGCGCTGCCGCCGGGAAAGCTCTCCGGTGCCGGTGCCCACGAGCGACCCGCGAGGCCCGCGAGGTCGCGTGCGAACCACGACAACAACTGCGGGTCGTCGACCTCACGGCCGGGTCCGGAACCGGGTGGCTCCAGCAGGTCGATGACGGCGACGAGGTCGACCTCGTGCCCGGCGTCGGAGAGCTGCCGGGCGATCTCCAGTGCGACCATACCGCCCATGGACCACCCGCCGACCCGGTACGGCCCGGTGGGGATCGCGGCGGTGAGCGCGGCCACGTAGTGCCTGGCCAGATCCGGCACGGTGCCGAGGGGGACGTCGGCGTCGGGAACCTGGAGCCCGTAGCACGGCTGGTCGGCACCGAGGGCGTCGGCGAGTGCGGCGTAGCACAGCACGTCGCCACCGACCGGGTGCACGAGCAGCAGCGGCGGCTGGGTCCCTCCGGTGCGGATCGGGACGAGTGCGTCGCGGCCGGTCTCGGCCTTGACGTCACGCAGCCGCTCGGCGAGCCCCTCGATGGTCGGCCTGCCGAACAACTCCGACAACGGCAGCGCGCGGCCGAACTCGGCACGGACCCGCGACACCAGCCGCACCGCGAGGAGCGAATTGCCGCCGAGGGCGAAGAAGTCGGACGCCACCCCGACCTCGCTGCCGGGGAAGAACTCCGACCACACCTCCACCAGCCGGGCCTCCACCGCGTCGCGCGGGCCGGTCGCGTCCGTCGCGCCCGATGCGGGGGCGTCCGGCGACGGAAGCGCCGCGCGGTCGACCTTGCCGTTGGCACTCAACGGAAGTGAGTCCACGATGACGACACGCGACGGCACGAGGTAGTCCGGCAGTTGCGCGCGGAGCCCGGCGAGGAGACCGGATTCGGTGACATCCCCCACGGCGTAGGCGACGAGCCGTCTGGTGTGCCTGTCGCCGACCGCCGCGGCCACGGCGGCGCGCACGCCTGGCTGCCGCAGCAGCGCCGCGTCGACCTCGCCCAGTTCGATCCGATAGCCGTTGATCTTGACCTGGAAGTCCTCGCGGCCCAGGAACTCGATGGTGCCGTCCGGCAGGTAGCGGCCGAGGTCGCCGGTTCGGTACAGCCGCTCGCCGGTCACCGGATGGCGGACGAAACTCGCGTCGGTCTTCGCTCTGTCGCCGAGGTAACCACGGGCCAGTCCGGCGCCCGCGATGTGCAACTGCCCGGGTACCCACACGGGACACGGCCGCATCTGCTCGTCGAGCACATGGAAGCGCTGGTTGCGCATGGGCGTGCCGTACGGGATCGACGTCCACCGCGGGTCGACGCGGTCGATCGGGTACCAGATCGACCAGATCGCCGCCTCGGTCGCGCCGCCGAGGCTCCACACGCCCGCGTCGGGCAGGAGCGTCCGGATGCGGTCGGGCAGGGTGACCGGGATCCAGTCACCGCTCATCATCACGACGCGCACCGGCAGGGCGTCCACCTCGGCGGCGAGCGCGTGCTCGGTGAACATCTCCATCAGCGTGGGCACGGTGTTCCAGACCGTCACCCGGTGTTCGGCCACCAGTTCGGCCCACCGCGCGGGCTCGCGCAGCGCCTGGGGCTCGGGCAACACCAGCGCGCCGCCGACGCCGAGCACGCCGAACACGTCGTAGACCGACAGGTCGAAGTTCAACGCGGACAGGCCCAGCACCCGGTCGTCCCCGGTCACGCCGAAGCGCTCGTTGACGTCCACCACGGTGTTCAACGCGGCCGCGTGCTCGATCATGACGCCCTTCGGCGTGCCGGTCGAGCCGGAGGTGAAGATGACGTACGCCAGGTCGGTGGGCTCGGTCGTCGTGGGCAACGGGTCGTCGGCGGGCTGCTGCGCCTCCGGGCCGTCCACGGCCAGCCGGACGGCGTCCCCCGGCCAGTCGACGCGATCCTCCACCCACGACTGGGTCAGCAGGACTGAGCCGCCGCACAGGGCAAGCAGGGTGTGCAGCCGTTCGGTGGGCACTCCCGCGTCGACGGGCACGTACGCCGCACCGGCCCGCAGGACGCCGAGCACGCCGACGACCTGCTCCCAGCCCTTCTCCATCACCACCGCGACCAGATCACCCGCGCCGACGCCGTGTTCGCGCAGCCAGTGGGCGACGCGGTTGGCGGCTTGGTCCAGCTGGCCGTAGCTCAGCGTGCGATCAGCAGCGATGACAGCGGGAGCGTCGGGCCGTTCGGCGGCGGCAGAGGCGATCGGCTCGTGCAGCAGCCCACGGGGGCGTGGCCCGGCGGTGTCGTTGACCCGCCCGCGGATCTCCAGGTCCGCGGCGGGGACCAGGACCGGCGTGGCCGCGTCCCAGGCGGCCTCGTCGTGGCAGAGCCGGCGCAGCAGGTCGACGTACGCGCCGAACATCGCGTCGACCATGCCCTCCGGGAACAGGTCCTCGACGACGTCCCAGTTGACCGCCAGCCCACCCTGGTCCTCCACGACCTGGTGGTCGAGCCACACCTGCGGGGTGCGGATCGAACTGGACACCTGGGTGCCGCGCTCACCCAGTTCGATCAGGTGTTGCGCGAGGCCGGTCGCCGCCGGGTCGTTCTCGGAGGACGCGAAGTTGACCATGCTGGCGAACACGACCGGCATGCCCGCCGAGCCCGCTGTGCCACGCACGCGGTTGAGCTCGCGCAACACGGCGACACCCGAGACGTGACTGTGCTCCAGATCGGTCCACAAGCGGCGTTGCACCCGCTCGGCCTGGGCGGTGAAGGCCTCGCCCGCGCCGCAGTGCACTTCCAGCAGGGTGGTGGCGCTGAAGTTGCCGACCACGTCCGGGACCTGCTCGTGCAACGGCAGCCGGTTGAAGAACAGGACGTTCAGCGTGAAGCTCCCGGACTTGCTCCACGCCGCGAGCACCTGGGAGTAGGCCGTGCACAGCGCGGCGGACGCGGTGACGCCACGGGCGCTCGCGTGCCGTTTGAACGCCGCCCACACCGACGGGTCGAGCCGCGTGGAGCGGTGGGCGAAGCGCGGTGCGCTGATCGCCGCCGGACTGGTGGCCAGCGGCAGGTCCGGCGCGGGCGGCAAGGTTTCGACCCGTTCACGCCAATAGCGCTCGGCCGCGTCGTGCACAGGCGTCCCGGCGATGGACTTGGCGGTGGTGACGTAGTCGCGGTATGTGATCTCCAGCGGCGGCAGGTCGCCGTCCTCGCCGCGGTAGGCCGCTGCCCACTCGCGCAGGAACACGGATGTGCTCCACGCGTCGATGATGAGCGCGTCGAGTCCGATGTGGAGCCTGGCGGACTCGTCGGTGAGCCTGGTGGCGCGCACGACGAACAACGGCCAGACGGCGGGGTCGAAGACCTGGTCGCGGACCTCCGCGTGGATGGCGGCGAGCGCGTGCTCGCGTTCGTTCTCCGGCAGGTCGCGCAGGTCTGTGACGTCGATCCGGTAGTCGGGCACCTCAGGCAGCACCCGCTGGGTACCGTCCGGGCTCACCACCGCGCGGAGCATGTCGTGCCGTGTGATCATGCGGCGCAGCGCCGCGTCGAGCCGTTCGAGGTCCACCTCGACGTCGACCTCCAGGAAGAAGTAGGTCGACACCCCGCCGAGTTCGAACACCTCGGACCGGCCGAGCAGGTAGGCCTGCTGAAGGTCGGTGAGCGGGAACGGGTCGTGGCGGGCCGCTTCGTCGGCGGTGATCGCGGGCAGTCCGGCCGCGGGGTGCGGCTGCTCCTCGGACGCGCCGCCCAGCAGGGCGATCGCCTCCTCGGCGAGGCCGGCGATGCTGCGTCCTTCGAGGAAGGCCACCAGCGGCAGCGTGATGCCGAGTTCGACGGCCATCGCGTCCTTGACTTCCAGCGCCATCAACGAATCCAGGCCGAGGTGGGGCAGCGGCTCGTGCACGTCCAGGTCCTCACCACGAGAACCGAGCGCACGACCGATCAGACGGGCGAACTCCACGCGCAGATGCCCGGACCGCTCGGCGGCGGGCACCTGTGCGAGGACATGACCGGCCGGTTCGGTGCGTACCACAGCGGCAGGGCGGACCGGCGGGCTCTGCGGACTCGGTGCACTGCGCAGCAGCGTGGATCGTTGTGCTCGCTTCAGGTAGACGCCTTCTGCTTCGGCGACCGCCCGACCTGTCGCGTCGTAGAGCCGCACGGTCGCTGCCAGCGTCGACGACGGGTCGGATGTCGGCGCGAGCCGCACATGGCAGTACGTCGTCTGGTCGGGTTCGTAACCGTGGAACACGAAGCGCTCCATGCCCACGAGCATGAACACGGCATCACGCGGAGTCTCCGCGGGCAGGCAGGAGAACACGGTCTGGAACATGGCGTCGATCAAGCCGGGGTGCAGCAGGTAGGGCGCGCACTCGCCGGGCCGTGGTGCGCGCATCCGGGCCAGCGCTTCTCCCGGTTCGCACCAGACGTGCTCGATCCACCTGGCGGAGTCGCCGAGGTAGACCCGGCGCCGCCACATCCGGCGGTGGAAGTCCACATCGGACAGCTCGCCGGTCAGGCGACCCCGCACGGCGTCGAGGTCGAGTGTCCCCGCCGCGACCGTGTGCGCCCGGAAGGCGCCGCTGGCGTGCAGGGTCCAGAACGAGCCGCCGTTCTCGGCACGGTGTTCGGCGTGGTAGCCGAAGGTGGACGCCCCGTCGACACCCGGTTCGACGACGAGCTGGACCCGTTTCCGCTCACCGTGTTCCAGCACCAAGCTCGTGAGCACGAGGCTGTCGGTGACCGCGACCGCACCGGTGCCGCCGAGCCGCGCGGATGCGGCGAACACCGTGTCCAGGTACACACCGATGTTGACCACCGGCAGCCCGTCGACCATGCAGTCGTTGAGGCACGGGTGCGTCTCGGGATCGAGGACGGCGTCGAACTGCGTTTGCGCGAGTGGCGAGGACACCAGGTCACCGAGCAGGTCGACGGACCCCGTCGGTGCCGCGGCGACCGCGCGCACCACAGTGGGTTCAGTGGGTTCGAACCATTGGCGGGAGCGCTGGAAGGGATAGGTCGGCACTGTGGCGCGGCGTCGGCCCCGGCCCGCGTCGAACGTCGCCCAGTCGACCTCCACACCGACGGTGTGCAGTCTGGCGAGACTGTCGGTCAGCACCTGCCAGTCACTGTGTCGCGGCCGCAGCGACGGCAGGAAAACCAGGGGCCGCTCGGGTTCGCCGGGCGGAGCGAACCGCTTGGCCATGCCGGTCAGCGTCGGCGCGGGCCCGATCTCGACGAAAACGCGGTGGCCCGCGTCGTACAGAGCGGTCATGCCCGCGTGGAAGGCCACCGGCGCACGGGCGTGCTCACGCAGATAGGCCGCGGAGTAGACGTTCTCGCCGAGCAGCACCTCGCCGGACACGTTGGACACCAGGGGGATGCGTGCGGCGTGGTACTCCACAGTAGACGCTTCGGCCTCGAAGGCGGCCAGCATCGGGTCCATCCGCGGGGAGTGGAACGCCCGGGACACGGCCACTGGTTTGGCGCGTATCCCTTGCTCGGCCAGCACGGCCAGCACCTGTGCCACGGCGTCCTCGGCTCCGGAGACCACCACGCTCTCCGGCCCGTTGACGGCCGCGATCGAGACTTCCCCGCCCCACGGCTCGAGGACCGCGCGAACGGACTCGGCCGACGCGAACACCGACGCCATCGCGCCACCATCGCCCAGGTCCTGCATCAGTTGACCCCTGCGGGCCGCGAGACGCAGCGCGTCCCGCAGGTCGAGCACTCCCGCCACACACGCTGCCACGAGTTCGCCAAGGCTGTGCCCCAGCACCGCCGCCGGTTCCACACCCCACGACCGCCAGAGCGCCGCGAGCGCGTACTCCACAGCGAACAGCGCGGGCTGGGTGTAGCGGGTCTCGTGCACCAGGTCGGCCTCGTGCGGAGCCGGATCGAGCACCGACCGCAGCCGTCGGCCCAACAGCGGTGCCAGCACCTCGTCGCACTCGTCCAGCGCGGCACGGAACACCGGCTCCGTGGCGTCGAGTTCACGGGCCATGCCCGGGTACTGCGCGCCCTGACCGGTGAACAGGAACACAACCTTGGCCTTGCTCCCAGCAGGCACGTGGGCCGTGTACGCCGATGACGGCATGCCGCCCTCGGCGACGTCTGACAGCGACTCGTGCAGGCTCTTGGCTGTCGGCCCGGAGAGCGCCAGTCTGTGAGCGAAGGCGGCGCGACCGGTGTTGGCGGTGAAACACACGTCGGCCAGTTCGTCGTCCGCCATCTCGGACAGGCGATCGCGGTACCGCTCGACCAGCGCCGACAGCGCTGCCGAGGACTTCGCCGACAGAGTCAGGACATGTGAGGTGCGCTCCGGACCGGCCGGGACCGGCTCGGGTTCGGGCGCCTGCTCCAGGATGACGTGGGCGTTGGTACCGCTGGCTCCGAACGAGCTGAGCCCGGCGGCCCTCCGGTGCTCACCGTTCGGCCACGCGGTCACCTCGGTGGGGATGCGCAGGTTCAGGTCGTCCATTCCGATGGCCGGGTTGACCTCGGTCAGGTGCAGGTGCGGCGGGATCTCGGCGTGGTGCAGCGACAGCGCGACCTTGATCAGGCCCGCGATGCCCGCCGCGGGCTCCAGGTGACCGATGTTCGTCTTCACCGACCCGACCAGCAGCGGGTCCCTCCCGGCGCGGTCGCCGAACACCGCGTCCAGCGCGCGCAGTTCGATCGGATCGCCCAGCGGGGTGCCCGTGCCGTGTGCCTCGACATAACCGACATGGTGGGCCGGGATGTCGGCGGCGGCCAGAGCCCGTCGGACGACCTCGCGTTGCGCGGCCGCGTTCGGCACGGTGATACCGCTGCTGCGACCGTCGTGGTTGACCGCGGACCCGCGCACGACCGCCCAGATCCGGTCGCCGTCGGCGAGCGCGTCGGACAACCGCTTGAGCACCACCATTCCGGCGCCCTCACCGCGTACGTAGCCGTCCGCGGCAGCGTCGAATGTCTTGCACCGGCCGTCCGGGGCGAGCATCTTCGCCTTGGACAGCACGACGAACCACTCCGGCGCCAGCAGCACGTTCGCCCCGCCCGCGAGAGCGGTGTCCGACTCACCGGTGTGCAGGCTCTGGCAAGCCAGGTGCACCGCGACCAGTGACGACGAGCACGCCGTGTCCACCGACAGGCTCGGGCCGCTCAGCCCCAGCCAGTAGGACAGTCTGCCCGCGGCGAACGTCGACGCGGCGGACGTCAGCGTGTACGCCTCCAGATCGACCGGGTCGACCTGCTGTGCCTGCAGTTGGCCGTAGTCGTTGTTGGTGACGCCGAGGAACACCCCGGTCGGGGTGCCCGTGAGCCCGTCGGGGCGCAGCCCGGCGTGTTCCAGCGCCTCCCATCCGAGCTCCAGCAACAGCCGCTGCTGCGGATCCATGGCAGCGGCTTCGCGCGGTGCGATTCCGAAGAAGGGCGCGTCGAAGCGGTCCACCTCGGGCAGCAGTCCGGCACGCCGGGTGTTGGCGCGGCCGGGTGCCCCGGGCGACGGGTCGTAGAACCCCTTCATGTCCCAACGGGATTCGGGGATGTCGCCGATCCCGTCGCCGCCCGCGCGCAGGAACTGCCAGTAGTCGTCCGGGTCGGCCGCGCCACCCGGCAGCCGGCACGCCATCCCGACGATGGCGATCGGCTCGGTACGGGCCGCACGGGCGGCGTCGAGGTCCGCGCGCAGCTTGCGGATCTCCAGCACGCTCTGGACCAGGAGCTCGTGTTTGTCGTCGGTCATCGGTTCCTCCGTGTGGCGCGGGCGGCGCGCACCTCGTCGGCGAGGATCGCCATGAGTTCCTGTTCGGACAGATTCCCCACGGCTGTGGTCGCAGGACTCGCCAGCCGGGGCTCGACCGGGGCTTGCCCCACCACGTCCGCATGGGGCTTCAGCAGGCCGACGAGGTGATCGGTCAGCGCATCGACGGTGGGGTTCTCGAACATGACGGTGGCGGGCAGCCTGCTGCCGAACTCAGCCTCGAGCCGGGTCCGCACCTGGGCGGCGAGCAGCGAGTCCATGCCGAGCTGGAAGAAGCCGCTGCCCGGGTCGACGCGCCCGCGGTCCAGCCGCAACACCGCTGCCACGGCGGCCACCACGCACTCGAACACCGCCGCGCGGCGCTCCACGGGGTCGGCGGGCAGTTTCCTGTCAGGTTCGGATCGGTGGCTCGGCGCCGGGACGGTCGCCGTGGTCACTGTGGACCCGGCTTTCACCTGGTGGTCGTCGCGGAACCAGAAACGCTCGTGTTTCCACGGGTAGGTCGGCAGCGCGACGGCGCGTCCGCCGACGGGGAACGGCGACGGCCCGTTGACCGCGATGCCGCGCGTGTGCAGGGCGCCCAGTCCGACCTGGGTCGCCAACGTCTCCGGCTCGTCGCGGCGCATCGACGGCAGCAACAGTCCTTGACGACCCGTCACCTCGAATCCCTGCTCGACGGCGGACAGCAGGAGCGGGTGCGGGCTCAGCTCCACGAAGACGCCGTTGCCGAGCCCCATCAGCTCGACCACCACGTCCCAGAACAGCACCGGTTCACGCAGGTTGCGGACCCAGTACCCGGCATCGAGTTCCGTGCCGTCGCAGACCTTCCCGGTGACCGTCGAATGGATCGGGATGGTCGCCGCCTTCGGCGTGATCCCCGCCAGTTCGGTCAGCAGGTCGGGGCACAGCGGGTCCATCTGCGGGCTGTGCGAGGCCACGTCGACCTTGACCGGCTTGCAGAACACGTTGCGGTCGCGCAGGGACGCGGCGAGTTCGGCGAGGACGTCCGCGTCACCGGAGAGAACTGTCGAGGTAGGACTGTTGCACACCGCCACGGCCACGTGGGCGCGCAGGCCGTCGAGCAGCCCGTCCGCCTCCTCCCGGGGCAACGCCACCATCAACATCGACCCCTGGCCGCTGACCGCACGCAGGAGTCTGCTGCGCCCGCAGATGACTCGTACCGCGTCGTCGAGTGACAACGCACCCGCCACGTGCGCTGCGGCGACCTCGCCCATGCTGTGCCCAACCACCGCGGCCGGCTCGACACCCAGTGACCGCCAGCGGGCGGCCAAGCCGACACCGATGGCGAACAACGCGGGCTGCACCAGATCGATCCGGTCAGACCCGCCGTCAGCGGGATCCAGCACGCGTTCCATGACCGAGTGACCAAGGTAGGCGCGCATGGCGTCGTCGCATTCCTCGACAGCGGCCCGAAACACAGCACACCGCTGCATCAGCTCACGCCCCATGCCCGGGCGCTGCGCGCCTTGGCCGGGGAAGACGAACACCACGCCGTGGTCGGGCGAGCCCGTGGTCGAGCCCGCGGCCACGGCGGGAACCTCCTCGCCCGCGAGCCACGCGTCGAGCCGGTCGGCGGCCTCGTCGTGGCTGTCCGCCAGCACAACACCCCGGTGCTCGTGGTGTGTACGGCGATGTGCGGCGGTGAAGGCGATGTCGCGCAGGGCATGCGCCCGCCCGCGTGGTGATCGGAGATGGTCGCGATAGGCCTTCGCCAGCGCGGTGCGTGCTTCGGTCGTCTTGGCGGAGAAGGGAATCAGCCAAGGCCCGGCGTCGACCGGAAGGCCACTGCCCGGCACAGGCGCCGGGCCCAGTACGACGTGGGCGTTGGTGCCGCCCGCGCCGAAGGAACTGACCGCGGCGTGCCGCCGCTCGTCAGCCACGTCCCAGTCCCTGGCCTCGGTCGGCACGGCAAGGCGGCTGCCGGTCAGGTCGATGTGCGGGTTGAGCGACTCGAAGTGGAGGTTGGGCGCGATCCGCCGGTGGTGCAGGCACAGCACCGCCTTGATCAGACCGACCAGGCCCGCGCCCGCCTCGACGTGCCCGAGGTTGGTCTTCACCGAGCCGAGTGCGCACGGCTCGCCGCCCGGCCTGCCGTAGACCTCGTTGAGGGTCTCGACCTCGATCGGGTCACCGAGCGAGGTGCCGGTGCCGTGCGCCTCGACCATGGTGATCTGCGAGGGGTCGAGCCGGGCGCGGTCGAGCGCGCTCCGGATGACCGCCAGCTGCGCCCGGCCGTTGGGTGCGGCGAGGCCGTTGGTCAGCCCGTCCTGGTTCACCGCCGACCCCTTGAGCACCGCCCAGACCCTGTCCGTCTCAATATCCACATCAGATAGTCGCTTGAGGACTACAGCGGTCACTCCCTCGGCGCGGACATAACCGTCGGCACGAGCGTCGAAGGTCTTGCAGCGGCCGTCCGGAGCCAGCGGCAGGCCCTTGCTGTGCGCCATAGCGGACACCGGTGAGAGAATGAGGTTCAGACCACCCACGACCGCGGTGTCGCACTCGCGGGTACGCAGGCTTTGCACGGCGAGGTGCACCGCGACCAGCGACGACGAGCACGCCGTGTCCAGGCTGAGGCTCGGGCCGCGTAGATCCAGCAGGTAGGACAGGCGGTTGGGAATGGCGCAGTGCAGCCCGCCCATGATGGTGTACGTGTCGATGTCGCGCGCGTCGGCGAGCTGCATCTGCAGGTAGTCCGAACAGTTGGTGCCGACGAACACGCCGGTCGTGCTGCCGCGCAGGTCCGCCATGGTGCGGCCAGCGTCCTCCAGCGCCTCCCAGGCGACTTCGAGGAACAGCCGCTGCTGCGGGTCCATCCGTTCCGCCTCGCGCGGGGAGATACCGAAGAAATAGGGGTCGAACCCGTCGGCGTCGTCGAGAAAAGCACCGTGCCGCAGGGTCATCCGGCCGGGCAACGACGGATCGGGGTGGTAGAACTCGTCGACGTCCCAGCGCGTGGCCGGGATCTCCGACACCGCGTCGCGGCCGTGCTCGAGCAGGTCCCAGAAGGAGTCCGGTGAGTCGACCCCGCCCGGCAACCGGCATCCGATCCCGACGACGGCCACCGGTTCCCGTATCGCGTTCTCCAGCGTGTCGACCTTGGCCCGCAGATCCCTGATCGCCGCGAGCGCCCTGGCATGCGGGGCTCCCGTTTCACCTGTCATGGCTGATGGTCTCCAAGCGTCGGTACAGGTCGGCGAGTTCGCGGTCGAGTTGCTCCGCGGAAGCCAGGTCACCGGCGTCGGCAGCGGCCGGACCGGGGGCGGCGACGGCACCTGCCTGGTGCAGCGGGACACCTATCCGCTCCAGCAGGAACGGAGCCAGTTCCCGGGTCGTGGGGTAGTTCCAGATCACCGTCGCCGACAACCGCGTGGCGAACCGCTTCTCCAGCCGGTCGCGCAGTTCCAGCGACATGATCGAGTCGATCCCGAGCGACCGCAGCGGACTGTCCAGGTCGATCCGGGCGACATCCACCCGTGCGACCCCGGCCACGCATTCGAGGACCATCCGCTCGGCTGCGGCTCGCCGCTCCACGGGGTTGTCCAGAGCGGCCAGTGTTTCCCTGGAGGATTCGGTTTCGGTGACGACCGCGGGCCGTGCCTGCCTGCCGGGAGTTGCCTGCTCGGCGAACGACTCCAGCCGGTCACCTGGCACGGGATCACCGGCGCCGCGCGTCCGCTGCCCCGGGCTGGTGTCGAGGTGGTCGAGCCAGTACCGCTCCCGCTGCCACGGATACGCGGGCAGCCGCAGTCCGCGCCTGCCCGGCGTGCGGACACGATCGGTGGTGGGGGAGCCCAGCACCCACAACCGTGCGAGGGAATCGAGCATCGTCTCGCGTTCGGGTTCGTGCCTGCGCAGCGAGGCAACCGCGGTGACGTCGCCAGCCACCTGTCCGATCGCGGGCAACAGGACCGGATGGGGGCTCATCTCGACGAACGCGGCGGCGCCCTCGTCGATCAGGCCCGCGACCCGGTCGGCGAACAGCACGGGTTCACGCAGGTTGCTGACCCAGTAGGCGGCGTCCATGTCCGGTCCCGCCATGACCCGGCCGGTCACCGTGGAGTGCAGGGGGACCTCGGCCTGCCGGGGTTTCAGGTCGGCCAGGAGGTCGAACAGGTCGGCCCGCAGCGGATCCATCTGCGGGCTGTGCGAGGCGACGTCGACCTTGACCCAGCGGTGGAAAACCCCGAGCAGGTCCAGATCCGCGGCGATCTCGGCCAGTGCGCCCGGATCTCCGGAGAGGACTGTCGCACGTGGACTGTTGTTGACCGCGACGGAAACCGCGTGCTCGCGGCCGTCAACCACACTGTGCGCCTCGTCGAGGGGCAGTTCACAGGCGAGCATCGCGCCCTGGCCACTGACCCGGCGCAGCAATGCGCTGCGCCCGCAGATGACCCGGACCGCGTCCTCGAGGCTCAGCACACCCGCCACGTGCGCCGCGGCCACCTCGCCCATGCTGTGCCCGACGACAGCGTCAGGCACCGTTCCCCAGGACCTCCACAGCGCCGCCAGAGCGACGGCCATGGCGAACAGCGTCGGTTGCACGACATCGATGCGGTCCAGCCGGGACTCGTCCTCGGCTGCCGCCAGCTCAGCCACGACCGACCAGCCCGCCTGGTCCGCGATGGCGGCATCGATCTCACGGATGGCGTCGTGGAACGCGGGTTCGGTGCGCAGCAACTCACGCCCCATGCCGACCCACTGAGGACCCTGTCCCGGGAACACGAAGACCGTCTTGGGACGGGTCAACGCCGCCGCGTCCGGCACGTGGACCGCGGACGGGTCCTCACCCCGGGAGTAACCTGCCAGCGTTTCGGCCACTTCGGCCGCTGAGCACGCGACGGTGGCGAGCCGGTACGGCTGCTCGGTGCGCCGGGCGGCGGCGTCGGCGATGTCGGCAAGGTCAGCAGTCGGGGACAGTCCGGCGCCGACGCGACCGGCGAGAGCGCGTAACGCACCTGGGGTGCGCGCGGACAGGGTGACCAACTCGGCGGCTGGTTCCCGCGCATCGCCTGTACCGAGGTCAGCGAGTTCCGCGAGGGCGCTGACGAGCCCGGCACGGTCGTCGTCACCCCGGCACATCGTGGTGATCACCCTGCCTCGGCCGACGGCCTTGGTGACCTGCCGCAGCGCCGAGGCCAGCACCGGGTGCGCGCCGACCTCCAGCAGGATGTCGTGCTGGCCTGCCAACCGCGCCGCCGCGTCGGCGAGTCGTACCGGGCGGCGCAGCCCGTCGGCGAAGTAGTCGACGCCGAGAGCGCGCCAGTCGACGGGTTCAGCGGTGACCGCCGACATCATCGGCACACGGCCAGGGCGCGCGGTGACATCTGCGCCACGAGCACGGAAGTCGGGCAGAGCGGGCTCAAGGGCGGGGCTGTGCACGGCCACGTCGATGCGGACCATGCCGCAGAGCACACCGCGCGCCCGCAGCTCGGCTCGGACCGCCCGCAGCGCGTCCACGTCGCCTGCGAGAGCGGTGGAACGCGGACCGTACTCGGCCGCCACGACCAGGCCGGACCCGGTGAACTCGGCCAGTTCCACCGGTGTCTGCTCGGCGACGAGCATGCCACCGCCCGCGACCGCGGCCTGCGCACGGCTGTAGAGGTGCACCAGGCGCGCGCCGTCGGTGAGGTCGAGCATCCCCGAGACGACTGCGGCGGTGATTTCGGAGAAGCAGGCGCCGACGACCGCGGCGGGCCGGACACCGACCGTGCCGAGCCATGCGGCCAGACCGATCTGCACGGCGAACGACATCGGCTGGGCGACGTCGACAGCGTCCACGCGACCGTCGTCGGCGGTGAAGAGCCTGTCGACGACCGACCAGCCCAGGTGCGGGCGCAGGGCCGCGTCGCAGTCGCGCACGGCCGCGCGGAACACCGGCTCGTCGCGGTACAGCGAGCGCGCCATGCCCGTCCACTGCTGCCCATGTGGGGAGAAGACGAACGCCACTGAAGGCCGGGCGTCCACCACTGTCGGCTCCGGCCGCGGCAACGGCGTGGACCGGGGCACACCGCGCAACACGACGTGCACATTGGTTCCACCCCAACCGAAGGAGCTCACTCCGGCCAGTGCCGCGCGTCCCTCCGGCCACAGTTCGCGCTCGACAGGCACCCGGAGGCCGAGTTCGGCGAAATCGATGTGCGGGTTGGGGTTGTGGAAGTGCAGGTTCGGCGGGATCTCGCCGTGACGCAGGCACAGCGCGGCTTTGATGAAGCCCGCCACGCCCGCCGCGCCCTCGAGGTGACCGAGATTCGTCTTGACCGAACCGATGACCAATGGCGAGTCGGCCGAACGGCCCGCGCCGAGGACCGCTCCCAGCGCGGACGCCTCGATCGGGTCGCCCAACTGGGTGCCAGTGCCGTGGGTCTCGACGTAGTGCACGTCCGCGGGCAGGACACCGGCCCGTGCGTAGGCGTCGCGCAGCACCTCTTCCTGGGCCACCGGGTTCGGCGCGGTAAGGCCGTTGCTCAGGCCGTCGTTGTTGGCCGCCGAGCCCGCGATGACACACCAGACGTCGTCACCGTCGGCGAGCGCACGAGAGAGTCGCTTGAGCACGACCACGCCGCAGCCTTCGCCTCGGCCGTAGCCGTCGGCGGCCGCGTCGAACGATTTGCAGCGCCCGTCCGGGGACAGGCCGCCGAACCTGGTCAGCCCGACGCTCGTGGTGGGGTCCAGCAACAGGTTGACGCCCCCTGCGATGGCCATCGTCGACTCGTTGAGCCACAAGCTCTGGCAGGCGGTGTGGATGGCGAACAAGGACGCCGAGCACGCTGTGTCGACCACTACGCTCGGACCGCGCAGACCGAGCACGTAGGACAGTCGGTTGGCGATCATGTTGACCGCACGGCCGGTCGCGGAATGGCTGGTCATGCGGGCCAAGCCGGCGTGCGCGAGGTCCGAGTAGTCGTGCCAGATGGCACCCGCGAACACCCCTGTCCGGCTGCCTTCCAGCGCGCGGCCGTCGATGCCCGCGTCCTCCAGCGCCTCCCAGGCGACCTCGAGGAACAGCCGTTGCTGCGGATCGATCTCCGGTGCTTCGCGCGGCGAGATCTCGAAGAACAGCGGGTCGAACCCGTCGATCGGCTGGTCGAGAAAACCCGCCTGGTCGGTGGCCATCGCCGTCTCGGGCCACCGATCCGCGTAGTCCGCCGCGTCCCAGCGGTCCGTGGGCACGGTGCGCACCGCGTCCACACCGGCACGCAGCATGTCCCACAGTTCGCCGGAGTTCTCCGCGCCAGGGAACCGGCATGCCATGCCCACGACCGCGATCGGTTCGTCGACCTGGGCAGCCGCGGATGCGGCGACCGGCTTGGCGACGGGCGACATCAGGTGTTCGGTGAGCGCGTCGATCGTCGGATGGGCCCACAGCGCCGCGGTCGGCACCGGCCGATCCCACTTCCGGGACAGGATGGTGATGAGCTGGGTCGCTCGCAGCGAGTCGAGGCCGAGCCGGGCGAACTGGGTGCCGGTGTCGATCTCCTCGACCCGGTGACCCACCAGGTCGGCGACGATGCGGTGTAGCCAGGTCCGCACCTGGTCCGGGGACCGGACCGCGTCGGAATCCGTGGTCACTTCAGCTGAACTCACATTCACTCCAATGGAACAGAGCGCGCAAAAGTCGAAAAGGGCATGGCAAAGCCCGTGCGGCAACGGCCCGGCCACCTCGGGCATATCCGCGCGCGATTGATCGCACGCGCGATCATCGCCAGGGAAAATGCACCGAAATGAGCGGAGAGTCGTCTCCGGAACAGCGTTCGTCACCGACGGCTGTGCGACCGCAGCGCTAGATCCCCCATGGACTGCTGACTGCGCTACCAGCCGTCAGGTAACTACTCATCCCCCTACCCCCTCGCCAGAACTGGATCGGCCACCGCGACCAAGGACTTGATCGAATTCCCATCGATTCTGGCGAGGAACAATGTGGACACCGCCCCCCGGAGGGTGCCCTCTGTGGACGAAAACTACCCAAAGCCCCAAAAGAAGTCAAGCTCCTTGACCTGTTGCGCCCGAATGGGCTAACTCCATGCTTAGTCGCAGGTCAAAAGCCTGCCAAGATCGCACGTCGCACTGCTCGCCCACCGGATCCGCTGCGTCAGAGCGCCTCGAACCGGCCCCCTGGTCGGGCATCGACGAAGTCGACAATACCGTTACGGCGGAGTGGTACCGGAGAGGATGCGAGCCAATCGGTATGGCTCGTGCACTTGTCGCTCAGGCGGGCCAGGTTTATCCGTCACACTACGAACTTGGCCGCGATCACCCTGGGGCAGCGTCCCGGTCGATCGGATCATCATCTGTTCCCCTCATGTGAGAAACAATGCTTCCGATCCGTTGTGGGAACGTGTGCACCAGAGGTTGTCCTTGTTTGTAAGTCACATTCAGCCGACCGAAATTCTGTCGAGTCAAGCCTGGGTCGCACACCCGGGACCGGTCCCCGGAAAGAGCTGTCACGGTGGTGAGTCAGGCGAAAGGTGTCGGGCGTGACGGGGGCTTCGCGATACCGAACTCGATTCGTTCTTCGAGGGAATCTGTGGCCAAGAAGGGACCACGCGCTGCGGCGCTGGGAGCTGCCCGACGGAGAGGTCGAGCGTGGCGCGGTCGGGCGGCTTCGCGATCGGACATGCCGCCTCTTAAGGTGTCGTGAGTTTCCGACCAGCCGCGGGACGAAACTTGAGGAAGGCGACGACATCCCGCTGTCAGTCCAAGGCGCCGGATTCTGCGTATGGATGATCATCCCGTGCGCGTACAGTCACCTGCCGTGACGGTTGTGGATTGGGTTGCCTCCGACACGGCGAGCTGGATCTTCTTCGGTATTGGCGTATTGACTACGGCGCTGGCGATTGTCGGCAACCGGTTGATCGCGGGTGGCCGTCAGATCCCGGTGGTCGCCAAGGGCCTGTCGGTGTGGTCTCCCGCCGTGGTGGGGCCTCTGCTGCTGTTGGGTGGCGTGGTGCTGGCTGGTACGGGGGTTGGCAGGCTCAGTTGGCTGAGCATCTTTTCCGGGGCCTTCTGCCTGCTCGTCTTCGCGTACCTGGTACTGCTGGAGAATGTCCACGCGATCCGTCACTGGCGGTACGTCGCCCTTCGGTGGTCTTCGGAGGACTCCGAGCACCTTGCGCGGATGATCTCCGCCGGGGTAAACCGCGAGCTCTTCGACACCGTCAGACCCGACCTGCACTCGCTCGTGCTCGCCGTCCACGCGGCCCTGGCGCCGCGGATGCGGATGGCTGATAGCTTCGACGACTTCGCGAATTCGATGGTGCGCTCGGGGTTCTGGGCACCGGTGTCGGTCTACACCGATGCTGACAACGGTTCGGAGCTCAAGGACGCGGTGTCTGCGGTGCTGCGGGAGTTCGGTCTGACCAGCGCTGTGGAAGAACCCCCGGTTCGGGGCTCTTGGTTCCAGCGCTTCTGGGCGCAGTGCCGAGAGGTCATCGGGTCGAGGTCTGTGCGTGGGCGTCTGGCCAAGGTGGAGGAGGCCATCCATCTGGAGTACCTCGGCAAGCGCCGCGCGGAGATCGACAAAGCGAAGGCCGAGTCGGTCGCCATGCTCCTCGCCGCCATGAAGGAGCAGCAGAACGCCGTCATACGCATCGGGTCGATCATCGCGATCAAGACACAGGGCGATCTTGTCGTCTGGACGATCAGCGAGATGCAAGCCGCTGCGCTGGAGAAGAACAGCGATCTGCTGGGCGACCCGGTGGCAGCACTGAAGTTCCTGCGTGAGGGCGAGCAAACCCAGGAATCAACTAGCCTCGAGCCGCCAACTTAGAGACGCGTTGAGCGACTGACAGAAGCCGACCCGGCAAACCGGCAACATACCCGATCCGGGACAGCCTTCCCCGAGGCGATACGGCACGATAACAACGGAACTCCATCTACCGGGCCCGACACGCCCACCCAAGATCAGTTCAGGAACACGCTCTATGCCACCACACAACGGGCTGGTACGTAACCAACACAGTGCACCCAGCGCCGGAAACCGAACCCCTGGCCGGAAACCGCACTCCAACGCAACCAACAGCGCAAAGCAATCAGACATTATCCGTTAAAACCAGCCCCGGCGACAAGCAGGCCATAAGTAGGCAGACCGTAACTCAACCGTGGTCAACGCTGACAAGCAGCTAAAACGGCGGGACATCATACCCAACGGGCGTGGTAAGCACAGTCCTTCGCCCGGGAGTGGTGAATGCCAGCACCCCGGGCATCACCTGATCGATCCGCCAGGTAGTGCGCTGCCGCATCAGGTTGTGCCGTTTACACAGCATGGCGACGTTCCCCACTCCGGTCACGCCACCCTCGGCGTAGGGGACCGAATGATCCACTTCGCACCGCTGTGCCACCACCGCGCACCCA
>NZ_MTQO01000031.1 GCF_001984155.1 Actinosynnema sp. ALI-1.44
ACCCGGGGTTTCAGGGCGCGGGCGTCCCCTGCCCGTCGACCTGCCCCAGGGAACCACGGGCAGTCAAGAGGATCGGTATGGCTGTCGCTGGGGCTCTTGGGGTAGGCCGACCTCTTGACAGCCCGTGGTTGGCTTCGCCCAGGCCGACGGGCAGGAGACACCCCCGAAGCCCCACTCTGCGCTAGCGCGCACGCCGCCTGCTCTGCGCTGGCGCGCAGGGCCGCAAACCCCGCGCTACCCGCGAGCAATCTCGCGCCGGCGCGCTACCGGCCACCGGCCGACCTAACGGGCCAGCGTGCGCCGCGCGGCCCAGCCGAGCAGAACCAGATCCAGCGCCGAGAACAACACCACGGCGGTCGGGCTTGGCAGCCAGATCAACGCGACTCCGATGGCCAGTACGGGTATCGACAACCCCGCGTACGCACCGAGGAACAGGGCGGCCAGAACCTCACCCCGGACAGCGGGTTCGGCCAACGCGGCCGCCGTGGCAACCGACGAACGGAACACCAGACCAGTCCCTGCACCGCCGATCACCGCGCCGACGAAGAACAGCACAATGCTGACCGTCAGCACGCTGACCGAGACCACGACCAGTCCTGCCGCCATCGACGCGAAGCCGATCTTGAGCTGTGGGCGGGTGGTCACCCGGGTGAACACCACCTGCGCGGCCGCCGCCGCGCCCATCAGCGCGAACGTGGCGATGCCGCCGAGCAGTTTCGACGGCTGCCCGAAGACCAGCGTGAGCAACGTCGGCGCCAGCGCGGTGAACAGGCCCATCAAGGCGAACGCGGCGAACGCCCCGGTCGCGGCGCCGAAGAACCTCGGCAATGCGTCCTTCGGCAACGACATCGCCTGCGGGCGGTAGGCCGGGCGCTCTTCCGCGCGCTCGACCGTCTCCGGCACCAGGCTGATCGCCAGCGCGCTGAGCAGCAGCAGCCCCAGGAAGATCAGGTACGGGGTGGTCAGCGGCGAGTCGACGAACCGCACCAGCAGCCCGCCCACCAGCGGGCCGATCGCCAGGCCACCGGCGTTGACCACCGTCGAGATCAGTCCGGACCGCGCCGGGTCGCCGTCCGGGCGGGCGATCGTGCGCAACTCGGACAGGTGTGCCGTGGCCGACGCGACCATCGCGCCGATCCCCGCACCGCCGATCAGCCTCGCGATGATCAGGCCCGTTAGGTCCGGCCAGACGACGAAGATCAACGCGGAGACTGCCTCGACGAGCGTGGCCGCCAGGATCACCCGGCGGCGGCCGAACCAGTCGCTGACGTGGCCGACGAGGTACAGACTCGCCACGACGCCCACCGCGTACATGGCGTAGATGACGGTGATCACCCAGGTCGGGAAGCCGTCACGGTGCTGGTAGATGCCGTACAGCGGGGTCGGCACGGTGGAGAAGGCGAGCGCGATCGTGAACGCGGCCGCGATCACCCAGAATCCGCCACCGTGGCTGACGCGCCAGGTGGGCGCGGCCGGGCGTGCGGCAGCAGTGAGAGTCATATCTCCACGTTGACTCCAGCCATCCATCAAGTCCAACGAAAGATCCTGGCGCGATTTATCGGCTTCGACGATAATTGGGCGCATGGAGACCCGGCAGCTGGAAACGTTCGTCACGGTCGCCGAGGAACTCAGCTTCACCCGTGCGGCACAACGCCTCCACGCGGTGCAGTCCACGGTGTCCGCCGCGATCAAGGCACTGGAGGCCGAGCTGGGCACGAAGTTGTTCGACCGGTCCACTCGGCGCGTCACGCTGTCCGCGGCGGGCGCGGCGTTCCTGCCGGAGGCCAAGGCCGCACTGGAGGCCGTCGACCGGGCTATGGCCGCGGCGCAGGAGGCGTCAGCGGGGCTGCGCGGCACCATCAGGGTCGGCACGATGACCAACATCACGGTGTTCGACCTGCCGGAGCTGCTCGGGTCGTTCCACCGGCACTATCCCCTCGTCGACATCCACGTCACCGTCTCGGCGACGGGGTCGAGCGGGATGGCCGACGACGTCCGCACCGGCAGGCTGGACCTGGCGCTGCTCGGCCTGCCTGAGTCCGACCTGGCCGGGCTGACCGTCAGACCGCTGGCCAATTGGCCGTACACGGTGCTGCTGCCGCACGACCACCCGCTGGCCGGGCGTGCCGGTGTGGCACTGGCCGACCTGGCGCACGAGTCCTTCGTGGACACGCCGTCCGGGTTCGGCAACCGGGTCGCGATCGACCGCGCCTACGTCGCGCTGGGTTCACCGCGGCGCGTCGGGGTCGAGGTCGCCGACTTGCTCGCGGTTTCCTCGTACATCCGGGCCGGGCTGGGTATCGCGGTCATCCCGGATCCTGGGATGCCGATCGGGACCGGCGTGGTCCGCGTGCCCCTGTCGGACGGCATGACCTGGCCGATGACGATGGTGACCGCGGCGGGCAAACCACCCAGCCGGGCGTTGCGGACGTTGCTCGACCTGATCGCGAGCGACTTCTGACGTTCCACTGTGACCGGTTGGATCGGTCTGGCCGGCTAACACAGCGGCGCGACCGAACCGCGGCGAACCAGTTCGACCGGCAGGATCACGCGTTTGGCCGGAGTGGCCGGGTTGGCGATCCGTTCGAGCAGCAGCCGCGCCGCCTCGAAACCCATTTCGTAGTGGGGGATCCGCACCGTCGTCAGGCCGGGGCGCTGCCGGTCGGCGAACGGCATGTCGTTGAACCCGACCACCGACACGTCCTGTGGACACGACAAACCCCGCTCCTCCAAAGCGGAGTAGCACCCCAATGCGATCAGGTCGTTGCCCGCGATGATCGCGGTCACGTCCGGCTGCAGCCGCAGGGCCGCGACATACCCGGCTTCCTCGGTGAAAGCGGTGGCGAACGTGACCCGCCCGGGATCGACATCCAAGCTGTGGGCGGCCATGGCGTCGACGAACGCGCGGTAGCGCTCCCAGCCCGTGGACAGTTCCTTCGGCCCGGCGACGTGGCCGATCCTGGTGTGCCCGAGCGAGGCCAACAGCCGCACCGCGGAGTGGACACCCGCGTTGTTGTCGTTGGTCACCGACGGGATGTCGCCCGCGTCCGTGCGGCGGTTGACCAGCACGGTCGGCACGTGGTCGGCCGGTGACGGGTCCTCACGGCGGCCGGTGGCCAGGATGAAGCCGTCGGTCTGCCTGCCGCGCATCGCCAGCAGCAGTTCGTGTTCACGCTCGGCGTCGCCGTCGGTGTTGCCCATCAGCGCCATGTAGCCCGCTTCCCGCAGGCCGTCCTCGATTCCTCGGACGATCGGAGGAAAGACAGGATTCTTCAGGTCGGGAATGATCACCCCGGCGACCGACGACGTCTTGGTCCGCAGCATCCGCGCCGCCGAATTCGGCGCGTAGCCAAGGGACTTCGCCGCTTCGAGCACGCGGTTGGCCGTCCGGGTACTGACCTTTCCCCTGGTCTGGGGATTGAGGGCACGACTGGCTGTTGCCGCGTGCACCTTGGCCAGGCTGGCGACATCCTTGATGGTCGGTGGTTTTTCCACGGCGGCCACCCTAGCGGTAACTGTGTGGCTACCTACCGCTCTCGCCGAAGAAATCACCAGGACACCGCAACGGTCCCGACTGCGCGTGGTCGCCCGCCGCGCCGCGGCCACCCGCCCGGACGATCGGCGCACGCCGGGCAGAGTCCACTGTGTCCGGCGTGGAAGCTCCGTGTCCGCCGGGGAAACCGGAGCTACCCTTCGTCGTCGGCGGGCAGCCCGTCGGTCAGGTCCGAGTCCTCCGGTTCCAGCGCCCAGCCCGCCCGCCGCGCCTGGTCGAGGATCAACGCGGCGAAGTCCTCATCGACGTGCCCGGTGCCGACGGCGGACGCGATGATCTGCGCGGCGGTCGACGCGAGCGGCATCGGCGCCTCCAGTGCCCGCGCGGCCTGCAAACCGAGATCGAAGTCCTTGCGCAGCAACGGCATGGTGAACGTGGGGGTGAAGTCGAGCCGGACGAGCGCCGGTGTCTTGTACTGGCTGAACGCCGAGCCCATCACCGACTGGTTGAGGAACTCCAGGAACGCCGCCCGGCTCACCCCGCCCTTCTCGGCCAGAACGGTGATCTCGGCCATCGACTGGATGACCACGCCGAGGAACACGTTGTGGCAGATCTTGACCAGCCGGGCGACCTCGTCGTCGCCGACGTACGTCACGCCACGCCCGAGTGCGGCCAGCACCGGCTGGACCTGGTCGAACACCGGCCGCGGCCCGGACACCGCCAGCGTCACGCGGCCCGCGTCGACCACCTTCGGGTTCCCGCTCACCGGGGCAGCGAGAAACTCCGTGCCCCGCTTGAGGGCGACCACGCGGACACCCGCGGACGCTTCCCCGGACACCGTCGACGAGTCGATGAGGACCTTCGGCGCGAAGTCCGGGTTGGTCAGCACGCCACCCTTGCCCGCGGTGACCTCTTCGAGGTCGACCGACGCGGCCACCATCGTGAACACGACGTCCCGGTCGGCGAGGTCGGCCGGCCGGTCCGCCACGCTCGCCCCATGCGGGACAAGGGCCGCGGCCTTGGCCCGGGTCCGGTTGTAGGCCATCACGTCGTAACCGGCTTTCAGCAAACGCCGGGCCAGCGCGGCACCCATCCGGCCGCAGCCGATCCAGCCGATCCGGGGACGGTCCGCGGGAAAGGCCGCCATCACTACCTCGCTCCTGAAGTGTGCAATCGTTCTCATTCACGATGCCTCTAGATCTGATGGCCGTCAAGGCCCTACTGCTGGTCATACCCGTGAGAACGATTGCGAAGCGCGCCCAGGAGGAATCAGCGGTCCCCGGCACCGTCGAAGCAACCACCGCGACGGGCGCGCGGAAACCGCCGGTCTCGCCATGGAGGAGTCGCACCACCTCCCGCGGGCACAGTTTGCCGCACCACAGGGGCACTGGCCGCGATGCCGTTGTGACCAATCCCGACAACACAACGGCTTACCGCTGTCTGCCGGACACAACATTGCGCCGAACCGCCGACGTGCGAATGCTCACCGCGGGGGAGGAACCGCCGCACTGGATGCCTGTCGTCCGCAGCGGGGCTTCGGCAACGCGGGCGAACCGCCGCGGTCCCGGCGACGCCGAAAGCCGGGTCGCAGCCTCACGACTTCTTCGCGACCGCCTTGCGCTGATGCTCGACCACGTCCATGAAAGCGGCCTTGAACTGGGTGAAGGCGTCTCGGCCCAGCCTGCGGGCGTGCCGCTCCTGCAGGGTGTTCATGATCTTGTCGGCGGCTCGCATCTGGTCGAGCCCGCGCTCGGTCGGGCAGACCAGTTTCGCGCGGCGATCGGCGGGGTCGGGGTGCCGTTCGACGTAACCCAGCCGCTCCAACTCGTCCACGAGTGTCCCGATCACCTGCTTGTGCTGGCCGGACAGGCGGGCCAGGTCGGTCGCGCGGACGCCTTCCGCGTCCATGTAGGCCATCACCGCGCCGTGCCTCGGCAGGATGTCGTCGAAGCCCTTCGCGGCCAGCGCGGCGAACAGCTCGTTCTGCACCGCGAAGAGCAGTCGCCCGGCCAGCACACCGAGATCCGGATTCGTCCTGTTGCGCTGCGCCCGGCTCGTCATCCGCTCCGTCCTCTGTGCTGTTCCCGCCGCTGTCCCCCGCCGCTGTCACCCAGGGCTGTCACCTCAGGGGCGATTCTCCCGTATCGATTCGGTGCGCACGTCGCCGACGGGATGACCGATCAGTGTAGTTCGCGGCGTCCCAACCGCCGTTCCACCCCGTCGAGCAGCAGGCGCAGCCCGTACTCGAAGACCTTGTCCAGGTCGTAGTCGAACTCGTCGGTGATGATCTCCGCCATCGTCGGGTACCGGCCGGTCACCAGCAACCGCCCGAGTTCCTCCTCCTGGCTGCCTATCCACTCGTCGTGGGTGATCCCGGAGTCCTGGCGTGCCCGCGTCTCGTCCTGCAGGGTCAGCGCGAGGCCACGGACGTGCCCGAACACGCTCAGGTGCGTGTACATCATGTCGTGCATCGACAGGCCGTGCCGGCGCAGCACGGTGAGCACCCACTCGGTGTACATGATCAGGTTCGGCGACACACGCGGGCGTGTCATCGACATCGCCTCGGCGACCCAGGGGTGCCGTCTGCAGACCATCCACATCAGACGTGCGGCGATCTCCACGGCGGTCCGCCAGTCCCCGGGTATCCGCTCGGGGAACGGCTGCTCGGCGAACGCCACGTCCGCCATCTCCACGACCAGGTCCTCCTTGCTCGCCACGTGCCGGTACAGCGACATGGTCGCCACCCCCAGGTCCATCGCGATCCGGCGCATCGAGACCGCCTGCAGGCCCTCCGCGTCCGCGATCACGATCGCGGCCCTGATCACCGCCTCCCTGCCGAAGTCGCGTTCCTTGGCCTCCTTGCGGGCAGTGGCGGCCGACCGGACGACTGTGCCCGCGCCTGGTTTCGTGTCCACGACACCGTCGTCACGCAAAGCGGCGATCACCTTGGTGGCGGTCGCCATCGCGACGCCCCACTGCCGCGTGATCTCCCGCGTCGACGGGACCCGGTCGCCGGGCCGCAGGTCCCCGCGCGCGATCCGCGCCTTGATCTCCGCCGCGATCCGCAGGTAGGGCGCTTCAGCCGCCATTTCCCCTCCACCGCACTAGTGAGCCGCCGGATAGAGCCAGCTTAACAGCGTCCAACGCACTAGTTCGCTATACAGCGTACGAGCCGATCTGTACGGTGTACTTATGCGCACTGCACTGATCTCCGGCGCCGGCATCGCCGGCCTTTCACTGGCCTACTGGCTGACCGAGCACGGCTTCCGCGTGACGATCGTGGAACGCGCCACCGCGCTGCGGTCCGGCGGACAAGCGATCGACGTCCGCGGCGCGGCGCGGGACGTCGTCACCCGGATGGGCCTGATGGACCAGATCCGAGCCGCCCACACCGGCACCCACGGCATCGCGATCATCGACGGCAAGGGCAGGCAGATCGCCAGGATGGGCGGCGACGACTTCGGTGACTCCGGCGGGATCGTCGCCGAGCTCGAGATCCTGCGTGGCGACCTGGTCCGGATCCTGCACGACGCGCTGGCGCCCGGGTCGGTCGAGTTCGTCTTCGGTGACACCATCGCCGCGCTGACCGAGCACGGCAACGGTGTCACCGTGACGTTCGGCAAGTCGGGCACGCGCGACTTCGACATCGTGGTCGGCGCGGACGGCATCCGCTCAGGCGTGCGCGACCTGCTGTTCGAGGCCGACGTGCGGGACCTCGGGTACTACACGTCGTACTTCCCCGCCCGGATGGACATCGACTTCGACGGCTGGGAGCTGATGTACTGCGAGCCCCGCCGCGCCACGCTCGTGTATCCCGTGGGCACCAGCGGTGAGGTCCGCGCCATGCTCGCGTTCTCCGGGCCCGAGATCCCCGGCGCCCGGCGCGACCCCAAAGCCCTGCTGGCCAAGATGTTCGACGGCGTCGGCTGGGAGCTGCCCGGGCTGCTCGAGCAACTGCGGGACACCGACGACCTGTTCTTCGACCGGGCCGCGGAGGTCCGCGTCCAGCGGTGGTCACGCGGGCGCGTGGTGCTGCTCGGCGACTCCGCGTTCGGCGGCTCGCTCGGCATGGGCACGAGCATGGCGATCGTCGGCGCCTACGTCCTGGCGGGTGAGCTGTCCACGGCCGGTCACGAGCAGGCGTTCGCCCAGTACCAGAACGAGATGAGCGAGTACGTGACACGCAACCAGAAGCGGCCACCTGGCTCGAGCGGGTTCGTGCCGGGCAGCCGCGCGGGCATCTGGCTGCGCAACCAGTTCATGCGGCTGCTGCCGCACCTGCCCGGTCGCAAGAGGATGCTCGGCGGCATCGAGAAGTCGGCCAACGCCATCACGCTGAAGACTTACACACGATCTGTCTCTCCCGCATGATCGGCCTCCTGTGCGACCCTGTGGGGTATGAGCGACGACCGGAACGTACTCGGCGGCGCCCTCGAGGAATGCGGCACTGACCCGGTGACCGGCTTCTACCGAGACGGCTGCTGCGACACCGGCCCGGAAGACGTGGGCAATCACACCGTGTGCGCGGTGATGACAGGCGAGTTCCTGCAGCACCAGCGGGAAATCGGCAACGACTTGGCGACACCGCGGCCGCACCTGGGTTTTCCCGGGCTGCGCCCGGGGGACCGGTGGTGTGTCTGCGCTTCGCGGTGGCTGCAGTCCTATGAGGCCGGCGTCGCGGCGCCGGTGGTGCTCGCCGCGACGCACGCACGCGCGTTGGAGGTCGTGCCGCTGGCGGCCCTGCGGGAGAACGCGGTCGACGTGCCCGCCGACCCCAGCTCGCTGCTCTAGACGGGCAGAGGTCGCCGGATCTCCAGCAGCGTCTCGCGGGCCACCATGACGAGCGCAGCCAGCATGGCCACCGCGAGCCAGCGCAGGTCGACGCCCGCCTTGCCGAACAGGAAAGGCGTGTAGGACAAGAAGGACGCGAACTGCACGAGCAACGGCACCGGCCAGAGCCTGCGCGGGAAGTAGAACGCGACCACCACCGACAGCACGTCGGCCAGGTAGAAGTAACGCTCGTGCATGGCCGGCAGGAAGAACGGCACCAGGATCGCGAACAGCGCCGCCAGCAACACGACCCTGGGCACGGTCAGCCGCGCCCTGGCCGCCACCAAACCGAAAACCACGACCAGTGCGAGCAGACCCGTGAGCAGCACCCCGGCGGTCCGGATCAGGTCCTCGCCGGTGGTGACGCTCAGGAACTGGTACGCGTTCGGCGCGTTGAGGGTCAGTTCGGTGTAGTTCTGCGCCTGGGCGGTGTAGACCGACAGCAAGTGCCCCGGATCCGCCCCGGCGAGCAACGCGGGGCCGTCCAGCAGGAGCACGACACCGGGGACGACCAGCAATCCCGGCCACGGCACCTTGCGCAGCAGAACCAGCGCGAGCAGCAGCGGGAACAGGAACACGACCTGCAGTTTGAAAGCCAGCGCGAGGCCGAAGAACACACACGCCAGCCACGGCCGTGAGCGCACCGCGTAGTACACGCCGCCGATCCCGAATGCCGCGTAGATCGCATCGCACTGCGCCCACAACGCCCCGTTCGTCATGACCGTCGGAAGCACGCTGACCATGACGGCGGCGACGAACGGCCACCAGCCGCGCGGGTATTTCACCGCGACCAGTTTGTAGACGTAATACGCGAGTACGACGTCGAAGATCACCGAGATCGCCTTGACCCCGGCCAGCACGGGAACCGGCAGGTAGGTCAGAATCGCCAGGAGGTACAGGTACGGCACGTTGTAGTCGGCGAACTGGTACCGCATCGCGGAAAACCCGCCGTTGGCCGAGATGAACTCGTACCACTGGGCGACGAACGCCCGGTAGTCGAGTGATTCGAACGGGAACATCACCAGCCGCACGGCGAGCGAGGTCAGCACGATCACGGCGGCGAAGGCAAGAATCGGGGCCGGGCGGGCTATTCGGTTCACGACACCCACCAGACCAGTCCCGGCGCGGTACTGGCTGTGAACCGGCTGGGAGATCGCTGAGCGTTTGCGAAATGGATCGGGGTCCCAGCAGGCCCCGGCAGCTCACACCTCCACCGTCTCGTACGGGTCGCCCGCAGCCAGTCGCGCGAGCGTCTCGATGGCGGCGCGCAAGGTCTCCAAGGGTGGCGCCGACAGCGACAGCCGCACGGCGTTCGGGGAATCCCCTTGGCGCACAGCGAACGCGGCGGCCGAGGCGACCGCGATCCCCTGCCGCGCCGCAGCCGCCACGAACGCCTCCGCGGTCCAGCGCCCGGGAAGCCGCCACCAGCAGTGGTAGGCGCCCGGGTCCCCCTCGACCCGCAGGCTGGCACGCGCGATCTGCTGACGCACCCGGGAATCGACGCGCTTGTCCGCGCAGATCCGCTCCACCACTCCGTCGGTGAGCCATCGGGCGGCGGCCTGCATGGCGAAGTGCTGTGCGCCGACGCCCATGGCACGTGCCGCGCGGGCGGCGCGCTCGGCCAGTGCGGGCGGGGGCGCGATGAACCCTACGGTGAGCCCCGGCGAGAGCCGCTTGGACAGGCTGTCGACCACGACTGTCCTTTGTGGCGCAACTGGCGGGAGGTCCTCGGCGAGGAACCCGTAGATGGTGTCCTCGATCGCGGGGACGTCGGCCTTGTCGAGCACGGCGGCGAGTTCGTCGCGGCGGGCTCTCGGCATCGTGACGCCGAGGGGGTTGTGCAGCGTCGGTTGCATGTAGACCGCGTGCACGCCGTCAAGGTCCGCCGGGGTGGGGTTGAGCCCGTGTTCGTCCATCGGCAACGGCACCAACGTGATCCCGCGCCTGGCGGCGATGCCCTTGATGACGGGGTAGGTCAGCGGTTCGACGCCGAGACGGCCGCCGTTGGGCACCAGCATGTCCAGCGCCACCGCGATGGCCTGCCTGCCGTTGCCGGTGAACACGATGCCCGCCGGGTCCGGCTCCCATCCCGCTCGCGCCAACATCTTCGACGCCGCGTCGCGCAACAGCGGAGTGCCGGTCACGCTCGTCGGCCGCAGCGACGTCTCCAGCACGTCGGCGCGCAGCAGTCCCGTCAGGCTTTCCGCCTGCAGCTCCGCTTGCCCTGGCAGCACGGAGAAGTTCAGCTCCAGGTCGACGGCGACCCGTGCCGGTTCGGTCAGCGCCGGTGCCTCCGGAGGCGGGATCGCGCGGACGAACGTGCCGCGCCCGGTCTCGCCGACGACCAGGCCTCGCCGCCGGAGCTCCCCGTACACCCGCGCGGCGGTCGAACTCGCGATGCTGTGGGCACGGGCGAACTCGCGCTGCGGCGGGAGCCGGTCGCCGGGTTTGAGCCTGCCTTGCGCGATCGCGGCGGCGTAGGTGTCGGCGATCTGCCGGTAGTCGTCCACGATTGCACCATATTGCACCGAGTACAATTTTTCTATTGCACCGAGCAAGTCGGCTGGTTAGCGTGAAACCCGTGCTTATCGCGTATGAAGACATCGGTTCCGGCGACCCGGTCGTGCTCGTCCACGGTCACCCGTTCGACCGCACGATGTGGCTGCCGCAGGTCGAACGGTTCACGCCCGGCCACCGGCTGATCCTCCCCGACCTGCGCGGTTACGGCGACAGCACGGTGGTGCCCGGCAAGACGACGCTGGACGTCTTCGCCCGCGACATCGCGGAGTTGCTCGACCGGCTCGGCGTCGAGCGGTTCGTGCTGGGCGGGCTGTCCATGGGCGGGCAGATCGTGATGGACTTCTACCGCCAGTTCCCCGAACGCGTTCTCGGCCTGCTGCTGGCGGACACCTTCCCCGGCGCGGAAACGCCTGAGGGCGTGCGGGCGCGCAACGACATGGCCGACCGGCTGTCGCGTGAGGGCATGGGCCCGTACGCCGAGGAAGTGCAGTGGAAGATGGTGGCTGCGGGCAACGACTCCGAGCACGTCATGCGGATGATGAAGAACGCCCCGCCGGAAGGGGCCGCAGCCGCACTGCGCGGACGGGCCGAGCGCCCCGACTACACCGACGTGCTGCGAGGCATCACCGTGCCGACGCTCGTCGCGGTGGGACGGTTGGACGAGTACACGCCGGTCGAGGAAGCCGAACGGATGCGGGCGTTGATCCCGGGAGCCGACCTCGCGATCATCGAAGGCGCCGCGCACATGCCCAACATCGAACGTCCCGCGGAGTTCAACGCGGCGTTCGAGCGGCTGCTGAATACGGTGTGGGCATGAGCAAGCAGAGGATCGTGTTCGTGACGGGGGCCAGCACCGGGTTCGGCGCGGCCATCACCCGGCGGTTCGCGACGGAAGGCGCGCGCGTGATCGCGACGGCCCGGCGGGTCGACAAGCTCAAGGAGCTCGCGGCTGACCTGGGCGACCAGGTGCTCCCGCTGGAGCTGGACGTGACCGACCGCGCGGCGGTCTACGCGGCCGTGGCCGGGCTGCCCGCCGAGTTCGCCGACATCGACCTGCTGGTCAACAACGCCGGTCTGGCGTTGGGCATCGCGCACGCGCAGCAAGCCGAGCAGGACGAGTGGGACCGGATGATCGACACGAACTGCAAGGGCCTGGCCACCTGCACCCGTGCGGTCCTGCCGGGGATGGTCGAGCGCGGCCGCGGGCACGTGATCAACATCGGTTCGGTCGCGGGCACCTACCCGTACCCCGGCGGCAACGTCTACGGCGCGACCAAGGCGTTCGTGCAGCAGTTCAGCCTCAACCTGCGCAGCGACCTGCACGGCACCGGCGTGCGTGTGACGTGTGTCGACCCCGGCATGGTCGGCGGGACGGAGTTCTCCACTGTCCGGTTCTCCGGAGACCAGGGCAAAGCCGACGCGGTGTACGCGGGCATGCAGCCGCTCACGGCCGAGGACGTCGCCGAGTCGGTGCACTGGGCGGCGATCCAGCCCCCGCACGTCAACATCAACTCGATCGAGCTGATGCCGGTGGCCCAGAGCTTCTCGCCCTTCCAAGTCCACCGAGGTGGCTGAGAAGCAACCAATGTGGCCTTCGTAGCGTTTCGCGCAACGAAGGCCACATTGGTTGCACACTAACTGGCGTAGGTGGCGAGGGTTGCCGCGAGGACCGCGGCGGCGTCCGGGCGTAGCGCCAGGCCACGCAACGCCGCCCACAGGGAGGCCGCGACCAGGTCCGAACCGGGCACGTACGTCCTGAACCGCGCGAAGGCCGCTGTGCCCAACGCGGTCATGTCCGGTCGGAACATCAACTCGAACAGCGCGGGCCCGCCCCGGGCGAAGTCCACATAGGATTCGCACGCGGCGGCCAGCCGTTCGTGGGGTTCGCCGTCCGGCACCGAACCGAGGCGTTCGGTCAGCCGCGTGTAGCCGGTCGCCGCGAGGGCCGTGAGCAACGCGGTGCGGTTCGGGAAGTGCCGCAGCGGGGCTCCGTGGGAGATCCCGGCGTCGCGGGCCACCCTGCGTACCGTCACCGCGTCGACGCCTTCGCTGGCGAGTACCTCGAGCGCGCAGCCGATCAGCCGCTTGCGCGTGCCGTCGGCCACCGGGGTCACGCCGTCTCGGGGACGGTGTGCCATTCGGTCACCGGGAGCAGCTGCGGGCGCTTGGGCAGCACGCCGTCGCCGGGCTGGCGGCCGATCAGGCGGTTGCGGATCCGGCCACGCACCAACGGCCACACCTGCTGGTAGGCCCAGCGGACGTTGGCGGTCATGCTCGGCGGTGACGGCACGCCGGGCAGCGGCTCCAGCCACGCGGGCTCGTGCGGCACGCCGAGGCTGGCCAGCAGATGCGCGGCCAGGCGCCGGTGCCCCGCCTCGGACAGGTGCAGCCGGTCCGGGCCGAAGTACCGCGAGTCGTGCGCGGCCAGGTCGGGCCACAGGTCCACGAGGACCGCGCCGTAGCTGACAGCGGCCTCCCGGATGGCCGCGTTGAGCGCCTCGATCCGCGGCGCCATCCGCCAGCCGAACGGCATCCGCCGCGCGATGTCGCTGAGCGTGAAGACGACGACTGTCGGCGCCAGCTCCGTCAGCGCCCGCACCGCGTCGTCGACCCGGCGGGCGATGACCCGCTCGGAGTAGCCACCCGACATGATGTCGTTGCCACCGCCGAAGAGGGCGACGAGGTCGGGGCGCAGCTCGGTGGCGGCTGGGATCTGCTCGGCGATGATCTGGTCGAGCCTGCGGCCGCGTACGCCAAGGTTGGCGTACCGGAAGTCGGTGTCGTCCTGCGCGAACCGCTCGGCGGCCAGGTCGGCCCAGCCGCGGTACACGGTGTTGCCGGGGTACGGGTCGTCCAGGCCCTCGGTGCAGCTGTCACCCAGTGCGACGAAGCGTTGGTATCTCATTCACGTCCTAGTAACCTCAGATTCAGGTAGACAGTGTCTACCATGTCGCTCCGTATTGAGGCCAGGACCTGTCCGTTATTGGCCATACTGTTCGTGCTATGACCGCATTGATCTCGAGCAGGGCACTCAACCGCGCCACGCTGGCCCGCCAAATGCTCCTTGAGCGCTCCGACATGCCCGTGCTCGACGCGATCGAGCACCTGGTGGGCCTGCAGGCGCAGACGACGCACAGCTGGTACCACGGCCTGTGGACCAGGCTGAACGACTTCGACCCGCACGCGCTGTCGAAGCTGCTGGCCGACCGCGAGGTCGTCCGGATGGTGCTGATGCGGTCGACGATCCACCTGGTCACCGCCCGCGACAGCCTCGCGCTGCGGCCGTTGCTGCAGATCGTCAGCGAACGCTCGACCGCGAGCGTCTACGGCCGCAACATCCCCGACCTGGACAAGGACGAGCTGATCGCCGAGGGCCGCAGGCTGCTCGACGAGAAGCCGATGACCTTCACCGAGTTGGGCCAGCGGATGGCGGAGCGCTGGCCGGGACGCGACGAGCACTCGCTGGCGTACTCGGTCCGCGCGTGGGTGCCGCTCGTGCAGATCCCGCCGCGCGGCCTGTGGGGCGGCAGCGGCCAGGCGGTGCACTCCACCGTGGAGACCTGGCTGGGCTCGCCGGTCGACACCGAGCCCGACATCGAACGGCTGGTGTTGCGCTACCTGTCCGCGTTCGGACCGGCCTCGGTGAAGGACGCGCAGGTGTGGTCGGGGCTGACCAGGCTGGCCGAGGTTTTCGACCGGCTGCGCCCGAAGCTGGTGACGTTCACCGACGAGAACGGCCGTGAACTGTTCGACCTGCCGGACGCGCCGAGGCCGGACGAATCGACGCCCGCGCCCGTGCGTTACCTCTACGACTTCGACAACCTGCTGCTGTCACACGACGACCGCAGCCGTGTGCTCGTCGACTACAAGCAGCAGCGCCCGCGCAACGGCATGCTGCCCAGGCTGTTGCTCGTCGACGGGTACACCACCGGCTGGTGGACCGTGGAGACGACCAAGGACAAGGCGGTGCTCGTCGTGCACCCGTACCGGAACCTGCTGAAGAAGGAGCTCAACGCGCTGACCAAGGAAGGCCAGCCGCTGCTGGACTTCGTCGCGCCTGGATGCACCCACGACATCCGGTTCGAGAGGTGATGCGGCACATGCTCCACTGTCACGCGCTTACATAAACGGGGCAACTCGGTTACGGAACGTTGAATACGGGCAGAACGCTCCTTATGGTGATGTCGGTTCCCCACCCCGGAAAGGGGCTCCGATGGCCACCCCCACCACCAGGCGCGGATTCCTCACCTTCCTTGTCGCCGCGCCGACCTTGACCCTCGCCACGGACATGTCCGCCGAAGCGGCGCTGCCGAGCCTGCCCGCGCCCGCGGACATCGTGGACCTCGGCGACGTCCTCATCCTCGCGGGCACGCCCACGTCGAACATGCTCGTCCTCGAGGTGACGCCGGAAGGCGCGGTGCACTTCCGACTGCCGCGCGCGGAGGTGGGCCAGGGCATCACCACGGCGGTGGCGATGCTGGTCGCCGAGGAGATGGACGTGCCCGTCGCCAACGTCCGCGTGTCACTCTCGGACGCGCGCCCGGAGCTGTTGTTCAACCAGTTGACCGGCGGCTCCAACACGATCCGCTCACTGTACGGGCCGGTCCGGCGCACGGCGGCGGCCGCACGCGCCCGGCTGGTCGCGGCGGCCGGCGAGGAGTGGAATCTCCGGACGGCCGAGCTGACCACGAAGAACGGCGCGGTACACGCACCGGACGGCCGGGAAATCTCGTTCGGCGAGCTCACGGCCACAGCGGCGCGCTCGACCGCGGCGGTCACCGCTGAGCCCAAACCCGAAGCACACCACCGGGTCGTCGGCACCGAACAGTCCAGAGTAGACGCTCGGGCGATGGTCACCGGGCAGCTAAAGTACACCATGGACCTCGACGTGCCCGGCGCGATGCCGACGGTCGTGCGCAGGCCGCCGACGATCAACGGCTCGGTGCGGACGGTGGACGACTCGGTGGCCAAGGCGATGCCCGGCGTGCTCGCGATCGCGGTGGTACCCACGGGTGTCGCGGTCATGGCGGAGACGTTCGGCCAGGCCATCGCCGCCAAGGACGCGCTCAGGGTGACGTGGAACAAGGGCACTGTCGACGACCTGTCCGACCCGGACATCAAGGCCAAGCTGCGCGCGGCGGCGTTGCCGTTCGTCGTCCCGCCGCTGCTGACGCGACACGTGGACGGCGAGTTCGACTTCGCGTTCGTCAGCCACGCGCCGATGGAGACCAACTCGGCGATCGCGGACGTGCGCGCGGACCGCGCGGAGATCTGGGCGGGCCTGAAGTCGCCGATCGTGGCCAAGCAGACCATCGCGGCCGCGCTCGGCCTGCCGCAGGACAAGGTCACCGTGCACGTCACCCAGGGCGGCGGTTCGTTCGGCCGCAGGCTGTTCTTCGACGCCGCGCTCGAAGCCGCACAGATCTCCAAGACCATGCGCAGGCCGGTCAAGCTGATGTGGACCCGCGTGGACGACATGCGGCACGGCCGGGCCCGTGCGGCGAGCCACCACAAGATCCGCGCCACTTTCGCGCTCGGCCGGGTGCTGACGTTCGAGCACCGCGTGGCGTCGGTGGAGACCGACTTCCGGCACGGCCTCGGCGAGATCCTCACCGCCACCGCCGCACACCTGCCGGTGGCGGGCAACCTCGGGTTCGCCGAGACGGTGTTCCTGACAACGGTGAAGGTCCCGTACGACTTCGGCGTGGTCACGCAGGTGCTCAACGAGGTCCCGCTGCGGATGCACACCGGCAGCTGGCGGTCGGTGTACTCGGCCAACACGCGGGGCGCCGAGGAGATCATGGTCGACGAGGTGGCCGCGAAACTCGGCAAGGACCCGGTCGCGTTCCGCCGGGAGTCGCTGAAATCCGACCGGCAACGCGCGGTGCTCGACAAGGTCGCGTCGGCGGGCGACTGGGGCCGGACCATGCCGAAGGGCTTCGCGCAGGGTGTCGCGTTCCACGACGAGTACAAGTCCTGCACGGCTTGTCTGGTCGAAGTGGACGCTCGCGATCCGGGGAAACCCAGGGTGGTCAAGGCGGTCATCGCGGTGGACGTCGGCAGGCCGATCAACCCGCTCGGAGTGCGGGCGCAGATGCTCGGCGGCCTGACCGACGCGATCTCCACGACCCTGCGCGCGGGCCTGCACATCGACAAGGGCCTGCCGCTGGAAGGCAGCTACTCCCAGTTCCACTACGCGCGGCAGAAGGATTCCCCGACACAGGTGGAGATCCACGTGATGCCCGCCAACGGCGAGCCCGGCGGCGCGGGTGAACTCGGTGTGCCCGCGGCGGTCGGCGCGATCGCCAACGCCTACGCGCGGGCGACCGGGATCAAACCCCGCAGCTTCCCGATCACCTTCCCGGTCGACTTCGACCCCTTCCCCCGCTAGGAGAACGACAGTGCCTACGTACACCTTCTCCGTCAACGGGAAGCCGGTCAGCATCGACGTGCCCGCGGACATGCCGCTGCTGTGGGTGTTGCGCGACAAGCTGGGCGTCAAGGGTCCGAAGTTCGGCTGCGGCATCGGCGTCTGCCGCGCCTGCACGAGCCACCTGGACGGCGACGAGATCCAGCCGTGTGTCGTCCCGGCCGCGCAGGCCGCGGGCAAGGAGGTCACCACGATCGAAGGCCTCGCCGACGGCGAGGACCTGCACCCGGTGCAGGAAGCGTGGCTGGAACAGGACGTGGCGCAGTGCGGGTACTGCCAGCCGGGTCAGATCATGGCGGCGGTGGCGTTGCTCAAGCGCACACCGAACCCGACCGACGCGGACATCGACAGGATCGAGAACGTCTGCCGGTGCGGTACGTACTTCCGGATCAGGCAGGCGATCCGGAAAGCCGCCCGAAAGATGTAACGCGTTGACCTGAACGGCGGTGTCAGGACGCAACGTCCTGGTGCCGGCGCTGCGGGCGTTGTCGATCTTCCCGGACACCGCGCACCTGCCACCGCCTGCCAGACCGGCATAATCGCGGACGTGGAGGACAGCACGTACCGGCAGGAGTGCGCGGCGTTGCGGGAGACGTGGGACAACGCCATCGCCGTCGCCGACGGGCCGTTGCCCGGTTCGGCGCTCGACCCGCTGGTCACGCCCCAGGGCTGGTGCGGGCACGTGCGGCTGGCCGACGGGCAGCGCGCGGCGACTGTGATCGACGCGGCAGACGTGATCGCCAAGGCGTTCGGCCTGCCGGACTCCTCGATCGTGGTGCGCACCATGCCGGAGCACCGCGAGGTGTTCATCTGGGGCTACAGCACCAAGTCCGGCGCGGACTACCACCTGGGCTGGCCGCACCCGGTGCTGGACGGCAGCGAGTTCATCGACATCAAACGGGAGAGCAAAGGCACCACGTTGCTCGACCTGGTGCAACTGACCACGTGGGCCCGTGCGTACAAGGAGAGCTACGGGGCGCTGCGTGCCGGGCGGGAGCAGGACGTGCAGCAGTTCGTCCGGCGGCTGGGCCGGTTGCGGGCGGGGATCATCGACATCCTGACGCGCGCGAAACCGCAGCAGATCCGGGAGTTGCTGCTGCGGGTCGGTCTGGACCGCGCGTCGCTGCCCAACGACCTGGCCGACGAGATCGGCTACCCGCGCGACCGCGACGCCACGATCCCCATCCCCCGATAACGATCCACAAAGGGCGTTATTGTCTATCCGTGACGGTCGCCATGGAATCAGCCCAGCCGCGGCACCTCATCGTCACGGTGTACGGCCTGTACGCGCGCGGCGAGGGCGGCTGGATGTCGGTGGCGCGCCTGATCAGCCTGATGGCGGATCTGGGCGTCGACCAGGCCGCGGTGCGGTCGTCGATCTCCCGGCTCAAGCGCAGGGGCATGCTGAGGCCCCGGCGCCAGGGCGGCGCGGCCGGTTACGAGCTGTCCGAGGAGGGCCTCGCCATCCTCAAGGAAGGCGACAGGCGGATCTTCAACCAGGACCGGGCCACCCTCGCCGACGGCTGGCTGCTCGCGGTGTTCTCCGTGCCCGAGTCCGAACGCAACAAGCGGCACACGTTGCGCACCCAGCTGACCCGTCTGGGGTTCGGCACGACCGCGCCTGGTGTGTGGATCGCGCCCGCGCACCTGTCCGGCGCGACCGAGGACATGCTGCGCCGCTTGGACTTGAACGGCTACGCGGACCTGTTCCACGGCCAGCACCTCGCGTTCGGCGACCTGGCCGAGAAGGTCCGCCGCTGGTGGGACCTCGACCAACTGGAACGGCTCTACGCCGAGTTCGTCGGAGCGCACGGCCCCGCCGAGGACGCCCCGGCCGACGATCAGGACGACCGGAGCGCGTTCGTGAAGTACGTGCGCCTGCTGACCGACTGGCGCAGGCTGCCGTACCTCGACCCGGGGCTGCCCGCCGAACTGTTGCCGGACAACTGGGTCGGCATCCGCGCGGCCGACCTCTTCTTCACTCTTCAGGCGCAATGGGCCCGACCTGCCGAAAGGCACGCCGTAACGTCTTCGTGACCCGAAGGGACGTATCTGGCACGCAGGTCAGGCGCACCTGTGGTACCAGAGCGATCCGAAGGGGAGAGCGAATGGTGGTCAAGTTCGTCCCGAAGCCGGCCGAGCAGTCCGGTGACGATGATCGAACCGCGGTGCCGGAAGTACCCCAGCAGCTGCTGGAACGGCACGGTGCCCGTGTGCTGCACCCGGCCAACGCCCTGGTCGCGGGCGGACCGTACCCGCCGCCGCGGTCCACTGTGTACCGCGCGGCCACGATGCTGGTGCCGAACGAACTGGCGCGGGACCCCAAGGTGGTGGCGGCCTTCAACGGCGTGCTGAGCGAACTCGGCGTCGAGATGGTCCCGCCGCGCCGCCAGGACAACCTCACCGAGCGGCTCGACCGGCTGCCGCGACCCGTGCCGATGCGCGTGACCGGTGAAGTGGGGAAACCGGCCCAGCTGGACTGCTGGCACGCGTTGCAACACCTGCGGGTGGCCGCGCTGAACGGCAAACTGCCCAAGGACCTTGTGGACCAGCTGTCAGTCGACCACCTGCTGGTCGGCACTGTCGACATCGGAGGAACGCCGTGGGAGGCCAGCGGGGCCGGCGGCGCGCCGTGGGAAGCCAGCGGCACCCCGGGCTCCGGCTACGCGCGTGGCGGTACCACCGGCCGTATCCCGGTGGCGCTGGCCGCTCCCGCACCGCCGCGCGGCACGTTGGACCGCAGACCCGTCGTCGCCGTTGTGGACAGTGGGATCGGCCCGCACCCGTGGTTCGACCTGCCCGACCGCACGGCACCGCCGCCGGCGGGCGGTTTCCTGAGCGTCTTCCCCGAACTGCAGGAAGCGATCAGAAAACAGGGTGAGGAAGCCGCGCTGACGACGACAACGCAGGTCCTGCTCGACTACTGGGACGCGCCGGTGACCGACAACCCGCTGATCGGCATGCTCGACCGCGACACCGGGCACGGCACGTTCATCGCCGGGATCGTCCGGCAAAGCGCCCCGGAGGCCAACGTCCTGGCCATCCGCGTGCTGCACAGCGACGGCGTCGCGTACGAGAGCGACGTCCTGCTAGCGTTGTGGGGACTGATCCTGCGGGTGCAGGACGCGCAGGAGCACGACCCGGAGCGGATGGTCGACGTGGTGTCGTTGTCACTCGGATATTTCGACGAGGCCGGGTCGACGAGCACGTTCACCGGGCAGATCGCCGAAGCCATCGACAAGTTGCGCGAACTGGGCGTGCTGGTGGTCGCCGCCGCGGGCAACGACGCGACCAGCAGGCGGTTCTACCCCGCGGCGCTCGCCGAACGCCCGAGCAACCCCGACATCGCGCCGCAGGTGGTCAGCGTCGGCGCGTTGAACCCGAGCACGACCCGGGCCCTGTTCAGCAACGAGGCGCCGTGGGTCAGGGCATGGGCGACCGGTGCGGGCGTGGTGAGCACGTTCCCGACCGACGTGCAGGGCGCGATCAGCGCGAACCTGATGCCCGCGACCGGCCGGGGCGCACTGGACTCCGACGACTTCCGGGCCGGGTTCGCGGTCTGGGACGGCACGTCGTTCGCGGCACCGCTGGCCGCGGCGGAGATCACCGCCGCGATGATCAGGTGCTCGGCGGAGGACCCTGGGCTGGCGCTCAAGGGCGTGGACCGGAAGGTGGCGGTCAAACGGGCGTGGGCGGCGCTGACGAAAGCCGGCGGATGATGCCGGAAACCTCGTTACACCACGCCAGAATGGCGGATCTGCTCGAAGCGGCGCGCGACGGCGACCACAGCAGCCTGGCCGGCCTGGTCGACGAGCTGACCCCGCTGCTGTGGCAGGTGGCCCGCGCGCAGGGCCTCGACCGGGACACCAGCAGCGACATCGTCCAGACGGCGTGGCTGAAGCTGCTCGGCGCGCTCGACCAGATCCGCAGCCCGATGGCGTTGACCAGCTGGCTGGTGACCGTGACCCGGCGGGAGGCGTGGCGCGTGCGCAACGCCTCCCGGATGGAGCTGCCTGCCAAGGACGTGCTGTTCGCCGAGTTGCCGGACCACGGCCCGACGCCCGAGGAGCGCCGGGTCGAGGTCGAACGCACCCGTCAGCTGTGGCGCGCTGTCAGCACGTTGTCGGACCGCTGCCAGCGGCTGCTGCGGATCATCGCGTTCACCCGCAGGCCCGACTACGACACCGTCAGCGCGGCACTCGACATGCCCCGCGGCAGCATCGGCCCCACCCGGGGCCGGTGCCTGGCCAAGCTGCGCGACGCGCTGTCCGCCGATTTCGCCGAAGAGAGCTGGCAATGACCTCACCGGATGAGCCCCTCGACGAGCTGGACCACATGATCCTGGCCGGTGTCGGCGACATGTGGCGCCAGGCCGACCCGGTTCCCGGCGACCTGCTCGACCGGATCAAGTTCGCGATCGACCTCGAGAACGTCGACCTCGAGGTGATGCGGCTGACCGAGATGGCACAACCGGCCGCGGCCCGCGGCGACGAACAGTCCAGGCTGATCACGTTCGACAGCGAGACAGTCACGATCATGGTCAGCATCAGGCAGAACCCGGACGGCACGATCCGCGTGGACGGCTGGCTGACGCCCGCGGGCAGGCACCCGATCGAACTGCGCACGGCCAGCGGCACGGCCACGACGGTGTCCGATGAGGATGGACGGTTCGTCCTCGACCCGGTGTGCTCGGGCCTGGTCCAGCTGATCGTCCGGCCGTCCGGCACCACCCGGACGGTCACCACACCGTCGATCTCCTTGTAGATCCACGTCCATACTGGGGTGCGTGACGCGGCTTGACCGGGTAAGCGCCCTGCATCAGCGTGGCCTCAACGCGCTCAACCGCGGGCGGCCGTTGCTGGCGGTGACGGCGTTCCGGGACGGGCTGCGGATCGCGCCGGACGACGTGCGGCTGCTCAACAGCCTGGCCGCGGCCGAGGCCGCGCTCGGCAACACCGAGCAGGGGTTCCTGCTGCTCGACCGGGCCGACGCGCTGGCCACTCCTGCGACCAAGGGCCTGTTGCTTCAGCAGCGGGGCCTGTTGTTGATGCTGGTCGGCCGGATGGACGACGCGCTGGGCTGTCTCGACCGGGCGATCGGGGTGCTCCGCGGCGACCCGACCGTGCTCGCGCGCACCTTGCTCAACCGTGCCTTGTTGCACCAGACCGCGGGCCGAGTCGGTGCGGCGCTGGCTGATCTGGAGCGCTGCGAACGCCTCGCCCGGGACCTCGGTCTCGACCGGCTGGTCGCCAAGGCGATCCACGGCCGTGGCTCGTGCCAGCTGCTGGCCGGGAACATCCCCGCCGCGCTGCGCCACTTCGACCGGGCACGGGTGGTGTACGAGTCGCATGCGGACGGGATGCTGCCGGTGGTCGCGGTGGAACGGGCGCGGGCGTTGCTGGCCGCGGGACTGCACAGCGACGCGGCGACCGAACTGGACTTCGCGCTGGACCGCTTCCCCCGCACCCGGATGGACCAGGAACACGCCGAGGCCCAGCTCACCAGGGCACAGGTCGCGCTCGCGGCCGGTGACCTGAGAACGGCCAAGACGTGGGCCAGCCGCGCGGAGACGCGGTTTCGAAGGAGGGGCAACGAGGCCTGGGCCGCGGTGGCGGCGGCGACCAGGGTGCGGGCGGAGTTCCAGGGCGGCAGGCAGTTGGGCGCCGTCGGGACGCGGGCGGCCACCCTGGCGGCGCGACTGGCCGAACTGGGGTTGGACAACGACGCCGAGGCCGCCGACCTGGTGGCCGCGCGGGCCTATCTCGCGCGCGGCCGTGTCGATGAGGCACTCCAGCACATCCGGCCCCGCAGCGGCCCGAAGTCGTTGCTGGAGACGAAGTTGACGCGCCGGCTGGCGTTGGCCGAGCTCGGCGCGGCCACGGGGGACAGCCGGGCCGTCTTCACCCACGCGCGAGCAGGCTTGGCACTGCTGCGCGACCACCGTGGTCGCGCGGGCAGCCTGGACCTGCGCACGAGTACGACTTCGCTGGGGCGTGAGCTGGCGCGGACCGGATTGGCCGCCGCGTTGGCGAACGGTTCCCCCGCGGTGGTTTTCGGCTGGTTGGAACGGTCACGGGCGCAGGCGTTCCGGTTCCAGCAGGTGCGTCCGCCCGACGACGACAGCACCATCGACGCGGTCGCCGAACTGCGCCAGCTGGCCCACCAGGTCCGGGCGGCGGAACTGGCCGGCACCCCGGACGCCGACGCCCGCCGCCGGTGCGCCCACCTGGAGCGTGCGATCCGAGCACGCGGCTGGCACGCCGAAGGCACCGGGGAACATTCCGCCGACGCGACGTTCAGCGAGGTGCGAGCCGCGTTGGGCGGCACGACCATGGTCAGTTACGCGTCCGACGACGACAGGCTCTGGGCGCTGGTGATCACGTCCGCACGGGCCCGGCTGGTCCCCTTGGGTTCGCTGGCAACGGTTTCCGAGTCGCTGGCCAAGCTGCACAGCGACTTGGACGCGTCATGCGGACGGCAGTTGCCCGCCGCGCTCGACCGCGTGATCAAGGCGTCGATCCAGCGCAGGCTCGCGGCGCTGACCGACGACCTGGTCCGGCCGGTCCGGCCGTTGCTCGGCGACTCCGACGTGGTGATCGTCCCGACCAGTGCGTTGTCCGCCGTGCCCTGGGGTTTGCTGCCGGACATGGCTGGGCGCCCGGTGACGGTGTCGCCGAGCGCGTCGACGTGGTTGTCCGGTCGCGGCGCCGAACTGGCGCAGCCGTCGCGGTGGTTGCTCGTGGCCGGGCCGGATCTGGCGCACGCCAACGACGAAGTGCTGCAGCTGGCCAAGATCTACGGCGACGGGGCCGTCCTGCTCGGCCCGGACGCCACCGTCGAGGCCGCACTGCGCGCGTTGGACGGGTGCACCACCGCCCATTTCGCGGCACACGGCCACCACGAGCGGGAAAACGTGCTGTTCTCCCGGCTGGACCTGACCGACGGGCCGCTGATGGCCTACGACATCCACCAGCTCCGGTCGGCTCCCGCGCACGTGGTGCTGTCGTCGTGTGACGTGGGGCAGACCGTGGTCCGCGACGGTGACGAGATCCTGGGTTTCACAGCGGCGTTGTTGTACAGCGGAACCAAGACAGTGGTGTCCAGTGTGGCATCGGTCGACGACGACGCGGCCGTGGACGTGATGGCCGCGTACCACCGAGGTTTGGTGCAGGGGCGCCGACCGGCCCGTGCGCTGGCCGACGCGACGCTCACCCAGCCGCTGATGCCGTTCGTCTGCTTCGGCTCGTCCTAGCACTCACGAGGATGGTTTGGGGATCGCGGCGTGGCCCTGGACTTCGACGAGTGCTTCGACGTCCCAGAGCCGGTTGACGCCGATTCCCGCCATCGCCGGGTACTCGGTGCCGACCAGGTCGCGCCAGACCGCGCCGATCTTGCGGGCGTTGGCCTTGTAGTCGTCCATGTCGACGATGTAGATCGTGACGCTGACCAGGTCTTCCGGCTGTCCGCCCGCGGCGCGCAACGCGGTCAGCAGGTTGCCGAGGGCCTGCTCGAACTGCTCGACGACGCCGTCACCGACGATCTTGTTGTCCCGGTCGAGCGCGGTCTGCCCGGCCAGGAACACGATGCGCTCGCATCTGGCGGGATCGACCGCGACGGCGTGCGCGAAACCGGACGGTTTGCCCAGCTCCGGTGGGTTGACCCGCTCGCTCATGAGTGCACTGCTCCCCCGTCGACGTTGATCGCCTGGCCGGTGATGGCCGCACTGGCCACGCAGAGGTCCACCGCGTCGGCCACCTCGTCCGCGGTGATCAGCCGGTTGATCGGCTGCTTGCGCTCGAGCTCGGCCCGGATGTCCCCCGGTGGTTTGCCGGTCCGTTCGGAGATCCGCTCGACCCAGCCGTCGGTCATCGGCGTGTCCACGTAGCCGGGGCAGACCGCGTTGACGGTCACGCCGGTCCTGGCCAGTTCGGCGGCCGCGGCCCGGACCAGGCCGATCACCCCGTGCTTGCTGGCGGTGTACGCGGCGAGGTTGGGCTCACCGATCCGGCCCGCGATCGACGCGATGACCACGATCCGGCCCCACTTGTTCGCGGTCATCGCCGGGATCGCCCGGCGCATCGCCCGGAAGGGCGCGGTGAGGTTGAGGTCCAACTGGCCGAGCCACTCCTCGTCGGTGACTTTCACGATCGGCTTCGCCACCGCCGCGCCCGCGTTGAGGACGAGGACTTCCACCGACCCCCACGTCTCTTCTACCGTCGAGAAGACGGTCCGCATGGCGACGGGGTCGGTCGCGTCGGCGGGCAGGCACAGCGATGGCCCCGGCAGCTTCCCGGCCACGTCAGCGAGCTGGTCCGCACCGCGGGCGGTGAGTGCGACGCGGTGCCCGGCGGCCGACAGCCTGCCCGCGATCACGCTCCCCATCCCCCGGCTGGCGCCCGTGACCAGGCAGTTCCTGATGGTTGCAGAGCCAGTCGTCACCGGGCCAGCGTGCCAAATGTTCGTAACGGTCGTCAACAGGACGCAATATGTTGTATCGTTGACGGTCGTAAGACGCACGACAGAAGAGGTGGGCGCGTGCGAATCGCGGTAGCGGGCGGCGGCCCCGGCGGGCTCTACTTCGCCGCGTTGACCAAGGCCATCGACCCTGGCCACGAGATCACCGTCTGGGAGCGCAACGCCCCGGACGACACGTTCGGCTTCGGCGTGGTGTTCTCCGACGAGACCCTCGGCGGCATCGAACACGCCGACACGGCCGTCTTCGCCGCGATGAGCGAGGAGTTCGCGCGGTGGGACGACATCGACGTGCACTTCCGCGGCACCACGTTCACGTCGGGCGGGCACGGCTTCGCCGCGATGAGCAGGCGCCGGTTGCTCGACATCCTGCAGCAGCGGTGTCTTGAGCTCGGCGTGACGATCCACTTCCGGACCGAAGCACCCGACCTGACCGGCTACGACCTAGTGGTCGCCTCGGACGGTGCCAACTCCGCGACCCGCGCGCAGCACGCGGACGTCTTCAAGCCGAAGGTGGAGACGCGACGCTGCAAGTACATCTGGCTCGGCACGGACCTGGTGTTCGACGCGTTCAAGTTCCACATCCTCGACACACCGGCCGGGATCATGCAGGTGCACGGCTATCCCTACAGCCGCGACGCCAGCACGTTCATCCTGGAGATGCACGACGACGTGTGGGAGCGCGCGGGCTTCGAGGCCGCGCCGGGGCTCAGGCCGGGCGAGAACGACGAGGTCTCGATCGAGAAGATCCGCGCGCTGTGCGCCGACGTCCTCGACGGGCACTCGGTCGTCGGGAACAATTCCAAGTGGACGAACTTCGCCACCGTCCGCTGCGCCACCTGGCAGCACGGGAACACCGTGCTGATCGGCGACGCGGCGCACACCGCGCACTTCTCCATCGGCTCGGGAACCAAGCTCGCCATGGAGGACGCGCTCGCGCTGGCGGCCTGCCTGCACGAGCAGCCGGACGTGCCGTCGGCGCTGGCGGCCTACGAGCAGGAGCGGCGCCCGGTTGTCACCTCGACACAGCGCGCCGCGCAGGCCAGCCTTGAGTGGTTCGAGAACATCGGCCAGTACGCCGACCAGGAACCGCACCAGTTCGCGTTCAACATCGTCACCCGCAGCCGCCGGGTCACGTACGACAACCTCCGGTTGCGCGACCCCGAGTTCGTGGCGGACCTGGACACCTGGTTCGCCCGTGACTTCGACGCGGTCCGGCCGCCGATGTTCCAGCCGTTCCGGATCGGAGACCTGGAGCTGGCGAACCGCGTTGTCGTGTCCCCGATGGACATGTACAGCGCCACCGACGGCGTACCGGGCGATTTCCACCTGGTGCACCTCGGCAGCAAGGCGCTCGGCGGTGCCGGGCTGGTGATGACCGAGATGGTGTGCGTGTCCGACACGGGCCGGATCACGCCGGGCTGCACGGGGATGTACCGGCCGGAGCACGAGGAATCATGGAAACGCGTGGTCGACTTCGTGCACGCCCGCTCGTCGGCGAAGATCGGCATCCAACTCGGCCACTCGGGTCGCAAGGGCTCGACGAAGCTGATGTGGGAAGGCATCGACGAGCCGCTGCCCGACGGCAACTGGGAGGTCTGCGGCCCGTCGGCGATCCCGTACGCGGCGGCCAACCAGGTCCCACGGGAACTGGCGCTCGACGAGATGGCGGAGATCAAGGCGCAGTTCGTGGCCTCGGCTCGGTCGGCTGGTCGCGCCGGGTTCGATCTGCTCGAACTGCACTGCGCACACGGCTACCTGCTGTCGTCGTTCCTGTCGCCGTTGACCAACAAGCGTACCGACGCGTACGGCGGCAGCTTGGAGAACCGCCTGCGCTACCCGCTTGAGGTGTTCGACGCGATCCGTGACGTGTGGACCGGCGCGATGACCGTCCGCATCTCCGCGACCGACTGGCACGACGGCGGAATCGACTCGGACGACGCCGTGGCCGTCGCACGGGCGTTCGCCGAGCACGGTGTGGACGGTGTCGACGTGTCGACCGGTCAGGTGGTGAGCACGGAGAAACCCGCGTACGGCCGCAGCTACCAGACGCCGTACGCCGACCGGATCCGCAACGAGGTCGGCCGGAAGTACGGGGTGGCCGTGATCGCCGTCGGCGCGATCTCGTCGTACGACGACGTGAATTCGATCATCCTGGCCGGCCGGGCGGACCTGTGCGCGCTGGGCCGGACCCACCTCTACGATCCGCACTGGACACTGCACGCCGCCGCGGACCAGGACTACACCGGTGTCCAGTGGCCGAAGCCGTTCGCGGCGGGCAGCCGCAAGCCACGAGCGGGCCGCACCGACGACCCGAAACCCCGCCTGGACCTGATCCGGTCCGGCGAACCCGGCACCGCGCACGCGCGTTGGAGGGGATGACGATGCTGACCGCCGAGCAACGGGAGTTCGCCGACGAGGTCAAGGCGTTGGCGGCCGACTGGCTCGTCCCCCTGGCGGAAGCCGGTACACCGGGGGCGGTGAACCGGGAACTGGTGAAGGCACTCGGTGAACTCGGCCTGCTCGCCCGGCTGTTCCCGGGAGTCGAGTCGGGTAAGCCCGCTCGCGATGCGGCGGCTCTGGACTTGTGCCTGCTTCGTGAGGCGCTGGCGACTCAGTGCACTGAAGCCGAGACAGCGTTGGCTTTGCAGGGCCTGGGAACTTATCCACTCTTGCAGTCCGGTCAGGACAGTCAGGTCGGACGGTGGCTTCCCGCGGTCGCTTCCGGTGACGCGGTCGCCGCTTTCGCGTTGACCGAGCCTGAAGCTGGTTCGGACGCGGCAGCGTTGCGGTTGACGGCGGTGCCTGACGGCTCAGGTTGGCGGTTGTCCGGTGAGAAGATCTGGATCTCCAACGCTCCGGAAGCCGACTTCTACACTGTGTTCGCTCGGACCGCGGAGACAGGGGCGCGCGGGGTCAGTGCTTTCGTCGTGCCTGGGGATCGCGCCGGGCTTTCGGGTGAACACCTGGACATGGTCAGCCCGCATCCCATCGGGCACCTGACGTTCGACGGCGTCGCGGTACACCGTGACGAGCTTTTGGGCGAGGAGAACAAAGGTTTCCGCGTGGCTATGCGCACGCTGGACCTGTTTCGGCCGAGTGTCGGCGCTTTCGCGGTCGGGATGGCTCAGGCTGCTTTGGACGCGGCGGTTGCGCATGCCGACAGCCGGGTCGCTTTCGGTGGGCCGTTGCGAGAACAGCAAACCGTCGCTCATACATTGGCTGAGATGGCCACTCGTACCGAGGCGGCGCGGTTGCTGGTGTATTCGGCGGCTCAGGCCTACGACTCCGGCGCGGATCGGATCGCCGGGCGTTCGGCGATGGCGAAGCTGTTCGCGACCGAGACCGCGCAGTACGTCGTCGACGCGTCGGTGCAGATCCACGGTGCCCGCGCCCTGCAGCGCGGACACCTGCTGGAACACCTCTACCGCGAGGTCCGCGCGCCACGGATCTACGAGGGCGCATCGGAGATCCAGCGGACGATCATCGCGCGGGACCTGTATCAGCCCCGATAGGACTCGGCGATCCGAGCGACCGCGCCGGGTGTGGTCGCGGTGTCCAGGACAGTGAGCGCGGCAGCGAGAATCCGCTGCTGGTCATACTCGGGCCGCGTGCCGTCCTCCTGCCAGGTCACGGCTGCTCGCGATGAGCTTCTCTGCCATTTCGTTGACGGCTACGGCGAACTTCTCGTCGCCGTCCTCGTGCCAGTCCGCCAGTCTGCTCAACAACCAGGCACGGGCAGCGCCGATCAGTTGTCCGAACGCCTCGGTTCCCGCTGGTGTGAACCGGTAGTGGCCCTCCGCCTCTGTCACGTATCCGACCTCCACCAGTTGGCGGGCAACGGGTTGGAAGATCCCCGCGGGTACCTTCGTGTAGTCGGCTATCTCCTGCAGGGTTGCGTCACCGTCGTCGACGCTGTGCTTGAAGATCCTCACGAGCATCCATGCCTGTGCGTAGTTCAACGGCACTCCCGATGCCGCGAGCATCTCCGGGCGGGGGTCGTGGTCCTGTTTGCTCACCACGACCGCGATCAGCTTTTCCAGTTCCGCGTTGGAGTCGCTGGTTGCCGGTGGCGCGAAGCTTTCGCCCACTCCGCTGTTTCCCGACGCGACCACTCGTGCGGTGTCCCGTAGTGGTACTTCCTTCAGCAACAGGGCCACTACGAACGCGAGGAGGCCGACTGGGGCCGCTGCCAGGAACATCGTCTGCAGGGTGTCCACATAGGCTTGGATCACCGGCCCTTTCACCGCTTCCGGGAGGGCGTGCACTCCGTTCACGTTCACCACCACTCGTGGGTCGAGTCCTGGAGGGGTTACCGGGGTCAGGTGTTTCGGCAGTTGGTTGGCGTAGATCGTGCCGAAGATCGCCACGCCGAAGGAGCTTCCCAGTGTTCGTAGGAAGCTCACGCCTGAGGTTGCCACGCCGAGGTCCGCGTAGTCGCTTGTGCTTTGTACGACGACTGTCGGTACCGGCATCACCAGGCCAACGCCCAGGCCCAGGACGAGCATGTAACCGGAGACCGTCCAGAACGACGTGGTCGCCTCCATCAGCGACAACAGCACCAACCCGCCGGAGATCAGCAGGGACCCGAACACCGGGAACAGCTTGTAGCGCCCCGTCTTGCTGATCACCTGCCCTGTCACCATCGCCGCCACCAGCAGCCCGCAGACCAGCGGCAGCATCCGCAGACCCGAGCCGGTCGCGGACTGGCCCTGGACGTACTGCAGGTATGTCGGCAGGTACGTCACCCCGCCCAGCATCGCGAAGCCCACGATGAAGCTGAGCACACTGGACACGGTGAACACCGGGTCGCGGAACAGCCGCATCGGCAGCATCGGCTCCGCCGCCCGCGTCTCCACCACCACGAAGAGCACCAGTGCGACGACCGAGCCCACCGCCATCCAGATGATCGTCGGCGAACCCCACGGATACTCCGTCCCGCCCCAGCTGGTCACCAGGGTCAGCCCGGACGCCGCCAGGCCGATCAGCAGGATCCCCAGGTAGTCGATGCTCGGCCGCAGCGCCGCCTTGACCGCCGGCATCGACACGACCGCCACGACCAGCACCAACACACCGAGCGGCAGGTTGATGTAGAACGCCCACCGCCAGCTCAGGTGGTCGACGAACAACCCGCCGAGCAACGGCCCGACCACGGTGGACACGCCGAACACCGACGCCAGCGCACCCTGGTACTTGCCGCGTTCACTCAGCGGCACCACGTCGGCGATCACCGCGGTCGCCGTCACCAGCAGGCCACCCGCGCCGAGGCCCTGCACCGCCCGTGACGCGATCAGCCAGGTCATCGAGTCGGCCCACCCGGCGAAGAACGAACCGATCATGAACAGCACGACGCTGGCCAGGAACATCCGTTTGCGGCCGTAGAGGTCACCGAACTTGCCGACGAGGGCCGTCATGATCGTCTCGGCCAGCAGGTACGCCGTCACCACCCAGGACAGGTGGTTCCCGCCACCCAGGTCCCCGACGATCGTCGGCAACGCCGTGGCCACGATCGTCTGGTCGAGCGACGCCAGCAGCATCCCGAGCATGATGGCCGCGACGATCGCGTTGCGCGCCCCGCGGCCGACGGTCGCGGCCTCAGCCTCTGCCATCCCGGCCTCCCGTGTGGACAGTCGCAGAGTAGGACCGATCAGCGACGACCGCGACTCAAGAGCACTCCGGCGGGGTGGCTAGATTCGCACCATGAGCTTGCGCGTCGGACTGATCGGATACGGCACGGCTGGCGCGGTGTTCCACGCGCCGCTGATCACCGCGACCCCGGGGTTGACCTTGCGATCGGTGGTGACGTCCCGTGCCGTGCCCGACGGGGTGCGCAGGCTGGACCGGCCCGACCAACTGTGGGAGGACCACGACCTGATCGTGGTCGCGTCCCCGAACCGCACGCACGTCCCGCTGGCCACCGAGGCGGTCGAGGCCGGGCTGCCGGTGGTGGTCGACAAGCCGTTCGCGCCGACCGTGGCCGAGGCCCGTGCGTTGACCGATCTCGCCGCCGAGCGGGGCGTGCCGCTCACTGTGTTCCAGAACCGCCGGTGGGACGGTGATTTCCTGACCGTGAAGGATCTGGTGCGGTCCGGGGCGTTGGGCCAGGTGCACCGGTTCGAGTCGCACTTCGACCGCTGGCGGCCCACGCCGAGGCAGGGATGGCGGGAGCTGCCGGGCCGGGAGGAGGCAGGCGGCGTCCTCTTCGACCTGGGGGCGCACTTGATCGACCAGGCGTTGCAGCTCTTCGGCTCGGTGCGATCGGTGTACGCGGAGGTGAACAAGCAGCGCGACGGGGTCCGTGTCGACGACGACTTCTTCCTCGCACTGCGCCACGAGAACGGCGTACTGTCCCATCTGGCCTCCAGCACCCTCGCCGCTCAGCCCGGCCCCCGTTTCCGCGTCCTCGGCTCGGCGTCGGCGTACACGAAGTACGGCCTGGACGTGCAGGAAGCGGCGCTGAAGGCGGGCGAGGGCCCCGGGACGCCCGGCTGGGGCGAGGAGCCCGAGGAAGCATGGGGACTGCTGGGCGTGGCAGGCGAGACCACGCCCGTGCCGACCAAGTCGGGCGCGTACCAGTACTTCTACACCGCGATGGTGTCGGCGCTGCGCGACGGCGGCCCGGTGCCGGTGGCGCCGGAATCCGCCGTCGCCGCACTGGAGATCATCGAGACGGCACTGAGTCGCGCTGAGGGATGGTAGATGCGTGGTGCCGGGAGAGGCGCTATCGTCGCCTCATGACCTCCGCCGCGAGCTACCCGGAGCCTCACCACCGCTCGGTGGCCGGGACGGACGGGGACGTCCTGGAGCCGACACCTGAATGGGCAGGCGACAACACAGCAGCGACGAAGTTCGCATCGCCCGAGGCGATCCGTGCAGCACTTCTTCCAGCGCAGAAGGCTGAGTTCGATGCCGCCTACGACGCAGCGCTCACGGCCGCCCGGCAGACCTTACAGCTGGACGCACTACGCCAGGTGCTGCGGACGTGGCGCAGGATGGCGCTGCTGACCGAACTGGATCCGGACACACAGCGGCGTATGCTCGACGACGCCGCCGAGATCCAGCGCACCGGCCAGCCCCGGCCAGACAGCGTGTCGTGGACTGAGCTCAAAAAAGACCTCGGTCTGTGAACATCTCGTTGACCTGAGGTCAGGACTTCCCTTCTTCATGGCCTACGCGCTTGTTATCGACGATGCCGCACGCATCCAGATCTCGGCTTTGCCACCGCCAGCGCTCACCGCATTGGCCGAGGCGTTCGAGGTACTCGCTCTGGTTCCGGAACGAGGCAGCCCGCACAACACCGCCAATCCGACCGGCGGCCTTTACCAGCTGGTCTTCGGCAACCAGGGCCTGATCGTCTACTTGCTGCTGGCTGATCAGGACCGCGTGGACGTACTCCAGGTCACCTGGATCGATGCCTGACACACGTGATCGTGGCTACACGAGGGTGGTCGAGGTGGGCGTGGGGTTGCGGAACAGGTCGAGCACCGGGCAGTGCTCGTCGACCTGCTGCTTGAGCTCCTCGTACTTCGCCGGGTCGGCGGGCCCGGAGAGTTCCACCTGGACCTGGACGCCCGCGAAACCCGGGCGTACGGCCTCGTCGAAGCCGAAGAAGCCGTGCAGGTCGAGGTCGCCGGAGACGGTGACCTTGACGGTGTCCAGCGGGATGCCGAGCTTGGCGGCCCAGAACCGGTAGGTGATCACCTGGCACGAGCCGAGCGAGGCGAGCGCGTACTCGACCGGGTTGGCCGCTTTGTCGGTGCCACCGAGCGCACCCGGCTCGTCCACAGTGAACTGGTGGTCACGGACCTTGACGTCGACGACGGTGGCCGTGCCCGCGACGTGCTCGTGGTCGACGCTGAACTGCACGGCAACATTCTTGGGGTCGACGCTGGCTGCCGCACGCGTCGCCTCGATGACGTCGGTCAGGGACATGATGAGCACTCCTGGCGTTGGCACACAATAAGATGGCGCCACCAGGATGACCGCCGTCGGCGCCGGGCGGTGGACTTCTCAGTGCGTGGGACGCAACGCGACCGGCCAATGAGAGAATTGACGCATGGGTCGAGACCGGGATCCGGATGGACGGGCACGCAACGCCAGGCCGAGGGACGGTTTGGGGCGTCCTTTGCCGTACGGGACCGAGGGGGTCGAGCGGCAGCCGGAGGGCATCAGCCGGACGCCCCAGCAGACTCTGGTCGAGGCGCAGCACCTGCTTGACGAGGGCAAACCCTTTCACGCGCATGAGGTGTTCGAGGACGCGTGGAAGGGGGCCGATGAGCCGGAGCGGGCGTTGTGGCGGGGATTGGCGCAGATCGCGGTGGGGATGACGCATGCCGCGCGCGGCAACGAGGCCGGCGCCAAAGCGTTGATTGAACGCGGCGTGAACAACATCTGGCCGTACGAGGTTGAGCCACCCTATGGCATCGACATCACCGGATTGCTGCGTTGGGCCGAGAATCCGAGCGGTGTGCCGAGGTTGCGGGCGCCTGCCGCATAGCAGCGGGCACTGACCCGGTGACACCGGCTCATCCCGGCCCGTACAGCCCTGGGCCGGTGATCGTGATCTCGGTCAGGAACTTCCGGGATCCGGTGTACGCGTTCGCGATCAGTTCCGCGGTGTGCCCGAAGTCCAACGGGGTCACGGCTCGCACGGGCGCTCCGGGCAGGTAGAGGACCGGCACGTGGGCCGCCGCGCGTTCGGACTCCAGCTCGGCCTGGTTGCGCATGGCCAACGTCGCCCAGAACAACACCGCGTCGGCCAGTGTCTCCGGCACCCTCGGCAGGTGGCCGGGGAAGGCGCAGTCCAGGACCACGACCGATTTCGCTCCCAGCGCAAGCGCTTGCCTGATCGGCACGTTGGCGACCACTCCCCCGTCGTAGAGCACGTGCCCGTCGTGGTGCACCGGCGGGTAGATGCCCGGAATCGCACTGCTCGCGAGGATCGCCGGGGTCAGCGGGCCCTCGCTGATCAGGACCGCCTTGCCGGTGATCGCGTCCACCGCGACCGTGCCGAACGGCAGCGTCAGATTCGCGAAGTCGTCGACGCCTTCGAGCTCGGTCGCGAGGATCTCGGCCAGCCCGGTGTTCGGAACAGGTGGTTGCGGTGCTGGCGCAGGGTGCGCAACTGCGCCAGCGGCCCGCCGGGGAACACCTTCGCCCTGGTCATCCGGTGCCAGATCGCCTCGAGCCTGGCAGGCGCGTGCTCCGGGTCGAGCGCCAGCAACGCCCCGTTCACCGAGCCGACCGAGGTGCCGACGACCAGGTCGGGTGTGATCGAGCGCTCAGCGAGCGCCCGGAGCATCCCGACCTGGCCCGCACCGAGGCTGCCGCCGCCACCCAGCACGAACGCCACCGGTCCCGGCAGCTCGATCTCGTCCACGACCACATCCTGGGCCATGGGTAGGCCGGCGGCACGGCGAGGTGTCAGGAGCGCAGGCTACGCGGGCGCATGTCGGTCCAGACCTCGTCGACGTAGTCGGTGCACTCCTGCTTGGTGCCCTCCTTGCCGACCGCTTGCCAGCCCGCCGGGATCGCCAGGTCGGCCAGCCAGAGCGAGTACTGGTCCTCGTCGTTGCGCAGGACCTGGTAACGGGCGTTCTCGTCCATCGTGGGATGTCCTTTCTAGACGGAAACCGGCGCGTGCCGGGGGAACCGGCGCAGAACCGGGCTGAGGGTGACGAGCAGCGATATCGCGGCCATGCCCGCGGTGCACCAGAGCACCGCGACCGTGCCGTCGACGAATTCGACGAGCAGACCGCCCACGGCGGGCCCGGCGGCGGCCGCGGAGCCGACGAAGACGTTCATCACGCCGCTGAGTCGCCCGCGTAGCTCGTCAGGGGTGAGCAACAGCTGGTGTGTGTTGATGGTCGTGTTGGCGGTCGGCGCGAGGAACGACATTCCGGCGAACAGCGCGCCGAGGAGGTATCCGTTGTGCGCCAGGAGCGTCAACGGTGTGAGCACCGTGACCATCCAGAACACGGCCATGATGGACACCCAGGGGTGCAGCACGCGGTGCAGGGTCGGCGCGACCAGTGAGCCGAGCACACCGCCGACGCCGAGCATGGCGGCCATCAGGCCGATCTGCCCGGCAGGCACTCCCTTGCCGTCCGCCAGCACGATGATCACGATGTAGAAGGCGTTGAAGAAGAAGTTCAGGCTCACGGCGCACAAGGCCGTCACCCGGACGTGCCGGTGGCTCCACACCCACCGCAGCCCTTCGACCATCTCCTTGCCGATGTTGCCGATCGGCGTGCGTTCGACCTTACGCGGCGGGACGCGCAGAAACACCAGCGACACCAACGAGATCAGGTGGGTGATCGCGTCGACCACGAACGGCACGACCCGGCCGATCGCGAAGAGCACCCCGCCGAGCGCGGTCCCGGCCATCTGGCCGACCGACGACCGAGCCGCGTTCAACGAGATCGCCGTGGCCAGTTGCTCGTCCGGCACCAGCCGGGGCAGGCACGCGTCCTCGGCCGGTTCGAACAACGCCCGGCACACGCCCAGCACCACCGCCACCAGCACCATGTGTGCCAAGGAAGCGTTGTCCCACCACAGGGCCAGTGCGAGGCTGCCGACCGCGAGTGCCATCACGGCCTCGCACCACAGCATGATCTTCTTGCGGTCCCAGCGGTCGACGAGCGCACCGGCAGGCAGCCCGGCCACGAGTTGCGCGGCCGCGTCGGCGCCGAGCACCAGACCCGACGCCGCCGGTGAACCCGTGATCGCCAGCACCAGCAACGGGAACGCGATCATGGTCGTGCTGAAGCCGACCTCGGACACCGCCTGCCCGGTCCACAGCAGGGTGTAGTTCCGGTTGCGCCGCAGGGGAACGACTGTCATCTGCACTCCTCAGCCATCGCACGCAGTGCGGATGTGAACCGTTCGACCAGGTCGGTCACGGTGGTGTGGCGGAAGGCGTCGGTCCGGAAGTACCAGGTGAAGCCCAGCCTGCCGTCGCCGATCTCGCCGACGACGTCGATCAGGTGCTCCGGCCGGGCAGCCTCGTCCTGATCCCGGCCGATCGACGTCTTCACCGCCCGGTAGAGCCCCGATCCCGGCTCCCCGCCGCCCTTCTCCGCACTGCCCGAGTCGAACTGGCCGAGGTAGTTGAACGAGATGCGCGGGCGGGCCACGGGCGGCAGCCGGTCGGTCAGGTAACGCAATGGGCCGTAGCCGAAACCGTTGCGGGGCACCGCGCGCAACTGCCTGCGCACGGCCTTGACGATGTCGCGCCAACTGCCGCCGGGGACGGTCACGGTGACCGGGTACATCGAGGTGAACCAGCCGACTGTGCGAGACAGGTCCACGTCGTCGAGGACGTCCTCCCGGCCGTGGCCTTCCAGGTCGATCGACACCGTGCCGTTCTCCCCGAACGCCCACGCGCACGCCGCCAGCAACACGTCGTGCAGCCCGGTGCGGTACGCGACTGGTGCGCCGCGTAGCAGGGCGTCGGTGTCCTCGGCGCTCAGCAGCGTCCCGACCGAGTCCACCGGGTCCGTGGCACTGTCGATCTCCTGGTCCACGGGCAGGTCGATCACACGCACCCCGGACCAGAAGTCGATTTCCTGGTCGAGCCCACCGCTGTCGACGTGCTCCGTGAGCCTGCGCGACCAGTCGAGGAACGAGGTCGTCTTCGGGCCGAGGTCGACCGGATCGCCGCGGAGCGCCTGCTGGTAGGCCGTGTCGAGGTCGTCGAGCAGCACACGCCACGACACCCCGTCGACCACCAGGTGGTGTGCGACCAACAACAGGTGCGGCGCCGGGCCGTCGAACAGCACGGCCTTCAGCAGCGGGCCGCTGCCCAGGTCGAAGCTCGCGTGCACCGAGTCAGCGACTTCCTCCCAGTCGCCACCGGTCACGACCTCAAGCACCTCGACCGAGGTGATCGGCGCGTTCTCCTGTGACCACACGCCGTCCGTGACGGTGAACCGCATCCGGAGCGCGTCGTGGTGCACCAGCAGTGCTTGCAACGCGCCGCGCAACGCGCCGAGGTTGACGTCCGGGGTCAGCTCGACGAAGTGCGACTGGTTGAAGTGGTGCGGGTTGCCCTCCCGTTCGGCGAAGAACCAGCGCTGGATCGGGGTGAGCGGGACCGGCCCGACGACCGGTGCGCGGTCGTCCTCCGCCGCCTCGATCACGGTCACCAGCGGCGCCATGGCCGCGATCGTCTGGTGCAGGAACACGTCCTTGGTCGCGATCTTCAGCCCGGCCTGCCGTGCCCTGGCCACGACCTGGATGCTCAGGATCGAGTCGCCGCCCAGCTTGAAGAAGCTGTCGTGCGCGCCGACCCGGGGCAGTCCGAGCACATCGGCCCAGATCGCCGCCAACGCCGTCTCCACCGGCCCGGTGGGCGCGACGTAGCCGCCGTCCGGCTCGGCCTCAGCCTCGGGCGCGGGCAACGCCGTCCGGTCGACCTTGCCGTTCGGGCTGACGGGCAACTCGGCCAGCGGCACGAACACCGCGGGGACCAGGTACTCCGGCAGGCTCCGGCCGAGGAACTCCCGGATGCCGTCGGGGACGTCGGGCACGGTGTACGCGACCAGACGCTTGTGGCCGCCGTCCTCGCGCACCACAGCCACGCACGAGTGAACCGACGGATGCGAGCGCAGTGCCGCCTCGACCTCACCGAGTTCGATCCGGAAACCACGGATCTTGACCTGGTCGTCGGCGCGGCCCAGGAACTCCAGCACGCCACCCGTGGTCCACCTGACCAGGTCCCCGGTCCGGTACATCCGGGTGCCGTCGCCGGACGGGTCCGCCACGAACCGCTCGGCGGTCAGTCCCGGTCGGTTCAGGTAGCCGCGGGCCAGCCCCTGGCCGGAGACGTACAGCTCGCCGCTGACACCGATGGGGACCGGCCGCAGTCGCCCGTCCAGCACGTGCACCCGCGTGTTCCAGATCGGCCAGCCGATCGGCGGTGTGCCGCCGGGCACGAGCGGAGCGCTCCACGATGTGACCACAGTGGACTCGGTGGGGCCGTAGGCGTTGATCATCCGCCGTCCCCCGGACCACCGGTCGACCAGTTCGGCGGAGCACGCGTCGCCCCCGACGATCAGGCACCGGAAGTCCGGCAATGAGACGTCGGGCACGGTCGCCAACGCGGCCGGTGGGATCAGCGCGTGCGTCACCCTGTTGTCCCGCAACACCTCCGCCAGGTGATCACCCAGCAGCGGCCCGGCTGGGGGCACGACGAGGCTCGCACCGCGCGGCAGGGACATGCAGAGTTCGAGCACCGAGGCGTCGAAACTCGGTGACGAGAACTCAAGCACCCGATCCCCCGGTCGTACGTCGAAGTGCGCGTGTTGCGCGGCGGCGAACGACGCCAGACCCGCGTGGCTGACCACGACACCCTTCGGCCGCCCGGTCGACCCGGACGTGTAGATCACGTAGGCCGGGTGCTCCAGCCGCCGCTCGACCACGAGATTTTCGGAATCCCCGTCGACGTCCGGCACCGAGGTGAGGACCAGGACCGGGTCGGCGTCGGTGAGCATGAAGTCGATCCGCGCCTGGGGGTAGGCGGGATCCACGGGCAGGAACGCCGCACCGGTCTTGGCGACCGCGAGTTCGGCGACGATGATCTCCACGGACCTCGGCACCATGACGGCGACGATCCGCTCCGGCCCGGCGCCGCGCTCGAGAAGGTGGCGGGCCAACCGGTTCGCGCGGGCGTTGAGCTCCGCGTACGTCATGGTCCCACCGTCGAAGTGCAGCGCGACCGCGTCGGGTGTGCGGGCCACCTGCGCCTCGACCAGTTCGGGAAACGTCACCGGCACCACCGGGTGCGCGGTGTCGTTCCACTCCGCCAGCCGGTTCTGTTCGGCCGGTGTGAGCGCCGGGATTTCGTCGAGTGGACGATCCGGCTGCACGGCAACGGCTTCGAGGACCATGGTCAGGTGTTCGGTGAACCGCCGGATCGTGGACTCGTCGAACAGATCCGTGTTGTACGTGACGACACCGTGCAGGCCGTCGGAGGTTTCCCTGAACTCGCACGTGATGTCGAAGCTCGCGGTCACCACGGGCAGGTCGACGTCCTCGGCGGTCAGACCGGGCATGTCGACCGCGCCTTCCGGCGTGTTCTGCAGGACGACCATGACCTGGAACAGCGGCGTCCTGCTGGTGTCCCTGTCGGGCTGGACCGCGTCGACCACGTGCTCGAACGGCACGTCCTCGTGGGCGAACGCCTCGAGGACGGTCTCCCGGACCTGGGCGAGCAGGCTCGCGAAGCTGCCTGCGCCATCCACAGTGGAGCGAAGGACGAGCGTGTTGACGAAGAACCCGACGAGTTGTTCCAGTTCGGCGCGGAGCCTGCCGGAGGTGACCGTTCCGACGGCGATGTCGTCCTGGCCGCTCCACCGCCGCAGCACCAGCTGGCACGCCGCCACGAGCGCCATGAACAGCGTGGTGTCCGGCATTTTCAGGCTGTCGGCGGTCTGGCGTGACACGCCGAACTCCACGATGTCGCCGTTGTCGGTGTGGACGGGCGGCCGGGGCCGGTCCGTGGGCAGTTCCACCGGCACGACGCCGTCCAGGCGCGCACGCCAGTAGTCCAGGTGCCCGCTGCTGTCCTGCTCCCGTTGCCACGCGGCGAAATCGGCGTACTGGATCGGCAGGTCCGGCAGGTCCGCCGGGGACTCGGTGAGCTCGGCCCGGTACAGCTCGGCGAGGTCGCGGATCAGCACGCCGCCGGACCAGCCGTCGGTGACGATGTGGTGCATGATCAGGCCGAGCACATGCTCGTCCGGAGCGACCCGGAGCAACCTGGCCCGGAGCAGCGGTCCCGTGGTCAGGTCGAACGGCCGGTGGCTTTCCTCGGCCAGCGCCTGTTCCGCGTCGGACACGTCGGCGACCGGAAGCGGGGTGTTCCCGTGCCCGTGCACGACCTGGACGCCCTTGCCGTCCACGGACTCGAAGGTCGTCCGCAGCGACTCGTGCCGGTCGACCAGCCGGTTCAGGGCCCGTGACAACGCTTCCCGGTCGAGTTCACCGCGCAGTCGCACCGCGAGTGGCGTGACGTACTCGGTGCTGTCCGGCGCGAACTCGTGCAGGAACCACAGCCGCTGCTGGGCGTACGACAACGGCAGCACGTCGTCCCTGGAGCGCACCGGGATCGCGGCCGTCGCTTCCCGCGCGATGCCCGCCGCGAGCCCCGCGACCGTGGGGGTGTCGAACACCGCGCGTGCCGAGACGTCCGCGCCGAGCGCTGCCCGGATGCGGGACACGACCTGGATGCTCAGGATCGAGTCACCGCCGAGCTCGAAGAAGTTGTCGTGCGCACCGACACGCTCCAGGCCGAGCAGTTCGGCCCAGATCCCGGCGATGGCGCGCTCGCCCGCGGTCTCCGGCTCGACGTAGCCGGTCTGCTCGATCGCCGGGTCCGGCAACGCGCGGCGGTCCAGTTTCCCGTTGCGGGTCACCGGAAGCCTGTCGAGCCCGATGAACGCCGAAGGCACGAGGTAGTCGGGCAACATCCTCGTGGCGAAGTCGGGCAACGCCGGATCCACCGCCGGGACGACGTAAGCGACCAGCTTCTTGTCGCGGGCGATCACGGCGATGTCCGTGACGCTCGGGTGCGCCGACAGCACGGCGGCCACCTCACCCGGTTCTATCCGGAAGCCGCGGATCTTCACCTGGTCGTCGCTTCGGCCCAGGTACTCGAGCACACCGGTCCACCGCACCACGTCACCGGTCCGGTACATGCGCTCCGACGGGAAGAACGGATCTGCGACGAACCGTTGCGCGGTCATGCCAGGCCTGTTCAGGTAGCCACGGGCGAGCCCGGCGCCCGCGATGTACAACTCCCCTGGCACGCCAGGTGGGACCGGCCGCAGCAGGTCGTCCAGCACGTACGTGCGGGTGTTGTCCAAAGCCCGTCCAATGGGGACGGTGTCGCCGAGGTCGCCGACCGGGTGGCACGTGGCGAAGGTCGTGGTCTCGGTCGGCCCGTATCCGTCCACCACAGTGACATCCGGGCACGCGGCCCGGATGCGCCGGATCGCCGACGCGGGCACGGCTTCGCCGCCTGTCCACACCTCGTGGGCTCCGGTGAGGCAGCTCGGGTCGTCCGCGGCGACCATCCGGAACAACCCGACCGTCAGCCACAGCGCGGTCACGCCGTGATCGGTGATCATGCGCCGGAGCAACGCGGTGTCGATCTCGCCTGGCGGTGCGACGACCACTGAACCACCGTTGAGCAACGGGACCCAGATCTCGTATGTCGAGGCGTCGAACGCCTGGGGTGAGTGGAAAAGCACTCGCTCGTGCCCGCGCAACCGCTTGTCCTGCGCCAAGGCGACAACGTCACGATGCCGGACAGCGACACCCTTCGGCTTTCCTGTCGAACCTGACGTGTACATGACGTACGCGAGCTGGTCCGGCCGCACGGCGACGCCGGGATCGCTCTCGGGGCCGTCGTCGGTGAGCCGCATGATCGTTCCGCTGTGGATCTGTTCGGCCGCTGCCTGCCATTGGCTGTCAGTGACCAGGACCGTCGCACCGCTTTCGGTCAGCAGCGAACGCTGCCTGTCCAGCGGTGCCCGGCTGTCCAGCGGCAGTGCGGCACCGCCCGCCTTGGCGATGCCGAGCAACGCGACCACGAGGTCCGCTGAACGTTGCATCAGCACGCCCACGCGCCCGTCCGGTGGGACCCGCAGGCGGTGAGCCAGGCGGTTCGCACGCGCGTCGAGTTCCCGGTACGTCAACTGGTCGACCGCGAGCGCATCCGGTGTCCGGGCGACCTGCGCCCGGAAGAGGTCCGGAATGGACGCTTCCGGCAGGTCGGTGACATCGCCGGTCCACTCGGCCAGTACGCGGTCCCGCTCGGTGTCGGCCATCCACGGCAGGTCGTCGACCGGCTGTTCCAGATTGTCCGGAATGGACGTGATCAGCAGGCGAAGTCGTTTGGCCAGGCGCTGGATCGTCAGCTCGTCGAACAGGTGCGGGTCGTACGCGAGTTCGATGTGGAGCCGGTCATCCAGGTAGGCGCGGACCGCGAGCGGGAAGTTCGTCGTGTCCATGCCGTCGAGTTCTTCGACGCCCGGCGCGCCGGGAATGGTCTCCTCGCCGATCGGGTAGTTCTCGAACGCCACGATGCTGTCGAACAGGCTCGCGCCGACCGGCACGCCGGACAACGAGTGCAGCCGGTTCAGCGCACTGAACTCGAAGCGCCGCGATTCCGCCTGCGCCTGCTGGATCGCGCCGAGCCAGTGCACCAGCGGCTGCCTGCCGTCGACCGTGATCCTGGTCGGGACGGTGTTGATGAACATGCCGATCATCGACTCGACACCGGGCAGTTCGGCGGGGCGCCCGGACACAGTGGTGCCGAACACCACGTCCCGCACACGCCCGTAGCGCGACAGCAGCAAGGACCACGCGCCTTGGACCAACGTGTTCACCGTCAGCCCGCGTCGGCGGGCGACGTCGTTGAGCCTGTCGGCGGACACCTCGATGGCGACGGCCGCGGTCGATTCGCTTTGGTGTGAGGCAGTCGGTGGCCGGTCGAACGGCAGCGGCGTCGGGGACTCGATCCCGGCGAGCACTCCGCGCCAGTACCGGTCGGCTTCGTCGGTGTCCTGCCGGTCGAGCCAGTCCAGGTAGTCGCGGAACGGTCGGCGGTGCACCGCTTCGTGCTGACCGGTGTACCGCTCGATGACCTCCGTGAAGACCTGCGCGTTGCTCCACCCGTCCAGCAGCAGGTGGTGCGCGGTCCAGACCAGGTCGACCTGATCACCCGGCAACGGCGTGATCGTCAGGCTCATCAGCGGTGCCGTGGTCAGGTCCAACTGGTGATCGGTGTTGACCGGCAACACGACTCGTTTGTGGACGACCTGGAGCGGTTTGGGCACTCCCTCCCACAGCACCGAACTACGCAGGATCGGGTGAGCGTCGACCGTCGCCTGCCACGCGTCGATGAGCCGCTGGACGTCGGTCACTCCGGTGAGCCGCACCTTGGTCTCGTTGAAGTACGCGTTGGTGTCGGTCAGGCCATGGAACACCATGCCCGCCTGCAACGGCGTCAGCGGATAGACGTCTTCGACGTCCGGGCCCAGTCGGTCCAGTTGTTCCTGGGTCACCCCGGCCAGTGGGAAGTCCGACGGCGTGTACCCGCCTGCCGACTGCGCGCAGTGCTCGATGATCTCCCGCAGTGCGGTCAGTGCGTCTTCGGCGACCGCCCGGATGGTGGCGTTGTCGTGGATGTTGTCGGAGTACTCCCAGTCCAGGCGCAGTTCGCCGTCTTCGATCGCGCCTGTGATGTCCACGAGGAAACCGCGATCATGGTCCGGTGCGAGGTCCGCGCCGATCGCGGGGATCGCTCCGCGCACCAGCCCTTGTTCCTCCGCGGCACCCCATTGGCCGTGGTAGTTGAAACACACCTCGGGCAGGTCGCCCAGGGGTCGGCCGCCGATGTACTTCAACGCCTCGTAGCTCAGGCCACGGTCCGGGACCGCGCGGAGTTGTTCCTTGACGGACTTGAGCGTGTGCCCCCATTCGGCTTCAGGCATCCGCAGTGTGACGGGGAACTGGGTGGTGAACCAGCCGACCGTCTGGGACAGGTCGACGTCGTCGAACAGTTCCTCCCTGCCGTGACCTTCCAGCGTCACAGCGACTTCGTCCCGGCCGGTCCACCGCGCGAGCGCCCGGCCCAGCGCGCTCAACAGGACGTCGTTGACCTGTGTCCGGTAGACGCCGGGCACGTCGTGCAACAACGCCGACGTCTCCTCGCGGCTGAGCCGGACTTGGACGTGGCGAGCCGACGCCGCGGTGTTCTCGCCCGCACGGTCAACCGGAACACCCGTCGGCGCCTGGTCCCAGACGCTGTCGGCGAATCCGCCGGACCGGACGTGCTCGGTGAGCCGGTGCGCCCAGTGGCGGAAGGAGACGCCGGGCTGTCCGAGATCCACCGGCCGCCCGGTCGCGATCTGGTCGTATGCCGTCTCCAGGTCGGCGAGCAGGATGCGCCAGGACACGCCGTCGATCGCGAGGTGGTGGACGGTCAGGAGCAGCTTGTTCCCCGGGAACAGGACCGCACGGAGCATCGACCCCCGCTCGAAGTCCATACTGGACTGTGCGTCGAGCGCGACGTCGTCCCACGATCCTTCCCCGGCGTGGCTGAAGAACTCGGCAACCGGTCCGGCGTCCTGACGCCACTCGGACTCGTCGACGAAGAACCGGGTGCGCAACGCCTCGTGGCGTTCGACGATCGCGGTCAGTGCCTGGCGGAGCGCTGTTTCGTCGACGTCGTCGGCCAGTTCCAGGAACATCGACATCGTGAAGTGCCTGGGCGCTCCGTGGTCGAAGAACCAGTGCTGGATCGGCGTGAGCGGTGCCGGTCCGGAGATCTCGGCCGTCCGCCGTGGGGCGGCGTCCGTGGTGACGGCCGCCAGCCGGGCGATCGTCTGGTGCAGGAACACGTCCTTGGACGTCAGTTTCAGCCCGGCCTGCCGGGCCCGCGACACGACCTGGATGCTCAGGATCGAATCGCCGCCCAGTGCGAAGAAGTTGTCGTCCACGCCGACCTCGGGAACCCCGAGCACCTCGGCCCAGACGTCCGCCAGCACCCGTTCGGTCGCGGTGCGCGGTGCGACGAGCACCGTGTCCACCGTGATCTCCGGGTCCGGCAGGGCGCGCCGGTCGAGCTTGCCGCTGATGGTCAACGGCAACTCGGCAAGAGACACGAACACCGACGGCACCAGGTAGTCCGGCAGCGTCGCACCGAGGTACTCCCTGAGCCCCTCGGTCGGTCCGACCACGTACGCGACCAGCCGGTTGTCCCGTGCGACGACGGCCGCCGCGCCGATCCGCGGGTGGTCGAGCAGCCGGGCCTCGATCTCACCCGGCTCGATCCGGAACCCGCGGATCTTGACCTGGTCGTCGGTGCGGCCGAGGTACTCGACGGCCGAACCGGTCAGCCGGACCCGGTCACCGGTCCGGTACATCCGGCCCGGCTCGAACGGGTCGGCCACGAACCGGGACGCCGTGAGGCCCGGCCGGTTGAGGTAGCCACGCGCGACCTGCGCTCCGGCCAGGTACAGCTCACCCGGGACGCCTTCGGGAACCGGCTGGAGGTAGTCGTCCAGGATGTACGCCCGCAGATTGCGCAGTGGCAGACCGATGACCGGCCGGTCACCGGCGACCCTGCACGACAGGGCGTCCACTGTGGCCTCAGTCGGGCCGTAGAAGTTGTACGCCTCTACGCCCTGCAACTCACGCCACAACGCCTCGTCCAGCGCTTCCCCACCCAGCATCAACACCCGCACGTGATCCAACAAACCCGCAGGAATCAACTGCCTCAGGTAGGACGGGGTCAAGTCCATGAAGTCGATGCGATGTGACGCGACATAGCCGACCAGGGCGTCCGGATCCCGGCGTACCTCGTCGTCGATCAGGTGCAACTCGTGCCCACTGGCCAACAACACCAGGCCCTCAAGCGAAGTGTCGAACGAGAACGCCGCGGTCAACGCGACCCGCATGTCCGGCGGGAACTCCGCTTGGTGGTTGGCCAGCAGGTTGACCAGTTGCCGGTGTTCGACGACCACACCCTTGGGCTGCCCGGTCGAGCCGGAGGTGTAGATGATGTACGCGGCGTGGTCGCTCCGCAGTGCCGTCGCCGGATCGCTCGTGTCGCCTGAATCCGGCACATGATCCAGGACCAGCAACGGCTTGACGTCCTGGCGGACGAACTCCTTGCGGTCGTCGGGCAGGTCCGGGTCGAGCGGCAGGTACACCGCACCGGCCTTGAAGACAGCCAGGATGGCCACGATCATGTCCGTTGTGCGCGGCAAGGCGAGCGCCACGACCTGCTCCGGACCGGCGCCCTGGGCGATCAGCCAGTGCGCCAGCCGGTTCGCGCGGGCGTTCAACTCGGCGAAGGTCAGGACCTCGTCCTGGAACACCAGCGCGGTCCTGTCGGGTGTCCGCGCCACCTGCGCTTCGAACAGCCGCGGGTAGGTCCCGTCGGGCACCGGGTGCGTGGTGGTGGGGACGCGGTCGTCCCCGGTGAGCAGCTCTGCCAGCCGCCGGTGGCTCGCGATCGCGGTGAGGAGGTCGACCAGGTGACCGGCCATGCGGTGGATGGTCGACTCGTCGTAGAGATCCGTGTTGTACTCGATCGCGCCGAGCAGGCGCTCGTCGCGCTCTTCGAACTCGAACGTCAGGTCGCACGCCGCCGAGCCGACCGGGACCGTCACTTCCTCCACGGCCAGACCGTGCAGCTCCGGCGCGGACGCCGGGGTGTTCTGGAGCAGGACCATCACGTCGAACAACGGGTTGCGGCTGGTGTCGCGGACCGGTTGGACGGCGTCGACGACCCGTTCGAACGGGACTTCCTGGTTGGCGAACGCCGCCAGCACGGTCTGCCTGACCGACCCCAGGAACTCGTCGAACGTGACCGAGAGGTCCACTGTGGAACGCAGGACGAGCGTGTTGACGAAGAACCCGACGACCTCGTCGAGTTCGGCGCGTTCCCGGCCGGAGGCGACGGTCCCGATCGTGATGTCGTGCTGGCCGGTGTACCTGGCCAGCAGCACCTGGCACGCGGCGATCAGCGTCATGAACAACGTGCTGTCCTTGGCCCGCCCGGCTTCCCGCAGCCGCGCCACCACTTCGGCCGGGACGGCGAACTCGACCATCGCGCCCGCGGCCGTGAACACCGGCGGTCGTGGCCGGTCGGTCGGCAACCGCAGCGGCTCGATCGCGTCCAGCGTCCGCCGCCAGTGGTCGAGCTGACCGGACATGACCGGTTCGGACAGCCTTTCCCGTTGCCAGGCCGCGAAATCCGCGTACTGGATCGGCAGGTCCTCGAGCGGGGAACCGTTGTAGAGCGCGCTCAGGTCGCGGGTGAGTACACCGGTCGACCACCCGTCGGTGACGATGTGGTGCAGACTCAACACCAGCACGTGATCCACATCGGACAGCCGCAGGAGCGTCGCCCGGAACAGCGGGCCTTCGCCGAGGTCGAACGGCCGCCTGCTCTCGGTGGCCAGGACGCGGTCGAGGTCCGTCTCGGCCACGTCGATCACCGGGGCCTCGACGACCGTCGGCGGGTGGATCACCTGGCGCTCTGCCTGGAACGTCGTGCGCAGTGACTCGTGCCGCGCGACCAGTCCGGTCAGCGCCCGGTTGAGCCGGGCGACGTCCAAATCTCCCCGCAACCGCAGCACGGTCGGGGTGATGTACTCGGCGCTGTCCGGTTCGAACTGGTCGAGGAACCACAACCGCTGCTGCGCGAACGACAGCGGCACCACGTCACGAGGTGCCTGCGGGATCGACTCGACGTGCCCGTCCAGCGGAATCGTGGCGGCGAGTGTCGCCACGGTGGGGTTCTGGAAGATCACGCGCGGCGACAGCTGCACGCCGAACTCCGCGCGCAGCCGGGAGACCACGGTGATGCTCAGGATGGAATCGCCGCCGAGCTCGAAGAAGTTGTCCTCGGCACCGACTCGGCTCACGCCGAGCACGTCGGCCCAGATCAGGGCCACCGCCGTGGCCACACGGCCGACCGGCGCCACGTAGTCGTCGGACACCGCGAAATCCGGCTCCGGCAGAGCACGTTTGTCCAGTTTCCCGCTGGTGGTGAGCGGCAGTTCGGCCAAGGAAACGAACGTCGCCGGGACCATGTAGTCGGGCAGGATTCCGCTGAGGTAGGTGCGCAGGCCATCCGTGCGGCCGACCACGTAAGCGATCAACCTGCTGTCGCGGGCGATCACGGCGGCGGCCCGCACGTCCGGGTGCTGGGCCAGCCGTGCCTCGATCTCGCTCGGCTCGATCCGGAACCCGCGGATCTTGACCTGGTCGTCGGTGCGGCCGAGGTACTCGATGCCGGAGCCGGTCCACCTGACCAGGTCGCCGGTCCGGTACATCCGGCCCGGCTCGAACGGGTTCGCCACGAACCGATCCGCGGTCAGGCCCGGTCGGTTGAGGTAGCCACGCGCCAGCTGCGACCCGGCCAGGTAGAGCTCGCCGGGCACACCGGGCGGCACCGGGGACATCCGGGCGTCCAGGACGTAGATCTCCTGGTTGGCGACGGCATGCCCGATCACGGGCCGGTCGCCGCGAACCCTGCACGACAGGGCGTCCACTGTGGCCTCAGTCGGGCCGTAGAAGTTGTACGCCTCAACGCCCTGCAACTCACGCCACAACGCCTCGTCCAGCGCTTCCCCACCCAGCATCAACACCCGCACGTGATCCAACAAACCCGCAGGAATCAACTGCCTCAAATACGACGGGGTCAAATCCATGAAGTCAATGCGATGTGCCGCCACATAACCGACCAGAGCGTCCGGATCCCGACGCACCTCGTCGTCGATCAGATGCAACTCATGCCCACTCGCCATCAACACCAAACCCTCGAGGGACGTGTCGAACGAGAACGCCGCGGTCAACGCGACCCGCATGTCCGACGGGAACACCGATCGGTGGTTGGCGACGAGGTTGGCAAGACTGCGGTGTTCGACGACCACGCCCTTGGGCACGCCGGTCGAGCCGGAGGTGTAAATGATGTACGCCGCGTGGTGTCCCTGTGGCGGCACAGGTTCCACATCGGACCAGCCGTCCAGCTCGGGCAACGCCTCCAACGTGACGACCGGGCGAGCGTCGGCAGTCATCGCGTCCACCCTGGCCTGCGGGAGCTCCCGGTCGATCGGCAGGTAGACCGCTCCTGCCTTGAACACCGCGAGGATCGCCGTGATCATGTCCGCGGTCCTCGGCAGGCGCAGCGCCACGACCTGTTCACGACCGGCGCCCTGCGCGATCAGCCAGTGCGCCAGCCGGTTCGCTTCGGCGTTCAGCTCGGCGTAGGTGTACCGGTGTTCGTGGAAAACCAGGGCCGTCCGGTGCGGTGTACGCGTGACCTGGGCGCGGAAGATCTCCGGATATGTCAGGTCCGGGACTTCGATCCGGGCACCGGCCCCCTGTGCCATAACGAGCTCTTGCTCGTGCGAGGTCGTCCACGGCACCTGGTCGAGCGTGGACGTCGGGTCGAGGCCCGTGATGATCACTTCGAGCCGGTCGGCCATCCGCTGGACGGTCTCGCGGTCGAACAGCCGCGGGTCGTAGGCGAGGTCCAGGTGGAGCTGATCGGCCACGTGAGCCGAGAGCGTCAACGGGAAAGTCGTGTTGTCCCTGGCACGGACCTCGACCACGCGTGGTTCGGTCGTGGCGTCGCTGAGGGGGTAGTTCTCGAACACGACGACGCTGTCGAACAGCGAGCCGCCGGACTGGATCCGCGCCAGGGAAACGAAGTCGTGCCGCCGGGACTCGCTCTGGGCCGACTGCAGGTCACGCAGCCAGGTCGCCACGTTCTGCGAGGTGGTGAGGTCGACGCGGGCGGGCACGGTGTTGATGAACATGCCGACCATCGACTCGACGCCCGCCAGTTCCGCCGGCCTACCGGACACGGTCGTCCCGAAGACCACATCGGACTGTCCACTGTGTTTGCCGAGCAGCAACGCCCACGCGCCCTGGACGATGGTGTTGATCGTCAGCCCGTTGCTCTGGGCGATCTGGCGCAGGCCGTCGCCCGCGATCGTCAGCTTGACCGACTCCGTCGACTCGGCCTGGTGCGCCCCCTGGGGCCGCCGGTCGTACGGCAGCGGCGTCTTACCGTCCATTCCGGACAGCACATCCCGCCAGTACTGGTGCGCCGCCTGATGGTCCTGTGTTCCGAGCCAACGCAGGTAGTCACGGAACGGCCGCCGGGTAGTGGTCACGGCACCGCGGTACTCGTCACAGACCTCCGCGAAGACCTGCGCGGTGCTCCACCCGTCCAGCAGGATGTGGTGCGATGTCCAGGTCACCGTGACCTGGTCGGTGGCGGTCTGCTCGATCGCGATCCTGGTCAGCGGCGGCCGGGTGAGGTCGAACCCGCCCGGTTCCGGCTTCCCGTACGTGACAGGCACGACGACATCGCGGTGCACGACCTGCACGGGCTGGTCGACGTCCTCCCACAGGACGCTGGTGCGCAGCACGGGAGTTCGGTCGACCACACGTTGCCACGCCGCACCGAGTGCCCGCGGGTCGGTGACGCCGTCGAGGACGATCTGGATCTCGTCCACGTACGAGTCCGTCTCGACCAGGCTGTGGAACAACATCCCGGCCTGCAGCGGCGTCAACGGGTACACGTCGTCGACATTCGGCCCTAGCCGGTCCACCTGGTCCTGGGTGAGCTTCGCCAGCGGGAAGTCCGACGGCGTACGCCCACCCGCGCCCGGCGACGCGCAGTGTTCGATGATCGCGCGCAACGCGTCGAGGTAGCGCTCCGCCAACGCCCGGACGGTGTGCTCGTCGTGCACCTCGGGCGAGTACTCCCAGGTCAGCCTCAACTCACCGGATTCGACAAGCCCGGTGACGTCGAGCAGGTAGGTCCGCGGCTCGTTGGCCGGGATGTCCCGGCCCGGGCTGTCGAGCCTGCCGCGGACCAGACCCGCGTCACCGGTCACGTCGAACGCGCCGTGGTAGTTGAAGCAGATCTGGGGCAGGTCGGCGAAGGACTGCCCACCGAGGTACTTGAGGGCCTCGTAGCTCAGGCCGCGGTGCGGGATCGCGCGGAGTTGTTCCTTGACAGACTTGAGCGTGTCGCCCCAGAGGTCGTCACCATCTTCGCCCGGCATCCGCAGTGCCACCGGGAACTGGGTGGTGAACCAGCCGATCGTGCGGGACAGGTCGACGTCGTCGAAGATCTCCTCGCGGCCGTGCCCTTCCACCGCGATCGCCACGTCGTCCCGTCCGGTCCACTGCGCGAGTACCCGGCCCAGCGCGCTGAGCAGCACTTCGTTGACCTGGGTGCGATACGTGTCGGGGACGCGGTGCAGCAGCGATTCGGTGTCAGCGGCGTCGAGCTTCACCTGAATGCTGCGCGCCAAACCGGCTGTGTTGCGGCCGTTCGCGTCAACGGGAAGCGCGGCGTGCTCAGTGTCGGTACGCCAGTAGGCGATGGCGTCGTCGAACCCGCCCGCGGCCGTGTGCCCGGTCAGGCGGCGAGTCCAGCCACCGAACGGCGTGCTCACCGGGGGCAGGTCGATCGGCTGGCCGGCCCGCGACTGCTGGTAGGCGGTCTCCAGGTCGGCGAGCAGGATGCGCCACGACACCCCGTCCATCACCAGGTGGTGTGCGGTGATGAACAGCCGCGTCCCGTCCAGGACGGCCTTGATCACCCGGCCGGTGGCGAGGTCGAGGCCGTCCCGGGTCAGCGGTGTGCCGACCTCGAACGTTCCCGCCCCGGCTCCCGCGACCTGCTGGCCGTCGCCGAAAGACGTGGTCAGGGCGGGGTGGTGGGCGACGACAGCTTCGAACGCCGTCCGCAGCGCCGAGATGTCCACGTCCGGCGTGAGGTCGAGCAGGACCGACATCGTGTAGTGCGCCAGCTCGCCATGGGTCTCGAAGAACCAGCGCTGGATCGGTCCGAGCGGCGCCGGACCGACCGGTTCCACCACTGGCGCGGCGGCGTTGTCGGTGATCCGCACGCCGGTCGCGAGTTCGGCGATGGTCTGGTGGCGGAAGATGTCCAGTGACGTCAGCCGGATACCGGACTGGCGTGCCCTGGCCACCACCTGGATGCTCAGGATCGAATCGCCGCCGAGGCCGAAGAAGTTGTCGTCGACACCGATCGGGCCGACGCCGAGCACCTCGCTCCAGATGCGGACCAGTTCCCGTTCTACCTCGGTGCGCGGCGCCACGACGCCGCGATCGGCCGTGCCGAACTCGGGGACCGGCAACGCGCGCCGGTCGACCTTCCCACTCGGTGTCAGCGGCAGTTCGTGGAGTTCGACGAACACCGACGGGACCATGTAGTCGGGCAGGATTCCCTTCAACCAGCCACGCAGGTCCAGCGCACCGACCGGTACGACATACGCGACCAAACGCTTATGTCCCTTGTCCTCCCTGGCCACCACGACGGCCTCGGCCACCCCGGGGTGACGCAGCAGCGCGGCCTCGACCTCGCCCGGCTCGATCCGGAAACCGCGGATCTTGACCTGGTCGTCCGTGCGGCCGAGGTACTCCATCCCGGCGTCGGTCCACCGGGCGCGGTCGCCCGTGCGGTACATCCTCGTGCCGGGTTCGAACGGGTTCGCCACGAACCGGTCGGCGGTGAGCCCCGGCCGGTCGAGGTAGCCGCGGGCGACCTGTGCGCCCGCCAGGTACAGCTCACCCGGCACACCGACGGGTTGCGGACGCATGCGGTCGTCCAGCACGTACGCGGTCAGGTTTCGCAGTGGTTGGCCGATGACCGGCCGGTCGCCCGTCACCTCGCGGGACAACGCGTCGACCGTGCATTCCGTTGGGCCGTAGAAGTTGTAGGCCCGGACGTCCGACTTGGCGAGCTGCCGCCAGAGCGATTCGCCGAGCGCCTCGCCGCCCAGCATCAGGATCCGGGCGTGGTCCAGCAAACCCGCCGGGATGAGCTGCTGCAGGAACGACGGCGTCAGGTCCATGAAGTCGATCCGCCGGGTGGCCACGTAGTCCACGAGAGCATCGGGATCCAGCCGGACGGTCTCGTCGATCAGGTGCAGCTCGTGTCCGTCGGCGAGGAACACCAGGCCTTCCAGCGAGGTGTCGAACGAGAACACCGCGGTCAGCGCGACCCGCATGTCGGCGGGGAACTCCGCGCGGTGGTTGACCACCAGGTTCACCAGCTGCCGGTGTTCGACGACGACGCCCTTCGGCTTGCCGGTCGAGCCTGACGTGTAGATCACGTAGGCGGCGTTGTCGGGCCGGGCCGAGTTGACCGGGTCGGTGTCCGGTTGGCCGGACAGGTCCGGCAGTTCGGTCACCACGACCACCGGGCGCGCGTCCTCGACGATCTCGGCGATCCGGTCCGCGGGTTGCTTGGGGTCGACCGGGAGGTACACCGCGCCCGTCTTGAACACGGCCAGGATCGCCGCGACCATCTCGGCGGTTCGCGGCAACGCCAGCGCGACAACGCTTTCCGGTACCGCGCCCTGCGCGGTCAGCCAGTGCGCGATGCGGTTGGCCCATGAGTTCAGCTCGGCGTACGTGTACTCGCGGTCCTGGAAAACCAGCGCACGCTTGGTTGGTGTCCGCTGCGTCTGCGCCTCGAACAACGCCGGGTACGTCACGTCCGGCACGGCAACGGTTTCCCCGTGTCCGTCCGGCACCTCACCGAGAGCGAGGTCGCCGACCGAGACGTCGGGGGTGACCGTCGCGGCGTCGAGGAGCGCGACCAGGTGTGCGGCCATCCGGCCGACTGTGGCCGCCTCGAACAGGTCGGTGTTGTATTCGAGCACACCTTCGACGCGGCCGTCGCGCTCCCGGAACTCCACGGTGATGTCGAAGTTGGACGCCCACCGCGGCAGGCCGACCTCCTCCACCCGCAGCCCGGGGAACGCGGGGAGCGGCTTGTCGGCGTTCTGCAGCAGCACCATCACGTCGAACAGCGGGTTGCGGCTCAGATCGCGTTCGGCGTGCACGAGCTGGTCGAACGGCACCGCGTCGTGGGCGAAGGAGTCGAGCACGGTGTCACGTGCGTCGCCGAGCAACTCGGCGAAACTCCGCGCCGTGTCTACTGTGGACCTGACGACGACGGTGTTGACGAAGAAGCCGACCAGCCGCTCCAGTTCGGTGCGGCCCCGACCGGAGGTCACCGTGCCGAGCGCGATGTCCTCCTGCCCCGCGTACCTCGCGAACAGCACCTGGCATCCCGTGAGCAGTGCGGAGAACAGGGTCGTGTCGCACGCCCTGGCCAGATCGGCCAGCCGGGCGGTGAGCTCGGCCGGGATCGTGAACTCGTGCGTCGCACCGGCCGAGGTGCGCACCGCTGGCCGTGCCCGGTCGGTCGGCAGTTCCAACGGAGTGATCCCGCTGAGGTGCTGCCGCCAGTATTCGAGGTGCGTGGCGAGGTCCTGTTCCCGTTGCCACACGGCGAAGTCCGCGTACTGCAACTCCGGCTCGGGCAGTGTCCCGCCCGCGTAGAGAACGCTCAGCTCATCGGCGAGCACGCCCATCGACCAACCGTCCACGACGATGTGGTGCGAACTGAGCAGGAGGATGTGTTCCCTGCCCGACAGCCGGACGAGCGCGGCGCGGAACAGCGGCCCCCGCCGGATGTCGAACGGCTTGCCGAACTCGGATCGCAGCACGTCGTCCACGTCGTCCGGCGTGCTGTCCACAATGGTGAGAGGGAGGTCGACGGCGGGGTGCACGATCTGTACGCCCTCGCCGTCGACCTCGTCGAACGTCGTCCGCATGGACTCGTGTCGACGTGACAGCTGCTGAAGTGCGGCTGCCAGCGCGTCGACGTCCAACTGGCCGGTCAGGCGCAGCGCGAACGCACTGTTGTACTCGGTTTCGTCCGGCTGGAACTCGCTGAGGAACCACAGCCGGCGCTGGGAGAACGACAACGGCAGGTGCCCGTCGCGGTTCGCGCGGGGAATGGTGTCCGACGACGCCTTGCCCGCCAGCCTCTTGCGCAGCGCTTCCCGCAGGTGCTCGGGCAGCGCGGAGATCCGGTCCGATCGTGAGGTCATGGTTTCACTCCCCGCCCGCGGCGATGCGCTCGAGCTCGCGCAGGATGTGCTCCTCGACCGTTTCGGCGAGCGCAGCCACGGTCTGCGCGGTCATCACGTCCCTCGGTGTCAGCGACACGTCGAACGCCGAGTTGGTCCGCGCGGAGATCAGGACACTTTGGATGGAGTCACCGCCGAGGTCGAAGAAGTTGTCGTCGATGCCGATCCGGTCGACCCCCAGCACGGCTGACCAGATCTCCGCGACGAGGAGTTCGGTGTCGGTGCGCGGGGCCACGTGGTCGGCTCGTGCGGTCTGGCTCCAGTCCGGCGCGGGCAAGGCGTTGCGGTCGAGCTTGCCGTTGTTGTTGAGCGGCAGCCGGTCGATCGAGACGAACGCGGCCGGGACCATGTGGTCCGGCAAGGTGCTCGCGGTCAACGCACGCAGCGCGTCCACGTCGACCTGGCCGTTCGCCGGGACGACGTAGCCGACGAGCTGCTTGCGGCCCTGGTCGGAGCGGGCCACCACGACGGCGGACGCGACACTCGGGTGTCCGGTCAGGACGGTCTCGATCTCGCCGGGTTCGATCCGGAAGCCACGGACCTTGACCTGGTGGTCGGATCGGCCGAGGTACTCGATCGTCCCGTCGGGGCGCCTGCGCACCACGTCACCGGTCTGGTACATCCGGTCGCCGTCCGAACCGTACGGGTCGGGCAGGAACTTGTTCGCGGTCAGACCGGGCCTGCCGAGATAGCCCCGCGCGACGCCCGCACCCCCGATGTACAGCTCGCCCGCGGCACCGACGGGCATCGGGCGGAGCCTGCCGTCCAGGACATAGGCCCTGGCGTTGGACACCGGGCGGCCGATCGTCGGCATGTCGGCACCGTCGGAGTACCACGCGGTCGCGTACACCGTGGCCTCGGTGGGGCCGTAGGCGTTCACGATCCTCGCTCCCGGAACCGCCTCCCGCAGCGCGGTGTACACCCGTTGCGGCAATGCCTCCCCAGCGAGGACCAGGGTTTCCGCGTCCACGCGCAGACCCGGCCCGTCCAGGAGGTTGGCGAACACCGACGGCACACCACTGGCCATGCTGCCCTGCCACGGCCGTTCGGCCAGCACCAGCAGGTCCTGGACCAGTTCGATGCTGCCACCGGACATCAGCGGCGCGAAGATCTCGAACACCGACACGTCGAAGTTCAACGACGTCGACGCCAGCACGTGCGACATGTCGCCGACATTCGTGGCCGCCCAGCGCATCAGGTTGACCGCGCTGCGGTGCGACACCATGACGCCTTTGGGACGTCCGGTCGATCCTGAGGTGTGGATCACGTAGGCGAGATGGCCGGGTCGGTGTGGCTCGATCCGCTCCTCGTCTGTCACGTTCTCGCACGGCAGCGCGGTGTCTTCGATCACCTCCGTCAGCACACAGATGGGTTCCACGTCGGCGAGGATCATGTCCTTGCGGTCGGGTGGGTACGTGGGATCGACCGGCACGTATCCACCGCCTGCCTTGAGGACCGCGAGTGCCGCGACGACCATGTCGGCGGTGCGCGGCAGTGACAGCGCGACCGTCTTCTCCGGTCGGACACCCTGCGCGATCAGGTCGCGCGCCAACCGGTTGGCTCGCGCGTTCAACTGGGTGTAGGTCAGGTTTCCGTCGGTGTGCCGCACGGCCACCGCGTCCGGTGTCCGCGCGACCTGACGTTCGAACATCTCGGTCAGCGTGACGTCGGGGACGTCGTCGCCGGTTTCGTTCCACGACTCGATCTGGGCGCGCTCGGTCGCGGTGAGGATCGACAGGTCACCGAGGCGACGGCCGGGGTCGGCGACCAGGTCGTCCAGCAGGACACCGAGGTGTTCGCTGATCCGGTCGACGGTGTTCTCGTCGAAGCGGTCCCGTTCGAACCCCAGCACGATCTTCAGCCGCCTGCCCGGGTAGATCGTCGCGCTGAGCGAGTAGTTGGTCGCCTCGATCGCGGTCATGTCGGTGATCCGCAGACCGTGCACCGAGTCCGCCGGGTAGTTCTCGAAGACGAGGATGCTGTCGAACAGCTCCGTCCCGCCGGGCACGCCGCTGCACGCCTGCAGGCGGGACAGCGGCAGGTGCTCGAACTGCCGTGCCTCGGTCTGCTGCTCCTGCAACTGCCGCAGCCAGTCCGCGACCGTCGCCGAGGAGTCCACACCGGACCGCACCGGCAGCGTGTTGATCAGGATGCCCGTGATCCCGTCGGGCAGGTCCGCCGGACGCCCGGACACGGTCGCACCGAAACACACGTCGCGCTGGCCGCTGTACCGCGACAGCAGCAGCGCCCAGACGCCTTGGATGACAGTGTTCAGCGTCAGCCTGTGCCGCTTGGCGAACTCGTAGAGCCGCGCCGAGGCCGGTTCGTCGAGCTCGAACGGGACCTGGGCCGCGGAACGCGGGGCCCGCGAGGAGACGCGGTCGTACGGAAGCGATGTCGGAGTGGTGAAGTCACCGAGCACGCGACGCCAGTACTCCTCCGCCGGACGGTCGTCGCGGCCGCGGAGCCACTCGACGTAGTCGCGGAACGGCGGCCGGTCGGGTACTTCCGCGCCGCTGTACCGGGCGAAGACGTCGTTGAGGACCTGGAAGATGCTCCACCCGTCGAGCAGGACGTGGTGGAAGGTCCACAGCACACGGACCTCGTCGCCCGGCAGCCGCGCCAGACTGATCCGCATCAACGGCGCCTTGCTCAGGTCGACGCCCTCCGCGCGGTCCTTGGCCAGCAGGCTCCGCAACGCCCGTTCGGCGCGCGGCGCGGAGTACCGGGACCAGTCGAGCACGCTGACCGGCAGCGTCACGTCGTCCCGGACGACCTGCACCGGTTCCTCGACGCCCTGCCACACGATCGCGCTGCGGAGCACCGGCGTGCGGCTGACGATGTGCTGCCACGCCTTGGCCAGGCGCATCACGTTGTCCACGCCGCCGAGCACGAACGTGGTCTGCTGGAAGTACGTTCCCTCGTCCGGCTCGGACAGGTCGTGGAAGACCATCCCGGCCTGCATCGGGGTCAGCGGGTAGATGTCCGACGCGGACGGCCCGATCCTGTCGATCTGGTCCTGGGTGAGCGCGGCCAGCGGGAAGTCCGACGGGGTCCGGCCGCCGCCCGGGACCCGGATGATCTGCCGCAGCGCCGCCGACAGCTCCTGCGAGAGCTTCTCGATCGTCGCGGGCCTGTGCACGTTCGACGAGTAGAACCACGTCAGCTCCAGGCACCCGCGTTCGACCTTGCCGACGAGGTCGATCAGGTGGAACCGGTGGTGCGCCGGGCTGGCGTCCAGGTCAAGACCACCGATCCCGCGGTACAGCTCGCCCCGAGGCCAGTCCATCCTGCCGAGGTAGTTGAAGCTCACCTGGGGCCGCAGCCTGGGACCGAGCACGCCGTAGGACAGACCGTTGCGCGGCACGGCCCGCAGCTGCTCCTTGACCGACTTCAGGGTGTCGCCCCACGCCGTGTCCGGGACGTGCAGTGCGACGGGGAACATGGTCGTGAACCAGCCGACCGTCCTGGACAGGTCGGCACCGCCGAACTCCTCGCGGCCGTGCCCTTCCAGGTCGACCAGCACGTCGTCGTGACCGGTCCACTGACCGAGCACCCGGCCCACAGCGCTGAGCAGGACGTCGTTGGCGCGCGTGTGGTACCGCTTCGGGAGGTCGCGTAGCAGTGCGTCGGTTTCCCGTTCGGTGAGCCTGGTCGTGACCGTCCGGGTGCTCGCGACCGTGTTGGGCCCGTCGCCGTCGACCGGGATGGGGCCGGGATCGGCGACCGCGTCCCAGTAGGCGGCGTCCGCGCTGAAGTCGTGCGCCGCCAACAGCCTCGACCAGTCCAGGAAGGACGTGGTCTTGGTACCGAAGTCGACCGGCTCGCCCCGGACCACCTGCTGGTAGGCCGTGTCGAGGTCCTCGAGGAGGATCCGCCAGGACACGCCGTCGACCACGAGGTGGTGCACGCTGATCAGTACGGTCGTCCGGTCGACCAGGACCGCCTTGATCATCGGGCCGGACACCAGGTCGATGCCCTCACCGACGAGGATGCGTTCCTGGACCGGGGCGACGCGCTGGACGCGGTGCCCGTCGGTGGTCTCGAACCGCATCCGCAACGCGTCGTGGTGTTCGATCAGTGCCCTGGCGGCCTTGTCCAACGCTTCCGGGTCGTAGTCGTCGACCAGCTCCACCACGATGGACTGGTTGAAGTGTTCCGGGTCGACCGGGTGGTTGTCGAAGAACCAGCGCTGGATCGGCGTCAGCGGGGCCTCACCGACGACCGGGCCCTGGTCGACGACGGTCACGTGTTCGGTGATCACCGGAGCCAGTGCGGCGACGGTCTGTTTGGCGAAGATGTCCCTGGCGGTCACCGTCATCCCGGCCTGTTTGGCCTTGGCCACCACCCGGATCGCCAGGATCGAGTCACCGCCGAGCTCGAAGAAGTTGTCCCGGACGCCGACCTTGGGCACACCGAGCACATCGGCGAAGATCCCGGCGAGCTTCTCCTCGGTCGGTGTGCGTGGGGCGACGTACCCGCTCGGCGACTGCACCACCTGCCGCGGAACGGCTGCCGGGTGCGGGCCGAGCTCGCCGACGAGCCGGTCGGGGTCCGTGACGACGGCGTCCAGCAGCTCGTGCAGCCTGCCTGACAGACGTTCGACCGTGCTCGCCTCGAACAGGTCCTTGTCGTATTCGAGGACGACCAGCAGTTCGTCGCCACGCGGCCAGAACTCGATGACCAGGTCGAACCGCGCGTGCGGCCTCGGCAGGTCACAGGGTTCGACGCGCAGGCCCGCGACGTCACGGGGGCGGGCGATCTCGTTGTGCAGCACCACGACCGCGTGCAGCCGGTCGGTGTCGAGCTGGTCGAACGGGACGTCCTCGTTGGCGAACGCGCCGAGCACGGTCGCGCGGACCTGCCCGACGAAGTCGGCGAACCGCAGTCCCGGATCCACGTCGGACCGCAGCACCAGCGTGTTGACGAAGAAGCCCGCCACACCGTCCAGTTCGGACCGGTTGCGGCCGGAGCTCACGCTGCCGATGGCGACGTCGCGTTCACCGGTCCAGCCGGACAGCAGCACGTTGACGGCAGCGGCCAAGGTGGTGAACAGGGTGGCGCCGTGCGCCTGGCCCATCCGGGTCAGGCGCCGCACGAGTTCCGCGTCCAGCCGACTGCGGTGCACCGCACCGGACGGTCCTGGCCGTGCGGCCCTGGGGTGGTCGACGGGCAGCCGCAGCGGCCGCATCCCGGCCAGTTTCCCCTGCCAGTACGACAGTTGGCCGCTGATGTCCCGCTCACGCTGCCAGACGGCGAAGTCCGCGTACTGGATCGGCAGCGACGGCAGGTCGCCCGCGCCCGCGTACACCGACCACAACTCGTCGAGCAGCACATCCACCGACCAGCCGTCGGTGACGATGTGGTGCTGGCACAGGACGAACACGTGGTCGTCCACGCCGAGGCGGACCAGCACGGCACGGGACAGCGGCCCGCGGCGCAGGTCGAACGGCCGCGCGAGCTCGGTCTCGACGCAGGCGGACGAATCGCTGACGTACAACGGGATCTCGCTGTCCGCGCCGATCACCTGGACTGGTTCGCCGTGCACGGTGTCGAACGTGGTGCGGAGGATCTCGTGCCGGTCGACCAGCGCCGCGAGCGCGGAGCGCAGCTTCTCCACGTCGACGCGGCCGGTGATCCGGACCCCGAAAGCCGTGTTGTTGCCCGCGCCGATCAGCTCGTCCTGCAGCCAGAGCCGGTGCTGGGCCGGGGAAAGCGGATAGACGTGGCCGCGCTCGACCCGGCTGATCGGCGTGGCGGCGGCCGCGGCGGGGACGAGCTCGGCGAGACCGGCGATCGTCCTGGCGTCGAACACGGCGTGCGCGGGCAGGTCCACGCCGAGGTCGGTGCGGATCCGGGCGATCACCCGGTTGCCCAGGATCGAGTCGCCGCCGAGGAAGCCGAAGTCGTCCTCGATCCCGACCCGGTCCATGCCGAGCACGTCCGCCCAGATCCGGGCCAGTGCCCGCTCGGCGTCGGTGCGCGGTTCGACGTACGACGGACCGGCCTCCACGACCGGCGCGGGCAACGCGGCACGGTCCAGCTTGCCGTTGGGGCTCAGCGGGAATTCGCGCAACACGACGAACGCCGCCGGAACCATGTACTCGGGCAGCACGTCCGCGACCCAGTCGCGCAGGTCCGGCTCGCCGGACGAGGTCACGTACGCCACCAGCCGTTTGAGGCCCTGGTCGACGCGGGCGATCACCACGGCGCCGTCCACCTCGGGGTGGCCGCGCAGCACCGTCTCGATCTCCCCGGGTTCGATCCGGTGGCCGCGGATCTTGACCTGGTGGTCGGCCCGGCCGACGAACTCCAGCTCACCCGTCGCGGTCCAGCGGACCACGTCCCCGGTGCGGTACATCCGGCTGCCGGGCGGTCCGAACGGGTCCGCGACGAACCGGGAAGCCGTCAGGCCCGGCCGGTTGAGGTAGCCACGAGCCAGGCCGACACCGGATACATAGAGCTCGCCCGACGACACCGGGTGCAGCGTTTCGTCCAGCACGTACGCGGTGGTGTTCCAGATCGGGCCGCCGATGGGCGGGGCCGTCTCCCCCGGCACCAGCGGCTCGCTCCAGGTGGCGACCACGGTGCACTCGGTCGGGCCGTACGCGTTGATCATCCGCCGTCCCGGCGCCCAGTGGCGGACGAGTTCGGCGTCACAGGCGTCGCCGCCGACGATCACGCAGCGGAAGTCCGGCAGCGCGGTGGCCGCCGACGGCGGCACGGTCGCCAGGGCGACCGGCGGGATGAGGGCGTGGGTGACGCGCGAACGGCCGAGTACTTCGGCAAGTCGCTCGCCCAGGAGCGGGCCGGGCGGCGGCACGACCAGTGCCGCGCCCGCGGGCAGCGACATGCACAGCTCCAGCACGGAGGCGTCGAAGCTCGGCGAGGAGAACTGCAGCACGCGGTCACCCGGCCGGACGCCGAACCGGTCGATCTCCGCCGCGGAGAAGCTGGCCAGGCCGCGGTGGGTGACGACGACGCCTTTCGGACGGCCCGTCGAACCGGACGTGTAGATGACGTAGGCGGGGTGATCCACCCCGACGTCGACCCGCGGCGACCACGGCGGCATCTCGTCGATCGCCGGATCGCGCAGGTCGGCGCGGGTGAGCGTGAGCACGGGAGCGGCGTCGGCCAGCATCATCTCGACGCGTTCGGCCGGGTAGTCCGGGTCGACCGGCAGGAACGCGGCGCCAGCCTTCAGCACGGCCAGTTGAGCGACGACGATGTCGGCCGATCGGGGCAGCAGCAGCGCGACGACGCGCTCCGGGCCCGCGCCGCGGTCGACGAGCAAGTGGGCGAGCCGGTTGGCCCGCTCGTCCAGCTCCGCGTATCTGATGACGGTGTCGTCGTACCGGATCGCCGGTAAGCCCGGCGTGCGCTCGACCTGCCGTTCGAACATTCCAGAAAATGTAAGCGGGGCCACTCGGACGTTTTTCCCCGCACCAAGGACAGCATTGTTCGACAGCATGACCAGGGCACCTTTCAGGTGTGTTAAATGATCACAGTCACCCGTTCGGGCAATGAACGGCGACGGTGCCTGCGATCTATTACCGGCGGGCCAGCGCGAGCCTGCCGTTGACGTGAATGCGGTCGATTTTCCCGGTCTCCGGAGATACCAGGCAGCGGCCCGCGTACAGCTGCTGACCTGATTGGTTATCCCGTAGCGAGAATGTCAAACCTTCGTGAAAAGTGATCATGGCCTGTGGCTCGCCGTCGACCGCGAAGACCATGTCCGCGGAGATCGAATACTCGGTGTCGCCGTTGTGGAAACTGCCCGACCAGCCGTCCGGCGGTGGCAGGACGACGTCGGGCACGGCCGTCAACGAGCCGCTCGGGATGGGCAACCCCCGGCGGCCCAACTCGGCCACGACGTCGTCCCACAACCCCGCACCCGCACTGGAATTGCAGGTCAGAGCGGCCACAGTGCCGCGATCCGGGTCGATCCTGAGCTGGCACCACGTGCCGTCGCCGGTGCCGTCGTGGCCCGCCCACGTGCCGAACAGCGCGAGGCCGAGACCCCACGCGTCGGCCAGGCCGAAGGCGTCGGCGACCGGCTGGCGCATCCGGCGGGCGTCCTCGTGCGACAGGATGCCACCGCCGTCGACCAGCATGCGGCCGAGCGCGACCAAGTCGGAAGCGCTCGCCGCGATGGCACCGGCGGGTGCCTCGGCGAGCGTGATGTTCTGCGTGACGGGTCTCGCACGTCCGGCGTGCCCGGTCGCGACGGGTCTCGCGGTGCGCGGACCGACCACGAACGCCGGTGCGATCCCCAGCGGGCGCAGCAGGATCGATTCCACGCACTCGAACCACGACATCCCCGTCACGGTCTCGGCCAGCCTGCCGAGCAGCACGAACCCGGCGTTCGAGTACGAGAAGTCCCCGCCGGGCGGCTGGATCAGGCCGGTGCGCTCGACCAGCCCGCGCATCGACGGCCCGCCCTCCGGGCCGGACTCCAGGCCACCGGTGTGGCTGAGCAGCTGCCGCGGTGTGACCGCCGCGATCGGCCTGCCCGCGGTCTCCGGCACGTACTCGCCGACCGGGTCGTCCAGACCGAGGTCGCCGTCCGCGGCCAGGACCATGACCACCGCCGCGGTGAACGTCTTGCCGATGGACCCGACCGGGAAGGCCACGTCCGGTGTGACGGGACGGCCGCTGCCGTGCTCGGCCTCGCCGACGGCCACGGCGACCAGCTCTCCCTCGTGCAGCACCGTGAACTGCGCCCCCGGTACCCCGTGCGCTTCGGTCAGCGCACCCACCATGCCGGAAAGCCCGGCCGAATCAATGCGGCCGGTCACTCCCACTAAACCCCCGCCATCCTCCGATGCGGATAACACCGATTTCCCTCTCGTTCACTCCCACGGACCGAACGGTTTCCCCGTTGCCGGAACGCGCCATTCCAGGCAAACCCGTTCGACGACTCCCAACGCATACCCACTGTGCCTCTGTCAACAACATCGGCTATACCGCCATTAGTGGTGTCATCGTTTTTGAAACTAGTGATTGAAAACGAAAACATCTATGGCGGTCAACGCTACGGAGTTGCCACGCGGCCAACCATGCCACGACTGGGTGCGTTTAGGACCGACGGACAGCGGGAATGGGCGTCATGATCGACACCGGGAGTCACCGCATCGCACTGATCTACGGTTCGTTACCGATAACTTTCGCCTATACCGCCACAGTGCGTGACAATCGTCCGAACAGGCGCTTAATCCCATTTCGTGGAAAGGTGAACGAACGTGGTTTACTCGATCGACCCCTCGGGCATCCGGGACGGTCGGGGCGACACATCTAGACTGGTGGCATGCCGCGAGTTCGTACCGCGCTGGCCGTCGGTCTGCTCGCGGTGTTGATAGCCGCCGCGTTCGTGCTCCCCGTCCCGGGGCCGGGCGACGTGCGGTCGTGGGCGCTCGGCGCGGGCGCCGCCGCTCCCCTGTTGATGTTCGTGACGTACGTCGTCGCCACGATCGTGCCGATCCCGCGCACGGTGTTCTCGTTGGCCTCGGGCCTGTTGCTCGGCCCGCTCCTCGGCGTGCTCGTGGCGATGTCCGCGACCGCGCTCAGCTCGGTCCTCGGTTTCGGGCTCGCGCGGTGGGTCGGTCGCGGGTTGGTGGCCCGGCACTGGGACAAGGCCGCGGTCCGGGCAGTCGACGAGAAACTCACCGGCGGCGGGTGGCTCGCGGTGGCGTCGCTGCGGATGATCCCGGTCGTGCCGTTCACCCCGATGAACTACTGCTGCGGGGTCTCCTCCGTGCGGCTGCTGCCGTTCCTGGCAGGCACCGTGCTCGGCAGCCTGCCGGGCACGACCGCGGCCGTGCTCATCGGCGACACCCTCACCGGGTTCGGCAACCCGACCGCGCTGATCGTCTCCGGCGCGTGCGCGTTGATCGGCGCGACCGGTCTGCTCCTGGTGATCCGCCGATCACCCCCCACCGCCCCGCCGCCGCTGTGCAACCAATGTGGCCTTCGGTGCGAAAAACGCTACGAAAGCCACATTGGTTGCACGAACGGCGCAGGGGCCTAGTCGACCAACCGGGCCAGCTTCTCCAACGACTTGTGCAGGTCGCCCTTGAGCGTTCTGCCCACCGCCGCCGAGATCGGGCCGAACATCCCCGGCCCGGTGAACTCCACATCCAACTCGCCCGTCGCGCCGTCGCCGTCCGGCCGCAGCTTCAACTGCAGCGACGCCTTGACACCGGCCTTGCCCTCACCGGAGAGCGTGATGCCGTTGGGCGGGTCGTAGGAAGTGACAGACCAGGTGATGCGGTTGCGCAGGCCTTTCACCGACACCACCGATGTCAGCACTGTGCCCGTCTTGATCTCTTCGGGCACATCGCCTCGCCAGCCCTCGTGCAACGCGAGCCATTCACCGAACCGGGACAGGTCCGACGCGGTCACCCACGCCTTGGCCGGTTGGACTGGCATCGAGGCGGAAACGCTCACCTTGGTCACGGCTTCCTCCTTACGGTCGCAAGGACGGTACCGCCAATCGGCCGACTACGCCCGCCCCGATCAGGCGATCATGAACCGGGCCGCCCGGTCGAGCCTGGCCAGCCACCACGCCACCCGTTGCGGATCGGTCTCCTCGAACCGGCCCGCCACGGGCGGCCCGGGGGCCCTGACATCGATGAACCCGTCGACCGGGATGAGCGAGTCGTCCACGACATCGCCTGCCAGCAACGACAACGTGCCCAGACCGCACGCGTGGTCCAGCGACGGCAGCGCCGCGGCCAGCGCGACCTGCGCGGCCAGACCGACGCTGGTCTCCAGTGCCGACGAGACCACGCAGGGCAGCCCGGCCGCCTCCGCGACGCGCAGCGCGCGCCGGACGCCGCCCAAGGGGGTGCACTTGATCACCGCGATGTCCGCGGCGCCCGCCACCGCGACTTTCAGGGGATCCTCGGCGCGGCGGATCGATTCGTCCGCCGCGATCGGGACGTCCACCCGGCGTCGCACCGCGGCGAGCTCGTCGATGCCCGGGCACGGTTGTTCGACGTACTCCAAGCCGCCCGCGGCTTTGTCCAACGCGCGGATGTTCGCCACCGCGGTGTCCACGTCCCACACCGCGTTGGCGTCCACGCGGATCTTTCCGTTCGGGCCCAACGCATCCCGGACCGCCTCGACTCGTGCGACGTCCTCGGCGAGCGAGCCGGGGTGGTCGGCGACCTTGATTTTCGCCGTCCGGCAACCGGAACCCGCCGCGATCGCGTGCGCCTTCGCCGGGTCGACGGCGGGAACGGTGCAGTTGACCGGGATCCGGTGGCGCACCGGCGCGGGCCAGCCCACCGTGCACTGTTCCACCGCCGTGGCCAGCCACGACGCGGCCTCGGCGTCGTCGTACTCGGTGAACGGGCAGAACTCGCCCCAGCCGGCCGGACCTTCGACCAACACCCCCTCGCGCACCGTGATACCGCGAAACCGGGTGCGCATCGGGATCGAGTAGACCCGGGTCTGGGAGAAGGAAGTCACCGGGGCAGCTGCGCCTCGATCGCCGAGCGGATCTTCGGGTCACCCGGCTCGACGGTCGGCCGGAACCGCGCCACCACGGCACCCCGGGGCGACAGCAGGAACTTCTCGAAGTTCCACTGGACGTCCCCGGCCTGGCCCTCCTCGTCGGCGTGCGCGGTCAACTCCGCGTACAGCGGGTGCTTGCCCGGCCCGTTGACCTCCAGTTTCTCGGTCATCGGGAAGGTCACGCCGTAGGTCGTCGAGCAGAACGTCCGGATCTCCTCCACGCTGCCCGGTTCCTGGCCACCGAACTGGTTGCACGGCACGCCGATCACGGTGAACCCACGCGGGCCGTACTCCTTCTGGAGTTGCTCCAGCGCGGTGTACTGCGGCGTCAGTCCGCACTGGGACGCCACGTTCACCACCAGTGCGGCCTTCCCACCGGTCAGCTCGTCCCACGTGGTGGCTGTGCCGTCCAGGGTTGTGATCTTCACGCGCTGCCTCCTCTAGAACCTGACCTTGGCAAGGTACTCCTGGCCACGCCGGGCTGTCAGCAGCGGATCACGCGGGGTGTCGTGCTCGACGACGTACTCACGGATCCCCGACTGGGCGTACCGGGCGAAGATCCGCGGGAAGTCGATGGTGCCGTGGCCGAGGTCCTCGAAGGACCCGTCGGCGGCCATGTCCTTGACGTGGTACACCGGGAACCGGCCAGGGTGGCGTTCGAAGTACGCCACCGGGTCGTATCCGGCCTTGACGATCCAGTACAGGTCCAGTTCGAAGTTGACGAACCGGGCGTCGGTCCGCTCGAGCAGGATGTCGAACAGGACCTTCCCGTCCACTGTCGCGAAGTCCACGTCGTGGTTGTGGAACAGGAACTTCCGCCCCGCGCTGCGGCAGCGCGTACCCCATTCCTGGAACTTCGCCGCGACATGGGTGTATCCGGCCACTGTGCGCAACGAGCCGGGCAGCGACGGCACCACCACGTACCGGACGCCCAGAATCCCGGCGATCTCCAGTTCCCGCTGGACATCGGCGTTCATCGCGTCCCAGCTGGTGTGCGTGAGGACCGCGCGCACACCGGCGGTGTCCATCATGTCCCGGAACTTCTCCGGCGCGTGCCCGTACAGGCCGCTCACGCCGACAGTCGCGTAGCCCATGGTTCCCAAGGCGTTGAGCGTCCCCTGTGGATCGGTGGCCATGAGTTTGCGGACTGTGTACAGCTGGATCCCGATGTGGTCGAGCGGAACCCGGGTTTGGTCTGAGGAGTGCGGCGGCGGGTCCGCCGCCGCACTCGTACCGTTCAGACCACTCGCGACCACGCCGGTTCCCAAGGCGACCTTGAGGAAGCCACGTCGTGAGGTAGTCATCGCCGACCCCTAGTTGCCCATTAGTTGACAGTGATGAGCACGGTGTTCGAACTGTGCGCGCCGGTGTTGTCCGTCGTGGTCAGTCGCGCTGTGTAGACGCCCTTGCGGGCGTACTGGTGCGTGACCGACGGACCACTACCGACGGCCGTGTTGTCACCGAAGTCCCACGAGTAACCGGTGACAGTCCGTCCGGCAGGCGGGTTCACCGCCGACGTGAGCGAGACGTTCAACGGCGCCGGTCCACTCCGGACAGATGGCGTGATCACGATCCCGGTCGCTGTACCCGGCTTCGCCATGCCTTCGCCGTTGAACTGCAACCAGTCCAGCGACAGCAGGTCGGGCGATGTGGGCGTCCACGCGGGGTTCGTGAACACGGCGTACAGCTTGACCGTGCGCCCTGGGTTCTTCAGCGGCACTGTCGGTGAGATCAGGTTGTTGTAGTCACCCGTGTTCGGGATGGTCACCGAGCCGAGCAGTTGACCGGTCGGCGAGTCGGCGCGGAACTCGATCGTGCCGCCGAGACCGCCGGACGCGGCGCCGACCGTGACCGAATCGATCCTGGTCAGGTTCACCGGGTCGTACGCGACCCAGTCGCCGTGCTCGATCTCGCCGAGCCGCTTGCCCGCCGAGGCGTTGGCGTTGTTGATGACGGCCGGGCCACCCTGTGCGCCGCCGAAGCCTTCGTGGTGCTCGGCTTCCTTGCGCTTGGGTTCGAGCACGAGGTGTGCCGAGCCCGTCAGCGGAGGCACACCGCGTGGCCCGCCGCCGTCGGTGTACTGCGCCGCCACCGCCACGTAGAGGTTCTGGCCCGGACCGTGGCTGGATCCCTGGTCGGTCTTGATCTCGCCGCGGCACCCGGTCACGTTGTCCATCGGGTGCAGGTGCGAGTCGTGCCCGAGCTGGGACTGGACGACGACCTTCGTGCAGTCGATCCGGCCGTCCTCCCGGTCGGTCACCCGGACCTCGAACGGAATCGTGTCACCCCAGTCGAAGGCACCGCCGTTGACCGGCGAGACGACCGTCACCTCAGGCCTGGTGTTGCCCGCGGTGATCACCGTCGCCGCGATGCCGTCCAGGCCGTTGCGGCGGCTCTTGACCGACAGCCGCGCATCGTACTGTCCGGGGTTGGCGTACGTGTGTGTCGGGTTCGGCTCGGTGGAGTCGATCGTGCCGTTGCCGTCGAAGTCCCAGAAGTAGTCGATCGGTTCACCGTCGCCACCGGCCGATCCCGCACTGGAGAACTTCACGGTCAGCGGGTACCTGCCGGAGTCCACATCGGTCTTGAGCTTCGCGGTCGGCCTGCGGCCGTTGGCCACGTAGTCGATCCGGTGGATGCCCGAGCCGTCGTTGGTCCCGCCCCGGCCGGTGCCGCTGCCGGAGCCGAAGTCGATCACGTACATCGAGCCGTCCGGGCCGAAGTGCGCGGAGAACGGCTGGATCCAGCTCATGGTCGGCAGCGCCTTGTTGATCGACTGCAGGTCCCCCGCCTGCACCGCGGGGAAACGCGGGTTGGCGAACGCCTGGTCGGTGCGCTGGAACGAGATCGCCTTGAAGTAGCCGCGGGTCAGCTCGTAGCCGAACCACTTGCCGTCGAAGTACTCCGGGAACTTCGTCACCAGCGCGTTGCTCGCGTTGTACTGGTAGACCGGGCCGGACATCGGGCCACCGCCGCCGGTGCCGAGCTCGGGGAATTCGGCGGACGCGGAGTAGGCGTACCAGATCGTGGCCGGGTCGGCGGCAGGCAGGTCACGCAGGCCGCTGTTGTTCGGCGAGTCGTTGACCAGCTTGCCGCAGTCGAACTTCGGGCCGGACGTGCCGGTCGCGAAGTTGTAGTCGTTGAACGGGATGTTGTTGCCGACGCAGTACGGCCAGCCCTGGTTGGACGCCTTCGTGATCCGGCTGAACTCGACTGTCCCTTCCGGACCGCGGTGGGGGTTGGCCGACCGGGCGTCCGGGCCGTAGTCGGCGACCATCAGCGTGTCGGTGATCGGGTCGAGCGTGATCCGGAACGGGTTGCGCATGCCCATCACGTAGATCTCGGGCCTGGTCTTGGCGGTCCCCGGCGCGAACAGGTTGCCGGGCGGGATGGTGTACGTCCCGTTGGGCTGTGGGGTGATCCGCAGGATCTTGCCACGGAAGTCGTTGGTGTTGCCAGCCGTTGCCTGCGCGTCCAACGCGCGACGGCCCGGCCGCTCGTCGATCGGCGTGTAGCCGTCGGAGTTGAACGGGTCGGTGTTGTCGCCGGTCGCCACGTACAGGTTGCCGTGCTTGTCGAGCTGGATCGAGCCGCCCATGTGCGAGTTCGCCCGGAACTCGTCGCGGAAGGTCGGGATCTCCAGCAGCCGCTTCTCACTCGCCATGTCGACCTTGTCGCCGACCACGGTGAACCGGGACACGTTCTGGCGTTTCTCGACCTTGTCGGAGTACAGCAGGTAGACCCAGTTGTTCCGGGCGAAGTCGTTGTCCAGCGCGATGCCCAGCAACCCGTCGGACTGGCTGGTCATCTGCGGGGTGTAGGCGAAGTCCAGCGCGGTGGCGATCTTCAACGTGCGCTGGTCGAGGATCTTGAGCGCGCCCGTGCGCTGGATGAAGAACACGCGCCGGTCCGGCGCCACGGCCAGTTCGAACGGGTCCGCGAGGCCTTCCGTCACCAGGGGGACCTTCTGGAACATGGTGTCCTTGGTGGCCGAACAGTCCCCCGGTTCGGCACCGGCGGCCCATTCGATCCCGCCGAGCAGGTGCTTGAGGTACACCGGGTCGGCGAACCGGGGGATGCCGTGGCCGATCGTGGTGTACCAGGAGCGACCGCCGTCGTAGTTCTGGCACCAGGAGATCGGGTGGTCCACGCCCTGGTTCAGCCCGGTGATCCCGTCACGCAGCTTGACCTGCGCGAGGGTGTGCACCTTGCCGGTCGGGTTGACCTTCCAGTTGTACCACTCCTCCCCTTCCAGCTCCCACAGGTCGGGCAGGTGCTTCGTGGACGGGTGGGTGTGGTCGAGCACCTTGACCCGGCCCGGCTGGACCGGCGGGTGGAAGTCGAAGATCGCCCCGGCCAGTCCTTCGAACCACGTCCAGTCGCGTTCGCTCGCGGTGGCGGCGTGGACACCGGTGAAGCCGCCGCCCGCGCGGATGTAGCGCTGGAAAGCGGCGCGCTGGTCGGCGTTGAGCAGGTCGCCGGACTGCGGCGTCGAGTTGGTGTTGTTGAAGATGACGGTGGCGTACTTGGCGAGGTTGGTGTCGGTGAAGGCGGCCGAGTCCTCGGTCGCCTCCACCGCGAAGTTGTTCTCCGCACCGAGTTTCCTGATCGCCGCGACGCCCGCGGCGATCGAGTCGTGCCGGACGTTGGTCGTCTTGGAGAAGACCAGGACCGAGAACCGCGGCTCAGCCGCGGCCGCGGGCAGCCCGAAGGCGCCTGCCAGCAGCAGGACAGCACAGATCAACGCCCGTAGGCGTGCGGCGGGTTTCATGGCTGTCCTTACAGGTCCGCAGGCCCTGTGGCGTGCGCGGCGGCCTTGGCCGCACCACGACGGCCATCGACGTCGGCTGACCGCTCGTGCGTCGCTGCCGCGCCACGGCTGGCTGTCTCCGGTGCGAGGTCCTCGAACTGGCCGGACACCGTGCCACGGACGCGGTTGTTGGAACCCGTCGGCGCCGGGTCGTTGTCCGCGCCGGACAAGTTGCCCCGGACGATGTTGTTGCTGACGTGCACATCAGCCTTGTTGCCGGACACTGTCAGGTCGCCCGCCCAGTAACTGGCCTGCTCACAGCCGACGACCGGGCCGTTCGCGCCGATCTGCAACGCCTTCGAGTTGCCGGTGTAGGAGGCGTTGCCGTAGAACTCGCTGGCACAGGCGACCGCGCCGAGCTTGGCGCCGGTGACCGTGATGTCCTTGGCGACGACCGAGTTCACCAGGTCCACGTAGGCCACGTTGGTCCCGGTGACGTTGCCGTTGAAGCTCACGGCCTCCGCGTAGACCTCCCCCACGCCTGCGGTGAAGTCACCGTCCACAGTGGCGCCGTTGAGATACGCGTAGGTGCCGCGGTCGGGGAACTTGTCGGACGACACCTTCACGGCGCCGACCTTGGTGCCCCCGGCGAGGTAGAACCCGAAGCCGTCGGTGGACGTCAGCGATCCCTTGAGCGTGGTTCCCTGTGCGTCCAGGAAACCGTCATCCAGGACGGTGACGTTGCCGTTGAACGTGCCCCCGGTGACGACCAGGCTCGCGCCCGCCTCTACGGTCACGGTCCCGGTCACAGTGACATCGGTTAACACGCAGGACTTGGTCGCGCCCACTCTCAGATCACCCGGAACGCTCACCGCCCCGGCCTCCCCTTCGCAGTAAGTCGTCAAACCCGCGCTAGCAGGCAGCGCGACGGCGAACGAAGCCGAAGCCACGATGGCCGCGACAGCCCACACGGAACGAACCTTCATTGGTCCTCCAGGTGCGTAAAAGCTCAGTCGACTCGATCAATCAGCACTGGTGGCGGCGCCCAGCAGATCGCGAATCCGGCCGGTCGCTCGCGCGAACCCGGGCTCGGACATGGTCTTGCCGTAGTCGCGCTCGAGCGGCAGGTCGACGGCGATCAGCTCGTCGATGGTGCCCGGACGCGCCGACATGACCACCACCCGGTCCGCGAGGTAGACGGCCTCGGGAATCGAGTGGGTGACAAGGAGGATGGTCGTGCCTGTCTCACGCCAGATCCGGCGCAGTTCGATGTTCATGTGCTCGCGGGTGAGCGCGTCCAACGCACCGAACGGCTCGTCCATCAACAACACCGGCGGCCGGTGCAGCAACGCCCGGCACAGTGCCACACGCTGTTGCATACCACCGGAAAGTTCATGGGGATACGCGTCCTCGAAGCCGGTCAGGCCGGTCATCGCGATCAGCTCGTCGGCACGTTCCCGCGCCACGGCCGATGGCATCCCCCGCATCTCGGCCTGCAGCAGGATGTTCTTGCGCGCGGAACGCCATTCGAGCAACGCGGCGCGCTGGAAGACGTAGCCGATGTCCCGCCGTGGCCCGTCGACCTTCTCGCCGAGCAGCGTGACCTGACCCTTCGACGGCTTCATCAGGCCGGACACCAGCTTGAGCAGAGTGGACTTGCCACAGCCGGACGGGCCGACGATGGCGACGAACTCGCCCGCGGCCACGCTCAGCGAGACGTCGTGCAGTGCGGTGACGTCCTTGCGCCTGGTGCGGAAGCGGACCGCCACGTCCTCGATCTCGACGCTGGTGTCCATGTGGGCCGGTGCCTCGGTTGCCGGGCTGCTGGCGGGCATCCTCATCCCTTCGGGGCGAAGCTGACGTCCCAGTACGCCGAGGGCTCCTGGGCCTTGGTGATCACGCCCGCCTCGGCGAAGACCTTGATCGTCCTGCGCCAGTCGGCCTCGTCGTTCACCCCTGGCGCCTTGCCCGTGGTCGTTTCCGTGTGGAGCAACTTGGTGGTCTCGCCGAACTGCTCCGCGAGTACCGTCTCGGACGGCAACTGCTGTGAAGCGCCCTTCATCGACTGCACGGCGGCGCTCGCGTTGGCCTGCGCGGCGGTCCACGACTCGCTCGTCGCCGCGACCATCCGCGTGACCAGGTCCTTCTTCTCGGACAGGTTCTTCTGCGAGGTGAGCAGGCCGTTGGCGAAGAAGTTCAGCCCGTGGTCGGCGAACTTCAGGTACGAGACCTTCTTGCGGCCCTTTTCCTGGATGGTCGGGCCCTGGTCGGTGGCGAAGCCGAGCAACGCGTCCGTCTGGCCGGACAGCACGGCGGCCATCTTGCCCGCGGCGTCCAGGTTCTGCAGCTTCACGTCCGAGTCGGCCAGCCCGTTGACCTTGAGGAACGCCGGGAAGGTCTTGCTCAGCGCGTCACCGGCGGTGCTCGCGATGGTCTTGCCCTTCAGGCCCGTCGGCGACGTGATGTTCTTGTCGCTGAAGAACTGCACCGCCGACGGTGTGGTCTGCAGGAACACGCCGACACTCTTGACCTGCATGCCCTGTCCGACACCGGCCAGCAGGGCGGGCGTGTCGGCCCAGCCGAAGTCGGTCTGGCCGGCCGCGGTGGCCTGGATGGTCTTCTGCGAGCCCTGGCCCGCCTGGATGGTCAGGTCGATCCCGTGCTTCTCGAAGATCTTCTGCGCCTTGCCGTAGTAGAACGGCGCGTGCTCGCCGTACGGGTACCAGTTCAGCATGAGGGTGGCTTTGTCGAGCTGCTTGCCCTCGGCGTTGGTGGACTTCTGCTGCTCCGAACCGCCACAGGCGGCTGCCAGAGCGAGCACGGGCACTAAGGCGGCGGTGAGCAGGGTACGCAACCTCATCGAAACTCCCCTTGTCACATGCTGGTGGTGGCGGCGTCGACGCGCCTGCTGGCGTGCCACGGGAGCACGAAGTACTCGAGCAGTTCGACGAGCGCGAACAGCACGATGCCGAGCAGCGAGATGACCACGAGCCCGGCGAACAGCACCGGCGTGTCGAAGTTCCCGTTCGCCTGCTGGATCACGTAACCGAGGCCCTCGTTCGCGCCGACGAACTCGCCGACGACCGCACCGGTGACCGCGAGCGTCACGCCGATCTTCAAGCCGGAGAACAGGTGCGGCAGCGACGCGGGCATCCTGATCTTGTAGAACGTCTTCAGCGGACCCGCGCCCATGGTCGCCGACAGCTGCAGCATCTCGGGGTCGATCGACTTCAGCCCGGTGACCATCGAGATCACCACGGGGAAGAACGCCATCAGCAGCGCGACGAGGATCTTGGGCTCGATGCCGAAACCGAGCCACACCACGAACAGCGGCGCCACCGCGATCTTCGGGATCACCTGCGCGAACAGCAGCAGCGGATACAGCGTGCGCTCGATCGTCGGCGAGTACACCATCATCACCGCGGCCAGCACGCCGACGACGATCGCGAGCACGAACCCGGCGAGCGTCTCCCACAACGTGACGAGTGTGTTCTGCCAGAAGTAGTCGAACTTGTCCCCGATGACCGCGAACGTGTCGCCCGGCGAGGCGACCAGGTACGGCTGGACCAGCCCGGTCGCGGTGATCACCCACCAGCCGGCGAACAGCAACGCCAGCAACGCGGCCGGGCGCCACGCGCGCCCCAGGACGCGAAGCGCCTGCTCGGCCACGCCCGGCCGGGCGCGCTCGGCCACCCCGACCGGCGCCTCCCGCGCGCTCTGTACCGCCATGCCTCGCCGCCTCCCGTCGCGGAACCCGCAAGATTGAAAGCGCTTACCCACAGCTAAAACCGCATGTCCGGCAGTTGCAGAAAGCGCTTTCAGAAAGCGCTTTCTGCGCTAGAGTAGACACGCCCGGCTCGGTGGGTCAAGAAGTGGAGACTCGATGCCCGAACGGACGCACGTGACACTGCAGGACGTCGCCCGTGCCGCCGCAGTGTCCCCCGCGACCGCGTCCCGGGTGCTCAACGGCAGCGCGAACGTCCGTGCCGATCTCCGCGTTCGTGTGCAGGACGCGGCCGGAAGGCTCGCGTACGCGCCGAACGCGCACGCCCAGGCACTCGCCGGGGCGTCGCGGCGGACCGTCGGCGTGATCTGCCACGACGTCAGCGACCCGTACTTCGCCGTGATCGCAAGGGGAATCATGCGGGTGGCCGGGGACAACGGGCTGCTTGTCATGTTGGCGAGCACTTTCCGTGACGCCGATCGGGAGGTCGCGTACGTCTCGATGCTACGGGCCCAGCGCGCCCCGGCGATTCTGCTGATCGGTTCCGGTTTCGAGGACAAGGCGTGGGAACGCGCGCTGGCCGCGGAACTGGACCCGTACCTGCGGGGCGGCGGGCGGGTGGCGGTGGTGTCCCGGCACCGCAGCCTGCGTGTGGACAGTGTGCTGCCGGAGAACCGTTCGGGGGCGGCCGCTTTGGCGAAGGCGTTACTGGGAATGGGGCATCGGCGGTTCGCCGTTCTGGCCGGTCCGCGCGCGCTGACCACTGTGGCCGACCGGATCGCGGGCTTCCGCGACGCGCTGACCGGTGCCGGTGTTCACATGTCTGAAAAGGACATTGTCGAGTGCGGCTTCACCCGTGACGGCGGGTACGAGGGCATGATCAGGCTGATCGCCGGAGGGCTACGCGCGACCTGCGTGTTCGCGGTGACCGACGTGATGGCGATCGGCGCGTTGACCGCGTTGCGTGACAACGGCTTGTCGGTGCCAGGTGATGTCTCCGTCGCGGGGTTCGACGACATTCCCATCGTCCGGGACCTGACGCCACCGTTGACCACGGTGGCGTTGCCTTTGGAGCAGTTGGGGGAACGGGCGATGGAGCTGGCACTGCGGGAGAACGCGGGACGGCGCAGCCGCATCGTGCGGCTGGCGGGCGAAGTGGTGATCCGGGAGAGCACGGGAAGGGTGCGGCCATGACTGTGGCGGGACTGACCATCGACCGCGTCGAGACGTTCGCGGTGCCGTTGCCGACCCTGCGGCCGTTCGGCGTGTCCGGCGGGTCCATCGCCGTGATGGGCAAACCGAGCGTGCGGATCCTGGTCAAGGTCAGCGCCGGTGAGTTCGCCGGGTGGGGCGAGGCGACACCGATCCCGGCGTGGACGTACGAGACGTGCGAGTCGATCGTGAGCACGATCGACGGTTACCTGGCGCCCGCGATCACCGGACGTCCGGCGTGGGATCTGGACGGGGTGGCCGCGGTGTTCGACTGGGCGATCAACCGCGGGTTCAGCATCGGGTCGCCCTTGGCGAAGTCCGCCGTCGACGTGGCGCTGCACGACCTGGTCGGCCGCGCGCTCGGGGTGTCGATCGGGCAGCTGTGGGGACAACGCCGCGCCGAGGCGATCCAGCTCGGCTGGGTCGTGTCCGGCCAGGGGCCCGCCGAGGTGGCCGCCGCCGTGGCCGAGGGGCAGGACCTGGGTTACCAGGCGTTCAAGGTGAAGATCGGACTGGGTCCGTCGGACATGCGGATCGTCGAGGCCGTCCGCGCGGCCGCGCCCGACGCGCCGTTGTGGGTCGACGCGAACCAGGCGTACTCCGTCGCGGAAGCTGTCCGGATCTCCCGTGAGCTGGCGTCGTTCGGGGTGACGGCGTTCGAGCAACCGTTGCCCGCCAACGACATCGCCGGGCTCCAGCGGCTGCGCGACCTGTCGGCGGTGCCCGTGGCGCTGGACGAGAGCCTGCGGCACCCGACCGACATGGCCACGTTCGTCCGGCTCGGCGCGGTGGACATCGCGATCGCCAAGGTCCAGCGCAGCGGCGGGTTGTTGCTGTCGCGCAGGCTGCTGCAACTGGCCGAGGACAGCGGGCTGCGGCTGATGGGGTCGGGTCTGACCGACTCGGACATCGGCCTGGCCGCGTCGCTGCACCTGTTCGCCGCGTTCGGCATCACCTCACCGGTGGACCTCAACGGCCGCCAGTTCGTCGACTCGGTGTACGTCGGTGACACCGTGAAGGTCGTCGACGGCATGGCGTCCGTGCCGACGGGGCCGGGGCTGGGGATCGAGGTGGACGAGGAGAAGGTCAGGCGACTGGCCCTGTGACCTTCGGTGAGTCCGTCCGCGGGGCCTCTTCGGCGTCCCACGCCCGGAAGCCCGCGAGTTCGGCGTCCGCGACGGAGATGAACTCCAGCCCGCCGCGAACGCTGCCGTAGTGCGGCGAATCCGGTGTGTGGTAGCGCATCGACTTCTTCGACGCCCTGACCACCACCGGTTCCGGTGCGTCGCCGTCGATGTCGTCGTCGGCGTCGTCGTCGGGTTCGCCGACCGCTTCGGCCCCGGCCGTGGGGGCCGGTGCGGCCAGTCGGCCGCGCAGCGCCAGGAACGTGATTCCGGCACCGGCCAGGAACGAGACCAGGCACAGCAGGTAGACCTGCCCGGCAAGCCACATCAAGGTTTGTTCACCTGAACTTTCGAAGGAAGGCCCGGCCTGAGGCCAGGGAGGAATTCGGACTCTGTCAGGAGCGGCCCGGCGCAGCTCGGTCAGTCCGAGCGTGCGCAGACAAACCGACCCATCGCGGCCTTACGGAGATCCCGGTTCGCGTTCGTGTAACGTTGGTGTTGTGAGGGTGGCGCATCGGTGCCGGGCTTGCCCGAATGCCGAGCAGGTGGCGGTGTTGAACCGCACATTCGGATGTGTGCGCCTGGTACGGAACAGAACCCTCGCCGAACGCCACCGCGCGTGAATCGAACAACCGACGCAAGGCCAAAACCAAAGTCGCTCGCGCACACCGCAAGGTTCGCACCGCCCGCCAGGACTTCCTGCACCGCACCAGCACCCGTCTCGTCCGCGATTACGACCTGATCGCGATCGAAGACCTCATGGTCAAGAACATGGTCCGCAACCGCCGATTGGCGCGAGTGATCTCCGACGCGAGTTGGGGTGAGTTCCGCCGCCAGCTCGAATACGAAGCCGAACGTGCGGGGCGCACACTCGTCGTGGTCGACCGTTGGTACCCCTCCAGCAAGACCTGCTCCGAGTGCGGGCACCGGCTCGCTGAACTCACCCTCTCGGTCCGGCACTGGACGTGCCCGGCCTGCCGCACCCACCACGACCGGGACATCAACGCGGCCAAGAACATCCTTGCGGCTGGTCGAGCCGTAGCCCGAAGTCACACTTCGGGTGAGGCCTGTGGAGCCGGTGTCAGACGACAAGGACTTGTCCTTTCGCAGTCGGCGACGAAACAGGAACCCCACCCCGCGAGGGGTGGAATCCACTCCCTTTAGGGAGGGGAGGGAAGTCAATCCTTGGTTGTCTTGTCGGCAATGGCCGCCTCACCGAACAAGCGCTTGAACAGCCCGACGACCGCCTTCCGGCGGTTGTCGTCCGGTATCGCGCCGATGACTGCCACCTTGCTGCGCGCCACCTCGACGGTCACTGTGTCGGGCAGTTGGGACAGCAGTGACACCACGGCCGCGGCCGCGGGCGTGGTCAGCGGGAAGTCCGTCCCCGAGACGGTTTTGGTCTGGTCGACGAGCTTTCGCCCGTGCGTCTTCTCAGTCAGCGCGTGGACGAACCACTCGCGCCACGCCTGTTGGTGGGTGGAGCCGGTGACAGTGACGCCGGTCGGGGTGGCGGTGATCCGCATCGGCGGCAACTGCGGGTCCACAACGGATACAGCGCGGACGCCACCGGCCGCCTCGACGTCGTGCTTGACCGCGGCGGCCTGCTCGACCGGCACGCCGCTGACCACGACGTCACGGCCGTCGATGACGAGGTCCGCAGCCGGAGCCGCCTTGCGCGCCTCGGCCCGCACCGCCTGCTCTATCCCGCCGCTCTGGATGGCGAGGCCTGCCACCGTGATCGCTGCGGGCACCAGGACGGCAGCGCGAAACCACCAGCGGGGGAACCTCGGCATGGGGGTTTCCTATCGCGCCGTGACCGTCGCGTTCCGCAGAATCGCGGGCCACGGCGCGATGTTCACTCGATAGAGCGCGCCGTCACCAGGACGCGGGATCGGGCGCGACGATCGACGCGGCGGAACTGGTCCGCATGACGTGGTCGATGTGGATGTGGCGCGCGGTGAACCGGCCGTTGGTGACGTTCGCCGAGATCGCGCCCGGCGCGAGCGAGTTCCCGACCGGCAGTCCGGCGTGCCGCTATTCTTCCCCGTCGTCCTCGGCCAGCGCGATGAGTTCGTCGGCGAAGTCCGGGTCGGCGACCGCCTGCCGCGCGACCAGGTCGACCAACTGGTCGAAGGTCAGGCTCGCGGCCAGTTCGGCGAACCGCTCCTCGTCGTCCTCGTCGTCCTGCTCGGTCACCGAAGTGAACGGGATGCCGTCCTCCAAGGCGGCGAGCGTCACCGCGACAGCGTGCCCGCACAGCGTGGCTTCCGCCTCCGTGCAGTCGCATTCGCCGGTCAGCTCGCCGTTGACGACACCGACCCAGACGTCGTACTCCTTGCGGCCGGAGTCCAGTACGGTCGCCACCACGCCGCCGTCGTCGGCGCCGAGTTCGAAGACCCGGCCCTGATCGAGGTGTTCCCGCCCGACCCGGGCGAGATCCGGCCCCACTAAAGAGGACACCGTGTCGGCGTCAAGTCTTACAGCCACCGGGTCATCCAACACCACTTGGCAACCCCCTGTGAGCACGTTTTGCTCACAAGAGTCTGAACAGCGGTTTTCCTCGGCCACGGTGATCGTGTATGAGCTTGGTCAGCCCAGTCGGCCCAGCTCAGTACAGTGCGGCGGGTTTCGGCGACTTGACGACGAACTTGGTGTACGCCTTGAGGTATTCGTCACGCAGCTTGTCGTGGTCGATGAAGTAGTTCCACGGCAGGTCGTGCAGGTGGTCACGCATCGCCACCAGGTGCGCGCGGGCCCGTACCGGTTCCACCGCGAGGACGTACGCGGCAGCGAAGGCGTTGTGCGCCTCCAGCGCACGGGGGTGCGACCGCGGGATGGCGACCATCCACTTCTCCGAGGCCGCGTCGATCTCGGCACGGACCTTCGCGAAGTACGTGGTGGGCAGCATCGCCGCCTTGATCGTGTGCTTGGTGTTGACCAGTTCGTTCTGGTCGGCGAGCAGGACCTCGAAGTGCGCGATCGGGATCATCGCGGCGAGCGGGTCGCCCTGTGCCGCGGCGTCGGTGCTCAACCGCGCGAACGCGAGCATCTCCTCGTGTGACCCGCCCCATTTCTTCGCCAGGATCTGCAACCTGGTGTAGTACGCCGGGTACAGGGTCTGGCTGCGAGCGGCGATCTCGCGCCAGATCGCGTCCATCTCGTCCCGGTCGGCCTGCAGGCCGAGCGCGGCGCGTTGCATCTCCGCCCACGGCACGGCGTCCTTCGCCAGGCCGTCAGCCGCCTGGTTGAGCGGACCGATCGCCTTGCGCAGCGTGGCGAAGAACATCCGGAACCGGTCCTGGCCGACCGAACTGGCCCAGCCGTGGCCGCGGATCGCCCACGCCTCCTCGACGAAGGTGGACCCGGCCAGCAGCCACGCGTCCGGGTCGTCGCTGGAGAACGCTTTCGCCTGCAAGGATTCCGCGCGGCCGACGAACGCCTCGGCGAGGACCCGCACCCGCAGGGCGCGGACCTCCGGTCTGCCGCGGCTCTCGGCGAGTGCCGAGAGCGCCGGGCCGACTTCGCCGTCCTGAGCCGATCGCACCGCGGCGTCCAGTACCGCGTCCTCGTAGGTGTGCCCTTGGATGACTTCGCGCTGCGGTAGCCCGGACCTCTTGCGGCCGAATAACCCCATTCGCCTCACTTTACGCGTAGCGCTGGGGTTTCTTCCATCAGAAGACCACCACGGACCGCAGCACGTCGCCGCCGTGCATCTTGTGGAACGCGCCTTCGACGCCGTCGAGCGGGATCTCCTCGGTGACGAACGCGTCCAGGTCGAGCCTGCCCTGCTGGTAGAGGTCGACCAGCATCGGGAAGTCACGGCTGGGCAGGCAGTCGCCGTACCAGCTCGACTTCAGCGAGCCGCCGCGGGAGAAGAAGTCGATCAGCGGCATCTCCAGCGCCATGTCCGGCGTCGGCACACCGACCAGGACGACGGTTCCGGCCAGGTCGCGGGCGTAGAAGGCCTGCTTCCACGTCTCCGGGCGGCCGACCGCGTCGATCACCACGTCGGCGCCGAAGCCGTCGGTGAGGTCCTGGATCGCGGTGACCACGTCGTCGACCTCGCGGGCGTTGACCGAGTGGGTCGCGCCGAAGCCTTGCGCCCACTGGAGTTTGCGGGGGTCGACGTCCACCGCGATGATCTTCGCCGCACCCGCGAGCCGGGCGCCTGCCACGGCACCGCTGCCGACGCCACCGCAGCCGATGACCGCGACGGAGTCGCCCCGCCCGACGTTGCCCGTGTTGATCGCCGCGCCGATTCCCGCCATCACGCCACAGCCGAGCAGGCCGACGGCGGCCGCGCGGGCCGAGGGATCCACTTTGGTGCACTGCCCCGAGTGCACGAGGGTCTTCTCGGCGAACGCGCCGATGCCCAGCGCCGGCGACAGTTCGGTACCGTCGGCCAGCGTCATCTTCTGCTTGGCGTTGTGGGTGTTGAAGCAGTACCACGGCCTGCCGCGCCGGCACGCCCGGCAGTCCCCGCAGACCGCGCGCCAGTTGAGCACCACGAAGTCGCCCGGCTCGAGATCGGTCACGCCGTCGCCGACGGACTCGACCACGCCGGCGGCCTCGTGCCCGAGCAGGAACGGGAACTCGTCGTTGATGCCGCCTTCGCGGTAGTGCAGGTCCGTATGGCACACACCGCAGGTCTGCACCTTCACCACGGCCTCACCGGGACCCGGGTCGGGCACGATGATCGTCGTCACCTCGACCGGTTCGCCCTTGGCTCGTGCGACGACCCCACGGACCTCTGCTGCCACAGCTGACCTCCCGCCTCGTTGCGCGTGCAAGCACCGAGTAGACCTCGTCACCACCCCGGATGTCGAGCCCTTCCCGGCGAGACTGCCACCTCTTGGCGTACTCCCCCGACAGCACGGGAACGCTTCACTCGATCGTGCTCAACGCCGCCGCTGGTCCCTGAACGCGGTGAGCGCCTCGGCGGTCTCGTCGTCGGCGGGGAAGAACGACTCGATCGCCAGTTCGGCGACGGTGACGTCGGCGGCCGTGCCGAAGGTCGAGATCGTGCTCAGGAAAGCCAGTTCGGTGCCCTTGTACTCGATGCGCAGGGGCACCACCACATCGTTGTCCTGGTGCACCTCCGGCTCGTCGCACGGGTAGGTCATGGCTTCCTTGTACAGCTCCCGCAACACCTCGTCCGCGGTCACCGCGATCTCACGGCGCAGCCGGGCGAGCAGGTGCGCACGCCACTCCCCCAGGTTGCGGATCCGTGCCGCCATCCCCTTCGGGTGCAGGCTCAGCCGCAGCGTGTTGACCGGCGGCCGCATCAGCTCCGGCGCCACGCCCGCGGTGAACAGCTGGGTCGCGGCGTTGCTGTCGACCAGGTTCCACCGCCGGTCCACCACACAGGCCGGGTACGGCTCGTGCCCGGTCAGGATGCGGCGGACGGCGGACCTGACCGCCACCATCTCCGGCGCGTCCAGCGACGTCTCGCCGTACACGGGCGCGTACCCGGCGGCCAGCAGCATCTGGTTGCGGTCACGCAGCGGCACGTCCAGTTCCTCGGCCAGCCGCAGCACCATGTCCCGGCTCGGCGAGGACCGCCCGGTCTCCATGAAGCTCAGGTGCCGGGTGGAGATGTCCGCCTGGATGGACAGCGCGAGCTGGCTGAGCCTGCGCTGCTCGCGCCACTGTCTGAGCAGCTCACCGACGGGTCGTTGCTTGACATCCTCCCCGGCCTGAAGGCCGGGGATTCCCACGCGGCTATGCCGCGTCTGGAGTGGTTCCTGCTTCCTCACCCATTGCCTCCCCGGAGGGAGGTCTTACATGGGCTCCACGGGCGTTTAGCCTCTCCGCCTGCCCGGCGGCGAGAATGTTGCGTGCGGCGTTCGCGTCCCGATCGTGTGTGCCACCGCATCCGGGGCACACCCACGTGCGGATCTTCAGTGGCATGTCGTGCATGACGTGTCCACAGTGCGAACACGTCTTGCTGGACGGCAGCCACCGCGACACCTTCATCACGGTGCGGCTGTGGCGTTCGGCCTTCTCCTCCAGCAGCCGGACGAACCGGCCCCATCCCGCGTCCGAGATGGCCCGCGCCAACCGGCGGTTGTGCACCATCCCGGCGATGTTCAAGTCCTCGACATGGACCGTTTGGTTCTCGCGGACCAGCGTGAGGGCCTGCTTGTGGTGATAGTCCCGCCGGGCACGGGCCACCTTGCCGTGCTGCACCGCGACCTTGCGCCGTGTCTTGGCCCGGTTCGCGCCGCCCTTGGTGCGGCGTGCCTTTTCCCGTTCCAGCCGGGCTAGTTTGCGTTGCTTGCGGGCGAGGTGTCTCGGGTTGGCCACATCCGTACGGCGCCCCGAGGTGTCGACCACCGTCGCCAGCCGGGTGATCCCGAGGTCCACCCCGGCTTCCCGCTCGACTGATGGCAACGGTGACGGTTCGACCCCGACCACGAACGACACGTAGTAATGCCCGTCCGGCTCCCGGATCACCGTAACCGACGACGGTTCGGACGGCAGGTCGCGAGACCAGCGCACCCGCACATCCCCGACCTTGGCCAGGTACAGCGCCCCGTCCGGGCGTAGCGTGAACCCGTTGCGGGTGAGCCGGAACGACTGCCGGTTGTCCTTGCGGGACTTGAACCTCGGCCGCCCGACCTTCCGGCCCCGGCGACGACCTTTCACCGAGTCGACGAAGTTCGCGAACGCCCGGTGCGCGTCCCGCACCGACTGCACCAGCGCCACACTGGCAACCTCGCCCAGCCAGGCGCGTACCTCGCGGGTCTTGGCTTCGGTGATCACCCGTCGCTGAACCTCGGTCGGCGACAGTTTCTCCCCGGCCCGCCAGGCGTCGTCCCGGCACCGGATCGCGTCGTTGAACACCACCCGCGCACAGCCGAACGTGCGAGCCAGCATCGACCGTTGCGCATCCGTGGGTTCGATGCGGTAGCGGTACCTGGCCTGCACCACCACACTCTATCGAACACCCGTTTGACAACATCGCGTGGGTACCCCTGTTCCCGCAGCTCACCGTACACCCCGGCCCGCTACGCGGGCCAGACATGATCGGATCGGCTATCCCCGGGCCTGAAGGCCGGGGCTTGCACCGATTGAATCTCGGTCAACGTCACGGTCACGACGCTACGTGGCCGGGGGGATCTCGCGCGATTCTGTCGGAGGTAATGGCTAACCTCCCGGCGTGGACAGAGCGGAGTTGACCCAACGGATGACCGACGGCTACCAGCCGGAGTTCCTCTTCTTCTGGGGGCACACGCCCGCGCCTGGCCACCGGGTCGGCAGGTGGCTGCTGAGCCAGTGGTGGCCGGAGGACTTCACGGTCGACGGAGTCGTCTACCGCAGCGCCGAGCACTTCATGATGGCCGGGAAGGCACGCCTGTTCGGCGACGACGAGATGCTCGCGCGCATCCTGGCCGCCGAGACCCCGGCGGACGCGAAGAAGCTGGGCCGCGCGGTGCGTGGATTCGACCAGGACACGTGGGTCGCCCACCGGTACGACATCGTCGTGCGGGGCAGCACCGCCAAGTTCGGCCAGGACCCCGCGCACACCGAGTTCCTGGTGAACACCGGTGACAAGGTGCTCGTCGAGGCGGCGCCGAGGGACGTGATCTGGGGCATCGGACTGGGCAAGGACAACCCGAAAGCCCAGGACCCGAGCCAGTGGCGCGGGCAGAACCTGCTCGGCTTCGCGCTGATGGACGCACGGGCTGCGCTGGCCTGATCATTCCCTTGGCGTGGAGTCATGGCGCTGGCACACCCGTCCCGCGACCTGAAACAGGTGCTGCCCGCGCTCGGCACGCTCGACCATCCGAAGCCGGGACCGTCCGCTTTCGCGCACGGCACGTGACGGAATCGATATCTCCCTGAGTGATGATGACCAGCTATGCCCCTGCGGACTCTGCTGCTCGTCGCAACGCTGTTACTGGCCACGGCCGTGCCCGCGTCGGCGCACGTGCGGCTGCTGGCCAGTTCTCCCGAACCCGGCCAGGCGCTGGACGAACCCCCGGCGAGCATCCGGCTGACGTTCGACGAACTGCCCAAGGCCCCGCCGACGATCACCGTGACCGACCCGAACGGCACGCAGTGGTCGATGGGCAAGCCGACCTTGGACGGCAAGGTTGTCACCATCCCGGCCGACGCGCCGTACGGTCCCCAGGGCAGGTACACGGTCAGCTACCGCGTCACGGGTCAGGACGGGCACCTGGTGACCGGTGACATCCCGTTCGACATCACCGCGTCATTCGGGCAACCCGTTGCCGCACAAGAAGAACAGCCGAAGCAAGGCACGGGGGACAACTCGTCCGATATGGACGCCAGCTTCAGCATGCTGTGGATCGTGGTGATCGGCGGGTTGATCGTCCTCCTGCTGCTCGTCGCCGCGGTAGTCGCGCAAAGCCGGAACGGGGATAAACGTTCCTTATGACCGTCGTGGATATGGTCGTTCACGCATAGGTCCTTATGCTCGGAAGATCCCTGCACCCTGCACCCGCAAGGAGATCTCGAGTGTCCCTGCGAAAGTTAGCCGTCACGATGGCCGTGGCGGTGTCCGTCACCGGAGCGTTGACGGCCACCGCCACGTCCGCGTCGGCCGAAGCCAATGTCCTTGCCAGGACGGTGTACTACAGCGCTTCCGCGTACTCCAGCCAGGCCGACCAGGCCGCGCAGATCTGGAACTCGCGGTCGCCGAACGTCCGGATGGTCCGTGGCGGAAACGCGACCATCCGGATCTCCGGCACCACCGGTGGCGGGTCGCGCGCATACCCGTGTGGGCTCGGCTGCGCGACGATCTACATCGACTCCAACGACATCCGCGCGGGTCACAACGCGCTGCGCATCGTGACCCACGAGATCGGGCATGGACTTGGGTTGCCCGACAACTACAACGGTGTGTGTTCGTACCTGATGTCCGGTGGTAGCGCCGGAACATCGTGCACCAACCCGTATCCGAACGCACAAGAGGCAGCTCGGGTGAACCAGCTGTTCGCAGGCCGTGCCGCCACCACGGTCGGCAGGTCGGACGTGTACGACACGGCCAACCGTTAGACAGCAGCCAGTTCCGAAGAGTTGAGCAGCGCGTGTATCCCACGCGCGGCCGTTCGGCCAGCACGGTTCGCGCCGACCGTGCTGGCCGAAGGTCCATATCCCACCAGGTGCAGCCGTGGCTCGGCGACCACCCTGGTGCCGTCCATCACGATCCCGCCGCCCGGTGACCGCAGTCCCAGCGGCGCCAGGTGATCCAGCGCCGCGCGGAAGCCGGTCGCCCAGAGGATCACGTCGGCCGACAAGGTGCGCCCGTCACGCCACCGCACACCATCCGGCGTGACCTCGTGGAAAATCGGCTGCCACGGCAGGCTTTCCAACCGGGCGCGCTCGTCCGGCGGCGCCCACAGGCCGGTCACGCTCACCACGCTCAGCGGCGGCAGGCCTGCCCGGACGCGTTCGTCCACTTTGGCCACGGCAGCGCGGCCGACGTCCTCGGTGAACTCGTCGTCCCTGAACTCCGGCCTGCGGCGCGTGATCCACGTGACGTCCGCGATCTCGGACAGCTCAAGCAGCAGTCCCACGGCCGACGAACCCGCGCCGACCACGATCACCTTCCTGCCGCGGAACTCCTCGACGTCCCGGAAGTCCGCGGTGTGCAGCTGACGGCCCCGGAACGACGCCATCCCCGGGTAGTACGGCCAGAACGGCCTTGTCCACGTGCCAGTGGCGTTCACGACCGCTCGTGCCGCCCATGTGTCGTCGCCTGCCGAGACCACGAGCCGGTCGTCCTGGCCGTAATCCACCGACGTGACTTCGACCGGCCGGAGCACGTGCAGGCCGTAGCGTTGTTCGTAGGCGGCGTAGTACTCGCTGACCACCTGGGACGCGGGCAGGTCCGCGTCCGCGTCGACCGGCGGGAAACCCGGCAGCGGGTAGATGCCGTTCACCTTGCCCAGCCGCAGTGAGGGCCAGCGATGTCGCCACGCCCCTCCGGCCCCGTCGCCGGAGTCGAGCATGACGAAGTCGTCGATGCCGTAGTGGCTCAGGTGGTAGCCGGTCGACAGGCCCGCCTGTCCGGCTCCGATGACCACCACGTCGGTTTCCCGCATGTCCACGGGAACACCGGCGGGTCGCCGCTTTGTTCCCGACCCCGATGAGCCGTGCGTCACTGGACCGAACGTGGTTTTCCACAGACGAGGGCTCTGGAAAAACCACGTTCGGCTCACCACGCCGCCGCGAGATCGGTGTTAGTTCATACTAACGAGGGCAGGTCTTCCAGTGGAAATGGTAGGTGGTATTAATGCTTCCGTCCGTCGAGTCCATCGCGATGAAACTCGTCGTCTTCTTCGGGTCCGAAGTCCCCGCATTCACACGCAACTCGGTGTTGATGTTGAAGTTGCGTTGCTCACCGCAGGGGTGATACACGAGTGCAGCGATATCCGTCTTGTCAGTGAACTGCCAGTCGTCACTCATCGCACCGTTGAGCGGGTGGTTCACGAACGACGTCGGCGACATTCCCTGGAAATAGTAGTTTGCCCGCTCGAGGCCGTTGGCCCCGCGCTCAAGGTGGGCGAAACCACGGTAGTCCGCCTGGGCCACCGCGTAGGTGAAGCCCTGCGGGACGTGCACCTTCAGGCTGATCTGGCAGTTCTTGCGGAAGTCGGTCGGCAGGGCACCGACGCCCACCTGCGCCATGAACTCGCTGTACGTCACCGTGAAGGCCTCGTTGTCCGCGGACACGGCCACGGCCGCCGTTCCCGGACGGCATCCGGAGCCATTCACGGTCGCAACATCGATAATAATCCTGTCGGGCGGCGGTGTGGAAGGCCACCCGGCCGCTTGAACTGGTTGTCCGACGATCGATAAAGCGACGCCGGCAGCGGCCAACATATGAAGCATCAGATACCTCCAAATGCGTCACACGCGACTCGCGAGCGGTGACCCACCGTATCGCGGTTGTCACAGCTCAAAACCCGCTGAACGGAGTAAGGCATCACCTGTCAGCCAGTAGAAACTGGGAAAGGATGATAGGACGGCCGGAGGTAGGGAAAAGTCCTACCACCAACACGCGGATTGCCGGGGAATTATCGACGCCTTCCGATCCGCACGGTGTCGCGCCCTTCCCGCTTGGCGACAAGCAGCGCGGCGTCCGCTTCCAGAACCAGATCCGCCAATACCGGCTCCATTCCGCGGGCCGGGACGTAAAGCGCGACACCGATCGAGACGCTCAGCCCGGTCAGGGTCGTGCGTGCGCCCCGGTCGACGTCCGGGACGCTGATCTGGAGCGCTCGCACCCCGTCCAGCACGCGGGCCGCGACCGACGACGCCCGGTCCCGGTTGGTCGTCGGTAGCAAGACGAGGAACTCGTCACCGCCGTGCCCGCCGTAGCGGCCCACGACGTCGGTCTCCCGGCACGAGCGGCGCAGCACCTCCGCCACCGCGTGCAGGACCATGTCCCCCGCCACGTGGCCGTAGCGGTCGTTGATCGCCTTGAAGTGGTCGAGGTCCAGCAGCAACAACGCCAACGGCTGGCGCTGCTCGTGCGCGTGCCGCAGGGTTTCCGGCGCGTACGTGTCCCAGCCCCAGCGGTCCAGCAGACCGGTGAGCCGGTCCACCGCCCAGAACCCGATCGGCTGGCCACACGTGCCGCATCGTTCGTGTACGGCGACTTCGTCCGCCCGGTTGGGCAACGCGATGAACGGAGCGGACTCCCAAGCACTCGACGCAGTGGTCATTTGTTGTCCCCCCAGGACTTCGACCGCACAGAATTCGGCCAAGAAGAGTTCGCCGTCACAGGCCGGTAGTCGTGGTCGTAACCGAACGCCCGCGGCCCGGTCAGCCGCAGCCCTTCCTCGGTCGCCCATCGGCTGTCACACGGGACGCCGAGGACGGCGACCCGGTTCCCGTAACGCATCCCCTCGGTGGTGACCGGTTCCCCGGTCTCGTTGTCCAGCACGCAGATCAGGTCCGGTGTGCTGGTCACGACCTCGCCGTCGCGACCGGCTCCGGCGAGAGCCGCACGGCCCTGCCGAGCCGGTGCGCCAACGTCAACGTCCCGGCGACGAGACCTTCGCGCAGTTGCTTTCCCGACAGCACAGTGTCGGCGGTGAAGACCGAGCACCCGGCTTCGACGCACACCGAACGGGCGAGCCGCTCGGCCCACCGGTTGTCGACGGTGTCGAGGACCATCGTGTTCCCCTTGTCGTCCACGATCACCATCGGCGTGCAACTGACACCCATCAGCGACGGCAACACCATGTGTGCCTCCGGGAACGCGCGTCCCATCGCGTCGCCGTCGACCAGCGGCAGGCCGGTCTCGGCGGCGGCCGCGATCGGGATGACCGAGTTCAGGCCGCCGATCTCGATCGGCGCGAGGTGCGTGGCCCGCTTGCCCAGCACCCGTTCCAGCGCGCGCAACGCGGCCGTCGCCTCGCGCCCGGACGGGAGCTTCTCGGTGCCGACGGTCGGCGCGCCCATCATCGAGATCGGCACGACGACCGCGTCGTGCGGCACGTTCTCGATGTCCACAACGGACACCGGACCGTTGCGCTCGATCGCCACCTCGGCCAGCGGCCTCACCGGGCGTCCTGCCTGGCGGAAACGGCCACCTTGGCTTTCCCGGCCATCCAGCCGACCCGGGGCGGGCCACCGGCGCGCACGCGCATCACCACGGTCGGTTCGGACAGGTAGGCCAGTGGTTTCTCCTCGGTCCACACCAGCCCGACCTTCGCCGGGTCGGCGCCCGCGCGCATCGCCGAAGCCCGCGCGGCCTCGCGTACAGCGGTTCGGATCTCCTCGAGCCGGGGGCTGTTCAACGGCACGATCCGGCGCGCCTCACCGACAACGGGCGCCGCCGCCGCGCCGACGGCCGCGGCCGCCTCAGCGTCCGCGGGGGACTCGACACGAACGGTCCCGGCCAGTGCCGTGCCGACGATCCTCGGCGACAGGGAGTTCACGAACGCCCGCGTACCCGGGCCGACGAGCAGCAGCGGCAGATCACCCGGCGCGTCCTTGGCCCGGTCGATCGCCTCCTCGACCGAGGCGTGGATCGGCACCAGCGCGGGAACGCTCAACCCGGTCGGCACCCCGGCGACCTCGGTGTGCCCCACGGTCATCCGCGGGCGGGAGTCGGTCAACGCGCACACCGCGCGGACGTTCCCGTCCGCTTTGGTCAGTCCGACGAGCGCGTCCCGCTCGCCCGACAGCACCGCGGCGCCGACGACGGAAGTGGCGTCCGTCGCGCCCAGCAACGACAACGGGTGTGTCACGGCGTTGTCGAGCGTGGCGATCGTCCCGTCGCTGCGGGCGAGGAACACCTCGGCCCGGCTCAGACCGCGCTCGTTGACCACGGCAAGCAGCTTCGCGGCCTCCTCGGCGACCGGCGCGGTCAGCGCGGCCTGCAGTATCGTCGCGTTCTCCCGTTCGACGAGGCCGAGCCCGCCGTACTCGTGCGACAGCAGGATCGCCCCGCTCGCGCCCATCTCCTCCCGGATCACCTCGGCCGCCGCGAGTTCGTGCCGTGGCGTGACCGAGGAGAACACGCCGGTGATCGCGACCGCGCCGACGGTGCCGGAGATCCGCCGCGCGAACGCCAGCATTCCCTCGATGTCAAGGGGTTCGTAGTCGCTGCCGTCCAGCATCGCGCCGCCGGACAGGCACGTCGAGGCGACCACGACGCGCTCGCGCATCTCCGGTGGCCACAACGCCAGCGGCGGCACGGACGTGGTCGCCGCGCCGAGCCGGACCGCCGCCACCTTCGCCAGCCGCCCCGGCCAGCCACGCCAGTAGCCCGTCGCCGCGGCCAACGCGCGCAGGTCCGTGACCGCGAACATCACGTGGTCGATCTTGCTCGCCGGGATCCCGTGCGGCCGCGCCGCCTCGAGCACGGCGTCAAGGATGCCGCCGACCGTCTCGGTTTCGCGTTCGACGGCGACGACCACGCGGCCATCGTGGTCGAGCACGGCCGCCGCCGACCTGGCGCCCGGCAGAGCCACTCCCAAGCGGTAACTCATGGCGCCGCCAACGGGTGGTAGTCGAGGTCGAGCCCGAACGCGCGAGGACCGACGAGTCGCAGACCGGCGGGCTGCAGCCACACCTCGGGACACGGCAACGCCAGCACGACCACGCGTTGGCCGTAGCCCAGCGAATCCGTGCTGACCACGTCGCCGCTGTAGACGTCGAACAGGGTGATGATGTCGGGGGTGGTCGCGCGGACCTCGCCGTCCTCCAGGATCGCCAGGTACTCGTGACCGGCCTCGACCCGCAGGCACCGGCCGTCGTCGCTGTTGATCCCGTCGAGCAGGGCCGTCGACCGCAGGTTCGCCGCGAACTTCGATGCCGCACTGGCCCGCTGCGGCGTGACCGTGCCGACCTTGCCCTCCATCAGGCAGACCCCGCCGAACTCGGCCGCCAGCCGCCGCACCGCCGTCACCACAGGCGATCCCGCGCACTCGGCGAGGACCCGGCCGATCTTGAGCGCCCGGCTGATCGAGCCGGTGACCACGCTGCCGCGCGCCTGGTCGACCGTCATCACGTATTCGGCGCTGACCCCGGTGTCGCCGAAGGCCGTGACCGCGCTGCGGGCCAGCCGGTCCAGCCATTCGCCCGTGTCCGCCTGGACCAGCACGACGTGGTCGTGGTCGTCGGCCAGCACCGACGGGCCGGGGTGCACGCCCGCGACCTGCATCGCGACCTGCTCGACGCCGGGGAAGGCGCGGCCCATGCCGTCCGCGTCGGCCAACGGCAGGCGCGCGTTCGCCGCGAGTGCCACGGACGCGGGGCCGTTGCTCCCGCCGATCTCGGTGCACATCATCGCTACGACTTCGGCACCGAAGTGCTGTTCCACCTGACGGCGGATCGCGATGCTCTCCCGGCCTGTGCCGATCCGCTCAACCCAGACGGCGGGGGAACCGAGGTACGCGCAGGGCATGACCAAGCCGTCCGGGGGAAGATCGGCCAGATCGACGACTTCGACGGGACCCTGCGTGCCCACCGCCACCTGCGTCATCGGTACGGTCGCCGCTGCGTAGCCGCCCCCACCGGCCGCGAGCACGTCACAGCCCCGGGCGAAGTCGGCCAGGCAACCCCCGTTAAGTCGCACGAGTGAATGGTAGTAAGACAACCACTCTGAGTATTTGTCCTTGCACAATAGAATCCACGCCCCCGCTATCCCCACCGCACAGTCAGCACAGCACCAGCACCGGAGGAGTCGTGAGTCACGTTCCGCTCCGCGACCTGCTCGCCGGGCCAGACCTGAACGCGCTCACGGTGCTGACCGCGTCGCCGCAACGCGCGGTGAGCTCGGTGCGTGTCATCGACAAGCTCACTGATCTGCGGTCGGTGCCCCGCGACAGCTTCGTCGTGGTGCTCGCGTCGGCGTCGGCGCAGGCACGGGGGCACTTGTTCGACATCGCGATGCGGGACGCGACGGCCAGCGGGGCCGGTGCGATCGTGCTGAACGGGATCGAGGCCACCGCGGTGGAATCCACAGCGGTCAGGATTGCCAACCGCAACGCGGTGTCGTTGCTCCTCGCGCCGACGAGCCTCGATCCGACACGGCTGGTCGTCGCCGTGTCGGAAGCGCTCGCGGGGGACGCGACAGCCGCGCTCGCCCGCATCGACGCCGCCCGCAGGCTGATCGCGTCGGCCGAGATGCGCACGCACGACCGCAAAGCAGCGATCCTGCTGGCAGCGTCGGACGCGTTGGGCATGCCCGTCGCGGCACGCCAACCGGCGCACGGCGAACCGGCGGCGCCGGTCCTGGTCGACGGCTCGGTGGACACGTTCGTCGCCGCCGAGGTGGCAGCGGAGACCCGCGGTTCCTGGGTGGTGGCGGCCCGCGCGGTGACCACGCTGACAGCGGACGCGTACGCCCGCGTGATCGCCGACGAGCGCCGTACCGAACTGGCACCGCTGGCCGACCGCGGCAGGCTGCTCGGGGAACTGCTGCTGGCCCCGGACTCCGAGCGTGTGCAGCTTGTCTCCCACGCCAGGACAGTCGGCCTGCCGGTGGACGGCTGGCACCAGGTGCTGCGGTTCGAGCTGTCGTCGTCGCTGGACGCGGGCTCGGCGATCAGCGCGGACCAGGTCGACGCGATCAGCGCGGCGATGCTGCACGCGGTGCGAGCGGAAATAGACGCGAAATGGCACAGCACCCGGATCGGCGGCCAGCCGCTGCTGGTGCACAGCGTCGACGCCGACCCAGGACCGGCAGCGGCCCGAACAGCACTGGCAGCGGCGACGACGGCGCTGCACGCGGCCCGCAAACGCTTCCCCGGCATAGTGGTCCGCTGCGGAATCGGAGCGGTGCACAGGCAGGCGGAAGGACTGCGGACCTCGGCGACGGACGCGAAAGCGGCACTGGCCGTGACCCGGCAGGCGAAACCCCAGCGCGACGTCGTGGCGATCGACGCACTGGGACTGAACCGGATGCTGGTGGAGTGGTACGCGTCGGACAACACAAGGGCCTCAGTCGACGACCTGCTGGCGCCGCTGGTCGACCTCGGGCCCGCGGCGGCCGAAGAAGCGATCAGAACACTGCAGGCCTACCTCGACCACCTGAACTCCCCAGCCAGAGCGGCCGAAGTGCTGCGCGTGCACAGGCAGACCGTCCACTACCGGCTCAACAAGATCACCCGCCAGCTCGGGGTCGATCTCGCCGACCCCGAGCAGCGTCTGGCGCTCCAACTGGCGTGCCGCGCCTGGCTGATGCGCTGACAGGCATGTGTGTCCGCGTCCTGACGCACGTACCCCACTGCATGGCGCGCAGGTGCCGATGCCGACCCCCACGGCGGCACCGACCCCCCTGTCATCACCACAGGGGAAACGGTAACCACGACGGCTTTCACGTCCCTTTCAGCCGCCTGACCGATTCGGCGACCCGCCGCTCACCAGGCGCGTGCCCGAGCCCCCTGAACAGGGACAATGCCTGTTCAGCGGCTGTCCAAGCGTCGTCTGCCGCGCATTGACGATAAGTGATTTCCGCCGGTGCGGCCAGCGCCTTTGGCCTCGAACAACCGCATTCCCAGCTAACGAGCGACCTCGTTGGCCTCGATCACGCGGCTGTCCTGCCGCTGGCCGATCCCAGGCTGATCAGCGACTCGATCGGCACCGTTCGGGCGGCAGTGGTCCGGCTGATCTGCAGCGCCTCCGCGAAGCTGTCCCGCGCGGAGTCCGTACCGCCAGTAGGGACCTCAGCCGCGGCGACCCGATCGGTATGACCGGACCGTCGGCCATCACTTCGAGCGACCCGAGCATTCGAAACCTCACCCTGCTCCCCACCGTGCTCAACCGGTGGACGCCTCAGCGGCCGCGGCACGTTCCAGCAGCTCCAACGCCTTGTCACGGCCAGGCTTGGCCCCGAGTCCCTGGTTCATGGTCAGCGCCTTTTCGGCCGTCGCACGAGCTCGCTCACCATCCCCGACTTCCAGCCGTATCTCTGCCAACGTGTTCAACGTGTTCGCCTCATGCAACCGCATCCCCCGTTCTCTCGCCAGTTCGATCGCCCGCAGCGCGAGGTCCACGTTCCGGGTGAGCAGTGCGATCCCGGCGAGGGCCTCAACCTCGACTTCCGTTATCCGCAAGTCGTGCGCGAGGCCGTGACCTCGTCGATAGTGATCCAGTGCCAGGCCACGCCGACCGGCCGACAGGTGGATCAAGCCGATCACGACATGGCACTCGGCCGCGTACCGCTGGTCACGACGATGCCGTGAGCGCTGAAGTCCATACCGGGTATCACTCCCAGCAAACCAAAGGCGCGCTGCTCCTCCTTGCTCAGCGTGGCGAATGACGCGTCGAAGGCCGCGCGCACCGCCAACCCGGTGTCGCCTGGTGTCTTCAGTTTGGCCAATCGGTCACCTGTGCGCAGCTCCTCGGTGTACCGGCTGACCCGGAGCGTGGGTCGACTGACCAGGTTCGCGGCTGCTATCCGAAGGGCGAGCGGAAGTCCCGCGCAGAGATCGGTGAGCTCACTGAAAGCATGTTCATCCGCGGTGAACCGGCTCTGTCCGGCGATCCGGGCAACCAAATCCCTGGAGTGCCGCGACGGCAACGGTCGCAACGCGAGCCGTTGCCCGCCGTACAGGACGGACAAGTCGGCCAGTTCGGAACGGCTCGACACCAACACGGAACTGCCGGGTCTGCCGGGGAGCAGTGGCGCCACCTGGTCGACGCTGCCCGCGTCGTCCAACACCACCAGCACTTTGCGGCCGGACAACCTGGAACGCAACAACGCCACGCGTTCTTCGATTCCATGGGGGAGTTCCGACGCCGGAACCCCGGCTGTCCGAAGTAGCTCGGCGAGCAGCTCAGCACCAGACCGAGGTTTCGCGCTCGCACCGTTGAGTCGAAGAAACCATTGCCCGTCCGGGAATTCATCGACCAACCGATGTGCGGCCCGTATCACCAACGCCGACTTGCCCATGCCTGGTGGGCCGCTGACGGTCACGACCGGAACGCTCTTGTCGGCGCACGACAAACTCAAGAGGCGGTTGAGCTCCTCATCGCGGTTGATGAAATCCCCGATGTCGACAGGCAACTGGCACTCGACACGCCACCCGTCGTCATCACCGGCCAGCACGACTTGGTGCGCCTGCCGCAATGCCCTACCCGGCTCGACGCCCAACTCGACGTCCAGCCGCTGCCGAACAGTCGAGTACGCTTCCAATGCTTCCGCCTGGCGACCACACCGGAACAATCCCAACACCAGCAGAGACCACATGCGTTCCCGTAACGGATGGGCCAACGCCAACGCCTGGAAATCCGGCAGCGCGGATTCCTGCAGTCCAGTCTGGAGTTCCAACTCGAACCGCCGCTCGATCACCTGCAGACGATGCTCCGCGAAAGGTTCGACCATTCTCCGCAAATAGTCGGAAGACACGTCGACCAGCGGCTTGTCACGCCACAACGCCAACGCCTCGTCGAGAACGTCTGCTTCCGAGCCGGTACCCGTCCGCCCCGGCCTCAATCGCAGCCGCGTTGCCGATGATGGCACGCAGCCGGGCCACCAGCGTGTAGACGGCGGGGCGCGGATTCGCCGGGAGGTCATCGCCCCACACAGCCTCGACCAACTCGTCGAACCCGACGACGTTGTTGGCCTTCAACACCAGCGCCGCGAGCAGACACCGCAGCCGACCAGACCCTATGCGTACCGGAGAACCGTCGTCCGACAGCACTTCGAGCGGCCCAAGAATCCGAAATCTCACCTTGCTCCCCACAAGGTCGACATCGCAACCAACGGCACACACTACTCGCGTTGATCACATATCGAAATCGACCTCGTGACAACAAGATGCCCAGCCACGCCAGGACCAGAGCGGGGGTTGCCCCGGCGTGGCTGAGGCACGCACCCAGAACCGTCGGCGTCGGCGGATGCCCCTCCGCGACACCTCCACCCCGTCCGAGGCGTGCAGTCGAACCGTAGCGACCTGGGCTTTCATGTGGCTTTCAGTGGTCCACGCCTGCCAAAGGCGCTCAGTCACGCCGAAACAGCTGAGGGTCCGTTCCGGCGTGACTGAGCTCGGTGCCCGAGGGTGGCGGTGCTCGAGTGGCTCATCCTCGGCGCCGCCTCCCCCCTCTCGGCCACGCCGGAAACATATCCAGTTGGCCTTTCAACGGGCTGTCAGCAGTGCTACTGGCTTTCCTCGTACGCGGAGGCGGCGAAGTCGCTCAGCTCCATCCGGTCGGCGACCTCGGCCTTCATGATCAGGCTCGCTACGTGCTTCTCGACCGTTCTCGGTGAGATGTGCAGGCGGTTGGCGATGGCTTTGTTCGTCAGGCGCTCACGCAGCAACTGCAGCACTTCGTGCTCGCGGACTGTGACGCCTCTCGCGCGCAGGTCGTCCGGGACCTGATCCATGCCGGTTCGGCGCTGCTTCACCGACGCGCCCGCGTGCCGCAGCAGTGAACGGCACGCGCTGGCGACCGCGGGCACCGACAACTGGTGGAAGTACTCCTCGGCTCGGCGAACCCAGGCGATGGGATCACCCCAGCCGTCGGCGATCGCGGCTTCGGCGACCAGCCGCATGCCGAGGTGCCGTGCCATCCCGTAGATCGCGGAATCCTCCTGCGCCGAGTCGGCCGCGGCGTTCGCCTCCTCGGCGCGACCGTCCCGCCCGAGCAACACGGCCTCGGCGAGCCGCACGAACTGGCGGTTCCAGCGCATCGTGCTCTGTACCGTGTCGGTCGCTTCGTGGTACTCCGTCCAGCCCGCGTCGCCGTCGAGCACGGCGAGGAACAGATGCAGCCCGTGTCTGCCGGCGAGCTGGAACAGCGAAGGCACGTCTGTCGTCGAAGAGATCATCCGGAGGAGCTCCTCGCGGGCCAACCCGCGGTTCTCCTCGAGCAGCGCGCAGAACGTCCTGGCGAAGCCGAGTGTCAGCGGCAACTCCTGGGCGTTCACGTCCTCCCATTCCGCGAACTCGGCGAGCGCCCGCTCCATCTCGGTACGCTTGCCCTGATGAGCCGCGAGGGTGGCTTGAACCATCAACATGTAACGGATCTGCGGCCGCAGCCGAAGCCTGAGCACGTCCTGCTTGCCCTGCGCGAGCAGTTGCGCGGTCTTGCCGAAGTCACCCCGCAGCACCGCGTCGGTGGCCAGGTTGCCCTGAATCTGGTAACCGACAGCGACGGCACCGACTCGCTGGGCCTCCTCGATCGTGTTCTCCATCCCGGCGACGTCGCCGTTCGCGAGCCAGTCGTTGCCTGCGAGGCGGGCGAGCGCGTACACGCGCGGAATCGGCAGCCGTTGTTCCTCGGCCAGTTCACGCGCGCGTTGCAGACACCGGCTGGACTCCTCCAGGCTTCGTTCCCGCGCCACGTCCGCCACGACTTGCCACGCGTCGCACAGCACGGTCGGCAGATTCGCGCGTTCGGCCGCGGCGATCGCCCTGCGCGCAAGCGCCTCAGCCCGTTCGCCGCGGTTGCGGCCACCGCCCTGCCAGGTGAGCTTGGCCGCCATCGCGTCGATCGGCGCGGCTTCCTCCTCTGCCGCATCCGTTCCCAGGAGGGCCCTGGCTTCAGTGACCTGGTTCATCCCCTCAGCGGAGAGACCTGCGACGAAGTAGACCTGCGCGAGCCGCGTGTGCAGGCTAGCTCTGGCAGCCGCGCCGAGGTCCGCGCCACGGACCTGGTCGAGCGAGTCGACCAGTGCCCGAGCACGGTCGATCTCCCCCGCCTCGGCCAAGGCGTAGAGCAGGGTCTGCAGGATCTCCGCCTTGCCCTCCGCGGTGCCTTCACCTTGCAGCAGCGCGTTGGCTCGGTCGAGCAGTTTGACCGATGAACCGGACGCGCCGTCGGTCAGCGCTCTGCGGCCCGCTTCCGCGAACAACCGGGCGGCACTGTTGACGTCACCGGCATCCGCCTGCAGTGTCGCCACGAGCTGACACCACTCGCCCGGCAGGCCCGGGTGCAGCACTTGGACGGCTTCCGCCGCGCGCCGTGAGTACTCCGCGCGATCGGTCGGCGTCAGAGCGGCCCGGAGAGCCTCGGCGGTCAGCGGGTGCCGGAAGGCGTACCAGTCCGGCGCCGCGTCGTCCGGCGCGACCAGTTGCGCGGCGACCGCTGCTCTCAAGTGCGACAGCATGCTGCGCTGGTCCAGTGCTGTCACGTGCCCGACCACGGACAGCGGGAACCGGTCGCCGAGAACTGCTGCGACGGACAGCAGCGTGCTGCCCTGTTGCCCGAGTTGTTCCGCCCGGTCGATGACACCTCGCAGCACCGCCTCAGGGACGTCGGCACGCATCTCACCGATTACCCGCCACCCACCGCCAGCGCGTACCAGCACACCGTCGGCGACCAGTTGGTGGAGCATCTCCTCGATGATGAACGGGATGCCCGCGCTGTCCTCGGTGAGCCTGCTGCTCACCTCGATCGGCAGCTCACCGGGTGTGGTCTCCAGACAAGACGCGGCGAGCCGGTTGACGTCGTCATCCGCCAGCCGGTTGAGCGTGAGTATCGACGCCGAGTGACGCTGGCTGGCCGTCCTGGCCAGGTCGAGCGCCGCACACGGTTCGTCCCTTATGGTCGCGATCAGCAGAATCGGCAGATCCGTCACGTTGTCGGTCAAGTACTCGACGATGGCGAGGGTCTCGGAGTCCGCGTGCTGCAAGTCTTCCAGCACCACAAGACATCCGTCTGACCGACCGGCGACTGTGATCAGTCGCAGAACCGCTTCACCAAGCACCACAAGGGAGTCGCCGCCGGTGGCCTCGCCCGGCTGTTGCAGATCGGGGATCAACCTGCCGAGAATCGGGCGATACGGACCGAGTGCCGGATCATCCGGAGGGTGTCCGCTGCGGAACAACCCGAGCAGGGCCTCGGTCAACGGCCGGAACGGCACGATTGGGCCGATTGTCGTGCCCCGACCTCGTAATACACGGACACCTGAAGCGAATGCGATCCCGGCCGCCTCCGCCGCGAGCCTGGATTTGCCGATGCCCGGCTCGCCGATGAGGAAGACCGCGCCGCCACGCGAGGATCTGGCGGCGTCGATCGCCCTCGTCAACTCGGCCACCTCACGGTCTCGGCCGATCACGAGCGGGGAGCGGGACACCATGGCCGGACAGTACCCAGGATCCCCCGTTCGGTTGAAGCCCGAACTGTCGGAGATCTCACCGCCGGGCTAGCTCTCCGCCGTTAGTGTGAAGGTATGCGCCTCGATCCTGGAGACAGCACTCCGCCCGGGGAACAGATCCATGCGGTAGCCAGCGAGCGCGTTCACCCGGGCGGCGATGTCCCGCCGTGACGAGCTCATGATCTGGCCGGCGGGGTGGTTGGCTCCGACGAGCGATTCGGCGGTCAGGCTGCTCATTACTGTGCTTCTTCCTGTGAGCGGGGCATCTCAAGGAGTGGGGTTGATCACTTGAGGGGTTGGACGGGGAGAATCAGTACTGCTGCCCTGGGGTGGGTTCGAGCAGGAGCACCGAGGGGACCCGGCTGGCGAATCCCAGGCGGAGCAGGCCGTAGCCGATACCGGCGAGGCCGTTGAGCAGGCCGGCGGACACGACGCCGTGAGGCGTGCCACAGCGGACGCCTCCCCTGTCGATCGCGCCGAGCAGGAGACCCGCGTGGCGGGTGGCGGCCGCGGAGGCCTCGTAGTTGCCGCGCTGGCCCAGCACCATGAGGGCCTCGGTCACGCCGAGCTCTCCGTGGCACAGGCTCATGTCGCGCAGCGGCTGGTGTTCGGCCAGCGTGTTGGCCCAGTCCTCGGGGGCGTCGCGGTGGGCCATGGTGAAGCCCGCCAGGCCGCCGCACCAGCTCAGGTCCGTGCCGTCGGGCACTTCGGCGTCCAGGATCGCCCGGCCGACCTCGTAGTAGTGGTCGCCCGCGCCCGTCGCCGCGAAGCGCTGCAGTGCCCAGCCGATCCCGGTGTGCCCGTGGGCGAAGCCCGCGGTGGGCAGGTCGAGGCAGGTGCACGGCACCGTGTGCGCCTGCTCCACGAGCCTGTCCGCGAAGTCCCACGCCAGACGGCCTGCCGAGGGCAGCCCTGTCTCGCTGTGGACCGCCAGCATGGCCGCCAGGCCACCGGCGCTGCCCGCCGCGAAGCAGGCCAGCTCGTCGTCGGTCGCCGCCCTGGTCAGGTCGACCACCGCGGGCAGCCAGCTGCGGATCTCCGGGTCGTCGAGCAGGTTGCCCAGCCGCGCGATCGCGTAGCTGATGCCTCCCAGGCCGTGCGGGCCGCCGCAGCCGATCGTCACGCCGAGCTCCGGCTCGGTGATCAGCTGGTCGATGAGACGGGGCACTGGGCGGACCGCGTCCCTGGCCAGTTCCGCGTAGCGCTGCACGCCGGTCAGGTCGGCGAGCTGCGCGAGGAACAGGGCCACTCCGCAATACCCGTGGGCGAGGCCGGCGCCCATCGGGAGAACCGCCCAGTGCTTGTCGATGATCGGCTCAAGGCCGAGCCAGTTCGCACGGCCGTCCCCGTGCATCGCCCTGGCACCGATCTCGTCCGCGATCCCGCACGCCGCCGACAGCAGCCGCTGCGGGTCGGGGATCGCCGACGTGCCCGCCCGGGGACGGGTCTCGCCTGTGCGGTGGGCCACCGGCTGCGCCCTGGTCGCCAGCGCTGCCGCGATCAGCCATTCCTGGTCGTAGCGGTCCACCTCGTCCATTGCGGCGATCTTCAGCACGACCGTCGCCAGCCCCGGGCCTTCCAGCAGGTCCGGCAGGCATTCGCCGTCCGCTGCCCACAGGTCGCGGGAACCGGGCTTGCTGGTGAACATCGGCAGGTCGCCTGCCCAGAGGTCGTTCAGCTCGCTCGGGATCAGCCGCTGCCGGGCCAGGTCGCAGGCCGAGTCGACGGTCAGTGCGTCGAACACACGCTCCCGCTGCACGGCGTCGCGCAGCACATCCGGGTGGGTCGACTCGTCGAGCAGGGTCGCGTAGATCTGGCTCGGCCTGGCCACGACCCGGATCTCGTCGTTGGTGCACGCGGTCAGCAGGCCGATCAGCTCCGAGCGGTGCCGCACGATCGCGTCGTAGCCCTCGCGGAACCCGCCGAGCATCGCGGCACGGTACTCGGACGGCTCCACGTCGACCGCGCCGAGCCGCGGCCGGTTGGTCGCGCCACGGAACTCGCCACGACGACGCACGAGGCGCATCGCGTCGGTACCGACGCCGTCCCACGCGACCACGTCGCTCGGGGACTGGACGCCCTTGTCGCCGCCGAGGGCGGACACGTCGACCGCGCCGTGCTCTCCGAGGAGCATCTGCGGCAGCAGCGCCATCCGGTGCACCGAGGAGGCGAGCACGCGCGCCGCCGGGTCCGGCCCGGTCGCGGTCGGCTGCTCGAGCATGGGGTGGAACAGGGTCTCGACGTCCACGAGCACCGGCTGGTCGCCGCAGGCGATCAGGTTCTCGTAGTGGATGTCGGCGCCGTCGACCGCGTACAGCAGCGCCAACAGCGCGCCCTGCCTGCGGTAGAACCGGTCGACCTCGGCGACCTGGGCGCACGGCCGGTGCTCGACGAACTCGAGCCAGCCGTAGCCGGTGCGCGTCACCGCGTCGACGCTGCGCAGGCCGAGGCCGAGAACCTTGGAGTTGAGCCAGCCGACCAGCCCGCTGTAGTGCCGGTGCAGGTCCAGCGACCGCGGCTTGTAGACGACCTTGCCGCCGCCCGCGAAGTGCAGGATCGCGACGCTGCGGCCGCGCTGGTGGGTGTCGCCGATGCCGGTGCGGATCTCCACCAGGTCGCCGGGGTCGGCCCCGCCGAACAGCCGCGCCACGATCAGGTCGCGGTCGGCGATGAACCGCTCGATCAGCTCGACCTGCGCGTCCGCGATGAACTGGCACGCCTGGCCGAGCAGCCTGGCCAGTACCGGGTACTCGGCGAACAGCGTGGTCAGCCGCTCCGGGCTGGCCTGGGCGGAGATGAAGTCGGCGAAGCGCTCCTGCGCGGTGTCACCGGCGAGCCTGCCGGACACGCGTTCGACGTTGAGCTCCAGCACCAGGGTGCGAGCGGCCAGACCGGCGAGGCGCCTGCCCAGCTGCCGGTCGAAGGCAGCCGCGACGGCCGGCGCGTCGATCTTCCCCTCGGCGGCCGCCGTGGCCACACGCTCACGGGCGATCCGCACCAGGGGCCGGAACACCCAGGCGAACGCGTCGGGCCAGTCGCACGGCACAGCCCCCTCGGCGCTGACCGGGCCACTGCCCACCGCCTCGTCGATCAGTTCGGCCCAGCGCGGGCGGCCCTGGACCGTCCACCGGCGTTCGGCGGCGGTCAGCGCGCCGGTCCACCATGGTCCGGAGTTGATCCCGTTGTCGCGGTGCGAAATCGCTTGGCTCACGAGTAAAGAGGCTGGCAGCGGGCGCACCCGCGAACATGGGTAACGACTCCCCACATTCGCGTCCGGCACCACCCGTATTGGGTAGTGGCGGGTCGCCGTCGAACTGCCGTTCCATCGACGGTACCGGCCTGTGCAGCACGGGTGCGACCGCTGTCACCCATCCGGAACCTGACAGCAGGTGTCAGGCATGGGTGTCAGGATGACGCCGTGAGCACTAGGACACCGACGGTCGATCGTGCGCGCGTGCTGGCCTACCGGATCGCACGGCAAGGGCTGCACCGCTCCGCCACGCAGGTGGACGACCTGGACGTGGTCGCGCTCGGCGTGCAGGACACACCGCCGGGTTCGGCCCGTCTGGCGTTGGGTGTCCGCACCGAGGCCGAGGTGGACGACCACACCCTGGTGCGGGCGTGGACGGTGCGGGCGTCGCCGTTCCTGCACCGCGCCGGGGACCTGCCGAAGCTGGCCGCCGCGTTGTGGCCGCACAGCGAGCGTGACGCCCTGGGCAAGGTCGCGTGGCAGCGGTCGGTGATGCGGAAGAGCGGTATCACCGCCACCGAAGCGATCCGGTACACCGCCGAAGCGATGCGCGAATGCGTCACCACTCCTACGGTCAAGGGGGTCGTGAGCACAGCGGTGTCCAAGTTGGTGCCGAAGGCGCTGGTTTCGTACTGCCGGGGTTGTCAGGCGGAGCACGTGTTCGAGTCGCTGTTCCGGCTGGCCGCGCTGCCCGGCGGGCTCCGGCTCGATCTGACGCGGTCGCCGCCGTTGCTCGTGCCGATCGAGAACTGGCCGGGGATCCCGGCGGCGCAGTCCGGTGCGGACGACCTGGTCAAGCGGTACCTGACGTTCGTCGGACCGGCGAGCACGGCGGATGTCGCGGCGTGGCTGACCACCACCCAGACCGAGGTCAAGGCGATCTGGCCGACCGCGGGACTGGTCGAAGTGGACGTCGACGGCCGCGCCGCGTGGATCCCCGAGTCCGAGGTGGACCTGCTGCTGGACCCACCGGAGCCGCCCCGCGTCCTGCTGCTGCCGACGTCGGACCCGTTCATGCAGGAACGCAACAAGACATTCCTTGTGCCGGACAAGGCGCACCACAAGGCGATGTGGCCGGTGATCGGCCAGCCGGGCGCGGTGCTCGTCGACGGTGACGTCACCGGGCTGTGGCGGGCGAAGGCGACCGGGCGCAAGAAGCTGGAGATCCGGATCACCGGGTTCGCGCCGGTCGAACCGGGCGCACGGGCGGCGCTCGACGATCAGGCGCGGTTGATCGGCGCGCTGCGGGGCATCGCCGAGACGAACGTCATCGTGTCGTGAGCCGGGCCAGGTCCTCGACGGCCTGGCGCACCTCGGGGTGGTTGCGGCCGAGGATCTTGGTCTTGATGTCCAGTGCTCGCTGGGTGAGCCTGCCCGCGGCGGCGATGTTGCCCTTCGCGGCCATCAGCATGCCGAAGTCCGCGCACGCGACGGCCAGGTCGTAGTGGTTGGGCGGCAGCACCCGCTCGAAGGTGGATATCGCCTTGCGGAAAAGCTTCTCGGCCATGTCCAGGTTGCCCTGCCTGGCGAGGACCGCGGCCAGCATGGCGCGTTCGTTGGCGGTCGAGGCGTGGTTCGGGCCGAGCGCGTTCTCCCGCAGCGACAGGGCACGCCGCGCATACGACTCGCCGGTGTCGAACCGGCTGAGCATCAGGTCGAGCTCGGCCAGGTGGTGCCAGACCACGGCGGAGGTCGCCTTCTCGCTGCCGACCAGCTCCAGCGCCTGCCGGTAGAGCGCCTCGGCCTCGACGAACCTGCTGGAGAACAGGTAGACGGCACCGAGCCCGCACATCAGCTCGGCCAGTTCCTCCGGGTGCGGCCACGTGCCGTTCTCGGCGAGGTCGAGCGCGGACCGGTAGAGCACCTCGGAGCTGCCGAACCGGTTGCGGACCCGTTCGACCATCGCCAGGCACCCGAGCGCCTTGACCCGCAGCCGGACCAGCGTCTCGTCGCGGCGGGAGTACTCCTCGGTGATCACGATCGCGCGGCGTGCGTACCGCTCGGCCTTGGTGTACTGGGAAAGCCGCTCGTGCAGCAGGCTCAGCTCGATGCACGCACCCGCGATCGCCGGGTGGTTGGGGCCACCGGCGTGTTCGACGACGGCGAGCGCGGTCTCGGCGACCACGACCGCTTCCTCGGCCCTTCCCTCGTCGTAGAACCGGCGGGCCAGCCCGAGGCGCCTGCGCGCCTCAGCTATCGGGTCGACCATCGCCCGCGCCGCACATCGTGTCTTCTCCTACCGCTGACATCAACGGACATCATGATGGCAGGGCCGATGCGGGGAAATCACCCGGTTCGCTCCCCCGGCCGTCAGCCGGTGGGCAGGATGGCCAGGTTGCGCCTGGTCAGTGCGGCCTGGGCGGATTCGTCGGGCAGTCGGCGGCGGATTTCCAGCGACCGGCGGTAGAGGCGTTCCGCTTCCTCGGTGTGGCCGCGCACGGCCATCAGCACGCCGAGGTCGTTGAACACGGCGGCGACGTCGTGGCTGAGCAGCAGCGCCTCGTCGGCGACCTGCTGGTTGACGGGCTGGGTGGTGACGACTGAGTTGTCCACCCGGTCATGGTGGCTTCCCGGTCACCCCGAGTAGTAGGTACCCACCACCCAGAGCGACCGGGAAGCCTTCCCGGACGTCTCAGCCCAGTAAGTCAGCCCAGTACGGCGTCCGCGATCCGGCCGCGCAGCGCACGGCCGCTCGCGCCGAACGCCTCGAGCCACTGGGCGCGTTTGTAGAGCCGGTGCAGGATGTGCTCCCACGTCATGCCGACGCCGCCGTGGACCTGGATGACGCGCTCGCAGGCGTTGACCGCGGCTTCCGCAGCGGCGGTCTTGGCCGCCGCGACGGCGACCGCGGCCTGGTCGTCGCCCTCGGCCAGCGCCCACGCCGCCCAGTAGGTCAGCGACCTGGCCAGCTCCAGCGACGCGTACGAGTCCACCAGCTGGTGTGAAACGCCCTGGTAGGTGCCGATCACGCGGCCGAACTGCTCGCGTGTGGACGCGTGCGCGATGCCGTCCTCCAACGCGCGGCGCCCGACACCGAGCGCCTCGGCGGCGGCGAGCACGAACGCCCGGCTCTCCATTTCGGCGAGCACCGAGCCGTCGCCCAACGCCCGCGACGGCGCCGAGTCGAACTCCACTTCGTACAGCCGACGCGACCGGTCCGATGTGGACACGGGGGTCACGGTCGCGTCGGCGGTCCGCACGAGCCGCAGCTGCGGGCCCGCCACGGTGACCACGAGCTCGTCGGTCCATGCCGCGTCGGGCACGAGGATCTTGCGGCCGGTCACGCGCCCGTCCGCGTCGGCCGTCGTCGCGAGACCGGTGTCCGCGATGCCTTGCGGACGGCCGGACTCCGCCCACGCCAGCGACAGTTTCAGGTCACCGGACGCGACCGCCGCGCGCAGTTCCTCGTCGCCGCGGACGGCCGGGAGCGCCAGCGCGACCGTGCTGAACAGCGGCGCGGGCAACAGGGCCGCGCCGGTTTCCTCGAACAGGACGACCTGGTCGAGCAGGGTCAGCTCGTCGTCGGTCCAGCCGAGGTCGGCCAGCGGCTGCCAGCTCTCGGGCTGCCAGCCCGGCTCGCCGTCGATGATCGCGGGCAGCCCGGTCAGCGGGTGCCGCTCGGCGAGGTACTCCCGCGCCGCCGTGCGCAGCATGTCCTGTTCGGACGAGAAGGCGAAGTCCATCAACGGCTCCTAGGAAGACCAAGCACGCGTTCGGCGACGATGTTGCGCAGGATCTCGGAAGTTCCCGCCTCGATGGTGTTGCCGCGGCTGCGCAGCTGCCGGTACTGCCAGTACCCGTCCCGCACGCCGCCCTTGTCGTCCAGCATCCCCGACAGGCCCTGCAGGCCGCGGGCGAGCTTGGTCAGCCGCTGGTTGGCCTCGCTCCAGACGAGCTTCACCACCGAGCTCTCCGGGCCGGGCTGCCCCTTGGCCAGCAGGGTCGTCAGGGTGCGGTAGTTGGTGAACGCCAACGCCTGCAGCTCGATCCACTCGCGGGCGATCGCGTCGCGCACCACCGGGTCGTCGGCGGGGACGCTGCCGTCGGACGCGGGCTGCCTGGCCAGTTCGACCAGGCTCGTGAAGTGCTGGCGCAGTTGGCCGACCAGCGCGAACGCCAGCGTGCCGCGCTCGTGCAGCAGTGTGGTCATCGCGACTTTCCAGCCGTCGCCCGGGTTGCCGAGGATGGACTCTTTCGGCACGCGCACGTCGGTGAAGAAGATCTCGTTGAACTCCGGGTCACCGGTGATCTGGCGCAACGGCCGGACTTCCACACCCGGCGCGTGCATGTCGACGAGGAGGTAGGACAGGCCCTCGTGCTTCTTCGCGGCCTGATCGGTGCGCACGACGAGGATGCACCAGTCCGCGATGTGCGCCCACGACGACCACACCTTCTGGCCGTTGACCACCCAGTGGTCGCCGTCGAGGACCGCGGTGGTCCGCGCGGCCGCGAGGTCGGAACCGCTGCCCGGCTCGGAGAAGCCCTGGCACCAGATCTCCTCGCCCGACAGCAGCTTCGGCAGGTACCGCTGCTTCTGCTCGGTCGTGCCCCACGCCATGATCGTCGGCCCGGCCATGTTCAGCCCGATGACGCCGATGTGCTCCGGTGCCTGGGCGCGGGCCATCTCCTCGAAGTAGATGGCCTGGTAGCCGGGCGAAAGACCGGCGCCGCCGTACTCCTTCGGCCAGGTCAGCCCGACGTACCCGGCGTCGTGCAGCTTGCGGCTCCACGCGCGCATGTGGTCGACCTCCGGCCGCCCGGACCCGGACTTCCCGGCCGGGTCGAAGTTCTGGGCGTACCAGTCGCGTAGCTTCGCACGGAACGCCGCCTCGGCCGCGCTGTCACGGAAGTCCATGAGACATGCTTGCATTCTGACTCAAAACCGGTCAACCGCGGAACATGTCTCGGCGGCAAGACGCCGGGTATGGTGTCGCCCATGTCGGCGACAGCACCGGGCACCCCGCTCACCCGCGCGTTACGCGGACCGTCACCGACGCCCCGCACCGCCCCGATCGACGCCTTCCGGCTGGCCAGGAAGTGGTTCCTGGCCGGCCGCCGGGTCGACATGCGGCAACTGGCCGGTGAGCTCGGTGTCAGCCGGGCGACGCTCTACCGCTGGTGCGGCAGCCGTGAACTGCTGATCGGCGAGGTGATCTGGTCGATCAACGAACGCCTGCTGCACGAGACGCGGGCGAAGGCGCGGGGCACCGGCCGTACGCTGATCACCCGCGTGCTGGACCGGTCACTCGCCCGCATCCGTGCTTTCGACGCGCTGCGGCAGTTCGTGGCCGAGGACGCGGAGTACGCGCTGCGGATCATCACGTCCAAGCAAAGCGTCGTGCAGGCGAGGCTGATCGAGTGGACCGCGGCATTCCTGCGCGACGAGGTCGATCTGCGCGACGACATCGACCTGGCCGACCTGGCGTACGTGATCGTGCGGGTGTGCGAGTCGTTCGTGTGGAGCGACATGATCACCGGCGCGCCGCCCGCCACGGACAAGGCCGTGAAGATCGTGGACCTGCTCATCGCGGCAGCCGAAGGTCAACGGTAGGTGAGCAGTTCGCGGTGCTCGCCCTCGAAATGGGCGTGGTCGTTGTAGGTGACCAGGCTCGTCCCGGAACGGCCGTGCACGAGCTTGGTGATGCCGCAGTTGACCGCGACCCGGTTGACCGCCACGAACCCGCTCGCGTCCAGGCCCCACATGCGCGCGCAGACGGCCGCGATCACGCCACCCGACGTGAACACGACGGCGGTTTTCCCGCCGTCGAGCCCCTTTAGCAGATCCTCGACCGCGCCGGTGACGGTTTCGCTGAAGTCACGCAGCCCGTCCCACCCGCGCAACGCCGTGTCTAGCGCTTCCTGGAAGCCACGCGGGTCCACCGGGTCGCCTTGGGTGGCACGGACGAGGCCGAGGTGGTCGAACTCGTTCCACCGCTCGTCCGTGCGCAGCTCGCCCTCGTAGCCCGCCGCGGTCGCGGTGTCCCGCTGGCGCCGCAGCGTCCCGCTCCACACCTGATCAGCCTGTACGCCGCGGCGCCGCAGCTCGGCACCGGCGTGCTTGCCCTGGAGGCGTCCGACGGGCGACAGGACGTCGTAGTCCTCGGCGCCGAAGGACGCCTGGCCGTGCCGAACGAGGTACACCAGTGGCATCAGCGACACCTGTCCCTTCCCATTTGCCAGTTATGATCCATTCGGCCCAATGGCGCTCCACCGAACGGATGGTCATTATGGTCGTTGTGAACCTGCCGGTGCAGCATGGAGTGCTGATAGTCTCTTTCGAGTCTGCACAGGGGTTGAAAGCGTCGCACTAGTCGGTGTCATACATGGCGGGGAACACTGCTCGGGGTCAAATCGAAAATGTTCAGGCGGACAATCAGTTCGCCGAAGCGCTGCGCTCGGCCATTCGGTCCAGCGGGCTGAGCCTCGACCGAATACAGGCTCGGTTACGAGCACGTGGCACTCCGGTCAGCATTGCGGCGCTGAGCTATTGGCAGTCCGGTAAGCGGCAGCCGGAGCGCAACGACTCGCTGACCGCGCTCGGCGAACTGGAAAACATCCTGAAGCTGCCGCCCGGTTCGCTGCTCGCGCTGCTGCCGCCGCCGAGACCGCGCGGCAAGCAGGCGGCGGGCGTCCGGCCGGTGACCGAGACCGTCCAGTTCGAGCGCGAGATCCTGATCGGACTGCTCGACGCGCTCGGCACCCCGAACGCGCTCGACCAGGAACAGCAACTGACCCTGGTCGGGCTGCACGACAAATGCCAACTCGGCGAGGACGGCGGCCAGCAGCTGATCACCACCCGCGCGGTGTTCGAGGCGCGCACCGACGGCCAGGACCGCTGGCTGCTGATCTACAAGTCCGACGATCCCGGCGCGGGCACACCCGCGCTGACCACGGTGCGCAACTGCCATCTCGGCCGTCAGCAGGTGGACGAAGCGAATGGCCTGATGGTCGCCGAGCTGATGTTCGACCAGCCGATCAGGCGCGGCGACACTTACCTGATCGAGTACGAACTCCGGAATGCCGGACCGCCATATCCGAAGTGCAACAGGACACACTGGCGAGAGTTCCGAAGGCCGATTCGCGAGTACCTGCTCGAGATCCACTTCAATTCCTCGGGCGCGCCGGGCAGGTGTCAGCAGTTCGCCCGCCCCGCTGGTCAGAAACACCCGCGGATGCGAAACCTCGCGATGGACGCCTGCCAGAGCGTGCACGCGGTCGCGATGGATTTCGGTCCCGGACTTTTCGGAATCGAGTGGGAATAGCACCCGGCGCGGGAGAGTCCACACGGGTCACGCCATTTCGGACAACTTCCCGCGCAGCAGCTTGCCCGTGGGGTTGCGGGGCAGGGACTCGAGGAAGCGGACGTCGCGCGGCACCTTGTAGCGGGCCAGGTTCGCCTTCACGTGCGCCTTGACACCTTCCTCGTCGAGTTCGATCCCGTCCCGCCGGACGACGAACGCCTGCAGCCGCTGGCCGAACTCGGGGTCGGTCACGCCGATCACCGCCGCCTCGACCACGCCGGGGTGCTCCGCCAGGAGGTTCTCCACCTCGACCGGGTAGACGTTCTCCCCGCCGGACACGATCATGTCGTCGTCGCGGCCGTCGATGAACAGCCTGCCTGCCGAGTCGAAGTGGCCGACGTCCCCACTGGACAGCAGCCCGTCGATGATCTCCTTGTTCCTGCCGTCGGTGTAGCCGGCGAAGGCCAGGTCGCTGCCGACGAAGATCCGGCCGATCACGTCCGGTTCGGTGATGCGGTTGCCGTGGTCGTCGTACAGGTTGACCCGGCATCCACACGGGACCTTGCCGACCGTGCCCGGCGCGGCACGCCAGTCCTCCGGTGTCGCGACCGTGGCGACGGCGACTTCCGTCGAACCGTAGAGGTTGTAGATGACGTCACCGAACGCCTTCGTGGCCCGGTTGCCGAGTTCGGGCGACAACGCCGAACCCGCCGAGAACACGATCCGCAGCGACGACGTGTCGTACGAGCCGACCACGTCCTCGCCGAGGTCCAGGATCCGCTGCAGCATGACCGGCACGACCACCAGTTCGGTCGCCTTGTTGTCCTGGATCATCCGCAGCGTCGTCTCGGGGTCGAACTTGCGGCGCACCACGACGGTGCACCCGAGCGCGAACGACATGATGAACTGCGACAGCGCGGTGCCGTGGAACAGCGGGGCGGCGATCACGGTGCATTCGTTGACGCGCATCGGGATGCGGTCGAGCAGTTGAGCCGCCGACAGGCCGGATTTGACCTGGCGCGGCGCTCCCTTCGGCGTGCCGGTCGTGCCGCTGGTCAGCAGGACGAACCCGCCGGGCTTGCTCGGGTTCGGCAGCGGGCGGTCGTCGGTGTTGACGATCAGGTCCTCGAGGGTGGTCCCCGAGTCCGATTTCGCAGCGGGCGAGTCGGTCCACGCGAGGAAGCGCGGGATCGACGGGTCGACCGCTTCGAGCAGCGGCGCGAACTCCTCGTCGTACACCAGCGCCGACACGTTCTCCCGCTTGACCACGTCGGCGAACTGCGGTTTGGCGAATCCGGTGTTCAGCAGCAGCAGTCGGCTGCCGAGCTTGCCGGACGCGACCATCGAGTCGATCAGGCCGCGGTGGTCGCGGCACAGCACGCCGATCACCGAGCCCTCGCCGAGACCGCGCTGCGACCACGCACGGGCGAGCGCGTTGGACCGGCTTTCCAGCTGCGAGTACGTCAACGGGCCCAGTTCGTCGACGATGCCGACCTTGCGCGGGTCCCGCCGGGCGGACATCCGGACCGGGCCCGCGATCGGCCCGATCTGCTTGACGGTGCGCAACGACCGGATCCCCTCGTCCAGTCTCGGGAACGGGACCAGGCCCGCCCGGCTCAGGATCATCACAGCCTGCACCGTCTCGGGTATCCGTGTCACGACGTTCCGCACGGCGCCTCCACTGTGAGGGTCGTAAGCTACTGGCGAGTTAACTTGGACGGTAACTGTCAGACCCCCGGTGCACAATCACCTCATGCTGGTGTTCGTATCGCCTGGCCGTGATGGTGCCGGTACAGCGCGTGTTGTGAACACCACCACATCCGAAACGGTGGCTGACCACAAGCCATCCGATCTGGTTTCCTGGATGGCGGCATTCGAGGAAAGTGAGCATCCGCGCTGGGTGCTGCCCTCGGTCGACGAGCTGTACCCGGCCATGGTTCGCCAGGGGATCCGGCTCGACCGGTGCCACGACCTGACGTTGTCCGAAGGGCTGCTGCTTGCTCACGAGGGGCGCCACGGAACGCACCGCAACCCGGCCGCGGCGTGGGCCCGGCTGCACGGGCGCCCCGAGCCGGAGGACAAACCGCCGCCCGCGCGGGACGCCCAGCCCGTGCTGTTCGAGCTCGACGAACGGTTCTACCCGATCGACCAGCTCACCGAGGTGTACGCCGACCAGCAGCGCCGGATCGCGGCCAACGCGCACCCCGACCGGCTGCGCCTGCTGACCGCGTCGGAGTCCGCCGGGGCGCTCGCGGCGGTCGAGATGAGCGCGCACGGGTTGCCGTGGAACGAGCGGGTGCACCTCGAGCTGCTGGAATCGATGCTCGGGCCGCGGACCGCACCAGGCGTGCGGCCGGCGAAGCTGGCCGAGCTGGCCGAGCGGATCGTGGCGGCGTTCGGCGGCCGGTCGCTCAATCCCGACAGCCCGCCGAGCGTGGTCAAGGCCTTCGCCAGAGCGGGCATCGAAATCCCCAGCACCCGCGCGTGGGTGCTCAGGGAGGTCGATCACCCGGCCGTCGAACCGCTGCTGGAGTACAAGGAACTGGCCAGGATGTGGACCGCGCACGGCTGGAGCTGGCTGGAGTCCTGGGTGCGCGACGGCCGGTTCCGCCCCGAGTACGTGGTCGGCGGTGTGGTGTCCGGCAGGTGGGCCACGCGCGGCGGCGCGGCGCTCCAACTGCCGAAGGCGTTGCGCACGGCCGTCCGCGCGTTGCCTGGCTGGTCGCTGGTGGTGGCCGACGCGGCGCAGCTCGAACCCCGCGTGCTCGCGGCGCTGTCGGACGACCGCGATCTGGCCGAGGTCGCCGGGGAGGTCGACCTCTACGCGGGCCTGGCCGAGGCGTCGTTCGACGGTGACCGGGGCAAGGCCAAGATCGCCATGCTGTCGGCGATGTACGGCGGCACGTCCGGCGGCGCCGGTCCACTGCTCGCGGTCCTGCGCAAACGCTTTCCCCAGGCGGTCGGGCACGTCGAACAGGCAGCGCAGGCGGGCGAGCAGGGCCGGATGGTCCGCTCCCGGCTCGGCCGCACCTCACCGTCGCCCTCGGAGCGCTGGAGCACGTTGATGGAGCGCACCGACGGCACCGAGGAGGAGATGCGCAAGTCACGCCAGGCGGCCAGGGACTGGGGCCGGTTCACGCGCAACTTCGTCGTCCAGGCCAGTGCGGCGGACTGGGCGCTGGTGCTGCTCGTGGTGCTGCGGCGCAGGCTCGCGGCACAGGCCCCGAAGGCCGAGATCGTCTTCTACCAGCACGACGAGTTCATGGTGCACTGTCCGGCCGAGACGGCCGAACTGGTCACCGAGCAGCTGCTGGCCTCGGCGAGCGAGGCCAGCAGGCTGGTGTTCGGCGACACCCCGGTGCGGTTCCCGCTCCAGATCGCCACGGTGGACAGCTACGCGGACGCCAAGTAGGGCAACAGGTCCGCAACACTCGCCAGCAGGTGGGTGTGCCGGACCGCGCCGAGGGTCGCCGCGTTCTGCCCGCCGGTCAGCACGCCGACGACCATCCTCGCGCCCGCGTTCGTGCCCGCTTCGAGGTCGCGCGTGGTGTCACCGGCGACGAGAACCCGGGACACGTCGACGACCCCGGTCGCCTCCATCGCCCGGAAGATCATGTACGGCGCCGGGCGGCCTGCCGGAACGTCGTCGGTGCACACCACGGCGTCCACTTTGTCCTCCCACTTGAGCGTGGTCAGGATGGACGTGGTGACGTGCCGGTCGAAACCGGTCGTCAGCGCGACTTTCACGCCGCTGGCGCGCAGCTTGTCGATGGTCTCCGGCACGCCGGGCAACGCGACCGGCGGCTTGAGCTCGTACGCCTCGGCCAGCCTGCGCCGGAAGTCCTGGAAGGTGTCCTGAACCACCTGCCCGGTCTTGCCCAGCAGCGCGGCGATCGCCTCGGTCTTGTCCGCGCCCATCCACGGCACCACGTCCTTTTCGGACACCCCGGTGGCGTCGGCGAGCGCGCGGTACACCGCGCCGTGCTCGTCCACAGTGGTTCCGGCGATGTCGAAAACGGCCAGTTCGATCACGATGCCCTCTCGGCTATGCGGGACAGCGCGGGAAGCGCGCTTTGGGAGTTCTCGATGGAGAAGCTGACGACATCCGGCCGGTACCGGTCGTCGGAGTGCTCGAACGGCTCGCCGGTGACGCTGGTGGCCGTGCGGCGTTCGCGCAGCAGCGGTGAACCGGCCGGGACGTCGAGCAGGTCGTGGTCGGTCTCGTCGGCGGCGACCGCGTCGATCACGTGGCTGCCGTGCGTGGTGTCCACGCCGTTGGCTTCCAGGTGCGCGTAGATCGACCCCGAGTCGCAGTCGAAGTCGAACAGCAACCGGCCGACCCGCTCGACGAACGTGCTGCGCTCGATCATGGTCGGCCGCGAGTCGATCAGGCGCAGGCGCAGCAGTTGCACCACCGGCGTGCCCTCGGCGAGGTGCAGCGCGGCCGCGACTTCCGGGGTGGACGGTCTGCGCGCGATCTCCAGCGTCCGCTGGCCCGGCGTGCGGCCGAGACCCGTGACCCAGCGGGAGAACGACATGAAGGTCTCGAACGGCTGGTTCATCGTCTGCCGCAGCACCACCGGGGGCTTGCCCCGGCCGCCGCCGATGAGCCCTTCCGCGCGCAGCGTGCCCAGCGCCTGCCGGACCGGGCCACGGGAGGCGTCCCACTGCGCGCACAACTGCGATTCGGAGGGAACGGCGGCGCCGACGGCCAGATCACCGGAGAGCACCCGGCGGCGTATGTCAGCGGCGATGCGTTCGTGCAGCGACTCGTCCACGGGACTTGACTATACAGGCAGCTACCAGCGAGTTCCCCCAAATGAACTGGAAATGAACAGTTCCGAGCTGGTTTGACTTTGAGGGGCCCGGTTTCAGACTCTCTTGTCATGACAAGTTTGGGCACGGCCGACGTGGTGATCGTCGGAGCGGGCATCGTCGGGCTCGCCCACGCCGTCGAGGCCGTCGAGCGCGGCATGTCGGTCGTCGTCGTGGAGCGGGACGAGTGGGCCACGGGCGCGTCCGTGCGCAACTTCGGGCACGGCTGTTTCACCGCGCAGGACGGGATCGCGTACCGCTATGCCCAGAAAGCCCGCGAGACCTGGCTGAAGGTGGCCCGGCTCGCCGGGCTGGCGGTGGCCGAGAGCGGCAGCGTGGTCGTGGCCCGCGCCGAGGACGAAATGGCTGTCCTCAAGGAGTTCACCGACGTCCGACCGGCCGTCACGCTGACCGCCGACGAAGTGGCGCGGCGCGTGCCCACCGGGCCGGACGTCGTCGGCGGCGCGTTGCTGCCGCAGGACATCCGGGTGGACCAGCGCACCAGCGCGGGCCTGATCGCCCAGTGGCTGGCCGGTCAGGGCGTGGTGTTCCACTGGCGCACCACGGCGCACCTGATCTCCCCCGGTGAGGTCGTCACCAGCCGGGGCAGCCTCAGGGCGCCGCGGATCGTGGTGGCGGTCGGCCACGACGTGGACCGCCACTTCCCCGACCTGGCTGAGGAATTCGACGTGCGCCGGTGCGCGCTCCGGATGCTCCGCGTGGCCAACCCGTCCACAAGGGACATCGAACCGGCCGTCCTGAGCGGGCACTCGCTGTTGCGTTACGACGCGTTCGCCCTCTGCCCCACCCTGCCCCAGGTCCGCGCGCGGATCGAGCGGGAACACCCCGACCTCGTCCGGATCGGGCTGAACCTGATGTACACCCAACGACCGGACGGGTCGCTGACCATCGGTGATACCCACGCGTACCACCACACGCTCGACCCGTTCGAGGACAACGAACTCGACAGGCACGTGCTGTCCGAGACAGCGCGGTTCCTGGGTGTCCCGGGCCTCACGGTCCGCGAACACTGGCGCGGCGTCTACGCGTCCGCGCCCCAGCCGTACCTGGTGGCCAGCCCGGCCGACGGGGTCCGGGTCGCAGCTGTGACCTCCGGGATCGGCATGACCACCGCGTTCGGGCTCGCCCCGGACGTCATCGACACGTTTTAGCAGAACAGGGAGCTGGAACCCCATGCGCGCACTGCTCAGTGTGATCGCGTTGCTGTGCCTGACTGTCACCGCGTGTGGCAGCGAGCGATCCGCGTCCGGCGGACCGTGCCCGGACGGCCGGATCCGGTTCGGGATCGAACCGTACGAGGACCCCGCCAAGCTCAAGCCCGCCTACGAGGTCCTCGCCAACGCCTTGCAGAACAAGCTGACCTGCAAGGTCGAGCTGCAGGTGGTCGAGGACTACTCGGCCGAGGTGCTCGCGATGCGCAACGGCAAGCTGGACATCGCCCAGTTCGGCCCGCTCGGCTTCGTGTTCGCCAGCCAGAAGGCCAACGCGCAGGCGGTCGCGTCCTTCGCCGACGCCAAGGGCAAGCTCACCACGTACACCGCCGGGATCTGGGTCCCGGCTGACTCGCCGGTCAAGTCCCTCAACGACCTGTCCGGCAAGACGGTCGCCCTGTCCAGCCCCGGCTCGACATCCGGTGACGCGTTGCCCCGGTTCGCCTTCAAGGACATCAAGGACATCAAGGTCGACTACGCGGGTGGTCACCCGGAGGCGTTGCTGGCGTTGAAGAACGGCAAGGTGGCCGCCGCGGAGATCAACAGCCAGCAACTGGCCAGCGCCAAGGCGGCGGGCACGTTCGACCCGTCGAAGTTCCGCCAGGTCTGGACGTCCGCGCCGATCCCGAACGACCCGATCACCCTCCGCGGCGACCTCGACCCCAAGCTGGCCGACGCGATCCGCAAGGGACTGTTGGAGCTGGGCCCGGCCGACGTGGCCAAGGTGGGCGAGTTCCTCGACGTCACCCCGCCCGGCCCGCTGGTCGCGGTGACCAAGGAGACCTACCAGCCGTTGTTCGACCTGGCCGCCGGGCTCGGCCTGACCGAGAACGACGTGTGACCGGTGGGCATCCAGATCACGGGACTGCGGAAGTCCTTCGCGGGCAAGCAGGTGCTCGCTGGTGTCGACCTGACCGTGGCGCCCGGCGAGTTCGTCGCGGTGCTCGGCGCCAACGGGTCCGGCAAGTCGACCGTGCTGCGGTGCGCGGTCGGCCTGCAACGGCCGGACTCCGGCACGGTCGACATCGACGGCGGTGCGGCCATGGTGTTCCAGCAGATCCACCTGGTCGGCCGCCGCAGCGCGCTGGACAACGTGTGCTCGGGAGCGCTCGGCCGACTGAAACTGAGGCAGTCGCTGGTGTTCTCCCGCGACATCCGGCGCGAGGCGATGGACTGCCTCGACCGGGTCGGCCTCGCCGACCGCGCGGGCGACCGCGCCGGACGGCTGTCGGGCGGGCAGCAACAACGGGTGGCGATCGCCCGCGCGCTGTGCCAGCGCGCCAAGGTGATCCTCGCCGACGAGCCGGTCTCCGCGTTGGACCCGAGCGCCGCCGAGCAGGTCGTCTCGTTGCTCGCGTCGCTGGCCGAGGAAGGCCTCGCGGTACTCGCCGTACTGCACCAACCCGAACTGGCCCAACGGTTCGCGCACCGGATCGTCGGGCTGAACCAGGGCAAGGTGGCCTTCGAGACCACTGCCGCTGCCATGGACACCCAAGCGGTCAACTCGCTGTACGAGGGCGCCCGATGAACCCACCGACCCGCAAGGCGCCGTCCCCGGTCGCCTTCATCGTCATCGCCGTCCTCGTCGGCGTGCACGTGCTCGCCTGGCAGGGCACCGGATTCTCCCCCGGCGCGCTCGTCGAGGGCTGGCGCGGGATGGCCGACTTCCTCGACCAGGCGTTCCCGCCCGACCTCGGCGTGCTCGGCGACAGCCTCGACGCCGCGGTCATCACCCTCTACATCGGACTGCTCGGGACCACGTTCTCGATCCCGTTCGCCCTGCTGCTCGGGGTGCTGGCGTCGAGGGTGACCACGCCGAACTCGTGGACCTACCAGATCGCCCGGTCGATCCTGTCGGTGCTGCGCTCGGTTCCCGACGTCGTGTTCGCGTTGATCTTCGTCACGGCAGTGGGCCTCGGTCCGTTCGCGGGCGTGCTCGCGTTGGTGTTCCACAACACCGGTGTGATGGGCAAGCTCTGGGCCGAGGCGATGGAGGAAACCGACCCGGGGCCGCGGGAGGCCCTGCGGGTGGCAGGCGCGTCGGGCGCGCAGACCGCCGTGAACGCCGTGCTGCCCGCGGTCCTGCCGCAGATGGTCGGGCTGCTGCTGTACCGGTTCGACGTGAACGTGCGCTCGTCGCTGGTGCTGGGTCTGGTCGGCGCGGGCGGGATCGGGTTCCTGATCAACCAGTCCATCAAGCTGTTCCGGTTCGACCAGATGGTCACGCACATCATCGTGGTGGTCATCGTCGTCGTGCTCGTCGACCAGTTCTCGGCGTACGTCCGCCGGAAACTAGCCACCTAGCGCGTGCAACCAATGTGGCCTTCGTTGCGTTTTTGGCTACGAAGGCCACATTGGTTGCCAACACGGAGCGTTAGCCTGAGCTGCCGAGGCAGACGAACGGACGGCGGAACGGCTCGACGGCGATCGCGTCGGCCAGCGCCACAGCGGGTCGCGCGCCCGCGGCCAGGCGGCGGTGGTAGTCGTCCATCGCCGCCGCGGCCGCCTGGTCGCCGACCCTGCTCAGCGGGGCGACGACAGTCTTGGACCCGTTCGCCAGCAACGCGCTGGCGAACCCCAACGCTTCGTCCCCCGGCCTGATCCGGTTGAGCGCCAGTTCACACGCGGCGAGCACGACGTGCCGCGGCGGCTGGTTCAACCCGGCGATCTCGTGGGCGAACAGCGCGCCGTCGGCGAGTTCGAGCCTGGAGAACAACGCGTTCTCCGGCTCGTGCGCGCCGTGCGCCGCGATGTGCGCCAGGCCCGCGCCGTCGAGCGCTTCCAGCACAGCGGTCACCGTCGCGTCGTGCCCGGCGATCAGTCGTGCTGTGCCATGGTGGGCGCCGAGTTTGCCGATCTCACCGACAGCGGCGGGCAGGCCGAGCGACCGGACCAGGACGGTGTGGCCGTCCGGGCGCGTCCCGATGCGTTCGGCCGCCAGCCACGCCGTCGCGGACGGCGCCACGACCACCGGCCGTCCGTGCATGGATGGCAACGATCCCCAAGGGACACCGTAGAGCGCACCGGTGGGCACGATCACGACATCCCGGCCGCCGATCAGCTGCCCCAACGGCCGCACGATCTGGCTGTCGACCTGGTCGGCCTGTTTGCGCGCCGAGGCAGACACCACCTGCACCATCGGCACGGGCAGGTGGTCGGGCGCCAACGCGTTGAGGTCGACGTTCAGCATGCGCGCCCGCTTGCCCGCCTCGGCGGCCGATCCGAGGCGCGCGACGCGGACGTCGCCGTCCACCAGCACGACGGCGAGCAGTGAGTCCTGGGAGGCGACGAAACTGACCAGCGCCCGTTCGCCGAGGGCCCGCGCGACCTCGGCCACCTGCACCACCGGCCGCGCCTTGCTCCGTTGCCCGGCGTGCCAGCCGAGTCGTTTGGCTTCCCGCAGCCGTTCCGCGCGGCGCGCCTGCAAGGCATGCGTCGGCAGGCCGTCGTGCTTGGCCTGGTGCACCGACTGGGTCAGGGTGCGGACCTCGGCGATGCACTCGACCAGCTCCGGGTTGTCCAGCCCGGACATGGGTTCGTACCGGTACGTCTGGGCGCGCGTGCGCTCCAGCCAGCCGAAGACCCTGCGTGGTTTCGCGTCACGCAGGACCAACCGGATCGCCAGGTCGGCCAACTCCTGGCCGTGCAGCGCGGTCCCGGACAGCAGTTCCAGCCCACCCATCCGGTCACGGACCTGGTCCAGTTCGGCCAGCCCCGCCCTGACCTGGCGCAGCGCCCGGCCTGGTTCCCCTTGGGCGACGGCCAGTTCGGCCCGGCACAGCCGCCGCAGCATCCGGTAGTCGATCGGGGTCAACCGGCCGGGGCGCGCGACCTGTTCCATCAGCTCGGCCGCCCTGGCGGTGTGGTGACGGCGGATCTCCAGGCGGACCGCCAACATCCGCGCGGTGGCGGCCTGGTCGGTCAGCTTCGGCACCGGGAGGCTGTCGGCGAACCGGACCACCCTGTCGGGCAACGAGCCGGGGACGGTTCCGGATCGCAGGGCCAGCAAGGTGTCCACACGCAGGCTGATGAGGTTGGCGTTCGCCACGCAGGTCTCGCAGCCGAACTGCTGCATCCGCTGGTGCGCGGAGCGCGCCATGGTCCGCGCCAGGTCCAGGTCGTCGGTCAGCAGTGCCGCTGTCGCCCGGTACAGCTCGGCGTCGGCCAGGTCCCGTGAGGCGCTGTCCTGTTCGCGCATCGCGGGCAGCGCCTCGTCGAGGTGGTTGCCCGCCTCGTCGGCCAGGCCCGCGGTCAGCAGAGCGTGTGCCTGCCCCATCCGCAGCAACGCGACACTGGCCTCATCGAGATCACGGTACGCGCGGTCGCATTGCTCGTAGCGGCGCAATGCTGCCGGGACGTCGCCACCGCGTAGCTCCAAGGTGCCGAGCATGCGTTCGAGATCGGCGGCGCGTGCGGGCAGGTCGTACTCGACAGCCAGGGTGATTCCCCTGGTCAGGGCTTCACGGGCGCGGCGCAGCAGACCAAGCCGGGTGCAGACCAGGCCGACGGAAGCCAGTGTCTTGACGAACGGCTCGATGAACCGCCGCGGGTCGTCCGTGTCGGTGAGGCACCGTTCCTGCTGGCTCACCGAGGAGTCCAGCGACTTGAGGCTCTCCTCGTTGCGCCCGGCGCCCAACAGCAGTACGGCGTAGTTGTTGTCGACGTTCGCGGTCAGCTCCGCCCGATCCAACGGGTCGGCCACGGTCGCGATCAGTGACCGGACGTCATCCAGCCGGGACAGCCCGACCGCGAGTCCATCGGTCTCGGCCACGAGCGCGGCGAGGCTGCAGGCCAACCTGATCTTGACCCCGAGCCACTCCTCTTTCACCGCCGGGTCGGCCGGTGCGGCCGTGTCGAGCAGTTCGGTGCCCTGCTGGGCCAGCTGGATGGCTTGTCCTTGCTTGCCGACGCAGTAGGCGTCCACTGCCGCGCGGTGGAGCTCACGTGCCCGCACAATCACTTGTGCGGCGGTCGGCGGCGGCTTCGTCACAGGCACACCACTATGACAACACAGAACGTAGCGTAATGAAGCCCGCCGGTCTGGGGTGCCAGTCCGGCGGGCCATCACGCTGGGTGAGGCCTACTCACCCGTCTTGTGGATGCACCCGCCCGAGCACGCCGGGGTGTGGACGTGGCCGTCCCCTTCGGTGTGGACCGGGTGCTCGTTTTCCTTTGGCTGCTCGACGGGCGCCGGGTTCGTGGTCGCCGTGGTCGTAGTCGCCGTGGTCGTGGTGCCAGCGGCGCCGATGGCCTCGTCCTCGCCCGGGAAAACGTTTTCCTTGGTGCTGGTGGTCATCTTGATCTACCTCCCCTGTCGATCTGGCGGTTACGCCATATGTGGACGCGAGCGGTCGAAACTGACCCCTGTTCTCGCTGTGCGTCCCCTGTTCGTCGGTCCCTCCACCGCGAACGGCCTAATAGTGTCACAACGGAGCAATGATCGGTAAGAAAATCTTCACTGGGCGTAGCTTGTTGTGAATGTCTCTTCGATGTATCCAGCGGCGCAACGGTTCCCCGGACGCGAGAAAGGACCGTCCAATTGGACGGTCCTTTGCATCCGAATGACGGCGCTATGACACATAGGCGGAGCCGACCCGGGCCTCATCGACGAGCAAACCCTGACGACCGGCCGTCTCCACCTCGAGAAAATGTCACCGCTGTCCCCAGTGGACACAAGCTTACCTCCGACCTTTTGCCCCACTGGACACACAAACCACGCATTGCGGGTTCAGAGACGCTGATACGTCCGATCTCTTCTCTTGACGATGGGAGGCGGATGCAGTAGACCCTACGTATGTAACCGTTTTCGCCAAGTTACATCGAGGCGGTTGCCGAACACCGGAGACCTTCGCCAGCGCGAGCCGAGGGAGACCGACCGTGAGCAGCAGGCACACGAGACGAGATGTCCTGCGGGGCGTCGGCCTCGCCGCCGGCGGACTGCTCACCGGAACCGGTGTCCCGACGCGAGCGGCCGCCGGGGTCGACGCTGCCGGGGCCAAGCCGCCAGACCAGTGGAGACTGGTACCGCACATCCTCGGCAGGATCCGTCCGCCCACGTTTCCCGCACGGGTGTTCCCGATCACCTCGTACGGCGCCGTGGGCGACGGCCGGACCATGAACACGGCCGCCATCAACAACGCCATCGAGGAGTGCGGCCGAAGCGGTGGCGGGCGGGTACTCGTCCCGCCCGGCGTGTTCCGCACCGGCGGCATCCGGATGCGCAGCGGGGTCGACCTGCACGTCGCCGAAGGCGCCACCCTGAAGTTCAGCAACGACCCCAAGGATTTCCTCCCCCTCGTGCTGGTCCGCTGGGAAGGCACGCTCTGCTACAACTACCAGGCGTTCATCTACGCCTTTCGCCAGCAGGACATGGCGATCACCGGATCCGGCACCATCGACGGCGACGCCCCCAACGGGCCGTGGCCGGGCTGGGGCGCGGGTTCGACACCGGAACTGCGCAAGATGGGAGAGGACGGCGTGCCCGTCGAGCAGCGGATCATGGGTGAGGGAAAGCGCATGCGCCCCAACATGATCCAGTTCGTCGACTGCCGCAATCTGCTGGTGCGGGACGTACACCTGCGCAACCCCGCGATGTGGACACTGCATCCGGTGTTCTGCTCGAACGTGACGGTCCGCAACGTCCACATCTACAGCACGAACTCGCAGGGCGACGGCGTCGACCTCGACTCGACGAGCCACGCCCACGTGGTCGGCTCGCGCTTCAACACCAACGATGACTGTGTCGTCCTCAAATCTGGTCGGGATGCCGACGGGCGGCGGATCGGCATCCCGACCTCCTTCGTGGTGGTCGAACGCTGCAAGTTCTCCGGGCGGTGGGGCGGGATCACCGTCGGCTCGGAGTCCTCCGGCGGTGTGCACGACGTGTTCTGCCGCGACTGCGAGGTCAACGCGCCGGACTTCCCCGGCCACTACCCGGTCAAGCACGCGTTGTACATCAAGACGAACTCCGACCGCGGTGGCGTGGTCGACGGTGTCCACTTGCGAAACATCAAGGGCCGCGCCGTGGAACGCGAAGTCCTGTACGCCAGCATGTACTACAACGGCGGCGGGTCCGCCAACCACTACCCCACCCTCAGGAACCTGACGGTCGACAAGATGACCGTCGCGGGCGGCCGGAAGGCCATCCACCTCGACGGCCTGCCGGAAAGCCACATCCGCGACGTGACGATCACCGACAGCGAGTTCACCGGGATCGCGGAGCGGAACACCATTCGCAACGCCGACGACGTCGTGTTGCGCGGAGTGCGTGTCAACGGCGAGCCGGTCGGTTAGGCAATACCTGGTGTACAAGCGAACCGGGACGAAGTCGTACTTCGACTACGTGAGTCCTGGGTGGACTACGTCCGCCGGCGGCGGGCGCCCCAGACGACGAGCACCACGCCACCGGCGACGCAAACCAGGCCGATGCTGGTCCACAGCCGTTCGCCGGTCATGAAGCTACCGGTGATGTAACCGAGTCCTTGGCCGGTCCACACGCCGCCCACCAGGATCAGCAGGGCGCCGAGGACGATCGGGAGCCATGTGCGCATACCCCATCGTCCCATCCCGCCCAGGACGGCATCCCAGGACAACCATCTCAGCGCAGCATCTCAGCGCAGCATGAATTCCCGGCGCGCGAGCGGGCGGTCGACGATCCGGAAGTCGCCGAGCCAGCCGTAGAAGCTCTTGCCGATCCTGCGGTCGTAGTTGGACGCGCCGACCAGCCAGGCGTCGCCGACCGCGGGCAGCCCGACCGCGGGGGTGGACGGGTTGCGCAGCAGCTTCGAACCGTCCACGTACAGGGTGGTGGCGCGGCCGTCGTTGACCACCGCTACGTGCCACCACTTGTCGGCGGGCAGCTCGTGCCCCCAGTTGGTGGAGATCCCGTTCTGGTTGAGCGGGAAGACCGCCCACTGCAGCTGGCGCCCGCCCGAGAGGGCGAGCGACGCCACCGCTTCCTTGGTGTCGTCGCCCGTTTTGCCCGCGTCGGCGCCGGAGCCGAGCCGGGACAGCAGCGCGCACCAGGCGTTCGAGTCGTTGAAGTCCTTCGGCAGCTTGAAGAAGGTCTCGATGGTGTATCCACGGTGGAACGTCGCCTTGGTCAGCGGCGCCCCGGCCGTGGTCCTGAAGTACGCGTCCTTGAGGAAGACGCTGCCATGTCCCGGCTGCCCCTGGTGGTGCTCGGTGGTCCACTGTGGTGTGTTCTGGGCGACGAGGTGGTTGCCGTTGCCCGACAGGTCGCGCGTGTCCCGGCTGTCGAAACGCCAGTACGCCAGCGTACCGGGGATCACGACCTCGCGGACCGGACGCGGTCCCGGCGCCGGGATCGGGTCGAACCCGGCGAACCGCTTGGCGAAGTCGATCTCCAGCGTGAAGTAGTCGTCCGGGCCGGAGCGTGTGATCTCCTGCTGCGCCAGCGCGCTCAGTGAACGCTGACCTTGAAGCCACGGCGAGAACGTCTCGACGTCGATCACGCCGCGCGCGAGGTCGAAGTGGTACAGCCGGATCATCGCACTGCCGCCGTAGTAGCGGTCCTGGTAGTTGGTGATGTGCGCGTGCACCTCGTTTCCCGCGGTGTTGCGCAGGACGGTACGTCCCGGCGGCCAGTAGTGCCCGTTGAGCGCCAGGAAGATCTGGTCGTTGTCCTTGACGAGGTCGTTCCACAGCTGCTGGCCGAAATCGGACAGAACGGCCTTGCCGTCGCCGCTGTCGGCGTGCACGAACTCGTGCGTGGTGAGGATGACCGGGCTGCGCGGGTGTTTGCGCATCACCTCACGGGCCCAGGCGACGCTGCCTGCCGACGGCCGCCAGTCCATGGCCAGTACGACCCACTCCTTTCCGGCCGCCCGGAACACGTGGTACGAGTTGTAGCCGTCCCGAGTCGCACCGCGGAACGAGGGGCTGTGGCGGAACCGCTGCGGGCCGAACTCGCTCAGGTAGGGGCTCGGGCCGCGTTGGTCGTCCTTGGACGCGTCGATGTCGTGGTTGCCCGCCAGCACGCTGTACGGGAACCGGTCGAGAATCCGGAAAGTGCGACTGATCGACGTGAACTCGCTGCGCAGGCCGTTCTCGGTCATGTCACCGAGATGGGCGGCGAAAACCGTGTTGTGCTCGCGCGCTGTGTCCACAATGTAACGAAGTGAAGCCTCGAGGGGCGCCGAGTCACCGCGGTCGCGGTCGTAGAGGTACTGCGTGTCCGGGATGACCGCCACGGTGAACCGCGGGCTGTCCGCGTCCGGCCTGGGGAAACCCTGGGCGGTGGGTTCGGCGGACGCGACACCGGGCAGAGCCGCGGCGGCAGCGGGCAGCAGACCCGCGTTGAGCAGGAAAAGACGTCTGGTCGATGACACGGCCGGAAACTACGGTCCGGACACGAACTGAGATCAAACTGAACGTGAACCTACAGGTCGTACGAGTCGCCCGACAGCGATCCGTCCGGCAGCCGCGGCGGTTTGATCCCCGCCTGCGCGAACAACTCCCCCAGCTCCAGGTTCAGCCTGGCGACCAGCATCCGGTAGTCCGGCACGGGCCGCAGGTGCTCGTGCCGGACGATCCGGGTAAAGGTATGGACCTCCGAGCCGCGGGTCGGCCGCAGCCGGTTGACGTCCAACTGCATCTCGGCGTGATCGTTGCGGCGCCAGACGGTCAGGCTCCACCACTCGCGCACGTCGCCGGACATCCCGCCGTGCTGCGGCCCGCGCGGGATGCGCCATGACCATGACTCGACCCAGCTGCGCAGCTGATCGGAACTGACTTCCACGGCGCTCCCAGTCGGGCGAGGGGTGATCAATGCCCCGAAGACTACAACGGTTGCCGCGGATCTTCCTCGTGAGTGGTTGCCGGGTTGGCACCCCGGCAACCACTCACGACGTTCGCCAGCGGCGCTGTTTCACGAGGCCACCCGGGTCAGGCTGTCCGGTGTCAACTCCGCGATCGAGTGGTGTCCGGACAACGCGACCGTGAGGTCGAAGTCGGCAAGCAGGCTCCGGACCACCTGCCGCACACCGTCTTCGCCGCCGTGCGCGAGGCCCCAGACGTACGGGCGGCCGAGCAGCACCGCCTGCGCGCCGAGCGCGATCGCCTTGAGGATGTCCGCTCCTGTCCGGATTCCGGAATCGAACAAGATCGCCATCCGGTCACCGACCGCGTTGGCGATACCGGGCAACGCGTCGAGCGACGCGATGGCCCCGTCGAGCTGGCGGCCCCCGTGGTTGGACACGACGATCCCGTCCATCCCGGCGTCGGCCGCCCGCCGCGCGTCGTCGACGTGCTGGATCCCTTTCAGCACAATCGGTCCGTCCCAGTGCTCGCGCAGGAACGGGAGCGCTTCCCAGTTGCGGTCGGTGCCGGTGTACAGCGGGACCCACTTCAGCACGGCCGACGGGATGTCCTCTTCCGGCGGTGCCGCGAGACCGCTGCGGAACACCGGGTCGGAGAACGTGATCGCGGTGCCGGTGCCGCGCAGGAACGGCAGGTACGACCGGTCCAGGTCGTTGGGCCGCCACGCCAGCGTCCACGTGTCGAGCGTGACGACGAGCGTGGTGAACCCGGCTTTGGCTGCCCGGTTGAGGATGCTCACGCACACGTCCGGATCGTTGGGCCAGTAGAGCTGGAACCAGCGCGGGCCCGTGCCGTTGGCCGCCGCGACGTCCTCGATCGTGTTCGACGAAGCCGTCGACAAGATCATCGGCACACCGAGCGAGCTCGCGGCGCGCGCGGTCGCCAGCTCCCCCTCTTCGTGCACGATCGATTGAACACCGATCGGCGCGAGCAACACCGGCGCGGGCAGCGTCGTGCCGAGCACGCTCGTGGAGACGTCCCGCGCGTGCGCGTCGCGGAGCATCCTCGGCACGATCCGCCACTTGTCGAACGCCTCGCGGTTGGCCCGCATGGTCGCGCCGGAACCCGCACCGCCCTTCACGTACCAGTACGGCCCCGGTTCGAGGACCTCGCGCGCCGAGTCGGCCAGCTTGGTCGTGTCGACGGTGAACGGGGGCAGCTGGTCGGCCAGTCCGTGCAGGTAGATCTCGTTCTGGTAGCCGCCGAGGGGTGTGGTCATACCGGCAATCTACTGGCGGGTTCTACTTCGGGTGGCTGCGTCGCCAGATCGCGAGGACGGACACCGCGGCACTGGCCACGCTCGTCACCAGCACGATCGAGAGCGGGCTCATGGTGTGCGCGCCGAGCGCGACCAGCACCGTCCACACGATCAGCAACACGGTCGAGAGCGCCATCAGGCCGGACGACACGGCGAGCATGCGGTTGTCGAGCATGGTCTGTTTGAGTGAGACACCCCGCGCGAACTTCACCCAGGCGGTGCCCACCACGAACGCCACGAACAACACCAGCACCAAACCGAACCAGCCGAGCACGCTGTAGATGTCGTCCATGCCGACGAGCATGAGCACCAGGCTGCCGATGGCCAGCCCGGCGGACGCGCGGCGCAGCGCCAGCCACAGCCCCAGTGCCTCGATCCGGCCGAGATGCGGGATCTGCAGCACCGGTTCCGCGGTGGCGGGTGTCGTGGTCGTGTCCAGTCGCGGACGGCCGAGCCGGACCAGGTTCTCGCGGGCGTGCTGGTTGCCTGGATCGATCTTGATGGCCTCGTAGTACGCGCGCCGCGCTGTTTCCTTGTCGTGCACACGCATCGCGGCGTCGCCGAGGACCTCGAACGGCCGGGCCTGGTTGTTGGCCAATTGGATCGCACGGCACGCCGCCGCGAACGACTCCTGTGGATGGTCGTTGCCCAGCACCTCGGCCAGCGCGACGTGACCGCGCCAGTCCTGGCCGTCGCGCCGCACGGCCTCCCGCGCGGACACGACGGCCTCGTCGCGCCTGCCCAGTTCCATCAACGCGATGCTGGCCAGCCGGTAGCCCCACGACCGCTCGCCGTTGCGGATGGCGTTCTTCGCCGCGTCGAGCGACGCCTGCGCGTCACCCGCGTCGAGGTACGCGGCGCCCAGGTGGCACCACGCTTCGGAGTGCGTGGGGTGCTCGTCCAGCACCCCACGCACGACGTGGATCGCCGCGTCGGAGTTCCCGGCAGCGGTCAGATCGGCCGCGCGACGTAACGCGACCGCGATCGGCTCGTCGGCCATCCTGACTCCCTGGTTGGGGCTTCGGATGGCCACAGTCTCGCATTGTCAGTTCCGCGGCGGCTTCACCGAGTCCACTCCCGGGCGTTTCTCCCGCCACCTTCCCCTGGTGAAGTCAGGAATCTGTTGCGGCGCGCCGTGTTGGTCGATGGACTTCGAGCTCAGCGGCACCGGAGCGCTCCAGACCGCTCCGTCGTACACGTCCATGTCGGGGACCAGTCCCAGCCGCATCGTCTGGATGGTCCGGTACGCCATGTAGTAGTCCATGCCGCCGTGGCCACCGGGTCCCGGCGGGACGTCTGTCCACAACCAATGGTCGTACGACTTGTACTCGTCGAACTTCGCCCATTGGTGGTTCGTGTTGCGTGGTTCGAGGTAGATCCGGGGTGGATAGTCCTCGAAAACGCCCTTCGTCCCGGCGATGTGGTTGAGCCTGCTGTAGGGGTGCGGTGTGGACACGTCGTGTTCGAGTCGGATGACCCTGCCTTTGGCCGTCTGCAACAAGCTGACGGTCATGTCGGACTCGACGTACCGTTCCTTCCACGACGAGTCGCCCGGCTGTTCGTGTGCCGCGCGGTACTCCGCGAGGCCGAGTGATGGCGTGCCCATCGAAGCGATACGCACGATCCGGTCGCCGCGGTTGACGTCCATGTAGTTGGCGACCGGCGCGAGCCCGTGCGTCGGGTAGAGGTCACCCTTGAGCCCTGGCTTGGTGTGCCACGCCCGCCGCCATTCCGCCTGGTAGTACGTGTCGGAGAACAGCAGTTCCCGCAGGTCGTGGTTGTACGCACCCGCGCCGTGCAGCAACTCGCCGAACAAGCCCGCGTGCACCATGCGCAGCACACGCATCTCATTCTGGCCGTAGCAGCAGTTCTCCAACTGCATGCAGTGCCGCTGGTATCGCTCCGACGCGTCCACCAACTGCCAGAGTTCCTTGATGGACGTGGCGAACGGTGTCTCGACGCCGACGTGCTTGCCCGCGCGCAGCGCCGCCAGTGCCATCGGCACGTGCCACTCCCATGGCGTCGCGACGTAGACCAGGTCGATGTCGTCGCGGCGGACCATGTTCTCGAAGTCGTGGTCGCCCTTGGTGTAGAGCGCCGGTGCCGGTTGGCCCACGTCGGTCACGGCCTTCGCGGCGCGGGCCGCGAACTCCGGGCGGATGTCGCACAGCGCGGTCACCTTGACGCCGGGTACGGCGAGGAACGACCCGATCATGCCGCCGCCCCGGTTGCCCAGGCCGATGATCGCGAGCCGAACCGTCTCGCGCCGCTCGAACGGCACGTTGATCATGCTCCGGCCCTGCGAGCGGGGCCAGTCCTGCTGTGCGGCGTCGTCCTGCACCGCGTTCTGGGCAGCCTCGGCCTGGGCCCCCGACCCCAGGCCGAGCGCCGCCCCCGCGGCGAGCAAAGACCGACGGGACACATGATCGCTCATGACACCTCCTGCGCGAATCTGCACATTCGAGCTCGAATGCAAGCAGGTTCACACAGATGAGGGGGCGTGTCAGCCTACTTTCGGCCGATTCACGCGATTCATGACACCGTCGCGAGCTCGTGCACCGTCTTGTACGCCCGCTCCTGGGACTCGTCGGCGATGTGCTGGAACTGCCTGAGCTGCTCGACGACGTACGCGAGCGTCATCTCGGCCTGCACGAACGTGACGTCCTCGGCGAGCCCGAGGTGCTCGAAGTACTGCCTGAGCAGCGGCTGCTGGTGGTCCCAGCCCTCCTTGGGCGTGCCGGGCGCGTACGAGCCGCCCTGGGTGGACACCACGAAGAACTTGGTCCCGACCAGCGGACCGTCGCTGGTGTCGGCACGCAGTTCGGGGACGAGGAGGTGGTCGAGCCACGACTTGATCGTCGACGGGAACGTGTAGTTGTACATCGGCACGCCCATCACCACGACGTCCGCCGCCAGCACCTCGTCGCGCAGCGGCTTGAACTTGTCGTACTCCGCGCGCATCTCCGGGCTGCGCAACTCGGCGGGCGTGTTGGCCGCCGCGAAGTAGAGGCCCGTCACGTGCGAGACCGGCGCCTGGGCGAAGTCGCGGTAGACGTACCCGCCTTCCGGGTTGGCCACCTTCCACGATTCGACGAACGCGGCCGTCAACGCGCGGGAGTGGGACTGCTCGCCCTGGATGCTCGAGTCGATGTGGAGCAAGTTGGTCATGACAAGAAGATACGAAGCGAGATGTTCCGAGTCAAGAACATCTCGTGTCGTAGCCATCACGTAAACTCCAGCTGTGGACGAGAGCGTCAAAACGGCCGAGGCGATCACCCAGCAGTGCCTCCAGCACTTCGACGTGAACTGGCTGCTCAGTCGAGCGGCGCACGGGCTGCGTGAGGCCATGGACGCCGAGGCGATGGCGCACGGCACATCCATCCGCGGCCACATCGTGCTGACCGCGCTCGTCCAGAACTCGCACCCGGACGCCCGCCCGTACAGCCAGCTCGCGCTGGGCCACGCGCTGGGCGTCGACAAGACGACCATGACCGCGCTGCTGGACAAGCTGGAGCGCCAGGGCCTCGTCGTGCGCACACCGGACCCCAACGACCGCCGCGCCCGGATCCCGGTGCCCACCGAGGCGGGCCGTGAGCTGCAGGCGAAGCTCTACCACCAGCTGATCGCGGTGGAGGACCGTGTCCTGGCCGACCTGACGCCGGCCGAGCGCGACGTGCTGCGGTCCTTGCTCCGCCGGATCATCTCGATGGGACCGGTCGAAGGTTCGTGCGTGTGAGCAGGCGCAACACCCTCCGCTTCACGCTGATACTCGGAGCGCTGTCGGGGTTCGCCCCGTTGTCGATCGACATGTACCTGCCGGGATTCCCGGCGATGACCGAGCAACTCGGCGCGTCCGCGTCGCAGATCCAGCTCACGCTGACCGCGTTCGTGGTCAGCCTGGGGCTCGGCCAGGCGATCGCCGGTCCGCTGTCGGACTCGTTCGGGCGGCGGCGGCCGTTGATCGTCGGCCTCGTGCTCTACGCGGTCGCCTCGGTCGCGTGCGCGTTCGCCCCGTCGGCGTACACGCTGGTCGTGTTCCGGTTCGTCCAGGGCCTCGGCGCGGCCGCCGGGATCGTGATCGCGCGCGCCGCAGTCCGCGACCTGTTCTCCGGGGTCGCCCTCGCCCGGTTCTTCTCGACGTTGATGCTCGTCACCGGCCTCGCGCCGATCCTAGCACCGGTGATCGGCGGCGAGGTGCTGCGGTTCACCTCGTGGCGCGGGATCTTCGTCGTGCTGTCGGTGTTCGGCGCGGTCCTGCTGCTGGCGACCGTGCTCGGCCTGCCGGAGACGCTCGCGGACGAACGCCGCGGGCCCGCGCGGGTCGGCGCGGCGATGCGCTCGTACGGCGCGCTGCTGCGCGACCGGATCTTCCTCGGGTACGCCCTGACCTCCGCGCTGCTGTTCGCCGCGCTGTTCGCGTACATCTCCGGCTCGCCCTTCGTGCTGCAGGAACTCTACGGGCTGACGCCGCAGCAGTTCGGCTGGGTGTTCGGCGTCAACTCGGTCGGGATCATGATCGCCGGTCAGCTCAACAGCCTGCTGCTGCGCTGGTCGCGGCCGCGCGTGCTGATCGCCGCCGGACTGGCCGTCGGCCTCGCCGGTGGTGCCGGGCTGGTCGTCGCGATAGCGCTCAACGCGGGTCTCCTCGTGGTCCTGGTGCCGATGTTCGTGATCGTGTCCAGCGTCGGGATCGTGATGCCGAACGCCGCCGCGCTCGGGTTGGCCGACCAGGCGGACAACGCCGGTGCGGCGTCCGCGCTGATCGGCATCACCCAGTTCATCATCGGCGGCCTGCTGGCCCCGTTGGCCGGGCACGGCGCGCTGGCGATGGCCGTGCTGATGGCCTCAGTCGCCTTGGCCGCGGTGGTGGCCTATGCCGGGCTAACCCGTCACAAGGCGCACCGCGAGGGCGACGATCACCACGCTGGACACGACAGCCGTGATCATCCGGCCTCGTTGCCCGGTCAGGACACGACCGACGAGGCTCCCGCCACAGGCGAGCAGCAGTTGCCAGCTCGCTGACGCCAGCAGGGCGCCGAACACGAACACGAGGCCGTGCACCAGATCGGGCACGACATCGGCACGCATCCCGAGTACTAGCGCTCCGAAGTAGACGATGGTCGCCGGGTTGAGGATGGTCAGCCCGAGCAGTCCGAAGTAGGCACTGCGCGCGGTGACTTCCTTGTCTCGGCGTTGTTTTCGTGCGTCGAACACGGTCTTGACCGCCAACGTGACGAGGACGACCACGGCGGCCCACCGCATGGGTCCCGCGACCGGTTCGATCAACCGGGCGATCGCCGCTCCACCGAGAACGGCGGCGAGGGCGTACGCCCCGTCCGCCGTGGCGACTCCCAGTGCCGCGGCCGCGCCAACGCGCAAGGAGGTTCTCGCGGTGAGGCCGATGAGCAACGCACCGATCGCCCCGACGGGGATCGCGACGCCATAACCAGCGATGACCCCCGCGAGGAACGCGCCGCTCATGACGCGACCGAGTCGTACCCCCAGATCGCGCGCTGCTGTCGACGTGCTCCCGTCGCCGCGGCGACAGGACACTTTCGAGTCAGCTTCTTCTCCATACCCGAGACGGTAGCGGCGACCCACAACCGAATAACCGACGGTAACCGGGCAATCACGGAAATTTCAGGCGAGGCCTTGAGTTCCGCGCCCCGGCGGACGGGATAGTAGGCCCCAGCCGCCCTATGTATGGAAAGTTTCCTAATAAAGAAGACCCGATGCGGAAGCTTCTTCTGCTAGCAACTCGGCGGCGGCGAGCGTCGGCGAGTCGCGCGCCAACCAGTTCGTCTCCGCCAAACAACCACCGCCCGCCGTGCAACCAATGTGGCCTTCGTAGCGTTTTTGGCTACGAAGGCCACATTGGTTGCACCCCCCACACGGGTCAGCGGTGAGTGAGAGTCGGGCGTGGTCGGGCTTTGGCGACCCGGTAGGCGGCCTTCAGGTCGTTGACAACACTTTCCGGGTCGGACCGCAACGACGACGGGAGCGTCTGTACAACAACGACGCCAGCAGCCGCGTACCTATTGTTTCGTCGCAGAGTGGAAGCATAGCCCTGCGATGTGAAGTGGAATTCCTTCGAGTCGATCTCCCACGCCAACCCGACATCATCGAACCACGCGTCCGGGCGAGCGACAACGCGCCCGTCCGCGGTCAGGATGTCGACGTTCCACCGGCACTCCGGCAAGCCGGACCGCTTCCACAGCCGCCACGCCATTCCCTCAGCAGCGGACCTCACTCCGCCATCGATCTCGGCAAGAACACGTCGCGGCACTGCGGAACCTCGATCGCTACCTTCTTCGAGTTCCGCGATCAACTGGGACGGACTGCTGAAGCCGCGCTGCACAGTCTCGGCCAGCAGCGCACGCACCTCATCCACGTTCCTCAGCCGACGAGCCGCATCCAATACAGCACGGGTGACAGGTGCCAACGGAACACCGCTTCGGACAACGGGGCCAGGAAACCGAGTCGTGCGCTCCACTACAACGAAGCCCGCACTGGTTATCTCTCGCGTGTGCGGAACGAGGACATGCACCCAGTCTGGTTCCGGGAGGCGCATCAAGCCATGCAATCGCGCGGCCCACAGCCCGGTGATCAGCGTGGGTCGCCCGCCGCGGAGCAATGCCGCCTCAATACGCTGCCGATCGCTGGGGTCCGCGTTGGTGAGCAGTATGATCCCCGGCAGAAGTCGACGCCACGGCCCACCCGGCCGACATCGGCGGTAGATGCCGCTCCTGGACATGCCAGAGCTTTCCAACGCGCTCGCTCGAACGACCTGACCATCGTCGGCACATGCTCCTCTCGTCACGACTTCGATCATGCACCGCGCCCATCGCGACGCCAACAAAAGTCGACGACTTGTTCGTACCAACGGCCCATTCATACGGTCGCAACTTGCAACCACCCCCTGTTGCCGTGCAACCAATGTGGCCTTTGTTGCGTTTTTGGCTACGAAGGCCACATTGGTTGCCAAACTCGGGGGGGTTAGAGGCCACGGTGGACGGATGCGGGTCGCCACATCGGGTACAGCTTGGGGCCGTTGTCCGGCAGTGCGATCGGGTTGCCCATCGGCTGGAAGCCGAGGTGGACGTAGAGCGCCAGGTTGCGCCGGTTGGTCGCTTCGAGGTACGCGGGCACGTTCGCGATGTCCAACTCGCGCAACCGGTGTTGTATCAAGGACGTCCCGATCCCGCGCCCCTGCAGGTCCGGCAGCACCGCCGCGAACGCGAGGTAATGGTGGGGCGTCGTGGGATGCGCGTTCGCCACCGCGTGGTTCAACGCGTGGAACCGCGGCGCGTAGGGCCCGCACGTCAGGTCGACGCGCTGGTCGATGTCCCGGGGCGCCGCGTTGGGCGGACCGAACATGGCCGGGTACCACACCGAGACGCCGGACAGCTCTCCCCCGGCGAACACCTCGCCGACGCCGAGCGCGTGCTCGACGAGCATCGCCCAGTACGCCGGGTAGATCCGGCGGCGGTCCTCCGGGTCGGGCACCAGCCACTTGGCGATGTCGCCCGTGCCGAAGGCTTCGCTGAGCACTGTGGCCACCGGGCCGACCGGGTGGTCGCCGCCGACCCGGAACACCTCGTGCCTGACCGGCGCGGAGGCCAGCCCCGGACTGGTCAGCAGCGGCAGCACTCCGGAGGAGTCCGTGCGCTTGGGCAGGTCCTGGCTGGCCCGGCCGATCACGCTGTTGGCGCCGAGGCCGATCGCGGCGTACACCCTCGGCCGTGCCGACCGCAGGTACGCCCCCCACAGGATCCCGGCCAGCCCGAACACGGCGAACGACGACGGCAGGATCCACACCGCCGGGTGCCCCGCGGGCAGACTGAGCAATGTGGAGTACTGGTCCAGCGTCAGGTACAGCACCACCAGCAGGAGCACGGCGGCGATGGCGGGTGAGACGTACTTGCGCCAGGCGTTCTCGTCGATGTCCTTGCGCTGGGCGAAGTAGCCGACGACCGAGATCGACGTCAGCGCCATCAGGATGATCACGCCGAGGCCGCCGTAGGTCGTGCCGATGTACATCAGGTCGATCAACGGGTCCAGCCCGGCGATGGCGAAGACCAGGATCACCACGACCGCCAACGCGCTCTGGACCAGCGAACCGACGTACGGCGATCCGGTGCGGCGGTTGGTCGAACCGAGGCCTGCGGGCAGCACCCGCTCACGGCCCAGCGCGAACAGGTACCGCGCGACGGTGTTGTGGAAGCTGACCAGGGCGGCGAACAGGCTCGTCACGATCAGGATCCGGCCGATGTCCACGATCCACCGGCCGAGGAAGCCCGCGTTGAAGTTGAAGATCAGGTCGGCCTGCTGGTCGGCCGCCGCGCCGACGATCTTGCCGGGGCCGATGGCGACGGTCAGCGCCCACGCCGAGATCGCGTACAGCACGCCGACGAACGCCACCGCGATGTAAGTCGCTTGTGCCACAGTGCGTTTCGGGTCGCGGCTCTCCTCGGCGTACACCGCGCCGCCCTCGAAACCGACGAAGCCGGTCACGGCCGTCACCAGCAACGCGCCGACGCCGGTGGTGATCAGGTTCGACGGGGACAGCGCGTCGAACGCGACCGTGCCGTCGGCCGGGTTGGTCAGCTCGACCACGTTGAACACCAGCATGATCAGGCATTCCGCGGTCAGCAGCACCGCGAGTACCTTGCTGTTGAAGTCGATCCGCATCACGCCGAGGAGCGCGATCACCAGCCACGCCATCAGGGCGAGCGCCCACCACGCCACGTCCCAGCCGAACCAGGCTTTCAGGTGCCCGGCGAGGACCGCGCCGAACCCGCCGTACAAGCCGACCTGCATCGCGTTGTACGCCACGACCGCGACGAACGACGCGCCGACGCCGGGCACGCGGCCGAGGCCTTGCGCCACGTACGTGTAGAAGGCTCCCGCATTCGTGATGTGCCTTGACATCGCGACGTAGCCGACCGCGAACACGCCCAGTACCACCGCGATCGCCGCGTACGCGATAGGAATACCGATGGTCTTGGTGTTGGCGAACGTCAGCACAGCGCCGCTGCCGATCACCGTCAGCGGTGCCGCGGCGGAGACGATGAAGAACACGATCGACGAGACGCCGAGGCGGTTGCGGGCCAGCGCGGACGAGACCCGGCTCGGTCCCACGCGGACCAGCGCCGTCCCCGCGCTGGGCGTACCCAAGCCCTTCTCTGCCAATGTCAGGCTCCTTCGCGGGTTATCGGCGGCGACCGAGGACCGCGTCGCCCACCGCGGCTTCGGTCTGCTTGGTGAGTTCCAGGAGGGGCGCGGGCAACGCACGGCGCATTTCGTCCAGTTGCGAGCGCGCGCGGTGCGGGCCGTGGTACCAGAGCAACGCGCTGAGCAGGCCGGTCGAGTGCGCGAGCGCGGCGAGCGTGACGTCCTGCATCAGCTTGTGGTCGATGCTGATCTTGGCCAGCTGCATGCCGGGGTGTGGTCTGGCGAGCAGGTCGTGCAGTCGGACTTCGGGGATCAGCGCCTGTTCGGCGTTGACCGCGCGGTAGAGCAACGCGGGCCCGCCCCACCATTTGCGTTGCCGCACCTGGGCGAGGTGCCCGGCGACGTGCAGTCTGCTGCCGACCTTGTCGCGCGCGTCCTGGCTGAGGTACTCCAGCCAGACGCGGATGCTGTGCGGGGGTTCGGTCACGATGTCGCGCAGCATGCTGGCCGCGAGCTGGTCGTTGGGTGGGGACGGGTCGAACACGATCACCCGCCCGTCGGCGACTTCCAGCCTGCGGTCGAGGACGAGTTCGGCGAGCAGCGCCCCGGCGAGGCCGAGTTCCATCCCGGTGTCGTGCAGGCGCGGCACGATGGTGTCCGCGTCGTGGTTGTGGGCTACGAGGAAGAACTCGTCGGCCAGCCGGAGATGTGACGATGAGCTCGGTGCGCGGCCGGTCACCGGTCCGCTTCCGGCGATCTCGGCCACCAGGCCGCCAATGCACTGGTCGCATTGTCACCTGTCGAATGGGCCCGCCGTAGCACCGCAACAGGATGCCATCGACGATCACTTCGATACACGATCGCACAGCACGCATCACCCGAACGGTCGAACCGAACATTGTCGATATACCAAACTGTGCCCATCTGGCAGCCGTATCACCTAGTAGGCTCGGCTGTTCAAGATCGACAACTACGGGATGGAACGGAGCCGGGAAACAATAGTGCGAAAAACCTTCGCGGACGCGTCACGGCGTCGCACGGTGGCCGTCTCACAGGCGGGTAGGGAAGGCGTTGGACAGACAACCGGGGAGGTAAGACGAAGGTGAACACCCGCAAGGAATGGTCGGTGAGCTGCCGCGACATCGCGGGACGGCGACGCGACCTGACGGTGTTCGTCAGCTCGGGACGCGTGGTGTTGGTCTCCCCGCCGGGTGAGACCGCCGTACTCACCCCGCTTGACGTGGGCAGACTGCGCGCGGCACTGCGGGACGCGGTGGTGGACGCGTCGGTGGCACAGGAGCAGTAGAGTTTCCTACTCGTCAGTAGGTATCGTTCCCGTCATGACCGGATACTTCGTGACGGGCGGTACCGGGTTCCTGGGCCGCAGGTTGATCTCGCGGCTGCTCACCCGGCCTGACTGCACCGCGGTGCACGTACTGGTGCGCCCCGGTTCGATCGGCCGGTTCGAATCGCTCGCCCGGGCGTGGGATGCCGGGCGAGTCGTGCCGGTCACCGGCGATCTCACCGGTGACCTGCCGGACCGGCTGCCCGGAATCGATCACGTGGTGCACCTCGGCGCGATCTACGATTTCACCGCGTCCGACGAAGCCAATCAGGTCACGAATGTCGCGGGCACCGCGAACGTGATCGATTTCGCCGCGCGGACCGGCGCGAAATGGCTGCACCACGTTTCGTCGGTTGCTGTCGCGGGCGATCACCGCGGGCGTTTCACCGAGCGTGATTTCGACCTCGGCCAGAACCTCCCATCTCCCTACCATGCGACGAAATTCGCGTCGGAGAAACTGGTCAGGGCGCAGACGGCGGTGCCGTGGCGCGTGTACCGGCCGTCCGCGGTGGTCGGCGACTCGCGGACCGGCGAGATGGACAAGATCGACGGCCCCTACTACTTCCTGCCCGCCATCACCCGGGCCGCCCGGCTGCCCGCGCGCCTGCCCCTGGTCGCCCCGCACCTCGGCTCCACCAACATCGTGCCGGTCGACTACGTGATCGACGCGATGATCCACCTGATGCACCAGGACGCCCCGTCCGGCGCCACCTACCACCTCGGCGCACCGCGCAACCAGACCCTCACGCAGGTCTACAACGCCTTCGCCGGTCCAGCGGGCGCGCCCAAGATCGTCGCCAGCCCCAGGGTGCCCGGTCTGGTCAGGACCGGCCGGGTGACCGCCGCGGTGGCCGGCCGCGTGATCGAGCGGCTTCCCGGCGGCCGGGAGGCCCGCGACGCGGTGCTCACCGAACTCGGCATCCCACCGCAGGTCGTGCCGCACATGTCGTTGAACGCCAAGTTCTCCACGTCGGAAACGGTGTCCGCGTTGGCGGGCAGCGGGATCGAACTGCCACCGCTGGCGTCGTACGCGCCCAGGCTGCTGCGGTACTGGGCCGAGCACCTGGACCCGTACCGGGCGCGCCGCCGGGTCGACCGGTCGGATCCGTTGGCCGGACGGCGGATCCTGGTCACCGGCGCGTCGTCCGGGATCGGCCGCTCCACCGCCGTCGCGATCGCCGCACGCGGTGCCCAGGTGTTCCTGGTGGCCCGTCGCGCGGACGAGCTCGAGGCCGTGCGCGCGGAGATCGTGTCGGCCGGTGGTTCGGCGTGGGCGTACCCCTGCGACCTGACCGACTCGGCCGCGGTGTCCGCCTTGGTCAAACAGATCCTCGCCGAGCACGAGTCCGTCGACATGCTCGTCAACAACGCGGGCCGATCGATCCGCCGCTCGGTGCACCTGTCGGTGGACCGCATGCACGACTTCGAGCGCACCATGGCGTTGAACTACTACGCGCCGCTGCGCCTGACCCTCGCCCTGCTGCCGCACATGCGCGAACGCCGGTTCGGGCACGTGGTCACCGTGACCACGATGGGGCTGCAGAGCGACACCCCGCGGTTCGCGGCGTACCTGGCGTCGAAGGCCGCCATCGAGGAGTTCGGCAGGGTCGCCGGCCGGGAGACGCTCGCCGACGGCATCACGTTCAGCTCGGTCCGGATGCCGCTCGTGCGCACCCCGATGATCTCCAAGGCCGCGTACCGCACGATGCCCGCGATGAGCCCGGACCGCGCCGCGCGGATGGTGATCAGCGCGCTGGTCAAGCGACAGGAAGTGGTGACCCGACCGGAAGGCGTGGCGATGGAACTGGCCAGGCTGGTCGCGCCGCGCACGTCCCGGCGGGTGGCGAACATGCTGTACCGGATGATGCCGGAGACCGCGCCGGAAGCCCGGTCCCGGCCGCAGCCGCCGCTGGCATCGGTCGCCGCGACCCTCACACGGCTGGTCTGGCGCAAGCTCTGACCAGCACGGTTTCAGCGCACCGGACCACGCTGAAACCCGGTTGATCCGCTGCGCGGGCACGCTCGCCGCATGACCTCACCGACCGTCACGCCATGGAACGCCAACCCCGCGCACTACTGGATGCACGGCCAACGACCGGACGAACCCGTCGAGTTCGACGAGCGGCTCGGCGGGTGGAACGTGACCGGGTACGCCGAGGCCCACCAGGTCCTCTCCGACCCGCAGACCTTCAACTCCGACGTCTCGCGGTTCTTCCCGACCTACGGCGACCCCGACGACAAGACCACCAAGCTGTTGATGAGCGACAACCTGCTGACCATGGACGGAGTCGCGCACCGCGACCGGCGCAAGCTGGTCAGCAAGGTGTTCACGCCGAAGATCGTCGCCGACATGGAGCCGCGGATCGCCGAACTGGTCAACGACATCGTCGACGGGCTGGTCGACAAGCCCGCGTTCGACTTCGTCGAGGAAGTGGCGTACCCGCTGCCCGTGAGCGTGATCGCCGAGATGCTCGGGGTGCCGATCAGCGACCGCGACCTGTTCGTCTACTGGGCGGACCGGCTGTTCGAGAGCAAGACCATCTTCTACGACACCGAGCCGGGTCAGGACGCGATGGCGGCGTCGCAGGCCGCGATCAAGGACTTCGAGCCGATGATCGGCTACCTCGCCGAGCACGTGGCCGAGCGCAGGAAGCAGCCGCGCGAGGACCTGCTGTCCATGATGGTCGCGTCCGACCTGTCCGACGACGAGGTGATCAGTTTCGGGATCCTGCTGCTCGTCGCCGGGCACGTGACCACGACTCTGCTGCTCGGCAGCACGATCATGTGCCTCGACCGGTACCGGGACGCCGCGGCGGCCGTGCGCGCCGACCGGTCGCTCGTCCCGGCGGCCATCGAGGAGTCGCTGCGGCTGATCAGCCCGGTTCCCGCGGTGGTCCGCGGCACCACTGTGGACACCGAGATCGGCGGCCGTCCGGTCCCGGCCGACCAGATGGTCGTCGTCGCGGTCGGCGCGGTCAACCGCGACCCGCGCCAGTTCCCGAACCCGGACACCTTCGACCTGACCAGGGATCCCAACCCGCACCTGGGTTTCGGGCGCGGTGCGCACTTCTGCCTCGGTGCGCCGCTCGCCCGGCTGGAAGGGCGCGTGGCGGTCAACGTCCTGCTGGACAGGCTCGGCGACCTGCGCACGGACCCCGCCGACCCGCCGGTGTTCCACCCGTCGATCGAGATGGGCGGCGCCCGCAAGCTACCGGTCAAGCAGTCGCAGCGCGACAACTCGTAGCGCGTCGAGGCTCAGGGTGGCGTACTCCGCCGTCGCTTCGGCGTACGCCACCTTGTCGGCCCGCTCGGCAGCCGCGCGGGCCTTCGCGGGCGACATGGTCGGCTGGAACTCGCGAACGAACCGCAACCGCTCCGCCACGGCGATCATCCGCGCGGCCCGTGCCGGTGCGCGGTCGATCTCGGTCATCGCGACGGCCAGCAGCAACGCGCCGGTGACCGAGGATTCACGCAGGAACGGCGAAGGACGGACCGTCGGGTGCCTCAACAGCCACGCCGCCCGGTCCGGCAAGCGCTTGGCCAGGTCCGCGACCAGATCGACGCGGCCGTGCTGGCTGTGCGCGACCACCACCGCGGCCTGGATCTGGCTCAGCAACGGATCCACCCCGGACGACGCCACCCGGTATTCGGTGCCCTCCCGGGGATCGATCCGGGTGAGGGCACGCCGCCACAGCGCCAGCCCCTTCCCGACCTCGCCGCGGGCCAGCAGGATCTCGGCACGGACACCGATCACGAACGAGCGCTCGGTTCCCCCGTAGTCAGGGCCGTCGTCACAGCTGTCGTCGAGGCCGTCGATCGACCTCAGCCACTGCCGTGCGCTGTCGACGTCTCCGGCGTGCAGCTCGCACAGAATCATCGACAGCCGCACAGCGGCCACATCGTCCGGGAAGATGTCGAGAGCCGCAAGGAAATGCCGCCGCGCTTCATCGGTTTCCCCGACCTGCAGGCAGAGTTCACCGACCCGGATCCGCGAAGCCAGCTGGGCCCACGGCACCGCGTCGGCGACCAGTTCCTGGGCCCGCCGGGCCAGGTCCAGCGCGGTGTGCGGGTCGAGGTCGCTTTCCTTGACGTAGCTGGCGACGAAGTTCGCGCCGGCGCGCACCAGCGGTTCCGGGCTGTCCGGTGTGGTCAGTACGGCACTCAACGCCCGGGGCAACGTGTCCGGCGGCGCGGGCGGCAGCCGGTTGAGAGCGACCAGGCTGCGCAACGCGCGCGGCCCCTGGATCATCATCGTGGTGGTCGCGCACATGGTCACCGCCATCCGGGCCGCCTCAAGGTACTCCGGTTCCGGCCGGTACCGCACGAGCACCCTGGCGATCTCGTCGGCGTGCGCGGATGTCCTGCTGTAGTTGGACTTCAGCAGCCACATGCCGGTCAGCGCCGCCGCCGTGGCCGCGACCGTCGGACCATGGCCGCGCTCGATCCCGTACCGCAGTGCCCTGATCAGGTTGTCCTGCTCGGCGTCGACCCGGAACGCGGGCGCCACCGGGTCGGTGCCGAACACCTCGCCGTGGTGGGCGAGGCCGAAATCCCGGGCCCAGGCAAGGAAACCGTCGACATCCTGCTCGCGAACACCGTCGCACGCGGCGAACTCGCGGACCGTTTCGAGCATGTGGAACCGCACCCCGGTCGGCGCGTCGAGCACCTTGAGCAGGGACTGGTCGACCAGGTGCTCGAGGTGCGCGTCGACACCGACGTGTTCGGCTGCGGCGTACGTGAATCCGCCGGGGAACACCGACAGCGCCCGCATCGCGTGCCGTCCCGCGTCGTCGAGCAGGTTCCAGCTCCAGTCCACCACGGCGCGCAGGGTCCGGTGCCTGTCCGGTGTGTCCCTCGATGCGCTGCGCAGCAACGTGAAGCGGTCGTCGAGCCGGTCGGCGATCTCCCGGACGGACATGACCCGTGTTTTCGCCGCCGCGAGTTCGATCGCCAACGGCAGCCCGTCCAGGTGGACGCACAGCTCCTCGACGACGTCGGCAGGCAGCTCGACACCGGGACGGGCGGCCGTGGCGCGCTGGCGGAACAGCTCGGTGGCCGTGGGCAGCGGCAGTTCGCCGAGCTGGTACACCGATTCCGACGACAGGCCGAGCGGCGCACGGCTGGTGGTCAGGATCCGGATGTCGCTGCCCGCCGAGATCAGCGAACGCGCGAGCGCCGCCGCCGTGTCGATGACGTGCTCGCAGTTGTCCAGCACCAGCAGCGCGTTCAGGCGCTGGTCGCCGAGAACCGCGTCGACCTCGTTGCGGACGTCCTCGTCCGCCGTGACACCGGCGAGCGAAACGAAGTACACATCGCGTTCCACCGCCCTGGCCACCGCGTGCGCGAGCCTGGTCTTGCCCATCCCGCCGGGGCCGACGACCGACGTGATCCGCGACAACTTCACCAACGCCATGACCGCCGCGATGTCCTCGTCCCGGCCGAGCAACGGGTTCGGCTCGTGCACCACATTGCGCCTGACCGCCTCGCCCCGCAGCAGCCACTGGTGCACGGCCCGCAGCGCGGCACCGGGATCCGCGCCGAGCTCGTCACGCAGTTCGCGCCGATACTGCTCGTACGTGGTCAGCGCACGGGCGGGCCCGGCCAACGCGGCCTGCCCCCGGAGCAGTTCGGCGAGCAGTTCCTCGTCTCGCGGGTGCTCCCGGGACAGTCGCTCCAGCGGGTCAGCCGCCTCGGCGTGGCGCCCCAGCCTCGCCAAGGCGAGCGCACGGGTCCGGACAAGCGAGCGATGGGCCATGACGCGATCCAAGCGCAGCAACGACAACGGATCCGTGCCATCGCTCCCGTCACCGTCCCACAGGCCGAGCCCGGCTTCGACCTCGGCCAACGCCTGGTCGTACCGCGCTTCGGCCAGTGCCCGGGCCCCCTCAGCCGCGGCACTCCGGATCGCCTCGGCGTCGACCTCGTCGGCGGCGAGAGCGATCCGGTACCCCGTCGGTGTGCTCGCCACGAAATCCGGGCCGAGCAGGCCCCGCAGCCGGGACACCAGGATGTGCAGCGCCTTGACGGGGTACTCAGGCTGCCCGTCCGGCCAGATCCCGTCGACGAGCGCGTCGACACCCGCGCCTCGGCGCAGGTCGGCTGCCAGCAACGCGAGCAGAGCCCGTAACCGCGGCGCGGTCACCTCCCGGCCCCGGTACGCCACCGTGGACAGCAGCGTCAGCTCGATCGGCACAAAACAACACTACTGACGACGCCGTTTCGCCGTACCGAAAAGACCACGGGTGATCTCCCGGCCGATCACGGTGGCCGCCGACCGCAGGAACGACTTCACCGGCGCGCTCGACAGGACCTTCTCCCACGCTCCCGGCTCCTGCGTCTGCTGCTCGGGAGGCGGCGCCTGCTGCTCGGCCTCCGGCGGCGGAGCGGCGACCTTGGCCGTGAGGATCTCGTACGCGGACTCGCGGTCGATCGTCTCCACGTACTTGGCGTGCAGGTCGCTCGAGCTCGCGGCCTCGCGGATCGCGTCGACACCGATGGTGCCCATCAACGACCGCGGCGCACGCAGCCTCGTCCACGCGACCGGTGTCGGCGCACCGCGCTCACTGAGAACTGTGACGATCGCCTCCCCCGTGCCGAGGGACGTGAGCGCTTTGTCCAGTTCGTAGTGCTTGGTCGTCGGGTAGGTCTTCACCGTCTGCGACAGCGCCTGCTGGTCGTCCGGCGTGAAGGCGCGCAGAGCGTGCTGGATGCGGGCGCCGAGCTGCGACAGCACGGCGTTCGGGATGTCGGTGGGCAGCTGGGTGCAGAAGAACACCCCGACGCCCTTGGAGCGGATCAGCTTCACGGTCTGCTCGATCTGCTCGAGGAAGGCCTTCGAAGCCCCGCCGAACAGCAGGTGCGCCTCGTCGAGCACGAACACCAGCTTGGGTTTCTCCAGGTCACCGGCCTCGGGGAGCTCCTGGAAGAGCTCGGCGAGCAACCACATGAGGAACGTGGAGAACAGCGCGGGCTTGTTCTGCAGCTCGCCAACCTCCAGCAGCGAGACGACCCCCTCCCGCAGCAGGTCGGCCACCTGCAGCTCCGGCTCGCCGAAGAAGTCGTCCCCGCCCTGGGCCTCCAGGTTGGACAACGAGCGCAGGATCACACCCGCCGTGCTCGGCGAGACGCCGCCGAGCTCCTTGAGGTCGGCTTTGCCCTCGTCACTGGTCAGGTGCGAGATGACCGCACGCAGGTCCTTCGAGTCCAACAACGCCAGGCCACGCTTGTCGGCCCAGTGGAAGATCAGGCCGAGTGTCGACTCCTGCGTGTCGTTGAGCCCCAGCACCTTCGACAACAGGATCGGCCCGAAACTCGTGATCGTCGCCCGGATCGGCACACCGGGGCCACCGGTCCCCAGGGACAACGACTGCACCTTGTAAGCCGTCGGCGTCCAGTCGTCCCCGGTCTCCTGAGCGCGCTTGGTGACCTTGTCGTCGGCCTCACCCGCACGGGCGAGTCCGGACAGGTCACCCTTGATGTCGGCGAGAAGGACAGGAACACCCGCACCCGCGCACTGCTCGGCGATGAGCTGCAAGGTCTTCGTCTTGCCGGTACCGGTGGCACCGGCGACGAGACCATGCCGGTTCAACGTCGCCAACGGCAGCTTGACGACAGCGGACGCATCCACCTGGCCATCCACGACAACCGTGCCCAACTCGACCGCCTGGCCCTCGGTCACGTAGCCCGCGGCGATCTCCTGCGTCTTCTCCACGGGGAGAACTTAAATCCGGGACACGCACGTCGCAGCTCGAAGGCCCAGAGCCGACCCCGGAGGATAGGGTTGAGCAGGTGAGTGACCATCTGGTGTGGATCGACTGCGAGATGACCGGGCTCGATCTGCAGAACGACGCACTGATCGAGATCGCCGCGTTGGTGACCGACGCCGAGCTGAACATCCTCGGCGAAGGAGTGGACGTGGTGATCCACACAGGAGACGACCACCTGGCGAACATGCCCGACGTGGTCAGGGAGATGCACGCCAAATCGGGGCTCACCGAAGAAGTGCGCCGCTCGACGGTGACGCTGGCCGACGCGGAGAAGATGGTCCTCGACTACGTGAAAGCCCACGTCCCGGAAGCCCGCAGCGCACCACTGGCGGGCAACTCGATAGCGACCGACCGAGGCTTCATCGCCAGGGACATGAAAGCCCTGGACGGGCACCTGCACTACCGGATGGTGGACGTCTCGTCGATCAAGGAGCTGTGCAGGCGCTGGTACCCGAGGATCTACTACGCACAGCCGGGCAAAGGCCTCGCCCACCGAGCGCTCGCGGACATCAAGGAATCGATCAAAGAGCTCGCGTACTACCGCAGCACAGCCTTCGTCCCCCAGCCAGGCCCCACGAGCGAGGAAGCCCGCGCAGCGGCGGAACGAGTGCTCAACCCCGACACCTGACCCGAATTTCAGCTGCCAAGAACCCCGCGCTAAGCTAACGTCACACCAAGCACCAGCAAGGTGACATGGTGGGTGTAGCTCAGTTGGTAGAGCACCTGGTTGTGGTCCAGGAAGTCGCGGGTTCAAGTCCCGTCACTCACCCTCGTTGGGGCGTCCCGTGGTCGGTTGCTTCGCAACCTTCCCTGGGGCGCTTCGGGCTTTATTTTGGGGGGCCGAGCCCCCCAAGCCCCCCACGGTGCGAGCTCCTCTCGACCCAGCGCTGGGCACGCCACACTTCGACCAGCGTGCGGCTTCGCCGCTTGGAGCGCCGGAGGCGCTCCTCAGCCAGCTCTCGCGCAACCGCAGACCATCGCAACAGCTCGCGCGCAAGTGCAGAGGACGGCCACGCGCCAGCGCAGAGCAACCCGCAACAGCTCGCGCGCAAGCGCAGAGTGGTGCTTCGGGGGTGTCTCCTGCCCGTCGGCCTGGGCGAAGCCAACCACGGGCTGTCAAGAGGTCGGCCTGCACAAAGAGCCCCGGCGATAGCGGTACCGATCCTCTTGATAGACCGTGGTTCCCTGGGGCAGGTCGACGGGCAGGAGACGCCCGCGCCCTGAAACCCCGGGTCATAAAAACATGCGCCGGGAAGAACACGACGCGAAGACCTCCTGCCCCGAGGTCTGCTCCCGGCGAGGGACCATCTTCTCACCCCCGCAGAACCCCGAGCCTCGGTCAGGCAGCACCCAAACAGTGCATGCCAAAAGACGACCCCAAAGAAAAAGCCCCGAGCCGAAACCCGGGGCGAAAGCTGAAGGGCTACTTCTTTCCGCCCTTCTGGTACTCCTCCCACGGGATCTGCCAGTCGCTCAAGCCGTCCCAGGGCTGGAGCTCCTTGCCGCCGGAGTTCTGGACCACGAACAGGTCGCCCTTGTTGCCGATTTCCTGCATCCAGCGGGCGTTCTCCGTGGACATGTTGATGCAGCCGTGGCTGACGTTGCTGCTGCCCTGCTGGCGGACCGACCAGGGCGCCGAGTGGTAGAAGATTCCGCTGTTCGACAGGCGGCTGGCCACGGCGACCTTGGTGCGGTAGCCGCCGGGTGAGTCGGCCGGGACGCCGTAGGTGCCCGAGTCCATGGTGTAGTTCTGCTGCTCGGTCATCACCGTGTAGGTGCCGTTCGGCGTCTCGTGGCGGGGCTTGCCCAGCGAGATCGGGACCGTCTTGACCACCTGGTCGTTCACGCTCACCGTCATCTGCTTCGTCGCCCCGTCGGCGACCGCCACGACCTTGTTGCCGATCGTCACCGCGGACTTCCGGTCCTCCTTGCCGAACAGGCCGGGGCCGAGCGCCTTGCCGTAGACCGCCGCGTTGATCGTGACCTTCGTCCCCGGCTTCCAGTACTCCTTCGGCCGCCAGTGCACCTCGTTGTCGCGGAACCAGTGGAAGGCGCCTTCGGTCGCGGGCTCCGCCGTGATCTTCAGCGCCTTCTCCGCCGCTGCCTTGTCCGGCACGTTGCCGGAGAAGTAGAACGCGATCGGCTGGCCGACGCCCACGGTCTGGCCGTCGGTCGGGTTCAGCGAAACGGTGATCTGCTTGCCCGGCTTCACCGTGGTGAAGGAGGACGTGATGCTCGACGGTTTGCCGTCGGTTCCCGTTCCCGCCGCGTTGACGGTGTAGGACTTGCTGTAGCCGAGCGGCTCGGCCGACTCCCACTTCAGACCGTCCGGTGTCAGCGCACCGGTGACGGCCTTGCCGTCCTGATTGGTCACCGTGACCGTGTTGAGCTTCCCGTCCGCCGCCGTGACCGTGATCGGGTCTCCCGGCGCGACGTTCGCCGCCTTGTCCGCCGGTGTGATCGCGAGCGCGACCGGCTTCGGTTGCGGCGCGGGCGAACCGCCCTGCGTCTGGCCGCCGGACGCCGGCGTGCCCCCTGGTTGCTGCTGCGCGGACGGTTCCCCCGAGGAGCAACTCGCGACCGACAGCACGGCCATCGCTGTGGCCAGCGCCACAATCGATCGTCGCATCAAGACCCCACCCACATAAGTCAGCCCGCCCGATTTTCGATGCCCGGAACCCTCCTCCCCACCCCAGCAAGGGCCCGAACGTACCGATTGTGCCCTCTAGCTGCGGGAGTCGATCAACCGGGGGTCCGATTTCGAGCATCAGCGGACCCCATGCTAAGGTTTTCCTCGTTCGCAGGGGAGACCTTGCGAGCGCCGCTAGCTCAACTGGCAGAGCAGCTGGCTCTTAACCAGCGGGTTCGGGGTTCGAGTCCCTGGCGGCGCACCCCCAGAGCGCAGGTCAACATCCATGTTGACCTGCGCTTTTTGGTGTTCGGCAACACTGCGGTCACCGTCCATGGTGAGCGCCCGCTGGCCCGAAGCAAGCCCAGCGGTCCCGGCCTGGTTCGAGAGATGGTCATCGCCGCCTTCTCAGCGGCATCACGCGCGACCTCGATCAGCACAGTCGTGTACGTGTCACTCGTCACCGTGGCCGACAGGTGCCGGAGCGTCTCCTGCACACCTTTATGTCCACCCCAGCCGCCAACGCCGAAGTCGCGACACCATGGCGCAAGTCATGCAGCCGGATCGGCGGCAGCCCAGCCCGGGCCGCAGGCAACTGAACATGTCCGCAACATCCGCGGGATTCAGTGCATTACCGTCCGACTCAGTGCGCGGGGTCACGCGCAGTTCAAAGCTGAGATCGTGCACATCGCGGGCAGGGTGAACAGTCGCGTTACCGGTTGCCTGGTTCGTCGGGCGTGGCTTCATGCCCCGGCAAGCCCACCGAACGGCGTGCGCGCTTGAGGTCGGCTTCGTACACGTGCGGTAGACCGTCAGTCAGCTCGCGGCTCTGCCGTTCGAAGCGGCGGAACGGGCCGTAGTAGGTCTCCTCGTAGTCCTCGATGACCTGGAAACTCCATCGGCCAGGCAACACGTTCCGGCCGAGCAACTGCTGCGACAACTCGTCGGCCAGCGCCTGGTGACCGGCCTGCTCAAGCAGCTCGATCGCCTTCTCCAGCTTGAAATCGGCGGAGCCGGTCAGTTGGTGGAACGCGTACAGGTGCCCTCGCGCGACTTCCACCGTTTCCAGTGCTTCGGTCAACGCGCCGACAGCCCGCACGGTGCGATCCTCCAGCGCCTCACGCCATGCGCCGCCTTGGAGGCGCGGATCATTGGCGTCGCGTGCGCTACCTGATGTGTCCGTCATGGTTCTGCACTCCCCTCGGCAAACGATCTACTGATGAGATCACCACGTCGCAGAGCCCAGCCGGTTCGCCAGGAAGTACATAGTGGACATTCATGGCGATCTCAACGGGTGTGAGGTCACCACGCCGGGCGACTGGGCTGGTCAGCGTGGTGAGTACAGCGTCCGGTGCAGGGCGCGGATGATCGCGGCGTAGCCCGCGCCGGTCGGCCCGCAGCGGGCGAGGGCCGCTTTGGCGGCGTTGGCTCCCGGGCCGCCGTGTACGGCTCCGCCGGGGTGTGCTGAGGCTCCGGCGAGGTAGAGCCGGTCGATCGGGGTGTCGGCGCGGCCGAGTCCCGGCACTGGGCGGAACACGAGTTGCTGGTGGATGGCCGAGGTGCCGCCGTTGACGGCTCCGTCGACCAGGTTCGGGTTCTGGCGCTCCAGCTCGAGTGGGCCGCCCACATGTCTGCCGATGATCGTGTCGGCGAAGCCGGGGGCGTGCTTCTCCACGACGCGCTGCACTTGATCGGCGATCCGGAGCAGGTCGTCACGGCTCCGGCCACGGCCGTGCGGCACGTGGGTGTACGCCCAGGCGGACTCGGTTCCCGCAGGCGATCGTGTCGGGTCCGCGGTGGACATCTGGCCCAGCAACAGGAACGGGTTGTCCGGCAGCCGGTCCATGGCCAGCGCCGCGCCGGACTCGGCGAGCCCGGTCAGGTCACCGCCCAGATGCACGGTCCCGGCGCCGGAGGCGTCCGGGTTCCGCCACGGAATCGGCCGCGACAGCGCCCAGTCGACCTTGATCGTCGCGTCATCCCAGCGGAAACCCCGTAGCGCCGCGACGAACCTGGCCGGCAGATGCCGCTCACCGACCAGGTCCCGGTACAGCGACGGTGCCGGGACGGTGGCCAGCACCGCCCGCCTGGCCCGGACGAGGTCGCCGTCCTGGACGGCGACTCCCATCGCCCGCCCACCGGCGACCAGCACCCTGGTGACCGGTTGTCCACAGTAGACACGACCGCCGCGCTCGGTGAGTCGCTGGACCAGGGCCGCGGTCAGTGCGCCCGCGCCACCGCGAGGTACGGGAAATCCCTCGTCCTGACCGAGCATGCTGAGCAGCCACCCGAACACCGCGCTGCCCGCTTCACCGGGACCGAGATCGGAATGCAGTGCGTTGCCTGCGAGGAGCAGCCGTGCGCCGTCCCCCGCGAACTGTTCCGCCGCGTAGCCGGTGGCAGGCATCGTGACCATCCTGGCCAGCCTCAGCGACTCGGCCGCGCCCAGAGTGCGCGCCAGTCGGGCCGCCGCGCGCACCGGCGGGAACGGCGTGAACAGCGCGTCCAGCAACTCGCCGCGGATTCGGCGCCAGTCACGCACCTCGGCCCGCCACGCGTCGCCGTCCGCATGAGCGAACGACGCCACAGAGGCCGCGGTGCGATCCAGATCCCGGGACAGCACCACGCAGCGGTCGTCCGGCAACACGTGTGCCAGCACTTCTGGGGCATGCGACCAGTCCAGCCCGTAACGGTCGAGTTCGAGGCCGCGCAGGATCGGTGAGGCCGCGCCCAGCGGGTAGAAGGAGCTGAACAGGTCACTGTGGAAGCCCGTGGCGACGTGCTCAGCCGTGCGCACCGCGCCGCCGGGTTCCTCGCCCGCCTCCAGGACCAGTACCTCCCAACCCGCGTCCGCGAGCAGGTTGGCGGCCACCAGGCCGTTCGGGCCCGCGCCGATCACCACGGCGTCGACCGTCTCCACTGGTGCGATCATGCGAGTGTGCCGCCGGTTGCGGATCGCGCTCGGCCGACGGCGAGATCGGCGAGCCGAGCCAGTGATTCGCGGTTGCGCGGCCGGAGCAGAGCGGCCTGTGCCGCCGTCGGCAGCACGGCCGCCGGACCCCTGGTCAGCACCTCGCTCATCTCCAGTCGACACGCCCGCTCGCCCAGCGGAGTGATCCGGAAGCTGATCACCGCCGCTCCCAGCCACCACAACCGAGCGTCCAGTTCGAGGTAGCGATCGGGCTGGACCGCGCGCACCTGGGTGACGTCGTGGATCTGCACCGGCCAGGCACCGATGCTGTGGTGGATGCTCGTTCCGACGTCCGGCCAGTTCCGGTCCACGTCCCGGATGTGGGAGTTGCCCACCACCCAGCCCGCGTAGGACCAGCCGTCGGACAACACGGCGAACACGTCTGCGGCGGCGGTCGGCACTTCCCTGGCTACAGCGGTCACCGTACCTCCTCGGAAGCTCTGTCGGTCGATGTCAGAGGTTCCCGGTTCGCACCATTTCGAACCTGTCACGACCGTCTCAGTGCGGTGGTCAGGTGAATCGTTTTGTCGTCGTTTCGACCGGGTACACAAGGGGCGCACGTCATGCCATGCGCGATCGAGGAGCCCACATGCCTGTGATGAGTCGTGTTCTCGGCGCGGCGACCGTGGCTTACAGCGCCGCGATCATCGCCCGTCCCGCGTTGCTGGCCAAACCGTGCGGCATGGCGCGTCCCGACGGCGGCGTCGACCCGCGGATCCGGACGTTGATCGGCGCGATCGGGGCCCGGGACACGGCGATCGGGGCGGCGATGATGGTCGTCCCGGCGGGCCGGGCGCTGCACGTGGCGCTGGCCGCCCGAGTCGCCTCGGACCTCGCGGACGCGGTCATGTTCGGGTTGGGGCTGCCGGACCGCGGCGCACGAGCCAAAGTCGTCGGTGTCGCCGCCGGTTGGGCGGTGTTGTGCGCGGCGTCAGCCTTGGCGCCCTGAATCGGCTGCACGACCCACCGTGAACGACCTGGTTGCGCACTGACATGGACCGCACCTCGTCACCGGCTCCGGCCGGTCAAGAACTGACCTGGTCGGCGGGGGCCGTCGCCCGCATGCTGGATGTGCCCGCCTCCACGCTGCGCGGCTGGCACCGCCGCTACCGGATTCCCATCGGCGACACGCCTGCCGGACGCCACCGCCGCTACACCGGCGCCGACGTCACCGCGCTGCTGCGGATGAAACACCTGATCGACCAAGGAGTCTCCGCTCAGTCCGCGGCGCACGCCGCCTTCCGGCCCATGCCCGGCGCCGGGGTGGAGGACCTGCTGGCCGCGGTGTCGCGATTGGACACCGACACCGCGGGCGCGCTGCTGGCAGCCGACATCGCCGCACACGGCGTCGGGCACGCGTGGCACACCTTGTGCTGCCCAGCTCTGAACTTCCTCGGCGGGCCCGAGGCCGACGACATCGACCGCTGCGTCGACCTCGTCCACGTGCTGTCCGACACCATCACCACTGCCCTGCGCCGCGTCCCCATGCCACCCGTTCGAGGCCCTCTCGTGCTGTTGGCGTGCGTCGAGGGCGAACACCACACACTGCCGTTGGAAGCCGTGCGCGCCGCGCTTGCCGCTGAACGCGTTCCCGCACGCCTGCTCGGAGCGTCCCTTCCGAACAGTGCGCTTGTCGACGCCATGGCCCGCACCACCCCGCCGCCCGCCGTGCTGGTGCTGTGGGCGCACCGCCCGTCCGATCCCGACATCGTTTCCACGCTCACCACGCCGGACACACGGCTCGTACTCACCGGTCCCGGCTGGCCCACGCCGCACACCCGATCCCTACCCGAGACCGTCACCCTGATCACCCGCCACACCGCCGCATCGAGCGCCTCACCCTAAGGACGTGATCATGCCCCGCACCACCGTCGTTATTGCCCTGTCGACCCACGGTTCGATCGCCGGCCGCCGGGCTGGTGAGACCGAGATCATCTCAGGACACTGATACCCGATGAGACGTCCACGACCCGATGACGCAGCCGACTGCGCGACCGATTCCGCGGTGGGCCTTGGCGGAGCAGCCGACGCCCTGAGTCGCTTCGCGCGATCGCTGGAAGCCGAGCCCGATCCGGAACGCACCCTGACCGGCATCGTGGTCGCGGCCGCGGCCACCATCCCCGGCGTCCAGCACGCCGGGATCACCCTGGTCGAGAAGACCAGCGTGTACCGGTCGGTCGCCCCCTCCGACGACCTGGTCACCCGATTGGACCAGATGCAGTACGAGACCCGCGAGGGACCGTGCGTGGACGCCATCCGCGACCACCACACCTTCCGCACCGGCGATCTGGCCGCCGAGACCCGCTGGCCGCGGTTCACCCGCGCCGCTCTCGACGCGGGCGTGGTCTCGATGCTGTCGTTCCGGCTGTTCACCACCGCAACCACCCTCGGCGCGCTCAACCTCTACTCCCCGCTGCGTGACGCCTTCGACGCCGACGCCGAAACCCTCGGCGAACTGTTCGCCGCGTACGCCGCGATCGCCCTCGCGGGTTCCCAGCAACAGCAGTACCTGGAATCAGCGCTGGCCACGCGGGACGTGATCGCCACAGCCAAGGGCATCCTGATGCACCGCGACCGTGTCGACGACAAAGCGGCGTTCGCCATGCTGGTCGAAGCCTCCCAACACGCCAACATGAAACTCCGCGACGTCGCCGCCTGGCTGGTCACCGACGCGAACACCAAAGCCGGCAGCGCCCAACACAAGCCCACGAACCCCTGAGCCCGCCCCGGTGGTCAGAGACGGCTCCCTGGCCACTTGGGTTGAAACCAGGGAGCCTTGACCATCGCCGAGCCGCGGTCCGGCGATCGCCCGCCACCGACTACCCAACCGTGCACCATTCCAACCGGAGAACGCATGGTCCCCACCATTCGGACCAGCCGCGCGTACGACACCACAGCCGTTCGGAGCGGTTTGAGCGGGCACCAAGTTCAAACGGACTGGGGAAGTCAAGCCGACTGGGCGTGATCCACTGTCGGGTGGAGCGACAGCACTTGGTTGAGGCCGGTGACGTCCATGACTCGACGCACGGCGGCTGCCCCCTCGACGACCCGGAGCGTCCGCTCGGTCCGGCAAGCCTCGTCGTGGGCCATCACCACTGTGTGGATGCCGATGGATCCGAGGAAGGTGACCTCGCCGAGGTCGAGGATGACGATCGGGGCCGGGGTATCCAGAGCCGCGCGCACAGCGGCGCCGAACTCGTGTTCGGTCAGCATGTCGACGTCGCCGTTGACGTGCACGATCGTGGAGTCGTCGCCGGGTTCGATCGTCCAGCTCAGGATGGGCGCGTCGCTGTTCATGGCTGTACGACTGCTGTCGTCCTCTCGCTTGACGAGCCGTCGAGTGTCCATTTTATCCACGGTGGGGTCACGCCGGGCAGATTCACTCGATCAGGGATGAAAAACCCGGATGGACGCGGATCTGACCGGGTATCCGCGCCGTGCGGACAACAGAGGTGACGATCCACACGGGGCGAAGTCACAGGCCCCGCCGATGACCAGGGTGTGGTGCCGGGTCCCCGACTCCGAGCAGTCGTGAACACGAGGGTGACGTGAAGTGCGCCGTCAGCCGGGTTCACGCCCGCCGGATGCCCGAAGCCGCCACGCGTGGTCGGCTCGTCGGCGAGCTGTCGCCGACGAGCCGGCCATCCCACTCGCGGTTTCAGCGCCGTCCGCCAGCGGAGTCCTGCTTTGCCACCGGCCTGCTCGTACGCGACGGAGTGAAGCGAATGGGAGAAACCGGTTTGGAAACGCGGCGCACGGCCTTGCCCAAGCCACGTCCGGCTGGACCAGACGCGACGAGTTCAGCGGGTCTGCCCTCCGGTGCTCCGATCCACCCTCAGTTCGTGGTGGTGTGCGCCGCTTCGAACGCCGCCATCACGGTGGCGGCGACACGCCCGCGCTCGGATACGGTGTAGCCGTTCTGGCGCGCCCAGTCGCGGATCGCTTTGGTCTGTTCGCGGTTGGCTGGTGCTGTGGGCGCGGCACCGCGCTTGCCGGGACGACCAGTCCGGCGGGCGCGGCCGATGAACTCGCCGAGGCGGTTACGCAGCCTGGCGGCGTTGTCGTCGGTGAGGTCGATCTCGTAGCTGGCGGCGTCGAGCCCGAACCGCACCGTGGTGATGTCGTCGGACATCGTGCCGTCAAGGTCGTCCACCAGATAGACGACGACTTTCCGAACCATGGTGGCATCACTTCCTCTTGGAGTCCTATCGCGACAGTCTGGTATCGCCCCTTGGGCGGTACGGGGACCGTGCAGCCGGGCATCTGGTGAGATGCCCGGCTACACAGGATTCCTTGCCACCACACCGTGACGCGCCCCGGCGGCACCCTGGATTCCGCCGGGTGCGTCCCCGCGGTGAGCGTTCAAGGAGTGTGATCGGCCTCTCCTGGTGGCGGTCGATCACGGTGACCATGAGGCATACGACATCACCTGCGCCTCATGGTCGCATGTGGACGGTGGAGACTTCTTCTTCAGCGCGGTGCCCGCCGCGCCGACCAGGCCGACGAGGCTCTGCGCGTTCAGGTCCTCTTGATGAACGACACGATGCCGATTCCTTTCGGACGTGAGCCCAGCATTTGATTGGTGGTCCATCGGGAAGAAACAGGCCTCAAAAGGCACCGTGTCTTGCACACGGAGGACAGTACAACAAACACTCAGCCCCGAAAGGCCGCATAACACCATCGTGTGATCACCAATGGCGCGCTCATACCGGAGGGCGGCGATCACACTTCTCCCGAGCGCGGTCACGCCAAGTCCGGGAGGGGCTGAATTCGCGACGACGACTTCTGCTAACGTACCGATTCGCGTTGACAACCCAGTGCCGACCAGACTTCCGCCCTTGATGCCCAGGCCGCCAACCGCGGTCTCCCACCTGGCTGACGCGCGCCCAATTCGTGTCGCGCGATTCCGCCGCAGCGTGGGCAGCCAGTGCGGGGTAGTTCAGTGTGGGCTAGTTCAGTGTAGGCAGCGCGTCGTCCCGGAAGAAGCGGTGCGCACGGCCGTCAGGCTCCGCCCGAAATGGGCGCGCCATGCCTCACGCATCCCCAGTCGGTGATGTCGCTGGTCAATGGTTATCGATTTTCGCCGAGTAATGCTCGGCAGCCGAACGCCGAAACCTGGAACCGCTCAGCGGCTCGTCGAGGCAGCCATTGGTCCGCCAGGGACACAGCTGCGTGGGCGCGGTCGCGGAACCTGGCGGCGAAAATCTCGAATGGTCCACCGGTTTGTCTGGTGACAGGATGGGTATCGCATTACCGTACGGTGCAGCCGATGCTGCGGAACGTCGAGGTCAACGCCGTAGTGAGGGCGCCCGGCGGCGTTGGCTTCTCACGCGCGTTCGGGAAGGAGGCGCCACCGATGAAGCCGCCGAGAGCCGCATCAGAGCGTCGACCAGCCGACCCCCACGAGGTGCTGACCGTCCGTACCACGTCCGACCAGGCCGACATCGTCGTGGTCGCCGCCGCCGGAGAAGTGGATCTGCTGACCACTCCGCTGCTGGAGCAGGCCCTGGATACCGCCTTGCGGCCCGGTTCGCCGCCGGTAGTGGTGGACCTGTCGCGAGTCACGTTCTTCGCCGCGGCCGGGATCCGGGCGCTGTTGGTCGCTACCGCAGCAGGTCCGCGACGGCGCTTGCCGATCGTGGCCTCACCGGACGTACTGCGCTTGCTGCGCATAGCAGGCGTCGACAAGCAGTTGACGGTCCGCGACACGCTCGCCGACGCGATGCGGCATTTGACTATGTCCGAGGCGGAACGTCCGACATACGGGAACGACTCGCGGCGGTAGCTTGGCAGCAATGCCCCGCGAACCACATTCCAGGATGGACAAACAGGGTGGCAGGTGCTTGAGGATGTCAGTGCGTGAGCAGAACGGGTCGGTCCCAGCGGCGGTGCTCGGCTGGTCGCGAGCACTGCCTGACCTGGCTTGTGACGTGGTGACCGACGCCGACTTCAGCAAGCCGTATCTGTACGACCAAGCCGGGGTGTTGCCCGGCCGGTTGGTGTTGTTGCGTTCCCGTGTGCTGGAGTGGGCACACGCGGTCGGCTTGCTCGAACATGATCGCGAGGACGTCGTCATGGCGGCCGACGAGGCGCTCTCGAACGCGATGGAACACGCCTTTCCTGATGGCGGGGGAAACGTGACCTTGTTCGCGGCGAGGGACCGGCTGGCGCGTGCGGTGCACGTGGTGGTGTCCGACAACGGCACCTGGTCGGTGCCACTCGGTCATTCCCGCGGCGGTGGCATGGGTCTGGTGATGATGGACAGACTGGCCGACGTCTTCGACCTGCACCACGACGAGCGCGGGACCACAGTCGTGCTGCGGTGGGCCCGGCGGGCCAACGCCTGACGCACGTTTGGCTCCGCACGCATCGGGCATAGAGCTCGTATGCGACTACCGGAGCTCCCTGGGGATCAATCGCTGCATGTCTTGCTCGAGGGGTACGGCTGGATGCCGAACCTCCGCAGGAGCACGGGCGTCGACGTAGTGCGGACGCGGGTGATGGGCCAACGCGCGGTGGGCCTGTGCGGGCCGGACGCGGCGCGGTTCTTCTACGACGAGAAGCACGTCGAGCGGCACGCGGCGATCCCAAGCCCGGTCCTGAGTACCTTGTTCGGGCACGGCGCGGTGCACACGCTCGACCGTGAGGCCCATCGGCGTCGCAAGAGCATCTTCCTGTCCCTGGTGACACCGGACTCGGTCGCGTCGCTTGTTCAATGTGTCGCGGCGGCGTGGGAGGACGTCGTCGTCGGCTGGCAGCCGGGTCGTTCGGTGGTGCTCTTCGACGAGGCGAGCCGGGCGATCACTGCGGGCGTGCGCCGCTGGGCGGGTCTTCCGGTGGAAACCCACGAGGTCGGCGACCTGGCCGCGGACCTGGTCGCGATGGTCGACGGGTTCGCCACGGCCGGGCCACGGCACTGGCGCGCCAGGTCGGCCCGCGACCGCCGTGAAGCCTGGCTCGGGTCCGTGATCCAGGACGTCCGGGACGGCAAAGCCGAGGCGCCGCCGGGATCGGCGTTGGAAACGGTCGCCCGGCACCGGGATGTCGACGGCGAGCTGCTGGATCCCAGGACCGCGGCAGTGGAACTGCTCAACGTCATCCGGCCGACTGTCGCGGTCTGCTGGTTCGTCGCCTACGCCGGACACGCGTTGCACACCTGGCCGCAGTTCCGCAGGCCGCTGCAGGCCGGTGGTGAGTTCGCGGTCGCGTTCGCCCATGAGTTGCGGCGGTTCTACCCGTTCGCGCCGTTCGTCGGTGGTCGCGCCGTCCGTGACCTGACGTGGCAGGGGCACGAGATTCCCGAGGGTGCGCTGGTCCTGTTGGACCTCTACGGGCAGAACCACGACAGCCGTTGGTGGGCTGACCCGTACCGGTTCGACCCGGACCGGTTCGTCGGCCGCGAGATCGACATGTGGCACCTCGTCCCGCAAGGCGCGGGCGATCCACAGACGGGGCACCGCTGCCCGGGTGAGGCGTTCACCGTGGCGATCCTCGCCGAACTCAGCACTCGGTTGGCGCACTTGGACTACCGGGTTCCCGACCAGGACTCGACGATCTCGCTGAGCCGGATCCCGGCCCGGCCACGAAGCGGTTTCGTGCTCGTGCCCGTGGGCAGAGCAGCGCAGCGGGCCGCCGACCCGCTGGTGGCCGGCGCGGACTGACCATTCCGATACCGTGCCGAATCCCGGTGGGGCGACACAGGTTTGGGTGACCTTGACCAGGGAAGCCAGGTTCGGCAGGCTTTTCGCCCAATGATGGGGAGTTACACATGTTCTTTCATCGCCAGGAACTTCAGTTCAAGGCGACTCCGGAGCAACCGGACGCTGTGTACGCCCGCAAGCTCCAGGAGGTGCTCGGCGGCCAGTACGGCGAGATCAGCGTAGCGATGCAGTACATGTTCCAGGGGTGGAACATGCACGTCCCAGGCAAGTACCGCGACATGGTGTTCGGCATCGGCGCGGAGGAGTTCGGCCACGTCGAG
>NZ_MTQO01000032.1 GCF_001984155.1 Actinosynnema sp. ALI-1.44
GCCAGGGCGATCAGCCGGGCCTCGACCTCACCGGTCACCGGGGACGGCACCGGCGGAAGCTCACGCTTCTTGCGAAAGATCGTGGCATGCACGTCACCACCGGTCTCGGCGAACCGCTTCGCGACCAGCCGCAGCATCTCGCCCGAGACCTCAAGCCGGGCCGCGATCGCCTCCTTCGGATCGGGCTCGCCCACCGAGGTGTCCAGCGCGAGCAGCACCCGCGCCCGTCTGATCGACGACGCGGGATGCACACCCGTGGTGGTCAGCCGGAGCAACTCTTCACGATCCCGCGCCGACAACCTGACCGGCCGCTTCAACTGGGAAGCCATCACAACAGCCTCCCAGCCAAAAGCACCTGAACTAAGCAGCGACACGCTACTAGTGGTCACGAACGGAAGTCTGTCGGGGGTCTCGACGGCCCAGCTTCCCGCTGGACGCACCGGCCAAAGGAGCCGGTACAACCCCGGTACCGGCTCCTTCGCCCGGCACGCCCAGCGAAAACCTGGATCCGCCGAATACCCCCAACGAACTCCCGTTCGCAACCACTAGCCGAGAACTGGCCGCGCACGGCTGCGGATGCCCAAGTGCGGCTTGCCGGGAAGCGATTTCACCGGGTCGCATCTGGACGGCGGGCGCAGGCTCGCCCGCTCACCGACCCGCTCGGCCAATGACGCGGTGTCGCGTCGGATCAAGGGCCTCCACAGCCACTTTTTCCGCTCGACGACTGGCCAGTCCCATTCTGGCCGGAATGGCCTGAGAATACCGTGGCCCACGGGCGAAATATGTCGATTCCCGACAGGGGAAAGCGCCTTGCCAACACCGATGGCATTTTTCGCATGGTCAGTGAGGGGCAGCCGAATGGGTCGTCCGCGGTGCTCCCATAACCTTGCCTGCCGACCTGGTGGCGGTGCGGTGCCGATGGTGGGTCAGGTCTGGCCCTCGTGGCGTCGCGCGCCGCGCCGCCGTCCGGCTCGCCGGAGTCGCCTCGCCGCGGTTGCCCCCCGGGGCGCGCCGTTCGAACGGACGGTCGATGCCCGCGGCGCGTACCACCCGAGCGGCACTCACCGGTATGTGATTCACCGAAAAACGGCGATATGACTGGTCGTCGGTATTTGTCACACCTCACAAACGCTGTGAGATGGGCTTGACGCTGTCTGTTCCGATCGCTTGACTGGGTTTTGTCCCAGTCCACACTTTGCCGTCGGGTCGTCTTTGCGAAAGCGCTGACGCTGTTTTGATAGGGGTTCGTCAAATTGTCGATGCACAGGAAATCCACGGCATCGCACGCCTGAGCTGACCGGGGAGTGCTCACCGCCGCTGCAGGTGGCACGGTTGGAGGCCGTGCCACCCGCACACTTGTCCGCAGCCGACAAGCGGTACGCGCGATCCCGCACATGGCGGTACAACTCACCGGCCACGCTGCCATCGTTGCGATGATGAGCGGTCTTTTCACGCTGTTGCGGTCACGTGTCGATCGAAATGCCAAGCGCGCGATCGAGGTGTACACAGAGCAGTTGCCCGAATACCGTGCGATGGCCGGTAACGCGCCGACGCGGGCCGAACTGGTGGATTTCGCCACGGTGCTGCGGCGCCGGACGGCCGAACTGGCCGCGGATGGTGAACCATTCACCGAATCCGACCTCGCGGGAATGCGCGCCCACGGCATGTCCCGTGGCATGTCCGGCGTGTCGCTGACGTCCCAGCAACGGGTGCTGGTCCTGCACGCCACGCTGACCCTCCGCGAGATCCAGGAGGCAACGGGGCCCACCGACAGCGACCAGTTGACGCACATGCTCGCGTGGCTGCCGCGCAACGGGCTGGCCGCGCAGAACGCCTTCACCGACGGCTACCTCAACGGCCTGGAGCGGCGGGTGCCCGAGGTCCGGCGCGTCCAGGGTTTCGCCCGTGCGCTGCTCACCGGCAACCCCGCGGCGCCCGACGTGGCCGTCAGTCTCGGTATGCCGTTCGTGACGCGCTATGTCGTCGTGGTCGTCCGCATCCCGGACGCCTCGTTGCCGGATGCCGGGCAACGGCGGGACGAGATCATCGAGGAGATCCTCGTGGACCACCGCGTTCCGATGACGTGGCACGACCCCGGCGAACTCGTCGCGTTGCTGCCCGCCGACGACACCGGTCCGGCACTGCGACTGGTCCGGCGGTTCGCCGAACTGCTCGGCCGTCCCTGCGCGGTCGCGGCCGCGACCGGCGCGCTGGGGGACCTCGCCGCGGCGCTGGCGTCGGCGCGCGGGCTGAGCCAGGTCGCCCCGGTCGAGGCGAAGCCGCTGCGGCTCAACGTGATGACGGACCTGTTCACCGAACTCGGTGTCCGGCAGATGCCCGAGATCGACGGCTGGCTGCGTGACCTCGGCGACCGGCTCGCCACCGGACCCGACCTGGTCCGCACGCTCGACTGCTTCTACCGCAACGGCATGAACCGCCTGACGGCCGCGGCGGTACTGCACATCCACCCGCGCACGCTTGACTACCGCCTGCGCCGGGTCCGTGAGCTGACCACAATGGATCCCCTCTCGGTCAGGGGGATCCGGATCCTCAGCACCACCGTGACCCTGGTCCTGTCGGGCACGTGGTCGTGAACGCGAACGGGGCCGGACCGCGTCACCGCGCTCCGGCCCCGTCTACCCAGGACACTGCGTGATCAGGTGATCACGTCGTTGCCGCTCCAGCCGTAGCCGAAGTTGGCCCCGTTCGGTGCCAGCAGCACACCGAACGCGCGCCCCATCGGATCCGCGATGAACTTCCCGGAGTGCAGGTACGGCACGAGTTGCGCGGGCGGGGTGGAACCCGGGACCCGGGCGACCACGTCCGGATTGCCGTCCTTGTTCACATCGCTGATCAGCAGGGCGTTGGTGGACTGCCAGCCGGTGCCCAACGAGTAGGCCTGTCCGGTCTGGAAGTCGTACACGCTCAGCCACTGGTCGTTCTGCGTGGTTCCCCACTGCAGGTACACCAGGTCCGGCATGCCGTCACCGGTCATGTCGGCCATGTTCTGCTCGATGTCGTACGTCCCGCCCTCGATGACGAGCTGGGCGGGCAGCAAGGTCTGTGTCCCGTTGAAGACCTTGCTGTGCAGGTACACGTACGTGTTCCCGTTCGGGTTGCCGACGGCGGGCCTGCGCAGGATGTCGTCCCAGCCGTCGTTGTTCCAGTCGTAGACGAAGATCAGGTCGCCCGGCTGCCACCCGGTGCTGATCAGCACCTTCGAGCTGAGGGTGGATGTGCCGTTCAACACACCGCTGTGCACGTGCACATACATGTTGCCCGCGGTCTGCGGCGTGTTCTCGATGGCGATCACATCGGACAGTGCCCGCGGCTGCCCGCCCGCGCCCGCCATCCGGCCCCGGCCGATCCAGCGGACCCCGCCCCAGCCGTTGTTGATCGTGACGGCTGTCGGGTACGTGCTCGGCGCGCCCGTGTAGGTCCCGCTGTGCGGGTACACCTTGAGCTCGTTGGTGACGCTCGAGCGGGCGAGGATGTCGGGCCACGCGTCGTTGTTGAAGTTGCCCGACGAGCCACCGCTGGCCGCCGACCGCGTGCTGACTCCACCGGACGGCCGCGGTGCCGGTTTCTGGTGGACCTTCCGCTTGGGTGCGGGTGGTGGCTTAGGCAGGTCTTCCCCCGCCTTCGCCGCCTGGGTCGGCGTTGTCGGCGCGGCGGCGGCACTGGGGGAAAGCGCCACTGTGGACGCTGCCAGTGCCACGGCGGACACCGCGGTGAGCACGCCGCGGGCGACCCGGCGGCTGATGGGTCTTACTTGGTGCATCGGCGTCATCCCTGACTGTTCGCGCGCAGGGGTACGGCACGGCTGTAGCGATGAGTCGCGGCCGGGGCCGGTGAGAAGGTGTGGACCATCCCGAGCGAGAGTTCTCGTCCCCCGCACTTCGTGTCGTTCGAGACCCCGCCGAAGTTGCGCGGTAACAGCGAATTTGGAGCAAACGGCCCTGCGACAGCGGGCAAATGGCCTAACGGATCGGCCGGATGCGGCTCCGGGCGCATGCGGAACGTGCGAGTTCGGTCACTGGTCCACCTATCGTCACCCATCCGTGATCATCGGGGGCAACCTGGTTGGGCGGCTAGACGTCCACCATGCGTGTACCAATCGGACTGATGTGGGTGACTGTTGTAACGCTAACGGGTGGTTCTGCGGATTTGTTTACAACACAGGGTGTGCGTCAAGGTGCGCTCGTGTCGATCATCTGGACCCCGGGCAGGGGACGTCGCTTTAGGTGGGGGAGATAGCTGTGCGAACGCAGCGAGCCAGCCGTGAGGGACCGAGAAGGTTCGGCTGGGCCAGGATTTCAGTCACATCACGCTTACTGGTCATCGGAGCCGCGGTGCTCGTGACCGTCGGCGTCGTGTCCATTCCGTCGGCCGACGATTCCGGACACGAGGGACACGGCGGACACCGGCACGTGATTCCGAAGGACATCAAGAAGGTCGCGGCTGATCCGGTGTTGCCGGATGCGGGGTGGACAGCGACCGTCGACAGCACGGCGCCGGGCACGGCGGCGGGCAATGTCCTCGACGAGAACAACGCCACGGTGTGGACGAGTGCGGCCGCGTTGCCGCAACGCCTCACCATCAACATGCAGGCCGCGAAAAGCGTTTCCGGCCTGACCTACCTGCCGGCCGGGAACAACGCCAACACGGTCGGCGGCTTCAAGATCTTCGTCAGCGCGACCGCGCCGACTCCGGGCAACTGGGGTACGCAGGTGGCGAGCGGCACGTTCCTCAACAGCGCGGCAGCGAAGTTCGTGCCCTTCCCGCCGGTGACAGGTCAGTACGTGACCTTCCAGGCGATCTCGACCGCGGCTGTCGGCGGCGCTGTCGTGTCCGTCGCCGAACTGGACGTGCACGGCGGTGGAGCGGCGCCGACGCTGGACCGGACGGGGTGGACGGTCACCACGGACAGCCAGGAGACGCGTCAGGCCGGTTTCCGGGCGACCAACGCGATCGACGGTGAGCCGGACTCGATCTGGCACACCAAGTTCACCCCGCCCGCCCCGCCGTTGCCGCACTGGATCCAGCTGGACATGCAGGCGAGCAAGCCGGTGTCGGGTCTGCGTTATCTGCCGAGGCAGCACCCGAACAACCAGAACGGCACGATCGGCGGCTACCAGATCTTCGTCAGCGACGACCCGAACAACCTGGGTCCCGCGGTGGCTGTCGGTGCGTGGCCGGCCTCGCAGGCCGAGAAGACCGTGACGTTCCCGCAGAAAACGGGTCGCTACGTCCGGCTCACCGCCACTTCCGAGGCATACGGCGGAAACGCCGGCTACACCAGTGCCGCGGAGATCAACGTCCTCGGCAACGTCCCCGCGCAGAACCCGAAGGTGGCGGGTTCGTGGGGGCCGACCATCGGCTTCCCCCTGGTCCCGGTCGCGGCGGCCGTCGTACCGGGCAACAAGCTGGTCACGTGGGCGGCGGGCGACTCGTACGACAGCGAGCCGCAGGAGTCCGGCAAGACCTCGACCGCGACCATGGACCTGAACACCGGTGTGGTCACGCACACGAACGTGAACCAGACCCAGCACGACATGTTCTGCCCCGGCACGTCGACGTTGCCGGACGGCCGGATCATGATCACCGGTGGCAGCAACGAGAACAAGACCACCATCTACAACCCGGCCAACAACAGCTGGGCGCCCGGTCCCGCCACGGTGACCCCGCGCGGGTACCAGAGCCAGGTCACGCTGTCCGACGGTCAGGTGTTCCTGATCGGCGGCTCGTGGAGCGGGGCGATCGGCGGCAAGGGCAGTGAGATCTGGTCACCGCAGACCAACACGTGGAAGACCCTGCCGGGCATTCCGGACACGCCGATCCTGACGGCCGACCCGGAGGGCGTCTACCGCGCCGACAACCACTCCTGGCTGTTCGCGGCACCCGGTGGCAAGGTGTTCCACGCCGGTCCGAGCAAGCAGATGCACTGGTTCAACACCGGCGGCAACGGTAGCTACGCCAACGCCGGTCCGCGGGGCAACGACGCGGACGCGATGAACGGCAACGCGGTGATGTACGACATCGGCAAGATCCTCACCACCGGTGGCGCACCGTCCTACTGGAACTCGTACTCCACCAGGAACGCCAACCTCATCGACATCAACAACCCGGCGAGCGTGACGGTCACGCCCATCGCGCAGATGAACCACCCGCGCGTGTTCCACAACAGCGTGGTCCTGCCGGACGGCAAGGTCGTCGTGGTCGGCGGGAGCTCGTACGCGTTCCCGTATTCGGACACGACGTCGATCATGCCCGCCGAGATGTTCGACCCGGCGACGAACACCTTCACGCCGATGGGCACGATGGCGGTGCCGCGCAACTACCACAGCGTGGCGACGTTGCTGCCGGACGGCCGCGTGTTCAGCGGCGGCGGCGGGCTGTGCGGGACGTGCCCGACCAACCACCCGGACGCGCAGATCTTCACGCCGCCGTACCTGTTCCAGGCCGACGGCAGCCCGGCACCGCGACCGGCGATCACCAACGCGCCGACCACCGCGGCGGCGGGTGGCAGCATCAACGTCACCACCGGTTCGGCGGTCTCGTCGTTCTCGTTGGTGAAGATGGGTGCGGTGACGCACAACATCAACACCGACCAGCGGCGCGTTCCGCTGACCACCACCTCGTCCAACGGCACGACATACACGTTGGCCCTGCCCGCGGACAAGGGCGTGCTGGTGCCCGGTGACTACATGTTGTTCGCGCTCGACGCCAACGGCGTGCCGAGCGTGGCATCGATCATCAAGACCAGCTGATCGGCGTATCCACACTGGACGGCTCCCGGCGAACCCGGGAGCCGTTCGGCTGTCCGGGGGTTTCCAGCAGCCCGAGTGCGGCCGAGCGCTGGTCTCCGGCCAGGCGCGGGTGCCCGGCCAGGCGCAGGACGCCGTCGGCGCAATGCCGGGAATGTGCCTCGATGTCGCGGTCCGGTTCGTCCCGGCGCATGACCGCGATGCTCTCCACCAACCCGAAGACCAGGTCGGTGCGGGTGGACGCGGGGGCGTCGTCGGGTATCCGGTCGATCAGCTTGCCGTACGCGGCCTTCAGTTCGGCGCGCTCCATGCGGAACGAGGCCAGCCCCGGTGCGGAGACCTCGGGCAGCAGGTACAGCACGCCGAGGTTGTGCCGTGCGGTGCCCAGCAGCCGGGTGTCCGAATAGGCCAGTGCCCACAGCCGCACGCCGACGGCCGCACGGGCGTCGACCAGCGCGCGGGCGACCTCCAGCGACGGGTGCACGGTCTCGGCGAGCAGCGCGCAGAGGATGTCTTCCTTGGCGGGGAAGTGGTAGTACAGCGAGGCCTGTCGCAGACCGGCGCGCTCGGCGATCGCCCGTGTGGTGGTCGCGGCGTACCCGGTCGTGGTGAACAGTTCGGCCGCGGCCTCCAGGACCGCGCGTTTCGCGTCCTGGCTGCTCGCTGTAGCCCCGCTGGCCCGCGGTCGTCCGACTCCGCTGCTCACGCCGTATGCACTCCTGTTGACCTGATTTCGATCAGGCGATAGAAATTAGCACAAGCCCCGACCCCATCCCGGAAGGAGTGCCGCCGTGACCACGGCCACCACCTACGGCGCACGCGACCACGCGCGTGCCCAGGACGGCACTGTCGTCGAGACGATGCCGACGATCCCGGCGGCGAACTGGCCGGAGCGGCCCGAGGGGGTGGCGGCCGAGCAGATGGTGTGGGCGGAAACCGTCGCCGGCGGGGGCTACACGCACAAGGTCCTGGCACGCGGTACGGAGTTGCGCCTGACCGACCTGCGGGGAGACGCCTGCGCCCACGTGCTCGTGTACAACGCCGACGCCCCGTGGGAGCGGCTGAACGTCGCCGACACCGTCAAGGTCCAGTGGAACGCGTACATGGGGTCGGCCATGGGACTGCTGTCCGACCAGGCACGCGTGCTCGCCACGGTCGTGACCGACGAGTCCGGTCACCACGACGCACTGTGCGGCACGTCCACCGTGTCGGGCAACGCCGAACGCTACGGCGACGGCAGCCCGCAGGGCGAGTCGCCGGCCGGGCTCGGGCTGTTCACCCTGGCCGCGGCCAAGCACGGCCTCGAGCCGCGGGACATCCCGCCGAGCATCTCGTTCTTCCAGGGCGTCCGGGTGGAGGACAGCGGTGTCCTGACGTTCACCGGTTCGGCCGGTGCGGGCAAGTCGGTGGTGCTGCGGACGGAGATGCCCGTGATCGTGCTCATCGCCAACGTGCCCCACCCGCTCGACCCGCGGTCGGACTACACCGTGACCCCGTTGCAGGTGCTCGCGTGGCGGGCGCAGCCGACCACGCCCGACCGCCCGGAGTGGAACGCGACCCCCGAAGCACGCAGGGCCTTTGAGAACACCGCCGACTACCTCACCGCCAGGGGGATCGCGTGACCGCCGCCCAGAAGGACATCGTGCTGGACACCGAGGTCGCGGCCCGCGCGCCGTTCTCGACGATCGTCAAGGCCGGGCAGGTGCTGAGCATCATCGACCTGGGCGGCAACCAGGCCGTGGACTTCCTGGCCTACGACGCCGACGACACCAGCAAGCGCTACAGCGCGGCGGTCACGATCGCCGCTCAGCGCAACATCTTCCTCACCACCGGCAGCGTGTTGCGTACCCAGGAAGGCGCGCCGCTGATGACCGTCGTCGCCGACACGTGCGGCAGGCACGACACGCTCGGCGGCGCGTGCAGCAAGGAATCCAACACCTTGCGCTACGGCCAGCACACGCGTCACCAGCACGCGTGCGTGGAGAACTTCCTGACCGAGGGCGCCCGGTGGGGGCTGGGCAAGCGTGACCTCGTCAGCAACGTCAACTGGTACATGAACGTGCCCGTCGAACAGGACGGCACCCTCGGCATCGTCGACGGCATCTCCGCGCCCGGCATGGAAGTCCAGTTGCGCGCGGAGACCGACACGCTGGTCATCGTGTCGAACTGCCCGCAGATCAACAACCCCTGCAACGGTTTCGACCCGACCCCGGTGCGCATGGTCGTCACCGGTGGCGGTGCCGGGTGAGACTGCTCGTCGCCAACCGCGGCGAGATCGCCACCCGGATCCTGCGCAGCGCGCGTGAGCTCGGCACCCCGACCGTGGCGGTGTACTCCGACGCGGACCGCACCGCGCCGCACGTGCGCATGGCCGACCAGGCCGTGCGCCTCGGCCCGGCGGCCGCCCGCGAGAGCTACCTCGACGCGGACGCGGTGATCCGTGCGGCACGGGACACCGGTGCGGACGCGATCCACCCCGGCTACGGCTTCCTCTCCGAGGACGCTGCCTTCGCCCGTGCCGTCGAGCAGGCGGGAATCGCGTTCGTCGGACCCTCAGCGGAGCACCTGGATGTGTTCGGCAGCAAGCACACCGCACGGGAGAAGGCGACCGCGGCCGGAGTGTCGCTGCTGCCGGGGACCGGGCTGCTCACCGGAGTGGACGAGGCGCTGGACGCGGCCGACCTGATCGGCTACCCGGTGATGCTCAAGGCGACCGGCGGCGGTGGCGGGATCGGGATGCGCGCCTGCCACAGCCCCGCGGACCTGCTGACCGCGTGGGAGTCGGTGCAGAGCATCGCGGCCAAGAGCTTCGCCACGTCAGGGGTTTTCCTCGAGCGGCTGGTGGAACGGGCCAGGCACGTCGAGGTGCAGATCTTCGGCGACGGCGCGGGCCGCGTGCTCGCACTCGGCACCCGCGACTGCACCCTGCAGCGGCGCAACCAGAAGGTCGTCGAGGAATGCCCGGCCCCCGACCTGCCGGACGACGTGTCGCGCCGGTTGGTGGCTGCCGCTGTCGCGCTGGGCGAGTCGGTTTCGTACCGCTCGGCGGGCACGGTCGAGTTCGTCTACGACCCGGACCGCCGCGAGGAAGCGTTCCTGGAGGTCAACACCCGCCTGCAGGTCGAGCACCCGGTGACCGAGGCGGTGTACGGGATCGACCTCGTGGCGTGGATGCTCCGGCTGGCCGACGGCGACACGGCGATGTTCAGCGGCACCCTGACACCACGCGGGCACGCCGTCGAAGCCCGCGTCTACGCCGAGGACCCCAACGAAGGACACCGGCCCAGCGCCGGATTGCTGACCGGCGTGCACTTCCCGGCCGGTACACGCGTGGACACGTGGGTGGAAGCCGGTTCGACCGTCACCACACACTACGATCCTTTGCTGGCCAAGGTGATCGTCACGGGAACCGATCGCGCCGACGCGCTCGACCGGCTCGGCGTCGCCCTCGCCGAGACCCGGATCGACGGGATCCGCACCAATCTCGGCCAACTGCGCGCGGCGGCTGAGCACCCGGATGTCCGCGAGGCCCGGCACGACACCGCGACCTTGGACGCCGTCCCGGACGTCGACCGGCGCATCGACGTGCTGCGCGGCGGAACGTCCACCACCGTACAGGAATGGCCGGGGCGCATCGGGTACTGGCATGTCGGCGTGCCACCGAGCGGCCCCATGGACGACCTGTCGCTGCGCCTGGGCAACCTCGCACTCGGCAACGACGAAGGCGCGGCCGGTCTTGAGTGCACTGTGGACGGCCCGGCGCTGAGGTTCAGCCACGAGACGGTCGTCTGCGTGACGGGCGCTCCCGCCGACGTCACTGTGGACGGCCAAGCAGTTCCACAGTGGACACCGGTGGCGGTGCCGGCGGGCGGCGAGCTCGACGTCGGGCCGAGCAGCCTCGGCCTGCGCACGTACGTCCTGGTCCGCGGGGGACTGGACGTGCCCGCGTTCCTCGGCAGCAAGGCCACGTTCACGCTCGGCAAGTTCGGCGGCCACGGCGGACGGGCGCTGGCAGCCGGTGACGTGCTCACCACCGGCACCGAACCGGAGATCCTCCCCGGCGGCGCGGTCCCCGACGCGCAGCGCCCGGTCTTCACCGAGCAGTGGGAGATCGGCGCGCTGGAGGGCCCGCACGCCGCTCCCGAGTTCTTCACCAGCGAGGACATCGACGCGTTCTACGCCGCGACCTGGCGCGTGCACTTCAATTCCGCGCGCACCGGCGTCCGGCTGGTCGGCCCCACGCCCGGGTGGGCACGTGAGGACGGCGGCGAGGCCGGGCTGCACCCGTCGAACATCCACGACACCCCGTACTCCGTCGGCGCCGTCGACTACACGGGGGACCTGCCGATCCTGCTCGGCCCGGACGGCCCCAGCCTCGGCGGGTTCGTCTGCCCGGCCACGGTGGTCACCGGGCAGCGGTGGAAGCTGGGCCAGTTGCGGCCGGGCGACACCGTCCGGTTCGTCCCCGTCGACGTCGAACAGGCCGCTGACCTGCGCCGCGCCCCGGCCGGGACGATCAGAGCGGTCCCGTTGTCCGACGGGGGAGTGCTCGACCGGCTGGAGCCCGACCCGGACCGCCCGGCGGTGACCTACCGGCGCAGCGGCGACGACAACCTGCTGGTCGAGTACGGCCCGATGAAACTCGACCTGGCGCTGCGGATGCGGGTGCACGCGCTGGCCGAGCGGCTCGCATCGGCGGACGTGCCCGGCATCGTGGACATCACGCCCGGCATCCGGTCGCTGCAGGTGCACACCGACCCCGACCAGCTGTCGGTGGCCAAGGCCCTCGGCCTGGTCCGTGAACTGGAACAGGAACTGCCCGCGACCGGCGACCTGGTGGTGCCCAGCCGGACCGTGCGGCTCCCGCTGTCGTGGGACGATCCGGCGACCCGTGAGGCGATCCAGCGCTACATGGCCGGTGTCCGCGACGACGCGCCGTGGTGTCCGTGGAACATCGAGTTCATCCGCAGGGTCAACGGTCTGTCCAGTGTGGACGACGTGTACCGGACCGTTTTCGACGCCGAATACCTGGTTCTCGGCCTCGGTGACGTGTACCTCGGTGCCCCGGTGGCGACACCGCTGGACCCGCGGCACCGCCTGGTGACCACGAAGTACAACCCGGCGCGGACGTGGACGGCGGAGAACTCGGTCGGCATCGGCGGCGCCTACCTGTGCATCTACGGTATGGAAGGCCCTGGCGGTTACCAGTTCGTGGGCCGGACCGTTCAGGTGTGGAGCGGCTGGCAGCAACGCGGCTCGTTCGAACCGGGATCGCCGTGGCTGCTGCGGTTCTTCGACCGGATCTCCTGGTACCCGGTGTCCGCCGAGGAACTGCTGGATCTGCGCGCGGCGACCACGGCCGGGCAGCTCGAACTGGACATTACCGACGGGCGGTTCGCGCTCGCCGACTACGAGCGTTTCCTCGCCGACAACGCCGAGTCGATCGCCGAGTTCCGCTCCCGGCAGTCGGTCGCGTTCGAAGCCGAGCGGCAGGCGTGGGCGGCGGCGGGGGAGTTCGACCCGAAACCCGAACCGGAACCCGTGATCGCCGACACCGCGAAGGTCACGGCGCCGCCCGGCGGCCGGGTGGTGGAGGCGCCGTTCGCGGCGACGGTCTGGCGGGTCGACGTGCGGCCCGGTGATCAGGTGGACAAGGGGCAACCGTTGGTGGCGTTGGAGGCGATGAAGACGGAAACGCAACTGGTGGCGCCCGCCGCGGGCGTGGTGGTCGAGCTGTTGGTGCAGCCGGGAACGCAGGTCGCTCCCGGGACCGCCGTCGTCGTGCTGGGCCAGGCGTGAACGCCGTCGAGCGGGTGCGGATGGCGTACCGCAGCATCGCCGCGGCCGGACGCCCGGAAGTGTGGATCACGTTGCGCGGCGAGGACGAGGTCCTCGCCGAGGCCGCCGGGATGAGGCCGGATCTGCCGCTGTCCGGCCTGGTCTGCGCGATCAAGGACAACATCGACGTGGCGGGCCTGCCGACCACCGCGGGCTGTCCGGCGTTCGAGTACACGCCCGCGGAAAGCGCCACGGCCGTGCGGCGCCTGACCGAGGCGGGCGCGATCGTGCTCGGCAAGACCAACATGGACCAGTTCGCCACCGGCCTGGTCGGCACCCGCAGCCCGTACGGGGCTGTGCGCAACGCCTTCCGGCCGGACCGGATCTCCGGCGGGTCGAGCTCCGGATCTGCGGTGGCGGTCGCGCTCGGGATCGTGGACTTCGCACTGGGCACCGACACCGCCGGGTCCGGCCGTGTCCCGGCCGCGGTGCACGGCATCGTCGGGCTCAAGCCGACGCTCGGTCTCGTGCCGAACACGGGCGTTGTCCCGGCGGCCCGGCCGTATGACAGCGTCAGCGTGTTCGCCGAGGATCTCACGCTGGCGCAACGGGTCCTCGCCGTGATCGCCGGACCGGACGACGCCGACCCGGGCAGCCGCGACTGGCCGGCCACGGTCCGGCTCGCCGCCGGTCCACGTCCGGTGGTCGCCGTGCCGACAGCGAGCGGCCTGGAGCCGTTGCCGCCCGAGGCGCGTGCGGAGTTCCATGCCGGTGTGGCGACCCTGCGCGCGGCCGGAGCTGACGTGTCCGAAGTGGACATAACAGTGTTCCTGGACGCGGCGAGGCTGCTCTACGACGGCGCGCTCGTGGCCGAGCGGTACGCCGCTGTCGGCGAGTTCATCGCGGCACACCACGGCGACGTGGACCCGACCGTGGCCGGGATCATCCTCGCGGCCGGGGACCTGCCCGCGCACCGGCTCGCCGCGGACCAGGCACGGCTCGCGGAGTTGCGGTCGGCGGCCATGGCCGCACTGGCCGGGTTCGACGCGCTGGTGCTGCCCACCACGACCGGTCACCCCACGCTCGCCGAGGTCGCAGCGGATCCCGTCGGCTTGAACAGCGCACTGGGCACGTACACGAACTTCGTGAACCTGCTGGACTTCGCCGCGGTCGCGGTCCCCGCGGGGCAGGTGGACGGCAGTCCGTTCGGGCTCAGCGTGATCACCCGTGCCTTCGACGACCAGGTGGCGCTGGACATCGCGGCGTTGCTGACCGGCGAGCCCGCGCCCGAGCCGTTCGCCCCGTCGATCGCGCTGGCGGTGTTCGGCGCGCACCTGCGTGGTCAGCCACTGAACCACCAGCTGACCAGCATCGGCGCGCGGTTCGACAGCGACATCGTCACCGCGCCGGAGTACCGGATGGTCGCGTTGCCGACCGATCCGGCCAAGCCCGGCATCGTGCGTGCCAGCGACGGCGGCAGCCTGCGCGGCGAACGCTGGCTGCTGCCCACGGCTGGCCTGGGCGCGTTCCTCGCCGCGCTGCCGCTGCCGATGTCACTGGGCCGCATCCGACTGGACACGGGCGAGGAAGTCCTTGGCTTCCAGTGTGATCCGGTCACGGCGGCGGCGGGCAAGGACATCACCGCGTACGGCGGCTGGCTGGCCTGGCTGGCGGACGTGTGAGAATGGTGTGTGCTCCGGGCGCTGGAGCACACCCCACTCGTCGTGCCCATAGGCCCGCGGATTCTGGGGGATCCAGGCCGGGCACGAGTCACCTTCCCCTCCTCGGCTCACCGCAGACGATGGCAGCGCGCGCTTGCGGCTTTCTTGCGGTTCACCTGCATGGCGGACAGCGGAAGAAAGCGAGCCGCACGCAACCGCAGCCCGAGCCGGGTCTACCGCAGGCAGCGCGCAAGCGCAGGCGGGGCCTGATGCAAACCGCGCGTAAGCGCAAAGGTCAAGCTGCGATCAGGCGGCGGTCGCGGTGACGTCCTCGCGTGGCGGGGAAGCGGGAACGACCTCCGCGACATCCCGGGCGCGCGCCAGCTGGGCCACGCCGAGCCCGCAGAGGAAGGCGCAGATGACGGCGAGCGCGATCTCGAGGTTGGTGGTCGCGAGCGTCTCGCCGAGCAGGACAACCCCGATGATGGTGGCGCTGGCCGGGTTCACCAGGTTGGTCAGCGCCAGCGGGGCACTGAGCCCGTCGCGGTAGGAGCGCTGGGTGAGGATGGTGGCGACGATCGCGAACGCCCCGACGGCGACGGCGGCGAAGATCGTGATCGGCTGGAGCAACACCCCAGCCCCGGAATCACTTACGGTCACGACGATGGTCTGGCACAGCGCGGAGCAGACGCTGAACGCGATGCCGCCCGCGATGGCCTCCCATAACGTCGACGCCCCCGGGCGGCGACCCACCAGCGCCAACGCGGTCACGATGACGACCGTTGCCGCGACGAGCCAGATGAGCTCACTGTCACTGAGCGTGTCCGCCTTGCCTGAGGTGGTGATGATCAGGGCGAGGCCGGTCAGGCCGACGACCGTATAGGCCATCCCGGTCATCTCCAGCCGGGTCGGCCGCCGCTTCGCGGCCGCGGCCGCCAGCGGCACGGCGATGACCAGCGTGAGCGCGCCCAATGGCTGGATCAGCGACAACGGCCCGAAGTTCAGGGACGCGACGTGCAACGCCGCGCCGAGCGCGTTGAGCCCGATCGCCAGCCACAGCACCGGCACCTTGACCAGCTGGGCGACGGTGAGGTGCGCGAACCGGGCCTGGATCAACGCGGCGACCGCGTACGCGATGGACACGGCCACGCAGAGCGTGATCGCGATCAGCAGGTTCGTCACAAGCAGTCGCCCAATCTCAGCTCGCCCGACGGGACGGGTTTCATCCAGCGTCCACGTTCGGACGGTCCGAGAGTCCAGGCAAGCCGGTGACATCGGGTCACCGGGACTCCTCTTTCGAGGGTAACCCGCCCAAGGTCGTCACGACGGTGTTTTGCCGTGATCCCCGGTACGAGCCAGGGATTTCCCAGGGTACCCTTAGCGCAATCGGACTCATTCGGTCACTCTGTGTCACAGAATGGTCAGTCCCATTCCCACGCGATCCCGATCACCCCGGGTTTGACGCCGCGGTCGGTGTGGTGCACCCAGCGCCCGGACGTCACGATCAGCTCCTCGCCGACGTGGGTGTCCGCGTGCGGCTTGGGCTGGGTGAAGGCGTGGATCCGGGCGGGCACGGCGTCGTCGTCGAACCGGACCCGCATCAGGTAGAACTCGGCCGGGTAGCGGAAGCCCCTGCGGTACTCGAGGCTCACCGGCGGTGCGCAGATCGTGACCGCGTAGTCGAAGAACTGGGTCTCGCCGACCCGCAGCCTGCGGTCGAACAGCAGCTCCGCGGCGATCACAGCGGCGTCCGCGTGCCGCCGGACGCGCCCGGTGCGGCAGTTCGCGAGGGCCTGCACCGCGATGTCCGCCGAATCCGTGCCGGGCTCGGCGCAGTAGACGGCCAGGTACCGGTCCGGGCCGTCCGCGGTCGCCTCGACGACCAGCCGCGTGTGTACAGAGTGGATCGTGCGGTCCGCGCCGACCGCGACGGTGTCCTGCTGGCTGATCACGCCCAGTCGCGAGTCCGACGGGCCGAGCATCGGTGTGACCGCCTCGGCGAGCGCGTCCGCCGGATTGAGCAGACCGTCGTAGTCCCGGTCGCGCTTGGTCCACCGGCCACGGGGACGCGGCGGCCCGAGCAGCGCGACCAGGGAATGCCGGGGCATGTTGAGGATGCCTTCGATGGCGTGCACGGCACGCAACGAGTCGGCGCGCTCGGGTCTGGAGCGGCCCTGCTGCCAGTAGCTCAGACTGGTCACGCTGACCCGGATGCCGCGCTGCGCCAGCCGGTGGCGCAACCGGTCGAGCGTCAGGCCGCTGTCCTCGATCGCGGCCCTGAGCGCGGAATGGAACTGGTCCGGCACGGCTCGCACTCCTCCATTCCGGCTCGGCTGGGGTGACTCTGTGAACGAACACAAAGTTCGTCCACCCGATCACTCAACGCGCCAGCGCGCCGCTGGTCACGTCCGTTCACAGTTTTGGTCCTCGTGTTCAAGGACTCCGCCCGGCGGCGCCGAGCCGCTTGACGCACTTCGACCGCCGGGTATTTCTTTCGTTCTGACCGGTCAACCCCTGCTGGTGTCCCAATCCCTGTTGGAGGACACATGTTTCTGGTCAGAGCTATGGTCGTGGTCACTTTAGGGGCGTTAGTCCTACCACAACCGGCTTCTGCCGCGCCGTCCAGTCTCACCGACCAAGTCCGTGGCGTCACGATCTCCGAGCACGGTGCGTCACCGGTGGTCGAGACGAGCCGCACACACGGCAACTGGGCCTTCGGGTCGACGACGGTTCCCACGTCGTCGGACGCCCACGAGGCCCCGCAGAGCTCGCTGTTCGTGGCCCGCAACCTCGGCCGCAAGTGGCGTGTCGAGCTGGAAGGCACCGCCGGGTTCGTCGAACTCGCCAACCAGGCCCCGCGCGAGGTCGTCAGCGACAGCGAGAAGGAGTTGTTCGCGAGCAACTTCCAGTCCCGCAACACCCTGGCCGCGGACACCGGGCTCGGACTGCCCTGGCCGCAGGGCGTGTCGTGGTGGATGGGCGGAGGCCCGCACGGCAACAGCGGCAACAGCCGCCCGTTCAGCTCGATCGACTTCAACGGCGGCGACGGCCGCGTGCTGTCGGCCGGACCGGGCAAGGTGTACAAGAGCTGCATCCGTGGCCGCAGCGCACTCGTGAAGGTCGTGCACCCCAACGGCTACAGCACGACGTACTACCACATGTACGACCTGACGAACCTCGCCGACGGCTCCAACGTGCAGACCGGCACCTACCTCGGGCACATCGGCAACGAACTGCCCTGCGGCGGTTCGAGCTCAGGTGCGCACGTGCACTTGTCCCTGCTGCGCGGCAACACGCACATCAGCGTGAACAACCAGACGATCGGCGGCTGGACGTTCTACGAAGGCTCGTCGGCCTACGGCGGCTACGCGCTGCGCAACGGCGTGCGGGTCAATGTGGGCGGTCGCGTCACGAACTACGGCGGCGGCGGAACTCCTTCACTGCCCACCGGAACCGTGAACGGCGGCGACAACCCGTCGGTCAACGTCCGCTCCGGCCCAGGGCTGAGCTACGACGTGACCGGAACCGTCGACAACGGCACCGTGGTCCAGATCTCGTGCACCGCGCGAGGTGAGACAGTCCAGGGTGTGTGGGGTCCGACGGACCTGTGGAACAAGCTGAACACCGGCGGGTGGATCAGCGACGGGTTCCTCGACACAGGTTCGAGCGAACCGATCGCTCCGGCCTGCGCCTGAGTGCCGAGCTGCCTTCCGGACGCCCCTCGCCCGGAAGGCAGCTCCCTCAGCTGAAGCTGGTCTCGCTGGTGAAGTCGGCCACCGCGGCCCTGTCCAACCGGCATGCGCGATCAGGTGCGGCGGAGGGTGGACGCGATCCAGCGGGGGCCATGACGACAGTCATGGTGTCCCGAAAGGCATCCGGCACAGGGGATTGTCCAGGTGCAGCGGCTCCTCGCCGAGCCCGGCCGGTCGCCCGTCCACGGTGAACGGGCCGGTCCAGCGCAGGCTGAGACCCCGGTAGTCCACGCCGTCGGGCTCGAACTCAGGCTCGTCCAACCCGCCGATGAACTCGGCGAACGAGCCGTCGACGGCCCGCCTGCCGACCACGCACACCCACGACGTGCCCGCGCCACGCGCCCGGATCTCCTGGTAGGCGTTCGGGCCCGTGGTGAGCACGCGGCAACCGCCCTGGGTGGCGAGGGCGACGTACCCGTCGCCTCTGCGGCCAACCAGCCACGGGTCGACCGGCACCCATTCGTCCAGAGTGGACAGCGGGAACCAGCCGTGGGTGAAGCCCATCGGGTCGTCATGGGGGATTCGGTACACGGCGAGCACGGTGTTGCGGTGCTGGTGGACCCTCGGCAGGATCCGGTTGCCCGCCCAGGCGTTCGGGCGTGCGGACGAGTGCGTGGCGTCGTTGGGCGCGTGCGTCACGTAGATCTGGGTTTCCGGGCCGAGCGTCGCGCCCCAGATGTGTTCCTGCAGCCCCGGCAGGCCGGACCGGTAGTCCTGGACACTCGACAGCATCGCGTCCGGGGTCTTGTACACGACCAGATCAGAGGCGTACGGACGGCACAGCAAGTCGTGGCGCAGCCGGTACTCGCCGCGGTAACGCTGCTTACCCAGCCACTCCTCGGGCACACGAGACGCCTCGGCGAGCCGCGGCGGCAGTTGGTAGCGCTGAGCGGTGGCCAGCACGGTCGCGGGCAGCGTGGCGTGGTTGAGCGCCCCCATGCCCCAGCACAGCCACATGATCGACGCCGTTTCCTCCAGCCGCGCGGTGCGCTGCGTCTGCACGTACGACCGGTCGTGTGCCGAGACGTGCGCGCTGTACCAGGAGTTGAACGCCAACGTCAGCAGAGTCTTGTCCAGCAACCGCCGTGCCAGGTCCCGGATCGTCTCGTCGTCCGCGAACTCCACCAGTGAGGTCAACGCCAGCACGTCGACAGCGAGGTACGCGTTCGAGTCGAACTCGCTGTAGCCGCCGGCGAGTTTGCGCGTGAGCCACTGCTCGGCCATGTCCCTGCCGTGCTCGGCGTGCCGCGTGCCGCTCCAGCCGGTGTTCTGGAAGACGTCCTGCGCGAACGCCTGCCCGGCGAGCAGTTCCGCCGTGTGCCACACCACCTGGTGGTTCTCGGTGAAGTAGCACATCGCGTCGAGGCCGGGCTGGTCGATCCAGTACTTCAGGCCCAGCAACGGTTCGCGGACGTGCTCACGGACATCCTCCCGGCGGTGCCACAGGTGCAGCAGGCCCAACGCCTCGAAGTCCGCGCAGTCCGCCCGGTTCCCGATCATCCACAGCGACCGTTCGAGCGCTTTCGGGCGTAGCGCGTGTCCCGGGTCCAGTGCCAGCGCCGCGAGTTCCGCGGCGCAGCCGTTGGGACCTTGCGCCGCGTGTTCCAGCACCTCGCGCCGCCAGTCCTCGGGACCGCCCACGGGTGTCGTGCGCCCGTGCGGCAACATCACCACGGGGAAGTCACGGAACAACGGCGACCCGGGTACCGACACCCGGACGGTGTGCTCGCCCGTCGTCAGCATCGACGCCGACCCGACTCCGGCGTCACCGGTCATGTGCGCCAAGGGGATCGTGACACTTCCACCGTCCACAGTGACCGTGCGGTCGATGTGGCCGCACCGGACGTTCAACGTCACGCCGTCCGGCGCGGTGAGCTCGACCTCCGGCTCGATCAGACCCCAGCGCGGCGTGCCGACGCCGTCGAGGACCTGCTCGGCGAACTCGGACGACAGCTCGTCGGCACCCGGGCTGGGAACGACCACGCGAACCGGCAGCCCGCCCACCCGCAACCGGACGACCTGGCGGCACTCGCGGAACCCGATCTGCCACGAGCACACCACGACCTCGGACACACCGGACGGCAGCCACACCTTCACCTCGTGCTCGGCGGGCTCCATGTAGGTGACCTGCCCGGTGCGCAGCACGCACTCGCCACCGACGTACAACTGGACCGGCCCGGTGCTCGCCAGCTTGAGCGTCCGCCATTCGGCCTGGTCCACCTCGAAGGCGGTGGCAGCGGCGGCGATCCGCAACTCCGGCGTGAAGCAGAACTCGCTCCAGTCCACCAACCCGTCGGACGCCGTGTGCACGCGCCGCCACGTTCCCCGGTGCTCGGCGCCGGTCGGCCCGGTGTACGCGACCTCGCCGCCCTCGACCACCGCGGGCAGCGGCTGGTCGCGCAGCGGCCACCGTTCGTGCAGCCTGGCCTTCAGGGGAGTGACGTCCGGGCCGTTGGTCAGCACCCAGCGGCCGTCCGGGCCCCACGGCGAACCGTCGGCCGCCAGTGCGCCGGAGAGATCCACCGGCTCGGCCCACCCGCCTGCCACCAGCCAGTCCCGCACCGTCCCGCGTTCGTCGAGCCGGTGCGTGGTGCGTCCGCTCATCTGAGTCCCGTCTGCGCGATTCCCCTGACGATCTGCCGTTGGGTGAACAGGAACACGATGATCACCGGGATCATGCTCACCACCGACATGGCCAGGATGTAGTTGAACGGCACGACTTCCTCGCTGCTGAACTGCGCGAGCGCCACCGGCAGCGTGTACAGGTCCTGCGACTGGGCGATCACCAGCGGCCACAGGAAGTCGTTCCACCGCCAGATCACCGAGAAGATCGTGACCACCGCCAGCGCGGGGCGGCACAGCGGCAGGATCAGCCGCAGGAAGATCCGCAGCTCACCGGCGCCGTCGATCCTGGCGGCCTCGATCAGGTCGTCCGGGATGGTCAGCATGTACTGGCGCAGCAGGAACACCCCGGTCGGCGTCGCCGCGGGCGGGATGATCATCCCGAGCAGCGAGTTGGTCATCCCGGTGTCGGCGGCGACCTGGTGCAACGGGATCAGGATGATCTGCAGGGGGATCATGATCGTGCCCAGGGTGACCAGGAACAGCACGTTGCGGCCGCGGAAGTTGTACTTGGCCAACGCGTACGCCGCCATCGTGTTGATCACCAGGGTGAGCGCGGTCGCCGAGACCGTCACGATGGTGCTGTTGGTCAGGTACACGCCGAAGTCGAACCTGGACAACGCCTCGGTGTAGTTGTCCGGCGAGAACGAGTCCGGCAGCAGGGCAGGCGGCCGGGCCGCGAGTTCGGTGCGCGTCTTGAACGAGGAGAGCACGGTCCACACCACGGGCGCCAGGAACAGGATCGACAAGGCGATCAGCCCGGCGTACATCAGGACCTTCGCCGTGGTGGGCGGTGCGGTGGCGGACGCGGAGGTCCAGGTGGACCTCTTGGTCGCCCGCCGTGGAGCCAGGCCGATCACATGGACTCCCTGCGTCGGCCGTACAGGAAGTTCAGCATGGTCAGCGCGAAGATCGTGCAGAACAACACGACCGACCCGGCCGCCGCGAGCCCGTACTGGATGGGGGAGCGGAACGCGTGCTCGTAGATGTACTGCACCATCAGCGTGGTGGCGCCGAGCGGGCCGCCGCCGGTGAGCGTGTAGATGAAGTCGAACGCCTGGAACCCGGCGATCAGCGACAGGATCACCACCACGAGCGTCGTCGGGCGCAGCAACGGCCACGTCACGTGCTTGAACCGCTGCCACGCCCCGGCCCCGTCGATCCGGGAGGCCTCGTAGTACGAGCCGTCGATGCCCTGCAGCCCGGCCATGATGATCAACGTGTAGAAGCCGACGTGCGTCCACACGCCGACGAACACCGTCACCCCGAGCGCCGTCGGCCCGTCGACCAGCCAGCCGACGTCCAGGCCCAGCACCGAGTTCAGCGCGCCGGACCGGCGTTCGAGGATCCAGCTCCACAGCAGGCCGACCACCACCGGCGACAACAGCACCGGCAGGAAGAACACCGCGCGGAAGAAGCCGCGAGCCCGGATCGGCTGGGTCAGCAGCAGCGCCAGCCCGATCGCGGCGGCCGTGGAGACCAGCACGAACGCCACGACGAAGATCAGCGACGCGCGAGCCGCCGACCAGAACTCGTCGTCACCGACCAGCTTGCCGTAGTTCGCCGCGCCGACCGGCGTGAACGTGCGGCCGTTGGAACTGTCGAAACCGCTGACGTAGAAGCCGTTGATGGCCGGGTAGATGATGAACACGCCGAAGATCAGCATGTTCGGCAGGATGAGCAGCCTCTCAGTAAGCGCTTACTAGGGCACCCTATGACTACATATGTGAACAGTCAACGGCTGGCCGGTACGTTTGGTAAGCGCTTGTCGTCAGGTGTGGACGGCGCGAAAACGGCGGCATACTGGGCATTGTGACGACGCGAGAGCCACGCCTGGAGATCGAGTACTGCACGCAGTGCCGGTGGTTGCTGCGCGCGGGCTGGACCGCGCAGGAGCTGCTGACCACGTTCACCGAGGAACTCGGCGAGGTGGCGTTGATTCCCGGCAGGGGCGGGGTTTTCGACGTGCGGATCGGCGCGGACACGATCTGGTCGCGCTCCCGGGACGGCGGCTTCCCCGATCTCGCGGTGCTCAAGCAGGCGGTGCGTGACCGGATCGCGCCCGATCGCGATCTCGGCCACAGCGACCGCCGCAGGACCTAACCCGTGACCACGACGGCCGCGTCCGGCTGGCGGAGCGTGGCGAAGGTCCCGGCGACCCGGCCGCGTACCAGGTCCAGCACGGCCACCTGGGCGGTGTCCAGCAGTGACACGTAGGCCAGCGGTTTGGTCGGGTGCACTGTCGCGGCCGACGGCTTGCCCGGCAGCGAGGCTGTCCAGATCGGACGCAGTCGGGTGCTGACCATCGAGATGGCGTTGTTGGCCAGATCGGTGACCAACAGTTGGTCGTCGGACACGGTGTACACGCGTAGCGGGTCGGTGCCGGGAAGGTGCAACTCGTCACGGACACGCATGGTGTACGCGTCCACCGCGACGACACCGGGGTTCTTGCGCGCGCCGACGTAGAGCGTGCGTTCGTCCCGGCCCAGGCAGCAACTCTCCGGCAGCTGTCCTGGTGTGACTGTGACGGGCGCGATCGCGGCGTCGTACGGGCGGACCATGCTGACGGTGTGCGAGAGCAGGCCGGTGACGTAAGCCCGTTCACCGCTGCGGCTGACCGCGAACATGTGCGCTTTGATGGCACCCGTGTTCACCGCCCGGCTGGGGCTGGTGCCGACGGGTGAGTCGAATCCGAGCAGTACACCCTTCTCCTCGGACAACGCGTACAGGCGGTTGTTGTTGTCCATGCCCATGCCGTGGATCCGGTTGAACGGCGCGAGTTCGATGGTGCGCACCAGCGTGCGTGCCCTCAGGTCGACGACGAACACCGCGGACGCGCCGGGTCCGACCACGTTGGCGAACTCGACGCCGTAGTGCCCGACGTACCCGAACCGCCGTTCACGGTCCGCGGTGATCTCGTGCGGGTAGTCACCGAGCACGACCTCCGACAGCCGCCTGCCGGAGGACGCGTCGAAGAACGCGAGTCGCCGGTCGCCTTTCTCCACCAACGCCAGGACGTCCCCAGCCGCCTGGGCCGCCGCGTCGTCGAGGGGGGCGGCGGTGGCCGTCGGCGCGGCGACCACCGGGAGTGACAGGCCCGCCACACCGGCTAACTTCATGGCGTTGCGCCGGGAGATCCCGTTGTCCTTCATGGACGGCTCCTTGTTGAGGGTTGAACGAGTCACGACCAGACAGAAGCCGGAACCGGACGAAACGTCAACACATCGATGGCGGCTTTTGCGCGGCGATTCGGGGCCAGGCTGGTTCGCGATGCGAACTTCCCGGGTGGACCTGCTGGATCCACGACTTGGTTCACGCAATGAAGAAAGCCGTTAAGACGAAGATCACCTCCGCTGACGTCCTTTGTGGCCCGTCTCGCGGCCTGATCGGCCCTTCTCCGCGGTTCGGCCGCGCGAGCTGGGCGGATGTGACATCCTGTGCGGAGATTTCAGCCAGACGGAAACAGGCGGTAGCACGTGAAGACGCCCGACGAGTGGATGCGGGACTTCGAGTCCAAGATCGCCGACGCGCAGGCCAAGGCCGCGGCGGTGCAGCAGGGGCTGTCGAACGCGCAAGGCAGCGCGTCGTCCAAGGACGGCGCGGTGACGGTGACGGTCGCGCCGACCGGAGCGTTGACCAACGTGCGGTTGACGGCCGAGGCGATGCGCATGTCGCACTCGCAGCTGGCGGCCGAGATCATGGCTGTGGCCCGCAGCGCGCAGCGGTCGGCCGCCACGCAGGTCGCCGAGACGTTCGAGCAGGTCAACGGCGCCGGGTCGGAGTCGTACAGGCTGATCACCGAGTACCTCCCGCCCGCCGAGGAGGAGGACGAGGAAGAAGAGCTCGAGCCCCAGCAGTTCGGGTTCGAGGAAGGCGCCGACCAGCAGCAGCCCCCGGCCCGCCCGGAGCCGCCGCGTCGCCCCGCGCCGCGTCCGGACGAGGGCGACGACTCCGAGTTCGGCGGCGGCTCGATCTTCCGCGGCTAGTGGTCGTGACCACGAGTGGTTGCGACCGCTGGAATCCCCGGTTCGCGCGTGCGAACGAGTTCGAATGTGACAGTCTGTACGGGAACGAAATCGGGGCGGCGGTCATCTGACCCGCACAAGCGAACGGAAGGAACTGGGGGAGGGCTGTGACCGAGTGGTACGAGGGCGCCGGAGTCGTCGAGAGCGTCGCCGGGTTCGTCGACACGCTGACCGCCGAGTCCGAAGGTGAGGGCGTCGACGTCATCGACGCGGCCATCGGTGGCGCCGGAATGGTCGTCGACCTGGTTTCCTCTGCCGCGAACCCGCTCGCCGCGGTGTTCTCGGCCGGAGTCGGCTGGCTGCTCGAGCACATCAGCTTCATCCGTGAGCCGCTGGACGCGTTGCTCGGCAACCCCGACGAGATCAACGCCAACACCCACCAGCTCAAGTCGGCGGCGCTGGAGATGAAGATGATCGCCGAGGAGCACCGCCAGGACGTCGCCGCGATGGGCGGCTCGTGGTCGGGCGAGTCGAACGAGGCGTTCCGCCAGAACCAGGAAACGATCGCGGGCCAGTACGAGGCGCTCGGCAAGACCATGGACGGGACGGCGTCGACGTACGCGCTGTCCGGTGCGCTGGTCGTCGAGCTGCGGGCGATGGTCTTCGACTGGATCTCGGACCTGATCGGTGAGCTGATCGCGGGCGCGCTGATCGCGTTGGCGTCGGCGGCGGTGACGTTCGGTGGCTCGATCGCGGCGTACTGCGGCTACGCGGGCACCCGCGCGGCCATGCTCGCCACCAAGATGGCGTCCCGGCTGAGCAAGCTGATGGCCGCGATGAAGCGGTTCGGCGTGCGGATCGCCAAGCTGCAGGAGAAGATGTCCGGACTGATGAAGGGCCTGGAGAAGTTCGCGGACTACGGCGACTACGCCAAGACCGCGTACGACGCCGTCAAGCCGTACGACATGCCGCAGGCCCAGCCGCAGACCCCGGGCGTGAACCCCGGCGCGGCAGGCTAGCGGACCTGAGGCGATGGCGCGCGGCAAAGGGTCGGGGTCCTCCGGCAGCCACCACGGGAGTCACGGGTCGTCATCCCACGGTGGCGGGCCGACACCGGGCACGCCCGCAACCGGGGGAGTGGCACCGGGCCAGGGCTCCCACATGGACCCGGACGCCGTCGAGTCGATCGGCGATCGGTTCAACGGCCGCGGCGGCCAGATCCGCGACGGCATCGGCGGCAAGCTGAACATCGGTGCCTCGGCGGACAGCGCCGGTGTGTTCGGCCAGGTCGCGATGACCAAGGCCGACGAGGCGATCAAGACGGCACGGGAAGGTGCCGAACGCGCGGCGGCGGCGGCCGAGCACAGCGGGCAGAAGGTCAAGAAAACCGCGGAGATGGTGCGCGGGACGGACCAGTCGAACGCCTCGAAGGTCACCAAGTCGGGTGACGGGCTGGACAAGGCGTCGGGTGGGTCCAAGGGCGCTTCCGGCGGCGGCGTGTCCGGTGGCTCGTCCCGCGCGGGCGTGGCCGCGACAGCGGGACCGACGAACACGCCCTGCGGCTCAGGTGGGCCCGTCGACACCAGGTCAGGGCCGGCTGGCGCGGCGCAGCGTCCCATCGCCGCCCCGAAAACCCCTTCCGGTCAGGCGCCCGTGCGGTCCGGCGGCGGCAACAACCCGCCCGGCCGCCCGGTCGACGGTCAAACCGGTGTGCGCCAAGGCAATCCCGGTGGCCAGCAGCAGGGCGCGCGGCCGCAGGGCAACACCGGTCAGCCTCTCGCCGCGCGGGGCGGAGGTGTTCCGGCTGGGCAGTCGGGTCTCGCGAACAACGCCGGTGCGCGTCAGGGAAATGCGTTCGGTGGCACGCAAGGACAGGGCCAGGCCGGCGGTCGCCAGGGAAGCCAGCCGATGGCGCGGGCGAACGGCCCGATGCCGACCCAACCAGGTCAGGGACAGCAGGGCATGCGGCAAGGCGGCATGCCGATGGCGAACCAGGGACAGCAAGGACGCCCGCCCGCCCCCATGCAAGGCCATGGCCAGGGTGGCGGGCCGGTGCGGGGCAACCAGGGTTTCGGCCCCCAAGGCAGCGCGCAGCCCAGGCAGGGCGGCGACGGATTCGCACCGCGCAACACCCAAAGCCCCGGATACGGTCCGGCCCCCGGCCAGCAGGGGCAGCAAGGGCTACCGGGGCAGCGGCCCGGTAGCCAGCAGAGCCAACAGAGTCAGTGGTCCGGCCAGCAGGGCCAGCAGCCGGTGCCGAATCGGCAAGGCCAGCAGCCGTTCAACCAGCAGTCCCCGCCCTTCACCCAACAGGGACAGAACCAGCAGGGCCAGCCGTTCAACCGGCAAGGCCAGCAAGGGCTCGGACAGCAGCAAGGGCCCGGTCAGCAAGGTCGGCCGCCCGCGAACGGGCAAGCAGCGGACGGCCGCCTGAACCAGCAGCCGCGCAACGACCAGTTCGGCCAGCAGCAACGGCCGAACCAGCAAGGGCCGCAGCAGTGGGGCCCGAACCAGCACCAGGGGCCGTTGCCCGACAACCGGTCGAACCAGCAGGGTCCGAACCAGCGTCAGGACCAGCAGCACCGCCAGCCGGTCGACCAGGGCCAGCAAGGCCCCCATCGGCCATCGCCGGACAATCGGCGTGATCAGCAGCAGAGCCAGCCGACGCCGAATCGGCAGGCGCCCGACGGCCGCCCGAACCAGCAGGGACCAAGCCAGCATCAGGATCAGCAGGGGCGGCCGAACCAGCAGCAAGGGCCGAACCAGCACCAGGACCAGCAGCACCGGCGGCAGGATCAGCGGCCGGTCGACCAGGGCCAGCAGACGACGCCGAACCGGCAGTCGCCGAACGACCGCCAGAACCAGCAAGCCCCGAACCAGGACCAGCAGAACCGCCAGGACCAGCAGGCGCCGCAGAACACCACCCCGAACCAGCAGCCGCCACGGCCGCTGCCGTTGCACGAACGGCCCGCGAGCCCGCTCGACGACCCGGCGATGTACGACGGCGACCGGGACGCACCCGCGAGAGACGGCCGTCCGCCGGTGGCGATGTACGCCACCGAGCGGTCGAAGTACGGCGTCCCGCAGGTCTTCTACCGCGGTGTGCGTGACTGGGCGCGGCACCAGATGTCGTTGTTCCGCGGCGACACGCGTTCTCCGGCGCAGATCAAGGCCGATGGTGGGTTCCGCCCGCCGTTCATGAGCAAGAAGGACTGGCAGAACCACCCCGAGTGGGCGAAGCCGGATCTCGCGAAGCACGTCGGCGGCGACACGAACGCGTTCGTGTCCACCTCGACGAACGCGAAGGTCAGCGAGAGCTTCACGGGCAACAAGCAGTACGTCTACGTCATCAACGCTCCCGGCGGCATCCACACCGACCCGACCATGGAGTCCAAGACCGGCAAGGAGTCCCACGGCGAGAACGAGGTTCTCTTCCCCGGTGGCATCGACTTCCGGTACGTCCGGGGCTGGTACGAGGTCGAGTACAGGGACGGCGGGTGGCAGCGCGGCGACTTCATCCCCAACCCCGACTACATCGGCGACAAGTACGTGGCGGGTGACCCCGCCGCGGTCGGTCCGAAGCACCCCGATGCCCTGCGGGCGAAACAGGACGGCACCACTCCTCCTGTCATGATCGGCAGCCTCGGCGATCACATGGGCCGTCTCGACGACCCGACACTCGACTCCTTGCGGCCGTACATGCAGGCGACCGAGAGCGGCATGGCGGTGTTCGCCCCGTCCGGCCACGACGTGTCGCACGAGAACGACAAGTTCACGGCGGGCAGGGTGCCCAAGATCCCCGGCCAGTTCGTCGTCGACATGCACGGCACGTACGACGGGGTCCGGGTCGGCCAGACGAGGCTGGACGAGAAGCAGGTCGCCGACATGATCCGGGCCCACCCGGGCTACGACGGCGGCCCGGTCACCCTGTTCGGCTGCGGCTCGGGCAACAACGGGTTCGCGGCGAAGGTGGCTCAGGAGCTCGGGTCTCCCGTCACCGCGCCGAACGGCGACGCGTGGGTCGACCACGACGGCAACACCTTCGCGTCGAGCCGGGACCCCAACGCCCCTCAGCAGTACGGCAAGCCGCCGAAGCCCACCTTCCCGCCGGACGGCTCGTGGACCACCCACGACCCGAGCGGCAAGGCGACGGTCAGCGACACCCCGTACCCGCCAGGGCACAACCCCGGGTGGGACAAGGACAAACCCCCGAACCGCCCGGTCGTCGCCGCCTACCACCGTGGCGACGACAGCACGCCACCGCCGCCATCCCGGGACGACCACGGCAGCACGGACCGGGACCGCACGGACGCCGACCCCCGAGCCGATCAGGACCGGCCGGACGATCAGGACCAGCCAGTCGACCGGCCGGATCAGGCCGACCAGATCGACCGTGCCGCCGACCAGGCAAGGCTGGAAGCGGACAACGAGCGCAACGACCAGCTCAAAGCGCTCGACCAGGAGACTGCCGACCGCGTCAAGCAGTTGGAGCTGGAAGCCGAACCGCACATCGACGAGGCCGAGCGAAACCGTGAACGAGGCCTGGTCGAGGTCCAGCAGGACACCAACCGCCAGCTCGACCAGGTCGAGCGGCAGCGCGCGGAGCAACTCGCCCGCGCAGGTGACGACCCGGCCCGCCGAGCCGAGGTCGACAACGAGTTCGACCAGCGAGCGGCGGAGGTCAGGCAGAACCAGGCCGAACGGGAGAACGCGGTCAACCGCGAGGCGGACCGGCGAGCGGAACCCGCCCGCAAGGAGCTCGACCGCAAGTTCGCCGAACTCGTCGCCGAGAAGGACCAGCGCCGCGACCAGATCGAGCGCAACCACAAGGACCGGTCCGCGGCGATCGACGCCGAGCAGAACAGGCGCCACGCGGAGCAAGGCACCCAGCCACCCCGCGAAGACCAGGCCCACCCCGACGACAGTCGTCCGGCGGACGAGAACCAGAGCCGTGCGCCCGAACGCAAGGACAGCCGCAGCGACGCCCGTCAAGGGTGGCCGACCGACCCGGCCAACGGCGCACCGCTGCGCAAGCGCGACCTTGACGCCCTCGGCCTGACTGAACGCCAGGTGGACTGGTGGCGTGACGGCAAAGCACCGCTGGGCATGGACCCCGACCAGTTCCGCCGGTTCCAGTCGGAGCTCGGCGATCTGTTGCGCGCCAACGGAATCGACCCGAACAGGTCCCAGCTGAGGCTGGTCGGCTCATCCGTGCGCTTCTACTCCGGCTGGAACAAGCGGATGGAAGGCGACGACTACGGGCTCAAGCACACGCCGGAAAGCCGCGAGCGGCTGACCCGGTGGGAAGGTCCTGAGCGGGACGGGATGCCCGAGCGCAGGCCGTTCGACGTCCAGTACCGGCTGGGCCTCGATCCCGCGAAGAGCGACTACGACCTGTCGGTCTACTCCGACGACGTCGTCGACCTGGCCAGGTCGAAGTGGGACGGCGAAGGCGAGTTCTCCCACGAGCACGGCCACGTCGACAAGGACGTGGCACGCGGCGCGGTCAAGGGCTTCGAGGAGTTCGCCGAGCGCTGGAAGGAGAAGACCGGCCGCAAGCTCGGTTTCCGCCTGTACGGCTTGGAGAACGAGCCGCAGCAGCGCCGGTCGAGGCACGCCAAACCCACCGACGGCAACTGGCTGCTGGACCTGTCCGAGCGGGCTCGGCCGGAACGCCCGGACACACCGGTGGACCCCAAGTCCGGGTACCAGATCAATCAGCGCGACAAGGACTTCCTCGGGTACTCCGACGAACAGATGAAGTGGTGGCAGGACGGCGACGCGCCGCTGGGCATGACGCCCCGGCAGTACCACGACTTCCGTGCCAGCCTCGCGGACGCGATGCGCGCCGAGGGCGTCGACGCCCGCGACGTGGACATCCGGCTCAAGGGCTCCGGTGTCAACGGTTTCTCCAACCCGCGCAAGACATTGGAGAACGCGGAGCACACCGACGAAAGCCGCGCGCTGATGGACGAGTGGCTCGGCGACGACCCGAACCGCCCGACCGGCCGCCCGTTCGACTCGATGCACCGGCTGGGAGCGGGCGACAGGGAGAAGAGCGACTTCGACGTCCAGATCCGCTCGGACGACCTGGTGCGCATCGCGAGGGAACGCCAGGCACTCTCCCCGGTGCTGCACAAGGTCGAGGTCGACGGCAAGAAGGTGTGGCAGCCCGCACCGGTCGTCCGGGAGAAGTACGGCTTCGTCCACAAGGACGTGATGCGGGAGCAGTTCCCCGAACTGAACAAATGGGCGGAGCACTGGGAACGGGAACTCGGGCGTGAGGTGGCGCCCGCGCTGTTCGGCCTGGATCACGACCCGCGGCAGGAAAGCCACCTGGACGGCCAGAAGGCGCAACGGGGCTGGCCCATGCTCGGCCCGGACGCCGCGCCGCTCGGCGACCGGCCGGACCCGGTCGACCCGAGTACGGTCGGCGTGGCCAGACCGGACGACCTCGTCGACTCGACCGTTGAGCCGACCGAACGCCCGTCGACCAGGCCACCGGCAGACTCTCCTGTGCTGACCGACGTGCCTGAGTCGCCTGAGCCGCCCACACTGGAACAACAGCCGCCCCCTGCTCCCACCGAGGACGGCGGTTGGACCTGGAAGGGCCGCACCCTCAGCGCGGAGGCCAACCAGGCCGTCGACAGCTTCATCCCGAAGTTCACCGAGGTCGGACACGGCGCGGACGACAACGGCGGCATCCGGGGCGTGATGCAGGACATCGAGCAACGAGTTCCGTACACCCGCCTCGAAGGCCTGCAGTACGACCTCAAGGGCCCCGACCGGCTCAAGGAGAAGGTGGCGACCGAGCTCAGGGCGGACAGCACGCGGTCGCCGGAAGAGATCCTGCGTGAGATCCCGGACGGAATCCGCTACACCTTCAGCCTCGATCCCGAGAACTACATGCGGGGGATGGCGCGGATCAACGACGAGTTGCGGCAACGGGGTTTCGAGGAAGTGCTGCGCAAGAGCTCGTGGACGCAGACGAAGAAGCCGTACAAGGGTGTCAACACGCGGTGGCGCGACCCGGAGTCCGGACTGCTTTTCGAGGTCCAGTTCCACACCCCGGAGAGCTGGCACGTGAAGAGCGTGACGCATGACGCCTACGAGTACGAGAAGAGCGACAGCGTTTCCAAGAGCGACCAGGCGAGGTGGAACACCTTCCAGCACGAGTACTTCAACCGGATCCCGCTCCCGCCCGGCGTGGAACGCATCGTGCGGTTCGAGGAAGGCAAGTCCTGATGGCGCACTTCGTTTCGTACTACGTCGAATCCACGCCACGGCACGGCCCGGCCGCGGTCTACCGGCGGCGGCCGGACACCGAGCGCGGTGGCCGGGTCGACGAGATCTTCGCGGCGCCCGACGGGACCTGGTTCGGGGACGACGAGCTCTGGAAGTACGAGCGGGGCCGCTCCGACTGGGACTTCTACGGTGTGCATCCGGACGAGGCCGAACAGGTCATGGCGTGGCTGCGGACGGCCATGGAGGTGGGGCGGGACAACGCCGGTCGGCCTCCCGTCATCGCGGAGTGGGGTGTCGGCGAAGCCTGGACAGTCAGGCTCACCGGGGAGACGACCGACGAGGTCGTCGGAACCCTGATCGATCGCCTTGGCATGACCCGGCGCGCTTCGCTTGATCCGCTTGAGCGGGACATCGCCTTGCGGGTGCTGCGCAGCGACGCGAGTGCGCGCTGGAACCTCCAACTGGACTACGCGGGCGAACAGGGTTGTTTCCTCAGTCTCCTCTATGTGCGGCTGACTCCGGACGAGCGGGTGATCCAGGGGCTGCGTGAGCAGGTGTACCCCCTGGCGGCGGAGCTCGGCCTGGAGATCGTCGACGAACAGGTCGCCACGCAGCCGTCGTTCCCGTATTCGGAACGGGCTCGGGCCGAGACGCTGCCGGACAAGGACTGGCTGCTCGTCCTGTGGTTCCGCGGGGCGATGACCGAGGGCGTGCTGCGGACTCTCCAGCAGCAACTGGGTCTCCAGTCCGAGTGGAGCTTCGACGTCGACGATTCCACCGAACTGGAGTGGGGCATCGGGTACTTGCCCAACGACGGCCGGTACCGGGCACAGTTGCGTCTGCGGCGCACCTTCGGCGACGACGACCTGTGGCGCTTCGAGATCGGCTACGAGGGCAAGCGGCCGCCCGAGGAGACCATCGACCAGTGGCACGAGGAGATCACGGCGGCCGCGACCGGCGTCGGCCTGGTGTTCGAGCGCGACTGGCTCAGGCCACGGCCGACACCGGAACTCCGTACGCCCCTTGTGCCACCGCCGACGCGCTCAGCAGCGGGTCAGGTACATGTGCTCTACCGCGCGTACTTGGAAGGCGAGTTCACCGCTGCGTCCCTGGACGGCTTCCGTGACGCGTTGGGCATCGGGAAGCGCGGCCGGATCGACGACGACAGCGAGGAGTACTTCGGCGAACGTGTCCTGCGCGAGGGCGAGAACCGCCTCGTCCGGCTGATGCTGTCCCGCAGGTCGGCGACCGACTGGTACCTCAGCTTGTCCTATCAGGACACACCGCCTGATCTGGCCACTGTGGACCACATAGCGCGCGACATCCACACGGCCGCGACGGCGGCGGGTCTGACGGTCGGCCACGAACAACGGTTCCCGCCGAAGCAACCATGACCACGTCGCACTACGTCGAATCGACGCCGTCCGCCGGACCGGGGTCGCTTGTCCTGTCCCATCCGGGCGGCGACCAGCTTTCGCGTGACGTGCGCGCGATCGCCGCCGACGCGCGTCTTGGTGTTGTCAGAGAAGTGCACAATCCAGCGGGGGAAGACGACTCGTGAGCATGCGCATCGGGGTCAGCGGTGGCGCCGTCTTCGGCGTCGAGGACGGGCCGGACCGGACCGGATACGTCAGCCAGGACACGCCGGTCGACGGGCAGCTGGTCACGCTGCCGGACGGGCGTGCGGTCAAGCAGGTGTCGTTGACCGAACTGGAATCCGTGTTCACGCTGCACACGGTGGACGGCGACGGGCTCGACGTGGCCGACGCCGATCCGCTGGCCGGGTATCTCGCGCCCCCCGACAGTGTCGTGCGGCAAGTGCGTGAGGTCGCTCGGGACGAGCGCGTGGCGGTGTGGTTTCCCGCGCTGCCGACCGAGGCCGCGCCTGAGGGCGACCCGAACACCGCGTCAGGTGCGTTGCTCGCGTCGCTGGGCGCCGCCGTGGCCGCGGCCGCGCCGGACGGCTGGAGCGGCGTGAGCATCGACTGCGAGGCGCTGGTGTCGCGCATGGTGGTCACGGTCATGGTGACGATGGCCGACGGCACAGTCCGGCACTGGTCACCGCCGCCCGTGGTCAGCCAGTGGCTGCACCGGTTGCGGATGCGGGACTACCACCCGGGCCGGGGCGTGTGGTTCCGCGCCAGGTTCGAGCTCACCCCGAACGCGCCGGTGGTGCGTGACGTCGACGCGTTGAGCCCGTTGAGCTTCATGACCGACGCCGAGGACTGCGCCGACGAACTGCGGTTGCTGCCCCGCAACGCCGATGCTGTCCCGCGCTGGCTTCTCGACGCCGCCGTGCGCAGTCAGCAGGCTGGGCGCAGCGCGTACGCCGAGGAGCCGCTCGCGCCTGGGCGGCCCGAGACGGTCCCGCTGTTCGACGGCCGCGACGACACCGGCCTGCCGACCTGGTACCGGCCGGTGCTCAGCCAGCTGGAACGGCAGGCAGTGCTGGAGTACATGCGGTCCGCGCGGCTCGTGCTGTCGGCTCGTGGGCAGACGCGGGACGAGCTGGCGGGCGTCGAGGACGCGGTGCCGATGGGTTTCCACACCGACGGCCGGTTCGTGTGGTCCAGCGCCGCCTGGTACTACCTGGACAAGCACGGAGTTCCGCCCGCACTGGCGTTGGTCGAGCACATCCGGTCGGTGCGGCACCAGTTGCCGAAGTCCGTCCCGGGGATCGCGCTGGACCGCGCGTCCGCGCTGGCCATGGGGCGGCCGTGGAACGAGTCCGAAGTGGACAACAAGGCCAACCAGGCGCTCGGTCCGGTCGAGGCGGCGATCCTCACCCACCGGATCAGCCCCCGGTTCTACAGCGTGTTCGCCGAACGGGACGACGCGTGGTGCCTGGTCCGGGACGGCGACCAGTACCGGGTGCAGTGGTCGCACGACGAGCGGACCGCCGTGCTGTTCGACGACGTCCGGCAGGCCGCCGTGTACCTGGCGGGGCAGCTGGCCGCGAACGGGCCCAGCCTGGAGTACGAGCTGGGGGAGGAGATCCCGGCCTGGCAGTCGCCGCTGGTCGTGTTGTCCGACGACCCGCCGGTCGAGTCGTTCGCCGCCGTCAGCACGGTGATGATCCAGAACGTCGAGGTCGACCGGTACGGCAGCCAGGAAGGCAACCTGGTCTACGTCGCCGAAACCCCGTTCGAGCAGCGTGGCCTGCCCCCGGAGTACGCGAACCGCCCGTACCACCGGTACCGGATCAGTGGTGACCCGTGGCGGGTGGTGTCCGTCGTGGCCGCGGAAGGCGGCCGGGGCTACGTGCTGCCGAAGCCGATCGAGGAGTACCTCCGGCAGGGCTACCTCGAAGAGGTCGTGGCCCAGGCGGGGCACCCGGGCCTGCCGCCGATCAACGACGACATGCGGGCAGCTGCCGCACAGAACCCGAACGGCTGGGTGTACTGCGCGGACCCGGACGTCGACCCGAGGTTCATCGAGGGCATCCCGCTGCCGGTGGTGCTCGGCGGGTACAAGGTCGGCCCGGACGGCCAGTTCACCGGCGAGACCTTCGTCAACGAGGACTACCGGCCGAGCCCGCGCCTGCGCGGCTACCCGGAGCCGCAGACCGACTTCGAGCTGGTCCTCGGCTACGTGGCGGCCGGGTGGCTGCCGCACCACGAGATCGTGCCGGTCTCGCTGGAGGCACCGTTCCTGCTGGAGACGGACGGCAACGGCGGCCTGCGCATCGGCGTGGACGGCAACGGCCGCGAGTTCCTCGCGGTCTACTCGTCGCCCGGGTACGTGCCGCCGGACGCGCAGGCAGTCATGCAGACCTCGGGTCGTGAACTCGCGCCCGCGCTGTCCGGTCTCACGGTGATCGTCAACCCCGGCGGTGCCTTCGGCATCGAGCTGCCGGGTGAGGACATCATGCAGGCCGCCGGGGTGCCCCAGCAGGCCTGACCCTGACGGGCTCAGTGGCTGCGGGCGACGATGTCGCCGTACGAGGTGGTCGCGTGGATGTCGAGCTGGGCGGCGGCACCTTCGGAGTTCTTCAGCGCGTTGCTGACGCGGCCGTAGGAGGTGCCGGCGTCCAGGGTCGCCGAGACCCCGGCGGCGGCGTTGACCGTGATACCACCGGCCTCGGTGCGCAGTACGACCGTGCCCCGCACGGCCTCGATGACCCGGATGTCGCCCTTGGTCGTGCTGATCTCCGCGGAACCGCCCACGTGGCCGACCTCGACGTCGCCTTCGACCGCGGTGATGCGGACGCTCGCGGCCTCGTCGACCTTGGTCTGCCGGTAGCCGCCTTCGATGGCGACATCGCCGAAGCGACCGGCGCCGCGGAACTCGGCAGCCTGCGCCTTGGCCTCGAGCCGTGAACCGCTGGGCAGTTCGACGGTGATCGCCACGGCCCCGGACCGCCCGAAGTACTGGTTGCCCTCGGCGGGGGTGCGGACCCGCAGGACGCCGTCCGCGTAGTCGACCTCGGTCTGCTCGGCGGCCTTCACGTCACGGCCCTTGCCCGCGTCCGCGGGCTGGACCTGGACCACGGTGTCGGCCCGGTCGGAGGCGATGAACTGGACGCGACCGGCGGGGATGTCCAGGACGGCGGCGATCGGGGCGGCGGTGTCGAACTTCTGCATCGTGTTCTCCTGGCTGTTCGTTCGGTCCCCCGTGGTGGGGCGACCTGGTGACGGGAATGAGATTCGCCCGCCGTCCTGACAGCGAACAGCCACGGTCCTGACACGGTGCCTGACATGCCGCAGACAGCCGCCTACCAGGGGCGGAGGGTCCCCGCGGCGGTCTGCCGCCCGTGCCGGTCGCGCACGGACGTGGTGATGCCGTCCGGCCCGGGGACGGCACGAACCACCATGCCCTGGTGGTCGAACAGGGGAGAGGTCAGCCGGTATTCGAAGTCACCCCGCGGATCATCCCGGTGACCACGCGCGGCCTCGGCCATGGCGAGCGCCTGCAACGGGCCGTGGGTGAGCAGCCCGGGATAGCCCTCGACGTCACGGCAGTAATCCCGGTCATAGTGGATGCGGTGCGCGTTGTAGGTCAACGCGGAGAACCGGAACAGCAGCGTCGGCGAGATCTCGACCGGCCACTCGTCCTCGGCGACCGGCAGCACCGGGCCGTCGTCGGCGACCGTGAGCTGGGAACCGGCGTCGCGGTAGACGATGTCCTGCCGTTCCTCGACCACCACCGAGCCCGCCTGGCTGACCACGTGCTCGACGACGACGAACGTCAGCGGCCCGGTTCGTCCTTGCTTGTCCTGTGTCGACGCGACTGTGGTTCGTTTCGTGGCGGGCAGGCCACAGCGCAGCGGACCGTGGGTGCGGACCCGGCCACCGGCCCACATCCGGCGACGTCCCGGGCCGGGCGGGGCGGGGACGGTGTCGCGCACCGGATGGCCGTCCGGCCCGAGATCGGCCTGCGCCGGTCGGTCAAGCAGGTAGAACCAGTGCCACAGCAGCGGCAGGCCGTCGGTCGCCAGATCGGGCACGGGCACGTCCAGCAACGCGCCCAACGCCTGAGCCGGTTCGGGGAGCAGGATCTCGGTCCGTTCATCGCGCACACTGCGATCTTTCCAGCTGGCGACTACGTCGAGTCGTCGCGGACCGGCCGCAGCAGGCGGCGAGGGCCGATCCCCGACTCGCCGAGCTTGTCGTCCTTGTTGACAAGCACGCACCGGTCGATCGACAGGCAGCCGCAGCCCACGCAGTCGGCGAACTTGTCCCGCAGTTGGGTGAGGTAGTGGATGCGTTGGTCGAGTTGGGCCCGCCACAGCGTGGAGAGCCGTTCCCAGTCCTTGCGGTTCGGGACCCGGTTGTCCGGCAGTGTCGCGAAGCACTCCCGGATCTCGGCCAGTGGGATGCCCACGCGTTGGGCGATCTGGATGAAGGCCACGCGGCGCAGGGCTTCCCGAGGGTATCTGCGTTGGTTTCCCGGTGTCCGCCTGCTGGTGATCAGGTGCTGGCGTTCGTAGAAGTGCAACGCTGACACCGGAACGCCGCTGCGTGCCGACAGCTGGCCGACGGTCAGCTCGGACAGGTGCCAGGCCGGTGGCTTCACGACCGGCGGACCAGCAGGGCGAAGAGCGCGGCGGTGATGACCAGCACGGCGGTGCTGATCCCCGCGATCAGGTGCAGGCCCTCGGTGAACGCGGCGCGTGCCGCGGCGAGCAACTCGACGCCGATCGGCGCTGGTGACTGTGCCGCGACGGATATGGCGCCGCTGAGTGTGCTGCGTGCGGTTTCCGCTGCTTCGGCGGGAACACCGGGCGGGATGTCCATTCCACTGTAGATCGCGGTGCCGACGCTGCCGAGCACCGCGATGCCGAGTGCCCCGCCGAGTTCGGGTGCTGTCTCGGACAACGCGGACGCCTCGCCGGCCCGGTCAGCCGGCGCTGAGCCGACCACCATGTCGGTGGTGAGCGTCATCATCGGGCCGAGCCCGGCCGAGACGACGACGGAACCGATCACCAGAACCGGTAGCCCCCCTGCCGGGGTGACCTGGGTGAGGACGAGGAACCCCGCGGCGGACAGCAGAAGACCGGTGCCGACCACCATTCCGGGCGGGACGCGGCGCACGAGTACCGGCGCGAGCGTCGACCCCACGATGACCCCGCACGCCGCCGGTGCCGTCCACAGTCCGGCGTGCAGCGGCGACAGGCCGAACACGAGTTGGAGGTACTGCGCCAGGTAGAAGTTCACTCCGAACAGGACGAACACGCCGAACAGCAGCGTCGCCAGCGACACGCTGAACGACGGCGACCGGAACAGCCGGAGGTCCATCAGCGGATGGGCCAGCGTGCGCTGCCGCCACACGAACAGAACCGCGACGGTCAGACCGACCACAATGGACACGACACCGGCCACACCCAGCCCGTGCTCGGCGAAGCTCTTGAGGCCGTAGATCACCGTGAGCACCGCGACAACGGACATGACAGCGCTGAGCGGGTCCATCTTCCTGGCTCTGGTCTCCCGGTGTTCCGGCAGCAGCAGCGGCCCGATGACGAGGAAGACCGCGGTGACCGGCACGGCGATCAGGAACACCGCGCCCCAGCGGAAGTGCTGGAGGATCCAGCCGCCCAGCAGCGGCCCGATCGCCGTGCCCCCGGCGACGCAGGCGATGATGATCCCGATCGCCACCGTCCGCTGCCTCGGATCACGGAAGATCGTGGCGGCGAGGGACAACGACGACGGCATCAACGTCGCACCGGCTATCCCGAGCAGTGCCCGCGTCGCGATCAGCATCTCGGCGTTCACCGAGTACGCCGCGAGGACGGAGGCCAGGCCGAACGCGGCGGACCCGATCAGCAGCATCCGGCGGCGGCCGATCCGGTCGCCGAGCGTGCCCATCGTGATCAGCGAACCGGCGAGCAGGAACCCGTAGATGTCGACGATCCACAGCGATTGGGCGGCGGACGGCGAAAGGTCCTGCGAGATCGCGGGCAACGCGAGGTTGGGCAGGGTCAGTTCGAGCGACGCGAGCAGGGTGGGCAGGACCAGCACGGCCAGCCCGGCCCACTGCCTGCGTCCGGCCCGCGACGCGGTGTCCGTGTTCATGCTGACCCACGCTAAAACCTGAACAATGGTTAAGGTCAAGCTCGGCAACCGGGTGGTTTCAGGCGTCGCTGAAGTCGCTGGACAGGCTGTCGCGGTGTTCCGGATGCTGTGCGCAGCGCGGCCCCCGATCATCGGCGCGCCATCCGTTACGGCCGAACAGTTTGTGCGTCATTCACTATGGACATTCAAGGGCAGTGCCTCTTCGGCAACGACAACCCGGAATCCGCGAGGTGCTCCGGCACGACGTGGTCGCCGATCCGCTGCCCGAATCGGCGTTCGACCTGATCCACGCGCGGCGGGTGTTCAGAAGCCGACTCGCGTCAGCGGGTGTTGAGGGAGTACACTGCTGACGTAAATTTCCGCACATCCGAGAGTAGGCGGCTGCCGTGGCCGAGGTTTCAGCGAACCGAACGCTGTCGGAAAAACTGGACCACCTCTTCCGCACGGTTCGGCCGACCGACGGTCGCGAGTACTCCTACGAGGAGGTCGCCTCGGCGATCAGGAAAAACGGTGTCGACATATCGCACACCTACATCTGGCAGCTGCGCAAAGGCAAACGGGACAATCCGACCATCAAGCACCTGGAAGGCCTCGCGCGATTCTTCGGCGTCGCCCCTGTCTACTTCTTCGATGACGAGTACGCCGCGAAGGTCGATCGACAACTCGAACTGCTGACGGCGATGGCCGACAGCACCGTGTCGACCATCGCGGTACGCGCGGGTGAGCTGTCGGCCAGGGCCCGCGAGGCGCTCATCTCGATGATCGATACCGTGCGTGAGCTCGAAAACCCGCCGCCTGCCCAGTCGCGACGCCGCGCCGGGCGCGAGGACGAACCGCCGGTCGGATAGCTCCCGAGCCCGGAACCGGGCAGCACCGCCACCGTCCGACGGTCACACCCCGACCTCGTTGCCCGCGCACTTCTCCCGCCAGGCTTCCACCTCCGCGGAAACCAGGTCCGACTGCCACACCTGCGCGACCTCCAGCAAGAACCGGATTTCGCTCGCCAGGTCGTGCCCGCCGACCGCGGACAGTTCCGCCTGCGGTGTGGTCGGTTCCGCGTTCGCGCGCTTCTCCTGGCAGCCCAGCCGGACCCAGCAGGCCACGGCCACGGCCGCCGAAGTGACCCCCAGCAATTCCGCGTGGCGCACGTGCCGATTCAGCCCCCGGGCCGAATCAACGGACACGTAAGGGCTCACCGCCAGCATTCCGTCACGGATCTCGACGACGCGACGATACAGTTTCCGGCGCGTGCTCCTCATGGACCCGGCCAGATCTGCGAGAGGCCCCCGAACCGGGTCGAGAACGATCTCCGGAACGGTTGTCACCAACTCGTGCCACAACGGAGTCAGCCGGTGGAGCGTGCGGATGTCCTCCCACCTGCGTCGGAGGTCCGCCGCTATCGGCACGGCCGCGCCCGCCGTCAGAAACAGCGCCTCTGTCGCGCAGATCGCGGGGTAAAGCGGTGGAATCCAGGTCCACCGGGTCATGAGGTGCAGAATCGAGGACGACATGAGAGCCGAAGCTGTCACGCTCCCGAAACAGAACATCAACAACGCCGCGCGCAACGACCTGCTCTTCGCCGAGCGGCTGGTGCGCCAGCAAACGAAAGCGCACGACACGCTCGCGGCGATGTGATACAGGAGCAGGAGCAGCCAATACGCGACTGTCGGCTCCGGATCGAGTCCGGAATCAGCGGGCACCTTGTGCCGTGCGTGACTCCCCGACCTGAAGTCGATCACCACAAGAACGGCGGCGAGGACCACTGCCAGACCAATGGAGAAACGCGCGTACGCGCGACGACCGGTCACGGTGATCACGAAGGTGAACACGGCGGTGGCGGCACACAGCCCGATGATCTCCCGGCCCAGGTCGATCAGATGCGTCGGCCCGAACAATCGCTCGGCAGCGGCGGAGACAGCGTCGAGCTGCAACGTCATGGCTGTCGCCGCCAGACCGACCGCGAGCCAGAGGGAGCGCTGTCGTCCCGACCTGATCGCGCCGGGCGCCCGCAGCACCATGATCAGCCACATCAGGGTGACTGCGACGGTTTCCAGCGGTGCCAGCAGCGATATCGGATCGCGGTCGGTCATCCGATGCCGAGAGCCTGCTCGGCACGAGCCAGTTGGCCGGTCGCGATCCGCGGGCCGGGGATTCTCGCCATTTCCTCGACGAACAGGCCGGCCACCTGCTCGGCTTCCCGTTCCTGGGTCACCGAGTAGTCGGTCCGGCCGAGCACGCGCTGGACCGTCTCCGGATCCAGGTCCTCGAACAGCGAATCGAGCTTCGACGGGTCCGGCCCGAGCACCGCCAGCCGGTGGTCGCAGATCATGTGGCCGATCTCGTGCAAGACGATGTGATCACGATGAATGCGGCTCGTGCACCTCTCCACGAAAATGTAGTCCGCCTGGCTGGTGGCGATCCAGGTGCCGCAGATGTCCAAACAGGCTGCCTCTTTCGGGAAGGTACGAACGTGCAGCGGCCTGCCCCGGTGTTCGGCTATGCCGCGGCAGAGAACGGCAACCGACATCGGCTGGTCCATTCGCAGAGCACGGACCAGTCGTCGGCAGCGTCGTCGCAAGTGTGACGATCTCACAGTCCCCCCTTGGCCCATCCGGACCAGCCAGACTCGACATCAGTCTTCCCGAACGCCGAGGGCAGGGTCAAGGGAGATCGTTCGTGACCACTATTGGCCCGATCCAATCGTTGCGGCTTCGACGACGAAACGGTAGCGAACGTCGCCATCGGACAATCGGCGAAGCGCTTCGTTGATCTGTTCCGCCGGGACGACTTCGATCTCCGCGCCGAATCCGTGCGCGGCGCAGAAGTCGAGCAGTTCCTGCGTCTCCCGAATGCTGCCCATGAGCGATCCCGCGACCCGTTTGCGACCGACCATCAATGCGAACGCGGAAAACGACAGGGGCCGCTCCGGCACTCCGACGTTGACGAAAGTTCCGTCGAGATCGAGCACGCCGAGATAGCGGTCCAGGTCGAGGTCGGCGCTGACGGTGTTGACGACCAGGTCGAGACGGCCACGCAGTTCGTCGAAGGCGCGGTCGGTGTCGGTGGTGTGGAAGTGGTCCGCGCCGAAGCGCAGAGCGTCGTCCCGTTTTCCGGCGCCGCGGCTCAGCGCGGTCACCTCGGCGCCCATCGCCGCGGCGATGCGCACTCCGAGGTGTCCCAGGCCGCCGAGACCGACGATGCCCACCCGGGTACCGACGCCCACTTTCCACCGCACCAGGGGTGAGTACATGCTGACCCCGGCACACAGCAGCGGCGCCGCCTCAGCGAGGTCGATGGCCGGCGGGATGCGTACCACGTAGTTCTCGTCGACAACCACGTGTGTGCTGTAGCCGCCGTAGGTCGGCCGCCCGTCCGCGTCGACGGCGTTGTACGTCGCGACCTGATCCCCGCAGTACTGCTCCTGCCCAGCGACGCAGTTCGTGCACGTACGGCAGGTGTCGACGAAACAGCCGACACCTACGCGGTCGCCGACGGCATGGCGCGTCGTCGCCGAACCCGCGGCCGCGACCACCCCGGTGATCTCGTGTCCGGGCACCATCGGGAAGATCGCGTTTCCCCAGTCGGCGCGGACCTGGTGGACGTCGGTGTGGCAGATCCCGCAGAACCTGACCTCGATCAGGACGTCGTGGTCGCCAACCGGCCGGAGGGGCACGGTGGTCAGCGCGAGCGGTGCTTTCGCCGCAGGCGCGGCGTAAGCGGTGACGGCGTTCATCGCCATGCGGTTTCTCCTTGCGGGAGGTGGGCACGATGGCTGCCCGCGACATCGCCGAAGATGGTCACGGCCGCGCCAGTTGTCGTTTGGTCCGCTGGCCGCCGAGTTCGAACTCGTCGTGCAGCGTCTTCGTCGCGAGCACGACCTCGGCGGCCGGGATCGTGAGCGAGATCTTCAGTTGCGACGTCGAGATCGAGCTCGCGGAGATCCCGTTCGCGCCGAGCGCGCGGAGCATGCGCGAGGTGTACTCCGGGCGGTTCAGCAGTCCGTTCCCGACGACGGACACCATGCCGACGGAGTCGTCGAACTCCAGCCGTCCGCGCCGTTCGTGGGCGAACTCCGTCATGGCCTGCCGGACGCGGCGGGCATCGGCCGAACCCAATGCCATCTCCACGCGCGATCCCGCCGCCGAGCGTTCCGGGAACATCTCGACGTCCGCGGGCACGGAATGCTTGGCGAGGAGCTGGAAGACACCCGCCGCGATCTCCTCGCCAGGACCGATGGAACGCAGCGTGACACGCACGCGGTCGGCATCGTGCACCACGGCCACCACGGCCGCTTCGGATTCCAGCATAGCGCCGCCATTTCTTCCGGTGATCACCGTTCCGGCCGCAGTCGAGCCGGAGTTCCTGACATGTATGTCGATGTCGTGCATCGCCGCGATCTCGACCGCCCGGGAATGCATCACCTTGGCGCCTGCGAACGCCATCTCCATCATCACGTCGACCGGGACGACAGGCATGACCTCGGCGGACGGCACCACCCGCGGATCGGCGGTGAACACCCCGTCGACGTCGGTGTGGATCTCGCAGCGGCCCGCGCCGAGCTCCGCGGCGATGGCCACCGCGGTGGTGTCCGACCCGCCCCGGCCGAGGGTGATGACGTCGCCCGCCTCGTTGAGGCCCTGAAAACCCGGCACCACCACGACATGGCCGCTGCGAGCGTGCCGGATCGCGGGCTCGGTGTCGACCGCGACGATGACACCGGCGCCGTGCGGGCCGGTGGCGAGGATGCCGCTGTGCGCACCGGTCAGCGCCACCGCCGGAACGCCGTGTTGCCACAGTGCCATGGACATCAGCGCGGCGGACGCCGTCTCGCCGGTGGCCAGCAGTTGGTCCAGTTCGCGTCCGGGTGGCGAAGGTGCCAGTTCGGTCGCGGCCCGGTACAGCTCGTCGGTGCGATTCCCCTGTGCGGAAACGACCACGATCAGCTGGGCGCCTGCCCGGTGCGCCGCGCCGACCCGTTCCGCGACGGCACGCACGTGCCGGGTGGTGGCCAGCGAGCTGCCGCCGTACTTGTGCACCAGGATCTGGCCGTTCCGCTCACTCGTTGCGGTCACGAGGCAGTACCTCCCGGTCACAGCAGGTCGAGGTCGATCGCATCGGCCATCGCCTGGTATCCGGCGTCATTGGGGTGGAGCCTGTCGCCGCTGTCGTAGCGGGGGTCGAGCCGGTCGCGATTGGCTGGATCGGCGAGCGCGGCATCGAAATCGATCACGGCGTCGTACGCGCCGCTTGTTCGCATCCAGTGGTTGAACTCGTGCCGGACGCGATCGCCTGCTTCGGTGTAGTAGAAGGATCCCTGGTACGGCAGCAGGGTTCCGCCGAGCACCCTGATCCCGTTCGCGCGCAGTGTGCCGACGATCTTCCGATGACGGTCGATCAGCTGGTCCGCCGTCACCGGCGGGCCCGGCATGATGCACGGCGGGAAGGGGAACTCGCTGTGTCCGATGTCGTTGATGCCTTCCTGGACGATGGCCGTGCGGACGCCGTCGTGCGCCAGCACGTCCCTGGCCAGCCTGCTGGTGGCTTTCTCCCCGAAACAGGACGAGTCGCGCACCACCCGGTTTCCGCCGATACCCGAGTTCAGCACCGGCCGCGTGGTTCTCGACGACGCCAGCCGTTCGGCCAGTTGGTCCGGGTACCGGTTGTCCGCGTCCACAGTGGATTGGACGCCGTCGGTGATGGAATCACCGAACGCGACTATCCCGCCGTTCGGCTTGCCCGGCGCCCGCCGCGTCTCGACCGCGGCCAGCAGGTACCAGGACATGGTCGTCTCGCCGAACGTCGCGCCGCTCTCGTCGGACCGTTGGTCTCCGCTCGCCAGGTAGCTGGTCGCCGACGATTCCGCGTGCAGATCGACCGGGCCGGTCGGTCGCCGGAAGTACAAGGTGATCGCCAGCCTGCTCATCGCGGCGGCAGGCAGCCCGATCGGGTCGCTGGTCACCTGCCGTCCTGGCGGAATGACCACGTCGCGGCGTCCGGAAAAGGTGATCTCGCGGGTGGAGCCCGGTACGACCGCCGCGCCGGTCGCCGCTTCGCCGATGCTGGCGGCGGACACGGTCAACGGTTTTCCGGTGTAGATGTTGGCCAGCCGGATTCTCGTGTCGCTGCCGCCCGTGCTGGTCCGGATCACCTGGCGCACACTGTTGTCGCTGAATCCCCGAAGCGACCAGTTCGGGTGGAAAAGCCCGCTGGCGGGCTGCTGGGCGGCGGCGGCCCATGTGCTCGTCCATGCCGGTCTACCGGTCGGCGTATTCGCGCCGGCCTCAGCCGAGTACGCCGACACCGGCAAGAACAACAATGCCAGTGTCGCCGCACAAAGCCGAACCTTGCGGCCAGCCGTCGTATTCCGCATATCCGCAGTATGCGGGGATGCGATATCGTTTCCTTCTTGCCGAGATATCGCGCGCGGCGGACTGGCTCAGACGACTTGTTCGAGGTTTGCCGCCTGCTGGCCGCGGGAGGCCGCGAGTTGGGACCGCAGCCTGTCCCGCACGTCGACCAGCGTGGCGATTCGTTCTTCCACGGCCGCGAGCCGGTTCTGGTAGAGATCGAGAACACCCTGGCAGACCGGTGCGACCGTCAGGTCCTTGTTCAGGCAGGCCCCCAACTGCCGGATGTCCTCGGAGGTGAGTCCGGCGGCGAGCAGCATCCGCACATTGTGCACCTGGGTCACGGCGTCGCGGTCGTAGCTGCGATATCCGTTGTTGCCGCGTCCCGGTGCGATCAGGCCTTGCTGTTCGTAGTACCGCAACGCCCGGGTTGTTGTGCCTGTTTGGCGCGCGAGTTCACCTATTCGCATCGACCCTCCTCGTGTCACGTGTGGTCCGACGCGCTCTCTTTCACGGGGTGGGAATTGGCCGCGGACTCCGCAGTGCCCCGGCGCCCTGCCCAGAATGAGAACATGTACACCACAAGGGACACGATCCCCAAGACAGCGCTGGCCGTCAACACGCCGGTGCCGCCGCGCCATTCGAGTGCGAGCCCGCCGACCAGGCCCGCGATCGCGATTCCGATGTACAGGGCGCTGGTGTTCAGCGCGACCGCCTCGTTCCCGGCGTCGCCGGAGACCTTCAACAACCTCAGCTGACTGGGTGAATTGATGGCCCAGCCACCGATGGCCCATCCTGCATACAATATGCCAACGAGGATGATCGGTACCTGCGCCTCCCAGGTCCAGCCGATCACGGCGAGCAACGCGGTCGCGGCGACCTGGCCGCTGAGCGCGATGATGAGCGTTCGCTCGGGGCCGAGTCGGTCGGCGCCCTTGCCGCCGAGAACAGCGCCTGCGATCCCGGCGATACCCCCTGCCGCGATCAGCACGGACAGTTGGGTGGAGTCCGCGTTCGACAGCGAGGCGGCGATCGGCGAGATGTACACCAGCGCCATGAGCCCGCTCGCGCCGCCCGCGGTGACGGCGAGCAGTGCGCCGAGGACCGGGAGCCTGCGCAGCGGTGCCAGCCGCTGCCGCAACGGCTGCGGTGCGGCGCCGGGCAGCTTGGGCATGAAGGCGGCCAGTCCGATCGCGACAAGGCAGGCGAGGCCGATCACGTAGACCATCGTCGACCGCCAGCCGAACTCGCCACCCAGCCAGGTGCCGACCGGGACGCCGACCACGAGCGCGAACGTGAGACCGGTGGCCACCGTGCCCATGTACCTGCCTGCCCGGCCCGGTGGCGCCAGGGTGGCCGCCGTGGCGAAGGCGGCAGGCGTCATCAGCGACGCGGCGATCGCGGCGAGCACCCGGAAGACCATCAGCACCCCGTAGCTGGGGGCCAGTGCCGCGCCGAGGTTCATCAGCGCGAAGACGATCATGCCGAAGACCAGCACCGGCTTGCGCGGCAGCCGAGAGGTCAGCACGGCGGCGATCGGGGCGGAGATCGCGTAGGTCACCGAGAACACCGTCACCAACTGCCCGGCGCTCGCCTCCGACACGTGCAGGTCGTCCGCGATCTCGCGGAGCACGCCCGCGATGACGAAATCGTCTGTGCCGATGGCGAAGGTGAGCACGACCAGGCACAGCAGCCACGGCGGCAGCCACCGGGACGCGGGTGCGTGGTCGTCGGGTGGGTTCGTCATGTTTTCGACGGTAGAACCTTGACGCTAGCGTCAAGGTCAACCTGGTTGGCTGTTCCGCCACCCCGGGATTTCGGCGCTTGGTCACCTTGGGTTGGCACCGTTCGGTTTGGTGCGTACTGGTGGTTGGTTTGCGTCACGTTCCCCTGAGGTGCGGTTGGGTGCCACGTGGCCTGCGTTGGGGTCTTGGGTGTCATGGCCGAATGCCGTGGTCGGTCCGGTGCGGGGCCAGACGACCACGCGGTTTTCCGTCGCGCCACAGCAATCCGAGCAACGGTCCGGTCAACGCGGTGGTCACCAGCGCCATCAGCACGAGCACAGCGAACAGGTCGGCGTCGATGATGTGCAGGGAGAGCCCGATGTTCAGGACGACGATCTCGGTCAGCCCCCGGCAGTTCATCATCACCGCGAGGCTCGCCGAATCGTGCCGGTCCATGCCGAGGAACCGGCCGCCCGCGGCGATGCTGCCCATCTTGGTCGTCATGGCCACCACGACCACCGCGAGCGCGATCAACCAGATGCCCGCCCCGCCGATGGCGCCGAACGACGTCTTCAGCCCCACGGTGGCGAAGAACAGGGGCAGCAGCAGCCAGATCGTCAACCCCTCGAGTCGGTCGGCGAACTCCCGCACCACCGGCGAGTCCCGCGGCATGACAAGGCCGGCGACGAAGGCGCCGAAAATGGCGTGCACACCGATCAGTTCGGTAGCCCACGCGGAAAGCAACAGCAGGGCGAGCAGCGTTATCGCGGCGACGGTGCCCGCTGCCGCCCGGTCGCGGGCGAGGAACCGGGCCAGGCCCGGTCGCACGACCAGGGTCATCAGCAGGGCGAAGGCCAGTGCCAGCACCACGGTGACGACGACGTCGGCGGCTGAGCCGCTGCGCCGCTCGGCGATGATCACGGTCAGCAGGCACCACGCGGTGAGATCACCGATGCCCGCGCAGGCCAGTCCCAGTGCGCCGATCGGTGTCCGGTGCAGCCCTCGCTCGGCGAGGATCCTCGCCAGCACAGGGAAAGCGGTGATACTCAGCGCCAGCCCGCAGAAAGGCGCGAACACCACCGGGTGGACGCCGTCCGGGCGGAAGCGGTCGAGCACGGTGACGCCGAGGACGACCCCGGCGAGAAAGGGAATCGCGATGCCCGCGTGCCCGAGAACGACCGCGGCCGACCGTCTCCGGCGCATCGCGTCCAAGGGCAGTTCGAGCCCGACGAAGAACATGAAGAAGATGACGCCGAAGTTCGCCAGCACCTCGAGCGGCGGAATGACCTCAGCCGGGAACAACCAGCGCTGCACATCCGGCGCCGTCGCACCGAGAATCGTCGGCCCGAGCAGGATCCCCGCCGCCATCTCGCCGATCACCTTCGGCTGGCCGAGCCGTACCGCGACGGCACCGATCAGCTGCGAGGCGAGCACGATCACCGCGACGGCGAGCAGGAGACGGTACAGCCACGACTGCGGGTCGGGTTCGGCGTTCGCCGCCTGTCCGGCCACCGGCCCCGCGCCGCCCCACAGCCGGATCGCGACGACCGCGAGTATTCCCGGGACGACGACCAGCCCGACGTAGCCGCCGACCGCCCTGGCGATGGTGCGCCGGGTGGACCGAATCGGGTTCGGCGAGCCTCCGGTATCCGGTGTGGACTGTCGACGCGCTTCGGTCATGACAGTTCCGCCTCCCCGAGATTTCGACGCTTGGTCACCTTGGGCCGGCACCGTTCAGTTCGGTGCGTACCGGTGGCTGGTTCGCGCCACGTTCCCCTGAGGTGCGGTTGGGTGCCACGTGGCCTGCGTTGGGCCTTGGGGTTGACACAAAGGGTGTCATGACGCCTGCTGGTCGAGTATGGACGGCGTCGAACTCCGGGTTGTGCCGAGGTCGAAGGCCGTGGTGAAGTCTCCGATGCCGTGCAGGATCCAGGCAACCGCCGCGCCGTACACCGGGGAGTCGGCGCTCAGCTGGGTTTCGGTGGTCGTCCCGTTCCTGAGCACGGTCAGCCGCCCGCCTGCCAGCACCACCTGCCCGTCGCCGGTCGCCCGCGAGCAGATGAGTTTTCTGGTGAACGGTGAATCCGGCGAAGTCCGGTGGAATTCCATGGCCTCGTCGAAGTCCTGCCAGGACCGTTCCGGCGGTTCGGCCGCGGTGCGGAACATCGGCGTGACCGCACCGCCGGCATCCTCGCGGTGGATGACCCGGTGGTCGCCCACCCGCTCGATGTGAAAGGTCTGCCCGTGCTGCCGCTGCGGTCGCGTCGCGTTCCAGCGCAAGGGTTCGAGGTAGGACAGCCCGCCGAAGCCGACATCGACCAGCCACTGCTCCGACGCCACGGTCACCAGCAGCAGCGGATGCCCGATGCCGTCGACGAAACCTCCCCGGAACGCGATGTCGGCCTCGATCAGGGCGACGTGGTAGCCGAGGTCCGCCAGCAGGTGCGCGAAGGCGGAGTTGAGCTCGAAGCACAGACCGCCGCGGGCCTGGTCGACGAGCTTTTCCCTGACCGGACGGGCGGCCGTGGTGATCGGGGCTCCGCACAGCACGTTCAGGTTCTCGAACGGGATCGCGCGCAGGTGCCGGTGCTGCAGAGTCCGCAAGGACTCCGGATCGGGCGTGGTGAGCTGGGCGCATCCGATGCGACCCAGGTAGTTCGTGGTCGCGCCGCTCGCCCGGCTCACCGGTCGGCCGTCGAGCGCCGGGCGAACAACGGTCGCAGTTCCTCCTGGCCCAGCGCCATGACGTCGACGAGCGACGGCGGCGGATCGTCACCGGACACCAGCGCCCTCGGCCGCGACGACAGTGCGGGCAGACTCATCTGCAGCCGCTGGAAGCTCTCCACGAACGGCTTGCGCACGGCCTCGTACTCGCCGAGTCTTCCCCGATCCCGCGCCGCCTCGTCGAGCACCTCGGCGAGCAGGACCGCGTCCTGCAGTGACATGTTCAGGCCCTGGCCGCCGAGCGAATGCACACCGTGTGCGCTGTCGCCGAGCAGGACCACGTTCTCCCGATGCCAGGCATGCGGCTGCACCACCTGGTGCCGGACCTCCGTGACCTGGTCCCAGCCGGTGATCCGGTCCATCACCCAGGTCAGGTCGGGAATCGCCGCGGCGACCTTGTCCGCGAGTTCGCGCACGTCCGCCTCACGATGCCTGGCGAGCTCGTCTTCGTCCGCCAGCCAGAGGACCACCTGCTCGTCGCCTGCGATCGGCATCGTCCACGCGCTGTTCTCGCCGTACCGGTAGACCCGCATCCGCGGGGCAGGCTCTTCGCCGCGGGGGGCGAGGAACTGCAACAGTGGACGGTCGAACTCGAAGACGTCCGATTCGATTCCCGCCATCTTCCGCAGTGCGGAGAACTTCCCGTCCGACGCGACGATGAACCCGGCCGTGACGTCGAACTCCGAGTCGTCCTCGGCGCGGATCGCGTAACTGCCGCTGTCGTCGGGCACCAGCTCGCGCACGGTCACACCGGTGCGAACGGTGACGCGGGGTTCGGCCGACAACGCGTCGAGCAGCGTCCTGCTCAGATGCGCGAGCGGCACGCTCAGTGCGTACGGAAACGCGCAACCTGGCACCTCGCCGTACTTCCAGGCCGAAGTGACACCGTCCGGGCCGTGCTCCGACACACCGGTGATCCGCTGCCCGCCCGCGGCCAGCCGGTCGAGCAGACCGGCCCGCTCGAACACCTGGAGGGTCGGTGGGTGCAGGAACGGCGAAAGCGGCGGGCCGCCGCCCAGGTCCGCCCGCTTTTCCAGGAGCAGCACCGAACGGCCCCGCCTGGCCGCGAGCAGGGCGAACAGCAGACCCGCCGGTCCGCCGCCGACGACGCAGACATCGGTGGTCTCGGACCGTCCCGACATGGCGATGCTCCTTCCTGTTGTCCGGCGCCCGACCTCGGTCGCCGCGACCGTCGTGTACGTACTCCGGTGAAAGACCAGCGGTGTCCGGTCCGCCGAATCGCGCAGCACCTGGATCACCTCGCCGAGCAGCACGCGGTGATCACCTGCCGGGTAGTCGGCGACAAGACGGCATTCGATGGTCGACAGGGCGCCGTCGACCAGCGGCACACCGGCTGTGGTGCACCTGCCCCCGAGCAACCGGACGACATCCGGTCCGGTCGGGCGCCGGGCGCTCGCGAACGTTTCGGAGAGCCATCGCTGCTCCGCCGCGAGGAAGCTCACGCCGAACCGGCCCTCGGCGAACAGGTGTGGCTTGACCCTGGCGTCGGCGTGCACGCTCAGCATGAGCAACGCGGGGTCAAGGGATGCCGACACCACGGAGTTGACCGTCATCGCGCAGGCGCGGGTCGGGGGCCCCACCGTCACCAGCGCGACGGGGGCGGGCACACCGCGCATCGCGGCCCTGAGCTGACGGCCGAGATCTGGTGATCGCATCGGCGGCGGAACGCTCATCAGTAGTAGATCACCGCCTTGTGCCAGTCTTCGTCCTCGGCGAAGAGATTCCTGGGTTTGACGAACTCGCGGCCGCCGGTGAGGGTTTCCCGCGGTACCAGCGTGCCCGGTGGCACGCCGCGCACAGCGCAGTCCACCCCGATCCGGGAGCGGATCGCGGCGATCAGCTCGGCGCAGGCGGCGGCGCGGAGGTCCGTGTCGACCTCGATCTCGACCTCAAGCAGGTCCCGGCGGGCTCGGGCGCGCCAGAACAGCACGCCGAACCGTTCCGGCAGACCGAAAACCACCTGTTCGACCTGGTGCTGCGTGACTCGCACGCCACCGACCGGAACGCCCGCCGCGTGTCTGCCGAGGACCTCGATGGTCGGCAGCTGCCAGTGACAGGGGCATTCGCCGGACGTGATCCGGACCCAGTCCTCGATGTCGTACCGGACAAGCGGCATGGCCCGGCGGAACAGCGTGGTGATGACCAGAGTTCCGACGCCCTCACGGGAACAGGCGCCGGTCTCCGGATCGCGCACCTCGGCGACGAACCGGTCGGCCCACAGGTGCAACCGGCCTGCCGGGCATTCTCCGGCCAGGCTGCCCGTCTCGGTCGATCCGTAGTCCTGCCACACCGGTACGCCGCCCCAGAGCCGGGCGATCCGTTCACGCCGTTCCCCGGTCAGCGGTTCGCCCGCGACCAGGAACCCGCGCAGTGCGGGAAAGTCGCGCTCGGGGCGCAACCCGGCTGCCCGCGCGGCCGCGGCCCAGAGCAAGCACTCGCTCGGCAGGCACCACGCGACCGAAACGGCCAGATCGTGCAAGACCTTGATGACGCGCGAGTACGGCATCACCAACGACCGGTTGTCCGCCGGGATCACAGTCGCCCCGCACCACCTGGCGGCCTGATGGGCCTGGTGCGCCGTGGTGAGCATGGCATACGGCGTGCGCACCATGACCGTGTCCGACGGCGAAAGGTCGATGGCGCCGCGCACGAACCGGGTGACGACGTCGTGCCAGTCGGCTTCGGTGAAGTACGAAGGCGTCGGTTCGCCGGAGGTCCCACTGGATTCGTGGTACGTGGCCAGTTCGTCCTTGCCGGTCGCGAGCATCCCCCACGGGTAGTTCTCCCGGAGGTCCTGTTTCGTGGTCAGCGGCAGGGCGCCCAGTTCCGACGCCGAACGGGGCAACCGCCGCGCGGCGAGCCTGCCGCGGTGGAAGGGGGCGCGCAGCGCCATCTCCAGTGCTTCCGGCAGGCACTTGTCCTGGAACTCGTAGAGTTCGGCGATCGAATCCCACTGCCCGATGGCGGGGAATTCGGCTGGTGTGGTTCTCAAGAGTCTCGCTCCCCGATGAGTCGCCGGGCGTTGTGCCACGCCACCTTGTGCCATTGGTGGTCGGGCAGCGCCAGCGCGCGGTACTTCGCGAGTTCGACACTCGGGTGCTGCAGCGGGTACTCGGTGCCGAAGACCACGCGATCCGCGCCGAGCCGGTTGATGGCGGCATCGACCACGGCGGTGTAACCGCCCGATGTTTCGAACAGGATGGTGTCCACCGGTTTGATCAGGTCGATACCGTGCAGATCGAGATCGCCGACCCCGGCGTGGCCGAGCACGAAGTGGCCGGTGGGGAACTCGGCGGCGAGCGCGACCAGGTCGCGGACCCCGAACCCCGGTTTGGGCAGGCAGTGCAAATAAGTCGCGTGGCCGAACCGCTGCGCCTGGGCCACCACCGCGAGCGTGCGGTCGTCGAGCAGGCTCACGCCGTGCACGGCAGGCGCGAGCTTGAGACCGGCGAACCGCTGACCGTCGGCCCGGTAGTCCGCGCCTTCCCGGTGCGGGTTGGCGAAGTAGAACGGCACCAGCGTGCCGCCGGACTGCTCGCAGGCAGCCAGCACCGACGCGTTGTCGGCGTCGGCTTCGGTGTGGCCACCCTCGATGATCTGACGGGACAGCGTATCGGGATCGACCGCGCCGCCCGCGACGACGACGGCGCGATCGATGCCGTTCTGCGCCATCACATCCAGCAGCCGTTCACGGGCAGCCGCGCCCGGCGCGAGATGCGCGTGCACGTCGAACACCCCCGGCCGGTCCATGGTCGCCGCGCTCACTTCTCCAGGCAGAATTCGTTGATCGGGTACCCGACGTGCCGGTCCTCGCTCGGCAGGTAGCCGAGGACCTTGTCACCCGCGGTGAGTTCGGTGCTGTTGAGCACGGTTCCGCCGGGACCGAGGACGCGCACGTGCCAGTCGTCCTGCAGGATGAGGTTGACCCGTTCCCCGCCGGGGGCCTGCGCGGTGACCGAGATCAGCGGCCTCGACTCGATCTTGACCCGGCCGACCGTGACCATCCTGGTCTGGCCCTTGATGTCGACGGCCATCACCTTGCTGCCCGCCTGGAGTTCGCTGAGGTAGTTCGTCCGCTCGTCCTTGGACAACGTGTAGGAGTGGATCGCGCCCGCGTTCACCCGGAACGGCCGGGTCGGCATGTACGGCAGGGGATGGGTCTCGCTGACGCAGAGGATCATTCCCTTGGAGTGCGATCCGACCAGGATTCCCTCGTCCGGCCGGAAGTAGCTGCACGTGTCGACGCACGCCCGCTCGCCCATGCCGATGTGCTCGGTGGCCACGACCTCGAGTTCGACCAGGTTCAGCTCCGGCGTCACCGTTTCCGCCGACGCCTTGAGCCTGGCCGCGTCGCCGACCGCGCCGGGCGCCATCAGGACTCCGTCCGAGCCGTGTTCGAGGACGCCGAAGATGATCTCCGCTTCCTCAACGTCGCCCGCCACCGTGATCAGGTTCCCGGTCGACTTGGCCGCGGCGGCGATGACGATCTCCAGCGGGATCTTGGTCGGGTCGCGGAACAGCAGCAGGCTCCACAGTTCGGCGCGCGCCGACTCGCACGCCTGCTCCAGCGTCGGGGCGTCGACGATCTCCACGAACCGGCCGAACTCGACGTCCGGGTGCCGCACGGCGAGCTCGGCGGGGGTGACGCCGTGTTCGCGCACGTCGACGATGACCACGTCGGCGGCGCCGAAGTCGTCCGGCAACGGGCCGGTGGGCGGGAAAAGGACCTTGGTGACCGTCGGCGGCAGGTCCGCCAGGTCCGCCAGGTCATCGGCGAGGATTCCGTCAAGGCGGTGGTGCAGGGCCTCCTGCACCACGGCCGCCTTCAGGTCGGTGAGCGGACGGATGTCAAGCCAGCTGAGCTTCATGGTGCGCTCCAACGTTGTTGTGTGTTGCGGGCGGAGCCTGCTCGGTCGGCGTCGCCGTGAGGTGATCGAGGGACGGGTCTGGCAGATCGTCCGCGGCGCCGTGCACCAGAGCGGCGACGGCGCGAGCCGTGGCGATCGGATCGGCGGCCTGGAAGATGTTGCGCCCCATGGCAACCCCGGCCACACCGGTGCGCATCGTGCGGGCGACGGCGGCGAGCACCGCGTCCAGGTCGTCGTGCCGCGGGCCGCCGACCGTGACGAGCGGGACGGGCGCGGTCGCGGCGATCTCCCGCATGGTCCGCACCGACCCGGTGTCCATCGTCTTGACGATGTCCGCGCCGAGATCGGCGGCGAGCGTGATGGCGTGCGCGATCAGGTCCGGGTCGCGCGGATCGTCGATCTTCGGGCCGCGTGCGTACATCATCGCCAGCAACGGCATGTTCCAGCGGTCACAGGCTTCCGCGACCGACGCGAGGTCGGCCACCTGTCGCTGTTCGTCGTTGGACCCGAGGTTCACGTGCACGCTGACCGCGTCCGCACCCAGGCGCAGCGCCTCGGCCACGTCGGCGACGAGGTACTTGGCGTTCGGGTCGGGCGCGTGGTCCGTGCTCGCGCTCAGGTGCATGATCAACGAAGTGGTCGTGAACCACCGGGGATCGACGTACCGCAGCGCGCCCTTGTGCAGGACGACCGCGTCCACCTGCGCGGCGGCGAGGCCGCCGACGAGTTCGTTGACCCGCCTGCCACCGGTCACCGGCCCGTTCGTCACCGAATGGTCGAGTGGCACGATCATCAGCCGTTGCTCGTGATGCCGGTACAGCCGGCGCAACCGCAGTTCCCTTGCGGGTGACAGATAATGCCGCATGGTTGTCTCGCTTCGCTCGGTCAAGCTACCCGGGGAGGTCATGCCTCCGCCGGAACGTCCGCGACTGCCCGGAGGGTGAGTTTCGGCTCGGTTTCCAGGTACAGCCCATCGAGCGCACGGCTCGGCGAGTCGGGCATCTGCTCCATCGACGCGTTGTGGTTCACCAGCGGGTTGTTGCTCAGCGCGTCGGGACCGGCGAGGCGGGCCGCCACAGCGTCGAACGCGCGCTCCTTGGCGTCGGCGAGGTCTTCGATCCCGGTGACGATGTTCAGGAACGCCTCGTGCAGGTTCAGCTGGTTCTTCTCCCTGGCGGTCAGCTTCTGCGCCTCGAAGAAGTGTTCGTCGCGGCCGCGGTAGGTCTGGTAGAAGACCGAGACCAGGACGAGCAGACGCTCGTAGGACATCTCGTACGCCGAGGCGTAGAAGCGCAGCGCGCGGTCCTCTTCGGTGCCGTCCCGCAGAATCGAGGACACCGACGCCGCCGCCAGCAGCCCGCTGTAGGTGGCGAGGTGGACTCCGGTGGACAGCAGCGGGTCGAGGAAGCACGCGGCGTCGCCTGCCAGCAGGTAGCCGGGACCGGCGAAGTTCTCGGTCACGTAGGAGTAGTCGGTTTCCGCCTTGATCTCGGAAACGAGCTCGGCACCCTCGATCAGGTCCGCGGTCAGTGTGCTGCTTTTGATCTTCTCCATGTATATGTCGGCGAGTTGCCCTTGCCGCTCCTGCTCGGCCCGGAAGTGTTCCTTGCCGGTGACCACGCCGATGCTGACGGTGTCGTCGTGCAGCGGAATCGCCCACAGCCATCCTTCCGGGATGGAGCACACGGCGATCGCCCCGTCCGGGCCCTGCTCGATCGGCTTCGTTCCCTTCCAGTACCCCCAGAACCCGACGTTCTTGAACACGTCGTGGAATCGCCTGCTCCGCAGGTGCTTCGTCGCCAGCAGACCCGCTCGTCCGGACGCGTCGACCATGAAGTCGAAGGAGATCTCGCCGTGGTCCGTGCGGTCGGTGTTCTCCCAGCGCACCTGGACGGCCCGGCCGTCGTCGTCGAAGAGGACTTCCTTCACCGTCACGCCCTCACGCACGTCGACGCCTTGCGACTTCGCGTGTTCGAGCAGCAGGTGGTCGAATTCCGATCGGACGACCTGCCAGCTGTACGTGGTGTCGTCGAGTTCGTCGAACCGGAGATCCCATTTCTCCGTTCCCCACTCGAAGTAGGCGCCACCCTTGCGCTGGAACCCGTGGTTCTCGATTTTCTCGCGAGCGCCCATGAGGTCCAGGATCGGCAGGCAGGACGGCAGGAGCGACTCGCCGATGTGGTAGCGGGGGAAGTGCTCGCGTTCCAGCAGGGTGACGGCGAATCCCTCTCGGGCGAGGAGCGTTGCCGCCGTCGAACCCGCTGGGCCACCGCCTACCACGAGTATCTGGACAGATTCGTGCACGGTTTCTCCCTCAAGTATGCTTTCGCGATCTGCTGATCTGCTGATCGGTGGCTTCGTCCTGGCCTCGCCGCCGCCGTTGCCGCCATCGTCGCCGCGGCCGTTATCGTTCGGGTTATCCGGCGATATCGCCGATGATTCCCTTGGGTTCCAGCAGGAACTGGGTGAAGTTGCCGTCGTGCGGAATCCCGGGCGCCGTCGCCCACGGAACGGCCAAGCCGCCTGCCACCTTGCGGATGCTCGGTTCGCGCACCGCGCGGTCGACCAGGTCCCGGCGATCGGTGATCAGGTTCAGCACGAGCGAGTCGCGCAGGGGCACCACCCCGTCGTCGTGGTGCCACGGCGCCACGATCACGAACGGGAACGGCAACTCGGTGCCGAGCCGGGAGTCGTCCGCCCGATCCGTGGAGAGGATCGATGGGCGGACGACACACGAGCCGTCGCCGACTTCCACGACCGTGTCGCGATCGTCGAGCTGTCCACTGTGGTCGTGCAGCCCGTCGCCCCGCATCCGGCTGAGCTGACCGCCGAGCAGGTCCGCGCGAGTCCGATCGAGCGTCAGCAGCACCGCTTCCGGATCGGTCGCGGGCAGTGCCGGGATCTTGGTCAACCGTTCGGCCAGCCCGTCGGCGACCTCGGCGACGGGCCGGCTGGTGAACACCGCGGACAGGTTCGTGCATCGCGCGCCGCCGTCGAACGATGCCGTGAACGCCAGGTGGTCGAGGACCTCATCGGTGGGGTCGACGTCGAGCAGGGCCTTGGCCCGGCCAGGCCCGCGCACGGCCACCGACTCCTGGCCACGCCAGCGCGCGACTGCCTGTTCGCCGCCGTACACCAGTGCCCGGTCGGCCACGTCGACGAGGTATTCGCCGACGGCGTGCCCGCACGGCACGAACGCCGCCGAGTCCGGCGGCAAGCCCGCGGCGAGCAACGCACCGAGCAGGCGGTGCGGTGTGAACGGATCCCTGCCGCCTGGCCGGACCAGTACCCGGTATCCGTGGAAGAGGGCCTGCACCCACGATGCGTTGGGGGCGGGGTGGTTGCTGGCAAGCAGACACGTGAACACCTCGCCACGGGGCACCCAACGGGTGCCGAACCCGGAGGTGAAACCGGCACTCGGCAACTCGGCCATGGTGACCGCGCGCAACTCGCTCAGCTGAGTGACGATGTCCGCGGTTGCCTGGCTGACCGATGACGCGGTCAACCCGGTACTCAGCATGACGTTGTGCGCGTACGCGTCGTAGGTTTCGCCCGCGACTGTTTCGTGCGCGAAGAGCTGTGCGGCGGTTTCGAAGATCGCCGGGTCCGGTGGCGATCCGTCGCCGCCGCGGCGGAGGCCGTCGACCGCGACCTGGGCGAGCAGCCGGGGGACAAGACCGACGTCGGCGAGCGGCTGCCCACGGACGCTGGTGAGCAACACGCGGTCCGAGCTGACCGTCTCCCTGCCGCCGAGGATCGGGTTGATCGCCTGCGGTGCCATCAGTAGACACCTTCGATGATCTCGGCGTCGCCGGGTGCCTGGTAGGGCTGGACGTCGGCGAGGCCGTCCACTCCGCCCGCCGTGGTCGGCGCCACCCGCACGGCGCTGTCTCGTTCCATGACGTTGGGCAGGAACATCTCGGGGGAGATCAGGTGCAGCCGGACCCGGCCGCGTTCGCCGTAGTCGACGATCTTCCCGTCCTCGTCCACCAGATCGATACGCGTCGTTTCCGGAAAGGGCTCGAAGACACACCGATGCGCGTCGTCGGCGAGACGCGGGCGTTGCGGCGCCACACCCATCAGGCTGTTGCCGTACACACCGGCGATCGCGACCTCGGGGAAGAAGTACTCGTCCAGCACCCGCAGGGTTTCCGCGCTGGCGGACATCCCCGCCCACAGGATCGCGGTCACCTTCGCGTTGACGGTCTCGACCAGTCGCGGTCGCGCGCAGATCGCTTCCAGCAGGGCGGGTGTCGCGTTCAGGACGTCGATGTCCTGAGTCGCCATGACGGTTTCCGCCTGATCGACGAGGTGCTGGACGTACTGGCCCACGACGTCCCGCTTGCCCGCGGCCACGAGCCGCTTGACCCAGCGCGGGTCGAAGTCGACGGTGTGGAAGAAACCGCCGCCCATGGCCGCGTGGGTCGCCACGTCGGTACCCGCGACGTGCGGGCCGGTCGGGGCGATGTGCAACCAGTTGCCGTTCGCGGGCACCCCGAGGTCCAGCAACCGGTCGCGGGCCCAGGCGAGCATCGCCCTGCGGTACCGGGCGTCCACGATTCGTTTCGGACTCCCTGTGGTACCACCGGATTCGTAGACGCGAAAGACCGTGCCCGCCATGCCCCTCGGGACGAGGTCCTGCACCGGAACGGACCGGAGTTCGTCGCTGACGTCGGGAAACCCGGTCAGGTCGGCGACGGTGTCGATCTCGTTCGGGTCGAACCCCAGTTCATCCCGTTTCCTCAGCCAGAAGGGCGATCCGGTGGTCGGATCGAAATGCCATGCCACCGTTTTCCGAAGGTGGCTGTCAAAATCGCTTGCCGCCATTGGTGGTTCTTTCGACGTTGAAGTGTCGGACACCCTCAATGGTCGCGTTCGGCGATACCGGTCGGGTATCGGTGAAATATCGGCTGGCGGCTGTGGGACAGTGCGCGCTCGCCGCCTGCCTGTGCCCTCGACCGGCCGACGAGCTGCGAGTATTCGGACCTGAGTTGCTCCAGTTCCTGTTCCAGCCGGGACAGCCGGTCCTCCACGCCGACGTGGCGGTCCGGCGTGCGCACGTAGGTGATCGAGCTCACCGGTTCCCCGCCGGACTCGTCGGTGAGGATCCGCGTTTCGGCCCGCCGCAGGTTCCTGCTCGGCTCGATGCCCAGTTCGTCGGCGAACCTCCTGCGCACGTAGCGGAAGAACTCCAGCGCCTCGGCCTTCCGCCCGCAACGGTGCAACGTCCACATGTACTGGGCGCACAGGTTCTCCTGGAACGGCGCGTCCGCGACGTATCCGGCCAGTTCGCCCACGATCTCGCGGTGCATGCCCAACGCGAGGCAGAGGTCGACGTACTCCTCGATCACCACTTGCCGCTCTTCGTCGAACCTGACCGCGGCGGCGTCGAGCAGGGTGCTGTTCAGTCCGGAGAACATCGGTCCGCGCCACAACGCCAGTGCCGCCTTCAGCAGCCGCATCGCCTCCTCGTCGTGACCGTCCCTCGCCGCCTGCCGTCCGCGCGCGACGAATTGTTTGAACTGCCGCAGGTCGAGCGCCTCGTTCTCGACGCGCAGCAGATATCCTGACGAATGCGTCTCGATGCTTTCGCCGCAGCCCGCTTCCAGGAATCGTCGGCGGATCTCGGAAACGCATATCCGGATCTGGGTCTTGGCTGACGTCGGCGGCTGCTCGCTCCAAATGGCGTCGATCAGCCGGTCGAGGTCCATCACTTGATTGGCTTCCAGCAGGAGCATGGCGAGCAGGATCTGCTGCCGGGGCCCGCCCAGCCGGATCGGCCGGTTTTCGTGGCTGACGGTCAGTGGCCCAAGTAGTTGGTACCGCATTCCCCTCTGCACGAACTTCCCCCTTGTGTGTTCGTTGTGGCCAGTAGCCGGCCCCCAGCCGTCCCCCACGTCTGTCCCAGCTCTGGTTGAGTCGATTTGGCGGCTATATGAACACCAGTTGCTGCCACTTCGAGTCTAGGCATATGCCCAGACGTGTCAACCCAGCTTGGTCTTGGTCGCCGCCGTCATCAACTCACCTGAGAGTCAGGGTCGGGGACGAGCGCACCTGGGACGAGGTGGGTCACTGGCTCAGCGACAGGCCCTTCAGGATGGGGATGTAGACGTCGTCCACGATCGAGCCCAGTACCTCATCGGACAGCGGTGTGCCGCACATGATCGCCTCGGAGCGGAGCAGGTTGAGCGGCAGTTGCAGCACGCGGCGCGGGATGACGACGGGGGACAGTTCGCCGCGGGCGACCGCGTTGTCGACGATGGTCCACAAGGACTTCGACAGCGGCGCGGAGTCCATCCGTTCGCGTAGGAAAGTCTGCACTTCGGGGTGCTTGAACGCCTCGGCCATCACACCGGCGATGGTCTGGCTCATCATCGCGTCCATCCGCATCGCGATCCTGGTGAACAGCCACAGCAGGTCGGCGCGCAACGTGCCGAGGTCGGGTGTTTCCTCGCTGATCGGCCGCCGCGTCGCCCACGCGGCGACGACCAGGGCCGCGCGGCTGGGCCATCTGCGGTAAATGACCGGTTTGCTTGTCCCTGCTCGTTTTGCCACGGCCTCTATGGTTAGAGCTGGGTAGCCGACATCCCTCAGCTCGGCCCAGGCAGCGTCCAAAATGGCCTGTTCGAGCTCCGGGCCGCGGCGGCGCGTTCGGGTGGTCTCCGTCACCAGGGCCCCCTGAAATACGTTGCGTATCTTATCCGCGTACTCTAGCTTTCGGCACTATTAGACACGGCTCGTATCTTGCATGGGGGATCCGGTGCTGAACCGTTTGCTGGTCACCTACCTGCGGCCCTACCGCAGAGAGCTGACAATCGTACTCGTGCTGCAGCTCGTCGGCACGATCGCGTCCCTGTTCCTGCCCAGCCTGAACGCGGACATCATCGACAACGGTGTCGCGCGCGGGGACAACGACTACATCCTGATGGTGGGCGGCTGGATGCTCGCCGTCTCGCTGGTGCAGATCGCCTGCTCGATCGCGGCGGTCCGCTACGGCGCGCGGATGGCGATGGCGTTCGGGCGCGACGTCCGCGCGGGCATCTTCCACCGCGTCGGCGAGTTCTCCGCCCGTGAGGTCGCCACGTTCGGCGCGCCGTCGTTGATCACCCGCACCACCAATGACGTGCAGCAGGTCCAGATCCTCGTCGTCATGATGGCCACGATGTTCGTCACCGCGCCGATCATGTGCGTCGCCGGTATCGTGATGGCGCTGCGGGAGGACCTCGGGCTGTCGTGGCTGTTGCTGGTGTGCGTGCCCGTGCTGGTCATCTCGATCGGCCTGATCGTCTCCCGGATGGTGCCGCAGTTCCGGCTCATGCAGGACCGCATCGACCAGGTCAACCGAGTCCTGCGCGAGCAGTTGACCGGTATCCGCGTCGTGCGGGCGTTCGTCCGCGAGAAGGCCGAGACCCGGCGCTTCGCCGACGCGAACGACCAGCTCACCGACACCGCGCGGCGGGTCGGACGGCTGCAGGCGATGATGTTCCCGACCGTGATGCTGATCCTCAACGTCTCCAGCGTCGCGGTGCTGTGGTTCGGCGCGTACCGCGTCGACTCCGGTGAGATGCAGGTCGGCGCGCTCACCGCGTTCCTGTCCTACCTGATTCAGATCCTCGCCGCGGTCATGATGGCCACCTTCATCTCGATCATGATCCCGCGTGCCGCCGTCTGCGCCGAGCGGATCCTGGAGGTGATCGACACCGAGTCGTCGGTGCGACCGCCCACGGCACCGGTCACCGAGCTGCCCGCGCGGGCCGAGGTCGTGTTCGACCGGGCCGAGTTCCGGTATCCCGGCGCCGCCGAGCCGGTCCTGCGGGACATCTCGTTGCGCGCCGAGGCGGGCAGGACGACCGCCATCATCGGCAGCACCGGGTCGGGGAAGACCACGCTGGTCAACCTGATCCCGAGGTTCATCGACGTGACCGCCGGTCGGATCACGGTGAACGGCACGGACGTGCGCGAGTTGGATCCCGAGGTGCTGCGCGGCCGGATCGGTCTCGTGCCGCAGCAGGCGTACCTGTTCACCGGAACCGTGCGGTCCAACCTGCGGTACGGCAACCCCGACGCGACCGACGACCAGCTGTGGGAGGCGCTGGAGATCGCGCAGGGACGGGGGTTCGTCGAGGAGATGGGCGGGCTCGACGCGACCATCGCCCAGGGCGGCACCAACGTCTCCGGCGGCCAGCGGCAACGGCTGTCGATCGCACGGGCGCTCGTCCGTGAACCGCAGATCTACCTGTTCGACGACGCGTTCTCCGCGCTGGACCTCGCGACCGACGCGGCACTGCGCGCGGCGTTGCGGCCGCGGACCGAGCAGGCCGCGGTGATCGTCGTCGCCCAGCGAGTGTCCACTGTGCTCGACGCGGACCAGATCATCGTGCTGGAGAACGGTGAAGTGGTCGGCTCCGGCACGCACCGCGAACTGATGGCCGGCTGTCCCACCTACCTCGAGATCGTCGAGTCCCAGCTCACCCCGGAGCAGGCAGCATGAGCACTCCCACCACGACGAAGACCAAGCCTGCCGCGGGCGGCGGCGGCTTCGGCGCGCGCTTCGGCGCCATGCAGGGCCCACCCAGCAAACCCGACGACTTCGGCGGCTCGGCGAAACGACTGGTGCGCCGGATGCGGCCGGAGCGCGTCAGCCTCGCTGTCGTCGTCGCGCTCGGCGTTCTCGCCGTGGGCTTCAGCGTCGCCGGACCGAAAGTCCTCGGGCACGCCACGGACATCATCTTCAACGGTGTCATCGCCAGGATGCGCGGTGTCCCCGGCGCCGGGATCGACTTCGGCGCACTCGGCGGCGTGCTGGCGTGGGTCCTCGGGCTGTACCTGACGTCGTCGCTGTTCGCCTGGGCACAGGGCAGGCTGCTCAACGACCTGGTGCAGCGCGTGGTCTACCGGTTGCGCGAGGACGTCGAGGCCAAACTGCACCGGCTCCCGTTGCGGTACTTCGACCAACAGCCTCGCGGTGAGCTGCTTTCCCGTGTCACCAACGACATCGACAACATCTCCACCACGCTCCAGCAGACGATGAGCCAGTTGCTGACGTCCGTGCTGACCGTCATCGGCGTGGTCATCATGATGTTCACGATCTCGCCCGTGCTGGCGTTGATCGCGCTGCTGGTCATCCCGGCGTCCATGCTGCTGACGAGAGCGATCGGCAAACGGTCGCAGAAGCTGTTCATCGCCCAGTGGAAGCACACCGGCGCGCTCAACGCGCACATCGAGGAGTCGTTCACCGGGCACCAGCTGGTGAAGGCGTTCGGCAGGCAGCAGGAGTCGGAGGAGGAGTTCCGGCGCCGCAACGAGGAGCTCTACCAGGCGGCGTCCGGTGCGCAGTTCGTCTCCGGCCTGATCATGCCGTCGATGATGTTCCTGTCGAACCTGAGCTACGTGGTCATCGCGGTCGTCGGTGGTATCCGGATCACCTCCGGCACGATGACACTCGGCGAGGTCACGGCGTTCATCCAGTACTCGCGGCAGTTCACGCAGCCGATCACCCAGATCGCGTCGATGGCGAACCTGCTGCAGTCCGGTGTCGCCTCGGCCGAGCGGGTGTTCGAACTGCTCGACGCCGAGGAGCAGGAGCCCGACCCGGCGGACGCGTCGCTGCCCGCTGAGCGACGGGGGCGCGTGGAGTTCGAGAAGGTGTCGTTCTCCTACAAGGAGGACCAGCCGCTGATCGAGAACCTGTCACTGGTGGCCGAACCAGGCCAGACAGTGGCCATCGTCGGACCGACAGGAGCGGGCAAGACAACGCTCGTCAACCTGATCATGCGGTTCTACGAACTCGACGCGGGCCGGATCACGCTCGACGGCGTGGACATCACGCACCTGAATCGCGAAGACCTGCGTGCCCAGACCGGCATGGTCCTCCAGGACACGTGGCTGTTCGGCGGCACGATCAGGGACAACATCGCCTACGGCAAGCCAGGGGCGACCGAGGAGGAGATCCTCGCGGCGGCCCGTGCCACGTACGTCGACCGCTTCGTCCGGACCCTGCCGGACGGATACGACACAGTCATCGACGACGAAGGCACGAACGTGTCGGCGGGCGAGAAGCAGCTGCTCACGATCGCGCGTGCGTTCCTGGCCAGCCCGTCGCTGCTGATCCTCGACGAGGCGACCAGCTCGGTCGACACGCGGACGGAATCGTTGGTGCAGCACGCCATGGCGGCGCTGCGGTCGTCACGGACGAGCTTCGTGATCGCCCACCGGCTGTCCACGATCCGCGACGCGGACCTGATCCTGGTGATGGAGTCGGGCCGGATCGTCGAGCAGGGCTCGCACGAGCAGTTGCTGGAGCGGCAGGGCGCGTACCACCGGCTGTACTCGGCGCAGTTCGCGGCGCCGGTGGAATAGGTTCCCACGGAATGCTGGACCGTTTGCCTCCGAACGAACAGACTGGTGCTCACTGATCGAGGTCGAGGATCGGAGGAGTGTTGACCCGAAGAAACCGAGTCCTGGTCCTGGGGGTGGTCGCGTGCCTGGTGAGCACCGCGACCTCCGCGTGGGCCGGGACATCCGGGTGGCAGGTTCGAAGTGATGTCGGTTCCGATGGCGCGCTCACTGCCGTGGCCACGATTCCCATGGGTTCGGCGAACGCGTGGGCGTTCGGCGTACGGCGCGACGGGACGACGTACGCGATCCACAGCATCGGCGAGTTCGCCGACCAGTGGGCGCCCGTCGACGTACCCGACGTGGGACGTGTGCACAGCCTGCGGCACGTGTGGGCCGCGGGGGAGAAGGGCGCATTGCGCTGGACGGACGGCAAGTGGCTGCGCGTACCCGTTCCAGGTCACGCGGTTGTGCGTGCCATCGAAACCGACCCTGTCGCGGAGGAGACGGCGTGGGCGGTCGGCGCGGAACAGAACGCGACCGGGAAACGCGGTGTGGTGCTCAAGTGGGATGGCGCGCGGTGGCGTGCCGCACCTGTGCCACGTGGTCTGGTTGACGACTCCAGCGAACTGACTGGTGCGTTGGTGACCAGCGATGGCGTGTTCGTGTACGGCATCGACCACGACCGTCGTCATGGCGGCAGAGTCATCGCGTTGCGCTTCGACGGGAGGTCCTGGTCCGTGCTCCCCACACCGCCGCCCCGGCCCGGCTACGAAGAACATGTGACGAGCTACGACGTCGCCGCCACAAGGCTCGTCGGCTGGACGGCGCCGGTCGGAGCCTCGCCCCGGCTGCGCAATCCGCTCATCTACCACGTCGATTCGGCGACGGGACGACTCACCAAGGAAGACGTCCCCGCGGTGGCGGGGTGGTTGACCGGCGTGACGACCGAGTACGGAACTCCGCTGGTGGTCGGGACCACCGCTTCCTCGCGGCCGTTGGCGATGCGTCTGCGGTACGACGGTGACCGTCGTACGTCCTGGGATGCCGACGAGATGCCGGACATCCGAAGTGGACAGTTGCTGGCGGTCGGCGGCACGATAGTGCCGAACATCTGGGCGGTCGGCAGCACGGCCGGACGTCATGGTGACCGGCCGTTGATGCTCCGGTACAGCCCCTGACACCCCACAGGCTCATGTGCTGTCCTGGTTGGACTGCATGAGTTTCCGGAGGTCGACTGGCTGAGATCCTGGTGGTGACACGTGTTTCACCACCAGGTTCGGGTCGGACGGGACGGCCGCGGCCGCTCGCACGGTGTCAGCGGTTATGGTGACGGCGGTTTCCTTGCCCGACCCGAGATCTTTCGCCGTGACGTGCGCGATGCCGTTGGCGTCGACGTCGATCGTCACCTCGATCCGCGGTGCACCCGCGTTGTCCGGCAGGATCCCCGTCAGCTCCAGTACCGCCATTTTGGGGTTGTGCCGGGCGAGTTCCTGCTCTCCTTGGTGGACCGCGACCCGCACGGTGGTCTGGCCTTCGACAGCGGTGCCGAAGATCTCCGACCGCTTCGTCGGGATCGTGGTGTTGCGCTCGATCAGCTTGGTGAAGATGCCCCCGGTGGTCTCGATCCCGAGCGAGAGCGGCGTGACGTCCAGCAGCAGGACGTTCTTGGTCAGCCCGTGCAGTATCGATCCCTGGATGGCGGCGCCGACAGCGACGCCGTCCGGGATCAGGCCGCGCCGGGGCGGCTTCCCGGTCAGCCGCTGCACCAGGTCACCGATCGCGGGCATCCGCGTCGCACCGCCGACGAGGACGACGTCGTCGACGTCCTCGATCTTGACCTCGGCGTCCTTGAGCACGGCGAAGATCGGGCGTTCGGCGCGCTCGACCAGGTCGGCTGTCATCGCCTGGAACCGGTCGCGGGACAGCGATTCGTGCAGGGACAACGGATCACGGTCGGCGCCGGGCGCGATGTACGGCAGGGTGATCGACGTGAGCCGCGTCGACGAGAGTTCGATCTTCGCGTTCTCGGCGGCCTCGCGGACACGGCGCATCGCGGCCGCGTCGGTGCGCAGGTTCACCCCGTGCGCCGTGGTGAACCGCTGGACGAGCCAGTCGACGATCCGTTCGTCCCAGGTGTCCCCGCCGAGGTGGTTGTCGCCGCTGGTCGCCTTGACCTCGACGACGCCGATCTCCGACTCGTCCGGCTGGTCGGAGTAGTCGGAGATCTCCAGCAGCGACACGTCGAAGGTGCCGCCGCCGAGGTCGAAGACCAGCACGACGTGTTCCTGGCGCGGCGTCATCCCGTACGCCATCGCGGCGGCGGTCGGTTCGGCGACCACTCGCATGACGTTCAGGCCCGCTCGCTCGGCCGCGCCGACCGTCGCCTGGCGTTGTCCGAGATCGAAGTAGGCAGGCACGGTCAGCACCACGTCGGTGATGGTGCCCTGCAGGTAGTTCTCCGCGTCTGCCTTGAGCTTGCGGAGGATCACGGCGGCGATGTCCTCGGCGGTGAACCGGCGGTCGTTGACGTACGCCACCCAGTCCGTGCCCAGCTTGAGCTTGGTCGACGAGAACGTCCGCGCCGCGTTCGTCACCGCCTGGCGTTTGGCTGGTTCACCCACGAGCCACTCACCCGACGCGGTCAGCGCCGCGACGCTGGGCGTGAACCGTTCCCCGACGGAGTTAGGCACGATCCGGCACTCGCCGTTGTCGAACACCGCCACCGAGGAGTTCGTCGTGCCGAAGTCGATGCCCGCGATGTAGGTCAGGTTTCCGCCGGGCGCCAGCGTGTCCGGCCGGACTGCCGGCGGTTCGCCGAGCCCGCGGGAGTACCACATCCGCCTGGCCTGCGCCGCGACCGTCGAGTCCTGGTCGGCGATCAGCCGGGCCAACGCGCCCCGCGCCGCCTTGCGCACAGCCTCGTGCCTGCTGCCCAGCAGGTTCTCCAGCTCGTGGATGACGCCGATCCGTTGCCACGACAAGGGGCTGTGCAGTCCCTGGGCGATCTCGGGCGGCAACCCCGACGCCACGTACCGGGAGCTCCTGGCGACGTACAAGGTCCCCTCGGCACTGGACACGCTCAGCGTCGGAGTCTGGTTGGGCAGCCGTTCACGCACGCGCTGGTGCACGTACTCGTAGAGCTCGTCGATGCTGATGCGGCCGTCGTTGTCCAGATCCGCCGCGCCGGTGCCGAGACCATCCACGATGGACTGGGTGAAGATGGACGGTTCGGCCGCGCTGCGACTGGTCACGACGGACTCGTGGCTGAACTGCAACGCGTTCGACGCGGTGATCACCACCCGGCCACGCCCGCCGAGCGCCTCGCCCACGTCGACGGTCTCCTGCCCCGCCCTCGTCCGGAAGCCGCGGTTGAACGCGCCGCTGTAGCAGCAGTCCAGGAACACCACGACCTGGTTGCAGCGGCTGCCCTCCACCTGGTCGCCCAGGAACGTGCAGTCGATCCCGGTGGAGGCGAGGTAGTCCTTCTCGGTGTCCGTCGCGACGAGGAAGAGCCGGTTGTCGCGGTTCTTCATGCCGTGGCAGGACAGGTGCAGCCACAGCAGGTCGCCGCGGTCGGCCTGCCGGAAGAACGACTCGATCGCGCGGCGGATCGCGGGCGCTGCCGCGTCGGACAGCACGTCGACCTCGAAGTCACCGATCTCCGGCCTGGTCAGCACACCGGCCAGCGCTGCCGCGTCCTCGGCCGCCCCGGGCAGCTCGTCGAAGGCGGGGTCCTGGTAGTGCTGGTTGGCGATGATCAGGCAGCGGCGAGCCATCGCTACTGCCCGGTGTGCTTCTTCACGAACGCGGCGACCAGCGCCTCCTGGTCGGCCTTGGACGGATTGGCCACCGTCAGCGTGTCGTCGCCGCAGGTGATGGTTACCGCGCCCCGTTCCTGGCGGGTGAGCCACGACTTCACCACGTCGACGGCGGCCTTGAGCACGAGGGGAGAGGAGAACAGCCCGACCAGCGTGCCGACCGCGGCGACGGTGCCCGAGCGGGTCCCGCCCACCGCCGGTTCGTCCGCCCGGTCGAGGCCGCTGAAGTCGAGTGCGTCGAGTTCAGCCAGCAGCGACTCGCTGGCCCGGCTCGTCTCCATCGGGTCGGCGTCGTCGATGACCAGCTCGAACGTGGCTCGCGGCAAGATTCCTCCCTGGACTCTCGCCTTAGAATCGCGCTCCGGCCGCTGCCGTTACGCGTCATTCTGTTGTCAGAGAAACGCAGGGCACAATGGGAGTGTCTCGTACAAGCTGCCCTCAACCCCCAACTCCTGCTCCACAAGCACGGCACAGCCGACCATGGCCAATAACACGCCCACCAGCTACCGACTTCCGCGCCTCGGCAGAAGAGCGCGTTGCCGCTGATCGAATGGACATAACCGATCAGCGGCATGACAGGATGTTCGAGAGTCAGCGCACTGGCCTGCTGCTGCGACCACACGACCAGACGTCGCGGGCGTCCCGCAAGCCGAGGTCGCTACCGGGACGGAGTCCATCATGATCACCGGCGTCGACACCGTCCTGCTCACCGCAGGACGCGCCGGACCCGCCATCGGCCGGTTTCTTGAGCAATGGGGACGTGTGTGGCCCGACATGCGGATATCGGCAGGCGATCCGGCGCAGACGCCGTTCGTCACGTGGCAGGACGCCCGGTCAGATATTCCCGAGACGTGTGGCGAGGTCCTCGTCGCCAAGGACGAGCGGATGCTCTCGGATTGGGACGACCATGGCTACGAGATACCGGGCTCGGCCGTCGGTCCTTTCGCTCTGCTCTACCAGCCATGCCAGGCTCCGCGGTTCGAGGCACTGGTTCAGCATGACCCATATGCCCGAGGTCTGCCCTTCGATCCATACCCGGTCATAGTCGTGGCCACAGACCTATCGCTGATCACCATCGTCACTCCGGACGGCGACAGTGAGTTCTCCCAAAGCGTCATCAACGGCGTGATCGCCGCACTCGTCCAGCAGGAAGGTCAACCAGCTCCATAGTTCGTTCAAGACCAGGCGTGCGCACTGCATCATCGGCATGTGCGTGCATGCTCGTCAGGGGTAGGAGGGATGGCAGGGTGAAGCAGTTCCAGGAAGACGACGCTGGCTATGAGCGGTGGTTGGCCGCTCATCCCGACCTGTTCGTGCTCAACACAGCCCGCCGACCCGCGCCGAACTACCTGATGCTTCATCGGGCTACCTGTCGCACCATCGGCGGTACTCCCGCACGAGGCAACCGGTGGACCGGCGAGTACATCAAGTTCTGCGGCCAGCGAGCTGAATTGGAGGAGTTCGCCCAAGTCCGCGTCGGAGGCACGGCCTTCCCATGCCGCCTTTGCCTGTGACGTACTGACCAGCGCACCAGAACGTCGGCTGATCGAGAGACAACTGTGTCGTCTGCGGCATGAGCGGGCGGTACGTAACTCGGAGGTTCTTCACAGCGACCGAGTTATCCGCGTTTGTCAGTCGTCGGCGACAGCCAGGAACGTCACGACGACGCCGTTGCCGGAGCCGACGAGCGCACGATTGAAGCAATGCCCGGTCACCGGATCTGAGGCATATGCGTCGGGCTGACCGTCAGCGCTCCATGCTTCGGCGTATGAGAAGTCGTTGTTGCTCCGCCAGTACGAGTCCGGTCCCAGCGCATTCATGACCTGGTGCAGCACAGGCCGTGCAGTCTCAGCGTTCCATGGCCCGAACGGCAACTGGTAGGCCAAGTCCCGGGTGCAGGTGTTCACCAACACTCCGAGCAGGCGATCGGCCGGGAGCGCGACGGGTTTCATCACCGCGGCGAGGTCGTCAACGGTTGTCGGCAGTGGGGAAGACCTCGGGCGGTGCGGCGGGGGTAGTCGCTCCGCGTGGTCCGCTGACAACAGCAACCTGTGCAGTGGCTGGGTGAATGAACCATCCACGCCCTCGTCGACCGAAACCAACAGGGGTACAGGTTTAGTGGGGAGGCTAAGGGGGCGCAGCAAATCGCGAATAGTTCGAGCGCCGATGGCCACGTTGTGGACGGTACCACCGCAGGCACCGGCCAGCGCGCCCTTCGCGCATGGAACAGCACGTTCGTCGTCGGCGGACGTCTGTTGCGCCGTGGTCTTTCCGGCGGGATCGAGTTCGATATCCAGTGGCAGCGGCTCTGTCGGATGTCGTCTACTCTTCGCCATGGGTGGAACGGCGTTGACAGTGTTGAGCCCTCGCACCGCTGCGCAGGTCGAGCCTGTCGTGGTGGAGGAGATGATCGCCGAAGGGCTGATCGGTAATGCCCCTGATCCGTTCGGCTGGTACTCCACCGAAAGTCTGCCCTATGGCTACTCTCTGGACGCACCGGACAGTGAGACTGGTTGGGCGGAGTTGCGGATTCTCGATCGGGCATCCGGCGTGGTGATGCGTTGCGCCATCGGACTGCACATCTTCATCAGCGACCTCGCTGGCCGACCCGCCCTGGGCCGGATGGCCGAACGTGTCGCGCTGCGGACCGAGGGCTGGGTGTTCGTCGAGTTTCATGCTCTCCCCTCTGCGGGCCTACTTGGCCATCTGGAGAAGGCAGGTCGCTGCATCCGCATTGAGGACTGCGTCCATCTCGACGCCCCGGCGATGGCCGCATGGAACGCTCACCCGCACTTCCACGTCGTCAAATAGCCGCCCGGCTCGGCACAGTGCAGGCGGAGCCGGAGCGCGGCCGCCATGCTTCAAGCCGACACCACGAGAGTTCGCACGCTCGTCGGCAGAAGCGGACTGCCCTGCCGTTGAGCAAGATCCGCAATTCTGATCGCTGACCGACCGTGCGGCACCATCCAGCGGTGATACCTGCGGCGAGTGGGGCGACCGGCACTCGCCGTCGTCGAGCGCCGTGGCCGTGCTGTCAAGCCATGAACCAGCCGCCGTTGACCTCGATCGTCTGGCCGGTCACGAACGACGAATCAGGCCCGACGAGAAACGACACCACGGCGGCAAGCTCGGCCGGAGTTCCACGACGGGCAAGGGCCTGGTTCTCCAGTACGAAAGCGTTGTAAGCCACGGGATCCGGGTGAATGGCCTCACCAGCGGTCGGAAACGCCCCCGGCGACACGCAGTTGACCCGGATCTCGCGTGGCCCCAGTTCCCGGGCGAGTGCCTTGGTGAGCGCGGCGACGGCGCCCTTGGTGGCGACGTACGCCGCCAGTTCGGACCAGCCGCCGTGCATCGTCATGGACGCGATGTTGACGATCCGGCCACCCGTCTCTGGCATCTGCCGCGCGGCCAGTTGCGATGTGTACCAGTACGATCGCTGGTTCACCGCGTGCACTTCGTCGTACTCCGCCAACGGCACCGAGTCGAACGGGCGCTTGGGGAAGATGGCCGCGTTGTTGACAAGCACTTCGATCGGGCCGAGCCGTGAGCCGACGGCGACGAATGTGTCCTCAATGGACTGGGCGTCCCGCAGGTCCGCGACGAACGGCGCAGCCGTTCCACCTGCCTGAGAGACTTCGGCGACGGTCTCGGCGACGCTGTCCGGGTCGATGTCCAGCGCGGCGATCGCGTAGCCGTCACTGGCCAACCGCAACGCCATCGCACGCCCGAGCCCGCCGCCCGCCCCGGTGATCAACGCAACCGTCATGGACACCAAGTCTCCCAGATGGGAAAACCTCGTGAGTGTTCAGTCCGGTTAGCCTAGAACCGGACTGAACACTCACAAGGCTTTAGCAGCAGCTGGTGCTGCCGGGCCCGCAGTCGCCACCGCGTGCGGCGACCATCGGACACGCGTAGCCGTAGTCCGGGTGGGGCACCAGCGGCAGACGCTCACGCCCGCCGCCCGGTCCGACCTGCGCCTTGACCGGGCCGTTGGTGACGAGTTGGACGTTGGTCCCGCTGTCCTGGGCGTCGTATGCGCCCTTGGTCAGCGACACGATCTCCACGCCGCGGGACAGGTCCGCGACGAAGGTGTTGCCCTTGTGCCAGTACGGCGCCCAGGAGACCGCCGTGTCCGGCCGCCAGTACGCGATCTGGATCGGCTTCGCCGGGTTGGAGATGTCCAGGAAGCGGGTGCCCTGCTCGTACCAGGAGTAGGCCACGATCCGCTTCTGCACGTCGAAGTAGTGCGCGGAGCACGTCACGTCGCCGGGGATGGTGCCTTCCTTGTCGTCCGGGCTCCACACGCCGACGGTCTTCATCTCCTTCGGCGTCTCGGCCCAGCCCTCGCCGTTCTCGGTGCCCTTCAGCGAGGAGATGACGAAGCGGCCCTGGTCCTTGCACGTCGAGGAGTACGCCTCCTCGGTGTGCAGCAGCAGGCTGCCCGGCGGGTTTTCCCGCGTCGGCCTCGGGCCGTCCAGCAGGGTCCGGCCGACGGGTCGGAACGAGTTGTGCGTGAAGCGCGTCGGCATGTCGATCTGCGGCACGCCACCGCCCGCGTACGGGATGGGGTCGAGTGCCGTCGCCTTGCGGAACTTCCCGGTCAGCGGGTCACGGTGCCAGCCTTCGGTCCAGTAGCCGCGGGTGGCGTTGTCACCGGCCACCCAGGCGATGCCCTGGGCGTCGACCTGCACGTCGTGCGTGATCTTGCCGATGCCGCGGGTGTCGAGGCCCAGCGGCGATTCCTTCGGGTTGGCCGGGTCGCGGATGTCGGTGACGAAGATCCGGCCCTCGTTGGCCGTCGACCGGTCACGCCCGGCCGTCCACAGGTACTGGCAGTTGTTGATGCACGTGCTCGTGTGACCGGTGTTCTGCCGGTGGAACGTGAGGATCTTCAGGTCGGCCGGGTTGACCGCGGACACGATGTAGTTGCCCGTCGGCCGGTCACCCGGCAGGGCGCGGCCGAACGAGTTCACCTCACGCGCCAGGAACGCGATCTTGCGCACCGGGTCGACGTTCATGTCCTCGTTTTCCCAGAAGCGCTGCGACGGGTCGTCGCCGGGCAGCGCCATCTCCTGCTTGGTCAGGTGGTCGAGCAGTTTCGGCTTGTCGACGTCGGTCACGTCGAAGGTCTTGAGGCCGAACTCGCCGCTGACGAACGCGACGTCCTTGCGGCCGTACTCGGCGAACGCGATCGCAATCGCCCGCTCGGTCTCCGGAAGCGTGCTGCGCAGCTTGACGTTCTTCGCCGCGGGCGCGAGCCGCGGCTTCTCGACTCCCAGAGGCTTGGCCACCTCGGCCGTCGAAGTGCCCTGCACCGCCAAAGCCACCAACAGGCCTGCGGTCAACGTTGCGAGAACTTTCATGTGCTGAGCGTGGCAAAGCACCGTCGTCGGCGGCTACGTCCGAAGGGACTGAGAAGATGCCCTGATCACCAGCGCGGCGCCGATCTTCTGCAGGTCCGTGGGGTCGGCGGGGTCCAGACCGGTCAGCGACACGGTCCGGCGCAGCCGGTAGTCGACGGTGTTCGGGTGGACGTGCAGTTGGGACGCCGTCCTGCGGCGGTTGAGGCCAAGCCGGAGGTAAAGCGACAAAGTGGACAGCACGTCGGGGTGCGCGTCGAGCGGGGCGAGCAAGGCGGCCAACTCGGCGCGGGCCGGGCTCGGCCTGGTGAGCTGGTACTCCAGCAGCAGGTCCGACAGCCGGTGGAACCCGGGCCTGCGGCCGAACACCTCCGCGAGGTCGAGCACCTCCTGGGCCTGCCGGGCGGCCTCGGCGACCTCGGCCGGTTCGGCGAGCACCCCGGCGACCGTGGTTTCCACGTCGGTCGCCTCGTGCAACGCCTCGGCCAGCGCGGTGCCGTCAACCGGCTCGTCGGCGGGTACGAGCACGATGCCGCCGGTGGTGTCGAGCAGGGACAGCACGGACGGCCCGAGCCGCTGAGACGCTCGGTAGACCTTGCGCTGCGCGGCCATCGCCGCTGCCATGCCGGGTTGTGCCTCGTCCTCGTGCGCGCCCATGCGTACCCGCAACACCAGGAACCGCGACGGCATGGGGAAACCGGCCCGCCCGGCGGGGTCGTCGTACGGCTCGCCGCGCAACAACGCGGAGATGAGCGTATGCCGCCGTTGTTGCTCGTCGCTCTCGATGCGTCGGCGTTCCTCCAGGTAGGCCGCGGCGACGGCGGTCGTGGCCCGTTGCAGGTAGCCGAGCACCAGTTCGGTGAACGCCAGCACGTCGGCCATGTCGCCGGAGTCGGCGTGCGCGACCATCTCACGCCAGACCTCGAGCATGCCGAGGTTGTAGGCGGCCATCACCGCGTCGAGCGGTATGCCCTCCCCGGCGCGGCGCGCGGCCGACGCGGTGATCGGGCCGACGAGCACTTCGGTCGGCGGGATCCGCCGGTCCCGCAGCGACTCGGCGATCGCGCGCAGGTTCTCCTCGGTGGCCAGCGAGATGTTGTCGATCAACTCGGCGTCGGACAACCGGCCGTACGCGTCGATCTCGCGACCGAAGAGTTCGACGAGTCGCCGCGCGATGCGCCGTCGTTCGGTGAGAAGCCATTGGTACAACACCCTGCCGCCAATCCTGAGGGGTGGCGGTGATCCGGTGCGACTGTGATCGGTCACAGAAACGGCATACCACGCTTGGGCCGGTGACCGATGGCGACAGTCCGCGTGCGACGTCAGTATTCAATTGGACCGAGGGGAGAAACGCATGAGGTTTCGTACGGCTGCCGTGGCCCTGCTCATGGCGCTGGGTTTGTTACCCGTCATGGTCGGCCAGGCCGCGGCGGCGGGCCGGGACATCAGGGGGTCGTTCGCCAACCAGGCCGGACTGGTCGAGTACCAGGTGCACCTGCCGTCGGCGTACCGGCCCGGGATGCCGGTGCTGCTGGCGATCCACGGCTGCCGGATGACCGGCTACACCTTCAACTCGATGGAGGACACCAGCCGGTTCTCGGAGATCGCGGACCGCGAGGGGTTCGGAGCCGTCTAGTGGTTTGTGAGCATGTGTGATCGAACGTGTGTTTTAATGAGCGTGTGAAGCTGGCTGAATGGGCGCGGTCGTTCGGGGTGCATCCCCAGACGGCGTATCGGTGGTTCCGGGAGGACCGGATGCCTGTGCCCGCTCGCCGGTTGCCGTCCGGGACGATCGTGGTTGAGCCGCCCGAGGTCTCGGCAGGCCGCACTGTCGCGTATGTCCGGGTGTCCTCGCATGACCAGCGCACCGACCTGGAAGCGCAGGCTGGTCGGGTGACCGCGTGGTGCGCCACGCAGGGCATCCGCGTGGACGAGGTCGTGTCCGAGGTCGGGTCGGGGGTGAACGGGCGACGCGCCAAGCTGATCCGGCTGCTGCGTGACGCCGAGGTCCAGACGATCGTGGTGGAGCACCGGGACCGGGTAGCCCGGTTCGGTGTCGAGCACCTGCAAGCGGCACTTGCCGCGACCGGACGCCGGATCGTGGTGGTCGACACCTCGGAGACCACCGACGATCTCGTGCGGGACATGGTGGAGGTGCTGACGTCGATGTGTGCCCACCTGTACGGGCGGCGCGGCGCACGTAACCGAGCCATGCGGGCGGTCACTGCGACCAAACACGACGCCGGCGAGGCCGCCGGGTGAGTACGATCCTTCAGGCGTATCAGTTCGCGCTGGACCCGACACCAGCCCAGGACGCCGAGTTGCGGTCACATTGCGGCGGCCAGCGTTTCGCCTTCAACTGGGGCCTGGCGCGGGTCGCGGCCAACCTGGGCCAACGCGCCGCGGAGAAGTCCTATGACATCCCCGAGGACCAGCTCACCCCCTCGGTGTCCTGGTCGGCCTACAGCCTGCGCAAGGACTGGAACCGGGCCAAGGACGAGGTCGCCCCGTGGTGGGGCGAGAACTCGAAGGAAGTCTATTCGTCGGGTCTGGCCAACCTCGCTACCGCACTGAAGAACTGGGACGGCTCCCGCACCAGCAAGCGACGCGGCCCGAAGATCCGGTTTCCCCGGTTCAAGGGCAAGCGCGCGGTTCTGTCGTGCCGGTTCACAACCGGCGCGTTCGGCCTGTCCGACACCGACCGCAGGCACGTGAAGCTGCCCCGGATCGGATTGGTGCGCACGCACGAGTCGATGCGGAAGCTGGCCCGGCACGTCGAGCACGACACCGCCCGCATCCGCTCGGCCACCGTGTCGCACCGGCGTGGCCGCTGGTTCGTGTCGTTCTCGGTGGAGATCACCCGCGTCGATCCGGCCCCGACACGGCCGCAGACGGCGGTGGGCGTGGACCTGGGTGTGAAGTCCCTGGCCATGCTGTCCACTGGCGAGGTGATCGCCAACCCGAAGCACCTGGAGATCGCCCAGCGGGAACTGCGCCGCCTGCAACGCCAAGCCGCCCGCCGTCACGGCCCTGACCGGCGCACCAAAACCGCATCGTCGGGGCGGTGGCGCAGGACCCAGGCCCGCATCGGCCGCCTGCACACGGCGGTCGCGAACGCTCGCCGTGACGGGTTGCACAAGCTGTCGACCCGCCTGGTGCGCACGTTCGGCGCGATCGTCATGGAAGACCTCCATGTGTCCGGCATGACCAAGAATCGGCGGCTGGCCCGGCACGTCGCCGGGGTCGGCATGGCCGAGTTGCGTCGGCAGATCGAGTACAAGGCCGCCTGGTCCGGGGTGCACCTGCACATCGCCGACCGGTGGTATCCCAGCTCCAAGACGTGTTCGGCTTGCGGCGCGGTGAAAGCCAAGCTGCGCCTGTCCGAACGCACGTTCGCCTGCGACCAGTGTGGATTCGCGCTGGACCGCGATCTCAACGCCGCCCGAAACCTCGCTGGCCTGGTCAGCGTGATCACCGGCGGTGATGGCGGCGAGTTGCGCCGTGACAGCCCGATGGAAACCCACGTAAGACGACCGCTTGCGGCGCAGCGGGTACCGCCACGGGAAGGCCCTTCGGGTCAACGTCGGCGCGGTGACACGTCGGCTGCCTGAGCACAATGGACTCAGGTTCACTCAGCTTCAGGTAACGGTTCATCGTCGTCTACCCGTCGTCGTCGTCGCAGAGCCCGCTGCGCAACCTGCTCGGTTGCTGGAACTTCCAGAAGCCGGAGAACCAGGTGCGCGGCCAGGGCGAGCCGTCGCTGCTGACCGGGATGGTCAACAAGGTGGTGCACGAGTTCGACGCGGACCGCAAACGCGTGCACGTGATCGGCGCGTCGTCGGGCGCGGCGATGACATCGATCCTGGCGGTCACGTACCCGGACATGTTCGCGTCGGCCGCGATCTTCGCGGGCTGCGAGTACGCCTGTGACAAGGTCCTGACCGCGGGGCCGGAGAACATCTCGCCGGTGGTGACCGCGCAGCAGGCCTACGCGCAACTGAGTTCCCGGGCACGACAGGTGCCGGTCAGCGTGATCCAGGGCGACGCGGACGCCACCGTCCCGCCGCTGTTCGCCGCACGGCTCGTGACGCACTTCGCGGCTCTGGACGACCTCGTCGTCGACGGGGCGCTGGACGGCGACGTGGACGACGTGCCCGACACCACAGCGCGTGTGGTCAACGACGGCGACCGGCCGTACGTGAAGACCACGTACTCGGCGCGCGGCGGCGGCACACCGTTGATCGAGAAGTACCTGATCGAGGGCCTCGGTCACAAGTGGCCCAAGGGCGGCAAGGCCGATTTCGTCGACCCGCTCGGCCCGGACATCAGCTCGTTGGTGTGGAAGGACTTCTTCGCCACGCACGCGTTGCCGTAGGAAGCCTTGGCCTGCGCGCCCGCTTCGTCAGTTCTCGTCCGAGGTTCCGACTTCAACTGCGTCCAGCGCCAACTCCCATGGATAGTTCGGCAAGTGCTTCGAGCCTTGATGGGGGATATGCGGCTCGTACCCCTCGGAGCCAAGAAGCACCCGCACGCCCACATCGTGTAGTTCCTTGACGCTGCGCCCGAACGCGGGATGTGCGGCCTGCGCGGAGTTCAGGAAAGGCAGGGCGACCAACGGCAGCCCAAGCCCGATCCCCTCGGTGATCAGCCCGAGCGCCAGGGTGTCGGCGATACCGGCCGCCCACTTGTTGATCGTGTTGAAACTGGCGCCGCCTACGATCATGGCTGTGGCAGGCGGCAGGACATCCGGTGTCCCAGGCTCCTTGTAATCCGACCGCACCGGATAGCCGGTCTGCTGTTCCAGTGCGGCTCGATCAATGAACCTCAACGCTCGTGGTGTAGCGACAACGCACACCGTCCAGCCACGTCCTTGCGCGAGGTCAACCAGCTTGCCGACATCCCTCGCCGCTGGTGTCGCACAGGTGATGACGTACAACACGCGCTCGGTCATACCGCGACTCCCACCACTCGGGAAATTTTCGCCACTCGGGTCGGCGCGAGATTCTATTTCTTAATCGTCCGCATCAAAGCCTCGTACATCGGCGCATCATCAAAAGGCTGCAAGTCGCCGAACTTGTCCCAGCCCCACTTGAGATAGGCCGTCCTGGCCGGAATGTTGTCGGGCCGGACCAGAAGCGTCGCCCGTTGCTCAGGGCGTCCGGCCAAGGAGGCATCGTGCAACGCACGGGCATAGCCCAGTCGCCGCTGGGCAGGCACCACCATCAACTCGTTGACAGCGAACGTCCGCTTGCCGTCTTCTTCAAGCAGTTGCGGGTCGACGTCACCACGAAACCCATGCCACCAACGGGCACCAGGCGGCAGTGTGTAGCCCAAGGTGTACCCGACCAGTTCGTCCTTCAGCTGACCGGTGACGAGCAAGAAGCCGTCTCGCGACGCGTACGCCTCCAGCCGCTCCCAGAACCGATCAACGGTGAAGAACGGGATCTCCAGCTTGTCGGCGTACACCTCCCGGTACACCGACAACAACGCTTCCCGCAGCACATGCATGCCGCTGCCGTCATGCCGACGGGTGATCAACTGTGTTGAGGCGTCAGTCATCGAAGCACCTTTGGATCGAAACGTGGGCACAGGTCAGTTGTCCATGGCTGCGTAGCGGTGCAAGAAGGCAGCCACACCAGCCACCTTGTCGTTCTCGGCCAAGCGCCGAGCAACCTCCTCCAGCTCAACGCTGACACGCCAGCTGTCGAGTTCGCACTCGAGGTCGTCCAAAGCCGCTTCCGCCGCCTCAGCCGCACCGTCAACTATCCGTCTTTCCAACCGGGCGTGTGCCAACCGCACTCGGTACAACGCACGGTTTCGCGCGTGTCGGTCGCTGTAACTCTCCACGGCGCGCTCCAGGAGACGTTCAGCTCGGGTCGGATCACCCAGCTTGACAGCGCAGGTCGCCTCGACGGCGTCAATTTCAAGCGGGCTCAGGAACGTGCACCACTCGGCAGCGTTGTGGGCGCGCTCATCGTCGAGAGCCCTACGGGCCAATGTGATCGCCCGGTCTGCCTCTCGGGCGTCGCCGGTCAAGGAATTGGCAGTGGCCAGCCGTAGCTGTGGAATGGCCGCGACGCGCGGGAACTCCCGCGCGAACCTGGCAGCAGCGTCTTCGGCCGCGTGGGCAAACCGCAACGCTTCCCGCGGTTGCCTCAGCAGGTTGCTCTGGAACGCGAGGTTCGCCAGCGCCCGTGTTTCGACTTCGGCGTCACCTGTCGGCCGGGCCAACATCAACGCTCCCATGTAGCTGGTGCGCGCCTGCTCGTGACGACCAGCGTCGAAGCAGAGCCAGCCAGCACAGACTTGTAGCCGGGCAGTGGCACGCAGCAGTTGCGTCTCGGTTTCCGAGCCGTAGCTGCCGTGTTCGAGCAGCCGGTAGGCCTCGTTCACGGATGACAACGCCGCCTGCCAGATGGTCTCGCCCCCATGCTGTTGATCCAAACCGTGCAAACGGGCCGTCGTCCGTTTGATGCGCCCCACATCACTCGTGCCAACCTGGCCGTGAGCACTGCTGCCCGCGACGGTGCTGGCGAGACCGAATTTGATCAGAGTTCTGCGGTTCATCGGGTCTCCTGCGGCGGTGTCGGCCGAGTTCCTCGCGGCAGGAATACCCGCTACGCGTCCCTCGGCCTGCCTGGCCGCCATGATCTGGTTGAACCGCGTCCTCACCTCGTCCGAAGTCTGGGCCAGGCAGGTGTCCATGATCGACTGCGTCAGTGGCAGCAGCACGATGCTCGAACCACGTGCGTCCCACTTGTTGACAGAGCGGCGGTCGACACCGAGACGGGACGCGAAGTCCCGAACACTGAGACGGAGTGCTTGCCGAAGTGCGTGCACCTCGACACCCGTCCATCGATTCACGGTGGCCATCGACATCACGATCCCTCGGTAGCAGCGCCGTACCCAGCGTAAACGCTAGTCAGTACGCCACCAGTACGTCACCGCACCGCCGGTCGGTCGTTCCGAGTCGGCCGCTCTTCGACCAGGCTTTCGCCAAGGCACTCATTCCTGGAGACACCAACCATGCCGTCCGGTACCAACCTGGCAACTGACCCACTGTCATCGAATCAACGCCTGATCGTGCCGTACACCACCCTATGGAGCAGCGAGAACAACCTGCCGATGCCGATTGTCGAGCGGCACGGTTACGGCATCGGCTACGCCGACGAGATCGCCGCCGACCGTGACACCTATGGGGTGCTCTGGCAACGAACGCTTTCACGACCAAGAGAAGGACGACCGGAATTCGGAAACGTCCACTCCCTGCGGCAACGACGCGCCATGCGCCGTTTGCTGTGCCAAGTGTGCAGCGAACCGGCTGACCGGACAGACGACGGCATGCTGTGGCTGCTCCCCGACTATCGCGAGGACTGGCCCAACTGGCCAGAAGGCATGGGCAACGTCGAACCACCTGTCTGCCGGGCGTGCGTGAGCACCTCGATGCGGCTGTGTCCAAAGCTCCGAAAGGACGGCGGCGCGGTCATCCGGGTTCGTGAGTACCCGATCATCGGGGTCCGTGGACTGGTGTACGCCTCCGGCACGAGACAGCCGGTTGCCGTCGAGGACCGGACCATCGGATTCGACGACCCGCTAGTGCGTTGGGTTCGGGCAGTGGGACTCGTCCGGCAGATGCTCGGCTGTCGCATTGTTCCGTTCGAGGAGCTAGCGGAGCCTGATCACCAGCTCGTGGTCGTACCGCAACTCATGGAGGGTGCCTGACATGGCGCGGCGACCTCTCAGCCTGCCGTTCAGCGGGAGGCTGCTGCGTGCGTGGCGGGAGCGGGCCGGGTTGACGCAGCAGGCCGCCAGTTCGTGCCCGGGCGATGCCTGAGTAGACTCGGGTGTTGATGAAACCCCAGGTCATCGGGCGCGATCGGGAGGTCGCCGTGCTCGCGCGGGCGCTGGAGCGGCCCAGTGGAACGATCTTGCTGCGTGGTGAGGCGGGTATCGGCAAGTCGGCGTTGGCGCAGCACGCGCTCGACCTGGCTGCTGCCCAGGGAATCACTGTGCTGCGCGGGCAGGCCCACCCGTTGCACGCCGGGCTCGCGTACGCCCCGATCGTCGCCGCTGTCCGGCCGTTGATGTCCCAGGTGAGCGAGTTCGACGGGCTCGCTCACCTCGGCACGCTGCTGGGCGACCCCAGGCTGCCTGCCTCCGCGCCGACCGGGACCAGCGCGTTGGACCGGACCCACATGTTCGAGGCGGTCGCCCGGTTGGTCGAGCGGTTCGCGCCCGCGGTGTTCTTCGTCGACGACCTGCACTGGGCCGACCGGGGAACCGTCGAGCTGGTCCACTACCTCGGCCGCAACACCGAGGGCGTGCTGATCCTCGCGGCGTACCGGCCCGGTGAGGCCGATCCCGTACTGGGCGACCTGGCCACGACTGTGCGCCGGACCGGGACCGAGCTGGAGCTTGCTCCGCTCGCGGACACCGATGTCGCTGAGATCGCGCACACGTTGTTGGGCTCCGCGCCTGAGCCCATGTTCCTGCGTGACGTGACCCGCCGCGCGAAAGGCGTGCCGTTGTTCGTCACCGCGCTCGTCCAAGGCGGGATCACGACGGACACCGCTGTGCCGACCATCGTGCGGGACGTCGTTCTGGGGCGGTTGCGGCAGCTCGGTGCCGACGAGCGGGAGCTCATGGAGATCATCGCGGTCGCTGGCGAGGCCACCACGGACGAGGTCGTGCGGTCGTTGTCCCGCAACCCGCAGGCGCTGCGGAATCTGATCGTCGACGGGCTGATCGCCGAGCGCGCACTCGGCCGCACGATGGCCTACCAGGTGGCGCACCCGTTGTACGCCGAGGTCGCGTACGCCGAGATGACCATCGGTGAACGGCGTCAGCTGCACGCCACCGTGCTCGCGGCCATCGAGCGGATCGACCCTGACGATGTGCTGGCGCTCGCCCCGCACTACCGCGAAGCGGGCGACGTCGCTGATCCCACGCGTGCGGTGACCGTGATGGCGGAGGCGGGGGAGCGGGCGCTGGCGGTGCGGGCGTTCGATGAGGCGATCCGCTATTTCGACGTGGCAATGGACCTGGCCGAACCCGAGCGGGCGGCGCGGTTGCTGGAAGGACTCGGCCGTGCGCACATGAGCCTCGGCGACCCGGACGCGGCCTCGGCGGCGTGGACTCGGGGTGTCCGGCTGGCCGAGCGGCACGGTGCGACGGAATCGTTGGCGCTGCTGCGGTTCCGGCTCACCATGCTGGAGGCCGAGCGGCAGGAGGTGCCTGCGGGCGGTGACCGGCTCGCCGACGTGCGGGGCGTGAGCCTCGAATCGGCCGAGATCGCGATCCAGAAGTTCATCTACACCATGCGGTTCGGCACGCTCGACGACACGAAGGAGTTGAGTGCCCAGTTGGCCGAGACGGCCGGGGTGACGCACCCGGTCGCGGCGCGTGCCGTCACCCATTTCGGCCAGGCCATCCTGCACGTGATGGACCAGCAGTTCGGAAAGGCGATCGAGCAGGCGGAGGTCGCGCTCGACGCGGCACGCGACCCGGACATCGAGTCGCCGTTCTACCTGCAGTACTTCTTGTTGTACGCAAGCATTCTGCGTCTGTTGAACGGCGACATCGCCGGTGCGGTCGACAGCGCACGCGAAGCGGTGCGGGCGGGCGCTCTCGTCGAACTGCCCTCGCTGGCCTGTTTCGAGCACTACTCGTTGTCGGGGGCGTTGTACCTCGCGGGTGACTACGACGGCGCGCTCGCCGAAGTCGACACCGGTGTCGTCGCGGCCAGGAAAACGGGGGCACCACGTTGCCTGGTGCGGATCCATGCGATGCGCGCGTTCCTGCTGGCCGAGCGCGGCGAGCTCAGCGAAGCAGCCGCGGCGCTGGAAGAAGCGCACAGCTTGTACCGCGCGCCGGACCAGACGTTGATCGACGTGACCGCCCTTGCCGCGACGGCGATCGCGCTGTACCTCGACGAACCGCCCCCGCAGGTCCCGTCGGACGAGTCCAGGACCTACAGCGACGTGTTCGCCGTGACCATGCGCGGCCTTTTCGCCGGTCTGGCCGGGTTGAACACCGGCGATCCCGGTCCCGCCGCGAAACAGGCCGCCGCTCTGCGTGTCTTCGAGTTCCAGCCGCCGCTGATGGCCGCGTTCGGCGACCGGCTCGACGGGTTGCGCACCGGTGACGCGTCGCGACTGGCCAGCGCCGTCGCCCTGTTCGACGCCATGGGTGCCAAAGTGCTCGCGGCCCAGGTCGCGCTCGAACACTCGGAGCTGACCGGGGCGAGTGACCGCCTGCCGGAGATCGTCGACGTGCTGACCGGGGCGGGCGCGGCCCACTGGGCCAACCGCGCCCGCCAGCAAGCCCGGTCACTGGGCCTGAGACTGCGGCCGGGTCGTCGTGACGGGATCCTGACCAGACGGGAAGCCGACGTCGTGCGCCTGCTCGGCGAAGGCCTGTCCAACGCGGACATCGCGGCCCGGTTGTTCCTCAGTGGACGAACCGTGGAGACGCACCTGCGCAACAGCTACGCCAAACTCGGGTTGAGCACCCGGGTTTCCCTCGCCCGCTGGGCTGCCGAGAACCTGTCATGAGTCCGGCTTGAGCCGGAACTGAGCCGTCCCTTCGACGGTGTCGTCCACGTCCAGCACGAAATCGGCCAGGTACTCGGCGGTCAACGAGTCGAGCATCACCCTGGCGCCGGTGGTCTCCTCGCGGACGACCAGGTCCTGCTCGTCAGGCGCCACGGCCAGCGAGACGGTGAACCGGGAGGTGTCGTGTTCCTCGGACAGCGTCTCGATGCGCAGGCCGCCATCGGCTGGGGCCTGGTTGCGGTCGGTGAGGGTCTTGATCGCGAGTCCTGCCTCGGATGTCACTCGCAGCACTGTGGAGCCTCCTTCCATTACGGTCGCAACAGGACTTTCACCATGCCGGACTCTTTGCGCTGGAAGGTTCCATACGCCGACGGCGCGTCGGACAGCGGCAGGTGGTGGGTGGCGAACGTGTCGACGCCGAGCGGGTCGTCGTCGGTGAGCAGTGGCAGAATGTCGGGCACCCAGCGCCACACGTTGGCCTGGCCCATCCTGAGCTGGATCTGCTTGTCGAACAGGGTCAACATGGGCATCGGGTCGGCCATTCCACCGTACACACCGGACAGTGAGATGGTGCCGCCGCGCCGGACCATACCGATCGCCAGTTGCAGCGCGCTGAGCCGGTCCACGCCTGCCTTCTGCATGAGCTTTGCCGCGACCGCGTCCGGCAGCAGACCGGTGACCTGCTGGGCGACCTTGGCCACGGGCGAGCCGTGCGCCTCCATGCCCACCGCGTCGATCACCGCGTCCGGGCCGCGTCCGCTGGTCATGCCCCGCACGACTTCGATGATGTCGTTCTGGTGTTGGGACAGGTCGACCGTTTCGATCCCGTTGTCCTGCGCGCGGCGCAACCGCTCCGGCACCAGATCGACGCCGATCACCTGGCGGATCCCGTGGTGGCGGGCGACACGCGTGGCCATGTCCCCGATCGGGCCCAACCCGAGTACTACCAGACTCCCGTCCTTCGGCACGGCGGCGTAATGCACCGCCTGCCATGCGGTCGGCAGGACGTCGGACAGGTACACGAACCGGTCGTCAGCCGGTCCTTCCGGCACCTTGATGGGCAGTGTGTTGCCGAACGGCACCCGCAGATACTCGGCCTGGCCGCCGGGGACCTGCCCGTACAGCTTGGTGTAGCCGAACAGCGCCGCGCCCATGCCGTGTTCCTTGACCTGCGTCGTCTCGCATTGGGACTGCAGGCCTTGTTCACACATGAAACAGGTTCCGCACGAGATGTTGAACGGCACCACCACGCGATCGCCCGCCTTGACGGCGGTGACGTCGGCGCCGACCTCCTCCACGATGCCCATGGGTTCGTGGCCGAGGATGTCGCCTTCGCCCATGAACGGACCCATCACCTCGTACAGGTGCAGGTCGGAGCCGCAGATACCGCTGGAGGTGACTCGGATGATCACATCGGTGGGTTCTTTGATCACCGGATCCGGCACGGTGTCCACTCGGACATCTCGCCTGCCGTGCCAGGTCACCGCTTTCATGTCACGCCTCCGTCCGGTGCGGGAACAGCCTCTCCTTGGCCTTCCCGCCACCGGACCGGGTAAACCCGTCAGGCGCGTTCGAGCACCGAGCCGACCATCTCCAGCACGTGGTCGACGTCCTTGGCGATGAACAGCGTGTCCACGACGACGTGCTGGATCTCCGTCTTCTCCCTGATCTGCCGGATGGCTGCGACGAAGTCGTCGACGGTCGTGCCGGGTTCGGAGTTGACGCGCAGGATCATGTCCACCTCGGCCGGGTCGCGGCCCTGTTGTTCGGCGATCCGCTGGATCTCGGTGAACGGACCGGTGAACACGGCCGGATCGACGTCGCCGGTCGGACGCGTCGCCGGCAGCCAGCCGTCACCGTGTTCGGCGACCCGGCGCAACGCGGCCGGAGCCCAGCCGCCGATGTAGACCGGTGGTCGCGGCCGCTGGGCGGGTTTGAGCGCGGCGTTCGTGGCAGGCACCGTCCAGTACTCGCCGTGGAACTCGGCCACGTCCTTGGTCCACAGCTGCTCCAGCGCCAGCAGGCTTTCATCGAGGCGGCGGCCGCGCTCCGCCATCTTGACGCCGACGGCCTCGAACTCCTCGGGCATCCAGCCCGCGCCGAGACCCGCGATCAGCCGTCCCCGGCTGACCAGGTCGATCGTGGTGAGGGACCGCGCGAGGATGGCGGGCGGGTACCAGGGTGCGTTGAGCACGTGGGTACCCAGCCGGACGTGCTCGGTGGCGGTGGCCGCGACGGTGAGGGCGGCGAACGGGTCGAGGATCCGGTGGAACTGCTCGGGCAGGGTGGTGCCGACACCGGGTGGATAGCCGATCTGGGGGTCGACCGGGGAGAGCAGGCGGTCGCCGACCCAGAGGCTGGCGGCGCCCAGTGCTTCCGCTTCGCGCGAGAACCGGGCGAGTTCCGTGGCCTGCTCGGCAACCGCACCGATCTGCGGAAGGCAGAAACCGATACGCATGTGATGTGCCCCCGTCGTCATTGGGTGAGCTACGTCATCTGGTTAGCTACTTCGAAAAAACGAGTGCCTGGGACAGCGTATCAGCAGGCCCACTGGGTGCAAGAGGTCAGGCGGGCAGGTTGTCGGCTGCCCAGGAGGCCAGTTCGCGCAGCGCCGGGACCAGGGCGAGGCCGGCGGAGGTGAGCTGGTAGGTCACGGCGACCGGCGGGCCTTCGTCGACCGTCCGCAGAACGAGACCGGCACCGCGGAGTTCGCCGAGCCGATCCGACAGCATCGAATCGCTGATCCCGACGATCGCGCGTTTGAGCTCGGAGAAAGTCGCCGGTCGGCCGACGAGGGTGCCCAGCAGCACGCCGTTCCACCGCTTGCCGAGGAAGTCGAACGCGCGGGCAAGAGACGCGTCACACGTGTGCGGCTCGTGCTCCGGTTTCATACCGGACAGCCTACCCAGCGCGGCGAAACCGGCATGAAACCACCGCAAATCCCGGCACGGGAACTCTCGCCGGTGTGACGACGAGAGGAGGGGCGATGATCGCGGCTGCTGGGCTGCGGAAGTCGTTCGGCGACAAGGTTGTGCTCGACGGGATCGACCTGGACATCGCCGAGGGGACGATTTTCTCGATGCTCGGCCCGAACGGCGCGGGCAAGACGACGACCGTACGCATTCTGTCCACATTGATCCGCCCGGACAGCGGGACGGTCAGCGTCGCGGGGCACGACCTGGCCACGCGACCGGACGCGGTACGCGCGGCCATCGGCGTGACCGGCCAGTTCTCCGCGGTGGACAACCTGCTGACCGGCGCGGAGAACCTGGCCATGATGGCCGGGCTGCTGCGGCTGGACCGGCGGCACCGCGACCGGCGCGTCGCCGGACTGCTCGACCAGTTCGACCTGGCCGACGCGGCCGGAAAACCGGCGAGCACGTACTCCGGCGGGATGCGGCGACGGCTCGACCTGGCGATGACGCTGGTCGGCAGCCCGAAGGTGATCTTCCTGGACGAGCCGACCACCGGCCTGGATCCCCGCAGCCGCCGGGCGATGTGGGACCGCATCCGCGAACTCGCGGTCGGGGGCGTGACGATCTTCCTGACCACCCAGTACCTGGAGGAGGCCGACCGGCTCGCCGACCGGATCGTGGTGCTCGACCAAGGCAGGATCGTCGCGGACGGCACTGCGGCCGAGCTCAAACGCCGCGTGCCCGGTGGGCACATCCGGCTGCAGTTCGCCGACAGCGCACGCCTGCGGGCCGCGCGGTCGGTGCTCGGCGCGGCCCGCGTGCACGAGGACGCACTCGCCCTGGAAGTGCCGGGCGCCGGTGACGTCCGGGCATTGCGTGACCTGCTCGACCGGCTGGACGCCGCCGCGATCGAGATCGACGCCCTGTCGGTGCACACGCCGGACCTCGACGACGTCTTCCTGGCTCTCACCGGCCGTCCCGTCGAGGAGGTGGCCCGGTGACGTTTTCCGGGGTGACTTTCGCACATGCCCTGAACGACTCGGGGATCATGCTCGGCCGCAACCTGCGGCACACGTTGCGCAACCCGTCGACCCTGTTCGGGTCGTTGCTCGTGCCGATCATCCTGATCCTGGTGTTCGTGTACATCCTCGGCGGCGCGTTCAGCGCGGGCGGCCAGTACGTCGACTACATCGGACCCGGCGGCCTCGTGCTGACGATGGGGTACAGCGTCGCGTCCACTGCTGTCGGCGTGGCCAACGACATGTCCGAAGGCATCATCGCGCGGTTCCGCACGATGGCCATCAGCCGTGCCGCCGTGCTGACCGGGCACGTGGTGGGCAGCGTGATCAGAACGGTGGTGTGTGTCGCGCTGGTCATCGGTGTGCTGCTGCTCATGGGTTTCAGTCCTGAAGCCGGGTTCGCCGAGTGGCTCGGGGTGGCCGGGCTGGTGGTGCTGATGGCGTTCGGCACCGCGTGGCTGACCGTCGCGTTCGGACTGGCCGCCAAGACCGTCGAAGGCGCGAGCTTCGCCACGTTCCCCTTGGTGTTCCTGCCGTTCATCAGCAGCGCGTTCGCGCCGACCGGCTCGATGCCCGCCGGGGTGCGCTGGTTCACCGACAACCAGCCGTTCACGCCGATCATCGAGACGCTGCGGGGCCTGCTGATCGGCACACCGGTCGGGAACAACGGGATACTGGCGGTCATCTGGTGCCTGGTGATGGCGCTGGGCGGCTATCTCTGGGCGCGGGCGCTGTTCAGGCGCGATCCTGCCGCTTAGTCCTGTTCCGCAGCGCCGCCAAGGCCGCGGCGAGCAGCCCGTCGGCATCCAGAGCGGCGTACTCCGACCGTGCGTCGGCGTACGCCGCTCGATCCGCTTGTTCGGCCATGTCCCGGGCCAGCGCGGGGGACATCGTCGGCTGGTATCCCCGGGCGAACCGGAACCGCTCGGCCAACGCGACCAGCCCGGCTGCCGGGTGTCCGTCGGCGATGTCCGCCGCCGCGATGGCCAGCAACACCGTCCCGTACACCGGGAAGTGCACTGTGGACGGACGAGTGGTCATGGCGTCCACGAGCACGGACGGCAACGGCTCGGCGAGATCACGCACCAGGTCGAGACGGCCGTGCCGGGCGTGGGCGACGACGGTGACGGACTGCGCCTCCAGCGTCCACCACTCCCGCGCGGTCTGGTCGATGCCGATCACCAGATCCTCCTGGGGCCGCAGTTGCTCGGTCACCCGGCGCCACGCGCGCAGACCCGCCTCGATCTGGCCACGACCGAGCATGACCTCCGCCCGCAGGCCGAGGGCGATCGCGTCGTCGCCGGGCTGGACCGCTTCGTCCACCCAGCGTTCGGCCTGGTCCAGATCACCGGCCTGCAGGTTCGCCATGGCCAGGGCCCACCGCACCCGCAGCATGTTCGACGCGGCGCCGAGTTCGGAGATGATCGGCATCGTGGCGGCCAGGTGCCTGCGCGCCAGATCGCCCCGGTCGGTCTCCAGGTACAACTCGCCGATCCGCGAGTGCGCGAAGGCCTTCAGCAGCGGGCTGCTCAGCGTCGCCGCCACCGTCAGCATCCGTTCGGCAGCGGCCAGCGCACCGGGCAGGTCGCTGTTGTTGTGGCGTTGGAAGGACTCGGCCGCGCTGGCGATGTACGCCACGATCGGCACATGACTGTCCCGTGCGGACAAGGGTGTCGACGCCAGCAGTATGTGGTGCGCGGCACGCATGATGGTGTCGGGTGGGCCGAGCGGCAGGCGGCGCAGCACGGCGAGAGACCGTGTCGCACGGGGACCGTGTGCGAAGTAAGTGTTCATCGTGGACAGAACAGCGGTCGTCCGGAGCGCCTCGACGTGCCCGGAATCCGGCCGCAGGTGCGACAACAGCCGACCGGTCTGCTCGGTCAGTCCCGTCAACCGCGCGAAGTTCGACTCCATCAGCCACAGGCAGGCGAGAGCCGCCGCGATGGCCGCGACACTCATCCCGTCGTCGCGGTCGAGCCCGTGCCGCAGGGCGAGTACCAGATTGTCCACTTCGGCCCGAATCAGCCGGGCGGCCGGAATCGGGTCGTCGCCGAACACGGAGCCGTAGTGCGCCACACCGAAATCGCCTGCCCACGCCAGCAGCCGCGAGATCACCTCCTCGGCCTGGGCGGCGTCCCGCTGCGCGGCGCTGAACTCGCGGACCGTCTCCAGCATGTGCGACCGGGCCCCGGACGGGGTGTCGGTGACCTTGAGCAGGGACTGGTCGGTGAGCTGCGTGAGGATGTCCCACGCGTCGTCGGTGCCGAGCACGTGGGCGGCGGCCTCGGCGGTGAAACCACCCGGGAAGATCGACAACGTCCGCATCGCCGCCTGGCCCTGTGCGTCGAGCAGGTTCCAGCTCCAGTCGATCACGGCGTGCAGCGCGCGGTGCCGTTCCGGCGCGTCCCGTGCCCCACCACGCAACAGGGCGAACCGATCGGTCAACCGAGCGGCGATGTCCCGCACCGACATGACCCGCACCCGTGCCGCCGCCAGTTCGATGGCCAGCGGCAGACCCTCCAACGCCCGGCAGATGTCCCGCACCACGTCGACAGGCAGCTCCACGGCGGGCCGGGACGCCTTGGCACGGTGGGTGAACAGCTCCACACTGGCCGGAACGCTCAACTCGGGCAACAGGTACACCGACTCCGACGACAGGCCCAGCGGTGCCCGGCTGGTCGTGAGCACCCGCAGGTCCCTCGTCATCGAGATCAGGGTCTGGACGAGGTCCGCCACACCGCGTACCACCTGCTCGCAGTTGTCCAGCACCAACAGCACCGGACCACGGTCCAGCGCACCGACGATCCCGGCGACGGGGGAGAGTTGGACGTCACCGACACCCAACGCCGACGCCACGGCCCCGACGACGCCGTCGTCGGACGTGATGCCCGCCAACGGCACGAGGTGCACAGTGTGCTGTTCCGCTTGACGGCTGACGGTGTACGCGAGCCGCGTCTTACCGAGGCCACCGGTGCCCACGATGGACGTGACCCGCGACGAACGCGTCATCTTCGTCACCGCGGCGATGTCGTCGTCGCGCCCGAGCAAGGTGTTCGGCTCATGCGGGACACCAGACCGGACAACTGGCGCGGACCCGTCGAGCAACCGCTGGTACATCTCCTGCAGCGCATGGCCAGGATCCGTGCCCAGTTCGTCCCGCAACGCCCGCCGGTAGGCGTCGTACCGCGTGAGCGCGACCGATGAGCCTCCCGTCGACGCCTCGCAGCGCAGCAACTCCAGGAGCACCTCTTCGTCCTGAGGCCGGTCGCGGAACACCTCGGCAAGCGGGTCGACGGCATCCGCGTACGCGCCCAGCCGTGACAGGGCCAGCGCACGCGTCCGCACCAACGACCGGTAGACGACTGTGCGCTCCACACGCAGCGCCGACAGCGGATCGGACGGTTCGGGCTCGTCCGGCTCCGCGTCCGCCCAGTGCGCGAGACCAGCCTCGGCCTGGTCGAGCGCGGCCGCGTGATCCCCGTCGCGCAGCAGTTGCGCGCTCGTCGACCCGGCCAGCAGGACAGCGGCCGCGTCCACCTGGCTTTCGGCGAGCGACAGGCGATAGCCGTTGGCCGTGCTGGTGATCAGGCCCGGCCCCAGCTGGGAACGCGCCCGGGAGACCAGGATCTGCAACGCTTTCGACGGGTTCGCGGGCCGCTCGTCCCACCAGAGCTCCCGCACGAGGTGCGCCGCGCTGCAACCGGTGCGCAGGTCCGTGGCCAGCAGGGCGAGCAGATTGCGCATCCGCGGCCCGGTGATCTCCTGGCCGCGGTAGGACACCCGCGACAGCAGGACGAGGTCGACCGACACCCCGGTAGCCTGGTCCGCGGCAGGTGAGCGGCGCAAGTCGGAGTCAGGAACCCTGTTCGGCCTCGATCTGCTTGTTCCACTCGGTCTTGCTGGACTGCCAGCCGTCCTCGTTCATGCCGAGCCGCCAGTAACCCGAGATCGACAGCTGCGACATCGGGACTTCCTGCTCGACCCGCAGGTAGCGCCGCAGTTCCTTCACGAAGGTCGCCTCGCCGTGCACGAACGCCTGCACCGTGCCTGCCGGGAATTCCATGCCGCGCACCGCGTCGACGAGTTTCCGGCCCACGCCCTCGCCACCCCGGGGCAACCAGGTGATCTCCGCCTCGGCGGGCGTGTCGAGCTTCTGAACCTCATCCTCGTCGGCGACCTCGATGAACGCCTTGACCACCGCGCCGGAGGGCATGCCCTCCAGCGCCGCCCCGATGGCGGGCAGCGCGCTCTCGTCACCCGCCAGCAGATGCCAGTCCGCCTGCGCGTCCGGCGCGTAGCCGCCACCGGGACCGTTGAAGCGGACGACGTCACCGGGCTTGGCCTGGGCCGCCCACGGGCCCGCCACGCCGCTGTCCCCGTGGACCACGAAGTCGACCCACATCTCCGGAACCTCCGGCAGCCAGCGCCGGATGGTGTACGTCCGCACCATCGGCCAGGCCTCCCGCGGCATCGTCTCCCGGATGACACCGACGTCGAACGGCTCGGGATAACTCACCCCCGGCTGGGGGAAGAGGATCTTGATGTAGTGGTCGGTGAACTGGTCGGCCGGGAGCCCCGCCAGGCCCTCGCCGCCGAGCACGACCCGCGTCATGTGCGGGGTGAGCTGTTCCACCCGGGTGACCACACCCTCGTTCGTCTTGCGTGCACGCCGTTCTGCCATATCCACAACGTACGCGCTCACATGCTGTGACGTGATCAAGCGGGGTACACGCGTTATGTCCGATTCGGGCTGGTAGGGCCATGCTGAGGTTGCGCTGGTCCGGCCGAACCAGCAAGGCATCATGCAGTCATGCGCGATTGGCCGACACCCGAGTCCGACGAGGTCCCCTCGCCGAAGCTGGTCGCCGCCTGGGTGGCGCTGGACATCATTCCTGCCGAACGACTCCCGCTCTGGGCCGCGCACTGGATCGTCCAGGGCCATGACGGGGACAGCCTCAGGACTTTGGCCGGTCTCAGTGGCACAGACTCACACGAGGTACACGACATACTGCCCGCTGCGCTGGCCGACTGCGCTGAACCGATCCCGGATCCGGAGGTGGCCGCGGCGACGGTGGCGTTCACCGAACTGGCCCGCATGCACGCCGACAACCGCGCCACTGAGCGCTGGGTTCTCGACAAGGTCTATGAGATCGTCACCCGGTCCAGCTACGCCGACGGTGTCGTCGACCTTCCACTCGGCCGGATATTCGATCTTGCAGACGAGTGGGGAACAGGCCGGGGCCGGACGGATCACCAACTCGAATTCGAGATCCGGAACGCGTGCGGAGCTCAACTCGCCGCCGTCGAGGCCGCAGGGAGACACGCTGTGCGTCCACCGTCTAGCGGATGAATTCGCCCGATCGAGCAGCGTTCGAAGTCGAGGAGCACGACGTCTCCGTTGACCGTGCGGATGACGTTGCCACTCCACGCGTCGCCGTGTACCACCGAACGCGGGAGTCCAGGTGGCAGTTCCGCGTATGCGGTCTCGAGCTCCGTGACCTTCTGCCGCATCCAAGCACGATCCTCCTCAGCGACGGTCGTGGACGCGTCGATTCGTTCGCGCAAGCGCACGAATGGCGCGAGGTCAGGCAGTGCGAAGTCCGGTGGTAGGAGCGTGTGCAGCTCTCGTATCGCGATGGCGACGTCGGTCGTCGCACCGTGCCGATGCTCGGGCAGTTCATGCCAGAACGAAACGGGTCGTCCGCCGACGATCACCGGCTGGTCGATGTCACGCACGATCCGGACGGCCGAGACGTGGCGGTCCTCCAGCCAGCGTGCTACACCGATTTCCTTGCGCACGGCCGCTTCTTGTCCAGTTCGCGCGATACGGGCGACCCTTTGCCAGGCAGGCGGTAGATCGCGTTCTCGCCAAGGCGGATCTCCTCGGCGCTGCGGGCATCCAGGCCGATGGTGGTGGCGGCGGCATCCAGCACGGCACGGGTGTCACCGTCATTCCGACATGTCAACGCGTTCCCAGTCGAACCGTGGCGATGTCCGTCCACTCGTATGCCTTGTTGTCCCGGTTCAGGTCGATCAGTGATACGGCCGGTGCGATATCGAGCACAGGCGCCAAGGCGTCGGAGGCCCCCTCCAACTGGCCGAGTGCAAGACGGGCACGCACCTGCTGCAGCCGCGCCATTCGCTCAGAGCCGAGATTCCGTTGCTCGTCGGGCGCGGCTTCGAAACGGGCAACGGCGCGGTCGGCATGGTCAGAGGTCACTGCCAGGCATCCGGCCGCCAATCAGTTGTCATACCTGTCTGCCGAATTCCGCGTAGACCGGCATGTCGTTCGAGAGTGCGTCGTGTGCGAGCTTTACTCGTCTGGCCATCGATGGCCGCAGGTGAGGTGCGCACTCTTCCGGTGACAGGAACTCGACGTTGCCAATTTCGCCGTGCCCGAGGCGGATGGTGTCGACTTGTTCGTCGGTCAGGACTCCGCCGTCGAAGATCAGTTGGACGCTGTCACGCCAGACTCCCTGTGTAGGCATCCAGTCGATAAGCAGCAGCTTGGTGACCTCGATTCGTATGCCGAGTTCCTCGTCGACCTCGCGCCGGCACGCGGCCAGTGGTGATTCGTCGTCCTCGGTCAGGCCGCCGGGGATCTCGAGGAAGGGCTTGTAGGTGGGTACGACGAACAGGATCCGGCCTCGCGTGTCACGGATCAACGCACCACTCGCCACGTTCTTGCGAGGTAGTTTGCCTGCGATGCCCGGGTTGAACTCCTCCTCCGGTGAACCCTCGACTTGGAGATCCCGTTCGAACAGCGTACGGTCACCGCTGATCTTGCTGTGGTCGGCGAATTGCACACGTACCTCAGTTTTTGAGAGCCATTGCGGCTAGTTCGGTGAAATCTCGTACACACGAATGCGACTTGTGCACTTCGAGTGCGTTCTCGAGCTCTCGGATTACTTTGATGGAGCGTTGCGACTTGGCATTCCTGGCCGCGTGGGCTGCCTGTACGGCGTAGGATGCGGCCTCTTCCAAGTTTCCTTCCAGTAGGTTCAATCTAGTTAGCTGGCCAGCTGAAAAAACTGTCCTCCGTGTCTGGTTATCCAGTTCTTGCCAAGCGGACTCCAGGTATGGACGCGCCGTGCGTGCGTCTCCGAGGTTCAGCCAGCAACCACCCATGAAGCTGGCGAAAATGCCGGAGCTCCAATGGGTCGCCCAGTAAGGCGGTTCGCTCTCGGTTCGGTTGAAAGAATTCTCCGCTTCGCGCAACGACCGCATGCAACTGGACTTGTCGCCCATGATGGAGTGCGCTGTCGCTTCGAGAAAGGCTGCTTCTGTCGGTACGGCCGGGACCAGCGATCCTTTGTATCCTTCTCTTGCTGCCCGCGCCATGCGTAGCGCCTGTGGAGTGTTGTTGACGTACATGGCTTGGTTACTCAGGCTTGCGAGAACGTATGCGCCATAGGCGGAATTCCCTGCTTCCTTCGCAAAGCGCAGCGCCTGAATGAAATACCCTTGCGCAAGGCTATGTCTTTCTGTGTCGAATGCCATGTAGCCAATCAGCTCGCAGAGGACCGAGGCTGCCTGAAAAAATTCTCTGCGAAGGTCTGGCCTGCATGAACGGTGCGCCCTTGGTATGACTCGATCTTGTAGATATTCAACCGCAAGGTTTCGGCTGAAGCCACCGCCCACACGGCGATCGAGCTGATCGAACGCTGCGGTTGTTGTGATAATCTCCTGAACTTCGTCGTCGCGCAGCGCGGCACCACTCGGCTCCGGCTCGTACGCGTCGGCATCTGTTCGTCCTACAAGCCATTCGAGTGCTGCTGCGTTGGACGCATCTTCGGAGGGTTTGTCGCGTATGGAGGTTGATTCTCTGGACGAGTCGAGCTCGATGAAAAGTTCGAGAGTGGACACTGCCTCTTTGAGGCACGGTGCGTAACGAAGACCGAAGTTGCGAATAAGGGAAGTGGCGTACTCGGTCGCGTTGCCTTTCGAGGCGCTTTCAGGCGATGCGGATTGGTTGATCGATACACGTTTCGACACGGTCATCGGAGAGTTATCGCGCTGTGGGGCGCGCGGTTTGAGCAAGTCGGCGGTCGTCCATCCGGGAAACATCGCTTCCAGTACCGCGCAGTGTTCTTCGCGAGGTAGTACCTTCACCTGGCCGGTCAACCACCGCTTGTACGTCGCTTCGCTGGGATACGTGCCCGCCGCACTCCTGTCCAGCGTTCGAGCCGCCTCTTGGTATGCGTGCCTGAACCGACGATAGCTCCTGAGGTGTTTGTCTTTCAGCAAGGCTTTCAACGCGGTCTGAGGCGCGGATGGGCCACCTCGGGCCGTCCCGTCGCGCGTCGACATCTCGCTCCGTCCGTGGTCTTCACGTGTCGCAGGTGCGGTACCCAGAGTAACGGCTGACCGGGCGCCGCCGTCTTGGTCCTCAACACCAGCACGTCTCCCCGTGACTCGCCAGCGGACTGAGCGTCCGCGTACGACCGTCAAATGAGCCGAGATGACCCCACCACGCGCTGTTGGTGATCCATGGTCGCGGCGATGACCACATCGTCCGTGCAGTCTTCTCAGGGAGGTATCCACTTGGCGGCGGCGATGCAGTATGTGCGTTCACCGTTGGTTCGTCTTCGGCTGCTGCGGTTGACGGGCGTGGACGGCACAGAGCACTTGGTGTCTGACGACGAGCATTGCGCAGGTGTCGCCCGGAGGACTGGCCATTTCTTCGTGTTGTGTGGCTCGCTGGTGTTGGCTGCGGCGATGGTCGAGCCGCCTCATTCGACATGTGGAGAGTGTCTGGGGGTGCGCCGAGTCATGTGCGCAGTGAACCGGCCAGGCACGTCACGCGGGTCTGGGCGGCATCGGCGGCGTGGGTGCGTCCGTCGCTGGGCTGCCCAACTGTTCAAGAACACCCTATGAACGACCGCTCAGTTGTCGACAACTCGATGGATAGCGCGGCAACGCGAGTACAGCCCATCCGTGGACCACCCGAAGTTGTCAGCAGGAGAACTGGTTTATCACTGTCCACAAGAGAAATGAAGCACGACATCATGCCGTCATCCAGCTCTGCTCGTCCGATACTGAACTACCACGCCCGCAAGCTGCAACGGATGCTCAAGAAGCTGCGCGAGCAGAACAGGCTGACCCAGGCGGAAGCGGGTGAGCGGGCGCACATTGAAACCAAGAAGCTCGGCAGGCTCGAACGCCGTCAGTTGCCCACCTACCACGAACTCGTCATCCTGCTGGACGCCTACGGGGTGCCCAGTTGCGATTACGGGCCCTATGTCGAACAGTGGGAGCTGGCTTCGAAGCGGCCGTGGTGGTGGGAGTTCGATGGTGAGGACGTTCGGTGCGCCCGGATGGAGGACGAGGCCAGTCGCAAGATCGAGTTCCAGCTCGGCCGGATTCCCACGCTCCTGCAGACGGAGGCATACGCGGGCATGACCACCGCGAACCGGAACACAGTCGCGTTCCGCAGGCGGCAGCAGGAACGTCTCACCGCCGAGCCACGGTTGGAATTCCACGCGTTGATCCACGAATCCGTGTTGCGGCAAGGGGTTGATCGCGAGCAGTTGGCCAGGCTGGCCGAGGTGGCAGAGCTGCCGAACGTCACCATCCAGGTCGTGGCGCACACCGGCCTTGCCGGTTCGGTGTCCTTGCTGTCGTTCGACGACCCCGACGAGCCGGACTGCGCGTTCGCCGAGTCGGTGTTCGGCTTGGTGGAAAGCCAGGACCCCGAGCAGACCGGCAAGGTCAGGCGCGCGCTCTGCGATGTCACTCGGCGAGCCGCGAGCCCGGCGGAGTCCCTCGCCCTGATCCGTGCCCTGTGGTGATGAGATGCCTCGCCGGGGACTGGGGTGCCCGGCGAGGCATCCGTTGGCGTCGGACTGGTCGGCCAATCAGCGGATCATGGCCTGCGAGTCCTCCGCCGTCCCGTTCTCCGCACCCACCGGGGGAAGGTGCCGGAGAAGACTTGCCGACAGCACCGCGAGTGCTACCAGGAGCATGGCGCCGACCAGGCCCACGACGTTCAGGCCGGTGGTGAACGCCTCCCGTGCCGGTTCGAGCAGGGCTGTCGCCTGGTCGAGTGGGAGGTCCTTGGCCGCCGCGACCGCGCCGTTGAGGCCTTCCCTTGCCGCCTGCGTCGGGTGCTCGGTCATCTCCGCGCGGTAGATGGCCGTCGCCACTGTTCCCATCACCGCCACGCCGAGGCCCACGCCCAGTTCGCCGCTGGTTTCCGACAACGCCGCCGCCGCGCCTGCCTTCTCGGCTGGTGCTGTGCCGATCACCATGTCGGTTGTCAGTACGCCCATCGGGCTCAGGCCGGTGATGGTCACCACGCCTGCCACCATCAGGAGTCCTGCTCCGGACACCGCGTCGACCTGGGTGATCAGCAGGAAGCCGACCACTGAGATCACCGCTCCGCCCGCGATGACGAAGGCGGGCCGGATCCTGCGGGCCAGCAGGGGCGCGGTGAGGGAGCCGACCACCGCCGCCAGTGCGAGGGGAATCATCCACAGCCCTGCTGTCATCGGTGACAGACCCAGCACCGACTGCAGGAACTGCGGGAAGAGGAAGTTCACGCCGTTGATGGCCGTGATTCCCAGCAACAGCAACGCCAACGCCGCCGAGAAGGCACGGGTCTTGAACAGCCGCAGGTCGATCATCGGGTTGGCGAGCCGCATCTGCCTACGGGTGAACGCCACGCCGACCACGGCACCGATTACCACTGCCGCGTACGGCAACCATCCACTGTGGCCCGCTGCGATCTCCTTCAGGCCGTAGATGATCGACAGGATCGTCACCAACGACAACAGGACGCTCAACAGGTCCAGCTTCCCCGCGTCCGGGTCGCGGGACTCCGGCAGCAGCATCGGGGCCACGATCACCAGCAGCGCCATCACCGGCACGGCGATCAGGAACACCGACCCCCACCAGAAGCTCTCCAGCAACGCCCCGCCGACGATCGGGCCGATCGAGATCCCCGCCGAGAACGTCGTCATCCAGATGCCGATCGCGAACCCGCGTTGCCTCGGGTCCTGGAACATGGTGCTGATCAGGGCAAGCGTGGACGGCATCAGTGTCGCCCCCGCCACACCGAGGGCCGCGCGGGCGATGATCAGCATCACCGGTGACGTCGAGTAGGCCGCCAGCGCCGACGCCAGTGCGAACGCGATCGCGCCGATGACCAGCAGTTTCCGCCGCCCGATCCGGTCACCGACCGTGCCCATGGTGACCAGGAAACCCGCGATCAGGAAACCGTAGACGTCCAGGATCCACAGCAGTTCGGTACTGGTCGGCCGCAGGTCTGTGCCCAGGTGCGGCGCGGCGAGGAACAGCACGCTGACGTCGAGGGCCAGCACCAGCAGGGGCAGCGTGAGCACAGCGAGGCCGAGCCACTCCCGCGGCCCCGCCCGCAGGCCGGGCTGCGCGGCCTCGTTGGTGGACATGGGCTCAACGGTGCCGGGGGTGGGTTCCGGTTCGGTTGTGGTCTTGTTGCGGTGCCGGTTTCGGCTTGTTCGGGTGGGTTACCTTGATCTCCATGCGTTTCGGGGTGCTCGGTCCGTTGGAGGTATGGACCGCTGACGGCAGGCCGGTGCGGGTGCCCGAGTTGAAAGTGCGCGCCCTGCTGGCCGCGCTGCTGGTCGGCGACGGCCGCCCAGTCCCCGCGGATCGCCTGGTGGAGGACCTCTGGGGCGCGGATCCGCCGGGCAAACCGGGCGGTGTGCTGCGCAGCAAGGTGTCCCAGCTGCGCCGCGCCCTCGCCGAGGCCGAACCGGACGCGCGCACGCTCGTCGTCCACCGCGCACCCGGCTACCTGTTGAGTGCCGAGACCGACGCCCGGCAGTTCGCCGATCTGGTCACGCGCGCGAGGGCAGTGCCGGATCCACGCGGCCGGGCCGCGGTGCTGGCCGAGGCGTTGGCTTTATGGCGTGGGGCCGCGTTCGCCGACTTCGCCGACGAGCAGTTCGCTCGGCCTGCCATCGCCCGGCTCACCGAACTGCGGCTCGTCGCCTTGGAGGAGCAGGCACAGGCCAGGCTGGCGTTGGGGGAGCACAGCCTGTTGGCCGGGGAACTGGCGGACCTGATCGAGGAGCACCCGCTGCGCGAACGGCTGCGCGCGGCGCACATGCGTGCGTTGTTCGGGGCCGGTCGTGCAGGGGAGGCGTTGGCGAGCTTCGCCGACGTACGCACCCGCCTGGCCGACGAGCTGGGCATGGACCCCAGCCACGAGTTGACCGCCCTGCACCAGGCGATTCTCCGGCAGGACCCGCACCTGACCGCGCCGTCCGCGCCGGTCACGTCCGCCGCCCGGCCGAGTGGGAACCTGCCCGCGCCCCTGTCGGCGCTGATCGGCCGGGACGCCGCGGTGGCCGAGGTCAGCAGCCTGGTCGAGACGGCACGGATGGTCACGCTCACCGGGCCAGGCGGGGTCGGCAAGACCCGGCTGGCCCTCCGGACCGCGGCGGAGTTGACGAAGTCGTTCCCGGATGGCGTGTGGCTGGCCGAACTGGACGCGGTCGCCGGTCCGGCCGAGGTGATCGCCACCGCGCTGGGCGTCCGGGACGGCGCCGGGACCGAACCGCTGGTCGAACGCCTGGCGGGCGCGTTGCGGCAGAAACGGACCCTGCTGGTGCTCGACAACTGCGAACAGGTCGTCGACCAGGTCGCCGATCTGGCCGTGACCCTGCTGAAGGCCGGGCCTGAGTCGCGGATCCTGGCGACGAGCAGGCAGCCGCTCGGCATCAACGGGGAACAGCTGTGGGTGGTGCCGCCGCTCGACCAGGACCGTGCGGTCGAGTTGTTCGTGACCAGGGCGGCGGCGGCCGCGCCCGGGTTCGTGCTCGATGAGGACAACGCGGAGGCCGTCGCCGCGGTCTGCGCCCGGCTCGACGGCATCCCGCTGGCGTTGGAGCTGGCCGCGACCAGAGTCCGTTCGCTGGGGGTACGGCAGCTCGCCGACCGGCTCGGCGACCGGTTCCGCGTGCTGGCGGCCGGGCGGCGGGGTGTGCCGCGGCGCCAGCAAACGCTGCGCGCGATGATCGACTGGAGCTGGGAGCTGCTGACGGAGGACGAGCGGATGTTGTTGCGCCGCTTGGCCATCTTTGCCGGTGGCAGCACGCTGGCGGCTGTCGAGGCGGTGTGCGCGGGTGACGACGTCCTGGATCTGCTGGCCAGGCTCGTCGACCGGTCGCTCGTGGTGCCCGACGGCCGGGACAGCGCGGACGGGCCCCGCTACCGGCTGCTGGAGTCGGTCGCCGCGTACGCGATGGAGCGGCTGGTGGAGTCCGGCGAGTTCGACCGGGTGCAGCAGGCCCATTTCGAGCACTTCACGGCGTTCGCCGAGCAGGCGCGGCCGCACCTGCTCGGGCACGGGCAGCGCCGGTGGTTGCGCCTGTTGGACGCCGAGACCGGCAACCTGCACGCGGCGCTGGACGGTGCTGTGCGACAGGGAAACGCGGCCGTCGCGCTGAGACTGGCCAACGCCACCGCGTGGTACCGCTACCTGCGTGGCCGGTGGGGCGCGGCCCGGCGGGCGCTGGACCTCGCGCTCGGCATCGACGGCCCCGCACCCGACGCGGACCGGGCGATGGCCGAGGTGTGGCGGGCCGGTGCCGGGATCATGGCGCGGGACGACATCGGTCCGTTCCCGGAAACCGAAATCTGCCAACGGATCGACGACCCGGTCCGGCGGGCGACGGCGGAGTGGTACCTCGGCTTCGCCCGGATCGGGTTCGGCGACCCCGAATCGGGCGATCAGGCCGCGCGCCGGATCCTCGCGGTGTTCCACGGGCACGCCGACCGGTGGGGCACCGCGGCGACCTTGACCACCCGTGCGTGGAACGCGTTGGCTCGCAGCGACATGGCCACAGCGGCCGACGACGCCGGACGGGCCGTGGCGCTGTTCGGCGAACTGGGCGACAGCTGGGGCCGGATGCAGGCGATGGGCGTGCTCGGCGAGGTCGCCCAGATCACCGGCGACTACCCGCGAGCCGCGCGCCTGCACCGTGACGGGCTGCGGATCGCCGAGGATCTGGGGCTGTGGCGGGACGTGTCGTACAAGCTCGCCCAGGTGGGACGGATCGCGTTGCTGTCCGGCGACTATCCGCGCGCCGAGGAGTTCCACGAGCGCGCCCGGCGGCTGGCGGCCGAGCAGTCCGACCGGTTCGGGGAACAGTTCGCCGAGATCGGACTGGCACTCGCGGCCCGCAGGCAGGGCCGGGTGGACGAAGCCGAAGCGCACCTGGACGGCTGGCTGGACTGGTACCACGAAATCGACTGGGGCCCGGGAATCGCGCTCGTGTACGCCGAACGCGGGTTCATCGCGGAGTCACGCGGCGACGCCCAAGCCGCGCTCGACCTGCATCGTGCGGGCTTCGACGCGGCGGGGAAGACCGGCGACCCGAGGGCGGTGGCGCTTGCGGTGGAAGGCATCGCGGGTGCCCTGTCGCTGTCCGGTGATGTCACGGTGGCGGCACGCCTGCTCGGTGCGGCGGGCTCGGCCCGGCAAGCGGCTGGAGCACCGCTTCCGCCGGCCGAACGCGTGGACGTCGACCGGATCACGGCACGGATCCGGTCCGCGCTGGGAGAACGGGAGTTCACCGCCGAGTACGAGCGCGGCACAGCGCTCTCCGCGGCCGAGATCGCGTCTGCTGTAGACGGTGGAAGTCCGAGAATTGCTCGGTGAACGCTGATGTCACTGGGAAGTGCGGACACGGCGCACATGACATTCACTCGTGCGCGTCAGTCCGTCCAGGTGACCAGGCCGTATCTGTGCGCGTGGATCACGGCCTGCACTCTGGTCGAAACGCCGAGCTTGGCCAGGATCCGTTCGACGTGCACCTTCGCGGTGCCCGCGGCGATCCCGAGTTCGCCGGCGATCTCGGCGTTCGACAGGCCTCGCGCGAGACCGCGCAGCACCTCGATCTCACGCGGCGTGAGCGAGTCCAGTTCCGGTGGCGCCGGTCGTGGTGAGGTCTGCGCGAAGCGGGTCACCAGGCGCCGGGTCACCTGCGGGTCGATCAGGCCCTGTCCACGGGCGGCGAGCCGTACCGCGTCGACGAACATCTCCGGTGCGCTGTCCTTCAGCACGAATCCCACGGCGCCGGATCGCAGCGCCCCGAACAGGTATTCGTCCAGGTCGAACGTGGTCACCGCGACCACGGCGAGTTCCGGTCGCGGCCCGGTCAACTGCCTGATGGCGCCGATGCCGTCCATCCCGGGCATGCGGATGTCGGTGAGCACCACGTCCGGGTGCCGCCTGTGGGCGAGCGCGACCAGTTCGGCACCGTCCGCGGCGGCGCCGATCACCTCGATGTCCGGCTCGCCCGACAACAGCAGCCGCATGCCGTCCCTTGCCGCTTCCTGGTCGTCGGCGATGAGGACCCGGATCACGATTCCCCCAGCGGGATCGTCGCCCGCACCCGCCATCCGCGTGGGCCGTGCGGCCCCGCACTCACGGTTCCACCGAGGCGTGCCGCTCGCTCACGCATACCGCGCAACCCGTTCCCCTCCCTTGGTGTTTTCGGTCCACCTGGTCCGTCATCGTCCACTGTGATCACAAGAGCGTTTCCCGTGGCGCTGATCCGAACCTCGGCCCGGTGTGCGGACGCGTGCCGCGCGACATTGCTCAACGCCTCCTCGACAACCCGGTACGCGACCGCTTGAACCTGCGGGGACGGGCTCGTACCACCGAGATCCAGTGCGATCTCCACGGGCAGCACGCCCTGTGTTCTCGCCGCCAAGGTGTCCAGGTGGGACAGTCCGGGCTGGTCGTCTTCGCGCAGCACGCGCACCAGGGAACGGACCTGGCCAAGCGCCTCGCTCGCCAGGTCGGCGATCGCCTCCAACGCCTGGTCGGCGCCCGCACCGGCCTTGCGGCTGCCCAACGCCCGCAGCCTGATCGCGCTCAACTGGTGGCCTACGAGGTCGTGCACGTCCCGCGCCACCCGGTTCCGCTCGTACGCCTGCGCTCTTTCCGCCTCCGCCTCGGCAAGCAACCGTGTCGCGCGTGCCCGGTCGGCCTGCAGCCGGAGCGCGTACCCCAAGCTGATCGGCAGCGCGGCAAGCCCCGCAGAGGTGAGAACATCGGAAGGCGCCATCGGCTCGCCCGACAACGCGGCAACCGCGAGCATCCACGTCGTGGCACCGACACCGAGCACTATCCGATGACGACGCAGGTGGTACGCGGCGGAGAAGGCCGCCAACATCACGGCCCACGGGGAAACGACCGTTCCGCTCGACAGCGCGCCGAGCGTCACCGCACCGGTGACCACGACCGAGGTCAGCGGGGCCCGACGGCGCCAGACCAACGGGACACAGGTCGCGAGTGTCCACACCACGACGGCCGGACCCAGCGCCGCAGCCCGGCGGTCCATCCCGGCGAGGATGTCCGACGCGGGTAACCCGAGCAGGAAGACGAAGACACCGGTCGCGGTCAGCGCGTCCTGCCACACCGGCGGAATCGCCTGCCACCTGGCGACAATGCTCACTCTTCACCCGTTCGAGTATGCCGTGCGGCAGATGTGCCGCCGCGCTCGTGGTGCCAGCCTGGTGATGAGCAGGTGGATTTCTGTGATCGCAGACTAGGAAGGATCTTCCCGGATGGCAAGCCGGAGGCTGGTCGCACTCTGCGGCGCGGCGATCGCGATAGTGGCGTCGGCGCAGGCACCACCAGCCACCTTGGGCTGGCGCGACTGCGGCAACGGTACCCAGTGCGCGGTCATGACTGTCCCGGTGGACTGGGCGGACCCGCGTGGACCCAGAACCGGCATCGACGTGGTGCGCGTGCCCGCGAAGGACCCGGCTCGCCGGGTCGGCACGGTGATCGCCAATCTCGGCGCGGGCAACAGCACGAGCAGCATCGTCGGACCACGTCCACCGCAGATCCAGAGCTGGCTGGACGGCCTGACCGCACGCCTGGACGTGGTCGTGTTCGACCCGCGCGGACTCGGCCGGAAGCCTCTTGACTGCCCACGACCGGCGGCGTCGGTCGTCGGCCTGGTCCGTCACCAGGACAAGGCGGGCTGGCAGGCACAGGCCAGGGAGAACGCCGCCTACGACGCCGGGTGCAAGCAAGCCGCCGGTCCGGCGTTCGCGGGCCTGAACTCGTGGCAGATCGCGCACGACCTCGACGCGATCCGCGCGGCCGTCGGGGAGAAGAAGCTGCGTTATTTCGGTAATTCCTATGGCACCACCTACGGGCAGGCCTACGCGGAACTGTTCGGTGAACGGCTGCACAGCATGTACCTCGACGGGGTCGCCGACCACACCCAGGTTCGTTTGACCGACTGGCTGACCAACTACGCACTCGTGCAGGAAGGGCAATTGCTGCGGTTCCGCGACTGGTGCGACCGCACACCGTCCTGCGCGCTGCATGGCCAGGACGCCGCGAAAGTCTGGGACGACATCGTCGCGCGCGCCCCGATCCCGGCTGGGGACTTGTTCGCCGGTGCGCTCGTCGGTATGAGCCCGCCGAGTTGGCCCGCCCTGGCACGGGCGATCGCGAAGGCACGCGCGGGAGACGCCAGCGACTTCCGCACCGTGCTGCGGTTTCCGCCCAACGGGCCGACCGGTCACGTGCAGAGCGCGACACTGTGCCACGACTTCATGCCGAAACTCCCGACATACGAGGAGTTCCTGGGTATCGAGCGTCGACTGAAGGCCGTCGCCCCGCGCTACGGCTGGATCGAGGGACGTTTCGAACTCGGGCGCTGCGTCGGCATCTCCGGCGAACCGGCCTACCCGCCACGTCCACTGTCAGCGCCGCACGCGCCGCCCGTCCTCGTGGCCATCGGTCAGCTCGACAACAACACCAACTACCTCGGCGCGGCACGTGTCGCCGCCCAGTTCCCGAAGGCACACGTTGTCTGGCACGGCGACGGTCACGCCGCGACCCTGCTGAACAACACCTGCCTTCGCAAGCACAGCAACGCGTATCTCATCGACGGCACACTGCCCGCTGTGGGTGCTCAGTGCCCGGGTGAGCTCATTCGGCCATAGCGGCCAGGATCCGGGCTAGGTCGGCGGGCCTGGTGATCATCGGCCAGTGCCCGGAGTCGATGTCGACGAACTCGACGTGCTTGGCCTTGGCCAACTCGGGCACCTCACCCCCGTCGATCCACTCCCGCGCCTGCGCGGGCGTGAACTCCGGGCACACGACGGTCACCGGGACGTCGAAGCGCCGCTCGTCCGTCAGCCGGACGATGCCCGTCACGACCTGCTCGGGGACCGGGATGGCGGTGGCGGCGAAGCGGTGGCGGGCTTCGTCGTCGAGGTCGGCGGAATCCGGGCCGTCGAACGCTTCCCAGCCGGGGAAGGGCAGAACACCGTCGGACGGTTCGAGGAAACCGAAGTAGGGCTTGCCGTCCGGGCCGGGAAAGCCGCCGACGAGCGCGACCTTGGCCACTGTGCCCGGTCGCGCGTCGGCGGCCAGCCACACCAGGCTGCACGCCGCGGAATGCCCTACGACCAACGGGTTTCCCTCGGCCGAGTCGACAGCGGCGACCGCCGCGGCCACCTGGTCGCCGAGTGTCGCGTCCGCCGACCCGTCACCTTGACCGGGCAATGTCACCACGACCGGTTGGTGCCCCAGCGCCACCAACTCCCGCGCAACATCGTCCCAAACCGATCCGTCCAGCCACAAACCAGCGACGAGCACGATGTCCATCAAGCGATTCTGCCCCGGTACGCAGGGTCACACCGGTGCGGGTGTCAGTTCGAGGACCTCACCCGGAGCCAGTACCCGGGTGGTCACGCCCAGTCGCCCGGCCTCGGCCACGAACGTCCCGGCGGGATCGTCGACCTGCTCGTAGACGCCCTCAGCCTGGATCGCGTCGTAGTGGATCGGCACGGCCAGCCGGGCGCCGAGGATGTGGGCGGCGACGGCGGCCTGCTGCGGCGTCAGGTCCGCGGGCAGCGGGCTGGCGGGTTTGCGGTGCGGGAACGTGCAGACGGCACCGTTCGTCGGCAGGAAGACGGCGTCGAACGGCCCGCAGCGCATCGCGATGTGCCACCAGAAGCCGTGGAAGACCGTGTCACCGCCGTGGAAGATCCGCACGCCGTCGGCCTCCAGCACCCAGGACACCTGGGTTTCGCCGAACCCGTCGACGGCGGGCACCGCGGTGGCCCGGAACGGTCCGCGGTCCACTGTGTCCCACGGCTCGACCACTCGGCCGACCAGGTTCTGCTTGGCCAGCCCCGCCTCGGCCATCGCGGTGCCCGCCACTTCCAGCGGCCCGCCTGTCATCGGGGCCGGTCGCAGGAACAGTCCGCCTTCGGCCAGTGCGGTGGCGAGGGTGACGGGGTCGGTGTGGTCGTCGTGCAGGTGGGTCACCAAGGCCAGGTCCACCGGGCCTTGCGGGGTGAGCAGGGGAGTCAGCGGGGGACCGACGTACTTCTCAAGCCCGGCCATGTCGGCCACCGCGTCGATGATCGCCTTCCGGCCGTCCGCTTCGATCTCCAGTCCCGCCCACCCCAGGCTGCGAATCCGCATCGTGTGTCCTCTCGCGTTGTCTTCGGCTCGGAGCCGGTTCGGTGGCGAATATAGCGAACGATCGTTCGTAAGGTAAGTGGGGTAGACTGCGAACCGTGAGCCCACGCCGATCCGCCCAGGACACCCTCGCCACCCGTGACAAGATCGTCGACCGGGCCCGGCTGCTCGCCGCCAGCGACGGCCTGGAAGGCATCACCATCGGCCGCCTGGCCGACGACCTCGGCATGAGCAAGGCGGGCGTGATCGGTCACTTCGGCACCAAGGAGACCCTCCAACTGGCGACCTTCGCCGCCGCGGTCGACGTGTTCCAGCACGAGGTGATCGACCGGGTCACGGGCATGCCACCGGGGCTCGACCGGCTGCTGCGGCTCTGCGCGGCCTGGCTGGACTACCTCGACGACGGCAACGTCTCGCCCGGCGGCTGCTTCCTGACCGCCGCGGCCAGCGAGTTCGACGGGCGCCCAGGGCAGGTGCACGACGCCGTGGCCAAGGCTGGTCGCCGTTGGCTGAGGTTCCTGGAAGCCCAGGTCCGTGCCGCCGTGGACGCCGGGGACCTGCCCGGGGACACCGACACCGAGCAGATCGCCTTCGAGCTCAACGGCATCGCCGTCGGCACCAACCAGGTGATCCAGCTGCACCACGACCCCAGGGCGCGTGAGCGCGGCTGGCGCGCGATGCGCCGGGTCTGTGGCGCGCTCGGATAGGTTGGGACCATGGCGTTGCGGGCTGAGCAAGGGCCGGGTTGGCAGATCGCCGTCCCGGCGCACCGTCCCGCGTACGACGGCGTGGAGCTCGTCGGCTACCACGACCGCGCCGGGCAGGGCCTGGACATGCGGGTGCTGCCGGAGCCGGGCGTGACCATCGTGGTGTTGCTCGACGGCGAGATGCGCGTCGACCAAGCGCGCCCGGTGACGGTCGGCATCGCCAGCGGCATCGGTGTCAACTCGGCTCAGGTGTCCGGCCGCGATCTGGCCTGTGTGGACATCCACCTCTCCCCGCCCGCCGCGCACTCGATCCTCGACGGGGCGATCGCCGACCTGGCCGGGACAGTCGTCAGCTTCGAGGACCTGTGGGGCGCCGACGCGCACCGGCTGCGGGCCGCGCTGGCAGCCGCGGACCAGTGGGACGCCCGGTTCGAGGTGCTGAAGGCGGCACTCGCCGAGAAGCTGCACGCGAACCGTTCCGTGGACAGGGAAGTGGCTTTCGTCTGGCGCGAACTCGTGGCAGGCGGCGGACGCCGCCGGATCAGCGACCTCGCCGACGAGGCGGGGTGGAGCCGCAAACGGCTGTGGGCGCGGTTCACCGCCCAGATCGGCGTCACGCCCAAACGCGCGTCGATGATCGTGCGGCTGTCCCCGGCGATCGACGCCATCATGGCCGGGACGGCGCCCGCGGACGTCGCGGCCCGGTTCGGGTACGCCGACCAGTCGCATTTGACCCGTGACCTCAAGGAACTGTCGGGCTACACACCCGCGTCGCTGTACCGCGACTGGCGCGGAGCCGACTTCACCGGCGCCGACGTCGACGGGGGAACAATCGTTCAAGACGCCGACGGCTGAGCCACGCGAGAGTCGTGGACATGGTTCACGACTTGTTGCGTCCCGTGATCGGCCGCATCCGGCTGGCATGCGTGCTCAGCGCCCTGGGGGCGCTGGCCGGACTGGCCCCGTACGTGGGGCTCGTCGAGTTGGCGGACGCCCTGCTGGCGACACCGACGGACCGCGACAGCGCGGCCACGGTGGCGGTCCTGATCGTGCTCGGCCTGGTGCTGCGGGCCGGGTTCATGAGCGCGGCACTGACGATCACGCACGTCGCGGACGTCCACCTGCAAGCGACCCTGCGCCGCCGGATGATCGCCAACCTCGGCCGGGTGCCGCTCGGCTGGTTCAGCCGCAACTCCTCCGGAGGGCTGCGCAAGACCGCGATGTCCGACGTCGACGCCCTGCACCAGCTGGTGGCCCACCACGCGGTCGAGACCACCGCCGCGATCGTCACACCGCTGGGCGCGCTGGCCTCCCTCGTGGTCCTGGACTGGCGCCTGGCCCTGCTCGCGGTGGCGACGATCCCGGTGTACGCGGCCGCCTTCGCCTGGATGGAACGCGGCTCCAGCGAAGTCCTGCGCAAGCTCGACGAGAGCAACACGCGCCTGAGCAGTGCCGTCGTCGAGTTCATCTCGGGCATCGCCGTGGTCAAAACCTTTGGCAGGGCTCGTAAAGCACACGCCGCGTACCGGCGGGCCGCCACCGAGTACACGGACTTCTTCGCCGCGTGGGTGCAGCCGATGAGCCGGATCGAGGCACTGGCCGGGCTGGTCGTTTCCGCGCCTGTGGTCGGGTTGGTCACGGTCGCGGGCGGAGTGTGGTTCGTGGGTGCGGGGTGGGTCAGTCCGGGCGAGGCGTTGGCCGGGGTGCTGCTGGCGTGCGTCATCCCGGTCGCGATCGAGCCGCTCGGCTTCGGCGCGTTGAACAAACGGACCGCCGTGGCCGCCGCGTCGCGGATCCGTGGACTGCTCGACGAAGCCCCGCTCACGGCACCCGCCGCGCCACAACACCCGGCGGACAGCCGAGTCGACTACGACGACGTCCGGTTCGCTTACGACGGCACGGATGACGTCCTGCACGGCGTGAGCTTCACGTGCGAACCGGGGACGGTCACGGCGCTGGTGGGCCCGTCGGGCTCGGGGAAATCGACACTGGCGACGCTGCTGCCCAGGTTCCACGACGTCACCGGGGGCGCGATCCGCGTCGGCGGCGTCGACGTCCGGCACATCGACCCGGCCACGCTCTACCGCCACGTCGGGTTCGTGCTACAGGACGTGCGGCTGGTGCGCGGGTCGGTCCGGGACAACGTCGCGCTCGGCCGTCCGGACGCGACAGCCGCCGAGATCGAGGACGCGTGCCGTGCCGCGCAGATCCACGACCGGGTCACCGCCCTGCCGAACGGCTACGACTCCGTTGTCGGGCAGGACGTCCAGCTGTCCGGCGGTGAGGCGCAACGGATCAGCATCGCACGGGCACTGCTGGCCGACACGCCCATCCTCGTCCTCGACGAGGCGACGGCGTTCGCCGACCCGGAATCGGAGGCGGCGATCCAGGACGCCCTGTCACACCTGGCCATCGGCCGAACGGTGCTGGTGATCGCCCACCGCCTGACGACGATCACCGGCGTCGACCGGATCGTCGTCCTCGACCACGGCCGGGTCGTCGAGACCGGCACCCACACCGAACTGCTCACCACAGACGGGCACTACGCGCGCATGTGGTCGAGCCTGATGACGGGGAGTTACTCGTGACGTCGCAGTACCAAGCACAGGAAACCGAACGCGTCACGGTAGACGCACAACCACTCGTCGCGATGGACGGCGGCTACCGCAACAGTGGCACGGGTCTGCGCCGGCGCGCCTTCGGCGAGATCCACACCCACGGCCCGCGAGTGAGCGCGGCGGAGGTCGCGGCGTGATCACCGACCTGCGGTTGTTGCTCGGGCCGGGCCGGGCGCACATCCTGACCGGCTACCTGGCCTGGACTGTCCTCTTCGGTGTGCTCAGTGGACTCGCATCGGCGTTGCTCGTGCCGGTGGTGGCGGATCTCGTGTCCGGACGGCCGGTGGGGTCGTCCCTGACGGCACTGGCGATCGTGACCGCGGTGGCGGCCATCGTCCGGTACGCGCAAACCAGACGAGGTTCCGCGGCGGCGCTGGAGACGATGTCGTCGATGCACGAACGCCTCGGTGATCACCTGGTGAGCCTGCCGCTCGGCTGGTTCGACTCGGACCGCACAGGACGCCTGACCCGGGTGGCGACCGACGGCACGGTGATGGTCACAGGGATCTTCGCCCACTTGCTGTCCCCGCTGGTGGTCAGCGTCGCCGCTCCCGCCACCGTAATGGTCGCGCTGTGCTGGTACGACTGGCGTCTCGGCCTCGTCGCCGCGCTGTCCATGCCGGTACTGGCCGTTGCGTTCCGTTTCGCCGCAACGAGTCTGGCCCGTGGCGAGGCGCGTAACCACGCCGTGGACGCCGAAGCGGGCGCCCGGGTTGTCGAGTTCGCGCGTAACCAACGGGTATTGCGTGCGTTCGGCCGGAGCATCCACGGTTATCGGCCGTTGGAGGACGCGATCGAGGAGCAGCGGCGGGTCCGCCGTCGCACCTTGATCCATGGCGTTGTGGGGCTGAGCGTCGGCGGGCTCACGGTCCAGCTCACGGTGACGGTGCTCATGCTCGTCTTGCTGTGGCTCGCGCTCAACGGTGCTGTCGCACCGGCCGCCGCGGTCGCACTGATCGCGCTGGTGTTCCGCTTCGCGGGGCCGCTCGCGGACGTCAGTGAGTACGCGGGCGCCCTTCGCATCGCGGGCGGCGACCTGCGTCGGCTCACCGATGTGCTGCGGGCGGAGCCGATGCCGCAGCCGCAGGTGTCGGCTCCGCTCGACCGACCGGGCCGGATCGAACTCGACGACGTCACCTTCGGCTACCGCCCGGAAACCCCGGTCCTGCGCTCGTTCTCGCTCACCGTGCCACCGGGCTCGGTCACCGCGCTGGTGGGGCCGTCCGGGTCCGGCAAGACGACCGTGATCCGCCTGATCAGCCGGTTCTGGGACACCCAGCGGGGCACCGTGCGGGTCGGCGGCGCCGACGTGCGTGACCTGCGCACCGAGGACCTGACCGGCCAGCTCGCCGTGGTGTCCCAGGACGTCTACCTGTTCGACGACACGATGGCGGCCAACATCCGCCTCGGCAGGCCGGACGCCACCGACACGGACCTGGCGGAAGCGGCCCGGCTCGCGGGAGTGGACGAGATCGTCGCCCGCCTCCCGGACGGCTGGAACACCCGGGTCGGCGAAGGCGGAACATCCTTGTCCGGCGGCGAACGCCAACGCGTATCGATCGCTCGTGCCTTGCTCAAACAAGCACCGATCGTGTTGCTCGACGAAGCGACGGCAGCGCTTGACCCGGAGAACGAACGCTATGTGCAGCGCTCCATTCGTCAACTGTCGCAGCGCAGCACGGTGTTGCTCATCGCGCACCGGTTGAACAACGTGGTGGACGCGGACCAGATCGTGGTCCTCGACGACGGCCGTGTCGTCGAGACAGGGACACACCAGGCGCTTTTGGCTTCTGATGGTGCGTACGCGCGGTTATGGCACGCCATGTCGAACGGACGCGGTTGGCGCCTACAATGAACTGTGACGGATCTTGCGCGCAGCATCGTCGAATCGGTCCTTGGCCGTGACCCCGGGCCGATGGTCGCCGCACCGGGCAAATCACACCAGGTCTATCTCGGACCGGACGTCGTGGTGAAGATCCTCGCGGCCGGGCACTCCCGGCTGGACCGGGAGATCGCCCTCGCGCACCACCTGCCCACCGGTCTGGCAGCGCCGCTGCTGGCCAGTGGGCAACACGGGCAGGTCCGGTACGCGTGCTACCCCCGTGTCCCGGGAACCACTCCCGGGATGTGGCTGCCCGGAGTGGACGCGACGACCGCGCGTCACCTGACCGAGCAGGCAGTCGAACGCCTCACCATGTTGCACAAGTGGACACCGCCGGACGACGTGCGGCATATCCTGTCCGAGGCGCTCGACCATGGTGGTTTCATTGGTCAAGCCGCGTTGTTCGCCGAAATCGACCGCGTGTCCGGGCATGGCGTATTGCGGCGCGAGGTGGTCGGCGGACTGATGGCGATCGCGCGAGGTGCACCGCCGCTCGCGCGGACCGACGTCCCGGTGCACGCGGACTGCCACTGGGGCAACTGGATGGCACACCAGGGCACCGTGACCGCCTTGCTGGACTTCGAATGGGCGCGCTTCGGCGAACCGATCGACGACTGGTACTTCCTCGCCCGGTTCAGCGGCGAGCACATGGCAACCGCCGTCGACGTCATCACTGGGGCGACGGGCATCCCGCACGATGAGCTCCGCGCGGCGTGCGAGGTCCGTGAGGCGGCTTATCTCGTGTCCGATCTGCTTGTCGAACTCGCGCGTTCCGGCGACCCGGCGGAGCTCGTCGGCGCACTCCACGAACTTGTGATCGACCGTGTCTGGGGCAAGGTGTGACCGTGACCTTCGACCACGAAGAGTGGCTCAGATCCACCAACGAACTCGCTGCCCGTTTGACGCACGGGTTTCAGGGCAGGTTCGGGTATCCGCCGGGGGAGAACACAGCCTTACCGGCCACAGAGCCGGTCTCCACGGCGGCGTTTCCGCCAACCTTGGCCCGAGTTCCACCCAGTGCCACGAGGGCCGTTTATGGGGCGTCACATGCCGGTAAGGTGGCCTTCACGGCACAGGGACGTGTCCGGTGTCGACTGGCTAGGATGATCATCGTGCTAGCGCCACCTGAATGGGAGCCCGTTACCAGTGGGGAGTCCGGCGCGTTCGTGTTCCGCAGCGCCGACGGCTCGCGGTACGCCAAATGCGTACCGGCCGCCGACGAGAGCGTCCTGGCGCAGGAGCGGGACCGGGCCGACTGGTTGGGCACCACCGGGATCCCCGGCCCCTCGGTACTCGACTGGATCACCGGCGACGAAGGTGCCTGCCTGGTGACCAGCGCCGTGCCGGGTGTACCCGCCGACGGACTGTCCGCTGAGGAACTCCGCAAGGCGTGGCCCGCCATCGCCGAAGCCGCACGGGCACTGCACGCCGTGCCCGCAGGGAAATGCCCGTTCACGCGGGACCTGGCGAAGATGTTCACCCTGGCGCAGGACGTGGTCGAACGCGGCGCGGTCAACCCGGACTTCCTGCCGGAAGAGCAGATCGGCACACCGCCGGGCGAACTGCTCGGACGCCTCGCCACCCAGCTCGACCTGCGCCTCGCCCAGGAAACCGCGGACACCGTGGTCTGCCACGGCGACCTCTGCCTGCCCAACGTCATCCTGGACCCGGACACGCTCGCGTTCGCGGGTTTCATCGACCTCGGGCGGCTCGGCAAAGCCGACCGTTACGCGGACATCTCACTGCTGCTGGCCAACTCACGGGAAACCTGGTCCGACGAGGACGAGGCGAGCACGGCCGACGAGGCCTTCGCGCGGGACTACGGCATCGCGCTGGACCAGAGCCGTCAGGAGTTCTACCTGCACCTGGACCCGCTGACCTGGGGCTGAGCCGAGCCCGCTCCTGCCGCCGCCGGGGCGGATCCGACGGCGGCAGGAGCGGTGCCTGCTACCTCCTGGTGGAGGCGGTCTTGGCCAACTCCTCCCAGATCACCGTCGCCGGGTGCTTGTCGAGCCTGTGGTGGTTGGTGGTGACGGCGATCGTGAGGCCGCGGGCACGGTCGGTCGCTGCCATCGAGGTGAACCCGCCGTACGTGCCGCCGTGGCCCTGCCAGGTGCGGGTCGCCACTGTCCTCTGCGAGGTCCCCATGCCGTACGGGGTGTCGCCCGACTGCGGCGAGGGCTTGACCATCATCTGCACCGTCTCAGGCCGCAGCAGAGTCCCACGCGCGAACACCGCGTCGAGCACCAGGCCCGCGCCTGTGGCGGTACCGGCGAACGCGCCGTCGGTGAACGGAAGCCCGTACAGGTCCGTCGGGATGCCCGTCGCGCCGTACGCCGTGAAGTAGTCCTCCAGCGTTCCGTCCTCCCGCCGCGTGTAGCCGTGGGCGAAGCGGTTGAGGGCTCGTTGCGTGCGCTCCATGGTGACGATGTCATCGGTCATCGGCACCTGCGGGGTACCCGCGCGCCGGAGGAAGTTCCGGTGGGCACGCACGAGCGCCTCGTCGCCGCCCGCGGTCTTGGCCAGCACGTGGCCAAGGATGATGTAACCGGTGTTGGAGTACTCGAACTTCTTGCCGGGGTCGACTGGTTGGCGGATGCCCGCGTTGAGCGCCTTGAAGGTGTACGGCCGGTCAGGCTTGTACTGGTCACCCGGTGGGAACAGCGACGCCGTCGCCGGGTCCCCGTACAGCTCGGGGTATCCGCCGGTGTGCGTGAGCAGCATGCGGACGGTGACCACCCGCGACCCGGCGACCTCGTCACCGACGTAGGCCGAGATCGGCTTGTCGAGGTCGAGCACGCCCTTCTCGACCTGGTGCAGCACGAACGTCGTGAGGATCAGCTTGCTGAGACTGGCGTACGTGAACATCGTCTGAGACGTGACCCGCTTGGCCGGGTCGTTGATCGCCTTGCCCCGCTTGCCGGACCACACGACCCGGCCGTTGTGGATCGCCACGGCCTGCACACCGGCGTCCCCGAACTGCGACGCGGCCCGTTCCAGCGCCTCATCCATCCGTTTCCCGAGGTCCTTGCCCGGCATGGCGGCCGCTGTCGTCGGCACGACGACCGCCATGCCGAGGGCCAGGGCCAGAACGCCACGCCACATTCTCCGATTCATTTGTCCTCCCTGAGTTCCATTGTCCGCACATCTGTGGTGACCGACTCGAGGGCACCCTCGTCGACGACCGCGCCGCAGCCCGGACCTGCCGGGATCTCGATGTGGCCGTCGACGAGTTCGAACGGTTGGGTGATGTCGTTGGTGTAGTAGCGGCTGGTGGCCGAGATGTCGGCGGGCAGGGTGAAGTTGGGCAACGCGGCGAGGGCGAGGTTGGCCGCCCTGCCCACCCCTGTCTCGAGGACACCGCCGCAGAACACCGGGACGCCGTGCGCCCGGCACAGGTCGTGGATCGCCCTGGCTTCCAGGTAGCCACCGACCCTGGCAGGTTTGATGTTGATGACGTCGGCGGCGCCCAGCGCGAGGGCGGTGGCCGTGGCCGCCAGCCCGGTGATCGACTCGTCGAGGCAGACCGGGGTGTTGATCTGCTTGACCAGCCGGGCGTGTGCGACCAGTTCGTTCGCCGGGAAAGGCTGTTCCAGCAACAGCAGCCCGAACTCGTCCAACGCGCGCAGCACGTGTGTGTCGCCGGTGCCGTATGCCTGGTTCGCGTCGACCTGCAGCAGCAGGTCGTCCCCGAACGCGCGGCGCACCGCCGCCACCGGCTCCAGGTCCCAGCCGGGCCGGATCTTCAGCTTGACCCGGCGGTAGCCGTCGTCGAGATAGCCGGCGACCCACTCCAGCAGCTCGGCGATGTCGGTCGCGATCCCGACCGAGACCCCGACGGGAATCGGCTTGCGCACGCCGCCGAGGTAGTCCAGCAGCGGCATGCCCCGGCCACGCAGTTCCGCGTCCAGGATCGCCGTCTCCACAGCCGCTTTCGCGAGTACGTTGCCCGGGACCTGCCGCATCGCCTCGTGTGCGTACGCGGCCGTGATCGGACCGTCCGAGGACAACAGCGGCAGCAGAACGTGCTCGATGACGTGCTTCGCGCCGTCGAGGTACTCACCGAAGAAGATCGGTTCCGGGTCGGCGGCGCATTCGCTCCAACCCTCGCTGTCCGGCCCGATCCACCGCAGCAGCACCAGTTCCCGTGCCGTTTCGACCGCGCGAGAAGTCCGGAAAGGACGAACAAGCGGCATGCGCACGGTACGCAGTTCGACTCGCACGCCGCTCATGCGCGCACCAACGCGTAGCAGCCGTCGGCGGTGATCCCGGCCGGTCGGTAACCGGCGGCCCAACTGCGGTCCAGCACCTCCCGCGACGCCAGCCGCCACCGTTTCGCCTTGGCGGGATCGGACCGGCGCACGGCCTCGATGTCCGGCGGGATCCACGCCAGCACAACAGGTCCGGTCGGCTCCCCGGCGACAACGGGATCGCCGTCGTGGTCGTGGTCGAGCACGCGCGGCCCCGCTTCACCGCTCCAGGCCAGGGGAGCGGGCTCGGCCAGGTGCCAGGTCGCGACGAGACGGTCGGTGTGATCGTCCCGGTTCACCAGATCACGCATGGGTGGGTAGAAGTCCTTCCGGAAGTCGGTGGCCCGGGCGCCGAGCCGGTTGAGGTTGAAATGCGCGTTGCGCCGCACCAGCGGATCGAACGTCCACACCATGGTCGACGCGCCGCGTTCGAGCGCCCACAGCCGCTGGGTTCGTTTGAGCGCAAGCCCGATGCCGCGCCCGGCGTACTCGGCCGAGACGGCCGCGATCAACGAGTACAGACTGTCGGACCCAGGCGCTCCCGCCAGCCCCACCGTCAGGCCGATGGGAAGGCTGCCCGCGAACGCGCCCAGGACGCACCCACCGCTGTGCAGAAAGCTCATCAGCAGGTCGGCCGGGATCGGCGGCGCGTCCCGGGGCGCACCCCACACGTCGGCGAGCATTTTCTCGGCCGCGACGCATTCGTCGACGGTGCGCAACTCCCGCACGATCACCCCGGCCCGACGGGTGGCCTCCTCCACCGTCATACCAGGCCGCCGTAGATCACGGTCGTCCCGTCGAGCTGGACTGTCGCCCGCCGCTGACCTGGTCTGGCCAACGGATCGTGCTCGTCGACGGTCAGGGTGAACGCGCGCTCGGAGCCGTTGGCGAGCCGGCCGATCCCGGTCACGGTGAACCACCCGTCGGCGGTTTGCAGCCTGCCGAGCCTGGTGGACGTCAGCACGCCCATCGGACCGACGACCGTGACTGTGCCCGAGGCCGACAGGGCACCGTCGCGCTGACGCAAAGCGGCGACCAGGACAGCGCCGTGCCCGTCCACCGGACGCACCACTCCGGCCACACCCGCCTTGAGATGCCTGCCGACGTTCTGCGGGCGTGTGGGCATGCCCGACGACCGCCGCAGCGCGTACCCGGCTGCGGCGCGGGTCGGCTCGCCGTCGGCCAGCGCGAGCCTGCCGTTGACGAAAACCCAACGCACGCCGACGGAGTACTGCTTGGGCTGCTCGAACGTGGCCTTGTCCGCGATGGTCTTCGGGTCGAACACCGTCACGTCCGCGGCCATGCCCTCGGCCAGGTAACCTCGGTCCACCATGCCGATCATGGTCGCGGGCAGGCCGGTCATCTTGCGGATCGCTTCCTCCCACGACAGCAGACCGCGTTCACGGACGTACCGGCCGAGCACGCGCGGATAGCTGCCGTAGTGCCGGGGGTGCGTCTGCGCCGACTCGGTCACGCCGCCGTCGGACGAGAACGCGACGAACGGGTCGGTGATGAAGTTGGCGAGGTCGTCCTCGGAGCCGATGTGCATGACGGCGAGGATGTTCCCGTTGTGCGCGGCGAGAAGCCGCATGATCGCCTCGCCGATCGTCACGTCACCGTACTCGGCCATGAACTGCGCGATCGTCTTGTTGCCCAGTTCCGGCAGCGAGACCTTGTCCGGCGTGCCGACGTCGTCGATCACGAACGCGGTGATCTCCTTGTCGATCCGCGGCCGCAGCGCCGGGTCGGCGAAACGCGCGAGCATCGCTGTCGTACCACCATCCTGGGCCCAGGACGGCACGTAGAAGGCCAGCCCGGTCGCCGCGGCCGTGTACGGGTAGACGTCGCCGCCCGCGTGCGTGCCCGCCGCTCGCGTCTCGTCGAGCAGGTCGAGCATGGTTCTCGACTTGCCCCAGTTGCGCGGACCGGCGACCTTCATGTGCGTGATCTCGGGCATCAGGCCCGCGGCCCGGCCGATCGCGATGTCCTCTTTGGTCGACTCGACCACGAGGTTCGTCTCGTCCCGCATGTGGTCCGAGAAGAACGCGCGCCACGACCGTGCGCCGCGCACCACGTCGACGACTTCGTTCGTGCGAGCGTAGGACGCGGGCGTGTAGCCGAGTCCGCCGGACACGCCCCACGCGCCTTGGCGCATACCGTCCTCGATCCGCGCGCGCATCTGCGTGGACTGCGCCGCGGTCGGGCGGGTGTCGAGTTCGCCCATCGTGGCTTCCCACACCGAGTTGAACCCGACGTACGGGGCGACGTTGATGCCCTTCTCGGCCCTGTCCAACTGCTTGAGCTGCTTGTCGATCTCGTACGTGCCGCTGCCGTCCGGGCCGAGCGTCTCCGTGGTGACGCCCTGGGTGAGCGAGCTCTTCGCGGCCGCCAACGGCGCACCGGTCTCCGTGTGCGCGTGCACGTCGATGAAACCCGGTGTGACGTACTGGCCGGTGGCGTCGTAGCGGCTGCGTGCGGTGACACGGCTGAGGTCGCCGAGCCGGTGGACACGGCCGTCCTTGATACCGACATCGGTGAACCGGCCGGGCGCGCCGCTGCCGTCGAACACCTTGCCGCTGTGGATGATCACGTCCAGTTCGGGTTTCGGCGCCGCGTAGGCCGCGGGCACGGACAACACGAGTGTCCCGGTCAGGACAGCCGCCATGACCTTCATGGTGGGCGTTCCCTTTCTCATCAAGCACCAAGCCGCGAGTGATGGCGGCTGTAGAGCACGTACACGGCAACCGCCAGCAGCAACCAGCCGCCGAACAACAGGTACGTGTCAGCGGGGAGCTGGTAGATCAGATAGGCGCAGCACCCGATCGACAGCAGCGGCACCACCGGGTAGCCGGGTACCGAGAACCCGCGTCGCAGGTTCGGCTCCCGGCGCCGCAGGATGATCACGCCGAGGGAGACCACCGCGAACGCCACCAGCGCTCCCATGCTGGTCAGGTTCGCCAGCTGTTCCAGCGGGACGACCGCGGCGATGAGTGCGACGAATCCGCCCACCAGGACAGTGCCCGCCACCGGCGTGCCGCTGCGGGGCGAGATCCGGCTGAAGACCGGCGGGATGATCCCGTCCCGGCCCATCGAGTACAGGATGCGCGTCTGGCCGTACAGCACGATCAGGATCACGCTGACGACCGAGATCACCACACCGGCCGAGAACACGGGGCCCGCCCAGCCCCCGGAGGTGACCTTCGCCAGGATCGCGGACAACCCGGCCTGCTGGCCCTCGAACTGCGTCCACGGCTGCGCGCCGACGCCGACCAACGCGACCAGCACGTACACCGCGGTGATCACCAGTAACGCGAACATGATGGCCAGCGGCAGCGTCCGGCGCGGGTCGCGCACCTCCTCACCGGCCGTGGACACCGCGTCCAAGCCGATGAACGAGTAGAAGACGGTGGCCGCCGCCGCGCCGACACCCGCGAACCCCATCGGCGCGAACGGGTGCAGGTTGTCCGAGTCGAACCCGGTCGCCCCGATCACCACGAACAGCGCGAGGATCCCGAGCTTGAGCAGCACCATGATCGTGTTGACCAGCGCGGACTCCCTGGCGCCCCGGACCAGCAGCAGACAGCACAGCCCGACGAGGATCACGGCGGGCAGGTTGACGTAACCGCCCGCGCCGGGCGGTGCGGAGATGGCCGCGGGCATCTGTGCACCGAACAGTCGCTCGGTCAGTTCGTTGAGGTACTGGCCCCAGGTGACCGCGATGACCCCGCCGGAAACGGCGTACTCCAGCAGCAGGCACCAGCCCACGGCGACCGCGGCGAGCTCACCGAGCGTCGCGTAGGCGTAGGAGTACGACGACCCGGAAACGGGGACGGCGGAGGCGAGTTCGGCGTAGCACAGCGCGGTCAACGCTGCCGTGATGGCACCGAGGACGAACGACAGGATCACCGCGGGCCCGGCCTTGGGCACGGTCGCGTTGAGCGTGAAGAAGATGCCGGTGCCGATCGTGCCGCCGATCCCGATCATCGTGAGCTGGAACGTGCCCATCGTGCGGCGCAGGGTGGTGCCCTGGGGCTCGGCGTCGGTGAACGCGTCGACTGGTTTGCGCCTGAGCATCTGGTGGCGAAACGACAAGCCGGTCGGCACAGTGGCCTCCTTCCGTCCCCCGGGGTGCTGCCATTCTGGAGCGGGAGGAAGGCCTCGTCGTTGGCGAAACCGCCTATACTTCGCCGGTGCGGATGTGGGAATCGCCAAACGTCGGCGGTACCAGCGAGGAGTTGTACGCCCTCGCGGACGCCATGGCGGCGGTGATCGGCGGCTCGGTCTCCATCGAGGACCTCGACAACCGCGTGCTCGCGTACTCGTCGATCCCCGACCAGCGCATCGACGACCTGCGCCGCCAGGGCATCCTGGACCGCCGCGTCCCCGACCAGCCCGAGCAGCCGCAGCAGTACCGGCAGGTCCTGTCGGCGGCGGGGGTGGTGCGGCTGCCGGTCCTCGGTCCGGACGAACTGCCCCGCGTGGCTGTCGCGATCCGGGCGGGGGAGCGGCCACTGGGCACGATCTGGGCGATCGAGGGCGCCACGCCGATGGACGCCACGGGCGAGTCCGCCCTGCTCGACGGCGCCAGGCTGGCCGCCACGCACCTGCTGCGCCAATGGGGCGCCGCGGAGCTGGACCGGCAGGACCGTGCGGACGCGCTACGCGGCCTCCTGGTCGGCGAGGGCACGGCGAGTCAAGCGCGCGTCCGCCTCGGCATGCCCGACCCACCGCGGTTGACGCTGCTCGCCTTCGCGCAGGCAGGCTCGTCGGTCCTGGACGCCCGGCTGGACACAGCCGCGGCCCGGCATTGGGCTGCGGTGTCCGCCGAAGCGGCGACCGCGACGATCAACCGCACCGCATACGTCCTGCTGTTCAACGACCCGCCGACCACCGCACGCCGGCTCGCCGAGCAGGCCGTCGCCGCCCTCTGCCGCGGCCTGGACGGTCCCGTGCGGTGCGCGCAGAGCCGGACCACCGGTGACCCCGCGGAAGTGCCCGCGCTGCGCGCCGAAGCGGACGCCATCCTGCGCGTGACCACCGCCGACCCGTCCGGCCGAGCGGTCGCCGTCCTCGGCGACGTCCACGCGAGCGTCCTGCTCAACCACGTCGCCGACTCGTTGGCCGGCCACCAGGGCCTGCGGCATCCGGGAATCGAGGCGATGCTGGAGCACGACCGCACCCGCCGCACCCACTACGCCGCGTCGGTCACCGCGTGGCTCGACGCCGCGGGCAACGTCGGCGACGCGGCGCGACAGCTCAACGTCCACCCCAACACGTTGAAGTACCGCCTTCGGCGCGTGCACGACCTGTTCGGGGTCGACCTCCTCGGCCACCCCGACGACCGGCTTTCCTGCTGGCTGCACCTGCGCCTCCAGCAGGATCAAGCCGTCTCCTCGACGGTGCCGAACTAGCCCTCAGTCCTGCGGTGCTTCCTGCAGTGCGCGGACCTCGACCCTGCTTCGCAGCGCACGCGAGGCCTGCTTGGTCCATTCGATCGCGACGTCGTCGTTCTCGGCCTCGATGATCCAGAAGCCGCCGAGGTACTCCTTGGCCTCCGTGAACGGGCCCGGTGTGAGTACGGGGCTGTCACCGGAGTAGTCCACCGTGGTCGCGCTCGACGGTGGCTGCAGGCCGCCGGCGGTCACGAACGCGCCCGCCTCCTCAAGGGCGGTGTTGAACGCACCGACCGAGGCCATGATCTCCTGCAACTCCGCCGGGTCCATGCTCTCCATCGTCGGCTCCTCGGCGGAGTCGTGCGGAAGGCTCAGGAAGTACTGCGTCATTGTCGTCTCCTCGTCGTACGGCCGGCGGCCGCTGTCTCGATGCCGGAAACGCTAGGCGAGGCTCACCGCCGACGAATCAGTCATCGTGACTGGTGTCCGGGGAACCGTCGACCGGCGTCGGCCGTCAGACGAGGTGGACCAGCTCGGTGCGACCGGTGACGCCGAGTTTCGGGTACGCCTTGTAGAGGTGGTGGCCGACGGTCCGAGGGCTGAGGAAGAGCTGTGCGGCGATCTCCTTGTTCGTGTGACCGGTGGCGGCCAGCCGTACGACCTGCAGCTCCTGCGAGGTCAACAGGGTCAGCGGGCCGCTGCGCCGGGGCTCGTCGCCCCGCTCGCCGAAGGCGGCCAGTTCGCCGCGCGCACGCTCGGCCCAGAGCTGCGCGCCGAGGCGCTCGAACGCGGACACCGCCGCCGCGAGATGAGCGCGGGCCTCGGTACGGCGGCGCTGGCGCCGCAGCCACTCGCCGTAGACCAGCTGGGTGCGGGCGCGCTCGTAGGGGCCGCCGTGCCGCTCCTGGAGCCGCAACGCCTCGGCGTACAGCGCGTCGGCGTCGCCCTCGTCGGCCAGCAAGGCCCGGCACCGCAGGACGAGCCCGGTGGCGACCGGGCGGTCGACGTGCTCAGCCCAGTGCCGGAACGCTGCCAGTGGTCCGTGGGCGCGTTCCGGCACGCCGCCGCGTACGGCTGCTTCCACCAGGTCCGGCACCGCCCGGACCAGGAGGTCGCGGCTGGCAGGTCCCCGGGACACTCGTTCGAGCCGGTCGACCGCGTCCCCGAACCGCCGGGCGGAGAGGTCGAGCATCCCGAGACCCCAGTCCGCGATCTCGGCATTGACCTGGTGCCGGGCTCGGGCGCGCGGGAGCACCTCCTCGGCAAGAGCCCGGCAGCGTGGCTCGTCACCCGACACGGCGTGTAACCACACCTCCACCGACCGGTGTGCCAGGAGTTCGGTCGTGTTCCCGAGTTCGGCGCTCACGGACGCGCCTTCCGCCACACACGCGCGGGCGTCCGCGAAATCGCCGCGCAACAGCCGCGCCACGGCGAGCACGTTCAGGGTGTACGGGACCCACCCCAACGCCCCGGCAGCCCGCACCTCGGCCAGCATGTCCTCGGTCCCGGCGATGACGCCGTCGTCGTCGGCGATCATGAGCCCGCCGAACCCGGCGGTGATGCGGTGCATCAGGTCGTTCCCGCCGTTGCGCGTGGCGGTGTGGAGATCACGCATCGGGCCGACGGCCAGCTCCGGGCGTCCGGCGAAGAGCTCCGCCCATCCGAGCAGGGCAGCGACAACCGGTGCCCAGTGCTTCGGCGGGGTGAACCCGCGCATCAGATCCGCCGCACGCTGCAGCAGGTCGTGCGCCGCTCCGTGCCGGGCGGCGTGCACGGCCTCGTAGAGCGTGAGCGCGGCGCGCTCCGGATCGGTGTCGCGCACCAACTCGGCGGCCTCGAGCGTCAGCTCCGCGTCGGCCCGCGGCGAGGTGCGTTCGTACTCCACGGCACCACGGGTGTAGATGGCATCGGCCCGGACGCCGGTGTCGGAGGTGAGCGCGAGCGCTTCGGCCGCCAGCCGGGCGGCGCGGTCGGCCTTGCCCGCGTCGAACGCGGCCTGGCTGGCCCGGACGATGCGCCGGGCCTTCAGCTCCCGGTCGGCACTGAGCCGGCCTGCGCGTTCGTAGGCAGCGCACACCGCCATCGCGCCACCTCGGTGCCAGGCCCGCTCGGCCACGCCTTCGAATTCGGCGGCCACCGCCTCGTCGGGTTTGGTGGTGGCAGCGGCGAGGTGCCACGCCCGGCGGTCGGCATCGGCGTCCGCGCGCAGCGCCTCGGCGTACGCGCGGTGTACCTCGATCCGCAGGTGCAGCGGCGCGTCCTGGTAGGCGGCTGCCCGGACCAGGGGGTGGCGGAACGCGATCCGGCTGTCGATCCGGACCAGCCGGTCGCGTTCGGCGGGCGCCAGGTCGCCGGCGGCGCCACCGAGGGATTCGATCACGTGCAGGATCGTCGAAAGGGGCGCCGCCGTGTCGGCTGCCGCCACCAGAAGCGCCCGCTGGGTGGGGCCGGGAAGCTCCACGATCTGGTGGCGGAACGCCTCCTGCACGCGGCGGGTCACCGGCAGCGGGCCGACCTGCTCGGCCGGGTCGGACTCGTCGACATCGCGGGCCGCGAGCCGCGACAACCCGAGCTCGATGATCGCAAGGGGATTGCCGCCGGACTCGGCGAGAACCCTGGTCCGCACCCGATCGGCGAGGTCCGGTGCGTGGTCGTCGAGCAGCCGGGCGGCTTCGGGCGCGGCGAGGCCGGGCAGATCCACGACATCGACGCCCGCGATCACGAACGGCATCGACGTCTCGCGCACCGCGAACAGCACCGCGATCGGGTCGGCCACGAAGCGGCGGGCCGCGAACAGCAGCGCCTCCACGGAACCCTGGTCGAGCCATTGCAGGTCGTCGACCACGCACAGCAGCGGGGAATCCTCGGCCAGGGCGGCGAGCAACGACAGAGTGCCCGCGGAGATCAGGAACCGGTTGGCTTCGTCTCCCTCGGCCAGGCCGAAAGCGCACCGCAGCGCCGTGGCCTGCGGAGCGGGCAGGGCGTCCAACCGATCCAAGTGCGGGAACAGGAGTTGGTGCAGGCCGCCGTACGCCAGCACGGAGTCGGACTCGATCCCAGCCCCGCGGACCACCTGCATGCCCTCGGCTTCGGCGATCGACACAGCGCGGTCGAGAAGGACCGTTTTCCCGATTCCCGCTGCGCCCCGCAGCCCCAACGCCCCGCTGCGCTCGTCGCGCGCATCCGCCAGCAGGCGCTGAACCCGCGCCTGCTCGACGTCCCTTCCCACCAGCGACATGCGGTCACCCTAAATGGACGGTGCGAACTCGGTCCCTGCGAGGCTGGATGGCAAGAACCTCGATCGACATCGAGCGGAGGCCACAGTCGACACAATGGACTGACCGGCGGACTGACCGGCGGACTGACCGGCGGACTGACCGGCGGGTTCGCCGGTGGACTCGCCGCCGGAGCAACCAACCCCTCCACCACGTTCGCGCTCGCGGTCGGAAAACCGACTCTGCCGAAGTGAGTGCGTTCGATCGTGTCGGCGAAGTGATGGCTCAGCCGGTGACGTCCCGCACCGGATAGTCGATGACGACCACACCGCCGGTGGCGTAGTTGGCGACATCGGCGGCCACCTGCTGGCCTTCCGGAGACGACCTCGCCGCGGCCAGTGCCGCAGCGTCAGCGAACTCGGCTTGGAAGACCGCGAAGTACGGAGACTGTCCCCGCATAGCTGCCACGTCGAAGCTGTAGTGCCATCCGAGCAGGCCGGGCATGAGTGCGACCAGCGGGAGGTGGTGGTTCACGTAGTAGTCGCGGAAGTGGTCGGGATCGGCGGGCTCGGGATACAGGACAACCAACTTGTGCATGTTCGGTTCCTTTGTGCGTGTGGAGGTGCAGGGGTATCAAGCCGCCCGTGTGATTCGGAAATCGAAGCGGCCGCCGGTGAGGCTACTGTGTCGGATACCGAAGCATCAAGAGGGGCGGACAGACGATGACGATGCCCAGGCCAGGGCAGCCGGTACGAGGATCGAGTACCGGCCGTCCGCTGATGGCCGCCCTGGACCTGTTCGGCCGCCGCTGGAACCTGCGCATCATCTGGGAGCTTCAGCACGGACCCGTCGGCTTCCGTGCGCTGCAACAGCGCTGCGACAACATGTCCTCCAGCGTGCTGCGGCAGCGGCTGACCGAGCTCCTCGACGCGCAGCTCGTGGCGCAAGGGCCGGACACGACCTATGCCCTGACCGAACTCGGCCACGGCGTCTACCTGGCGCTGCGCCCACTCGCCCGCTGGTCCGGCGAATGGGCCGCGAAACTGGCCGAGGACGGCGACGCGTAGCGCCGCTCGGCGGCCGCAACCGACCTCGACGACCCGTCACCGCCCCCTCCCTCAAGCGAGGGAGCAGCGCCTCCGTCAAGCGCGGGAGGATCACCACGCCCGCGCTCAGCGGGCCCTTCCCGGTGGGCACCACCGACCTGCACCTGGTGGACAACGCCCGCCAGGACCCGTGGCGACCAGCCGGGAAGCGCGAGCTGATGGTCACCGTCACCTACCCCGCCAAGCGCGGAGGGCAGCGCACCGACTGGATGACCCACGGCGTGGCCCCTCGCCTCGACGCGCTGGCGTCCGGTCCGGACCTGCTCGACCTGCCCACCGGCACGGTCGACTGGGCCGGTTCGCTGCGGCAGGCGCGCACCGGAGCCGCCGCCGACCGTTCGCAAGACTGGCCCGTGGTGGTGTTCTCACACGGCTACGGCGGCGCCCGGGAGCTCAACGCGACGCTGACCGACGACCTCTCCAGCCGGGGCTACGTCGTCGCGTCGATCTCGCACACCGGCGAGGCAGCGGCGGTGGAGTTCCCCGACGGCCGGGTCATCCCGAGTGCGGTCGACCAGCAGCACGACCCGCAAGGCAAGCTCGCGCTGGACACCCGGGTCGCCGACAGCCGGTTCGTGCTCGACCAACTCACCAGACTGGAACGCGGCGCGAACCCCGACGCCGAACACGACCCGCTGCCGCGTGGCTTGACCGGCTCACTGGACCTGGACCGCGTCGGCATCTACGGCCACTCCTACGGCGGCTTCACCGCCGCGGAGACGATGTACCACGACCGCCGGTTCGGCGCGGGCTTCAACATCGACGGCTCGATGGCCTGGGACATCGACGGCTACGGCGAAGCGGTCAGACACGGCCTGGACCGACCGTTCATGCTTGTCAACGGCGACCTGGTGGACCCGGGTACAGGGGAGGTCTTCCACCACTCGCACCTCGACACCCGGCTGGACCCGACGTGGGGCGCGTTCTGGTCCAAGCAGCACGCCTGGAAACGTGACCTGCACTTCGACCACAGCACCCACTACAGCTTCACCGACCTCCAGATCGCCGCGCCCCAGCTCACCTCCAACGCGGTCACCACCTACACGAAGACGCCGCTGTACAACGTGAAAGCCAAGGACTGGTAACGACATCAGTCCCTGACGAGCACGCTTCGGCCGGGTCGCTCGGCGCCTCGATGTACCCGGATCGACCTGGCGTTGGAGGAATGTACGTCTGACAGCTGGGAAAGTGACCTGATGTTCTGGATCTACCTGCGTGTTGTCAGCGACTCGTTGCCGCCTGAGGAGATCACGAGTGCGCTGGCCGTTGAGCCTGACTGGGCCCACGCGAAGGGAAGCAAGCGGCACCCGCACGCAACCCCGAGGGCGTTCACGACTTGGGCCAGAGAGGTGACCGGCGGGCGCCGCGACGAGCATCCCATGGAGTTCGGGGGTGTGATCACAGGCTGGGGTATGCCTTTTGCGAAGGCCCTCGCTGGGCTGGCCGACCGTGGTGAAGCCACCGCGGGCTTGACGATCGTGCAGGAAGTTCGCGATATCGACAGTCCACAGCAGAAGGGACTCTGGCTGACCAGGACGCGATCGCCTGGCTGGCGGCCGCTCGAGCAGCGCTGGACATCGACCAGTACATCTTTCATGAGTGTCAGGAGAGCCTGTCACCTCACGACTGATCAACACAGTCCGAGCCTGCATCGCAAGGCAACACCAAGCAGGGATCTTGGGCATGGCACCCTGCGCCCGTCTCCGGAACGGTTCCGCCGATGAGTTTGACGGCGGTGCTGGGACCAGGTGCCATTGCCACCGCGCCCCCGGCAGCGCCGATGTCATGGCGGACGGATCTTTGGATGCTTGGCGTTCGGGCTCGCGGCGGGCACGGTCCAGCACGGTGTCGCTGAGCGGTTGGGTCCTTGGTCCGCTGTGGACGCGAAACGCTCATCGGCGCGGTTCACGGTCGGCTCGACGTGTGTGGCTTCACTCGGCGACGACCAGTCCTACCCGGTAGGCAAGGACAACTGCCTGCACGCGGTCACGCAGATCGAGTTTGGTCAGGATCCGGGAGACGTAGGTCTTCACGGTTTCCGTGGTGATACACAGCTTCTCGGCGATCTCCGCGTTCGACAGGCCCGCGGCGATCTGTTCGAGCACTTCGAGTTCCCGGCGAGCGAGGGTCTGCCGGACGTGGTCCCGGCCAGAGTGGGTGGTGTCGGTGGGTCGCAGGCGCTCGGCGAAATGACCGATCAGGGTACGAGTGACCGCCGGGGCCACCAGCGATTCCCCGGCGGCGACAGTACGCACGCCCTTGATCAGTTCCGCCGGTGGCGCGTCCTTGAGCAGGAACCCGCTGGCGCCGGCTTTGAGCGCCTCGTAGACGTATTCGTCGACGTTGAAAGTGGTGACCACCAACACTTTCGCCGGGTTGTCCACGCCGGGCCCGGCCAGCCGGCGAGTGGCCTCGATACCGTCGAGGACGGGCATGCGAATGTCCATCACCACGACGTCCGGGCGCAACCGCAGCGTCTCCTCGAGAGCCTGCCTGCCGTCCGCGGCCTCGCCGACGACCTCCATGTCCGGTTGCGCCGAGAAGATCGTGGTGTACCCGGCGCGCACCAGTTCCTGGTCCTCACACACCAGAACCCGGACAGTCATGCCTACCTCCGTGACGGGATGAGAGCGTGCACCCGGAATCCGCCTTCTGGCCGGGCCGCGGCCACCAGTTCACCACCGAGCATCCGTACCCGCTCCCGCAGCCCACTCAGGCCGCGCCCGCCCGACCCGACCGCAGGCGCGCCTGCGGAGGTCCCGTCCGTCGTCACCTCGATCTCGATCCGGTCGTCGTGATCGTCGATCTCGACCCGGGTCAGGTGTCCCGTCGCGTACTTCATCGCGTTGGTCAGCGCTTCCTGCACCACCCGGTACGCCGCCAGTTCGATGTCGACGGGGTGCTCCCGCTGGTCGCCCCGCCTGTTCAGGTCGACCGGCTGACCGGACAACCGGGCGTGCTCGACGAGGTCGCTGACCCGGCCCAGGGTCGGCGACCGGTCGGCCCTCGCCGAGTCACCCGTCGCCTCGAGCACGCCGAGCAGGTGACGCAGTTCCGTCAACGCCCGGCGACCCGTGTCGCTGATGGCGTTGAGCCCTTTCTCCACGTGGTCCGGCGCCGAGTCGAGCAGGAACTGCGCCGCGTCCGCCTGGACGACCATCGCGGTCACGTGGTGGGTCACCACATCGTGCAGGTCCCGGGCGATACGGGCCCGCTCTCCGGCGGTCGCCACCTCGACACTCAGTCGACGGTTCTCCGCCTCCTCGGCCCGCCACCGGCGCATCGCGGTCCCGGCCATCCACATCACCATCAGACTCAGGTAGAAAACGACGAAGACTTGGAGCTGACTGGGCGAACCCAGCAGGTGCAACGTGATCGCCAGCCCGGTGTAGCCCGCGATCGCTGTCGCCGCTGTGACCCGGCGGTACCGGACCTGGTGCGCCCCGACCGTGAAGAGCGCCAGGTAGAACCCGATGCCGGCGATGGTGTCCGGGTAGCCGAACGACTGATGCAGTGCGAAGGCGATACCGGTGACCGCCAGACAGCCGGCCGGCCAGCGCCGTCTGATCGCCAGCGGCGCAGCTTGTGCGACGACCAGCACAAGCGCGAGCGCGTCAACCGGGCGTTTCGGCAGGTCACCGAGCTGAGGGCCGACGGCCGCCACGGTCGGTACGAACGCCAGAGCCGTGAGAACCAGCGCAAACGCACAATCCTTGGTGGGCGCGGACAGTCTCTGCCACCATAAGAGCATCGCGCGAGCGTACTGGTCAGGCCACGGCATTGAACCGGCGCTGGATCTGCCCGGTGCGGGCGGCGCGGCGCAGCAGGACAACGGTGGGCACAACGCAGACCAGCAGCGCGATCAGGCTCGCCTCGGGTCCGAAGATGCCACCGGTCAGCACGGCCGGACCAGACAGCGTGGTCCGCAGCAGCCCGTGCGACGCCTCGGCCGAGCCGGAGATCGCGACGCCGAAGACGCCGGCCTGGGTGAAGTTCCAGGCGAAGTGCAGGCCGATCGACAGCCACAGCGAACGGGTCGCGACATAGGCGGCGGTCGTCAGGACCCCGCCCGTCAGGGCGATCGACAGCACGCCCCACAGCGTCGCGTCGGCGTTGATCGAGTGCGTCAGACCGAAGATCAGTGACGACAGGATCAGCGCGATCACCGTTCCGGTGCGTTCCTCCATGATCCGGAACAGCACGCCGCGGAACAGCACCTCTTCGGTGACCGCGATGCTCGCCGTCAACCCGGCAGTGCCGAGGCAGCCCCAGACCGAGCCCCACGACATGTCCTGCCAGCCGCCGAACATCCCGATCAGCAGGATCAGCAGGACGAACAGCCCGGACCCGAGCAACGCCCCACGCCGCAGCTGGGACCACACCCGCACCGCGGCGAGTTCGGGGATATCCGCCCGCTGCTCCACGACCTGCGACAGCTTGCGATAACCGGCCACAACAGCGATGACGCAGCCAATCCCCAACGGCAGGGCGAGCAGCACAACCGGCGACACCAGCTGCATGATCACCGCGTTCGCCAGCATCACGATGGTGAACGTGACCAGCAGCACGGGTAACCGATACCTGCGCAGCCGCCCGACTTCCTTCGACAGAACCATTGCCTCGTCCTCTCTGCGGTGATCTCTTTGTGTGACGCAGAGATTAGGAGGCCAGGCCAGCCATGGAATCCCGCTGGGAACAACAACCCGTGTAGCTCTCACGGGGGACAACAGCCCCCAGGTGCCACGGCAACCAGCCCAACACCCGTCCGGACGCCAACGTCCGCTCATGCCACAGAGCGCGAGCCTCATTGTTTTCAGCGCCGTCTGGAGTCGTGGTCAGGTGTCGGCGGTCAGGTGTTGGCGGATGGCGGCGGCTTCGGGGGCGTTGAGTTCGGTGTAGAGGGTGAGGGCTTGCTCGAGGTGCTGGCGGGCCTGGATGGGTTGGTCGACGTGCTGGTGGGCCTGGGCGAGGCCGTGGTGGGCGTGGGCTTGTTGGAGCTGGGCGCCGATCTCGCGGGCGATGGTCAGCGCGTCGCGGAAGTGGCTGAGCGCCCGGCTGGGGGCGTGTGTGGCCAGGGCGGATCTGCCGAGTTCGGTGTGGATCTGTGTCGCGAGCGTGCGGTTGTGGCCGCTGTGCGTGAGTTTGAGCGCGCGGTGGAGGTGGTCGACGGCGGTGTCGTGCTGCTCGAGGCTGCCGTACACCTGGCCGAGGCCGTACAGCACGTGCGCGATCAGGCCCGCGTCGTGGAGGTCGTGCGCGATCGCCAGGCTCTGCCGCAGGCAGTCGACGGCGGCAGCGTGGCGGCCACGGTCCCGGTGACATTCTCCGAAATTGTTCAGCACGACGGCCGTGCTGTAGTTGTGGCCGCTCCGGCGGGCGAGGGCCAGCGCGTACTCGAAGTGCTGGATCGCCCCATCTTGGTCTCCTTGTCGGTCCAGGGCGTAGGCCACACCGGTCGCCGCGTGGATCTCCAGCACGTGGTCATGATGGGTGCGGGCGCTGCGCAGAGCGCGCTCGTGGTGGTCGTGCGCCTCGGCGTCGCGGCCGAGCCGGGCGAGGGTATGGCCGCGCAAGTAGAGCGCATGGCCGTGGGCCAGCGGATCGGGTGCGGTGACGGTGACCGCGCTGGTGTGCAGGGCGAGCGCGTCGTGGTAGTGCGCATCGACGTCGAGGTAGCGGAACAGGATGGACGACAACCGACGGGTGTGGTCGGGCCAGCCGTGCGTGGCGGCGTATGCGGCGACGGCCAGCAGCATCGGGCGTTGGGCATCCAGCCAGTCCCGAGCCGGCCGGTCGTTGAGCGTCGGCGCGTGCGGTACCGGCGCGCCGACGGCGGGTCGGCGGTAGCGCTCCTGGGGCGTGAAACAGTCCATGACCACGGACGCCGCGTAGACGTAGTAGTCGAACAGGCGGGTCAACGCGGCCCGATCATCAGTGGCGCGCGTCAGCTCACCGGCGTACAGCCGGACGAGGTCGTGCAAGCGGTACCAGCCGGGCCGGTGTGCCTGGAGCAGGTGTGTGGTCGTGAGCCGGCGCAGCAGCGCCTGGGTTGCGGCGATGGGTGCCTCGAGCAGGTTGGCCGCCGCCGGGATGTCGATGTCCGGGCCGGGTGCGAGGCCGAGCAGGCGGAAGGCGCGCGCGGTGGCGGGGTCCAGCGCCGTGTAGGAGGTGGAGAACACAACGCGCAGGTTGGCCGGTAGCTCGCCGGAGTCGAGGGCATCCAACCGGGCCTCGCTGTCGCGCAGTTCGGCCGCCAGGGCCGTCAGTGGCAGGTCCAGTTGGGTCGCGGCGCGGGCGACCACGATGCCCAGCGCGAGTGGCAGACCGGCGCAGGCCCGCACGATCTCCAGTACGGCCCCGGGTTCGGCGTCGACCTGCCGCGTGCCGAGTCGCGATCGCAGCAGGTCCCGCGCGTCGTCCTCGGTGAGCAGGCGCAGGGGCAGGGAGCGGGCGCCGTGGCCGGAGACCAGCGAGGGGAGCTGGCTGCGGCTGGTGATCAGCACGGCGCATGATCCGCCGCCGGGCAGCAGCGGGGTCACCTGCGCGGTGTCGCGGGCGTCGTCGAGGACGATCAGCATCCGGCGGTGCGCGGTGAGGCTGCGATACAGCGCGGCCTGCGGATCGAAGTCGGCCGGGATCGCGGCCGGCGGCACCCCGAGCGCGTCGAGGAACCCGCGCACCGCGGTGGCCGGCGGCACCGGTGCCGCGTGGGGGTCGAACCCGCGCAGGTGGACGTAGAGCTGCCCGTCGGGGAACCGGTCCGCGTTGTCGTGTGCCCAGCGCAGAGCCAGCCAGGTCTTGCCCATGCCGCCCGCACCGACGACCGCGTAGATCGGCGAGCCGCTCGAGGCCAGCAGGCCGTCCAGGGCGGCAAGCTCGGCGACCCGGCCGCTGAACGAGGCCGGCACCGTCGGGAGCTGCCTGGGAACGGTCGGCTCGGCCGGACGGCTCGTCGGCTCGTCGGCGGCGAGTTCTGGGTCCGAGGTCAGGATCTGCTGATGCAGGTGCCGTAGCTGCGGGCCCGGGTCGACGCCCAGTTCCTCGGCGAGCCGGGACCGTACCCGTTCGTAGTGCCGCAGCGCGTCGGCCGGACGGCCGCAACGGTACAGCGCCAGCATGAGCTGTCCAGCCAGGCGCTCGTTGCGCTCTGCCTCCGCGGCTGGTAGCTCAGCGACCACCTGCGCGTGCCGGCCTGCGCGCAGCCGGATGTCGTTGCGGTCCAGCTCAGCGGCGAGCCGCTCGCGATCCAGCTCGGCACGCAGCGCGCTGAGCCACGCCAGATCCAGCCCAGCCAGCGGACGGCCCCACCACAGCCCGACTGCCTCGTCGAGCAACGCCAGCGCGTCGCGGTCGTCCTCGGCCGTGCCGGCCTGCCGCACCAGGTGGCGGAACCGGTACACGTCCACGGTCATCGGATCGGCCGCGAGCAGGTACCCGCCGCCGCTCCGGCGAATCGCCACACCGTCCACATCGGACAATGCGGTTCGCAGCCGGGACAGGTAGCTGTAGATCGCGTCCTTGGGGCGGCGAGGCTGGTGCTCACCCCACACCCGGTCGGCCAACAGATCCGGCGACACCGTCCGGTTGACCTCCAGCACCAGCACAACCAGAACAGCCCGCTGCCGGGAGGGCCCAACATCCACCGGTCGGCCGTCGGCCTCCACCGCGAACTCGCCCAGCAGCCGGAAATTCACCATGAATCCCACCCCAACGGCCGTCACAAGGTCTACGGAAGGTTCCCACACGGTCGGCCCGGCACTCTGCTCCACATGCTGAATTACCTGAAACGCCAGCGAATCCGGGCCATTGACGGGTACCGCGAGGCCGAGCAGGACAAGCTCGCCAAACCTCAAGCGGTCACGGACACCAGAGGAGGCCAGGACCGCTCCGGTTGGCCGGTCTCAGGCACGTTCTCCGTCCTTGTCCTGGCCGACAGCATTCACATGCACGCTCGCATGAACAGGTAGCGGACCTGAGGCCCTGCCAACGCGATCCGCCGAAGCCGGCTCGGCCGATGTGCGCGCGACCTGGCTGACCCGGCACTGGGCCTCCGCATGGTCTTCGACGGGCCGCCTGCCGATCTCACGGCCCGGCTTGCGGCGTTGTGGGTGGTACTCGTGGCATCGTGGTCCTCGGTATCCCGGCGCGACACAGGGGTGTGATTGCGATGCCAGAGCCGGCCGAGCAGGCCCTGCGCTGGGCGACCGACGCGGTGGGAGGCGGCGTCCGAGTAGCCGCGGTCACAGGATTGCGAGAGGGAGCCAATCCGTGGTTGTTGAGATTCGAACCGGCCGACCGGGTCGAGGCGGCCGTGCTGCGACTCGGGGACCCCGCTGATCCCGAGCATCGCCGGCGGTTCGGCACCGAGGTGGCGGCACTGCGAGTTGCCGGTGACCACCATCAGTTGCCTGCGGCCCGGCTGATCGCCACAGATCTCGACGGTGCCGCAGCAGGCGCTCTGGCAGTGCTGACCACGGTCCTGCCTGGCAACAGCCGGATCCCATCGGTCGCCTCCATCGGGCGGCTGCGGGGCTTGGGGGCCGCGGCGGCGGCACTGCAGTCGGTCCCGCTGGCGCCTCGGAATGCTCTGCCGCTGCGGACCAGTCCGATGGCGGATGTGGACTTCGCGGCCCGACGCCGGGAGAAGGGCACCACTGCGCTGCTGGCCGCTGCTGAGGAACGTCTGAAGCGGCTTCCCGTGCCCGGCGGTCCGACGGTCTTCGTGCACGGTGACCTGTGGTACGGGAACACCCTGTGGTCCGGCGACCGCTGCACAGGCATTGTCGATTGGGACAGCGCCGGCGCCGGATCGCCCGGAATCGACCTCGGCGGGGCGCGCTTCGACGCGGTCTTGATGTTTGGTCTACCCGCCGCCGAGCAGGTGCTGGAGGGCTGGCAACGGGCTACCGGCCGACGGCCGGGCCAGGTCGCGTACTGGGACGTCGTGGCGGCGTCCCGCACCCTGGCCGACATGGCGTTCTGCGTTCCGGCGCTCCACGACCAGGGCCGAACAGATCTCGACGCCGGCATTCTCGGGCAACGCCGAGACGCATTCCTGAGCACCGCATTGAGCCGACTCGACGCCGACGGTCGATAGCCGACGATCGAAGCGGGAGAGCCAAGGTGTCTACGTGACGCCCGCCGCGATCAGTTGCTGCCAGATCTCGCCCTGGTCGACGACCGCCACCTCGAGCTTCTCGGCCTTGGCGATCTTGCTTGCGCCGACGTCCGCGCCGGTGATGAGCATGTCGGTGTTGGCCGATACCGACGACGCGGCGGTGGCGCCCGCTTTCTCGCACAGGCGCTGGAAAGTGGGACGGGGGACCTTCTCGCCTGTGCGCGGGTCGCTGATCGTTCCGGTGATCACGACCGTCTTGCCTGCCAGCGGCGCGTCGGACGCGACGACCGGCGGGAGGTCCTCTTCACGCACGTCCAGCGAGACGCCGTTCTCCCGCAGCCGCTCGAGCTCCGGCCGCAGGCGGGTGAGGTGCGCGGTCAGCGACGCGGCGACCTTGGGCCCGATGTCCTCCACGGCGACGAGTCGTTCCTCCCCGGCGTCCGCGACCTCTTCCAGCGACCCGAAACCCGCTCGGCACAGCCGCGTCGCCGTGCCCTCGGAGGCCATCGGGATGGCCAGGCCGATCACCGCGCGGCGCAGGCCCACGTCCCGGCTGGCGTCGATCGACTCGATCATGCGGGTGGCCGAGACCTCCCCGATGCGGTCGAACTCCAGCAGCGTCTCCTTGGTCAGGCGGTAGAAGTCCGACGGGTTCTCCAGGTGCCCCGCCTCGGCGAGCCGTTCGATCCACATCGGACCGATGGCCTCGATGTCCGCCGCGGCCCGCGACGCCCAGTGGATCAGCCGCCGCACGGTCTGCGCGGGACAGGAAACGTTGGTGCAGAACAGCTCCCGGCTGTTGCCCTGCTCGGTCAGCGGCTGCTCGCACGACGGGCAGACAGCGGGCGGCACGATGTCGCGCTCGGCACCGGTCCGTTTCGACTCGTCGAGCACACCGGCCACGAACGGGATCACGTCACCCGCGCGGCGCACAAGCACGGTGTCACCGATCTTGATGCCGCGGGCGCGGATGACCTCCTGGTTGGCCAGCGTGGCGCGGGTGACGGTCGTGCCGCCGACGAACACCGGCTCCAGGTGGGCGACCGGGGCGATCTTGCCCGTCTTGCCCACGTCCCACAACACGTCGGACAGGATCGTGGTCTTCTCCTCGGCGGCGAACTTGTACGCCAACGCGCCGCGAGGCGAATTCGATCTCGTCCCGGCCGCCGCGAACGCCCTGCGGTCGGCCAACCGCAGCACGGCGCCGTCCAGGTCGTAGTCGAGCTCGTTGCGTTGCTGCTCGATGGCTTCGATCGTCTCCTGCGCCGCGGCCGCATCCGGGCAGTGGCGCATGTCGGCCCCGGTGAACCCGAGCGTGGTCAGTCCCTCGGCGAGGTCCGCCGCGGCACCGTCCGCCGACGTCTCCAGGTCGAAACCGAAGAACTGCAGACGGCGCTCGGCGACCGTGGCCGGGTCCTTCGCGCGCAGCGTGCCCGCGGCGGCATTGCGCGGGTTGATCAACGGCTTGTCCGGGTGCGCGGTGTTGTACGCGGCGAACGTGGACCGCAGCATCACCGCCTCGCCACGCACCTCCACCCTCCCCGGCGCGGGAATGCGCGACGGCACACCGTCGACCAACGCCTTGGTCAGGATGGTCACGTCGTCGCCCGTGGTGCCGTCGCCACGAGTGATCGCACGGCTCAACCGGCCGTCCTCGTAGACCAACGCCAGCGACAGGCCGTCCAGCTTCGGCATGACCACGACCGGCTGGCCGGGGAAGCGGTCGAAGAACGCCACGACCTGCTCGGGCTTCGTGGCCTTCTCCAACGACAGCATCGGCCGCGAATGCCGGATCGGCGCGTGCAGCACCGACGGGGCGCCCACCTGCTCCAGCGGGTTCGGGTCGGGCGCCAACTCGGGGTTGGCGTCGACCAGCGTCCGCAGCTCGTCCTCGATCGCGTCGTACTCGGCGTCCGCCACCAACGGCGAGCCCCGGTAGTACGCGTCACGCAGCACCGTCACCCGGTCTGCGAGTTCCTGAATCCTGTCCCCGGCGTTCACAGGGCAAGACGCTACCGGCCCCCACCGACAGTCCCGTGCTTCCGCTGGTCACGGCTCCGTTCCGGTGCGGCGGACGAGGGCATTGAAATATGTTTGACGCGGGCGGTCGACTGCGTGAGGATTGACCTGTCCAAAACGGAGAAGGAGCGGTCATGAAGGCAACGGGGTTCGCAGTCGCCGCGATCGTTGCCGACGATCGCGATGATCTCTTCTTTTGGCATCTGACCTGCGCGGTCTCTCCATGATGTTGCCAACGTCATGGCAGGAGCCGCCCGTCGGGTAACCGGCAAGGGCGGCTTTCTTTTTGTGTTGTGCATTTCTTGAACTAATCGGTGAGCTGGGGAAGCGGAATGGCCTCCAAAGCCGTTTGTCAGGGGGTTCGAGTCCCTCCACCGGTGCGCTGAAGAACAACCGATGCTCACGTGGCCCAGTGGCTAGGGCAGCTCCCTGTCGAGGAGACGATCGCGGGTTCGAGTCCCGTCGTGAGCGCGCGCCAGGCACCGAGCCGGTGCCTGACCACGTCCTGTAGCTCAGTTGGCAGAGCACCCGTTTGAAGCGCGGGTGGCCCAGGTTCGAGTCCTGGCGGGACGGCTGTGGCCGAAGCCGAAGGAGTACTTCCACCGCCGCGGACGTCAGAACCTCAGTTCTCACGGCGGGCGAACACGAACGCCTGTGGTTTCTCGCCCGGGTCGAGCATCGTGTACGCCTCCACCTCGAAGCCGCTGTCACGCAGCCAGTCGCACACCTGGTCCGGCTGGCGGCGGTGGACGTGCACCTTCATCGGGTGGCCGCCGTAGCCTTCGGTCTTCAGCCGCGTCGACTCGCCGACGTGGAACAGCAGCTGCACAGGCCCACCCGGTCGCAGGACGCGGTGGAAGTGCTTGAGCACCACCTGGATCTCGTCGTCCGGGACGTGGATCAGCGACTGCCACGCGAGCACCCCGGTGACCGAGGCGTCCGGCAGGTCGAGGTCGGTCATCGAGCCCACCTCGAACCGCAGGGAGGGATGGGCCAGACGCGCCACGTCGATCATGCCGGGGGAGAGGTCGATGCCGAACGCGTCCACCCCGAGTTCGTTGAGGTACGCGGTGACCTCACCTGGCCCGCAGCCGATGTCGGCCACCAGCCCGCCACCGGCGGCTTTCACGTTCTCGGCGAACATACCCAGTGCTGTGCGCAGGTACTGTTCGTTGGTGATGGCGCCACGCACAAGGGCGGCGTAGTCCTCCGCGACCGTGTCGTACGAGGTTCGTGTGTCGGCTAACCAGGTCACGGCGCGCGACGTTACATCATGACGGGCGGATTCCGGTGTACACCCCGGTCATTCGCAGGCGTAGGCCTGGTTCGTGGTATTCCTCCACCGCGTGTGCTGTCCAGCCGATCATCCTGGCGATCGCGAAGACGGCTTCGCCCGCGTCGGGGCGCATGTCGTACGCGTGCATCATGGCGGCCAAAGCCAAGTCCACGTTGGGAAAATCGCGGCGGCGCAGCTCCGACGCGACTGTGTCCACTGTGGACATTACTCGGTCGGCAGCGGGAACTGCGCGCAGCATGTCCAGCAGCAGGTCGGCTCGGGGATCGCGGTTCTCGTAGAAGCGGTGGCCGAAGCCGGGCACGCTGCCGCCGGTGCGCAGGCGTTCGGACAGCGCCGCAACGGGATCGGTCATCGCGTCGGCCAGGAATCGGTGGGCCAGGCTGCTGGCGGCTCCGTGGTAGTGGCCGTCGACCGCGCCGAGACCGGCGGAGATCACCGCGTACAGGTGCGCATGGGCGCTCGCGGCCACTCTTGCGGCCACTGTGGACACCGCGAGATCGTGGTCCGCCAACAGGACCAGTGCTGCGTTCAACAACGTCGGGTTGGGCTCGGTCGCGCTCAGGGCTGGCCACAACCGCTCGGCGAGGCTGTCGCCGTCCGCTGAGCCGACCGCGTCGACCAGGGTGCCGATCAACGTTCGCGCGGCTGTCACGATCGCGGAGGTCGACAAGTCGAACCGCATCGGGTCCGCGCACCCGAGCGTCGCCACCGCGACCCGGAGCTGGTCGGTCAGCCGGGCGGACGACGGGAGCACCCCGATCGACGACTTGGCCAGCCGCACCATGTCCGGGGGCGCCGGGAACGGCTGTTCGGCGAGTTCGCCGGTCCACAGCAGTCCCGCCACCGATTCCGCCGCCACCGTGGGGGCGAGGTCGGTCACGCGGTGGCCCCGGTAGTACAGCTCGTTGTTCTCCAACAGGGTCAGGTCGGTGCGGATGCTTGTCGACTGGCCCGCCGGGCGGTCTCCCCGGCCGCGTGCGGCGAGGCGGTTCACGTCCTCCTGGCGGAACACACTGCCCCTGCGGCCCGGTGTCCGGGTGCTGGCCAGCTGGCCGCGGCTGACGTAGGCGTACACGGTTTCCGGCTTCACGCCCAACTGGCGGGCCACCTCGGCCGTGTTCAGGTAACGCTCGTCACTCGCGTCCGTCATGACCTGGGCCTTTCCGATGAACATTGACTGGATCAACATTGACAATAGTTGATTGGCGCGCCGAGAGTGACGGGGGAAGAGGGAGGTTGCGATGACAGTCATCGAGGCACCGCCGGGCCTGCGCGATGTGGTGGTGACGGACACCGAGATCGGTGACGTGCGCGGCAGGGAGGGCTTCTACCACTACCGCCAGTACTCCGCGATCGACCTGGCCACCACGAGGACGTTCGAGGAGGTCTGGTTCCTGTTCGTGGAAGGGCGGTTGCCGGACGAGGGCGAACTCGCCCGGTTCACCGCCGAGGTGGCGGCGTTGCGGGCGTTGCCGGACGAACTGCGCTCCGTGCTGCCCGCCATCGCGTCGGCGGGAGAGCGGTTCAACCCGTTGGCAGGCTTGCGAACCGCGTTGTCGTTGCTGGGCGCACAGCGCGGCCTGCCCGCGATGTACGACGTCGACACCGCGCGGCACCGCGCGGACGCGCTCATGGTGTGTGCGGTGACGCCGACGATTCTCGCGGCGTTGCACCGTCTTCGTGCCGGGCTGGACCCGGTCGAACCGCGTGCGGACCTGTCCGCGGCGGCGAACTGGCTGCACATGGTCAGCGGTGACGAACCCGCTCCCGCCGCCGTCGCTGCGGTGGAACCGTATCTGGTCTCGACCATCGACCACGGGTTCAACGCGTCCACGTTCACCGCGCGAGTGGTGGCGTCCTCTGGGGCGGACGTGGTGTCCGCGATCGCCGCGGCGATCGGCACGTTCTCCGGGCCGTTGCACGGCGGCGCACCGGATCGCGCGCTGGCCACGCTCGACGAGATCGGCACGCCGGACCGGATCGACGACTGGATCCGGGCGCAGGTGCTGGCCGGTGCGAAGATCATGGGCTTCGGGCACGCGGTGTACCGCACCGAGGACCCCCGGGCGCGGATGCTCAGGGAGATCGCCGTCGGGCTGGGCGGTGACCTGATCGACTTCGCCTCGACGGTCGAACGGCGGGTCGTGGAGATCCTGGCCGAGCTGAAACCGGGCCGTGAACTGCACACCAACGTCGAGTTCTACGCAGGCGTGGTGATGGAGCTGTGCGGCATCCCGCGCACCATGTTCACGCCGACGTTCGCGGTCAGCCGGGTGGTCGGCTGGTGCGCCAACGTGCTGGAACAGGCCCGCGGCGGCAAGATCATCCGGCCGTCGGCGCGGTACGTCGGACCGCCACCCGGCTGATCCGCGCGCCCCGCGCTTGTCGGTGTTTTCCCGCTCTGGCATGGTGAGGATGTCGTGGTTCGAGCGGGGGACGGGCGTGTGGGGTTCAGTCGGTAGGAGTGCTCTGGCCGTTCTCGTTTCGGTGCTCGCGGTCAGCGGGATCTTCCCCGCGACGGCGTCGGCGATCGTCGGTGGCCAGGAGGTCTCCCAGGAGTACCCGTGGGCGGTGGTGGTCGAGCACTCCCGCGGGGCGTGCAGCGGCGCCCTGATCTCGCCCCGCTGGGTGCTGACCGCCGGGCACTGCATCGTCACCGACCGGCCCGACCAGGCCGAAAGCGACCCAGGGCTGGACAACCCGCTGCGCCCGGCGGACGACTTCCGCCTGTACATCGGCTCGACCGTGCGGTACGAGGGGCAGGCCCGCGGCGCCTCCCGGCTGGTCAAGGGACCGCCAGGGCTCGACATCGGCCTGGTCGAGCTCGACCGGGCGTCGGACAAGACGCCGATCCAGGTCGCGGCGCGGATGATGCCGCGCAGCGGGCAGGAGGCGATGCTGGTCGGCTGGGGCCAGGTGTGCGAGGCGAAGGACTGCGCGGTCGCCACGACGCTCAAACAGCTGCCTCTGCGCCTGGCCGCGCCCGCGAGCATGGCCTCCGGCAACGAACTGCTGACGTGGCCGGAGCAGGACCCGAGGCAGCGGGCGGCCAAGGGTGACTCCGGCGGCCCGATCATCGTCCAGGACAACGGTCAGTGGCAGCTGGTCGGCACCCTCAGCGGGTCGGGGACGACCGGCGACAGCTCCGCGCAGAAGGGCCTCGCCACCAACGTCACCACCGTGCACAACTGGCTTGATGCCACCGCCGCGACCACCTCGCCGGAAGCGAACATCTGGAGCGTCGAACTGGTGCTGGTCCTGGTCATCGGCGCCGTGGTCGTGTTCGTGGTGATCAGGTCGTTCCGGCGGTCACGCGGGCGAAGGCGGCCGTTCCACGCCGTGGCGGCGCCCGTGCAGCGCGCCCGCGACGAGGACCTCGAATACCTGGAACAGTGGGCGCTGCAACGCTCCGGCGTCGAGGCCTACTACGAACCGGGCACAGCCACCATCGTCGCCACGGTCATGCTCATCGCGGGCGACGGCGAGTGGACACGGCGCAAGATCGGCAGCCTGGAAGGCACGATCCGGTTCGGCAACCAGCGCGGGATTCCCGTCTACGAGGTCTTCCGGACCGGTTACCCGCAGCGCAAACGGGACTTCGACGAGCGGTCACGCCGCCCGAAAACCCTCGGCTGACCCCGTCCGAACACTCACGATTGACCTTTCGGGCAACAAGGTTGCGGGATTGCCTCATTGTCAGTGAACTCGCCACGCGGCTCGCTGATAGTTGGGTGCGGTGCCGGTGCGAATCGACACGGAAGTCCTGAACCGAAAGGAGTCGCCTGTGACTGTGGGCACGCTGGTTGTTCCGTCGGAGGCCGAACTGGATCTCGACTGCGAGTTCGGTGTGGAGCGTGCGACCGCGCCCAGTTCGTGGTTCTTCGTCACGAACTTCGACGGTGTCCCACCGGATGAGTTGAGCGGGGACTGAGACCGGATCCGCTGGTCCGGGCCGGTCGGGTGGCCCCGTTCGCGGTGGCCCCCTGACCGGCGGTACGGGGAAAGGAAATGGTGCAGATGGCCGCGGCGGTCACGACCAAGGTCGTGCTGGACGGCACCCACCGGACCAGGGCGCCCGAGGCCACCTGGGAATGGATCAGGCCACGCCTGTCCCGGATGGGAATCACCCGGGTCGCGGACGTGACCTGGCTCGACGACATCGGTATCCCGGTCTTCCAGGCGGTGCGTCCCAACGCGTTGACCTTGTCCGTCTCCCAGGGCAAGGGGTTGACCCCGGCATTGGCCCGGGTGTCCGCGGCGATGGAGTCGGTGGAGCTGTGGCACGCCGAGCATCCGCTGCCGGTCGCCGCCAGTGAGGTCTCGGCCGAGCGGATGGAGCCGGTCGTCGGCTACGCCGTCGAGGATCTGGTGCTGGCACCGCGACACCGCCTCACACCGGACACCCGCCTGCGGTGGCGGCGTGCGCAGCGTGTCGACGGCGTGGGGGAATCCTTCCTGCCCATGGAACTGCTCCGGCTGGACGCCCGTGTCACGCCGCGCTGGGACCCGCCGTTGTTCCGAGCCACCAGCAACGGGCTGGCCAGTGGGAACACCCTTGCCGAGGCGTTGCTGCACGGGATGTACGAAGTCATCGAGCGGGACACGATGACCAGGGCGGCGCACGGCTCACAGCTGCAGCCGGTCGCGCTGGAGAGCATCGTCGACGCGGGACCGGCGTTGCTGCTGGAACGCTTCCGGGCCGCCGGTGTCGAAGTCGAAGTCGCCTTCGCGCACAGCGCCTTCCCGGTTCCGACGTTCACCGCACAGATCTGGAGTGAAGCCTTCCCCAGGGCGTTCACCGGGAGCGGAACCCACCTCGACAGCGCGGTCGCGCTCTCCCGCGCGCTCACCGAAGCGGCGCAGTCTCGAGCCACGGCGATCGCGGGCGCACGGGACGACATCGGCAAGTCGGTCTACCGGCAGGCCACGTCCGACGGTACGCGTCGCTCATCGCGGATCGGGCCTCGGCGGGATGGCCGTGCGCGGGTGCCCTTCGACTCCATCGATTTCCTGCGGCTGCTGGACACCGACTCGGAGCTGACACACGTCGCACGGGTGATCCACGGGGTGACGGGCCACCCGCCCCTGTATGTCGATCTCACCCGGCCTGAGATCGGTATTCCCGTTGCTCACGTCGTGTGCCCCGGCGCCGTCTTCGACGTCCGTCACTGACCAGGGAAGGGAATCGCGTGGTCGCCCGGTACTTGTTCGTCGGCCCCAGCCTGGTGGACGCCACCAGGCAAGCGAGCGGCTCCGATGTCGTGGTTCTGCCGCCGGTCGCGGCGGGGGACCTGCTTCGCCTTCCCCTGGCGGCCGGTGATGTGGTCGGAATCGTGGACGGCTTCTTCCACCAGGTGGGGGCCGTCCGGCACAAGGAGATCCTGTTCCTGCTGGAGCAGGGGGTGCGGGTGCTGGGTGCGGCCAGTATGGGTGCGCTGCGCGCCGCGGAGCTGGACGTCTTCGGTATGGAAGGCATCGGCCGGATCTACGCCGACTACCGTTGCGGCGCCCTGACAGCCGATGACGAGGTAGCCCTGCTGCACAGCACGAAAGATGAGGACTACCGGCCACTGTCCGAACCGCTCGTCTCCATGCGAGCCACCCTCGACGGTGCTGTGCGTGACGGTGTCTGCGAAGCCGCAGCGGCAGCCGGCTTGATCGACGCGATGGCCGCGAGACCGTTCGGACTCCGCACCTATGACGCACTGTGCACGATCGGTGCCGAGATGGGGCTCGATCCGTCGATCCTGCGGGCACTGCGCGATCACTGCCGAGACCACCGGGTCGATCTCAAGCGGGATGATGCCTTGTTGTTGCTCGAGCAGCTGCGGTCAGCCGACGCGCCCCCGGCCACGCGGCCCACGTTGTCCGTCAACCGGACGACGTTCCTGCACGCGTGGCAGCTGGGCGCTCTGGGCACCGGGAATGACTCCTCACACGTGCCGGATCTGGGAATCCTGCGCGCGCTCCAGCTTTTCGCGGCGGATTACCCCCACTTCCACCGTGGCATGGTCCTCGCCGCCATCGCGCGCGAATGCGCCACGCGATGTGGTGTCGTGACAGCCGACAATCCATTGACCGCGGCGGTTCTCCACGGCGAGCACTGCGGCTTCTACAAGTTGCCCGCGGATCCGTCCCGGCTGGGATTTCTCAGCCAATGGCTCACGGCGGCGGAACACGGCACACTCACCCTCGACGAGCAGCTCGCTGTGTTCCTCGTCCGTAGCTTCCGCACAACCCCAGGCACCATGGGGGATGAGCTGGCCATGGACACCTTGCGCGGAACGCCGGCGTGGGCACGGGCCCGTCGGGTCGTCGAGACGGCCTGGACCATGAACGAACTGACCTTCGCGCGGCACCCGGGCCGGGACCTCGAAACGTTGTCACCACAGCGGATTGGTGAGCAGTTCGCCAGCGCCTGGGCTGTCGACGGCGATGAGCTCGCCCTCGCGGCACTGGACCGGGGCATCGAGCCCGACGGGCTGGTCGCGGCGGCTCGCTTCCTGTACCTGCTCGCCCGGTACAACCCGGCCGCGACGCGACTCGTCATCGACACCGAGGAGAACCTGTGATGGGCGACGCCAGCCTGTTCGACAAAGCGCTTGGGGATCCGGCGAGCACCCTCTACATGGAACTCGAGCACTCCGACCTGCCGCCGAACGCGCAACCGGTCGGGTGGTGGCGACGCGAGCCCGGAGCCGTGGCACCGCCGGACATCGACGCCCTTGACTGGGTGCGAGAGGGATACGTCCTCGACATCGGGTGCAGCACGGGCCGTCATCTCGAGATCCTCGCGGAACGCGGGGTTCGTGGACACGGAATCGACACGTCCGCTGCCGCGGTGGCGCTCGCCGCGCTGGCAGGCGTGGAAGTCGTCCATGCGGACGTCAACCAGTACGTCCCACCGGCTGATGTGGACGTGGTGCTCGCGCTTGGCGGGACCGGCGGAATATGCGGCACTGTGGAGGCGCTTCCGGCATTTCTGTCTCGCATGGCAGGTTGGCTGGGACCCGATGGCACGATCGTGTTCACCAGCGCCGATTGGCGCAGGCTTTCCGGGCTGGACGACGGGAGCGGGTGGACGACGCGACGCTACCCCGGGGACTGGCGGATGCGATTCCGGCTCGGTGAGCAGGTCGGCCCCTGGTTTCCCTGGCTCGTCGTCGACATCGACACCCTCGCGCGGGTGTGCGGGCAGGTCGGACTGCGGATCGAGCAACGGAAACTCTGGATGGGCGGGACCATCTACGCTGCTCTGCTCAAACGTTGTTCCGGGGCATGAGGGCGTAACCGATGGCCTGTCCGGACCGCGCCCAGACCGGGTCGTCGCAGTCGATGCCCTCGGCCGCCAGGCGCCGCTTGACGACCTTGAACGTCGACGTCCGCGGCAGTTCCGCCACGACGCGCACGTACCTGGGCACCTGTTTGGGACCCAGGTCGGGCTGGTCGGCCAGGAAACGCCCGAACTCGGCGGGGTCGAGCGGTGTGCCGCGGGTGACGATCGCGGCCATCACCTGGTCCCCGGTGACCGGGTCGGGCACGGCGTAGACGGCGGTTTCGGCGATCGCCGGGTGTCGCAGGAGGATCCGTTCGATCGGTGCGGTGCCGAGGTTCTCGCCGTCGACGCGGAGCCAGTCGCCGAGTCGCCCGGCGAAGTAGACGAACCCGTCCTTGTCGGTGTACGCCAGGTCACCGGTGTGGTACCGGCCGTCGCGCAGCCGGTGCGCGTCGGCCTCGGGGTCGCGGTAGTACCCGGCGAACCAGCCCGCGCCCGCCGTGTTGACCAGTTCGCCGACGGCTTCGGCGGCGTTGGCCAGGCGGCCGTCGGCGTCGTACTCGGCCGGTGGGCACGGGTGGCCGGTCTCCGGGTGCAGGATCGCCACGTCGTCGGCCGGTTTGCCCAGCGAGTGGGGTGGGGTGTCCGCGGTGCGGGCGAAGCCGACTCCGCCTTCGGTGGACCCGAACGCGTCGACGACCGCGCAGCCGAACCGTTTCTGGAACGCGATCAGATCCGCGCCGGCGCCCTCATTGCCGTACACCAGGCGTAGCGGGTTGTCCGCGTCGTCGGGACGTGGTGGCGTGGCCACCACGTAGGACAGTGGTTTGCCGACGTAGTTGGCGTAGGTGACACCGTACTTCCGGACGTCGGGGAGGAAACCGGACGCGGAGAACCTGCGGCGCAGCGCGATGTTCGCGCCCGCCGCGAGGCCGACGGCCCACCCGGCCATGATGGCGTTGGAGTGGAACATGGGCATCGAGACGTAGACCGTGTCCGACGCGGACAGGCGGAAGCGTTCGGCGAGCATCCGCCCGGGGAACGCGACCTTGCCGTGCGTGCACCGGACGGCTTTCGGGTCGCCGCTGGTGCCGGACGTGAAGATCAGCATCAGCAGATCGGCGGCCGTGACTGGAACGGGTTCCAGTGGTGCCTCTTGCGGTATCCGCCACGACTCCAGCTCGTGGACGGCTGCCACGCCGAGGTCCGATCCTTCCAGCAGGGGCAGGTGTTTCCGCTCGGCGAGGACGAGTTGGCAGTCCGCGAGCCGGATGTCCCGGGCGAGCGCTTCGCCCCGCCGGGTGGGGTTCAGTCCGACCAGGACAGCGCCGGACAGCGCACATCCGCCCAGCAGGAACGAGAAAGCGGGCACATTGTCGGCCAGAATGCCCACATGGGGCGGTATGTCCCAGTTCAGCGCCGTTCGCAGGGCGGCGGCGTACCGCGCCGAGATCCGGATGTGCTCGGCCCATGAGTGCGTCTCGTCCTCGAACCGCAGGCCGGTGTGCTCGTCGCCGGCGCGGGCCATGAGGAGGTCGGTGACTGTCGGGACGCTCATCGACGCACCTCGAATCCGACGTAGAACTAGAACGTGTTCTATTCATACCATCATGTCGTCCCGCGGCCTAGCCGTACGCACACCGCCACGACCAGCAGCGCCGTCAGGCCGCCGAGCAGCATCACCGTCGAGGGTGAGCTCCGGTCCACCACCGCACCGCCGATCAGGGCACCGAAACCGATCGTGGCCTGGAAGGACGAGGTGAACAGCACCGACGCCGCCTCCGGCGTGCCCGGCGCGGACCGCACGAACCACGTCTGCGAGCACACGGGCACGGCGCCGTACGCCAAACCCCACACGACCAGCAGCGCGACGGCCCCGACTGGTGTCGTCCCCACGACCGGGAGGAGCGCGGTGGCCGCCCCCAACAGGGCGGCGCTGACCCCGAACGTCGCGCGCGGGTACCGGACGACGCGCGTCCCGGCGAGGAAATTGCCGACAATGCCCGCCGCGCCGTAGACCAGCAGGATCACGGTGACAGTTCCCGACGACACGTGCGTCACCTGCTCCAGAAAGGGCGTGACATAGGTGTAGGTGCCGAAGTGCGCCAGCACGATCAGAAACGTCACCAGCAGAGCGGCCCGCGTGCTCCGCTGACGCACCAGGTCACGCAGCACACTGATTCGCGTGGCCTGCTCGGCGGGCAACCGGGGGACCACGATGGTGATCGCCACGAGCACCGCGCCGGACAACGCCGCCATCACGACGAAAGCCGTTCGCCACCCGGCGATGTCGCCGATGAACGTCCCCGCCGGGACACCCAGGACGGACCCGAGCGGCACCGCGGCGAAGATCACCGCGGTCGCCCGTGCGGTCGAGCCCGGCGGGACGAACCGGTCGGCCAGACCGGCCGCGATCGACCAGAATCCGCCGATGGTCACACCCACCAGGACACGGGAGAGCAGAACGGCCCAGTATCCCGGCGCGGCCGCGGCGATGACGTTGGCCACTGTCAGCACCAGCATGAACGTCCGCAGCATCTGCCTACGGTCGACGCGCGCGGTGACGACCGTGACCACCGGTGACGCCACAGCGGCGAGCAGTCCGGGCATGGTCATCATCAGTCCGGCGGTCCCGTTCGAAATGGAAAGGTTGGCACCGATGGACGTGAGCAGGCCGATGGGCAGGATCTCGGTCGTGACGATGGCGAAGATGCCGACGGTCACGGAAACGACCGCCAGCCAACCAGAACTCGTGACGGGCATGGTGGGTGCTGACATGGCTCCTCGGCGGGGTGTCGATCAACGGGTCCGGCCAAGTCCACCAACTTCCGAAGCTCATGGCTGGCGGCTTTCCGCCCCCACCGTCACGTCGTCGCGGCTAAGTTGGGGGAGTGGACTTCGACGAGATCGTGATCAGCACCGACCGCCTCGACTTCCCCGCGCTCACCGCCGGTGACGGTCCTGTTGTCGTGTGCTGGCACGGGTTCCCCGACCATCCGGCCACATTCGGACCGCTCGCCGAGCACCTTGTCGCCGCCGGGCGGCGAGTGGTCGCGCCGTTCCTGCGCGGACATCATCCGGCGACCGTCGACCAGATGCCGTATACCGACAGCATTACGCTCGCCGCAGACGGGGCCGCGGTGGCTGCGGCGTTGTCACCGGACAGCGGTGTCGACATGATCGGCCACGACATCGGCGCGGGTGTGGTGGGTCGGCTGGCGGCCGTCTGGCCAGAGCGGGTGCGGCGCGCGGTGACCATGGCCGTGCCACCGCCGAAGACCGTACCCGCGATCCTCCGTGATCCCGCGCAGCAGCAACGGTTGTTCTACATGTGGCTGTTCCAGTTGCCGGGGCTGGCCGAGGGCATCCTCGAAGCCGACCGGGCGCTGATCGACTACCTGTGGGCCACGTGGTCGCCCGGTCTGGACATCGGAGAACACCGGGCGAACGTGCACAAGCTCTACAGCGACCCCCAGGTGATCCGCAACGCGCTGAGGATCTACCGCGGCAACTTCGACACGGCGTTGCACGACCCGGACCTGGCCGCACTGGCCGCCAAAACCGAAGCGCCTGCGACGGTTCCGTTGCTCGTGCTCGCGGGCGAAAACGACGGGTGCATTCCGCCCGAGTTCTTCGCGGGCGCCGAGAACGGCCTCGCGCCAGGCTCGTCGGTCCAGGTCGTGCCGGACGCCGGGCACTTCATGCAGCTCGACCAACCGGCCGAGATCGCCCGCATCGCGCTGGAGTGGTTCGACCAGCCGTGACGCTGACTGACCACCCGGGAGCACATCTGCGGCGGCTACGCCGACCACGGCCTGCTCGCCGAGGTGGACTGGAAGGAAGCAGCGGACGAGATCGTCGCCCAGCTCAAGGAGCTGCGTTCCAGCCCGGCACAGTCCTGGGCGTGGTTCACGGCCGAGTGGTCGGCCGGATGCCACCTGCGCGCCATGATCCGTACACGATCCGGTCATCACCACACCTGAGGCTGCGCGGCATGCGTTGGCTCATATCAGTGCTGGTAGCGGCACTTGTCCTGTTAGGCATCACCACGCCAGCCACGGCGGCACCGGACGGCACGCTGGCACTGGCGTCGACCGCACTGCGTGTCGGGGAGCCGATCACGGCGACCTACAGCACGCCCCGGCCGCACGCGAAGAACTGGCTCGGCCTCTACTCCGACCCCGGCAACGGCCCGGCGGAGGAGAAGTACGTCGGGCCGTCGACGAAATGGACCTACGTCACCGCGGCCAGCGGCACGGCGACGTTGCCGACCGACGGCCTTGAGCCGGGCAACTACATCGTCTACGCGCTGGCTCAGGACGGTTACCAGTGGCTCGCGGCGCCGGTGAAGCTCCGGATCGCCAGCAACGCGCCGCTGCACTTCGTCACCGACACGTTCGACCTGCGCAACGCGCGCGCCTTCACGCCGTACCAGGCGACCGTCCGGGGCGTCGTGCGCGGCGACACCGACGGCGTCACCTTCCGCAAGACCGCCGGACCGCAGTGGGTCCAGGTGTCCGCGGACGGCGCCGTGACCGGTACGCCTCGGCTGACCGACGTGCTGAGGCCGTCCCGCGTGCGTGTCGAGGCCCGCAACACGCGGGGTGAGACGAGCACCGCCACGATCAGCGTCGAAGTCCGGGCGCCGGGCCTGCCGCTGGTGCCGGAGCTCAAGACGATGAGCTTCAACCTGTGGCACGGCGGCAGCCAGGTCGACGGCGGCAGGGAGAAGCAGCTGCGCACCCTGCTGGCGTCCGATGTGGACGTCGTCGGTCTGCAGGAGACGTCGGCGGCGTCCACGCGTGAGCTGGCCGAGGCCCTGGGCTGGGACTACCACCAGGCGGGCACCGACATCGGTGTGATCAGCCGGTACCCGATCGTCGAACGCAAGGAGCCGGGCACCGGTCCGCTGTCGGTGGCGACCCGTGTGCGGGTGCGTCTCGACGACCGCCAGGAAGTCGTGGTGTGGAACGTGCACCTCGGCTACAACCCGTACGGCCCGTACGACGCGTGCTTCGGCAAGATGACCCAGGAGCAGTTGCTGGCCAACGAAGAACGCTCCGGCCGTACGCCCCAGATCAAGGCAGTCCTGCAGGAGATGCGCCCGGACCTGGCGGCGGCGTGGCGCACACCGGTGTTGCTGACCGGTGACTTCAACGCCCCCTCGCACCTGGACTGGACGCCCGGCACCCGTCGCTGCGGCTACGACACAGTGCCGTGGCCGACGTCGGTCCTGCCCACCCAGGCCGGACTGCGGGACTCGTTCCGCGTGGCGAACCGCAACCCGGTGACCACGCCCGGCACCACCTGGTCGCCGATCTACCCGATCTTCACCGGCGGCTACGGCCACGACTCGCACAAGGGCGAGCCGGAGCCGCAGGACCGCATCGACTTCGTCTACTACGCCGGGCTGATCGGCGTGACGGAGTCGAAGACCGTGGTGGAGGGCAAGCCGACGGCCGTCCCCCACCACCGGGGCAACGCCTGGTCGTCGGATCACGCCGCCGTGCTGACCACGTTCCGCACGTCGGTGTTGTAAGTCCGATTCCCACCGGGAGCACATACACGCGCATCTGCCTGGTCAGCAGGCATTTGCTGGGTGATCTGTTCTGTCCCGGTGCACCTTGGTGCGGTCGCCGGGCAATTGGCCGATCTTGTGCGGAATTTGCCCGGCGACGTTCAAGTCTTCGGTCGATAACGGTGAATTCACGCAACTGGCGAACAGGCCGTACGCCTGTACCCACCTGACGCCAAGTCGGCTACGGACAAGTAACCGAGCTGTCAGCTCGGGTTGTCCCAGCGTTCGGCCTTGCTGCCGCTATGCCTCCGTGATGGCGCGGACGACGTCAGCCGGTTCGGCAAGGTCGGCCAAGACCTGGGTTGCTCCAGCGGTCCGCAACTCGTCCATGCTGCTCTTCCCGCTCGCCACACCGATCACCCGAACGCCGGCCGTCAGCGCAGCCTCGACATCCTTGGGCGTATCACCGATCAAGACCGTGCGCTGATTGCCGAACACGACACCGGTCCGCTCCGTCGCACGTCGCTGCGCGATGGCCACCAACTCAGACCGTCGCGGGTTATCGTCCCCGTACGCACTGGCCTCAAGATCGAGATACCCGTCCAGTTCGAAGACCTCAAGTTTCGTCCGCGCGACACCACGAAGGTTTCCAGTCAACACGCCCTGGTAGATGCCGTCGTTCGCCGCCACCATCGCCAGCGTCTCCCGCGCACCAGGCAGCACCCTGCCCCGCTCGGCCAACTCACCGCGTGCGGCCTCGTAGCCCTGCACCAACGCCGCCGCCAACTCACCCACTGCCGGATTGGTCGGGGCAATCCCGTGCAGCTCCAACGTTTCCCGAAGGATATCCAATTCGGTCCGACCCGACACTGCGGCAAGCTCCCGAAACGAAACACCGGTCACCACAGGAAACACCCGCTCGTACATCTCACGCCCCACGCCCCGCGTCTCGATCAACGTGTGATCGACATCGAACAGCACGAGCACACGCGGCACCGAAGGCGAAGACATGGCAACAAGTAGCTCACCTGAGGTCAGTCGGCGATGAGCCGCCATGTGGTGAGGGCCAGCCGTGCCCGGATCAGGCCGGTCGGTTCGGTCAGGTCGATGCCGAGCGCCTTGCCGATGTGCTCAAGCCTGCGGGCGATGCTGCTGTGGTGCCGGTGCAGGACGTCGGCCGCGCGCCGCAACGACCCGGACGCGCAGTACGCGTCCAAAGTGTCCATGTCGTCGGGGTTGGCGGCCAGTTGGGCGATGGCGGCGACGTCGGTGTTGTCGCGTGCGGCGTCCTGGGGGATCTGGGCGAGCAACGCAAGCGCCCCCAAGCTGTCGTGGTGCACGACAGGCTGGCGCTCGGTCGCGAAGCGAAGTGCGGTCCGGGCCTGCCGCCACGAGCGTTCGGGGCAACCGACGGAGCCGATGCCCGCCTGGACTCCGGCGGGGAACAGGGCCGTGTCCACCTTGGTGGCCAGCACGACGCCCACGTCGGCCAGTGGCGCCGCTTTCACCGGATGCGCCGGGCAGATCAGGCCGCCGACCTGGTCGAGTGGACGGTCCGAGCGCACAGCGACCACACGGATCGGCAGGTCGGCGCCGAATCCCAGCAGCCGCAGCGCGCGGGCGCGGGCCGCCTCGTCGCTGCTCGAGCTGATCACCAGTTCGATCAGTGCGGGGTCGGCCATGGTGGTGCTGGCCGGTCCGTAGCGTTCGACGACCGCGGCCGCTGCGATGGACAGCCGGTCCAGCACCAGGTCGTCGAGCGGCGTCGGCTCGCCTGGCCGCTCAAGCCACACCGTGCCGATCTCCTCGTCGTCGAGGACGATCGGCACGGCGGCGGACGCGGGCGACTCCGGGCCGGACACCGGGCGGCCGTCGGGGCTGACGCGGATCACGCGTCCACTGCCGTGCAGCCGGATGCCCGCGACGCACTCGGCCAGACCGGCCGAGGCCCTGGCCAGCGCGGCCAGGTCCACCCGCCTGCGCATCAGGGTGTCGTAGAACATCACGACCCGCATCGCGCCCGCGGCGAGCGAATCCAGATGCGACAGCCGTTCGACCAGAACCTCCATGTCAGCAGCGTAGCGACGATCGGCGCACTATCGGCATGGATCACGCGACGGCTGGCGGATGAACCGGGCGCGCCGCGGATCCAGGATTGTCGGCATGGATCCCGAACTCGAAGCGTTCCTCAGCCTGCTTCCGCGCGCCGACCTGGCCGACCCGGTCGCCGAACGCGAGAACTTCGCCAAACTGGCCGCCGCGATACCGCCACCGGACACGTCGAACATGGTGGTCGAGGACCGCATGGTGCCCGCCGATCCCGAGGTGCCGGTCCGCATCTACCGCCCGCACGACGCGCAGGGCGCCATCATCTGGTTGCACGGCGGCGGGTGGGTGATGGGTGACGTGGACACCGAGCACCCGTGGGCGGGCCGGCTCGCCGACATGTCCGGCGCGGTGGTGATCTCGGTCGGCTACCGCCTGGCACCGGAGAACCCGTTCCCCGCCGCGTTCGACGACGCGTACGCCACACTGGTCTGGGCGGCGGAGAACGCCGCCGAGCTGCACATCGACCCGAGCCGGATCGCGGTCGGCGGGCACAGCGCCGGTGCCGGGATCGCCGCGGGAATCGCGCTGCGCGCCCGTGACGAGGACGGCCCGCGGATCTGCTTCCAACTGCTCAGCCAGGCGGGGCTCGACGACCGTCAGCAAACCTGGTCGGCGCGGAAGTTCACCGACACGCCGTGGCTCACCACCGGCAAGGTCGCCCAGGCGTGGCAGCACTACCTCGGGGGCGCGACCCCTACCGCCTACGCCGCACCGGCACGGGCCACCGACCTGTCCGACCTGCCGCCCGCGCACATCACCGCCGCGGAGTTCTGCCCGAACCGCGACGACGACATCACCTACGCGTTGCGCCTGTTGCAGGCGGGCGTCGCGGTCGAGCTGCACCAGTGGGCCGGGACGTTCCACGGTTCCCAGGCGATCCTGTCCGCCGAGGTGTCCCAGCGTCAACTCGCCGAACTCGGCGACGTTCTGCGCCGCGCGCTGGCGCAGCCGTGACCGGGCTGCTGCGCCCGTACCTTGGCGGGTTCGCCGCTGTCGTCGTCCTGCAGGTCATCGGCGCCATCTCGGGGTTGGCGCCGATGCTCGCGGTGGTCGAATTGGGGCGCACGCTGTTGTCGCCCGGTCCGGCCGATCACGACCACGTGTGGACTGTCGTGATCCTCGGCGCGGCGGGGCTGTTCGTCCGGCTCGTCGCCACGGCCGCGTCGTCCGGGATCGGGCACCTGCTCGACAACCGGGTGCAGCTGTCGTTGCGCAGGCAGTTGGCCGCGCGGTTGGGACGTGCGCCGATCGGGTGGTTCTCCCGGCGCCGGACGGGCGAGCTGGCGAAGGTCGTCGGCGAGGACGTGAGCGCTGTGCACCCGTTCATCGCTCACACGCCCGGCGAGCTGGTCGCCGCGTTCGTGGTGCCGCTGGTGTCGATGGTGTACCTGTTCACCATCGACTGGCGGCTCACGCTGATCACCCTCATCCCCGTGGTGCTTGCCGTCGCACTGGTGCCGCTGATGATGACTCCGGCCAGGCTGCGTGAACAGGAGGACTTCGACGCGGGCATGGCACGGATCGCCAACTCCGTGGTCGAGTTCGTCCAGGGCATCGCGGTGGTCAAGGCGTTCGGCGGGGCAGGCCGCGCGCACGGCAGATTCCGCACGGCCGTGGACGAGTTCGTCACGACGTTCCTGCGCTGGGTGCGTGGGCTGTCGGGCATCGCCGCCGGGATGCAGCTGGCGCTGTCGCCGCCGTTCGTGCTGCTGGTCGTGCTGATCGGCGGTACGGCACTGGTCACGTCAGGCGGTATGGCTCCCGCCGACCTGCTGCCGTTCCTGCTGCTGGGCCTCGGCCTGACCGCTCCCGTCGCCGCGCTCGGCCACGGCTTCGACGAGATGCAGACCGCCCGGCGCGCGGTCGGCCGGATCAAGGACGTGCTCGCGGTCGATCCACTCCCGCAGCCCACGTGCCCGGGCACAGCCCAAGGGCACCGGGTGGAACTGCGTGACGTCCGGTTCGGCTACGAAACCGATCGCGAGGTGCTGCGTGGGATCGACCTGGTGCTGGAACCGGGCACGGTCACAGCGGTCGTCGGCCCGTCGGGCAGCGGCAAGTCCACGCTCGTCCAGCTGCTGCCCCGGTTCTTCGACCCGACAAGTGGCTCGGTCGCCATCGGCGGCGCCGACCTGCGCGAACTCGGCAGCCGGCAGCTGTACGAGCTGGTGTCGTTCGTGTTCCAGGACGTCCGGCTGCTGCGTGCGTCGGTCACGGACAATATCGCGCTGGCAGTGCCGGACGCCTCGCCCGACGATGTGGTCCGTGCCGCTCGGCTGGCCGACATCCACGACCGGATCCTGGAACTGCCACGTGGCTACGACACGGTGATCGGCGAGGACGTCAAGCTGTCGGGCGGGGAGGCGCAACGGATCGCGATCGCCCGTGCGCTGCTCGCCGACACACCCGTCCTGGTACTCGACGAAGCGACCGCCTTCGCCGACCCGCACACCGAACGGGCGGTGCGCCGGGCACTCGCGACGCTCAAGGGCGATCGGACGATCCTGCTGATCGCCCACCGGATGGAAACGGTCGCCGACGCCGACACCGTCGTGATGCTCGAGGACGGAGTGGTCGCCGAACACGGCGCACCCGGTGACCTGGTGGCGCGCAACGGCAAGTTCGCCGAGTTCTGGCGATCCCAGCGGGGAGGGAACGGGACCTGATGATTCGAATGCTGTTACGCGTGCTGGGAAACGAGTACGCCAAGCCGGTTCGGCGCACCGTGGCGCTGATGACCACGACCGCCGTGGCCGAGGGGTTGTCGTACGCGTTCCTGGTGCCCATCCTGGGTGCGTTGTTCGGGAGTGACCCGGCGGACGCCGTCCCGTGGCTCGTCGCCTTCGGAGCGGTGTTCGCGGTCTACGGGATTCTGCGCTACCGCAGCGATCTGTCCGGCTTCCGCGTCGGAATCACCTTGCTGAGCGGGATGTACCACCGGCTCGGTGACCACCTGGCCCGGCTGCCCATGGGCTGGTACAGCGCGGCCCGCGTCGGCGAGGTGTCCGTGCTGGCCAGCAGCGGCGTCATGCGGGCGATGAGCGTGCTCGCGCACCTGTTGTCGCCGTTCATATCCGCGAGCGTGACACCGTTGACGATCATCGCCGTCCTGCTCGTCTTCAACTGGCAGTTGGGGCTGGCCGCGGTGGTGGCCGTGCCGATCGTGGCGGCTATCCAACGCTGGACCGGTCGTGCCATCGCCGCGACGGACACGGAACGGGCGGAACGCGACCACGACGCCACCAACCGCGTGATCGAATACCTCCAGGCGCAACCCGTGCTGCGAGCCGGTGGCCGCACGGCGGAACGTTTCCAGTTGCTGGACGACTCGTTGCGCGACGTCCAGCGCGCGTCTCGTCGCACGGTGCTGTCGGCGCTACCCGGTGTCGTGGGCTTGACGATCACCGTGCAGGCGATGTTCACCGTTGTGTTGGCATTGGGCGGATATCTCGCGCTCAACGGCGGCATCGGCGTGGCCGAGGTGCTGACGATCCTCGTCCTCGCGGCCCGGTGCGCCGATCCTTTGCTGTCCCTGGCGGACATCGGCGGCAAACTACGCGGTGCCCAAGCCGAACTGGCGAGGCTGGACGAGGTGCTGCACACGCGGCCGTTGCCGGAAGCGCCCGATCCCGTCCTGCCCGGGGGACACGGTGTGGAGTTCGAAGCCGTCACGTTCCGGCACGGCGACCGCACGGTGACCGACGACGTGTCGTTGACCGTCCCCAATGGACAGCGGCTGGCCGTGGTCGGGCCGTCGGGTTCAGGCAAGAGCACATTGTTGGAACTCATCGCGCGGTTCTACGACGTAGACGAGGGCTCCGTTCGCGTGGGCGGAGCGGACGTCCGTTCAATAGGCACCGAAGTACTGATGGAACGAATCGCCGTTGTCTTCCAAGATGTCTACCTGTTCGACGGCACCGTCGAGGAGAACGTGCGCCTCGGCCGCCCGGACGCCACCGATGCCGAAGTACGGGCGGCGGCAGCCGCCGCGCGGCTCGACGAGGTGATCTCGCGCCTGCCCGACGGGTGGGCGACGAACGTCGGCGAGGGCGGCGCGCTGCTGTCCGGCGGCGAACGCCAACGGGTGTCCATCGCGCGAGCGCTGCTGAAGAACGCGCCGATCGTGCTGCTGGACGAAGTGACCTCCGCACTGGACCCGGTGAACGAAGCAGCTGTCCACGATGGAATCGAACGGCTGATGGCGGGCCGTACGGTGGTGATGGTGGCGCACCGGTTGCATACGGTCCAACGTGCCGACCAAGTCGTCTTCCTCGACGGTGGCCGCATCGTGGAACAGGGCACCCACGACGAACTGGTGCGCCAAGGCGGTCGCTACGCGGAATTCTGGGAGCTGTCGCTGACGGCTCACTCGTGAGGACGCACGATCGCCACGGGACAAGGCGCGTGGTAGGCGACGCTGTGGCTGACCGAGCCCAGCAGCGCCCGTTTCACCGCTCCCCGGCCATGGCTGCCGACGACAAGGAGGGCGGCGTCCTGCGCGTGTTCGATCAGGGCATGCGCGGGGCGGTCCGGCGAGATCACTTGGCGGACAACGACATCGGGGTGCTTGCCCCGATGCCCGGCCACGTGCTCGGCGAACAGCTGCGCACCCCTGTCATGGATGTCCTGCCAGGCATAGTCCCACGTCCGCACCGGCGCCAGCGCGTCCAGCGGCAGATCGGACCAGGCGTGCACGGCAACAAGGTCATGCCCGTGGCGGTCGGCGAACTCGAACGCGAAGTCGATGGCCGCGGAACTGGTGTCCGACCCGTCTATGCCGACCACCACGTGCAGCCAGCCGGTGTCGCTGCCGCCTCCGGCAGCGCCGGGACACTCACCCCCTCGACAAGCGCGAGCGACAGTCCCTGTGCAACAGCTTCACGAGCCGCCCACATGACGGCACGCTCGGCGGCGGTGGAACCGTCGTAACCAGCGACGATCGTGTCAGCCATACTTTCCGGCTACCCGGGTGGCGGGCGGCTACACGGCCTGAGCGGGTCGAGTATGTTTCCTGGAGTGGCAAAGCGGAGACTGACGTTCATCGACGCTGTCCGTCTGCTCGGCGGGGACTCGAACGCCGTGGGCAGGATCAACAAGCTGGCTGGTGGAGCGGTGGCCGCGACAGCCGTGGCGACCGTCGGAGACGTGGATTTCTTTGCTTTGCGCAACGAAATAGCGATGTGGGGCAGTTCGGCGATCAGGGGAATCCGCGAGAGAACCCAAGAACTGAACCGCTTCGACCGGACACAACGGCTGGTCGCGGCGCACGCGGTCATCGTCGTGACGTCGTTCTACCAAGCGCTGGACGAGGTCGTGGCCGATCGCCCCGGCGTCGACCTGTCCCGTGCCGAACTCACCAGGGAAGAACAGGTCGCGTTGGCGACCGGAGGAGCACCTGCCCGGAGCTACGCCGAGATGGTGGCGTCACTGGTGGAGACATCGCCACCGATGCCCACGCCGCACCAGCCGTTCGAAAGCACGCTGGTGGCGCTCAGAGACCATTACGACGCCGTGGGCGATCGGTTGCACCGATTTCTCTACGGTCTGCGGGCCTTCGAACATCCGGACGCCAGGGAAGGTATCTGGGGACTGGCGGGGCAGGTTCCCGAACTCGCAGTACGCCGTTACGCGGAGAACTACCGGGCCCTGGCCGTTCAGGCGCCGGAGTTCGGCGTGTGGAACGGATTGGTGGACGGCCAGGCCACTCGCGCCGCCCTGGCCGACGCGATCGCGTCGCTGAGAGCCGAACTGGCCCGCGCCCGCCACGTCACGGCCGATGGTGTTCGGGACGGTCTGGGGGAGATGTACCAGAACCGCCTGAACCGGCCCATTCTCAGCACGACCGACGCTCCCAGGCACGTCACGTTGCCCACGCTGCGCACCGCGTACATCAGGCCGACCGGTCTTGTCGCCGTGGCCGGACCGGCCGATCATCCGGCAGCCGAGACGTGGTGGGAGGACAGGGCGTCCGTGCCGGACGTGCCCGGGTTCCTGCTCGGGCACCTCACCAGCCCGGCGGCGGTCGAACAGCCGATCATGGTGCTGGGACAGCCCGGCTCCGGGAAGTCGCTGCTGACCGAGGTCCTGTCGGCCGAACTTCCCCAGAACCAGTTCCTCCCGGTCCGGGTCGAGCTACGCAAGGTGCGGGCGGACGCGTCCGTGCAGCAACAAATCGAGCAGGCCCTGTACCAGGTGCTTGGCGAGACCGTGACATGGCCGGACCTCGTCAGGAGCGCCAGCCCGGCGCTGCCGGTGATCATCATGGACGGCTTCGACGAGCTGCTGCAGGCGACCGGCGTCAACCGGGCGGACTACCTGGAGTCGTTGAGTGACTTCCAGCAGCGGGAAGCCGACCTCGGTCGCCCGGTCGCGGTGATGGTGACGAGCCGGACTGTCGTGGCTGACCGTGCGCGTTGTCCGCAGGCAACTGTGGTCGTCCGGCTGGAGCCGTTCGCCGAAGAGCAGGTCGACGAGTGGCTCGACGTCTGGAACGCCGCCAACGAGCACAGCCTGCGCCAGCGCGGATTGCGGCCGTTGCCGGGCGAGACCGCGTTTCAGTGCATGGAATTGGCCACCCAGCCCCTCTTGCTGCTGTTGCTGGCCCTCTACGACGCAGGCGACAACGCTTTGCAGAACACAGCGGGCACGCTTGGCAGAGTCGACCTCTACGAGCAACTGTTCGCCGACTTCATCGCCCGCGAGGTCGCCAAGAGCGGCGAGCGGGACGGCCCCGAACAGCGAGCGCAAAACATCGAGGCGGAGTGGCGGCGGCTGTCGGCCGTGGCCATCGCCATTCTCAACCGTGGTGCCGACGTGATCGTGGAAGCAGACCTGAACGGCGACATCAAGCACCTGCTTGCGCCCGACGACCTCGTGATCAGCCAGCCCGACTCGTTCCGGCGAGCGCTGACGCCAGGGCAGTTGCTCGTCGGCCGCTTCTTCTTCATCCATGAGTCCAAGGCCATCCGGGACACCGACGTCCAGGAACGGAGTTTCGAGTTCCTGCACGCGACCTTCGGCGAATTCCTCGCGGCCCGCCAGATCGTGGCTGCCCTGGTGGAACTGGCCGAGGACCGCGACCGCCGACGTCCACCAGGCGCCGTTTTCGACGTGGGCTTCTTCTACGCGATCACATCGTTCATCACTGTCGCTCGCCGTTCACCGCTCTGGGACTTCTGCCACGGTCTGCTGAACCGGCTCGACCTGCGGCAACGCCAACGGTGCCGCCAGTTGGTGATCGAACTGCTGCCGGACGCGGGCTACCCGCATCCAACCTGGTCGACTTCGGGTTACGAGCCGCGCCGTACGCCGATCGCCGCACGGGTGGCCACGTACACGGCGAACCTCGTGTGTTTCGCGATCATGTTGTCCGACGGCCCGGTGGACGCAGCGGAGCTCGTGGGCGAACCAGTCGCCGCGCGATGGCGGGCGCAAGCGATGCTCTGGCAAAGCCAACTCGATGTCGAAGACCGGGTACGCCTCTGGCAGGTGCTCCGCGTGGCCTGGAGTTTCACAACCGATCCGGCAGTGCTTCAGGTCCGGGTCGAAGATGGTGAACCGGTGAGCGTGTACGAGTCGCTTCCGTGGCCTCCGGACGGTCTTCCGATCGCGCCGGACAGAGTGATCTTCGACGATGTGCGGATGCCGAGCGAGTCCGCCGTAGGGCGTTCGTTGCGGAAGTCCGCGTTTGTGCAGAATTCGCAGGACGCGCGGGAACATCTGTACGCGTTGTTGCCCTACTGGCGGATCTATGGCGACACCACGGTTCTCCCACACCCGGAGATGCTGATTTCAGGTGCCGGGGCTTTGTTGGAACTCCTCCTCGACCCCATGACCTCGAACGGAAACCGGGATCGGCGCTCGATTCTGTACGGGTCTGCCGCCGTGGCAGGTCGGCATGTCCAGCGGTTGTTGCTGAACCAGGTGGTTCGCGACGCGGTCCACCTCGATCCGGGAACGCTGAAGCCGCTGATTTCGGCGTTCCAGCCAGGCACTGCCGACGAGGCGACATTGCTGGAGATCGCCATGTTGTTGAGCGAGGCGGCCGTTGACGATGGGCTTACTCGGGAGAAGTTCGACGACAGCCTGCCCCCTCATCAGCTGCGCGAGGTGGTCAGTGCACTGTTGGGCATCGACCTGCACTAAGTTCTGCATTCAGCGTTCAGGCCAGCTTGCGTGTTGAAGTCTGCGCTCTGAGGAAGGGAAGCATGGCCGAGGGGCCGATCTACCTCGACTACAACGCCACCACGCCCGTCGACCCGGCGGTCGTGGACGCGATGCTGCCGTTTCTCCGTGACGGATTCGGCAATCCCTCCAGCGTTCACCACTACGGCACACAACCACGTGCCGCCTTGGACTGTGCCCGCGCGCAGGTCGCTGCCCTGATCGGTGCGTCGGCCGAGGAGATCGTGTTCACCGGATCCGGGTCCGAGGCCGACAACCTCGCGCTTCGGGGCGTGGTCCTGGCCTGCGGAACCGATCGGCCGCACGTGATCACGCAACGCGCCGAACACCCAGCCGTCCTCCAGGCTTGCGAGGCCCTGCGGCGCTGGCACCACGCGGAGGTCACGTATCTGCCGGTGGGCCTGGATGGTGTGGTCGACCCGGCGGATCTCGCCGCGGCGCTGACTGACCGGACTGTGCTGGTCTCGGTCATGCTGGCGAACAACGAAACCGGCGCGTTGCAACCCGTCGGCGAGCTGGCCCGCATCGCCCGCGACCGCGGTGTGTTGTTCCATTGCGACGCCGCCCAAGCCGTCGGCAAGATCCCGGTGGACGTCACTGAGCTCGGCGTCGACCTGCTGACTGTGGTCGGGCACAAGATGTACGCGCCCAAGGGGATCGCCGCGCTGTATGTGCGTGCCGGTGTCCAGCTCGAACCGCTGGTCTACGGCGGCGGGCAGGAACGTGGACTGCGCGCCGGGACTGAGCCTGTCGCCATGGCCGTCGCGCTGGGGGCCGCTGCCGAGTTGGCCGCTGCCGACCTGGACGGTGGCGGGCAGGACCGAATCCGTCGGCTGCGTGACCGGCTGCACGACCGTCTGAGGCAGACCCTGCCCGGCCGGGTCACGCTCAACGGCCCGGCAGACGCCCGGCTGCCGAACACCCTCAACATCAGCATCGACGGCACCCTCGGGCACGCGCTGCTCGCCGCCCAACCTGGCATCTGCGCGTCCACCGGATCGGCCTGCCATAGTGGCACCCACGAGCCGTCATCAGTGCTCACGGCGATGGGGCTCGACACTGACCGCAGCCTCGCCGCGTTGCGGTTGTCGCTGGGTCGCTGGAGCGTCGAGGAGGACATCGACCGTGCCGCCGAATTGATCGTCAGCGCTGTCGAGATCGGCGGGATCCGGCCGTCCTTGTCGTGACCTGAGCTTGGAGGACACGTGCACTACCTGCTGCTGATCTACAACTGCGACCGGCCCGCGCCCGACGACCCCGGTTTCGCCGACGCGCTGACCAGGGTGAACGCGTTCGCGGACGAACTGCGCCGCCGAGGCGCGCTGGTGGCGGGAGACCCGTTGCCCGGCGAGAGCACCGCCACCACGGTCAGCGTCCGTGACGGCCGAGCGTTGGTCACGGACGGCCCGTTCACGGAAACCCACGAGCACCTCGGCGGCTACTACGTCCTCGAGTGCCGTGATCTCGACGAAGCGCTCGAACTGGCCGCGTTGTGCCCGATGGCCGAGGCGGGTTCGATCGAGGTCCGGCCGGTCGCCCACGTACCCGGCGTCGACAACAGCCCGGCGCGGTGACCACATGAGACTGTCTATTCTCGACAATGGCCACCGGCTGCGCGCCCGGCTCTTCCTCGGCGCGACATCGAAGATGTCCCGTGTGGACTCGCCGGACATCGTGAAGATGCTGGTGTACCGGCCGGACTTCCTCACCCGGACGCTGCTGGACCTCAGCGCCACCGCGATGCGCGGCGAGTCGTACTGGACGGCGGGCGAACGCGAGTACCTGGCGATGCGCACCGCCCAACGCCACCGCTGCCCGTTCTGCGCCGACACGCACGCCGAGCTGACCCGGATCGCCGCCGCCGGCGAGATCGATCCGGACGACACCGCATCCGCACGACCGGAACTCACCGCCGTACTGGACTTCCTCGACGCTCTCTCCGACGGCGCCGCGGATCCCGGTCGTCTGCGCGGTCGGGGCGTGCCGGACCGGGCGATCATGGAAGCGCTGCGTGTCCGGGTGGTGTGGAACGTCGTCAACCGCCTGGCCAACGCCTTCGGCTACGAACTGCGCGAAGGTCAACTGCACAGCGGAACTCGTGCGCTGCACCGGTTCGGCTACCGGTTCCCCGGGTTCCTGCTGGCAGGCGGCGCCCGGACCGTCGACCGCGGTGACCTGGTCGAGAACCTCCGCCACGCCGTGCTCGACGGTCCGGGCCACACGGATCCGGCCGACCGGAAGGCCGCGGCGACGGGCGATTCGCTCACCGAGCCGTGGTCGTCCTACACCTTGAAGGTCCGTGCATCGTCCTACCGCGTCACCGACGCCGACATGGAAACCCTCGCCGCGGCCGGTCACACGCAGGACGAGATCTTCGAGATGACCGTCGCCGCCGCGGTCGGCGTCGCGTTGACCGAGTACGACGCCGGTCAGCGAGCGCTCACTCGTTCACCGGACACGTGAGGCGATACCGGGATAGTCGACGACGAGGCCGTGCTTGTCGTAGACGAGGCGGCAGCTGAAGTCGAACGCCGGTGCGGTGTAGCCAGTGACCGTCGCCGTCCGCCTCGATCCGCGTGGCGAGGGTGGCACCGCCGCTGCGGCAGGTGACCCGCGCCCACCTGGTCGACCACGACTCGTCCAGGTGGATGACGTAGTCCACGATCCAGGACTCGCCGTCCTCGGTGGCCGTGGTGGTTCCTTCGACCCGGCACCCACGGTCTTCCTCGGTGAAGAACGCGACTTCGAACCCCTCACGGGCCGCCAGATGCCGCCATGAGGCGACTCGGGGCAGAGCAGCGAATGACATCGAGTCTCCCAGTGTCTCGGTGATCTCGTACAACCGCCGCGCACGTCCGGCGATTCCGGGAAACTAAGGCAGGCGCACATTTGTGGGGTGAACGCCCGTCACCGGGGTCCGCGATCGGCCCTACCGTGGACCGCATCATGCTCGTCGGTGGTGTGTTTCAAGGGGGAACAACACAGATGGACCAGCGGTTTCCGCGTCGCCACGTGCTTGTGGCGGCTTTCCTGACGACGATGGGGATCGTCGTCTCCGGATGCGGTGAAACACCGGGGCCAACGCCAACGGAGTCGATCACCGCGCCTGCCATGCGGGCCAACCAGATCATCAAACTGTCATCGACCATCCCCGCCCTCAAGGACTCGAAGACCGTTGTGGCCGGACTCGGCAGCCGACTGCAGTTGCTGGGTACGGCGGCTCCTCAGCTCGTCAGCACCGACAACGGGGACAACCAGGCGGCGCCGGGGCAGAGGTTGATCGTCGCGCAGGTCAGCCTGGACGGAAAGTTCTGCTCCACCGAACAGCCGGCATCAGAGCGTTCGTCCGTCTGCGGTGCGGTGGCCGTGCTGGCTGACGGGTCGCGCACGGTGTTCGACCCAGACGCGCTGGACAGGGGCGAGAACACGTTCGCGATGTCGGTTCCGAAGGGCGCCAAGGACGTCTCACTCGAGCTCAGCACCGGTGCGTTGAAGCAGCAGGTGTCGCTGGTCAGTGGTGAACTGGTCGGCCCGGCTCCCGCTGTGCTCTACCGGCCCGACGCGAAGAGCGAGAGCGGGAGCACCTCCGTCACCACGAATGTCGTCGAGCGCTTGTCGTTCCCGTTCGCGCTGTACGACGAATCGGGCCGGTTGGATTTCGACGGGGACTATCCCACCATCGTCGACGTCAGCAAGGCCCGGCTCAGCTACGCGATCGAGAAACCGGACCGCGAGATGTTGCTCCCGTCGGCAGTGGACCGAGCTTTCCTCACACTGGACACCAAGGTTTCCGGCGGCAACACCTGGCGGACCGTGCTGGACCCCAAGAGCTTCGTGGTCACCACCGCGGACGGCAAGAGCATTCCGGCCGAGCGGTTCGACGCGGACAGCCTGCGGGACGGCGACATCGACCACGAGCACCAGTTCATCGGCGGTGATCTGTACTGGGAAGTGCCGGGTGACCTGAAGGACGCGACCGTGACCATCACGGCGGGCAAGAACCACCAGATGGGGATGCTGAAGAGCCGCGTCCTCGACTACCGCGGTGCCACGAGGTCGTTCCCCGTGCGGTTCTGACGAGCCCGCAATCCGGAAAGCCCGGGCCTGGCCCGTCAGGAGGTGTACCTCCTGGCGGGCCGTTGGCGTTGTCCGCTAGACCGAACGGCTGCGTGATCTTCGTCCGCTCGGTCGATTACTCCTGGTCAGCCGTGCATTACTGTCGCGTTGGTCGGGAAGAAGCGTTCGGATTTCTCCGAACGAATTCAGCTGAACCATTTCATTCAGAGGTGTTACGAGGCCCTCTGTTGACAACGTTGTCACCCGTTTTCCCGACTTCGCACATCTGGAGGTACACCCGTGCGTCGAAGAGCACGTGGCCTTGTCAGTCTGTTCATGGTGACCGTGGTCGGGGTCGCGACCGCACAGTCCGCCGCCGCGGCACCAGCATCCACGAATTCCGGCGGTGACGTGGGCAATGACCCGACCGGTCAGTCCCGCACCGTCACGCTGATCACCGGTGACCAGGTCGCCGCCCTCGAGCGACCTGGACAACTTCCTGCCATTTCGATCACGCCGGGCGTGGGCCGCGAGCGGGTAGGGTTCCACCGCATCCGCGAGAAGTCCGGCTGGTCGGTCTACCCCGCGGACGCGCTTCCGCTCGTCCTGAGTGGAGTGCTGGACAAGCGACTGTTCCGTGTGGACAAGTTGCTCGCCGACGGCTTCGACGACTCGCGTCCGACGCTGCCGTTGATCGTCCAGCGCGACCCGCGGTTCGCCGCCGCCGCGCTGCCCGCGACCACACCGGTCCGGGAACTGCGCAGCATCGGCGCGACCGCTGTGGTCGAGCACAAGGACAAAGCAGGCGAGTTCTGGTCCACTGTGGTTGGACAGGGGGCCGGGGCGCGTGCCGCGCAGGGCGGCGTGCGCCGGATCTGGCTGGACGCCAAGGTCCGCGCGAACCTCGACCAGAGCGTGCCGCAGATCGGCGCGCCGACGGCGTGGCAGAACGGGTTCACCGGCAAGGGCGTCAAAGTCGCGGTGCTGGACACCGGCATCGACGCCACCCACCCCGACGTCGCGGGCAAGGTGGCCGCTGCCAAGGACTTCACCGGCGGCGACGACCCGGTCGACGGCCACGGTCACGGCACACACGTCGCGTCGACCATCCTCGGGTCCGGTGCGGCGTCCGGTGGGAAGTACAAGGGCGTGGCACCGGATGCCCAGCTGCTGGTGGGCAGGGTGCTCAGCGCCGACGGCAGCGGCAGCCTCTCCAGCATCGTCAGCGGCATGGAATGGGCCGTCGAGCAGGGTGCGAAGGTCGTGAACCTCAGCCTCGGCGGCGGGGACACCCCCGATGTCGACCCAGGCGAGGAAGCGGTCAACCGGCTCAGCGCGGACAAAGGCGTGCTGTTCGTGATCGCCGCGGGCAACGAAGGCGAGGCCGGTGCGTACACCGTCGGCAGCCCGGGTAGCGCGGACGCGGCGCTGACTGTGGGTGCGGTCGACCGCACCGACAAACTGGCGTACTTCTCCAGCCGCGGACCACGCAACTACGACAACGCCGTCAAGCCGGAGATCACCGCGCCCGGTGTCGGCATCGTCGCCGCGCGGGCGGCCGGTGTCCCCGCGAACAACCCCGTCGACGACCACTACCAGACCATGTCGGGCACCTCGATGGCGACGCCGCACGTCGCGGGCTCGGCGGCACTGCTGGCCCAGCAGCACCCGGACTGGCCGGGCGACCGGTTGAAGGCCGCGCTCACCGGCACCGCGAAGCCGACGGACGGACTGACCCCGTTCCAGCAGGGCGCGGGCCGCGTCGACGTGGCGAGGGTGAGCACGCAGCCGGTCGACGCGAACGTCAGCACAGTCGCGTTCGGCACCTTGCCGTGGGACTCGGCATCCAAGCCGGTCACCCGCGAGCTGGTGTACCGCAACTCCGGGTCGGCACCGGTCGACCTCGACCTGAAGCTGGACATGCGGGATGCGCTGGGCAAACCCGCGGCCGACGGCCTGGTCACCCTCGACAAGTCCAAGGTCACCGTGCCCGCGGGCGGCAGTGCGTCCGTCACGGCCACGCTCGACCAGGGCCAGCGGCCGCGTGAGGGTTACGGCGGCACGCTGGTGGCCACGTCCGCGAACGGAGTCTCGGTGCGCACGCTGGTCGGCGCCGACCTGCAACGCAGGCAGTACGACGTGAACGTCAAGCTGACCGGGCGTGAGGGCAACGGTCCCGACGGCAAGGGTGCGACCGGCGTGCTGTTCGTCACCAACCTTCAAAGCGGCCTCGGCGAGAGCTACCGCATCACCGAGGGCGGTGGCGTCATCCGGCTGCCGGAGGGCCGGTACATGTTCATGACGCAGATCGACGAGGTGCGCAACGGGGAGTTCACCAACCCGTCGCTGGTCGCCGCGCCGGGAGTGGCTGTGGACAAGGACACCGAGGTCTCGCTGGACGCACGCGGCGCCAAACCCGTGACCGTCCGCACCGACCGCCCCGACGCGCGGTCGAGCGGCGACATGATCGACTTCACCGAACAGGTCACCAGCGGTGGATCAGTGGCCCATGGCTGGTGGCAGACGCGGATCTTCAACGACGACACCTACGCGTACGTCAAGGAGACCACCACGGACGTGCCGGACTTCTCGTTCCTGCTGATCACCCAGATGGGCAAGCAGGACAAGGACGGCAGGACGGAGAACAGCCCGTACGTGTACAACCTGCGGTTCCCGAACAAGGGCCGGGTGCCGGACGTGTCCAAGTACCGGGTGCGTGACCACGAACTGGCGAAGGTCAATGCCACGTACTCGAGCAGCGGCGACAAACAGTGGGCCAAGCTGCACACGTTGCCCTCGCCGTATGCCAACGAGACGAACGTGAACGACACCTGGTGGTTCACCTCGGCCACCCAGGTCCCCGCGACACGGGAGGAGTTCTACAGCGCGGGCGATCTCGTGTGGTTCAAGAAGCTGCTTGTGGGCGGTAGCAGCAGCAACGGCAACTACGCCGAGATCAACGAGTACCGGCCGTCCGCGCGTTACCAGCCGGGCAGGCAGTACCGGGAGGACTGGAACCGCGCGGTCGCGGGCCCGTCGCTGAAGTACGTGACCCAGACCGTCCGCAAGGGTGACGAGCTCAGCGTCATCCTCCCGATGTTCGCGTCGAACGGCGACGGCCCGAGCTACGCGGCCGCGGCAGGGCGGACCCGGTTGGAGCGTGACGGCAAGGAGATCGGCTCCGTTCCGAGGGTGCCGCACTACCACTTCCCGGACGGCGGCCCGGTCACCTTCGGCGTCCCCGCCGAGCAAGGCGACTACACGTTGACCGTGGAGGCCAAGCGGCAGGAGGACTCCACCGCGCAACTGTCCAAGGAGGTCAGCACGTCGTGGCGGTTCCGCTCGTCGCATGTGGACGAAACGGCCACCCTGCCGCTGATCGCTTTGCGGGCCAAGCCGAACCTCGGCAAGGACAACGACGCGTGGCGGGTGCTGCCGACCGAGGTCCCGATCGAGGTCGAACGCCCGGCCGGGATCAGCGGTGACGTCCGGCGGGTCACTGTGTCCGCGTCGTTCGACAGTGGCCGCACCTGGCACAACCAGGTCGTGTTCAAGGACGGTGCGAAGTGGCGCGCGTTCGTGTGGGCGCCGTTGTTCGGCCAGTCGCCGTTCGTCTCGTTGCGGCTGTCCGCGCAGGACACTGCGGGTAACGCGGTGACGCAGACGATCACCAACGCCTACCGGCTGAGGTGATCGGCACGGCGGCCGGGAGCCACGGCTCCCGGCCGCCGTGGTGACCGCTCCGAAATGCGGGACGACGACCGGTCTACCCGGGAACCGGTTCGCGTAGCGAGGTGCCGGGCGCGGGTTTATGGTGTGCATTGTCTCAGGTCCAGCAGCGTGGCCTTGTCAGTATGTGATGCCAAGGAGCCGTCATGGTCCGCGAAGGCCAGTCAACCATGTCCCGTTCCCCCGGATCGCTACGAGTGATGACCGAATGGTGCCCGGATGACGTGCTGGTCGTCCGGATCGTCGGCGACATCGACACGGACACCAGCCGGACGTTCGACCACTACCTCAGGACCCGGCTCCCGGCTGAGGCGCGGCACGTCGTGGTGGACCTGTCCAGGGTCGACGTCCTCGGCGCGCGCGGCGTCCGGACCCTGGTCGAACACACCGCCCGGCTGACCTCGCAGGGACGTCGCCTGTTCACCGTCGTGTCGAGCCCCAAGGTGCGCAGGGTCCTTGGCGCGGCACACGCGGCCGAGGACCTGCGGCTCTTCCAGAGCCTGCCACTGGCGATCGCCGCCAGCGAAAGCCCCGGCGAGGTGACGGCCGAGCCGCCCGAAGCCGTGGACACGACCGGGTTGCAGGAGGAGATCTACGGTCTGCGTGAGGCGTTGCGAACCAGACCGGTGGTGGCCAGAGCCTTGGGCGTGGTCCAGGAACGCTACCGGCTGCCCGATTCGGCGGCCACGTTCGGCCTGCTGCGGGAAAGCGCGCAGCGGCACAACATCCGGTTGTACACATTGGCCAGAGCGCTGCTCGAAGCGCATCCGCCGCACGGACAGGTCTGGTTCCCTGGCCGTGCCAGAAGACCCGCGCCGTCGTTGTCGTTCGTCGCGCAGCAACCACAGCACAGGGGCAACCGCAGTGCGGTGCTGAACTCGTTGCTTGAAGCGGCCACGTGTTACATGCAGGCGTCAGCGGCATCGGTGCGGTTGGCGGACGGCCTCGATGACGCACTGCGCCTGGAACTGACCCTGAACGTGTCGCCTGCCCTTGCCGACCGCCTGGCCAGTTCGGAGAACCCGGCGACCGCTGAGGAGAAGGCCGCCGTGGCCGTCGTCCCCGATGTGACCGCGGCGCCCGGACTCGCCGACGACATCCGATGCGCGCTGCTGGACGCGGGCATCCAAGCGACGCAAAGCACCCCGTTGCTGTCCGACGAGCGAAAATTCTTCGGGGTGCTGACCACGTACCACGCCGAACGCGGCTTCGCGCCGTCCAGACTGCAGTGCGCCCGGCTCGAGCACGCCGCGACCGAAGTGGCCACCTGGCTGGACTGGCACGCCCGCACAGTGATGCTCGACGCGCTCGAACACATCCACACCGGTGCGGTTCAGCGAAGCAGGCAATGAGTCCCCGTCGCACACCGGTCGTCATCCGACAGGTGTCCCGGACTACGCGGTCCGGGACACCTGCGCGTTCACCCCATCACACCAGCGCTGGTGTCGACGTCGTCAACCTCAGCACTCCACGTTCACTTGTCTTGCCCGAGTGTTGTTCGGGAACGACTTGTTGTCCCAGGCCCAGAGATGGACGACGCTGCCGTTCTCGAAGTAGATCGTGAAAGGGTTTCCGTGTGACTTGGCCCAGCCGAAATAGTCGTTGAGGCCACTCACCCCGCATTTCTCGATGTTCCAGGTGTCACCGGACACCTTGGAGACGCAGGCCCTCCCGGCGTCGCACTTGTTCGACCAGTACAGGGGCTGGACGTCGGCTGCGGAAGCCATGCTGGGGCCGCTGACAAGCGCGGCCGCCCCCAGGGCGGCGGCCAGCGCCACACGGCTCGTGAACCGGGTGATCGAACGCGATCGCGAAACAGTCAAAACCGTTCTCCCATTTTCGAAACAAGAACGTCATGGCGAATGTGGACGGGCACCGACGTGACATCCACGCAAGGTTGTCTATGCGGTTGCGGTTGTCAGGCGCCGGGAGGCAGGCTGCCTGACACCATGACGCTGACAACAGCGTCGCACTGCTCGGGGGATGGTCGATCGTGCCGCGTGTTGAACAAACGCTTGTCCGTGATGGTTCGCCGCTCGTGGAGTTCGCCGCTGACCTGCGCCTGCTGCGTACGAAGGCTGGTACGCCTTCGTACCGCGAGATGGGCCGCGCGGCCCACTACTCGGCGACCACGCTGTCGGAGGCGGCAGGCGGGCGGAAGTTGCCGAGTCGTGCGGTCACCTTGGCGTTCGTCCGGGCTTGTGGCGGTGACGAGGCCGACTGGGAGCAGCGCTGGCACGCGGTCGCGGTGGAGCTCAACGGAAAATCCGCGACGACCCCGTCCGACGAAAACGTCACCGGTGCGCCCTATGTGGGATTGCGCGCATTCGGTCCGGACGACGCGAATCTGTTTTTCGGACGCGAGCGACTTGTCGACGAAATCATCAGCAAACTGGATCGTGAGCGGATGGTGCTGCTGTTCGGCGCGTCCGGTTCGGGTAAATCGTCGGTGATGCGTGCGGGCGTGGTGCCCGCTCTCACCGCGGCGGGAGACACGGTGCTGCTCTTCACCCCTGGAGCTCGTCCGATCGAGCGCTGTTCGGTGCGGCTCGGGTCGATGCTCGGCATGACCGCCGGGGCGGTGATGGACGAGTGCCTGCGGGACGACCGAGGGCTGCATCGACTCGTCGCGCAGGCATTGGACGGCTGTGACGACGACGCGACGATGGTCATCGTCGTCGACCAGTTCGAGGAAGTGTTCGCGCTGTGCGAGGACGAGGACGAGCGCGCCAAGTTCATCAAAGCGCTGACGACCGCGGCCAGCACGCCGGACAGCCGGTGCCGGGTCGTGCTCGGTATGCGGTCGGATTTCTTCACGCATTGCTCGGCGTATCCGGCGCTGCTGGACGCCATGCCGGACGGGCAGGTGGTTGCCGGGGCGATGAGCGCGGAGGAGTTGCGCCGGGCCGTGGCGGAGCCCGCGCGGCGGATGAAATGCACGGTGGAAAGCGCGTTGGTGGCGGACCTGGTTGCGCAGGCATATGGCCGGCCAGGTGTCCTGCCGCTGGTGTCGCACGTGTTGCTGCAGGTGTGGGCCCGCCGGAGCGGCAACCGGCTCACGGTCAGCGGTTTCCAGGCCGCGGGCGGGCTCGACGGCGCGTTGAGCCGTACCGCGGAAGACGTGTTCACCGGCCTGGACAAGGCCCAGCAGCAGCTGGCCAGGGCGCTGTTCGGCAGGCTGGTCGCACTCGGCAAGGGCACCGAGGACACCAAACGACGGCTGGACATCACCGAACTGGGCGACGACCCGGACCTCGCGGTCGTGCTGGAGGCGTTCACCGCCGCGCGGCTGCTCACCCGGGACCAGGACGGGGTGGAGATCACGCACGAGGCGCTGATCCGAGCCTGGCCCCGCCTGCACGGCTGGTTGCACGACGACCGCGAGAGCTTGCGCCTGCACCGCCAGCTCACCGACGCCACGGATGCGTGGGAGTCAGTCGGCAGGGATGCCGACGCGTTGTACCGGGGTACGCGTCTTGCGCTGACCCTCGACTGGACAAGCACGCATGACACCGCGTTGTCGCCGCGCGAGCACCAGTTCGTCGAGGCCAGCCGGTCCGCCGAGGTCAGGAGCAGCCGCCGGCTCCGGCGGCTGGTCGTGCTGCTGAGCGTCCTGTCGCTGCTCGCCGTCACGGCCACGGTCTTCGCCGTGCGAGCGGAGAGAAACGCCACCGCGCAACGCAACGCCATCCGTGCCCAGGTCGTGGCCGGTGAAGCCGCCGCGCTGTACCCCACCAACCCGGACCTGGCGGTCCAGCTCGGCCTGGCCGCCTACCGCCTGGCACCCTCCACCCACACCCGCGACGGTTTGCTCAGCACTCTGCCGCTCTCGGTGGTGCGCCACGCCAGCGAGGTCATCGCGGTGGCCTTGAGCTCCGACGGCCGGACCATGGCCACGGGCAGCGATGACCACACTGTCCGGTTGTGGACCATCGCTGATCCCCGGGCTCCGGTGCAGCTCGCCACCCTGACCGGCCACACCCAGCCGGTCTACTCGGTGGGCTTCAGCCCGGACGGGCGCACCTTGGCGACCTCGAGCTTCGACCGCACCGTGCGGCTGTGGGACGTGGCTGATCCCCAACACCAGATGATGGCCACTTTGACCAGCCACACCGAGGCGGTGGCCGCAGTGGCGTTCAGCCCGGACGGGCGCACCTTGGCCACCGCGGGCCACGACCGCACCGTGCGGTTGTGGGACGTCGCCGACCCCCGCAAGCCCGCCGAACTGACCACGTTCACGGGCTACGCCGAAGCCCTCTACGAGATCGCCTTCAGCGCCGATGGACGAACCCTGGCGATAGCCGGCGACGAGGCCGTCGTCCAGCTGTGGAACATCGTCGATCGTCGGCATCCCTCGGCGCTGGCGACCCTCACCGGCCACGACCAGGGGGTGCACGCGGTCACGTTCAGCCCCGACGGGCGCACCCTGGCCACCGCCAGCGATGACCGCACCGTGCGGTTGTGGGACGTCACCGACCCTCGCCGGCCGATCGCGCTGCCCCCGCTCACGGCCCACAACGACGGCGTGTACACAGTGGCTTTCAGCCCCGACGGGCGCACCCTGGCGACCGCCGGCGACGATCGCACCGTGCGGTTGTGGGACGTCACCGACCCCCACCGCGCGACCGGGCTGGTCACCCTCTCCAGCCATACCGACGCGGTGGAAGTGGTGGTCTTCAGTCCGGACGGACGCACGCTGGCCACCGGGAGTTGGGACAGCACTGTCCAGCTGCTGGACACCGACTTCGAGCAGACCATTGCCCGCGCTTGCGACCACGTCCAGACGGCGATCACCCGAGCCGAGTGGGACAGCTACCTGCCGGGTCTGCCTTACGAACCACCGTGCCCTGGCTGAGGCGCGGACCGGGCTGGGGCATCAGTGCGCGGTGAGTCCACCGTCGACGACGAGTTCGGCTCCGGTCACGAACGAGGATTCGTCGCTGGCCAGGAACAGCATCGTGGGAGCCACCTCGGCGGGGCTGCCTGCACGGCGCATGGGGGTGCGCACGATGTCGGGTTGCCGGTCGCCCTGCTCGTCGAGCAGGTCCTGGATCATCGGGGTGGCGATGACCCCGGGGTGCACCGAGTTGACCCGGACGCCTCGGGTCGCGTACTCGACGGCAGCGGTCTTGGTCAGCAGCCGCACCGCGCCCTTGGTCGCCTGGTACGCGGCGGCGGCTCCGCTGCCGACCAGGCCGAGCACCGAGGAGGTGTTGATGACCGAGGCGTTGCCGGAGGCACGCAGCAGTGGCATGGCGGTCTTCATCCCGAGCCAGGTGCCGGTCTGGTTGACCGCGACCACCCGGTCCCAGCCGTCCATCGTGGTCTCCTCGATTCCGGGCCAGTCCACGACACCGGCGATGTTGACCAACACGTCCAGGCGGCCGAAGCGCCGCCGGGTCGCCTCGATCGCCTCGCTCCAGCTCTCCGGCGAGGAGACGTCCAGCCGGATCGCCAGCACATCGGTGTCCAGGGACGCGGCGAGCTTTTCCGTGGTGTCCCCGGCGATGTCGGTGACGACCAGGCTGGCTCCTTCGCGGGCGAACAGTTCCGCGGTGGCTTGTCCGATGCCGCCGGTCGCGCCCGTGATCAACGCGACCTTGCCGGCGAGGCGTCCGGTCATGGTGTGCTCTTCTCTCTCGTTGTGGTTGCCGGGAGTCAGGCCGCGGTGTAACCGCCGTCGGCGGCGACGACCGCGCCGGTGATGAAGCTGGAACGGGGTGAGGCCAGGAAACCGATCACCTCGGCGATCTCCTCGGGCTGGGCGACGCGGCCGATGGGGTGGGCGTCGCCGAAGGAGCGCAGGTACTCCCTGCTGTCGGCCCGGAAGTTGTCGAGCATGTCGGTCTCGATCACGCCGGGGGCGACGACGTTGGCTCGGATGCCGTACGGGCCGCCCTCGAGCGCGAGCACCTTGGTCAACTGCGCCAGCGCCCCCTTCGACGCGCTGTAGGCCGCCGCATCGGCCAGCCCGACGGTGCAGGCGAACGACCCGACGGTGACGATCACACCACCGCCGTGTTCGCGCATCACCCGGAATGCCTCCCGGGCGTGCAGGAACGCCCCGCGGGCGTTGATCGACATCAGTTCGTCCCAGTCGGCCGCGGTGGTCTCGGTGATGGGCTTGTTCACCGATCGACCGGCGTTGCCGACCAGGATGTCGAGCCGGCCGAACCGGTCGACCGCCGCGGCGACCGACCGCGCTGCGGTGTCCTCTCCGGACACATCACCGACCAGAGTGGACACACCGGCGAACCGGGCGGTGAGGTCGTCCACTTCGGGGCGGAGGTCCGTGGCCAGCACCCGCGCGCCGCGGGCGTGCAGCCAGGCGACCGTGGCCGCGCCGACCCCGCGAGCCGCGCCGGTGACCAGCGCGACCTTGCCCGCCAGTTCGCCGACCACGTCGATATCACTTGTCATACCGTCCAGCGTCGGCAATGGGCGGAGGTGACGGAAGGACGTGTGGTGACTGGGTGTGCGGCACCCACCCAACTGGACGGACCACGACCTACCCTGGTGCCATGGCCAGTGGTGAACTGGGTGTGTTCCTGCGAGCGCGCCGCGCACAACGATCTCCAGAGGACGCGGGCGTGCTCTACTCCGGCCGGCGCAAGGTGACCGGGCTGCGCCGCGAGGAAGTCGCCGTGCTCGCCGGGGTGAACGCCGACTACTACACCCGCCTGGAACAGGGCCGCGAGACCCACCCGTCCCCGCAAGTGCTCGACGCACTCTGCCGGGCGCTGGATCTGGACCCCGACTCCCGCGAGCACCTGTACCGACTCGCCGGCGCCGCGCCGGACAACACATCGGCGCCGACGCCCCACATCGTGAGCCCAGAACTGCGGCAACTCATGGACGGATTCCCGCACACCCCCGCCTTCGTGCTCAACCGCGTCCTGGACGTGCTGGCCACCAACACCCTCGCCGACGCGCTGTTCTCGCCATTCCGCAGGGTGGACAACCTCGCTCGCATGACCTTTCTCGACCCAGCAGGACGGCAGTTCTACGCACGCTGGGACTGGACCGCACAGGCCACCGTGGCGAACCTGCGGGTGGCCGAGGGCTTCGATCCGCACGACCCCGGCCTACGGCACCTCGTGGCCAAACTCACCGAGGGCAGCGCGCACTTCCGCGCCTTGTGGGAAACCCACCACGTGCGCGGCAAGACCCGCGAACCCAAACACCTCGTGCACCCCGACGTCGGCCCGCTTACCCTTATGTACCAGGCATTCGACGTGCGCAGTGCTCCCGGTCAGCAGCTGATCGTCTACCACGCCGAACCCGCCACGCCCAGCGCGCACGCCCTCGCACTGCTGAGCAGCCTCCACGCCACCACACACCACGGTCATCCGGCACCTTGATGTGACTGCCCAAGCCTCGGGTTACCCGCGAAACGACCCGGGTACTTGGTAGACGCGAATCCGGGAGGTGCGGGATGCGGTTGCGGCGTAGTGATCCGGCTGGGCCGGGACTGACCAGGCGGCGCCGGGGCAAGAACTGGCAGTACCTCGACGACACGGGTGCGCCGGTGGACGTCGAGGTGCGCGAACGGTGCGCCGGGCTGGTGATCCCGCCTGCCTGGCGCAAGGTCTGGATCAGTCCGCATCCCAACGGCCACATCCAGGCCGTCGGTGTGGACGACGCGGGCCGCCGCCAGTACATCTACCACGAGCAATGGCGCAAGGAGCGGGACGAGGAGAAGTTCGAACGCGTCCTGGAGCTGGTCGAGCACCTGCCGGGGTTCCGGAAGGCCGTCGACGCGGATCTGGCCGACCGGGGACTGACGTGCGCGCGGGTTCACGCGGGGGCGCTGCGGATGCTCGACCGGGGTGTGTTCCGCACCGGCGGTGAGGAGTACTCCGACGACAGTCGCGGCGTGGCGACGCTGCTGCGTGACGACGTCTCAATCGCCCAGGGCGGCTTGGCGTTCTGCTTCACGGCGAAAGGCGGCATAGAGCGGCGGTTGCGGATCGAGGACGCTGAGCTGGCCAAGCTCATCAGGGCGTTGCGCCGGTCAACCGCCGACACCGACCGGCTGCTGGTGTACCGGGAGGGCCGGAAGTGGCGTGAGGTCCGGGCCGACTCGGTGAACGCCAGGTTCAAGGAGTTGACGGGGGAGGAGTTCACCGCGAAGGACCTTCGGACCTGGAACGCGACGGTGGTCGCCGCCGTGGAGTTCGCCCGAGCCGAGCGGCCCGCGTCCAAGACAGCCTTCAAACGCGCGGAAGCCGCGGTGCTCGACCAGGTGGCCGGGCACCTCGGCAACACGAGGGCGGTGGCTCGGCGATCCTATGTGGATCCACGGGTGGTCACGTCCTTCGTCGAAGGCGTGACCATCGACCTGGACGCCACCAGTGGACGCAGGGACGTCGAACTGGCGGTGCGGGACCTGCTCACCCGGAACGGGGCTTGAGCAGGTCGTCGACCAGGGCGTCCACCAGCCCGCGTGGGACGCCTGTGCCGGTCAGCGCGCGGTAGACGACCGGGCCGGTGATGGCGTCGATCACGGCGTCCGGGGTGAGAGCAGGGGAGATCCCGCCCGCGTCGACGCAGCTGGCGATCATGGCGCGCTCCTGTTCGCGGCGTGGCCTCAGGTAGCGCGCGTGGAAACTCTTCGCTGTGCCCGGGTTGTGCTGCGCCTCGGCGATGAGTGCCAGCAGGACCTGTCCAGCCGGGTCACGGGTGACGAATCGGGCGAACCTGCGGAAATACCCGCGGATGTCCTTCGCCGTGGCCTCGCCCACGGGCACAGGCAGGCGCTTGGCACTGTCCTCGATCAACGTGTCGAGCAGGACCTCGACCTTCGACGGCCACCAGCGGTAGATCGTCTGCTTGGCCACACCGGCGCGACGCGCGATCGCCTCGACGGTCAGCGCGCTGAAGCCGTGCTCCACGAGCAGATCGTCCGCGGCGTGCAGCACGGCCTCGCGCGCCGCCTCGTCGCGGCGGCTGCCGGAGTGTGTCCTGCGGTTCGCGGTGGTCATGCGGCCACGGTACCGTGCTATTGTCTAGACGCAACGTCGCGTCTAGACAAGATTCCGGTACCACCAAGGAGAAACCGTGTCCATCCGGCAAGCACTCGTCATCGGGGCGTCCAGGGGGCTGGGGCTCGTCCTCGCCGACGAGCTCACCCGCCGCGGCTGGCAGGTCATCGCCACGACCCGGCAGGGCGGCGGCGACCTGCGGGCGAACGCCGATGCCTCGAACGGTCGGCTGACGGTCGAACAACTCGAGATGACCAGCGCCGATGAGCTGGCCGCGCTGCGTGAACGCCTTACCGGCAAGCAGCTCGACCTGCTCTTCGTCAACGCCGCGATCGACCGCGGCAACCTGCCGATCGACGAGGTCCCGACCGGCATGTTCACCGAAGTGATGATCACCAACGCGTTGAGCCCGTTGCGCGTGCTCGACGCTCTGCGCGGGCTGGTCGCACCCGGCGGAACCGTCGCGGTCATGTCGTCCGAGCAGGGCAGCATCTCGATGAACACCGAAGACGGCTACGAGCTCTACAAGGCCAGCAAGGCCGCGCTGAACCAGTTGATGCGCAGCTACGCCACCCGGCACGCCGACGACGGGCACACCAAGCTGCTCATCGACCCCGGCCACAACCAGACCCGGCTCGGCGGGTTCGACGCGCCGCTGCGGCCCGAGGAGAGCGTTCCGTTCGTCGTGGACGTCCTCGAAGCGCAGGCAGGCGCCCCCAGCCTGCAGTTCCTCGACCGCTTCGGCAAGCCGGTCCCGTGGTGAGCCAGCCCGGACGGGGTCAGTCCAGGCCGGGCAGCAGTTTGTCCAGCGTCACCGGGAGGTCGCGCACGCGCACCCCGGTGGCGTGATAGGCGGCGTTGGCGATCGCCGCCGCGGTCCCGACGATGCCGATCTCACCGACTCCCTTGCTGCCCATGGGATTGACGTGCGGGTCGGACTCGTCGACCCAGTACGCCTCGATGTTCGCCGCGTCGGCGCACGTCGCGATGTGGTACTCGGCGAAGTCGTGGTTGACCACGTGCCCGGTTGCCGGGTCGAGGACGCTGTTCTCGTGCAGTGCCATGGACATTCCCATGGTCATCCCGCCGATGAACTGGGACCGCGCTGTCCTCGGGTTGATGATCCGTCCCGCCGCGAAGACGCCGACCAGCCGGGGAACGCGGATCTCGCCGGTGTCGGCGTGGACGCGGACCTCGGCGAACTGGGCGCCGAACGCGTACAACGCGTACCGTTCCTGGGCCTGGTACTCCGGGACCTGGCCTTGCGCCTCGTCGCCGTCCGCCGGATCAAGCCCGTACTTCTCGCGGAAGGCGCGTGCGGCCGCCACGATCGCCGATCCCCACGTGCTCGTGCCCGACGATCCACCCGCGACAGAGGCGAACGGGTAGTCGGTGTCGCCGATCCGTACGTCCACCAGGTCGAGCGGGACGTCCAGCGCGTCGGCGGCGATCTGCGCGAGTGTCGTCCACGCGCCGGTGCCCAGGTCGGCGGCACCGATCTCGGCGGCGTACCGGCCGTCGGCGAATCGGATCGTGGCATCGGACTGCGCCTGCCGGGACGCCGGGTACACCGAGGAGGCCACGCCGCTGCCCACGAGCCAGTCCCCGTCCCGCCGGACGCCGGGGCGGGGATCGCGGTCCGCCCAGCCGAACCGCTCGGCGCCGTCACGCAGGCACGCGACGAGATGGCGGCTGGAGAACGGGTTGCCGGATTCCGGGTCGCGTGCCGGTTCGTTGCGGACGCGGAACTCGATCGGGTCGATGCCGAGCCGTTCGGCCAGTTCGTCCATGGCCACCTCGGGCCCGAACATGCCGGGGCACTCGCCGGGCGCCCGCATCCACGACGGCACCGGAACGTCCAGCGCGGCGAGCCGGTGCGAGGTGGCACGGTTCGGCGCGGCGTACATCATCCTGGCCGCCACCGCGGTCTGCTCGGCGAACTCCTTGATCCGCGAGGTCTGTTCGACCACGTCGAGTGCGATCGCCGACAGCCGCCCGTCGCGGTCGGCGGCCAGCCGGACCCGCTGGATCGTCGGCGTCCGGTAACCGACCAGACTGAACATCTGCTGCCTGGTCAGCGCCAGTTTCATGGCACGACCGGGCAGGGCGCGCGCGGCCATCGCGGCCGCGACCACATGCGCGTGCACCGTGCCCTTCGACCCGAATCCGCCGCCGACGTAGGGACAGACGACCCGGACCTGGCCCTTGTCCAGACCGAACACCTTGGCGACGGTGGACCGCACCGAATGCACGCCCTGCGTGGAATCCCACAGAGTCAACTGGCCGTCGTTCCACAGGGCAGTGGTCGCGTGCGGTTCCATGGGGTTGTTGTGGTTCATCGCGGTCGTGTACGTCTCGGTCACGGTGGCGGCAGCCGAGTCCATGGCCGCGCTGACATCACCGACGCTGGTGTCCGTGGCGAAGCTCGGGTTGACCTTGTCCGGTTTGTACAGATCGACGCGATCGGCGGACAGCGACACGTCATGGGTCTGCTCGGAGCAGGTCACAGCGGCGAGCCTGGCGGCCTGCCGCGCGGCCTCGGGCGTCTCGGCGATCACGATGCCGACGATCTGACCGCGGAACGCCACATCGGTTGTCTGCAGCACGGCGAGCTCTTTGTCCTCAGTGGAGGAAAGCCGTTCGCTGGTGCCCGGCGTGAGGACGGCTATCACTCCCGGGACGTCCTCGGCTTCGGCCGTGTCCACCGCGCTCACGCGGCCACGGGCGATGTCCGCCTGGATCAGGTGGCAGTATGCCGGATTCTCCACCGGGGTCTCGTTGGCGTACGTCGCCGTGCCCGTCACCTTGTCGGGGCCGTCCCTGCGGGCCAGGTCCTGCCCGATCGCTTGTGGCCGCAGCAGTTCGGTCATGTCAGGTCTCGCAAGGTCGCCACCAGGGTCCGGGTCACCAGCGGGATCTTGAATCCGTTGCCGCCGTCGATCCCGTCGAGAGCCCGTGCGTCGGCCATCTCCGCGTCCGCGGCGAGCCGATAGGACGCCACCTCAGCAGGTTGTCCGCGTAGTACCTGCTCGGCTTTGTACGCACGCCACGGTGTGTGCGCCACGCCGCCCAACGCGATGCGTACGTCACGCACGATCCCGTCGGCGACATCCAGGGCGGCCGCGACGGACACCAACGCGAAGGCGTACGACGCCCGGTCGCGCACCTTGCGATACCGCGACTGCTGCGCGAAAGGCGATGGCGGCAACTCGATAGCTGTGATCAGGTCACCGTGCTGCAACCGTGTGTCCTGGTCGGGTTTCTCGCCCGGCAACCGGTGTAGGTCGACGAAGGGGAACGATCGTTCTCCCTCGGGTGTGAGCACATGCACCTTCGCGTCCAAAGCCGACAACGCCACTGCCATGTCGGACGGATGCGTTGCCACACAATGCTCCGAAGCACCGAGGATGGCGTGATACCGGGTGTACCCGCCGATCGCGGAACACCCCGACCCGGGCACACGTTTGTTGCACGGCGTCGTCACGTCCTGGAAGTACACGCACCGGGTTCGCTGCAACGGGTTCCCGCCAGTGGTCGCCATGTTGCGCAGTTGCCCCGACGCCCCGGACAGCAACGCCTGGGCGAGCACGGGGTAGCGTTCCCGGACACGCCGGTCGGCGGCCAGGTCGCTGTTGCGGACGCCCGCGCCGATCCAGAGGCCGCCGTCGCGGTCCTCGACGGCGGCGGACGTGACAGCGGTGATGTCGACGAGCAGGTCGGGCTCGGCAACCCCCAGCTTGAGGTGGTCCACGAGGTTGGTGCCCCCGGCGACGAACCGCGCGTCAGGGCGACCGGACACCTCCGCCACCGCGGTGCCCATGTCGGTGGCTGTCCGGTAGTCGAACGGCTTCATCCGGGCCCACCCGCCGCCTGCCGCAGCGCGGGCACGATGTTGGCGTACGCGCCGCACCGGCACAGGTTGCCGCTCATGCGTTCCGCCATTTCGTCGTCCGTCAGTTCGGGAGCGGCGGTGAGGTCCGGGGTGACGTGACTGGGCCAGCCGTCGGCGAACTCGTCCAGCATGCCCACCGCGGAACAGATCTGGCCTGGCGTGCAGTAACCGCACTGAAAGGCGTCGTGGTCGACGAACGCCTGCTGAACAGCATGGGACACCCCCGCCGCCGTGGTCACCTCGGCGTCGTCACAGCTCACGGCCAACGTCAGGCAACTGAGCACCCGGCGACCGCTCAGCAGGACGGTGCACGCGCCGCATTGCCCGTGATCGCAGCCCTTCTTGGGGCTGGTGTCGCCGAGTTGCTCACGCAGGACGTCCAACAACGTGGACCGTGTGTCGACGGCGACTCGGCGCGCATGACCGTTCGCCCGAACGGTGATCTCCGGCATTGGCATCGGCTACCCGGAATGCCGACCGGCAAACAACCGGCCAGGTCAGGCCGGACGCAGTGCGTTCGGCTTGTGCACGGATCGAGTCCTCCTCGTGTGGTAGAGCATGTTCACGGCCCGATCGACCGGGTAAGCCTCGGCTATGACAACCGAGAAAGAGAACCTGCTCGGGATCTACCTCAACGACCACCTCGCGGGTGCGGCGGCGGGAGTCGAGCTCGCGCGACGGCTGGCCAGCGCCGAGAAGGACGAACCGTACGGTCCGGCGCTGCAGGAGCTGGCGCGGGAGATCGAAGACGACCGATCCTTGTTGCGGGACATGATGAATGCCCTGGGTGTGCCCGTGCGGACGTACAAGACCTGGCTGGGCTGGGCGGCGGCCAAGGTAGGCACGTTGAAGCCCAACGGGCGGCTGTTGACGCGCTCGCCGTTGAGCCGGGTGATCGAGTTGGAGGCGTTGCGCCTGGGCGTCGAAGGCAAGGCCGCGTGCTGGCGGACGCTGCGCGTCAGGTCGGAGCACGACGCGCGCCTGGACAGCACTCGGCTGGACTCGTTGATCAAGCGGGCGGGTATGCAGGTCGACGAGTTGGGACAGCTGCGCGTACTGGCAGCGGCCCAGGCGTTCGGCGGCGACCGCACCAGCGTCCACTAGAGACTTCCCGCCAGAGACTTCACAGGATCGCGTACGCGGCGGCGAGGTCGTCGACGAAGCCCTTGTACGCCTTCTCGCGGTCGTCGGAGCGCAGCACCGCCGACGGGTGCACGGTCGCCGTGACCTTCGCGGCGGAGTCGGGCAGATCGAAGACCTCGCCGCGGTGCTGCGTCACCCGGAAGGACGGGCCGAGCAACGCCTTCGCCGCCACCGCGCCGAGGCACACCACCAGTTCGGGCTTGACCTCGCCGAGTTCACCGAGCAGCCATGGCTGACACGCCACCACCTCGGTCCGGCTGGGCGTCTTGTGGATGCGCCGCTTGCCGCGTTCGGTGAACTTGAAGTGCTTCACCGCGTTGGTCAGGTACACGGCGGACCGGTCGATCCCCGCTTCGCCCATCGCCCGGTCCAGCAGCCGGCCCGCCGGGCCGACGAACGGCGCCCCTTTCCGGTCCTCCTGGTCACCGGGGGTTTCCCCGACCATCATGATCCGCGCACTGGCCGGGCCTTCCCCGAAGACCGTCTGGGTCGCGTCCTTGTACAGATCGCAGTTGTGGCAGGTGCACGCTTCCTCACGCAACTTCGCAAGGCTCATGGAACGGGATTACCCGGTCGAGCGGCGCCTATGCTTCTCGCCGCGTGCGGTACGCGTGCATCAGGTGGTCCTGCAGGCGGGCGTGGCGGAACTGGTAGACCGCTCCCACCCGGCGCAGCACGCCCCGCCGATAGGCGTCCTCGAGCAGCGCCGGAAGCGACCACGGCAGCCGCCCGTTGACCGGCAGCCAGACGCGCGCGAACACCATCCACGTGCCCCACGCGGTCAGACTGGCCGCCCCGAGGCCGACCCCGAGCCCGAGCACCAGGCCGTAGGTGAGGCCGTACGTCAGGCCCGAGCTGACGCCGTGCAGTGCGCTGAGCATGACCGTGTACCCGAGGCAGGTCACCACGCCGAAGATCAGCGACTGGATCACGACCGTGCGCCGGTTGGCGTTCAACAGGGCCAACGGGCTGACTGCCGAGCTGATGTCGACCGGCACCTCGAAGCTGGCCACCACGCCCCATGCCAGCCCCCAGATCAGCCCGAACACCAACCCGAACAGCACGACTGTCCGGGTCGTCGTCCCGAACTGGCCGACGATCCAGAACGACGCGCCGACCTTGGTCGCGACGCCGAGGCCCAGCCCGAGACCGACCCCGACAGCCAGCCCGACCGCCAGTCTGCGCAGGAACACCACGCCGAACCGTCTTCTGCCACGCAGCTGGATCCGCACTCGCGACGGTTCGAACACCGTGCCGCCGAACGCGAGGACGGCACCGTGCGCCAGGCCGACGGTCATACCCACGGCGAGCAGCTCACCCGGCAGCGCGGCCAGCCCGGCGCCCTGGATCAGGCCGATCACGAACGCCGCGGGCAGACCGGCCACGGCGCCGAGCACGACCCCGCTCACCACCATCCGCAGCCAGCCCGGCATCCGGTTGCCGAGCTGCCACCAGGCGAGGTCGTGCGTGCCCAGCCGATCGAGGTGGTGGGCGAGGAAACCGAGCCAGTGCCGGACGCGCTCGACGTCGTGGACCTGGTGGTCGTAGACGGTCGGCACGAAACTGCCGAGCAGGTGCCGTTCGATCGCCTCCCGGGTGCCGAACCTGCCGGTGTCGAGCAGTTCGGCCGGATCGTGGTCCGGGGTGTCGCTGTAGATGGTCCTGGCGAGGCTGACCATCAGCGGCGTGGTCAGCACCGCGGCGAGGTCGCCGTCCGGGTGCTCGCACACCTCCGCCAACACCGGCTCCCACACCGCGCCGAGCGGGCCGCGCTTGCGCGTCGTACGCGGGAGGTAGTCGGCGAGGTCGGCGACGGCGAGGTCCGTGAGCACGACAGCGCCCGCTGACGTGAGCACGTCGGTCTCCGCCACGGCAGCGCGGTACTCATCGACCCGGCTGGTCACCAGCAGCGGCAAGGAGGTGGTGTTCAACGCCGCCAGCGCGGCCCGGTGCAGGCCGCTGGCGATCTCGTCGAACCCGTCCAGCACCGGCAGGATCCGGCCGGTCTCGACCAGCGCCGCGGCCAGTGAGGACCCGCCGGGGCCGCGGGCGGCCAGGCCGGGGTGGTCCCGCAGCAGCTGCTCGGTCAGCCAGTCCCGCAACGGGGTCGTGCCGGGATGCCACGAACCGACGCTGAAGATCACCGGAACCGGGTCGGCCGGGCCGTTGACGTCGAGCAGGCCGAGCACGAACCGGATGGCCAGCACCGACTTGCCGGATCCGGCCCGGCCGAGCACCACCAGCCTGCCCGACCCGATGCCCCGGTAGATCGGGACGATCCGGTCGAGCTCGCCGTCGAGGTCCAGCGGGTCGACCGGCCCGTTGCGACGGATGTTGCGCCAGGAGTCGATCAACGTCGTCGGCGCTGTCCGCCAGCGGACCGGCAGCGGCACGGGATCGTGGATCTGCCGCTGCTCCTCCTCCCGCCGCAGCCTGGTGCGCAGTTCGTACGCGAGCTGGTTCGCGGCATCGGCCAGCCGGTCGTCCACCGCGACAGCGGGAACGGCCGGGGTGGCCTCAGGGGTGACCTCCGGCGGTGCCTGTGGTGGCTGGGCGCCGGTGGCGGTGAGCAGTTCGACCCGTTCGCCGGGGGTGAGGTCGAGCGCGTCCGCCAAGGCCTCCATCGTGCCGACGCGGGGGTCGGTTTGTTCACCGGTCTCCAGCCTGCGGACTGTCCGCACGGCCAGCTTGGCTCGCTCGGCCAGCGCCTCCTGGGTCAATCCGGCTCGAAGCCGAAACCGTCGCACCATCGGCCCGAGTTGGCTCGCCACCTGGCCCCTTCCCCGTCAAGTCGGCAAGTAACCAACTCTAGTGGTTGCCCGGGTGACGCCCGATCGGGTGATGAGTCCACTGTGCCGTGAACGGCGGGTAAATCGGTTGATGCGGGCGCGGGGCCTGGGGGACAGTTGTGCCATGACGTTCTGACGGACAGCACCTTCGTTCCCGCGGCGGCGAGCCGCGTCATCATGCAGTCCTTCCGCACTTCCCATGAAGCGAGCGTCTCTGTTGTCTGCCCAACCTTCTGCACAGTCCACCGCGAGCGTCGCCGTCTTCGCGTCCCCGTCCAGCTGGATCGAGTCCGACGCGCTCGCGCAATGCCACCAGGTGGCCGCGCTCGAAGGCATGACGCACGTCGCGGCGATGCCGGACCTGCACCCGGGCAAGGGTGCTCCGATCGGCGCGGCCATGACGTCGAGCGTGCTGTACCCGTTCCTGGTGGGTTCCGACATCGGGTGCGGCATCGCCGTGTTCCCGATCAGGCTCAAGCGTGCCGTGCCCGAGCGGCTCGCGGGACGGTTCCCCGACCTCGACCGCGCGATCGACGACGACGATCCCGCGTGGGACGCCGTGGCCGGTGACGTTCCAGGCGGTCACTTCGAAGGCCTCGGAACGTTGGGCCGTGGCAACCACTTCGTCGAACTGGCGCGGATCGACACCGTGTTCGAACCGGAGCACGCGGCCCGTGTCGGAGTCGGCGCGGGGGACCTGGTGTTGATCGTCCACAGTGGCTCCCGCGGTCTCGGCGAGCGGATCCTGCGTGCCCACACCGAGGCGCACGGCGCTGGCCCCGCTCCTGATCCGGCCGCGTACCTCGCGATGCACGACACCGCTGTGCGCTGGGGATCGCTCAACCGCCGCCTGCTGGCGGCCCGGGTGGCGCACGGCCTCGGCGCGCAGGTCACCGAGCCGGTCGTGGACGTGTGCCACAACCTGGTGGAAATCCGCGACGGCGCCTACCTGCACCGCAAGGGCGCGGCGCCGGGTGACGGCCACGACGTTCTCATCGCAGGCACACGCGGCACCCATTCGTACCTCGTGGCAGCACACGCGGGGGCGGATGCCAACTACTCGGTGGCACACGGCGCGGGCCGCAAGATGTCACGTGCGGATGCTCTGCGCCGTGGTCGCGCGAAGCACACCGTCGAACAGTTGCGCACCACACCCGTGGGCTCGTTGGTGGTGTGCGGTGATCGTCAACTGCTGTTCGAGGAGGCGCCCACTGTCTACAAGCGCATCGAGCAGGTCGTTGCCGATCTCGTCGACCACAAGCTCGCCACGTCCATCGCCACCACGGTTCCGTTGGTCACCTACAAGACCGCCGATCCGGGGTACGCGCCCGAACGCAACGGCCGCAAACGCCGCCGTCCCTGAGAGGTCAGCTTGTCGCGGTGCGAGCCCACCACCGTTCGACGGCGGCTGACCCCAGCAGGCCGATCGCGCAGACACCCAGAACGGAACCCACCACGTCGGAGAGGTAGTGCTCGGCCAGTGCCACTCGAGAAACCATGGTGAGCAGCACGGCGGTGCACTGCACCACCAGTATGGTGCGCAACCAAGTCCGCACGAACACCGCCGCGACCACCACGGCGGTGACGGCCATCGCACCGGCTACCGCCGCGTGGCCGCTCGGGTAGCTGAACCCGATCGGCTGCCCAGGCGGCCCGGGCCGTCGAAAAACGAACTGCAGCGCGGCAACCGCGGCACACATCAGCAACAACGCGGCGCACCACATCAGATCCCCGCCTCGTCGAGGCTGTCGCCACCACGCCCGGACAGCCACGACCACGAGGACGGCGAACCCGGCCAGCACCCCCACGGTGCTCACCACGAACGACAGCTGCTGTACCGAACTCCCAGCCGGTATCTCGACTTCGTCGACGATCCAGCGATCCACCGCCGGAACCCTGTTCCCGACAAGCACCCCCAGGGCAACGAACGCCAGCGCGAACGCGATACCCAGCACGGCTGCCATGCGTCGGCCGTGCACGGGTGGTCTCGCCGGGAAGTCACACGGTCGACTGCTCATAGCTCCTCCGGATCCGTCGAACGGAGGCCCACCTTGCAGCAAGATCGGCTGGAGGGTAAGTCCTGTCACGAGAAATGGGGGAATTCTCCGGTACAACCCTTAAGAGTTCCTGACAGGTTGATCACTTTGGTCGCGTTGTGGCGGCCGGGCCCCAAAGGCTGACTGAAACGCGGGTGGTGATCGACAGCTCGCAGGCGTCCCGACGCGCTCTACGCCGACCGTGCCTACGACTCTGCCGACACGTCAAATCTTCTGTCAGGGACTCTCGGCCAGCACACAACGGGCTGGTACGTAACCAACACAGTGCACCCAGCGCCGGAAACCGAACCCCTGGCCGGAAACCGCACTCCAACGCAACCAACAGCGCTAAGTACTGCAACGACAGGTTGTGATGTCCGCGTCTGCGGTAGTGGCTGATGCGGGCCCGGGTCTGGCTTGTTCGTCGCCAGTTCGACCAGTGCACGACGTGGCGGATCGTGTGGACTACCGGTGCTGTGATCCGGTTCCATAAGCGGCGGATCTCGTTGGCGGACAGCGGAATCATGGAGCAACCGTCGCCGGATGCTGTGCGCCCCCTTTTTTTCGCGGCGTGTCGGGTGATCACCAGAAACGCCGCGGCGGCCATGGACAGTATGATGTGCCGGTACCACGCCTCATAACCTCGAACCTGGTAATGGTCCAGCCCGGTCTCGTTCTTGGCTGTCTGGAAGGATTCCTCGATCGCCCAACGAGATCCCGCGACACGCGCCAAGCCCTCGAGCGCGGTGTCAGCGGGACCGAAACAGACGTAGTAGGCGATGTCAGTGGGATCGGTGAAACTGCGGCGAGCCAGCAGCCAATGTCCCCGCTCGGTCAACCGCAGCGGGCGGATATCGACCACCGCCCAGTCGTAGACACGCTGACCGTGAGCGCCATCGCCACAACTCATCCGTGTCCATGAATCCTCGGCGACCTCGGCGATGATCCGATCGACCCGAACCTTGGTCAACTGCATGGTGACGACCATCGAGTTCTTCGCCACCGCCAGAACATGGGCGATGTCCTCGGATTCCAGCCACATCCGCAACTTCGTGTCCACGCCGTAGGCCTCATCACCGGTGACCCACCCGAACGGCACCCCGGCGTGCCTAGCGCGTTCGATCATCCGTTGCGCGAGAGCGGGTTTGGTCGCCAGCGTCACCTCATCCGGGATACCGGCGCGGCGGCAGCGCTCCCGATCGGAGGTCCATTCCTTGGACAGGTACCGTTCCCGATCGATCAACGCCCGGCCCCGCTCCGAGGCGTACGCCAGGAACACACCGATCTGCGAGTTCTCGATCCGGCCGGCGGTACCGGAGTACTGACGGGCGACCCCGGCGGACGTGGTCCCCTTCTTCAGAAAGCCGGTCTCATCGACGATCAGCACACCCTGCCGTTCATCGCCGAGAACCTCGATCACCGCGCCACGCACCTCATCACGTACACCGTCGTTGTCCCAGGCGTAGAAGTTCAGCAACCGCTGTATCCGTTCCGGCCCAGCGTCTTCCACGGCCTCGGCCAGCGTCCAACCGTTCTTCCGCTCGGTCTCGCTGAGCAAGCCTCGCACGTACGACCGCATCTGCCGCCATCTCTTCCACCAACACCAAGATCAACTATCGCGATACGCAGCTAGATTACAACCTGTCGTTGCAGTATTAGAGTTCCTGACAAGTTGATCAGTTGTGGTGCCTGAAGGCTCATGGTCGTTGATCATGAGCCGGGTCCAGTCGATCGCGCCCGGCCAGGCTCAAGCACCACGTGATCGCCGAGCCGACACCCGCGAGGCGTTTCTCGGTCTGGCCCATGCGTTATCTGCTACCGACACGTCAAAATCTTCTGTCAGGGACTCTGAATCAACACACAACGGGCTGGTACGTAACCAACACAGTGCACCCAGCGCCGGAAACCGAACCCCTGGCTGGAAACCGCGCTCCAACGCAACCAACAGCGCAAAGCAATCAGACATTATCCGTGAAAACCAGCCCCAGCGACAAGCAGGCCACAAGTAGGCAGACCGTAACTCAACCGTGGCCACCGCTGGAAAGCAGGCAGCTAGAACGGCGGAACGTCATACCCCACGGGCGTGGTAAGCACAGTCCTTCGCCCGGGAGTGGTAAAAGCCAGCACCCCGGGCATCACCTGATCCATCCGCCAGGTAGTGCGCTGCCGCATCAGGTTGTGGCGCTTGCACATCATCGCGACATTCCCCACCCCGGTCACGCCACCTTCAGCGTAGGGGACTGAATGATCGACCTCGCACCGCTGTGCCACCACCGCGCACCCAGGCTGCCGACACACCCGGTCGCGCGCCTGGACGAACCGGGTCAACCCGGGTGAGGCGAACCGTCGCCGAGACACTTCCAGCACCTGCCCGGTGAGGTCGGTGATCACCCGCCGCCAGGTCGCGTTCCGCGCCAGTTCTCGCGCGTACTCAGCGGTGATCGGCCCGATCCCGCTGATCTCTCCGGGTTCCTGGTTCAATCCCATCAACGTGGTCATCGGCACCACCACATGCACACTCACCGACGGCCGGTCACTCTGTTTGCCGCCGATCAAGTCCATGAACACATCAGCCCGCGCCGTCGCGAGGTTCCGGCCTGAGCCTGTGGCGTGTCCGGCGAGCAGGTTGATGTGCTGATACGCCAACTCCGCCTCATGCGGCTGCAAATGGACAGTAAGACTCGAGGTCCCATCAGCCCGATGCCAGCGGGTCACATCCCGCTGCGCCTTCACCGCCAACCGCCGCTGTTCAGCGCCCTGCGGGTCCGCCCGGATGACTTCCCGCCGCAGGACGTGCTTGAACCGGGTCAGGTTCTCCTGCCTCCCGCCCGCCAACACCCGCTTCTCCACCCGTGCGGCCTGATCATCGTCCAACTCAGTGGTGTACTCCCGCACGGCCTTGGCCCGCATGACGTCGATCTCGCCCGCCGTCAGCGCTGACACCGTCCCGGGCAGACGAGTCACCAACTCTTGGGCCTCGTGCAGGTGTTTGGCGGTGGTGTTCGGGCTGAGAGACAATTCCACCGCGATCTCTTCCGCCGCGCCGTCGCCGATCGTGATTCCGCTGCGCCGCGGTGGGGTCAGTTCCGCGAACCGGGCGTACGCTTGCACGATTTCGCCGTCGATCTGGTTACGTCGCCGGTGACGATCCACCATATAGTCAAGAACCTCATCCCGTGTCATCTCGGCGAGTGGGATGTGTGGTGGTTGACCTACCGGGCGGAATGGAACAGCGAGCTGTTCGGGCATAAGTCCAGTTTATCGGAAACAGTGCTATTTTACCAGCGGTGGCCACGGTTGAGTTACGGTCTGCCTACTT
>NZ_MTQO01000033.1 GCF_001984155.1 Actinosynnema sp. ALI-1.44
CAGCTTCTCGGGAGTGATCCGGTCAGCCGCCAGCGCGTCGAAGGTGAACGCGGGCACTACCGCGACGCGGTACGGATCGGGCATGGGCAACCGTTCCAACTGTGCCCGACGCTCGTCGTAGGGTGCGCCCAGCAGGCTTTCGTCGCCCAGTCGCAGCAGGTCGAACGCGAGGAAGCGGACGTCGACGTCCTCGAACGGCGTGCCGCCGCGGGTGAGCTTGGCGTGTCTGCGGTAGCGGCCACGTCGCTCCTGCAACGCGCCGAAATCGATCTGCCCCGCGTCGTTGTAGACCACGATCTCGCCGTCCAGTACGGCGGAGCGGCCATCCAGGGCTGGGGCAAGCACGCCGGACAGCGAGGGGAACTCGTTGGTGAAGATGATGCCGTTGCGGCTGGTGAGCACAGTGGTCCCATCTGGCGCGACCTGCATACACGCCCGATAGCCGTCCAGCTTGTACTCATAAGTCCACTCCGGACCGGAACGCAACCTGCCCCCGTCCGGTTTGGCCAGCATCGGCGAGATCCACTCCGGCACGAGCGATCGGGCATCCGTACGGTCGACGGCCATCCCGATCACCTCCCCACCATGGCTCACCACGTGCCCCTGACCGTAACCCGTTCGGCCCAACGATGCAGAGTCTGCGCAGGTAGATGCATCAAAAGACAGTGGTGACGACAGTGCCCTTCGGAGGCGGCCAACCTATCTGTCCAAGGCGTCGATGACCGTGACCTGAATGACACACCCCGATGGCGAGGCGAATGGGGTCGGCGGCCGGAAGTGTCGATGCTGGCTGTTCAACACCACGAATCACGGATGTTCAGCGTGACCGACGTTCTGTCATGTCGTACACCGGCCGACCCGCCCCGTTGGCGACCCCGCGGCGGCTGCCGGGAACGACCGCGACCGGTCGGCAGGCCGCGTGATGCGCCTGGGCGTGCCAGTGACCGCACGGCCCGCCCACGTCAGGGTGACGTTGTTCCACGACCGGGCGGACTGGTTGGCGTGCCGGTGCAGGGAGCCCAGCTGCGGGCACTCCAGACTCGCCGTCCGGACGCCAGCGTGGACGCCGTGCCGGCGTCCGAACGTCTGAATGAAGTGGTCGACGACAGGTAAGGAACGAGGACCGAACATGAGCAACGAGAACGTGGAGATCAACGTCTTCGACTCGGGCGCCGGTTACGCGGCGGAAAGCCAGGACGAGCAACGAGTGGCCGAGGTTATCCGGTCGCGTGTACTCCCTGACTCCGATGATGAGTACTACCAGGCGAACGTCAGGATCCGGCGGAGCACCGGCGGGTCTCCTGACCATCTGGTCGTGCATCTGTTGCGCAAGGACATCTATCTGACCGAGACGGTCAGGGTGGACGTGGGAGACGGCTACGAGGTCAACCAGATCACGTGGAGTTACGACGAAAGCCAGGAGGACGAAGACGAGGACCAGGACGGCGATGGGGGAGGCATCCCGTACCAGGGCGGGAACGAGAAGTACGACTTCGTCGTGGCCACACCTGTCCCTCAAATCAAAACCGCGAAGAAACTGGTCGACGACCTACACAAGCTGTTCACCGGGAAAAACTACACGTGCAAGCAACTTGTCGGACCGGAGGCGACGGTCGCCAACTACAAATATTACCTGACCAGCGGCCTCAAGGGATTCGTCAACGTCGGGCACGGTAACCCGTATGGCATCTTTCTTCACGGCGACGCTCCCTTGAGTCACAAATGGTTCAACGGCCTGCCGTCCGGGGCGCTCAAGAAGGTAGTGTTCTTCAACTCGTGCCAAGTGTGCAAGCAGCCGATGCTCGACGCGGTCGCGAAGGCAGGGGCCCGCCCGTACGTCGGGGGGTACGGGAATCTGGCTATCGGCCCGTCCGAGAAAGTCACCTACTGCTTTTGGGAAAAGGTGATGCAGCCGCCCGGGATGGACACCAACGGGATGGGCCGTGCGCTCCTCAGTTGCTGTAAGCAGTACGAGAACGAGGATCCAGGCTCCTTCGTCCTATACGACTTGTTCAACGGAGGTGAGAGGCGTGCGCCACTGCCTCAGGCCATGACGCTCACGTAGACGTTGTCGCCTTCGGTGCGCAGCTCTGGAGCCTAGTCGCCGTTGACCAGGGCGTCGCGTTGGCGGCTTCGCGGGGGGCGGGGCCCGCCGGCGGTGGCTCAGCAGTGCCGAATCACCCCATAGGGTCCGGCGCCGGCCGTAAAGGACAGCTGGACCCCCTCCACCGCGCACCTGGGCAAGTCGTCACCGGATCAGCAACCGCCGCGAACCCACCGGCTGCACCTCAGGCGTCGAGAAGGCGACGGCGTCGGAGCCCTCGAGTTCGCCCCGCCGACGCTGTCAGGTGGCCACTCCGTACGCGGCGACGTCGTGACACTGCTGCACCAGGCCGCCGCCGCGCTGGAAGCCGAGAACCTGCAGCTGGCGGAAAAGCTGCTGTCCGACGCGATCATGCACGGCTACGGGCCAGGCCTTGAGGAGACGCTCGGGATCATCGACTACCAGGACGGCATCGAGTTCGACTTTTAGCAGAGCTCGAACCGCTTCCCCAGGAAGCGCGACACGGTTCGTGCCAGGACCTCCACGGCCCGCGGTTTCAGGTAAGAGGTCGGCGGCGGGGGCCGGGGAGGACGAGGTGGCCTTCGGTGATGAGCATGAAGCGTTGGGTGCCGGGGATGGTGATGTTGAGTACTGCGAGGTGGTCGGTGGTGTGGCGGTGCCAGACCCATGCGGTCAGTCCGGCCTGGTTCAGCTGGTCCAGCAGTATGTCGAGGTGTTCGGTGGGGGTGGTGGGTGCGGGAGTCTCGGTGAAGGTTGTTGGGGTGGTGGGTCCGCTGGTGATGTCGGCGAGGTAGCAGCGGTGTAGGGCGGGGTGGGTGGTCTCTACTTCGCGGTTGCGCAGTAGGTCCTGGTCGCTGTGTTCGGTGAGCAAGCTGTGGCATTGGATGAGTTCGGTCAGGGCGCGTTCGGCGGCGTAGTGGGCCGATACCGATGCTCCGTAGCCGCGCATGCGGGCCGGTTGGCCGGGTGGGGCGGGGGTGTGGGCCCAGAATGCGGGCACGCCGAGGTCGCTGGTCATGTCGATGAGGTGCACGGGTGCGTGTAGTAGGTCCTGCGCTCGGTGGTGTAGCCCGGCGAGTGTGTCGGGCAGGGTGGCTGGTCGGACCACACGGGTGGGTGCGGGGGCGGGGGTGAGGAAGCGGTCGATGAGTAGCAGCGATATCGCGTCGCGCTCGATGATCTCGTTGATCGCGTGCACTGCCGCTTCGACCGGTGTAGTGCCTGCGGCCCATCCGTTGTTGAACGAGTACCGGCGCACTACCCGGTAGTCGTAGCGATCCCCGAGTTCGGCGCGCGTTTGGGTGAGGTGGTCTTTGAGGTAGTGGGGTGTGCAGGCGAAGATCGGAAGGTCACGTTCCACTCCGCTGATGAGGTTGCGGTAGGGCAGGCATCCCAATGGCTGGTTGGGGCCGCGTTCCAGCAAACTCAGTACGGTGTCGGGCGGCAGGCCATGGCCAAGTCCGTGGGCTGGCCGCACTTGGACCGCGGTTGGGGGCGGAAGATGGCTGAGGTGATGTTCGAGTGCCTCGAACATTGCCCCGACCTTGGCTGTGGCTGGGTTGCCTTTGCCGCATCCCAGGCCTTGCTCGACTGGGCGGCCATCCCGCAGCAGCTCGCAAGTGTAGGCGCCGGGCTCGTCGGCGGGGACCGGCCGCACCTGCGCGGTCAACTCCAGCTCTGCGACCGCGGCGCGCGCGTGTCGCTGGGCTTGTTCGATGTCTGCCTCTCGCTCACCGCACTGTGTCCCGCCCATTGACGCCTGCGGTCTTGTGGCTGACGCAGTGAGGGAGCGCGGCGGGGCGAGGGAAGCCGTTTCCGGCGCGGATACAGCCACCACAGGATGCTTCTGCACAACGATCACCAACCAGCTCTCTCAACGGAAGCGGCGGTCGGAGAGCCCCGCTGCAGCCTTGGACGGGCTGTCCGGGGGCCTCCGACCGCCTCCGACCGCTCAGGACTACTGAACGGAAACGAGCTCCTGCTCATCGAGCTCCTTCAACTGCTGCTGTTCCTCCTCGCTCAACATGACCTGCGAGTACTCGTCTTCGTCGAGGACCATGGGAAAACCCATAACGACAGTCCTTTCTCTTCGCGATCCGGCCCACGGATTCTGTGGGCGCCGGCGCCCCGGGGGTCGGGAAGCCTCACACCGGTCTACCCACCGCCCTGTCCACCACGCCGACACCGCCACACCTCACCCCATTGAGCGACAAGTCCCCCAACCCTCACGGAGAGCGCGGACCCCGGCGGTTTGGGGGCAGCGTCGAGGGTCCCGGTGGAGATCCTTTTGGAAGACTCAGCCCGGCTGGTCGGGGGCTTTCACTGATTGCTCCGGTTGTTGGTGAATGGTGGTTGTTTGTCGTGGTGTTGTTGGCGGTGTGGGTTGTGTGGGTGGGTTTGATCGTGGTTTGTGGTGGAGGCGTTGTTGGGCGCGGCCGGTGCGCGTCACCACGCGGTCGCGGCGTACGCGGTGGCCGAGGGCGAGTCAGATCCGATCGCGTCGGTGCTGCGTGTGTTGCCGGGCCCGGATGCTGCGGAGCTCGCGTTGTTGGCTCATGCTCGTCACGCCCATGCCCATGGTGGTCGGATTTTCGTGGTTGGCAGCGCGGATGGCCGTTTCGCGGAACTCGTCGCGTTGGGCCGGCTCGAGTTGCTGGTCTAGGAGGGGCAGCCGGTGTCGGCCAAGCTTGTCGACGTGGTGCACGCGGTGCACCGTGTGCTGCGGCCCGCCGGTGCATCGGTCGACGATTCCACCGGGCTGGATCCGCGTGAGCCGGTGTCCACGATTACCGCAGTCACGTGCCGGACGGAGAAGGTGGAACACCGGCTGGCGGAGTGGGTGGTGACCGGGCTGGCGGCTGGGTTTGCGGCGGCTGCCAGTCAGCGGCTGCTGGACGTACTAGTGCCCCACAGGCGGCGGTGACCGGCTACGTCTGGTGGGGGTTCAGCTCGCGGAGGTGCAGGTCGACGCCAACCGTGGCCACCGGGCTCAGTGCAGCGCAAGGTGCTTGCTCACAGCGTCGGGTTTGCGGACGCGGTTCGGATTTGTTCGATCAGCTGGTCCAGGTCGGGAATCGTGGCCACGTCGACGCCGCGATACACCATCTTGTCCAGATTGGACAAGGCGCGCTGACAGCCCGTTCTAGCGCACCGTGACGGGCTGGCCGTGAGGCGTTGTCACATGCCAGCCACGTCAAATGGACGCGAGCGGAATCTCAAGCACAGCACTCGTCTGAGTGTCCATTCCCGCTCGGCACCGGTACCTACCAGGACGCATTGACGGGGTTTGTGCTGGTTACGCGTGTGAGGGGTGTTCGAGGACGGGATGGTCGTTTCTGCGGGAGCGGTTCACCGCCATCGGCAAAGCTGAGCGCGGTGCCGTCCGGCCTGCTCGGCGCCGGCATCACCGGTCAACTCGGCCTCAGCACGGCTCGGCTGATCAACGAGGGTGGGTAGGTTTTGTCCTTTGGTGCCGGATTCGCAATATGTCCCTAGTGGACTGATTGACTGGGGTGCGAACAGCGAAAGGGTTCTGCAGTCTTGTGGCTCCGCAGCTCGGAGCTGGATCGTGCTGGTTGGTTCACGGTGCGTGTGGAACTGGCACTGTCGGGTGGTGTTTCGTGACCGGACGGTGGGTGTCCGAATACGACGGGGTGGTGGCGTGGGGGGGCGGGTACTCGCGGGTTACGACGGTTTTCCTACACCCGGGAGTTGAGTGTCATGCGCTGCCGTCACGTTGTGACCATTCTGGCCTGCGCGACCGCGCTGGCCGCCACCACGGGCGGTACTGCCGCCGGCGAAACCACCACCGCCCCGGCCGAGGACGTGCCGTGGGCGCTGGTGTCCACCGCCACCGCCAGGTGCTTGGGGATTCCCATCGCGCTGCCGCCGCTGCCGGGCGACCTGGCTGCCATCAAGATCCCCCGCGACCTGGACCGGCTCACCACCAAGAACAGCGGAACCTGCTTGGCCGAGGCCGCGCAGGCCCCTGGCAACCCGATCAAAGCGCTGGTCGATGGACTGAACGCGCTACCACCCGTCACTCCCGCGCGCACCGCCGCCCAGGGCCCATCCCCGGAAATGGTGTCGCTGGCGGGCCGGAGCAACAAGCCCTGCATAGGGCTGCCGGAGAAGGTCAACGTGCAGTCAATCCTCGCGTTGGTCAACGTCGGTGTCCAGGACATCCCCGTCCTGGCCAGCCCCCAGCACCAGCAGTGCGTCAAGGACGCGGTCGACCACCAGCGACAGGTGGGAGGAGACCCCTTGCTGGACGCCATCCACAGGGTGTATCCGTGACCCACGCAGGACCTATCCTTGACCTAGACGGTCCTCAACGGACCACCTGCCGAAGGCACCAGACGAACTGGTTAGCCGCGTTGGCGTCCGGGACCGGCAGCGAGCGGCTTGGTCAACCTCGGCGTTGCGGTTGTCGACGAGGACATTCAGCGGCGGCGGGGTTCTGTCGGTCGGAGAAGGGCGTTTGCCTGGTGCACGATCGCAGACGTGAGTCTCGTGGGCCAAAGCGATGGCAAACAGGCGACACAAGACCCTCGTGGTCTGCGCCCCTTGTCACGACCAGGTCCACACGGGACAACCAGCCGCACCACTCACGCAGTAGTCACTGGAGAGCCGGATGATCGGGAAACCATCAAGTCCGGTTCGGCGGGAGGCCGCGCGGAAAAGGACCAGCCCACAGGCTGGCACCTCGCTGCGCGGCCGACCCATCCGCCTGACTGTTCGGCTACCACCGACTCAACATCCGCTACGACCGCTACGCCAACCACTTCTGCGCCTTCCTCACCCTCGCCGCCACACCCACCTGCTACAAGAAACTCCGAAAAGCAGCCACATGAGACAAGCTCTTAGTCCGGTAAAGGAACCGGGTTCTCCCGCGCCGAACGTGCGGCGCTGCAGGAGCGGCTGCAACAGCTGGAGCGGGTGACGCATCCGTTCGCCACCACTCCGCCCCGTGAGGACGTCGCCCGCGCACGGTGGGTCGAGCCGGTCCTGGTCGGGGAAGTCGAGTACCGCCAATTCACCCGTGGCGACGGGCGATTGCGGCACGCCAGCTGGCGCGGGCTGCGCGACGACCGCGATGTCACGGAGGTCGTCACACCCCGAGCCATACCTGCGTCTGCGGCGCCACGTCCGACCGCCCAGCCGGTACGGCCACCGAAACGGGTCACCGTGCAGGTCGGCGACCGGCGTCTTGCCGTGTCGAACCTGGAGAAAGTGCTGTACCCGGCCGTCGGGTTCACCAAGGCGCACGTGATCAGCTACTACACGCAGGTCGCGCCGGTCCTGCTTCCGCACGTGGCGGGCCGTCCTATCACGACGATCAGATTTCCCGACGGTGTTGAGGGTGAGCGGTTCTTCGAGAAGAACGTCCCCCGTGGGGCACCATCCTGGTTGCCCACCGCGCGGCTCCCGAGCAGTGGGTCCCGCGGTAGCGGCGACACGGTCACGTACCCGTTGTTCGACGAGCTGGCCGCGCTGGTGTGGGCGGCCAACCTCGCCGCGCTGGAACTGCATGTGCCCCAATGGACGGTGGGCGCTCGTGGGCAGCGAGAGTTGCCGGATCGGCTGGTGTTCGACCTCGATCCGGGCCCGGGAACCACGGTGGTCGAGTGCGCCAGGGTCGCCGAGCGGCTCTACGACGTCCTCGTTGACGACGGGCTCACGCCTGTGGCGAAACGAGTGGTTCCAAGGGGATGCAGATCTATGCCGCTGTCCGGACCCGCACCGCCGAACGAACATCGGCCTACGCGAAGGCGGTCGCGCTCCGGTTCGCCGCCGAGACACCAGGACTGATCACCGCGAAGATGACCAAGTCCCTGCGGCCGGGAAAGGTGTTCATCGACTGGAGCCAGAACAACCCGTCGAAGACAACCGTGGCACCGTACTCGCTGCGTGGCCGCGACCACCCCACCGTGTCCACCCCAGTCACCTGGGACGAGGTCCGGGCCTGCACCCAACCGGCCGACCTGACCTTCACCTCCGACCACGTCATCGACCGTGTCACCGAATTCGGTGACCTGTTCGCCACGCTCACCACGACCCGCACACCCCTGCTTACCTGACGTTCCGCCACCTACGGCCGAATACCGAGCAAGGCCGCACCGGGTGCCGACGAGCAGGTACGGCGCGCTGGCGGTGATCGCCTGACTCTCGCGACAACCTGCTCACCTGGGATCGTGCGCTCGGCGAGCGAGCTCCGCTGCGTAGGCGTTGCCGCTGGGATCGGCCAGTGCGGTCCACCGGACCGCACTGGTGATCGACAGACCGAGCAGGTCGGCCAGCACCTTGGCGGGCAACACGGCGGCGTTGTCGAGCAACGCGGTGTTGCGGCCGACCCGGCCAGGCAGGCCCACGGCGCTGAGCCGCTTGCCCAAGGCGAGAGGATGTAGTGCCTGGCCGGGCAGACCGCCGGGAAACAGCCACCGATGGTTGACGGTATGGCCGAGCGAGGCCCTGCCACGCCGAGTACGGACCAACTCGAGCAGCAACGTATCGAGAGGACTGGGCACGGTCAACGGTGCACGGCCAAGCATCAACCGCACCTGACCATCGACCTGGCTGACCTGATCGGTGGTAAGACGCACGATCCGCGAGATCGGCTGGCCGTACAGCACGACCAGCAGCCCGGCGACCCGGTCGGCGGTCGCGAGGGTGTCATCGTGCAGCAGCCGGCGGGCCAAGCCCCAGCGCGTGCCGTCGTCGGTGAACACCGCCCGCCGCGACGACCCGGGCGGGGTAGGGATCACCAGCCGAGTGGTGAACCCGCGGGCAGAGCACCAAGCAACGAACTGGCGAGCACGAAAGGGCATGCGGACTCGTCAAAGGCTGCACCAGCAACGACCTCACCACCCTGTGCATGGGCCAGGACCATGCCGGCCAAGCGGCGTTTCTTACCGTGCTGGTCGCGGTCATCGCTCGCCAGACCAGCCACCACCACACCGCCCGTTCCTACCGCGTCTGCCTGCTCAACGCCGGCCATCTCGGCCAGACCTTCACCCTCGCCGCCACCGCCCTGGGCCTGGGCCCCTTCCAGCTCGCCGCCTACCACGACACGGACCTCACCGACCGCCTCGGCCTCGACGGCATCACCCACGCTCCACTACACCTGCTCGGCGCAGGAACACCCACCGACAACCCCAACCCTTACGCACAGGCAGCAGGCCTCGACGCCTTCCGCCGGACCACAATCTGACCAAGCCAACCCCAGACGACAACACGCCCACGACCGTCGCGGTTTCAGGGCCAAGTCCGCCTTGGCAGGCACGGGAACCTCCCGCGTCGGCTGCGCCCGGAGCACCAGCGCAGGCGGCCACAGAGTACTCAGATCTCGGCCTAGAGGCGCAGAAAGGGCATGAACGCCGGGATAGTGGAAGCTAAGACACGCTCGTGTAGGTCCAGCTAACCATGCTGATCACGATGCGGCGCGCAGAAAATTGGCGAGGTTGTATTGGGAAACCTTGGGACGACAACCAGATCCGCTTGCGGGCACACGAACAGCCAAACAGCTGATGATGCAGACCTAGATGAGCAGCAGTCCACGCCCTGGTCGGTCAATCGGTTAGTCCTGAACCCTGGCTACAACCGGAGCTCCTGTCCACCCTGTGCCCCAGCGATAGTCGTCTGCGAGGTGAGCGGGCCCGGATGCGACGAGGATCGGGGGCGACCCCGGGCCCGGGGCACTCCTCGTCCCGCCGCATCCACCTCTGCAAGTGCCGGGTGTTTCACCCGGTCGCAGGGCGCGTTGGGGGTCGGCTGCCAGTGGTCTTGGGCATGCTTGTGGGGATGGATTGGGCGTGCTGGAAGACGTTGCCGCTGTGGAAGGTGGCTTTGACCTTCACCAGCTTGGCGAAGTTCGTGTCGCCGTAGTAGAGCTGCCACCAAGCGGGCACTGTGCCGAGGGGGGCGGGCAGGTCGGCGTCGAGGTAGTTGACGAAGCAGCCGTCGGTGTCCACGGTGCCCGGTTTGTCGTTGCAGGCGGCCGGAATGCCGCCGGTGCCAGCGTAGACCTGACTGTATGCCTTGCGCAGCCACTGGATGTGGGCTTCGTCCTCGGCCGGGTCGGCCCAGAGGGTGAAGTACTGCGCTTTGATCACCGAATCGCGGTGCGGCGTGGCGGTGGCGCCCTTGGCGGTGGCGTTGACCTTGCCGCCGTAGGTGTCCAGGGAGACGCGGGCTCCGTCGGCGCCCTTGCCCGCTGCGGCGAAAACGGTGACCAGCGCGCTGATCTGGTCACTGTTGAGTCGGCGGTGGTAGGCGGACTTGTAGTCGGCCCGCCGGTCCCAGGTGCCCTGGCCCAACTGGTGGGTGGCGTTGAGCCACGGCAGGGGTGACATGGCGTCGATCGTCTGGGGCGTGGGGGCGCCGACGGTGAGGACGGAGGCGAGGAACTCCTTGAGCACATCCCGGGCCGCTCGTAGCCGTTCGGGGGTGTGGTCGTCGATGGCGACCTGGGTGGTCAGGTGGATGGCCCTGGCGTGGGTGTCGAGCCGGGGAAAGACGCGGAACAGGGCGAACAGGTCGTTGCGTGTCCCGGCGTCGTGGGCGGAGTTGTGCTCGCACCATTCGCTGAAGCGTCGCAGCATCGTGCGCAGTTGCGCCCCGTCGGTGCCCAGCTTGTCCCACGTGAGGACGATGTCGTGCAACAGCACCTGCCGCGGGGCCCGGGGGAGCAAGGTTCCAGCCGGCGCCGCGGGCGTGCGCAGCAGGTAGCGGGTCACGACCCCGAAGTTCCCGCCGCCACCCCCGGTGTGGGCCCACCATAGGTCGCGGTCAGCCCCGGTGTTGTCCCGGGTGACCACCCGGATCTCGCCGTCCGCGGTCACTACCTCGACACCGTGCAGGTGGTCGACCGTCAGCCCGTTGCGTCGCGAGAGCAGCCCGTAGCCGCCTCCGACGATGTGGCCGCCCGCTCCCACCGTCGCGCAGGACCCGCCCGGGATGGTGACGCCCCAACCGCGGTGCAGCTTGAGGTAGACATCCCACAGGCTCTGCCCCGAGTCCACCGCGATGCACCCGGTGGTCGGGTCGTGGGCGACCTGGCGCAGCAGGCCCAGGTCGATGACCGCTCGGACACCGCGGTTGAAGACGTGGTCCTCGTAGCAGTGGCCTCCGCTGCGGACCGTGAACCGCGTCTTGGCGCCGACGAGCCGCTTGACGCAGTCGGCGACCTCGGTGGCGTTCCTGGGCAGGTACACCGCGTCCGGGGTGCCGACGAACCGCAGGTTGTTGCCCTGCACCAGGTCTGGGTAGCGCACATCGTTGCTCGTGATCGATTCGACCGCCATGGTTCCATCCAACTGGGCGCAGACCCGCACCCGAGGGTGAACCCATGTCGACAACGGGGGAATCCTGTCCTCGTCCGTGTGCCGATCCGTTCCACGCTGCGTTCGACCCGCACAGCGGAAAACATGGCGAGAGCCAAACGATCTTCTTGGCCCTCCCGCCGTATGCTGCTACGGCACCTCACCACGCAGACGCCAGCACCGCCGCGTCGATCGTGATGGAGATTCGCCATGGCCCAGAAATGTCTTAGTGCAGCTCGTTGATGACCTGGACGGCACCGCGTCCGAGGACATCACGACCGTCACCTTCGGACTCGACGGCGCGACCTACGAGGATCCCCAGCAATGTCATCGACGCGTTCGAAGCGGCACATGCCAGCAACGGCAGGCGGAGGAAGCAGTGACCGCGCGGCCATGCCACCGTCCTGCGTGTCAGCGCCGATCAAGAACCTAGGCCGCTGCGGCTCGCCTGCGAGTCCAGCCCGCACTTGGGGCCTTGGCCTGCAGAGTGATCGCGCCTGCGCCGAGTGCTTCACTTTCTGAGTCCACCTAGGACTTCGCACCGCCAGCTCTGGTGAGCTGTCACATGCCTCGTCCGCGTCGCCCAAATTCATGGAGGCTGCATCCGAGGCCAGGGCCCGGCTGACTGGTGTTTCCACACTGGCGCCTCGTGGTCATAGGCCGTTTCCGGTTGCCTGCGCGGTGATGTTGCGAGTGCACGGGCGGGCTTGGGTCAGTCGCTGCTGCCGCGCACAGCAGTACATCCCGTCCGGAGTTGACGCCAGGTGACTGACGGCCACGGACTCGGCTTGCCCCAGGACGTCGTAGCGACATGACATGTTTTGCCGAGACCGGCTTGAAAGTGGACAAATATTTCCACTTCAACGTTCGCTATCCCATGATCAAAGCCCTGGTGTGACAGCGGGAAGCGGGATTTCGGTTCATATCACGTCTGGATGAATGATCGAGTATGACGCGGTAAAGCCGATCATGGACGGACCGCTGGTCGAACCGAAAGTGTCACCGTGAAGTGGCAGCGTGAGATGCATTCTCTTTCGAGTGCTCAACGGTCCGGCGGGTTTTCGCGGGATTCGACGGGCAACCCCTTCCTGACGTGACCGGCGCAGAGCGGGTGCGCGCCGGGATGCCCACGAATGGGAAGGATAATTGATCATGTCGACCGTCGCTGTTGCTGAAATTGAGACTGGTGCGCCACGTACGACTCCGGTGGACGTGCTGGATATCGGGGAAGTTGAAGCCACGGTGTCCTGTGAGCTCATGGATAACATCATGCCGGTTTTCCCGGTGAAATCCAGTGAGCGGGTCATGGTGATTCAGGATTCCAGCGGTGAGCCGGTGGTGTTCTCCTTGGATCCTGAGAAGCGCCTGCGGATACGTCGGTTCATTCCCGGTTCTCCCGGATGGCAAGTTTCGGAAATACTGCAAGACGTCATCGACTTTGACATTGAACAATCTCAGGATGGGCGGGTCTCGGCGGTCTTTTTGACGGGGACCTCTGAGGTTGGTCTTATGTCGGGGGGCCGCACGATTCAGGTGGCGGACTGGTTCGACCCGAGCTCCGTAGATTTTGGCAAACTGAAAAACGAGATGTGGCAAAAGTCGTTCGTAGACGGCTGGTTGGGGCAGCGGGTGAAAATGAACATTCTCGGTGCTGCTGCGGGAAGAGGAGAAAGAGGAGCTCCGCTGGAAGGGCCGGACCTGCCTTTCATCGTCGCCCTCGGGAAGTCCGCCAATAAATGGGGGGCGTATGCCACCATCGGGCGTTCTCTCGGGACTAACCATTACGTGAATTTGCCGGAGGAGCTCGCTGAATCCGACCTCATGCCGACATTCGATGTCGGCTATGTGGGTAGGGACAGGCGTACCGTCTGGATGGCGGCGCCAGGACACGGGAAAATATACTACGGCCAGATGGACCGCCCCGATGACCAGGTCGAGATGAGGGAAGTCCAGGTGGAGTGGGATGAAAACTCTCCTGGTCGGGCGACAAAGTTCCACCAGTTGGCGGTCGGGGCGGTTCCCGCACCTGTACTCGCTGGCCCGGGGGATCGGCCGCCTGCGCCGGGCAGAGTCGATCTCGGACCCAACATCTACGTCGTGACCGACAGGGGCATCGCCATGTTCCCGAGTGGACGTGGGCTCATGATCAGGCTGAACATGGTGGCGGAAGGGCACAGGTTCGCCGAAACGCACAGTTCGACCGCGGCAGACGGCACGATGCCGGAAGTGCGCGAACTCGCGGTTCTCGAACGACACGGAGACGAGGCCGCCCATGTTTCCCTGTGGGCTCTGTGCGCGGGAAATCGATTGTTCTGCATCCGAGGTGAATCAGACCCGAATCAGTATCAGAGCCCGGAATGGGGGCAGCCACTCCTTTTCTCCAGCCGAGTAGAGCATGTGCAGTCGTGCCACAATACGCGGTGGTCCTCGGACGAAGTGTTCGTAGTGGAGAAGACCAGCGAGACCGACCCCGGCACCACTGTCCACTACTGGCAGGATCCGATTTCCGGACACTGGAGCCGCCGCGGCGGACAGGCCATCTCGACTCCTCCGGAAAATGACCCGGAAAACCGGTGGACGAGCGGTGAACAGAGGGACCGGCGCAGGGAATACGTTCATACCTACACCTCGCACATCCAGCTCCATAGGAAGGATGGTGCCCCGCTGGCCAATGCCCGGTTGGCAATCCGCTCCTCCGAGTGGGTCTATGGCGTCGCCAACGGTGAAGCACACTCCTTCGGCCCAGACAATTCCGTTGAGATCCGTACCGACGACATGGGGACGCTCACCGTCATGGCCGAGGCCGTCGGGATCAACAGTCCTGAGCTGTGGCTATGCTCTGGTGATTTCCCGGGGGAAACACTACGGGTACGGCCCGACGGCAACGCACACCGCAAGCTCTACCAGCCAGGAGCGCTGCGCGACGCCGAGATCGACCAAACGCCGCAAACCAAGGACATCGGCGATCGGATCCTGCCGACGCTGTTGACGGCCGCGAAGAAGAAGATTCCGGACAACGACGGTGGGTACGTTTTCGCGTCGGTCGAGTCACGGGAACTCTGTGCCTCCGGGGACAACCCCGCGTACGCTGCCTTGCACTTGGAGGGCTTCCCCTCCGATCGCTGCGGATTCGAAGTTGGGGTCGGTGAGAATGGCACGGCGTACCTGATTCCACAGGCTCGACCTGGCCATGATGATTTCTACGGTTTCGGTATCAGTTGGGATTTTCTGTCTCCCGTCGGAGACGGGCTACAAGCGGTGGGCGCCGAGATAGCCGATCTTTACCACAAAGCAGAGCAGGCCGTCGGATTCGTCTTCGAGAAAGTCGGAGAGGCGATCAACTTCGCTGTCTCCATCGCGGGCAAGGTGATCACCTTCGCTCTGGAAACCGCTCTCGATGTGTTGAAAGCCGTCAACTCGGTGCTCAGCGCCATCGGGCTCGACATCAGGAAGCTCACCCGGTGGCTGGGACACGCGCTCGGCTGGAAAGACATCCGCAAGGTCCAGAAGTTCATGGCAAAACTGCTGGACGAAGGCTTGTCTCAATCCTATGACTTCTCTGAGAAGCTCATCGAAAAGGCCAAAAAGGAGACTGGCAAATTTCTCCGCACCTTGCGCGGCCAATTGAAGGACCGTAAACCGCAAGCTCACCGGGGCATGCCATCGATGGATCCCCGTCATTCCCTCGCATTGTCGACCCCCGCTTTCGGAATGGTGAAATATCACATCGGTCATGGTGATCTCGCGGAGGGAGCGAACGAAGAAGTCGATAACGAGAAAAAGTCGCCGCCACCTTACAAGGAGGAGCTTCTGGATGCTCTGATTGACACCGGCAAGGATCTGGCGGATGCAATGCAAAAACTAGTCGGTGTGACGATCGAGAGTATCAACTCGGATCCGGCGGAAACGTCGAAAAAACTACAGGGCCTCCTTCTCGATAGTGCGGACACACTGATCAAAGACGACGAGAAGTTGATCAACGCGCTGCTCGATGGTGTCCTCAGTTTCGTGAAGGACCTGTGTGACATGCGGAACGAATCCGCGGATGCGCTCATTCCAGGGCTGGCCGAGATCTACCGGCTGAGCACGTACCTGTTCAACGAGAAGGAAGACGACCAGGATAGCCCCACAATCCTGAATTGCCTCAGCCTGCTACTCGCCATTCCCTATGTGGAACTCAACCGGGCCCTCGGCAACGATTGCTTCCCCCTCAGTGACGACGAGGCCAGGGAGATCGAGAAGAACGTCTTCCGGGACGCGTTCAACTTCCTGGCCGATGACGAACGGGGCACAACCACGATCGCCCGGCCCGGTTCGCCGGAGGGTGACACCGCAGGGGCTCAGTGGACGGCAGCGGAGCTGCTTGGGAAGTCGATATGGCCGATGGCCAGCGGCGTCCTGGGGATCATAGGAGGGATGTTTTCGACGTATATCAGTGCGAATAGCCCGAACGTAGTCAAGGGGTCTAAGGGAGTCGGCAAGGGAGTTAAACGGATTCCGTACTTCATCGCCGGGTCGAGGCTGATCGTATCAGTCCCACCGCTGATCTTCGAATGGAAGAACAGGGACACGGCCAGCAACGTGCTGTCTGCGGGGATGCTCGGCTTGCGAGCTGTGATGTACGCCATCAGGTCCTATTTCTCCCTGGGGCAGGAAAATAAGTCTCCTCTGAAGAAGGCTCGTTTGCGCGTAGTCACGGAAGGTGTTCCGGCACTCGTCCAGCTTATTGTCAATTCAGTCGATATGATCGAAGACTGGGATGAGATAAAAAGTCCGAAGATGCAAGGGAAGTACATTGCCACGTGGGCGGTGTGGGTGAGGGGGACCGGGGGAACCGTGTTCCATGTCATAGGAGAAAATCCAGAGACCGCGATGGTGAAGCCGATCGGTATCGCGCTGAAGATGCAGGCGGATCTGACGGTGCTCATCGGCGCCATAATGGGAGTATTGGAGGACGCGCTCAACACGCCGGGGGCTGAGGACTGATCCCGAAGTGCGACCTCGCTCCGGCTCGGGCTCGATCTCCTGGCGTCAGGACCCGAGCACGAGCCGGAGCCCTGAACATGTCGAGCCCTTCATCAGTGCCTGTTCCCTATTCCAGATGGACCGGGCCAGCGACGTCGAGATCGTCGCCTGTTCGCGGCCTGCCGTTCGGCTCGGAACCGGCTGATCGTGCTGCTGTCCCGTGTCGGGTTGCGCCGCGCGGGGAGACGGTGGGTGTTCGACGCAGCGATCTGCACTTGCTGCCGACAACAGCGCCCTGGGCTGTGATATCGAGGGCGCCCACGTTCGGCACGTTGTCTCCGCTTAGTTCTCGTGTTGTGATTGGCACGGAAGGGGCTGGCGGCCTGGGAGTTTGGGCCTTGCGCTGCGTCGTGTGGTGTTTCTATCGTGACCGCTCGTGATCTTGAGTTTCTTCTCGTCGCAAGGCTGGCGGACCTGGGACGTCGAGTACCGGCCGGTGATCCCGGAGGGAATGCCGTTCCTGGTCGATGATGATCTGTTGTTCGAGGACAGTCCGTCCGCGCCGCGGCCGTCGTCGGTGGTGAACCGGCGGTTGAGGGAGCTTCCCGCGAGCGGGGCACCCGCGCCGAGTTCGTGGGAGAACTACGGTCAAGTACCTGGAGCCGGACTTCGTCGACCTGTTTCGCAACGGGTTGCGGGGCCTGGCGCCGGACGGCACCGCGGATACCGGGTTCTCGGGGCGGGAGATGACCCGCAACGCCGCGATCGGCGACCTCGCGCTGGCGACAGGGTTGCGGCTAGGCGAGTTCACGCGAGACCTTCCTCGGCCAACTCGGCAAAACCCGCGCCACCGAACGCGCCCGCCTACAAGCCGACCACGACCGCGCAGTCCGGGGCATCACCAGCATCGACACCGCCACCGGATCCACCGCAACCGAGGACAGTCATGAGAATCACCGCCGCTCAACGCATCCACAACGAGAACCGCGTCCGCGCCGCCATGGATCGGCTCCTGCGCGGCGACATCCCGCCCGGCGGCCGCTGCGACATCAAGACCCTCGCCGCCGAAGCCGACGTCGACCGCACCGCCTTCTACGGCACCCGCCCCTACGCCCACCTTCGCGTCGAGTTCGAACGACGCCTGCAAACCCTCTAACACGCCCGGCGACCGCCCAGACCCGCGCGACGCCCAGATCGACCGCCTCAAGAACGAGGCCACCGCGCTCAAGCAGCGTCTCGCCCAGTCAGTCAGCACGATCGACGAACTTACCGACTTCCGAACCCACGCACTCGCCCAACTCGCCGCCCAACACGACGAGATCACCCGCCTCCGCCGACATGTCGATGACACGGCCCACGTCCACCGGCTGGTGACCGGTTCCGGTGGCACGGGGCTATCAGCCACAAGGGAACACCGATGGTCAGTCACGAGCGACACGCGCCACCCCGGTTTACGCGCACGAGGAGAGATAGTGCCTGAACGCCTCCTGCCCGTCCGGGACGAAGTGCCACTTTTGCACGGCGTCCCGCAACTCAGGTTCGGTCAGCCACCCGTGCCAGGCGATCTCCTGAGGATCAGGCGCAATCTCGCCGCTAACGACAGCCTCGTGCACACCAAGCCAATACGGGCTGATCACACCACGGCACAGGAACTTGCACACCAGCCGCACCGGCGCATCAACACCCAGCTCCTCACGCAGTTCCCGCGCCGCAGCCACCCCATAGGACTCCTCGACGCCGACAGCCCCACCGAACATCACGTCGTACTTGCCGGGGAATCGAGACAACCCCTCAACCCGCCGATACACCAAGACCCGCCGATGCTGATCACGGCAGACCGTCGTCGCGATGCGGTGCAGCCAACCATGGCGGATAGCCTCATCTCGCTCCACCACCCCCAGAACACGATCCTGCTCGTCGACCCGTTCCACCAGTTCGCCCACGCCGCATACGATCCCAGAGCCGAGCACGAAGGGGTGACGTCCTCGCCAGATTGGCCATCTCACCCATGGCCGGCGACAAGCATCGCAACCACGAAGCCCAGTGAGCTACATCACCTTTAAGCACGTGGAATACAACACTCCGCGCTGGCCACGGCACGAACGCCGCACATACATACGGTCCGCTCAATAACCACACGGACTCATCCGCACATGTCCTCTGCGGACACAAGCCACTCGTTCGCGAGCAATCTCGCCGACGCCGGGGCCGCGCTGGATGAGATTCAGCGGCTGATGGGTCACGCCAGTTGCCAGCTGGAGAAGAAGCCGCTCGTGCCGCGCCTGTCGCAGTCCACTGTTTTCCCCGTCGAGGGGCCCTCTCTGCACCCTAGGCCGCTGCGGGATCCGACCGGTCACGCTGCTCACTCGCGCCGCTCACTCGAGGTCAACAGCCACTGGCAGGCTGACATGGGCATTCAGGGCATCATCGCGGGCACGAGGCAGTGGCGGGCGCACATGGCGCGAGTGAAGGCGCTCCCGCCGGACGACCAGATCGTCTACCAGGAGATGCAGAAGTACCTGTTCAAGGTCGGACCGGTCGACCTCCTTGACGGGCAGTTGCTCCCCGGGCTCGTCGACTTCTTCGAGGAAAGGGGTCGCGGCCCGGCAAGGGGAGTCCTGGAACTCCTCGATGACGACGTCGCTGCCTTCTGCGATGACCTGATCAAGGACTCGCGCGCCCACGTGGACGTCTGCCAGGAGTCGATCAGCGGGCGACCGGGTGCGGCCGGGAAGTAGGTGGCCTGCCCTTTTGTGCACGAACAGTCTACGTGGAGGCACATTCCCCGCTGTCGTCGATAGCCTGGCCCGTAGTGCTGGGGGTCGATCCGAGCAGGGAGGCGGAAAATGCGCCGTGGATTACGGACGCTGTGCCTGGCAACGGTTGTGGCTACGACACTGTCCGGTGTACATGGAACGGGCGCCGACGCGGCTCCCACGGGCCCACTGTCCGCAGGGGAACAGTTGGGCGTCAACCACTTCACGCTGGGCTTCGGTTTTCCCGGTAACGGAACGGACGCGCTGGCAGGCAGCGGGATGGTCCCGCACGGAGCGTTCGCGTCTCCGCCAGGCCGCAGCCTCCGCTTCTTCGACGGCGCGAATTCCCAGCGGGCAGGCGCGTATGACATCGCAGTGAAGAACCAGGACGCCCAGCGCCCGGAACAGATCACCCACGTTGTCGCCAGCAAGGCGCCCGCGATGGGTGACTCGTTCGACGGCAGCGCGTTATGGTTGGGGCACAGCAGGTTTCGCAACGGTGGAGCACCACCGGTCGGCTCGGACAGCCCACCCGTGACCGGGACGCCGGCCAGCGGCACGGCCGGGCCCGCGGAGACCGGCACCGATGTGCGGGCTGAGGATTCGCGGCTGCTGGCCATCCCGGTGCAGACCAACCAGGTGACGACCAGGAACCTGCTTGTCTCCGCACAGGTCTACACCCCCTCGCACGCCGGGACGTCCCTGTACGGGATCAGACCGCAGCCTTATCTGGCCCGCGAGGGTGGCGGTAGCCAGTGGGGCCTCACGGACGTCGGCGGCCTGGGCGCGCACCAAGTCAACCTGTCCGGCGTGCTCGACCAGTGGGCGTTGCTGCAGGTGCGCGCCGACATCACCACGAACGGTGGGACGCTGCCCGACCCGTCTGACGACACCGGGCGGGCGAGGTTCAGGTACTTCCTGAACGGCGACCAGGTCGGCTCCGCGGTCGACGTGGACTTCCGGCCAGGCACCATGCGCGATCCGCGCAACACCGGTCCGGTGTTGTTCAGCCCTGGTTTCGGGCTGATGCGGGGCTGGCAGGGGGACGCGCCGGAGGTGTTCCTCGACGACATCGCGGTGGACTCGATCGTGCAGCCCGGTGGTGCGTTCCGGATCACGTCGCCCGCACCCGGCGCGACCATCGGTGGGCCCACCGTGTTGCGGGTGTCCGGCGCGACGGGCACTGTCGAGTATCTGCTCAACGGCAAGCCGATGTACGCCGACGGTGAGCTGATCCCGCCCCGGCCCGGCCCGGTGCACGATCTGCGCTGGCAAACCGCCAACTGGTACAACGGAACCGTCACCGTCGAGGCGGTCATGCGGGACTCGTCCGGCCAGGTCACCGGCCGTACCGCGGCTGTCCCGTTCAAGATCGCGAACGAGACACCGGGGATCGGCATGTCCGACGTCACGCTGGTGTCGCCGGATCCGGCCACGACACTGAGCGGGGACAAGGTCCCGTGGACGGTGCGCACCGATCACACCATCGGGCAAGGGCAGAACCACATCTGGCACTTCTATGTGGACGGCAAGTACCTGACGCAGGTGTTCGCGGGCGGGAACGAGTTCACCTACCTGCTCGACACAACCAAGCTGCGCAACGGCAAGCACGAGTTGTTCTTCGTGCTGGAACTCGAAGACTCCGAACTCAAACCTTTCCGAGCGCTCGGCGCCGCCCAAGTCACGGTCAACGTCGACAACGGCCACACCCTGATGGATCTGCGGTCGCAGTACAAGGACGTTTTCCTCATCCCGCAGGAAACACAGCAGCTGCAAGCGTCCCAGGTCTACACCGACGGCGCGTCCACCGACGTCAGCGCGTCGTTCAGCAGTTCCGACCCGGCAGTCGCCTCGGTGTCACCGTCTGGTCTCATCACCGCGCACAAGCCAGGTTTCGCTGACGTCACCGCGACCCACAACGGCCTCAGCACGGTCACCCAGGTGACCGTGCGCGATCGCCACGATGCCCCACATTTCACCAAGAACGGGAAGATCGTCACCGAGTATCAGCCGGGCTCGACGTTCATGCGGACCATGTTCCGACTCGACGCCGCGGAGATCACCAGTCCGCGCAACCCTGGCCTCGGCAAGCTGGCGCAGCAGGCCGGTGTCAACACGATGACCACCGGCTTCTACCAAAACCCGCTCCACAACGGCGGGGTGCGGGATTTCGACCTGTGGGCGCAGAGCATGCGAAAGTTCCACGACAAAATCAGCGAAGTAGCGTCCGACAACAACATGAGCCTGTATCTGACCGGGGACGATATCGCGCAGACCAAGGCGGCGATGGCCGACAGCGTGTGCTCGGGCCCGAAGTGCGCGCAACCGACCTCCCAGGCGAAGATCCAATACGCCGTGAACTGGGCTGCGACGACCGGGCGGACGATCGGCATCGACATGGTCGACGAGGTCACCGGCTGGTGGGGCGATACACCAACACCGACTGACAAACGATGGGAGACGTCCAAGCCCCCGGTTGCGGACGGCGCGTTCGCGGACCTGATGAAGATCATGGGACCCGCCAAGACCCGCCCGCGGATCACGTGGTCAGTAACGGGAATCGCCAAGGTGGACGCCGTGCGGAACTGGACCGGCAACCCGGCCTTCTCCGACTACAACGGGATCTATCACGACATACCGACAACGCGTACGACCTACCCGTCGGGCATATCGACCTATGAGTACATCCAAGGTATCGACGTCGGGACCATCGGCCGACGCGACGCCTTCCTGCGCAACACCCCCAGCATCCTGCTTGTCGGCACAGGCGGCGCGTTCTACACCAAACGCGGCCCGGGCAACCACTACACCGCCGGTCAGGACTTGTTGCAGCGCTCAGGCGTGCGCCCGGCGTCAGTGGCTGCGGGAATCGCGTACGCCGCGATCCGCGGCATGTCTGGCGTACGAGCCTATGAATTCGACTCCACATTTTGGAAAGACCACCGCGCCACCGCGGCCGTCGGCACACCCGACCTGGAAACCGGTGCCGCGCCGAACGGAGTCGGAGCGGCGCGCTGGCGAGCGATGTCCGACGCGTTCAACGTGGTCGCCGGACTGGAGCCGTATCTGTTGCAACCGCAGGCCAACGCGATCGACCTGGGCGACTCCGTCCGCACAGGCGCCAAACGCGGCCCCACCGGCAACGCGCTGATCGCGGTGAACATCTCCGAAGTCCCCCAACAGGTCAACCCCAGCCTGACCCAGTACCAGACCGGCAAACCCATCACCCGGACCCGATTGGTCGGCGACTCCAAGGTCATCAGCGAGACGATCCCCGCCAACGCGGCGGAATCACTGACCCTGGAGCCCGGCGAAGCGGTTTTCTGGACCTTCCCCCGCTGAACGCCGGAACCGGGAACGTCGAACTACCAGGTTGCGCCAATGCCCGCGCACGTCCAGCGCACCCAGTAGGTGCGGTCGGTGTGCTGCTCGCGCTGCGGGGGTGTTGACGCGGTCGCGGAAGGGGGACGACGCGCACAGCCCGCTGGCGTTCGCGCTGGCGGGCTGTTCGGCGTTCTGGCCGCCTCGCTGTGATCTGCTCGTCCGCACCGAGCTGGACCTCCACTACGTCAGCGACCTGGAACGCGGTGCCCGGCCCGACCGGGTACCGGCCCTGCGAGTGCGTGACACCCTGTTCTGACCGCGTGGGCGCGGGGCAGCGGCACGTACAGCACACCGGCCGACCAGTTCAACGCCGATCCCGACCAGCCGGACACGGTGTTCGACAGACGCCCCTGCGCGGAATGTCAACCACCCACACCGCTGTGCGGACAGCTTCGGCTATGCGGAGTGGGGTGGGTCGCGCCTGCCGCGAGTTCGGCGGGGTGCCCGTGCCCTTAGGCCGCGGATCACGATCGGGGGACCGTCCCGCCACACGCCTGAGGGAAATCGCAGTTCAGCGGTGTGCCCGCGGGCTGCGGTGGCATCCCATGGGTGGAGCGAGGTCGGAGCGCGCGGTGTCATCCATCCGGGGAGCTCGAACCGCTCGGCCAGCGCCGTCGGCGCCCCGCCGGGGAGATAATCAACCGCCGGCACGGCGGAATCCTCTCGGGCGGCGCGAGCGCCGCCTTGCTGGCCCCGACAAGTACCTCCAGGTCGTTGGTGGAGAGCCTGCTGATCTCCTGGCTGGCCGAGGCGACCGGGCGGTACCGCGCCGCGGTCCTGCAGCGCCTGGCGCTGGCGGTCGAGCAGCTGCTGCCCGCCGGAGTAGCCGATCCAGGGTCAGGGTCGCTAGCGGCCAGTGCCCCGGCACAGCCATCGACGAGGGTGACCCGGAGTCGGCGGGGGGCTCCAGCGTCTCGACCTGGGCTCGGGCGTCGAGTGTGCCCTCGCGGCACAGTTGCACCGCGTGGAAGGGGCGTGCGCCGAGTTCGGGCGCCAAGCCCTCCACGTCGAAGGGGTCGAGTACATCGTGCGGCTCGCCGTGCTCGACCAACGCGGCCCGCATCGCCTCGAAGTTCTGCGCCGCGACCCGGCCCGATCGGCCACTGAGCACCACCGTCGTGCCCGCAGTGGCGCGGAGGACCTCGCCGGGTGAGCCAGTGATGTCGGCGAGTACCTCCAGCCACGGGGGCCACCGGTCCAGGGCGTCACGCGCGATCGAGAACTTGGCTCGCGCCGCCGGATGCCGCGCCGTGCCGGCGGTGACCTCACCGAAGCAGTTGAGCATCGCACCGGCCGCGGTGCAGGCCGCGGCGGGCCGAGTGCGAGGACCCACCACGGCGATCCGCCCCTTGAGGGGCACGGCGGGTCACCTCCACCGCGATCGACAGACCCAGCGCACCGTTGCCCACCACGACATCCACCCGCGGCGACGACGCTGCCCCGGACGTCGACAGGGTCGTCACGGGGCGGAGATGTTGACCGTGGTGACGGGCAGGAAGTTGTCGATCTGCCAGGTCTCCACGCCGGCGAACCGGCCGTCGGCCGCCGGGGCGACCAGCGCGAGGCCGCCGACCTGACCGTGCGGTGCGTCCTGCACCAGGGTCAGCGGGATGGACAACGACCGGGTCGCTCCAGGTGGTAGCGGGGGCAGGGAGCACGTCACGATCTCCGGCACGAGCGGGTCGCTGTCGGTCAGCCGCATCCCGCAGCCCGGCGGGAGGATCCCGTGATGGTTGACGTAGAACGGCGTGACGAACGTGAAACGCACCCCGCCCGCGGCGCGGCCGGGCGCTTTGCGGCTGTAGTGGAAGTCGGCCGTCGTGGGCTTGTTCTTCGCCAGGGCAGGCACGTCGTGGGTCAGATACAGGTCCATCGGGGAGCCGCTGGGTGTTGGTGGTGTGGGCGGCAGCAGCCGCAACTGGCCGTATTCCCAGTTGTCGCTGAGGTTGGCGTCCACGACGCCGGAATCAGCCGGCGGCGCGGCCATCGCCAGGCCGAGCGTCCGGCCGGCGAAACGGGCGTCGGAGGTGACGGTCAACGGCATGTCCAGCGTCACCTCCTGCTCCGGCTCCAGCCGCACCTGACGGCGGCAGGTCACCACTTCCGGCACCGTGGGGTCCGTGTCAGCCAGGCGCATGCCGCAGCCGTCCGGCAGCGGCTGAGCGCGATCGATGTTGACGTACATCGCCGTCACGTAGGTCACCGCCAGCCGACCGTCATAGGCGGTGTCACCGTTGCGGACGTGCAACCGCTGCACCACCGAGTCCTGACTGGACGCGGTCGCCGAATCGATGCGAAACGACAGATCCACCTCCGCCGCAGCAACCGCCGAGCCCGGTGGAACGGCAAACCCGATCCGCACCACCGCGGACGGGGGAATCGCCACAGCAGCCACCGCCAGCACGGCCATGACCACGACACCGGCCTTGTTCACGTCGACCCCTTCACCCCGCGCGGGTACACCCCATCCAGCATGGGCCGACCGCACCACCACCGCCGCGGAAACGACGCCGCATCACCCGACCCAGCGAACAGAACCCCACACCGCAGAGATGCTCCCACCGCCGGGGCAGCCGGTGCTTGCTCGGCGTGCCGGTGCGGCACCGACTCCACACCAAGTGCACAAGCAGGCATCGTGGTGGACGCTGCGCGGTGCGAGCACCACGGGCAGGTCCCCGATGTCCAGCACTTCACTCGGTCAGGTCCACGTCGCGCTCGATCGGTGGTAAGTCCCGGGGCGGCTGTTCCGGAGGTCGGGGCGCGCTGTCATGGTCGGACGGGCATGTCGAAACCGCGAGGACCCAACGGGAGCGATCATGACAACGGTGGCTGCGAACGAGGACACCGCGATCATCGGGTTGATGGCCACACCGGACAGCAAGCTCGACGTCGAGTGGTTGCGCCAAGCCCTCCAGCACGCCCTGGTTCTGGAGCTGGCCACCATCCCGCCCTACTCCTGCGGCCTCTGGTCGATCATCGACCCGAAGCGCGACCAGAACACCTACCACACCTGACGGAGCCGGAAACATGCTCCGTTCTGGCTGTGCGCCCGCGCCGGCCGATCCTTCGGAAGAGGCCGGCGAGCCATGTCCACCAGCGAGTCCGCCGCGGCTCCGGTTCGGCGGAAAGCTCGGGAATCTGGGCCGCGAGTTTGGCCGCGCGGGCAGCGATCCTGGTTGCGTCCGCGCGACGGATCGTCATAGGGCGTTGCTCGGCGCGAGGTACATGAAGATCACTAGGAGGTGGATGCTCAGTGCTCGGCGCATCGGGATGTTCCGGATGGACGAGCCTCAGCATGGCCTTGAGCGTTAGGTCGACATTTCCCTGATAGAACCAAACAATCGTTTCAGGAGAGAAGATATCGACCTCGCCACGCCTGGGCACACGAGCCGCGGTAACACGATTATCGCCACGAATGTTGACGATGTCGATGTAGTCGTCCCACTCGTATGCTCCGACGATCATGGTCGGCTGGCTGCGACCTCCGCAGAAGTACAGACTGAAGCCGTCCCTGGCGAACTCCCAGAGCAGTTCCTCCGTGTCCGCGGATTCCAGCAGTTTCTTGCCCATGCGCCTAGCCAGCCCAGTCCGGGATAGATGACCGGCGGAGGCGGGAAGCCGGGGGGCTAACTTCCCGTCTCCGCCAGCCTCCGACTACGTCCGGCGGTGCTGTCGGGGTTGACGCCGTCGTGTGCCGGAGGATCTCAATGCCGAACGTGGGCGGAGTCGACGTGGCGGTTGGCGCAGGGAGGAGGGGCATGAGGCTTTCCGGGCTGTAGTTGTCGTGGTACGTGCAGCCTGCGCCACAAGTGCAAGATCAGCTATCCCAGGAGCCTGCCGTGTTGCTGGACAAGTCGACCATGAGCTGGACAAAATCTGGACACCGGTCGCCTGATCAGGCTAGATCGTCTTGATGCCGACGCCTCCGTAACACAGCGAGCGGCGAGGATCGGCGCCTTCCCCGAAGTCAGGGCGCCACAGTGGAAGGAGGACGACGCCAGGCGGCATGAGGTCGAAGCCGGCGAAGAACTCGATGATCTGCTCTCGTGCGCGAGCTGTGACCGGGTCCTTCGTGTCCTTGTACAGCTCAGCCGCCCGCGCGAGATCCTCCGGATAGTCGTCGTCCGTCGCGTGAGACATGACCAAGGCGCTGTCCGGACAGAGTGCATCGCGGTAGGCGGCGACGATGTCCGCAGGGCCTTCCTCATCTCGCACGAAGTGCAGGGCGGCGCACATGAGGACCGCGGTCGGTTCGCGGAAGTCGATCAGTCGCAAGGTCTCGTCGTGCCCGAGCATCGTCCTTGGCTGACATAGGTCGGCCATGATGGTCGCCGCGTTCCCGTTCTGTTGAAGCATCAGTTCGCCGTGAGCCACGGCCACCGGGTCGTTGTCGACGTACACGACGGTGCAGTCAGGGTTCTCGTGCTGAGCGACCTCGTGCACGTTGCCCACTGTGGGGATTCCCGAGCCGAGGTCGAGGAACTGCCGGATGCCGGCCTCGTTGACGAGGGAGCGCACGGCCCGGCGGAGAAATGATCGATTGATCCGGGCGATGTCCTTGGCGGGGATGACTTCCAGCACTTTGTCGGCCAGCTGTCGATCTGCCGCGAAGTTGTGTCCACCACCGAGGAAGTAGTCATACATCCGGGCCGCGCTCGGCTGCTCGGTGTCCACTCCAGCCGGAATCCAGGTTCCATCATCGCTCATGGCGCCCGCTCCGCGCTGCTCCATCATTTGGACGACCTGAAGCCGTCGAACCGCTCATCGAGGATTGCTCCACGGGTCGAGCATGCTGTGACGTAGCAAGATCAGCTAGCCCATCCGCAGGCCGAGTTTGTGGACATGGCCTGGACACGTTCGCAGACATAAACAGGCACTGGTGGCCTTCTGGCGTTTACGCAGGCCGTCTTCAGTCGGCGCTCGGATCGGGGGCTGAGCGCTTCTCCTGGTCGAACTCACCGGCGAGGATTCCACGAGTGAACGCGTCCCATTCGGCCGGCGTGAAGACCAGCACTGGACCCGCTGTATCCGCCGAGCTGCGCATCACGGTGTACACGACGCCGTCGGTGTGCTCTACGAACGCAACCTCGACGTGCCGATCGCGCCGACGGCCGGCGCCGTATCGCTGCCATTCGGCGGACGTCAGGTCAAGTTCTGTCCGGACCTCGGACTTGTCGTCGTAGATCGGCGCGCTGTCTCCCACGAGTCCATCGTGCTCCTCCGATCGGGCTACCTGAACGAGCCCATGACCGCACCAAATTGATCACAGAACGTAGCAGTCGATGGCGAAGAGTAATCACCTGGTCTGTTCGGGCCGCTCGATCACCTCGGGCACACTGGTCAAGCGCAGACAGTCACGTCTGGGGGCAAGGAGCAGCTGGAATGCAACAGGTGGAGTTGACGTCTATCGACGGTATGCGGCTCGACGCCGTGTGGCATCCTGCCCGTGCGCATGGGCACCGAGGTGTGGTTGTCCAGGCCCACGGGATCAACGCCAACATGACCGAAGGCGGGATGTTCGTTCGTCTCGCTGACCAGTTGGCCGAAGCCGACTTCAACGTGTTGCGGTTCTCGTTCCGGGGACACGGCGACAGCCACGGAACACAACGGGGTATGACGATCGCGGGCGAGATGCTCGACCTGCAGGCCGCCGTCGAGTACATGGTTGACCGGTTCCCAGGTCCGTTGGCGATCGTGGCATCGAGCTTCGGCGCGGTATCCACCTCGCTGTCCCTTCCGTGGCTCGGCGACCGCCTCGATCGGCTCGCTCTCTGGAACCCCGCGCTGGACCTACAGCGCACCTTCGTCAACCCAGAACTGCCGTGGGGTAAGGAAAACTTCAACGTGGAACAGCAGAAGCTGCTGGCCACGCAGGGATTCCTGATGCTGGATGGCGAGTTTGAGGTTGGCAGAGTCCTGTTCGAGGAGTTCCATCACTACGAGCCGCTGAAGTACCTGACAGCGAGCACGGTCCCCGCACTTGTCGTGCACGGTGACCAGGACACCGCGATCTCGTACGAGATCGCACAGCACGCGGCTGCTGGCAAGCCGAATACCGAGTTCCACACGATCCGCGGTTCAGACCACGGATTCGACACGCGGGAACGAGAGGACGAGGCCGTCGCGGTCACGGTGGGGTGGCTGATCAACGACCGGAGGTCGGCGTGAACATAACCTCCCTCTACGCATCCGTGAACCTCGACAGCAGCAGCATTGTGGGTGAGCACTGCGTCTTGGGCTATCCCAAGGAGGCGCGCCTTCGAGCCGAGCAGCAGAACCCTGGTTCCTCCCTGATAGGTGATCAGGTCACGGTCGGACCGAAGTGCTTGCTGGCCAACCACGTCGTGATCTACGAAGGGGCTCAGATCGGCGCGGATTGCGTGATTGAGGACCGCGTGCGAATCGGGTACAACAGCGTGATCGGCGATCGAACCCGCATCGTCTATGGAGCATACGTATGTGATCGAGTCACGATCGGCGTTGACGCGACTGTGGCGGGATTCATTTGTGACGGCACGACTATTGGCGATCGATCCACTGTGATGGGCGAGCTGGTGCACGAGTACACCCGCCCTCACGAAGGGTGGTGGGACGTTGATGAGGAACCACCGGTGATCGAGGCCGACTCGGTGGTCGGCTATGGAGCACGGGTTGTGGGCGGAGTCCACATCGGTCCGCGCAGCTATGTCGCAGCGGGCGCAGTAGTAACCAAGGACGTGCCACCTGAATGCGTAGTGACCGGCGTCAACGTCCAGACCCCGGCTGAGCAATGGAAGGGACGCCGACTGCAGAACCTGATTGGGCACTGGCAGTCGTTGTCGAAGGCCCGCCTGCCGTGACGAACGGCATTACCAACCTCACGCAGGACACTAAATCCGAGGCAGTAGCCGAGCTGCGTGATCTAGACTGGCCGGCCTGTATGAACGCTCGCGATCTGGGCGGTTTGCCTACCGCGGAGACTGGCCGCGTCCGCGGGCGAGCACTGATCCGTTCCGACCGGCTCTCGCGTCTCACCGACGACGGCGTCGAAGCTGTTCGGCGGCTGCGTCCCAGCCGGATCATCGACTTGCGTACCAGCACCCAATGCGAACGTGAGCCAAGCCCATTCGCTGCCGCCGACATGTACTGCCACGTGCCGCTGTCGTTCCCGAGTGACCCTCCCAATCGACAGGCCCGCTTGGTCGACCGCTACAGGTCCAAGTTGGACCTGTACCCCAACCGGTTCGCGCAAGCTGTGGCAGCTGCGGCAGATGCACCGCCGGGCTCGGTGGTAGTGCACTGCCAGGCCGGCAAGGACCGCACCGGACTTGTGATTGCGTTGATCCTTAAAGCCGTTGGCGTTCCCGACGATGCCATAGCGGTCGACTACGCCGTTAGTGCCGCACGACTCGGCGCCTACTACACAGCAAAGCGAGCCGATATCGAGGATGCGGAGCTGCTGGAGCTCGTTCGTGAACTCCACAGTGCCCGTGCAGACACGATGGCTTCAACACTGACCTACCTGCGCGACGAGTGCGGCGGCGTCGAGCCTTATCTGCGCCGTGGGGGCCTCGTCGAACGACAGCTGGAAGCCCTTCGAGAGCGGCTTGTCGTGTGGTCACAGAATTCGAGCGTGCAGGCTCACGTCTAGCTACGGCTCGACGAAGTCGGAGTCCTCCGTGTCACTGCTGTCCTGCGCGGTCAGGATTCTGATCGTGGACGACCTGCACTTTCTCCGGTGGCGGGCCAAGTCCGGAGTGGAGATCAGCAACCACTTCAAGTACATCGCGAACGAGTTCCCGGTGACCTTGGTGTTCGTCGGGGTCGGTCTGTCCGAGCGCGGCCTGTTCCGTGAGGGCGACACCTACACCAACGCGGTCCTGGCCCAGACCGGGCGCCGCACCACCCGCCTGGACATGCGCCCGTTCACCGTCGACACCGGCACTGGGCGGCGCGAGTGGCGGCAGATGCTGCTGGCGATCGAGCAGCGCCTGGTGCTGGCCGGGAAATATCCCGGCATGCTCGCCGACGACTTGTCGGACTATCTGTTCGCCCGCAGCACCGGCCACATCGGCTCGCTGATGACACTGATCAACCGCGGCTGCCAGCGAGCCGTCCGGACCGGAACCGAGCACCTCAACCAGGACCTGCTCGACGGGGTGAAGAACGACGCCGCCGCGGAGACCGCCCGCAGCGAGCTGGAGAACGCCTTCGGCGCCCGCCGGATCACCACCCGCACCGCGCCGAAGACCCGGCGCCGCAGCGGATGAACCGGCCGGACACCTTGCCGATCCGCCTCCACCCGATCCCGGGCGAGGCCCTGGACTCCTGGTTCGCCGCCCTCGTTTACCGGCTGCATACCCCGCTGGGATCGCTCCTGCCCGACCTTGGCCTGCGCCACCGGGACAACGACGACGCACCGGCTGACTGGACGGTCCTGCTCCGGCCGGCGGAAATCGCCACGATCTCCACCGCGACCGGCGTCGATCAGCTGCTCATCGAGACGATGACGCTGACCAGGTTCGACGGCGCCGCTCTGCTGATCGACCCGGCCGCCCGGCGGGTCCGGCGAACCCAGCTCTGGGGGCGCAACTCCGGGTCGCGCTACTGCCCCGACTGCCTGGCCGACACCGGCGGCCGCTGGCTGCTGAGGTGGCGACTGGGCTGGTCGTTCGCCTGCACGACCCATCAGCGACTGCTCGCGGACGTCTGTCCCGCATGCGGGCGTCTTCCCCGGCGCCTCACCGAGGTTCTGACACCGGGCCGATGCGTCCACCCCGTCGGTGACGACAAGCACGGCCGGTCCCCGGACCGCTGCGGACACGACCTGACCACCATGCGCCCGCTCCGGTTCCAACGCGACGATCCTGTGCTCACCGCTCAACGTCTTGTCGACGAGGCCATCGAGACGGGGACAGCGAGGTTCGGCGTCTATGCCGACGAACCCACACCGGCGATCACCGCGCTCGCCGACCTGCGTGCTCTCGCGAGCCGTTTTCTCCGGTATGCCCATCTGGACGACGTGACCACCATGCCGGACGATCTGCTGGCCGCCTGCACCCGCGCCCTGGCGCAGCCCAGCAGCGGTCATCCTTCCTCGCGAGTCGGCACACGGCACGGATTCATGGCTCCGCGCCACGCCGTTGTCGCCGCGGTCGGTGCCACGGCCGCGATCTCGATCCTCAACACGGGCACCATCCGCGACGCGGGACACGGCATGCGCCGGGCGATCGGAACAGCGCGGCGACGCGGTCACAGCGTCCGGGTCTCGAACGTGGACAAATGGGGCCAAGGAACCAGCGTCACGCTGAAAGCCATCCAAGTCTCCGCGCTCGGTCCGTTCCTCAGCCCCAGCGACCAGCTTCGCTATCGATCCGGCGCCACGAAACCCCATCACCAGGTCCCCGCGAACACCGCGTCCGCGCGACGGCGTCACGTCCCGACCATGCTCTGGACCTCATGGGCGCTGCGGTTACGTCCGGAGAAGCGCTTCTATCTCCACACTTTGCGGCTCGCCTTGTCCGCGGCGCTTCTGCTGCCAGGCACGCGGCACAACCTGCCCGACACGGCCACGATCCTGCGCATCGCCGATACTCACGATCCCTCCCGTGTTTTCGGCGCCCTGCATACGGATCCGCACTGGTCCGACGTCCTCGCGGCACTGACACGGCTCGCCGACTACCTCGACGATCACACCATCCCCATCGATTACGACCGGCGCCGCAACCTCGACTACGCCGCCCTGCTTCCCGAGGGCCAGTGGCACCACATCTGCCTCCAGAGCCGCTTTCCGCCGGGACAACGCCGCCGCCTGGACCTCGCACGATGCCTGCTCTTCGAGAAGATCAGCATGATGCCCGCCGACCTGGCGCCCGCCTCGTTTGCCATTGACACGCCCTACAAACGCGACTGCCTGCTCGAATTCGCCTCGCCGATCACGCCCAACCTCGCCCTGCGCCTGAACGACGCGGCCCAGAAATTCCTGGCACAGCAGGGCATCCACGACGAACCAGTCGAATGGCAGCCGCCCCTCGGGCTGCTCGACGGTCTCCGCCTTCCCGGAGACGATCCCGAACACGTCGACATCCCCACGCTGCACCGACTCATCCGCGAGGATGACAGCGCGCTCACCACCGCAGCGCACCAGCTCGGCACCTCCCTCGACATTGTTCGTCACCTGCTCGAACAACATCCCGCACCGCCGCGACCGGTCACGAAGTCCCAAGCACGAGCCAAGGGCCTGATCCGCGTCGACCTTCGCGAGAAGCTCCCCCCGCAACGCCTCAACGACCTCTACCACGATCAGCAGCTGACACTGCGAGAGATCGGCAGCCGATTCGGCGTCACCAAAAATACCATCGGACGCCTGCTCGACGACTACGACATCAAACGCCGTGAAGTCCCACTGCCAGGTTCAGGAGCCGTCATCGATCGCGACTGGCTCTACGACCAATACGTCACCCAGCGCCGCACCCTCGCCGACCTCGCCCGGGAAAAAGGAATGAGCCCAGCGAACATGCGGCGCTGGGCAGGAAAACACGACATTCCGCTCCGCCCACGCGGCGGAGGAAGCCACAACGAAGTCCGCCGCACGCTCGACCAGGCGGCCACAGCACCGAAAGCTCTTCGACCAGCACTCACCGGGACAGGAGCCTGGACCCGGCTAAACAAGTTCGCTGCCACGGTCGGCCATCCGACGCTCACCATCGCGGCCGCCGCACATGGCTTCGACTGTCCACATTGCTCCGACAGATCAACCGCCTCGAACACGACCTCGGCGGACAACTCCTCGCACGCGCCGAACGAAACCAGCCCATGCGGCTGACGCCCCTCGGACGAGAGATCATCACAGCGCTGCGGGAATGTGACCACGAGGAAATGCCGTCTCGGTGAGACTGGATCCGGTGACGGCGTTGAGACAACGACGAACACCCTGGTCATCCAAGATCAACATGTCGCGAGCGATGAGACCCTACAAGAAGTGTAGGGTCTCAAATTTGATGGCGGATTCTCAGCAGCGGTGGCGGGCCACTGGCGGATCCGCCATATGAATGAGATGTGGTGGTTCCCGCTGGCCGTTCTCAGCGGAAGTTGCAGAGTCTCACCGGTGTGACATGTCGTCTCACCACAGCGGCGGATTCTCAACCGCCCGGCGAGCACCGCCGATACGCGCCGTACGAAGGCATGCCTGTCTCAACACACTTTGTCGTCTCCCTGGTCAGGGGCGGCGCACCGCGCACTGATCATCGAGACTATTGCGGGCTCCTCATCCGCGCATGATCATTGTCGGCTCGGACACCCATCCGTTGTGTCTTTACGGAATGTCATCCCGCACGTCAGGCGTGGCCGCCCCCGACTCGATCGATGAGATAGGACATCGGCGTGCCGGTGACACTGCGACGCGACAATGTCCGGGTGAGAGACGAGCGAAACGACCTGAACATGTACCGGTCGGCCTTGGCGAAGGCGGCTGAGGGCCGCACCGACCGGCTTGCCAGTGTCGATGAGCGCGTGCACTGGACGACGGTGCACCGTTTGCTGACCAAGCACAGCCCTACTGAGGGGGAACCCAACGTATGCGCCGATTGTGGCGGGGCGTGGCCGTGTGGCGTGGTGAACGGGGCCGTGACAGACCTGCGGCCGGGACCCGCAGGCAATTGAAGGCAGCGCGGTGCAACCGGGCTCGTGGAGCCGCTGATGATGCACCGAAGTCCGACCTCGGCCACCGGTGCCGTCCTCGACGACTGACTCGCCGACCACCTCAGTCTTCCTGAGGACCGAAGTTCTCCTCCACGAACAGCTCCGAGGCTCAGCAGACCCGACATCGGTTAGGAGGCTCGGATATTGCGGCGTACGGCGTCGAGGTAGTCGGTGATGGCTTGGTGGTTCTTGGTGAGGCATTCGATTTTTTCGGCCATACGATCGCGTTCGCGTTCGAGCGTTGCGACCATGTCTGGCGTGACGTAGGGCATGTGGATCGTGCGGGGGGTGTTCAGGCAGGGCAGGATCTGCTTGATGATCCGTGTGGGCAGCCCTACGTCGAGCAGGCCTCGTACCTGGAGAACCCGGTCAACGACGTACTCCTCATAGTCCCGGTATCCGTTGGGCAGTCGATTTGACTCGATCAGTTCCTGCTCCTCGTAGTAGCGCAGCAACCTCATCGGAGTCTGCGTGCGCGTCGACAGCTCACCGATCCGCATATCCCTATCCTCGCCCTCTGTGGCTGGCGTTCTGTGACTCGGCGGACACCGAATTGACCTTCACACTAATGTCACCCATCGATGATAAGGCTATGACACGACCAGATACTCTGCCACCTCGCTCGACAACGAACGCCCGGCTCCCGCTGGCAGGTCTTCTGGCCTTGGCCACCACTGGATTCATTACGCTCCTGACCGAGACGATGCCCGCCGGGGTGCTTCCCGAGATGAGCCGGGACCTGAGTGTGAGCGAGAGTGCTGCCGGGCAGAGCGTCACCGTCTTCGCGATCGGGGCGATTCTCGCCGCGATCCCGCTCACCAAGGCGACGATCGGCTGGCCGCGCCGACACCTGCTGCTGGTGGCGATCGCAGGATTCGCGATCGCCAACACCGTCACCGCGCTCTCCGAGAGCTTCGCACTGACGCTAGCCGCCCGGTTCCTCGGCGGCATCGTCGGGGGGTTGCTCTGGGCGCTGTTGGCCGGGTACGCGGTACGGATGGTTTCCCCACGTCAGCGTGGCAAGGCACTGGCGATCGCGATGGCGGGCGCAATCGTTGCCCTGTCCGTCGGAGTTCCTGCTGCGGCGCTTCTGGCCAAGCTCGTCGAGTGGCGATACGCGTTCGGGATCCTGATCGTCCTCACGCTGGCGTTGATCGTGTGGGTCATCGCGGCGGTGCCGAACTTCCCCGGACAGCCCAAGGGCTCACGGCTCCCGCTCACCCTTACCTTCCGCATTCCCGGCGTAGCGCCCGTGCTCCTCGTGACCCTCACGTTCGTGCTCGCCCACAGCATCCTCTACACCTACATCGCCCCGTTCCTCATGCCGCTGGGCATGGCAGGTCAAGTCGACGCCGTGCTGCTCACCTTCGGCCTGGTGTCGCTGGTGAGCATCTGGATCGCCGGAGCGCTCGTCCATCGACACCTGCGCCTCCTCATGATCCTCGCGTGTGTGCTCTTCGCGACGTGCACGCTGTTGCTCGGCATCTTCTCCGGCGTGCCTACGCTCGTCTACGCCAGCGCAGCGCTCTGGGGGCTCGCGTTCGGCGGCACCTCCACCCTGCTGCAGACCGCAGTCGCCGAAGCAGCAGGCGACGCCGGCGATGTCGCCCAAGCACTCCTCACCACCGGATGGAACGTCGGAATCGCCGGTGGTGGCGTCATCGGAGGCCTTGTCCTCAGCGGATTGGACGCATCCTGGCTGAGTTGGGTCGCGCTCGCGCTGCTCGTCCCTGCACTCGCCACTGTGCTCACGGCACGCAAACACGGGTTCACCAAGGGAGAACTCGGCAGCCGCTAAACCACCGCTGCCCGCGATCCAAGAAATGCCACGACTTTGAGACTGTCCTTCAGGACCCTGCGGTGAGACAACGAGCAAAGCCGCAGGTCACTAAAGATCCACATGTCATCGACGCTGAGACCCTACACGCGCGTTGACCATCGACAACGACTGACCAACCCGAAGACCGTTGAACACGAAGGAAAGCGATGCAGACCACCACGTCGCCTGGCAGATTGCATGCAGAGATGGTCGAGAGGATCCGGAAGGCCGGGCACGCGCGACGAGGCGAGGTCGAACGGGTTCTGCGCGCCACGCCGCGTCACGAGTTCGTGCCGGAGGCCGACTTGGCGATCGCCTACGACCCGTGGCAGGCGGTACTCACTCTCTGCGCCGAGGCTGGACCGGATGCGGCAGATGATCGGGAGGCTGTGCTGAAGCTTTGTGAAGAACTCGGTGTAGCAACGGAAACGAATGTCCTTGGTTCACTTCTGTTGGAGGCTGTTGCCGGGTGCGTGGCTGTGCAGCGTTTGGAGCAGCCCCGCCTGCGCGGGGACGACCCCAAGACCTCACAGTCCTCACCGACGAGGAACGTGATCAACCTACCGGAAGATGATCACTTTCGACTCAATATCGGCACGCACAGGCGCCGAGGTGCCGATCGTGGCGCGGGAAGGTGCCGACGGGCTGCCCGGTTCTGCGGCTAGAGCTGGCCGACACGGCCAGTTCGGCGACACGCGTCGATAGTGCCTTGTCGGGTGGATGAGAATGGCTAGAGCAGTTCGTCGTCCTCCAGCTTCGACAACCGCATCAGCAGATCCGGCCGGTGCGCGAGCAGCTCCTCGCGTGCCGGCCAGCGGAGGCGGTGGGCCTCGTCGAGGAGCGTCTCCGGATACTCCGAACTCGCAACCCCTTTGTTCGTCAACGCGCACCAGATCTCGGCCACCTGTTCGGCGCTCAGCACCTCGCGGGCGAGCAACCTCTCCGCGAGGCCCAGGAACCACCTGGGTTCTTCCGTCTTTACCAAGAGCCGCAAGAAGAGCGCGAGGTTCTCCGGCCCGCGCGGATCCTTCGCGACCATCAGGCCGGTCACCTTGTCGACGGCATACTCCGCCGTTATCAGCTCATCGTTGACCAATAACTGGAGGAGGTACACCTCAAGCTCAGCGGCCACCACGTGATTGAGGTCGAGGTACGGGCTCTTGGCGAAGTCGACGAGCCGGTCGTACACGACCATCCGCCTTTCCACCCCAGTCTGGTTGACGTGGAACAACGATGCGTGGAGCAGGTCAGCGGCGACAGATCGGAACTGATCGTCACGATGCATGTAGTGCGGAATCAGCGCGGTGAACAAGGTTGTGCGTGCCGAAAACGACGTCCGTGCAGGTCATGCGACATGTCGGTACTCACGAATGATCCCGCTGAGACGGTCCCGTCGATGTATCGCGAGGTGCTCGATCTGGTCCGGTTCAAGAGCTTGAGGCACGGCTCCCAGGGGTGAAGCGGCGGCAAGCGATCGGTGGGTCCGGTGCAGGTTGTAGTGCCGTTCGTACTCGCGCAGTGCGTGCCGGAGATGAGCCTCGTTCCAGATCAGCATGCGGTCCAGCAGTTCAGTGCGTAGCGTCTTCACCCAGCGTTCGGCGATCGCGTTCATGCGGGGCATCCGGACACCGGTCAGCACCGTGGTGACCCCAGCGCCGCTGAGGATCTCGTCGATCAGGCCGGGATACTTGGCGTCGCGGTCGCGGATGAGGAACCTGACTTGTGCGAGGTGCCCGGCGTCTTCGAGATCCATCAGCAGGTTGCGGGCGGCCTGCGTCACCCAGGCGTGGGTGGGGTGCGCGGTTGTGCCGAGTAGGTGCACGCGTCGGCTGGCGTGATGGATGGCGGCGAGGATGTACTGGCGCGCGCCGGTCAGGGTGACGGTTTCGATAAAGTCCATTGCCAGGACCGCTTTGGCCTGGGAACGCAGGAAGTCGGCCCACGTGACGGTCACCAGGTGCGGGGCTGGGTCGACGCCGGCCGTCTTGAGGCTCTCCCATACGGTGGAGGGAGCGATCGAGATGCCGAGAAGGGCGAGTTCGCCGTGGATGCGCCGGTAGCCCCACGAGGGGTTCTCGCTTGCCAGGCGTAGGACGAGGCGGCGGATCGAAGCGGTAGTTCGTGGGCGCCCTGGCCTGCGGTTCATGCTCGTGCGGGCGTGGCGGTGTTTTACCAGGTCGCGATGCCACCGCAGCACCGTGTCCGGGCTGACCAGTAGCCGAAACCGGCGCAACGCTGTGCGAGCCAATGGCACGAGCAGCGTCGCGAGAAACGCCCTGTCCTCGGGTCGCAGTTGAACGCGTCGGTCGCCGAGTTGTCGTTGCAGGACGGCGAGTTGGTGGCGTAGCGCAAGGATCTCGACGTCCTTCTCGCCGTCGGTCATGCGTAACAGCCGTAGCGCGGCGAAGGCGTGGGCGACGGCGAGGTAGGCGAAGCGGACCAGCACGAGTCGCGATCATGCCTGACCCCGACCGGTCACACGCCGATACTTGTTGACCTGCACGGACGTATTCTCGGCACGTACAACGTCGTGAAGTACGTGACCGAAGACGCACGCACCGGTGGGCCTTCGCAGATCAAGACGGAGTACCAGTACCTGGAAGGTGCTGCCTGGCACTACGACGACAACGACCTAGCGGAGCCGCAGTACCGGACGTGGTCGGAGTGGCGTGGCTACGGCAGGGTGCGCACCATCAAAGGTGACCCCGGCCAGCCGCAGTCGGTTTCCGAGAAGCTGTACCTGCGAGGCATGGACGGCGACACGATGCCCGCGGGCACACCGCCGAGGGACGTGTGGGTCACTGATGGCGACGGCGGCAGAGTCGAGGATGTCGATCAGCTTGCCGGATTCATCCGGGAGAACTTGCTGTACAGCGGTGGCCAGGTGGTGTCGGCGTCGATCAACGACCCGCACCTGATCGAGACCGCGAACGATGGCAAGGACCGCGCGTCCATCGTGCTGGCCAAGGCGAACGCCACACGCAGTCGCCAGCCGGACGGTACCTGGCGCAGGACCCGGACGACCACCGCGTTCAACGAGACCGGCCTGCCACTGAAGGTCGAGTCCGAGGGCGATACCGCAGTCGCTGGGGACGAGGTGTGCACGCAGACCACGTACGCCCGCAACGAGACGAAGTGGATGCTCACCTACGCGGCGTCGGTCCGCACGATCGCCAAGCCGTGTGCCGCATGGCCAGGGACCGAGAACGACATGGTCACCGACGTGCAGGCCATCTACGACAGCAACAGCAACAGCGGTGACGCGCCGAGTCGAGGCGTCGTCACCAAAACGCTCCGGTGGATCGGTGCTGCCCAGTACCAGGCCGTGGCGGCGACCGAAGTCGACCTCTACGGCCGGACCACGAAATCCACCGACGTGGACGGCGGCACGACCACGATCAAATACACCCCCGACACCGGCAATCCGCACACAGTGACCACGACCAACCGGAAAGGCTGGGTTACCAGGAGCGTGCTGGACACCGCCCGGGGTGCCGCGCTCACCGAGTTCGGGATCCACGGTGAACGGGCGGACCTGGAGTACGACGCACTCGGCAGGCTTCTGAAGGTCTGGGTGCCTGGCCGATCAAAGGAAGGCAGGCAGACGGCGACCACCGAGTACTCCTACGAGTACCGGCGAGACGCGCCATCCATTGTCACTACGAAGTCGTTGAAGGAAAACGAAACCTACACGACGTCCTACAGCTTGCTGGATGGCATGCTCAGGCCGCGTCAGTCACAGACACCGACCCGAGACGGCGGGCGAATTCTGACGGACGCGTTCTACGACAGCCGCGGCAACGCACACGTGACGAACTCCGCGTACTACAACACGGAGGCACCGTCCACCACGCTGTTCGGGGCATTCGACAACGCGGTACCCAACCAGACCGTGATCGAGTTCGACGACCTGGGCAGGCCGCTGGAGTCGATCTTCCGCAAGATGAACGTCGAACAGTGGCGGACCAAGACCCGCTACAGCGGCGACATCACGTTCACCACGCCGCCGCAGGGTGACACCGCGACCGCGGTGATCAAAAACGCCCTCGGAGTGATCGTCGAGCGCCGTGACTACAAGGAACGCAGTGCCGACGGCACCTATGGCGCGAACGCCGCGTTCGACGCCACGAAATACGCGTACGACGTCAAGGGCAAGCTGAGCACAGTCACCGACGTGCAGGGCAACAAGTGGGAATACAAGTACGACAAGTTGGGCAGACCGTCGTGGAAGTCCGACCCGGACACCGGCGCGACCACCTTCGAGTACGACGATCTGGACCAACTGGTGTCCACGACGGACGCACGCGGTCGCAACATCGTCCACGAATACGACGACCTCGGCCGCAAGAAGGCGATGTCCGAGGAAATCCAGGGTGGCGCCCGGACCAAGCTCGCCGAGTGGGTCTTCGACACGAAGCGCGCGGAACTGCCCACCTCGGCGACGCGGTACGTCAACGGCAACGCCTTCACCCAGCAGGTCGACGAGTACGACGAGCTGAACCGGCCGACGTTCACCTCGACGGTGATCCCGCCTAGCGAAGGCAAGCTGGCGGGCACGTACACGTATCGAGCGCAGTACTCGGCCGTCGCCGGCCTGGTGCTCGCTGAGGACATGCCCGCGGCAGGCGGCCTGCCCACCGAGACCATCCGCCACAACTACAACGAGTTCGACCAGCCCGACGAGACGTTCGGTCTCGACCGCTACGCCTCGGAACACCAATATTCGCCCTACGGCGAGACGCCGATCGAGCAGGTCACGCTCGGTGATATCGTGCTGGCGACCGATCCACAGACCGGCCGCACCGAAGCCCGCGCCGTGACGGCGACATGGGTGCATGACAACGAGTTCACCCGTACCGAACTGACCATCGACACGGACGGCTCCGCAGGATCGGCCACGGCGACGATCGAAGCCACCGACTGGCATCCGTTCTGGGTGGCTGATCTTGACGCATGGGTGGTGGCGGCTGAGGTCAAGGCTGGTTCGTGGCTGCGGACCTCGTCGGGTACGTGGGTTCAGGTCACCGCGGTCCGCAAGTACACCAACCACACTCTCGCCCATGACCTCACCGTCGATGGCATCCACTCGTATCATGTTCTTGCCGCAGCCACGCCTCTCCTCGTCCACAACTGCGGCCAGACTGGCAAGGAGGTGGCAGAAGACTTCCGGGAGAACGCGAATAATGGGCAAGGTGTTGCGTCAAGGAGGAACATTGCGGTGGCTCAGCACGATATCGACGGTCAGACCGGTCAACTTATCGGGGTTAGTGGGACATATTCACACCCGGGGTCGGTTTCGATGCCCGCAACTCCTCGTCAGTTCAATACGTCAGCCCGCCCTCACGACTCGGAAGTAAAAATCTTTGAGACCTACGCCGCAACTCTCTCGCCTAATTCAAAAGGAACTATCAACCTTTACTCTGAGCGTGAGGTGTGTGATAGTTGTTCAAAACTTATTGATCAGTTCAAGCAAACTTTTCCTAACGTGACGGTGAATGTGACATGGGGATAGGGAACGGCCAAGTTGGTGCGCTGGCGAGTGTTTTGCGGTCCCAGTTTGGTACCGAGACCGTCGTTGGCCTCCTGGAGTCCGAAATTCGGGATGTCGAACGAGATCAAGAAACCCCTCTTCCTGCTGAATATGTGGATTTCCTTACCTACATGGGTAGGAGGGCTGGGAAGTTCTTCGTCGGGACGGATATCTTTTATCCTGGCATATTGGGTGCCAAGCGAGATGCTTTTGAACTTTTTGATGAGTTCAGGGTCGAGCGGTTGATTAACGATAGCTCGCTTGTCTTTGCGATTCACCAAGGTTATCAGATATACTGGATGGCTGACACGCTGAAAATAGACCCTCCGGTTTTTATGTATGAAGAAGGAGGAGGGCGGGTGGTCAAGAAATGGGATTCTTTTTCGAGGTTCTTATGGGAAGAATATACCCGTATTATGAACTGATCGACGGTAAGCGTTATTCTGGCGACCTGATCATCTCAAAATAGGGCAACGACCCCAGTTGAGTAGGATTGTCTTCCTGTCACAGAAGACAAATTGCAGGCGTGGTCGCTACGTTATCAGTCTACTACAGGGCTTGCTGCTGACCAGATCGAGGAGTTCGTCGCACGGATCTGACAGATCGTTCAGTATCCTGAGAAACAAGCGTGGCCTCCGACCGTGGGTCTGTATCGCGCTGTCGTGATCACTTTGGTGTACGTCCGACGGAACCTAAACCAGGCGGCCGTGGGGACCTGTTTGGAATCAGTCAGTCGACTGTATCGCGGGCCTATCGAGGTATTCTTCCATTGATCGGATAGGCCCCTGTGCGTGCGCTTCCGGACCTCAAGGAAGCTATCCGTGGCCAACTCGTCCTGGTCGACGGAACCGATATCCCGGCTGGAACCGTGCTGGTCACGAGGTCAACTTCTCGGGCAAGCGGCACCGCTCCGGCCTGACCATCCAGGTCGCCGCCGATACCGAGGGAGGCCTGCTGGGGATATCCACTCCAGTGCATGGCTCGATGGATGACGGGAAAGCGTTCGTCGAGTGCGGCTGGGGAAGATCTGCTGGTCGAGGCCTCGGTCATCGGTGCCCGCCTATCATGGAAATCATGCGACTACGCCTCGCAAGAAGCCAAAGGTGGCGAGCTTTCGGTTGGCGGCAAGGCAACAACAAATTCATCTCCTTACCTGTACCGCTCGAAAAGTCATCGCTGCAGGTCAAGCGGTGTATCGGTATTCGTTGATGAGTCCACTGAGGACGCGGGTGCGTATCAGCGTGCGGGCGTTGGTTTCGTCCGCACGGTTGGGCTGGTGGTGACGTTCGGGTGGTCGCTGTTCTCGGGCTTGGTGGGGCCCGGTGCTGGTTGTAGTGCCGCTGGTACTCGGCGAGAACCTCTCGAGCGTGTGCCTCGTTGAGGATCAGAACGTGGTCACACACTTCACTGCGGAGGGTTCTGATGACCCGTTCGCAGTGCGCGTTCATCCGTGGCGCCTGGGGTGCGCTGGTCAGGATGTCCATGTCTTCGGCTTGGAAGACGGCATCGAAGCTGGCCGAGTACTTCGTGTCGCGGTCGCGGAGCACAAACCGGAGTTTGCCTAGCCTTCCATCGATATCGGTGGTGAGGTTGCGGGGGAAGCGCCAGCCTTCGATCGAGACCGGGCTCGGCCCGGTGACCAACCACTCGAACGCCGTGCGCGCGGAATCCAGCGGCAGAGAATCACGCTCGAATGGCGTGCGGTGGCCGGACTCGGACATCGGATCGCCGCATCGACTGTGTGGGAGATCTTGAACTCGGCCGGCATCGATCCCGCTCCACGCCGAACTGGCCCCACCTGGAAACAGTTCCTGGCCAACCAGGCTCACGGCATCATCGCCGCGGACTTCTTCCACATCGACACCGCACTCGGCACACGCCTCTACGCCTTGGTCTTCCTCGAACACAGCACACGACGACTACATATCGCCGGCGTCACCGCCCACCCCACCCAGGAGTGGACCACACAACAAGCCCACTTCGTCCTCGCCCGCGCTGTCGCCGACGGCGCGATCACCGGCGACGAGGCCGAACTGATCGGCTCCACCCGCCTCGAGGACTACACGCTCACGCCTGACAATTCGGTGGGTTGCGTCGTCGGACTACTGAAACCACAGGGACCATCGCCGGCCGAACTGGTCGCAGTCAGGGTTCTTGAACGGCGAAAGGGAGAACGCGATGACGTCGATCGATACCGGCATCAGGGAATTCTTGGAGAGCCGAGTCGAAGCCGCGAAGGCGAAGGACATCGATCGGCTCATGTCCCACTATTCGCCCGGCATCGTCTATTACGATGTCGTCCCACCTCTCCGGTTCGCGGGAACCGATGAGGTCCGTGGCAACTTCGTGCGGTGGTTCGACGGCTATGACGGACCCATCAGCCTGCAGACGCACGACCTTGACGTTGCGGTGAGTGGCGACGTCGCGTTCGCGCACATGCTTCACCTGGATTCCGGGAAGCGCACGAACGGGTTGGAAACCTCGATCTGGGTGCGCTCGACCGTTGGTTGCCGGCGGTCGAACGGCGCGTGGCTGATCACGCACGAACACATCTCGCTTCCGATCGACATGGAAACCCTGCGGGCCTGGTTCCCGCCGGAGGTGTGAGCCGACCAGCCCTTCAGCAGCACCGGGTCAGGGCCGCTGACGAAGGCGGCCCTGACCCGTCTCGGCCGGGCAACGCGGTCGCGCGGGCGGGCCGCCAGTCCGGCGCAGGACCGCCCCAGCTCACGTGTCCCGGTCGATCTCGACGTCGACGACGACGCCGTAGTGGTCACTCGGCCAGATCCCATCGGTGGGCTGGTCGAAGGCGAGGGCGGCAGTACGGATCTCGCAGCGTGCCTTCGGATGGGCGTGCCAGGAACCGGTGAACACGTAGTCGAGTCGGCGGCGGTGCCCTGGCTGGCGCACGACCTGGTCGAGCAGGGCGGCGGCGTGGCCGTTGTCGGCGCTCCAGGTATGGCCCGGCCCATCGCCCGCGACCTCCCAGGCGTCATGGTAGTGAACACTGCGCCCGCAGATCGACTGGCGGCCCGTGAGAAAGCGGATGCTGGACGCGTCCGGGCCGGCGTTGAAGTCGCCCGCGATGATCGTCGGCAGGTCGGTGCGGTGCCTGGCGTCGAGATCGGCAAGCGCGAGGGCCTGCTGCTCGCGAACGGCTTCGGCGTCCAGCCGCCAGGACGCGGTGGCGGAGATGAACAACATCTCGCCCACGTCCGGAAGCGCGACCTTGACTGCCAGCGTGCACCAAGGAACATCGTCGGCTGCCGCCAGGCGCAGATCGAGGACCTCCATGACCTGATGGGGCCAGCGGGTGGCCACCGCGTTGCCGCCATAGCGATCGGCGAACGGCGGCGCGTAGGCCAGCTCGCCGGCCTGATGGGTGCCGTGCAGCCCGGTGCCCTCCAGCAGCTCGTCGAGCTGCCGTCGCCCGTCGCCCTCGACGACCTCCTGTAAGGCGACCAGGTCAGGAGCCAGCCGGCGCAACTCCTGGTTGAGCAGGCCGACGCGCCGGGGGTCGCCCTCGCTGTTCTGAACGTTGATCGTGACGATTCGTACCCGCATACGTTCCCTCCAGCCTGGTCAGGCCTGCCGGATCACGGCGATGTCGAGCTCCAGCCGCACCTTGCCGCCGACCGCGGCGCTGGTCGCGACGTTCCAGTTCACGCCCCAGTCGCTACGGCTGATCGTGACGCCGCCCTGGAAGGTGACGCGGAGGTCGCCCTGCGGGTCGTTCTCGGCGCCGGTCAGCTCGAAGTTCACGGTCACCGGCTTGGTCACGCCGCGAATGGTCAGGTCACCGGTGACCTTGAAGGTGGTCTCGCCGACCTGGTCCACCGCGATCGAGGTGAACGTGATGGCCGGGTGGTCGCCGGCGCTCAGGAACTTGCTGCTCAGTTGCTCGTCGCGCTGCTCGTTGCGGGTCTGGATGCTCTTCGCCTGGATCGTGAGCCGTGCGCCGGACTTCGACGGGTCGCCGCCGTCCAGGTGCGCACGGCCTTCGAACACGTCGAACCGGCCGCGCACCCTGGTGCCCATCGTGTGCCGGGCGACGAACCCGATCCGCGTACGGGCGGTGTCGAGAACATAGTCGCCGGTCAGCTCGCTCAGCGTGGTCATGATGGTCATGCTTGGTCGCTCCTAGCCGGGACGGTGTTTGGTTCAGTGGTACGACGAGACACCCTCGCCAAACGTGAGGCCGGCACGTCGCCTGACATTTCGGCGGGGCGTCTCGTCGTACCACTGAGAGCAGACGCACCAGAGGAAAGCGGGACACCATGATCACCCCAGCTGAGCCGGCCGACGGCCGGCTCGATCCGAGCCTGAGCACGATCATGGGTGAGCGACGGCAGCTGATCAACCTTGCCTATCGCCTGCTCGGCTCACTGGCCGACGCCGAGGATGTAGTGCAAGAGACCTACGCTCGCTGGTACGCCCTGTCCCGGCATGAGCAGGAGGCCATCGAGTCCCCCGGCGGCTGGCTGACGACGGTCGCCAGCCGAATCTGCCTCGACCTGCTCGGGTCGGCACGGGCCCGGCGGGAGCGCTACGTGGGCGAATGGATCCCGGAGCCGGTGCCCGACCGTGCGGAGTGGGCCTCCGCGCGACCGGACGGCGACCCGGCCGACCGGGTCACCCTCGACGAGTCGATCAACATGGCCTTCCTCGTCGTACTCGATACGATGACCCCGGCCGAGCGCGTCGCGTTCATCCTGCACGATGTCTTTCGCTACTCCTTCGCCGAAGTATCCGAGATCGTCGGCCGTACGCCCGCCGCGTGCCGCCAGCTCGCCTCCTCGGCCCGGCGCCGCATCCGCGCGTCGCAGGCTCACACGGCTCCGGCAGCGCAGCTCGGCGGCATCGTCCGGGATTTCAGGCTGGCCTGGGAAGCCAAGAACATCGACGTCCTCATCGGCCTCCTCGACCCCGATGCCCTCGCGGTCGGCGACGGCGGCGGCCTCATCAGCGCCGCGCTCCATCCAGTCGAAGGCGGCGAACGGATCGCGCGTTACCTGATCGATCTCGTCAGCAGCACACCCGCACTGGCGATCCTGGAGCGCACGGTCAACAGCCAGCCCGGCCTGGTGCTCCAGGTGGACGGCGTCACCACGGCGGTACTGGCGTTCGAGGTCACAGCCGGCCGGATCAAGCACATCTGGGGAGTACGCAACCCGGACAAACTCCGGCTTTGGACCGCGGGCTGACGCGCGCAGATCGCCCTGGAGACCAAGGACAAAAAGGAAACAAACCCATGATTCTGGTAACCGGTGGCACCGGAAACGTCGGCGCCAACGTGGTCAGCCAACTGCTCGACGCGGGGGAGAAGGTCAGCTGGGCTATCTATGTGGCGGACTGGTTATGCCACCCAACCGGCATCCCCTCAGGAAGGTGGACCACTGGCAGCACGTCATCGATCGGCCTGCGTGCGGTTCGGTGGATGATGCGCTCAGACCAGACGTTCCAGGCGATGCAACCGAAACATTGGGACTGAAGACGAGACTATTGATGCTGGTAGAGGTCACATAGACGCTGGAATCTGGGATTCCTAAACCGTGTGTCGCAGGTTCGATTCCTGCCGGGGCACACAGAACATGGGCGACATCTATAACCGGTCGCCTGGTGCTCGAAGACACCTATCAGGTGTGAGCACCAGCTGTTGTGGTCAGGGGCGGGTCCGCCCTGCCAGCCGGTCCCACTCCAACAGAACCCTCGCCGCACAGGACGGCGGCTCTGGCGCACTTTCGGTGGTGATGCGTGGGTTCCTGTCCGGGGGTGGATGGCGATCTTGCCATGATCGTTTGTGGCTGAGGTGGCGAAGCTGGTTGGGTGTGGTGTTCTCGGGGCTTTCCGCGTTGTCGATTGACGGCGTCGAGGACGCTGGCGATGTGATCGTGGTGAGGGCGTCAACCAGGGGCGATGTGGTGGAGTGTCCTTCCTGTGGGACGCCAACCGGCCGGGTTCACGCCTTCCACGAGCGGGTTCCCGCAGATGTGCCGGTCGACGGACGCCGGGTGCTGGTGCGGTTGCGGATACGTCGGATGCGATGCCCTGTCGCCCAGTGCTCGCGTCAGACCTTCCGGGAGCAGTTCTTGCCGAAGGTCGGCCCGGTCGCGCTGTACGGTCTGCTGTTCACCATCGTGATCCTGTTCGCACTGCAAGGGGAAACCATCACGTCTCGGCCGCTGGACGTCGTCCGGATCGCGTTGCCGCTGCTGGTGTATTTCGCGGTCATGTGGGGCGGAAGTTACCTCCTCGGTAAAGCGTCCGGTCTGTCTTATGAGCGGACCACCACGCTCGCTTTCACTGCGGCGGGCAACAACTTCGAGCTCGCCATCGCAGTGGCCATCGGCGTGTTCGGCGTCGCTTCAGGACAAGCTTTGGCCGGAGTGGTCGGCCCACTCATCGAGGTTCCCGTCCTCGTCGGCCTCGTCTACGTCAGCCTCTGGCTACGCCGCCGATGGGTCACATGGCCCAGGTCATCGTGATCGGTGCCGGACAAGCGGGCCTGGCTGCCGGGTTCTATCTGCGTCGTGGCGTCCGTTCATCCCGGCCATCCGTGGCCGCACGGACTTCGCGGGCCGGCAACTGCACACAGTGCACTACCGTGATCCCCGCGAGTTTCATGGACAACGCGTACTCGTTGTCGGGGAGGAAACTCCGGCGCCCAGATCGCCGCCGACCTCACCACCGTCGCCGACCTGACCTGGGTCACCCGCCGACCGCCGCGCTACCTGCCCGATCACATCGACGGACGCGCCCTGTTCGACATCGCCACTCGCCGCCGCAACGAAGGCGGCGTCGCCAGCCTCGGCGACATCGTCGCCGTCCCACCCGTACGCGCCGCCCGTGACGCCGGACTCCTCACAGCACTACCCATGTTCGACCATCTCGACCACAACGGTCCTGTATGGACCGATGGTGACCAGTCGGTCGACGTCATCATCTGGTGCACCGGTTTCCGGCCTGCGCTGAGTCACCTCGCGCCTCTGCGTCTCCGCGCCCCAGACGGAATCATCCACACCGTGGGAACCCGCGCTATACCCGGCATGCACCTGCTCGGATACGGCGACTGGACCGGCCCCGCGTCCGCCACCCTCATCGGCGTCGGCCCGACCGCCCGCGCTGCGGTCACTGACCTCGCGACCCACCTCATCCCGTCGTGACGCCGATCGACGTGGTCAGCACCGCCGCCAACTCACGCAACGCCTCAGGCAGCGGCCAGTAGTACACCCAGGTGCCGCGCCGCTCGCAGTCCACGAGTCCAGCCTCGCGCAGCACCTTCAGGTGATGCGAGATGGTTGGCTGGGCCAGGTCGAACGCGGAGGTCAGATCGCAGACACAGGTCTCCCGTCCCGCCGAGGTGATCAACGACAGCAGCCGCAGCCGAATCGGGTCACCCAACGCCTTGAACCGCTTCGCCAGGTCGCCTGCCTGTGCCTGGTCCAGCGGCGCGTCCGACAGCGGCGCGCAGCAGCTTGCGCCGCCCTGTCCTTGATTCGACATGTGTCTATATTGACAACCATCTAACCCGGGGGCAAGCTAACCCACTGTATAGACACTCGTCGAAACAAGGACTTCGATGCTGAAACTCTTCCGCCGTCGACGGGCCAGGCCCGTATCCGTCGAGTTCTGCGACTCCTGCGGCGTGGTCTGCACCTCCGGCTGCCGAACCAACGCCCGGATCGCCAAGACCCGCCTGCTCGCTGATCCCATTGCCGCACGAGTCATGCCCGCGGCATGGCGCCACGAAGCCACACGCTGACGTGAAGGAGCACTTCCATGACCACCGACGACCAGACCGCACTACGAGACCAAGTCCAAGACCGCTACGCCAAGGCTGCTCTGACCGTCCTGAAGGACCAGCCCGCGTCCTGTCGTGGCGGATCATCGTGTTGCGGACCCAACACTGACCAGCGCGTCAGCGCCCTCGGCTACACCGACACCGAACGCGGCGAACTGCCCGCGGACGCCCTCGCCGCCAGCCTCGGCTGCGGCAACCCCACCGCCGTCGCCGAACTCCGCACCGGCGAAACCGTCCTCGACCTCGGCTCCGGCGGCGGAATCGACGTCCTGCTCTCCGCCCGCCGCGTCGGCCCCACCGGCAAGGCCTACGGCCTGGACATGACCCCAGAGATGCTCGAGCTCGCCCGCCGCAACGCCACCGAATCAGGCGCCACCAACGTCGAGTTCCTGCACGGGCACATCGAGAACATCCCGCTGCCGGACAACACCGTCGACGTGGTCATCTCCAACTGCGTGATCAACCTCTCCGTCGACAAACCCGCCGTGTTCGCGTCCATCCACCGCGTCCTCAAACCCGGCGGACGTATCGGCCTCTCCGACGTTGTCGCCGACGACCACCTCACCACTGCCGAACGCGCCGAACGCGGCGAATGGGTCGGCTGCATCGCAGGCGCCCTGTCCACATCGGAGTACCGGGAACAGCTGAGCGCCGCCGGATTCACCAACATCGACATCACCCACATCAACGAGGCCGCCCAGGACATGCACTCCGCCGTCATCCGCGCGGTCAAACCAGCTTGATGTTCATCACGGATCGGCCTGCCGGTGGGGGTTGGCAGGCCGATCACTACGGAAATGCCGCGCTTTCGACAGGGGTGGGACATACAGTTGTCTGGTGGGGGTGGACAGTCGCGAGCAAGACCACGAGCAGGCGGATCTACGCACGCTGCGCGAGGTATTGGCGATGGTCGACCCGTGGTTGCGTCGTTCCGGTCCCGATGACTGCAAGGTCAACGGCGGAAGTCCACTCGCGGGTGACGATGCGAAAACCGATCCGTTTCAGGTGTCGCACGCCGTCATCTCGTCGATCAGTGTGGCTGTTGATCACGCCCATGCGTTGCGGCGATTGACGGCAGGGTGCGAAACGTGTGCGCCCGACGAGATGACGTTCCTGCTGAACAGCTACTACAGCCTGCTGCGTGGCGGCTTGGAGAACGCGGCGCGGGCGATCTGGTTGCTGGAGTCGAACACTCGGCCGGAACGGGTCACTCGCCGGTTGCAGTTGCAAGCTGACAACATCGCGAACTCTGACACCGCCAGTAGGTTGTTCGGCACTTCCATGCCACGACCGAAAACCGTGCGCGAGCAACGCCTGAAGGAGATCGCACTTCGAGCCGGAGTCGATCCTGCTGCAGCTCTCAAACGCCCCACCAACAAGGCCGTCGTGGAGGCGGCCGGCCGGTTCGTCGGCGGCCCAGCGGGCGTCGATCACGTTCACGGACTCTGGCGAATCTGCAGCGGTGCAGCCCACGGCGATACATGGGCGGGCCTCAGCCTGAATGAACGCGAGATCATCGAGCAGGAAGATGGCGTCGTCCTAGCGAAGCTCACCGCAGGTATCCACGTCTTGGCGGTGTTGACAAAGGAGACCTTCACGCTGATCGATGCGGCGCATCGTCTGTTCGATCTTCGAAACCGTCCGCCGCACTGAACCAGACTGTTGCGTACGCGTTCGAGTGGTGTGTCGCCAGCAGGCGATTGCGGACCTTTCGATGGCCCCGTCTGTTTCACTGGAACGCTCCAGCTGACGCATTGATCTGGTTACGTCAACCTTTCGGTGACGGTGGTGTGGCCAAGTGTCGTGCTGGGACTAGCGTTTGTCGAGTGTCAGCATTGGACTCGCCGTCGTGGGCCACGTTGCGTTCGTGGGTCGGCGCTGGCCCGAAGCATCCGCTGCGAGAGCTCGTGGACGAAGCTGAACACGGAGTTGACAGCGCGATTGCCGCCTGTGACCTGTGGGACGAGCTGCTTCGTCGCATTCAGGAAGTGCGGCCAACAAAGGTGGGTAGGAAAACGGCGGGAGTTCCGCGGCCAAACCTCGTTTAACGAGACGTTTGCCGAGCGAAGCGAACTGCTGCTCGCGAAGACGCTTGCCGACGCCGACGTCGCCTTCGAGTTCGGCAAGCCCGGTCAGCCCCAGCCCGATCTGGTTCTGCGCGAATGGAACTTGGGCATCGAAGTGGGATCCCGCGTTGTGGACGGTGTTAAGCAATTTCTGAAGGGGGTGGATGTCGACTACGAGGTAGTGATGACCTCGGGTTCCAGTCGCCAAGCCAGGCGTGGCGGCCGACCTCGGCGAGTTCGCTCCGGCCGTTGCCAGTCCGGCATCCAGAGGTACATCTGCCGCTTCCAGGCGCGGCCATGAGCTGCTCCGCTGGGCTGGGTGGCGTGGGCCTGTTCGTGGACGAGCACATACTCGATCAACCGGAGCGGCAAGCCGAACACGCCCAGTGCAGCGTCGTCGTGTGCTTCGGCGGTCCCTCGTAGATGCCCCAGCGGCGCCGTGAACGTGAAACCCGGCACCAGCAATACGATCAGCACCCCGATTCCGCCGCTCGACCCGGTGGCATGGCCCCGATCGACGGCGGTCGACCGTGCCTACCGGCAACGTGCCGCATAGCCAGTGATGGCGGGCAGTGCCCTCCTGGTGCGCTGAGGGCGGTGAAGTCCTGGCTGGGGAATGCCTTGCCAGTGAGGCACAGCGCCAGCATCAGGGCAGCGGTCGACACCTACCGAGGATCGAGGTGTATCGCTTTTCTGGAAGGTCTTCTCGGGGGAGTGGCAGCCAGGTAGGTGACTCGGAGAATGTCCGTGGTGGGTTCGCGGTCGACGAGAACGTTGACGCCGTAGACCGACTCGATCAGGTCTGGGGTCAGCACGGCCTCCGGAATGCCCGCGGCGACCACCATTCCGTGATCCAGTATGACGACATGGTCGCAGTAGCGGACAGCGAGGTTGAGGTCGTGCAGGGCGATGACACAGGTGATGTCCAGTGACCTCAACAGGTCGAGGAGTTCGAGCTGGTGGCGGATGTCGAGGTGGTTGGTGGGTTCGTCGAGCAGGATCTCGCGCGGCTCCTGCGCCAGTGCGCGGGCGAGCTGGGCCCGCTGCTTTTCCCCACCGGACAGGGTGTTCCAGCTCTGGTCTTGCTTGTCGGCGATGTCGACGCGTTCCAGCGCCGCGTCGACCACCCGCCGGTCGTGCCCGGTCAGCGCGTCGAAGCGACCTCGGAAAGGTGTGCGGCCGAGTTCCACGACCTGACGGACGTTGACGTGGTTGTGGGCTGACACGTCCTGTTCGACGACGGCGAGCCGTCGGGCCAGCATCCGGCGGCTGAGATCGCGCAGGCTGGTGTCGTCGTATCGGACGGTTCCGGCGTCGGGTCGGCGCAGTCCGGCGAGCAGGCGCAGCAGGGTGGACTTACCCGAGCCGTTGGGGCCCAGCAGCCCGACGGTTTTCCCGGCCTGTGCGACCATGTCGATGCTGTCCAGCAACCGGTGGCCTTTGACCGACCAGGAGACGCCGCCGGCGATGATGTGTCCCATTAGGACTCCAAACGCTTCAGAACCAGCGCGAAGGCGGGCGCTCCGAGCAGCGCGGTGATGACGCCCGCGGGTATCTCGTGGGGCGTGAACGCTACGCGCGCGAACGTGTCCACCCAGATGAGGAAGACCGCGCCGATGACTGCGGACAGCGGAAGCAGGGAGCGGTGCATCGGGCTGGTCAGGATGCGGACGGCGTGGGGGACGAGCAGACCGATGAAGCCGATCGCGCCGGAACTGGCTACAGCGGCCGCTGTGATGATCGAGGTCAGCACGATCAGCCAGATGCGGGCCGCGGTGACGTTGATCCCCAACGCGGTGGCGGAGTCCCAGCCAAAGGTGAAAGCGTCGAGAGCGGGCGCGAGGAACTGGATGGCGAGCACCCCGATCAGGACGATCGCCGCGGTGACGGTCACCACCTCCCATCGGGCGCCTGAGAGGGCGCCGAGGAGCCAGTAGGTGAAGCCGCGGGTGGAGTTCGCGGTCCCGCTGATCATGAGGATGACCGAGGTCAGCGCGGCGAAGAACTGGGACACGAGCACGCCGGTGAGCACCACGCGGGAAGGACTGGCGACGCGGCCTCCGCCGAGCAGGGCCAGCAGCACGGCGAAGGAGACCAGGCCACCGGCGAAAGCTCCGGTCGAGAGGGAGATACCTCCGCCGACGCCCAGCAGGAGAACGGCCACCGCGCCGGTCGAGGCACCGGAGGACACCCCCAGCAAATAAGGGTCGGCCAGCGGATTCCTGGTGACCGCTTGCAGCACCGCGCCGCAGACCGCCAAGGCCGCGCCGACCGTGGCGGCCAGCAACACCCGCGGGAAGCGCGACTCCCAGACAAGCGCGTCCAGCAGCTTCGGCAGTGGTGGGGTGGGGGCGATCCCGCCGAGGCCGACATGCCTCAGGATCGTGGAGAGGACATCAAGGGGGCCGATGTTCGCGCTCCCGAACAGCGACGCCACAACGACCGACACCAGCAGCCCGGCCGCGGCCACCGCGAAGAGCGCCGCGGTCGATGCGTACCGCAGGCGCGCTGGAACCGTCTCAACACCGTTGATCGGATCCTCGACGCGCCCGGCAGTCCTCTTCGGATTCATGGACATGGCGGTTCTTCACCGGAACCTGTTCAGGCCTTCGACAAGCGCGGGAACCGCGTGCGCGCTGCAGCAGCTGTGATCGGTGTAGCGGCCGGGGATGGTGATGAACCTGTCGCCCTTGACCGCGTCGAGCTTGCTGGTGAGGGGGTCCTTCTTGAGCAGGGCGATCTTCTCCCGCGCGGTGTCGTTGGGTTCGCCCCTGGTCAGGTCGACCAGGATGATGACGTCGGGGTTGCGGGCGGCGGCCTCGTCCCAGCTCACCTCGGCCCACCTGGTCGACGCGTCGGCGAAGATGTTCTGGACCCCGACCAGATCGGACATGTGTTGTGCCAGACCGCCGGGACCCGCTACCCATGGGACGCCCGCGTAGGTGGAGTAGAACCACATGACCTTCAGCGGGGTGTTCCGGTTCCTGATGGTGCCCAGCGCTTTGTCCACCATGGCCCGCTGTTCGGTCACCAGTTTCTCCCCAGCGGCGGGCACATCGAAGATCTTGGCCAGTTGGCGGTACTCCGTGTACAGCATCTCGAAGTTCGCGCCCGCCACGCTGAGGTGCTCGGTGCAGTCGAACTCGGACACGTAGGTCGGCACGCCCAGCTTGTGCAGCTGCTCCCGGTCGCCGGCCTGCGCCGCGGTGAGAAAGCTCCCAAAGGTGCTGTAGACGAAGTCCGGCTGTGCTTCCAGCAGCTTCTCGGGCTTCACCGGCTGTCCGTGCGCGGATATGACAGGCATCTTCTTGTACTGCTCGGCGATGTCGTCCGGCACCTTGTCGATCTCGTATCCCGTTCCGACGACCCGGTCGCCCACTCCCAGGTGGATGAGGATCTCGGCGGCGGTCTGGCTCAGCGTGACGACCCGCTTCGGCGCCGCCCCGTAGGTCACGTCGGTGCCGCAGTTGTTGATGGTGAACGGATAGGCCGTTGTGCCCGTGCCCGTTGTCGTCCCGGGTGCACCGGGCTCGGGTGACCCGCTCGCGCAACCCGCGAGGACGGCCACCGCCATGGCCGCGGCAATGCCGACAGTGGTTCTCGGTCTCGTCTTCATGAGCGGAACCCTTCGAGTTGCGAGGCGAGTAGTTCGACGTAGGCGCCGTTGCGGGCGAGGAGTTCTTCGTGCGTTCCGGTTTCGGCGACGCGTCCGTCGGACATGACGACGATCCGGTCAGCGGTTCGAACGGTGGAGAGGCGGTGGGCGATGACCAGGGTGGTGCGACCATGCCGGGCCTCCTCCATTGCCCGCGTGACCGCCTGCTCGCTGGCGGCGTCGAGGTTGGACACGGCTTCGTCCATGACGAGGATGGGGGCGTCCTTGAGCAGGGCTCGTGCGATCGCGATCCGTTGCCGCTGCCCGCCGGACATGCGTGCGCCGAGTTCGCCCGCGATGGTGTCGTATCCGTCCGGCAGTGTGGTGATGAACTCATGGGCCTGGGCGGCTCGTGCGGCGGCTTCGATCTCGCCGTCGGTGGCGTCGGCGCGGCCGAGGCGGATGTTGTCACGCAGGCTGGTGTTGAACAGAAAGGTGTCCTGCGGTACCAATGTCATGAGGCTGCGGAGGTCTTGCTGTGGGAAGTCCCGGACGTCGTGCCCGCCCACCGACACCGATCCGGCGGTGACGTCCCAGAATCTCAACAGCAGGTTGGCGCAGGTCGACTTGCCCGCGCCGGAGCGCCCCACCAGCGCGACGGTCTCACCAGGACGGATCTCGAAGCTGACTTCCCGCACGGCGGGTCGCGGGTTGCCGCGGTAGGCGAAGGTGACGGCGTCGAAGCGGACGTGTGCTTCGACAGGGCCGGAGGGTGCCTGGTCGACCAGGTCCGAGACGGGGGCGGGCGCGTCGAGCAGCGTGTTGAGGCGGTCGGCTGATGCCGCGACGATCGACAACTCGCGTGCGACCTCGGTCACCTTCAACACTGGCAGCATCGCCATCGAGGCGAGCACGACAGCGACCGGGAACAGGGAACGGTCGAGGTCGCCCGCGACGACGAGTCGCGCGCCCAGCACGAGCACCGCGAGTATTCCCAGGAGGGCGATGGTGTCCGTGGCGGCGTACTCGATGCCGGCTCGGCGTCCGTGCGCGGACTTCGCTTTGCCCAGCCTGACGCTCTGTGTGCGGAGCAACCTGAGCCGCTGGGCGTGGGCGCCGAAGTTCACCAGTTCGCGCAGACCCTGGAACGTGTCGGTGCTGTCGGCGCTCATCCGGCCGAGTGAGTCACGCAGTTCGTGCCCGTGCAGCTCGGCCCGACGCCGCAACCACGCCGGGACGGAGGCGAGCAGCACCAGTACCGGAACCAGAACGCAGGCCAGCGACCAGTGAAACCAGCCCAGCACGACGGTGGTGGCCACCGGGACTGTCGACGCGACGGCCAGCGGGCTGAGTGTGTGGGCGAAGAACAGCTCGATCTGCTCCACATCGGACACGGCGGCGGAGCCGAGGTCACCCGAACGCCGTTCGAGCAGGTAACCGGGCGAGAGCCGGTCGAAGGCGGCGTACACCTTCGCCCGGGTGTCGGCCAGCGCGCGGAAGGCGGCGACGTGGGCGTAGGTGCTGTCGGCGATGCTCAGGACAACCAACGGCAGGATCAGGCAGCCGAGCACGACAAGCCAACCGGTGAGCTGGTCCAGCGAGGCTCCCGTGGCCGCCCGTGCCACCACGTACACGCCGATCCCGGACGAGGCGAGCAGCAACAGTTGGTGCAGTACACCGGCCAGGTAGGCCACCGTGATGAGCCGGCGGTGCTCGCCCAACAGGGGCATCAGGCTCCTCAACCTGGTGACCAGCGACCGGCCCGGCATCGACGCGCCGCCCTGACCGTGTCCGTTTCCGTGTCCGTGGATGGTTGAGGTCATACCGGCACTCCAGTCTGGGTCGCGACCAGTTCGGCGTAGAGACCGTTGTGTGCCAACAGATCTGCGTGGCTGCCGGACTCGACCACCCGGCCGGAGTCCATCACCACGATCCGGTCGGCGTCGCGCACCGTGGACAGCCGGTGCGCGATGACGACCGTTGTCCGGCCGCGAGTCAGTTCGCTGAGTGCCTGGGTGATCTCCGCCTCGTTGGCGGCGTCGATGCTCGAAGTCGGCTCGTCGAGGACCAGTACGGGGGCGTCTTTGAGCAGGGCACGGGCGATCGCGATGCGTTGGCGCTGCCCGCCGGACAGTTTCAGACCGCGTTCGCCGACGACCGTCTCCAGGCCTTGGGGCAGGCTGGAAACGAAATCGGTTGCTTGTGCCGCGCTCATCGCACGACAGATCTCCTCGTCGGTGGCGTCCGGCTTGGCGAGCAGCAGGTTCTCTCGAACCGTGCCGTGGAACAGGTAGGTGTCCTGTGCCACGACGCCGACCAGTGATCGCAGACCGACCAGCGGAAATTCGGCTATCTCACGGCCGTCGACACGGACGCGGCCCGCATCGGGGTTGAAGTACCGCATCAGCAGCCCGAGCACGGTGCTCTTGCCCGCTCCGGAACGGCCCACGACGGCCACCCGCTCACCCGGCGCGACCACCAGGCTGAACCCGTCCAGTGCCGGCGCACGCCGAGTCGGGTAGCAGAACCGGATATCGCGGAACTCCAGGCCAGGAGGGTCGCACCGCAATGCCGGCGTCCTGGTCGCCGTGTCCTTCACGTGTGGTCGCAGGCGCAGGATGTCGGCGACCGCGCGTCCGGCCGGGATGGCGTGGTACGCCGCGTGGTAGGCCGCCTCCAGTTCATGCATGGGCCGGAAGGTCTCGCGGGTCAGCATCAGAATCGTGAACAGACCGGCGACGCTCACCGAGCCGGTGACCGCGTGCCAGGCACCCAAGCCCACCGCGGCTGTCGTTCCGATCGGCACCATCAGCGCGCCGACACTCGATGTGGCGCACCACGCCACCATCAGGCGGATGGAGTCCCGGCAGAACGCCTCACCGCCCTCGGCCATCTCCCGGCCGCGCCTGCCACTGGCGTTGAACGCCTTGAGTGTCGCCATTCCCTGCACGGCGTCCAGGTGCTCGGAGTACATGCCGCGGTAGGACACCATCCAGCGGTCAGCACGTCGCCTGATCGCCCGTTCTCCGACCAGTTTGGACAGCGGCGCCAGCAGGGCACACGCGAGTACGACCAGGCCCACCGCCGGGTCGACCGCTGTCACGTACACCGAAGCGAAGCAGGAACCCAGCCCGGACGCCACCACAGTCGGCACGAACCGACCCACCAGCGGGTCGAGCAGTTCGACGGAGTCCACCAGTGTCGACTGCAGATCGCCGGTGCGCATCCGCTGCGCCTGCCCAGGCCCGATCTCCATCAGCTTCGACGTCAGCGCTTCACGCACCGTCTCCTTCACCCGTGCCGACACCCGCGGCGCCCACGAGTCCCGCACGACGAACAGCACGATCCGACTGACCTGCAACACACCGATCACGGCCAAGGACACCAGCAGACCACCGACATCAACCGACGAGAACGCCTTGAACAGCAGATTCGCGATCAGCAGACCCTGACCGACATACGTCGCCGTCACCAGCAACATCAGCCCGACAAGACCGGCTATCCCCGTCCAAGCCCGTGGACACAAGCCCAGAAACAACCTGATCGCCGACCACACAACCAAACCTCCCCGATTCTGTTGATCTTTGTGACGCGGTGGGCGGGAATCCCCGGATGCCTGACTTGCCCACCTCTGGGTGTCAGGAAGTGGTGTCGGATACTTGATCCAGCCACCTCGTTGCCACCGTGACGAGTTCACGCGGTCGCTCGATGTGGAGGTAGTGGCCTGATCCTTCCCATTCCACGGCATGTGAGAGCGGGTGCTGTGAATGGTTCGCTTCCCATTTGCCCTGTTCGGCCAGGCTGTGGAACGACAGTGCAGGACAAGCTCGACGGCGGAGCAACGCCGTGGTCGCCGCGCCTCTGCCGAACAAACCGTCGACATGGGCCAGGCTGCCGTATGTCGTCCAGAAAACGTCGATGGGAGTTGCTTGCAGTCGTCGGAGATTCCAGCTCGACAGGAAGTCGGGGGTGACGATCGAATGGCCGACCTCGGCGTACATCGCCATGAGCTCGTCGTGGTTACGGGCGGCACCGGAGCTCCAACGTTCATAGAGCGCGTCATAGGCCTCAGCGAGCCATGGCGGCGCACCGTAGGCGGGATCGACGGTGATGGCTGCCGAGACCGCTGATGGATTGGCGACGGCCGCTTTCGTAGCGATAGTCCCCCCGGCGGAATGGCCGACGACCACGAATTGTTCGCAGTCGCGATGACGCATCAGTCGCACGACGTCGTCCGCCTGACGGTCGAGCGAGTAGTCGTTCGCCGTGCTCGAGTGGCCATGGCCGCGTAAATCGTAGGCGACGACTCGGTACTTCTGCCGAAGATGGGGGATCACCCAGTTCCAGTCGTGTGAATCCGCCCCTAGCCCGTGTATCAGGACGAGGCTCGGTGAGCCATCTCCTTCGTCGGTGTAGAACAGACGGACGTCGTCGAATTCCGCAAAAGGCATCTGCACCCTTTCTTGTGTATGACTCCTACCGGGCGAACCGCTGCCCATGGGTATGGCGACGTGTCACGGAAGCCGTTGCGTGCTGCGACACAGCTCGGCGCACTCCGCTGCCACCGCGTGGAGTGACTGACCGTCAGTCACAGTAATGAACATGATTACCGTTGGCAAGTGACTGACGGGAACGGCCCCGATGAGCCTGATCAGCCGCCCAGCGACGGTGCGAGGAAGAAGGGCGTCAGCGGGCACAACACGAAGCACGGCCACTGCGGCCTACCTCTATGAGCAGGCCATCCACCACGAGGTGATAGGGGGCATGCGGCGAGGGTGATGTTGCCTCAGTTTCACGAGCGTCTGCGTCGGCCTCAGCTGAGCTCGCCAGGCCGGACGTAGCGGCGGCACAGGTTCAGGGTTTCCGTGATCATGTCGTCGACGTTCGCGCTGCCGGTCTTGCGGTGGTTGCCCTGTTCGACCAGGTAGTCGGCGGTGCCGTGCATGGTGTTGTACAGCAGAACCGCTGCCGCTCGCGGGTTGGCGAGGGCGAAGGTGCCCGCCGTGGTGCCGGCGTCCAGGATTTCGGCGAGGGCGGCTGCGTGTCGGTTTGTGGTGGGGTCCGCGAGATGTCCGTGCCCAGGATGGTCAGCGGGGCTGGTGTGCAGGAACAGGGCGTCGTGCAGGTCCGTCTGGGCGAGGTAGCCGCGGATGCTGGACTCCATCCAGTGCAGCAGTCGGCCCATCCAGTCGTTGGCGGCGAGGGCGTCGAGTTCGCGGTGCTGGCGGGTGGTGAGGTCGTCGACGAACCGCTGCCGTAGCGCGCCGATGAGTTGTTCCTTGGAGCGGAAGTACAGGTAGAAGGTGCCCTTGGCGACGTCGGCGCGATTGGTCACCTCGTCGACGGTCAGTCCGGCGATGCCTTTGCCGAGCACGATCTGCTGGGCGGCGTCCAGCAGATCGCCGCGACGCCGTTCCGGTGCCTCGGTGCGTGGCCTCACTCTGGTGTCCCTCCTGCTCGCGCCGCCTGGGACGGGCGATGAACCGGTCTCATTCTCCACGCAGCCTCGTCCATGATCTCTCGCCGTGTAGGACCGGTGCGGGGACATCGTCCAGAGGGGTGGTGTCTCAGGCGATTCCGGCGCGTTCGAGGAGGACGGCGCGGCGTGGAGGCTGATGCCGATCGGGTCGGGTCATCCGGGGCAGATCGTCGTGCGGAACTACTGTCGGGACGCGGCAGGCATTTCTCGCCCACCGCACCGAGCGCAGCGCTTTGCTCGGCGCGGACAGCGGCTACCAGTGTCCGTGAACGCTCGACACCAACGCGCAGACGTTTGCGGAGGGCCTCGGCGGAGATCGGGCGACGGTGGAGTTCCCAGTGCTGTTTGTCCTCGTGGCGCGTCAAGGTCAGCAGATCGTCGTCTTCGGCCCCCGTGTGGCACGACACCTCTGTCGATCTCGGATTCACCATCGACGGCTGTTCTGGGCAACAGGCAGTATCTGTTTGTAAGCTTGGTCAGAGGTGGCGTGGATTGCCTGGAGCAGTCCGGGGCCGACTTCCGCCCAGCCGATCAGCAGGAGTGGGCCGACGGCGTCGAACAGAGCGCGTCCAATGTGGCCAGAGATGAGTGGCTCGGCGACGTTCAAGGCCAAGGTCACCAGGCTGGCGAAGACCAGCAGTCGGCGCGCAGGCCGCAACTGAACCATCGGAGCCTCGCGCAGGGCGAGGTCCAGGACGTTGCCGAAGCCGAACACAAAGGTCAGGCCGACCACGACTGCCATGATCGCTGTGCCCCAGCGGGCAGGGTCGATCCGCACTTGAGGGTCAGACATCCTCACCAATCCCTAGCGTGCTTGGCGGGCTTTTTCGCGTTCGTTGCGGGAACCATCCCCGCTCGTGCGGGGACGACGTCCTGCTTCAGATCCTGCTGGTCGTTGTGATCATCGGAAGAGGTTGTGGAGCCTGCCTGACCGGGCATCCGGCCGAATTCAGCCGGAACTCCACGCCGCTTATCATGGATTGGTCTACGCGCAGACGCCGCGAGGCGAGGTCATCCTGGACGCTCAGAGTGGGGTCGACAAGGTCACCAATGTGTCCATCGCACCTGACGTCGTCGTTGCGGGCTACGGCCTGGTGAAAAAGGATTACCAGCTGTACGCCTACGCGGCTATCGGGTGAGAACAGATCGCCCGTGACCGCTATGGTCCGACCGGTGGCCGCTGTACAGGTTCCGGCGCGGTTTTCGGCCGAACCTGGACTGGAGCGGCTGCCACGACGCGATGCGATGCGATGCGGTGTCACCAGTGGCTACCCAGCGCCGTGATCGCACCGACGCTGTGTCCACAAGTGACATCACTGTCATCAAACCAGTTTTTGGTCCACCTAACGACCTCGTGCATGGTTGGCATGTGGGCGCGTTTGCCCCAGGCTTAGCTCGGTCAGACGGTCGTTCCGGGCGGGAGGGCGGCGATGGCTCGGCGAGGCGGCCGAGTGTGTCCTTGATAGCCGGCGTCGGTCAGGATCTCGACACCGAACGTGTGCTCCAACCAGTCAGGGACGCCAGTTTGACGAGCTTCAGAACCCACCGATCACTTGCCGCCGCATCACCCCCTGCGAGCCCTGCCGCAGGCCCTTGAACCCGACCGGATCGAGCACCTCGCGGTACATCGGCATGACCGTCTCAGCGGGGTCCTCAGTGAGCACCGACATGCCGCTTGACCTGCGTGGACGTGGTTTCGGCACGCACACAACGACGCGGTTCTTTCACGAGCCATGCCGAGGTGACAACAGCAGGAAATCCCCGTACGGCAAGGTGTCGAAAGTCCGCACGACGATGTGGACGGAAGGACCTTGCCAGGGGGAACGAACGATGGATCACGCACGCCACAACCTCGACCGCCTCAGAGCGGAGTTCGCGACGAGGCAGGCGGCGATGGCCAAGGCCGTGGCCGACCTCCAGGAGTGGACCCGCTCCGAGGCCGAACGACTGCGTGTGGCCGAAGAACCGGTGCCTCACCAGCAGGTGGCTGACGACGAGCAGCCGGAGTCGTGGATGGTGTCCGGTTACACAACACCCGCGCAGCACAGCACCGGAGGCGGGCTGGACAGGTTGGCGAGCGGCGAACTGTCGTGGCGGGAGGTGTTCTCGGACACCACCACCGACCGGGACGCGAGAGCCATCCGGGCTTTGTTCGACGAACGGCTCGGCCACGTTCAGCGCATGCGGAACGGCAGGTAGGAACGTGTCAGGTTTTCGGGTCAACAGCGGGTATCTGCGCGGGTACGCCCGCCAGCTCGAAGCCGACCGCGATCACGGTGTCGCGCAGGTTTCGAACTACAGCAACGCGCACGGCCGCAACTTCGACCGGTTCAGCGGTCTGCTGGAACCGGCCCAGTGGTACGAGTCGATGCTCGTCGACCTCTGGACGCAGATGCTCGACAAGCAGCGGCAGCTGCTGACCGGCACAGTGGACGGTTTGCGGCAGACCGCGGACGAATACGACAGGATCGACCAGTCCACCGCGAGCAGTCTGTCGGCGTTCGGCAACCTCCTCGGTGAGGCCGAATCCGGCGGCGCACCGGCAGGCGGTGGCGCGGTGGCAGGACCGTTCACGCAGGGCGCGAACGTCGCCATGGCTCCGCCGAAGGACGAGAACCTGGTGCAGGGCGTGTACGAACGCATCGAGGCCCTCGTCGGCGAGTTCACCGATCCGATCAAGCAGGTCACCGGGTACGACATCATCGCCGAGTGGACGCCGGTCCTGCTGGGCGACTGGGGAGCGTTGCGCAGGCACGCCGACGCATGGGACCAGGTCGGCAAGGCGATGGAGGCCATCGAGGCGGACCTCAACCTCGGTATGGGCATCCTCATGCCGGAGTGGCAGGGCGGCGAGGGCACGGGCGGCGGGGCGCCCGCGTTCGAGCAGCACATGCGCGACCGGGTCATCCTGAGTTGCGCCATGTACAAGGAGATCGCCAACCTCAACAAGGAGGGCTTCGACTTCGCGGCGATCAGCTACGAGGCGATCATCACCAACGGCCTGTGGCTGTTGGAGTACTACGGCGTGCGGTTCAGGGCCGTCGTGAAGAAGGTCGTCAAGGCATTGCGGGAGGTCACCATCAACCCGAAGACGTGGTACGACCTGATCGACGAGCTGGTCTCGATCGTGGATGACTACATCGACTTCGTGAAGAACTCCATCAAGGCCTTCGAGATCTGCGTCAAGCAGCTCATCGAGATGATCGAGCTCGGCATCGCCGAGGTGAAGACCATCATGACGTTGGTCGAGTGGAAGATGAAGGGCAACTGAGCACCGGGTGATCACCCAGGCGTTGATCGCGGCCGCGACCTCCGTGGTCAGCCTCGGCAGCTCTATCGCCGTGTTCATCAGCAGCGTGCTCATCGACCTCGGCATGCTGCTGGCCAAGATCGGCAAGAAGCTCGCCAAGCTGCTCAAGGGCCTGTCGAAGTTCGCCAGGAGGTTCGCGGACAAGTCGGACAACCTCAAGCGAGCAGCCTATGCGGGCGGGCCGCCTGGTGCTCGCGTCCTCCAACTGGCGCCCCCATCGCCCACCCTGGCGCTGGACTGAGAAACTGCTCGCAAACTCGGCGAACATGCGCAGCGTCGGGTCAACTCGCGGAGTTCGGCGCGGATTTCTCACCGGAATGCGTTCGGTAAACCGTACGTATTGATGCCATATTGTCACGATATTCCGGAGCGTGAGAATTGAGCAGGTAAAACTGTCCTGGTCGAGATTGGGGTGCGCCATGAGGTCACGTTATCAAGATCGGGAGCGCAGGCGGGATACGTGATGGACTGGATTTCGACTGTCGCGTGCTTGATCAGCCAGCGGATCGGGAAGTCGGTGCCGAGTTGCGTTTCAGTCGTGCGTGTAGCGTCACCAACGACAACGACGTCACTCCGAGGTCGATGAAGTTGGCATGGGTGGACACGGTGGGAACTTTGAGTACAGCGGCCACCGCGGCGCCAATCAGCCGTCGCAACTGCTCCGTCTCGTCGCCCTCGCCTGGGCGTTCACGGGATGCTGGCCGGTCACGAGTGGTTTCCAGATCGGGTGTAATCCGCCACAACGGCTTGGACAGCATGCTGATGCGTCCGTCAACGAGGCAGAAAATCTGAAATGCGTGTAAATCATTTGGCGGCGCGCTGGACGGTATCGTGCCTGTGAAAGTGTGTGTGAAGCTGCCGCCTGCATCGACGGTGTCCACCTTCGTTGAGCCGAATCGTGCTTCGTAGAAGTTTCCGAAGCGTAGCGCTCCGCCGACTGCCACGTTCTTTGCAAGGCTTTGCGTGTTGGTGAGAATGAGATCGATCTTGAATTCCTCGTCTGCTCGGATTGACTCGTTTCCGTGGAGTTGTACCTCGAACTCGTCGAGTGGGTAGCCTTCGAGGAAAGGGGAACATCGCGGGCACAGCTTGATGACCAGGTGTTCTGGGATATCTGGGTAGGTGATTCGGTGTGTGATGGACCTTCGCGTGCAGTTGAGGCATTCAGTCGACTCGCCGGAGCGTATAATTTCGTCTCTCGGCGTCATCGAGTCGAAATGTAGGTATTCGATACCCGCCGTCTCGGTCAGCCTCTGAATGAAACTCCTGCGCCGCGTTGAACCGATCGTCGGCCGTTTTCTTTGAGTTCTCCGCCGTGTTGCGAACGCTATGGAGGAGTTTCAACGCGTGTGCATCGGGAAGGTGGTCGATCAACAGTGCTGACCGTGCCCTACGAGGAGAGTTCGATACCGTCCGGGCTCGACAGTCTCATCGAGCGGTGTGCGGGCGCCGGACTTCGTGATGTGGCCTACGTCGAGTTTCGGAATACGTGAAGATCAACACCGGTATCCTGGTCTTCTTCCCCAAAGGCCATCTGCTTCACCAGGGACCGGTGCCCAACCGGCAACTGGTCGACGACCCGGACTTCGCGAGCGCGCGGCTGGAAGTGATGTCCGGCTGCGAGTACTTCGTCCCGGACCGCAGCAGAGTGTTGCACGGCAAGCGGTACGGCATCGCGGCGATCAACGTCATCGCCAGGGCGCCGCGGCCGGGGGAGGTCCTTGACATCCACAGAGGACAGATAATTTCCTGGTTCCACCTTTCCGGACCGCTCGTCAGTCAGGCCGTCCACCCGTTGCCGGGCGCGAGTTCGGGGTGAGCACGATGATCGAGCCGGTTCCTCGGACGGGCGACGACGTCGCTCGCGTGCGAGCTGGTCTGGCTGCGGTGGGGTACCAGGAATCGGCGGTTCGTGATCTGCTCGCGGTGCCCGCACCGGCGCCCTTGCCGTCCGTGGGGCACCCGCGAAGCCTCGCCCGTGCCGCCAACAGTCCGCCTGGCCCGCTTCGGACACTGACGCGTTTGCTGCTCCTCGGCGTAACCGTGGACGCGGCGGAGCTGAAGCACGATCCGACGCTGACCCGCGCACTGCTCGGCGCGGGCCTCGTGGCTGTCTCGGCAGGGCGGCTCCGCCCGCTGGTCAGGGTGACTCCATTCCACGATCTGCTGCTCGCCGGCGACCTGCGCAACGAGGACGCGGCGGAGGTGGCGGCCGAAGCAGTGGAGAACCCTCATGGCCCGACCGAGATCCTCGCACAACTGGTCCCGCGTGAACGGATCCGGCGCGGTCTCGACATCGGCACAGGTGTGGAGTGCACGCGATCCAGCTCGCCATGCATTCGGACTCCGTCCTCGGTGTCGACGTCTCACCGCGTGCCGTCGGGTTCGCCAGGTTCAACGCCGAGCTCAACGCGCTCCCCCACGTGCGATTCGGACTGTCGGACGACGCGCTTCGTTGGAACGCGGACAAGGACTCCGACGAACTTGAGCGGACCGCTGCCACTTGGCTCGACTTCTACCGCCGAAACCGCATGAGCGAGATCGCGTACGGCATCGTCGTCTTCACCCCCGCGAACGGGATGCGTCCCTGGGTGCACACCGAATACATCTCGGTGTCCGGTCAACGGCCCGATCGCGGTCAGATCCGCGACATCGTCGCTGCCCTCCATCGCAAGCACCGCGGGGACGAGGTCACGCGACCAAGGCTCCACCCCGACCACGAGATCATGTCGGTGAGCACCGTCGTCGCCGACCGTCGCGTCGTCCGCGAACAGCTGCTCCGCTCCACGCGCGGGCTTCGGTTCGCTGCTCCCTGCGGCCCGCGGTTGCTCGACCTGATCACGACTGGGCAGTGGCCGGCCGCGGCCCGAGACGCTGACGGGGCACTGGCGATCATGGTTCGCCGGATGTCGGAAATCGGGTTGCTCACCACGGAAGGAGGCGGTATCGGTGATCGGTAATGACGCGGCCCGTCCCGGCGAATCGGACGTCGACCTCGAGCAACGGCTTGGCACCAGAAGTGCCCTGTACACGCTGTGGAACCCCCATGGCAGGCCCGTCACGGTTTCATGGGACGACAGCAACATCATCACGGCGGACAAGCAGACGCGAGCCAGGCTCGTCCAGGTCCACTTGGTGATTCACTCCCTGCTACGAGGACAGCACATCGAGGCGATGGACCGTCTGTCCACCATGAGCGGCCTGATGGCCGCCTTCACCGCGCTGCGCTCCTTCACACTGGTCAGCGAGGCACTGTGGGACGCGGCCGAAGCGACTTGGCGTGATGTCCTCGATGTCGCTCGAACCTCGCTGGACGGGATGGTGGCACGCCTACCGAGTGCCGCGGTGAAGCAGGTGCTGACTGGAGCCGACGCCATGTCCGGTGCCGCGTGGCAGAACATCGCAGATGGTGGTCGCGACACGGTCCTGGACTGCGTGGCCGGGACAGCGGCGACGTTGTCGCCCAACGAGAGAAACGGACTCGGCGGATTCGGCGCCGCCGTCTACAGCACCACCTTGCGGGCGGCGTTCGGCCGCGCAGACGAACCGCAGACGAAAGAGCACGCAGCCCTGCTCGCAGCGATGGCCCTCGGGAAGACGGTGACACATCGCGACGGACGACTCTTGGTTGACAGTTGACGTCGCGCGGTGGTGCTCAGTGCTTGCCGCGAGTACGCCGCGCTGTGCCGTGAAAAGGAGTTCGGATGGCTGTTCTCGTCAGATGACTGATCTGCTGGGCGAAACCAGGCGCTCACACGTACTCGACTTGATCAATTCGCCCACGCCCGATGGGAGCGGTCCGATGTGCTCGGTCGGACGACCGCTGGGCGAATGTGGCAATTGGCCAGTTCCGCCATGCATCGACAGCCCGAGATGGTGAGCCTGGCGACGCTGATGGCCAGTGTTGTCTACGAGGAGATCGACTGTTGCCCGAACCCGACCGGCTCGTGCCGCAGGTATTTCCCGTAAGAATGGAAGGAAATGTCGAGGATCCGCCGGTTCAACTGCCGCACAGGGATGGCGCCGACAGTCGGCATCCGCTGGTGACTTCCGTCTACTACGCCCAAATCGACGGTGCCGTCGGCGGGGAGCTTGTCCTCCATGACGACGATGGCCGACCCACTGAGCGGATACAACCGGCCGAGGATCACCTGGTGGTGGTCGATGGACGTCAGACCCACTCGGTCGAGCCGCTCACCGCGGGCAGGAGACTGGCTGTTGTCACCAATTTCTACCTACCTGCCGGCGACAGGTGACGTGTCCCGACGCTGCCCGGTCCCGGTAATCGGGGCCGCCGCGTCGCCTCGGCGATGCACCGAATCGACAACGGCTCCTCGTCCGCACAGGCATGTCGGCCGATGTCCTCCAGCGGCCGCAGTGGCCTGGGGTGTCTGCGGTAAGCTGCTGTACGGCCTCCTGGCCAGTGGCGATGGCCCGAGCTTCACATCATGATCTGGATGGACGATGCACCGTTATCGGTCTCACACTTGCGGCGAACTTCGAGTCACGGACGTCGGATCCGACGTCCGGTTGTCAGGGTGGCTGCACAACCGTCGAGATCTTGGCGGTGTTCTGTTCCTGGATCTCCGCGACAATTCCGGGATCGTCCAGCTGATCGTGCGTTCGGATTCGCCCGCGTACGAGGAGTTGGGCTCTCTTTCCAAGGAAACGGTTCTTCGAGCGGATGGACAGGTCCTGCGCCGTGACCCGGGAAATGTCAACCCGGAGCTGCCGACCGGTGAAATCGAGGTTCAGGTCGCCGAGATCGAGGTACTCGGCGCGGCCGACCCGCTGCCATTCAGCGTCTTCCCGGAAGACAAGGTCAACGAGGAAACGCGGCTGACCTATCGCTTCTTGGATTTGCGGCGCAGCAGATTGCACCGCAACATCCTGTTGCGGTCGGCGGTGATTCGCAGCATCCGGGAGAAGATGACGGCCCAGGGATTCGTCGACATGCAGACGCCAATTCTTTCGGCGCCGAGTCCAGAAGGCGCTCGTGACTTCCTGGTACCTTCTCGGCTGCACCCGGGCAAGTTCTACGCACTGCCGCAGGCGCCTCAGCAATTCAAGCAGTTGTTGATGGTCTCCGGGTTCGATCGGTACTTCCAGATCGCGCCGTGCTTCCGTGACGAGGACAGCCGGGCGGACCGGTCCCCAGGCGAGTTCTACCAGCTCGACGTCGAGATGAGCTTCGCCGAGCAGGAGGACGTCTTCCAGGTCATCGAAGCGGTCATGACCGAGCTTTTCCGCGAGTTCGCCCCCGGTAAAGAGGTGACGTCACCCTTTCCTCGCATCACATATCGCGATGCGATGGCCCGCTATGGTACCGACAAGCCCGATCTGCGCGCTGCACTCGAACTGGTGGACGTTTCCGACATCTTCCGCGACAGCGAGTTCCGTGCTTTCGCCGGGAAGCACGTCACCGCGCTTCCCGTTCCCGACTGCTCGGGCCAGCCCCGCTCCTTCTTCGACCAGCTGCAGGCTTTCGCGGTCGACCGAGGGGCTCAAGGCCTCGCATGGGTCCGGCTCGACGACAGTGGCAAGCTGACCGGTCCGATCGCCAAATTCCTCACCGACGACGACGTCCGGCAACTCGTCGCTGAGGCCAAGGCCGAGCCCGGCACCGCGATCTTCTTCGGCGCAGGCGGCGAGTCCGAGGTCGCCAAGATCATGAGCGACGTCCGAGTCGAGGCAGCCAAACGGGTCGGCCGCTTCGAAGAGGACGTGTTCCGGTTCTGCTGGATCGTCGACTTCCCGATGTACGAACAGGCGGACGACGGCACGATCGACTTCAGCCACAACCCCTTCTCGATGCCACAGAACGGCCTCGAGGCCCTGCGGACCCAGAATCCGCTCGACATCCTCGCGTGGCAGTACGACATCGTCTGCAACGGCACCGAACTCTCGTCCGGCGCAGTCCGCAACCACAGCCCGGAAATCATGTACGAAGCGTTCAGGATCGCCGGCTACTCCAAGGAAGAAGTCGACGAGCAGTTCGGCGGAATGATCCGGGCCTTCCACTATGGCGCGCCACCACACGCCGGTATCGCCCCGGGCGTCGACCGCATCGTGATGTTGCTCGCGGGCGAACCCAACATTCGTGAGACGATCGCGTTTCCGTTGAACCAGAACGCCCAGGATCTGCTGATGGGCGCGCCGAACGTCGTCGACGACGCCCGGCTCAAAGAACTGAACCTCGGGATCCGCAAGCAACAGCGTTGATGACTTGTTCGGACGTCGTGGCGGTAGCGGCTGAACGGCGGCAGCGCCATCATCCCTACCGCCACGCGGCGGACGGACCCGCCTGCGCTGCGGCACGCCGGATGGTCGTCAGGTGCTCGTCGGGAGTTCTGCGAGGACGTGACTGATGGCGTCTTTCAACTGGTGCCCGAACTCGACGAACGCGCTGTCTGCTGGGTGGTACAGGTGAAGTGAGACAGCTCCACTCGGCTGGCCCGCGGCCTCCACGACGAGACCGCGGACAGCCGAAGGTGGCCTTCGGACTCTCGTCGACGTTCGGGCTGCGGACAATCGCAGTCGGGGTGGGACACCGTCCGTGTATGCGAACACTGTTTGGTACGGCAGGCCGGCCGTGAAGCCGTTCGTGCCAGCGGCGGCCCTGCTCGCGACCGAGATGGGAATGTCTCTCGCAGCCATCGCCGACACGACGAGCTGCCGGGTGCGATGCGGTTGTGGGTGTCGCCGTGCACTGCGGAGGTAGAGTTGACAGTACGGCTTTGGCATGAAGTACTCCATCACGTTCGACGACGTTTCGATTGCCATGTATGTGACAGATCGGCGAGGTCGAATATTGGAAGGTAATCCGGAGCTTCTCAGATTGCTTGGTGTCGATATCAACGGTGTTCGCGGTCGGCGGATGGCAGATTTTCTCATATGCGACGATTCCGCGCTGGTCGACTCCTTGACAGTTGGCTTCGGCGGACAGGGTTCCTGAGGTGTGTTGATGAGGCGTTGACCAAAGTCGCTGTGACGACATTGCCACTTTCGGATAGCTGTGACGAGGCCTCGGTGCTGGGGGTCGTGTCTCCCGTTACAGGCAATCGTGCCGCAGCGGATCGCCCGATCCTCACCGACAGGGAAGCGCGCCTCCTTGAGTTGCGAGCCTTCGGTGCGACCAACGCGGAAATAGCAAGACGGCTCAGCCTCACGTCACGAGGGCTTGACTACAACATTCGGCAACTGGCGAAGAAAATTGGCTGCCCGGCGAGTTCCAGTGCGATGGTCGCGGCCAATTCCCTGCCCTTGCGGGAAGTTCGAGACCGAATCCAGGTGGCCAGGGCGGCTGGGACGAACGAACTGTGGCTGGAACAGCTGCCGCAGGAACGGGACAGCTCGATCCTGGCGGCGGAATTCCTGCACACCGCACCGAGCGCCCGAGTCGGTACCGCGATTTTGCCGATGTACCTGCGCCATCCGGTGGCCACCGCGCAGCTGGCCGCCACCATGGCCGAGCTGTCCGACGGTCGGTTCATGTTGGGGCTGGGCCTGAGCAACCCATTCGTCAATGACTACATGCTGGGCTGCGCCCAGGGGCCGCCGCTGTGTGTGGTGCGAGAGTACGCGACCATCGTGCGGACGTTGTTGCGGGAAGGCAGCGTCGAGTTCGAGGGAAAGCATTTCACCGCGCGGATCCGGTACGACGCGCCACTGGAGCATGACGTGCCCGTCTACCTCGCCGGAATGCGCGCGAAGATGATCAGACTGGCGGTGGAACTCGGCGACGGGCTGCTGCTGTGGTTGTGCTCGTCGCGTTACGTGCGGGACACCGTGGTCCCAGCAGTCAGGCAGGCCTGTGCGGAGTTCGGGAAGTCCTCGGCGGACTTCCCGATCCGCGCGGTCGTCCTGGTTCGGTCCGATGAGGACCGCGCACAGGCGAAGGTCAACCTTTAATCGTACGCGATGATCCCTTATTACCAGCGCTACTTCGCCGCCCAGGGATTCACGCACGCCGACTACGCCCGTGGCATCTCCGACCGCCTGCTCGACGAGATCATGGTGATCGGAGACGCCCCGCGGATCGAGGAAGGCCTGGACGCCTACACCGCTGCCGGATGCACACCGATCTTGTGCCCAGCCACCACAACACCGGCCGGGTTCGACCGCATCCTCACGGCTGCAGGACGGCGGGCAGACGCCCGTAACCCACGCCGAGCGAGGTAGTACGCGATCGCGCTGCCGATGATGCCGCCAAGTAGAGGCTTCCGAGGCCCGCGACACCCGATCACCTCGGCGAGTACGGTGTTGGTTGTAGTGCCGCTGGTACTCGGCGAGGGCCTGTCGGGCGTGTGCCTCGTTGAGGATAAGAATGTGGTCGCAGACTTCGTTGCGGAGGGTTCTGATGACCCGTTCGTGTCGCGGTCGCGGAGTGGGAATCGAAGTGCATCCAGGTCTCCACTGACATCGGCTGTGAGGTTGCGCGCCTGTTGTGTCAACTGTTTCCACGTAAGCCCGGCTCGGCGCGGAGCAGGACCGATGCCTGCTGTGTTCAGGATCTCCCACACCGTCGATGCGGCGATCTTGTGGCCGAGACGGCCCAGTTCGCGCGACACCCTCTACTACCTGATTCCTCCGCTGCGCGACGGGGAATCCGCGCGACCGCGCGTCAACCAGATCGACCTGTGTCGGAGCGCGGACATGTCGGTGCGCAGGAGGTCCCGGTACCGGCTGTCGGTCCACGCTCGTTCGGTGATCGCTCGTTCGATGTCGACAGTCATGGTGTCCGCCGCCCGTTTCCGGTGATGGCCGCGCACACGTCGGCGGCCACCGACCATAGTCCTAAGTGGTCTGTCGCGATGGTCGTACACTCCGCTCCCTGCTCCCGAGCACGGTTGGCCATGGGGGCGAAGGGAGAGCGGTCGCCGCAGAGGATGTAGCGGCTTGGTGGTCGCTCGTCGTCGTTCTCGGCCGACGGCAGTGGTTCCTCGTGGGTGCTCATGCCGATCGGCCGCAGCCGGGAAACCACGTAGGGGTCGGTGAATCCGAGGACGTCGAGCCCGAACGGAGGTACGGTCCTCCCGGCCGGGTCGTGGGACACCGCCGCGTCGGTGAACAGCGGTCGGATCATCGGCATCAGGTCGAACGCGGACTCGCCGGGCGAGGGAAGGAATGCGTCGAGGTAGATCGCTTCGAGGACCTGTCGCGGACGCGCGTCCGCGACACCGGCGACAACCATGCCCCCGTAGCTGTGGCCGACGAGGATCGCCTGGTCGTCGAGCAGTCGGCCGACTTCGTCGATGTGCCGCAGCAAGCCGTGGTCCGCGGCGTCGTCCGGGCCGGTGAGCGTGGGTGCGACAACGGTGTGTCCTTGTTCGGACAGCCGTGCCGCGATCCGGTCCCACACCCAGCCGCCGCACCACGATCCGTGCACCACGACGTAACGGCTCATCAGGCGGGCACCTTCGCGACGATGTCGACCTCGACCAGTACGTCGGGGTCGAACAGCGCGGCGACCCCGACCAGGGTGCTCGCCGGAGCGGCGGACACCCCTTGGCGCAGTGCCGAGAAGAGCCCGGCGATCAGCTGGGGGCGGTGGTCCACGACGTACACGGTTTCCTTGATGATGTGCTCGCGTCCGCAGCCGACGGCCGCGAGCGCGGTGTCGAGGTTCTGGGCGATCCGCTGCATCTGGGTCAGGTGGTCCGTTCCACACAGGTTCCCGTGCTCGTCCCAGGCGACCTGTCCGGAAAGGAAGACGAGGTCGGCGCCGCGGACGAGCACGACGGGGGTGAAGGCCCCGGGAACGTGGAACAGACCCGCGGGCGTCAGGTACTCGGGATCGGTCATGGCCGCACCGCCGCACGCTCGGGCGTTTCCGGGCCCGCTCCGCTGATCACGACATCGGTGTCCACAGTCGCCTCCTCGAATTCTCGAACAACGTTCATTTAATAGTCGCCAGTATCCTGAGCAACCGCGAGGCTGTCAAACACGCTGCTAAAATCGCCCGAACATGACCGCGCACCAGCCCCGCACCCGAGGACGGCCGCCAGCCGCCGACCAGGCCCATGTCACCGCCGCCGCACTCCGCCTGCTCGACGAAGTGGGCCTTGACGGGCTCACCATGCGCAAACTGGCCACCGCGGTCGGAGTCCAAGTGGGCACGCTCTACGGCTACTTCCCCACCAAGCGGGCGTTGCTGACCGCCATGGCCGAGGCGATGCTCAGCGGCTGCCGTGACGCGGCCGAAGGAATCGCTCAACCGCGTGAACGGGTATGGGCCCTCGCAAGAAGCCTGCGCACAGCTCTCCTGTCCTATCGCGACGGAGCTCGGGTCTACGCGGGCACGCACGCCATCGGACCGAACACCCTGGGATTCGCCGAAGCCCTCAACGGCGCCCTACGGGAGACCGGGCTCGACGCCGCGGCGGCGATGCGGACCGCGCTCCTGATCCTGCACTTCGCGACAGGCCACACCCTCGAGGAACAAGCGGCGATCCAGTCCGGCCCGGACCTACCCGCCGGCATCGAGCACCTGCACAAGGCGATCCGGGACGGCGAATACCCACATCTCGCCGAAGCCCGAGATCACCTGACGGGAACGGATCTGACCGAACTCTTCGAACAGGGCCTGCGACTGCTCACCGCCAAGCTGCCCTGATGGTCAACCGTCACGGTGTCCTCTTGTTCCCGCCATGGACTCCCCAGATGGCATCGTGCTTAATTGGCGGACGAATGACTGTAGCGACGCCCTCGGGCGGGTGGTAGTTGGGGAAGGTGTTGTCGAGCGAGATGTTGTCGGTGTCGGTGAAGACGTGGTTATTCGCGCGGAAGTCTTCGAGGTCCGCCTCGTAGCGCTGGCCCTTGCTGCCGTCCGGTCTGACTACGACGTACAGCCTCTTGTCATCCTCCGTTTCCCCGTTCTCGTGCGAGATCATCAGCGGCCATGCGGACACCTCGTGGTCCCGTCCGCCGGATTCTTGGCGGATCTCCGCGCGGACCTGGTCGGCGGTCATCCTGGTCGGCGAAGTGCAGTGTGAACCTGGCGAACTGCCAGTCGGACGGCTCGTAGAACTGCGACTGCGCCGAGTGCTTCAGCGACTCGTAGAAGTCGACGATCAGCGGATGTGGCTCGTCAAGGCCGAGCTCGGGCACGTCGACCGGTCCCACCGTGGACGCGCACACCGGGCAGGCGTGCGGATCGTCTACGGCACCGACCTGCTCGGTGGCATGCACCGCCACCAGAACGAGGAGTTCCGCATCCGCGCTGAGATCCAGGGCCCCGCTCGACGTCATCCGCTCGGCGACCAGCGCCGCAGCCGACCTGCTGGGCATGTCCGGTGAGATCGGCACTCTGCGCACCGGCGCGGTGGCCGACCTAGTGGTCGTGGACGGCGACCCGCTGACCGATGTCACGACCCTCGCAGACCCGACACGAATCCGTCACGCCGTGCAGTCCGGCCTCTCGGTGTGAATCCCAGCTCAGCCGACTACTGCCTTGTAAATTGAGTATGGTCTGGGTCATTAGTGTCGGGTCACGGCAGCGTTGGACAGCGCTGACTGCTACCGATGGTCGCGTGCTGCGGCCCCACGGGAACTGGTTGCCATGTGATGAGGCTGGTTCTGCGCAGAGTGCGGGAAGGGGTTTGACGGGTGCCTGGGTTGTTCGTCAATTACCGGACTGGTGACGGGGATTGGGCAGCCGCCTTGGTCAGCCGGGAGTTGAGCACCCGATTCGGCGCCGACCAGGTCTTTTATGCCAGCCAGTCGATCCGGTTGGGCGAAGAGTTCCCGCAGGAGATATTGGCGCGCCTGCAGCGGTGTGAGGTGTTGTTGGCGATGATCGGCCCTCGTTGGATCACTGCCGTGGATCGCGAGGGCGTTCGTCGACTGGACAAGCCCGACGACTGGGTGCGCCGCGAGATCAACGAAGCGTTCTGCCTCGGCATCCGCGTCATTCCCGTGCTACTTGACGGTATTGGCCCGCTTCGCGAGACAGACCTACCCGATTGCCTCGCTCCGGTGGCCCGCTGCCAGTACCTGCGCATGCACCACCGAAGCGGCGACCTCGACCTCACCAGGTTGGTGGACGAACTTCTCAATGTCGCACCTTCGTTGGCCACGCCCACGGGCGCGGCCCTACCGACGCGACACCGTACGACCGAGCGCGTACATCTGCCTGATCCGGGAGTTCCGCATCCGCCCGCCCGACGGCCTCGTGGAGCTGACGGTGAACTGCGGAGCATGGTCACGGAACTCCGCCAGGCACTGGCCGATTCTTCCGGTCAGATCGCCGTCCACGACTTGGTCCATGTCACGGCAACACAGGCACTCGACGCGCTCGGCGACGCCCGGTATCCGGCCATCACACGTCATATGGAGGACAGCGACCTCCCAGCGGCTCTGGAGGAACGACTCACCTCATACGAGCGGGACATGGCGCCACTGCTGCGATTGGTTGCCGTCGGCGTCTGTTCCGGCGCTCGTGAACACGACGATCTCTGGATCGCCATCGCGAACCGGGTACTGAACCGGCGGGACACGCCGCCACCATCGGACGCACAGGAGGCACGGGTAGCGGCCGAGGCTTATCCCGCATTGCTGCTGGTCTACACGGTCGGTGTCGCCGGGATGGCCGCGGCTCGGGAAGATCTCGTGTATCGGCTGCTCTGTCAGACCACGACCAGTGGAACGAATGGCAGGCCGGTACCGGTGATTCGAGCGCTCGCGCTGCGGCACGTGATCGATCCTCGAAATGGCGCGGCTTTGCCAAAATGGCGCGGCGCGTCCCCTGGTCAGGCGTTGAGCGCGCACCTACGTGACGTGCTCGACCCGGTGTTTTTCAACGTTCTTCACGACCGCGAGTTTGAATTGTCCTTTGAGGACTACGAGTACGTGCGTAGTCTGCTGGAGTTGCACGAAGGGCCGTTCTCCTCGCTGGGAACATTCGCTGAGCAATTGGCGAAGGGCAGCACCGCCGTGCATCAGCGTAATGTTGTGCGATTGGCGCCGAACTCCGCACTCCTCCAGCATGGGGCGTTCGGCGGTAACTCCGATCGGGTCGCTGAGGTGTGGTGCGAGTTGCGGCATTCTGTTCGTGCACGTTATCCCTGACCCTTGACTTGTCTAGTATGCCAAGCTGTGGGAGCCCCCGGCGGAGATGGCGGTTATGCCGTCGGCGGCCTCTGGTGGTACGGATATCTGACCGTCGAAGTCGGCTCCCCAAGCAACGATGGAACCGTCCGCCTTCAACGCCAAACTGTGTAAGACGCCTGCGGAGATGGCGGTTACGCCACTGGCGGCCTGCGGCGGCACGGATATCTGACCGTATTGGTTGTATCCCCAGGCAATGATGGAACCGTCCGCCTTCAACGCCAAACTGTGTGGGCCTTCGGCTGATATGGCGGTTACGCCGCTGGCGGCCTGTGGTGGCACGGACACTTGGCCTTCGTCGTTGTTTCCCCAGGCGATGACTGATCCGTCCGCCTTCAGTGCCAAACTGTGGTTGCCGCCTGCGTCGATGGCGGCTACGTCGCTGGCGGCCTGTGGTGGCACGGACACTTGGCCTTCGTCGTTGTTTCCCCAGGCGATGACTGAACCGTCCGCTTTCAATGCCAGACTGTGCCAGGGTCCTGCGGATATGGCGGTCACGCCGCTGGCGGCCTGTGGTGGCACGGACACCTGACCAAAGACGTTGTTCCCCCAGGCGATGACTGATCCGTCCGCCTTCAGTGCCAAACTGTGGTTGCCGCCTGCGTCGATGGCGGTTACACCGCTGGTGGCCTCCGGCGGTACCGATGATTGACCATCGGATTCGTATCCCCAGGCGATGACTGATCCGTCCGCCTTCAGTGCCACGCTATGGTTGCCGCCTGCGTCGATGGCGGTCACACCGCTGGTGGCCTCCGGCGGTACCGATGTCACACCATTGGCTTTGTTTCCCCATGCTTTGACTTCTCCTTTTGTGACGGTGATGTTTTGGGAGAGGTTTGCGGTGTTGGTGCCGATGGCGATGGCGAGAGTGACGGTGTATGTGCCTGGCGTGAGGAAGGTGTGGCGGAACTGGGCAGTGTGACTGGTGGTTTCAGGAACGGCCTGACCTGGCCTGGTGATGGTCCAGATCCACGTGTCGGGGTTTGCGGTGACGTCGGCGCTGAAACGCACTCTTTCCCCGACCACGGGGGTGGGGCGCTGAATGTCAAGGTGGGTGATACGTGGGGGTGTACCTGCCGGGTCCACGATCACCCTGGTCTCGGTGATCGACGGTTGTCCTCCTGCGGCGAGGACGGCAGCGGCGCGGACGCGGAAAGTGCCGGGCCGGGACCAGCGATGGCGAACGGAAGTACCAGTGGCCTCGGCCCCGTCGCCGAACCACCAGCGGGTTCCGGCGAGGCTGGTTGCCGGTCGGACGACAAGGGCCAACTCGAACTCGTCACCGACGTACCCGTAGCCACGCGGTTTGACCACAATAGACACGGTCGGCGCGGGAGACGGCAGCTTCTCGGCGGGTGGCGTCCGGGTGGATCCATCCGTCCGTCGTGGAGTTTCCGATACTGGCTTTCGTTCAATGCCAGTCAGAACCGCCAATCCCGGAATGGTGGAGTCATGGTTGGGCTGGGACGGTCCGTCGCCATCCTGGACGTCGGAGACGCCGCTGTCGGTGCGTGGTTGGTTGTGTTTCGTAATGGTCCGGACGCTGCCTGCCAGGTCGAGCACTCCGGCCCGGTTGCTGTTCGGGTCGTTGAAGAAGACGATGCCGTCGCGGGTCAGAAGTTCGAACCGGCCCGGCTGGTCGAAAAGCTGTCGTTGAGCGACGACGCGCGTGGTGGCGAGGTCGATGATCGTGACTTGTCCGGTGGAGTAGTTGGGCACGACGGCATGCTCGGACGCTTCGACCGGTGCACCCAGATCATCGCCAGGCGCTCCGATGGTGACCGGTGTGCCGCAGGAAGTGGTGTCGAAAGCGCACACGTTGAAGGTACCGCGAGTGCCGATCGCGAGCAGGAGTCTCGAGCGATCGGGAGAGCCGCTGACGGCCAGCGTGTCACTGGGCTGGATGTTCGGCTGGGCGGTCCGGGTGACGGTGCCGGTGTCCGGGTCGAGGAGTTCGGCGATGCCACGGGCCGGGTCGACCAACGCTGGCTGGTGGAGCGTGACGGTCAGGCGAGGGGCGCCGGTCCCCGTGGCTGAGGGGCGGGTTCGCCGCTGTCGTCCGGTCAGCCAGGCCAGTTCGCCGGTGTGGTGATCGATCGTCCACAGGCGATCGCGGTCATCCACGGCGAGACCGTCCGCGGCGATGTGGGCGGCCAGGAGTTGTGGTGTATCCCGTGGTGCCAGGGTGTGGGGATCGGCTGCGGCGACCGTTCCGCTGTGGGTATCCACCGCGTAGAGCGTGTTGGGTGCCACGGCAAGAGCAAGATTGTCGCTCGCCGCGGGGAGCAAGGATGCCGGTGAGGAGATTTGTTCGGTGGTGCCGTCGATGCGTTGCAGTGTGCCGGTGGCGTGGTTGAGGACATACGCGTTAGTGCCATGCTGGGTGATGCTCAGGGGACTGCCTGGTGCGGCGACCTGTGCCTGGCTGACCACCTCCCCCGTCATGCCGTCCACGAGTGTGGCTTGCCCGGTCTGGACTGAGGCCAGCCACGCGGTACCGGGATGCATTCGCACGTGGGAGGCGCGATGCCCGTGGCCTGTGGCCAGAAGCACCGTGGCGGCCACAGCGACGACAGCGAGGGTGGCGAGGATGCGGATGTACCGCGTCCGCGGATTCCGGTGCTTCATCGGTACCGTCCCATTTCCAGGCTCTGCCGGGCCCGTCGCCGTTGACGCTCGGCCAGCCAACTGGTCCACAGTGGACGCGGGTGCACCGCGGCACGGAGCCGGGTGACCGACACGCGTCGGGGGTAAAGCATGGTGCGCAGTTGGTCCACCAGGTGCCAGGCCCGTTCGGCTTCACGTTGACCGAGGTGCTCGGGTGCGAAGACAGCCGTCGTGACCAGTGGCGCGATGGCCGCGATCGGATGCGTGGCGGTGCCCAGCGTCATGCGGACGTGGTCGATCACTTCCCGCGCGGTCAGCGAGACGGGCAGTGCGATGCCGCGTTCTGTCAGACGATCGACCAGTTCATGCCACGCGCCAAGCACACATGTCGCATGGTCGGAAGCGTGGCGTCTGTGTCTGCGGCGTCCCGCTTTCACGGCCGTGATTGCTCCGGCAGTGAGCACGATCAGCACCGCCACCGCGATCAGGGCGCTCACCGAGTCGTGCAGGATGCCGGTCCAGCCGAAACCGGACTGGTTGTCGCGTGGAGCTTGTGACGAGGCGGTGGGTCCCGGGTTTCCCGACTGGGCAGCGGGTTGTGAGGTGGACTGCGGCGGTACCACGCGGGGGATCTCGGGTGGCGGCACCGGCGGGGGTGGGCTGCTGTCGCTGGTGTCCGTGGGTTCGAACGGTACCCATCCGTAGCCTGTGAAGTGCACCTCGGGCCAGGCGTGGGCATCGGCGGTCGTGACGTTGTATGCGCCGCCGTGGAAGTTGCGCAGGCGGTAGCCGACCGCGACTCTGGCTGGGAAACCCAATGAACGGGCGAGCACGGTGAACGCCGTCGCGTGCTGTTCGGCGTACCCCGTGCTCTTACCGGTGAGCAGGCGGATGATGGCAGCGTAGGAATGCCCCGGTGGTGACCCGGACAGGTTGTAGGGAAGGGAATGCAGGTAGCGTTCCAGCGCTGTCAGTTTGCTGTACGGGGTGGGACGGGCGGCCACGAGTCGGTTGGCCAATTCAGGTAACAGCACCGGGGGATTGGCGGACAGCGTCCGGGCGTATGCGTGTTCCGGTGTGATGGTGCTGGGCGATGCCAGTGGCAACCCGCCGTCGCGGCTGCTGATCTGACCGGCGAGGTCGTAGCGCAGTCCACGTACGACGGACGCGGTGCTGACCACAACGCCCGCGGTTGCGTTGAAGCCGAACTGTCCTGTGTGCTGGGCAGCGGTCAGCCGGGACGGCCAGCCGAGGACCGGCAGGTGCGGTCCGGCGAAATCCATCAGCTCAATGCGGGCCGTTACCGGCTGGGCGTTGTGCAGGGCAGGATCGACGGCGAGATGGCTTCCCGCCACGTGGTAGGTCTCCATTGAGGTCCATGTGGTGCCGTCGAAGACATCCAGCACTGTGGTCCGTACTCGGTCGACGAGCGTGGCAGCCTCCTGGTCGATCCGCACGGCGAACAAGGTGCGAGGAGGGCGCTCGGTCAGTTGGGGTTTCAGCCGGGCAAGGGGAGTGATGGTGTCGGTGAACGTGATCGGGGGCAGGTAGAGCGTGCGAGGGTCGAAGCGCGGCCGGCCGGAACTCAGCGGCAGGGCGTGCGCGCCGACGATGCCGACCAGTGCGCTGACCGCTACCGCCAGGCCTGCGGCGATGACGGTGCGTATCGGCCGGGATCGTTGCCGGCCGATACGCACCTTGTCGCTGTTGTTGATCCGGTGAGCGCGGACCGCGATCAGACACAAGGCAGCGGTCAAGAACACCACGGTGGCGGTGGTGTGCCCGCCACGTTGGTTGCCAACCACCACCAGGGCGAACAGGAACGCCCCCAGCGGCGGGGGCACGGGTGCCAGGATGCCCTTGGTTCGAAGAGTGAGCGTGACCGCCAAGAACACTGCCACCCATGCCACCAGTATCGGCATCACCAACAGGTCGCCCCACACGTCAGCGGGCACCGCCACGGTGATCATGCGGTGCCATCCGTTGCGCGAACCGGCGAGGATCGCGGAGCCGGTCTGGGCGGTCGGCAGCCCGTTCTCGACGGTGTCGCCAAACGCTCCGTACGTGGCGACAAGGCCACATCCCGCAACCGCCAGCAGCAGAGTGGACCAGGTACGCCAGCGGCGCGCGGCGGCCACGGTGGCTGTCACACCAGCGGCGAGGCAAGCCAGACCCAGCACTGGCAGGTAGTCGAGGGTGGCGAAGAACCCGCTGTACAGCAGGCAGCCAGCCGCGGCCGCCGCCACCACCAGCGCTACCTCAGCCAGCGCCATGCCCGAGAGTCTTCGCGACGTCACGGTCATCGCAACACCAACTGGTTCCACGATGCGGCGAACTGCGCGCTGGTCGGTGCGGCGACCGCGAGCACACCGCGCGGCCTGACCGTCGGGCCGGACTCCGGCGTGATGATCTGCGCCAGGCTGACCGAAAGAAACCGGGGACGTAGCAAGGTCAGCAGTTCCGCCTGTTGGGCGTTCACTCGGCCGGTGACCACCACCAGCGCGACGCCCTGGCCGACGGAGACCACATCCCGGACCGTGTCGGAAAGGACCGCAAGGCCTCGGTTCGCACCACTGTCTACAGCGGATAGGTATTCCAGCGCGGCGGTGAGCTCACCTCGCCATTCCCGTCCCGTTCCCAGACTGCCCACTCCGGACTCACCGGTCGCCCGCAGCTGTGCGAGGAGGTTCGCGCGTTCAGCGGCCACACAGAATGAGGCGGCCACGCGCACCGCGTCCTCGAACGCGGCCCCGGTGTACGGTGCGGTGCTGGTGTCGAGCACGACCAGCTGCCGCGGTTCGTCGGGCACCACCAGGTGGCGAGCCAGCACCGTGCCAGTGCGAGCCGTCGCCCCCCAGTGAATCAGTCGCCAGTCGTCCCCGGGCACGTACTCACGCAAGCTGTGGAAAGCCACCCCGCCCGGCGGTGCGCTGCTGGCCGTTGGTCCTTCCGAGTCCTGAGAACCACCGGATACGACAGGGACGAGGAGATGAACGCGCGGGTAGACGTGCATGACCAACGGCTCGCCACACGCATGGCCACGGCGCAGCAGCCGGAGCGGATCCGACTGGCCCAACTCCAGCGGCGGAATCAGATGACGGCCACGCCGAGCCGTCGGCAGCGGGTAGCCCACCGTACAGCTGTGGCCACGGGCCAGCGCCGGTATCCGTACTGTGGTGCGGCTCCCACTGACGGTTTCGGTGACCAGCAACGGCGGGGTCTGGCGTCGGCCCGCGTTGGTCACGGTCAACACCGCCTGGGCAACGCTGCCTTCGAACACGCGCCGAGGACTGATCTCCCGGCTCGCGGTCAACCGGAGCCGGGTCAGCATCCAGGCCGTCGCGGTCAGCAGGCAGGCCAGAGCGGTGAAACCCAGCGTGACCAGTTCCGGGTAACCCGCCCACATCCCGGCAAGCACCAATGCGGCCGCGGCACACACCATCGCTACCCCGCTTCTGGTCACCACACCTCACCGTCCTACCGGCACCGGCGCGGTTCCCGTGACATCCGCCAGGATCGACTCGGGCGTCCGTTGCTGAATCCGTGCCTCCGGCGTGAGCAGCAACCGGTGATTCAACACCGGACTGGCCACTGCCTTGACGTCATCCGCTGTCACGAAGGATCTCCCCGCGGACATCGCGTAAGCCTGTGCCGCCGCGACCAGCGCCATACCGCCACGGGGGCTGACTCCCAGTTCGACGTCGGGATGTGTCCGGGTGGCCCGCGCCAGCACGGCGATGTATTCCCGGATGCTGTCCGCGACCTGCTGCTCCCGCACGGCCCGGATCATCTGGCGTAGATCGTCGACTTCCATCACGGATTGAAGTTCCTCGGCACGTCGCCGTGTGACCCCGTATTCCAGGATGCTCACTTCGTCGGCCAGGTCGTCCGGGTAGCCGATGCCGATCCGCATCATGAACCGGTCCAATTGGGCTTCCGGGAGTGCGTAGGTGCCGTGGTGTTCGATGGGGTTCTGGGTGGCGATACACAGAAATGGCTGCGGCACGGGCGTCGGGCGGCCGTCCACCGTGACCTGTCTTTCCGCCATCACCTCAAGCAACGCCGACTGGGTCTTCGGTGAGGCGCGGTTGATCTCGTCCGCCAGCAGGATGTTGGTGAACACCGGGCCTTGTCGGAATTCGAATTTCGCCCGGCCCTGGTCGTACACCTGGACGCCGGTCACATCGGACGGCAGCAGGTCAGGGGTGAACTGGATCCGCTTCACCTCCGCGCCCGCGATCGATCGTGAGATCGCCTTGGCCAGTGACGTCTTCGCGACGCCGGGAACGTCCTCGATCAACAGGTGCCCTTCGGCGAGCAGACATACCAGCGCCAGCCGCACTACCTCCGACTTCCCGCGGATGAAGTCCTCGACGTTCGCGCACAGCGCTTCGAATTGCCGCTGGAAAATGATCGCATCGGACACTCCATCTCCCCCTGACATCCGAATCGGCAATGTCGAGGCTGTCATCGACGGGCGCGGGTAGCAAGCGAGCAACTAGGGGATCGGCGTGCGGAGCGCGGCATTCAGCCGGGGAAGCACTTCACGCACGGAGCGGTCGCGCAGTCGCTCTTCTCCATGGGCCTATGGTCGAGTTGGCCGACGCCGCGGTGACTGATGCTGTGAGCAAGACGATGAGCGCGGCTATGAGCGGTATGAGTTTTTTCATGATCCTCCCTGTCGCCTGTCTGCATGCCAATTAGTCTGCTTCGTCATCCGTGCAACTACCAGGCGTCGCCTGTCGGCAGCCACATCAGGCGACAGGCGCCCGCTGTACCCGGACAACCTCACCAACACACGCTGGAAGCATCAACCGAATCGACGTTGACACGAGGCTCTCCCGAACAGTCCGAGCGTCGGTGCAGATGTCGGCGCGAGGGAAGAACACCGTTCGATGACACCAAAGCGATCGTCACGGCAGCGAAGTAGGCAGGTATGAAAACGAGATCCCTGTTCAAAGCGATAAGTCCGGCCATCGTGCTCATCATCATTCAGTTGACGTCCGCGTCCGCCGCAGCGGAGGACCGGGACAGGTCACTCAGCGCACCGGCTCCACTGGTCGGCTGTACGTGGGACGGGTGTGCGGGCAAGGATCCCGACCCGATGGGCTGCCAACCCGGCCGGATGCTGCTCCAGCAGGTAACCAGCCAGGCCGAAGGCAGTTATACGGAACTGAACTACTTCTACTCTCCCACGTGCCGTTCGGCCTGGGCTGAGCTCGTGGTGACAGGCAACGATCATTTCGTGTGGTACCTGACCAACTGGCGCGAACCGCAGTTCGGCGGGCCGACCACCGCGCACGAGGTCGAGGTGCTTGACATCGGCGTGCGGTACCGCACCGCGATGTGGAGCTGGAACGACTCGGTCAAAGGGTGCTTCTCGGGCCTGCACGGCGACCCGGATCCACAAGGGACGGGCGACGGCCTCTCAGGCAGTTGCACCCGCTGGTTCTGACCAGGAACGGAGAACTCATGCATCCCCGCACCATCGTGGCAACGGCTTTGATCGCGTTGTGCGGCCTGGTTTCACCAGTCCAGTCGGCGGCCGAGCCCGCGAAACCCCCGGCGGGCGGTCAAGTCAAGTTCGCACAGCCAGACGAGGTACTCGACAAGGATTGGCGGCGGTCGACTGACGTGCTCGTGACCGGCGTCGGCGATGCCGGAGGCTTTCACGTGTTCGCCGCCAGAGAACGCGACGCGTACCAGTGGTCGGCGCTGGCCACGTTGCACATTCCCGCGTTGGACCTGGGCTTGTGGACCGGTCACACGTGTGTGACCGGGTCGGGTCGTTACGCCGTTGCCGTGTTCGCCCCGTCGATGGCGACCAACAAACCCAAGCTGATGCGCGCGGGTGCCATCGCCGCGGTCATCGACATCGACAAGGGGACGGCGCGCATGGTGACGAGCCGCGTTGCCCTGGTGTACTTCTCCCCGGCCTGCGGGCCAGGCGACACCGCATTGCTCACCAGGTCGATCGGTGCGGACGAGCAGGAGACCGAACTGATCCGAGTGGACGCTGCCGAGGCCAAGGTGGTGTCCACGAGGAAGATCGCCGCGCAGTTGACCACACCTGTCCCGGCACCGGACGGCGACTACGGAATCGCTGGGGGTGCCCTTGTCCGCGTCGACCACGCCGGGAAGCTGGCGGAGGTCGCCAAGCCGACCGGACAGCCATACGCGCTCAACGCGACCAGCAACGGTATCGATCTGCTGTCCGTCTCCGGCACACGGGCTGTGGCGCAGCGTTTTTCCGATGGGCACCTTGCGGTTCTCGGTGACGCGCCCGTGCACGCGTTGCAGCTCTTCGGTTTGTCCGGTGGCCGGTCGCTGATTGTCGGTGAAACGAGTCGCATCCAGGCGGCGCCGGGACTGCGGAAGCTGGCTCGCTCGCAGCGAGTGCGTGCCGCCTCCACCAACGGCCATCTGCTCGCGACGAGCGTTCTGCCGGACCAAATCGCGTACGCAGTCAAGGCAGGAGTCGCACCGTCGGAGGTCGGCACGGCGGGCCGTGTCGGCATCACAGCGGAGGCAACGCACAGTGGCCGCGTCATGACGGGCAAGGTCGAGGTGACCAAGAGTGCCGCTGTGAACCCTCTCGACGCCGTCGTCGGTCCGCAGGCCCGTAACTACACGACTCCAACATGCGCCGTGCTACGCAACGACATCAGGAGACAAGTGCTACAACCGACCGCGGCGATGGTCGAGTGGGCGGCCGACCGCGCTGTGAAGCGCACGCTCACTGTGCAGCGGCCAGCGAACTACCTCAAGACCGGGCTGCCCGCATACACACCACAAGGCATGTTCCCGCTACCAGCGCTGTACGGCGGGGGCACCGTACCCGCACAGGTCGAACTCGCCATCCTGGCGCAGGAAAGCAACTTCAGGCAGGCCACGTGGCGTGCCCGGCCAGGCGACGGCGGCAACCCGCTGATCGGGGACTACTACGGCAACGAAGCTGGTGACGGCCTGATCAACTACGACAACGCCGACTGTGGCTACGGCCTGTCCCAAGTCACCGACGGCATGCGTGTCGGCCAGACCCGGTTCACCGCGACCCAGCAGGCGGTACTCACCACCGACTACACGGCGAACATCGCGGCCGGTCTGCAGATCCTGGCGAGCAAGTGGAACGAGTTGGGAAACGCGAGGATGCTGGTCAACGGCGGTGACTCCCAGTACGTGGTCAACTGGTTCCTCGCGGTGTGGACCTACAACAGCGGGTTTTACCCCAACCGCGGCGACGGCAGCCCATGGGGTGTCGGCTGGTACAACAATCCAGCCAACCCGCGGTATCCCGCCAACCGCACGCCGTTCCTCCGAAACAGCTATGAAGACGCCGCTCGTCCGGGTGAGTGGTCCTATCCGGAGAAGATCATGGGCTGGGCGGAGACACCTCAGATCACCTATTTCGGCAACAGTTCCTATCCTCCTGTCAAGACGCTGAGCACGCCCGGTTTCATGGACCTCCCCCCGCGGACACAGTTCTGCGGACAGGTGAACCACTGCGATCCGGCGGCTGCCAACCCGTGTCCGGCGGAGACCTCGGTCTGTTGGTGGAACGGCACAACCACATGGTCGAACTGCCAGCTCAACTGCGGAACCGAGAACGTCACCTACGGCGCTCAGGACGCCGAGCCACCCATGGTCCGCCAGTACCAACCAGAATGCAGGGGAGCATGGTCGGGCGCGATCGTCGTCGACGACCTTCCCGATTCGACGGTGAACATCGTCGATTGTCCCGGCGAACGCCGCATGGGCAAATTCACCTTGCGGCTCGGCGGAAACATCGACCCGTACTACTACGACGCCCAGGTCGACCTGCACCAGCTCGGCGCGGCGTACATGGGGCACATGTGGTTCACCCACAGCTACAGCGACGTCCGCTCGACTGTCGACCCCCGCAGGTACTTTTACCAGCACAGGCAAGTGGTCGGGACGTGGACACCCGACCTGCCGGACTTCCCCGGCACCCGCTACCGGATCCTGGTACACCTGCCCGACCACGGCGGCACATCGACCGTCACCTACGTCGTTTTCCCAGGCGTTGACGGACAGGGAGTCGTGCACAACCCGCGCTCGTTCACGATCAGCCAGGACACCGGCGGCAAGAACGAGTGGGTGGTCTTGGGCGAGGTCCCGCTGTACCGGGGCGCGCGGGTGTCGATGAGCAACCTGGTCCCGGACACGAACGCCGACGGCAGCAAGAACCTCGCCTTCGACGCCATGGCATTCGTCGCCATGTGACAGCCGGGGGTCTGCCGGACCGTTCAACCTGGATCGGGACTGTTCAAGATCGGTGACTGAAGAGGAGATTGATCAATGGCGTTCAAGTACGTACGAGTATCGCTGGCCACTCTCGCCGTCTTCTTCGGAGGACTGGTTGCGCCGGCTGCCGCAACGGCGAGCCAACCGCAGGGCAGCGCCGAGATCACGGCGGCATGTCACGGCTCGTCCTGCAACCATAAGGACCCGGCGGCGACGGGTTGCGCCGGGGACGGGCGAACCGTTTCGGAGTTCATCTATCGCGGCTATCGGGTCGAGCACAGGTACTCGCCTGCGTGTGCCGCCATGTGGACACGTAAGACCTATGTGAGTGGCAGCGCTTGGTCATTTTATGGCGCACACGAAGCTATCACTGGAAACGGGATAGAACGAAACCGATACAGTTATTCAGGGGGGTGGACATCGATGTGGTCCTACTTCTTGATCAATCGATCATGTGGTGTGTCGAATACCGGGACCCACTGCGGGGAGTGGGTGGGATGAGGCTGAAAGGGCGACGGACCTCCTGGGTGCCAACAAGTATGAGAGTTGTTCTGGCGGCTCGATAACTCGGAACCAGGGACGACCTCAACCGCGCGCGGTTGAGGTCGACGAGTTCATCACCGGGCTGGCCCCGACGGGTACGACGCCGTGCTCGGTGCTGTCCGCGGGCCAGCGGCAGCGGATCGCGATCGCCCGTGCCGTTCTATTGACGCACTCGGTGTGCTGCTCGACGAACCGCTCTCCGGTGTGCCTGCGAAGCCTTCGGTGCCGACCACATCGTGCCAGGTGGCGACTTCCCTGTTCTGCTGTCGATCGAGTCCTGTAAGCGGACGTTCGAGTACAAGAGACTCACCAAATGAGACACGCTTGTAACCGCTCACCCAAGGATTACGGGCACGTCGCTAGTCATTCTACCTTGATCATTTCTAGTTCAGAGATTCGAGTCCACACACTCCGTCGAACAGGTCACCGGCCGCCGAGACCGCACGTTCCGATGGTGGGTTACCGAGAACCCCTCCGCGTTCGTCGATCATTGGCTGATCATACTCTCTGTGAGTCCTGGTTTCGCAGTATTGATCTATCCTCGCGCTCACCTGACGATGGTGACAGGAAGCCCGGAAGCTACCGATCATATCCGCTCAGCGGCAGATGAGGCTGTTTGACTGTGGTCGGAATCAGCGGGTGCCAACTGCGTCCGCTGGATCGCCACGACATGATTCAATTCCGGCTGGATTCGCCCCAGCCCCGCAGCCGGTCGGTCGAGGTGACAATATGCCGCCGGGGTCGCTTCCGTCACGGCCCCGGTGTTCGGCCACTCACTCGGCCCGGTTGGATTGATCGGGCGCGCCGCTGATCAGCAGCTGGGCGGTGTGTGCGATGTGGTCGCGCAGCAGTTCCTGCGCGTGGTCAGCGTCGCGCGCGAGAACGGCGTCGAGCAGCGCTCGATGCTCGGCGGCGACGTCGCGGCCGGGTTCGTTGCCCAAAGACACCGACCACTGCCGGTACAGTTCGGCCTCCTGCCGCAACGACCGCGCCATGTCGAGCAGCCGCTGGTTACCGCACCCGGCCAGCAGTGCGTGGTGGAAGGCCGCGTGTGCCTGCGACCACTCGTCGGACAGGCGGTCCGAATCCGCCGGGTCGCGGTAGGGCGTGCGTTCCAGAACGTGGTGCGCGGCAACGGCATCGGCCTCCCAGCGCGTGTCGCCTTCCCGCACCGAGAGCCCCAGTACCAGTGCTTCGATCTCCGCCCGCGCTTGCGTCAGCTCGGCCAGATCCTGATGGGACAGCGGCCGCACCGAGTAGCCCTGACGCGGCCTGGCCACCACCAGCCCTTCGGCGACCAGTCTCGTCAGCGCCTCGCGGGTAGCGCCGACGCTCACTTTGTAGCGGTCGGCCAGGTCCGGGAACTTGAGCCGCCCGCCCGGCACCAGCCGACCCGCGAGGATGTCGGAGCGCAACGCCTGGTGGATGCCGTCCGTACGAGTCGCCCCGCCGCCCTTGGTCATGCTGCACACCGTAGCACTTTACGAATCCCTCTTGAACTTTCGAAAGTTCGGGGTTAGTTTCGAATCTATCCTCCCAAGATCCACTAGTTACGCGAGGAGCCATCGATGCCCGCGAACGACCTTCGACGCCCGACCGTTCTCCGCCTACACCGACTACCGGTCGGCGGCCACGCACAGCGACCTGGTGGCGATGCGATGAACGTGCAGTGGCGCGTGTTCCCGTCAACGGAAAGGTAAGATCATGAGACTGGCCAATGTGGATGGACGAGCGGTGCTGCTGACCGCCGACGACACCGGAATCGACGTCGAAACGGCGTCAGGCGGCAAGTTCGGCCCAGGCCTCGCGTCTGTCTACGAGAACTGGGACGGGTTCCGGGCGTGGGCCGAACAGCCGCCCGCCGGACCCGGCGTCGTCTTCACCCGTGCGCAGCTGGGCTCGCCGTCACCGGCCCCGCGGCAGATCGTCGCGATCGGCCTGAACTACGACGCCCACACCGCCGAGTCCGGTTTCGACGCACCGGGCGGACTTCCCCCGACGTTCACCAAGTTCGTCTCCGCGCTGACCGGCCCCGACGCGGAGGTCGTGCTGCCGGCCGGTGGCGACGTGGACTGGGAGGTGGAACTCGTCGCCGTCATCGGCCGGACCGCCAGCCACATCGCGGAATCCGAGGCGTGGGATCACGTCGCCGGGGTGACGATCGGGCAGGACCTCTCCGAGCGCGTCTCGCAACTGGCCGGTCCCGCCCCGCAGTTCAGCCTGGGAAAGTCGTTCCCGAACTTCGCGCCGGTCGGGCCGTGGCTGGTCACGCCGGACGAACTGGCGAACCAGGACGACCTGGCGCTCGGCTGCTCGGTCGACGGCGAGACGGTGCAGGACGGCCGCACCCGTGAGCTGATCTTCCCGGTCGCCAGGCTGGTTTCCGAGCTGTCGCGGACCATCACCTTGTTTCCGGGCGACCTCATCTTCACCGGGACCCCCGCGGGCGTGGGCATGGGCCGCACGCCGAAACGATTCCTGCGGCCCGGTGAACAGCTCGTCAGCTGGATCGAAGGCATCGGTGAGATGCGCCAGACATTCGTTGCCGCACGGGAGGACTGACATGGGCATGCACCGCCTTACCCGGGTCACGATGGGCGTCCCGAACGTCGCGGAAACCATCGCCTACTACGCCGATTTCGGCCTCACCCACCTCGGTGACGGGGCCTTCAGCACTCTCGAAGGCGGCGAGCAGTTGCGGGTCCGGCACGCCCCTCACCGCCAGTTGCTCGAACTCGGGGTGGGGGTCGACGATGTCGACGACGTCGCGCGAACCGCGTCGCGGCTGGACCGCCTCGGCGTAGCTGGCGGCACGGACGGCACCGCGGTCACCGCGATCGAGCCGGTTTCGGGCTTCACCGTCCGCGTCGAGATCGCGCCGAGGATCGTGCAGCAGCCCGTCCCGGCCACCCCCTACAACGGGCCCGGCCGCATCGAGCGGTTCGGCCGCGCGCCCGGAGTGCTGCGCGCCGACCCGATCCGGCCCAAGAAACTCGGGCACTGCGTGGTGGGCACGACCGATCTCGAAGCCACCATGAGGTTCTTCACCGAGGGACTCGGCTTCAAGGTCAGTGACTACATCGGGGACAAAGGCGCCTTCATGCGCTGCTCGGTCGATCACCACAACGTGCTGGCGCTCGCGGCGCCGGTGAACTTCCTGCACCACACGTCCTGGCAGGTCGACGACATCGACGACGTCGGACGCGGTGCCGCGGCGATGCTGGCGGGCAATCCCGACCGGCACGTCTGGGGCCTCGGCAGGCACCACGCGGGATCCAACTTCTTCTGGTACCTCAAGGATCCGGCGGGGAACTTCAGCGAGTACTACGCCGACATGGACTGCATCCCCGAGGACGAGATCTGGACCCCGGAGGTCTTCGAGGGCGTACAGGGCCTGTTCAGCTGGGGCCCGCCACCGCCACCGTCGTTCCTGGAGCCGGACGACCTCGCCGCGCTGATGACCGGACAGCACGCTCCCTCCCGGTGACCGCGGCCTGGCCGGGAGACTGTCGCTTGTGGACGGTAACAGCCGGCCGGTGAGATGACCCTTCGCCGGACATCGAGAAAAGACTCCCCGCGCCGGAAATCCCGCGCCTGATCGGAAAAGGAGAAGTTGTGTCAGTGGAATTGTACGTCCCCCAGATCCCGGACAACCTGAACATCCGGTTCGTCGAAAACCGCATCGTCATCAATCGTCCGGCACAGGAGGTGTACGACTGGGTGACCACCTGGTCGAACCTGCCGAAGTGGCTGCCGATGGCCATCGGTACCGAGGTGCGGCACGGCACGGAGGGCGTCCCCGCCGAAATGGGCGACGTGCTGCTCGAAACCATCCAGCCGGAGCTGAACGAGAAGCCGAAGCTCTACACCGTGGTGGCGCGGGTCCCCGGCAAGCTGTGGACGGTGGTCGGCAGGGACGTGCTCGACGACGGCTCCCTGGCCCCGGCGATGCACGCGATCGCCACCTTCACCACATTCGACCTCGGTGACGGGACGACCCTGTTCTGTCGGCTGTTCGAGCGGCTGATCCCGGCCGCCGAGCCGCCCGGCCCGCACCCGGTCGAAGACCCGGCCCGAATCCAGCCCGGCCTGGAACTGATCAAGGCACACGTCGAGGGCACAGCCGGATAACCTCGGCTATTGGCCGGCTTGCGCAAGCGGCAACTACCGCGCAGGGAGACCGGGGGCGACGCGCTCATCGTGCAGGGCCCCAGGGCAGCCGACCTCGGTCCGGCCCGTGCGCGGAGACGGCAGCATCGATCTCACCGCCAGCGTCGCGGGCACCCACATCATCGAGCACGGCGGCCGGCTCCTCGCGCTCCAAGAGACCAACCTGCCCTACGAGGTCACGCCCGAACTCGACACTGTCGGCCCGTTCGACTTCCACGGCAAGCTCACCTCGGCGATGACCGCGCACCCGAAGCAGGACCCGGCGACCGGCGAGTTGCACTTCTTCAGCTATTCGCCGTTCCCGCCGCACCTGACCTACTACGTCGCCTCGCCCGAGGGCCACATCACTCGCAGCCAGGTGGTCGACGGCAGCGGCCCGAGCCTGATGCACGACTTCGCCATCACCGCGACCAAAGCCGTGTTCCTCGACCTGCCAGTCGTCGCCGTACGTGACCTGGATCCCGGTCAGCCAGCGCGCCCTGCTGCACGTCACCAACGCCTACGACACGCCGGACGGCAAGATCGTCCTCGAAGGACCCGCCTACGACCAGGCGTCCTGGGCGACCTCGTGGAAGTGGTGGATCGGCGCGCCCGGCTACCCGGTCGCCCCGGTCAGCGGGGCCCCAGCATCAACGGCGACCGCACCGGCCTGCCCTCCGCGATCAGTTACTCGGTGGCCTTCCCAGGATCGGGGCTCGACGAGTTCGCCATCGTCAAACTGAACACGACCACCGGCGAGCGGCACCTGCACCTGCCGGGGCCCGACCGGCATGCCGGGGAAGCCGTCTTCGTCCCCGCCGCAGGCGCCACCGGCGAGGACGACGGCTACCTGCTGACGATCGTCAGCGACTTGCGCGCCAACGCATCCCAACTACTCGTCCTCGACGCACACGACCTGAGCACCACCGCCACGGTCGAGCTGCCCCGGTCACCAGCTCACCCCGAGCACACCACCGCCCTGACGGCGCCGGTATCCCGCACCGTGCGGGCAACGCCACCCTCGTTAACCCGCCGCACGAACTCCCGCTCCACCGGCTTCGGCGACGCATCCCATCCTCCCCAGAACGATCGCCTCCAACAAACCGGAAACACCTTTCGCGTTACAGTCCCGGTCGGGTGGCTTGCGAAGGCTGACGGGCCCGTTCGATGCGTTGGCCGTTTCGCCAGATGGCGGTGATGTCGCGGGTGTTGGTGATGGTGCTGGTGGGGTCGCCGTCGACGAGGAGTAGGTCGGCGCGGAGTCCGGGTGCGATGCGGCCGCGGTCGGCGAGGGTGAATCGGTCGGCTGGTGCGCTGGTGGCGGCGGCGAGGGCTTCGATGGGGGTGAGACCGGCGCGGACGAGTAGTTCGAGTTCGAGGTGGAGGGTGGCGCCGTGGGCGGTGTCCGGGTTGGAGGCGTCGCTGCCGGCGAGGATGGTGACACCGGCGTCGCGGAGCAGGCTGAGGGTGTGATGGGGTATGTCGAGGTTGTAGCGGGCCTCGGGGTTGAGGGGGATGGCGCCGAAGCTGAGCATCTGTCGGGACGTGTCGTCGAGGTAGGGCTCGATGCGGTGGTCGGTAAGCAGTTCCGACGCGTGCGGCCGGCCGAACAGCCCGTCGAGAACGGCGAGGGTGGGGATCACCGCAGTGTCGTGCTCGGCCAGGAGGTGCGGCAGGTCTGGGTCGGCTGGGCGGTCGACGAACAGGTGACCGAGCACGTCGACACCGGCGTGGACGGCCTTGACGGCGTCGGAGGCGTTGAGGACATGGGCAATGGTGAGCCGGTCACGTGCATGAGCGTGATCGACGAGTGCGGTCATGGTGACTTCGCCCAGCATGGGCAGGGGTGTTCCGGTCGTTGAACCGTCGTCGATGAGGATCTTGATGTAGTCGGAGCCTTCCGACAGTCGGGCGTCGATGAACGCCTCGGCGTGAGCGGGTTCGGTCAGGGTGGGGAACGGCGGTAGGTAGCCCATCTCGACGAGGTACCAGCCGTAGCCCCCGGGCACAGTCGCCGCCGTGCCGGCAGTTCTGACGTCGGCCATGGTGGGCGTGCGGTCGGCTTGCCGGCGCAGGGTGTTGATCGCTGCTGGGTCTGCCATCAGGTCCAACACGGTCGTCACCCCGAAGACCGCTGCCTGTTCCAGGTTTCCCGGGAAGACGTGAGCGTGGGCGTCGATGAGGCCGGGCAGCAGGGTCCGTCCCCGGCCGTCGACGATCTCGGCGTCCTCCGCGACCGGCGACGGCTGGGTCGCGACCGTGACGATCAGCCCGTTCTCGAAGGTCACGTGGGCGTGGGGGAGGACCGTGTCGCCGGTGAACACCCTCACATCGCGGATCGACACTCTCGAACCGTAATCATACATACGTGTATGTATACCATAATGGAGGTGTGCGACGATCAGCCGAAGAGGCAGCCCAGACACGCCGAGCCCTGCTCGAGGCCGCGCTGGAGGTATTCGCCGAACGCGGATTCGCGTCGGCCACCCTGGTCGGCATCGCGGCGCGGGCCGGCCTGACCCGCGGCGCGGTGTATCACCACTTCACCGACAAGGCCGAGCTCTACCTGGCCACGATCGCCGAGAACTGGGGCGCCGCGGCCGCCCCAGTCTGGGCTCACCTCGAGGACACCGATGCCGATCCTCAGGAGCGGATTCGCCGGTTTCTCGTGGCGTTCTTCACCGCCTTCGAGAAGAACTTCGCCCTGCGCACCACGTTTGCGATGTCGATGCAGGGCAGTGAGCTTCCCGAGCTTCAGGTCGGGCTGAAGGACAAGCGGCGGGTCATGGACGCCTGGGCTGAACAGCTCGCCGCCTTGCTGAGGGCGGCCGGCGTGGACCGCCACGGTGAAGTGGTGCCGCCGGAGACCGGCGCGATCGCGATCATCGCCGCGGTCAACGGTGTCGCCGCCACCTGGCTGGCCTGCCCCGACCTGTTCTCGCCCGCGCACCAAGCCGAGGCGCTCGCCCAGGCGATCCTGCACGGGGTACTCGCGCGCAAGGAGTGACGTCCGCGACTCCGGGCCGTCATGACGCGGAAGGCGAAGCAAGGAACTGACCAAGATCCCCGTACCTCTCGCCCGCCGGTGGTGGTTTGGCTCCACTCGGACTTCGTGATGTGGCCCCCACTCCGCTGGTCGTGACCGACGGGCGCACTCTGATTTGGCCTCATCTCGTCCGGCTCTCTTCGCCCCTCAGCCGTCAGCTATAGCTGGAGGTCGCACGCACCAGGATTCGCAGCTGGGCGTCGCGTTCTGGTTGCAGGTGCGCAGCGGAGATGATGCCGAGGGTGAGCTCGTCAAGCCTGCGACAGGTGGGCCGACGTGCATTGAACCTCGGCCCACATGGCGATTATCCTCCCTGGCTAACAGGTTGGAATGCTGAGCGGCGGCGTGTCGCCTGGCACCTTCGGCAGATCGGTGTACAGGTCGGGAATCCACCAGCCATCCGAGGTTCTGTTCCACACCGTCGATGATTGCTTGGTTGTCGGGTCAGTCACCTCTCGACGGCGACGATCCTGGCAGACGATCGGCACGGCAGAACCCTCGTCATAAAACACGCGGTCTGTGTCCTTTGGGATATCAGGGCTCCTGAATCTGAATACACCCAGCGGGCGCTTATGTTCGGCGGAGTAGGTGCCAACGACTTTGGCGTACCACACCCGTGGCTCAAAGGGCCACCAGTCGGCGGCATGGGAAACCACACCGTAAACGAGGCCGAGAGCGAGGATGCCCGCGCCAATCGAGTAAGCAACTCTATGTCGCCTGAATGATGTCTGACGCGGTGGAGGATCTCCCAGCGGCTCGTCGTCACTAGGCCTGACGTCGGGTGCCGCTTGTTCGCTGGTGTCACCCTCGCCGGTCGGCGGCTTCCCGTTCGTGCGAAGCCGTCGTCGATGCGCTGCTTCCGCCTTCTTGTATGTGCTTTCGAGCTCCTGCAGATCGACAGGTACTTCTCGACCTTCCTTCTGGGCGAGGTCGATGGCCTTCGTAGCCAGGACCCAGGCGTCTTCAGTGACTCTCTCGCCGTTGATATATCGATTCACGACGCTTTTGCTAAATCCTAGATCACGTGCAGCCTGCCGGTTCGAGCGGCCGGTCGCCGCGATTATGCTTCCCAGAGCCTCTGCCCACCGTTGTATAGCTGCGTGATCATCGTCAATGAACCGCGAAGTGTGCATAGCCACAGTCCCTCCGGTGTCCCCGGGGACAGCTGTCAACGCAGGTAGGCGACTTGCTGTCCCCGTTGTGGCTCCGTTGAACACTTAAGCCTAGCGCCTGCTGGTTCGGGCTGCGCAGACTGTTTAGCGATCACACTTTCGCATCCCCCGGGGGCCGGGCTGGTAGTTGCCTCGCCCTCTGCAAGTTCGTGATCTTAGGAAGTACGCAAACCGACGACACATGGAGGCGCAAGAATGATACAAAAAGTCGGGGCGATCATCAGTGCGCTTTGCGCTGGGCTGCTGGCTATGACACTGCTAGTGGGGTTTGGCTCGACCGCTGCCGCGAATCCCGGCGGCCCGGAAGCTACTGCGGCCGGCGTGAAGCGCACCGGGTTCTTCGTCTTCGAGAAGAACAAGGCCAACCCGTCGAACTCGCGGTTGGCATGGCAGGAATGGACGATGGTCGGCGACCGGCCTCCGCGCAAGACACTCGAACTGCGCTGGCGTGCCGGGTCGGGGAACGGCTCCACGGACTCGTGCGCTTCGAACGCTGGGTGGCTGCCAAACGGTACGTATGGCGGCACCTATATGACCGGCTTTGATGGCGACATCAACGGCATCGTGTTCCAACTCGACAACAAGAAGTGCGGTCGCAACGGAACTGAACGAAGCGCGCTGTTCATTCATAGCGAGATGATGCCAAACGGCAAGCAGAACTCGAACGTTGAATCGGAGCGCTGGGACGGGCCGATTGACTACTTCTCGGAAGGGTGTGTGAAGCTCAAGCCAGCTGACATCAAGCAAGCCGCCAAGCGGTATCGCGCGTTCTACGGCGGCAGTGCCGACCAAAGGAAGAGCAAACTCCTCGTCGTGACGAACGGCTGACGAAGGCGGCGATTCGCAAAGGAGTGGAGCGCAGCATGATAGACAGGGATATGACCGTGCACAAGGCCTCAGTCACCTTGCTCGTTGGTGCGGCATTCATGGTCGGTCTTCCGTTTGCCACTGCGTCCGCAGCTGAAGCAACGCGGACCGCGGTTAACGCCGCCGCCTCTGCGTCGCAGGCATCAGCGGCGGTGAACTGCAGGGACAAGTCCTGCTCGAACAAGAACCCCCACGCCACCAAGTGCGACAGGGATGCTCGCACCCTTGACAAGGTGACGCCGGGTGGAGGTGGTCCTCGGATCGAACTCCGGTACTCAAAGAAGTGCAAAGCTGCTTGGGCGCGCATGGAGAAGGCGGCGGGATGGCCATTTCGCCTGGAGATCAGGCACGGCCCATTTCACAACGCGCATGGTTCCCCGAACTACAGGGCATACACCAAGATGACCGGCGTGTCCGAGACGTACCGAGCGTGCGTCAAGCAGTATTCCAGCGATAGCTGGACGTGTACAGGCTGGCATTAGGCACTAACGACACACGGGGATGCTTCGTAAGCACCCCCGTGTGTCAGCGTGTCACAAGGTCGCGGCACTGATGGACGAGGGCTTCCAGGGTCATATCGGCAAAGAGGGGCTGGGTGACGTCAGCCCTGCTAGGTGAAGGGTAGCTGCCGCAACGCATCCCAGGCCCGGTGATGTGATCCGCAGCGGTGTTCGAACCGGCATTGCCCGGCCGCACGGGTAGGCTCGCTCACCAGAAGGGTGCTCCTGAACTCGCACGGACATGACCCTCAGCAAGCCATATCCTTGCAGTTCAGAGCACCTTCTCCGTTCGCAACACCCACTCAACCCGAAATGGGATGAAAGCAGCGGGCTAGCCAGTAGGCCAATTCCGTCGCAGTGCGGACGCCGCCAGCGAGGCTGAACCTGTGAAGCGACGGGACAACTCATTCGGCGGCGACAGGTCGTTCCGCCCGGCCGATGGCGACACCGGCCTGGAACCGGGTGGCCGCGTGCAGCGACTGCATCAGCTCCTGGATGCGTCGCTGGACCGTGCGCAGCCCGACGCCGAGATGCCGGGCCACGGCCTGGTCGCCGAGACCCGCCGCCAGCAACGCGACCAGCGTCTCGTCGTTGCTGGCCGGTTCCGGCTCCGCCGAGATGGTGAGCGGCAGCGCCTGCGCCCACACGGCCTCGAACAGGCTCGACAGCCCGTCGAGCAGCGCGCCCTGCCGCACGACGAGCATCCCCTCGTTCAGCGGCTGCCCGGTACGGGCCGGCAGCATCGCCAGCTCCCGGTCGACCAGCAGCAGCCGCAGCGGCACCTCGTCGATCGCCCGAGCCTCCTCACCGGCGAGGATCGGTTCCCGCAGCTGCGACGGGGTCTGCTGCTCCATCGCCGCGCGGCCGTAGATCGCCCGCACCCGCACGCCCCTGGCCAGCCCGTCCATCTCCGGTGGCCACGGCGCGTAGTCCTCGGGGTCGTCGTCGCCGGTGTCGGAGTACGGCGGCGTCTCGAACACCCGGAGTTCGGTCTTCGCGGACATGCTGAGCAGCCGGAACCGGCCGATGGCCTCGTCGCCGGGAACCATTTCGACCGGCAGGTCCCGCGCTGGCCGGGGCGCGGCGGCGTACACGTCGGCCAGCGTCCCGATCCGGGCCCGTGCCCGGTCCAGCCGGTGCTCGAACTGGGCGGCGAGACCGCGCAGGGCGAGGTCAGGGGGGATCGCCGCGTACGCGCCCGTCTCGTCAGGGCCGCGCACCAAGCCCTTCGCGGCCAGCGACCCCAACGTCGCGTCGACCCGCCCGGCAAGGTCGGGCAGCGCCACCCGTAACTCGTCGGGCGTACCGGCGGGCCACCGCATCAGGTGGTCGTAGAGCGCCTCTTCGTCGGCGTCGATCCCTAGCACATCCAACATGGACACATCGTATGGCGGGATGCCGACACTGGCGGCAAACCGCCCGCTTGCGCTCTTTACCCGGATCTCACAGATTCGCATGATCGGGTCCGAGGACAACCTGGGTGGAAGGCGGCACGATGTTCGGCTCCGGAAAGAGATCACGTTGGCTCGGATCGGCGACGGCGGCGCTGCTCGCGCTGCCACTCGTGGTGATTCCACCGGCGGCAGGCGCGACGCCACCGACCACTACTCCCGCGCTCTTCACACAGGTGACGCTGGTGACGGGCGATGTCGTCAGCTATTCGCCGAACGCAGTGCAGATCTCCAAGCCGCGGCCCGGCGTGCGGTACGACTCGTACCGCGGCCCCGACGGCTGGCACGTCCTGCCGAGTGACGCGGCCAAGGCCGTGATCAACGGTCAGGTCGACAAGACCCTGTTCAATGTCACCTATTTGGTGGACAACGGTTACGCCGACGCCAAGCGCACCAGCCTGCCGGTCATCGTCGACTACGACGGCAAGGCCGCAGCCCGTTCGGCTGACCGCGTCGCCGCCACCGATGCACTGCCTGCCAGCAAAGCCACGCGGGCGTTGCCGAGCATCGACGCGGTCGCACTCGACGTCGACAAGGCGACCGCCGCCCAGCTTTGGCAGGCCGTGGTCGTAGCGCCGTCCACACAGCAGCGCGGTCAGGGGACCCAGCGATTACTGCTCGACCGCCGCTACTCAGTCGACCTCGCGGAGAGCGTCGCGCAGATCAAGGCGCCCGCCGCGTGGGCAGCCGGATTCGACGGCACCGGCGTACGGGTCGGCGTGCTCGACACCGGCGTCGACGCGACGCACCCGGACCTCGTCGGCAAGATCGCCGAGTCGGCGAGTTTCGTCGGGAGTGAGCCGGACGCGATCGACCGGCACGGGCACGGCACGCATGTCGCGTCCACGATCGCCGGCAGCGGCGCGGCCGCAGGCGGTGTCGAGAAGGGCGCCGCACCCGGCACCCAACTGGTGATCGGCAAGGTCCTCAGCGGGAGCGGCGTCGGCTACGAGTCGGAGATCATCGCCGGCATGGAGTGGGCCGCGGGCCGCTCGAAGATCGTCAGCATGAGCCTAGGCGGGCCCGCGCCGTCGGGCGCCGACCCGATGTCCGACGCGGTAACGAACCTGACCGCCAGCACCGGCGCCCTGTTCGTGATCGCGGCAGGCAACTCCGGCCCCGCCGTCGGCACGATCGGCTCGCCCGGCACCTCGCCCTCGGCGCTGACCGTCGGCGCGGTGGACAAGCAGGAGCAGGTCGCGTCGTTCTCCAGCCGCGGCCCGGTGGCCGATGGCTCGGTGAAGCCGGAGATCGTCGCACCCGGCGTGAACATCGTCGCCGCACGGGCCGCCGGCACGACGATGGGTGCCCCGGTCAACGACAAATACACGGCGGCCAGTGGCACCTCGATGGCCACCCCGCACGTCGCAGGCGCGGCCGCCGTACTCGCCCAGCGGCACCCGGACTGGACCGCGAACCGCCTGAAGGCCGCGCTCATCGCGTCCACAAAGGACCTCGGCAAGCCGGTCAACGACCAGGGCGCCGGCCAGGTGGACGTCAAGGCCGCCATCGACGAGACGGTCACCGCGACCCCGGCGACCGTCGGCTTCGGCGTGCTGGAACCCGGCGCCGGGGCACAGACGGCCATGCTTACCTACCGCAACGACGGCACCGCCGACGTCACGCTCAACCTCACCACCCGGCTCACCGACCCGACCGGTAAGGCCGCGCCAGACGGAACGCTCGGGCTCGGCACACGGTCGGTGACCGTGAAGGCCGGCAGTCAAGCCGAAGTGCCGGTCCAGCTGACTCCCGGCAAGGCAGGTCGCGGCAGCTTCCAGGGGCTTGTCACCGCGGTCTCGGCCGACGGCTCGGTCAAGGTGCACACGCCGGTCGGGTTCTCCAACGGCGAGGTCACCAACACGGTGAACTTCACGGTGCTCGGCTTCGACGGCAAGCCGCTGCCCCGCGACGCGATCCTCTGGATTCTCCCGGTCGATCGCAAGGGCGCCGACCTGCAGAGCTACATCATCAACGGGGGTGGCACGTTGCGGCTGCCGACCGGCCGCTACTACATCGCGCTCAACTTCTACACCGACGAAGGCCCTGGCCTGCTCGAAACCAACGCCATGGTGGTCAAGCCGGACGTGTTGATCGACGGTGCGAGTCACCAGGTCCTCGACCTCAGCACAACCAGGCCGGTGACAGTGAAGACCGACGAGCCGGGCACGGAGTCCGCGGTCATCGGGGTCGCCAACCGCACCACGTCCGACGGTGCCTTCTGGTCGTTTCACCACACGGCGGGCGTGTGGGACAACAACCTCTACATCAACCCGGTCCCGACGGTCACGGCCGGCAAGTTCGATTTCCAGTACACGACCACGGTCACCCGCAGCCAGCTCGACGTGGCGGTGAACGGTGTCGCCGTGCACCCGGACTACCTCGCGGCCTACGGCGGCGGGCACGACTGGATCGCCCCGAAGAAACTGAAGATGTTCGAGGGCAGGCGCCAGCTCGGCATCGTCTACGTCGGCGGTGGCACGGCCGAGGAATTCGCCGCCGCCGGTGACGTACGCGGCAAGCTGGTTCTGGTGCAGGCCAACGACATGCTGACCGGCGCGGGCATCGAGGCGGCCCGGCGCGCAGCCGCGGCAGGTGCGGCCGGCCTGCTGTTGTTCGACAAGGTGCGGGCCACACGGCGCTCCGACGGCGACTCCAATGAACTGATCCCGGTCGGCTACCTCACCCACCCTGAGGGTGTGGCGCTGGTGGCGGCGCTGAAGAACGGCAAAGGCAACGCCGACGTGCTCGGCAACCCGATCAGCCCGTACGCCTACCACTTGGCTTACGTCGAACGGGGACAGGTGCCGGCGAACCTGACCTACACCGTGCACACCGGGCACCTGGCGCGCGTCGACTCGACCTATCACGCGACCACGGAAGGCATGTACGCCGCCAGTTTCCAGCGTGGCGGCGTCCCGGAGCTGATGCTCGTCGAGCCGCTGATGGCCCCGTCGAAACGAGCCGAGTACTACGGGCCGATTACCGACCGCACGCCGTGGACCCGTTTCACGTCAACGGATGTAGCCGGCCAGTGGGAGATCATGTCGGCACGGCCGGCCGAGCTGCGACGCGGCTCGCGTCAGTCGGATGACTGGTACACCACGCCGATGCGCTACGGGCAGGGCGAGTTCTTCAACATGCCTGCCTTGCCGGCGCCATACCTGGCGTCCCGGATGGGCGACAGCGTGTACGTGTTCCCGTTGCTGCAGGACGGCAACAACCACGTCACCGCGATGATCCCGAACACCGCGGTGCTGAAGACCGGGCTGAGCAGGGACGGCAAACCCGTGACCGGGATCGGCGGTGCGCCGGTGACCAGGTTCGACGTGCCTGCCGACAGTGGTCGTTACCGGCTGGACCTCGGCTACGCGCCAGGCGGGGACTACAAGGTCGACACCGCCTGGGAGTTCACATCGGCACCCGCCGCCGGTACTGCCGCCAAGGGCTTCGCGTGCTGGGACGATACCGGAGAGGTGCCGGCGGACAAGTCGTGCCAGGCGCTGCCGACGATCTCGGTGGACTACGACCTGAACCTGCCCGCGACCAACACGGCAGCCGCCCCGGGCCTCGGCCTGATCAAGTTCCGGCCGCACCACGTCGGTGACATCAAGACGAAGGTCACCAGCGCGAAGCTGTCGGTGTCCTACGACGGCGGCAAGTCGTGGCTTCGCGGCACCCAGATCCCGATCGGGGACGGCTGGCAGCAGGGTCTGGTGCCGCACCTGCGGCCGGGCGGCACGGTGTCGCTGCGGGTCGAGGCGATGGACAAGGCGGGCAACAAGGTGACGCAGACGATCACCAACGCGTACCGCCTGGCCAAGTAGCCACTTGTCAGGTCCCCGGGGACTCCGGGGACCTGACAAGGTTGCGAAGATCTCGTTCGCCGAGCGATGAATGGCGGCCCTTCCGGTAGCCCGCTGCTTTCATCCCATTTCGGGTTGAGTGGGTGTTGCGAACGAAGAAGGTGCTCTGAGACTTGACCACTATCAAGTCCGAGGCTACGCGGCGTGGTACCGGCACATCACACTGTCCATGGCCGCCGCGGCGTTTCTGGTGATCATCCGAGACGCCGCGAAAAGGGGGCTCCACGTCCAGTGGCAGTCACACGCTGATTCCTCTATCCGCCAACGAGATCCGTCGCTTATGGAACCGGATCACGGCACCTGTTATCCATACGATTGGTCATGTCGTGCGCTGGTCGAACTGGCGACGAACAAGCCAGACCTGTCGTTGCAGTACTCAGCCGCAACCGAGCCCCGAGCTGGCTTCACAGTCTCACGACGGTTGATCTCCGCGGTCAGGGCTTTGGCGTGCAGGTCGACGGCGAGGTCCCGGAGGTGTTCCATACCGGGGAGGTGGCGGCGAGGGTGAGTCATGCTCAGAGTCGTGCCGTCGCCCTCGCAGGGCGTGGGCGCGGCTACGACGTCTGGCAGAAGCCGATCTCGGCTCCTTGAGGATCCGCGATGACGGAGAAGTCGCCACTATCGCCGGGGAACGACTCCTGTCGGACCAGGACGTGGGCGCCGAGGTCGTTGGCCTTGGTCCGGATGCGGTCGAGGTCCTCGACAAGGACGAAGGCAAGCCATCGTGACGGGTCCTGCCCGGCCGGGACCATGTCCGCGGCCATCGTGCCGTCGGTAAGGCGGAAACCGCCCGATGAACCGTCGGAGTTCAAGATTGCCGTCCACGGCAGGACCTTCTGGTAGAAGGCGACGGAAGCGGTCGGGTCGGCGGTGTGGAGCCGATCCCAGACGAAGGTCCCGATCTTGGGGCCGTTCGTCACCGGACGCGGACCAGTGACCACGAACACCGCCTTGTTGACGGTGTCCAGGACTGGGGCGAGCAAGCCGTGACCAGGTGCGTCGATTGGCTCGCCGTCGTCCGTGGTCACGATCCCGCCGTGCTCCTTCGCGCCTGTGAGGGTGGCCGTGACGTCGTCAACGGCGACGTATCCGCTCCAATGGGGCGGCACGTGCGGTTTCACCGCGCTGACACCGCCAATGACGGTGTCACCGGCCCGGAACAACTTGCCGGTCGGCGTGTCGACCGCGGTCCATCCGAACAGTTCGCCGTAGAACATCGCCGCGGCGGCGACGTCGGGAACCCGGAGTTCGTGATACACAAATCGACCTTTGGACATGGCGATCTCCTCTTTGGTTGATGATCAGTGGTGTCGGGTGCGACAGCCCCGGTATCAGGTGTTCTTTCGTGGGCCGCCCACGCCCAGTGAGCGGCGGACGTAGCGGGGGTCTTCGGCGACGTCGAGTAGTGCCATCGCGTAGTCGGCTCGGGTGAGCCGCCAGTCACCGCCGGAGGCGTTGGCTTCGAAGTCAATGTGGACACGGCCAGCAGCGGGCTTGTCCACCAGCATGGTGCCGCGCACGATGCTCCAGTCCAGTGCGCTGGTTTCGAGCATGCCCTCGGCGCGAGCGAGATCCGCGTACTCGCAGCGGAACCTCATCCACGCCAGGCCGACCATCAGCCGTGGGCGGGTGGCTACCACGGAGCGACTGCTGGTCATGACCAACCGCCGCACGCCCTCTTCGCTCATCACTTCGACAAGCGCCGCGGCGATCGCGCTGCAGCCCACCGCGGAGATCACCGCTTCCTGCCCGCGCACCGCCTGCCGCAGCGCGGCGACGTCGGTCGCGTCGCCAGTCAGCGCGCGTGCTCCCGCGAATGACTTGGCTGCTGTGGGACGTCGCGAGAACGCGGTGATCTCATGCTTACGGGCGAGCCCCTGCTCCACGACGTGGGTGCCCGTACGCCCCGCCGCGCCAATGACGAGCACTTTCATCGTGCGCCCCCGAGGTGCTCGGATGATCTCATCGACGTCCCCTTCCATCTACACTCATGCAGTAGCTGCACAACCAGTTCATCTGCATCAACACAGTATCTGCCTCCATGCAGATACTATATCAAGTGGAGTCGCTTAGCTCATGGCACCCCAGACCTCCCCTGACGCCGACGGCGCCTACCGCCGCTACCTCGACGCCGTCGGCCTCTACGGCCTGGCAGTCTCCGACGTTGCCGGACTACACGCCACCGACTGGTACGCACTGAGCATCCTGGCCATGGCCGGATCCCTCACACCGGGAGAACTCGCCGAACGAACCAACCTCACCACCGGAGCCACGACCCGCCTCATCGACCGACTGGAGAAAGGAGGTCACGTCCGCCGCGTTCAGCACCCCACCGACCGGCGAAGCGTCCTGGTGAAGCCAACCAACAAACTCAACATCGACACCCTCGTCGGACCGGCACGCAGCCACATCGGCAACGTTCTCGACCGCTACAACGCCGAAGAACAGGCCATCCTCTTCGACTACTTCACCCACGCCGCCCCGGCTTTCCACCAAGCCGCAGCCGAGATACGACGCACCCGAGACACGCGCAACACCCGGGGCAGCTAGATCCGCAACGGTGTGTCGGTGTGCACCGTGCTAGGCGTGACTGGAGGCGGCGGTGACCGCCGCCCAGCCGAAGCGCTCGTACGCCCGCCAGGCGCCCTGATGAACGACTGGGTGACGGCCACGGCAAGATCCACGTCGCACCGGCAACGGCTGACGTTCGCTTTAGCGTCGATCGTGGGGCTGTTCGCTCTGACCGTGATGGCCCTGGTCGTTGAGGTCGCGACGAGCGGTCGCACACCATCCCCGTCCTGCTCCACCTCGCCAAGGCGATCGGCGTCCCGATCCACGAACTCGTTGATGACCAGCCCGAAACGCCTTCGCCATGTCCACAAGGGATTGGGAAAAGCGGGTCCGCTCTGGTCGCTTGGAGATCCGTGACAGGTCAGTCGTCGCACAGACGATCAAGCACCGGGCTGGCTCCTGGCCGAAGACGGCCACTACACGGGTATGGCCTACCATTGGAGTTGGGCTGTGACAATAAGTCGGACTCGGGAATGTTTCCCGTGTTCTTTGGGGGCACGATCCCATGCGTCGCCGACGCGGTTGCACAATCATCTCCGTATGACACGAGCTGCGGAATTCACCGAGCGGACCCCCGCATCCACCACCCTTGATGACCCGTACCTGTTCGAGCGGGTCGAGTTCGTCACGGAGGAGGAGCCGGCTCCGGCGAGCCTCGTCTACCCGATGCCGTGTGGTGGATGTGGATGATTCGTGCTGGACAGCCCTGGCTCGGTGTCGGGCTGGGCTACCGCCAGGATCTCCACGACGCGATTTTCGCGCGGTCCGGCTCGATCGACTGCCTGGAAGTCATCTCTGAGCAGTATCTCGCCGCAGCGCCGGCGCAACGAGAGCGACTTCGTGTTCTTCGCGAGCGGTTCCCGGTGGTGCCACACGGAATCGAGCTGTCGATCGGGACGGCGGGACCGCTCGACCTTCAGTACCTTGACGATCTCGCGCGGTTGGTCGTGGCCATGGACGCGCCTTGGTGCAGTGACCACCTGTCCTTCACCCGGGCAGGCGACCTGGCGATCGGTCAGCTCACCCCGTTGGTCCGAACTCGCGAGCACGCCACAGCTGTGGCCGTCAAGGCAGCTCAGGTTCAACGACATGTCGGTGTGCCGTTCCTGCTCGAGAACATCACCTACTACCTGGACTTCCCGGCCGAGCTCTCCGAGGCGGAGTTCATCACCGAAGTCGTCGAGCAGGCCGACTGCGGTCTGTTGCTCGATCTGACGAACGTCTTCGTCAACTCGGTCAACCACCACTTCGACCCGGTCGAGTTTGTTGCCGCGATTCCGCTCGAACGCGTTGTTCAGCTCCACCTGGCTGGCGGGCAGTGGTCCGGGGACACGCTGGTGGACACCCACTCCGCTCCCGTACCCGAACAGGTGTGGCAGTTGCTGGACCACGTGGCCGACCGGCTGTCCTCGTTGCGGTGCGTGATCCTTGAACGGGACCAGGAATTCCCGGACGAGTTCGACGAGCTGCTGGCCGACCTGACGCGCGCGCGTCAAACGTTCGACCTGGTGCGCGGCGGATGACAGACGACGGCTTCCAGCGAGCACTCGCCGAACTGCTGACTGTCCCCGGGACGCGACGCATGCTGGATGACGCCGCGGACGGGTTCGCCGCACGATTCGCACTGACAGCAGACGAACTTGGTCTGCTGCTCGGCACCAACAGGTCGCGACTGGACCTGACCGCGCGGTCGATCGTCGGCAAACGCCTCGACTTCGTCCGCAGGGCGCTGCCCGCCACGATGAGCGCCCTGCCGGCCAGGTCGCACCAGGGGTTGTTCGCCGACTTCATCGGCCGCTGCCCGCCTGTCGAGCCTGCCGAGCACGGGGCACGACCGATCGGCGAAGCGCGGCGGTTCGCGGACTACTTGCGTGACTGCGGTCCGGCCGGTGTCCCGCTGGCCGCAGACCTGGCTGAGTACGAGGTACTCCGTGCGGAGGCTCAGTTCGGTCAGCCCACGAGCTCGGACAGACTTCTTGGCGGCCACGTTCGACTGGGCCACTTCACCTTTGACGTGATCACTCTGTATGACGGCTGGCGTCGCGCCGGCCGGGTGCAGGCCGAACCAACGCCACGCCCGACGTGGCTCGCGGTGGTACGTGCCAGCGAGAGTTCCGCGCTGGCTTGCTTCCGATTGGGCGAGCGGGCGTACGCGGTCCTGGATCGGCTGGGTCGCGGGGAGTTTGCGCCGGACAGTGAGGTCGAGCGTGCGGTGCTACGGCTGGCGCAACAGGAAGGTTGGCTGACGGATGCGGGGTGTTAGATGCGTGTCTGTGCGGTGGTGAAGTACCCACCGATCCAAGGTGGGGTCAGTGCGAACGCCTACTGGATGGCCCGGTCGTTGGCCGAGTCGGGGCATCGGGTGGATGTGGTCACCAACGCCGGTGAGGTCGAGGACGCTTACCGGATCTTCTTGGGCGAACAGGACCTGGCGCGATTGGAGGCGTCCTTCCCGAACGGTGGACAGGTGCGGGTGATCACCTCCGGCAGGTTCGAAGGGTCTCGTGCGGCGGTGCCCGCCAGCGACTCGTACGTCACGAAACTGGCCGGGTTGGCGATGGAGACGGTCCGTGCCCACGACGCCGATGTCCTGTTCTCCAACTACTTCGAGCCCTACGGGATCAGTGCCCACCTGGCCTCGACCTGGACGGGCGTACCGCACGTCACGAAGCACGCGGGCAGTGACCGTGTTCGTCTGATGGACCACCCGGAACTCGGGTTGGTGTACCGCGAGGTGGTGCGCGCGGCGCGCTTGGTCATCGGTGACCCGGACCTGGCCGGGCTGGGCGTCGACACTGAACGCATCGCCGAGTTCCCACCCGTGTACCTGCCTGCCGAGTTCACCCCCAACGGTCCGGTGGCCGATCTCGACGCGATGACCGCCGCGTGGTCGGGCTCGCCGTTCGTTCGAGCCCCGGCGTCGTTCGATCCTGGCAACGCCACCATCGGCATCTACGGCAAACTCGGCGCCGCAAAGGGAACCTATGACCTGGTGGCCGCGTTGGCCCGGCTACGGCGCCGTGGCGTGCGCTTCAACTTCCTCGCTGTGGCCGGCGGCGGGGAGCGAGGCTCGTTCCTGCGGGCGGTGGATCAGGCAGGCCTGACCGATGTGACGTGGACGTTGCCGTTCGTGCCGCACTGGAGAGTGCCCGAGATCCTGCGGGCCTGCACAGCTGTGTGCGTGCTGGAACGGGATTTCCCGGTGGAGATCCATCGACCGTCACTGCCCTACGAGGTCCTTGCCTGTGGGACGTGTGCCGTGGTGTCGGCTGCTGTGGCACGTACCCAACCTGCTCTTCCGTGGGCATCCGTCGCCCGTGTGGTTGACGATCCTCGTGACATCGACGCCTTGGCCGCAGTGCTCGACGACGTCATCAGCGATCCGGCCAGGGCCGCTGCGTTGGGGAGTCGCGGCGCCGACGTGCTGCCACGTCCTGATCCCGCTGAGTTCAGCGCTACCTACGAGGCCTTGTTCGATACGGCACGCACGGCCCCCACACGAACCGAATCGGGCCTCAGCGTCGACAGATTGCGCGATCTGGTGCGGCGCCACATGCCGGTGACCGTGCAGCAGCTACCCGCGCAGGTGGAACTGGCGATCACCGAGAGCGCCCGCGGTCAACGACTGGCCGGGAAGGCGGCAATCGCGGTCGCTTCGGCTGTGCTCGATCGCGTCGACGCGTGGGAAACGGTCACGTTGCGCGAGGTCGTTCGGTTCGAGCAACACCGACTGTGGCTCGCTGTCGATGCCGAACCGGAAGGTCGGCCAGTGTTTCCCCATCAGCACCACGCGGTCGATGGCGAGGCCGCAACCGCGTCGTCACGGCCTGTCCGGAGCAACTGGCTGAGATTCGAAGAGTTCGCAGTCGATGTGGTGCGCGCCCAGCACGCGATCACCAACACCCTGCCGTTGCCGCCGCAACCAGACCAGCCCGTGCTGCTGATGTTCCACAAACGCCGGAGTCTCAAAGGCCGGGCCTATCGGATCAACCGGCACACGCACGAACTCATCGACCTGTGCGACGGGATTCGCACAGTTGCCGAGATCTGCGATGTCGTTGGCCGACGGAACAACCTTCCGGTCGCCAAGGTCCGGGACCAACTGCACACGCTGGCCGCCACCGGTGTCATCAGCCCGCTCACCACCAACGGTCGCCGACGAGGGGAGCCAGAGTGATCAGCGGCCCCACAGGCATCGTGTGGGACGTCACGTACGCGTGCCCGCTTCGATGCACCCACTGCTATTCGGAGTCCGGACGGCGCCCGGCCCGGCAACTGACGCCCGGCGAGATGATCGAAGTCGCCGACGCGCTCATCTCCCTCGGGCCGAAAGCGGTGGCGATCACGGGCGGCGAACCCCTGCTGATCCGAACGCTGCCCGATGTCGTCCGCAGGTTCCGGGCCGCGGGCATGGGCGTAACCGTCTACACTGGAGGGTGGTTGCTCGATCGGACTGCCGCCGTCGATCTGCTCACCACGTGTACGCGCGTCAACGTCAGCATCGACGGTGCGACAGCCGAAGTCAATGATCGTATCCGCGGCCGCGCGGGCGCTTTCGACCGGGCGATGGACGCACTCGCCACACTGGACACCACCTATCGTGAGTTACGCGGCCTGGACATGGCGTTGGCCAGGTTAGGCATCGAGGTCACCGTCGTGCGCAGCAACTTCCTCCAACTCGGGGAGATCTGCGGGACGCTCGCGCGCGGGATTCCCAACCTGCGGTCTGTTGCCATGAGTGCGGCCATACCGACCGGACTTGCCAGCCGCACCGGTTTCGTCGAGCACGAACTGCTGACGAACGAGCATTTCGAGGAACTGGTCAGTCCGGAGTTCGCCGACCGTCTCCGTGCCTGCGCGCCACCGGGAGTACGGGTGGCCGTCACGGACAACCGCTTCCTGCGCAACGATCCCGCGTCCCTGGCTGCCGGGACAGTCCCGATGATGCAGGTGGAGCCGGACGGTGCGGTGCGCGCCATGGCCATCTACGAAGGAACCATTGGCAATCTGCTCACCGACGACCCCGCGGAACTCTGGAATCGATGCGTCGAACGGTGGAGCGATCCGTTCGTGGTGCGCACGCTGTCGGCGGCAGGCACCATGGAATCGTGGGCCGCGGCCGCCCGCCGGATCGACTACCGCTTCGGCACGGACGAGGACCGTGCCCGTATCGACCGCAGGCCTGCCTATCTGCCCCACTGAGTCCTCGCGGTGGCTCGCGCTCGTGCTCTTCGTGCTGGCGGCAGTTTCCCGATCGCCCGAGCGCGCTGCCTCTTCGGGACCCGAACTGGGCATTCGATCGGTGTGTCCACACCACCTGCCGCGTCGGCCGATAGCCTCGAATGGCATGGGCTGCTCAGGTTTGGGGGTGGGTGAAAATTGTTTCCGGCAAACGGAAAACTGCGCTTTGAGCTCCTTGGTGTCCTGCGGGCCTCACGTGACGGCGTCCACTTCAACATAGGTCCTCCGCAGCAACGTGTCGTGCTGGGAGTGCTTCTGATGCATGCCGGCCGACCGCTCAGCCGGGAACAGATCATCGAGGCGGTATGGGGTTCGGCGGCGCCTTCCTACGCGGTGAACCTGGTTCAGAAGTACGTGTCCGGGATCCGCCGGAGCCTGGAGCCGGACCGATCCGGTCCTGCCGGGCCGAGCCTGCTGACCTGGACCGACGCCGGCTACTTGCTGTCCACGCGTTCCGCCAGCCTGGACCTGGCGGAATTCGACAGTGGCGTGGAGCGGGCCGCTGCAGCCAGGGCCACCGGCGACCTCGAAACGGCGGCGAGGGCGATTCGCGGCGCGTTGTCGTTGTGGCGCGGGCCTTTCTGCGACGGCCTGACCAATCCGTTTCTCGCGGCGCACCGGGAGCTCCTCGCCGAACGACGGATCAGTCTGCTCGAGGATCGGATCGAGATCGATCTGGCTTTCGGGGCGGGCAGTGAGGTGGTCGCCGAGCTACGCGCCTTGGTCGCCGCGCATCCGTTGCGCGAACGGCTGCGCGGGTCACTCATGATCGCGCTGTACAGATCGGAGCGCCAAGCCGAGGCTCTGGCCGAGTTCCACGAAGCTCACCGGTACCTGCGCGACGAGCTGGGTATTGCGCCGGGCACCAGGCTCCATCACCTGTACCAACAGATCCTCAGTTCCGACGCGGACCTCGTCGCGTCATCGGTTCCTCGAACGCCACTGCCCCGCTACCCGCGTGTTCCCGGTGGCGACACGAAGTGGATCGACTGACCTACTGTCCGGTGCCCCGCCTACGCCGCATCCACGACCTCAGACATCCTGGGCAGGCGGGCACATGCACGTTCGAAGGCATCGTCGTCTACCTTGCTCGCGCTGATCGGACCAGGTCGGTGATGGGCCAGGTCGGCAGGCCCGTGTCACCGACGGCGGATCGGTCCCGTGCGGGCTCCGGACGTTGACTCCACTCGGGATCGACCTGCCGAGCTTTTCGCACGAGTTCCGACCGTCGCCGACAGCCGAGCTTGCCGCGGATGTTCTCGAGGTGACGGTTCACCGTGCGCACGGTGATTCCCAGTTCCTCGGCGATCTCCCGGTTGTCGTACGCCCTCCCGACGCAGGTCAGCACTTCCCGTTCCCGCCGGGTGAGCGCAGGGGCGCGAGTGTCGGCAGGCGGCGGGGAATCGTCCGACTGCACCAGTTCGAGCACCTGCCGTCGAACCCGCTGGCACGCGTCGACTTCCACCGAACCGAGAACTCTGTCGAACATGTCTTCCTCCCGACGAACGTTGATCCGTAGATACCGCGACACCGTGCGCTACGGGGACCCCACTCATAGTCGCAGCGGAGCTGGAGTTGGGGCTGGAACAAGCGCTGGAACGAGCGCTGGAACCTCGGCCGCTCGCTCGAGAACCACCGAAGACAACCGCGAAATGGGTTTTCTTGGACCTGGTTCGGTTGTCGGCAGCAGGTGGAGAATTGGTCAGGCGGGTCCAGGAAACCCGCGGACCCGGCGCCGCCGGTGATCCTGTGGTAACGAGAAGGGGATGGCAATGAAGAAGATGAAGAAGGTCGTCGTTCGCAAGACCGGCTCCGTCCGCCTGACCAGCCCGTGCAATACCTACGGAGCGCTCGCTTTCTGATCGGTTTCCCAAGCCGGCACAAAGGAAGTCGGCGGCACCCGTGGATCTCGCCACGGGTGCCGCCGTTCCCGGAGAGACAGCAGTGGAGCAGCCATGTCCCGGACACACCTTTCCTTCCACCGGCTCACCGTTGTGGACGAGGGCGACGAGGTCGTGATCGGACGGCCGGACACCGACTCGTACGCGGTCTTTCCCCAGTCAGCCGGCGAACTGCTCGTCAAACTCTGTGACGGCATGAGCATCTCCGAGGCGGCCGACTGGTACGAGGCCCGTGAGGGAGAACCGGTCGACATGGACGACTTCGTCGACACCCTCACGGAACTCGGCTTCCTGCGGGACAGCCCGGACAACACCGAGCAACCGGCCCCGGCTGCCACACCGGTACGTCTCGTCTGGCTCGGCAGGGCACTCTTCGCCCCAGCGGCAATGGCGTGCTACGTCGCTCTCGCAGTGTGCTGTGCCTGGGTCCTCATCACGGTTCCGCAGGTCCGTCCACAACCCTTGAACCTGTTCTTCACCGACTCACTGCTGGTGATCGAGGTGATCCTGCTGATCGGCGGGACTGTCGGAATGGGCATTCACGAAGGGTTCCATGTACTTGCCGGTCGGCGGCTCGGCATGCCGAGCAGGCTCAGCATCGGGGCCCGCCTGTACTTCGTCGTCTTCGAGACGACCCTGCAGGGTCTGCTCGGCGTTCCTCGCAGGAAGCGTTATCTGCCCTTCCTCGCAGGCATGCTGGCCGACGGCGTGTTGTTCTGCGCTCTCACCCTGATCGCCGCGCTCCTGCACGATCCCTCGCAGGTGCTGCCCTGGTCCGGACGACTGGCGCTCGCGCTCGCGTTTCTGACGATGCTGCGGTTCGCCTGGCAGTTCTACTTCTTCCTCAGAACCGACCTCTACTATGTCGTCACCACCGCACTGGGTTGTCAGGATCTGCACGGGGCTACCCGCGCGTACCTGCACAACCGGCTGCGCCGTTTCGTGTTCCGTCGATGGTCCGAAGTGGACGAGACAGCGTGGACGGAGCGCGACAGACGATTCGTCCCCGTGTACGGACCACTGATGATCGGCGGGGTGGTGGTGCTGCTCGGCATGGCGGCCGTTGCGATGCTGCCTGCCGCGCTGAAGGCGCTCGACATGCTCGCCGAAGGCCTGTTCGGCAGCGGTGCGGTAGCACGGGTCTTGGACGCGGTCGCCTTCCTGATCCTGGGGTTCGCCCCGGTCACGGTCGCGCTCGGCATCCACGTCCGGGCGTGGCTGCGCCGTCTCAACCGAAGGCGGTCGAACTCCGCACAGGGCCTGGCACAGAAGGGAAATCCATGAACACCTCGACCAAACACGTTTGGGTCACCGGCGAGTGTGCGGCGGTTCGCCTGCAGGCGATGGCGGCCTTGCCACCGGCAGACGTCTCGGTGAGCTGCCACCGGCTGCTGCGGGGTCCGTACACCGGCGTGAGTTCGGTACTCGCCGACCTGGTGCCGCGCATCCAGCGGCAGTGGCCGGACCTGGTGTGGGCGCACAGGTTCGCGATCCTGACTGTGGCGCCTCAGCTTGAGGACGTGATCGGCCCGGTAGAGAAGAACCTGACCATGTCGTCGACCGGGGAGGAGCGCACGCGCTACCAGGGCGGTCTTGGCAGGCGCGCCTCGCACGGAGTCACCGAACTGCTTGTCTCCTATGCCGTCCGGCGGGACCAGGGACCGCTCGTCCTGAACTTCGATGCCGTCGACGCGGCCGACTTCACCGACCAGGAGTTTTTGGCGATCCTGCTTCGCCGGGCCGCTCCTGATCAGGTCCACGTGCGGATTGGCGCGGCGCCGAGCACGCTGCCAGACGAGCTGGTTTCCGCGCTACAGGCGCACACCGACCCCAAGCACGTGCCCGGTGCGGAACCGCCGCCGGTACGCGGCGACGACGAATTGCTGCATGCCTTCATCGAATCAGGCGGCACCAGCGACGATCCCGCCGAGCGCGACGCCTGGTTGCGCGCGGACGCCGGACGCCGCGCGGCACTGCACGACGCGCAGGCTGACAGGCTCATACGGACAGGGGACTTCGGTCATCGGCTTGGCGCTGTTCCATACCACCTCGAACACGGCAGCGACCCCGGCGGAGCCGGTGTCGCCGCGTTCGAGGTCGCGGTGAACCACTGCATCGGAAACGGGCTCTACGAGGCGGCCCGTGAGCTGGCCACCCGGGCGTGTGCGATCACCGACCCGGTGCGCCAGCACCGGGAGTACTGCCTGTTCGTGGCGAAAATGGCGTTGAGTATCAGTCCCACGGAGCCGGATCAGGCGGAGAAGATGCTCAACGACCTCCGCAGGCGTTATCCGTATCCGAAAGTGCACATGTCGACCAGCTACTCGATTGCCATGCTGTACACCAAGTTCTATCCGCCCGCGCGCAGGGACCACGCTGTGGCCAAGGCGTTCGCGCAGAACGGGATCGCCATCGCGTCGAGCACGCCGAACCCACAGGATCGGGCGTTCTACACGGCTTTCCACCGTAACGGCTTGGCCCTCATCGAGCTCAACACGGGTAACCTCACCGAAGCGCTTCGACTGGTCACCTCCGGGATCGAGCTGTTGGAACAGGAGTTGCCCGCGGACAAACACCAGCTGCATCACTCGGTGCTGTTCCACAACAGGGCACGCCTGCACCAGGCACTCGGTATGTTCGACGAAGCAAAGCGCGACTTCGACCGCGCGATCGAGCTCGACCCGAACTTCTCCGAATACCTGTACGACCGCGGCAGCCTCGCCCGGTTGCGCGGCGACGCCGACGCGGCCATCGCGGACTACGAGAAGGCGATGAGCCTGAGTGCTCCGTATCCGGAGGCGTATTACAGCCGCGGCGACACCCGGGCGAGCAACGGCGACACCACGGGCGCGCTCGCCGACTTCGACTACGTGCTCGAGCTCGAGCCGGATCACGTCGACGCGCTGATCAACCGGGCCGCGCTGCTGCTCGAATCCGGCGACGTGGACCGGGCGGCGGCAGATGTCCAGCGCGGTCTCGGGCTCGCACCCGACAGCGCACATCTGCTGTGTGCCCAAGGTCTGATCGCACTGGAGACCGGTGATCACCCAGCTGCCAGGACCTCCTTCCAGGCCGCGCTCGCCGTAGATCCGGCCATGCACGCCGCCTTGGTCAACCACGCCGTACTCGACTACGAGGAGGGCGACTTCGACGCCGCGGTCGAGAAGCTCACCGGCGCGCTGGACCACGTAAACGATGACCCCGACCTGTGGTTCAACCGTGGTGTCGCGCACCAGGCCGCTGAGCGGTACGCGGCGGCGATTGACGACTACACCGCCGCGCTGGCCCTGCCGGGCGCCGACCGCGCGGAGTTGCAGCGGCAAAGCGACCTTTGCCGGACGGCCATGGGCACGCCGCTCACCCCGGCAGGCACCCAATGACCGTCGACGCACGGCGATTCCGTGACGCCCTGGCCCGGGTGCCGACCTCGGTCGCGGTGGTGACCACCGTGACCGGGGACCGGCACCCGTACGGGGTAACTATCGGTTCGCTGTGCTCGCTTTCCCTCGATCCCCAGCTCGTGATGTTCTCCCTGGACCGACGCAGCCGGTCACATGCCGTGTTCGCGGAAACCACCCGGTTCGTGGTGAACGTGTTGAGCGAGGGCCAGGCTCCGCTTGCCCGCCGGTTCGCCACCAGCGGGGTCGACCGGTTCGCCGATGGAGCTGCCATCACCCGCGGCGCATACGGGCTGCCGATCATCCCTGACGCGCTAGTGACAGTTCTGTGCACGCGCTACCGGGTGATGCGCGCCGGCGACCACGGCATCGTCGTGGGTCTGGTGCACGAGGCCGAACTGCGGCAGGGGCATCCGCTGTTGTACTGCGACCGCAGCTACCGCGGTCTGACCGACCGTCGGCACAACGCGGTGCCGGCTCCGTAGGAGGTGCTACTGACATGGGAGTGGGTCGCCGCCAGGATGACAGCACGATCAGGCAGGTGATCGCCGACGTTCTCGGTGTGGAGTCGGTGTCGATGTCCGACAATCCGTTCGATCTCGGGCTGACCTCCATTCAGGCCATCCGGATCTGCGCGCGGATCCGGCATGACCTCAGCCTCGATCCGGCGCCCGAATGCCTGCTGGGCAGTGCGACGGTCGCCGGTTTCGTCGCGACCGTGCGGGGACGTGGATGAACGGCACCGGAACTGTTCACGGCGCAGTGGCGCGGCAGGCACGACTGCGGCCACAAGCGACGGCGGTCGTGTGCGGTGCCGATCGCGTTAGCTACGCCGAACTGGACCGGCGCGCCGACGCCTACGCGGCGGAGCTCATCAGTTCCGGCGTGCGGCCCGGCGGCATGGTGCCGGTTCTGCTGCCCAGGTCGGTGGACCTGGTCGTGGCACTGCTCGCCGTCCTCAAATGCGGGGCGGCCTATGCGGTGCCGGACCTCCGCTGGCCGCACGTACGGGTCCAGGACGTGATCGACCAGCTGGACCCGCCGCTGGTGATCACACGCCCACCGATGTGGGATCCCGGCCGGGTTGACCACATCAGGCCGGCACCCGACGACGAGGACGCGGCGGCGACGGTCTTCTTCACCTCCGGCACGACCGGTCGCGCGAAAGGTGTCATCTCCCCGCACCGCGCCACCATGCGGCTGTTCGCGCAACCGTCTGTGCGGTTGCCGATCGGCCGGACGATGCCGCAGGTCGCGCCCGGCTGTTGGGACGCCTTCAGCCTGGAGTTGTGGGGAATGCTGGCCACGGGCGGCACATCGGTCATCGTCGAGACCGATTTTCTGCTGCCACAGCACCTGCGCGCGCTGACCGTTGACACCATCTTTCTCACCTCGGCGTTGTTCGAGGTGGCCGTGGACGAGGACATCGACTGTTTCGCCGGCATCGCAACGGTCCTGACCGGCGGAGAGCGGATGTCGCAGGACCACGCGCGGCGATTCCTCCGGCGGTTCCCGACCTCGACTCTGATCAACTGCTACGGCCCGGTGGAGACGTGCGTGTTCGTGACCGCGCACCGTGTTCGTCCCGAGGACTGCGCCGCCGCCGGGGGCGTACCGGTCGGCCTCCCGATGCCGCATACGGAGGTGCATGTTCTCACCCGGACCGGCATGGCCGCCGTCGGTGCGATCGGCGAAATCGGTGTGTCCGGGCACGGCTTGGCGCTGGGGTACCTGAACGCACCCGCTCTGACACGAGAACGGTTCGTCACCGTGGAGGTGGACGGACTGCCACGCCGGGTGTACCGAACCGGTGACCTCGGCCAGGTGACCGACCAGGGGGTGCTGCATTTCAGGGGGCGGCTGGACCGGCAGGTCAAGATCGCGGGCCACCGGGTCGAACCGGCGGAGCTGGAGGCGGTGTCGATGAGCGTGCCCGGCGTACGCACCTCTCGGGTGATGCCGGTGCTGGCGGAAGGCGGCGGTCGGAATGGGCTGGCACTGTACTACACGGCGGATCCCGGTGCACCGGCTCCGGCGGCGCTGCGCAGGTATCTGGCGTCGCGGCTGCCGTCCTACCTCGTGCCGCACACCGTCCGCCGGATCGACGCCTTCCCTTTCAGCGCGACAGGCAAGATCGACACCGAAGCACTGCTGGAGCTCTGATGCACTACCCCATGTCGGCCGAACAGGAGGGCATCTGGCTCAGCGACCAACTTCAGGAGAAAGCCTCACGTTTCGTCGTGCCCTGGGTGCACCGGTTGCGTGGCAGGGTCGACTCCGCTGCGCTGACGTATGCGCTGTCCGCCGTCGTCCGGCGGCACGAGCCGCTGCGCAGCAGACTCACGGTCCTGGCTGGGCGCCCGGTTCAGGTGGTGTGCGCCGCAGAGCCGGTCCGGCTACGGATCATGGACGTGGGCGAGGCGGACCTGGACGCGGTGTTGCATCAGGTTGTGCGACAACCGCTTCCGCTCGACCGGTCGCCTCTGCTGCATGCGACGTTGCTGCGCGTCGGTGCCGAGGAGGCCGTACTCTGTCTCGCCATCCACCACGCGGTGCTCGACGGCTGGTCGCTCGGCTTACTCAACCACGAGATCAGCGAGTACTACGCGGAGGCGGTCGGCGCGGCTCCGGCACGGGTCCCGCACATCGCCTTGCGGTACGGAGAGCACACGCGCCGCGCTGTCGTCACAAGCCGTGACCTCCAGTTCTGGCGCGCGACCCTGCACGGTGTTCCGGCGCAGACGACGGTGCCGCCGGACCGGCAACGGCCAGCCACACTGGGTGTGGCGGGTGGCTGGGTTCCCGTTGTGATGGACGGACGGATCGGCGCCGTTGTACGCCGGTTCGCGCGGCAGGCCAGAGTAACGCCGTTCGCGGTGCTGATGAGTGCTCTCTCGGTTCTGGTGGGGAGGTTGAGCGGGCAGCAGGACACAGTCATCGGGACTCCCGTGTCTCGCAGGGACACCACCGAACTGGAGCCGCTGATCGCGTGTCTCACCGATGTCATGCCGGTACGGGCCCGTCCGGCGCCGGAGACATCTTTCGCCGAGTTCGTCGCGTCCGTCGCGCAGGCTGTGCGGGACATGATCGCTCATCGGCACGTGTCCTATCGCGATCTGGTGCGCGAGTGCGTTGCCGACTGGTCATTGAGCGGGTCACCGCTTTTCCAGATCGTGTTGACGCTCGACGACGCTCCGCCGTCCGGCCTCGTGCTCCCCGGGGTGACCGCTGAGCAGTTGCCGGTGCACAACGGGACAGCCAAGTACGACCTGTTCCTTGACCTGGCAGCCGTCGCGGGCGGGTTCTCCGGTGGGCTGGAGTACTCGACCGAGCTGTTTGACCGCTCGACCGCCGAGCGGTTCGTCTCGCGGTGGCAGACCGTGCTGGTCGCCGCGCTGGCCGAGCCGCGGCAGCCGATCGGCGATCTCGACATTCTCCTTGTAGGCGAACGTGTCCAGCTTGGCTGGTGGTCCACGACTCGACCGGCTGTGGTGCGACCGCTGGCGCACGAGGCGTTCCTCGATCAGGCACGTGCCGCGCCGGACCGCGTGGCCGTCATCGATGATCGCCGCAGCCTCTCGTACGGTGAACTGGCAGCACGGTCTGATGCGCTCGCCGCACGGTTGGGACCGGGACCGCCAGGGCGACGCGTCGCGGTCCTGTTGCGACGTTCAGCAGAACTACCGCTCGCGATGCTCGCGATCATGAGGGCAGGTGCGTGTTGTGTGGTCATTGACCCTGACCTCCCGGCCGAGCGGATCGCGTTCATGCTGGGGGACAGCGGGGCGACAACCGTGATCACCCGCCAATCGAAGGCCATTGCGCACGGACCGTGGCGACTGGTACTGATCGACGACCCCACCGACGGGACGACCCATCCGCCCGAGATCAGCCCCGAGGACCTCGCTTACGTGGTCTACACCTCCGGTTCGACAGGGCTGCCCAAAGGGGTCGCCATGCCGCACAGGTCGTTGGCGAACCTCGTCGCGTGGCAGGTGCGTACCTCCGGCTGCGGTGCGGGCACGCGGACGATGCAGGCCGCCACCCCGGGCTTCGACGTTGTCTTTCAGGAAGTCTTCGCCACGTGGGCGGCTGGTGGCACGCTGGTCGTCGCGGAGGGGCGGCGGGACGCGGAACGACTGCTCGACCTGGTCGAGCGCCATCGGGTGAACCGCGTCTTCCTCGGCTTCTTCGCGCTGCAACAGGTCGCCGAATACGCGGTTGCGACGAACCGTGCGGTGCCCAGCCTCCGCGAGGTGATCAGTTCGGGAGAACAGGTGCACGTCACCCCGGCGATTCGGGTGTTCTTCCAGCGTATCGGCGCCTCGCTGGAAAACCAGTACGGGCCTTCCGAGACACATGTGGTGACCGCCGAGCGGCTCGCCGGCCCACCGGCGTCCTGGCCGACGCGGCCACCGATCGGTCGACCCGTCGACGGCGCCGAAGTGCGAGTGCTGGACGATCGGCTCCGTCCGCAGCCTGCCGGGGTCATCGGTGAGATCTACGTCGCCGGCGTGCCGGTCGCTGACGGCTACATCGGCCATCCTGAGCTGACCAGGGAACGGTTCGAGCGCCATGCCGATGTGCCGCTGTACCGGACGGGGGACCTCGGCAGGCTGCTGCCTGACGGACGGATCGAGTTCGTCGGCCGGACCGACCACCAGGTCAAGGTCCGCGGCTTCCGGGTGGAACTCGGTGAGGTCGAATCGGTGCTCAAGGAGATCGCGGGCATTCGTGACGCCGTGGTCGTCGCGCACGACGGCGCACTCGTCGCGTACTACATCGGTGACCACGAACCCCAGCGGCTGCGGGAAGCCATGGCGCGCCGCCTTCCTGGCCACGCGGTGCCGTTCCAGTTCGTTGCGGTCGACCACTTCCCGCTGACCACGAGCGGAAAGCCCGACAGGGCCGCACTCCGCCCTGTCCCGGCCAGGCGGTCCCACACTACGGTCCTTTCACCGCGGCAACAACGGATCGCCGACATCTGGGCGGAGCTTCTTGGTGTCGATGATGTTGGCGCCGATGACGACTTCTTCGCTCTCGGCGGGAACTCGCTGTCGGCAACGCGTGTCGCATTGCGACTGCGTGCCGAGCTAGCGGCGCCCATTCCGGTCGCCGCGATCTTCACCCACTCGACGGTCGCCCGCCTGACAACGCTGATCTCCGGAGGCCAGGACACAGCACACGTGGCGGTGCGCGAACTGGCCGACGACATCGGGCCGGTGCCGTCGAACGCTGTCATCGAACCGCGCGAAGTCCTGCTGACCGGTTCCACCGGCTTCCTTGGCGGATATCTGCTCCGCGAGCTCCTCACCCGTACCGAGGCGAGGGTGCACTGTCTGGTTCGCGGGGCGGGCCCGCACGTCAACATGATCCGGCTTGGCCTGTGGGAATCCAGCTGGGAAAACAGGGTCGTCGTGCACCGCGGCGACCTCGCGCGGCCGTTGCTCGGCCTGTCCACGGCCACGTTCGACGAGCTCGCGAGCACCGTCGACGTCATCTACCACGCCGGAGCCGTCGTCAACCTCACGTGGCCGTTCGAGCGCCTCATGAAGTCCAATGTGGATGGTACGGAAGAGGTACTGAGGCTGGCCGCGCACCGCAGGACTGTGCCCGTGCACCACGTGTCAACCGCGGGCGTGCACGTCGGTCCCGGCCGAGTGTGCGCGTCGGATCCGCTGCCGCCCATGGAGAAGCTGGACAATGGGTACGCGCTGAGCAAGTGGCAAGCCGAGCAGTTGCTCGCACAAGCCCGCGCGCGTGGCCTTCCGGTGTCGGTCTACCGGCCGACGAGGATCGCGCCGGACTCGACCTCGGGTGCCTGCGGTCACAAGGACTTCCTGTGGCTGGTGCTCAAGGCGTGCGTGCAGGCCGCCGCCGCACCGGCAGGCGTCGGCCTCGCGTTCGACCTTGTCGCCGTGGACTATGTCAGCGCCGCGATCGTCGGGCTGTCACGCCGGGAACCTGGGACATACCACCTCGCGAGCGAACGGCTCGTCCGGTTGACGGCTCTGGTGGACGAGCTTCGGGCCATCGGGTACCAGATTACGGACGTCGCATCGGCCGACTGGCTGCAGATGGTCGCCGCCGACCCGGCCAACGCGGCCTTCCCGCTGCTGGGTCTGCTGAGCACCGAGCTCACGTCGGCGGGCTCGGAAGGCACTGTGCTGGTGAGCGCCCACGAGACCCGCATGGCGCTTCGGGGGACAGGGATCGAGCCGCTCCCATTCGGCCGGGCAGGACTTCGGGCCGCCGTGTCCTACCTTCAGCGAACCGAATTCCTTCCTCCCGTCACAAGTACCTGACCGCGGCCCTTCGGTCCATCGCGAACGATGTGTCAGCTTGGATAGCGCGGCGAACCGGAATCGGTCTGGTGGCTCGTAGCGGAATTGGCCAGTCAGCTGTCGGCGGAGCACGGCGTTCTCATGCCGCAGCACGAGAAGCTCCGCGTCCTTCTCCGTCTCCCCGTGGAGCAGCACCGACGCGGCGGACAGCAAGTTCCAAGTCGCCTTGTACAGCAAAGACAGGTCTCGACCGCCGTTTCCAACCGGTGGCCGCGCAACGTCGGCAACACCCGGCCGACCGACGCCACGAACACCGCGCACGCCCCGACCAGGTCCACGAACTCCCCGGCGTGGGCGAGGGTTTCCAGCACCGGGGGTGCGTTGCCGGACGAATCTCACCGGCCTGGTGGGAATGATCGATCTGGGCCCGGTTGACGACGTAGCGGGCGATCTGGTCGGTCATCGCCCGGCTGGCCACCTCCGGGCGGCGGCGCAGGAAGTCGGTCGCCACCACCGCCGCGACCTCGTCATCGGCGGCCAGGTCGTGAACCTTGTTGATCTTGTCCTGGGGTGTTTCCGGGGTGTCGACCGTCCAGCCCACCACCCGTTTCGCCGCGTCCGGGGTCCAGCGGTGCTCGCCGGTGCGGTCGTTGCGCGGTGGGTCCGCGATCCGCCGGACCCGCTCGTTCGGATCGGGAATCGAGGCCCAGGATCCGGAACACGGTGAACGCGACACCGCGATGATGGCGGCGGATCTTCTTGTCCGGCCACCGGGCCGACACCCAGCGGTAGTCCTTCACCGTCGCGGGTGAGAGCCCGATGTCCTCAGCGAACCACCCCAACGTCTCCGACACGCCCATCACCTCGTCACCGGGACTGCTGTGCCCGCCGTGACCACGCAGCGGCTCGATCTCCAGCGCCGCGTCGCCCACCCGGAACTGGCTGACCGTCTTCAGCTCGACCGCTTCCCGGCTCTCGGCGACCAACTGGTCATAGCGACGCTGCGTCACGTTCCCGATCTTCGTCGGCACGGTGATCACTCCCTGCTGGGCCAGGGCACGGCGCGTCTACGCCGACTCGAACCCCGACGCTGGCCCGGCCAGCGTCGAACCCGACCCGCCGGTGGCAAAAGCCGCCATTCAAGGCCTGATTCTCGCAGGTCAGAGCCGATCTTCAAGGGGATCGCGAGCCGTACGGGTTACCGTCACGGTGACGGTAGAACGAACGGCTACACGCCTGCGCCGACCGCCGATGCTCCACACCCTGTGTGCTGGAACCTGCCCACCACACACGTGTAACCCAACCGCACCTACAGCCACTCGATCCAGATACCGAGGCCGTATGGGGGTATAGCGTGCTGGCATGTTCGGATGGCTGGCACCCAACCGGAAGGGCTACTGCGCTTAACCGGGCAACGAGTTCCTCTTGTGGGTTCTGAGCTGGGCCGTTACGTCCTTAACATATGTGTGCGATGTGGGCGTCGAAGCCGTGATCTTCCTTCTGAAGATCACCCGTTCGGACGATCATTCTTCGGGTCAAGGGTGGCTGCTTCGCGGTGGGCAACTCCCGTTCGTGCACAGCGTGTGATTATGAACTGGCAAATCAACTAGACAAGATTATCTAGCAGTACGCCAGGCGCTGGACCCAGCGCCACCTCGACCTCGTGGCGTTGATGGCTCCAAGAGCCACTCGGCTGCGGTGTCACCAGATGCAACGTCTTCGATGGTCGAAACACGTCGACGCTGGTCACAACTGGCGGGGTGTCGTCCTCGATGGCGTCGTCATTGGCCAGCGCCTCATTTACAACGCGGCCGTCGCGTCTGCATTGAGTCCAATCATACTTCGAACTTGATCACGCGGTGACTGGGCACGCGACCCGCTATCTCAAGATCACACTGCGCTAATGTTGTATTGAGTAGACCAAATGGATTACCCCGAAGAGCGGTACAGCACTACGGCGGGCGGCGAGACCCTGTATTCGAGACCGTCTCACAGAGGCTGGATATCGAGATCATCTTTGTGGTGTCTCCTGTGTCTAGCGTGAGCCGGATTGGGAAGGTCGGAGAAATTGGAGAACTAGCGTGAAACGATGGAAGCATCGCATCTTCGTGGCTGGGTTAGTCGTGCTAATGGCAAGTTCGGGGACAGTGTCCGCACCTACGGTAGCCGCCAGCAACGCGCGTACAACCGCCGCTACGGCAACATCGATATCGACGACGGGAGACGTTTTGCGTCTCGCACGAAAAAAAGAACATCACCCAATCGGATCCCAGGGGACGTGGGTCACCGATAAAATAGGCGAGGGTGTTACCAGCTGTCCAATGCATAGATTTTGCGTATGGACAGGCGGTGAATACACTGGGCACGGATTGTCGATCGGTGGTATCTGGGATCGCTGCGAAGGTTGGAGCTGGCAGGGCACTGTTTGGGAGAACAGTGTTCGTTCTCTAAAGAACAATGCTACCGGAGGAGTTTCTGTCTGGAACCGTCGACCTGTCAGCGGGGAGCACTATGAATGGCTCTACGACCTGGTGCCCGGCGCGTACTCTGGAAACTTTCCGCCGGGCAAATACGCCGACCTGATGGTCTACGATCCGAGCTATACCTGCAACATTCCCTAGGCAAATCGAGCCAGACAACCTCATTGACCGTTCGAACGGCTAATTTCGCGGCTGGTATCAGCTTCAGCAGCCACCGGTAGCCCGGTTTCCGGGAGAAGTTGGGTCTCCAGGTCAGCGACTCGTTTGTCGAGGAACCGGGTGTTGTTCCGGGCTCCTTGCAGTCGTTCCTGAAGTCGCCTGTTGTCCTGCGTGAGCTGGCGGAACTTCTGTTTGAGGGTGGTGTTCTCGGTGACGATGCGTTGGATGCCGTCCTCAGGCAGGTCCTGCTCCAAGTCGCGAATCTTGCCCAAGTGCTGGCCGATAGTGGTGCGTTGCAAGGAGATCTCGTCGTTCGCGCGTCGGAGGGCGTCCTCGGCGTTGAGCGCCCGTTCCCGCCAGGACGCCGCGATTCCCGCGGCGTGCTCGGCCTGGTCCTGGACGCGTTGCCCTCTGGCTGCGGTGGCGGCCTCGTCCACAAGTTGGCGGGCAGCGGGATTCTGGTAGAGAAAGGTCCGGGAAACGTCGGCCCCGCGTGCGACGGCGGCGACGGTGATCTTCGCGCGTTCCTGTTGCATCCGGCGCAGAGTGTCGCGGATGCGGTCGAGCATCTTCTCGACAGCGCTCCGGCGGGCGTCGAGGGCAGCTGCGGTGCGGGTGGTGGCAGGCGGGGTGCTCATAGGGTCTGCTCCTCGACAGCAGGGTCATTGTCGCAGTCGTCGGTGGCGATACTGGCCAGGTCGGCGGCGCGGAAGTTGGTGCTCCAGACCCGGTGGAAGTAGTCCTGCGGACGGCGGAGGTCCATCGCCAGGGCCTCGTCGATAAGGCCGAGCCCGGCCAGCGCCTTCTCCAGCCCGGCGATCGCGCGGGCGGTGGGTTCGAAGACCTGGTGCAGGTAGTCGGCGGTGGCGTCATCCGGGGCGCGTTCGGCGATGGACCGCCACTGTTCCTGTTTGCGGCGCCAATACAACAGATCCGCGCCGGACAGCACGAACTTGTCGCAGTCACCGCAGTCCAGCTTCCACGGACACGCGCGCCCTGGACCACGGGTTGGAAGGTGCAGAACCCGCCGTCGGCCGGTGTGCTGCGCCGGGAGACATCCAAGGCCAGCGCCATGGCTTCCTCGCGGGTGAGCGGGGTGGAGTCGCCGGAGAGCAGTTCGCCGGGATTGGGGGCGCCGGGGCCGGCGGCCCAGACGGCGTGCAGGACGTCTTCCAGGTCGGAGTGTGCGAGCTTGACGTAGTGCTCGGCCATGCGATCGCTGATCTGTCCAAGGTAGCGGCGGATGTGGGCCAGGCTGGCACCGGCGCGGAGCAGGTTGGTCGCGAGCGTGTGACGGGCTTGGTGGGGCACGGCCTTGCCGAGGTCGAGTGTGTCCACCCAGTCGGTGAAGTTGCTGTAGAAGAACGTGTAGCTGATGGATTTGCGCTCGTTGGAGTTGCGGATATCGGTCGGGAACAAGGCGATGGCGGATCGTTCGTCGGGAGTGGGCATCCGGCCGTGGCGGTGCTCGAAGCGAACCAGGGTTTTGCGGCGGCGCTCGTCGAGTCGGCTGTAGAGGGTCTCGGGGATGCGGATGCCTTCGTTGTAGTTGCCGACCTTGGTCTGGTCGTGCCAGAGCATCGGCAGGCCGCGGTAGCGGCCGATGCAGTCGAGGCGAAGCCGGAGAACCTCATTGCAGCGACGGCCGGTGAGCACGATGGCTTCCCAGATATCCCGCAGGCCTCGGTCTTTCGGGTCGTAGGTGTCGGCGAACTGGCGGAGGTTGGCCTCGTCTGCGAGTGCGTGCGCCAGTTCGTCGGGAAAAGGGTTTCGTGAACGCGCGGGCCGTACCGTGCCGAACGGGATCGCGGTGATGAACGCGGGGTCCAGGCCGATCTGTGCGGCGCGACCGGACTCCAGCGCGGTGTAGAGCAGCTTCCGCGCGTACTGGAAGACGACCCGGAGGGTGCCGTCGGTGACGGTGCTGGTGGAGCCGTCGCGGTGGGTCACGCCGAGGGAGTTGATGCCGTGTCGCGCTCGGTGTCGCTGGTCGACGACGAAGCGCTGGGCGTGCTCCTCGCGCAGCAGCGTGGGATCGTGTCCGCCGAGGGGCGCGTCGGTCTCCAGGAAGGCGCTCAGCTCGGTGCAGGCCCGGCGCAGGTACTCCAGCGGGCTGACGCTGCGTGGACAGTTCTCGGAACTCAGCCGCTCGGCGAGGTTGTCCCAGAGCATGTCGCGCAGCCACCGTTGGGAGACGTTTGGTCAGGTCAAAGTGGCTTTGCCTGGCGGGAAATCGTCGGCCAAAGTGGTCGGTTTCGATGTAGCCGGCTTCCCTGGTGTCGTGCGGGCTGTAGTAAATACATCGCAGCCCGCAGATGATCTGGTAGCTGATCGAGCGGCCGTGTGAGTCGATCTGCTTGCGGACGGCGGCGTTGCTGCTGTTGGTGGTGTCCAGTTCGATCAGCGACGTCAGCCGGAGTCGTCGGACTTGGTTGACCAGTCGTTGCAGGCTTGCCAGGTCCCAGGCTGATCGGCTTGCCATCTGGGCGTGGGCGTGCAGGCCCCACTGGAACTCTGCGCGTAGCAGCGGAGGCAACGCGACGAGATTCAGCACGCCGAGGCGATAGACCGGATCGGCGTTCACGCGCCAGTGCTGGAACGCGGCCTCGTCGTCACAGACGATGGGGATAGGCAGGCCGCGCAGGTCCCGGCGCCGTGACCAACGGACTGGCAGTCGCGCCCCGCCAGGACTCCCTTCTCGTCGATACCGGTCTCGGTGCATGTCACACAGGCGCAGCGGCGAACAGGCCAGGTCACGGCAGACCGTGACGGTGCACGGGCCGAACCCGGCGAGCGGAGTCTGGTCGCTCAGCCAGGAGGTGAAGTCCGCGACGGCCGGCTTGCTTGTCTTGAGATGCTCCCAGGTGCTCCGGTGATATTCACAGAGTCCGGTGGGGTGGTGGCTCACCGGGCGGTCCGGGCAGATCCGACACGTTCCCACGTCAAGTCCGAGCGCGGGAGTCAGCGGTGTGGCTGTGCGGCAGAACTCCGCCATGGTCGTCGCGTTCGTCGCCTTGGCAATCGTCCACTGCGCGGTGTGGCTCTCGCAGAGCAGAACACCTACTCGCCGGACCCGCGTGCAGCCCGCCACGGTGCAGCCCCAGCCGTACACCGGGTGGTCTCTCGGGATCTTGATGAGGTCGGCCCGGTAGATCGGGTCGAACCCGGGAGCCTCGATCAGCGCGGCCATCAGTTCCAGCCGGTCACGTTTGATCCGGCTGCCGCCATCGTTGGGCAGCACCGTCAAGGGGATCACGCCTGCTCACCCCACACCGTGTTCAGGGCCGCGACGAACGCGGGGTCGTGGACGTCGACGTGGCCGTAGATCACATCGACCGTGGTCGCCGATGCCCAACCACCAGCATCACGCGCCATGACCGTGTTGCCGCCGGAGGCGTCCAGCACGCTGGTTGCGAACCCGTGACGCCACTGGTGCGGGTGGATTCTGCCGAGATCCAGCCGAATCCCGGCGCGGCGCAGCATGCCGCGCGCCGCCGCGGTGGCCCACGGTTGGCCGCGGCGCGGCCCGTGCATCTGGACCAGGAGCATGCCGTGCTCGGCGTCGCGCGGGTACTCGGTGGTCATGTACTCGAAGTAGGTGTGGATCATCGCGGGGCTGACGCGACGGACCAAACCGCCGTGCAGCACGCCGTGCTCAATCGTCCATGGGTGTTTCACCTTGGCTCGCGCCCGGTTCGGGTTGAGCTCGCGGTGGCAGAGGTGCACGTGCGCCGTCCGGCACTCGCCGCAGGCGGATCCCTCGCGCAGGTGCAGGTCGATCAGGTGCAGTCCGCAGAGTTCGCCGATGCGGAAGCCGCCGTCGCCCAGCCAGGTCACCACCATCCGGTCCCGGGGCGGTCGGCAACGTGGCCACTAACTGCCCGCGGGCGCCTTCGGGCGGCAACTTCGGATGCCGTCGACGCACCGTCCGGGCCGGGGTCAGCGGATTGGACGGCATCCTGGTCAACGTGTGGCCCAGGAACGCGCGGCGGCGGTCGGCTTTCGTGGGCAGCCGGTCTTTCTTAAACGCCTCCGCCAGGTCCTGGTTGACCTCCCGAGAGCCCTGATAGAGGTAGAACCCCTTCAAGCACGCGGCCGCCGTTTGCAGGCTGCGCTCGCCGTAGGGGCGCTTGCCCAGTCGCCACGGCCGGCCGAACGGACCGGCGTACTCCGCGCCGACCGCCGCCATGTACCGCTGCACGTCCCGCAACGCCGCCGTGTCCGCGCTCAGGCCCTCAAACTCCAGCCACCGCAAGTGATCCACCAGCAGATACGCGTACGTCCGGTCCGTCCCGCCCGCGCACGTACGCAAGAACCCGTCCGGCATCCGGTACAGCGAGCCGTCCGGCCACACGATCGTGTACTCCCGGCGGCCGTTGCCCCGAATGATCTCCTGCACCCGGATATCGCCCACAACCAGCCGCCCAGCCACGCGCCCTCCGCCTTGCTACGAACATCCCGCACAGGACGTTCAAGATCGGTTAGGCGGGCAAGCTAACGCACATGCAGACGGCCCACAAACGTCGCGAACACCGCGGCAGTAGGTCGGTAAACTGCCGCAACTGTGGAGGACTCGGTCGCGTCCCGAATGGCTGCCCTTTCTGCGAAGACCAGGGCATCTTGCGACGACCGGCCCGCGCCAGTCCAGGGCCAGGTCGACGCCATGAAGCCAGCGGCCCGCGACAGCGGATACAGCGAGTTCCTGCACCGAGCCCTGGCCTGGTCGGGCTACACACCCGATCAGGATGGCTTCGGCGAGGTGTCGGCTGGTATACCGGCCCGCCGCAGTCGTCATCGATGGGTCGTCCTACGCTCCAGTTCCGCTGAGCACGCTCTGAGGGACCAAAGCCTCGTGGTGGTGGAGACCGCCATCGAGGGTTTGATCGGGACACAGACGGCCGGAAGTCGGGCAAGCCGCCAGCCGAGCAGGATCCTGCTGAGAGGTTCAGAGGGCGAAACGTACCTGGATAGTGGTGCCGTGCGGGGACGTGTGCATCCGCACCAGATCGGCCAGGAGGTTGACCATCAGGACACCCCTGCCACGGAACTGGTCCGGCGCCGCGGGCCGGCGGCCGATGAGGGGGTCGGTGACCTGTCCTTCGTCGAAGACCTGACAGACGAGGTCGCCGTCGGCGGCCCACAGGTGAACGATCCCAGTGCCAGCACCGTGTTCGACACTGTTGGTGGCCAACTCCATCACGACGAGCACCAGGTCGTCGACACGGGGACCGGCGAGTCCGAGTCGCTGGGCGTGCTGGACGGCGAATGGCCGCAGCATCGCGAGCGTGGCCACGTCAAAATCCTGGCCGATGCTGTTCGGTGGTGCCAGGAGCGGCTGGTTGTAGGAGGCCACGATGTGATCAGGGGCGTAGGCGTCGCTGTCTCGTTGGCCGGAGGCGTCGATGAGGACGGGGTGGGTGGCCGCCGCGTCGGCGATGACTTCGGGTGGGAGCGCATCGCTGTCGTACGGGCACAGGATGGACACTGCCCGGCCGGTGAAGGCGAGGTTGATCAGGGCTTCGTGTTGGACGCAAGCCGGATACTCGGTGGCCGATCGTCCGTCCCAGATCGGTTCGCCGATGATCCGCACCCGGCTGCCGCTGTGCTGGTCGGCGAAGGCACGGAGCACGCCAGGGATGATCCGGCCGGGGTTGCGGCCGACGATCGTCATGTCGAGGAAGTCAACCTGCCGGGCGGCATCACCGAGCTCGGCACGCAGCAGGTCCAGTTGAGGTCCGGGCACGGCCACCGCCACCGGCTCGCCCGCGGCGAGCCCGCCGGTGATGAACGGGATCGTCCCGGCGAGGTACTCGCTGTCATCCCGGTAGAACAAGGCTGGGTGCGCGAAAGGTTCGGCCACGGGGCGGGTCGCGGTGCTCATGCGGCAACAACCTTGATAGTGGGGACGTTCGGCCAGAATAGCCGCAGAACGCGCTGGAAGAGCGGTGATTGGCCGTGTACCACGACATGCCGTCCCGCCGGCAGGCTGCGGGACGCGTGCACGAGTTCGGACACCCCACCGCAGTCGATGAAGTCCAACTCGGCGACGTCCAGGTGGATGTCACCGTCGATGTCGGTCATCACCCGCAAAGCCTGCCGCCATTCGCCACGAGTGGTCAGGTCGACCGCGCCGGAGACTTTCAGACCGGCTGGATCATCGACCGTGATGACGCGCAATGACAGATCGGACACGGTCTCATCATAAAGAACCCCCAACCGTTTGCCGGAGCGGCTCGTGTGGACGCGGCGCGGCGCGCCGTTCGCGAGGGGCGCTGAGGAAGCACCTTCAAACTTCTCATGCCCGACGTTACATAAAATCTGCGATGGCTGATGCAAATATTCTGCACGCTTGAGTATGGGCTTCTTCTCGTACCGAGAGGGAGAACTGATGTGCGTTGAACGGTGTCGAACTGCAGTCAACGGCAGTGAATGGAACCGGTTTGTGCTGGGGTTTCTTGATTTCTGCTGGTAATGGTCCTTTGGGCCACACTGCCGCGCTCATCGTGTCGTGGGCTCGAGTTCGCCCCCTGCGCGTCGTGACTTGGCCCGGTAGTGAAGGCCGATGCCAAGGCCGGTGATCAGCATGGTGAGCCCGAGGCAGATCATGGCGGTGATCGCGGGCCACTGGAGATGCTGGGGCAGGTGCAGCGCCAGAAACCAGGATGGCGTGATCTGGCCGGTGGTCAGCATGAGCGCGGGCACGATGCCCTGGGCGGCCAGGGGTACCCAGCACAGGACCAGGCTCGCGACGACGTAGACACGCTGGCCGTTCGGAGCCAGGTGGAGGCCGAGTTTCTCCAGGTGCGGTTCAGGCTTCGGCAGGGAAGACTTTTGCGGTTTCCAGGCCGGGGCCGGTCGCTTTCGTCGGGGCGAGACGCCGGTACGCAGATACTGGAGCAACTCCGGCGCGCTCGATTCGAGCTTGGCCGCGGCCCACCGTCCCAGTAGCCAGGCCAGCAAAGTGCCGCCGGCCAAGCCCACGACCGGCCCCGCCCAGACCGGCCCCAGCCGTGCCGTGAAATAGGCGGGGGCGGTGGTCGCCGCGCTGAGGATCAGCACCATCAGGACCTGCGCGAAGTCGGTACCGTTCTCCAGCAGGTTGCCGCCCCGGAGCCGCGGATCGGTCATGGGTACCGGCCTCAGCACCGACACCAGCACGGTCACGCCCGCACCGCCGCCCAGCAGCGCGGGAAGTACCGTGGCCAGCCAGGGCCAAAGGCCGTATTCGCCGGTGAAGACGACCATCGCGATGGTCAGGACGAGTGTCGCCGGCGCGGTGACCAGCAACCAGGCGAGCTGGCGGCCGCGTACATCGTGGCGGGCGGAACCGGGGATCATCAGTCTGCCCCACAGCTCGGTGCCGTCCTCGCCATAGAGGTTGGCGGAGATCGCCGCGACCCACAGCGCGAACACCAGGCCGGTCCACGGCAGGAAGATCGACGCGCCGACGGCCAGCGGCAGCAGGCAGAACACCAGGGCGTAGCACAGGGCGAAAACCAGGTAATGAAAGCGAAGCAGGTCTCGAGACCAGGTTCGCAGCTCCCGGGCGACGACCGCGGTCACCGGGCCCCTGGCCCAGTCGCCGGAGGACATCCGGACCGGACGTCCGCTCGCGCGACGGGTGGCCAGCCGTCGCTTCAACAGACCTGCCCAGCCATACCAGCAAAGCAATCCGAGCGCCACCAACCCCGCCAGAACGGCGGCCACGGTCGGCCAATTCCCCTGCGCGGCGGCGCGCACGGCCAGCAGTCCCCAGCTTGAAGGCAATGCCGTCAACCACGCGGAGAAAGAATCCGGGAAGCCGGTGCGCAGAGCGGACTGTGCCAGCGGCGAGAGCACCCAGCTCGAATGCAACCCGGCCAAGATCGCGGCGCTGACGAGAGCGGCTAGCGCCGCACCCACCTTGGAGCGCATGACCTGGCCGAGCACCGCGGTGATCAATCGGGAGGCCAGCACGCACACCGACAGCTGGAGGACGACCGCGAGCACGCCGACCACCGTGGCCGCGGCACCAAGCCCTGTCTTGACCGACGCAACCACCAGCGCGGAAAAGGCGACGAGCGTGACCAGCGGGCCCACGCCGACGAACGACGACGCCGCCATCCCGGCCGCCAGACGGCGTGGTGTCAACGGCAACAGCGAGAACTGTTCGGGCCGCAACGTCTCGTCACCGCCGCCGAAAAGCGCCGGGCCCAGCAGCCACCCGGCCGTCCAGAGTGCGAATCCTGCTCCCAGCACATCGAAGCGCAGTGACGTGACCGGGTAGTCGCGTCCGGCGAGCAAGATCAGGCCCGCCGCGAGCGTCAGCCCGGCCACGGCGCCCGTGACCAGCCGGACGGCGCGCTGGCCGTTCATGGAATTCCGCAGCACGGCCAATTTCATCCGGATCAGGAGGACAGCCACGCCAGCTCTCCCATCTCGGGGGCCTGGCCGCCGACCAGGTCCATGAACCGCTCTTCCAGGCTTCGGCCCGATCGCACAATCTCCAGCGGGCCCGAGGCCACGACCCGGCCGGAGGCGATCACCGCCACGTGGTCGCACAACTGCTCGACGACGGCCATCACGTGGCTGGAGAACACCACGGAACCGCCATCCCGGACGAACCGCCGCAAGATGACCTTGATGGTGGCGGCCGAGGCGGGATCGACGGCCTCCAGCGGTTCGTCCAGCACCAGCAGCTTCGGCGCGTGCAGCAGTGCGGTGGCCAGGCCGATCTTCTTGCGCATGCCCGTCGAGTACTCCATCACCAGGGTGCGCCCGGTATCGGCCAGCTCCAGTATCTCCAGCAGCTCACCCGATCGCCGCTCGACCTCGGGCACCTCCATACCGCGCAGCAGACCGGTGAAACGCAGCAGTTCGCGGCCGGTCAGCCGCTCGGGCATGGACAGCCCGTCGGGCAGCACGCCGATGAGTTCCTTGGCCCGTGCGGGGTCGGCCCAGACGTCGACGCCGAAGATCTGGGAGCGCCCGCTGTCGGGACGCAGCAGTCCCACCGCCATCGACAACGACGTCGTCTTGCCTGCGCCGTTGGGGCCGATCAGGCCGAAGAAGGACCCCGGGGGCACTTCCAGATCGATATGGTCGACCGCCGGTCTGTCGCCGAAGGTCTTGGTCAGCCCGGCGAGCCGAAGCGCCGGAGCTGTACCCGATGACTCCATGGGGTTCCTCCAGTTGCGGAACGGCACGTGTCGTACCGCTTCCGGAGTGAGCATGCTGGAGTATTCGGGCGAAGTCAACACGGCACGTGCCGTTCCGCTATGCTGGTGAAATGGCCGACAAACGCGGTAGCCGTGTCGCCGACCGGACAGATGCCATCATGCGGACCACGCTGGAGCTTGGGCAGGAGGTGGGATATGCCAAACTCAGCATCGAGGCGGTCGCGGCACGCGCCGGAGCCGGCAAACACACGATCTATCGCCGATGGCCGTCCAAGGGCGCTTTGTTCCTCGACTCCCTGCTGTCGCTGAACGAGCCCGAACTGAACTATCCGGACACCGGCGACATCGAAGCCGACCTGCGCGAGCAGATCCACGCGGCCGTCGATCTGCTGAGCAAACCGCCGCTCGGGCCGCTGTATCAAGCTTTGCTGGTCGAGGCCCAGCAAGATCCTCAAGTCGCGGAGGCGTTGAACGAACGTTTCATCGGCCCTCAAGAGGAGAAGACGATCGCTCGCTTGCGGAAGGCTCGCGACCAGGGGCAACTGTCCAGCGACTTCGACCTGAGCCTGGCAATGGCCCTCCTGTCCGGCCCCTTCTATTTCCAGGTGTTGATCGCCCGGCAACCGCTGACGCGAGAGTACGTCGACCGCGTGATCGAGGCAGTCTTCGCCGGGATCGGGCCGAAGGCCCCGAAGACTGCTGGTGGCTAGGACCGCGGCCGTCGTCGCCGGTGACGTTCAACAGTGTCGAGTTGCGTGAAGTTGCCGCTCGAGGTCGAACCCGTGAGAAACGGCCGCAGTCTCGCAAGGCTGTGACCGGAACGGCGTAGGTCACCGCTGAGCCACCGTGTGTCTCAAGAACTCATCGCTGCAGTTCAGGCAGCAGCTTCAGCACACCTCGGACCAGTCGCCCGGCTCACACGTGCGGCTGTCGGTCGACCGGGAGAGACCGGGCCGGACAGCGAGCACTGGGGCATAAGGGAAGTCCCCGCAAATCACAATAGACGAGGTCGGAAATACCGCCGAAGTTGAGAGGCGTGTACCGCGGAAGTTTACTCGAGGGGTTCTCGCCACCTACATTCGACTGTCACCTCACGTCTTTTGCGCGTATCACACGAATTGGTCCCGAGAATGCGGTAAAACCGCCACATGCAACCTCCCCAGTCGTATCCCGAACCTGGATACCCCAGGCAGACGTTCGTGCCACCACCGCAACCGCCCCGGCGGCGGGCCGGGCTGGTGGCGACCATCGTGTGCGGTTGTCTGGTGTTGGTGGGAGCAGCCGTCGCGTTCGTGATCGCGGTCTCGGGTGAGGACTCTGGTGGCGGCACCGCGGCCGGTGGATCCAGTGGTGCGGCACCGGAACCACCGGCCGCGAAGCCTGTGCAGGCGCCGCCTCGTGCGTGCGAACTGCTGTCACCTGCCCACCTGGCCGCGATCGTGCCGGGAAAGGTCAAAGAACCGTTCGGCAATGATCCCGAGCCCAGCGGGCAAGGACAGATCGCCACCCGGTGCAGTTGGGCAAACGTTCCGTCCGTGAACGGTCAGCGGTTCCCAGCGGTGACCGTGATCGTGACGGCTACCGCGGCCAATACCGAGGACGTCGCCAGGACCGTGTTTCAGAACTCCGTGGAGTGCGACGGCCGTGCGAGCAAACGGATATCGGTGGAGGGCGCCGACGAAGCATGTCTGCAACACGGGGCATTCGACGCGAACAATGCCCCCGTGGGAAACACCAAGGTGGCCGCGCGGCGCGAGACTGTGGTGGTCTTGTTCCACTACAGCCACGCTGCGATGCCCATCGAGGCCATCGACAACACAGCCAGCGCCGGCGCCACGTCCGTCCTGGCCGCGATCGGGCAGTCGCGTTAGCGACTACACGCAGGTGTCGCCGTCATGGGGGAGCCGCCACGCGGGTTGTCGCGCCTGATCCAGGACCGTGGAGACTGGAACGAAGCCGATCTCATGTTCCGGCTCGGATACGGCGGGGCGAGCAGTACATGCACGTGCAGCCGGGGCGGATCACTCGACTCGTGTCCACTACAGACCCTGACACGCACGGCGCCCTGCAGCCACTTACTCCTTGTGCGGCCGCTCGTCCACCAGGATCGCGAACCCGTCGAGGTGCCGGGCGAGGCTGTATTCGACCAGTCCGGCTTCGCGCAGGCTGGCGAGCACCCTGGTCGCGGTCGCGATCCTCCACCGGTCCGCGATCTGGCGGATGGACGGCAGCCGCTGCCCCGGCTGGAGATCACCGGAGCGGATCCTGGCTTCGAACTCCCCGGCGATGCGCCGGTAGAGCGGCTCCGGCTGGGCCTCGGACGGCATGCGTACCTCCTGTTCCACCGGCTCGAGGCCCCTGTGGGAGCCCGACCGGTCAGTGGGACACGCACGATGCCGTCTGATCTAGGAACCTCTAATGTGGGGCAAGGATCGCAACGACTTGGGCCGACGTGAGAACTGCTTCGGGGGCAATGATCATTATCGCGTTATCCCCTTGGCACGCAGGATCTTGCGGATGGTCGACGCAGCGACTCGTTGGCCAAGGCGGCGCAGCTCGCCCTGAATGCGAACCACACCCCAGGTCCGGTTCTCGCGCGCCAGGCGCACGATCACGGTGGTTAGTTCATCGCTGATCGGCGGTGAACCACGGCACGTCGAACAGTTCGATACCCAGGCCGTCGTGAACCGGCACCGGACCAGGCCGAGTTCCAAGGGAAGACCGAATACCTATGAGGACTAATGCACGCTGCACGAGTTCGGTATAGCTCGCAATCATAGTCTATGAGTTCCCGCACCTGTATGTCCAAATTGGAGTAGAATGGTCAGGAGGTGGGGTTCGGAACCCGCGTTGTGTTTCTCGTTCTGGCGGCGGATGTGGCTGGGGCTTCGGCAGATGAGGTGGACGCGTCCGTGACGATCTCCGATTCCCCTGGTCAACCCCGGTATTCACCCTGCAGTCCCACGTGATCCTGGCAAAAGGGCTGGTGCGGCGCTGCTTTTCACGCGACGGGGACAGGAAACCCGTTTGTGAGTGGTCCGCCTTGACGCGGTGGGTCAGTCGCGCGAGTATTGGGCGACGAACCTGCTTCTACGACCTGCTGGTCGGGCCAGGAACAATCGGGTTCCCGGCCTGCTTCGGTACACGCGAGCTCGGCGCTTCACAGTTACCAGTTCGTTGACAGGCCCACGTCACGGGCTATCTCCCTCTACGGAGTGCTTTTCGTATGCATGGATCTGATGTGGTCACGAAGGTTGATGTCCACGCATCACCACGCCCTTTTCAATCATCTCACGTGGACGTGGCAGGCGTCGCGACTTGTGCGCGGCTGGCCGCGGTTCCCGCTGCGATCGCGCTGAGCTGTGCGCCATGGTGGTGGTCGGGCGTGGATGCTTGGCCGCAGGTGGAGCCCCTCGGTGTGTTGGCGCTTGTGCCACTACTCGCTGCCGTGGTGGCTTGGCACGGCCTTCGGTCTGCCCGTCGGGAACCGCAGATCCACGACCGGCAACTCGATCTCATCATCTGTTTCTTGGCGAGCTCGGCGGCCGTGACGCTGCTTGTGCTCACTCCGCAGGACGCTGCCAGCGGGGTGAACACCGCACTGGTGCCGTGCCTGATGGCAGTGGCCATCATCGCGGCCGGCTATGGATCGCGAGCGTTATGGCGGGTGCGATGGGCTGCTGGGCTGCTGGTTCTGACCTGGCGAGAACCTTGGGCGGTGCTGTCGGATCAGGTGTCACCACACGCGACGGCAATCGGGCTCCACCTCAGTGTCCTGCTCATGCCCAGCGCGTCGTTGGGCGCCAGTGATCGCACGGTCCGGGTGCCGCACTCCGGTGACTTCGTGACGCTGGATCCGGCGGCTGGTGCGGGAATGCCAATGCTTCTGTATGTCGGCATGCTGTGTGGTGTTGGTTGGTCCTTCTGTGTTGTTGGCGCTGTGCGACGGTTAGGCGCCATTGCGGGTGGTATAGCGATTGGAACCGTTCTCGCCGCTGTGGAGTGGATGTGCACGATGTGGCGTGCTCGATCCGTCGGCGCCCCTGCGGCTGTTGAGTGGTCATCGGGTGGGGTCCACCGTTTCACCGTGGCGGCCATAGCCGGGATCGTGCTCGTTGCCCTCAGCGTTCGTTTGCTGCGTAGGGTGCGTGACCGGCGACGATCGGACAGAAACGGTGGAACAGAGCCAGGATTGGCCCACCGTCTGACGGCCGCAGTGCCAGATGCACGTCTTGGCACGGTAGTCGTCGGTGTTCTTGCGGTTGCCTTTCTTGTGCTCGGTGTGGTGAACCGATGACCTCTGGTTGCGGAGTGCGCATCTGGCAGAGGTCGGCAATGGCCCGCCCCACCCGTGGGCTGATCTTCGAGACCCTCGCTGGGCGGCGCCCACGTCGACGTTGCCGTCCGCCGTATGGCCATCCCGCCACATCTGCTGATCCGATGATCGCTCCATGAAAGGAGTTTCGGGCGGCCGCGGCCGAGCCAGCGGCCTGAATGTGCTGAACCGGTATCCGAGGGCAGTATTGGCTGACTCCGGAAACGAAGCGGCACGGCGGCTGCGCGTGGAACTCGCCGCCGATGCCTTGGCAGAGGCAGCCCCCGAGCTCTCGGCGCGTCGGGGCCGGCGGAGCCGTGACGGCCTCGTGGTGGCCGGATGTGTACTGACTGTTGGGACATTGGCCGTCGTACTACAGCCCAGGGCAGTGGCTCTGATCGTCATCGCCATCGTTATCACGCTGTATGCTGCGACTCTGTTGCACCGAGTACAGCTGATGCGTCGCGCCTTGACGAACGACAGGACGATTCATGTCTCGGACGAAGAGGCTCGCGCAGTACCCGACGAGGAATTACCGGTCTACACAGTTCTGGTGCCCGCCTACCGCGAACCGGAGGTGATCGCGGCTGTCGTTGCGTGCATGGCGTCGCTGGAATATCCGGCCAACCGCCTCGAAGTGCTGCTGCTCCTCGAAGAGGACGATGCGATGACCATCGCCGCAGCGCGCGCGGCGTGTGCCGGAGCACCGGTTGACATCGTCCTGGTTCCTGCCGGGGATCCGCGCACGAAGCCGAGGGCGTGCAACTACGGTCTCATGTTGTCATCAGGCGAGTTCGTCACCATATATGACGTCGAGGACCGTCCAGAGGCCCTGCAACTGCGCAGAGCGGTCGTGGCTTTCCGTCGCAGCAGCACGGACGTCGCCTGCCTGCAGGCCCGTCTCTCCTATCACAACGCTGAACAGAACCTCATCACCCGCTGGTTCACCACTGAGTACGACACCTGGTTCCAATGGTTGCTGCCAGGGCTGGTGGCCACGGGCGCACCGATTCCGTTGGGCGGCACCTCGAACCACATCCGGCGGGAAGTGCTATGGGACGTAGGCGGTTGGGACCCCTACAACGTCACCGAGGACGCAGACCTCGGGGTGCGCCTCGCGCGTTACGGCTGGAGCGTGGCCATGCTCAACTCCACGACGCACGAGGAAGCCAACAGCGACTTCGTCAACTGGATAAAACAAAGATCCCGTTGGTACAAAGGCTACCTGCAGACGGTCCTGGTGCACACGCGGTCACCGCGCCGGCTGGTCGACGATCTCGGTGCCAAGGGCGTGATGGGGTTTCTCCTGTTCGTCGGCGGTACTCCGTTGCTTGCGATGGTGAATCCACTCTTCTGGGGTTTGACAGGATTGTGGTGGCTGAGCCAGCCCTCGTTCGTGGCGGAGCTGTTCCCGCCCGCTGTGTACTACCTGGGCATGGTGTGCTGGGTGCTCGGTGGCTTCAGCCTGGTGTACTTCGGCGTGGCGAATGCCCGTACCAGCGGCAAGCCGCAGTTGGCGCTCAGCGGCCTGATAGTTCCGCTCTACTGGCCGATGATGTCGTTGGCCGCTATCAAGGCGTTCGTGCAACTCGTAGTACAACCCTCCTACTGGGAGAAAACCACCCACGGCCTTGTCCACGCTGGTTCAGTTCACAGCGACCGGCCACATCGGCCGGTTGTCGCACCGAAGAGATCACATCCTCACGGCCAAGGAGCCGAGCAGGCCCCGACCGCCGAGACTGTGTCCGGTTCCGCCGGGCGGTACCAGTCCCGGCTGCGGCGGATTGCGGCAGTGCGATTGCCGGATTCAGTTGAGGCGCGCGCGGGGCTCGGCATCTTCTTCGGGTTCCTCACCTTGTATCTCGTCGTCGGTTGCTGGCTGGTCTTGGAACAGCACAGTGTCATGGGAGACGCGCTCTCTCGGGTCGCCAATGCCAACTATGTGATCTACAGTCGTGAGCCGAAGCTGGCGAACATAGGATTCGTCTGGACACCTCTGCCGTCGCTGTTGTATCTGCCGCTCTTGCCACTCAAGCATTTGTGGCCACCGTTGGTCGAACAAGGCCTGCTGGCCAACATCGTCTCTGCCGTCGCCATGGCGGGCTCGGTGAAGGTCCTCTATGGACTACTCGGCGATCTGCACGTGTCTCGGCGGGTTCGGATCTGGCTGACGGTGGCCTTCGGGCTGCAGCCGTTGATCATCTGGTTCGGAGCCAACGGGATGACCGAGGCGCTCCTTATTGTCTTCCTGCTGCTCGCCATTCGTCGTCTTGTCCGCTGGACCGCTGATACGAACCCGCGACACTTGATGGCGGCGGGCGGGTTCCTCGCGCTGGGTTATCTGGCTCGATACGAAGTTCTGGCGTCGGGTTGCGCTGCTATAGCCTTCGTGGTCGCGCTGTCGTGGTACCGCTCGCCCGGAGGACGTGCCCATCGAAGGCGCGTGGCTCTGGCGGACGCCCTCCTTGCTGGAGGGCCGCTAGCGGCGGCGTTCTTTCTATGGGCAGTCGCCAGCTGGGTCATCGTCGGTCATCCGTTCGAGCAGTTCAGCTCCGCCTACGGAAACTCGGCGCTCGTTCAGAAGGGTGGTGGGATCGCGTCCGTTGACCCGTCATTGTTGACGATGCAGTGGCTCGTGCTGGCGCCACTGCTTGTTCCTGTTCTTGTCTTGACAGCATTTTTTGCTGTGCGAGAACGGAACGTCTCTATGATCGTGCCGGTCGGCCTGTTCTCCGCCATCCTCGCGTTTCAATGTGCCGCGTACTTCGCCGGTTCACTGTTCGGGTTTCTGCGTTACCAGATCGTCGTCGTGCCCCTGTTGGTCGTGCTGGTCGGCTACTTGTTCCGAGGGAGCGGGCTGATCGCCGTTGTTCTCCACAGGCGTCGCAAGGAATGGATCGCCGTGGTGACGGCCGTGGTTTTGATCATCCCGGGAGGCTTCACCTCGGGATACGCGGCCATGACGAAACCTGAATTCGCCACTGAGGAGTGGAGTCACGTGCGCCCGGCGGTGCTGGCCTCGCTGGGTCATGCGCAACCTGTCGTGGGCAGCTACAACGGAGCGTTTGAGATCGATCGAGAGGTTGCGGCATACCTGGACGGGCGCCGGCTGCCACCAGGCAGCGTGGTGGTCGACTCCGGCCCCGGCTTCGCCGTCCTCGTGGCCAGCGCCAACCTACGCCAGTTCGTCATCACGTCGGACCGCGACTTCGAAGGCGCCGTCACCGACCCGATCGGACACGATGTCGAATATCTTCTCGTTAGCCGCGGGCACTCACAACATGACGAAGTCGCGGCCGCGTGGCCCGACCTCACGCAAAGCTCGGCGAGTCCGCCCTGGGCCGAGGTCGAGGTTGTCTTCCCATCTCGCAACCACCCGAAAACTCATGAATGGACACTTTGGCGTGTACGACCCACGCCCTGAGATAGGGGAGTGTAAGGCGTGTAGGGCAGGTGAACCCAGCTATCGCCGCGATCATGGTGCTGTCGCGACAGCGGTCAACACCATGTTAGGCGTGTTGTTGTTTCGTTGGATGTAGTGCTCGGGCTGTGGGCGGAGTGGGAGCCCGCAGGAGGAGGTCTCGCCAGTCGGCGGGCCAGTTGGTTAGTGCGAGGATGCCGGTGATGATGAGGTGTGTCGGCGCGGCCCAGCTTTCGGTCAGCCCGTCGTGGTTGATGATGTGGGTGGTGACCGCGCCGGTGAGCACGAACATCAGTGTGGTGGCGCCCAGGAAGCGTGTTCGTCTGCTGGGGATCACGAGCAGAATGGCGGCGAGGCCTTCCAGAGTCCCGACCGGGAAGCGCATCCAGGAGGGGTAACCCCATTCGACGAACTGCGTCGAGTATGGCGGGCCGAAGAACGTTTCGCCCGGCCAGTACTTGGTGATGGCGCCCAACGCGAACTCGAGGGCTAGGAACCAGTACAGGCCGGTCATTGCGTGCCGTGGCCACGTTCGGGCGGACATATCCGTCTGTCCTTTCGCGAATGATGTCGACAGCCGATGTCGATGGGGCAACGCCATGTCTGGCATGGGATGCCTCAGATCGGGCTGGCAGAGTTGAGTGTTTCGGTGTGCCGTTGATGCTGGGGCAGGTTGCGGTGTCGGTGTCCTCCCCGTCGGCGTGGGACGGTGTAGACCTCACCGGGCGGGACCTGTGGCCCGCAGGGTTGTGATGGCCTTCTCGATCCGCCGTGTGCGTGTCTCGGGCCTCTTCGCGCTCTCGATGGCGAGCACGTGCTGGCGCTTGTGGCTGTATGCCAGGTTGTCGTAGGCGGCGCGGGCGATCGGGTCGGCGTCCAGGGCACGGGCGAAGTCCGCGGGCTCGATCACGACACGGGGCTCGGTATCAAGCTCGACCTCGACCTCGATCTGCTCGCCGGTCACGACACCTGCGGCTTGCCGGTTGGCGTTGCTCAGGCCGAGCAGGTAGCGGCCGCGCATGATCGCGACTCTGCTCTTCCACGAATGCCCGTTGATGGTGATGGTCACGCCCGGTCGCTTGCCCGCACCGAGCGCCTCCACGACCTCCGGTGGAACTTCGAGCCCCCTCATGGGCTCCGGAGGCTCGACATGGGCGCGAAACTTCATGTGTGCTCCCGCCATATTGCCAACTAGCTTGGGGATCCTCGTCGTGTGGGGATTGGCGGACCCTTGGGTGAGTCTTGTGGGGTCAGGAGGCGGAGGTGGTGACTTTCCACAGGTAGCCGTCTGGATCGCTGAAGTAGCCGTAGTAGCCGCCCCACCGGGCGGCGGCCGCCTCCTTGACCACGCTGCCGCCGGCAGCCACGGCGTTGCGTATGGTCTCGTCCACCAGTTCCCTGGAGTCGGGGTTGATGTGGAACGAGGCGCCGCGGAAGCCCGATCCCTCCGCGGACACGCCGGCGTCGCGTGCCGCTGCCTCCCATTCGTAGAGAGCCAGCTGCGGGGATCCCTCGCCCAGGCTGAACGAGACGAAGTTGCGGGTGTCCTTGTCGATCGTGAAGCCGAGGCCCTCGGCGTAGAACTTCTTGGCGCGGGCCAGGTCCTCGACTCCGAGCATGATGGCGCTCACCTGCGGTGACATGGTTCTCTCCTGCTGGTCTCGGTGTGGTTCGGCGTCGGCACTGAACTCGTGTCGACGCCGAACCTCTCGTCGGTGCCGGGGGGTGGTTATTCCGCGTAGGGCTGGTCGGTTCCCTCGGCGCTGTAGCCGAGGCTCCAGATGTAGCCGTCCGGGTCGGCGAAGGAGCCGCCGTACCCGCCCCACGGCAGGGCACCGGCGGGCTTGAGAACCGTCGCGCCGGCCTTCTCAGCCTCCGCGATGATCTCGTCGACCCGTGCCTCACTACGGACGACGTAGGTGAGAACCAGACCGCTGAAGCCGCTGCCCTCGGCGCTGGTGCCCACCTGCTCGGCCAGGCCGTCACGCCGGTAGAAGCCGACAGGCGAGGCGCCGTCCGCTTCGAAGAACACCGAGACGCCGTAGTCGTTCTTGATCTTCCAGCCGAGCCCCTCTGCGTAGAACTTCTTGGCCCGGTCCATGTCCCCGACGGCGAGGAGGATCGAGCTGACGTGCGCTTTCATGCATTGTCTCCTTTGTACTGTCACATCGGCTTGGCGTCGCCGGTCAATCGGTATGACAGGCCCGGACGGAGGAATGTGACCGATGGTCGAACACGACTGGCTGAGCGAACGGTTCGCCGAGCACCAGGACCGCTTGCGAGCGCTTGCTTACCGGATGCTCCGCTCACCCAGCGACGCCGAGGACGCGGTGCAGGAGGCGTGGCTGCGGGTCAGCCGCGCCGACACCGACCAGGTGGAGAACCCGGGCGGGTGGCTGACCACGGTCGTCGCCCGGGTCTGCCTGAACATGCTCGAAGCACGCCAAACCCGGCGTGAGGAGCCGGCTGGGGCACTGCCACCGGAACCAGCCGCGCCACACCCGAGCACCCACCCAGCCAGCCCGGTTGATCCCGAGGACGACGCGCTGCTGGCCGACTCGGTCGGCGTCGCGCTGATGGTGGTGCTGGACACACTGAACCCCGCCGAGCGGCTCGCGTTCGTCCTGCACGACATCTTCGCTGTCTCGTTCGGCGAGATCGGCGCCATCATCGACCGCTCCCCAGCGGCGGCCCGGCAACTCGCCAGCCGGGCCCGGCGGCGAGTGCAAGGAGCAGCCGACGCGTCCGACGCCGCGAGATCCCGGAAACGAGAGGTCGTCGCCGCTTTCCTGGCAGCCTCCCGGAACGGGGACTTCGCCGCCCTGCTCTCGCTGCTCGATGCGAACGCCGTGCTCGTGGCCGACCCGGCCGCCGTGCGGATGGGTGCGACCGCCGAGGCCCGCGGCGCCGACGCGGTGGCGGCCGTCTTCGCCGGACGAGCCGAAGCCGCCCGACTCGCCCTGGTCAACGGCGTTCCGGCCGCGGTCTGGGCACACCGCGGCCAACCGCAGGTCGTCTTCGGTTTCACCATCACCGACGAGAAGATCACCGGCATCGACCTGCAAGCCGACCCGGACCAGCTCCGTGACCTCGACATCGTCTACCTCGGCACCAGCGACAAGGAGCCGTCATGATCCCGGGGCAGGACGAGATTCTGGGCCGGGCACAGCCCACTCGACCCCATGTGAGAACGGAGCGTGACCGCATGAATTTCAAGCTCTCGTGCTGCACGCTCGCCGTCCACGACCTGGACGAGGCCCTCGGCTTCTACCGTGACGTACTCGGCTTCACGGTACGCGAGCACGCCGGATTCGCGGAGACGCGGTGGGTGAGCATCAGCCCACCGTCCCAGCCGGACATGCAGATCGTCCTCGCACCACCCGACATGCACCACGGAGCCTCACCAGCAGACCGACATGCGATCGAAGACCTCATAGCCAAAGGACTGCTGGGCAGACTCGTCTTCGAGACCGACAACTGCGACGCCACCTTCGAGCGCATCGAGGCCACCGGCGCCGAGGTGATGCAAGAACCCATCAACCACCCCGACGGCGTCCGCGACTGCGCCTTCCTCGACCCCTCCGGAAACGTGCTGCGCTTCACCAACCCCACAACCAACAGACCCGACACCCGCCTCACGGCAAGCACACCCCGCCAGACACCACCAAGCACTGAATGACGGCCAAGCCGCCGCGCTGCCACACCGAGCAACAACCGGCCACCGCAACCGTGCATCGACCGCGGCGAGACAAGCCAGCCAGCCGGATCACCGACCACGGCGTGGATCTGGTGCCTGGTTGCGCTCAGCCTCGATCGACGAGTGCCTTCTCGACCTTCGTGGCCATCTCGGTGATTTCCGCGGGAGTGATGACCAGTGGTGGCAGCAGGCGCAGTACGGCGCTGTGGCGACCGCCGCTCTCGATCAGGAGCCCGTGGTCGAGGCAACGGCGTTTGATGGCCCTGGCCCGGTTTCCGTCGGCGGGCCGGGAACCAAGGGCGTCGGCCGGGCCGTCGGGGTCGACGATCTCCATGCCCCACATCAGTCCCCGGCCGCGGATGTCGCCGATCTCCGGGTGCTCGCCTGCGAGCGAGGTCAGTGCCTCCTCGATCAGACGTCCCTTGGCTTCGGCTTGGTCGGCCAGGCCCTCCGCGGTGATCACGTCCATCGTCGCGGCACCGGCGACCATCGCCACCTGGTTGCCGCGGAACGTGCCCGCGTGCGCGCCGGGCGTCCACGTGTCGTAGCGGGAGTGGTAGACGAGTACTGCCAGCGGATAGCCACCACCGACCGCTTTGGACAGGAGCACAGCGTCTGGTTCGATGCCCGCGGCCTCGAACGCGAACATCGTTCCGGTGCGGCCGAGCCCGGTCTGTATCTCGTCGCACACCAGCGGGATATCCAGTGCGGACGTGATTTCCCGCAGGCCACGCAACCACTCCGGCGGCGCCGGGACGACACCGCCTTCGCCCTGCACCGGCTCCACGATGATCGCGGCCGGTGTGCTGATGCCGCTTTCGGGGTCGGTGAGAACCCGTTCGATGTAGCGCAGGCCCACGCGTGCGCCCTCATCGCCACCAATACCGAACGCGCAGCGGTAGCTGTACGGATAGGGCAGGAAGTGCACGTCCGGCATGAGCGACGCGACGCGGTGCTTGGCGGCCAGGTTGCCGGTGAGACTTAGCGCACCCGATGTCATGCCGTGGTAGGCACCGTGGAACGCCAGCACGGTACGCCGGCCTGTCGCCGTCTTGAACAGTTTCACCGCCGCTTCGACGGCGTCCGCTCCGGTCGGTCCGCAGAAGTGCGTTTTCGCGTGTGCCGCGAAGTCCGGCGGCAACACGCCGTAGAGCGACCGCAGGAACTCGTACTTGGCTGGTGTGGTGAGGTCCAGCGCCTGCTGCACTTGTCCGGAGTCGAGGAATTCCCGCACCCGCGCCGCCACGGCGGCATGGTTGTGACCAAGGGCAAGCGTTCCCGCGGCGGACAGGCAGTCCAGGTACTGGCGGCCCTCCGTGTCGGTCAGCCTGGCCGCGTCGCCTGCCGTGAACACTCGGTCGATCACAGCGGCGTACGTGCGCGCGTTGGATTCCTTGTCCCGTACGAAGGTGTAGACGTCGTCCACAATGGTCGTGTTCATCGGTGGTCCTCACGTGCGAGGCGGGTGTCGGCGACCACGATCTGGCCGAGCGCGATCCCTCCGTCGTTGGCGGGCACCTGGCGGTGGCAGTAGGCGTCGATCCCGTCCACTGCCAGGCCGGTCAAGCAGTTGATCAGCAGGAACTCGTTCAGGAACACACCGCCGGACAACACGACCTGGCGTACGCCGGTCGTCTCGGCGATGTGACGGCAGCGGTCGCGGACCATCGTGACGACGGCCGTGTGGAACCGCCTGCTGATCGCCGGCACGGCGACGCCCGTTGCCAGGTCACGGGCGATGGCCCTGACCACCGGCCGGGGATCGACTTCGCCATCGGCGAACTCGAACGCGTAACCGGGTTCCAGTGCGAGGTCACGGGCCAGCAGGCCTTCCAGTTCGATCGGGCCCTGTGCCTCGTATTCGGCTCGCCCGCACAAGCCCACCAGCGCCGCGACACCGTCGAACAGCCTGCCCATGCTGGCCACGGAGGGCGAGTTCAGTCCGCGTAGTGCCATTGTGGTGAACACGTGCCGTTCATCCGGGGTCAGGGTGGCCAGCGCGGGGAAGGCGTCGACCGCGGCGTCGCCCATGGCGTCCAGAGCAAGCGCCAGTCCGGTGCGGATCGGCTCCCGCACCGCCTTGTCGCCGCCGATCAGTGGCACGTAACGCAAGTGGGCGACCCGGTCGGCGTCGGCGTAGTCGCCGAGGAGGAACTCGCCACCCCAGATGGTGTCGTCCGTGCCGTATCCGGCACCGTCGAACACCACGCCGAGTGTCCGGCCGTGCAACTGGTTCTCCGCCATACAGGCGGCCATATGTGCGTGATGGTGTTGCACGTGCACGATTCGACCGTTCCCGGCTGCACGGACGGAACGGAACTGCGGGTGCAGGTCGTAGGCGCCGACCTCGGGTGACAGGTCGTACAGCCCGGCGATGTGCTCGGCGGCCTTGCGGTGTGATTCGAAGGTGTCGTCGTTCTTCAGGTCGCCGATGTGCTGGCTCAGGTGCACTCTGGTGCCGGACGACAGCGCGACTGTGGTTTTCAGCTCGGCGCCGTAGGCGACCAACGGCGCGATCGGGCGGCCCAGCTCGACCGGGTAGGGCGCGTAACCGCGGGCGCGCCGGAAGAAGGTGAGCAGTGGCGACGGCAGTTCCGGGTGCGTCGAGCACCTGACCACCGAGTCGTCGACGCGGATCTCGATGTCGCGGTCGTGGTAGAGGATCACGTCAGCGATCTCGAACAGTTGCGATAGCGCCTCATCGTTGCGATACGCGATCGGGTAGCCGGAGATGTTGCCACTGGTCATGACAAGCGTGTCCAAGCCCGGCTCGTCCAGCAGCAGGTGGTGGTGCGGCGCCGACGGCAGCATCACGCCGAGATTGGGGTTGCGCGGCGCGATGTTCTCCGGCAGCGAGCCGGGCTGCTTGCGCGCCAACAGGATCGGGCGAGCGGGTGACGCGAGCAGGTCCGCCTCGGCATCGGACAGCACGACGAGCCTGTGCGCGGTCGTCATGTCCGCTGCCATCACCGCGAACGGCTTCCAGTCTCGCCTCTTGCGTTTGCGCAGCAACGCAACCGAGTCGGCGTTTGTGGCGTCCACCGCCAGGTGGAAGCCGCCGACGCTCTTGATCGCCGCGATCTGCCCGGCTGCCAACGCCGAGGCACAGCGGCTCAGCGCGTCGTCGCCCTCGGCCGTTGCTCCCTCGGCGTCGGCCAGCAGCAACCGCGGCCCGCAATCCGGGCACGCGTTGGGCTGCGCGTGATAACGCCGGTCGGCGGGGTCCACGTACTCACTGGCGCACTGGTCGCACATCACGAAGCCGGACATCGTGGTGTGCGACCGGTCGTAGGGCAGCGCCTGCACGATGGAGTACCGGGGACCGCAGTTGGTGCAGTTGATGAACGGATACCGGTGACGCCGGTCGGCCGGATCGCGCAATTCGGCCAGACAGTCCGCGCACACGTGCGTGTCGGTCGGCACCAGGGCGGTCCGTTCACCACCCTGGTCACTGTGAACGATCGAGAACCCGGCACCGACGTCACCCGGCGGCATCCTGGTCGCCGTGACCTCGTGCACGCGGGCCAGCTCCGGGGCCTCGCTCGCCAACTCGGCGGCGAACCGTTCCAGCACGGCCAGGGGCCCGCTCGCCTCGATCAACACTCCACCCGGATCGTTGCGAACCCAGCCGGACAGGCCGTACCGGCGCGCGTGCCGGTACACGAACGGCCGGTAGCCCACGCCTTGCACGACACCGGTGACCCTGATCTGCCAACGCTGCGTTGCCGTGTCGTCCACGGTCAGCACAGCCTGGGCAGTTCGGCGCCGACCAGTTCCTCCAGTACCGACTCCCGCCCGTCCCCGTCCCGCAGGAGGACGTCGGTGCCGGGACGGTCGGTGACAGTGCCGATCACCGCGGCGTTCACGCCGTAGGGATGGTTCCGCAGCGCCGTCAGGACATCGGCCTCCGCGGCCGGGGAGACGAACAGTGCGAGACACCCTTCGTTGGCGCAGTGGAGCGGGTTGATCCCGAGCATGTCCGCCGCCATCGCGGTCTCCGTCTGGATGGGCAATGCGGGCAGGTCGACGGTGACGACACGGCACAGCCGGGTCGCGTACTCGTGCAGCACGGCTGACAGGCCGCCTCGGGTCACGTCCCGCATCGAGCGGACCGATCCCGCGGGCGCCTTGGCGAAGACGTCGTCGATCAGGCCGTTCAACGGCGCGCAGTCGCTGAGGACGCGCTGTTCGAAGCCGAGACCTTCCCGGATGGACAACAGGTGCACGGTGTGGTTTCCGATGTGGCCGGACAGGATGACGCTGTCGCCGGGCTGGACGGCGTCCATCCGCAGCGGGTCGCGGCGGAACGCCCCGATACCGGCCGTGTTGACGTAAAGACCGTCGGCCTCACCGGCGCGCACGACCTTGGTGTCGCCGCCGACGATCAGCACACCGGCCTCGATCGCGGTGTCCCGGATCGACTCCAGCGCCCGCACCAGCCACTTGATCGGCAGCCCGGTTTCCAGGATCAGGCCCAGTGTCAGGTACATCGGCGTCGCGCCGGACACGGCGAGGTCGTTGACGGTACCGCAGACCGCGATCTTGCCGATGTCGCCGTTGCCGAAGAACGGCGGGTCGACGACGAAGCTGTCGGTCGTCATCGCGATCCGGTTGCCCGGCACGGTCAAGGTCGCGCTGTCCTCCATCTCACCGACATACGCCTCGCCGAGGGTGTCCGCGATGAGCCGCACCAGTTCCTGGCTGAGCGCGGCGCCAGTGCCGTGATCGAGCAGGACGCGTCCGTCGAGGTCGGTTGCTTTCGCCACGGTGGTCACGGTGTCTTGATCTCGCGACGCGGCAGGACGCCCTGGCTGTCCAGGACGCTCAGGATCTCCGTCGAGTCGGCCACGGTGGCGCAGTAACCGGCCAGCCACTCCAGCGCTCGGTCGCGATCCTCGGTCCGGGCCGACACCACGCAGTCACGCGGCACCCAGACGTTGTAGCCACGGAAGAACGCGTCGGCCGCCGTGGTCTGCACGCAGATCTGAGTCTGCATGCCGGTGATCACGACGGTCTCCACGCCGCGTTCCTGCAACCGCGTGTGCAGGTCCGTCTCGTAGAAGCCGCTGTCCTTGTTCTTCTCCAGCACGACATCCCGCGGATCGAGGAACGCCTCGATGATCTCGGCCCCGCGCGTTCCCCGCTCGACCGGCAGGTGTCCGTCGTAGCGCTCGGCGTTCGGATCGTCGGGCAGGTTCACCAGTTGGAGGTGCACGACGGAGTGCCCACGACGGCGCATTTCGGCGAGGAACCGGGTGAAATGCGGTGTCGCCGCGTCGACGGCGGCGATCCGTTCCGGATTCTTCTGCACGAGGTCGTACTGGAGGTCGTTCGTAAGTACCGCGACTGTGGACACAGGTTGCTCCCCGGTCATTTCCCCTGGAATTCCAACAGTCGGATGCTAGCCGCCGAAGGTATCTGTCAAACAACTCCCGACCTGCGGGATGACATGATCACGCCATGTTTCATCCGCTCGGCACGGAAATCTTCCCTCCCCGGCAACGATGTTGCAGGCAATTCCATCGGCGAACTCCCGGCCAGCTGATATTTTCGCTTTCAAAGGTGTTTCTGCTCAATGGAGGAAATGTACTTCATGGCCGTCGTGCACCAGGTTTCCCTCAAACCGGGCAAACTGGAACTGCTCACCGCGTGGCTCCCCTCCCGGCCGTGGTACCGGGGTGGTGAACCGAAGTTGGCCAGGGCGGGCGGCTTCCGGCTCGACGACCCGCGGGGCGAGGTCGGGATCGAGTTCATGGTGGTCGCCGACACATCCGGCGACAGCGTGACCGTCTACCTGCTGCCGCTCACCTACCGAGGCGCTGCGCTCGATGGAGCGGACCACGCACTGGTGGGCACGACGGACCACGAGACACTCGGGCGTCGCTGGGTCTACGACGGTTGCCACGACCCGGTTCTGGTGGCCCAGTTGCTCGCCCTGATCCAGGGCGAGGCGCAGGCTCAGGACCAGGACGTCAGCGACACCCCCGACCGCGAGGTCGTCTGCTCGCACACCGGCGGCCGCATATCCACAGACCTCGCCGCCACCGACAACCAAGAGGGCACCGAGCTACGCGCAGCGGATGGCACGCTTCTCCAGGTGTGCCGAGTCCTGCGGCCCACCCTGGATTCGCAGGGAGCCACCGGGCACGTCTCCACCTCATGGCAACTGCCGAACGGCACCCGCGTTTGGGGACTGCTCGCAGTGCTGCGCGCGCCGTGACCAGCAGCCATCGGTAGTGGCCTGGTGTCCGCACTTTTGATCACTCGCTCGCTTATGTGGGTCGGCGGCGAGGATCGCGCGGCGTTCCGGCCCGAAAATCCGGTCGGCACAGAACCGGGCTCGCCGACGCCGGAACCGACCCGCCCAAGCGTCGCAGATGCCGCGCTACTCGACTGGTTGCTCACACTCGCCGGGAACCCGCCAATGCGCCAAAACCGTTACTAAGAGGGTATTGATCTTGACCTGTCCGTTTTTCTTGGAACTGATACACACCCAGTTCGTGATCGGCGGTGCGGTACGCGCGGGCAAGATCCGCCCGGCAGCCCGCAGCCGGTCCAGTTGGCGCGCGGAAGCCAACCGCTCGGTCGCGGTCACGACTGAGGAAAAACCGGCCGAGGAACCCGAGAAATCCCAACGGGTCACGGCTGCGACGTGTATGAGATCCACGGCGAAGAAGACCACGCGCCCGCAGGCTCAGCGCGCCGGCCGGAGCAGCTGACCATGGCGGACTTGGAGCCGATGCCCACCGACTGGGAACGCGGCCTCGCGGTCGTGGCACACCCGGACGACCTGGAATACGGCGCCTCGGCGGCGATCGCCCAGTGGGTGGACGAGGGCAAGACGTTTTCCTACGTCCTCGCCAGCCGGGGTGAGGCCGGGATCGACGGAATATCCCCGCAGGACTGCGGTCCGTTGCGGGAGCGCGAGCAGATCGAGGCGGCGCGGATCGTCGGTGTGTCCGAAGTGGAGTTCCTGGACCACAGGGACGGCGTGATCGAGTACGGCATCCCGCTGCGCAGGGACCTGGCGGCGGCGATCCGCAGACACCGGCCGGACCTGGTGGTCACCCTGCACTACGGCCCGTCGTGGTCGGGCGGCGCCCGCAACTCCCCGGACCACCGCAACGTCGGCGAAGCCCTGCTCGACGCGGTCGGCGACGCGGGCAACCGCTGGATCTTCCCCGAGCTGGGCCTGGAACCGTGGAACGGCGTCCGCTGGGTGGCGGTGGCCGAGACACCGGACGCGACACACGCGGTGAACGTGGAGTCCAGCTTGGACAGAGGAGTCGCTTCCCTTGAGGCGCACCGCGCCTACCTCCATGGCCTGGGCGAGGGTCCGATGTCCGATGCGGACACCTTCCTGAGGCAGGCGGCGACGCAGGCGGGTGAGCGGTTCGGCGGAAAGCTGGCAGTCCCGTTCGACCTGCGCCCGGCGTAAGCAGAAAGCCGCCCCGGCCGAGGTCGGGGCGGCTTGGGGTTGAGCTACCGTAGCGTGCACATTTCAGCCGTGTGATCCGCACGGTCGAGTCATGACAGCGTGTGGGTACTCGTGGCGCGGAGATGCTGATGCCCTCGGTCGCGAGGTCCAGCACGATCCGGCGGGCCGGGGTGCTTGTCCTGGCGCCGGAGTTGCTCGATCCGGTTGACACGGCGTACTGACTTCCCCGTGTCCCTCGTTCAGACACCCCGTGTTGTGCGTTCCGGCACCGCGAGTTGTGCCTGCTTTCCAGCGTGGTTACGCGTGTCCACCATCATCACCGGAGACGTTCAGTCCTCGGCCAGGGCGTAGGTCGCGCAGAGCACCGCCGCCCTGGCCGCGGCCGCCGCCTCGGCGAACATCGGCCACATCTTCTCCTCCGGGGTGCCGCGGCGAATCTGCTCGACGGCTCCCGCGGTGAGCGTCACGCACTCGGCAAGGCACAACATGGTCTCGTCGACCGGATCGGAACGGTCGGCCGTCGCGCGCAGCATCGCCAGTTCCCTGGCCAGCCGGAGGGCCAGCAGCGCCGACTCGTTCTCGACCACCGTGCCGACGGTCGTCGCGGGTAATTCACGCAAATCTGACATGAGGCCTCCCAAAACCGGTGCGCGACGTCGCCGGGCGAAAATCCGTGCCGAATTCCGCCGGAACATCGGAACAATCCTTGCCGGAGCGGGCGGACGGGCACCCTTCATGCTAGGTGCGGCCACGGCGGCAGGCCACCTTGTCCTAGGACATTCGTTCAGGCGTGAAACACGCTTTCGGGTACGCATCGCAGGCACTAACTTCGGGCCACGGGCGGCAGACGGGCCAGCGAACGCCGCGGCGGGATCGGTATTCGCGGCGACGCTTGTCGCCGACTCGGCGAACGGACAAGGAGTACCCGATGACCGCGACAGCCAGGCGGTACCACCTGATCTCCCTGGACGATCTCGGTCCCGGTGAGCTGGACCGCGTGGTGCGGCTCGGCGTGGACTTCGCCGAGCGCCGCACGCACGGCGAGCCGCTCAGCGGCACCGTGGTCGGCGTCTACTTCCGCAAGACCTCCACCCGGACACGGACCTCCTTCTCCGCCGCCGCTCTGCGGCTGGGCGCCCGGATCATCAGCTTCGGCCCCGACGACCTGCAGGAGAAGACGGGGGAGAGTTCGGCCGACACCGGCCGGGTCCTGGCCCGGATGCTCGACGCCCTGGTCGCCCGCACCGCCGGCAGCACTGAAGAGTTACGTGCCTGGGCGCGACAGGAGTCGATGTCCGTCATCAACGCGATGAGCGCGGCCGAGCACCCGACGCAGGCGGTGACGGACCTGATCACCCTGCACCGCCGGTTCGGCGGGGTGACCGGCCGCCGTGTGCTGTACCTCGGCGAGGGCAACAACACCGCCGCCGCGCTGGCCCTCGGCCTGGCCCGGTTTCCGGGCACGGAGTTGCACCTGCGCACTCCCCAGGGTTACGGCCTGGACGGCGACGTACTGGCCAGGAGCCGGGAGTACGCGGCCGAGACCGGTGCGTTCGTCGAGGAGCGGCACGATCTGGACCATCTGCCCGACGGGATCGACGCGGTCTACACCACCCGCTGGCAGACGACGGGCACCACGAAACCCGATCCGCACTGGCGGTCGGCGTTCGTGCCTTTTCGCGTGCACTCCGCACTGTTCGACCGGTACCCGGAGGCTGCTTTCATGCACGACCTTCCCGCGCATCGCGGCGACGAGGTCACCGCCGATGTGCTCGACGGTCCCCGCTCGATCGCGTTCGACCAGGCGGAGAACAAGGTCTACGCCGCCATGGCGGTGCTGGAGTGGTGCCTGCGGGACGGATAGTCATTCGCGCGGACTGTTGCCCATGTGCCGCTTTCAGGGCAATACCTACCGGCCCGATTTGGGTTATGCTCCGTCAACGCGCGAGCGCGGGCGGGGTGCTTCGGCGGTCCGGCCGTGTGCTGGTGGGAATGGCGGGTGATCCTTTGCCGAAGGCTGGTGTGATGCGATTCGGTACGGGCGGTTGCAGTATGCTTCCGTATCCGGCGACAATTCCTGCCCGATTCGCGCTCTGCGTTTACCGACCCGTCGGCGGCGTGGCGGAAACTGAAGTGGCGGTAGGGCTACCTTCACCCCGCTTCCGGCAGTTCGCCGCATTATCTTCAATGGGTGCAGCCGTCACTGTTGACACGATGGCAGACGAAAAGAAATGGAGCTGTCGTGACACGTGTGAGCACATTCCAAGCGGCTGCGGTGACGGATTACGCCATCCTGCTCAAATCGGTGAGCAGGGTCTACGGCAAGGGCCAGAGCGCTGTGACCGCACTGCGGGACGTGACCGTCGGATGCCCCCGGGGCAGCTTCACCGCGGTCATGGGACCTTCCGGTTCCGGCAAGAGCACCTTCCTGCACTGCGCGGCCGGTCTGGACCGGCCGACCCGTGGCTCGGTGGTGCTCGGCGGGGTCGAACTGTCCGGGCTGAAGGAGGCCGAGCTGACCAAGCTTCGCCGGGAACGGGCCGGGTTCGTGTTCCAGGCGTTCAACCTCGTGCCCGCTCTGGACGTGGCCGAGAACATCGCGTTGCCGCTGCGCCTGGCGGGCAAGCGCGTGGACCCGGCGTGGATCCGGCAGGTCGCAGCCCAGGTCGGCCTGCAGGACCGGATGCGGCACCGCCCGCCGGAGCTCTCCGGCGGCCAGCAGCAACGGGTCGCGATCGCGCGGGCCCTGGTCATGAAGCCGGACGTGGTGTTCGGTGACGAGCCGACCGGCGCGCTGGACACCACCAGTGGCCGTCAGGTGCTGACGCTGCTGCGAGACGCCGCCAGGTCGGGACACACCGTGGTGATGGTGACCCACGACCCGTCGGCCGCGGCCATGGCCGACCGGGTCGTGTTCCTGGCCGACGGCAGGTTGGTCGGGGAGTTGGAGCAGCCGACGCTCCGCACGGTGGCCAGCCGGATGGCCGGGCTCGGCGCCTGGGTCGAGGGCATCGAGGTCATGCCGTGACCCGCCTGCTGTCCGGCCCCATGATCGGTACCGTCTGGCGCACGCGGCGCAGCCGCCGCAGTGGCTTCGTCGGAGCCTTCATCGCCCTGTTCTTCGCGGCCGCCACGGCCACCTCGGCGGGCATCCTGCTGGAATCGGGGGCGCGGGCCGAGTCACCGCCAGAGCGGTACGCCGGCGCCGCCGTGGTCGTCGGCGGCAAGCAGAGCTACGACCCCCCTGCCGACGTCGGGAATCCCGACGCGGGCACGGGCGAGTCGGTGGTGCTGCCCGAGCGGGTCCGGCTGGACCGCGGCATGGTCGACCGGATCGCCCGGATCGATGGCGTGCTCGAGGCCGTGCCCGACCTGTCGTTCCCGGCGAACCTGCTGGTCAAGGGCCAGCCGTTGACCGGGCCGAACGGTACGAGGTCCTGGGGTCACGGCTGGGACTCCGCCCGGCTGATGCCGTTCACCGTGTCGGCGGGCCGCCCGCCGCGGGCCGGCGGCGAGGTTCTGGTCGACGCCCAGCTTGCCGCGCGGGCCAGGGTGGCCGTCGGGCAGGACGTGCAGATCTCGATCCACGGAAGGCCGGAGACCTTTCGCCTGGTCGGCACGGCAGCAGGCGGCAGCCCGCTGACCAAGCAGGCGGCGCTGTTCTTCGCCCCCGACGAGGCTGCCCGGCTGTCCGGCAACCCCACCGGCAAGATCGACACCATCGGCGTGCTGGCCGCGCCCGGTACCGGCGTCGACGAACTCGCCGCCCGGATCACCGGCACGATCGGCGAGGACCAGATCACGGCGCTCACCGGCGGCCAACGCGGCTACACCGAGTTCCTCGACCTTGGCAACAGCGCCTCCAACCTGGTCGCGTTGTCGGGTTCGTTCGGCGGTGTCGGCTTGGCGATCGTGCTGTTCGTCGTGGCGGCCACGTTCGCCTTGTCGGTTCACCAGCGTCGTCGGGAGATCGCCCTGCTGCGGGCGGTGGGTGCGACCCCTGGCCAGATCCGGCGGATGGTGGCGGCCGAGGCGCTGATGATCTCGGTACCGGCCGCGCTGGCCGGTGCGGTGCTGGGCATCCCGCTGGCGACGTGGCTGCGGAAGATGCTGGTCGCCGGGGACATGATCCCCGACACCCTCGCCCTGCACATCGGCGTGCTGCCCGCCGTGGTCGGCGTCGGTTCGACCGTGCTGGTCGCGCTCGCCGCCACGTACGTCGCTGGTCGGCAGGCGTCCAAGGCGTCACCCACCGAGGCGCTCGGCGAGGCCGCCGCACCCCGGCGGCTGATCGGAGGCTTCCGGCTGTCACTCGGGCTGCTGCTGCTGGCCGGCAGCATCACCCTGGTCACGGTTTCCCGGTCGGCCACCGGTGACGGTGCGCCCGCGGTGTCGCTCGGCCTGTTGTTCGCCCTGATCCTGACCGTGGTTGTGCTGTCCCCGCTGCTGGTTCGCGTCGCCGCGGCCGTGCTGGGCATGGTGATCAGCCGGTTCTCGCCCGGCTCCGGCTACCTGGCCGCGGCCAACAGCCGGGCCAACGCCCGCAGGCTGGCTCCGGCCGTGAGCACGATGGTGCTGGCCGTCGGGTTCGCGTGCACCGAGATCTTCCTGCAGACAACGTTGTTGTACGCGGCCGCCACGCAGGCTGCCGGGGGCAGCGTCGCGGACCACGTCGTGGTCGGTGGGGACACCCGGTTGTCGCCTGAGGTCGTGGCGGCGGTCCGGCAGGTCGACGGGGTCGACGCGGCCACCGGGATCACCTACACCAAGGTGCTCACCGGCACCTTCGACGACCTGGACATGTCGGCTGTCCCCGCGCAGGCCGTCGACACGGACGATCTGGCCGCGGCGGTCGACCTGGACGTGCGGTCCGGCGACCTCGGTGCGCTGCGGGGTGAGTCGGTCGCGTTGTCCCAGTCCGAGGCGACCGTGCTCGGGCTGGCGGTGGGTGACCTGATGCCTGTCCGGCTCGGCGACGGCACCCTGCTCAAGGTCAAGATCGTCGCGACGTACGGCCGTGGCCTGGGTTACGGCGACGTCACCCTGCCTGCGGCACTGGTCGCCGGTCACACCACGGACGGGCTGACCCAGCAGGTGCTGGTTCGCGCGCAACCGGGTGCGGACCAGCAGCGGGTTCGCACCGAGCTCGCTGGCCTGGCCGCCCGGTTCCCCGGTCTGACCGTGACCGAACCGCACGAGGCGCTGGCCGCGCGTGACGAGGACCAGCGAGCCAACCAGTGGGGCGCGTTCCTGGTCACCGGCGTGATCGTGGTCTACACGGCGATCGCGGTGATCAACACACTGGCCATGACCACGAGCGCGCGGACCCGGGAGTTCGCGCTGCTGCAGCTGATCGGGGCGACGCGGCAGCAGGTTCTGCGGATGGCCCGGTGGGAGTCGGTGATGCTGATCGTCACGGCGATCGTGTTCGGTTCGGTCGTCGCCGTCACCACGCTGGTGCCGTTCAGCCTCGGCCGGGCACAGCTCGGGTTCCCGTACACGCCGCCCTTGGTCTATCTCGGCATCCTCGGGGGTATCGCGGTGATCGGCCTGTTCTCGGTGATGCTGCCCGCTCACCGAGTGCTGCGCCAACGCCCGGTGGAAGTCGCCGGGGTGCACGAATGACATCGACGCGACCGAGCACAGGGAGGGCCGTGGCCATGACCGGGAGGACCGAGCAGGCGAACCAGCGCCTGGACGAGATGCTGGGGCGGGTGCTGGCCTGTGTGGATCAGGCGGCCGGAGCCATCGACCAGGCCAGGGAGGGCAGTCCGGAAGCGCTACGACAGATGCTGCTCGCCGCGCGCGGTGCGGCTGTCTGCGTCGCCGGTCTGCTGGCGTGAGACGAACCCGGGCAGGTGCGATGGCTTGCTCACGGCCGCGCCGCGGTGGAGCCGGAAGAGTCCGCCGCCATCGCGGCATCCAGCAGGTCCTGGTGATCGGCCAGCCACCTGCCCGGGTCGGCCAGCAGGTCGGCGGCCGTGGCCGGATCGAGCGGCGCAAGGGCGTCCTCGTCCATGTCGGACCGCGCCCGTCGCGTGTCCTGGAGGAACCCGCAGAGGTCGGTCAGCCGGACGCATGTGGCCCGGACCCGCTCCAGCGCGGCCTCCCGTTCGGCCTCCGGGTCCTCGGCCACAGCCCGCTCCCTGGCGTAAAGCCGGACCAGACAGGGAAAGGAGTACCTGATCTCCTTGCTGCGGTCGTGCACGGCCACGGTCAGCAACCGGTCGTCCAGCAGGCTCTCCACCAGGTCTTCGGCCTCATCCTCGGATTCGGCCAGCAGCACCACCGGGAACCAGATCGGGAAGTACGGCGTGGCCAGCAGGCCCAGCAGGCGGAAGGCCCGGCGCAGCCGGGGCGACAACGCGGTGTAGCTGGAATCCAGCACGTCCCGCAGGTCGAGGTCGGCGTGCTGCAGCTCGTCCAGGCGGGTGCGCTCGTCGGCCAGCCGTCTCGCCAGCCTGCTGACCGGCCAGTGCGGCTTCGCCTGTAATCGGGACGCGGCGATGCGCAGCGCGAACGGCAGCCCGTCGCAGTAGACGGCGATCCGTTCGGCCGCCGGGATGTCCTGGCCGACGCGTTCCTGGCCGGCGATCTCGGCGAGCATCTCCACGGCGGTGTTGGTCGCCAGCACGTCGACCTCCTTGAGCCGGGCGCCTTCGAGGGCGGTCAGCCTGCGGCGGCTGGTGATCAGCACCGCACACCGGGGATCGCGCGGAAGCAGGGACCGCACCAGGCGTTCGTCGTCGACGTCGTCGAAGATCAGCAAGGCCCGGCAGGAACCGGTCCGCTGGATGTAGAGCGACAGCCGGTCCTGCGGGCCGGCAGGCAGGTCCTCCGGCCGTGTCCCCAGCTGCCTGAGCAGCTGCACGACGCAGTCCTGCGCCGACACCGGGCGCCCGGTGGACCTGGCGACATCCACGAACAGCGTCCCGTCGGGAAAGGCGTGCCGCTGCCAGTGCGCGACGCGGACCGCGAGTGCCGTCTTGCCCACCCCGGCCAACCCCGTCAGTACGACCACCGACGCGGCCTTGGCCCTGGGTGCGAGCAGCAGCTCGGAGATCTCGTCGATCTCTTCGACCCGTCCGGTGAAGACCGTCGAGTCCGGGGGCAGCCAGAACGAGACGTCGGTGGGCTGGTCGGTCATGTCGTCGACCAGGTTCGTGAGGACGGCCTGGTGCCGTTCGGCCGTGACCGGCTGGACCGGTTTGGCCGGCTGGTCCAGTGACGGGTCGCGAGCCAGGATCCGGCGCTCCAGCGACTGCAGCTCCGGGCCGGGCTCAAGGCCGAGCTCCTGTCGCATCATCCGCTGCAGCCCGCGGTAGGCCTGCAGCGCGTCGGCCTGTCGCGAGGACCGGTAGAGCACCAGCATCAGCTGGGCGTGGAACCTTTCCTGCAGCGGGTGCTCACGTACGAGCGCGGACAACTCGCCGACGAGGTGGACGTGGCGGCCGTGCTGGATCTCGGCGTCGATCAGGTCACCGGTGGCCACCAGCCGCGACTCGTCCAGCCAGGTGGCCTCGGCGGCCAGACCGGGCAGCCCGTCGAGTGCCGGCCCTCGCCAGAGAGCCAGCGCTGTGCGCAACGCCTCGACCGCCTCGCTGCTGTACCAGCCGCTGCTGCTGGTGGCGGCACGTGCCTCGGAAACGAGCGTCTCGAACCGCACGGCGTCGATGTCGTCGGGATCGACCGCCAGCAGATAGCCGGTGTGGGTGGATTCGATCGGCAGGCCGAGTCTGCGCAGCGCGGAGACACAGATCTGGATCTGTGCCCGCACGGTCGCGGGCGGGCGGTCGCCCCAGACCGCGCTGGTCAGCTTGTCGATGCCGACTACGCGGCCCGCATCCAGCAGCAGTGCGGCGAGCACCGCCCGTTGCCTTGTTCCTCCCAACGGAAGGAGGCGCTGCTCGTGCTCCGCCTGCACGGGGCCGAGGATGCGGAACTCCATGAATCCCCCAGCGTGTGTCATCCGCGATTCGCGGGCGTGACACTTCAACAGAAGGCAGTCCCCAACTACTCCCTTCCCCCCATGCCCCCAGCAGGTCACGCAAAGTTCGTAACCACATTACACGATTTGCTGCCGCAATTGTACAGTCGCTTCGTGAACCGTCATCCGCCGGAGGGGAACGGATCTTTCGCGGTCGGTGTGATTCGGGCGAATCAGTTGTCCATGCAGAAGATCCAACGCTCGCTATTCGCCTGTGGCACGGCTTGCTGCCTGCGACGACTCAGTGGGGTGATCTCACCAAGATCGCGGCTCGTATGGTGAGCCTGGGGACGGCTCGCATGAACGCGCGCCTGTGTGCCGCAGAGTGGTGAGGACTGGGGGAAGGTGGGCCGGAGGGCCCCTTGGGAGAACTGGGATTCGCGCGGAATACAGTCATATGACAACCGTAATCAGTACCTCCGGGACCTATCCCGGAGTCACTGGGTAATCTCCCCGAATTTCACATGAGTCGGCCGTTTCGCGAATTGGCTGAGACCGGGCGCTGAAACGGTCGGATCCGTCGCGCTCGCGGACCCGCACCAGCACGAACAACGCCTGCTTTCCGCAGCTCAACACCCTGCCGTCACGGCGTGTCGGGCCCGCACCCGGTGTTCCGCGAAGATCGGCTTGGTGAGATCACCTTATTGTCGAGCAGGCGCGCTGGGTGACGATAGCAATTCGATGGCGACTCGATCGACCACGCGATGGGCACACGATGTTCCGCGAATACGGCCGCCGATAGCGCGTCTTGACATGGTCATGGCGAGGGATCAGTCAGCGTCACGCAACGCGCCGGACCGGTGTGCCGGGGAGCCGGAAGCAGCAGGAACCTGCCGCCGCCGGGGGAGCACACCGATCACCGGCCGTTGCGCGAGATCGTGCCTGACCCAGTTCTTCTTGTCTGGGAAACGTCACGGAGGCGGAGCCAAAGATGTTGCGGATCCATTTCACGGCACGGGACATCGCCGAGGTCAGGTTGGGCGGGACGTTGGGCCCGGTCGCGGAGACGCTGTTCGCACTGGACATGCTGCACAGGCCCGATGACGTGCTCTTCCGCGAGTGGCGCCGCCAGGTGCGGGGCAGGCTGGGCGGGCACGCGAACACGGTCCTGCGCCTGATCCGCTCGGTGCGCCCGGTCCCGGACCTGCTGTGGATGCTGCGGGACGAAACCAGGGCGGACGACACGAACGCGGCTCTGCTCCGCCGCCAGATCAGCTCGACTGTGCGGCGGTTCCACCAGATTGCGATCGCACCGTACTGGGGGCGGATCCACCACTACCTGACGACCGTGCACGCGGCGAACGGGCAGCTCATGATCTCGGGCGGGGTCGATCGGCTGCTGCGCGGCTTCACCGAGGACGTCAGCTGGGCGGAGGGCGTGCTGGAGATCCCCGCCAAGCAGTCCGGTGAGGTGCGGCTCGACGGCCGCGGTCTGCTGATCTGCCCGTCGTTGTTCCTGACGGACCGTCAGGTCGCGCTGATCGACGCCGGGTGTGGCGACGGCATCCCCACGCTGGTCTTCGCGGCGTCACCGGACAGGCCGACCGCGGCCGACCTGTGGGACGTGCACAAGTCGAACGGCCAGGCGCTCGCGGCTCTTGTCGGGCGCACCCGGGCGGCGGTGCTGCAGTCGCTCGTCGATGGCTGCTCCACGGGGGAGATGGCGCGGCGTCTGCGGATCTCGTCGGCCGGCGCGAGCCAGCACGCGGCGGTGCTGCGCGGCGCCGGGCTGATCACCAGCCATCGCCGCTGCAACACCGTGCTGCACACGCTCACCCCGTTGGGCGTGGCGCTGCTCGGTGAACAACGGTACGGCGCCGAGCCCGTCGCGCGGCCGGTGTCACTGGCCGGTTGAGGCCGCTTTCTTCACGGATATCTTTCACCGATCTCATGGCCTTCGCCGGTCATGCCTCGTTCTGTCATTTCAGCAAGAACATCCCTTTCTCAAGGGAACGTGGAAACGTCTGGCGTGCCACCACTGCCGCGGGTAAAGCCTGGTATCAGGCAGGGTGGCGGCGACAACGCCAAGGCATTGCTTATTGGGGTTACTCACTGGACGGCACGCGGTCGTCGGCACTTCGACACGGCTGCGGACGGAAGACCAGTGTCGAAAGTCTGGAGAAGGGCACACTTGTCATGTCATCAGAACCGAACTTAGCGCGGCGCGTCATATCCATTTACGACACCACACTCCGGGACGGGGAGCAGGCGCCGGGCAACTCGATGCAGCCGGAGCAGAAACTGGAGCTCGCACTGAATCTCGAGGCGCTCGGCGCCGACGTCATCGAGACCGGTTTCCCCAGCTCGTCGTCGAGTGACTTCAAGGCGACGCGGCTGATCGCCGAGGCCGTCACCACGGCACGGATCTCCACTCTCAGCCGGGCCGACCGCAATGACATCCGGGTCGCGGTCGAGGCAGGCGGCGTGCACAACCACCAGGTGGAGATCATGGCCACCGGCAGCGAGGTGCACCTGGAGCACAAACGGGGGATCAGCCGTGCCGAAGGCGTGCGGGAACTGGTGGACGCCGTGGAGTTCACCGCGTCGCTGGGGGTCGATGACATCTCCGTCGGCATCGAGGACGCCAGCCGGGGCAGCCACGGCTATCTGCGTGAGCTGATCGAGGCGAGCATGGCGGCCGGGGCGACCACGTTCGCCGTCGCGGACACGACCGGCTGCATGGTTCCCGAGGAGTACGGCCGTCTGATCGCCGCGGTGCGGGAATGGGTGCCCGCCGGAATGGTGGTGTCCACGCACTGCCACGAGGATCTCGGGCTCGGTCTGGCGAACACCCTGGCCGGTGTGCGCAACGGCGCCGACGAGGTCCAGGTGACCCTCGGCGGGATCGGCGAGCGCGCCGGGAACACCTCGCTGGAGGAGTTCGTGGCTGTGCTCGCGTACAAGAGCGAGGAGATCGGGGCGTCCACCAGGATCCGCAGTGAGGGCCTTTACGAGGCGTACCAGCTGCTGGCATCGATCATCTCGGTCACCCCGCCGCGCAACAAGGCCATCTTCGGCATCAACGCCTTCGCCACCGAGGCGGGCATCCACCAGGCGGGCATGCTGCGCAACCCGTTGACGTACGAGTACATCGAGCCTGCCAGGTTCGGCCGGGAACGCTCGCTGGTCGTGGGCAGGCACTCCGGGCGCAACATCCTGCGCTTCCTGATGCGGAAGATGAACCTGCCGAGTGACTCCGACCTGGTCGAGGAACTCTACGAGCGGTACATCGCCAACCGTGCCGAGAGCCGGTCCATCGAACTGGCCGAACTCCGGTCGATCCTCGACGCCAGGGTGGCGCTCGCCGAGGCAGCCGTCTGATGGCCACCGGGTACACACTGGCCGAGAAGGTGTGGCAGTCCCACGTGGTGCACGAGGCCGAGAACGAGCCCGATCTGCTCTACGTGGACCTGCACCTGGTGCACGAGGCGAGTTCGCCGCAGGCGTTCGACGGCCTGCGGTCCGCCGGGCGCCGGGTCCGCCGACCGGAGCTGACCCTGGCGGTGGAGGACCACAACGTCCCGACCGACACCACCGTGATCACCGATCTGATGGGCCGCCACCAGGTCGAGACGCTGCGCCGCAACTGCGCGGAGCAGGGCATCGAGATCTTCCCGCTCGGCGACAGCAGGCAGGGCATCGTGCACGTGGTCGGCCCGGAGCGCGGTTTCGTCCAGCCAGGGATGACAGTGATCTGCGGGGACAGCCACACCTCGACGCACGGCGCGTTCGGCGCGCTGGCGTTCGGAGTCGGCACCAGCGACGTCGAGCACGTGCTGGCCACTCAGACACTGGCGCTGGCCAGGCCGAAGACGATGGCCGTCGAGTTCACCGGCGAGCCGTCGCCGGACGTCACCGCCAAGGATCTGATCCTGGCACTGATCGCGCACATCGGGGCGAACGGCGCGCACGGCCACGTGATCGAGTACCGCGGCCCGGCCGTGCGGCGGCTGTCCATGGAGGGCCGCATGACGATGTGCAACATGAGCGTCGAGGCCGGCGCGCGGGCGGGGATGATCGCCCCGGACGACACCACCTTCGCCTACCTGGCCGACCGGCCCCACTCGCCGCGAGGTGCCGACTGGGACACGGCGGTCGAGTTCTGGCGGTCGATGTGCACCGATCCCGGCGCGGTGTTCGACCGGATCGTGACGATCGACGTCTCCGCGCTCACCCCGTTCGTCACCTGGGGGACCAACCCCGGCCAGGCTGTGCCGTTGACCGGTGCCGTGCCGGATCCTTCGTCTGTTTCGGACGGTGCGGAGCGGGCGTCAGCGGAGCGTGCCCTGTCGTACATGGATCTCGTGCCAGGCACATCGATGCGGGACATCGCCGTCGACACGGTCTTCATCGGCTCCTGCACCAACGGCCGGTTGGAAGATCTGCGGGAGGCCGCGGCGGTGCTCGCCGGCCGACGGGTGGCACCGAATGTCCGGATGCTCGTCGTGCCCGGCTCGATGGAGGTCAGGCGTGCGGCCGAGGAACAGGGCCTGCACCGGGTCTTCCTCGCGGCGGGCGCGCAATGGCGGCTGTCGGGCTGCTCGATGTGCATGGGCATGAACGCCGACCGGCTGCCGGGCAGCGAACGTGTCGCGTCCACGTCCAACCGCAACTACGAGGGCCGCCAGGGTCCACAGGCCCGTACGCACCTGGTGTCGCCCGCTGTCGCCGCGGCCACCGCGGTCGCCGGTCATCTCGCCGCGCCCGCCGACCTGCCCGGGAGGGAATCCGATGCAGCCGATCACTGAGCACACCGGCCGGTGCGTCGCGTTGCGCCGCAGCGACGTGGACACCGACCAGATCATCCCCGCCGAGTTCTGCAAGCGGCTGACCAAGACCGGTTACGAGGACACACTGTTCGCGGGCTGGCGCAAGGATCCGGGATTCGTGCTCAACGACCCGGCGCACGCCGGAGCCACGGTGCTGGTCGCCGGGCACAACTTCGGCACCGGCAGCTCCCGCGAGCACGCGGTATGGGCGTTGCGGGACTGGGGTTTCCGGGCGGTGATCGCTTCCAGTTTCGGCGACATCTTCCTGCGCAACGCGTGGAAGAACGGGCTGCTCGCGGTCCGGCTGCCCGAGGACGTGGTCGCGGACCTCGCCGACCGCGCGGACGCCGCGTCCGGGCCGAGCTCACCGTCGACGTGGTCGCCCGCGAGGTGCGTGGAGACGGCCTGCGGCAGGCCTTTCCGGTCGACGACCGCGCCAGGTGGTTGCTGCTCAACGGTCTGGACGACATCGGCGTGACGATGGAGAAGGACGACTTGATCTCGCTGTACGAAAAGACCAGGCATCCCTGGCTTCCGGTGGTCAGGATGACCGTGGACACGGCTGGATCCGGACGGTGACCGGGACACTCGCCGACCGGGGGATGTTCTCGGCGAGGGCGGCGGGGCTGACCGGTGGCAAGCTGGCCGGGCTGCTGCGCCTCGGATTCGCCGAGAAGGCTGTCGACCTCGCGGTGGGCACACCCGGTTTCCCGGACACACCAGTGTCGATGGTGGACCAGGCGTGCAACGCGATGCGTATGGGCCGCAACCAGTATCTGGATCCCTCCGGCGATCTGGTGATGCGGACCCGGATCGCGCGGTCACTGCCCGCGGCCGCCGACCCGGAATCGGAGATCACCATCACCGTGGGTGGCACCGAGGCGCTGTGCGTCGCACTGTTGTCCCTTGTGGACCCCGGCGACGAGGTCGTCGTGTTCGAGCCGTTCTTCGAGAACTTCCTCGGCGCCATCACGATGGCAGGCGGCATCCCGAAGTTCGTCCGGCTGCGGCCACCCGGCTGGAGCTACGACTCCGCGGAGTTGCGCGCAGCCTTCGGCCCGCGCACGAGGGTGGTCCTGACCAACACCCCGAGCAACCCGACCGGCAAGATGCTGCAGGCGCGGGAGTGGGCCGAGATCGCCGAGCTCTGCCAGCGGTGGGACGTCACCGTGGTGTCCGACGAGGTCTACTCGTCGTTCGCCTTCGACGGCAGGCCACACGTCTCGGCTGCGGACGTGCCGGGGTTGCGCGACCGCAACGTCGTGATCGGGTCGCTGTCCAAGAGCCACGCGGTCAGCGGCTGGCGCCTGGGCTACCTGCGTGCCGACGCGACCCGTACCCAGGTGTTCCGGCGGGTGCACGAGATCACCACCAACGGAACCGCCGCACCGTTGCAGATCGCGGCGGCACAGGCCGGGTTGTTCACCGGCAACCGGTGGAATCCAGCCGGGACGCTCGCCGCGCGGCGGGACGCGGTCCAGTCCATCTTCACTCGCCTGGGACTGGACTGCGTGCCCGCCCAGGGCGGCTGCTTCTTCCTGGCCGGCATCAGCGCCGTGACGCGGGACGACTGCGAGACCTACGTCCATCGGCTGCTACGCGAGTCGGGTGTGCTGCTCGTGCCCGGGTGCTCGTTCTTCGCCGACGAGGCCGACGGACGGCAGTTCGTGCGGATCGCCTTCAACCGTTCACTCGAGACCGTCCAAGCAGCCGAGCGCAAGCTGCTCGGTTCGTCCTGACAAGGAGCCCGCATTGCCACCGATCAGTGTGATCCCCGGAGACGGGATCGGGCCCGAGGTCATCGGCGAGGCGTTGACCACAGTGGACGAACTGGGCATCGGCCTTGAGTTCGACGTGCTGGACCACGTGAACGCGGACCGGTTCCTGCGTACCGGTGTAGCGCTGTCCGATGAAGACTTCCAGCGGGTGGGCGCCAGTTGTGCCGCCCTGCTGGGCGCGGTCGGCGACCCACGGGTGCGTTCGTCCGAGTACGCCCGGGGTGTGTTGCTGCGCCTGCGTTTCGACCTCGATCTGTACGTCAACTACCGGCCGGTGAAGCTGCTGCACGACCGGCTCAGCCCGCTGCGCGACGCCACCCGTCGCGCCGTCGATCTGGTGATCGTCCGGGAGAACACCGAAGGCCTGTACACAGGCGTAGGTGGCACACTTCGCCCGCACTCGCCCCATGAGGTGGCGATCGACGCCGAGGTCAACACGCACCTCGGCGTCTCCCGGGTGATCGACTTCGCGTTCTCGGCGGCCCGTACAGGTGTGTGCATGGTGGACAAGTCCAACGCCGTGCGCTCCGGCGGGCAGCTGTGGCAGCGGTGCTGGCGTTCGGCAGTGGCCGAGCACCCGGACGTCGCCACCTCACACCTGTACGTGGACGCCGCGGCGATGAAGCTGATCTCGGATCCCACGGCGTTCGACGTCATCGTGACCAACAACTCCTACGGCGACATCCTCAGCGACCTCACCGCGGAGCTGGCCGGGGGACTGGGCACGGCCGCGTCGGCGAACATCAACGACACCACCGGATTCGGGCTGTACGAGCCGGTGCACGGCAGCGCTCCGGACATCGCGGGCAAGGGGATCGCCAACCCGATCGGCGCGATTCTGACCAGTGCGTTGCTCATCGAGCGCCTCGGCCACCACCGCGAGGCCGCCGCCGTGCGGGACGCCGTGTCGGCGGCGGTCGCGGCAGGCCGGTGCACGCCGGACGTGGGCGGAGAACTCACCACCAAGGACAGCGGCGCCGCGATCCGCGCCGAACTGGTATAGCACCGCGGCGATCCCGTGGGCTCACGGAAGGAACCTGGAGTGGTCATCAGAAAGGAAGTACCAGCCAACGGGGTGGTGGACGTCATCGGCTCCACCCCGCTGGTCGCGTTACGCAACCTCGTGCCGGACGCCCAGTTCTCGGTGTACGGCAAGCTGGAGGCGCTCAACCCGGGCGGGAGCATCAAGGACCGGGTGGCCCGCGAGATGCTGTCCGGACTCGTCGACAGCGGCGAGCTGGTGCCCGGCGTGTCGGTCGTGGTCGAGTCCAGCTCCGGCAACCTGGGTATCGGCCTGGCCCAGCTGTGCCGGTACTTCCGGCTCTCGTTCGTCTGCGTCGTGGACGCCCGGACCACCCCGCAGAACCTGGCGGTGCTGCGGGCGTACGGGGCCGAGGTGCACGTGGTGACCGAGCTCGACCCGGCCACCGGCGAGTACCTGCCAGCCCGGCTGCGCAAGGTGCGGCAGTTGGCTGAGGAGATCCCACACGCCTACTGGCCCAACCAGTACGGCAATCCGCTCAACGCGTTGGCGCACGAGCGAACCATGCGCGAGATCATGACGCAGCTCGACCAGGGGGTCGGCTATCTGTTCTGCGCCACCAGCTCCTGCGGGACGCTGCGCGGCTGCGCGCAGTACGTCGAAGCCAACGGCCTGTCCACCCGGATCGTCGCGGTGGACGCGGAAGGCAGCGCGATCTTCGGCCGCAGGCCCGCCGCACGGCTGATCCCCGGGCATGGTGCCTCGGTTCGGCCGAAGCTCTACCGGGACGGCCTGGCGGACGAAGTCGTGCACGTGACGGACTTCGACTGCGTCCGCGGCTGCCGGCTGCTGGTGCAGCGTGAGGCCGTCCTCGCCGGGGGGTCGTCCGGCGCGATCGTGTCGGCCTTGCTGGGGATGGCCGAACGGATCCCGGCCGGGGCGACCTGCGTGCTGGTGCTGCCCGATCGGGGCGACCGGTACCTGGACACCGTCTACTCCGACGACTGGGTGTCGTACCAGTTCGGTGTGGACGCCGCGGTGGGCGTGACCGACTGGGCGGAGGCTGTGCCGTGCTGATCCTGACCGAGAAGCAAGTTCGGTCCCTTCTGGATGACGACGACTCCGTCGTCCTCGATGTCGTGCGGCAGACCTATGTCCGGCACGCCGCGGGCAAGACCGTGGTGCCGCACTCGGTGTTCCTGCGGTTCGGCGACGACGACCGCAACCGGATCATCGGCCTGCCCGCGTGGGTCGGCGGCGAGGAGCAGGCCGCCGGGTTCAAGTGGGTGGCGTCGTTCCCCGGCAACCTGGCGAGGAACATGCCACGAGCGTCCGCGGTGATGACGCTCAACTCGACGCGGACCGGCCAGCCGGAGGCCTTCCTGGCGGCGAGCGCGATCTCGGCACGGCGGACCGGGGCGAGCGCCGCGCTGGCCGCCGGGGTACTGGCGCCCGACGGCGTCGACCGGGTACTGCTCGTCGGCTGCGGTGTGATCAACTTCGAGGTGCTGCGGTACCTCACCAGCACGTGCCCGGACCTGCGCCAGGTGGCGCTGTACGACCAGGACCCCGGCCGTGCCGAGGTGTTCGGCGTTCGGGTGGAGCAGGCGTGGCCCCGGCTGCGTTGCCGTACCGAAGACGACCTCGGCGCCGCGATGGGCCGGCACGACCTGGTGTCGCTGGCCACGACCGCGACCCGTCCGCACATGGACGCCAGTGCCTGCCGGCCCGGCAGCGTGGTGCTGCACGTATCACTGCGCGACCTCACTGCGAACTCGATCCTCGGCAGCCGCAACGTGGTCGACGACGCCGACCACGTGTGCCGGGCCGGCACGTCGATCCACCTGGCCGAGCAGCAGGTGGACAACCGCGACTTCATCGGCCCGAGCATCGGCGAGCTGCTGGCAGACGGTGCCCGGCACGCGGACCCGGCCGCGGTGACCGTTGTCTCGCCGTTCGGGCTGGGCGCGCTGGACGTGGCGCTGGCCGCCGAGGTCTGCGCACAGGCCCGCGCGAAGGGCCTTGGCACGTGGATCGACGGATTCCTGTCCTGACAGACAAGAGGGGTACCCCAATGGACATCAGCCAAGTGGTCGGCGACACAGAGCAGTTCCGGGTCGTGGTCAACCACGAGGAACAGTATTCGATCTGGCCGGTCGGCCGGGCGTTACCCGTGGGCTGGCGCGAGGAGGGCACCGTCGCGAGCCGCGAGGAATGCCTTGAGCACATCGAGGTCGTGTGGACGGACATGCGGCCGCTGAGCCTACGGGCAGCGGGGCGGGACTGACGATGAGCGTCGACAGCATCGACACAGTCACGGATGATCCCGCCGGCTCACCCGCGGACTGGCCGGGCACCGGCCCGACCGGCGAGGTGGGCACCACGGTGCGGCCGAAAGTGGCAGGCGGCCTGGCCGCGCTGGCGGCGCGCCAGGACACCACGGTGTCGGAGGTCCTGCTGACGGTGCTGGAGGTACTGGTCAACCGCCACACCGGGCAGTCCGCTGTCGTGGTGGGCACGGTGCGGTCCGGCGCGGTCGCGATCACCACCCGCGAGGTCGGCCCCGATATGCCCTTCACCGAACTCATGGGCGGCCTGCGGGTCGCGCACGAGTCACCGGTGGATGTGCTGTTCGGTCACGAGAGCGACCGTGTCGCCGACGAGATCTACCCAGCGGCAGGCCTGACGGTCTGGGTTGCTGACCGGGCCGACCGCGGGATCGATGTCCGGTTGACGTACGCCACGGCGTTGTTCCGGTCGTCCACGCCACAGCGGATGGCTGATCACTTCCAGCGACTGCTCGCCTCCGCGGTGCGCAAGCCGAGCACCCCGGTAGGACGGCTGCCGATCCTCCCCGCCTGTGAGCAGCGCTGGCTGCTTGAGGCGGCCGACGGCGAACGACGGCCGCGTACCGCCGCCTGCTTGCACGATCTCGTCACCGCGCAAGCGGTTCGCCGGCCCGCTGCGGTGGCTGTGATCGACCGCGCGGGCAGGCATACCTACCGAGAGCTGGACGACCGGTCCAGCAGACTCGCGCATCACCTGCGTGCCCACGGGATCAGGCCGGAGTCGGTGGTCGCGGTCTGCCAGGACCGTGGTTTCGACCTGGTGGTCAGCCTGCTCGCGGTGCTCAAGGCCGGTGGCGCCTACCTGCCGCTGGACCCCGAGCACCCGGTCGACCGGCTCGAGTGGATGATCGCGGACTGCGCGCCCGCGGCCGTGCTCACCTCGTCGGACGTGCTGGGGGAGTGCGGCGCACCAGTGATCCGGGTGGACCGGACGGACCTGACCGGCCGGTCTCGCATCGCGCCGGTCAGCGGGGTGGGTCCGGCCAACTTGGCTTACGTGGTCTACACCTCCGGGTCGACTGGCAGGCCGAAGGGCGTCGCGGCAACGCACGCCGGGATCCGCAACCGGGTGCTGTGGGCGGTGGACGAACTCGGCCTCGGCGAGACCGACCGGGTGCTGCAGAAGACCACGATCTCGTTCGACGCCGCAGGCTGGGAGATACTGGCGCCGCTGGTGGCCGGTGGCACCGTGGTGGCGGCACCGCCTGGGGCGCAACGGGATCCGGTCGAACTGGTCCGGCTCACCGCCCACCACCGGATCACCGTCGCGCAGTACGTGCCGTCGGTGCTGGCCCAGGTGGTGGCGGAACCCGGCCTGACCGAGTGCACGGCACTGCGGATGGTGTTCTCCGCGGGAGAGGCATTGCCGGCCTCGCTGGCCGACCAACTGCTGCGCCGGACCGGCGCGCTGCTGTACAACACCTACGGGCCGACCGAGTGCTCCATCGACGCCACCGCGAAACGCTGCGGCATCGGCGAGCCCGGCCCGGTCGTCTCGATCGGGGCACCGCTGAGCAACACCCGCGTGCTCGTGCTCGACCAGTACGGCAACCTCGTGCCAGTCGGGGTGCCAGGGGAGTTGCACATCGGTGGCGTGGGGGTGGCGCGTGGGTACGTCGGGCGCCCAGCGCTCACCGCGGAACGTTTCGTCCCTGATCCGTACGCGGCCGACGAGGGTTCACGGTTGTACCGCACGGGCGACCTGGTCCGCTGGCGCGCCGACGGCATGCTGGAGTTCCTTGGCCGGCTCGACCGGCAGGTCAAGATCAACGGTGTTCGGGTGGAACCCGGCGAGATCGAGGGCTTGCTGCGGGAACATCCCGAGGTGCGGGCCGCGGCGGTGAAGCCGTGGGACACCGGTGACGGCCTCACTCTCGTCGGATACGTCGCCGCGACGCCTGCCACGGACATGGCCGCGATCCGTGCCTTCGCCGATTCCCGGCTGCCGAAGGCCATGGTTCCCGCGGTGTACGTCCGGCTGGACGAGTTTCCCCAGACAGCCAACGGAAAGCTCGACTACGCCCAACTTCCCGCACCCTCGCGCCGCACATCGGGCGCCGAGCGGGTGGCCCCGCGTGACGCCACCGAACTGGTGGTCGCCCGGATCTGGTCGGAGGTGCTGGGACCGGCCGCCGGTGATTTCGGCGTGCACGACGACTTCCTCAGCCTCGGCGGTCACTCACTGCTGGTGGCCAAGGTCGCCGCCCGGCTGCGACAGGCCGTGGGCGTGGACATCCCGTTCGCACGCGTGTTCAACGCACCGACGATCGCCGAGCTGGCCCGCGTCGTGGCCACGGCACCGCAGGCGGCAAGCGAAGCGCCCGTACCGGTCGACCGCAGCGGTCGTCTGCCACTGTCGCCTGCCCAGCAACAGCTGTGGTTGCTCGACCGGCTCAACCCAGCCGGACGCGAATACCTGCTCCCGGTGGCCCTCCGGCTGACGGGCGTCCCCGACGTGCCAGCCCTGCGTCAGGCCTTCACCGGGCTCGTGCGCAGGCACGAGATTCTGCGTACCCGCTACGAGGTTCACGGTACCGACGTGATTCAGGTGGTGGACGCCCCTGGCGCGTTCCCGTTGCGGACCATCGATCTCTCCGGGATGACCGAAGACTCGGCGCTCGCGGCGCTGCGGTCCCACGCCGAGCAGGGATTCGACCTCGAACGGGAGCACCCGGTCCGGGCCGTGCTCGCCAAACTGGCCGAGACGGATCACGTGTTGCTGATCGTGGTGCACCACATCGCGGGCGACGGCTGGTCGATGGACCCGATGGCCCGTGACCTGGCCCAGTCGTACCAAGCCGCTGTCGAAGGACGCGATCCATCGCCGGCGCCGTTGCCGGTGCAGTACAGCGACTTCACCGTGTGGCAGCGGAAGCGGTCAACCGCGACTTCCGTGGCGTATTGGCGTGACGCTCTTGCCGATGTACAACCACTGTTGCTGCCAACCGATCGTCCCCGCCCGGCGGTCCAGGACACCACGGGCGAGCGGCATGGGTTCACCATCCCGGCAGCCCTGGCCGCCGTGCTGGCCGAGCTCGGCCAAACCAGGCAGGCCACCCCGTTCATGACCCTGCTCGCGGTGTTCAAGGTCCTGCTCGCCCGGTACAGCGGGCAGTTCGACGTCGCCGTCGGAGTGCCGGTGGCCCGCCGGGATCTGGTCGTGGTCGAACAGCTGATCGGCCACTTCGTCAACACGATCGTCCTGCGCAGCAGGCTCGACGCGCGAGGCACGTTCGAGTCAGCGCTGGAACTGGTGCGGGACAACGCACTCACTGCCTACGGCCACCAGGACCACCCCTTCGAGCAGTTGGTCGCCGAGCTGGCCCCGGACCGGGACCTGTCCCGCAACCCGCTGTTCCAGGTGATGTTCCAGGTGCACGACGAGACCCGGACGCCGTTCAGCCTGACCGGTCTGGACGTCCGCCCGTGCACGGTGGCGCCACCGGCCGCGATCGTGGACCTGGCGTTGGCGCTGGAGCGCCGCCCGGACGGCGCCTGGTACGGCGAGTTCGAATACGCCACCGCGCTGTTCGACGCTTCGACCGTGCAACGGATGGCGGAGAACTTCGTCCGGCTCATCACCGAGATCACGGCGCAGGACGGCACGCCCATCAGTGATCTGGATCTGCTCGGTGCGGGCGAGCGCACGTTGTTGGCGGCACAGTTCGACGACAAGCGGCCGCGAGCCGCGGAATGCCTGCACCGCTTGGTCAGCCGTCAGGCCGCCGAGACGCCGGACGCGCCCGCAGTCCGTTGCGGTGCGGGCAACCTGACCTACAGCGAACTGGAGCAACGGGCCAACCAGTTGGCCGGCCACCTGATCGCGGCCGGTGCGCGGATCGGTGATGTGGTCGCCGTGGCCATGGACCGGGACGGCGGGCTCGTGGTCGCGTTGCTCGCGGTGCTCAAGGTCGGCGGCGTGTACCTGCCCATCGATCCACAGGACCCGCCCGAGCGGCTGACGTCGTTGACGACTCGGACCGATGTCCGGTTCATCCTCACACGGCACCAGCACGCGGCCAGGCTGCGACCGCTCGGCGCGCCGGTGGTCGATGTCGACGCCGAGCGGGAGCGGATCGCGGCTCGACCGGCTGTGCCGCCGGACGTGCCGGTGCGGCTGGGCGACCTGGCATACGTGATCCACACATCGGGTTCCACCGGCCGTCCCAAGGCGGTGATGGTCGAGCACCGGTCCTTCGTGGAGCACTGCGCGGTGATGGCCGGGGTGTACCGGATGCGGCCGGGAACCCGGGTCGCGCTGATGGCCTCGACCACGTTCGACGCGTCCATGGACCAGATCGCCGCGCCGCTGATCTCCGGCGCCGCGGTGGTGATGGTCGACCTGAGGGCGTCGTTGCCCGACGAGATGCTCGACCGGTTGACCGCTGAACACGTGAACGTCATCGACGTGACCCCGGTGTACTACCGGGAGTTGCTCGACCACCTCAAGCCCGGCGACGGTCGGCTGGCCGAACTGGAACTGATGAGCGTTGGCGGGGATGTCGTGACCTTCGCCGACGCCGCCCGATGGGCTGCGACCGGGCTGCCCGCCGGGTTCGCCTGCACGTACGGCCCGACCGAGGCCACGATCGCGTCCACGTACCACCTGGTGACCGCGCAAGAGCTGGCCGGCTGCGCGGCAGGTCGGTTCGTCCCGCTGGGCCGCGGGCTGATCGGCACGCCGCTGTACGTTCTGGACGAACGGATGAACCCGGTGCCCACCGGTGTGGCCGGCGAGCTGTACATCGGTGGCAGCCGGGTGGCCCGTGGCTACTTCGGGCAGCCGGGGATGACCGCCGATCGTTTCCCGCCGGACCCGTTCTCGGCCGAGCCAGGGGCGCGGATGTACCGCACCGGGGACCGCGTCCGCAGCCGCGCCGACGGAGTGGTCGAGTTCTTCGGCCGGGTGGACCGGCAGGTGAAGATCCGCGGCTTCCGGATCGAGCCCGGCGAGGTGGAGGCGACGCTGGCCGGCCACCCCGACGTGGGCCGCGCGGCCGTGGTGGCCAAACAGTCACGTTCGGGTGACCACGTGCTTGTCGGGTACGTGGTGCCACGCGATCCCGCTGCGGCACCGGACATCGAACTGGTGCGGGAGTTCCTGGGCAGCAGGTTGCCCGCCCACCTGGTGCCCTCGTACCTGGTGATGCTGACGCGACTGCCGGTGACGCAGAACGGGAAGGTGGACCGCGACGCGCTGCCGGAGCCGGACGTCGGCGCCACCGGTGACCGGCCGAAGTACGAGCCGCCACGGGACGAGATCGAACGACGTGTCGCTGAGATCTGGCAGGAGCTGATGGGAATCGCCGAGATCGGGGTGCACGACGACTTCTTCCGGCTCGGCGGGCACTCCCTGCTGGCGACCAGGGTCTGCCTGCTGCTGCGGCGCGACTTCGGCGTCTCGGTCGGGCTGCGGGCGTTCATGCGGGCCGCGACCGTGGCCGGAGTGGCCGGTGTCGTGCGGGACGAGATGGACGAGGTGATCTCCGCCCTGTCGGAGGAGGAGGTCGACGCCCTGCTGGGTGCTGACGAGAGGGACGGACATGAGTGAGGACAAGGCAGTCCGGGCCGCCCGGTTGCGTACCCGGCTGCTTGAGCGTCGGCTGGCCGCTCAGCGCATCACGCGTGCGGACCGGACCAAGCCGTTGCCGCTGTCGTTCGCGCAGCAACGGTTGTGGTTGCTCGAACAGTTACGGCCGGGCGGGCTGGAGTACCTGATCCCAGTGGCGTTGCGGATCGAGGGCGTGCTCGACGTGGCCGCACTGCGGCACGCGCTGGACCGGGTGGTGGCGCGGCACGAGGTGCTGCGCACCAGGTACGTCAGCGTGGACAACGTGCCGATGCAGGTGATCGACGAACACGCCGAGATCCGCGTCGACGAAGTCGATCTCCGTGAGCTGAAAGCCGGAGAGCGCGAGCGCCGCCTGACCGAACTGCTTGCCGCCGAAGGCAGGCGACCGTTCAGCCTGCAGGCCGAACTGCCGTTCCGAACGACCCTGTACCGGCTGACCGACACCGAGTCCGTCCTGCTCGTGACCGTGCACCACATCGCGTTCGACGGCTGGTCGGCCGACATCCTGCGGTCCGAACTGGTCACCGGGTACCAGGCGTGCCAAGCCGGAAGTCCCGATTCCGCACCGCCGCTGCCCGTGCAGTACGCGGACTTCGCCGCCTGGCAACGTGAACAGAACACGAGCACCTCGCTCGGCTACTGGCGCGAGCAGTTGGCCGGACTCGGCGCGTTGCCCCTGCTGACCGACCGGCCGTACCCGCCGGAGTGGGATCCGTCGGGCGCGGCGGTGCGGTTCGAGATCCCGGCCGAGCTGGCCGACGCGGCGACCGAGCTCGGGCGCGCACACGGCTGCACCCCGTTCATGGTCCTGCTTGCCGCGGTGCAGGCGTTGCTGGCCAGGCACACCGCACAGAGCGACGTGGCCGTGGGCACCCCGATGGCAGGCCGGACCGAGGCGGACGTCGCGGACCTGATCGGTTTCTTCACCAACACCCTTGTGCTGCGTGTGGACGTCAGCGAAGACATGTCGTTCGGCGACCTGCTCGCCAAGGTCGAACAGGCCACTCTGGAAGCGTTCGACCACCAGGACGTGCCGTTCGAGCAACTGGTGAACGAACTCCGGCCGACCAGGGACCTGGCTCGCAACCCGTTGTTCCAGGTGGCTTTCGTCTACGAGGTGGACGCGGGCGGCTCGGGACTGTCGCGGGCCGCGCGGATCAGCGAGATCCCGGTGGAGTGGACACCGGCGAAGTTCGAGCTGACCTTCGCCGTCCGGCAGCGCCAGGACGGTGTGCTCGCCGCGCACATCGAATACGCCACCGCCCTGTTCGATCGATCCACAGCGAACTCGTTGGCGGAATGCCTTGTCGCGCTGCTGCGGGCGGTCACGGCCGATCCCGGGACCCTGATCGGCGAGATCGACCTGGGCGCCGGAAACTCCGCGCCGCGGCCGTCCTTGTCCGTGCCCGCACCGGCTTGCCTGCACACGCTGGTGGAGCGACGCGCGCAGGAGCGGCCAGGCTCGGTCGCCATATCACACGGATCGACGAACGTGACCTATGCGCAGCTCAACCGGCGAGCCAACAGGCTGGCGCACCACCTCATCGCACTGGGCGCCGGTCCGGGCTCACTCGTCGGTGTGCGGATGAACCGCGGCGAGTGCCTGGTCATCGCCCTGCTGGCGATTCTCAAGACAGGCGCGGGGTACCTGCCGCTCGACCCGGCGCAGCCCGCTGGCCGGACCGGCTTCATGGTCGACGACTCGGCGGTCACCACCGTGCTGACCGAGCAGAGCCTGGCCAGTGACCTGGCCGGCACGGTGGACCACCTCGTGGTGCTCGACGACATGGGCCTGCGCTCGCGGCTGGCCGATCTGCCCGACGTGAACCCGGCACCACGGGCGAGCCTGGACGATCTGGCGTACGTGATCTACACGTCCGGCTCGACCGGACAGCCGAAGGGCGTCATGGTGAGCCACCGAAACGTCGTCCGGCTGTTCGCCGCGGCCCAGCCGCGGTTCCACTTCGGACACGAGGACGTGTGGACGCTGTTCCACTCGTACGCCTTCGACTTCTCGGTGTGGGAGATCTGGGGCGCGCTGACGTACGGCGGCAGGCTTGTGGTCGTGCCGTTCGAGGTCTCCCGTTCGCCGGAGGACTTCGCGGCACTGCTGTCGGCCGAGGCGGTCACGGTGCTCAACCAGACGCCGTCCGCGTTCGCCAACCTGCTGGGCGTGCCCGCGGACCAGGTGGGACCGCTGGCGGTGCGGGCAGTGGTGTTCGGTGGCGAGGCGCTGGACGTCTCAGCGCTGGCGCCGTGGTTCGCCCGGTACGGCGACAAGGCGCAGATGATCAACATGTACGGCATTACCGAGACCACCGTACACGTCACGTATCGCGAGGTGGTCATCGCGGACACGGTCCGCCACGGCGGCGCCGGGCGCAGCCCGATCGGCGCACCGCTGGCCGACCTCGAACTGCACGTGCTTGACGCGGCCATGCGGCCGGTTCCGCCTGGGATACCGGGAGAGTTGTACGTGGGTGGCGCCGGACTGGCCCGTGGCTACCTGAACCGGCCGCGGCTGACGGGCGAGCGGTTCGTGCCGGACGCGTACTCCGGGCGTCCCGGCGCGCGGCTGTACCGCACGGGTGACCGGGCCAGGCTGATGCCGGACGGCGAGATCGAATTCCTCGGCCGGGTCGACGACCAGGTCAAGATCCACGGTTTCCGGATCGAGACGGGTGAGGTGGAGAGCGCGATCACCCAGTACGGCCCGGTGGAGGCCGCGGTCGTCGTGGCACAGGGCGACGGCGCGGACCGGCAGCTCGTGGGTTACGTGGTACCGCGGCGAGAAGCGGAGTTCGACGGGGGAGCGCTGCGCGCGTATCTGACCAGCAGGCTGCCCCGTTACATGATCCCGGCCCGGTTCGTGCGGCTCGATGTTTTGCCGTTGACCGCCAACGGAAAGGTGAACCGGCGTGCTCTGCCCGAGCCCGCTCGGGTCGCGGTGGAAGCCGGTCGCGACCACGTACCGCCCGTCACCCCGGTCGAGCACGCCATGGCCGAGGTGTGGGCGGACGTGCTGCATGCCGAGCGGATCGGCACGACGGACAACTTCTTCGAGCTCGGCGGCGACTCGATCCGTGCGGTCCGTGTGGTCGGCCGCTTGCGGGCGGACGGCATCCCGGTCACCGTGCAGGATCTGTTCCGCCACCAGACGATCACCGCGCTTGCCGCCTCGACGCCCGCCGGACGGCACCCCGTCGCCGAGGACCGCCGGGTCCTGCCGATGGAACTGATCAGCGCGGCCGACCGGGCCGCACTGCCTGCCGGTGTGGTCGACGCCTACCCCTTGAGCGACGGCCAAGCCGGCATGGTCTACGAGATGATGGCCGACCCGGATCTGCGGCCGTACCACAACGCCGCCTGCTTCCTGGTCCGCGACAACGGGCCGTTCTCGCTTGACGCGTTGCGGCTGGCTGTCCAGGCGATGACCGAACGGCACGAGGTGCTGCGTACCTCCATCGAGCTCACCGGTTACAGCACCGCCTTGCAGCTCGTGTACGGCAAAGTGGATGTGGCTGTGGATCATGTGGACCTGCGCGAGGTGGACCCGGCCGCGCACGAGCGGTTCGTCGACGAGGCGTTGGGCGCCCAGCGACGGGATCTGTTCGACCTCACTCGACCTGGGCTCTGGCGGCTCGCGGTGTACCAGGAGGCCGACGACCGCTGGCGGTTCGCGCTGGTCGAGTGTCACGCCATCCTGGACGGCTGGAGCCATCACGCGCTGATCACCGAGATGCTGGCCTGGTACCGGGCGTTCAGGGACGGTACCGCCCCCGATGTGGCCGCGGCGCCCGTCACGCGGTACGCGGACTTCGTGCGGATGGAGCAGACCGCGGTCGAGTCAGGTGACCGGGAGTTCTGGGCCGGTCGGTTCGACTTGGCGGAGAAGCTGGTGCTGCCGGTCGTGTGGGCGGATCCGGAGCCGGGCCCCGATCCGGTCTACGACATCCACGTGCCCTACAGCCACCTCGAACCCGCGCTGCGGCAACTGGCGGCCGCGGCGGGTGCCTCGATGAAGAGCGTGTTGCTCACCGCTCATCTCAAGGTGATGAGCATGCTCACCGATCAACCCCGGTTCGTCACGGGGCTGGTCAGCAACGGGCGGCTGGAAACGGTCGACGGCGACCGGACGTTCGGCATGCACCTCAACGTCGTGCCGTTCGTGTCCCCGGAGTTCACCGGTAGCTGGTGCGACGTGGTGCGGGCGGTGTTCGCCGAAGAGGTCGCGTTGTGGCCGCACCGCCGTTACCCGATGGGCGCGATGCGGCGCGACCAAGGACGCGGTGACGCACTGGTCGACGTCGGCTTCAACTACCTGGACTTCCACGTGCTGGACCGGGAAAGCGTGGACGTGTCGGCCACTGTGGACCGCAGTCCCAACGAGGTCCATTGGGGAGTGTCGACCGAGTGGGGCCGGCTCGTGCTCGTCGGCAACGCCCAGTCCGTGGCCAAGGAGTACGGCATGATGCTCGGCCGGCTTTACAGCGCCGTGCTCACCGCGATGGCCACGGACGGATCCGCTTCCGCGGCAGGGAGCCTGCTTCCGGCCGTCGACCGGCGGCACCTGCTGGATCAGCCGGCGACAGTCACGGAAGTCGTTCCGCGCACGCTCTACGACATCGTGGCGCACTGGGCGGAGCGGACGCCCGGCGCCGAAGCGCTCGTGTACGGCGGAACCAAGCTGACCTACGCACGGCTGATCGCTGAAGCCGACCGGCTCGCTGTGCGGCTGCACACGGCAGGCGTCGGCCGGGGAAGTGTGGTCGGCTTGTGCCTGCCCAGGGGCGTGCACCTGATCGTGGCCGAGCTGGCCGTGTCCAGGGCAGGCGGCGCGTTCCTGCCGCTGGACCCGGGGCAGCCGGTGGCCAGGATCGAGTTCATGCTCACCGACGCGGGCGTGCGGCACCTGGTCCAGACCGAGGCGGTCGCGGCGGACCTGGGTGACCTGGGCCGCGAGGTGATCCTGGTGGACAGCCACGAGCCGCCTCCCACCGCGGTGGATCTGCCGGCAGTGGACACCGAGGACATCGCGTACGTGATCTACACGTCCGGTTCGACCGGACGGCCGAAAGGGGTCGCTGTGCCCCATCGGGGATTGGCCCACATGGTCGCCACGCACGCCGAGCACGTCGGCATCGAGCCCGGCGAACGCGTGCTGCAGCTGGCCTCGCCGATCTTCGACATCTCGATCTTCGAGATCCTGCTCGCGCTCGGCCAGGGCGCGACCCTGGTGACCGCTGCGCCGGAGCGGCTGGTGCCCGGTGAGCCGCTCGCCGAGCTCATCTGTGCCGAACGCGTCACCCATCTGGCGATCGTGCCGTCCGCGCTGGCGTTGCTGCCCACCGACGGCTACACGCCCCGCGTGGTGGTCGTCGGCGGCGAGGAGTGCCCGCCTGCCCTGGCGGAACGGTGGTCATCGATCGCCAGGTTCGTCAACGGATACGGCCCGACCGAAACCACCGTGTGGGCCACTGTGGACACCTGTGTGCCCGGTACCGGGCGGCTGACCATCGGCCGGGCGATCAACGGGGCGCGTGCCTACGTGGTGGATCCGGACCTGCGGCCGCGACTCACCGGGGTGCCCGGCGAACTGGTCGTCGGCGGCATGGGCGTGGCCACCGGCTACCTCGGACGGCCCGGCCTGACCGCGGAGAGGTTCGTGCCGGACCCGTTCGGCGACCAGCCCGGTGGCCGGCTCTACCGCACGGGAGATCGGGTACGGCGGCTGGCCGACGGCCGGATCGACTTCCTGGGACGGCTGGACAGCCAGGTCAAGATCCGCGGGCACCGGGTCGAACTCGGCGAGATCGAGGCGTACCTGCACGAGCACCCGTCGGTCCGCCAGGCCGTGGTCACCACGTTCCGTTCACCGGGCGGTGACCTGCAGGTGGCCGGCTACTACACCACGGCGGGCCAGGACGTGCCGTCCGCCGACGTGGCGGCGTTCCTCGGCACCGGCCTGCCGGGCTACATGGTCCCCAGCGCGTTGATCCAGGTGCCGGAGTTCCCCAGGACCCCCACCGGGAAGCTGGACCGCAACGCGCTGCCGTCGCCGGCGACAGGCGACGTGTCGAACCGTCACGAGTACGTCGTGCCGAGGACCGCGACCGAACAGGTCGTGGCGTCGACGTGGGAGGAGATCTTCGGTGCCGGGCGAGTGGGTGCCTACGACGACTTCTTCATGCTAGGTGGGCACTCGCTGCTGGCGATGCGGTGCGTGTCGCTGTTGGCACAGCGCCTCGGCAGGCCGGTCGTGGTCGGTGATCTGCTGACGCACCGGACCGTGGCGGGTCTGGCCGCTTTCCTGGACGATCCCACGGGAGCCAGCCGGGACGACCGGGCGCTTGTGTGGCTGCGCAGGGAAGGCGATCAGGCGCCGGCGTTCTGCGTGCACCCCGGTGGTGGCAGCGTCCACTGGTACCGCGACCTGGCTTCGCTGCTGCCACCGGGCGTTCCGGTGGCCGCGTTGCAGCACCCGGCTGTGGTCGATCCGCGGATGGCGGGCTTGGACATCACCGAGCTGGCCGGGCTCTATCTGCGCGAGGTGTTGCCGGCCCAGCCCAGTGGGCCGTACCGGCTGTTCGGCTGGTGCGGCGGCGGCCCGGTGACCTGGGAGCTGGCCAGGCTGCTGCGCGAGCGTGGCGACGAGGTGTCCCTGCTGCTGCTGGATCCCACGGTGGACATCACCGGCGGTGGCGAGCAGCCCGAGGTGCTGCGGATGCTGCGGGAGGCCGAGGTCCTGCTCGGCGAGCTGGTCACGACCGAGGACCAGGCGCGGGCAGCCGAGATCAGGGCGGAGGTCGCGCCGACGTTGCGGCGTGCGGTCGACGACGACGGCGGCGTGGAGATCACGCCGGACTCGGTCGGGCCGGAGTGGCTGGACCGGATCCGGACCTGGTGCGGCCTGCACGACGCCGCACTCGCCTACCGCTATCCCAAGATCGACCTGCACCTGCGGCTGGTTCTCGGCGACGAGTTGCTCGACGAGGCGCACGAGTCGATCGACGGCCTGGCACTGGACGACTACCTGGACCGCTGGCACGAGGTGGCCAGCGGCGGGGTCACGGTGTGCCCGGTGCCCGGCAACCACCTCGGAGTGCTGGCCCAGCCGCACGTGTCCGGGCTGGCCGATCTGATCGGCGCGGCCTGGGACACCGACGAGCGGCGACTGCTCGCTGCCGCGGCCGTGGGTGACGAGTGAACGAGCCCTCGCCTGCCGGAGCCGGGCGACCGGCTCCGGCAGGCGGACCACCACGCCCGGCCGCTCTGGGCAGAGACGAGGCGACAATGACCGCGACCACGCCGGTGACCGAAGAGTCGCGCGGCACCCGGACGCCCGCCCCGCCGCTTCGGCGCAACCGGGCGTTCACCCTGCTGTGGACGGGATCGGCGATCTCGGCGCTCGGCTCGAGCGTCTCGGCGTTCGCGTATCCGCTGCTGGTTCTGATGATGACCGGATCGGCGTCCGCCGCCGGGCTGGTGACATTCCTGGCCACGCTGCCCAATATCCTGTTGCAGCTACCCGCGGGGGTACTGGTCGACCGGTTCGACCGCAAGCGGATCATGGTGGTCTGCGACATCGGACGGGCACTGGGGTTGGGCAGCATCGCGGTCGCGTTGCTCCTCGGGGAGTTCTCGTTGCCGCACATCGCGGTCGTCGCCTTCGTCGAGGGCGCGCTCTCCGTGCCGCACCGGTTGTGCTCGAGTGCCGCGATCCCCAATGTGGTCGAGGAGGAGCATCTGACCACAGCCTTCGCACGCAACGAGACCAGGGACCGTGCGGCGCATCTGCTGGGCAACCCGATCGGCGGCGCGCTGATGGGTATCGGCCGGGGTATCCCGTTCCTGTTCGACGCGCTGAGCTATGTGGTGTCCGTGGTGTCGTTGTTGTTCATCCGCAAGCCGTTCCAACGCGGCCGGTCGGCGGAGAGCGAGCGGCCCGAGCCGCGCGGCGGCATGTTCGACGACGTGAAGCAGGGTGTCGCGTGGCTGTTCAAGCAGCCGTTCATCAGGACCACGACACTGCTCGTGGGCGGCAGCAACTTCCTCTTCCAGGCACTGAGCCTGGCCGTCGTGGCCAAGCTCGCGGGCTCGGGCACGAGTCCGGCGGTCATCGGCTGGGTGCTGTCGGCCGCCGGGATCGGCGGCACGGCCGGGGCGCTGCTCGCGCCGCGGTTCAACCGGCTGCTTACCCTGCGCGCCTTGGTGATCGCGGCGAACTGGGGGTGGGCGGCGCTGATTCCCGTTGTGGCGCTCGTGGACGATCCCGTCGCGCTGGGCGCGGTGTTGGCGCTGATCGTGTTCATCGGCCCGGTCTGGAACGTCGGTGTCGACGTGTACCGGCTGTCGGTCACGCCGGACGAGTTGCAAGGCCGGGTGTCGGCGGCGGCCGTCCTGGTGGAGTTCGGCACGATCCCGCTGGGGGCGCTGCTGGGCGGCTACCTGATCGACCAGCTGTCCAGCGACACGACTGTGCTGGTCCTGGGTGGCTGCATGGTGGTGTTGGCCGGGCTGGCCGCGGTGAGCAGGTCGTTGCGGCGTACGACCAGTTGAGCGTACCCGTTGTGCGTCTCCACGCTGGGTGTGTCCAATTCTTGCTGAACAGCTTGCCAAGATCAACAGTGTGTCGGTAGCGGGATCCGCCAGTGTTGGTCGCATTCGGCTGCGCGGGTGATGGCGTGTCGTCTCCTACAGTGCGCAGGGTGTCAGCCGGGGTCCGTTCGGTTTGTCCTGTCATGATGGCAGGCCGTTCACCACCGATCCAGGCCTGTTCGCCTGGCGAGTTCATGCCTGGTAGAAGTCACGACGAATTGAGATCATGATCCGGTGATCGTGTCGCTGCTGCGCCAACAACTTGTGCTCCGGCACCAGAACGCTCTCCTCCGTCGGCGCATCACCGGTCGGATCCGCTACGAGCATGGTTCTCTTGCAGACCAACGACTACCGCTCAGCGCTGGACCTCGGCGCCCGAACACACCACGCCCAGCACCAGCTGATCAGCCACTTCGGCAGGTACTGCGGCAACACCTGCCACGACCGGCAATTTGATCAACACACAAACACCCTAGCGGCGTTGTGTTCGATCGCTGTGTTGTGTGCTGGATTCAGCAGACACCACACCGAACTTTCGCGCGCGGTCACCGGCGTCGCTCAGTCGGCGGATCGCGCGCGAGGTGTCCTTGTCGGACCCCTTAAGGCGGCGCGGAACTCGTGAGAGCATTCCCGCCGATTCGAATCCTGAGGAGAACGAAGTGTTTCAGTTCCTGGCAGCCGCGCTGACCGGCGCACTGCTCGCCGCGGGCACGCCCGCCGTGGCCCAGACGGCGGCCGAACAGACGCCACCGACGCTGAGGTGGAGCGACTGCGACGGCGGTTACCAGTGCGCGACCGCCGAGGTGCCGCTCGACCACCGCCACCCCGGCGGCGAGAAGATCACGCTCGGGCTGACCCGCAAGCCCGCCACCGACCCGGCGCGGCGGATCGGCTCCCTGTTCATCAACCCCGGCGGCCCCGGCGGCGATACCGACGGCATGATCCGGTTCGTCGGTGAGAAAGGCCCGGCGGAGCTGCGGGCGCGATTCGACCTCGTCGGGTTCGATCCGCGGGGTGTGGGGCGCAGCCAGCCGCTCGCCTGCCAGACGCAGGACGAGTATCGCGAAGCATGGTCACAAGCCACCAGCAGGTCCGGCCCGGAGTCGTTCGACCGTGCGCTGCGGCAGGGCAAGGCCTTCGCGGACGCCTGCCAGCGGGCGAGCGCGCGCCTGCTGCCGTTCGTCGGCACCGAGTACGTCGCTCGCGACATGGACCTGCTGCGCCGGGCAGTCGGTGACGCGAAGCTGAACTACCTCGGCTTCTCCTACGGCACGTACATCGGCACGGTGTACGCGAACCTGTTCGCCCGCAACATTCGGGTACTGGCGGTGGACGGCGCGTACAACCCCCACACCTATGCGAACCGGCCGTACGAGTACGACCTCGGACAGTACAAGGCCATCGAGGCCACACTCGGCCGATTCTTCGACTGGTGTGCAAACACGAAGTGTGAGTTCGGCGAGGGTGACCCACGAGGCGCGTTCGTGAAGGTGCAGAACGCGCTCGACGCGGACCCGGTCCGGGCCGATGGCGTGTTCGCCGGCAACGGCGCCACCCTGACGTTCAACGTGATGATGAAGCTGGGCGGCGGCAAGCCCGCGTGGCCGGGCATCGCGAAGGGGCTCAAGGACGCCCAGCAGCGCACGGGTCACCTGCTCGCGGTGCCGAACGCGCGGTACCTCTCGGCCAACACCTCGGTCGAATGCGCGGACCGGGCGTTCCCGCAGAGCTTGGCCCTACTGCGGGACCGGCTGGCATTCGCATCAACCGTGGCGCCGCTGACAGGTCCCGCGCTGGCGTACGCGGTGCCGAGCTATGACCACGCGCACGCCACCGCGTGTACCCAGTGGCCGGTGCGGTCCAAGTCTCGGTTCTCCGGCCCGTTCAACGCCGCTGGCGCGCCACCGATCCTCGTCGTGGGCAACACCGGCGACCCGGACACCCCGTACGAGGACTCGGTCTCACTGGCGTCGACGTTGCGGAGCGGGCACCTGCTGACCTACCGGGGCGAGGGTCACACCGGCTTCTTCCAGAGCGAAAAGTGCGTTGCCGACAAGATTACGGCCTATCTCACAGACGGCACTCTACCCACACAAGGCGCCGTCTGCGACGACTGATCAGCACCAAGCGCGGCGATCCCAATGTCCACCGGGGTTCCAGCGCCGCTGGTTCGTCCCATTTGGATTGATCGGGTGTTGTGAACAGAAAGATGCTCTGGAACTCGCACGGATTATGACGTCCTGGAGGTCATGTCCGTGCGAGTCCAGAGCATCTTCAGCGCTGATCGGTGGCGCGTCGCCATCCCAGCGCGATGGGACCCGGCAGCAGCACGATGTGCATCTCGCGGCTGGTCTGCGGCGGACTTGACCGCACTAATGGATATTTATTTGTACGATCAAATCGTGTCGCCGCCGATGTATCGCGTTATCCGGACCGAGTTGGAGGGACGGATCCACTCCGGCGAGCTGGTACCCGGAGATCGGTTGCCGACCGAGCAACAGCTGCGCGAGCAGTACGAGGTCAGCCGTGCCACCGCCCAGCGTGTGTTGAATGACCTCGCAGCCTCCGGTCTCGTCGTCCGGCGGCGTCGCCACGGCACCTTCGTCGCCGATGCCATCCCGCAGGTCGACCTGTTGGCTTTCGTCGCACCGGACCTCATCGGACGGACGTCGGCCGGGCGTCACGTAGTGCTCTCGGCTCGGATCGTCTCGGCCGGCGCTGCGATGTACTCATTGCCTGGTGTCCAGCCGAGCACAGCGGTCATCGAGCTGGTGCGGCTCAAGCTGGATCCGGAGGATCGCCCGCGCCAGGTCGAGCGGCACGTCATCCTGTTTTCCGCCGCCCCTGACGTGCTCGACCAGGAGCTCGAGCACTTCGTCAGCCTCCGCCACTTCAACGACCTCGGGGTGGAGCTTTCTTCCGTGCGGGTCTACTTGGACCCGGTCGCGCTGTCCGAGGACGACGCAGACCTGCTCGACAGTGAACCTGGGACACCCACGCTGGTGCGGCGCCGTGAAGCCCTCGCACCCGACGGCACTGCGGTCGAGGTCATGCACACCGTCATACGTCCCGGCAGTGTGCGGTTCTTCGTCGAACTCCCGCCCGGACATTCTTTGCCACGTGGGAACGAGGCGTGAAGGTCGTCATCGTAGGTGCGGGTCTCCCCGGTGCCCGGTCGGCGGGTCTGCTGGTGGTGCAGGATCTGATGGATGTCGGCGACGTGCGGCCACAGGTGGGGCTTGAACCCGTTGACGATGTCCAAGATCGACTGTTGCGGGTCTGATCCTGGAAGTCTGTGCTCGACGGCGTTCTGGAGGTTCCATGGTGTGCCGTTTTTGTTCCTGTCCAGTCGGTTGCGTGCGCTGACTGAGGCGTCGCCGGGATGCTGTGCCCAGGCGGCCGGGGCGTCCAGCGCGGTAACGGTGGTTTCCCGCGACTGCTGATGCGGGCGGGTTTGTGGCGTTGTCGAACATTCGGTCGGTCACTAACGGGTGATGCTCGATGTGGTGAATTTCCCCTCTGAGCCGGTGAAGGGACTGTCCACGGGTACGTCACTGGCGTTCAAGTCCAGATCGCCCCGGAGGAGGTTCCATGAAAACGAAGACGCTGATATTCACGGCTGCCCTCACGGCTGCGCTGGCCGCGGTCCCCACCTACGCCTACGCGGTGTGCGCCCCGTCGACAGAGAGTCTGGCCCCGGTCCGGACCGCGGTCAGCACCGAAATGACCAGGCTCGCGCCCTACACCGCCAGTGCGGACAGTCGAGACCTGGACTGGGTCAAGGACCACATGGTCCAGATGGTGCCGGAGTGGCTGCCGACCATCCAACGCGTCGCAGCGCAGAACCAGCCGGAACTGGCCGAGCTCGCAGACACCTGTTACCAGGGCAGCAGCGCGGACATGCCGAACTTCATCGGCTGCGTCAAAAAGGGCATGCTGACCGTCGTGCTGCCGCGCGCGATCATGGACCTCCCCGCCGCCTGCAGCGAGATCTCCACGGCGATGGCGGACGCGGACATCGGGAACAAGGCGCGTTCCTGGGCCAACCGCTGGGCCAACGAGTACATCCAGTACCGCGAAACCCGACCCGCTCAGTGATATAGCCGTGAGCAGAACTCCGCGACCATGCATCTTTCCCCTGGGCGGCTTGCTGGCCGGTAGGAGGTGTACGCCGCGAGGTTCTCGGCGACCGCGGACACGTCGTGCCTGCTCGCGCACCCTGACACAGCGCCGAAATCTTCGGCGGCTGGTTCTCCGGCGGTGTGACGCCGGGCGTGCAGCCGGAACCTCCCTGTGCCCACGCGGCGTGCAGGTAGCGGTGGTTTTTCCTGACGAGTGTGGTGCCTCCGACCGCGGTCACGGTGGGGAGCGTTTGTGGCCATACGGTGGCGCTTGCGGTGAAGCCGCCAGTGAATACGGCCGCCGCGTTGCCGTTTCCGTTGAAGCCAAGGTCTCCGGCCGCCGCGGTGATCGTCACCCCGCGATCGTCCAACGCATCGGCGATCTGGCCGCGTAGCGTGTTTTCACTGCCTGGCAGGGTGTAGGAGATGCTGATGGCGTCCACTCACCGTCCGCCAGCCCAGCGCGCTCGGCCAGCAGGACGGTGGGTGTCGTTGATGGAAGACCCCAGCACGCCGACGCTCAACGTCACCGAGTTCTACACCTCGCTGTTCTGGTCGGCGGGCAACGTCGTCTCCACCGGTGACTCGAGCCAGTTCATCAGGGCAATGGCGGCGGGCATCGAAGCGGAGTTCGGCTCGTGCCCGGGAGAGTCGCCCGATACCGGCGACTCTCCCGGGCCAGGCCCCCTATGGGTCAGGCGTCCCAGGCGACCGGGAGCTGGTTGAGCGTGTAGACGTTGGTGTTGGTGGTCATGGGCACTTCGTCGACGGGGATGGCCAGGCGCAGGGTGGGGAAGCGGGTGACGAGCGCCGACAGGGCGACGCGCAGCTCGATCCGGGCCAGGTGCTGGCCGAGGCACTGGTGGACGCCGTGGACGAAGGTGAGGTGTCCGGCGGCGTTGCGGCGCAGGTCCAGGTCGTCCGCGTCGCCGAACCGCCGCGGGTCGCGGTTGGCCGTGTCCATGACGATGGTGACCGACTGCCCGGCCTGGATCAGCTGGTTCTCGATCCGCACGTCCTCCAGCGCGGTCCGGACGGTGCCGGGGCCGATGCCGGTGTAGCGCAACAGTTCCTCCACGGCACCGGTGATCAGCGCCGGGTCGTCGCGCAGGAGGGCGAACTGGTCGGGGTGGATCAGCAGGGCGAACGTGGACATCCCGATCACGGTGGCGGTGGTGTGCATGCCCGCGCCCAGCAGAAACGTCCCGACGCCGATGAGTTCCTCTTCGTTGAGGTCGCTCGTGGTCAGGTCGCTGAGCACGTCATCGGTGGGGTTGACGCGCTTGGCCTTGACGAGTTCGCTGATGTACGCCGACAACCCGGACCAGGCGTGGCCGAGGGCGGCAGCCGCTTCCTCCGCGCTCATGCCGTCGTTCACGAACATCCCGTTCACCAGGCCCTGGAAGTACTCGCGGTCGGTGGCAGGGACGCCGAGCAGTTCGCAGATCATCTGCGCGGGCATGTGCAGTGCGTAGACCTGCATCAGGTCCACCGGCGGCTGCTGGGCGGCCATGATGTCCAGGCGTTCGGTGGTGAAGTGTTCCATCCGCTCGGTGAGCTGCCGCATCCGGCGGGGGGTGAACTTGCCGGCCAGCAGCTTGCGGTAGCGGGTGTGCTCCGGCGCGTCGAGTCCGAGCAGATCGCCCGGCACGGCGGGTGGCAGGGGCTCGGTCATCCCGGGCAGGGGAAGGTGGTGCAGTTCGGGGCGGTTGCTGAACCGGGGGTGTTCGAGCACGGCGCGGGCCTCGGCGTGACCGGTGGCCAGCCAGCCTTCGTGTCCGTCGGGGTAGCGCATCCTGGTCAGCGGTCGCTCGTCGCGCAGCCGGGTGAGTTCCGGCATCAGCTTGAACGGGTGGTCGGGGGACCGCCGGTACAGCAGTTCCACCTGGGTGAACAGTTCGGTCATCGTGCGACTTCTCCTAGTCGGTGGTGGTGATGAGGTTGGTCTCGTGCCCCAGCAGGCGGCGTGCGGTGCGGACGCCACGGGGGTTGTTCCAGCCGATCGCGGCGGTGACGACGCCTCCGTCCTCGGCCAGGGCGAGGAAACGACCCTCACGGGGATCGCCTTCCACCACCCGGGTCCGGGCGTGCGGCGTGATCACGCCGTGCACCTGGATCTTGGTGTCGTACTGGTCGGACCAGAAATAGGGGATGGGACGGTAGAGCCGGTCGGCACCGAGGATGTTGTCGGCGACGACCAGCGCCTGCTCCGTGGCGTTGGTGCGGGTTTCCAGCCGTAGGGCGGTGTCGGTCCAGGGGGCGGGCCATCGGGCCACGTCGCCGACCGCGTACACATCAGGCGCGGCACGCAGCGAGGCGTCGCAGCCGACTCCGTCGTCGAGGTCGAGACCGCTGCCGTCCAGCCATCGTGTGGCCGGAATGGATCCGGCCGCCAGGACGACGACGTCCGCTTCGACGATCTGGTTGCCGGGCAGGGCTATCGCGCTGATCCTGCCGTCGGTGCCGAGCAGCCGGGTCACGGTGGTGCCGGTGTGCAACCGCACGCCGTGGGCTTCGTGCATGGCCGCGACGTGTCGGCCGAGTTCGACGCCGAGCTGGCGGGCCATCGGGGTCGATTCGGGATCGACGAGCGTCACCGCTTTGCCCAGGGTGCGAGCGGCGGCGGCGATCTCGCAGCCGAGCACTCCGGCCCCGACCACGACGACCCGGTGCGCGTCCTGCAGTTCCCGTTTCAGGTTGAGCGTGTCGTCCAGGGACCTGAGGGTGTGCACACCGGCGAGGTTGGGCTGGCCGGGCAGGCGGCGGGGCACCAGGCCGGTGGCGATCACCAGTGCGCCGTAGGGCAGGACCCGGCCGTCGTCGGTCTTCACCGTGCGGGCGTGCGGGTCGAGCCGCTCGGCCCGCACGCCCAGCACCCAGTCGACCCCGAGTTCCGCCAGGCGGTCCTGGCCGCGCAGGTAGATCCGGTCGACCGGCCAGGTCCCGGTGAGCACCTCCTTGGACAGCGGCGGCCGGTCGTAGGGCAGGTGCGGTTCCTCCCCGACGATTCGGATCCGGCCGGTGTATCCCTTGCGGCGCAGCGCTTCGGCCACCGTGAGCCCGCCGACCGAAGCACCGGCGACCAGCACGTCGTCCGGGATGCTCACGCCCGGTCCTCCACCCAGATCGCGGCGGCCGGGCACAGCATCACGGCTTCCCGCACCGCGTCGTGCAGCTCGGGCGGCGGCGTCGGGTCGAGCAGCACGACGATGCCGTCCTCGTCGCGTTGCTCGAACACCTCCTCCGCGGCGATCACGCACTGGCCGCCGCCGACGCACTTGACTTGGTCCACAATGACCTTCATGACTTCCTTCCGATGAGTTGCCTGGGAATTCACACGTTCGCGGGTTCCGACTGGGCCGCGGCGGACCTGCCCTTCATGACCAGCAGGGCAACCGCGGCCGCGACCAGCACGAGGCCCGCGGTGGCCCAGCAGGTGATGGCCATGGCGGAGGTGAACGCCCCGCGCGCGGCGTGGGTGATTCCCGGGTCGCCGAGCGCGAGGGCGTCACCGATGGACGCACGAGCCTTCTCCGGCAGGCCGGCGGGCATCTCGGCGGTGTAGCCGCCGGCGAACACGCTGCCCAGGATGGCCACCCCCAGGGCGCCGCCGGCCTGCTGCATGGTGTCGTTCACCGCGGAGCCCACTCCGGCGTGCTGCTCGGGCACGGTGCTCATCAGCGCCGCGACCGCGGCGGGCTGGGCGAGTCCGGCGCCGATGCCGAACACGGCCAGGATCGCTGCCACCAGCACGAACTCGCTGTCCGGGCTGAGGTTGGCCAGCAGGGCGAATCCACAGGCCAGGATGGTCAGCCCGACCGCGGTCATGGTCCGGTTGCCGATCCTGCGGCCCAGGGTGGCGCCGAAGGCGTTGGTCAGGATCGTGGCCAGCGCCACGGGCACCATGGCCGTGCCTGCCTCGGTCGGGGTGTAGCCGAGCACGAACTGCAGGTACTGGGTCAGCACCAGGACCAGCCCAGCCAGCCCGATCTGGGTCAGGACCAGCGCGAAGCTGCCCCCGCTGAAATCGCGCTGCCGGTAGAGCGACAGCGGCACCATCGGTGCGGAGGTCCTGGTCTCCCAGATCGCGAAGGCCACCAGGGCGACCACCGCGACACCGAGCCTGATGAGGGTGTCGCGGTGGCCGAGGCCGGTCACCGGCAGTTCGATGATCGCCCAGACCAGCGCGGTCAGGCCGATGACCGACAGGACCGCGCCGACCGGGTCGGCCCTGCGGGCGGGTGCCTTGGATTCGGGCATCAGGGCCAGCGCCGCGATGATCGCCACGACCGCGATGGGGATGTTGACCAGGAAGACCGACCCCCAGCCGAAGCTGGTCACCAGCGTCCCGCCGAGGATCGGCCCGCCGACCATGCCGAGCATCAGCACCGCCGACCACGCCGAGGTGGCCATCCGGCGCTCCTCGTCGTCGAACACCGTGATCAGGATCGACAGCGTGCTGGGCAGCACCAGCGCGCTGCCCACGCCCATCAACGCCCGGCCCGCGATCAGCTGCCCCGGGCTGGTGGCGTAGGCCGCCACCAGCGAGGCCAGCCCGAACACCACCAGCCCGATGACCATCACCCGCCGTCTGCCGTACCGGTCGGACAGGCTGCCCGCGGTCAGCAGCAGACCAGCGCACGCCAGGATGTAGGCATCGGTGACCCACTGGATGTCCTGGGAGTCAGCGCCCAGATCACGCACCAGCGCGGGGATCGCCACCATCAACACGTGGTTGTCCACGGTCAGCACCAACGTGCTGAGACACAACACGCCCAGGATCAACCAACGTCGCGGGTTCCGTTTCACGTCCGACATGCCCGCAACGGTGCCCACCGCGAATTACAGCCGCCTTATAACGCGCTGCCAGGTCGTCCAGCGCGCTGTAAGTGACCAGGACTCAGGCCTTGACGGGATGCCGCCCTGCCCCGGTGTGCTCACCGACCGGTTCGACGACGACGGTTCCCCACGGCCTGCGAAATGGCCTTATGAGCACAGCTTCGTCAGGCGGTCGATGGCCTCGTGGGCAGACATGTCGGCGCCTTGTCGGTAGGCCGTGTCGTAGCCGGTACGGCCAAGCTGTCGCGTGAGAACCTCCGCGAGGGAGCGCAGTTCGGTGTCGCCGTGGTCGAACTTGCCGCGGATGGCCTGGCTCAGGCCGAGCGCGATGGCCGCGCCTGCCGGATCACCCTCCAGGAACAGCAACCGGGCCAGGAGCTGAGCGGCCGAAGGGGTGTCCATCTGCGCCTGCGCCGCCCGCACTGCACGGGGCAGCAACTCGCGCGCGGACGCGGCGTCCCCGGCGGCGAGGAGGTTCGCCATCCTGGCAGGCACCAGGATGTCCTCGATCGTCTCCGCCGGAAGCACCTGGCGGGCGAGCGTCGCCACCCGGTCGAGAACCTGGTTGGCCCGTTCGATCTCGCCGGAGCGGCGACACAGCTCGGTCAGACTGCTCAGCACCGAGATCTCCAACATGGGCTCGCCGCGCTTCCATGCCGCCAGTTCGGCGGCTTCGATGTCGTGCCGGGCGCCGGAAAGGTCGCCGACGCGCATGCGTTCGGTGGCGAGCGCGAGCCGGGTCGAGACCTCGTCCTGCGAGCTGAGGTCGGTGGCGATCGCCAAGCTGTGCTCGTAGGCGGCGATCGCCTTGTCGTGTTCGCCACCGACAGCGTGCAGCTGCGCCAGGCCGTACAGCGCTTTCGCCGTCCACCACTGATCGCCCACCTCTTGGAACGCGTGCAGCGCCGCCGCCATCGCGGTCGCGGAGCTTTCCAGGTCGCCCCGTTCGCGATGACGTAAGGCTTCGATCATGTAGGTGCAGGCGACCGCCCAACGATCCGAGCCGCCGCGCACCCGGGCGATCTCCCGGTCGGCCAGCTCGTCCAGCCCGAGTACCGCCGCCATCGGAAGCGTTATCATCAGCAGCATCGGATAACGCCGCAGTGCGCCGGTGTGCGCGCAGTCGTCGATGAGCCCGCGCAGCCGTTCGGGGTCCCTGACCAGCCCGCCCTCCTCGGCGACCACGTGAATGGTGGTGAAGGCGGCCCGAGCGGCCGCGGGCAGCGCGTCGCCGAACCCGGCGACCTTGGCGACGTAGGCATCGGCCCGGGCGTCGTAGCGGAGCACGACCCAGTACCAGTACAGCGGGCCGAGGAGGCGGGCCGCCACGGTGGCGTCGCCGGTGTCGACGGCCGTTTGCAAGGCGAACATCAGGTTGTCGTATTCGGCCTGGAACAGCCGCAGCGCCTCCACCTGCTTGGCCGACCGCAGCAGCGGCTCGTGTTCCTCGGCCAGGTCGGCGAAGTGCCGCGCGAGCCTGTGCAGGACGACTTCGGCTTCCCCCGCGAGGCGGAGCTTGTCCGCCGAATGGGCCCGGATGGTCTCCAGCATCCGGTAGCCGTCGCCGACCCGCTCCACAATGGACTTGTCGACCAGGGAGTCCAGCAGGTAGACGACCTCGCCAGGGGCGAGCGCCTCATCCGGGCAGACCGCCTCGATCGCGGCGATCCCGGTCCTCGCCGGGAAGATCGACATTCGGCGGGCCAGCGTCCGCTCCTGATCGGTGAGCAGGCCCCAGCTCCATTCGATGACCGCGTGGAGCGTTCGCTGTCGCGGCTGGGCGGCCCGATTGCCGGTGCTCAGCAACCGGAAGCGGTCATCCAGTCGCCGGGCGATCTCGTCGGCGCTCATGCTCCGTAGCCGCGCCGCGGCCAGCTCCAGGGCCAGCGGCAGCCCATCCAGGCGGCGCACGACGTCCACGACTGTGGCCGTGGTCGGCGCGTCCAGCGTGAAGCCGGGCTGTACGGCCGCCGCGCGGTCAAGGAACAGCCGCACCGCGGCCGACTCGCCGGCCCGCGCGGAATCCCCGTGCGCCGGCGGCAGTTCGAGCGGGCCCAGCCTGCACAGCGCCTCGCCCATGACGTCCAGCGGTTCCCGGCTGGTGGCCAGGATGGTCAGGTCCGGCTGGCGCTCCAGCAACCGCCCGGCGAACTCCGCGACAGGTCCGGAGATCTGTTCGCAGTTGTCGAGCACCAGCACGCCCGCGCCGCCGGCGACCAGATCGACCACCCGCTCCAGCGGCGTACCGGACGGCCGGGCATCGGCGACGCTGAGCGTGCCCAGCACCGCCTCGGGCAGCCCGTCCGCCGTGGTCACCCCGGCCAGGGGGACGAACCAGACACGCCCACGCCGATGGGCTCGATGCCGGCTCACCGCCTCCACGACCAGCCGGGTCTTGCCCACACCGCCGGGGCCGACAACGGTGACCAGGCGAGAGGTCGCCAGCAACCCGGCCAGTAGCCCCAGCTCCTGCGCCCGGCCGACGAAGCTGGTCAACCGGGCAGGCAGGTGTCCCGGCACCGCGTCCGGTCGAGCCTGTCCCGCCTCGGGGGTTTCCCGCTCGCCCCGCACCACGGCCAGGTACGTTTCGCGCAGTTGCGCGGACGGGTCGACGCCCAGTTCCTCGGCGAGCGTGCTGCGGACCTGTTCGAAGGCGGCCAGCGCGTCGGACTGGCGGCCTGCCGCGTGCAGGGCTCGCATCCGCAGGCCTGCCAGCCGTTCGCGCAACGGGTGATCGGCGGCCGCCGCGGTCAGATCGGCCAGGATCTCGTCGTGGCGGCCCAGTCGCAGCTCCGCCTCGAACCGGTCTTCCATGGCCGCGACGCGTAGCTCGGCCAGCCGCACGGCGGCCCTGCGGGCGAAGGGGGTCTGGCGCACGTCGGCCAGCGCGTCTCCCCGCCACATTGCCAGCGCCTCGTCCAGCAGCGAACCGGCTCGCCGAGCGGCGCCCGCGGCCAGTTCGCGACCGCCCCGCTTCGCCTTCTCCTCGAACCGGTAGGCGTCGACGTTCTCGACGGGTACGTGCAGGCGGTACCCGCCGGCCGCCCGCTCCACGGTCTCGGCCTCGCCCAGAGCTTTGCGCAGTCGATGCACCAGCCCGTGCAGCGCGTTGACGGTGCCGCCGCGATCCCCCCACAGGCTGTCGACGAGGGCGTCGTCCGACACCAGCTCGCCTTCGGCCAGAGCCAGCCGGGCCAGCAGCGCGCGAACCATGACGCCGCCGACGTCGATCGGCGCACCGTCGTCGGCGTAGGCCCGGACCGGTCCCAGCACCTCAATCCGCATGCCCCACAGGCTATCGGCAGGAGAACCGATCAACTGCGGTGAGTGATCGCTGGTCCGAGCGTGGTCCGGGTTGTGCCCCGCCGCCATGCGCGTGTCGCCGCCTCGAAACCTCTTAGAGCGTCCGACGCGTGCTGGAAGAGAGGTCGAAGACGCCTGTAAGCGCGGCCCGAAAACGTAACGGCCGTATGAAGCGACGAAGGGACACGGGTCAGCAGTTCGGTCTCCTCCAGGTACTTGACCGCCGTGGAGATGAACCCGGGCTGACTCGCAGACGCCAGGCCAGGTCGGCAGCCGTCATGCCCTGACAAACCACCTCGTGCCCATTCTCAGGGGGAAGTGATGAAGCAGCTTGATGTCGCGGCGTACCAGACCGCCGAGAAACTGATGAGGCAGTACCGGTCCGATCTCGTGCACCACGACCGGGTCAGGCCGGTCTGGATCGGGGACGGGGGCCGTTTCTGGTACCGGGTCAACGCGGCAGGCGGCCAGCGGTTCGTCCTCGCCGACCCGGCGGCGGGCACCCGGGTGGCGGCGTTCGACCACGACCGGCTGGCCAGCGCCCTGGCCGCGGCCGCTGGCAGGGAGGTCGATCCGGCCACCCTGCCCTTCCCCGCCATCGACCTGACCGGCGACGCGGTCGAGTTCGACGCGTTCGACGAGCACTGGCGGTGCTCACTGGACACTTACGTCTGCGAGAGAACACCGCGCAAGCCCACTCGCGGCGTGCTCGAAGTGGCGTCACCGGACGGCACGCACACCGTTTACACCCGTGACAACAACATCTGGCTCCGCACGCTCGAGGACGGTACGGAGCGCGTGCTGACCACCGACGGTGTGGTGGACCACGACTACGGTACCGGCCCGGACTGGTTGCACTACTCCACCGTGATTCGCAAGCTCGGTCTCCCCTCGATGCCCGCGGTCGCCGCGTGGTCGCCGGACTCCACGCGCGTGCTGACCCACCGCACCGACCAGCGGGGTGTACGCACGACGCACCTGGTGGACCCCCGCCCGGACGACGGCGGCCCGCCCGTGTGGCACGTCCAGCGCAACGCCTTCCCTGGGGACGAGAAGCTCACCATGGCCGAACTGGTCGTGCTCGACGTCCGTACCGGCGACGTCGTCGCGGCCCAGGCGGATCCGTTGCCGATGTCGCTCATGTCGCCGGTGACGACCGCGTCGGCGTGGTGGTCCGCGGACAGTTCGGCGGTCTACTTCCTCGGCCAACCACGTGACCAGCGGACCATTCAGCTGAACCGGCTCGACCCGGCGACCGGTGAGGTGACCGCGATCCTGACCGAGTCCGGGCCGACCCGCCTGGAAGCCAACCAGTTCACCGGCGGCGAGAACCTGCAGTACCCGCTGGTCAAGGTCCTGTCCGGGGGCGCGGAGGTGATCTGGTTCTCGCAACGCGACGGCTGGGGCCACCTCTACCTGTACGACGCGAACACCGGTGAGCCGCGCCGGCAACTGACTTCAGGCGAGTTCCTGGTACGGGACATCCTGCGCGTCGACGAGAAGCGGCGACTGGTGTACCTCACCGTGTGCGGTCTGGTCGCCGAGGACCCACTGCGACGCTCGATCTGCCGGGTCAGCCTGGACGACGGCGGCCTCACCCGCCTGGTCGACGACGACCTCGACCACGCGGTCGTCGTGGCGCCGAATCGCGCCTACTTCCTGGATACAGCGTCCACCACGCAACACCTGCCGGTGGTCACGGCCAGGGACTGGGGCGGCAACGTGCTCGTGGAACTGGAGCGCGCCGACATCACCCGGCTGACCGCGCTGGGGTGGACACCGCCGGAACACTTCTGGGTCAAGGGCGCCGACGGCCAGACCGACATCCACGGCGTGCTGTACAAGCCCCACGGCTTCGACCCGCGGGAGAGCTACCCGGTGGTCGACCACGTCTACCCCGGCCCGCAGACCAACCGGGTCGGTCCGGTGTTCCACGACGTCTTCAGCAGTGCGGCCGAGTCCGTGGCGGCCCTCGGGTTCGTCGTGGTCGCCATCGACGGGCGCGGAACTCCGGGGCGGAGCAAGGCGTTCCACGACGCCTCCTACGGCAACTTGGCCGACGGCGGCGGCCTGGCCGACCACGTCACGGCGATCAGGCAACTCGCCGCCACCCGGCCGTGGATGGACCTCGACCGGGTCGGCGTATTCGGCGAGTCCGCCGGCGGGCAGGCCGCGTTGCGCGCCATCCTGGACTATGGCGACTTCTACCGGGTCTGTTCGGCCAACTGCGGCTCGCACGACATCCGGAGCTGTTTCGCCCAATGGGCCGAGGCCTACGAAGGTCCGGCGGGGGAGACCGACTACGGCATGGCCGCCAACGAGAACGTGACCCACAAGCTGCAGGGGAAGCTCCAGTTGATCCACGGCGGCATGGACACCAACGTCAACATCGTCAACACGATGCGGGTCGTCGACAGCCTGATCGCCGCGGACAAGGACTTCGACCTGGTCGTCATCCCACGCGCCGAGCACACCTATTTCGGCTACGACCACTATCTGTTCCAGCGTCGATGGGACTTCCTGGTGCGCGAGCTGATGGGCGCCCAACCGCCGAACTACCGCGTCAAGCCGGTGCCCCTCGGCGCGGGCCCCTTCGCCGACTGGTTCTGAAGGGCAATGTATGTCCACTGAGGACGGTGGCTCCGACGTGACCGTTCCTGCCGCCTCGCGATACCCGCGCCATGGACCACCCTCCACAGACGGCCCCACCCACGAACAGGTCATCCGAGGGACCGAACTCCGCGCATCACGGCACTGATAATGCTCCACCCTGTTCTGTGACTATGCCGCCTGACGGTAAGTCTGACTGCTGAGCACTGTGGACTGGTCGATCTTCCAGCGGGCGCCTTGCCTGACGAGGATGTACCTGTGCCGCTCGCGGACCACCTTGCCGTTCTTGAAGTTGTATTCGACCGTGGCCTCAACGGCGTTGGCTGCCACCGGTGTCACACCTGTGGTGCGGACACCGCTGATCCGATCCCAGAAGGTCTGGTAGCCGCCGCGTCCACCGGCTGGGTTCTGCTGGTATCTGGGTGTCAACCGATCCCAGCCCTCCGGCAGTCGCCCAGGCATCAACGCGTAGTACTCGGTGATCACCGCGGACAACGCGGCAGGGCCGTCGTTGGGCGCGGAGGTCGTCGCGGGCACTTGGGATGTGGTGGGTGGGGCGGTGGCCGAGGAAGTGGCGGTGGTGAGTGGCTGGGGGGAGACAGGAATGTCCGACGACGGCATGCTTGGCGCGGCCGAAGGGTGCGGTGCGCCACTGGTGGTGATCTCCCGGTCCTGCGTCAGGAGCCCGGCCAGCATGGCTACGGCCAGGATGACCAGTGCACCGGTGACCAACAGGGTCGTCCGTCGTCTGACTAGTGTCGGTTGTGGTTCAACGCGTTCAGTAGCCGCGTCGGGTTCGCCGACCTGGATTTCGGATCGTGGTTCATGGGTGGTCGCGGCAACCGCCACGGGATTCGACCGCAGTGTCTCCAGCGTGTCCCTGACCTCGGCCATAGTCGGTCGTCGCGCGGGATCAAGGCGCAACATCCGTGTCAGAAGGGGCGTCATCGGGCCGGCCTGAGTCGGTGCGGTGACTTCACCGGACGCGACCTTGTGCAGCAACGCCATGGCATTGTCGCCAGACCCGGACGGCGGTGTCCCTTCAAGCGCCGCGTACAGCGTGGCACCGAGGGAATACACGTCAGACGAGAACGTCGCGTGCTCGCCTCTGGCGACCTCCGGGGACAGGTAGGCAGGGGTTCCGACCGCTGTTCCGCTGGTGGTCGCACCGACTTCCTCGACCGCCCGGGAGATTCCGAAATCGGTGATCTTCACTGTGCCGTCATGACCGAGAAGGATGTTGCCCGGCTTGACATCCCGGTGCACCACCCCGGCTGCGTGTGCGTGGTCCAGTGCGTCCGAGACCTGGCTGCCGATACTGGCCGTCTCACCTATCGGCAGAGGGCCTCGTTCGGCCAGAACCTGGGATAAGCTCCGCGACGGCAGGTATTCCATGATCAGGTAGGAGTACCCGTCATCGTGGACGACGTCGTAGACCGTCACCGCGTTGCGGTGCTGCAACTTCGCGGCGAAACGCCCTTCCCGCGTGGCTCGCCGCATGGCCTCCTCGGCCTGTGGCCCAGTCAGCTCGGTCGGCACCAGCAGCCGTTTGACTGCGACCTTCCGGTGCAGCCGCTCGTCGTAGGCCCGCCACACCACGCCCATACCGCCACGTCCCAGAATCGCAGCCAGTCGGTAGCGTCCCGCGATCAACCGGTCGTCATCGCACACATGATGGGGTTGCACCGGAAGACATCTTCGAAACAACGAGGCATGGCGTGCTGAGGACGTCTTGTGGCTCAACATGTGAACAGTGCGCGCGGCCACCCCCAGCGGTCGGGTGGCGGGCCCCGCACCGCGGTGTCACCGGCCGGGCGAGGTCAACGGACCTGTGGCGTAGTAGGTCTTGCAGACGGGACCGTCGTAGTTCGTGGTCACCTCGAGTACGGATCTCCCGTCAGTGGCGGGCAGCAGATGCGGGCTGAAGTTGCGGCAGCCCTCGTTGTCGACACCGTCGACGGGCACCGGTGCGGGGATCTCGTACCACGGGCCGATGCCGACGTGGTCGTTGGCGAGGATGGTTTTGCCGTTGCCCGGCGCGATGCTGCCGTCGTCCTGCACGAGCATCTCGGTGATCACCAGGACCGTGCCCGCACTACCCGGCCCGGGACTCCACGCCACGGTCGGTGTGTGCCTGCCGTACTTGCCGTCCGCGGTGCGGATCACCGTGCCGAGGTCGTTCGGATCGCCGAAGTCCCAGCCGTCGGTCGAACGGCGGAAGTACGCGCTGCAGAGGTGAACCAGGTCGTTGTTGCAGACCTCGTAGGTCATGAAGTAGGAGCCGTCGGGCAACCGGATGGTGTTGATCATCCCCGGTCGGACGTACCAGTCCGCGTTGACCACGGTGTTCCGGTAATCGGTCCACGTGATGCCGTCGGTGGATCTGACCTGGACGAGCTTCTGGTCGTGGTGCGCCTTGTCGGTCTCGTCGGAGTAGAACGCGACCAGCGCGCCGTCGGCTGCCACGACGAGGCTCGGTTCCCAGGTGTTGTGCTGGTTCGGCGCCACAGCGATGTCCGACAGGTGCCGCCAGCTCCGACCTGCGTCCGGGCTGGCCCACAACCGTTGCCGGGTGTGGCGTTGGCTGTCCGGCGCCTGGTATCCCACGGTGACAGCCCACAACACGGTGCCCGCGGGCAACGCCCCGACAGGCGACGGTAATTCGTACAGGTAGGCACAGCAGATTCCCACACCGTTGGCGGCGGCAGGGTCTTCGATGGTGGCGATCTGCTGAAACGTGTCGCCACCGTCCCTGCTCGCACTGATCACTCCCGCGCCCTGCGAACCGAAGTTCGTGGTGATGCTCGCCAGGATCGTTCCGTTCGCCGGACCGCTGTGCTCCAAACGGATGACACGCGGGTAGAAGCTGCCACCGTCGTACAGCACACGGGGTTCCGGTGCCGGGGCACTCACCAGCGTCGAGACCAGCACCGCCACCGCCCCTGCCATCAACACCCAGGCCACCTCCAACTACTTCAGGTGATCATATTGACACCGATTGTAGTGACGGTGTCCCTTGATCGGGTGACGAACTGGGGCCCGTAGCGCACGGCGCCGGGGGAGGTTACCGGCGCGGCTGGAAGTAGTGCTTCGTGATGTGCTTGCCCACGGCCGCACCGAGTGTGGTGCCGTCGACGTCCGCGGAGCGGAAGTGGATGCCTGCCCAGATGCGTGCTCCGACAACCTCGGCTGTCGCCTGCGAGAAACTGCCGAAGTGCCGTCTGGTGCCGCTGTCGACGCTGAACGCGCTGAAGGCGACCTTGTCCCGACCGAAGAAGTGCGCGTACGCCGTCATCTGTGCGGCGGTGCGACAGGTGTGGCCGGACGGGTAGTCGGGATTCGGCGGGGTGGTCACCAGTGGAGTCCAGCCGGGTTCGGCTGTGGTGGCGGGGTTTCCGTCGGTGTCGGCGGACCGGATGGCGGTGACCGGCCTCCAGAAGTGCCAGAACTCCTTGTCGTTCGCGCAGGCGATCGCGCCGTCTGTGCCGGTGAAGTCAGCCAAAGCGTAGAAGCGCGCGGTTTCCAGCACGCTGAGTCTCTGGGTGAGGGCGAGGTCGCGCTTCATCCCCCAACTGACCGAACGCCGGTCGTGCCACCACAACGCCGCATCGGTCTGGTCCGCGGTGCGGACCGTGCTCGTCGCCGAGCCGACCCGCTTGACCTCGTCGAAATCGAGGGTGTACTTGTCGCTCGTGACCGCGGGCGGCCCGGGGGTGCGGAACATCGTCGCGTCCGGGATGGCGAACGGCTTCAGGAAACCGACCCAGGCGCCGGTGTTCTCGAAGCCCGGCGGAGTGGGGCGATACATCCCCGGCTTGGTGCCGACGGTCCAGAGCCGGGGATCGAAGGCGCCGTCGTTGTGCCGTGTGGTGATCATCGCCTTGGCCGCCTGGGCGCCGACCCGGATGCCGCCACGTTTCGCCGGGCCTTCTGGGATGCCGGCGAGCCATGTGGTGTACTGCTTGCGCAGTCTTTCCCGCTGCGCTGGGAAAATGGCGTCCAGCACCCGGTAGGCGGCCGTGCCGACGGCGGCGTCCGTGGACTCGTGGCCGTTGGCTCGCGGTGCGACGAGATAGGGCTTGTAGGGCGTGCCGGCGATCGTGTTCACCGCGTCGTAGACCGCGCCGCTGACCATCGCGAACCCGCGTCCGGCGACCTGCGGCGGGGCCTGTTGTGCGATGTCCCAGATCGCGGTCTGCGCGTTGATGTCCCAGACGACGACCGCGTTCGGTGACGCGATCGCAGCGGCGGTGGTCGGCGGTGCGATCGTCAACGGCACTGTCAGAGCGAAAGTTGCCAGAATCGCCACTTGGCGCGTTATGATCATCGTCAACCTCGGGGTATCCGTGCGGCATCGAGACCGCTACGCAACGTATCGCCGCGGGCTCCGCAAGCGCAATACTGCGCCCGCTGAGGTTCACCCCGAGTAGTGGACACCGAGTTAGCAGGAGCAGCTGTCCTGCTGGAAGGATGTCCTCATGCCTCCTCGTAAGCGCCGTTCGTACACGGCCGAGTACAAGGTCGAGGCTGCCCACCGGGTGATCGATTCCGGCCGCACGATCTCCGAGGTCGCCCGCGAGCTGGGCATCGACGCGGGCATGCTCAGCGTCTGGGTCAAAGACGAACGGCGCCGAACCGCCGCGGTTGAGGCCCACGGCGACGCGGCCCTGGACGCGGGCGAACGGGCCGAGTTGCAGCGCCTGCGGCGGCAGGTGGGCGAGTTGGAGAAGGACAACGCGTTCCTGGTAAAAGCCTCGGCGTACTTTGCCGCGATGCAGAAGAACCGGCCCGGTTCACTCTGATGGCCAAGTACGCCGGCCCCGACGACGCCGCTGGGACCACCGGCACCGCCAGGCCGCAGCGCGAACGGTTCTCCATCCGCCGCATGGCACGGCTGCTGGGCGTGTCGTCCTCCGGCTACTACGCGCATGTGAAACGGGCTGTGGCAACGGTGGTGACCTCACGCCAGCAGCGCCGCGCGGATCTGGAAGTGAAGATCACCCAGGCGCACAAGGACTCACGCGGCACCTACGGGTCACCGCGGATCACCGCGGAACTGCGTGGGCGGGGCGAGGTGGTGACGGCGAAGACCGTCGCGAAGATCATGGCCGGTATCGGGTTGGAGGGCATCAGCCCGCGCACGTTCAAGGTCAAGACGACGGTGGTCGACCCGTCCGCGTCGTTTCCGCCTGACCTGGTCGAGCGGCAGTTCGACCAGGGTCGGCTGGATGCGGTGTGGCTGACCGACATCACGTATTTGTCCTGCGGTGAAGGGGACATGTTCCTGTGCGCGATCCGGGACGGGCACTCCCGGAAGGTGTTGGGCTACACCGTCGCTGACCACATCAGCGCCGAGATGGTTACCGACGCCATCGCCCGGGCGGTCGAGGCCCGTGGCGGCAGGTCCCGTGGAACGGTCCTGCATTCCGACCGTGGCGGGGAGTTTACGGCGCACCTGACGGCGAGGGCGTGTTTCCGGCACGGGCTGCGCCGGTCGATGGGCGCGACTGGGATCTGTTGGGACAACAGCCCGGCGGAGTCGTTCTGGTCGACGTTCAAACATGAGCACTATTACCGTCATGTCTATGCGACGAAGACGGAACTCGTTGCTGCGGTTGACAATTGGGTCACGTTCTACAACAGTGTGCGGCGGCACTCCGCGATCGGGATGCTCAATCCTGACGACTACGAGATCTCGCTCCGAGCGGTCGCCTGAACTGTGTAAGCCCCTGTCCACCGTTCGGGGTGAACCTCACGCACCACACTCGTTCCATCTGAGTGCTCGCGCAGCACGCATCAAACTGGTGAGCACGGCGGCTCTCCCTAGTGTGTCGCACTCGACCATCTGCCGAGACCGCCGCTTCTTCCATGAGTGGTCGCGTCCGCGCAGCGCCTGGGAGGCACGGTCACCGGAGCGAACCGCGCCGCCTACGCCTCCACCATCACGGGGCCCGTCCTGGTGGACGGGCCCGTCGAGTTGGTTACCGAGGACGGCACGGTGGTGCGGTCCGATCGTGTTGTGGTCGCGGTGTGTGCGTGTCGGCGCAGCAAGCGATTCCCGCTGTGTGACACCAGCCACCGGCGGCGGGTCCGGCGTGACGGGTCTCAGGAGTGACGTAGTGACGTACGGTTTCGCGCCACCCTAACCTCGGGCAGCGCGCGGTGTCAGGCCGCTGCCCGGCAGCCGGGACTGCTGGACCATACGCCAACTGGCGTAGCCGGTGTCCCTGCCGTCAGTGAACGGCGAGTTCGGCGAGAGGGCCAGAAGCACAGGAAGCCAGGTGCCCAGATGGTTGATCACCGCGATCGCTGTGTCCCGATCAGACACTCCGATGTGCACATGACAACCGGAGACCTGGTAGTCGCGCAGGAGCTCCGCGTACGTCGCCGTGATCCGACCGAAGCGTTCGCCTTCGGCGGCGGTGACATCCGGGTTGGTCAGCACCGCGGTCCCGGAAGAGACCAGTGCCAGCCCCTCTTCTCGTGCCGCCGCGGTGAGCGCCTTTCTGCCGGCGATGAGCTGGCTACGCACTTCGGTCGTTGACGCACACACGCCGGTCGCGAACTCCACCTGACTGGTGAGTAATTCGCTGTGCGTCTCGGCGCCGGGTGGCAAACGCGCGCCGTCGACTCGTTTGAGGACGACGTCCGCGCGGCTCACAGTCTTGCGTGAACCCAAGTCCACCAGCAGGAACTCTTCTTCCACACCGCATGTCATCTGTTTGGCGTCACTCCTTTTTGAGCTTGTCCTGCTCGGTGCCCGCTGCTTTCTCCACGACGTTGGGGATTTCGGTGGTGCCGTAGAAGCGGGCGTCCGGGTGGGTGGGGGGTGGCATCGGCATACTGGTGGTGGGGCCGTCGTGGTAGCTGAACTCGCCCTTGCCGTCCGGGGTAGGACCGGACGCCCAGGGCCCGTCGCCTGCTTGCGCGCCGTCGCTGAA
>NZ_MTQO01000034.1 GCF_001984155.1 Actinosynnema sp. ALI-1.44
CTCGACGTGGCCGAACTCCTCCGCGCCGATGCCGAACACCATGTCGCGGTACTTGCCTGGGACGTGCATGTTCCACCCCTGGAACATGTACTGCATCGCAACGCTGATCTCACCGTACTGACCGCCGAGCACCTCCTGCAGCTTGCGGGCGTACACAGCGTCCGGCTGCTCCGGAGTCGCCCTGTACTGAAGTTCCTGACGATGAAAGAACATGGACCACTCCACATCATGGGACGAATGCTGAAGCACTCGGCTTCCCGCGTCGAAGTCACCCAAACCTGAGAGCGCAGCATGAACTGCGGTGTCAAGAAGTTCGTAACCCGGCCTGCGCCGGGTGTTCTCTGGCGTTTCGAGGGTCCGGGGCGGGGTAGCCGGACGCATGGACCACCAGATTGCCGACGTTCCCTGTTCTTCGTCGGCACCGCGACCACAGTGCTGCGGCTGGGTCCGTTCACGGTGCTCACCGATCCGAACTTCCTGCCCTGGGTGCTGGTGATCGGCGTCGTCTACTCCGCTGTCAGAGCTGTTCGCCGTCGCCGCTGATAGCTGGGCCCTCGTGACCCGATCCTCCGTAACCGCCCAGCAGACCACTGGGGGCACCCTGCCTCGAACCCGCGTACGCGCGCTTACGCAGCGACGAAAGCGCACGCGGTACGGGGACCATCGCGGAGTGGGCGTTCAGGATCGGGTCGAAACGGATCTTCCGGTGCGGCAGCCGTTCGGTGATCACCAGCCTTCCCCATGCCTGCCTGCGTCCTCGTGATCCGGCGAGCAGCAGGTCGACCGCGAATGGCAGTGCCTCGGCCAGCTGCCCTGGCGGAATCGACTCCGGATGGGCAATCGCCGTGATCCACCGCAGGCCTTCGGCCGTCCTGAACGGCATGATGCTGCTGTAGGAAGCACGGCGCGACCAGTCGCGGCGAGGCAGCGGCAGGCAGCGCGTCAGCCTGCCGGAACCGGCCGTCGAGAGCAGCAGGTCGACCGGCTTGCCCGGCCCCGACGCGTCCGGAATCCGCACCGCGAGACCGAGCACGTCCGGCCAGCCGCCAGGTAGGCCCACCCCCTTGGACATCCGCACGGTGACTGTTTCGACCACGGCGCCGGGCTGCCCGGGCCAGCCGTCGGGCAATGTCAGCTCCGCGGCGAACACCAGACCAGCTGGGTGCACCGCCGAGGCGTGCCGTAACCGCGCGAGACCTTTGAAGAAGGCGACGACCAAGCCCTGCCCCGGCTCCATCCGTGGTGTGCGCATAGCCTCGGCTACCCGGTATCGATGCGGTCAGTCCGCCGACAGCGTGTCGAGGAACAGATCCTGGTTGATCGTCGTGGCGGTGACAAAGCCCATCGCCGCTGCCGAGACCACGAAGGTCATCCCGGATGGGCTGGACTCCCGGCGAGCCATGTCCCCCACCGCGTAGATGCCCGGCACACTGGTCTGCCCGGCGTCGTCCACGCGAACGCTGCCATCGTCCAGCATCACACAGCCCAACTGTGCGGGCAACGCGCTCGCCTGACGAGTAGTGGCGTGCAGGAACATCCCCGCACACCGCAACGGCGGCCCCTCATGGAAGATCACCTGCTCCACACCGTTGTCCCGTCCTTCGACGCGGCGCACCACTTGTGACCGCACCGACACACCGCACCTGCGGAGCACGCCCTCATCACCCGTGTCCTCGATCCCGTTGGTGCAAAGAGTGACCTGCGAGCTCCACCTCGTCAGTTGCGCGGCGAACATCGCGTCGTCACCGCCGCCGGTAGCCAGCACCGCCAGCGGCTGATCGCGCATCTCCCAGGCGTGGCAGTACGGGCACCCCATCACGCCTCGACCCCAGCGCTCAGCCACACCGGGAACGTCCGGCAGATCCTCCCGCACACCGGTCGCGAGCACGACCCGGCGGACAACCGCAGCGCGGCCGTCGTCCAGTTCGACCGCGAACCCGTGCTGTCTACTGACGACTGTCCGAACGCGCCCGTCACGCACCTCGACATCCGGGTACTCCCGCACCTGCTTCGAACCGGCCGACCGCAGCTCGTCGGGTGCCATCCCGTCACAGGCAAGCATGCCGTGCACGCCCGCCGCCGGGGAATTGCGTCCAGCGCCACCGTCGACCAGCAGTGTCGTACGGCGGGAACGGCCCAGAACCAGCGCGGTGCTCAACCCTCCCGGCCCGGCTCCGATGACCGCCACGTCGTACAGGTCCCGTGCCATGCGGATCACCTTTCTCGGCCACGCTCGGATGGCGGAAGTGACAGGGGTGGCCCGGCAGCGAATACCCCGCCTGGTCGACCCGAACCACGAGGAACGGATGTGGACGACGACCGGACTGGAGCGAGGCCCATGTTTGCCCGTCACGACGCCGGGAAGCCACTGGTCAGCGGGCGCCGTCCAGGACGAACCGAAGAAGGAATGCCGGGCAGAACCCTTTCGGAGAAGAAAGAAGGAGCGGTCTTGAGGGTACGGAACGCTGTTGTCGTCATCACGGGGGCGTCGAGTGGTGTCGGTCGGGCGACCGCGTTGCGGTTCGCCAGGAACGGCGCGGCGGTGGTGGTCGCCGCTCGCCGTGAGGATGCCCTGCGTGAACTGGTCCGGGAGTGTGAGCACGCGGGCGCCCAGGCGTTCGCCGTGAGCGTCGACGTCACCGACGCGCACCAGGTGAACAACCTGGCACACCTCGCCGTCGAGCGCTTCGGACGGATCGACGTGTGGGTGAACGCCGCCGCGGTCTCGGTGTTCTCGTCGTTCGAGGAGATCCCGCTGGACGACTTCCGCCGGGTGATGGACGTCAACGTGATGGGATACGTGCACGGGGCCCGAGCGGCGCTGCGGTACATGCGAGACCAGGGGGCTGGTGTGCTGGTGAACGTGTCCTCGATCGTCGGCGTGGTGCCGCAGCCGTACACATCACCGTATGGCATGTCGAAGGTCGCGGTCCGGGCGTTGAGCACCAGCCTGCGCCAGGAACTGCGGCTGGCCAAGGAACGCGGTGTGCGGGTCTGCACGGTTCTGCCAGCCACCATCGACACCCCGTTCTTCGATCACGCGGCCAACTACACCGGGCGCCGGGTCAAGGCCATGCCTCCGGTGTACTCGCCCGAACGGGTTGCGAAGGCCGTCGTCAACCTGGTTCGCGTACCGCGACGTGAAATCGTGGTGGGTTCCATGGGACGTGGTCTCGTGTTGCAGGCGAAGTGGATGCCTGGCCTGACCGAGAAGATGATGGCGCTGCAGACGGAGCGAACTCATTTGTCACGAGACGAGTCGGCCTCTCCCACACACGGCAACTTGCATGAGCCCGCTTCAGGCACTGGTGGTGTGCAGGGCGGGTGGCACGGTCGGCGTCGCACAACCATTCGACGCGTCACGTCAGGAGCGCTCATGCTGACGGGCGCGGCTCTGGCAGTGGCTCGACGCAAGCGGTCCGGTCAGCGGGGTGGGCGCCGGGAATGACCCGTGCCGATCCGAAACTGCATGCCCGGCCAGCCCAGTTCGGTCTCCAACCAGGTCACGACATCGGCTTGGCGCGTCTACCCGTGAAGGTGACTGGTAAACATCCCCGAGGCTGATCGACGTCGGTACCGTGTTCACGAGTCCGGTACGAGCAAGTCCCGGTCCTCCACCGCCGCGAGGGACAGCGTCCTGTACCCCGCGTCGTCGAACAGCACGGTCAGCCGGTCCTGCTCGACCGACATCACGACTCCGTGCCCCCATTCCCGGTGGTGTACGGAGGCACCGGACGGGAAGTGGCTCGTGCCCGGATGTTGGTCTTCGGCGGTTCCGGCGTCACACGTGTCGCACGCGCCGCAGCGGTCTTGCTTGTGCTCGCCGAAGTACCCCAGCAGGTGCTGACGACGGCAGCCGGACGTCTCGGCGTACTGCCTCATCATCTCCAGCCTCGACCGGATCAGGCGCCGATGCGCGTCGAACACCTCCATCGCCTGGTCAACCGCCTGTTGAAACGGCAGACCGGACCGAAGACCCACCAGGTCGCCGGTGTCCGCCGTGGTGAGCGCTCCGGCCTGGTCGAGCAGGTTGATCGCTCTGGTCCGCTGGGCGGCAGGCGTCCCCGGCACGAGGTCCGCGACGGCTACCGGCCCGGTGTTGTCGTGCAGCGCACGCGCCACCCGCTGGACCGCGTGCTCCGGGCCCTTTCCGCCAGCGAGGAACTTCTGCAGGCCCAGGTCTTCCGGGCGGTAGTGCAACACCACCGTGGCCGGTTCGTCGTCCCGCCCGGCTCGCCCGATCTGCTGGTAGTAGGTGTCCAACGAGTCGACGACGGAGGCGTGCAGGACGAACCGCACATCCGGTTTGTCGATGCCCATGCCGAACGCCGACGTGGCCACCACGACGTCGATGTCCCCGGCCATGAACCGCCGATGGACGTCGTCACGGGCAGCGGATCCCATCCCGGCGTGGTACGCCGCCGCACGGACGCCGGTGTTCACGAGTTCATCGGCGTAGAACTCCGCGTCCTTGCGGCTGGCTGTGTAGAGCAATCCGGTTCTGCTCGCCGGATCGGACGTCAGCGCGCGTACGTCCGACAGGATCGCGTTGCGTTTGGTGGTGTCGTCGGTCCACCTCCGCACGGCCAGGTGCAGATTGGGCCGGTCGAAACTGGCCACCACCTCCCGGTGGTCACGCAGCCCGAGCCGGGACGCGATGTCCTCACGCACAGGAGGCGCGGCGGTGGCCGTCAACGCGATCACCCGCGGATGGCCGAGCCGTTCGATCACCGGCGCCAGCCGGAGGTAGTCCGGCCGGAAGTCGTGGCCCCACGCCGAGACGCAATGCGCCTCGTCCACGACGAACAGCGACACCCCGAGGTCCGCCAATCTGGTCCGCACGTCATCGCGGGCGAGTTGTTCCGGGGCGAGAAAGATGTACTCCGCGCCGCGTTCGGACACGGCCTCCCACGCCTGGTCCCGCTCGGCCTTGCGCTGCGTCGAGTTCACCGCGACCGCGGGCGGTGCTTCGCTGTCCCTGATGCCTTCGATCTGGTCGTGCTGCAACGCGATCAACGGCGACACCACCAGGGCCGGGCCGTCCAGCAACAAGGCAGGCACCTGGTAGATCGCCGACTTGCCCGACCCGGTGGGCAGCACCGCCAGCACGTCGTGTCCGGCCATCACCGCCTCCATGGCCGCCAGCTGCTCATCACGCAGGCGCGACCAACCGAACTTCTCCGCTGCCAGACGCCGCAGTTGCTCAGCGTGCGTCACCGATCAGTGCCCCGGCTGGGACCGACATCGGAATGACGGCCAGGCTGGAGCGAGGCGTGCCGTTGCCCAGGACCCGGGCCGGACCTCGCGGCGAAAGCGTCAGCGACGACACCGGTCACGAACCCGTAGACCGCTTTGTGCAACAGGTCCACCGCCAGTTCTGCCCGGGGCCACGTGGGCGGTGGAGCGCCGACGCCAGTGGCGTTCTCCAGGATCTGGTCGTTGGTCAGCCGGACGACCGTGAACTTCGCCGAGGACCACGGCCCGCGCAGCCCCGCGTGAGCCATCACCGATCGCAACACACCGAGCACGATGCCTTGGCCGAAGTGCATCGCCCAGTTCACCCACACTGGCTGTTGTCCCGCACGTTCGGGCATGCCCGTCAGCTGCTGCAGCACCCGGGCCGGTACATGGGAGTCGGGCCGCCCGGTCAGCCGCTGTTCCAGCTTCTCTCCCAGCGTCATCACCGCGACCCCGGCCGCACCCGATACCAAACCCTGCCACACCGCGCGTTTCATCATGCCCCTGCGGGTACCCGGAGGTGGCGCGCCTACCCGCGCCTTGACGAGGACAGGAGTGTTGCGGTCGCAGAGAAGGCGCTCGGGCCACCATGAACGCCGAGCAGCACCGGGGGAATCTCCCGATGGTGTACACCGGAAGATGTTTGAGCCCGGCCAAAACGGCTAAAGCGTGTTCATGACCGGCTCCGACGACCTCAGCGCGTTTGTTCTGGCCCGTCTCGACGAGGACGAGGAACGGTTCAACGCCGACGAACTGCCCCATCTCGACGACGCCGAACGGCACGGCCGTATCCGGATCATGTACGCCGACGACGGCGAGGGTCTGCTGGTGAGCGCGGACCCGGTGCAGGCGCGGGAAGAACGCGCTCCGGTCCCGTTCCCGGAGAAAGTCGCCTTCCTCCGCGCCGAGGCCAAGGTCATGCGGGATCCGGACGTGTTGAAGCTGGTGGCATCCGTCTACAGTGCACATCCCGACTGGCCGAAGGTCCAGTGACGCCAGGCATTCGGAACTGCCGCCACCTCAACGCGGACACCGCCGTGCGGCCACGAGCAGGCATTCGTCCTCCTCGGACTCCTGACTCCTGTCCGTCGACCATAGCTTCGGTAAGTCTCGGCCGACAGGTCACGTATCGGTGCCTCTCAAGCGGTATTGCTCTGCTAGTCCAAGTGGACACAGGTGTGCCGCCGCTCAGCTCGGGTGGAGCGTGAGGTGTCAGCGGTGCGGGCCGCGTGGTGGCCGGGGCGGGGTCATGGCCGCGCAGGTGATCACCAGGGCAGCGAGGATGAAGAGGGTGAGGACGAGGTCGGCCAGGGCGTTGAGCAGCAGATCGGTCAGCATGGTTCAGTCCCGTCGTGCAGTGGCTGGCCCACCGCCCTGTGCACCGGTCAGGTTGGTGGCGCGGTGTCGTGCGCGCAGGCTGGTGAGGGTGACCGTGGCCAGGATGATGACGATGACGGCCAGGGAGACCGGGGTCGGGATCTGCGGTACCCCGGGCCAGATCTCGTGTGCCCAGTGCAGGACGAGCTTCACTCCGATGAACGCGAGGATGATCGCGAGGCCGTGGTTGAGGTGGGTGAGCTTGGCCAGCGCGGTGTGCAGCACGAAGTACAGGGCGCGCAGACCGAGCAGGGCGAACGCGTTGGTCGCGAACACGAGGTAGGGATCCTTGGTGATGCCGTAGACCGCGGGCACCGAGTCGACTGCGAACACCACATCGGTCGCGAACACCGCCACCACCACGACCGCCAACGGAGTGAGCGCCCGCCGCCCCCGCTCCCGGACAGTCAGCCGCGCACCGTGGTAGTCGTCGGTGACCGGCAGCCACCTGCGCAGCAGCCGCACTGACCGCATCCGTGAGGTGTCCTGCACGGCATCGGCACCCGTCACCGCCTGGTGCAGGATCTTCACCGCCGACGCGAACAGGATCACACCGAACACGAGGAACGCCCATGTGCCGGCCGCCAGCATGGCGGCGCCAGCCGCGATGAACACCCCACGCAGCACCAGAGCGCCGACGATGCCGTAGAGCAGCACACGTTGCTGCACATCCGAGGGGACCGCGAACGCGGCCAGCAACAGCATGAACACGAACAGGTTGTCCACCGACAGGGACTTCTCCACCACGAACCCGGTCAGGAACTCCATCCCCTGAGCGCCACCGAAGGCGGCCCACAGCCAGAGCCCGAACAGAACCGGTAGCGTCAGGTAGAACGTCGACCAGCCCACGGCCTCCCGCATCGACACCTCGTGCGGGCGACGCGTCACCACGAAGTCAGCGACCAGCAGTCCCAATAGGACAGCGATGCTGACGAACCACAACCCTGGGGAGCCGACCGATTCCGTCGACGCGGCCAGCACAACCGACGAGTCAGGCAACGGGACCTCCTCGAACCGAGGTGAACATCCAGCGCGTTCACCGGCGCGTTCGAGGTCTCCTTCACCCACCAGGGGCGGCCTGCCGAGGACATCATCGGGATGTCCGTCCTGACCGGCGAGGCCCTACCGGAAGTACTCCCCTCGCCCTCAGTATCACCACGCCACCCCCAAAAGTAAATCGCTGGTAAAGGACTATTAAAGTTTCACCCAGGTGAGTGATGGCGATGGGCGGCTCATCGAGCAGCTCCGGACCCAGCTCGCGAAGCAGATCCAGGACCGCTCGCTCGCCGTCGGCACGAGACTGCCGACGGCTCGCCAGTGCCGTGGCACAGGCCAAGGCCGCGGCGGGAGACAAGAACGTGGCCGTCGCCGGTGGCGGAACGCTGGTGCGCCGGGTGATCGCGGCGGGCCTGCTGGACGAGTTGGAACTGCACATCGTTCGGCACCGGTATGCGGCTGCTGGAACCCCGGTCACGGCTTGCCGCAGCACGAGCGTTGACACAACGAGGGACCCACCGAGTCAGGGCGCGCCGCCTTCTCCGGGCGCACCGCCCATGCCGAGTGCGATCTGCACGGTGATCAGGGTGAGCCAGCCGAGCAGGAACAACACGACCCAGAACATCGGTTTGCGCAGCACTACAGCCACCGATTCCGTTTGAAGATCCGGTAGAGGACGAAGCACGCCGACAGGATCACGACCATCACGGTCGGGTAGCCGAACTTCCAGTGCAACTCCGGCATGTGGTCGAAGTTCATGCCGTACACCCCCACACCCATGGTGGGTATCGCGATGATCGCCGCCCACGCGGTGATCTTGCGCATGTCGTTGTTCTGTCGCAGCGTGATTTTGGCCAAGGTCGCGTCCACCAATGTGGTCAGCAACTCGTCCGCCCTGGCCACCCGTTCCGCGACCATCGTCAAGTGATCATCCACGTCACGAAAGTACGACCGCACCTCCACCGGTACGAGTGGTGTGTGCCCCTCGGCCAGTTGGCGCAGCGGAGTGGTCAGCGGCGCGATCGCCCGTCGCAGTTCGAGCACTTCCCGCTTCATCAGGTACATCTGTTCGGCACCGACCGTGCTGTGTGGCGCGAAGACCACCGACTCGACCTCGTCGATGTCACGATCGAACGCCTCGCTGACCTCCAGGTAGTCATCCACAACTCGGTCGGCGATCGCATGCAGCACCGCAGCGGGGCCCAGCCGCATCCGGTCTGGCTCCACCTCCAGTTCCCGGCGCAGGCCACGCAGGCCGGAATGGTGGCCATGGCGCACCGTCACGATGAAATCGGGACCCAGAAAGGCCATGATCTCCCCGGTTTCCACGATCTCGTTCGCCGTGGTCGGTGACTCGTGCGCCACGTAGTGCACGGTCTTGAGCACCATGAACAGCGTCTCGTCGTAACGATCCAACTTGGGCCGCTGGTGCGCGGTCACCGCGTCCTCGACCGCCAGTTCGTGCAACCCATAGGCGTCCGCGATGCCCTGAATCTGCTCACTGTCCGGCTCGAACAATCCAACCCAGACGAACCCGTCGCCGCGCCGACGGACCTCGGCGATCGCGTCCGTATGCGACCAACGGCCTGGCAACCGCTCACCATCCACGTACACGGCGCAGTCCACCACATACGCTGAGACCGGCACCGGACCGCCTCGCTCCGGTTGCCCACTCGCCCAGCCGCCCGGCGGCCTGATTGCCATCCCACCTCCATGTCATGTGTGACAAGGGGACTCATCGGTCCTCCGCGACAACGTGAGCGGCCACGCGACGAAGCACACTGTGTCCCACGCATCAGCAGTCTGCTGTCCAGCCGGTCAGGTTCCCTCTTCGCCGTCTGGGGCGCGGCTGTCAGGCACTCCGGGACCGTCTCCTGCCCGGCGAGACGCACCGCGCGACTGGGCGTAGTGCCCGACCGTGCGCTGGGCCGTCTCCGCCACGTGCGCGTCAGCGATCACACAGACCTGCCGTCGTCCCTCGCGGCGCACCGTCACCAGTCCGGCCAGTTTCAACTTCGCCACACGACCTGCAGACGCGCCGTCGCTGGCAACATCCCGAACGTGCCCGCGACCTGCTGCAGCAGATCCGGCGAGATCGGCTCGGCAGTCCCACGGCGTGTCACGGCCGCAGTATGACACACACTTGTACAAATGCTTGAATATCGGGTGTGGCTCGTCCCAGGCCCGACGCGTACGTAACCGGTGGTGCGGGAAACGAAACTGCTGTCTCGATCGGGCGAGGCGAACGGCCCGTGGAGAGCTCATATGGGCGGCCGTGGTGGGTCGCCGTGACGGTAGGCGTTGAGGCGTGCGAGCAAGCGATCCACATCCTCGCGCAACGCGGTCAGGTGTTGCTTGTGTTCGCTGAGTCTTTGCTCTTGGTCGTGAATTCGGCGACGCAAGTGAACCAAGCCCTCGTCGAGATCAGTTGGTGCCGCAGCGTCCTGGTCGCCGTCAGTCATCGTCCTACCTGAACAAGGTCGGCCGCCACGTCCGGCGGGTGGAGTGCCGGGGAAGTGTTCCCCGTTCACCCGCCCTCCAAACCTGTCTGCTCGATCTAGGCGCCGCCGAGTTCGTTGGCGCGGGCCTGGACCGAGCCCGGAGCCCACAGGGCTGTGGTCCACGCGGTGGCCGTGTCCGGGTCATCGAGCTGTCACCGCGATGTCGGCGATGTCCTTCCAGACTCGCAAGGTGTGATCCAGGTCAGTGTCACCGGCCACGGCCTGTTCCAGGGCCGCGAGCGCGGGGCCGGCGACCACCTTGGTCCGGTGCAGCCGCAGAACTTTCCGGGTCCAGGGCCAGTCGCCAGGTGCGGATCAGGCCGAGGTGATCACGGGGATCACGGATCGAATCGCGCACAGCACCTTCCGGCCCGCTGGTGAGCGTTTCGCCAAGTCCAACCCGCAGAAACACTCACCCGCGTGTCCGGTCGGTCAGCTGCCGGCGAACGAGCCGGTTTCGACCACGGTCCACTTGCCGTTGTCCACCCCGTACACGGTCAGCACCTTGTTGGTGCTGTCGCCGAATTCGTCGAACGCGACCTCTCCGGTGGCCCCATTGCCCTTGTAGTTCTGCACATGGTCACGCATGGCATCGCGCTGCGACTCGTCCCAGGCGCCGTTCGCGCCAAGCGTGTTCGCCAGGCTGGTGATGATCACGTTGGCCGCATCGTATGAAAAGGCACCGAACCCGCCGTATGCGTCCGTGTACTTCTTCTGGTTGTACGCGGCGAGAAAATCCTTCGCGGTTGGCTGCGTTTCGGTGGGAGCGCCGATCGACGTCGCCAGGTCGCCCTGTTTGCCGCCGAGTTCGATGTACTTCGGGTCGAAGATGCCATCTCCGCCCATGAGGGGCACGTTCAGCGCCATCTCGGCCGCCTGCTTGCTCAGCGGTCCGGCCGCCGGGAACTCGCCGCCGTAGTAGATCGCGTCCGGCGTGGCTGTCTTGACCTTGCCCAGCGCACCCGCGAAGTCGGTTTCCTTCTCGCCGAGAGTCTCCTGGGTCACGATTCGGGCACCGAGCTTGCGCGCCTGCTTGATGAACTCGCGGGCGATGCCGACGCCGTAGGTCTTGCCGTCGGTGATGACCGCGATCTTCTTCTTGCCTGCCTTGCCGACCAGATAGTCCGCCGCGTGGGGGCCCTGGAAGGCGTCGGTGGTGCACGTCCTGAAATAGCTGGCGAACTGGCGCTTCGGGTTGGCCAGGTCCTCGCCTTTGGTCAGCGCAGGGTTGGTGTTGCCCGGGGAGATCTGGACGATCTTCTTGGTGGCGAGCACGGGCTGCACGCTCTGCGCCACCGACGAGTTGAAGGTCCCCACCACGCCGACGACGCCAGGGCTGGATGCCAGCTTGGACGCTGCCTGGGCACCCACCTGCGGGTTGGCCTGGTCGTCCTCGGCCTGCAGGACCAGCCGGTAGCCCTTCACCCTGCACTGCTCGTTGGCTTGGTCGACGGCGACCTGAGCCGAATTCCGGATGCCGAGGCCGATGGAGGAGACGCCGCCGCTCAGCGGGGCGATCAGACCCACGACGAGCGCTCCTTTGCTGGTGTCGCATCCGGCGGCCTGCCCACCTGTGCCGGATTCGTTTTTGTTGCTGCTGCAAGCGGCCAGCAGTAGCAAGCCGGCGACCAGCGCACCTGCTTTCGCTGTGGGGTTGTGCACTTGGTGTCCTCATCGGTAGTGGGGTTGGTCTTTCTGGGTGCCGCTGGGATGTGTGTCGGCGGCGCCCGGCGCAACCCGGTCTCTGATGTCCACAGGGGCCACGTGTTACGTGCCCTCGCTCCGGGATATCCCGGAGCGGCACATGCCTACCGAAGGCCGGTGGCCACTGCCAAGAACGTCGCCTGAACCTCGCCCGAATACTCCCTCGCCAGAGAGCATAAGTGGGCAGAAGGGCCCGCTACGCAGAACTGGTCGACGCTGTGAGTGCGCTGGGCCATCTCCGATGCCGTCGATTCGAGTCGGGACGACAGAGCCGTCATCCACCTCGGCTCGACTACGCGATGGAAAAATCAAAATATGTGCCTGGGTAAGGCTCGTCTTTCAGTGTGTAATGCCACCACTCGCGGTCGTACCTGGTGAAACCGCAGGCCTCCATGAGGGAACAGAGGTGCTGCCGATTTCTCGCTTCGGCTGGTGTGATTCCCTGTGCGCCATGATGTGAGATTGAATCCATCAGATCATGGTCACCGCCCATGGGCGCGAGTTCACCGGTAGTCAGGTGATAGAGCGTCAGGTCGACGGTGCCGCCCCGGCTGTGGCCCGATTTGGCGGCCACGTATCCTTTTTCGAACATCTCGGTTCTGGTGATATTCGGGTAGTACCGCAGCTTTGTCCGGCCATCCTCCGGCTGGCGTGACCAGCGCAGAAAGCAGTCCACGGCGCGCTGGGGGCGATAGCCGTCCCACAGAAGCAAACCGAAGCCAAGGGATTCGGCCTTTTCTTGCGCGCTGTGCAGCGCTGCGCACAAAGCCCTCGTGCCAACGATTCGATTTGCCAGATATCCGTCCACCGGTTTTCCGGTGAAGTTGTCCCACGTGGCGTACTTCGCATCCCAGCGTATCCTGGGTACGATCTCGTCCACGTAGACAAAATCTTCGTGCATCGTCATTTTCCTGTCAGTGCCAACGACACCATCCGGTCGATCACTTCGGCGAGCGGAAACCCTGCGGCTGCCATCATTCTCGGATAACGGCTGTAGGAGGTCATGCCAGGAAAAGTATTGACCTCGTTGAGCATCACGCTGCCGTCGTCCTTGAGAAACATATCCACCCGGGCAAGTCCTCTGCATCCCAAGGTGCGATATATGTCTTTCGCTGTCTCCTGGACGAGGGAGCGCGTCTCGGCCGAAATGTCAGCGGGAACGATAAAAGTGGAGTTCTCGGATCCGCTTTCAGGGTCATCCTCCTGGTGGATCCTGAAAAAGCCATGAGACAGAGCGATTCGATCGACCTCGCCGGTCAGCACATTCAGGCCGTTCCCCAGTATGGAGCATCCGAGTTCACTGCCGACGACAGCCTCCTCGATCAGTACCTTCGAGTCGTACTTCCGCGCGGTCTCGACCGCGCTCGGCAGTTCTTCTTTTCGAGATACCTTGCTCACGCCGAAAGACGACCCCGAACGGGCCGGCTTCACGAAGACGGGATAGGTAAGCCGGTCGGCATTGATATCCTCGTCCGCCGTGACGGTCCAGAAATTCGGCGTAGCGATTCCCGCACTGCTGACGACGGTGTAGGTGAGGGATTTGTCCATGCACAGAGCGGAACTCTGGATGTCGCAGCCCACATATGGGATGCCGGAAAGCTCCAGCAAACCCTGGATCGCGCCGTCCTCACCGAGTTTGCCGTGTAAAACGGGCAACACGACGTCCACGTTGATCGTTGTGTATCGCCCCTGCTCCAGAACAAGCAATCCATGGACGCTTCGGTCGGGTGACAGAACGGCCGGACGGCAGTTGCCTTTTTCCCAATTTTCGCCCGGTCCGTCGCACAGCTGCCAAGCGCCGCTCTTCGTAATCCCGATGTAGAACGGTTCATACTTTTCGGAATTGAGATTCTTCGAGATCTCCTGTGCGGATTTGACGGAGACGAGATGTTCCTCGGAAGAGCCTCCGAAGATGATTCCGATTTTCAGTCTATTCACGCTGGTTCCTGCTTTCGAATGTCAAGCAGTTGGTGATGGAGTTTTCAACGCTGTCGCGCAGGGCAAGGTCCGTGTAGTAGGCGGTGTGCGGACTGACGATCACATTTGGCATGTGCTGCAGCCGCACCAACAGCGCGCTTTCGATGGGTTTGTTTCTGCGGTCGGCGTAGAATATCCCTTCCTCTCCTTCGACGACATCCAGGGCCGCTCCGCCCAATCTTTCGGTTTCCAGGGCCGCGACAAGAGCCTCGGTGTCAAGAAGTGCACCGCGTGCGGTGTTGATGACGAATGCGCCGTGCTTCATCTGCTCGATACGTCGACGATGCAGGAGATGGCGCGTCCGTGCGGTCAGTGGCGCATGGAGCGTGACAATATCGCTCCGCTGCAACAAGTCATCAAGAGGAACGTAGTCCGCCGAGATCGTGGGATCGATGTCATAGGCCAACATTCGACAGCCAAAACCCCACAGCCTGTCCATGACTGCTGCGCCGATTCGTCCTGTTCCAATGACCCCGACGGTCAGGTCGCGTAATTCCTTCCCGCGTACGTCATTCAGCCTGTAGTCATGAACATCCGCGCGCCTGATCATGGATTTTGCGTTTCGCAACACCATGAGCATCAGCATCACCGTGTAATCGGCCACGCTATCGGGCGAATAGGCGACATTTTCAACTGATATCCCGATGCTCTCCGCGTATTCCACATCGATGTGGTTGTATCCGATGCTTCTCGTGGAGATGTACGCCACGCCTGCCTGCCTGAGCGCGAGAAGAGTGGAGTTTGCGATGTTGGTTTTGTGGCCGACGCTGATACACCGGTTTCCGACCGACAGTTCGACGTTGGTTTCGGCTACCGCGTCCGCTGTGATGGTTGGTATCACGCCAACGCGAGGCGCTATCTCTCGGAACAAGACAGCCTCGTCCCGCTCGCAGCCATAGATCGTGATTCCCGTGGCGAGGACGGCCGAGGAGGGCGTGGACACCGGTGATCGCACGTGGCGGGCCACTATTCGTGCTGGTTCGCTGTCGGTCATGCCTTCCATGGAGTCTCCTCTGCGTAGGTGCGGCACCGGAGGCACGTGTGAGGTGCCACGTTCAAAGATCCACACCGAAAATGCAACAGATCCGCGGCGGGTGTGGGCGGAATGGGAAAAGGGAGAGGGTATGTTCGTGCACTGCCGGAGATTCGGCTCAACCCGATGATGTCCTGGCCGTCTCGATGTCGTGCGTACGAATGCGGGAAGACTTCCGCTGTGCCGGCTCTGGATCACCGCGGTTGGGGCCATAGTGGGAGCCGGCCTTGCCTATGGTTACGTCGCCATCGAGGTCTCGGGGAAACCGCCTGGAGATGGTCACGCCAGGTCGGCCGATCACGGCGTCGCAGCGAACGCTGGTGACATCGGCTTTCAACCGGCTCCGCCGCCGAAGTCCACCAGTCGTCCGGCGCCGAGTCCTGTTCTGCCGTTCACCGCGAAACTGGCGATGTCTGACATCCCCGTCAAGGGTGGTGGGGTGCGAAGTGGCGGCTGTAGCGGTGCGTTGATCGCTCCTGAGTGGATCATCACGGCTGGGCACTGCTTCCACGACGTCAACGGCGTCCGGGTCAGTGGAAAGCCGCGGTACACCACAACGGTGACGGTCGGCAAGCTGAAGGACAGTGATCCCGGTGGGCGGGCCGCGATCGTCGTCGACGTCCTGCAGTCGCCGGTCAACGATATCGCCATGGCGAAGTTGGGCGCGGCTATCGAGGACGTCGTTGCGTTGACGGTGAGCGAGAAGAAGCCGACGCTGGGACAGCGGCTGCAGTTCGCTGGTTGGGGGACCCTGTCGGCCACGGCCGTCACCCGGTCGGATCGCGTCAAAAGGGGACAGTTCACGGTCGCGAAGCTGGCGCAGACGACCTTCGAAGCCGAGCACCTGGGCGGGCGGACCGTGGAGAACAGTCCGTGCCCGCAGGATTCAGGCGCGCCGTTGTTCGTCTCCGACGACGACCGCACTGGAATCCTGGTGGGTGTCGTCAGCAGTGGGCCCCCGTGTCCGCAGCGCGGCCGGGAGGTCATCGCGCGGGTGGACACAGTGTTCGACTGGATCCATCAGCAGGTGGAGAACAGGCTTTGATGACCCGAGAACGGGCCTCACATGGATCATCTGAAGAGATCGTGAAGACGTCCGGGCCAGACTGGTCGCCATCAGCACACCGACGGGAGGCAACCGATGCGCTCGACGCAATCACGGCGCGTTCGCGTAGTCATCGAGGCATCAGATCCGATTACTCACGCCAGTGTTCTCAGTCGGCTCGAGGCGGGTGACGAGTTCACCGTCTTGTCGCCGAGCGACTGCGCAGAAGCGGATGTCGTCGTGCTCGCACCTGACCGGCTGGACGCCGACGTGCTGTTCGCCATGCGCAGATCAGCGTCGGAGAATCGCAAGCCGGTCGTTCTGGTCATCGACCACATCAGCGAGTCCGAGTTGTTGGCCGCGGTGGAATGCCATGCGGTGGCGATTGTGCCGCGGCAGGCGGCAACCACCAGCCGCCTTTCGCGTTGTGTGTCCGACGCGGCGGCGGGAGGCGGGGTGATGCCTCCGGACGTGCTCGAGCAGTTGCTGAGGCACGTCGAGCACGTGCAGCGCGAAATGCCGTCACCGTGTAGAAATCCCACCGCGGAGCTGACATCGAGAGACACCGACATCCTCCGCATGTTGGCGAGGGGGCTCGACACCGCACAAATAGCCGACGAACTGTGCTACACGGTGCCCACGGTCAAGAACCTCATCTCCAGCCTGCTCGTTCGCCTCACTCTCCGCAATCGCTCGCAGGCCGTGGCATATGCCATTCAAACCGGCGCGATCTGATCTTCAGGTCCGGTGGCGGCATTCTTCGAGGTACCGCAGGACGGCGGTGACTCGGCGGTCGACGCGATCGGTCGGGGCGAGGCCGAGTTTGGCGAAGATGCTGCGGATGTGCTTGTGGACGGCACCGTCTGTGACGGACAGTCGTTCGGCGATAGTGCTGTTGCCGAGGCCTTCGGCCATCAACGCCAGTACGTCGTGTTCTCTGGCGCTGAGTCGGTCCAGACGGGTGTCCGACCGGGTTTTGGTCAGCAGTTGCGCGATGACCTCCGGGTCCATCGCGGTGCCGCCGCTCGCTACGCGGTGCAGTGCGTCCAGGAACTCGGCGACCCGGCCGACTCGTTCCTTCAGCAGGTAGCCGAGGCGGGAGCCGCCGTCGGCCAGCAGCTGCGTCGCGAATGTCTGCTCCACGTAGGCCGACAACACCAGCACCGCGAGATCTGGCTGGCGGCGCCGCGCCGTCACGGCCGCTGTGATGCCCTCGTCGGTGTGGGTCGGCGGCATCCGGACATCCACGATGGCCACGTCGGGCTTGTGCTCGTCCACCGCGGCGAGGAAGTCGTCAGGATGCCCCGTTGTGGCGACAACGTCCAACGACTCGGCTCGCAGCAACAGCGCGAGTCCTTCGCGCAACAGCAAGTCGTCCTCGGCGATCACAATCCGCACGGCAGGCTCACAGTCAGCACAGTGGGTCCACCTACGGGGCTGGACAGCGCGAACGTTCCGTCGTGTGCTTGCACCCGGTGGCGGATACCGACGAGTCCCGATCCGCTGTGCTCGTTCGCTCCGCCGTCGCCGTCGTCGGTTATCTCCACGAAGAGCAACTCGCCACGCCGGTGGAGCACAACACTCGCGTTATGCGCACGGCTGTGCTTGGCGATGTTGGTCAGCCCCTCCGCGACCACGAGATAAGCCGTTGCCTCAACAGACGCGGCGCATCGTTCGGGCAGATCAGCCTCGACGCGGCAGGAAACCGGGCACGCCGCGGCCAACGCGGTCAGCGCGTCGGGAAGACTCCGGTCTGACAACACCGGAGGCAGGATACTGCGGACCACCTCGCGCAGTTCGGCCAGCGCCTGTTCCGCGGCGCACTGGGCACGTTCGAGAACCGCGTCGGCACTGGCCGGATCACGCGCCAGCGCACGCCGGGCCGCACCCAGCAGAACGCTGACGGCGACAAGGCGGTTCTGGGTGCCGTCGTGCAACGACCGTTCGATCCGCCGCAGCTCAGCGGCATGAGCCTCCAGTGCCGCGGCGCGGGTGGCGGCCAGCCGGACGACGCGAAGCGCGAGGTCGGCGCTGGGATCGGGGGACAGCAGGTTTCGTCCGATCCGCGCCTGCACACGAGCCATGAGCGGGAGAACGGCCACGACCACGAAACCCCAGCCCACTCCCATCAACATCACCCACAGCGCGTCCTGGACATCGTCGACACGCACGAGGCTCAACGTGTCGGTGGCCTGCTCTGGTGGCAGCAGATACCACCAGAGCAGGAAAGTGATGTCGCTGACCACGTAAAGCGGCAACGTGGCCCCCGCTATTCCGAGCGTGAACCCGGCCGTCCCGTGCGCGAGGACCCACCGCAATTCCTGGTGGACCGCGGGATCCCGGACAGCGGCCCGCAGCGAGTCCGGCACCGGATCGGGGCTGACGATATCCGGTCCCCAGCGGGACAAACGGGCGCGTTCCCGGTCAGCGATCATACGAACCATTCGAAACGTCGTCGGCGCCAAGTACAGCCCCACGCCGACAACGCTCAACAACGCGGTCACCACCAGCCACAGCAGCATCGCGATCGCCATGACGCCAGTAGCCAGCCCGCCGACGAGGTGTTCAAGCGCTTCCACGGTGTCACGGACTCGCGACCACACGTCCCACTTCCGCGTCGGTCGTGTGACGCGAGTCGACATGTACGCCTCCTTGGTGGCCGTAGGACCGAACACCACGCGAGCGGTCACCCCAACTGCCGGGTCGCACGAATCGCTGTCGACACGGGGTATGCCCCCGCAGGCTACCGAGTGTCCGCCGTCAGCCGGAAGCAGCCGCCGAGTGTGTTTCCTCCTCGACGAGGTCGGCGTTGATCTGGGCCGCCGCTGCGGCACCCGCTGCGGCGGCGGTAGCGACCTGCGCGGTCAGATCGGTGACGTTGCCAGCCACCCATATCCCGGGCACGTCCGTGCGACCCGTCACGTCGGACGGGATGTACTGCCCGATGCCCGCGGGGTGTTCCACCAGCCGCAGACCGACCCCCGCCAGGAACCGTGCACGCGCCACCATCCGTGGTGACACCACCAACGCGTCTCGGCTGACCACCGTGCCATCGGCCAACCGGACACCGGCCAGCCGGTCGTCGACTATGTCCAGTGACTCCACTGCGCCGTCCACCACGCGAATGCCCCTCGCGGCGAACCGTTCCGTGTCTTCTTCGGACAGACTCGGTGTGGCGTGCGAGAAGAAGGTGACGTCATCGCTCCACTGCCGGAACAACGATGCCTGGTACACCGACAGCGGGCCGGTCGCCAGCACGCCGATGGCCTGGTCACGAACTTCCCAGCCGTGGCAGTACGGGCAGTGCAGCACGTCGCGGCCCCACCGGTCCCACAGCCCGGGAATGCCCGGCAGCTCGTCGGTCAGCCCGGTGGTCACCAGCAGCCGGCGTGTGAAGATCGTTCGGTAGTCGGCGAGCGTCACCGCGAACCCGGTGCCGCCGGCCACGGCCTCGACTGTGCCGTGCACGACCTCACCGCCGTGCCGCAGTACGTCCGACCGGCCACGCTCCAGCCACTCGGCGGGCGTGATCCCGTCCTGGGACACCAACCCGTGGATGTTGGCCGCCGGTGTGAAACGCGGTGATCCCGAGTCGATCACCACCACCGACCGCCGCGACCGGGCCAGCACCAACGCCCCGCTCAAACCCGCGGCCCCTCCTCCCACCACCACCACGTCGTACCCGTCTCGCTGCTCAAACATGTGATCCCCCTGCCACCGCGCGATACCGCACGCGAATCGGCCCCCAGACACAGACTGGTCATTGCTCGGGCGATCGGCGACCTCCGGTTCGGATACTCGGACTCCCCGGACCGCGACACCGGTGCGCCCGGCCGCGCCGGGCGATGTGTCGACAATGGAGTCTTCCGCGGACCGCACCGCGCTCCCTCACCGCAAGGTTCGCCTCACCGGCGCCCGGGTACAATCCCCTACGCTGGAAGAACCGGAGTACAGCCTGCTGTACCCGCCTTGTACAGCTCAAGGGATCGAAAACAGCGCGCGGGTCTCGTACTCTCACTGCGGATCACGACAGCCACGTAGCACGGAGTATTGATGACCGACGCTCGCCGCACTCGCAAGACCTCTGACACGCAGGGGAGCGCCGATCGGCCGAGCGGTGCCTTCCGACCGCTGCTGTGGCTGGCACTGCTCATCAGCGCGTCGGGGAACGTCGTCGTGTCGAGCGCGAACCTCAACGCTCTCATCAATGTCGCTTTCGGACTCACCACGGTGTCGTGCGCGGCGACGCTGATCGTCCACCACTACCGGCACCACCGCCGATGATCCGCGAACCACATCAGCCCGTGGCTGGAGTTCGCAAGATCCACTGTGACCGCCTGGTCACCGAAGACCGGCTCGATCTTCGCGATCACTCACAGGCGATGGCACACGCCCTTCGAATCGGCCCGGTCTGAGTACCGGGGTGCGCATCCGACTGGGGCCACCCATCAGCACACACACGCCCGCACCGCGTACGCCGCAGCGTGCGCGCGATTCCTCAGACCATGCCGTTTCATCACTCTGTGCAGCACGTTCTTGACGGTTCGGTCCGAGTAGGCGAGCTTGCCCGCGATCTGCTCGGTATTGAGCCCTTCGATCAGCAACCGCAACACGTCGCACTCGCGCTCGGTCAACCCGGACATCATCAGTCCGTTCGGGCGCAGCACCTGGCTGTCGACGTCCTGGACGAGTGCCAGCAGCTTGCGCTGCAGGACTGGGGGCATGGACACGATGCCCTTGTGCGCTGCGAGCACCGCGTTGAGCAGTTGCGGTCCTCCGGTCTCCCGCAACGGGATGACCGCGGTGACGCCGAGGAGAACGGCCGTCAGCAGATCGTCTTCGTTGAAGTCATCGGTGACCACCACGCACGACCGAGGGCCGTTCCCGGTCGGGTTCCGACCCACCGGGCCCAGTTTGGACAGTGTGTTCCTGGTCGTCCTGGCTTCGAGCAGCAGAACCACGTCCGCGCGTGCGAGTTCGGATTCCGGCAGGACGCAGACAGCCTTCTGCGCGCCCAGCAAGACAGTCGCTCCGTTGCGCAGCAACGGGTCGGACGTGACAACAACGACGTTCGTAACCTTCACGCTACCCCCTGCACTGGGCGGCACCCGAACCGGGCAAGCACAGTCACCGCCATCCAGCGCGGCGTACCCCGGCATGGATGAACCCTCGGTTCAGAAGCCTAACTGATGTGAAAGTACACAAAAAGGTTTCTTTCGGTACCAAGGCCGACGAGATTGCGAAGAGAGCGCGAGCAGCACCCGGCATTGTCTGCGCGGCGGGCGGAAATCTTCGACGAAACTGATCAACGACGGGGCGAACGCTCCGATTCTCAACAAGAGCCTTGACCAGCTTCCCGCACTACAGGCGGTCGCGCCGCACGACGAGGCAACCGCCTCGACTGAGCGCCACCACATCGTCGCACAGGGCCGGACGACCGACGGACGGTGCGCGTCCACAGGTAGCCGGTCTGCGGAAACACCTGGATGTCCGCAGGATTGTGCGACCTGGCAAGAATTTGCCATCTTCGCGCGATCGCGGCCCGATACCCCGCCCGATCCGTCCGGCGATCGACCACTGGTTGGCGACCGCACAGAGACCGATGCGCAGGGTGCATGGCCATTCAGGTCAGGAACACCGCTTGGCGCGCGGCCGGTGCTTGAAGATATGACCAGGGCTAGTTGGCCGTCAGCCTGGGCACTCCGGTTTCCCAATGGTCACTGATCCGGTCATGGTGGGGGCACTGGCTGTGGTTGTCATCGCATGATGCGGGTGTGCATGCAGTACTCGCCGCTATTGCCACTGATCGGCCGCTGGTGTTGGTCACTGGACCGACGGGGGTCGGCCGGACGAGTTTTCTCGGCAAGGTGGGGGACGAGCTTCGGAAGCGCGGGACACGGGTGTCGGCGACCCGGTTCACCCGTGAAGGCGATGCGGTGCCGGTGTGGCTGGGCGGGGCCGACACCGTCCGCTTGTCGATCGGTCCGGTCGCCGGGGCGCACCGAGAGCCGGAGATCGCGCGGCGGGCTGCGGTGGTGGTCGCCAACACACTGTTTCGTGGCGACGGTGAGGGCGCGCTGCTGATCGACGACGCGCAGTGGATCGATGATGATTCACGGGCTGTGCTGGAGGCGCTCGCGCGACGGATGGCGGGGACGTCGGCGGTATGCGTGTGTGCCGTGCGCACGCCCCTGACACGGGCTGATCAGGTTGCCTGGGCGCGGAAGTTGAGTGACGAAGGGCTTCTGCGTTCTGTGCGGCTGCGGCCGATGACTGCCGCGGCGATCTCCCGGCAGTTGACGGCCGTGACGCTGGCGAGGCCGGACGGTGAGCTGGTCGCCCGTGTCGGTGCGCTCAGCCGGGGCATTCCGGCTGCGGTGCGGGATTCGATTGGAGCGTTGTGGCACAACGGGTCCATTCAAGTTTTCGGCAGCAGTGCGTATCTGGTGGACGGCACGCGTCCGGTGGAGCCCCCGCAGGACAACGAATTCGTTAGGATGATTCGTGGTCTCGGGCGGCGGGCCCATGCGGCGGCGAAAGCGGTCAGCGTGCTGGCCCCGTTCGGTGCGGACGTACCCCGGCTGGTCTCCGAAGTGCTCGGTACGACCGAGCCGGAGACCGTCACACTGCTGGAAACTCTGCGGCAGACGGGAATTCTGCACCGTGGTCACCATGGGAGCTCGTGGCGGTTCCCGGTTCCGCTGGTCGCTTCGGCGCTCGTCGCGGGTATGGGGCCGTTCGAACGGCGGCGCCTCGCGGCGAAGGCTGTCGGCGCGGTATGGGCAGGCGACGCGCGATGCGCCGACGCGGACTATCTGACTGATCTCGTGGCCGACGCCGGTCGGCTGATCGATCCCCAGCGCGCGCTCCGTGAACTGCTGCTCCGATCCACTGAGGTCGGTGCGCAGGCACCCGAACGCGCGTTGCGCTGGCTCGATTCGGCGATCGGGCTGGCCGAGAGCCGGGCTCAGCATGTGATGGTCATGCGCGCGCATATCGCCGCATGCCATACCCAAGGTGACCACGAGCGTGGGCTGCGCGGTGCACTGCTGCTGTTGAACGACTTCGCTGACGAGCTCACGCCGGACGTGACGCAGGACGTCCAAGTGATGGCGGTGCACGCGCTGAAAGGCGTGCGGGACACCGAGGCGCTACAGGAGATCGCAGACCTCCGGAGCCGATGGGCGGGAGACGACGCCGTGGGCACGGTCACCAGGGCGTTCGCGTACAGCATGCTGGACCGCTGGGACCAGGTGCGCGATCTCCTGGCGCGGACCGAGGACCAATGGCGTGCCGGGAACACCACGTCCGTTCGGTACGGTTCCCAGCTGTACTTGATGGCGGCCTTGTGGACCGGCCGCGTGGAGCGTTTCGAGCAGAGCCTCGCGGACCGTTCGCAGTGGCCGTTGCGGGATGTCGGACGCCATCGAGTCGAGCACGTCAACTCCCATCTGACCGCGTTGCTGGTCACCGGTGACTCCAGCCGCGCCGAGAAGCTGCTGATCGACGAGGACCTGCCGGTCGAGAGCCTGCGGCTCGCCAACCGCGCGATGCTCGCGGCGATGTGCGGGCAGGCCGATCTCGCCGTCCATCTGGCCACGCGCGGCATCGCGAACGGCACGGACCGCGACCTCGACGCCGGATCCGCCGCCATGTACCAGAACGTCGTCGAAGTACTGGTGGCGCAGGGCAAGCTGACCACGGCACGGGAAATGCTGATCACCGCACGGGAGACCGGCCCGCAGCTGGAGCACCTGTTGTACATCGCCGAGGCGCGGATCGACCGGGCGTTGGGGGAGAACGGGCGCGCGGCGGCCAAACTCCGCGCCTTTCTCGAAACGAGGGAGCGAGGACTGCTCGTCGGCGCCGACCTTTGCTGGTCGGAGCTGGCCGATCTGGCGCTCGAGGCCGGTGACCGGCAGGAGGCGAGGCGGTGTCTCGCCGAGCTGGAGCTTGTCGCCGAGTCCATGCCGACGTCCCGCGCGCTGACGCATGCCCGGCTGGTCCGGGCCTGCGTGTGCCACGCCCCGCAAGCAGCGGGCGAAAGTCTCCGCCTGGCAAGGGAACGCGGCCAGCCTCTTGAACTGGCCGCGACGGCGGCGCGACTTGTGCGGCATGGGGCAGGCGAGCCGACGTTGCTGAGCGAGGTCTACGAGCTGCTGGGTGAACTCGGTGCCCTGCTGTACCGGTCGTGGATCCGCAACCTCATGCGACAGCACGGCGTCGTTGTCCCCGGCCGAAAAGAGACCGTCGCGGAGAACGAACGCGTGCTGGCCATGCTCGCCGCCGACGGGTTGACCAACAAGCAGCTCGCGATGGCGTTGCACACCACCGAGAAAAGCGTGGAAGGCCGGCTCAGCAGACTGTTCGCGCACACGGGCTTCCGTTCCCGGATCGAGCTGTCGACCGCGATGCTGACCGGTGAATTCTAGCTTCGTTCACGTCGGGGACGACGCGACCACGGAGGGGTTCGATGCGGGGAGGGGAATGTCGGGATGGGGCGGCAGAGGATTGAGTTCGTTGGCAGGCAGGAGGAGCTGGCCGCGCTCCGGTCGCACAGGCACGGCCGGGCGCTGGTCGTGCTGCGCGGGCAGGCGGGCAGTGGGAGGAGCACTGTGCTCGCCCAGGTGTGCCGGGAACTGACCAGCCACGGAGCCGTGGCACTGGAGGTGTCCGGCACGGCGGAACGCCCGGAGTGGGACCAGTTCGGTGTCCGGGCCATCCTCAACGCGATTCGCGAGCGGTTCGAAGACCTCGGTGACGGCGCGGGGCTCACCGACGCCATGGACACGCTGAGCCAACTGTGCACCGAGGCTGCCTACCGCTCGCCATGGGGCAGGTTTCGCTTGCTGAACGCGCTCAGCATCGTGTTCGCCAAGGCCGGTGCGGATGGCCAGGTCGTGCTGGTGGTCGACGACGCCGACCGGCTGTCCCAGCCGGTCCCTGCGCTGGCGGCGGTGCGCCGGGCTGGGCCTCTCGTGCTGGCGTCTTGTGCTGTGGGCGCCGACGGCGAGTTGGCGGAGCTGTGTGAGTTGGCAGACCAGTTGGTCGAGCTCGGTCCGCTGTCCGGCGAGGAGCTGGCCGGTGTGCTCCGGCAGACCGCGGGCGCGCCGGTCGACGATCTGCTCCGGCATGCCCTGCGAGAAAATCTCGGTCCGCTGTACGGCAATCCGGGGACACTTGTGTCCACAATGGCCGACCTCCGGCGGCGGAGCAGGCTGGTGACGGTGCACGGTCACCTGTGCCTCCGCGATCCCAGGAAACCGATCGCACTGCCCGCCGGGCACCCGCTGCTGCGCGAGGTGGACGCCTGCGGGACGCTCGGCCGTGAACTGGTGCTGCTCGCCGCCGCGGGTGCCGACTTCGGCGTCGACGAGATCCCGATACTCGCGTCCGCCACGGGCCGGTCACAACTCGACTACGGGCGAGCCGTGGACCAGTTGGTCCTCGGCGGCGTCCTTGAGGCCGACGTGGCGGGGCGGCTGACCGTCAGCTGCCCGGCGCTGGGCGCCGCAGTGTCCGAACACGACGGTGACGTGACGAAACTGCACGAGCAGATCGCGACATACCTGCTCGGCACGAGCGTGCGGTCGGGCAGCGGCCCGTCTGTCCTGGCTGGACACATCGCGGCCGCGGGCCGTGCACTGCCGTCCCGGCCCGCTCTGGTCAACCGGCTCCGCGACGACGAACGGCTCGTCCCGCTCGCGGACACCGCTCGCCACGCCGCCCACCGGTATGCCGCGTGGCGGCACGCCGGGGAAGGTGAGCGGCGCCGCCGGATGGCGGCCGACCACGTAAGCCTGTTGATCCATTCGGCCGACTACGCCCAACTCGCCGAGTTCACCGGGGAACTGGCCAAGGGCGTCGCGGAAAGGCCGGAAGAACTGGCTGCCGCGGCCGCGCTGGCTGCGCTCCACCTCGGGCAGCCGGTCACCGGGGCCGTCCGCACCGCGGTCACCGGGCATGGGCGTGTGCCCGCGGCGCTGGAGTTCGCCGACCGGTGGTTCGCCGGTGCCCCGGTCCGGCTCGACGACGTCGAACCGGCTTTCGCACCGCTGCGCCATTGGTCCGCCCTGCCGACGACCGAGTGGCGCACACCGCGCAGACGGGAGCACAGCCTCAACATCGAGCACGCCTTCGCCATGCGTGACCTGGTTGCTGTCTTCGAATCCGTACTCGGCCCGCACTACGGCTCTCCGGTCAGCGGTCCGCTTGCGGTGTACCACCGGGTGCGCACCGCTTACGCGGGAGAGGACTGGGCGGCGGCACTCAGCGCCGCGCGGGAGCTGGAACTTGACCCGTGTGCCGACGAGGTGGCCCGTCAGAGCGCCCGCCTGCACGCCGCGGAAATGTGCCACTGGCGTGGAGAGGATCGCCGGTCGGCGGCCTGGCTGGCTGCGGTGTCCGAAGAGGACTGCGTGTTTCCGGTGTTGCGCAGGTGGGTGGACATCGGGCGGCGCTTTCACGCGGGCGATGTCACGGGGGCGCTGCGAGCGGGCTGGAGTTCCTGCGACAGCGGGCAGTCCCACGACGCCGTGGGCTCGTCGCGTCTGCTGCGCAGGATGGCGGAGATCGCGGTGGATTCCGGGGAACTGCTCCAGGCTCGCCGGATACGGGACGAGGCCGTGCGGAGGTACGCGCGACAGCGGACTCCCGACACGCTCGAGACCATGTTGTACGTCCGGGGGATCGTCGACGCCGACAGTGTGCAGGCGCAGGCCGCCGAACGACTGATCCGCGGCCGGGGCAACCGGTTCGAGTTGTCACTGGTCTGCCAGGCGGTCGGCAGGACCTCAGCCCAGCCGCGGCGGTGGCTGCGGGAGGCGTTCGAAATCGCCAAGGGAATCGGGGCGGCCAGGCTGACGGCGCGGGTCAAGCGGACGATGGAGGATCGTGGCGTCGTGGTCTCGGTGCCGCGAGGACGGCGCGACCAGCTGTCCGAGACGCAGCTGCGGATCATCGAGCTCATCCGGCTCGGCCGGACGAACCGGCAGATCGCGCTCGCCGTGCGGATCAGCGAGAAGACCGTGGAGAAACACCTCACCAGGCTGTTCGCCAAAGCGGGCTGCCGGACGAGGCACGGGCTCGCCACGTCCGGTCTCGGCGGACGGCCGGAATCGCTCGGCGCGTGACGCCCGGGTGCGGCCGGGGAGTACAGAGGAGTGGAGACGTGAGCAGGAACGTTATAGCGGTCACCCAGGCACCTGGGCTGGGCCATCGCACCATCGGTGACGCCGTCGACCGCGCTGGAGAAGGTGCGGTGATCGTGGTGGGGCCCGGGCGCTACACCGAGAATCTCGTGCTCACCAAACCGGTGACGATCACGGCGGAGAACGGGCCGGGAACGGTGTGGCTGGTCGCTCCGACCGGAGTCACGGTGACGCTCCAGTCGGACTCGGCCGCGCTGTCCGGTCTCACCGTCGTGGCCGCCGACTCCGACAACCCGGCCGTCCTCGTCGTACGCGGACAGCTCAGCGTCACCGAGTGCACCGTCGAGGCATCGAGTTGGGCGTCGGTGTTCGTGCGAGACCAGGGCACGCTGCTCATGCGTGCCAGCCAGGTCCGTAACAGCGTCGGCGCCGGTGTCGTGGTCACGTCACCGGAGGGCGGGATGCTCGACGACTGCACACTGGACGACCTCGGCACGTCGGCCGTGGTGGTGGCCGAACAGGGCGCGTTCGTCGTTCGCTCCTGTGCCATGCGGACCGCCGCGGGCAACGGCATCTGCCTCAACGGTCAGGGAAGGCTCACCGCCGAGGACACGGTGGTGTCGGGCACCGGCAAACCCGCTGTCGCGGTGGAACAACAGGCCGCGCTGACCGCGACCAGGCTCAAGGTGACCGGCGCTGCCGCGATCGGCTTCTACCTGGCGACTTCCCAGCCGCCGACGTTGGAGGACTGCGCGGTCGACGGCGCGGGCGCGGAAGGGATATTCGTCGGCGTGGGCTGTGCTCCCCTGCTGCGCGGGTGCAGGGTGACCAGGACACGCGGGCGTGGGCTGCACTTCGCCGGGAGGGCGTCCGGTTCGGTGACCGACTGCGAGGTGTCCGATGTGGATGGTGTCGGGATCGGTGTGACGGAGCGGAGCCTGCCTGAGTTCGACCGGATCACCGTCACCGGGTGCACGGCGTCCGGGGTGCGGGTCGACCACGGTTCAGATCCGTTCTTCCGGCGGCTGCGCGTGCGTGGCTGCGACGGCGCGGCCATCGAGGTGGACGGTGCGAGAGGCAGGCTGGAGCACGTCGAGATCGACGGTGGCAGCGGCGTCGGTCTACTGGTGACCGGTGCGGCGCGGCCGTCGATCAGCGGGCTGAGCGCACGTGATCTCGCCGACGCCGGGGTACGGGTGGTCGGTGCGGCTTTGGCGCTGTCCGACAGCGCGATCGACGGCTCGGGCGCGGACGGTGTGCACGCGGGCGCAGGAGCGGACCTGTCGCTGACGAGGTGCCGTGTGCGGAGCAGCACGGGCTCGGGCTGTACCTTCGCCGAGGGCTCGTCCGGGAACGTGGTCGAATCCGAGTTCTCCGGCGGCTCGGCCGACGGGATCCGGCTGGAGACCGAGGAAGCCGTGACGGTGAAGGGATGCACGGTCCGGGACAACCACGGCAGCGGCGTGCGGCAGATCCGGCCGAGCGGTGCGATCGAGGTGGTGGACCTGATCAGCGCGGGCAACCTGACTCCGGACGCGTACGGCACCGCGGCGACCGCCGACACCGCCCCCCATGCCGCCGCCGTGACGGCCGAGCGGGCGAAGCCGGCGCGGGGATCCGACCCGTTGGAGGAACTGCACTCGCTCGTCGGCCTCGCCGGCGTGAAGAGCGAGGTGACGTCCCTGGTCAACCTGAACAAGATGGCCAAGCGCCGGATGGACGCCGGGCTGTCGGCCCCGCCGATGGCACGACACCTCGTCTTCGCCGGAGCCCCCGGTACCGGCAAGACCACCATCGCCCGGCTCTACGGCCAGATCCTGGCGCAGCTCGGCGTCCTGCGCCAGGGACACCTCGTCGAGGTGGCCAGGGCCGACCTGGTCGCCCAGATCATCGGCGGCACCGCGATCAAGACCACGGAGGCGTTCACCACCGCGCTCGGCGGGGTGTTCTTCGTCGACGAGGCGTACACCCTCAGCAGCGGCGGTGGCGGCACCGGTCCGGACTTCGGCCGGGAGGCGATCGACACGCTGGTCAAGCTGATGGAGGACCACCGCGACGACGTGGTCGTGATCGCGGCGGGCTACTCCAAGGAGATGTCGCAGTTCCTCGAGGCCAACCCGGGAATGGAGTCCCGGTTCAGCCGCACCATCGAGTTCGCCAACTACACGGCGGATGAGCTGGTGACGATCGTGCGGGCGCAGTGTTCCAGGCACGACTACCGGCTCACCGAAGGAGCCGGTGATGCGCTGCTGACGTACTTCGAGGAGATCCCGAAGGACGGCACGTTCGGCAACGGCCGCACCGCGCGGCGGGTGTTCGAGCGGATGACCGACCGGCAGGCATCCCGGCTGGCGGCCATGCCTGCTGCCGACGCGGCGGACCTCACGCTGCTGACTGAGGAAGATCTGCCTCTATCCGGGTGACAGGCCACGTCGGCGCCCGCTTCCGCCAAGCGGGCGCCGACCTTCCGACCTGACCGCCAGCTACGTGGGAGTGACGATGCGACAGCGACATCCGGATCTGGACACGGTGGTCGTCGAGCGGCACGAGTCGCACGAGCGGCACCTGCTGATCCGGCATCGCGACGAGACCGGGTTCGACCACGGGCTGCTCGGCGCGGCACCGCTCGGGCCGAGGGAGCTTCTGGTGCTGGCTTCCCCTGGCGCGCACCAGGTGCGGTCACTCGTGACCGTTCTGCCGGAACTGCTGCGATCCACACCGGACTTCGCCGGGCAGATCGAGTCGGTCTGGCTCGGTATCGGCAGTCTCGCCGCCGACACCGAGGTCGCGCAACGGCTGGCCAAGGAACTGGACGTCGAGGTCGTCGCTCCTGATGCCGGTGTCGCGGCCATGCCGGGGGCGGCGTTGTACGCCGGCCACGCCGCGGGCGGAACCGGCTGGCACCGGTTCCGGCCGGACCGGGCCGCCGAGTTCCACGGCGCTCGCTTTCCGCTACCGGCCTGGGAATCCTGGCTGCCCGCCGAGCCGGTGGAGCGGGATGGTGTCGTGGCCGTGCCCGCACCGTGCGGCTTGGTGGTCGGTGACAGCCGGGCCGGTGTACCGCGACGCGGCGACATCGCGTTCGGCGTCCCGGTGAACCAGCGGTTCCCCAAGATCGTCGTCAGCGGCAGTGATCCCGTTCCTCCGGCTGCCGGCGTCGCGGCCCTGCTCAGGACCATGCCGGACCAGCCGGTCATGATCGTGCCCGCGACGCCACAGGCCGCCTCGCACATCTGGCAGGTCGAACTCGCGCTACGGCTCGGGCGGGACGTCGTGTTCAGCGCCGGCATGCAGATCGGACTGCGGACCGGAGCGTCGTCGACGGTCGTGCCGGATACCGGCGGGAAGCAGAACTTCCGGCCGTTCCCCATCGTGCTCCGCCAACCCGCACACGGCGGTGGTCAGCAGGTCGTCGGCGTCGCCCCGGCTCCAGCAGGCTGGGTACGCGACGGGAAGTGCTCCTACCGGGCCGGTGACGTGGTCGCCGACATCGTGCCGTCCGGTCTGGTGCTGCGGTCCGTGGACAGCGACGCCGCCGATCCGACAGCCGAGGCCGCCCCGTTCGACCCCGACTGCTGGCACCTGACGCTGGGCACTTCCGGACACGTCGTCGGGCTGCCTGTGCTCACCGCCGCGGAGAACCTGCTGGCGGCCCTCCCGCCCGACCGACTCGCGGCCGTCCGGGTGCGGCTCGCGGGCACTCTCGACAAGGGCGCCGAGCGAGCACTCAACCGCTGGCCTGCCGGTCACGAGCAGGAACCGGCCACGCCGTCGCGGCCTGAACGTCCGGACACCAGGCCGGGCGGGTCGAGTCTGTCGGCAAGGCTGGACGGTCTGCGAGGACCGGAGCGGCCGCCCGCCGTGCCGCCGGTGATGACCACGTCGGCCGCGCCAGTGTCCACTGTGTCCGGCCCACCTGACTCGCCTGGTCCCTGCGGCCCCCGGGTGACGGTTCGGCAGCCGGACCGGCCCGCCGAGGTGCCGGAGATGGGCCGGGGAAAGCCGGAGGCGGTGAGCGTCCAACGGGAGGCCGAACCCGCGACGCCACCGAGCGGTGGGCACTCCGGCGCTGTCCCGCTCCCGGCGGCGAAGGCACTGGTGGTGCCGGGCAGAGCGAGTACTGCCGCTGAACAGGCGCGGTTCACCGCGGCCGCCGGGGATGCGTTTTCCGAGGCGCTGGCCACCGTCAACGCGGCCATGGCCACCTGGCCGTCCATGCGTGTGGACGAGTCGCCTGGCGCGAAAGCCGACTATGTCGCCGTTTGCCTTTACCTCGGCCGGGGTGACGGCGGTGCGTACGCGCTCAACGGCGCGTTGCGCAACGGGCAGGCTGGTCTGCTGGACGGTCAGGTTCCGTGTCTGATGTCGGGGATCCGGCGGTTGCCGACGCATCGGCGAGCCGTGCTGCGGCAGGGAAAAGTCAACGAGTCCTTCGAACACGGCAGTACCCCGGGGACTGTGCTCACGGAGCCGGGTTTTCTCGCCGCCAGTATGGATTTGGATGTGATGATGCCCGGTGCCGACCTCGATGTGCTGATCTGGCCGAGTTCGGCCCGCCGGACCTCGGAGTTGATGCTCAGCCGACCGGTGGACGAGGCGGTGTTCGTCGCGGGTGCCCGGTTCAAGGCCCTGGCTGTGCGGACAGCCGTGGAGGTCGACGAGGAGGGACAGGAGCAGGACGACGGTGCGCCGGTCGCGCCGAAAGTCGCCGTCCTGTTCCGTGAGCTGGCCCCGGGTGAGGTGCCGAGCACCACCGAACTCGACGAACGCGACCTCGCCGTGCTGGCGAAACTCGACGGCGTTCTGACTCGGCGGCAGAAGGGGGAGTTGCGGCTCGTCGAGGACCCCGCCGCGATCGCCCGGCTCACCACATCGCTGGTGCTGTGGCAGGACGACTCGGCGGGCGCGGGCCGGACCGCGGTGGCGTCGTGAAGCGGCTGTGTGCCTGCGTCGTGGTGGCAGGGATTCTCGGCGTCGTGGCGAGTCCACCCGCGCATGCGCGACAACCGTCGTCGTCATCGCCGAGCCAGGCGACATCGACGGCGAACCAACCGAAGGTGGAGTGCCTGCCACCGCCGCAAACTACCGACAGGTCTGTGCCCTGGGCGCAGCGGCAGTTGGTGCCGGAACGGATCTGGCCGTTGACGGACGGGTCGGGCATCACGGTCGCGGTGGTCGACACCGGTGTCGACGGGAACGTGCCGCAACTGCGGGGCGGCAAGGTGCTGGCGGGCGTCGACACGACCAAGCCCGGCAAGGCACCGGCCAACACCGACTGCTTCGGGCACGGCACGTTCGTGGCGGGCATCATCGCCGCGTCGCCCACGGCCGGGACGGGTTACGCCGGAGTCGCGCCGGGTGTGCGGATCCTGCCGATCCGCTGTGCGACCACGGACGCGCCGAACCAGCCCGGCACGTTGACTCCGGCGGGAATGGCGCTGGGGATCCGGGCGGCTGTCGACGGAGGTGCGCGCGTCGTCAACGTGTCGGCCAGCACGACCGAGCAGAACCGGGAACTCGCCGAAGCCGTGGCCTACGCGGACAGCAAGGACGTCGTCGTCGTGGCGTCGGCCGCGAACAGTGCGAAGAACGGCGATCCGGTGACGTACCCGGCCGCCTACGGCTCGGTGATCGCGGTCGGCGCGGTGGACGAGTCGGGTCAGCGCGCGGACTTCTCCCAGACTGGTCCGTTCGTGTCGCTGGTGGCGCCGGGTGTCGACGTGCTCGGGCTCGGGCCGGGTGGTCCAGGGCACTGGAAAGGCAGTGGCACGAGCTATTCGGCCCCGTTCGTGACCGGGACGGCCGCGCTGGTACGCGCCTACCACCCGCGGCTGACGGCCGCGCAGGTCAAGCACCGCTTGCTGACCACGGCCAACCATCCCGCCGTACCGCTGCCCGATCCGGGACTCGGTTGGGGCACGGTGAATCCGATGGCGGCGGTGACCACCGTGTTGCCCGAGGAGGGTGCGGCGTCGCTTGTCACCGTCGACCCGCCGGACGCCAGTCGCGTGGAAGTCCTCCCGGCGGACGAACTCGGCCCGGCCCTCGCGGTGGGCGGAGTGTTCGGCGGCCTGTGCGTCCTTGCGACCCTTGCGCTGCTGATCCGCCTGTACAGCGCCAGCCGCAAGCGTCGCTGGAGTCCTGCCCGGGTGGTCGAGATCTCCGTGCCGACGAACGACACACCAGGACAGTGAACGGATCCCACGGCCGGTTGTGAGCGGTGCGTTACCGCTCACAACCGGCCGTTTCTCAGTCCCTGTCGGGCTTCTCCACGCCTTCGACCAGCGGTGTCTGCACCAGCCGGACCGCACGGCGGCGGTTGACGAACTGGCCGCGGCCGGGCGGGAGCACGCGCGGCTTCAGGTTGCCGAGGAACGAACCCTCCGTCTTCGGGCAGGACAACAGCAGCGCCGGTGTGCCCAGCTCCCACATCCGCCGGATCGCGGCGTTCGACATCGACCGGCTCGCGCTCGACGTGCTGCGCGCGATGATGATGTGCACGCCGATGTCCGCCGCCTGCGGGAGCAACGGGACCAGGGGATCCAGCGGGCCGCTGCCGGAGGCCTCGGTCAGCTCGAAGTCGTCGATGATGACGTAGAGCCGCCCGCCCTGCCACCAGTCCCGTTTGGGCAGTCGGCTCGGGGCGATCTCCGGGCCGGGGACGCGCTCCTTGAGCACTCCCGCCGCGCCCGCGATCGTGTTCGCCAGCGCCTCCGTGCCGACCGCGTACTCGAGCTGGTGGCTCGTCGGGATGGAGTCGTGCAGTTCGCGGCGGAAGTCGCCGAACACCACCCTGGCCTCGTCCGACGTGTGGTGTGCGGCAACGGCCTTGGCGATGTGCCGCAACAGGTTGGTCTTGCCGGTCTCGGCGTCGCCGTAGATCAGCAGGTGCGGGCTCGTGTCGAAGTCGTGCCACAACGGTGCCAGTTCGACGTCGTCGATGCCGAGCGACACCCGCATCTCCGCGGTGGGACCGGGCGATGTCGGGCCGGGAAGTTCCCTGACCGTCAGCATGTGCGGCAGCAGCCGGACCTTCGGCGCGGCCGGTGCGGTCGGCAACGCCAGCGCCTCGGCCAGCTCCACCGTCGCGTCGGCGAGGTCCTCGGTCTCTGGCTGACCGTCGATCCGGGGCAGTGCGGCGAGGAAGTGCAGCCGGTCGGGGGTGATGCCGCGGCCGGGGATCGCGGGCACGGTCGCGGCGAACCGGCTGTTGATCTCCGAGTCGGTGGGATCGCCCAGCTTGAGCTCGAACCGCGTGCCCAGCACGTCACGCAGCCACGGCCGCATCTCCGACCAGCGGCTGGACGCGACGACGAGGTGGATGCCGAAGCTCAGCCCGCGCGCGGCGAGCTCGGTGAACTTCTCCTCCACGTCCTCGAAGTCCTGCCGGATCGTGTACCAGCCGTCGACCACCAGGAACACGTCGCCGTACGGGTCGATGTCGGTGTACCGGCCCTCCCTGCGGGCCCGCCGGTACGTGGCCATCGAGTCGATGTTGTGCTCGGCGAAGATCGCCTCGCGGCGGGTCATGATGTTGGTGACCTCCAACACGGTCCGGGTGACGCGGTCCCGGTCGAGCCGGTTGGCGACACTGCCGACGTGCGGCAGTTTCGCCAGCGCCGTGAGCGTTCCGCCGAAGTCGAGACAGTAGAACTGGACCTCCGCGGCGGTGTGGGTCAACGCCAGGCTCGCCATCAGGGCCCGCAGCATGGTGCTCTTGCCGCTCTGCGGCCCGCCGACGATCGCCGCGTTTCCCTTGCTGCCGGACAGGTCCGCGACGAGCAGTTCGCGTTTCTGCTGTGCGGGCAGGTCGATCAGGCCCACCGGCACGGTCAGGGTGCCGGTCTGCAGCTCGCCGACCGGGCGCGGACCGAGTTCCGCGTGGTCCACCAACGGCGGCAGCAGCTGGTCGAGCGTCGCCGACTGTTTGAGCGGTGGCAGCCATACCTGGTGCGCCCGCGGGCCGATGTCGCGCATCCGCTGAATCAGCACGTCGAGCACGGTGTCCGTGCTGGACTCGTCGTCCTCCGGCGCCGGTTCGTCCACCGGCTCGGGCGAGGCGGGCGGCTCGATGTACTGCATGCCGAACGGCACGATGTGCTGTTCGACCGACTCGGCCCCGGTGCCGCGGCGCTTGGGGCGGTAGGGCGATGAGGAATACGCGCCCTTGAACCGGACGAGCGTCTGGGTGTCCGGGCGCAGATACCCGTTACCGGGGCTGTTGGGCAGTTCGTACGCGTCCGGCACGCCGATGACGCTGCGGCTTTCCATCGCGGAGAACGTGCGCAGGCCGATCCGGTACGACAGGTGCGTCTCGACCTTGTGGATCCGGCCTTCGTCCAACCGCTGGGACGCCAGCAGCAGGTGCACGCCGAGGCTGCGGCCCAGCCTGCCGATCATGGCGAACACGTCGATGAACTCCGGCTTGCTCGACAGCATCTCGCTGAACTCGTCGACCACGATGAACAGCGCGGGCATCGGCTCCAGCGGCACACCTTGCGCCCGCGCGGCTTCGTAGTCCCGGCGTGACGCGTAGTTGCCCGCCGCGCGGAGGTATTCCTGGCGGCGGTTGAGCTCACCGGTCAGCGCGTCCTGCATCCGGTCGACCAGTTCGAGTTCCTCGGCCAGATTGGTGATCACCGCCGAGGTGTGCGGCAGCTGGTCGAAGCCGAGGAACGCCGCGCCGCCCTTGAAGTCGACCAGAACGAAGTTCAGGTCCTCCGACGAGTGCGTCACGGCCAGGGCGAGCACGAGCGTGCGGAGCAGTTCGCTCTTGCCGGACCCGGTGGCGCCGACGCACAGCCCGTGCGGGCCCATCCCGTCCTCCGCGGCCTCCTTGATGTCCAGCTCCATCGGCGTGCCGTTGGTGGCGATCCCGATCGGCACCCGCAGCCGCCGCTTGGCGGTCATCCGTTCCCTGCGGTACTTCACCGGTTCGAAGTGGACGACGTCACCGAGACCGAGCAGCCCGGCCAGGTCGTAGTCGACGGCCAGCGGCTCCTCGTCCTCGTTCACCTCGCCGATCCGGTACCGGGCCATCGTGCGCGCCAACGCGGCGGCGGCGGTCTCACTCAGCGCGTCCGGCGTGCAGAGCGGTTTGGACGTCTGCCTGCCGAGCCGGTCGAAGTTCACCGTGCTGGCCTCGCCCTGCGCCACTTCGAGGAACAGCACGCCCGGCCGCTGGTGCCACGGCAGGCTGCCGGAGACGTCGAGCACCACCGCGTTGCGATAGCCTTCGTCGGCCGCCCGGTGGTCTCCGGGTATCTGGACCCCGTCGAGGATGAGCACCACGTACGGCTCCGACGAGGTGACCGGGGTGTCGGCCTCGAACCGGGGCCGCCCGGTGAACGACGGCCCGCCGAGCAGCGACTCCGCCTCGGTGATGGTCGCCGCGGCCAGCCGTCGTGCGCCCGCGGCGTCCCGGCTCTCCGGATCCTGGTTGTGCGGCAGCCATTTCAGCCAGTCCCAGCGGGCCATCCGCTCCTCGCTCGCGCACAGCGCGATCCGGACGTCGCCCGGGGCGTGCGCGGTGGCGAGCTGGCCGAGGACCGCGCGGGCCAGGCCGAGCACCGCCTCGTCCTCGCCGCTGAACTGGATCTGCCCGAAACCCCGCAGGTACACCGCGATCGGCGCGTTGGGCAGCGTGGAGTACGCCCGCAGGAAGCGGCGCAACGCGTGCGCCGCCAGCGGCTCCAGGTCCTCGATCGGCTTGGTGTCGGGCGGGAGCAGCTTGAGCGTCGACCGCTGCGTGCCGACGCCGATCCGGACTTCACCGAAGTCGTCCTGCGCGGGACGCCGCTCCCACAACCGGTAGCCCAGCGCCATCGACCACAGCGCACGCGGGTCGGGGTGGATCCAGCGGCCCGCGCGTTGCTGGGCGGCAAGGGATTTGCGGACCTGTCTGCGCAACTGGGTGAGATAGCGGATGTAGTCACGCCGGTGCCCGTGCAGTTTCTGCTTGTGCGTCACCGAGTTGCGAAAGAGCTGGACGACGAGCATGCCGACGACCGACAGCAGCATCATCCCGCCACCGATGTAGGACATCAGCCCGGAACCGGGCCGGACGAACATCATCACCATCGCGATCGAGCCGAGGCCCATCGGGGCGTACATCAGCACGGAGCTGATCCCGCCGCCGGTGTCCTCCGGGACCGCCGGTGGTTCCTGGATCTCGATCTCGTCGCCCGGTGCGGCCGGTTTCGGCCGTCGTGCCCGGCGCGCGAACAGCACCGTGCTCACACTTGCTCTCCCTCGGTGAGTGGACTTCCCCATTTTGGCCGCGACAGCGCCCCGAGCCACGGGCACAGCCGTCCCGCGGACCTAGGCTCCGGCAGTGGTTCACGGTCTGTCATCCCTGGCAGGAAGGACCTTGACACCGGATGGAAGAGCAAACACAGCATCGCACAACGAGCTCGGCGAGGCTACGGTTCGTTCTGGGAAAGAAGGCCACCGACGTGGCGCTGCCCACCCAGGCCACGCTGATCGACCTGTTGCCCGCGGTGTTGCCGCAGTTCGGCGCCGAATGGATCGAACAGGGCGCCGACCACGAGGGCTGGGTCGTCCAGCGGATCGGTGAGCCGCCGCTGGACGAGGACAGGACCCTCGCCGAGCTCAACCTGCTCGACGGCGAGACCGTCTACCTGAGACCTCGGGCCGACCAGCTCGCGGCGATCGACTACGACGACCTGGTCGACGGTGTCGGCGAGCAGGTCAGGGATCACTCGGGCGCGTGGCGGCCCGCACACACGCGCTGGATGTTCCGCGTGGGCGCGGCTGTCGCCCTGTTGCTGGGACTGTGGCTGGTTCCGGGCACCGGATCCGTGCTGGTGCAGGCTTTCATGGCTTTGTGCATCGCGTTGTTGCTGGTGGGCGGGAGCGCTCTCGTCGCGCGAGGCGTGGCGGATCCCGCTGCGGCGACGATCATGGCCATCGCCGCGGCCAGTTACGGCGCGCTGGGCGGTGTGCTGCTTGTGCGTGCGCTGGATCCCATCGCCATCATGCCGGTTCACGCGACCGTCGCACTCGCCGTCGCGCTCCTGCTGTTGTGCGTCGGGGTGTTCGTGGTCGCCGATGCGGCGTTGGTGTTCACCGGGGCCATCATGTTCACGGCGGTGCTGGCCATCGCCGGGCTCATCGCTTCGGTCGCGTCGGTGACGGTCTCGCAGGCGGTGGGAATCGGCTTGTCGGTGTCGCTGGTCATCGGGGTCTACGTGCCCGCGACGGCGTTCCGGCTGTCCGGACTCACCCTGCCGATGCTGCCGACCGGCGCGGACGAGCTCAGCGAGGACATAGATCCGGTGCCGGCCAAGCTCGTGGTGGAGCGGGGCACGGCGACCGCGGGCTACTCGACGGCATTGCACGTCGGCCTCGGCGCGGCACTGACGGTGATGCTGCCGATGCTGATCGCCGGAGGTGACAGCTGGGCGAGGGCGTTGTCGCTCGTCATCGCGTTCCTGCTGTTGCTGCGGACGCGGCATCCGAGCGGGGCAGTGCAGCGGTGGGCGATCATGGTGCCCGCGGCCGTCACGGTCGTGGAGAACCTGCGGCAGATCGCCGCCGGGCAGGGCGAGCTCGGCAGGCTGCTCGCGACATGCGCGCCGCTGTTCGCCCTGGGGCTGGTCATGCTGCTGTTCAGCAGGCTCCTGCCGGGACAGCGGTTCCGGCCGTACTGGGGTCGTGCGGTGGAGATCCTGGAGACGCTGACCGCCGTCGCCGTCATCCCGATCCTGTTGCAGGTTCTGGGCGTCTACGCCTGGATGCGGGGGCTGGCGGGCTGATGCAGTCCAAACGGGACCAGGTGCAGGCGTACTTCTTCGTGGTCGGGCGGCTCGTGTCCGCCGTCGTGCACGGCAGGCCGGACGTGCTCCAGCAACCGAACAAGCGGCTGAACACGGGCACGTTCATCGGGGTGATCGTCGGGGCCGTGCTGATGGGGATCTTCGGGATCTACGGTGTGTTCGTCCCCGGCGGCAACACCACCTGGCGCCAGCCGGGAGCGATCGTGATGAACGAGACGACCGGTGCGCGTTACGTCTACCTGGACAACCAGCTGCGGCCGGTGCTCAACTACTCGTCGGCGAGGCTGGTCGGCGGGAAGTCGGGCAACGGCCAGGTCTTCTCGGTGTCGCAGAAGTCGCTGACCGGGACGCCGGTCGGGCAGCCGATCGGCATCGCGGGCGCCCCGGACGCGTTGCCCCCGGCCGCCGGGCTCGACTCGGGCGCGTGGACGGTGTGCGCCCAGTCGCCTGGCACCGGGCCGCCTGCCACGGGACCGACAGTCGCGCTCCTGCTCGGGCAACCTGTCGACCGCGCCCTGACCGAGCAGCAGGCGCTGCTGGTGGAAAGCCCAGGGCAACCGACCTATTTGGTGTGGCGGGGAAAACGCCACCGGATACCGAGCCGGAGCGAGGCCGAGGCGTTGGGCTACGGCGGCGTCGACCCGATGACGGTCACCGCGGCCTGGCTGAACCCGTTGGCACAAGGACGGGACATCGCGGTGCCGAGGACGCCGGGTCTCGGGCAGCCGGGGCCGGTGATCGACGGTCGCCGCAGCACGATCGGCCAGATCTACGAGATCCGCAACCCGGCGATCAACACGGACCAGCTCTACCTGGTCCGCAGCGACGGGGTCGCGCCGCTGAGCCGGACCAGCGCGGCGTTGCTGCTGGCCGCGGAGTCCACAAAGGCCGCTTACCCGGGCGGCAGGGTGAGCACCGTCGAGGCAGGACCGAACGCGCTGGCCGGTGTGCCGTACTCCCACAGCGGTCCCGATCTCGCCGCGGGACTCCCGCCGGAGCCGCCGCGGATCGCCAACCCGGCCCCGGACGCCATGGCGTGCGCGAGCTTCCCACCGCCCGGAAAGGGCGACTCGAATGTCGTGATCGGACACCTCTCGGCCACGGCAGGCAACGCGAAGGCCGTACCGCTGGCCACGCACCCGGCGGGAACGACAGCCGACCGGATCTCGGTGCCGGCGGGGAAAGGGGTGCTGGCCAGACAGTTGCCGCTGCCCGGAGCGCTCTTTCTCGTCACCGAGACGGGCACGAAGTACCCGCTGGCCAACTCCGAGGTGGTGGCCGCACTCGGCTACTCGGAGCCAGCCGCCGTGCAGGTGCCCGGCGAACTGCTCGGTCTGTTGCCGTCCGGCCCGGTGCTCAGCGTGGACGCCGCACTGCGGACTCCGGCACCGGGGAGGTGACCGGCCTCCGGCACTCATGAGGGGAGTTCCGCTCATTGGGGCCGATGGGGCGGCAGGCGGAATTCGGCGACGATCCGGAACCTAGCGTGGAAACGTAGCCGGGCTGTTTGGCGGTCGCCAGAACGTGATGCGCAGCAGGAAGTACACCAAGGAGATCAGATGCCCAAGACGACGACAGTGAGTGTCGAGACGTGCAACCAGCAGGCAGCCAGGCACGACGCGATGGCGGATGACATCAGCCAGAAGCTCGACAGTCTCAAGACCGAGGTCCACAACACGATGATGGCCAGCACCAGCGCGGCCACCCGGGCGTTGACCAACACCTGTGACAACTGGGTGGAAGCCGTTCGCAAGACGGTGCTCGACCACATGCGCAAGATGGCCGAGAACATCCGGCGCGAAGCCAGCAACCAGGCGGCGCTCGACGAGGAGAGCATGAACGCGATCACCAGCCTGCCGTTGAGCACCCTCGACTTCCTCGGTGTTCCCAAGAGCTGACCACTGCCAGTTTCCGTTGCGGTTGTCCGAAAGGAAGAGATCATGGTTTCGCGTGACGACACCATCACATACGACTACACGACGCTCGAGTACTGCGTCGAGGAGATGAGGAAGGCGGCCGAGTGGATCGCCCAGCAGACTGACGAGATGCAGCAGTCGGTCAAGAAGGTCATGACGGGCTGGGCCGGTGACACGGCCGACGCTTACGACCGGCTCAGCAACGACCTGGAGAACGATCTCAGGGGCAACGCCAACGACCTCACCACGCTGGAGAAGAAGATGGAGGACGTGATCCAGAGGTTCCAGCTCCAGGACAAGACCAGTGCCAAAAGCTTCGGTGACTACTGACCGCGTGGGGTGCCGGGTCGCTGCGGCGGCTCGGCACACCGCACGTTACGGAGCCGTGAAATGACCACCAAGCTCGACATCGAAGCAATCAAGCAAGCGGCGGTCAGTCTCGGGCGGATCATGGACGACATGTCCGCGTTCGCCCCGTTGCGGGCGCCGTGGCCGACGATCGGCAACTTCGACCTCGCGCGACGGCTGGAGGGAATCGTCGACGATCGCCGTGACGGCGTGGTCGCGCACGCCCACCAGTTGCAGGCGTCGCTCGACGAGATGGGGAAGGTCCTGACGCGGATCGCGACGAGGTTCGAGGCCGTGGACAACAGCAACGCGAAGGAGATCGCGGCGGTCATCCCCGGAGTGCCGGCTCGTCGGCCATCCGCCTGACTGTCGAGGTGTGAGGAGTTGGTGTCGTGTCGCAGACGAAGTACGTCAGTGAGCGCGTGAAGAACGCGGGTATCAATCTGGGCCGGATCCTGGACGACATGAAAGCGTTCACCGAGTTGAAGGCCCATTGGCCGAACGCGGGAAAGTTCCCGCTCGCCCAGTGGCTTGAGCGAATCGTCGACGACCGGCGCAACGCGATCGTCGCGCACGCCGAGCACCTGAAGCTGACGTTCGAGGCGATGGAGGTGACGCTGAAGCGGATCGCCTCGGACTTCGACAACCTCGACGGCGAGAACGCGCAGAAGGTCGTCACCGCGTTGAAGGACATGCAGAGCAAGATCGGTCAGGAGATCACCACTCTCGACCAGAACACGGAGAAGGACCAGACGAACTACACGCCGAGCGGCAAGGGCAACAGTTCCGACGGCGACGGCTACAACGACAACCTCAACGACCCGATCGGCAAACCCGACTCCGGCGGAGGTGGTGGTGGCGGTGGCGGTGGTGGAGGAGGAGGAGGAGAAAAGCCTGACGGAGACGGCAAACAGAGGAAGGAGCTCCATGACATGGGGCAGGACAAGAAGAACAGCGGCGGCGGCATGAAGCAGTGAGACCTGGCCGCCGTGCCGCGGCCGCAGCACCTCGGTGAGCGTTGCTCGTTCCGAGCATGGATTGACCACTGTTGAACGACATTGGATGAGGGTTTCCACAATGCCCGACAGCAAGAGGCAAGATGTTGGCCTGTACAACGCCTCGGCGCCACCTCTGGCCGTCGGGCAGTACGGTTCTCTTGAAGCGCTCATCGAGGTCACCGCCGGTCTGGTGGCGCAGCGCGGTGGCGGAAAGGTGAGCCTGTCCGGGAACACCACTGCCGAGGCGTTCTACGTGCTCGAGGAGAAGGTCAACGCGGCCACGAAGCGCCTGGCCGAGGTGAACCAGCAGTTCCAGCGCGAGATCAAGTCGCTCAAGGACAACCTGGAGGGCGAGACCGGCAAGGCGTTCGACGAGTACGCCACGAAGATCCTGAAGGACAGCGAGGAGTTCTACCACACGATCGAAGGCAAGCGGTACGGCACGACGATCGGCAACATCGGCCACACCATCCAGTGGTTCGGCAACGCCTGGTGGGAGACGATCGACAAGTCCGACCAGGCCGCCGAGAAAGTGGCTTTCGAGATCAAGGCGGTCGCCGCGACCAACATCGCCGCCGCGCAGACCGAGGGCGATCTGCAGACCGCGCTGAACGATCTGAAGTCCGCCATGAAGGACCTCGAGACCACCGCGCGGGACAAGCTCGTCAAGGACCTCCAGACGCTGTTCGGTTCCCTCGGTGACCAGTACACCTCCCGCGGACAGGATCTGTCCCCGCTGCACATCTCCGGTGGCAAGAGCCCTGGTACGGGTGGCGGCTCGGGTAAGGGGCCGGGCGGCGACAAGCAGGCGGGCGGCGACAAGCAGGCGGGCGGCGACAAGCTGCAGCAAGGCCAGCACAGCGAGCTCCACAAGGTGGAGCCGCTGAACCAACTCAAGAAGGTCCCGAACTCCGATGGCCAGGGTGACGGCCGAGGTGGTGGTTCCGGGGGTGGCACGGGTCCGGGCCTGAGCGGTGTCGGCGGCGGCCTCGGTGGAGGGAACGGTGGCGGCACGGGTGGTGGTTCGCTGGACGGTGCCAAGAAGGCGGCGCAGGATGCCATCGACAAGGTCAAGGGTGGTACGAACGATCCTGAGGCGAAGAAGGCGCTCGACGATGCCAAGAAGGCGGTGGGCGACGCCATCGACGGCCTCGGTGGCCAGGGCGCACCACAGTCGCAGGCAGCACCCGGGCCGGGCGGTTCGTCCGGTGGCGGTCCCGGCAAGAGCGCCGGTGGTGGCACGGGTGGTGGTTCGCTGGATGGCGCCAAGAAGGCGGCGCAGGATGCCATCGACAAGGTCAAGGGTGGTACGAACGATCCTGAGGCGAAGAAGGCGCTCGACGATGCCAAGAAGGCGGTCGGCGACGCCATCGGTGGCCTCGGCGGCACCGGCATGGAGCAGGCGAAGGTCGCGCCGGCTTCGCGTGCCGGTTCGCTGGACGGTGCCAAGAGCGCCGCGCAGGACGCCATCGACAAGATCAAGGGCGGCACGCAGGATCCCGAGGCGCGCAAGGCGCTCGATCAGGCCAAGCAGGATGCTGCCAAGGCCATCGAGGGCCTGAAGGGCGGCACCGGCGATCCGGCGCTGAACAAGACGCTCGACGACGCCAAGCAGAAGGCACAGGACGCGATCGACAAGATCGCGAAGGACACCACCGATCCCGAGGCGCGCAAAGCCCTTGAGGACGCCAAGAAGGCCGCTGGCGAGGCCATCGACGGACTCAAGTCCCACGACGGCCTGCCGTCGACCCATTCGAGTGGCCCGGACAACTCGCCGCTGAAACAGGCACAGGAAGAGACGCGCAAGGCGCTCGACGACGCGTTGTCGCACACCACCGATCCCGAGGCGCGCAAGGCGCTGGAGGACGCCAAGAAGCAAGTCGGCGACGCACTCGACCAGTTCGGCCCAGGCGGTTCCGGCCAACCCGGTGACACCTTCGATCCCGACACGCGCAAGGCGCTGGACGAGGCGAAGGAGGTGGCCACGAAGTCCATCGACGACCTGATCGGCAGAACCACCGACCCCGAGGCGAAACAGGCGCTCGAAGAGGCCAAGGACAAGGTCGCCAAGGCCATCGACGACATCAAGCCGAGTGATTTCACCAAGGTGCGGGACTTCCTCGGCGGTGACGTCTCGTCGCCGCTCCAGCCGTTCGGCAGCGCCCAGATCCCGCTCGACAGTGCCAAGCACGCCCTTGACGACCTGGCGAAGACCGGCGGTTCAGGCGGGAGCGGGGGCGGCTCGATCCCGACATCGTCGACAGGGCCGGAGAGTCCGGTGACCCGCGCCCAGTTCGACACCGACGTCGCCGGGCAGCGCGGGCTCGGCCAGGCGAGCGCCGCGGTCCCCCAGCAGCTTTCCTTGGCCTCCCCGGCAGTTCCGGCGGTGCCGATGGGCAGCGGGATGCCGATGGGCAGCGGAATGCCCATGGGCGGCATGCCGATGGGCGGAATGGGTGGCATGGGCGGCGGTGGCGGCCAGCAGAACGACCGGGAGCCGCAGATCTGGTTGCAGGCGGACAAGGACGCGTGGAGCGACGACCCGGACGGCTCCGACGATCCGGTGCTGGGCCGAAGGACTGAGCGATGACCCACGCCACAACGCCGCCCCCGCCACCGGTCCTCGACGACCCCATGCTCGAGGCACTGACCTTCGACCAGCTGACACAGTTGGTGGCCGAGGTCGGTCCGGACGCCTTCTACGTCCGCGCCGCGGCCTTCGACCAGGCGGCAGGGCGCCTCCAGGACGTGCTCGACCAGATCCGGCGCCAGCTGAACATCGTGCGGGAATCGTGGACCGGCAAGGTCTCCGACGAGTTCGACGCCCTCGCACGGGAAATCTCCGGCCGGATGGACGTTGTCCTGCAGTTCCTGCAGAACCCCGGCTACGGCTCGGTTCTGCGCAAGGCCGGGGACCTGCTGGCCGTGCACCAGCGCCGGTTGCGGGACCTGCAAGGGCAGAAGGCACAACAGGAAAGCACGCCGCCCGCGGCCGGTGGGCCGCCGCCTGAGCTGGTCGCGCAGGTCAACAACCAGGCGGCCAAGCAGATCCTGCGTGATCTGCGAACGGCGTACCAGGACATCGCCAACGCCATGGCGCCACTCCCGTACGACGCGCCGAAGGTGGTCGACACGCCGTCCGGTGACGTTCCGGATTCCAAGACCCCGCCGCCCGGGAAGACCGTTCCCCCGACCGAGTACCGGCACACCACACACCTGGACGGGGCGCCGCCATCGGGCACCCCACCAATGTGGACGGCGGTGGTGGGTCCGCCGCCCGGCTTGGTCAGACCTGACAGGTCATCCGGTCACGTTCTCGGCCGCGACGAAACCCGGTCCGACCGGAAGGAGATGGTCGGCGGCCCCGGAAAGAACGGGTCGTTCGAGTCCGAACCCCACGAGCGCGGACGGGTCGCTCCGACACCTCCTGTGGCTGAAGTAGACGTACTGGTGTCGACTGGCGACGTCGTCTCACCCGCTGTGCTGGGTCGTACGGAAACCGTTCCGGCCGCTGGGCCGTCGACCAAGTCGCCGAACAAGACCAAGGCGCCCGGCAAGGAACGGAAGCTGGTGAAGGAGGTCGGCGGGACGCACCCGGAGCAACGCCCCGACAAGCGTCTGGTGACCGAGTCCTCCGCAACGGCCCTCGTCGCCGGTGCTCCCGGCACGGAAGCGATCGTGGTCAGGACGACCTCCGACACCCCTGCTTCCGGTGGAGCCGAACCGCTCAGCCGGATCAGTCAGGGTGAACCCATGGTGGCGGTGGCGACAGCGCAGTCCACGCCCGCTGAGCCACCGGTACCGCCGAAGGACCCGGACCCGACGGTCGAGAGGAACACTGCCACGACGACACCCGGATCCGGTGCCGTGCGGCATTCCGCTGCGTTGCAGATGAATCCGGCGGACCGGGGGATGTTCGTGCCCAACACCGGGACGCCACCCGGCACCGCCCAGCCGCCGGTGGAGGTGCCGCCGAACCCGGCTCCGCAGGGGCACACCGGCCGTGGTGCCCAGACCGATCCGTATGCGTCACAGATGGGCGGTTACCCGATGTCGCCGATGATGCTCGGCGGTACGGGTGGCGGAGGCATGCCGCAGCAGGGCAGCCGGGTCACGGCGGTGCCGAACGAGCCGCGGCCCGAAGCTTGGGATCCACAGGACGCCGGGCCGGGCGCGCTGGGCAGGCGCGAGCCCGAGGTGCGGCAGAGCGAGCCGCGGCTTTCCAGAGCGGATCTGCAGGCCCAGCTCACCGAGAAACTCGCGGAACTGGACCGGCTGATGGAACGGGGTAGATGATGGCCGACTGGAGTGCCACGGGTGCCGATCCCGACAGGGCCATGGCGAAGGCCCTGGCGAGCTTCGAGGCCGAGTCCCGCAAGCTCGAAGAACTCGGAAAGCACTGGGAGGAGGCGAGCACCACCGTTCGAGCCAAGGACCACTCGCTCGAAGTCACCGTCGACGGGCGTGGTGAGCTGGTCGATCTGGTCTTCAACGGTGCGAAGTACCGCAAGCTCGCGCCCGCCCAGCTGGCCCGGATGATCATCGAGACGCTCCAGGCGGCCCGTACGCAGGCCATGGCGAAGATGTCCGACCTGATGGGAGCGTCGGGCATTCCCGGGCTCGACATGAACGGACTCGTCAGCGGGAAGCTCAAACCGGAGGAGATGCTCAACGCGCTGGTCGGTCCGATGCTCGACACGCTGGAGGGCTTCGGCGTCGAAAGCCCGCTGCCGCGGCCCGCCGACCGCGACAGGAAGGAACAGGGCGGTGGCTGACGAGTTCTTCCTCGACCCGAACGGTTTCCAACGGTTCACCAACGGCCTCGACGACGCCGGGACCGATCTGGGCAACGCCTACCGGAAACTCTCCGACGTGCTCACCCAGTTCAAGGGCTGCTGGGGAGACGACGAGATCGGCAAGGGGTTCCAGAAGAACTACTACAAGGACGCCGAGGATCTCCGGGAAGGCGCGGGCAAACTGAGCAAAGGGCTTGTGGAGACAGCCGCGAACGCGTCGCAGAAAGGGAAGTCGATGGCGGAGCTCGACGAGGAGTCCGCCCGGATTCTGGACGCGTACAAAGGTCCCGAGAAGCAGTAGGTCCGTCGTTCGTGTCGTCGTTCTTGCCGATCCACGGGGAAGGAGGTGTCACTGATGAGTGGTACCGGTAAGAAGGGTGCGAACACCGGCGGTGGTGAGGAGGAGGCTCCGGTAACCGGCAGCGGCTCGGCGATGACCACCGAGCTGCCTCCCGGTTTGCAGAAGTTCTTCAAGGTCACGATGGGGATGACCTGGCCGGAGGCCAGCGAGGGTGGCCTGAAGGCGATGTCCGCGGCGTGGGCGGACTTCCACGAGGTCATGGAACGCCTTGTCGCCGAGTCCGACCGGTGGCTTCCCCGGTTGCACGAGTCGATCCGCGGTGTCACGGCGGACGCACTGGACGAGTACCTCAGCGACAAGGAAAAAGGTGTACTCGAGTTCCTGCGGATCATGGAGTCGGCCTCGGCCGAGTTCGCGAAGATGTGCAAGACCGCGGCGGCCGACGTCCAAAAGGGCAAGATCATGCTCATCGCGATGGCGGCGATGTTCCTGGCCACGATCATCGCGTTGCTGTGTTCACTGTTCGGGGCGTTCGCGGTTCCCGGGACGATCGCGTTGGGCCAGGTCACCCTGCGGGGGATCTGGAACGCGCTCGTGCAGGTCATCTGGAACATGGCGAAGTACGCGGCGGGTGGCGCGGCGTTCATGGGCATCCTGGACGGCGGTATCCAGCTGGGTCAGATGGCCGGCGGCGGGCGTGACGAATTCGACTGGAAATCCTTCAAGAGCTCGGTGATCGGCGGCGCGATCGGTGGCGCGGCGTTCGGAATGTTCCACGGCATCACGAAGGTCGGGCTTGGCGGGCTGCCTCGGGGGATCATGCCTGGTGGCAAAGGCGGATCGATCGGCGGGAAAGGCGGCTCGTTCGGCGGCAGGGGTGGCTTGACCGGCAAGGTCGGTGTGCCAGGTGGGAAAGGCGGGTCGACCGGGGGCAAGGGCGGTTCCGCCGGTGGGAAAGGCGGGTCGACCGGGGGCAAGGGCGGTTCGACGGGCGGTGGGACACCGCCGACGGCGATTGTCGTGCCAGGGTGGGCGCGTGCGCTGGGGCAGCTCGGGTACGCGGGAGCGCAGGTCGGCATGGTCGCCGGGAGCAATCCGTTGGTGGGCTTGGCGACCGGGCACCCGGAGGAGATCTGGTCGGGCATCCTCGGCGGGGCCGGACCGTACCAGCCCAGCGGAAAGCTGGGCACGGCTCTGGAGAACTTCGCCGGGAACCTCGGCAAGAAGTTCGGTGGCCCACTCGGATTGAAGTTCGACGTCCCGCCGGGTCTCGGCAAGAAGAACTCCGGTCCGACGCAGGAGGACATGCCGCTGCTGAGCAACGGCCCCGGCAAGGGCAGTCCGGGCAGGGGCGAAGGAGGGTCGTTCACCGACCGGGACGGCGACTACCGCCCGAACATGCCGTTGGGCGAGAAAACGCCATTGTCTATTCCAGACAACACTGGGTTCGGTGACCGGAAGTTCTCGGACCACACCCCGAACGGTGGCCGAGAGATCACGACGCCGGGGGAGAAACCGTTCGGCAGCCTGTTCACCGGGGACCGGCCGATCACCACGACGTCGGGCGGGCACGGCGGCCAGAGTCACACGACACCGTCGCTCGGCATCACTCCGGAGGGCATGCCCACGCTGCCGAACCGGCTGCCGAACGAGTCCCCAACCTTCCTCGACGGGCAACCCGCGCACCGCCAGGACGGCGCGCCGGTCACCACCGGCCTGCCTGGTCTGTCGCACTCGGACGGTCATGGCGGTGTGGAGCGGTCCCTGCTGGACACGCCAGTGCCCGAGATGAGGATTCCGGCGATGCCCGACAACCCGGAAGGGTCGGTCGTGCCCCCGCCTGTGTCGCACTACGGCGGCGGCCACCAGCAGAACCCGGTAACCGGTGGCCAGCAACCGATCACCGGACACCAGCAGAACCCGGGCGGGCACCAGCAGAACCCGGGCGGGCACCAGCAGAACCCGGGCGGGCACCAGCAGAACCCGGGCGGGCACCAGCAGAACCCGGGCGGGCACGTGCCCGCACAACCGGGTGCTCACTACTCGGGTCCATCGCGGATGGATGGTCCGGCCCTACGACCGGATCCGGAGCGGTCGTTGCCGGACGGGTCACTGCTGGATTCGCCGGTGCCGCCAGTGAAGATCCCCGTGTTCTCGGACAACCCGAACGGATCCGTGGTGACGCCGCCGACTCCGGACGGATCGGTGGTCACGCACACCGGTCCTTCGTCGTCGAACCTGCCGGTGTCGCGGGTGGATCCGCCACCCTCACCGCACACCTTCTCGGACGGTCACCAGCAGCCGCCGAACGCCGGACAACTGAAGCTCCGGCCTGACCTGTCGATCGACACGACCGTCGGCGGTCGCACCTCGTTCGACAGCAGTGCGCTGGAAGTCCCGGTCAGCCCGCTGACGGAGCAGGAAAGCCGCGGGAACTGGAGCGGCCCAGTCAGTCCGATCAGTCCCGTCAGTCCGATCAGTCCGGTCAGCCCTGTCGGTCCCCTCGGGCCAAGTGGCCACACCGGGCCGGATGCCCCGATCGGCCCGGTCGTCCCGCCGCCGAACACGGGCGTGACTGGTCCTGGTGGTGGCGGCGGCCACGCGGGCCCGCAGGCGCCCACAACACGGGACGACGTGTCCAACGCGGCGAAACCGGTCGACAAGTCGGTCGTCGACAAGCTGGTGTCGTCCCTGATGAACAAGCAACCGCCGGGCAAGTTGTTCGACAACGTCGTGCTGGACAAACCGACCGTGCCCACGTCCGACCGGCCCGCCGCGCCCGTCCCTGACAGGTCTTCGCCGGACCGGCCGGTGGTCAAACCGTCGAAACCGGACGTCACGGAAGACGGCATGGCAGCGGTGGCGGCGTTCGGCTACATGGGAACCGGCCACTCCAAGGTGGACGACTCCGTGACCGGCCCCGGACTCCGCGAGCCAGGTCCGAGCGGGCCCAGGAACGACGGGTTCGTGCGCAAGGACGAGACGTGGCGCAACCGCCGGGACGGCGCGAAGCCCACCAGGTTCAGCAGCGAGCGGTTCGACCCGCACAGCCAGCAGGGCGGTCTGCGGACCGGGGACGGCCAGGTCTCCGGGAAGATCACCCAGATCCGCTTCGACCAGCGCCACTTCGAGGTGCGACCGGGCAGGTGGGTCCTGGAGTTCACCGTCCCGCTGGACCTGCTTTCCCCGGACCACAAGGTGGACGCGGCGACGCGGCGCGGTCTGGGCGAACGGGTGCAGGAGGGGCTGGACAAGCACTTCAACTACAAGCACTCGTTCGGCAAGGGGCCGTTCAAAGGCAGCCAGATCCACTTCACCCTGGACGCGGAGACGCCGAACGGGGTGCCCCGGGGCTGGGACGCCGACCCGGCCAGGAACGTGCCGGTGGACGTGCACGACTCCCGAGGGCCAGGCGGGGAGCGGCAAGGGCGGGACCCGCGGACGAGCCAGGTCAAGTGGGACCTCGCGGACCCGATCGGGAACCTGCTGCACGAGTACTTCCACTTCCTCGGTCTCGGCGAGGGCCACAAGGACTCGAACCTGCTGTTCGACCGTCCCGAGAGCCGTGGCGGGATCATGGGCGATCCGCTGGACAAGCACCTCACCCCGGAACAGATCGACCTGATCGCGAAGGTGCAGGCCACGGCGAAACCCGTTGCGTCACACGGACTGGACAGTACGAACGGCCAGACACCGCCCCCGCGGGCGGAACCCACCGGTGACCTGATCCACAGTGTGTTCACCGACGGCCCGTACACCGAACAGCACTCTCCGTCGAATGCTCCGCCCAGGCGGCGCCCTGACCCTGATCCGCCCCACAACGGCCCGCGGCGGGAGAGCGGTGTCCACGACGAGATCCTCCAGATTCTCAACGCTCGCCGTGTCGATACCGCGCGGTTGTTCCCGCAACTATACCGGGCCAGTCAGATGCCGGGCGGTGGTCAAGCCGTGCACACGCGGATCAGCGACTCACTGACCGCGGCAGCATCCGAAGGGCGGATGAGCTCACGGGACTTCGAGCGGGCACTGCAGATCACCGGTTCGATGAGTGTGTTCACGCTGGACCCGGGGGCAACGCCGCACGTGGGGTCGACGGCGGTGGCGCCGGGACGGAATCCCGCGCACCTCCAGCCGGTGCTGAACGTGGCGGGAGCGTTGGTGAACAGCGTGCGGGATCGGGACTTCGACCGTGCCATGGTGATCCTGCGGGGAGTTGCCAGGGATACGCGGACGATCTGGGCGGTTCAGGACGCGTATCAGGTCCGGACCGGTGGTGCGCTGCGTGACGACCTGGTGGGGCTGAGGCCGAGTGAAGGTCACTACGTCGACCATTCGCTGGGAAAGGTCGACAACGCGCCGTTGCGGCCAGAGGAGGCCGCGGCTTTGTTCGAGCGGCTGAAGAACGTCGAGTTCGATCACCACCAGCACGGCAGGCAGCGGCTTGCTGTCGACTATCCCGAAGATGGATGCTATCTGCGTGCGCATCTGTGGGCGCTTGAGCTGAACCGCCTGGGAGCGGGTGCTTCCAAGATCTTCGTGTCGCGGACGGAACCCGGTCTCCGGATATATTCGCCGTACGCGGCGAGGGCCGATCATGGAAATCCCGGATTGGTGACGTGGTCCTACCACGTTGCCCCCGCAGTTCAGGTGCAGGGCCCGAACGGACCGCAGTGGATGGTGTTCGACCCGTCCACTGCCGACCGGCCGATCGGCTACCCGGAATGGCTGGGCCAGATGGGGGTTGATCCGGCTCAGAGCTTGGTGCTGCATGGACGTCTTCCCGAAGTGCAGCAGGCCATCGAGGACGACCTGACCGCGAACCTGCTGCGCTGGAACATATTCAGCGAACCGTACATGTTGCCCGGAGACCGCGCGGTCGTGGCGATCACTGACGCGCACGCCTTCCACTTCCCTTCGCCGGCCTCGCGGCAACCGGTCGATCTTCGAGAAGCTGACGCAACGGCCCGTGCGCAGGATGATGTGCTGGTCGACCATGCCACCGAGGCTGCCAATCGGCGGGTCAACCGTTCTTTGCGAGCTCAGATCGACAGCGCTTTGGCTCTCGATGCGATTGGTTTGCATTTCCCGGTGTTCCTGCGGGACTCGCTGAGGGAGATCGCCCACGACGAACCGGTTGGCGTGCTGGGGGCCCTGCAACGTGATCCGGGCTCGGCCGCCTTGCTGCAGAACTTGCTTGGTCCTGGGTATTCGGGAGAGCTGAACCGGATCTTCCCCCCGGCCGCGGCAGCGCCGGGTCTTCCGAGCATGGGCGAGTTCACGCAGTTCGACGACCGAGGAGATTGGGTCACCGGGGCGCTGAACCAGTCCATCGCCGACGTTGACAACGCCGTGCGGGCAGAGGTGGGAACGGCGTTGAGCCTCGCCGAAATCGACATGTTCTTCCCGGAGAACCTGATGGCCTCGCTGCGGGACATTTCGAGGAACAATCTCATTGGTCCGAGTGGCGTGCTGGAACGCAGTCCGGAGCTCGCGGGCACACTGTGGAACTTGCTCGGCCGGGACCACTGGGAGGAGTTGAACCGCCTGTTCCCGAGGGTCGACGACCAGCCCGCGGAGAGTTCGGGCGGACACGCCTCCGGATATCCGGAGTCCGCGAATCCGCCTGGTCCACGGGAGCCGTTCGCGCCGTTGCCGGTCGAGCACGGTGTGGGTGCCATGGCTGGTCGTGGTGCGGGTGGTGCGCCTGGTCCGGTGGGTGAACGTGGTTCGGGCACTGTGCTTCGCCCGGAGGATTCGCGGTTGTTGGATGAGGCTCCGGTGTACCAGCGGGGCCGTGTTCGGCGTGTTCCCGGTTCGCCGGACTTGGTGCGGTCCGCTTTCGAGGTGCAGCGCGCGAACACGTCGGTCGGGCCGGTTTCCCGGTTGACCGTTCGGGTGGATTTCGATTCGAGTCGCGTGTCGGCCGAGGAGGGGCAGCGGGTCTGGAGCGGTCTGCGGGAGGGAGTCCGGACGTATCTGAACGAGCCGGGTCATCGGTTGCCGAACGATGATCTGGTGGTGGTGGACGTGGTACGGGCCGGACCCGGTGATCCTGTGCATTTCACGGTGAAGCTGGATCCCGATGCCACGCGGACGAACCAGACGACGTGGCGACCGGGTGAGTTGCCCGTGACGTACGCACACGAGATCGGGCACATGCTGGGTTGGCCGGAGGGGTCGATTGCCGGCACTTTGATGGGGCAGAACACGGTTCGTGGTCCGGACGGTGTTGTGCGCGCGATGCCTGATGTGGTGACGTCGGGTACGCACATGCAGGTTCTTGCTCAGTTCGTCGGTGATCATCCGTTGTACCCGGGGTCGAACCCGGGTCCGGAGTTCGGGCAGCCTGTGACGCAACCGGCGCGGCTTGGACCGGTTTCCTCGGAGTCTGCCCGATTCGAGACGCAGAATGTCCGAGATGCGCGGGCCCCGTCGCCGGTCGAGCCCGGCGGGATGGAGGACTTCTTCGCGGACACACCGGTTTCCGGTCCTGAGTCGAATCCTTCGGCCCGCGGCCCGGAAAACCCGTTGCCGCCGGGTGAGACGGCGCCGCACGCGGTGGACCCGGCCACGTTGCCGACGATCGGACCGATGTCGCTGCGCCCGGAGGAGAACCCGGCGAACCTGCCGGGTGTGGGCGCCGCGGCCGATCACCTGGTCGCCAGCGTGCGGGGGCAGCGGTTCGACCAGGCCATGGCGATGCTGGGACAGCTCGACCGGGATCTGCAGAAGATCTGGGCGGTGGATGCCGCCTACCGCGGCCGGTCCGGGACTGGGCTCAGGGACGACATGCTGGCGTTGTGGCCGGACCAAACCGCCGCGATCACGCATGCGCTGGGAGATGCCGGCGACGGTCCGGTCACCACTGGTCGAGCGCGGGAGTTGTTCGACCGTTTGCGGAATGTCGACTTCGTGCATCCCGACCACGGCCGGTTGGGCGTTCCCGTCGACCACCCCGAGAACGGCTGCGACCTGCGTGCGCACCTGTGGTCACTCGAGCTGAACCGACTCGGCGTGAGTCCGTCCAAGGTCTTCGTGTCCAGAGTGGATCCGGACCTCACGATGTCCGGGCCGAACGCCTCGCGCGCGATGGCGCACGAGGACGGGGACACGTGGCTTTTCCACGTGGCTCCCGCGATCCGGGTCGACGACGGGCGCGGGCCGCAGTGGATCGTGCTTGACCCGACCGCGGCCGACCGGCCACTCACCGTCGACGAGTGGCTGGCACCGATGGGAGTCGACGCGGGCAACAGGGCCACCTGGGCAGGAGACACGCACGATGTGCAGAGGGCACTGGAAGCGGACGCACAGCGCAACCCGCGCCTGTGGACGCGGCAGGACGACGGGGAACTGTGGCCTTCCGGGCGCGCGGCCGTGTTGATCACCGATGCCCGTGCGATGTCCTTCCCGGGGCCGGACAGCCCGATTCCCACCAGTTGGCGGCAAGCCGACTACCTGTTCTGGCACAGCGCTGACGAACTGGCGGAGCACGCCGTCGAAGGACATCAGCGGTCGGTCGACCGGCGGTTGGCTCATCTGGCGCAGAACGCCTGGCAGCAGGTCATCGACGGACGCTATGGCCCTGCCGAGGCCCGGCACCTGATGACGAGCCTCAGTGACGTCGCGAACCGTGAACCGGCCGGTGCGCGGGACGCGTTGGCGCGCGATGTCGATCGCGGTTCCGCACTCCGGCAACTGCTCGTGGGCAGATGGGATGAGCTGTATCGGCTTTTCCCACCGGAGGACGGTATCGTCCCCCAGCCGCCACCGGGTTTGGGGCAGCCGTGGTTCGAGCATCCGTCCCAGGATACTGGCGGGCTTGCTGGTGATGGCGTGGTGCTGGCCGCGGACGGGTCGTTGGCTGAGTTCGACGGCAACGCGACCGGGACGTTGCCGCCCGGTGTCGCGGCGTTGCTGCCTGACGGGGTGAGGCAGCAGTGGGAGCAGGCGCGGGGGGTGCTGGGGGACAGCAAGATGCCCGCGGATGTGGTTGACGACATCTCGACGCGGGCGGGCCGGATCCTGTCCGACCACTACCAGAATCAGACGATCATGACGCCGATCAGCCCGCGGCAGCGGGACCTGGTTGGGCGGGACCGTGTGTTCCACACGATCGTGTCCGCACGGATGCTCGGGGATCTCGGTGGCGGGGTGCCCTTGCAGGATGCGGAGTCTCGTGCGCGTGACCTTGCCAGGGATCTGGCTGGGCAGGTGGGTGCTCCGCGGGTGTCCGGGGCGGCCGGTGCTCCGCCGAGGCGTGGTGGCGGCCCGGCTGGTGAAGGGCCGAGCGATCCTGGCCGGTCCGGCCATCGTCGGTCGCCCGGCGGGCACATGGAGAACCTTCGTGACAGGTTCGGACGCGACGGTCGGCAGCCGCCGTCTCCTGGTGTGCTGCCCCAGGTTCCGCCGGTCTCGCAGGAACTGTCCGCCGAGGCCGGGAGTGCCCTCGACTCGGTCGTGACGAACTTCCCCCGGTCGATCGACGCGGCGCGGCAGGCCGCCATCGACGCGAGCCGTCAGCTGGACATCGCCGAGGAGAACCTCGCCCACACTCAGCGAGCGCGGCAGGACGTGCCGGGTTCGGTCGACTCGGCCAGAGCGCGGGTCGACGCCGCCGAACACGACCTGACGACGAAACTCGACAACTTGCAGGTCTGGGACTACCGCTCGCCGCAAGGCGATGTGGCACACGACCCTTGGAAGGACAACTTCTTCTCAGACACCGTGTCATCGAGCGACTCAAGCGTCGCGCCCCAGTCGCCGGAGCGGAAGTCGCCGGAGCAGGGTGAAGATGTGTCGTCGCGGGCCGCGGGAGAAGGCCGTCCGACCGCGGATGACGCTTCCACCGCGGCGAGCCAGGCTGAGAATGTCGCCGAGACGGAGGGGCGCAGTCATGGCGCTGGTTCGCCAGAGGAAACCGCGCTTGTCACGGCGCTCCAGGAGCGGGCAGTGCCGGAGCCGACGGTCCCGCAGGACATGCTGGGCCCGAACCTGTTCGGCCTGTTCGATCCCGCCGCGCCAAGGGATTTCCTCGCCGGGCTCGACCTCCCTGGGCTGAGCACCGACAAACTGCCCGCGTTGTTCGAACTGGTGGATCTGACCCGGTCGGCGCCGGACCCGATCACCGCCGACGGTTTGCGATCCAGCGACCACGTAGTCACCAGCGACCGGCCGGAGGACACCCGTACCGACTGGGCACCGGCCGACGTGCCGCCGCTGCCGCAGCGGCTGGAGATGCCCAAACTGCTGCACACGATCTGGCTGGGAAGCCCGGTGACCGGCCACGGCCCCACTGCCGTCGTGCGACAGAACTTCGGTGCCGCTGCCGACAAGTACTTCAACCACGCGACAAACGAACGCACGGGTACGGCTGTGTTGTGGACTGACATCCCACGCAGTGCGTTCGAGGAGGCGCGTTCGACGCCGGCGCCGTCCGACGGCAGACCCGACCCGCACGCGGACCTGCGCGACATGAGGCAGTGGGCTCGGGACCACAAGATCCGGATCGTCAACTTCGACGAGGTCTTCCACAGCGACTCCCCGATGCGGCTGCACGATTTCTTCCGCAGCCAGGCGATCAGGCAGACCGGCCCAGGCTGGGCCGCGGCGAGCGACATCGCCAGGTTCGAGATCCTGCGCGCGTTCGGGGGCATCTACACCGACGGCGACAACCACGTGCGGGACCTGACGCTTGCCGAGGACGTCGTGCACTCTCCCGAGGGCTGGGCGCTACTCAGCACCAGCAAGAAGGTACTGGGCAACGCCGCCTTCGCGATCTCGCGCAACCACCCGGTCGCCGACATGGCTCTCAGCGGGATGGCCGACAAGTACGCGCTGCCGCAACAGGATCTGTACGGCCCGGACGTGGCATCCATGAACAAGGAGTTCTTCGACATCAAGGCGATGCAGTCGCGCCGGTACTCGGTCATGCTCCGCGGCGGCCCGTCCTTCCTGCTCGAGGAGTTCCTGCCCAAGCTCGGATACCTCCATGAGCCGGTCGTGCCCGCGGTGACCATGCTGTCCGCGCAGAGTTGGCTTCCGGACCCGGAAGGCATCCGACCGGAGGTGGCGCGACCGCTGGTCAGTGCGCCTGCCGAGACCGTCGAAATGACTGCGAAAGTCGTCCAGTCCCTCGTGCGCGACCTGTTCAACCGCCAGGGCGACCTGCACGTGACCGCCGTGGCGGACGTGGTCAACCGGCACGCCGACCCTGGTCTCATCTGGTCGAGCGCCTTGCGCTTCATCGCCTCGCGGCCGGAGCTCGCTGCCGAGGTGCGTACCGTCACCACGTCGCGCTGGGAGGGCGGCCGGTTCCACACCGTCCACCTGCCGTCGTCGGTAGCGGATTTCCTCGTGGTCGCCCCGGTCGACGTGAAACTCTGGTTTGGCGAGTACACCTCACCCGCTGGCATGTTCGACCCGGCGGTACCCGGTTCGGTGCGCGTCGAGCACGACCCGGAGACCGGCAGGCTGTCGGACAAGACCGAGGCGGGGGTGCGGTGGCTCGTCGACCTGGCGGGCACGGTCAGCGCGTGGTCCGGCTACGAGCCGAAGCTGGTCCTCGTGACCGACGAAGCGACGACCAGCCTGGTCGGGGAGACCATGCAGAACCACCTTGACGACGTCTGGGACGCGGGGCCCGGCTTCGCCGTTCCGAACCTGGAGGCGCGGCCTCCGGAACCCGGCGAGAACGCGCACATCGAGTTCGTCCACGACCTCAGACCGTCCACTGCGGAAGATGTACCGGTTTCCGCTCCGCCCACCAGGCCGGTCGACGATTCGGCGCGTTCGCTGGATCCGGATCTGACTGGCGGGGCGGGTGGACCCGCCCGGACGAGCGCTCCGGTGGGGGAAGCACCGCTCAACGTGCGCCGGGCATTGGATCTGCCCGCTGGTTCTCTTGTGGCACAGGGGACTTTCGCGACCAGAGGCGAAGCGGCGAACTATTTCGCCTCACGGTACGGAAATCTGCGTGGCGTGGACACGAACGAGGCCGCCAACAACTGTTTCGAGGTGACTGTCCAGGGATCGTTCTCCATCCTGGACGAGGACACCTTCGTGGCGGGTTCCAGTGAATGGACGAGGGTGGGTGACGCGAACGATCTCGCGGGCGCCCAGTTCCGGACGGCCACGTTCGACGAGATCTTCCGGCACATGCGCGATCAGGCGCCGGGTGCCCAGGGCATGGTCTTCATGGGCGGTGGCGGTGCCGAAGGGCACTACATCCTCGTCCACAAGGACGAACGCGGTGTCGTCAACTTCGTCGACGTGAAGAACCAGACCATGGGCGCACTGCCCACGAACCGGCCGATCGTGGGTTTCGTGCCGCTGCCGTGGACCGGAGCCACCGAGCTGCCTCCGCTGTCCACACTGCCCATGGAGGGGCAGAGTGTGCCGCGGGAGCCGGTGCCGGAGGACGAGCGTGGCGGCGCGGACGCCTACTGGCATGCCCAGCTGGTCGCGAACCCCGGCTATGAACTGGAGCGCGGGGAACCGACGTCGGTGAACGACGTCGACGTGATGCGGCCGGAGGCGCCGGTCATGCGTGTGCCCGGTGGGATCGGCGGTTCGTACGAGGTGCGCAGGATGGAGGTGGATGCCGACGAGTGGGTGCGCGAGGCGACGGTCAACGTGTTCCTGGACGGCCCCGGCCTGACCACCGATCAACTCGATCAGGTGTCGGAGCACCTGATCAAGAGCATCGACCAACGGTTCAACCAGGGGTACCGGTTGCCCGACGGGGACGAGTTCCAGGTGAATCCGGTCCGGGTGCGAAACGCGGCTGACGCCGATCTGGCCGTTCCCGTCGGGCTCGCCGACGCCGGGAAGCCGGAGACTCCCGAGGACCGCGCCCGGCTGGAAGCTTCCGGCGAGAGACTCGCCCGGACGATGGGGGCCTTCCTGGGGCTCGGTCCTGACGGTCGACTGACCTGGCGGAATCTGTCCGGCCTGCAGTGGATCGAGCAGGAGCCGGCCAGTCTCTCGCTCGATGACCAGCGTCCGGAGCGGGACTGGCTGGAAGGCATCGACGACGCCGGCAGGTTCAGGGCGTTCGCCGTCGACCAGGTGAAGACGACTCCGCTGGACCACCCCGCCAGGGGGATCATGCTGTACGACGCGCCCGACGAGATCACGGCGGTGCGGAGCTGGGCCGCCTACCTCGATCTGGCGGTCAGCCGGATGTACGAGGTCGGCACATCCGAACATGAGCTCATCGACCTGGTGAACAACCGGCCCGACCAGCTCGACACCGTGCGCAGCATCAACAGCGACCTGCCGTTCACGATCGATGAGGCGTTCATCGTCCAAGGGCACGGCCACGACACGATCGCCGCGGTCACCGTGCCGGGAATCGGGACGATGTCCGTCGACGGGAAGGACCTGGCGAAGATCATCCGGAAGTCTCCGGAGTTCCGCGCGGCCAGGGGCGAAGGACGTCACACACTGGTGCTCGCCCTCTGCTCGGCCGGCGGCAGCGTGGAGCGTGGCGACCTGGCGCCCGATGTGTTCCGGAAGCTGTCCAACCATGGCGTCGATCGCGTGTTCGCGCCCACCACGCACGCCGTCTGGTCGGCGATGTGGATGCCTGGCGTGGCCAGGCCGGTGAGTACCAGCATGCTCGTCGCCGGAGGACATTGGAACGTGTACGGCGAGACGGCGCCCCACCACGATCAGGCCATCGTGCGGGAACTGGTGACCGCGGTCCAGCAGGGCTGGCAGTACAAGCAGGGCGAACCGCACGACGGGCCGGTTCGGTTGTCCGACCGCGTTGCCACGCTCGGGCTTGTGAGGGATATCTGGGCGGCGTGGCGCCAAGGCCAACGGGACTACGTACAGCAATTGCTGAACTCGCACGAGCGGCCCGAGTTGATCAAAGACGTGATGCGGGAGTTGGGGCGGGTCGCGGCCGGCAGGGCTGGACAGCCGAGCGGCGTTGGTTCGTGAGGGAAATCCAGCAATGCCCACCGGTTGGGTCGACGGTGCCCACGGACGTGGCCGGGTTGGGTGATGGTGAAGGGACCAGAGGTCCCTGACCCGAAGAGGAAGCCCATGTCTCTGTTGACCAGGATCCGCGTACGGATGCGAACCGGTGCTGGCGCCACGCGGACCACTGTGCGGACTACTGTGGGCAACGCGCTGCTGGTGCACGGGGCAGATGGGCCGACGGAGGACGCCCGCACGCTGGCGGAGTCGTTGCCCGTCGATCCAGGGCACGAGCTGGTGGTGGCGGACCTGCCGCCCGACGCCCCGGCCGAGGTGTGGGAGTCCTTCGTGGCCGCTTTGCCCAAGGGGCGCAACCCGATGCGGCTGGTGCTCGGCCGGCATCCCCGCGAGGTCGGGCCGCGTCTCGGGCAGTGGCTCGCCGACCGGACCGGCCGGGTCGTGCTCGCGCCCTACGGTCTCATGCACCAGGGTGTCGCAGGTGCTCTGTTCGTGCATTCCGTGGCGAGCAGTTGCTGGGTGCGGTTCCGGCGGGGCCAGATGGCGGTGCGGGAGTCGAAACGCTTTCCCCGCCCGGCTTGGGAGTCGCCCGCGGTGGCGGAGGTCCGGCCGGTGGGAGCGGACGGCAGTGTCGCCGAACCGTTGCCTGCCGGGATGTGGATCCGGCCGGGCGGTGTCGACGACTTGTTCGTGGGCAGCCGCACCAGGCTTGTCAGGGCACTGCCCTGCCAGCCCGGCGTGCCGGTGATCGTGGTGGGCAGCCCGGGTGCTCCCGCGCTCGAACTCGGCGCTGTCAAGGCGTTCTGGCAGACGCTGCCCGCCGACATCAAGTCCGAGGCGTGGTTCACCCGGTTCGGTGAGGTGGCTCTGCCGGACGGCGCTTCGCTCGGGCAGACCCTGGCGAACGTGCTCAAGCAGGAAGTGCGCTGCTACACGGGCATTCCAGTCGGTGCGCCGGACGCTCCAGCTGTGGTCGCGCTCCGTGCGGACGGTACGCACGGCTGGAACACGTTCGCACAGGGATTCGCCTACCGTCCTCAGGGGACTGACGCCCAGCCCGGTCCACGCCGACTGCGTGCCCACCGACCGCCGGCCCCGCAGTTGCGCGAGGTCTCGCCCGGCGTCTACGAATGCGCGCCGGACATCGTCGTCGAGGTCGTGGAGGCAGGGCTCTGGGTCCGGTCCGCGGAAGAACCCGCGGCCGCGGCCGTCGTACGGGCTGCCGAGCTCGATCCCGTACGCAACCACGTGCTGTACGAGGCGGTTGATCCCCAGCAGGCCCAACGCGTGCGTGCGGCGGCGGAAAGCCTGGTAGGCCGCATCGACTACCAGACCAAGCTCGTGACCACGCTGATGCCCGTTACCACACCGCCGAGCCCAGCTCCGCCGAGCACGGAGTCACCAACCGCCGCCCTGCCCACCGTGGAACCAGAAGAGTCCGGTATGAAACCGATCACGGCGGAGTCGGCCACCACCGCGCTGCGAAAGGCGGAGCCGTCCGGCGTGGAGCCGCCCCTGCCGGAGTTGCCGTTGCTGTCCCGCATGATGGAGACGATGGCGATGCGGGCACCCGAGTTCCCGTCCCTGCCCACGGAAGGCACCGGACGATGACCGAGCACGACCCGCGGGGCGGGCTGCTTCTGCTGATCGACCCCGAACGGGCGTCGCTCGACGACACCTCGGACGCGCCGGTGGACGCGGTGATCGGCGCCTGGCTGGTGAACCCGGACGGCACCCGCGGCCGGTTCCAGCCCAACCCCGTGTACCAGCCGTCCAGCCCGAACTCGCCACTCGACCCGGTCGACGCGGTACTCGGCCTGATCGCCCATGACGACACCGACGCCGCGGAGCTCCTCCCCGCTGTGCTCGCCGACATGACATTCGGCGTCGCACTGGACGAGCAGGGGGTCGCGCTTGTCCGTCCCGCTCCCGACGGCGTCCCCTCGGTCCTGGTGACGACGTCGTACGGGCACCGCGGCCGTGTGAACGCCGCGGGATGGCGAGACACCACACTCGCGGAACTCGCCGCCGCCCTGCCACCCCAAGGTGTCGACGTCCTGCTCAACCCCAGCGCACCGACGTCCATACGGCTCCACGCCGACGTCGTACGGGAAGCCACGGAGCGGCAACCGGACCAGCCCGGGCCGCACCCATCCGATAGCCCCGCCTGACAGGACCGCTCCCGAGCCGGTTGACGGGCCGAGGCAGAATTGGCTCAGCGAGCGTGGCCTGGACGGGGGGAGACGCACGGGATGTCGGTCGAACCGTCGCTCGGCTCTTCGGGCAAGGCTGTGATCCCTCCGACGATCCTGGCCGGGGTCCTGGACATCGGGCGCCGCGAGGGGTTGCCGGTGACGTCGTGGCTCTCGGGAACCGGCCTCGATCCCGCTGTGCTCTACGCGCCCGGCGCACGTGTTTCGTTGCGGCAGGCGCGGACGGTGTTGCGCCGCGCGCTCGCCGCCTTGCCGGGACGTGCGCTGGGGCTGGAGGTGGGCGAGCGGGACGCGTTGCTGTCGTTCGGCCTGCTCGGGGTGGCGATGCGGGCGTCGGGGACCGTCGGCGAGGGTCTCGATCTCGCCGAGGAGCTGCACCAGGCTTCGGGCAGCCTGCTCGACGTGGAGCGCGAGGATCTCGGTGGCCGGATCGGGGTTCGGTTCTGGGAGCGCTGGCCCGACCCGGAACTGCTGGCGTTCCTGTGCGAAGAGGCGCTGGTCAGCACCGTCATGGTCATTCGTTCGATGCTGGCAGACCCGACATGGGCGCCGCTGCGGGTCGACCTGGCCTACCCGCGGCCTGCGCACGCCGCGCGCTACCACACTGTCTTCCGGTGCCCGGTCACATTCCGGAGCGACGCGAACCGGATGGTCATCCCGGGCACGCTGATGGAACGTCCACTCCCGACCCGGCACGAGCCGACGCGGCGGGCGGCCATCGAGGCGTGCCAGAAGATGCTCGCCCCCAGCGACCCGCCGTCCGACCTCGTCGCCTCACTCGAGACGCTGCTCGCCATGCACCTGCGGCGGCCGCTGAGCATGCGAGACGTCGCCGAGCGGTTGCACGTGACCGAGCGGACGCTGCACCGCCGGCTGGCCGAGTCCGGCGTGCGCTTCCGCGACGTCTCGGACCGGGTGCGCGAGCACCGCGCCACGTCGCTACTGCGTCATTCGTCGGTCCCGGTCAGCGAGGTAGCGGCCGAGGTCGGGTTCGGTGACAGCCGCGAGTTCCGGCGTGCCTACCTCCGGTGGACCGGCCGCACGCCTTCGCAGACGCGCGGCCAGTCCACCGGAGCAGGTCCGGTGGGAGGCTGAGGCGAGGTTGTCCGCCGTCTTGGACACCCAGTTCCGCTTCTGACCGCCGCCGCGCCCGTCGAAGTACAGGAGCGCCCGGAGCGCGCATGTCCGGTCCGCCCCACTTCGTGTCTGTTCCAGCCCTCCATCACCGTGCGCACCGACGTGTTCCATGGACTGCGGGCACAGGCATCGCCGCCGCGATGGCCGCACATCGCGGCGTTTCTTGTTGCTCGACAACCCATTGCCGCGCGCACCTGAACCAAGAGGAAGAACGATGACAGAAACGGCGAACACCAGCACGTCCGGCATTCCCCTCCACGTGACCGGGCACCTCGCTCCAGTAGCTGACGAGATCGACGCTGTCGACCTGCCCGTGGAGGGTGCGCTGCCGCCCGAACTGGTCGGCCGCTACCTGCGCAACGGCCCCAACCCGCTGCCCGGCCAGCCGTCGGTGCACTGGTTCGCAGGCCACGGCATGGTGCACGGCATCCGCCTCGACGGGGGCCGCGCGCGGTGGTACCGCAACCGCTGGGTGCGGACGAAGGCGTTGGCCGGGGAGTCCGCGACGCGGCCTGACGGGAGTTTCGACCTGACCGTCGGCGAGGCGAACACGAGCGTCATCGCCCACGCGGGCAAAATCCTGACGCTGGTCGAGAGCGGCTTGCCGCACGTGCTCACCCCGGACTTGGAAACCGTGGGCACCAGCGACTTCGACGGCCGGCTCACCACTGCCATGACCGCGCACCCCAAAACCGATCCGGTGACGGGCGACCTGCACTTCTTCGGCTACAGCGTGACGGCACCGTTCGTCACGTACCACCGGCTCTCCGCCAGGGGTGAGCTGGTGACCAGTGCGCCGATCACTGTCCCCGGCCCGACGATGATGCACGACTTCGCCATCACCGACCGGCACGCGGTGTTCCTCGACCTCCCGATGACGTTCAACCCGGAACGGATCGGCCACCCGCTGCCCTTCGACTGGGACGAGTCCTACGGCGCGCGCATCGGAGTGATGCCGCTCGAGCGGCCGGGCGAGGTGCGCTGGTACGACATCGACCCGTCCTACGTCTTCCATGTCGGCAACGCGCACACCGACCACGCCGGTCGGGTGGTGCTTGACGCTGCCCGGTACGCGGGCGCGGACGCGGCTCGAGCGTGGGCACGCACCGGCACCCCGTCCGCGTCGACCGGGGTTCCCGCCCATCCCGACCCGGCCGGCCCCGCCGCCGCGGCCGCCAACAGTGGTTTGGCCCGCCTGCACCGCTGGGTGCTCGACCCGGTCACCGGCACCGTCACCGAGACCACCATGGACGATCGCGGAATCGAGTTCCCCACCGTCGACGACGACCGCGTCGGACGTAGCGCCCGCTACCGCTACGCCGTCTCCGGTGGCGGTCGCTTCGCGACGGCGATCGTCAAGCTCGACGCGGATGCCGGTGTCATCGCCGAGCACGCACTCGGCCCCGACGTCGTTGCCGGTGAAGCGGTGTTCGTGCCCTCCGCGGCGCCCGACCGCGCCGAGGACGACGGCTGGCTGCTCAGCATCGCCAGCCGGCGCGATGGCGGCGGCTCGAAGCTTCTCGTGCTCGACGCCACCGACGTCGGCGGCAGGCCCGTCGCCTCGGTCACCCTGCCCCGACGAGTCCCAAGCGGTTTCCACGGCTCGTGGATCACAGACGAGGAGCTCGAGCAGCCGTAGGTAATGAGCACTGACCATGGAGCGGAGCACAGCATGAGGTCCCGGCTCGATACCGGAGCCGCACTCACCGGACCAGGACCGGCCTGGCACCGGGGCACAGCACACGTACGACGGAGGACTGATTCATGACCGCGGTGTTCGTACACGGCAATCCGGAGAGTGCGGCGATCTGGACCGCCCTGCTCGACGAGCTGGCGAAGGTCGGCAACACCGACACGGTGTGCCTGTCCCCGCCGGGGTTCGGCGCTCCGCTCCCGGACCACTTCGCCATCGACGTGACTGGCTACCGGGACTGGCTGATCGCCGAGCTCGAGCGCTTCAACGGGCCGGTGCACCTGGTCGGGCACGACTGGGGCGGCGGCCACGTCGTCAACGTCGCCATGACCCGGCCAGACCTGCTTCGGAGCTGGGCCAGCGACGCCATCGGGATCTTCGACCCCCACTACGTCTGGCACGACCTCGCCCAACGCTGGCAGGCCGACGGCGTGGGCGAAGCCGACGTCGCCGCCCAGTTCGGTGCCCCGCACGAGGAGAAGACCGAGCAGATGGTCTCGCTCGGGTTCGAAAGGTCGGTCGCCGAACACGTCGCGCACGCCCAGAACCCCGACATGGGCCGCGCGCTGCTCGGGTTGTACCGCACCGCCAGGCAACCGGCGATGGCGGAGTTCGGCCGCGCGCTACCCGACGCCGCGGCTCGACCCGGGCTCGCCCTGGTGGCGAGCGAGGACCACTACGTCGGCTCCGTGGCCCAGCGTCGCCGGGCGGCCGCGCGTGCCCGCGCCCGCGTCGAGGTCCTTGAAGGTTGCGGGCACTGGTGGATGGCCGAGGCACCGGCAGAGGCCGCTGACGTCCTCACCCGGTTCTGGGCCTCGGCCCCCGACCGGGTGCGCATATGACGACGATCGGCTTCCTCGGCGCCGGTGAGGTCGATGTCCACCAGCAGCGCGCCGTAACGGTGGCCGTTTCGCGACGTGACAGTCCGCACCACGTTACGACTCGCCTCACCCGTGCCTCGGTTGGGTGAATCGTCTTTCGCCTCGTCGAGTGGGTGTGTCGGATATCAGGCCCTCGTGCTGTGTGCTGGTGTGGGGCCGCGACACTGGGAACTGAGCGGGAGTCTTTCGCCGTATGGATATCGCTGTCACGGGTGCTACCGGTTTTCTGGGGTTGCATTTGGTTCGTGAGCTGTTGGCTGGGTGACGGGGCGTTGACTGTGCTGGCGCGGCGTTCGGTTCCTGATCCGTTGTTGCGGATCAGGAGGTTTCTGGCTCTGGTTGATCCGCCGGGCCCGTTGCGGCAGGAGCTGGCCTCGCGTGTGCGGGTGGTGGAGGTCGATCTGACCGAGCTCGCCGAGGACGTCGATGTGATCTGGCACTGTGCCGGGGACACGGACCTGACCGGTGACCTGGAACCGTTGCGGCAGACCAATGTGGAGGGTACTCGCCGGGTTCTCGAGTGGGCGGCGCTGTGTCCCAGGAAGCCGGTGGTGCACCATCTCAGCACTGCGTTCGTCGCCGGACGGCGTGGCGTGACGTGGTGTATGAGGGCGATCTAGCCGATGCGCACGGTTTCGTGACGGCCTACCAGCGTTCGAAGTACGAGGCGGAGGTGCTGGTGCACCGATGGTCTCGGGTGCACCAGCGGCCGGTGGTGATCTTCCGCCCGACTGTTCTGGTCACCGACCGACCACCGCACCCGGCGATGCCCGCGCACACCTTTCGGTCTTCGCCGACGTGCTGATGAGCAACGTGCGTGAGGTCTTCATCAGTTCCATCGGGGAGATCCGGCACTGGAACTGTTCACGCACGATGGCCAGCAGTTCCATGGCCATCAACGAGTCCACGCCCATCTGGTCAAGAGCCGCGTCACGCTCGACGCGTTCCGGATCAGTCTGCATCACCGTGGCGGCATGGCGCACGATCTCGTCCTCGATCAGGTGCAGTGCCTCGTCATGGGGCAGTGTTTTCAGCTTGTCGCGCAGTTCGTTGACGCGCAGGTCACTGCCATGCACCAGGGCAGGCGACAGCCCTGCCCGGCCGGGGGCTGTCCATCATCGGCAGCCACGAGCTGGCCCGGCTCCAGTCAGCTTGGGCGGACACCGTGACGTCGGTTTCCGGCTCGGCCAGAACGTCTTCCAGGAGGTCGAGTGCCCGATCGACCCCCATGCTGTGGAAGTCGGCCTTGCGCAGATGTTCTCCCAGGTTGTGGCGGACCACGTATCCGACCTGGTCGATAGCGCCCCAGGCGATGACCGTCGCGGGTTTGGCGCAGGCGCGGCGCGCGCGGGTGAAGGCTTCCAGGAACAAGTTCCCCGCGCCGTAGTTGGCCTGATGGACGTTGCCGACCAGGGTTGTCCCGGATGAGTAGGAGACGAAGAAGTCCAGCGGCCGGTCTCCCAGCACCTCGTCGAGGACGAGCACGCCGAGCGCTTTGGGCGCCAGGACCGCCTCGAAGGTATCCTTCGTGGCCTCGGCCAGTGGCATGTCGTTGAGCACCATCGCGGCGTGCACCACGCCGCGCACTGGATGTCCGGTGTGGTCGACCGTGTCGACGACATGCCGCATCGCGTCAAGGTCGGTGACGTCGGCAGCGTGCACGCTCACCTGCGCGCCGAGCCGGGTCAGTTCGTCGAGTGTGTCGGCGGCTTCGGACGTGTCCGCTCCACGGCGGCCGACCAGAGCCAGGTGCACTGCGCCAGGGACACTACTTCCCAGCCGGAGCCTGACCAACCACAGCACAACCACCCAGATCCCCACCACACCATCATCCAGCACTGACCGGATGCCACCGATCGGGTGCACACGGCTTCTTCACTGCAAACCTCGCCCTAGACGGACTGCCCAGAGAAACCTCACCACCATGCGCAAACCAGTCGGGGCCGTCATCGCCGCCACGACCGCGCCTCCACCTTCACCCTGATCGGCTCGGGGTCCGCTCCCGCCACATCCTCTCGGTCGAGACCAACCAAGCCGTGCGGACGGGTGGGGTTGGCGTGCTCTCGCGCATATCGTAGGGGTCGTGTCGGATCCTTGGCTGCTCATCGAGGTGCTCGACGGGGAAGTCCCAGCGAGCGAGTGGCGTCGCGCCCATGGTGAAGCATTTCTCAACGCCGCGATCGCCGAACGGGCCGTGCGGTGGTCGTGGCGAGTGCATCGTCGCGGTGTGGTGTTCGAGATCGCCTTCCGGACGGAGCGCATCCGCGACGAGTTCCGCAGCCGATCCTCGATCAAGGAAGCACTCGCCGCCGTGCCGGACCCGCATTACGGGCTCACCATTGTTCCAGGCGGCGGCGACTAGCATCCGTCAAGCTGTCTTCGGAGAGCGCGTCCCGAACATCACGGGGCGCTGGCTGGGATGGCAGGACATGGGCATGGTGTATCGGCAGCGTCCCGATCACCTGTCCGTGAAGAGCGTCTACAAGCCAGGCGACTTCGAAAGTTCGCTGGAACCGAGTCTCGTACGGGCGGAGCCGATCCGTTCTCACCGTTTCGGCGGGACGTCCCGGGGTCGACCGGCACACAGCGCAGATGGTGAGCGCTTGAACGAAGTGCACAGAGAAGACTGACCGGTCTGACGTCCTTCCTCGGGAGGGTGACTGTTGTCGCCCGACGCCTGGCGACTGCGGCCGTCCGCGTTCGGTAGGTTCGCATGGCGGGTCCTGGTCACGTGCAGGAGATGATCCGTGAATGTGGTCCCTGGGCGAGGTCCTCATTCGGCAGGAAGGTTTGCGTCAGCTGACACCGCACCAGGTCGCCCACTCGCTTGCCAGGGCCGACTGGAACGTCGTCGTTGACGAACTCGCGCAGCGGAGGCGAATCCGCGGTACCTGGCACGCTTTCGATCCGCTGCCTCTCGGGTCCGATGTGGACTATTCGGAATGTCATGGCCCCGTCCCAGGTCCTTGTCATGAAGTATTCGCGATAGATCATCACACCGCAGCCGCCGAACATCAGCACAACCACTGCCAGCACCCAGACCACGGGACGGCGATGAATCGGGCGCCGGTCCCGCCGGGCGGTGACAGAGCGCGGCGTGCGCTGGTTGACCGGCAATCCCGTTGATCGAGGATCCTCAGGCGACGACGGGAGCATACCGGGCATTGTGCCGCACTCTTGCGGTCGCGGTCGGAGCCCTATCGCAGTGCGCAGCGGACAACGGTCGTTCACGAGCGAGGTTGCGAAAAGTGCAACATCTGCTGCACGGTCTGTTTTACGAGCCGAAGGGCCTGTGCCAGACTTGGCCACATGCTGACTCTAGGCGCCGTCATCCTCGGCGTGGACGACATGGCTCGGGCAGTCGAATTCTGGAGCAGAGCGCTCGGATATCAACCACGGCAGGGAGAATCCCGCGACGACTGGACGGTGTTGGATCCACCGGAATCGTCACGGGGAATCCAATTGGCCTTGGACAGGAGCGATTCGGCTGTCCAGGAAATCCCACGGATCCACCTGGATCTGCATACCGAGAACGCACAGGAGCAGGCCGCGGAGGTCGATCGCCTGATCTCGTTGGGTGCGACCAGAGTCGAGTGGCCGCTCTATCCGCCCGACCCGGATTTCATCGTATTGGCCGACACCGAGGGCAACCGGTTCTGTGTCATCGACCTCGCGCACGGCTGACACTCGCCAGGCGGTCGACAACGGCCGGATGCAGCCCGACGGCGCCCGGCGCATTGCGATGAAGCATCTAGAGGTTCGGACAATGCGAGAGCGGGCACTGAACCCCGTCGCTCGCCCGCGGCCAGCCACCTGCGGACAGTGGTGAGCTGTCGCCCCTGTGTACCGCAGCACGCGGGAGGCGGCTTGGTTAAGCGGCCGACAGCCGGGTACATCGGATGCGCAGGTGGTTCTCGGTGAGAAGGAGTTGTGATGGCTACGGGCGAGACCGGTTTTGACGACGTGACCTTCGACCTTGTCTCCGTGCAGTATCACGCGTTGAAAGCGGGGCACGACTACGGGCAGTACGTGCGGGATGCCAAGAACGCCGGCCGCGATGACATCGCCGAATTCTTCAGCTCGATCATGGCCGAGGACTCGGCTCGGGCGAAGCGGTGCCACGAGTTCTTGAAGGACCTCGCGGGTAGCGCGCAAGCGGGACCTGCGACATCGTGACCCGGGGCCCTGGGCAGAGGACGGGGCCGTGAGACAGCTCGCACGCAGGGCGGTTCTCGCTGCGACGTGCTGGGCGTAGAAAGGAGCGGTTCGTCCCGTCGGTCGTGTGACCGGCGAGGCGGGCCGCTCCGGGACGCGTCCGCACCGACGCGAAGAGTCGCGACGCCTCCTGGACACAGTCGCCGTCGACGCATCCCACCGGCGACGATCCAGTGCCATCGCTCGATCGTGTTCTCGGGACGTGCCCTATCGTCGCTGGTCATGACAACAATGGTGGCGGGCGCTGTCACGTACTCCGTGACCTTGAGGCGAACGGGTTCCGACTCCGCGACGGTGCTCAGCCGCTGCGCCCACGCACCGACGCCGATCATCGCGTTCCTCGACGACCTGATCACCCTCGCCGCGGCGATACCCCAGGACATGCGTCATCGGACCGACCCCGACAAGCTCTACGTCGTCGACATCGAGGGGCGCCTGCTGGACGGGCCCGAACTCGTGCGCACGGACTGTCGCGGCATGCCTGCCGACGTCGCCCGTTTCCTCACCGGTCTGGCACACCTGTTCGCGGAGCGGTTCCACACTGCGAAGCCGAAACTCACTGAGCCGTGTGGCCCAGAATTTCACTGCCAGTAGCGGCACAGAGCATTGTCCGCTGTCATCGGCGAGATCGTGGAGCGTCCATGGTCGCCCGGTTGTCCACGTAGCCGACGGCGAGCATGCTCACGACATCCTCGGCTTGGCCGCTGTGTTCGAGCGTCTGTCGTTGGCGGTCTGCCCCGCCCCCGCGAACGGCTAAAAGCGCGGCTTGCTCGCACGCGAAGTCGTAGTCACCGTTCTCGCGCAGGATCGGCGCGAGGTCAAGCAGCAGGTCGGACACCAGCACATGGGTAGGAACGGCGTCGCCGTGCAGGGGATGGGGACAGTGGCCGGTGAAGCCGTCTCGAGACGCCCGCCACAGCCGTGCTCGCAGGATCTCGTTCGACAGCTCCGGTGCGGGCGTTGTGGCGTTCAGCGCGGCGTGGGTGAGGGCTCGGATGAGCACCGCGAGCAGGACCGCCTCCTGCGCGGTCGCGGCGACGTCGCTGACGCGGAACTCCACCGTGGGGTGGGCGTCGGAGAGCCTGATGTCCCAGTAGACCATCGCCCGGTCCAGGATCGCCCCGGACGCGAGGCACCCGTCCACGATGGACTGGTAGTGGTCGTGCGAGGAGAACCGGGGCGGCGGCCCGGCCGAGGGCCATTGTGTCCATTGCCGGTACCGCCAGCTCGCGTAGCCGGTGTCGGCGCCTGCTTCGATCGGTGAGTTCGCGGTCAGGGCGAGCAGGAGCGGCAGCCAGGGCCGGACGTGGTTGATCACCCGGACACCGGCTTCCTTGTCCGGTATCCCGATGTGCACGTGACAGCCACACGTCGTGACTTGTTCGGCCACGGCACCGAAGTGGTCGGCCATTCGTTGGTAGCGGGGATTCGGTGTGATACCGGGCGGGTCGGACTCGGCGACCAGCGCCGCGCCGCTGGGAACCACCCGCAGGCCTCGCCGTTGACCGGCTGTGGCCAGGCCGGTGCGCAGGTCGTTGAGCTGTCCGAGCAGTTCCTGATGTGTCTGGCAGACGCCGGTGGCGAGTTCCGCCTGGGATCGGTTGAGTTCCGTCTGTAGCTCGCCCTCGTGCTCGTCCGCGGCGTCGACGAGAGCGGCCGCGTGCCGGGACAGCCGACCACGGCGGTCCACGACGAAGAACTCCTCCTCGACCCCGAAGGTCAACTGCTCACTCATAGTGTTCTTCCTGCCGCGGGCTGCTCGCCATCCGAATCGATCTGCGCGAGAAGTACCCTTTCAACGCCATCACCAATCACGGCACCGGGATCGGCGCGCGGAGGTCGCGCACAGTGACGGCGTGACAGCGATGAAAGCACAGTCTACTGTGGACTATCCTGCTGGATGTCGAGCCTGACCCGGATGTCCTGATCCGGCCGATCGGACCATGCAGCGGTGGCGTCACACCTCTACGTCGTGTCGCCACTGCTCGGTGGACGAGTGGGTGCGTCGGTGGAGGCGGCTTTGCGGACGAAGTCGGCGGCGACGTGCCGGAGTTTGGTGTTGGTGTCCTGGGAGTGGGTGATCAGGCGCTGGATCGCCATCTCGTCGGTGATCTTGTGGGTTGCCATGAGGATGCCTTTGGCTTGCTCGATCACCGCGCGGGTGCGCATCGCTGTTTCGAGGTGGTCGGCCAGCTCCCGCACTTGTTGGTAGCGGCGGGTGGTGCGGAGTCCGAACACGACCACCGTGGTGTAGAGGGTGAGTAGCTGGGAGTCCAGTTCGGCGAAGCCGTGGTTGTCGAACCCGAACAGGTTGATCGCGCCCGAGAGGTGGTCGTCCACTCGCAGGGGTGTGGCGAGGTAGCTGCCCAGGCCGATGCGTTTGGCGCTGGCGGTGAAGTCCGGCCAGATCTCGCTGGCGGTGTCGAGCGACAGCCGCACTGTTTCGCCGGTGGTGGCCGCGTGCAGGCATGGGCCGTGCCCCAGCGCGTACTGAGCTTGGTCGACCTGGAGGGCTCGGGCATCGGTGTACGCCGCGGTGCGGGCCGTACCCTCGTCGATGGTGGTGATGCTTGCCATGTCGGCGCCGGGGACCACCCGGACCGCTTCCGCGCAGACCGCGTCGAGCATCTCCGCGGTACCGGAGGCTGTTTCCAGTGTGGCGGTCAAGGTGACCAGTGCGGATCTGATGTCATCCAGCAATTCGCTCATACGCGGGTCACCCACCAACCAGTCAGCTTCTACCGCTGTTTCCTGACATCGGAGGAAACAGCGTGCGATCAACTCGGAGATGATCGCTGACTGTTCAACGCCACCGAGGTCACCTTACCGCTGAGGGTGCGTGCGGCGAATGGGGTGATCCGTGCTGGTTTGATCGGCGGGCAACTCGGAAACTTCCGCAGTAGGCCTGCTTACATCATGTGGTGTAGGAGGGCCGCGGCCTCGTCGGTCCAACAGTGTGCCGACGAGGCCGTCTTCCTCGTCAGGGGTCGTCCCTGGCGAGTCGACGTCGACGGTTCGGTCGCGCGTGGGCTTCCCGGGCAGCGGACGGTGGTTCTGCTAAGTTGTGCGCGCCGGTCAAGAAGGTCGCCGGTGTCTCGCGCCCGGCCGGTGCGCTGTATGCCGCGCACCGCCAAGGACACACCATGTTGGGGATGCGCTGTGGTGCGTCCTGTGCTGGGTTGGTGGTGGATGGGTACGGGGTCGGGAAGGGCGGCGCACGATGGCCGGTTCGGACGAGGTCGTGGCTCGCGTGACGTCAGGGGTGGACGTCTTCGCCGCCGACGCCGAAGTAGGTCGTGACCTGGCCGCGGTCGACTGGGCCGGCACGCCGCTTGGCCCGCCGCAGGGGTGGCCGCAAAGCTTGCGGACCGCGGTGAACATCCTGTTGTCGTCGCGGTTTTCCATGTGGATGGCCTGGGGCCCGGAGCTGACGTTCTTCTGCAACGACGCTTACCGGCGCGACACGCTGGGCCAGAAGTACCCGTGGGCGCTGGGACGCCCGGCCAGCGAGGTGTGGCAGGAGATCTGGCAGGACATCGGTCCACGCATCGACCGGGTGCTCGAGATCGGTACCGCGACCTGGGACGAGGGACTGCTGCTGTTCCTGGAGCGCGCGGGCTACCCGGAAGAGACATATCACACCTTCTCCTACAGTCCGCTGCGCGATGAGCACGGCGCGGTGGTGGGCATGTTGTGTGTGGTCACGGAGGACACCGAGCGGGTCATCGGCGAACGCCGGATGGCGACGCTGCGCGATCTGGGTTCGGATCCGAGCGTGATCCGGACCGAGACGCAGATGCTGGAGTTCGCCGGTGTCCAGTTGGGCGGGAACCAGCGAGATCTGCCGTTCACGCTGACCTACTTGTTCGACGAGGCCGGCAGCCCGGCGTTGGCCGCGTCCAGTGGTGTGACCGGCCCGGTCGATGCGGTGGCTGGGAGCGTCGAGGTGTGGCTGGACGCGGCGGTGCGGGCCGGCGTGACGCGACTGGTGCAGCTCGACCGGGGTGCGGGGGAGTCGTTGCCGACTGGTGAGTGGCCACTGCCGCCTGTGCAGGCGATGGTGGTGCCGTTGCGGCAGCAAGGTGAGACACCGCTGGGGTTCATGGTGATGGCGCTCAACCGGTACCGGCCGCTGGATGAGGCTTATCGAGCGTTCGTGGAACTGGCCGCCGGGCACGTGGCCGCGGGTGTCCTGAGTGCCCGCAGCTATCAGGCGCAGCGCAGCCGGGCGGATGAGCTGGCCGCGTTGGACCGCGCCAAGACCACGTTCTTCTCCAACGTCAGCCACGAGTTCCGTACGCCGTTGTCGTTGATCACCGGTCCGGTGCAGCAGTTGCGCGCATGGATGTCCGATCCGGATGCCCACCCGCCGGCGTCCGTGCGGGAGGACGTGGAGGTCATCCACCGCAACGGGCTGCGGCTGGGCAAGCTGGTGAACACGTTGCTGGACTTCTCCCGCATCGAGGCCGGGCGGATGCAGGCGCGCTACGAACCGGTGGACCTGGCCGCGGTGACCCTGGAGTTGGCCAGCTCGTTCCGCTCGGCGGTCGACCAGGCCGGGTTGCGGTTCGATGTGGACTGTCCGGCTTTGCCGCAGCGGGTGTACGTGGATCGGGACATGTGGGAGAAGGTGATCCTGAACCTGCTGTCCAACGCGGTGAAGTTCACCTTCGACGGCAGCATCAGCATCCGGTTGACCGGCCACGAAGACCATGTGGTGCTGGAAGTGGCCGACACCGGCACCGGGATCGCCGAGACGGAGATGCCGCGCCTGTTCGAGCGGTTCCACCGCGTCGAGCACGCCCGGTCCCGCTCCACCGAAGGCAGCGGGATCGGCCTTGCCTTGGTGAAAGAACTCGTCGGCCTGCATGGCGGCAGCATCACCGCGGTGTCACGGGAACATCAGGGCACGACGTTCACCATCCAGGTGCCGTTCGGTCGGGCACACCTGCCTGCCGAGTGCGTTGTGGAGGAACCCGGCCAGGACGATGGTGGGGCACCGGGCACGGCGGAATCGTTTGTGCAGGAGGCGTTGCGCTGGCAACCCACTCCGGAGCTCAGCAGGCCGGCGAGTGTCGACGGGCCTGCCGACACCGAACACCCCGTCGCCGCGCCGCTCGTGAGCGGGCCGATGGCGGGGCGAGTGCTGGTCGCGGACGACAACGCGGACATGCGGGGATACCTGGCGCGGCTGTTGCGCGGCACGGGGCACGAGGTGCGCATTGTCAGCGACGGCCAAGCGGCGCTGGAGGCGATTCGTGCCGATCCACCCGACGTGGTGGTCAGTGACGTGATGATGCCTCGCCTGGACGGGCTGGAGTTGATCGCCGCGCTGCGGGCGGACCCCCGGGTGGCCAGCGTGCCGGTGTTGCTGTTGTCGGCCCGTGCCGGGCAGGAGGCCTCCGTCCAAGGCCTGGAGGCGGGCGCGGATGACTACCTGGTCAAACCGTTCGCCGCGGCGGATCTGCTGGCCAGAGTGCGCGCCAACATCGGCTTGGCGCGGTTGCGGGCCCAGCACGCCCGGTGGCGCACCGCGCTGGTCGACTCCCTGCAGGAAGGATTCTTCCTCAGCGACGCCGACGGCACACTCGTGGAGATCAACGCGGCCTTCGCCACAATCCTCGGCTACGGCCCCGACGGGCTCCCGTATCCGCAGCCTTACCCGTGGTGGCCCGACCCAAAGGGCGACCCGCACGCCTACCAACTCGTGGTGGAGGAACACGCGCGAGCGCTCGAGCGGGGCACCGGTGAGGCCACGGTGCCGGCGACGCATCGCGACGGGCACCGGGTCTGGTTGCGCTCCACCTTCAGCCGCGTCGAGGACCCCGTGACCGGTGAGCACCTGGTCGTGGGCACGATCCGTGATGTCACCGCCGAGCACTACACCACGCGCCGCGACGCCGCGCTGGCCACCCTGGCCGAACACGTGGCCTCGGCCGACACCGTGTCCCAGGCGTTGGCTGCGACGGTCATCGCTCTGCAGCGGATCTGGTCCGCCCGCCACGTGGCCGTCGCGAGCTTCGCGGCCCCACCCACCGGCTCGGGCGACGTGGGGGAGCCGGACGTGGTCCGGGTCAGCGACCGGACCGAGTGGGCCGAGCTGGCACCGGCGGTACGGGACGCGATCCGGGGCATGTGCACGGCGCCGGCGTTGACCCCGCAGGTGGAGCTGCCGGGCTGCGTGGGGATCAGCATGACCCACCTGGACGGGGTCGTGGCGGTGCGGATCGACCTGGGGCCGCACCGGACGATCTCACCCGAGGACCAGGCGCTGCTCTCAGTGCTGGCGGGGCGGTTGAGCCAGAGTCTGCACCGGCTCTACGAACTGGACCAGCAACGCGAGACCGCGCTGGCGTTGCAGCACGCCATCCTCGGCCCGGACGCGTTGCCGGACGGGTTCGCCGTCCGCTACCAGCCCGCGTCGCGGCCGTTGCAGATCGGCGGCGACTGGTACGACACCGTACCGCTGTCGGAGGGGCGGATCGGTGTCGTGGTCGGCGACTGTGTCGGCCACGGTTTGGCCGCCGCCACCGTGATGGGCCAGTTGCGCAGCGCCTGCCGCGCTCTGCTGCTGGAGCACGGCGACCCGGCGCAGGCGCTGGCCGGGCTGGATCGGTTCGCCGCGCTGCTGCCCGGCGCCCGCTGCGCCACCGTTCTGTGCGCCGTGCTCGATCCCGCCACCGGGCACTTGGTCTACAGCAGCGCGGGACACCCGCCGCCGATCCTCGCGCACGCCGACGGCACCACGACCACCCTGGAGGGCGGTCACGGCATCCCGCTCGGCGTGCGGATCAACCGGCCCCGTGACCTGGACAGTGTCACGTTGCCGCCGCGGGCGACGTTGCTGCTCTACACCGACGGTCTGGTCGAGCGGCGCCGCCGCTCCTTGAGCGAGGGCATCAGCCGTGCGGCGTCCGCCGTGCACGACGCCCGGGAGATCCCGGTGAACGCGTTGGCCAGCCACCTGATGACCAGCCTGGCCCCCGACAGCGGGTTCGAGGACGACGTGGCGGTGCTGATCTACCGCCAGCCGGGACCGTTGCAGGTCGAGTTCCCCGCGCAGGCCAGCGAGCTGCCCCCGGTGCGCGAGGCGGTCCGGGACTGGTTGACCCGCTGCGACGTCGATCCGCACCAGGCCACCAATGTGCTGATCGCGACCGGGGAGGCCTGCGCCAACGCCGTCGAACACGGCCACCGCCACCACGTCAACGGCGTGATCCGGCTGCGCGCGACCGCACTGGCCCACGCCGTGCGCATCACCGTCATCGACAGCGGCAGCTGGAAAACCCCCGACCTGCGGGCCACCGCCGTCGGCCGCCGCGGCCGGGGCATCCCGCTGATGCGGGGCCTGATGCACCAGGTCGCCATCCACCCCACCGAGAACGGCACCACCGTCGAGATGTACGCGAGGATCACCGCATGACCGCCCCGCTCACCCTCACCACCGGACACCACCCCGACGGACGCCCCCTGCTGACCGCCCACGGCGAGATCGATCTGACCACCATCGCCGAGTTCGGCGCCGCCCTGGCCACCGCGGTCGGCGACGGCAGGCCCGTCGTGGTCGACCTGACCGGTGTGGACTACCTCGACAGCGGTGCGATCAACGCCCTGTTCACCCACGCCGACCACCTGCACCTCATCGTCAACCCCCTGCTGATGTCCGCGATGACCGTGAGCGGCCTGACCACCCTGGTCACCATCGAACAATCCACCACCCAGGCCTGACCACCACATCCCACGTGCGGTCCGCGTCGCACCCCTGTGCGAACGAACCCGTTCGCCGGTGACACGAGCGCCGGTTGGTGGGTCCGCGACCGAGTGGTAGCGCGGGCGCTACCGCCGAGGTCGCGCTGTCATCACCGCGGTTCGGCGTGTTGGCCGGATGGTGCGTGACGTGGCGGACGGCGATGCTTGACTCGATCGATCCGAAGTCGTCGAACGAAGGACAAGCATGTCGAGAGTGGATTCCGTGCGCCGCAACCTGGCTCGTGCCGCGGGTGTCGTGTTGGTGGGAGCTTTTTGCGCGATCGCGGTACCCAGCGCCGCTGAGGCCGTGGTGAACGGGAAGAACTCCACCGAGCGCTACGAGTTCATGGCCTCCATTCCGGAGGTCGTGCCCGAGATGAACAACGCCAAGGGGGTCTGCGGGGCGGTGTTGATCCACCCGCAGTGGGTGGTGACCGCGGCGCACTGCGTCGACCCGGGGCGTAACCCGGCCGTGCCGGAGGGGACTGTGCGCGTCGGAAGCAAGTGGCGGACCTCCGGCGGCACCGTGCGCAAGATCGACCGCATGGTGCGCCACCCGGGTTACCAGCCGGGTGAGCCGAACAAGAACGACATCGCGCTGGTGCGCCTGGACCGCCCGGTCTCCGAACGGCCGATCCGCATTGCCGCTCGCCCTGGTCGACCCGGCACGCCGACCCGTTTGCTCGGCTTCGGCACGACGGTCGACACCGGCGACCTCACCAAGGTGAAGTTCCCGGAACGGCTCCAGCAGCTCGACACCCGCCGCGCGGCGGAGTCCGAGTGCTCGCCCGGCTACGCGGATTCGACCCGGCTGTGCACCATCAGCCGCAAGCCCAACGCGATGGCGTGCATGGGCGACTCCGGCGGCCCGCAAATCCAGCGCGGCAAGGGCGGCCGGTGGGAGCTGATCGGCGTCACCTCCGGTCCCGGCGACAACGACGTGCCCTGCGCCAACGGACCCGGCCTCTACACCAGCGTGCCCGCCTACGCCGACTGGATCCACCGCACCATTCACGGACGCAACTGATCCCGCATCGACACGTCCACTGCGACCGGGTGGATGGTGGTGGCGGTGGTCAGCTGAGGTCCAAATCGGACGTCACAGGTGAACCGCCCCATGCGGAGAACCACAGTGGTGAGCGTTCCTGCGGCCGAGCCGCCTGTCGGCTCGGCCGCAGTGGTGGATACCGATCATTCCTCCGCACCTCACCCTGATCTGGCGAACTATCGGTGAGGACGGTATGCGCGACACCGCGCTGACGAACCGGAACCCGCACATTCGGGTGATTCCTCGCCTGTTTTGAGTATCCCGGGGCTCGTCGGGGAACCGTCCCGCGTGGACACAAAGCAGCAGAGGGCGGGGGCCGCGCCGCGGCACGACGAAACACATCCGCCGTACACCGAGTCCGCGAAGAGCAAGCCGGGTGCGGCAACGAACAGCTACCTGTCGAGCGGCGATCGTGTCCGCGGCAGCGCGGTTGCTGGCACCCTGGTCGACGGTGCGGACCGGTCCCGGTGGTCCCGCTTCGGCTCGTTCGTGCGGCTTGGGCGTCCGAAGTTCCTCCTGCAGAGCACGGCGGCCATCGGTCTCGGCGTCACCATAGCCGCGTACGACGGCCATCAGATCAACTACACGTGGTACGTCATCACCCTGCTGGGGGTGTGGTGTGCGCATTTGATGGCGCACTACAGCAACGAGTTCTTCGACCTCAAGGCGGACAAGGCGAACACGTCGCACACGGAATGGACCGGCGGGAGCCGGGTGCTGGTGCGGGGACTGGTCCAGCCGTCGACGAGTGTGTCCGCCGCCTACGTCCTGCTGTTCACGGCGATGATGTTGGTCGTCGTCGTGCCCGACACGGTGTTGCGCGTCCTGGCTGTCCTCGGTTTGGCGCTGGCGTGGTTCTACACCGCGCCGCCGGTACGGCTCAACTACCGTGGTCTCGGGGAGTTGACGACCGCGGTCACGTTGTACGGCTTGGCCCCGGTGGGTTCGTACTACTTCCAGGCACACAGCCTTTCGACCACTGTGTTCGCTGTCGTGTGCCCGATCTTCCTGTTCCAGCTGGCGCGCCAGTTCCTGATGAACCTGTCCGATTTCGAAGGAGACCGGAAGACGGGGAAGCGCACGGTCGCCGTCCTGTTGGGACCGCGGCGTCTGGTGCGCGCGTACATGGTCGTGCAGGCCGTGGCGTACTGCCTGATCGTGACACTGGGACTGGTCGGGGCGTTGCCGCCGCTTGTGGCCACTGCGATGGTGTTGACCTCGGTGTTGCCGTTGTGGATCTCGCGGCAACTGGTGACTGGAGCGATGGCGGTTCCGGCCAGGGCGAACGCGGTGACGTTCTGGGCATCGATGCAACTGCCGGCGGGTGTGTGCGCGGCAATGCTCAGCCTGCTGCTCGACGCGGCGCTGTACGGCAATCACGGCGAGTACACGGAGTGGGCCGGAGTGGCGGTCGGCACGTCACTGGTGTGCACGACGTGGGTGGTCGGCTGGCTGCTGGCCAAGCCCAGTCGGGAGCGGCGACTGGGGGAGCCGTCCGTGGTGGACCGCAGGGGCGGCGTGGCCGATCCGGTCGTGATCCACGACCTCGACGCGGTGGTGTTCGTGGTCGGCAACGCCACCCAGACCGCGTGGTTCTACCAGGTCGCGTTCGGAATGAGCCTGGTCGCGTACTCCGGACCGGAGACCGGCAATCGGGACTACAAGTCCTATGTGCTCAAATCGGGTTCGGCCCGGTTCGTGATCAACGGTGGTGTGGCGCCGGACAGCCCGCTGCTCGACCACCACCGCAGGCACGGCGACGGCGTGACCGATCTGGCGCTCGAGGTCGGCGATGTGGACCAGTGCGTGGCACACGCCCGCGAACAGGGCGCGACTGTGCTCGAGGAGCCGCACGACGTCTCCGACGAGAACGGCACAGTGCGGATCGCGGCGATCGCGGCGTACGGCGAGACCCGCCACAGCCTGATCGACCGCTCCCGCTACTCCGGCCCGTACCTGACCGGCTACGTGGCCGGGGAAAGCACGGTCAAACGGTGACCGGCCGACGGTGTTCTACGAGTTGATCGAACGGCACGGCTCGCTCGGCTTCGGCAAGGGCAACTTCAAGGCCCTGTTCGAGGCGATCGAGCGCGAGCAGGAGCGCCGGGGAAATCTCTGAGGGAAAGGGAGGTGCCGGTGCGACAGGACTCCGATGACCTGCTGGGCCCGGATTCGGTGACCTGGCGATACCTCGGTGACCGCCGATTGGCGCTGTTCGCGTTGCGTGGAGTGCTGCTGCAGGTCATGCACCCGGAGGTGGACGCCGCGGTTCGGCCGGATTCGCCGTGGGTGACCCAGCCGTGGATCCGGTCCCACCGGGCGTTGCGCCGTATCCTGCGCGTCGCCTATGGCTGCCGCGCCGGGGTGGACGAGGCCAGGCGAATCCGTGACTTCCACCGTCCGATTCATGAGGTGGACGTCGCCGGACGTCGTCGGCACGCTTTGCACCCCAATGCCTTCTATTGGTCGCATGCCGTGTTCTTCGAGGCGGTGATCCCGATGACCGAGTGGTTCGGTGATCCTTTGGACGCACAACAGAGGGAACGGCTGTACGCGGAGAGCCGACAATGGTACGCCCGTTATGGCGTGGGCGATCGAGTGATGCCTGCGGACTGGGCAAGCTTCGCCGAGTATTTCGACCGCACCTGCGCCGACGTGCTTGACCACACGGCGGCGGCGGAAAAGACGCTACAGGGCCTGCGTGCGCCGCGGACCTGGCGGCACCCGTGGCTGCCACACTTCGTGTGGTGGCCGTTCGCTGCTGTAGCCGCCAAGTTCCTGTGGTTCATCGCGCGCGGCACGCTGCATCCAGCTGTACGAGAACGCTTGAAGATCCGGTGCAGCGCCGCCGACCAACGACTGCTGCGTGTGTTCGCGGCGGTCGTGCGTCGCGTGTGGCCGTTGCTGCCGCGCTGGGTCCGCTACGACCGCATCGCCCGGGAAGCCCTCTGCCGAGCCGAGATCGACACGCCACGAACGGTGGTGAGAGCGCGCAATGACCCGCAGCAGTACGAGGACCTGGCGACACAGTGGTGGTCACCGCACGGTGTCTTCGCCGGATTGCACTGGCTCGCCGCGGTCCGGGGTGACGCCATCCCTCCCGCGCCACGGCCTGGCGCCGTCCTGGTCGACCTGGCCTGTGGTGGCGGCCTGCTGGCACCGCACCTCACGGGCAAGGGCTACCGGCACGTCGGCGTCGACCTCTCGCCGTCAGCGCTGCGGCAGGCCACCGACCACGGAGTGGAGGCGGTGCGCGGTGACGTGACCCGGCTCCCGTTCGCGGACGCCGCCGCGGACGTCGTGGTCGCGGGGGAGATCCTGGAGCACGTCACCGACCTGCCCGCAGTGGTCGCCGAAGCGTGCCGCGTTCTACGACCGGACGGCTTGCTGGTGCTGGACACCCTGGCGGACACACCGATCGCCCGGTTCCTCGCGGTCACCGTCGCCGAACGCATCCCCAGGCTGATGGCACCGGGAATCCACGACCCTGACCTGTTCGTGAACCGCGCCGAACTGGTGCGTGAATGCCGTGCGCGCGGGGTGGAACTGCACCTCACCGGGCTGCGTCCGTCCATAGTGGACCTGGCGCGGTGGCTGCTCGGGCGAGGCGAAACGGTACGCATGCTCCCAATCCCCGTCACCGCCTTCGTCTTCCAGGGCGTCGGCCGCAAACGCGCAGGCAACTCCCGGTCCGGCCGATGAGAAAGAGGTTGTCATGTCCCTGGTGATGCCCGGCGAGGTGCTGGATGTCAACGATGTCGCGCTGCTGGCCGACGATCAGCGGGCCGTGGACCAGCGGCTGGCCTGCTTCCTGGCGGACAAGGAGCGCACCGCCGACTCACCCGGGCTGCGGTCCCTTGTCGTGCTCCTGCGGGAGTGCCTCGTCGGCGGGAAGCGGATGCGGCCGCTCCTGCTGGCCTGCGGTCAGCGCGCCGGCGGGGAACTCGGCCCCTTGACGCCGGGCGCGGTGAACGTGGCCGGGGCACTGGAGATGTTCCACGCCTTCGCCCTCATCCACGACGATGTCATGGACGACAGTGACCGCCGCCGTGGTCACGCCACGCTGCACCGGCTGGTCGCGCACCGCCATCGCAGTCATCCCGACGCTGCCCGGTTCGGGCTCAGCATCGCGATTCTGGTCGGAGACATGGCTCTGGGCTGGTCCCACGAGCTGATCCGCACCGCGGACCTCACCGCCGAGCAGTCTGCGGCGGCGTGGCAGGTGTTCAACGCCATGAGTACCGACACCGTGGCCGGGCAACACCTGGATCTGCTCACCGCGGGCACAGCCGCGACCAGCGTGGAACAGGCCATGCTCATCACCCGCTACAAGACCGCCATGTACACCGTGACCCATCCTTTGCGGCTGGGGCTTCTGCTGGCCGACGCCAACCACCGGCAGTTGGAGGCGGGCACCGAGCTCGGCACCGCGCTGGGCGAGGCGTTCCAGTTGCGTGACGACCTGCTGGGCGTGTACGGCGACCCGGAGCTCACCGGCAAGCCGACCACAGACGACCTGCGTGCTGGGAAGAACACAGTGCTCCTCGCCTTGGCCCGCCGACACGCCGATGCCCAGCAGCACGGCCTGCTGAACACCCTGGTCGGGTCTCCCGACCTCGACGCCGACGGCGTCGCGCTGGTCCGGGACGTCTTCGACGCCACTGGCGCCCGCGCCACCGTCGAACGGATGATCACCCAACGCCGCGCCACCGCGCTCGCCCTGCTCGACACCGGTGTCTTCCACCCTGTCGGCGAACGCCTACTGCGCAACGCGGTGACCGTCGCCACCGCTCGGGACCACTAGCGGAGACCGGCTGACTCGTGCACGACGACGATCACGAGTGTGCCAGGAGAAAACCACCAGGCACATCACCGCCCACGCGGCAGTCCAGAGCAACTGCAGACCGATGTGTCCCAGTGCGGGGTTGTCGGCGAACCCAGCCGAGACACTGGCCTGCACCGCTCCGTACGAAGGCAGGTACCGAAGCGACGGGCTGTCGGCGGCGGGGTTGGACAACGGGCTCTGCAGTCCCAGATCCACGAGACTGATCATGATGATCGTGAACATCCCCGCGAGTTCGGTGCGCAGCAGCGAACCGAGCACCATCCCGATCGCTCCGTACGTCAACGCAGCGCTGAACAGGCCAAGCCACAGCGCAGTTGTCGACTCGGACCGCCAGAACAGTCCCATGACTGTCGTGGCGTACACGCCGATCAACGCTGACGCGAGCACTACCACGACGCCCTTGGCCAACAACAGGAACGTCCGCGGATACCCGGCCATGACCAGTCGTCGGTCGAACGCCAGTGACGAGAACGTGGTGGCGAACATCGCGAAGCCCACGATCAGCGTCACGGCGTTGAGCGCGCCGGTGATCTGCGCGGCCTGGTTGGCGGGAGCGGTGATCACCTCGCCGGTTGCCCGGACACGGAACCCGATCGGCTGCGCGCTGAACACGAGGTGAGCCAGCGTGATCCACGTGGGTATGAACAGGACCACGAGCGCGAGCGCCATCCTGTTGCGTGCTATCTCGATCAGCGCCATCCGTATCGCGGTGGTGACATATGTTCCTGAGCGAGACATCAGGCCGCCCGACCTCCGACGCGATCGTCCCGAGTGAGAACACCACTGTCCAAACGGTACAGTTCGGTCAAATGAGCGGTGTCATGGGCAAGGTGTGACACGATCAGCACTGTGCGGCCACGGTCACGCAGCACCGCGGTCAGTTCCCAGAACCGCAGGTAGGTCTCCCAGTCGAAACCCTGGTACGGCTCGTCGAGCAACAGGATCCCGGGATCGCACATCAACGTCAGCGTCAGGTTGAGCTTCTGCCGGCTACCTCCGCTGAGCGCGCCGACGCGGTGATCCAGAAACCGGCGGAACCGCAGCACGTCCATGATCTCCTCGGCCCACCGCAGATCCGCCAGCCCGTAGGCGACCCGGAAGAACTCCAGGTGTTGCGCCACCGTGAAGGCGGGATTGAGCACCGGTTGCTGCGGGCAGTAGGCGATGCTGCCCGTCCACTCGACAACGCCGTGCCGCAGCGGAAGGTCGCCGGTGAGAACGCGCAGCAACGTCGACTTTCCCGCACCGTTCTCACCGACCACGCCCACCACGGACGTGGCGGTCAGTTCGAAGTTGACATCACGCAGGACCCGATTCCGCCCGTACGAATAGGCGACATTCCTGACGCGCAGAACCTTGCCGTCACCCGCCACGTGCTGCCTCCTCGGCCTTTGCCATCCAGGTTTCATGAAGCCGTCAGCTCACTCAACAAGGCTCTCCGTCTCGAACGGACGTGCCACACCATCGAGTGATGGTGATGACCGCATGACGCCGAGAACTGGTTCGACAATTGCCCCCTGAACGAGCGCCCCGCGCTTCTTGGGAGAGTCTCAGGTTGACCTTGTGTCTGTTCTCAGCTTCCGTCTCTATACCGGTGACATGCTCGCCGAAGGCGAACAATGAAGTTGAGGGGTGTTCGCTGTGGCGGATGATCGGCAATCGAGATCCGGCAGGGTCGGAGAGGAGATCGACAACGACTTCAGCGGCAGTGCGCGTGCGGTTGCGCAGGTCGGCGCGATGCACGGCAACATACACATGCATCATCGAGCAGACAGCCGGGGGAACAGGGTCTGGCTGGTCGTCGGCCTGGTGGTGACTGCGGTACTCGCCGGCCTGACGGCGGCGTTGGTCCTGGCGAGAACGCAGGAAAAACACGGCCGTACCACGCCTACGGCGACGAACGCCGATCCGCCGGCTGTGATGATCTCCAGTGACGACTTGGCCTGTCGTCGAGTGGTCGCCACCTCTCTCATCCTCTCGAACGACGAGCTGGATATGCATTCGGTGCTGTGGGAACACGCGCATCAGCTCGTCGGGAAGACCTGGTCGCCAGAGGCGATGACGCGTTATGAAACTCCGCAGGAGACCGTGCTGACATCCCCGGCTGGCATGCGCCATCCGGCCATGGAAATCGAGGTCGAGATCGGGTCGGCAACCGGACGCCGAGGCCCGGGTGAGATGAATGTGCTGCGGCTCGTGGTTCTGGATACGGGCGACCACTATGTGATCCACGCCGTTGCGCTGATCGACTGTCGGATGTGGCGCAACTGAGGGCCGCCGGGCACCCCGAGCACAAGCTTCGCGTGGACCGTCGCCCCGATGACGACTGGGCGGAGCCCGTCTCGCTGTTCGCATGAGCGAATAGCTCGGTGTCGTTTTGGCAAGTCCGGGCTCAGTGGTTGCGATCGGAAGTTCGTTGGGGGTGTTCGGCGGATCCAGGCTAAGGCATTCGCGTGCGGAGCGCCGCATTCAGCTGGGGCAGCACGTCACGCACGGAGCTGTGGGTGTGCCAGCGGACGAGCATACGGGCCAGTCGGCGCAGGTCCTGCCGAACAGTCGCCGAGTCGACCACTTCAGCGACATCAAGGATCTCACCTGCCAATGCACAGGCATGATCGACTTCCCCTGCGGCGGCATACGCCAACGCTCGGCGTGCGCCGAAACGGGCATGCGCACGCCGAGCGTTACCGGGCAGGGACGCCAGTTGCCGGTCGAGGATGGCCACCGCTTGCCGGGAATGGCCGAGATCGTGCATGCACCAGCCCGCCACCAGGCTGCTCAAGTCACCTCCGGTCACCGACGCGGAGCCGATCACCATTCCGTCGGAAGCGTTGTCCTTGCTCTTTTCCAGCAACCCCGTCGCATGATCAAGCGCCCGCTGACACTGGTCGTAGTCGCAAGCCAGCGCGTGACCCTGCGCCTCCCGCAACGCGGCAAGGCCACGGACGCGAGGCGATGTTCGCGGGTCAGCCTGTGCCTGTTGGGCCAAGTCGACAGTGCCTGCGGCATCTTCGCGGTACAGCGTGATCAACGCCTGCCGAATCAGGGCGTACTGGGCCAGTTGGGTGTCACCGGCGGCGGTCCCGAGTTCCACCGCGTGGTGTGTCCACCACAACGCGCCCCGCTCGTCACCGGCTTCCTGGGCCATCCATCCGGCGTACTCGGCGTAGCGGGCGGCCAGGCCAAGCAGGTCGTCACGGGTGGTCGCGGGCGCAGCGGTGGCCAGGCCACGCAGGGTGTGGGTCTGGGCGATCACGGTGGGCAGCACCACGCTGGGGCTGGTGGTCTGCCCCAGCCGCCGGACCTGTTCGAACAGCGAACGAAACACCGCCACTGTGGACTCCTGCTCGGCTGCCGCTGTCATGCCGTGCGAGCCGAAGTGCAGTCCCAACAACGATGCCGAACCTGTCGCGAGCGCCTCGCGCCGCGGCACCGGCGTCAGCCAACTGGATCCATCCGGCGCCATGCTCATCACCCACACTTCGCCGTCGTGGTCGGCGACGACTGGCGGTGGACTCGGCGGCTGGGCCTGGTCGACCAGACCAACCAGATGGCCGCCCGCATCAAGGATCGCGTCGCAGCGCCGCGCGAGATCGATGCTCGGGAATCTGTTCCCCGTTTCGATCTTGCCCAGATAACCCTTGCTGTAGTGAACCCGCTTGGCCAGCATCGACAGCGACAAACCGGCGGTCATCCGGCGGCTTCGCAGTTCCGCACCAAAAGCGTCCGGCTGCTGCTCTGACATGCGCACTCCCCTACGCTTCGGCCTGCGCTCCGACAGCATGCCAATTGGCGCATTGTGCAGAATGCCGACGAGGCGCCCTATGGCCCGCTGCCGTAACCGTGCCAGGCTACTAAGCAACGGTCGCCGTGGCCTAGCTTTCTCCGGATGCCGACCACCGTTCGCGCGATTTCCACGCGTCTCCCGTCGTCTGCGCGGCCAGGCGACAGGAACCCCCTGCTCCGCGCGGGCAACACAGGTCCATGCTGGTGGGGCATTGCAAAGGGGGCTTGCCGGGTGTTCCGGCAAAACTCCGCAGGGGGTGCTTGCGGCAGTGGAGACCAGTCCCCGCTGTGATCTCCACTGCCGCACGGCCACATCCCTCCCGCCGCCCACTGTGTTCGTGGCCCGGAAAAGGTCGTGCGTCGACCGGTCAGGGGAACCAGGGCGCAATTTCGCGCGAGTGGTCCAGACTGTTGCTGAACCGCGAAACTGCGAGGACAGGGGGCATCAGTGCCCGATGAGGTCATCTTCCAACGGCAGTTCCAAGAGCTGTGCCGGAACATCGACGATTTCATCCGCGGCAAGCCCCGTGTCGTTCACCTCGCGGTGGTGTGTCTGCTCGCCCGGGGGCATCTGTTGATCGAGGACGTCCCCGGCGTGGCCAAGACGTCGCTGGCCAAGGTGATCGCCCAGTCGATCGCCGGTGCGACGGTGAAGCGGATCCAGTTCACCCCCGACCTGCTGCCGTCGGATGTCACCGGTGTGCAGATCTACGACCAGACCCGGGGCGTCTTCGAGTTCCGGCAGGGACCTGTGTTCGCGAACATCCTGCTGGGGGACGAGATCAACCGGGCCTCCCCGAAGACCCAGTCGGCACTGCTGGAGGTCATGGCCGAACGGCAGGTCACCGTGGACGGTGTTCCGCGCGGGGTACCGGATCCGTTTCTGTGCGTCGCCACGCAGAACCCCGTCGAGCACCAGGGCACGTTCACCCTGCCGGAGGCCCAGCTCGACCGGTTCCTGATGCGGATCACCGTCGGCTACCCCGACACACTGGAAGACGAGGCGGTCATCATCGCCGACGGCATCGCTCGCCGCCGTCCCGAGGAGTCGGCGTCGGTGATGGAACTCGACGATCTCCGCCTCATGATCAAGGCGGCTCAGGAACTCCACGTGTCCGAGGAACTGCGGCGCTACGTCGGAACCATCACGCGGGCGACCCGCAACCACCAGGACGTCAGGCTGGGCGTCAGCCCTCGAGGCAGCATCGCCCTTGCCGTCGCGTCGCAGGCGTATGCGATCTCCATGGGCCGGTCGTTCGTCACGTCCGATGACGTGAAAGCGGTCGCGGTACCCGTGTTGGGCCACCGAATCCTGCTGACGCCGGAAGCCAAGGTCCAGAAGCAGACCACCGAGGCGCTCGTGGAGGACATACTGGCGAGCGCACCGGTTCCCCGGTCGCGCGGGCGTGGGTGAGCGGGTGGTCACCAAGAACGGTGTCGCCACCGCGGTGTGCACGATCACCCTGTTGGCGGGCGGCATCCTGGCCGACTACCCCGAACTGGTCATGTTCGGCCTGGCTGGGGTCGCGGCGTTCCTGGTTGCCGCGATCTGGGTGGTGGCGCGTCCGAGGCTCACCGCCGTGCGGGACATCCGCCCGCGGCGGGTGGTCGAAGGAGACCCTGCCCGCGGGGTGCTGACGGTGACGAATGCCGGGTCGCGGCGCAGTCCTCCGCTGGTGGCGATCGAGACGATCGCGGGCGTTGAGGTCCGTGTGCCGTTGCCGAGCCTGGCCGCGAGGAGCAGCGACCAGGTCGAGTACCCGTTGCCGCCCGCTGGTCGTGGCCGCCATGTGATCCCCGCGCTCACGATCGGCCACGCCGACCCGTTCCGACTGCTCCACATCGGACGGTCCTGCGGTGGCGAGTCGGTGTTGTACGTGCACCCGCGAGTGCACCGCGTCGCCCCCGTTCCCCTCGGCGGCCCACGGGACGTGGAAGGACGCACGTCGAGCAGATCCGTGCAGGGCGGTGCTGCCTTCCACAGTCTGCGCGAGTACGAACCCGGCGACGACTGGCGCCTGATCGACTGGAAGTCCACGGCACGAACCGGGACTCTCGTGGTCCGGCACAACGTCGTGCCCGACGAGCCACGGCAGCTGATCTTCCTCGACACCAGCGCCGGACCGTACGGCCGCGGATCGTTCGACGAGGCAGTGCGGATCGCCGCCTCGTTCTGCGTGGCCGCCAGCCGGTCAGGGTTCCCTGTCGCCCTCCGAACCACCGGTGACCTTGTCGACGGCGACGATCAGGCGATCCAATGGCATGACACGGCAACAGCTCCACTCGACCAGTTGTCCGTCGTGAGATGCTCCGCGGCCGATCGCGGCCTGTCCGCTCTGGTCGACATCGTTCGCGTCGTCGTGGCCCATGGCGACCAGGCCGCCATCGCGATCGTCACCGGACAGGTGACCGCCGGGCACCTCGAGCTGATGGCCGCGCTGCGGCCGCGATTCCTCACCGCCGGACTGGTCCAGGTGAGTGACGAGTCCGCGAAGGTGGTGGTCCCACCGAGAGAACTGATCGCCGTCCGGGCGTCGAGCTGTGCGAGGTTCGCGATGGCGTGGAACAAGCTGGTGCCGCAGTGAACCTTTCACCGGTACCGGCCGCGGATGGCGACGGCGAGCTGATGCCTGGCCGCCGCCGCTTTGGCCGCGTCGCCGTCGAAAGCGCCTGCTCGTAGCAGCACGGAGTCCGACGTCAGCCGGGTGCTCATCCGTTCGGCCACCGTGGTGGTGCCCTGATCCTGGTGGAAGGCGAACTCGCCGAGCGAGGTGAAGGCCATGCTGTGCAGTTCCAGCAGGCTGCGAAGGTACTCGTACTCCTCGAAAGCGAGTTCGTACGCACGGTCGCCCACCAGGTGGTGGAAGATCGGATGCAACTCCTGGCGTAAATGCACGCTCAACGCGTGGTGGTGGCGCGTTCCCCGCCATTTCGGGAAGGCTGTGGCGTACTGCGGGTCGACCACGAGGCGCAGCGCGAGAACTCGGAGCGCGGACCGTTCCTTCTGTGTGGGCCCGTGGGCCTTCGCGAGCGCGAGTTGCCGGTACGCCAGGTCGTCGTGCCCAGCGGCTATGCCCGAGATTCCGATCGTATAACTCAACAACAGGGCCGGGTACAGTTCGGCGGCCAGCCACGGGCGACAGCCGTCGGCAGGCGGCGCCTCGTCTCGGCGGTTCAGAAATCGATCGAGAACCCCGATCCACTGCTTGTGCGGGCCTCCGCCGAGGTAGCCGCCTGTGGCGGTCAGGCGCAGCAACCGCGTCATGTCCCGGGCGTAGCGGGCAAGCCGATCCTCCAGTGCGGCAGGTGCCTCACTGTCCGGTGGTCGTGGAACGGAAACCGGGTAACGGGACTCGTCGAGTTCGGCGAGCGTCTGGCTGGCGACCCGGTGGATGGTGTCCTCGGACGGTGGCTGACGGGCAAGGGCGACGACCTCGTCGAGCAGGCGGGCGAGGTCACCGTCGTCACCATGGCGCAGGCGCAAGGCGGGGCAACTAGCCAGGGCTCCGAGGTCGTCGGGCAGGTCGGCCGTGGCCGGAGAGGCTGTGGTGTCAAGGAATACCGGTATCACTCGCAGTCCGTGGCGGAACGCCTCGGCGATCTCCTTGCGCACCCAGTCAGCCGGATTGCTCAGCCGCCGGGAACCGTGCCGGTCGGTGGCATCGAGCCACCGCGCGCCGATGACGGCCAGCATCACCTCGCATTCGCGGAGCCGGCCGAGGATCTGCGTGACGAAATCCTGCCCGACTCCAATCGACCTGCTGGCGAAGAAAACATTCGCAGAACCGATGCGGGCCGACAACTCACGTGCGAGCAATGTCGCGACCCAGTCCCCGTCCCCGGTGCGGTAGTTGATGAACACCCCACCCACACAGCCACTCCCCTTGCCATTATGGGGCACTGCTGCCAACCTCGACACGTTGAGGAGGCAGGGGACCATATGGGCGGAGTGTTCGTCAACTTCCGTGCGGGGGACGGGGACTGGGCCGCGACACTGATCGCGAGAGAGCTCTCCGCTCGCTTCGGCGACGAGCACGTCTTCCTGGCCAGCCGGTCGATCCGCCCCGGCGAGGACTCCGTTCGGACCGTGCACGAGAGCCTCGTCCAGTGCGACGTTCTGCTGACCGTCATCGGATCCCGCTGGCGGGATGCCGGGAACTCCCGCGACGGGGTCCACACCGAGATCGCCGAGGCGTTCCGCCACGGCCTACGGGTCATCCCGGTGTTCCTCGATCACATGTCGCCGATGGCCGAGGCGGATCTCCCCGCTGACATCGCCGCACTGGCCCGGTCCCAGTACCTGCGGCTGAGCCACCGCAACGACGCGCAGGACCTCGATCGGCTGGTCGGTGAGCTCGCCGGGCTGATACCCGACCTCGCCCTCACCCGGATCGTCACCCCGGTTCGGCCGCCGAACCGGAGTTCGTTGCCCAGCACCTGGTTACGGGCCGAGCACGAGATCGTGCCCTTCGCGGGCAGGGACACCGAGCTCGCCGACCTGGTCGCCTGGATCGACGCGCCGGACCTGGTGTCCGCTCGGCTGATGACCGGCCCGACCGGACAGGGCAAGACCCGCCTCGCGCTGCGCCTGTGCCAGGAGCTCGCCGAACGCGGGTGGGTCGCGGGGATCGTCCATGACCGGGCTGCCGAAACCGATCTGGCCGCGGTGGGCGAGATCAACAGCCCGCTGCTGCTGGTCGTCGACGACGCCGAAACCCAAGTCTCGCAGGTCCAAGCCGTCGCCACAGCGTTGTCGACGCGCGCGGCCACCGCGCAACCGGCGCGTCTGCTGCTGGTCAGCCGGGAAGTCGGGGACTGGCTACGCGGGTTGTACACCCTGACCGATGACCGCGTCGCCGGTTTGTTCCGTGCTCTCGTCGACCAACCACTCGCCCCACTCGTCTCATCCACGGCTGATCGGCAGGCTGAGTTCCGCCGCGCCACCACGGCCTACGGCGGGTTCCTCGGTTTCCCGCGGACAGACCACACCCCGCCTGCGGACTTGACTCAGTCCCGTTACGTCGGTGTGCGGGAGATTCACGCCAACGCGCTGGTCACGCTGCTGCGGGCGCACGCTTCCAGCGATGCCGTCCCGACACCGGATCCGGAACTGTTGCGCGCGGCCCGGCCCGGTTGCCCCTACCGCGGCCTGCGGCCGTTCCAGGAGCAGGACGCAGCCTTGTTCCACGGCCGCGACAAGCAGGTCCGCCAGTTGAGCACAGAACTGGAGCGGCACGGCTTGGTCATGGTGGTGGGAGCGTCCGGGAGCGGGAAGTCCTCGCTGGTTCGAGCAGGCATCCTTCCGTTGCTACGCCAGCAGGACGCGGCCGTGGCGGTGTTCCGGCCCACCCCCGGCATCGAACCGGCGGAGCTGCTGGCGCACGCGCTCGGCCCGGTCGTGGGAACGGAGCCGACCGCCGGACTGACCGCCGAACGGATTCCGTCGCTGGCCAGCGTGGTCGTCGACGCGGTGGGGCGGCTGGTGCTGTTCGTGGACCAGTTCGAGGAACTGGTCGCGACCGACCCGGCGACCGCGCGGGAACTGCTCGACCTGGTCGCCAGGCTGGTTCGGGCGGGGCCAGCCGAGCCACCCGCGCTGTGCGCCCTGTTCACCGCGCGGTCGGCGGACGTCGACGAGGTACTCACCCCCGAAGTGGCGCCGGTGCTGCGCATGGTCGCGGTGCCCCGGATGGCGCAGGCTGAGCTGCGGATCGCCGTCGCCGGACCAGCCGACCTGCCGCTGGCGTCCTTCGAACCAGGGCTGGTCGACCGGATCCTCGCCGATGCCGCGGACGCACCCGGCCAACTGCCGTTGGTGGAGTTCGTGCTGACTCTGCTGTGGGAATCCCGGCAAGGGGAAATGCTGACCCACCAGGCGTACGACGACCAAGGCGGGGTGGCGGGAGCACTGGCCGCCTACGCACAGGAGGTCTACACCGAGCAACTCCTGCCGAACGAGCAACGGCTGGCCGAGGCCCTGCTGGTCCAGTTGGCCCGTCCCGACGAGCACGACGCCTTCACCCTCACCCCGGCCCGGCTCGACCAACTCGACGCCGAGGCGCAGGCCCTCACACGCAAGCTCGCCGCGCACCGGCTGGTCGTGATCCGCCAGGATCCCGGTCACCCGGAGGTCGTCGCACTGGCCCACGAGGCACTCATCGAGCAGTGGCGGCAACTGCGCGACTGGCTCGTCGCGGCAAGGGACTTCCGGTCCTGGCAGGAGCAACTCAGGACCGCGTTGGGCCAATGGCGTCGATCGGACAACGACCCCGAGACGCTGCTGCGTGGTGCGGCACTGGCCACGGCCGAGGACTGGCTGGCCGAACGACCCACCGGGCTCACCGACGGAGAACGGGACTATGTCGTCGCCAGCCGGGCCCGTCAACGGCGTGGAGTGCGCCGATGGTGGGCGATCACAGCGCTGATCGCGACGCTCGCGCTCGTGGCGGGGGTGGCCGCGGTGATCGCGGCGAACCAGAACGACGAACTCACGGAACAACTCCGCCGAGCGGCGGCCGTGACACTGGGACAAGAGGCTGCCCGGCGTGCTGAGACCGACCCGTTGGCGGCCCTGCAGTTCGCACAGGCGGCGTGGCGCCACGACCCGGACAACCGGGACGCGTACGCCGCCTTGTTACAGCACTACCTCAGGAACATCGACGTCGAAGAGATCCGCAGCGGCCTTTGGGAAGGGCCGGTCGCCATGACCGCTGGCACGGTCGACGGCCAGGTGGTCGCGGTGGCCGGGCCGGACGGCCGGATCACGCTGTGGACCGGTCTGCTCGACCGAGCGCCGCAACGCTGGTTCCTGGCCACTATCTCCAACCTGTACCGGCTCACGTTGAGCCCGGACGGCCGGTGGCTTGCCGCGGTGACGGGTGACGGCGGCATCACCCTGTGGGACATCGGGTCTCGCGGCGCACCGGTGGCGTTGCGCCAAGCGGGGCCGCGCGAGGGCGTGGACCCTGTCCAGGCACGGAGCGCGGATTTCGCACTGGACGGAAGCACGCTCGTCGTCACGCTGAAGCAGACGAACGTGGGATCGAACTTGGTCGAGATATGGGACGTGGCACAACGCCAGCCTGTAGCGCACGGCGTCGCACCGCCACGCGCGCTGCGGGACGTCTCCGTGCGCCAAGTGGCGCCGAACGGCACGAGTGCCTGGTTCGGAGAGCACGGTGTCGACGGAACGCGCCGCAACGTGCTCCGTGATTTCGCATCGGGCGCAGTGCTGCGGGAGGTTCCCGCTGACTTCGTCACGCGGGACGGTGTGTTCGTCGAATGCCAGAACGCCCGGCTCTCGGTTCGGGACGCCACGACCGGCGCGGTTCGTTTCACCCGGGCGGTACTCGAGTGCCCCGGCACTGACGCCGCCGACATCACGGACCTGAGCGGAAGGTACGCGGTGTTTCGCCTCGGTTCTCCCGAGCACTCCTTCCAGCAGATCCAACTCGTCGATCTGCAAACGGGCAAGTCCTACTCGCTCCGGAGCCGACCAACTGACCGGCGGACGGGCGAACGTCATGTGGAGAACATCATCGCGCTCGGAAACGAGTCGGCCCCACCGACCGTCTTCGCGTTCGACACCGGTGCGCTGCTTCGGCTACGCGCAGCGGGCCCCGCTGGCGACCTTCCTCCATTCACCCCGTCGAAAGTGCCCGGGTCCACTGCGCTGAGTCCGGATGGTCGGCTGATAACCACAACTGATCAGTTCGGGCTGCTGGCTTTCGAGTCGGACACCCGTCGGATGATCACGGGTGGAGCGGAAACCCTGGAGGTGGTGCAGTCTCCTCCGCCGATCTTCACCGCTGACGGGCGGTATCTGCTCGTTTTGGGCAAGTCGACTGAGGTGATAGTGATTTCCGTCCCTGATTTCACCGTGCGACGGCGGATTGCGCTGCCGACCGCCTACGACCGCCTCAAAGTGAACTACTTCGGGGTCGATTTCTCAATCCTGCCGCTGACGGACGACGACGTGGCCGTGGTGATGGACGAGGTGTGTACTCGGTGGCGACCCAGTACCGGAGAGCTTCTCGGCGAAAACTGCGGACCGTACGGGTTCGGCACCCGCAGGGGCAACTGGGGGAGGACGATCAGGTGGCCCGCCAACCCGCATGAGGTGCTCGTCGTGTCCAGTGGTGGATTCGAGATATGGGACCTGATTCGGAAGGCCGCCGTACGAACCTTCCACCAAGGACCGGACAACTCGCATCCGGCTGTCGTGATCGATTCTGCCGCACTCCGTGTTGCCGCACACTTCGCGCCTGCTGGACAACTCGTGCTCTGGAGCCCTGACCGAAGCGCCGAATCCCGCACCATTCCCCTGCCCGGTGACGTGTCACCGGTGGCCTTCGCTCCGGACGGCAAGCTGATCACCGGTTCCGGCAACGGCGAGTTGCAGGTCTGGGGGCTCGACGCCCGCGGTCACATGGCGACCGTGCGCTCGCCGGGTCAACCGGCTGGATGGTCGTCGTACGCTGGCACTCTGGTCGCCGTCACCGAGTTCGGGCCGCAGTTGATCGACATGAACTTCGAGCGCTGGCTGGGGCATCTGTGCCGGATCAACAATCGGGACTACACGCCCGAGGAGCGGGCGCTTCTGCCGTCTGGTGCCGACTCCGCTCCACCCTGTGCCGCCGCGTCACGGGCAGAACACACCACGACACCCCTTCGGGTTTCCCAATGAGGTGTTCCCGCCGCCGTCCTTCACGCTCCCGGGATTTGCGTTGATGCCGTATTCCAAGTTGTTCTTGGTGTGATTGTTGGTCACCGTGACAAGTACTCCCGGCGGGACGTTGTCAATGTGTAGGCCATCTCGCCCGGAAAAACGTTCGCCGTTGGATTCGAACACATTCTCGGAAATCTCGATAGTGCGCGGCCCCTGAGTCTGATCCGCAACTTCAACACCGTGGCCCCTGTGACGAAAGAACGTGTTCCTTGTCAGCGTTCCGTGTGCACTGCGGATGATCTTCAGCCCTGAAGATCGTTTCTCCGGCGAGTTTGCCGACCCGTCGAACACGTTGTTGATGATGGCAAATTGGCCGAATGAAACCTGTGTATAATGCTGTTGTAGGAACGTGTTGTTCGCTAACGTCACGCTGATGACGAAAATGTTTCCAAGCTTCTTCCATGTGCTGTTCTTTATTGTTGCTGCGCAGAGGCCAAACAATTGTTGGGCTGTGACGTCGCTCTCGGTGATGGTGATCGACGTGTTCCCATTTTCATTGTGCACATCACAGGAGATTATGTTGGTGCGCAGACTGCTTCTCTGAATAACGCAGGAAGTGTCCAATTCGCATGTCGGGACGCCACCCACTGAAAACTGCTCGCTTCCCATCAGAGTTGATCCCACGATGGTGACCGACGATCCGTAGCGAAAACGAAATATACCGAAGCTGTCTATGCTGACATTGCGGATCTGTGCTCCGCGCACCTTGTCTCCCCGGATGCCATACCCAGCCTGTTCCGCAGGTGGCGTGAGCATGGTCGCGTTGGCGATGGTGACGTCGCTCGCGTCGGTCATTCGGATGCTGGTGACGAACTTGGCGACCGTGCCGTTGCGAATGGTGATGTTCGACAAGGTTCCGTCGCCCTCCACGACGATTCCCTTGCTGGTCTTCGTGGGCGCGTCCGTCGAGAGGGTACGGCCGCCGAGGTCGAGGGTCACGTTGCTGGCGGCGATCGTCAGGCCCACCTCCTGCGGGCAGATCAGGTCCTTGGTCAGGATGGCATCGGTCGTGAGGGTGTCTCCGCATTTCGCCTCACGCGGTGGCGGCGTCACGGTGATCGGCCTGGACTGCCGGTCCGAGCCAGCCTCGCCGGTCACCGTGAGAGTCACGGTATAGCTGCCCGTGCCGTCGAAGACGTGCGGGAACCGTTGCGCTGTCGAAGTGGTCACGACGCCCCGGTTGCTGGTCACGGTCCACGCCCACGTCCGGGGGCTCTGGCCGGTCACCTCAGCGCTGAAGTGCACCTGCTGACCGACGCGGGGCGCCTCAGGCTCCACGACGAGCCGCACGATGCGGGGCGGGGCGCTCGGCAAGTCGATCACGACCTCGGCGGCGGCAGTCGCCTGTCGTCCTGTGCTGAGTTGGACGGTGACGCCGACCGGAAAGGTACCGGGGCGACTCCAACGGTGGCGCGCGGCCGTACCGGTCGCCGCTGTGCCGTCGCCGAAGGTCCACTGGGCCTCGGTGGCGCGAGCGGCGCCTGCCGTCACCACGGTGAACCGGAACTCCGCTGCCACGACGCCCCGGTTACCCGGGCTGACCACAATGGACACCGTGGTGTCGTCCGGTGTTCCGGTCCGGGTGTCCCCGGGTCCGGCAACGGGCGGCACGTTGTCGCGTGGTCCTGTGGGGATGTCGTTGGGTGGACCGGCATGCGTGCCCCCAGCGCCAACGCCGGGCAGTGCATTGTCGTGTGGTCCGCCGGGCGAGGGTTGCGTCGGCGCGCCACTGGGGCCCTGGCCAGGGGCGGCGCGGTCGTACTTGGTGATCGGCCGCACCCGGCCGTCGAGGTCGAGCACACCGGCCTGCTCGGTGTTCGGGTCGTTGTAGAAGACGATGCCGTCCCGGACGAGCAGGTCGAACCGGCGTGGCGAGTCGAACAGCCGTCGTTCGGCCACCGGGCGCATCGCGACGAGGTCGACGACCCACACCCGTCCGGTCGTGTAGTCGGGCACCATCGCGCGGTCGCCGACCTCCACCGGCGGACCGAGATCCACCGGTCCCGGAGCGAGCACGACCGGTGTGCATTCCTGGGCGCCGAGGTCGCAGACCAGAAGGTGGCCTCGGGAACCCGCCGAGACCAGCAGCCTGCTCTCCTGCGGGGAGCCGCTGACCGGTGCGGCGTCGTCCGGCCCGAGGTTCACCGGTGCCGACTGGGTCACGGCTCCTGTGTCCCGGTTCAGCAACTCCGCGGTGCGCCGTGCGGAGTCCAGCAGGGCCGGTCGGCCGTCGGTCAGTACGAGCCTGCTTCTGCCCGGGGTGCCTGCGCGGGCCCGCGCGTGACGGGTGCCGTCGGCGAACCAGACGAGATCGCCGGTGCGGTGATCGAGCGTCCAGAGGCGGCCGTCCGGGTCCACGACCGAGCCGTCCGGCGACGGCTGGGCGTCCAACTGGTACGGCTTGCCCTGCGGCGTCAGGGTTTCCGGGTCAGACCTGGCGAGCAGCCCCTGTCGCCTGTCCAGCGCGAACAGCGCGTGCGGCGTCGGGAACACGGTGAGTTCGTCGTCGGCGCCCGTGACCGGGGACACCGCACCGGACGGCGTCAGCGTAGCGCCGTCGACCCGGACCACCGACCCCTGTGACCGGTTGACCGCGTACCCGTTCATGCCGTGTTGGACTGCGTGTAGCGAGGAGCCGGGCGGGGCGACCGGGACTCGAGCCGAGACTGTCGCGGACGTGCCGTCCAGCAGTGTCAGCTGTCCCGCTTGGCTGGACGCCACCCACGCGGAGCCGACATGCATCCGTACCTGCGGGGCGACCGGGACCTGGTCCGCGCCGAGCACCACGAACCCGGTCGTCGTCACGGCCGCCACCAGGATCCACGCTGCCACCCGCAGTTGCGTCGGGCCCACCCTGCGCCGTTTCATGCGATCACTCGACTCCCAATCGCGCCAAGGACTTCCGGTGCTGTCTGGCCTCGCGCCACTGGGCCGCCAACGGCCGGGGATCGACCTTGGCGCGAAGCCAGCGCGGTGAGAACCTTCGCGCGTACAGCCGCCGTCGCAGTTCATGTTCCAACCGCCAGGCCTCACGTACGTCGTTGTCGTCCGGTTCGTCGTGCGCGAACACCGCCGCTGTGCTCAGACGCGCCAGGCTTACCAACGTGTCCGCGGTCGCGCCCGACAGGCCCGTGACGTGGTTCGTGACGTGGTCCGCGGCTTCGAGGGCGGTACGGGACACCGGTACGGTCATACCCCGCTCGACCAACCGATCTACAGCTTCGTGCCACGCCCCCAGCACCCGCGCCGCGTTGTCGCCCGTGCGACGTCGACGGCTTCTTCGACGCGCCTTCTCCACTGTGGTAACCATTACCGTCACGACGAACAACGCCACCAGCAGCGCGGCGGCGAGCGCCCAGCCGGGCACCAGTTCGTCACTGGGTTCATCCGTCCGGCCAGGTACGTCCGGCACGGGTTGGACGGCGGGCGGCGCCGCCACCGGGGGATTCGGCCGGCGGGGCGTGACCGTCGCGCCCTGCGCCGGTGTGCTCTGGCCGGGTTTTCTCGTGACGTCGGTGGGTTCGAAGGCCGTCCAGCCGTATCGGTCGAAATGCACCTCAGCCCAGGCGTGCGCGTCGTGGGTGGTCACCGTGTGCGTACCGGCGAGGTCGCCGGGCAGGCGGTAACCCACGGCGACCCGCGTGGGAAAGCCCACGGCACGTGCCAGCACGGCGAAAGCCGTAGCGTGCTGCTCGGCGTAGCCCTCGTTGTCCTGGTGCCCGGTTCCGGTCAGCAGCCTCGTCAACGCGGCGTAGGAATGACCGGCCGGGCTGTCGAGCCGGTAGGGCAGGCCACGCAGTTCGCGTTCGATCGCGACCAGTTTGTCGTACGGGGTCGACTCAGCAGCGGTGAGCTCCTGTGCCAGGAGGCGCAACGGGGGCGGCAGGTTGCCGGGCAAAACCGTGTAACGGCGGTATTCCGCGGTGCTGCTGGGCATGGCCTTCGGCAGCGCGGAATCACGGTCGCTCACCACGCCCGTCAGGGCATAACCGAAGTCGGATGCCATCCGCCCGCTGGTGGCCAGGACGCCCGAGTCGACGCTGACACCGATCCGGCCCGCATCACCCGAAGTCAGATCCAGCCGGGTGGGCCACCCCAACGCGGGAAGAAACGGTCCGGCCAGGTTCGTGACCGTGACGTGCATGGTGACCTGCCGGGCCGTGGTCATCGCCGGGTCGGCCGCAAGGTCGTGATCCGCAACGAGAAAGCGGTCCGTGGAGGTCCACTGCACACCGTCGAACCTGTCCAGTGCGGCGGTCCGCACCCGGTCCACGCCCGAGCCGCCGTCGATCCGAACGGTGAACAGCGGGCGCGGCGGCTCCTGCAGCTGGCTCTTGATCTGTACCAACGGGTTGAGGGTGTTCGTGATCCGGACCGGCGGCGACAACAGCGTTCGAGGATCGGCGCGGTGCTCGCCGGTGGCCAGAGGCAGGACCTGCCAGCCAAGGACACCCACCAGGGTGACGAGCGCGACCACCGGGATCCCGAAGCCGAGCCAGTTCATCGTCACACGGCGATTCGACGCCTCTCTGCGGATGGTGCGCAGCAGCACCACCATCAGCGTGATGGAGAGAAGCGCAACGGTGACGGCGGTTTGAGTGCCCGCTGGCTGGACCAGCACCAGTGCGGCAATGAACGCCACCACTGCCGGAGCGCAGGCCGCGAGCGCGCAACGCGTGCGCAGCGCGACCGTGGCGGCTGCGGCCGCTGCGATCCACGTGATCAGTACCGGGGTGATGAGCAGGTCGCCGCGCACGTCCGCGGGCGGGGCCACCGTGAGCATCCGGGCCCACCCGCTGACCAGCTCCACGGCGGTCGCCCGGGTCGGCAGGCCGTGCTCGACCGTGTCACCGAGAACGCCGTATACCGCCAATACAGCGAATCCGCCGCCCACCGTCAACACGGTGCGAAACGTTGCCCAACGGCGCAGCGCCGCGATCGCGGCGGTCCCGCCCCCGCCAAGTGTGGCCGCGCCCAACCATGGCAGGTAGTCGTCAGCGGCGAAGAAATCGCCGTACAGCGAGCCGCTGACGCCCACTCCTGCCAGACACAAGGCGACCTCGAGAAGGCGAAGAAGTCGTTCGACACCTCTGGCGGGCGGCGGCATGCCGGCCATCTTGCACCCTCACGATGATCCACACCAGACGTTGCGTGCCAATCAGTCTGCTCCGCCACTCACGCGTCTCCCAGGCGTCGCCCGTCGCCACCAGGGCGAGGCGACGGGCGACGGCATCCGGAGTCCACACAGACTGTCCAGAGTGGAATGAAGCTGGCGGATCAGCGTCGCGTCAAGCCGCAGCGCGGGAACAGTCAATCGAGGCGCTCCTCACGCGATTCGAGGAGGCTCTTCGTGCGTGCGGGCGGCGTGATGAGCCCCATCTGGCGGGTAGCCGTTGCGGCACATTCGTTCCACAATCGGTCCCGGTCACCGGCTGGCAGGGCGTACCGCACGTCTCCGTCAGCTGTCCATCGAGGGGCCGAGCGGCGACGAGGAGGCCGATGTGGCAGGACGCGGGCCGAGATGGCACATCCGATCAGCGGTCCTCGCGGCCGGTCTCGTCGTCCTGGCGACTGCCGCAGTGCCGACCAGTGCGGCGGCGGGCAATGGGGCGGCGTTGGCCGACAACCGCGCAACTCCTGGGGAGATCGCCCGGTGGGTGGTCGACATGGACGTCACCGGGCTGCGCGGGCTGGTGAAGAGCGGCCGGGTCACCTCGGTCCAACTGGTCAAGGCGTACCAGGCCCGCATCGACGCCTACGAGCGGGCCTACGCCGACCAGCCCGGCATCAACGCGGTCATCCGCAGGAATCCGTCGGCGATCGCCGACGCCGCCCGTCTGGACACCGAACGCCGTCGAGGGCACCTTCGCGGCCCGCTGCACGGTATCCCGATCCTGCTCAAGGACAACTACGACACCAGGGACATGCCCACGTCCAACGGCTCGCTGGCGTTGCGACACTGGCGGACCGCCGATGACGCGGAACAGGTCGAGAGGCTGCGCAGGGCCGGCGCGGTCGTCGTCGCCAAGACCAACCTGCACGAGTTCGCCTCGGGTATCGAGACCATCAGCTCGCTCGGCGGGCAAACCCGTAACCCCTACGACCAGACCCGCAACCCGGGCGGTTCCAGCGGTGGCACGGCCGCCGGAATCGCGGCCGGGTTCGGTGCGGTCGGTCTGGGCTCGGACACCTGTGGCTCCATCCGCAACCCCGCGGCGCACAACAGCCTGACCGGGCTGCGGCCGACCCAGGGGCTGTCCAGCCGTGACGGCATCGCGCCGATATCCAACACCCAGGACGTCGGCGGCCCCATCGCCCGGTCGGTCAGCGACATCGCGCTGGTGCTGGACGCCACCGCCGGGTACGACCCGGACGACCCGGACACCCGGGTGTCCATCGGCCGGATTCCGCGCACCTACACCGCCGCGTTGAGCGACACCGCCCTGCACGGCGCTCGGATCGGGGTCTTTTCCGACTACCTGGGCACGTCGCCCCCGACCCAGGCGACGACCGCGTTGGTCAGGGCGGCCGTCAAGGACATGGCGTCACATGGTGCGACCGTCGTCGAACTGCCGGCCCAACCCGCACTGCTGTCGGCCGTGGACGCCTCCTACCTGATCAACGACGAGTTCGAGCGCGACCTCAACCGCTATCTCGCGGCCGCGGGCTCACGATTCCCGCGCTCGCTGGCCCGGCTGGAGCCACCGGCCGACATCGTGACCCTGGCCGACATCGTCACCTCCGGCCAGGTCACGCCCACGGTACTGGTGCGGCTCAAGGACCGGCTGGGCCGATCGACCGGCCCGCAGGACGCCTACCACCAGCGACTGGCGCGCCGTGCGGAGGCACAGCGGCTGCTCTGGACCCTGCTGGCCGACCACGACCTGGACGCCTTGGTCTACCCGACGGTGCAGCACCAGGCCGCACCAGTCGGGCAACCGCAGGAGGGCAACAGGTCCTGCGCTCTCGCCGCCAACACGGGGTTTCCCGCCTTGACAGTCCCTGCCGGCTTCACCCCGGACGGCATGCCAGTGGGGGTGGAACTGCTGGGCAGGCCGTTCAGCGAACCAACACTGCTCGGGTTCGGCTTCGACTACGAGCAAGCGTCACGCCACCGTCGGCCTCCGGTGAGCACACCGCCCCTGAGCTGACTTTCCGCGAGGCTGAGTTGTCGGGAGGCCGGTAAACCTGCTCCGCTACCGGCGGTACCAGCCGCGCCAACCGCCGTCGTAGTAGCTGTACCAGATCGAGCTTCCTACGGTGACCTCAATTTGGCGCTGACCGTTGCCGCGAAAGACGCCGCCAGGACAGCCGATTGCACCCTTTTCCTCATCGTTGTTCCCCTCGTTGAACGGGTTGTGAGCATCGAACGCTCTTTGCTGCTGTTTCCGCTGACAGCGGTATTCGGCCCGGGGCCGGATAGAGCGCCTGTCTGCAAGCATTCGCGCTGAACCTGCTCCCCTCACTGGCCGCTGGCGTACAGTCGTTGGCGCAGAGCGCACTACGCCTGGGGAGGGGCGATGACGCGTCCGAAAGCTGCCACTGAGCTGCTGCTGGGGGAACAGGCAGAGGCTGGGGTTGAGATCTCGGTGCTGTCCGGTGTCCCCGCTGGGATCCGGCCCGGTGAGGTCGGTGTGCCCGTCACCCTCGCGCGAGGGGTGGCTTTCGGTGCGGCCAAACTGGGGACGGCGACCTTCGCGTGGATACAGGCCCAGCGCACCCCCAGGCTGGTGCGGGGCTTCGATCCCGAGCTGTACCACGTCGCGGTCATCACATCCGGCCAGTACGCCGTCGAGCAGTTCGGCACCCGGTCCGTGCTCACCTCGGGCGGGTTGACAGTTCTCGACAGCTCAGCGCCCTACAAGCTGCTCATCGGCGGCACTCCGGCAACCCATGTCGTGCTCCAGGTACCGAAGACGATGGTGCCCCTCCACCACCGCCAGGTCACCCGACTGTGTGGCCACGCGTTGCACAGCCACACCGGGACAGGCCGTTTGCTCGCTCAGTTCCTGCGTACGTTGGCCGAGGACTACACCACCTACACCGCGGCCGACGTTGCCCGGCTCTCACCGACAGCGATCGACTTGGCCACCGCCGCACTGGCACACCAAGTAGGCGACACCGCGCCGTTACCAGAGGGATCCAGAGCCGACGCGTTGTTCCGCGAGATCAGTGCGTTCATCCTGCGCGAACTCGCCGATCCGCAGCTGTCCCCCGACAGGATCGCCTCATCCCACCACATCTCGGTTCGCTACTTGCACCAGATCTTCCAACGGCACGGCGCCACACCCACCGCTTTCGTGACCGAAGAGCGGATGCGCCGATGCCGACGCGACCTCGCCGACCCCGCCCACACCCACCTCACGATCGCAGCCATCGCGAACCGCTGGGGCTACCCACATCCAGACCGGTTCTCGCGCGCCTTCCGCGCCACCACCGGAATGACACCAAGCGAGTACCGCGCCTCGGTCAACCGGCCTGCTCGGTAACCGCTCCACCTGGCGGGCCGGGTGTGCGGCGTGACGATCGAACTGCTGGGACAACGGCGGATGTCCGGATCACGCCGATTCGGTGACGGGAAGGCCGCGGCGGCGCCAACGAGCCAGGCCGCCCGCGAGTGAACTGGCCTGATGGCCGTGTTCGCGCAGCAGTTTGACCGCCCGGGGAGAGGCTACGCAGTACGGGCCCTGGCAGTACGCCACGATCTCCTGGTCGTCCGGCAGGGTGCTGAGCCGATCCCGCAGTTGTGCCTGCGGCATCGACAAGGCGCCCGGGATGTGGCCTCGTTCGTAGTCGTCAGCCGAGCGTACGTCGATGACCACGACCTGGGACTCCGTCATCCGGGTGGACAGGTCCTCGGCCGTGACCGGTTCGAGTGCGGCGAGATCGCCGAGTTCCTCGGCCACGGCGCTGCGCAGGTCCGCAAGGCGGTCTCCGGCGAAGTCCTGGACTGTGCCGAGAAACCGCGCTACAGCTTCGTCTGCCAGCCGGTAGTAGACGCGTGTGCCTTCCTTGCGGCTGCGGACCAAGTTCGTTGCTCGCAGCTGGTTGAGTTGCGCCGAGGCGTTCTTGACGCCGATCCCGGCTGCCGCGGCCAGTTCCTCGACTGATCGCTCCCGCTGGTCGAGCAGGTCCAGCAGGCGCAGCCGGACCGGACTGGCGAGTGCTTTGCCGATCCGAGCCAGTTGCGCGTACACCGGTTCGGGGAATGGGAACTCTTCCGCCATGATCTTCCAGTCTATCCGGTGGCGCGTACTTCGCCGCGCCTGCCTGCGACGATGCCTGTCCCGAACTGCACCGCGGACACCAGGACCAGCAGGACGAGTGCGGCCGTCCAGGTTCCGGTGGCGCTGTGCAGCAGGCCGGTCGCCAGCGGACCGAGCGCCGAGACGGTGTACCCGACGCCCTGGGTCATCCCGGACAGTCCCGTCGCCGTCACCGCGTCCCTGGCGCGCAACCCGATCAACGTCATCGCGAGGCCGAATCCGATTCCTTGCCCCATTCCCAGGACGACGGCCGAGATCCACACCCCCGCGGGAACCGGTGCGGTCATCACACCGACCAGGCCCACCCCGTTGATCACCGCGACCGAACACGCCAGCCCCCGCTGATCACCCACCCGCTTGAGCGCGAGGGGCACCACGAGCGATCCGACGACCTGCACCAACGCCACCACCGACAGCACAAGGCCACCCGCTGTCGCGCCCATACCTCGGTCTCGGCACACCGTCGGCAGCCAGCTGAGCACGAAGTAGAAGAGGAAACCCGTGCAGGCGAAGAACCCGGTCACGTTCCATGCGAGTTTGTCGCGCCACATCGCGGACGGGATCACCAGGTGGTTGCGGCGGCGCGACGTTCGCCGCAGCTTCGTCGACCACCACAACACGGCCAGCACGGCGACGGGGATGGTGATGATCCCGAGCGGAAGGGTCCACTTCGAATCCAGGGCTTCGGCGAGCGGGTTGGCCAGACCGGACGCACCCGCGGCGCCGACCGTCAACGTCACGGTGTAGACCGCCATCAGACCGGCGAACTGGTCCGGGAACGCACGCTTGATCAGGCTCGGGATCGCGCTGGTCACCAGGCCGATGGCGGCGCCGAGGAGGACGGTGCCGCCGAACAGGGCCGCGGAGGACGGGGCCAGCCGCACGAGGTTGCCCGCGAGGAGCAGCAACGCACTGCCCGCGATCAGCCGTTCCTCGCCCCACCGGCCGGTCAGCCGGGGGCCCAGGAACGCGAACACCGCGAGGCCGATCGTGGGCAGCGTCGTCAGCACGCTCACCGCCGGGGTGGACAGCCCCAGGTCATCTTTGATGGCACCGAGCAGAGCCGACACAGCCGAGATCGCGGGGCGCAGGTTGAGGGTGATGAGCACCAGCGCCACCAGCAACCAGGCGTGGTTGGTGCGGCTCTCCGCCTCGCCGTGCGCAGTTGGAGCCATGCTGTCGTTGCTCACGAGCTCCCCTTCGGCTCATATTCCAAGGACCTTTAGAATATGAGTACCATGTGATGACCGCAACCGGTCACCGCTGCTTTGTCCCCACGTGCAGGCCGTGTGCGACGGCGAGACCTTCGAACCGCTGGAATCCGCTGAACCCGGCCTCCCGCATCCACTGCTCGTAGGTCGACCACGGGTAGAAGGTGCCGCGGCCGGACGCGATGGTCAGGTAGTAGGCCGGGAAAAGGATCGCGTAGTCGGGACCGTCCCGTTCGTCGTTCTGCAACGGGTCGAACAGCAGCGCTTGGCCGTTGTCGGGCAGCGCGTCATACACTTTGGACAACAGTTCGCGGTTCGCCTCGGGTGACCAGATGGGCAGCATGTGCGCGAGCAGCGCGGTGTCCGCGCCGACGGGCAACGGGTCGTTGAACACGTCGCACGCCAGCACGTCGATCCGGTCGGACAGGCCGTGGCTGTCGATGGCGCGCGCGGCGGCCTCGACGACGTTCTCCAGGTCCACCAGTGTGATTCGCAGATCGGGGTAGTGGTTGGCGAGGGGGATCGCGTTGGTCGCGGTGCCACCGCCGATGTCGAGCAGGTGCCGGGTGTTGTCCAGCGCGCCGGTCGCCACGAGGTCGGCCAGTGTCGCCTCGGACGTCGCCCGCAGGTGTTCGTGCAGGGACCGCAGCTTGTCCGGGTCGCTCTCCAGCCTGGAGTACAGGCTGGTCCCGTCACCGGGGAAGTGGCGCAGACCCAGGTTGGTGGCTTGGCGGACCGAGTCGATGAACTCGCTCATGCCGGGGTTGACGATCTCGTGGATGAAGGGCAGGTGCTTGCCGTCCTCGCCCTTGACGAAACACTGCTCGACGAGCGGGGCGTTGGTCATCCGCGTTTCGTCGCCGAGGACCAGTTCGAGGCCCCGCAGTCCGGTGAGGAGGATGTCGCACGGGTAGGGCGCGATGCCGAGCGCCGTCGCGATGTCCTGGGTGGACGAGCCCGGATTGCGGCCGAGGTGGTCGAACACCCCCAGTTCGCTGGCCGCGTGCAGCATCTCGAACGCGATCGACCCGTACATGATCCGGTACAGCTGGTCCTCGGTGATTCCTCGATCCGCGGACATCGTGCGCTCCTTCGTTGTCGTGGTCAGCCTGTGGTCGGTACGCTCGACGAGCACGAGGTCACCCCCTTCCACAGTGGATAGTCGGCGCGCACACGGCCGTGGAGTCGAAATGCCCGTATATGCGGCACACCATTGCCCCCTCTGCGCGTTGTTTCGCGTCGCTCCACTCGTTTTCACCTAACGATCGACCGTTCCCGGCGTCTTGAGTCTTCTGTCCCGGATCGGCTGGGACGACCTGGTGGCTTCGCCAACCGGCATCGCAGTGCCGGACCACGAGCACAATCCCAGCGCGCCGGGACCCCTGACCCATGACGGGTGGACTGCCCCGCTGCCAGCCTCGAGGGGCACGACCGGGGAGGTGGGCATACGGATGTGCCGGATATACGGCCATTTCAACGCGGTGGTGGCACCGCACGAAATGCGGACAGTCGCGGCTCTGCAGCGACACGGAGGGCCCGACGGACAGGGCAACGGCCAGTGGGCCGGGTGTGCGCTGGGCAGCAACCGGCTGGCCATCATGGACCCGGCAGGGGACCAGCCGCCGTACGAGGCCGGGGCCGTCAAGGTGGTCTTCAACGGCGAGATCTACAACCACGAGGCGCTGCGGCACCGGCTGCGGGCGAAGGGGTACACGTTCTCCGACCGGTGTGACGGGTCGATCCTGCCCGCGCTCTACCTCGAGTACGGGGACAGCTTCCCCGAGCACATCGACGGCATGTTCGCCGTGGTCGTGCTCGACCTGCGCGCCGAGCCCCGGATGGTCGTCGCGACCGACCACGCGGGCATGAAACCGCTGTTCTACCGGTGGGACGCCGAGCGGCGGTCGCTGCACTTCTCGTCCGAGATCGGTGCGCTGCTCGCGTTCGGGGCGGTGCCGAGGGACGTCTGGACGCCTGGGCTCGACGCGTACCTCGCCACCAAGACGCCGTTCGGTGAGCAGACCATGTTCACCGGCATCAAGGTCATGCCCCCCGCGGCCACCGCCGTGTGCGACCTGACCGGGATGCGGACGTGGATCAGGCCCGCTTCGGCCGAGAGCGGGGAGGACATCCGGGTGGCGCTGGGCGACGAGGTGCAGAAGCTGCTCATCGCGGACGTGCCGGTCGCGACGATCACCTCGGGCGGTCTCGACTCCGGCCTGGTCACCGAGTTCGCCGCGCAGGTCGAGCCGGACCTGCACACGTTCAACATCGCGTACCGCGGCACGTGGCCGCACGACGAGCGGCACTTCGCACGCCAGGTCGCCGACGCCACCCGTGCCCACTACCACCAGATCGAGATCGACCCGGCCACGTTCCCGAAGCTGCTGTCCGACGTCGTGTGGCACCTCGGCCAGCCCAACGCCGATCCGATCACGCTCAGCACGTACGCGTTGTTCCGCGGGGTCCGCGACGCCGGGTTCACCGTGGCCTTGACCGGGGACGCCGCCGACGAGCTGTTCGGCGGGTACGACCGGATGCGCGAGGCCGCGAACGGCGGGGCGCGGTGGCAGACCCGATATCTGGATGCGTTGGCCGTACTGCCGAGCGCTCAACGGCATGCGTTGTACACCAGGGAGTACGCCCACGAACTGCCGCCTCCGCTGCCGGACGCGGCGATGGCGATCCTCAACGGCAGCGGCAGCGTTCTGCGGCGGATCACCGAGTTCGAACTGCGCTACCGGCTGCCCGCCTACCACCTGCGCCGGGTCGACCACCTCAGCATGGCCAGCGGAGTAGAAGCCCGGCTCCCGTTCTGCCAGCGGCGGATCGTCGGCATCGGTCGTGCGTTGCCGGACGAGCGGCGGATCAGCGCCGGTAACGTCAAGCGGGCGCTGTACGCGGCAGCGCGGGGGTTGTTGCCGCCTGCCGTGCTCAACCGGCCCAAGCAGCCGTTCACGCTGCCGATCGCCGCGATGTTGCGGCCCGGAACGGCGTTGTGGGAGTTCGCGCGGGACATGCTGGCGCCGAGCCGACTGCTGCACACCGGCCAGATCGCACCGGATCGAGTGCAGGCCCTGTTCAGCGGCCAGGCGGCCGACCCTGACCCGGTCACGGCGCTGACCTTGTGGGCCTTGCTCGTGTACGAGGTGTGGCGCGACCAGTTCAGCGTGCGCACGCGGTCCCTGGCGGAGATGGCGGCGGCGTGATCGGCCACCTCGCGTACGCATCGGGAAGTCCGTGCCCGACGCTCGTCCTCGACTCCCGCTACCTGCCCGCCGAGGACGAGCCCCTGTTAGCCGCCCTCGCCGACGCCCGCCGGTGGCTGGGCAAGGCGGGCGGCGGGCACGTGCTGAAGATCGCGCTCGTCGGGCCGTCCACGCATCCGTTGCTGGACCTGGACTACCGGTTCATCCAGGCGCTGCCCGGCGGGCCGGACCGGTTCGACCTGCGCGGCTCCTGTGGGCATTCGGTACTGGCGTCGATCACCGCAGCGGCCGAGGCCGGGCGGCTACCCAAGCTCACGGCCGGTGACCGCATCCGGGTCAACGTGCTCAACAACGGTGACTACTTGGTGTGCGAAGTGGACAACGTGGACCGGACGAGCGTCGGGTTCACCGTGCACTTCATGCAGACTCCACCGCGGCCGATCAGCGACCTGCTGCTGGCCGGGACACCGCGCACCACGCTCCGGGTCGACGGGCGCGACGTCGAGGTTTCCCTGGTGTCGGCGGGAAACCCGTACGTGTTCGTCGACGCGGCAGGCGCGCGGGTGCGGCACGTCGACGAGTTGTTCGCCGCCGACAACGTCCTCTTCGAGCGGCTCGTCCGGATCCGGCACGCGGCCGCCGAGTACCTCGGCTGGTCTCCTGCGGGAGCGTTCCCGAAGGTCGCTGTGACGTTGCCGCTGGACGGGATGCTCGCGGCCCGCGCGGTGTCCGTGCCCACATGGCACCCGACGCTCGCGCTGACCGGCGTGGCTTGTCTCGGCGCCGCCATCGAGATTCCCGGCACCATCCCGTGGCGCACCGCGCGCGAGGCGTCGTGCTCGCCGGGGATGGTCGAGGTCCGTACACCGGGGAGCGTGCTCTCGGTCACCGCCGCGACAACCACGTCCGCGACCGGCGAACCGTGCCTGAGCTGGACGACTATCGGTGACAAGCAGGTGACGTTCCTCGGCTCGTTCTTCCTCGAACCACTCGCCCACTTCCAATTCAAGGAAATCGCCGAATGTCTCTCACTACCAGTGTGACCGAACCCCTCTCGGTATCCCTTGTGGACGAACTGAAGGCGTCAGCCGCCCGGACCGCGCGGTCCGGCACACCGGACACCGAAGCGCTGGCGCTGCTGCGGCGTTCGGGACTGTGCGCGGCCTGGGAGACCGGTGAGTCGGTCAACCGGGTGGTCGAGGAGATCGCAACAGCCAACCCGTCCCTCGCGATCGTGCTCTTCCAGCACTGCGCGGTCGCCGCGCGGATCGCCGAATGGGGCTCCGATGCGCAGAAGGAGACCCTGCTGCCCGCCTTGTCGAGCGGTGCGGTGCTCGCGGCGTCGGCGTGGAGCGAACCCGGTGCCGGCGCGGCGAAGAAGGTGCTCGCGACATCCGCGGTGCGGCGGGCCTGGGGTTGGGTGCTCGACGGCGGCAAGTCGTTCACGACCGGGGCGGGGATCGCGGATCTCTACCTGGTGCTGGTGCAGACCGCCGCGCCGGGCGAGGACACCGAGAGCGTGTACGGGTCGGCCGGGCAGTCGTTCTTCCTGGTGTCCGGTGACAACCCGGGGCTGGTGCCCGACCTGGGGCTCGACCTGGCAGGCATGCGCGGTTCGGCGACCGGGTTCGTGACGCTGAAGGACTGCGTGGTCGCGGACACGGATCTGCTCGGCCCGCTCGGTGAGGCGCCGAAGATCATCGCCGGGGTGCGGCGGACCGGCGCCACGCTCGGCGCGGTGTCCGCCGGGATCGCCAGGGCCGCGCTGTCGCTGGCCGAAGACCACCTCGCGCGCGCCGGGAAGCTGTCCTCCCAGTCGGTCCGCCACCAGCTGGTCGACCTCGGCGTCCAGGTGGAGGCGGCGTGTTCGACCGTGGCACGCGCTGGTTCGCTGTCGTCCGCTGATCCCGGTATGACCACGTTGCGCAGCAAGCTGTTCGCCACCGTCGTCGCCGAGCACGTCTGCCTCGAGGTCGCGCGGTTGCTCAGCTCGACGGGGTACGTCGTCGGCAACCGGATCAACCAGTTGCTCGCCGACGCCCGTGCCGTGGCACTGATGGGTCCCGCCAACGAGTTGTGCCGGGAACTGGTGGCGGCGCCATGGCTGCGGTAGATCTCCTGGTGACCGGCGGGCGGCTCGTCACACCGGACGGTGTGCGGACCGGTGACATCGCTGTGTCCGGCGGCAGGATCGTGCCGGGTGGCGAGGCACTCCACGTGCTGGACGCCAAAGGTGCTTACGTCCTTCCCGGCCTGATCGACTCGCACGTGCACTTCCGCACACCCGGCTTGACGTACAAAGAGGACTGGGCACACGGCAGTCGCGCCGCGGTCGTCGGCGGTGTCACGACCGTGATGGACATGCCCAACACCGTGCCGCCGACGCTCTCACCGGAAGCGGTGCTCGCCAAGGCCGCGATGATCGACGGGACGTCGCTGGTGGACTACGCGTTCCACGTCGGCGCCGACCCACAACGGCCCGAGCTGCTGGCCGACCTGGATCCCGGTGTCGCGGTGAGCGCCAAGGTGTTCATGGCGGGCCACCACACCGCGCCGACCGTCGTCCGCGACGAAGCCCAGCTGGACAAGGTCTTCGCGGCTGCCGCGGCCGGCGGCGTGCGGCTCGTGCTGCACGCCGAGGACGAGGCGGTGTTCGCGTTGCTCGACCGCTGGCGCGGCACACCGGAGCGGCACAGGGACTACGAACGTTATCGTCCGCGAACGGGGCCGATCGCCGCGGTGGCACAGGTGTTGCGGCTCGTCGAGCGGCACGGCACGGCGGCGCACGTGTTGCACCTGTCGACCGCCGAGGAAGCCGATCTGGTCACCGCCGCCCGGTTCGCCGGGCTGCCGGTGACGTTCGAGGTGACCGGGCACCACCTGTCGTTCACCGACGCCGACACCAGGCGTCTCGGCGCCCGCACCCGGCTCGCGCCCGCGATCCGGCAGCGAGCCGACCAGGACCGGTTGTGGGAGGCCGTGTGGCGGGGTGAGGTCAGCACGCTGGGCAGCGACCACGCGCCGCACACCATCGAGGAGAAGTGCCGTCCGGTGCCCGACGCGCCGCCTGGGCTGCCCGGTGTGCAGGAGCTCGCCGTCGCCGTGTGGACCGGGATGCGGGAACGGCTGCCCGACGAGTCTCCCGATGTGGCCATCGCGCGGCTGGTCCGGTACCTGGCCGAGCAACCGGCCGCGCTGTTCGGGCTGCGGGGCAAGGGGCGGCTGGAGATCGGGGCGGACGCGGACCTCACGGTGTTCGAGCCAGGCGGTCGTCACATGCTCTCGGCACGGGACGTGCGGGCCAAGTGCGGCTGGTCCGCTTACGAGGGCTGGACGATGGCCGGCCGGGTGCGGACCACCATCCGTGCCGGACAGGTCGTGTGGGACGCCGACACCGGCACTTTCGGCGCGCCGACCGGCCGTTGGGTGAGGCGATGAGTCGTGCGCATCAGCGGAAAGGACAGGGCATGGACGAACACCGGGCCGACTTCGACCAGTGGAGCGCCGAGCTGAACGGAGACGACAAATGGTGGCAGACGAGGGCGGCGGTCCCTCCGTTGTCGTGGTGGGTGGCGGTATCGCTGGGCTGTCCCTATGTGCCGCTCTACGAGCCCCCGGAGCTCCACGAAGGCGAGTGACCGTGATCGAACGCGCGCCTCGCATCGCCGACGTCGGATCGGGGCTTGTGCTGTACCCCAACGGAATCAAGGCGGCCGACGCGGTCAGCGCGCAGCTCGGTGAACGGATCCGCGCAGCCGGGTACGTCCCGCGCCCCTCGGATGCACGGCCATTGGTCGCGCCGGACGGAACCGTGCTGTCGAACGACCCGATCGGCGGCCTCGATGCCCGGTTCGGCGCACCCCAGGTGAGCCTGCTGAGGTCCGCGCTGTACCGGGCGTTGCAGGCGACGACAGGCGACGCCGAACTGGTCACCGGAACCGAAGTGGTCGGGCACACCGACGACGGCGACCGTGTACGCGTCAAACTGTCCACCGGAGACAGTGTGGAAGCGGACGTGCTCGTTGGCGCCGACGGCGTCAACTCGCGCACGCGTCGCCAGGTGTTCGACGACGGAGCACCGGTCTACCGCGGTTACACGTCGCTGCGTGGGCGGTCGAGCACCCCGGTCGAGTTCCCCCACGGGTTCACAGTCGCGGGCGACGGCATCGACCTGTTCGTGGCCCCGGTCGGCGGCGGCCGGGTGTACTGGACGGCCAAAGTCGTCGCGGAGCAGGGGCACTGGCCCGATCTGGGCGTCGACATCGCGCTCGCCGCGCTGCTGCGGAAGATCCGGGACTGGCACCGGCCGATCGTGGACATGATCCGGCGCACCGACAAGCAGGCGGGCATCGTCGTCACCGACATCTGCGACCGCGATCCCACCGACCACTGGGCCAAGGGCCGGGTGGTGCTGATCGGCGACGCCGCGCACCCCATGTCACCGGCGATGGGGCAGGGCGCGAGCATGGCGATCGAGGACGCCGCCGAGTTGAGCGCGGTGCTGAACACGTTGCCGGGGAACGTGCCCGGCGCGCTGGCCGAGTTCTGCGCCGAACGCGCACCGCGCACGTCCGAGATAGTGCTGGAGTCACGGCGCAAGGGCGGTGTCGACAGCAGGGCACTGCGCGGGGCGGACGTACGGGCCCGCACAGCGAACGAGTTCACCACGCAGGACGAGCGCCTCACCAGCCTTTTCGGCTGGCAGCCGCGGGTCAGGGGAGGGTGACCATGACCGGGACGGCCTCGTCGTCGAAGGCGAACCGGCCGGTTCGCCGGTCACGGGGGTGCTGGGCGGGCGCCACCGTAGTCACGATCTTGCCCGACAGCGGTGAACGCTACCTGTCCATCTGGGACACACTGGAAACGGAGACGCAATGACCCAGACCCACTGGAACGACGTCGGTATCGACTACGACAAGGTGCTCGGGACCGACGCGTCCAACGTGGCGCTGCTGTCCGCCGCCGTGGACCTGTTGCCCCGCGACGCCAAGGACGTGCTCGACATAGGATCGGGTACGGGCAGGCTCACCTCGATGGTGCGCGAAGCCCTGCCCGGCAGCGAGATCGTCGGCATCGACCCGGCGCCGAACATGGTGCAGGCGGCCGAGGAGAAGTTCGCGGACGACAGCGGCGCGTCGTTCACCGGCGGTACCGTCGAGGACCTGTCCCAGTTCGCCGACAACAGCTTCGACGTCGCCATCACGAGCTTCGCCCTGCACCACCTCGAACTCGACACGTACGACAAGTCGGCGGCCGAGATCCTGCGCGTCCTGCGCCCCGGCGGCCGGTTCGTCAACGCCGACCAGTTCTGCCGCGTGATGGGACCAGCCGGGTCACCGGAGCGGGCGCTGGACGTGCTGGACCTGTTGACCGCCAAGGCACGCCACTACCTGCTGCACGCGTCGTTCGAACGGATGCTGTTGCAGGTGGACCTGCTGCCCAGGTTCATGCGGGAGGACGGCGAGATCCTCACCACGCCCGAGTACTGGGCCGACGCGTTGAGCCGCGCGGGTTTCCGGTCGGTGACCATCGTGCCCACTCCGCCGGAGGAGTTGATGAACCGCGTCATCTGGGCTGAGAAGCCCTGACCCGTACCGAAGAGGGGGAGCTCCCGCACGGGAGCTCCCCCTCTTCGGTCGTTCTTCGGGTCAAGCCGGAACCTGCTCCCGATCCGAGGCGGGACGGCGCAGCTCGCGGCTGCGAGGCAGGATGAACGCCGCGGCCACGATCCAGACGAACCCGGTGAACCGGCCGATCGGGATCAGCAAGGCGAGCGGCTCCACCAGCATGGACAGCAAGGACAGCACGGAGATCGCCGCGATCACCACGCCGGCGACGCCAACCCAGCGCGGCAGCGCGCGCAAGTAGATGGCGGTCACCGCGATCCCGGCGATCAGCAGCCCCAACGCCGACGTGTGCGCGGGCCCGCCCAGTACGAAGAACAGGAACTGGAACCCGCGCACCACGGCGGCCTGGCCGAGCACGTCGGGCTGCCCGAGCACCCACTGGAGCAACCCGTTCAGGCCGAGGAAGACCGCCGCGAGGATGCCGCCGACCTGACTGATCACCGGTCCTGGTACGTGCGGCGCCAGGAACCGCATCCGAGACGTGGCCACGGCGGTGAACACGCCGAGCGCGACAGCGGCGTCGAACTGTAGGAAACCGTTGACGCGTGAGGCGGTCTGGCTGTCGGTGAAGTACGTCAGCGCCTCGGTCGAGCCGGCGAACGGCGACGGGGTCGGCCCCGCGCCGAGGATCGGCCCGAGCACCAGGCTGGCGACGAACAGCAGCACGAACGCGAGCGCGGGCAACGCGAGCGGCGGGCCGACGTGCCGGGCCGCCGAACGGTTCTGGGTGGTCACGACAAGCTCCTTCAGAGTTCGGCGATGATGGGGATGACCTCGCGGCCGAGGATTTCGAATGGCGTGATCCGATCAGCGCCCGGCACCCGCCCGTACACGGTCTGGATGCCCATGGCAGCCCACTTCTCCAATGTGGCGAGCATTTCGCTCACCTTCGAGGTGTCGAAGTAGAAGACGCACGTCTTCTCGATGGCGTCGTAGTCGCGGCCGTACTGGTCGCAGTACTTCTTCAGCAGGTCGAGCTTCTGCGGCAGCTCGGGCACCGGGCGCAGGCTGCACGCGTCGGCGTAGCGGGCCACGAGGGGAAGCGTGCGCTTCTCGCCGTCGCCCCCGATCAGGATTCTCGGCTTGCTGAGCGCCTGGGGGGAGTTCAGCACCCGCGCCGCGTCGATGTGCTTGCCTTGGAACGGTTTTTCGGTGCCCTGCGCGCCGGTCCACATGTCCTCGCAGAACCGCAGTGTCTCCTCTAACAGCTCGTACCGCGTGCGCAACGGCGGTGACGGCATGCCGAGTGCTTCGGTGTCCTCGCCCCAGCCGCCCGCGCCGATGCCGAGCCACGCGCGCCCGCCGGACAGGACGTCCAGCGTCGTCACGGTTTTCGCCAGCAGCGCCGGTGCGCGCATGGTCGGGGAGGTCACCACGGTCAGCAGCTGTACCTCGGATGTGTGCGCCGCGATGTAGGAGAGCGTGGAGTAGGCCTCCAGCATCTCCATCTCGACGCCGCCCATCATCGGGTGCTGCCACAGGTGGTCGCCGACCGCGATCGACGCGAATCCCGCGGTCTCGGCGGCCTGCGCGATCGACGCGAGCGTGGTCGCGATCCGCGGCGCGCCGCCTTCCCAGGTGAAGCTCGTGATTTGCAGACCCAGTCGCATGGTGTCGGCCCCTGGACAGTTAGTTGTAGGCATTGAATAATTCAGAACCAATAGCATACCGGCATGTAATGATTCACGCTATGGAACGATGGCGGGCGTCAGCGCTGCCGGGCGGCGGAGGTGGCATGTGACATGGACTCACCAGAGGCGTTGTCCGCCTTGCTCAGCCAGCTCGCCTTTCACGTCGTGAAAGATCTGCGGGCCCGGATCGCCCCGCTCGGCCTGGCCTCGCGCCCGATCCGGGTCCTGACCGCGCTGCGGGTCAACGCGGGCATGTCCCAGCAGGCCCTCGGCACCCTGCTCGGGCTGGCACCGGCGGCCACGTCCCAGGTCTCCGACGACCTCGAACGGCGGGGACTGGTCGAACGGCGCCGCAAGCCGGGCGACCGCAGGGCGTACACCTTGCGGCTCACCCAACGCGGCGAAGAGGTGCTCGCCCAGGTCGACGCGGGCATGCGGGACGTGCAACAGGCGCTGCTCCGAGGATTGCGCCCGGAGCAGCGCCGCGATCTGCTTGTGCTGTTGCGCAGGCTGGTCGACGCGCATCTGCTGCCGCTCGACCAGCCCACCTTTCTCTAGAGTCCGAACGCCAGCAGCACGGTGCCCTGCCCGGTGGGGTAGAAGGGGTAGTAACCGGCCTGCACGTAGAGCATGCCGTCGACCACCACCGCGCCGCCGTTGGCCCCGATCGCCCGGCCGACGCCGGTCACCCCGTTGACGCCTCGGAACTCCCGCACCGCGTCGAACTGCCACAGCAGTTTCCCGTCCGCGGCGGAGAAGATCCGCATCTTGCCGTCCGCGCTGCCCTCGTACACCAGACCCGGCGTCGTGGTCACCGCGGACGGATAGGACCGCTCGCACAGCTGCGCGTACTTCGCCACGCCGCCCGTGCCGCAGCCGTCCGCCGGGTGCACGGACTTCCACTCGATCCGCCCGGTCGCCGCGTCCAGTGCGAAGATCGTCGCCGGGTTGCCACGCCAGCTGGCCACGTAGATCCGGCGACCGTCGAAGCTGCTGCCCCACGGTACACCGGCACTACCGGGGTCGGCGTGCGCCATGTCCGGTGTGGACAGCCGCGTGTGCCAGATCGTCCGGCCGGACCGCGCGTCCAACGTCCAGTACACGCCGGACTTCTGTGCGATCCCGAGCACGGTCCTGCCGTTGATGGTGAACAGGTTCCCGGTCGCGCCGAAGTCGAAGTTGCGCGCGGTGCCGTCGTAGTGCGACGGGCAGTACTCGGCGGGATCCGGCCACGTGCACGACTGGGCGTGCACGTCGACGTCCTGCATCTGCCGCTTCCACCGGATGGCGCCGTCGTCGAGGCTGAGCGCGAGCACGCTGTCGATGTTCTCGGTGTTCTCCCCGCCGGTGCCGATGTGGGCGTTGCCGGTCCCGATGTACAGGGTGCGTGTCGCGGGGTCGATGACCGGGCTGGCCCACACCGCCGCACCGGCCGGGCCGAACTTCGCCGCACCCGTCGGCCACGTGCCGATCCGCTTGGCCGGTGGCATCAGGGAATGGCTCCACACCACCTTCCCGGTCCTCAGGTCGAGCGCGTCGACGTGCCCGCCGAACGAGCAGCACGCGTAGTGGGGGTCGTTCGCCGACCCGGCCTCGTTGCTGGACACACCGACGTAGACACGGTCACCGAACACCATGGGAGAACTGGTGATCCAGGCCGCCACGTGGTTGTCGAGCTTGGTGGCCCACGCCAGCTTGCCGGTGTCGCGCTCGAGTGAGTACAGGAAACCCCGGCTGTCACCGAAGTACACCCGGTCGCCGGAGACGGCCGCGCCGTCCCGCACGATGTTCGGGTTGTAGGCAGGCCACGTGCCGGCGACCGGCGTCAGGTCGAACGTCCACTTCGTCTTGCCGGTTTTCGCGTCCAGTGCGTGGAATTTGCCGTCCGGCGCGCCGACGTAGGCGACGCCCCCCGTCACCGCGGGCTGGCTGCCCATCCGCGCGTTCGGGATGTTCGGGTAGCTGAACGCCCACTTCAGCTTCAGGTTGCCGACGGTGCGCGGGGTGAGCTTCTTCTCGTCGTTGTTGTGCCTGCTGCCGGAGAGGTCCTTCTGCCACGTCGGCCACTCCTGCCCGGTCGACTGCCCCGGCGACTGGTCGAGCGAGCCCGCGACAGCCTCGTCGGCCGTGTCCTGCCGTGCGGGTAACAAGGCGGACGTGGCCACGGCGAGTCCGGCCACTGCGGCCACGGCGAGTACTTGGATGTGTTTTCTCGACAAGGGAACACCTCACGTCAGTAGGCGATCTCCACCGCGCTGCGGTATGTGGTGGCGTCGGTGAGACGGGTCAGCATGTAGTGGGCGACATCCGCGCGGGAGACCGACCAGCAGCCACGCAGCTTGCTGTCGCGAGCCACCCGGTAGCGGCCCGTGCACCTGCCGTTGGTGAGCCGGGCCGCGCCGACGAGTGTCCAATCCAGATCGGAGGCGCGGACCTGCTCTTCCATCAGCCGCATGTCCGCGTAGGGCCGTTTCAGCAAAGGGTGCAACACAAACCGGGCCACCGCGTACTCCGCCACACGTGAGCGCGGCGGCAGATGCACCGAACTGGTGGACACGGCCAGCAGCCGGGACACGCCCGCGTCCCGCATGGCGGACATGACGTTGCCGGTTCCCGCCGAGTACACAGTGGTCGCGTGTCTGCGGTAACCGATGCCCAGCGCGGACAACACAGCAGCGGTGCCGTCAACGACCGAGACCACGCTGTCCCGGTCGTTGACGTCACCGCGCCGCACGGTCAGCCGGTCGTCCCGGATCGGTACCGCGCCGGGATCACGGGCGAGCGCGACCACCTCGTGCCCGGCGCCGAGAGCCTGCCGCAGGATCTCGACGCCCGTGCCACCGGTGGCACCGAAGACCGCGAGTTTCACTGTGCGGTCTACTGGGCGACGAGGTCGCCCGACACGGCGGCCAGCAGGTCCGCGCGGCTCGCGCCGGGCAACTGCGGTGGCGGGCCGCCGGAGAGCACCTTGCCGACCCGCGCGCGGATCTCGTCGTCGGCGTACAACGCGGACGGCGGCTTCAACATCATCATCACGTTCGCGACCCGCCGCCACACCTCCTCGTCCTGGGACGCGGCGGCGACCGCGGTGCCGAAGGTGACCACGCCCGCCGGCGGCCGCTGCGGCTGGCGTCCCTGCACGGTCGCCTCCCACAAGGCCGCGCGACCGCGGTCGTTCGCGACCGCCTCCTCGTACCACGGCCGCACCATCTGCGTGGACCGTGCGGTGAACTCACGCGCCTGGACCTCGTCGACCACCGGGTGCTCGGCGAGCAGGTCCGCCAGCATGAACGCCTGCGTCAGGCCGAGCGAGACACCGCGGCCGTATGAGGGGTTCGTGGTGCACAGCGAGTCGCCGATCGGGTAGAAGCCCTGCACCAGCGGCCGGCCGTCGACCGGCAGGCGCAGCGAGTTGTCCAGGCTACCCATGGCGTACACCGGCGAGATCGGCTCCGAGTTGCCCGGCGCGACCCAGCCGGCGAGCAGCGGCGTGGCGCGGACCGCCCTGGTGAACGCCTCCTCCTCACGCAGTCCCTTCATCGCGGTGTCCTCGGGCAGCACACCCAGCGAGATCGAGAACGTCCGGTTGTCGCCGAGGAACAGCACGGCCGTGTAGTGGTCCCACAGCCCGCCCGCGCCGAAGCCGCGGTTGAGCGGACCGGGCGGCCGTTCGCTGAGCTGCCGGTAGTACCTCGTGTAGTAGACGATCTTGCAGCTCTCGCTGGTCACGTCCCTGCCGGGCAGCCCGGCCTCGGCGAGCCAGGTCTGCGCTGCGGTCCTGCGGCCGGTGGCATCGACGACGATGTCGGCGTCGATCGCCGTACCGTTTGTCAGCCGGACGCCGGTGACGCGGTTGCCGGACGCGACCAGGCCGCGCACCGTTTCCCCGGTCGTCACGGACACACCCGGTCGTGCCAGTGTGCGCTCCCGCAGCACGTGCTCGAACGTCGACCGGCGGCTGAGCACCATCCGCAGGTCGTCGTCCTCGGGCCTGCGGGTGATGTCGCCCAGCGTGGGTGGCGAGTAGTCGGCGAGGTTCACCTCGCCCGCGCCTGCCGCGCGCAGGCCGTCGTAGACGTCGCGCGCCCGGTCGCGGAGCAGGTTGCAGCCCAGCGACGCGAACGCGTGCGACTGGAGGAACTGCGGCGCGGTCGGACGGCGCCAGCTCGCCGCTTCTTCTACTGTGGACGGTGGCTGGTCGGCCGACCGCTCGATGATCCGCACCTGGTGGCCATGGTCGGCCAACGCGAGCGCGGCACCGAGCCCGACGACGCTGCCGCCGACGATGATGACGTTGCTCATGCTCGGGTCTCCCGTCACGAGTTCCAGAACTCGTCGATGGCGTACAGGTCGTTCGGGTAGGTCCAGAACTCGGCGATCTTGCCGTCGACGATGCGCGCCACGTTGACGAACGGCATCTCCAGGTGCACGCCCTTGCGCTCGTACCGCGTGTGCAGCAGGGCGAACGCGTGGTTCTCGCTCGCGCCGATCTCCAGCACGTCCATCTGGATCTTGCCTTCGGTCAGCTCGAACATCTTGGTGGCGAAGGCGATCGACTCCTGCAGCCCGTGGTGCTCACCGGACAGCGGGTTCTTGCCGGGGTAGTGGTGCACCGCGTCCTCGTGCCAGTACGAACCGGCCTTGTCGACGTCACCGACGCCGAACGCGTCGTAGACCTTGCGCATCAGTTCGACGTTGGGATGGTCGTTCATGAGGCATGCTCCTGTCGTGCGAGAACGGGGATCGTGGTGCGTACGGCTGCCTTGATCTGGTCGGCACCGGGGGCGTAGGCGTCTTCGAGGACCGGGGCGAACGGGACGGGGGCGTGCGGCGAGGTCACCACGCGCACCGGGCCGCGCAACGCGTCGAAGACGTGCTCCGCGACCAGTGCCGCGATGTCGCCTGCCACGCCGCAGCGCGGGTTCGACTCGTCGGCCACCACGAGGTGGCCGGTGCGGCGGACGCTGTCGTAGATCGTTCCGGTGTCCAGCGGGGAGATCGTGCGCGGATCGATGACCTCGCACTGGACGCCGTCGGCGACGAGTTCGTCGGCCGCCTTCTCCGCCTCGGCGACCATGCGGCCGAGCGCGACGATCGTGCAGTCGCCGCCGGTGCGGGTCACCCGCGCCTGGCCGAGCGGCACGACATAGGGCTCTTCGGGCACGTCGCCGTGGCTGAAGTAGAGCATCTTGTGTTCGAAGAAGATCACCGGGTCGTCGTCGCGGATAGCAGCGGCCATCAAGCCTTTCGCGTCGGCCGGGGTGGCAGGCAGGACGACCTTCAGCCCGGGGATGTGCGCGAAGAGCGGGTACAGTGCCTGTGAGTGCTGTGCGCCACGGCGCATGCCGGTGCCGTACATCGCCCGCAGCACAAGGGGTACTCGTGCCTTGCCCGCGGTCATGTACCGCAGTTTGGCTGCCTGGTTGAGGATCTGGTCGAAGCAGACGCCGGCGAAGTCGACGAACAGCAGATCCGCGACCGGCCGCAGCCCGGTCGCCGCGGCGCCGACCGCGGCGCCGACGAAAGCGGACTCGGTGATCGGTGTGTCGAAGACGCGGTCGGGGAAGTGCTCGTGCAGTCCCTGCGTCGGCCCCCACGCGTTGCCGAGCTTGCCGTCGCACCCGGTGCCGCCGATGTTGTCCTCACCGAACACCACGACCGACGGGTCGTGCTGCATCTCCTGCCGCAGCGCCTCGCCGACGGCGTTGAGATAGGACAGAACTCTGGTCATGTCGGGGTTCTCCGCCTCAGTAGGTGACGTAGACGTCCGTCAGCAGCTCGCCGATGTCGGGGTCCTTCGCCGACTTGGACTCGTCGACCGCGTGGTCGATCAGCACCCGCACGGCGGCGTCCACATCGGCCAGTTCGGCGGTGGTCAGCGTCTGCCGCACGATCGCGGTGTCCGCGAAGAGCCGCAGGCAGTCCCGTTCGGCGACCAGCCGGTCCACCTCGCCGTCGGCGCGGTAGGCCTGCTGGTCCCAGCCCTCCATGTGACCGAAGAACCGGTGTGCCTTGCAGTCCAACAAGGTCGGCCCTTCACTGCTGCGCGCGCGCAGCACGGCTTCCGCTGCGGCCTCGCGCACGGCGAGCACGTCGTAGCCGTCGACGACGACAGCGGGGATGCCCAGCGCTTCGGCGCGCGGTGCGATGTCCCTGCCGCCAAGGTGGAACCGGGTTCCGGTGGCCTGTGCGTAGCCGTTGTCCTCCACGACGAAGACGACCGGTAGTTGCCAGACCGACGCCAGTACGAGGCTTTCCGCGAAGGCACCCTGGTTGGCGCCGCCGTCGCCGACGAACGCCACAGACACCTGGTCCGTGCCACGTACCTTGGCGGACAACGCGGAGCCACAGCTCAGCGGGACACCACCGGCAGCGACTCCGTTGGCGCCCAGCATCCCCCGGTCGAAGTCGGCGATGTGCATCGAGCCGCCCTTGCCGTCGCACAGGCCGCCTGCCTTGCCGTAGATCTCCAGCATCATCGCCGTGACGTCACAGCCCTTGGCGATGGCGTGGCCGTGCCCGCGGTGCGTGCTCGCCACGTAGTCCTCGTCGGTCAGTACGGTGCACACGCCTGCGGCGACTGCTTCCTGCCCCGCGTAAAGGTGTACTGCCCCAGGGATTTCGCCGCCGGGGAACTCGGCGTGCAGGCGTTCCTCGAACTCGCGGATGGTTCGCATCGTGCGGTAGATGTCGATCAGCTCGGCCCGGTCGGGCCTCGGGTGGTCCGGCATGGTTCCACGCCTCTCGATGCCTTTGTGTGCTTGCCTGCTCGGTGTGGCTTGCTGTGTTGGGGGGTTCGGCTGTGTGCCAACTCACGACAAGCCGTGGCCCACTTCCGTCGTCAACAATTGATGTGGGCTTCACCGGGTATGAACTCCGGCGTTCTCGTCGCCGAATGTATCCACCAAGCCCTTGCCCAGCAACCAGCTCTTGCGGCCGCGATCGGCAATCGTCGCGGTAACAAAGCATTGTCACGATTCGGGCTGGGACGGCCCGGTCCGGGAACCCGCTGCTCAGGCCTTTCGGTCCGGATGGCGCGTGCACCCCGGGTCCTCGGTGGTGAGGGACGGGTCCCATGCCATCCGGGACGCCCCGCCTAGCGGGTTTGGGCAATTACCTCGGCCATGTGAGGATGGTTGACTTGGTGTCCATGCGACCCGGGCCGTCGGTGTCCGGGGATTCACTGCCGACAGACAATGTCCGGATTGTCAGAGTTGCCCGATAAGTATGTCCGGTGCGACTTGGCAAAAGACGCCGTTGTGCTAGGGTTATGTCAAATCGACCGGTCAGAATCATTGCTCGTTGCGGGCTGGCAGATGCGGTGCTATTTTCGGACATTGCGTCGATGGTAGATATCCGGCTCCTGCCGCGGGAGTGGTCGATCGGAATATCTGGGGGTCTACGATGAGTGTCGTTAATTGGTTAGCGGCCATCGAAGAGTCGCTTGACCATCCCGATCACAGCCAGTGCAGGCGGCCGAAGTGCGCGGCTCGCGGCGCACTCGTCCGGCTGCGACGTGACCTGCACGACCAGACGGGGACCACGCTTGTCGGCGTGGGTATGGGGGTCGAGGCCGCGCAGCGGTTGATCGACACGGACCTCGACGAGGCGCGGCGCCTGCTCGAGGACGTGCGTTCCGAGATCGCGCTGCTGGTCAAGCAGATCCGGGGGATCGCATCCAGTCGTGACGAGTCTGACCAGGTCGAACCCCCGGATGTCGGTTCGCGGATCGGCCCGGCGGTGCGGACCATGGTCAGCCGGATGAACCGCGTGGTGGGCGACCGCGTGCGGATAACGGCGAAGGTGGACGCGGCGGTCGATCGGCTGCACCCGCTCGACCGGGGCGTGGCGGCCGCGGTGTTCTGGATCGTCCGTGAGGCGCTCACCAATGTGCTGAAACACTCGAATGCGAGTTGCTGCACGGTGATTGTCACAGTACGTAGTGGCGAATTGTGCGCACTGGTCGAGGACGACGGTGTCGGATTCCCCGCACAGCGCGTCTCGCGCGGATCCGGGCTGATGAACATGGTGGAACGCGCACGTGAACACGGTGGTCGGTGCCGAGTCGGCCCCCGTGTGCCGTCCGGGTTCGCGGTGAACGCGGCGATACCGCTGACCGCGTCCGCGCGCCTGTCCGCCTGACAGTTTTCGAAACGGGCTTTTCCGGGCACTGGAGAACTGATCGGGCCGGTCGGGCTGATCGCTTGCGCCGATGGTGCTTTTCCGGAGACGGGGGATCTGAGAATGAGCAGCCACGCGACGGGCCTGATCGACGTTCTGATCGCCGACGACCATCCGGTCTATCGCTCCGGCTTACGCACGTTGCTCAACGGCATCAGTTCGCTCCGAGTGGTCGGCGAGGCCTGTACGGGGACCGAGGCGTTGACGATGACGTACCGCCTGCGCCCGCATCTGGTGTTGATGGACGTGAACCTCCCCCGTATCAACGGGATCGAGGCGACAAAGACCATCGCCAGTAAATGCCCGGACACCTCGGTGATCATTGTGACGATGCTCGAGGACAAAGAAACATTTTTCGCGGCGATACGTGCGGGCGCCCGCGGATATTTGTTGAAGGGTGCCACTACGAAAGACATCAACCGGGCAATAGAAACGGTGTGTTCGGGGAGTTTGCTGTTCGATCCGTACGTGTCGAACTGGGTGGTCGAGTACCTGACCAAACCGCAGGCGTCCGGCAAACCGTTCCCCGAGCTCACCGATCGGGAACGGGCCGTGCTCGAACTGGTCGCCGACGGGAAGAGCAACGCGGCTATCGCCCGTGACCTGGATCTTTCGATCAAGACGGTGCGCAACTACCTGTCGAGGATCTTCGCCAAGCTGCGGCTCTACGACCGCACCGAAGCCGCCGTGCAGGCCCGCCGCGCGGGACTCGGCCACTGACTCCGATGTGGAAGGACCGGGTGAGCCACGGGCTGCCCGCGTCTCCGGCTTCTCGTATGAGGATTAGGCCGATGGAGTGAGGCGGACGACCGGGACGTCACGGTCCGTCTTGCCCTGCATGGTGTCGTAGAGCCGGTACGCCTTCACCAGCCGCGGCCACAGGACCTTCTTCTCCTCCGGAGAGAGCACGCGCGCGCGCATCTTGCGCGTGCGGCCGTCGATGGTGAGCTCGACCTCAGGATTGGCCAGCGCGTTGCGCACCCAGTACGGGTGGTTGGCCGCGCCCGCGTTGGTCGCGACGACGAGCCGGTTCTCACCGTCTGGGATGGTGATCACCGGGTGGCTCCGGGGGCGGCCGGACTTGCGGCCGATGGTGGTCAGGATGCCCAGTTTGTTGCCGCCCATGGTGGACATGACGCGGCCCCCCGACAGCTTCAGGATGGCGCGGTGGGTTCCGGTGAAGAACCGCGCGAGCAGGCGGTCGAAGGAGCTGAGCTGCTTGCCGCGCTTGCCCTCCGGAGAAAGGCTGACAGGTCCGTTCATGGGCACCTCCACTCGTTGAGAGCTTAGGGATACCCGCCCCGCCGACCCACCCAACCTGTCACGCGGTGACAGACGCCGTTGGCCAGAAGTCCCACGGGCCGAGGGACAGTCGGCTCACGACGGTGGGATTGCCGTGCAGTGAACTCCAAAGCGAGCTGGTCCACAGCCGACACTCGAAGGGCGGGATCCATGAACAGGTCATTGATCGTCGCACGGATCGTCCCCGACGCGGAGGAACGCGTCGCGGACATCTTCGCGGAGTCCGACCGCACGGACCTGCCGCGCGTCGCAGGCGTACTGCACCGGTCGCTGTGGCGGCTCGGCGATCTGTACGTGCACATGCTCGAAACCGAGCAGCTCGGGGCGGACGCGGTGGAGACGGCGCGGCAGCACCCGGAGTTCGCCCGGGTGAGCGAGCGCCTGCGGCCGTACGTCACCCCGTACCTGTCGACCTGGCGCTCGCCGAAAGACGCGCAAGCCCAACGGTTCTACACATGGGAGGCAGCGAAGTGACGGTTTTCCACGGCCAGGAGCTCGACAAGGCGATCGAGGACATCCTTGTGCGCAGCGCGGGTCTGCCTGCCGACGTCGTCGGAACCGGTACCGGTGAGACCACACTGGAGGAGCTCGGACTCGACTCGCTCGCGTGCATGGAGCTGCAGGCGGTGCTCAAGGACCGCTACGGCGTGCGCATCCCCGAGGAGTCGCTGGAGATGAGCATCCCGCAGATCGCCGCCTACGTGAACAAGGCGCTTGAGGAGACGAACTGACATGGCGGGGCACACCGAGCAGAGCATCCTGATCAACGCACCTTTCCAGCTGGTCTGGGACATCACCAACGACGTCGCGGGCTGGGCCGACCTGTACACCGAGTACGCCAAGGCCGAGGTGCTCGACCGGCAGGGCGACACGGTCCGGTTCCGGCTCACCATGCACCCGGACGAGAACGGCAAGGTGTGGAGCTGGGTCAGCGAACGCACCGGCGACATCGGCAGGAAGCAGGTGCACGCGCACCGCGTCGAGACCGGACCGTTCGAGTACATGAACATCCACTGGACGTATCGCGAGGAGCCGGGCGGTACCCGGATGACGTGGGTGCAGGACTTCCACATGAAGCCGACCGCGCCGGTCGACGACGACGCGATGGTCGAGCGCATCAACACCAACTCGCGCATCCAGATGGACGTGATCAAGAAGAAGATCGAGGCCGCCGCCACGTCGGCCGCCTGACCCGTTGTGTCCGACCCTTTTCTGCGGGAGAGAAGCGAGATGACCACGACGCACAAGACTGTCGCCTGGAGCGACTGCGAGCCCAATCGCCGCCGCGGCGCGGAGATCCGGGTCGTGCTCGGACCGGCGACGGTCGGGAGCACCTCCGGGTTCATGGGTGTGGCCACCGTCCGGCCCGGCGAGAGCATCGCCGAGCACTACCACCCGTACAGCGAGGAGTTCCTGTACGTAGTGGCGGGCAGGCTCACCGTCGACCTGGACGGCGAGCCGGTCGAGCTGGGCGCGGACGAGGGCGTGCTGATCCCGATCAACACGCGGCACCGGTTGCGCAACAGCGGAACCGAGGTGGTCCGTGCGGTGTTCCACCTCGGCCCGCTCGCCCCACGGCCCGAACTCGGGCATGTGGACACTGAGACGGCCGAGGAAGCTGCGAGGCAACGGTGAGACGAACGGTCGTCACCGGTGTCGGCGTCGTCGCACCGGGGGGCGTGACCCGCAAGGCGTTCTGGTCGAGGCTGACCGACGGGCGCACCGCGACCAGGCGCATCAGCCTGTTCGACCCCGCACCGTTCCGGTCCCAGGTGGCGGCCGAGTGCGACTTCGACGCGGCCGAGGCCGGGCTGTCGGCCAAGGACACCCGGCGCTGCGACCGGTACGTGCAGTTCGCGCTGGCCGCTGCCGCCGAGGCGATCGCGGAGAGCGGCCTGGAGTTCGACGAGGAACTGCTCGACCGCACTGGTGTCGTGCTGGGATCGGCGGTCGGCGGCACCACGGCGCTGGAGAACGAGTACATCGTGGTGAGCGACACCGGCCGCGAATGGCTGGTGGACCCCGCGTACGCGAGCCCGTTCCTGTACCAGGCGCTGGTGCCGAGCAGCCTCGCCGCGGACGTCGCGGTCCGCTACGGCACGCACGGGCCGGTTCAGGTGGTTTCCACCGGTTGCACGTCGGGTATCGACGCGATCGGCTACGCACACCAGCTGGTGCAGGACGGCGACGCCGACGTGGTGATCACCGGGGCGGCGGAGTCGCCCTTGTCACCGGTCACCGCGGCGTCGTTCGACGCGATCAAGGCGACCACCCCGGACAACGACGACCCCGAGCACGCGTCCCGCCCGTTCGACCGGGATCGCACCGGATTCGTGCTCGGCGAAGGCGGGGCCGTGCTGGTGTTGGAGGAGCTGGAGCACGCGCGCCGCCGAGGCGCGCCGATCTACTGCGAGGTCACGGGGTATGCCGCGCGCAGCAACGGGTTCCACATGACCGGGCTGCGGCCGGACGGCATCGAGATGTCCGTGGCGATCGACGACGCGATGCGCCAGGCGCGGCTCGACCCGCAGGACGTGTCGTACATCTGCGCCCATGGCTCGGGTACACGGCAGAACGACCGGCACGAGACCGCGGCGTTCAAGCGGTCGCTCGGCGAGCACGCGTACCGCGTGCCGATCAGTTCGATCAAGTCCATGATCGGCCATTCGCTCGGCGCGATCGGTGCGCTGGAGATGGCCGCGTGCGCGCTGGCGATCAAGGACAACGTCGCGCCACCGACGGCGAACTGGGCCAACCGGGACCCCGAGTGCGACCTGGACTACACCCCGAACACGGCTCGTGAGCTGCCGATCGACGTGGCGCTCTCGGTGGGCAGCGGGTTCGGCGGCTTCCAGTCCGCGATGATCTTCCAGCGGCTGGGGGCGGTGGCATGACGGCGGTGATCACCGGGATCGGTGTGGTCGCGCCGAGCGGGCGGACCACCGGCGAACACTGGGCGACGGTGTGCGCCGGTGAGTCCCGCGTCGGCCCGATAACGCTGTTCGACCCGTCCCGCTACCGCACCCGGACCGCGGGTGAGGTGAAGGACTTCGACGTCATGGGCGACGTCGACGGGCGGCTGCTGGTGCAGACCGACCGGTGGACGTGGATGGGGTTCGACGCGGCGGCGAAGGCGCTGGCCGACGCGCGGCTCGACCTGTCCGCCGTGGATCCGTACGACTTCGCCGTCGTGCAGGCGAGCTCGTCCGGCGGCAACCACTTCGGCCAGGGCGAGTTGCAGAAGCTGTGGAGCAAACCGGACCGCAGGGTGGGCGTCTACCAGTCGATCGCGTGGTTCTACGCGGCGACGACCGGGCAGCTGTCGATCCGGCACCAGGCCAAAGGCCCGAGCAACGTCCTGGTGTCGGAGAGCGCGGGCGGGCTCGACTGCCTGCAGCACGCCGCGCGGCTCGTCAGCCGGGGTACGCCGATCGTGCTGACCGGCGGGCTGGAGGCACCGCTGAGCCCCTACGCGCTCACCTGCCAGCTCGCGTCCGGGCGGCTCAGCCCGGTGGACGAGTACCGGCCGTTCGACGCGGCGGCGTCCGGCTACGTGCCCGGCGAGGGCGGTGCGGTGTTCGTGGTGGAAGACCTCGAGCACGCGCGGGCGCGGGGCGTTCCCGTGATCTACGCCGAGATCGCGGGCTGGGGTTCGACGCACGACGGGACGCATGCCGGTGCCCCGTCGGCTCGGCAGTACGGACGCGCGATGAAGCTGGCGCTCGATCGCGCCGCCACCCGTGCCGACGAGGTCGACGTCGTGATCCCGGACGCACTGGGAATCCCGGCGTACGACCGCGCCGAGGCGGAGGCGATCAAGGACGTGTTCGGCTCGGTGGCGGTCACCACCCACAAGTCGTTGACCGGCCGGATGTACCAGGGCGGTGCCGCGCTCGACGCGGTCACCGCGGTGCTGGCCATGCGGAACAACACAGTGCCGGTCAGCACAGGCGTGTCCGAGCCCGCCGACGGGTGCGAACTCGACTTCGTGCCGTCGACGACGGAGTCCGCTGTGGACAACGTGCTGATCGGCGCGCGGGGGTTCGACGGCTACAACAGCTCGGTTGTGTTGAGGAGGGTAGCGTGACCAAAGCACGCGTGGTGTTCCTGATCAAGGTGCCGCGGGAACGGACAGAGGACTTCCTCGCGGCCTACGAGAAGATCCGGTACGAGGTCGCCGACGGCGTGCCCGGCCACCTGGTCGACCAGGTGTGCCAGTCGCCTGCCGACCCGGAGCAGTGGCTGATCACCAGCGAGTGGGACTCGATGGAGTCCTTCGAGGCGTGGGAGCGCAGTCCGGACCACCGGACGCTCGTGCGCCCGATGCGCGAGTGCATGTCCGACGCGCGCTCGATCCGGTTCGACGTCCGTTGCCAGACGACCCGACGAGTGGAGGACTCGCCGTGACCACGACGATGGGAATCCTGTCGGTCTGCGTGCTCGCCGCGGCGGGCGTCCAGCTCGGCACGCTGTGGATCATGAAGACGTCGATCCTGCCGATGCTGAACTCCCTGCCGTACGGCCAGTACGTGACCGTGTGCCAGCTGATCGACATGCACGTGTTCCACCCGATCGCGGTGTGGCAGGGCGTGATCGCGGCCGGGCTGGGGGTGTGGGCCTCGTTCCTGGCGCCGTCGGCGGCGGTGAGCGTGCTGTTCGTCGTCGGCTCGGTCGCGATGGTTGTCGTCGGTATCACCTCGGAGGGCTTCAACCGCCCGATCTGGCGGCAGATCGAGAAGTGGAGCCCCCAGCGCACGGCGAACAACTGGCTGCGCAAACGGTTCCGGTGGTACGTCGCCCACGAGGTCCGCACCTATGGCGCGATCGGCGCGGTCGCCGCCTTCATCGCCGCGTTCGTCGGCCAACTCGCCTGAAGGAGTGGAGAGATGCGTCTCGTTGTCTTCGGCGCCACCGGCCGGATCGGTCGCGCCGTGGTTTCACGGGCGGTGGCCGAAGGCCATGACGTGACCGGACTGTCGCAGTCCGATCTGGACATCCGGGAATCGGTCCCGGCCGAACTCGTCGACGGCGCGGACGCGGTGATCTTCGCCGCGGGCAAGCCCGGCCGAGGGCCGTCGGTCGTCCGGTCGATGGGCATGGCCAACGTGATCAGGGCGATGGACTCCGCCGGGGTCAAGCGAATCCTCGCGGTGATGCCCAGTGCGGTGCACATCAGCCGCGGTATGCCGTTGACCCGGAAGATCGCACTGCGGTTCTTCGTGCACAAGCTCTACCGGAACCCGTTCCTCGACCTGGAGCGGATGGAGGACGAGCTGCACCACAGCTCGCTCGACTGGACAGTGGTGCGTACGGCCAAGCTGTCCGACGGACCGTCCGCTGGGCAGGTCGTCGCCGTGCCCGACCACGTGCGTGGCCGGGAACGCACGGTGGGCGTCGCGGACCTCGCGGCCTACCTGGTGTCCCATGTAGACGATAGCGCACTGCACCGGGCCACAGTGGCCCTGACGGGACAGCGATGAACAGTCGGCGCAAGGCACTCGTGGCTTCACACGTCCTCGGGTCCACGCTGAGCCTGGGCGTCACGGTCGTGATGCTCGCGTTGCTGCTGTTCGCCATGTCGTCCGACGACGAGGCCTTGCTGCGTGTGGACGATCTACTGCTGCGCGTGGTGGCCATCCCGGCGCTGGTGGTGGCGCTGGCCACCGGTGTCCTGGTGGCTCTGACATCGCCGTGGGGGCTGTTGCGGCACACGTGGGTGGTCAAGAAGCTCGGATTGCTCCTGGTAACGCTGGGGTTCGCGCTGTTCCTGCTCATGCCGTGGCTCGCCGCGGGCGAGCGCTGGCTGGTGTTGGCCGGGCTGGTGCTGCAACTGGTGAAGCTCACCCTGATAACCGTGCTGTCGATCTACAAACCGAAGGGACGCTTCGGGAAGGTCCCGGAACGAGCACCAGTGGCGGTGGGTCGTGGCTGAGATGACAAGAAGGCTGTTGCTCGGTGGTGCGCTGGCGGGTGGTGCGGGCCTGATCGCACCACCCGCTTCGGCGTCACCCGGTGAGTCGCCGACAGTGCGCCCCGGCGACATCCGCTACCCGGACCTGGTACGAGGTGACAACCACCGGTTCACCGGAACCCCGGACTACGTCCGCCTGGCCGGCTCGACCGACCAGGTGGTACGAGCCGTGACGGAAGCGGTCCGAGCAGGCAGGCGCATAGCGGTGCGCAGCGGCGGACACTGCTTCGAGGACTTCGTGGACAACCCGTCCGTACGTGTGGTCATCGACATGTCCACAATGAACGAGGTGTACTTCGACGCCGCCCGAGGAGCGTTCGCCGTGGAAGCCGGCGCGACGTTGGGCGAGGTCTACGAAACCTTGTTCAAGGGCTGGGGCGTGACGCTCCCCGCAGGTGCGTGGCCGACGGTCGGTGCGGGAGGGCACATCCTCGGCGGAGGATACGGGATGCTCTCCCGCAAGCACGGATGCGTGGTCGACCACCTGTACGGCGTCGAGGTCGTGGTAGTGGACGCCTCCGGTACCGCGCGTGCCGTCGTCGCCACCCGTGAACCCGACGACCCCAACCGCGAGCTCTGGTGGGCCCACACCGGCGGCGGTGGCGGCAACTTCGGTGTGGTGACACGGTATTGGCTCGGACCTGACCTTCCCAGGCCGCCCGCGACGTTGCTGTACTCGTCGTTGATGTGGCCGTGGAGCGGGTTGAACGAGGTCGCGTTCAGCAGGCTGCTGGCCAACTTCGGCACCTGGTACGAACGCAACAGCGCCCCGGACAGCCCGTACGCGGGGTTGTTCAGCGGGATGGGAGTGCCCCACCTGTCGTCATCCGGCGGGGTCGTCGTCGGCACGCACTTCGACGCTGCCACGCCTGATGCCGCGAGGCTGCTGTCCGATTACCACGCCGCCCTGGGTGAAGGTGTGCCGTTGCGGCCGCTGACGACTGGCCCGGTCCCGATGCCGTGGTTGTACGCGGCGTCCTGGCGCGGGGGCGGGGACGGTGACCTCATCGCCCGGCGGTTCAAGTTCAAGGCGGCGTACATGCGCAAGGGCTTGTCCCAGCAGCAGACAGCGACCGCTTACCGTTACCTGACCAACCAGGCGTACAGAAACCCCAACGCGTTGTTCGTCATGATCGGCTACGGCGGCAAGGTGAACACCGTGGTGCCGTCCGCGACCGCAGTGGCACAACGCGACTCTGTCATCAAGTCGGCGTACCAGGCGTACTGGGCAGACCCGGCGGAAGACCCGAAGCACCTGGAGTGGATCCGCACATTCTACCGCGACATGTACGCGACAACAGGCGGAGTCCCCGTACCGAACGAAACCACGGACGGCTCGTACATCAACTACCCGGACGCCGACCTGGCCGATCCACGCTGGAACACCTCGGGCGTGCCATGGCACACGTTGTACTACAAGGACAACTACCCGAGGCTGCAACGGGCCAAGCGGCGCTGGGACCCGTTGAACGTTTTCCGGCACGCCCTGTCCATCCGCCCGTCCACACCGTGAAGCTCGTTGTGGGAAGCTCGTTGTGGGGTGCCTCGCAGGCGAGGCACCCCACAACAATGTCGGCTCAACTCATGCGGATCAAACGCACACGTCACCGAGACGCTTGATCTGGTCCAGGTCGGCAGAACAGGGGACCAGGACAAGCTCGTCACAACCAGCTTCCTCGTACGCGCGCAGGTTCTGCGCCAAGGCGTCGTCGCCGATGCTCGTGTTGGCGAGCACGGCCTGGGCGTACGGGGGAGCGAAGCCGTAGTAGTCGTTGATGTAGGCCTTGGCGTTCTCCTCGGCCTGATCACCGAGGGAGAAGTACGCCAGCGCCAGCAGCCGCGGCTTCCCGGTGCGCCCGGCTTTCGCCCACGCCGCACGGAACGCCCCCGCGCCACCGCGGAACATGCCGAGGCCACCACCGCCGGAGATCCAGCCGTCGCCGAACCGCACCGCCCTGGCGATCGCGCCCGGCGCGTGCCCGCCGAGGATCAGTTCGGGACCCTGCGGACGCGTGGGTGCCGGGCCGATGGCGCCCGCGAAGCCACGGCGTTCACCGGCCCACACCTTCCGCAGTTCTTCCAGTTGTGCGGTGAAGTCACGGCCGCGGTGCGCGTGGTCGGCGCCGCTGGCGTTGAAGTCGTCCGGCCGCGCACCCACTGCCATGCCGAGCGTCAGCCGTCCACCGGAGATCCGGTCGACGGTCGCGGCCTGCTTGGCCAGCAGTGCGGCGTTCCTGTGCAACGGGCCGATCAGGATCGCGGTCATCAGCCGCACACGCGAGGTCAAGGCCGCGGCAGCGGCGAGCGTGGTGAGGCAGTCGTAGTTGTCGTACACGAGCCGGTCGAGAACGGCGAGCGAGCTGAAACCAGCCCGCTCACCCTCGACCGACCAGTCCATCAGGTCCTGTGCGGTGCTGCCGGGCACGGAGCTCGGCAGCGCGACTGCGATATCCACTCGTCCTCAGCTCGCCGTCGTCTCGAGCGGCTGGTCGTGCCGACGAGCCAGCACGCATTCCAGCGCCGCGTCCCGGAAGAACGCCCGAGCACCCTCCGGAGTCACCATGTCGCGGGGCACGGCAAGGTGCTCCTCCAACTGCCGCTCGAACTCCTTGACCTCAGGCTGGCGGCTCATGTGCGCGGCCACCATGGGGATCGGGCCTTCGACCTCGATGACCCGGACGGCCATCTCCTTGCCGACGAAGGCCATCGTTCCCAGCAGCCGCCCGACGACGTTGCCCTGGTCGTCACGGACGTCGAACTTGGGCCGTCCGCTCGCCTCGAACAGGCGCTTGACCGTTTCCTCGCTGCCCGCCTTCAACGGGTAGTACAACGCGTGCCACTTCGACATCGTTTCTCCCTCACGAACTGGCGGTCACGCCGCCGTCGACGTAGATGACTTGTCCGGTCACGAACCTGGCGAGCGGCGAAACGAGGTACAGCACCGCGCTCGCCACCTCGTCGGCCTCGGCGAACCGGCCGAGCGGGATGCGTTGCCTGATCATGTCGAGGAAACGCCCGTCGCCGGTGGCCTGCTCGACGAACTCCGTCCGCACGAAACCGGGCGCGACCGCGTTCACCGTGAGACCGTGCCTGCCCCACTCGGTCGCGAGCTGCTTCACCAACAGGTCCAGCCCGGCCTTGCTGGCGCCGTAGGCCGAGAACCCGCGCCTGCCGCCCGCGTGACCACGAACAGAGGACAGGTGCACGATCCTGCCCGCGGTCCGCGCGGCGATCATGTGTTTGCCAACCTCCTGCGACAGCAGGAAAGCGCCGGTGAGGTTGGCGTCGAGGATGGCACGCCACTCGTTCTCCGGGAAATCCTCCGCCGGGATGGTCTCCAGCTTGCTCGCGCAGTTGACCAGCAGATCGATACCGCCGAGAGTGTCCACGACGTCGGCGACAACGGCACGGACGCTGTCGCCGGAGGTGATCTCGATCTGCCTGCCGATCGACGAGTTGCCCAGCTTGTCCGCCAGTTCGACGGCCTTGTCCCCGGTACGACCGGCCACGGCGACCGTCGCGCCCTGGTCGGCCAGCTGCTCGCTGATCACGGTTCCGATGCCGCCGTAACCGCCGACGACCAGTGCCCGTTGCCCTGCCAGCTGCGTCATGACTCCACCAATCCGAACAACCGCCGCGCGTTCTCGGCGAAGACCAGCCGCTCGTCCGGCAGCGCCGCGACCATGTCCACACTGGACCGCAGTGGCGCGGTGAGCGGCGGCGAGTCGGTGCCGAACAGCAGCCGGTCGGTGCCGAACACCTCGGCGGCCGCCGAAAGCGCCACCGCCGACGGCGTCGCCGTGTCGACGTGGATGCGCCGCAACCACCCGCTCGCTGGGCCGGTGACCGCTACGGGCGGTCCCGGCTTGGCGCGTTGCTGGGCGAGATCGAGCTTCTCCCGCAACAACGACAACGCCCCACCGGCGTTGGCCGCGATCAGCCGCAACGTGGGATACTTGTCGAGCCAGCCCGCGAACAGGATGGCGGCGACCCCGCAGGTGATGTCGCACGGTCGCACGATGTGCTCCACCAGGCCGAGATGGCCGTTCATCGGTGCCGAACCGACAGGCTCGGCCGGCGGGTGCAGCAGCACCGGCGCGCCCGTTTCCGCGGCCAGCGCGAAGAACTGGTCGGCGCGCGGGTCGTCGAGGTACGCGCCGCGTACGCTGGTGTTCACGATGAGACCGACGAACTCCTCCTGTGCCAACCGTTTCGCTGTGCGCTCGACCAGGTCCTCGTCGAGCGGGTTCACGTAGACGTACCCGCGCAGGTGCTCGTGGTGCTCCCGCACAGTCTCGGCGACCCAGTCGTGGAACGACTCCAACTGGTCGACGGGCTGCGCGTAGTTGTCCAGGCCGGGCACCGGAACCATGGTTCCCGCGCCGACCGGGCTGCCGACGATCGTCAGGTCGATGCCGAGTGCGGCCTTCTGCTCGACCATCCCGGCGACGTCGCCGAGGCTCGGCGGCATCGGGAACCGTTTCAGCAGTTCCGGCGGCGTGACGTGGCCGTGCACGTCGATGATCATGACGCTCCTCTCACCCGCGTGGCGGGCCGAGAACCTGGCCGCCGTAGCGCTGCACGGACGCGATCACCTCGCCGAAGTCGGGGAAGTCGGCCGGGTCGAACTCCGGCACCGCCAGCCGTTCGGCCGGTTTGCCGGTGTCGAAGAACCAGCCGTCGAACCCGCCGGGCGTGCCGAGCACGAGCCAGCGCGCGACCACCGACTCCACTTTGTACGAGTGGGGGAGGCCGCGCGGTGCGAACACCGTCGTGCCGGGGCCCGCGTTGTGCATGACGCCGTCGATCTCGATGCTGACCTCGCCGTCGAGGACGTGGAACGTCTCGTCCTCCTTGCTGTGCACGTGCAACGGGGACGCGTAACCCTGGTTGGAGGTCTGCTCGGCGAGCCAGAACTGGTTGCCGGTGTCCGCGCTGGTGGCGCGGAACTGCATCAGCGCACCCATGTGCCAGATAGCCGTGCACTGTTGCGTGGCCACTGTGAACGGTTTGACTTCGGACATGGTTCTCCCTCTCTACGGCACCAGAACGATCTTCCCGGTCACCGCGCCGTCCTCGAGTTCCCGCTGGGCACGGGCGGCCTCGTCGAGCGGCACGGTCTTGGCGATGAGCGGCTCGACCTTGCCCGCGGCCAGCAGGCCGAGCACGCTCGCGAGGTCCTCGCGATAGGCGGCGTCGTCGAGGCTCCAGGCGTTGTAGAACGTGGTGCGCTTGCCGTTCGGCACGATCTTCGGCAGCACGATCCCGCCGAGGAACCCCCTCGCGCCGATCAGCATGTTCGATTTGCCGCGCACCAGCGCCGCGCTCTGGCCGTAACCGACCATGATCCCGCCGCGCCGCAGCACCGACGACGACCGGTTGAAGTGGGCGCCGCCGATGGCGTCGAACACCGCGTCGACCGGGTTGCCGCGGAGCACGTCGACGAAGTTCTGCGCGCGGTAGTCGATCGGTGTGCCGCCGTACTTGCGGACCACGTCGAGCTTGCCCGCGGACGCCGACCCGTACGCCTCGACGTTGGCGAGCTGTGCCAGTTGCAGGAACGCGACACCGACGCCACCGGACGCGCCGTGCACCATGATCCGCTGTCCTGGCTGGACCTTCGCGACGCGGTGCAGCATCTGGTACGCGATGAAGTAGTTGAGCGCGATGGCTGAGGACTCGACGGCGGACGCCCCGTCGGGACGCGGCACCAAGCGGTCGGCCGCGACCTTGACGTGCTGGCTGTAGCCGCCGGTCGGCACGAGCGCGGCGACGGCCTGACCCGGCCGGAGCGCCACGTCTTCGCCGGTTTCCTCGACGACGCCGGCGAAGTCGTAGCCGGGGGTGAACGGCGGTTTGGGCGAGCCGGGAATGACCCGTTTGCGCAGTAGGATGTCCCCGTAGGACACACCGGCCGCTTCGACGCGGACGATCGCCTCGCCCCGCGTGGGTGCGCCGAGCTCGGTCTTCCGCACTTGCATGGTGTCCGATCCGGTCACGGTGAGATGTCGAGCGAGCACGTTGGCCTCCGGCGAAGACGATGCGGCGGATTCAGCGACTTTTCTCGCCCTTCCTGCCTAGCAGTGGCGCGGTGCGCGGTTCAACGACTCGGCGCCGATTCCCTGCGTCCGGTGACACCCTGCCCGGCCGCGGTACGGGGGTTTCCCCTCCCGGCTGGGACTCGAGGCCCACGACAGCGGGATGTGCCGCAGGACACCGTCGAAGGGGACGCATTGGACTCCACGGAGGTTGCGAATGTCCACAGAGGACAACATGAAGCTCGTCCGGTACATCACCGAGCAGGGGCTGAACGCGGGGGACGTGAGCTTCGTCGACGACGTGTTCGCACCTGACTACGTGGTGCACGCCCGCGGGCTCGACCTGCCGCCCGGCCCCGGCGCGTTCGCCAAGGCGGTGGACTTCTGGCGCAAGTCGTTCCCCGACTTCCACTGCACGATCGAGCACATGATCGCTGACGGCGAGTACGTCGCGCACCGGTTCAGCACGACCGGCACGCACACCGGCGAGCTCGGCGGGATGCCGCCGACCGGCAAGAAGTTCCACGTGTCCGGCGTCGACATGCACCGCGTCGTCGGCGGCCGGGTCGTCGAGTCGTGGATCAGCGACGACATGCCGCGGATCCTGATGGAGATCGGGGTGCTCGCACCCGGAGGCCGCCCGTGATCGGCTTCCTCGGCCTCGGTTCGATGGGCTCGGGCATGGCGGCTCGCCTGCTCGAGTCGGGGTTCGAGGTCGTGGTCCACAACCGGACCGCCGCGAAGGCCGAGGCGCTGGCCGACCGCGGTGCGAAGGTCGTCGCCACGCCTGCCGACGTCGCGCGGGTGGCGGACGTGCTGCTGCTCAGCCTGGCGACCGGTGACGTGGTCAAAGAGGTGCTGTTCGGGCCGTCCGGTGCGTTGACCGCGGGCGAGAACCTGGTGATCGCCGACATGAGCACGGTCTCGCCGGACGCGGCTCGGGCGCTGGCCGCCGAGGTGTCCGAGCGGGGGCACCGAATCCTGGACGCGTGCGTGCTCGGCAACGCCCAGCACGCCGCGTCGGGCGAACTGCGGTTCATGATCGGCGGCGACGCCGATGACGTGGCCTCGGTGCGACCGGTGCTGGAGCCGTTGGCCAAGGAGATCGTGCACCTCGGTGACCACGGCATGGGCGCCACCGCCAAGGTGGCGATGAACCTGTTGATGGGTGTGCAGATGCAGGCGCTGGCGGAGGCCGTCGTGTTCGGCGAACGCGCCGGCCTGCCGAGGGACGTGCTGATCAAGATGATCGCGGCGAGCGGGTACAGCTCGCCGGTGATGAAGTTCAAGAGCGGCGTGATGGCCCGCCGGTCGTTCACCCAGGCGGACTTCCGGCTTTCCCTGATGCGCAAGGACCTGTTGCTGGCTCTCACGGACGCGGGGCGCCTCGGTGTGCCGATGCCCGCGACGCAGGCCAGCTACGAGGTGCTCACCGCCGCCGTGAACTCCGGTCTCGGTGATCTGGACTGTGCGGCGGTGCTCGCCGAAGTCGAGCGGAGGGGAGGGCGGAAAGTCGACTGAGAACCGAAACTGAGAACAGCGATGTGGCGGTGGGCACGGACGCCCCACCGCCACATCTTCTGCTGCCGACGCTCAGGCGAACCGGTACTCGGTCAGGTCACGGACGTGCCGGTAGCCGACCTTCTCCACTACCGCCTGCATGGCCGCGTACTGGAGGAAGTGCAGGCAGGTGCACGCCTCGGCGCCTTCTTCGAGCGCACGTGCGGTGATCTCGCCGAGCAAGGCGGCGGCGTACCCGCCCTGCCGGTGCTCCGGTAGCACGAACACACCGGACGGCCGCACGACGCCACCGATGGGCCGGGCCCGTCCGGCGGCGCCGACGATGGCGCCGTCGTGCTCCCACAGGATCAGCCGGTCGCCCTCGACTTGGTCGGCGACCATGTGCTTCATGTAGCGCAGGATGTCGTCCTGGGCCATGCCGCTGTCGCGCATGGTGGTGGAGAACCACTCCGCCACCATGTCGACCTCGTCGACGCGACCGAGGCGTGGCGCGCCGGGGATCTGCGTGTTCCGGGTGGTCTCGGTGCACACCATGAGCCACTGGTCGCGTTCGGGCGTCGCGGTCTTGCCCGCGACGTCGGCGAAGCGCTCGGCGAAGGACGCGGTGGCCTCCGTGGCGCCGTTCACGCCGGGAACCCACGGCTCCTGCTTCGCGATCTCCTCGGCGAGCGTGGCGGCCGCGGCGCCGGGCATGTCGGTGATCGTGAGCCGGTAGGGCGCGGCGACCCAGGCGACACCGAGCACGGTGCCGGAATCCTCGACCCAGTACGGCTTCGCGGGACCGTCGCCCGGCAGCAGCCCGGACGGGTCGTACGTGTGGTAGAGCAGAATGTTGTTGTCGACCGGATTCTCCAGCAGCATCGGGCCGGCTTCCGCCCGGAACTCCTCGATGTCGGTCGTCGACCTCACCCGCATGTGGTTCCTCCCGTTGAACCGGCTTGTCGTCGACGTCTTCGACGCTAGGCAGCCCCGAGTTCCCCCGGCAATGGGCGCGAGTCCCAGCCGTGCTGGGCACATTCCCAGCCCGGCAGGGCACCCGGCGGATCCGGGCGGGACCCCGGCGGCCGCACAGTGGTCGAAGTGCCGGGTTCGACGTGCCGGACGTGGGGGAGTGAGAGGGGACGACATGGCTGACGAATGGTGTGCTCCCGGCGACGGTGCCGATCTGATCGCCGTCGTCGGAATGAGCTGTCGATTTCCCGGCGGCGTGAGTTCCCCTGACGAGTATTGGGATTTCCTGTTGAACCGGCGGTCCGGGATCGGCACGCTGCCGGACGACCGGTGGGCCGATCACCCGGTCCGCGGCATCACCGCGGCCGGCGGTTTTCTCGACGGGATCCACCAGTTCGACGCCGGCTTCTTCGGTCTGTCGCCGAGGGAGGCCGCGTTGATGGACCCGCAGCAGCGGCTGGTGCTGGAGCTCGCGTGGGAGGCGGTCGAGTACGCGGGCATGGCTCATGGCGCGTTGGCGGGCACAGACGCGGGTGTGTTCATCGGGGTGAACGCCGACGACCACGGCAGGCGCGTGCTGGAGGACCTGCCCCGCATCGAGGCGTGGAGCGGAATCGGCTCGTCGTTGTGCGCCATCGCCAACCGCGTGTCCTACACGTTCGACTTACGCGGGCCGAGCATCGCCGTCGACACGGCCTGCTCGGCCTCGCTCGTCGCGATCCACCTGGCGTGCCAGAGCCTGCGTCTGCGGGAGAGTTCGGTCGCGATCGCCGGTGGTGTGATGCTGATGGTCGGCCCCGGGCTCACCGCCGTGATGGACGCGGCCGGTGCGCTGTCCCCGACCGGGACCAGCAGGCCGTTCGACCAGACGGCCGACGGGTACGTCCGCGGCGAAGGAGCCGGTCTGCTGGTGCTGAAACGGCTCTGCGACGCGCGGCACAACGGTGACCGGGTGCTCGCGGTGATCAGGGGCAGCGCGGTCAGCCAGGACGGCCGCACCGACGGCATCATGGCGCCGAGCCGCCTCGCGCAGGAGCACTTGATGCGGACCGCGTGCGGGTCGGCGGGCGTTTCGCCGTCCGATGTGGACTACGTCGAGGCGCACGGCACCGGTACCCGGGTCGGCGACCCCGTCGAGGCCGGCGCGCTGGCCGAGGTGTACGGCAGCGACCGCGACCGGCCGTGCCTGGTCGGATCGGTGAAGTCCAACATCGGTCACCTCGAGGCGGCGTCCGGGGTCGCCGGGGTGATCAAGACCATCCTGGCGCTGCGGCACCGGGTGATCCCGGCGACCGTCGACGTGTCGTCACCGATTCCCGAACTGGGTGCGGGCCTGCACGTGGTCACCAGCACGACACCGTGGCCACGCACCGGGCGGCGCCGCGTCGCGGCCACCTCCGGCTACGGCTACGGCGGCACGTTGGCGCACATCCTGCTGGAGGAAGCCCCGTCCCAGCCCAGGCCGCACCGCAGCCCGACGGTCAGGCCGCGGGTGTACCCGTTGTCCGGCGCGTCGGCCGCCGCCGTCACCGCACAGGCGTCGAGGCTCGCCGACTGGCTCACCGACCGCGGTGCGTCCACACCGCTCGCCGATGTCGGCCACACGCTCGCATTGCGTCGTCCGGAGTTGCCGTGGCGCGCGACGGTCGTCGCCACCACCCGCGAGGAACTCGTCACCCGGTTACGCGCGGTCGAACCGGTGCAGGCCCAGCCTGCTGTGACTCCGGTGTGGGTGTTCTCCGGCCAAGGCTCACAGTGGCCGGGCATGGGCCGTGACCTGGCGGCGGCCGATCCCGCGTTCCGCACCGTCCTGGACCGGCTGGCCTGGACTTTCCGCGAGGAATGCGGCCGCACCCCGATGGATCTGCTGTCCGCGGACACGCTGGACACCCCCGACACGCAGATGGCGATCTTCGCGGTCCAGCTTGGTCTCGCGGCCTCATGGCACGCGCTCGGCGTGCGGCCCGCGGCGGTGATCGGCCACTCGGTGGGTGAGATAGCCGCGGCTGTCGTCGCGGGTGCGTTGTCCGAGGAGCAAGGCGTCCGTCTGGTGTGCCGTCGCTCGGAGCTGTTGAGGCGCGTCGCAGGTGCCGGTGCGATGGCGGTGGTGGACGTGCCGTTCGACGAGGTTCGGGAAAGGCTGCGGGACAACGGGAAGGTCGTCGCGGCGATCGCGGCTTCCCCGCGCTCCACCGTGATCTCGGGCGACGCGGACGCGATCGCCGAGCTGACCGAACGGTGGCGGCCGGAGGTGGCCGTCCGCCAGGTCGCCACGGACATCGCGTTCCACAGCCCGCACGTCGAGCCATTGCTCGACGACCTGGTCCGCGCCACGCGGGACCTGAAGCCGCGCACACCGGTGATTACGCTGTACAGCACGGCGTTCCCCGACCCACGCACGACAGTCGCCCGTGACGGCGGCTACTGGGCCGCGAACCTCGCCAACCCTGTGCTGTTCCACCAGGCTGTCGAGGCGGCGATCGCCGACGGCCACCGGCTGTTCCACGAGGTCGCGCCACACCCGGTCGTCACGCACTCCATCGCCGAGACCTCGGCCGAGCTGGACGCCGCGGTCGCCACCGCGTACACGTTGCGACGCACCAAGCCCGAACGCGAAACGCAGCTCGGGCAGCTCGGTGTGCTGCACTGCCACGGGATGGACGTCGACTGGCGCACCGTTCACCCCGACGGCGGGCTGGCCGATGTCCCTGGCACCGCGTGGCAACGGGAGGAGTTCCGCGCCGTACACTCGCCGCACGGCCCGCGCCCGCACGACCCCACCCGGCACGACCTGCTCGGTGAAGCGATGACCGTGCACGGTCCGTCACCCATCCGGGTGTGGCGCACCACGCTTGACCACGCGACCCGGCCGTACCCCGGCAGGCACCCGGTGCTCGGCACGGAGATCGTGCCGGCGGCCGTGCTGCTCAACACCTTCCGTGCCGCGGCCGAGACGAACGTGCTGACCGGCGTGACACTGCGGACGCCCGTTCCCGTTGATGAGAACCGAGGGCTCCAGGTCGTGCTCGACGGGAACACGGTCCGGCTGAGCAGCCAAGTGTCCGAAGAGGACTGGTTGACACACGCCACCGGGACCGCGCAGCCGCAACAGCAGGCGGCTTCCCGTCGTGGGATACCGCGGTGCGCGGATCGTCTTGACCCACGGCACGTGGTCGACCGGCTCGCCCGCGCCGGTGTCGCCGCCATGGGATTCCCTTGGCGAATAACCGAACTGAGCAGTGGGCCAGGCCTGATGGTCGCCAAGGTGGCGGTCGACTCGCTCACCTCGGCGCTCGACGCGGCGCTCTCGGCCGCGGCGACGGTCGTGAGCACCGATCCCGAGGTGCTGCACATGCCTGCGCACATCCGTCGGGTCACGTTCAGCGGTGACCCGGTCGACCAGGTCGTCATCACCGTGCACGACCGGACTGAGAACACAGTGGACGTGGCGGTCCTCGACCCGGACGGCACGGTGCTGGCCGAACTGGTCGGCCTGCGCTACGGCGTGCTGGACGGTGAGGGCTCGGCGAGCCCGCGCAGGCTCGTACACGTCATCGACTGGCGACCTGAACCAGAACGGCCGCGCACGAAGGCGATCGATCGGATCGTCGTCGTGTGCGAGCACGACGAACCACCCTTGCCTGGCCTTGGCGTCAGGTACACGCGAGTGAGCAGCCCCAAGCAACTGGACGCGATGAGTGAAGAACTGACCGCCGGGAGCGTGGTGCTCGTGGCTCCAGGTGCGGGCAGGCGTGTCGGCGTGGCCGCGTTCCAGGCGGCTTGGCTGTTGCTGCGCGTGGCCACCACGATGGCGCGCTGGGAGCACGGGCCACGGCTGTGGTGCGTCACCCGCGGCGTACTGGAGTCCGAAGTGGACAAGGCGCTGAGCCATTCGTCGTTGTGGGGAGTCGGCCGGGTGCTGGCGACCGAGCACCCCGGCATGTGGGGCGGGCTCGTCGACCTGCCGCCTGACGAGGACGGCGGGCTGCTGGACGTCCTGCGCGGTGGCCCCAGGGAAGACATCGTCGCGGTGCGCGACGGAACAGTGCTCGCTCCGCTGCTCGTTCCCGCACCCGCAGCGCGGGAGCGGGCCCCGTTGACCTGCCGCCCGGACGGCACCTACCTGATCACAGGAGGACTTGGTGCGCTGGGCCGGGAGATATCGATGTGGCTCGCGAGCCGGGGCGCGCGCAGGCTCGTGCTGGCGGGCAGGCGGGGCCTGCCGCCGCGCGAACTGTGGGACGAGGTCGCGGACCCCGAGGACGCGAGGCGCATCGAGTGCGTCCGTGCGCTGGAGGCGGCGGGCGTGACAGTGCGGACGGTCGCGGTGGACATCACCGACCGGGTCCAGGCGCCGAAGTCGCTGGACTGCCGGGAACTCGGACTGCCGCCGATCCGTGGCATCGTGCACGCCGCGGGTGTGCTCGACAGCAGGATGGCTGTCGACGTCAACTCGCCGTCGTTGATCAGGGTCATGCGGCCGAAAGTCGCCGGGGCGTTGTTGCTGCACGAGATGTTCCCACCGGGCAGCCTCGACTTCTTCGCCCTGTTCTCGTCGGCGGGACCGCTGCTCGGCCTACCTGGACAGGCGAGCTACGCCGCGGCCAACGCGTTCCTCGACGCGTTCGCGACCCGCAGGCCGGACACGGTCAGCTTCGGCTGGACGTCGTGGCGCGGACTCGGAATGAGCACGGAAGCGGACTCGATCGACGCCGAGCTGCGGTCCCGCGGCACGGCGAGCATCACCGCGCAGGAGGCGTTCGACTGCTGGGACGACCGCTCGGCCAGTACCGGTCACGTGGTCGTGCTGCGCACGATCGGTCAACTGCCCGGCATGCGCAGACCCGCGCTGCTGCGCGAGCTCGACACACCACAGGAGACGACGGAACGCCCGGAACGCGGGTGGACCGACGTGGCCGCCGAGGTGGCCGCCGCGATCGGCAGGCAGCTCGGCACCGACCGGCTGGACGTGCACAAGCCGCTGGTCGAGCTGGGCGCGGACTCCGTGCTGGTGCAGGCGATCCGGCGCGACCTCGAGCAGCGGTTCGCGGTCAGCCTGCCGGCGAACCTGTTCTGGAGCGCACCGACGACGCACGCCATCGCAGAACACTGCACGGCTTTGCTGAGCGGCGTACAGGAGGACACCGCATGAAGCGTGACGGAACCGTGCCGTGGCCGCCCCAGGCGGTCCGGCGGTACGTGACCGAGGGATATTGGCGAGGACGGCCGCTGGGCGACCTGATGTGGGACTGGGCGGACCGCTCCGGTGACCGGGTCGCGGTCGTCGACGGCGACGTCCGGCTGACCTACCGCGAGCTGGCCGAACACGTGGACGCGCTCGCCGAGAACCTCGACGGGCTCGGGCTGCGCGACGGCGACAACGTGCTGGTGCAGCTGCCGAACTGCTGGGAGTTCGTCGCGTTCTTCCTGGCGTGCCAGCGCATCGGCGTGGCGCCTGTGCTGGCGTTGCTCGCCCACCGCGAGCACGAACTCGACTACCTCGCCGAACTGGCGGAGGTGACGGCGATCGTGATGCCGGACCGCCGCAACGACTTCGACCACCAGGCGCTGGCGGCGAAGCTCGGCGCGAAACACTGCGCCCAGGTGATCGTGCTCGGCGAAGACGTCCACAACGGACACACGTCGCTCGGGTCGCTGATCCGGCGGCACGGCGACGCGCAGGAGCGGCGGATCGGAATGGCCCGCTACGCGCCGCGGTCCAGCGACGTGGCGTTGATCCTGCTTTCGGGCGGCACCACCGGTTTGCCGAAGATCATCGCCAGGACGCACGACGACTACGAGTACAACGCCCGGCGCAGCGCCGAGGTGTGCGAGTTCGACGAGGACACCGTCTACCTGGTGACGTTGTCGATGGCGCACAACTTCCCGTTGGGCTCGCCGGGGTTGCTCGGAGCGCTGATGAACGGCGGCACAGTCGTGATGGCCCGCAGCCCGCGGCCGGAGGTGACCTTCGAGCTGATCGAACGCGAGCGGGTGACCGTGTCCTCGCTCGTGCCCGCCGTCGCTCAACGCTGGGTCGACGCCGCGGCGACCACGACCAGGGACCTGTCCAGCCTCCGCACCGTGCACATCGGCGGATCGGTGCTGCCTGAGGGATTCGCAGGCACACTCGCCCGCGCCCTCGGCTGCCGGGTGCAGCAGGTGTACGGCATGGCAGAGGGATTGCTCAACTACACGCGCCTCGACGATCCGCCGCACATCGTCGAGGGGACACAGGGCAGGCCGATCTCCGACGCCGACGAGTACCTGATCGTCGACGAGAACGGCACGCCCACCGGCCCCGGCCAGCCGGGGGAACTGCTCACCAGGGGCCCGTACACGCCACGCGGGTACTTCCGGGCGCCGGAGCACAACCTGCACGCGTTCACCCCGGATGGCTGGTTCCGCACCGGCGACGTGGTGGTCCTGCACGAGAGCGGGAACCTCATCGTCCGGGGACGGATCAAGGACCAGGTCAACCGCGGCGGCGAGAAGGTCTCGGCGCCCGAAGTCGAGGGGCTGGCGCTGGAACTGCCCCAGGTGCGGCGGGCCGCGGTCATCGCGGTTCCCGACCGCGCGCTCGGCGAGCGCGTCTGCCTGTGCGTGGTGCTGCACGACGGGCAGCGGCTGGACCTCGCGGACGTCCAGCGGCAGTTCACGACGCGGGGCGTCGCCAGGTACAAGATCCCGGAACGGCTCGAGGTCGTGCCGGAACTGCCACTGACCCCGATTGGCAAGGTGGACAAGAACATGCTGCGACAGGTGGTGACGAGCGACGCCCGGCAGCTGGTCGTGGGCGCGTGAGCACGACAACGGCCCGATCGGGCCTCACGAGCTGGCAGCTGAAGACCGTGCTGGTCGTGCTGCTGTCCGGTCAGCTGCTGTCGGCCCTCGACCAGACCATCGTCGGCACCGCGCTGCCGACGATGGTGGCCAGGATGGGCGCGGTCGACAACTTCTCCCTCGTCGTGACCGCCTACCTGCTGGCGTCGACGGTGTCGACCGCGTTGTACGGCAAACTCGCGGACCTCTACGGCGCCAAACCGATGTACCTCGTCTCGATCGGCGTGTTCACCGCCGGTTCGGCGCTCGTCGGGATCAGCCAGGACATGACGCAACTGGTCGCGTCCCGCGCCGTGCAGGGCATCGGCGCGGGCGGGCTGGTGGTGCTGGCGTTCACGATCTCGTCGAGCGTGGTCCCGCCCCGGCAGATCGGCCGGATCCAGGGCCTGGTCGGTGCGATGTACGCGCTGGCGTCGCTCGCCGGTCCGCTTGTCGGCGGCGCGTTCACCGAGTACGTGTCGTGGCGCTGGTGCTTCCTGATCAACGTCCCGATCGGCGTCGTCGCGCTGGTCGCGGTCGGAGCGTTGCTGAAACTGCCCGCTCACCGGCGTGAGCACTCCGTCGACTACACCGGCGCGGCGCTGCTCACCGCGGGCGTGACGACGCTGGTGCTCGCGACAGTCTGGGGCGGTGGTGCCTACTCGTGGACATCACCGGTGATCATCGGGCTCCTTGTCGCGACGGTCGCCATCGGTGTGCTGTTCGTGATCGTCGAGCGCAGGGTCCGCGAGCCGCTGGTACCGTTGAACCTGTTGCGGGACCGGGAGATCGGTGTCGCGATGGTGGTCACGTTCCTCGTCGGCGCCGCGGTGATCGGCGGGTACTTCTTCCTGCCGGTGTACCTCCAGGTGGTGCGCGGGCACGATCCCGTCGCCGCCGGTCTGCAGCTGCTGCCGTTGATGATCGCGGTGATGGTCGGTTCGGGACTGAGCGGCTGGCTCATCTCCTCGGTCCTCGGCAGGACGAAGCCGGTCGTCGTCGCGGGCACGGCGATCATGACCGTGGCCACGTGGCTGTTCAGCCTGCTCGACGCGTCCACGCCGACGTGGCAGCTGTGGGGCAGTGAGGCGGTGCTCGGCATCGGCATGGGGATGGTGATCTCGAAGCTGATCGTGGCGGTGCAGAACAGCGTGCCGCGTGAGGACATGGGCACGATCACCGCACAGGCCGCGTTCTTCCGCACGATCGGTTCGTCGATCGGCGCCGCGGTGTTCGGCGCGATGATCGCGACGCGGGTCGGCACGAGCGAGGTGCTCACCACGTCGCCGGGCGAACTCGCCTCGGCGGGTTTCGCGGACGGGCTCCAGTTGGCCTTCCTCGCCGGGGTGCCGATCATGGTCGTCGCGCTCGTCCTGACGTTGCTGCTGCCCAACACACCCCTGCGTGAGGACGTCAGTCCGTGGGGCGAGGAAAGCCATTCAGAGCGAAGGAAGTGAGAAATGTCTGTCACCTCTTGGGGCGACAACACGAACGGCCAGCTCGGCGACGGCACCACCACCGCACGCCCGAACGCGTCCACTGTGGATGGACTGGGCGAGGTGCGGCAGATCGAGGCGGGCAGCGGGCACGTCGTGGCGGTGTTGTCCGACGGCACCGCGCTCGCGTGGGGCCGCAACATCTTCGGCCAGGTGAGCAACGGCACCACGGAGAACCAGACGCGGCCGACGCCTGTGCGCGGCCTTGACCGTCCGATTCGGACGGTTTCACTCGGCGGCGGGCACAGCATGTTCCTGGTGGAGGACGGTTCGCTGTACGCAAGCGGCGCCGGTTTCTTCGGCTGCCTGGCGGAGGCGAGCAGGCAGGTCAGCCCGGTGCCGGTGCGCATCGAGGGGCTGCCCGGCCCGGTCCGCTCGATCGCGGCGGCAGGCGGCCACAGCCTGGCCCTGCTCGAGGACGGCTCGGTGTGGAGCTGGGGCCGCGACGATTACGGTCAGCTCGGCGACGGTGCCGACGCGGACACCAAGCCGGGCCGGGTGATCCAGGAACACGCGGGCAAGCAGTACCCGTGCCGGTTCGTGCCGTCGCGCGTCGAGGGGCTGCCCGAGGTCGCGGCGATCGCGGCAGGCGGCGGCCAGAGCCTCGCCCTGCTGCCCGACGGCACCGTGCTGGCGTGGGGCTTCAACGACTGCGGGCAGCTCGGCGACGGAACCACCACGCACCGCAACGCCCCGGCCAAGATCGAGGGGCTGAGCGGCGTCACGCAGCTCGCCGGCGGCTACCACCACACGCTGGCCCTGCTGTCCGACGGCACGGTGCGGGCGTTCGGCCTGAACGACCGCGGCCAGCTCGGCAACGGCGCGACCACCAACAGCGCACTCCCGGTCGAGGTCCGCGGCCTGCGTGGGGTCAAGCAGATCGCCGCGGTCGGCGGCGGATCGGACGCCGAACCGGGCAACGCGGGCCACAGCGTCGCTGTGCTCGACGACGGCACGGTGTGGGCGTGGGGCTGCAACGACCACGGCGAGCTCGGTGACGGCACCCGGGAAAGCCGCTCGATTCCCGTCCAGGTCAAGGGGTTGAGCGACGTCGCCGCGGTGACTGTCGGCGGCGAGGTGCCGCAGTTCCGCGAGAACCCCGGCGGCGGCTACTCGCTGGCGCTGGCCGGAGGCCGGTGATGGACGTGCTGACGGACGTCCGGGACTGGATCAAGGCCACCGCGATCCCGTTGCCCGGCACCGAGACCGACGCGGCACTCGGCGGTCTCGGCCCACTCGGTGCGCTGGTCGGCGACGCGGTGGTCGTCGGCATCGGCGGATCGACCTACGGCGCGCACGAGCAGTTCACCCTGACCGCGGCGGTGATCCGGCACCTGGTGGAGGACCACGGGTTCCGCACCGTCGCGACCGAGGAGGACTGGGACGTCGCACTGCCGCTCGACAACTACGTGGTGTGCGGGGACGGTGACATCGACGAACTGCTGACCACCACTGGCATGCCGTGGCGCACCAAGGAAACGCGTGCGCTGCTGGAATGGATGCGTTCGTACAACAGCACGCACGTCGACGACCCGGTCCGGTTCGTCGGTGTCGGGGTGATCGACACGAGGGCCGAGGTGTACGACCTGGTGAGCGCGCACGTCGGCAAGGTCGCCCCGCAGGAGCTGCCCGAGCTGGCGCGGCACTTCGAGCCGATCCGGCCGACCCGTGCCGATCACGTGCGGTGGTTCTTCACCGAGGCCGAGGACCACGAGGCGCTGCTCGACCACGCGCGGGCCGCGTTGGCGATCGTGGAACGGGTCGCGGACTCCGATCTCATCGTGCAGCACGCACGACAGATCGTGGGGTTCTACGAGCACTACACGCACCACGTCGTCGAAGACGGGTACCGCGACGAGAAGATGGCCGAGAACCTCCGGTGGTGGCAGGAGTACACCGGGCACCGGATCGCCTACTGGTCGACGAACGCCCACAGCGTGCGCAGCGAACGGCTGACGATCTCCATCCCGCCGAAGGGGAGGCTGGAGTTCACGCCGACCGGGGCGCACCTGCACAAGGTGTTCGGCGACCGGTACTTCTCGCTCGGGCTCACGTTCACCAGCGGTGAGGTGATCTCCGGGTGGGGACTGCCGCCGTTCGCCCGGCGGGCCATGCCCGCGCCGCGGCAGCCCGCGGAGTTCGCCGAGACACCGTTGTCCGGAGTGGACATCCCGCAGTTCCTGCTGCCGTTGCGCGACGGGCCGGGTTCGTGGGTGGACTCGCCCGCGAAAGCACGGGTGATCGGCTCTGTCTGCGACCCCGGCCAGCCCACCGAGGAGTACTGGATGACGGGCGGCTCACTCGGCGAGTGGTTCGACGCCCTGATCCACAACCAGGTGATCACGCCGACCACCGATCTCTGAACGCACCGTCACAGGTCGAGGCGCGTCAGCTCGTGCCGTGAGGTGATCCCGAGTTTGCGGAACACCTTTCGCAGGTGGTAGTCCACCGTGCGCGGGCTGACGAAGAGCTGCGCCGCCACCTCCCGGTTGGTCGCCCCGAGGCTGACCGACCTGGCGACTTGCAGCTCCTGCGGGGTGAGTTCCTCGGTGCGCCCCGGTTCCTGGCGCCGGGCCGTCTCACCGGTGGCACGCAGCTCGACGCGTGCCCGCTCGGCCCACACCGGTGTGCCGAGGCGGGTGAGGGTGTCCAGCGCGGACCGCAGGTGCTCGCGGGCTCGGGTCCGCCTGCGTTCCCGGCGGAGGAACTCGCCGTACAGCAGTTCGGTGCGAGCGTGCTCGAAGGGGCGTTCGGTCGCGGCGTGCAGGCGCAGCGCTTCGGCGTAGTGCGCGTCGGCCACGTCGGGGTCGTCGGCCAGCAACGCCTGAGTGCGTTCGGCCAGCGCCCGCAGTTCGGTCGACCCGACCGTGTCCACCCACTTCAGGTAGCGGTCGAGCAGGGCAGTCGGTGCGTGGCCGACGCGGACGGCGGCCTCGACGTGGTCGGGGATCGCACTCACCGCCATCACCGGACTGCCCGGCTCGGGGCCGGAACCGTCCAGCTTGGCGAACACCGCCAGCGCCTCCTCGTGCCGCCGGTCGGCCAGTGCGAGCAGGCCGAGTGCGCGTTGTGCGGTGTCCGCGACCTTGACCAGGTTGCGGGACACGGCTTCGGCCATCGTCTGCTCGGCCAGCGCGCGGGCCTCGCCCGCCCGCCCCCGCAGGCCCGCCAGCATGCTCAGCGACGCCTGGTGCAGGCTCGCGCTGTTGCTCCTGGCCGTTTCCACAGCCATCCGGTGGCCCTCGTCCGCCAACGCCTCCGCGGCGGCGAACCGGCCGAGACTGATCTCGTCCGGCACCACGTATTCGAGCGTCAGCGCGAGAGTGCCCGCCGCGCCGATCGCACGGGCACGGGCGACCGCCTTGTGCCGCAAACGGGCGGAGAGGGCGTACTGGCCGACGGCCCACGCCATGCCGCCCGCCGCCAGCAGCATCTCCGGGTCTTCGAACCGTTCGGCTTCGGCCAGCGCGTCCGCCACCGCACTGGCCTGCTGGTGATCCATCCGGGTGCCGATGAACGCGCGGAGCAGCTTGGCCAGCAGCCTGCTGGTGTCGTCGGTGAACTCGGGCAGCCGGGCCAGGCAGGACGCGAGTGAGTCCAGCACGTCCGGACGCACGGCCGTGTAGGCGGCTTCGCGGGCGAGCGTCACGATCTGGAGCACCCGGTGCGGGTCCGTGGCGGCGAACGCGGCGGACATGAGGAGCGTGACGGCGTCGGACGGCGAGCCTGCCCGCAGCTCGATGGAACCGCGCAGGTACAGCGCTTCCGCCGAGTCCTCGACGCGGTCGAGCGAATCGAGCGCCGACGTCGTGTCACCGCCGCGCCACCACGCGTGGGCGGCGGCGGTACGACGCCGTTGGGCGTCGTCCGCGGCCGGGCTCAGCTCGGCGGCTCGTTCGAGCGCGGCGGCGGCCGCGAGGTGGCCCGACCGGCGGATCGCCTGCGCGGCACTGGATTCCAGCGCGGCCGCGACCTCTTCGTCCGGGCCGTCGGTCGCCTTGGCCCGGTGCCACGCCCACCGGTCGGTTCGCTGGGTGTCGGCGTCGGCCAGTGCGCGGTGCGCCGCGAGGCGTTCGGCGGGAGTGGCGCCGTGGTAGACGGCCGACCGCATCAGCGGATGCCGGAAATCCAGGTCAGCCAGCAGCACCTGATCGGCTTCGGGCGAGTCGAGCAACGACGGGACGATGCCGAGGCGACCGGCCGCCGCGCGGATCAGCTCCCGGGACGACGGCCCGGCCGCGGCCGCGAGCAGCAGCAGCGTGCCGAGCTGAGGACCCAGCTTGCGGACGCGGGCGAGGAACACCTGCTCCAACCGGCTGGCCAACGGGACCGGCTCACGTACCGCTTCGTGCGGTGAGAGATCCGCCAGCTCGATCAGCGCCAGCGGGTTGCCGCCGGTGCTCGTCACCAGGTGCTCCAGCAGCAACGGGCTGACGCGCTCGCCGAGCAACGTCCGCGCGGCGCGCAGATCCAGCCCGGTCAGCCGCAGTTCCGGTACGCCCGCCGTGTCGATCGGCCTGCCCTCGTCGTCCCGCACCGCCACCAGCAGCGCGATCGACTCGGCCGCCAGCCTGCGGGCCACGAACAGGAACGCGTCCAGCGACGCCGCGTCGCTCCACTGCGCGTCGTCCACCACGCACAGCACAGGCCGTTCGCTTGCCAGGTCCGACAGCAGGGTCAACGCCGCCATGGACACCAGGAACGGCTGGACCTCGCCGACGCCGCCGAGACCGAACGCCGTGCCGAGCGCCGCTGCCTGCGGCCCGGGGAGGCAGTCGACGCGGTCCAGCACAGGGGTGAGCAGTTGGTGCAGGGCGGCGTACGCGAACTGCGACTCGGACTCGGCCCCGACCACTCGCAGCACCCGCAGGTCCCGGGCCTCGGCGAGGGCGTGGCTGAGGAGCGTCGACTTGCCGATGCCGGCTTCGCCGCGGACCACGAGCCCGCCGCCGTGCTCGTCGCGGGCCTGGTCGATCAGCTTGTCGATCATGGCCAGCTCGGCGTTCCGGCCCACGATCATGACTGGGATCCTACCGGGCACGACTGGCGACTCGCGTGGTGCGAAAGCACCGCCCCGCTCCCTAACGTCAGTGGTGCGCGCAGAGGACGAGGGAGCTCCCGATTCCCCCAGGCGGGGCTCCCTCCCCGGGGGCGGGGCAATCTGCGGGTCCACTGAATCCCGGTTGGCCTCGCCCCACCTCGTCGCGAGGAAGGAGAGGCATGAGCCAGAACACGCCGCCGCCGCTGGAGCGGCACGTACTGGTCGTCGCGGGCGTGGTCGCCCTCGGCGCGTTCATGACGGTACTGGACACGACGATCGTCAGCGTGGCGATCCGCACGTTCTCCGAGGAGTTCGGCGCTTCGCTGGCCACGATCCAGTGGGTGGCGAGCGCGTACCTGCTCGCTTTGGCGGTCGTGATCCCGTTGACGGGCTGGGCCGCTGACCGGTTCGGCGGCAAACAGCTGTGGATGGTGTCGCTCACGCTGTTCCTGCTGGGGTCGTTGCTGTGCGGGCTGGCGTGGTCGGTCGAGAGCCTGATCGTGTTCCGGGTGGTGCAGGGGCTCGGCGGCGGAATGGTGCTGCCCGCCGGACAGGCACTGCTCGCGCAGATCGCCGGGCGGGACCGGGTCGGCCGGGTGATGAGCCTCGTCGGCATCCCGCTGTTGCTCGGCCCGGTTCTCGGTCCGGTCGTCGGCGGTGCGCTGATCGACGCGTTCTCGTGGCACTGGGTGTTCTTCATCAACCTGCCGATCGGGCTGATCGCGCTGCCGTTGTCGTGGAAGCTGATCGACGCGGGTACGCCGCGGCCTTCGGAGAAGGTCGACCTGCTTGGCCTGTTGCTGTTGTCGCCGAGTTTGGCTCTGCTCGTCTACGGGCTTTCCAACCTCGTCGCGGGTGCTCCCTCACCGACCACGATCGGTTGCCTTGCCGCAGGGGCGGTTCTGCTTGTTCTCTTCGTGATTCACGCGCTGCGCGGGGAGAACGCGCTGCTGGATCTGAAGCTGTTCGGTGACAGCCAGTTCCGGGCCGCCAACCTGGTCAACGTGTTGTCCGGCGCTTCGATGATCGGTGCCATGTTCGTCCTTCCGCTCTACTACCAGGTTCTGCGGGGCGAGTCGCCGTTGGTGGCCGGTTTGCTGACCGCTCCGCAGGGCATCGGGGCCGCTTTGTCCATGCGCCTGGGTGGCGGGTTGGTCGACAAGGGCCGGGCCGGGGTCGCCGTGCTGAGTGGGGCCGTTCTGATGGCGCTGGGTTACGTGGTGTTCGTCAATCCCGCTCCGGACGCCAGTTACGTGTTGCTGTCCTGTTCGCTGTTCGTCGTGGGTGTCGGTGCCGGGTTGACGATCACGCCAGCCATGTCGGCGGCCTACCGGACTCTGGATCGTCGGGCGATGCCCAAGGCCACTGCTTTGCTGAACATCGTGCAGCGTGTTGGCGGGTTGCTCGGTACCGCTGTCTTCGCCGTCGTGCTCCAGGCCAATCTCGGGCCTGATGGTCTGCGCGGGACCGTTGACGCTGGGGCTTTCGCGACTACGTTCTGGCTGCCGCTTGGTTGTGCCGCTTTGGCTTTGCTGCCCGCGTTGGTCCTGCCGCGGTCTCCCAAGATGGCTGAGAGCGTTGCCAGCTGATGTCGAGCGATTCTTGTGAGCTTGCGTCACATCCCGGCTTGGGGTGCTACGTGGTTTTGGCGATGCGCGGCGGGAGGTTGGGGTAGCCGGGATGTACGCCGGGAGTCAGCCCGGCCTGTACGGCCAAGCGGTGCAGTAGGTCGGACATCTGTGCGCGTTCCTCAGCCGACAGCGGGGCGAGGAGCTCTTCCTCGTGGTCCTGCATGACCTTGCGGACGCCGCGCATGACTTCCTTGCCTCGCTCGGTCAGCTCCACGATCCGTACGCGGCGGTCGGCCGGGTCCGGCCTTCGCTCGGCGAGGCCTTGCTGCTCGAGCTCGTCGACGAATGTGACCACTCGGCTCGGCTGGATGTTGAAGTGCCTTGCCATCGCCTGCTGGCTGTTGCCGGGGGACTGGGCCAGCCAGCGCAGCAGGCCCACCTGGGGCGGGGTCACTCCCAGGGCGGCGACCCGTTCAGCGAAGCGGCCGGCCGCATGGGTGCCTAGCTGCGTGAGCAGGAAGACAGCGTTCACGTTCTGTTCCACAGCCGAATCATAAACCAGTGATAAAGTAATGCTGGTGGAATGATTCTATGGTATGAACGATATAGGACCGCATACGAACCACGTCAGCACGACTACGGCAGGGGGAACCATGAGCCAGGAGACCGCAGCCGACCTGCGCAAGGCCTCGTTCCAAGGCCCGATCCACCTTCCGGGTCAGGAGGGCTACGACGAGGCTCGGTTGCCTTGGCGGCGCAATCTCGACCCGAAGCCCCTGGTGGTCGCGGAGGCCGTCAACGCGAACGATGTCCAGATCGCCGTCCGGGTCGCGCGTGAGCTCGACCTCCCGTTCGGTGTCCAGTCCACCGGGCACGGCACAGTCGTCGCGGCGGATGGCGGGGTGCTGTTGAAGACCACGCGGATGACCGGGGTCCGTGTCGACGAGAAGCACCAGACCGTCACCGTCGGGCCCGGCGACATCTGGAACTCGGTGATCGACGCGGCAGATCCGCTCGGCCTCGCGCCGCTGTCCGGCGGGCTGCCCTGGGTGGGCGTCGCGGGGTACACGCTCGGCGGCGGCACCGGCTGGCTGAGCCGCAAGTTCGGGTTCGCCGCCGACAGCCTGCTCCGGGCGACCGTCGTGACCGCGACGGGTGAGCTCCGCACGGCGTCCGAGGACGAGAACCCCGACCTGTTCTGGGCGTTGCGCGGCGGCAGCGGCAACTTCGGTGTCGTCACCGAGCTCCAGCTGCGGCTCTTCCCGGTCTCGCAGGTGTACGCGGGCTTGCTCCACTTCCCGATCGCCAAGGCCGCCGACATCCTCACCCGGTACCGCGACTGGGCGCGGACCGAGCCGGACGAGCTCAACACCGGTTTGGTGATGCTGAAGATGCCGGACATCGAGCAGGTGCCGCCGCCGGTGCGGGGCAAGCGCGTGATCTCGCTGCGTGCCTGCTACATCGGTGAGCAGGCCGAGGGGGACAAGCTGCTCGCGCCGCTGCGTGAGGCGGGCGGTGAGCCGTTGATGGGCGGCCTGCGGATGATGACCTACGGCGGTGTCCGCCAGCTCACCGGCCCGCCGCCGAGGCCCCTCGCCTCGCTGGAGCACGTCGACCTGTTCCGGTCGCTGGACGACGAGGTGATCGAGAGCGTCGTGTCGGCCGCAAGCGACGACAAGACGTTGCTGTCGGTGGCGGAGATCCGGCACTGGGGCGGTGCGATGGCGCACGACACGGGCACCCCGGTCGGGCACAGGGATGTGCCGTTCTCGATCGTCACCGAGATCGATCTGTCCGACCAGGCGACCGAGCCGGAGGCGAAGGCCTTCCTCGACGCACTGGCCGCGCGGCTGCGGCCGCACGCGACGGGCGGCACGTTCCTCAACTTCATCAACGACCCCGCGCTGACCGAGACGGCGTTCGAACCGGCGAACTGGCAGCGGTTGCGCCAGGTGAAGAAGGTGTACGACCCGTCGAACTTCTTCCACTGCAACCACAACATCCCGCCGGCGTCATGAACCGGCTCGAGGTGAAGCTGGTCCGGTGGCCCGCCGAGGCGGCTTCCCTCGCGCGCTACCGCCAGATGAACGTGTTGCGCCTGCTCGTCGTCGAGGGGAGGGCAGCGCCGCCCATCACCGCCGACGTGAAGGAGGACTGGGTCCGGCCGCCGGTCAGCAAGGCCGACCTGATGGCGCGGATCGCCGCGCTGCGGGCCCGTTCCGACGTGTACGCGGTGCCGCACGTCGACCCGGTGGGGGTGCTGCGCTACGGCTCCCAGTCGGTCACCGTCTCCGCGATCGGCACGGCAGTGCTGTCCCGGCTCGCCGCCGACTTCGGCGTCCTCGTCGAACGTGAGGAACTGCTCGGCCTGCTGCCGGGCAACGACGGTGACCGCAACGCACTCGATCTGCAGATCATGCGACTGCGCAGGCGCATCGGGCCGTTGGGCCTCGGCATCCGCACGGTGCGGGGCCGCGGCTATGTTCTCGTGCCGCAGAGCTCGGAGGAGACGGCGTAGATGGCAACACTGGTTTCGCTGCACGCGCACCCGGACGACGAGAGCATCGGCACGGGCGGCGTGTTGCGCAAGGCCTCTGAGGAAGGACACCGCGTCGTGCTCGTGGTCGCCACCAACGGCGAGCACGGCGAGTTGGTGGACGGCGTCGTGCTGGCCGACGGCGAGTCGCTGGCCACCCGCCGGATCAAGGAGACATACGAGGCAGCCGAGATCCTGGGCGTGCACCGCGTGGTGTTCCTGGGATACCAGGACTCCGGGATGATGGGCGCGGACACCAATGACGACGCCCGCTCGTTCTGGCAGGCGGACGTCGACAAAGCCGCACGGGCGCTCGCGGACCTCCTCACCGAGGAACACGCGGACGTGCTGACCGTGTACGACGACAACGGCGGCTACGGCCATCCCGACCACATCCAGGTGCACCGCGTCGGTATGCGGGCCGCGGAGATCGCGGGCACCAGGAAGGTGTACCAGCAGACGATGAACCGCGACCGGATGCGTCGCGGCCGCAAGGCGTTCGCCGCTCGTGCGAAAGCGGCGGGCATCGAGATCCCCGGCGGCGGCGAGGAAGACCACGGCACGTTCGGCAAGCCGGAAGCGGAGCTCACCGCCGCGGTGGACGTGACGCCGTACCTGGCGCACAAACGCCGGGCGATGCGTGCGCACGCCAGCCAGATCGGCGAGAAATCGGTGTTCCTCGCGATGCCGGATGAGGGTTTCCGGTTCGGGTTCGGCACGGAGTGGTTCATCCGCGCCGGGCAGGGGCCCGGCATCACCGAAACCGATCTCTTCCAGGGCCTGGCCTGATTTGATGTGTCCGAGCGGATCTCGTTGATGCGATTCGATTGTCAGACTTGGGGTAGGTGGAGTTCGCAGCGCGGGGTGCGAGGGTGCGCGGGGTCCAGGCTGTTGAGGGTCAGGTCGATCGTCCGGTTGCTGGTGACCAGGGAGGTGTCGCAACCCGGAGACGTCGCCTTCACGCACAGATTGGCAGGGATTGTGTTCCGCTACCGGGGTTCCCGTCCGGTGCGGCGCACGACGTCCTTGATGAAGTCGAGCGTGGGACTGCCTGCCTCGACCACTACGCGCTCGGTGTTGAAGTTCCAGGCAAAAAGACCGAGTCTGGTGAGCTCGGTGATCGACGTGTCGGCCAGCAGTGTCCGCACGTCCTGGTCGACGACTTTGCCCCGAGTGCGTTGGTTGCCGTACGCGGCTACCATGACCGGCCCGTATTCGCTGAGGATGCGGACGGTGCGCCGTATCTGTTCGACGTTGCCGTCCGGTTGCTTCGCCAGGACGGACTGGAAATCGGAGGTGGCCAGCACGTCGGCGAACTGCTTGAACATGGAGCGGCCGCCTGCCGTCGCCGGGGAGTCGTTGTTGGTTTGCCACCCGTCCCAGCCCAGCGCTACGCGCGCGTTCGGCGCTTCGTCCCGAATGATCTGCCGGGTCTCGAGATAACGGTCCTTCAACGCCTTGTAATACGCCGTGGTCGCGGGGTCGGCGGCGTATGCGCCGTCAACGCACGCGAACTTGTTGACCTCGTGGAATACCGTGACGTACAGCGGTGGGCTGTCGGCCCGACCGGCGAAGGCGCGTGCGAGGGTTCGCATGTGCCGGAGAAAGTCGGCGGACAGAGGATGGGGCCTGCCGCAGCCGACACCGTACTTGGTGTCGACGGGTACCTCAGGGTCGTCCTCGGCCCAGTTGGCGACGATCACATGCAGCGCGTAGCCCTCCGCATAGGCGTTGGCCACCATGGTGTCGCGTTGGGCCGTCAACTTCGCCAGGTCGTTCGGCTTGTGATAGTTGGTGGTGAGCATCCGCACCGGGGTCTCCCGCACGAGTTTGCTCGCCAGCGCGGAGTTGATCTGGTCGCCGAGGCCGTACAGCAGCGTGGCTCGGCCGTCTGCCGACAAGGTGGGGACCTGGCGGCGGTCCGAGGGGTCCGGCGGGTGGGCGGCGCCACCCGGTCCGCTGTCCGATGTGGACGAAGCGGCCATGAAGGCGGCGATCAGCACCACGACGACGCCGATACCGATGGTTACCAGGACGCGACGGCGAACGGGTCGCCCGCCCGAGTCCGCGAAGAGTTGTGCGGCCTCGTCCGCGGTGGGCCGGCTGGCCGGGTCCGCACGTGTCAGCGCGGAAAGGATGCCGGTGAGGTGGTCGTTGCCCAGTGGGGAGCCCTCGACGGCGGCTGAGAGCGTCACACCGAGCGCGTAGAGGTCGGACGCCGGTGTGGCGATGTCGCCCGCGAGCACCTCGGGGGCCAGGTAGCCGGGAGTCCCGGCGGTTCGCGCGGTCCCGGTCAGTGTGACCTGGCCCCACGCCGCGATGCCGAGGTCGGCCAGCTTCGCCGTCCCGTCGTCGGTGACGAGGATGTTGGCTGGCGTGATGTCGCGGTGCACCATGCCCTTGGCGTGCATGGCAGACAGCGCGGTGGCGATCTGCGCGCCGATCTGGGCGACGCGGCTCGACGCCACCGGGCCGTCCGTCCGGCAGATCTCGGCCAGGCTGCGGGCCGGCAGGTATTCCATGACCAGCCACCGCTTGCCGTCCTCGACGACCACATCGAATACGGAGATCACGTTGGGGTGGTGCAGTCCCGCCCCGATCCGGGCCTCACGCCGGGTTTCCTCGCCGTCGCCGGTGCTGGCCTGCTTGAGCGCCACCTCCCGGCGTAACTCAAGGTCGGTGGCCCGCCAGACCTTCCCCATACCGCCCGCTCCGACAGCTTCCTCGAGCCGATACCGGCCAGCGACTATTTCCTCGCTACGCACCGGCCCAGACTAGTCACTGTCCGCAGTACCAAGCACACTTGATCATACGGGCCGCCAACAGGTGGCCTGCGTGACCTCGCGCCCGGGAGTCATGTTCGGTTCAGGAACCGGCGGGCATTCGACGCCGCGCCGAGCAGGGGCAGCAGCGCGCGCAGCACTGGGCGTCCGGTTCGGCTGGTGAGGTGTTGCTGCCAGCGCACGGGCTGTAGCGATTCGCGTAGTGCCGGTACCGCGTGACCGGCCATGGCTTGTTGGTACTCGTGTAGTGCCAGCGCTAACGCGTGTTTGTCATGGGCCCTGGTGAGGTGGTGGACGAGCAGGTCGGCGTCGCGGATAGCGGTCGCGGCGCCTTGCCCGCCGGTGGGTGGCATGGCGTGTACGGCGTCACCGAGCGCGGTGACCGCCCTGAGTTGCCACGGTGTGAGGTCGGTGTCCGGGTTGGCCGCGTAGAAGGGAAACTGGGTGACCTGGGCTGGGTCGGAGTTGTCGAGCAAGGCCTGGATCCAGGCTGACCAGCCCCGGAGCAGGCCTCGTGCCCGGTGCAGGGCCGCTGCGGCGGTCACGGGTCCCGCCTCGGCGATGGTGGCCGGGACGATGACGCCCCACAGGACGTATCCGGGTTCCACGATCGCCGGTGGGTCCTGGCAGGCGTCGGTCGCGATCGGCGCGGTGGCCGGGTCGTGCAGGGACAGGAAGATCGCGGTGCCGTCGGGGCCGAGGACGAACGCGGGACCGGCCTGGAGGTCGCGGGGCAGGCCCGCGCGCACCGCGTCGGTCAGTGCGGCCCGTCCGGCCAGTCCTGACGCGGGCAGGATTCGGCTGGTGGGACTGCCGGTGAGAGCGGTGACGACGCGGGACCGCGCACCGTCCGCGCCGACGAGCACATCGGCGGTTTCGGTTCTGCCGTCGGCGAAACACGCGGTCGCAGTGCCTTCGGGATCGTGACGCAACCCGACGAGCTCCGAACCGAGTCGGACGACGTCGTCCAGGCCGTGTCCCAGAAGTCGGCGCAGTGGGAGCCGGCCGATCAGCATGTGGTCGCCGTCGTCGCCGCGCGGAAGGCGTGTCAGCACTCGTAAGCGGTGGTCCAGCATAGTGAACTGCTGGAACGTGCGTGGGTGTGGTGCGCTTGCCATGAGTGCCTGGTACACCCTGCGGTCCAGGCGCCGTCGCAGTACGTCCACTGCGGGTGGGCTCAGGTGTAGTCGGTAACCCTCGGTGTGTGCCAGGTCGGTGTCGCGCTCGTGGACCTGTACGTCCATTCCGGCGGCACGCAGTCCATGAGCCGCTACCAATCCGCCGATCCCTGCGCCGATGATGATGACTCGCATCACCCCTCCAATCAGTCTACTGATATCAGGCTAGGCAGCAGATGGTGCGCTTCCCCGTCTTCCTGTCCAGCTTGAAATCAGCCTACTGATATTCTGGCGGCGTGGGTGATGACGAGTGGGTGAGCGAGGACTTGGCCGTGCTCCCGGCGTGGGCGATCGTGCAGGCGTATCACGCGTTGGCGCGTAGCTTGTATGAATTGTTCGGGCGTCATGGGTTGACGCCGGTTCAGTTCGGGGTTCTGGCGCAGCTGTCGGATAGCCCGGGTCTGTTGCAGGCTGAGCTCGCTCGTCGGGTGTTGATCCGCCCGCAGAGCATGACTGGCGTCATCGCCGATCTTGCCGAGCGTGGTCTGTTGCTTCGGCAGGGGCCGGGTGGGCGCGGTAAGCCGGTGCCGGTACGCCTGACCGAGGAGGGGCGGGCGGTGCTCAAGGCAGCGGGCGTCTCGATACGGAAGTTCAACGAACCGGCCGCGTTGGGCCTGGAGAGCTACGAAGCGGGGATGCTCAACGCCCTGCTGCACAAGCTGATCGCTGCGCAGACGGAGCGCACCCGCGCGTAGCTCGACGAACGTGACGATCTGGCCGAGTCGCCACCCCAGAACGCGCGAAGGCCTGGAGCAGGTGGGCGGTGAGGGCCGTCGTGCCACGGCCGGGCGTCGTCGGCGCGTCAGGAGACGTGGACGGTTGCCAGCGTGACGGCGGCGGCACGTAGGCGCACTGTGACGGTGCCTGGGCGTGTTGGGGTGAAGTCGATGTCCTCCGGCTCGGTCGGGTCGACATCGGCGTTGCTGTCGGGGTATTCGTCGACGGTGATGTCGTCGGACCGGTCGGACCTGATGTTGATCTTGACCGGTTGGCCGACCGCCACTCGCAGGACCGTGTCGGGCGGCTGGACTTTGCCTGCCTGATAGGACACGTCGGCGACTGTTCTGGCTGCGCTCGACCCGGTCGGCGGTGGTCCGGTCGAAGAGGTGGTCACCGGTGGGCTGGTGGGCGTGGGCGGACTCGCCGGAGGGTTCGAATCATTCGATGAACAACCGGTGCTGGCCACCGCCACGACGATCAGCACGAAGCTGGCAATTGACCTGATCATCAGCTCAGACTAAGGCTGAATGGGGCAGCCCGCGGAGTGGAAACCCGAACGGGTCACTGATGACTGTCGACATGTGCTCTGTCGACAGTGGACGGCCTGCCCATGGCGACTGTCGTGGCGGGTGGCGATCCGGCGCCAGTTGTCGAGCGTGCGGGCGGGAGAGACAATGAAGTGGTTACGCGGTGGTTGTGTCAGCTGGGCACATCGTGGGTATCCAGCTGACACAACCCTCCTTTACTACTCCGTGACGGTCTTCAACGGCACCCCGAACCGAACCGTCGGGACCGTCACGGAGCAGGCCTTTAGGGCACGGCGAAGGTGTTCCGTGCCTTGCCGTCATCGATCACGACGACCGCGGGACACTGTGAACACTCGCTGCTTGGTCGCGTGTGGACGGTGAATCTACCTTCCGCCCAGCAGGCGACCTCCCGAGCCGATCGGACCGCCGCCGCCGTTGCCGCTCCTCTGTGGGAGGCAGAGTACAACAAACGTGCGATGGTGAAACGTCGGACAACACCATCGAGTGGTCGACGAAATTCTTTTCACGCTTGCCGGGGGGATGTCTATCGGGCCCGCGAGCCGAAGAGTCGCAGTACGGCCATCGACATCACGCCGGGCAGGAAATCTTTTCCGCTCGAATCGGAGTTCGAACCGTTCACCCGGTGAGTCGAACTCGCGATACCGCGTCCGACCGGTGGATCAGCACGATGACCGCGACGGCGACCGCGATCGCCACCCCGGCTTGGTGGAAGCCGGTGATCACGTTGACAAGGGCACTGATGATGCCGATGTATTCCATCGTCAGTGCGAATGGACGCACCCACGGTCGGGAGCCGAGGAAAATCGCGCTGGTGAGCAGGGCCAGTGCGATCAACGGATTGAGGATGTCCACGATGACGGCCTGTGGATAGACGTCCTGGTTGTGGTCCATCCGGGAGAACGTGTCCTGGAGTTGACCCACCCAGACCCCGAGGGACGCCAGGGCCTGGCATGCCATGATCACGCGCGCGATTCCGATGAGCATCAGTACCCTCCCGGGCGGCGTGGTGGAACGGGCTTGATCGGCTTGACGATCCGGGCAGGCCCGTCCGCGGTTCCCGGGGGTACCGGGACGACGCCGACCGTTGTCAGGACGAAGACGAGGTCGTCCCAGGTCGTGTAGGTGTGCGCCGGACCCGAGCAGAACCCGCCGCCGCACACCGTGGGCGGGTTCGACGAGCAGCTCGCGACGAGCACGAGCGCGAGGGCTGGGAACAGCCGCTTGGACATGGTGCTCCTTGATCTGGCATCCGAACAGCCAGAGCAAGGCTAGGCAAACGGATGGGGACCGGTCCCCGTCAGCGGCGACGAGAGGCTCCACGCTCGTGCCAGGCGTTTCAGCGGACAGCTCAGGCCGCCTGCGACCGTGACGCCACCGCTGGCCGTGGGGAACGCGATGTGCGCACCGACTGTATTCGTTTGGAGCAGTGACAACACCTGCCGCGACGGTCGACCATGTGACCTCGCGTCCGTATCGACGCCGGGAGGGGGCCGCCGATGCCGCAGGAAAGCCTGCTCGTTCTGGTGCGGGAGTTCATGGAAAGGCCGGAGCACCGAGGTGTGCCGGTCACCCGGCGCACACCGATGCTGGTGTTCACCGGACCCAAGGGCTCGGGCAAGACCGCGCTGCTCGACGAGGTGCGGCAGCAGTTGGTCGGCACCGTTCCGCACGCCGTCATCGACTGCGCGACGTTGAAGAGCAACGCCGCGTGGGAGGTGCTCGCGAGCCTCACGTTCGACCTCAACCTCACCGCCGCGGGATACGGGACCGTTCCGTTCCCGCGGTTCGTCACCGCTCAGGTCGCGATCGCCCAGGACTTCACCGGTCTCACCACCGGCAAGAAGCAGGAGCAGTTGGAACGTGCGCTTGAGCAGATGCGCAACGTCGACAAGCTGCGCGAGATCATCGGGGTGATGGCCGACCAGGCGGCCCAGTTCGTGCCGGTGATCGGCCCGGCCGCGCGGTACGCCCCGGAGCTGGTGCTTGGCGGGCTCAAGGCGAACAGGTGGAGCCAGCAGGTCGTGCTCGGCACCGGACTCACCCACTACGGCAAGGACAAGTCCACCGCGTACCTCCAGCTGATCAGGATCAACCAGCTCACCAGGAGGGACGCGAGCGAGAACCAGCGCAAGACCGCGACCGAGCTGCTGTGGAGCGCCTTCCTCGCCGACCTGCGCGCGGCGTTCGGGTCCGGCAGCCGCAAGCGCAGGTGGTCGCTGAACTGCGTCCTGCTGCTCGACAACATCGACGCGAAGCAGGGCCGGATCCTCTACCGGGCGCTCACCGACACCCGCCGCAACGCCGAGCCGGACCCGCTGACCGTGGTCGCGACCAGCGGGGGCAGGCTGCCCCGGCACCTGGACCCGAAGGAGCGCATCCCGTTCGCCGAGGAGGCGAGCTACGCGAACTACCTGGAGCAGCGGCAGGGTGAGTACCGCGCCGACTCGTACCCGGTGCGGCTGCGGGACCTGAGCCTCGACGAGGTCACCGGGATGCTGGACGACGTGGCGCCGCCGTGGATGGACGAGCGGCGCACGTTCGCGGCCTGGATCTACCGGATGACGCTCGGCCACCCCGCCGCGACGGCCGTGCTCGTCAAGGCGTTCAGCGATCGGGAGAGCAGGCCGGGTTCGTTGCGGGAGGTGCTGGCCGACGAGTTCCCCGGTTCGGTCGATCAGGACGAGCAGATCACCGTCCGGCAACGGTTGCGCCGCAAGTTCCTCGGTGACGACCCGGCCGAGGAGTTGCTGACGCAGTTGCGGGCGTGTGCGGCGGCCCGTGACCTCGACCAGGCCGAGCTGTTGCGCGACAGCGGACTGATCGCCAAGCCCGCCGACAACGCCGCGCTGGTGCCCGCGGAGCTCCAGGTTGTCGAGGGTGACAAGAGGGTCATGCTGCCCGCGTTCAGGAACCTGATGCTCGCCGAGCTGGCCGAGCAGCGCGAGCGCTGGCTCGCGGTGCACACCTGGTTGCGGGACAATGGAAAGGAAGATCGGCACTATCACGCTCTCGCCGCGCGGGACGTCGCGGCGGTGGTGGGTTGGCTGGAGCACGGGCTGTCCGACGCGAAGACGTGGCTCGAGTCGTTGCACTCCATCACCGAGGCACCCAACGACCTGAAGCTCGACCACGACAGCACCAAACCGGACCGCGCGCTCGCCGCGGCCGGGTGGCAGCCCTCGGACACGGGGAGCCGGACGACGGCCCGGATCGTCGCGGCGCTGTGGATCGCGCGGGACCCACTGACCACAACCAAGCGCAAGGATCTGTACAGCAGCGCCGCGTTCGACCTGCGCACGCTCGCGCAGGACCCGAAGGCGGCCCGCAACGAACTGCGGCACGAGGCCGACGTGCTCGACGAGCGAGCCGAGACCATCGACGACGTGCCCGAGACCGCGTCCCGCAACACGGTCGCTCGTACCCCGCCCGCCCCGTCGATGGTGCCTCCGGTGTCCACTGTGGAACGGCGAAGGCGCAGGCGGGTCAAGGTCGTCGCGGCGGTGGCCGTGGTCGCGGTGTTGGCGGTGGCAGGAATCTTCGCCGTAACGGAGTTCTTGACGTGCGGCGACGACGTGTACAAGCGCCACGGCGAATGCGTCGGTGTCGCGCACAGCTCGTACGTCTTCGACGACCGGATCGCCGACGTGCAGCGCAAGATCTACGCCGAGAACGACAAGATCGCCAACGAGCCGCGGGTCACGGTCGCGGTGATGACCCCGATGACACCGTTGCCGCAGGACGCGGGCAGCGTGACCTGGGAACGGGTGCGGGCGCAACTGGAGGGCGCGCACGTCGCGCAGCTCGCCGCGAACCAGCAAGGCAGGCTGCCCAAAGTGCGGCTGGTGCTGGCCAACCCCGGCAGCTCGCAGCAGGGCTGGCGGGACGTCGTCGACCAGCTCACCAGCGCGGAGGACGACCTCGTGGGAGTGGTCGGCATCGGGCTCAGCACAGTGCCGACGCAGGAAGCCGCCAAGGCGCTCGCGGCGGCCGACATCCCGATGGTGGCCTCGGTCGTGACCGCCACCGACATCAACGTCGACAAGCAGGGTGACAAGTCCGGCTACATCAGGGGCTTCATCCGCGTGAACACGACAACCGGTGACCAGATCGAGGTGCTGTCGACCTTCCTGGCCGGATCCGGTGTCCGGACGGCGATGCTGGTGTACGACACCAACGACCAGGATCTCTACACCTCGACGCTGTACCGGGAGTTCAAGCAGGCGGCCACCGATCGGCGCGGTCCGCAGATCACAGTGGAAAGCCGGTTCGACACCGAGGCCGCACTGGACACCCAGTTCAAGGAGATCGCCAAAGACCTGTGCGTCGACGGCGCACCCACCACGATCCTCTACGCGGGCCGCGCGGTGCTGCTCGACGACCTGATCCGCAACCTACGCACCCGAGGCTGTGCGCTGGACCGGCAGATCACCCTGGTGACCGGCTCCGACGCCTCGATGTTGCGGTCCCGCGGGGACTTGCGCCCCAAGGACAACGAGGCGAAGCTCGCGATCCTCTACACCCCGCACTTCGACCCGGACGCGATGCGCGACGACGCGGGGTTCGTGGCCATCGGCAAGGAGTTCGACCGGCTCGGGTTCGACAGGAGGGACCTGGACGACGGCTGGGGCATCATGATGCACGACGCCATGCTCGCCACCACGGAGTCGATCGGCCAGGCGGCCAGCGGGCTCGACGCGGGCGCCACGGTGACACGCAAGGAGGTTCGGGCGGCGCTGGGGCGGCTGGACCGCAAGAAGAACGCGGTGAACGGCGCCGGCGGCACGTTCGGGATCAACGCCACGACGGGCAACTCCACCGGTCGGCGGCTGCCGGTGATCGAGGTGGGCCCGGACGGCGCCTTCACCGTCAGAAACGTCGTCGACCTACCCAGCTGACACGCGTGCGCCAGGGGAGCTTCGATCTTGGGTCGACTGCACGGCACCGAAGCTACCGGATGCGGAGTTTGCGCATGAGCTTCAGCCCGGACAACATCCCCTGGACGTACTTCTCGTAGGTCTGGCCGCCCCGGGGGCCCATGACCTGCTTCTTGAGCACGGCCATGTTCTTGGCGTCGGTGTACTTGAGCAGGCCCTGGTCGCCGTGGCGGGCGCCGACGCCCGAGCTCTTGAGGCCACCGGACGGTGTGCCCTTGGACGCGAAGGCGGTGGCGAGGATGTCGTTGATGTTCAGGTTGCCGGACTCGATGCGCGCTGCGACGGTACGCGCCGCGGCGACGTCACCGCCCCAGACCGAGGCGTTGAGGCCGTAGTCGGTGTCGTTGGCCAGCGCCACGGCCTCGTCGACGGTGCTGTACTTGTACAGCGCGACAACCGGTCCGAAGGTTTCGGTGACGCCGCAGTGCATGTCCTTCGTGACGCCTTCGAGGATCGTCGGCTCGAAGAACGCGGGACCCAGGTCGGGGCGGGGCTTGCCACCACACAGCACCGTGGCGCCCTTGGCGACCGCATCGTCCACATGGGATTTGACTCGGCGCATGTGGTCGACGGACACGAGCGAGCCCATGTCGGGGCCGAAGTCGTAGGAGGCGCGGACGTCGAGCGCTTTCGCCTTGGCCACGAAGGTGTCCTTGAACGAGTCGTACCGGGACTCCGGCAGGTAGATCCGTTCGATGTGCATGCAGATCTGCCCGGTGTTGCCGAAAGCGCCGAAGACGGCACCCTGCGCGGCCGCGTCGAGGTCGGCGTCGTCCAGCACGATCATCGGGTTCTTGCCGCCGAGTTCGAGGCAGCAGCCGATCAGGTTGCGGCCGGCCCGTTCGCCGATGATCCGGCCGGTGGCCGTGGACCCGGTGAACATCACGTAGTCGGCGTGGTCGATCAGCGTGGGGCCGACATCCGGGCCCTCGCCGCACACCACCTGGAACAGGCCCGTGGGCAGACCGGCCTCTTCCAGCAACCGCACGCCGTACAGCGGGGAGAGCGCCGTCTTGTTGTCGGGCTTCAGCACGACCGCGTTGCCGGCCATCAGCGCCGGGACGGCGTCGGAGATGCCGGTGGCGAAGGGGAAGTTCCACGGAGCGATGATGCCGACGACACCTTTGGGCTGTCGGATCTCGGTCGAGGTGGTCAGCAACGGGACCGGCCCGCCGCGCGTCGTGGACGCCAGCAGCTTGGTGGCCCGTTTGAGGTAGTGGCTCATCACCATCGCCGGGTCGCACGTCTCTTCGATCGCCATCCGCCGGTTCTTGCCGCTTTCGACCTGGATGAGATCGGCGACGGTGCGCGCGTTGCCGACGAAGAGCGCATGCGCCCGTTTGAACACCGCCAGCCGCTCTTTGAGCGGTGTGGCGGCCCACTTGCGCTGCGCCGCACGTGCCACGGCGAAGGCCTGTTCGACGTCGGCGGGCGTCGACTGGGGCAGATCGACCACGGCATCGCCCGTGTAGACCTCGGTGAGCGTCCAGGTCGCACTGGTCGAGCCCGGCACTCTGGCGACGAGCTGACGCAGTAGCGCGTCGGTCGCCGAAGCGGGGCGCGTGAGTCCGGGCTGCGTGAGGGTCATGGGCCTCGTCCCGTCAGTTGGCCGAGAGGATCAGTTGCGCACCCATTTCGCCGATCATGATGCAGGGCGCGTTGGTGTTGCCGCCGGTGATCGACGGCATGATCGAGGCGTCGCAGACCCGCAGGCCGTCGACGCCGCGAACTTTGAGGTCGGGACTGACGACGGCGAGCTCGTCGACCCCCATCCGGCACGTGCCGACGCCGTGGTAGACCGAGGTCGCCCGGTTCAGGATCGCGTCACGCAACTCCTGGCCTTCGAGGCGCTTACCCGGGTGGATCTCCTCCTTGACCGCGCCCTTGAACGCCTTCGACGCGAAGATCTCGCGCACCATCTCCGAGCCCTCGCCGAGCACCTCCAGGTCGGCGGGGTCGGCCAGGTACTGGTAGTCGATGAGCGGCGTCGCCGCGGGGTCGGCGGAAGCGAGCCGCAACGTGCCGCGGCTCTTGGGGTAGATCAGCGTCGTCAGCACGGTGAGCGCGGTGCGCTTGTCGATGTCGTGCCGGATCGGCGCGTCCTGGTTGGGTGACACGTACGCCCAAGGCAGGAGGTGCAACTGCAGGTCGGGGACCGTGTCGGCCTGGGACGTCCTGAGGAACGCGACCGCTTCGAAGACCGAGTTCGCCAGGAACGTGGTGCCGGGCCGCAGCAGCTCGCGGGCCAGGCCGCGCGCGAAGTACGGCGCGGTTCCCGTGTTCCTGCTCGACGACACGTGGAAGGTCAGCGCGTGGAACATGTGGTCGTGCAGGTTGTCGCCGACCGGCAGGTCCGCGACCACGTCGATGCCGTGCGCCCTGAGGTGCTCTGCGTGGCCGACGCCGGACAGCATGAGCAGTTGCGCGGATCCGACGAACCCGGCCGAGAGGATGACTTCCTTGCCTGCGCGGACGGTGCGTTGGGTGCCGTTGGCGTCGGTGACTTCGACGCCGACCGCGCGCCCGTTCTCGATGACGACCTTCCTCGCCAGTACACCGGACTGCAGTTGCAGCGTCGCGGGCGCGAGATGGTGGATGTAGCCGCGTGAGGCGCTGTAGCGCAGGCCGTCGGCGGCGTTCTGCTGCATCCGGCTGACGCCTTCTTGTGACTCGGCGTTGTAGTCGTCGAGGATCTCGCAGCCGAGCGCGTCGGCGGTCGCCTGGATGAACTGGAGCGTCCCCTCTTCCGGGCTCTTGTTGCGGGTGATCCGGATCGGCCCGCCCGCGCCGCGGAACGCGTTCTCGCCGTCCTCGAAGTCCTCCATCCGCTTGTAGGCGGCGTTCACGCTGTCGGCGTCCCAGCCGGTGTTGCCCTCGGCCGCCCACGAGTCGTAGTTGGAGCGGTTGCCGCGCACGTAGACCATGCCGTTGATGGAGCTGGAACCGCCGACCACCTTGCCACGCGGCACCGGCATCCTGCGGTCGAGCAGGTGTTTCTGCGGCACCGAGTAGTAGCCCCAGTCGAAAAGCTTCTTCAGCTGGGGCACCGCGTGCATCGGACCGACCAGCCCCGGTTTGCGGATCAGCAGCTTCTCGTCGGTCTTGCCCGCGTCGAGCACGATCACGCTCGCGCCCGACTGCGCCAGCCTGCCCGCGATCGCGGCCCCCGAGCTGCCCGACCCTACGACCACGTAGTCGGCCTGGTCGCTCCGCGCCGCCCTTTTCGCCACTGTCCGCTCCTCGGTCCGGCCCGCCGCCCGAAACTGCAACCTGTTCTACTTCGGTGCCACGGTATAGCGTTCCCACCCGGTTTCGCAACGGTGGTGCCTGGTCGAGGCAGCGGGGCCTACGGCAAGAACGAGTTACAACCCGCAGGAGGAGCGGGTCGCGGCCAGCGAGTGCGGGCGCGGAGTGGGGTGACCGGCTGAGCATCGGTCAGCCGCCGCTGGCGGCGAGGGTACCCTTCAGCGCGCTGGTGGCGGTCGTGAGCGCCTCGGTCGCGGTGGTCCAGTCGACGGTTTCGTCCCAGGAGCCCATCACCGCGATGGCGAAGGCCCGGGACGCGGTTCGGACCAGGCCTGTCGTGTTGAGCACCCGTCGGCCGTCGGACCGGCCCCAGCCCTGCTTCACCGCCCAGTTCGCGCCGGGGAACGCGCGTGGGATCCCGAAGTGCTGGCCGAAACCGTCGGCGGCGGTGGCCGGGGCGCCGTGCATCGCCTCGGTGAGGAAGGCGCGTTCCTCCTCGGGCAGGCTTGCGGTGATGTGCCGGTAGACCGAGATGACGTCGGTGGGCGACATCCGGGTGGAGCCCCACTGGCCGGCGTCGGTGGGAGGCGAGGTGTGCTCGAGACCCAGCTTCTTGGCCTGCCTGCGGACGATCGCAGGCCCGCCGTGCTGCTGCCACAGTCGGCTGGCGACACGGTCGTCGCTGACCATGAGCATGTCACGGACGGCATCCGCTTCGCTGCCAGAGGGCAACCCGGACCTGTCGATCAGGTCGAGCGCGATGAGCAGCTTCACCACGGAGGCGGTGGGCTGCGCCTGATCGGCCTTCCAGCTCAGTTCCACCGCGCACGTGCCGAGATCGACGACCTCGATCCCGAGCTGAGGGTCTTTCCCGTTGCTCAGTAACGCTTTCCGGGCGTCGGCGATGACGCTCGTGTGCCTGCCCGCAGCCTTGGCCGGAGCCGAGCCGCACGCGGTGTGCCAGTCGTCGCTTCCGGAGTCGCTGTTCACGGCGATCGCGGTGGCCAGACCTCCCGCCACGACGAGCACGGCGATCCCGACGAGCACCTTGACCTGTCCGACCTGCTTGAGCACGGCCCACCTCCGGCTGGAAACGCGAACACCCGAAAGCTATGCAGATCGGGAATCGCGGGCCTCGTCCGAAGAGCCGGTCCATTCGGGCCAACCGGTGGACAACCCAGCCGCGACCTGGCGCGCGGATCGGCCGAATGGCCGATGTGCCCGTGCCGGGTCTGATGTTCGGGAACGCCTCTTGACCAGCGAAGTCGACGACCTCGTCACCGCCGCCGAGGTGGTGTCAGCCAGCGATCTGTTCGTTCACCGGCAGCTCAAGGCGAGTCCTTGCCAGACGGTCAGTCCGCGTCGTCGACGGGCTCCATGTGGCGGATCGTGTCGCCGCCTTTGTGGTCGTGCGCACGGGAGTACTTGGTGTCCAACACTTTTTCCAGCTTCTGCGCGGCCCCGGTGTACGCGTCGTCCACCGAGCCCGCGTGGTGGGTGACGGCGACGGGCTGGGCACCGGCGGGCCTGGCTTCGATCACGCAGCGCTTGTCGTCGATTCGCCCCGCGGCGTCCACAGTGAGATGCACCTCCACGCGGGTCAACCACCGGTCGAACCGCGACAGGCTGGCGGCCAGTTCGGTTGTCACGTAGGTGGCCAGCTTCTCGCCACCGTCGATGTTGTGGTCGGTGTTGACCTGGATCTGCACGTGCACCCTCCTGATGAACTACGACATGCGGATCACGTCACACTAAGGGACCGTGGGCCACCTTGCAGATTGGCGAGGACGGCGTCGGCGAGGGCATGTGGTCGCCACGTCGGCGGAACGCGCCGGGGCTCAGCGACGTCTCACGTCGGAAGAAGCGGCAGAAGTACGCGGGGTCGGCGAAGCCGGTTCGCCGCGCGACCTGCCGGACGGACAGGCTGGTACGGGCGAGCAACCGTTTGGCCTCGATCACCCGTGCCTCGCGGATGACCTCCGCCGGACTCCGGCCGGTCGCGGCGCGGACCGCCGCCGCCAGGTGCTGCGGGGTCACACCGATCCGCCGGGCGTAGTCCCGGACAGTCCACAGTGCCAGGTCGGCGCGATTCGTCAGCGCAGCGAACTCGTTCGCCACGTCCTTGCTCCGAGCGGGAGCGCTTGACCGCGTGGTCCCGGCTGTGCGGGCGAGCCGCACGATCAACACGTGCAGCAGTGCTCGCAGCGTTGTCTCGCAACCGGATCGGAACTCGTACTCCAGTTCGTCGATGATTCCGGCGAGCATCGCGTGATCCTCGCCGCGCGGGGTGAGCCATGGCCGGTTTCCCATGTCGCGCAGCAGGTCGCGGTCATCGCGGTGGTCGATCAGGAAGTCCTCGGTGAACAGGACGAGTGTTCCTTCGAGGCCCGTCACGTCGTCCCAGTGGTGCAGTTGGCCGGAGCGCACGACTGCCAGGTTCGGCGGGTCCAGACCGTAGGCGGTCATGTCCACCACGTGTGCCCCTGTGCCGCCGGTGATGTGGATGATCTCGTGGTACGTGTGCCGGTGGGCGAAGGAGGCACGGGCGTCGGGCCCGAAGAAGTCGAATCCGCCGATCACGAACGGTGCCGCGGCCGGGCCGGGAACCACGAGCGGGTGCATCGGTGGCTCGCCGCGGCGCGTCACTGGATCGGGGGTTCCCGGCAGCACGGTGGTTCGGCGCATGCGGACCACCGTGGCACAGCGCCGCCGCAGGCAAAAGATCCCGGACGTCAGGGGGTGGCGGGGACGACGGCCTGGTAGATGCCGTCGACCGCTCGCAGGACGCGGTCGACCGCCTCGTCCTCGTCGGGGCGGCCCGCGTCGAGCCACGCCATGATCGCCTCGATCACCGTGGTGGTGGCGAGGTTCGCCGCCCAGGCGGCCCATTGCTCGCTGACGGCGACCTTTTCCATGTGGGGCAGCAACGCGGCGACCATGGCTTCGCGGACACCGTCGACGTCGTCGCGGAAGTCGGCTTCCCGTGCCGCGTGGTGGAACAGCAGCCGGAAGGCGTCCGGGTCGTCCGATGCCCACCGCAGCATGCCTGCCACGCTGTGGTCGCCCAGTTCGCCACCGCTGGTCGCCGCCGCGTGCAGCCGCAGCGCCGCGCGATCGAGAACCGCTCGGTAGAGATCGGTCTTCGAGTCGAAGTGGCGGTACAGGATCATCCGCGTCACGCCGGACTCGGCCGCGACGTCGTCGAGGTTGGTCGGGGTGAAGCCACCTGCCTTGGCGAAGGCGCGAGTGGCCGCGTCGAGGATCTGCTCCCGGCGTTCCTGGCGGCGCAGCCGACGCGGGCGCGCCTCGGTGCCTTCCGGGTTCGAAGACATGGACAGCGGCTCCCACCGATCGACTGCCCCAGGAGTGTACTCATGTGCAAGTATACGGTGATGAGTATATTCAGACGTATACTTAATGAGGGAGGGGAGCTGGATGACCACATCAACCGAGTTCGCGATCCGCACCAGAGGCCTGGTCAAGGTGTACGGCGACACCCGCGCGCTGGACGGGTTCGATCTCGCTGTGCGGCCAGGCACCGTCTGCGGGCTGCTGGGACCCAACGGCGCGGGCAAATCCACCGCGGTGCGGATCCTGTGCTCGTTACTGCGGCCAACGGCGGGCCACGCGGAGGTCGCGGGGTTCGACGTGGTGCGCCGCCCGTGGGAAGTCCGCTACCGCATCGGGCTGACCGGGCAGAACGCGGCGGTCGACGACGTGCTCACCGGCCGGGGCAACCTCGAGATGTTCGGCAAGCTCTACCACCTCAGCGCCAAGCAGGCCCGGCGCCGGGCCGACGAACTGCTGGAGCAGTTCGGCCTCGCGGACGCGGCGAACAAGCAGCCGAAGAAGTACTCGGGTGGCATGCGCAGGCGGCTGGACCTGGCGATCAGCTTCATCATGGCGCCACCGGTGCTGTTCTTGGACGAACCGACCACAGGCATGGATCCCCGGCACCGCATGGAAGTGTGGCGCGCAGTCCGGCAGCTCGTCAGTCAGGGCACCACGGTCCTGCTCACCACGCACTACCTCGACGAGGCGGACCAGTTGGCGGACAGCATCTCCGTGGTCGACCACGGCACGGTGATCGCGGCGGGGACTCCGGTCGAGCTGAAGTCCGAGATCGGCAGCGACCAGCTCGACGTCGTGCTGGCGAACCCCGGGGACATCGCCAGGGCGACGGCGGTCCTGACCGCGATCACCGGGGCGGCGGCGTCGGCGCACGAGGACGTCCCACGGGTCAGCGTGCCCGCGGCCGACCGGGTGGGGACGTTGACCGAGGTGATCCGGATCTTCGATGCCGAGGAGATCGTGGTGAGCGACATCGGTATCCGGAAGTCCACTTTGGATGAGGTGTTCGTCCGGCTGACCGGCCGCCCGGCGGAGTCCGCTGAGCCACTGGAGGAACTGGCATGACGACCGTTCCGGTCCCGCGCGGCCCCGCCGCGCGGTTGAAGTGGGCGATCCACGACGGACTGACTGTCTCCCGGCGGGATCTGACGCACTGGATCCGTTCGCCGGAGGAGGTCTTCGGGGGCCTGCTGTTCCCTGTCCTGTCGGTGCTGCTGTTCGGCTACGTCTTCGGCAGCGCGGTGGTGGTGCCCGGTGGCGGGGACTACCGGGAGTTCCTGCTTCCCGGGTTGTTCGGGATGACGATGGTCTTCGGGCTCGTGATCACCGCGAGCGCGGTCGTCACGGACACCTCCCGCGGTGTCACCGACCGGTTCCGGTCGATGCCCATGGCCGGTTCGGCCGTGGTCGCCGGGCGGAGCGTCGCCGACATGGTGCGCGCGGCACTCGACCTCGCCGCGCTGATCCTGTGCGGGCTCGCGGTCGGCTGGAGTCCGAACGGGAGCTTCGGGGCGACACTCGCCGCGATCGGGCTGTTGTTGCTGTTGCGGTTCGCGCTGATCTGGGTCGGGATCTACATCGGGCTGCTGCTGCGGACGCCGGAGAGCGCGACCGCGCTGTTCCCGTTGGTCCTGCCGTTCGCGATGATCGCGAACACGTTCGTCGCGCCCGGTTTGATGCCGACTTGGCTGGGTCACGCTGCCGAGTGGAATCCGATGTCGGCGACGGTGGCGGCCACGAGGGACCTGTTCGGCAACCCGGGGGTCGGTGGTTCGACGTGGGCGGCCGACAATCCACTGGTGATGGCCATCCTGTGGCCGACCGTGCTGATCCTGGTCTTCTTCCCGCTCGCGGTCAGGCGGTTCCAGACCATGAGCCGCTGAGGCGCGGGGATCACTCCGTTCTGTACCACGTTTGTCGCGGCCCTGTGCGGCGCGTCGAGATGCACGTGACGCACCAGAAAACGGTCAGTCGTCACTGAGTCTGGCCACCTGGGTGGCCAGGTGGGTGGCGAGCCGTTCGTCCGGCCGGGACAGGTCGACGTCCAGCAGTGCCTTGATCCGCTCGAGCCGGTGCAGCACGGTGTTGCGGTGCACACCCAGCACGATCGCGGTCGTGGTTGCCGAGGACTCATGGTCGAGGTAGCAGCCGAGGGTTCGTACCAGTTCTCCGCTGGGGTCCGCCGTGGTCAACGGTTCGAGCAGTCCGGTCGCTGCCTCGCGGAGCGGTCTTGAGCCGTACCACCCGGCCAGCAGGCGTTTCACGCTCATGGCGTCGATGTGCTCCACCGCACCGGCGACGTCTTGGGTACGGGCGAGCACGCATGCCTGCTGTGCTTCGTGCAGCGAGGTCTTCAGGCCGACGGTGCCGATGTAGGGCTGTCCGATTCCCGCGCACAGGCGACGTTCGCCGCGTTCCTCTGCCAGAAGCGCCCGGCGGATGGTGCGGGTGAGGGCAGGGCCGTCGGCCGGGTCGGGTTCCGTGTCGGACGTGTGCCAGAATGCCCATCCTTCTGGTCGTTCGACCAGGTTCGCGTGGATTCCGTGGTGCGCGAGCGCCTGTTCGATCCGCTGCGGCAGGTCGTGGGGATGGGCGCGGCCCGTGGGTTGGATGGATGCGATGTGCACCGCTGTGTGCCAGCCGGACAGACGCCAGCCCGCCGCGGTCGCGCGCTCGACTGTGCGGCGTGGGGGCGCGTCGGCGTGTTCGAGGATCTCGGTGAGCAGCAGTGCGCGCTGACTGCTTGCTCGTTCCGCGGTGAGTGCTTCCGTTGCCAGGTAGGCGGTGAACGCCCACGCTGCTATTCCCAACGCGTTCCGTGTCGAGTCGGTCAGCGGCGATCCGGCAGGCAGCCGGGCCACCAGCCAGAGGTTGGCCGGCCCGTCCGGGGTGAGGACCAACGGCTGCAACAGCAGGCGTTGCCGTTCCGTGGTGTCGAGGTGGAACGGCGTTGGCCTGTGCCGCAGTTGTTCCAGCGACGTGAGCGCTTCGCCGGTCGCCGCGTCGCCGCCGACCACGCGGCCTTCGCCGTCGACCAGCGCCACCGGGCATTTCAGTGTCGCGGCGAGGACACGGACCAGGTCGTCCGGATGCCCGCGGGCGGTGCGCAGGCGGTTCGCCACCTCGTTGAGCTGCCTCGCGCCGGCCACTTCCGGGCGTTGGACGTGGGGGTCCAACGCAGCGATGACCGCCGCGGTGTCGACCCGGTCCAGCAGGATGACCGGTACGCCTAGCTTGTCCGAGAGGCGTTGGGTGGCCGGCGGGACCGGTGTCGGCGGGCGTTGCAGCACCACCCCCGCGATCCCGGCGCGGTGCCCGAACCGGATCGCCAGGTCGGTTCCCGGATCGGCGGCGTCGAGGCGGCCAGGTTCGAAGACCACCAGGGTGCCGCGGCCGAGATCGCCGACCTCGCGGGCCGACGTGCCGGGCAGCACCGCCCGCAGCGGGGTGTCCAGGCCCGCCGCGCCGCCGAGCAGTTCGTGGCCGGGCAGCAGGCCCAGGGCAAGCAACTGCCCGAGACTGATCCACATTCGTCCATTCTGCCCGGTTCAGCGCGGGTTCAGTGCTTGTGCGGGATGTGCCCGGACACCGTCCCAGTGCACCAGGCACCCTCGCTGGAACAGACCACCGGCGCGGGAGCGGTAGTCGGTGGCGGCATTGACTCGCCTCCGATGTGGTGTGAGCGAACCAGCGGCGGGAGGCCGGGGTCATTGGGCGAAACGCCCTGTGACGCCACACCTGTTTGGCGGTTCGCACATTGTCCACGTCACACCGGTCAGCGGGCTGAGGCGACTGTCGCCATGGCAGGGTCTCCGCCGCGCCGCGCACGCCGACTTCACCGACCACGCCACCACGTCACAACCGCCGCGGGCGGCGATCGCGGGCGGCCCCCGGTGGGTCGCTGAACAGTGGATTTTATGTTTTCCCAAACTTTTTTCACAGGTGGCCGGGCATCGTGGTCAGGGGAGCGGCGAACCGCCGTACGGCCTTCCCGCCGCCATTGTCGATCGGCTGTACGGATCATGTCCGTGGGATGAATCAATGACAGGGCGGACGTTTAACTGACGATCCGGTGCGGTTGAACGCCGTCGGATGGCGCCGGAAATCCGGCTGCCGAATGCGGCTCGGCCACCGGTGCCCGCAGGCGGCTGAGCAGGCGGAGCCGACGGTCTGTGACGTGCCGGTTGCGCTGGGAATTCGGTGTACACCGTGTTTGACGTGGGCATCCGACTACGCGAAGGTAACCCTCACCGGGGACGGTTGATCGTCTGTGCAAGGGGGTGTGCGATGACGGCTCGTCAAGCCTGGACGTAGGCGGTAGGCCGGGCGCGGGAGTCGGACTGGGCTCAATGGGGTAGCCCAGCGGTGTGACCGGGCGGGGTGGGTCCGGTTGGACCTTTGCGGATTGCTGTCGACAGGTAGTTTCGTGCGTTATGCCGGCGTGTCGCAGGCATGCACAAGAAAGTAGCTCCGCATCTGGGTGGCGAAAAAACTGCGGGGCGATAAAAACTGGGGGATTACAATGACGGGTGGCTTATACTCCGACGCGATATCGACTGAGGTGAGCGAGTATGGGCTTGGAATCGCAGCTGTTCCGATTATGGAGGTGTTGGTAGGGGAATCACCACGTCTGGAAGGCGAGGACAAGGACCACGTGCTGCGGCTGGCGGCGCTGGAGGGTCCGCTCCCGCCGATCCTGGTCGACCGGACCACCATGCGCGTGATCGACGGGATCCACCGCCTGATGGCCGCGTCGCTCAAGGGGCAGCGCCTGATCGACGTCGAGTTCTTCGACGGCAGCAGTGAGGACGCGTTCCTCAAGGCGGTCGAGTCCAACGTCGAGCACGGCCTCCCGCTCACCCACGCCGACCGCGCCGCGGCGGCGGGGCGGATCCTCAAGTCGCATCCGGCGATGTCGGACCGGGCGATCGCGAAGTCCACCGGCCTCAGTGCCCGTGCGGTCGCTCAACTGCGGCTTTCGTCCCATTCGGTGCCGAAGTCGACTGTCCGGATCGGCCGGGACGGCAAGGTCCGCCCGCTCAACGGTGCGAAGGGACGGCTGCGTGCGGCGGAACTGATGAAGGAGAACCCGGAGGCCTCCGTGCGTCAGGTGGCCCGGATGGCGGGGGTCTCGCCCGCGACGGCGCTCGATGTGCGGCGGCGGCTCGAGCGCGGTGAGGATCCTGTTCGCAACCAAGGGAGCGCGGTCGCCGCGCCGGAGGAGGAAACGCCAAGCGGGTCCCGATCGACCGACGGATCTTCGGTGATCAGGTTACCGGCACTCGCCACACTCGAGAAGCTCATGCGTGATCCTTCGCTGCGGCAAAGCGAACTGGGGCGGCGCTTGCTGAGGTTGTTCAAGGAGAACGAGTTGGGCGCGAAGGATATGGAGGACATTGTCGCGTCGGTGCCACCGCACTGTATCGAGTTGATCGTCGGACTGTCCCGTCGCAACTCTCAGATCTGGACCGAGTTCGCCCAGTTGCTCGACCGGCGGGCCCGGGCCGTGAATCCCGAATAGGTTCTTCTGTCTCGTGTGTCCGAAAACGCCGCGCCACGTCGGGCGGTTTTCACTGGGGTAGAACATTTCTGGGGCATTGTTCTTGATGTGCGAAACGGTTGGGGGCCGTTCGCGGAGTGCATGTGACGGCGGCGTTCAACTGCGGGGGGATCGCAGTTGAACGCCGCTTCGCCGTTCGAGGGTGATTCGGTGATTCGAGGGTCCGGCCGAACACTTCCACCGCTGCTCGAAAAGTGCGTCGAGCCGGTGTTCAGCGACTCTTGAGTGCGTGTCGACGCCGCTGTTAGGGTCGCAATTAAGTCGGCGGATCCTGAGGAACCCCTTTCGTATCCATTCAAGGAGTAGTCAAGCCATGACGTACAGATTCTCGCTTGTCCTGAACCGGGAAGTGACCGACCAGGAAACTGTCACGCTCAAGGAGACGAGCCAGGCGAACATGTCCTTCGTCGGCGACACCCTGCCGACGAACGCGGAAATCGCGGTGACCCGAATCGACTTCGAGAACGATGTCGCGCCGACGCTCGCCGAGGCGATCGAGGCTGGTTTCACGGCCATCAAGGCGATCCCGGACCTGTCCATTCCCGGCCTGAGCGTCCCGGCGCAGCCCGCCACGGCCGACGACAGCGAGGAGGGGCAGACCAAGGACAAGGCCGAAGTCGCGTCGTGACCCCATGGGCGCACGCGAGAGGGCGACCTGCCTTCCGCTGACATGCGGACCAGGGCCGGGTGCGTCCCCCGGCATCCGGCCCTACCTGTGCCGCGGCGAACCGGCGCGAAAACGCACCGGAACCCCGATTCGGGGTTTCGAGCAAGTGATGGAACCGCAAGTCCAGATGGTGAGGATGAACATGGACGACAAACTCGCTCCGAACGTGTTCCTCAGCGGAGGCTCTGCCCAGACGATCGCCGACGCGGACCGGCTGCGTTATGTGCCGGATCTCGACGTGCCGAAGGTCAGCCTCCTGTTCGGCAATCGTTACGAGCACTTCGAGGCCAGTTCCGAGACCACGCTCGTCGATGGTCGTGAAGTCAAAGTCTTTGTGTGGAGTCTCCGCACCTACGTTGCCGAGTGATACCAAAAACGACGTCGTGGTCGTGCTGGTTTCGCCGTGTCGAACGATGTGTTTCCGGGATTGTTGCCCGGCCTGGCCATTCGAATTCGCTTGATGTGTGATTACTGGGGGAACGGGGCCTGAATGGCTGACGAACAGCAGCTTCGCGACTACCTCAAGGTCGTGACTGCGAAATTGCGCAGTGCTCGTGGCGAACTGCACAGGCTCTCGACGCTCAGGCAGGAGCCCGTCGCCGTCGTGGGCATGGGGTGCCAGTACCCCGGTGGTGTGGACGGTCCGGAGGCGCTGTGGCAGCTGGTCGCGGACGGCACCGACGCGGTCGCCGGCTTCCCGGCTGATCGCGGCTGGGACCCGGCCGACGCTCCCGGCCTGTCCGGTTCCATCACTCGCGCGGGCGGGTTCCTGTACGAGGCCGCCGAGTTCGACGCCGACTTCTTCGGCATCAGCCCGCGCGAGGCACTGGCCATGGACCCGCAGCAGCGCCTGCTGCTGGAAACCGCGTGGGAGGCCGTCGAGCGCGCCAGGATCGACCCGGCGGCGCTGCGCGGCTCGCGGACCGGGGTGTTCGCGGGCGTCTACTCCTCCGCCGAGGCGTACGGCAACGATCCCGGCCTGGATTTCGCGGAGGCCGCCAGCCATCTGCTGACCGGCACGGCCAACAGCGTTCTGTCCGGCCGGATCTCCTTCACCCTCGGTCTCGTCGGCCCGGCCGTGACGGTGGACACGGCATGTTCCTCCTCATTGGTCGCGCTCCACCTGGCAGTACAGGCACTGCGCGCGGACGAGTGCGAGCTCGCCCTCGCGGGCGGCGTGACGGTGATGCCGTCGCCCGGTCTGTTCCACGAGTTCTCGCGCCAGCAAGGCCTGGCCGCGGACGGCCGGTGCAAGCCCTTCGCCGCGGACGCGGACGGCACGGGCTGGGGTGAAGGCGCGGGCATGGTGCTCCTCGAGCGCCTGTCGGACGCCCGGCGCAACGGTCATCAGGTGCTGGCGGTGATCCGGGGCAGCGCGGTCAACCAGGACGGCGCCTCCAACGGCCTGACCGCACCGAACGGGCCATCACAGCGCAGCGTCATCCGTGCCGCCTTGGCGAACGCGCGACTCACAGCGGCCGACGTGGACGTGGTCGAGGCACACGGCACCGGCACCACGCTCGGCGACCCGATCGAGGCACGGGCCCTGCTGGACACCTACGGACAGGCCGAGGGACGGACCGCCGACCGGCCGCTGTGGCTGGGGTCGGTGAAGTCCAACATCGGGCACACGCAGGCCGCGGCCGGTGTGGCCGGTGTCATCAAGATGGTGATGGCGCTGCGCAACGGCGTACTGCCGCGCACGCTGCACGCCGGCCAGCCGTCGACGCACGTGGACTGGGCGTCAGGTCACCTGCGGCTGCTACAGGAGCCGGTGGACTGGCCACAGCGGGAAAGGCCGCGCCGGGCGGCCGTGTCCGCGTTCGGCATCAGCGGTACGAACGCGCACCTGGTGCTGGAGGAAGCCCCGCAACCGGAGGCTCCGGAGGCCGGACGCGACCAACAGCCCGTGCTGCCCGCGGCCACGGCATGGGTCCTGTCGGGCCGCACACCGGAGGCGCTGGCCGCCCAGGCGCGCAGACTCGGCGAACACCTTGGCGCACGGCCGGAGCTGCCCGCCGCCGACGTTGCCTGGTCGTTGGCCACCACCAGGTCCGCGTTCGAACACCGCGCGGTGGTCGTGGGCTCCGACGGCCTGGCCGCGCTGGCCGCGGGTGAGCCCACGGCCGAGGTCGTGACCGGCGAGGCACGGGCGGAAGGCACCGGCCGGACCGTGTTCGTGTTCCCGGGTCAGGGCAGCCAGTGGGTCGGTATGGGCCGTGAACTGGCTGAGACATCGCCGGTGTTCGCGGCGAGGTTGGCTGAGTGTGCGGCGGCTCTTGCTCCTCATGTCGAGTGGGACCTGGATGAGGTTTTGGCTGGGCGGCATGGTTTTGAGGCCGCCGATGTGGTGCAGCCCGCGTTGTGGGCGGTGATGGTGTCCTTGGCGGCTGTGTGGCAGGCGGCCGGGGTGCGGCCGGACGCTGTGGTGGGGCACTCGCAGGGCGAGATCGCGGCCGCGGTCGTCGCCGGGAGCCTCTCGCTGGCGGACGGCGCCAAGGTCGTTGCCCTGCGCAGCAAGACATTGACCGCGTTGGCCGGACGCGGCGGGATGATGGCCGTCGAGAGCACGGCCGACACCGTCCGCGGTTGGCTTGAGCCGTTCGGGAACCGCTTGTCGGTGGCGACGGTCAACGGGCCGACAGCAACGGTTGTCGCCGGTGACCCGGACGCGCTGGAGGAGTTGGCGGCGCGACACCCCGCCGTCCGGACCCGGGTGCTCCCGGTGGACTACGCCTCCCATAGCGCCCACGTGGACGAGTTGCGCGACAGCATCATCGCGGCACTGGCCGGAATCGAGCCGGGGGAAGCGCGGATCCCGATGATCTCCGCGATGAGCGGCGAATGGCTCGCCGGACCCGAGCTGACACCGGACTACTGGTACGCCAGCCTGCGCGAGACCGTCGAGTTCGCCAGGGCCGTCCGGACTCTCGGGGACGACGGCCACGACACGTTCATCGAAGTGTCCCCGCATCCCGTGCTGGCCATGGCCATCGGTGAGGAGCTGGCGGACCGGGATCCCGTGGTCGTCGGCACGCTGCGTCGTGACGACGGCGGGACCAGCAGGCTGCTGGCGTCTCTCGGTGAGGCGTACGCGCACGGCGCGTCCGTCGACTGGACCGTTGTGCTTCCCCGCGCCAACCAGGTAGACCTGCCCACGTACGCGTTCCAGCGCAACCGCTACTGGCCCAGCCGGATCGAGTTCGCGCCACGAGCGGCAGCGCCCGTGTTCACCGACGACATCTGGCGCTACCGCACAGCCTGGCAACCCCTCGGCCCCACCGCCGCCACCCTCACCGGGACGTGGCTTGTCGTCACCCGCGACGGCATCGACTCGGACTTCTGCGTGCAGGCCCTGACCGCGCACGGCGCCACCGCCGTGGTGCTGCGTACCGAGGAAGTCGACCGCACCGCCCTCGCCGCACAACTCGTCGCCGCCGTCCCAGACGGGTCCACGGTGCCCGCCGGTGTGCTGTCGTTGCTCGCACTGGACTCCCAGCCGCTCGCCGCCGCACCGGTCATCCCGCACGGCACCGCCGCCACCTTGGCGCTTGTGCAGGCACTCGGCGACGCCGCGATCACCGCACCGCTCTGGACGGTCACTCGCGCCGCCGTGTCCGTCGCCTCCGACGACGTCGCGCCCGAGCCCGCCCAGGCCCAGATCTGGGGCCTTGGCCGGGTGGCAGCGCTGGAGTACCCGAACCGCTGGGGCGGCTTGGTGGACCTGCCCGAGCAGTGCGACGACAAGATCGCTGCCCGCCTGGCCGCTGTCGTCGCAGACGGCACGGAGGACCAGGTCGCGGTGCGCCGCACCGGAGTGTTCGCCCGGCGGCTGGAACGCGCACCCCGCACCGCTCCCGACGCGCCCGGCACTTGGGCCCCGCAAGGCACCGTGCTCGTCACCGGTGGCACCGGCTCGATCGGCCCGCACCTGACCAGATGGTTGGCCGAACGCGGCGCGCCGCGTGTCGTGATCCCTACCCGCTCCGCGCCGAATGCGGCACACGCCGCTTCCCTCGCCACCGCGGGCACTGCGGTCGACGTCATCACCTGTGACATCGCCGACCGCTCAGCCGTGGCCGCGCTCCTCGACCGCGTCGCCGCCACCGGGCCGCGACTGTCCACCGTGATGCACGCGGCCAACTCCTTCCACCTCACCAGCCTGGAGGACACGGACCTCGGCGGCCTGGCCGCGTCGCTGGCCGCCAAGACCGCGGGGGCCGACCACCTTGACGAACTGGTCATCGACGCCGACGAGTTCATCCTGTTCTCGTCGATCGCCGCCGCTTGGGGCAGCGCCGAGCACGGCGCCTACGCCGCGGCCAACGCGCATCTCGACGCGCTCGCCGAGCGCCGCCGGGCCCGTGGTGGCGCCGCGCTCTCGCTCGGCTGGGGTGTGTGGGACACGCGGGACTGGGAGGCACCGGACGCCTTCGGCCCGAACGGGCCCGCCACCATCACCGGGGAAAGCCTGCGGCGTCAGGGAACAAGGTTCCTGGCACCCGGTCCGGCGCTGGACGCGCTCGGCCGTGTCCTCAGCGAGGGGCCCGGTGCGTACCTGGCCCTCGCCGACATCGACTGGGCGGAGTTCGCGCCCGTCTTCACCGCGGCCCGCCGAAGCGCACTGCTGGAACGCATCCCGGAAGCCCGCATCGCCCTGGACGACAGCGCTGCGTCCACCGGGTCGCTCGTGGAGACCGCGAACGCCGCCGACGCCCCGTCGAACGACTTCGCCCGCATACTGACCGCCGCGTCCGCCATAGCCGAACGCGAGCGCCTGGCCACGGATCTGGTACGCAGCCACGCGGCCGCTGTCCTCGGCCATCGCGACGCGGGAGGCGTCGCGGGCAGCCGGGCCTTCCGCGACCTCGGCTTCGACTCGCTGACCGCGGTCGAGCTGCGCAAGCGTTTGGCGGCGGCGACCGGCCTGCGGCTGCGGTCCTCGATCGTCTTCGACCACCCCACCCCCGCCGCGCTCGGCGCACACCTCGCCGCCGCTGTCCTCGGCACCGACACCGCAACGACGTCGACCGCTGGCACGACGTCGACGCCGGTCGCCACTGCGGCTGACCCGGGTGAACCGCTTGCCATCGTCGGCATCGGCTGCCGGTTCCCCGGCGGAGTCGCCACGCCCGAGCAGTACTGGGACCTGCTCGCCGGGGGCGCCGACGTGATCGGCGGCCTGCCGACCGACCGCGGCTGGGATCCCGCACTCCACGACCCGGACCCGGACAAGCAGGGCAAGTCAGTGACCCGCACGGGTGGCTTCCTGCACGACGCCACCGAGTTCGACGCCGCCTTCTTCGGCATCAACCCACGCGAAGCCGTCGCCATGGACCCGCAGCAGCGGCTGCTGCTGGAGACGTCGTGGGAGGCGCTGGAGCGCGCCGGGATCGCCCCGGAGTCGGTGCGCGGCACGCCGGTCGGCGTGTTCGCGGGGGCCACCCTGACCGGTTACGGCGCCGGGCTCGCCGACGGCGACCCTGCGGCAGAGGGCTACCTGGTCACGGGCCACTCCAGCAGCATCATCTCCGGTCGCGTCGCGTACGCCCTCGGCCTGGAAGGGCCCGCGGTCACCATCGACACCGCGTGCTCCTCCGGACTGGTCGCCCTGCACCTGGCCGGACAGGCACTTCGCGCGGGCGAGTGCGAACTCGCACTGGTCGGCGGGGTCATGGTGATGTCCACTCCCAGTCAGCTCGTCGGTTTCTCCCGGCAGCGGGGCCTCGCACCGGACGGCCGCTGCAAGCCGTTCGCGGCAGGCGCTGACGGCATGGGCCTGTCGGAGGGCGCCGCCACCATCGCCGTGGAGCGTCTTTCCGACGCGCGCCGCCTTGGTCATCGTGTGCTGGCGGTCGTGCGGGGGTCGGCGGTCAACCAGGACGGCGCCTCCAACGGGCTCACCGCCCCCAACGGCCTGTCACAGCAGCGAGTCATCCGCGCGGCACTGGACGCGGCCGGTCTGACGCCGGACCAGGTGGACGCCGTCGAGGCGCACGGCACCGGAACACCGCTCGGCGACCCGGTCGAGGCACACGCACTGCTGGCCACGTACGGGCAGGACCGGCAGGCGGACCGGCCGGTGTGGCTCGGCTCGGCCAAGTCCAACATCGGGCACACCCAGATCGCCGCGGGCCTCGCCGGTCTGATCAAGATGGTCCTCGCGATCCGGCACGGCGTGCTCCCGCGCACCTTGCACGCCGACGAGCCGTCCCAGGAGATCGACTGGGAGTCCGGCGGCGTCCGGTTGCTGACCGAACAGCGGCCGTGGACCACCCGGGGCGATGCGCCCCGCCGTGCGGGCGTCTCCGCGTTCGGTATGAGCGGCACCAACGTGCACGTCCTCATCGAGCAGGCCACCGAACAGCAGGACCCGCCGCTCGATGACGCGACCGCGCCCACCGGGCCGTCGTTGCTGGCGCCGCTCACCGACGTCACCGCGTGGCCGGTCACCGCCCGGGGCCGGCAGGCCCTGGCCGCGCAGGCCGGTCGCCTGCGTGAGTTCGCCCTCGCGCCGGATTCGCCGATCCACACCGACACGGCATGGTCGCTCGCCACGACCCGCAGCCACTTCGAGCACCGCGCGGTGGCCGTCGGTGCCGACAACGCCGAACTCGGCCAGGCACTGGCCGCCGTGATGACCGGCCAGTCCACTGAGGACGCCCCAACCGGCGAAAGCGCCGCCCGCGACGACCGGACGGCGTTCGTGTTCCCCGGTCAAGGTAGTCAGTGGGTGGGGATGGGCCGTCGGCTGTTGGCGGAGTCGCCGGTGTTCGCGGCTCGGTTCGCCGAGTGTGTCGAGGCGTTGCGTCCCTTTGTCCAATGGGATCCCTACGCGGTGTTGGCGGGGGACGAGGGCGCTCCTGGTCTGGATGGGGCCGCGGTGATGCAGCCGGTGCTGTGGGCTGTGATGGTGTCGCTTGCCGAGGTCTGGCGTGTGGCTGGTGTTGTGCCGGACGTCGTGGTGGGGCACTCCCAGGGGGAGATCGCCGCGGCGACGGTGGCTGGGATCTTGTCACTGGGTGACGGCGCACGGGTTGTGGCTGTGCGTGCGGAAGCGTTGGCGGGGTTGGGTGTTGAGGGCGGGATGTTGTCGGTCGTCATGCCGGTGGCTCCCGTTCGGGAATTGCTGGAACCGTTCGGTGATCGGTTGTCGGTTGCGGCGGTGAACTCCCCGGCGGCGACCGTGGTGTCGGGTGAACCGGCTGCGATGGTCGAGTTCGAGCGGGTTTTGCGTAAGCGCAAGGTGATGCGTTGGCGGGTTCCGGTGACGGATTTCGTGGCGCACTCGCGGTTGTGTGAGCCGCTTGAGGCGACGTTGCCGGGTTTGCTGGCCGGTATCGAGCCGCGGTCTGGTCAGATTCCGTTCTTCTCGACGGTCCACGGCCGTGTCGTGGACGGTGTGGAGTTGGGCCCCGAGTACTGGTACGCCAACGTGCGCCGCATGGTCCGGTTCGGTGAGGCGGTGGAGGCGCTTGTCCAATCCGGACACCGTGCCTTCGTGGAGGTCTCGGCTCACCCGGTCCTGCTCACCTCGATCGAGGAGGTGCTGGTCGAACGGCCCGACCTGCCCAGGCCCGCGCTGGTCGACACCCTTCGCCAGGACGACGACGGCGCGGACCGGCTGCTGCGGTCGTTCGCAACCGCGTTCGTCCACGGCTTGCCGGTCGACTGGGCGACTGTCCTGCCCGCCTCCCCAGCGGCCCGGCGGGTCGAATTGCCGACGTACGCCTTCCAACACCGCCGCTACTGGCCGGAGCCGAAAGCGGTCGTCGTCGACCGCGGACCCGGTGAGATCACCGACGACTGGCGGTTCGTGATCGAGTGGGCACACGCCCCCGAACCCGCGCCCACACTCCTGTCCGGCACATGGCTCGTCCTCGCCCCGGCCGGGTACCCGACGCACCCGTGCGTCGCCGCTCTCGTCTCCCGCGGTGCCGAGATCGTCACCGTCGAACTGGACACCGCCGAGGCGAATCGCGCCGACTACGCGGCCCGGATCGTCGCCGCACTCGACGGCACCGAAGCCGCGGGCGTGCTGTCCCTCGTCGCTCTCGACACCGGACCGGTCGCCGCGCACCCGTCGGTCGCCCGCGGTCTGGCCGCTACTTTGGCCGTGGTCCAAGCCCTCGGCGACACCGGAACCGCCGCACCGCTGTGGGTGGTGACCTCCGGCGCCGTCAGCACCGAACCCGGCAGCACTGAATTCTTCAGGGCGGCTGACCCGCGACAGGCCCCAGTCTGGGCACTCGGCCGTACGGTCGCCGCCGAACACCCCGACCGCTGGGGTGGGCTGATCGACCTGCCCGGGGACCACTTCGACAACCGGACCGCCGTCCACCTGGCCGCCGTTCTCGCCGCCCGTGACGAGAACGAGATCGCGCTGCGCCAAGGCGGCCTGCGGCTGCGTCGCCTCGCACACGCCCCCAAGCCGCCCCGACCGGCCGACCGGCAGCGGTTGACTCCACGCGGAACTGTTCTCGTCACCGGCGGCACCGGGCACATCGGTGGCCACGCCGCGCGTTGGCTGGCAACGGAACGCGGCGTCCGCCGTCTCGTCCTCACCAGCCGCTCGGGTCCGTCCGCCGAGGACACCGCGGCGCTGGCCGCGGAACTGGCCGTCGCCGGTGCCGACGTGGACGTCTTCGCCTGCGACACCGCGGCACGCCCCGCGCTGGCCGCTGTGCTCGACCGCATCGCCGCCACCGGGCCGGAACTGTCCACTGTGCTGCATGCGGCCGGTGCGCTCGACGACGGCGTGCTGGACCGCCTGGACACTGCCCGGTTGGCGAGCACGTTCGACGGCAAGGCAGGTGGCGCGGCGGCCCTCGACGAACTGACGGCCGAGTTGGATCTCGACGCCTTCATCCTGTGCTCGTCGATCTCCGCCACCTTCGGCAACGGCGGTCAGGGCAACTACGCCGCCGCCAACGCCTATCTCGACGCGCTCGCCGAACAGCGCCGGGCTCGTGGCCTGCCCGCCAGTTCGCTGGCTTGGGGTCCGTGGGCGGGCGGGGGCGTCGGCCAGGCCAGTGCGGGCGCCCGGCAGAGGCTTGCCCGCAACAAGTGGGAAGTCCTGATGGCCCCCGAGGACGCCGTCCGCGCCCTCTTCGCCGCCGTCGAGGACCCGGACCCGCGGCTCGCCGTGCTGTCGCTCATGGCCGTCGACTTCGCCGCGATGGCCACGGCTCGTGGCCCCGAGCAGCTGCGCCGGGCACCGCTGATGCGGGACATGCCGGAGATCCGCGCCGCGAACGCCGTGGACGCGGCGAACCAGGCGCCGCAGTCCGCTGACACGGCACGTCCGCTGGCTGCCCGGCTGTCCGGGTTGTCCTCGAAGGACGCCCAGGAACGTCTGCTGTGCGACCTGGTCAGGGACGAAGCCGCCACCGTCATGGGGTACGCGTCGGCCGCGGACATCGAACCGGGCCGTGCTTTCAGTGAACTCGGCTTGGACTCCCTGACGTCGGTCGAACTGCGCAACCGGCTCAGTGTCGCGACCGCCCTGCCGCTGCCCGCCACACTGCTGTACGACTACCCCGACCCGGTCGTGCTCGCCGCTCACCTGCGTGCGCAACTCGTCGGCGCCACAACGGAAACAGACACGACCACGCGGGTTACCGCAACGGATCCGCAGGCCGACCCGATCGCGATCGTCGCCATGGGATGCCGTCTGCCCGGCGACATCCACACTCCCGAGCAGTTGTGGCAGTTGCTCGCCGCGGGCGAGGACGCCATCACCGGGCTGCCCACCGACCGCGGCTGGGACCTCGCCGCCCTCTACGACCCGGACCCCGACCGGCCCGGCACCCTCTACGTCCGTGCGGGCGGCTTCCTCCACGACGCCGCGGAGTTCGACGCCGCCTTCTTCGGCATCAGCCCGCGTGAGGCACTCGCCATGGACCCGCAGCAGCGGATGTTGCTGGAAGTGGTGTGGGAGACCCTGGAACGCGGCGGTATCGACCCGGTTCGCCTGCGGGGCACACGAACCGGCGTGTTCGTCGGTGGCTTCGGCTCCGGGTACGACCACCTCACCGGCGCCGGGGACCACCTGGAAGGCCAGGCGATGATCGGCAACGCGACCAGCGTGCTGTCCGGTCGCGTCTCCTACCTCCTCGGTCTGGAAGGCCCCGCCTTCACCGTCGACACCGCCTGTTCGTCGTCTCTCGTCGCCCTGCACTCCGCCTGTCAGGCGCTGCGCGCCGACGAATGCGACCTCGCCGTGGTCGGTGGCGTCACCGTGATGCCGACCCCGCGTGACCTGATCGGTTTCTCCCGGCAGCGCGGACTGGCGGCCGACGGCCGTTGCAAAGCGTTCGGGACCGGTGCCGACGGCATGGGCATGGCGGAGGGCGTCGGTGTCCTCGCGGTCGAGCGGCTTTCCGACGCGCGCCGCCACGGCCACCAGGTGCTGGCGTTGGTGCGGGGCAGCGCGGTCAACCAGGACGGCGCCTCGAACGGGCTCACCGCGCCCAGCGGCCCGTCGCAACAGCGGGTCATCCGCGCCGCGCTGGCCAACGCCCAGCTGGAAGCGTCCGATGTGGACGTGGTCGAGGCGCACGGAACCGGCACCGAGCTCGGCGACCCGATCGAGGCGCAGGCGCTGCTGGCGACGTACGGCCAAGGGCGCCCCGGCGACCGGCCGCTGTGGCTGGGGTCGGTGAAGTCCAACATCGGGCACACCCAGGCCGCCGCGGGCATCGCCGGGATCATGAAGACGGTTCTGGCACTGCGCCACGAGCAGCTCCCGAGGACCCTGCACGCGGACACCCCGTCCCCGCACGTCGACTGGACCGCGGGGAACATCGCACTGCTGCACCAGCTCACCGACTGGGCCGCCAGTGCCGAGCGGACGCGCCGCGCGGGCGTCTCCAGTTTCGGCGTGAGCGGCACCAACGCCCACGTCATCATCGAGGAACCGCCTGCCGCGCCGGACGTCGTGCCGACGCCGGCAGCGCCGGTCCTCACCGGCGGGCCGGTCGCATGGCCGGTCACCGCACGAGGGGGCCGCGCTCTGGCAGCGCAGGCAGGTCGGTTGCGGGAGTTCGCACTCGCCCGGCCGGAGCTGGCGGTCGGTGACGTGGCGTGGTCGCTGGCCACGACCCGCTCGGCTTTCGAGAACCGCGCGGTGGTGCTGAGCACCGACCGGGCTGAGCTGGCGGCGGGTCTGGCGGCGGTGGCCACCGGGCAGTCCGCGACCGGTGTGGTGACCGGTTCGGTGGCCGCGGGCGGTGTGGGCCGGACGGTGTTCGTCTTCCCCGGTCACGGCAGCCAATGGGTCGGGATGGGACGTGAACTGGCTGACGTGTCGCCGGTGTTCCGCGAGCGGCTGGCGGAGTGCGCGGCCGCATTGGCGCCCCACGTGGACTGGGAACTGGCGGACGTGCTGGACGGCAGGCACGACTTCACGGCAGCGGACGTCCTGCAGCCCGCGGTCTGGGCGGTTTCGGTGTCGTTGGCGGCGGTGTGGGAGGCGGCCGGTGTCCGGCCGGACGCGGTCGTCGGGCATTCGCTCGGTGAGATCGCCGCGGCGACAGTCGCCGGTGCGCTGTCGCTCGAGGACGGTGCGAAGGTCGCCGCGCTGCGCAGCCGCGCCCTGCGCACGCTGGACGGGCTCGGCGGGATGCTGTCGGTCGCCGAGTCGGCCGACGTGGTGCGGGAGTGGCTGATCCCGTTCGAAGGGCGCCTGTCGCTGGCGACGGTGAACGGTCCCAAGTCCTGCGTGGTGTCCGGTGACCCGGACGCGTTGACGGAGTTCGCCGCCGCGTGCACCTGCCGGACCTCGCGTGTGCCGATCGATTACGCGTCGCACAGCGTCCAGGTGGAGCAACTGCGTGACGAGATCCTGTCCGCGCTCGCGGGGATCGAGCCACGCGCGGCGCGGGTTCCGATGATCTCGGCGTTCAGCGGGCAATGGCTGACCGGTCCGGACATGGACGCGGACTTCTGGTACGCGAGCCTGCGCGGCACGGTCGATTTCGAGAAGGCCGTGCGGGCTCTGGGGGAGACGGGGCACGGCGTGTTCGTGGAAGTGTCCGGGCATCCGGTGCTGATCGGCGCGGTCGGCGACACCCTTGGCGACACGGCTGTCGTCACGGGAACCCTGCGGCGCCAGGACGGCAGCGCCCAGCGGCTGCTCACGTCGCTGGCCACCGCGTATGTGTCCGGTGTGCCCGTGGACTGGGAGGCTGTGCGCGGCACAGGCGTGGCTGTCGACCTGCCGACGTACGCCTTCCAACGCACCCGCTACTGGCCTGAACCGGCTCGCCGGGTGGTTCCCGACGACCAGTTGACGGGTCTGCGGTACCGGATCACCTGGAACCGCGTGCCCGATGATCCCGCTGGGCTGTCCGGGCTGTCCGGAACCTGGCTCCTGGTCGGCGGTTCCACCGATCCGGCCACGGCCGAACAGGTCTCGCGCGCCCTGACCGAGCACGGCGCCGCCGACGTGATCAGCGTGACCGGCCCCGGACGCCTCCCGGTCGACGGATCCATTGCCGGGGTGGTGTCACTGCTGGCGATGGACGAGTCGCCCGACCAGGGGCACCCGACCATGACCCGGGGCGTGTCAGCCACTCTCGACCTGATCCAGGCCCTCGGCGCGCACGTGCCCGAAGCCCCGCTGTGGGTGCTGACGGCAGGCGCCATGGCCACTGGCCCCGGCGAGATCGGCAGTCCGGCGCAGGCGCAGGTGTGGGGACTTGGCCGGGTCGCGGGGCTCGAACACCCCGAGCGCTGGGGTGGCTTGGTCGACCTGCCGGTCACCTGGGACGAGCGCACCGGCTCGCGGCTCGCCGCCCTGCTGTCCGGTGCACTCGCGGAAGACCAGTCGGCGCTGCGGCCACAGGGTGTGCTGGCTCGCCGTCTCGTCCGGGCCGCCGCGCCCGCCGAGAAGGACGCGCCAGGCACACGTTCCGGCACTGTGCTTGTCACCGGGGGCACGGGCGCGATCGGTGCTGAGGTCGGTCGTTGGCTCGCTGGGCGTGGCGTCGAACGCGTCGTGCTCGCGGCGGTCGAACCGCTGACAGCCGATGTTGCGCGACTGGCCGCCGACGTGGCCGCGTTCGGCGCGGAGCTGTCGATCGCCGCCTGCGACACCACGCAACGCGCCGAAGTCGACGGGCTGTTGCAGCAGATCGCCGCCGACGGTGGACCCGCGCTGCGCAGCGTCGTGCACGCTGTCGGCGTCGGCCAGGCCACAGCGGTCGCCGACACCACCGCCGAGGAACTCGCGGCTGTCGCGGGTGCCCGTGCGGCAGGCGCGCGCTGGCTCGACGAGCTGACCGCGGATCTGGACCTGGACGACTTCGTGCTGTTCTCGTCCGTCGCGGCGACGTGGGGCGGTGCGATGGTTCCGGGGTACGCCACCGGAAGCGCCTTCGTCGACGCTCTCGCCGAACAGCGCAGGGCTCGTGGCCAGGTCGCCACTTCCGTCGCGTGGGGACCGTGGGCCAACGGCGCTCCGGCCCAGTCATCAGCCCAGTCATCAGCACAGTCGTCGGTACGGCACGGGCTGGGTGTCCTCGACCCGCGGATCGCGGTCCGGGCGCTGGGCCAGGCCATCGACGGCGGCGACGCACTGGTCACGATCGCGGACGTGGACTGGCGGACCTTCGCACCCGCGTTCACGCTGCACCGCCCGAGTCCGCTCCTGGCCGACCTGCCCGAAGCGGCGACCCGGCCCGTCACAGCGGCCGAGGCCGACACGGCACCCGAGTTCGCCCGCACGCTCGCCGCCCTTCCCGCGCCTCGTCGGCTGGCCGCCGCGACGGACCTGGTGCGCCGGGAAGCCGCGCGGGTGCTGTCCCACGAAGGCGCCGCCGACATCGACGGGGAACGCGCCTTCAAGGATCTCGGCTTCGACTCCATGACAGCGATCGAACTGCGCAACCGGCTGACCGCCGCCACCGGCGCGTCCCTGCCGTCGACCGTCGTCTTCGAGTACCCGACGTCGTCGGCCCTCGCCGCGCACCTGCTGCGGGTGATCGGCATCGGCCAGGACTCCGTGGGCGACGAGCTCGACCGGCTGGAGGCCTCGTTGTCCGGCCTGCTGGAACGGTTCGAGCACGGCAACGAGGACGGGGACACCGTCGCGGCGCGTCTGGCCGTGCTCGCCGAGAAGTGGCAACGACTGCGGCACCGCACGACCGGGTCGGACGTCGCCGACCGGCTGGCGGGAGCCGACGACGACGAGGTCTTCGACCTACTCGGCAAGGAGTTCGGCATCGAATGACCGGACCGACCGCCCACGCACATTCAACCCGCGTGACCGTGCGCCCAGCCGCACGAACGCTGCCAAGACCGAGCACCCACAGCCTGAGTACCCCGAGGTGGAACGCGTGAGCGAGGACAAGCTCCGGTACTTCCTGAAGCGCGTCACGGCCGAGCTGCACGAGAGCCGCGAGCGTGTCCGTGAGTTGGAAGCCGTGACCGGCGAACCGATCGCTGTCGTCGGCATGAGCTGCCGCTACCCGGGCGGTGTGCGCACGCCGGAGGAGTTGTGGAACCTGGTCGCCACCGGCACGGACGCCATCGGCGACTTCCCAGCCGACCGAGGCTGGGACCCGGGTGACGCGGCGGTGCACGGCTACGAGAGCCGCGGTGGCTTCCTGCCGGAGGCGGCCGAGTTCGACGCCGGGTTCTTCGGGATCAGCCCGCGTGAAGCGGTGGCGATGGACCCGCAGCAGCGCATGGTGATGGAGATCGCCTGGGAGGCGCTGGAGCGTGCCGGGTTCGACCCAAGGACGCTGCGCGGTTCGCACACCGGGGTCTTCGTCGGCGCGAGTGCCTCCGGCTACGACTGGTACGCGCGGGAGAACGGGCACGGCGAGGGGCACCTCGTGACGGGCAGCGCGATCAGCGTGCTGTCCGGCCGGGTCTCCTACACGCTGGGACTCAACGGACCTGCGGTGACCGTGGACACGGCCTGCTCGTCGTCGCTGGCGGCGGTCCACTTGGCGGCCCGTGCGCTGCGTTCCGGTGAGTGCACGCTGGCGCTCGCCGGTGGTGTGATGGTGATGTCCACCCCGGTGATGTTCGCCGACTTCGCCCGGCAGCAAGGACTCGCGTCCGACGGACGCTGCAAGGCATTCGCGGACGGCGCCGACGGCACGGGCTGGGGCGAAGGCGCGGGAATGGTGCTCCTTGAGCGCCTGTCGGACGCACAGCGCAACGGGCACCGTGTGCTGGCGGTGATCCGTGGCAGTGCGATGAACCAGGACGGCGCGTCGAACGGTCTGACGGCACCGAGCGCTCCCGCGCAGCGGCGCGTCATCCGGGCCGCGCTGGCTGACGCCCGCCTCTCGGCGTCCGATGTGGACGCCGTGGAGGCGCACGGTACGGGTACTGAACTGGGTGACCCGATCGAGGCCGGTGCTCTGCTGGCGACGTACGGCCAGGGCCGCGCCGAGGATCGGCCGCTGTGGCTGGGGTCGCTGAAGTCGAACATCGGGCACGCACAGCAGGCCGCTGGTGTCGCCGGTGTGATCAAGATGGTGCTGGCTTTGCAGCACGGTGTGCTGCCGAAGACGTTGCACGCCGATGAGCCGTCGGCGCATGTGGACTGGACCGCAGGCAACGTGCGGCTGTTGCAGGAGCCCAGGGACTGGCTGCCTGGTGAGCGGTCGCGTCGGGCCGGGGTTTCGGCGTTCGGCGCGAGCGGCACGAACGTGCACGTGATCCTGGAGGAAGCACCGGCACAATCGCAGGACAAGCAGGCATCGGACGACAGCAGGGTGCCGGTCCTGGCGTCCCCGGCTCCGGCCTGGGTGCTCTCCGGCCGCAACCCTGCCGCTCTCGCCGATCAAGCCGGTCGGTTGCGTGAGTACGTGCTGGCCCGGCCGGAACTCGCGCCCGGCGATGTGGCGTGGTCGTTGGCGACGACGCGGTCGGCGTTCGAGCAGCGCGCGGTGGTGCTCGGCGCGGATCGTGTCGAACTGGCGGCGGGTCTCGCCGCGATAGCCACAGGACAGCCCGGACCTGGTGTGGTCACGGGGGAAGCTCGTGCTCTTGGTCGTTCGGTGTTCGTGTTCCCGGGTCAGGGCAGTCAGTGGGTTGGGATGGGTCGTGAGCTGGCTTCGGTTTCGCCGGTGTTCGCGGCGAGGTTGGCGGAGTGTGCGGCGGCTTTGTCGCCGTATGTGGACTGGGATTTGGATGATGTTCTTGCTGGGCGGCATGGGTTTGAGGCTGCGGATGTGGTGCAGCCCGCGTTGTGGGCTGTGATGGTGTCGTTGGCTGCGGTGTGGCAGGCGGCTGGTGTTGAGCCGGATGCTGTGGTGGGTCATTCGCAGGGTGAGATCGCGGCTGCGGCTGTTGCGGGGATCTTGTCGTTGGAGGATGCGGCGAAGGTTGTGGCTCTGCGGAGCAAGACATTGACCGCGTTGGCTGGTCGCGGCGGGATGCTTTCCGTTGCCGAGCCGGTGGGTGGGGTTCGTGAGCGGATTGCTTCGTATGGGGATCGGTTGTCGGTTGCGGCGGTGAACGGTCCGTCAGCGACTGTGGTGTCGGGTGATGCGGATGCGTTGCGGGAGTTGGCGGGTTCGTGTGGTGAGTCGCCTCGGGCGCGGATGATCCCGGTGGATTACGCCTCGCACAGTGCTCATGTGGACGAGTTGCGTGAGGAGATCCTCGAAGTTCTGCAAGGGATTGAGCCGCGCGAGGCACGAATCCCGATGGTGTCGGCGTTGACCGGGGAGTGGTTGTCCGGTCCGGAGATGGATCCGTCCTATTGGTACTCGTCGCTGCGCGAAACGGTCGAATTCGACCGGGCGGTTCGGGTACTCGGTGCCGAGCACAGCGTTTTCGTGGAAGTCTCGCCGCATCCCGTGCTGACTCCGTCGATCGCGGAAAGCCTGGACGAGCCGGTGGTGGTCGGCACGCTGCGCCGGGACGACGGCGGTGTGGACCGCCTGCTGGCGTCGCTCGCGGACGCCTACGTGGGCGGCGCCCCCGTCGACTGGTCGGCGGTACTCGCCGACGGAACAGCCGTTGAACTTCCCACCTACGCCTTCCAGCGTCAGCGGTACTGGCCCGTGGTCCCGGTGCACGCGCCCGCCGCGCCGGGAGTCGAGGACTGGCGCTACCGCATCCGGTGGGAACCGGTCGACGCTACGACAAGTACGCCCGTTCTGCGGGGCACTTGGCTGCTGGTGGGCGAAGGAGTCGTCGCCGACGCGTGCGCACGAGCGCTTGCGGACCGTGGTGCGCAAGTCGTGCGTACCACGGTCGAGAACGTGGGGGAAGCGGCCGGTGTGGCCGGTGTTGTGTCGTTGCTGGCGTTGGCGGAGGGCCGGGACGAGACGTATCCCTGGATCCCACGGGGAACAGCCGCGACGGTCGACCTGGTGCAAGCGCTTGCGCAAGCCGGAATCGCCGCTCCGCTGTGGCTGTTGACCCAGGGCGCTGTGCAGACCGGTTCAGGCGAGGTGACGACCAACCCCGAGCAGACCCAACTGTGGGGCATGGGACGGGTCATCGGCATGGAACTCCCGGACCGCTGGGGCGGCCTGATCGACCTGCCGCCCGTGGTCGACGCCGACACCGCGGCCCGCCTCGTCGCGGTTCTCGCGGATGGCGGGGAAGATCAGGTCGCGTTGCGTGACTCGGGCACGCTCGCGCGCCGCCTTGTCCGTGCCGAGCCGAGGCGAACGGATCGCGGGCCTTGGCGGGCCCGCGGAACCGTGCTGCTGACCGGCGGCACCGGATCGATCGGCGCGTGCGTCGCGAGCTGGTTGTCCGAACGGGACACGAAACGTGTCGTGCTGACGAGTCGTTCCGGCCCGTTCGCGGAGGGAGCGGTGGAGCTCGCGGCCGCCATGGCGACCGCGGGGTCGGCCGTCGACGTCGTGAGCTGTGACACCGGGGTTCGGTCCGAGGTCACCGACCTGGTGGCGTGGATCCAGGAGACCGGGCCCGGACTGTCCACTGTGCTGCACTCCGCCAACACCGGCTACCTCGCGCGGGTGGAGGACACCAGCCGGGAGGGCCTGGCGAAGGCGCTCAGCGCGAAGGCGGCGGGTGCCACCTATCTCGACGAGGCGACCGCCGACCTCGATGTGGACGAGTTCGTGCTGTTCTCGTCGATCTCGGCGACCTGGGGCAGCAACGACCACGGCCCGTACGCGGCGGGCAACTCGTTCCTCGACGGGCTGGCCGAGGACCGCCGCGCCCGCGGCCTGCCGGGGACGTCGATCGCCTGGGGCGTGTGGGATTCCCGGGACTGGGACGCCGTCGACGACCTGATGGACCACAGCCCAGGCCGGGTGACGCCGAAGCGGCTGCGCAGGCAGGGCATGAACTTCCTGGAGACCCGACGCGCGCTGACCGCGCTCGACCAGGTCCTCGCCGACGACGAGACGTTCATCGCGCTCGCCGACGTGACTTGGGAGAAGTTCGCGCCCGTGTTCCGGGCGGCGCGCTCGCGTCCGCTTCTGGACGCGATCCCCGAGGCGCAGGAAGTGGCGGCCTCCCAGGACATGGAGGCGTCGCCGGAGCCTGTGAGCGCGTTGTCCCGTGAACTGGCGGGATTGACGGCCGGGGAACGGCGTCGCGTGACCGTCGAGTTGGTGCGCGCGCACGCGGCGGCAGTCCTCGGCCACGGTTCGGCCACCGACGTGCCGCCCGCACGTGCCTTCCGTGAACTGGGCTTCGATTCGCTGACCGCTGTGGAACTGCGCAACCGGCTGAACGCGGCCGCCGGCATCCGGCTCCCGGCCACGGTGGTGTTCGACCACCCGAACCCCGCCGCCCTGGCCGAGGAGATCCTGTCGTCGCTGTTCGGGGCCGTGACCACACAGGTGTCCACGGCGACGACAGCGGCGGCCCCGGCGGAACCGATCGCGATCGTCGGCATGGCCTGCCGTTACCCCGGCGGCATCCGCACCCCGGAGGAACTCTGGAAACTGCTGGCCGAGCACGGGGACGCGATCGGCGGGTTCCCGGCCGACCGGGGCTGGAACGCCGAAGCGCTGTTCGACCCGGACCCGGACGCCGAGGGCACCACGTACGTCGTGGAAGGCGGATTCCTCACCGGGGTCGCGGAGTTCGACGCCGGGTTCTTCGGGATCAGCCCCCGTGAAGCGGTGGCGATGGACCCGCAGCAACGGTTGTTGCTGGAGACGTCGTGGGAGGCGATCGAACGCGCGGGGATGGATCCTCAGTCCCTGCACGGTTCCGCGACCGGTGTGTTCGTCGGCGCCGCCCGTTCCGCGTATCTCGGCGTCGGACCCGAGACACCCGGGTCTGAGGGCCATCGCATGACCGGAACCGCGATGAGCGTGTTGTCCGGGCGGATCGCCTACGCGCTGGGGTTGACGGGTCCGGCGATGACTGTGGACACGGCGTGTTCGTCGTCGCTTGTCGCGTTGCACCAGGCCGTTCAGGCGCTGCGATCCGGTGAGTGTTCGGTGGCGTTGGCCGGTGGCGTCACGATCATGGCGGACCCGAGCGAGTTCGTCGGGTTCTCGCGTCTTCGTGCGTTGTCGCCGGACGGCCGGTGCAAGGCGTTCGCGGACGGTGCTGACGGCATGGGCATGGGCGAAGGCGTCGGCATCGTCGTACTGGAGCGGTTGTCTGAAGCACAGCGCAACGGTCACAAGGTCCTGGGTGTGGTTCGTGGCAGTGCGATCAACCAGGACGGCGCGTCGAACGGTCTGACAGCACCGAACGGTCCTTCGCAGCAGCGAGTGATCATGTCCGCGTTGGCGAACGCTCAGGTGTCGGCGTCCGATGTGGATGTTGTGGAGGCGCATGGCACAGGCACTGAGTTGGGTGATCCGATTGAGGCTGGTGCGTTGTTGGCGACGTATGGGCAGGGTCGTGATCGGCCGTTGTGGCTTGGCTCGGTGAAGTCGAATATCGGTCACTCGCAGCAGGCTGCTGGTGTGGCTGGTGTGATCAAGATGGTGATGGCACTCCAGAACGGTGTGCTGCCGAGGACGTTGCACGCCGATGAACCGTCGTCGCATGTGGACTGGGCGTCGGGGGATGTTCGGTTGTTGCAGGAGCCGGTCGAGTGGTTGCCGGGTGCGCGTCCGCGCCGCGCTGGGGTTTCGGCGTTCGGGATCAGCGGAACGAACGCGCACGTGATCTTGGAAGAGGCTCCGGTCGCGGCGGAGCCTCCGACCGAGCGCATCGCTGTGCCGGTGTTGTCGCCGCAAGTTCCCGCGTGGGTTGTGTCCGGCCGTGATGCCGACACGCTTGCTGTTCAGGCGGGCCGCCTGCGTGAGTACGTCGTGGCACGGCCCGAGCTTCCGGTGGGTGACGTGGCTTGGTCGTTGGCCACGTCCAGGTCGGCGTTCGAGCAGCGCGCGGTGGTCCTTGGTGCGGACCGTGTCGAGCAGATGGCAGGCCTGGCCGCGGTGGCCACGGGGCAGCCCGCACCGGGCGTGATCACCGGAAGCGTTGTTCCCGGTGGGCTTGGTCGTTCGGTGTTCGTGTTCCCGGGTCAGGGCAGTCAGTGGGTCGGTATGGGTCGTGAGCTGGCTTCGGTTTCGCCGGTGTTCGCGGCGAGGTTGGCTGAGTGTGCTGCGGCTCTTGCTCCTTATGTGGACTGGGATCTGGATGACGTTCTGGCTGGGCGGCATGGATTTGAGGCTGCGGATGTGGTGCAGCCCGCGTTGTGGGCTGTGATGGTGTCCCTCGCTGCTGTCTGGCAGGCGGCCGGTGTTGAGCCGGATGCTGTGGTCGGTCATTCGCAGGGTGAGATCGCAGCCGCGGCAGTTGCCGGGATCTTGTCGTTGGAGGACGCGGCGAAGGTTGTGGCTCTGCGGAGCAAGACACTGACGGCGTTGGCTGGTCGTGGCGGGATGCTGTCGATCGCGGAGTCCGTGAGTGCTGTTCGCGAGCGGATCGAGCCGTTCGGTGCGAGGTTGTCGGTCGCGGCGGTGAACGGTCCGGCGGCGACGGTGGTGTCCGGTGACGCGGAGGCGTTGCGGGAGTTGGCGGAGTCGTATCCGGAGTCGGTGCGCACCCGGATGATCCCGGTGGATTACGCGTCGCACAGCGCGCACGTGGACGAGTTGCGTGACGAGATCGTCGACGTTCTGCAAGGGATCCGGCCGGGTGAAGCCCAGGTGCCGATGGTGTCGGCGTTGACAGGGGAATGGCTGGCGGGTCCGGAGATGGATCCGTCGTACTGGTACGCGTCGCTGCGCGAGACGGTGGAGTTCGACCGGGCGGTCCGGATCCTCGGCGACGCGGGACACGGCGTCTTCGTCGAGGTGTCCCCGCATCCGGTGCTGACGCCGTCGGTCGCGGAAAGCCTGGACGAGCCGGTCGTGGTCGGCACGCTGCGACGCGATGACGGCGACGCGCGGCGTCTCCTGGTGTCGTTCGCCGAGGCCTACGTGCGGGGCGTTGCCGTCGACTGGACAGCCATCCTGGGCAGTGGTTCCACTGTGGACCTCCCAACGTATGCCTTCCGGCGTGACCGGTTCTGGCCCGAACCTGTCGAGCCACCGGCCGAGCCGGTCACCGCAGTCGAAGCAGGCTTCTGGACAGCCGTCGAAAACGGCGACACCACTGCTCTCGCCGAACTGCTCGGTGTGCACCCGGCCGACGAGGCGCTGGGTGCGCTGACCGACTGGCGACGCCGTGAACGCGCGGAGTCGGCGGTCGCCGACTGGCGGTACCGCATCGCGTGGACGGAACTGCCGCACAGCGCCGCCGTGTTGACCGGTACCTGGCTGCTGGTCGGATACGCGCCCGACGTCGCAGGTGCGCTGTCGGACGCCGGGGCGCAGGTGCACATCGTGGACGTCGACGGCATCGACACCACCGACCGGCAGGCGCTGGCCGCCGCGCTGCCCACCGGCATCAAAGACTTGTCGGGCATCGTCTCCGCTCTCGCCCTCGAAGACGAGGCAGCCGCTCCGCTCGACGCGTACCCCGGGGTGCCCCGCGGTCTGGCGGCGACGTTGGCCTTGGTCCAGGTTCTGGCTGGCCGGGATGACGCGCCGCTGTGGGTCCTGACGCGTGGAGCGGTTGCCGCCACGCGCGACGAAACCGCAGGCCAACCCGTCCAAGCCCAGATCTGGGCCATGGGTCGCACCGTGGCCCTGGCGCATCCGACCCTCTGGGGCGGCCTGGTCGACCTGCCGCCACGGCTCGAAGGCGCGGTGGCCGGACGTCTCCCGGCGGTGCTCAGCGGCGGCGAGGGCGAGGACCAGGTGGCGTTGCGCCGGTCCGGCACGTACGGGCGACGGCTGGTCCGTGCCACCCAGCCGAGCACGCGCTCGGTCAACTGGGCTCCACGCGGAACAGTGCTGGTGACCGGTGGGACCGGCGCCATCGGCGAGCACGTCGGACGCTGGCTGGCCACACGCGGTGCACGCCGCGTCGTGCTGACCGGCAGGCGTGGACCGGCCAGCGAAGGCGTGTCCACGCGGGCCGCCGAACTGGCCAACGCGGGCACCAGCGTCGAGGTCGTCGCGTGCGACGTGGCCGAGCGCGCGGACGTCGTCGGCCTGCTGGACCGGATCAACACCACGGGCGGCCCGGCGCTGTCCACAGTGCTGCACACCGCAGGCGTCGGGCAGGGCGGCTCTGTCGGTGACACCACCGTCGCCGATCTGGCTGACGTGTGCGCCGCCAAGGCAGGCGGGGCCCGCTGGCTCGACGAGTTGACGGGTGACCTGGACGACTTCGTGCTGTTCTCCTCCGGTGCGGCCATCTGGGGCGGCAGCGAGCAAACCGGATACGCCGCCGCCAACGGCTACCTCGACGGTCTCGCCGCCGCGCGCCGCGCGGCCGGTCGCCCGGCCACGACCCTCTCGTGGGGCCTGTGGGACGGCGGCGGAATGGGCGGTGGTGACGTCGGCAACCTGCTGAACCGCTACGGGGTCCGCGCCATGGACCCGGCACTCGCCGTACTGGCTCTTGGCCAAGCGCTGGACGCGGGCGAGGACGCCGTCACCGTCGCGGACATCGACTGGTCCGTGTTCGGCCCCACGTTCACCCTGCACCGCCCGAGCCCGCTGCTGGCCGAGCTCCCCCAGGCCGGGACCGGTCCGGCGGCAACAGAATCCGAAGTGGACAGCAGCCTGGCCGGACGGCTCACCGGCCGCCCGCACGCCGAGCAGTTGCGCCAGCTGACCGACATGGTGTGCGACCAGGCCGCGGCCGTGCTCGGCCACACCGGAACCAGCGCCCTGCCGAAGGGCAAGCCGTTCCGCGAACTCGGCTTCGACTCCGTCATGGCCATCGACCTGCGCAACAGGATGACCGCGTCGACCGGGTTGAAACTGCCCGCCACGCTCGTGTTCGACCAACCGACTCCCGTCGAACTGGCCGAGTACCTGCACGGCGAACTCGGCCTCGCAGGCACGCACGAGCCCGCCGACGTTGACTCGGTGCTCGACCAGCTTGACCGGCTGGAGGCCGCGCTCGCGGCCGTGCCCGGTGGCAGCGGCGCCCGCCGGGACGTGACCGCGCGACTGAGGACAGTGCTGTCCCGCTGGCTGGGTGACACCGAGCAACCACAGCAGGACGAAGGCGAGCGGCAGACGCTGGACGGGCGACTGGAGGGCGCCGACGCCAGCGAGGTCCTGGACTTCATCAACAAGGAATTGGGGCTTTCGTGATGACCGGTGAAGCGCAGGCGGGCGGGGACAAGCAGCTGCTCGACACCCTGAAGAAGCTTGCCGCCGACCTGTATCGGACCCGCGAGCGCGTCAAGGAGCTCGAAGCGGGCGAGCGGGAGCCGATCGCGGTCGTCGGCCTCGGCTGCCGGTACGCGGGCGGCATCACCGGCCCGGAGCAGTTCTGGGACCTGCTCACCGCCGGGACCGACGCCATGGGCGGCTTCCCGGCCGACCGCGGCTGGGCGGAATGGGAACGCGCCTACGGGACCTCGGCGGCGCAGACCGGCGAGGCGTACACCCGGCTGGGCGGATTCCTCTACGACGTGGCCGACTTCGACGCCGGGTTCTTCGGGATCAGCCCGCGTGAGGCGTTGGCGATGGACCCCCAGCAGCGTGTGCTGCTGGAAGTGGCGTGGGAAGCGGTCGAGCGGGCGGGCATCGACCCGTCCTCCCTCAAGGGCTCGGACACGGGCGTGTTCGTCGGCGCCAGCAGCACCGCCTACGGCTCAGGCGTGGCCGGGGCCGACCGCAGCAGCGAGGGCTACATGATGACCGGCGGCCTGACCGCCGTCGTCTCCGGTCGTATCTCCTACACCCTGGGACTGACGGGTCCCGCTGTCACAGTCGACACCGCGTGTTCGTCGTCGTTGGTGGCGCTGCACCTCGCCGTTCAGTCGCTGCGTTCGGGTGAGTGCTCCCTGGCGCTGGCCGGTGGCGTCGAGGTCCTGGTCATGCCGGACGCCTTCCTCGAGTTCTCCCAGCAGGGCGGCATGGCCGCGGACGGACGCTGCAAGTCCTTCGCGGCCGAGGCCGACGGAATCGGCTGGGGCGAGGGCGCGGGCATCATCGCGCTCGAACGGCTCTCCGACGCGCGTCGCAACGGACACAAGGTGCTTGGCGTGATCCGGGGCAGCGCGGTCAACCAGGACGGCGCGTCCAACGGCCTGACTGCCCCGAACGGCCCGTCCCAGCGCCGCGTGATCCAGACGGCACTGTCCGACGCGGGTCTGAAAGCGTCCGATGTGGACGCTGTGGAGGCGCACGGCACCGGTACGACCCTCGGTGACCCCATCGAGGCACAGGCGCTGCTGGCGACCTACGGGCAAGCCGAGGAGCGCGCCGCCGACCACCCGCTGTGGCTGGGCTCGGTGAAGTCGAACATCGGGCACTCCGGCTGCGCGAGCGGTGTGGCCGGTGTGATCAAGATGGTGCTGGCGCTGCAACACGGGGTGTTGCCGAAGACACTGCACGCCGAGCACCCGTCGCCGCACGTGGACTGGGCGTCGGGGAACGTGCGCCTGCTGCGGGAAGCGGTCGACTGGCAGCAGGGAGACCGGCCACGTCGTGCCGGTGTCTCGGCGTTCGGTGTCAGCGGGACGAACGCGCACGTGATCCTGGAGGAAGCCCCGGCGGGTACGGACCGCCCGGAACAGGTGGTGGACGGCGCTCCGCGCGTGCTGGCGAGCAGCGATCTGCCGGTGTGGGTGGTGTCCGGCAGCAGCGCTGCGGCACTGGCCGGTCAGGCGGACAAGGTGCGTGAGCACCTGCTGACTCGGCCCGAGTTGCCAGTGGGTGACGTGGCCTGGTCGTTGGCCACGACACGAGCTGCCTTGGAACACCGCGCGGTGGTGCTCGGTGCGGACCACGTGGCCGGTCTCGCGGCGGTGGCCACGGGTCAGCCCGCGCCTGGTGTCGTGACCGGCTCCGTTGCTCCCGGTGGGCTTGGCCGTTCGGTGTTCGTGTTCCCGGGTCAGGGCAGTCAGTGGGTCGGTATGGGTCGTGAGCTGGCTTCGGCTTCGCCGGTGTTCGAGGCTCGACTTGCTGAGTGTGCGGCGGCTCTTGCTCCCTATGTCGACTGGGAGCTGGATGACGTTCTTGCTGGGCGGCACGGGTTCGAGGCTGCGGATGTGGTGCAGCCCGCGTTGTGGGCGGTGATGGTGTCGCTCGCCGCCGTCTGGCAGGCCGCTGGTGTCGAGCCTGATGCTGTGGTGGGTCATTCGCAGGGTGAGATCGCGGCTGCGGCTGTTGCGGGGATTTTGTCGTTGGAAGACGCGGCCAAGGTTGTCGCCCTGCGGAGCAAGACCCTGACTGCACTGGCTGGTCGTGGCGGGATGCTGTCGATCGCCGAGTCTGTTGACGGGGTTCGAAAGAGGATCACCGCATACGGCGACCGGTTGTCGATCGCGGCGGTGAACGGTCCTGCATCGACAGTGGTGTCCGGCGATGCGGACGCGTTGCGGGAGTTGGCTGACTCTTGTGGTGAGTCCCCCAGGGCCCGGATGATCCCGGTGGACTACGCCTCCCACAGCGTGCATGTCGATGAGTTGCGTGACGAGATCCTTGACGTGCTGCAGGGGATTGAGCCGCGTGCGGCTCGCATTCCGATGGTGTCGGCGCTGACCGGGGAATGGTTGGCCGGTCCGGAGATGGATTCGGCGTACTGGTACTCGTCGCTGCGCGAAACGGTCGAGTTCGAGCGGGCGGTGAGGATCCTGGCCGAGGCCGGGCACGGCGTGTTCGTGGAAGTCTCGCCGCACGCGGTGCTCACCGGCGCGGTTGGCGACGCCGTCGACGGCGTCGAGGACTCGGTGGTTGTCGGCACGCTGAGGCGGGACGACGGTGGTGCCCGGCGCCTGCTTGCTTCGCTGGCCGAGGCGTACGTGCGGGGTGTCCCTGTCGACTGGAAGGGCATCTTGGGCGGCGGTACGACCGTCGACCTGCCCACCTACGCCTTCCAGCGGCGCCGTTACTGGCTCGGCGCGGTGGCACCGGTGCAGGCCGCCGCCACGTCGGTGGACGACTGGCGGTACCGGATCACCTGGCAGCCAGCCGGTGAGACCGCCGCCGCCCTGTCCGGGACCTGGCTGGTGGTCGGCGAAGGATCCGAAACCGTTGCGAACGCCCTGATCGATCGTGGTGCACAGGTGGTCACGGCCGCCGGTCCCGAGGACATCGACACGACAGCGGAGTTCGCTGGTGTCGTGTCGATGCTGGCCCTGGACGAGGAGCCGCTGGCCGACCACCCGTGGGTGCCGAGTGGTCTGGCCGGGACAGTCGACCTGGTCAGCGTGCTTGTCCGCGCCGGGGTCACCGCTCCGCTGTGGGTACTGACCCGTGGTGCGATGCAGGTCAGCGCGGACGAGGTGACCACGAGTCCCGTGCAGGCCCAGGTGTGGGGCCTTGGCCGGGCTGTCGGTCTGGAGCACCCGGATCGCTGGGGTGGATTGGTGGACCTGCCGCCGGTGTGGGACGCCGAGGTCGGTGCCCGGGTGGCCGGGATCCTCGCGGACGGCCGGGAGGACCAGGTCGCGGTGCGGTCGTCGGGTGTGTTCCTGCGGCGGCTCGTGCACGCTGAAGCACGCCGGGCGGAAGCGAAGCCGTGGCGCCCCAAGGGCACTGTCCTGCTCACCGGGGGAACGGGTTCGATCGGTGCCTGCGTCGGTCCGTGGCTCGCCGAGCACGGGGCGCCGCGTGTTGTGTTGACGTCACGGTCCGGCCCGTCCGCGCCGGGGGTGGCGGAACTCGCCTCGGCTGTGGCCGACGGCGGCACCGCCGTCGAGATCGTCAGCTGTGACTTGGCCGTCCGGGACGAGGTGACGCACCTGGTCGAGTGGATCGAGGCGTCCGGGCCCGGACTGTCCACCGTGCTGCATTCGGCGAACGCCCCGTACCTGGCCCGCGTGGAGGACACGAGCCAGGACGGCTTGGCGACGGCGCTCGGCGCGAAGGCCGCCGGAGCCGTGTACCTTGACCAGGCGACCGCCGGTCTCGACGTGGACGAGTTCGTGCTGTTCTCGTCGATCTCGGCGACGTGGGGCAGCAACGACCACGGCGCCTACGCGGCGGGCAACTCGTTCCTGGACGCGTTGGCCGAGGATCGCCGGGCGCGTGGCCTGCCGGGGACGTCGATCGCCTGGGGCGTCTGGAACACGCGTGACTGGGACGCCGTGGACGCGGTGATGGATCAGGCACCCGGTCGCGTCACGCCGAACCGCCTCCTGCGGCAGGGGATGAACTTCCTGGACACCGACCGGGCACTGAAGGCGCTCGGCGAGGTCCTGGCCGATGACGAGACGTTCATCGCGTTGGCGGACGTGGAGTGGGAGAAGTTCGCCCCGGTGTTCCGTGCCGCGCGGCCGCGTCCGTTGTTGGAGACGATCCCGGAAGCCCACGAGGAGACCGAGGTCGCGGACGAGCGCGGGGAGTTCGCTTCCCGGTTGGCGGGCTTGTCGGTGGCTGAGCGGCGGCGGACGGTTGTGGAGTTGGTGCGTTCGCAGGCGGCTGCGGTTCTTGGTCATGATTCGGCTGAGGAGATCGTGGCGACGAGGGCGTTTCGTGAGTTGGGTTTCGATTCGTTGACGGCTGTGGAGTTGCGTAACCGGTTGAACACCGCTGTCGGTATCCGGTTGCCCGCGACGGTGATTTTCGATCATCCGAGTGCGTCGGCGTTGGCTGACGAGATCCTTTCCGAGCTGTTCGGGAATGCCTCGGATGACAGTGCGCCGGTGGTGGTCCACGCGGTGTCGACTGAGCCGATCGCGATTGTCGGTCTGGCGTGTCGCTATCCCGGTGGTGTGCGTACTCCTGAGGAGTTGTGGGAGCTTCTGGTTTCCGGCGGGGACGCGATCAGCGGATTCCCAACCGACCGCGGCTGGAATGCCGACGCCTTGTTCGACCCGGACCCGGACGCTGAAGGTTCGACTTACGTGGTGCAGGGCGGCTTCCTGGCCGGAGCCGCGGACTTCGACGCCGGGTTCTTCGGAATCAGCCCGCGTGAAGCGATGGCGATGGACCCGCAACAACGGCTGCTCCTCGAAACCTCTTGGGAAGCCATTGAACGCGCCGGGATCGACCCGAAATCACTGCGCGGCTCGGCCGCCGGTGTGTTCGTCGGCGCCGCGTCCTCCGGCTACATCGGCGCTGCGGCAGGGGAAGAGGGAACGCAGGCGCACCTGATCACAGGTAACGCGTTGAGTGTGTTGTCCGGGCGGATCGCCTATACACTGGGGTTGACGGGTCCGGCTGTCACAGTGGACACTGCCTGCTCGTCTTCGTTGGTGGCGTTGCACCAGGCAGTTCAAGCGTTGCGGTCGGGGGAATGCACGGTCGCGCTTGCCGGTGGAGTGACGGTGATGGCGGATCCGGGGGAGTTCGTGGGGTTCTCACGCCTGCGGGCGTTGGCTTCTGACGGTCGGTGCAAGGCGTTCGGTGACGGCGCGGACGGCATGGGCATGGCCGAAGGTGCGGGCATGCTGATGCTGGAGCGCCTGTCGGACGCGCACCGCAACGGGCACAAGGTGTTGGGCGTGGTGCGAGGTATCGCGGTCAACCAGGACGGCGCGTCGAACGGCTTGTCCGCGCCGAATGGTCCGGCGCAGCGTCGGGTGATTCGGGCTGCGTTGGCGAGTGCGCAGTTGTCGACGTCTGATGTGGACGTTGTTGAGGCGCACGGCACAGGCACTGAACTGGGCGATCCGATCGAGGCCGGTGCGTTGTTGGCCACGTACGGCCAGGATCGCGATCGGCCGTTGTGGTTGGGTTCGATCAAGTCGAACATCGGTCATTCCCAGCAGGCTGCCGGTGTCGCCGGTGTGATCAAGATGGTGATGGCACTCCAGAAGGGTGTGCTGCCGAGGACGTTGCACGCCGACGAGCCATCGTCGCATGTGGATTGGTCCTCGGGGGACGTTCGGTTGTTGCAGGAGCCAGTCGAATGGCTGGCTGGTGGGCGTCCGCGCAGGGCTGGGGTTTCGGCGTTCGGGATCAGCGGCACGAACGCACACGTGATCGTGGAGGAAGCACCGGCCGAGCCTGCGGACCCGACTCACGAGGAGAGCGACGCGCCGGTGCTTGAAGGTGCGATGCCGGTGTGGGCGATCTCCGGTCGTAGCGCTGCGGCTCTCGTCGATCAGGCGGGCCGGTTGCGTGAGCACGTCCTGGCCCGGCCGGAGTTCACGGCCGGTGACGTGGCGTGGTCGTTGGCCACGACTCGTGCCGCCTTGGAACATCGTGCGGTGGTGGCGGGTGAGGACCGGATGGAGCTCGCGGCGGGCCTCGCCGCGGTTGCCACGGGCCAGCCAGCGCCTGGCGTGATCGTCGGCGAGGTCGCTCCGGGCGGCGTCGGCCGTTCGGTGTTTGTCTTCCCGGGGCAGGGCAGTCAGTGGGTCGGCATGGGTCGTGAGCTCGCCGAGGCTTCGCCGGTGTTCAAGGCGAAGTTGGCGGAGTGTGCGGCGGCTCTTGCTCCGCATGTCGAGTGGGAACTGGACGACGTTCTGGCCGGACGGCACGGTTTCGAGGCCGCGAATGTGGTCCAGCCCGCGTTGTGGGCTGTGATGGTCTCGTTGGCTGCGGTGTGGCAGGCGGCTGGTGTTGAGCCGGATGCTGTGGTCGGGCACTCGCAGGGCGAGATCGCGGCCGCGGCTGTCGCAGGGATCTTGTCACTGGAAGACGCGGCCAAGGTCGTTGCTTTGCGGAGCAGGACGTTGAAGGCGTTGGCTGGCCGTGGTGGGATGTTGTCGATCGCCGAGTCGGTTGACGGGGTTCGTGAGCGGATCGCTTCGTACAACGGACGGCTGTCGATCGCGGCCGTGAACGGGCAAGCGTCGACCGTTGTTTCCGGTGACGCGGACGCACTGCGGGAACTGGCTGACTCGTGTGGTGACTCACCGCGAGCGCGGATGATCCCAGTGGACTACGCCTCCCACAGCGCTCACGTCGACGAGTTGCGTGCGGAAATCCTGACGGCCCTGCAAGGAATCCAGCCGCGTGAAGCGCAGGTGCCGATGGTGTCGGCGTTGACCGGGGAGTGGCTGGCAGGTCCGGAGATGGATCCGTCGTACTGGTACGCGTCGCTGCGTGAAACGGTCGAGTTCGACCGGGCTGTGCGGATCCTGGCTGAGACCGGACATGGCGTGTTCGTGGAAACCTCTCCGCATCCTGTGTTGACGGGTGCGATCGAGGGTGCGGTTGTGGTGGGGACGTTGCGGCGTGAGGACGGTGGTGCTGAGCGGTTGCTTGCTTCGTTCGCTGAGGCGTACGTGCGTGGTCTGCCTGTCGACTGGCCCGCTGTCTTGGGTCGTGGCTCGACCGTGGACCTGCCGACCTACGCTTTCCAACACCGGCACTACTGGCCGGAAACCGCCGGAACGTGGTCCTCGGGTGCCGTCGACACCGAGTTCTGGGCTGCTGTCGAAGGCGGCGACGTCCGTGGTCTCGCCGCGACCCTGAACGTGGACGATGGCCAGTTGGGCGAGGTGTTGCCCGCACTGGCGGACTACCGGCGGCGCAGCCAAGCGGGTGCTTCGGTCGCCGACTGGCGCTATCGGGTTTCGTGGGTTCCGGTGCGCGAATCCGATGCGACCCTCACCGGTACCTGGCTGGTGGTCGGCGACGGCGCCGACACCGATGTGGTTGCCGGGACGTTGGACTCACATGGGGCCGTAGCGACTCTCACAACCCTGGGCCGTCTGCACGAGGCCGTAGCGAGGTCGTGGGACCTACGCGGGGTGGTCTCGCTGCTGGCCTTGGATAATTCGTCCACTGTGGATCCTCCTTGGGTGTCGCGCGGTGGTGCCGACACCCTCGCCCTGATCCAGGCGTTGGGACGGCTGGGAGTTACCGCTCCGCTGTGGGTGTTGACGCGTGGCGCTGTGCGGACCGATGGTGCGTCGGCGGTGAACCCCGTACAGGCCCAGATGTGGGGCTTGGGTGTGGTGGCTGGCCTTGAGCTTGCCGACCGGTGGGGCGGTCTGATCGACCTGCCGCCAGTGGTGGACGCGCAGGCTGGTGATCGTCTGGTGTCGGTGTTGGCGGATGCGGCCGAGGATCAGGTTGCGGTGCGTTCGGGTGGTGTGGTGGCTCGGCGGTTGGTGCGTGCTGGTCGTCCGGTGGTTCAGGAGGCATGGCGGCCCCGCGGTTCGGTGTTGGTGACGGGGGGTACGAGTGGTGTTGGTGCGATCACGGCGCGTTGGGTTGCTGGTCGTGGTGCGTCTCGTGTGGTGTTGACCAGTCGGTCTGGTCCGGTTGCCGGGGGTGTTGCCGAGCTTGCGGGTTCGATCGCGGCCGGTGGTACAGCTGTGGACGTGGTGGCGTGTGACGTCGCCAATCGTGCTTCGGTCGCGGCTCTGATGGAGCGTCTCGACGGGTCCGGACCAGCGCTGTCGTCCGTGGTGCACTCGGCGGGCGTAGGCGGAAACACCCCGGTGGCGGACCTGGAGACCGCGGAACTGTCGAGGTTGTTGTCGGCGAAGGCCGGTGGTGCGGCGGTTCTGGACGAGTTGACTGCGGATCGTGAGTTGGACGCGTTCGTGTTGTTCTCCTCGGGTGCTGGTGTTTGGGGCAGCGGCGGCCTGAGTGGCTACGCGGCGGCAAACGCTTACCTGGACGCGTTGTGCGACAGCCGCCGCAGTAGGGGTCTTGTGGCTTCTTCGGTGGCGTGGGGCCTGTGGGCTGGCGTGGGGATGGCCGCGGGTACCGGTGGTGAGCGGTTGCGTGAGTTCGGGATGGAGGGCATCGACGAGCAGCGTGGGATGTTGGCGTTGGGTCAGGTGCTCGATGCCGATGAGGGTGCGATGGTGGTGGCTGGGTTTGACTGGCCGCAGTTCATTCCGACGTACACGTTGCACCGGCCGAGTCCACTGCTGTCGGACTTGCCTGAGGTGCGCGCGACCCTGACGGTCGAAACCGTCGGCACAGGTACTGGCGAGTGGGCCGATCGGTTGTCCGGCATGCCGGTCGCGGAACAGCAGCAGGTGCTGACAGACCTGGTGCGCGGTCACGCCGCCGCGGTACTCCGGTACGAGTCTGCCGAGGATGTGTTGCCGCAGCGCGCGTTCAAGGATCTGGGCTTCGACTCGGCCGGCGCGGTGGATCTGTGCAACCGCCTGTCCGAGGTGGTGGGCGTTCGGTTGGCGTCCACGATGGTGTTCGACTACCCGAACGCCACCGCCCTCGCGGAACACATCCGGGGCGAAGTGGTCGGCGCCGACTCGGCGGACACCGGAGACCCGGTGCTGGCCACACTGGAGCGGTTGGCGGGCGAGCTGGAGTCCGTCGAAGGCGGAGCGGACACGCGCCAGGACATCACCGAACGCATGCAGACCATGCTGTCCCGGTGGCTGCGCCGCAGCGGACCCGCGCAGGAGAACGACGGCACCGCCACAGGTCGGCAGGCGGTGGCCGGGCAGCTCGACGAGGCCTCAGCCGACGAGGTCCTGGACTTCATCAACAAGGAACTGGGGGCGTCGTGATGATCATTGGTGCTCGGATCACCGCGGCGTCGAGGAGGACCCACCATGGCCGATGAGAAGCAGCTGCTCGACGCCTTGAAGAAGTTGGCAGCCGACCACTACGAGGCCCGTGAGCGGGTCAGGGAACTCGAGTCCGGTGCCCGCGAGCCGATCGCGATCGTCGGGATGGGCTGTCGTTTCCCCGGCGGGGTGACCGGGCCCGAGCAGTTCTGGGACCTGCTGGTCGCCGAGACCGACGCGATGGGCGGCTTCCCGACGGATCGCGGCTGGGAGGTGTTCGAAGAGGAGTTCGGCCAGCGTCAGGCCTACCGGCGCCAGGGCGGGTTCCTGTACGACGTGGCTGATTTCGATGCGGGGTTCTTCGGGATCAGTCCGCGTGAGGCGTTGGCGATGGATCCGCAGCAGCGGTTGTTGCTGGAGACGTCGTGGGAGGCGATCGAGCGGGCCGGGATCGACCCGAAGTCGTTGCACGGATCGACGACGGGCGTGTTCGTGGGGGCGAGTCACGCCGGTTACGACGCCAGCCTGCCGGTCGATGACCGCAGCCTGGACGGGTATCGCCTGATCGGCACGGTGTCGGCGGTCGCGTCCGGTCGGATCTCGTATTGCCTGGGACTGACTGGCCCTGCCGTGACGGTCGACACCGCGTGTTCGTCGTCGTTGGTGGCGTTGCATCAGGCGATGTTGGCGTTGCGGTCGAGCGAGTGTTCGATGGCGCTTGCTGGTGGTGTGGCGGTAATGGTGTCACCTGGTGCGTTCATGGAGTTCGCGCAGCAGGGTGGTATGGCGTCCAGTGGGCGGTGCAAGGCGTTCTCTGATGAGGCCGATGGGATCGGTTGGGGCGAGGGCGCGGGCATGGTGCTTCTTGAGCGTTTGTCGGACGCTCAGCGCAATGGTCATCAGGTGTTGGCGGTGATTCGGGGTAGTGCGGCAAACCAGGATGGTGCTTCGAATGGGCTTGCGGCGCCGAATGGGCCGTCGCAGCGGCGGGTGATTAGGGCTGCGTTGGCGAATGCGCAGTTGTCGCCGTCTGATGTGGACGCGGTGGAGGCGCACGGCACTGGTACCACGCTGGGTGACCCGATCGAGGCTGGCG
>NZ_MTQO01000035.1 GCF_001984155.1 Actinosynnema sp. ALI-1.44
CCGGGCAAGGATGCCTGCCAGGACAGCGAATACGTGCGGTGCGGCACGTGCTCGATCTTCGTGTGGACAGAGCCCCTGCGCGGGTGGCGCCGTGTCCATGCCCTGGCCCAGCGAACCAAGCTCGACTGGGCCGGGCAAGTGAAAGAGCTCCTGACCGTGGACTATCCCGACGCCGAGACCGTGGTGCTGGTCATGGACAACCTCAACACCCACGGCATCGCCTCGCTCTACGAAGCGTTCCCACCCGGCGAGGCCTTCGCCCTGGCCCAGCGCCTGGAGATCCACCCACACCCCCAAACACGGGTCGTGGCTCAACATCGCCGAAATCGAGTTATCCGCACTGTCACGGCAATGCCTCGACCGCCGCATCAGCGACCTCGACACCCTCAACACCGAACTCGCCGCATGGCAACACGCCCTCAACACCGAACAACGCCACATCCGCTGGCAGTTCACCACCGACAACGCACGCGTCAAACTCCGCCACCTCTACCCCAAGAGTTAGCCGCGACAATCTACTAGTTCCGGGTGGCGAACTTGCTCAGCGCGATCCGGTTGGGCATGCCGGTCTTGAAGATCAGACTGGAGACGTGTTTCTCCACCGTCCGCAGCGACAGGTGCAGCCGGTCGGCGATCTCCCGGTTGCCCAGCCGCTCGGCCAGCAGCCGCAGCACCTCGTACTCCCGCACGGTCACGCCGGCGGACCGCAGCGGCATCGGGACACGGTCGATCCCGGTACGGCGTTGGGCGACGCGGTGGCCGGTGCGGCGCAGCAACGCACGGCACGCGCCCGCCACGGCCGTCATGCCCATCTTGTGGAAGTAGTCCTCCGCGGTCCGCAGCCACTCCACCGGCTTGCCCCAGCCCCCGGCCAGTGCGACCTCGCCGACCAGGCGCAACCCGAGGCACCTGCTCATCTCGAACAGCGAGCCGGCCCGGAGCGCCTCCTCGACCGCGGCCTCGGCTTCGACCGCGTCGCCTGCCCTGCCCGCGATCACGGCTCGGGCGAAGTGGGCGAACTGGCGGTCCCAGCGCAACCGGGCGGCCGGGGCGGCGGTGATCTCGTCGTACGCCGCGTGGTCCACCTCCCCGGCGAGCGCGCCGAGCAGCAGGTTCAGCCCGTAACGACCGGCGAGGTGGAACGTCGTCGGGCTCATGTCGTCCGCGTGCAGTGCCACCGCGAGTTCCTTGCGGGCGGTTTCCTGGTCCTCCTCGACCAGTGCGCAGAACGCGCGGCCCAGACCGTGCACCCTGGGCACGAACTGCACGACGTCACCGTTCCAGCGGTGCAGTTCGGCGATCGACTCCTCCATGTCCTTGCGGCGACCGCGGTGGCCGTTCAGCACGACCCGCAGGACCAGCATGTACTGCGTGGTCTCCAGCAGTTTCAGCCTGGTCGTGTCGGCGGTCACCTGGTCGATCAGTGCCGCCGCCGCGTCGAACTCGCCGCGCAGGATCATGTGCAGCGCGATGTTGACCTCCGCCTGGTACCGAGCGGTGACCGCGCCGATCTGGGTGGCCTGGTCGCGGGCCTGGTCGAGCCGGTCGGTCCCGCCGTCGCGCAGCGCGTCGTCGAGGCCGAGCCGGACCAGCGCGTGGATCTCCCAGATCGGCAGGTCGTGCTCGACCGCGATCCCCCGGCTGCGTTCCAGGCACGCGGTCGCCTCGTCCGGGTCGCGGCCCCTGACCAGCGCCCCGATCAACTGCCACGCCTGACACGCCACGATCGGCAGCGGCACCTCCTCGGCCACGGTCGCGGCGCGCCTGGCCATCGCCTCGACCTTCTCCAGTTGCCCCGGTCCGGGCACGTCGAGTTCCAGGTGCGCGGCGACCACGTCCAGCGGGGCGGTGTCCTCGGCGGCCGCGTCCGGGCCGAGCAGCACCCTGGCCGCCTCGACCTGGCTGAGCCCCTCGGAGATGCGCCCGGCGAGGTTGGCCACCCACGCCAGCCTGGTGCGCAGCTGGGCCCGTCGGCGCCGGTCGAGACCTGCGCCCACCTCGTCGAGCACGGTCGACGCGGCCAGCGCCCGGTCCACCAGACCGGCCTCGGCCAGCGCGTACAGCTGGGCCTCCAGGGCGTCCGCGCGAGCGGGCACGTCGTGCACGAGCAAGTCCCACGCCTTGCCCAGCAGCAGGACCGCCGAGTTCGCGGCGCCTTGGGCCAGCGCCCGCCGCCCCGCCTCGGCGAACAGCCGCCCGGCGACGGTCTGGCTGCCCGCGTCCAGCCGCAGCTGCGCGCTCACCTCACACCATTCGCCCGGCAGGCCGGGATAGGCGATGTCCAGCGCGTCCGCCACCTGCTGCGCCAGTGCCGCCCGCTGCGCCGGTGAGATCAGTTTCAGCAGCGCGTCCACGATCAGCGCGTGCTGGAAGCAGTACCAGTCGGGACGCTCGTCGTCCGGCCCGACCAGCTGCACGGCCGGGTCGCTGTGCAGGTGCCCCATCAGGTCCGGGTAGCTCAGGCCGGTCACCATCCGCACCACCGACAGCGGAAAGCCGCGGCCGAGCACGGCGGCCACCGACAGCACCTGGCGTGCCTCGGGTTCCAGCTGCTCCAGGCGCCAGGCCATGCCGCGCACGACCGTCGCGGGCAGGTTCGGGCCGAGCCGTTCGGTCACCTGCCAGCTGTCGCCGTCCCGCACCAGCATCCGGCCGTCGACCATGCTGGTGAGCATCTCCTTGACCAGGAACGGATTGCCCGCGCTGCCCGCCCAGAGCATGTCCGCGGCCTGCTGCGGGATGTCCCGCTCACCGAGGCAGGACGACGCCAGCCTGCGCATGTCCCGCGGGTCGAGCCGGTCGAGCTCGACGACCACGCCGCTGCCGCGCTGGGCAGCGGACTTCGCCAGCCGCATGGCCGGGCACGGCTGGTCACGGATCATGCCGAGCAACAGCACCGGCTGCCGGTCGATGTTGTCGATCATGTACTCGATGACCGCGAGGGTCTCGGCGTCGGTGTCCTGCATGTCGTCGAGCACCATCAGGCAGCCACGGCCCTGCCCGGCGAGCGAGGTCAGGCGCAGCACGGCCTCGGCGAGGATCACCAGTGACCCGGTGTCCTGCCCGGCGGCCGCGTCACCCCAGTCGGGGATCAGCCGCGCCAGCACCGGCCGGTACGAGCCGAGCGCGGCCACGTCGATCGGGTCGGCGTCGCGCGCCAACGACAGCAGTGCCTCGGTCAGCGACCGGTACGGGTCCATCGGGCTGATGGCGCTTCCCCGGCCGCGCAGCAGCCGCATGTCCGCGGCGAGGCCGAGATCAGCCGCCGCCGCGGCCAGCCGCGACTTGCCGATCCCGCTCTCGCCGACGAGGAAAACCGCGCCGCCACGACCACCGCGCGCCGCGGTGAGCGCCTCCTGCACAGTTCGAAGCTCGTCGTCCCGACCCACGATGACCGGAGATCGGTACCCCACGAGGAAGGACCGTACCGGCGTGTTCAGGGCGGGTCCATCCACCAACAGCGTCTTTTCCACCGTCTTAGGGGTGGAATTCGCGCGCATTTCCGGCGTTTTCGCATGCCAGCGACCCGCCGCGAAGCCCGTCTCATGTTCGTATCACAGCGGCCCGAAACCGGCCGATTACCGTCGGTCGCCGATCCGGCACCGACAAAGCGGTCCAATCAGCATCCTTTCGACCGATATCGCCGGGGACGCCCGGCCACCGAAATGAGCGGACGGCACGCACGCGCGGCATTTTCAGGCCGAATTCCGGTCCACGAAATCGCACCGAACAAGATCAACGAGCGCTTCTCGCGTCGATTCCGGAAACCGTCGGCCGCGGCCCGCACGTCGATCCACAGTGGACGACACTCAGGGCAGCTCGCCGGTGAGGCAGTGCTGCACGAGCGCGCCGAACCGCGTCACCAGTTCGTCGGCCGAGGCCGAGGCGATCGGCTCGATCCGCAGGACGTAGCGCGCCACCGTGATGCCGAGCAGCTGCACGTTCACCATGGCGACGCGCATCGCGGCGTCCGGCGTGTCGAGCAGCGCCCGCAGCCTGCCGCTGATCTCGCGGTCGATGAACTCACGCAGCAGCGCCTCGGACTGGTCGTGCGTGGGGGCGAACCTGGTGATCGTCGCCAACGGCGCCCGGTCGGACTTGTCGACGAGTTCCACCAGCGTCCTGATGATCCGTTCACCGACGCCGTCCAGGCCGCCCGCGAACACCTCATCGACCGCGGGCGGGAAGTCGGCGGACATGTCGGCGACGGCGGCGAAGAGTCCCTGTTTGGTGCCGAAGAAGTAGAACACCATGGCCGGGTCGACGCCCGCCGCGGCAGCCACCGCGCGCACTGTCGTGCCGCCGTAGCCGTGTTGGCGGAACAGCGAACGGGCCGTGTCGAGGATCCGCTGCCTGCTCTGCTCGCCCGACCGCCAGCGACCGCGGCGGCCGCTCGGGGAACCGTGTTCTGTCATCGCGGACGAGTCTAACGGAGATTTCTTCATCACTTGGTGGAGATTTCGGCCGGACCCGCGCTACCGTGAACTTCACCAGGCGATGAAGAAAAGAGGGGGCCCGGATGCGGGTGATGGTGATCGGCGCGGGACTCGGCGGGTTGACGCTGGCCCACGGGTTGCGCCAGGCGGGGGTCGACGTCGTGGTGTACGAGCGCGACCAGGCGGAAGGGCGGCCGCAGGGCGTCAGCCTGCACTTCGACGACCGGGCGGTGACGGCGCTGCGGGCGTGTCTGCCGCCTGGCCACGCGGCGATGGTCGAGGCCACCGCCGGTGGACAGCGGGAGCACACGATGTGCCTGTCCGAAGTGGATGGTGAGCTGGTTGTGGAGGCCCAGCCGGAGAGCCGGGCGAGGAAGGGCAGACAGGTCCACCGGCCGTTGTTGCGAGCGGTGCTGCTGACCGGCCTGACCGACCGGGTCCGGTTCGGCACCGGATTCACCCGGTTCGAGCAACGCGGCGACGGCACAGTCCGGGCCTGGTTCGCCGACGGCAGCACGGACACCGCGGACGTCCTGGTCGGCGCCGACGGGATCGGGTCGGCGGTGCGGAGCCAGTACCTGCCGCACGTCCAGGTGGTCGACACCGGCAAACGCATGCTCATGGGCGCGACCGCCCTGCATGCCGTGGCCGACACTGGCCTGCCGGGGCTGATCGGCCACAACGCCACCAGCGTGAACGTGCGTGGCACGACCATGGCGTTGGGCGTGCTGCGCTTCAGCCAACATCCCACCGCCGCGCGGGATCAGTGGCTGCCTGCGCTGCGCTCCCCCGTTGTCGACAACGCCGAGGACTACGTCATGTGGGCGCTGCCCGGTGCCGAACCCACGCACCCCGTTCTGCGGCGGGTGGTCGAGAAGGCGTGGCCGGATGCCACGGCCCAGCTGCGGATCGGGCTGATCCCGCCGATGCCACCGTGGCCTCCCGGCCCGGTCACGCTGATCGGCGACGCGATCCACCTGGCACCGGGGTTCGGCGGCAACCTGGCGATGCAGGACGCACACCGCCTGTGCGACGCGTTGGTGCACGGCGGTCCCGGGGCCATCGGCGTGTACGAGAAAGCGATGCGCCAGGACAACTTCCTGCACTCCGTCGGTGCCGTATGAAACTGGCCGCACTGACAAGCAGAACACTGTCGTTGTTCGACGCGTTGGGCGGTTGGCGCACGGTCGCCGAGGGCGTCGCGTCACGGGCGCTGTTCGTCATCGCCTACCTGATCACCGAGCAGGTGTTGACCTCGGCACTGATCGCGGTCGGCGGTGTCCTGGTCGTCGCGGTGATCAGGGTGTGCACGGACGGGAAGTTCTGGCAGGCGTTCGTCGGGCTCGTACTGGTCGGCCTGTCGGCGTTGCTGGCCGGGAGCACCGGACAGGGAGTGGACTTCTACCTGATCGGCATCGTGATGGGCGCGTGCGCGGGAACGGTCACCCTGCTGTCCATCCTGGTGCGCTGCCCCCTGATCGGCTTGGCCGTCGGGACTGTGCGCGGTGAACGCCTCGCCTGGCGGCGCGACCCGGAGCGTCGGCGGCGCTACCAGCTCTGCACGGCGGTGTTCCTGGCGAAGTTCGTCATCGCCACGGCCGTGCAACTGCCGCTGTACCTGTCCGGCCAGGTGATCGCGCTCGGCATCGCCAGCACACTGCTGAACACGCCCGCACTGGGTCTTTGTGCCTATGTCTGCTGGCGGATCCTGCGCACCGAGGCGGGGCCCGACCACACGGGGTGCGAGTTCAGGTGTTCGGCAGAGTGCGGCCACTCGACGGCACCGGCCAGTTAAAGGTAAATGGTTTCCCTTGGACCGCAGTTCACCGGTGAAGTCCACCCAAGGGAGAGACCATGCGTGTGCGTCTCCAGGCGAGAACGTTCTCGCTCGCGTTGTCCGGCGTCGTCGCCGCCGCCGTCCTCAGCTCGCCGTTCACCGCCGCGGCGGCACCGGTGAAGAAAGTGCTCGTGGTCGGGATGGACGGGCTGAACTGGGCCAAGGTGGTGTCGGCGAACGCGCCGAACCTGGACGCGCTGGCAGCGGGCGGTTCGCTGGGCGAGAGCCTGCTGTACTGCCCGTCGGTGGCCGCGTCGTCCAGCGGGCCGGGGTGGTCGACGATCGCGACCGGTGTGTGGCCGGACAAGCACGGCGTCAAGGACAACTCGTTCGCGGGCAAGCAGTACGCCACCTACCCGGACTTCCTGACCCGGCTGGAGCGCGTGAACCCGGCGTACCGCACCTATTCGGCGGTCGACTGGGCCGTGCTGCACTCCCAGGGCACGTTCTCGTCGTCCATCGACACCCGTGTCACCTACGACGGCGACCGTGACGGGTACGTGGTGTCGGACGAGAAGATCACCGCTGACACGGTGCGCAACCTGCGTGATGGCAACCCGGACGCGTCGTTCGTGTATCTCGGCAACACCGACGTGGTCGCGCACGCCAGTGGGACGGGCGCGCCGTACGCCGCCGCGATCGAGAAGCAGGACGCCCAACTCGGGCAGTTGCTCGGCGCGGTCAAGGCACGGCCGACGTACGCCAACGAGGACTGGCTCGTCGTGGTCGCCACCGATCACGGCCACAACAACCCGGGCGGCGGTCACGGTGGCTGTGGCGTGAGCGATGAGCGACGCACGTTCGTGCTCGCCAAGGGCTCCGGGATCGCGGCGGGCGCCCGGCCGGTCGACACGCGGCTGGCCGATGTGTCCGCGACGGTGTTCAACCACTTGGGCGTGGCCGCCGATCCGGCGTGGAAGCTCGACAGCAAGCCGGTTTCCGTGCGTTCCCGGGACGCGTTCGACTCGCTGTACGGTTCGCTGTCCGCCCGGGTCGACGAGACCGGGATTCCCGCGACGGTCAAGGGCTGGACGCACACCGCGCCCGCGGGCTGGTCCGTCGACCGCAGCCGGATGCCGTCCGGCGGCGTGACGGAGTGGCGGGGCTGGTCGTTCACGACCGACGAATTCTGGACACGCGCCCAGGCGAGCCAGGAACGGGAGAACGCGATGCGCACGCGTGGTGTGTTCGCGGTCGCCGACTCCGACGAGTTCGCCGACAAGACCGGCGGTACCAGCTTCGACTCGACGCTGGTCTCCCCCGCGTACCCGGTCACGGCGGGTGGCGGCGTGACGCTCAACTACGTCACGCACTACCTGCAAGAAGGTTCGCAGACCGGTGACGTGTCGGTGTCCTTCAACGGCGGCGCCGACCAGTTGGTCAAACGCTACTCGGCGGACGCGCGTGCCAAGGCCGAGTCGCTGCCGGTGACCGTTCCGGCGGGCGCGACCTCGATGGTCGTGAAGTTCCGCTACCACAACGCGAACAACAACTGGTACTGGGCGATCGACGACCTGCGCGTCGGCTGAGCGGGACAGCGACATGGGCACGGCCACCCTCAGCCGTGCCCATGCCTAGTCCTTGTACGTCAACGGGAATCGTCATCGGAAACATACGTGGCACCGCGTTTGGAGAACGCGGCCCACAAGTTGAAGCCGATGATTCCCACCCCGAACGCCACCCATAACCACAGGAAACCGCCGGTCGGCTTGTTCGCGAGCTGAACTATGCCGAAGATCAGCATCGCGACACCGGCCACCGCCCCGAAGACGGCCATCGGCTTGGACGGCTTGATGCGAGCCACGGGAACCTCCACAGTCGTCGGACTCTGAAGGGATTCCCCCGACAGGGTGACGGTCAAACGTCAGAAGACGTCGCCCGTTCTCGCCTGCCCGAGGTGAGCTCGCCCGCGGGGTTCATGTCCACCCGCAGTCGCTGCTCACCCCCCGACCCGCTGGGACCGCGCGCGGCCACGCACCCGTACCTTCACAGTGGACCCTGCCTCGCCGTCCGGCTCGACCGTGGTGAACGGCCGGGCCTGGTTCACGCCCAGCGCGAACCGCGCGTACACCGCGCTCGGGTGGTCGCCGTACTCCTGCGCCGCCGCGCGGAACCCGGCACGCCCGTAGTCGAACCTGGACGGTTCCGGCGGTTCGGCGACGGCGATGTCCGGCACGGTTCCGGCCGCGGCCGCGCCGAGCGGGATGGGCCACCCCACGTGCCATCGCACTGCCTCCCAGCGGCCGCGCCACGGGCGAGATTACGCCGTTCCGCCCACAACTTCTGCGTGTTCGATACCAAAGTCTTCAGTTGTTCGTCATAAGTGGTTAGCATCCCGCTGTCCGCTCACGGAGGCCGAAAGGCGCTATCCGCCATGGAAGACAACGCACAGCAGCACAGGCGGTTCACCCGCCGAGACGTGTTCACCGCGTCCGCCTCAGCCGCCGCCGTGCTCGGCGCGGCGGGCTTACCGATCCTCGCCACCGCGACTCCCGCCCTCGCCGACACCGAGAGTGAGCGGAACCGGGGCCGTGGACTGCGCGCCGAACCGCTGATCCCGTCCCGCAACCGAGGCATCATCCTCTACAGCGTCCGCGACCGCATCACAGCGGCACCGGACAACACGGGCGTCCCGTATGGATTCGAACGGGTGCTGGCCCGACTGGCCGAGGTCGGCTACAAGGAGATCGAGTTCGCGGGCTACACGCAGCACACCTCGATCCTCGGCCGTCAGATCACGCCGAAGGAGATCCGCAAGATCCTGGACGACAACGGGCTGGTCGCCAACGGCACGCACACGCAGATCAACCCGGCCACGTTCGACAAGGAGATGGACATCGCCCAGGAACTGGGCATGCGCAACATCGGTACGGGCGGCGACCCGGCGAACACGGCGTACAAGTCCGACTGGGACGCGGCCGCCGACACCTGGAACGAGCTGGGCCGCCGGGCGAAGGCCCGCGGCCTGCGCCTGTACACCCACAACCACGACGCCGCCTACGGCTTCATGCTCGACACCGGGCCGTCGGACGCGAACGGGAAGCCGACGCGCTCGTCCGGACAGCGCCGACTCGAGTACTTCTTCGACAAGACCGACCCCCGCTACGTCTTCTTCGAGATGGACATCTACTGGGCGTACGTGGCGCGGTACAAGCACAAGACGTACACCGACCGCTGGGGACGTCAGCAAACCGACCTGTTCGACCCGATTCTGACAGTCGCGCCCCGCACGACGCGGTTCCCGTTGTTCCACGCCAAGGACGGCAACCGCAACACGGCCGTACCCGACGGGCACGACATGGTGGTGTTCGGCGAAGGTGACCTCAACTTCCAGCAGTTCTTCCAGACCATCGGCGAGCAGGACTTCCACCACGCCAACTGGGAGCACGACGGCGCACCCGGCGGGCCGAACGCACCAGGACAGTCGCTGGACTTCGCCACGCGGAGCTACGCCAACATGGCCGAGCTGACCATCTACCGCCGCTGAGGGCACCGGGCCGGGGTTTTTCTCCGCCATGAGGACCTCGGCCCGATCCCGTGCGCCTGCCGCGCGGGCTGTGGCGAACTGCCCGCCACAGCCCGCGCGGTGGGCCACCGGTCAGCCGAACTCCAGGCCGAGCGAGCCGACCACCAGTCCGGTGTCCCGCTCGACGACCAGGCGGTGGCCGTACTCGCCGAGCCACGCCGGGTTCTTGCCGAACAGACCGGCGATCACGCCGTCGCCTTCGGCGGGGAAGTCGTCAGCCCACTCCGGCTGCCGGGTGCCGTCCACGACGGCGGTGATCTCTTCGGATGTCCACGAGCGCAGCTCGTGGCGCTCGGTCTTCAGCGATGACACTGGGTGAAACTCCTGGTCAGAGGGGAACGGGCATGCTGAGGATGGCTGTGGCGCAGCCATGCTCATCAACTCATCGTCATCCCCACCACACAGCCCTGACCTGGAAGTTCAGGGTCGGGCCGGGGTCTTCACCGATGTTTCGCGCAATCGGACACTGGCAACATAACTGACATGGCTACCGCAACGATAACCAGGTCACGGCACAACAAGGTGATCGCGGGGGTGTGTGCCGGCCTGGCAGAGCGGGTCGGCTGGAAACCGAAGACCATGCGTCTGGCGTTCCTGCTCTCGTGCCTGCTCCCCGGGCCGCAGTTCATCGCCTACCTCGTGCTCTGGATGGTCATGCCGCAGCGCGACTACTGAGGGGCGACTGCTGAGGGGCGCCTACTGACAAGTACCGGAAGAGCGGTTCGCACGGCGTTCTCCGGGGTCCTAGCCTCGCGCCATGCGAAAACTCTTGGCCATCGGTTTGTCCGTCTTGGTCACGGCAGTCGCCGTGGCTCCGGCCGCCCCCGCGCACGAGCCACGGCGGGCGACGCTGGTCCAGTTCGCCTCGTTACCCGCCGAGACGTACCTGCCCGCCAGCGAGCCGTCCGGCGCCGCGCTGGGCACCGCGCCGATCAACGGCATCACACCGCCGTTCGCCGACCAGCCGATCCAGGGCTTCAGCGGCATCGTGCGCAACCAGGACGGCACGTTCGACACGATCAGCGACAACGGTTACGGCGTCAAGGCCACCAGCGCGGACTTCGCGCTGCGGATCAACCGCGTCGCCCCTGATTTCGCCACGGGCCGGGTGGACGTGCTCGGCGGAATCACACTGACGGACCCGGACCGGCGTGTTCCGTTCCCGCTTGCCAGGCCGGACCGGGTCCTCACCGGCGCGGACATCGACCCGGAGTCGATCGTCCGCGCCGGTGACGGCACGTACTGGGTCGGCGACGAGTTCGGCCCGTACCTGCTGCACTTCGACCGCACCGGGCGGCTGCTCGCGGCGCCGTACCCGCTGCCCGGCGTGTTCGCGCCGGAGAACCCCGGTGGCACGGCGAACCTCCCCGGCAGCAAGGGCTTCGAGGGGGTGTCGATCTCGCCGGACGGCCGCACGCTCAACGCGCTGCTGGAGGGCACGGTCGCCGGGGACGAGCCGGGAACGTTGCGGCTCAACGAGTTCGACATCGCGTCCGGGCGGTTCACCGGCAAGCGGTGGATCTACCAGCTCGGCTCACCCAATCTGGCCATCGGCGACGCGATCGCCGTGGACCGCGACCGGCTGCTGGTGATCGAGCGGGACAGCGGCCAGGGCGCGAACGCCAAGATCAAACGCGTCCACCTCGCCGACAAACGTGACCGGGACGGGGACGGCAAGCTCGACAAGACGCTCGTCGCCGACCTGATGGACATCGCCAACCCGCGCGGGATCGGCGGTTTCGGCAAGACGTTCACGTTCCCGTTCCAGACCATCGAGGACCTGGTGCTGCTGGACGACCGGACACTGGGCGTGCTCAACGACAACAACTTCCCGTTCTCGTCCGGTCGCACACCGGGCAAGCCCGACGACAACGAGTTCATTGTGCTGCGGCTGCCGGAGTCGCTGCGTTAGTTTGACGACCATGGACTCGGACGCGCTGGCCAAGCAGCTTTTCGGTGACGTCACCGGCGCACTGCGGATGTACGCCGTCTACCTGGGTGAGCGTCTCGGTTACTACCGGGCGCTCGCCGACGGCGGCCCGATGACACCGGCACGCCTCGCCGCCGCAACCGGGACGAACGAGCGCTACACCCGCGAATGGCTGGAACACCAGGCGTCCTGCGGTCTGCTCACAGTGGACGAGGAGCACGTGTTCACCTTGCCGCCGGAGCACGTGCCGGTGCTGGCCGACGCCGATCACGTGCTGTACGGCACCCAGTCGCCCGTCAACCTGGTACGCGTCGGCCGCAGGTTGGGGGACCTGGTGGACGCCTACCGCACGGGCGACGCGCCGCCGCCGATCCCGTGGGAGCCGGAGGGCAGGTCGGCCACGAACCGCGCGCAGTACCTCAACCTGTTGGGCAAGCAATGGGTGCCCGCGATCCCGGACGTGCACGCCCGGCTGTCGAGCGGTGGGGCGCGTGTCGCCGACATCGCCTGCGGCCTCGGCTGGACCAGCATCGCGTTGGCGAAGGCGTACCCGGCCATCACGGTGGACGGACTGGACCTGGACGCGGAGGCGATCGAGGCGGCCACCCGCAACGCCGAGGAGTCCGGCGTCGCCGACCGGGTGACGTTCGCCGCGAAGAACGCCGCCGAACTCACCTCCGCACAACCCTACGACGCGGTGTTCATCATCGAAGCCCTGCACGACATGACCAACCCGGTCGACGCGCTGCGCACAGCACGGGACCTGCTGGTCCCGGGCGGGTCGGTACTGGTGTTCGACACCAAACCGGGCGAGGAGTTCACCGCGCCCGGCCCGTTGGTCGAGCAGTACGAGTACGGCTGGAGCCTGGTCGCCTGCCTGCCCGCGACCATGGGCGTCCCCGGCTCGGCGATGACCGGGACCGTGATGCGCCCCGCCACCCTCCGCCGTTACGCGGAGGAGGCGGGGTTCACCGACGTCACGATCGTGCCGATCGAGTCCGAAACGTGGCGCTTCTACCAGCTGCGGGGCTGACGGAGCTCAACGACGCCGCCGCCGGAAGCCCACCCGTGGCGGCCGGGTGCGCGGACCGTGGCGGCGCCGCTGGTGCCGCCACGACGTGATCGACGCCGTCGAAGGCCACGACCGCTCCACGGGTGCCAGGTTCGGGCCGCCGGTGGCGGGCATCCGGATGCCCGCTCCTTCCTCCCAAGGCGCCCAGCACAGCACCTGCTCCCATAAGGTCCGCTGATACGCAAGCCGTAACGTCAACGCAGGCCCCCTTCCGTGTGCCATTGTCCCGTGGATCAGGCTGCGTACCAACGGAATAACCAGAAGCCTGTTAACAGGACAACAGGGCTGTCCGGTAGGTGGCGGTGAACGTGGTCGCCGTCGCCGGGGCCGTGATCGTGTGGCTCTGGGCGCCGCCGTCCGACCATGATCGGTAGCAGTACCTGAACAGGCCCGTGCCCTGCGGACTCGGTGCGCTGATGGTGTTCGCCGAGCCCACGATCACCGTACGGGTGAACGGTGCCGTGCCTGCCTGGTTGAAATGCGTCAGCGTTCGGCCCGACGGGCTGCTGGCGAACGTCAACTGCACGGTCCGCGGGTCGAGGCGGACGGACGTGCTCGCCGTACGGCCACTGGAATCCTGTGCGGTCAGCACCAGTTCCAGATGTGACGGGTACTCGTGGTCCGGCGCGGAGAAACTGCCGGTCGCCGTGCCCGGGAAGGTCTGCACCGTGTGCGTGTGGCAGTTGCTGGGGCAGTGTTGCAGCAGCAGTTGCCACGACAGCGCGGTTGCCGGGAGTGCGCCGTCCTGGGCGTCGACCGCGTGGCCGGAGAACGTGATCGGGTCGCCCACCTTCCAGTTCACCGCCGGATCGGGGGTGGTGATCACCGGGACCGGATCGGGGTTGACGGGGTTGCCCGCGGTCACGACCACTGTCGAGGTGTCGCTGAGTCCGCCGGGGTCGGTGACTCTGAGTTTGACCGACACGATCGCGTCCGCTGTGTAGGTCCACGTGGGGTTCGCCGCGGTGGAGTCGTCGAACGCGCCGTCACCGTCCAGGTCCCACGCGTACGCCAGGGTTTGCGCGTCGGGGTCGCTCGAACCGGAACCGGAGAACTGCACGTTCAACGGCAGCGCACCGCTGGACGGTGTGGCGGTGGCGACGGAGGTCGGTGCCCGGTTGCCCGTGGGATAGCTGACTCGGCGCAACTGGCCGCCGTTGAGCGCCACGTAGAAGATGTCACCGCCAGGGCCGGACAGGACGTGCACAGGCACGTTGGCTCCGGTCACGAATGGTGTGATCGTCGCGGGGTCCGGTGTGCCGGACGCGTTGCGGCGCATGGCCCAGATGCAGCCGCGGTTGGCGTCGGCGAAGAACAGCGCGCCACGGTACTCGGCCGGGTAGTTGCTGTCGTTCTCGAACGCGATTCCGGCGATCGACGAACTGCCGGTCGGGCACCCGTCCCCCGCGACCACGTTGTTGCTGTGGTTGTAGGCGAAGTGCGGGGCGTTCTGCCCTGTGCTGTAAAGGTTCTCGCACGTCGTGAGGTTGGCGTTGTCGTAGCCGGACTGCCGTGCGCCGCCTTCGTAGCACGGCCAACCGAAGTTCTCGGCGACGGCGTCACCGGTGGTGGTGATCCGGTTGACCTCCTCCCAGGTGCCCCAGCCGACATCACCGACCCACAGTTCGTTGGTTCCCGGGCGGACCGCCATGCGGAACGGGTTGCGCAGGCCGTAAGCGATCACGCGCTTGGCGTTGGCGTCGGCGCTGGCGGCGAACGGGTTGCCGGACAGGCCCGCGCCGGTGGCCGGGTCGATCCGGATGACCGTGCCGTCCAGTGTTCGCGGCTGACCGGCCGTGCGGCGCACGGACTGCGACCGCAACGCCCCACCGAGAGCCGTTGGCGGGCTGAGGTTCGTGCCCTCCGCGCCGGGCGGGTCCCCGCACGGGTTGCCCGTCTGTCCCCAGTCGGCGTAGTTGAAGCTCGCGCCATCACCACCGCTGACGTACAGCGCGCCGTCCGGGCCGAACGCCAGCGAGCCGATCGAGTGGCTCGGGAACTGCTGGCACCAGTCAGTCAGCACAACCTGTTCGGCGGTCGCGGTGTTGCCGTTGGCGACCAGTCGCGACAGTCGCCCTTGGACCAGACAGCCCTGGTTGGTGGCACCGGGCGGGTCGGGGCAGACGTCGCCCCACCCCAGGTAGTCGTAGGTGTACAGCACGTACACATGAGGCGTGGCGGGGAACTGCGGGTCGAGCGCGAGACCGAGCAGACCCCGGTCCCAGAAGTCGTGCACCTGCGGGCGCAGGTCGGCGAAGACGGTCGGCGTGGTGTCACCGAGTCCGTCGTAGACCTTGATGATCCCGCTCTTCTCCGCGATGAACACGCGCCCGTCGGGCGCGAACGCGGCCTGCGTCGGCGCGGTCAGCCCGGAAATGGCGACGGTGTCAGTGAAACCGGCGGGCACGGCCGCGGAAGCGACCAGCCCGCCGGGTAAGCCGACCAGTGCACCGGCCAGAACGGCCAGTACGGTGAGAAGTCTTGTCATGGGCGGTCCCTCAGCGAATCGACACGGCGTGGGTTCGTGGCGGACATCGCAAACTGGACAGAAGGCGGTAGCACGATCTGACAAATGGTGCGCATCGCATGAAATGGGCGCGACCAATGGGCGCAAGCAGAGCGCCAACCGGACGAATGTCGTCACGCAGTGTCGCCCGAGGTGTGACGAACCCTACTCCATTAGGTTAGCCTAACCTGTATGGGTTAGTGTCGCCCGGTGCGGGGACAACTACGAGCAACCGGGCTGACGGTGGGGCACGCGAGCACACCGGTCCTGCGAGACGTCGACATCGCACTGAAGCCGAACAGCGTGACGGTTCTCGTCGGCCCCAACGGATGCGGCAAGTCGACCCTGCTGCGCACGCTCGCCGGTCTGCTCCCCGCGATCGACGGCACCGTTCAGGTCAACGACACGCCATTGGCAGGCCTGTCGCGACGCGCACTGGCGCAACACCTGGCGTTCCTGCCCCAGACTCCGATCGTCCCAGCGGGAGTGACGGTCAAGGAATTGGCTCGCCACGGCCGTTACGCCCATAGAGGCGCGTTCGCGCGGCACACGACCGAAGACGCCGAAGCCGTCGCGTGGGCACTGGACGTCACCGACGCGACCTCATTGGCTGACCGCAGGTTGGACGAGTTGTCCGGCGGTGAGCGGCAACGCGCGTGGCTGGCGACAGTGCTGGCGCAGAAGACCGGGATCGTCCTGCTCGACGAACCGACCACGTACCTGGACCTGCGCCACCAGTACGAGGTGCTCGACGTGGTCCGCAGACTCGCCCGCGAGCACGGCATCGCGTGCGGCGTCGTCCTGCACGACCTCACGCAGGCCGCCGCGTACGGCGACGAGGTCGTTGTCGTCGCCGAGGGGAAGATCGTGGCCGCGGGGGCGGCCGGGCAGGTGCTGACCGCCGACATCATCCACCAGGCGTTCGGCCTGGAGGTGTCGGTGGTTCGTGACCCGGAAACCGGGTATCTGGCGTGCTTTCCACGCCGTGCCGCATAGATCAAAGGGAGAAACGATGGTTCGCGCGCAAGGGCGTGCTCTGGCTGCCGCGTGTGCTTTGGCCCTACTCGCGGGCTGCGGCACCGGCACGGTCGCAGGCAACACTGGCGGTGGCGACTCCGGGGCCAAGAACGCCGGTGGCCAGGCCGGTGGACCGATCACGGTCGAGACCGCACGAGGGCAGGTCAGCCTCCCCAAGCCCGCGACCAAGGTCGTCGTCCTGGAATGGGCCTACACCGAGGAACTGGTCGCGCTGGGCGTGACGCCTGTCGGCAACGCGGACAACGAGGGCTACAAGAAGTGGATCACCGCGCCCGGTTCGGCGCTGCCCGACGGTGTGGCCGACCTGGGCCAGCGCCAGGAGCCCAGCCTCGAACGGATCAAGACGCTGGCGCCGGACCTGATCGTCGGCGAGGAGAAGACCATCGCGGTCAACTACGACCAACTGAAGGCGATCGCGCCGGTGGTGTCGTTCGACTACCCGGTCAAGCCGCAGTTCGAGACGATGAAGAAGAACTTCGCCCAACTGGCCAAGGCCGTCGGCAAGGACGACAAGGGCAAGGAGGTCCTCGGCCGGATCGACGCCAAGGCCGCCGAGGTCAAGTCGAAGGTCAAGCCGGACACGGCGTACGCGTTCGCGCAGGCGTACAGCGTCAACGGCACGCCGACGATCCGGATGTTCACCGGTGACACGTTCGTCGTCCAGGTACTCGCACTCACCGGCCTGCGCAACACCTGGCAGGGCCAGCCGGACGCGTGGGGCCTGACCACCGTCGGCGTCGAAGGCCTGACACAGGTCCCGGCCGACGCGTCGCTGATCTACGTGGCGCAGAACGACGACAACCCGTTCACCGGCGCGCTGGCGGGCAATCCGGTGTGGCAGAACCTGGCCTTCGTCAAGCAGAAGAAGCTGTTCCCGATCGACCCCGGCACGTGGACCTTCGGCGGCCCCCTGTCGGCGGTGCAGGTCCTCGACGGCGTGGGCAAGGCACTGGGTGCCTGATGTCGCGAATCGTGACCGGCGGTGCCCTGATCGTCCTCGGTGCGGTGATCGTCGTGCACCTGGGGCTGGGCGCCGCCGGTGTCGGCATCGCCGACGTGGTGTCCGCTGTGTTCGGTCACGCGGACGAGAACACCAAGGCGGTGCTGTGGGGCAGCCGGCTCCCGCGCACGCTCGCCGGGCTTGTCGCCGGAATCGCGCTGGGTGTGTCGGGTGCGTTGATCCAGGGCGCGACCCGCAACCCCCTGGCGGCACCGGACACGTTGGGGGTGAACGCGGGCGCGTACGTCGCCGTGGGCGTGGTCGCGTTCGCGGGTCTCAACGTGGGCGTGCTCGGCGGCGGCGCTGTCGCGTTCCTCGGTGGGCTCCTGGCCGTCGCGTTGGTGTACCTGCTGACCGCGTCCGGCGTGCTGACGCCCGGTCGCGTGCTGCTGGCCGGGGCCACCGTGTCGCTGGCTGGATACGCCGCCGCGGAGTTCCTGCAGATCCTGGATCAGCACGCCACGCAGGGACTGTTCTTCTGGGGCAACGGATCGCTGCTGCAGACCGGGCTCGAACGGCCGCTGGTCACCGGCGCGATCGTGCTTGTCGGCGCACTGGTCACCCCTTTGTTGTCCCGTCCGTTGGATCTGCTGTCGCTCGGTGACGAGACCGCGCAGGCGATGGGCGTACGCGTGAGCCGGATCCGTCCCGCCGCCTTGTTGCTGGCGGTGCTGCTCGCCGCCGCGGCCGTGACGGTCGCCGGCCCCATCGGGTTTGTCGGCCTGATCGCGCCGGTCGCCGTGCGGCTGCTGGGAATTCACGGTCACTCGCTGCTGGTTCCGTTGTCCGGCTTGGTAGCCGCCACGCTCGTCCTGGTGGCGGACGCCGCCGCGCAGATCGTGTCGCCCGTGTCGGCTGGTTACAGCGAACTGCCCGTCGGCGTGGTCACCGCGCTCGTCGGCGGTCCGATCTTCATCTTCCTCGCTCGACGTGTGACAACCGGCGACGATGATCGCGGTGCCGCTGTCGCCGTGGCACAGCCGCGCAAGAACCGTTTCGTCATGGCGTTGTCGGTGGGCGTCGTGGTGCTTGTGGTGGCGTTGGTCGTCGGGCTGCGAGTCGGCGACGTTGGCATCAGCTGGAGCCAGCTCGCGTCCGCGCTCACCGGCTCCGGGCAGGAGATGGCGAACGCGATCGTGTCGTTCCGGCTGCCTCGGTTGCTCGTCGCGGCCGCGGCGGGCGCGTGTTTGGCTGTCGCGGGTGTCGCGGTGCAGTCGGTGGTACGCAATCCGCTCGCCGAACCCGGGCTCATGGGTATCACCGGCGGGGCCTCGGCCGGTGCGATGTTGATGATCCTGGTCGTCCCCACCGCGCCGGTCGCCGCTCTGCCGGTCGCCGCCACGGTCGGAGGCGTGCTCGCGTTGGGGTTGGTCATCTTGATCGCCCGCCAGCTCGACCCGACCAGAGTGGTACTCATCGGACTCGGCGTCGCGGCGACGACAACGGCGTTGGTCAACATCATGGTCGTGAGCTCCCAGATGAACATCACCGCCGCGCTCACCTGGCTCGCCGGAAGCACGTACGCACGGGACATCAGCGCCTTGGGTTGGTTGCTGCTGCCCGCAGTGGTCGCGGTCCTCCTGGTCATCGGCGCTCGTGCGGTAAACATGCTCGCGCTCGGTGAGGACCTGCCGCGCAGCCTTGGCCTGGCCGTCGGACGGACACGGATGCTTGTGCTGGGCGGCGGTGCGGTCCTCGCGGCGGGGACGGCCGCGGCCGTCGGCACGGTCGGGTTCGTCGGGCTCGTCGCACCGCACCTGGCGAGGCGCATCGTCGGCACGAGCATCACCCGGCTGGTGCCGATGGCCGCGGTGCTGGGCGCGGTGCTCGTCGTCGCGGCGGACACCGTGGGCCGGTCGCTGCTCGCGCCGACAGAGGTTCCCGTCGGCGTGGTCACCGCGTTGATCGGCACCCCGTACTTGGTGTGGCTGCTGCGTGCCAAGTGACACATTCGGGTGACGCGCCCGGCGGTACTGTACTGAGCTGTGCCGGATGTCGACTATTACGCCATTCTCGGCGTACGCGAGTCGGTTTCGGACGTCGAACTGAGGTCGGCGTACCGGAAGCTGGTGCGGCGCGCGCACCCGGACAACGGCGGCAACGCCGACACCTTCCAACGGATCCAGTACGCGTACCGGAAAATCCGCGCGACCCGCACGGAGACGAAACCGGCGACGCACCCCACGACCACGGCGACCCGGCGCAGACCGGACCGCTGGAAGCGGATGATCTGCTGGTCGTGCGGGACGCGGCCCGCACGAAGACCCATGGTGGTCGTGCTGACCAAGCTCGACGAACCCGACCAGCAGATCGGTCTGCCGTACTGCGACTGGTGCTGGTCGCAACGGGTCAACGTGCGCGACCGGCGGCTGGTGTCCGCGCTGCAGACCGCCGGAGCGATGTCCAAGATCGGTTTCGCGTTGGTGGTCCTGGCGTTGCTCGGGCTGCTCACCATGATCGGCTATCTGCGTTTCCTGTTCTCCCCGTCCGATCCGTTGGCCCCGGTGGTGCTGATGTGGGTGGTCATCGTCGTGGTGCTGGCGGCGGGGATGTGGCCGATCGTCAAACGGGCCTTGGCGATCCGGCGCACCGCGCGGGACTTCCACCAGCGGCTGGTCGACCACCCGCCGGTGAACGAGCTGCTGGACCTCGGCTACCGGTTCTAGAGTGCGCCAGGTGTCCGTCGCAGCCCCGTGCGCGCTTTGGATCAGGTGGACGTCGCCAGCGCGCGCAGGTCGGCCGCGAACTGCGCCGAGTCGTGATCGGGCCCGCAGCCCTCGGTCAGGACCAGGTCGCCGACCAGGTGGTCGGCCCGCAACGGCAGGATCTCCTGGTAGGCCGGTGACCGGTACCACTGCCGGGCCACGTCCATGCTGGGGAACTCGATCATCACGACCGCGCCGGGCCAGACACCTTCCAGCACTTCCATCGCACCGCCGTGCACCAGGAACCGGCCACCGAACGGGTCCATTGTGGCCTGGATGCGCTCCAGGTACTCGTACACCTCGTCGTGCAGCGGGCCGGCCTGGCGGAGGTGGGCGATGCCGTAGGCGGTCATGATCTTCTCCTTGCTCGAACCGGATGTGCTCATCCTGATCGAGCCAGGGAATGCCGTCGATTACCCGCGACGTAAAACCCCTGCTACTCGCCGCGCATCTGCCTGCGGATCTCCTCGAGCTTGTCGCGGCCCGCCTGGTCGCGGTCGGCCATCTGCTGCTCGACCGTCTTGCCCTCCGGCGTGGCCTCGGCGAGTTCGTTGGCACCGATCGACGTGGAGAACTTGTTCTCGATCTTGTCGCGCACGTAGTCGAAGGTGGGCACGCCACCGTCGGTGTAGTCGAACTGCGGCTGGGTCACCGGCGGCACCGGCTGCACCGGCTCCTCGACGATCTCCGCGTCGACGATCCTGGGGTCCGGCTCGGTCATCCCACTCACTCCGTTCACTGGCTCTTTCCCTCATTGTGCCCGAGCGCGGTGATTCCGATGGGCGAACTGTTCATTGACCGCTGAGTACCCCTCGGAAGGTGCGGTCTTAGGTGGTCTCCACGAGGCGTTCTGCCTCTCCGGGGAACTTCCCGACGAGGGCCCTGCGGTACTTGCCCGGCGGCATGCCGAACTGCCGCTTGAACGCCGCGCCCAGAGCGAATTCGGAGAGATATCCGACTTCGCCCGCGATCACGGCGAGCGGTTGTGAGGTCTCCCGCAGCAGCCGGGACGCGACGGTCAGCCGCCACCACGTCAGGTACGTCAACGGCGGCTGACCGACGGCGGCGGTGAACCGCCGCGCGAAGGGCGCGCGGGACAGCCCGGCCTCGGCGGCGAGCTTCGCCACCGTCCATGGGTGTGCGGGGTGCTCGTGCATGGCGTGCAAGGCGTCCGCGACAACGGGGTCGCGCAAGGCAGCCGTCCACCCGGCCGTGGAGTCGTCCGTGTCGAACCACGTGCGCAGGATGTACACGAACAACGACTCCAGCAAAGCCGGGACCAGCGCGGCCGATCCCAGTCCCGGATCGGTGAGTTCGGCGCTGAGCAGGTCCACGGCCAGCCGCAGGTCGATGCCCAGCCGGGCGGGCAGGTGGATGGTGTCGGGCAGGGTCAGCAACAGCGGGTGGGCGCGGGCCGGGTCGAGTTCGTACGCGCCGCACAGCGACACGGTCTGGCTGCCGGTGGGCTGCGGCTCGCCGCCGGGTGGGTGGTCGGTCAGGGTGTGGCGCTGGGCGCGTGAGAGCAGCAGAACGTCGCCTTGGCGCAGCTCAAGGGCTGGTCGGCCGGGCCGGGCGAGCCAGCATGTGCCTTGCAGGATGACGTGGAAACCAGCGGCACCGGGCACCTCGTCGAACTGTTGGCGCCACGGCGCCCGCCACGTGTGCTTGTAGGACACCGGCTGCCCGGTCCGCGTCACGGCGATCACGTCGCTCAGGATGTCCACGGCCGAGACGATCTCACATGAAACGAAGACACCAACCCATGGTTCGTCTCATTTCGCGGACCTAGGGTCCACTTTTGTGAAAGCCGCACGAATCCACCGGTACGGCGAGCCGTCCGTGATCCGGATCGACGAGATCGACGTCCCCGTCCCCGCCCCCACCGACGACGGCGACGGCGAAGCCCTGGTCAAGGTCGCCGCGACCTCGTTCAACCCGACGGAGGTCGCGGTCCGGCGAGGCGTCTTCGACCTCGCACTGCCGCACACCCTCGGCTGGGACCTGGCGGGCGAAGTGGACGGTGAGCCGGTGATCGGGTTCGTCGACAGCGGCGCCGCGGCGGAGTACGCCATCGCGCCACGTGACCGTCTGGTGCCCGCACCGAAAACCGTTCCCCTCCAGCACGCCGCCGCCATCCCGGTCGCCGGGCTCACCGCATGGCAGACCGTGTCACACGTCCGGCGCGGTCAGACAGTGCTGATCAACGGCGCAGGCGGCGGTATCGGGGGGTTCGCCGTCCAACTGGCCAAGCACCGGGGCGCGTACGTCATCGCCACCGCGAGCCCGCGCAGTACCGAAGCTGTCCTGCGGTACGGCGCCGACGAGGTTGTCGACTACACCACGACCGTGCCGGACAAGCCGGTGGACGTGATGATCCACCTGGTCGGCACGCCGCCGCCGTGGCCGGTTCCGGCCAGGGAACGGGTGATCTCCGCGGCGGCGCCGGTGCGGGCCGACGTGCCTTCGTCTCATGTCGTGATGCGCTATGACCGCGATCAATTGTCCGCTTTGGTCGGACTTGTCGACGCCGGTGCGGTCACACTGGACGTCACCGGGCTTTATCCGCTTACGGCTATGGCGGATGTGCACCGGCGTGGTGAGGCGGGCGAGTTCCGCGGCAAGGTCGTCCTTTCAGCGCAGGGGGAATCCCAGTAGGCGGCCTGCGTCGCGCAGTTCGTCGCGGGCGTCCGGGTGTGCGACGTGGTCGATGATCTGCTGGGCCTGGTCCGTGGCGTCGTGGCCCCAGATGGTGGCGGTGCCCTGTTCGCTGACGATGTAGCTGTGCTGGAACGAGGTCACCGGCCCGGCCAGACTGGGCACCACTGTGGACACGTCCGCCTTGGGGTGCCACGACGGCAGGGCGATGACAGCTCGTCCGCCGGGCGAGTGCAGCGCTCCGACCACGAAGTCGGTCTGCCCGCCGAATCCGGAGTGGATGCTGCCTCGCACCCGGCTGGCGTTGGCCTGCGCGTACAGGTCGACCTGCAGTGCGCTGTTGATGGACACCAGCGACCGCTGCCGTGCGATCAGGCCGGGGTCGTTGGTCTTCTCTGTGCGCAGCAACCGAACCCGCGGATTGCGGTCGACGAAGGCGTACAACTCGGCGGTCCCGAACACGAAGGACGCGGTCAGCGGGGTGTCGGTGTCGAGTGCACCCGCCTGTTCCAGTGTGAGCACACCGTCGCTGAACATCTCGGACCACACCTTCAGGCCGCGCCGGGCGGTCAACGCGGCGAGCACGGCGTCGGGCACCGCGCCGATCCCCAGTTGCAGGGTGGCCGCATCGTCGACCAGTGCGGCGACCCGGGCGCCGATCTCCCGTGACACGTCACTGATCGTGCGGGGCGCGGGTGACGCGAGCGGCTCGTCGGCCTCGACGGCGTAGTCCACTTCGTCCAACGTCAGGACCGCGTCGCCGTAGGTGTACGGCATGTTCGGGTTGATCTGGGCGATCACCAGACCGCCCCGGGCGCGGACCGCTTCGATCGCCGCGGGCAGGATGTTGACCTCCGTCCCGAGTGACACCGTCCCGTCGACCGGGGTGGACGTGTGCACGAGCGCGATGTCCGGCGGCAACGTCTGCTTGAGCAGGTGCGGCACCAGGGACAGGCGGGACGGGAAGTAGCGCAACCCGGCCCGGCCGCGCATGCCCGGCCCGACGAACGGCGTCTCCAGCGCCACGCCGTCCCGGTCCGGCACCCCGGGCTGGGCGTTGAGCGCGAACAACCGGTACTCCGGCAGCGCCTTGTCCAGCACGCCGAGCGCCCGGCCCGGTGTGGCGAAGTTCCCGCTGACCACGACACGGGGGACTCCGCCGACACCGGCAAGGACCGTCGTCAACTGCTCTTCCGACAGAATCCGCATGGGTCCTGTCTACCTGTTCACCCCGTGTCGGCACCCGTGGGGTCAGGCAAGGTCACAGTCGTACCGCGCTGACCGCCACCCGCCGCATGTCGTCGCGGTACGGCAACTGCTTGCGTGCTTCGGCGGCCAGGTCGGCGATCGCGGCGTCGCTGCCGTCGTCACCCTCGATCGCCTGCTCGTAGATGGCGATCTGCCTCGAGAGCCACCCCGGCCGGTCGTGCATCTCCACATCGGACAGTCCGTCGAACAGGCCGCGGACGTCGCGTGGGAACCGCTTGTCCATCGCTCCGGACGCCTCCCATGTGGTCACGACGACCCGGCCGCCCGGCTTGAGCACCCTGGCGATCTCCCTGGTCATCGCGGCGGGATCCGGCACGAGTTGCAGTACGTCGATGGACACGACCGCGTCCGCCGAGTGGTCGGGCAGCCCGGTGTCGGCGACGTCGGCGACTACGAACTTCCCGGACACCAGGCCAGGGAAGTCGTGCTGGCGCGCGTTGGCGTCGTCGATCGCGACTCGCGAGCTGTCGACACCGATGACCGACGCGCCCGCTCGCGCCGCCAGCCACATCCCCGGTCCGCCCCGGCCGCACCCGAAGTCCACCAGAGTCCCGCCCGCGGGCAACTCCAGCAGGGAGGACACGAACTCCATGCCGTCAAAGGGGACGAAGGAGAACGGCTGGATCTCGGCAGGCATGTCGGCACCGAACAGCGCGCAGTGTTTCGTGCTTGCCCGCCACCGCCGGTAGCCTTCGTCGTAGATCTGAACCCCAGTCATCTGACCCCCAGTCAGTTGTCGAACAGTCAGTCATCGAACCCCGAGTGCTTTGGCGAGTACGTCGAGCGTCAGCTTCCGCAAGCCGTCCACGTCGTAGTACTTGTGCTTGAGCACCTGTGGCAGCATCAACCCGTCGGTGATGCCGACCACCAGCGTCACCATATTGCCGACGTCGCCGATCTTGAAGTCACCGGTCTCGGCTCCCCTGGTGATCGCGTCGGCGAACGGCCTGCTCCAGTCGCGTTGCAGCTTCTCGCTGTGCGCCCGCAGTTCCTCGTCATGCATCGAGGCGTACCAGAACTCGTGCAGCACCCGCCAGAAGCCCTCGTCCCTCGGGTCCAGCGAGTGCTCGACCAGCGCGACCAGCCGTTCCCACGGCGGCGCGTCCGGTTCGATCGCGGCGAGCCGCTCCACCTCCCGCGCGCACGAGAAGTGCAACGCTTCGACGAGCATGTCGTCGCGGGAGCCGAAGTAGAACTGCAGTGTGCTGACCGCGACACCGGCGACCTTGGCGACATCGGTGAACCGCGTCCGGTCGTAGCCGCGCTCCGTCAGCACCTCGACCACGTGGTTGAGGACTTCCGCCCGCTTGTCGCCGCCGGCTCGTCGTGGGCTCATGGGGTTACTGTACTCACGGCCGTACTGTACGGTCATACGGTATGAACATACGAGAGAATCGGTGGCTCGTTCTCGCACTGATGTGCACCGGGCTGCTCCTCGTGGCGATGGACAACACGATCCTGACCGTGGCCTTACCCGCGATCGCAGCGGCGCTGCGACCGACCGCGACCGGCATGCTGTGGATCGTCGACCTCTACTCGCTGGTCGTGGCCGGACTGCTGGTCACGGCGGGTACCGCGAGCGACCGGCTGGGGCGCAAACGGTTCTTCGTCGCCGGCATGGTGCTGTTCGGCGCCGCGTCGGTGGTCGCGGCGTTCGCGGGTTCGACGGAAGTGCTGCTCGCGTCCCGGGTCCTGCGTGGCGTCGGCGGGGCGATGATCATGCCTGCCACGTTGTCGATCATCCGGACGGTGTTCACCGACGAACGGGAACGCTCGTTCGCGATCGGCATCTGGACGGCCACCGCGGCGGCGGGCGCGGCGATCGGCCCGATCATCGCCGGTGCGATGCTGGAACACTTCTGGTGGGGATCGGTGTTCCTGACCAGCCTGCCGATCATCGTGGTGGCCGTGGCGCTGACGATCACGCACGTGCCGGAGTCGCGTGACCCCAGTCCGGGCAGGTTCGACCCGTTGAGCGTGTTGCTGTCGATGGCGGCCGTCGTCGGCGTGGTGTACGGCATCAAGGAACTGGCCACTCACGGATCGGCGAGCGCGGTGGCGGTCCTCGTCGCGGGGGTGGCGCTGGGCGTGGTGTTCGTGCGCAGGCAGCGCGGGCTGGCCAGCCCGCTGCTGGACCTGTCGTTGTTCAAGGCGAAGCGGTTCACCGCGGCGACGTTGTCGGTGTTGTTGTCGTTCTTCGGTTTCTTCGGCGTGGTGTTCTTCCTGACGCAGTACTTCCAGGTCTTCGAGGGCTTCGGGCCGCTGGCCACCGGGCTGTGGCTGCTGCCGTTGGCGCTGGCCAGCCTGGTCGCCTCGCCGCTGACCGGCTCGATCGTGCGGCGGTTGGGCACGAGGATGGCGTTGTCCGGCGCCTTCGGCCTGATCGCGGTGTCCCTCAGCCTGTTCACCCTGCTCGGCGGGAGCGCCGACCGGGTGGTCATCGTCATCGGGTTCATCGGTATGGGGGTGGGGGCCAGCATCGCGGCGACCGCGGGCTCGCAAGCGATCATGACAAGCGTCGCGCCGCAGCGAGCCGGTGGTGCGGCCGCGATCCAGGAAACGTCCTTCGAACTCGGTGCGGGACTGGGGGTCGCGATCCTCGGCAGCGTGATGGCCGCTCGGCTGGGCGGCCGGACGATCGCCGAGGCGGGCAAGTCCGCGTTCTTCGACGGTCTGGCGACCGCGGCAGGGGTGAGCGCCGCCGTGATGCTTGTGACGGCGGTGCTCGCCGCGCTCTGGTTGCCGGCGCGTGACGCCGAACACGTGTAGTTGTCACACGGCTGGGTGTATCTGCGTCCGAACGGGATGTTCCGAGTGGATGATCACTTATGGTGTGGCCGCATGAGGTCCTGGGTCGCCGGTGCGGTGGCGTTGCTGGCAGCGGTCGTGATCATCCCCCCGGCCAGTGCGGGCGAACAACTCCTGATGCCGGATCTGCGGCAGGCCCCACCGGGGTGCCACGGCGGTTACACGGGTGATCCCGCGGAGTGCGAGGACTGGGACGTCTGCATGGTCGCCGACGCGGACGCGCCGAACGGGGACTGCATCGGGGCGGGGATCGTTCTCCGCAAACCGGTCAAGGCCGTCCGGCTGCGGTTCACCACCGCGGAGGAGAACGTCGGGCAAGGCCCGCTGTTGTTGTTCGGCCGCAGGGCGGTCAACTCCCCCACCATGGAGGTCCGGCAAGGTTTCCAGGCGGGCAGGCACGGCCAGATCCCGGTGTCCTACACCGAGGCCCGCCAGCAGACGAACAATTCGATGTACTACGAACCCGCGCCGATGCACCGGCACTGGCACCTGATGGGCTTCGAGCAGATGCAACTGCGCACGCCGGACGGCCGGACCGTGGTGCGCGACCGCAAGAACGGCTTCTGCCTCGGCGACCGCTACGCCAACGACGCGAACGAGACGTTGCCGAACGCGCCGCGCGTCGCCGACACCCCGGAGTACCGGCTGTCGGAGTACTTGCGGGACAACAGGTGCGCGTTCGACACCCCGGGGGCGACGGACGTGAAGGTCGGCATCTCGGTCGGTCAGGGCGACGACTACCGCTACGACGTGGACTTCCAGTGGCTGGACATCACGAGCATGCCGTCCGGCACGTACGACCTGGTCAACACGGTGAACTCGACTCGCACCCTGCTGGAGAGCGACTACACCAACAACTCCTCGTCGATGGCGTTGTCGATCCAGTGGCCCCAGGGCGCGAAACAGGCGCCGCAGAAGATCGTCGCGCCGCCGACCGTGAAACTCCTCGCGGGCTGCCCCGGCCAGGAGCGGTGCGCCGCCACTCAGCACCTGCGCCCCAGGGTGTCGAGCGACCGGATCGTCCACCCGAAGGGCGAGCCCCGGCGCCACCACTGAGCCACCGCCCCGATGTCACCGGAGGGACGTTTCGTTAGTCCTGCTGAGTGATTGTCGGCCGGATACCGCAGAACGCGGGACACCTCCCCGGCGGAGACCATAGGGTGTCTGGCCGGGGAGGTGACTCTGTCACGATGAACGGTCAAGTTCCGAAGAAGGAACCAGGCCGCACCAAGATGATCAACGGCGTGCTCATCGCCGTCGGGACGATCATCGTCGCCGTCGTGACCGATCCACCGGAAGGCGTCGTCAGCTGGATCATCTTCGTCGTCGGGGCGCTGCTCCTCGCCGTCGTCGGTGCCGGGCTGGTCGAGGTGATCACGGCGTTTCTGCTCGACCTGCCCCACGAGCGGATCATCGCGGTCGCCATCGTCGTCACGCTCGCCTGCGGCGCTGCGTTCGTTCTGGTACCCGGGATCCCGAGGATCAGGCTCGGGGGGTGTGACCCGCCGGCCCAGGTCCGTGTCCTGACCACGCCCGAACTGCTGGCACCGTACCGGGCACTCGCGGGTCGGTTCGAGGACGCCGAGGCCGAGCGCGACGGTTCGTGCCGCCCGGCGGATGTGCACGTCTTCGCGTTGCCCGCGAAGCGTGCGATGGCGGGCCTCGGCGCCGAGTGGAGCGCGGAGTACCTGGAGGACGGACCACGACCGGACATCTGGCTGCCCGAGAACGGGATGCATGTCGAAACGGTCAAGAACTCCAAGGAGATGACCGGGTTCGGTCCGGTCATGGACGTGACGCCGTCGCTCGGGTCGTCGCCGATCGTGCTCGCCGTGCCCGCGCACACCGGGATCAAGCTGACCGACGAGGCGTGGCAGGGCCAGACGTGGCGAACCCTGGTCGACAAACTGCGGGCGGCCGGAGTCGGCCTGGCGCGACCGGTCACGTCCACCGTCGGCGAACTGGCAACGGTGGCGATCTACGGCAGTGAGGACGGCCGGGTCCAGCTGCGTCAGAACCCGGCGTGGGCACAGGGATTCGAAGCCTGGGTGGACAGTTCGACCAAGTCCGGCCAGTACCCGTCCGGGGCGGACGTGGACGCGTTGCTGCGCAAGCAACGTGAGCTCGGCACGGCGGGCGCGGCGCTCGTGCTCGCGGAGCCGGACCTGATCCGGTACAACCAGTCGGTGCGGGACCGAAGCGGCAGGGGCTGCGATGTCCCGAATGGACCGCCGGCGTGCATGCGGGCGCTGTACCCGTCGGACACGTACAGCTTCGACCGGCCGTTGGCGCTGCTGACGTGGTCGGAAGCGCCGCGGAGCGCCAGTCAACGCGACGCCGCCGTCGCGTTCCGGACCTGGCTGACCAGCGCGGCGGGTGCCGAGGCGGCTGTGCTGCAACGGCTTCGCCCGCCGCCCGGCACCCCGTTGCAGGAGCCGGTGTCGATGGCCAACGGCGTGGTCCCCGGCGGGCCGCCGAACTACGTCTCCGGGCAGGCCAGTCCCGGGCCCGGCGTGGCCGAGGAGATGACCGGGATCAAGGACACGGTCCGCAGGACCGGCCGGGTGGTCGTCTCCTTGGACGCCTCGGGGTCCATGCGGCAACGCGTCGGCGGTGAGACCCGGTACAGCCTGGCGGTGAAGGCGATCCTCGCCGAGCAGGACAACCTGGCCAAACGGGCTCAGGTGTCGTTGCACGTCTTCTCGGCGACGCTGGGCGTGCTGCCGGTCGACAAGGACTCGATCGGCCGGGTGCGGCCCGTGGGCAACACCCCGCAGCACCGGGCGATCCTGGACGGTGCGCGGGCGGCCGGGCAAGACGGCGTCCTGGTCCTGTTGACCGACGGCAGCAACAACGTCGACGACGTGTCGCCGCAGCAGTTGGCCGACCTGGCCGGTGCGCGGGTGCTGGTGCTGGCGTTCGGCGAGGCCAGTTGCGGCACCCAGGTGCTGATCGACGTGACCGGGCACAGCGGCGGTTCCTGCCGCCAGGTGGGCGTGACCACGCTGCAGGCGGACCTGGCCGAACTGCTGCGTTCGGTCTGACCGGGCGCGATGTGAGTGGGCTGGATGTGACTGGGCTGGATGTGACTGGGCGCGATGGGACTGGGGAGGGTCATCGATGAAGGTGAAGTGGTCGTCGTTCGGGTTGGGCGCGGTGGCGACCTTGGTGGTCGGCGCGCTGGTCGCGGCCGGGGTGGTCCGGCCGTGGGAGTCCGGGGCGCCAGGGCTGGAGAAGGGCCCGTTGGTCATCATCTCCGGCAAGGACCAGAGCAACGGCGGGCAGCGCCAGGAACTGGTCAACCAGTGGAACAAGACGCACCCGGACCACCCCGCCCGGATCGAGGAACTCGCGCTCGGCGCCGACGACCAGTACAGCGAGATGGTCGCACGCGCGCAGGGCCCCGCCCGCAAACCTGACATCTACAACCTGGACGCGGCGTGGACCGCGGAGTTCGCCGAGCGCGACTACATCGCCGAACTGGACGAGCCCGCAGCCGACACATCGGGCTTCATGGCCAACCCGCTGCGCACCTGTTGGCACGAAGGCAAACTGTGGGCGTTGCCGTTCAACACCGACGCGGGCCTGCTGTACCACCGGCACCCTGACGTGAAGGCGCCGTCCACGTGGAAGGACATCGTCAACGAGACCCGGCGGCTGATGGGCGGTCCGCACGACAGCCGGTTGGTGGCGGGGTACACCGCGCAACTGGCGGACTACGAGGGGCTGGTCGTCAACGGCTTCGAGGCGATCTGGGACGAGGGCGGCGAGGTGGTCGACGAGAACGGGAAGGTCGTGATCGACTCGCCCCAGGCGCGGGCCGGATTGCTCAGGCTCGCCGACGGGCTGCGGTCCGACGCCAACCCGCGCGTGATTATGCAGGAGGCACGGGATCAGGACGAGACGGCCAGCATGAACGCCTTCGCCGAAGGCAAAGTCGCGTTCATGCGCAACTGGCCGGTGGCCTACCGCAACCTGGACAGCCTGACCTCGGACGACGCCAACCAGACGGCGTTCTTCAAAGTCGTGCCGCTGCCGGGGCCCAGTGTGCTCGGCGGGCAGAACCTGGCCGTGTCCAGCAAGTCCGAACGGCCGCGGGCGGCTCGCGCGTTGATCGAGTTCCTGACCGGCCCGCGCAGCCAACAGATCCTCTTCGAACGCGGCGGGTTCGCCGCCACGCGTGACGTCGTCTACGAGGACGCCGAGGTGCGTCATCGGCGCCCGTACGCGGAAGCCCTGCGTGACACCATCAACCGCGCGAAGCTCCGGCCGGTCTCCCCCTGTTACGTCCGGTTCGCCGAGGCGTTCCGCGCCGTGGTGAACGAGACGCTGAACGCCGGTGGGAAACTGCCGTCCAACGCCACCGAACGCCTCACCGCGGCGCTGAACTGCTAGGCGTACGACCAGCGAACAGTTTCCTGAGTCACTGGCCCATCACCAGCAGTGACAATTCAGAACAGCCTGTCCCGGTGGTCCTGCTCGGCAGGCCGCAGGTGGCAGGCACGGACGTGATCAACACCGAGAACGAGCAGAGCGCGTACCTGCTGACCCGGCACCTGCTCGACCACGGCCACCGCCGGGTGGTCTACCGTCGCTGGTCGAGCTCGTTCCGGCTGAACAGGCCAGATCCACGGCTGCGCTCACTGCGCAGGTCCGGTGAAGTCCCGCTGGCTCAGCTGGTCACCTGGTCGTAGTACTCGCGGTAGTACCAGTCGGCGATCTCGTCGCTGGTGGTGAGCCAGACGTCGTCGTGACCGGTGATGTACCGCAGCGCCTTGGCCAGGTATTTGTGCCGGAAGGGCTGGTTGACCAGGAACGGGTGCAGCGCGAGGCCCATCACCCGGCCGGTTCGTTCCCCTTCCGCGTAGAGCTGGTCGAACTGGTCGATCACGGCCTGGTAGAACTGTTCGCCGGTGTATCCCCTGCCGAGGAACAGCGGGATGTCGTTGACCTCGATGGAGTACGGCACGCTGATCATCCGGCCGCCGGTGACCTTCATCGGGTACGGCTGGTCGTCGTTGCACCAGTCCAGCACGTAGTCCACGCCGAGTTCGGCCAGGATGTCCGGTGTCGCGAAGGTTTCGGTCAGCGCGGGCCCGAGCCAGCCCCTCGGTCGCCGTCCGGTGCTGCCCTCGATGGTCGTGATCACGTCGGTCAGGTAGGCGCGTTCGTCCTCCGGTGACATGCCGGTCTGGAAGATCGAGTTGTTCCTGCCGTGCGCGATCCAGGTCCAGTCGAGCTTGGTGCCTTCCTCGACGATCCGCGGGTAGTGGGCGCACACGTCGGAGTTGAGGGTCACGCTGGCCCGGATGCCGTACTCGCTCAGCAACTCCATCATGCGCCACACGCCGACGCGCACGCCGTATTCGCGCCACCCGTGGTTCAGCGGATCCGGCCGGAGCATCGCGGTGCCGTCGAAGATGCTGGTCGACGGTTTGCCCATCTCGAAGTGCTCGACGTTGTACCCGATCCAGAACGCCAGCCGGGCACCGTGGGGCAGGTCCAGTCTCGGGCGGTCGATCAACGGCCAGTACTCGTACCGGGTGTTGTCCATCGAAGGCGTTCCTTCCGTGTCCGGGCGCAAGCTCGAACATAGCCCGGCCACCGGTGCCCAACCCGTGTCACACAGTTGGACCCGGCCTGCCAGAGTGTCCGCGTGCGAGTTCTTCCCTCGTCCCGCCGCGCCCGCCGTTGGGTGATCGCCGGACTGGTCACGGTGTTGGTCCTGGTCGGTGGCGTGGTCGGGTTGCAGGCGGTGACCAGTGCGAGGTCGTTCCAGTTCTTCGGCGAGCTCACCGACCGGGTCGACACGTCGGCCAAGGTGGTGGCGTTGACGTTCGACGACGGGCCCGACCCGGCAGGCACGCGGCCGCTGCTCGACGACCTGGCCCGCGCCCGGGTTCCCGCCACGTTCTACCTGATCGGCCGGGACATGGCGGCACACCCGGACCTGGCGAAGGCGATCGTGGCGGCGGGGCACGAGATCGGCAACCACACGTACTCGCACGAGCGGATGGTGTTCGTGTCACCGGGTTTCGTCGCCGACGAGGTCGAGCGGACCGACAAGCTGATCAGGAACGCCGGTTACCGGGGTGAGATCACCTTCCGGCCGCCGAACGGCAAGAAGCTGTTGGCGTTGCCGCATTACCTGGCCGAGCACCACCGCAGGACGATCATGTGGGACGTCGAGCCGAACACCGACCCGGACGTGGACGCCAGCACCGCGCGGATCGTCGACCGCACCGTGGCCGACACCCGCCCCGGCTCGATCATCCTGTTGCACGGCATGTACGCGGGCCGGGAGCAGACCCGGCGCGCGGTCGGACCGATCGTCGACCGGTTGACGGCGGACGGGTACCGGTTCGTCACTGTCCGGGAACTGCTGACGTATCAAGGAAAGTAGGATCCAACAAACTTGGTACCCGGCCGTCACTGGAAAAATGGTCAGCCCATTGGCCCAAACACAACCGCCCCATGCCAATCGCGCGGCAACGCACACCCATCGCCGATCGTGGGCTAAGGTGTTGCGATGATCCGGGTGGCGATCGTCGACGACAAAGCTGTTGTCCGGGATGGACTGGCGTTCGTCCTGAATGCCCAGTCGGACATCTCCGTTGTCGCGAAGTGCGCGTCCGGCGACGAGGTGTTCGGGCTGGATCTGAGCGCGATCGACGTCATGCTGCTCGACCTGTACATGCCGGGGACGGACGGTCTCGCGGTGTTGCGCGGGATCAACTCGGCGACCCGGGCGCTGGTGATGACCGGTGTCGGCCGGGACAGGGACATCCTCGCCGCGCTGGGCCTCGGCGCGTCGGGGTTCGTGCTCAAGGACTCGACTGGTTCGGAACTGGCGTCGGCCGTCCGCGCGGTCCACTCCGGAATGACCGTCATCAGCCCCGTCGCGTCGACGAACTGACCCCAGGGGACCGCGCGAGCCACGGGGCACGATGGTGCCTGCCTGGTGCTACCGGATTATCGCGCAACTATCGGCGGGTTACGCACACACCGAACAGCCTCATAACATCGAGCTATGGCGTCGGCATGAACCCCCGGCGCCACGGTTGCTCTCAACCCCTGCAAACATGCAACCAGAGGAGTAGATCGTGCTTCGACGCACACTCATCGGTGTTGTGGCTGGTACCGCGCTGGTCCTGCCGCTCACGGCCACCACAGCCACTGCCGCCCCGGCGGCGGCACCGGCGGTGCTGGCCACCACCCTCACCTATGACGACAGCCAGGCCGCGGAGTTCAAGCAGGCGGTCGCGGACGGCGCCAACGTGTGGAACACCAATGTGCAGAACGTCCGGATCGTGAAGGCCCAGCCCGGCCAGCGCGCGAACATCCGGATCGTCGCGGACAACGGTTGGCCGCGCGCCACCCTCGGCCCGGTCCGCCCGAGCGGCCAGGTCACCATCTGGATGGGTCGCCAGGCCGTCCAGCAGGGCTATCACACGGTCCGGATCGCGGCGCACGAGATGGGCCACAGCCTCGGCCTGCCGGACGTCAAGCCCGGCCCGTGCTCGTCGCTGATGTCCGGCTCGACCGGCGGTGTGAACTGCACCAGCGTCAACCCGAACGCCAGCGAGAAGTCCAGGGTTGAGCGGAACTACGCGGGCACTGCCCAGCAGCAGAGCAGCGACGTGGTCCTGATCGACGCCGCCTTCTAGGTCAGCACGGCCTGAAGACGGCACAGCGAGAGGGGCCGCGCCACCGGGGTGCGGCCCCTTCGTCTGCTGTCAGGCCAGGTGTTTCTGCAGGTCGTCGAGGATCTTGCCGGCGGCGGTGACGCCGATGCCGAGCATCCACACCTCGTCGTCGACCACGTACGAGCGGCCCGCGGCCACCGCGGACAACTTGCCCCACAACGGCCCCGCGGTCACCTCCGCCTGGCGCTGCGCGGCTTTCTCGCCGTACGCGGACACGAAGATGACGTCGCCGTCGACTTCCTGGACGCGCTCCGGCGACACCTTGTCGAACCGCTTGTCCGATTTGTCCGCCAATTCCTGGCGTGCGGTGCGCGGCACGCCCGCGTCCTTCAGCACGATCCCGGAGAACGACTCGGGGCCGTAAACGCGGATCTCGTCGGGCATGAACCGGACGATCGAGACCTTCTGCGTGGTCTTCTTCAAGCTCGACGCCCGCTGCGTGTACTCGTCCAGCAGGCCCTGCGCCTCGGTCTTCTTGCCCAACGCGTCCGCGTCGAGCAGGAAGTTCTCCTTCCAGGTGATCCCGACCTTGTCGGTGTACACGGTCGGCGCGATCGAGGTCAGCTCGTCGTAGAACTTCTCCTGGCGGAACTTCGAGCCGAGGATCAGGTCCGGCCGCAGCGCCCTGATCGCGTCGAGATCCGGCTCCTGCGTCGTGCCGACCGCCTTGACCGAGGCGAATCCCTGGCCGAGGTAGGTCGGGATCTTGGTGTTCTGCGAGGCCTGCGCGGCGCCGACGGGCGTCATGCCGAGGCTGAACATGGTGTCCAGTTTGTCTGTGTCCAGGACGACGACCCGCTTCGGCGACGCGGGCACCTTGGTCTCACCCATCGCGTGTTCGACCGCGCGGATCTCACCGGTCGCGGGCGCCTGGTCGCCGCCAGGTGGGGTCGTGCCCGTCCCGCACGCGCTCAGCACGAGCGCGGCGGCGAGCAGCGTCGCGATCCTCCGCATGGATGTTCCTTTCCGTCAGCGCTTTCGGCGCACCAGCAACCAGATCAGGTACACGCCGCCGAACGCGGCGGTCATCACGCCGACGGGCAGTTGATTGGGGGCGAACAGGGTTCGCGCGGCGGTGTCGGCGGCGACGGTCAACAACGCACCGGTCAGCGCGGCACAGAACAGCGGTGGCCGCTCGGCCCTGGCCAGCCGCCGGGCGATCTGCGGTGCGGCCAGCGCGACGAAGTCCACCGCGCCCACCTGAGACGTCGCGAACGCCGCGAGGACCACCCCGGACAACGCCATCACCAGCCGCCGCGGCCCGACACGCACACCGATCGCCACGGCGACGTCGTCGGACAAGGCCGAGGTGTCCAACGCGCGCCCAGCCCAGAACAGCACGGGCGTCAGCACCGCGATCACAACCGCGATGACCAGCGCCTCGTCGTAACCCCAGCCCGCGAGCGTCCCCACGATCCAGATCTGCGCCCGCTGCCCGTCGATCGGCGCGGCGCCGACGATCACGATCTCGGTCAACGCCCGCAACGCCACCGCCACCGCGATCCCGGCGAGCACGAACCGGTTGCCCCGCACCGAGCCGAACAGCAGGACCACCGCGGCGGCACCGAGCCCACCGAGCAACGCCAACGGAGGCAGCACGGCGATCGGCGCACCGGACACGATCACGATGCTGGCGGCGAGCCCAGCGCCTTGGGAAACACCGATGACATCCGGGCTCGCCAGCGGATTGCGGCTGACACCTTGCAGCAACGCGCCCGCAAGGCCCAACGCGGCACCGACCACCATGGCCAGCACGATCCGGGGAACCCTCGACTCGACGAGCCTGTCAGCCCAGGTCGGAACGTCGAACAGGGCCCGAAGGACATCACCGGGCTCCACGAACGTCGACCCGATGCCCAAGGAGGCAACCACCGCGAGCACCAACGCGACCAGCAACCCGGCGCCCGTGACAACACCGCGCTTGTGCAGCGTGAACGACACCTTCGCGGCGGGCCGCACCACCAGCCGGGTCATGCCGTCACCAGCCTCGGTCGGCGGACCAGGAACAGCAGGATCGGTGCGCCGAACACGGCGGTGATCACCCCGGCCCGCACCTCGTCCGGCAGCAGGATCACCCGTCCGACCACGTCGGCGCCGAGCAGGAACGCGATCCCCAGCGGCACGCTCACCGCGAGCAGCCACCGGTGGTCGCTGCCGACCAGTGCCCGCGCGAAGTGCGGCACGGCCAAGCCGACGAAGCCGATCGGCCCGGCGGCGGCCACCGCCGCACCGGTGAGCAGCACGGATCCGGCGGCCGCGGTGAACCTCGTCACCGCGATCCGGTTGCCGAGTCCGACCGCGACGTCCTCGCCGAGCGCCAACGCGTCCAACCCGCGCGCCGAGATCACGGCCAGCACCACTCCCGCGAGGATGAACGGCAGCACGGTGAACGTGACGTCGGCGGGCCGTCCGGCCAAGGAGCCGATCACCCAGAACCGGTACTGCTCGAACGTCTGGGCGTCCAGCGTCAGCACCGCGACCACGATCGCCCCGAACGACGCGTCCAGTGCCGCGCCGACCAGCGCCAGTGTCACCGGGCTCGAGCCGCTGCGGGTCCGCGCGGCCAGTGTGTACACGAGCATGCCGGTCGCGAACGCACCCAGGATGCCGAACCAGACATAGCCGGGCAGTGTGTCGATGCCGAACAGCGTGATCGCGATGACCACACCCAGTGAGGCCCCCGAGCTCACGCCCATGATCCGTGGGTCGGCGAGTGGATTGCGGGTCAGTGACTGCATCAGCACACCCGCGACCGCGAGCGCCGCTCCGGCCGCGACACCGAGGACCGTCCGCGGTATCCGCTGCGACTGGACTATGAGGCTGTTGGCTGTGTCGTCCGGACTGATCAGGGCCCGCCACACATCACCGATCGGGATGCCGAGATTGCCGACCGCGAGACTGGCCCCGACCGCGAGGATCGCCAGTACAGCCGCGCCGACGAGCACCAGCACACGCCGTCGTCCGCCCACCGCCACCTCGCTATTAGGAAAGCCAAGCCTAAATCAGAGGGAGTGTAAGCGTGCGACGTGCGCCATCCACATCGGACCCGCCACCGGATCGACCGGGCACCACGCCAAGCGACGACCCCGACCGCGAGCGTGATCCCGCGACGGGCAACGGCAGCCGGATCTCCAACGGTGCCGGGGTCATACGCGAACAACCCGGAACAGACGAAGGCCTCGTCCGTGCTCGAACGGGCCACGGACGAGGCCATCACGATGATCGACAGGAGAGGTCAAGGCTCCTCGGTTACGGAACCACCTGCACCTGATCGCCGATCCTCAAGGTGTGGAAGAACGTCGAGGCGGCTTCCTTGGACAGGTGCACGCAACCATGCGACTTCTGCGTCAGGCTTCCTTGGTGGAAGGCTATGCCACCGTTGAAGAACACCGAGTACGGCATCGGCGCGTTGAACTGCTTGCTGCGGTAATGACGATACTTCCGCTGCACCTTGAACGTTCCGGGCGGCGTCAGCCAACCCGGTTTGCCGTGCGTGACGGGCACCGGGCCGTAGATGACGTTCCCGTTGTCCATCAGCCACGCCTGATTGTCCGACAGGTCAAGACATGCCCGCGCGGTCGCCGCGCACGGCGCGGTCGCGGCGTGAGCTTGCTGTGGCATCACGACAGCCGCACCGACCATGAGCGCCAGTCCAAGTGGGACACTCGCGGCAGCCGTCGCCAACCGACGTGCTCGCATCGTTATCACCCCTAGTAGGTCGCGTTAGCCAGTACCATTCAGGTACCCACTGTCCGCATTGGCACACATCCGGTGACCGGTTTTCGTCGATCCCGGTGTCTCTTCTCGCGCATTTTCGTCACTTGTCAATCCACAGCGGACGTAGTCCCGGATTGAGTGGACGTGGCCGCGTAGCCAGGTGTGCGGAACCGGCGGAAACTCCCGGCCCACCGCGACTACTCCGTCCACATCGGACTCAGCTGGCCGGGCTATGTGAACGCCGTCTCCGGCGGAGTCGGTCCGGCCACCTGATCGGCGTCGGTGAGCGGCTTGGCACCGCGGTGGAACTCGCGCAGACTGTCCCCTGCGGTCAACCGGGACGGGAACACCGCGGACGCGGCACGGGACGCCAGTTCCTCCGTCGGCAAGCCCGACGTGGCGGCGGCCACAACCAGATTGCCGAACCGGCGGCCACGCAACACCCCGGGTTCGCCGAGCATCAGGACATCCTCGAACACGTCGGTCACGGCCGCGACCACCCGGCGCACGAACCGCAGTCCCGGCCCGTCCGAGACGTTCATGATGTACGTCCCACCGGAACGCAGGACTCGCCTGATCTCACGCGCGAACTCGACAGTCGCCAGCCCGCCCGGCATCGACGCGGACACGAACGCGTCCAGCACGATCAGATCGGCCGAGTCGTCGCCACGGGTGGTGATGCCTTCCCGGCCCTCGGCGATCCGCACGCGCAACGCGGGAACGGCTCGCAGGTCCAGCCGGTCCCTGACGAACTCGATCAGCTGCTCGTCCGGGTCGAACACGAGCTGCCGCGACCCCGGCCTGGTCGCCGCGATGTAGCGGGGCAGCGTGCACGCGCCGCCGCCGATGTGCACTGTCGTCAGCGGCCCGGCGGGTAGCAGGTCGATCACGTCGCCGATCTGGCGGACGTAGTCGAACTCCAGGTGGGTCGGGTCGTCCAGGTCGACGTACGACTGGGCGACCCCGTCGACGCTCAGCAGCCAGCCGTCCGGCCGGTCGAGGTCCCTGATCAGCTCGGCCATGCCGAAGCGCACGTCACAGCGCCCACCGCGCACCTTGTGGCTCTTCGACATGGCGCCACCCTATGTCCGCCGCTCATCGGGCGTCCCCAAGGGGCTCTCTACAGGCAACCTCGTGAGTGGTTACCAGGGCTGGAACCCCGCTAACCACTCACGAGCTTTTGCTGGCCGGGCCGGACCTAGTGACAGCTCGTGCCGGGCGCCGGTAGTTCCAGGTCGACGAAATACCGGTCCGTGGCCTGGTCGGCGCACGCGTTGCGGGCGCTGACATACACGCCGTGCCCGCCGCTTTCGCGCGTGAGCAGGACGCTGCGCGGGATCGTCCTGTTCACGTGTGCCGCTCCGGCCCATGGCGTCGCCGGGTCGTATCGGTTGTTGAGCAGCAACGCGGGCACCCACACACGCGGCTCGGCCTGCGGGTTGGTCACTGGAAGCGGCCAGCCCGAGCAGATCGACGCGACCTGCCACACCAGGTGGGTGCGCATGTGGGGCGCCACGGTCTTGAGCTTCGCCCACTGCCGTTGCCAGTCGTGCTCGTCGCGGAAGGTGAACCGGTGGTCCGCGCAGAACGCCGCCATCGGGAACGACGCCGTGGCAGGCAGTTGGGGTGGCGCGGTGCCTGCCGGGAGGAACCTGGCGAGCCTGGCCAGCCGGTCCGCGAGCCCTGGCCAGTCCGGGCGGTACAACCAGCCCCGCATGGTCTGCCAGGACAGGTCGGTCGGGCTGATGCGCCGATCCGGGTCGCTCGGCTCGGTCAGGTCACCCCGCTCGGCCCGCAGGTAGAGGCCGTCGAACACGGCGCCGACGTCGTGGCTGTGCAGCGCGCACTCCGTGGCACCCACGCACCAAGCGGCGAACGCGTTGAACGAGTCCTCCACGCCGCGTGTGGTCGTCTCCAGGAACTTCACACCGGACAGGCTGTGGTCGAACACGCTGTCCAGCACCATCGCCCTGACCCGGTGCGGGTACATCCGGGCATACGTCTGTGCCACCAATGTGCCGTAGGAACGGCTGTACAGCGACACTTGCCGCGCCCCTATCGCGGCCCGGACCGCTTCGACGTCCCGTGCCACGTCCGAGCTGTCGATGTGGTCGAGCACGTCACCGGTGCCCGCACGACAGCTCGCCGCGAGTTTCCGGCTGTACTCGACGACCTGCGTCAACCGCCCGCCGGTGTCCGGGTTGACGTTCGGCGGCGCGGACACCAGCGCCGGGTCGCAGCGCACCGGACTGCTGCCCGTGGTACCCCGGGGATCCAAGGTCACCACGTCGAACCGGGCAGCGACTGCGGGGGAAACCTTGGTGCCGCCGCGCAACTGGTCGACGCCGGAGTCACCCGGGCCGCCGGGCAGGTAGACGACCGTGCCGATCCGCTGGCCAGCCGGTGCCTGGCGGCGGGCGAGAGCCAGTTCGAAGCCGCCACGGCCGGTCGCCCAGTCGACCGGCACCCGCAACCGCGCGCACTGCACACCCGCAGTGGCCGGTTGCCGGCACTCGCCCCATTCCAGAGTCGCCGCCTGTGCGCTCGACGGCACGACGAGCGCACAGGCCACCGCGACGGTAAAGACCACTGTGGACACTTGGCCGCGAAGGCGCATCCGTTCCCCCAAGAGTGTCGTGAACGGCACCATCGGACCATGATCACCGGCCCTGGCACCTCCGGCGGATCCCCCGGTCGACCCTGAACTCCGCCGAGGGACGATTCGGGGTCATCCCTTGGTACGACAAACGGCTTTCCGGCCGTTCGCCGGTGTTAGCGTCGGCTCATCGGCAAGATCCAACCGGGGAGGAATCCACATGGGACTGTTCATCGCCTTCGAGGTCGTCGGCATCATCGGGATGGTGCAGGGCTTCGGCTCCGCCCTGGTCACCCAGGTCTGGGGCGGCAACTGGGCGCTGATGCGGTGGGCGCTGGAATGGCAGCCGGTCGCGGGCATCGCGATCGGTGTGCTCGGCCTCGTGATCGCGTCGATCGGCTGGAGCGGCCAGAAGCGGATCAAGTCGTCCCGGCGCTAGGCATGTCGACCGGCGTTGCCACAGAGCCAGGGTGCACGCACCCGCGTGCCTGATGAGCAGGTCGAGTCCGGGGTTTCCCGCTGAGTGTCGCGGTGAGGAGGTCCAAGCACCACGGGGGTGTGCTTGGACCTTCTTTCCGTGTGGTCAGCGGGAACCCAGGCCACCGACGGTCACGGCGCAAGACGGCGCACACCCGCGATGAACCGATCATGACCCCAGGCGTCCAGAGAAAGGGGGAGACGCGTCCGGTCGGGAGGGAACCACGGCGTGATCAGCATCCTTGTCGCGGCGAGCACCGCGTTGCTGGTGTCGATCCTGCTGACGCCTTACCTGGTCAAGGTGTTCGGCAGTCTGGGGTTCGGCCAGGAGATCCGGGAGGAAGGCCCCCAGGGGCACCAGCGGAAACGGGGCACGCCGACCATGGGCGGCGTGGCGATCCTGGCCGCCACGTGGACAGGCTACGGTGCCGTACACCTCGCGGTCAGCAGCGACGGCCCTTCGGCCTCCGCGGTTCTCGTGCTCCTGCTGACCAGTGCGCTCGGTGTCGTTGGTTTCGCCGACGACTTCATCAAGATCCGCAGGCGGCGCAACCTCGGCCTGACCAAGACCGCCAAGCTGGTCGGCCAGTTCGCCGCCACGATCTCGTTCGCTGTGCTGGTACTGGGTTTCCCGGACAGGCGCGGCCTGACGCCGGCGTCGGTCAACCTGTCCTTCATCAGGGACATCACCGAGGTGTCGTTCGGTGTCATCGGGTTCGTGGTGGTCTGCTACATCGTGGTCGCGTGCTGGTCCAACGCGGTCAACTTCACCGATGGACTCGACGGTCTCGCGGGCGGCACCGCGGGCATGGTGCTGGCCAGTTACGTGTTGATCTGCTTCTGGCAGTTCCGCTACACCTGCGCGTCCCCGACAGCCACTGCCGGGTGCTACGACGTGCGTGACCCGCTGGATCTCGCGGTGGTGGCCGCCGCCGCGACGGGCGCGTGTGTCGGTTTCCTCTGGTGGAACGCGGCACCGGCGAGGATCATCATGGGTGACACCGGGTCGTTGGCGCTCGGTGGGCTGGTCGCGGGCCTGTCCATCACCACGCACACCGAACTGCTGATGGTGGTCCTCGGTGGGCTGTTCGTGGTGGAGATGCTGTCGGTCGTGCTGCAGATCGCCGTGTTCCGCACCTCGCGGCGCCGTCTGTTCCGCATGGCGCCGTTCCACCACCACTTCGAACTCGGCGGGTGGGCCGAGACCAGCGTGAGCATCCGGCTCTGGATCCTCGGCGGCGTCAGCTGCCTGATCGGGCTCGGCTTGTTCTACGCCGAATGGCTCGCGGTGACGGGCGGCCGATAGGCATTGAACTGGAAGCCTATGGAGGATCCTCCATCGATCGCCGCGTTCACTGGAGGATTCTCCAGGGGCATCCCCATCGGTACAGGTTGATCCGGCGCGAGGCGCCATGGACGTGCCATACGGCCCCTCGCGGACACTGTGATCACGCGATTCCGCTCAGTACCGTTGCCACGATCGCGTCCACTGACGGGGGAAGCGTCGTGGGCGTGTAGGGCAGGAGGCTCGACAGCACAGTCTCGTGGCAGATGCCGACTATCAACGCGGTCGCGGCGTCGGTGTCCGCGTCCGGCCGCAACCGCCCGCGGTCCCGTTCGGCGTCGAGGTACCTGGTCAGCCGGTCGCGCCAACTGTCGTCTTCGGTCCGCGAAAGCCGTTCGACGACAGCGGGCTGGCCGATCAGCCCGGCGAAGGCCGGGAGGATCGCCTTGTGCAGGGCGAGGCCGTAGGTCAACTGCGCCGCCAGGTTGTGCTCGATCGTGCCGGTTCCCGGCTCGGGCAACGGCCCCAGGCCGCTCTCGACCGTACGCACATGCGCACGCAACGCTTCCGCGAGCAACTCCTCCTTGTCGGCGAAGTGGTTGTACAGCAGGCCATCGGCGACACCGGCTTGTTTGGCGATCGCCCGCACGGTCAGCCCGGCGGTGCCCTGTTCGGCGATCAGCGCGGCCGCGGTGGCGATCAGGTGTTCACGGAGGTTTCGGCCGTCCGCGAAGGTTTTCCGCGGCGGCATCAGGCGTTCGCCTGAACCAGCCACGCCTGGCCGCGGAGTGTCACCGCACCCGGTGCCGCGAACCGCGCCAGCACTTCGACCAGCGCCTGCCGGGCCTTCGCGGCGTTGTCCGGACCGGCGAGACCCATGTGGTACCGCACCGGCCCCCAGTCAGCGATGAACTCGGCCGCGTCGGCGACGTCACTGCCCCACACCTGGTCGGCCGCCACCCTGGTGCACGCGAAATCCGTGAACCCGGCGGCGGTCAGCACGGACTCGGTCCGCTCGGGATCGGCGAAGGCCGTCGGCCCGGTGCCGTCCGCACCCGTCGGCCACGGCAGGTACTCGGCCATCGCGTCGAACACCGTGCCGAGATCGGTCCCCTGCAATGCCGTCATGCACAGGAAAGCCAACCTCCCGCCAGGTGCGAGGGCCCGGCGGACGTTGCCGAACGCGGCGACCGGATCGGCGAAGAACATCACTCCGAACCGGCTGATCGCGATGTCGTAAGCACCGGCGTCGAACGGATGCACCTGTGCGTCACCCTGGACGAACTCCGCACCCGGAACGTCGGACGCCCGCAGCCGGGCCGTCGCCAGCATCGGCCCGGACAGGTCGACCCCGGTTGCCGACCTGCCCGCCCGCGCTGCCAGCCGAGTCAGCTGACCATTGCCGCACCCGATGTCCAGCACCCGATCCGCCGGCGTGATCAGCCGCAGCACGAACTCGTTGAAGCCGCCGTTCATGGCGTCGTAGCGACCGTCGTTCGTTGCCCAGTGCCTGCCTTCGTACCCGTTCCACGCTTCCGACTGCGCGGTGTTGACGACTGTCATCACACCCCCTGTGAACGCCTGTTCATGAACATACGTTCACCGACCGGTGTGTGTCAACGGACGAGATCGATGTGGCGGGGGACGCAATACCGGGTGGCGATGCGTCGATCGCGTCCTTCGAAGAACTGCACCTGCTCGATTCCGGCAAGGCGCGCCCGCAGCACGACGGTGTTCCCCTCGCCGACAAGTCCGAGTATTTCCACGATGGCTCCCATGAAACCCTGCCGCAGCGCGGGGATTCCCGCGTCGACGAAGTCCGGTGTCAGGAACTTGTCGAGCGCCGGGCCGCGCCTGTCGTTGCACGCGTGGCACAGTTCGAGCACAAGGCGTTTGTAGTACCCGGTCGGGATCATGACAGTGCCTTGAGCATGCGCGGGACATCGAGGTGGACTTCGTACGAGGTGACGAGGCCGCCCCTGAATCTCCAGACGTGCACCTCCCGCACGTGGAACTCCTTGCCGTTGCTCAGCACCCGGCCGTTGGTGTGTCCGATCTGGACGATGTGATCGCCCGCGGTGATGAGCTCTCCGACGTCCAGCCGCAGTTCGACATGCGACAGCAGCCTGCCGAGGAACTCCGCCAGACCGGCGTGCCCGGTGTAGCGGCCTGCCCACGGCAGTGGCGCGTCCTGCACGATGACGACCGAGTGGTCCATCGCCGCCATGATGGTGTCCATGTCCCGGCGAGCGAACGCGTCGTAGATTCGTTCCACAGTGGTGAGGTTGTCCGTGGTCATGATCCGAGCATCTGGCTCCGGTGCCGTGCGTGGCGTCCCCGATCCGGGGGATCGGCGGGGGATCTAGGCTCGGGAGATGGCCTTCCCCGCCACGAAGTTCGTGGTCCCGCGGCTGCGGGCCGGTGCTGTCGATCGTGCGGGCCTGGTCACGGCGTTGGTCCACGACGTCCTGTCGGTACCCCTGACAGTGGTGAGCGCACCTGCCGGATACGGCAAGACGACGTTGGCGGCCATGGTGGCCATGAGCCCGCGGATCGTCACCTGCCGGTGGCTGGCGATGGACGCGGATGACAACGATCCGCGGCGGTTCCTCACCGGACTCGGCACGGCTCTCGGCCCGGACCTCGCCGCCACGTCCACGGCTGTCCTGGCCGACAACGGCGGCCAGGACGTTGTGCGACGTGCGGCCACCGCGTTGCTGAACGCCGTCACGGAATCACCGACGAGCATCGTTGTGGTGCTCGACGAATGGGAGGTCATCACCGACCCCGCAGTGCAGGCGCAGCTCGAGTTCCTGGTCGAATGGGCGCCGGAGCCCCTGCATTTCGTGATCACCACACGGCAGGATCCACCGCTCGGGCTGGCTCGCCTGCGAGCACGGGGATTGCTGGCCGAACGCGGCCCGCACGATCTGCGCTTCACCGAATCCGAGGCGGACGCCCTGCTCAACGGCTCCTTCCGGCTCGGTCTCCCGGCCGAAACGGTCGCACAGGTGCACAACCGAACCGACGGCTGGGCTGCGGGCCTGCGGCTGCTGGGCGCGTCGTGGGGAGCCGACCGGGCCGCGCTACCGCCCCGAGCCGGTGACGCCCACGTCTTCGCGTTCCTCGCCGAGGAGGTATTCGACCGGCAACCGCCCGAGATCCGGCGATTCCTCGTCGAAACGTCCGTGCTGTCCACCGTGTCCGCCGCGGCGTGTGCGACGGTGACCGGCCGGGACGACGCAGTCGACGTGCTTGCGGGACTCGCCGAGCGCGGGCTGTTCCTGACTGAGCAGGGCGGGCCCGATGTCTACCGCTACCACGACCTGTTCGTGGAGTTCCTGCACCGCCAACTCGCCAGGTGGCCGTCCACCGAACGGTTCGCGCTGCACCGGCGGGCCGCGCTCGCCGAAGAGGACCCCGTGGCCGCCACACGCCACCTGCTGGCTTCGGGCGATCCGCGAGCCGCCGCCGAACTGCTGGAGTCGGCCGGTGCCGAACTGCTGCGGCTCGGCCGCGTCGCCTCCGTCCGCGAACTGCTCGACTCGCTGCCCGAACAACAGCGCGACCGGCCAGGACTGCTCGTGCTCTCCGGTGACCTCGCCTTCGCAGCCGGTGACCTCGGCGCCGCCCGGTGCGCGTTCGAACGCGCCGGGCCCGTCGGGGCGGTGGCCGCCCGCCTGGCGGACTGCCTGGTCCTGCAGGGTGAGGTGGCGGCCAGCGACGACCTCATCGAGCAGGCGTTGACCGGCTCGCTGGACACGACGTTGCACGTGCGACTGTTGCTCATGCGGGCGCGGCTGGCGCAGATCCGAGGCCGGTTCGAGGTCGCCGAACAAGCGCTGGGCGCCGCCGTGGACGCGGCCGTCGACAAGTCGGCCATCATGACCGCCGCCGCACACATGTCGCCGACTCTCGCCCTCATCCGTGGCGGGATCGACAACCTCGAGCGCTTCGCAGAACTGGCACGCCCGGTGTTGCCGACCGGCCTGCCGGGTTTGCAGGTCGACGGGATAGCCGCCACCGTGGACCTGCTCCGGGGCCGATTGGACCAGGCAACGAACAGCGCGCAACGAGTGCTCCGCGGCTACGAACGCTTCGGTGACGCGCCGCCGCTTCTCGGATACTCACTGGTCGCGATCCGCCTTCTCGGGTCGGGAGCGTCGATGACCAGCCTGGAACCCACCGTCGACGACCTGCTGCACTACGCCGGCCTGCTGACGCGAGCGTCCTTCATGTACCCCAACGCGTGGTTCATGATCGGTCGCGCGCGGTGGTTGCGCGGCCAACTCGCTGAAGCACGCCAGGCCCTGGCTCGGATGGGAACACAGGACGACGCACCACCAGGTTCGGCGACGGTGATCACGGTCAACACGCTGTCCCTCGACGGCCTGATCGCGGCCGCCGAAGGCAACCATCGCCATGCCGAAGACCTGCTCCGTGCGGCCGTCGAAGCAGAGGACAGGCTCCGCTTGGTCAACATCTACGGGAGTGCCCGCATCCGTCTGGCGTATCTGCATGTCGAACGCGGACGCCAGGACGAAGCGCTGCGCGTCGCCGCGCCCGCCCTCGCCGACTGCGAACGCAGTGGGCTCGCCGGCCGGATCCTCGTCGAGGGCAAGGCCGCCATACCCGTGCTCCACCTCGCCGCGCGACGCTCCCCCTTCGCGGCCACATTGCTGCGCCGGCTCCAGGACATCGACGTACCAAGGCCGGTCGCAGTGCCGGGAGCGACGGAGAAGCTCACTGCCCGCGAAGTCGAAGTGCTGCGCCTGCTCACCAGCGGCGCGACGAACCGCGAGATCGCCGGTCAGCTGGTGCTCGGCGAGGAGACCGTGAAAACCCACGTCAGCCGCATACTGCGCAAACTCGGTGTCCGCACCCGCGCCGCCGCTGCGGCCCAAGCGCGAAAGCTGGGCCTCACACCGTGACCAACGGCAACGGCAGGTCGCTTGCGCACGTTCAGGGTCACCGCCCCGGCTGTCATGCGATCATGAAGAATGCCCGTCCTCTTCACGGCGGTCCTGGCCGCAGGCACGCTGAACGCGTTGCGCCAACCGGTGCTGGCGATCGACGACCGCTTCACCCTGCGGCCGTGGCGGGCGCAGGACGCACCCGTCGTACGGGAGGCGTTCGACTGCCCGCGGATCCAGCGCTGGCATCCCCGCCGGATGGACTCCGACGAGGAGGCCGGGGAGTGGATTTCCCGGTGGGACCGGGAATGGCGGGACGAAACCGGGACGAGCTGGGCGATCGCCGACAACGACCGGGCCGTCGGGCAGATCGGTCTGCGGGACGTCAGCCTGGTGTCGGCCGTGGCGGAGCTGTCCTACTGGGTGCTGCCTGAGGCGCGCGGAGCCGGGTTGGCCGCCCGTGCCGTGCGGCCGATGACGAGGTGGTGCTTCGACACCGTCGGTTTTCACCGGTTGTTCTTGAAGCACTCGACCGAGAACATGGCTTCGTGCCGCGTCGCGACCACCGCCGGGTACGTGCCCGAAGGCACGTTGCGCGCCGCGATGCTGCACACGGACGGCCTGCATGACGCGCATGTGCACTCCAGGCTGCGCACCGACGAAGGGAACGACGATGGGTCTGCTTGACCAGCTACGCGCCGCGATCACGACCGGTGGCATCGAGATCATCGACCTCACCGCCCCGCTGACCTCCGGCACGCCCATCCTCCAGCTGCCCGAACCGTTCTCGAACACGATCCCGTTCCGGCTGGAGGAGATCAGCCGGTACGACGACCGGGGGCCCGCCTGGTACTGGAACAACATCCACACCGGCGAGCACACCGGCACCCACCTGGACGTGCCCGTGCACTGGGTGTCGGGCAAGGACGGCCATGACGTGTCCCAGGTTCCGCTGAGGACACTCGTCGCTCCCGCCGCGGTGATCGACGTGTCGGCGCGGGTCGCGGGCGATCCCGACTTCCTGCTCCAGATCGACGACGTCAGGAGCTGGGAGGCCGAGCACGGACAGCTCCCCGACGGCGGCTGGCTGCTCGTGCGCACCGGGTGGTCGGTACGCTCCGACGACGCGGCGAGCTTCCTCAACGAGTCGCACAGCCCCGGTATGTCCGCCGAGTGCGCGCGGTGGCTCGCGGAGGAAACCGTCCTGACGGGCGTCGGCGTCGAGACGGTCGGCACCGATGCCGGGGCGGCGCACGGCTTCGATCCGCCCTTCCCTTGTCACAACTACATGCTCGGCGCGGGCAAGCACGGGTTGACGCAGTTGCGCAACCTGGAGGCGCTGCCGCCGGTCGGGACGGTCCTGGTGGTGTCGCCGTTGCCGATCGTCGGCGGTTCGGGCAGCCCGGCCCGGGTCCTCGCGCTGGTGGAGCGGTGAAGGTCTTCGAGGCCGTCGGCCGGACCCTGGCCGAACTCGGTGTGGCGCAGGCGTTCGGAGTCATCGGCAGTGGCAACTTCACGGTGACGAACGCGTTGCGGGCGTACGGGGTGCCGTTCGTCGCGACCCGGCACGAAGCGGGCGCGGCGACCATGGCGGACGCGTACGGCAGGATGAGCGGCCGGGTCGCGCTGGTGTCCGTGCACCAGGGCTGCGGTCTGACGAACGCGCTGACCGGGATCGCCGAAGCCGCCAAGAGCCGCACGCCGATGATCGTGCTCACCGCGGACACGCCGGGCTCGGCGGTGCTGGCCAACTTCCGGATCGACCAGGACGCGGCCGTCACCGCGCTCGGCGCGACCCCGGAACGCGTGCACAGCGCCGAAACGGCCGTCGCCGACACCGTCAGGGCGTACCGGACCGCAGTGCACGAGCGCCGGACTGTCGTGCTCAACCTGCCGTTGGACGTCCAGAACCTCGAAGCCGCGCAGACCCCGGTCCCCGCCGTCCGGCCACCGCTGCCGGTGCGGCCGAACCACGAGTCGGCCGAGTCGCTCGCCGCCATGATCGACCAGGCGGCCCGGCCGGTCTTCATCGCCGGACGGGGTGCCCGCGGTGCCGCGCCGCGGATCCGGGAGCTGGCCGCGCGGACAGGCGCGCTGCTGGCCACGACGGCGGTGGCCAACGGCCTGTTCCACGACGATCCGTGGGCGTTGGGAATCTCCGGCGGGTTCGCCTCTCCCCTGGCCGTCGACCTCATCGCGGACGCGGACCTCGTGGTGGGCTGGGGTTGCGCGTTCACCAAGTGGACGACCCAACGCGGCAAGCTGCTCACCGGCAAGGTCGCCCACGTCGACATCGGCGGCACGCCACACCAGCCCGTCGACCTGTCCGTGCACGGCGACGCGGGTCAGACGGCAGCGGACGTCACCGCACTGGTCACCAAACGCGAGGGCTACCGGACGCCAGCTGTCGATGCCAGGATCGCCGCCGGTCCGGGCTGGCCGACGCCCGACCTGTCCACCGACGAGCACATCGACCCCCGGGAGCTGACCACCCGGCTGGACGCCCTGCTGCCGCGTGACCGGGTCGTGGCGGTGGACTCCGGCAACTTCATGGGCTACCCCAGCGGGTACCTGTCCGTGCCGGACGAGTTCGGGTTCTGCTTCACCCAGGCGTTCCAGTCCATCGGGCTCGGACTGTTCACCGCGATCGGCGCCGCACTGGCCCAACCGGGCAGGCTACCAGTCGCGGCGGTCGGCGACGGTGGCTTCATGATGGGCATCGCCGACCTGGAAACGGCTGTCCGGCTACGGCTGCCGCTGGTGGTCGTCGTCTACAACGACAGCGCGTACGGCGCCGAGATCCACCACTTCGGGCCGGACGCCGATCTGTCCACTGTGACCTTCCCCGACCCCGGAATCGCCCGGATCGCGACGGGTTTCGGCTGCTCGGCGGTGACCGTGCGGACCGGCGAGGACCTCGACGGTGTCGCGGACTGGCTGGCCGGGCCGAGAGACCGGCCGCTGGTGGTCGACGCGCGGATCGCGTCGGACGGCGGATCCTGGTGGCTGGCCGAGGCCTTCGGCTGAATGGCAGAAAGTTGACGCATCAACGGCAAGTTGACGTCACTAAAATCACCCTCATGGAGTTCGGCGGCAGACATGTCCTGATCACCGGTGCCGCCAGCGGGATCGGCGCCGCGCTGGCGGAGCGGTTCGCCAAGGAGGGCCCCCGCGGCATCACCGTCGCGGACAGGGACCTCGACGGCGCGCGGGCGACGGCGTCGCGAGTGGACGGTCTGGCGGTGCACGCCGACGTGAGCAGCGAGCCCGCGATCCACCGGCTCATCGCCGAGGCGGAGCGCGAGTTCGGACCGGTCGACGTGTACTTCTCCAACGCGGGGATCCCGCTGCCCACAGGCGGTGTCGAAGTCGCCGACGACGGCTGGCAGCAGCAGTGGCACGTGCACGTGATGTCCCACGTCTGGGCGATGCGCGCACTGCTGCCAGCCATGATCGACCGCGGCGAGGGGTACCTGGTCAACACCGCGTCCGCGTCCGGGCTGATCATGACGCCGGGCGCGGTGCCGTACACCGTGACCACACACGCCGCCTTGGCGCTCGCGGAGTCGTATGCAGTGATGTACAGCCACACCGGGGTGCGTTTCTCGTGCCTGTGCCCAGGCCTGGTCGAGACGCCGCTGATGGGGCAGGTGGACGACGGTCCCGTCGGCCGCGCGGTCCGCATCGGCCTGGCCGATCACGCGCTCGACCCGAGCGAGGTCGCGGACATCGCGCTCCTCGGGATGGCCGAGGAGCGGTTCCTGATCCACACCCATCCGGTGGAGATCACCATGGCCGCCCGGCTGCGTGCCCTCGATCCCGAGGTCTACCTGGAGACGATGCAGGAACTCTGGATCGCGGCCAAGCACTGTTGACACGACCGGCACAGTTCACCAGGAAAGTATGACCCGGCTGCGGAAGCGCTCGTAGGCCTGGTCCGCGGTCAACGGTGACTTGGTACCCAGCCGCCAGCCCACCACCGAGGCCACCTCGCGGAACACGAACGCGGCGACCAGGTCGACGTCCTCGGGCGACAAGTGCGGCCGGAGGTGCTCGGCGAGGTCGTTCGTCAGGGTGCGACGCACCGCGAAAGGCGGTCGAGGAGTTGCTCAGGCACGACGGCCCGCTGCAGGTCTCGTTGCCCCGGATCACCGTGGCGGACGTGGAGGTGGCGAACACCACCATTCCCGCCGGGAGCATGGTGCACGTTGTCGTCGCGGCGGCCAACCGTGACGCGTCGAGGTTCGTGGACCCGGAGCGGCTGGGCATCACACGCACCGACAACCAGCACTTGGGTTTCGGGCACGGCGTGCACTTCTGCGTCGGCGCGGCGCTGGCCCGGATGGAAACGCGGGTCGCGATCGGCAGCCTGGTGACGTGGTTCGCCGGCCTGCGCCTGGCCGTGCCGGTCGAGGAGTTGCAGTGGGAGGTGAACCCGATTCTGCGGTCCCTGGTGTCGCTACCCGTGCTAACTTAGGAATCGCCGTGGTTGCACGGCCCGGACGAGCGCGTCGTACCCGGTTACGCGAAGACGGCGCAGTGATGGAGACGTTGCATTACTGCGGAGGTAGTCATGGCGTGGTTGGCGCTTGTCATATCAGGACTGTTCGAGACAGTGTGGGCCGCGGCGCTGAGCGCGTCGCGCGGACTGTCGAAACCCTTGCCCAGCATCGTGTTCGTGATCGCGCTCGTGGTCAGCATGGCCGGTCTGGGCTACGCGTTGCGGACCGTGCCAGTTGGTACGGGCTATGCCGTGTGGGTCGGTATCGGCGCCACCGGCACGGCCGTGTACGGCATGCTCGCGATGGGCGATCCCGTGTCGGTGAGCCGAATCACGTGTCTCGTGCTGATCGTGGCCGGAGTCGCGGGCCTCAAGTTCCTCCACTGAGGACGGTTACTTGCGGAACACGACCCACCGCATGGCCGCGTACATGTACACCGCCTCGCACGCCCCGGCGGCCAGCCGCGCGATCCGGTAGTCGACACCGAGCGCGGCGAGGCCGCTGCCCACACCGAGGATCCAGGCGAGGTAGTTGACGATCACCACGACGACGTAGACGCCGAACTGGGAGCCGACGGGAGCGTGTGAGCGGAAGTTGAACGCCCGGTTGAGCACGAAGCTGAGGGCGAACGCGCACGCGTAGGCGATCGTGATGCTCAGCCACAGCACGACGTCGAGCACACCGTGCAGGATGCTGAGCAGCGCGAGGTCGACGCCGAAGGTGAAGCTGTTGATGACAGCGAAGCCGAGCAGGCTCGGCGGCACGATGCGGTTGAGCCCGAACGGCAGCCTGGACGCGATCGTGGCCATGACGGAGTTGAATCTGCGGCCCCGCTCCTGCGCCGCGGTGGTGTGCACGGCCGCAGCCTGGCAAGTCCAGATGTCGGGAAAGCGACGGTGGATCAACGTGTCGCGGAACTCGGCGGGATCGACGCCGCCTGCGTGGGGGTAGCCTCCGGGCCCCGATGCCCAGCCTGGCGGGGGTCGCCGACAGAACAGCGGTGCGAAGTTCAGGAACGCTCAGTTGCCCACAGAAGCTCTGCCAGGTCGTGCCGGGGGAGGTAAGCATGCCTGATGCCGGATTCTTGGAGTCACGGACCGCGAATCCGGTTCCTGATGGGCCACTTCAACCCAGTTGTCGTTGTTCTCGCCACCGCTGAAGCTGCATGTCTTTCACGTCGTAGGTCCGGTACCACGGCTTCTTGGCCGCCGCCTCTCCCAAGGTCAGCCCCGATCCTTCGCGCATCCGTCGTGGTTTGGCGCCGAGTCTCCCGACGCAGGAACGGCAGGCGTGTCGATACCGTCACAGCGCGTCACAATCGCAGGTCGCGGTCCCGAAACCAGGAATCCCGGCACACCCGTGAACAATGGTGTACAGTTCTGAACATGAGTGTTCAGTCGATCTTGGATGTCGCGACCGAGGTGCTCCTGGCCAAGCCGAGCGCCTCGCTGGGGGACGTGGCCAAGGCCGCCGGGGTCAGCCGCACTACCCTGCACAAACGGTACGCCACGCGGCACGACCTGCTCGTCGCTCTCTCGCATGACGCGTACGACCGCGTCGAGAAGGCGATGACCGACGCGCAGCTCGATGTTCCCGGCTCGGAGGTCGAGGCCGCCCTGGAACGGGCCATCGCCGGGCTCATCCCGATCGGGCCGCGGATCGAGTTCATGTACCGGCAGATCGGGCTGGACGACGTGCCCGACCTCGTCGCCCGCTACGAGCAGACCGGCGAGCCGCTGCTGCGGCTCGTCCGCCGGGGCCAGGAGGCCGGGATCATCCGGTCGGACATGCCGGACTGGTGGATCGTGTCCACCTTGGACGCTTCCTTCTACTCCGCGTGGGAGGCCATCTCCGTCGGCCGACTCGCCCCGCTCGACGCGCCCGCGCTCGTCATGAAGACCGTGATGCGAGGCATCGGGACATGATCGCCGTCATCGGGTTGCTCGGGGCGACCGGACTGTCCGTCGCGGGCAACGCCATCACGGGTATCGCCGTCCCGTGGCTGGTGCTCGAACGCACCGGCAGCCCCGGTCTCGCCGGGTTGATGGCCGCCGCGGCGCTCGGCCCGCTCGCACTGTCCACTTTGTTCGGTGGTGCGCTGATCGACCGGTGGGGCCGCCGCAGGCTCAGCATCATCGCCGACATCCTCAGCGCGCTCGCCGTCGCCGCGCTGCCGGTTCTGGACAGCACACTCGGGCTCAACACGGCGCTGATCGCCGTCCTGGTGGCCTTGGGGGCGTTGTTCGACGGGCCCGGCATGGCCGCCCGCGAGGCCCTGCGGCCCGACGTGGCACAGCACGCGAAGGTGCCGCTGGAACGGGTGAACGCCTGGGGTGAGGCGTTGGAAGGGCTCGGCAACCTCGTCGCGCCGGGTCTGGCGGCGTTGCTCATCGCCACCACGGGCGCAACGAACACGCTGTGGGTCACCGTCGGCATGTTCTTCGGCGCCGTAGTGCTGACCTGGGTGACGATCCCACGTGACGTGCGCCGTACCGCAGCCCCGGACCACTACCTCCGATCCGTGGCCGAGGGTTTGACCTACGTCTGGCGCCAGCCGATGCTGCGTGGCGCCGGACTGACCGCGATGCTGCTCGTCCTGTTCGTCGCACCGATCACCATCGTGCTCACCGCGCAGGCGCAGAGCATCGGCAACCCCGGGCTGCTCGGCCTGGTCATGTCCGCGTTCGCGATCGGCGGCATCGTCGGGGCGATCGTGTACGGCGCCGTCGCACAGAAGCTGCGTCGCAGGCCGGTCCTGGTGTGGGGCCTGGTGATCACCGGTGTCGGGATCATGCTGTTCCCGTCCGGGATCCCCATGGCCGTGCTCGCGGGCCTCGTCGGTGTGGCCGCCGCGCCCATCAACCCGATCACGGCCGTCCTCATCCAGGAACGCACGCCGGAACGCCTGCGTGGCAGGGTGATCGGCAGCGTCTCGTCGCTCGCCCTCGTCGCGGGTCCGATCGGCGTCGCGGTGGTCGGTGCCCTGCTCGAGAGCAGCAGCGCCGGGCTGGTGCTGGTGATCATGGGCGGCGGATGTCTGCTGGCCGCGCTCTACGCGTTCGGCGCGCTGCGCGACATCGAGCCGCGCACCGGCCTGCCCGGCAACGAGTCCAACACCAGTGCCGAGTCGCGTACCACGAAGGAGCCGTTAACCAACAAGTGAACCACACCGATCGACGGCCGGACACCGTCCACATAGGTGGCCTGGTCGGTGATCCGGTTCGGGTCGAACACGAGCACGTCCGCGTCGCCGCCCGCCTTCAGCCGTCCCTTGCGGCACATGGCGGGCGCCGCGTCCTCCAGGATCCGCGCGGGGATCAAGGAACAACGAGCGATGACCTCGGGCAACGTCTGTACACCGCGCTCACGCCACAACGTCCGCAGAGACCTGGCGTACGTCCCGGCGCTGCGTGGATGTGTGAGAGTCCCAGGCGGCAACGGCCAGGTCATCGGGGGCGGCGGCGGACCCGGCCAGGTCATCGGCATCGCGTCGCTGGCGATCGCCCCACCGGGGTACAGCAGCGCACGGTCGAGGTGCTTGCGGTCGGCAGGATCGGTCTCGTCGAGGAAGTGCACGATCACCAACGCGCCCGGGTCCGATGCCCGCAACTCCAGCAGGCGTTGCTCGTCCTTGACCCGTTCACCGGTCGCCACGACCACGATGTCACTCGGCTTGAGGTCGGCCAGCTTCAACGCCTCCGGGGCGAGGAAGGCCGCACCGATCGCGGTGGACGCGGCGCCGTAGGGGTACGCCTCGACCGACACCGGCGAGCCCTCGGCGATCGCCTTGTCCAGCAGGGCCCGCACGGTGTCGATCCGCCGCGCCGACGTGCTGTTGACGTGGCAGTAGTGCATGTGCGCGCCGGTCTGCCCGGCCGCGCGGATGATCTCCTTGGCGCCGTCGACCGGCACGTTCGGGTTGGCGTCGATCAACGCCCGCGCGTGGGTGTACGTGGGGACGCCCGCCTGTGCCGCGAGCCCGGCGATCAGCGTGAACTCGTCCGGGTCGACCAGCGGCGCGTACCCGACCAGGATCCCGATCCCCAGGGCGCCGTCGGCCAGGTCCTGGTAGAGCCGCTGGTAGATCCGCGCCCGCTGGGCCTTGGACGCGGGCGCCTGCCACCCGGGGTTGCCGAGGTTGCGCAGGATCGCGTGCACGGACGGATCCGGTTTCACGCCGATCAGCTCGATCATCCTGGCCAGCGCCCAGGATGTGGCGTAGCCGTAGTTCAACGGCCTGCCTTCGGACGCCGCGTAGGCGTACGCGGCGGCGACCGTCGTCGTACCCGCTTCGAGTTCCAACGCCGTAGTCACGCCGTCCAACGCCTGCAGCCGTTGCTCGGGAATCGCCTGGCCGTGGCTGTGCAGGTCGATGAAACCGGGACACACCACCAGACCTGACACGTCGATGCGTCTCGCCGCACGCAACGGCACCGTGGACACCGCGACGACCCGGTCACCGGTGATGCCGACATCGGCGATCTGGTCGAATCCGCTTTCCGGGTCGATCACCCGGCCGCCATGCAGAACAGTCTCGATCAATGCCACACAGCCATCATGGCCGATCCTGACCACCGCCGCCGATGCCTTGCCCGGATGGCCTACCAGGTCGGCCCTTTGGGTACGCCTACCGACGTTGGCACCAGCGTCACGGCCGATGGTGCTCCACCGGTCGTGCAGTCCTTCTGGGCTTTGGGCGCGTGCGTCCAGCGGGAAGCTGGTCCGTCGAGAACCCCGATGAACCTTCCAAGACGCCAGCAGTCGCAGTCCCGCAGTTACTTGGCGAACTGCAACAGCTCAGCGGGCACGGCCGGTGGTTGCGCGCCCCAATCCGCCTTGATCTTGTCCAGTTGTGCGGCGAGTTTGTTGTTCAAGTCGCCCACCGCCATGAAGACGTCGTCGCCGATGCTGTCCATCTTGTCGAAGAACGACTTCGAGAGTTCTGCCCAGTCCGAACCTTCGATCTCCGTGGCACCATCGACCTTGGTCACCGCGTCGGCGGCCAACGCGATGGCTCCAGCGAGCACAGCGTTCTGCCCTCCGGTGGCCACGGTGATGACGGCGTTGACGATGCCCGTGAACACCAGGCCGTACCAGTTGATGGAAACCGGCGTGGGCGCTGTCGATTCCTTGAGCATCTGGTCGAACCGTTCGGTGAGCTCATTCATGAGGTCGCGGACGTGGTTGCGTGCCTCAAGGAAGATCGCCCGGTACTTCGCGAGCGCCTCGGCGAGCACGTACATGCAGGCCTCGTGCCCGATCGCGAAATCGACGATGTCCTTTTCATAGACGTAAGCCTTTTCCTCATGTGGACGCAACCACGGCTTACGCATGAAGGCAAGATCATCGCGAATCGTTTCTCTACCTTCAGGCACCGGTACCTCCTGGAGGAAGTAGGTGTCCTGTTCCTTGTCCTTGGTCGCCCCGTTCAACAAGAACTTCACGCACAGCAGTTCGTAGACCGCGGCTATCCCGCCAGGTGCCTCCTGCCACATGCCGGACAACGCGCTCGCGGCATAGAAGAAGTGGTGCGGGTCCAGACCGCGCAGCACAGATTCGGCCTGGAAACCTTCGAGGTGGTTCGCTCCAACGGTGTGCGTGTACAACGGGCCGCTCGGGTTGTTCTCGATCGTCGGGTCGCGTTTGTGCCATCGGAAGACGTAGTCACAGCCAGGGTGCTGACAGGCGTGGATCCGCGGACCGTCGTGACTGTCCGGGGTCAGCAGGTAGTCGACCCAGGCAGCGAGGTCACCAACGGCGTCCTTCATGTGGTCGTCGACAGGCGGGACGACCGACCAGTGACTGACGTCAGGATCACGGCCGGGCGGAGAAACCATGGTCAGCGTCACACCCCTTCGTCGAAACCGCGGTTGATGTTGGTGAACCGGTCAGCGATCAAGTTGTCTGTTTGGCGATACGCGTCGGCAAGGCCGTGCAGTGACGCCGCGTACTGTTGCAGCGAGGTGGTCAACGCGACTTGCGTATCGGCAAGCTCGCACAGCCTGGTGGTGAGGTTCTGCAGGAAGATGTCGCTGACATTCTGCAACCTCCCCGTAGCACCTTTCCCGCCGTACCAGTACTCGTTGCGCGCCTTGATGGTCGCCTCAGCGCTTTCATAGGCAGTTCGCTGAGCGGCGAAAGCCACAATGATCTTTTCTTCGAGCCATTCTGTGACCCGTTTGTCCAGCTCGTCGGAGTCGACGTCGACATCTGATGCGGACATTCACCAGTCTCCCCCCGGGGTTGTGTCGCATGTTCCAGCGCGAACACTCTAACCCGGCATGGGCAGCCGTGTGTCACTAATGGGTAACCGCATCATGATCTTTCCCAAGCCGACATCAGTCTGTCCTTTACCTAAACGACGTCCCAGGTCAGAACCCCGTCGTCATCGGTGGTCGCCAACCGGGAACTCGCCAGTTTCTCCAGGTACGCGACCAGACCGCCCGCGTGCACGTGGCCTGTTTCCATGTCCACGATCTCGCCGGTGGCGGCAATGGCGAGACTGCCGCCGTCGGCGTCCACTGTGAACGGAACACGCGGCTCCTGCCATTCCTGCCACAGCTCGAGCGCTTCGGCGACGGGCACGAAACGGGCGCAGGGGAACAGTTCCGTCGCACCGGGTTCGTCCGTGCGCCACGGCGGCAGCTGGCCGTCGCTGATCCGGTAGAGGTCGAGCAGGTCCCCGGGCACCCCGGTTTTCGCGCTCAGCGCTTCGAGGTCCTGTTCGGACGCGGGTGGCCGCGTCATCGCGCGGGGCGCGAAGCCGCGGGACTCGAGGACCGCCAGCCAGTTCTGCCACGCCTGCATGGCGGCACTGTATAGCCTGACCTGGTGCGACTTCGCGAGGGTGACTTCGAGCAGCTGGTCGATCCGCTGCGGGGCGAGCTGCGGGCCCACTGCTACCGGATGCTCGGGTCGGTGCACGACGCCGAGGACGCGTTGCAGGAGACGCTGGTTCGCGCGTGGCGGGCGATCGACCGGTTCGAAGGCGACACGATCCGGCCGTGGCTGTACAAGATCGCCACGAACCGCTGCCTGACGCTGCTGGAGAACCGGGCGAAACGCGAGCTGCCGACGGACCTCACGACCGCCGACGACCCGGTCTGGCTGGAGCCGTACCCGGACGACCCCGAGGCCGGTTACCTGGCGCGTGAAGGCATCGAGCTCGCGTTCGTCGCGGCGCTGCAACACCTCTCCGCGACGCAACGGGCCGTGCTGGTGCTGCGGGAAGTCCTGGGGTTCACGGCGCAGGAGGTCGCCGAGCAGCTGGGCACGACGGTCGCCGCGGTGAACAGCGCCTTGCAGCGTGCCCGCAAGGTCGCCACGCCGCGTGCTTACGTCGAGCCGGGTCCTGAGCTGCGTAAAGCGGCTGACCAGTACGCGAAGGCGTGGGAGCTCGGCGATGTCGACGGGATCGTGGCGATGCTGACCGAGGACGCGAAGTACGCCATGCCGCCGCTGCCGCAGTGGTACCAGGGGCGTGCGGCCATCCTCGGCTTCCTGGTGGCGGCCCCGATGCGCTACCGCTGGAAGTTCGTGCCCGTGGTGGCCAACGGCCAGTTGGCGTTCGGCACGTACTCCCGCAAGGACGACTGCTACCTGCCCACCGGCCTGGATCTGCTGCGCTTCGACGGCACCCGGATCGCCGAGGTGATGTCGTTCCTGCAAGCCGACTTCCCCGCGCACGGACTGCCGGAGAAAATTCCCGCGGCCGGGCGATGAGTTCGGCGTGCGACCCGGGTTGTAGGGGCAGGACCAACCAGGGAGGCACACCATGTTGCTCGAGGGCAAGAACGCGATCATCTACGGCGCCGGAACCGTCGGCAAAGCGGTGGCCAGCGCTTTCGTCCGGGAAGGGGCACGGGTCTTCCTGGCGTGCCGCACCATGGCCACGCTGGAGGACGCCAAGGCGCGGATCGGCGGGCAGGTCGAAGTGGCCCCCGTGGACGCGACGGACGAGCAGCAGGTCACCGAGCACGCGGACGCCGTGGCCGACCTGGCGGGCAGCATCGACATCACGATGAACGTCATCGCCGACACGGACATCCAGGGCACCCCCATGCTCGAGATGGCGCTGGACGACTACATCCGGCCGGTGATCACCGCGGTGAGCTCGAAGTTCCTCACGTCACGCGCGGCCGCGCGGCACATGATCAAGCAGAGGTCCGGCGTGATCCTGGCTCTCGGCGGCTCGGTCGAACGGAACCCGTCGATGCACGACTACAACTTCGGCGGCATCCAGGTCACGTTCGACGCGGTCGAGTCCATGCGCCGCCAGCTGTCGGTCGAACTCGGCAGGTACGGGATCCGAGTGGTGACGTTGCGCACCAGCGGCCTGGTCGAGTCGATCCCGGTGGACTACGCGAACAGGGACATGATCCTCGACAGCGTCATCGGCCAGACTCTCACCGGCTTCCCGGCGAGCCCGAGCGACGTGGGCAACGTGGCGGCGTTCGCGGCATCGGACTGGGCCCGCACGATCACCGGCACGGAGATCAACATGACCTGCGGAACAGCGATCGACTGACAGCCGGGGAGGGAGGGCACAACGGCCATGACGCGCGCCGAATTCGTGCGGGAAGGTGGGGCATGGCCGCTTGAGCCCAGCCTTCGACCGGGACACGCAGGTGCTGATCTGTCGGCCGACCCGGCACGGCTGACCGGCGACGCGTACTGTTGCCGGGATGAGCGCGGAGCGACCGATGCCGACGCAGGACGAAGTGCTCGGGTACTTCGACACGCTGTCGAACTGGGGCCGGTGGGGCGACGACGACGAACTCGGCACTCTCAACCACATCACCGACGAGGTCCGGCTGGCGGCGGCGCGGGCCGTACGTCACGGCAGGAGCGTGTCGTGCGCATGGGAAATCGCCGTACCGGAGGACATGGAGCGGTCGACGACGACGTGCCCGTGCGCCGCCGACATGCCGGGCGCCGAGAACATGCCGATCGCCACGTTCCGCAACGACCGGCGCTGGGGTTTCTCGCTCGAGCGGCTCGGCATCACGTTCCACGGCAACACCCTCACCCACGTCGACTCGCCGTGCCACATCTACTGGGACGGCACGATGTACAACGGGCGGTCGCACACGTTGGTCGACGCCGCAACGGGATCGGCGTGGGCGGCCGTCACGGCGGCGGCGAACGGGATCATCACGCGTGGGGTCCTGCTGGACATCGCGAGGGTCCGCGACGTGCCGTGGCTGGAACCGGGGCAGGGCGTGTTCCCCGACGATCTCGAGGAGGCCGAGCGTCGTCAGGGTGTGCGGGTGCGCCCCGGCGACGCGGTACTGCTGCGGACCGGCTACGGCCGCGTCCGGCACGAAGCCGGCGCCACCGGCGGCGCCACGCAGGCCGGCTGGCACGCGTCCTGCCTGCCGTGGCTCCATGAGCGGCAGGTCTCGCTGATCGCCGCCGACACCCCGCAGGACGTTCAGCCGTCGGGGTACGACGACGTGTTGATGCCGGTTCACGCCGTGGGTCTCGTCGCGATGGGTCTGTGGCTGCTCGACAACTGCGACCTGGAGGCGTGCGCGACGACGGCTGCCGAGCTCGGCCAGTGGGACTTCCACCTCACGGTCGCGCCGGTCCGCTTCGCCGGTACGTCCGGCAGCCCGGTCAACCCGATCGCCACGTTCTGACCGCTCAACCGCTCTTTCAGAGCAGGCGGGCTCTGATTTCCGCCCTGCTCGCCACGCCCAGCTTTCCCAGGATCTTCTGGACGTGTGTTTCCACCGTGCGCACGGAGATGTGCACTGCTGCCGCTATCTGCCTGTTCGTCAGCCCCTGTGCCACCAGGCGGGCTATCTCGCCTTCCCGTGGGGAGAGGTTCTTTGCTCCGGTCAGGGTTTCGGCTGCCGTGGCCAGCCTTCGCATCCCCAGTTCTTCCGCCGTCGCACGTGCTGACAGTGCTTGTGCGACCGACTCTTCCGCGTCGCCCCGTCTGTCACGGCGGGCCAGCACCCGGGCCAGTTCGAGGCGTGCCGCTGCCGTGTACGGGGGCAGGCCCGCGCGGTCGTTGTGCTCGATGGCTTGTCGTAGGTGGCGTACTGCGTCGTCCAGCCTGTCGCACACCGCGGCTGCGATGCCCAGCGAGCCCGCCACCGAGCCTTCGATGGTGACTACTCCCGCGCCTCCGCACTGGATCAGGTGCTCGAACGGCAGCAGCCTCCGGTACGCCACGGCGGCGGTTTCCCTGTCTCCGAACTCCGCCGCGAGCACCACCAGTCCACAGAGGACGGACAGGCGCCGCATCCCCCCGATGAGTTCGTGGACCTGTCCTGGTACGAAACACCTCCTGGCTGTCTCTGGCCGGCCGCACTGGGCGTGCCATGCCCCCACCATCGCCAAGATCATCTCCGGCGGGTGGCAGAGGTACTCCTCGTACCGCTCCAGGATCGGGCCTTCGTCGCCGGTCATCCCGTGCACCAGTGCCGACGTCGACACCGAGATCGCCATCACCACCGGGCCGCCGGTGTCCTTGACCAGGTCGATCGCCTGGGTGGCCAGTTCCCGTGCCCTGGCGAACCGGCCGCGCACGTGCTCGATCGCGATCTCGCTGCGCAGGGAGTGCCATTTGGCGATCTTGGTCCGCACCCGGATCACGGCGTCGTTGATCGGGAGGAGTTCGTGTTCGGCTTCGTCGAGCCTGCCGAGCTGGCAGAACGCGTCGAACCGCCACAACCGGCCCCACATCACGGCTTCCGGGTCGTTGTCCGCCACACCGATCGCCAGCATCCGGTCGCCCAGCGCCAGCCGTTCCCGTACGCCCTCCGGTCCCGCCATCGCGAGCTGACGAGCCCTGAGCGCGGCGCGGACGGCACGCGGATCCTGGGTGCGGTCGGCGATCGCCAGCGCCTCCGCGGAGACGCCGTCCAGGTCCGGTGAGCCGTGGAAAGCCAGTTCCGCGGCTCGCTGAGCGAGCAAGCGGGCACGCAACGGACCGTCGGGCAGGCCCGCCAGCGCCTCGTCGCACAGCGACTTGCCCAATGTCGCCCAGTCGGAACTGCTCACCGTCTCCATCGCCAGCGACACCTCGGCGATCACGTCGCGGTCGCCGGACGCTCTCGCCGCCGCGGCGGCCTGCCGCAACGTCTCCTCACCGCTGACGATGTCCATCTGCCGCAGCTGTGCGATCCCTTGGCAGGTCAGCAGTCTGGCCCGGTCGACGGCTCCGGGTGGCGCGGCGCGCAACGCGCGGGCGTACAGATCCGCGGCGTTCTCCCACGCGAGCTGCGCCATGGCGATGTCGGCCGCGCGACGGGCCCACACGGCGGCTTTCACCGCGTTCCCCGCGGGCAACGCCTCCAGCCAGTGGTGCGCGATCTCCGCGACCCGCTGCGACGCGTCGGCGCGCTGTTCGATCACGGTCGCCGCCCGCGCGTGCAACGCCAGGCGGCGCGCGGTCGGCATCAGCAACCTCGCCGCCTCCCGGATCAGGTCGTGCGTGAACCGCCACCCCTCCGAACCGGACAGCACACCGGACCGGACCGCCTCGTCCGCCGCGGACAAGACCGCTTCCAGCGGGCTGTCGAGCACCTCGGCCACGATCGACGCGTCCACCTCGGTGCCCAGGACCGACGCGGCGGCCAGCATCCCACGGCATTCCGGCGACAGGCTGTCCATGCGCACACGGACCGCGTCGAGGACCGCGTCCGGTAGCCGGGCGCCCTGGTGGTCGAGGATCCGGCCGAGTTCGGCGACGAAGAACGGGTTGCCGCCGGTCCGCGTGCTGACGGCGGTCACGACATCCGCGTCGACCGGTGTCTCGGTCAGCCCCGCGAGCTGGTCGGCGACCTCGGCCTCGGTCAGGCCGCCCAGCCGGATCCGGGCGACGGTGTCCTCGCGGACCAGCGACGCCAAGGCGGTCGACAGCGCCGGGCGTACCTCGGTGTCCCGGTAGGTGACCACGATCATCACCGGCGCCGTGCCGATCGCCATCGCCAGGTGGACGAGCAACTGCATGGTCGGTGGATCGGCCCACTGCAGGTCGTCCAGCACCATCAGCACCTTGCCGAGACCGGTCAGGTACTCGGTGACCGCCTCGAAAACCCGGAAGCGCTCTTCGGGCGAGGTCGCCGGGCCGTCCCCGAACTCCGGCGCGACCAGCGCGAGTTCGTCCGCCAGCGCACCGGGCGCATATCGCCTGGCCAGGAGTTTGAGCACCTGCCGGAACGGCCAGTAGGACGGGCTGCCGTCGTCCTGCACCGCGCGGCCCCAGCACACGTGCACACCGTCGTCCTCGGCGAGCGCGGTCAGCTTGTGCGCCAGTCTGGTCTTGCCGATCCCCGGCTCACCCGAGAGCAGCACCACCTGGCCGGAGCCGTGCATCGCGGTGCGCAGCCGGGCGGTGAGCTCGTCGAGCTCACGCCGCCGTCCCACGAATCGCGCCCGCATGACGACAAAGCCTATCGGCCGATGCGGCCGTGGATCTCCGCGCGGCTGGACAGGCCGAGCTTGCCGAGGACCTTCTGGACGTGCGTTTCCACCGTGCGCACAGAGATGTGCACGGCAGCCGCGATCTGCTTGTTGGTCAGTCCTTGCGCGACCAAACGGGCGATCTCGGTCTCCCGCGGGGACAGCTCACTCGGCCCGGTCAGGGATTCGGCTTCGGACGCCAGCTGCCGCATGCCCAGTTTCCGGGCCGTCGACCGTGCCGACACGGCCAGCGCCGCCGATTCGTCCGCGTCGCCCGGACGCCCCCGTCGGGCGAGTACCCGGGCCAGGTCGAGCGTGGCCTTGGCGACGTACGGCGGTGTTCCGGCGCGCTCGTTGTTCTCGATGGCACGCCGCAAGTGCCGCACGGCGTCGTCCAGCCGGTCGCACGCGGCGGCCGCGACACCGAGGAAACCGGCGACCGAGCCGGAGATGGTGACCACGCCCGCACCGCCGCACATCATCAGGTCCTCGAACGGCAGCAGCCTGCGGTACAGCTCGGCGGAGGTCTTCTTGTCGCCGAACTCGGCCGCGAGCACCACCAGACCACCCATCACCTGCGGCCACTGCACCCGGCCGATCGGTTCGTCGATGTCCTCGGGCCGGTAGAACCGCCTCGCGTCCTCGCGCCGTCCACAGTAGACATGCCAGGCGCCGGTCATCGCGGCGAGCCGTTCGCCGCCGTGGCCGAGGTGCCCGGGGTACCGGTCGAGGATCGGGCCCTCGTGACCCGTCATCCCGGTGACGAGGGCAGCGGTGGCCACCGAGATCGCCATCACCACCGGCCCGCCGGTGTCCTCCACCAGGTCGATCGCGGACCACGCCAGCTCACGCGCCTTGTCGAAGCGGCCACGGGCGTGCTCGATCACGATCTCGGCGCGCAGGTGGTGCCATCGGGCGATCTTGGTCCGCATCCGCAGCACCGCGGCGTGGATCATCGGCAGTTCCCGCTCAGCGTCGTCGAGCCTGCCGAGCTGGCAGAACGCGTCGAACCGCCACAACCGGCCCCACGCGACGGCTTCCGGGTCGTTGTCGGTCTCGCCGATGGCGAGCATCCGTTCGCTGAGGGCCAGCCGTTCCAGCACACCCTCCGGCCCGGCCATCGCGAGCTGACGGGCCCGCAGCGCGGCCCGCAACGCGCGCGGATCCCCTGTCTGCTCGGCGATCGCCAACGCCTCGGCGGAAATCGCCTCCAGGCCGGGCGACCCGAGGAAGGCAAGCTCCGACGCCTGCTGGGCGAGCAGCCGGGCCCGCAGCGGGCCGCCGGGCAGCCCGGCCAACGCCTCGTCGCACAAGGATTTGCCCATGGTCGCCCAGTCGGAGCTGCTGACGGTTCCCAGCGCCAGCGCCACTTCGGCGATCGCGGTGGCGTCCCCGGACGCTCTCGCCGCGGTCGCGGCCCGTCGCAACGTCGCCTCGCCGCTGATGATATCCATCTGCCGCAGCTGCGCGACTCCTTGACGGGTCAACAGGGTCGCACGTTCGGCGTCGCCAAGCGGCCCGGCGTTGAGCGCACGCGTGTAGAGATCGCCTGCGGTCTCCCACGCGAGTTGTGCCATGGCGATGTCGCCCGCGCGCCGGGCCCATTCGGTCGCTTTCGCCGGGTCGCCCGTAGGCAACGCCTCCAGCCAGTGGTGCGCGATCTCCGCGACCCGCTGCGAGGCGTCAGGGCGGTCCTCGATCACGGCCGCGGCCCGCGCGTGCAGCGCCAACCGGCGCACGGTCGGTATCAACAGCCGGGCCGCCTCACGGACCAGGTCGTGCGTGAACCGCCAACCGTCCGAAGCGGACAGCACACCGGAACGCACGGCCTCGTCCACCCCGGCGAGGACGTCCGCCAACGGGCTGCCCAGCACCGCGGCCACGACCGCCGGATCCACCTGGGTACCGAGAACCGAGGCGGCGACCAGCATCTCCCGGCAGTCCGGCGACAGTCCGTCCATTCGCACCCGTACGGCGTCGAGGACAGCGTCCGGCAGGTGCGCGGCTCGCTGGTCGATGATCCGGCTGAGCTCGGCGACGAAGAACGGGTTGCCGCCCGTCCGGTGGCTGACGACGGCGGCGGTCGCCGTGTCGACGGCCGCGCCGGTCAGACCCGCCAGGTGATCCGCCACCTCGGTCTCGGACAAACCCGTGAGCCGGATCCGGGTCACCGAGTCCTCACGGGCCAACGCCACCAGCGTGGCCGACAGCGCCGCGTCCACATCGGTGTCCCGGTAGGTCACCAGGATCGTCACGGGCATGCTGTGCGCCGCCATCGCCAGGTGGACGAGCAGCCGCATGGTCGGCGGGTCGGCCCACTGCAGGTCGTCCAGGACGATCAGCAGCTTGCCGACACCGGTCAGGTACTCGGTGACAGCGTCGAAAACTCGGAACCGCTCCCCCGGCGAGGTGGCCGGGCCGTCGCCGAACTCCGGCACCACCAACGCGAGCTCGTCCGCCAAGGCACCCGGGGCGTACCTGCGCGCCAGGCTCCGGATGACCTGCCGGAACGGCCAGTACGGCGGGCTGCCGTCGTCCTGCACCGCGCGACCCCAGCAGACGTGCACGCCGTCGGCCTCGGCCAGCGCCGCGAGCTCGTGCGCCAACCTGGTCTTGCCGATCCCCGGCTCACCCGAGACCAGCACCACCTGGCCCGAACCGGCCATGGCCGCCCGCAGGCAGCCGGTGAGCTCGTCGAGCTCGCGGTGTCTGCCGACGAAGTGCGCCCTCACGACATCCCAGCGTAAAGGTCAGACCGCCTTCAGTTCGACCGGGACGCCGTTGAACACGGCCGTGCCCGACAGGACGTCGAGCACGGATTCGTCGGTGACGGTGTTGACGTTGACGCCGTTGGTGTTGCCCGCCACCGACATGCGCACACCGGGCTGGTCGTGCCCCCAGCCGTGCGGCAGGCTCACCACCCCCGGCATGATCTTGTCGGTCGGTTCGACCGCGACTTCGACCGACCCGGTCCGCGACATCACCAGCACCCGCTGGCCCGTGCCGACCGCGAGCCTCTCGGCGTCCTGCGGGTTGATGTGCAGCGTGCAGGTGTTGGAGCCGGTGACAAGCGCGGGCACGTTGTGCATCCAGCTGTTGTTGGACCGCAGGTGCCTGCGTCCGATCAGGACCATCCCCTGCGGACGGTCGGCCAGCCACGCCAGCAACCTGGGCACGTCGGCCGCGAACTCCGGCGGGCACAGCCGGACCTTCCCGTCCTCGGTGGACAGTACTTCGGCCAGTCGTGGCCGCAACGCGCCGAGGTCGACGCCGTGCGGGTTGGCCAGCAGGGTCGTCAGGCGCAGGCCGGACTCGTCGGCGCCGAATCCTTCGCCGTACGGGCCGAGCCGCAGTGACAGGTCGAGGAAACGCTCCAGCGGGCCGTCACCGTCGATCATCGGCCGCAGTTGCGCCGGATCACGCCCGTACACCGGGGATCCCTCGACCCGGACGGCTTTGTCGAGCAGACCGCCGAGCATCATCTCCTCCAGGCCACGCGGGTCGGCCGACGCGCCCTGGCCCGCGGCGATGAGCGCGAGCCTGGCGAGGATCTCCGCCTCGCTCGGGCGGCCGTCCGGCAGCGGCAGCCCGGGCGGCGAGTAGTTGGCGAAGTCGCGCACGCCGAACTGGGTGAAGCCGAAGTCGAAGTGCGGCGACTGGGTCACCCGCGGCGGCGGCAGGATCACGGTGGCGTGCCGTGTGGTCTCGTTGAGGTACGGGTCGACGCAGACCATGAACTCCAAGTCCGCCAACGCGGCCGAGAACCGGGCCGCGTTCGGCGCGGAGGACGCGGGGTTGCCCGCGACGGTGACCAACGCGCGGACCTGGCCGTCTCCCGGGGTCTCGATCTCGTCGGGCAGGGTCGCGGTGGGCAGTTCGCCCAGTGCCTCGGGCAGGCCGCGGACACGGCTGGCCCACCGGCCGGTGCGGAACGGCCTGCGCCTGACGTACGTCGCCCGTGCCGCGGACATCGGGAACATCGCGCCACCGGGCCGGTCGAGGTTGCCGGTCAGCACGTTGAGCACGTCGACCAACCAACTCGACAGCGTGCCGAATTCGGCGGTGGTGGTGCCGATGCGGGCGTAGACCACGGCCGTCGGCGCGGCGGCGAGATCCCTGGCGATGCGCCGGATGGTGTCCGCGTCGATGCCACAGACGGCCGCGACCGCCTCGGGCGGGAACTTCGACGCCAGCACCCGCACCTCCTGCACACCAGCCACCAGGTCGGGCACCTCGGCGACGAGGTCCTCCTCGAAGAGCGTGTGCACCAAGGCGAACAGGAACACCGCGTCCGCGCCGGGCCTGATGAACAGGTGCTCGTCGGCCAGGTCCGCGGTCCGCGTCCGGCGCGGGTCGACCACGACGAACCTGCCGCCGCGGGCCCGCAGCTTCCGGAGCCTGCCGGGGAAGTCCGGCGCGGTGCACAGGCTCCCGTTGGACTCCAACGGGTTCGCGCCGAGCATCAGCAGGTAGTCGGTTCGGTCGACGTCCGGCACCGGGATCGAGTACGGGTCGCCGAACAAGTAGCCGCAGGCCACGTGCTTCGGCATCTGGTCGCTGGTGCTCGCGGTGTAGACGTTGCGTGTGCCAAGCGCCTTGGCCAGCACACTGTTGAACACCGGTCCAGCCATCGTGTGCACGCTCGGATTGCCCATGTACAGCGCGACGGACTCGTTGCCGTGGGCCGCGCGGACCGCCGTGAGGCCGCGTTCGACCTCTTCGAACGCCTCGGTCCACGACACCTCGACGAACTGCCCGTCCCGCTTGACCAGTGGCGCGCCCAGCCGGTCCGGGTCCTGGTCGAGGTCACCGAGCTTCGCGCCCTTCGGGCAGATGAAGCCGAGGCTGAACACGTCGTCCTTGTCGCCGCGGACGTCGGTGATCCGGTCACCGTCGAAGGTGATCTTCAGGCCGCAGGTGGCCTCGCACAGCGGGCATGTGCGGAAGTGCGTGGTGGTGGACATGCGCAGCTCCTTGTCACACGGGCTGCCAGCAACCTACCCCGCCCGTGTGACAGAAAGCCATTATGTCTCAGGTAATCACCAGTAGCGGGTCTCGCCGGCGAAGACCTTGATGTTGCCCATGGTCACGCGGCCGCCGATGCGCACGACCGGGCCGCCGGCGGCGGCGTCCGAGGCGCAGAAGACGCTGCGCTTGCCCATCACGGCGGTGCCCTCGTCGATCACCGTGGCGTTGTCCGGGACGAACACCATGACCTTGCCGCAGAACGCGTCCGCGGTGATCCGGATCTGCTCGCCCGGCCGCATGCCCGCCAGGTTGAGCACGACCGCGCCGAAGGTCGCCTTGGCGCGGACTTCCCGCGTCGCCTCCGGCGCCCTGACGACCTTGCTGATCGTGGCGACCACGCGCTGCGGAGGCGCGGTCTGCGCCGCGACCGGGCCGAGGTCGGCCAGCTGGGGCCGGACGTCTCCCCTCGTCTTGGCCGCCCAGACCAGCTCGGTCCGCTCGGTGTGCTCGTCCCAGGTGATCCGGCCGTCGCCGACGGCGGCGTCCAGTACGCGGATGGCGTCCATCCGTTCCTCATCCGACAGGCGAATCGCCAGGTCCCCGGCCATACCAAACCCCTCACGCACTGATTATCTTAGTTGGAGAGATTCTCGCACACCTGCCGCGCCCCGTCCAGACATCACCACACCGGGCGCAGCTTCATCCGTTCGTCGCCGTACCGCGAGTCCAGATAGGCCTTCAGGTCGTCACGCACAGCGGCAAGCCTGTCGTCACCGACCAGCCCGGCCCAGTGATCCTCCACCTGCCCCCACAAGCGGTCCGCGAGCCGCATGTACTCCTTGCCGCGCTTGGTCAACGCGAGGATCTGGGCGCGACCGTCGGTCGGGTGCGGACACCGCTCGATGTAGCCCCACTCCACCAACTCGGCCACTGTCTTCGACGCCGCCTGTTTGGTGACGTCCAACTGGGCGGCCAGTTCGACGATCGTCACCGGTCCCGTGCGGTGCAGGTAGCGGAAAACATAGCCGTGCGCGGGCCTCAGCGGTTCACGGCCGTGCTCGGCCAGCAGGTCGTGCATATGGTCGGTCATCGCTCGGTAGACCATCGCGAACAACAGGGCGACTTCGCCGGGTTTGCGCACTTCTCCTTGATCGGCCACCAGCACATAGTCAACCTGGTTGCCTAGTGAGTCAACCAGGCCTAGAATTCAGTCAACCACGTTGACCACATCGACGAGGAGCCATGACACCCTTTGGGTCAACCCCAAGGCCCAACGCAGGCCACGTGGCACCCAACCGCACCTCAGGGGAACGTGGCGCAAATCAGCCGTCGGTACGCACCGAACTGAACGGTGCCAGCCCAAGGTGACCAAGCGTCGAAATCTCGGAGAGGCGGAACTGCCGTGACACCCCTCACCACCCGTGCCACAGCCCAACGGTTCGACATCGACGGCTACGAAGTCCACCCCGTGGCGGCGCCGTCCCGCGGCAGCAGCGAACTCGCCGTCTGGAGCATTCGGGCCACCCCCGGCGCCGCCAGCGTCACGCACCAACACGACCGCGAAGTGGTCTTCGTCGTCAGCACCGGCCGCATGGTCGCCGTGATCGGCGACGAGCGGTTCGAGGCCGGTCCCGGTGACGCGTTCATCGTCCCGCCGAAGACCGATTTCACCCTGAGCAACGCCTCGGCCGACGACCCGGCGTCACTCACCGTGGCGACTACGGTCGGTATGCACGCCTTCGTCGACGGCGAGGCCTTCCCTCCCCCGTGGACCCTGTAGCGCACGCCGCCCCGGCTGCACAGATGCCCAACCAGTGGTCCACTGGATCACATGGAACTGCTGGACGCTCACGGGAGTGCGTTGAGCGGGTTCGACTGGCTGGTCAAGGCGATCGGCCCGGACGACTGGGCCCGCGCGACGCCGTGCCCGGGCTGGACCGTGCGTGACCTGCTCGGACACCTGGTCGCCGAGCAGCTGTGGGTACCGCCGCTGCTCGACGGCGCGGGCATCGACGAGGTCGGCGAACGGTTCGACGGCGACGTGCTCGGCGACGACCCGGTCGGTGCGTGGACGCGGGCGTCGGCCGACGCCCGCGAAGCCTGGCTGCGCCCCGGCGCGCTGGACCGTGAGGTGCACCTCAGCTACGGCCTCGTGCCCGCCGCGGAGTTCGGCTGGCAGATGACCCTCGACCTGGCCGTGCACGGCTGGGACCTGGCCGAGGGCATCGGTGAGACCTCGCCACTGCACGACGAACTGGCCGAGGCCCTGCTCGCGGTGTTCTCCCCGCAGGTGTGGCGCTGGCAGGGCACCGGGATCTTCGCGCCGCCGGTACCGGTCTCGGTCGACGCGGGCGCGCCCGCCCGGCTGCTCGGCTTGGTCGGACGACACCCCTGACGCTCGCTACACTTGGTGGGTCTTCTGTGGACCCCGCGAGGAGTGAGTAAGCAAGGTGCGCGACGCCAAGTCGCCCGGTGGCAGTAGCCAGCCGGGCGATTCACCCGGCTGCCCTATTCGCCCGGACACCGGAGTTGCACGGTGACCGGACCGCTGTTCGATGTTCTCGGCATTCTCGCCGTCGTTCTCCTCACGCTCGGAACGGCCGTCTTCGTCGCGGCCGAGTTCTCGCTGACCGCGCTCGAGCGCAGCCAGGTCGAGAACCACGCCCGGCGTGCGGAGGACCGCAAGTCCCGCAACGTCCAGAAAGCCCACCGCACGCTGTCGTTCCAGCTGTCCGGTGCGCAGGTCGGCATCACGATCACCACGCTGACCACCGGTTATCTCGCCGAGCCGATCATCGCCGACGGCCTCGTGCCGCTGATGCGCGCGATCGGCCTGCCCGACGGCGCGGCGCACGGTTTCGCGCTGGCGATCGCGCTGCTGCTGGCCAACTTCATCTCGATGCTGTTCGGCGAGCTGGTGCCCAAGAACGTGGCGATCTCCAAGCCGCTGGCCACCGCGCGGACCGTCGCGGGCTTCCAGATGGGCTTCGCCAGGTCGCTGAGCTGGTTCATCAACGGCCTCAACACCACGGCCAACTGGCTGGTGCGCAGGCTGGGCGTGGAACCGGCCGACGAGCTGGCCTCGGCGCGGTCCCCGCAGGAGCTGGGGTCGCTCGTGCGCTCCAGTGCCGAACACGGCACGCTCGACCAGGGCACGGCCAAGCTGCTGGACCGTTCGCTGCGTTTCGGCGACCGCACGGCCGGTGAGCTGATGACGCCACGCGTGCGCGTGCACGCCCTCAAAGCGGACGCGACGGTGCCCGATCTGATCGAGATCGCGCGGGCCACCGGGTTCTCGCGGTTTCCCGTGCACAAGGGTGACCTCGATGAGGTGATCGGTGTCGTGCACGTCAAACAGGTCTTCGGCGTGCCGCACGAGCTGCGGGCGGCGACCGAGATGGCCAAGCTCGCCCGGCTGGTGCCCACGGTGCCCGAGAGCCTCGACGGTGACACGCTGCTCGACCGCCTGCGCGGCTCCGGCCTTCAGGTGGCGCTGGTCGTCGACGAGTACGGCGGCACGGCGGGCATCGTGACGCTGGAGGACCTGATCGAGGAGATCGTCGGCGACGTCCGCGACGAGCACGACCGCGGCGAGGTCAGCCCGGTGCGCCCGCTCGGCCGGGGCAGCTGGATGGTCTCCGGCCTGCTGCGGGACGACGAACTGGCCGAGGCGACCGGGTTCCGGATGCCGGAGGGCGAGTACGAGACGCTCGCCGGGCTCGTGCTGTCCCAGCTGGGCCGGATCCCCGAGGTCAACGACGAGGTCGTGGTGGACGGCTGGCGGATCACGGTGATGCGGATGGACCGCCACCGGGTCGCCGAACTGCGCGTGACCCGGCTGGCCAGCCAGGACGCCCCGGCCGAGGCGGGTGCGCGATGACCGGTATCTCCGCGATCCTGATCTCGATCCTGCTGCTGGGTCTGAACGCGTTCTTCGTCGGTGCGGAGTTCGCGCTGGTCAGCGCCCGGCGTGACCGGCTGGAAGCGATGGCCGACCGTGGCGTGGACCGCGCGCGGACCGTCATGCGGGCGGCCGAGAAGACGTCACTGATGATGGCGGGCGCGCAGTTCGGCATCACGCTGTGCACGATCGCCCTCGGTGCGCTGGGCGAACCGGCCGTGGCGCACTACCTGGAGATGGTGCTCGAGCCGCTCGGCGTGCCCGCGCCGGTGGTGCACGGCGTCTCGTTCGCCATCGCGTTGCTGATCGTGTCGATCCTGCACGTGCTGCTCGGCGAGATGGTCACCAAGAACATCGCGATCGCGGCGCCCGAGCGGACCGCGGTGTGGCTGACGCCGTTCCTGGTCGCCTGGGTGCGGCTGGTGCGTCCGGTGATCAGCCTGCTGAACTGGATGGCCAACGGCATCCTGCGGCTGCTGAAGGTGGAGCCGAAGGACGAGCTGGAGACCTCGTACACGCCGGAGGAACTGGCCAGCCTGATCGCCGACTCGCGGCGGGAGGGCCTGCTGGACGACCTGGAGCACCGCAGGCTGACCCAGACCCTGTCGTCGGCCGAGCGGACCGTGGCCGACGTGCTCGTGCCCCTCGACGACGTCACGACCGTGCCGTACCCGCCGAAGATCGGCGACATCGAGGCGGCGGTGGCCGCCACCGGCTTCTCCCGGTTCCCCGTCCGGCTGGCCGACGGCAGGCTGAACGGGTTCGTGCACGTCAAGGACGTGCTCGACCTGGCAGGCGACTCGGACACGCCGTTGCCGTGGGCGCGGGTGCGTGGCCTGCCGCAGCTCCCGGCGGACGCCAGGCTGGACGAGGCGCTGGCCGCGTTGCGGCGTGTGCAGAGCCACCTGGCCAAGGCCGTCGCGCCCGACGGGACCGTGCTGGGTGTGGTCGCGCTGGAAGACCTGGTCGAGGAGTACGTCGGCACTGTCCGGGACAGTACGCACATCGGCGAATAATGACTGCTGTGAAGGTGTTGGCTGAGCAGGAGTGGCAGGACCGGCGGGACGCGTACGCCGTGCGCATGCGCAAGTGGGTCGAGCCGCACCAGGACCGCAAGGCGCGTGGAGAGGCACACCCGGTCTTGGACTTTCTTTTCAGCTACTACTCCTACCGTCCGACCAGGCTGTTGCGGTGGCATCCCGGCCCAGGCGTGGCACTGGCCGGGGACGCCAGCGAGCACCTGTCGTGGACCGGGTACGTCGCCACGCCGTCGGGCGTCACGCTCTCGCGTGACGTGCTGACCGAGCAACGCCGTACGTCGGTGGCGTTCATCCGTGACCTGCTCACGGCCACGCAGTCCCGTGCGCCCCGGCTCGGCTGCTTCGGCCTGCACGAGTGGGCGATGGTCTACCGGTCCGACGACGTCCGGCACGAGTCGTGGCCGCTGCGGCTGGGCCCGGCGGGGACGGACGCGGTGGTGGAATCGCTGCCGATCAAGTGCGGGCACTTCGACGCGTTCCGGTTCTTCACTCCCCCGGCTCGCCCGTTGAACACTCTCCAGCCCACCCGGGCGCTGCAGATCGCCATGGAACAGCCCGGCTGTCTCCACGCGAACATGGATTTGTTCAAGTGGTCGTACAAGTTGGCGCCGTTCACCCCGAGCGAACTGGTCGCCGACTGCTTCGAACTGGCGTCCGACGTGCGTGAACTCGACATGCGCGCCAGCCCGTACGACCTGCGTGAACTCGGCTACGCCCCCGTGCCGATCGAGACGCCTGCCGGTCGGGCGACGTACGCGCGGATGCAGGCGGAGTTCGCCGAGCGGGCCGCGCCACTCCGTGCCAGGCTGATCGACCTGTGCTCCCAGCTGCTGGATGGGGACTAGGACGTTCGCGGGACGGGCAAGTTGTTTTCGAGCCACAGGGTGACAATTTTTTCGCGCCCCATGTACATTATCTGACGTCGCCCGGTGCCGACAAGTTTCTCGTTGAGCCAGTTTTGCGCCGATTTGGTGATCTCCCCGCCGGAGACGATGAGCACGTGGTCGACGAACACCTTGCTGTTCAAACCTTGATCCAGCACACCGTTGTCAAGCATCATCAGTATCTGATTGAAAACAATACCGACATTGACATCACTCCCGCGCGACTCCGCCGAGGCGTCGATTTTGTTGCGCTTGACCTGAATGCCGATGTACAGCACGTCCCGACGGGTCAGGCGGGGATTCGGCCACCAGGATGTCCAGAACCATCGTGACCCACTTGGGGCGCGTCGTCTTGTCATGCCGGTGACGCGTGCCGAGGTCATGGAAGAACTCGGTGAGTTCGTGGCCTGTTCGATAACGGAAGTAACCGGGTTCCGGTGACACACCCTGACCCGCACGACGTGGCCGATCTCCGCTGACCAGAAAACCCAGCGCTTCGAGCGTTGTCCGCCGCAACCGTATGCCCCCTTTTCGACTGACCGACCCGCACGCCACGAACATAAGTGGCCGCAGCCGCCTGTACACCAACACGAAACTGTACAACTGGTTCACGACTCGATCATTCGGCCGCGTCCGGCGTCAGCAGGGCGGTACGCACTCGCCATCATGGCTTCGTGCGCGAACTCGTCTACGTGTCCGAGGCGAAACTCAGGCAGATCATGCCGTCCCTGCCGGGCGGCCGTGGTCGGCTCAGAGACGCCGACGCCGAGGTCAAGACACCGCTGGGTGTCGGTTCTCTCTGGAAGGACGCCGTCTTCCCCAGCGGCCACAGCTATTACCGCCTGTGGTCGCCGCCACACCGCTCTACGTCGAGCACATCCATCCGCCGGTCGATCCCGCATAACGATTGAATCAATTTCAGTTACATAACGCGTACCTAGAGTGACACAACTTGACCCTTAGCCTCCGCCTGTTAGCGTTAATTTCGCTTGACCAAGGCCTGCCGGTTACGGACAGACACGAAGGCGGAGTGTGATGGGTCGACACCGCGCGCTGGAGAGCGTCCGGCGCGGCGTCGCGAAATGGCCACTCGCCGTACTCGGTGTCGTCATCCTGTTCGCGCTCGCGTGGCTCGGCTGGACGTGGGTCGAGCAGCAGGTCGAGAACCGCGCCACCCCGCAGTCCAAGGCGTGCCCCGCCGGTGACGCCGTGCTCAGGGTCGCTGTCACGCCCAGCGCCGCCGGTGCTGTCGAAGAGGCTGCGAAACGCTGGAACTCCCAGAAGACCGTGGTCAACGACCACTGCGTGCTGGTCGAGGTCGCGGTGCGCGAGCCGAGCCAGGTGTTCGCCGGTCTGTCCGGCGAGTGGATCGAGCAGAGCATGGGCGGCAAGCCGCACGCGTGGCTGCCGGAATCGACCTACTGGGTCAACCGGCTGGCCGCCGCCGAAAGCACGCTGGTCACCTCGTCACCGGAGTCCGTCGCGACGAGCCCGGTCGTGCTCGCCGTGCCCTACGAAGCGGTGAAGCCGTTGGAGACCAACGACTCCTTCACGTTCGGTGACCTGGCCGCGTTGACCACCGCGCCGGACGGGTGGACCCGGTACGGCAAGCCGGACTGGGGCAGGTTCAGCCTCGCCATGCCCGATCCGACGTCGAACACCGCCAGCGTGCTCGCCCTGCAGTGCGCGATCGCCGGGGTCAGCCCGCAGCGAGCCGGACCGGTGACCGTCGACACCCTGACGTTGCCCGCGGTCCAGCAGAACCTGGCGCTACTGGCCGCCGCCCGACCGGCGAACGTGCCGATCACGACCGTCGACACGTTGATCGAACTGGGCAAGGCGGGCAAGGTCAAAGGCGCGCCGTTCAGCGCGGTGCCGGTCACCGAGGTGGACCTCTACCGGCGCAACCTCGGCCTCGACGGCAAACCCGTCGTGGGCAAGCCGCTCTACGAGGTCGCCGCGCGCGGTCCCAGTCCCGCGGCGGACTTCCCGTTCGTGGCGCTGTCCGGCGACCACGACCAGGTGCGGGCGGCGTTGAAGTTCAGCGACTTCCTGCGGGAAACGCCGCAGCAGCAACTGTTCAACCGGATCGGCCTGCGGGCCGCCGGTGGCGCGGAGTACCCGCACGACGCGCCCGGGATCCGTTGGGACAGCGCGACGACGAGCCTCGTGCCCGCCGACGCCACGACCACGCAACAGATCTCGGCGACGTGGGCGAACGCGGCCGACGGTGGCCAGGTGATCACGGTACTGGTGGACGTCTCCCGGTCGATGCTCGCGGACGGCGGCGACGGCAAGTCCCGCATCACCTGGATCAAACAGGCCCTGCACGGCATGACCGACCGGATGGCCAGCGGCTCGCTGGGCGTCTGGGAGTTCTCCCGCAGGCTCGACGCCGAGCGGCCGTACCGGCAACTCGTGCCGACCAGCCCGGTCGCGGCCAACCGACCGGCACTGCACACCGGGATCGACGCACTCACCCCGGCGACCGGAACGCACCTCTACTCGAGTCTCGACGCGGCCCACAGCGCGGCCGTGAACTCGTACGCCGAAGGCAAACGCAACCGGATCGTCGTCATCACCGACGGCCCCAACGACGGGGGCACGACGTACTCGCAGCTGCGGGAACGCCTGCGGGACAGGAACATCGCCCGCGGCAGGCTGCCGATCAGCTTCCTGTCCATCGGATCGGACCTCAACCGGCCCGAACTGACCGAACTGGCCCGTTCGACGGGCGGCTCGGTGTCCGTGCTCTCCGACGCCCGCGGTGTCGACGGCGCGCTGGGGCAACTGCTGTCCACCGAGGGCTGAATCACCCGCCGAGTCTCAGGTAGGCGGTGACCTTGGCGACCGCGCCGCGTGACTCGCCGCGCATCCGGCGTTTCACCCACGGCACGAGGAACTGCCGCGCCCACCGGTACTGGTCGGTCAGGCTCGGGTCGGCGGGGTAGTCCGGTGCGATCTCGGCCACCGACAGCTTGCGCGGCGGTCGGCCGTCGAGCAGCTCGAGGCACGCCTGAGCCGCCGCGCGGTGCCCGTCCGGGCCGGGGTGCAGGCGGTCCTCGCTCCACCCGCCGATTCCCGGCGGCATCATCATCGCGAGGTCCAGGCACAACGCGCCGTGCCGCGCCGCGATCCGGCGGACGAACGCGTTCGACAGGTTGAGGCGCTTGATCAGCGTGCGGCGCAACGGTGTCGGCAGCGGCACGCCTTGTGCGGGCGTCGGCAGCGTGGCGGTGATCACCTTCGCGCCGGTGGCGACCAGGGTGCCGATCAGCTTGTCCTGGTCGTCGACGAACACGCGGAAGTCGAGTTTCGGCCGGATCAGGTCGTTCATCCCGGCCACCGCCGTGACGAGTTCCGGTTCCAGCGCCACCGCGGGCTCCAGTTGGGACTCGACGACCTGGCGCGTGGTCAGGCCGCCGACAGCCAGGTTCGCGTAGCTCACCGGCCCGCGCCGGGCGACCAGCAGCTCGGCGAGGCGGTCGGCCCAGCCGCGCGGGTTCCCGTCTGGACCTGGGTCACCGACGCCCTCGGTGAAGCTGTCCCCCACGGCGACGAACCTGTACTCGTTCACCCGTCCAGATTAACCGCCGATTTGACCTTCCCACTGTGGCAAGGATCAGGATGCGTGTGTGACCGAACACCTGCTGCCGATCGGCGAGTTCGCCAGGATGTGCCGGCTGAGCACCAAACAGCTGCGGCACTACGACCAACTCGGGCTGCTCGTGCCCGCCGAGGTCGACGCCACCACCGGCTACCGCTACTACTCCCCCGCGCAGGCGCGCCGGGCGCTGGCGATCGCGTTGCTGCGCAAACTGGACGTGCCGCTGGCGGAGATCGCGGTGGCGCTGGAGGACGAGCGGGTGCTCGGCACGCACCTGAGCCGCGTCGAGGCCGAGATCGAGCACCGCAGGCGCACCGCGCGCGCACTGTCCCGGCTGCTGCAGGACGGTTTGCTGCGCCAGGAGGTCACGCTCGCCCGTGAACCGGCGCGACGACTGGTCGTCGCCAGAACCACTTGCGCGCCAGACGAAATCGGACCGGCGATCGGCCAGTGCGTCCAGTCCGTCGCGCCCGTGTCCGGGCCGTTGTGGGGATTGTTCCCGCTCGACCTGGACGCGACGCGGATCGCGGTGGCGGCGGGCGTGGAAACCGACGCACCCGGCACCGATGTCGAGACCCTGCCCGCGGGACTGGTCGCGATGACCACGCACGTCGGGCCGTACGAGGATCTCACGCTGGCGTACCAGGGCTTGTTCGCGTGGATCTACGAACGCGGCCACCGGCCGACCGGGCTCGGCCGTGAGGCGTACCTCGCCGGGCCCGCCACTTCGGCGCCCGAACAACTCGTCACCCGAATCGTCATCCCTTTGGAGCAGTCCCGTGAATGAGTACAAGCACCTGTTCGCCGGCACGACCGAGCCCGCGCTGATCGACATGCCCCCTCTGCCATATCTCATGGTGGACGGCAAGGGCGCACCGGATTCACCCGAATACAGCAACGCGGTGTCCGGGCTCTACGCGGTCGCGTACGCGGTGCGGGCCGCGTTGAAACCTTCCATGACGTACTCCGTGCTGCCCCTGCAAGGTCAATGGTGGTCACCCGATCCGGCAGTCTTCGCCACCGGCGACCGGGCCGCGTGGTGCTGGACGATGATGATCCTGCAACCGGCCGAGGCGACCCCGGACCTGGTCGCCGAGGCAACCGCGAAAGCCGCCCGCCGCAAGCCTGTCGGCGGCGTGCGGTACGAGCGGCTCACGGAGGGCACATGTGCCCAGGTCCTGCACAAAGGCCCGTACAGCGAGGAACCGGCGACGATAGCCAGGCTGATGGACTTCGTGCGGCGGGAGGGGCGGGAACTCACGGGCAGGCACCACGAGATCTACCTGACCAGGCCCCGGACCGACCACCCCGAGCGGATGCGGACGTTGATCCGCTATCCGGTCTGAACCATTCGAGGGTGTGGACACCGTCCCGGTGACCAGCACGGGGGCTGTCGGCTGGTCACCGGGACGGCACGCCTACCGGGCGGCGCGTCGGGAGGGGTGCGGCATCAGCTTCTTGGACACAGGCGTCCAGCCGCGATACGCCGTCCGGTCGACGGGTCTGTTCACTTGTGGTTGTTGTTCGTCGTGCCTCGATCCCACAACAGGGTCGCCACGTCCAGTTCAGGCACTTCCCCGGCTGCCTGAACCGCGAACGTGAACATCTGGGCCGCGTCCGGTCCGTTGGTCCACACCACCCGGTACCGGCGGATCTGCCGGTCGTAGTACACCCGGACGTAGGTACCGGACTTCGTGGTCAACAGGCTGGCTAGGCGCCGAGCGCTGCGGGCGCGCTTGCTCATGACAAGTCCCCTGCCGGGCGACTTGGCGGGACTGGTGGTCCCCGTTGTCACCGTTGTCGACGTGTTCTGCACGGTTTCAGCCCCTTCTGTGCTACATCTGAAACACGAGGACACCAGCGACGGGGTATGTCATGGAAGACTGAGGGCTACTCACGGCGCGCTCACGCGTACTCACGGTCAGCCGGTGCGGGAGGCAACATGGCGACCCAGGACGAGGACTCGCCTGCGCACCAAGACGTCTTCGTCGGTGAACTGCGCCGATGGCGTGAGGTGCGCGGGATGTCCCGTACCGCTGTGGCTGTGGCCATGGGCTACAGCCGTTCGTACGTCTCGAAAGTCGAAAGCGGCCACGAACGCCCCTCACGGGAGTTCGCCAAGGCGGCCGACGACGCGCTCAACGCCGGTGGTGCGTTACGGCGTGCGTGGCGTGAGTACGAGGCGCTTCGCCCGGTCGTGGTGCGGTCTACGCCAATCGAGCGGACTCCGGAACCGTCGACGCGCAGCATTTTCGTAGAACATGACGACGCGGAACTCCGTTACGACGGACGGACTTACCGCGCGATCATGCGCAGGCGGCTGGTCAACCACGGCAGTGATCCGATCACCCGATACATGATCCGGATCTCGGTCGACCGGTTTCCCGGCGATCCGGACCTGTCCAACCAGCTCTACCGCGACCGGCCGTTGACGTGGGAGGAACTGGACCTGCAGGCGTGGTGCGGTGCGGACCGCTCCGAACCGATGCGGTGGGTGGCCCAGCACGACAGGGACGCGTTCAAGGAGGTCTGGCTGCAGTTCGCCAACGACAGCGGCCACTTCCCGCTCTACCCGGGGCAGAGCACGTGGATCGAGTACACCTACACCGTCCGCGATGACAAGTGGGGCAACTGGTTCCAGCGCGCGGTACGGCTGCCCACATCGTTGTTGTCGGTCCGGCTCGACTTCCCCGAACACCTCGATCCGGCTGTGTGGGGCCTGCACACGTCGATGACGGCCGAGTCCATGCCGTTCCGCACGGCGATCGACGAGCAGCGATCGGGCAACCGGCGCGTTTTCGCGTGGACGACGGAGGAACCACCGTTGCACGCCCGCTACCGCCTCGAGTGGCACTTCCGCCGCAAACCGTCGACCCAACCGGCGGAACCGGCCGAGAAACCGAGCCAGGTCATGCGTTCGCTCGGCGTGGTGCAGTCCGACGACCCGATCCTGCACCGGGCGGCGAAGCCGTTCCAGTTGCCGGACGAGGCCGAGGACGCCAGGCGGGTGATCGCGGAACTCGTGTCAGCCGCCAAACGGGTGTCGGCGGCGCACACGTTCGGCAAGGGAATCGGCTTGGCCGCCAACCAGATCGGCATCGACCGGGCGGCCGCGATCGTCTTCCCGCCCGGCACCGACGACGTGATCATGTTGCTGAACGCGAGGATCATCGAGAACGGCGGGCGCCACGACGAACAGTACGAGGGATGCCTGTCCTTCTTCGACGTGCGCGGCCTCGTGCCGCGGCCGATGGTGCTGCACGTCGAACACCAGGACCTCAACGGGGCCCGCAAGATCACGATCTTCGAACGCGGGGTGGCCAGGCTCGTCGCGCACGAGATCGACCACCTGCACGGCACGCTCTACACCGACCGGCTGCCGCCCGGCACGGAGGCGATCCCGATCGAGCAGTACGGCGGCAGCGGCCTGAACTGGCAGTACTGAGCCGATTACCCGGTCAGCATCATCGTGCGCACGTCGAGGTGCTTGTCCATCTCGCCCTGGTCGAACATCAGGTCGGCGACCCGTTGCAGCCGAACGGGATCGACGGTGGTCGGGAAGACCGGCATGGTCATCAGCTGGTAGGTGGCGGCGTCGATCCTCAGGTGTTTGGTCAGCACCTCGCCGACCTTGTCGCGGTTGGCGGTGTCCGCGACGCCCTTGCTGAGCGCGCGCTTGAACGCGGCGACGACGTTCGGGTTGCCGTCGGTGAAGTCCTTGCGGGCGATCCAGCCGGACCACGGGAAGTTGGCGGTGGGACCGGAGAACGGGTCCATCAGCTTGACCATCCCGGCCTTGGTCGCCGCGGTCAGGTGCGGCTCGGCGATCACGGCGGCCGCGACGTCACCGCGTTCCATCGCCGACGGCATGGCGGCGATCTCCATCGAGACGTACTGGATCTTGAGGGGGTCCACCGACATCATCGTGAACTGGGAGTTGAGCGTCAGCTCGGAGATGCCGCGTTTGGACGACACCGCGATCTTCTTCCCGGCGAGGTCGGCGGGTTTGCGGACGGTGCTGTTCTTGGGCACCACGCACAGGATGAGGTCCTCGGTCGTCTGCACCGCGTCGGCGACGATCCTGATCTCCGCGACGCCCTTGGCCTGCGGCATGAACGCGGGCGGGTAGCTGGTCAGTCCGAAGTCGAGTGTCCCGCCGACGACGTTGTCGACGTTGGCCGAGCCCTTCGCGCCCGTCGTCAGCCGCACCTCGAGCCCTTCGGCCTGGAAGTAGCCGTTGTCGACGGCCAGGTGCAGTGGCGCGGAATCGACCAGGCCGAGGGTGCCGACGTTGATCACCGCGCGTTCGAGCGGTCCGCCTGCCGGTCCCCGCCGCTCCGAGTCCCCGAGCAGCCCGCACCCGGTGGTCCCGGCCAGCACCACGGCGCCCAGAACCGCTGCTACACACCGCCTTGATGGCATGAAATTTTCCTCCAGTGGAATGACGGAGGCTGCCGACAGTAGCGAGGGCGTTTCCGGCGTGCGGCCGTTCGGCCGAGTATCACACTTTCGCTTAATTGTGTAGCGGAAGCAATTTTCCAACTGGATCGCTCGGACCACTCAGGGACCGTCGAGCCGCTCGATGGCCATGACCTCGCCGACCATCGCCGCCACCACGCCGGCGCACGCCACCAGCGATAACAGCCCGCGGTGTCCGGTGACACGCAGAACTCGGCCAGCTCGGCCAACTCGGGCTCACGGTCGCGCAGCACGTCAGGAGCGATCCGGCTGACCTGGTGGCGGTACCTCGTGCGGACCGGCACGCCGGTCCGGAGGTTCACGTCGCCGATGTGTACGCCGGTGTTGGCGTAGCCGTCGCGCGCTGTGGCGTCTCCTGTGTCCGACACGCGTGGCTTCACAGGGACATCATCGTCCGGAGACGGCCGTTTGTGATGCGCGGATTACCCCAGGCTGCCCGATGGCCCGAATGGCGTCACGAGAAGTGGTCGGGGTGCGGGCCGACCCTGGTGTCGTTGTGCATCTCCGACAGCGTGAGCACGTCGTCCTCGGCCAGTTCGAAGTCGAAGATGTCGATGTTCTCGCGGATCCGCGCCGGGGTGACCGACTTGGGGATCACCACGTTGCCCAGTTCCAGGTGCCAGCGCAGGATCACCTGTGCCGGGGTCTTGCCGTACTTCTCGGCCATCAGGCCGATGCCCTCGTCGCGCACCAGCCTGCCGCTGGCCAGCGGGCTCCACGCCTGGGTCACGATGCCGTGCTCGCTGTGGTAAGCGCGCAGGTTGTCCTGCACCAGGTTCGGGTGCAGCTCGATCTGGTTGAGCGCGGGCACCGTGCTGGTCAGCTCGCTGAGCCTGCGCAGGTGCGAGATCTGGAAGTTCGACACGCCGATCGCCCTGACCCGGCCGTCGGTCGCGAGCTTCTCGAACGCCTTCCACGTCTGCACGAAGTCGCCGCGGGCGGGCGCGGGCCAGTGGATGAGGAACAGGTCGATGTAGTCGAGGCCCAGGCGCGCGAGGCTCACGTCGAACGCGCGCAGCGCGGCGTCATAGCCCTGAGCGTCCTTCCACAGCTTGGTGGCCACGAACAGCTCGTCACGCGGCACACCGCAGCGGGCGACGGCCTTGCCGACGCCTTCCTCGTTGCCGTAGATCGAGGCAGTGTCGAAGCTGCGGTAACCCGCGTCGATGGCTGCCTGGATCACTTCGGCCACGTCACTGTCGTGCACCAGACCGACCCCGAACCCCACCTGCGGGATGGACACGCCGTTGTTCAGCTCAACGACAGGTACCTCGTGTATCAACGCACAGCCTTCCCGACATCGCCGCCACGACGAGGGCGATGGTAATGGCTCAGCTCAGGCGCTCCCGCACCGCCGCCAGTTCCGCCTGCGTGACGCCCGTACGCGGGTCCACCCTGATCAGTTCGGTCACCAGCCCGGCACGCGTGCGCAGGAACTCGTCGCGGGCACCGGTGTACATGTCGAAGTCGTCGTCCAGCCAGATGAGCGGGCGGTCCCCGGCGTAGCGGGCCACTGCCGGGAATTTCCATTCCATCCCGGTTTGCCCGAACTCGATCACCGGCAGCACGGGCAGGCCGATCGCCGGGCCGATCATTGTGTTCGCCTTGTGCTCCCAGGTGGTCGCCCAGACCAGCTCGGCCTCCCCCGCCGCGGCCAGCAGGGCGGGGCCGTGTGCCGGGTTGAGCCACATCCGCAGCGGCCTTCGCCTGCTCCACCCGGACAGCCGGAACTTGTGCTCGACGAAACCCGCTGGTTTCCCTTCCGCCTTGGCGGCGAACGGGTTCAGCGGGCCGTCGACGTCGAGCAGCAGCAGCGGGCGCACGGGCCTCAGCGTAGGAAGTCGGTCAACGCCCTGAGCACCGCCTCCGGCTGTTCCTCGGGCAGGAAGTGCCCGGTGTTCTGGATCCGGCCGAGCCGGACGTCGGTTCCCTTACCGGGCAACGACTGATCCAGGGTGTCGTTGTAGCCCGCGGCCAGCCCGAGCATCGGCGCGGTGATCTTGCCGTACGCTTTCTGGTCCTCGATGTCCTGGTAGAACGCCTGGTACCAGGCGTTGCCCGCGCGGACGGCGTCCGGCTTGTCCCACGCCGCCGCGTAGACCGCGCGGTCCCGTCCGCTGACTGAGGCCTTGTCGAACAGCAGGTTGTCGAACAACCAGTCCACCATGTACCGGAAGCGGCCGGTGAGCAACTGCTCCGGCAGGCTGCGCACCTGGTTGAACGCGAACCACCACACGTGCACGGGCACGCCGGGCGGCGCCAGCAGCGGGATGTGGAACAGGCTCTCGTCCGGGTGACCGACGTCGAGCAGGCTCACCGACCGGGTCGCCGCCGCGTGGTTGGCGGCGAAGCTGAACGCGACCATCGCGCCGATGTCGTGGCCGACGATGTCCACCTGCTCGTACCCCAGGTGCCGGACCAGTTCGTGGATGTCGCGGGCCATCGTCTTCTTGTCGTAGCCGCCCGCCGGTTTGTCCGTGCCGCCCTGGCCGCGCATGTCCACCGCGATCACACGGTAGCGGGTCGCGAGCGCGGGCATGATCTTGTGGAACTCCCACCAGGTCTGCGGCCAGCCCGGCACGAGCACCAGCGGCCTTCCCCGGCCGCCGGTCACGTAGTGCATCCGGATGCCGTTGAGTCTCGCGTAACCGTGGCTGAAGCCGGGTAACGACCTCGTCAGCGCTTCGTCGGACGGAGCGTCCTGCCCGGCCAGGGCGGGCTGGCCCGTCGCGGCGAGCACCGCGCCCGCCGCGCCGATGGAGAAGAGGTTGCGTCGGTTGAGAGACAAGGAGATCACCTGTAGTCGCGGAAGAAGGTACGGAGGTCGGCGGCGAGCAGGTCGGGGGCGTCGGTGCCGGAGTAGTGGCCGCCGCGGTCGAACTCGCTCCAGTGCACGATGTTGTGGTCCCGTTCGGCCAGCGGGCGGATCGCCTGGAAGTCGTGGGCGAACACGGCCACACCGGTCGGCACGGTGCCGCGCTCGGCGGGCTCCTGCGGCAGGTGGGCGTTCTCGTAGTACTGCTGCGCGGAGGAACCGCCGGTGTTGGTCAGCCAGTACAGCGACGCGATGGTGAGCACGAAGTCCGCGTCCAGCGCCTTGTCCATTTCGGACGGGTGCTCGCCGAAACCGCGCAGCAGGTCGAGCACCCAGGCCAGCTGGCCGACGGGCGAGTCGGCGAGCGAGTGCGCGAGGGTCTCCGGGCGAGTGGACTGGAGCTTGTTGAACCCGGAGTGCTCGTCCATGAACCGCTGCAGGAACCCGAGCCTGCCGTACTCCTGCTCGCCGAAGCCGTCGAACTCGGTGGGGTCGCCGCTGGGGAACGAGAACACCTGGGTCACGTGCACCGCGGAAACCCGGTCCGGCGCGATCGCACCGAGAACCGGCGAGATCATCGAGCCCGCGTCATTGCCCGCGGCGCCGTAGCGCTCGTAGCCAAGCCTGTCCATCAGCTGCACCCACGCCCTGGCGATGCGGGGGATGCCCCAGCCCTCGTCCTTGGCGGGGCCGGAGAACGCGAATCCCGGCATGGACGGGATGACCAGGTGGAACGCGTCCTTCGGGTCGCCGCCGTACGCCCTGGGGTCGGTCAGCGGGCCGATGACGTCGAGGTACTCCACGAACGTGCCCGGCCAGCCGTGCGTCAGGATCAGCGGGAACGCGTCCGGCTCCGGCGAGCGGACGTGCAGGAAGTGCACGTCCGTGCCGTCGATCTCGGTGACGAACTGGGGGAACTCGTTCATCCGCGCCTCGTTGGCGCGCCAGTCGTACCCGTCCGCCCAGTAACCGGCCAGGTCCTTGAGCACGTCCGTCGGGACGCCGCGCTCCCAGCCGCCGACCTGCGGGCCGGTCCAGCGGGTGCGGGCCAGCCGGTCGCGCAGGTAGTCCAGTTCGGACTGCGGGATGTCGATCGTGAAGGGCCTGATCTCGGTGTTTTCGCTGCTCATGGCAATAGCTTGACCCAGTGGCCGCCGTCGGCGTGATACGCGATCACGCCAACGGGCGTCGGTTTCAGGACACGCTCTCGGCCATCCCGAACGTCTCCCGGTACGCCTGCGGCGTCACCCCGACCAGCCGCCGGAAATGCGGCCGCAGCGCGGCAGCGGACGAGAACCCGCAGTACTTGGCGATCTGGTCGACCGGCAGGGACGTGGACTCCAGCAGTTGCTGCGACCGGATCACGCGCTGGTGCGTCAGCCAGGTCGCCGGTGCGCTGCCGGTGATGTCGCGGAACCTGCGGTCGTAGTTGCGCCTGCTCATGTGCGCGCGCTTGGCCAGCGCGTCGACGGGCAGGTTGGTGTCCAGTTTGGTCAGTGCCCACGCCATCGACTCGGTGACCGGGTCCTCGTCGTGCAGGTCGGGCATGGGCGACTCGATGAACTGCGCCTGCCCACCGGGCCGGTGCGGCGGCAGCACCATGCTCTTGGCCAGCCGGTTGGCCACGTCCGCGCCGCACAGCGTGCGGATCAGGTGCAGGCCGAGGTCCATTCCGGACGCGCCGCCGCCCGCGGTGAGCACGTCGCCGTCGTCGATGTAGAGCGCACCGGAGTCGACCCGGATCGTCGGGTACATGTCGGACATCAGATCTGCCATGCCCCAGTGCGTCGTGGCCGGACGGCCGTCCAGAAGTCCCGTCGCGGCAACGACGAACGCACCGCTGCACAGCCCCGCGAGCCGCGCGCCCCTGCTGTGCGCGGCTCGCATCGCGTCGAGCAACGGCTCTGGTGGACGTTCCATGGGCGACCGCCAGTTCGGCACGATCACCAGGTCCGCCTCCCGGATGGCGGCGAGGTCGTAGGGCACCGGGCAGTCCAGCCCACCGCCGCGCAGTGTGGAGCCCGGTTCGCCGCCGACCATCCGGATGTCGACGTCCCGCAGTTCACCGAAGTTGGCCGCCATGTCGAAAACGCCGAACGCGAACGACATGATGCCCAACGAGACACCGTTGAACACCACCACGACCAGGCTGCGCACCGGGCGTGACTCGGCGGTCGCCGGCTGGCTCCCAGCCGATTCCAGCATCAGGGTCATTGGCGGATCCTAGATCCCCGTCGACCCCTTGCACCCGCCTTGACCAGCTATTTCAGTCAGGACTGAAGGCCGTGGAACGCCTCGATGGCGTGCTGGACGCGGTACCCGGCGGCGAAATCGGCCAGATCAGCGGGTTTCCCACCACGGATGGCCTCGGCGAACAGCGTGAGCCTGCTGTGTTCCGTGCCGTGCTTGCCCGACAGTTCGACCGGCTGCCACGGGCCGCCTTCGGAGACGTACAACTGCGCCCAGTCACGCAGCATGTACGACCTGCGAGTGCCCCAGATGGTCCACTCGTAGCGCTCGGGCCCGGCCAGGTCGGACATCCCGGACACGTGCACCGGCACGTCACCGGCGCGCAGCAGACCGCGCGCGGCGACCTCGCTGCCGGTGCCGTCCGGGCCGTCGGAGTAGTCCACACTGGTCTCGACCGCGGCCAGCGGACCGACGATCCGGTCGGTCAGGTATACGAAGTGGGACAGCACTTCCCGGACGAACCCGCCCTGCTCGCGGCGGGCCAGCCAGGTCGCGGTCGCCTGGAAGTCCCTTGGCCAGCGCAGGAACTGCACCCGGATGTCCACGCCACGGACCGTGCCGAGGTCGGCACCGGCCACGTGCACCACGGCGTCGCGGTCGGACAGTGCGAAGTTGACGGCGTTCGCGAGCCCGGTTTCCGTTGCGGCGTCGAGCATCCGCTGGGCGTCGGCCAGGCTGACCGCCAGCGGCTTCTCACAGAAGACGGCCTTGCCCGCGCGCAGCGCGGTCACCGCGAGGTCGGAGTGGGAGGCGGGCGGGGTGGCGATGTAGACCGCGTCCACGTCGTCGGCGGTGACCACCTCCTGGGGGTCGGTGGTGAACGGAACCCCGGGGTCGGCGGGGGTGACGTCACTGGCCCTGACCACGGTGAAGTCGGGGTGGTCGACGGCGACGCCGAGAGTTCGCCTGCCCATCACGCCGAGTCCGACAATGCCCAGCCTTATCTCACTCATGCGCACATCCTGGCGCATCCCCACGCATTAGTTCTATCTACGATAAGTGAATGAAACCGTTAAGCCTGGACTTCATGGATGATCTGCGGCGCCTGCGTGTGCTGCGGGAGTTCCGGGAGCGCGGCAGCGTCACGGCCACCGCGGAGGCGTTGCACCTGACGCCGTCGGCGGTGTCCCAGCAGCTCGCGGGCTTGTCGAAGCATCTCGGTTTCCCCGTCACCCGGCCCGAGGGTCGCGGTGTCGTGCTGACGCCCCGGGCCCGGACGTTGCTGGCACACGCCGACGCGGTCTTCGCACACATCGAACGCGCCCGGCACGACCTCGACTCGTGGGATGAGATCACCCACGGCACCGTCACGGTCGGCGCGTTCCCCACGGCGATCACCGGACTGATCCCGCACCTGCTCGACCGGGCCAGGGACACCGCGCCGACATTGACCATCCGAGTCGTCGAGGCCGAGCCACCGGACCTGTTCGACCTGCTGGACGCGGGCAAACTGACCATCGGCCTCGCGGTGAGCTTCGTCGGATCACCCGCCGTGAACGACCCGCGCTACCACCAGGTCGACCTCGGCGCGGACGAGTTGGACGTGGCACTGCCCCGCGAGCACCCGTTGGCCGCCGCGCAGCAGGTCGAGCTGACCGCGTTGGCCGAGGAGCCCTGGATCGCGGGCGACGGCACGGGATGCTGCGGCGCGATCACGGCAACCGCTTGCGCCGCAGCGGGTTTCGCGCCCGATGTCGTGCACAGGACCAACGACTGGCAGGCCGTGGCGCAACTGGTGGCCCATGGACACGGCGTCGCGCTGATCCCTCGTCTGGCCCAGCGGTCGCTGCCGGGCGGCGTGGCGATCCGGCCGGTGGCCGCCCCGGCTCCGAGACGGCGGATCTTCGCGGCCGTCCCGCAAGGCGCACAAGCGTCGCCGGTCATCGAACTGGTACTGGGCTTGCTGTCGGAGTGACAGCGCGCGGACCAGTCCGCGCGGACGGTCGAGGGCACGGCGACACCGACGGCCCAGCACGTCCGGCCTGGTGTGGGGCGTTCATTAGCTCGCAGAGTTCGTCGAGCGCCTCGGCTGGCTGTGCAAGGGAAGCGGGCGCACCGACCACACTCGCCTTCCTGCCGCAGGTGCTGCGGACCATTCGCACGGGCAGCGCACGCGACCTGTCATGGGCCTGGATCCTGATGATGTGCGCGGGCGTCGGCGCGGGGCTGGTCTACGGCCTGCTCGGCACTGACCTGCCGGTGATCGTCGCCAACGGCGTCACGCTCGTGCTGATCGCCGCGCTGGGCGTGGTCGAGGCTCTACAGGAACGCGTCGTCGTCACGGACTGACAGCAACTGCCCGGCCAGCACTTCGTTCCACCAACGCTCGATCCGGTCCGGCGACCAGCCGCGCTCGTCGACCAGCGTCAGGTACACGTCGATGTTGCAGAGCGCCGCGTACACGTCGACCGCCTCCGGCACCTCCAGCCGCAGATCCGGCCACGACGAGAACACCTGGATCCGCGTCTCGTCACCTCGGCGACGCCCCTCGCGGTACACGTTCGCCAGCTCAGGCTCCACGCGACCGGCCTCTCGCATCAACACGATCACGTCCCCGGAGCGCTCGTAGAGCCGCCTGTCGTAGCCGATCATCGCCGCGAGCTGCTGTACAGGATCAGCCCCGGCCTCCAGCTCCTCGACCATCCGCATCCCGTCCGCGGTCAGGTCCGCCGCGTCCGCGACAGCCAGCGCGAGCCCGGCCTTGTTGCCGTAGACCGAATACACGGTCGGCACGGACACACCCGCCGCCTGCGCGACATCCCGCACTGTCGTGGCCACCCAGCCCTGCTCCACGAACAACCGCCTCGCCGCCTGCGCGATCTCCGCACGCGTCTGCAGAGCCTGGGCCGACCGCTTGAGGGAGTCGTACTTCCGCCGTGAGGTCTCCATCAATCACCTTCCACTCGCTATATTGATTATATGATGGTTAAACTCAAATCGTTCACCCCGATCAGCGGCGCCGCCGGGTTGGGGTTCGCGATCCTGATAGCGCTGGCCAACGCGATCGCGGTACCAGCGGGATTACCGACGCCGGGCACAGCTTTCCGCGACGCCGCCGCGTTCTTCGCAGGCGGCAGCACGGCACTCGACATCGCGACCGCTCTCGGCCCGCTCACGTGGACGCTGGCCACAATCTTCGCCGCGGGCGCGGTCGTCACCCTCTGGCGGTCGGAACTGGCCCGAGGATGGGCACTGGTCGGCCTCAGCGGCCTGCTGCTGCAGAACGGTGCCTTCACCGTCGTCATCGCGCTGCGGCTCGCGCTGGCGTCCGCACCGCCCACCGAGGGCCTCTGGGCGCTGCACGAGACCGTGTTCACCCTCAACGGCACATTCCTGGCCATCGCGATGCTCGGGTTGTCCCTCGGCGGCCTGCGCGCGGGCCTGATCCGGCCGTGGCACGCCGGACTGGGCCTGGTCTCGGCGGCGTTGATGTTCACGTCCGCAACCCTGTCACTGGCCCTGCCCGGACTGTTCGGCTGGCTGCTGTGGGTCGTCTGGATCGGCGCGTACGGCGTCGTCCTGATCCGTGCCGATCGTTGACAGCCGATCGTTGACATGCGAAGCATGCGCGCCGTGTTCCCCGGCTCCTTCGACCCGGCCACACAGGGACACCTCGACGTGGCGCGCCGGGTCGCGGACATATTCGACGAAGTCGTCATGTGCGTCATGACCAACCCGGCGAAGACCGGCAGGCTCCCTCTCGCCGAACGACTGACCCTGCTGTCCGACATGACCCGCGACCTGGCCAACGTCACGGTGGGTTCCAGCGCAGGCCGGTTACTGGTGCGGGTCAGGCGCACATCTCCTCGACCCTCATCGCGGCGACGACCCAGCCCTGACGGCCTGAAAGAAAGCCCCGGCCGTGGCCGGGGCTTTCGTCGCTCAGCTGGTGTACGCGTCCAACGGCGGGCAGGAGCAGACCAGGTTCCGGTCGCCCTTCGCTCCGTCGATCCTGCGGACGGGTGGCCAGGCCTTCGGGCGGTCCGACGCCACCGGGAATGCCGCCACCTCGCGGCTGTAGGGATGGTTCCACTCCCCCGCGATCGACGCTGCCGTGTGCGGGGCGTTGCACAGCGGGTTGTCGTCGGCTGGCCACTCGCCCGCGGCGACCTTGTCGATCTCCTTCTTGATCGCGATCATGGCCTCGCAGAAGCGGTCCAGCTCCGCCAGGTCCTCGCTCTCGGTCGGCTCGACCATCAATGTGCCCGCCACCGGGAACGACATCGTCGGCGCGTGCAGGCCGTAGTCGGCCAGGCGCTTGGCCACGTCGTCCACGGTCACGCCGGTTTCCCTGGTCACCGTGCGCAGGTCCAGGATGCATTCGTGGGCGACGAAACCGCCCTCGCCCGTGTACAGCACCGGGTAGTGCTCGTCCAGCCGCCTGGCCACGTAGTTCGCTGCCGCCACTGCTGTCAGGGTCGCGTTGCGCAGGCCGTCCGCGCCCATCATGCGGACGTAGGCCCACGAGATCGGCAGGATCGACGCACTGCCCCATGGTGCCGCGCTGATCGGGCCGACGCCGGTCTTCGGGCCCGCCTGCGGCTGCAGGGGGTGGTTGGGCAGGAACGGGGCCAGGTGCTCGCGCACACCGATCGGGCCGACGCCCGGGCCTCCGCCGCCGTGCGGGATGCAGAACGTCTTGTGCAGGTTCAGGTGCGACACGTCCGAGCCGAACCTGCCGTACTGCGCCAGGCCGATCAGCGCGTTCAGGTTCGCGCCGTCCACGTACACCTGGCCGCCCGCGTCGTGCACCAGTGCGCAGACCTCGCGCACGGTGTCCTCGTACACGCCGTGGGTCGACGGGTACGTGATCATGATCGCGGCCAGGTCGTCCTTGTGCTCCTGCACCGACGAACGCAGGTGGTCCATGTCGATGTTGCCGTTCTCGTCGCACTTCACCACCGCGACCCGCATGCCCGCCATCACCGCGGACGCCGCGTTGGTGCCGTGCGCGCTCGCCGGGATCAGGCAGACGTCACGACCGGTCTCGCCGCGGTCGCGGTGGTACGCGCGGATCGCCAGCAGACCGGCGAACTCGCCCTGGCTGCCCGCGTTGGGCTGCAACGACACCGCGTGGTAGCCGGTGATCTGGGCCAGCCAGTTCTCCAGGTCGGCGATGATCTCCAGCAGCCCGGCCGCGTCCTCCGCGGGCGCGAACGGGTGCAGCGTGGCGAACTCCGGCCAGGTGATCGGCTCCATCTCCGCTGTCGCGTTCAGCTTCATCGTGCACGACCCCAGCGGGATCATGCTGCGGTCGAGCGCGATGTCCTTGTCCGACAGGCCACGCAGGTAGCGCAGCAGCGCCGTCTCCGAGCGGTGCGTGTGGAAGACCGGGTGCGTCAGGTACTCCGAAGTCCGCAGCAGCCCGGCCGGGATGACGTCCGAAGTGGACGCGTCGAGCGCGTCGGCGTCACCGGCGACACCGAAGGCATCCCAGACAGCGGCGAGGTGCGCACGCGTGGTGGTCTCGTCGCACGAGATCGCCACGTGGTCGGCGTCGACCAGCCACAGGTTGACGTCACGCTCACGGGCGGAGCGCACGATGTCGGAAGCACGACCGGGCACGCGGACCCGGATCGTGTCGAAGAACTCCGAGTGCACCACGTCGACACCACCGGCACGCAGCCCGGCGGCCAGCACAGTCGCCATCCGGTGCGCCCGCAGCGCGATCGACTTCAGGCCCGCCGGGCCGTGGTAGACGGCGTACATCGAGGCGACGACCGCGAGCAGCACCTGCGCGGTGCAGATGTTGCTGGTCGCCTTCTCGCGGCGGATGTGCTGCTCACGGGTCTGCAACGCCAAGCGGTAGGCCATCGAGCCGTCGGCGTCGACGCTCACACCGACCAGACGGCCCGGCAGTTGGCGCTCAAGGCCCTTGCGGACGGCCATGTACCCGGCGTGCGGGCCACCGAAGCCCATCGGCACACCGAAGCGCTGGGTCGTGCCGACCACCACGTCCACGCCGATCTCACCCGGTGGGCGCAGCAGCGTCAACGACAGCAGGTCCGCCGCCACGACGACCTGGGCACCCCGCCCGTGCGCCTCCTCGATCAGCGCCGAGTGGTCCCGTACGACACCGCTGCCGCCCGGGTACGACAGCAGCACGCCGAAGAACTCGCCGTCGGGCAGTCCCCTGGTCAGATCCGCCACCTCGACCTCGATGCCGAGCGGCTCGGCGCGGGTCTCGATCACGGCGATGGTCTGCGGGAACGTGTCGGCGTCGACCAGGAAGCGGGCCGACTTCGCCTTGCCGCCGCGCCGCACCAGCGTCATCGCCTCGGCCGCGGCCGTGCCCTCGTCCAGCATCGACGCGTTGGCCACCGGCACCCCGGTCAGGTCGGCGACCATGGTCTGGAAGTTCAGCAGCGCCTCGAGCCTGCCCTGCGAGATCTCCGGCTGGTACGGCGTGTACGCGGTGTACCAGGCCGGGCTCTCCAGCACGTTGCGCAGGATCACCGGCGGCGTGAGCGTGCCGTAGTAGCCGAGGCCGATCATCTGCGTGATCGGGCGGTTGCGCGCGGCCAGCGCCCGCAGCTCGGCCAGGGCCTCCGCCTCGGTCGCGGCGGGCGGCAGGTCCATCACCAGGTCGTCCTCGCGGATGGAGTCCGGCACCGCGCGCTCGGCCAGCTTGTCGAGCGAGCCGACACCGACCAGCTCGAGGATCCGGGCGAGCTCGCCGGGCCGGGGACCGATGTGCCGGTCGGCGAACGGAGTCCCGTGCTCGAGGTCTGCCAGTGAGATACGGTCCTGGGTCATCGTGGTGCCTCCGGCATGGGGAGTCGGGCGTGCTCCGGCAAGCCCTCCCCCTCTGTCCATACCCGGATGGGCGCCTGAGAGCTTCACCCGCGGCTAGTGCGGGCTTTCACCGTCGGCGGGGCCGTGCGGCCCACTTTCCAGAGGCGTCTTCTTCGTGCGGTCCTGGGTACCTGAGAGGTTCCGGGGAGGAATTGCTCCTTCGGTGCCGGGCCCCTAGCGCAACCCGGTCTCTCCCGCACGACGTCGGCGACTGCTTGCCAAGGATACCTTGTGGCAGATCATCGCCCGATCCACTCTTACTTGAATCTTGTCACCCGACGTTGCGTGCGCGTCGCCTTGCGGACAACTCGTCGTCATGCTGGATCAACTCGGCTCCGTCGGCCCGCTCGGCCGGGAACTCGTGGATGGTTCCGCTGATCTCCCGCATGGCGCCGCTGACCGCGATGCCGAACACGCCCTGGCCGCCCTGCAGCAGGTCGACGACTTCCTCCGGCGACGAGCACTCGTAGACCGTCGTACCGTCGCTGAACAGGGTGATTTTCGCCAGGTCGCGCACGCCCCTGCGGCGCAGGTGGTCGACGGCCACCCGGATGTTCTGCAGCGAGACTCCGGTGTCCAGCAGCCGCTTGACCACCTTCAACACCAGGATGTCCTTGAACGAGTACAGCCGCTGGCTGCCCGATCCGTGCGCTGTCCGGATGGACGGGGCGACCAACCCGGTGCGCGCCCAGTAGTCCAGTTGCCGGTACGTTATCCCCGCGATCTCACAGGCGGCCGGACCGCGGTAGCCGACCAGCTCGTCGGGCAGTGAAGCGTCCGGGAACAGTTCGCCCTGTTCACCGGCGTCCACGCCGACGAGCGGACTGTCAGGCCGTTGCTCCATCACACTGCCTCCCATCGTCCCCGGCGCCCGCCCCCAGGAACAGGAAACGCCGGTCATGAGCGTTCGACGGCGGCGCCTGTGGTGGTCACGCCGTCGTCATGGGCTCGCATCCGACGGTAGGACGGCTGAGCATCCCGGTCAACGCGACGCGCGGTGCGGCGACAATCGAGAGAAGTGGTTCACACCACTCGAAGGTTTGATCCGGCTGGTGAATGGGCAGCGCAGCGGGTACGCGGACACCCGAATGGCCGCTTGCGCGGCCTCGGCTCAGGTGTCCGCACCCCTAAAATCCTCCGGCGAGACCGAATCCAGGAACTCGCGGAACTTCTCCACTTCGTCTTCCTGCTCGTCCGGGATGATCAGGCCTGCCTCGGCGAGCACCGAGTCCTCCGCGTGGATCGGGACACCGATCCGCAGGGCCAGCGCGACCGAGTCGCTCGGCCTGGCCGACACCCTGATGTCGCCGTCGAAGACGAGCTCGGCGAAGAACGTGCCTTCCCGCAGGTCGGTGATCCGCACCTGCTCCAGCTCACGGCCGAGCGCCGCGATCACGTCCTTGAGCAGGTCGTGGGTCAGCGGCCGCGCGGGCCGCACGCCCTGTTGCTCGAGTGCTATCGCAGTGGCCTCGACCGAGCCGATCCAGATCGGCAGGTAGCGTTCGCCCTCGGTTTCGCGGAGCAACAAGATCGGCTGGTTGGCGGGCAATTCGACCCGCACGCCAACGACGCGCATCTCGCTCATCGGCCATCGCCTCCCTCAGCAACGCTCAACCGCGACGACCCCCTGCTGCCAAGAGGATCGCGCATCGTCAACAATGACGCTACCCGCCATCCGGGCCCCACGCTCGACTTCCCAGGCTTGCATATCGATCACGATGTGACCGCGTCCACCTCGTATGATGGCCTGTTCTAGCCGCCTGTCACCCGCCGCAACCCCATCTTCACCAAAAGTGTGTGCAGCGCAACAGAAAGCGACGCCAGCTCGCGCAACGCCTGGTCAGCCCGGTCCCGGGCGCGCGTGTCGCGTTGCCGGTACAACGGTGTCACGATCTGCTCAAGAAGGCCGACTTCCCGGTCGGCCGCCGCGCGGTACGCCCGCAGGTGCCGCGGCTCGATGCCGAACCTCGCCATCGCCCTGACCACCATGCCCAGTTCGGCGTCCACCGGGTCGTACGTCCCGTCGTCACCCGGTTTGACCAGCCCGAACTCTTCCAGCTCGGTGAGCGTCGCCGGAGTGAGACCGGTCGCCGCCAGCAACTCGTCCCTGGTCAGCGAGCGCGGCCCGTCGTCGGCGGGCTGGGGCCGGTGACCGGACACACCACGCGGACCGGGGCTTTCACCCCGGTCCGCGGCGGCGAGCTGTTGCTTGATGACCTTCAGCGGCAGGTACTGGTCGCGTTGCGCGCGCAGCACGTACCTCAGTCGTTCCACGTCCGCCGCGGTGAACTGCCGGTAGCCGGACGGTGTCCGGCCCGGCAGCACCAGACCTTCCGACTCCAGGAACCGGATCTTGGAAACCGTCACGTCCGGGAACTCGGCACGCAGCTGACCCAGCACCGTGCCGATGCTCATCCCGTCAGGCAGCGGCCGTCCGGCCGACGCCGTCACTGGCCCCCTGGACCGGTGAGGAACACCAGGCGGAACTTGCCGATCTGCACCTCGTCGCCGCCGGCGAGGACGGCCTGGTCCACCGGTTCGCGGTTGACGTACGTGCCGTTCAGGCTGCCGACGTCGATCACCACGAAGTCCCCGCCCTCCCGCCGGAACTCCGCGTGCCGCCGGGAAACCGTGACATCGTCGAGGAAGATGTCGCTGTCCGGGTGCCTGCCCGCGCTCGTGGTGTCGCGGTCAAGCAGGAACCGCGATCCCGCGTTCGGACCGCGCTTGACGACGAGCAGAGCCGAACCCGCGGGCAGCGCGTCGATGCCGGCCACCTGGGGGTCGGGCTGCGGCGCGTGCTGCGCCTCGGCGTCGGCGAGGAAGTCGGCCCGGAAGACGGAGGTCCGCTCCGGAGACTGCTCCGGCGGAACGCCGGGTCCGTCGTTCGTGCTCACCTGAGCTCTCCTCCTGCTACTGGATTCGCTTGTTCCGCCAAACGTACCGTGCGGGTCGGATGGCGAATCGGCTGGTCCCCCTGACGCACCACGGCGCCTGCGGAACCAGCCCAAGATCCTTCTCATGCCTGACCGGTGAGTGCGCGGTAGGCGTCCGCGTCGAGCAACTCGCCGAGCTCGGCCTCGTTGGTGATCTTCAGCTCGAACATCCAGCCCTCGCCGAACGCGTCCGAGTTGATCAGCTCGGGGGTGTCGTTGAGCTCCTCGTTGACGGCGATCACCTCGCCGCCGAGCGGCGCGTAGATCTCCGACACGCTCTTGGTCGACTCCACCTCGCCGATCGAGTCCTTGGCCGACACCGTGCCGCCGACCTCCGGCAGCTGCACGAAGACCACGTCTCCCAACTGCTCCTGGGCGAAGTCGGTGATGCCGACCCGCGCGGTGTCGCCGTTCACCGCGATCCACTCGTGGTCAGGCGTGTACTTCAAGTTTTCCGGCGTGCTCACGTCCCCGTCTCCTCTTTCCGATCACCGACTGCGCTGGTTCGCGCAGAGCTTAGTGGTCACGACCACTCAGAGTGGCCGCGGTCGCCGGATCGCGGTGACCGCCTGCAAGATGTAGATCAGCCCCGACCAGACATACAGCACGACACCCCACGCGGTGAACGCGTAGGCGATCGGCCTGGCCACGTCGGCGAGTGGTGTGTCGATCTGGGCGAAGAGCAGGAACGGGAAGGCGTACAGCAGCACGAACGTGGCGCCCTTGCCGAGGTAGAGCACCTCAGGCGGGCCGTAACCGGCGCGGCGCAGCAGCGGCAGGCAGACCAGTACGGCCAGGTCACGGGCGACGAGAACGATCACGACCCACAGCGGCACGATGTCGCGCACGACGAACGCGATCATCGCGGCGAGCGTGTACAGCCGGTCGGCGAGCGGGTCGAGCATGGCGCCGAACTTGCTCATCTGGTCGAGCCAGCGGGCCACCTTGCCGTCCAGCCAGTCGGTGATCCCGCTGACGACGAACACGACGATCGCCCAGCCGTCCTCCTGCGGCCCGAGCAGCAGCCAGAGGAAAAGGGGCACCCCGGCCAGCCGCAGCACGCTCAGCGCGTTCGGCACCGTCCACACCTGATTGCCGCCCTCAGCCACCCTGCCACCCTCCGAACACGAAAAACCCCTGGTCAGCCCTCGTGAGTGGTTACGCCGGTGCTCACCGGCTTTCACTCACGAGGATTGACCAGGGGAAACTCTAGTGTGCGGCTCAGCTGGCGCGGGTCAGGGTCCAGCCCCTGCGCTCGATCTCGGCGTTGGTGAGCTCCATCGGGCGGCCGCGGTCGTCGCAGCCGACCCAGCGAGCCCGGGAAAGGCCGGTCTCGAGGACGTACGCGTGGCCCCGGCTCCATACGACGCTGCACGGCACCGTCGGCAACCTGTGCTTGGCCTTGGCCTTGGGCTTGGATTCGATTTCGGGTTCCGCCACACCAGTGTCAGTCATGTCCCCCACCTCCATATGGGGTGTCGGCTGACGGAGCCGCTCCGTTAGCCACATAACGATGATGCGTCACGGATTACGTTGCCCTTGACATTTCACGCGTGTATGGCGCCGATCGGCGCGTCCAGGGCGCCGATCGGTCGAAGATCGTTATCCGGCACGATCGGACGGGAGTCGTCAGCCGCCGGTCACCGAGCGCCCAGCGGTCGCCCCGTCATCAGCCCGGCTGACATCCACCAGGTCAGCGGGGATCGTTCCGGCTTCCGACGCGGTGGCCGCGAGCTCCTCGCCGACGCTCTCCGGTGCGTGCCCGGTGCCGCTGCCCGCGAGCCACGACGCGACGGCGGCGACCAGGCAGGCGACGATGGCGAACCAGAAGGCGACGTGCAGGCCGTCGGCGAACGGATCGGTGATCAGGCTCGGGAAGAAGCTCCGGCCGGTCAGGAACCCCGCCTGGTCGGCGGGTAGCTGGCCGAGCGTGGGCCCGAGCAGCTGCTGGACGGGGTTGTAGCCGAGGAACGCGGCGAACAGCACGGCGACGGCGGGCAACTGCGCGATCTGGCCCGCTTCGGACGCGGGCACGCCGTGCGCGGTCAGGCCCGTGGTCAGCGCGCCGGGCAGGCTCGTGGACAGACCGGCGATGATCAGGCTGAAGAAGATGCCGATCGACAGGACCATGGCGGCGTTCTGGAACGTGGCGGTCATCCCGGCGCCGACGCCACGCGCGTTGCCCGGCAGGCTGCTCATCACGGCGGCCCGGTTGGGTGACGAGAACATGCCCATTCCGATGCCGTTGACGACCAGGATCGCGGCGAAGACGGTGTAGTCGAAGTCGACCGGCAGGACGGTGAGCGCGAAGAACGTGGCCGCTGTGATGATCATCCCACCCGTGGCGAGGCCGCGAGCGCCGATCCGGTCGGACAGAACGCCCGAAAGCGGCGCGGCGACGAGGAAGCCGATGGTCATCGGCACCATGTAGATGCCTGCCCAGAGCGGGGTCTGCTCGAACGAGTAGCCGTGCTGCGGCAGCCAGATCCCCTGCAGCCAGATGATCAGGATGAACTGCAGGCCGCCGCGGCCGAGCGAGGCCATCAGGTTGGCGATGTTGCCCCACGTGAAGGTCTTGATCCGGAAGAGCCCGAGGTTGAACAGCGGATTCGCCGACCTGCGCTCGATGGCGACGAACCACGCCAACACGAGCACACCGCCGATGAGCGCGCCGAGCACCCACGGGTTCGTCCACCCCATGGAGTGACCGCCGTAGGGCTGGATGCCGTACGTGATCGCGACGAGGACGGCGATGAGGCCGACGGCGAAGGTGATGTTGCCGCCCCAGTCCATCTTGGCCGCCTGGCGCACGCCGGTGTCGTGCAGCTTGAGGTACGCCCACACCGTGCCGACCAGGCCGAACGGGACGGAGACGAGGAAGACCCAGTGCCAGTGGATCGGCGCGAGGACACCGCCGATGATCAGGCCGAGGAAGCTGCCCGCGATGGCCGCGATGCCGTTGATGCCGAGCGCGAGACCGCGCTGGTTGGCCGGGAAGGCGTCGGTGAGGATGGCGCTGGAGTTGGCCATCAGGAACGCGCCGCCGATGCCCTGCACGATCCGCCACGCGATGAGCCACAGCGCGGCGGCGTCACCGCTCATCCACGTGACGGCGAGCATGATCGACGAGATCGTGAAGATGAGGAAGCCGAGGTTGTACATCCTGGCCCGGCCGTACATGTCCCCCAGGCGCCCGAAGGTGACCACGAGGACAGCCGTCACCACCAGGAAGCCCATCATCAACCAGAGCAGATAACTGGTGTTGCCCGCGTCCAACGGGTTGATCCCGATGCCCTTGAAGATGTCCGGCAACGCGATCAGCACGATCGACGAGTTGATCGTCGCGATGAGCAGGCCGAGAGTGGTGTTGGACAGCGCGATCCACTTGTAGCGCGGCCCCAGCTCACTCAACGACATCTGCCCGGCACCCCGCCTGGCCACAGCTTCCTCCCTCACCGCACGTTCGCTTACTTAGTAACGCTAACCAATATGGTTGCATTCAGCAACTATGTAGCGGTGTGAGGTAGGAGTCAGTGATCGCCGGGTTCGGCGCGTGCTCGGGATCCTGGGTCTCGGTGGGCTTGTTGACCTCAGGTCTGGTTGAGGTTGCAGGCTTTCGCCATGCGGGTCGAGATCTTCGCGGACGTTATCTGTCCTTGGTGCTACATCGGCAAACGTCGTCTCAGTGCGGCCATCGGCGACCACGCCGAGGTGGTGTGGCGCAGCTTCCAGCTCGATCCCGGGGCGTCGACGGTCCCCGGTGACACGGCGGACGTGCTGATGGCCCAGTGGTGGGCTGACCGGGCGGCGCAACGGGTCGCGCAGATCAAGGCGGTCGGGGCGGGCGACGGCCTCGAACTCAACCTGCACACCGCGCGTCCGGTCAACACCTTCGACGCACACCGCGTGCTGCACCTTGCCGCAGAGCACGGCCTCCAGGACCAGACGTGGGAACGGCTGCTGCGTGGTTTCCACACCGACGGCGAGAACATCGCCGACCGGGACACGCTTGTGCGGCTCGCGGGTCTGCCCGAAGACGAAGTGCACGACGTGCTCAACGGGGATGCTTACGCCCGCGCGGTTGAAGCCGATCAGCAGCGGGCCGTCGAACTGGGGGTGAACGGCGTGCCGTCGCTGGTTGTCGGCGACGGCACGCCGTTCTCCGGGGTTCTGCCCGTCGATGAGCTGCGGCGGCTGCTGCTCAGCCTTTGAGGTCCTCGTCGGTGAACTCGCCGGGGACCTCCGCCACGGGGTCCCCGGAGTTGTCACCGTGCAGGTCGTTCTCCCTGCCGCGCAGTTCCACCCGGCGGATCTTGCCGGAGATCGTCTTGGGCAGGTCGGCGAACTCCAGGCGACGGATCCGCTTGTACGGCGCCAGGTGTTCGCGGGCGAACGCCAGGATGTCGCGGGCGGTCTCCGCTGACGGCGAGAACCCCGCCGCCAGCACCACGTACGCCTTCGGTACCGCCAGCCGCAACGGATCCGGTGACGGCACCACCGCCGCCTCGGCGACCGCTGGGTGCTCGATCAGGACGCTCTCCAGCTCGAACGGGGAGATCTTGTAGTCCGACGCTTTGAACACGTCGTCCGCACGGCCGACGTAGGTGATGTAGCCGTCCGCGTCGCGGGCTCCTACGTCTCCTGTGTGGTAGTAGCCGTCACGCATGACTTCCGCCGTGCGTTCCTCGTCGTCGGCGTAGCCCGTCATCAGGCCCACCGGGCGGGGGTCGAGCTTCAGGCAGATCTCGCCCTCGTCGGCTTCCTCTCCCGACACCGGGTCGACGAGGGCGACCTCGAACCCGGGCAGTGCCCGGCCCATCGCGCCCGGTTTGACCTCCTGCCCCGGGGTGTTGGCCACCTGGACGCTGGTCTCGGTCTGGCCGAAGCCGTCCCGGATCGTCACCCCCCACGCCCGCCTGACCTGCTCGATCACCTCCGGGTTGAGCGGCTCGCCCGCGCCGACCACCTTCGTCGGCGGGGTGCGCAGTTGCGTCAGGTCGGCCTGGATCAGCATTCGCCAGACCGTCGGCGGCGCGCAGAAGGACGTCACGCCACAGCGGTCCATCTGTGCCATCAAGGCGGTCGCGTCGAAGCGCGTGTAGTTGTAGATGAACACGCACGCACCCGCGTTCCACGGTGCGAACACGTTGCTCCACGCGTGTTTCGCCCATCCCGGCGACGAGATGTTCATGTGCACGTCGCCGGGTTCGAGGCCGATCCAGTACATCGTGGACAGGTGACCGATCGGGTAGCTGGCGTGCGTGTGCCGCACCAGCTTCGGTTTCGCGGTCGTGCCGGAGGTGAAGTACAGCAACAACGTGTCCGACGCCGCCGTCGGGCTGTCGGGTTCGAACGTGTCCGCGCCTTGTGCCGAGGCGTACGGCAGCCAGCCGTCGACCGGCTCGCCTACCGCGATGCGCGTGTAGTCACCAGGCACCTTGTCGAACTTGTCCGCGTCGTCCGAGCGGGCCACCACGTGCTTGACCTGGCCGCGTTCCACCCTGTCGCGCAGGTCCTCCGCGCCGAGCAGAGTGGACGCCGGGATGATCACCGCGCCCAGCTTCATCGCAGCGAGGATCGTCTCCCACAGCTCACCCTGGTTGCCCAGCATCAGGATCAGCCGGTCGCCGCGCCGCACGCCGACCGACCGCAGCCAGTTGGCGATCAGGGTGGACCGGGCCGACAGCTCGCCGAACGTCCACTTCCGCTCCGAGCCGTCCTCCTCGACGATCCACAGGCCCAGCTGGTCGGCGGGCAGCGCGTCGAACCAGTCCAGTGCCCAGTTGAACCACTCGGGCTCGGGCCATCGGAACTCCCGGTACGCGGTGCCGTAGTCGTCCCGGTGGGCCAGCAGGAAGTCACGCGCAGTCGAGAAGGTCACGGCGGCGATTATTCACCGGAGAACTCCGGATCGCGACGTTCGACGAACGCCTGCACGGCCTCACCCAGGTCCTTGCTCGGCAGGAACGCCGCGTTCCACGTCGAGACGTACCGCAGCCCGTCGGCGACGCGGGGCGCCCTGTGGTGGTCGAGCACGTCCTTGGTGCCCTGCACGACCAGAGGCGGGTTCTTCGCGATCCCGGCGGCCAGCTCGCGCGCGGCGGCCAGCAGCGCGTCCTGGTCGGCGTACACGTCGTTGACCAGGCCGATCTTCTCGGCACGGGCCGCGTCGACGTCCTTGCCGGTGTACGCCAGCTCGCGCAGGTGGCCCTCGCCGATGATGCCGCTGAGCCGCTGCAGGCTGCCGATGTCCGCCACGATGGCGACCTTCACCTCGCGCACGCTGAACTTCGCGTCCGCCGAGGCCAGCCGGATGTCGGCGGCCGAGATCAGGTCGACGCCGCCGCCGATGCACCAGCCGGACACCGCGGCGATCACCGGCTTGCGGCAGTCCGCGACCGCCGTGACCGAGTCCTGCATGGTCCGGACCTTGTCGAGGAACGCCGTGCGCGGTCCGGCGAGTGCGGTGCCGCCGAGCATCTCGCCCCAGTCGCCCATCATCGCGGGCAGGTCGAGGCCGTAGGAGAAGTGCTTGCCGCTGCCGGTGAGCACGACCGCGCGAACCTCGGGGTCCGCGTCCAGCTCGCGGAACACGATCGGCAGCTCACGCCAGAAGTCCGGGCCCATCGCGTTGCCCTTGCCCGGTCCGAGCATCGTCACCTCGGTGACGTGTCCGGACTGCTTCACCTGGAGCGATACGAGGTTGTCAGCCATGCCCCCATCATTGCCTACCGACCGGTAACACCGCGAATACCCCATTCGGAGTGGTGATTCCCCACGCACCGGATCCGGAAATCACCACTTTGGGTACATGTCACCGACATGCCCGGATCGCCCAGTCGTGTCCGATCACTGCGTGAGACCGTGAGTTCACCACTACCCGCGTACGTCCAGACGAGAGGAGCGGCACGACATGACCCCACCGCGTCCGATGTCCACGCCGATCTTCGACGAGCTATTGCGCGAGTTCACCAGCCGGATGGACGAGCTGCGGGCCACCCAGCCCGAGGAGACCGAACCCGCGGCAGCGGCCCAGGGCGCGCCAGCCGCGCAGGCCCCGCACCGCCACAGAGCCGAGTGACCGGTCACTCGCGGGCGAAGCGGTCGGTGGCGGCCACGATCGCCGAGCTCATGCTGCCGCCCCTGTGACCGGTGTCCTCGAGCACCACGAGCTCGCTCCCCGGCCAGGCCCGGTGCAACGCCCAGGCTGTGCCGAGTGGACCGCTGACGTCGTAGCGCCCGTGGATCAACACGGCGGGAATCCCGTGCAGCCGCTCGACGTCACGCAGCAGCTGTCCGTCTTCCAGGAAGCAGCCGTTGGACCAATAGTGGGTCACGAGGCGGGCGAAAGCCAGCTGGAACGCCGGGTCGGCGACCGACAGGGAAGGTTCGGCGTCGGGGGCCAGCGACATGTGCGTGTCCTCCCACTCGCACCACATGTGCGCGGCCTTCGCACGGACCTCGGGGTCGGGATCGTGGAGCAGGCGGCTGTAGGCGGCCGACAGGTCGCCGTCGCGTTCGGCGGCGGGGACGCCGTCGCGGAACTTTTCCCATTCGCGCGGGAAAACACGGCCCATGTCCCGGGTGATCCAGTCGGTCTCGCTACGGTCGCCGCTGGTCACGGCCGCGAGTACCAGTTCGGTCACCCGCTGCGGGTATGCCTGCGCGTAGGCGAGAGCGAGAGTGACGCCCCACGAGCCACCCCACACCAACCAACGCTCGATTCCCAGGTGGACCCGCAACGCCTCGATGTCCGCGATGAGGTGCTGGGTGGTGTTCGCCGACAGGTCGACGACCGGGTCGGTCGCGGAAGGTGTGCTCCGCCCGGCGTTGCGCTGGTCGAACTGGACCACGCGGTAGCGGTCGGGGTCGAACAGGCCGCGTGTTCTCGGCGAGCTCCCCGACCCGGGACCGCCGTGCAGCGCGACAGCCGGCTTGCCGTCGGGGTTGCCCGACACCTCCCAGTACAGCGAATGACCGTCGCCGACCTCCACCATGCCCGACTCGTGTGGCTCACTCGATGCGCTCGTCATACCGGGCATGATCGCGTAGTCGGGCAGTTCGATAGGGTCGTTTCCCGCCACGGCGCATCACGAATGGGTGACAAGGCGTAACCGCCTGCGCCGACTGGCCGATGGTCGGATGTCGCCGATGGGGAGTCGCCGCCATGACCGAAGATCAGGACCCGACGTGGGAGGAAGTCCGGTTCGCCGTCGTGCTCAACGGCGGTGTCAGCCTCGCGGTCTGGATGGGCGGCGTGGTGCTGGAACTGGACCGGCTCACGCGCACCGCGGGCGGCTACGCGGACCTGCTGAGACTGGTCGGCGCCACCGCGCGGGCCGACGTGATCAGCGGGACGTCCGCGGGCGGCATCAACGGTGCCGCCCTGGCGCTCGCGCAGGTCAACCCGGGCGCGGACCTCAACAGCCTGCGGGAGCTGTGGGCTGAGCAGGGGCGGATGGACCTGTTGCTGCGCACGCCGTTCAAGGGTTCACCGGTGTCGCTGCTCAAGGGCGACGAGTTCTTCCTGCCCCGCCTCGATGACGCGATGCGCAGGCTGACCACGCGCTACGAGCCGCGTGACGTCCAGGCCCGGCCGATGGACCTGCGGATCACCACGACCCTGTTGCAGGGCGTCACGAAGACCACGACGGACGCGCTCGGCCAACGCCTCACCCAGACCATCCACCAGGGCAGCTTCCGGTTCCGGCGCGACGACGAACTGGACCACTTCTCCGACGACGGCCGCCTGCCCGGCGACCTGACGCACCAGCTCGCGCTGGCGGCGCGCTCGTCGGCGTCGTTCCCGGTCGCGTTCGAGCCGTCCTACATCCCGCTGGACGAGGGCTCACCGATGCGCGACGTCGCGTCGTGGGACCGTTCGCAGTACGTGGTCGACGGCGGCGCGTTGGTGAACACGCCGACCCGTGAGGCGCTGGAGGCCATCGACCAGATGCCCGCGGAGGGACCGACCCGGCGGGTGATGCTGCTGGTGTTCCCGCACGCGGCCGCGGCCGGGCCGGAGAAGCCGCCGCAGGCCCGGTCCGAGCAGCCCAGCGTGGTCGGCGCGGTCCGGTCGATCATGCGGGCGCAGTCCAGCCAGAGCAACCGGACGTTCGTCGACGAGATCGAGAAGTACAACCGCGGCGCGGGCGCCAGGCGCGGCGGCCGGAACGCACTGCTGACCCGTCTGTCCACATCAGATGGACCGGTCGCCGGGCAGCTGTACTCGCTCGTCAGCACGCTGCACCCGCACTACCGCGACATCCGGCTGCGGCGGGCGGCGTGGAAGCTGGCCGAGCGCCAGATGGTCGCCCGTGCCAGTACTGGTGACCCGAGCGGCGAGGCGTGGTCGTTCGAGCGGATCAAGGACGCGGTCGAGGTCGCGCACCGCAAGTGGTTGAAGGACAACGGCTCGCTGCCGTACGTGCCGTCGGCCGAGCCGCCGGTGAGCATCAGGGAGCTCGGCGAATCGGGGTGGCCGTGGGACATCACGACCGGCGAGCGGATCGCGGCGTCCGCTTTGGACATGCTCAAGCGCCTGGTCTGGGTGATGCCGAAGGACTCCGCGATCGGCGAGATCCACGCGGCACGGGCCACCGTGCACGCCACCCGCGCGAAGCTGCGGCGGATGCGCGTGGCGATGCACAAGGCGTGGGAGGACGAGCCGGTCGAGTCACCGGACGGCGAGTGCTGGGCGAACCGGCTCGTCGCGTACAACACGCGGATGACCGGCGAGGAAGGCACGGCGGTCCGGCAGTTGGTGCTGCGCGTCGCGGAGGCGTTCGGCACCGGTGTCCAGATCCTCGCCTCGGACGACACGCTGGTCGTGCGTGACCCCGATCTGGTGGCGTGGCGGGACTTCGCGCGGTTGTCGGACGACGACCAGGACGCGTCACTGCCGCCGGGCTACCGGTGGTTGTCGCGGTTGCTCGCCTTGGAGATCGCGACCACCTGCCTGGCCGACGACTCCGACGCGCCGGAGGAGCAGCAGGTCGAACTGGCGCAGATCAGCCTGCAGACGGCGAACTCGTTCGCCCGGCTGAGCCTGACGCCCGACGACAAGGCCGGTGGCTACTCGTTGTCGCGGTTCTCCGGGTTCCTGAAACGGTCGTGGCGCGCGAACGACTGGATCTGGGGCCGGATGGACGCGGCGAGCATGCTCTGCCGGGTGATGCTGGACCCCGCGCGGATCCGGCGGGCGGCGGACCTGTCCGGCCAACTGGGCTCGGCGGACGCGGCCACGATCGTCGACGACCTGGTCAAGCGCCTGTTCGGGGGAACACCGACGGACCAACGGATCCAGCAGTGCCGTGACGAAGCTGTCGCCGAGCTCGCGCACGCGCTGAACGCCGAAGCGGGGTCCGCCCTGCCCGCCACGTGTACGTCGCTCGCCGACCTCGTGGCGTGGGCGTTGCACATCCAGATCATCATCGAGGAACTGCCGGAGCTGCGGCGGGCGATCGCCGCGGACGGCGTCGACGGCGCGAACGTCCGCTCGCACGGCGAGCGGTTCGTCAAGCAGTACGCGGGTTTGCTCGACGAGCTCGAACGGCGGCCGGCGGGACAGCCGTTGACCCCGGACGCGGTCGACATGGGGATCCGGGCGCTTGACGCGTTCGACCGCGCCGGAATCGGCCGTGAGCCACTGGGCGACGAGGCCGCCAGCGACCAGATGATCCGTACGGTGGCCACCGCGGCGGCGACCGCCGTGACGCTCGCCGACAGCCCGCAGCTCGGGGTGAAGGCCGCCCGTCCGGTGACGCGCTCGCTGCGCGGGCTGGTGCTGTTGCCGTACTGGGCGATCTTCGGGCTGACCAAGGGCGGCAAGCTGGCCAGGTTCCTCGGCCAGTTCGGCCTTGCCGCGGGTGGCCTGCTGCTGGTGCTGGCGATGTTCGGCGCGCTGCCGGAATGGGCGGAGGCACCGGCGGCGTCCTTCGGCGGCGGGGCGATCCTGGCGGCGTTCGGGTACAGCGCTGTGCGCACCAGCAGTCTGTTGCACGGTCTTGTCCTGCTCTCCCCCGTCGTTCCCCTGGTGGCGTACGGCCTGTCGGAAACGCAGTCGGCGCAGACACGCCACGGGCTCACGGGGTTGATCGGTTTCGTCGCTGTCGTCGCGGCGTTGTTGTTGCTCGGCAGCCTGCCGGGCACGAGCCTGACGCCGATGGGCAGCGCGGGCAAGCTGATCACGGGCTTCCCGGTGTGGCTGAAGTCCGGCGGCTGGGTGGGGCCGCTGGTGGCACTGGGTGTGGTCGGCGTCGGCGCGTTGATCTGGCTCAGCGGGATCTTCGGTGTCCTGGACGAGAACGCGGCGCTCGTGCTGATCGTGACGGCAGCGATGGTGGCGGTGGCGGCGGTGTTGAGCTACTTCGGCGGGCGTGGTCTGCGGTTGTGGCACCGGCACCCGGAGAAGGGCTGGACGGACCCCGCCACCCGTGACCCGTCGGCAGCGGCGGCGGGGTGGGCCGTGGTGTACGGGGCCATGTACGTGCTGTTCGCCATCGCCTTGTCCTTCACCGCGCCGGGAACTCCGTTCGCCGCGCCCTGGTGGTCGGCGGCGCCGTGGTGGGCGAGAGCGGGAATGGCCACGGCGATCACGTTCGCCACGCTGCTGTTGCTCGTCGTGCCGTGGTACGTGCCGTGGCGGGCCCGCGCGGCCTTGTACAAGAAGCTCTACGACGAGGCACTGCCCACGCTCTACACCGAGACGTCGATCCGGGAGATCACCGATCGCCTCTGCTCCCGCATCGAGGCGCACGGCGTGATCTGCCGTGGCCTGGCCCGCAAACCGGACACCGACGACACGTTCCTGCTGACCCCGGCTGGCAACCGCCTCGCCACCCGGATCCAGCGGAAGCTGAGGACGGCGGAAAGCAAGAACTGATCGATCCCCGGCAATCCCGCGCATGTCGCTGTGGCCGTGACCGCCCGTAGTTTCGGATGGTGCAGAACTACGATGTGACCGCGACCTCGACGGCGTCCCCGGCGGTGGTCTGGCGCCTGCTCCTCGACGCGCGGACGTGGCCCGTCTGGTCCGCCGTGGACGAACTCGTCGTCGAACGCTCCAGCGGGCTCGACCCGAACGGCCGGGACCCCGTCGGCGCGGTCCGTGCGTTCCGCACCGGGAAAACCGTGACCGGCGAGCGGTTGACCGGGCTCGTCGAGGAGAAGCGGATGACGTACGAGGACGCGTTCAACAAGGCCATCCGCGACTACGACGCGACCATCGAGCTCACCCCGACCGCCGACGGCGGCACGATCATCCGCTGGCACGGCACCTACGGGACCCGCTGGGGAATGGGCTTGGTGATGCGCGGCGTCATGGGCCGCGTCATGCAGCAGATGGTGGACGGCCTCGCTTCGCACGCCGCTACCTGGTCCAAGGCCTGAGTTTCTCGGGGTTGCGCACGCCCCAGATGTGCCGGATGCGGCCGTCGACGATGTCGAACGCCGCCACCAAGACGGTCTCGCCGTTCCACTGGCCGATCAGGCCCGGCTGACCGTTGACCAGGCGTTCCAGCACCTTCAGGTCCGGCACGCCGTTGGCGATGTCGATGAGGCCCTGCGCGATCCGCTCGCTGCCCTCGATCGGGTGCGGCGCGGCCGAGACCAGGCCGCCGCCGTCGCCGATCGCCGTGGCGTTCGGGTCGAGCAGGCCGACGAGGGCCTCGATGTCCTTGGCTTCCCATGCCAGCTTGAAGGCGCGCACGACCTCCGCGTGCTCGGCTGAGGGAGTCGGGGCGCTCTGGGCGGCACGGACACGGCGACGGGCCGAGGAGGCCAGCTGCCGGCAGGCTGTCGGTGCGCGGCCCACGATCTCGGCCACTTCGGCGAACGGGTACCGGAAGACGTCGTGCAGGACGAACGCGACGCGCTCGGCCGGCGTCATCGAGTCGAGCACCACCAGGAACGCCATGGTGATGGACTCGTCGAGTGTGACGCGGTCGGCTGGGTCGTCGGGCGTGTCCGTGTGCTCCGGCAGCGGTTCCGGCAGCCACTCGCCCACGTAACGCTCCCGCCGGGCGCGGGCCGAGCGGAGCTGGTCGAGGCAGATGCGGCTGGCGACCGTGGTCAGCCAGGCACCGGGCGTGTCGATCGTTCGCTGCTCGTCCGGCGGCATGGCGTACCAGCGGGCGTAGGTCTCCTGCACGACGTCCTCCGCGTCGGTGAGGGAACCGAGGAGCCGGTAGGAGAGGTTGATCAGCTGTCGCCGCTCGCTCATGATCTCTTCCAAGCCAGTCACCTCCCTATGACGAGACAGCGCCCCGAAATGTGAGCCTCACATTTCACGGGGCCGCGTCGTCGGACTACCGCAAGCACATCCGACATGGAGGAGACAATCACATGACCGCGACAACCGAGCAGGACACCGTCCAGTCGAGGCTGCCCGACCCCGCCCAGTTCTACCCGGACTTGACCGCGACGGCGGCGGCGATCAACAAGACCGTCCGCAACGGAGTGATCCCGGCGAGCACCATCACGCTCGTGCAGTTGCGGGCCGGGCAGATCGTCGGCAGCACGTACCACGTCATGTTCCAGACCAAGCTCATGCGCACCGCTGGGGAGTCGGAGGAACGCATCGCCACGGTGGTGTCATGGCGGGACTCGCCCTACTTCACCGAGCCGGAGCGGGCCGCGCTGGAGCTCGTCGAGGCCGTCCTCGTCGGGAACCCCCTCGGCGAGCGGGTACCCGACGAGGTGTACGCCAAGGCTTCGGCGCACTACGACGACAAGGAGCTCTGGGCGCTGACCATGGCGATCTCGCAGATCTGCTTCTTCATCCCGATCGGCCTGATCGCCCGGCCCATCCCCGGCAAGCCGCTGGGGCAGAACTACAGCTCCTGACAAGCGGGAAGCCGCCTTGGGTGCGGGGATGCCCAAGGCGGCTTCCTCTCGTCGAACGCGTCAGAACCTGAGGTTGGCCAGGTAGTCGAAGCCGGTCTTGGCCGTCACGAGCGCGTCGGTCGGCTCGTCGTGCTCGACGATGAACTGGTCGATGCCCTCGTGCCAGGTGCGGCGGAAGATGGTCCCGAAGTCGATCACGCCCTTGCCGGGGTCGACCATCTTGCCGTCCTTGGTGCGGTCCTTCACGTGGTAGTGCAGGACCCGGCCGTAGTTCTCGTAGACGAGCCAGACCGGGTCGGCACCGGCGTGCACGGCCCAGAACAGGTCGATCTGCAGGTGCACGTTGCGGTGGGTCGTGCCCTTGGTGATCAGGTCCCAGGGGCGCTGGCCCTCCACCTTGCGGAACTCGTGGTCGTGGTTGTGGTAGCCGAGGGTGAACCCGGCTTCCCGGATGGTCTTGCCCGCCGCTTCCAGGCGCGTGGCGAAGGATTTCCACTCGGCCGCGGTCCCGTGGTTCTCGTACGGGTGCACCAGTTTCTGGTTGCCCAACGTCTTCGCGTCGGCGATCAGCTTGTTGAGGTCGTCACCGATGTTGATGTGCGACGACGGCGCCTGGATGTGGTATTTGTCCAACAGCTTGCGGAACTCCGCCGCGCTGCGGCCGTACGTTCCCGCCAGTTCCACGCGCTGGTAGCCGATGTCGGCCAGCGCGGAGAGCGTGCCCTCCAGGTCCTTCTGCATGTTCGAGCGCAGGGTGTAGAGCTGGATGCTGATCTTGTCGCGGGGAATCCGCAGTTTGGGACGTGACGACGCCGCTGCCGCCGTCCCCGGCAACGCCACGGCTGCGACACCCGCCGCGACACCTGCTGCGGCGGCGCCGCGCAGCATGGACCTACGGGACAGTTCCATGGTGATCCCTTCAGGACTTCTTCGAGCTGAACGCCGCGTCGAAGGCCGCCGCGGGCGGGTCGAAAACCAGGTTCCGGACGAACTTCACCGCTTCCTCCGCGCCACGCAGCCGGTCCATGCCCGCGTCCTCCCACTCCACGGAGATCGGACCGGAGTAGGAGATCGCGTTCAGCGCGCGGAAGCACTCCTCCCACGGCACGTCGCCGTGCCCGGTCGACACGAAGTCCCAGCCGCGCCGGGGATCTGCCCACGCCAGGTGCGAGCCCATCCGGCCGTTGCGGCCGTCGAAGCGCTTCTTGGTGTCCTTGCAGTCCACGTGGTAGATCCGGTCGGCGAAGTCGAGGATGAAGCCGACCGGGTCGAGGTCCTGCCAGACGAAGTGCGACGGGTCCCAGTTCAGCCCGAACGCGGGCCGGTTGTCCACCGCGTCCAGGGTTCTGCGCGTCGTCCAGTAGTCGTAGGCGATCTCCGACGGGTGCACCTCGTGCGCGAACCGCACGCCTTCTTCGTCGAACACGTCCAGGATCGGGTTCCAGCGGTCGGCGAAGTCCTGGTAGCCGTCGTCGATGACGTCCTGGCCGACCGGCGGGAACATCGCCACGTACTTCCAGATCTTCGACCCGGTGAACCCGACCACCGTGTCCACACCGAGTTTGCGGGCCGCGCGGGCGGTGTCGGCCAACTCCTTGGCGGCGCGCTGGCGCACGCCTTCGGCGTCGCCGTCGCCCCAGATCCGGGCTGGCACGATGTTCTGGTGCCGGAAGTCGATCGGGTCGTCGCAGATCGCCTGGCCGACCAGGTGGTGGGAGATCGCCCAGACCTTGAGCCCGTACTGGGACAGGATCTTGTGCCGACCGGCCACGTAGTCCGGTTCGGACAGTGCGCGGTCCACTTCGAAGTGGTCGCCGGAGCAGGCGATTTCGAGGCCGTCGTATCCCCAGCTCGACGCGAGCCGGCACACCTCATCGAACGGCAGGTCCGCCCACTGCCCGGTGAACAGCGTGATCGGTCGGCTCATCACTATCCTTTCAGAACTTCGGCCATCGGCTTGATGTCTTGCAGGCCGAGCAACAACGAGTGCACGTCGACGGCGGACAGCTTGTCCCTGCCGGGATCACGGCTGTCCGAGCACAGCAGCACCGGCCCGTCCTGCGGCGAGTCGGGCAGCCTACCGTGCGATCCGCGCACGAGTTTCCCGTCCAGCGGCACGACGTTCATCGCGTACCGCAGGCCCGCTTTCTTCTTCAGCAGGTTCAGCCCGGCCTTGGCCTTCACCAGCGGGTCGGCCGGGTTGAAGAACAGCTCGGCCGGGTCGTAGCCGGGCTTGCGGTGGATCTCCACTCCCCTGGCGAAGTCCGGCGCGCGGTCGTCGTCGAGCCAGTAGTAGTAAGTGAACCACGCGTCCGGCTCGGCCACCACCACAAGATCACCGGCGCGCGGGTGGTCGAGTCGGTACCGGGCCTGTTCGACGCGGTCGAGGACCATGTCCACGCCGGGCTGCCGCTCCAGCACGTCCTTGACCCGCGCCAGATCGTCGGTGTCCTGCACGTACACGTGCGCGACCTGGTGGTCGGCCACGGCGAAGGCCCTGGACACCCACGGGTCCAGGTATTCCATACCGTCCTGTGTGTACACCTCGAGCAGGCCTTCGGCGCGCAGGGTGCGGTTGACGTCGATCGGCCTGCTGGCGTTGGTGATCCCGTACTCGCTCAACGCCACCACGGTCGCCCCGGCGGCTTTCGCGTCCTGCACCAGCGGCGCCAGCGCGGCGTCGACGTCGCGGGCCGCCTCGACCGCCTGCGGCGCGTCCGGTCCGAACCGCTGCAGGTCGTAGTCCAGGTGCGGGACGTACACCAGCAGCAGGTCCGGCTTGTGCCCGGACAGGATCCGGCGGGACGCGTCGACGATCCACTTGCTCGACGCGATCGACGCGGTCGGGCCCCAGTACTGGAACAGCGGGAAGTCGCCGAGCGCCTCGGTGAGTTCCTCGTGCAGCCGGACCGGCCGCGTGTAGCAGTCCGGCTCCTTCTTGCCGTCCGCGTAGTAGATCGGCCGGGGTGTGACGGTCAGGTCCGTCGTGGCGCCCATGGCGTACCACCAGCACACGTTCGCCGAGGTGTAGCCGGGGTTCGCCGCTCGGGCGACCTCCCACAGCTTGTCCCCGCCGACCAGTTTGTTGTGCTGGCGCCAGAGGAACACCTCGCCGAGTTCCCTGAAGTACCAGCCGTTGCCGACGATGCCGTGCTCGGCGGGCATCTTGCCGGTGAGGAACGTCGACTGCGCGCTGCACGTGACCGCGGGCAGCACCGTGCCCAGTTCCGCCTGCCAGCCGTTGTCGGCGATCCGGGAGACGTTCGGCATGTGCTTGAGCAGTCGCGGTGTCATCCCGACGATGTCGATGACGACAAGGGGCTTCATGAGACCTCCAGTGTCAGGTGGCCTTCTGCCCAGGCCAGCTCCGCTGCTATCCCGTCTACCAGGTCCTGCCGGTGCCGGTCAGGCAGAACGTTCCACGTGTAGGTCTCCACTTCCACGATCCGGTCACCGGACACGGTGTTGAGCACCTCGGTCAGCACGTCCGTCGTGGATCCCAGTGGCTCGTCGGGCTCGGCGTGCAGCGGCACGTGGAAGTGCACCCGCCACGGCCCGACCGCGGGCAGCGTCTCCAGCGCCTCGGGCAGGTCGTCGGCGGTCAGGATGGTCCCGCACGGCGCCAGCTCCCGGACCTGGTGCAGGTAGCGCGGTTCCGCGAACTCCGCCAGCTGCTCGTAGGCGGCTTTCGGGTCCTCGACGTGCAACGCCGCCGATGCCTGCACCTTGACGATCTCCAGCCCCGCGGCCTCGATCGAGCGGACGGTCTCGACCGGGTCGGCGAAGGACACCGCCAAGTGACAGGTGTCCAGGCACAGTCCGATGTACTCCGGGTCCACGCGCGGCGCCAGCCATTCGACCGTGTCCGCCACTGTGTCCAGGACGCACCCCGGCTCGGGTTCGACGGCGAGCTTGATCAAGCGCTCGGTCGACCGCAGGGTCCGGGTCAGCTCGGCGAGCGCGTCCAGCGCCGCCGTGTCGTCGGCCTCGGTCCACGGTTCGCGCCAGCCGAGCGGGAGCGTGGAGATCCCGCCGTACGCGGCGTCGCCGGGCAGCAGGCCGTTCAACACCGTGACGCAGTCCACTGTGTACTGGAGTCGCCGCCGGTCGGTCCACCGCGGCTCGTACACAGCCAGTTTCACGACATCGGCGTGGAACCCGCCGTAGGGGAACGCGTTCATGGTGATCACGTCGAGACCACGCGCGTCCAGTTCCGCACGGAACCTCCGCAGATCGGCCGGGGACGAGGCCAGTCCTGCCGCCACGTCGGCAGCCAGCCACAGACCCAGCCCGAGCCGGTCCGCGCCCAGCTTCTGCCTGACCGGGACGGCGTACGCGTCCAGTTGGCCGAGAATCCCCGGCAGGTCCTCGGCCGGGTGCACGTTCGTGCAGTAGCACAACCTGGTCACTGGCGTCCGCCTCGCAGCACCGAGTTGCCCGCGAACGTTTCCGTCGACGGGGCGAAGCCGGGCAGTTCGTCGAGCACCAGCCGTCCGCTCTGGCCGTAGAAGTCGACCGGGTTCTGCCACAGCACCTTGTCCACGTCCGCCTCGGTGAACCCCGCTTCGAGCATCTGGCGCGCGGTCTTGTACGTCTTCAACGGATCCGAGCGGCCCCAGTCGGCGGCCGAGTTCACCAGGACCTTGTCGGTGCCGTACTCCTTGAGGATCACGACCATCCGGTCCTCGTCCATCTTGGTGTCCGGGTAGATGGAGAACCCCATCCAGCAGCCGGATTCCTTGACGGTCCTGACCGTGACCTCGTTGAGGTGGTCGACCGCGACGAACTCCGGTGCGATCCCGGACTCCCTGACCACGTCCAGCGTCCGGTGTGTGCCGGCGAGCTTGTCGCGGTGCGGCGTGTGCACGAGCGCGGGCAGTTCGTGCTCAACGGCCATCGCGAGCTGCCGGGCGAAGGCGTCGTCCTCTTCCGGCGTCATCGAATCGTAGCCGACCTCGCCGACCGCGACCACGCCGTCCTTGGCGAGGTAACGCGGCAGGATGTCCAGGACCGGTGTGCAGCGCGGGTCGTTGGCTTCCTTCGGGTTCAGCGCGATGGTGCAGTGGTGGCGGATGCCGAACTGGGCCGCGCGGAACCGTTCCCAGCCGATCAGCGCGTCGAAGTAGTCCTTGAAGGACTCCACGCCGGTGCGGGGCTGGCCCAGCCAGAAAGCCGGTTCGACGATGGCGCGGACACCGGCGGCGAACATCGCCTCGTAGTCGTCGGTGGTGCGTGAGGTCATGTGGATGTGCGGGTCGAAGATGCGCATCAGCTGTTCTCCAAGAGACGTACGGCGTCGGCAGGGACTTCACGGCCGGCCGCTCTGCGCTCGTCGGCGTAGTCGGCGATCATGCGGAGCAGTTCCGCGTCGGTCCGGCGTTCCACGGCCGCGACCGCGGCCAGCGGGACGCCGACGAACAGGCACTTGAGCACGCCGTGCCGCCATGAGTGCTGGTCGAGGTGCTCACCGGCGAACGGCCCGAGCGCGGCCGCGACCAGCCGGATGTCGTTGGTTCGCAACGCGTCCTGGACGAGCTCCAGCCCGGCCTTGACCGCAGGCGCGGGCAGCGATGTCAGTCCACGCAGGACGCCACGGCGTTCCGCGTCGTCGCCGTAGCGGTAGAGCTCGGTGACTTCCCCGACGAGCTCGTCCGGCGGCAGCACGTCCGCGAGTGCGGCGAGCAAACGTATGCGCGCCAGATCGTCCACGGTTCCGTGGATCAGGCCCTGCGGGTCGTTTTCCGGCCGCATGGCCGAACGACCGACCTTCCGGCCGACCGCCGGGAAAAGCGACCGGATGGCGGCCGGTTCGGACCGGACCCGCCGTTCGGCGTCGACCAACCAGGGATGATCCACTTCATCCACCCACTCCGAGTCCGTGACCGGCATGGCGGCCTCCAGCGCGGCGATCGCCCGGCGCGCGACGTCGGGCGCGGCGTGGCTGTGCCGCGGCAGTTCCACGGCCGCCACGCCGGTGTAGCCGACTTCGGCGAGCGCGGCCAGGGTGCCGGGCAGATCGAGCTCGCCCTCGCCGAACTCGAGGTGTTCGTGCACACCCGGCCGCATGTCGTCGAGCTGCACGTTCACCAGCAGCCCGGCGGCTCGCCGCACGCAGTCGGCCGCGTTCTCCGGTTCGACCGCGACGCAGTGCCCGACATCGAGGGTGATGCCCAACAGCTCCGGGTTGCCCAGCTCGTCCCGCAGCGCCAACGCCTGCGTCAGGTGCTGGACGTACATCCCCGGTTCGGGTTCCAGCCCGATCCGCACCCCCCTGCGGTCGGCTTCCTCGAGCACTCTCGCGACGCCGCCGAGCATCCGCTGGTGCGCCGTCGCGTCATCCACATCGGACGGCTTGATGCCAGACCAGAACGACACGCAGTCCGCGCCGAGGCCGTCGGCGATCCGGATCGCCCGGTGCAGGAAGTCGATCCGCACGTCGATGTGGTCGGACACCAGCGTCGGGTGGTGTTTGCGGGCCGGGTCGAGCAGGTAGCGGGCACCGGTCTCGACCACGCACCGCAGGCCGAGCACCGACAGCAGCGCGGCCACCCGGTCGGTCTCCTTGGCCACGTCCGCGGCGAACGGGTCAAGGTGGTGGTGGTCCAGCGTCAGCGCCACCGAGGTGTACCCGAGCTCCGCGATCATCCGCAGCGCGTCGTCCAGGCGGTGGTTGGCGAACCCGTTGGTGCCGTAGCCGAGGTGGAAGCTCATGTCGGGCTCACCTTCCCGGCCAGCTTGCGCGCCAACGGCAACGCGGCCGACAGCACACCGGCTCCGAGCAGCGACCCGCGCCGGGCGGCCAGCGCCGCCTGCAACGGGACCATGCCGTGGATACCGGCCATGGTGGCTTTCCGCACGGTCGGCCCGGACGGGTCCCTGGTCGCCGCGAGCTGGGCGGACCCGACGTTGGCCGCGTACATCCCGCCGAAGGCCAGTGCCCCCAGCCGGTGCCGCCACGACGTGGACTTGCCCACCACAGCGGCGGTCGTGGCCACGGCTGTTCCGGTCAACGCCGCCTTGGCAACGATGTCAGAAGCGCCGTGGACTTCCCCGCGCGACAACGCGGTGAGCCCCAGCGTATGCCCCGCCACGACCGTGGCCGCGGGCAGCGCCGAGCGGGAACCACCGGCACCGAGCATCACGTCCAGCCCCCGGCACAACGCCATCCCGGCCGGACCAGCCACAGTGGACTTCAGAACCAGGTCGTACGCCCACACGGCCGCGGCGAGGGGCACTGCGGCCTTCAGCGAGCGGCCGTACGCCGCCAGCGCGAGACCGGCGGCGGTCAACCCACCGGCCACAGCCAGCGCTTGGTTGGGTGTGATCCGGCCGGACGGGATCGGCCGCTCGGGCCGCTCGACCGCGTCAAGCGACCGATCGGACCAATCGTTGAGCGCCATTCCGGACCAGTAGAACGCGACCGACGCCAACGGCAACGCCAGACGCCTGCCGCGCAACGGGTTCCCCGCCGCGGCCGCCCCCGCGAGCGTGTCCCCCAGCACCGATAACGCCGCCGGTGCCCGCACCAGCTCCACGTACGCGTTCGTCACAGGTCAGCCGCCCATTCGTTGAGCATCCGGGTCTGTTCGGCGAACCGGTGCTCGTCGGTGCCCAGGGGGTCCTTGAAGAAGAACGCGAGCGCGGCCAGTGCGCCGCTCTGACCGTCCGCGTGGGCGGCGGCCACGAGCCGGGCCAGGTCGAGCACGAGCGGGGCCGCCAGCGCCGAGTCGTAGCCGTCCCAGGTGAACTGGAGGCTCATCTTGGCGCCGAGGAAGCCTTCGAAGGACACGTAGTCCCACGCGATCTTGCGTTCGGCCAGGTCCGGCACGTTGTCGATGTGCAGCGGCGCGGTGACGTCGCCGATCAGCCGGGCCAGGCCGCGCGCCTTGGACTCCAGTTTGCCCCTGGCCTGCTCGGGATCGGCCAGGTTGGCGCCGTCACCGCCGCCGAGCAGGTTCGTGCCCGCCCATGACCGGACGTCCAGCGCACGCGCGACGAACATCGGCGCGAGCACTGTGCGCAACAGGGTCTCCCCCGTCTTGCCGTCCGCGCCCGCGTACGGCAGGCCCTGGCGGCGGGCCAGTTCCACCAACGCGGGCATCTTGATTCCCGGGGACGGGGTAAAGTCGACGTACGGGCTGCTGGACGTCAGCGCCGCGTACGCGCCGAGCGAGCTCGGCGGCAGAACCGTCCGTTGTGGATCGTTCAGTGCCTGGACGAGCAGGTCCAGGTCGTCGTGCTCCGGCAACGCGGGCACGGGCGGCTCGGTCGAGGTCACGTTGACCACGACCACCCGGTCCAGCGAGTGCCGGGCACGGAAGTCCGCGATGTCCGCGACCAGCCGGGCGGCCGCCTCCGCCTGCGAGCCGGTGTGCGACACCGGGTGGTACCCGCTCCGCAGTTCGGTGTCCACCGCACGCAGCCCGTCGGCCACGGCGGTGAACACCGAATGGGGGATGAGGCCGGACTCGGCGAGCTGTTCGGCCCGTTTGTCCAGCGGTATCGAAACGATGTCGTGACCGCCGACGATGATCTCGTCCCAGGTCGGTAACACCGTGTGATCCATGTCGAGCCGCTCGGTGACACACCCGACCGGCCTGACCAGCCCGGCCCGCAAAGCGAGCAGACCGGTGATCGCGGTGGTCGCGACGGAGCCGCGTGCCCCCATCAGCCATAGTCCGCATCGTTGCCGCATTGGCCTCAACCTCATTCCCGCGAACGGCCGAGGTGCTCCCGCGTCGTGTAGAACACCTCGGCCGTGGTTCAGCTTCCGGAACTCGCCCTCGGCAGTGCCGGACCGCCTTCGAGCGAGCCGATCACCGCACCGGCATCCCTGACCAGGGTGGACCGGACGTCGGAGTCGGCGACCTTAGCCGGATCATTCGCGAGTTCCCCGAACTTTCGCAACTGCTTGACCGCCTTTGCGTCATCCCCGGCCGCCTCGGCCTTGCGTGCCTTGGACAGCTGACCGGACAAGCTGACAAAAGCGGACAAGGACAGCCGGTTGGTCGCGCGGAACCGCGTGATCAGCTGATCGATGTCGCGCATCGACGTCGTCGTGGCGAACGTCAGCTTCTGCTCGGTCCGGTTGCCCGCCTTGTCAAGAGCTGTCACCGAGAGGTTCTGCACACCCAGTGGCAGCTGGTACAACGACGTGACCTGACCGGACTGGATGGGGGTGGTGTTCAGCAACCCCGTGACCGAGGCGATGCCGGACGTCGCGTCTTCGGCGTGCCACTTGACAACCACGTCCGTAGCGTCTCCGTAGACGCGGCCGTCGGCCAGGCCCGACACCAGCAACGTCGGCTTGGCCGCGTCGATCAGGATCGTCGCGGCCTTGTCCGGCTCCACGTTGCCGTCCTTGTCGTGCGAGCGGTACAGCAGCGTGTGCTGCCCGTCCCCGGTGACCACGACCGGCTGGGTGTACGGCGTCCAGGCGCCGTTGTCGAGCTTGTACTCGGTGCGCGCCACACCGGAGCCCTCGTCGGTCGCGGCCAGTTCGACCGGGACCTGACCGGGGTGCCAGCCGCCCGGGTTGGCGAAGTTGGCGACGGTCACCGGCGGTGTCGTCTCCAACTCCTTGATCCGGACGTCGCGGAACCACACGTCGTCGCCGTTGCCGTGGTTCTGCAGGCCGATGAAGCCCTGCGTGAGGTCGCGGTTCGGGTCCGTGGACACGAAGTCGTTGATCAGCACGCCGTTGAGCCACACCTGGATGGTCTGGCCGCGGACGATGATCTCGTAGGCGTTCCACTGGCCCGGCGGCTTGAGCGCCGCGTCCCGCTTGGCGATGTCGGCCGACTGGAACGAGTAGACCGACCCGGTCGTGCGGTCCGGTGCGTCGGTCGCGTCGATCTGGATCTCGTAGCCCTGGTTGACCGCGACCCACGGGTCATTGCCGGGCTCCGGGTAGCCGACGAACACACCGGAGTTGTCGTCGCCCGCGACCTTCCAGTCCAGCTTGAGGCTGTAGGCGTTGAACTCCTCCTTGTGCGACAACAGACCCATCCCGCCTTCGGACAGGATCGTGCAGTCCGCCTGCTGGGCGAACCGGCCGGGGCCGGACTGCTTCCAGTTGCCGAGACTGGCCTGCGTGCCATCGTAGAGGCTGCGGTACCCGGTTTCCGGCTGCGTCGGCTGGCACGCGGGCGGCTGCGCCACACCGGCGCCGTCGAACCGCAGGGCGTCCACATCGAACAGTCCGCCCGCGCCGGTTCCCTGGAAGACCAGGTACAGCGGTTTGGTGCCCCCCGGATCGGCCAACGGCTTGACCGGCAGGTCGACGTAGTTGTCCCAGCCACCGGTGTTGGCCACGTCGAACGTCTGCAGCAGTGGGCCGTCGACCGCGCCGGAGCGCACCTCGACCTTGCCGCCCGCGCCGCCCGAGGACACCCGCAGCCCGAGCCCGGTGATCCCGGACAGGTTGGTCGGTGTGAACGCCAGCCAGTCGCCCGGTTCGATGTAGCCGACCCGCTTGCCGCCGCTGGCGCCCGCCTGCGGGACGACCTGGACGCCGCTCATGCTGGAGAAGTACTCCGCCTGCTTGAGCTTGGTCTGCATGATGTTCTCGCCCTCACCGAGCAGCGGCGGGACAGTGCCCTTGCCCTTGTCGGTGTAACGCGCGTTGATCACGCCGAAGATGTTGACGTCCTCGCCGTGCCCGCCCTCGCCCGGCGTCTCGATCACGCCTTCACAGCCGAACGCCTCGCTCAGCGGGTGGCCGTGGTTGTCGTGGCCGAGGATGTAGCGGACGTGCACCTTCGAGCAGTCGATCTCGCCGTCTTCCGGGTCGGTGACCTTGACCTTGAACGGGACCTTGTCGCCGAACTTGAAGAACCCGCCGTTGACCGGGGCCTCGACCACGACCGTCGGCGCGGTGTTGCCGACCGTGATGGTCACGTTGGCCACGCCGACGAGCCCGACCGAGTCCGTCACCGAGAGCTTCGCGGTGAACTGGCCTTCCTGGGTGTAGGTGTGGGTCACCGGACCAGCGGAGGTCGAATCGACCGTGCCGTCGTTCTCGAAGTCCCACGCGTAGGTGACCGGCTGGCCGTCGGGGTCGTTCGTCCCGGCCGGGTTGAAGTTCACCGTCAGCGGGGCGTGCCCGGATGTCTTGTCGGCGGCCAGTTTCACCACCGGCGTGCGGGTGCCCTTGGTGTAGTCGATCCGGTACACCGCCGACTCCGGTGAACCGCCGAAGTAGCCGGTGCCGTAGTCCAGCACGTACAACGCGCCGTCCGGGCCGAACTCGATGTTCATCGGCCGGACGAGGTCCATCGAGTTGAAGAACGGCTTGATGTCACCGCGTTCGCCGTTCGCCCCTACCGTGATCTCCTTGATCCAGCCACGGTCCCACTCGTAGGCGAAGTTCTTCTTGTCGAAGTACGCCGGGAACTTCGTCTTCGACGGGTTGTCGGCGTCGAAGTGGTACGTCGGGCCGCCCATCGGCGACTCGCCGCCCGAACCGAACTCCGGCACCGAACCACCGTCATAGGGAATCCACGCGGCCTGTGCCGGTGGCAGGTCGACCAGGCCCGTGTTGTGCGGGCTTTCGTTCTTCGGTGCGGCGCAGTTGAAGGCCGCCCCGGACTGGCCGGTCGCGAAGTCGTAGTCGACGAACGGCTGGTTGTCCCCGACGCAGTACGGCCACCCGTAGTTGCCCGGCGCCTTGATCAGGTTGAACTCGACCGTGCCGCCAGGGCCACGGGCCGGGTTGGCCGCGCCCGCGTCCGGACCGTAGTCACCGAGGTGGATCCAGCCGGTCCGCTTGTCCACCGCGAACCGGAACGGGTTGCGGAAACCCATCGCGTAGATCTCCGGCTTGGTCTTCTCGGTGCCCGGCGCGAACAGGTTGCCCGCCGGGATCGAGTACGAGCCGTCGGCGTTGACCTTGATCCGCAGGATCTTGCCGCGCAGGTCGTTGGTGTTGGCCGAGGTGCGCTGCGCGTCGTAGCCGGGGTTGCGGGTCGGCCGCTCGTCGATCGGCGTGAACCCGTCGCTGGCGAACGGGTTCGAGTCGTCGCCCGTGCTCATCAGCAGGTTGCCCTGCGCGTCGAAGTCGATCTCGCCGCCGACGTGGCAGCACAGGCCGCGGGTCGCCGGGGTGGCCAGGATCTTCTGCTCCGAGGCCAGGTCCAGCATCCCGTCGTCGCCGAGTTTGAAGCGCGACAACTGGTTGTGCCCGTTGAACGGCTCGAAGTCCGCTGCGGTGCCGTCGTTCGGCGCGTCACCGGCCGGGGTGTTCAACGGCGGCGCGTAGTAGATGTAGATCCACTTGTTGGTCGCGAAGTCCGGGTCGATCGCGACGCCCTGCAGGCCGTCCTCGTCGTGGTTGTAGACGGGGATCTTGCCGATCTGCTTGGTGGTCGCGTCCGGAGTGGTCAGGTAGACCGCGCCGTCACGGGACGTGTGCAGCACACGCCGGTCGGGCAGGACCGCGAGGGCGATCGGCTCCCCGGTCTTCTCCTCGCCCTTGGCGAGCGTGATCTGGTCGAAGTCGGAGTCGACCGGCTGCTCGTCCGGGCCCGGCGAGCAGTTGCCCGGCAACACACCGGCGGCGTACTTGATCCCGCCGACCAGGTGCTTGCGGAACGCGTCCTCGCTGTAGGACTCCTTGGTGTGCCCGCCGCCGGTGTACCACGAACGGCCGCGATTGGCGTTGTGGCACCAGGCGATCGGGTGGTCGCCCATCGCGCCGTCGCCGGGCTGGTAGCTCTTCTCGTCCAAAGTAGCCAGTACTTTGACGTTCGCCCGCGGGTTGGTGCGGTAGTTGTACCACTCGTCGGTGCGCACCCACTTGTTCGGCACACCGGCCGTCGACGGGTGCGAGTGGTCCGCCACGTCGACCGTCGCCTGCTGGATGTGCGGGTGTGACTTGAAGTAGGCGCCGACGAGCTCGCCGTACCACGGCCAGTCGTACTCGGTGTCCGACGCGGCGTGCACCCCCACGTAACCGCCGCCGTCGTTGATGTAACGCTCGAAAGCCGCCTGCTGGTCGGCGTTGAGCACGTCACCCGTGGTCGAGAGCCACACCACGGCGGCGTACTGGTCCAGGTTCGCGTCGGTGAACGCCCCCGCGTCCTCGGTCGTGAACACCTCGAAGTTGTTCTGCTGCCCCAGTTGCTGGATCGCGGCGATCCCGTCGGGGATCGAGTCGTGCCGGAAGCCGGTCGTCTTGGAAAAGACCAGGATGTGCGGCTGGTCGGGGTGCGCGGCCGCAGGCAGGGCGCTCGCCACCCCCAGTCCTGTGGTCAGTGCCACAGCGGCTGCGCACACGCGCAGGGTTAACCGTCCCACTGGTAAGTTCTCCTTGCTCGCAGCGGTTGCGTGACCGTGAGAGGGGAAGTTCCAACTCCTTTCGAACTGGTCGGTCTGTGGGCGACGACGCTGCCCGGCCGGGCTGCACCCCGACGCGGGCAGCGTCCCACTCGTGCTTTTTCAGGACACCGTCGCTCAGGACACGGGAGTCCACTGGGACTCGTTGCCCGCACTGGCCTCCACCGCACCGAGGACCTGCTGAACCTGCAGGCCGTCGGCGAAGCTCGGCGCCGGATCGGTGCCGTCACCTATATGGGTGAGAAAATCGAACACCTCGTGGGTGAAGGTGTGTTCATAACCGATGATGTGGCCGGGTGGCCACCAGGCACCGACGTACGGGTGCGTCGCCTCGGTGATCAGGACCCGCCGGAACCCGGCGGTCTCGTCGGCGATCTCACCGTCGTAGTACGACAGCTCGTTCATCGACTCGAAGTCGAACGCCAGGCTGCCCTTCTCACCGTTGACCTCGAGGCGCATCGAGTTCTTGCGGCCGAGCGCGAACCGGGTCGCCTCGTAGGACGCCATCACGCCGGACGGGAACTTCCCGATGAACAACGCGGCGTCGTCCACCGTGACGTCGTCGAGCCTGCCGTCCGGGTCACCCGCGATCGGTCGCTTGTGGACGAACGTCTCGGTCAGCGCGGACACGCCGGTGAGCTGCTCGCCGAGGACGAACTGCGACGCGTCGATGATGTGCGCGCCGATGTCGCCGAGCGCACCCGATCCCGCCTCTTCCTTGCGCAGCCGCCACGCCATCGGCGCGTTCGAATCCGACAGCCAGTCCTGCAGGTACTGCGCGCGCACGTGCCGGATCTTGCCGAGCTTGCCCTCGGCGATCATCCGGCGCGCCACGGCGAGTGCGGGCACCCTGCGGTAGTTGAACGCCACCATCGAGCGCTGTCCCCGTGCCGAGGCGGCGGCAGCGGCCTCGGCCATCTCCCGCGCCTCCTGCACCGAGTTGGCCAGCGGCTTCTCGCACAGCACGTGCTTGCCCGCCTCCAGCGCGGCGATCGCGATGTCCTTGTGCGAGTCGCCGGGTGTGCAGATGTCGACGATCTGCACGTCGTCGCGGGCGATCAGCGCCCGCCAGTCCGTCTCGACGTCCTCCCAGCCGAGCTTGGCCGCGGCGGCCTTCGTGCGCTCGAGGTCACGACCACCGAGCACGGCCAGCCGCGGCGCCTGCGGCACGTCGAAGAAGTGGTGCACGGTGCGCCAGGCGTGCGAATGGACCCTCCCCATGAAGGCGTGGCCCACCATGCCGACGCCGATAGTCCCGTCGCCTGCGTTGCTCATCGATCACCCTTCCTTGTCAAAAACGGCCTACACACCCCGGTCAGCCGCCTGTTATGAGTCGAACGCCACGTCGGCGTACTGGGCGGCGTTCTCCTTGGTGACCACCGCGGAGTAGGTGGTGATCAGTGCCGGGATCTCGTGCTCGGCGAGGTCGCCCATCCCCTTGGCCTGGCCAAGCAGGCGCGCCAGCGCGATCGCCGACGACGACATCGACGGGCTGTAGAGCACCGTCGCCTTGATGACGTCGCTGTCCGCCTTGATCTTGTCGATCATGTTCTTCGAGCCCGCGCCGCCGACCATGATGAACTCCTTGCGGTTGGCCGCGCTGATCGCGGCCATCACGCCGATGCCCTGGTCGTCGTCGTGGTTCCACAACGCGTCCAGCTTCGGCGCCGCCTGCAGCAGGTTCGCCGTGGCCTTCTCCCCCGTCTCCACGGTGAACTCGGCGGCCTGGCGCGGGCCGACCGCGAACCCGGCCTTGGCCAACGCGTCCTTGAAGCCCTTGCTGCGGTCCTGGGTCAGCGGCAGCGAGTCGATCCCGGCGATCTCGCCGATGATCGGGTTGCTGATGCCCTTCTTCTTCATCTCCGCGGCGATGTAGTTGCCCGCGTTGACACCCATCCGGTAGTTGTCGCCGCCGATCCACGTCCGGTACGCCAGCGGCGTGTCGAAGATCCGGTCGAGGTTGATCACCGGGATGCCCTTGTCCATCGCGGCCTGGCCGACCGAGGTGAGCTGCTTGCCGTCCATCGGCAGGATCACCAGCACGTCGACCTTCTGGTTGATCAGCGTCTCGACCTGGGCGATCTGCTGGCTGGCGTCGTTGGTGCCCTCGGTGGCCTTCAGCGTGACGTCGGCCTTGAACTTCTCGGCCTGCGCCTTGGCGTTCTTGGTGATCGCGGCGATCCAGCCGTGGTCGGCCGCGGGCGCGGAGAACCCGATGGTCACCATCTTGCCCGCTTTGGCGTTGTCGCCCTGGCCCGCGGCGACGTTGGCGCCGCCGTTGGCCTGCGCGGCAGGCGGTTCGTTGGACGTGCACCCGGCGAGTAAGGCACCCGCGCCCACGGCAGCTCCGCCGATCAGGAACCCGCGGCGGGCAAGGGAGGTAGGCAGGTCGGTCATCATTGATCTCCTGGTGTGAGCTCGTGAGTGTTTGCCGGGGTTCCAACCCCGGCAAACACTCACGAGGGTTTACGTGGTGGCGCGGGCTTTGTTGGTGCGGAACTGCAGGAGCACGGCGATCACGATGATCGCGCCCTTGGCGATGTTCTGGACTTCGGTCGGCAGGTTGTTCTGCACGAAGATGTTGGTGATCAGCGTGAAGATCAGCACGCCGATCAGGGTGCCGACCATCGTGCCGCGGCCACCGGTCAGCGCGGTGCCGCCGATGACCACCGCCGCGATCGCGTCCAGTTCGTAGAACATGCCGTTGGTCGACGAACCGGCGGTGGTGCGCGCCGCCAGCATGATCGCGGTGACACCGGCGAGCAGACCGGCGAAGCCGTACACCATGGCGATGTGGCGCTTGACGTTGATGCCTGCCAGGCGCGTGGCCTCGGGGTTGCCGCCGACGGCGAACGTGCGGCGGCCGAATGTCGTGCGGTTGAGCAGGACCCACCCGGCGGCCACCACGACGACCAGGATCCACACCAGGGTCGGCACACCGAGGAACTCACCTCGGAAGAACGTCAGGAAGCCCTGGTCGGACACGACCTGGGTCCGCTTGTTGCTCAGGTACTCGGCCAGGCCACGGGCGGAGATGTACATCGCGAGCGTGGCGATGAACGGCACCATCCGGCCGTAGGCGATCAACAAACCGTTGACCAGACCGGCGCCGAGACCGACCAGCAAACCCGTGACGACCATGACGAACGGCCCGTAGGACTGCGTCGCCAGCGTGGTCATCCAGACGCTGGCCAAGCCGACCACCGAACCGACCGACAGGTCGATGCCGCCGGAGATGATCACGAACGTCATGCCGACCGCGACCACGCCGGACGGCGCCGCCAGCCGCAGGATCGTGTCCAGGTTGCTGCCGGTGAGGAAGTTGTCCGGGCTGGTGATCCACCCGATCAGGATCAACAGCACCAGCACACCGAACAGGCTGGCAAGGCGCAGATCCAGGCCCAGCCCCTGCCTGGCTCGCGGTGCCGGGCTCACCGGCACTCCGGTGTCCCCCTTGGCTACGGGGTCTAACTGCGTCACGCCGCACTTCCCTCCATCACCATGTCCAACACGTCCGCCTCGGTCAGCTCGTCGGCGGGCGCCTCATGGATCACCCGTCCATCGCGCAGCACCAGCACCCGGTCGGCCAGACCGAGCACCTCGGGCATCTCGCTGGAGACCAGCACCAGCGCCACGCCGTCCGCGGCCAGTTCCCGGATCAACCGGTACAGCTCCGCCCGCGCGCCCACGTCCACGCCCCGGGTCGGTTCGTCGAGCAGCAGCACCCGGCAGCCGTGCACGAGCCACCGCGCGACGACGGCTTTCTGCTGGTTGCCACCGGAGAGCGTGCTGACGTTGCGGCGCGGGTCGGCCGGGCGCAGGTCGAGGTCCTCCAGCTTGGCGCGGGAGTCCTTGAGTTCCTTCGCCCGGTCGGTGAACCCGAAGCTGCTGTAGGAACGCATGCTCGCCAGGGTCACGTTCTGCGCCACCGACATGTCCATCAGCAACGCCTGGCTCTTGCGCTCCTCCGGCGCCAGGCCGACGCCCGCGTCCACCGCGGACCGCACGTCGCCGTTGCGCAGCTTCTTGCCGTTGACCGTGACCGTGCCCTCGCTGGCCTTGCGGGCGCCGAAGATCGTCTCGAGGATCTCGCTGCGGCCCGCGCCGACCAGTCCGGCGATGCCGAGGATCTCGCCCGCGTGCACGGTGAAGCTCACGTCGGCGAACTCGTCCTCCCGGCCGAGCCGCTCGACCTTCAGCACCTCGGTCGAGGTGTCCACGGTGGACTCCTCGCGGTTCGGGTACACCGTTTCCACGCGCTTGCCCGACATCAGCGCCACCAGCTCGGAGGTCGGCGTGTCCGCGGCGAGGTCGCGTGCCATCGTGCGGCCGTCCTTGATGACCGTGACCCGGTGGCCGATCTCGCGGATCTCCTCGAGGCGGTGCGAGATGTAGACGACCGCGACGCCCTGGGCGGTCAGGTCCGCGACCACGCGGAACAGGTTGGTGACCTCGTCGGCGGCCAGTGCGGCCGTCGGCTCGTCCATCACGATCAGCTTGGCGTCGTGCGCCAGCGCCCGTGCCATCGACACCAGCTGCTGGCCCGCCGCGGACAGGTCACCGACCTCGCGCTCGGGCGGGATCTCCGGGTGGCCGAGGCGCTTGAGCAGCGCGGTCGCCTCCTTGCGGGCCTGGCGGTCCTTGGTGAACCCCCAGCTGGCGCGCTCGTGGCCGAGGAAGATGTTGTCCGCGACCGACAGGCCGGGGATCAGGTCGAGTTCCTGGTACATGGTGGCCACGCCCATCCGCAGCGCGGCGACCGGCGTGGACAGCGTGGTTTTCTCGCCCTGCCAGAGGATGTCGCCCTCGTCCGGTTGGTGCGCCCCGGCCAGTACCTTGATCAGGGTGGACTTGCCCGCGCCGTTCTGGCCGAGCAGGCAGTGCACCTCCCCCGCGCGGACCGTCAGGTCCACGCCGTCGAGCGCACGAACTCCCGGGAACGTCTTGACGATCCCGGTCATCTGCAGCAGCGCTGTGGTCGCTTCGGCGGTCAAGCGGGTGCCTCCGTTGATTCACTTCGTTCCGGTACCTGAGTCGGGTCGTCGAAGACCCGGCTCAACGCGGCCAACGCACCGCCGGTCCGCGCGGCGGTGAACCCCAGTTCCGAGCCGACCACCCGGACGGCCGCGGCCTCGGCGACCACTGCCCTGGCCGCCACCTCGATCCGGGCCGGTTCGATCAGCCAGTCCGGCAGGGCCGCGAAGTAGCCGCCGAGCACGACGACGGCCGGGCTCAGCACGTTGACCACAATGGACACTCCGACGCCGAGTGCGGCGCCGATCTGGTGCAGGGCGCCGAGCGTGCGCTGATCGCCGTGCTCGGCCCGGGAACGGATGATCGCCATCCGCTCCTCGATGGGACGGCTGGGGTCCGACACCGGGTCGCCCGGCGCGGCCAGCGCGTGGAACAACGCGGCCAGCCCGACCTGGGTCTCCCAGCAGCCGCGCCGTCCGCACGAGCACTGGGGGCCCATCGGGTCCATCGACATGTGGCCGACCTCGCCCGCGTACCCGATGGATCCGCGCACGAGACGGCCACCGGCGATCACCCCGGCGCCGATGCCGAAGTCGCCCGTGACGTAGACGAGGTCGGCGGTGCCGCGCATGCCGCCCGCCTCGAACTCGGCCGTCGCGGACAGGTTCGCGTCGTTGTCGACCGAGATGCGGCTCAGGGGGAACCCGAGCCGCCCGGCGAGGCCGTCCGCGAGCGGGGCCTCGCGCCAGCGCAACCGGGGCGACAGGCGCACGACACCGCGACCGGTGTCGACCAGGCCGGGGACCGACACGGTGATCCCCGCCGGGTACGCACCGACGACGTGCGCCAGTTCCTCGTCGGCGACTTCGGCGAGCTTGTCGATGGTGCGGTCGACTCCGGCGGACAGGACGTCGAAGGGGACCTGCCGGTCGGCGACCACGGCGCCGGTGGTGTCGACGGAGGTCGCGGCCAGGTGGTCGACACCGATCTCCAGCCCGATGCCGCGGGCGCCGTCGCTGTCGAGTTCGACGATCTGACCGGGTCTGCCCTGACCGCCGGCGGCGACACCGCCTGCCCGGACCAGTCCGCGCGCGATCAGTTCGGCCACCAGTGTGGACACAGTCGCCTTGCTCAGGCCGGACAACACCGCCAGTTGCGCACGGGACAAGCCGCCCTGCTCCCTGAGCACGCGGATGACCCAGGCGAGGTTCGCCCTGCGCAATGCGGCGCGGTCGGTCGGCTGCTCCGGCATGACCGGCACACCAGCTCCACTTCGTTGGGTAACTAGCCGAACTAAGGTGCTCTAGCTCACACGTAACCCTGAGTTCTGGGGTACTTGTATCGCAATCCGCCAAAAGTACTAATACATCCGGCGACCTTTTGCTCAGCTCCGACAAAAGTTGGCTGAGTCTAGCGCGAAGTCACCCGGAGTTGAACCCTTTGTTCAACCCGTGACCCAAACACGGCTTCAAGCGCCACCGAGCGCTTACAAGGGAGGATGGACACCCATCTCCGACCGGGAAGTAGGGAGATAGGTGCTTCGGACGAACGCGCTCAGGCCAGCGGGCCGCGCTTGACGTCGTCGATGAACGCGGCGAACCCACCGCGAGAGAACATCAGGATCGGGCTGTCGTCGCCGAGCTTGCTGTCCCGAACCGCCATGACAGTGGGGTCGGGGGTGGAACCAACCTCAACACACTGACCGTGCGTGGCCGAACAGGAGGACTTACGCCACGCACCGACCTCGACACACTCGCCATGCGTGGCCGACCGCGACGACTTGCGCCATGTGCCCACTTCGACACACGCACCGTGGGTTGCCGAACGGGATGACTTGCGCCAGTCCCACAAGTGGTTCACCTCCACTCATTGCGCACCTTCCGGATTCTCGAAATCGAGTCTGCCTCGGAGAGCGCGAGTTCGACCAGCCGGTTCCGCAGTTCGGCGTACTGATCGATCTCGTCGACATCGTCCCGGTACCGCCCACCGATCCAGTCTTCGAGGTACACCACACCGGGGTCGCGCTCGATCGGGAAGTCCAACTTGATGAAGGGACCGTGCAGTGCAGGATGCACACCAGCGTCATATGGCAGCACCCTGAGGGTCACGTTCGGCCGCTTCGCCAGTTCGAGCAAGTGGTCGAGTTGCTGGCGAAGTACCGGAGGCCCACCGATCTGCCTGTGCAGCACAGCTTCATCAATGACGCTGAAGACCTCAAGCGGAGACTCGTCCCGGCAGAGGGCCTCCTGGCGCTGCATGCGGAGGTCGAGCCACTTGCGCACCTCGGCTTTATGCATGGACTTGCTGTCCCCACGAACGAGCGCCTCGGCATAGGCCCTGCATTGCAGGATGCCCATGACCGTCATGGCGTCGTAGGTGAAGATCCGGCTCGCACCCTGTTCCAGGCCCAGGTACAGGTCGAAGCCCGGCGACAAATTCATCGACTCCTCCGGCACGAACACCGCCGGACCGGTCCTCGCCTGCATGACCAACTCGCGGAAGCCGTCGACCATCTCCGGCACACCGTAGAGCGGCAGCAACACGTCGATCTCGAGCAGCTTGGGCAAGGACCGGCCGGTCTCGAAATGCCCAACGCGTCCACTACTGGTGTCCAGCCGCTTCGCCACGACGGACTGGTGCATGCCTGCCGTCTCGCGCAGCCGCTTCAATTCGAACGCGATGTACCGCCGGATCACTGACGGCGTCGTCGAGAGCGCCACGGCTTGGCCCCCTTTTCCACTTGTTCACTCGATAGGTGCACTCAGCTTTTGGGCCTAAATTTTAGGCCCTAAGTTTGCGAGCACAGGCCCGACGGGCCTCAGGGGAATTTCCCACAAATGCTCCCCCACCAGCGGAGACTCACCACCACGAAAGGGTCATGCCCATACACTCGATTTCCGACCTCGGCGTCGACGTCTGCCTCGGCCTGCAGGTCGGTCCCAGGGAGCCGATCTCGTTGAGCCTCAACAAGGACGGCGGTGCCTACCTCGTCATCGGCACCGACATCGAAGTCCTACTGGCCGAGTCGCACGTGGCCGCCCTGAGCGAACAGTCCACCGCCGTCCTCGCCGACATGCGAGCCCTGGACAGGGCCGAACAGCACCTCGTCCACGCGCACGATCTCAGCGAGCAGGCCCGCAACTCCGCCGAACACGCCAGAGCACAAGCCAGGAACGCATTGGCCGTCGGAGCCACGATCCAGGCACAAGAAGCACAGCGAGCGGCTGACAACGCCACGGACGCCGCAGCGCTCGTACAAACCGCCCTCCAAGCGGCCCTCGACGCGATCGGGCAGGCCGAGGAAGCCACCGAGGCCGCGGGCCAGGCCGCCGCGACGGCCGCCCGTGCGGTCGCGACTCGTTCCCAACTCGCTTGAACCCGTAGGACACCTCGCGAGGTATGAGAGATAGTCAACGGAGGGAGCATCGGTGCGAGATACCCGGCGGGACCAGGCGTTCGAAGCCTTCTTCACCGCCCAGTCCCAGCGGTTGCGCAGGCTCGCGTACGCGATGTGCGGCGACTGGCACCTGGCCGAGGACATCGTGTCCGCCACGTTCATCCGGCTCTACCAGCGATGGCACAAAGTCAGACCGGAAACGGCGAACGCCTACGCCCGCAAGGTCCTGACCAACGTGTTCCTCACGGGCGCCCCGAAACGTAACCGCGAACAGGCGACGGAGTCGGTCCCCGACACGCACGCACCAGAGTCCCGTAGCAGCGACGACCGCCTGGACATGGCGGCGGCACTGGCCGGACTGACGCCCAAACGCCGGGCGATGGTCGTGCTGCGGTTCATGGAGGACCTGCCCATCAGCGAGGTCGCGAAGCTGATGGGCGTCGCTGATGGAACGGTGAAGAGCCAGACGTCGCGGGCCGTCGAAACCTTGCGGGCCGCGCTGGGAAAGACAGAAGGAGTGATTGAGGATGCAGGAGTTGCGTTCTGAGCTGGAGGCATACGCCTCGGCGGGCGAACCGCCGATGCGACTGGCGTTCGACGAGGTGAGGACAGCCGCGAAGCGCAAGCACCAGCGACGCCGTTCGACGGTGATCGCCAGCGGTGTCGCGGTGGTGGCGGCGGTGGGGATCGCGGTGCCGACGTTCTTGATGGCCCCGAACTCGCCACCCGGCGTCGGCGTCGGCGCCGCCTCGGCGGGCCACTGCCGGGCAGAGCAGCACGCGTCGGAGCGAATTGCCTGTGTGGTACGGGAAAAGGCACCGCGAGAGCTGGGGTCGCTCAAACTCGGATCGCACACGAGCATGATCCCCCCGTCCGACAGAGGCAGCAGCGGCATCGGCGGCAGCATCTGGCAGGTGATGAACGAGCAGGAGATCGTCGGCAGCCTGGGCGTGGACGTGGACAAACTCGGAGCAGAGGGGCCGAGCCGTGGCAAGGTCGAGCTCCCCTCGTACTTTCGCGACACCTCTGTGACCATCGAAAGCCGGGGATACCAGGTCCGGGTCTGGTCGTACCGGTACAGCCGTGCAACCGGCCCGACCTCCGAGCTCCTGCTGAGCAGGGAAGCCATGACCCGGATCGCCACCACGCCGGAGCTGCTCCCCTGACGCAACTTCCGACCGTGAGTAGGTACCTTTTCCTACCGTGGTGGTGAGTCATGTCGAGCAGGCCCTGAGCTATCTGGACCAAGCGCAGGGCTGCACCGACCTCGATGTGGTCGACGCCGCGGTCGACCTGTGCCGTCAGGTGGCCGACTCCGTACCGCACGACGACCTCGACCGCCCTGTTCACCTGCACAACCTCAGCCTCGCCCTGCGGTTGCGGTTCGAGCGCGCGGGCGCGCCGGAGGACCTCGAGCACGCCATCACCACCAGTCGTCAGGCGTTGCGCACGGCGCCTGGTGGCGATCCCAACATCAGCTCGTACCGGCACAACCTGGGGATGTCGTTGTGGTTGCGCTACCAGCGCAGCAACCGCCGTGAGGACCTCGCCGAGGCGATCGGCGTGGCTCGCCGTGGCATGGCGGGCGGCGACCCCGGCCGGACGCTCTGCCGCACCGTGCTCGGTGTGGCGTTGCACAGCAGGTACTCCTTGTCGGGCAGCAAACCGGATCTGGACGAGTCGATCGCGCTGATCCGGTCCGCCGTCCACCAGCCCGCGCTGCTGGCCACGCTCGCCACCGCGCTGCTCGCCCGGTTCGCGTCCGGCGGTGACCCCGCCGATCTCGACGAGGCGATCGCCGCCGGGCTGACCGCGGCCGACGCCTTCCCGGCCGGCCACCCCGAGTGGGTCCGCGCGGTGTCCGGTTTGTGCACGTCTTTCCGTGTTCGCTTCGAGCACGCCCGCAACCGGTCCGACTTGGACCGTTCCATTTCCCACGGCAAAGCCGCGGTGGACGCCGATCCCAGCGCGGCCACGCTCGGTGAACTCGCCGTCTCGCTCAAGGTCCAGCACGCCACCACCGGCTCGGCCACGGACCTGGACGCCGCGTTGCACACCGCGCGCGCCGCCGTCGAGGCGTCGCCGCACGACGACCCGGCACGCGCCGTGCACCTGTACACGCTGGGATCCGTGCTGATGAGCCGGTACTCCGAACTGGGCGACCCGGCGGACCTCGACGACGCGATCAGCCTCGTCCGATCCGCCGCCGGTGCCGCGCGCAGCGACCGCCCCGGCATGCTCGCCCAGCTCATGGACGCGCTGCGGACCAGGTTCGAACGGACCGGCGCGCTGGCCGACCTCGACGAAGCGATCGCGACGGGCTGGGAGGCCGTCGCGACGACCTCGGCGAACCACGCGCACCTGAGCAGCCTCGCGCAGGCGTTGCTGCGCCGCCACGGGCGGACCGGCGGCCACGCGGACCTCGACCAGGCCCTCACCCTCGCCCGTGAGGCGCACGCCGTCGTGCCGCTGACCGAACGCACCGCGGTGTCCAATGTGGTCGGTCAGGTGCTGCTCACCCGGTACCGCCGGTCCGGCTCGGCGACCGACCTGGACGGCGCGATCAGCGCGTTCCGCGGCGCGGGCGCGCCCGCGCTCGGCCCGGCGCTGCTGGAACGCTACCGGCTGCGCGGTATCCGGGCCGACCTGAACGAAGCACTGGAGCTGACCGAGAACGCCGCGGACCCGCACGACGCCCGGTCGCTCGCCGACCTGGCGATGGTCCTGCGGGAGGTCTCCGACCTGGACGAGGTGATCTCGTTCAGCCGCGCGGCGGTCCAGTCCAGCGCTGCCGACGACCCCGAACTGGCCACCCGGCTGTCCGTTCTCGGCAACCTGCTGCTCGACGCCGGTGAGCGGGACGAGGCGTTCACCCGGTTCGTCGAGGCCGCGTCGGTCCCGATGGCGAGTACGTCCACTGTGGTCGAGTCCTGCTGGGCGGCGGCGTCGCTGATCGCGGACACCAGCCCGGGGCGAGCGGCGAACCTGCTGGAGACCGCCGTCCGGGTGGCGGCGCTGTCGCCGGTGCAGCAGGACGACCTGACGACCGAAGCCGCGTCGCTCGCGCTGGCCGCCGGGTCGCCGAGCCGCGCGTTGAGCCTGCTGGAGCTGGGCAGGGGCGGGCGGCTGAGCCAGGCGCTCGGCACCCGGGGTGACGTGGTGGAGCTGCGGGCCGAGTACCCGGAGTTCGCCAGGCGGTTCGTCGACCTGCGGGATCAGCTCGCGCTGCCCGCCGACCCGCTGTGCCCGTCGCGGGCCGACCGGGTCGACCTCGCCGCGTCCTTCGACGAGACGCTGGACGCGATCCGGGCGTTGCCGGGGTTCTCGGCGTTCCTGCTGCCGGTCGAGGTGGACCTGTCGGCCGCGGCGGACGGGCCGATCGCGGTGCTGAACGTCAGCCGGTACCGCGGCGACGCCATCCTGGTCACCACCTCGGGGATCACGTCGGTGGCGTTGCCCCGCCTGACCGCACGCGCGGTGCAGGCGCGTGCCGAGGAGTTCCGCGCCGCGGTCGAGTCGTCCAATCAGGACCAGATGCACGCGGTGCTCGAGTGGTTGTGGGAGGTCGCCGCCCTGCCGGTGCTGTCCGCGTTGGGGTTCAAGGGCGTGCCCCGCGGCGAGTGGCCGCGGATGTGGTGGGTCACCCACGGTCCGTTGAGCTCGTTGCCGGTGCACGCCGCCGGATACCACTATTCCCGTGGCGAGTCCGTGCTGGACCGTGTGATCTCCTCGCACACCCCGACAATCCAGGCACTGGGTCACGCACGGGACTACGCCGCACCGGTCGTGGTGTCGGACGCGCTCGTGGTGGCCACCCTGCCGCACGCGATCGCCGAGGCCGAGGCCGTGTGCCAGCGCGTCCCGGGCGCCACGCTGCTGGTCAACACACCGGGTACACCGGCGGCGCACTGGCCGACCAGGGGCAATGTCCTGTCCCATGTGGATGAGTGCCCGATCGTCCACTTCGCCTGCAGCGGCGCGGGAACCTCGCTGGTACTGGCCGACGACCCGCTGCGGATCGCCAGCCTCGTCCCGCTCCAGCTGACCACGGCACGGCTGGCGTTCCTGTCGGCGTGCACCGCGTCGCCCGGCGAGGACGCCCCCGTCCACCTCCCCGCGGCGTTCCAACTCGCCGGGTACCCGCATGTGGTCGGCACGATGTGGGAGGTCACGGACTCGGTGGCGTCGTTCATCGCCGGAGACTTCTACGCCGGGATGGCCACCACCAGCGACTCCGCTCGGGCCCTGCACCAGGCCATTCGCGGCATCCGCACGGACATCCCCCATCTGCCGTCGATGTGGGCGGCGTACCTACACCACGGCGCGTAAGGCGTTCGCGAACCGGTCGCCGAGGATCACCTGGAACGGCCGCTCGTAGTACAGCCTGGTCGCCGGGTCAAGCGGTTCGGTCAGGTTCAGCCCGTTGTGCAACTCGGCTACCCGCGTGTACGCAACGGCCAGGTGGGCCTCCCGTTCGTGCCAGGTGGACGCGGTCAGCACGCGCATGAAGTCGATGTCCAGCGACAGCTGGGCGAACGCGCTGCCCAACCACTTGGCGTACGGCGGGTAGCGGCGGGACATCAGCAGGCACAACCTCATCAGGATCCGGACCTGTCGTGCCGCGACCACCGCTGAGCCGACCTCGTCCCCCACTTCGCCGCAACGGCCGACGAACGCTTCCTTCTTGGCGATCGCCTGCCAGTGCCGGGCCATGATCTCGCGCCAGACGTCCTCCGGGTACCAGCTCAACCGTTCCCGTGCCCGTGTCACTTCGCCGATGTCGTCGTGGAAGACGGCCCCGCCGGTCACCTCGGCCAGAGTCTGGGTCGACGTCGTCAGCCAGGCGGTGATCTCCGCCAACGGATCGAACCCGAGGTTCTCGGCGAACCACGTCCTGGCGTCGGTGACGTCCACGCGGTGGTACACCGGGCCGTCGGTGTAGCTCATGCTGCGTATGCGTTCGGTGTCCGTGGCGACGAAATTCGTCGGATAGCCGAGGAAAGTCTTGGGCAGCTGCTCGCTCAGCGCCTGGGACACGTCCGCTGCCCGGGAGTCACCCGCGGACAGGAACAACTGGAGTCGCGGCCCCCATTCGTGGTCACTCGACCGTTCGGTGTCGAACCCGAGCACCTCGGATCCGGTGCCGATCCGGGCGGCGGCATGCGGGACGTCACCGAAATTCCCGCGCAGCACCGGTTCCACCGCTTCACGGTAGAACCGGCGCGACAGTTCGATCCCCTTGATGACCACGTCCCGCATCCTGCCGCTCTTTCCCGAACCGCGCGACGCAATATCATCGGGACTGCCATAGTGCGCCGTGTGGAATCGAACCAGGAGCCGCTGCTGGCGGCGATAGGAGAGGCGCTGGGTCTCGACGGCCCGTTCCCGGAACGGCCGACCGCCGATCCATCGGGGGACCATGGGGTCCAGGTCCTCAACGGCGTGGTCGGCCGCAAGCGTGTGGCGTGGGTGGAACGGCACGTGTTCCCGTCCGGCCCGGGCGGCGAGCAGTGGGTCAACGTGTGGTTGCGGGTCGCGGGCGACGGCGTCGCGGATGTTCCCGCGGTGCAGGGTTGGGTGCGTTTCGACGAGCCCGGCCGCCGGATCACCGTGCCGCTCAACGATCGTCACGACGACCACCTGTCCGGTGTGCCTTACATGGACTTCTTCGACGACACTATGGTCGTCGTGTACAGCAAGGCTGGCCGCAAGACGTTGTGCCGGTTGGCCATGAGCTCTTACGGCGTGGTGATCGACCGGACCCCGGTCGGCGATTCCGTGGTCGTGCTGGACCGCGCCCGGCCCACTTCCTGGCAGACGACGTTGTGCCACATCGAGGACTTCACCGACGAGCACCTGATGTACCAGATGTCGCTGCCCGGCCGCGAAGCCCGAGTCCCCATTCCCGTCCCGAAACCCGCCGAACCCCCGGCGGGCAAGTACGTCGACGTCGACCTGCGCCTCGGCTCCGACGGCAGGACCGTGTGCTGGGTCGAGCAGATCTCCGAAGCGGATCAACGGTCACTGCTCGTGTCGCTGCCGGAGACGTTGCAGCGTGGCTACGTCGACGATCCCGAACTGGTCTGGCGCGGTCTGCGAGACGCGCTCGGCGGACCGGACGCCCCGGCCGACGGGCCCGACATCTTGATCGGCGCGATCGCCGCGCCGTTCTGGAACGCCCCGCAACTCCACCCCGACCGGGGAACGCGGTGGTTTCCCGTGGCCTGGTACCGGTTCCTGCTGGAGCAGAACCGCGACGAGGCCGCCGGGTGGCTGCGTTGGCTGCAACGGCTGGCAACCGGTGAGCGAGCACAGGACCAGTGGGGCTGGGCACCGGAATGGCAACGGGTGGCAGGCGTCACCCGGTTCGCGCTGATCCACGTCCACCGCCAGGCCGCCGTGCTCGCCGAGACGTGTCGTACCGGTGCCCGGCCCACGGTCGGCGATCTGGACATCAGCAGGCCCGTGACCGCCTACCCCGCCGGTTTCGCCCGCGCGTGGCGTCTGCTGCCCGACCGGTTCCGGCCTGGCAGGGGGCTCAGGTGACGCTGGTCAGCACCCAGAACAGCGCGCCACCGACACCCGCGCCGACGAGCACACCGCCGATCACCTGACCCGTGGTGTGATCGCCGAGCGCCACCCGTGACCACGCCACCAGCGCGACCAGGACACCCACCAGCGCCAGCCACGGCCCGAACGTCACCGCCAGGACGACCATCGCACCGGCCGCCACGCCCGAGTGCATCGACACTTTCCACGACAACCCGAACGTGATGCCCAGCATCACCAGCAGGCTGACGAACAGGCTCACCGACAACGCGAGCATCTGCGGCGGCGCCCCGCCCAGACCGAGGACCAGCCAGCCGCCGCCGACCGAGACGATCGTGGCGACGAACGGGATGAGCCGGTGTTCCCGGATGGTCACGTGGTGGCTGTCGTATTTCCCCTGCTTCACCCCGCGCAGCACGACCGCCATCGGGATCAGCGACCCGGTCACGCCGACCACCGCGCCCCACAGCAATGTCGGGCCCACTTCCCGCGTGGCTTGCGCGGCCACGACGAACGGCAACCCGAACACCCAGATCCAGGGCGCCAGCAATTCGGTCACCAACCGGGCGTACTTCGTGTGCACATTCTCCCCCGACAACGGCCGCGATCCCCGCACGATAGTTCCTCGCCTGCGGGTGCGGTTCAATGTAAGGGTGACCGTGCAAGCCGCAGCCGCCATCCCCCGGGTCGAGACCAGGCAGCAGTCCCAGTTGCTCGCGCTGCTGCGGGACGAGGGTCCGCTGGCCAAAGTCGAACTGGGCGAGCGGCTGGAGCTTCCCCGTGCGCGGCTGGCGACCGAGATCGCGAAGCTGTTCGAGTGGAACCTGGTGGAGTCGGGCGGTCCGGCGGCCAGCCGGGGCGGCAGGCGGTCCACGCTCGTGAAACTCGCCGACGACCTGCGTTTTCTGTCCGCGGACATCGGGGCGACGTCGATCGGTGTCGCTGTCACGGACGCGCGCTGCGAGGTACTGGCGCACGTCGTGGAGGACTACGACATCCGCAAGGGCCCGGTGTCGGTGCTCGAACGGCTGACCCAGTTGTCCGGCAAGGTCCTCGCGGAGGTCACCGGGCGGGTCATCGGCGCGGGCGTCGGCCTGCCCGGTCCGGTGAGCTTCCGCGACGGCATGCCCGTCGCGCCGCCGATCATGCCGGGCTGGGACCGGTTCCCGGTACGGGACAGGTTGGCCGGGGCGTGGGGGTGCCCGGTCACGGTCGACAACGACGTGAACGTGATGGCTCTCGGCGAGCGGCACGCGGGCGTCGCGCGGTCGTTGAACGAGCTGATCTTCGTGAAGGTCGGTACGGGGATCGGTTGCGGCATCGTGCTCGGCGGGCGGGTGTACCGGGGTGTGGCCGGGACGGCAGGCGACATCGGACACATCAAATTGGACGACTACGGCCCGGCGTGCGCGTGTGGCGAGGTCGGCTGTCTTGAGGCGTACTTCGGTGGTGCGGCGCTGGCGCGTGACGCGTTGACGCTCGCCCGCAGTGGCCGCTCGACGTACCTCGCCGAACTGCTGTCCCGGCAGGGCGAGCTGACCGCGTTGGACGTGGCCGGTGCCGCCAGCGCCGGGGACTTCGCCGCGGCCAACCTGGTCAGGGAGGGCGGCAGGCGCCTCGGTCACGTGGTCGCGTCGCTGGTCAGCTTCCTCAACCCGGGCATGGTGGTGATCGGCGGCGGTGTCTCCCGGCTGGGGCACCAGCTGCTGGCCGAGGTCCGCAGCGCGGTCTACCGCCGGTCCTTGCCGCTGGCCACGGGGAACTTGCCGATCGTGCTGTCCGAACTGGGCGACCAGGCAGGCGTGATCGGCGCCGCATGGTCGGCGACCGATCACGCCTTCGCCGCTACCGGATCGGGATCAGTGGGCTGACCTTGCCGGTGGCCGTGTTCGGGGGCACCGGGTCCGGGTCGCAGAACGTGTCCCGCGCGGGCAAGGCACCTGTCGCCAGGTAGTCGTTCACCGCGCGGACCGCGCATGACGGTGTTGTCGTGTCGTACGCGCCGTGGTTGCCCGTGCTGACCGTGACCATCTTGGCCCGCTTCCCGAACGCGCTGCGCATGCCGAGCGCGCCGATGTACGGCGTGGCCGGGTCACGCAGGGTCTGCACGATCAGGACATTGGCCGGTCCCTTGCCGGTGACCTTCACCGGCGGTTCGACCGGGTCGGGCCAGAACGCGCACGGCCAGATGTTCGTGCCCGTCCCGTTCCACAGCGGGAACAGCTTGCGGTTGACCGCGACTTCCCGTTGGTAGTGCTTCGGGTCCCGTGGCCAGCTGGCGTCGTTGCAGAGCACTGCCAGTTGCGACGCCCGCAGGTTGTCTTCCGGGACAGCCGGTGTGGACGACGGCGCCGCTACCACCGACTGCGGCACGGCACCGCTGGTCGGCACCACACCGCGGTCCGCGAGGAGCCACAGTTCGGCCTGCAGCGGGAACTGCAGGGTGTGGTAGGACCACCCGAACACGGCGACGCGGAAGACGTCACCGCTGATCGGCCCGACCTGCGGGTGGATCACCGGTTTCTCGTTCAGCTTGGCCACCAGCTCGAAGAACTTCTTGCGGATGTCGGCCGGTGTCGCGCCCAGGTGGAGCGTGTCGTCGCGCTCGGCCAGCCACTTGGCCACGTCGGGGAACCGCACCTCGAAGGCGAGGTCCCACAACGCCCACTGGTCGTGCCAGACGCGGTTCGGGTCCACATTGGAGTCGATGATGACCCGGTCGGTCCGCTCGGCGAACAGCGTGGCGTAGACAGCACCGAGGTAGCTGCCGTACGACCCGCTGTTGTAGGAGATCTTCTTCTCCCCCAACGCGATCCGGAACCGGTCCATGTCACGCGCGGTGTTCGCGGTGGTCATGTGCCGCAGGTTCGACCCGCCGTTGGCCAGGCAGTCGCGGGCGAGGCCCTTGGCGAACTCCACGTTCCGGTCGATCGACCCGTCCGCCGCGGGAACCGGGAAGTACCGGTCGGCCGGGTACCCCGCCATGGTGCGGCCGCAGGTGACCGGCGCGCTGTAACCCACACCGCGCGGGTCGATGCTGACCAGGTCGTAGCGGTCGAGCACGTCCTGCGGGTACAGGTGCACGTAGGCCGCGGGCAGGTGCAGGCTCGGTCCGCCCGGCCCGCCCGCGTTGTGCATCAGCACCCCACGCCGCAGGCCTGGCTTGGCCGTCGGCAGTTTCGAGACCATCACGTCGATCGTGCGGCCCTTCGGGTCGCGGTAGTCCACCGGCACCTTCAGCGTCGCACAGCTCATCCTCGGGTCGTCCGGCAGACCTGACAGGGGCGGCGGGCACTTGCCCCACACGAGGTCACTGGTCGGCTCGGGCGCGGCGGTCGCCTGTGGCGCGACCAGTCCGGCCAGCATCGCCGCTGCGGCGACCACCAGAAATGATCTTCGCATCGTTCTCCCCTCGTGGCGGGACCCCGGTGTGGGCCCCGCCTCACGAGGGAACCTATTGCCTCCGTCGGTGGCGTCACATCCTTCGCGCGGACGACCCTCTGTCATACCCGCTGGGTGGGGTGCAACCAATGTGGCCTTCGTTGCGTTTTTGGCAACGAAGGCCACATTGGTTGCCAAGACAGGTGTTATAGGTGGGGGTGGCGCATGTCGTGCGCCTGGCGTTCCATCTCATGTGAGAACGGCATGGCCTGGTCCACGTCCGCTTGGACGAGGTCGAAGTTGGCCATCGCCGCCGCCGTCGAGCCCTCACCGGCCGAGCTGATCAGGTTGGCCATCGGGTTGCCGACGTTGCCAGCCACCCACAGGCCGGGGACGTTGGTCCGGCCGACGGCATCGGTCAGCGCGGGGTCGTAGCCCAGTGGCTTCAGGAACTCGTCCCTCGGCACGAACTTCGGCCGCAGGAACACCGCTTCCCTTTCCACACAACGACCGTCCGCCAACTCGACGCCACGCAGCCGGTCGTCCTCGATCACCAGGCCGCGCACGGCCTCCTCGACGATCCGGATGCCGCGGGCCGCCAGCTTGGCGCGTTCCGGGACGTCCGAGGTGCCCGCGAAGAACACGATGTCCGACGACCACTGGCGCAGCAGCAAGGCGTGGTGCGGGTCGTGCAGCACGCCGATCGGCCGGTCGGCGAACTCGTAGCCGTGGCAGTAGGGGCACGCGATGACGTCCTTGCCCCACCGCTGCGCCAGACCGGGGATGTCCGGCAGTTCGTCGCGCAGCCCGGTGGCCACGATCACGCTGCGCGCCTTGAGGCTCGTGCCGTCGGCGAGGTCCACAGTGAACCCACGGTGGACCGCTGTGACCTCACCGGAGATGAACTCGCCTCCGTAGCCCTCCACCTCCTTCCGGCCTTCGACGAGGAGTTCGCCCGGTGGGACACCGTCTCTGGTCAGGTAACCGTGCGAGTGCGCAGCGGGGGCGTTGCGCGGCTGGCCGGAGTCGACGACGACGACCGAGCGGCGGGCCCTGGTCAGCACGAGTGCGGCGGAGAGACCGGCCACGCCGGCCCCGACAACGACAACGTCATGAGTAGTGGTGGTCATGACTCGAGGTTGCCGAGCCGCGCGTCGAACTGACAACTTTCGTTGCCATTTTGGCAACAGGTCGCCCACACTGGACGCATGGACCTCGCCAGGACGCTCGCCGACGTCGGACCGCGCCTCAAACACATCCGCACCGAGCGCGGGATCACCCTCGGCGATCTCGCCGAGACCACCGGGATCTCCAAGAGCACCTTGTCCCGGCTGGAGTCCGGCCAGCGCAAGCCCACCCTCGAACTGCTGCTGCCGATCGCACAGGCGCACCAGGTGCCGCTGGACGAACTCGTCGGCGCGCCGGAGGTCGGCGACCCGAGGGTGCGGCTCAAGCCGCGCCGAATCAGGCAGCACGACGGCAACTACGCCACTGTCCTGCCGTTGACCAGGCAACCGGGCGGGTTGCAGGCGTTCAAGATGATCCTCGACCGCAACCGCGAGCCCAAGCAGGTCACACACGAGGGCTACGAGTGGATGTACGTGCTGTCCGGGAACGTCCGGATGCTGCTCGCGGACAAGGACATCGTGCTCAAGCCCGGCGAGGTGGTCGAGTTCGACACGCGGCTGCCGCACTGGTTCGGCAGCGCGGACGGCCATCCGGTCGAGATACTCAGCGTGTTCGGCAAGCAAGGTGAGAAAATGCATGTGCGCGCCAGGCCAAAGCAGTAGAACGCTCACCGTCGTGACAATTTCGAATACGTGGTCCCGTCCACCTTGTGGCGATAATGTACTCACGAGTAGGTTGATTTGACGAACCCCGAGGAGTGCGATTTTCGGCAAGGGAGATCGACCTATGCTCAGACCCGTCCTCATCGGTGCGATCGCACTGACCGCCACGCTGCTCGGTGCTGGTACAGCCGCGGCCGACCCCGTCTTCACGTACGACATCACCAAGGGCAGTTCGACCATCAAGAAACTGAACTCGTCGCTGCCGTTAGGCCCCGGCGGCCTGGTCGTGGATCTGGAGGGCGCGACCGGCAACTTCACCGCGGACATGCAACTGCCGCCTGCCAAGGGCGAGTTCAAGATCCTCGGGATCTTCCCGACCACGGCGACCGTGACGTTCCAGCAGGTCGGCAAGGTGACCGGCACGCTCGTCGACGGTGTGGTCAAAGCGCACACCAACGTCACGATCAAGCTCAGCGACGTCAAGGCGGTCGGCCTGCCGATGTTCGTCGGCGACAACTGCCACACGTCGAAACCGGCGTCCATCACGCTGGACTCGGCACCCGAGTTCAACCCGCTGGAAGGCGGCGACCTGATCGCCAAGCCCTACACGATTCCGGAATTCACCGACTGCGGTCTTTCGACACTCATGCTGAACGGCCTCATCCCCGGCCCGGACAACACACTGCAGCTCACCCTTGCCATCAAGTGGTAAATGGGTGCGGAAAATGCCTCGCCGACGTTCCCCCGACGACGTCGGCGAGGCATTTACTACCGAAGCCAGTTCAGCGGGGGGTGAGGGAAATGATGCGCCAGGCGCCGTTCTGCTTTTCCGCAGTAACGCTCAGCGCCGCGGCCGAGCCGTTGGTCTTTCCGGTGTCGACACGGGTGGCGACCTGGTCGAGGAACACCAGCAACTCGGCGCGGTCACCGTCGAGCGACTTCACGCCGGTGGTCGTGACCCGCGTGGCCAGCACCAGCTTCTGGGCCGGGGCGTCCTTGCGGACCTGCTCGATCAGCTTGTCGTACTCGCCGACCGCCGATCCCGCCAGCACGTCCTTGGCGACGTTCGGGTCGACCTTGTCGTAGCTGAACGAGAAGATCTTCTCCAGCCCCGCCTTGACCTGGCCGTTCACCTCGGTCATCGCCTGGGTGTCCACGCCGGGCTCGGTCGACGAGGACTTCACCACGAAGAACACCCCGACACCGGCGAGCACGGCCGCGACGACGACCAGCACCAGCGGGTACTTCGGGCGCGGCGGTGCGGGCTCGTCGACCTCGTCGACATCGCCGTCGAGCAGGTCGGTGTCGTCGGTCTGCGCCTCGGGCGCGGTCGGCTCGACCTCGACGGCGGCGTCCGCGGGCTTGGCCGGTGACCTGCGGTTGTGCCCGGCGACCTTGACCCGGCGGGTCGGCTTCTGCTGCTTCACGCTCATTGCGTACCCACTTCCACTGCCCGCAGCGAGCTGAGTTTCCAGCCGGACCCGGTCCGGCTCAGTCCGGCCTCGAACCGGTTGCGCCGGACCGCGGCCTCACCGCCCTGCGGCGTGACGGTGATCTCCACGGCGGCGATGACCTGGGCGTTGTCGGTGTCGACGTCGGTGACCGCCGCGTCGACGACCTTGCCGACGGTGGTGGACTTGCCGTCCTCGAGCCGTTTGCGGCTGTCGTCGCGGCTCTGCAACAGGCTGTCGCGCAACGTGCCGGTCGACGACTCCAGCCAGCGGTCGAGGCCCTCGTCGATCTTCTGGTAGTCCAAAGTGGTCAGGTTGGCGATGCCCTGCTCGCCGACCCGCAACACCTCCTGGCGGGTGTCGGCGTATGCGTCGGCGGCGTTGGCCGAGCGCAGCCACATCCAGCCGGACCAGCCCGCGAACACGGCCGCGACAGCGACGAGGACGATTGTGAAGACCTTCACCGGCCACCTCCGAGGACCTGGGTGAGTGTTGACGGGCCCTGCGGAGCGGGGCTGAGCGCGACCATCGGCGCCGGGTCGGGCACCGGTCCGCCCTTGGGCGCGTTCTGCGACCCACGGACTGAGCTCGGATTGCCGTACGGCAGCGCGCAATGGGCGTTCGTGTTGAACGGCGCGTAACTGGTGTCCTTGCCTGGACGGTAGGTCGTGCTCTCGTAGCCCTTGCGGCACGGCGGCGGGTCGTAGAAGTTCAGCACCAGTGTCGTGTTTCCCTCACCGTTCGGGCCGATGATGCGGTAGCCGTCGGCCACCGCCTTCGGGTAGCTGGCCAGCAACTGCTCGAAGGCGGGGCCGCGGCTGGCGAAGATCTGCGCGGGCGTGAGCAGGTTGGCCAGCACCACGCCGAGTTCGGTGCCCGACTCCCTGAGCAGCCCGGTGACCTCCGCCGACACCCCCGGCGTCGCCTTGATCAGGCTGCGCAGGTCGCCGTCGGACTTCTTGAGCTGACCGGCCAGCAGCCTGGCGTCCTCGCTGAACCCCGTGATCGACGACGACAGCTGCTCCTGGGTGAGCAGGACGGTACCGCTGTCGGTGATCAGGTCCTTGGTCTGCGGCATGTACTGCACCGCCGTCTTGACGAACTCGCTCTGGTTGTCCAGCAACGCCTGCAGGTCGCTGCCACGGCCGCGGAACGCGTCGCTGAGCTCGTCGACCACGGTCTGCAACGACTCGATCGGCACCGACTTGATCAGACCGTCCAGATCGGACAGCACGGTCTGCACGGGCATCGGCAGGTGCACCCCGGTGATCACGGAACCCTCGCGCAGGTAGGGACCGTCGTCGCGACGGGGTCTGAGGTCCATGTACTGCTCACCGACAGCCGACCGGTTGGCCACGACCGCGACCAGGTCGGCGGGGATGTCGGGGGCACCGGGATCCATCCGCAGCTCCGCCTCGATGCCGTCGTCGGTCAGCCGCATCGGCCCGACCCGCCCGACCCGCACACCCCGGTAGGTGACCTCGGAGTTGGTGAACAGCCCGCCGGACTCCGGCATCCTCGCGGTGACGGCCATCCCGCGCCCGCCGAACACCTGGTCCAGCCCGGCGTAGCTGGCGCCGACGTAGCTCACGCCGACCAGTGCGATCACGATGAAGATCGCCACCTGGATCTTGATCCGACGACTGAGCATCAGCGGCCTCCTGGCGTGCCGACGGGCGGATCCATGGGCCGCAGCGGCACGGCCGGTGCCTCGGGATCGTTGACGACCGGGGACAGTTCGATGAACACGTTCAGGTAGTCGCCTTTGACGGCCTGCGCGGCCTTGTCGGTGAACGGGTAGGTCAGCAGCAGTTCGAACGACTGCGGCAGCTTCTCCCCCGCCGACGCCAGCGCCCGCAGCGTGGGGGCGAGCGCCTTGAAGTCCGCGACGATGTCGTCCTTGGACTTGTTCACCGTGTCCACAGCCACCTTCGACAGGGTGTCCAGCGACTTCAGCAGGCCGACGAGCTGTTCCCGTTGCTGGCTGAGCACCGAGATACCCGGGCCGAGGTCGGTCAGCACCCCGGTGATCCGGCCGCGTTGCGCCGCCACCGTCGAGGCGAGCCGGTTGAGGCTGGTCAGCGCCCTGGTGATCTCGGTGCGGTGGTTGTCGAGCTCGCCGACGAACGTGTCCATGTCGGACAGCAGGCCGCGCAGGCCCTGCTCGTTGCCGTCCAGCGCGTTGTTGACCTCACGGGCGATCTGCTGGAACTGGCCGACACCGCCGCCGTTGAGCAGCATCGACAACGCACCGAAGACCTCTTCGATCTCGGCGTTGCGGTTGGTGCGGTCCACCGGGATGAGGGCGTCGTCGGCGAGCCTGCCGGTCGGTGTGGCCGGCGCGCGCAGTTCCACGAACTTCTCACCGAGCAAGCTCGACTGGCGGACCGCGGCCAACGCGTTGGCGGGCAGCGCCACGTCACCGTTGACCAGCAGGACGACCTCGGCGGTCCAGCCGTCCCCGCCGACGTCGATCGCGTCGACCCGGCCGACCGGGACGTCGTTGACCTTCACGCCGGACTGCGGCACCAGGTCCAGCACGTCGGCGAACTGCACTCGCACGCGGTACGGGTGGTCGCCGAGGTCGGCGCCACCGGGCAGCGGCAGGTTGTAGACGCCGTTGAACCCGCCCGCGCCACACCCGGCCACCAGCAGGAGCACCGCCGCCAGAACGAAAGCGCGCATCACTTGCCTCCAGCACTGTACTGCTGGCCCATCGCGGGCAGCGGGAGCGCCGGCCCGTCGCTCTGTGCACCGGGTTTGAGCTCAAGGCACTTCTGCGAGTTCGCACCAGTCACAGGTGCGACGTTGCACGCGACCATCGAACCGGGGTCGTAGTACTCCAGCAGGAGTGTGCGTGTTTCCAGCGCACCGGTCTGCGGGTTGACCGCGTTGGACAGGTTCATCACCGCGTTCGGGGCCACGTCGATCGCCTCGGCCAGCGACTTGCGCTGGTCGACGAGCACCTTCGTGATCCCGGTCAGTTTGTCCACGTTGGACTTCAGCGCGGCCCGGTTGTCCTTGATGAACCCGCGCACCTGCTCGAGCGCCGCAGCGAGCTCCGACAACGCGCCACCGAGGTCGGCCCGGTCGGCGGCCAGCGACGCCGAGACGTCCCGCAGCTGGTTGGTGAACTTGACCACCGTGGAGTCGTTGCGCGCCAGCATGGTCGTGAACTTCTGCAGGCCGTCGACCGTGCCGAAGAGCTGGTCCTTGGCACCGGCCAGGGTCCGTGACGCCTCGGCGAACTGTTTGATCGTGTCACCGATCAGCGCGCCGTTGCCCTTGGTGTTCGCGGCCATCACGTCGAGCAGCCTGGACAGGTCGCCCTTGGCGTTGGCGCCGTCCGGGCCGAGAGCGGTCGACAACTTGCTGAGGCTCTTGTAGAGCTCGTCCAACTCGACCGGGGTAATGGTCCGTTCGACCGGAATCACCGTGCCGGACTGCATCCGCGCACCACCTGCGTACGCGGGCGCGAGCTGCACGAACCGGTCGCTGACCAGGCTGGGCGCCACCACGACGGCGGACGCGTTCGCGGGGACCGCCCGGTCGGAGTCGACCGACATCTCCACCCGCACCTGCTTGCCCGCCGGGGTGACCTCGTCGACCGTGCCGACCGGGATCCCGAGTACCCGCACGGTCGAGCCTTCGTAGAGCCCGACGGCCGTGTTGAAGTACGCGGTGATCTTCGTCCCGCCGGAGGGCCGGAAGACGAGGTAGGTCACCGCCGTCAGCACCAGCGCGACCACCGAGATGATGGTCAGAGCCCGCAGTCCCCGTGTCATTTCGACCCCTTCGGCGGAATGCAGTTCCCGTTGGTCGGATCGGTGTCCGGCGGCGAGCCGACCGGCGCGACCAGGCCGCACACGTACATGTCCAGCCACCTGCCGTTGCCGCCCGCGTTGCCGAGCAGCCGGTAGTACGGGCCGGCCATCTGCAGGCTCCGGTTCAGGTTGTCCTGGTTGCGTTGCAGGATCGTGTTGACGCGGTCCAGCTGTTCCAGCGCGGGACGCAGGGTCGCGGTGTTGTCGGCGACCAGGCCGGACAGCTGCGCGGCCAGTTCCCGCGTCCCGGCCAGCAGCGAGCTGATCGAGTCACGCCGTTTCCTGATCTCGCCGAGCAGCAGTTCGCCGTCCTCGAGCAGCTTCTCCACCTGCTGGTCCCGGTCGGCGAAGACCTTGCTGATCTCGTGGGTGTTGGCGAACAGCTTGGCCAGTTCCTGGTCACGCGTGGAGATCGTCTTCGACAGCGCCGACAGGCCCTGCAACGCCGACCGGATCTCCTGCGGCGAGTCCTGGAACGTGTCCGCGAGCACCCCGAGCGATTCGGCGAGCTTGTTCGTGTCGATCTCGGTGACGGTGTTGGCGAGCTGGTCGAAGACCTGGTTGATGTCGTACGGCGATGCCGTTCGGCCGATCGGGATCGGCTTGTCCGGGTCCTGCTCGGCGTCGCCGAGCGGGTCGACCGCGAGGTACTTCGAGCCGAGCAGGGTCTTGATCCGGATCGCCACCGTGCTCTTGTCGCCGATCCACGCGTCCTTGACGCGGAACCGCACCTTGATGTGGTCGCCTTCCAGGTCCACTTCCTTGACCGTGCCGATCTTCACGCCCGCCGCGCGCACCTCGGTACCGGAGATCAGCCCGGCCGCCTCGGTGAACTGCGCGGTGTACGTCCGGCCGCCGCCGATGATCGGCAGGTCGTCGGAGTAGAACGCGGTCAGCCCGATCAGGCTGAGCACCACGATGCTGACCGCGCCGACGACCGCCTGGTTTCGCTCCTGGAATGACCTCATCACTTGCACCTCGGCTGGGTCACAGGAATGCCCGCGGCCATCGGCATCGGCAGCGGTGTCCCGGTCTGCGCCGAACACAGGAACGTGTTCAGCCACGAGCCGTAGCTGAACGCCCGGCCGATCGTCTCCATCTTCACCGGCAGGTTCCGCAGCGCCTGGTCCACGGTTTTCTCGTTGTCCGCCAGGTTCTTGGCCACCTGCCCGAGCGCGGTCATGCTGTCCTTGAGCGGTGCCCGGCCCTCTTCGAGCAGGCCCGCGGTCGCACCCGCCAGTTCGTCGAGCGAACTGATCGCCTCGCCGATCGGCTGGCGGTCCTTGGCGAACCCGGTGACGAACTGCTGCAGGGTGGTGATCAGGCCGCCGAGTTCGTCGCTGTGCTCGTTCACGGTGTCCAGCACCTGGTTGAGGTTGCCGATCACCTCACCGATCACTTGGTCCTTCTCCGCCAGCGTCGACGTGAGCGACGCCGTGTGCCGCAGCAGGTTCTCCACGGTGCCGCCCTCACCCTGCAGCACCTGGATGATCTCGTGGGAGAGCTTGTTGACGTCGTCCGGCGACAGGGCCTGGAACAGCGGCTTGAACCCGTTGAACAGCACCGTCAGGTCGAGCGCGGGTTTGGTGCGCTGCAGCGGGATCTCCGACCCGGGGTCGAGGATCCCGCCGACCGGGCCGACGCCGCGGTCCAGCGAGATGTAGCGCTGCCCGATCATGTTGCGGTACTTGATGGTCGCCGTCACCGACACCGGCAGCCTGCGCCGCGCGTCGACGGTGAACGCCACCTTCGCGACGCGCCTGTCGATCAGGTCGATGGTCTCCACCTGGCCGACGCGGACACCGGCGATGCGCACGTCGTCACCGACCGACAGCGAGGTCACGTCGGTGAACCTGGCCGTGTAGTCCTCGGACGGCCGCAGGTCGACGTTGGCGATGGTCAGGCCGAGCAGACCGGTCGACGCGACCGTGACGATCGCGAACAGGATCACCTTCACCAAGGGCGCGGCGAGACTCCTCATCGGACGGTCACCTCCGCGCCCCGGTACAGCGGGCCGACCAGCAGGCTGCCCCACGCGGGCATGTCGTCGCCGAGCATCACGCCGAGCGCGTCCCGTTCGGCGGGCGAGTTCGGCAACGGGTCCAGCGCGGCGGGGTGGAACGCGGGCGCGCCGGGCCCGAGGCAGCGCGGACCGGGCTTGTCGCCGTACTTCGGGTCGTCGCGGGGTGAGACGTACTTGCCGCGGCTGGGCGCGACCTTCAGGTCCACGTGCAGGCCGCCGCCTTCGAACGCCTTGTCCACTCTCGGTTTGAAGTCCGCGACCGCGGTCAGCATGCACGCGTACTGCGGCGCGTACTTGGCCAGCAGTTCGAGGGTCGCCCTGCTCTCGTCGGCCAGTTCGATGATGGTGTTCTTGTTGGTCGTCAGGAACTTCGTCATGTCGTTGCTCGCGCTGCCCAGCGTCTTGTACAGCGTGATCAGCGAGGTTCGTTGGTCCACGATGGTCTTGCTGGTGACGGTGAAGTCCGACAGCGCCTGCAGGAAGTCGCTCGCGGCGGCGTCGTAGGTGTCCGCGACCGACGCGAACCTGCTGATGTCCTGTTTGATCTGCGGCAGCTGCGGGTTCAGCTCGCCGACGTACTGTCCTACTTGGACGAGTGTGTCGCCGAGCTTGTCACCCCGGCCGTCCAACGCCTGCGACAGGGCGGTGAGCATCTCGGAGAGCTTCTCCGGCCGGACGGACTGCAGCAGCGGCAACAGGTTGTTGAGAACCTGTTCCATCTCCACGCCCGCCGCGGACTTGTCGTGGTTGATCCAATCGCCGCCTGCCAGCTTGCCGCTCGGGTGTTCCGGCAGGGTCAGGCTGACGTAGCGCTCACCGAACAGCGTCTTCGGCAGCAGCCGCGCGGTCACGTTGGCCGGGATGCGGTCGAGCGTGCCGGGGTCCATCGTCAGCGTCAGGATCGCGCCGTCGCCGTGGCTTTCCACCGAGCGGACCCGGCCGACGTTGATACCGCGGAGTTTCACGTCCGCGTCGGCCGACATCTGGTTGCCCACCTGGCTGGTGCGCAGGGTGACGGTCGGGTCGTCGGAGAACGCGTCGGCGTAGATCGCCACCGTGAACGCGAGGAAGCTCGCCACGATGACGACGTAGACCAGCCCCAGCAGGCGCATGCTGGTCAGCTGGTGGCGTTCCTTGCTCATCCCGCGATCCTCACCGTCGTCTCGGTGCCCCAGATGGCCAGGCTGAGGAAGAAGTCCAGGATGCTGATCGTCACGATCGACCAGCGCACCGCACGGCCCACCGCCAGGCCGACGCCCGCGGGGCCACCGGTGGCGCGGTAGCCGTAGTAGCAGTGCGCCAGGATCACCGCGACGCTGAAGACGATCACTTTCAGGAACGACCAGAGCACGTCTTCCGGCGGCAGGAACAGCGTGAAGTAGTGGTCGTAGGTACCAGCCGACTGTTCGTAGAACTCGACGGTGATCGTGCGGGCGGCCAGGTACGAGGTCAGCAGGCCGATCACGTACAGCGGGATGATGGCGATGAACCCGGCGATCACGCGGCAGGTGACCAGGTACGGCAGGCTCGGCACGCCCATCGTCTCCAGCGCGTCGATCTCCTCGGAGATCCGCATCGCGCCCAGCTGCGCGGTGAACCCGGCACCGACCGTGGCCGACAGGGCGAGCCCGGCGACCAGTGGCGCGATCTCGCGCGTGTTGAAGTACGCCGAGAGGAACCCGGCGAACGCCGACGTGCCGACCTGGTTGAGCGCGGAGAAACCCTGGAGGCCGACGACCGTGCCGGTGAACACCGACATGCCGACCATCACGCCGATGGTGCCGCCGATCACCGCGAGCGCGCCGCTGCCGAAGCTGACCTCCGACAGCAGCCGCACGATCTCGCGCAGGTAGCGCCGGGAGGCGCGCGGGATCCACAGCAACGCCTTGGTGTAGAAGGAGAGCTGGTCGCCCAGTCTGCCGAACTGGTCGAGCTGGCGTTCCATCACCATCGCTACAGCCCCTTCCGCGGAACGACCTGCAGGTAAATGGTGGTCAGGACGAAGTTGAGGAAGAACAGCAGCAGGAACGTGATCACCACGGCCTGGTTGACCGCGTCCCCGACGCCCTTCGGGCCGCCCTTGGGGTTGAGGCCGCGGTAGGCGGCGACGACACCGGCGACGAACCCGAACAGCACCGCCTTGATCTCGCTGATCCACAGGTCCGGCAGCTGCGCCAGCGCGGAGAACGTGGCCAGGTAGGCGCCCGGGGTCCCGCCCTGCAGGATCACGTTGAAGAAGTAGCCGCCGAGCACACCGACCACGCTGACCATTCCGTTGAGCAGCACGCAGATCACGATCGAGGCGTACACGCGCGGCACGACGAGGCGCTGGATCGGCGAGACGGCCAACACCTCCATCGCGTCGATCTCCTCGCGGATCTTGCGCGAGCCGAGGTCGGCGCACATCGCCGAGCCGCCCGCACCCGCGATCAGCAGCGCGGTGATGATCGGGCTGGCCTGCTGGATCACCGCGAGCACGCTCGCCGATCCGGTGAACGACTGCGCACCGATCTGCTTGGTCAGCGAGCCCAGCTGCAGCGCGATCACGCCACCGAACGGGATCGCCACCAGCGCGGCGGGCAGGATCGTCACCGAGATGATGAACCAGCACTGCTGGATGAACTCGCGGAACTGGAAGGGCCGCCGGAAGGTCATCCGGAACACTTCCAGGCCGAGCGAGCAGAGCCTGCCGACCTCACGCAAACCGTTGAGGCCCTTCGTGGCGAACTGCGGTGTGGCCACGACCTACCGCCTCCTCTGCTGCGACGGCGGTACGCATTTCTGGTCCGGCGGGTCGCAGTTGACCAGCGCGCCGAACGTGAGCTTGAGGTGGTTGCCCGGACCGGAGATCATCCCGGTGAGCAACGGGTCGAGGTCCTCGGTCACTCCGCAGCCGTCGTACGGCGGGATGGTGATGTCGGTTTCCATCGTGCCGCCGTCGAAGATCGTCCACTCCTCCGGCTTGGACTTCAAGTTGATCACGGTGGGCTCGACGGTCTTGCACCTGTCGCCGACCGGCAGCGGGGTGCCGTTCACCTTCGTGTCGCTGAGCTTGAGGTCGGTCTTGGCCACGCCGGTGAAGACGCCGTTCTTGACCCGCCCCTCGGCGCGGCCGACCGGGATGACCGTGGCGACTGCGGTCACCGGCACGAAGCCGAACGTGACGAACGAACCGGGGGCGGGCGGCCAGACCAGGTCGCCGAACACGGCGCCGCAGTCGACCATCTCCTCGCCGTTCATCTCCCACCAGAAGTACAGCTGCGAGCTGAGGTAGCCCGGCCCGAAGTCGATGTGGCCCTTGAGCTTGCGCACGTCGGCACGGCCCGACAGCGGGTAGTAGACCCAGAAGTTGTACGCGTCGGGCGGAACGTCCTTGCAGAACTCCGGTTCCTCCGCCGCGTTGCGCTGTGGCTTCTTGCCGCGCACAGTCGGCTTCTGCGTGCCCTGCGGGCTTTGTGGTGACGCGCCAGGAGCGGTGGGCTGCCCGCTGGCCGAAGTGGACGGTTTCGACGTGGTGACCGTCGTCGGGGGCGGGTTGAGCACCACGACCGTCCCGAGTGCGGTGTCCTGTCCCTGGTCGAGCGCGCACCCAGCGGGCGCGACCGGCTTGCCTGGGTCCTCTTCCCGCGTCTTGGGTCGCACCAACAGCATCTCGAGCGCGCCGAGGGTGAGGATCACTTTGCCTGGCTTGTCCGTCTTGAACTCGGTGCCGGGCTTCAGCACCTGTTCGACGACGACGGCACCGTCCTCGGCGGGCAGCGTGGTCACCGGTAGCTGTCCGGTCGCGGCCAGCACCTTGTCACCGGACTTGACCTGAACGCCCATGATCCCCTCAAGGGAGGAGACCAGTTTCTCCTTGAGCGCCTTGACCGTCTCGGCCGGGAACGTGACCTTGAGCTTGACGTCCTTCGGCTGCACCGGCGTTCCGGTCGGCACGGACGCGGGCAGCGTCAGTGCCAGCTCGGCCGTGATCGCCTGGTTGCCGACCGGGTCGATGTCACACGTCGCGCGGATCGGTTTGACCACACGGGTGTCCGCAGCGACCTGGTCACCCCCGGCCGCTGTGACCATTGTCGGTGGCGCGGCGATCGTCACCGCCGCCAACATCACGGCCAGACCGGCACGTTTTCGGTGCGACAAGGTGACTCCTGTGCTGCGCGGCGGAACTTCTACGGCTGAGCGGCGTGGCCTGGAGTACTTCGTCTCCGGTGGCCACGCCGCCGCTGGGTTGGTCAGCTGAACACGATGGCGCCGAGCCCCGCGTCCTGGCCGGGGTTCAGCGTGCAGGGTGCGTCGAACGTGCCAAGGTCGGTCGGCGTGCCGTCGGCCTTGAGCGGGGTGAACGTGCCGTTCAACTGCGGACCGGCACCGAGGGCGAGTGTTCCAGCGGCACCGACGGTGACACTGGGGGTGTTGAGCGAGATGGGGGCAGTCAGCTCACCGGAGGCGGGCACGTTCGTGGACGGAACCGTGCCGGGAATGCCGATGGCGATCGACGTGCCGTTGTAGGAGTTGGTGACGTCAGCGACGGCCTTGCCCCCAACCGTTGCCGCGCCGTGGTTGCGCAGGGCGTCCACGACGTTCGCGGGCAGCGTGGCAGCGATGCTCGCTGTCGGCTGCACGCGGGTGTTCACCGTTCCTGTTGCCGGGATCGTGCCCTGGACCCGGCCGGAGACGTTCACCGCACCGACCTCGGGGAAGGTGCAGCTGTAGGTCAGCGTCTTGTCGAACGGCTGCGCCGGGGCGGTGCCCGTCGACGGCGGGGTGACATTGCTGCCGGTGACCGGGACCGAGGCGAGTGAACGGTCCTGCGGCGGTGTGGTCGCCTTCACCGAGCAGGGAACATTCAGAATGCCGAGAGCGGTCGGCGTTCCGTCCGCCTTGCGAGTGTCGACTTTGGCGGTGAATACCGCACCCGCGGCCAGGCTGACGGTGCCGGCTTTGTAAACGATCAAACTCGGAGTCGGACCCTGAATGTCGACCGGCATGGTGCCGGAAGGCGGCACGGTCTGCTTCGCGATTTTCAGGCCGGGAATTCCGATGGTCATGTTTTTGCCGTCATAAGCGGCGTCCACATCCGCGGTTGCGGTCCCCTCGGTTGTGGCGGTTTGGAACGACCGCAGGGCATTCACAATAGGCGCACTCAAGGTCGCGGTGATCTTGAGGTCGCTATTGACGATTCGGGCGCCGGTCGTCCCGGAGTCCGGAATGGTGATCTTCACTGTCGCGGCGACGTCCTGCTGGCCGACCAGCGGGAAGGCACATCTGTAAGTGAGGTTCTTGGTCACCTCTCCTAACGCGGTGGCTGCCTGTGCGCTGGCTACGAACCCACCAGCAGCCAAAGCAGCGACGGCAACAACGGCGGCACTGCGTCTCATTTACCTACCTCCTCGGGCTCCCGCCGACAGGGCGGCGAGAACAGGTGGCTTTGATTCACGCGGCAGACCTACCGCCGAGTAGGTTACTTCGGTTGACTCGCGAGTAACAAGAGGTTGTCAGACAACCTGATCCACTCCATGAAACTTGTCACCACGTAGCGGAAATCACAAGACCCACTTGTCACCCCGCTGCGCACCTGCCGAAGTGGAGTAGACCACCGGCTGCCGTTCAGCCCAGGGTTGTCCACCGGAGGACAGCACCCGGAACGAAACTTGTCACGCGGGTGACAAGTGAGCGGGGGCCTGGTCGAATGGGCTTCACGACGTGCCACGGGGTCAGGTGAGCCGTTGACAGCAAAGGTTCCGTCAAAATATAGTGCGCGAGTTATAAAGATTGGGCGATATCACCGACGATACGACAGGTTTCTGTTGCCGCTCAAAGGACGACGCCGTGACTGAGACGGGTGCCCGAAGGACAACGACCGTGCCTCCGCAGCGCCTGGACTCCTTACTGCCGCCGCGGACCGCGGCAGCTCCCACACGCGTCTGGTCCACTTTGCCCCGCGAGCTGGCGACCATGTTCCGCCCGCGCGCCAACGACGTGGCCATCTCGATCGTGCAGGAGATCCGCCGGTCCATCCCGGAGTACGCGCGGCTGCTCGAAGGCCCGTTCGGCACGATCGTGACCGGCGGCGTCGAGGAGGCGATCGCCCAGTTCATCGACCGGCTGGCCGACCCGTCCGCGCCGCGCGAGGACCGCGCGAAGCTGTTCCGCCACCTCGGCAAGCTCGAAGTCGCACAAGGACGCAGTGTGGACACGCTGCAGAGCGCCTACCGGATCGGCGCGCGGGTGGCGTGGCGCCGGATCGCCGAATTCGGCCAGTCGGTGAACCTTCCGACGGTGACGATCTGCCAGCTCGCCGAGGCCGTCTTCGACTACGTCGACGAGATCTCCGTGCTGTCGCTGGAAGGTTTCGCCTCGGCGCAGGCACGCGCGGCGGGCGCGCTGGAACGCAGACGCAGACGCCTGCTCGAACTGCTGCTGTCCGAACCGCCCGTATCGTCCCAGACCGTCACCGAGCTCGCCGCGTCGGCGGCGTGGACCGTGCCGGACCACGTCGTGGCCGTCGCACTGGAGCGGCTCGACGACGACTTCGATCTCCCGTCGTTCGACGAATCCGTCCTCGACGACCTGGAAGCACCCGACCCGTGCCTGCTGATGGCCGACGACAACGACCAACTGCAGTCCCTGCGTGAGCACCTTCCCGGTTGGCGTGCCGTCGTCGGGCCGCGGGTCGCGTTGTCCGAGGCGCCGACGTCGTTGCGACTGGCCAGGCGTGCGCTCACGTTCGTCAACCGTGACCTGCTGCCCGACGACCCGGTGCTCTGGAGCAAGGACCACCTGTCCACGCTGTGGCTGCTCAGCGACGAGTTCCTGGCAAGAGAACTGGCCGAGCGGACGCTGCGCCCCCTGGCCGGGCTGACCGTGAAGCAGCGGACGCGGCTGAGCGAGACGCTGCTGGCCTGGTTGGAGACCAGCGGCAGCGCGCCGGAGATCGCGGGCAGGCTGAACGTGCACCCGCAGACGGTGCGTTACCGCCTGCACCAGCTGGAGGCGTTGTTCGGCGACCGGCTCACCGATCCCGACGACCGCTTCCGGATGGAGATCTCCCTGCGCGCCATGCGCCTGCTCGGCTCCGACTGAGCACCTGCCACCCGTGCAACGAAGGCCACATTGGTAGCGGATTTCGCAACCAAGGCCACATTGGTTCCACCTCGTGCAACGAAGGCCACATTGGTTGCACGGGGCGGGGCGGGGCGGGGCGGGATTAGCGGAGCAGGTCGGCGAGGGTCGCCATGGCGGCTTCGAGCTGCTGGTCGGACAGGTAGGGCGCCGGGCCGAACCTGAGGTGGTCGCCACGGCTGTCGGTCAGCACGCCTTTCGCGGCGAGTTCGGCCTGCAGCCGTGACGCATGCGGCGTGTGCATAGCCAGGAACCCGCCGAAGTTCTCCAGTGGCGCGCGGTCGCGGGTGATGACGTCGTCGGGCGCGCCGATCCGGTCGAACAGCGACGCCAGCAGACCGACCTGGTGCTGCGCGACCTGACGGAGTACGTCCGGTGTCAGGCCCTGTTCGGCGAAGAAGTCGAACACCCTGGCACCGCGGTAGTGGCTGGTCGGGTCGTAGGTCGATCCGGCGAACCTGGCCTCGCCGAGCGGGTAGCCGACGCCGCCGCCGTGCTGGGCAGCCAGCTCGGCGAACTCCGCGTACCAGCCCGTGATGACCGGTCGCAGCGTGTCGGCGTGCGGCGGCAGCCGCAGGAAGCAGTTGCCTTCGCCCAACTGGAGATACTTGTATCCCCCGCCGACCACCCACGCGTGGGGTATGTTCGCTGTCGAGAACGGGACAGGCCCCAGCGCGTGGTAAGCGTCCACAAGCAACTCGACGCCCCTTGCCTGGCAGGCGTCGGCGAGGAAGTCCAGTCCTGGCACGATTCTGGATGTCTCGAACAGGACGGCCGAGACGAGCACGGCGCTGGTCTTCTCGTCGAGCGCGTCGGCCATCCGTTCGGCGAGCGTGTCCGCCGGCGCCGACGGCAGGGGCACCACGTCGATCGCCTCTTCGGCCAACCTGCCGAGCTGCCTGCGGAGTGTGTGGAATTCACCGTCCGATGTGATCAGTCGCGGCCTGGTCCGCAGGTCCAGACTGGACAGAAAACGCAGTACCAGTTCGTGCGTGTTCTGCCCCAGCGCGAGCGCGGCGCCCGGTTCGCCGAGGAACAGGCGGAAACCGTCGCGCAGCCGGTCCGCCTTGGCGAACGCGCGGCCCCACTTCTCGTCGGCTTCCCGTGCCGCGTCGTGGAAAGCCTCGATCTGCCCGTCCAGCGCGACGTCCGGCCACGCTTGGTGAGAGTGTCCGGTCAGCAACAGCCGTTCCGTCACTCGAAAGTGTGAATAGTGCGACGCAAGGCGCGGTCCGTTGTCACTCACAGTTCACTCCGGACTGCCCAGAGGTCGGGAAACGTCGGCGTGAACAGTGTTGTCTTCAAGTACTCCGCTCCGGCCGAGCCACCGGTACCCACCTTGTGGCCGATCACGCGCTCCACCATCTTGACGTGTCGATACCGCCATTCCTGCACGCCTTCGTCCAGATCGACCAGCCGCTCGCAGATCTGCGCCTCGCCCGCGTCGTCCTGGTAGACCCGCAACAGCACCTGCTGCAGCTCAGGCGACGGCTCCAGCGGCGCGGAAACGTCACGATGCAGGGATTTGGCCGGAACCTCGTAGTCGTGCAGCGCCAGATAGGTCAGGAACGAGTCGAAAAGGGACGGTCGGTTCATCGCGGCCTCGATCCGGCTGCGCGGCGCCCCCGCCGGGTAGTGCCGGAACACCCGGGCGTCCCGTCGGCCGAGTACCGCCTCGACCTCGCGGAACTGCGCGGACTGGAAGCCGCTCGACGCGTCGAGCCGCTCCCGGAAGCTGGTGAACTGGCGCGGTGTCATGGTTTCCAGCACGTCGATCTGGGCCACCACGACCTTGAGGATGGTCAGCGACCGGCGCAGGGTGTGCAGCGCGTGCGCGGTCTCGCCGTTGGTCAGGACCTGTTGCGCACGGGCGAATTCGTGCAGCAATTGTTTGAACCACAGTTCGTACACCTGGTGGATGACGATGAACAGCATCTCGTCGTGCTCGTCCGACCGCGGCCGCTGAGCGCCGAGTATCTCGTCGAGCGCCAAATAGGAAGAGTACGTCAGTGCGGCGTGGTTGTCGGTCAAGGCTTCATCACCTCGTCGAAATGGCGCATCGCCGCGGGGGCGAGCGCGGTGTAGAGATCGTGGAACAACCGCACGGCGTCCGCGCGGTGAGCGGGCGGTGCCACCAAGTCGGGTGGCAATTCCGGATCGGCGAATGGAAACTGCCGGAACTGGTGGGTCACGCGTGTTCTGAGCAGCAATGCCGCCCGGTCGGACAGGCGATCCGGATCGTGGGCGCCGAATTGTTCGACGAATGCGCGATACCGTTCCGCGAGGTCGTCGAGGTCCCACACCCGGTGCACGAACGAGCCGAAGTCAAGCGACGCGGCCGGGCCGCCGAGCAGCAGCCCGGCGTACCGCTCGACGCCGAGGTCACGCAGCAGGTCCGCGACCTCGCGCTCCCGGTCGTGCGGCGCGATCCACGTGCCGTCCTGCACCGGCCCGAAACCGAGGAAGCGCAACCGGCGGACGAGTCTGGTCCGCGCTACCTTCTCGTCCTCGGGAATCGCGTGCCACAGCACTGTCCACTGTGTCTTGCGGGGTGTCTTGTGGGGCTGCGCGGCGCCGAGGGCGAAGATCCGGGTGTCGCCTTCCTCGAACACGGCCGCGCTGCGGGGCGTGACGGTGTAGTGCACCAATCGCCCGTCCTTGACCTTGGCCAGCAGCTGCCTGCGCACGAGCCTGGTCAGCGCCACCCGCGCCGCGCCCGCGGAGAACCCGAACTCGCCGAGCAGCTCGACCAGACCGCCGGACCACGCCTGGCGGTCACGCGGCCGCAGATGCGCGCCGAGCAGCGTCATCACGAGGTCCTGCGGCGCTTCGGGCATGTCGCCGAGCATAGTTGACTCATCAGCGCGGTCAACCGTAAAGTTTCGCGGGTGCTCTACTTCGCCGAGCTGACCTCGCCGCAGGTCGCGGGGCTGCTGACGGCACCACGACGCCCCGTCCTGCTGCTGCCGGTCGGCGCGATCGAGCCGCACGGTCCGCACGCGCCCCTCAGCACCGACCCGATGATCTCCATCGACGTGTGCGAACGCGTCGCCAGGCGCCTCGCCGACCACCCGTCGATCCGCGCGCTGGTCCTGCCGCCGCTCCCCTACGGCGTGACCCGCTACGCGTCGGCGTTCCCCGGCGCGGTGCACGTCAGCGAGGAGACGCTGTACGCGATCGTCACCGATGTCTGCGCGTCGCTGACCAACCAGGGGTTCGCCGAGATCATCGTGGTGAACAACCACTTCGAGCCCGAGCACGTCGCCACCCTGCGCCGGGCGACGAAGAGCGCGGGCGTGAAGTACCTGGATCTGGTGCGCCGGGCCAACGCGGCGCGGTTGACGCCCGAGTTCCAGTCCGGCTCGTGCCACGCCGGGCAGTACGAGACCTCCCTGGTCCTGGCGTCCCGGCCGGACCTGGTCGACCGGGAGCAGATGGCCGCGCTGGACCCGCTGCACGTGGACATGCCGTCGGCGATGGCAAGCGGCCGGACGGACTTCGTCGCGATGGGGATGGACAAGGCGTACTGCGGCTCGCCCGCGGCGGCCACCGCCGAGGAGGGCGAGCGGACGTACGCCGTGCTGGTGGACATGGTGCTCGAACTCATCGGGGAGGTCTGATGCGGTACGACGACGTTCCCGCGTCGTTCAACATCGCGTCCCATTTCGTCGACCGCAATCCGCCTGAGCGCACCGCGTTGCTCACGTCGTCGGGCCCGGTCACGTACGGCGAGCTCGCCGAGTTGACGAACAAGATGGGCAACGCGTTGCTCGAACTCGGTGTCCGGCAGGGCGATCGGGTCCTGTTGGCGTTGAGTGACGGCGTCGATTTCGTGGCTGCCTGGTACGGCGCGCAGAAGATCGGCGCCGTCACCGCGGAGGTGTACACCTATCTCCAGGTCAAGGACTACAAGTACTTCCTGGACTACGTCCGGCCTGTGGCCGTGCTGGCGGACGACACCACGGCCGAGAAGATGCGCGAGGCGGGCGCCACCAACCTCGTCGTCCTCACCCCGGGCTTCACGGCAGGCCAGCCGTCCACTCTGGACGCTGCGCCGACCACGAAGGACGACGTGGCGATCTGGAAGTTCACCACCGGCAGCACGGGGGCACCGAAGGCGTGCGTGTTGACCGCACGCAGTCCGCTGTTGAGCTTCTCCTGGTACGCGCAGGGTGTGCTGGACATCCAACCGTCCGATGTGGTCCTGCCGGTGCCCAAGCTGTTCTTCGGCTACGCACGGGATCTCACCGCCTTGTTCCCCTTCGGCGTCGGCGCGGCGGGAATCGTGTTCCCGGAACGCAGCACGGTGGACACCCTTTTCGAGTTGATCGCGCAGCACCGGCCGACGATCCTGGTGAACGTGCCGACCATGATGAGCGCGATGGTGTCGCACCCGTCGGCGTCCGAACAGGACTTCAGCTCGTTGCGGCTGTGCACGTCGGCGGGCGAGGCGCTGCCGGGCGAGTTGTACCGGCGGTGGATGGACACGTTCGGCGTCGAGGTGCTCGACGGGATCGGCTCGTCGGAGGCGTACCACATCTACCTGTCCAACCGGAAGGGCGAGTCCCGGCAAGGCAGCCTCGGCCAGGTCGTGCCGGGCTACCAGGCGCGTGTGGTGGACCTGGACGGCAACCCGGTGCCGGACGGCGAACCGGGCAGGCTGGAGATCACCGGCGAGACGGTGGCGCTGGAGTACTGGCAGGCGCCGGAGAAGTCGGCCGAGACGTTTCCCCGCCCGCACACCGTGCTGTCCGGTGATCTCGTCACGAAGGACGCCGACGGGTTCTTCCACTACCAGGGCCGCATCGACGACCTGCTGAAAGTCGGCGGTGTCTGGGTGGCGCCGGCGGAGATCGAGAACTGCCTGCTGGCCCATGACGCCGTGGTGGAGTGCGCGGTGGTCGGCTACCAGGAGAACGGCTTGACCCGACCGCGTGCGTACGTCGTCACCGCTGCCGAGGTCACCGCCCAGGAGTTGCAGGACTTCGTCCGCTCCCGGCTGGCGCCGCACAAGTATCCGAGGGACGTGCGATTCGTGTCCACGTTGCCGAAAACAGCGTCGGGCAAGCTGGATCGCCGTGCCCTGAAAGGAGACGACTGATGGCTTTCCGGGCATCCGCGCGGATCACGGAGAACTGGGAGCACTTCGACTTCGCGGTGGCGGACGGGGTGGCGACGGTGACGTTCTCCCGGCCGGAGAAGTTGAACGCGCTGACCTTCGACGTCTACGCGGACCTGCGCGACCTGATCGCCGAGCTGCCCCACCGCGGTGACGCCCGGGTGCTCGTGATCGCCGGGCAGGGCAGGGGTTTCTGCTCCGGCGGCGACGTCGAGGAGATCATCGGCGAGCTCCAGAAGATGGAGCCCGCCGAACTGCTGGAGTTCACCCGGATGACCGGGGCGGTGGTGAAGGCGTTGCGGGAGTGCCCGGTGCCGGTGATCGCCGCGGTGAACGGCATCGCGGCGGGCGCGGGCTCGGTGATCGCCCTCGCCAGCGACTTCCGCTTGCTCGCGCGGTCCGCGTCGTTCGCGTTCCTGTTCACGAAGGTCGGTCTCGCCGGAGCGGACATGGGTTCGGCGTACCTGTTGCCGCGTTTGGTCGGGCTCGGCCGCGCGACGGAACTGCTGATGCTGGGCGACAAGGTCGACGCGGCAACGGCGTCATCGATCGGCCTGGCGAGCAAGGTCGTGGACGACGCCGAGTTGGCCGTGGAAACCTCGGCGCTGGCAACGCGACTGGCCTCCGGCCCGGCGCTGGCGTACTCCACGACGAAGGTCCTGCTGACCCGTGAGCTGGACATGGACCTCGGCTCGGCGATCGAACTGGAAGCGATCACCCAGGCGTTGCTGATGAAGTCCAGCGATCACGCGGAGTTCTACTCGGCGTGGACCGAAGGCCGCAAGCCGCGGTGGACCGGCCGATGAGCGTGTCCTGCGACTGGAGTCTTTCCGGGACCGGTGCGTAACGCACGCTCCCGCCGCACCGACCTTCCGGCACGGACTGCCGTCAGTGGAGGCGATGCATGGAGATCAACGGCCCGTCGTGGCAACGCGGTGTTCTGGAGGGCGAGAAGGCGCGCCTGCTCGACATCGTGGCACGGGCGACGAGATCGCCAAGCGGTCGAGCACGGCGTGGATCGAGGAGCAGGCTCGGAAGCTGAAGGCGCGGTCCGACGCGCAACTGGCCACCGAGCAACGCCTGCTGGCCAGGGGCCTGGAACTGCTCGGGGGGCGCTGGGTCTACCGCGCGCACAAGTCGACCACGTTCCCGCTGTTCGCCCAGTGGGACGCTTCGGGCAAGAAGTTCAACATCCTCGACAAGAAGACATGGCGGCCCACCGGCAAGTCCATCGCCGACAACGGAACGCTGTCCGCTTAGTCCAGGTCCGGCAGGATGCGAGCGGCGGCGACGGTGACGTTGGCGCTGCTCGTCTTCGGCGCCGCCAACTCCACGCGACTGCTCTGATCCCGCGCGGCCATCTCCCGGGCGGCCAGCAAAGCCGCGGCCTCGGCGACGCTGGCTGTGCCGACTTCGGCCTTGGCGGTGGCGCTGGGGTTGGGAACGTCCACCGCGGCCAGTTCGGCGGCGCTGTGGATCGTCATCGGCGGGCTGAAGCCGCCGTCTTCGCCGTGCCAGAAACCCCAGTCCGCCACCGCGTCCTGGATTCCGGCTTCGTCGGCCTTGACGTCGACCGTCGCGAACGACCGCACGGCACGCGGGTCGAGTTCGTGTTCGGATTCCAGCAGGGCCAGCGCCGCTGTCACGGCTTCCTGTGTCACGCCACGGCTCGATCCGACGCCGACCACCAGCGTCTTCGGGATCAGGCGCAGCACCTTGCCCTTGCGCAGGAACTTGGGCAGCCGATCGTCGATCAGCACTGTCCACTCAGTACCGTAGTTGTCCGGCTGGAGGTTCGGTGGCAGGTCCGGCAGGGCGAAGCCGAGCGGGTTGAGCAGCCGGATCTCCTCACCGGCGACCACGGCCACGCCACACGCGACAATGTCACCGTCGATCGCCGTGTCCAGTGCTTCGACGATTTCGTCGAGCGGCGAGGAGCCGACGTAGTCCGACGTGGGGACCGCTGTGGCGCCCAGCGCGTCGGCGATCTCGGCGGCGAGGACGTTGCTCGAACTGGTCAACGCGACGACGAAACCGTCGTGGACGCACACGATCCCTGGGTCCTCGCGCTGGCTTTTCAGCAGGGGGGTCACGAGTCGCACCGCAGCGCCCACGCCCATGAACAACACCGCCGACCCCAGCGACGGCCACAGCCGCCGCAGACCCGGCTTCACCGGCCCGTCCACCAGAACCGAATCGGGGCCCAGCGCCAGCGAACCGGCTGCTTTCCTGCCTTCAGCCGTCGCCGCGAACAGACCGATCAACGCACGCCCCAAACCACAGTCACCGGATCGACCGCCGCCAGACGTGTCGCGCCGTCGGAGTGTTCGGTCAACCGCGCGGCGCTCAACTGGCAGCCGTCCACACGATAGTCCGCCGCCTGCAACGCCTGACGAGTCGGGGCCACCCGGTCGACCGAAGCCAACGCGACGACAACGCGCGACGCCTCAACGGTCGTACAAGCGCGGACAACCGCCTCACCACCGCCGCCGATGAACACGGCATCCGGCTTCGGCAGGCTCTTGATCGCCGCGAGCAACTCCGCTTCGACAACCCGCACGTCCACGCCGTACTTGCTGGTGTTGGCGAAAATCCGCACACACTGCATCGGATCCCGCTCCACGGCCAGCACAGCGGACCCGAGCCGGGCGCATTCCACGGCCATCGCGCCCGAACCCGAGCCGACGTCCCACACGAGAGTTCCCGGCGCCGGTGCGATGTGCGCCAACGCGATCGCCCGCAACTCGGCGGAGCTGATGATGCCGTCGCGGTGGGCGAAGTCGTCCTCCGGCAACGCCCAACCGCCACTCAGCGGCTGCCCACCGGCAATCCACCCGCGTGGCGGCACCCGCTCGACCTCGGCGAGGCACAGCACCACGCTCGGGTCGCGCCAGGTCCGGGACTCGGCCTCCCCGGCATCCACAGTGGACACCTTCTCGTCCGGCCCGCCCAGGTCCTCGGCCACCACGAGGGTCCGCCGCCACCCGCGCAACTCGCGTGCCAGCTCGGCCGGTCCCATCCCGAGAACAGCCACCGCGGACCGCGCCCGGCACACGTTCACCGCGCGCCCGGCGTCCACGCCCTGGGCGTTCACGACGGTGACGTCGTCGGAAGGACGGCCGATCGCGGCCAGCAGCCGTTGCACGCCGGACACCGCAGGCAGCACGGTCAGCCGGACGTTGTTCTCCCGGAGGGTGCGGACCAGGCCGAAGAACCCCGGGTCACCGTCAGCGAGCACCACCGCGTGCGCGGCGACGGTCAGGTCCGTCACGATTGTCTCGATCGACTCCAGCTCGACCGTGCGGGCTCGTTCGGGCGCGTGCGCGTCCAACTGCCGCCGCAGGCCGACCACCAGGTCAGCCTCGTCCAACGCGGCGGATGCGCCTGCGGGCAGTGTCTTGCCGTCGACCCCGATCACCGTCACCGTCACCGGGTTACCCTCCCACACCGGACGCGCCGGTCGCACTGGCGACGAACCGGGCAATGGCGCCGGGGTTGGCGACGGGGTGAGTGTGCAGGTAGGAGGCGTGTACCTGGCCTGATACGAAGCCCTCCCGGACGACCGAGCCCGCCCGGTCACGCCAGATCCACGCGGGTTCGGACCCATGCACGGGATGCACGACAGTGCGGTGGAACTCGTGCCCGGTCCACCGTGTGCCTTCGGGGCACAACGGCGAGTCACTGGCCGCGACCGCGTCGCGATAGCCCAGCGACAACGACGGCGTCATCTCGGCGGTGGCGTCGAGCACACCGCACATCGGATGCCCGTCCAGGCTCTTGACCAGGAACAACAGCCCGCCGCACTCGGCGTGGACGGGTCCGCGGAACTCCGCGACGGCACGGCGCAGCGGCTCGTTGGCCGACAACGCCTCGGCGTGCTGCTCGGGGAAACCACCCGGCAGGACGAGGCCACGGGCGCCTTCGGGGAGGGCGGAGTCGTGCACCGGGTCGAACACCTCGACCTGCGCACCGGCCGCCGCCAGCAGTTCGGCGTGCTCGGCGTAGCCGAACGTGAACGCCGGTCCCCCGGCGATGGCGATCACCGGCCGCCCCACTTCCGCTATGCCAGGTTCCCAGGGTGTACCGGGCAGTGGCCCCGCCGAGCGGGCGAGGGTCGTGACCTCGTCCAGGTCGACCCCGCCCGCCACGAGGTGTGCCATCGAGTCGATCACCCGGACGGCCTCGGGCCCGTGCTCGGCGGCGGTAACCAGCCCGAGGTGACGCGACGGCACCTGCAAACTCCCGTCCCGCCGCAACGCCCCGAGCAGCGGCAACCCGACTTCCTCGCAGGCCGTGGCGAGGATGGACGCGTGGTACGCCGACCCGACGCGGTTGGCGATCACCCCGGCGAGCCGGATGGACGTGTCGAAAGCGCGGAAGCCGTGCACCAGCGCGGCCATGCTGCGTGCCTGGCCCCACGCGTCGACCACGAGGATCACCGGGGCCCGCAGGAGCTTGGCGATGTGCGCGGTCGAGCCGAAGTCCGAGGTGGGGTCGCGGCCGTCGAACATGCCCATCACGCCCTCGATCACCGCGATGTCCGCACCGGCCGAGCCGCGTAGGAACAGGGGCGCGACCGTGGACTCGCCGACGAGGACGGGATCGAGGTTGCGGCCCGGTCGTCCGGCGGCGAGCGTGTGGTAGCCGGGGTCGATGTAGTCGGGGCCGACCTTGAACGGCGCGACCTTGTCCCCGCGCCGCCGCAAGGCCGCCATCAACCCGGTCGCCACGGTCGTCTTGCCGCAGCCGGACGCCGGGGCCGCGATGACCACGCGAGGGATCAACGGTTCCCGGCCATGGTGAGGAATGTTCGCCAAGACGCGTTGGCAACGCTGAAGTGCGGCCCTAACCGGTGCTTGGAATCTCTGACCAGCACGGAATCCGACGTGATCCGCACCTCGACGCAGCCCTCAGTGGCACTACTGCTGTAGCCGCTCTTGAACCAACCGGTGTCCACGCTCACGCCTCCTCCAACTCAGTGATCAACCGCTTGGAGTCCCGCTCACTCAACGAAAGCTCCCAGATCCGTTCGAAAGCTCGTCGCAGTGCTGCGATATCCGATGGTTCATCGTAGTAAGTCGAAGGTCCGATGACAGCGGACGACCATCCCACTGGCGCGTTCTCATCGCCGAAGTCGAAGATCAGCAGTCCGTTCCCGCGCCCAGGGTTGCCGTAGACGTCGCTTGGCAGCACACGGATGGCGAGATCCTCGCACTGGTACAGGAGGCTGAGCATGTGCCGGAGTTGCCCGCGCATGATGTCCGGGTGGCCCATGTTCGCGTGCAACGCTTCCTTGGCCACGACGTAACGCATCCGCTTGGGTTCAGTCGAGCCCCATAGCTTCTCCAGCCGCCGCAACCGGAAATTCACCCGGTCTTCTCCCTCGGGGTCCCCCTTCGCCCACCAGACCCCTTCACCTTCCTCGAACACTGCCCGCACGTAGCCGACCGATTGCAACGGACCTGGAATGATCGAGGACTCGTACCAGCTGATTTCGGTTGCCCTGGCCTCCAGGTTGGCGAACCTGTCATACGCGTCCGGCAACGTGTCCACAGTGACCCGACGCTTCGGCCGCTTCCGCGCCCGCACACCGAGTTCGAGAAGACTATTCCGGTCAGCGCCATGAACCTCGTAGAGGTCGAGCAGTGCCACGAGGTCGTCGACAGTCGCGGTGGTGGTGCCGTCCTCCAACGCCACGATCTTCGTCCTGGCCTTGCCGATCGCCGCGGCCGCCACGTCCTGCGTGAGACCGGCCTCGTCTCGCAAACGCCGCAATGTCAGGCCGAGCTGTCGTCGCTCGACCGTCGGGCGAGCCTGCCCCACGCGCCACCTCCTCGACCTGGATCTTGGCCAAGTTTGCCAGGCGGCGACCGTCACCCGATCAGGGAGCTGTCAAATCTATTCTGTATGGATAACCTCTTGTCAAAACCTGTTCCAGAGAGATAAGAGGTAGCTATGCCGCTGTACCACCACTCCGGTGTCTGCGTCGAGTCCTGGGTGGAACTGTCCACCACCGCCCCGATGAGGTACGAGGTCGACACGACCAACGACGCCGCCACCTTGTTCTTCGGCGACCGCAACGAATACGTCATGCGACTGAGCCGCAAGAACCTCGGCCAGATGCTGGAACTGGGCAGCCGCGCCGCCGCCGACCTGGCTTCGGCCACCCCCGACGACGAGTGAGGCGCTCCGGCTTACCGCAACGGCCGGCCCGGCGCAGAGAAGCACCAGGCCGGCCAGGCGAACGTCAACAGGTGATCCTGACACCAGGGGTCGTCCGCTCCCCGCCGGACGTGACGTTCTCGAAAACGGCTCGATAGGCCAACCCCATCAGCACGCGATGACCTTTTCGTCGCTTATCTCTTTCTTGCCGGTTGAGTGGTTGTAGACAATGCCGCGGTAAGGAGTCCGGTGGTGCGTGCAGAGGGTTGAAGCCTCCCCCCGATCGTTGGCACTCCAGAAGTCGTCGCCCTTCTCCCACCACTGACCCAAAATGTTGCGGTATTCCAGTGATACCTCGAACCGGTAGTAGTGTGGGCATCCCGACGAAGCGCCGCTAGTGACGACCCTACCTTCGGCTACGGTGGGGACCTTCCTGACCGACATCTCGCACGCCAGGACGCCAGCGTCCGGCGTGGCCTCAGCCAGCTGGGAACTCGACAGAAGTCCCGCCGCGACCAGCACAGAGCCTACAGTTTTCCTCATCTTCTCTCCCCAATCCGGTGAAGAACACTTCCTCACCGTATGGGGCCGGGCGACCTCGGTTTGTCACCCGAACAACCTACAATTCGTCGAGACTGATCAACCCGTCCTGCATCGCCCGGGCGAGCAACGCCGTCTTCGTGGCCGCGGCCCGGCCGACGTTGGCGTACTTGATCCGGACCCGGTCGAGGTAGGTGTTCACCGTGCTGGCCGAGACGCCCATCCGATCCGCCACCATCTCCTTGGACTCGCAGCGGAACCACAGCATGAGCGCGTTCTGCTCCCTCGGCGTGAGCCGGGGGCGGCACTTCCGGCTGTCCGCGTACATCGAACCGGCCAAGTTCGGGGCGGTGTAAGGCAAATCGGCGGCTGCCGCGTGGATCGCGGCGACCAGGTGCTGCTCGCCCTCCGCCTTCGTCAGGTAGGTGTAGGCGCCGATCTCCAAACTGGACAGCACAGTCCGGTCGTCGGTGCGCATCGAGTAGACGACCACCCGCCGCCCGGCGTCGGCAAGCCTGCGCAGGTCACCCATCGCGGGCGCGGCCTCGTCAAGCATCAGGTCCATCACCACGACGTCGGCGTCCGCTCCCGGGTGCGTCCACGCCGCCGACACGTTCGCGCCGACGGCCACCACGTCGATCGACGGGCAGGATGCCGCGCACCATGCCCTGACTCCCGCGACTATCGCCGGATGGTCGTCGATCACGGCGATGGTCGGTCCAGCGTCGCCTCCAGCCATACCGAACTCCCCCTTCGGCGCCAGCCAAGCCGCGCCGCACCCCAGCCTTCATCGCGGCTTCCCATGACGAACTCGGCTCCTGGCGGCACTTCGGCCACCACACTCACCGTAACCGAATCCGCCATCACCGTCACCGCGATCCGGGAATCACCGGTCGCCGCGGCGAGCACGGCGAGCACCGGGTCAGTCAGCGCCCTTCGTTCCTGTGCCGAGAGCTCGAAGCTGGTTCCGCACACGGCCAGCGACACCCCGATACCGCGCCGGGCGGCCACGTCGGCGCAGGCCCGTAGCTCGTGCAGGAGTGGCTCGGCCACGTCATCGGCCTCGGCGAACAACCGCCGCAACCGGCCTGCCTCACGCGCGCACGCCTGCCTGACGGCGGGTGCCGAGGGGTCGAGCCGGTTCGCGGCGAGCCCGCCGAGCAGTGGGACGACAGTCTCGGCCAGCTCCGCGTACCTGGCCCGACGATCGGCAGCCAGCTGGGTGTGCACCACCTCCCTGGTACGCAGGCGGTCCTGCTCGGCGACCGCGGCCGCCGCCCGCGCACGCACCCCCAGCAACGCGATCGCGATCCCGGCGATGCCGATTTCCAGCCCCATCACGATGATCGCCCAGGTACCCAGCGCCACCGCCCGCTCGGGGCCACCGTCCACGAACACCGGTACCAACGAGACCACGTTGTGCAGGACGAGAAAGCCGGTCAGCGGCGGCAGGCCCCGATCGATCAGCAGCACGACGCCGAGCATCCCGCCCGCCGGATAGGCCCAGTTGGAATGGCCGATCAGCGCCGACGTTGGCACCACGACCACCACGATGACGTCGGCGATCAAGACCACGAGCAGCGAAAGCCACGGAAAACCCCGGTGACCGCGCCAGATCCGGACGGCGGCAGCACCCAGTGCCGCGGCCATCAGCGCGAACGCGGCCATCTCGGTCACGGACGGCCGTCCGCTGAGCAGCAAAGGAGGCAGGTACACCCCGAACAGCCCGGCAGCGGAAAGCCCGAGCACCGCGTGCCGCAGCCCGGTGACCATGCGAGGAGCTTCGACGCGCTCACCTGCCGTGCCAGGTAGCCGGAGCGTCACTGTGGTGCCGTGGCCGACGGCTGACTGGATGGTCGCGGTTCCACCGACGGCAGCCATCCTGCCGATGATCGACTCGCTGACACCACGCTTCTGCTCATGGACGGCTCCGGGGTCGAAGCCCTTGCCGTGGTCCTCGATCCGGACGGTGAAGCCGGACCTGGCGCATCCGGTGAGCGTCACCCGTGCGGTCACCCCACCGGCATGCCTGGCGACGTTCGCAAGCGCCTCAGCGGTCGCGCCCGTCACCGCCTCCGCCTGCCCGCTGTTGACCGGCGCCCCGCCGTCGGGTGGGACGAACACCGCGACATCCCCGCACACCTCAGCGAGCAGCGTCCTCAGATCGGCCGACGGATCCGCGACGTCCACTCCCCGCAGCACTCGGAGATCACGCGCCGCCTGCCTACGCACCCATGTCCGTGACGGGACACCCAGACCGACCATCAGAAGTGTCGCCGCCGCGGTGTCGTGCAGTGCGGCGAGATGCTCGCGACGGCCCGCGCGCAACGCGGCGGCAGCCGACGCCTCCGTCCGGCGCGCACTCATTTCCTCTGTCAGATCATCCGCGATGCGAGCGCCTCGCCGCAGCAACCAGTACAGCCACCGGCACAGCAGCCCCTCGGCGAACAGCCAGCACGCGAGCGGCACCGTCTCCACCGCCCGCTGCGGCTCAGCGAACCAGCCCCCGAGCACGAACGCGCTGGTCATGCAGGCCGCGGCCACCGTCCCGGCAACCATCCTGGTGTACGGCTGGCAGCACACGATGGTGATCGACGCGACCACGACCACCCAGCTCGTGGCGTCCACCAGTGCCTCGAAGGAACTGGTGAGCGGGGCGGTCAGGCAGACGGCAACGACGAGCGCCACGTCGACGGCCAGCACCTTCTCCGGGCGGTGCCGAAAGAACGTGAGCTCGACTCCGGACCAGCAGATCACCACCACGGCGGCGACCACAGTCGCGGGACCCGGCACGGCCAGGGGCGCGAGCACGGCACTGGGCACGATCACCGCACAGCGCCACGCCGCCGGGTACCACCGTCCCATCCCGCGCAGCTCTCCCCCGAGCGGCTCGCTCCCCACACCCTGATGGTCGCGCACGGCGGCCAGGCGTTAGCCCGCTGCTTTCACCCGTTCGGCTTGAAGAGTTTTCGGAGCCTCCCACGCCGGTAAGGCCACCTTCACGGCACCCCACCACACCACCAAAGCCGAGTTACGGGCGTCCCATGCCGGTAAGGTGGCCTTCACGGCACATCTTCTACCACTCGATACCGCGCTGGCCCTTCTGGCCGTCGTCCATCGGGTGCTTGACCTTCGTCATCGTCACGACCATGTCGGCCGCGTCGATCAGCGCCTGCGGGGCGTGCCGTCCGGTGATCACCACGTGCTGGTGGCCTGGGCGGTCCCGCAGCGCCGTCACCACTTCGTCGACGTCCACCCAGCCCCAGTGCATCGGGTACGTGAACTCGTCGAGCACGTAGAACCCGTGCTGTTCGGCGGCGAGCCTGCGGGAGATCTCACGCCAGCCCTCCTGCGCCGCCGCCGCGTGGTCCTCCTCGGTCCCCTGCTTGCGGGTCCACGACCAGCCCTCGCCCATCTTGTGCCATTCGACCGGTCCGCCTTCGCCGGTCTGCTCGTGCAGCCGCCCGAGTGCTTTGAAGGCGTTCTCCTCCCCCACTTTCCACTTCGCCGACTTCACGAACTGGAACACGCCGATCGACCAGCCCTGGTTCCACCCGCGCAACGCCAGGCCGAACGCCGCCGTGGACTTGCCGCGCATCTCGCCCGTGTGCAGGACCAGCAACGGCCGGTTGCGGCGCTGCCGCGTGGTCAGGCCGTCCTGCGGGACGGCGACCGGTTTTCCCTGTGGCACGCCTGATTCTCCTTACGCTGCTCGTGCTGCCCGGACCACACCCGAGACCTGGTCGGCCGACAGGTCCGCCAGGCGCAGGCACGTCCCGCCCAGCACCGCCGCCACCCTGGCCGCCAGACCCAGCCGGACGTACCCCTCTTCGCAGTCGACCACGATGTTCGCGATGCCGTCCGCCGCGAGCATCCTGGCCGCGCGCAGGGCGTCGTCCATCGGGTCACGTCCGCCCGCTGCCTGCGTGGCCTTGCCGTCGGTCAGCAGCACCAGCAACGGGCGGCGGCGGGGATCACGGAGTCGTTCGGCGGCAAGGACTCGACGCACCTTCAGCAACCCGTCGGCCAGTGGCGTGCGGCCACCTGTCCGCAGTCCTTTCAGCCGTGCCGCCGCCGCGTCCACCGAGGACGTCGGAGGCAACGCCACCTCCGCCGAGTTGCCTCGGAACGTGACCACGCCGACCTTGTCACGCCGCTGGTACGCGTCGCGCAGCAGCGACAGGACCGCGCCGGTCACAGCGGACATGCGTTTGCGGGCCGCCATCGAACCCGAGGCGTCGACGCAGAACAGCACGAGGTTGCTTTCCTTGCCCTCGCGGACGGCCAGCCTCACATCCTGCGAACGCAACACCAGGCCGGTGCCTGTCCGGCCTCGCAGCGCCTGGTGCGGCGCCGCGGCCGACAGCGTTCCGACAAGGTGCAGACCGTGTCCCTCGACTGTGGACGGGCGGACCGTGTGGCCGTTGCGTGCCGCCGCACGGGATCGGCGGCCAGGTGCGCCCTCGCCGATCCCGGGCACTTCGAGCACGCGGGCACGAAACGACGCCGCCGGAGGCACCGGCGGCTTGTCCCCACCACCGCCACCGCCCGGTGGCTGTTCCGAGTCGGCCGGGGGCTGCTGTGCGTCGCTCGGGCTCTCGGCTCCGCCCCCATCTGGGCCGCCACCATCGGGGTCGTCGTCCGGCTCTGGCTCTTGCTCCTGCTCGGCGGCGTTCTGCAGGGCTTCCTGGAGTTGCTGCTCGTCCAGCCCCGGCTCGTCGAACGGGTCACGCCTACGCCTGTGCGGCAACGCCAGCCGTACCGCGACTTCGATGTCGTCGGAGTTGACGCTGTCCACGCCACGCCACGCGGCGTGCGCGACCGCCGCACGAGCGACCACGAGGTCCGCGCGCATGCCATCCACCTCGAAGGATGCGCACACCGACGCGATCCTGCGCAGTTCCGCGTCGGGCAACGAGATGTGCGGCAACGCGGTACGGGCCTTCACGATCTGCTCCGCCAGCTCAGCGTCGGCCGTGGTCCACTGCGCCGCGAAGCCCGCCGGGTCGGCCTCGAACGCCAGCCTGCGCCGGATCACCTCGGTGCGTACCGCGACGTCACGCGACGCCACCACGTGCACTGTCAGCCCGAACCGGTCCAGCAGCTGCGGGCGCAGCTCGCCCTCCTCCGGGTTCATCGTCCCGACCAGCAGGAAGCTCGCCGCGTGGGAGATCGACACGCCTTCCCGCTCGACGTGCGCACGGCCCATCGCGGCCGCGTCGAGAAGCAGGTCGACCAGGTGGTCGTGCAGCAGGTTGACCTCGTCGACGTAAAGCACTCCCCGGTGCGCCGCCGCGAGCAGGCCGGGCTGGTAGGCCCGGACGCCCTCGGTCAGCGCGCGTTCCAGGTCGAGCGAACCGGCGAGCCTGTCCTCGGTCGCGCCGACGGGCAGTTCGACCAGACGCGCCGCGCGCTGGTCGACCCCGTCGTGCGGCGCGTCCGGGCAGGCCGGGTCGGGGTTGGCGGGATCGCAGGCGAACCGGCAGCCCGGCACGACGTCCACGGCGGGCAGCAAGGCCGCCAGCGCACGCACGATCGTGGACTTGGCTGTCCCCTTCTCGCCTCTGACCAGCACTCCCCCGATACCCGGGTGCACCGCGTTGAGCAACAGTGCCATCCGCAGGTCGTCGTGTCCGACGATGGCAGAGAACGGGAAGCGCACGGCACGATCCTTCCCCGGGTGTCCACGCCCGAAGTCGAAGCCACGGGCACGCGGGCGCGTACCCGAGTGCGGGCGGAGTGTCTGGCTCCCAGGCTCGTCACCTGGTGACAGTGGCGGGACCGCACCGGATTCGCACCGGATTTCCTCCGCGTCGCACCACAGGCCATCGTCGCATCCCGCGTGCCCGTAACCCAACTAGGCGGGGCCGCGCGACAGGGCGCTCAGCCACGAGATCTTGCGGCCGATCTGCAACGTCATCGCCGGGACCAGCAGCGATCGCACTATCAACGTGTCGAGCAACACACCGAAGGCCACATCATCAACGCATGAGTCACTAGCAGTACAGCGTCCGGACGGCAGGCGGCGGGAATCCACCACTACCGATGTAGTCGCACCTCACGCTGTCGGAGTCGTTGGCGCTGTCGGGGTCCAACGGAGTGCTCGCTGTCCGTGTCGCGGTGTTGGTGAAGTGCATGGGTGGCCCGCCGATCGCGAAGTAGGCAGTGAAGGAGATCTTCGCGGTGCCACCGACGGGTAGCGCGCCGAAGGGGCACGTCAGCGTGTCGGCCGCGCTGTCGAACGCGCACGGCGTCGGGAAAGTTGGCCCGCCGTCGGCGCCGAACCGCACAACGACCGTCGCGGAGGTGAGCGGTTCCGGTCCCTGGTTCGTGATCGACAGTTCGAAGTTGGCTCCGGGCAGGAGATACGTCGTCGACGTGACCGCGAGGTCGACGGAGATGTCAGCGGCCACGGGCAGCGGGGCGGTCGCGGCAGCGCCGAGAAGGGTCGCTGCGAGCAGTGCTGCGGTTGTCAACACGGTGGGTCCTTTCCTTTCGGCGGCACCCCTTCCGGACGAGGACCCCAGTATCGCTTCGGGCAGCGGCGCTGCCATCCACCCACCAGCGCAACACCGGGCGTGACAATCGCACACCCGCGGGACGCGGTCCGGCCGGTCCACGCCGGGACCGGCCGGACACCCGTGCTACGGCAGGCGCCAGATCTGTGCGCCCGAGTTGTTGCAGTCGTAGATCTGCAACTGGGTTCCGTTGGCGGAATTGCTGTTCGGCACGTCCAGGCACCGCCCGGACGGCGAGTTCACCAACGCGCCGTTCACCTTGGGCCACCACTGTTGTGCACCTGTGCCGTTGCAGTCCCACAACTGGACCTTGGTTCCGTTGTCCCGCTTGCTGCCGGAAACATCCAGGCACCGGCCCGCCGCACGGACCGTGCCGTCCGACTTTAAGGTCCACTGCTGCGCGACCGAGCTGTTGCACTCCCACAGCCGCACGACGGAACCGCTGGACTGCGGCGGGTTCGCGTCGACGCACTTGCTCGCGAGGCCGGAGATCAGGCCGGTCCTCGGGGTCGCCGGGCCTACGTCGAACGACGGCGGCGCGTCCGCGGGCGCGCTGCCCCACGAGGTGTTCGGACCCGCGCCGAGCGTGAAGTCCAGCGTGCCACCGTTGGCCACAATGGACTCAGGCAGCCAGGCGCGGTTCGATGCCTGACCGTTCACCCGCAGGCTCTGCACGTACTTGTTCGTGTCCGACGCGCCTGGGGCGTTGACGCTGATGGTCTTGCCGTTGCCCCTGCTGATCGTGACACTGGCGAACTGCGGGCTGGCCAGCACGAGCTCGGACCGGCCCGGCGCCTGCGGGTACATGCCCAGCGCGGCCCACACCGCCCACGAGGACATCTGCCCGAGGTCGTCGTTGCCGACGATGCCTTCCGGCGCCGGTTTGAACAACGTCGTCAGCGCCCGCCGGACCACGTCCTGCGTCTTGTACGGCACGCCCGCGTACGCGTACGCCCACGGGGTGTTGAGCGTCGGCTCGTTGCCCAGGTAGGCCATGTTCTTGTTCGGTCCGGCGTTCAGCTCGGTGAAGAACGAGTCCAACCTGGACACCACAGGAGCGTTCCCGCCCATGGCGTCGAACAGGCCACGGTGGTTGTAGGGCACCATCCACGCGTACTGGCCGCCGTTGCCTTCCACGAACTCGTTCTGCTGCGTCGGGCTGAAGCCCGGGAAGGTCGTGTCGGTGTTGCGCGGCTGGAGGTACTTGTTGCCCGATTCGAAGAGGTTGCGCCAGTTCTGGGCGCGGCGCAGGAAGTTCTCGGCTGTCGCCTGGTCACCCAGGCGAGCGGCGAACTGGGAGATGGCGAAGTCGGCACTGGTGTACTCCAGCGTGGTCGACGCCGAACCCCAGACGTCCCCGAGGCCAGTCGGCACGTAGCCGTACTGGTTGTACTGCAACCAGCCCGGCCGCTGGCGGACATCGTTGACACCCGCCACGATCCGGCGCAGGCCGTCGACCGCGTCGAAGTTGGTCGCCCCGAACGCGTGCATGGTGGCGATGATCGCGGACACCGGGTCGCCGTTCATCACGCCCGTACCGCCGTTGGCCACGGTCCAACGGTCGAAGTACCCGCCGTATTTCCCCTGGTCGACCGCGGACTGGGCGATGTCGGCCGCTTCGGCGGGCGCGATCAGGGCGATCAGGGCCACCTGGGACCGGTAGACGTCCCAGCCGGAGAAGTTCGCGTACTGCGCGCGTCCGTTGGCCACCGTGTGGACCTGCTTGTCGAAGCCGGCGAACCTGCCGTCCACGTCGCTGAACACGTTGGGGTGCAACAACGAGTGGTAGAGCGCGGTGTAGAACGTTCGCAGCTGCGCGTCGGTTCCGCCGGTGACGTTGATCCGGCCGAGCAGCCCGTTCCACGCGTCGCGCGTGCCGGTCTTGATCTCGTCGAAGCTCCTGGTGCCCTGCTCGGCACTGAGGTTGGCCTTCGCGCCGTCGAGGCTGACGAACGAGATCCCCACCCGCGCGGTGACCGTGGTGGCGTTGAAGGACACGAACGCCGACGCCGCCAACGGCGTCACGTCGCTCGTGGCCGCCGGGCCCTTGCGGGTTTCCACGCCCTTGGGCTGCGATGGGACGCTACCCGTGCCGCGGCCTTCGATCGTCTTGCGGCTCTCGTCGACCTTGCCGTCCGCGCCCGCGACACCCGATGTCGCGAAGGGAGTGTCGAACACGGCATGGAAGTGGATGCGGTACCGGTTGCCCGCGCCGCAGAACCCGCCGCCGTCGGTGTAGCCGGACAACGTGTTGGCGCCGATGGTGATCGAACCGCTGGCCGAGTTGAACGCCTTGCCCGCGTCCACCGACAACGAGGCCCGTTGCCCTGCGGGATAGGTGAACCGGGCCATGCCCGTACGGGTCGTCGTGGTCAGTTCGGTGCGCAGGCCGTTGTCGAACTTCACCGAGTAGTAGCCGGGTGAGGCGGACTCGTTGGCGTGCGAGAACGTGTAGTTGCCGACCGGGCTCGTGCCCAGCGCCGGCATGAACGGGATGTTGCCGAAGTCGCTGCAACCGGGGCCGGAGATGTGGGTCAGGCTGAAGCCCTTGATGCGGTTGTCGTCGTAGTGGTAGCCACCGTGCTGGTGCAGCACGGTGTCCGGGCTCCACTGCATCATCCCGAACGGAGCGTCCGCGCCGGGGAAGGTGTTGCCCGCGCCGCCGCCGTGCCCGAAGTCCGGGCCACCGGGTTTGGTTCCGACGAACGGATTGACGTACTGAGCGGGATCGTTCACAGCCAGTCTGGAAGGAGCGGCGGCTGCTGGTACGGCGGCGAACGTGAGCGCCGCCGCGAAGCCTAAGGCCGCGGCGAATACACGCATGGCTTCTCCTGCAGGATGGAGGGTGACAACGTTGTCAACACTCATTTTCGCAGCCCGGAAAGCGCTGGGAAACCACCGCTCGGCTTAACCCGTCAGGGCGCGCCCGGCGGGAGAACGGGAAGGCCCGACGGCGCCCCCTCCGCCAGCAGGCCACGCAGGACATCGGTGTCCATGTGCTCGGCGACCAGATCACCGAGCAGGTCGAGTTGCGCCTCACGGGCGGCGGCGAAGGAGGTGCCCGGCGCCGCGCGGAATCCCGACCGTCCCGCGTGGCCCGCCGCCCAGTCCAGCAACGCGCGGCGGGGCTCGTCGTTCTCCAGCAGGCCATGCCAGTGCGTGCCCGCGACCGCACCACTGAGTACACCTTCGGGGGTACCGTCCGACAGCGTCACCAGGCCGTCGGCGGGCTGGTCGACGACCGTGCCGTGGTGGATCTCGTATCCCGTCGCCGGGTGGCCGAGAACGAACCCGTCCGGGCGGCGCAGGATCTTGTCCCGCCGGAACTCGAACTCCACGTCGAGCAGACCCAGGCCGGGCACGGCCCCGGCGCCGGATTCATACGAATCAGTGATCTTCGTGCCCAGCATCTGGAACCCGCCGCAGATGCCGAGCACCGGCAGCCCGCGCCGGGCGTGGTCGGCGACGGCGTCGGCGAGGCCGTTGCGCCGCAACCACTCCAGGTCGTGCACGGTGGCCTTCGAGCCGGGCAGGACGACGAGGTCGGCGTCCGCCAGACGGGACGGCTCCGTCACGAACCGCACCGACACACCAGGTTCGCACGCCAGCGCCTCGACGTCGGTGCCGTTGGAGATCCTGGGCAGCCGCACGACGGCCACGCGCAGCCACTGCTCCCCCACTGGCGGGCGCGGTCTGCCCACCACGCCGTCGGCGGTGTACGACAGCGAGTCCTCCGCGTCCAGCCAGAGGTCCACGTTCCACGGCAGCACACCGAGCACGCGCCGCCCGGTGAGGCCCCTGAGCTGGTCCAGACCGGGGCGCAGCAGCGCGGGGTCGCCGCGGAACTTGTTGATCACGAAGCCCGCGACAAGCGCTTGGTCGGCGGGTGAGAGCAGCGCGACCGTGCCGTACAGGTGGGCGAACACGCCGCCGCGGTCGATGTCGCCGACAACGATGACGGGCAGGTCCGCGGCCCTGGCCAGTCCCATGTTGGCGATGTCGTCGCGACGCAGGTTGATCTCCGTCGGCGACCCGGCGCCCTCGCACACGACCACGTCGTACTCGGCACGCAGGCCTTCCAAAGTGGAGAGCACCGTCTGGAACAGCTCGGGCTTGCGGTCCCGATAGGACAACGCGGTGCTCTGCCCGATCACCTTGCCCAGCAGGACCACCTGCGACGTGCGGTCGCCGCCGGGTTTGAGCAGGACGGGGTTGAACCGGACACTCGGGACGAGCCCGGCAGCCGCGGCCTGCAGTGCCTGCGCCCGGCCGATCTCCCCGCCGTCCGGGGTGACCACGGAGTTGTTGGACATGTTCTGCGCCTTGAACGGCGCGACCCGGACACCTTGCCGCGCCAGCCACCGGCACAGGCCCGCGACCAGCACACTCTTGCCCGCGTCCGACGACGTCCCGGCTACCAACAGGCCTCCGCTCACCCGGCGAACCCTATCGGGATAGTGTCTTGACACCCCTGGAGCACACATGTTCGAACACGTGTTCTAGGATGCATTACCCCCTCCACGTGACCACGAAAGGACCAGGATGACCGCTCCAACCGCCGAGGCGGCTACTAGCGCTCCCGGTGACGAGGAGGTGCCTGCCTCGACCAACGAAGAGGGCACCGAAGCGACTGCTGAGGAGACTCCAGTGGTTGAGGAAAAGCCCAAGCGCGCCGCTCGGACCAAGAGCACCGCGAAGAAGACCCGCACTGTCGAGCTCACGCTGACCGTGACGGGCACACTCGACGGCAACTGGCAGGCCGACCTGATGCACGGCACGTCCCGTGTCGTGCAGGGCCTCTCCATCCCCGCCGCCGCGGTCGCCAAGGCCGCGCAGGAGCTGCACCCGGAGATCGCAGAGAAGATCGAAGAGGTGATCAACGCCGCCCGCGAGCAGCACGAGTCGCGGCTGCGTGAACTCGAGGAGGAGATGGCCAAGGTCAAGCAGGCCCTCGCCGACCTCGGCGAAGACGCCTGACGACCCCGCATCCGCCGCCGGCGCGTCCCGTGGGGACGCGCCAGCGGTGGCGTGTGTCAAGGGCGCCGCACGATCCGAGCGGCCCACTCGTCGCCCGCCTCGCGCAGCCGGGCCACCACGTCGGCTCGCCGGACCGGGAGACGGACGGAACTCTACTGGCACACCACTTGCGCTACGGGCGGTTCAGCCGGTGCTGGATCGCGTCGAAGAAGGCCGTCTTGGCGATGGTGTACTTGTCGTAGTTCGTTTCGCCCGCGTTGGCTTCGACCAGGCCGCGCTTCATCCGTTCGTAGTCGCCGCGCAGGGTTTCGTCGGAACGCAACAGGTCACGGAACCGGGTCGTGTAGTGCCACCAGGGCGAATCGAGTTGGCGGACGTGCAGGATGGCGTACTGCCCGGGATCAGCCGAGGCGAAAAGCCTTTTCTCCCAGAAGTTCCCGGCACCCCTCGGGTTGTCCCGCAACACGCCGGGCGAGTTCGGGGCGATCTTGGCCACGTCCACGAACCCCGCTCGGGCCACGGCGGCGTCGATACCGTCGACGTCCCGCAGCGACGGGACGCCGATCTGCAGGTCGACGATGGGTTTCGCGGCCAGGCCCTGGACCGAGGTCGAGCCGATGTGGTCCCACGCGTAGTCCGGCCTGGCCACGAACCGGGCCAGTCGCCGCAGCAGCCTGTCCGCGGTCACGGCCCACTCCGGGTTGTGCGGCTCAAGGCGCGGGGCACCGAACCGGGCGACCCTGCCGTCCGCCAGGTTGCCGACGAGCAGGGACAGCCGGGTCTCCCACAGCTCATCGATATCCTTTGTGGACGCCACGACCACGTCCGCGGCCGCCGACGGCTCCCCCACCGCGATCACCAGACCCGCGTCGTCGGCATCCGTCCACGTGACGCCCGGGTATCGCCTGTCCGGTTCCGCACCGATCAGCGCCAGTCTCACAAGCTGGCTCGCCAGCGGCGTACCTCACCATCCACAAGTTCCACTGAACCGACCTTACGCATGTACTGCAGGTGGGCGCCAGTTTCGGCGACGGCACTGCGGCGCATGATGCCGCGCACGTTCTCCCAGCCGCGCGACCACGTCAGCTTCTCGGTGATCTCCCACGTGGTGGACTCGCCGTTGGCGCGCAACACCGTGGTGATCTCGTCGCAGCGTTCCTGGTGGTGCTGGATCAGCGCGAGCGTCCGGCGTGCGACACCGCGGAAGCGGTACTCGTGCGCGGGCAGCACTTCCGCGTCGTCGTAGGCGGCGATCCGTTCCAGTGACGCGATGTAGCTGGACAACGGGTTGTCGTCACCGACGACCAGTCCGATGTTCGGGCTGATCCGCGGCAGCACGTGGTCGCCCGTGAGCAACACGCCCCTGGCCTCGTCGTACAGGCAGATGTGGCCAGGTGTGTGTCCCGGCGTCCACACCGCACGCATCGTCCGCGCGCCGTGCGGCACGACGTCGCCGTCGTCCAGCAGGATGTCCGGCATCGCCAGGTCCATGAACGGTTTCAAGGCCTCGCCGCTGAACTCCAGCTTCGCCGCGACGTCCGCCGGAATGCCGGAGGCGCGCAACCAGTCGCGGTCGTACGAGGACTCCGTGGTCTCGGCGAGTCGCGCGGGCAGCACCTCGCGCTCGGCCGGGTGCATCGCGATCCACGCACCGGATTCCTGCTTCAGGCGCGCGCTCAGGCCATGGTGGTCCGCGTGCATGTGGGTGACGACGATACCGACCACATCGGACACCGACGCGCCCGCGACGGCGAGGCCCGCCACCAGCCCGTCCCACGTCTCGGGCGCGAACCAGCCCGGGTCGACGACCACGACACCCTCGTCAGCGATCGACAGGTACGCGTTCGTGTAACGCAGCGGGTTGTGCGGGATCGGCACGGGGACCGACCACAGGTCGTCCCTGACACGCTCGACCGGCGGGATTTCCTTGCGCTTCCACGCTTCCCACTGGCCCTGGGCACTCGGCTCGGCCGGGACAGTGCTCATGCGACGATTTCCGAGAGCGCTCGCAGCGTCTTCACGTCCGCGTTCACCAGCAAGGTCGTGACCACGCTTTCCTTCCAGGCGGCGAGTTCGTCCTTGATCTTGGCCAGCGGGCCGATCAGCGAGATGTCCTCGACCATCCGGGTCGGTACGGCGGCGATCGCCTCGGCCTTGTGGCCGTCGAGGTAGAGTTCCTGGATCTTCGCGCACTCGGCCTCGTACCCGAGGCGGGCGAAGACGTCGAAGTGGAAGTTCGCGCCCTTGGCGCCCATTCCACCGATGTAGAGCCCGAGCATCGGCCGTACCCAGTCGGCGGCCTGCTCCACGTCGTCGTTGACGATGACGGGAAGGAACGCGGGCACTTCGAACGTGTCCCAGTCGCGGCGCGCACCGGGCTTGTCGAACCCGTTGCGCAGCGCGGCCTTGTAGAAGTCGTTGCTGCGCGGGGAGAAGAACAGCGGCAGCCAGCCGTCGGCGATCTCGGCGGCCAGTGCGACGTTCTTCGGGCCCTCGGCGGCGAGGTAGATCGGGATGTCGGTCCGAAGTGGATGAACAGTGGACTTCAACGGCTTGCCGAGCCCGGCGCCGCCCTGGTAGGGCAGCTGGTAGAACTGCCCGGAGTACTCGACGCGCTCACGCGCGATGACCTTGCGCACGATCTCGACGTACTCACGGGTGCGCGCCAACGGCTTGGGGTACGGCTGGCCGTACCAGCCTTCGACCACCTGGGGCCCGGAAGCACCGAGCCCGAGGACGAACCGGCCACCGGACAGGTGGTCGAGGGTCAGCGCGGCCATCGCCGTGGCAGTGGGCGTCCGCGCGGACAGCTGGAGGATGTTGGTGCCCAGGCGGACAGTCTCGGTCTTCGCGCCCCACCACGCCAACGGCGTCAGGCAGTCGGAGCCGTACGCCTCCGCGGCCCAGATCGAGTCGAAACCCAGCCGTTCGGCCTCGGCGATGGCCTCATCGACGCCCGCGGGTGGGCCGGACGACCAGTAACCGGTGTGGAACCCGAGCTTCACACGCGTCTCCCCACTACTCAATTTCTTGAGTAATCATATCCTTGAGTACTATCTTGGCAAGAGACAGGAGACACATGGCACTTCGGCACGCACTGCTGGCAGCGCTGCTGGACCGCGAACTGAGCGGCTACCAGCTGACGAAGCTGTTCGACCTGGCGGCGTCCTCCTTCTGGCACGCGTCGTCCCAGCAGCTCTACGCCGAACTGGCCAAACTCGAAGCAGACGGCCTGCTGACCGGCCATGAAGTCGTCCAACACGGCCGCCCGAACAAGCGTGTCTTCGCCCTCACCGACAACGGCCGCGACGAGCTGGCCCGGTTCACCGCGGCCCCGACGAAGCCGATCTCGATCCGCGACGACCTGATCGTGAAGGCCTACGCCGAGCACGCGGCAGACCCGAGCGTACTGATCAAGCAGCTCGAAGACAGGCTGGCCCAGTCCCGCGCGAAGGACGAGTTCCTCCAGTCGCAGCTGGCCCGGTTGCGTGACGGGAAGTCGGAGGAGGAGTACCTGGCTTCGGCCGAGAACATCGGTCCTTACCTGGCGGGTACGCGTGGGCGGATGTATCTGCGGGACGAGATCGACTGGTGCGAGTGGGCTTCCGGGGTGCTACGAAACCGTTCCTGACCGACCCGACTGTTCAAGGGCCGCTCGTTCTGCTTGACGAAAAACCTCATCAAGCAGTGCCTGTCCGTCAGTCACACCAAGACGGTTCAGCAGTTCACCAAACTGCACACCTGGGGTTTCCTCAAGTTTCCGCGACACCCACTCAAACGAACCTTCCTGGCCCGAAATACCCATTGCAGCAACTTTCGCCACAACCGAACGCCCGTCAATTTTCACCCGACCCGCGCATTTTTGGATGACATAAGATGCAAGCATATGCACCCACACAGTCATATCGTCCGATTCCGACATCAGAAGATGGAGAGCGAAGTTTCCATGAGCGACAGAAATAGCCGCCAGATCGTCAGACACATACAGGAGCCGAAGTGCGTCGAGGCCCAACTGAAGAGAGCGATCCAGGTTTCCCAGTTCGCATTCGACGGTCGCCAGCGCGGCTAGACCCTTACCTAATTGAAAATAGTCTCCATTCGCTTTGAAGGTCTCACAACACCAGCGCAACAGATTACGAGCATCGACAGCACGACCGAGGCCAATCAGCGATGTATAGTCATTGAGAGAAGCACGAGCCTGTTCATAAACGGACGCACCACGCATACGCTTGAATTCCAGAAGCTTTTTATTGAACTCTATCGACTTCTGCCACTGCTCAGACTGGCCCGCCGCCAGAACTCCGACGTTAAGCAGCATCTCACGCGCCGACCATGCCGAAAAATAGCCACCCTCAGCTTCTTTCTCTCCCACTACAGCCAAGTAATGTTCAGCCAGTTCGAGTGCCTCTCGCCCGCGCCCTTGAGCTACCATTACTTGCAGGCGACGCGCATCGTTGACCAACCGAGTCAATGAATCGGTTTCAGCCTTGTCCAGGTACCGAAATTGTTTCACCATAAGGTCATCGGCTTGCTTGAACCGACCCTGCCTGATCGCCATATCAGCCATTTCTCCCAAGACGAGCACCGCGTCGTCAAACTTTCCATCAGCGACCGCCGACTCAAGCATGTCGCGAAATGACTTCTCAGCTTGAGACTCATCTACAACTGCGAGCACGGTCGCCAGGTTCACATTAACCGAAAATTCGAGATCACTACCCCGAGTCTCTTCGGCGACAGTGGAAATGATCGGTAGCAAAGAAGCAGCGGTCGCAGTCGACCGATCACGTTGAATGGCTGTCTCAACGGCCAGGTTGAGACCCTCCCACATCCTCTGACGCAGCAGATACGGAGCCGCGCCCAGAGCAGCCTGTCGCACTACCGAGCCGAGCTGCTGCCGATGCTCTCTAACAAGACCATCGAACAGTTTCTCCGACCACCATTTTGCCATCTCATTGTCAACCGCACCCCAGAATTCGACACCAACATCAGCCCGACCGGTTTCGGCGATTCCTGGATGAAGCCGGTAGCTGGATCCGACGGTTACAACCAGAGCATGTTCCACAAGTAGGGCAAGCAACTCACCGACGTCCAATGGATCTCCGGGCCGGTCCAGCTGGAGCCACAGTTTGGGCCACACCTCCGCTACGACCTCGCCGAGCCGGTCGCCTTCCTCAATGCAGCACAACATTTGAAATAACAGCACCGCGTCATCGGGCAATGCCGCAACTGTTGCAGTAGTCCAATTTCCCAGGACTGCGAGGAAGTCGTCGTCACTCGCGATCGATTCGCCATCGCGGATGAACGCGTCGAGCCGAGTGCTACGGATGTGCCACGTCGAGTCAGCCAGATCGAGACGCTCGGCCAAACTGTCCTTGTCGGCCGCGATTCCTTCGGCGAACTCAAGCAACTTCGGATGCCCCTGAACGATCTGCAACGTGCGCACGGCGAGCTCCGGCTCGTTGTCGATCAGCGCACGCAGATGGGGCCACTCACGGGCCAGCAGAACCGACTCACGCAACGACAACGCGTGTACCGCCTCGCACAGCACCGAATCCCGCAACCCCATGGGTTTACGTCGTGAGGTGAGCACCAGCCGCGAGAAGCCCCTGTGGTTGGTCAGGGCACGGATCAGCAGCGCCCACCGCTCATCACGCCACTCCCCCTTGTCGGTGAGCAACGACTCGACGTTGTCGAGAATGATGAGGACACGGTTGTTCTCAAGAACCTCCGTGAGATTCGGCAAAGCCTCCCGCAACATGTCGATGTCGCCAACCCGGTGCACCAGCTTCAGCCCAGGCAACTGGCGTTCCAAAGCCCGCACGAACCCAGCCAGCGCGGTGGCGATCTCGTGGCCATCAGGTGGCGCGACATGCCAAGCCATGAAAGGGAAAGACTCCTGATGTGTGTACGCCAACTCCACCGCACAAGAGGTCTTGCCCGCACCAGCCATCCCGTGGAACAGCACGCCCGACGAACCACTGCGCGGGGCCAGAGCGGTCGTGGCCCGTGTCATCGGGCCGACGCGACCGACGAACCGCTCCACCTGCTCAGGGAACTCCGCCAACTTCTGCCGGTCGACCTTCAACTCGTCAGGGCCACCCCAAGGCGGAACAAGCCTCAGATCACCTGAGCGGGCGCCGAACAACGTCGGAGTAGCCGCGGACAGCGCGGGGATGGCGGGAGTGGGCGGACCGGAAGTCACCTTGGACAGTGCGACGGCCAAAGCACTGGCCACTGTCCTGCCCTTGCCCAGCACCAGGTCGTAGAACCTCCCGGTCAACGCGATGGCGAAGTCGTCGACCACGGGATAGCGCATCGCCAGCACCGCGCAGTCCAGCCGCCGCACGATCTCCGTCGCCACCGCGGGCAGCGACCCCGAAGACTCCGAAGCGGTCCGGACAGCGGGCGACAGACCGAGCAGTTGCAAGTGCTCGGTGGCGGTCACGGCAGCCGATTCGCAAGCCGACAGCGTCACCAGCTTGATCTGGTCACTGGCCTCGTCGAGCAGATCCACCAACTCCGTGCTGGTGATCAGATCTCGGCGTCCGGTGTCGTCCTCCAGGACCAGCCCGGCGGGCAGGCCGTGCCCGGACAGGTGCACGACATCCCACCCGGCCTGCTCAAGCAAAGCCTCCTCCAGGCGCTCACGAGTCGCCCCGTACTGCAGGACCCGCAGTTCGATCGCCTTCTGGTTCACCGCGGCTATCTCGTGCACCAGCCGAGCCAGTGCGTGACGCTCCTTGCGCAGGTTCAAGGCGCCCGCGCCCTCCGGCAGGCTGAACACCGCCAGCATCCGCAACCGGTCGCCCACGTCCGCCTTCGGCCGCGAGGGATGAGGCAGGTCGATCACGAACGTCGTACCGGCCAGTTCCCACGGCCGGTACGCCAGCACCTCGGCCTCCGGCGGCACCTCCAGCCGCACCGGCCCACGAACCCCAGCCAGAACGCCGCCGAACACGCGGGTACGAACCCACTCGGCGACCTGAGCGGTGAGCTCGGCCTCATGGGCGACGCGGCGGTCGGGCACGGCGTTCCACTTGAGGTACCGGTACAGGTCCGTGAACGCCTCGTACTGCCACTCGGTCTCGTCGAGCGAGACCGAGTGGTCAGCGAGGAACTCACCCGTGGACGTCGTCAGCCGCCAACGCCACTTCGTCGGACCGGCGTAGTCCAGCACCTCCAGGCGGGTCATAAGTGCCATGTCGGACGCAGGGGCGCGGCGTTAGCAGTCAGCCGACCACATCGGCCAGGCGGGCGATCTGGTCGGTGTCCGGCGACCAGCAGTACAACATCACCTCGTCGGCGCCGAGATCGGTGAACGCGTTGATCACATCACGGACCTGCGCCGGTGTGGTCAGCAGACGATCGAGCGCCCACCCGGCCTGGTCGCCGTAGTAGTCCGAAAGATTCCGCCGGGCCTCGGCTTCAGCGGGACCAACAGCAACGTTCACCTGAGCCACGAGCCGTGGCGAGCCGGAGCGGCCCGCCTCGGCCCACGATGTGCGGACCGTGTCGAACAGTCCGCCGCACCATTCGACTGGTGCGGCGGCGAGGAAACCGTCGCCCCAGCGGGCGACGCGGGCCATCGCGGCCGGTTTGAAGGCGCCGAAGAGCACCTCGGGTCCGCCGGGGCGGCACGGCTCCGGGCCGATGTCGCCGGTTGTCCAGATCCGGCGCATCTCGGCCATCTGCCGGTCGAGCCTGCGCCCACGGGTTGTGATGTCCGTGCCCGCCGCTTGGTGGTCGTCGGCGCGGCCGCCGACGCCGATTCCCAACGTGAAGCGCCCGCCGGACAGGCGGTCGAGGGTGGCGGCTTGTTTGGCCAGCAGCGCGGTCTCCCGCAGGGGCGCGAGCAGGACTTCGGTCTGCACGCGGATCCTCGTGGTGGCACCGGCTATCGCGGCCAGGGTGACCATCGGCTCGGGGTTGTCGTAGACGAGCCGGTCCAGCAGGCCCAGCGTGGAGAAGGGACCGGCGTCGGACAGACGGGCCCAGTCGAGCAGGCGATCGGGGTCGGCGACAGGCAGGCCAAGACCAACATTTACCACAGTTCGATCCTTTGATGAGGGCATACGACAGTGCTGCCGCCCCTCAGACGCCGGAACCCGGCGGTGCTCTCCATCTGCGGCTTCTGTCCGGGAGAGCGTGATCGCTTGAGTGCCCCCACTGTATCCGATCACCGGAACCGGTTTTCACCACAGGGCCTGGTACCGCGGTAGCTGACGGTCACCGCCCTTTTCCGCAGGCGTGGGATTCCCGGTGGTCCGCGCCGGTCCTTCAGCAGGCAAAAGGCCACTTCTGCCGGTTCGGTCCGGCTGGCGGCCTGGTCACCTTGCTGGTCCGTTCGGGCGACACACTTGCACCGATCAGCGGGGCAATGCTACCCATCGGTAGATATGCGATCCGACAGCGTTGAGACGCGAGCGGTCGTGCGCCACCCACCCATGCGGGTCTGGGAGGTGATCGGCGACCCCGAGCTGTACCCACGGTACGTCCCTGGGCTTAGTTGGTGTGAACGCCTGACGCAGCACCACGGCCGGGGAGCGCGTTACCTGGCTCGCGTCGGCTTCGACGACGAGGTCGAGATCACGATGTTCCGGCACGCCGAGCACCTCGCGTGGTCCAGCACGCACCGGCAGACGCACCGGCTGTCGGTCAGGCTCAAACCCACCCCGCGCGGCGGGACCGAGATCAACATCATGGTCACGTTGCTGGTCGACGCGTTCAACGCGCACACCGTGCGGCGCAACGTCGAGGAGGCGCTCGCCCGGCTGCGTGACCACCTCGACGGAGCGCCGGTCGCGTTGCCACCCGTGCCGCGTGATCCCGCGACCGCGCGGGGCTCGATGCTCAGCATCGCGAAAACACTGGCCAGGGCCGGTGCGCTGGCACCGGGACGGCCGGACCGGATGCTCAGACAGATGGCGCAGCTGGCCAAGTGGGGCGCCACCATCGCCGGTGGCTACCAGGCGTCCGCTGTGCGCATCCCGGCCGAGATCGCCTACCGCGACGAACTGACGTCGCACACGTTCGCCGAGGTCGAGGAGCGGACGAACCGGATGGCGAACCTGCTGGCCAAGTACTGGGTCACCGAGGGCTCCAGGGTCGCGCTGATGTGCCGCAACCACGGCACGATGCTGGAGGCGTTCATCGCGTGCGGCAAGCTCGGCGCGGACGTGCTGCTGATGAACACGGGACTGGCCGCGGCGCAGATCGCCGAGGTCATCCGCCAGCACGACCCGACTCTGCTGATGGTCGACGACGAGTTCGCGAACCTCACCTCCTACCTCCCGCCTGCCCTGCCGCGCATCCGGACATGGGCGGAGCCGTTCGGGCGCGGGCCGAACGTCGAGGAGCTGATCGCGCACGGCAACCCGGACAGGATCACGCCGCCGAAGAAGCCGGGCCAGGTCGTGGTGCTGACTTCGGGGACGTCGGGCACACCGAAAGGAGCCCGGCGGCCGACTCCGCGCGGCCTGGGCGACGCGGCGGCGGTGCTGTCCCGGATCCCGTTGCGCGCCGGGGAGAAGATGCTCGTCGCCGCGCCGATGTTCCACACATGGGGGCTGGCAGCGATCCAGCTCGGCATGCCGTTGCGCGCCACTTTGGTGTTGCAGCGCCGGTTCCACCCGCAGTCGGCGTTGCAGGCGATCCAGGAACACCGCTGCACGTCGATGTTCGCCGTCCCGATCATGTTGCAGCGCATGGTGGACCTGCCGAGGGCGGTACGCGAGCGCTACGACACGTCGTCGCTGCGGGTCGTGGCCAGCAGCGGATCGGCGCTGCCGGGACGCCTGGCCGACAAGTTCATGGACGCGTTCGGCGACATCCTCTACAACCTCTACGGCTCAACCGAAGTGTCGTGGGGAACCATCGCGACCCCAGCGGACATGCGGGCCGCGCGGACGACCGCGGGCATGCCTCCACTCGGGACCCGGATCGCGATTCTCGACGGCCGAGGGGCGCCGACGCCGCCCGGGGTGGTCGGGCGGATCTTCGTCGGCAACGACATGCTGTTCGACGGCTACACCAACGGGGCGAACCTCGCTTTGAGACACTCCCTGATGGACACAGGCGACCGTGGCTACCTCGATGCCGACGGTCGCCTGTTCGTCGAGGGCCGGGACGACGAAATGATCATCTCCGGTGGCGAGAACGTCTTCCCCGGCCCGGTCGAGGAGGCGCTCACCGCGCTCCCCCAGGTGCTGGAGGCCGCTGTGGTCGGCGTGCCGGACTACGAGTACGGCCAGCGCCTCGCGGCGTACCTGGTGCTCAGGCCCGGCGCGCGGCTGGACGCCGAGTTCGTGCGGCGGTACGTGGGCGACCGGCTGGCGCGGTTCGCCGTCCCCCGTGACGTCGTCTTCGTCGAGGACCTGCCGCGCAACGCGACCGGCAAGGTGCTCAGGCAGATACTCGAGGACGGACACTGGTAGCAGTCGGTTGACCATTGACGTATTGGTCTAGTCCACTCTACTTTGAAGTGGTTCGACCAACCGCCGGCCAGGCGCGGGCTTCGCGGTTCCCTGCTGGGTGCGGTGCGTCGCTGCACCGCGTCACCTACGGAGAACTCATGTCCAAGTCTCCATGGCGGAGGTTCCTCACTCTCGCCAGCGCACTCGTCACGGCGTTGGGCGTCGTGACCGTCTCGCCAGCCGCGACAGCACCAGCCGAGGCCGCGCCCAGCGGCAACGTACTGGGCTACTTCGCACAATGGGGCGTCTACCAGCGCAACTACCACGTCAAGAACATCAAGACCAGCGGCGCGGCGGCCAAGCTGACGCACATCAACTACGCGTTCGGCAACGTGACCAACGGCCAGTGCGTGCTCGGCGACACCTATGCCGACTACGACAGGTTCTACGACGCCGGGTCCAGTGTGGACGGTGTGGCCGACACGTGGGACGCCGGTGCGCTTCGCGGCAACTTCGGCCAGCTCAAGCGGCTCAAGAAGCAGTTCCCGCAGCTCAAGGTGATCTTCTCGTTCGGCGGCTGGACCTGGTCGGGCGGCTTCGCGCAGGCCGCGAAGAACCCGACGGCGTTCGCCAACTCCTGCTACAACCTCCTCAACGACTCACGCTGGGCAGGCGTGTTCGACGGGATCGACATCGACTGGGAGTACCCGAACGCGTGCGGCCTGACCTGCGACACCAGCGGGCCGGAAGCGTTGACCAAGCTGGCACAGGCATTGCGCGCCAAGTTCGGGTCGAAGCTCGTCACCGCCGCCATCACGGCCGACGCGTCGGACGGCGGCAAGATCGACAAGGCGAACTACGCGTCCGCCGCGCAGTACTTCGACTGGTACAACGTGATGACGTACGACTTCTTCGGCGGATGGGCCGCGCAGGGCCCGACCGCACCGCACTCGCCGTTGACCTCGTACACCGGCATCCCCCAGGCCGGGTTCAACACCGCTGACGCCATCGCCAAGCTGAAGGCCAAGGGCGTGCCGTCCAACAAGTTGTGGATCGGCATCGGCTTCTACGGCCGTGGCTGGACCGGCGTGACGCAGGCGACGCCGGGTGGCACCGCGACCGGCCCCGCGCCGGGTACGTACGAGGCCGGGATCGAGGACTACAAGGTCCTCAAGACCCGGTGCCCGTCCACCGGGACGATCGCCGGGACCGCGTACGCCAAGTGCGGGTCGCAGTGGTGGAGCTACGACACCCCGTCGACCATCGCGGGGAAGATGAGCTGGGCCAAGGGCCAGGGACTCGGCGGCTCCTTCTTCTGGGAGCTGTCCGGTGACACCACCAACGGTGAACTCGTCACCGCGATGAAGAACGGCTGACCGGGGTAGGAAAACGGGGGCACGGAACCTCCACCCGTGCCCCCACACGAAGAAACCGGGCGGACTCGGCGAAGTCCGCCCGGCCAAAAACTCGTGGGGAATTCAGGCCGCGGCGCTCGCCGCGCACAGCCTGCGGGCCGTCGCGATGACCGCGTAGGCCGAGGGAAGCATCTGGTGCGGACGCGGCTCGCTGATCCAGCGCCATCCCCCGTCGCCGGACTCGGTCGGCACGACCGTGTACGCGCCCGCCCCCGCGTGACGCACTTCGTTGCCTGCCATGCCGTCCACGATGTCCCCACACATCATGGTCGTGGCCTGGGTGAGGAACGTCCACCGCCCGCCGTCAGGGTGGGCGATGACCGGACCGGACAGCATCGCGATGCCCAGCTGCTGGTTCACCTGATCCGCCAGGTCGGCAGGCATGGTGATCGCGTCGAGCACCTGACCGAGGGCCACGGCCAGCTGGCGCTGACCGACCTGGACGGCCACCGGCCAGCCGAAGGTTTCCTCGTAGTGGGCCCGGGCGGCGGCCAGCTCACGCAGCCAGGCCGGAGCCGGTTGAGTCATCGTTGTCATTACAGATCCCCTATACCCCTGTCTCGCCTGTTGCTCCATTCGAGCGATCCCCGTATCGCTGGCTCCATGGTACGTCACCAAACGTGACGCTGAACACAAGTTTTGCGTGACTGGCTCAAGACAGGGGTCTCCGAGGCACCAGGGGTGCGCGAACCCGCAGGTCAAACGGACGGCGACGCGCCCATCTGCGCGACACGCCGTGCATGCCGCTCGGTCAGCGCCCCGAAGAGCAGGGCGATCCCGGCCCACAGGACCAGTTGCGTGCCCACAGAGGCGACCCTGAAGTTCCACAGCAGGCTGGCCGGGAACCCGCCGGGCACCTCGTTGATCTTGGGCAACAGCGCCGCGGCGACAGCGAGCACCACGACGTACCCGAGCACACCGACCAAGGCGGAGTTCCAGCCGCCGAGCCGCGGTTCGAGGCGACGTGCCAGCACGGTCGCCAGGACCGCGACGACGACCGAGATCAGCACCAGAACGAAGTACGTGGTGGTGCGTTCGTCGATGGTGCCGGACTGCCCCACCGCAGGCGGGTTGGCCGGATACTTCAGGAACGGCACGAAGTACACGGCCAGGAACGCCCCGGCTCCCACGACAGCGGCGGTCGCACGGGCGCTGAGGTTGCCGATCCGGCCGTACGCGAAGGCGAAGGCGAGCGCGAACAACCCGCCGAACGCCAAGCCGTACGCGCCTGTGGCGACCGCGAGGCCCGCCGTGCTCTGCACACCACGGCTGACGACTTCCTCTTCCGCGCCGCCGTGGTCGTGCCCGGCTTCCGCTTCCGGGGGCGCCGCCGACTCCTCCACCGCGATGGCGTTGTCGACCTGCGGCTCACCGAACACCGAGGCGAAGACGAACGCGAGCACAGCGGCGAGCAGTCCGGCGATCATCCCCCGGACCAGGAGATTTCCAGTTTTCATGTGGGTGCCGTGCTCGTCTCAGTGGCAGGGGAAGCCGAGCAGGTGGCGTCCGTCGTGGACGAACTCGTGGATGACGCTGTCCGCGCCCTGCGCACTGCCGACGAAGTAGAGCATCATCAGCGCGACGATCGCGGTGAACACAGCCCACGGCAGGATCTGTCGAATGGGAATGCGAATGGGAACCGGCACGGGAACTGCTGCGGTAGTCACCGGTGTGACCTCCTCGGGCTGACGCGACCCATGGGGTGTTTCGTGGCCGCCGGAGTGTCTGACTTACGGGACTACCCGCATACAGTGGCGCGACCGTGCCGGGCTCTCACCGGCTTACTCCGACGAATGGCCAGAGGACCGTAGGCAGGAGCCAGAGACCGTGTCAACGCCAGGAGAGACTGCTCACCCGAATGCCTCCGGACGGGTCGTGCTGATCAGCCACGCGGCGACACCCGCGACCCGTTGTGCGTCATTTCCCGACGACGAACCTCTGGAACGACCAGGCGATCCGCTCGTCGTGAACCTGGGGCGTTTCACCCGTTTCTCGACCGGCCCGGAGACGCGGTGCCGCCAGACCGCGGCCGCGTTGGGATGGGACGCGGCGGTCGAGGAGGCCTTGGCCGATCTGGACTTCGGGGATTGGCGCGGTCGCGCGCTCGAGGACGTCGCGGACTTCTCGTGGCTGACCGACCCGTCGGCGGCACCGCACGGCGGCGAGTCCGTGCGGGACGTGGTGGCCCGCGTCGGAGGCTGGTTGGACGGGTTGCGCGGCACCGGCGAACGCGTGGCGGCGGTGACACATCCCGCGGTCGTGCGTGCCGCGATCGTGCACGTGCTGACCGCTCCCGCCCAGGCTTTCTGGCGGATCGACGTCGCTCCCCTGTCGGTCACGCGCCTGACCAACTCGGGGCAGAACTGGACATTGCGGGAAACCGGCCACACCGTGAATCGATAACCAACTCTAGGCCGTTCGATGGTCAGGGATTTACCATCGGGCCAGTTGGGCTACCCCTGTTCGCCTACCCACTGGGGGTCCGCGTGGACAGCTCCGAGATGGCATTTCGCGTCCTCGGCCCGTTGGAGGTCAGCGCGGGCGGGCGGCCGGTCGCACTCGGCGGGCGCAAACCGCGGATGCTGCTGGCCACCCTGCTGCTCCAGCCGGACACCACTGTCGGCGTCGACACACTGGTCGACGTCCTCTGGCCCGGTTCGCCACCCCGGTCGGCCGTCGCCAACGTCCGCACGTACGCCCACGCCCTGCGAGCCGCGATCGGCGCGCGGGTGTGCACCAGACCCGGCGGCTACCAGATCTCGCCGCGGCCCGGCGAGCTCGACATGACCACGTTCGAAGCCAAGGCGCGGGACGGCGAACTGGCCGAAGCCAGCGCGTTGTGGCGCGGCCGCGCCTTGGCGGACCTGCCGCGCAGCCTGGTGTGGGAGCCGACGCTGGCCAGACTGGAGGAGCTCCGGCTGTCGGTGCTCGAACGCGGCCCGTCCGTTCCGATCGCGGATCTGCGCGGCCTGCTCGCCGAACACCCGCTGCGCGAGGAGCTCTGGCGGCACCTGCTGCACGCCCTGCACCGCGCCGGCCGGACCGCGGAGGCCATGCAGGCCTACCGGGAGGCCGAACGGGTGCTCGCCGACGAACTGGGCACCCGGCCGGGCCCGGAGTTGCGCAAGGCGCGCGCACTGATCCAGGCCGATGTCTTCCCGGTCTGCCAGCTGCCGATGGACGTCCCCGACTTCACCGGCCACCGCGAGGTCGTCCACCGGGTCATGGCCGAACTGACCCGCGCGCCCGCGGCCGTCCTGCTGACCGGGCCGCCGGGTGCCGGGAAGTCCACAGTGGCCGTCCATATCGGACACAGGGTGGCGCGCGCCTTCCCCGATGGGCAGCTGCACGTGTGCCTCCGCGACCGCGACCCGGCCGGCGTCCTCGCGTTCCTGCTGAAGGCCCTGGCCGTCCCGGACATCCCGGCGGACACCGCCGAACGCGCCGCGCGCTACCGGTCGGTGCTGGCACGCCGCCAGATGCTGGTCGTGCTCGACGACGCGGCGAGCGCGGCGCAGGTCCGGCCGCTGCTGCCGGGTTCCGGCCCGTCCGCCGTGCTGATCACCAGCCGGACGTGGCTGCCCGAACTGTCCGGCGTCGTCACGGTCCACCTCGACGCGCTCGCCGACGCCGAAGCACACGACCTGCTCGCCAGGGTCGCGGGGCCCGACCGAGTGGCCGGTGAACCGGATCAGGTCACGGAAATCCTGCGGGCGTGCGGCAATCTGCCGTTGGCCATCCGGGTCGCCGGCACCAGGATCGCCGCCCGGCGAGCGGTACCGTTGCGCGTGGTGGCGGGGCGACTGGCCGACGAACACGGCAGGCTCGATGAGTTGACAACCGGAAGCCTTGCCGTTCGGACCAGCGTCACCGACAGCTACCTGCGGCTGCCCACCACCGCGGCGCGTGCGTTCCGGTTCGCGGGCATGCTCGGCCCGGTCTCGTTCCCCGGGTGGGCGATCGCGGCACTGCTCGGCCGCCCGGGCGCCGAGGACGTCCTGGACACCCTCGTCAACGCCAATCTGCTCGCCGCTTCGGCGGATGCCACGGGAACGATCAGATACCGGCTGCCCGACTTGTTCCGGTGTTACGCAACAGAACGACTGTCCGGTGACCCGCGGCGTGAATTGCGGACGGCCGCTCGGCGGGTGCTGGACGGATATCTGGCACGGGCGACACATGCGGCCGCACGCATGCCGGTGGCGTTCTTCGGCGTGCTTCCCCAGCAGGAGAACGCCCTGATCAGCGCCGACGACCCGGCGGCGTGGTTCGACGCCGAGATGCCGTCGATCACGGCGATCCTGGAACTCGCCGAGCGGCTGGGCATCCAGCGGGACGCGTGGCGCATTCCCGCCATGACCGCGCCGTACTTCGATCTGCGCGGCAAGCACGGCGATTGGCGGCGTTCCCACGAGATCGCGCTGCGCGGCGCGCGTGACGCGGGCGACAGGCACGGCGAGGCCATCATCCTGCGCAACCAGGGACAGGTCGCGCTCTACGACGACGACTTCGCCGCGGCCGAGACCACGACACGGCAGGCGTTGCGGCTGTTCAGCGAAGCCGAGGACGACACCGGGATCGGGATCGCGCACGCCGGAATCGGCACGACGTCGCGGATCCACGGTGACTACCCGGGTGCGCTGCGCCACCACCGGCGGGCGCTGCGCATCTTCGTCCGGGCGGGGAAACCGCACTTCCAAGCGGCCGCGAAGATCGCCGTCGGCACGGTTCTGCTTGCCCAGCAAAGATTTCCGGAAGCCGAGAAATGGCTGACCGCGGCACGGGAGCAGGCGGCGCGGATCGGCGACCGGCACCGCGAGGCGCACGCCCTGCAGCGGCTGGCGGGCCTGCGGGAGCCCGCGCAGGCACTCGACCACCTGACCGAGGCGACCGAGATGTTCCAGCACCTCGGCGACGACCGCTGCGTCGCGTACGCGCGGCGGCACGCTGGGGAGTTGTTCCTGCGTACCGGGGATCGCGCGCGGGCAAGGGATCTGCTGGCCGAGTCGCTGGACGCCCATCTGCGCAGCGGCGACCACCGTTCGGCAGCCGAGGTCGCCCGGCTGTTGGCCGAGGCCGGTCACGGCGACCAGCTCCAATGAGGACGGAGGGACAGCCGGGTCACCCGGCTGCGCACCCTTTGGTGATCAACAGTATCTTGCGGGGATACCAGCGTTACCAACTCAGTTTACTCGCCTGCCCCATCCGGTCGATCGACCGGATGCCGTAGCGCCAGGACCGGCCGTCCCGCGACCACGACCTGCTCCCGCGAGGCCGGATCGAAAGTTGGGCCACCCGGGTGTGACCGCCTTGGTGATCAACAGTATCTTGTGGCGGCATGGCGGGCGTTGAGGAAATCAAAGCTGGGATCGCATTGGCCAACGAGAAGTCGCAGAGCGGGATCGCTGCGATCAACCAGGCTTCCATGCAACTGGACGAAGCACGCACCGCACTGCTCAACGCGACGCAAGGAAGCAGCCAGCACGACGTGGCACAGGCGCAGAACCTGCTGACCGAGGCGTTGCAGACCCTCGAGGGCGCGCAGAACGCGATCCAGGCGAGCATCTCGTCGGCCGAGGGTTACGCGAGCAGGCTTTGACGATCTCGGAGTTGGCCGGTGCGCTGCGTGAAGTGAACGTCACACTGGAACGAGCCCGCGCGACGACGAGGTCGGCGGTTCCGTTACTGGCCGAGTCCAGAGCCACCCTGGTGGCGGTACGCAGGGACCCGAACGGGTATGACCCTGTTGAACTGGATCACGCGATGGCACAGTTGTCGACGGCCGGGGACCTCATCGCCGCGGCCCGTCAGTCGATCCTGGACTACTTGCTGAGGCTGTAATGTTGGGCAAAGGCGAACGCCGGCAGCGCGCACTGGACGCGCTCGACGAGTTGCGCAAGGCACTGCGGCTCGCGCTCGGCGCAGCCAGAGCCAAGCGGCAGAACGCTCAAACCACCAAGGACCAGCTGGAATTCGAGCAGTCGGTGATGCAGCTGGGGTTGTCGCGCGCGCGGCTGGACCCCCACATCACCGAACTGCGCGGCCAACCCGCGCTGGCCAGGACCTGGGACAAGGTGATCGCGGAACGCGACGAGCTCTACCGGGACTGGCACCCGGAAGGGCCGGGCAAGCTCCGCGCGCTCGTGGCGGAGGTGGCGCGCGGCGGGGCCGGGTCGCCGTGGCCGGACTGGCTCGGCAAGGTCGGCACGGACGCCGGCGGCACCGCGCCGGAGCTGTGGCGGGTCGGCACGGCCGTGGTCGAGGAGGCACCGGTCCAGGAGGAGTTCCCGGTGGCCGTCCCTTTACTCGACCGGGCCCATCTGCGCGTCAATTCCGCGCAGGATGGCCGGTCCGTTGTGGACTCATTGGTCGAGTCCTTGCTACTGCGGGTGATGAGCTACTTCCGGCCCGGCCTTGTCAAGGTCCATCTGTGGGACATCGGGCACCTGACCGGATCGCTGCCCAACCTCCAGCCGCTGACGGCGGCCGGTTTACTCACCATCCACGACCCGACCAGGCTGGACGACCTGCTCGCCGACATGGCCGGGCACATCCGCCGCGTGCACGCCAAGGCGATGCGCGAAGGCGAAACGTCGTTGCGGTCGGTCTGCGTCGCCAAGGGTGAACGTGTCGAGCCGTGGCGCGTGGTCGTGCTGTTCGGCAACGGTGAGCGCCTGCCGGACGAGCAGCAACGCGAGTTGCAGCGCGTCGCGCGTACCGGGATCGACGCGGGTGTGAGCCTGATCTGCGTCGACGTGCCGCTGTCCGCGAACAGTCCACTTGAGACGATCGTGTTCGCCGACCCGCAGAACGCGACGACGAGCATGACCGGGCCGGGGGTCCGGTTCCGGCCGGACGACGCGCCGGACGCCAGCCTGGCCAGCCGGGCGGCGACCGCGATCGCGCAGGACCTGATCGCGCGCCGCGGCAAGCCGCGGACCTTCGACGATCTGCTGCCGGCGCGACCGGGCATGCTCAGCTCGCACGACGAACTGCGCGCGCCCGTCGGGTTCGCCGAAGGCGTGCCGGTCGAGGTCGTGCTCGGCGACGCGACACCGCACGCGCTGATCGCAGGGCCGAGCGGATCGGGCAAGACGAACTTCCTGTACGCGATGCTCGGCGGGCTGGCGGCGCGGTACGCGCCGAGCGAGCTCGAACTGTACCTTTTGGACTTCAAGGAAGGTGTGTCGTTCGCCGGGCTGGCGCCGGGCCGCAAGGACCCGAGCTGGCTGCCGCAGGCACGGCTGGTCGGCGTGAACGTCAACACCGACCGCGAGTTCGGCCTCGCGCTGCTGCGGTTCCTCACCCAGGAACTGGCACGCAGGGCGGACGCGGCCAAGCGCCAGGAGGTCACCAAGCTCGCCGAACTGCGGGAAGCCGATCCCGAGGGGCACTGGCCGCGGATCGTCGCGGTGATCGACGAGTTCCAGGCGTTGTTCGGGGGCCGCGACCGGATCACCCAGCAGGCAACGGTGTTGCTGGAGGACGTGGCGCGGCGCGGGCGGTCGCAGGGCATCCACCTGGTGCTGGCCAGCCAGGACATCGCCGGGATCGAGGCGTTCTGGGGCAAACCGGCGGTGTTCGAGCAGTGCACGCTGAGGATCGCCATGCCCAAGGCGAAACGGGTGCTCTCGGAGACCAACAACGCGGCGTTCAGCCTGCCGCGCTGGCACGCGGTGATCAACCACGACTCCGGTGTGCCGCACGGGAACCAGGTGGCACACGTCCCGGACGCCTCGGCGAAGGGAACGTTCGACCGGTTGCAGACAAGGCTGTGGGAGACGTGGCAGTCGGCGGCACCGAAGCTGTTCGACGGAGCCCACCAGCCGCTGCTGGCCGACGCGCCGGACTTCGCCGAACCGGTGGGGCCGTTGCTCGGCCAGGTCATCGACGTCGCCTGCCGCGCGGCGACGATGGACCTGGACGCGGTGCCGGGCCGCAACCTCGCGGTGATCGGCACGGCGACAGCGGACGCGCTGTCCATCATGGAAAGCATCACGTACTCACTGGCCCGCAAGCACGACGCGGGTTCGGTCGACTTCAGCATCTGGTGCGCGGTGCCGGCGTTGCAGGAGCGAGTGACGCGACTGGCGAAGATCCTGGCAGCGATCGGCCACTCGGTGGACCACCGGACAGACGAGCAGATCGCCACCCTCGTACCGGCCTCCGGTGAAAGGCCGCGCTACATCCTGTTCTTCGCGGTGGACGCGGCACACCAGTGGCTGGAACGCAAAGAACCACCGGCGATGCGCAGCAAGCTCGACGACCTGCGGGCGTTGCTGAAGAACGGGCCGGCCAACCACGTGCACACGTTCGGCTGGTGGCGCGGAGTGGGGCGGATGAAGGACACCCTGGGCTTCGGCGGCGTGGACGACATCGGCGCATGGGTGGCACTGGACGTGCAGGGCGCGGAGCTGAACGCGATAGCGGCAGGTCAGATCATCGACTGGTCGCCACGACCGAAACGGGCGATCTTCTTCGACAAGTCGACCCACAGCACCCCGGACGTGATCATCCCCTTCGACACCGTGGAATCGGAATGACACAGGACCCCGTCGCGCGGTACAAGGAAATCCTCGACGTGACCCGCCAGGCAGCGCAGAAGCTGGCGGAACGAGAACGGCGCCGCAGGGTGGAAGTGGTCGACGAAATCACGGCGGCCGACCGTGACATCAAAGCAGCGACCGAAGAGGAAGAACAGGTACGCAAGGAGATCACGGGCTGGTGGCGCCAGGTGGTCGCCCGGCTGGACGGGGTCTCGTGGATCAGCCGAGGCCACCCCCCGGACCCCGACCCAGCCGGACGGCCAGACCGGCTGGACGACTACATAGCCGAAATAGAACCAGCCACCAACGCCTTCACAGCAGCCCTGAGAAAAGCCGTCTGGCCAAAAAAACTCCCCTGACCACTCACGAGGTTTCAGCTGCTGGTCAGACGGAGGGTGAGGATTTGGAATGGTCGCAGTTTCACCGGGATGCCCTCCGGCGTGACCTCGGTGTTCGACAGCGGCCGTTCCAACAGGTCCGTCACCGTCGCTGAGGACACGGGGAAGCTCGTCTTCAAAACCCCGGTGGCGCGACCGCCTAGCGCCTCATAGAGCCGCACCACCACGTCTCCCGATTGGTCGTCCGCCAGTTTGACTGCCTCGACCGTGACCGCATCACTGTCTACTGTGATCAGTGACGCTGGGGCCGAGGCTCCCGTTACCCGGCGGACAGGCAGGTTCAGGGCGTATCCTTCGGCGACCGCGTCAGCGATCGTGGCATCCGGCAGCAGCGCGTACGTCATGACGTGCTTTCCCTGGTCGGCGTGCGGGTCTGGGCAGCGAGGGGCACGGACCAAGCTCAACCGGACGGTGGTTGTCGTCGTTCCCGAGTCGTCGGAGGTGCGGCTGATGTCGTGGCCGTACGTCGAGTCGTTGATGACCGCCACTCCGTAGCCCTGCTCTGCCACGTGGACCCAGCGGTGGGCGTAGATCTCGAAGCGGGCCGCGTCCCAGCTGGTGTTCGTGTGTGTGGGCCGGTGGACGTGGCCGAACTGGATCTCCGCCGTCGATCGGTCGGCGTGCACGTCGATCGGGAACGCCGCCTTGAGGATCTTCTCCGACTCGTGCCAGTCGATCTCCGTCTCCACGTCCACTCTGCGGCTTCCCGCCCGCACGCTGATCACCTGGGTGATCCGCGACGATCCGAACGACCGCACGATCTCGATCGCGCCCTCCGCCGCCCCCGCGCGGAGCACCTTGATCGAGTCCACGTCCGTCAGGTCCGTGTGTCGGCGCCGGTAGTGGGCGTCTATGTCCCAGGCGTCCCAGAAGTTCGGCAGGTCCGGGTGCAGCTGTAGCAGGTTTCCCGGTCCGGCCAGCACTTCCCTGCCGTTCGTCACCACTGACGTGAGCAAGCCGTTGTCGTCGAGCAGGACCTTGACCAGGCCGTTGTCCAGGCTGCGGTCCGTCACCTCGATCCGCGCCGCGTCTACACTGGACACAAGGGCCGCGCCGGACGCGGGCACCGATGTCACCACGTCGTCGACGACTTCGAGGCGGGCTCGTGGGCTGGTGTTGAAGACCACTGTTTCCTGGCCCGCACCGGCCAGCGACGTCTGCGCCGAGTTGGTGATCGCGTTCAGCTCGGCGGCCACCGCCGCGTACTTGGCCTCGGCCTCCTTGTGTACCCACGCGATCGAGCTGCCCGGCAGGATGTCGTGGAACTGGTGCAGCAGCACGACTTTCCACAACCGGTCGAATGCTTCGTACGGGTATTCGTAGTCACCGCCGACCGCTGCGGTCGCCGCCCACAGCTCCGCTTCGCGGAGCAGGTGCTCACTCCGGCGGTTGCCTGCTTTCGTCCTTGCCTGTGACGTGTAGGTCGCCCTGTGCAGCTCCAGGTACATCTCGCCGGACCAGACCGGCGCGTCCGGGTACTCCGCGAGCGCCTTTTCGAAGAACTCGTGCGGCTTCTCGATCACGACCTTCGCCGAGCCTTCGAGGTCCTTGAGGCGACGGGCGCGCTCCAGCATCTCGCGGGTCGGGCCGCCACCGCCGTCGCCGTACCCGAACGGCACCAGCGACGTCGTACCGCGTCCCTTCTCCAGGTAGTTCGAGACGGCGTACGCCATCTCCTTGCCGGAGAACTCGGAGTTGTACGTGTCCACCGGCGGCAGGTGGGTGAACACCCGTGTCCCGTCGATGCCTTCCCACCAGAAGGTGTGGTGCGGCATCTTGTTGGTCTGGTTCCACGACATCTTCTGGGTCAGGAACCAGCGCGCTCCGGCCAGCCGCGCGAGCTGCGGGAACGCCGCCGTGTAGCCGAACGAGTCGGGCAGCCAGACCTCTTCGCACTCGTAGCCGAACTCGTCGAGGAAGAACCTCTTGCCGTGCACCAGTTGCCGGGCCAGCGCCTCGCCACCGGGCAGGTTGGCGTCCGACTCGACCCACATCCCGCCGACCGGCGCCCACTGGCCGGACTTCACGGCCGCGGCGATCCGCTCGAAGATGACCGGCTGGTGTTGCTTGATCCACGCGTACTGCTGGGCCTGCGAGCACGCGAAGACGAACTCCGGGTACTCCTGGGCAAGGGCGGTGGCGGTCGCGAACGTACGCGCTGTCTTGCGGATCGTCTCGCGCTGCGGCCACAGCCAGGCGCTGTCGATGTGTGCGTGGCCCACCGCGGACAGGGTGTGCGCGCTGGCGTGCGCGGGCCGGGCGAGTACCTCGGTGAGCTCGGTACGCGCTGCCGCTGCCGTGCCCGAAATGTCGGCGACGTCGATGGCGTCCAGAGCGCGCTCCAGCGCGCGCAGGATCTCGTGCCGCCGGGGATCCGAAGTGGACAGCTCGTGCATCAGCTGGCTGAGCACCTCGATGTCCGTCCGCAGGTGCCAGACGTCCTCGTCGAGCAGGCACACGTCGGCCGCGGTGAACACGTACAACGGGTCCTTGCCCGCGGTTTCCTTGTCTCCCATCGGTGTTGGCTGCATGCCACCGGCCAGCACGTCCGGGTTGGCCGCGGCCTCGATCAGCAGGCCGACCGTGTCACCGGTGAGCGGAACGTGGTCGTTGAACGGCGCGATGCCCTTGATCGGACGGCCGTCCAGGTCGTGCGCCAGCGCCTCGGCCTGAAAACCGGCCTGCGTCCTGGTGAACCCGAGGTCGATCACGGCCTCGACGCGCTTGCCCCGCCACTCGTCCGGAATCCCGCCGCGGACACGGAACCAGCTCGTCGACCACGGCGCGCCCCACCGCTGCCCGACGGCGAACGGCTCGAAGTCGGCGGCGAGCGCCTCGGCGACCGGCACCGGCTCGTCCGGCACGTGCCAGACCTCGACCTCCAACGCAACGGTCCCGGCGTACTTGGCTGGCGCGATGCGGGTGGTGAGCATCCGAGCCAGCCGTTCCTCGACCAGCCGCCGATCGTCGTGCACAGGTGACCTCCAGGTATCCGGCTCTCCGAGCCGAACGTATACCAAGGTTTCACCAAACGGCAGCCGATGATGTTGGGACCGGACGGGAAGCCGTCACTCGGCCCACGGCAACGGATGCCGTTCGTCCGAGCCGGGCACAGTCGCGAAACCACCTGCCGACATGCAGACCAACGCCTCCGCCGGACCCTCGACGACACGCACCTGCCGCACCTCACCGGCGGGCACGATGGCGGCTTGTCCAGTGCGGACGAGTTTCACGCCGTCATCCACAACGAACTCGATCGCGCCGCTGAGCGCCACCCACACCTGCTCGCGGTCGATCGCGTGCACCGGTCCTTGCGTCCCGGCCCGCATGCTGACCTTCCACACACTGAGTTCCTTGCTGCCCAGTCCCGGCGTGGCCAGGCTGGCCATGGTGGCGTTCGGCGTCTCGGTCGCGCGTGCGGACTCGACAACGATCAATTCAGCTTCTCCCCTGCGCTTCTGTGTCAACCAGCTTTACTCAATATTAAGTAAACCTACTTGACTCAGATGTGTCAAGATGGAGGCGTGACGGAGGACCCATTGGCTCGAACCGAGCTCACGTTCCTGCTCGGCATGGGATTCCAGCTCGTCCTACGGGAGTTCGTGACGCGGCTGGACGCCGCCGGGTACCAGGACCTCAGGCCCATCCACGGCGCGGTGTTCCAGGCGCTGCGCAGATCCGGCATGACCGGAACCGAACTCGCAGACCGCCTCGGGGTGACCAAGCAGGCCGCGAGTCAGATCGTCGACGAACTGGAAGAGAAGGAGTACGTCACACGCACGCCGCACCCGGACGGCGGCAGGCGGAAGCTGGTGGTGCTGACGGACAAGGCGACACGGCACCTGACCGTGGCCGGGCGGATCCTGCACGGCCTCGAAGCGGAACTGGCCGGACAGGTGAACTTCACCGGGCTGCGCGGAGAGCTGACCAAGCTGATCAGAACGATGTCCGGCCCGGAACTGCCAGCACTGCGACCGGTCTGGTGAGAAGGACGGCGCGAGCCGATGTCGCCTGCTCGCCCGCGCCGTCCTTGGTGATCACTCTGCCGTCAGTCCCTCGACAAGGCCCGTCGTCGGCCTGCCGATGAGCCGGGAGAGATCGTCACCGACCCGGGCGAAAACCCCGGCGGCGATGGTTTCGTCGAGACCTGCCAGGAAACCGGCCAGTTCGCCGTCCATCCCGGAACCGATGAGCGCTGCCCGCAACTCGTCGGGAGTGACAGGCCGGTACGTGACTTCTCGGTTCAGCACGACCGCCATCGCTTGGGCGATATCGGCGTAGGTGAAGTTCTTGTCGCCCGAGAGGCTGTAGGTGACGTTGTCGTGCCCATCAGTGGTGACCACAGCGGCCAAAGCCTCAGCAAGGTCTTTCCGGCTTGCTGCCGCGACGACGGCGTCACCGGTCGCCGCGGCGAGAACGCCCGTGAAGCGGGGGCCTGCCAGCGCCTGGATGTAGTTCTCGATGTACCAGGTGTTCCGCAGGATCGTGTACGTCACGCCGGAAGCGATGAGCGCGTTCTCCGTGGCCCGGTGGTCCGCGTTGATCTCGAACCGGTCATCGTCGGCCCGGACTCCGCTGGTGTAGTAGACGTGCCGGACACCCGCGTTCCTCGCGGCCTCGATGACCGACTCGTGCTGAGCAAGGCGATCCGGATCCCTGCCCGAGATCAACACGATGTCGGAGTGCCTGGCGACCAGGTCCGCGACGCCGGCCGAATCCGACAGGTCGACGGCGGCGGTGCCGAACCCGGCGGACGCGAGTTCCCCGATGCGCACTTGGTTCCGGCCGGCCGCGGTGATCGTTTCCGGACTGGTTCCCCGGACGACCAGCGCGTCCAGGACGTGGCGACCGAGCGCTCCGGTGGCCCCGAAAACCAGGATGCCCGCCTCAGACACGGTCGTGGAGGGTGATCTGGTAGCCGTCGGGGTCGGCGAAGGTGAACGTCCGGCCGAAGGGGCCGTCGACGGGCGCGGTGACGATGGTGTGGCCGTCGGCGGCGAGGGCGTCGTGGATGGCTTGGACGTCGGTGGCGTGCAGCCAGATCGCGGCACCGATGCCGGGCCGGGCGGCGGCGGCGAGGTCGGTGCCGGGAATGATGTCGCGCAGGGCGAACGCGATGGGTTTCGTGTCGAACACGACCGCGTGCGGAGGTCCGGCCGGTGAGCGGACGAGGCCGAGGTAGCGCTCGTAGAACGCCTGTGACGTGACGAGGTCGCGCGCTTGTAGTGAGATGAAGTCGGGGCCGGTGGCGGGCACGGTGTTGCTCCTTCTTTACGTGTCAGTCTTCTGACACGTCCGACTGTATGTCAGAATACTGACATGAGTCAAGGCGGTGTCGACCTGAACACGTCACTGGGCTATCTGCTGAAGGAGGCGTCGAGCGCGTTGCGCGCGGCGATGGAGGAGGTGCTACGGCCGCTGGGGATGAACGTGACGCACTACGCCTGTCTGGAGTTGCTGGCTCAGCGGCCGGGTTTGTCGAACTCCGAGCTCGCGCGAGGTGCGTTCGTGACCCGGCAGACGATGAACGTGCTACTGCAGGCGCTGGAGCGAGACGGCTACGTGACCAGGCCCGCGGCGGCGCCTGTGGGGAAGGCGCTTCCCGCGCGGCTCACACCTCGCGGACGGCGGAGCCTGGAGCGTGCGACGGCGGCGGTGCGGTCGGTGGAGGTCAGGATGCTGGGTGGGATGACCGAGGCGGAGCAGACCGACGCGTTCCGGATCATGCGGAGCATGATCCGGAACCTGCGCGACGGCAACGACAGTGCGTAGCACCAACCGCCCTGGTCAGGACGGAAGGCTCACCACGTCCGCGAGCACGACGCCCGGCTCGGTCAACCGGCTCTGCGCGGGGCTGTCGTAGACGACGAGCAACTCGTTGTCAGGCAACAAAGCGATCCCCTCGGCGTGGTCATCCCCCTCCCCGAAAGGCAGATCCAGCACCCGCTCCAACTCGTCCCGGTGGACGACGTCGGCGGCCTTGAGGTCCGCGGCGTCCCGCCACCGGTAGATCCGCACGGGCCCGTCCAGATCCATCGAAGGACCGGCAAGGATCAACAAGTCGTCACCGTGCACGCACAGATCCCGGATGCCGAGCCCGTCGACGTCCAGGAAGTGCTTCACGTACCGGTCGCCGTCGACCTTCTCCAGCTCCAGCTCGTTGCCGTCCGCACGCGGCGCGAGCTGCAAGATCACCGCCCAGCCGCGCAGCACCGGCCCGCGCAGCCCGAGAAAGACGCGCTCCTGGCCTGGCTCCCCGGCAGCGGCGATCCCCTCGATGTCCAGCCCGTTGTCCTTACCGGGAATCGCCAGGAACGGCGCCAGGTGGTCGTCGTCATCCAACAGGTCGATCAGGCCGGGACGGCCGAGCGCCGCACTGGTGTGGCCGTCGCTGGTCCGCGCCACCGGCTCGTCGTTCTCGATCGCCAGTCGCGCGAGGACCCGGCGGGAGGGCTCGGCGCTGACGTTGGCCAACCGCTTGGCCGACTTGGCGTCCGAGTGTTCGCGCTTGAGCTTCTTGCGCTTCGCGCTGTGCGATCCGACCGCCCACAGGTACGGCCCGACGCGGGTGAGCCCTTCGACGTCGACCTCTTCGTCCGCCTCTCCGGGCAGCCTGATCACGTCCGGTAACGGGAACGTCACGTGCTCGGCGTACTCGGCCGGGTGGCCGATCTCGTCGGCGGTCAGCCGTTCGATGGTCGCGGTCTCGTCGCCCGCGATCCACAGGTAGCGCCCGTCACTGCGGACCGCGGACAGGTTGACGTGCGTCTGCGCTTCGACAGCGCCGGTTTCGAATCGCAGCCGGACCTGGCGATTGACGGTCATGGGCCCCCTCTTCTACAACTGAACGGCCGTCAGGGCTGCGCGTCGATGACGAAGACCTGGCCAGGGCCGTTCTCCCGGTAGCGACGCGCGCGCTCTTCAGCCCGTTTTAGCACGCGTTTGCGCACGAGCGCCCGCGTCGGCGGGAACAAAAGGGCGATCGCCAGCACGTCGCTGACGAACCCGGGCAGCACCACCAGGATCCCGGCGGCGGCGATCAGCACGCCGTCGAGCATCTCGCCCTGCGGCTGCTGTCCGGATCGGACCTTGCTCTGGAACGCCGTCAGCGCCCGCGTTCCCTCGCGGCGCAGCAGCACGACACCCAGCACTGTGGCCGCGACCACAAGCAGGATCGTGGGCAGCACGCCGATCGCCGAGCCGATCAGCACCAGTACGGTGATCTCGACGGCCATGGCCAGCAACACCAGGATCAAAACGGGCATACTCGGTCAACGTCCGAGACGGCGAAAAGACTCCCGAGTGGCGTCGTCGATCACCTCGAGCATGAATTCGCCGATCTGCCTGGGGTTTTCCAGGTCTTGGACGCGCACACCGAACGTGTCCGCGGCGTAGCGCACCGCGTCGTCCTTGGAGATGATCTCGCCGGTCGCGGCCGTGTGGTGCAGCCTCGGCGGGCCGGTGACCCGCGCCGCGGCCGTCTCGTGCGCGGTGCGCAGCGGCTTGCGGGGCGGGTGGGCCGACAGGCACTGCTCGGCGAAAGATCGCCAATGCCCGTCGAGCTGGTCGAGGTTCCACTGCCGCAGCTTTCGGGGTTCCGGATCGAGGCCGAGGGTGGACGGCTCGCCGCCGCGGATGGTGATTCCTTTGTCCTGTAGCACTTTCCACATGACCGGGTTGACGTCGAAGGCCACGCCGGGTTTGAACGAGCGGCCGCTGTGCGACGCGATCGGCCGGATCTCGGTGACGGGCTTGCCGATGTCGTCCGCAGCGACGAAGACACCGTTCATGGTGCCGGGAATGGTGGTCTGCCGCTTGACCAACGCGCGTCCGGCCGTCGCCAGGTTGCCCAGGATGTGCAGCGCGCGCAGCCGTGTCGCCGGGCCGGTCATGACCGCGACGAAGTCGATGTCGCTGGTGTCGGGGTGCCAGGCGCCGAGCGCCGCCGACCCGACCAGGTAGAAACCGCTGATCCGGCCGGGCAGCAGCCGGTCGGCGACCGACAGGTACCGGTTGACGATCTTGTCGATCTCGTCGATCATTCGCCCGACCCTATCGCTTTTCGCGGATGGCCCGCCCGGCGATCATGGTGGACCTGTCCGTCCACCCTTTCGGGCATGTCCCCCACGGCACGGCACCGGCAGACTCTGGCTGGTAGCGCTGGGAGGCAACACACGTGCACACGCATGACCGACAACCGGACCAAGGCCCGGCCGCGTCCACTGAGGCCGGTCGCGCGCACCCGGTGCTGAACCTGCTGGGGCAGGCGGGCAACCGAGCGGTCGCCGGTGTCCTGAGCGGGGCCAGCGAGTCCCAGCCGATCCAGCGCGTGCTGGCCGTGCGGCGTGAGCCGAACGTCCTCGGGCCGGTCGCCGTCGACACGACCACGACGGACCAGGAAGGCAACCAGACCCGGATCGACGGCGGCCACGAGCACCTGACGGCGATCCCGGCGTCGGCCGGTCACGTCGTGTTCTCGGGCAACCCCAAGCCGGAGGCGTTGCCCGCCAATCCCATCGCCACGTTCAACGCCTTGCGGTCGCGGTGCGTGGCGATCGCCGCCGAGCAGCTGGTGACGGCCGAGTCCCTGCGCGGCGACATGAAGTACTGGTTCGCCAAGGTGTACCACTTCGTCACCAAGCACGAGCTCGAGGCGATCGACGCGGGCGCCTACCAGTACCCGCTGATGAAGATGCAGGAGGTCATCTCCTTCCACGCCACCTACCACCAGAACCTGGAGGCGTGGCGGGCCGGTCAGAAGGACAAGGTGGAGGGCAACTGGCAGGCGGCTTTCGCCGCCGCCGAGTCCTCCAACGACGGCAGCTGGATCCGCACGCAGGCACACGAGATCGGCAACGCGTTGCTGCCGTCGATGGAGGCGCACATCAGGTTCGACCTGCCACGAGCGATCGCCGCGATGTACGAGCAGCACTACGCGGGCCTGCCGAACGTGACCCTCGCCGACTTCCACGAGGACTACAACCGGATGGCGCCGGTGTTCGAGAAAGCGACCGCCGACCTCCGCCCGGAGATCCAGGAAACCGCCACGCTCGGCTCGTACGACCCGATGAGCTGGGGCTGGCTGCAGGACACGGGCATGCCGTTCATGTTCGACATCCCGATGGAACGCGACCATTCGTGGGAGAAGGCGACCACGATCGTCAGCGGGCACCAGCGTGGCGTCGACACCCAGGGCGGCATGCAGAAGAGGCTGGAGGCGTACAGCACCGGCGCGCACCCGTTCTCGGGCAGCGACGACTTCGACGTGGACGGCAGGAAGATCAGCGACTACAACTGGAACAACCAGCCCCGATGACACGGACCATCACCGCGGCACTGGCCGCCGCCGAACGCGACGACCGCGCCGCCCTGACCCGGCTGGTGGACTGGCAGACGTCCATGGCCGGGCGCTGGCTGCGTGCCGTCGCCGCCGTGGATCCGCAGGACAGGGCACGAATCGCCGCGAGCGGACTGGCCGAGCTGCGCAGCCCCGCGTCGTCGTTCGCCGATCGGCTGCTGGACAGGCTCGTGACGACGACGTCGACGAAGCAGGCGGACAGCGCCGCGACCGAGCAAGCCCTCGCTGACCTGGCCGTCCCCGAACCACCCGACGGCCTCACGCCCGACCAGCGCACCACCGCCGCCGGATACGCCGAGTCGGTCCGTCGAATCACCGAGGTGCACGTCACCGACACCGGGTTGCCGCTGGCCGTCGGGCCGGACGGGAGGCTCGTGGTCAGCCCCGACTGGTTGTAGTCGGCAGTCACGCCGAGCGGCGGCCGAGCACGCCCTGCTCGATCGCGTACCGGGTGAGTTCCGAGCGGCGGCGCTGACCGGTCTTGTCCCTGATCCTGTCCAGGTACGAGCGCACGGTCCGGATGCTGATCGCCAGTTCGTCCGCGATGTCCTGGTCCCGTTCGCCGGACGCGACGAGCGACAGCACCTCACGTTCCCGAGTGGACAGTTCGAGCACGTGCCTGCCGCGGTGGGCGTCGAGCATGTACGAGGCGAGCACGGGCGAGATGTAGCTGTCCCCCGACGCGATCTGCCGCAACGCCCGCAGCAGTTCGGCGCCGTCGGCGTCCTTGGACAGGAAACCGCGGGCACCGGCCGCCAACGCCCCGAGCACGTCCTGCTGTTCGGCGTGGGCGCTGACCACGAGGACCGGGTGGCCCATGGCGACGATCGCCATCACCGCCGCCGCGTCCTTGACACCGGGCAGGTTCAGGTCGAGTGCCACGACCGAGTCGCGGTGCCGCCGGACGGCCGCGAACCGGTCGACGGATTCGGCGGCCGCGTCGAGTTCGAAGTCCGGTGCCCCCTCGACCAACCGCACCAGGGCCGAGCGGTAGAGCGGGTGGTCCTCGACGACACCGACTTTGATCCCCATGAGAACACGTTACGAATCGCCCGGCGCGGCCGGTGACAGTCGTTCACCCCTCATCCAGGTCACCTCGACCCAGAGTTGCGATCCGCTCAGCACGGTCGACGTCGTGATCCCGGCGAACTCCGTCGACGGCACGGCCTCGGGCGGCGAGTCGGACACCACGCTCACGGTCACCGACTCCCCCGTCCCCACCACCGTGACCCGTGCCACGCGGACCGCGGTGGCGAGCATGGCCACCGCCGGTTCCGTCAACGCCCGGCGTGCGTCGGGCGGCACGGTCGGCCTGGTGCCTCGTTCGGCGAACCGCACCGAGACACCGTTTCGTTCGGCCAGTTCGATGTAGCCGCGCAGTTCGTGCAGCAGCGGATCGGACGCGCCTTCCGCGAACAGCCGTCGCATCTTCGCCGCGTCCAGCGAGCACCGTCGGCGGACCGCGACGTCCCCGGGGTCCAGTTCGCCGGATGCCAGGCCCGCCAGCAGGGGCGCGGTCGTGTCGGCGACCAGGGCGTAGCGTTCCTTGCGGTCGTCGTGCAACTGGTCGGCCACAGCCTCGGAGGTCCGCAGTTCCTCCTCGTCACGGGCGATGCGCGCGGCGGATACCGCGATCCCACGCAGAACAGTCGCGATCATCCCGACGGCCATCTGGTACGCCAGCACGACAACGGTCGCGTTCACCGCACCCGCCACGGTCACGGCGCTGGTGCCGCCGATCGTCACGTGGACGAACGTCAACGTGTACTGGGCGACCACCACACCGATGAACACCGCCGCGCGTTCGTCCAGCAACAGCAGGGCCAGCGACCACGCGATGTCACCCTCGGACCAGTGCGCGATGCCCAGGCGCCGTTCCGGGAGCGCGGTCTGGGTCGCCAGGACCGACACGGCGAACACCAGCACCACCAGCGGCCAGCGCCCCGGGATCCGCTCGAACCCGCGCCAGGTGGCGAACCCCGCCCACAGCGAGACGGCCGTCCCCAGGCCGAGCGCGAGGTACTGCGGGACGACCGTGGTGTACGCGTCCGTACTGGACAGGAGTTTCGGCAGGTCAAGGCCGTAGAGGATGACCAGGTTCATCGCGACGAGCGCCCAGCGCAGCCCGCGCAGGAACCGGTTGGCGATGATGTCCGCGTCGCCGCCGCCGGACTGCCTGACGGCCATCGGGCTTTCCAGGCGCACGGTGGTGCCGTGCCCCGGTTCGCTGGTGATCTCGGCGGTGCCGCCGATCCGGGACATCCGTTCGACGAGCGAGCGCGCCACGCCGAAGCGGTTGCCGGGCACGCTGGCGGCGTCGAATCCGCAGCCCTCGTCGACGATCTCGACGGTAACGGTGTCACCGTTGGACCGCACACGCACCTCGGCGGTGTCGACCGCGGCGTGCCGGACCACGTTCGTCAACGCTTCCCTTGTGCCGCGGGACAACGCGATCGCGACGACCGCGGGCACGGTCACCGCCCGCTGGGCCTGCCACCGGACGGTCAGCGGGGTGCGGTCGCTGACTTCGCGCAGCATGTCCAGCAGATCGACCTGACCGGCGGGCACGTCCTCCCGGCCGCGGATGACTTCCAGGTCGCGGGCCGCCTGGTCGGACAACCACCGTTCGGGTTTGGTGGCCACGCCCGCGCCGACCATCAGCAGTGTCGCCGAAGCCGTGTCGTGCAGGGCGGCGAGGTACTCCCGTTCGTCGTCGCGCCTGGCCGAGGCGACGGCCGCCTGCAGGCGCAGCTGTTCGTTGCGGGCGACCAGCCGGTCGGCGTTGCGTGCGCCACGCCGCACGAACCGGTACAACGCAAAGGAAAGCGCCGCCTCCATGACCATCCAGAGCTGGACCGGCACGGTCGCCGCCCAGTTCTCCGGGGTGGCCAGCGCCCCTCCGGCCAGGTAGGCACCCATGATCAGCACCGTGGCGGCGGCCAGGGTCTTCGCGCCGATCTGCCACGGGTAGGCCACCAGGGTGATCTCGGCGGTCACCAGGACCCAGCTCATGCCTGAGGCAGTCTCGGGAGTGGCGGTCCAGACCTGGGTCAGGCAGACCGCGCACATCACCGTGACATCCGCGACGGTCAGCAGGCTGCCGCCACCACGCACCCGGCGGTAGGCGTACCACGCGTTCCAGCCGTTCAGCGCGACCACCACGACCGCCGCGAACGCGGGCCGCGGCGCCGGTTCGAGCAGCAGGGAAACCAGGCTGGCCATGGCGACCACGACCAGCCTCAACCCCAGGGCGTACCGCAGACCCGTGCTGAGCAGTTCCCGTTCCGCGGACCCCATCGTCTCCCCGCGTGCACCACTTGTCCGCACCCGCAGACGGTAGTCGCAATCGCCGGTCCGCCGGGTGGGTATTTCTGCCGCCTGTCAGCCGGGTTCAAGCGCCAACCGGGGCAACTTGCGGTCGACCGGACGTGGCAGCCACCACGCCGCCTGGCCGAACAGGCGCATCACCGCGGGCACGATCAGGCAGCGGATCACGACCGCGTCGAGCAGGACGGCGACCGCGAGGCCGAGGCCGAACTGCTGGAGCATCCGGTCCGGGCTGAACAGGAACGCGCCGAACACCACGATCATGATCGCCGCCGCGGCCGTGATCACGCTGCCGGTGCCCGCCATGCCTTCGCGGACGGCGTGAGCCGCGTCGCCGGTCCGGCGCCACTCCTCGTGCATCCGCGACAGCAGGAACACCTCGTAGTCCATGGACAGGCCGAACACGATCGCGAAGATCAGCACAGGGACGAACGCCTCGATCGGTCCCGATTGGACACCGAAGAGCCCTTCGCCGTAGACGAGCGTGACCACGCCCATGGACGCTCCGATGCTGAGCAGGTTGAGCACGGCGGCCTTGAGCGGGATCAGGATCGACCGGAACACCACCAGCAGCAACAGCGCGGACAGGCCGACCACGACGAGCACGAACAGCGGCAGCCGGTCGCTGACCGCCTCGGCGAAGTCGTCCGCCGCGGCCGTGGCACCGCCGACCAGGAACGTGCTGCCGGGCAGCGATGGGAGAACGTCGTCGCGCAGCCGCACGACGAGGTCGTTGGTCTCCTTGGCCTGCGGCGCGCTTGTCGGGTACAGCACCACCACAGTCCCTTGCGGAGTCTGCTGCGGCGGCAGGACCTCGGCCACGCCAGGCGTGTTTGCCAGCACTTCGGGCAGCCGTGGTTGTTCGTCGCCCTGCGCGACGACGATCAGCGGTCCGTTGAAACCGGGACCGAATCCCTTGGCCAGCAGGTCGTATGCCTGACGGCTGGTCGAACTCGGCGATTCGGTACCGGCGTCGGCGAAGCCCAACCGCATGCCCAGTGCGGGCAACGACAACGCCGCGAGCGCGGCGACCGCGAGGACCAGTGCGGGCCACGGGCGCCGCTGGATCCCAGCCGCCCACGCACGCCACCGATTGCCGTGCGGCTTGTGCGCCTTGCGCAGCACGGCCTTCTCGATCCGCCTGCCCAGCAGGGAAAGCAACGCAGGCAACAGTGTCAGCGACGCGACCAGCGTCAGCAGGACGGTCAACGTCACGGCGAGCGCGAGCCCCTGCAACGACCCGAGCCCGAGTGCCAGCAGCCCCAGCAGTGCGATGATCACCGTGCACCCCGCGAACATCACCGACCGCCCGGCGGTGTTCAACGCCCGGCTCGCGGCCGTGTCACGGTCCGCGCCCGCGAGCAGTTCGGTGCGGTACCTGGCGAAGATCAGCAGCGCGTAGTCGACGCCGACACCCAGTCCGACGAGGATCATCACCGGTGGCGCGTAGTCCGGCAGGTCCACCAGGTGCGAGGCCAGCATGATGATCCCGACCGTGGCGCCGACCGCGAAGACCGCGGTGATCAGCGGGAGCCCGGCGGCCAGCAGCGAGCCGAACATCAGCACCAGGATCACCAGCGCCGCCAGCATCCCCGCGCCCTCCGCGCCCCCGCCCGCGGATTCCTCGGCGCCGCGGACGAGGTCACCGCCGAGCTCGACCCGCAGGTCCGTGGACTTGGCGGTGTCGACGATCCGGCGGATGTCCTCTTTGGGCACTTCCTTGGCGTCCAGTGTCACGGTCGCGAACGCGATGTCGCCGTTGGCCTGTGGCTCCTGGATGGCGGCGACGTGCGGCAGGTCGCGGAGCTTGTCCAGCACGGCGGGGAACCTCGTCAGGTCGCCCTCGGCGACGACCTGGACAGCGCCTGCCTCGCGCCCCTGGAACATGTCCGCGACCTGCTGGGACTGGGTGCCCGGCATGGTGTGGTCGTTGTGGTAGTCGCTGCCGACCGCCTGCGCGGCGAGCGTGATCCCGGCCAGCGCCGCCACCCAGAGGATCACGGCGAGCCAGCGGCGTCGCCTCGCCCAGACAGCCAGCCGCTCGAACCGGCTCGGTTTCGATGTGTTCACGCCGCACAGAGTCGGCTACGCACCAGGTTGCGGTCGTCGGGCGACAGCGGGCACTACGCGTACGACCGGAGTTGTTCCCTAATGGCGATCCCCTACATCCCGGGTTGACATCCACCCAGGCGTGATCATGGCCGACTCGTAGGCCAGTACGACGAGCTGGGCGCGGTCGCGCACGCCCAGCTTGGTCATGATCCGGCTGACGTGGGTCTTCGCCGTCGCCGGGCTGAGCACGAGCTTCGCGGCGATCTCGTCGTTGGACAGGCCCGCCGCGACCAGCACCATCACCTCGCGTTCGCGGTCGGTCAGCGAGTTCAGCCGTGGGCTCGGCGCGGGCCGGTCGACGCGACCGGCGAACTCCGCGATCAGCTTGCGGGTCACGGCCGGTGCCAGCAGCGCGTCTCCCCTGGCGACCACGCGCACGGCGTGGATCAGCTCCATCGGCTCGGTGTCCTTGACCAGGAACCCGCTGGCGCCTGCGCGCAGGGCGCCGTAGACGTAGTCGTCGAGGTCGAACGTGGTCAGGATGATCACCCTGGCGTCCGAGACCCGGACGATCTCGCGGGTCGCGGCCAGCCCGTCGAGTTCGGGCATCCGGATGTCCATCAGCACGACGTCCGGCCGTGCCGACCGGGTCAACGCGATGGCCTCGGTGCCGTTGGCGGCCTCGGCGACCACGTCGACGTCGTCCTCACCGTCCAGAATGGACTTGAACCCGGCGCGGACGAGTCGCTGGTCGTCCGCGAGCAGGAGCTTGATCACCGCTCACCCCCGATCGGCAGGCGGGCCGACACCCGCGTTCCCGTGGCGTCGCCGCGCACGGTGAGGTCACCGCCGACCGACCGCGCCCGTTCGGTCATGCCACGGATCCCGTTGCCCGGCTTCACTTCGCCGCTCCGGCCGTCGTCGTCGATCAGCACCAACATGTCCTTGTCGTCGTACTGGATCCGCACGGTCACCGCACGCGCCGACGCGTGCCTGGTCACGTTGGTCAACGCTTCCTGGATTATCCGGTACGCGGCCAGATCGACGTCCGCGGGCAACGCCCTCGGCTCGCCGTCGACCGTCACCGCGAGCCCGGTCGCCCTGGTGCGCTCGACGAGGTCGCCGAGCTGACCGAGCCCCGGCGGGCTGGTCGGCGCCTGTTCGTCGACCTGGCGCAGCACGCCGAGAGTGGCCCTGAGCTCCCTCAGCGCGTCCTTGCTGGCCTGCTTGATCGCGCCGAGCGCCTCGGTTTCCTTGCCTGAACGGTGCAGTGCGGCGCTGGCCTGGACGTTGATCAGCGAGATGTTGTGCGCGAGGACGTCGTGCAACTCCCGCGCGATCCGCAGCCGTTCTTCCGACGTGGCCCGTTTCTCCGCCTCCGCGACCAGTGCGCGCCTGCCGTGGCTGACCGCTCCCAGAGCGATCACCGCGACCAACCAGCCCACCAGCATGAACATCGAGATGTCGTCGAGGTGCCGCGCCGGACTCGCGGCCTCGCCGAGCACGATCCCGACCATCGCGAGCAGGGCGATGCCGATCGCGACAACGATGCGGCCGGTCGCGGCGACGGAGTACAACGCGATCACGAATGCCGCCAGCAACGGCCCGGCACTGCCCGCGAACGGGTAGTAGATCCCGCAGCCCGCCATCGTCCCGAAGGCGACCCATATCGGAAAACGCTGCCGGAGAGCAAGCAGCGCACACGTCAGGACAATGAGGACAAAGCCGGAGAACTCCAGCGGCGGTCCCTGCAGGACAGTCAGCACGTAGACGCCGACCAGCACCACGCCTGCCCAGAGTGCGTCCTTTGTCCACTTCACCACCCGAGTGTGCCACCACTCGGGGCGACCACGCGGCGCACTACCTATCGCTAGCGCACCGCATACCTAGTGTTTGGCCGAATCGCCTTGTTCATACGGATTCGTATCACAGTTTTCGCCACGGTCCGTGTGAAAACGAGGCACTGGCCGTGAGCGTCGAAACCTGCCTAGCATCAAGCGGCAACAAACAACATGGGATGTTGCGGAACTCCTTTTTCCATTCGACGAACTCCCCTGCGTTCTCCATTTTCGTTGAGAGGATCCGAGTAAATGCATACCTTGCTGAAGCGCGCCACGGTGGTCACCGTGGCGGCGGCGTTCGCGTTCAGCACCGCGGCGCTGAGCGCCGGCGGCGCGCAGACCACGACACCGGACGGGATCGCGGACCAGAGCACACTGGTCCGGCCGATCGCCGAGGGCGAGAAGCCCGGTCCGTCGACGGCGATCGTGGGCGGCAGCCGCGTCACCTCCCCGGTGCCGTACATCGCCGCGCTGCACACCGGCAGCAGCTTCTCCTGCACCGCGTCGATCATCGCGCCGCGTTACGTGATCACGGCCAAGCACTGCGTCGGCTCGCCGAACCTGAACGTCCGCATCGGTTCGCTGACGCGCTCGTCCGGCGGCACGACGGCCACCGTCAGCCGCGTGATCAACGCGCCGGGCAACAACGACGTGTCGATCCTCCAGCTGTCCAGGGACGTCAACGCGACGTACCTGCGCGTGGCGGCGCAGGGATCGCTGCGGGTCGGCACCACCGAGCGCGTCTACGGCTGGGGCTACCAGAACTCGAACTGGACGAACCTGCCGGAGAACCTCAAGACCTCCAACGGAAGCGTCACCCAGCTCAACTGCGCCACCAACTTCGGTGACATCGCCTGCATCCGCAACAACGGTGACACCTCCGGTGGCGACTCCGGCGGCCCGATGATCAACTCGTCCGGCGAGCTGATCGGCGTCTGCTCGATCGGCAACAAGCCGACCGACGGCAGCGGTTTCGGCGGCTACAACACCGTGGTGAGCTCCACCATCCGCACCTGGATTCGCCAGACCGCAGGTGTCTGACCGGGGTAGATGACCGATGTGGCCTTCGTCGCGACAAGCGCGGCGAAGGCCACATCGGCCCGCGCCCTGTCCCTGGGTGCGGTACCGGACCTCCACCTGGGCGAGCCGGTCGTCTGCCCCGTGTCCGGCGAAACCGCCGGGCATCGCACCGTATTCGGGTCGTCCGGCCAGCGGCTGATACGCATTAAAGCCGTATGGATACGGATAGATACCTTGATTGTTTCGGCTGGGGCCACTGCTGATGCTCGAGTGGTCGGCCGCACCGTGTCCCTCCCTGCGCACGGTGGGCCGCTCACGCGAGGGAGCATGATGCGAAGTAAGAGAGCATGGCTCGGTTGCGTCTCCGGGTTGGCCATGGCCCTGTCCACGCTGGTACCCGGTGTGTCGTCGGCAGCCCCGGCGGTGGATTCCCCTGCGCCGCAGGCGATCAACCCGACCGACACCGCCCCCGACCCCGACGCCGGGGGCGGCCCGCACACCCAGATCGTCGGCGGCGAGAAGGCGTTCGTGAAGGACTACCCGTTCATCATCGCCATGCTGCGGGAAGGCGGCGCCCGCCCGATGGGCCAGACGTGTACGGCCGCGGTGGTCGCGAAACGGGTCATCGTGACCGCGGCGCACTGCAAGGACGGCCAAGGCGCGAAGTCGATGTACTACGGCGCCGACGACCTGACCGTCGGTGGCGGCACGAAGATCGCCGTCAAGGAATACCTGCAGCACCCGAACTACGACCCGCCGAACGGCTGGCAGACCGGCTGGGACGTCGGCATCGTGGTCACCGAGACCGACATCCCGGTGCCCGCGGGCTACAAGTACCCGCGCGTCGCCGCGTCGGGCGACTCGGCACTGACCCAGCCGGGTAAGAACGCCCTGCTCCTGGGCTACGGCCGGATCCGCGACGGCGAGAACGAGTTCGGCCACCTCAAGCGGGTGGCCAGCTACCCGATCGTGAACGGCAGCAACACCTGCGGCTCGTTCGGTACGTTCAACAACGACTACATGGTCTGCGGCGGGTACCAGGACGGCCACGACGGCATCTGCCAGGGTGACAGCGGCGGCCCGATGGTGGTCGACGGCGTGATCGTCGGCGTCGCGTCCTGGGTCAAGGTCGGCTGCGGCAGCTACGGCGCCTGGGGCCGGTTGACCGGCACGATGGGCGACTGGGCCAACGAGATGATCAAGAAGTACGGCGATCCTGGTGAGCCGGGCGCGCCGACGGCGGCGTTCACCGCGAACTGTTCCACCAGTGAGCCATCATGTTCGTTCGACGCGTCGGGTTCCAGTGACCCGAACGGTTCGATCTCGTCCTACGCCTGGAAGTTCGGCGACAACCAGACCGGCACCGGCGTCACCCCATCACACACCTACGGCCAGGCCGGAACTTACACCGTCGAACTCACTGTCACCGACAACGAAGGCAAGACCGACACCGAAACCAAACAGGTCACCGCAGGCAAGCAACAAGGCCAAGCACCCAGGGCGTCGTTCACCGTGCAGTGCCAGTGGGACAACTGCACCTTCAACGGCACCGGCTCCACCGACCCCGACAACGACATCGCCACCTACGACTGGAAGTTCGGCGACGGCACGACCGGGACCGGTGCTACCACGACGCACAAATACCCCAACCGACAAACCACCTACACCAGCGAACTGAAGGTGACCGACCGAGCGGGCAACGCCAGCACCGCCACCAAACAAGTCCAATGCTTCAGCGTCGGCAGCCAAGCCTTCTGCTTCGGCCAGTGACAGCTTGACGGAACAGGGCCCGCGCTCTGCGCGCGGGCCCTGTTCGCTGCTATTTCAACAGCCCATCCGGGCGCACATAGTGTTTGATCCACGTGTCGGAGACCGTTTCCAGGAACTCTGGGGCGAGGTCGGAAATCCCCTTGGGTGCCCGTTGCGAGATGACGCTCACCGCGGCAGCGAGCAGCCCGCCCTGCACAAGCCGAAGTGCGGGCCCGATCACCGCGTCATCGAGGAAGTTCACTGGCTCACCATCGGCGACCAGCAGGGCGCGGCCACCCGACGGCGTGGTGAGCGTCGCGATCCGGTCAGGTAAGCCGGAGTTCCGTTCGATCGGTACCGGAAATGTGAACTCCAGGCGCTTGCTGCTGCCACTGGCCACGATGGCGCCGTCTCTGAGGTTCGCAAGATCACTGGCATGGAGACTTCCGTTGCCGGTGCAGCCGACAATGATGTCCGCTTCGCGAAGCGCGATGGCACGGTCAGGTATCCGGTACCCCAAGGTCAATGCCAACGCCCGGCGATCGGAGCGCACGTCGAAGACGTCAACCGACGCTCCCCTGCCGAGCGCGGCCCTGGCTACTCCTTGCCCCACTTTACCGAACCCGAGTACCAACACCCTGCACCCTGACAAAGGCCGCCCGAGGCGTCTCGTCAAACGTTCCACCGAGAAGATCACCGAATGCCCGGCCAAGTTGTCCTCGGCATCCTTCAGTGGACTGCGCGCCACCGAGACCACCGGGAAATCCAGGTTCAGCTTTTCGTACACACGATGCCCGGCTTCGGTGTCCTCGACCACCCCGAGCAATCGATCACCGAATTCGCTCCGCGCGGTCACCGCCGCCGCGGAACACCACCCACCGATATCCATCAGGAGCAACGACCGGTCACTCGTTCTCAGGACCTCTCGCACAGTTTGCAGTATTCGACCGGTTGTCGTCGGTGTGGCCTGCCAGTCGGTGACCGGAATTCCGGCCGCGCGAGCCTGTTCGTACACGACGTGATCGGTCGAGTACTCGATCGGTATTACCGCCTTCAGCGAGCCCGTTGCCGCGTAGGCGTCCAGCAGAGGCGGTCGATCCGGTAGTAGATGAGCCACCAAAACCAGGTCGCAGGGCGACCGAGCCGGGAGCACATCGATCAACTCGTGAAAGAAGTTCCACGCTGTGACGGTCTCGTGGTCACCCAGAGTAGCCGCGGTCGCTTCTGGCACACCTCGCGACGCTAGCGCAGGGAGCCCTGAGATGATAGGCCCATGAGCTTGACGCCTCCCCCCATACTCGCTGTCGTCGGACTGGCGGGTACAGGCAAGTCCCGGGTGACCGAGCAACTTGTGAGCAAATACGGTTACACCCCGGTGTACTTCGGCGGAGTGGTGATCGATGAAGTCAAGCGCCGCGAACTGCCCGTGTCACCGGAGAACGAGAGGATTGTCCGCGAGGACTTGCGGGCCAAAGAGGGAATGGCCGTCATGGCCAAGCGCTCGATACCCCATGTGATCAGCATTCGGCAAACCGGGGGAATTGTCGTCATCGACGGCCTGTACAGCGCAGCCGAAAGAACACTGCTGGAAGAATCCTTGGGTGGCTCCATGGTCACCTTGGCGGTTCACTCATCGCGCCGCATCAGAAAATACCGAGTGGCACAGCGCCCGATACGGCCGCTGACAGCCGACGAGTTGGACAGGCGGGACGAGTTCGAGGTGACCATGCTCGACAAAGCGATTCCCATCGCCCTGGCCGACCTGCACATCATCAACAACGGCACCTTGCCGGAATTGCATCGCCAGATAGACGACGTACTCAGGGAGTTTTCCTGACGCATGAGAGCTCAGCCGAAAGGTGAATCGTATGTCGTCTTCCCAGCGCAGATCTGACCTGCGAAACCTGGTTCTCAACGTCTGCTCGAACATCGTCTTCGCCATCCTGATCCTGCCGGTGCCGTGGATGCGTGACCAACTCCGCATCTACAGCACCACGGGTTTGGTGGTATTCGGGATCATCTTGTTGGCGGTACCCGCCGTCCACTACCTGGCAGCCCGGAACAGCGGCAAGCAGCACACGTCCGTTGCCGATCGACTGGGCGTGCTCGGCCTTACCTTCGTGACCTTCGTCGGAACCACGATCATCGCGGAAAGCCCGGTCCACAACGACGCTTATCTGGCCGTTCCCCTCCTGGTGCTCGCGGTCAGCGAACTCTGGCTCTTCATCGGCTATCGGCGCCTCGCCGCGCAGAACACGAGCACACCCCCAGGTCGAACACTGGGGTTCGCCGCCACCAGCGTTCTGGTTCACGACCGGGGGACTTCGGGCAAGTTCTTCGTCCTGGTACACAACCTGAACATCAACTCACCGCACGGGCTGTGGGTCTCCCCAGGCGGCCACTTCGACCCGGACGTGGACGACCCCACCGACGTGGTGATCAAGAAGATAGCCAGTGAGACGGGTTTCATCGCCGAACTGGTGGCCACTCCGGGACTGGAAACCCGAGGCGCGGCGACGTCGCTTTCGACCACCGAGACCAGGTGGATCGAGCAGCCCGACTTCTTGCTCGACGAGGACCTCGGCGGGTCATGCAAGATGGACCACAAGCGGCACTTGGATTTCATCTACATCTGCTCGACCAAGGGATCAACCGCACCTGCCGTCGTACCCAAGTACACCGAGCGCGACCGCATCGAGGTGAGCCTGCTCGATTGCGCACAGGACGAGGGCGCAGCGATTCGTGCCATCGACGAGGCGGTTGCCGAATGGCATCGGATCAACGACGGGAAAGCGCGGGGCCGACGCGAGAGCACCAGCCGCGATGTGGCACAGCGGCTTTACCTGACCGCCAGGCACTACACCTCCACCGAGGCGAAGTGAAGCAGACGTGACCATGCGGACGCCTCGCGTCCGTAGTTGACCGGTCAGTCAAGCGCAGGCTACGGTCCACCCATGGTGGTGTCGCGGGACCGGATCGTCCGCTCGGCAGCGAAGTTGTTCCTGACCCGCAGCTACACGTCGGTCGGGATCACCGACCTGTGCGCGGCCGCCGACGTGCGCAAAGGCAGCTTCTACCACTTCTTCCCGTCCAAGGCGGACCTGGCCAAAGCGGTGATCGACCTGCACGCGGCGCAGTTCGACCAGCGCTTCGACGAGGCGGAGGACCAGGGGCTCCACGCCGTCGCCGGAGCGGTGGCCCACGTGCAGGGGGCGTTCGAGGAACGCTTCGGACGGATCGTCGGGTGCCCGTTCGGAAATCTGGCCGCCGAACTGTCGACCACGGACGACGACCTGAGAACGCACGTCGCCGCGGTCTTCGACCGCTGGGAGAAACGCCTCCTGGCCGCGTGCGAGCAGGCCGATCTGCGGGCCGGCGTGGACCCCGCGCGGCTCGCCGGGATGATCCTCGCCCAGATCCAGGGCCAGATCCTGATCGCCAAGGTGCGGCTGGCCTCGGCCGACGAGATAGCGGCCGGAGTCCGCGCGCTGATCAGTGCCCACCTGCGGGAGCAGGCGTGACGGCCGTGGACTTCCGCGGCCGGAACTGGGTGAGCGTCAACCGCGGTGAGACCATCGACCTCTCAGGAGATTCGGAATGACCAAGGCGCACACGGTACGAACCCTCGTCGACGAGTGGTCGTCGATCGACAAGCTCATGGCAGACCTGTCCGCCGAGCAATGGGCCGCGCCGACGTCGTTGCCCGGCTGGTCGGTGCAGGACAACGTCGCCCACATCGTCGGCACCGAGCTGAGCCTGGCTGGTCAGCAAGCGCCGAAGAACCCCGCCGTGCGGGACCTTCCCTACGTGCACAACGACATCGGTGCGATGAACGAGTGCTGGGTGCAGTGGATGCGTGAGCAGTCCCCCGCCGAGGTGCACCGCCGCTTTCGCGAGATCACCGCGACAAGGGCGGAAGCGCTGACCGCGATGTCCGAAGAGGACTTCAACGCTCCGTCATGGACACCGGCGGGCCAGGCCACCTACGCGCGGTTCATGCGGATCCGCGTGTTCGACTGCTGGATGCACGAGCAGGACATCCGGGAAGCGGTCGGCATCCCCGGCAACGAGTCCGGCTCGTGCGCGGAACTCTCGATCGACGAGATCACCGCGGCGCTCGGCTACATCGTGGGCAAGAAAGCCCAGGCGCCGCAGGGATCTTCGGTCACCTTCGACCTGACGGGCCCAGTTTCCCGGCAGATCCACGTTCTGCTGGACGGCCGCGCGGCGGTGGTCGACTCATTGCCGGGTGCGGCGACCGCGACGCTGTCGATCCCGTCCACACTCTTCACCCGGGTGGCGGGCGGACGGCTCCCCGCCGAAGCCGGTTTCGCGGGCGCGACGCTGAAAGGTGACAAGGATCTGGCTTCGCGGGTGGTGTCCGCGTTGCGGTTCACCATCTGACGGCGGTCAGCAGGTGGCGAGCATTTCCGCCAGGCCGTCGCGTTCTTTCGTGTCCACCGTCAGCTTGTAGTGGGCCTTCACCGCGACGTAGTTCTCCGCGTAGGTGCACCAGTAGGTCTTCGCCGGTGGTTTCCAGTCCGCTGGGTCCTTGTCGCCCTTCGACCTGTTCGACGCCGCCGTCACCGCGAACAGCTGGGGGTTGTTCAGATCGTTCGCGAACTGCTTGCGTTGCTCGTCGGTCCACCGGGACGCGCCGGAACGCCACGCCTCGGCCAACGGGACCACGTGGTCGATGTCGACGTCCGCCGCTTTCGTCATCACCACGCCGTCGTACGGACTGGTCCATTTGCCTGACACCGCGCGGCATTCGGCGTCCCGCTGGACGTCCGCCCCCTGGCGTTGCAGGACTATTTCCCTGGTGTCGCAGGAGTTGCCTGTTCCCGCCCAGTGCGGGAAACGGTCCCGGCTGTAGCCGCTCATCGAACCGGCCGGCGCGACCCCGAGGCTGTCCAGCTGCGGCAAGACCTTCGGGTCCGCCGTGGACTCCGCTCTGGTGATCCACCAGATACCGACCGCTACCAGCAACAACACCACGACCGCGGCGATACCGGCCGCGGTCGGAGGACGACTCCGGCTCACGTCGTCGATCTAAAACGATCAACGACGTGAGCCGGGTCAGGCGCGCCGGTACTAGACCGACAACATCTGGTCGAACAGGGACCGGTAGCGCTGCATCACCACTCGCAACCGCTCGGTGTCGTCGGTGTCCGCGCCGCTGTGCAACTGCTGTCTCTGGTTTTCCAACTGCGTGGTCAACGACTCCACCATGTGGTTCACCAACGTCTGTGCCTCGCGCACGGTTGCCCGTGGCTCGTCGACGAAACCCGCCTGCAACTCACGCCATTGGACGCGGTAGCGCTCGGCTTCCGTTTCCTCGAACAGCCTTACCTTCTCCGCGGTGTTGGTCTTCTCCGCAGGGGCCCTGTTCTCGGCCACGCCCGCTTCCGGCGCCCGGGCTTTTTCAGCACGAGCACCAGGTTGTTGTTCCGTGTTTTCCGGGGTTGCCTGCCGGACCGCACGGTCACGCGTCTCCGTGGCGCCCGCTTGCGCTTCGTCGCTGAACTCCGCGGGTTGCCTGTGCCTGCGATCGCTGGGTTCGGCTGTGGTCATGCGCGTTGAACCGCCTTCCGGGGCTTGTGTTCGAGCAAGTCGTCGATCACGTGGCGATACGAGACCATCGCCTTTCGCAGGTCGTCGGTCGACGCGTCCGCATTCGACTGGATGTCGTGCGCCGAGCGGTACTGCTCCACCGCACGCGCGTGTTCGACGGACAAGTCAGCCAACTGCCTGTCGTAGCCCTCGGCCGGGTACCCGAGATCCGCGACCACGATGTTGACCAAGCGCTCCGCCTCGGCGACCGATTCGGCTGGCGCCTCGACGAACCGTTCCTGGATCCGCGCCCATTCGCGGCGGTACTTCTCGTGGCTCTCGGGTGGGATGGGGTGGAGATCCAGCTGGGAGTGCCGCCGCTCGCGGTCGGTGAGTTCCTTCTCTGCCGCACGCCGGTCGTCCCTGCTCGACACGACGTGGTCGTATTCCGGACCGAACCTGCTGCGCAGACGTTGGCTGCGCATTCGCGGCAATAACAAGAACACCGCGGCGACGGCCACCAGCACCACCACGACGATGATGGCGATGATCGCACCCGTTGACATTGTGAGACCTCCTTGGATGGAAGGTGTGTCCGCAGGGTGCCCTTCGTGATGATCACTACACGCGTCAGCGAGAATCGACTCGTGATCACGCGGCTCCGTACCCGTTACGCCTGGTTCGACCAATTGGTGAGGACCATTGACCGGTACGTGGAACACAACGCCTACCAGTACGCCGCCGCGATCACGTACTTCAGCGTCCTGTCGGTCGTGCCGGTGCTGATGGTCGGTTTGTCGGTGGCGGGCTTCGTGATCGCCGACGACAAGGAGATCACCGCCGATCTGCGGACGACCATCGTGCAGGCGCTGCCGTCCGGCCTCGATTCGTTCGCGACTGAGATCTATGACGGCGTTATCACCCAACGCGCCTCGCTCGGTGTGTTCGGTCTGGTAGTCGGGTTGTACGCGGGCTGGGGCTGGATCAACGCCTTGCGGGACGCCCTGACCGCCATGTGGGAGCTGGAACGACCGGCGCTGCCGTTCTTCCGGACCATCCTGTGGGACATGTTGTCGCTGGTGAGCCTCGGTCTCGCGCTGCTGGTGTCGTTCACGCTGACAGCCGTGGGCAGTTGGCTCAACAGTTCGGTCCTGGGGTGGGTCGGCATGAGCGACCAGCCTTGGGCGGGCACCGTGCTGTCCGTGCTGTCCGTTCCGCTGGCGATCTTGGCCGACTCGCTGGTCTTCCTCTGGGTGCTGGTCCGGCTGCCCCGAGCGAAGGTCAACAAGCGCAAGGCCGTGCGTGCCGCGGTCGCGGCGGCTGTCGGGTTCGAGATCCTCAAGATCGGCGCGAACCTGTACCTGAGCCTGCTCGGCCGCTCCCCGACCAGCAAGGCGTTCGGCTCGGTGATCGGTCTGTTCGTCTTCATCTACCTCGTGGCCAGGCTGTTGTTGCTGGTCGCGGCCTGGACGGCGACCGGAGACCGGACGGGCAAACCTGAACCGGATCGTGACCCGGGGTACCTTGGACAGACCACAGCCACGCCCGCGGCACCGAGGCCTGGGCTGGCGACCGCTGGTTGGCTGGTGGCGACAGGCGCCGTGGCGACCTTGTGGCTCCAGCGGGCCTTCCGGCGGCACTCGCAGAAGACACGGCGGAAGTAGGGAGACAAGGTGTCCGACAACGACGTGGTCCAGATCGAACTGGAACGTCATGAGTCGGCGGTGACCGTCGCGCACGTGACCGGGGACATCGACCTGGCGTCGGCCGACGTGTTCCGTGCGCGCCTCGCCGATACCCTGACCAGCGGCGACGCTTTCGTGCTCGACCTGGACGGCGTGACGTTCATGGGTTCACTCGGGTTCTCGGCGCTGGTCGAGACGCATCACGAGACCGAACGCCGCAACATCAGGTGGGGCATCGTCGCGGGCAGTTCGCCGATCAGCCGACCGCTGAAGATCACCGGGCTCGAGCAGGTCCTGCCGATCTACCCGTCGGTGCCGGACGCGCTCGCCGCGCTCGCGATCAGTACGGCTGAATAGCCAGCAGCGCGATGTCGTCGTGATCGTTGCCGCCGAGCCATTCCCGCACGCTCGAGTTGATCTTGGCGAGGATGGTGTCGAGCGGTGTGCCCACGCAGCCGGCCAGCAGGTCGTGCAGCCTGCGCTCGCCGTACATCTCGTCTCCGGTCGGGCCGCCCCTGGCCTCGCTGATCCCGTCGGTGTAGAGCAGGCACACGTCACCGCGGTTGAGCTCGACCAGTTCCTGCCCGAACTTCGCCGCCGCGGTCACGCCGATCAGCATGCCGGAGATGATCACCTCTTCCACCCGGCCGTCCCGACGCAGCACCAGCGGGCTCGGGTGACCACCGGAACCCAGCGCCAGGCGCATCGTGTCCGCGCCGCGTGAGGTCAGCGAGCCGACGACCAGGCTGGCGAACCGGCTGCGCCCGGTGGCGAGCAACGTCTGGTTGACCAGGTCGAGCAGCCGCTGCGGCTCCCGTTCCACCAGGTGCAACGCGTTGAGCGCGTGCCGGATGCTGCCGGTGAGTGCCGCCGCCTCCGGGCCGTTGCCGCACACGTCGCCGAGCAGGAACAGCAGCGTGCCGTCCGAACGCGGGTGCACGTCGTAGAAATCGCCACCGACCTGCAAAGGCCCGTCCGCGGGCCGGTAGAGCGCGGCCATCCGCGCACCCGGCACGGTCGGCAACTCGGCCGGGTGCAGCGTGGTCTCCAGGCCTTCGATCGCCGCGCGCTGTCTGCCGTGCTCCGCCGCGGCGCCGAGGGCCGCACCGGCGCGGAGGGCGAACTCGCACACGACGCTGTGGTCCGACTCGGTCAGCGTCTCGCCCCTCGCCAGGATCAGCACCCCGGGCGTGTCGTTCTCGGCGACCAGCGGCACCACGCAGATCTCGGACTGCTCGACGAGCACGTCACGCAGCGAGCCGGGAATGGCCTCGACCTCGGCGTGGGGCACCTGCCTGACCGTGGCCTGCGTCGCGAACATGGCTCTGGCCAGCACCGGAGCGACCGACGGGGTCAGCCGCCGGACCTTGCCGTGGCTCGGGCGGCCGTCCAGGACGTGGCACCACCACTCCCACCGGCCACGGGACGCGGGCAGCACCACGACGGCGCGCTCGGCCAGCACCGGGCTGGCGAGCTCGGCGACGGTGGTGGCCGTCGCGCCGACGTCCATACTGCCGCAGAGTCTGCCGCCTGCCTCGGCGAGAAAAATCGCGCCACCCTGCTGGGCAACGACCGAACGGGCCGATGCCGCTGCATCGGTCATCCCGCACCTCGCTGACGCTTCGGCAACAACGTCTTCACCGTAAACCGTAGCGGCTGGCGCCACGGACGCTGACCGGACATGGCAAGGTTAGACACTGAACGTCGCCTCGATCCGAGGAGCAGTACCCGTGACTACGCACATCAACCAGGAGTCAGCCAGCTCAGTCAGCCAGGATGGCGAGGACGCGACGCTCGACCGGGTACTCGCCGCGATGGAGGACCTGCGTGAAGGCAACTTCCGGCGTCGGATCGTCGCCGGTGGCGACGGCCGCTCGGCCAAGCTGGCCGCGGCGTTCAACGAGATCGCGGAGCGCAACCAGCTGCTGGTCAACGAGCTGCTGCGGGTCCGGGACAGCGTCGCGACCGACGGCGGGCTGCACGAGCGGCTACGCACGGTAGGCGGTTCAGGCGGCTGGGGTGTCGCCACGGACGTGGTCAACGAGCTGATGGACCACCTGACCAAGCCGACCGTCGAGATCAACCACGTGCTGAAGTCGGTCGCGGAGGGTGACCTGACCCAGCGGATGCCCCTGGAGTTCGACGGCCGGTCGCTCAACGGGGACGTGCTGGAGCTCGCGCAGACGGTGAACCGGATGGTCGACCAGCTCTCGCTGTTCGCGACCGAGGTGACCAGGGTCGGCCGGGAGATCGGCACCGAGGGCATCCTCGGCGGCCGCGCCCAGGTCCCCGGCGGCGTCGGGATCTGGCGTGACCTGACCGAGTCGGTGAACCTGATGTCGGGCAACCTGACAGACCAGGTGCGTGACATCGCGCGGGTGGCGACGGCGGTGGCGCGGGGTGACCTGACGCAGAAGATCGCGGTCGGTGCCCGTGGCGAGATCCTCGAGCTCAAGAACACCCTCAACACCATGGTCGACCAACTCTCCGCCTTCGCCGACGAAGTCACCCGCGTCTCGCGAGAGGTCGGCACCGACGGCAAACTGGGTGGCCAGGCGCAGGTGCCTGGCGTCGGGGGGACGTGGCGGGACCTCACCGACTCGGTGAACCTGATGGCGGGCAACCTGACCGACCAGGTCCGCAAGATCGCGACCGTGGCGACGGCGGTGGCCAGGGGTGACCTCACCCAGAAGATCGACGTCGACGCCCGAGGCGAGATCCTCGAACTCAAGAACACCCTCAACACCATGGTCGACCAACTCTCCGCCTTCGCCGACGAAGTCACCCGCGTCTCGCGAGAGGTCGGCACGGACGGCATTCTGGGTGGCCAGGCGCAGGTGCCTGGCGTGGCCGGAACATGGCGAGACCTCACCGACTCGGTGAACTTCATGGCGGGCAACCTGACCACCCAGGTCCGCAGCATCGCGACCGTGGCCGCGGCCGTGCAGCGTGGCGACCTGACGCAGAAGATCAACGTCGACGCCCGAGGCGAAATCCTCGAACTCAAGAACACCCTCAACACCATGGTCGACCAACTCTCCGCCTTCGCCGACGAAGTCACCCGCGTGGCC
>NZ_MTQO01000002.1 GCF_001984155.1 Actinosynnema sp. ALI-1.44
ACCACCATGTACTTCACGGTGTCACCGGGATTGGCCGACTGCTTGTCGACGGCCTTGGCGATCGACAGGCCCGAAACCGGAGTCGTCGTACCGCACTTCGGATCCGTCGACCCCGGTGGGCAGTTCCCCCCGGGCGTGTCCGAGGTGATCGCGTTGGTCAGGAGGTTGTCTCCCGTGTTCGGGTTCTTCACCTTGACCGAGTACGTGACGGTCGCTGTCTGGCCGACGGCCAGATCACCGGTCCAGGTCAGCTTCGGTTCCACATAGGACACCGCACCGAGGTCGGCCGCGCCGTCGTTCTGGTAGTCGGCGTCGTCAAGGACCTTCGTCAGGTCATCGGTGAACGTCGCACC
>NZ_MTQO01000036.1 GCF_001984155.1 Actinosynnema sp. ALI-1.44
CCTCCACGGCCCCCTCAACACCACAGCCCTCCACAACGCCATCACCACCACCATCCAACGCCACGAAACACTCCGCACCACACTCCACCAACACCACCAGACCATCCACAGCGACGCCGAGTTCGCGCTCAGCCACATCGACCTGACCGACGAACCCGAGCAGGACCGCCGGTTGAGCGACCTGCTGAACCAGCAGGCAGAGCTTCCGTTCGACCTGGCCGAAGGCCCGCTCTTCCGTGCTCTTCTGGTCCGGCTCGGCGACGATCACCACGCCCTGATCGTCAGCATGCACCACGCCATCTCCGACGGCTGGTCACTCGACATCCTCCTGCGGGAGATCAGCACACACTATCTCGGCACAACTGCCGCCCTGCCGCCGTTGCAGATCGGCTACGCCGACTTCGCCGCCTGGCAACGCGACCGTTTCGCCGATGGCTCGTTGGATCCACAGATCGCCTACTGGACAACGCAGCTGGCCGGTGCCGTCCCGCTGGAACTGCCCACCGACTTCCCACGGCCACCGCGCCAGACTTTCAACGGTGCCGCCTGTCCGGTCCGCATCGGTGCTGATCTGGCCGGGCGTGTCGAGGACATCGCGCGAGCCGAGGGCGTCACGGTGTTCATGGTGCTGCTTGCCGCGTACCAGGTGCTGCTCGCCCGAATGTCCGGCCAGGACGACATCGCGGTCGGCTCCCCGGTCACCGGACGGCAACACCCCGACGTGGCGAACCTCATTGGCTTCTTCGTCAACACACTGGTCCTCCGCACGGACCTGAGCGGCGATCCCACCTTTGCCGAGTTGCTGCACCGAGTGCGGCGAACCTGTCTGGCAGGGTACGCCCACCAGGACGCGCCGTTCGAGAAGGTCGTCGAGCAACTGCAGCCGGACCGGGACCTCAGCCGCAGCCCGCTGTTCCAGGCCATGCTCGTCCACCAGGACAACCCGCTCGGGACACTGGACATCGACGGCGTGGTGTCCAGTCCACTGTGGCCTGATCAGCGCACCAGCCAGTTCGACCTTACTCTCCGGCTCGAACCCACCGCGGACGGCCTCGGCGGCGAACTGGTCCACAACACGGATCTGTTCACCGCTGACACAGCCCAACGCTTCGCGGATCGGTTCCGCACGCTCCTGTCCGCCCTGACGAGCGCGCCTGACCAGCGCATTCATGACGTGCCCGTGATGCCGTCCGGTGAGGTCGAACTGCTTTCCGATTTGACGCCGGGTAAACAAACCCAGGTCTCGAGTCGGTTGTTGCACGAATGGTTCGAGGAGCAGGCCGACCGGACCCCGGACGCGATCGCCGTCCGTGCCGCCGATGGAGAACTGACCTACCGGGAGCTCGACCAACGCGCCAACCAACTCGCCCACCACCTCCACACCGGACCAGAAGACCTCGTCGGCATCTGCCTCCCCCGCACCCTCGATCTCATCACCGCTTTGCTCGCCGTGCTCAAAACCGGCGCAGCCTACGTCCCCATAGACCCGGCGTACCCCAAGGACCGCATCACCTACATCCTCAACGACGCCAACGCCAACACACTTGTCACCAACGACGACCACGACGGCCCATGGCGCACAGTCCGAATCGACGAAGCTTCAGCAACCGCAACCAGGCTCACCACAACAGCGATCAGCAACAACCTGGCCTACGTGATCTACACATCCGGATCGACCGGACTGCCCAAAGGCGTCATGATCGAACACCGCCACACGGCTGCCATGATCACCTGGGCAACCACCACATTCACCAAGGCCCAACTCACCAACGTCCTCGCGTCGACCTCCGTCTGCTTCGACCTGTCGGTCTACGAGATCTTCGCCCCACTGGCCATCGGCGGCAGCATCACCCTCACCGAAAACAACGCCCTGGATCTGATCGTCACCGACCCCGGTGACATCACGTTGATCAACACCGTGCCCTCGGTCGCTCAGGAACTGCTGACCTCGGAAGCACTGCCGCGCACCGCCGCCACCATCAACCTGGCAGGGGAAGCACTCAGCCCGGCACTCGTACGCGCCCTCTACGACCAGCCACACATCAAAGCGGTCAACAACCTCTACGGTCCCTCAGAGGACACCACCTACTCCACCCACGCACTCACGACTTCCACCGACCAACGAACCCCCATAGGCAAACCCCTGCACAACACCCAGGCCTACGTCCTGGACGACAACCTTCACCCAGTACCCGTCGGCAGCATCGGCGAGCTGTACCTCGGCGGAGCCAGCATCACCCGCGGCTACCACCAACGACCAGCCCTCACCGCGGAACGCTACCTCCCCGACCCCCACAGGCCAGGGCAGCGCCTGTACCGGACTGGTGACGTGGTTCGCTGGCGCTCGGACGGCCAGCTCGACTACTTCGGCCGGACCGACCACCAGATCAAACACCACGGCCACCGCATCGAACCCGCCGAAATCGAAACCACCCTCCAAGAACACCCGGCCGTCACGGATGCCGCCATAGCACTGAAAAACGACATCCTGGTGGCCTATGTCGTGGCGCCGGACGTCGACGAGGACCCCGCGCCTCTTCAAAGCCACCTCCGCACCACACTTCCCACGCACATGGTGCCGACCGTGTGGGTCTTCCTCGACGCGCTGCCGCTCACCCCCAACCGCAAGATCGACCGCAAGGCGCTGCCGGAACCCACAGCCGCGCCGACGCAATACGAAGAACCCCGTACCGACGCCGAACGACTCATCGCAGGTGTCTGGCAGGAGGTCCTGGAGAAGGACGAGATCGGCATCCGGGACAACTTCTTCACCCTCGGCGGGCACTCGCTGCTCGCCACCCGCATCACCAACAAACTCCAGACCCACCTGAACGCCACCATTCCGCTGCACCTGCTCTTCCAGCACCCCACCATCGCCGAACTGGCTGAGGCGCTGCCGGACCTCGGCCACGGCACCACACAAGCCGCGACCATCCCGCGCCTGAGGCGCTCGCTGCGCGCGAAGGAGAGGACCTGAAGGACATGGAGTCACGTGTTGTGATCGTCGGAGCCGGTCCCACCGGCCTCGCGCTGGCCGCCGAGCTCGCCGGCGCGGGTATCCGGTGCACGGTGCTGGAGAAACGCACGCGACGGGCGATCCTGTCCAGGGCGTTCACCCTGGAACCCCGGACGCTGGAACTGCTCGACATGCGCGGCCGGGCCGGGCACTTCCTGGAACGCGGCCGCCTCTGCCCGAATCCGCCGCTCGGCGACAACAACGCGTACCTGGACTACTCCCTGTTGGACACGCCGTTCCCGTTCAGCCTGACCATTCCCCAGTACGAAACCGAAACCGTGCTGGAGAAGATCGCGCTCGACGCAGGCGCCACCGTGGTGCGCGGCGCCGAGGTGACCGCGCTGCGTCAGGACGAGAACGGTGTCGACGTCGACGTGCACAGCGACATCGGCGATTCCGCGCAACGGGCGGACTTCGTCGTCGGGTGCGACGGTGTCAACAGCACCGTCCGCGCCGCCGCGGGCATCGAGTTCGACGGACGCAACTACGAACAGTCCACGATCATGGCGGATGCGAAACTGCGCAACCCGCCCACGCCGCAGGAGTACGCCAGGATCACCAAGCGGGGCATGGTCGCGGTGTTCCCGTTCCGGGACGACGAGACGTACCGGATCATCGTCTTCGACCACGAGAAGATGATGCTGCCCGCCGACCTGCCGCTGACCCTGGACGACCTGAACGAGAGTTGCCAGGGGATACTGGACATCGACATCCAGCCGTACGACCCGGTGTGGATGTCCAGGTTCCGCAGTTCGCAGCGGCACGCCCAGTCCTACCGCTCGGGCCGCGTGCTGCTCGCCGGAGACGCCGCGCACACGCACATCCCGTCCGGTGGCCAGGGCCTGCAAACCGGCATCCAGGACGCGATGAACCTTGGCTGGAAGCTGCTCGCCGAGCTGACCGGCCGGGCGTCACCGGGGCTGTTGGACTCCTACGAGCAGGAGCGCTACCCGATCGCCGCCGAGACGCTGCGCAAGACCGATCTGTCATTCCGGTTCGAGACGTCGAACTCGATCGGCGCACGGCTCATCCGCAAGCTCGTCGTCAAGATGATGCGGTTCAAGTCGGTGCAGACAGCCAACCTCAAGCACCTGTCCGGGCTCACGTTGCGCTACCCGTCCGGCGACGACAGCAAGTGGGTGGGTATGCGAGTGCCGGACCGGCCGTTGGCCGACGGCCGAGGCCGGATCCACGAGCTGTTCCGCGACTACCGGTTCGCTTTGGTGTGGCGTGGCGGCGACGCTCCTGTGGCCCAGCCGGGCTGGGCGGACCGGGTGCGGATCGCGGAGGCGGAGCTCGATCGCGAGTGGCCCCGGCTGGTGCTGGTTCGTCCAGATGGGTACGTCGCGTGGGCCGGTGACACCGCTGACGGAAGCCTCCGGCGGGCGTTGTCGAAGTGGTGCGGCGAGCCGGTGTCGTCACACAGTTCCTGACCAGAGAAGAGACGGGGCTCGTCCTTGCCGGACGAGCCCCCTTTTTCAGACTTCTACAAGAGTGCACGCCCAGTGCATGCCACGGCCCATCCCGGCCAGCGCGACCTTGTCCCCCGGGTTCAGGTCACCGGCGTGGCTCCGCAGGTTGAGCAGGTGGTCGGCAGCGCCGAAGTGCCCGTTCTCCATGGAGAACTCGACGTTCGTCTGTGCTGTGGTCATCCCGAACTTCTCGGCGACGGCGGTGAACGTCCGGAGGTTGTCGTTGAACAGGATCAGCTTCGCCAGGTCCGTCTTCTCGACGCCGACGCGCTTGCAAGCCTGCTGCACGACGGTGTGCACGCGCTCGTTCATCAGGTCGATGAACTGCGAGAACCGGTCCGGGTCGTAGTCGAAGAACTCCATCATGTCCCACGCGTCCCGGACACGCGGTGCCTCGTCCTCGCCCAAGGCGGGTGGTGAGGCGTTGAACGGGTTCGCCGCGCCACCGCGGTCCATCCGGAAGAAGTCCGCGTACCGGCCGTCTGTGATCACCTCGGTCGCCAGCCACCGGTACCGGTCGTGTCCCCGGGTGGCCACGGCCGCGGCGGCGCCGTCGGAGAACAGCAGCGAATGGGTGTCCATCCTGTTCCAGTAGGCCTCGCAGGTCCGGTTGGCGCCGATCAGCAACGCGGTGCGGTACTCCGGGTGCGTCGCGAACCGGCCCGCCAGCAGGTCGAAGCTGGTGATGCTGCCGATGCACCCCTGCGAAACGAGCACAGCCTCGGCCTTGTCGGCGCCGAGCCGGTGCTGCAGGTGGGCGGCCGCGTCCCAGTACATGTACTCCGCGATGTCCGTGGTGGCCAGTACCAACAGATCCACGTCCCCTGCGGCCATTCCGGCTTCACGCAGGGCCTCGGTCGCGGCGTCGTGCGCCAGGTCGGTCAGCCCCACCTCGGGCGCGCTCCGGTGAATGGTCCGATAGCCGTAGTCGAGAACGCGTTCCGTGTCGTCGGTGTACTCGGACACCACGTCCTTCACGGGAGCCGGGTCGCCGAGCACAGATCCGAACGAGACGATACCGAAGTCCACATTTCCTCCTAGTCGGACAGAAGACGGGACAGCGCTTCCTCGTCTTCCAGGAACGTCTTCACCTGCGTGAGGAACTGCACGGCGTCCCGGCCGTTGATCACCCGGTGGTCGTAGGAAAGCCCGATGTTGACGCACCGCCGCTGCACCACCGCGCCACCGTCATCGAGTCGGCATTCCGGGTACACCCCAGCCAACGAGACCATGCACACCTGCGGCGACAACACAATGGGCACGACGAGCAGGACGTCCGGGTCGGTGTTGATCGACAGGGTGATGTTCCCACCGGCCAGCTCACGGGCCGCAAATTCGCCGCGGAACGCCTTCATCCGGAAGTCCATCAGCACGTCGGCGATGTCGCTCACCGAACGGTCACCCGCCGCCTCGACAACAGGAACGTACAACGCTTGGCCGGTGTCCAGGGTCACGCCGACGTTCGGCACCGAGGCGAGCGCGACTGTCTCATCGTCCGACAGCGAGCCGAACATCAGCGGGAAGTCCGGGTGCGCCGACGCGATCGCCTTCACGAGCAGGTCGACCAGGTCCACGGTCGCGCCGGTCTGGTCACTGAGCTCTTCCAGTCGCCGCAACGCCTCGCCGACCTCGGCCTTGACCACGGTGTAGGCCGCCGGGATCTCCCGATGGCTACGGGTGACCACAGCCGCTGTCCCACGTTGTGCCTTGTCCAACCGCCGCTGCTCAGGCCGCACATTGTCCCGTGGGGCGGGTTTCGGTGCTTCTTGCGGCTGCGCCGGGGAAGGCAGGAGATGGCCGAGCACCGCGCCGACTTCCCGTTCCTCCCCGACCGGCACGACCTGGTGGAGGTAACCGGCTTCGGGGGCAAGGACCTCCTCGATGGCCTTCGAGGTCTCCAGTGCCACGACGGGATCCTGCGCCTCGACCCAGTCACCTTCGGCCCGCATCCATTCGACGAGCATGTAGGTGGTGTCGTTGTTGTTCAGCTTCGGCGTGGTGATCGGTGTCCCGTCGGCCGGTGGGTCGACAGGAGGTGCCCCCGGCGGTCCGGGGTCCACCGTGGTCACGTCGGCGATGGCCGCGCGGATGGTCGCGGCGTCGAGCAGGACCGACTGTTCGAGGTGCGTCGCGGTCGGGATGATCGAGTCGGCGGAGCTCAGCCGCAGCACCGGTTGCGTGAGGTCGGACCACATCCGGTCGTAGATCTGGGTGGCGACCTCGGCGCCCCACGTTCCCCCGGCCGTGCCCTCCTCCACGACGGCGATCCGGCCAGCGGCACGAAGTACGGGCAGCACCGGATCGAGGTCGAGGGGGTACAGCTGGCCGGGAACCAGGACCTCGGCGGCGATCGAGTGGTCCTTGCCCAGGCTCGCCGCGGCCTCCAGCGCCCGGTGGGCCACGCCGCCGGGAGCGATGATCACCACGTCGCCGGTGGTGGGACCGGTGACGTGCGCCCACCCCGGTGCGTCGCCGACCAGCTCGTACCCGAAGGTGTCGTCGACGCTGCCGTCCCGGAAGGCTCTGCGGGTGTACAGGACCTTGTCCTCGAACAGCACGCCGGGCACGCCCCGGTTGAGCGCGTGATCCAGCAGCTCCTCCGGGTTGTGGAACGGCGACAGCTCGTACAGCACGAGGTTCGGGATCCCGACGAAGTGCTTTTGCAGGCTTTGGCTGTGTGTCGGCCCGTATCCGCGGTTGCCGCCGACCGGGCAACGCACGACCAGCGGCATGGGCACGCGACGGCCGTACATCGAGACGGACTTCGACGCGAAGTTCAGCACCTGGTCGAACCCCAGCGCGGCGAAGTCACCGAACATGATCTCGGCGATGACCTTGTTGCCGCACAGGGCGAGTCCACCCGCGACGCCGATCAGCCCGCCTTCGCTCAGCGGGGTGGCCAGTACGCGGTCGGGGTACTCGGTCGACAGTCCTTTGGTGACCTTGAACGCACCGCCGTACGGGTCGAGCAGGTCCTCACCGAGCAGGTACAGCTGCTCGTCCCGGCTGAACAGGGAGTGCAGTCCGTGGTTGAGGGTCTCCGCCACCCTCGGTGCGGTCACGAGGTCACCCCCTTGGCTGCCAAAGCCTGCCGGAGCTCACCGACCGACCGGCAGGAGCGCGCTTCCCGTGGGCTGAGCCGGGTGCCGTAGGTCTTCTCCACCAGGGCGAGCAGTTGGACGTGTCGCAGACTGGTCCACGCGCTGGTGGTCGCGGCACCGGTCTGCTCGGTGACGTCCTCCGCCGCGATCCCGAGGACGTCGGCGACGAGCGACTCGACGGACGTCATCGGACCGCCTCCGCAGGCCGATCCGCCCAGTCCGACGGCGGCCTGGCTTCGACTTCCTCCACAACACGGGAGACTCGTGCCCGCTGCCGGGCGTCGACGGTCGCGAACCGCTCCCCGAACCGGGCGGCGTACTCGGTGTACCAGTCGCGGGCACGGACCCAGCGCAGTTCCTCCTCGCACCGGGTGTCGTCGCCCTTGCTGTGCGGCCCCACCCGCACGGTGTCGAACTCGACCACCGCGGGTCGGCAGGCCGTGCGCACCTCGTCCACGACGGGCTTGAGCCGGTGCCGGATCGCGCCGATGTCGGTGCTGTCCACCTCGAGGTGGGTGACGCCGAACGCGTGTGCCCGGCCCGCGATCGTGCCCGCCATCTGCATACCGGTGGGCGTGGACTGGGCGATTCCGTTGTGCTCCACGACAACCAGCAGTGGCAGGTGCCAGAGGCTCGCCATGTTCAGCGCCTCGTACACCGCGCCCTCTCCCCAGGTGCCGTCGCCGATGAACGCGACGGAGGCGCGGTTCTGCCGGGACCGCTGGAAGTGCAGCGCCACACCGGTCGCGGCGGGCATGCTCTGGCCCTGCACGCCGGTGGACAGGTAACCGTCCCGGTAGATGTGCTGGCTGCCACCGACCCCCGCGCACACCGCGCCCTGGCGTCCCATGATCTCGGCCAGCAGCCCGGCCGGGTCGTCGAACCGGGCGAGGTAGTGACCGTGGCCGCGGTGGTTGCTGAAAACGAAGTCGTCGCGAAGCAACGGCGCCAAAGCGACCGGGATGTATTCCTGCCCCAGGCAGGTGTGCGTGGTACCGTTGAGTTTTCCGGCACCGAACAATTCGAGCAGTGCCAGCTCGAAATTGCGGATCAGCAGCAGCGATTCCAGATCGTCGTCGGCTACCGTGAAATTCGATGGGCCAACCTGCTCCAGGTCGACCGACGGTCGGTGGACAACGGTCACCTGCGCCTCCCATATGCGTCCTACCTGTGACGACGACGCTATCGGCGGCGGCTCTCATGCCGGTCTCGAATCCTCCTACGCGCCACTATCACCTTCCTCTTACCGGCGCGATCGAGCCGGAAACCGCCGTCACCAGACGCTACGCTGACCATGCTTGCCTTCCAGTGACTCGACCCGATGACTCGACACTGAATTCGGCATCCGAAGGCGTCCTGAACCACTCACAGCAACGGGAATCGGCGGGTTGTATGCGTACTTTGCTTATCGACAACCACGACTCCTACACGTACAACCTCTTCCAGCTGATGGCGAGCGTGTACCGCACGGAGCCCACAGTGCTGGCCAACGACGACCCGAGCTGGCCGCGGATGGACCTCGACGAGTTCGACGCACTCGTGATCTCCCCCGGCCCCGGGCACCCCCGCAGGCGCCGGGACCTCGGCGCCTGTCTGGACATCCTGCGCCGGACCAGCCTGCCGGTGCTGGGCGTGTGCCTGGGCCACCAGGCGATCGCGTGGATGTGCGGTGCTGAGGTGGCCGTCGCGCCCCGCCCCCGGCACGGACACCTGACCAGGGTGACCCACAACGGCCGTCAGCTGTTCGCCGGGGTGCCCCAGGAGTTCACCGCGGTGCGGTACCACTCGCTGTGCGTCCGGTCCCAGCAGCTTCCCGCCGAACTGGAGGCGACGGCGTGGGCGGAGGACGGCGTGGTGATGGGCTTGCGGCATCTGTCCCGCCCGTTGTGGGGTGTTCAGTTCCACCCCGAGTCCGTGGCGACCGACCACGGCGCGACGCTGCTGGACAACTTCCGCCGCCTCGCCGAGAAGACAGCGGCCCGCAACGGCAGCCCTTTCGGCCGCGTCCCCCAGGCGACGGCAACGCCTCGGCCCCCTCGCGCACCGGACTGCGAGCAGCCCGGTCCGTGGCGGGTCCTGCACCGCGTGGTGGACCGGGAAGCCGACGCCGAGGCCACGTTCCGCGAGCTGTTCAGCCACTCCCGTCACGCGTTCTGGTTGGACAGCAGTCAGGTGGAGGCCGGCCTGTCCCGGTTTTCCTTCCTCGGCGCGCCGTTGGGGCCCGACGGTGAGGTGCTTTCCTACGACGTCGAACGTTCCGTGCTCACCGTGCTCCCGGCTCTCGGGCCTGCCCGGCAGGTCCGGGAGTCGGTCTTCGACGTGCTGGACGCCCGGTTGCGGGAGCGCGGCACACCCACGCCAGCCCTGCCGTTCGGGCTGAACTGCGGTTATGTCGGCTACTTCGGGTACGAGCTCAAGGCCGAACTCGGTTTCCCGAACCGGCATGCCGCCGCCACACCCGACGCGGTGTGGGTGTCCGCGACGAGGATGGTCGCCGTCGACCACGCCGAAGGGCGTACCTATCTGCTCGCCCTCGCGCGGGACGGCAACGTCGCGCAAGCCACGGCGTGGCTGGACGAGACGGAGACACGGCTCGCTCTCAGCGGCAACGGGTCCGGTGGTCCGGCCGCGCACACCACCGCCGACATCGACCCCGAGCCGTGGCTGCGGCGCCCCCGGCCTGGTTATCTCGCCGACGTCACCGACTGCCAGCACGAACTGCACGCCGGTGAGAGCTACGAGATCTGCCACACCACGACCGCGACCATGCCGTTCGCCGGGGACCCGCTGGAGCGCTACCTGCGCCAGCGCCGTGCCAACCCCGCGCCCTACGCGGCGTACCTGCGGCTCGGTGACGCCTACGTGCTGTGCTCGTCCCCGGAACGGTTCCTCAGGGTGGACAAGGACCACGTCGTGCAGAGCAAGCCGATCAAGGGGACGGCACCGCGCCACCCCGATCCGGCACAGGACGAGCGCCTGCGCGAGGAACTGGCCCGCAGCGCCAAGGCCCGTGCCGAGAACCTGATGATCGTCGACCTGCTCCGCAACGACCTCGGCCGGGTGTGCGAGGTGGGCACGATCAGCGTCCCCCGGTTCATGGTGGTGGAGAGCTACGCGACAGTGCACCAGCTCGTATCCACAGTGGAGGGACGGCTGCGACCGGGCATCACCGCCATCGACTGCGTCCGGGCCTGTTTCCCCGGTGGCTCGATGACCGGGGCGCCCAAACAGCGCACCGTGGAGATCATCGACCGACTGGAGAACGGCCCGAGGGGGATCTACTCGGGCACGCTCGGCTGGTTCGGTCTCGACGGCACCGCGGACCTCAACATCGTCATCCGCACGGCGGTGATCACCGGCGGAGAGCTGACCGTCGGCGCGGGCGGGGCGATCGTGCTCGACTCCGACCCCGTCGACGAGTACGAGGAAATGCTGCTCAAGGCGCGTGCTCCCCTGCGTGGACACACCGGCGGCCGTGCCGCGCCGCCCAGCGCGTTGCTGCCGTCCGCGACCAACCCGGCCTGACCCCCGACGAGCCCCTGACGAGCCCCTTGACGAGCACTGGCGTGGAGGATGCCATGACACGCACCGGATCCGAGTACATCGAGTCTCTTCGCGACGGTCGCGAAGTCTGGTACGACGGCGAACGCGTCAAAGACATCACCGTCCACCCGGCCTTCCACAACACGATCCGCTCGATCGCCGGGCTCTACGACCGCACGCACGAGCCTGACCTGCGTGACGTGCTGACCGTGCGCGCCCCCGACGGCGGCCGGGTGCTGCGCGCCTACCAGGTTCCCATGACCCGCATGGACCTTGTGGCCAAACGGGTGGCGTTCAAGGCGTGGGCCGAGGCGAGCTTCGGTTTCCTCGGCCGGTCACCGGACTACATGGCGACCGCGATCTCCGGGTTCGCCGCCGCGCCGCACGTCTTCACCGGCGCGACGTTCGACGGCGCGCCGAACGTCCTCGACTTCCACGCCCGGATGGCCCGCAACGACCTGTTCGAGGCCCACACCCTGGTCAACCCCCAGATCGACCGGACGAAAACGCCGTCCCAACAGGAAGAGGACGATCTCTACCTGCGTGTGGTGCGGGAACGCGACGACGGGATCGTGGTGCGGGGCGCGAAGATGGTCGGCACCGGCGCGGTGTTCGGCGACGAGATCCTGGTGGGCACCACCCAGCGGCTGGCTCCGGCCGACGCCGACTACGCGTTGTCGTTCTCGGTCCCCGTGTCCTCACCCGGCGTGAAGTTCGTCTCCCGGGCGTCCTATGAGGACAAGGCCAGGAGCGTGTTCGACTACCCGCTCGCCTCGCGTTTCGACGAGAACGACGCCTTGGTCGTCTACGACAACGTCTTCGTCCCGTGGGAGAACGTCCTGGTCTACCGGGACGTGGACGTCTGCAACTCGCAGTGGTGGAAGACGCCCGCGTTCGTCAACTTCGTGCACCACGGGGCGACCCGGCTGTGGACGAAGTTCGAGTTCCTCACCGGGATCGCGTTGCTGATCGCCAAGGCCAACAACACGGCCAAGCTGCCACCCGTCCAGGCCCAGATCGGCAAACTGATGGGCTGGCTCAACACGATGCGCTCGATGGTGCTGGCGCTGGAGGCCGCGTGCGAAACGGTGGACGGGCCGGGCGGGCCGGTGCAGCCGAACAAGGAGATCAGCTGCGCTCAGCTGGCCGTCGGGCCGGAGCTGTACCCCCAGGTGCTCAACGAGATCAAGCTGCTCGCGGGCGGCGGTTTGATCCAGCTGCCCGCGTCCTTCCAGGACCTGCTGAATCCGGAAACCGTGCCGCTGCTGCGCAAGTACATCCGCTCACCCGGCTGTCCCACCGAGGAACGCGTCAAGCTGTTCAAACTCGCCTGGGACGCGCTGGGTAGCGAGTTCGCCGGGCGGCACGAGCACTACGAGCGCTTTTACCACGGCGCGCCACACGTGTACCTGAGCGCGATCGTCCGCGAAGGCGACACCGACGCGTACGAACGACTCGCCCAAACCTGCCTCGACGGCTACGAGTTGCACGAGGAGGCGCCGTGACCACTATCGCCGGGAGGACCCCACGGATCGCGAGGCGCACCATCGTCCTTTCGGTCAACTGGTTGGCGTCGTTCTCGCTCGTCCAGGCCGTCGCCGTCGCGTGGGTGCTGTCACAGCAACGCACCGTCGTGTTCGACGGCCGTGCCAGCGGGCACACGCACCACGGAGCGGGCGGTACGCACTACGCGCCGCCGATCAGCCTCGAACGGGCGCCATATCTGGCCGGAATCACGTTCCTCACGGCGCACATCCTGTTCGTGCTGCTGGCCGCGAGCGCGTACGTTCTGCGCAAGACCCTGGTGCGGATCGGCAAGCAGGTTCCGTCCCTGCCGGTTCACCTCGCTTTCGCAGGCCTGGCAACCGTTGTCACGACCGTCGCGACTCCCGTGGTGGCGTGGATCAGCCTGGGTGAACAGCCGTCGGCGACGGTCGTCGCCGAGGCCGTCGACGCCGCCAGGGCCGCGTTCGTGATCTCCGTACTGTTCATCGCCCTGTTCGGCATGCCATGGCCACGACGCCCCGACCGGCCTGCCGACTGAAGACGAGTTAGGGGAAGACCATGCTCAAACGGCGGGAATTCGTGAAACTGCTCGGTGCGGGCGGCGCCGCCCTCGCGCTCACCAGCGAATGCGGTGTGGGGTCCAGAGCGGCGGCCATCCCGTCCCTGCCGCCGTTCTCGACGCCGCTGCACATCCCACCGGTGGCACGCCCGGAGCGCACCGACGGCACGACCGACTTCTACCGGGTCAAGATGGCCGAGACCCAGGCCGAGATCTTCCCCGGCCTGCAGACCAAGGTGCTCACCTACAACGGGGAGTTCCCGGCCGCCACCATCCGCGCCCAGCGCGGCAGGAAGGTCGCCATCACCCAGCAGAACCAGACCAAGCAGCCCACGGCGGTGCACCTGCACGGCGCCCATCTGCCCAGGAAGGACGACGGGCACCCGATGGACGTGATCGAGCCGGGCGGACAGCGCGACTACCTGTATCCCAACACCCAACTCGGCGCGACCCTCTGGTACCACGACCACGCCCACCACACCGAGGCCGAACACGTCTACCGCGGCCTGGCAGGCATGTACATCCTGGAGGACGAGCAGGAGAAGGCCCTCGGCCTGCCGGAGGGCGAGTTCGACGTTCCGCTGCTGTTGCGCGACTCGCAGTTCGACGCGGCCGGTCAGCTCGTCTGGATGCTCGCCGGGTTCGCGGGCCGGACGACGCTGCTGGTCAACGGCAGCCCGCAGCCGTACTTCGAGGTGGCCGCGCGCAAGTACCGGTTCCGTTTCCTCAACTGCGCCAACGACCGCAGCTACACCCTGCGGCTCGGCGACGGCAAAGGCGTCCCGATGCACCTGATCGGCTCGGACGGCGGCCTGCTGCCCGCACCGGTCACGGTCACCAGCTTCGACATCACCCCCGGTGAACGCGTCGAGGCGGTCATCGACTTCTCCCAGTTCCCCATCGGCACCCAACTGACGCTCACCAACGACATCGGCGAGGTCGAGGACGTGAAGCCGGTGATGCGGTTCGACGTCCTGCGCACCGCACCGGACACCAGCCGGGTCCCCGCCACTCTGCGGCCGCGCGCCGACCTCGGCGAGGCCACGGTCGAGCGCGACATCGAGATGCACGTGGAACTGACGCCCAACCCCGCCGACATCAAGAGCACGCTCGACCGGAAGCTGTACGACCCCAACCGGATCGACCAGCGCGGCAAGCTCGGCACCACCGAGATGTGGACGATCCGCAACACCGACACCGAACTCGGCATCCCGCACAACATGCATCTGCACCTGGAACAGTTCCACATCATCGACCGCAACGGCAAACCCGTCGGCGGCCACGAGACCGGGCTTAAGGACACGGTGGTCATCCCGCCTGGCGGCAACGTCCGGATCAAGGTGCGGTTCACCGAGCACGCGGGCACGTTCGTGTACCACTGCCACATGCTGGACCACTCCGCGCTGGGAATGATGGGACAGCTGGAACTCACCACGTGACGAGACCACCGGGGAGTGGTGCGGATGTGCCGGATCTACGGACATTTCAGCTCGACGGTCTCCCAGGCCGAACTGGACAACGTCGCGGCGTTGCAGCGGCACGGCGGTCCGGACGCGCACTGGAGCACGACCGGCCCGACGTGGGCACTGGGCACGAACCGGCTCGCGATCATGGATCCCGCCGGCGGCACGCAACCGTACGAACTGCCCGGCGGGCAGGTCAAAGTCGTGTTCAACGGCGAGATCTACAACCACCACGAGCTGCGCAGGCTGCTCAGCGCCCGCGGCTACCACTTCGCGGACCACTGCGACGGCTCGATTCTGCCTGCGCTGTACGACCTCTACGGTGATTGCTTCACCGATCACCTGGACGGCATGTACGCGGTCGCGGTGCTGGACACGCGTCATCGGCCGCGTTTGGTGCTGGCGACCGACCACATCGGGATGAAGCCGCTGTTCTACTCGTGGTTCCCGGGGACCGGCGGCTTGATCTTCTCCTCGGAGATCCCGGCGTTGCTGGCCGTCGACGCCGTGCCGAGCACCGAGTGGACACCCGGCCTGGATTCCTATCTGGCGGCCAAGACCCCGTTCGGTGATCAGACCATGTTCGCCGCGATCAAGGCAGTACCGCCGGCCACCACGATGGTCTGTGACAGCGACGGGCTGTGCCTGACCCGGCGTGAACGCCCCGATCCCCCAGCGGTCGTGCCGTCGAGTCTCGAATCGGCGGGCGTCACGCTCCAGGAGCGGTTGCGCGACGAGGTGCACCGACTGCTCGACGCCGACGTCCCCGTCGCCACCATCACCTCGGGTGGGCTGGATTCCAGCCTGGTCACCGCGCTGGCCGCGGACGTCGTCCCGGATCTGCACACCTTCAACATCGGTTACACCGGTTCGTGGCCGGACGACGAACGCCGGTTCGCGCGCCTGGTCGCGGCCGAGACCGGGGCGACCTACCACCAGGTCGAGATCGACCCGGCCGGTTTCCCCGACCGGCTGCCGGAAGTGGTCCGGCACCTCGGGCAGCCCAACGCCGACCCGATCACCCTGAGCAGCCACGCCCTGTTCCGGCACGTCCGCGACGCCGGGTTCAAGGTCGTCCTGACCGGCGACGGGGCCGACGAGGTGTTCGGCGGGTACGGGCGGATGCGCAGCGCGGCCCGCTCGACCGAGACGGGCGCGCCGTGGCGTGAATCCTATTTGGACGAGGTGGCCGTCCTCCCCGCGAGACAACGGGCGAAGCTGTACACGTCGGACTACGCCCTCGCACTGGACGACGCCGGTCCTGCACTGCCTGCGGCGGCCACGGCGGCACTACGGCACGGCTCGGGCAGCGTGCTGGACCGGATCACCGGGTTCGAGCTGGCCTACCGGCTGCCCGCGTACCACCTGCGCAGGGTCGACCACATGAGCATGGCCAGTTCGGTCGAGGCCCGGCTGCCGTTCTGCCAGCGCGGGATCGTCGAAATGGGCCGGGCACTGCCCGACCGGCTGCGCATCGACGGCGACCAGGTCAAGCGCGCGCTGTACGCGGCCGCCGCCGACCGGCTGCCCTCAGCGGTGCTGACCCGGCCCAAGCAACCCTTCACCCTGCCGATCGTCGCGATGCTCGCACCGGGCTGGCCGTTGTGGGAGTACGCCAGGGACCTGCTGTCGGCGCAACGGCTGCGCCGGGCGGGCCAGCTCGACCCCCGGGCTGTGCAGCGGCTGTTCACCACCCAGGCGACGTCCCCGGACAGCACCGTGGCCCTGACCATCTGGGCGCTGCTGATCCACGAGGTCTGGCGCGAGCTGTTCGTCGGCGGTCCCCGGCCGCGGATGTCGCCGAGCATGTCCACAGTGGAAGGGAAGGTGACGTCGTGATCGGTCATCTCGCGTACGCGGAAGGCAGTCCGTGCCCCACCCTGGTGCTGGACGCCGACCACATGCCGCAGGACGAGGAGAACCTGCTGGCCGCGCTCACCGATGTCCGCCGGTGGCTGGAGGACGCGGGCGGCGGCCATGTGCTCAAGATCGCCCTCGTGCGACCGTCGGACAACCCGATGTTCGATCTCGACTACCGGTTCGTGCAGGCGCTGCCGGACGGACCCGGCCGGTTCGACCTGCGCGGCTCCTGCGGGCATTCGATCCTGTCGTCGATCCTGGCCGCGTCCGCGTCCGGGATGCTGCCGAGGCTGTCCCCCGGCGTGCGGGTCGGGGTGCACGTGCGGAACAACGACGACCACGTCGTGTGCGAGATCGACGAGGTGCACCGGGACAACGCGCGGTTCAGCGTCCACTTCGTGCACCAGCCGACCATGCCGTTCCGCGAGTTGTTGCTGACCGGGCAGCCGGTGACCACATTGGACGTGCACGGTGATGAGGTTCCGGTGTCGCTCGTCTCGGCCGGGAACCCGTACGTGTTCGTGGCGGCCGAGACGGTTGGTGTTACCACCAAGGAGGACTTGTTCGCCGACGACCCCGACCTGTACGCCCGGCTCGTCGACATCCGCGCCACCGCCGCGGCCCGGCTCGGCTGGTCGGCCAGGGGCGCGTTCCCGAAGATCGCCGTCACCCTGCCCCTGGGCCAAGGCCGGATCGCCGTACGCGCGATCTCGGTACCCAGCTGGCATCCCACGCTGGCGCTCACCGGAGCCGCGTGCCTCGGTGCCGCGACCGGCATCACCGGCACGATTCCCTGGCAGGTCACCGGACGCGATCCCTTCTCGTCCGGTCCCGTGCGCATCGACACGCCGGGCGGGAGTTCGTCCGTGGCGGCGGCCACCCGGGTGGTCGACGGCAGGCGTGAACTCGGCTGGATCACCGTCGGCAACCGGCGCGCCACCCTCTACGGCTCGTTCCTGCTCCAGCCGCTCGCAGACCTCCAGGTGAAGGAGCTGTCCGAATGTCTGTCGATTTCGATGTGACCCAGCCGGCCCGGTTCCTCCCGGCGGGCCTGACCGCCCTGCTGCACGGGTCCGCTACCGACACCGTCCGCAGTGGACAGCCGGATCGCGCCGTGCTGGATGAGGTTCGGCGCTCGGGTCTGCTCGCGGCCGGTGTGCCTGTCGAGTACGGCGGCAGCGGGGGCGACGCCGCACTGGTCAACCAGGTGGTCGAGCGTGTGGCGACGGTCAACCCCTCCGTGGCGATCATCGTGTTCCAGCACTTCGCGGTGAGCGCGCGGATCACCGAATGGGGCACCGGTTCACAGAAGGACAGGCTGTTGCCCCGGCTGGCCCGCGGGGACCTGCTCGCCGCGTCGGCGTGGAGCGAACCAGGCGCGGGCGCGGCCAAGAAGAAGATCAGCACGACCGCGACGCCGTTACCCGGTGGCCGCTGGGTGCTCGACGGCGCCAAGTCGTTCACCACCGGAGCCGGGGTGGCCGATCTGTACCTCGTGCTGGCCGGTACGGGACCGCCGCACGAGAACACTCGAAGCGACTACGGCTCGGCCGGGCAGTCCTTCTTCCTCGTGCCTGCCGAAAGCCGGGGTGTGGTCCCGGATCTCAGCATGGACCTGGTCGGCATGCGGGGTTCGGCGACCGGGTTCGTGACACTGCGGCGGTGTGAGGTCTCCGACGCGGACCGGCTCGGGCCGGTGGGCCACGCACCGGCGATCATCGCCGGTGTCCGGGAGTCCGGCGTGACCCTGGGGGCTGTCTCAGTGGGAATCGGGCAGGCGTTGCTCGACCTCGCCGCCGCGCGGGTGGCCAACGGCAAGCTGCCCGCGGCTCGGCTCGTCGACCTCGCCACCCGGGTGGAGGCAGCTCGGGCGCTGGTGACGTGCGCGGGGCAACGGGTTTCGCCGAACGTCGGAATGACCACGTTGCACAGCAAGCTGTTCGCCTCCGTGGTGGCCGAGCAGGTCGGCTCTGAGGTGGCGCGGCTGATGGGCTCGGCGGGTTACGTCGTCGGCAACGAGGTCAACAGGCTGCTGGCCGATGCCCGCGCGGTGGCGTTGATGGGCCCCACCAACGAGCTGTGCCGAGAGTTGGTGACGAACGCATGGCGCACGTGAACCTCGCGGTCACAGGCGGCCGGGTGGTGACGCCCGACGGCGTACAGAACAGCTCGGTACTCGTCACCGACGGGCGAATCACTGAGGTCACTGCGGATGTACCCGCCGATGTCCCGGTGATCGACGCCCAAGGCCACTACGTGCTGCCGGGGCTGATCGACTCGCACGTCCATTTCCGCACGCCAGGCCTGGAGCACAAGGAGGACTGGGCGCACGGCAGCAGAGCCGCCGTCGCCGGTGGCGTCACGACCGTGATGGACATGCCCAACACCGTGCCACCCGGCCTGGACGCGCAAGCGCTGGCGGCCAAGGCGGACCTGGTCACCGGTCAGTCCCTTGTGGACTTCCGGTTCCACCACGGCGCGGACCCGGACCGGCCGGAACTGCTGGCCGACGTGGATCACGCGACCGCGACCAGCGCCAAGGTCTTCATGGCCGGGCACCACACGGCACCGACGGTGGTGCGCACCCCCGACCAGCTCGAGAAGATCTTCGCGGCCGCGGCGCGCAACGACATCCAGTTGGTGCTGCACGCCGAAGACAGCTCGTTGTTCGACCTGCTCGACCAGTGGCGAGGAGAACCCGCCCACTACCGGGACTACGAGCGCCGGCGCCCCCGTAGCGGCGGCATCTCCGCCGTGGCGCAGGTTCTCGCTCTCGTTCGGCGGCACGGCACCAAAGCGCACGTCCTGCACCTGTCGAGTGCCGAGGAGGCCGACTTGATGGCCGCCGCGGCGGCCGCCGGACTACCGGTGACCTTCGAGGTGACCGGTCACCACCTGTCGTTCACCGACGCCGACACCCTGCGGCTCGGCGCCAGGACACGGCTGTCGCCCGCCATCCGCGGCCAAGCCGACCAGGACCGGCTCTGGTCCGCGTTGCGGGCAGGCGAAGCAGCGACCATCGGCAGTGATCACGCGCCGCACACGTACGCCGAGAAGACCCGCGACGTGGCCGACGCGCCACCGGGTTTGCCCGGCGTCCAGGAACTCGCCACGGCGGTCTGGACCGGCATGCGCCGCCGCTGGCCCGACGAGCACCCCGACACCGCGATCACCAGGCTCGTCGACCACTTGGCGGCGCGTCCGGCGGATCTGTTCACCCTGCCAGGTAAAGGGCGGTTGGCGCCCGGCGCCGACGCGGACCTCGTGATCTTCGACCCGGACCGGCGCTGGATGCTCAACTCGGCCGACGTGCACGCCAAGTGCGGCTGGTCGGCGTACGAGGGCTGGAGCATGACCGGCCGGGTCCTGACGACCATCAGGGCCGGTGAGGTCATGTGGAACCAGGAACGGGCCCACTTCGGCAGCCCGACCGGCCGCCTGCTGACACCGGCCCGGTAGCACCGGGAAAGAAAGGAGCGCCACCATGTCCGCCGGTTCCGAGATCACCGAGGACCAGCTGTACCGCATCATGTACGGGTCCATCGCGTTCGAGATGCTGCACGCGGCCAGCGAACTGGGAGTCTTCGACTGTCTCGCCCGGACTCCGGGAGCGGGCACGCTGGACGTCGGCGAGGCGATCGGGCTGGACCCGTACCCCTGCGACATCCTGATGACCGGCCTGCGCGGCCTCGGGCTGGTGCTGGGCGACGAGTCCGGCATGTCCAACGCCCCGCTGGTCGACCAGTGTTTCGTCAAGGGTGAGGACGGCAGGCACCTGCCGTTCATCCACGACATCGTCAACCCGGGGATGCGTGAGTTCATCGCCGCGGCACGGCAGTCGGCCAACCTCGGCCTTGAGCACTTCCCCGGCAACGGCGACAGCCTGTACGACCGGCTGGAGAGCGATCCGGACAAGCTGCGATCGTTGCACGACCACCTGCGTGCCACGTCCAACGCCGTACTGGCCGATCTGATCAGGACCGATGTGCTGGCCACCAGCCATCATCTGCTGGACATCGGGGGTGGCACCGGCACCAACGCGATCACGCTGGCGAAGCGGTACCCGGATCTGCGGATCACGGTGCTGGACCTGGAGAAGGTGGTCACCGAGGCTGCAGGGAACATCGCGAGCCACGGCCTCTCGGACCGGATCGCGGTCCAGGCCTGTGACGTGTTCGACGACGCGCTGCCCACCGACGCGGACACCGCGCTGCTGGCCCACATGCTGCCGATCTGGTCCCCCGAGCAGGACCGGAAGCTGATCAGGAAGGTGCACGACGCGCTGCCGGACGAGGGCCGGATACTGCTGTTCGACCCGCTGCAGAACGACGAGCGCAACGGCCCGGACTACGCGGTCCTGTTCCCGGCGTACTACCTGACGATCGCCTCCGGACACGGCACCTTCTACTCGTGGTCGACCTACGAGGACTGGATGCGGGAGGCCGGGTTCACGCGCTTCCAGCGATTCGGCGACCTCGCCGTCGCACACGGCCTGCACGTGGGGGTGAAGCAGTCGTGACGGCCGCGGTGGTCGCCGGCGGCGGAATCGGGGGCCTCGCCACCGGCATCATATTGCGCCGCAACGGCTTCCTCGTCACGGTGGTCGAGAGGAAGAACCGGGTGGACCAGGCGGGCTCCGGCATCATGCTGTATCCCAACGGAGTGAAGGCACTGGACACGATCAGTCCGCGGCTCGGCAGGCGCGTCCGCGCGGCGGGGCACGTCACGGCCCCTGACGAGATACGGCCGCTGCTCACCCCGGACGGGAAGGTGTTCGCCGAGGACCCGGTAGGCCAACTCGGCCAACGGTTCGGGACACCGCAGGTCTCGCTGCTGCGTTCGGCGCTGCTGCAGTCGTTGCTTGAGGAGGCCTTGGCCCACGGGGTGACGATCCTGTCCGGGGTGGCCGTGGAGGACCACTTCGACGACGGCGGACAGGTCAAGGTCGCGTTGTCGGGCGGGGACGCGCTGTGGGCAGACTGTTTGATCGGCGCAGACGGGATCAACTCGGGCGTCCGGCAGCGTGTCCTCGCCGACGGTCGGGCCGCGTACTGCGGTTTCACCACGATCCGCTGCCGGACCAGGGCGCCGAGCCGGTTCCCGTCCGGGTTCGTGGTCAAAGGGCCCGGCCTCGACATCTTCGCCGCGCCGGTCGGCGGCGGAGACGTCTACTGGACCGCGAAGATCATGGCTCCGGCAGGCGACTGGCCCGCCCGCGCACCCGACGAGGCGTTCGCCGAGTTGGTGGAGCTGGTCCAGGACTGGGATGCCGACATCGGAGACGTCATCCGTGGCACGGACATCCGCGAGGGGATCGTGCTGACCGACATCCGGGACCGCGAGCCCACGGCCGACTGGACCTGCGGGCTGGTGACGTTGCTGGGCGACGCCGCCCACCCGATGACACCCGCCCTTGGCCAGGGCGCGGGCATGGCCTTCGAGGACAGTGTCGTGCTGACCGAATGCCTGCTCGACGCGTCCAGCACCGCGGACGCGCTCGCCGCCTACCCGGCTCGGCGTGCGGACCGGACGGCGGATGTGGTGCGGTTGTCCCGGTGGAAGGGACCGGATGGGGATCCGTCCGGCTTCAGCACCGGTGAGGATCTGCTGGCCAAGCTGTACAGCTGGGATCCACGCCGCGGCGGCTGAACCAGACTCGCCGACGCCGCTGTGGCCTCCCGGTGAACCAGGTTTTCCAGCTGGGTGTAACCTTCCGCAGCCGACTCGCCTCGGGAGGAGTTCGTTACATGGCGAACGCACCGGAAGATGAAGCCACAGACGGAGACGCGTCGTATCTCGACAAGACGCTCAGGCACACCCCGACGGACCTGCTGCTCGAGGAATCGAGTGCCGACAACGATGTGCGGGCGGTGTCGCGGAGCGCGATCAGGTTGGCGATAGGCACGTTCGTGCTGTTCCTCGCCATGTGGATCTTCAGTGGCGGGTTCGTCGCGACGACGACGCGCAGCAGCTCCGACGACAGCGCCGTGATCCTGATCGTCGGCCTCGTCCTCGCGGTTGTCGTGTTCATCGTGCGTTGGGCCGCGTTCCTCAGCGGTGAGAAACAAGAAGCGATCAGCGAATGGTGCACGTTGCTGGCAGGCAAGGCAGCGGCCGCGGACTCCGTGTACAGCCACATCGCCGGTCGGCTGCGGGAGCGCGAGTTCCCCATCTACAACTACCTGACGCGGCGGAGGACCACGCTCGGCGGGACCGGGAACCGGTTGGTCCTCGTCGACGGATACCACTACATCTACGTTTCCGTGTTCAGCTACGGCACCAGTCTGTACCTGGGGTGGACGATGTGGCGCGTCCGGAAGGGAAGCGTTCTGCTGCGGCAGCGGTTGCATGGCTCGGCACACGGCGCGGGTACCGATCCGATCGGGCGGATCCTGAACCTGGAACAGCTCAAAGCCATGCGGGAGGCCGTGCACGCGATCTGCCGCGAAGCGCTCCACACCGCCGTCAAGGACATCAACGTTCCTGAGGACTACGGCTTCCCGTCCGGGTTGCCTCCGATCGAAAACCTCCCCTACAGCGCGGCTCCGCAACCTGGTGGCGAGCACACGTGGCCACAACAGCCCGCACCGCGATGACTGGAGTGATCTCCGCCCAGGGCGGCGGCCAGTGGTGGGCCTGGGCGGCGAATCGAGTCACGCCGCTCAAGGTTGTCCGGAAGGGTGGCGACACCGAAACGTCCCAGCGGCAGGCACCGGCCTCCCCCGTCCACCTTGACTACTCCGGAACGGCCCACAACATGGTGCAGGCCGGTCAGATCCATGGGGACGTGCATTTCCACGGCGGCGATCGGCCCGCGTTGGCGCCCGACGACTCGGCCTGGCTGCGGTCGTGCTGGGACACACTCGCCCGGACAGGCGCCAACGTCGAAATGCGTTACCTCACTCGCCCCGGCGAGTCGTGTCTCGATGCGTTCCTGATCGTGCGCACCACTGGGACCAACCGGGATGAAGCCGAACGTCAGGCGCTCACCGCGCGCACCCAACTCGGCATCGTGCCCAGGCACCTCACATCGGAGCCGGTCACCGACCCGGCGCTGGCACACCGGGTTCTCGAGCCGTTCCAGCCGCACAGTGCGGGAATCGCCGAGGTTCGCAAGCGGATGACGGTACAGCGAACCAGCCGGGACGACGCACGGAATCCTTGGCTGACAGCCGTAACGCCGTTGGCTTACCGGCGGCAACCTTGGGACGCCTTGTGGTCCGAACTTGGCGGACTGCCCTTTCACGCCATGGTGTCGGTCGGCGTCGCGCCTTACCCGATCGGGCCCGGCCTGCGATCCCACCTCGCAGCCCGAGCGGCTGACCTCGCCCGCCTCGCCCGGCAGGGGCCGCCTCCCACCGGGGTGTGGAGCGTTGCCCGTCCACCGGACGAGTTCGCCATCGCAGCGCACGCATTGGCTTCCGACGCCGCGCGACGGTACACGGATCGCGCCTTCCTCCTCCGTGTCTCCGTCGTTGCCGAGCGCCCGATGCCCGGTCTGCTCAGCGAACTGGTCGCCGACACGATCTCAGCCCGGACCGAGCACCACGGGTTGCCCGTGGTGGTCCGGCCGGAACCAGCCGACATGCCCACCATGTGGAACAACGTCACCGCGCTCAACTTCGCGCCGCTGACCGCATACGACCAGGGCAACCCGGCCGAGGCGATCGGCGAGTTGGAACGAGTCCTCGGCTCGATCGCCGATCTCGACGAAGCCGCGGCTGCCTTCCGGCTTCCCTATCGAAGCCCTGGGAAGCCGTCGCCGTTCGGGACTGAACGATCCTGAGTTCATGCGCCTGCGTGCGCAGACGCTCGGCCTGCAGGCGGATACGGGTACGCAACACCGCGATATCAGCGTCAAACGCCATGCCTGACGTTGCGTCGCCCTCGGTAGACCTGTCACCCATCGCGGGCGCCACCGTCCTTCCGTGCACACCACCCAGCGACTACCCAGTTCTGGTCACGCGGTAAACCACGCCACTGTCGGGTATGTCCTGGTACTGGACCGGAGGAGCAGCGGAGGTGTCCATGCGCGTTGGTGTTGTCGGAGTCGGCCGGATGGGCGCCCCTATGGTGGCTCGCTTGGTGGGGGCTGGGCACGAGGTCGTCGCTACCGACATCCGGTCGGAGCGCCGCGAGGCGGTCGACGGGGCGGGCGCCAGATGGGCAGCGGACCCATCGGAGGCAGTGGCTGGCAGCGACGTCGTTCTGACGGTGTTGCCGGGAAACCCTGAGCTCCAAGAGTTCGTACTCGATTCGGATCAGCTGCTGTCAGCCGTGCACGACGAAGCGGTCTGGGTCGACCTGACAAGCGCGTCGTTCGAACTGGGTCAGGAGTGTGCACGCCGAGCGCGAACTCGGGACGTGGCTTACCTCGACGCGCCTTGCGGAGGTGGAGTGCCAGCCATGCGGGACGGCACGGTGACGCTGTACGTGGGCGGCGAAGTCGATGTTCTGGAGAGAACCGTTCCGGTTCTGCGTTCCTTCGCGGGGACCATCCACCACCTCGGAGATCACGGGACGGGGTATCTGACCAAGCTCCTGGTCAACCTCCTGTGGTTCGGCCAGGCAGCGCTGACCACCGAGGCGTTGTTGCTGGCCCAGCGACACGGTGGATCGCCGCAACGGATGCGTGACGTTCTGCTGGGTAGCGCGGGTGACAGCGCCTTCGTCACCCGTCATCTGCCAGCCTTGCTGGAGGGCGATTATCTCAGCGACTTCAGCCTGGACCGGTGCGTGGAGGAACTGGCCGCCATCGAGCACAGCGCCGATCGGGCGGGCACTCCCCATTCTCTGACATCGGCCGTCACTGATCTGCATCGCGCGGCGTTGCACCACTTCGGTGCCGTTGACGGGGAACTGATGGCTTCCGCGTGGCTGGAAGAACAAGCAGGCTCACGGTTGCGTGGCGACGAAGATCAATCGTAAGGGCTGTCAAGGTCGAGCATCTGCCCGGTCCGGACTTTGAGGGCCGGTTCCCCGTCGGCGACCAGCTTGACCCACACCCGATCCGTGTCACCCAGAACCCAGTAAGACGCATGGCCGTTTTCGCTCTGGGTACTCCCGCGCAGGGAGGTGACCATGGCGAAACACATCAAGGGCCCGACAGACTTACCGAAGCGCTCGTGGTGGGCGGTGCTGAAACGGACCGTCCGGGAATTCCGGCAGGACAGCGTGGACGACTGGGCGGCGGCGCTGACGTACTACAGCGTGTTGTCGTTGTTCCCCGGCATCATCGTGCTGACGTCGCTATTGGCTCTGCTCGGGCCGGAGTCCACGAAGGCGCTGACAGACAGCATCCAGCAGATGGCGCCCGGACCGGCCCGCGACCTCGTGCTCAACGCGGTCGGTGAACTCAAGGACGCCAGCCACCTGGCCGGGCCGTTCGCGATCATCAGCCTGGTGCTGGCGTTGTGGACGGCGTCGGGGTACATCGGCGCGTTCATCCGTGCGGCCAATGCGATCTACGACGTCGAGGAAGGCCGGTCGCTGGTCAAGACGATCTTGTTGCGGCTCGGGATCACGGTGGGCATCGTCGCCCTGCTGGGTGTGTGTGCCATCGGTGTCGTGGTCACCGGTGGCCTGGCCGACCGGGCCGGGCAGGTGCTCGGGATCGGGTCGACCGGTGTGCTGATCTGGGACATCGCCAAGTGGCCGGTGATCGCGATCCTGATCAGCCTCGCGTTCGCCCTGCTGTACTGGGCCGCACCGAACGTCCGGCACCCCGGTTTCCGGTGGCTGACGCCGGGCAGTGCGTTCGCTGTGCTGCTGTGGCTGCTCGCGTCGGCCGGTTTCAGTCTGTACGTGGCCAACTTCGGTTCGTACAACAAGACCTACGGTTCGCTCGCCGGGATCGTCGTCTTCCTGATCTGGCTGTGGATCTCCAACCTCGCGGTGCTGCTCGGCGCCGAACTCGACGCGGAACTGGCTCGTGGCAAGCAGATCGAGCAGGGGCAGCCACCGGACAAGGAACCGTTCCTGCCGCCGCGTGACACCGCCGCCGAGACCGGCTGAACCCTGTGCCTGCACCGTTGGCTCGGAACTGGCTTGTCAACGTGGCTGGCAGGGGCCGAACCAGTGGGACAGTGCGTCATGCAAGTTGGACCCGGTTGCTCCTTGCGGTGCGCTGGTTTGATCTGCCCAGGCCACGTGGCCGTCTGGCCGGATCAGCAGCGCGTCGGCGGGTGCCTGGTCGTTGTGCGCGGTGACGATCGTGATGTGATTTGTCCATCCGTGTGCCGCATGGTGGTGGTCATGGCGGTCGGAGAGGTCGAGCAGTACGGGCTTGCCGGTACGCAGGAGTTCGGCTACACGGGTGGGACCGTCGGCGGTCGTCAGGGCCAGGTCGGGCACGAAACAGCCCACGAGCGGGTGTGAGCCGCCGCCGGGCATGGGGTAGCGGATGTCGGAGCCGTGGAGTATCTCGCCGAGGTGCCGTAGCGGCTGCTCGAACTGGACGAGTTCGGTGAGCAGGGCGCGCAGCGCCACGCCGTCTTCGCCTGGCGCGCGGTCCAGTGCGGCTTGGGCGCGGGTCTGCATCAGCGCTCGCGCCGCGACCGGGTGCCGCTCGGCGTGGTACGTGTCCAGCAGCCCGGACGGTGCCCGACCCTGGACCTCGGCGGCCAGTTTCCAGCCGAGGTTGACCGTGTCCAGCAGGCCGACGTTGAGCGACGATCCGCCGGCGGGGAACAGATGCGCGGCGTCACCGGCCAGCAGAACACGTCCGGCGCGGTAGGTCTGGGCCAGACGGGCCTGGCTGACCGTTCGGGACAGCCAGATCGGCTCGCCCAGCGGCAGGTCCGTGCCGAGCACTCGCCGGACGCTGGCCTGGAACTCCTGCAACGTCATGGGGGTGGCGAGGCTGGCCTCCGCCTGATCGTTCTCGCGGACGCCGACGACGTGGACGCCGGGCTGAAGCGTGGTGACGATGAACCTGCCGAGCGGAGTGCGGTTCCATCCCGGTTGCAGGCGTCCGAAGCCGGGTACCTCGACCTCCGGGTCGTCGAACATGCCGCCGGCCTCGGGTGCGGTGAAGTGCCCGAGCCGCAACACCTCCGAGTCGGTGGTGCCGGGGAACCCGATCCCGGCCCGATCCCGCACCAGGCTGCGTCCTCCGTCGCACCCCACCAGGTGGCGGGTGGACAGTTGACGGTCGCCGTCGGGCCCACGCACATCGAGCGTGACTCCCCCGTCGTCCTGGGAGAAGTCGAGCAGTTCGTGCCCGCGCCGGATCTCCACACCAAGTTCGCGCGCCCGGTCACCGAGCAGCTTTTCCATGCGCGGCTGTTGGATCGCGATCCCGAGCAGCGGACTGGAGTCCAAGGTGGCGAAGTTCAGCGGTACCGAACCGAACGGGAAGCCGGGAAACGGTCCGACGAACGACGCCTCGGCGCGGAACCGGTCCAGCAGACCCCGGTAGTCCAGCATCTCCACGATCCGGCCGCCCAGTCCGTTGGCCTTGGGGATCTGGCCGGGTTCGGCGCGTCGTTCCAGGACCACCGGGCGCACACCCGCCAGTCGCAGTTCGCACGCCAGCATCAACCCGGTCGGGCCCGCTCCTACCACCACCACATCTGCCGGGACATCCACTGTCATCTCCGTTCCTCACTTCATGTCAGGCTAGACTGACACAGCTCCCTGTCAAGCTAGACTGACAGGTGTGGACTTGGGTGATCTGTCGGAGCGCGTCAGGGCGACCGACCCCGCTGTCGGGTTGCGGGCGGTGGGTGCCCTGCACCGGCTGGCCGAACGGGTGGAAGCGACCTCGGTCGCGCTCGCCAGGGAGCAGGGATGGACCTGGGAGCAGATCGGCGACGCGCTCGGCATGTCCCGTCAGTCCGTGCACGCGAAGTACGGGAAGTGAGCGCCCGTGTTCCAGCGAATGATCAGGAAAAGCCCTTTCGCGGTCATCGTCACGGCAGCCCTGGACGAAGCCAGACGCCGTGGCGACCGACGCCTGGGCACCGAGCATCTGTTGCTCGGCCTGCTCCACGACCCGGACTCGCTCCCCGCGCGAGCACTGGGATTCGACCTCGACACCGCCCGCGCGGCCCTGGACGCACTCGATCACGCCGCGCTGGCGGCGATCGGCTTCGACGTCGAAGCACTTCGAACAGCTCATGTCGCACGCAGACACCCGCCGGTGACCTTGAGCGCGCTGAGCTCCAAAGCCCGGTCCATCCTCAACCACGCGGTCAACGCGACCACCGCCAGAACTCGGCGCACCGCGCCGAACCATCTGCTGCGCGCGCTCCTCGAGTGCGAGCACCCAGACCCAGTGGGACAGCTACTGGCACGCCTGAACGTCGACCGTTCAGGCGTACGCAACCGACTTGAGCAGCGCGACACCTGACCGTCCGACGACGGCAGACCAGAGCGACGACGGTCGCTGGCTACGTGTCAGGTAATCGACCGAACGCGCCAAGATCGACATCCTTGGGGCATGGCGAAAGCAAGAGGTTTGATCGCTCTGGTGGCCGCGGTGTTGATGTCCGTCGCGGTACCGGCCGGATCGGCGTACGCGAGCGCGTTACCGGCGAACGTCCGCGAGTTCATGCACAGCTATCGGCAATGGGGCGCGGCTCCGACCGTCGAGGCGTACATGAACCTGTTCACGCCGGACGCCACACTCATGGACAGCGGATTGGCGGCACCGATCGACGGCCCGAAAATCCGTGCGCAGATCGTCGGCGTGCTGGAGGTGGTTCCGGACTACCGGTTCGATCCGTTCACCGCCACAGCGAGCCCGGACGGGAAAGTCGTGTTCGTGCAGGCGCGCAACACCGGCACGGTCCAGGGCAAACCGGTCAGCTTCACCACGATGCACCGGCTGGTGCTCGAAGGCGCACAAGTTCGGCAGGGACGGCGGTTCTGGGATCAGACCGAGCTGTTCCGGCCGGTGGCGCCGGATCTGCCGAACCTGTTCGCCGGGCTCGGCGAGAGCGCGTCTACGGCCGAGGAGAAGCCGCGGCAGCGGGCGTGGAACAGCGAGCGCCCAGCCGCTCTGATCGTCGGCACCGGCCTGACAGGGCCGGGTCTGTCCACGCCGCTGTCCTCACGTGCCGCCAAGGCGGCGTACCTACGACGACTGTTCGGCGCCGTGGATCTCGACCTGCGGGCAGGCCATGCGGTGCGGCAGAACGGGATCGCGTACCTGGAATGGATCGGGACCGCGTCCGTGGCCGGTGACCACCCGCGGACTGTGCAGTTCGGCATCGTCGAACGCCTGAACCGCGACGGCGAATGGACGCTCGCGTTCGACACGCTCGACGTGGTGGCCTCGCCCGAACGGATCGCGCAGCTGCGTGCGTTGATCTTCGGCCGGTGACCTGCTGCGGTGACCTGCTGCGGCTATCCGATCCGGAACCGTTCCCGGTACTCGCTCGGCGTCGTGTTCAACGTCCGCCGGAAGGACCGGGTCAGCGTCGAGACAGTGCCGAAACCACAGGTGCCCGCGATCCGGGACAGGGTCTCGTCCGTGGTTTCCAACCGCTGCCGGGCCGCCTCCACCCGGGCGCGTTCGACGTAGGCAGCGGGAGTCATCCCGAGTTCGGCCTTGAACACACGCGTGATCTGCCTGTCCGTGACGTGCGCGTACGCGGCGAGGTCGGCGACCGTCAACGGCTCCGCCAGGTGGGCGGCGATGTGGTGCCGCAACTCGTCGACCCGCCGCGTCGCCGACGCGGGCTCGACCGACACGCTGAACTGGCTCTGCCCGCCCGGCCGCCGCAGGAACATCACCAGCTGGCGGGCGACCCGGGAGGCCAGTTCGGCACCGAAGTCGTCGGCCACCAGCGCCAACGCCAGATCGAGGCAGGCACTCAGCCCGGCACCGGTCCACACGCTGCCGTCGCGGATGAAGATCGGGTCGGCGTCGACGGTCACCGCCGGGTGCTCCGCGGCGAGTTGCCGGGCGGTGGACCAGTGCGTGGTGGCGCGCTTGCCGTCGAGCAGCCCGGCAGCGGCGAGGATGTGCGCCCCGACGCAGACGGACGCCACCCGGCGGGTGTGCACGGCCAGCAGACGGACCGTCTCGACCACGGCGGGGTCGCAGCGGGCCGTGATCTCGCGGTCCTCGCCGACCGTCACCGCTCCCGGCACGACCAGGGTGTCGATCGCCGTCCCGGACAGCTCCCCGAAGGTCACGTCCGGCAGGACGCGCACCCCGGCGAAGGTGGTCACCGGGTCCGGCGACTCGGCGGCGAGGACGACGCGGTAGCCCGTCGGACGCTCCATTTCCCGTTGGAGCAACGAGAAGACCTCGGCGGGGCCGGTCACGTCGAGCAGGTCGATCCGGTCGAACAGCACCACCACGACCAGCCGTTCCCGTGTCGCCATCGTGCTCCGTCCGGTCAGGTCCGACGCCATGTCGGTTTCTGCATGTTACATGTCATTGCCGACATCCACGCCCGAGTCTAGCGTCACAAGTGCCTGGTCAGGAACCTGGCAGGCAAACGATCGAGAGGATATCCGAACATGGCGAGGACGACGCTGCGGGAGCTCAACGGGCTCGGCCAGACCCCGGCGACGCTGGCCGAATCGACGCTGATCATGGTCGACTACCAGAACACGTACACGCGGGGTGTGATGGAACTGGACGGGTGGCGGCCCGCGCTGACCGCCGCCAAGGACCTGCTCGCCCGAGCCCGCGCCGCCGGGACGGCAGTCATCCACGTCGTCAACGACGGCGGACCGGGCACGCCGTACGACGTGCGGGCCGAGATCGGCGGCATCCACCCGGACGTCGCCCCGGCCGAGGGCGAACCGGTCGTCGTCAAAGGCGCACCGAACGCCTTCGTCAACACCGACCTGGGCGAGCGGGTCGACGCGGCCGGCCACGAGAACGTGGTCATCGCCGGCTTCATGACCAACATGTGCGTCACCTTCACCACCGAAGGCGCGTTCCTGCGTGGCAACCACCCGACTGTGGTCGCCGACGCCTGCGCCACCCGCCCGTTGACGACACCGGTCGCGGAAGTGAGCGCCGAGCAACTGCACAACAGCGCATTGGCGACCATCACCGACCTCTACGGCGTGGTCGTCGCGAGCGTGGCCGACCTCAAGTAGACCGGTCGCCTCATCTCGGCGAGGGCACCGCCATCGAGCGGGCGTCCGGCGGGTCGAGCAACCGGTGCAGCGCCTTCGAAGGCACGCCGCACCGGCGCTCGATCGCCACGCTGAGGTCGTCGAGCGTCGAGGTGATCGACGGCACCGACGTCAGCGAAGGCTCATCGTGCGTGGCTGTGTCGATCACAGCACCCGCACACCGTCCCCGGCCAGGTCGGTCATGGACCGTCCGGCCGGTCCATCCAGTCCTTTCCGTCGCTGGCGATCAATCTGCTCAGCTCGGCGACCTGTTTCTCGACAGCCTCGGCATCGAGTCCGGCCACGCTCTTGGCTGCCAGCTCGACCGTTCGGCGGTCGGACAGCGTCAGCTTGACCCGGATCTCGCCGTGCCGGTCACGCAGCCACGCGACCAGGCCGGTCGCCAAGGCTGTCGTCGTGGCACCAGGCCCCAGCGCCACCACGAGAGCGTCCGGCACCGGGCCCAAGGCCCCCGGCGCCGGTGGGCTTTCCACCGCGGTGACCCTCCCCCGCAACTCGTCCACGTCCGAAAGCCACTGCCGCAACGACCGAAGCTCGTCAGCGGTTTCGTCAGGCTCCACGTTCACAGTCAGATCCATTGTCCCCCACTCGGATTGCGCAACCATGTGCCAGTCGCAAACAGTAGCGCGTCACGAAGGACAAGCAGGGGTCCCGGTACCGCCAATCGGCCCTCATGTTGCATAACAGGGATACGAATCCTGTTGGCGGACCGCAAGAAAACCACATACCAGTCGGGCAGGGACACCGGTAGTGTTCTGCCGTTGCGGGGAGCCAGACAAACGGCGTGGGGCCGACACTGGCCGATCCCCCTGGGGAGGAAAACCAGCATGACCGTGTTCGCGCGCGCGATCAGCGTGCTCACCGCCTTGTTCCTGCTGTTGGGCGGACTTCTGGTGGCTCCGGCGAGCGCCGACGACACTCTTCGGGTGAGTGCGTCGGTGACCAGCGCGGGGCCTTTCGTCGCCGGTAACCGGGAAGACATCCCGATCAGGTTCAGCGTCACCAACACCGGTACCGAGGCGCGCAGGCTCTGGGGAGCGGCGCGCAGCGTCGAAGGGTCGCCGTTCGACATCCGCTACGGCACCTGGGGCGACATGGAACGGCCCGGCCCCGGCGCGGTGGTGGCTCCCGGCGAGACCAAGACCCTCGACCTGGTCGGGTACACGACCAGTTGGGCAGGTCAGCCACGGGTCACGATCGGCGTGATGACCTCTCCCCAGCACTGGGAGTTGGCCGCCGCGACCGAGTTCACCTTCCCACTCGTACCGGGAGACGTGACCGACAGGATCGCGGGCGTGGTGTTCACCGACGCCAACGAGAACCGCGTGCTCGACCCCGGCGAGGAGCTCCCCGGGATCTCCTTGAAGGTGGAGAAGGACTACAAGCCCTACCGGGAATCGGTCAGCGGCCCGGACGGCCGGTTCTCCTTCACCGACGTCCCCGTCGGGTTCTACGACCTGAACTACGGCAAGGCGCCCGCGGGCCTGCTGCTTCCGTACAACTCCAGGCTGCGGCTGGACGGCACGGGCACGGCGGCCGAGCTGAAGGTGCGGGCGCGGCGTCCGATGTCCGAGAGCCTGAAGGCGTCGGTGGCGCTGGACCGGGGTTCGTACGGGGCAGGCGACTCGGCGAGGCTGTTGGTCACCCTGACCAACACCGGCCGGTATCCGCTGACCGAGATCAAAGCAGGCTGCGATCGCTACGGCGCGGCACAGCACCTGGTGACCACACCGCCCGCGTGGGGTGAACTGGCCTACGGCGGGCCGGGTGCGGCCATCAAGCCGGGGCAGACCAGGGTGTTCCGCGTCTCGGGCACTGTCCCGCAGCGCGGGGACGACTACGGCATAGTGTCCGTGGCTTGCGATTTCGTCGACGACGAGGCGTACCTGGACGGCGCGGCACAAGCGCCGATGGTCTATGCCAAGGTGCGGAGCACGAAGACCGGTGACACCTCTGGCGAGATCTTCCACGACAAGGATGGCGACTACACCGTCGACGAAGGCGAGGCGGTGACCAACACCAAGGTCGGGCTGCGGGACGTGGTCACCGGGCGCATGGCGGCCTTCGCCACGAGCGGCCCCAACGGCAAGCTCGACTTCACCAAGGTGCCCGTCGGCCGGTACCAGGCGCAGGTCTTCGGTCCGTGGACCCGGATCGACGACTACTACGTCGACGTATGGCCTAACCAGGGCTCCATGCCACTCGGCGCGTTGCGCGTCGTACCGCGCCAGGGCTGACCGGAATCCACGCGCCCCACCGGCTGTGCGTCGCCGGTGGGGCGCGTGTCCACTCAGGATGATTGCGGCAGCCGGAGCGTGAACGTCGCGCCTTCGCCCGGTGGACTCGCCGCGGTCACTGTTCCGTTGTGTGCGTGCGCGAGTTGGCGCACGATGGCCAGGCCTAGGCCGCTACCGCCCGTTTGCCTGCTGCGGGACTTGTCCGCCCGCCAGAAACGGTCGAACACGTGCGGCAGGTCTGTCGCACTGATGCCGCTGCCTGTGTCGCTCACCTCGATCACGACGTCGTCCAGTGCGGTCCAGGTTCGGACAGTCACGCAGCCACCCGGCGGTGTGTGGCGGATCGCGTTGGACAGCAGGTTCGCCACGACTTGACGGATTCGCACCGGGTCGGCGACCAACTCGGGATCGCCGTGCACCCGAACGGCGACGCGCACGTCAGCCGCGGCCGCCTGGTCGCGATGGGTGCCCACGACGAGGCCGAGCAGATCGGCGACCCGGACCGGTTCGGGGTGCAGCCGCAGTTCCCCGGCGTCCACAGTGGCCAGCATCTGCAGATCGTCCACGATGTGCTGCAGGAGGACGGTTTCCTCAAGCAGGGACGCGGTCAGCTCCTCGTCCGTCGGCAGGTGCCCGTCCTGGGCGGCTTCCAACTGGCCTCGCATGGCGGTCAACGGGTTCCGCAGTTCGTGTGCGATGTCGCCGACCATGCGTTTGCGTTGTTCCTCGGTGATCTCCCGCCGTTCGGACAGGTCGTTGAACGCCGCCGCCAGGTACCCGATCTCGTCGTTCGAACGGACGGCCGCCCGCCGATTGTGTTGTGCCGCTTCTGTCAGCACGCGCAACGGCCGGGTAAGACGGGTCGCTGTCAGGACAGTGAGCAGCACTGTCAACGCCAGCACCACGACGGCGAGCGTGACGATCCGCGTGACGTTGTCGCCGGACAGCTCGAATCCGGGGGTCGCCGGTGCGCCGGATGGACTGCTGACGAACAAGAACACGGCGGGAGCCACGTACGGTCGCAGCAGATCGCGTCTGCTGGAGTTCACGCAGGCATCGGCGACTTGCGCGCTGCCGCCGACGCTCGTGGTGGTGTAGTCGAGACTCACCTTCACCGGCGGCATACCCTGTGAGCTCAGGCATTCGTTCACCTTCGTGGTGAGCCGCGCGATGGCCTGCTCCTCGGTCGGAGTCGCCCGGTCCACCGGGATCAAGTCGCACTTCCACGGTGGCACGGACTCCTTCGAGCCACCGGCGGGCTCGACCTGGATCCTGCGGTTCGGCAACTCGTGGACCGTCGCGGCGAATCCGTTGTCGTGCAGGCAGTACGAACGCTGGGTGGCGAGATCTTGTTGACCGACGTACTCCGTGTCGGTCAGCCGGAACGGGCCGACCGCCAGGGGGTGGATGCCGCTGGGTGCGGCCTCGGGAACCAGCGGCAGGTCCGTGTGCAGCGGGTCGACGACCGCGGCGGGCTCGGCAGGCAGCGGCGTCCGTGGCCCACCGGTGTCGGCGATCGTCCTGCGGTCCGGTGTGGTGAGCACGATGTGACGGCCGGTGGCCGACGCGAGGTGGCCCGCGAACGAGTCGACGTGCTGCCAGTCGGTGCTCATGGCCGCGAACCGGACCAGTTCGCGGTAGATGGTGGCGTCCCCGGCCAGTGCCTGGCCTTGGTCCTGCTGGATCGCGTTCGTCGTGGTGCGTACGGCCAGCCAGGTGGTGGCGGCGATGGCGCCGACGGCGATGAGCACGGACACGGTGATCAGCCGCACCACCAGGCTGCGGCGTTTACGCATCGCCGCTCACCAGCTTGTACCCGACGCCGAACACGGTGACGAGGTGCGCGGGCCGTTGCGGATCGGGTTCGATCTTCTTGCGGAGGTTGGAGATGTGCACGTCGATTGTGCGTTCGGTGACGTAGGAATCGTCGCCCCTCGCGTGACCCAGCAGTTGTGGACGGGTGAAAACGCGGCCCGGCCGTTTCGCCATCGCCGTGATGACGCGGAACTCACCCGGCGTGCAGTCGATCGCACGCCCGGCCATGGTGACCTCGTGCCTGGCCGGGTCCACGAGCAGCGGACCGACGCACAGCACCTGTTCGTCGTCGGCGACGACCGTTTCCTGGCGAACCCGGCGCAGCAGGGTACGGACGCGCGTGGTGAGCTCACGGGGACTGTACGGCTTCGTCATGTAGTCGTCCGCGCCGAGGTCGAGCCCGAGCAGCAGGTCGTCCTCACTGGTCCGGGCGGTGAGCATGAGCACGAGGACGTCGGACTCCCGCCGCAGGATCCGGCACACGTCCATACCGTCCACACCGGGCATCATCACGTCCAGCACGAGCAGGTCGGGCCGGTGTGCACGGACGTAGTCGATCGCCGCGCGGCCGTCGGATGCCAGCACGACGGTGTGGCCTTCGGCGAGGAGATAACGGCGAAGGACATCCGCCTGTTTCTCGTCGTCCTCGGCGACCAGGACATGAGCGCACATGGCGGCGAGAATAGCCGCGGTTCGCCGTGGGGAAACCTCTGAACACTTGTCTGACAAATTCTTAATACCCGCCCGGCAGGATGATCGCCATGAGACGACTCTTGGTGCCGTCGCTGGCGATCACCGCGCTGACAGTTCTGACGGTGCTGGCCGGGTGTTCCGGCGAGACCGGCGGCGCGCAGGTCAGCGGCCCCGCTCAGGACGTGGCGTCCATCAGTACGCCCGCCGCGCCACCGGCGACTGGCGGAGGTGGAGCGCAGGCCGGGCGACGCCCACAAGCCACCTTGGACACCACGGACGAGGAAACGGCGCGCTGGTGGCAGACGTTCTTGCAGTGCCTTGTCGACAACGGCGTCCCGATCAGCCAGAAACCCGCGTCGAACGGCAAACCGGGGACAGTGCTGGCGCCGGACAACAACAGCATGGACCGCACCAAGTACGCCGCGCAGTACGCGAAGTGCGCGCAGCTGGAACCGTTGCAGCCGCCCGAGTTGGATCCGCGGACGAATCCGAGGTACATGGACAGCTACCGGGCGATGATCAACTGCTTCAACCAGCGCGGCTTGAAGGTCACGCCCCTGCCCAACGGCGGCGGGTGGAACTACGACGGACCGCAGACCCTGTCGGCCGAGCAGCAGTCGAAGGTCCAGTTCGAGTGCCAGAAGGAAGCCTTCAGTGGCGACCTCTAGGACCAAGGGGTGGATCATCGGAGGCTGCGCCGCCGCGGTGGTGGCGGTGGGCGGGACGTTGTGGCTCACCGGTGGCGGTTCCCCACCGCCCCCGTCCACGCCCGCCGACCAGCAGCTGAAGACGGTCGCAGTCGCGCGGACCGATCTGTCCGCGGCGCAGACCCTGCCAGGCACGCTGGGGTACGGCACACCGCGCACCGTGAAGGGAATCGAAGGACGGGTGACCTGGTTGCCCGCGCCCGGGACCACCGTGTCCCGGGGCCAGCCGCTCTACCGGGTCGACGACCGCCCGGCAGCGTTGTTCTACGGCGGCACTCCGTTGTTCCGGCGGCTCGACACGCCGGATCTGGTGGGCCGGGACGTCCGCGTGGTGGCGGACAACCTGAAAGCCCTCGGCTACCCCATCGGAACGCAACCTCGTGTGGGCAGCACCATCACCCAGCACGCCCCGCAAGCAGGCTCCCCGCCACCGTCGGGCACGGCCCCGGCTCCACCACCCACCAGCCCGCCGCCGGTCAAGGTCGGGCCTGAGGACGCGGTGCTCACCCCCGCCCTCATCGAGGCGATCAAACGCTGGCAGGGCGCGACCGGCCGCCCCCGCACGGGCGCGCTCGAAATCAGCGACATCGTGGTGCAGAACGACGCCGTACGGGTCACGGCGGTCAAGGCGCAGCCCGGCGACCTGGCGACGAGCGAACTGATGGTGGTCAGCGCACAGGCCAAGGTGGTCACCGTCCAGATGGAACCGAGCACCACCACATCGGTCAAAAAGGACGACAAGGTCCGCCTGACGCTGCCGGGCGAATCCACCACCTCGGGGACTGTCAGCTCCATCGGAACCGTCGTCGAGAAGACGTCCGCGCAAACCACCGGCCACCCGCAGCAGAAACTGGCGGTGGCGATCGCGCTGGACGACCCGCAGGCCGTCGCCGCCATCGACTCGGCACCCGTCCGCGCCGAATTCACCGGCCAGACGCGCACCGGGGTGCTGGCCGTGCCCGTCGGCGCGCTGCTGGCCCTGCGCGAGGGCGGATACGCGTTGCAGCCGAAGGACGGCCCGCTGATCCCGGTCGAAATCGGGTTGTTCGCCAAGGGGATGGTGGAGGTCAGCGGCCCGAAAGTGGCCGAGGGGCTGCAGGTGGTGACGACGTCGTGACGCCGGTGCTGACCGTGTCCGACGTCAGCATGGTCTACCCGGGTGACGTGCGCGCCCTCGACCGGGTCTCGCTGACGATCCACGAACGGGAGCTGCTCGCGATCGTCGGGCCGTCCGGATCGGGCAAATCGACCCTGCTCACGATCATGGGCACGCTGACGCGGCCGAGCGACGGCGTCGTGCGCATCGCCGGGCAGGACGTGGCCGGGCTGCCCGACCGACGGCTCTCCCTGCTGCGCAGCCGATCCCTCGGCTTCGTCTTCCAGCAGTGCCACCTGCTCGACGGCCTGTCCGCCGCGGAGAACGTGACCACCGGACTGGCCTACGCGGGCACACCACGCCGACACCGGCGCCCCCGGGCGTTGGAGGCGTTGGCCCGGGTGGGACTGTCGCACCGGTCCGGACACATGCCACACCAGCTGTCCGGCGGGGAACGCCAACGCGTCGCGATCGCCAGGGCGCTGGTCAACGAGCCCGCCCTCGTCCTCGCCGACGAACCCACCGGCGCACTGGACAGCACCAACAGCGCCGCCGTGCTCGAGCTGTTGGTCAAGTTGAACTCGGAAGGATCCACCATCGCCGTGATCACCCACGAACGCGACATCGCCGCCGCGCTGCCCCGGCGGATCGAGATCCGCGACGGTCGTGTCGTCGCCGACACGCGGGCGGCCCGGTGACGCCGCGCGATCTGCTCTCCGTCGGCCTGCTGGGAATCCGGACACGCAAACTGCGTGCCGCGTTGTCGGCGTTGGGGATCTCCGTCGGGATAGCCACCCTCATGGTCGTGACCGGTATCCCCGCGTCCGCGCAGCAGGCACTGATGGACGAGCTGTCCGCGTTGGGTACCAACACCTTGCGCGCCGCGCGGGTGCCGCAGCTGCGACCGCCGGTGCCGCTGCCCCGGGAGTCCGTCGAGATGGTGCGGCGGATCGGGCCGGTCAGCGCGGCCAGTGCCACCGCGAACACGGAAACCACGGTGCGCCGGTCGGATCGCGCCGACCCCACCGAAGCGACCGGCCTGACCGTGCTCGCCAGCAGGGTCGACCTGCTCACGGCGATCAACGGCCACGTGTCCCGAGGGCGGTTCCTCGACGCCGCGACCGAACGGTTCCCCACCGCCGTGCTGGGGTCCGTCGCGGCCGTCCGGCTCGGTGTCACCGAGCCGGGACACCAGATCATGGTCGAGAACCGCTGGTTCACGGTGATCGGCACCCTCGACACCACACCGCTGTCGCCGGAGATCGACCGGGCCGTGCTGATCGGCTGGGCGGCGGCGACCGCAGAGCTGGGCTTCGACGGCCACCCGACCACGATCTACCTCAAAGCGACGGAATCGGCGATCGAAGCCGTCCAGGCGGTCCTCCCGGCGACGGTGAACCCCGAGCGGCCGGACGCGGTGCAGGTGACCAGGCCCAGCGACGCACTGGCCGCCAAACGCCTGACCGAAGCGGGCCTGTCCGCGCTGTTCCTCGCGTTGTCCGGGGTCGCGCTGCTGGTCGGCGGGATCGGGGTGGCGAACACCATGGTCGTGTCCGTCCTGGAACGACGCAAGGAGATCGGCTTGCGACGCGCGCTGGGCGCCAGCCGTGGCCAGATCCGCGGTCAGTTCCTGACCGAGTCGGTCGCGTTGGCCGGTCTCGGCGGCGTGACGGGTGTGCTGGTCGGCGTCATCGGCACGGTGGGATACGCCGCCCGCCAGGACTGGCCGGTTGTGCTGCCGGTGCAGGCTGTCGCGGCCGGACTGGGCGGCGCGGTGGTCATCGGCGTGCTGGCGGGCGTCTACCCGGCGATCCGTGCCGCCCGGCTGCCCCCGACCGAGGCCTTGGCATAACGGGCAGGCTCGCACTGACCTCGGACGGCTCGTCCTGACCACCGGGTGATCAGGAGCAGGGACGGGTCTCGGCTGCGGCCTTGAGGTCCTTCAGCCAGGCCTCCAGTCCCATGTCGGAGTTCGGGTCAGCCTGCTCGCCGCTGTGGCTCTCCTCGGTGCGCACGAGTACACCGCCGGGGACCTTGACGAAGTTCCAGACGTGGACGCCGTCGATGTGGTAGCCGGGTCCGTCGGCCGGTCCGGTCCAGCGGATGCATTTGCCGTGCTGCAACTGCCGCACGGTGGAGCTGATGACCACTGTGCCGGGCGGGGCGGGCGGGTTGGGTGGCAACTGGATCGTTGCCCTGAAGCGCGAGTGCTTGCGCAGCGGGCCTGGGTCCAGTCGCTTGATGGTCATGGGCGCTGCGGGTTTCTGCCACGACGGCCAGTCCTCCACGTCGGTCTGGAGGTTCCAGATCGTGTGCAACGGCGCGTGGATGACGATCTCGGACCGGTAGCGAGCCTTGGCGGTCCGGTCGACGCCCTGGCCCTGACAGGTCAGTGCGGCCTGACTGGTGGTGCCCTGAGCGGCCTGCGCGGGTGCGGCGGTGGCGCCGAGGACAGCCAACGGCACAGCGAGCAGGACACCACAGGCGCCGATCAAGCGGCGGGGAGAAGAGCCAGCGCTGGACATGATCATTTCCTCCGTTCACGGGGTACGGAGCCCACTCTTCGCGACGGCAGGCGTGATCGCGTCGGTGAGAACTACGTAGATCATCCGCTGGCCCGTTCGGACTCCTAGGTGGCCGCGACGACCCCGTCCGCCACGAGACCGGCGTGGATCGCCTCGCTGACGGTGACCAACGCCGACATCGGCCGGATCATCACGGTGAACGTGGCGATCCGGTCGTTCCCGTCGAGCTGGATCAGGTGGATGCCCTCGACCTTCTTGCCGTTGACGAGCGTGCGGAAGTGCAACATGTGCGTCTCCACTTCCGGCCCGCCGTCGCCCGCCTCGCCGCGGCCGGACAGGGCGCCGACGTAGCGGAACTCCTCGAAGGTGCGGCCCAGTACGCGGAACAGGGCGCTCACGGTCTCGATGCCCTTGAACGGCGTGAACTTCACCGGGCTGTGGAACACGATGTCGTCGGTGAACTCCCGCACCGCCGCGTCGAAGTCGCCAGCCTCGATCGCGGCGCGGAACCGGTCTGCTGCGTTCATGTCCTGTCCCTTCAGATGCTCGCGGCCAGGCGGGTGCCCTGGTCGATGGCTCGCTTGGCGTCCAGTTCGGCCGCCACGTCGGCGCCGCCGATGACGTGCGTGACGACGCCTGCTCCTGCCAGCTCGTCGACCAGGTCGCGCAAGGACTCCTGCCCGGCGCAGACCACCACCGTGTCGACCTTGAGCACGGTCGGCCGCTCCCGTTTCTCGCCGAACGTGATGTGCAGGCCCGCGTCGTCGATGCGTTCGTAGTTCACGCCGGTCACCTGCTCGACGTTCTTGGCTGCCAGTGCGGCCCTGTGCACCCAGCCGGTGGTCTTGCCCAATCCCTTGCCGATCCGGGACTTCTTGCGCTGCAACAGGTACACGTGACGCGGTGACGGCAGCGGCTTGCGGTCGGTGAGACCGCCGCGCGCGGTCTCCGGGTCGGTCACGCCCCATTCCGCCTGCCAGGTCCGGACGTCCAGCGCCGGGGACTCCGCGTGGGTGAGGAACTCGGCCACGTCGACACCGATACCTCCGGCCCCGATCACCGCGACCCTTTCACCGACCGGTTTCCCGTGCCGCACAACGTCTACATAGGACATGACTGTCGGGTGGCCGATGCCGGGGATCGCCGGGACCCGCGGCACGACACCGGTCGCCAGGATCACCTCGTCGTACCCCTTCCCGGTCAGCTCCGCGGCGGTGACGCGGTGGCCGAGGCGCACGGTCACGCCGGTGACCTCGAGCCTGCGCCGGTAGAACCGGATGGTCTCGGCGAACTCCTCCTTGCCGGGGATCCGGCCGGCGATGTCGAACTGGCCGCCGATGTCGTCCTCGGCTTCGAAGAGGTCGACGCGGTGCCCGCGCTCGGCCGCCGCGACAGCCGCGGAAAGCCCGGCCGGGCCCGCGCCGACGACCGCGACCCGCTTGACCTTCCTGGCGGGCAGCAGCACCAGCTCGGTCTCCTTCGCCGCCATCGGGTTGACCATGCAGGTGGCCTTCTTGGCCGCGAAGGTGTGGTCGAGGCAGGCCTGGTTGCAGGCGATGCAGGTGTTGATCTCGTCAGTCCTGCCGGTCTCCGCCTTGCGCACCCACTGCGGGTCGGCCAGGAACGGGCGGGCCATCGACACCATGTCCGCGTCGCCGCGGGCGAGCACTTCCTCGGCCACCTGCGGCATGTTGATCCGGTTGGAGGTGATCACCGGGATGCCGACGTGCGGGCGCAGTTTCGCGGTGACGCCGGTGAACGCGGCGCGCGGGACCGAGGTGACGATGGTCGGGACGCGTGCCTCGTGCCAGCCGATACCGGTGTTGATCAGCGTCGCGCCCGCGGCCTCGACCTCCTTGGCCAGCGCGACGATCTCGTCCCAGGTCTGCCCGCCCTCGACGAGGTCCACCATGGACAGGCGGTAGACGATGATGAAGTCCGGTCCGGCCGCCTGCCTGCTGCGCCGGACGATCTCGACGGCGATCCGGCGCCGGTTCTCCGGTGAGCCGCCCCACCGGTCGGTGCGTTTGTTGGTGCGCGGCGCGAGGAACTGGTTGATCAAGTAGCCTTCGGAGCCCATGATCTCGATGCCGTCGTAGCCCGCTTCCCTTGCCAGCGCCGCGGACCTGGCGAAGTCGGCGATCGTGCCGCGGACACCGCTGTCGGAGAGCGCACGCGGGCGGAACGGGTTGATCGGGGACTTGATCGCGGACGCGGACACCGACAACGGGTGGTAGGAGTAGCGGCCCGCGTGCAACACCTGAAGCGCGATCCTGCCGCCTTCGGCGTGCACCGCGTCGGTGATCACCCGGTGCCTGCGTGCCTCGGCGTGCGTGCTCAGCTTGGACGCGAAAGGCAGCAGCCAGCCGGTCCGGTTGGGCGCGAACCCGCCGGTGACCATGAGCCCGACCCCACCGCGGGCCCGTTCGGCGAAGTACGCGGCGAGCTTGTCGAAGTCACGGGCCCGGTCCTCCAGACCGGTGTGCATCGAGCCCATCAGGACCCGGTTGGGCAGCGTGGTGAATCCCAGGTCGAGCGGGCGGAGCAGGTTCGGGTACTCGGTGGTCACCGGTCTTCGCCTCCGTCACGCCGCATGGCCTCGAGCACCTCGTCGAACCAGTCGACCAGGCCCTGCTCGGCCCGGATCCCCGCGCGCAGCACCAGGTACTGGTGCAGGTGCCGGCCGGTCAGCACGGCCGGATCGGGGAAGTCGCGCTTCTCGATCACCCGGTACACGTCAAGGCGTTCGGCGTGGGCGTCCCGATGCCGGGCGATCTCGGCCAGCAGAGCGGGGATGTCACCGAACGACGCGCCGCGGATCTTCACGGCCAGGTCGTTGCGCAGCACAGTCGGGTCGCTGGGTTCGGCCAGCCACCGGCGCAGTTCGGCCCGCCCGGCCTCGCCGACCCCGTAGACCTTCTTGTCCGGCCTGCCGTCCTGGGCCACCTCGGTGCAGGTCACCCACTCGAGCTGCACCATCCGCTTGAGCGTCCGGTAGATCTGCTGGTGACTGGCGGCCCAGAAGAAGCCGATCGACTTGTCGAACCGCCTGGCCAGCTCATAACCCGACCCGGACCGCTCCTCCAGCGACACCAGGATCGCGTGCTCCAACGCCATGCGGCCGACAGTAATATGCAACGCGACGCAGTGCAACTAGTTGCATAAGACGGCCCGTAACGGATCGCGAGCAAGGGCAGAGCGACCAGGGTCGGCTCGCGCGCAAGCGCAGTGCAGGCGCCCTGCGCGCAAGCGCAGAGTGGTGCTTCGGGGGTGTCTCCTGCCCGTCGGCCTGGGCGAAGCCAACCACGGGCTGTCAGGCGGTCCGCCTCCCCAACTGGCGGGCCCGGCGATAGCGATACGGACCTCTTGACTGTCCGTGGTTCCCTGGGGAAGACCCAAGTTCATACTTATGGTGTTTAGACATGACAGGAATTCAGGGGCATCCTTGCAGGTCAGCGGTAGTATTGATCACGTCTGATGGTCGGTCTGCTGATCTGTGGGGGATGCAGAAATGAGTCTGGCGTTAGCGGCGGGCATTCGCCGGTTGAAGGGGTTGCCGAAGCTGCGGGGCGTGTTGTACGTGCGGGCGTCGGAGGACGGGGGCGCCAGCGGCACGTCGGTCGAGTCGCAGGAGTTCGAGGGTCGGGAGTTCTGCGAGGCGTTCGAGGTCGAGATCGTGGCGGTGTTGGTCGACAACGATTTCTCGGCGTCGTGGTATGCCAAGGAGGACCGGCCGAACTACGAGAAGCTGTTGGCGATGCTGGCCGCTGGCGAGATCAACTTCGTGTGGACGTTCAACAACGCTCGGATGCAGCGCTCGTTGGATGACTACACGGCACTGCGCAGGCTGCTGAGCGAGACGGGTGGGTACTGGGGGTACGGCAACCGGGTCTACGCCATGAGCGACCCGGCTGACCGGAAGGCCACTGCCCGGGACGCCACGGAGTCGGAGGCGTTCGTTGACGATCTGTCGCAGACGTCAAGCGCGGGTTGAAGAACAAGGCCCGGCATGGTGAGCCGTCGGGGTGGGTGGCGTATGGGTATCGGCTCCAGTACGACCCGGACAGCGGTAAATCACTCGGGTGGGTGATCGACCCGGAGCAGGCCAAGGTCGTCCGGATGATCGTTGATGACATCTTGGCGGGTAAGTCGCGGTCGGGTATCGCGAAGCGGTTGAACGCCCAGGGTGTGCCGCCGCCACGGCCGCGGTGGTTCTTGCAGAGGATCCGTGGCCTGGTCGAGGCGCACCAGAACCCAGATGAGTGGGCGCGGCTGCTGGCCAGGATGAGCAGCGAGGAGCACCGCGCGGTGGCCACGAAGATCGTGGAACGGGTGCGGGCGGGCGAGGCGCCGCGCAACATCCGCGCGCAGCTGAACAAGGACAACGTGCCGTATGTGCTGCCGATGCAGTGGAGCCTGACCACGATCACCAAGATCGCCCTGTCGAAACCAGCGGCGGGCCTGCGGGTGTATCAGGGCCAGGTGATGACCGAGGTCGTCACCGACCAGGACGGCCGCACGGTCACGGACGAGCATGGCGAGCCGGTGACGCGGCCGATCAAGGTTCAGTGGGAGCCGATCATCACCCGGGACGAGCACACCCGGCTGTCGTTGTTGCTGTCCAAGACTCGTACCGGGCCGCTGCGTGATGGTGAGCGGGTGAAGTACTGGTGGTCGGGTATCGCGGTGTGCGGGGTGTGTGACTCGCCGGTGACCCGCTCGACCGACGAGGGCACGGGCCGCTATCAGTGCCGGGCGCGGGGGTGTGTGTCGCGTCAGCAGGATCTGCTGGACGCGTGGCTGATGGAGCAGGCGGTGCAGCTGTTGGAGCGGCCAGACGCGGCCCGGTTGTTCCGGTTGCAGGAGCAGGCCGCGGACGCGTCCAAGGCGGAGCGTGAGCTGGTGGCGGCGCGTGCGGAGTTGGAGAAGTGGCGCACAGCGGCCGGTGCGGGTGAGGTGTCGTTGGAGAGTTTCAGCGCGATCGAGCCTGGTCTGTTGGATCGGGTGGGCAGGGCGCAGCGGCACTGGGACCGGGCGACGGCGGTCGCGCCGATTCTCCAGGACGTGATCGGACCCCAGGCGCGGCAGGTGCTGGCCGAGTTGACCATCACCCAGTTGCGGGCCGTGCTGCGGCACACCGCGCGTTCGTCACTGCGCGGGATGGTCGAGATCTCCGCCCGGTACTTCTTCGAGCCTTGTGTGGTTTCGACGAACTTCATGCCCCCGAAGTACGCGGACAGGACCGCAGCTTTGGTTTCCTGGAACACCGACGCCACCGTGAGCGACTGTCCGGTGTAGACGTAACGGGCCGGGGTGAGCTGCTGCCAGTGCTCCGTGCCTTCCTTCTCCACGGTGCGATTGATCGTCACACCGTCCGACGTGGACAAGCCCAGACCGGCCCACGGCGCGGCGAGCGCGGTGACCAGGTCGACGGGCTCCTGGGTGCCGGGCGGGCCGAGTGACACCTCGCCGACGCCCGCGACACGGACCAGCGCTGAGTTGAGCGCCATGAATACGAAACCTCCTGTGTGGATTAGGGGCGGGTGGGAGTGCGAGCGGTGATCGCCACGGCCGCGGTCGCCAGCGGCGCGTGGGTGTAGGGGTCGGTCCCGGCCAGCGGCCCCGTCACCGGCCGCCCGGTCAGCTGGTCGCCGGTCAGGACGGGATCGCACAACACCGCGAGCGCCAGCGCGGCAAGGGCCTTGCTGGCATGCAGGCTGCGGTGCCACACCGACAACCGGACCGTGGCCGTCTGCACAGCGGGCCAGGCCCAGGTGTGCGCGTCCTCGGCGACCAGCAGCCACGGCAGCGACGGCGGCCCACCATCCCGACCGCGCCCCACCTCCGTGGACACCTGCACGCCCGCCGCGACCGGGTCCGGCCGGACGGCGAGCAGGCGCCGCAGCTCCCACACCACCAGCTCGGCCAGGTCACGCGGCACCGGCATCGGGTGGGTCACGTGTCCTCGTCCAGGCCGTGCACGTCCAGCCCGACTGTGTCCGCGGCGCGCTTGAGCACGCCGTGGTGGGCTTCCATCCCGACCCCGGCCGGGTGGCGGATCGCGACGGTGAACCCGAGCCGCTCAAGGCTCGGGTCGGCGAACACCTCCACCGGCAGCGGTTCACCAGAGGTGACCTGGTGGCCCTGTGCGCGGGCGATGGCGGCGACCTGCTCGGCCGCTTCGCGCACGGCGTCGGCGAACTGCGGCGAGCGCAGCAGCTCGGCGACCCCGACCCGGTCGACCTCGAATTCCATGACGGTCACCCCTCCACGTGCGTCAGCGTGGCCTGATAGTGGATGCGTCCGAACCGGACCGCCCACGTCGCGGGGCTGCCCTCGATCAGCAGCACCAGGCCGCGCCATTCGACGCGTTCCCTCGCTGCGATCGGCGAGTAGGTGAACAACGACCACGACGCGGTGATCGGATCTCGGCCGGGTGCGGGATCGCCGCGTGACCGGGCGGGTTGGACGTTGGCCCAGATCTCGCGGCGGTCCGCGCCCGGCCCGTAGTGCAGGGTCGGGCTGGGGTTGCCGTACTCGTCGACCACCGCGACCGGGGTCACGATCGTCAGCCGGTGAGGCAGCTGCATCACGCCTCCCCAGGTCGGTGTGGGCTGGTGGTCCAGATCGAGAACGCCGCCCGAGGTGCCGGGGATGGCGGACGCAACAGGTCGAGCTCGTCCTCCGTGAGATAGAGCCCGCCGCCCTCATGCGCGGCGGTGCGGGTGTGCTCCCCGATCGTCTCGGACTTGTTGCCGTCCGCAGGAGACGCCATCGCACGAAGCACAGCCGTACAGATCACACCCACCGCCGTAGCCGGTGGCGGCTGAGACAAGTCCGGGACCTTGGCGTACACGATCGCCGACGCGTCCGCGATCAACACCGCTGCCCGGCTGAGTTGCTCCGCGTTCAGCACGACCTCGGTACGAGCCTGAACGTCTACGGCAGTCGCCAAACCAGCTGGTAGGGGCATCCGAACACCCCACATCTGTCGGCCGTTACAATTCTGGCGCGATTTAGAGACGCACGTCGGTTGGCGCTGAGGTGAGTCTCTGAACCCCACCACCTCAACCGGGGGAAGCAACCCGGTTGGCGCCCGGCGACGCCAAAAGCCCTCTACGAGGGCTGCTGCTTACGACAACTGAATAGCCAGACACAACATCCACATCAACCGACGAGGCCGGGACCGTCGGCGATGAATGGCGGTTGTGAATGGATTCGTTGGCAGTACTGGCTTCGGCACCGATCGTTGTGACCATCGGAGTCGTGGTGTGTTTTCTCGCGTTGCTTCGCTTCGCCGGGAACCGCAACAGCGAAGAGCTAGAAGCGCTCGCCAAAGTGGTCAAGGCATTCGCCGATGTCGTCCGTGCGTTCTTGTGGGGCAGAAAGCGATGACGACTACTCGATGCTGGAGTCCTTCGCCGGTCGACCGCCTGCTGCCCGTACTCCCATCTCTGCGGGGAGCGCCTTCAAGGCGTCGATGGTGGGTTTCGTCGTCACGTCGGCTTCGCCGTCTACGAAGGTCACGTCGAGGTCGTGGACCACCAGTTGCGGGTAGCGGCTGCTGGTGAACTTCATTAGGCGGCCCCGGTGGTTGTCAGGCCGGTGATCTTGCCGTGGGCGATCTCTGGGCCGTATTCCAGGGAGATCTCGCCGTAGATCTGGGCCTTGTCGGTGGAGCCGGTCTTGGCGAGCGGTTCGGAGAACAAGAACCCTTTGCCGGGGGTTTCGAGCAGGACGGGTGCGCACTGGTCGAGGCTGGCGACCTGGACGACGTCGGCGGGTATGTAGCGGTTGAGCATGACGTTCAGGCGGCCGAAGTCGGTTTCGATGGTGGTCACGCTGACGCCTGCGAGGTTGCGGGTCTCTTCCTTGTAGTTCTTCTTGGTGATGAACTCGTTGGTGAGCATGCGTTTCTGCCAGGCGTTGCACATCAGCGTGGCGGTCTCGCTGATCTGGATGCCGCCGTTCTCCCAGACTTTCTGCAACAGGTCGAGGACCATCTTCTCGGTCAACGGCGCGGGCTGGGCGTTGGTGATCACGTTGGTCTTGGTGGCCTCCATGATGCCCTTGGTCTTGCGTACCGTGGAGTTGTCGGTGGGTTCGGCCATCTTGCCGACCAGGAACCCCACCTCCACGTCCCGGCCGATCTGCACGAGGGCCTGGCGGGTCTGCCAATCCATCTCGTTGAACACCGCCTTCGTGCCGCCGATCGCGGCGGCGTTCGGGTTCGGGGAGCCGGTGGCGGCGTACATGTTCTGGGCTGCCTGGCGGGTGTAGGAGACGCCCACGGTTTCCTGGTGGATTTCCAGGACGTTGCGGTCCTGGCCGCGTACCCGGGTGTCCGGGTTAGGGGCGTCGGCGCCTTCGGGGCGCTGCCGGTTGGGGTCCGGTGGGCGCAGATCGTACACGCTCCAGGTGTGCACGATCCCGTTGGCGCGCTTGCCGCCCGTGAGTCCGCCGATGGCGGACAGGAACGGCGTGTCGGTCGGGGTGAGAGCGAACAACTCGCCCACGAAGTTGGGGCTGTTGTAGGTGTTGGCGATCGCGGCCACACCGGGCATAAGCATGACTCCAAACAGGACAGAAGGAACGGGGTGTGGGTTAGCGCGGCTGGGTGGTGGCTTGCTGGGCCAGGCGCTGGTTTTTCAGGCTGATCGCGGTGGCCCAGTCGCCGGTGCGTTCGGCCTCGGCGATCTGCGCGTCGACCCCGGCCGGGCCGAGCGTCCGTGCACCCTGCGAATGGTCCGGCGCAGGCCGCCGCGCACCGTCCCCGGCCGGACTGTCGGTGGGGCGGGCGAGGTGCGGCCGGGCGAGCAGTACCGCCGCCAGGTCCGCGGTGATCGCGGCCGTGTCGACCGTCCCGGCCTGGGTGAGGTACTTGTCGCGGTCGTCGAGGTAGCGCGGCGCGTCGGTCGGATCGGCCCACCGGGACGCGGCGGCGCGGATCTCCGCGTCGACCGCCAACCGCCGCAGCGCGGTGACCTGCTGCTCGGCCGCGTCCGCTCGCGCGGTGGCCTTCTCGGTATCGGTCAGCTGGGTGGCTTCGTACTGGTCATACTTGGCGGCCTTGTCGGCGTGCTCGCGGGCGGTCTGCTCGGCTGTGGTCAGCCGGGCGTGGGCCTGTTCGTAGAGCGCCTTGTAGTCCACCGGGGCCTGATCAGCGGGCGGCACCGCACCAGCTGGTGGTGCGGGTGGCTGGTCCGGCGCGGCCGGGGCCGGGGCTGGTGTGGGGTGCGCTGGGGCGGTTGGGTTCTGGTCGTCGGGCACGGTGAGACGAACTCCTTTCCACGAAACGAGGAGGGACAGAGGGACAGAGGGGAAAATCGGGGTTAGCGGAGGTAGTCGAAGCGGCGCAGCAGCTGCCGCAGCTCGGCGTCGTCGCTGGCGGTGTTGACCAGCTGGGCGGCGGTCGGCCGGGCGAGCTGAGTGGAGCGGTAACGGTCGCCGGGGCGACGCGACAGCTGGCCCATCTGGCGACCGGCGCCGCGCACGGTGGTGGCGTCGCGGGTGTACTCATGGCCGCCCGCGACATACAGCGCACCCGGGCGGCGGGCGTTGACCACGCGGCCGATGTCGGCCCCGGCCCGGATCGCCTCCGCATCACCGTGGCCGAACGCCTTGTCCTGCTGGGCGCGGGTCATCGCGGCGAACAACGCCTTCGGGTTGTTGTCCCGGTGGGATTCCCACTGGCCGCGAGTGACCGGGAGCATTCCGCAGTCACAGCGCGGATGCCGCTGGAAGCCGGTCGAGAACCGATACAGCCGACCGGCCAACAGGATGCACCGGCCACACGCCGGAAGGTGCACGATCCGCTCATACCCCGCCACCTCAGGGTGTGCGACCGACGCGGCCGTGATCGCCGTGCGGTGCGTGTCGCTCAGCTCGGTCGCGATGTAGGTCAGCAGCCACGACAACCCCAGCGCACGGGCTTCGCGGTCCGGGACGTCCAACGCGGTGGCGCGCTGGTAGCGGCCGAACGCGGCATCGAACAGCATCGCCAACGGTCGACCGTTCGAGGCGTACCCGGCGAACGCCGCCGCCAGGAGGACAGCTGGGACGGCGATGACCCCGGTGGCCACGAGCACTGCCGCGACGTACCACGCGGCCAGCGACGCGGTCTCTGTCTGGGCTTGCTCGACCGCGTCGACCGTGCGGGGCCGGACCTGTTCGGTCCACGACTCGACCGGGGCGGCCGGGTCGAGTTCGGCCCACGCGGTCTGGGCTTGGTCGACGACCTGGCGGACGAGCTGGTGGTGAGCGCGGTAGACCTCGTCCACGGGCGCCGTCGTGGGTGCGGTCACGGCCCCGCCCGCCCTGCTCGTGCGGGTTCACGGAACTCGACCGCCCGCGGCGGACGCCTAGCCCGCGGTGGAGGTGCCGCCCGTGGCGCGAGCTGCGGCTCATCGTCTTCCGGGGCGTCGCCCGTGGTGGGGGGCGTCGGGCAGTGGGCGGGGTTTCGGGCCGTACTGCGCGGCGAGGTCACCGCCCGCGACGCGGGCGTAAGCCTGCTGGTCCTCGGCTTCCATGTCCTGGATCTGCGCGTCGGAGTAGCCCAACGCCCGCCGTGCGGAACGGCGCGGCAACAACCGGTCGGCGCTGTAGAGCTTGACCACCCCATCGGCCTGCGCGGCGAACGTCGGCGTGGCCGGGTCGGTCCACTGACACTCCACCCGCACCGCTTCCTCCGGCACCCGACCATCGCGCACATGCAGAATCCGTTGCGCCACTTGGTTCCACCCGTCGCCAAAGGAGCGTTGGCGGCGTTCCGCGCGTTTGATGTGCCGGGCCTCGGACGAGCGGATGCCGTCCGCGCTCGCGGGGTTTTCTGTGGCGTAGCCCAGGAAGTGCGGCGGCAGGCCGGAGATCGAGGCCACCAGACGAGCCAGCGCGTTGAGTGTGTTGTGGAAGTTGGACAGGTCCGCTTCCGGGAACTGCCCGACCGCGACACCATCCTCTTTGGGCGACTTCGACGACGCCCACAGCACACCCGCGACCGCTTCCCACGGCGTGAGCGGACGGCCTTGCGCGTCTACGAAGTCTTCCTTGTCGAACCCGAGCGCGTACCGTCGCGGCATCGCGTGAAACTCTGCGGAGATCATCATGTCGGTGGCGATCTTGGATGCCGCGTCCGACAACGGCAGCACACTCGCCAGCTCCGAACGCCCAAGTCGCGGGGGCGAGTTGCGGCGGCGCCGGGTCCGGGGCCGGTTGATCAACGGCACGACCGGGACCACGCCCATGCCGTGCCCGTCGCGGTCGTACTCCTCCCAGACCGCACCGCCATTGTCCGAGCTGTACCAGATCGTCTCGTCCGGGAGGTATAGCGTGGCCCAGGCTTCGGACAGGTCACCGTCGCCGTACTCGGCGTACTGGCGTTTCAACGCCGCCCGGACCTCCCGCGTGCGCGGGTCAATGTCCACGTGCACATCGAACGGGGACTCCACCGTCACGATCGGGAACGCGGGCCGTTTCTCGTTGGTGCCCACAATGGCGAACGACCGGCCCAGCACAAGCGCGTCGATGTGGGCCTGCTCGGAGTGCAGACCGAGCCGGTTCGCTTTCCAGATCTGCCATAGCTCCCGGTCGGCCGCCTGCTCCCCACCCAGCCGAAACCCCGTGACATCGAGCCGCTCGTCCAGCGAATCCACGACCAGCTCGGGCCAGTTGATCACGACTTGGCGGACGCGGTTGTCCAAGCGCCGCAACAGTTCCGGATGCATGTACGAGAGGGGTTGTTCGCCCTCGTAGTACGCGTCCAGCAGTTCCAGCTGGGCCAGCTGCGCGTTGTGCTGGCGGGTAATGCGGATGACCCACTGGTCGGGCGTGAGGTCCAACGGAGTCAGTGCCACGGGCGCTCACCTCCCGCCAGGCCACCGGGTGGTCGACTGGTGTTCCAGTCCTAAAGGGACTGAAACAGTCAGGCTTGGCAGACTCTTGTTCCGCCATCGTCTTGACGTATTCGACTCAACCTGTGACGGCCACGGCGAACGACCGGGATACCGCTCTCATCGACCGGCCCATCGCGCAGCTAACAAATGGAATAGAATCGCATGTCCAATTGGATGGACTAGTATCCAACTGGATCGACAAGGCGCATGCCGTTGCGATCATTCAATTCATCATCACCCCAATGGCGGATGCGTCGACTTGTCTTGCAACCCTACAGTCCAAGACGGTGTTTCATAACACCTATTAGGGGCGATTTATTAAAGGGGTGGAATTCTTGAATATGCGCACAGTGGCCGCCGTGGGCTTGGCCACTATTGTAGCTGTCACTACTGGCTCGCCGGTCGCGGCGAGCGATTCCAGGACTATCCAAGCTGACACGAAGGAAAATCTTCTCAGACAGGCCGAGAGATACCTCTCCGACAGAGCCGAGCGGGTCACCGAAAAGTATCACACAGTGCAGAACGGCTCACGAATCAACCTGACGTCGGTCTCGGCTACGGATGCCTTCTCGGCCAGGCTAGTGCAGGAATCATCGGAACTTGACGCACGCAGAGAACGCCTGCGCGGTTACGGAGGCGGCTTCTCCAGCGCCGATGTCCGCCTCGATGTTCAGTCCATCGAGATAGCCTCCGACACTGCTCATCTTCGGACGATAGAGCATGCGAAGCTCTTCTACAGCAAGGTGTCGCCTGGCGCTCCGACTCATTCGTCCTACTCTCTACAGCACAATCTCACCTTCGTGTTCAACCCGCAGACCGGCTGGTTGCTGTCGGGCGACCAAACGAACGTCCCCGCATCCGCCATCGGCCCCTTTACCCACGTAACAGAAGGCCAACGGACTCCGGCAAGCTCACCAGGCGTCACGCCCACACTTCCTGGCGACGCAGCGGTAATGTCGATCAAACCCGCGGAGGTTCGGTCGTCGGCGCCAGAGAAGAACACGGTAGACGGACCGCCCTACGACTACGCCAAGATGGCCGAATACGCACGCCGGTGGGCGAAACTCAGAAATCCAGCCTTTCCGCAATTCGGCAACGACTGCATGAACTTCGTATCTCAATCACTTCTTATCGGCGAATGGGATCAGGTAAGAGGAGACCCCAACAATGCGTCTTCGTGGTACGTCAACTCGACTTCAGACTACTCCCGCACGTGGTCAATTTCGCATGAATGGTACTTCTTTGCCCGAGTGCACTCGCAACGCACGACACCGCTGACCTACTTCGAGGATCTTCGGATCGCCGATGTTGTTCAAGTTGACTGGGACAACGCGAACGGCACACCCACTCCCGATGGGCATCTGGATCACACGATGATCGTCACGCAGTTCATACGCCCGGCACTCGACGGGATCTATCTGAGTTACCACACCAACGACACTCTCGATCGCCGACTGGACGACCTCCTGGCACAAGTACCGGCAGATCCGGGCCGAGCCAACTACTACGGCCATCGAACCTGATCGTCGTCAACTGTGAGTTGAAATGTGCGGCGCGCTCACGTGCAACTGCGAGCGCGCCGCACACATCCTCTCCTCGCCCAATACCAGATAAGTCGGTACCGTTGGTGAGCGTGACACATCCGATGAAGCTGCTAGCGATCTTGGTGTTGTGTCTTACGACCTCACTGACAACGTCAGCCTGTGCGATCACCTCAGCATCCAGGGATGTCGCCGAGCCTGCTCCGCCGCTGTCACGATCCGACGAGCCCGGTTCCGCTGCATGGTCACACGAGGTCCAACGCGTCGACAACAGCCAAGACGGTTCCCAGAAGTCGGCGAAACTACGAGCCTCGCTTCGAGACTTTGTCACCCGTGTCCGGCCAGACCTCCACGTCGACCAGGACGCAGCCAGCCTCACGCAGAACGGAACAAGCTCAGTGGTGACTGTGGCCGTCCTGGTCTCGGACAGCCAGAAGCGTTACGGCGTCCTCATCGCCATCCTCACAGACCCACCGATCACACGAACAGATGGCCAGTGCCCACCATGGTTGACCGGTCGCTGCTCCACCCATGACTTGCCCGCAGGACGTGCTGTGACTGTGGACAACAGCTCCCTATCTCCAGGACAGCGGCTGGTCACCGCAGAGCTCATCAGAAGCGACGGCTTTGCCCCCGCTACCGTCCGGGCGATCGACCGGCCATACAGCTCGACGGGCAAATTCTGGCACGGCGGCAACCCGCTGCCGACCGTGCCGCTGACCGTCGACCAGACAGTTGAATTGCTTGGCATGCTCGCTTCGTAACTGCCTAGTACTACAGCCGCATGGCGTGATCTTGCTTGATGACCTGGTGGGGACGTGAGACGGCCACCGTGATCAACTTCGAGGTGTGTTGGGACTCGAAGCGAAACGGTGGCCGCGTTGCCGATCTTAGACCTGGACGCGTGGCGGGCCGGGTTCGACGACCTGTTCGCCCGGTTCGCGGGCCGGTTCGTGCAGGTCCAGACCCGCAGGCGGGCACGGGCTTATGTGCTGGGCCTGCTGTCACGGACCGAACGCAAGAACGGATGGACCCTGGCCGAGCAGGCAGGCGATGCCACCCCGGACGGCATGCAACGCCTGCTCAACCACGCGGCGTGGGACGCGGACAAGGTCCGTGACGATCTGCGCGGATATGTGGTGGACCATCTCGGGCATGAGCAGGCGGTGCTGGTCGCTGACGAGACCGGGTTGCTGAAGAAGGGCGTCAAATCCGCCGGGGTGCAACGGCAGTACTCCGGCACCGCCGGGCGGATCGAGAACTGCCAGCTCGGAGTGTTTCTGGCCTACGCCTGCCCGCATGGACGGGCGCTGATCGACCGTGAGCTCTACCTGCCCCAGGACAGCTGGTGCGCTGACCGGGACCGATGCCGTGAGGCCGGGATCGGCGACGAGGTCGAGTTCGCGACCAAGCCGGAACTGGCCCGCCGCATGCTCGAACGGGCCATCGACGCCGAGGTGCCGTTCTCCTGGTTCACCGCCGACGAGGCCTACGGCCAGAACCCCGGCCTGCGGTCCTGGCTGGAGGAGACGAGCATCGCTTACGTCATGGCGATCCCCTGCAAGCAGGAACTGCTCACCGCCGCGGGCAAACGACGCGCCGACACACTGGCCAGGCTCGTGCCGGAGACGGCCTGGCAACGCCGCTCCTGTGGGGATGGCGCCAAGGGACCACGGTTGTATGACTGGGGGCTGGTCGAGGCCGGTGAACACCATCGTCTGCTGATCCGCCGGTCGCTCACCCCCGGCACCAAGAGCGTCCGTGAACTGGCCTACTTCCTCTGTCACACACCGAATCCGGCGCCGTTGGACGTGCTGGTGCGGGTGGCCGGGAGCCGGTGGGCGGTCGAGGAATGCTTCCAAGCGGCCAAGAACGAGGTCGGCATGGACCACTACCAGGTCCGCAAGTACCACGCCTGGTACCGACATATCACCCTCGCGATGCTCGCCCACGCCTTCCTCGCGGTCACCACGAAGACCCAAAAGGGGGCTCTGCATGTCCCGATGACGGCCTGATCCCGTTGAGCGTCAACGAGATCAGGCGCCTGCACGCCGCCCTAACCTTCACCCCGCATCCGCGTTCGCACACCGAGGCCTGGTCACACTGGCGACGACGCCACCAACACCGAGCCCGACAATGCCATTACCAGCGGAGACTCACAGATCACGGCCTGCGGCTGTAGTACTAGGCAGTGTCTCAAAGTCGTAGCCACTCGTTGATCGCCGCGACGGTCACGGTGGCCTCGTAGCGAACGGCGAGTTTGTCGTAGCGTGTGGCGACGGCCCGGTTTCGTTTGAGGCGGTTGATCCCGCACTCCACCGCGTGCCTCTGCTTGTAGACCTCCGGGTCGAACGCGGGTGGCCGACCACCCGCTCGGCCTTTGGCCTTGCGGTTGCGTTCCTGGTCGGCCTTCTGCGGAATCGTGCATCGAATGCCACGAGTGCGCAGGTAGGCCCGGTTGGCGCGCGAGCCATACGCCTTGTCGGCCAGCACCCGGCACGGCCGGGTACGAGGCCTGCCACCGCCCGTGCGAGCGACCCGGATCCGGCCCAGCACCACCTGAAACTGTGGCGAGTCTCCCCGCTGACCAGCAGTGACCACCAGCGCCAACGGTTTCTGTCCCTGCTCGGTGGCCAGATGCAGCTTGGTCGTCCATCCACCTCGGGACCGTCCGAGCCCGTGATCGGCTGGTTCCGCAGGACCGGCACCACCCGGCGGTTCGTTCTGAGCATCCCCATCTCTTCGCGCCCCGGCGGCGTGCTGATGCGCCCGGGCCACGGTCGAATCGACGCTCACATCCCAGGTGATCAACCCCTCGGCATCGGCACGAGCCTGTAACCGCGACAGCATCCGCGCCCAGACACCCGAACGTTGCCAACGCCGGAACAACCCGTACACCGCCTGCCACGAGCCATAAGCCGCGGGCACGTCCCGCCACGGCGCACCCACCCGAACCCGCCATCGAACACCGTCGATGAGTTGACGTTTCGTCCATTGTGGTGGGCGGCCAGGTTTCTTCCCGACCGGCACGAGGGGCTCCAGAATCGCCCACTGCGCGTCGGCCAAGTCTGCCCGCCCCGTCACCGCTACGCTGGTCACGAGGTCTCCGGTGTACTGGTCTTCTTGGTCGACGACCGATCTACCGGAGACCTCACCTATTCGATCAACGACACGCCGACACAACCACCACCCGTGATATCAGCTGGTCAGCACTTCGAAACACTGGCTAGGTCGACGGGCAGGAGGCGCCCGCGCCCTGAAACCCCGGGTCATGAAAAGTATGCGCCGGGAGCAACACGGCGCGAAGACCTCCTGCTCAGAGGTCTGCCACCCGGCGAGGGTCTGCCTTTCACCCCCCGGGTGATCCCGAGCGTGGCATGGGCTGCGGCGTGGCCACCAGCCCCGGAAAACATGAGATGCACGGGTCTGAAAAGACACAAGAGTCCCTCGCCGGGAGCAGACCTCCGGGCAGGAGGTTTCCTGGTGGTGTTTCTCCCCGCGCATAATTTTCATGCCCCGGGGTTGGAGGGCGCGGGCGTCCCCTGCCCGTCGACCTGCCCCAGGGAACCACGGACTATCAAGAGGATCGGTTTGGCTGTCGCTGGGGCTCTTTTGGAGGCCGACCTCTTGACAGCCCGTGGTTGGCTTCGCCCAGGCCGACGGGCAGGAGACACCCCCGAAGCACCACTCTGCGCTTGCGCGCAAGCCGCCTGCCCTGCGCTTGCGCGCGAACCGACCGTGGTTGCTCTGCGCTTGCGTGCGAGCCGCAAACCTCCACAGCCTCTCCCAGGCCATGGCCGAAGTGAACGTGGCCAGGATCTGGGCCGGAGTGCACTACCGCTTCGCATCCAAGGACGGCCATCGGCTCGGCTCCACCGTGACCCGCGACGTTCTCGACCAGGCCTTCGGTCCCACGGACGGCCACTGACCCCGAAGGACTCGACGACCGCTAGGCCTGGTCCACCGTGGCGGCGAGTTCGCCGAGCGCCTTCCGGTTGGGCAGGCCGGTTTTCGTGAGCAGGCTGGAGATGTGCCGTTCCACGGTCCGCGGTGACAGGTGCAGCTGGTCGGCGATTTCCCGGTTGCCCGGTCTGTCCACGAGCAGGCGCAGCACCTCGTACTCACGAACCGTCACGCCCGCCGCTCGCAACGCCGCCGGAATCTCCTCGGCGCCGCTGCGCCGCTGGGCGACTTTCGCCCCCGCGCCACGCATCAGCGCCCGGCAGGCACCGGCCACGGCGGGGATGTCGGCTTTGTGGAAGTACTCCTCAGCCATCCGCAGCCAGTCGACCGGGGTTCCCCATCCGTCGGCCAGCGCCGCCTCTCCCACGAGGCGCAACCCGAGGTGCCGCCCCATCGCGTACGGCTCACCCACCGCCAACGCCTCCGCGACGGCCTCGCCCGCTTCGGCGTGCCGTCCGGACCGACCGGCCAGCACGGCCCGGCCGAACGCCTGGAACTGCCGGTCCCACCGGAACCGGCTGGCCGGATCGTCGGTGATCTCCCGGTACGCGTCCCAGCCCGCTTCCCCCGCCAGGATCCGCAACAGCAACTGGACGCCGTACTTCCCGGCGTACGCGTAGATCGTGGGGTTCCTGGCCTCGTACGCCACCGCCGTGGACAGTTCGATCACCGCGCGTGGGCGGTCCTCCTCGAGCAACGCGCAGGTCGCCTTCGCCAAGCCGTGCACTCGCGGCGCGTGCTGGATCTGGTTGCCTCGTTCGTGGTCGAAGAAGTCGTCCAGTGCCCGGGCCAGTTCCTGTCCCTGGCCGCGGTGCCCGGCGAGCACCACCCGCATCAGGCGGACGTACCGTGCGGGATCCCACAGGCCCAGGCGGGTCGTCGCGCCCAGCACGTCGTCGATCAACGCCTCGGCGGCGTCGAATTCGCCACGCAGAACCAGCTGCAACGACATGCTGGCGTCGGCGTGGTACCTGGCGGTCACGGCACCGATCCGCGACGCCTTCTGCCTCGCCTGTCTCATCCGGTCGAGGCTGCCGTCGTTCATCGCGTCGTCGTTGCCGAGCCGGGCCAGTGCGTGGATCTCCCAGATCGGCAGGTCGTGCCGGACGGCGATCGCTCTGCTGCGTTCCAGGCAGGTGGAGGCCCTGGCCGGGTCACGCGGCCGCACCAGCGCGCCGAGCAGCTGCCAAGCCTGGCACGCCACGACGTGCAGGTTCGCCGGTTCCGCCGCGGTCGCCGCCCGCCGCGCCAACGTCTCGGCCTCCCGCAACTGCTCCGCGCCCGGCTGGTCCACCGCCAGGTACGCCTCGACGATGTCGATCGGCGCGGAATCGGCCGCGGTCGCGTCCGCACCGAGCAGCGCCCTGGCGGCGTCGACCTGGGCAAGACCGTCGGTGTAGCGCCCGGCGACGTGAGCGGCCCACGCCAGGCGGGTGCGCAGCCGGGCCCGTCGCTGCCGGTCCAGTCCGCCGCCGACCTCGTCCAAGGCGGTGACGGACGCGAGCGCCCGGTCGATCTGCCCCGCCTCGGCGAGCGCGTACAGCAGGGTCTCCAGCACGTCCGCCCGTAGAGCACCGCCGCCGTGCGCGAGCAACTCCCACGCGCGGTCGAGCAGTGCGACGGCCGAGTCGGCAGCGCCCTGGTTGAGGGCACGCCGCCCGGCTTCGAGGAACAGCCGCCCGGCCGCCATGACGTCACCGGCGTCCAGACGCAACGTCGCGCACGTCTGGCACCACTCACCCGGCAGCCCCGGATAGACGATCTCCACCGCGTCGGCGACCCGCGCCGACAGCCGTGAACGGCCCGCCGCGCCGAGCAGCTTCAGCAGCGCTTCCACGATCAACTGGTGTTGGAAGCCGTACCAGCCCGGCGCCTGGTCGTCGGCCACGATCAACTGCGCGGCGCGGTCGGTGTGCAGGTGGCTGAGCAGATCCCGGTACGACAGGCCGGTCACTTCCCGCATGAGCGCGAGCGGGAACCGTCGGCCCAGCACGGCCGCCGCCGACACCAGCTCGCGTGTGCGGGGGTCGAGCGACTCGACGCGCCGGGCCACGCTCCGCACGAACGTCTGCGGCGCCGTGGCTCGGGCGGTCGCCCGCAACCGCCACTGCCCCTCCTCGGCCACCAGCAGGCCGCCGTCCACCATCCCGCCGAGCACTTCCTCGACCAGGAACGGATTTCCGCCACTGCCCGCCCACAACACGTCGGCGGCGTCCAGCGGCACGTCCTCGTGCTCGACGCCGAGACAGGACGCGGCCAGCACGCGCACGTCGGACCGGTCGAGCCTGCCCAGCTCCACCATCATGGCGGCACCACGCCGAGCCGCGGACTGGGCGAGCGCCAGCGCCGGTCCGTCGTCGGCCCGGACGGTGCAGAGCAGCACGGCCGGTTGGCGGTCGATGTTGTCAGCCAGGTATTCGACCACGGCCAGTGTTTCCGGGTCGGCGTCGTGCATGTCCTCGATCGTCACCAGGCAGCCGTTGCCGCGACCGGCCAGCCCGATCAGCCGCAGCACCGCCTCGGCCAGGATGACCAGCGACCCGTCGTCGTCGCCCGCGACCGGCGGTCCCCAATCCGGGATCAGCCGACCCAGAACCGGCCGGTACGGGCCGAGTGCCGCCACGTCGACCGGGCTGTCCAGCCGGGTCAGCGACAGCAACGCCTCGGTCAGCGTCCGGAACGGGGCGGGCGGGCCCATCGCGCTGCCACGGCCGCGTAACAGCCGCATGTCGGCGGCGAAGCCGAGGTCGGCGGCCGTCGCGGCGAGGCGCGTCTTGCCGATACCGCCCTCACCGACGAGGAAGATCGCGGCGCCTTGCCCGTCGCGTGCCGACTCCAGCAGTTCGCGCAGGGTGCGCAGTTCGCCATCCCGGCCGACGACGGCAGACGACTTTTGCCCCACTGGCCCGACATTAGCTCAGCCGCTGACAACCGGTCCAACAACCGGTTGTCAGCAACCAGGTCTCAAAGGACCACGGGATCGCGGCGGCTGCAGACCGGCAAGGTCGGCGCGATGCCACCACCCGGCTGTTCCGCCGTCCCGGCCACGGCCAGGCCCGCGGTGACGACCAGTCCGGCGAGCGCCGCCGCGCGTAAACCGAACGGCGACGTCATGGGCAGGAGTTCGAATCGGTCGACCGTCCCGAGCGGTGACTGCCCGATACCTTCGGCGTTTCCGGGTTCGACCATTTCCTTGACGTTGTTCGACACTGCACTCTCCCCTTTCGAGGTATCGGAAAAACGGTTTTCATTTCTTTCCCGGCGTGGCTTCCAGCAACAGCACCGACGGCACCCGGTCGGGGAATCCGAGCCTGAGCAGCCCGTACCCGATCCCGGCCAACCCGGTGAGCAGCCCGGGGGTGGGCACGGCATTGGGTGTCCCGCACCAGGCCCCGTAGCGGTTCACCACGTCCAGCACCATCCCCGCGCGGCTGCGCAGAGCTGGTACCGCCGACGGCTGGCGTCCGGCCATCACGGTCAATGCCTCCGTGATGCCCAGTTCGCCGTGACACAAGCTGAGGTCACGCAGCACCGGGCGGTCGGCGAAGTGCCGCACGGCCCGTCCGAGCTCCGTGTCGTCCGCGACGAGTGTCCGCGCGGCCACGACACCGGCCAGGCCGGAACACCAGCCGTCGTGGTCCTGGTGTTTCGCCGCCGCCAGCAGATCCCGGCCCGTGCGGGCGTGGTGTGCGTCGGCGTCGCCGAACCTTGCCAGCGCCAAGCCGATCCCGGCACTGCCGTCGGCGAAGCCGTGCCCACCGACCGAATCGAGCAACCGGTCCGCACAGCTGACGGCCAGTCGTGCCGCTGACGGCATGCCCAGTTCCGCGTGCACGGCGGTCATCGCCGCCAAGCACCCGGCTGTCCCGTGTGCCCAGTCGGCGGCAGCCCAGCCCGCAGCGGCCACAATGTCCACTACGGACTCGACGACCGGTTCCAACTCAGTGTCCGGCAACAGGGTCGCCATCCGCGCCAGCGCGTAGGCGATGCCACCGAACCCGTGGTACGCGCCGGGGCCGACCGCCGCCACGAGCGCCGGTTGCGTCGCGAGCGCCTCCACCAGCGGCGCCACAGCCGAAACAGCACGGCACGCCACATCGCCGTAGTGCGCAACGCCGGTCAGGTTGGCCAGTTGCGCCAGGAACAACGCGATGCCGGTGTAGCCGTTGGCCAGGCCCGCACCCATGGGCAGCAACAACCACTGCCTGTCGTCGACGAGTTCCAGGCCGAGCCAGTTGACACGGTCGCCCGCGACCGCGCTTCGGGCGACGATCTGGTCGGCGACACCGCAGGCCGCCGCGAGCAGACGCTCCGGCTGCGCCGCGACGACCTCGACCGGACCGGGCAACGGCACAGTGCTGACGTGCCCGTCGTACGGCCGTCTGGTGGCCAGGGTGGCCGAGACGATCCACTCCTGGTCGCGCCGGTCGGCCTCGTCGTGGCCGTCGATCCTGGCGCGGACCTGGTCGAGCACGGTGTGGCCGAGGACGTCCGGCACGCGTCGGCCGTCGGAGTCCCACAGGTCACGCCGATCCGGGCGGCCGGTGAACAGCGGCATGTCCCCCGCCCACAGGTCCACGACCTCGTACCGTGACAGTGTTCGGCGCAGCGGGTACCCGGCCGACTGTGTCCACAGCAGATCGAACAGGCGGTCGCGGTCGAGTGCGTCCCGCAACAGGTCGGGGTGGGTGGACGCGGCGAGCAGGTTCGCGTAGCCCTGCGTGGGACGCACGAGGACGCGGACCTCCATGCCCGCGCTGTCCTCAACGAGGCCAGCGAATTCCTCGCGGTGCAGCATCACCGCGTCGTAGCCGAGCCGGAAGCCTTGGATCAGCGACGTTTCGTGGTCACAGGGATCGAGGTCGCGGTCATCGAACCGGGGCCGGTTGGCCGCGCCGGTGAACTGCCACGGCCGCCGGACCAGGCGCATGCGGTCGGTGGCTGGGAACTCCCACACCGCCCCGCTGCTCGGCGAGACCGTTCCCTGGTCGCCGCCGAGTCCGGACATGTCGGCCGCGCCGTGTTCGCCGACCACGACCATGGGGAGCAAGGCAGTGCGGTACACCGAGGTGGCCAGCGCCTGTGCCGCCGGATCAGGTGCTTGGTCCTCGGGTCCCGGGAGCACGGGCTGCAACAGTGTTTCGGTGTCCACCAGGACAGGTTGGTCACCGCACGCGATCAGGTTCTCGCAGTGGATGTCCGATGAGGACGTCGCGTGCAGCAGCGCGAGCAGTGCGCCTTGGCGGAGATAGAACACGTCCGCATCGGCGGGATTCGCCAGCGGGCGTGCGGTCACGAACTCGACCCAGCCGTAGCCCGGTTTGGCCACGACGGCCGCGGTCCGCAGGCCGAGCTGGGGCACTGCGCGGTTGAGCAACCCGACCGCCGCGTTGAACCACACGTGTGTCCGCAGGTCACGGGGCTTGTAGACGACTCGCGCGCCATCGGCGAACGACAGGAACGCCACCGAACGGCCGCCCTGGTGCATGTCGCCGCAGCCGCTCTCGATCGTCACCAGTGGACCGGGGTCGACGCCGTGCAGCAGCCGTTCGACGACCTCGTCGCGGTCGGCGGCGAACCGGCCGAGCAGTTCGATCCGCGCGTCGGCGGCGAACCGGCTCGTCTGGCCGAGCAGCCTGGCGAGCACGGGGTACTTGCCGAGCAGGGCGGCGAGACCGGCCGGGCCGGATGTCCGCCGGACGAAGTCGGCGAATCGCGCGTTGCCGTCGTCACCGGCCAGGTGTCCACGGGATTCATGCATTTCCTGAACCAAAGTCCGGGCGGCCAGCCGGGCCAGTCCGTTTCCCAGTTCGACAGCGAACTGTCCGGCCATGGCAACGAGATCGGCCGAATCCTGACGCGCGGCGACGACGACACGGTCGGTGGCCTCGGTGACGAACGGACGGAGAACGGCTGCGAACGCCTCCTGCCAGTCCTGGTATGCCACGGAGTCCCGCGGCAGCGGCTCGGCCGCGCACACGGCCCGCTCGGCGACGCCCGCCCAGTCCGGTCGCGCGATCCTGGCGGCGACGTCCGCCGGGGATTCGGCGACCAGACCGGCGGCATCCCCCTCGCCGAAGCCGAGTTCTGCCAGCCGGACGCCGAACCAGCCGGGTGGCTCACCGCTGTCCGGATCGGACGGCGCCGACCGCGGCGGGACGCGTTCGTGCAAGGCCACGCCACGGCTCCACCAGGTCGCGCCCAACCTGGCGGCAGCAGTCGGATTCGTGGTCACGGCGGACAATCTGCCAGCCGGATCCCCGATGGTCATGGGTAGTTTCCACTCACGTTCGCGGACATGCCACGTACGTCTGGCGGCGCCGTCCACCCAACAACCACTTCCGGCGGTTGCCTGGGTCAGCCTGGCCGGAGATCCGTGACAGGCAAGCCATGCGCGCTGCGCACACGCGCGGCTACAAGTGAGCGGTGGCATGCCTCCGGGTCGCGTTCGACGCAGAGGAGCACTGTCACCGAGTCACTCGGAAGTCCAGCCACGAGCGCACCGAGATCGAACGGGTCGAGGACCTCCCGGGTGTAGCCCTTGACGTACTCAGGCGCCAGCGCCACGCGGTTGCGCTTGCCCACGCCCTGACGATCGTCCTCGTGGTACTGGAGCAGGCGCAGTTCAGTCGTCGGCGCCAACTCCTTCACGTGCCGGTAGCCGATGTCCGCCGCGGCGAGCATTCGCTGGAGCCGTGCCGAGTTCGCCCAGGAGTACTCGGGTCCCCGCACGCCCCGGCGCTGCCGGAGGTCGAGCAGCAGCCCCACGCCCGCGCCGGTGAGCGCGTCGACGAACGTCCCGGCTGTGCAGCCGTAGACGCCGATCGTCGCGATCCGCCTTGGTCCGCCTGTCATGGTGATCAGCTTCGCACCCAATCACGACGTCCTGTGTCGTGTATTCCCGTAGAGTTTTTCGCGTGCGTGCCGACCGGCTGGTGTCACTGGTGCTGTTGCTGCGCCAGCACGGCCGGATGTCGGCGACCGCGCTGGCCCGCGAACTGGAGGTGTCCACCCGGACTGTGCTGCGCGACATCGAGGCGTTGTCGGCAGCGGGCGTCCCGGTGTACGCCGAACGTGGCAGGCACGGCGGTTTCGCGCTGCTGCCCGGTTTCCAGACCGAGTTGACCGGCCTGAACCACGACGAGGCGTTGGCCCTGCTTGTCGCCGGATCACGCCGCGGTGGGCAGGCGTTCGGCCTCGGTTCCGCGCTCGCCTCGGCCATGCGCAAGGTGGTGGACGCGCTGCCCGAGACCTACCGGGCCACCGCGGCTGGCGCGGCCCAGCGGCTGCTCATCGAGCCGGAGACCGATCTGCTTTCGCGCCGCCTGGTCGCCGAGGAGGTGTCCGACACCGTGGTGGCCGAGGTCCGGCGCGCGGTCTTCGCCGGGCACAAGCTGCGCATCCACTACGCGGCGGCGAACCAGGCCCCGAAGTGGCGCACGGTGGACCCGATCGGCCTGGTGACCGTGCGCGGCCAGGGGTACTTGCTGGCCACGAGGTCAGGCGCGGACCGCACCTACCGGCTGTCGCGGGTGCTGGCCGCCGAGGAACTCGCCGAGCCCGCGCAGCGACCGGACCGCGTCGATCTCGACCGGGCATGGCAGGAGCGCAGCACGCGGTTCCGGACCGGCGGTGACCAGGTCGCCGCGCGGGTCCGGGTGCACCCCGCGCGGCGGGAGGACCTGGTGGGGACCGCGCTGGCTGTCCGCTCCGAGGAGACCGACCCGGACGGCTGGCTGCGGCTGGAGGTGACCTTCCAGGACCCGCGGCACGCCGAATGGGCGCTGTGGCAGCTCGCCATGAGCGCGGAAGCCCTTACCCCGCAATGGTTGCGTGCGTCCTTGCGTGACCGGGCCGCCGCGCTCGCCGCCTCCTACGAATCGGCACCGTCCTAAAACCTGTTGCCCGCTCGCCGCGGGGTTGACCATTGTGGCGGGCATGGGTCTGTGAACCTGGGCGCACGTACGGAACGAAGGCGGCGAGTCGCTCCCGCCTGGCTTTGACGTGCTCCCCGACGCCCGCACGTGATCAGTGCGGTCCCTTCCACAGACCCTGGGGTTCACCAAAGCCATGCATGACTTCCGTGGTACCCGCATGCCCGCTGACAGCGCCGACCGGAAGTCGCTGTGGGTGGTGAGCGAACTCGGATTGCCCGCCATCGTCAAAGCGTGCGTGTCGTGCCGGTCCACGCGACACCGCCCGTCCGGGAAGTTCCGGGTGAACGCCAACGGCAAGCTCCTCGACGTCTGGCTGCTGATCGGCTGCGAGCTGTGCGGCCGGACGTCGAAGATCCCCGTCCACGAACGCGTCCACGTGACAGCGCTGGACCACGACCGGTTGGTGATGTTCGAGACCAACGACCCGGCCATGGTGCGAACTCTGGCCATGGACGCGGCGCTGGCGGGCAGGGCCGGTCACCGGCTCGACTGGACCGGGACATGGCGGCTGGACACCGACATGCCGTTCTACGACCTCCAGAGCGAGGACACCGCGTCGCTGGAGGTCCTCGTCCGGTTCGAACTCCCGGTGCCCGTGCGGGTCGAGAAGCTGCTCAGAACGGGGTTCGGCCTGAGCCGAACCGCCGTGCGGGAGCTGGTCGGCTCGGGGCGCGTCCGGCTGCCCGTGGCCGTCGACGCCAAGGTCCGCGCTGATTTCACGCTGTTCGTCGAATGATTCACCGTTGCGCATAAATGATTACTTCGCCCTTTTATCCCCTCGCATTTACCCGTTAATCCCTCGGCATACAGAAAAGCCGGTAAAGTCGGACCCGAGTCGGATTTCCACAATCGAGGAGAACACACCATGCCTGTTGTGCGTCGGCGCCGACTGCTTTTCGGCGTTCTCCCGGTCGCCGCCATCCTGCTGGCCACCGCCTGCGCCACGCCGGACGCACAAGCGCACAGCCCCCAACCGGAAACCGCTGAGCGGAACGCCAGACCACCCCTCGCGTTGGTCTACAACGGACCGCAGGGTTGCACCGCGTGCGCGCCGTCGGTGGCAGCCCTGCTACGTCGTGCGCCCCAGCCGTACCGAGTGGAAATGCTGACCAGCCCGCCGACCGCCGAGAAACTGGCGGAGGCGAAGGTGTACGTCCAGCCCGGCGGCGGTGCCGACCTCGACAGGACCTGGCGGGACCTGAGCGGCGCCGCCGAGGTGGTCCGCACCTGGGTCAGGGACGGCGGCAGCTACCTCGGGCTGTGCTTCGGCGCATACCTGGCAGGCCGGAATCCGGGCTTCGACCTGCTGCCCGGCGACACGAACGGGTACATCGACTCCCCCGGCGCCACGGTGCCCGACGGCCGGGACACTGTGATCCCCGTGACCTGGCGCGGCAAGCCGAGGCACATGTACTTCCAGGACGGACCGGCTTTCTTCCTGCGCGACGGCCACAACGCCACCGTCCTGGCGACCTACGACAACGGACTGCCCGCCGTGGTCGTCGCCCCGTACGGCAAGGGCCGGGTGGGAGTGAGCGGCCCCCACCCCGAAGCCGACGAATCCTGGTACGAGGAAAAGGACCTGACCAATCCCGACGGGGTCCGCTTCGACATGGCCTACGAGCTGATCGAGGAGACCACCAGGCGGTGAGCCGCGCGGTCAGACGTGGAAGACGACCCCGCGTCCCGCGTTCTACCCGGCCTCCCACGACGCCAGCAGGGCCAGACCGTCCGCGGTCGCCGTGCCGTCGGCCGCGGTGTAGACGACCAGGAGCAGGCCGGGGTCGGCAGGCAGCTCCATCGACTCGACGTCCAGGTCGAGCTGGCCCACCACCGGATGGCGCAGCCGCTTGCGTCCGGACCGGTGGAGCCGAACGTCCTGAGATGCCCACCGCTGCCGAAACAGTTCACTGCGTGTCGACAGTTCACCGACGAGGGCGATCAGCTCCTCGTCGTGCGGATGGCGACCGGCTTCCATGCGGAGCTTCGCGGCCACGTCGCAGGCGATTCGGTCATAGTCGACGAAGAACGTCCTCGCCGCCTCGGGATCCAGGTACACGAACCGCGCGGTGTTCGCCGGGCGTCGCGTGTCGGCCAGCACCGGTGAATACAGCGCACGGGCAAGGTGATTCATGGCCAGCACGTCATAACGGCCGTTGCAGATCCAGGCCGGTGCATTGGTGATGGCGTCGAGCACCTGCTGAAGCGCCGGACGCACCGTCGCGGCGGGTCGCCTGCGGCGTGGACCGCTGGGCGCCCTGGACTGCCGCGCCAGGTGGAACAGGTGATCGCGCTCGGCCTCGTCGAGTTGCAAGGCAGAGGCCAACGCGTCGAGCACCCCGTCGGAGGCGCCGGCGAGGCTGCCGCGCTCCATACGCACGTAGTAGTCGACCGATACCCCCGCCAGGAGAGCTACCTCTGCGCGACGCAGACCTTTGACCCGGCGGTTGCCGCCGTAAGCGGGCAGTCCCGCCCGCTCGGGCGCGATTCGCGCGCGACGCGAGCTCAGGAACTCCTTGATCTCAGTGCGCAGGTCGGTCATGGCCACCCCTTCACCATAGGCCCTGTCCGCAGGCGAAGGGAGGTCCTGCTGGTACCCCCAACGGCCACGCACCCCCCTCACACGCGGCAGCGCCCAGCGTCGTGGCAGGAAACGCCTGGCGGTCGTGACCACTAGGTCCCTGATGCGGTCGTGGCGATGCCACCGTCGACCGGGATGATGGTGCCCGTGAGGTAGGACCCGGCCCGGCTGGCGAGGAACACGGCGGTACCTGCCATGTCGTCGTCGCGGCCGAGCCGACGCAGCGGGGCCTTCGCCGCGATCTTGTCGCCGACGGCATCGAGCGTGGATGCCATCATCTGCGACGGGAACGGTCCTGGGGCCACGGCGTTCACGGTGACGTGCTGTGGGCCCAGTTCCCTGGCGAGCACTCGGGTGAGTTGATGGAGTGCCGCTTTGCTGCTGGCGTACGAGTAGTTGGGCGACTCGGCGACGTGGATGGCGGCGATACTGCCGATGTTGATGATCCTTGCGGGATCGTCGGCGGTGCCCGCACTGCGAAGTGCGGGGAGCAGCGCCTGCACCAACCAGAACGGCGACTTGAGGTTGAGGTCGACCACCGCGTCCCATGCCTCGGCCGGAAACGTCTCCAGCGGCTCGCGCCACATCGCTCCCGCGTTGTTGACGAGGATGTCCAAGCGTTCCGAGTGGACCTTGACAAGCTCAGCGAGGCGCTGGCACTCGTCGTACCTGGACAGGTCGGCAGGGATTGCTTGAACGTCACCGAATTCGGACAGTAGACGCTGTGCTTCCGCGCACGTGTCTGCATTGCGTGAGCTGATGACGACGCGGGCACCCGCCCGCAGAAGGCCGCGCGCGATCATCATCCCGATACCCTTGGTGCCGCCAGTGACAAGTGCGTACTTCCCACTCAGGTCGAAAAGGCCTGGATGAGTGGTGAAGTGGTTGTCCGCCATTGGTCTTCGTCCATTCTGCCGTGAGAGCCAACTCGATCAGGTTGACAGGCGTCCTGGACATCTGGGAGACCCTGCTGATACAGGTACTGTCAGAGCCCCTTGCGAATTGACGCGCGCCGCATGGACACGAGCTCCGTCGGGGACGTTCGAGGGCAGTTCCGGCGGGTTGTCGTTCATGTGCTTGAACGCTGACGTCCGTCCGGGGCACATGTCAGGCCTGCGGGAACATCCCGGCCTTGATCAGTGCGTCCGTGCCGCCAGGGGCTTCGGCGGGGTTGCGGTACAACTCGGTGGCGGCGGTCGCCTCCAGCAGTGCGGGCCACTCCACCGGTGCGGCCCAGTTGGACTCGTAACCGGTGGCCATCAGGTGTGTGACGGCAGCCGCCACGGTTTCCGCGCGGCTCAAGGGTGCCGCCGGTGTCCTGGTGGGCCGCAACAGGTCCAGGTCGGCGGCGGTTTCCTCGCCCAGCAGAAGTGCGGCCATCTCGTTGGCCAGCAACGGGACCAGCGTCAGGCTGTCCTGGTGTGGCCCGGTCATCACCCACACGCCGTCCTCATCGGTTTCCCCGAGAAGTGGAAGGCCGTCGAGACTGACCGGACGGTTGTCGAGCTGGATCTCGCGCACGCCGCTCTCCCCCACGCCCCGGCGGATCTGACGAGCGGCGCAGTTGAGCAGGTGGAGCACGTCGCCGACGGGTGCTGCGGTACGGGGCGAAGGCGAGAAAACCTCCATCGCGCCCACCTGCAGTTGGCCGTTCCCGTGCGGGATCACGCACGCGCCCGACGCGAAGGCACGGTTGGGCGTGCGAATCACACTGCGCGGCAACGTTCCGTCATCCGTGTCGACCAATGCGGACACCGCGCACGCGTTGACCAGCCCCGGCGGTTGGGTGAGGACCACGTTGCCCGCGCTCATCGACGTGCCGGATTCCAGTTCGACACCACGACCGGCCCGCACAACCGCTTCGGGGACCAGCACGCCACCGGCGGCCAGGAAAGCCTGCTCCAGACGCAGCAGCAACAAGTGGGCGTTCACCGCGTGCTCCTGCGGCAGGAACATCGCCCGCATCGGTCGCGCGGTCGGCTCCGGGTCGAGCCAGTCGACGTCCTCGGGGTCCAGGTCCTCGAACGGCTCGTCATACGACTCGAGTGCCGTTCTGATGGCGTGGTAGTTCGCGGTGTCGACGTCAGGCAGGCCGACGGTGTTCAGCACCACGACTGTGCCGTGCGCCGTCATCAGCTCTGTGCCGTCCGACAACGACGCCAGCCATTCCGGCCACAGTTTGCTCGCCCGGTGGGTCCAGTCGAGTTTGGTCCGGCCGTGCGGACTTTTCAGCACTGCGGAAGTGACATCCCCGAAGGCGCCGAGAACAGCCGCCGCGCCAGGAGACTGCGGACGGCCGACCACAGCCACCCGTACTCCGCGCCGGGCCAGCACCAGTCCGAGCGACAGACCCGCCGACCCCGCCCCGGCAACGATCACGTCCATGGTTGTTCCCTTCATCAGACGGCAACGGCGGTTTTGCTGGCCGCGTAGTAGTCACGCAGCGACTGGGCGATGGACAGGTGGATCCGTGACGAGGCAAGAAGTTCCGGCGGCGGCGTGAAGACCGGGTCGAACTCGTCCGCGATCCGCGTGTAGGCGAGGCGCAGGTAGTGCTCGATGGTCAACGGCAGGTCGACGGGCAGGCGCCAGTTGGTCTCGTAGCCGGTGGCCATCATGTGGGTGACGGTGTCGTTCACGATCTCCGCCCGGCTCAACGGCTGGATCGGGGGCCGCACCGGCCGGAACAGTTCCAGGTCTATTGTGGATTCCTCACCGAGGATCACGGCGGCCATCTCCCTGGCCAGCAACGGGGTGAGCGTGAGGCCGTCGCGGTAGGTGCCGGTCATCATCCACAGGCCGGGCAGGCCGGTCTCCCCCAGCAACGGCATGCCGTCGAGCGCGACCGGCCGGTTGCCGACCTGGATCCGGTGCAGGTCGCTCCTGCCCAGGTTGCGGCGAACCTGGCGGACCCCGCAGTCGAGCAGAAAAAGCACGTCGGAAACCAACGCGGTCCGCCGCGGCTGCGGCGAGATGACGTTCGTGGCTCCGACGTAGACCTGGCTGCTGCCCCGCGGCACGACGTGCAGTCCACAGGCGAACGCACGGTTGGGAGTGCGAATGACACTGCGCGGCGCGGTCTGGTCGATCGTGTCGACGAGGGCGGAGACGCCATATCCGCTGACCAGGCGCGGGATGACAGCGGCCTGATCCGGGACGGTGTCGAGAACAGCCTGCGTCGCGGAGCCCGCGGCGAGCACGACATGTCCGGCGCTCAACACCGTGCCGGACTCGAGCGTCACGCCGCCGGTGCGGTCGCCAACGCGATCGACACGCACCGCCTGTTCGGGGATCACCACACCACCGGCGGCGAGAAAAGCTTGCTCCAGTCGGACAAGCAACGAGTGCGCGTTCACCGCGTGCTCGTGTGGCAGGAACATCGCCTGAAGGGGCCGCGCTGTCGGCTCCGGGTCGAGCCAGTCGACGTCCTCGGCGTCGACGTCCTCGAACCGCTCGCCGTACTCGCTCAGCGCCCGGCGGATGGCGCGGTAGTTCTCCGTGTCGATCTCCGGGAGGCCCACGGTGTTGAGCATGACGATCGTGCCGTCGGCGGTCAGCAGATCCGTGCCGTCCGAGTCCGGCGACAGCGACGCCAGCCACTCCGGCCAGAGCTTGCTCGCCTGGTACGCCCAGTCGAGCTTGGTCCGGCCGTGGGAGCTTTTCAGCAGCGTGGTCGTGACCTCGCCGAACGTCCCGATCATGGCCCCGGCGGCCGACGACGCCGCCCCGGGCCGGTGCGGACGGCCCAACACGGCCACTCGCACCCCGCGCCGAGCCAGTACGAGCCCGAGCGACAGCCCTAGTGAGCCGTTCCCGACCACCACCACATCGTGCGCTTGACTCATGGTGTTTCTCCGTTCCACGGCGGTTTCAGGCTTCGGCCAGACGGTGGGTCAGGCTCGGCACTGTGGGGTTCTCCAGGATCATCCGGACGGGTACGCGCAGTCCCAGCCGTTCCCGCAGCCGGGCGGCCATCCGCACGGCGATCATCGAGTGCCCGCCGAGGGAGAAGAAGTCGGCGTCCGGATCGACCGCCCGGACGTCGAACACGTCGCACCAGATGGCGGTGACGACGGCCTCGACGGTGTCGCCGACGAGCCAGCGCTCACCCACCCGAGCAGTGGCGTGCACATCGGCTGCCAGTTCGGCGGACAGGTCCGCCCAGAGAGCGTCGAGACGATGCCTGGCCGTCTCACATGCCGCGTCGGCCAGGTCTGGAGACACGGCGGAACGGGCGAGCACGACCGCCATCCCGAGCAGTTCACCGCCGATCCGGCCGATCAGCGCGGTGACGCGTTGCCGGGCGAACAGCTCGGCCTGCGAACGGCTCCGGGTCAGGGAGAAACAGGTCGTGCCCAGCCGAGCGGCTTGTGCTTGCACGTAGTCCCGGTGGCTGTCACCGCGCGTCTCGGTCGGCGGATCCGTTGGCTGGCCGGAGTAGTAGCAAGCCGTGAGGTTGTCCTCTGCCGACCAACGGTCCATCATCACGTCAACGCCACCAGCCACCCGCAGCGACCGCGCGTCACGCAGACAACGCTCGACCGGCAACGGCTGCGCGCCACGGGCGGCTTTGCTGCGCGCGGTCTCGTAGCCTTCCCCGCCGAGCAACGACATCGTCCGGTCGATCGCGCGCCAGGCCGCCAGCGAGGTGAGGTTCTTCGCCGCGGTGAGGTCAGGCGTGGTGTCGGCACCGAGCAGGCACCACAGCTGGACGCTCTCGATCGCGAAGACGTCGGCGGCCGTCTCCCCCACCGAGCGGCGGACTTCCTCGTAGGAGCCGAGATCACGACCGTCGATCCGGCGCCGGGTCACGAACTCGCGCGCCCAGTCCAGTGCCGACCGCGCGACCGCCAGCGACGGCGGGCCGATCACCAGGTGCCTGCCGAGCACGGCGAGACGCCCCAGGTCGAGGTCGCCGGACCCCGGCCGCATCCGCCAGTCCTGGTCGACGGATTCGGGCATCAGGTGCTCGGCGGGCACGCGCACGCCGGACAACCGCAGCACCCCGAACGGCGCCCCACGCAAACCCATGAACTCCTGTGTGGTCACCACTTCGAAGCCGGGGCTCGTGGTGTCCACGAAGAACAGCCGGACCGAGCCGTCCAGAGTGGCCGAGACGTCGAGGAAATCGGCGATCGCGCCGTTGCCGACGAACAGCTTCTCGCCGGTGAGCAGGTACGCCGTGCCGTCCTCGGTCGGCACGGCGACGGTCGTCCTCGTCTGGTTCGCCGCGCCTGCCACCTCGGCGTCGGCCGCCGCGGACACGATGCCCTCGGCGACCCGGTCGGCGATGACGTCACGCAGCGGCCCGGACGGCAGCACCTGCAGGTACGCGCCCGAACCGAATCCATTGTGGATGGACAGCACGAAGGCGACCGGCATCGACCGGCGCGCGGCCGTTTCCACCACCCGGCAGGCGTTCAGCCAGGACAGTCCGAGGCCACCGAGCTCCGCGGGGATCATCAGCCGCATCAGCCCGGCGTCCTGCAGCGCGGCGACGAACCCGTCGGGGAGCTGCCCGGTCGCGTCGACCTCGTCCGGATCGACCCGGCGCAACAACTCCGTCAGGACGGCCACCGCTTGGTCTCCGGCGAGCTTGTCGGCTGGGTCCTGCTCGGGGAACGGGCTCAGCAGATCCCAGCGCACCCGCCCCGCGTACAGCTCACGGAGCACGCTCGTCGCCGGCGAGGTATCGGAGGAGGTCATGCGTCCGCTCCCGGAAGTAGAAGTGATCGCCTGGGAAGATCCGTGTTTCGAAGGGCCCGGTGGTGTAGCCGCGCCAGGCGTCGAGCAACTCGCCGCGTTCCTCGTCATCGCTGCCGCCGAGTGCGGTGATCGGGCACGTCAGCGGGGCGACGGGCCGTGCACGGTAGTCGGCGACGATGGCGAGGTCCGCTCGCAGCACGGGCAGCATCAGGTCGAGCATTTCGCGGTTGCCCGACAGTTCGGGCGGGATGCTGCCGTACTTCGCTTCGACAGCGGTGAGCACGTCATCGGCGTGATACAGCTCGGTGCTGGGGTTGTGCAGGTGCGGCGCGCGGAACGCCGACAGGTGGAGCTGTTCGGGGCCTGGCCGTCCGGCGTCTCGCAAGGCGCAGGCGACCTCGTAGGCGACCAGTGCGCCGAGGCTGTGCCCGAAGAACACGAACGGCTCGACCAACTCGGTTTCGGCGATGAAGTCGTCCACCAGCGGTCGCATCGTGGTGTACGGCTGCTCGGCCAACCGGCTGCCCCGGCCGGGTGGTTGCACCGCCCACAGTTCGACTCCGGGCAGGCTGTCGGCCCAGGCCAGGTACTCCCCTGCTGAGCCGCCGCTGTGCGGGAAACAGTACATCCTCAGTGGAGCGTCGGGCCTGGGTACGCGGCGCAGCAGCCATCGCCGGTCCTGCGCGGGGGCGGCTGTGTCCTGGGCGTCGACCAGTGCGGCCAGCCGAGCGACCGTCGGAGCTTGGAAGAACGTGCGGGCGGTGAGACCGTCCCCGAGCTCATCACGGACCGCGCCAAGGATGCGGGCGGCGACGAGCGAGTCGCCGCCGAGGTCGAAGAAGTCGTCGTGGGCACCGACATGGGACATGCCCAGTGCTTGGGCGAAGGCAGTGGCCAGGATCTTCTCCGTGGCCGTCATCGGCGCCGCCGTGGTGTCCCGTACCGGGGCGGCCTCGGGGATGTTCTCCTCGTCGAGCCGGAACCTGGTTCGTTGGAAGGGATACGTGGGCAGCTCCACCTTGCGTCGCACGTGATCCTGGTGCAGCGCGGACCAGTCGAGTGCCACGCCGGACGCCCACAGCCGTCCGGCGGCGCGCAGCATCGTGACAGTTCCACCGTCCCGGTCGGGCGCTATGGCTGCGGGCAGGCTCTGTGCCGTCGGCCGATCGGTGGCGCAGGCGGGATGGCGGCGGGCAAGAGTGCTGAGCGTGTAGCCAGGTCCTACTTCCAGCAACGCGTGTTCACCCGATGCGAGCAGGGTTTCCAGGGCGTCGGAGAACCGGACGGTGTGCCGCAGGTGGGCCGTCCAGGACTCGGTGTCCAGTGCTTCCTCGGCAGTGACCAGAGCGCCGGTGCGGTCGGAGATCCACGGGATCGCCGGTGGTCGCTTCGGGACGTTCTCGACCACGGCCGCGTATTCGGGCAGCACCGCTTCGACAAACGTCGAGTGCGCGGCCGCGGAGATCCGCAGTGGACGGACGTCGACCGCACGGGACTCCAGCAGCGCCCGCAACGCCTGCACTTGGTCCGTCGGGCCCGTGACCACGCACTGGTCCGGACTGTTCACCGCCGCCACGACCAGGTCACCGGTGAGCAGCGGTGCGAGCTCCTCCGGGACAAGGGGAACGGCGAGCATCGCACCGGCAGGAAGGTCCCCGAGCAGGCGCCCACGGGCGAGTACCAACCGCATGGCGCCCACCAGATCAAGCACTCCTGCGGTCATGGCCGCCGCGTACGCACCGAGGCTGTGCCCCAGCACCACTGCCGGGACGACACCCCGCGCGAGCCACAGCTGTACCAACGCGTACTGGACGGCGAACAACGCGGGCTGACAGAACCGCATCTCGTCGAGCCGCTCCTGTGCCCCGGCATCATCACGCGGGTAGATCACGTCACGCAGATCAACACCGAGGTCGTCGGCGGCCAGGTCGGCGCAGGCGGAAACGGCCGACCGGAACACGGGTTCGTCGCGGTACAGCTCGGCGCCCATCCCGAGGTACTGGCCACCCTGCCCGGGGAACAGGAACGCCATGGAACGCCCGTCCCGCGCGGTCGCCCGTTCCTCGGTGGGCAACGCCGAGGCAGAAGCCACGACGAACGCTCGTTCCGGGAAATGCCGCCGCCCGGTCTGCAGTGTCCACGCGATGTCACCGAGCGCGTCCGTCGTGCGCGTCAGGTGTTCGGTCAACCCACGAACCGCCGCCGCGAGAGCCTGGGACGTACGCGCGGACACTGGCAGCAACTGATGTCCGTCACGTCGCATCGGCTTCGGCGCCTGCGGGGATTCCTCGACCACCACGTGCGCGTTCGTCCCACCGAGACCCAACGAGTTCACGGCGGCCCGGCGCGGCGTCTCCCGGCGCGGCCACGCGAGTGGTTCGGCGCTGACCACGAACGGGCTCCGCTCCAGCATCAGGTCGGGGTGCGGGCGGCGGAAGTGCCGTGTTCCGGGGATGACACCGTGCCGCAAGGCGAGAACCACCGTGATCAGGCCGATCACCCCCGCGGCCGCGTCGGTGTGGCCGGTCGACGACTTCACCGAGCTCAACCGGCAGAACCCGGTGGCTTCGGTCCCGAACGCCTTGGTCAGGGCGCGTACCTCGATCGGGTCACCGGCTTGCGTCCCGGTGCCGTGCGCCTCGACGTACTCGATCGTGGTGGGATCGATGTCCGCCACGAGATGCGCGGTCCGCACCGCCTCCGCCTGCCCCGCCACGCCAGGCGCGAAGAAGCCCACTTTCCCGGCGCCGTCGTTGGTCACTGCCGAGCCCCGGATCACCGCCAGCACGCGGTCGCCGTCGTCGAGCGCGTCCTCCAATCGTCGCAGCACGACGACACCGGCACCGTCGCCCGCGACCGTGCCGTTCGCGTCGGCGTCGAACGACCGGCATCGCGCGTCTTCGGACAACACATCCTCGTCGCCCCCGCCCGGCACAGGCGTGGGGACGTGGACAGTCACCCCACCGGCGAGCGCCAGGTCGCAGTCGCCGGACAGCAGCGCCTGGCCCGCCATGTGCACTGCCACAAGCGATGTCGAGCAGGCGGTCTGGACGGACACGGCCGGTCCGCGCAGGTCGAGTTTGTACGCGACCCGGCTGGTGAGGAAATCGGAACCGGAGGCGTTACGCAGTTCCCACGATGTGCTGCCCGGGAAACGGTGTTGGTGCGCGCGCAGCGCGCTGGTGTGCTCGGTGATGCCGCAGCCGCCGAACACCCCGATCGAGCCCGGGTACGTTGACGGGTCGCATCCGGCGCTTTCCAAGGCCTCCCAGGCGCATTCGAGGAACACGCGGTGTTGCGGGTCCAGCATCAGGGCTTCGCGTGGGGAGAACCCGAAGAAGGCCGCGTCGAACATGTCCGTGCCCGGCACCACGCCGTACCCGAACACGCGCCCGTCCGTCTCCTCGCGGGTGATCAGGTCGTTCCCGGAGAGGAGGTTGGTCCAGAACTGGTTTATGTCGCGTGCACCGGGGAACCGGCCCGCCATCCCGACGATCGCCAAGTGGTGATCACTCATCGCGTGTCCTCACGGCGGCCCGGCGGCGCTGGCGGAGCCGGTCGCGACCGGTGGCCGACCGTTCGGCCGACCGAACTGGCGCTGGGTCGTCGGAACCGCTGAGGTGCTGGGCGAGCGCGGCCACGGTCGGGAATTCGAGGAGCGTCACGAGCGGCGGCGTGGTGCCGGTCAGTTCCCGCAACCTGCCCTGCACGGCAGTCAGGGCGAACGACGTCCCGCCCAGATCGAAAAAGTTGTCGTGCGGTCCGACCTCGTCGAGCCCGAGCACGTCCTGCCAGATCCCCGCCACCTCACGCTCCACCGTGGAGTCAGCGCGACCGGCGGATGTCGGTGGTCGTGGCACGTGCGGCGCGGGTGGCGTGAGGTCGGCCAGCGCCGGACTGGCGGACAGCGGCACGGCCGGATTGGTTGCGGCCCAGGCCAGCAGGTGCTCGAACCGCCCGGCGAGAAGCGCGATCGTGCTCTCGTCGAACAGGTCGGTCCGGTAGGTGATCGTCAACCGGAAGTCGTCGCCCGTCGCGCGGAAGATCGTCACGTCGATGTCGACCTTGGCGTCGTCGGGCGGGCAGTCGACAACGGTGGCTGTGGTGCCGGTCAGCCGGGGCGCGGCGATCGGCTCGGGCTCGAACGAGAAGAAGGCCTGTACCAACGGCGCGTGTCCGGGGTCGCGGTCCGGTGCCAACTCCGCGACGAGCCGATCGAACGGCACGTCCTGGTGCTCCAGGGCGTCCAGCAGTTCCGACTGCACCCGCTGCGCCAGTTCACCGAAGCCCGGGTCACCAGTGGTGTCGACGAGGATCGGCAGCGTGGTGACGAAGAACCCGATCACGGCCTCGAGTTCGGCCCGGTCCCTGGTGCTCACCGGGACACCGACGAGCACCTTCGGCACACCGGACGACCGAGCCAGCAGCGCCGCATAAGTCGTCAGCGCAAGGACGAACGGCGTCACCCTCAACTGCTGTGCCAGGCTCAACGCCGGTGTCATGACCGCGGCGGGCAGCGTGCGGACGTGGTTCGCGCCTTGCGTTCCCGCCAGGCGCGGGCGGGGCCGATCGGTCGGCAACCGCAGCACGGTCGGAACGTCGGCCAGCCGTTCCCGCCACCAGAGCAGGTCCTCGGCGGCGGGCAGTCGGCCGTTCTGCCAGGCCGCGTGGTCGACAAGCTGAACGGTCAGGCGAGGCAGGTCGTTCCGGCCGTCGTAGGCGTCGGCGAGTTCGTCGAAGAACAGGTGGATCGACGGACCGTCCGTGATGAGTTGGTGCATTACCACGAAAAGGGTGTGCCGCTCCGGCGCCGACCGGATCAGCCGTGTGCGCAGCAACGGACCGGTTTCCAGGTCGAACGGTTCACGGACCCACTGCCGCACCAACGTGTCGGAGTCACCCGAAGCGACCGGCAGTTTCACAGCCACGGGGGTGAGCCGTTGCGCGGCGTCGGCGAACGTCGTGCGCAGGGCTTCGTGGCGTGCCACGATCCGGCCGATCGCGGCCTCCAGCCGGGGCACGTCCAACGGACCGTCGAACCGGACAGCCACCGGCACGTTGTGCATCGACGTACCGGGGTGCAACTGTTCCACCAAGTACAGCGCACGCTGTGCGGGCGAGAGCCGCAGCGGGGCACCGGTTCTGGGCAGCACCGGGATGATGTCGCCGGTCATGCCGTGCTTCCTTCCGGGGTCGCCAGGGCGAGCCGATCGATCTTGCCGCTGGCCGTCCGGGGGAACGACCCGACGACCTCCACCCCGGCGGGCACCATGTACGCGGGCAGGCGGTCACGCAGCATCGCCAACAGCCGCACCGGGAGTCCTCCGTTCTCCGAACCGGTCGGCACGACGTAAGCCCTCAGGTACCGTTCCTCCGCAGCGGTACCGGCGACCGCGACCACGGCCTGTGCTACGGCCGGATCGGAGTTGAGGACGGTCTCGATCTCGCCGAGTTCGATCCGGAAGCCGCGGACCTTCACCTGCGTGTCCTGGCGGCCGAGGAACTCCACCAGACCGTCCGGGCGAACACTGCCCAGGTCACCGGTGCGGTAGGCGGGCTGGTTCGGGTCGAGCGGGTCGGGTCGGTAGCTCTGCGCGGTGCGTTCGGGCAGCCCGAGATACCCGGGTCCGACGGCGGCGCCCGCGATCCACAGCTCCCCCACGGTGCCGTCCGGCACCGGCCTGCCGTTCTCGTCGCACACCAGCACGCGGGTGTCGCGGATCGGGGTGCCGATGGACGGCAGGTCCTCCCATGTGGACACGTCGGCGGGCAGTTCGTACGCGGTGGCGACGTGGGTTTCCGTGGTGCCCCACTGGTTGACGAGGCGGCAGTCCGGCAGCCGGGTGAACAGCGCCCGGATCCGGTCACTGGCCTGCACCTGTTCGCCCGCGGTGAGGATCTCGCGCAACGGGTGCGTCGCCGGGCTCACGTCGTCGGCGAACAGGGCGAGGGACTGGATCATCACGAACGGCACGAAGATCCGGTTGATCCGCTCACGTTCGACCAGGTCCCACAGCAGCTGCGGGTCCAGTCGCTCGTCCTCGGTGCAGCACACGACTGTGCCGCCTTCGCCGAGGGTGGTGAGCACCTCCTGGTAGATGATGTCGAACGACGCCGGGGAGAACTGCAGTGTGCGATCCCCGGCGCCGCAACCGCTCGTCTCGCTCTGCCACGCGATCAGGTTCGCCAGGTTGCGGTGCGCGTACCGGACTCCTTTGGGGCGGCCGGTCGAGCCGGACGTGTACACCACATACGCCAGGTCGTCCTCTGTGGACTGGACCGGCACATTCTCGTTCTCCGCGTAGACAAGCTTGTCGTCGTGCGCCACCGGATGGAATCCCCCCAGGCGTGCGAGCGGCTCCTCGTGGCCGATGATCAACCGCACTCCGGCGTCGGCGCACATGAACCGCAGCCGCTCGACGGGATAGCCGACATCCAGGGGCACCGCGGCGGATTCGGCACGCAACAGGCCGATGATCGCGACGATCAGGTCGATGGAGCGTTCCAAGTGGACGCCCACGGTCGTGGCGCCGAGTTCGCGCACCTGGTGCGCGACGCGCCCGGCCCTGGACCACAGCTCTCCGTAGCTCAGCGTCTCACCATGCGCGCGGACAGCGATTTCGTCCGGGGACATCGCCGCGCGGTCCGCGACGGCGTGGAGTTCGGGAACCGTGCTGGTCACTTGTGCCACGCTCCGTCCGCAGTCGGGCGCACCGTGATGCGGTGCGGGCGCTCGCTGCGCAGCAGCAACCGGTTCAGCGCACGCTCGATCTCGGCGGCGTGCTGCGGGCCTGGGTCGTCCATGGACACCTCAAGGTCGTATCGGACTTCGTCGCGGTCGTCGCGGTAGACGGTGGTGGCGCAGTGCCGCACGCCCGGCACCTGGGTGGCGATCCGCCGCACCGACGGCAGCCAGACCTTCTCCCCGCCGACCACCACGGAGTCGCTGAGCCTGCCGAGGAAGTAGTGGTAACCGTCGTCGTCGATCCGGAACCGGTCCCCGGTGGCGACCGCGCCGGACTCCGTCAGCGGGCTCGGGACGCTGTCAGGCAGGCGCCTGCGCAGGGCCGTGTCGGATTCGACGAACAGCTCACCGCCCTCGCCCAGTCGCGTCGTGACTCCAGGCAACGGCAGGCCGACCGACGACCAGCGGTGCCCGGGTTCATCGTGGACGGCGAGGGTGCTCACCCGTGGTCCGGCTTCGGTGAGACCGTAGGTGAGATAGAGCTCGCGCGTCAGCAAGGCCTTGACGTGCCTCGGGTCGAGCGAGTCACCGCCTACGGTGAGAACACGCAGCGTCGACGGGATATCCGGTGGGTCGTCGACCAGGCGGATGGCGGCGCTCGGGGTCAGCGAGGAGACAGTGACCTCATGTGCCGCGATGGTGCTCGCGTAGGCCCGAGACGTGAAGGGCGGGCCGGAGATGACCAGACGTGAGCCGCGTACGAGCGCTGCCAGCGCTTGTGCGACAAGCGCGTACGAGTAGTGCAAGGGAAGGCACACCAGAACGGTGTCGTTCACGTGCTGCCCGATCGCGTCCGCGTGCCGGGCAGCGTTGCGTAACAAGGCGTCGATGCCGTGCAGGCAGCCACTCGATATGCCCGCCGTGCCCGACGTCAGGAGGATGACGTCGCCCCGGCGATGCACCTGCGGGATGCCCGTCAACAGCACCGCCTCGGCCGCTCCGAGATCGTGGGTGCGCGTGGCGCCGTGACGGCTCGGCTCGACCCGTGCCGCGATCAGGGCGGTCGCGCCGAGCCGGTCGGCGATCGTGGCGATCCGGGTGGCTCCCGACGCGGGGGCGACCGGTACCGGTACGCCGCCTGCCAGCAGCACGGCGAAGAACGCGGCGAGCATCGCCTTGCCGTTGGGCAGGGCGACCAGGACCGGTGATCCCGGGACGAAGTCCAGGGCCGCGACCCCGTCGACGATCTCCGCTGGTTCGATGGGCGGGTTCACGGCGTCGACGGTCGTGTCCAGGAACGCGAGCACGGTCTTCCGGTCGATCATCGCTGGGTCGCCAATACGACACTGTGGACGTGGTGCGGGTCCGTGGTGTGTGCGCTGAGCACCACGTGCGCGGCAGCGCCCGTGCGTAGCCACGACTGGGCAACAGTGAGCGCCGTCTGCCTGCCGACTTGCGGGCCGGTCGTCAGCAGCAGGCTGGGGCCGCGGAATCCGTGCACCCGGCAGGCGAGGCTTGCGGCTCCACCGGGGCTGGCTCCCGCGAACCGCAGCGGGGACAGCCGCCCGCCCGCGATCTCCGCCATGGTGTCCCGTGTCGCGTGTGTGCTGATCAGGATGACTGCCACGTCGTCCGGTGACTTCTGGACGGAGTCGGGGCACTCGGCGAGTGCGGCGTCGATCGCCGCCAGCACGAGCCACGCCACGGGGTCGACGTACATCGATGGGATCCGGCGTTCGGTTCCGACGCCGTCCGCGTGCCCCTCGCCCAACACTGCGAGTTCGTCGATCATGCCGCCTCCAGGACCAGGCAGGTGTTGAAGCCACCGAAACCGAGCGTGACGCTCAGCCCGACGGTGCCCGTGAACGACAAGGCCTCACCGACCGGGAGCCGGAGCGGGAAGTCGGGAATCGGGTTCGTCAACCCCGCCACAGGAGGGACGCGACGGTCGCGCAGCGCCAGCAGCACCGCGACGGCCTCCATAGCGCCCGTCGCACCGAGGGTGTGCCCGAACGCACCCTTGGTGGCGAACGCGACCGGTCCAGCGCCGAAGACCCGGCGGAAGCTGCGCGATTCGACGTCGTCGTTCACGGGCGTGCCCGAGCCGTGGGCGTTCACCACCGCGACTTCGGACGCGTCACGGCCCGCTGCCCGCAGTGCGGTGCCGACCGCGCGGACCACCGTGTCGCCGGAGGGGTCGGGGGCGGTCGCACCGGTGGCGTCGTTGGCCGATCCGGCCCCGGACACCGTGCCGTGCACGCGGGCGCCTCGTGCCTCGGCCGAGCGGGCCGACTCCAGGACGAGGAACGCCGCGCCCTCGCCGAGGATCGTGCCGTCCCGTGCGACGTCGAAGGCTCGCAGCCGGGTCGGTGACATGGTGCCGAGCAGGGAATGCCCGATCCGCTTGGCCGGGGTGAGGACGTCCACCCCGCCGACGACGCAGATGTCGGTCACGCCTTCGGTGATCAGCGCGGCCCCGACCAGAACGGCGTCCGACCCGGCGGAACACGCGGTGCTCAGGGTAATCGGAGTGTGCGCCATGCCGGTCACCGTGGCGATGTCGTCGCCCCAGCGGCCGAGCGAGTCCGCCGGGCTGTCCAGGTGCGGGCCGTAGCTGGTGCCCGCGACCAGGCGCAGCCGGGGGTCGGGGAGGTCCAGTCCGGCGTCGGCCACCGCCGCCAGGAGGGTCTGGCAGCCGAGCAGGTGCTGTCGCCCGGTGTGGTCGTCGTCCATCGGGAGATCCGGCAGGACGACCGCCAGGTCGTTGCGCACCGGGTGGGCGGTGGGGACCGGCTTGATCCCGGACGCACCGGACAGCAACGCGTCCCACACGTGGTCCAGACCGGTGCCGAGCGCGGTGTGCCACGCCATCCCGGTGACCCGGACGTCGCCGGTCACCACCACTGCTCCCCCATGTCGGCGACCTTGAGCCGGACCAGGTTGGCGCGGAACGCGGCGACCGGGCGGCCGTCGACGGCGGCGCGGCCGGAGAAGAACAGCGTGTTGCCGACCAGGCGGTCGAAGGTGACGTTCAGCAGGACGTGGTCGCCCGGCACGACGATCTTGAGGAACCGCGAGTCCATCGCGCCGACCAGGGTCAGTTCGTCGTCGGCCAGCCGGGAGGTGCTGACCTGGAACAGGATGATGCCCGCCTGGGCGAACGCCTGGCTCAGGTGGCTGGCCGGGAAGATCGCGCGTTCGGGGAAGTGCCCGGCGATCGCGTCCATCTGGGCGGACACCGCCAGGCTCGCGACCAAACGCTCGTTGGGCACGTAGTCCACGACCCGGTCCAGGTAAAGCATCGGGTGGCGGTGCCGCAGCCAGGTCTTGATCTCGGTGAAGCCCATGGTGCGCGTGGCCGAGCCGTTCGTCACGGCACGGGACTCAGTGGAGTGCATGGTCTGTGGCCTCCGTGAGGACGTCGTGCAGTGCGGATGTGAGCACGCGTGGCGTGCCGGTGGCGCGGTCGACCAGCCCGAGAACGAGCGTGCCGACAGCCAGTTCCACGTCGTCTACCGGTCGTCGTACGGTGCTGTCGATGCGTACGCGTGCGGCGCCGACATGGTTGACCGCGGTTTCGAGGCTCAATTCGTCGGGGTAACGCGCTGGGGCGCGGTAGCGGATGGTCAGTTCGGTGACGACCAGTTCGGCGCCGTCGCGGGCGAGGACGTCGATCCCGGCGCCGAGGCGTTCGAGGTTGTCCAGCAGTGCTGTTTCCATCAAGGACGCGTAGCGGGAGAAGTGCACGACCCCGGACGCGTCCGTGTCGACGTGTTCGACCATGCGGCGCACCGGCGACAGGATGGTCACGCCGTTTCACGTCCTGTCGCGACTGCCCCGGACACCAGACGGTCCACAATGGCCTCGATGTCCGACCGGGTCGCGACCAGCGGCGGGGCGACACGCATCGTCGGGTACAGGTAACGCAGACCCTGCGATCGGCGCCCGGCTCCGGACATGAACTCGACGTACACGCCCGCGCGGATCATGCACTCGCGCACCACATCCCGCTTGGCCGCGGCCTGCTCGGTGAGCTCGACGCCGTGCAGGTGACCCGTCCCGCGGGCCTCCGTGAACAGGTCAGGGAACTTGACCACGAGCTGCTCGTGCAGCAGCGTGCCCAGGTACGCCCCGAGCTCGCCGGAGCGCCCCAGCATGTCCTCCGCGACGATGTGGTCCAGCCCGGCCCGGATCACGGCACACGTGAGCGGCCGGAGGTCCGACGTCGCCACCGCGCCGGTCGCCCGCACTCCCAGGTCGCGGCGCGCGATGACCATCGACGTCGACAACGCGCCCATGCCCAGGCTCTTGCCGATCACGGTGATGTCGGTCGGGATCGCGCCCTCGCTGTCGGTCATCGCGAAGAACCGGCCCGACTTAGCGAAGGTCAGCACCTCGTCGGCGACGAGCAGCGCCCCGCTGTCGGCGGCGAGCTCGGCCAACTCGCGCAGGTAGCCGTCCCGCGGGACGAGGATCCCGGCGTCGCCCTGGATCGGTTCGACGACCACGGCCAGCACGCGGTTGCCGTTGCGCGCGAACCACTCCCGTGCCGCGTCGAAGTGCCCGAACGGGATGTGCTCGACGGTCAGCCCGAACGGTTCGGGCGCCAGCGACGGCAGGCCGACCCGGTAGTGCCGTCGGTTGAGCGTCGGGAGCAGCCCGCCGGTCCAGCCGTGCCACGCCCCTTCGAACGCCAGCACGAGATCGCGTCCTGCGGCGCCGGGAACGGGCCGCAGTTTGCGCCCGTCGAACCGGGACTCGAGGGCGAGCCGCAACGCCAGCTCCATCCCCTCCGAGCCGGAGTTGCGTCCGCTGACCACGTACTCGGCTGCCGGGAACCGGTCGGCGAACAGTCCGCTCGGGCCGAAGAGGCGCTCCAGCAACAGCGATCGTTCCGACGACGCGACTTCGTCGGTCACATAACCCGCTGTGGCCACCGCGTCGGCCAGCGCGGTGCCGACGACCGGCGACCCCGCGCCGAGGCACGCGGATCCGTAGCCGCCGCTGGCGTCGAGCACGTCGAACGGCTGACCGGCGCGTGGTCCGTGCAGTTCGACGAACGTGTGCACGATCCCGCTGGCTCCGGTGCACCCGAACGGGAGCCGTGACCCGTAGTGGTCGAACTGGGCGACTCGGTCGAACCAGGTCGCCGACAACGCACCGGGCGAATGGATGGCAGACATGGGGACGTCCTCCTGGCGCTGCCGACTCATGGTCCGGCGAGCTCGGCGCGGGCCTGCAGGTCACGGACCAGTGCGGCGACGGTCCTGACGCTGGTGAAGTTCTCCGGGCTGAAATCCTCGTCCGAAATGGACACGCCGAACTTGTTCTCGCACTGCACCCGCAGCTCGACGAACCCCAGTGAGTCCAGTGCGAACTCACCGCGCAGGCGGTCGTCGAGCCCCATCCGCTCGACAGGTGTCTCCACGAACAGGTCGGTGACGAGGATGGAACAGATGGCGGACTCGATGCCGTCGATGATGGTTCTCCTTGGGACGAGGGCGGACCGGGCCGCCGCGAGTTTCCGTTCTCACTACTTGGTCAATCTGCCTCGGCGGTCGCGAAGCCGGTCACGCGTCGAAACCCTCGCCGCCGGGGTGCTTTCGACGTCCGGATCACGCAGGTACGCGGCGAGCGCCCGGACAGTGGGGTGGTCGAACATCGCCACAGCGGGGATCGTTCGTCCTGTCTCGGCAGTCAGGCGATCCCGGACCTGGGCGACCAACACCGAATGCCCGCCGAGGTCGAAGAAGCTGTCGTCCCACCCGACCTCGTGCACACCAAGTACCGCACGCCAGACGCTCACGATCAAGTCCTCTGTGGTCTCCACCTCCCCGATCACCATCGGTGGGGTGGCTGCCGCCGGTCGCGGCAAGGCACGGACATCGATCTTGCCGCTTGTCGTGACAGGCATGGCGTCCAGCCGGACGAACACGTCCGGGACCATCACGGCGGGCAGGCTGGCGCCAAGATGTCTGCGCAGGTCGAGTGTTTCGGCGTCGCCGCCGAGGACCACATAGGCCACAAGGCGGTCGTCAGCGCGTACATGCGCCTGACGTACCGCGGGATGCTCGGTGAGGACGGCGCTGATCGCGGCCGGTTCGATCCGGTGCCCCCGGATCTTCACCTGGTCGTCCTTCCTGCCAACGAAGACAAGTCCTTCTCGGTCCGCTCGCACCAGGTCACCGCTGCGATAGGCGCGCCCCAACTCGGGTACGTCGGTGAATCTCCCGGTGTCGTTCGCCGGGTCCAGGTATCTCGCCAGGCCGACCCCGCCGATCGCCAGCTCGCCCACGTCTCCCCAGCGGACTGGCGCGCCATCGTCTTCGACGACGGCGAGTTGCCAGCCGTCGAGCGGGAAACCGATCCGGACGGTGTCGCCGGGGACTATTCGCCACGCGCAGGCGACGACAGTGGTTTCTGTTGGCCCGTAGGTGTTCCAGACCTCTCGATCCGCGCGGAGGAACCGTTCGGCGAGTTCCGGCGGACAGGCCTCACCGCCGAGGATCAGCAGCCGCACGCCCGGCAGGCCGTCGACCGGCCATTGGGCGGCCAGTGTCGGCACGGCGGACACCACGGTGATGCCGCGTTCGACCAGCCACGGACACAGATCCACCCCGGCACGAACCAGCACCCGGGGCGCTGGAACGAGGCAAGCCCCGTTGCGCCACGCCAGCCACATCTCCTCACAGGAGGCGTCGAACGCGACGGAGAACCCGGCGAGCACTCGGTCATCCGGCCCCAGTGGCTGCTCCGACAGGAAGATTCGCGCTTCGGCGTCCACGAACGCCGCCGCCGACCGGTGCGTGACGGCGACACCCTTGGGCCGCCCGGTGGTTCCGGAGGTGAAGATGATCCACGCGTCGTCGTCCGGGGTCGGTCGTCGGGGTTCACCGCGCGCATTGTCCCGTGCCTGCAGGAGTTGGTCTGCTTCCAGGACAGCACACACCCCGGCCTGCTCCCACACCATCTCCGCGCGTTCACCTGGATCGTCCACATCGACAGGGACGTAGGCGGCCCCGGAGGCGAGGACCGCCAGGATCGCCAGGTACACGTCCGCGGTCCCTGACGGGACCCGTACACCAACCCGGTCACCTACACCAATCCCTGCCGCACGAAGGCGAAAACTTGCCAACCTCGTTTCCCGGGCGAGCTCCTGGTAGGTCAGCACTGTCTCGCCGTCGTCGATCGCCACGACATCAGGGTGCGCGCGAACCGTCGCGTCGAGCACGTCGAGCAACGTCCGCCCAGGTGGGGCAGATTGTCCGCGCAGCACAGCAGAAAGAGCCCTGTCCATGGAACTTCCAACCGGTGAGAGCAAGGGAAACGACCACATAGTCCGGCAATCGGACACCCCGACTTGCGGCGCGGAGTCACTACAACCGATTTCCCTTGCCCTGTCAAGAAGAAGTACTGTTCAACCTGCCGTCAAGGTCGTGTTCACCCAACGTCCTCTTCGTGACCGCTCCGCTGGCCACTTTCAGGCAACTAGCGTCGGCACCCAATGACTACTATCGACGATGAGAGCGGTTACGTGGCCGTCACGGCGATGACCGGCCGCTTCCCCGGAGCCTCGACCGTCGCGGAGTTCTGGGACAACCTGCTGCAGGGCACGGAAAGCATCACACTCACTGGCACAACTGAATCCGATCACGTTCCGGCGTACGGGATCCTGCCCGGGGCTGACGAGTTCGACGCGGAGTTCTTCGGGTACTCGCCCGAGGAGGCGTTGATCATCGACCCCCAGCAGCGCCTGTTGCTGGAATGCGCGCACGAGGCGTTGGAGCGTGCCGGGCACGGTGGCCCGGAGCGCTTGACGACCGGTGTGTTCGTCGGCGGGTCGAGCACCGACCACGCGGCCAAGGTCCGTGAGCGGCTGCCGTCCATGGCCGAGAGCAAGGTCCGACTGGGCAGTGATCTCGACTACCTCAGTAGCCGGATCGCCTACAAACTCGGACTTTCCGGCCCGGCCATGACCGTGTTGACCGCTTGTTCGTCGTCACTCGTGGCCGTTCACCTTGCCGTGCAGTCGTTGCTTTCCGGCGACTGCGCGTTGGCGATCGCCGGTGGCGCGAGTGTTCTCGTGGACGTTCCACGGATGCGGTACGACCCGGATGGGATCTTCTCCCGGCACGGGCGTTGTCGTCCGTTCGACGCAAACGGCGATGGGACAGTAGGCGCCAGCGCGGTGGGGGTCGTCGTGCTGCGCCCACTGACAGAGGCGCACGCCGACGGCGATCACATCCACGCCGTCATCCGCGGCACAGCGGTGAACAACGACGGCCGCGCGAAGATCGGATTCACCGCGCCGAGCGTGTCCGGTCAGGCCGCCGCCATCCGCGCCGCTCATCTGGTCGCCGGGGTCGACGCGGGCGAGATCGGCTACGTCGAGACGCACGGCACCGCGACCGCGATGGGTGACCCGATCGAGATCGCCGCACTGACCAGGGCCTTCCGGGACAGCACCGACGGTGTCGGGTACTGCCGGATCGGGTCGGTCAAGTCGAACATCGGCCACGCCGACGCCGCAGCAGGCGTAGTCGGGTTGATCAAGACTGTGCTGTGCGTCGAGCACGCCATGCTTCCGGCGAGCCTGCACTTCGAGCGGCCCAACCCGGAGATCGACTTCGGCTCGTCGCCGTTCGTGGTCAACACCCGTACCCAGCCATGGGCTGGGAGTCCCCGGATCGCGGGTGTCAACGCGATCGGCATCGGTGGCACCAACGCACACGCCGTGATCGCACAGGCCCCGCCCCCGCGTCCCACCAGTTCAGCACCGTCACCCCAACTCCTGGTGCTCTCGGCAAGGACCGAGCAAGCATTGGATCGGCTGGCCCGGCTGCTCGCCGAGCAGGTGGCCGACCAGGATCTCGCCGACGTGGCGTGGACCCTCCAAACCGGACGAACGCATCACGCCGTGCGCCGGTACGTCGTCGCGGCGAGCGTCGCCGAGGCCGTGTCCGCGTTGCGCGGCGAAACCCATGCCGCGCCGGACGACCTCGTGGCGCTCGGCGACCGATGGGTCGCCGGTGAGCCGGTGGACTTCACGGCATTGCACGCCGGTCACCAGCGGCGACGCGCCAGGGTGCCGACGTACCCGTTCGAGCGCCGTCCGCACACGATGTGAGGACGGCGCCGCCCCGGCATCACGTGTAGTCGCGCATCCGCGGGATCGGGGAGAACAGCGGCGGGAAGAACGACAACACGTTCAGCGCCGCCGCGATCCAGAAGACCCCCTGTAGCCCAATGGGTTCCACCAACAGGCCGCCACCGGCCGCGCCCAGCGGGATGACACCCCACGTGGCGAACCGGAACACGGAGTTCATCCGGCCGAGCAGGTGCGACGGCGTCACCGCCTGGCAAAGGCTGACCTGCAGGACGTTGAAGATGTAGGCGCCGAGGAAGACCACGAACAGCCCGGCGCCGAAGCTCACCGGACCGACCGACATCGGCAGGATCGCCGACCCGGCCGTGAACAGCACGATCGCGACCATGAACGCCGTGCCGGTGCCGAACTTCCGGGCGAACGGCTCCGCCACCAGTGCCCCGAGCACACCGCCGCCGTTGCCGATCGCCAGCACGACACCGATCACCGCGGGATTCATCAGCAGGACGTCGGCGGCGTAGACCACTTGCAGGGCAAGCACTGCGGCGAACGCCAACTCGGCGAGCGTCGCGCAGAGCAGCAGCGGCCGAATCAGCGGGTGTCCGAAGACGAACCGCAGCCCTTCGCGAATCTCCCCGCGCAGGTTGACTTTCTCGGTCGCGGGCGCGGCACGGGGGCGCCCCTTGATGAACACGACGAAGTAGGCCGAGGCCAGATAGGTGATCGCGTCGGCGAGGATGGCCAGCGGCGCCGTGAGCACCTGGACGAGGAAGCCGCCGACGCCGGGCCCGCCGATCTGCGCCACTGACCGGGACAGTTCGAGTTTCCCGTTCGCGTCAACGAGTTTGTCTTCGTCGACCAGGTCGGGCAGGATGGACAACTGGGCGACGTCGAAGAACAGGGTGCCCAGCCCGATCATGAACGCCACCGCGTACAGCAGCGGCATGCTGAGGAAGTCCAGCCACAGTGCGAAGGGAACCGCCAACAGGGCGACGGCCCGGCCGATGTCGGCCACGACCATGACTGTCCGCAGTGGAAGCCGCTCGACCCAAACTCCCACCGGCAGGCCGACGAGCACGATCGGCAGGTACTCCACGGCCCACAGCAGGCCGACCTCGAACGCCGACGCGTCCAGGAAGAACAGGCCCACCAAGGGTAACGCGAGCAGCGTGACGCTCGTCCCGAACAGGGTGACCGTCTGGGACAGCCAGAGGTTGCGAAATCCGGAGACCCGCCACAGGCTCTTGCTCAGGTCAGGCAACCACTTCGTCGTCACCGCGCGGGCCGATCATCGAGCTTCGCTGACATGGGTATGGGTGTCCTCTCTGGACGGCGGCCGACGTGAACTCAGGGCCGGGATCGAACAAGGATCACGCGGTACCCGGATCGTCGACGGCAGTGCGGCCAACCCGGTCCGCGTCCCCTTGGCGAAAACACGACGAGCCAGCGGCTCGTCGGTCACCAGGTCGGTCAAGTCCACCACAACGCGACGCCATGCGATCCAACCGAAAGCCAAACAATCGGTGATCAGCGAATGTACGACGCAGCGGGGACCCGGCAACGCCGGGCCCCCGCGTCAGCACGCTCCTACGGTGCCTTCAACGGGTCATGCCCGAGCGACATCAACCGCCGACGCCAGTTGGCCTGCCCGGGAGTGGGTTCGAGGTCGTCACGCCGCTCGGCCAACACCCGGTCGACCACCGAACGCATGACACGAACATCCTTCGCGTCCAAATCGGTCCGGCGCTTGCGCAGGATCCCCAGCACCTGTTGACCAGTGGGCGTGCCGGCCTGGTCAGGCAGCGCCTCGGTCTCCGGCTCGGCGGACCGGGTGCGCAGCCAATCGCTCAGCTCCCGTGAGGACATGTTCACCACCCGGTGGAACTCGTCCCACAGTTCATCGTCGACATGTGACTCAGCCAAGATCTTTCACCTCCTCGTCCAGGCGTACCCGTCCCCCGGCTGTCCGACACTGACCTGTGGGGCGTTTCGGCCCGTCGAACGCGTGGTAGCCGGACTTGGACAGGGATTTCCACCAGGAAGGTGCGTGCTCATGGCCGCCCTTGTGCACCCGGTACCGACCGAGCCGCCATCGCCCATTCCGGCAGAACCAGGGCGGCCGGTCCCCGAGGACCCCGAACCCATCATCCCGCCGTCGCCCGAGCCACCACCGCCCGGACGGCCGTCACCCGAACCGGAGCAGCCGGTTCCGACCCCGTAGCGCTAGTCCAGTGCGCCTGTGTCAATGCCGTGTGAGCGACCCACAGCAAGCTCGGCACATCGCATTTGTCGACACTGAGAAGCCATTAACGCCGTTGACCCGGGCACGACGAGGCCCGAGGTGAGGACATCACACGGTCGCGTATGTGGTGTCGCCGTCTTCCGAGGAACGCACATCCGCAGCGTTGTGGGCCGATCATGAGTTCGCGGCCCCTGCCTCTGCTGAACCCAGCCCCACTGGTAACGCAGGCGCGTACGTAGCGATGCATGCTACATGTCGATGACCGACCTGGCCTCGTTGGCGCTGCCAGCTTGGGCGGTTCCCTCCGGGCCGCGCCGCGTGGCTGTCGACGACCACACCATTCGTATCAACAAGCAGTGGTGGCATGACGCGATCACCACACGACGACTGCCAGGGACGGCGCCAACCCAGACCACGCTCACCCGTGCCGAGGTCTGGGCACCGACCGAGCACGTGTTCACGCTGCTGTGGCGGACCCTCGCGTGGGGATCAGGCCGTTACCTGCCTCATCCTCGACAGGGTCGTTGCCACCGCACTCCGCGACCACTGTGGATGGGCATCATTGCACCGCACGGGCCCCTGGCCAGCCGTGACCTACGAACGCTACTGCACCTTACTCGCCCGCTGGGCACACGACTTCCACTGCGCACCCGACGAGATCGAACAAGCCCTCTTCCACGGCGAACGACCGAGGACAACATGATCATCACCTGTCCGAAATGCTTCGCCGCCGACGACGTACTGCCGCCACGCCGACTCCCCGACCGCCTGCTGCAGTACCGCTGCACCAACCCGATTCATGGGAACCACGAATGGCTCACCACCCGTGACGCCGTCCAGGCACCCAGCGACGTGCAGGAAGGCGTGACCGACGAACTGCTCGAACCACTCAGCCGCTGTATCGACGCCGACGCCCCCTTCGTGGAGTACGGGATCGTCGAACATCGCCTGCGCACCCGATTTCCGGACCTGTTCGCCGCGCATGTCGCCGAACAGGGACACTCCATGTTCGGCCCTCGCGCGTACACCGCATCCAGCGTTCGCTTCGGCGTCGCACTCGGTCGACTCGAACGAACAGGCGATCTGGTCAGCGAATACGGACCGGCAACCGGCGCCTGGCACCACAACGGCCAGGTGACCTACTGGGCCAGGAACCCTCCGGCAGATCGCCGCCGCACGACCTGGGCTGAGTACTGCGCCGAAATCGGGCGTTCCCCACAATGGACAGACCAAGACCGATTCGGTCTCCGTATTCCGTGAAACGCCACAGCATCACAGTCAACGGCGTGCGACGGTGCTGGACGGCAGTTCGCCGAAACGCCGCCGATAGGACTCAGCGAACCGGCTGAGGTGCGTAATGCCCCAACGGCTGGCGGCGGTCGTGACGGAGTCGCAGCCGGCGAGTAGGTCGGCGCGGATGCGGTCGAGTCGAAGGTCCCGGACGTAGGCCATGGGAGATGTACCCAGGCGTTCGCGGAAGGCGGTGCTGATGGTGCGCGCGCTACAGGCACCTGCTCGGGCGATGTCGCCGAGGGTGATCGTTTCGGTGAGGTTGGCGTCGATCCAGGCGAGGGCGGTACGCAGCGCTCGTGGATGCCTGGCGGCCGCGCCACCCCGCAGCGCGCCGGTCTGAGAATGCGGTTGGGTCAACAGAAGCGCGGAGACGAGGGTACGCAACTGGCCGCGTTGGATCTCGGGACGGCGGAAGAGCGGATCCCCGGTGTCGAACTGCTCGACGAGGGACGCCACGAGCAATCCGACGCCCTTCTGCTTTCCGGTGAGGTCGACGGCGAAGTCGAACAGGACAGTCGAGTCGACCGTCGTGCACGCCAGCGCCGAGATCTCTTCGTGGATCAGGTGTGCGTCGATGCGGAGCCCGAGGAACTCGGTGTTGCCGCGGACCGGCCGCAGGTACTGGTGGTCGGACGGGTTGAACACGGCGGCCGTGGTGGTGTCGAGCACGAGGTCGTCCCCGCCCCGGCTGGCGACGATCTCGCCCTTGACGCCCAGGTTCAGGAAGTAGCTGCGGTGTCCGGAGTTGTGGCTGACGTGGACGTCGAGCGGCGAAGCGAAGTAGCCCAGGGTGAAACCGGCCGCGGCGACGCCGCGTACTTCGTGCGTTCCGTCGGCGAGGGGGCCGAGCGGTCTTGGTGCCACTGTCCCGTCGAACAGGATCGCCGCGGCGGTCAGCAGTTGCATCGGGTCGCTCGACCGCGTGATCACGAAGTCGCGAAGCGGGCTTGACACCCTTCGATCTTACTGCCGGAACTGGATACAAGCAGCCGTAAGCGGACAGCGCGATGGCGGGCCGCTCGTTAGCGTCGCGGGTGGACGGACGATGCGGAGGCTGTTTTGATGACCAGGAGTGTTGTGGTGGCAGGTGCGGGGATCGCCGGGCTCACGGCGGCGACAGCCCTGGCCCGGCAGGGCTGGACCGTGGAAATCGTGGAAATCAGGCCGGAGGGGGCAACAGCGGGGTGGGGGCTGACCCTGACCGGGCCGTCGTTGCGTGCTCTCGACAGCCTGGGGCTCGCCGATGCGTGCGTCGAGCGCGGGTACGGCATGACGACCATCACCAACGTCGATGGGGCTGCCGCCGAGACGATCGATCTTCCTGGGCTCATCGGGCCTGGTCGGCCGTCGATGGTCGGGATCGCCCGTCCGGATCTGCATGCGGTGCTGCGCGACGAAGCGCTCCGGCTTGGTGTGCGGATCACCTGTCAAGCCGGAGTCGCCGCGATCGACAGCCGAATGTCGATCAAGCTGACCGACGGTACGACACGTCACGCGGACCTGATGATCGGCGCGGACGGTATTCGCTCCCATGTGAGGGATCTACTGGGGCTTCAGGCGACGGTCCGCTACCACGGACAGATGGTGTGGCGGGCTCGAGTGCGGCGACCGACGTGGGCCACCGGCATCGTGACGTACGCGGGCCCGGCGATGACCGCAGGCGTCGTGCCCATCTCGCACCGCGACGCCTACGTGTTCCTCACCGAGAACGGTGTAGCCGCCACTGTCCTGCCCGACAACGAACTCCCCACACGTATGAGAGATCTGCTCGGGCCTTTCACCGGACGAATCACCGACCTGTGCCCGCAGATCCAGGAATCGGTTGTGCGGCGGCCGGTGCGGACCGCCCTGATCGAAGGGCCGTGGAGCCAGGGGCGCTGCGTCATGATCGGCGATGCGGCACACGCGCCGTGCCCGCAAATGGCCAGCGGAGCCGCCCTGGCCATTGAGGACGGCGTGGTCCTGGCAGAGGAACTGGACATCCACAGCGATGTCACGAGCGCACTGGCGGCCTTCGAGAACCGACGCCGGGAACGCTGCACCGCACTGGTGAAGACCTCGGAGGAGATCGCCGCGCTGGAAGGACGACAGCGCCACCGCGAAACCTATCCGCTGACTGCGAAGTGCCATTCCCGGATGGCACTTCCCGCATGACTTTGGCGTAATCTGGCCACGTCGGCGCGTGTCTGGTTCCGATTTCCCCTGGTCCACCGCCAACCAGTCGGACACATGAGGAATTTCCCGGGCCTTATAAACAAGAAATGAAGTCGGCGCACCTACGGTTCCCTCCCGAACCAGTCGTGAACTGTGCGGAGGTGCGATGCGTCGGATCAGATTCCGGTGGGCGTTCGTGGCGGTATGTGCCATGATCCTCACCGCCACCGGACCAGCGACCGCGGGAGCGACGCCCGGTCGAGTGCCCCTCATTGGCACTGGCATGGAATGGCAGCTGGTCGACAAAGGCCCTGTGCCTGTGGACACTCCCGTGTCGCAGACCATCTACCTCTCGGTCAAGGACCCGGAGGCTCTGGCCCGCCAGGCAAGAGCGGTGTCCGATCCGAACAGCCCGGGTTACGGGCGTTTCGTCGGGGCGGACCGGGTCCGTGAGACCAACCAGCTCGACCGCGCGCAGGTCGATCGCGTCCGTGACTGGCTGACCAGGGCCGGTCTGGGTGTGACGCAACCGGATTGGCGGCACCTGAGGGTGACCGGCACGTTCGGGCAGCTGAACGCCGCCTTCGCGGTGACCTTCCACGACTACGTCTTCCCGCCCGACAGCGGGATCTTGGGCCACTACCTGGCGCCGCCCACCGATCTGAGTGTGCCTGCCGAGCTGGGTGCCCTGGTGCTGGGCGTCGGGGAGGTCCCGATCGTCGTCGTCGACAAAGGCCAAACCGCGTCGGCGCGGCCCGCCGACCGCAATCCGCGCGTGGACGCCGGTGCTGCGGCCAAGGATTGTTCGCAGTACTGGGGCCAGCGGTCCGCGACCGGACTGCCGCAGGTGAACGGCGCGGTTCCGCCATTGGCGCCGTGCGGGTACACGCCGAAGCAGTTGCGGCACGCCTACGGGCTCGACAACCTCGGTCTCACCGGCGCCGGGCAGACCGTCGCCGTGATGGTGGCGTCGATGGACACCCTCGAACAGGACATCAACACCTGGTCGGACCGTGTCGGCACACAACGGCTGCGCCCAGGGCAGCTCACCAGGGTGCCGACGCCGGACGGCTCGCCGCCCCACGAGCCGCGCGACATGTACGGCGCAGCGATCGAGGCCACCCTGGACGCCGAGGCGGTGCACGGCATCGCCCCGGACGCGAACATCATCGCCGTCGGGAGCTCCACCGCGCAGGGCGGGAATCTGTTGGCAGGCCTGAGCTACGTGCTGGACCACACCGACGCGAGCATCGTGTCCCTGTCGCTGGCGAACGACCCCCTTCCCGGGATGCGCAAGGCATTCGACCAGATCTACCAGGAGGGCGCGCTGCAAGGCGTGGGGTTCTACTTCTGCACCGGTGACGGTGGTTTCAAGATCAACGAGACCGGTGGCGACTGGATCAACGGCTACGCGGGCAGCAGCTGGGTGACCGCGGTCGGCGGCACCTCGGTGGCGATCGGCCAGGACGGCAGGCGTCTGTGGGAAACCGGTTGGGGCTCCCCGGTCAGCGACCTGTCCGACGACGGCAAGTCCTGGGGCGAGATGCACGCCGACGGGGGCACCGGAGGCGGCAGGCCCACCGATCGTCCACAACCGTGGTACCAGCGGGGCGTCGTCCCGGACCGCTACGCCGTCGTCCCGGGCGGGACCCGCAGCAGGGTCGGCCCGGACGTCGCCGTCGACGCGGACCCCGCGACCGGCATGGTGGTCGGCGGCACCCCGGTGGGCGGCTCGCCGGACACGGACCCCGGCACCTGGCGCTATGCCGAACACACCTTCGGCGGCACCAGCCTGTCCACCCCGCTGTTCGCCGGCGTGCAGGCTCTGGCTCAGCAGGCGAGGGGCGGCAAACGGCTGGGTTTCGCCAACCCGGCGCTGTACGAACGGGCAGGCACCTCCGCGTTCCGGGACGTGACGGCCTACCGGCTGCCCAACGGGTCCCCCGCGACCGCGGTGCGGTACCAGACGGATCCCGGCGGCGGGAAGACCCCGCAGTTGCATCACTTCCTCGCCTCCCAGTGGACCGGGCCGCCGAGCAAGGAGTACCAGCCGCCCGAGGTCGCGCCGGGCTTCGACACCGAAACCGGGCTCGGTACCCCGACCGGGGCCTACCTGTGGTCCTTCATCGGCCGCTGAGACGAACACCCCATCGACGGCTCTCCACCTCGCACGAGGTGGAGAGCCGCTCCCCTGCCCACGGAACCGTGTTCCGGCTGATCGTGGGCGCGAACCACACCACCACGAGGAGATTTCCGAACGAGAGCACGACGAAGCGTGCTGCGTTCGGTGCGCCCGACGGTAATGGTGTGGCCGCCCAGGTTCTACGAGAAGATCGCCGGTGAACTGATCGCGCGGACGGAGTCCTGGCCGTGGCTGCGGGCCGCGTTTACGGTGCCGCGATGCCCGAGAGCGTCGTCGCGGTCTGACAGATCTGGGGGATCGACCTCCGCGAGAACTACGGCCTCACCGAGACCGGCGGGTGTCCCATCGCGCATTTCGACCACCCGTTCCCCCGCCCCGGAACCATCGGCAGGGAGTTCGCCGACCCCCGATTCGGAGTCAGGACCGCCGACGACGGCGAGATGCTGATCCGCGGACCGCTGCTGTTCACCGGATCCTGCCGCGCCCCTTGGAAGTCGAGCACGGCGAGCGGACCGCCAACAGCAAGATCAAACGCAAGGCCGTGGTCAGCTCGTTCGCCGCGCTGATCGACGACATGTACGGCGCGAACGACGACGCGGCGATCGCGAAGCACGTCCGATCGAACTACCGCGGTCCGTAAACCACGACAGTGTTTCCCCAGGGGTCACGCGCCACGGCCCGAACCTCGTGCGGACCACGCTCAGGCTCTCGAACCACAGCGCCACCACTCGCCACGACGGCGGTCAGCGCCGCGGTCACGTCCGCAACCTTGAACGACGCCGCGGGCACGCCACCTGTGATGTCCTCCGCCTGGCCCACGAGAGCCAGTGTGGTGCCGCCCGCGTCGAGCGCGGCGTAGCGGTCGCCGTCGACGAACTTCGTTGCCAGACCGAAAGTGTCGGCGTAGAAGCGCACGGCGGCGTCCACATCGGCCACTGGGTGCAGCACGTTCCCGATCTTCGCTTTTTCGCTCATCGCACGACCGTAGCCCGTATGAAGGAGTTCCGACGTCGGCACCCATGGTTTCCGCCGAAGACCGGGTGGCGGTGCTCGAAGAGATCGAGCAGCGGGTGCGGTGGCTAGCCACCGCTGTCGTCGACCACGCCAACCGCGTCAGGCCCAACCCGACGGGTCTGAAGGTCGGCGGCCATCAGGCGTCGTCGGCGTCGATGACCACGCTGATGACCGCGCACGCGGCGATCCGCAACCTCGGCGGATCACCGACCTCGAACCGGACATCATCATGGTCACCCCGTCGTACATGCTGACGCTGCTGGACGCGTTCGACAGCGCCGGGATCGATCCCGCCGCCGGTTCGCTGCGGGTCGGCGTGTTCGGCGCCGAGCCGTGGACCGAGCAGATGACCAGGTTGTGTTGACCTCGGGGTTGACACAAAGGGTGTGAGGCCCGGCCACGTCACGGGGTCAATCGCGGGCCTTGCATGCCTCCACCGCCCAGGCTTGTCGTCCGTACTGGTCACGGAAGATCCGGTAGCACCCGAGGACCGAATCGTCTGTGCAGGCCATGAAGGCGATGCCTACGTCGGCACCGCCTTCGTCCACCGCGTAGTCCACGCAGTCCGGGACAGCCCGGGTGTCGGCTGCCGCGCTCGGCGCCGACGGCACCAGTGCGCCCGCCGCCAGCACCAGCGCGGGCACCACCACCTTGCCGAACATGTCGTTCCCCTTTCGGTCCACGTGGCGAGGCCCGCCAGCGAGTTCTTCCCAGTACAGCGTTTCGGCGGTCCGGCCTCCAGAACTCCGCGCCGGGATCAGCCAACGGCGCCGCCGAGTCACCACGCCGTGGCTGTGAACTCACCGGGAACTCACTGGCCGTATCCCCCTTCGCGCCGTGTCCGGGGAGGACACCATCGACCGGATGATCCTGGTCCCCCGAACGAGCGGACGGCGGGTAATTCGGCGTACGCATATGTCCTTGCTCCCCGACACGGGACGTGCTTCCTGTCACCGTGCATGAACCACGCAGTAATTTCTTTGGCCGCCGTGCCAGCAGACAAGCCCCATTCGTGAGGACATACTTCGTCACGTCTCGAAGAGGGGGCGGATTGACGAAAGGAAGTCCCCAAGCGTGAAACGAATGATCAGCGCGATGCTCATTGTCGCGGTGGGACTCACCGGCATGGTGGGCACGGCAGAGGCGGCCCCGTCCGCTCCTGCGGTCAGCGATGCGGGTATTCCGCTGCCGAAGGACGATCCGTTTTACGTCCCGTCACCCGGCTACGAGTCCTTGCCGAACGGGACGGTGCTGCGTTCTCGTCGTATCACCGCCATCTACCTCGTGCTGCCGTTGCCGGTAAAGGCGCATCAGGTGTTGTACAAATCCGTGGACAGCCACAACAAACCGGTCGCCGAAGCCGCCACGGTCCTGGTACCGGACCAACCGTGGACCGGCCAGGGCACCCGGCCGTTGGTGTCCTACCAACTCGCCGTGGACTCGTTGTCCACCCGCTGCCAGCCCTCGTACACCCTGCAAGTCGGGCTCAAGGCTCCCACACCGGCGTCGACCTACGAATTGAGCATGTCCTTGCCCGCGCTGCTCAAGGGATATGCCGTCGTCTACTCCGACTACCTCGGTCCCGGAGCGGACTTCCTCGCCGGGCCGCAGTCCGCGCACGCCATCCTCGACGGGATCCGTGCCGTGCAGCACCACCAGCCAACCGGCCTCGCCCCGGACGCGCCCGTCGCGCTGTGGGGCTATTCCGGCGGCGGAATCGCCACCACATGGGCCGCCGAACAACAGCCCGCATACGCCCCTGAGCTGAATCTGGTCGGCGCCGCAGCTGGCGGAGTTCCCGCCGACTTCAAGGAGATGTTCCAGCACAACAACGGCGGCCTCGGTTCCGGTCTGCTCATCCTCGGCATCATCGGCCTGTCCCGCGCCTACCCCGAAGCCGGCGTCGAGGAAGTCCTCAACGACAAGGGCCGCAAGCTCTTCGCCGACAACGCCGACGCCTGCACCCTCGACATCGCGGTATTCCACCCGTTCGAGCGCATCGAGCAGTACACCACCATTTCCAACATCACCGAATCGCCGCAGGCGAAATTCCTCTTCACGACGAACAACGCAGGCCAACGGACGCCCCGCGTGCCTTTCTACAACTACCAGGGCCTCGCCGACGAGTTCGTGCCCAGCGCGGCAGCCGACCGACTGCTGCGCAAGTACTGCGCCGACGGCGGCATCGTGCAGAAAGTACGACTTCCGCTTGCCGGGCACATCGTCGGCGAGGTCGTCGGTGCCAGTGACGCCCTGAACTTCCTCACCGACCGGATCAACGGAAAGCCCGCGCGCAACGACTGCGGCACCGCCTGAACCCGCTGTCACCTCCACCGGTCCACGAAGCCCCACGGACCGGTGGAGAGCGCTATCACTGTCCGGCCGGGCGGATGACGAGTTCGTTCACGTCGACGTAGCGAGACTCGGCGAGATCTTCCACCGGCTGCGTTCCCGCGCCGCCCTGTCGACCGGATGAACCGACCTTCAGCGCACAGTCGTGTCGGCGTACGCCAGCGCCTCCCGGGCCTCCAGCGCCAGCCACAGCTCGTAGCGCGCCGACGCGACTGCCAGGTCGCGGCCGGTGAGCCTCTCGATCCGGTCGATCCGGTTGCGGACGGTGTGCCGGTGCACGCCGAGGGCATGCGCGGTGGCGTCCCACACGGCGTTGGCGTCCAGCCACGCTCGAAGCGTGGCCAGGAGCTGACCGCGTGGATCGGCCGCGTCGATCGGCGCCAGCACTGTGTCGGCGAACGAGGCCAGCAGGTCCGGCGAGCCGAGCGTGAGCAGCAGCCTGCTGGTGCTGTGGTCGCTGGCCTCGGCCGGACGACCGAGCCGTTCGCTGCTGCCCAGCAACGCCCGCGCCTGCCGCAGCGACACCGCCGCCGATCGCGGCCGCAACGCCGCGCCGATTCCGGCCGCACGTCCCGGCGCGAACCGGCCGAGCAAGGCGATCACGTCCACCTCCTCGGTGGTCATGGCCTCCACGGTGTCCCCCGAACAGCGGACGAGGCCACCCGGCAGCACGAGCGCGAGGTCGGCGGCCAGATCGGCCGCTTCGCCCTGCTGTGCCTGCAGAACCAGCCCCCGCACGCGTGGCGTGGACAGGCCGAACGTGGCGAGCATCGGCTCGATCTGGTCCTCGGGCATACCGGCCCCCAACCTCGTCATCGCCTCCGCACCGGCACGCCGACGCGGTTCGTCGGCCAGGTGGCGGCGCTCCAACTCGAGCGTCAGCAGGGACACGAGCGCGGCGTCCAGCGTGCCCAACTGGGGCTGCCGCGTACGGACGAGCATGATGTGCCCGCGCAGCCGCCGCGCCCCGATCGGCTGCACACCGACGGCGAGCCCGTCGACCTCCACCGAGGCGCTGCCCAGCAGGCCACGGCCGCTGACCTCGTCCAGCGCCGGACGGCCCGCCGCCACCAGCGACGGCGCGGCCGACCCCACCGCCGCCAACTCCCGGCCGAGCAGGTCGGTGACCACCGCGGCGCGGCCGGTCGCGTCCAGCCACACCTTCAGGATCGCGTTCAGGCCCGCACCGGAGGTCGCCGCGACGGTGAGCTTGCGCTGCACGTCGATCGTGTGCTCGAGCGCGCGGCGGTCCTCGGCCGCGAGTGCGGCGAACACCGCCTTGGTGACGGCGATGAACGGCACCTCGTCCGGCACCACCAGCAGCGGCAGCCCGGCGGCTTCGGCGGCGTCGACCAATCCCGGCGGCGGCTGCCGGTACGGCTGGCCGTGCCCCACGCCGAACGCCAACGCGGCCGCCCCGCCGCCGACCACGTCCTGGACGAACTCCCGACAGGAACCGGGATCCGCCGGCAGTACGACACCCGCCGTCATCAGCAGTTCTCCGCCGCGCAGCCACTCGCCCGGCCGCTCGAGTTCGGACACGTGCGCGGCGGTCACCACGCGGTTTCGCCCGGCTGCCCCGGCGACCAGCGACAGACGGAGGTCACGCACCGACAGCAGAGCGTCCACGGTCAACGGCATGGACAGAGTGTCCACACGAACGGGCGAAATTCAACCCCGTGTCCATCGACCGGGCCGGATGCCGAGACCTAATGTCCCAAGCCACGTGACCCGCCTCACTCCGCCAACGACGCCGCTGGAGACTCCGTGATCGACAACCCGACAGGCCCGAACCGTCCCGGCAAGCCCGGTGGAGCCGGCCGATGAGCGCGGCGGACCTGGTGATCCGCGGCGCCACCGTGCACACCATGGACCCGGCACGGCCGACCGCCGAGGCTGTCGCCGTGCGCGGTGGTCTGATCGTCGCGGTCGGCGACGCGGCGGACGTCCGTCCGCACATCGGCGCGCGGACCGAGGTGATCGACGCGTCCGGTCTGGTCGTCACACCCGGGCTGGTCGACTCGCACCAACACCCCATGCACGGCCTCGCGGACGCCGGTGCCGTCGACGCCGCCGGGTTCACGACGCTGGAAGAGCTCGACGACCTGCTGCGCCGCGTTTCCACAGCTTTGCCGCGTGACGCGTGGGTGGTCGTGAAAGGCGTGGAGTACAGCGCACTGCCGCCCAACGGCCGCTTCAGCGCGTTCCTCGACGACGCCGTCGCCGGTCGGCCCGCGTTCCTGTGGCTCACCGACTCCCACAACGCCCTGATGAGCACGAAAGGACTCCAGCTCGCGGGCATCACCGGCCCGATCGGCTTCGGCGACCGGTCGAAGATCGTGGTCGACGACCAGGGCGTGCCCACCGGGCAGCTGCACGAGATGTCCGCGGTGATGCACGGTTACGCCGCCGTCCCGGCGCCGTCGACGCAGGACATCGCCCGGTTGGCGGCCGACCTGTTCGCCGACCAGGCCGCGTGCGGTATCACCGGCATCCACGTACCGGACAGCTGGGCAGGCACCGAAGCGATACTGGACGCGCTGGACCAGCAGGAGCGCCTGCCGCTGCGCGTTCTGCGTGCACCGTGGATGTTCCCGAACGGGGTCGACGAGACCGTCGACGCCGTCCGCACGCGAACCGATCGGCCCAGATGGCGGACCGGGGCGGTCAAGTTCTTCCTCGACGGCACCATCGACGGTGGCTCGGCCTGGTTGCAGCACCCGGACTGCGCGGGCGAAGGCGTCCGTCCCATGTGGATAGACGTGGAGCAGTACCGGGACGCGGTGCGCCGCGTGGTGGAGATCGGGCTGCCCTGTTTCACCCATGCCATCGGCGACCGTGCCGTCACCGAGGTACTGGACACCTACGAGGCGGTCGGCCGCCCGAAACAGGGGCGGCACCGAGTCGAACACGCGGAACTGCTGTCGGACAACGACATCCCGCGCTTCGCCGAACTCGACGTGGTCGCGTCGATGCAGCCCACCCACATGGACTGGACACTGCCCGACCACTCCGACAACTGGTCCCAGCGGCTCGGCTCCCCGCGCTGCGGGCACGGCTGGCGCTGTGCCGACATCACACGCGCGGGTGGCCGTGTCGCGCTGGGCTCCGACTGGCCTGTGGCCCACTACGACCCACGAGTGGTCATGGCCGGAGCCCGGCTGCGTCGGCCCGCCGCCGAGCACGACCGCGATCCCGTGGGTGCGGACCAAGCACTCACCGCACTGCAGAGCCTGGCGGGCTACACCACGTGGGCCGCCTACGGCGTCGGCGAAGAGCACGTCGCAGGCCGTGTCCGGGAAGGCTTCCGCGCGGATCTCACCGTGTTCGGCGGCGATCCGCTCGCTTGTCCGGCCGAGGAACTGGCGGACCTGCCGGTCGCCCTGACCGTCGTCGACGGCCGCGTCGCCCACCGGGCGCAGTTATGAGCCATTCGACTGAGGCAGCAGCCGAGACACCTGTGCGATCCGGGCGTGCCAGCCGAATCGAGGCGCACGGGATCGACGTGATCGGCGACGACGAACGCCACGGTCGCCCCCGTGACCTGTTCGGCGTGTGGGCGGCTCCCAACGTGAGCTACCTGAGCCTGGTGGTCGGCGGGGCGCTCGTGCTGATGGGCCTGGAACTGTGGCAGGCGCTCGTGGTGATCCTCGCGGGCAACCTGTGCTGGATCCTCGTCGGAGTGGTCGCCGTCAGCGGCCCGGCGGCGGGTGCGCCGAGTGAGGTGATCACGCGAGCTGTGTACGGGATTCGCGCCAACCGCGTCGTCATCGGCGTCAACGGCTGGTTCATCTCGGTCTGCTACGCGGCACTCAACTGGTCGGCGGCGGCCGTGACGGCGTTCAGCCTGTTCGGGCGCTACGGACTGGAACTGGACACGGCCGGGAAGATACTGGTCATCATCGGCATCGCGGCCGTGACGCTGGTGATCAGCGTCTACGGGCACGCCACCATCGTGAAGCTGTACCCGGTGCTGTCGCTCGTCCTCACCGTGGTGTTCGCGGTCCTGGCCTCGTTCGTGCTCGGCCACACCGACTGGACCTACCGGCCGCAGAACACGCTGCACGGCGTCGAACTGTGGACAGCACTCGCGGCGGGCCTGGCGCTGGTGGCGTCGGCGGCTTTGTCGTACAACAACAGCGCGGACTTCGCCCGGTATCTACCGAGAACCAGCAAGCCCACCGCCGTCGCCGGGTGGACGGCGGTGGGCGCCTACATCCCGAGTGTCCTGTTCACCGCCCTCGGTGCGCTCGCCGCGACCACACTGGACATGCGCGATCCGCAGACCGCGCTGGCCGGGATGCTGCCGGAGTGGTTCGTTCCGGTCTTCCTGGTCGCCGTGATCATCGGCGCGGTCGCCAACAACGCCATGACCATCTACAGCGCGGGTCTCGCCATCCAGGCGATCGGCATCCGGTTGCGCCGGTCGCGCAGCGTCCTGCTGGACGGCACCATCGGCGTCCTGCTCACCATGTACGCCCTGCTGGTGTCGAACTTCCTCGACGCGGTGAGCAGCACGTTGCAACTGATGGTCGCGGTGCTCGGCCCGATGATGGCGATCTACGTCGCCGACGTGCTGTTGCGGCGCAACCGGTACGACGGCCACGCGCTGAGCGACGAGTCGAAAGACGGACCGTTCTGGTACGTCGGCGGCGTCAACTGGGCCGGTGTCGGAGCACTGGTCGCCGGTGCGGTGCCTGCCTTCGCGTGCATCGCCATTCCCAGTCTGTACACCGGGTTCCTTGCCGAGGCCGTCGGCGGGATCGACCTTTCGCTGCCGGTGGGGCTGGTGGTCGCCGCATCGGTCTACACCGTAGCGATGCGCAAGCAGTTGTCGTGAGTGTTTTCCGGGTTCCAACCCTGGAAACCACTCACGACGCTTTCCACGTCACGGGAAGGGCGACTGGGCGTCTGCTCACCGCGCCTCGCAGCCACTCGATTTCCGTGGCCGGGCAAGCCAGTTCCAGTCCGTCGAACCGCTTCAGCAGCGCGGAGAGCAGTACGTCCAGTTCCATCCTGGTCAACGCGGCGCCATGGCAGTAGTGGATCCCGTAGCCGAATGCCAGGTGCGGGTTGTCGGCCCGTTCGAGGTCCAGCTGGTCCGGTTCCGCGAACACGGCCGGGTCGCGGTTGGCCGTGAGATATGAGACGTAGACCGCTTCCCCCGCACGGATGGTCACGTCTCCCACCTGGACGTCCTCCATCGCGATCCGCGGCAGGCCGACACCGTTGCGGGCGGGGTTGAACCGCAGCATCTCTTCGACGGCGACCGGCAGCAGGCTGCTGTCGTCACGCAGACGCGCTGCCCAGCCGGGCTGGGTCAGCAGCAGGTACACCATGGACGACGCCGTGCTGAGCACCATGTCCATGCCGTTGAGTTGCAGGATGACCGCCAGGGAGATCAGTTCGGGCGTGGTCAGCTCGCCCGTGTCCCGCGCCACGACGAGCGCGCTGAACAGGTCGTCGCCCGGTTGGCCGCTGCGGCGCTCCGCCAACGCGCGGAAGTAGCCGCCGATCTCCTTCTTGACCGCGTCCGCTTCCGCTCTGGAGTGGTTGCTGGACAGGATGATCCGCTGCCAGTCGCGGACACGGTCCCAGTCCTGGTCCGCGACACCGAGCAGCTCGCTGATGACCCGCATCGAGAACGGCGCGATCACCGCGTCCACGAGGTCAGCCAGCGGCCCCTGCCGTGCCAGTCCGGTCAGCAGTTCGTCGGCAGTGGCTTCGGCCCGGGGCCGCAGCCGGTCCACGCGGCGCGGGCTCAGGCTCTGGGTCACCAGGCGCCGCAGGCGTGTGTGGTCCGGCGGGTCGATCCGCCCGATGCCCCGGGGCAGGCCGATGACGTGCGGGGTCATGCTGGTCACCGGCCGGTCCACTGTGGCCGCCCGGCTGAACCTCGGGTCCGCGGTGACGAGTTTGACGTCCTCGTAGCGCGTCACCAGCCACGCGTCGCCTTCGCCGAACCGCAGGCGGATCCGGGCGATCGGCTCCTCGCGCAGCAACCGGGCCAGCAGCGGATCGAACTGCACACCCGGCAGGTCATCCACTGGCCAGTAGTGAGCGACACGCTCGCGGGCCAACGACGGCTCCGCCATGGTGACTCCTCCACATCGCGGACGATTCGCGCCTCAATCGTCGCCGCGGAGGCCACACGCGCGCCACCGCCACCACCGGATTCCACCCGTCCGTTGAGCCACGTCACCTGTTGAGGTGGCGCCGTGCTCTGGTCATCGCCACAACTGTGCGCTACTAAGGATGTACGGGTCGTACCCGAGAGTCTGGAGTGGAGAGTCCAATCATGACAACATCTTCCCGTGACAACGGCATTCTGGCGGTCGCGAACCAGGGCGGCCACACCGTCACCTTCTTCTCGACCGACGACCACCAGTGCCGAAATGTCGTCGACGTCCTGCCGGAGCCCCATGAACTGTGCTTCGACCACACCCGCCGATTGCTGTACTGCTCCCATACCTACCGCAAGGGGTACTACAACAACCACGCCGAGCGGGCACACGAGATCAGCGTGATCGACCCGGACCGCGGCCGGGTAGTCGAAGTCATCGACCTGGCGCCCGAGTTCGCGCCGCACGGATTGGCGTTGGACGCTGAGCGGAATCTGCTCTACACCAGCGTCGAGGCGAACGACGCCGCACAGGGTGGCCTGGTGGTCATCGACACCGAGACCCGCCGTCCGGTCGACCGGATCGCGACCGGGGCGAACGGACCGCACTGGTTCGGCCTCACGCCGGACGCGGGCAAAGCCTACGTCACGAACATGGAAGCGCCGTTCGTGTCCGTCGTGGACCTCGTCGGTTGCCAGTGGACCGGCAAGGTCGACGTGACGGGCAGCGCCGGTGTGGGGATGTCGCCAGACGGCAGGCACGCGTATGTGGCCACGCCGCACCCGCACGCGCGTTCCGCGGAACTGGAGACGGGGATCCAGGTCATCGAGACCGGGACCGACCGGATCGTCCGGACCATTCCGACACAGCACAAGGTGATCGGCGTGCACGCGACGACAACGGGCATGATCATGGCCACCGAGATGCGATTCGGTGAGCGAGGCCCGACGAACGGACGGCTGAACGTGTTCTCACCGAGGACGTTCGAGTCGCTCGTCCGCATCGAGATCGGCAAGCAGGCGCTCAGCGTCACCTCGTCGCCGGACGGGGCGGTCGGTTACGTGTCCAGCCTGGCTTCCGATTCCGTGGACGTGGTGGACCTGGTCGCACTGGCTCCGATCACCACGATCGCCACGCGGGACCAGGGTGGCGGCGGACCACACGGCATGGTGCACATCCCTGCCGGGTGACCCCGGCCGGCACACCGACCTCGGTTCACGACACCGTGACCGAGGTCCTGGCCTGCGTGCACAGCACCAGGTTCACCACATCCAGCAGCCGCTGTTCGACATTCCCGTGCGCGGCAACGGACACGGCACGCCACGCGACGAACCCATCCGGCCGGACGAGCACGATCCCGTCGGGGCCGATGCCGTAACGCTCGGTGAACCGGACGTCGACCGCACGGATGTCACCGTCGTCGGCGACCCGGTACCAGTCGACCTCCACTCCGGTTCTCGCCGCCACATAGGACGCGGCTCGCTCGTGTCCTTTGATCGCTTCGCCCGCAAGCACGACGAAGGACCGGCCAAACAAGTCCACAATGGACATCTCTTCGCCGGAGCGCTCCACCACCAGGTGCGGTGCCCTGGTTCCCGGCCGCGCGCTCGGGTTCGCGGGATCCTCCATCTTGACCGGGTTCCCGCCCGGTTCGCTGACGAACGCCCCGCTCGGGTACGTGTAGCCGTAGATCATCACTCCGAGCGGATCGACGTGCTCGCCAGTCGGCTTTCCCTGGACGGCGGCGTACCGCACGAGCAACTGCCGTACGGTCTCCTCGGCGACCGGGAGTCGTTCCGACTCATAGCTGTCCAACAGTTCAGGACCAGCGACGCGACGCCACACCAGCGCGAGTTTCCAGGCCAGGTTGTACACGTCCTGGACGCCCGCGCCCGCGCCGAAAGCCGCGATCGGTGGCATCGTGTGCACGGAGTCACCGGCCAGCAGCACCCTGCCCTCCTGCCAGCGGTCGGCGACCCGGCCGGAGATCTCCCACGGCGCGTTGGCGATCTCCTCGATCTCCAGCGGCAGGTCCGGCACGCCGACGGCGGCGCGGACCAGGTCGGTGCAGCGTTCCTCGGTGAACGCGGCGAGGTCTCCCGACCAGTCCGGGGGCATGCCGATGGCCAGCCGCCACAGGCGGTCACCGTCCATCGACACGACGCTTCCGCTCACCGCGGGGTTCTTGACCACCAGAACCCGCATCTTCCTGCCGCGCATCGGCTCGGTCAGGTCTGCCCGGAAGTAGACGTTCACCAGACGGGTCAGCGTCCCCGGCCCGTGCTGCCCGATGCCGAGCATCTCCCGTATCGGGCTCTTGGCGCCGTCCGCCGCGATCATGTACTCGGCGAACACCCGGTACTCGCGCCCGGTGGCACCGTCACGCAGCACGCCGACGACACCGTCGCGGTGTGCTCGCAGCTCCGCCAGTTCGGTGTGGAAACGCAGATCCGTGCCGACTTCTTGGGCCCTGGCATGCAGGATCCGTTCGAGTTGGTCCTGGTCGATCGGGGCGAACCCACACGGTCCGCACCCGTCGAGGTCCTCCCCCGCGGCCGGGGGCAGCCGGGTGTGCTCCGTTCCCGCCAGGCTGTCGGCGTGCACGACGAGGTCGTGGTCCGCCACCGGGGAGCTGACCGCCCTGATCCGGTCCTCGATGCCCGCCGCCCGGTACAGCTCGACCGTGCGCGGGTTGATGGCCCGGACCTTCGGCAGCCCGACCGTGCCGGGATGTCGTTCGACCAGCATCGCGGGAACACCGTGCCAGGCGAGGAAGACAGCGGCCGACAGGCCCGTCAGCCCGCCGCCGACGATGAGTACGGGAACTCTCGTGTCGCCCATGTCTCGCCCTTCATTCGCCGTACCGCAACGGAGTCAGTTGCTGGATGTCGTAGCGTTCACGCAGCCGGGCGATGGCCTCGTGGTCGACCGGCCCGCCGCTTTGCAGGATGTCGAGCAGCTCCTCGAAGTACCGCTCGTGATCGGGCGGTGGCGACGCCTGGAACAGCATCCGCACCGGATCGGACGTGGCGTTGGTGAAGGCGTGCGGGCAGCCGGGCGGCACCAGGATCAACGTACCCGCTCCCGCGCGCACGGCCCGCTCCCCCGACAGGGACTCCCACTCCCGCCAACTGTCCGGGGTGCGGACCTTCGGCTCGAACGCGAGCACGTCCAACTCGCCTTCGAGCACGTAGAACAGCTCCTCGCTGCGGGCGTGCACGTGGGCGCCGACGTCGAACCCCGGCGGCACCTTGACCTCGAAGGTGGACGCGGCCGACGAGTGCGCGCCGGTGACCTTGAACGTGACCTCCTGCGCGCCGGTGGCGATCGTGCGCCCGGCTCCCGGCGGCACGATCAGGCCTTCCCGCAGGTCCGCCGCGGTCACCAGGCGACCGGCAGGGTCTCGGGGCCGCGGATGAGCGCGGCGCGTTGCCAGCGGACTTCCCCGACCGGCACCGCCAGGCGCAGCCGTGGCAGCCGGTCGAGCAACGTGGACACCATGACCTGGGACTCCATCCGCGCCAACGCCGACGCCACGCAGTGGTGCGGTCCGTGGCCGAAGGACACGTGCGGGTTGAAGGTCCGGTCGAAGTCGAGGTGCTCGGGATCGTCGAACACGTCTGGGTCGCGGTTGGCCGTGAGGTAGGACGCGTAGATCGCCTCGCCCGCGCGGATGACCACGTCGCCCACTGCCACGTCCTCGGTCGCGATCCGGGACAGGCCGACGCCGCTGCGATGCGGGATCCACCGCAGCAACTCCTCGATCGCCTGCGGCAGCAGCCCCGGCTCGGCACGCAGCCGCGCCATGTGCCCGGGGTGTGTCAGCAGGGCGTACATCATGTTGCCGGTGTTGTTGCGTACCGCGTGCGCGCCGCTGACCTGGATCAGCACGGCGAGGCCAACCGCTTCCTTCAGCGTGAGCTCTCCCCGCTCGATCGCTGACGACAGCAGGCTCAACAGCTCGTCTTCGTTGCCGCTCGCCGGTTGTGACAGGCGCGCGGTGAAGTAGGCGCCGACCTCGGCCTTCGCCCGTTCACTGCGCTCACGGCCGTGCCCGGCCGACAACAGGACGCCGGACCACTCCGCCATCGCGGGCCGGTGGTGTTCCGGCACGCCCATCAGGTCGCTCACCACCGCCAGCGGAAGCGGGTTGTGGACGTGTTCCATCAAATCGGCCGGGGAACCCCGCCGCTGCATGGCGTCGACCAGTTCGTGCATCCGTCGCCGGGTTCGTGCCCGCAACGCCTCGACGCTCCTGGCGCTGAACGCCTTGGCCGCCGCGCGCCGCAGGCGCGTGTGTTCGGGCGGGTCCGCGAAACCCACGGCGTCGTCGAGCGGGATGAAGTGCGGGGCGAGCCGGGTGACCGACCGGCCCAGCACGGCCTGCCTGCTGAACCGCGGATCGGAGGTGACGAACCGGACGTCGGCGTACCGGGTCACCAGCCACGCGTATCCGTCGCCGTTGGGCAGCCGGACCCGTGCGATCGGCTCGTCCCGCAGCAACTCGGCCAGCAGTGGATCGAAGTCGGTTGCCGGCAGATCGGGCACATCCCAGAAGCGCACGGGATGCGTCATACTCGTCGACTCGGTGGTCACAGGCGGTCCGCTCCTTCCAAGGGCGCGACAGGTCGAGACGACCGGGGCTGGGGAACCTCGGAGTGGGCGAGTCCGGCGCGCACCGACATCCAGGTGCCGAGTGCGCTTTCGGCGGTGATGCCCGGACCGAATCCCGCGATCAGGCCCCTGTGGCCCTGGACGGCGGTTCCTTCCTCGAACATCCGGCGCACGGCGTCGATCACGACGGCGCTGGCGATGTTGCCGTACTCGGTCAGCGTGGCCCGGCTGAACCGGAACGCCTCCGGTTCCACGTGCAGGAACCGGGACAGGTCGTCGAGGATGCGCGGTCCACCGGCGTGCACGATGTAGAAGTCCAGCTGCGAGGCGTCCCAGCCGTGTCCTTTCGCCAAGGTCACCAACGCGGGCGCCAGCGGTTCCATGGTGGTGGGCACCCGTTTGTCCAGCAGGAAGTGGAAGCCCGTTTCCCGGACGCTGTACGCGATCCAGTCCTCGGTGTCGGGCACCAGGTGCGACCTGTTGCGCACCAGCTTGATGCCCTCGCCGCCTTCGCCCCGCACCGCCACGGCGGCGACGGCATCACCGAAGAGCCCGTTGCTGAGCAGTGAACCGACGCCGACATCACCCGGCTGGTAGCACAACGAACAGAACTCGCAGGACACGATCAACGCGTTGGCATAGGGATAGGCGGTGCAGAAGTCGTGGGCGCGGTTGATCGCGGCGCCTCCGGCGGCACATCCCAACTGCGCCATGGGCATCTGCCGGGTGTCCGATCGGAAGCCCAACGTGTTGATCATCCAGGCCGTCAGCGACGGCATCATGAATCCGGTGCAGGACACGTAGACGATCAGATCTATGTCCGCGCTGGACAGCCCCGCGTTGTCCAGCGCGGTGCGCACGACGGTGGGAACACGGGCCTTCGCCTCCCGCTCGTAGATTTCGTTCCGTTCTCGGAAACCGGGGTGCCGCAACGTCGTCTCGATCGGTTGGATGATGTGCCGCTTGCGCACGCCGGTGTTCTCGATCAGCCGCAGCGCCAGTGGCAGCTGCGCGTGGTCGGCGTGGATGGAACGCGCGAGGGCGAGCGTTTCCTCAGCGGTGATGACGTGTTCGGGAACGGCGACCGCTGGTCTGCACAAGGTAGCCATGAGGCTCCTTTCCTTTCCCCACCAACATACTTTCCGTGCCCGGCCGAACAAGTACTCGTTGTGATGAAACGGCTTCCCCGTCGAGTGCCGCACCGCACACTTTCTGTCCATTGTCGACTGGACGTAACCGTTTCCGTCACCAGTAAACCGGAACGCGCTCGGGAATTATGGCCATTCGGTTGGGCGCCCACGCGATGTCCGCGACGGGAACGGCGAGCCTCAGGCGAGGCAGGTGGTGCACCAGGACCTGGATGGCGACCGCCGACTGCCTGCGGACAAGGTGGCCGCCAGGACAGTGGTGGCGGCCATACCCGAAGCGCAGGTGCGGATTGGGGCTGCGAGCGGGGTCGAAGACCTCGGGTTCGGCGAAGGCGGCCGGGTCGAAGTTCACCGCGTCGAGGGACACCATGATCAGGTCTCCCTGCCTGACGAACACGTCCCCGAGCGGACCGTCCTCCGTGACGTAACGCTGGATGGCGTTGCCCAGGACGACACTGCACCGCAGGAGTTCTTCCACGCAATGGGCCGTCATGTCCGGCCGGTGCCGCAGGGTGTCCATCACGGTCGGCTGCTCGAGGAGTTTCACCACCGCGACGCCGAGGAAGCTGGCGAAGTCCTCGTATCCGCTGACGTACAGCAATGCCGCGATGTTGGCGAGTTCGACGTCGTCGAGGACGCGGTGGCGATCGTTGAGGACGGCGATCCGGTCGAGCAGGCCCCGTGGGCGGTCCAGCCGGGTGCGGATGTGCGCGAGCATGTAGTCGCGGAGCTCGTCCCAGTTGCGGGCGAGTTCCTCGTTGGTCGGCGTCTTCATGGTCAGGTCGAGATCGGCGCGCGGTGCCAGCCAGTGGTGGTCCTTGATGGGCAGGCCGAGCAGGCGGTGCATGCAATGGCTGGCGACCCATTCGGCGAAGTACCGATGCAGATCGCCGGGATCACCGTTGCCGGTCATCGCGTCCAGACCGGCACGGGTGACGTGCGCGACCCAGCCGGATGGCAGGTCGGGTTGGTGGCGGCCCAGTGCCTTCAGGACCTCGTCACGCAGACCGGCGCGGTGCAGGTAGTCCATGGCGCCCATCAGTTCCGGCGCGAGGATCGGCGCGTCCTGCACGGGGCTTCCTTCTTCGGCCAGCACCTGTCGGCCGAACCTCCGTTCCCGCAGGACGTGCCGGGCCAGGTCGTAGCCGGTGACCAGCCACGCTTCCCCGCCCGCGTTGGTCCTGACCTTCGCGACGGGGCAACGACGCTGCAGATCGCTCAGCTCCGGCGCGAGCCTGTCGCCCCGGTCGCTGAACGGGTAGTGCGGCAAAACCTGTTCGGGCGTCGCCACCGGCTTCACCTGTCCCAACGGACAAGCAGGCGCGCCGGTGCACGCAACGGTGTCGATTCGTCCCACGGGATCACGTCGGGTGGTTCGTCGAGTTGGAGACCGGGCAACCGCCGCAGCAACACCTCCAGTGCGACAGTGAGTTGCAGGCGGGTCAGGTGGGCGCCGGTGCAGTGGTGTGGTCCACGGCCGAACGTGGTGTGCGGATTGGGGCTCCTGGCGAGGTCCAGGTCGTCGGGATCGGTGAACGCGGCCGGGTCGCGGTTGGCCGAGGCGATGACGGGCAGGACCGCGTCACCGGCCCGGATCCGCCTGCCGCGCAGCGTGAGATCCTCCTGGGCCACCAGGATGTTGATGGCGTTCATCAGCGGGACGTAGCGCAACAGTTCCTCCACCGCCGTCGGGATGCGCGCGGGGTCGGCCCGCAACAGCCCGAGCTGGCCGGGATGGGTGAGCAGCACCAGCAGCGCGTTGCCGGTGTGCTGGATGTTCGTCTTGTAACCCGCCATGAGCATGGTGACCACGAAGCTGACGACGTCGTCACGGGTCAGGCGACTGAGCAGCAAGCAGATGTAGCTGTCATCGGGCTCGTGTTCCTTGCGACTGACCAGTTCGCTGGCGTAGTCCTGTAGTGCGTACAAGGCGGCGAGCACGTCGTCCATGGGCAGGCCCGCCGCGCTGAGCAGGGTGAGCGTGTGCGGCAGGAAGGTGTCACGGTCCTCGTAGGGCAACCCGACCGTCTCGCACAACACCCGCAACGGCAGTGGCTCCACAAAGGACGGGACGAGGTCCGCCGTCGTGCCCGCGCCCGTCATGACGTCGACCAGCCCGTCGGCGATCGCGCGGATGCGGGGGACCATGAAACGCAGACGTGGCCGGGTGAACAGCGGCAGCACCGCCCGGCGCACCCGGTGGTGCTGTCCGCCGGTCATCTCCAGGAACGTCGGCAGGCACGCGGGCGGCTGCGCGCCCTCGCGGACGGGCCACGCCGACAGCAGTGGCCGGACGAGTCGCGGATCGGCGAACGCGGCACGGACATCGTCGTACCGGCTCAGCAGCCACCCGGTTTCACCGTTGGCCAACCGGGCTTGCACCACCGGCTCGTCGACCCGCAGGCGCGCGTAGGCACGAGGGGGCCCTGCCGTACCCGGGTCGGGCGCCGGTACCGGGATGAGCGTCATACCAGATCCTTGGAGTCGGATTCCCGACGCTGCCGCGGCCGGGGAATGTAGCCGGAGTCGAAGAAGTACTCCAGGTAGCGGTCGAGCAGAGCGGCGTCGACAGGCGGGCAGTGCAGGCCGCTGCCCGCCATCGCCTGTTCGAGGTTGCGCCTGCCCAGGCACGGGAAGGTCCCGTCCAGGTACATCTCCTTGACCGAGATGTCGGCCTTGTGCCCGCGGTCGACGCACAGGGACACGAACGGCGCGGTGGGGCTGGTGGGATTCTGGGCGACGTGCCGTACCAGTTCACCGACCCATTGCTGGTACGGCAGCATCCGAAGGGCGAAGCCCGCGGCACGCATGCGTTCGAGGACGTCGGCCAACAGGGCCGGTCGCGGATTGGTGAGGTGGTAGACGCGATCGCTCGCCCGCTGCCGGGTGGCGACGTGCACGACGGCTTCGGCGACGTAGTCGACCGGCACGAAGTCCATCGGCAGGGCGATGTCGGGCGCGAGGCCGGTCTCGGCGATGGTCTTGAACAGCGAGCAGATCGCCGTGTCGGTGTTGCACGCGCCGTGCCACCGGTCGCCGGTGATCTCGTACGGCCGGTAGACGGCGGTCGGCAACCCCTGGGACGCGGCTTGGCGCAGCAGTCCCTCGGCCACCCATTTGCTTTCCGCGTAGCCCATGCTGAGCCGGTCGGCGTGACACAGCTCGGTGTCCTCGTCCACGTGCCGGACGCCCGCGGTGCCGAATCCGGCCAGGACCGCGATGGTGGACAGGAAGTGCACCGGCACCCGCCGGGGCCCGGCCAGCCGGATGATCTCCCTCGTGCTCTCCACGTTGGCTGCCCGCAACGCCTCGTAGGGATAGAGGAAGTTGACCTGGGCGGCGTTGTGCACCACCAGGTCCAGACGCCCTGCCAGCTCCGCGACGTGGCCGGGCGACATGCCCAGTCCCGGCGCCGCCAGATCCGCCGGAAAGCACACCACCCGGTCCCATGCCGTGTCCGGCAGGCGCAGCCCGTATCGGCCAAGGGCGGCCCGCACTCGCCGCTCGGCGTGCGCGGATGTCGTTGCCCGCACGGGAAGGTGCACACGGGCGGGTGTCGCGAGCAGCAGGCGGCGCAGCAGAAAAGCACCGACGAACCCCGTGGCACCGGTGAGCAGCACCTCCGACGGGTTCTCCGGCCGGGGTGCCGGTCCCTGGACGTCGGGAAGGACGAGTCCGAGTTCCCGCTCACGAACGAAGTCGACCGTCGCGACAGGAGTCGTGGTGCCGGTGCCGCGCACAGCGCGCACGGCTTCGGCGAACCCGGCCAGCGTTGGCGTGTCCAGCAGGGACCTGATCAGGCTGGAGCCGAAGGTGGCGTCGATGTTGAGCACCGCGAGTGTGCGGGTGACGATCTCGGAGGCGAGCAGCGAGTCACCACCGATGGCGAAGAAGTCGTCCTCGGGGGCGGGACGCTCCCGCAGGACCAGCTCCCACACGTGCGCGATCGCGTCGAGCACACCCTCGACCGGTGCCGCGGCGCCCGGCGTCGCCGCGTTGACCGACAACCGCTTCCGGTCGACTTTTCCGCTGCCGCCGACCGGGAACTGGCGCATCGCGACCAGGAGCGGGACGGCTTGGCTGGGCAGCCACTGCGCGCAGTAGGCGCGCAACGCGTCCAACGGCAACGGGTCGCCGGGTTCCGCGGCGGTGAGGTACGCGACCGGACGGTCCCCGTCGAGCTCCACCGCGGCCTCACCGACAGCGGGATGGATACGCAGCCGAGCCTCGATCTCGTCGAGTTCGATGCGGTGCCCGCGCAGCTTCACCTGGCGGTCCAGCCGTCCCCGGTACTCCAGCAGCCCGTCGTGCGCCCGCACAGCACGGTCCCCGGTGCGGTAGAGCCGTTCGCGCCGCCCGTCGACGGCCACCGTCACGAACCGCTCGGCGGTCAGCTCCGCGTCGCCGGCGTACCCCACGGCCAGACCATCGCCGCCGACGTACAACTCGCCTTCCTCGCCCGGCGCGGCCACAGTGCGGTCCGAGCGCAGGACATAAGCGGTGGAGGCGCCGAAAGGCCTGCCGATGGGAACGCCCCTGTCCTGCGCGGGCGCGGTCCGCAGGACGTGGGCGGTGGAGACCACCGTGTTCTCCGTGGGCCCGTAGAAGTTGACCACGGTGGTGTCCGGGCACGCTGCCATGACGGTCGCGGCGAGACTGGCGTCCATCGCCTCACCGCCCGCGGACACGAAACGCAGCCCGCTCAGCGCCCGCGGACGCGTCCTGGCCACGTGGTGGAAGACGCTGGTGGTCAGGTACGCGACCGTCACCCCGTTGTCACGCAACACATCCTCCAGCGCCGGCGGTGAAACCAGGTCGGCTCGGTCGACCAGGACCAGGCACGCACCGGTGAGCAGCCCGTTCCAGATCTCGATCGTGGACGCGTCGGAGGACAGGCTGTAACCGTGCAGCACCCGGTCGCCGGGACCCGGTGGCGGCAGCTCCGGATCGGACAGCACCAGGCGGACGACACCACGGTGGGTGATCACCACGGGTTTGGGGCGACCGGACGAGCCGGACGTGAACATCACGTAAGCACAGTCCGTGCCAGGGGAAGACGCCGCACGCCTGGTCTGGTTCGGCACGTGACCGGGTGGATCGGCGGATACCGCCCGTGACACGGGATCGACGTCGACGAAGGTCCGCGGGCCACGCGGGCGTCTGGCGCCGGGCAGCATCACCACCGCGTGCACGTCGCCGTCCTCGACCATCACGCGCAACCGGGCAGGCGGGAGTTCCTCGTCGAGCGGCACATAGGCACAACCGGCTTTGAGCACACCCAGCACAGCCACGAGTGCTTCCAGGCACCGTCCGCCACACACTCCGACAGCCGAACCTGGTTCGACGCCGTGGTCGAGCAGCCGCGCAGCCACCTGATCGGAGCGAACGTCGAGCTGCGCGTAGGTCAGCTCACCGCCGCGGTGCCGTGCCGCTGGTGCGTGCGGGCGGGCGCCCACCTGTGCCTGGAACAGATCCGGCAGACTGCGGTCGCCGGGATAGGCTGGTGCGACTCGTGTGTGGCACGCGGGGACTTCGGCGGTTCTCATGTCGTCCTGTTCCCGTTGGTGTGTATGTCGATCACGACACGGTGCCGGCGAAGTCCGCGGCGAACGTCGCGAAGTTCGCCGTCCGCCAGTGCTGTGGCCGCATCCGGATCGCGATGTCGTCCGTCAACTGCTGCACGGTCGCTGCCAGGTAGGGGCCCGCTTCCCCTGGATCCAGGTACCGGTAGGCCATTGCCTCACGCTCGGCGGGCGGCACCGGATCGCTGACGGAGGTCACGGGGCCTTCCACGCTGACGTACCGGTACGGCGGGCTTTCATCCTGCACGCAGATGCTGAACCGCCCCGCCACACGCAGCAGCCGCGCTTTCACCGTCTCCCGGCCGGTCTGGACGACCAGGTCACCGCCGGGCGTGTACCTGTACCAGACAGGCACGAGCAACGGGGCGTGACCGTTTCGCGCGGTGGCCACGCCCAGCACTCCGACGTGGACGTCGGCCAGGAAAAATTCGCGTTCTTCATTCGACATAGCGGGAACCACACGACTCTCCCTGCATCGACTGTTACCTGTGATCCACCATGCCATGACCGCGGCATCACACAAGTAACCTAACCGGGGGATTCGCGTCATCAATAGGGCATTCCCGGTTCATTGCTCGAACGCGGCGAGGTACCGTCATTCGCATGCGACAGACCGCCTTACTTCATCACGTGTAGAAATCGACGCGAACGAACCGCGAACACCCCCGCCCAGGCCACGTCAACGCCACTGAACAGCGGCGTTGACGTCGACAGGAACACCTGGGCGGCATTTCAAACATGCGAAACGCGACATGGAATCCGCCCGCCCGGAATGGACAAATTCCGGACATCCCTCGATTGGTGAGACCATTTGACCACCCTCCGAATCCGGGCCGGTCGACGGCCAGTTCGATCACTCATCGACCGCGGCCGACGGCCACGATATTCCACGAAAGGTTGCCGCTCGTGAATGGCAATGGCGATCGAGGAGATTCGACGCTGGTTCTGCTGTCGGGTGGACTGGATTCCACCGTGCTGACGACAGAACTCCTGCGCACCGGGGCCGTCGTGCAGGCCGTCAGCGTCCACTACGGCCAGCGGCACGCCGTCGAACTGGAGGCAGCGGCCGCCGTCGCGAGCCGACTGGGGATCCCTCACGAGATCGTCGACCTCGGCGTGTTGCGGCAGCACCTCCGGTCCGCGCTCACCGGGGCGGGCGACATCCCCCACGGCCACTACACAGCCGACACCATGACGGCCACCGTCGTGCCCAACCGCAACGCGATCATGCTGATGGTGGCGGCAGGCATCGCGGCCGCGCGGGGCCTGAGGAGGGTGGCCACGGCCGTGCACTCCGGTGACCACCCGATCTACCCGGACTGCCGACCGGAGTTCATCGCCGCGGCGAACCTGGCGGCGATGCTCGGGACCGAGACCGTCCGCGTCGAGGCGCCCTACATGCGCTTGACGAAAGCCGAGATCGCGGCCAAAGGCGCACTGCACAACGCACCCATGGAACTGTCCTGGTCCTGCTACGAGGGTGGCGACTTCGCCGGGCGGCACTGCGGCCGGTGCGGCACATGCGTGGAACGCGCCGAGGCGTTTCACCTGGCCGGCGTGCGTGACCCCACCGACTACGCCGACACGGCGTTCTGGCGTGAGCAGGTGACCGTATGACAGACCGGTTGACAGGCCGTTTGACACAGCAGACGTCGGTACAGGTCCGGCACAACTTCGAAACCGCGCACCGGCTGCCCGAACTGGGCGGCAAGTGCGTCAACCTGCACGGCCACTCCTGGTGGCTGGAAGCGACCGTCACCGCGGTGACAGGTGATCCCGGCGAAGTGGTGTGCGAGTTCGGCGCGTTGAAAGTGGCGCTGCGCGAATGGGTGGACGTCAACCTCGACCACGGCACCATGCTCGGCGTCGCCGATCCGCTGCTGCCTGCGCTGGCCGACGCGGGCCGGGTGTTCGTGTTCGGCAAGGACGAACCAGCGGCCGATCTGCCGTGGCCGACCGTGGAAGCGACAGCACACCTGCTCACCCGGGTGACCACCACCATCGCCACCGATCTCGACCCCCGCCTCGTGGTGACGCACATGCGGGTGACCGAGACCCACGTCAACGCGGCGGAGGTGCACGCCTCGTGACCACCGGCATCCCCGTCGCGGGCAGCGGGCTCGCCCGGCACCGGCAGACTCTCCCGTTGTCCGAGGTGTTCGGTCCCACCTTCCAGGGGGAAGGCCCGTTCACCGGGTACCGGGCGCGGTTCGTCCGCCTCGGCGGCTGCAACCTGTCGTGCGGCACCGGCGACGCCCCGATGGTGTGCGACACCGAGTACACGTGGAACGCCGCGAAGTTCGACCTCGCCGTGGAGTGCCCGGAGATCCGGACGAGCACCATCCTGGAGCGCGCCGGGCGCATCAGCGCACCGATCTCGGTCCTGACCGGCGGCGAACCGATGACCCACCAGCGCAAGCCCGCGTTCACCGCGTTGCTGACCGGCTTGCGTGAGCTGGGTCAGGTGCACGTCGAGACCAACGGCACCATCCCGCCCACCCCGGCGGTCGGCGAACTGGTCGACCACTTCACGGTGTCGCCCAAGCTCGCCAACACCGGCGACCCGGCAGGCAGGCGGCTCAAACCCCGCGCACTGGCCGCGTTCGCCGCGGCGGCGCCGGGCAGGGCCGTGTTCAAGTTCGTGGCCGCGTCGCCCACCGATCTGACCGAAGTGGACAGACTCGTGTCGGAGTACTCGATCCCCCGCCGCGCGGTGTGGATCATGCCGGAAGGCCGCACCGCCGCCCGTGTGCTCGCGTGCCACCGATCGTTGGCGGACGCGATCCTCACGCGCGGTTACAACACCACGACCAGGCTGCACATGCTGCTGTGGCCAGAAGAGGACCGGGGACGATGACACTGACCGACCCAGCACTGGATCTGGACGTCCGGGCCCGCGCCGAGGACGGCGTCCGCGCCCTGCTCGAACTCGCCGGGGAGAACCCGAACAGGGCCGGTCTCGCCAGGACGCCAACCAGGTTCGTCGACGCGATGCTGGAGATGACAGCGGCTCCGGGCGATCCGGCCCAGTTCCTCGCCGTCCAGTTCGAGGACGTCGGGCCGGTCGACGAGATGGTCCACCTCGGACCGATTCCGTTCACTTCGGTGTGCGAACACCACATCCTGCCGTTCACCGGCCACGCCTGGGTCGCCTACCTGCCCAGCGCGGGACGAGTGGTCGGCCTGTCCAAGCTCGCCCGGCTCGTCGAGCACTACGCCCGCCGGCTCCAGGTCCAGGAACGCCTCACCGGCCAGATCGCGGACACCCTGATCGACCACCTCAACCCACGCGGCGCCGGAGTGATCCTGCGTGCCACCCACGCGTGCATGGCGCAACGCGGCATCAGCAAACCCGACGCGGTCATGACCACCTCGGCGCTCCGCCGTGCCTTTCGTGAGCAGCCCGCTGCCAGAGCGGAGTTCCTGGCGTTCGCAACACCTTGACCACCGGTGCCCGAATTCCGCATTTGTGCGGGAACGCCCGCACGGCTCGACCGATACCATCGCACCATGTTGGCCGACTCCGCCGAACTCGTGGTGGCAGCGCTGGGAGCAGGCGCCGCGGCAGGCGTGTCCGACACCGCGTCGACAGCCGTCAAGGACGCCTATTCCGGGTTGAAGTCCCTGACACGCAAGGCGTTGCGCCGCGACGGACGGGACGGTGAGCGGTTGCTCGCCGATCCGACCGCGCACCGCGACGAGCTCGTCGCGGCACTGACCACAGTGGACGCGGAGCCCGATGTCGACCTGGTGGCCGCGGCGAAGACCGTGCTGCACCTGACCGGGCACATCGACCAACGCGGGAAGTACGTCGTCGACGTGCACGACAACAAGGGTGTGCAAGTGGGCGACGGAAACACCATGACTGTCAGCCTCGACGACTAGGCCGCCGCTGTGAACCAGCGCCCTTCCACGTGGGGTGGCGAACAGCGACAGTCCAGGCTGAGCGCGTTCCTCGGCATCGACGTGCGGCACAACACCGGCGTCCAGGTCGGGGACGGGAACACGCAGATCATCCAAGCCGCGCCGCGGCTGGTGACGTGGCCCGCGCGGGTCGGCTTCCCACCCGTCGTCGCCGACCGGTACCAGGACCGGCACACCGCCCCGGAGTTCACCGCGCCGGAGGTGGTGCTCACCGGGCTGGGTGGCGTCGGCAAGACCCAGCTCGCCGCCCGGCACGCCAGGAAGGCGTGGGGAGACCAGGAACTCGACCTGGCGGTCTGGATCAACGCGGTCACGCGATCGGCGGTGGTCGCTGGTTACGCCGAGGCGGCCGTCCGCGCGATCGAGGGGACCGACCAGCGCGCCGCGCGGCGGAATCCCGAGCAGGTGGCGAGGGCGCTGCTGGCCTGGCTGGGAACGACCCGGCTGCGGTGGCTGATCGTCCTGGACGATCTGCGGGATCCCACCGACATGCGCGGCTGGTGGCCACCCCGTACCGCCACCGGGCAAGTGCTTGTCACCACGCGCAGGCGTGACGCGTCCCTGGTGCGGGAGGGGTGGCAACTCGTCGAAGTCGACGTGTTCACGGAGTCCGAGTCGGTGTCCTATCTGAGTGCGAAGATCCCCGACCAGGCGGAGTCCGAGCACGTGCGCGGTCTCGCCGACGACCTCGGGCACCTGCCGCTCGCGCTGGCGCAGGCCGCGGCGTTCATCGCCGACAAGCCCCTGCTCGACCTCGCCGCGTACCGGTCGAGGCTGGCCGACCGGCGCAAGACGCTGGCCCAGGTCATGCCCGCGGCGACGGAGGTGCCCGACGAGTACCGGGACACGGTGGCCGCGACCTGGTCGCTGTCGATCGAGCACGCGAACGGCCTGCGACCGGAAGGCCTCGCGCGGCCGGTTCTGGAGCTGGCGTGCCTTCTCGATCCAGCCGGGATCCCCACGAAGGTGTTCACGTTCAGCGCGGTCTGCGGTTACCTCCGCAGGTTGTTGGCACAGGACGTCGACGCCGACACCGTCGCCGACGCGCTCGGGTGCCTGCACCGGCTCAGCCTGATCACCCTCGACAAGAACGACCGGGTACGACGTGTCCGGGTGCACGCACTCGTCCAACGGGCCACACGGGACACGTTGGCGCCCGAACGCCTGCCCTTCCTCGCGCGCGCCGCCGCGGACGCGCTGCTGGAGATCTGGCCGGAGATAGAGACCGACACACCCCTTGCTCACGCGTTGCGGGCGAACACCGACGTGCTCTACAGCCATGCGTCGGCGCACTTGTGGGCCTCCGGCGGGCATCCGGTGCTGTTCAGAGCTGTGCGGTCGCTTGGCGAGGCAGGTCTGTTGGCCGCGGCCATCGACTATGCCGTGCGGCTGCGCGACGACGCTCGTCAGCACCTGGCGGCCGATCATCCCGACGCGATGGAGACACGGCAGAGCGTCGCCTACTGGCGGGGTGAAGCGGGAGACGCGGCCGGCGCCGTGAGTGAGCTCAAGACGTTGCTGGTCGACCACCAGCGCGTGCTGGGACCGGACCACCCCGCCACACTCACCACCCGCCACAACCTCGCCCGCTGGCGCGGCGAAACCGGAGACACCGCAGTCGCCGTCGCAGAATTCGAAACACTGCTGGTCGATCGGCGGCGGGTGCTGGGGCCGGATCACCCGCACACGCTCACCACCCGCTACAACCTCGCCCGCTGGCGAGCCGAGACCGGAGACGTGGCCGGAGCAGTGGCGGAGTTGTCGAAACTGCTGGCCGACCGGCGGCGGGTGCTGGGCCCGGACCACCCGCACACGCTCGCCACTCGGCACAACCTCGCACGGTGGCGTGCCGAATCGGGTGAACGGAACGAGGCTGTCCGGGAGCTTGAGGACCTGCTGGCGGACCACCTGCGCGTACTGGGCCCGAACCACCCGGAGACGTTGACCAATCGGCACAACCTCGCTCTCTGGCGGGAGATGGCCGGAGCCCCGGACCGAGCCATGGCCGAATTGAAGGACGTCCTCGCGGACCGGCGGCGGGTGCTGGGTCCGGATCATCCCCACACGCTCACGACGCGCGGCCTGATCGCGCTGATGCTGGGCCGGGCGGGCGACGCGGCGCAGGCAGTGCGGGAGTTCGAATCGTTGCTCGACGACCAGCAACGGATCCTGGGACAGCACCATCCGCACACCACGACCACGCGCGGCGACCTCGCCCACTGGAAGTCACGGCTCCAGGCGCGTGACGGGGCGGCGGAGGTGGACGACACCTGAACCGAAGGTGCGGGTCTCGAAAGTTCGAGGTCCCCGCTGTCCGGGGCGGGACTTTCGGGAAAACCCGATTGCCCCTTTCGAGCACTCCTGCCGAGCTGGGAATGCGGCTCACAAAACGCGTGGTTGACTCGATGGATGGCCAAGCTCCGCGCGCTCGCGTCCACCGACATCCTCGTTTCCCCGCTCTGCCTGGGCGGCAACGTCTTCGGCTGGACAGCCGACAAGGAGCAGTCGTTCGCGGTGCTCGACGCCTTCGTCGCCGCAGGTGGCAACTTCGTGGACACCTCCGACTCGTACATGAACTACTTCCCCGAGCAGGGCAACGTGCCGGGCCAGTCCGAGACCATCATCGGCGAATGGCTCGCCGCCCGCGGCAACCGCGACGACGTGGTCATCGCCACCAAGGTGGGAGACCACCCGGACTACTTCGGGATCGCGCCCGCGACCATCAAGGCCGCTGTCGAGGAGTCCCTGCGGCGACTGGGCACCGACCACATCGACCTCTACTACATCCACTACGACCGGGACGAGTCCATTCCGGTGGACGACGTCATCGGCGCGCTCGACGAACTCGTGCAGGCGGGCAAGGTGCGCGCCCTCGGCGCCTCCAACATCAGTCCCGAACGGCTCTCCGCGTACCTGGCCTTCTCCGACCGCGAGGGCCTCGCCCGGTTCGCCGCCCTGCAGCCGCAGTACAACCTCATCTCGCGCGACACCTACGAGGGCCCGCGCCGGGACATCGTGCAGCGCGAAGGGCTGGCCTGCGTCCCGTACTTCGCCCTCGCTTCCGGTTTCCTGACCGGCAAGTACCGCCCGGGGCAGACCGTTGAGAACGTGCGCAACATCCCCGGCATGGCCGGCGGTTACGCGGACACCGAACGCGGCGCGAAGGTGCTCGGCGCGTTGGATCAGGTCGCGTCGGCGCGGGGTGTGGAGATCGCCACGGTGGCGCTGGCCTGGCTCGCGCAGCAACCGACTGTGACTTCTATGATCGCCTCCGCGCGCACCCCCGAGCAGTTGCCCGCGCAGTTCGCTGCGGAGAACCTGCGGCTGTCGGAAGCCGAACTCCAGGCGTTGACCGCCGCCTCCGCCTGACTGGAAGTCTGATCCTTCGACAAAAGAACAAGGAGCACGCGTGTCCACACTCGACCGCGTCGTGTCAGATGCCGTTGCGCGGCAAACGCGCCATATCTGGTTGCGATGGTGGCCAACCGCGACGGTGTGCTGTGGCAGGGAAGTTCCGGCCACGCCAACCCCACTCACGACGCGGGGCCGGATACCGCGTTTCGCATCTTCTCGATGACGAAGGCGATCGGCAGCCTCGCCGCGTTGCTCCTCGTCGACAGGGGGACCTGGCCAACGACATCACAGCGTTGTTCATGACACAACTCCTGCCCTTCTGCGACCCTGTGTTCATGAGCGAGTACGCGACGTTCGAACAAGCCGTGGACCAGGAGTTCGTCAAGTAGCACACGCCCAGTCCATTGTGTGTTGTCCGAAGTCCCACTGCCGGTGCCCTGCCGGACGAAACACTGTCCGGACCTGGACTGGCGACCTGCGGTTGTTCAGACTGTTGCGCATCGACCTGAGCAGGGAGGGAGGTCGACGTGCGCAACCGCGACTTCTGAGAGTGACCGGCCGGACGGCTGGAAAGATCGCCCGCGGCGACGCCATGCCGTGGGCGATCCGTTACGTCGAGCAGGACAGAGCGACCGACGGGCCTTGCGGCTGGGGAAGGAAAAGCGGTGCGGCACGCGCCCCGACGTGAGGTGTTCGCGTCGCCGGAGTTCCGCGCGGTGTGGCTGGCGGACTTGCTTTCCGTTGCCGGGGACCAGATCGCCCGTGTCGGCCTCGCCGTCCTCGTCTACACCCGCACGAACTCGGCCGCACTCACCGCGCTCACCTACGCACTGACATTCCTGCCTGCTTTGTTCAGCGGTCCGCTGTCGACGGTCGCCGACCGGGTCCCGCGCCGCACCTTCATGGTCACGGCTGATCTCACCCGTGCCGTGCTCGTCGCGTCCATGGCTGTCCCGGACATCCCCTTGCCCGTGCTGTCCGCTCTCCTGCTGCTGACCCAGATCCTCGACCCACCTCACGCGGCGGCACGCAACGCGGCGCTGCGTGACATCTTCCCGACGCACGCGGCCGATCCGGACGACACCCACTACCGCAGCGCGGAAAGCATCCGCACCGTCACCTCCCAGATCGCGCAGCTCGCCGCCTTCCCGTCCGGTGGTCTGCTCGCCGCGATCAACCCCCAGGTCGCGTTGGCCGGAAACGCGCTCACGTTCGTCGTTTCGGCCGTCCTGGTCGGCTTGTTCGTCCGCCGGATGCCGCCCGCTGCCACGCCCGGCACGTCCTCCTACTGGAAAGCCATCCGCGACGCTCGCGGCACACTCCGTCACAACCCCCGGATACGCGCCATAGCCGCGATGGCAGCCCTGGCCGGTCTCACGGTCGTTCCGGAGGGCCTCGCCATCCCCTACGCCTCCGACGCGGGCGGCAACCCCGCCGCCGCGGGCTTGTTGATGGCCGCCGATCCATTGGGCAACACCCTCGGTGCCGCGGCGGTCCCGTTCCTCTCGGCAAGACTGCAACAGCGGATCATGGCGCCGTTGATCGCGGTCACCGGCATCCCGCTGCTGTTCGTCCTGCTGAGACCACCGCTCCCCGTGGCCGCCGTCCTGTTCCTGCTCTCCGGTGCGTGTGGCGCCTACCTGTTGATGAGCAAGACAACGCTGACCACCCTCACGCCGGAACCGCAGCGCGCGGGCTTGATCGGGCGGATCCGCGGCCGGGTCAACGTCTCGCAGGGAGTCGTGATCGTCGCCAGTGGAGCCGTTGCCGGGTGGATCGGTCCCGTACCCACCATCGCCCTCGCCGGTCTGCTGTGCCTGATCGCAGGCGCGTGCGTCACGGTGATGTGGCAGCGTGCCGTCCGATCGACATCTGCCCCGCCCCGGGACAGCAGCCCATCGGCCCGATGAGCGGCACTGGGCCCGAGGACGGCCGTTGTCGTTCCCGGGCCCCCTCCCCCGCAAGCTGCCGGAAACGGTCTTCGACGAGGGCGCCAAGCCGACCCGGCCGGGGGTGCGCCGGCCCCGCGAGCCGAGGGTCCGAACCGAGCCCCAGACGATTCGGACTCCAGCCTGCGATCGGCCGGCGCTTTCCCTCCTCTTGTCTATTCGATCTCGCTGTCGTCTCGATGACTGATCGATGACGCCGCCGTCAGCGGCACGTCAGAAAGCGGTGAATCGCCTGCTCGCGGCGTGCGTGTTCGGGTAGTGTTCGACGTGACCGGACCATCGCCGGGGGAGACGAAGTGGCCTTCAGGGTACGTGGGACGACATTGCCGGACCGGGCGAATCAGACGTTCGTCATAGACGGTGACCGGCTTCGAGTGGACCCGGAGTCCGAAGCCGAGCTGATCAGCGACGGCGGCTGGATCCTGCCTGGCCTGGTCGACATGCACACCCACCCGGGTACCGAGCAGCCAACGGACGTCTTCGACGAGGACCGGATGGTCCGGCACCTGCGTGCGCACCGCGACGCGGGCGTGCTCCTGGTGCGGACGCCCGGCTCCCAGGCCAGGATCCCCCAGTGGGTGCACGAGGACCCGGACCTGCCGCGTGTCCTCTCGGGTGGCCGCTGGCTGGCCACCCCGAACCGGTTCTTCCCCGGCGACTTCGGCCGCAGGATCACCGAGGACGAGCTGGTGACCGCCGCGGTCGAGGAGGCGACGGCGTCGTCGGGGTGGTGCAAGGTCATCGGCGACTGGGAATTCGGGGACCCGCCCGTCCCGCTGGAGCTGATGCGTGCGGTCGTCTCCGCCGTGCACGACGTCGGCGGCCGAGTCGCGGTGCACTGCCAGCACGCCGAGGGCTGCCGCAACGCCGTCCTCGCCGGTGCCGACAGCCTCGAACACGGCGTGCACCTCGAACTGGATCTGCTCGATCAGATGGCCGCCCAGGGCACGGCGCTGGTCCCGACGCTCACGACGTTCTCCGAGATGCTCGACGCGATCCGGGCACGGGAGCCGGGCCCGCGCCGCGACTGGATGCTCGAGGGCTGGGACCACCACCTCACGACGTCCATCCGCGCCGCGCACGCGGCAGGCGTGACCGTCCTCGCAGGCACCGACACCGACACCTTCGGCCGGATCAGCACCGAAGTCGACCTGCTGGTCCAGGCGGGCCTGCCGGTCGAGGCCGCGGTCGGCGCCGCCTCGTGGACCGCGCGGACGTGGCTGGGACAGCCCGGCATCACCGACGGCGCACCCGCCGACCTGGTGATCTTCGACGAAGATCCCACGACGGACCACACTGTGCTGGCCAACCCGAAGCGGATCGTCCTGCGGGGCCGCGTCGTCAAGTGAAACTGGAGGAGGTTTGACACCAGAGCGAGGCGTGACCGCCGACTTCGGCATCCTCGGACCTTTGACGGCCGCGGTCGACGGGACGCCTGTGTCCGTTCCCGCCGCCAAGACCCGGATCGTGCTGGCCAGCCTGCTGCTGCGGCCGAACCGGGTGGTCTCGGTCGAGGAACTGGTCGACCGCCTGTGGGACGAGGATCCCCCGAAGGGTGCGCGCAACGCGGCCCAGTCGTACGTGATGCGGCTGCGCAACGCCCTGGGTAAGGCGGGTGCGCTCATCAGCACGCATCCCGCCGGGTACGTCATCGCCGTCTCGCCCGACATGGTCGACCTCGGCCGGTTCCGGGCCAGGGTCGCCGCCGCGGACGAGGCCCGCACGGCCTCGGACACCGCACGGGAAGCCCGCGAACTGCGTGCCGCCGTGACGATGTGGCGTGGCGCGCCGCTCTCGGACGTGCCGTCGGAGTTCCTGCGCGCGCACGAGGCCACGCGGCTCGACGAGGAACGCCTGCAGGTCCTGGAACGCCTGATGGACCTGGAGCTGGCGCTGGGCAGGCACGCCGACCTGATCGGCGAGCTCTACACCATCACAGCGGACAACCAGCTGCGGGAGCGGTTCTGGGGTCAGCTGATGCTCGCGCTGCACCGTTCGGGCCGCCAGGCCGAGGCGCTCGGCGTGTACCGGAAGGTCTCGCAGCTGCTGCGCGACGAGCTCGGCATCGACCCGGGTGACGCGCTGCGGGGCGTGCACCAGCGCATCCTGGCCAGCGACCGGCCTGTGTCCCCGCCCCCACCCCCGGCCGCACCGGCGGTCGCGCCACCGGCCGACACCTGGAAACCACCGTTCCAGCTGCCCGCGGACATCCCCGACTTCGTCGGCCGGGAGGACCTGCTCGCCAAGATCCGCGAGCTGACCATCGGTCCTCGACGCAACAAACTGGCTGTCCCGCTCGTGGTGCTGTCGGGTCCCCCCGGCGCTGGCAAGACGGCGCTCGCCGTGCACGCCGCACACGTGCTCAGGTCGGAATTCCCCGACGGTCAGCTGTACGTCAACCTGCGTGGCTACTCCACAAGCCCGCCGATGGCGGCGACGGACGCACTGGCGCGGCTGCTGCGCGCGCTGGGGGTCGAGCCCGAGCGGATCCCGCACGAGGCCGACGAGCAAAGCGCGTTGCTGCGGTCACTGCTCGGTGGCCGCCGGGTCTTCATGATCCTGGACAACGCGGCGAGCCCTGAGCACGTCCGGCCGCTGCTGCCGTCCGACGGTTCCTGCGCGGTGCTGGTCACCAGCCGCAACAACCTCCAGGGTCTGACGGCCCTCAACGGGGCCAAGCGGTTTCCGGTTGGAGTCGTGACAGCCAACGAGGCCGCCGCGATGGTGACCAACATCGTCGGTGCGGACCGCGTGGACGCGGAGCCCCGGGCCGCGGGCTCGTTGGCCGCGCTCTGCGGGTACCTGCCGCTGGGTCTGCGGATCGCGTCGACCAACCTCGCCGGTTCGGAGAGCAGCAGCATCGCGGAGTACGTGCGAGTGCTCCGGTCCGGCAGCAGGCTGGACGCGATGCAGATCGAGGGCGACGACGAGGCCGCGGTACGCCCCGCCTTCGACCTGTCCTACAGCACCCTGAAACCGGCTTTGTCCCGGTTCCTGCGCATGGTCGGCCTGATTCCCGGACCTGATTTCGACCGGATGGCCGCCGCGGCCGTCGCGGGGCCGGACGAGGCCGAGGCGCAGCGCATGCTCGACCGGCTGACCTCGATGAACCTGCTCGGTGTCGGCGCGACCGGCCGGGCGGGCTTCCACGACCTGATCAAGGAGTTCGTCCTCGAACGGGTGCGGGACCAGGACAGCGAGGAAGAACGCGGTCAGGCGCTGGCCGGACTGTTCGCTTTCTATCTACAGTGGACGTATTCGGCGTGCCGCATGCTCTACACCGACGCGTTCCTCACGCCCGCGACGCAGCAGGCCAAGCCCACTCCCCCGTGGACGGACCTGCCCGACGCGCTGAAGTGGCTCGACGTCGAGGCCGAGAACCTCCTCGCGATGATCGGCACCGGCTCGGCGCACGACCTGCCAGTATGGACACTCGCCGAAGCCCTGGCCCCGTACCTGCAGCGGCGACGGCACCAGTCCAGCTGGAAGTCCACGTACGCCACGGCGCTCACCGCCGCGGAACGCACCGGTGACCCGCGGGCGCAAGCCGTCATCCACCACGCCATCGCCCGGCTGCACCTGCAGAACACGCAGTTCGGCGAGGGGCGCGCGCACGGGGTCACCGCGGCGCGACTGTTCCGCGAGGCCGGCGACGTCATCGGTGAGGCACGGTCGCACAGCGCGCTCGGTGTCTTCGCGAGGGACATGGACGAATACGACAAGTCGGCCGAGCACTTCGAGGAATCGTTACGGCTCTTCGGCGACGGGCCGGACCCCGCGGGCCGGTGCATCACCGTGTTCAACCTGAGCATGCTGTACATCCACCTCGGTCGCACCGATCGGGCGCGGGCGAACCTGACGCTGGCCGACGAACTCGCGGACGAACTCGACCTGCCCCTCGTCGACGCCCGGTGCGAGGGTGCACTGGGGTTCGCGGAGATGTGGGCAGGCAGGCTCAGCTCCGCGCTGGCCCGGTTCGACCGGGCGCTGACGAAGTTCTGGGAGCTCAATTTCCTGCCGGGAAGCATCGAGATGAGCAGGCACGTCGCCGAGGTCAGCCGGTTGGCGCGGCAACCGGCGCTCGCGATGGACTTGGGCCGCTGTGCGCTGGCCAAAGCGCAGGAGATGGAATCGGCATGGCACGTGATCGGGTGCCACGACGTGCTCGGCAAGACGGCGCTGGACATGGGCGACGCCGCCACGGCGATGCGGCATTTCGACGCCGCACTGACCATCGCGGGTGAGGGGGTTCGTTACTGGACGCCGACGGTCACGCTCGGGCTGGCCGCTGGTCACCGGCAAGAAGGACGGCTGGCCGAAGCGGCGGCGTTGGCCAGCAAGAGCACGACCGAGCAACTCCCCCGCGAGCGCGGAAGGGCACACACCGAACTGGCCACTGTGCTTGTGGCACAGGGAGATCATGCGAGCGCGATCACGCACGCCCGTGAGGCCCGGCGAATCGCGGAGGCCCACGGATACATCCTTGACCACGCGAACGCCCTGTCGGTGTCGGCCACCGCGCACGCGGCGATGGGTGACACCGCCGCGGCGCAGGATAACCGACGCCACGCCGAGACTCTCTTCGAAACCGGACGAGCCGGTGTCGAACCTGCTTTGAGCACTCTGGCTGCGCGGATCATCGACCAGCGGTGACGACCGTCATCGCATCGGCACGTGTACGCGGTCGATGTCGATCACTGTCCCCGGTGCCAGCACCCGCACCACAGCGAATTCGTCGATCGTGCTGAGATCCGACACGAGCGGCTCGACCGAGGTGATCTCCTGCACCCGGCGGCAGACCCAGTCGAGTTCGGCACTGATGTCGTCGAACGGCCCCGCGGCGGTCCGGGCGAGTTCGTCCCAGGGCATCAGCGTGCCCTGCCGCCGCACGAACTCGTCGACGCCGAGCCGAACCAGCTGGTAGATCGGCGGGAGGTCGTCGCGGCTGCCCACGATGGCGGTCAGCCTGCTTTGCACCGCCTCGGTGATCGCCCTGGACACGGCGACGTGGGCGTCCAGGTGCGCCCCTGTGCCCACCGCGGCGACGGGGAAGTCGGGGCTGAAGACCTCGGCGCGGTAGCAGGGCACGCCGAACCGGCTGGGCAGGCGCTCGATGGTCAGTGTCGCGCCACCGGAGCCGATCGAGGAGATGAGCGAGGCGCAGTGGTCGTCGGTGATGGACGCGGGGTCGACGTACTGGCCTGACGTGCCGTCGGGGTGAACGGAGACCGCGTCGCGTTCGATGATCTCGTAGAGGGCGTGCAAGCTTGCCTCGGCGTGGCTGTTGCCGGACGCCAAACCGTTGCTGCTCCACTCGAAACCCGGAAGTGACCATGGCCTGCCGGCACGCGGCAGCGACACCGCCACCGATGGCACCGGCACGACGGCACCGGTGATCATTCCGACTGCGTTGACCCAGTCCAACGGCGTCCGGTCGGTCACCAACGCGCCGGGCCCGGACACCAGCCCGCTGATCCGATAGGGCAGGTTCAGGTCCTCGGCGGGCGTCGCGCGGAAGGCGATCGGCGGGTGCACGTTCTCCGCGTGCCACACTTCGATCGCTTCCATCGCCGCGGAGACCTTGGCGAGCAACGCCGTCTGCCCTTTGCCCTGCGAGACGGCCAGGAGGCGAGCCAACGGGCGCACACCCATCGCCACCGGGACACCGAGGCTGTCCAGCCCGGTGACGTCCGCGACGCGGGTGACCCCGAACCTGGGCAGCAACGGCTCGATGACCTCCCATGTCCGCTCAGGCGTGCGGACCCGGTGCGTGCCTGTGAAGAACACCTTCGCTTCGGGCATCAGTCCGCCCGCACGCCGGTCAGCAGCCGCGTGCGCAGGAAGAACGGGCGGACCGCCGCGACTGCCGCGTCCACCGAGTCGAATCCGCGGTCACGGGCGGCCGCGGTCAGCGCGGCGCTGCCCTCGGCTCGCCAGACCTCAGCCAGGTGTGCGCGCAGCACGTCGCTGTTCAGGTGGGCGATGCTCTGGCCGTTCTTCCACGACGCGACCCTGGCGTTGGTCACCTGCGCCTCGGCGACGGCTCGGCGTGCCGCCGGATCGGCGACGACACCCGGGTCGAATCCGGCGATCCGACGGGCCGGAGCGGGCGCCTTGTGGGACCGGACCAGCAACCGGATCACCGCGTCCGCACCGGACAGTTCGGCCCGCTCCGCCGCTGTCAGCCAGTACTCCGCCTGCGCCGCGGTGATCGACTCCGGCGTCAGTCCCAGTCGCGCCGCGGCGGCAAGGGCACGCGGCACCAGATCGTCACCTGGTCCAGCCACTGTGGACAGAACGAGCCTTTCCCACCGCGTGGGGAAATCGGCGAGGTAGATCTGCTGGAACCGGGCTACCGCGCCCGTGCCGACCTCGACGCCTTCCACTGTGGTGACGGAGAACTCGGCCTGCCAGTCAGCGAGGAACCCGGTACGCCAGTCCGGGGAGGACACCCACTCCCCCGGTCGGCCCGCTCCCGGGAGTTCGCGCCGCGCGATCTTCGTCAGGGTGTCGACCGTGTCCAGGGCTTTGACGTCCGGCTGCCCGGCCATCGACGAACGCAGCCGGGCCACCTGGTCGGCCAGCCCGTCCCGCTGAGCGGACACTTCGACGGCCTGCCAGGAGCGGTCCGTGTAGTGCAGACTCCGGGCAATGCCGATGATGCCGCGTTCGTCGGGTTCACTGAGCAGACCCGACAGCCTCGCCGACGCGGCCGCATGCCGGATGGCCACCGAAGGAACAGTGAGCTTGCGGTACTCCGGCCCTTCGGTGTGTTTCACCGCGACCTCGTCGTCACAGTCGATCACGCCATCGCGGTACATCCCGAACACGATGCCGTTGCCGACCATGCCGCACTGGTGCAGTTCGGCGGCCCGTAGCGCGCCCATGCTCGCGCACCCGACGACATGGACACCTTCGCTCAGCAGCGCGAGTATCTCCTTGTGCCGCACGGATGCACTGTGGTGGTAGTACCCGTCCACCAGCAGCACGACGTCGCCTGCCGCGCAGTCAAGCCGAAGCATGTCGCCGTGCGCTGCGGGCGGGTGCACCAGTGCCTCGGGCAGGATGCGCAGGGCATCCCGCCCGGGCAAGGTGGGGCCAAGGAAGACGTGAACGCGCACGTCGTCCCCTGCGTCTACGACGTCAGTTGTGGCAAGGTCCGCCCGGCATCATGCCGTTCGTGACGATGGCGTCGACCCACGGATCGAAGAAGTCGTTCAAAGCGACCTGGTTGCCTGCAGCGTCGATGCGCTCGATCAAGTTGTCCATGTCAACCCCTCACTATGAGCGTGTCCCTACCCCAGTAGGGACCCTCCCACCGCAGAGTGTAACCACGAGCGGGCGAGGTCTCATCCGGTCGGCCGAATCGAACTGCTCCACCCGGGCCGGATCACCCAGTGTTAACCCCGACGAGACCTGACCGTTATCTCAACGAGGGCCTACTCGGGCCGCTTCACGACCTCGGCGAGGGGCGGACGTCCGGATCCGTCGGAAGAAAACCGCAAGCCGCACCGCAGAGACTGCTTTCCCGGAGTGGCGACACCAGCCCGTCGTGTCCAGTGTGGACCATAACGGCGAGCGCGGTGACAGCGGAAGGGATCGGGACATGTCAGTAGTTCTGTCAATGCGGCGCAGGGTGGCGCCCGTCGTGCTCATGATGGCGGTGCTCGGCACGATGGTGACAGCGGGTGGCACGATCGCGAGCGCGGCCTCGCCCCAGGGCGTCACGGCCGCACAACCGGCGCCCGGGGGGAAAACCAACTTCGTGGTGTCGCTCGGTGGTTTCCGGGCCGGTCGCACCGACAACTGGCTGCGGATCAGCCAGTACACGTTCCGCCCCGACAACGGCACGGTGACCGCACAGTGGTGGCGGTGGAACCAGGGCACCATGCGGGACATCAGGGTCGACACGCCGATCGCGGCAGCCGACTGCGGCCCGACGCAGTGCTACGCGCGGACGCCGAAGCGGTTCATGTCAGGGCCGTCGGAATCCGCCAGCGGCACCTACCAACTCAGCGGCTCGGCGCTGACGGTCACCTGGCTCGCCGGAGGCACGGAGTTGGAAGAAAGGTGGACGGTCAGGACCGTGGCCCGCACCGACGGCACAGTCGACCCGTCGCTGGTCCAACTCGACTGGGCAGGAGCGGGTAGCGGGTACACGGCGACCGTGGGGTACGGATTCGGCTCCAACGCCGCGTTCTCGGCCAGCGCCAGCGCGAGTGACCTGATGCGACCGGAGAACAAGGTGAACTACTCCTACCGGTACTCCGGGATCTCGAAGGGCAGCCTCATCGCAGGCCCGAGTTCCATGAGCCTGTCGATCTACAAGCAGTGCAGGGACGCCCGCTGCATCGGAACAGCCACCAGGACCACGGCAGGCGACGGCTGCACGTACTACCCGCCGGGTGAGAGCAAGGACAACGCGACGATCAACTTCTACCTGGCGTCCTTCGCCGGGGACCGGCGCAACGCCTACGAACACTGGTTCCGCTGCCTGGGCTACCGGCCCCAGACCGGCCAGACCTGCTACAAGATGAACTCGCACGTCAAACCCCTGATCCAGGTCATCGACGACCACGGCGGCTTCCGCGGCTGGGTGGGAGCCGAGACCTCGTTCAGCACGACAGGAGACGGAAACTCCAACGGCGACCCGATCAACGACACGCTGAGCGTGGTCAAGGCCGGTCCACGGCTGTTGGCACCCTGACCTGACCTGACCGGGACGGGCCCCGCTCGCTGTCGAGCGGGGCCCGTCCCGGCTTACGCGATCATGTCCCGGTCAGTCCCCACTGGACGCAGCCCTGTCGCGGCTGGGTCCTACTGGGGGACGACCCTGGTCCTCCCGGCGCATGATCGAACCGGGCCCGCGATCGGATCTCAGAGCCCGCTGTTCCTCGGACGATGTCGGAAAGTCCGCCGCTGACCCGCGGGGGACGGGTGTTTCCGCGCGGCGAGGAGAGTGGATGATCGGGCAAATCCATGTGCTGGGTACGGCGACGCGCACCCTGCGGGCCGCAGTGGCGGAAGGTCGCGCGCCGCGTTCCATCCCCTGGTTGCTTGCCTTGTGCGCGTTCGCGATCTACACCACGTGGTCGCTGTCCTTGCACATGGCGTTTCAGAGCAGTGGCCAGGACCTTGGCCTGTTCGAGCAGGCCGTGCACGCCTACGCCGACGGGCACTGGCCGACCGCGGATCTCAAGGGCCCCGGCATCATGCTGCTGGGCGACCACTTCTCGCCGATTCTCGCGCTGCTTGCCCCGTTCTACAAGCTCTGGCCTTCCCCGGCCATGCTGCTGGTGGCGCAGGCCGCTCTGCTGGCTGTTTCGGTCATTCCCGTGACCCGGTGTGCGATCCGTGTGCTCGGTCCGATGCGGGGCGCGGCGATCGGTGTCGGTTACGTTCTCGCCACCGGCTTGCTGGAGACGGTGATCCACGACTTCCACGAGGTCTGTTTCGCGGTCCCGATGCTGGCCTTCGCGGGTGAACGGCTGCTCCGGCGGGAGTGGGGCTGGGCGGTCGCGTTCGCGGTACCCCTTGTGCTGGTCAAGGAAGACCTGCCGATGACGGTGGCCATGCTCGGTCTGTACCTCGTCGGGCAGGGGCAGCGACGGCTGGGCTGGCTGACGGCCGCGTTCGGCGTTGTCACCACGGTCGTGATCGTCCGCGTGGTGCTGCCCGCGATCAACGGCAGCGGCGGCTACTCCTACGGGAGCACATGGGGCGACCTCGCGCCGTTCGCCGGGTTTCCCATCAAGCTGGCGACGTTGGCCGTGTTGCTCGCGCCCACCGCGTTCGCCGCGCTCCGGTCACCGGTGGCGATCCTGCTCATCCCCACCCTGGCGTGGCGGATGCTGTCCGGTTTCCACTTCTACTGGAGCCCGGCTCTCTACTACGACGCGGTCCTGGTCCCGATCGCGTTCCTGGCCGCCATCGACGGAATCAGGCGTGCACAGGGGGCCTGGCTGCGCCGAGCCGCTCCGGTCTGCGCGGTGGTCGCTGCGCTCTGCGCGACGACAGTGATCCTCCTGCACGCCAACCATCCGCGCTGGAACGACGAGCAACAAGCAGCCGCCAGGGACCTGCTGGCGCGGATACCCGACGGTGCCACCGTCGCCGCCTCCGGTCGCCTTGCCCCGCACTTGACCAGCCGATGCCGGGTGCTGCTCTACCCCACCTACCCCTCAGGCGCGGAGCGGACCGAATGGGTCCTGGTGACCAGGCCGGAGGGGACGTGGCCACTGTCGATCCCCGAGCAGGAAAACCGCCTCGCGGGCCTGACCAGCACGAACTACGACGTGGGGGCCGGGAACGCCACGGCGGTCCTACTTCACCGGCGTCCCGGTTCGTGACCCGTTCCCTCGGTGCTCGACGGCGTGACGAGGCCGTGTTCGTAGGCGAACACCACCGCTTGCAGCCGGTCGCGCAACTCCAGTTTGTCGAGTACTCGGCCAAGGTGGGTCTTCACCGTGGTGACGCCGATGAACAGGCGCTCGGCGATCTCGGTGTTGTTGAGTCCTCGCGCGACGAGCACGAGGACGTCTCGTTCCCGTTGGGTCAACCTGGCCAGCCGCGAGTCGTCCGAGGGCGCGGGGTTCGCGGCGAGGTAGTGCCGCATCATCCGGTCGACCACCGACGGTGCGAGCACGCGGTCACCGCGCAGCACTGCCCGCATGGCGAGGAGCATCTCCTCGCCGGTCGCGTCCTTGAGCAGGAATCCGCCCGCGCCCGCCCTGGTCGCGGCGAGGACGTACTCGTCGAGGTCGAAAGTGGTCAGCATGAGCACCTTGACCGCCGGGTCCCGCGCGCAGATCCGCTCGGTGGCCTCCAGCCCGTCGAGCACCGGCATGCGGACGTCCATCAGCACCAGGTCCGGCCGCGCCGTGACGGCCAGATCCACCGCCTGGCTGCCGTTCTCCGCTTCGCCGACCAGGACGAGGTCGTCCGCGCTCTCGATGATCATGCGCAGCCCGCCCCGGGTGAGCGCCTGGTCGTCGCAGACAAGCACGCGATGTGTCATCGGTCCTCCGAGGACGTGAGCGTCAGCAGCGCGGCGACCTGGAAGCCCCCGCCCGGCAGCGGCTCCGCGGTCAGTTCGCCGCCGTACATCGAGGCGCGCTCCCGCATACCGCGGATGCCGTATCCTTCCCCGCTCTGCCCGGCGGGGTGCGGGCGGGGGCCCCGACCGCCGTCGTTGACGACCTCGATCCCGATCGTCCGGTGCGGATCCCCCGGCGTCCCGTAGCCGACAGACACCGTGCACCGGGCGCCTTGCGGGGCGTGTTTGACCACATTGGTCAGCGCTTCCTGGACGATCCGGTGCGCGGTGAGCGCGGCGCCGGGCGGAATCCCGTCGTGGGCGCCGTCCACCACGAGGCGGGTTTCCAGCCCGGCGGCGCGCACCTTGCCGACCAGTTCGCCGAGCGCGCCGACACCCGGCTGGGGTCGCGTGCCGGTTTCGGATTCCCGCAGCAGACCGAGAATCCGCCTCAGTTCGGCGACGGCCTCCCGTCCGGTGACGCCGATCGTCCGCAGCGCCTCGTCCACGGCGGCGGGATCGCGCGTGCCCAGCAGCCGAGCGCCTTCGGACTGCAGGACCATGGTGCTGACGGCGTGCGCGACGACATCGTGCATTTCCCTGGCGATCCGCGCGCGTTCCTCGACGACAGCGGCCCGCGCCAACGCGTCACGGCGTTGTTCGGCTTCAAGCGCCCGCGCCCGCGCGTTGGCCAGTTGCAACCGTCGGTGACGTGTCGTCTCGCCGATGGCCGTCGCGATGGCCATGACGGCGGTCACCAGCACGAACCCATCCACCGCGGCCGCGCCCGGGAAGTGGAAGACGGCCCAGGCCGCGAACAGCACCTCGGACGCGAGCAGCAAAACCCAAAAACTGCGCCTGCCGCTCTTCACGATCACCGAGTACATGAGGACGGCCAGTGCGAGGTCTGCGGCGAACAAGACGCCCGCGTACGGCAAGGGCAACAGAGCCTGCACGACGAAGACCACAAGCGCGAACAGCATCGCCTGCACGGGGAACCGGTGCCGCGCGAAGATCGACGCGAGCAGGACCACCGCGAGCGCCAACACCACACTCCACGAACGACCCGACGCCAGGACGCTCAGCACTGTGCCCGCACCGAGCACCAGGACGAGCAGCAGGTCCGTCACCAAGGACCGGGTGAAAAACTTGCGCACGTTTCCAGCTAACTACGTGTCGGAATGTTCTGCATAAAGCGCCGTTTGCGGACAGAGCATACCATCTTGCGTATGACGCAAGATGACGGCGAGTTGGACAGCCTGGTACGCAAACGCCTCCGAGCGCTACGCGTGGCGCAGGGCTGGTCGCTGGACGAGCTGGCCAGCCGGTCCCGGATAAGTCCGTCGTCACTGAGCCGGATCGAGAACGGTCAACGCCGCCTCGCCCTCGACCAGCTCGTCACCCTCGCGCGAGCGCTGGACACCTCGCTGGATCAACTGGTCGAGGCGGACACCGACGACGTGATCGCCAACCCGGTGATCGACAGCACCCACGGCCTGATGCGGTGGCCGGTCAAAGCGGACCCCGGGATGACCGTCATGCGCCAGCGCATCACGACACCGCCGCCGGACCACCCCGCCGCCATGCGCGCCCACCCTGGCCACGAGTGGCTCGTCGTCCTCTCCGGAACCGCCGTCCTCATGCTGGGACACCGCCGCTTCCGCGTCGAGACCGACCAGGCCGCCGAGTTCCCGACCATGCTCCCGCACGCGATCGGCACCGCGGGCGGACCGTGCGAGATCATGGGTATCTTCGACCGCGAGGCCCGCCGCGGGCACCAGACCGACAAGAACTGACCCGAACCCTGTCACCGGCATACCCGGACGATCCGGGGAGCTCTCCCGACACCGCCGCCTAACATGCCCAATCGCGACATCTGACGCTTGTTTCTGGCGGCTTCCACTCGGCCATGGGGATGGCCGTATGTCCACACGGGATTCATGTCGGTGTTCCACGCTTCTGCGGACAAGGGCGAGGTGTGATGGTGTTCGGTTCACGGATTAGATGGTTGCGGGGCGTGGCGCTGGCTGTGTTGCCTGCCTTGGTCGTGTCCGGGGTGTCGCCGCTTCCGCCGGAGGTCGCGGTCGCCGGGGAGTCCGCGGTGGCCCGGTTCGCGGCGCCGCCGTCACCGCGGTGTGTGACGACTCCGGGGTTGGCGGCTGTCCCGGCAGGCGGGTCACCGGCGCCGGAAGCACTGGCGGCAAAGGCATCGGGCGCCCGGGCCACCCAATCGCCGTCCTACTCGGCTCCGGACACCGCGCGCCGGATGATTCCGAACAACGAGTACCACTCCGCCGTCACGGTGACCAACACGACGGCGTCGGCATTCCCCGCGGCGACGAAAGTCCTGTCCTACCACTGGACACGGCCGAACGGCGATGACGCCACCACGACAGGCAACCGCAAGGAGACCCGCTTACCGGCAGACCTCGCACCGGGCGCTTCCGTCACCCTGGACGGGCTGATCAAAGCGCCAACGTTGGCCGACACGGGCAACGAACGCGAGCAATTCGTGCTGCGGTGGGACATCTACGACACCGGTACGCGAACGTGGTTGTCCGACACGGCACAAGTCCCGACGCTGAACCAGGACGTGCGGGTGGAGAACCCGACGTCCGACCAGCTCGGCCTGGAGAGCTTCTCGTCGTACACGTCGGTGAAGACGGGCGCGGGCGGGACCGTCTCGGTGAACCAGTTCTCCGGCAACGCGGTATGGGGCTACAACGTCTTCTCCAACCCGAGCCGGGGCCCTTCGAGTTTCGTTCGGCTGAACTACAACAGCAAGGACACCGCGACCGCGTACGGCGGGCCGGGCTGGTCGATCGCCGCGTCGACGCTGAACCGGCTCGGCACACCGCTCGACTTCACCGGTGTGCTGCCGGGCGTGCAGTGGTCCGAGGAGATCGTCCTCACCGACGGGGACGGCACCAGCCACCGCTGGAAGCTCAACCGGCACGGCAGCGCCAACGCCGCCGACTGGACCTACGACTCCCCCGCCGGGGTGAACCTGTACCTGCAGCACCTGCCCGGCAACGGAAACGACCGCAAATGGGTGTTCACCGCCCCGGAACGCACGCGGTTCTTCTTCGACGCGGACGGGTACCACACCGCGACCGTCGACAAGAACGGCAACACCATGTCGTTCGCCTACGACCGCACGACCATCGGCAACCGCAACACCGGTCTGCTGCGGACGGTCACCGACGCCAGTGGGCGCCGCACCCTGACGTTCGACTACTACCAACCCGGTCAGGCGGCGAGTCTCGTCGTCGCCGACAAGCGGCGTCCCGTGGCGAAACTGGACACCGCGGCCGTCGTCAACCAGATCAAGTCCATCACCGACGTCTCCGGCCGTGTCCTGCACCTGGTCTACGGTGACAACGGCGCGTTGCGCGAGGTCGACGACGGGGCCGGAACCCCCGACAAGAAGACGTTCCAGTTCTTCTACGGCTCCAGCGGCCCCACGGCGGGCAAGCTGATCCGCACGGTCGATCCGCTCGGCCGCGCCACGAAGATCGACTACTTCACCGACTCGGGTGACGCTGTGCGCTACGGCGACGCTCGCGTGGTGACCGACCGCGACTCAGCAACGACCGGGTTCGACTACAGCGACCCGGACGGCAACACCGGACCGGACATCGCCGCCACCGTGACCGACGGCAACGGCCACGCCACCCGATACCGGCTCGACGGCTACGGCCGCATGACGTCGATGACCGACGCGCTCAACCGCACCACGAAACTCGTCTGGGACGCGGACAACAACGTCGTCCGCATGACCGAGAACAACGGTGCCACCAAGACCTGGACCTACGACCTGAAAACCGGGTTCCCGCTGGAGATCCGGGACGCCGAGGCCGTGCGGCAGAACACCCCGCCGACCAAGCTGGACTACCGCTACGAACTCGACGGCCACATCGCGGACCTGACCGGGAAAACCACTCCCGAGGGCAGGAAGTGGCTCTTCGTCTACGACGCCCGCGGCAACCTCGTGGCGGTCACCGACCCGAAGGGCACCGCGACCCCTGCCCCCGACGACTACACCTCGCGCAACTCCTACGACGAGTTCGGTCACCTGGTCGAGCAGGAGGACGCGAACAAGCACAAGACCACGTATGGCGATTACGACGCTGTCGGCTACCCCAACTGGATCGTCGACGCGTTGGGGTGCACGACTCGTTACCGCTATGACTCCGTGGGCAATGCTGTGTCCACTATGGACGCACGCGGCAAGGTCGGCACGTCCACCTACGACATCTTCAAACGTCCCTTGGACAGCAAGCTGCCCAAGGATCAGGACGCGGGCGTCTACGTAGTCACGCCAGGAGCGCGCTATGACGCCAACGACAACGTGGTCACCGCCACCGACGCTCGTGGCTCGGTCACCCGCAACGTCTACGACGAGATGGACCGTACAGTCGCGGTCTACGCACCGAAAGACACGCCGAACGGCCCGGACAAGCTCACCACGCTGAGATATGACGCTGTCGGCAACGTCATCGGGATGACCAAACCCAAGGGCAACCTCACCCCTGGCGATCCGAACGACTTCACCGAGTCGATCCGCTACGACGAGGCGAACCAGCGAATCGAGACCAAGGACGTCAACGGCGACCGCATCACCGTCGCCTTCGACGACGTGGGCAACATCGTCACCAAGTGGGACGCGCGCGCCAACCGCAGCCCAGATCCGAACGACTACGCCACGAAGTGGACGTTCGACCAGAACCACCACGTCATCACGACCGTCGACCCGTTGGGCAACTCCACGAAGACCCGGTACGACCGGGACGGCAACGTCGTCGGCAACACCGACGAAGACGGCCAGGAAACGCTCATCACGCTCGACGAGCGCGCCAAACAGGTCGAGGTCCGGGCACCGTACGACGCGCCCGGCGGCAACATGCGCCACTTCACCACGCGCTACGAGTACGACCAGGTCGGCAACAAGACGCGCACGATCAACCCGCGCGGTGTGGACACACCGAACGTCCCGAACGACTTCGTGACCGAGACCGTCTACGACGAACTGAACCGCAAACGGGAGGAAATCCTTCCCTACGACCCGTCCGACGCGGACGCGAAAACCGCGGTCGCCACCATCTACACCTATGACGAGCTTGGCCGCGTCATCGAGATCAGCGCGCCGCCGTCGCACGGATCCGACACGCGCACCGTCACCCGGCAGGCCTACTACGACAACGGGTGGATTCGCAGCTCGACCGACCCGTTCGACATCCAGACCAGTTACGACTACAACGAAACCGGCCAGCAGACTGTACGCACTGTCCGCGGGTCGGGCGGTTCGTCCGCGCGGACCCAGACGTGGACCTACTACCCCAGCGGCAAACAGCGCAGCCGTTCGGACAGCGGCGTCCCGGTCGGCGCGGCGTCCACACTGGTCGACAACGCCGATGAGCGGCGTACTTGGGCCGACGACGGCTGGCGCACAGCGGAGTCGCCACGGGGTTACCAGGGGCCGGAGTACTCCACCATCACCACCCGCACGGACACCGAGTACTTCACCTGGAAGGCGACGATCCCGCGCGACGGCCGATACGACATCCAGGTCTGGTACCCGGAAGGCACCGCCACCGACGCGCATTACTACATCACCCACAACGGTGGCAAAACCACGAAGGTCGTCGACCAGAGCAAGAACCACGGCACGTGGGTCAGCATCGGCTCGTACGACTTCAGCGAGGGCGACACCCGTGACATCGTGCTCGGCGGCGAGAGCAACGGCACCGTCACAGCGGACGCGGTGAAGCTGGTCCGTGACACGTCCAAGGACGCCGACACCGAGAACAAGACGTTCACGATGTCGTACGACCCGAACGACAACATGGTCAAGATGACCGACACGTCCCCCGGCAGCATCGCCGACGCCTGGGACATCGGCTACGACGAGGTCGACCTCGCCGACTCGATCAAGGAGTCGAAGGCCGGGAAGGTCCTGCACACCACCAAGTACGGTTACGACGAGAACGACAACGTCGCCAGCGTCCGGATGGACGACCAGTCGTCGGTCTTCACCTACGACAGCCGTGACCTGGTCACCACCATCCTCAACAAGCGCAACGACGGGGACTCGGGCAAGACGACCACGTTCGCCTACGACAAGCAGGCGCACGTGATCAAGCAGGTCAAGGGCAACGGGAACACAGTCGAGGCGAGTTACTACCTCAACGGTCTGCTCAAACGGCAGACCGAGAAAAAGAAGAACTCGTCCACCGTCGTCGCCGACCACCAGTTGACCTACGACTCGAACTCGAACAAGACCCGCGACGCGGGGACCATGCAGAGCGGTGACGGCGGCAACTCGACGTCGTTCACCAAGTCCTACACCTACGACCCCCGCGACCGGGTCCGCAAGGTGACCAAGTCGGGTTCGAGCAGCGGCACCGAAACTTACCGCAACGACGACAACGGCAACGTCTACGACCAGACCGTCGACGGTGTCCGCACCAAGTTCGAGTACGACCGCAACCGGCTCGAGACCACCGAACGCGACGGCACGGAGTCAGACCACGACTACGACGCCTACGGCAGGCTCGACCGCGTCACCGAGAGCGGCAAGGTCCGTGAGCGGTACACCTACGACGGTTTCGACCGGAAGGTCAAACTGGTCAGGGACATCGCGGGCGACGGCGAGGACGAGAAGACGACCCTCTACGCCTACGACCCCCTCGACCGCGAGGTCCGCAAGACCGAGGACGCGACCGGGGACAAGCGTGTCACCAACCTGAACTACCTGGGTCTGACCCAGCAGGTGATGACCGAACACGTGGACAACAAGCTCGCCAAGATCTACCAGTACTCCCCCGACGGGGAGATGCTCGGCCAGATCCGCTTCGGCGACAACGGCGGCGGCGCGGCCGAGGACGTCTACCTGGGTTTCAACACCCGCTCGGACGTCGAACAGGTCACCGACAAGAACGGCAACACCAAGGCCACGTACGGATACACGGCCTACGGTGAGCAGGATCTCAAGCAGACGACGGGCGATGACAAACCCGACCCCGCGAACCCGGACAAACCCGAGAAGAACTCCTACCGGTTCAACACCGCCCGGCACGACAAGTCGTCCAACTCCTACGACATGGGATTCCGGGACTACTCCCCCGGCACCAACCGGTTCCTGACGCTTGATCTCTACGGCGGGGCCGTGTCCGACCTCGGCATGAGCGCCGACCCGTGGACCAGCAACCGCTACACCTTCGGCGCGGGCAACCCGCTGTCCCAGGTGGAGCTCGACGGCCACGGCTGGTTCGACGACGCCGTCAGCTTCGTCAAGGAACACGCCGAAGTCGGCCACCTGATCCTCGATGTCGCCAGCAACATCCCGGTCGTGGGTTCGGCGGCTGCCGTGATCAACGGCGCGTGGTACGCCGCCGAGGGCGATGTCGCGAACTCCGTGATGTCGTTCGCCTCGGCTGTGCCCGGGGCCGCGGCGGTGGCGACCGCGGTGAAGCTCGGCAAGGCAGCCGTCAAGGGCGCCGAGGCAGTGCAGACCATCAACGGCGCGAGCAAGGCCGCGACCGCCGCGATCCGCCAGGAGAAGATCGCGAGCAAGGCAGCGGAAACCGGGCTGAACAACGCCAAAACCGCCCCGACACCGCTGCCCGACCCCAAAGGACTGGGTCAGCGCGCCCCCGATTCACCGTCCGGAGCAGGAGCGGGCGGCGGTCCGGCGGCCAACGGTGGCGGCACAAGCGCGACCAGTTGTCTCACACCGAACAGCTTCACGCCGGGCACTCCTGTCCTGATGGCCGACGGCACAACGAAGCCCATCGAGGATGTCCGGGTAGGCGATCTCGTCGCCGCCACTGATCCCGGTGCAGGCAACGGCACACTGGAAGCCCAACCTGTCACGGACCTGATCACCGGTGAGGGCACGAAGAACCTCGTCGAGATCACCGTGGACACGGATGGTGAAGCAGGAAGCGCCACGGGGAAGGTCGTCGCCACCGACAACCACCCGTTCTGGGTGGACGACCGGGGCCGGTGGCTCGACGCCGGGGAACTGAAGGCGGGCGACTGGGTCCGCGACCAGATCGGCCAACGGCTGCTCGTGGTCTCGATCCGAGGCTGGACACAGCAACAACGAGTTCACAACCTCACTGTCAACGGCGTCCACACCTTCTACGCGCTGGCGGGCACCACTCCGCTGCTGGTCCACAACTGCGGCGGAGCGAATCCCAGCCATCCCGCCTCCTGCAAATGCGGACTGACCCCCGGAAACAAGATCGACCCCGCCAAGATCACCGGTCCGCCCAAGGAACGCGGGCAAGCACCTATCGGCATCGACGGCAAATCCGTCGAACTCCACCACCGCGGCCAGACGATGGACAGCCCGATCGACGAGCTGACCATGACGGAACACCGCGGCAAAGGGAACTTCCGCAGGAACCACCCCAACACGGGGCAAACACCATCGAAGATCGACAGGAAGCTGTTCGAGGTACAGAAGCGGAGGTACTGGGAGGCCGAGTGGGATTCGGGACGGTTCCACAAGAAATGAATGTGAAGCTCTCAGACTTGAACGTCTAGCGGATGACGGTGATGACAAATGTCGATCAGACCAAGACAACTCACGAAATCGGCAACGGCTCTCCTGGGGATCGTGGCCGCGTCGGCGATAAGTCTTACCGCGGTGACTCCGGCATCAGCCGCAGTGGCTGCGTTACCTCTGGCTGGCTACGGGGACATAGCCGTGGACGATGTGCACAAGCAGGTGTTCATCACGGGAGGACCGTCCTCCAACAGCATCCTCGTCACCAATTTCTCCGGGCAGGTCACCAAGACCATCGACAACCAGCTCGGAGCGACAGGCCTGGAACTGTCGGCGGACAGCACCCAGCTCTACGTGGCACTGGCCAGTGGTGACGCCATCGCGGTGATCGACACGACCACTCTCGCCGAGACCGCCAGGCACGCGACGGGCGCACGGACCTGCCCGACACACCTCGCCCGAGCCGGCGCCTACGTCTGGTTCGGGTACGGCTGTGAAGGGACGTTCACCGGCAAGATCGGCCGGTACGACCCTGCCACCGGCCAACCGGTCGGCAATCTCCAGGGAAACGCGAGGTTCCAGCGCGCCCCGCTGCTGACGGCGGCCACGACCGCGACCGGGCCACTGGTCGCGGGCCAGCTGGGTCTCAGTTCCTCCACCGTGCAGGTCTACTCGCTGGCCGGGGAGTCCCTGACGGCAGGGGCCACCGGTGACGTGGTCGGTGCCAGTCTGACCGACCTCGACATCACGCCCGACGGCACGACGCTGTTGAGCGCGGCCGGATCACGCGACCGGGTCGACGCGTTCGCTCCGGCCGATCTGGCCGGTCGCGGCGCGTACAGCGTCCGACCCAGGCCCAACTCGGTCGCGCTCAACGCTGGCAACACCCACATCGCGGCCGGGGCCATCACCGGTGACAGCAAGGACGTCCTCGTCTACAAGCTCGGGGCGAGCGTTCCCGTGAGAACCATCGCGCTCGGCACGGGCGACGTTGTCGCACCACGTGGTCTGGCGTGGTCGGCGGAGGGCAATCGCCTGTTCGTCGTCAGCCATCACGACAATGACCCCGAACCCGAGTTGTCCGTCTTCACCAACGCCACCGGTACCTGACACAACCCAAGGGGAAGGCCCGCCCACAGCGGGCTTTCCCCCGTCAGACGTCGAGAAATTCGAACACGGCCGCGTGGAACTCGTCGCTCGCGAGTGCGCCCCGGTGATCGCCGGGGACACGTCGCAGCCGGGCGTCCGGCAGGACCGCCGTCACCTCGTCGATGCCGTGGGACATCGGGTCGTCCGCACCGGCCAGCACCAACGTGGGCACCTTCGGGACGTTCGCGGCCGGGTCGAACGGTTGCTGGGCAAGGCCTTCGACGAGGCGGAGCAGGGAGTCCGCGTCCTGGCCCCCGACCATCCCGGCGATCGCGGCGGTGAGCGGGTCCGACGGGGACGGTCCGCCGTGGACGAACGACCGGGCCGCCGCCAGGTCCACCATCGCGAACGGCTCCATCGGGCTCAGTCCGCCGAGCACGAGCTTGCGCACCTCGACCACCTTCGTGGCGGCGAGATCCCAGGCCAGGCGTGCGCCGAGCGAGTAGCCGACCAGGTCGAGCTGCTCGGCGGGCAGGCTCGCGGCCAGTCGCCGCAGCACGTTCCCGGTCGTGACGTCCTCGACGTCGTCGACCGCCGGACCGCCCTGATGCCCTGGCAGGTGTACCACGAACGTCTCCCGGCCCGCCGCGGCGAGCGGTTCGGCCCAGCGGGCGGCGGGCCAGTCCCCGGCGCCGCTCGCGGCGAAGCCGTGCACGAGGACGACGGGCGGTCCGGCGATGGGGCCGGTTGGTCTGGTGTGCGTCACGGGAAGAGCAGACATGTCTACGAGCGTAGACAAACGGGTCCGTGTGGTCCAGGTCCCGTTACCCCACTGGGACTGTCAGCCGACGATTCGCTCCATCAACGCGTCGACGTACGCGCCGTGGCGGTCGATCAGGTCGCCGACCGGGTGCATCAGGCTGGCCACGTTGGCCCCGATCGCGACCGAGACGATCTCGTCCGCGATGACGCCGACGGCGGGCGCGTCCGGTGACTCGTCCTTGCCCCGCGCCTCCGCGATCCGGCGGCACAACTCCACCCGCCAGGTCGTGAGCAGATCCCGGTACTGGCGCGCGAGGTCCGGATTGGACACCGAGTGCTCCCACAGCACGAGCAGCACGCGGCCGGACCTGATCCGGTGCGGATCCAGCGGCATGGCCGCCTCGACGAACCCGCGCAGCGAGTCCGCCGGGCTCAGGTCCGGATCCAGTGCGGACATGTGCTGCTCGGTCTCGTGCAGGACGCTCTCGAACGTCGCCGCGATGATGGCGTCCTTGCTGTCGAAGTAGTGCTTCAACGCGCCGTTGGCGTACCCGGCGGCCGTCACGATGCTGCGCATCGTCGCCGCCTCGAAACCACCTTCGATGATCAGCTTCTTGGCGGCTTCGACGATCTCTCGACGTCGCTGATCGTGGTCGATGACCCTCGGCATGACTGTTTATTCTAGTCAGGCCGGGTCGCGCAGACCGAGCCACGTTGAGCGGCGTTCGGCCTGGCGAGCCGGGTCGGCGACGGGTGAGGCGAGCCGGAGCCGTTGCGTGTACGGGTGCTCGGGCTCCTGCGTGACCTGACGGGCCGAGCCCGTCTCGACGATCTCCCCCTGGTACATGACGGCCACGCGGTGGCAGAGGCGGCGCACCACACCGAGGTCGTGCGAAACGAACAGATACGACACACCGGTCTCCCGTTGCAGGTCGAGGAACAGGTCCAGGATCGTGGCCTGGGTGGTCAGGTCGAGCGCGCTGACCGGCTCGTCGCACACGATCAACCGCGGACGGCGGACCAGCGCCCGCGCGATCGCGATCCGTTGGCGCTGCCCGCCGGAGAACTCGCTCGGATACCGGTGCACGGCATCCGCGGGCAACCGCACGCGGTCGAGCATCTCCGCGACAACCGCGCGCGCGTCGGTACGAGTCGTCCCAGCGACCACCAGCGGCTCGGCGAGCACCTCGCCGACGGTCATCGTGGGATCGAGCGAACCGTACGGATCCTGGAACACCACCTGGATGTCGCTGGCCAGCCGTCGCCGCGCGGCGCCGCGGGCGTGCGTGATGTCCGTGCCGTCGAACGTGATCCGGCCGGATGCCACGGCGGCCAGCCCCAGCACGGCTTTGCCCAGTGTGGACTTGCCGGAGCCGCTCTCGCCGACCAGGCCGACGCACTCCCCCGGCCCGACCGTGACCGACACGCCCTTCAGTGCGCGGAACTTGGTCCGGCCGCGCAGCCGGTAGTCGACCACGACGTCGTCGATCTCCAGCAGCGGGCTCATCGCACACCGTCCTGCGCCACGCTTCGCGCCTGCCATTTCTCGTCCAGTTCGTCGCGGCCCTCGGCGTCGTCGAGTGACGCGGCGATCAGTTCGGCCGTGTACGGGTCCTCAGGCCGGCGGAAGATCTGCTCGACCGGGCCCGTCTCCACCACCCTGCCGTCCTTCATCACCACCACGCGGTCGCAGATGTCCGCGACGACACCGAAGTTGTGCGTCACGATCACCAGCGCCATGCCGTACTCCCGCTGCAGTTCCCTGAGCAGTTCGAGGACTTCGGCCTGCACGGTGACGTCGAGCGCGGTCGTCGGCTCGTCGGCGACGAGCAGGGACGGCTGCCCCGCCACGGCACCGGCGATGAGCACGCGCTGGGCCATACCGCCGGAGATCTGGTGCGGATAGGCGGCCAGTACGCGGTCCGGGTCCGTGATGCCCACCCGTACGAGGATTTCCCTGGCTCGCTTGGCGGCGTCGGCCTTGGACAGGCCGTGCACGTGCCGCAGCGGTTCGACCAGTTGTCGTTCGATCGGGTAGCACGGGTCCAGGTTGGTCATCGGCTCCTGCGGGACGTAACCGATCTTGCGGCCGAGCAGCGCCGCCCGGTCCTTGCGCGAGAGGTGACCGACTTCCTCACCGCCGACCCAGATACCGTCGGCGACCACCGTGCCGCCCGGCGGGAGCAGGTCGAGCACCGAGAAGATGGTCTGCGTCTTGCCCGAGCCGGACTCACCGACGATACCCAGCACCTCGCCGGGCGCCGCGTCCAGCGACACGCCGCGGACCACCTCCTTCACCCCGGTCGGCGTCGAGTACCCGACACGCAGGTTCTCGATGCGCAGCGCACAGTCCTCCGCTTGGTGTGCGTGCGTACCGCTCGGTGTCCGGTCAGGCAGGTCGGCGGGTGCGGCCAGGGCCTGGCGGAGACGGGCAAGGCCGCGCCGCGTGGGCTGTTCGACGCGGACACTGACCAGGTCGGCCAGCGTGGAACCGATGAACGCCAGCGCGGCGATCGTGACACCCAGCGCGATCGACGGCCACAGCAGGATCAGCGGGTAGGTCAGCATGTTCTGGAAGCCGTCGTTCATCATCTGGCCCCAGCTCGGCGTGGACGCGGAGCCGATGCCCAGGAACTGCAGGCCCGCCTGCATGCCGATCGCGATCCCGGCGGTCAGCGCGGTCTGCACGATGATCGGCGCGTACACCGCACGCAGCATGTGTGTGCGCAGGATACGGCCGTTCGTCACGCCCGCGACTCGGGCGGCGTCGATGTAGGGCTCCTTGCGCACCGCCAAAGCACGAGCCCGCGCGATCCGGTAGTAACCAGGGGCGAGGAACACACCCAGGGCCACCATCAACACGGAGAAGTTCTGGCCCGTGCCCGCGGCGACCACCAGCAGCACGATCATGCCGGGCACGGACTGCAGCGCGTCACTGATCCACGAACAGACCCGGTCCACGGTGCCGCCGAAGTAGCCGGCACTCACACCGGCCGGGACGCCGAGGACAAGACCCGCCACGCACGTGATCACCGCGCCGTACAACGTGGTCTGTGCGCCGAAGAACAGGCGGCTGAGAATGTCGCGCCCGGCGGAGTCACCGCCGAGCGGATGCCCGTCGCCCGGCGGGGCGTGCGTGATCTTGAAGTCGACGAAGTTCGGGTCGAACGGCGCCAGCCACGGCGCGAGCACCGCGGCGGCCACCACGATCGCGAACACGGCGAGCGCGACGACGCCGAGCGGGCGCCGCGAGTAGCGGCGCCACAACGAGATCCGTTTGACGGGCGCCAGCGTGGCGGGGAACGGGGCTGCGGTCATCGCTCGCGCACCTTCGGGTTGACCCACCCGAGCACGAGGTCGAGCAGGAAGTTGACGATGACGACGAACACCACTGTCACGGCGGTCAGGCCGAGCAGGATCGGGATGTCGCCGATCTGCGACGCCGACTGCGTCAGGCTGCCGATACCGGGCAGGTTGAACACGATCTCCACGACGATCGCGCCACCCAGCAGGCCGACGAACATCAGCGCAAGGACAGTCAGCGCGGCGGGTGAGGCGTTGCGCAGCACGTGCGTCGTCACGCGCCGGTGCGAGAGGCCACGGGCGCGCAGCGTGCGGACGAAGTCCTGGTTGGCGACCTGGAGGAAGCCGTTGCGCAGTTGTTCGGCGACCATCACGATCGCGCCGAGCGCCAGCGACACCGACGGCAGCGTGATGGAGCGCAACCAGTCGCCGACCGAGCGGTCCGGCGAGACGTACCCGATCGCGGGGAACCACTTCAGCTGGATGGCGAACCACGTCACCAGCACCAGGCTCACCCAGAAACCGGGCAGCGCGAACAGCACGACGGACGCGAGCTTGAGGCCGCGGTCGAGCAGGCCGCCGGGCCGCAGGCCGGTGGCCACGCCGACGACGAGGCCGAGCACCGCGGCCAGCAGCGTCGCGAACACGACGACCGACAGTGTCACCGGCACGCGCAGGGCGATCTGGTCGGCGACCGGCTGGAAGTTGCGCCACGACGTGCCGAAGTCGCCGGTGACCGCGTGCGAGAACCAGCTCCCGAACTGGGTCAGCAGCGGGTCGTCGTAGCCGATCTTGGCGCGCAGCGCGTCCTGCTGGGCAGGGGTCGCGTTGTTGCCGAGCAGTCCGGCGGTCGGGTCGCCGACTGCCAGGTGCGCGAGGAAGAACGTCGCACTCGTGACGACCACGAGGAGCACGATCCCGGACACCAGGCGTCTGGCGATGAACGTCAGCATTTCCGACTCCCTCGGCGGCGGGCCCGTCCGCAATGGATATACACAGTGGACGGACCGGCCGCTGGACGGGCGCGTCAGCCGCGCTGGATGAACCGCAACGTCGGGAACATCATGCCGGTGACCGGCGTGACCGTGATCCCCTTGACGCTGAAGTAGATGTTGTCGGCCTGGTACCAGACATCCCACCAGGCCAGGTCGACGAGCTTGGTGTTGAGCTGCTTGAGCAGGTCGGACTGCGCCGGGCCGGGCTCGGCGCGCTCCGCCTGCTGAACCAGGGCCTTGACCTCGGGGAACGCGTCGACCGACGGGTTCGGGTTGTACCACTGCGCCGAGGTGACCTGGTCGGTGAGCGTGGCCATGTCGTTGCCGTCCATGGCGATCACCGCGAGGAACATCGGGTACGTCGGGGCGTTCTTCTGGTAGTCCGGCATCGCCATGTCCTGCCATTCCACCTTGATGCCCAACTCGCCGAACGTCTGGTTGGCGGCGGGCTGCCACGCGGCGAAGATCGGCGACATCGGCATCTTCACGGTGAAGCCGTTCGGATACCCCGCGTCGGCGAGCAGTTGCTTGGCCTTGGCCTTGTCGTTCTGGTACTTGGTGCTCAGCGCCTTGTCGTAGATCTGGCTGTGCACCGGCCACAGCTGGTCGGTGACGGTGCCCGCGTCGTTGCCGACCGCCTTGAGGATCCCGGCGGCGTCGAAGGCGAGGGCGATCGCCTGGCGGACGCGCTGGTCGCCGAGCGCCTTGACCTGGCTGCCGGTCCGGTCGGCGAACTGCACGCCGACCCACGACGACGCCTTCTGCGCGATGTTCCAGCCGTTCTCCTGCGCCTTCGGCTTGTTGGCCGCGTTGGCGAACTGCACGTTGAGCTGGCCGGACAGCATCGCGTTGAAGCTGGCGGTCTGGTCGGTGATCGGGAACAGCCGGACCGTCGGGAACGGGTAGGTCCCGCTGTCCCAGTGGTTCTGCTTCTTGGTGAACACGTACTGCGACTGCGGCTGGGACGCCGCCTTGTCGTAGGTGTACGGCCCGGACCCGGCCGGGCCGCCTGCCAGCGAGTTGGCCTGGATGGCCGCGGGGGAAACCATCCAGCTGCGGCCGAGACCCATGAAGTACAGCAGCGCGTCGTCCCGTTTGGACAGTTTGATCTCCACCGAGTCGGCGCCCTTGGCGCCGACGCTGGCGACGTTGAGGTACGCCTGTCCGGATCGGACACCCGACTTCAGGTGCTGGAGGTTCGCCACCGCGGCGGTGGCGTCGAACTTCTGCCCGTCGTCGAACGTGACCCCGTCACGCAGCTTCATGGTGAGGGTCAGCCGGTCGGCCGACCACTCCCATGACGTCGCCAGCGCGGGCACCGGCTTGGCGTCCTTGTCGAGCGCCACCAGCGGGTCGTACACGGCGGACAGGTACGGCCCGTCGAAACCGATGTCGGCGTTCGCCGGGTCCCACGACGTGACGTCGAGGAACACACCCGCCTTCAACTCGTCCGCACCAGCGCCCCCGCCGCCGGTGTCGCCGCTGGAACTGGTGCATCCGGCCAGCGCGGCGGCAGCGGCCACCGCGACCAGCGCCGCTGTCAGTGTCCTCGTCATCGAGTCCTTCTTTCGGGGAGCTGGGCTGCCTGCGGGAATCACACACCCACCGGTGGCGGGTCGGGCATCGCCCCCGCGGGCTCGTCAAGCCAGTGGTGAGATCTGGCTCACCCGTCGTGCGGGATAGTCTACGACTGTCGGCAAAAAAATCAACGGGTCGATGACCAGCCGTTATCTTTGCGCCATCAGGAAAAGATCCAACTTCAGACCGCGTGGGCAACCAGTACGCGCGGACTGCCAGGCAAAGCCAGGACATCACGCGGCCGCCAGCCCGCTTCCTCGAGCCACGCACGCACCTCGGCCTCGGGGTACACGATCGTTCCGTCGATGACGAAGTACTCCCCCGCGTGCAGCGCGTCGATCGGCCGCTGCCGCTCGTCGTCGTCCAGGAAGAAGTCCAGCAACAGCAGCGTGGCCCCCGGGCCCGCCGCGGCACGGGCGTTGGCGAGGATCTTGCGGTTCTGTTCGGGCGTGAACCGGTGTACCACGTGGTTGACCATGACGATGTCGTGCTCACCACCGGGCGCGGCCGACTCGGTCTCCGCCGGTTCGATCGTCGCGCGGTCGGCCAACCCGGCCGCCACCAGCGCGTCGGTGATGCCCTGGGTGGCCATCGGGGCGAAGACGAACCGCACCGCCAGGTCGGGATTCGCCCGCATGGCGCCGATGGCGAACTCCGGGGACAGCCCGCCGAGGTCCACCATGGACTTGTACGGCGCGAAGTCGAACTCACGAGCCAGCATGCTGGCATGCAGTGCGTTGTAACGCATCACGCCCGCCATGAACGTCGCCCACCGGGCGTCGTCCATCTGCAGGTCACCGGGCTTGGTCGTGTCCACTGTGGCGTCGAACTGCAACCAGTGGCCGTAGCTGATCTCGTTGAGGAATGTCAGGAAGGGAGCCAAGTCCGTCGTTGACTGACCGCCAAGGAAGGCGGCCGCGTCATCGGCGAGACTGTAGCGGCCGTCCGCGCGGTCGAGCAGCCCTTGTGCGTTCATCGCGTCGGCGAGGATCCGAGCCATCTGCTCGCTGACGCCCGTGGCGCCCGCGATCTCGGCGACCGTCTGCGGACCGTCGGCGAGCGCGCGGAACAGTCCGATCCGGGACGCCGCGAACAGCTGTTTCGCCCCCATGTAACCGATGGCGATGTCGACGATGCGGTCCGGGGTTGGTGCGGCCATCGTTGGCCCCTCTCAGTTGACCTCTCGGGAGTTTCTACGACTGTAGACAAAAAGCGCGGCGGTCACCAGGTGCCGTCCGCCGCGACTTCCCGGTCCAGCCACAAATCGCCGGTGAGCGCACGGATCCGCTCCGCACCGACCCGGTCGAGCAGCTCCACCGCGCCGACGTTGTCCTCCAGCTGGGCGAGGCGCGAGGCGCCGACCAACACGTTGGCCGTCGCCGGATTCGCCAGGCAGAAGGCGATTCCCAGACGCGCCGGGGTGGTGTCCAGCTCACGGGCGATGTCCCGCACGCGCGGCCGGACGTCGACGATCTTCTCCCTGATCCCGCCGACATCCGCCCCGATCTTGCGACCGGGCTGGGAATTGCCCACCAGGATACCGCCTTCGAACACGTCGGACGCCTGCAACGCCAGCTCACCGGAGTCGAACAGCGGCTTGTAGCAACCGCCTTCGGCCATGGATCGCCGCACGAGCCCGTACTTGAGCTGGGCGAAAGCCGGGGGCACCAGGCCACGGCGGTGTGCGATGTCGACAGCGGCTCGCAGGTCGGCGTACTTCCAGTTGTTCACGCCCCAGGTGGTGAACCGCCCGTCCGCGATCTCCTCGGCCACATCCGCGACCACGCGCTCGACGTCGAGGTCGCCGAAGTAGTCGCCGACGACGACCATGTCGGCGTGCTCGACGCCGACCCGCTCGAGCGAAGTGGTCATCTGCTGCGCGAAACCGGTACCGGGATAGTCCCAGAGCCACAGTTTGCCGCAGTAGAGCCAGTCCGCGCGGGCCAGGCCCGCCTCGCGGACCGCCTTGCCGAAGATCAGGTCCGTCCGGGAGTTCTCGGCGTGCGGGCCCATGTCGTAGTGGGCGACGTCGAAGAAGGCGCAGTCGAGCTCGGCGGCGCGGACGATCATGGCCACGGCCTCGTCGAACTCCATCCGATCCCACGTGTGCCACGAGCCGAACGACAGCACGGGCACCTCCCGGATCCCAAGTTGGCGGTAGCGCACTGTTTCCTCCTGGGGTACAAGGGGTTTATTTTCTACGAACATAGACAATAAAGTCCACCCCGTGGAAGGGACCGCTGATGACCGCCACCCGTACCGTCCTGGTCACCGGAGGAGCCGGAGGGATCGGCCGCGCGATCGCGACGGCCTTCGCCAAAGCGGGCGATGACGTCGTCGTCGCCGACATCGACGGCGTCGACGACGCCGCGGCGGCGCTCGGCGTGCGCGGCGTGACCATGGACATCACCGACGACACGTCGATCGCCAAGGCACTCGACGAAGTCGCCCCGGTCGACGTGCTGGTCAACAACGCGGGCCTGCTCAGCGTGCACGGCAGGCTGCTGGAACTGCCCGCGCCGGACATGCTCCAGATCCTGCGCACGAACGTCCACGGCACGTTCCTCATGACACAGCAGGTGGCACGCAGGATGGTCGCGGGCGGCAGGCGGGGTGTGATCGTCAATCTGTCGTCCATCGGCGGCCGCCAGCCGACCCCCGGCATGGGCGGCTACGAAAGCAGCAAGGCCGCCGTCGACGCGCTGACACGCTGGGCGGCCGTCGAGCTGGCCGAGCACGGCATCCGCGTCAACGCAGTCGCCCCAGGACCGGTGCTCACGCCCATGCTGGCCGCGGGGATGCCGGAGGGATCCGCGGCTCGTGCGGCATGGGTGAGCAGAATTCCGTTGCGGCAGATGGCTTCCGTCGAAGACGTGGCCTCGGCGGTGATGTTCCTGGCCAGCGAGGGCGCCGCCCACATCACCGGCACGAGCGTGCCCGTGGACGGCGGCCAGCTGCTCACCTGATCCCACCCCCCGGCCGTTGTGCAACCAATGTGGCCTTCGTTGCGTCTGGCGCTACGAAGGCCACATTGGTTGCACAACGGCCGGGGGTGGGGGCTACCGTTGGTGGACCACGCGCCCGCCGAGGACGGTCATGTCGACGTCCACATCGGGCAGTTCGGCGGCCGTCACTGTCAACGGATCCGCAGCCAGCACACAGAGATCGGCCACCATTCCTTCGGCGAGCGTGCCTTTCCACGTCTCCGCACCGTCCTGACGAGCGGGATTCACGGTGTAGCACCGCAGCAGCGTCTCCACGCGGTCGCGTGGGTCGTCGGCGGGCCCCATCCACTCGTCGGCGGCGGCGATCTCGCGGCGCCAGTCGGGCGGCAGGACGGGCGCGTCGGAGGTGAGGCAGAGCGGGATGCCGACGTCCAGGGTTTCCCGCAACGGCCACGTGTTCCGCGCACGATCCGCCCCCAGGACAGCACCGACAGCGCCCGCGGTCCGGACCGCGATCCCCGCCTGCGTCGACAGGCCGACGCCCAGCCGGGCCATTCGCTTCAACTGGGCGGGATTCACCATGTCGCCGTGGATCACGTAGTGGCGCAGGTCCACGTCGCGCTCGGCGCGGGCGCGTTCCACGGCGTCCAGCATGAGCTCGATCGCGCGGTCACCTGTCGCGTGCACACCCACCTGGAGTCCGGCGTGGTGGGCCTCGATGATCATCGTGGTCAGGTTCTGCTCGCGCTCGGCGTCGTCCTCGCCCGCGACGAGCAGTTCCGCGTGCGACCCGTCGGCGTAGCAGTGGTGGGTGTAGGCCGACTGCATGGGCGGGATGCCGTCGGCGAAGATCTTCACACCGGCGAAGTTGAGCGTCGCCGGGTCGGAATCGCCGCCACCCAGCGCGGCCAACCCGGCCCGGTAGTCGTCCAGGGTGCTGGGACCGTCGAGTTCGCCGTACAGCCACAGCGCCGTGACACGGGCGCGCAACAGCCCCTCGGCCGCAAGGCTCCGGTACTGCTCCACAACGGACATTCCGAACGCCCCGGCGCTGCCCGCGTCCTCACCCGGACCGAGGCCCGGCTCGGTGTAGCTGGTGATCCCCAGCCGCGCCAGCAGATCCCCGGCCTTGAGGATGGCGGATCGGCGTTCCTCCGGCGTGCACAGAGGACGATCCGGACCGGGGCCCGGAGCCGCGTGGTCGCCGAACAGGGTGTCCGGCCACAACGCGCCGAGCCACGTCGCGTGCAGGTGGGCGTCGTTGATCCCCGGGATGACCGCCCGTCCGGCGAGGTCGACGACCTCGGTACCCGGGCCGATCAGGTCACGCACGTCCGCGTCGGCGCCGACGCGCAGGACGCGTCCGGACCGGACAGCCAGCGCCGTGCCGGACTGGGCTTCCGGGCCCGCGAAGGTGTGGACCGGTCCGCCGCGCAGGACCAAGTCCGCGACTGGTTTCGGCACAGACGCTCCCGATGTGTTCTGGGGTCTCGACATTTTTGTCGACGCACGTAGACTAACCCATCACGCGGCCATGTCGCGCACATCCACATCCGCGATGCGGCGGAAGGAGCCCGATGACCGTCCCGACCTCCACCCGTGCGGCGGTGCTCACCGAACACGGTGAACCCCTGCACATGGCCGAACTCCTGCTGCCCGCGGAGATCGAACCCGGCGCCGCGCTGGTGCGCGTCTCGTGCGCCACGCTCTGCGGCACGGACGTGGAGATCTGGTCCGGCAAGATGTCCTTCCCCGGCATGCTGCCGATGGTCCTCGGCCACGAGATGGTCGGCGAGGTCGTGGCGACCGGACCGGACACCCGTGACGCACTGGGCCGGGAGATCCCGGTCGGTGCCCGCATCGGGTGGTCCGAGTCGACGTGCGGCGAGTGCTACGGCTGCTCGGTCCTCCGCGAGCCCGTCGCCTGCTCCCGCCGTGGCTACGGGTTCCTGCAACGCTCGGACGTGCACCCGTTCGCCACCGCCGGGCTGTGCGAGTACGCGTACGTCGTGCCGAACGCCGCGAAACTGCTGCTACCGGACGAAATCCCCGACACGTGGGCGGCGATGGCGGGCTGCGCGGCCAAGACGGTGTTACGGGCGTTCGCGCGAGCCGGTGGCGTGACGCCCGGGTCCCGTGTCGTCGTACAGGGATCAGGAGCGCTCGGCCTGTTCGCGACGGCCGTCGCCCGGATCTCCGGCGCCGGAACGGTGATCACGGTCGGCGCGCCCACGTCACGACTGCGGCTCGCCGGGGAGTTCGGCGCCGACGCCACAGTGGACATCGCCGACGGCGAGACCGTCCACCGTGTCCACGAGCTCACCGACGGGCACGGCGGGGATCTCGTGCTGGACTTCGCCGGAGCGCCATCGGTCGGTCACGAGGCCGTGGCGATGGCCGCGCAACGCGCGACCGTCGTCATCGTCGGGACCACCGGCCCGAACGACGTGCCCGTGCCGTTGGGCGCGTTGATGGGCAAGGAACTCACTGTCGTCGGCTCGCTCAACGGCGACATCGCCGACTACCACAACGCGATCGAGTTCTTCCGCTCGTTCGGCGACCGGATGCCGTGGGACTCGCTGTTCGGCGCGCCCGTCGGCCTGTCGGCCGCCTCCGAGCGGATCGCCGCGATGCAACGCCTTGACGAGGTCAAGGCCGTCATCGACCCCCGTCTCGACTGACCACCACTCCCGAGAAGGAGGCACTGTGTCATCAATGACCTCGCTGCCCCGCCGCCGCGTCGGAACGTCCGATGTGGAGGTGTCACAGCTGTCACTCGGCTCGTGGCACACCTACGACCGGATGGACTTCGCCGACGCCGTCACCATGATCCGCACCGCGGTCGCGGCAGGCGTGAACCTGTTCGACGTCGGCGTCTACGGCATACCCGGGATGGCGCCGGTGTTCACCGACGTGCTCTGGAGCGCGATCATGCGCGCGTCGGGCATCCCGCGCGAGGAGTACCTGGTCTCGGCGAAGCTCTGGATCGAGGGCTTCGACGACGAGCGCGGGTTCCGGCCCCAGCTCACCAACGCTTTCCTGCGTGGCGGATTCGACTACGCGGACCTGGTCATCCTCGGCGACCTGCGAGACGCCGAGGTCGAACTGGAGGACCTGGTCGACGACCTGTCGGGGCTGGCCCGTGCCGGGCTGGTCCGCGCGTGGGGCGTCAACAACTGGTCGGCGACGAACATCCGCGCACTGCGGGAGATCGCCGCGGCACGCGGAGTCGACGGCCCGCAGATCGCGCAGCTGAAGTACAGCGTGGCCCGGCGGTCCATTCCGGACGGTGAACCGTTCGCCAAGCTGTTCGCCGAAGGCTTCACGATGCAGGCCTCGGACGTGCTCGAAGGAGGCATCCTCACCGGCCGCACGGACCTGACTCGCGAGGTGGGCCGGGACCCCGGCGCTGTCCGGGACGCGATCGCCCGGTCGACAGCCGGTCTGGTCGAACTCGCCGAGAAGCTCGGCACAAGCGCGGCACGCCTGGCGGTCGCCTTCACCCTGACCCACCCCGCCAACGTCACCACGCTGTTCGGCGCGACCAAGCTGGCGCAACTCGAGGACAACCTCGCCGCGGTCGACCTCGTCGAGCAGGTTGGTGCCGACGAGCTGCGTGCTTTGGTCGAGCCGTTCTGGGCCGACCGTGGCGTTGTCGACCCGGAAGGGCCGTGACTTCATGAGTGAGGAGCTCGTCGTGACCCATCCCCCGGTCCCCTTCGACCCGGACATCGAGCCCGCGCTGGACGAGATCGTGCCGAAGGACGCCCCGGCGTACACCCCGGAGACGGTCCCGGCCATGCGCCAGGCCATGGCCTCGATGTTCCCGCCCGCCGCCGAGGTGGTCGGCGACGCGCCCGTCGACGTCGTCGAACGGACCGTTCCCGGCCCGGTCGGCGCACCCGACCTGGCGGTCACGATCCTCTCGCCGCGCGACCGGCAAGGACCGGTGCCCGCCCTGTACAACATCCACGGCGGCGGGATGATGGTCGGCCACCGCAACATGGACGTGTCCCGGCTGCTGGCGCTCGTGCTGGAACTGGGTGTGGTCGCGGTCAACGTCGAGTACCGGCTGGCACCGGAACACCCGCACCCGGCACCCGTCGAGGACTGCTACGCGGGTCTGGTGTGGACGGTCGAGAACGCGGACGAGCTGGGCATCGACCCCGACCGGATCGTGGTCATGGGCGGCAGCGCGGGCGGTGGGCTGTCCGCGGGCGTCGCGTTGCTGGCACGCGACCGCGGCGGGCCGCGCCTGGCCGGGCAGTTGCTGCTGTGCCCGATGATCGACGACACCAACACCACCGTCGCGAGCCACCAGTACAGCGGGATCGGCACGTGGACGCGGGAGGCGAACGCCGCGGGCTGGCAGTCGCTGCTCGGCGACGCCGTCGGGACCGACGCCGTGTCCCCGTACGCGGCGCCGACCAGGGCCACCGACCTGTCCGGGCTGCCACCGGCGTTCATCGAGGTGGGCAGCGCGGAGCCGTTCCGCGACGAGGACACCCAGTACGCGCTGCGGATCTGGGCCACCGGCGGACAGGCCGAGCTGCACGTGTGGAGCGGCGCGTTCCACGGGTTCGACCTCTACGTCCCGGACTGGCCGATCAGCCATGAGGCGCTGCGGACGCGCAACTCGTGGCTGCGCCGCGTACTGGGGTTGACCCAATGACCACACCCGTGCCGTACGACCCGGAGCTGGAGCCCGGCCTGGCCGCGTTCCTCGACCTGGTCGAGCGGATCCCGCTGCGCGCCGACACGATCCTGGCCAACCGGGCCCACTTCGCCACCATCATCCCGCCGATCGACCAGATGGTGGGCGACCGGCCGGTGGACGTCGAGGACCGCACGGTGCCCGGCCCGCCGGGTGCGCCCGACATCGTCCTGACGATCATCCGGCCGCGGGGCGGCGTGACGGACGCGCCCGCGTTCTACAGCATCCATGGCGGCGGAATGGTGCTGGGCAACCGGTTCTTCGGCGTCGACGGGCTCATCGACGACGTGCTGCTGTTCAACGCGGTCGGTGTGTCGGTCGAATACCGGCTGGCTCCGGAGAACCCCGCGCCCGCCGCCGTCGAGGACTGCTACGCGGGCCTCGTGTGGCTGGTGGACAACGCGGCAGAACTGGGCGTCGACCCCGGCCGGATCGTGGTGACCGGGGCCAGTGCGGGCGGTGGGCTCTCGGCCGGGGTGGCGTTGATGGCACGGGACCTCGGCGGGCCGTCGATCATGGGCCAGATGCTGCTGTGCCCGATGATCGACGATCGCAACGAGTCGGTGTCGACGCGGCAGTACGACGGGATCGGTGCGTGGGACCGCAACAACAACGACACGGGCTGGAACGCGCTGCTCGGCTCGTTGCGCGGCACCGAGCACGCTTCGCCGTACGCGGTTCCGGCCAGGGCCACGGACTTGTCGAACCTGCCGCCCGCGTACATCGACGTCGGCGCCGCGGAGATCTTCCGTGACGAGGCGACGGAGTACGCACTGCGGATCTGGGCCACCGGCGGACAGGCCGAACTGCACGTGTGGGCGGGCGGATACCACGGGTTCGCGGGCTTCTCGCCCGGCGCCGAGGTCTCCCGTGCCGCCGCCGCGGCACGGTTGTCGTGGTTGCGAAGGATCCTGCGGGCCCCGTGAGCAAACTCCGGATCGCGGTCGTCCTCGGCCTGCTGGAGATCTTCGGGCCGATCTCGATGGACCTCTACCTGCCCACGTTGCCCAGTCTGGCCACCGACCTGCACACCACGGAAAGCCTCGCGCAGGCCACGATGTCGGTGTGCATGCTCGGTCTCGCGTTCGGCCAACTGGTCCTGGGCCCGCTCAGCGACCGGTTCGGCAGGCGCACGCCGTTGCTCGTCGGCACAGGCCTGTTCGCGGTGCTGTCGTTGCTGTGTGCCGTGGCGCCGACAATCGAACTGCTGCTGGTGGCCCGGCTGTTGCAAGGGCTGTGCGGCTCGGCGGGAATCGTGATCTCGCTGGCTGTCGCCCGTGACGTGGCCGAAGGCGCCGAGCTGGTGCGGTTGCTGGTCATGCTGACCACGGTCGGCGCGATCGCGCCCATCGTGGCGCCGGTCGTCGGCGGCCAGCTCGCGACGGTGATGGACTGGCGTGGGATCTTCGTCGTGCTGGCGGGCGTCGGGGTCGCGTTGTTCATCCTGGCCGCCACCTCCCTCCCGGAGACACGGCCGTCCGGTACACGTGGCCGCACACGCGAGTTCCGGACTGTGCTACGAGACCCGGTGTTCCCGTGGTTCCTGCTGGTCAGCATGTTCGGCGGCGTCGCGTTCTTCACGTACCTCGCCTCGGTCAGCTTCGTCCTACAGGACAGCTTCTCGTTGTCACCACAGGTGTTCAGTCTCTGCTTCGCCGCCAACGCCGTCATGTCGGTGATCGGCGCCCAGGTCAACCGGGCGGTGGTGCGCCGCGCCGGGCCGACGCGGATGTACGTGATCGGCGCGACCACCACCGCGCTGTCGGCGCTGGCGATGCTGGTGTCAGTGCTGCTCGACGCCGGGTTGTTCGGCGTGCTCATTCCGTTGGCGCTGATGATGTTCACCGCCGGTGGGTCACAGGCCAACGGGTCCGCTCTCGCACTGGCCGATCACGGCGAGCGGGCCGGAACAGCCGCCGCGCTGCTGGGCACCTCCTCGTTCGCGATCGGTCCGGTGGTGGCGCCACTGGTGTCGTTGAGCGGAACCACTCCGCTCTCGATGAGTGTCACGATCGCCGTCGCGTACGGCTGCGGCGCCACCCTCGTCTGGATGGCTGTGCTGCCAAGGCTACGCCGTCGCGTGGCGGTTGTTGATCTCGAGTCGACAGGCCACCAAAACCCGTCGACGGCGGGTCAGTGACGCTTGGCGGCGACCCACCCGAGAACAAGCCCGGCGGCGAGAAGGATCAGCCCCCGCACCCACACCGCGCCCTCGATCTGGGTGAACAACAGGACACACGATCCGATGCCCAGGATCGGAATCACGAGAGGCACGCGAAAATGGTCGTTGTCGCTGTCCTTGTCACGCAGGAACACAACCGCGGCGTTGACAGCGAGGAAAACCACGAGCAGCAACAGCACCAGAGTCGATGCCAGGACAGCGACCGATCCGGTCAAGGCCAGCACGGCCGACAACGCAGTGGTGGCAACGATCGCCACCCAGGGAGTGCGCCGACGCGGCAACAGCCGCGTCAACGTACCAGGCAACATTCCGTCCCTCGCCATCCCATAAGCCAGCCGCGACGACATGATGCCGGTCAGCAACGCACCATTGGCCACGGCGACGAGGGCTATCGCGCTGAACACCCACAGCGGAACGGCACCTGCCGCACGGACGACCTCCAGCAACGGGCCGCTGGACGCCGCCAGCCGCGCGGTCGGAACCACCGCCGAGGCGACGACCCCTACCAGCACGTAGATCACTCCCGCAGTACTCAGCGCGGCGAGCAACGCACGTGGGTAGGCCCGGCGGGGTCACGGATCTCCTCCGCCAGGTTCACGGAAGTCTCGAATCCGACGAACGAGTAGAACGCCAGGACCGCACCGGCCAGAACCCCGGCGGCGGCGCCCTGACCGGCCACACCGACTTGGCCGAGGCGGGCCAGATCCGCGTCACCGCGCGTCATCACCCATGCGCCGAGCACGACGACGAGGATGAGCCCAGCGACCTCGATGAGGGTCGCCACCACATTGGCCCGCAGTGACTCTTTGATCCCCCTGGCGTTGATCAGGCCGAGGGCGACAAGGAAGATCACCGCTACCAACGGAACGGGCAACCGGACGAACTGGGCGAGGTAGTCACCGGCGAAACCGCGTGCCAAGGCCGCGACGGACACGACACCGGCCGCAAGCATGCAGAATCCCACGACGAAGCCCGCGAACGGCCCGAACGCGCGCTGGGAGTAGTGCGCGGCTCCACCCGCTCGCGGGTATTTGGTGGCGAGTTCGGCGTAGGAGCACGCCGTCAACATCGCGAGAACCAACGCCAGCAGCAGCGGCATCCAGACGGCGCCACCGGAACGCCCAGCGACTTCGCCGATGAGCACGTACACGCCCGCACCCAGGATGTCACCGAGGATGAACCAGAACAGCAAGGGGGTGCTGACCACGCGGTTCAACGTCGTCTTCGAGCTCTGGTCCACCGCACCTGTCTACCCTGCCTCGACAGTCCACAAACGAAACCGACACCGCGGTCTTCGTCGGCGACAGCTCGCACAGCAGATGAGCCGGGAGCCCGCGTCAGGCGAGCGGGGTGTCGTCCAGTGCCGCAGCGAGGTCGCCGGGCGTGTCGAAGATCGCGACGGCACCCGCGTCCCGCAACTCGTCGTCCCCGAAACCACCCGAACGGACGACGATCGCAGGCATCCCGGCGTGGCCTGCCGCCTTGACGTCCCACACCGAGTCGCCGACCATCACACTCGGCGCGTCGGCCGGTACACCCAGCTTGTGCAGCGCCATGTGCAGCAGGTCCGGCGCCGGTTTGGACGCGTCCACGTCGGCGCTGGTCGTCCAGGCGTCGGCGAGGTCGCGGGCATCCAGCTTGTCCAAGAACACATCCACGTGGCGCTGCTGAGCGGAACTGGCCAGCACCAACCGGTGACCACGATCCTTGATGGCCAGCAGGAGGTCGCGAGCACCGGGCAACGGCGCCATCTCGTCGAGCAACGCGTCGGCCTCCTTGCCCTGCCGCTCCCGGGCCTCGTCGCCCACCCGGCGCTCCAGGTCCTCACCGCCCAACGCGGTCAGCAGCTGATCCCCTCCCATCCCGATCAGCCGGTGCAGCCGCCACACCGGCCACACCTCGCCCACCTGGCGCAGAGCCCGGTACCAGGCCAGCGCGTGGTGGTAGTTGGAGTCGATGAGCGTCCCGTCGATGTCGAGGACGGCGATAGCAGAACCGGTCACGCTCGGTGGCTACCCGCCGCCACTGTGTCTCAACCACGCAGGACGGCGGGTTCACCGGGGTTCAGAGCTCCGCGCGCAGGTAGTAGCTCTGGTTGGTCTTGGCCACGACGCCGCAGCGCCACTGGATGAGCACGCCGCCGTTGTCCTGGCTGTAGCCCGAGACGTCCAGACACTTGCCGCTGTGCGCGGCCCGCAGTTCGGTCACCAGGTCCAGGCCGACACCGTCGACGTACTCGAGGCGGAACTGCTGGTTGGCCTTGGGCACACCGGCGTTGCCACACGGGAACTGCTGGACGGCGGCCTTGTCCTGGTGGGACCAGCCCGCGATGTCCACGCACATGCCGGAGACCGCGTTCTCGACGGTGTAGTACGGGCTGGCGCCGATCCGCTTCACCAGGAAGGTCTGGTTCTTCGCGGTGGCCACGCAGTCCGCCTGCTGCAACGGGACAGCCTGCAGCTTCACCTTGTCGGCGGGCACTTCGACGCACTTGTCGCTGTGCCGCGCCACCAGCCGGTACTTCCGGGTGGTTTCGACGTGGACCGCGGGCCGGGCGTCCCCGATCCGGCCGGTCCAGTCGACGCGTTTGCCGCCGAAAGCGGTACCAGTCGACGCGTACGTGTACAGAGCGCGTTGCCCGTCGCCGGTGTCGTACAGGGCGGCGACGTCGGCTCGGCCGTCACCGGTGAAGTCACCCGCGGTGAGCACGGCCCGGGACATCTCGAAACTGCGCTCGGCGCCGCTGCTCCACCACGGCTTGTGCGTCCAGGAACCACCTGCCGAGCTGAACGTGATCATCTGCGCGCTGGCGTCGCCGTTGTCGTACACCGCAACGACCTCGTCCTTACCGGCCGCGTCACCGTCCACATCGCCGACGAGGAACCGGGCCCGGTCACGGTCGAACATGCTCAGTCCGCTGTCCCACTGTTGCGCAGGCGCCGCGAACTGGCCCTTGTTCGACGTGTGCAGCCACAGCTTGGTCTGGTCGTCCGGGTAGCCGCGGAACACGCCGATGTCGTCATCGCCGTCGCCGTCGAAGTCCCCGGCCACCGGGCTGAAGTCCCGGACGTCGGCCTTGCCCGCGCCACTGTCCCACTGCTGCACGGGACCCGCGAACTGACCCTTGTTCGACGTGTGCACCCAGAGCTTGGTCTGCGCACCGGCATAGCCCTGGAAGACGCCGATGTCGTCGTCACCGTCACCGTCGAAATCCCCGGCCACCACGTGGGCGGTGGACAGCCGGTACCTGGTGTCGCCGGTCCACGCCGGGCCGCTGCCCGCCAGGATCTGCGTGCCGTCCGAGTTCAGCAGGTACAGCCCTGTCTTCTGGCCGGGATCCTCCCGGAAGATCGCCACGTCCGACCGCCCGTCGCCGTTGAAGTCACCGCGGGCCGACCGGGTGGTGGTCGCCGGGAACCCGCCGTTGACGCCCGTGTCCCACCCGATGTAGCCACCGGCGAACCCACCGTCGCGGGACAGGAAGTTCCACACCGCGGTGCGCCCGTGGCCCTGGTCGAACACCTGCGTCACGTCGGCCCGCCGGTCCCCGTTCGTGTCGCCCCTGACCGGTTTCGCCGATACCGCACGGGCCTTCGCGTTGACCTCCCACTCCGGTGCCGACGAACTCATGTTGCCCGCACGGTCCACTGTGCGGACGTACAGCCGTTGCGGGATGCCGGACGTGCCACCGGGCTGGTCGGGCCACAACGTGATCGGCACGGTCGCCTTGCCCTGGTGATCGGCCGCGACCCGCAGCGGCACCTCGGGACTGAACCCGTAGGCGAACCCGGCGGTGTCGCTGTCGGCCGCTGTGAAGGACACCGAACCGGTCTCCCCGACCCATCGGACCGCTGCCCCGTCGGGGAAGTCGGTGGAGCTGACCGTGGGGCTGCCCGGCGACACGACGTCCACCGTGAAGTAACACGTCTCGGTGTAGGGACCGAACGTGTTGCTCGGGTCCACGAGCCGCGAGCGGTAGGCGAAAACTGTGCCCGGTTGGTCCTCCGGCAGCACACCGGCGGGCAGCGTGGGCCAACTGAACGCCGTTCCCGAGCCGACAGTGGCCCCGTTCAGCGTGGTGAGCACCGCACCCGCGCGCAGGATCTCCAGCTGGCCGGATACGTTGCTGCCGTCCGGGTCACTGGCCACCGCGGAGAAGCCGGGCGTCGAGGTGTTCAGCGCGGTCGGCGCCTCGGCGGTGCCGCACGGCGTGGGCGGCACGGTGGACAGACTCGTCGGCACGCGGGGTTTGGTGTTGTACTCGACCAGCAGGTGCGCGGTGGCGGGGAAGAACTTCTTCCACTGGTTCTTGTCGAGTTCGTTCTGCGCGCGCAGGCCGAAGCTCATGGTCTCGTCACCCCGGTCGGCCGCGCCCTGGACCGCGTCGAACAACGCCGGTGAACTGAACGCCATGGGCAGGTCCGGCTGGGACTTGCCGCACCCACCGGCGTCGTTCGCGTTGCCCTTGCCGGTCCACAGCTGCTTGACCCAGTGCCCTGGCACGCTGTTGTTCCACGTCAGCTTCTTGGCCGGGTCGATCTCCCTGGTCTGCCACAACTCGACGGGGGTCGGCCCGCACGACGCGGAGTGGTCCAGCGTCATCGTGACGTACGCCTTCCGCACGGTCGTCCCGATCAGCTGGGCGGTGTTCATCTGGAACAACGACCGCCACCGCCCCACGGTGCCGTCCCAGTTCAGATACCCCGTCCGGAGAGCCTTCCGGTTGTGGTCGTCGTCCCAGTACGGCGTGTCCTTCGCACGCTCGTTCACCAGGGTGTGGCGGTACTGCTTGGCGTCGAACGAAGTACCGAGGGACATCGGGTACTCCGTCGGCTGTTCCCGCCGGGTCAGCTGCCCGTCGCCGGTGAACGCCGCCGCGCCGCGTTCACCGGTCTCGAACCGGAAGCCGCGCAGCACGGGGTTGGCTGCCGCCTGTGCGTCGCGGATCACCAGTTCCGGGGCGAACCCCGCAGCACTCACGTGCACCTTCAGGTCTACTCCAGGCAGCACCTGTGCATAGGTGGCGGTATCACCGGAGAGTTCCGGCGACGGCAGCACACCGGGCCAGGACAACGACATCTCCTTGCCTTGCAGGGTTGCCGTCACCAATGGCCCAGTGCCTCCACCGGACAGTTTCACGCCAACCACGGTCGCCTTGGGCGCTACTACTCCGTCGGTACCGCGAACCAGGGTGGTGTCCACCGGAACCCACGCGTTGTCCTTCCGAGCCCGCACAGGCAGCAGATACTGCTCCAACGTCCTTGTGCCGGACGGGTTCGCGAAGACACGGGCTGTCTCGGTGCGCAGACCGGTCACCTCGACCTGTTTGCCCGTGGTCCGTGCGATGGTGGCCGCGGCGACCTCATCCACTGCTTCGGTCGGGGGCAGGGCTTGTGCGCTGGGGAGTGGCGGCAAAAAGGACATCCCCGCGGCGGCCACCGCCACCATCACAGTGGCCGCCCGTCTGGATTTCAGCACGCCTACCCCTTCCGCCGTTTGAGTACTGCCTTGACACCCGCGACGATCATGACGCCGCCCAGTACCGCTCCGGCCACCGGATCGTTACTGACTTTGTCCTTCGGGTTGGCGATGTGGTCCGCCACCGTCGAGACGGCCTCCGCTTGCTTCCTCTTCGCGGTCTCCGCGTCCTCGATGTCCTTCGCTCTCGTGAAGCGACCACCCTCCGGATCTTCGTTCGCCTGCCGACAGCGAGTGCACGCCGCGGCACCACCCGGAGTTCCGTGCGGGCAGGAGTTGTTGTGGTTGAGCAGAGGGATGTCCCCCGCCAGTACGAAATAGGTGTGGATACCGTCGACTGTCAGGTTGCGCACCCGCTGGTTCGCCGTCCACGCCCGGGTGGCGACGACCCGTACCTGCTTGCCCTCGGCGGTCTGCAGCCGCGAACCCGCGTGCAGCTCACCTGCCGGTACCCAGTACTTCAGATCCGGCTCCCAGAACGGGTGTCCGTCCGTCGCGATCACGGTGGCCGTCTGGGCACCGGTGTCCCCGTCGACATCGACAGTGAGCTCGACGAGGTCCTTCTCACCCTCGCCCACGATCGTGGCGACCACCGGCCGGACCTCGGTCACCCCCGTCTCCGGGTTCGTGGCCAGCACCAGGTCACCCGGTTTCAGGTCCTCGATCCGTTTCGTGGAGCCGTCGGCCATCAGCACTCTCGTACCGGGCACGAAACTGTTGCACGGTGTCGCCTTCTGGCCACGGCTGAGGAAGCCCTTGCCCAGTTTGGACAGCCGTCCCGCCGCGTTCGCCACCCGTTGACCCGGGACGATGCTCAACAGCTCCAGCCCAGCGCCCTTGTAGTTGCCGTTGGCCACCGCGATCACGGCGTCGATCCCGCTCATCGCCGCGGACGCGGCGAGACAGACCCCGCAGCCGAACATCCCGGCGATGCCGAGCCCGAGCTTGGCGACCTTCCAGATCTTCCCGCCCGGCAACGAGTTGCGGCCGACCCACTTCGCGCCCTTCCACGCCTTGCTGGCGATGTGCCTGGTGACCTTCACCGCCTTGCGGGTGAACTTCGCCACCTTGCTGTGCTGCACCTTGTGGTACACCCGCTTGGCGACGTGCACGACCTTCTTGACGTGCTCGGTGACCTGCTTCTCGACCTTCTTGATGAACTGGTAGGTCTCCGTCCACGCCTTGTGCATGCCGTCGACGACGGCTTCCACGTGCCGGTACGCGGTCTGCACGATCGGCTGGACGACCGTCTTGACCACGGGCTGCACGATCGTCTTGGCCACGTGCACGATCGAGGAGAACCCGAACCGGCCGTCCGGGTCGGTGAACGTGACCGGGCTGTTGTTGGCGTAGGCGTACCCGTTGAGCTGCTGCGGGTCCTCGTGGTCGATCTCGGGGTCGACCGAGACGAACCGCCCTGTGGCCGGGTCGTACTCGCGGGCGCCGAGGTGGGTCAGGCCGGTGGAGCTGTCCATCGTGCCGCCGACGAATCCCTTTTCCCCCGGCCACCACGCCGGTGCCGTGCCGCGTGCCTCCCCGAACGGGGTGAGCAACCGTCGTTGGGTGTCCTGGCTGTCGGCGTCCACCGCCAGTTGGGCGGTGCCGTGGTGGTCCACGCCGAGCCAGGTCAGCTTGCCGTTCGCGGTGCGCACGGCGACGGCTTTGCCCGCGTGGGTGTAGTAACGGGTCGCCGTGACGACCCCGTTCTGGTCGAGGTGGACCTCGTCCTCGCCGACGTAGAGCGTGGTGCCGTTCGGATCACGGCGGATGAGCCTGTTGCCGTCGGCGTCGTAGAGGAACGCGGTGGTCTTGCCGTTCTCGGTGACCTTGGCCAGGTGCCCTTCGGCGTCCCACTCCATGTTCTGGTCCGTGCCCGCCCGCTTGCGCACCGTGGTGTTGCCACTCGGGTCGTAACCGTACGAGTCGACACTGGTGGTGCCGGTGGGACCGGTGGTCGTCACCGATCGCAGGGCGTGCGGCTGGGGCTGCCCTGGCGCCGAATAGCCGTACGTACTGGTGGTCTTCTTGCCGTCCGGCGTGGTCTTGGTCTGCTGTTTGCGGTTGCCGACGTTGTCCAGCGCCCACGTGTGCCAGTACGGCGCGGGTCCACCCAGGCCTGCGGCGGTGGGCGCGGCGGCGCAGTCGCCGTTGCCCGGTGTCCACGCGGAGTTCAGGCGACGCAGGTAGTCGTACCCGAAACACTGGGTGTCCGGCGCGATACCGGTGTCGGCTCCCGGCGTGTCCGAGATGCGGGTGATGTTGCCGGCCTCGTCGTAGGCGTAGCGGACGTCGGACTGGCGTTGCGGCCCGGTCTCCCGATCGGTGGTCGCCCGCAGGAGCCGGTGGGTGCCCTCCTCGTAGTCGAACCGGTGGGTCAGCCACTTGCCGCCTGCGTTGAGAGTGACCTGCTCCACCTCGTCGAAGTGGTTGTACTTGGTGCCGGTGACATACGTGGTCTTGCCGGACAGCTCAGTGGGCATGCCCAACGGGTTGTACTTGTGGGTCAGCGTCTCGTCGGACAGGCCACCTACCGCGGGCCGCTTGTCCGTGGCCACCGAGCCGTCCTGGTGGTAGCTCGTCTCGAACTCGTAGGTCCGTGCGAGCTTGCCCTCCACCGGCGGGATGGTGATGGCCGCCTTGGTCGGCCGGTTCGCCGCGTCGATGGCGGTGACTGCTGTGGTGTAGGCGTTTCCGTCCACGTACCGGGTGGACGACGTGGCCATCCCGGTGGCCGGTTTGCCGTCGGCCAGCGTGTCGTACTTCCATTCGGCGCGCTTGGGCCCGGTCAGCGACCCCTCGTGCAGCGCGGTCTTGCGGCCGAGTTTGTCGTAGGCGAAGGCGAGAGTGACTCCGCGTGAGTCCTTTTCGGACAGCACTCGGTCCTCGTCGTCATAGGTGTACTCGGTGGTGCCCTGGTCGGGGTCGTCTGTGCGGATCTTGCGGCCACGCAGGTCGTAGCCGTAGCGCCAGACGTTTCCCGCCGGGTCGGTCACCGACTCCAGCTCGCCCCGCTTGGTGTAGCTGTAGCGGCTGCTGTCGTAGTCGCCCGACGGCCCGTCGCCCTTGTACTGCCGCAGTTCCACCAGTTTGCCGGTGCCGTCCGTGATGCGGGTGGTCGGCGTCTCCCCCTTCGGCGGGTCGATGTGCTGCCGGTCCGCCTCGTAGGTGTAACTGGTGCGCCACTTCTCGGTGTTGTTCGACCGGAAGATCTCGGCGGTGGGCCGTTCCTGCCCGTCGTACTCGGTCACGGTCTGAGCCGGCAACAACTTCTCGTCCGGCAGGAACACGGCCGCGCCCGGCGGGGCACTGTTGTAGTACGGCCCGTTCAGCTTGACCTTCAAGCCACGCGAGTCGTAGACGGTGTCCGTGATGACCCGGCCACCGCTGGACGAGGGATCCTGGCTCTGGCGCAACCGCAGCAGACCGTCGTACAGGTCGTAGTCGGTGGCGTATCCGCCGTCCGGCTGGAGGGTGCGCTCCACCACGACGTTCGGCCCGTCCACCCGCATCTCGTAGGTGAGCTCCTTGGTGGGCGAGTCACCCTTGTCCTTGTCCCGCCCCGGGTGCCACACCTTGTTGACCCGGCCCATCGGGTCGTACGCGATCTGCGTGACCCGCTGGTTGACGTCAGTGATGTGTTCCTCGGCGCCCCACGCCGGGTTCAGCTTGGTGCGTGTGCTGTGCCCGAGCGGGTTGGTGGTGACGACCTCCGTGACCGGCGCCCCGGCCGCGGGCGAATAGCTGGTCGTGGACTTCTGGTTGAAGACGTCGAAGGTCTCGGTCTGCCTGCCGTAGGTGTCGTAGGTGGCCCGGGCGATCGTCTTGTACACCGGTTGGCCGTTGGTCCAGCCGACGATCTCTTCCTTGCGCGTGACGTCACCGCGCACCGGCGGCGCACCGTGGGTTTCGTTGTTGTCGTAGTAAACGCGCTCGTCTGTGACGACATCGGCCGGGTAGTTCGGCTGTTTGCCACACGCCACGGAGACCTTCTGCGAGCGGGCGGGCAGTTCGATCAGCCAAGCGGCGTCGTTGCGGACGTAGGTGTGCGTGGTGCAGCTGTCGTCGTTCGGGTCGGCGAGATCACCGAAGTCCGACGCCTGCTCCAGCACGCCTTCGGCGTTGAACACGTTGTCCGACCCGGTTTCCCGCCACCGGCCGTCCGCCAGCTGTTCGCGTTGCCGGACCTTGGCCTCGAAGACGCGCCGGGCTTCCGACGTGCCCCAGCTGCGGGTTCGGGTCGCGGTCGGTTCGGACAGCCACGGGTCGGTGATCGCGTACCTCGTCGGCGCGCCGTTGGCGTCGGCGTACGTGATCGTTTCCCGCTCGGTCCCGGCGAACTGCTCGGTGTCCCGCCACAGAGTGCCTTTGGAGTCCCTGATGCTGACCGACTTGCGGCCGCCGGATTCGAGCTTGTCGCCGTCCATGCCGCGGAAGTAGGCCGTCTCCGTCATCGACCGCAGGCCGCCCGCCAGGCCCTTCTTGACCCTGACCCGTTCGTAGCCGCGCCACTGCGCCCAGGTCTTGCGTTCGGCGGGCACCAGGCCGTCTTCCTCGTCGTGGTGCCAGGCAGGGCCGCCGGGGTACTCGATCTCGGTCCTGGTGGGCTGCGACCCGGACGTGAGGTCCTTCTCGGTCACTTCGGTGACCACGTACTTGTTGAACCAGTCCTTGCGTTCGGCACCGGTCTGGTCCGGTGTGGCCGGTGTCCACTTCTGCTGGTAGCAGCGTTTGGTGTTGGTGTCCGGGGCGGGTACGCCGCTGGGCACCGCGCATTCCTTGTCCGAGTAGCCGACGGTGAGTTCGCCGCCGGACTCGGTGCGGATGGACTGGATCCGGAACCAGTTCAGGATCGGGATGCCGGTGGTGCCGTCCACCACGTTGTTGAGCTGCCTGCCCGCGAAGGTCACCTCGGGCACAGTGGCGGTGCCGCCGCGCAGGCCGGTGTGCTGGATGCCGTTGAGCCACAGCCGGGCTGACGTGCCGTCCTGCGGATCGGCGAACGAGTGCCGCAACGTCCACGCCGCCACGTCCACGAAGGACGACCCGGAGCGCACCTGGGTGGTGATCTTCTCCAGCCGCTTCTGCGTCCAGAAGGTCGGGGTGTACTTGTCCTTGCAGTTCGTGGTGCTGGCGCAGTACTGGTCCCATGGCGTGTCGGGCCAGTTGTTCGGCTTGCCGGACACGCAGTCGGACGCGGGGACGCCCGGCAGGCAACGGTCGGCGGTCTTGATGACCACCTTGGCGACCGGCAGCGTGCTGAAGACTTCCTTGTCCCGCTGGCCGTACTCGATCCGGGTCAGGTGGCCGCCGCGGTCGTACGCGTTGACCTTGGTCGCCGTCACGTCCCTGGCGTAACGGTTGGTCTCCTTCTCGTAGAAGTAGCTCATCGTGTTGCCGTGGGTGTCCACGACGTAGTCCAGGTTCCAGCGCCAGGCCTGCGTGCAGAACGACTTGTCGATGTTCGACTGGTAGCACGGGTCCTTCGGGTGGTTGCCGGACACCGGCACGGTCCACGCGGACCTGGTGTCGTCCTTGGCGTCCCGCCAGCCGGGGATCCGGTTGAGGCCGAAGTAGAACTGGGTGCCGTTGCGGGTGGTGATCCGCCAGTACTCGCCGTCGTTGTCGCCGTTGTCGGCGCCGAACAGCTGCTCGACCCGGGAGCCGTCGTCCTGGCGTGGATGCCAGACCCGCTGCTTGTCGTTGTTGTCACGGACCAACTCGCCGCCCTTGCCGTTGAGCGAGAAGTAGGCGTTGTCCGTGGCCCAGCACTGGTCGCCGGTCTTCTTGTGGGTCTTGTTGTTGGGTGCGCCGCCGTTCTCCGGCTGGTCCTTCTTGTCCGTGCCACAGCTGGTGTAGCGGCGTTCGATCGACCCACCGGGGTTGAAGTCGAAGCCCTCACCGGCCCAGGACGGCTGGTTGTTGGTCGCCGACGTGCGGCCGTCCACGGCGCCCGAGGAGTAGCTCAGGGACAGCTGCGGCACTGGGCCGTTCAACGCGGGCGGCGCCGACATCGGGTAGGACCAGTTGAAGTCGCCGGACGCGCCGCCGGCCGTCCACGACGAGGACGGCGAAAGCTGCGACGCCCCGAAGTCCCCGGCACCGCCCGCGGCCGACGCCTGGACGGCGTACAGGCCCTCTTTCTGCGGCGCGGCGGCATCGGCGACCAGCTTGCCGGAACCGTCGTTGCGGGTGCTGAGGGCCGTGCCCCTGCAGTCGTCGCGATCCGGAGTAGACAGTGCGCATTCCGGCAACGCGACCAGGCGCAGACGGGTGGCCCAGTCGCCGCCGAAGGCGTTGCGGAACGGCGAATAGTCGACCTCGACCGACACAGTGGCGGTCGCGCCCGCGTCCACCCGGTTCAGCCGGAAAACCGGTCCGTCCAGCCGCTTGTCGAGCATCTCGACCCGCACCCTGGACGGCGCTGCCTGCCTGGCCGCCTGCTGCTCGGCGAGGCCGACCCGCACCGGGAAGTCCGCCACGTGGGCCCGTGCGGTCATGGTGCCGGACAAGGACAGTTCGGCCACCCCGGCCCTGGGCCACGTCACGGCCGGCGGGGTGCGCAGTTCCTTGTCCTTGGCCTGGTCCGGCCCGGACGGCTGGACCACGGCGTTCTGGCCGGGTACGGACCTCTCCTGCCTCGCCGACCACGGCTCGGCTCCCGCGGGCCGCACCGCCCCCGGCAGGGCGGCGAGCATCGAGCCCACCAACGTGAGGATCAACAAGCCGGACAGCCACCGCCGCTGCCACCGTCTGCCCCGATGTCGCCCCATGGAATCCTCCTACGTGCGAACACGACTCCCCAGAAAACAGCCGGGCCGGAGCGTAACGCCGCCCACACGGCGGCCAGAATCCTTTCCATCAGCACCAAAACGCCGCGGACTGCCTGGCTTTGCCCTGATATCCCGAAGTTCAGCTCGTGGGTGCCTGCACAGCCCGGCGGACGGCACCGCGCAGCCAGTGGTGTGCGCCGTCGGCGGCGTGGCGGGGGTGCCATGCCATGCCGATGGTCAACGGCGGCAGCGGGAGGGGGATGTCGAGAAGCCGCAGGCCGAGCGCGGTGGCGGGGTGCGTGAACGGCGACGGGGCCGCGTCAGCGAGCGGGGCGGGGGCGAGGCAGACGACGTCGCTGCGGGCGGCGAGGATCATCGCGGCCAGGTGGCTCGGGAGCACCGCGGTGACCCGGCGGCTGAGGCCGTGCTCGGCGAGTGCGGTGTCGAGGGGGCCGGTGAACCGGCCGCGGCGGCTCACCGCGACGTGTTCGGCGGCGGCGAGCCCGGCCGGGGTCAGCGGTCCTTCGGCAAGAGGATGGCCGGCGCGGACTGCTGCCGTCATCCGGAGGGTGACCAGTTCCTCGACGCGGGTCTCGGGGTCGGCGTGGTCGATGGAGCCGATCTCCAGGTCGATGCGGCCGTCGCGGAGCGCGGGTCCGGCTTCCAGTTCCTCGGCCCGTACCCGCAGGGACACCCCGGGCGCCTCCTGCCGGGCCAGTCCCAGCAGGCCGGGCGCCAGTGCCGCGCCGATGATGTCGGCGGTCTGGAGGGTGAAAGTCCCGCGCAGGGCCGCCGGGTCGACGCCGCTGCCGGGGCTGAGCAGCGCTTCGAGGCGACGGACCACTGTGGCTGCTTCGTCGCGCAGGGCTTGGGCGCGGGGTGTGGGGACCATGGTCTGCCCGGCGCGCACCAGCAGCGGGTCCTGAAGGATGCGGCGCAGCCGGGCGAGGGTGCGGCTCATCGCGGCCGGGGAGGTGTGCAGACGGGCGGCGGCGCGGGTGACGCTCTGCTCGGCGAGCAGAGCGTCCAGTGCGAGGGCGAGATTGGCGTCGATGACCGGTTTTGAGCTGCTCACCAGCATAATTCCATTTCAGGCAATAATTCCGTGCTGAAGTTCCCATTGTGGCATCGCGGCAGCGCTCCCCAGGATGAGGAGGTACCGACCAGCGTCATCCGAGAGGTTTCCATGATCGTCATCACCGCCCCCACCGGGAACATCGGCCGCCACCTGCTGCCCCTGCTCGCCGAGTCCGTCGAGGAACTGCGCGTGGTCGTGCGCGACCCCGCCCGGCTCCCCGAGGGGGTACGCGAACGCGCCGAGGTGATCACCGGCTCGCACGGCGACGCCGACGTCGTCGACCAGGCCCTCGCGTGCCCGTCGTTCTTCGACAACCTCCTGGAGGAGGTCGACTCGATCCGGGACAAGGGCGTCTTCTCCGACGCCGCCGAGGCCGACCGCAAGGCTCCTCGCGCCGCCGTCGCCGACATCGCCGCCGTCGCTGCCCGTCTGCTGCTGGACCGCTCATGGACCGGCGTGGACAGCGTCCCCGTCCTCGGGCCGGAGGACCTGTCCCCCAACGACGTGGCCCGCATCATCACCGAGCAGCTCGGCCGCCCCGTCCGCTACGAGAACGAACCGTACGACGACATGCGCGCCACCCTGATCGGCTACGGCCTGAACGCGGACTTCGTCCAGGGCATCGTGGACATGAAGCGGGCCAAGGACAACGGCCTCGACGCCGGTGTCACACGGACACCGGGCACCGCCTCACCCACCACCTTCGAGCAGTGGTGCGCCCAGACCCTCAAGCCCGCCGTCGTCGGCTGAACCAGGACCGCTACTTCGAGGCAAGCCGGTAACGGGGGGCGGCACCAGGCCGAGATTCAAGGTGGCTGGTTTCGTACGACAGTTCCGCTCCCTGCGTTTGGAGACGATGCCGTGAACCGTGTCCAGCACGGTGATGTTGTTGTCGTGGTACCGGGGATTCTGGGCAGTGTGCTGCATCGAGGTGACAGGCAGGTCTGGGGCTACCGCCAAGTCGCGCGCAGCATCGGGGATCTTGCCGGGAACCTGACCGATGACCTGACGCTTCCGGACGAGGCCTTCGCGGATCCCACTTCGGGGTTCGATGACGGAGTTCGCGTCGGAGCACCCATGGCCACCCTGGGAATCATCCCAGGACTGGTGTCGATCGACGGGTACGACGTCCTTCTGAAACGTCTGACGACCAGGTTCTCCCACGACCGTGACGCGATCCGCGTCTTCGCCTACGACTGGAGACAGTCCAATGAGTACACTGCGCGCCGTCTGCACGCGTACGTGAAGCACGTGGTAGGTGCACGACGCAAGACGTATCCGGACGCACGACTGGTGCTGATCGGGCACTCGATGGGTGGACTGGTTGCCCGGTACTTCGCCGAGTGCCTTGACGTCGATCGGTTGACTCGCCGGATCATCACCCTCGGGACGCCGTACCTCGGCGCGGTCAAGGCACTCGGGATACTCGCGAACGGCTACGCCCAGGTGGGGCCGATCAGGTTCGACATCGCCACCATGGCGAGATCCTTTCCGTCGGTGGCGGAGCTACTACCCGTCTACGACTGGCGCATCCCCGCTTCGGCCCGATCCGCTCCGGTCAACACGTTACAGCACGTTCCCGGCCTTCCCCGCGCCGCCACGGCAAGGTGCACAGCATTCCATCGGACGATCGACCACGCTATGCAAGGCGGCATTGACAACCGCGCTTCCTATCACGCGGTGCTCAGTTACCGCCAGACTACGGAGGTCTGGGCGGAGGTCGTCGGCGACAAGGTCGTCACCTACCCGTCCAGTCAGGCGCAGGACGCCGGAGACGGCACGGTCGCCCGCCGTTCCGCGACCCCGCCCGAGTGGGCGGACGACGCACACGGGCTCTTCGTATCGGGCCGCCACAGTTCGTTGCATCGAATGAAGGAGGTTTTCGTCCAACTGCACGGCGTCCTCACGGCCCGCCCGAGGCACCCACAGGCGACGGTCGACGAGATCTCGGTCGACGCCGAACCACACGCCGTACAACGGATTCCGTGGCGGGTGACGGTCAAATCCTCGGAGAACTCCGACTCCCTGGTACTCGCGATGGTCATTGACGACCCGGCGAATCCGGACAGGCCGATCATGCGAACACCGTTGAACCCGGTCGGCGACGGGAAGTACACGGGCACGATCGAGTTCACGCGACCAGGCGCCTTCCGCTGGACCGTGCACCCGGTGGTGGGTGCTGCTACTCCAGTCGAGCCCATATCGGACGTCGTGCTGTGCACGTCCACGCAGTGAGGGGCGCCGCGTCACGGGACAGGAACGGTGGTTACGGTGGAGGACGGTACGAGTCGCAGGTGAAGGATGTGACAACAATGGCCCTCGGAGAGCCTGAGATCCTCGTCGGTCTCGCTGAGATAATCAGTGAACGCACAGGGACCGCACCCGGCGAAGTCGCGTTGAACAGCACCCTCGCCAGTCTGGGCATCGAACCGTCTCCCACCTCCGTCATCCTCGACGACGTCATCAGCAAGTTCCGGGTGTCGATGACCGAGGACGACGCCGCGGGATTCGTCACGATCGGCGACGTCGTCTCCTATGTCCAGGCCTCCCAGACCTGATCGATCCGCACCGTCACAGCTACATCGCCGTGGCGAGTTCGATCGCGCAAACCCCCAGATAGGTCGCCGTCAGCAGGACACCGGCGTCGTAGTTCACGCCGTAGCAACCGGCCATGGGAACGCTGGTCATCAGTTGGGCGTCCGGCAGACTCCAGACGCGGACAACGTCGTCGTCTCCGGCGGTGATGACGATTTGCTGGTCTCCCAACAGGCCTGCAGTCGTGTCGAGCACCGCGCCGCCGTGGTTGTCGATCACCTGCGTTGCTGCCCGGTCTCTCAGGTTCCACACCCGTATGGTTCCGTCATCACTTGCCGAGACGACGCTGTGCCCGTCGGCCAACGGTGCGACCTCCCTGACCCACCCGGAGTGCCCGGTCAATGCGAATATCTCGGCACCGTCGTGCAGGTTCCACACGCGAAGAGTGTTGTCGGTGCCGCCAGACACAGCGAGGGGCACACCGTCAAGGGACATGGTCGTCACTGTTCGTACACCGCCGATGTGGCCCAGCATCCGCCCGATCTCCGCACCAGTGCTGATGTCCCAACTCCGCACCGCGCCGTCGTTGCCTGCGCTGACCGCGGTCAGTGCTCCGTCAAGCACTGTGGTCGCCACTGTGATGATCGAGTGCGAGTTGGCTCGCAAAGTCCGCAGCAGCGCCCCAGTGGTGGCGTCCCACACCCGGATCTCTCCGTTCGCTCCGCTCGAGACCACGACCGGCAGATCGCCGAGCGATGCGGGCGCGACACGCCCGATCCACCCCGTGTGCCCCACGAACACCCTCACAGGCGTGCCACCGGCGAGGTCCCATAGGTGCACAACGCGGTCCGTGCCGCCGGTGACCGCGCACTGCCGTCCTCCCACTTCGAGGAAGGCGGCCGTGAGCACCCAGCCTGTGTGCCGATCGGTCCTGACGAGACCCGCCGCGTCCAGGTCCCAGATCCGGACTGTTCGGTCGTCGCTGGCGGTGACCGCGACATGTCGACGATCGACCGTCGTCGACACCACGGCACGCACCCCGGCCGAGTGCCCGCCGATCACCTGAGCCGCCTCACCCCCATCGAGGTCCCAGACCCGCACGGTCCGATCAGCCGCACCGGTGACCGCACGCGGCCGATCAGGCAGGATGGCGACACAGCGACCCCATCCCATGTGCCCCGCCATCTCGTGGAGTTGTTCCCCGGACTCGATGTCCCACAGGCGTACCGAGTTGTCGTCGCCGGTGCTCGCCGCCACCGTTCTCGACCCCAGTTCGCCTGTCGCGACCCCCAGCACCCATCCCGAGTGCCCGCTGAGGGCACGGACCTGTTCTCCGGACTCGATGTCCCAGATCCGCACGACGCTGTCGGCTGCCGCGCTCACCACCACGGGTCTGTCGTTCAGCACCGCGGTCGCGAGGGACCTGATCGTCCCGGTGTGGCCCGTCATCGTCCGCAACGTTCGTCCGGTGGCAAGGTCCCACACGCGGATCGTCCGGTCGGCGCCACCGCTGACCACAACGGCGGTGTTGCCCGCCGGACCGATCGCCACTGTTCCCACCGAGCCGGTGTGCCCTGTCAACACCGCTACTTCTGTGCCAGTAGCCAGATCCCAGACGCGCAACGACCCGTCCGCACCCGCGCTCACCACGACCTGCCTGTCGCCCACCACGCTGGTCGCGAGCGCCTGAACCGCCCCTGTGTGACCCTCGAGGATCTGCACGACGGCTCCGGTGTCCAGCGCCCACACCCGTATGGTCCCGTCATCGCTGCCCGACACTGCCACACGGGTGCCGTCCAGGACCGCTGCCGCGACAGAGCGGACACCCCCAGCGTGGCCCTCCAGGACACGGTGGAACGCCGTGGGTTGGAATCGCGCCCATCGCGGCCACCATCGAACGCCTCGTGGCTTTGTGAGCGACCACTCGTATCCCTCCTGGACCGCGGTGAGCGCGAGGACACTGGCACGGTCGACCGGGTCGAGATCGCGCAGGGCGTGCCCGCAGCGTAGATACAGGCGCGCGGAACTCGGCAGTTCGTGGTCGAATCCCGTGCCCAGCGACGACATCAGGACATCTGGTTCGGCGACGACCAGATACTCCTCGTCTCGCGCGAGGTCGGCGAGGATGCCGCCGGCTTTCGCGTGCGACGCGAGATAGCGGGTCGTGTACGGACTGGCCCGCTGCCAGCCGTCGGCCTGTGCCAGTTCACGGAGCCTGGCTGCGATGACCGCCTCGGCATCAGGTGGCTGCGACATCATCGGCCTCCGAGTCTGAAGTAGTCGGCGACAGACTGGTGGAACAACCGGAAGACAGACTGTCCGGACTCGGTACCCTCGATGAGGTACCAACCCGCGTCTCGAATGACGCGGGAGACGTCACTGGAACTGTACGCACGACCAGACTTCGCCAGTGCCGTGGCGAGTTCCGGCCACACCTGCCGGCGGGGAATGCCCTTCCCACGCGCATAAGCCAACGGCCGCAACACTTCCTCGACGAGTTGGACGTCCTCGAAACGACCAAGGTCATCTGCCAGCACCTGGTCCAGCCCGGCCTTGCCAACGACGCGAGGCAGACGGTCCCGCAGAGTGCCGTCATCCACGCACTCCTCGGACAAGTCACCCAGCACTCGCATGGCGAAGCGCGCGTACAGGAAGATGCGGGCGGACTGCCTGCTGACCTCCAGCGCCGCTGCCCTGCGTTTCAGCGCATTCGGCCAACGCGAGGCCAGCTCAGGCGCGGCAAGGCGGTCCTCGACGTACTTCGCGATGTCGGTGTCGGCGTCCTCGTCCTGACTGAGGTCCACCACGCGAAAGGTCCCCCGTCGCGGACGCAGAGCCTCCACCAGCGGACTTCTGCCCGCTTCGATCGGCAGGTCCGGCCGCCCGTCGCGATCGCTCCGGGTTCCGACAAGCACCTTGCAACCGGGCAACCCTGCCACCGCACGCAACACGTCCCTGGCCACGAAGACGTCTTCGCCGATCAGCGCCTCGTCGACAGCGTCAGCCAGGATCGTCACCGCCCGCCCGGAGTCACTCAACTCGGTCACCAGGTCGCGTGCGGGACTGGAAGACTCACGCAGATCGAGATCGAGTTGCCCGGCGATCGCGCGGGCCACCTGATCCGATCGTTGGTTCTTGACGTGCACGATGGCGTCGAACACGCCTGGCGGCGGCAAGAGCGCCTCAGGATGGTCGAGCAGACCAAGAGCACGGCATGCTTGCCGGGATGCCGGGTCGGACAACACGGCCAGCCTGCCGAGCACTGCGGACTTGCCCGCTCCCGGAGCACCCGTGACGACCATCAGGCCGTGATCGCCGGAACGCAGCCATTCCACCGCCTCAGCGGTCACGTTGTTGCGGCCCGAGAAGTACCAACCGACGTCGACCGCGTCCGCGCTCGCCGCCTTCAGCAGGAAGTGCTCACGTTCGTCGTCCGACAGGTCGGACAGCAGGCTTCTGAACTCCGCCGACCGGTCGGCCGCATCCGCGCGGTACCGGGGATTCGGCAGGATCTTCAGGCCGTCCCGGCCCGCGACGTACGCGCATTGGTCGTCGTCGAGCCTGATACGCAGCTCGTCCCGGAGTTCCAGGATCGTGACGTACTCGTCGCCGTCCTTCCAGAACTCACCCTGCGAGCCTTCCCGCAAAGAATCCAGGATCTCGCGTACGAACAAACCGCTGTACGAACGCTGGTGGTGCAGTGACGGCACCAGAACAGCTAGGTCCATACCCGGTACCGCCTGGTTGACCGCCACGAGGTCCAGTGCTCGCTGGATCTCGCTCGCGGCAAAACCCGCGTAGCAGGTGTCCAGCAGAACCAGCCCCGCGTCAGCACCGCAGTTCAACACCGCCTGGACAAGGCTGTCCACACTCAACGCCTTCGTACCGAAGTACGGTGGTTCCTCCGGACTCGACACCGTCAGGATGAAGTGACGTCCGCCGTGCAGTCGGCCGTGTCCCGCGATGTACAGCACGACACCTGCGCTCAGGTTGCGTGTCCGTACATCGTCGACCCACTGCTCGACGCACTCGGTTATCCGCGCCACTGTCGCCTTGGCCAGTTCGCCGGTGCTCTCGTACGAGGAGAATCCCCACGTCACGAAGAAGTCGTCGATCTCCTTAGCGTCGACGACGGCGGCCGGAAGGTGCGCGTGCGGGCTGTCGGTGTAGTCGACGCCGAATGAGAAAACCGATCCTCGGGCTCTGGCTTTCACCACGTCACGCCCCCATGACGGCAGGGTCGTCGCATCGTTCGGCCGCTCATACTCGCCTCGCTACCACCACAAGGTAACGGTCACTTGTCTCATCCACGACGGGCCTCCACCGTGCTGCTCGAAGCCGGTCCAGTGCGGCGTCACGATCGTGCCGCCTGGACACGAAACAGGTGATTGACGTGCCGGGCCCGAGGGGCACCCCCAACGGATCCGCAGCGCGCTTCAGCTTGACCTCACCAACGATGGACTGTCCTTCCCAGCGAACACGGAAATCCATCGCGGAGTCGTCCAGACCTGCCGCGCGAAGTGGCTCCATGGCCATGTCCCGCACCGCTGGAGCGGAGTACTCCTCGATCAGTCGGCCGACCTCGCTCCGCGGCGGCGCGGTGAACAGGCCAATGACCAGCAGGTCGTCCACCCTGCTGCTGACACTGATGTTCATGAGCACTGACACGGGATCTTCGACGTTGCCCAGAGTGCTTCCCAGCAGACACGTGAGCACGGGTCCAGGACGGCGCCACCCGGAAATGACCGATGCGGGACCGCCTTCGATGTTCCACACTCCGAAGTCGCACCCGCGAATCCCGGCCGCCCGCATGCGATCCGCCGCGACTGACAGCAGCGACGCACTGCAGTCGATCCCCAGGAACTGTTCGAGTCCGGGGATCAGGTGCCGGTAGGGCGCGACGAATCTGATGGAGTGCATCGCGTTGCTGACACCGATGTCGCATACCTGGGTGGGAAGCGCCCCGAGATGGGCAATGCCTGCCACTGTATGGATCTCGTGCTCCGCGCGCCCGTCGTCGTACTCGGCGGGGTACTGCGTTGCCAGCCGTCGATGGATCTCCACGCCGGATCCGGCGTAGATGTACCGGACCGGCACCCGGCGCCGGCGGAGGCACGCGGCGAAGTCTGTTCGCTGCTCGATGGTTTCAAAGAAGGAACGTGCCACGCCGCATCCCACCGATCGTTCACCTCGTTGCACGCAGGAGTGCGCCGCTCCTACACGAGCCACTTCCCATCCGCCATGATCTTGCGGTCCGCGTGCTCGTTCAACTCGCGCCATGACTCGATCCACGACGGCGTGAGTTGGAAGAACGCGTAACCTGATGATTCGAGTGGATCCCAACCGCACTTCTTCGCGTACTGCGCAGCGCACCGCTCGGTCGCTTCAGCGCTGCTGAGCCTGACGACATCGACATCGATCAACACGACGTCACGGGTATGCCCGAGCACGACTCGCGCTGTCGCGGACTCGTCGACATTGCGTGCTGTCGGGTTCGACCTGACAGTGGCGACGAAGAGTCGATTCCCATCCCACCAGAACGACAGCGGAACCAACGTGGCCATGCCACCGGCGGCACCTGAGGCGATCCAGAGGTCCTTGTCGGTTTCAAGCCTGCCCAGCGCGTCCGTCTTACGCTGTTTCAGTGGTCGCGGCGGTTCAGCCATCAACGTGCCATCCTTGTGTTCGTCCAGCAGATCGAGCGCGAACAGTAGCACCGACGCGACTGGTCACAGGATCCAGTGAATGGCTGTCCACTGGACATTTTCTAGTCAAAGCGGTCACCACCTGTCGGATACACGCAGCGAAACCCGACCTCGTTGTGCCGATCTGTGAGAAGGTCGCGTCCCCGAAAGTGCGTCGTCAGACAACAGGACGGGGAGCTCCACGCGCCGCCTCGCAACACGTGGAAGGCATCCTTGCGATTCATGAATTCATGAGGGGCCCGACCCTTGAAGAACGGGTCCATGTCGGCACGACTGAAGAAGTTGGTCCTTGTCATCTCCCATGTGTTGCCTGACAGCTGCACAACACCGTACGGACTGACACCCTCTGGATAGCTGTCGGCCGCCATCAGCGGCACCGCAGGTATACCGACGTCCCGTACACTCAGCAGCGCGGCCTCAAGATCCGCCAGGTCCGTCACGGCGCGCCCGAACGCCCTTTCCACGTGATTACACCGATCAGCACTGAAAACATCACCCCACGGGAACTCGCGCCCGTCCACGCCGCGAGCGGACTTCTCCCACTGGTTTTCACTCGGCAGTTCACCACCAGCCCAGCGAGCAAACGCCCAAGCGTCGTACCAGTCCACTCCCACAACCGGCATGTCAGGTTGGTTGAAACGGGAATCATGGTGATGCGCGGACACGTGAGACTTTCCAGCCCGCTGATCCGGATGGTCATACTCGGCGGAGTCACCGACGTCATCGAGAAAAGTCTGGTAGCGACGGTTGGTCACCGCGAGGCGGTCGATGTAGAACTCGTCGAGCTCGACGACCCGACCGGGGTTGTCGGTGTCGTCCATCCCGAACCCGTTGCCCGCACTGGAAGTCCCTGCCATGAATGGTCCGCCGGGCACGAGGACGACATCGTCGACGGGTCGGCGTGCCCGTCTGGTCAGCCTGGTTCGCAAGTGATCCACGTACGCGCTTTCCAACGCCTCCAGCCGCACCGGATCAGATGTACCAAAGATCCGCAGGAGCGCGTCCTTGGTAATCGCCGCGCCACACCCGACCGGTTTGCGAAGCGCATCGGCACGAGCGAACCGGCTCGGCCAGCCGGAAATCTTGACCAGATCAAGAACCGCAGCCTGGATACGCAGATCACCGGCTATCGATATCGCCGCGAAAGCCACACCGTCAATGGGGTCGTGACACGCCATACGAATGGACTCAACAGTCGCCCCGTCATCTGGGTGGTGTTTCGCCAGATAACGCAAACAGACCACACGAACAGGCCAGTCAGGGTGCGTCCGGGCAAGTTCCACCACTTGACCGAACGCCTCGGCATCGCACTTTCTTCCCGCTACGACAGTGTCGCCAAACGCACCACCATCTTCGCCGGGAGGCCCATTCACCACTTCGTCACACTGTCGTCGACTTCTCTCCATTGGACGATGCGGTCAACCTCAGCCACTCCCATGGAAAGGGGCGCGCGTGACGTAGAGTCAACCACCGAGAGCGCCTCCGCTCCCCACAAGATCTCACCGTCACCTACCTGCATGATCCCTCCAGGACCGTTTTGATCGAAGCCCGTTCAGGGCACAGCCGCACCAGTGTAGGTAGCACGACTCGTCCGGCATAGCGTCAGGAACACAGGATCAGTCACATCTTGGGACACAGCCTCGAAATTGCGACCAACGGGTGACCGTCGAGATACGAACGTCTCCCATTCCGTTCACTCCGATGGGTACTGTTCACGCCCGATCAGTCGAGGGCACATCGCGCAATGTTGTTGTCGTGGCCGCTGCCACACCGGGCACCGCCGACGTGTTCAGTGCGTCCAGGAGCAGGCGGGTGTTGTGTGCGTAGTCGGCGTAGGAAACGCCACTGCGTTTCACCAGATCATGAAACCTGCGCTCCAGCAACGCGCGGCACTGCTCGACCATCTGCCTGCCGTCGGCAGTGAGGCTCAATCGACGCCGGTTTCCACCTGCCGGATCCGGCTGCGCGTCGAGTAGGCCCATACCCGCGAGGACGCCTGTCATCCGGCTCGCTGACGGTTCCGAGACGCCCAACTCCTCGGACACCGCGCGCTGAGTGGGCGCGCCCAGCCTGCTCACGATCAACAGTGTCAGGAATCGGCGGTACGAGAGTCCGTACTCGGCCTGCAGTATGCGGTCGGCCGACCGGTCCAGCCGGGCCGTCAACGCGTGCAGATCAAAGCTCAGATCCTGCGGCACGCACTACCTTAACATGCTAACTTAGCTAGACAAGGCACGGCTGCCGGGGCGGTTGACCACGAAAGGTGAAGCGCATGGCCTACCCCGCGTTACTGATCGTTCACATCGCCACAGGCATCGCCGGGTTGCTACTCGGCCCGCTCGCCATGCGCCAGGACACCCGGCGCTTCGCGTCCGCCGAGCGCTCCACGGGTGTCCTCAGTGCCTGGTACCGCGCGGCAACCCTCCTCGTTTGCCTGTCCGCAGCGGGGCTCGTGATCGAACGCCGTACCGACCTGTGGTGGTTGGTGCCGGTTTCCGCACTGACCTACGGCTTGGTCATGCTGGCGAAGGTGTCAGCAAGCCGCCGCCACCGCGGGTGGACTCACGGTTATGTCCACGGCCAAGGCGGCTCGTACATCGCATTGGTCACCGCGCTGATTGTCGTCGCGCTCGTTGTCAACGGGCCCATGACCGGCCCCGTCGAGTTGGTACCGTGGCTCGCGCCGACCGCGATCGGGACTGTCCTCATCGAAGTGTGGCGCCGCCGACTGATCGCAGCGCTGCCGACCGCGCTGGCCACCGCTCAGTGAGGTTGGCGTACACCAACAATAATGTCGGCATGGGATCGATGGAGTCGGGCTACGCACTGGCCGCGGACGGTACACGACTGGCCTACCAGTGCGCCGGGACCGGACGGCCGCTGATGCTGCTGGCGGGGCAGTCGAACAACCACACGTGGTGGGACCGGGCACGCGCGGACTTCCCCGGCAGCACGGTCACGATGGACTACCGCGGCACCGGTGCCAGCGACAAACCCGACGTTGCCTATTCCACACGAGGATTCGCGGACGACGCGATCGCGGTGCTGGACGAGTTGGGCATCGAGCAGACAGACCTGTACGGCACGTCGATGGGCGGGCGGACCGCGCAGTGGGTGGCCGCGCTGTATCCGGAGCGAGTCCGGCGGCTGGTGCTCGGTTGCACGTCCCCCGGAGGTGCCCACGGCTACGAGCGAACCAACGACATCCGCCTGGCACTCATGGGTCCCGATTCGCAAGAAGTTCTGGCGGACTTGATGTACACACCCGCGTGGCGCGCCGAGAACCCGGGCCCCTACACCACGCTGGGCGACCCGGACATGCCACCGCACGCCATCCGCCGCCATCTCGTCGCCAGCAACAAGCACGACGCGTGGGACGTGCTCGGCCAGATCACCGCGCCGACGCTCGTCCTGCACGGCGCAGAGGACGAACTGAGCCCAGCGGCGAACGCACCGCTCCTGGCCGACCGCATCCCCCACGCGAAGGTGCACGTCTTCCCGGGCGCCCGGCACGCCTACTTCGACGAATGCCGTCCACTCGCGAGCACGATGGTCAACGAATTCCTGGCGTGACAAGCCGAACGTCGTCAGGTCACACGTCAACGGTGTCGGTGACGGACAATATCTGGTGGAGTCCGGTCTCGGTGATCACGTGATGGACCGGCCCGTCACACACGACGGTGAACCGCGCGTCGCGGGTTTCGGCTCGGCTCTGCGCCTTGATCAATACCGCCAGACCGGCGGAGGACATGAATGTCACTGGCCGGAGATCCACCACGAGCAGCGGACCGGTGGCCTTGCCGAGTGCCTCGTCGAGCTGGTCGGCAGTGTCGTAGTCCACCTCGCCGCACACGGTCAGTACACAAGCGTCTGCCCGCTGGTCCGTTGCGATGTCCAGCACTGGTGAGTCTCCTGCGTCCATGTCGTGCTCCTCGGTGCGGCTACTGACACGGTACCCAGTACCCACTGCTTGTACGCCGCAGTCATGGCTGCCTCGACAAGTCGCCACGTCGACGCGGCGGTGCTGGATTGCCTGGTGCCGAATGGCCCGATAGCGGACGGGAACTGACCGCAATGACCGGCGGAATCGTCCCCACATCACCCACGATGAGACTCGGAGGTCGAACGATGTACGCGCCTGCCCAGCACGACGAGGTCACTGGCCTGGTCAACTACATCGACCAGCAGCTCATGGCCATCCGTGCCGCCGCGTTCGGCCTGACCGAGGAGCAGGCGCGCGAGACGCCGTGCCGGAGTGCGCTGTCGATCGGGGGGATCATCAAACACGCGGCCTACGTCATGCGTGGAGCGGTGGAGCGGTTGCGAACCGAAGTCACCGAGCAGTCAGTCGACGCGGTGGCGTACGCCGCGTTCAACGACAGCTTCACTGTGCGCGATGACGAGACAGTGGCCGGAACCATCGAGGATTTCGACCAGGCTCGGGCTCGACTGCTGGCCGCGGTCGCCGCGACCGATCCAGCCGGCGACACGATGGCGCCTCCCGCACCGTGGCACGGCATCTTCGACGCCCGTCGAATTCACGCGCGCTACTACCTGGTGCACCTGGTCGAGGAGTGTGCCAGGCACGCGGGGCACGCCGACATCATCCGCGAACAGATCGACGGTGTGGCCGTACCGACGTTGGCGCTCACCCTGGCCGGGGCAAGCGCCAACGACTTCTTCCAGCCACATCAGCCGACCCCGGACACCCTCCTGGCGTGAGGGACGACGTCGGCCTTGCGGCTATGGACGCAGCACGGTGAGGATCGGGGCATTGCTTGGTGCTTGGTGGCTCACGGCGAAGAGCCGCTGCCGGTCGGGTGACCAGGCCAGGCCGCGGGCAGTGGACGTGCCGGGCAGGGCGAACGTGTCGACCGGGACTGTTCCTCCGGCCCGGTAGACGGCGACGTCGTCGGCGGTGGTGTGGATGCCGGTGGCGAGGTGCTGCCCGTCTGGTGAGGTGGCGACAGCGTTGGGGTACGGACCGGCCGGGTACCCGCCACGGCGGGAGAGGTCGCTGGTGGCGAATCCGTCGACCGCGTCACGGGAGCCTGCGGCGGTGTACAGCGTGGAGCCGTCGGGGGACAGCGCGATGTCGGTGAGGTTGCTGCCGACTCCCCCGCCGGACGCGCCGGGCGTCAAGGTGCCGCCTGCCACGGTGAAGATGTGGACGTTCGACAAGCTCAGCTCCACCTGCCCCGCAACCAGTGGGCTCACGCCGGACGACGACACCACCGGCGCCTTCTGGAACCGTGCGTCTCCTTGCTGGTCAAGGGAAACGACACCGGCGTCGAGTTTGCCGACCCGGCCGTTCCAGACGTCGTCGCAGCCGTACCCGAACCACACCGCGTTCTCCACCCGGGTCAGATGCGTGGGGCAGGTCTGCGATCCGGTGGGATACCGGGCCGTCTCCACCAGCTTCGTGGTGTCGATCGCGGCGATGGCGTCGCCGGAGGCGAGTCCGACGTACAGGGTCGCGTTGTCCGCGCTCAGTGCCAGACCCGTGGCACCGAACTGGTTGGACAGTACCTTCTGGACCCTGCCGGACAGGTCTGTGACCACGACGCTGTTGTTCGACGCGCCACCGGTGACGAACACGCGCTTGTGGGTCTGGTCGACCACGAGGTCGCCGAAGTCGGTCAGCGGCAACGTGTTGCCGGTCGCGTGCGCGGGTGGCGCGAGGACGGCGGGCACCACGAGCGCCGCCGCCAGGATGGTTCTCCGGATCACAGCTTCCTCCCAGTAGTGGAACTCAACTCTTGCGACGGCGACGCATGTCGATCCAGGTCCAGATCGAGACGACCACGGCCGCGAAGGCCAGGCACAGCCACAGCCACACCCAGTCGCGGATCGCCGCGCTGTCCGGGCCGAACACAGCCATCAAGCCGACGAACGCGGCTGCCGGGGCCAGGGTGCCCCACCCCGGCAGCACGAGCGCGTTGATCCCGATCGGGACGGCGAAGGCCAGGCCGATCAGGGCGGCCGCACCGGCGTCGCCGCCTTTGACGTAGGCGACGACACCGGCGGCGAGCGCCCCGACCAGCACGCTGAGCAGCTTCTTCATCGGGACTCCACACAGGGCTCTCAGTCCAGCCCGAGTTTGTCCCCGAGCCAGTCCTGCGCCTTGCTGGTGCCCTCTTCGATGGGTTTCTCAAACTTCTTCACGGCCTGCTCGCCGAGCAGCCCACCGGCCACACCGCCGACGAGTCCACCGACGGCCGAGCCGACCGGTCCGCCGACAGCACCCCCGGCCGCACCGAGTGCGGCACCGCCTGCGATACCCGCACCGGACTCGATCCCCGTCTTCGCCGCCGCGGTCAGCGCCTTGTCGCCTTCGTTGTAGTGCTTGGCGAAGTTGATCGCGACACCGGCGACCTGCAGGCCGCGCCCGGCGTGCTTGGCGGCAGGGCTGTCCAGCGCCTTGCCTGCCGCTTTGGCCCCTTGGTTCAAGGCGCTGCCGATCTTGGAGGTGGCGTTGCGGGTGCCCTTCTCGATGCCCTTGCCGAGACCTTCGGCGAGTCCCTTGGCCTGGTCGAGTTTGTCGACCATGTTGCCTGCGATCTCCAGCCCCTTGCCGACACCGGGACCGCGCGCGGCTTCCGGGAGCTTCTCGCCGATGTCCTTGGCCTTCTCGCCTATCTCGTTGGCCTTCTCCTTGGTCGCTCTGGCGACGTCCTTGGCCGCGTCGCCGCCCTTGCGTGCCGCGTCTCCGGCCGCCTTGCCGACCGCGTCACCCGCCTTGTCCACCGCGTCGCCCGCGGCTTTGCCCGCACTCTTGACCGCGTCGGTGGCCTTGCCGACGGCGTCCTTCACGGCGTTGGCGGCCTTGTTGACGCCTTCCTTGATCGCGTCGCCGATGCCACCGAGGTCCGGCCAGTGCCCGTCGTACTCGACGAAGCTGATCGGGTTGCCCCCGGCCAGGGAGTACCTGTTCTGCGTCAGCGGATCCAGCGCGAGCCCGAGGTCACGCAGCGCGCCCTGATAGGCGTCGCGTTGCAGGAACTGACCCATGTCCGGCCCGTAGCGCCGCGCACCCATGTCGTAGCTGGCCGATCCAGCCGGGACGGGAGGCGTGCTGGATGCTGTGGAGCCGGAGTCGAAGCGCCGTCCGGTGTAGCGGTACGGGTTGATCGGCGCCTGCTCGTCCGTGTCACCTGTGCTCAACGCCTCCGGGTCGCTGTCCTCGGCGTCCGAGCCACCATAGGCGTTGTACCCGTACGACGCCTTCACCTGGCCACCCTCGCCGAGCAGTTGGGACACGGAACCCTGCACGTCGCGCGAATAGGTGAACTTCTCCTCCTGACCGCCCGCGTTGTCCTTGTCGCCCATGCTGATCCGGTGACCGTAGGCGTCGTAGGAGAAGGTCTTGGTCTTCGGCTTGTCGCCGCCTTCCTGCTTCTCCTCGGTCACTTGCTGGGACAGTCCCTGGTAGGTGAAGTCGGTCGTGCGGTCCTTCCCACCGCCCGCGTGGTCCTCCTTCTCCTTGACCGTGCGGTCCAGCGCGTCGTAGGTGTAGTCCGTGGTGTCCGTTGGCGTGCCGCCACCGGCGTACTGCCTGGTGTTGAGCAGGCGGTCGAAGTTGTCGTACGCGTGGTCGGTCACCAGGTTCGGTGACCCGCCCGTGCCGCCGCTGCGGCTGCAGTCGGCTTGGCTGCCCGCTTCGAGAGTGAGGCAGTCGAGATTGCCGTAGTTGTCGTACCAGTTCTCGACCGTGACGCCACCGGTGGTGATCCTGCGCATCTGAGTTCCCTCGTAGCGCTTGGTGATCGTCTCGCCCTTGTCGTTGTGTTCCGTGGTGACGCTGCCCGCCCGGATCGTGTTGTCGCCGTCCAGGTTGCCCGGCTGGTCGAAGTCGTACGTGCTGACCTTGCCCTCCCGCTTCTGGTGCCGGGTGAGCTTGTCGCGCGCGTCGTAGGTGTACTTCGCCAGGCAGCTGGAGGATCCGACGCAGGTCTGGGCGTTCTTGCCTTCGGCGCGCTTGAGGATGTACCGGTCGGTCGTGCGGTTGCCGTTGACGTAGTTGCCGTTGTCGTCGGTGTAACCGATCTCGTGTGACTCGGTCACGTCACCGGACCCGTTGCGCGTCACCAGGTTGCGCAGTTTGCCGTTGTCGAAGTAGTCCCACGTCGTGGTCTGGTGCGCGCGCCAGGTCGCAGGATCGCTGGTGCAGCCGTCCTGGCCGCGGAAGATCTGCTGCTGCCGCTGCCAGCCGTCGCCCCAGAAGCTGGTGGTGATCCGCTGGTCGCCCTTGCACGTGTTGTCCGTGCCGAGATCCAGCTGCAACGACAGCCAGTCGTTGTCGCCGTAGGTCAGCTCGTACCGGCGCGGTGCCTTCGTCTGGGTTCCGGCGGTGTTCTCCTCGCCGTTCTCGGTGCGGACGGTCGCGTTGCCGTTCTCGTCATAGGTGTAGGTGTTGAACTTCCAGGTCGCCTCGCCTTGCTTGTGGTGCCGGGTCTTGGCGACCTCGTCGAAGCCGGTGTAGGTGTTCTCGGTCTCCATCGGCTGTTGCTGGTCGGGGCTGTCGCTGCCTCGGGTGTCCGTGGCCTTGGTCAGGTTGTTGTTCGCGTCGTAGCCGTAGGTGCTCGGCTGGCCTTGGAACTCCTTGCGGGTCCGCAGCTGCCCGTCGTCGAAGTACGTCCAGTCGACGCGGCGGTTGGCGTCCGGCTGGCCGGGCGTGCCCTGTGCGTCCGGCACCCGGTACTGCTGCCAGCCCTGGGCCAGGTAGTCGAACCGGACCGTCGGGTTCGTGCTTTCCTTCGAGGTACGGATCCAGCCGGGGTCGAAGTACGACATCACGGTCTTGGCGGTGTCCCGCACGTCCGTGCGGTTGGCCAGCGACACAGGCAGGCTCGTCCACGCCAGGTTGCCGTTGGCGTCGTAGTCCCGGTGCACGTACTGGCGCTGACCGTTGTCGGCGCCGTCGAACGGCAACGTCTGACGCACCAACTGGTTGCGCGCGTCGTAGTCGTAGGTGGTCACGTAGTCGTTGAACGGACCGGCCTTGCCCGCGTCCGAGCCACGCGGGGACACCTCGGTCTTCTTGTTGCCGTTGGCGTCCCAGGTGGACCGGGTGGTCAGCACGCGGTCGCCGTCGAACTTGGTCCTGGTCAGCACCTGCAGATCGCGCTGGTCGTACTCCAGCTCCTGGCGGGTGCTGCGACCGGGCGCGATGTCGCGCTCGTGGCTCTGCACGTTGCCGTTGGCGTCGTAGACGATGCGCTGCGACATGCCGATCGGGTCGACCTCACCCACTCGCTGGTGGGCGGCGTCGTAGGTGTACGTGGTCGTGAACTTCCCGCCTGTGGCCGGGCAGGCCGCGGTGGTCGCCTTGGCACGCGGGGACGTCACTCCCACGAGGTCACCGGCCAGGTCGTAGCACATGTGGGTGTAGCGGGCCTGGCTGGTCGACGCGCCGAACTTGACCTCGCGGATCGGCCGGTCGAGCTTGTCGTAGGTGTACACAGTGGTGTGGTCGTCGGGCACGCTCGCCGACAACACGCCCAGCGGCCTGGTCTGTTTGGCCAGGCGACCGGCGGCGTCGTACTGGTAGGAGATGCGTTCCCCGGCCGGGTCGACCGACTTGTCCGGGTTGGACACCGTCAGCGGCTGGTCCATGTTGTCGTACGACGCGGTCCCGGCCGGGCCCTGCGTCCCGGTCGCGCTGGCGCTGCCGTAGTGGGGGTCGATCCGACGCAGGATGTTGTCGTTGGCGTCGTACTGCACGCTCGACCAGACCAGCTCGCCGCGGTCGTTGGCGGTCGACTTCGGCGCGCTTTGCCGTGACAGCCGGTGGAACGGGTCGTAGTCGAAGAACGTGCGGTAGGACCGTTCGTCCGCGCCGCTGTCGGCCGCGTGGTTGGGGTCCTGTGTCCAGCGCAGCATGCCGTCTGGGTCGTAGGCGAACTGGGTGGACTTGCCGAGCGCGTCGACCATCTTCGTCGGCTGCCCGGACGGGTCGTACGACGGGTAGCTGGTCACACCACCGTTGGGTTCCTTCTGCGCCGCGACAGTTCCCGGCGCCGCACTGCCTGGACCGTTGTAGTCGTAGTCGGTTTTGGCGCCGCTCGGGTCGGTGACCGTGTCCAGGTTGTCGTTCGCGTCGTAGGTGTAGCGCCAGCGGAAGTCGTCGGCCACCGGTGTCACGGTGCCCTTCGGCCTGGTGACGGTCTCCAGCAACGACAAGTGCTTCGCCTGATCGTTGGCGTCCGCTGGTTTGTCGATGTAGGTCAGCTCGGTGCGGTGGTTGAGCTGGTTGGTCTGCGAGGTGAGGTATCCGTTGGCGTTGTACGTGTACGCGGTCGCCCGGTTGGTCGGTTCGGTCACCTTGGCGACCTTGAAGTCCGGTGTCCACTCCACCGACGTGGTCTGGTTGAGCGCGTTGGTGATCGTCAGCGGTTTGCCGTCCGCGTCGAAGCCGTACCGCGAGGTCCGGCCCTCCGGCGCGAACACCGTGGACGTACGCGTGCTCAGGTCGTAGTCGAACGACGTCAACTGGCCGTTGCGGTTGGCCCTGGTCTGCAGGCGCCAGCGCTTCGCGGCCGACTCCCCCGGGCTGTAGTAGTCGTAGCTGGTTTCGAAACCACGCGGGTCACGGACGCTGTACACACGGGTGGACTGCGACCTGGTCCGCGGATCCGGGTTCGCCCGGTTCTCCGGCTTCTCGATCACCGGGTCGTCACCGCTGTAGGTGGTGTAGTTGAACACGTACGACCGGTCCGGCACGACCTCGCCGGTGGGCGCGGTGCCGCCGACTTGGGTCAGCCGCAACAGGTTGCCGTCGTCGTAGTACGTGAGGTCCAGAGCCGAGCCGGTGTGGTCGGTGATCCGCTGGACCTTGCCCCGCACGTGGTGCTGGCGGACCTCGTCACGGCTGTAGTAGTCGATGGTGAACGCCCTGCCGCCGGGGTCGATGACGCGCTTGACCCGTTTCGCCGGTCCGAACAGGTCCTCCAGCGGAGGTGTGTCCTCCAGTTCGTAGGTGGTCGTGTTGTTGTTCTTGTCCGTGACCGCGGTCGGGTACCCGTCCTTGTCGAACCAGTACGTGACCTCGTCGGGCCTGGTCGCCGCCCAACGCCGGTCGGCCGGGCCGTCCTTGAGTTCACGCAGGTACAGGTTCACTCCGGCCGGTTCCTGCCAGCGCACCTGGCCACCGGACACGACCCGGTCGAACCGCAACCGGGTGCCGTCGCCGTCCACCAGTTCCACGCCACGGCCGAACAGCAGGCCGGTCACCTCGAGCCGCTCCCCCAGCCTGGTCAACCCGCCGAACGACAGCGAGAAGTTGTTGCCCGCGGGGCTCTTGGAGTGGTCCTCCAGCGAGTTGTAGGTCAGGTCGACGGTCGTGGCCAGCCCACGGCCCGGCGCGAAGAACGGCGACCAGCGCAGCATCGCGTTGCCGTTGGACAGGTTGGTCAACGTCGTCATGCCCGCGCCGAGGTCCTCGGACTCGTACTGCCAGAACCGTTCAAGGCCCAGCATGTCCTTGGCGTCCTTGACGATCGCCACCGACGTCACCAGCGCCTGGTTGCCCTTCCCGGCGAACCAGGTCTTCGCGACCGAGTCGTAGAGGTCCAGGCGCAGCTCGAACTTGCCCGCGTCGGCACCCGGCGGCAGCTTGGGCGCCTGCACGGTGACCGGCACCGTCACGGTCTGCCCGGGCAGGACTTTGGCGGGCAGCGCCTGGTCGGCAGGTTGTTCCAGGAGGATGGCGCCGTTGTCGGCGATCCACCGGTACCACAATGACGTCGTGGTGCCGTCCCACGATTCCTTGCCCTCGTTGGTCACCTGCGCCTTCGCGCAGTGGGCGTTGTCCGGGCACGTGTTCGGGGGCACGGTGGGCAGCATCGACGCCGGCAAGGTCGTCAACGACTTGCCCAGGCTGCCCGAACCGATGCCGGTGACCGGGTCGGCCTGGCCACCATATGGGTCCTGGGCGGGCAGGGCCGCGACCGTGCTCTGTGCCATCACCGCAGGCGCGGCGTCGCTCAACACGACCTTCGCCCGGTGGCTGTCGTCCGGATCGTTGTCCAGCACGACCTTCACCGGCTCCGACAGCGGCGAGAACCGGCCGTCCAGCGCGACCAACCGGGTCGTGATCTCGTGTTCGCCGTCCTCCCACGTCCGCAACGGGTTGAGGGTGTTCCACCGGTCGGTGCACTCGTGCCCGTCGGGCACCTGGCCGCAGTTCTTCGTCGACGTCACCACGATGCCGTCGACCAGGATCTGCATCACGTCGACCGGCACGTTCATGCCGTTGCCCCAGTCCCGCCCGGTGACCCACACCTCACCACGGACGACCTCGCCCGCCTTCGGCGCCTGGTTGTCCAGTTTGGTGGTGAACGGTTTGCGGACACGGACCTTCGCGGGCTGTGACGTCGTGGTGTTGCCCGCGTCGTCGGTCGCCACCGCTGTGATCGTGCGGTCTCCCTCGACCAGACGGGTCTTCAGCTCGTAGGGCGCGGCGTTGTCGTTGCCCGCGGCCGCGCCGTCGACGCGGAACTCCACCTTGGTGACCTTGGAGTCGTCGCCAGCGTCGGCGCGCAGCGTCACGTCACCGATCTCCACGACGCCGTCCGGGGCAGGCGAGGTGACCGCCACCGTGGGCGCCTGCACCGCGGTGTTGTCGGCGAAGGTGACTTCCAGCTTCGGCTTGTCGGCCGCGTCGTCGGACGCGTAGTCCAGCCAGGTCCTGCCGGTCGCCGGAACCTTCTCGTCGGCGGCCTTGACCAGCAGGCCGTGGTTGGGCGACTGCCCGGCGACCCACGAGCGGACCACACCGGCGACGTCCACCACGTCCTTGCCCGCCGAGGCCCGCGACTTGGCCGGGATCGTCGCGGTGACCGCTGTGTCGGCGTCCGTGCCGTCAGCCGTCCACCGGACACCGCCCTGGGTTTCCAGCCAGCTCGCCCCTGATCCGTCGCACGAGCCGGGGAACGCGGCACGCCCTTCGTTCCACCCACGAGTGATCCGCTGCAGGTTGACCGCGCCTACCGTCGCCGTGGTGGCGCCGTACCCCATCGACATGCCGGCGCTGAGGATCTGGGCGTTCACCGGGACGGCACGCAGGTCGAACCGCACCAACGCCCGGTGCACGACACCGTCGGAGTCCGCTCCGACGCGCAGGTGCGGTGCGGAACCGTAGTTGTTCCAGTCGAAACAGCCCTGCGGCGACGTGGTGTCCTTCGCGACGTAGGTGGCCGCGCCGGTGCCGTCCGACGGTGTCACCGTCACCTTCGCTTGTCCTGCTTGCGTTGTGGTGACCGGCAGTTCGTTCGAGACCGCGCCACCGGAGACGACCTTGTAGCGGAACGACGCCGCCGGAGCGGCCGTCGTGTCCGTCCACTGCGTGACTTCCCGGTCCGCGATCGTGGTCAACAACGTGTCCGCCGACGGCGCGAAGCCCGCCGCGGTGGAGCGGTGGATCTGATAACCGCCGTCACCAGGTGTCCACCGCAGCAGCGCGCCGTTCGCCCTGACGAGGTCGGGCGCCAGCAACGCCACCGGCCCTGGCACCGACAAAACGGTCGTGACCGGTACGAACAAACCGGTCACGACCAGGCAGAAAACCACAAGCAATGACGGGGTTCGACGTCTTTCGGGCAGCACGGAAGAATTCATCGGCACACCTGACCCCAGCTCGAAACAACGGTCCCGACGTTCACAAAAGCGCCAAGGACTTCCCCCACTACAACAGAGCGTGGCCTTGACCCGCTTGGTTGGGAATAGGCCGATCAGGTGATCAACCTGCATCACCTCCGGCCCCTGAACGTGCCGCTTAACCGCGCAAGCACCCTTGAGCAGGGATAACAGCGAGGAAGGTCATGGCGATGCGCAGGCCAATTGGCTTGATCCCGCGATTCGTTCGAGCACCGGCCAAGTACTCAGGTGCGACCTACTGGAAGCTATGAGACCGGCACAGCCGGATCACGCTCTGTTGCCGCCAGCGCGAAAGTATGCGCAATCATTGCGTTCTCACTCGCCGCCGTTGGAATTTTTCTTCCCGATCGTCTGCGGACCGATTTCCACCGACCTGGGGCAAATGGCCACCGCGTGCTCGTCAGCGTAGCGAAGCAATCCGCTGCGGGGCCGAGCGAGTGACGCATCGGTCCTCGCGCGACGGACACCCGTACGTGTGTACATTTGCGACACTCCGCGATCAGGACCGATATGTGTCCGACAGCGAGCCGGAGGTTGGTTACGTTGAGGAAGCGGCCACTGTGGAGCCGCTTCCCGATCACCTCGAGGAGTTTCGTGATTCCCGATCGCTGGACAGCGCGAGCCGTCCTGACCGGCCTGCTGGCCCTCGCACTGCCCGTAACCGCCGGCACGGCCATGGCCGACACGCGGGATGACGCGCCCGGTCACAACGCCGTGGCAGTGATCAACCACGATGGCGACGCCAACGACAACACCTCATCCGTCACGAACACGGCGTCCCACCACAACTCCACCACGGTGTCGAACGACGACGCTGACGCGAACTCGACCACTGTGGGGAACGACCAGCCATCGCACAACACCGCGACCGTGTCCAATGAGGACGGCGGGCACAACCACACCGCGGTCAGCAACGACGACGCCCAGTCGAACAACCTCGCCGTCAGCAACGTCGATTCCAACGCGAACGACACCACTGTCGTCAACGACGATGCCGCCGACAACACCGTCGTCGCGAGCAACACCGGCGCGGACCACAACGACACAGCGGTGCACAACAACAACGCCGATTCGACTACCGCCGTCGTCAGCAATCTCGCCAGCGATGACAACAACACGGCCGTCATCAACGACGAAACCACCGCGTCCACCACGGTCGTGAGCAACAACGCCAGCAGCGACAACGACATCACTGTGGACAACACCGGTACGTCGGGCACCACGACCGTGGTCGCCGCCAATGGCAGCCACCACAACACCACCGTCGTCAGCAACGTCGGAGAGGGCAACACAACGGTCGTCAACAACGAGGGATAAGCGAACCTGCTCTCACGCACCGCGGGTGAGTTCGACTGGCAGATGCCCCGGACTCACCCGCGCCCCGCCAGTTCGGTGCTGGATGTTTCGCCTGCGCACCCAGGGGCACGCAGAAGGAGACGACCGCCAAGGGAGGACGACCGTGACCGAACCTCATCCCCAGGACTTCGAAGATCCCGAGGACTTCGCCGACGCTGTGGGCCCAGATCCGACTCCGCAGCAGGTCGACGAGTACCGAGAGGAGACCGAGCGCCCGCACCGGCGCGACACCGACGGTGAACCGGGCGACTCGGCGTGAATCGGATGGTGACCGGCGGCCCGGTCATCGTCCAGCGTGACGGCCTGCGGTCAGGTCGCTTGATGGCGGGCGACACGGACACGATTGCCGCATGAGGCACCGCACCACGACTGGTTGGTGCGACGGCGGTAGAACACCAGCCCGCAACCGGGGGCGTCGCAGAAGGCGAGATCCGACCGCTGGGTGGCGTCGCGGACGTCGGCGGCGAGCCCCGCCAGCAGCCGTGTCATGGCTGAAGCGTCGCCGAGGGGATAGCGGACGGTCTGGCCCGGATGCTCGCCGAGCAGGACGAGTTCGGGGGCGGCCAGCAGATGCGTGTTGACCGCTTCGACGTCCGCGTGCAGCCAGTCGCCACGGCCGAGTCTGGCGTGCAGCAGCCGCAGCGCCGGGTCACGCAGTGCACGAAGGGCATGGAGATCCTTGACGTCCACGTGGGCCGGACGCGGCACGGGCAACGCCGCCGCGTCCAGCCACGAGTCCAGGTCGGCCACGTCTTTCAGCTGTTCGCGCTCCTGCCAGCCGATCCGCTTGACCGTGTTGACCAGGTCAAGGGCAGGGAAGCCGTCGAGCCAGTCCCACGCCCGTGCCGCCAGCCTGCTCAACACCGCCGCCCAACTCGGCACCGCGATCGTGGTGGCACTGGCGGTCACCGTCGCCTCGCTCGGCCACGGACCGTTCGACCACCGGGCGGGCTGGCTCGCCGCGACCGGCGCGGGTGCGATCGTCATCGGCGCCGTCCTGTGGTTGGAACGCATCCGCACCAGTGCCCCGCCAGGACCGCCGACTCCCGGCTGCGTCATCGAACGTGCTCGGCCGGACGGGACGGGTAGCGGTCGGCAAGGAACGTCACGACCGAGGTGGTGAACTCGTCCGGTGCGAGTTCGGCCACGTGGTGGCCGGAGTCGATGCCGTGTCCGGTCACATCGGTGGCCCACTCGCGCCAGATCGACAAGGGATCGCCATAGAGCTGTTCGAGGTCATCACGCAAGGACCACAGGACGAGCACCGGCTGCTTCAGTGTGCGACCGGCAACCCGGTCAGCAGTCTCGTCGCGGTAGTCGACGGTCACACCGGCCCGGTAGTCCTCGAGCATCCCTCGCACGACTTCCGGATCCCGTACCGCGGCACGCCACTCCGCGTGGTTCTCGTGGCCCATGCTGTCCGGGTCACCGCGGTACCAGGAGTCCGGATCGGCGTTGATCACGCGCTCCGGGATCTCGGGCTGGGCGAAGAAGAACCAGTGCCACCATTCCGTGGCGAACCGCGCGGTGATGCGGTCGAGGTGTTCACTGATCGGCAGGCAGTCCACCAGCACAGCCGCGACCACCTGCTGCGGGTGGTCCATCGCCAGCCGCAGCGCGAAATAGCTCCCCCGGTCGTGCCCGACGACAGCGAAACGGTCGAACCCGAGCGATCGCATCGCGGCCAGCAACCGCCGAGCCCCAGCGCGCTTCGAATGCGGTTCGTGGTCCTCAGCGGGCACCGGTTTACCGGACCGCCCGTACCCGGGCAGATCCGCGCACACCACCGTGTACCCCTGGGCCACCAACTGCGGAGCCACCCAATGCCAGGTTGCGGACGTCCGCGGGTGACCGTGCAGCAGCAACACCACAGGCCCAGATCCCGCGTGCCGCACGAAGATCGGCAGCCCATCACCATCCACCGTCTCCGCGACGAAGCCCTCGAACATGATCACAGGATGCCCCACCGGCAACGGATCACACCTTTGTGCACGACCAGGCGCTCGCAGCGCCCGGCATGAGGGGTCAGCCGATGGAGACCACCCGTGCCCATGCCGGAGGCGTGTCCGGTTCGTAGTCGGGATTGTCCTCGCCCGACGGGCGTGGTCGGGGAAACAGGCCGACGACCGTTCGGCAGGGCGGTCGCGTTTTGGGCCACGGCGTCTGTCCGTCGGTCAGTACGACGATGGTGTCCGGACGCGGGCTGGTGCGCAGGACCTTGGCGAAGCCGGTGCGCAGGTCCGTGCCACCACCACCCACCAGGGAAATCCCCTCCGCGCTGCACAGCGGGTGTGTGACGTGCGCGGCCGCGTCGCACGACAGCACCGAGACAAGATCACGCCGCCCGCCCACGCTTCTGGCGATCGCGGCGATCTCCAGGATCGCGCTGCCCAGCTCGGTGTCGCTCACCGACCCGGACGTGTCGACGATCACGCAGACACGCGGCGGGCGGCGCCGCAGGCTCGGCAGGACGACGCCAGGCAGGCTGGCCGACCTGCGCGAGAGGCGACCGTAGGTGTAGTCCTCCCCCGCGCCAGGGCCGGACACCGCTGTGCGGACCGCCGCTCCCAACAGTTCCCGCCACGGTTGCGGCGGGTGGAACGCCTCGTCCGCCCAGCGCTTCCAGCCTTGCGGCACGCTGCCGGGGTTGCCGGTGATGCCCTGGGCGACTCGGAACCGGACGGCATCTCGTTCCTGTGCGCTGAGGCCGTGCGCGCCGCCGGGCCCCAGGTCCCAGTCCCGGTCCAGCCCGTCCGCGCCGCTGCCGCAGTCCAGCCAGGCGAACTCGTCGGTGTACGGCCCCAGCCGGAACTGGCGCAGGTAGTCCTCCATCAGCTGTCCCTCGGACAGGCTGAGCAGCCCCGGGTGGACCGCGTCCTTGGGCCGTACCAGCACGTCGTCGAACACGTCGTCGTTGATCTCGCAGTCAGCCGCGATGTTCATCCGCAGTCGTTCACCCAGCCCGGTCAGTCCGTGGGTCGCCGCGAACCGGTCGCTGCGCCCGTGGTGGTCGCGCAGCAGGTGGGAGACCTCATGCACCCACACCCCGGCCAGATCCTCCACCGAGGTGTGGTCCACGAACGCCGGTGAGACGTAGCAGCGCCAGTGCCGGTCGACGGCCATCGTCGGCACTGTTCGCGATTCCACTGTGTGCAACGCGAACAGCGCCGTCGCCAGATACGGACGGCACCGGACCGCGTGCAACCGGGCGGCGAAGAGCTTTTCCTCGTCCATGGTCCCCGGCCTCACCGGCGGGCACCGGCCAGGTCGGCCCGCTGCGACAACGACACCGCTCCTGCCAACTGCTCGATCGCTGGGGGAACCTGCCAGTCGTCACGGCGCAACGCGGCGAGCGTGGCCGCCGGTACGACCACCAAGTCCGGCGCACCGGTTTCCAAGGCCAGCACCAGCAACGCCCACGCCGCGTCCCAACGGGACTGCTCCGGCCGCTTGCGCACCGCCTCCACCACGCCGTCGAGCACCGTCTGGCGCAAGTCGCCGCGCTCGGGTAGGACGGCCGCCGCCGGGTTCGCGAGCAACAATTCGGGATCCGGCAGATCCATCCGGTCCATGGCGGCTGTCAGCTCCAGGCCCGGCCCGTCCCCCACGGTTCCCCGCGCCAGTGTGGACAGCACTTCCCGGGAAGCGCCCGCGGCGGTCGCGAAAGCGATCAGCCGCAGCGTCATCTCCCAGCTGCGCGGTGACGGCCACGGGCCGCCGCGCCGAGCTTCGCTCTTCGGCAGCTGGTGCACGAGCGCGGGCCGGGCGGCCAGCAGGCCGCACACCGCACGGCGGGCGAACGCCACGGCGTCGGGCAGACACCCCGAATCCAGCCGCGGCAGCGTCGCCGTCGGCCACGTCCCGCCGAGCCCGCGTACCACGACATCGTGGTCGTATGTCCACTGTAGATGAACGAACCGGTTGGCCAGCGGCGGGCTCAGCTCCCAGCCGTCGGCCGCGGAGGATCGCGGATTGGCGGCGGCCACGATCCGGACGCCCGGCGGAAGGGTCAGCGCGCCGATGCGGCGCTCGAGCACGACGCGCAGCAGCGCGGCCTGGACAGCCGGTGGTGCGGTGGACAGCTCGTCCAGGAACAAGATCCCGTGACCGGCCTGGACCAGGCGCACGGCCCAGTCCGGCGGAGCCATCGGGACGCCCTGCGTCGCGGGGTCGTCGCCGACGACGGGCAGCCCGGCGAAGTCGGACGGTTCGTGCACGCTGGCGATCACCGTGGTCAACGGCAGTTCGAGCGCGTCGGCGAGCTGGTTGAGGGCGGCGGTCTTGCCGATTCCCGGCTCGCCCCACAGCAACACCGGCAAGTCGGCGGACACCGCCAGTGTCAGGGCCTCCAACTGGGTGTCGGCCCGCGGCTCGGTGGTCGTGTCCCGCAGCAGGGCGAGCAGATCGGCGGCGACGTCCATCGGCCGGGCACGGGTCGGTTCAGGCAAGGCAGTGGTCATGGTGGATCACCTTTGGGGTCAAGGGGCCGTGCGCCGGCCAGGTGCGGAAGCGAAATGTGATTCAGCGACAGGTCGCGTGGCGCTGGCGAGCGCGACGGCGCGGGCGCCGGACAGGCGGAGCCGGACCGAGCCAGACGATCCCGGCCCGGTACAGCCCATGCGCCACTTGGCGGCGCACCGCCGTCTCCAACTCGTCGCGCAACGCGCCGTTGCGCAGGAGCACGTCCTGTCCGAGCAGTTCTTCGACAGCGGCGAAGGCACCAGCGGTATCGCCGTGGTGCAGGCGGGCCCGAACGTCCACGAGGTCTTCCGGGTTCCGGTGCGTCTCGTCGATCACCCGCAGGCACGGCAGCGCGGGACCGCCCAACGCGACCAGCAACTCCTCGCGGCGGATCTCGTCGGCGTCGTGGTCCAACGGCACGAGCACGCCGTTCACCACGCCGATCCGGTGCGTGGCACCACGACACTCGACCAGCCGCGAACCCCTTGGCCCGTCCGGACTTCGCGGTCCGCTGACCGCCTGGTCCGGGAGGAGTGCCGACGCGACAAGGGGATGCAGCCGGTCAGCGTCGATCATCCCCGCCCGCAGCAGTTCCAGGTCGGGGAGTAACCAGGTCGCCGCGTCGGGCAGCAGGGAGGGCGGTCCGGTGGCCGCACCCAGGTTCAGCACGACCCGGCGGCGGGCGTTGAGCCGCACGGTGACGATGCCGTCCGTGCGTCCCTCCGCGCGCAGCAGCAGCGCTGCCTCCGCCATCCACCGGTCCGCGGCACCGGGCCGCTCCCCCAGCTCACCGGCCCTGCGCACGTCCCAGAGGTGACGGTGCAGATCGAGCCGGAACCGCCGGTCAGGACGGGGATGCGGGTGCATGCCCGCTCCGGCGAGAGGCCGCGAAGGGTCCCACAGGGCGAGGCTGATCCGCTGGCCCGCGTCCGCCCAGGCAGGCGGCGTCCGGGCCACGAGGTGGATCGCGTCGCCGGTGCCGGTCGGCGGCGGGTAGCGGGCCAGCGAGACGGTCAGACCCGGCCGCACCAGGCCGTCCGGGGCGATCCTGGGAAAATGCCAGCAAAGCAGGTCGGGCGCCAGCTGACGCAGATCAGCGCGGACCAGGTCCGCGAACTGCCTGCCGTGGGCGCGGCCCACAGCTCGCAGGTTCAGATCCACGTCGACGCGCGCGGCGGCGCAGGCCCCAGCCCAATCACCCGCGGCTCGGCGGGCGGTCGCTGACTCGATCATCGCCGGCGGCACGGTGAATTCGCGCACGCGCGACCAGAAACGAAGGCGGATGTTCTCGTTCGCGGTCAAAGAGTGCATCAGCACTCACCTTTTGCGAACGGAACCCCCGATCTGCTCATGGAGGTGATCATCGCCGCACAGCCTACCAGAGGGACACGACCACTTGCTGGTTCGCCGACCGGTTCAGCCGGTGTTCGCCGGTGTCGCGTTTCGCAGGTCCAGCCACATGATGTGGAGGCCGACGTCTCCCATGGTGGGGTGGCGGAACGCGCCGGGAGCCGTGCCGAGGATGACGAACCCGAGGCTCTCGTAGAGGCGGACCGCGGCCGTGTTCACGTCGACGACGGCGTTGAACTGGATCGCCGCGAACCCGTTCCGCCTGGCCCAGTCGATCATGTCGACAGTGAGGGCCCGTCCGACACCCGCGCCCCGCGCCTGCTTGGCGACCATCAGGGTGCCGGAGGCGACGTGGCTGCCGGGCCCGGCTCGGTTGGCGTACATGTTCGCGGTTCCGGCCACCTGGTCGCCGTCGGCGGCGACGACCACTCTGGCCGGTGCGTCCAGCAACCACATCCGCCTGGCGTCCTGCTCGGTCATGGCGGGGTCGTAGGGAATGGTCCGCTGCTCGGTGATGACGTCGTGCATGATCGACCAGATCTGGGGCCAGTCGTCCCCGCGGGCCGCGCGGACCGGGAAGGACGGTGTGATGTCGGACTGCACTCGCCCATTGTGCCGTCCTGCCCCGGTTCGGCGAACGCGTTTCAGCTGCTGCTGAACGTTCCTCGCGAGGATGCCCAGCGTCGCGCGCAGTGCGGCCTCCGGGATGACTGGGAAGATGTCACACCGTCGAGGTCAGGTCGGAACGGCGTGACACGCGATGCGCTCGATCATCGCGTCGAGACCGGCTTCCAGGGCCGCGGTGGTGTGCTGGGCCTGCGCCAGCAGCAGTCCGCCTTGCAGGGCGGCCAGCATCGCCAGCGACAGGTGGTCCGGGTCCGCGTCGGGGCTGAGCCGCCCCAGGTCGATCATGGTGCGCAGACCGTCACGGATCGCGGTGCCCCAGCGGGAGAATCCGGCCGCCAGCGCCTCGCGGGCTCGCGGGTCGTGATCGGCGAGCTCGGTGGTGAGCGAGCCCAACGGGCAGCCGCCCGCACAACCGAGTTCGCGCACGAGGTCCACAATGCAGTCACGCCAGGCCCACAGGCCTTCGAAGCTGTCGAGCTTGTCCAGCAACGTGTTCTGGCGGCGCAGGATCATCTCGGTCTGCTGTTCGATCACCGCCATGGTCAAGGCGCTCTTGTCGGCGAAGTAGTGGTAGATCTGCGAGGAACTCACCCCCGCGGCGGTTCGCACGTCCGGTGTGCTGGTGCCCGCCACGCCACGCTCGTACATCAGCCGCGCCGCGGCCGTGACGATGCGCTCCCGAGTGGCCTGGCCGCGCTGCGTCAGCTTGGGACCGTGCGCCGTCATGTCGCCCATGCTACCCAAAAACTGGATTTGACTATCCAGTCCACTCGCGGTAGTTCTGGATAGGACGATCCAGTCCAGGGAGGACCGCGTTGACGACCACCGAGCACACCATCGCCGAGCAGGTCGAAGCCATGCAGCAGGACATGGGCCGACAGATCCCCGACGAGGTCCTGGCCGCGTTCGGCAGTGAACAGGCCAGTTTGGACGCCGCAGGCGTTCCGGACGGCGTCGCCACCCCAGGCACCGCGATGCCCGACGGCGACCTGCTGGACGCCCACGGGACCTCCACCACGCTCACCGCCGCCCGCAACGGAAAACCCGCTGTCGTCGTCACCTACCGTGGCGCTTGGTGCCCGTACTGCAACATCACGCTACGCACCTACCAGGACCAACTGGTGCCAGCCCTCGCGGAACGCGGCGTCGAACTGATCGCACTCAGCCCGCAGAAACCCGACGGATCGCTGAGCATGGCGGAGAAGAACGACCTCACCTTCACCGTGCTGTCCGATCCCGGCAACCAGATCGCGGGCAAACTCGGGGTACTGACCGCGCCGACCGCGGACGCACGCCGTGCACAGGAAACCATGGGTATCGACCTGCCCGCCGTCAACGCCGACGAAAGCCACGGCATACCGATGCCCACCGTCGTGATTGTGGACGCCGACGGCACGATCCGCTGGATCGACGTGCATCCGAACTACACCACTCGCACCGAGACCGTCGACATCATCACGGCCCTCCGCCGCGTGCTGTGAGGCCGGGTGCTCAGTCCAGACAGAACTCGTTGCCCTCGACGTCCTGCATGTTGATGCACGACTCGTTGAACTCATCGGCATACAGCACTTGCAGCTCTGTCGCTCCGAGTGCGACCAGTCGCGCGCTCTCGGCCTTGAGCGCGGCGAGACGCTCTTCACCCTGAAGCCCGATGCCGGCGCGCACGTCGACGTGCACCCGGTTCTTGACGACCTTGCCTTCCGGAACGCGCTGGAAGAACAACCGCGGACCCGCACCCGTGGGGTCGACGCAGGCGAACGCCGCACCCTGGCGCTCCGGCGGCAGCGAGCGGTCGTAGTCGGCCCAAGTGGAAAACCCCTCCGGTGCGGGCGGTACGACGTACCCCAGCACCTCGCACCAGAATCGGGCGACGCGCTCCGGGTCCGCGCAGTCGAAGGTCACCTGGATCTGCCTGATCGACGCCATTGGCCCACCATATAGGCGCGTCCCGGCCGCCATGTCCGGCAGGTCACGGCCGCGCGTCAAACCTGGGGCCACCGATGGCGACGAGGCCACCGGCGTGATCCACTGGTCCGAAGCCGCCAGGGGCGATGCCCCGCACGACCCCCGCGAGTAAATTGACGGTGAACGGGAGCTGAACACAGCGGAGGGTGGCGCCGGTGGACGCGCATCGCATGCCGACGGTGAGGTCACCGGAGGTCGCCCGACTGGCCGCCGACCCGGCGTGGCAGGTCACCGTGCTCACCGGCGGCCGGTGGAGCACGGCGGAGTGGTCGGGCAGGCACGACGATCACCACTGGGTGATCGGGCTGACGCCGGTGCAGGCGTCCGTCGCGTTGATCGTGTGGCGCGACGACGAGATGGTCGACCACGCCCGTGGCGACGAGAAAACCATGTGCGCTGCGGCTCGGGCGTGGGTGTCGAGAATCCTTGTGCAGGGCAACAGCCCCGTGACCGCCTGACCGCTCAACCCCGCGCGAAGCTCGGTTCCGCCGCTGCCAGCCGAGGTACCGGGACGCCCAACCGGCGCGCTTCCGCCAACACGTCACGGCAGATCACCCGCGGCTCCTCGGCCTCGGGATCGGAGTGCGCTTCGAAGTTGACGCGAGCCGGCGCGAAACGCTCCAGCACCCAGGCCAGCAAAGGCGCCGTCAGCCAGGTGGGCGCACGCAACGGCAGCACTTTGCCCCGGTGGCGCCGTAGGTCGACGCCGCGCGCCTCGACGAGCGCCAGCAACTCACGGCTGGCCCACAACGCCTCGCGCAGGTCGCGCGTTGCCCCTGGCAGCTTGGCCAGCGAGCCCAGCCGCAGGCCCTGCGCGTGCAGGCCCGCGTTCCACGCGAAATGGAGCCACAGCCAGCCACGGAAGTCGGATTGTTCCCGCGGCGGGAACCCGGCCGCTCGAAACACCTGGCGGACAGCCCGTTCACGGTCGTTCGGGGGGCCGAAACTGCCGAACACGACCGATGGCAGGATGCCCCCGCGGAGCACGCCGTCCTCGCCGAAACCGCCGCCTGCTTGGGGAAAGCCCCAGGCGACCTGGTCGGCGGGAAGGGCGGCGACCGCGGCCAGCGGATCGGACCAGACGTTGCCGAAGACCAGGACGGTGGCCTTGCCGACGCGCGGTGCGAGGAAGGCCGCCGCCTCCGCCAGCCGGAAGTGCTGCACGCTCAACACGATCAGGTCGAAGTCGTGGTCCGGCGCCAGCTCTTCGCGGTAGCGCACCGGCCACCTCCGGACGACGCGCCGCCCCCACACCCGGCGCCGCGCGTCGAGCAGATCGAGGTCGATCGCTTCGCCGTACGCCGCCGCGCGGCCAGGGCGGACGAAGAACTCGACGTCATGCCCGGCCTGTTCCAACGCCCAGCCGTACATGGCGGCGATCACGCCCCGCCCGAACATCAGGATCCGCATACCGCACCTCGTGGCGTACGATCGAAGTGGAGATAGTTTCCACTTTCGAAAATATGGAGGAAGTTTCCGTTTGTCAACACCAGGCAAGCCGCTGCGCGCCGACGCCCAGCGCAACCGCGCGGCCTTGATCGCCAAGGCCAGGGAGGTCTTCGAGACCGGGAACTTCGACCTGCGCTTCGACGACTTCGCCCGCCTCGCAGGCGTGGGCACAGGGACGCTCTACCGCCACTTCCCCACCCGGGAAGCACTGGTGGAGGCGGTTTACCACGAGGAAGTCGCCGCGCTGTGCGACCGCGCCCGCCACCTGCGGGACACGCTGCCCGCGGCGGAAGCCTTGGCGACCTTCCTGCGCGGCATGGTCGACCACATGGACACCCACGAGGGCCTCGCCCGGACACTGGCCACGCTGATGGCCTCAGGCTCCGGTGCCCTCGCCGAGGGCAGCCGGGCGCTGGAGCAAGCCGTCACCGACCTGATGGCCGCCGCCGTGCAGGAAGGCACGGTCCGCGACGACGTGGGCGCTGGTGCAGTCATGATGGCGCTGCACGGCATCGGCGCGGCCCATGACCGCCCCGACTGGCGGGCGGAGGCCGACGGTGTCATCACTCTCGTACTGGACGGGTTGCTCGCTGTGAGGTGAACCGCTGGAAAGGGCACTCACTTGGCGCAGCGGGAATTCCTTGACGCAGCGGGAGAGAACGATACGTCCTCCCCCGCGCCACAGCGGCGAGAACCGCGGCGCCTGTCTTGACAGAACGCTCGGCTGCCCTTGCCCGCGAGGGCGAAGGGCAGCCAGGCGAGTGGTCAGCCGAGCGGGAGACCGCCGCCGAGGCCGCCGAGCAGTCTGCGGAGAAGGCCGGTGATGGCTTCCATACGAATACTCCTTTGAGGATCGTCTGCATGTGTCGCGGACATCCCAACATCGACGGTGTGCTCGTTGGGCGTATGACGCGCGAACAACCGGCATGACCACTCGTATGGGTGGTGTCGCCACCTGTACCTCTCCGCGGCCCGGCTCGTGTTCGCCATCTGCTCAGGGGATCCGGGGAAGCAGCAGGTACGGCCGCTGCTCGTCGTTGCCGTGCAGGGTGGTCCGGCCGTTGTAGGCGGGCCGGTCCCGGTCGCCGGGCAACTCGTGCCAGTAGGCGCCGCTGCCGCGGATCTCACGGCCGTAGACGATCTCGTGCGGGCCGGGCAGGTGGTGTTCGTAGTCCTGGCCACGCACCGACACCCCGAGGGTGTAGCCGACCGGGACGACGATCGACAGGGGCCAGATCTCCACGTCAGCTTGGTAGACCTGCCCGGGGACCAGCGGGGAGATCGCCGTGTGCCGCTGCCACGGACGGTACGGCCGCGACAGTTCCGGGTCGAGCTCGCGGTGCGAGGCACGCAGCCACCCCTGACCGACCGGGCCGTGCGGTTCGAAGGCGGTCGGGAAGAGCACTTCGGTGCCGTCCGGGTCGAACAGGTGCACCGTGACGAACAGGTCGGCGTCCTCGGTCGTGGACGAGACGAACAGCCGCAACGCCGCCGGACCCGTGTACTCCACTTCCTCGTCGGCGGGCGGCAGCGTGAACATCAGCCCCTCCGACCGTGCTTGGAATTCCGAACGCTGTGTTCCATCGGACGCGTGACCGGTCAGCACACGCTTGTCCAGGTCCAAGTACAGCTTTGTCCACTCCGTGCGCGCGAGTGGCCATTCCTGTTCGTGGCGCAGGAAGAAGCTGTCGGGCGTGCGCACCTGCAGCTGGACGGTCGGCTGGGTGTCCCAGCCGTTGTCCGAGCCCTTGAGGAAGTGGTCGAAGAAGCGCCGCTGCACGTCGAGGCCGTAGTCGGTGTAGAACTCCGTCCAGTGTTCGAGCCCGTGCACCTCCAGCCACTTCCGCTCGGACGAAACCCGTTGGAACGACTCGAAGTTGCCCCGCGAGTGCAGGCCCATGCCACCCCAGTTGGACGAGGACAGCACGGGCACGGTGATCTTCTCCAGCACAGCGGTGCGGTCCCGGTAGTACTCGTCGACGACGGGGTGGGCGAGCAGCACGTCGGAGATCTGGATCGCGGCCGCCGCCAGTTCCTCAGCCGTGCGTTCCGGCTTCCCCGACACCTTGCGGCCGGTGTTCGGGTTGATCGGCGACTCGGCGCGGCCGTGCTGGATCCGCAGCACCTGGTGCGGTGCCCAGCCGGGCATGAACTCCGTCGGGATCCCGCCGTGGTGGGTGTACTCGCGGAAGTAGTCGGACGCGCCCTCCCACGGGCAGATCGCCTTGAGGTGCGGCGGGGACACGGCGGCGGCCAGCCACTGGTTGGTCGCGAGGTACGAGATGCCGAGCATGCCGACGTTGCCGTTGCTCCACGGCTGGACGCCCGCCCATTCGATCGCTTCGTAGAGGTCCTGCGCCTCCCGCGGCGAGAAGAAGTCGACCGCTCCCTCGCTGCCGCCCGTGCCGCGCACGTCGATCCGCACGCACACGTAGCCTTCCGGGACCCACCGTTCGGGGTCCGGGTACTCCCAGACCTGGTACTTGCACGTCGATTTCGCCGCCACTTCGGGGTGGTCGCGGACGAGCGCGGAGAACTGGGACGCGAACCCCTCGGCGAACGGCAGTCCCTTGCCGTACGGGCTGGCCGCCAGCAGCACCGGGTGCGGTTCGTCGTCGTCCGGCCGGAAGATGTCCACGGCGAGCGTCACGCCGTCGCTCATCGTGATCCGCACGTCCCACTCGATCCGCATGCCGTCCCGCACCTCTTGGTACGGCTCGTAGTGCCGCGTCATGACTGGCTCCTTTCGGTTGGCTTGCCCATCGCGGCCATCGCGACGATGCCGATGACCGGGATGACGCACAGCTGGATGACCCCGGCGGCCTGCCAGCCGAGGCCGGATTCGGTGGCCGCGAAGAAGTAGCCGGACACACTCGCCGGGATGTACATGGCCGCGACGAACAGACCCGTTGCCCTGCCGACCTTCGCGCTGGGCACCGACCGCTGGATGAGTGCGCTGGTGTTGGTGTAGACGACGCCGGTGAAAGCGATGCCCAGCACCAACGACAGCGCGATCTGCACGGCGTAGGCGTCGCCGAGCAGGAAGATCCCCGCTCCGCACCCGGCGATCGCGGCGAACCCGACGACGTTGACCCACCGCTGGTCGAACCGGTCGGCGAAGATGCCGCAGAAGACCGACGTGAGCGCGCCGAGCCCGAACATGCCCGCGACGACCGCGGTCTGGTCGGGGGCGTAGCCGTGCGCCTCGCGGAGATAGGTCGGGTACAACCCGAGGTAGCCGTAGATGGTGAAGCCCGCGGCGACAGTGGCGATCGTGCAGCAGACGACCCGCCGGTTGAAGAACCGGCCACCGCTGCCCGGCGTGGGGCGAGACTGCTCGTGGCGGCCGACTTCCGTCACCGACTGGGGCACGGCCACCATGAGGACGACCAGGATGACCACGCCGATCCCGCCGAAGACGAACAGCGGGACACGCCAGTCGCCCGTCGAGGACAGCAGCGCCCCGCCCGCGAGTGGACCGCCGAACGCGCCCAGCCCGAACGCGGCGTTGATCGACCCGATCGCGACCGCACGGTTGCGGTGGAAGTACGCCCCGACAGCGGCGTACAGCGCCGCGTTCTGCGCTCCTTCGCCGACACCGGACAGGATCCGCCACGCGGTCAGGTCGACGAGCCCGGCCGCCGTCGCCTGCAGCGCGCAGGTGACGGAGAACAACAGCAGGCTGGCGGCGATGATCCTCTTGCGGCCGAACCGGTCGGCCAGATAGCCGGCCGGGACCCCGGCGAGGCCCATGCCGAGGGTGAAGATCGTCGACAGCGTCCCGGCCTGGTTCGCGGTGAGCAGGTAGGCCTGTTTGATGTCGGGCAGCAGGATGGAGAACACCTGCCGGTCCATCGCGTTGACGAGGTAGGTCAGGTCGAGCACGAGCAGGATCAGCAGGGTCCGGGCGGTCCACGACGACGTGCCTAACGGCGGTGTACGGCTGGTCAGAGTGGCCATGGCGGTGCTCCTCGGAGCATGGTGGGGGTGCGGGTCGGCTGGCTGGCGAACGGGAACGGTTCGCGCCGTCCCAACGGGACGGCCGGGGGTCAGTACAGGGAAAGCAGCCGCAGTCCGCGGCGCACGTGTTTCACTCGGTCGCGACGCTCTTGGCGCGCGGCGATCGCCTGGTCGAGCGACACCGGTACGAAGTGGACGGTGTCCGGGGCCTTGAGCTGTGCGAGCACGTCCAGGTCGGCGCTCACCACCGTGCCGATCGTGGCGTAGCCGCCTCCGGTCACGGCGTCGCGCAGCAGGCAGATGGCTTCCTCGCCGTTGGGCACCTGCACCGATCCCACCGGGTAGCCGAGGTCGACCACGTTGCTGGGGTTGTCGCCCGCTCCGAACGGGGCTTCCCTGTCGACGAACCGGAGTGCGGGCCCGGTCAGCCTGCGGCCGGTGCGGTCGGATTCGGCGGACACGGTGAACGTCGATGCGAAGAACTCGCGGACGCTGTCGTCGGTGAACCGGTGGCGGCACAGTCCTTCCACGAGCCGCAGGCGCTGGTGCCCGCCGAGCGCGGGACGCAGCCGGGGATCGACGGTGCTGCCCACGCCGGGCCGGAACACGTCGGTCTCGTCGCCGACCGGCAAGGTGTCGCCCGCTTCGAGCGGACGGCCTTCGTGCCCGCCGATCGCGGAACTCTGGTACGTGGACCGGCTGCCCAGGAACGGTTCGGTCGCGATCCCGCCGCGCACCGCCAGGTAGGCGTGGCAGCCGGTACGCAGGGTGCCGATCTGCAGCACCTGCCCGGCGGGCACTTCCACTGTCTGCCAGCACGACACGGGCACACCGTCGACGCGGACGTCGGCGTCGCCGCCGGTGACCGCCACAACCGTCGGTTCGGCGCAGTGCAGTGCCGGGCCGATCATGGCGATTTCCAGGGTCGCCGCGTTCTCGTGGTTGCCGACGAGCAGGTTGGCGCAGCGGTGGGAGTACTGGTCCAATGCGCCCGACGGGGGCAGACCGATGGCGTACTGCCCGTCACGGCCGAGGTCCTGGACGAGTGTGCGGGCGCCGGGCGTGAGGACGGTCAACACAATGCCGCCTCCAAGGTGCGCGGATAACCGGCCGGGTCGGTGAGGTATTCAGCGAGCACGAACCGGACCGGCGCGCGCCGATACCGGTACCGCCCTTCTCGCGAGTCCGTGCGCAGTTGTTGGTACTCCTCGCCCGCGACGGGCCGGAAGCGCAGCAGTGTCGAGATCGTGGCGAGCACTTTCGACGTCTCGAACCCGGGGGTCTGCTGGGTGAGGTCGGCGACCGGGACCGGTGAGCGGCCCAGCAGTTGGTAACCGCCGACCCCCGCAGTCGGGTAGACGACCGTGAACGCGCCGCCGTGCGCGACCGCCCTCGCCGGTGTCTCCGTCCTGGGCCGCAGGTACTTGGGCACCTGGATCTGCCGCTCACGCGGCACGAGCTGAACGCATTCCGTGTTGCCCGGCTTGAAGCACGGGAAGGTGACGATGAACGGCGCCGACGAGTGCGCGGCGACCAGATCGTCCACTGAGGACAACCCGTTGACCCGTGCGGTGTAGGCGATGTCGGTCTCGTCCGCCGACTGGTGCCTGTCCCGGAACTTCAGGCAGGTCCGCTCGGTCGCCGGATCCGCGTACCACACGGGGATCTCGACGATCTCCGTGTCCAGCTCCACCGAACCCGCTTCCCCGAACCGTTCGTGCAGTCGGGACAGCGTGCGCACGAGCGCACGAGGGTGCAACACGTCCGGGTCGACGCGCACGAGATAACTCGCGTTGGCCGGAGCGACGTCGATGACGCCGGGCAGCTCCCGCCGGGCGAGGTCCCCGGTGATCGCCTGGATCCGCAGCGCCTGCGCGAGGTCCATGCCTTCACCGACTTCGACGAACACGAACTCGTCGCCGCCGAAGCTGGCCCGGGCACCGTCGGTGAACAGCTGGTAGCTCATGGCGCCTGCTTGTGCGCACTGGAGTTGCAAGCACTGAGGACGAATCCGGCCGATTCGAGACGTCGGCGCACGGCCGCGGCGATCGCGACGGCGTTCGGCCTGTCCCCGTGCACGCACACCGACCGCACCGGCATCGGGATCACCGCCCCGTCGACCGTTCGGACGCTGCCGCGCGCCATGTCCAGCGCACGGTCGGCGACCGCTTCCGGGTCCTTGGCGCGCGGCACCGGCTCGACGATGTTGACGCCGTCCTGGTCGAATTCGAGGTCGGCCGCGTTCTCCGGGATGACCGGCAACCCTTCCGCGGTGACCGCGCGCATCGCCGCGGTGGGCGCGAACATGAGCGGTACTCCCGGGAGTACCGATTGGAGGGACCGCGCGACCGCCGTCGCCAGCTCGGGCGAACGGCAGATCCGGCCCATCAGCGCGCCGTGCGGCTTGACGTGCGTGAGCGTGACGTCCTCGGTCGCCGCGATCCCCGCGAGCGCCCCGACCTGGTAGAGGATGTAGTCGACGACGTCGGCGTCGGTCGACGGCAGTGCCCGGCGGCCGAAGCCGAGCAGGTCCGGGTAGCCGGGGTGGGCACCGGCGGCGACACCGGCCGTCCGGGCGCGGATCAGAGCCGCTCGCATGGTCGCCGGGTCACCGGCGTGGTAGCCGCAGGCGATGTTGGCCGTCGTGATGTACCGGAACAGGGCTTCGTCGTCGCCGAGCGTCCAGCGCCCGAAGCTCTCCCCCGCGTCCGCGTTCAGCTCGATCGTCGGTGCGGTCATCAGTCACCTCCGGGTCACTCGGGCAGCGGCGTCGGCGAACCGCTCGAGCAGCAGTGCGGCGTCGGTTTCGGTGAACACCAGCGGCGGCCGGATCTTGAGGACGTTGCCGTGCGGCCCTGACGCCGACACGAGCACGAAGTGGTCGCGCAGATCGTCCACAAGCGACTGGGCGAGTGCACCGTCCGGGTCGGTGCTGTCGGGGGCGGTGATCTCGATACCGAAGTACAGTCCGGCGCCGCGCACGTCCGCGATGCGGGGGTGGTCCGAGGCGATGTCGGTGAATCCCCGCAGCAGCTGTGCCCCGATCTCCCGGGCGTTGTCGATCAGGCCTTCGCGGACGATGGTGTCCAGGACCGCCGAAGCCGCGGCGATCGGGACGTTGCTGCCGCCGAAGGTGTTGAAGTAGCGCACCTTCTCGCCGAAGTTCCGGCCGACGTCGTGCCGCAGCACGGTCGCGGCCACCGGAATCCCGTTGCCCATCGGCTTGCCGAGCGTCACCAGGTCGGGCACGACATCGTGCCTGCTGAACCCCCACCACCCGGATCCGGTACGGCCGAACCCCGACTGCACCTCGTCGGCGACGTACACGCCGCCCGCCGCCCGCACCTCGTCGGCGAGCACGCCGAGCAGTTCTGTCGGATAAGGCTGGATGCCGTCGGACGAGAAAAGGCTGTCCGCGACGAGTGCGCACACGCCGAACCCATGCCGCTCAAGATCGTCGATGACCGCCCGGATCTCGGCGCGCAGCACAGCCACCACCTCAGCGCCTTGCCGCAGCGGGTCCGGTCCGCTGATCGTGCGCACGTGGGGCCCCAGCGGCGAGGTGGGGCCGAGCGAGGGGGAGAACGCCGCCACATCGGCCGTCACCCCGTGGTACGCGTTGCTCGTCACGATGATCCCGGTGCCGTCGGTGTGCGCCCGTGCGATGCGCAGGGCGAGGTCGTTGGCCTCCGAGCCGCTGCACGTGTAGACGACCCGGTCGAGGTGCGCGGGGAACGTCGCCAGCAGGCGTTCGGAGAAGTCGAGCAGATCGGTCTGCAGGTAGCGGGTGTTCGTGGCGAGCTTGGCCATCTGCCGGGTCACGGCCTCGACGACAGCGGGGTGGCAGTGTCCGAGCGAGACGACGTTGTTGTAGGCGTCGAGGTACTCGTTGCCCTCGGAGTCGTAGAGGTGGACGCCATCGCCCCGGTCCACCTCGACGGGGTTGGTGTAGAACAGCTGGTATCCGGGCCCGAGCAGGTTCGCGCGCCGGGCAAGGATGTCCTGGATGTGCCGGGGTTGCTCGGCCAGCCGCTCGCCGGTGAAGCCGTTGACCATTTCCGGGCGGTTCATCGGCGCACCTCCAGTATCCGGTCGGCCGTGGTGTCGAGTCCGGTGCGAGCCGCATGGGCGGTCGCCCAGTCGCGGGACGCGTGTGAGAGCACGTACGCCGCGCGCGCGGGATCCCGCTGGGCACGCCACGACGCGATGAGGGCCCGCTGAACCAACCGCGCGGTGCACAACAACGGAAGCAGCGCGAGTTCTTCGTCCGGGACCGGCCTGACCCGGACATAACCACGCAGCCACGCCAGCGGGGCCGCCCACAGGTCCTCGGCGTCCGCCCGCAGGAGGTTGGACAGCGCGATGGCCAGGTCGAACACCACCGCCGTGCGCACCACGTCGCCGAAGTCGAGAATCCCGGTCAGCGTCCCGCTCGTGTCGACGAGGAGGTTGTGCGGGCTGAAGTCGTTGTGCACCAACTAGGTGTCCAGGTCATCCGGCCGGACGCGCAGCGCGAACTCCTGGAGCACGTCGTGCGCGAGCACGAAATCAGCGCCTTTCACCGTGTCCAGCAGCGGGAACAGCGCGCCGACGTGCCGCAGATCCCAGATCAGGGTCCGGTCCTGGTGCTCGCCCCGGAAACCGGCCAACGCGTGCGTCAGCTGCGCGTGGACACCGCCGAAGGAGGCGTTCCCGGACGGCGGCTCCCCCGGCAGGTATGACAGTACTCGGAGCAGTCTTTTCGGTGCCGGTGCGGCGATCTCGTGCATGTCGGCACCGTCCACACCAGAGCGGACCACGGGCACCGGCAAGTCGGGGGCGGTGCGCGCGAGGTGGCGCAGCACTTGCGTCTGCAGGATGAGGTCCTCACGCGCTTCGCCCTCGCCGCTCACTTTGACCAGGTGACGCGTGTCCACGGCGTGCAGGACGAAGGTCTCGTCCTTCTCCGACGCGACGCGTTCGAGCCTGCCGGACAAGCCGTACACGTCCCGCAGCGCGGCGAGCACCAGCGCTTCGTCGAGGTGCTTGGTGACGGCGTCGAGGCCGCTGAGGGTCACGAGTTCGCGGAACCCGGGCATGGTCGGATTCCTCACGAAGCGACCCAGCCGCCGTCGATCAGCAGGCTGGAACCGTGGATGTAGGAGGCGGCGGGGGAAGCCAGGAAGGCGACCGCCGGTGCGATGTCGTGGACCTCGCCGACACGACCCGCGGGAGTGGAGTCCAGCATCTGGCGCTCGTAGTCGGCGTCCTCGAACAGGTGCGCGTTCATGCTCGTGCGCACGTTGCCCGGCGCGACCGCGTTGACCCGGATGCCCCGGGGAGCGAACTCGGCGGTCAGCGACTTGACCAGCAGTTCCACCGCTCCCTTGGTCGCACAGTAGGCGCTGGAGTTCGGGAACCCGACGTGCCCGCAGATGGAGGACACGAAGATGACGCTGCTGCCGTCGCCGAGGTGCTCGGCCGCCGCCCTCGTCAGCCGGAACGGCGCTCGGACGTTGGTCGCCCACTGGTCGTCCAACTGCTCGTCGGTGGTGTCGGTGAACGGCGTCGGCTGGAAGATCCCGGCGGCGTGCACGAGCACGTCGATGCCACCGAAACGCGCGAGCGTGCGGTCCACGACCTCCGCGGGACCGAAGCCGCTGGTGAGGTCGGCGGCGATCGGCTCGGCCACCGCGCCTGCCGCCGTCAACTGCCCTGCGACGGCCGCGAGGCGTTGCGCGTCCCGCCCCACCAGGGCGATCTTGGCCCCCATGGAGCCGAGTTCGCGGGCGATCTGCGCCCCGATGCCCGAACTCGCCCCGGTGACGATGGCAACCCGATCGCGGAGCGGTTGAGAACTGTCGGCCATGAGGACTCCCTCGTCCACTCTTAACGTTAGAGAACTTGCGTTAACGAAGAGTGTGCGAGACGGACGCCTCTAATGCAAGAGTTCCTGCAATAAGAATGTCAGGCCAGGTTCAACGCCCGGTCGACCAGCGCGTCCAGGTCGGTGTCGGGCGGCTCGTAGCCGAAGATCGCGCGCAGGTAGATGGGCGCGAGCACGACGTCGAAGATGTGCGCGACCGTCACGGGCTCGCCGCCAGCCGCCGCGAACCTGTCCAGCGCCTGCTGCATCTGAGCGGTGCGTTGTTGCAGGTAACGGGCGGCGTCGGCGGCGAGTGAGTCGCTCTGGTCGCCGCCGAGCGGGGACGTGGCCGCTGCGAGCGCGCGGAACAACGCGAACCCCTCGCGTGTCTTCACCTGCCCGGCGACCGCGTGCGCCCAGTCGAGCAGGTCACGACGCAGGTCGCCGCTGTCGGGGAACGGCGCCTCGTCGTTGAGTTGCGTGACGGCGACGTCGAGCACCAGCGACTCGATCCTCCCCCAGCGCCGGTAGATCGTCACCTCGTGCACACCGGACCGCTCGGACACTTCACGCACCGATGGTTGGTCACGCCCTTCGGCGAACAACTCGCGCACCGCCGTGTGCACCGCTGCGCGCGTACGGGCCGTCCGGCCGCCAGGACGAGTGTCTGCCATGAATTCAGGCTAGCGTGGCGCCCCGATCACTGTGGCACCAAGGCGCGAGCAGGCCCCGCGTCGCCACGAGCTTACTGACCACAAAGGACAGAGGCGTCCCCGGCGGCCCGATGGGGAGGCGATGTCGGCCTTTCGGGCGGTCCTTGACGCGTTTCTTCGATCACGGCCGCCTGCTTCGATGGCGGACATGAGGTACGACCGCGGCGATGAGCGCGTTCCGGCAGGGGAATCGACCGGCCCCGCCGTGCCGAAGGCCGTGGCCGCGATCACGCACATCCAGCGGCTGGCCGGCAACGCCGCGGTCGGCCGTGCCCTGCGACCGGACCCGAGCCAGGTGGCCCAGTTGCAGGGTGACGACAACAACTTCGGCCAACGGGTCGCGATCTCCCCCGACCTGCTCGAGATGCTGAGCGAGACCTCGGCGCCCCCGGCCGACCGGGATCTGGTCCCCGCCGTGTCGGACGCGACGTTCGAGCAGTACGACGGGCACGCCTTCGTCCAAGGGCACGGCGACCGCGACGCGGTCGACCCGAACGACGTCAGGCAAGGTCAACTCGGCGACTGCTACCTCTGCGCGGCGATGATCGCAGTGGCCAGGGCGCATCCGGAGCGGATCCGGTCGCTCATCGCGAGACAATCGAACGGTACCTACAACGTGACGCTGCACCTGAAGGCAGGTGTCTGGTCCAGGGAAGGCGGTGCCCAGGTCGTGAACGTCGTGCCGACCTTCCCCACGACGGGCGACGCCCCGGCCTACGTCCAGCAGGGAGACCAGGCCGCCGACGGCCCGGAACTGTGGGCGATGCTGATCGAGAAGGCATACGCCCAGGTGAAGGGTGGTTACGTGAGCATCGCGGACGGCAACTCCGGCGAGGCCGCGGCCATGCTCACCGGCGGGAGGTCGACCGAGTACAGGGTCGCGTCGACGACGCCGGACCGAATCGCCGCGATCATCGACGAGGCCCTGACCAACCGGTGGCCGGTGACCTGCAACTCGGCAGGCAGCGCGAAGAACGAGAGCGCGGAGAAGTCGGAAGACCGCGAGGACTACCACATCGTCGCCCACCATTCGTACGCGCCGAGGTCCGTCGACGTGAGCGCGGGCACCGTGGAGTTGCAGAACCCGTGGGGCCGTGGGGACATCACGCTGCTGATCAGCGGACCGTTCAAACGGTACTTCTCATCGGTGGACGTGGTGCGGCCATGATCGAGATCACCGAGACCACTGTCTGGACCGCGAGCAGGACCCGGGTCGCGGTCGGCACCATCTTCGAACGCGAGTACCGCGCGGCCGACGGCACCACCAGAACCGGTCCGGCCGCACCGCTCTACCTGTACACCGACCAAGGCGAGGACAAGGTCGTCGGCGGCGCCGGTTCACACCTCACCATCGACGACGAGGAGTGGGAAGTCGTGCTCGTCGAGCCCAGGCCGGACAACCGCGGCCGCGTCGTGCTCAGGCGGCTGGCCTGAGGCCGACCCACGCCCGAAACCGCATTTTCACGGCATCTTCACGGGTTTCCGGCGGCAATCGCCGAGAGGTGTAGACAGCGCGGTGCCATCTGGCGAGTACGGGGTGACCTACCGGATGGAGGTGGTGGCATGACAACGGTGTGGCCGTTCGTGATCGCCGTCGTACCCGTGATCGCCAGGCTCGGCCGGGATGTGATCACGCTCTGGTGTGGCGTCCTCAGGCGGGCGGACATCGAGCGGATCATCCAGGCGGGTGGTGAGCGGACACGTGTCGTGGACCGGAGCGCGGACGGCACGGTGCTGGAGATCGTGGTCGAGCGCGCGGGGCCGTCCCGGACGAGGAGTCGCGCCGAATGACGGTTGCCCACCCGCCTGCTCCGGATGATCCCGAAGAAGCTCTGCGGCGCCGGTTCGACGATTTCTACGTGGCCACGGCGCACCACACCTTCCAGGTGGCGTGCCGGGTGGCCAGGGGTGACATCGAGGTGGCACGTGACGCGACCCAGGAGGCGTACTTGACGGTGTTCCGCCTGTGGGCCACGGACAGCCAGCCGATCCAGGACCCGGCGCGGTACGTCGTCGGAGTGGCCGTCAACAAGGTCGTCGACCACTACCGCAGACAGGCCAGGCACGAGGTCCTGACCGACGACAACGTGCCCACCGTGCCGGGGACCGAGTTCGACCACGTGGTCAGCCGGATCGCGGTCATCGAAGTGATCAGGAAGTTCCTGGACAGCCAGGCACCTCAGCAGCGGGCCGTCGGGGTGCTGTACTTCCTCGAGGAGCTCACGTACGCGGAGATCTGCGCGGCACTGGACGGGATGGCCCAGTCGACCGCGCGCACCCACATCCAGCGGCTGCGCCGGAAACTGGCCCCGCTCGTGCACCGAACACTGGGGAATGTCGAAGGAGGCGAGCACCGGTGACCGATCCCCACGACACCATCACCGAACTGGTGCGGGAAGCCTATGTCGACGCACCGCGGCCCGACTTCGACGTCCACAAAGGACTGGTCGACATGTACGCGCGGATCGCCAAGGCCGGCATCCGCCAAGCCGGGAAAGTGGCCGTCACCGCGTCCGGCGACACCTGGTACGCCGATTCCGCGGCGGTGGACGAACCGGAGTGGCACGCTCTGAGCGGTTCGGACCGTTACGCCGCCTGCCTGCGAGCCGCGAGGACAGGAAGCCGTGAAGCACGTGCCGCACTGGTCAAGGACCTGACCCCCCTCGTGTGGCATGTCGCTCGTGGCAACGGCCTGGACAGGACGAACGCCGAGGACGTGGTGCAGACCGTGTGGCTGGCCCTGTTCAGTCACATCGCGGCAGTGTCCGAGCCGAGGGCGTTGGCGGGATGGCTGATCACCACGACCCGTCGGGAAGCACGGCGGGTACGCGGCCGTATCGATCTCCAACCCAGGCTCATCGACGAAGTGGCCGCGGTGATCGACCAGGATGCCATGGATCCCGCCGAGCAGGCGGTGCGGGCGGACCGGGACAACAGGTTGTGGCGGGCGTTCACCCAACTGCCCGGGAAGTGCCAAGAACTGTTGCGGCTGACCGTTCTGGCCGGACGGGCCGAGTACCGGATGGTGGCCGACGCCTTGCACATGCCGAGAGGCAGCATCGGCCCGACGCGAGGACGTTGCCTGAGCGTGCTCAGGGAAAAGCTCGACATCGAAGGAGGCAGCGCGTGATGGACGCCATCAGGGCCTTTCTGCGCAGGCTGGTCGACGATTACGATCCACCGCCTGCCGGGTTGCCGGACCAGGTCGTGGAACGGCTGGCGGGCAGGGACATCGAGCGCGCCGCCTGAGGTCCGACACCGGTTGCCGTGCCCCCGCGTGAGATCACGGCAACCGGCTCAACCCTCTTTGACGAAGTCGTTGCACGGCAACGAAAAGCACCGTGAGCGCCACCAACGGGTAGAAGTTGACCAGTAAGTGCTGCCATCCCGTCCACGGGCCTTCAGCGGGCACCAACACCTGTGGGCCGACCATCAGCAGCAGGGCAAGGGCGACGAGCACGTAACGGCCGCGATCACGTACCCGTACCGGAAGCCCGGAGTGCGCGGGCAGAACGCTTGCGGCGAACACCACCAGCGCGGGCACCACCCACACCCAGTGCGCGGTCCAGGACAGTGGCGAGATCAGCAGCGCCGCGACTCCATTGGTGACCATCGCGACCTCGGCACCCACCCGGCGCATGATCACCACCGACATCGCCAGGACCAGCCCGACCATCAGCAGCCACACCGCGGTGTGCCAGCCGCCGCACAGGCCCAGTCTGTGCAGCCCGGCCGCGATGGTCTGGTTCTCCCGGTTGACGATGCCGGCGGGCCCGGCCAGCGCTCCGCCGAACCAGAACCGGACCGACTCGGCGGGCATGAACACGACCATGGCCCCGGTGACGAACGCAGCCGTGGCTGCCGACACGGCGGCGGCGCGAAAGTCTTTGCGTATCAGGAAGAACAGCACGAAGGCAGCGGGCGTGATCTTGATGGCGGCCGCGATCCCGATCAGCGCTCCACGCGGCCACTTCGGGTGCTTCACCAGGCAGTCGGCCGCGACCAGAGCCATCAACCACAAGTTCACCTGGCCGTGCCCGATGGTGTTGCGGACCGGCTCCACCAGCAGCGCCAACGGCATGATGATCGCCGTTGTCAGCACGCAGCCGTGCACACCGCCCTGCGGCCACACCCCACGCACCACGACGAAGCACGTGAAAGCCAGACTTGCCACGGAAACCGCGACGGACAGCACCGCGGCGGCCCAGAACGGCAGCGCCGCGAACACCGACAGCGGCAGCAGTGCGAACGGCGGGTAGATGAACCCCGGTGTCCCACCCGCGTACGTGGCCGGCAGTTGCCCGTACGGATCACGTCCATGCCACCAGGCGATGACGCCTTGGTAGAAGCTGTGCAGATCCCCGAACCGGCTTCGGTACGCGAGATCCAGCAGGCCCAGGAGCATGAGAACGACCACTCCGGACACTACGACCGTCCGCGGAGCCGCGCCCATCCGGTGTGGCGCTCGCCCAGTTTCCATGTCCGGCTAGACGGCGTCACGCGCGGACGGGTTCACGGAAGGACGTGCATCACGTCACATGGCCACAAGATGCCTCAAAGGGCAACGGGCATGCCCCGAAGCCCCGTCACTTATCGGTCGCTTGTCCCGTGCGCGACCGCCGGTTCTGACCTCGCTAGCTCTCCTCAGTGTCCGGGCGCACGATCGCGACCGGGCACGGAGCGTGGAACGCCACCGTGTGGCTGACCGAGCCGAGCAGGGCACGTCGCAGCGCACCTCGCCCGTGGCTGCCGACCACGAGCAGCGCGGCACCCTCCGACTGGTCGAGCAGGGCGTGCGCCGGGCGGTCGGGGGTGACCTTCTGGTGGACCGTGACGCCGGGGTGCCGTTGCCGGTGCGCGCCGAGGGACTCCTCGAACGCCTGGACAGCCTTCTGCTCGACGTCCACCCACGTGTTGTCCCACGGCCCCACCGGGTTCATCGCTTCCAGCGGGAGGTCGGACCAGGCGTGCACGGCGACGAGGCCGAGTCCGTGCCGTTCGGCGAAGTCGAACGCGAAGTCGACAGCGGCGGCGCTGTTGCGCGATCCGTCGACACCGACCACGACGTGCTTGCCTTCCGGCTGGTCCTCGGCCTGGCGCACGATCACGATGGGACGCGTGTAGGACTGCAGGATCTCGGCGGCCGTCGAGCCGAGCAGCACCCTGGGCAGCGCCGACCGCCCGGCCGGGCCGATCACCAGCGCCCGTGCGTCGGCCGCGGCCTCGACGAGCGTTTCCGACCCGCGCCCGGTCAACAGCCGGGTCGTCACCTCGAGGCCCGGATACGCGCCCCGGCAGGCGTCCGCGACGCGGTCGAGCTCAGTCTGGGCGTGCGCGAGGAGCACTTCCTGCTCCTGCGCGTCGAGCACCTGCGGGCTGGCCCAGCCCACCGGGGTGGAGGTGGAGTCCGGCAGCACGGGAAGGCCGAGCGCCTGGATGACCGCGAGTCCGAGCCCCTGCCCGGACGCCTCCCGAGCCGCCCACATGGCGGCACGCTCGGCAGCCGCGGAACCGTCGTACCCGGCTACGATGACTGAACGCTCGACTGTGGACTCTGCTGATGGCGTCACGAGCCCTGGTTCCCCCGCGGCGGGCAAGATCAAACCGTAGGCTCCGTCACGCCCGGGGCACCCTCGGGCCCGGCAGCGCGAAGCGGCGGATCAGGTAGTTCAGCGCCGCGCTGATCAGCAGCCAGACGATCGCCGCGGCACCGTAGTTGAACAACACCGCTGCCTTGGCCGAGTCCGGCGTGAACAGTCCGTCGAAGCCGAGCGACACCGCTGAGGAGAAGCCGTCGACGAAGGCGGCGAAGCCGTTGGCCGGGTTCGCCTCGGCGAGGACCAGGATGATCTGGAAGACGAGGACCACCGCGAACAGAGCACAGACGAACGTGACGGCCGTACGGGCCATCCGGACGGTGCGCACCCGCTTCGCCCGTCTGACATCCTCCGGCGCGGCGGGCGTCGGCTGCGGCTGCGGCTGCGGCTGACCACCCTGGTTCGGTAACGCCCTGGTCCGCTGCGGATCAGGTTCTGGATATGTCATCACTCGATGGTCGCACTGTCGCGGCGCCTCCGCTTGACGGCTCCGTTTGCCGACGTGCGCGGCGGGTATCCCGCCACCAGCCCGCGCACGCAATCGGAGGAGTGCCCATGTCGACGGACGCGATCGTGTTGCTGAAAGCGGATCACAAGCAGATGCGGCGACTGTTCGCGGAGTTCGCCAAGGCCGGTCCCCGCGCCCAGGCGACCAAGGGTGAACTCGTCGACAGGATCATCGAGGAACTGACTGTCCACACGTACATCGAGAACGAGATCATGTACCCGGAAGTCAGGAAGCTGTTGCCGGACCTGGAAGACGACGTGCTGGAATCCTATGAGGAGCACCACGTCGCCGACGTGCTGTGCATCGAACTGGCGACGATGAAGCCGCAGGACGAGCGGTTCGACGCGAAGGTGACCGTGCTCATCGAGAACGTCTCGCACCACATGGAGGAAGAGGAACAGGACTGGTTCCCGAAGGTGCGGGCGGGGCTCGGGCGCAAGCAGTTGCAGGACATGGGCGCGCGAATGCTCGAGGCGAAGAAGAAGGCACCACGCCATCCGGCGCACCCGCGAGCGCTCAAGAAGGCGCTGGACGCCCTGATGGCGTGAGCGAGCAGCCCTGATCGGCGTGGGCAAGCCCGACCACCCTCTGTAAGCGCCGAGCGCGGTAATCTCGCCCCAACACGTGAACTGGGGGGGCGAATGCCAGAGAGCTCGACGGACCCGTTACCGATGGTCCCGCCGACCGACCGGCCCGCTGTCGAAGAACCACTGCTGGTCCAGGAACTCGCGGTGGAGAAGCGAGCGGGCGCGGTGGCGCTGGTCTGGCAGGCGGTGTGGGTGGTTGGCGTGATCGCACTGCATCTGGTGCTCGCATCGCCGTTCACGGGAGCGACCCTGCTCGTGTACGCCCTGCCATTGCTGTTGCTGGTGGGTGTCGTGATCATGTCCATCGCCAGGCAGAGCGCGATGCGGCGGTTGCGACGGAAGCTGGGCACGAGAGCCTGGCAGTGGATCGCCCCCGAGCGGCTGCGGTTCCGGGGACGCACGGTGATCTTCGACCTGGACGACGGGACCCCGGCGCAAGTCCGCCTGTTCACCAACGCCTCAGCCGACCTCAGCAGGCAGCACGGCATGTGGATGATCACCGACCACCGCGGCCAGGTCCATGTGCGCACAGCCGGTTCGACCATGCGACTGCCGGTGTACACGGGCGAGGACGACCTCCACGGCGAGCCTGGCGAGCCCGACCCCACGCACTCGAACCATGCGCTCGCCACGATCACGATCCTCGTGCCCCTGGTCGTGGTCGGTCTGCTGTGGCTCGGCCTCGGCGACCCGGTCGACGCCTACCGGCAGCAACCGGCGACGGTCATCGTCGTCGCGCTGATCGTCCTCAACTTCCTGGCGGGCCTTCCGAAGGTTGTGGCGGCATACCGGCGAACCGAACCAGCGCAGTGGCACGAGATACCGATCTCGATCACCGGCATCGGTTACCACCGCCCATGGTCCACCGGGCAGACAGTGCATGGCACCAGCACACTGCCCGACGGCACAACCGTCGATGTGCGGATCCCCGACGTACACATGGACCTGGTGGCCAGCATGAACACCACTGCGAAGCTGTGGGTGGCGGATCCGCCGAAACCGTCGACGAAGTCCGTCACCGGCCTGCCCGGAGACCCGGCACGCGCCCACGTGTGGTTCGGCAAGGCCGCAGGACCGGTTCGCGACTGATCGCGGGGAGGCATGCGGCTACACGGCGGGACGGCGGTCCTGCCACGGCGCCGCGGTCTCCAGGTGCGCGGCCACCCGCAGCGGCAGGTCGTCACGGCCTGGCCCGGCCACGAGCTGCACACCGATCGGCAATCCGCCGGTACCGATGTGCAGCGGCAGGTTGATCGCTGGCAGGCCCGCGAAGTCGACGAACGGGGTGAACGGTGCGAACTGCTGACTGCGGGCCAGTGCGGCCAACGGATCCGCTGGGGTCGGCAGGAGCGCGCCGGAGGGCAGTGGCGGTTCGGCGAGCGTGGGGGTGAGCAGGAGGTCGTGGTCGTCCCACCAGCTCACGACGGACCGGCCGAAGTCGGCGACGCCGTCTCGTGCGGCTCGCACCTCGTCGGCGGTCACTTGTTTTCCCAGCTCGCCGAGAGTCCACTTCAGCGGCTCCACGTCCGGCTCGGTCACCTCGCGGCCCAGCTGGCGGGCGAGCTCCGCGAGGACTTCGGCCATGCCCGACGACTACCGGGTCCTGGCGATCGACCTCGCCGAGCACGGCGAGTCGCGGTCGACGCGGAACGTCTGGACCATGGCGGAGTTCGCGCGGGACGTGCGAAGGCTCGTCGATGGCGGCTCACCAGCAGGCACTGAGCAGGCCCTCAAGGACCGGTACTTCACCAAGATGGCCGCGGTGCGGCAGCCCGCGGGCCTGCGTTCCATCGAAGGGCTGATCCGCTGGGACATGGACGCGGCGCTGCGGGAGACCAGGCAGCCGATCACCGTGTTCGCGGTCCGCGGCCTCGTCGCACAGGAAGTGATCGACCGCTTCGAGTACGTCCTCGTCGACCTGGGCAGCAACCACTTCCAGGTGGAGTCGCCCGAGGGCACCGCGAAGCTGGCGAGCGTGGTCACCCCGTAGCGATCGACGCCGAGACCGGGTGACCAGCGGGAATGTCAAGCGCCTGACATTCCCCGCTGTTCCCACCAGCGACCGCTCCCTGTGTCGCGCCACGCGTTGGTCGCGCAGTGCACCTCGCCTTTGCCGAGGTGCGCCCAGAAGAAGTCCTCCACCCAGGACACAGCGACACCGTTGCGGCGCAACGCCTTCTCCGTCACGTCACGGAAAACGTCGCGGCCGTCCACCACAGGCCCGTGCGGATCGGGCGCCGCGAAACGCTGTGGCGTCACCGACAACCCGTTGGGAATGCTGGGGCTGAACGCCGAGTACAACGGGTCGCCGTTCCCCCTGACACCGTCGACGGCCCAGAGCACCGGCACCCGTACCAGCTCCTCCGGCCTGATCCCGGTCTCGGCCATCAGCACCGACAGCTGGCGGTCGATGTGCCGGGCGGCGTCTTCGTTGCCACGCAGGAAATCCTGATCGGCCAGCAGTCCGGCGACGGTCGGCCGGTGCGGCGCCTGGGTGTCGGCGAACAGCCGGGTGTCGCCGAGTCCCCGCCCGGCGATGTCACGCAGCATTCCCTCGGCCATCCGGGCATCGGCGACCATCAGCGTCCAGCCGCGCTCGCCGGGCGCGGGAATGACGTGGACCGTCTCGTCGGCGTGACCGACCAGCAACCACGACGTGTCGATGACGACCGGAGGCTGTTGCCCTTGTCCGGTCAGCAAGCCGACGAAGGCCTGGTTGGGTGTCCGGTCCGGCGCGGAGCCGTACAGCAGACGCCCGTGCGGGAACCCCCGGTAAGGCGGCAGGGACTCGATGTTGCCGGTCGAGTTGAGGCTGTCGTCCTCATTGGGCAGCAACTGCTCAGTGAACTCCTGCACCACTCCGACACCCGGCCCCCGCAGGTGCCGGAACAGGTGACGCCCAGCCGGACGCAGACTGGTGTGCAGGGCGCCGTCGCTGCCTGCGAGCCGCCACCGGTTGGCGGACCGGATCATCACCCGCATCGACTGGACCCCGTCGCGGACGGGCATGCTCACGGTCGCGGGCTCGAACGTGTCCTGCCACCACATGTCCTTCCACCACCCCGGGCTGCCCTGCACGAACCGGGTCTCCACCTGGGTGCCGATGGCGGCGCGCAGCGACGAGGAGAACGCGGGCCACTCCCCCGGCACCCCGTCGGCGATCGGCCAGGGCTGCGCCTTCGACGGCCAGCCAGGCCCGTCACCCGGCTTCCCGGCGAACACCGTGGCAGCGGGCTGGAGGTCGTTCTGCACCAGCAGCGGCGCCACTCTCAGCTGGACCCGGTCGGTCCCGCGGCCTGGCACCTCCAGGGTCGCGGTGACCACGGCGTCCCAGACGGTCCGGTCACGCACCACGTCACGTCCCTCGACAGCGAGGTCCACCCCGTGCTTGAGGTCGGCGGCGGTCAGCACGCCGTTGTTCTCCGGGGTCAGCGGGACAAAACCGCCGTCTCGGCGGACGAAGACGCGGGCCGACTCGGCGGGCGCCACGGTCAGCCGTGCCGTGCTCACGCCGGGCAGGGCGCCGATGCGCATCGGCGCGAGGTCGGCTTGGTCGGCCGGGCCGTTCACCACGCTGTCGGCCGCGTCGTTGCACGCCGCGAGCCTGCGGTCCACCGTGATGTCCACCGCTTCCAGGTCCGCGTCGCTGACCTGGCACCGGCGCTGGTCGTCGTCGACGTTGGGCAGGGCGATCGCGCCACGGGCCGATGTCCAGACGTCCTCACCGCGCTCGTCGGCCGCAGTCAACCGGCCGTCGCGGTCGGTGTCGGCGAGCAGGTCGGGCAGCGGCGTGGCCGCTGCGGGTGTCGCGAGCAACGCGGCCACGGCGAGTACAGCCGCTCCCGCTCCGCACACACGCTTCATAGGCATTCGCCACACATAACACCGTTGAGTGACCCCAGGTCCACGCTGCTTTCCAGCCGATAGTCTCAACGACGTGAACTCGCTTGATAGCGCGGATCCACTTGCCCAAGCGGCCGTTTCGGCGATCCGCACCGGTGACGTGCGGTCGCTGACCGAGTTGCTGGCCGAGCACCCGGGGCTCGCGCGTGTCCGGATCCGGGACCAATCGTGCGGTGAGGAGCGGTCCTTGCTGCACGTCGTGACCGACTGGCCGGGGCACTACCCCGAAGGCCCTGCCACCGTCGCCGCGCTCGTCGCCGCCGGTGCCGACGTGAACGCCCGCTTCAGCGGCGGCGCACACACCGAGACCCCGCTGCACTGGGCCGCGAGCTGCGACGACGTCGCCGTTGTCGACGCGCTGCTCGACGCCGGTGCCGACATCGACGCCGACGGCGCCGTCATCGCGGGCGGGAGCCCGCTCGACGACGCCACCGCGTTCGGCCAATGGCACGCCGCGCACCGCCTGGTCGAGCGCGGCGCCCACGTCACCCTTTTCCAGGCCGCGACGCTGGGCTTGGTCGAACGTCTCGACCAGCACCTCAAGGCCGCGGACGAGGACGACGTCAACGAGGCGTTCTGGGGCGCGTGCCACGGCGGCCAGCAGGGCACCGCCGAGGTCCTGCTCGGACGTGGCGCGCAGGTGAACTGGACACCGCCGTGGGAGAACCTCACGCCACTGGACGCCGCGCACCGCAGCGGAGCCGATGACCTGATCCGGTGGCTTCTGGACCACGGTGCTGCCTCCGCCGTCAAAAACTGACCGGACGCTGTTTCCAAAAACAGGCTGTATCCAGGCGAATGCGGACGGCCACGGCCGACCGGCCATTAATGGCCGGTCCTGTGTCCTTGTCCTGTCACGGACCGTTACCGCACGATCGCGTTCACGTACCGCGACACTGGGAGGACACACGTGAACGAGTACCGCCACAGCCGACGGAGCATGTTGAAAGCAGCCGGGGGGATCGGCGCAGCGATGACTCTCGGCAGTGTCGCCATGGCGGGCACAGCCAGCGCCGCGGGCAACGGCTTCGGGCTGACGATCGTCCAGAGCAACGAGCAGGACCCCCGGATGTGGTACTACCGGTTCGGCACCGCCGAAATCGGCTGGCAGCCCGCCGTGAACGTGCTGCTGCCGGACGGCTACCACACCAGTGGCCTGCGCTACCCAGTGCTGTACCTGTTCCACGGCGGCGGCAACGACCAGGACTTCATCACCTTCGACCGGCTGGGCATCCGGGCATGGACGGCGGGCAAGCCGATCATCGTCGTGATGCCCGACGGCGGGCACGCGGGCTGGTACTCCAACCCGGTCACGACCAACGTCGGCCCGCGCAACTGGGAGAACTTCCACATCCACCAGTTGCTGCCGTGGGTCGAGGCGAACTTCCGCACCTTCGCCGAGTACGACGGCCGCGCGGTCGCGGGCTTCTCGATGGGCGGTTTCGGCGCGTTGAAGTACGCCGCCAAGTACTGGGGCCACTTCGCCTCGGTCAGCTCGCACTCCGGCCCGGCCAGCCTCCGCCGCGACAACGGCATGGTGGTGCACTGGGCCAACCTCAGCTCGGCCGCGATGGACCTCGGCGGCGGCACGGTCTACGGCGTGCCGTGGGACGAGGCCCGGGTCACGGCCGACAACCCCATGCAGCGCATCGAGAGCTACCGCAACAAACGGATCTTCCTGGTCGCCGGGACCAGCCCCGATCCGGTCAACTGGTTCGACCAGGCCAACGAGACCCAGGTGCTCGCAGGTCAGCGTGAGTTCCGCGCGGCGCTGGACCAGGCAGGCATCCACTACGAGGCACACGAGGAGCCCGGCGGCCACTTCGTCCGCGAGCACCTGATGCGGGCCGACCTCGACGGCATCATCGCCCGGCTCCGCAAGGCGTAGGGGGAGTTCCGATGAGACGTCTCAGAGTGCTCCTGTCGCTTGTCGTCGTGGTGCTCGCCGCCATCGCGGTTCCGTCGGCCGCCGAGTCGGACCGCGGCGGCCCGATCACCCGCAGCGAGGTGATCTGGCGTGCCCAGTACTGGGTGGACAACCAGCCTGGCCCGTACGACCAGGGCGGGTTCTCCCCCGGTCCCGGCGGGGACTACAACTACCGCCGCGACTGCTCCGGTTACGTGTCGATGGCGTGGCATCTCAACGCGAACCCGTCGACGCAGGGGCTCCCGGGTTACTCGCACGAGATCTCACGGGCCGACCTGCGCCCGGGAGACATCCTCAACTCGTTCTACGACCACGTTCTGCTGTTCCACAAGTGGGAGGACGACCAGGGCGGGTTCTCCTACTACTCCTTCGGTTCCACGCCGGTGAAGCACCTGCGTGCGAACATCCACAACGCGAGTCTCGACGGTCACCCCAACGGCGACTACAAGGCTCTGCGCTACAACAAGATCGTCGAGGACACCACCGCCAGGCCGCATCCGTACGCCTCCGGTCGCGTCGTGTCGGGCAGGTCGGCGGATGGCCGGTTGGAGACGTTCGCGGCAGGCGCCGACGGCGTGTACCACTCGTGGCAGCTCGCGGTGAACGGCGACTGGTCGGCGTGGGAGTTCATGCGTGGACCGCGTAACGCGCAGCTCGCCGTGGCGACGAACGCCGATGGCAGGCTGGAGCTGTTCGCGTTGTCCGACAGCACTTTCGACCACATGTGGCAGACCGCGCCGAGCGCGGGCTGGTCCGGCTGGGAGAACTTCGGCGGCGGCGGATACCGAGTCGCGGCAGGCACCAACGCCGACGGCCGCATCGAAGTGATGGCGTCCAACAGCACCGGCGTGTTCCACCGCTGGCAGACCGCACCCAGCGGCGGCTGGGGCAACTGGGAAGGAACCATGGGCGGCCCCGCCAACTCGCGGCTCGCCATGGAGAACGCCCCCGACGGCCGGTTGGAGGTGTTCGCCTTGTCGGACACCACGTTCCAGCACATGTGGCAGACCGCGGTCAACGGCGGCTGGTCCTCGTGGGACGACTTCGGCGGCGGTGGGCACGACGTCACCGTGAACCACAACACCGACGGGCGCCTGGAGGTCTTCGCGTCGGGTTCCAATGGGGTGTTCCACCGGTGGCAGACCAGCCCGACCGCGTGGTCGGAGTGGACGGGCACCGGCGGACCGGTGAACTCCGAGCTGACGTCGGACCGCTCGGTCGACGGCCGCGTGGAAGTGTTCGCCATCAACGGCAGCACCGCGGGCCATGTCTGGCAGACCAACCCGAACGCGCCGTACTCGGACTGGGAGACGTTCGGCACCGGCGGCACCGAGGTCAACGCGGGCCACAACGCCGACGGCCGCATCGAGGTGTTCGCGACGAGCGGCGCCGGTGTCTTCCACAGGTGGCAGACCGGGTTCTCCACCTGGTCGGAATGGGGCTGGGTCGGCACGTCCGCAGGGCCAGCGATCAACTGAACTCGCGCCAGGAAAGTGACGCAATGATGAGACATTTGTTGCGCCGCGCGTTCACCGTGCTCGTCACCGCCGGGGTACTGGCGGCGACGAGTGGTGTCGCGACGGCCGAGCAGCCACCGACCACCCCACCTCATGACCCCAGGATCGCCGGTTCCGCGCAGCGGCTGGCGATCCGGATCGCACCGTGCGACCCCAACGGGCCGTCAGGCACCGACCGCACCATGGCCGACCAGTTGAACCCGCAACTGCGCAACAAGATGGCCGGGTACATGGACGCCTACCGGGTGTCCTGCGCGCGGGCGATCGTGCAGCAGGTGCGAGCACGCGGGTACAACCAGAAGGCAGCGGCGATCCTGATCGCGGCATCGATCGTCGAGAGCAGCCTCAACAACTACGACGAGGCCGTCGACCACGACTCGCTCGGTCTGTTCCAGATGCGCAAGTCGCTCTGGTGCCCCTCGGACTCGCAGGGGTGCGTCAACCCGGCCCGCGCGGTCGACTGGTTCCTCAACACCATGGAACGCAACGCTCCCGCCTGGAACGACATGCCGATCGGCGAAGTCTGCTGGCGCGTCGAGCAACCGCGAGAAGACCTGCGCGGCCTGTACGCCGTCGAAGCGAACGACGCCGTGGTCATCGCCAACGCCCTGTGGTCCGGTGCGGGTAGTGCCCTCAAGCATCCCTACGCGTCTGGTCGTGTGGTGTCGGGCAGGTCGGCGGATGGCCGGTTGGAGACGTTCGCGGCAGGCGCCGACGGCGTGTACCACTCGTGGCAGCTCGCGGTGAACGGCGACTGGTCG
>NZ_MTQO01000037.1 GCF_001984155.1 Actinosynnema sp. ALI-1.44
AGTGGGGAACGTCGCCATGCTGTGTAAACGGCACCACTTGATGCGGCAGCGCACTACCTGGCGGATGGATCAGGTGATGCCCGGGGTGCTGGCGTTCACCACTCCCGGGCGAAGGACTGTGCTTACCACGCCCGTGGGGTATGACGTTCCACCGTTTTAGATGCCTGCTTTCCAGCGTGGGCCACGGTTGAGTTACGGTCTGCCTACTTATGGCCTGCTAGTCGCCGGGGCTGGTTTCAACGGATAATGTCTGATTGCTTTGCGCTGTTGGTTGCGTTGGAGTGCGGTTTCCGGCCAGGGGTTCGGTTTCCGGCGCTGGGTGCACTGTGTTGGTTACGTACCAGCCCGTTGTGTGTTGGCATAGAGTTCCTGACAAGGTGATCGCTGTGGGAACGAATTGAGCCACTGTTGCCACGCTGGGGATACGCCTTGTCCCGGCCAGGCCCAAGCGGGGTTCGGGTCCGGGATGACCTGCTGGCGGCGGCTGGCGGAGTGGAACGAGGCCGGGGTGTGGCAGCGGCTGCACGAGACGCTTGCGGCCGGGCTGAACGCGGCCGGGAGGCTGGACTGGTCGCGAGCGGTGATCGACAGCTCGCACGCGTGGGCGGCGCGCCGTGGCCCATAAGCGGGCCGAGTCCAGTCGGTCGCGCCCGGCCGGGCTCCACGCACCACGTGATCACCCGGAGCGGCGGCATGCCGCTGGCGGTCAGCGTGACCGGTGGCAACGTCAATGACGTCACGGAGCTCTACGCCGACCGCCTACGACTCTGCCCGCCACCGTGCTGGGTTAGCGGTATGGGTATCGATCCACAGATCGCCGCGCGTGGAACGGAACATGGCTCCGGGCTGGCGCGATCAGGTGGATCGTGCGGGTTTCGGGGTCTCCTGGGCGCCCGCTGTGCCGTCAGTCGGCGATCCCCCACACGAGGCAGAACGTGTGTCCGGCCGGGTCGCGGAACACCCGGAACGTCGTGTCTTCGACGGCGCCGTGCACCCGGGTCGCGCCCAGTGCCAGTACTTGGCGTTCGGCTTCGTCCGGGTCTTCCACGCGGATGTCGAGGTGGACCTGCTGGGAGCCCTCGGGGTCGGGGAACTTGGGCGGTTCGTGCTCGGGGGAGTACTGGAACGCCAGCCTGCGCCCGGACGGATCCGTTACCGTGGACCAGGTTTCGTCGTCCTCGGTCAGTGATCCGCCGATCACACTCTGGTAGAACGCGGCGAGTTTCGCCGGTTCCTTGCAGTCAAACACCACGCTGCGCAGTTGTCCGATCATGTTCCCAGTGTTGCCTGCGCCGCGCAGCCGGAAACATCAAGATGCCTTGGCGACCGCCTTCGCCAACTCCTGGCGGGTCATCGTCGACCGGCCCTTGATCCCCAGGTCCTTCGCGCGTTTCGCCAGTTCCGCCTTGCTCGCGCCGGACTTGGTGCCGGTTTTCGCGCTGCCGCCGGATTTCTTGCCGCCGTGGGACTTCGTGCTGCCGTTGGACTTCGTCCTGGCGCTGGTTTTCGCGCTGGCGCCGGTTTTCGTGCTACTGGCTTCGACGCTGCGGCGCAAGGCTTCCATCAGATCCGTGACCTCGGTCGCCTCGGGTGGCTCGGCTTCCGCGACGATTTCGTTGCCCTCGGCCTTGTCCTCGATCAGCTTGTTGACCTTCTCGGTGTACGTGTCGTGGTAGTCCGACGGGCGCCACGGTTGGCTCATCGACTCGATCAGGGTCGTGGCCATCTTGAGTTCCTTGCCCTTGCCCACGCTGACGTCGTCCACGGTTTCGACGATCTCCGCCGGGTCCCTGATCTCGTCGGCGAAGAAGAGCGTTTCCAGTGCCATGATCTTGCCGCGTGGCCGGATCGCGGTCAGGTACTGCTTCCCGCGCATCACGAACGTGGCTATGCCCGCGCGGTTGCTGTCGGACATCGCCTTGGTCAGCAGGGCGTACGGCTTCGCGTACTCCTTCTTCGCCGGGGCCAGCCAGTAGGTCTTCTGGTAGTGGATCGGGTCGATCTCGTCGAGTTCGACGAACGCGTCGATCTCGATCGCTCTCGACCGGCCCGGCGCGATGTCGGCGAGTTCGTCCGGCTCGACCAGCACGTACTCCCCGCTGTCGACCTCGTTGCCCTTGACGATGTCGGAGTAGTCCACTTCCTTGCCGGTGCGCTCGTTCACCCGCTTGTAGCGGATCCGGTCCGAGGTACCCCGCTCGAACTGGTTGAAGTGGACAGTGTGGTCCTCGGTGGCGCTGTAGAGCTCCACCGGGATGCTGACCAGCCCGAAGCTGATCGCTCCGCTCCAGATCGCACGTGGCATACGCGTGGGCTACCCCGTCCACTCGTGAACCAACCGGGAACGATCTGGGCCGATCGGACCAACCGCGACGGACCGGACGTGAAGTACGTTGGCATTTGTCCAACCACCTGGGGAGGCATCTCGTGCGAGTTGTTGTGGGAACGGTGTTGGCGGGCCTGGCGTTCGGCCTGGTCAGCCCGGTTTCGGCGGTGGCCGGGCCGGTGGCGCGACCGGCCTGTAGCGAGGAGCCGCGTGAGCTGCCGATCACCGAGTTCACCGACTACCGGGAACTCCAGGTGGAGTTGGGCAGGCTGGAACGGGTCAGCAAGGGCAGGCTCAAGGTCGAGTCGGCCGGGCGGTCCACCCGTGGCCGCACCATCCACCGCGTGACCGTCGGCACCGGGCCGAAGGTGATGGTCGTCAGCAGCGAGATCCACGGCAACGAGAAGACCGGGACCGACGCGCTGTTACGCGTCCTCGACTTCCTCGGCACCTCCGAATCCGCGCACGCCAAGCGGTTGCGCGCGACCGTCACGTTCGTCGCGGTGCCGAAGCTGAACCCCGACGGCGCCGAGTTGGACCGCCGGGGCAATGACCTGTCGTGGACCGAGGTGCAACAGCGGTTCCCGCAGCTGGCCGGACGCCCACCCGCGTGGAACTACATCTCCGGCCAGCAACAGGGCGACGACTACCGCACCCGCCCCGGCTTCGACGTCAACCGGGACTTCCACCCCGAACTCGACTACCAGCCGCGGGCCGCCGACGTGCCCGGTACGCCCGACCAGCCGGGCTGGTTCATCACGCCGGAGGCCAGGGTGCTGCGCAAGGTCTACCTCGACCTCAAAGCCGAGCGGGGCAAGGTGCCTGACGTGTACGTCGACCTGCACCACCAGGGCGCGTGTGTGCGCCAGGCGGGCAGCGACAGGTTCCTCGACGTCGCCGTGGACTACCCGCCGCTGCCCGACCGCTTCTTCGCCGACGGCCAGAAGTACGCCCGATACCGTGACGTGTACACAAAGGACGAATCACGGCAGCTGGCGATCAGCGCCTTCAACGGCATGACCGAAGGCGGGTACATCGGCGCGCGCTACCCGCACGCGGCCGACCGCGACCTGCCCGGCCAGGCGCGGTGTGCCTTCGCCCTGAACGGCACCGGAACCGTGCTGTTCGAGGTGCGCGGGCAGACCCAGACCCTCGGCCAGCAGCACCGGGAACGGTTCACCCGCGCCGTGGTCGCCGGGCTGAACCGGATGATCGCCGACGTCAGCACCGGCGCCGTCGACCGGATCGACCCGGAGAAGTTCGACACCATCCCCGGGACGGCCGGTGCCGAGGCGTTCGACCCGACGCTGGTCGATTGACCGTCCTAACCGAGGAACTTCCGGATGGCGGCCACCATCGCCTCGGGCTGCTCCTCGGGGATGTAGTGGCCGGTGCCCGGAATCGGCTCGAACCGCGGGTCGACGACGGACTTGCGCAGCGACTTCACCGCGTAGTCCTCGTCCGCCGGACGTGAGGTCAGCGCCAGCACCGGCAACGTCAAGGGTGCGTAGGACTTCATGTCGACGGCGTCCTGGCCGAACGTCTGGTACCAGCCGTTGGACGCCCTGATCGCGTCAGGGGAGTCGTAGGCCTTGGCGTAGATCTCCCGCGCCTTCTCGTCGATGTTGGCCGGGTCGAGCAGCATCAGATCACTGAGGTGGTCGACCAGCGCGCGGACGTTGCCCGCCAACAGGACCTGGGGCAACGCCGTGAGCTGGTTGAAGGCGAACCACCACAGGTGGAGCGCCTGGCCCGGCTTCGGCAGCAGGGTCAGGTCGTAGAGGTCCTCGTCCGGGTGCGGCACGTCGACCATCACGAGCTTGTCGATCGCGTCCGGGTGGTTGGCGGCGAAGCTGAACGCGACCATCGCGCCGATGTCGTGCCCGACCAGATCGACGCGGTCGAACCCGAGGTGGCGCACGAGTTCGTGGATGTCGCGGGCCATGGTCTTCTTGTCGTAGCCGCTTTCCGGCTTGGCCGACAGGTTCATGCCGCGGATGTCCACCACGACGACGCGGTAGTGCTCGGCCAGCGGCGGCATGACCTTGTGGAACTCCCACCAGGTGTGCGGCCAGCCGCCCAGCAGAACGACAGGCTTGCCCTCGCCGCCGATGACGTAGTGCAGGCGCGTGCCGTTGACGTCCGCGTACTCGCTGCGGAAGCCCAAGGACTCCGCGAGCTGGGCATCGTTCATCGCTGATATCCAATCTAGAACGAACGGTTCAGTATGAGGGTATGAAATCAGTCGAGCAGGGACAGCGCGTGGTCGACGGCGTCGGTCAGCCGTCGCCGGTCGGGCCGGTGGCCCATCACGCGAACTCCCTGCACGAACGTGACCAGGAAGCGGGCCAGTGAGTACGGGTCCTTGTCCTCGCTCAGGGTCCCCTGGCCCTGGGCTTGGGCGAGCGCGCCCGCGATGGCCGACTCGAGACCGCCGAAGCCGATGTCGACCCGCCGTGCGGCGAGTTCGTCGCCCGGCAGGCACTCGACGGCCGTGTTCGTCACGAAGCAGCCCTTGCGGTCCGGATCGCTCGCCGACTCCTCGGCGAACGTTCTGATCAGGTGTTTTACCGCGGCGAGGCTGTCGCCTTCCGGGAAGAGGCTCGCGGCGGCTCTGCCGTTGACCTCTTCGAGGTAGCGGTCGAGGGCACGCAGGTACAGGTCGTGCTTGGTGTCGAAGGTCGCGTACAGGCTGGCCCGGCCGATCCCCAGGTGGTCGACGAGGTCCTGCACCGAGGTGGCTTCGTACCCCTTGCGCCAGAACAGGTCCAACGCGGCGCGCAGCGCCGTGTCGGGATCGAACTCCTTGGTCCTGGCCATGCCGCAACCGTAGCCTGTCTGGAACGATCGATCAAGAATGGCTTGTCGGTGGGACTCGGGTCACGCCGTGGTGATGGCCGGTGACATCGTGCTTGGTGGATTCCGTTTCCCGCGATCCGGAACCGGACGAGTCGTCATGACGAGTTCGGGGGCTGCCGGGTGACTCGCCCGCTGCTGGTCGCTGCTCCGTTGGTGGCGAAGTGTGTCCGGTCGGCATATTCAATCACGGAGAATCGCGGCGATATCCGAATTCGATGCGGGACCTCACTCGATCCGGCTAGCTCGATCGGGTGAGCAACGCTTTTGCGGTCGAGTGATGGTGAATCGCCGCGCCATCGGTGCGGCGTTCAGCGGGCCTGGTCAAGGCTGCCGCTCGTCGCTCGAAAATGACCGCTGATCGGCATCGACGGCACGCCGGGTAGGTGTTCTTGCGACGTCGAATACCGACCTGCTTCAATTTGCCCATGCGTGACCGGACCCGCTTGGACGGGTGGGTCTTTGGTGCGCACAAGGGCGCGGCTCGCTGCTGCAACAGCGAGCCGCATCGCCCTGCATCCCTATGGGTATCACCGAGACACGCAGAAGGGAAAAGGACATGCTCATTATAGATCCTGGTCAGCGATCGAATCCAGGGAAATCCGTCGTTCAGTGGGCGCATTTCCTCGCGTACCGCGTTTTCAGAGGTGTGCGCAGGCCGGGCACGCGCGGCCGCCCGATGCGGCCGGTCTGGCTGGTCGACCGGGCGCTGCACGCCGCCACCTGGGTGCCGATCGCACGGCTCGCCGCGTTCGCCGCGGTGGTCACCACCGTGATCGGCGGCGTCGCGGGCGCGGTGATCTGCATGGCGTTCCGGAAGGCCGGGCGGTGAAGAAGAAGGACGCGATCGCCGCCGTCATCAGGGACGAGATCATGGCGGGCCGGTATCCCTCCGGCAGCATGCTGCCGAGCGAGTCGCGGATGATGGAACGGTTCACCGTCTCGCGCACGCCGGTTCGCGAGGCGATCACCATGCTGAAAGCGGAAGGACTCATCTCGGTCCACCACGGGAAAGGCGCCGTCGTCCGGGTCCGGCCGGAGTGGGTGGTGCGGTCACATCCCCGGAAAATCGTCGCGGAAACCATGCGGCAAGGCACGAACGTCGGCTATTTCGACCCCGATCTGGAAGGGGGCCAATGGGATGTCGTCGGTGAACCGGTAACCGACCGGATGCGGGCGACGGCGACACTGGCGCTTATGATCGGGGTGCGGGAGGGCACGGACGTGTTCCGCTACGACCGGCTGCTCGACGACGGGCAGGGGCGGTTGATGTTCCACCGCCTGTATCTGCCGTTCGACACCGTGAACGATGTCCGCAAACTGGGCGACCGCAGATTTCGCAGCCCCACCGAGCTCTACGCCATTCTCGCGGCGGCGGGCCACGCCCTGGTCTGGCGCGAGTCCGTCCGCGCCACGATGCCCTCGCCGGAGGACGCCGAACGCCTGCGCATCCCGGCGGCCACGCCGATGCTCGTCGCCCAACGGATCGCGGCGGCCCCCAACGGTCACCCGTTCGCCATGGAGGAGACGCGGATCAGCGCGGACAACGCCAAGTTCGTCTACGACCTCGGCCGCGCGCCCGCATTGTCCAGTTCGGACGCGGATGCCGGGACATGATGCCTGCTTTCCCGCCACCCTGGGGGACGCACGAGTGCAACCAATGTGGCATTGGTTGCACGAGATGCAACCAATGTGGCCTTCGTTGCACGGGTAGCGGCGGGGTGGTTGGCGGTGGTTGGGGGTGGTTGGGGTGGAACCAATGTGGCCTTGGTTGCGGAATCCACCACCAATGTGGCCTTCGTGGCACCGGCACCGGCACCGGCACCGGCACCGGCACCGGCACCGGCACCGGCACCGGCACCTGGCGGCGGCACCGGCGGCGGCGCGTGAGAACCCGTCCGGTTATTCGCGGCTGGGCCCGCTTGGCCAGTTCTGCTGGTCACGGGACCAGGCGTCGAGCACGATCAAGGTCTTGGTCCCGGTGACCCGGTGGCTCTTGCGGATCTCGTCGATCCGCTCCTGCAGGTGCGCCATGTCCCGGACGCGCAGCCAGATCAGCGCGTCCGGGTCGCCCGCGATGGTGAACACCGCCTGGGTCTCCGGCATCGCGGTGGTGGTCTGCACGATCTCGGCGACGTTGGTCGTCCCGGAGAACCGCAGTTCGGTGAACGCCTCGATGCCGTGGCCGAGTTTCGAGTGGTCGACCCGCACGGTGTAGCCGAGGATCACGCCGCTGTCCTGCATCCGGTCGATCCGGCGCTTGACCGCCGCGATGGACAACGAAACCCGCCCGGCGATGTCCGACAAGGTCCTGCGCGCGTCCTGCCGCAGCAATGACAGGATCTCGTGGTCGGTGGGGTCGAGCTCGTCAGCCATGAGCGCAGACTGTACGCGGCGCGCAAAGAGTTTGCGCCGGTCCACGAGGTAGGCCCGGATTCTTTGCGTCTTCGTGGCGTCTGCTGGTCATGCTTGTTGCGCACGGCCGCGAGTCATTGTGTGGTGTGCGCAACACGCGTGCCAGGGAGGCCATGGATGACCTTCACTCTTGAAGACCGATACGTCCGCGAAACCGGTCCGGCCTATCTGACCGGCATCCAGGCCCTGGTGCGGGTTCTGCTCGACCGGGTCAGGCACGACCGCCGATCCGGGCTGACGACCAACGCGTTCGTCTCCGGCTACTCCGGGTCACCGCTCGGCGGGTACGACCTGGAACTGGGTCGCCGCCGCAAGCTGCTCGACGAGTACGGCATCGTGCACCAGCCGGGCCTCAACGAGGAACTCGGCGCGACCGCCGTGATGGGCAGCCAGTTGGCCGCTGGCATCGGCACGCAGCGACCCGACGGCGTCGTGGGCATGTGGTACGGCAAGGCGCCGGGCCTCGACCGGGCGACGGATGCCTTACGGCACGCCAACCTCGCCGGGACGGACCCGCGTGGGGGAGCGGTCGCGCTGGTCGGCGACGACCCCAACGCGAAGTCGTCGACCGTGCCGAACGCGTCCGAGCTGGCACTGGCCGACCTGGCCATCCCGGTCTTCTTCCCGGCCGACTCGCAGGACGTGCTCGAGCACGGGCTGCACGCGGTCGAGATGTCCAGGGCCACCGGCCTGTGGACGTCGATCAAGGTCGTCGCCAACGTCGCGGACGCGGCCGGAACCGTGACGCTCCAGAACGACTGGAAAGCTCCCGCGCTGCCGGAACGCGCGTACAGGCACACCCCGTCGGCCCGTCTGCTCGGCCAGCAGTTGGCCGCGTTGGAGCGCAGCCTGTTCGACACGCGAATCCCGCTGTCGATGGAGTACGTGCGCGCCAGCGGTGTGAACCGGATCGTCGAACGCGGCTCCGGCGACATCGGTGTGATCACCGCTGGCAAGTCCTATCTGGACGTCCAGCAGGCGTTGCGGGCGCTCGGCCTGGACGGCCAGGTCCGTGTGCTCAAGCTCGGCGTGATCCACCCGGTCGACCCGGTGATCGTGCGCGAGTTCGCCGCGGGGCTCAGCGAGATCGTCGTCGTGGAGGAGAAGCGGGCGTTCATCGAGACGGCCGTGAAGAACATCCTCTACGGCGTGCCGGACGCGCCGCGCGTACACGGCAAGCAGGACAACGAAGGCCGCACGCTGCTGCCGCAGGCGGGCGAGTTGAGCCCCGAGCAGATCGCGGGCGCGTTCGCGCGGCGGCTGCCGTCGTACGAGTCGGTCCAGGCGTGGCAGCGGCGCCGCAAGCGTGAGCGGATCTCGGTTCCGCTGCTGGCGCGCACCCCGTACTTCTGCTCCGGCTGCCCGCACAACTCCTCGACGAAGGTGCCGGAGGGGACGCTGGTCGGCGCCGGGATCGGCTGCCACACCATGGCGTTGTTCATGGAGCCGGAGCAGGTCGGCAACGTCCTCGGCGTGTCGCAGATGGGCGGCGAGGGCATGATGTGGCTCGGGATGAGCCCGTTCGTCGAGTCGAACCACCTGGTGCAGAACATCGGCGACGGCACGTTCATGCACTCCGGCAGCCTCGCCGTGCGAGCCGCCGTCGCCGCGGGCTCGAACATCACGTTCAAGCTGCTGCACAACTCCACGGTCGCGATGACCGGCGGGCAGCAGGCGGTCGGCGCGCTGCCGATCGAGAAGATCGCGTCGATGATGCTCGTCGAAGGCGTCCGCAAGATCGTCATCACCAGCGACGAGCCCGACCGGGTCCGCAAGCTGCGGCTGCCCGGTGGTGTCGAGGTCCGCCACCGCGACGAGATGCTGCGCAGCCAGGACGAACTGGCCAGGATCCCCGGCGTGACCATGCTCATCCACGACCAGGAGTGCGCGGCGGAGAAACGCCGCAAGCGCCGCCGCGGCAAGGTCGAGACACCCGCCGCCAAGGTCATGATCAACGAGCGGGTCTGCGAGGGCTGCGGCGACTGCGGCGCGAAGTCCAACTGCCTGTCGGTGCAGCCGGTCGCCACCGAGTTCGGCCGCAAGACCCAGATCCACCAGTCGTCGTGCAACGTCGACTACGCCTGCCTGTCCGGCGACTGCCCGTCGTTCCTGAGCGTAATCCCCGGTAAGAAGCCCGAACACCGCAAACTGCCGGACATCGCCGCCGACGACCTGCCGGACCCCGTCGTGCGGGGCGACGACTTCACCGTGCGGATCACGGGCATCGGCGGCACCGGCGTGGTGACCGTGTCGCAGATCCTCGGCACGGCCGCGGCGATCGACGGCAAGCACGTGCGGACGCTGGACCAGATCGGCCTCGCGCAGAAGGGCGGCGCGGTCGTCTCGGACGTGAAGGTCACCAAGGACCTCGTCGAGCAGGCCGCGAAACTGGCCTCCGGCGAGGCGGACCTCTACCTGGCCTGCGACGCACTGGTCGGCGCCGACCCGACACACCTGGCCGCGGCGGACACCGACCGGACCACGGCGGTCGTCTCGACCACGCAGGTGCCCACGGCGCGCATGGTCGTCGACACGGGCGTGTCCTACCCGGACTCCGGCGACGTCCGGTCGGTGATCGACGCGGCCGCGCACCGCACGGTGTACCTGGACGCGCAGGGCCTGGCCGAAGCACTTTTCGACGACGCCCAGTACGCCAACATCCTCCAGGTCGGCGCCGCTTTCCAGACCGGCGCGATCACCCTGTCGGCCGACGCCGTCGAGCAGGCCATCCGCCTCAACGGCACGGCGGTGGACAAGAACCTTCAGGCCTTCCGGCGCGGCAGGCAGGCCGTCGCGGACCCGGACGCCATCGAGACGCTGCTGACCGTCCCGGTGGTGGAGGCACCGCTGCACCCGTCGACCGACCGGATCGCCGGGATCGTCGACGCGGCACCGGGCACCGAGCTGGCCAGGCTCGTACGACTGCGTGTGTCGGACCTGATCGCGTACCAGAACGAGAAGTACGCGAGCGAGTACGCCACCTTCGTCGAACAGATCCGCGCGGCGAGCACGACCGAGGTCGCCGAGGCCGTGGCGCGCAACCTGTACAAGCTGATGGCGTACAAGGACGAGTACGAGGTCGCTCGGCTCTCGCTCGACTTGTCGAGTGTGGAGGAGCAGTTCGGCGTCGGCGCGAAGGTCTCCTACCGGCTGCACCCGCCGGTGCTGCGGGCGATGGGGATGAAGCGCAAGCTCAGCCTCGGCCGCTGGTTCCGCCCGGTGTTCCGGCTCCTGGCCGCCCTGCGCAAGGTGCGCGGCACCAAGCTGGACGTGTTCGGCTACGCGCACGTCCGCAAGGTCGAGCGCGAGCTGATCAGCGAGTACCGCGACGCCGTCCGGCAGGCTGTGGGCAGCGATCCGGCGATCGCGCTGGAGCTGGCGCAACTGCCGGACATGGTCCGCGGCTACGAGCAGATCAAGCTGGACAACGTGACCGCGTACCGCCAGCGGATGCGTGACCTGCTCACCCCGGCACCCGTCGAAAACCCAGTCGGCACAGCCGCCTAGAACCTCCTCGTGAGTGTTTTAGTCCGGTTAGCACCGGACTGAACACTTACGATCAAGTGGAGAAAAGGCGCCCGGTCACGTCGATTTCATCAGCAGGGTGCTGGCGTGGGTTTCGATGCTGTGGGCGACTACGTCTTGAATCGCCTTGTTGTGGTCGAGTAGAGGTGCGATCGTGGGCCACGCTGCCTCCGTGCGCTCCACCGTCTCGGCGACCACTGCGGCGAGCTCCGCGTGGTCTGCGTTGAGTCGCTCGCCCAGCCTGGTGAACGTCTTGTAGCTGATTCGCCTGAATTGGCGAGTGCCACCGAACTTGAGCCCAAGATCCTCAGGGTCGTCTTCGTCTCGATAGGCCGCCGTGCACACCAGGTCGTAAGCCGGTGAAAGCGTCGGAATCCGGCGATCCGGATAGAGCAAGGACCAGTTCTTGAGGTGCGCGTCCCCGTTGGAGATCAGAATGTTGAACGCCAGCCTGCGGGCGAACTCCCGCAGTGCGGAGGTGTCCCGGCCACGGTAAGACAGAGCGGCAACGGTTTCGAAGTTCCCAGCGTACTTGCGGTCGGAGTAGACGTTACGCACCTGAGCGAGATCCTCGATATGCACTGGAACACGGTTGTCGTCGCGATCGAATCGACGGACGGCATACGCGTACTCTTCGTTGTCCGGCCACACCTGCCGCGGCAGGTTGTCGAGCTTGCTCCGATGGGCCAGGGCCACTTCCGGCACGTCGATGCCTACGGCGGCAGCCAATGACATCATCGCGTGTTCGTTGCGGGGGACGTCGGCGTACACCCGGTCAGGCAGCTTGACGATCCAGTCACCACCCGCGCCGTGCGCGGGCAAGGTGAGTCGGTCGTCCCGTTTGAGCATCGAGAACTTCAGTCCAACCCCAGCGAGTGAGAACCTCCAGCCAGCCCTCCCCGAGTCGCTGTCGTCGTTCCCGTACGGGTCAACCACCGCGCTCGCCGGATCCCACCCGTCGTCAGGCGCGGGGGCATCCGGCAGCACCCGCACGGCGCCAGGCAGATCGTGGCCGACCTGAGCGAGTAGTTCCATCTCGCGATCCGCCGAGACCTTTCGATCCGCTGCGATCCAGTCACGCAGCCGCCCTTCGGGCAGAAGGTTGGAGAACCACGGCGGCAACCGCAGCGCACTGGCATGCCTGGCCTGCAGGCCCTGCTCGAAGACGAGGCCGAGCACCGGACGATCCGGATTGGCGAGGTACTCGTCGGCAAAGGTGAACCAGGTGTAGTCGCCCCGTTGGTTCAGTGCACCTATCCGGTCATTGCCCAGCCACACGCCGTGGCGCTGGTCACGAGTCGTCATAGTCGCTCTCGTCGTCCAGCATCAGTTGACTCAATGGTGGAGTGTTCTCGAATCCCCACTCGCACATGGTGCCCAAGAAATGCCGCAGTCGCTCGCGGAGCAACTCCTGGCGCTTTTCCAATGCCGTTACGTATGCACCCTTGTCCAACAGGTCGAGGGTCTCGTTCGTGAGCGCATGCGAGTCGAGTACCGCCTCCCACGCCGGATTGCCCCGATCGATCTGGCCGGTGAGTTCCATCCTTACTTCATCGGCGTCCACTTCGAGAACAGGCATCAACACTCTGTTCGCAGCCCATGGTCGGCGTAGTTTGTCTACCGACATGTTCGGAGCAAGATAACGAACGGCGTCGCGCGCGGTGGGTCGATCAACCAGGCAGGTCGCCAAATCGCTGATCTCGTACGGATCCCAGGTATCTGGATTACGAGGTCCCATCGACCACCATGAGCACAGCACGATCTTCGTCGCCGCCTGGTTGGTTGCGAAACTGGTCAGATCCGGCAACACCGGGTCCGGCTGGTCGACTAGCTTCAAAAGATCTTGTACCGAACCGGTCAGGTCGTTCTCGCGCACTCGTGAACATAGCATCCTGGCGGCATCTCCAGTCCCGGCCTTGAATTGCTGAGGGCCAGCAACGGCGGCGCGCCAGTACCAGCGACGCAGTAACCGGCGGTTTCGGGGATCAGGATCAGGGTGATGGGCGAAAATCCGTGCCAACGGTGCAAGCAAGTATCGGTACGCGAGCATGGAGAAATGTGGAACGAATGCATCGTTCTGCAAGAATTCCACAGCTCTGCGGACCGCCTGCTCCCCCGCTTTGTAGGCGGCGTCCTTGCCTTCGTCGCCGGGTGAGGAGAACTCGTCGCGAATGTCACGCTTCACGTCAGGCCCGCGACGGGCTAGCACTCCTTGAAGGACAGTATTCCCGTCGATAACACCAAAATTCAGGTCGGCGGCAATATGCTCTGCTACCAGGTCGATGGTGAGCTGTCCCTCTTCGCCTTCTTCGGCTGTGAGTGCGGAAAATATCTCGGCACGGGAGAGGCGCTTGCCGTAGTTGTTCATTCGGTCAAAGATGTCCTGCAAGACGCCCGGATCTGCTTGTCGAACCTGGTATGCCGGGACCTCGAACTGGCGCAATTTTCGTGTAATTGAGCTGGCTTGTTCCAGGAAATCCGACACGCCGCCGTGATCGGTGAACCAGCGAATGATCTTTTGCAGGTCGAACAGGACCGGGAGTGGGATGACAAGCGGATCCTCGACCTTGGGTATCTTCACGAACTCCTGCGCGCGAAGGTCGTAGGCCAGTGCGAATCGTTGGTCTCTTGCCCCATCCGGGTGCAGCGCGTTCGCCAGGCTGGTGATGCGCTGCTGTCCATCGACCACCCAGAGCGCGTCGCCCTCGGCGGCCTCGATATCGAGACCGCCGAGTCGTACTTTTTGTGCACCCGCCTTGCGTACCCACAGCAGGAGGCTGCCGACGGGGTATCCGCGGACGATGCTGTCGAAGAGCCGTCGGACGTCTTCCCAATTCCACCGAAAGTCTCGTTGGAAATTCGGCACGCGGATGCTGCCCCGCCACGCCATGCTGACCAAGGACTCAACGTCGATGGTTGTTGTGCTCAACGGCGAGTCGAGCGTCATCGCCATGCCGGTACCCCTCTCACGAGTTGCTCTCATCCTGCCAGAGCGGGCCACCGTTTCAGCGTGAGTGTGCCGTGTCGCGGTCAGGAGTTGCGTTCTCGAGAAGGGGACGCGAGGGTCACCCGTTCGAAGGGGACATCTTTACTTCGGCAGGGTGTAGAGCAGCCGGTTGGGCGTGTTCGGCTTCAGGTCGCAGATCTTGTCCTTGGTGGAGTTGGCGATCAGCGCCGCCTCCACCTGCGCCGGCGTGGCGTTCGGGTGGTCGGCCAGGTACAGTCCCGCGCCGCCGACGACGTGCGCTGTGGAGAACGACGTGCCGCTGAGCGTCTGCGTCGCGGTGTCGGACGTGTGCCAGATCCCGTTGATGAGCACGCCCGGTGCGAGCAGGTCGATCAGCGGGCCGAAGTTCGACGCGCTGTGCACGCAGTCCTTGGCGTTCGTCGCCGCCGTCGTGATCGCTTCCTTGACCCTGGCGGGGGAGAAGTTGCTCGCGTCGCTGGCGGAACTGCCCGCCGCGACACCGTACGTCACGCCGGACTTGATGGATCGGCGGACGGCGTCGTCGAGCGCCGCGTTCGCCGGGCCACCGAGGCTCATGTTGGCCACTGCGGGCTTCTTGGCGTTGCGGGTGATCCAGTCGATCCCGGCGATGACCGTGGCGAAGCTGCCGGAGCCGTTGCCGTTGAGGACCTTCACCGGCACGATGGTGATTTTCTTGGCCACACCGAACTTGGTGCCGCCGATGATCCCGGCGAGGAACGTGCCGTGCCCGTTGTCGTCGTCGGGGTTCCCGTCGTTCTGGACGAGGTCCACTCCGCCGCCGACCCGGCCGCGGATGTCCGTGTGTGTCGCTCGCACGCCCGTGTCGAGCACGTACGCGTGCACGTTGGCCGCTTCGGTCACCCACCGGTACTTGCCGTCCAGCGGCAGGGAGCGCTGATCGATCCGGTCGAGGTTCCACGTCGGGTCGGTCTGTTCGCCCCACGCGCGCACCTCGGAATCCGGTACCACGTAGGACACTGACCTGTCGGCTGCCAGCCGGCGCAGCTGGGATCGGCTCAGCGTGGCCGAGAAGCCCTGCAGAACGGTGTCATACGTGTACTCGGCCCTGATGCCCAGCCGATCGGTCACCGAGCGGGCCTGATCGGCCACTCCGGTGGTGTCGTGGAGTACCACGATGTAGCGGTGCGCCGGTTCGGCGTTCGCCTGAACCGGCGCGACCAAAGCAAGAGTCAGCGCGGCAACGGCCGTTCGCTTCCCGAGTCCCATGAATGACGTCTAGTGCACCCCGCGTCGATGTGCAAGGTTCACCAATTGCCACTACGTCATTGTGACGCAGTTTCCAGAGCACGGCTGCGCTGCAGGACATGCAGTCCGGCGACGCAGGCGCAGCCGATGACCACGAGCCCGATCCACCCCGACATCGGGGAGATGTCGAAAACTGTTCCCGCGAACAGGTTTCCGAGCATGATCCCGACACCGACGATGGTGTTGTAGAACCCGTAGTGGGTTGCCACGAGTCGGTCGCCGGACAACCGGACGATCGTGTCCATCTCGAAGGGGAACACCACCGCCGTTCCCAACGCCAGCAACGCCGCTGAAACGACCAGCGTCGCGTTGCCGGGCACGAACAACGGCGGCAGGAACGCCGATGTCAGCACGGCGGCGCCGATCACGATCGACCGGGACGGGCCGAACCTGTCGCGGAACCACGACGTGATCCTGAGCTGCCCGGCGATCGCGACCACGGCCGACACCACGAACAACGCCATCACCAGCGCCTGGGACCCGGCCCGCAGCGGCAGCGCCAGGTAGACCTGGAACGACAGCACGTTGGAGCCGACCATGACCAGCGCGAACACCAGGAACGGCCGGTTGGCCACGACTACCCGCCAGTCACCCAGCATGGTCCGCCGTTCGGTGTCCGCGACGTGGTTCGGCAGCGCGCGGATCTGCAACACCGTCAGCACGGCGAACACCGCGGCGGCCACGAGGCAGGTCACCCGGAAGTCCACAGTGGTCAGCGCGAGACCGATCACCGGGCCCAACAGGATTCCGCCCTGGTAGAACACGTTGAACAACGCGAACGCTTCCAGTCGCCGCTCGTCCGCGTCCGCCGCCAGGTACGCGCGCACCGCCGGGTTGAACAGCGCGCCCGCGAACCCCGTCGCCGCTGAGGCGATCACCAACGCGGGCAACGAGTTCACGACGCCGAGCAGCGTGAACCCCGCGGTGCGCAGCAGGCACCCGGCGACGATCAGCGGCTTGTAGCCGAACCGGTCGGCCAATGAGCCGCCCAGCAGGAACATTCCCTGCTGCGAGAAGTTGCGCACCCCGAGAACCAGGCCGACCGCCCAGCCCGCCAGCCCGAGCGGCCCGGCGAGATAACCGGCCAGATACGGCATCAGCATGTAGAAGCCGACGTTGATGGTGAACTGGTTGACCATCAACAGCTTGCTGGGCCGGTCGAACGAGCGGAACTGCCGGATCACCTCGCGTCTCCCAGCGGGTCGACGACCTGGGCGCACCGCGTCCAGCTGGTGACGACCTGCGCGCCAGGGTCGTCGATGGTGTGGGGAGCGCTGCCTGGCGGGTTGTCGAGCAGGCCGTGTTCCTGGCAGAACTCGTCGTTGTAGACCGTGTCGAAGTACCGGTGCGGCCCGTCCGGGAAGACGGCCGCGATCCGCGTTTCGGGTTCGTTCGTCCTTGCCAGCCAACGGGAGACGAGCGCGACCGCGCCGACACTCCAGCCGCCGCTCGCGTGGTGCGTTGCCGCGAGTTCCCGGCACATCCACACGGCTTCGGCCGGTGCGACCCAGTGGACCTCGTCGAACGCGGCGTAGTCCACGTTGCTGGGGTAGATGCTGGAACCCAGGCCCCGCATCAGCCGGGTGCTCGCGGGCTGGCCGAAGATCGTGGATCCGATCGTGTCCACACCGACCAACCGCATCCGTGGGCAGAACTGCCTGAGCACGCGGGCGATCCCGGCCGAGTGACCACCGGTCCCGACCGAGCAGACGAGAACGTCGACCCGGCCGAGCTGGGCGACGAGTTCCATGGCCAGTGAGGCGTACGCGGCCACGTTGTCCGGGTTGTTGTACTGGTCCGGGCACCAGGAACCGGGGTTGTCCCGCATCACCTTCTCGACGCGGTCCCTGCGGGCCTGCTGCCAGCCACCGGTCGGGTGCGGGTGTTCGACGAGTTCCACGGTGGCGCCGTAAGCGGTCAGCAGTCTGCGCACGATCGGTTCCATGCCCGGGTCGGTCACGAGCGTGACCGGGTGCCGGTGGACGGTCGCGGCCAGCGCGAGACCGAGGCCGAGTGTGCCGCTGGTCGACTCGACGATCATGGCGCCGGGCTTGAGTTCGCCGCGCTGGATGGCGTTGGCGACCATGTGCAGCGCGGGCCGGTCCTTCATGCCACCGGGGTTGTTGCCTTCGAGTTTGGCCCAGTAGCCGCGCCGGTCGTCACCGATCCACAGCACGGGCGTGTTGCCCACCGCTGTGGCGGGGGAGTGGCAACTCGGTGCGGTGGTCAGCAACTGCGCGGGCACGGATGCGATGGATGGCGCGGAAAATACAGTGTTCATCGGACCTGTCTCATCACGCTTGGTATGAACGGGACACATCGGGACTCGCCAGAACGCGTGCGTCATCACCACAGACAGTCGTCCGCGGGGCACAGAAAGTTCCGGCGATCAGTCCACTCAGGTCCGGGCGATCGACAGGTCGATGAGGACGGTCCGGCCAGTCCTGGCGCGCGGCGGGCAGTTCTGCTGTGGCGCGACCGGCAGCGGGCGGTGCGGTCGGACAGCGACAGGTTCCGCGACCGGCAGGGATGCGGCGGTTGTCGGCAGCGCGGCGAAGTAGTCGTGCTCGTGCGGCTCGGCCTGGTGGTGGCAGTGGTTGTCCTGAATGGACACGACCGCTTCCGGTCCGTGGTGGACGTCCGCGTGCGGTGCGCACGAGGCGACTACGAGCCACAGGAACGGCAGCAGAATCGAGATCGCCAGCTGTCGTGTCCTCATCGTGATCGACGGTACCAGCCCGCAGCCGATCCGTCACACACGGTCAGAGCCATCCATGCATACGCGCGGTCCGCACTGCCTCGGACCGGGTCGGCACGCCCAGCTTGTTGATCACCGCCGCGATGTAGTTGCGCACGGTGCCACTGGACAGGTGGGTCTGTTTGGCGATCACGGCGACCGGCGTGTCGAACTCGGCGAGTCGCAGGACCTCCAGCTCTCGCGGGGTCAGCGGGCACTGCGGCGCGGTGAGCGCGTCCGCCGCCAGCGACGGGTCGACATAGCGGTCGCCGCCGTGCACCCGCCTGATCACGTCGGCCAGCGTCCCCCCGGGCGAGCCCTTGCGGACGAACCCTTTCGCGCCGGCCGACAGCGCCTGCTTGAGGTGCTGCGGGCGGCCGTGTCCGGTCAGGACGACCACCGCGCAGTCCGGCACCGCCTTGGCCAGCTCAGCGGTGACCGCGAGCCCGTCGAGGACAGACATCTCCAAGTCGATCACGGCGACATCCGGCCGGTGGGCCAGCACCGCTTCGACGGCCGCGCGGCCGTCGGCGGCGTGCCCGACCACTTCGAGGTCCGGCTCCAGGCCGAGCAACGCGGCCAGCGCCGTGCGGATCAGCTCCTCGTCGTCGGCCAGCAGAACCCGGATCACGCGCGGACCGCTGCTTCCACCGTGAACACACCGTCGTCCTGACCGGTCCGCAGCCGTCCACCGGCCTCGGCCAACCGGTCGGCCAGCCCGGCGAGGCCGCCGCTGTGCCGGTCCGGTCCGACGCCGTGTGCCCCGTCGTTCGACACCGTCATCCGCACCTCCGTGCCCGCTCGTGTCACCTCGATCGTGCACCACGTGGCCTGGCTGTGTCGCAGCACATTCGTGCTCGCCTCACGCAGCACCGCCACGAGCACTGTGGCCGTCTCCTGGGAGAGCTCAGTGTCCGCTTGCGTGACCGTGCACCGCACGCCGGACGAGTGCAGGACGTCCGCGATCGCGGTGAGCTGTTCGGCGAAGTCGACCGCTCGGTAGCCGTGCACCGCTTCCCGCATGTTCGCCAGCGCCTTGGCCGCCAACCGCTGTACCTCGGCTGCCTCACGCGCGGACGCGGCGGCGTCGACCGTAGCCAGCCGGGCCGCCAGTTCGGCCTTCAACGTGATCACGGACAGGTCGTGCCCGAGGACGTCGTGGACGTCACGGGCGAACCGCAGCCGCTCCTCGGTGGACGCCAGCCGTGCCTGTGCCACACGGCCCTTGCGCGCGTCCAGCAGCATGTCCCAGAACCACAGATGCACAACGCTCATGGCGACGACCGCCGACGCCACACTCGCCACGATCACCGCCGCCGTCAGCGGCCGATCGGCCGTCGCCACCGCAGCCGCGAAGACAGCGACAGTCACTCCGATGGCCGCGACCCGCCCGAGCCGCACCATGGGCAGCGACCCGGCGATCGAGCCGCCGACCCACGCCCAGGTCTCCCACCGCGGCCCGCCGACTGGCGTGAGTAGCACGAGCGTGAGCACGCAGACGGCGCCGAACGCGATCAGCAGCCGTCGCCTGGCCATCTCCGACAGCCACGGCGTGACTGTGGCGTAGAGCGCACCCGCTTGTGTCGCGGCGAACGCGATCGTGCCGACAGCGCCCAGCACGATCCACAGTGGGCGCGATTCCCGCAGCACCCCGATACCCGGCATGATCAGGCTGGTCAGGACGGTCACCGCCAGCGAACCGAGCGTCAGCGCCCTGGCTTTGCGCAGAGTCGAGTCCCGGGGCGGCGTCACCGGCACGATGCTATTCACGTGATCCAGCGTGCGGGCCGTCCCGCGCAAATCCGATGTGCGGATGTCACCGATCGACCGTGCACGCGGAAAAGTCGTTGGCGGATGCGGTGGCCGCGCCGCTAGGCTGTCGGCGGCCCTCGAAGTGGATCAAGGAGGTGGGAGAAGATGATCACGTTGATCACGCGCTCCCGCCTTGCCATGAGGGTGCCTGGGTTCTGACTGGGAGCGCGCCACGCACTCTCCAGACGAGGAAACCCCATGTCTTTGACCATCCGGGCGCTGCTGCCCGGTGAGGAACACCTTTTCGACTCGTTGCCCGACCCCGGCCTGGTCGGGTTCGCCGCCTTCGGCGAGACCTACACCGGGATGCGGGTCTACCGTCCCGAGTGGACGTGGATCGCCCAGCGGGACGGTGTCGTCGTCGCCCGCGCCGCGTGGTGGGGCGGGCCGCAGGACACCGAGCCCCGGGTGCTGGACTGGTTCGACTTCACCGACGCGGACGCCGCCGTCCGGTTGCTGCGGGTGTCCCCGCTGCACACCGAGTACTCGCTGAAACTCCCGCCGAACTGGCGGGAGGACGACCGCGTCCACCACGAGGCGCGTATCCGGATCGAGGCCGCGGAAGCAGCCGGTTTCAAGCGGCTGGTCGACCGTTACCGCTACCGCTGGACGCCCGAATGCGGTCTGCCGGACCGACCGGGCAGGCTGGACTACCGGCCGGTCGCCGACGAGCGCGAGATCTTCGACGCGTTCAAACTGATCCACAACGGCACGCTGGACGCGCACGCCCGGCTCGCCATCGAGACGGGCGGCATCGACGTGGCCGCGCAGGAGGAAGTCGACTTCCTGAACTGGATGCCCAGCCCGCGGGACTGGTGGCGGCTGGCGTACACGCCGTCCGGTGAACTGGCGGGCATCTCGATCCCCGGCCGCAACCACTCCGACCCGATCGTCGGTTACATCGGCGTCACCCCGGCCCACCGCGGCAACGGGTACGCGTACGACCTGCTGGTCGAGTGCACGCACATCCTGGTCGAGAACGGGATGGACCACGTCGTCGGCGCCACGGACCAGCCCAACTTCCCGATGCACCACGCGTTCACCAAGGCGGGGTATCCCGTCATCGAGCACCGGATCGACTTGGCATGGACAGGAGTTCCACGCGGTGCACCAGACGCGTGACCGGCACCCCGGCTGCCATGTGCCGGGGCAACACCGCGAGTCCGTGACCGGCTGACGCCATCGCCAGCAAGCCGGGCACGTGTGTGCCTTCGTAGCGGACGGCGGCACGGAAGCCATCCGTGCCGCTCGCCGCGCGCAACTGCGCCAGTGGAATCGCCGAGTCGGGCGCGTCGATCCACTGCGCGTCCGCAAGATCCGCGAGGTTGATCCGCTTGCGCGTGGCCAAGGGGTGTCCGTCGGGCAGGACCACCACCAGCGGTCGCTCGGCCACGCCGACTTTCGCCAGCGGTGCGACGTCCGGCAGGTTCAACGGGTCGCTCGGTGCCGCTAGCCCGTCGACGAGACCGAGGTCCAGCGTGCCGCGTGCGACACCGGTCAGCACGTCGGCGCGGGGCAGCACCCGCACGTGGTTGGCGCCGACGACGTCCGGCATGAACGCCAACGGCGACAGCCCGACGACCAAGCGGTCCGGCGGTGCCGCGACCATCATGGTGATCTCGGCCCTTGCCGCGTCCATCCGGACCAGGATCGGGCCCGCGTGGTCGAGCAGGCGACGGCCCGCGTCGGTCGGTGCCACCGGGCGACGGGTGAGCAACGCCGTGCCGAGATCGTTCTCCAGTGCGGCGATGTGCTGGGACACCGCGGATTGCGTGTACCCCAGTTCGCTCGCGGCCCGTGAGAACGAGCCACACCGGGTCACGGCGACGAACGTCCTCAGCAGATGCGGATCCATGAGTATCAGTATCGCTAATACTCGGACCAGAGATCATCGTTGGTGCTGAACTCGGTCGCCGGGTGAGGATGACGGCATGACAGCACGACTCGCGTTGGTGGGCGACCGGTCAGCCGCCGTCCGCGCACACACCCGGATCCCCGCCCTGCTCGAAGCGCTGGCCGACACCGTCGTGCTGGACGCCTACTGGATCCCCACCGAGGACGTGGACGACGCCATCGCGGGGTTCGACGCCGTCTGGCTGGTTCCCGGCAGCCCGTACCGCAGCGAGGCCGGGGCGCTGCGGGCCGTGCGCATCGCCCGTGAACAGGGGATCCCGTTCCTGGGGACCTGCGGCGGGTTGCAGCACGCGGTGCTGGAGTTCGCCCGCGACGTCTGCGGACTGGACGTGCACCACGGCGAGAACGACCCGGACGCCGACGACCTGCTGATCGTCCCGTTGGCCTGTTCGCTGGTCGGCCACGAAGGCGCGATCGCGGTGGAGCCGGACTCGTTGGCGCACAAGATCCTCGGCGCGGGCCGGACCGTCGAGCGGTACCACTGCGCCTACGGGACGAGCGAGCGCCACCTGCGGACGTTGCGGGAGCACGGCCTGCGGGTGACGGGAACCGACGACGAGGGGCAGCTCAGGATCGTGGAACTGCCGGACCACCCGTTCTTCCTCGCCACCCTGTTCCAGCCGGAATTGGCGGAATGCCAACCACATCCGATCGTCCGGATGTTCGCGGCAGCCGCGCGGGAACGGTCGGAGCGTGCCACTGTAGCCGGATGACCACGCTCCCTGCGAAGCGTTCCGTCCTGCGGGATCCCCCCTTTCTCAGGCTGTGGCTGGCGACGACTTCGTCGACCGTGGCCACGTGGGCACTGGCTTTCGTCCTCGGCCTCGCCGTGCTCGACCGGACGTTGTCCGCGAGCGGCCTCGGTGCCGTCCTCGCGGCGAGGACGATCGGCTTCCTCGTGGCGGTGCCGGTCGGCGGGGTCCTCGCCGACCGGTACCCGCGGCGGCACGTCGTGTTCTGGTCCGGTGTGCTGGCGGTCGTGAGCACACCGGTGGTCGCTTTCGCCGGTCTGCCACTGATGATCTGCGCGGCCGTGGTGCTGGGCGCCGGGCAGGGCGCGTGCCGCCCGGCCTTCCAGGCGTTGACGGCCGAGGTCGTGCACGCTTCCCAGCGGCAGCAGGCGAATGCCGCGATGACGTTCGCCGTTCGCGCGTCGACCCTGGTCGCGCCCGCGCTGACGGCGTTGCTGGCGACGGTCGTCAGCACTTCCTGGCTGTTGCTGGGAACGTGCGCGTTGTGGCTGGTCGCCGCGCTTGTCCCGCCTCGTGGCGACGGCCACGCCGTTCGAGAGCGGGACAAGCCGTATCGGGAATTCTCTGCGGGACTGCGGGAAGCGCGCAGACACCCGTGGTTCCTCGCCGGAGTGGCGGCGTTGAGCGTGACCGCCGCGTTCGGCCAGTCGACGATCGCGGTCGCGCTGCCCATCGTGAGCCGTGACCACTACCGCACGGAAGCGGTGCTGGCCGCCGGCGTCACGGCGTACTCGATCGGTGCGCTGATCGGTGCCTTGATCATCGCCCGGTGGCGGCCACGCAACCAGGGCTGGGCAGCGCTCGCCGGGCTCGCGTTGTTCGGGCTCGCCCCGCTGAGCATGCTCATGACCGTGCACCCGGTGGTGCTCGTGGCCGCGTTCGTCGCGGTGGGCGTCGGCATCGAGCTGTTCAACGTGCCGTGGTTCACCGCCACCCAAAGGGAGGTCGAGCCGGACAAGCTGGCTCGTGTGTCCTCTTTGGACTTCATGTTCTCGTACGGTCTCGCACCCGCCGGTCTCGCCGTGATCGCGCCGTCGATCGACACGTTCGGCATGAGCCCGGTGCTGGCCGTGTGCGCGGTGATGTGCTTCCTCGCGCCTGTGGCCGCGGCCCTCGTACCCAGTTCCCGGCACCTCTCCGTGGTCAGGACTCGGCGATCCGCTTGATGACCGCCAGCCTGCGGACCCATTCGACCGCGACACCAGGGTGCAGGTCGGAACTTGAGGTGCAACCCACTGGTTGCGTTTGGAGGATTCTACTCCGAACGGGTGAGGTATGTCCTGCGATCAGGCCAGTCGAGGGGGATGATTCGGCACATGACCACCCCCGAAACCCCGCCGACAGACGAATTTCCCGCCCAGCAGTCCCCCGCCGGAGCGCACCCGGCCGGAACACACCCGGCTGGAACACACTCGGCTGGAACACAACCGAAAGACGACACCACCGCGATCGGGTCGACGTCCACCCAGGCCGTCGCGAAGGTGACGAGAGGGACGCGGACCAGCGGAACGTGGATCGCGGTCATCGTCGCCGCGATCGTGCTGGTGTTCCTGCTGATCTTCATCCTGGCGAACCTGCAATCGGTCACAGTGACCTTCCTCGGCATGTCGGGGCAGTTGCCGCTGGGGGTCGCCCTGCTGTTCGCCGCGATCAGCGGTGCGCTGCTGGTGGCGCTGGTCGGCGCGGCCCGGATCCTGCAACTGCGCCGCCGCGTCCGCAGGGCGGCCAAGACCCACTAGCGGACTAGCCCGCGTGTTCGGCCGCCCACTGGGCGAGCAGGATCCGTGACGCCACGCCGAGTTTGGCGTAACTGCTGGTCAGGTGAGTTTCGACGGTGCGCTCGCTGATCTGCAGCTGTGCCGCGATGTCCGCGTTGGACAGCCCGTGGCCGACCAGCCGGACGATGTCGTTCTCCCGCCTGGTCAACGGGCCCTGCCGAGGCGGGTTGGGGACGTGCACGCCCACCCCTCGAGCGATCCGCCGCACCCGATCGGCCAGCGGCCGGGCGCCCGCCTGCTCGAACCGGGCCAGGCAGGCCAGGATCTCGGCGGGAGCGGGGTGACCGGCGATCCTGGCCTCGGCGGCCACCAGCCGCGCGCCCATCTCGTCCAGCCGGTCGGCGTCGTTCCGGGCCACCGCGTCCAGCAACGGACAGTGACCGGCCGACGGCGACACGACCCCCGCGCGCCACGCGAACAGCATTCGGACGATCATGGCCAACGGCTCGTGGTACAGCGCCCAGTACGTCAGCTCGGGCACGCCGCCGCGCTGTCCGGAATGGACTGCCAACGCGGTCCGCACGCTCTCGGCCAACGCGGCCACCCCGGGTTCGGGGCGGAGCGGGATGGCGTCCGCCTCCGCACAACGTTCCCTGGCCCGCACCAGGTTGCCGCGTTCGGCCAGCAGCAACGCGTGGACGTACAGCGCGCGCCCCAGCGAACGCGGATTCCCGGCGGTCCGAGCCCGATCGACACCCTCGCCCGCGACCGACTCGGCCATGCGCAGGTCACCGGTGAGATACGTGACCAGGGTGAGGTCGAGCCGGGCGAGCGACCCGGCTGCGGAGACTCCGGCCACGACCTGCTCGGCCACCGCCCGGCGGGCGTACGCCAGCGCGGTGCCCAGATCGCCGGTCGCCGCGCGCAGGCTGACCGCCTGGTGCGTCGCGAAGTTGCGCAGCAGCGGCCAGTCCTGTTCCCACTGACCGCTGTGCGCGGCCGCCTTGGTTGCCTGCTCGGCCGCACCGGCCAGATCGCCGTCCAGCAACGCGATCAGGTGCTGTCGCAACGCCTCCGACGCCACCGCGGCCGGACGAGGATCCGGTGGCACGTCGAAGTGCTCGACGATCAGCCGCAGCTGCTCGGTGGTGCCGTGCCGCAACGTGTACAGCAGCCGCAACGCGATCGTCTGGGTGGCGGTGTCCCGGATGGGGCCGCTGCCTTCCGCCGCGTGCGCCTCGGCGACGGCGACGTCACCCACCTCCGACGCCATCACCGCCAGCCGGAACCGCAACGCGCTGAGCGTCTCGTTGTCGCCGCGCTGCCGCGCGAGTTCGGCCACCCGCGTCCACGTGGCCTTCGTGTCGTCGACCCGCCCCGCCCGCAGGTACGCCTGACCCAGGTGGTCGCGCAGCACCAGGTCGTGCTCGGCGAGGTCGAGCGCGGCGCTGAGGTAGCGGATGGACTCGTCGGCCGCCCCGACCCGCATCGCCCGTCGGCCCGCCTCGGCCAGCACCGGCGCCGCACGGTCCTTCTCGACCAGGTCACCGGCCAGCAAGTAGTGCGGTGCCAAGGCGACCGGGTCGTCCAGCATCCCGATCACGGCCGCGTGCAGCGTCCGCCGCTCACCCAGGGTGAGACTGTCGTAGGCGACTTCCGCGTACAGCGGGTGCGCGACCCGGACAAGACCGGCCGACTCCACGACCAGACCTTGCTCGACCAGCCGGGCCACCCCCGCGTCGTCGCCGAGCGCCGGGCCGGGTGCCTCGGCGGCGACCGCGATCAGCTCCACCAGCCGCCGATCGGCCGCGCTGAGACCGTCCAACCTGGCCAGCACCACGTCCTTGACCACCGCGGGCAGCGCAGTGAGATCACTCCGCAGCAGCGCGGTGACGAACAGCGGAATGCCCTGGGCCCGTTGCCGAACGTCGTCGAGCCTGGCCCGGTCCGGAACCGCCCCGAGCACATCGGCCGCCAGCTCGGTCACCTCGTTGTCGGACAACCCGCCGAGCCGGACGACCGCGTCCGCGCCGGTCGGTGCCTCGCCGGTCCGTGCCGTGACCAGGACGGGTGAGCCCCGGCTGACGTGCCGCAGCAGGTCGATCGTGCCGCCGTCGGCCCAGTGCACGTCGTCGACGACCACCAAGGCCGGAGCGACCTGCCGGAGCAGTTCGGTCACGCCGCCGAACATCCGCTCCCGCTCCAGATCGGTGTCCGCCAGCGGCGGCGACGCGGGCAACCGCGGATCGTCGAGCAGGCGCCCGAGACCCGTCAACGCCGCGAAGTCCGTCGCCGACCGCAGCGCGGGCCGCAACGCCTCCACAACAGGCGCGTACGCGAGACCGGCGTGCAACGGGTGCGCGCGACCGACCAAAGTGGTCACGCCCTGTTTCGCTGCCTCGGCAAGGACTTCCTCGGCCAGCCGGGTCTTGCCGATCCCGGCCGGGCCTGCCAGCACGGTCAGGCCGCGTCCGGCGCGGACCGCCGCGAGCAACGCGGCCAGTTCGCCCCTGCGCCCGATCAGCCGCATTCGCGGATGATCTGTTCGTTGATCGCGCGTACCTCCTGGAAGTCCATTTTGGCCACACGCCGGTCGTAGGTCAGGAAGCCGTTGACTTCGTGCTCGACGTCGGTGATCTGGGTGTAGACCGCGCCGCTGAGCCCGTTCGCCAGCGCCACGCCGAGCACGTCACGCTGGTTCTCGACGTACCGCCTGGTCAGGGCCGGGATGTCGGGCGCCATCTCGTACGCGCCGCCGTCCTCGAACCACATGTGGCCGTCGACCTCCATGCCGATGCCGCCGTGCTCGCCGTCGATGGCGATCCGCGTCCCGTCCGGCTTCGGTGTGGCAGGGCCGACGTAGTCGTGCAGGTCCACGACGTCGCCGCGGCCGGAGTCGCCGAACGAGTCCGGCAGGTTGTAGCCGCTCTGCGCGTCGACCAGCCGCGTCGGGTCGAGTGCTTTGACCTCGTCGGCGATCCGGCCGGTGTCGTCGAGCGACCACTCGCCCCAGCCCTCGTTGAACGGGATCCAGCCGACGATCGACGTCCAGCTCTTCTTCTGCGTCACGATCTCGCGCAGTTCGGCCTCGAACTGGCGTTGGGCGCCGGCGGGCGGGCGGCCCAGTTTCGTCGACGGCATGTCCTGCCAGACCAGCAGGCCCAGCCGGTCGGCGTGGTGGTACCAGCGGTCCGGTTCGGTCTTGATGTGCTTGCGGACAGTGTTGAACCCCAGCACCTTGTGCTGTTCGAGGTCGAACCGCAGCGCCTCGTCGGTCGGCGCGGTGTAGATCCCGTCCGGCCAGTACCCCTGGTCCAGTGTGGACAGCAGGAACAGGAACTCGCCGTTGAGGGTGAAGCGGAGCCTGCCGTCCGCGTCGGGTTCGACGCCGAACGACCGCATCCCGAAGTACGAGGTGACCCGGTCGCCCGTGGCCAGCACGACTTCCAGGTCGTAGAGGAACGGCGACGCCGGTGACCACAGCTTCGCGCCCGGCACCGGCAGGTCGGCCGTGCCGACGCCCTTGGTCCGGCTGACGACGTCCCCGCCGTCCCGCACGATCGCCTCGAACGCCGTGTCCGGTGTGGACGCGTGCACCGTGAGTGCCAGCGTGCCGTCCGTCGGCGACGGCACCATGTCCAGTGCCGTGGTGTACGTGTCCGGCACGGACTCCAGCCACACCGTCTGCCAGATCCCGGACGCGCCCGTGTAGAAGATGCCGCGGTCGGGCACGAGCCGCTGCTTGCCGACCGGCTGCCAGGTCGCGTCCGCGCGGTCCTCGACGCCGACGACCAGCTCCTGCGGACCGTCGGCCAGCAGTGCTTCGGTGATGTCGAAGGAGAACGAGCCGTATCCGCCCTTGTGCGTCCCGGCTTCGTGGCCGTTGACGTACACGGTCGCGCGGTAGTCCACCGCCCCGAAATGCAGCAGGACTCGTTCGCGCCAGCCGACCGGCACCTCGAAGGTGCGGCGGTACCACATGAAGTCCTCATGCCGGGCGATTCCGGACAACGCCGACTCGATCGGGTACGGCACGAGCACCCGTTCCGGCAGGTTCTCGCCGAACGGGGCCGGTGCGTCCTCGGTGGCGGCTGAGAACTCCCACACGCCGTTGAGGTTCAGCCAGTCCGGCCGGACCAGTTGCGGTCTCGGGTGTTCCGGCAGCGGGTCGGTGGGGGAGACCGAGGTGGTCCAGGGCGTGGTCAGTGGGCCGTCGGCCAGTGTCCAATCCATCACCCCGGACGTTACCCGCTGACGCGAAGATCGTCAGCGGGTAACGGCCACGGCGTCAGTTCACGCAGGGGGTCCTGGTGTCGGTGCCGTTCGGTGCGCCGCCGCCGGCGGGCGCGGGGCCGTTGCCGAAGAACTCCGTGGTGAACTTGCGGACCTTGACCGGATCCACTGCCAACGCCTGGCCCGCGCTCGGCGTGTCGACGCTCCCGTCGGTCGGGATCGTCGCCGCGGTGAGGCCGGACTGGCTGGTCAGCCTGCGGGCGAGACCGAGGACGTCCAGCGCCGCGTCGGTGTGGACAGTCCGCTTGACGGTGTCCACGAGCGCGGTCAGCTTGGCCGGTTCCAGCGTGGCCAGCCTGGCCGCCAGTCCCCGCAGGAACGCCTGGTGCCGGGCGATCCGGTCGAGGTCACCGTTGGGCAGGCCGCGCCGCTGCCGGAGGAAGGCCAGTGCCTGCTCGCCGGAAACGGTCTGCTTGCCCGCGGGGAGGTTCGCCCCGGAGAGCTGGTCGTTGACCGCCTTCTTCAGGCAGACCTCCACACCGCCGACGGCGGTGCTCAACTCGGGGAAGTCGGTCATGGCGACCGTGACGTAGTGCTGGGCGCGGACCCCTGTGAGCTTCTCCACCTCGGCCGCTGTGGCCTGTGCGCCTTTGTCACCGCCCCCGGCCTTGAGATAAGCCATGTTCAGCTTCGACTCGGGGTCGATCCGGGAGTCCCGTGGCACGGACAGCGCACGGAATGACCCGTCCGCGCCCGCTCGCAGCAACATGATCGAATCCGGGCGCTGGCCTTCGTCGACGAGCTTGTCCAGCCCGAGCACCAAAATGGTCTGCTCGCCCTGGGCGCCGGTGGCCGCGTTGGCTGCCGCGGGTCCGGCTTCGTCACCCCGAGAGGCCGTCAACGGGATCATCACGCCCGCGATGCCCGCGGTCACGGCCACACCGGCGATCGCGACGGCGAGCCCTCGGCTGCGGCGTGGTTTGCGCCCGCCGTGCAACGCGGCCAGCACGGTGCCGGGATCGACAGCCTGGCCGGCCTCCTCGCCGATCGCCTCGCGGATCAGCATTTCGTCGTTGGTCATCACAGCACCTCCATGACTCTGTTGTCGGCGCGTAACGTCTTGAGCGCGCGGGAGATATGGCTTCGCACGGTGCCTGCCGTGCACTTCAGGACCTCGGCGATCTCCGCGTCGCTGCGGTCCTCGTAGTACCGCAGCACGAGCGCGGCCCGTTGCTTGCGGGGGAGCTGGGCGATTCTGGCCCGCATCGCGTCTCGTTCGGCGTGGTGCACCGCCGGGTCGCCGACAGGGGGCGTGAGCGCGGCGATGGTCGTCGCCGGGGACGCGACGTCCCTCGATGCCCGGCGGCGCCACCAGGACAGGTACTCGTTCGTCACCATCCGCTGGACGTAGAGGTATGGCGCGTCCATCGCCCCGATCCGGCCCCACCGCCGCTGCGCGCGCAGCAGCGCCTCCTGCACGATGTCCTGAGCCAGGTACCGGTCACAGGTCATCGCGGTGGCGTAGCGCAACAGCCGATCGAGACGATCAGTGACGAACTGGTCGAAGCCGTCCGGCACCGTCGCTCCCTTCTGCTCGAGTGTGGAATGCGCTGGGGAAACCCCGTTTCACAGGCTAGATGTTGAACGCTGTGACCCGGATCACCTGTGAGAGAGTCGGGTGATGCTGATCTGGATCAACGGACCCTTCGGCGGTGGCAAGACGCAGACGGCCTTCGAGCTGCACCGGCGGCTGGCCGGGAGCGTGGTGTGTGACCCGGAGATGGTCGGCTTCGGCCTGCACCGGATGACGCCGCGCCCGTTGCGCGCCGACTTCCAGAACATGCCCGCGTGGCGGCAGGGCGTGCTCGAGGTGCTCGACCTGGTGCTGCGCAAACATGACGGGCCGGTGATCGCGCCCATGACGCTGGTCGACCCCGGCTACTTCGACGAGATCATCGGACGGCTGCGGGACAGCGACCATGACGTGCGCCACTTCGCGCTGCTGGCGACACGTGAGACGGTCCTCGACCGGCTCAACGGCCGTGGCCTCGGCCGGTTCACCAGCCGGGCAGCGGCCATGCGGCGGGAGTCCTTCGCGGTGAGCAAGGTCGACAGCTGCCTCGAGCGGCTGAGCAAGCCGAAGTTCGGCGAGCAGGTCTGGACTGAGGGGTTGTCGATCCCGCAGGTCGCCGAGCACGTCGCGACGGCGGCGGGGGTGCGTCTCGCGCCGAACACCGACGGCCCGTGGCAGCAGAAGGCCAAGCAGGTCATCACCCAGGTCCGGCACATCAAGGGGACCTTCTCCTGAGCCCTGCCCGATCGGGCGGAAGTGTGCCGAATGGAGTATCCACGGCACGCCTGGCACCTCTTTGGGATATCGCCGTCGAAAAACGTGTGAGGGAGACATGGACACGATCTCGCTACCGGGCAGAACCACGCCAGCCGGGCTCGGCTGGCTACCGGACCGGCCCGACGTGCGCGACCTGACGCACGAGTCCTCGCAGGTCCGCGCGTTACTCGCGGAATCGGGCTCGCCGTCGCTGCGGGCGCTGGCCGGGGACAGCCCGGCCGAACCACCGGCCACCGTGGACCTGCGTGAGTGGTTCTCGCCGGTCGAGGACCAGAAGGAGATCGGCTCGTGCACCGCGAACGCGGCGTGCGGGATCGTCGAGTACTTCCAGCGCCGCTCCTTCGGCAAGCACGTGGAGATGTCGCGGTTGTTCCTCTACAAGGTCACTCGCCAGTACTTGGGGCTGACCGGCGACACCGGCGCGTACCTGCGCAGCACGATGGGTGCGTTGGCGCTGTTCGGCGTGCCGCCGGAGCGGCACTGGCCGTACGACGTCGCCCAGTTCGAGGCCGACCCGCCCGCGTTCGTGTTCGCCTACGCGCAGAACTTCCAGGCGCTGACCTACTTCCGGCTCGACCCGGCCAACACGTCGGGCAAGGAGACACTGGCGACGGTCCGCAAGCACCTCGCCGCCGGTGTGCCGTCGATGTTCGGGTTCACGGTGTACGCCAGCATCCGCCGTCCGGCCAATCCCGGTGAGGTCCCGTTCCCCGCCGAGGGGGAGAGCGTCGCGGGCGGGCACGCGGTCGTCGCGGTCGGCTACGACGACAACAAGGTGGTCAAGAACCCCGTCGACAACAAGACGACCACGGGTGCTTTCCTGATCCGCAACTCGTGGGGCGAGTCGTGGGGTGAGAGCGGCTACGGCTGGCTGCCCTACCAGTACGTGCTCAAGGGTCTTGCCGAGGACTGGTGGGCGATGACCGCGCAGGAGTGGATCGCCACGTCGTCGTTCGACGAGTAGCAGCGGCCGCCGCCGCGCGGCTCGGGTGCAACGAATGCCACATTGGTTGCGGTTTTCGCACCGAAGGCCACATTGGTTGCACCTAGCCGTTGAGGATCATCTCGTGCACGTGCCGGAGTTGGCGGCCCGGCTCGATCCCGAGGTGGTCCACCAGGGCCCGCCGGGTGGTCTGGTAGACCTGCAGCGCCTCGGCCCGGCGGCCCACCGCGGCCAACGCGCGCATGAACTGCGCGGTGAGCCGCTCCCGCAGCGGGTACTGGCGCACCAGTGCGTCGAGCTCGCCGAGCAGTTCACCGGCCTTGCCGCAGGCCAGTTCGGCGTCGACGCACTCCTCGATGACGGTGATCCGTTCGGTTTCCAGCCGTACCGCCTCCAGTTCGAGGTGCGGTTGGTCCACCGCGCACACCTGGGGGCCACGCCACTGTTCGAGTGCGCGCCGCAAGTGCCGGGCCGCCGTCGGGTGGTCGCCCGCGCGGGCGGCCTCGCGGCCCGCGCCGACCTCGGCGTGGAACGTCAACAGGTCGAGGTCGGTGACGTCGAGCCTGATCCGGTAGCCGCCACCGGCCTGTTCGATCGGGATGCCGCGGTCCCGCAGCCGGGACACGTACGTGTGCAGGTTCGAGACGTACGACTTGGGCGGCGTGTCACCCCAGAGCACCTGCACGAGCCGCCTTGTCGGCACGCAATGGTTGGCGTGGAACAACAACTCAGTCAGTAGCGCAGGTAAGAGACTGCCCCGCAGCGAGACGTGTGAGCCGTCCCGCGCCGCCACGGTCAGCGGTCCCAGCACGCCGAACCTGAACTCTTCCCTGACCGCTGTCCTGGTCACGTGAGCCCCCACTCTGTCGGTGTTTCGTGATTCGCCTCAGTGTTGCGGCGGAATCCGACCACAACCGTGTGAACACTGTCAACACTACAGAACGCGATGCGGTATGTTTCCACGGGTAGGACCGTGTGAACTGGGAAGGGGCGAGGCGAGTGTCGAACGAGGCTGCCGTCACGGCGGCGGACATCGCCAGGCTGGCCGGCGTCGGCCGGGCCGCGGTGAGCAACTGGCGCCGCAGGTACGAGGACTTCCCCGCCCCGATCGGCGGTACGCCCAACAGCCCGTTGTTCACCCTCGCCGAGGTCGAACGCTGGCTTCGCGACCAGGGCAAACTCCAGACGGTCTCGCCGTGGGAACGGCTGTGGCAGCTGCTGGAGGCCCACCGCGGCGACCAGGAACCCGCCGACGTGCTCGCCGCGATCGGTGATTACCTGCTGCGTCGCACCGACGGCCACCCCGTCGCGCCCGCGTTGCTCAACGAGGTGGCGACGCTCGCCAACGAGCACGGCGCGCTCACCACGGCCGAAGCGCTCTGGGACCGTTTCGTGCAGGCGAACTCCCGGTGGATGGCGGTGACGACACCGGAGATGGCCCGGCTGATGGCCGAGCTGACCGGGTTGTCGACCGGCGTGGTGCTCGACCCGGCCTGCGGCGGCGGTTCCCTGCTCGCCGCGGTCGCAGGCCGGACCGGTGGCCCGGTGCGGTGCCTCGGCCAGGAGATCGACCACGGCCTCGCCGCGCTCGCCCGGATCCGGCTGGGCCTGCGGGGCGTGGCGAGCGAGATCGCGACGGCCGACTCCCTGGTGCACGACGCCTACCCGGGCGGCCACGCCGACGCGGTCGTCTGCGACCCACCGGTCGGCGAACGCCAGTGGGGCCACGAGAACCTGCTGCACGACGAGCGCTGGGAGTACGGCATCCCGCCGCGGATGGAATCCGAACTGGCCTGGGTCCAGCACGCGTTGGCCCACGTCCGACCGGGCGGGCTCGTCGCCATCCTGATGCCGCCGTCCGCGGCGGCCCGGCGATCCGGCCGCCGGATCCGCGCGGAGTTGTTGCGGCGCGGTGCCTTGCGGGCCGTGCTGGCCCTGCCCGGCCCGGTGCACCTGTGGATGCTCCGCAAACCCGGGCAGCCCACGCACCCGCAGGTGCTCCTCTTGGAGGCCACGACACTGGAATGGGACCACGCGGCGGCGCGTGCGATCGCCGCGTGGCGTGCGTTCGACGCGCCCGACGGCACCGCCGAGGACGAGCCGGGCGTGTCCCGCACGATCCCGGTGCTCGACCTGCTCGGCGAGGAGGTCGACCTCACCCCGGCACGCAACCTGCCGATCTCCGCCGCGCCGGACACCGCGGAGAAACTCCTGGCTGGACACCGGGAACTGACCGCGCGGCTCGGCGGGCTCGCGCCGTTGCTGCCGACCCTGGACTGGACCGGGCACGGCCAGCCGCACCGGGTGATGATCACCATCGCCGAGCTGGTCAAGACCGGGGCGCTGGCCCTGCTGCAGTCCGACGTGCCGCCGAACCCGACCGGCGACGCCGTACCGCTGCTCGACGTCCCCGACGTGCTGGCCGACCGGTCCGCGTCCCGCCGGATCTCCCGTGACCTGGCGGCCAACGCGGTCCGGGTGCTCGCGGGCGACGTCGTGATGCCGACCGCAGGGCACAAACTGGTGGCACGGGTCGTGACCGAGCCGGGGGCGGTCCTCGGCCGCGGCCTGTGCCTGTTGCGCCCCAACCCCGACGTGCTCGACTCGTGGTTCCTCGCCGGGTTCCTCGGTGGCTCCGCGAACTCGAGGCAGGCCAGCACCCACCTGTCGGCCGCCGCCCGGCTCGACGTCCGGCGGTGTGAGGTTCCCCGGATGCCGCTGGCCGAGCAACATCGCTATGCTGCGGTGTTTTCCGCGCTGGGGACGTTCGGCACCGCCGTCGGCCGCGCCGGAGCCCTCGCCGAACAGGTCGTTCAGGCTACTGTGGATGGTCTGGTCGACGGTCTGGTGGCGCCGGAGAGGACTTGAACCAGGAGGGGTTGAGGGAGTGCAGCGCATCGTCGGTGACCGGTACGAACTCGTCCGGCCACTGGGCCGCGGCGGGATGGGCGAGGTGTGGCTGGGCCGGGACCACCGCCTCGACCGCGACGTCGCGGTGAAACTGCTGCGCCCCAGTGTGTTGCCAGCCGGTGCGGACGTCGAGACGCTGATCAGCAGGTTCAACCGCGAGGCGCGGATGACCGCGAAGCTGGAGAACCCCGGCGTTCCGGCCGTCTACGACACGGGCACCGACGAGGACGACCTGTACCTGGTGATGCAGCTGATCGGCGGGGCCGACCTCGCCGAGTTCCAGGCGGAGAACGAGCCGGTGCCGGTGCCGTGGGTGATCGCGATCGGCGTGCAGATCGCCTCGGTGCTCGTCGTCGCGCACGCGGCCGGTCTGGTGCACAGGGACCTCAAGCCCCGCAACGTGATGGTCACCGACAACGGTGAGGTCAAGGTGCTCGACTTCGGCATCGCTTTGCTGCGCGACGTGGACATGACCCGGATAACCCGGACGTCGGAAGCGGTGGGCACACCCGCGTACATGGCGCCTGAGCAAGCCATGCACGGCCAGTCCAGCCCCAGCAGCGACCTGTACTCGTTGGGATGTGTGCTGTACGAACTGTTGACGGGACGGTACGTGTTCGAGGCGAACACCGCGTTGGCGATGATGCACCGGCACTACGCGGACACGCCGGAGCCGGTGCTGTCGCACAGACCGGACACGGGACAGCCGTTGGCGGACCTGGTCGGCCGATTACTCGCCAAGAGCCCCGACCACCGGCCCGGATCGGCAGGCGAGGTGCACGACGTGCTGATGTCGCTGATGCCACCGCTGCGCGCGGGCGGACCGCTGATCCCGATGGACCCGACCAGACCGTTCCGCGACAAGCTCGCCACACCGCGTCCCGCTGCTTCCCACCCTGCTGTTGCACAACCTGTTGGGGCACAACCCGTCAGGCCGATCGACCCGCCGACAGTGCCCGCCGCCCGTTCTCCGTTGCCGTTGATGCCCGTGATGCAGGCCGCGCCCACTCATCCGTACTCGCCGCCGCCCCGGGTGGACATGACACCCGTCGACACCCCGAGCCGCCGGTTAGGCGAGGGAGTCCTGCTGGGTTTCGCTGTCATGGTGGCCGGTTTCGCCGTCGACGACCTGGTCCGCAGGGGTGCTGTCGTCGAGCCGTACGCGATGGCCCTGTTCATCGCGTTGCCGATGTTCTTCGGGTTGCGCATGCGCAAACGCCGGATGCGGCTGCCGTACTACTGGTCACTCGGCCCGTTCGGCAGGCACGCCCTGCCGCCGCGGCACACGGTACTGGCCGAACGGGTGCTCGAACGCTTCCTGCTGATCTTCGGCGGCGTGTTGCTGATCGCGTTGCTGGCCCAACCTGCCTTGTTCACCCAGAACGACGGGACACGCACCATCGGGTTCGTCGGGATGCTCACCATGTGCCTGGTGATCTTCGTACCGGGGCTGCTGATGCGGCAGCGCAGGCTCGGCCGCCCCTACCCGTGGCTGCCGTAGTACGAGTCCACTGCCGGTTGTCCCGTGTAGTTGGGGCCCGCTGACTTGTCCGCGCCGAGGTACCGCCACGGGAACGGCGTGGTGTCCGGCCCGATCTTGCGGATCCGCCTTGTCCTGGCGTTGTAGTCGAAATCCGCTGCCCGCAAGGCTTTCGTGACGTTCAACGGGTTGCCGTCGCGGTCGCGGACGGCCGTGGCGTCGAAGTTCGCGACGAAAACGCCTTTCGGCGCCAGCCATTGGACGGCGCGGGTGAGCGTCCCCAGCTTGTCCCCGATGTAGTGCATGCCGTGCACACACGTGATGAGGTCGTAGCGATGCTCGGGCTGCCACGCCGACACCGGAGCGGCGACCAGGTCCACGGTGGCGGCGGTCGCGGTCGTGAACTGGTCCACCAGATCCAGCCCGGTGATCGCGGTGCCGGGCAGCAGTGCCGCCGCGTCGATGAGCGCTTTCCCGCTGCCGCAGCAGAGATCCAGCCAGGTCGCGGGCTGGTGGGCGACGATGTCGAACGCGAGCGCCGTGCGGTAGCTGTCCCGCCCGGTCAACGGCCGCGTTCTGTTCATCGACCGGTTGGCCACGACATCCGATCGCAGCAGTTCTTCCTCGTGCGCGAGGTGCATCGGCTAACTCTGGAGCTCTTGCAGCACAGCCAGCAAGGCTTCCAGCGCACCGGTGAAGGCGTTCTTCGACGAGGCGCCGTACCCGACGATCAAGCCGTGCCGTTTCTCCCGCACCACCATCGGCGCGACTGTCGCGATGTCCAGTGAATGCCTGCGGGCGACCGCGGGCACCTGGGCCTCCGCGGCCTCCGACAGCGCCACCATCAGGTGCAGCCCCGCCGAGATCCCCTGGGGGATCAGGTGCTGGGGCAACGCGGCGGCCAGCCGGTCACGACGGGACCGGTACTCGATCCGGCAGCGACGCACGTGCTTGTCGTACGCGCCGGTACTGATCATGTCGGCCAGCACCAACTGGTCGAGCAGCGGCGGCTGGGCCCCGCTCGCGGCCAGCGCGGCGATCACGGGATCGACGAGCGAACGGGGCAGGACCAGCCAGCCCAGCCGCAGCGACGGGGCCAGTGTCTTGCTCGCTGTGCCCGCGTAGATCACTCGTTCCGGCGCGAGTGCCTGCAGTGCGCCGACTTGCTGGCGGTCGTAGCGGAACTCGCCGTCGTAGTCGTCCTCTACGATCACCGCGCCGGTTCGGGTCAACGCCGTTCTGCGGTCCGGTGCCAGCGTCACGCCGACCGGGGACTGGTGCGCCGGGGTGACCACCACCGCCGGGCTGGTCAGGTCCGACACGCGCATCCCGGCGCCGTCCACCGGAACAGTCGTGATCCGCTGCCCGGCCGCCGCGGCCAGGTCGCGGAACCGGTGGAACGACGGGTCCTCGAAGGCCATCTCGCCGATGCCGATGTCCCGCAGCGCGTGCCCGACCACGCTCATCGCGTGCGAGAACCCCGCGCAGATCACGATCCTGGCAGGGTCGGCCAGCACGCCACGGCTGCGTGCCAGGTACGCCGACAGTGTCGCGCGCAGCACCGAGGACCCGCGTGGTTCCCCGTAGCCGAAGGTCTCGTTGTGCGTGTGCTGCAGGACGCGCTTGGTCGACGTGAGCCAGACGTCCCTGGGGAACAGCGCCGAGTCCGGGCGGCCGGGTAACAGGTTCCACCGCATCGCCGGTTCGCGCGCCGGCATCGGACGCGGCTGGGACAACGCTTCCGCGCCCGCGGTCGCGACCCGGGTCGGCGCGCCCTGGGTCGTCTGCAGGTAGCCCTCGGCCGCGAGGTCCGAGTACACGCGCGTGACCGTTCCCCGTGCCACGCCCAGGTCGTGCGCCAGTGCCCGGGTGGACGGCACCACCGCGCCGGGACGCCAGCGGCCGTCGCGGATCGCCGCGCGGACCGCTTTCGCCAGGCCCTTGCGGCCCGTCCCCGGGGTCCAGTCCAGGTGCACGTCGAGCGAACTGGACCACTCGTCTGCCATGGAAAAGCACTCTACCTGTGGACAGGTTCGCCGGTCAGGCGTCCAGGTAGGCCGACGCCTGCAACGTGAACAGCTCCGCGTACCCGCCGTCGAGGACCATCAGCTCGGCGTGGGTGCCTTGTTCGAGCAGCTTCCCGTGTTCCAGCAGGATGATCCGGTCCGCCTGGCGGACGGTGGAGAACCGGTGCGAGATGTACAGCGTGGTCCGGCCCTCGGCCAGTTGCCGCAGCCGGACGAACAGGTCGTGCTCGGCCTGCGCGTCCAGTGCCGACGTCGGCTCGTCGAGCACCAGGATCGGTGCCTCGCGCAGGAACGCCCGGCCGAGCGCGATCTTCTGCCACTCACCGCCGGACAGGCTGACGCCTTCGTCGAACCACCGGCCCAGCGGGCTGTCGTACCCGCGTGGCAACCGGTCGATCCGGTCGGCGATCCCGGCGCGCTCGGCGGCTTTCTCGATCACCGGGCGGTCGGTCAGGTGGTCGAGGTCGCCGAGCCCGATGTTCTCCGCCGCGGTCGCCTGGTAGCTGACGTGGTCCTGGAACATCGCGCTGATCCGGCGTTGCAGGTCGCCGGGGTCCAGCGTGCGGATGTCGACCCCGTCGAGCAGGATCCGCCCGCCGGTCGGGTCGTAGAGCCGGCACAGCAGTTTGATCAGGGTGGACTTGCCCGCGCCGTTCTTGCCGACCACCGCGACGGTCTCGCCCGGCTGGATGTCGAAGCTGACGTCCTTGAGCGCGGGTTCGTCCGCGCCGGGGTAGGCGAACGTGACGTTGTCGAACGTGATGTGGCCCCGCAGCGGATCCGGCAGCGCGGCGGGCGACTCGGGACGGCTGATCTCGGGTTTGGTGTCCAGGAAGCGGTACAGCGTGTCGAGGTACAGGTTGTTCTCGTACATCCCGGAGAAGCTGCCGAACAGCCCGCCGATCGAGCTCTGCACGGACGCGGCCGCCGCGGTGTACAGCGCGAGATCACCCAGCGTCAGCTCGCCGGACACGGCCTTCAACGCGATGTACAGGTAGATCGCCGAACCCGCGACCGTGCTGATCAGGCCCCACAGCGTGCCTGCCACGTTCTTCTTGCGGATCAGCCCCCGCTGCCGCTCGTAGTACACCTTGCCCAGCCGCTCGAACCGGTCGACCAGGTACGGGCCGAGGCCGAACAGCTTGACCTCCTTGGCATAGCTGTCCGTGGTGACCAAAGAGGACAGATAGTCCATCCGACGCCGGATCGGCGAGACGAGGTAGCTCAGGATGAACGACTGCGCGCCGTACTTGGACTGCGAGATGAACAGCGGAACCGGCGCGAGCAGCGCGACCACGGCGAGCAACGGGCTGACCGTGACCAGCAGGACGATCATGCTGGTGAACGTGATCGTCATCCGACCGAGGCCGAGCGCCGAGCTCATCATGGACATCGGGCGCATCGGCGCCTCCCGGTCGGCCTGGCGAAGCAGGTCGTAGGAAGCGGAGTCCTCGAAGAACGCCAGGTGCATCCGGCTCGCGTGGTCCATCACCTGGTGGCGGATGGACAGCGTCATCCGCTCCTGCAGCAACTGCTGGCTGACCGTGGTGAGCATCGTCGTGACCGACTGGGTGACGAAGATGACGAGCTGGAACGCCGCGATGCCGACGATCTTGCCGACCGAGGTGACGGTGTGGTCGCCGATCAGCGGGATGTGCAGCACGGTCTGGTCGGCGCGGCCGGTCGAGTGGATCTGGATGGCCTCGACCACGGCGTCCATCAGGATCTTCGCGACGTACGCGGTCGCGGTCGGGATGAGTCCGCTCACGACGGTGACGAGCACGAGGGTGACCGTCAGCGGCCTGCTCGCCTGCCAGGACAAGCTGAACACGCGAGGCAGCGCGCGGGCCGTGCCGGACACGGACTCCCGCAGCCGTCGCCATCGGGAACGCAGGTCCTTCGGATCGTTCGGCGGTTCCGGGTCGGGGATCTCCACCGGCCCGGTGAGCCCGCTGTCGGCCACGGTGGACGGCAACCGCCTGCCCCGGCGCCGCCGCAGGATCATCGACTCGAAACCGCCGCCACCCGGCATTCCCCCGCCCATGGTCATCGGACGGCCCCGTTGAGCAGGACGTCGATCATGTCGGCCGTGTCGGGTTTCTCGTCGCCCATCCGCGGCCGCATCATCAGCAGGCCCGTGAACATGGCGGCCAGGTGCGATGGCGCGACGCGCAAGCAGTCCCGCTCGGGCTCGAACAGTTCGGCGAGCGCCTCCCGGATCGCGTCGTTGCCGGGCCGTCGCGGATGCTCCCCGCGTTCCCGCTGGAAACCGGACGCCCGCAACGCCCCGAACAGCGCGCCCATCCGTTCCATGTGCGCGGCGAGCGCCGCGGCGGCTTCCGCCAGCCGCTCGGCCAGCGGGGCGTCCAGCGGAATCGCCTCGATCGCGGCGACCGCGTTGTCCGCGCGCAACGCCTCGGTGAGACACGCCCGCAGCAGTTCGTCCTTGTCGGCGAACGCACGGAACACCGTCGCCTCGCCGATGCCCGCGGCACGGGCGATCTGGCTCGTGGTCACCGCGGCGCCGTGCTCGACCAGCAGGGGTAACACCGCTTGCACGATCATCTCCCGCCGCTTGTCCGGCGTCATCCCGGGCGCGCGTCGCCGGGCAGGAACCTCGCTCATGGATCCAGTGTGCGGAGTGAGCGCTCACTCCGTCAAACGGATTACACGCGTGGTGGATGCGCAGAATGGCGTCAGTCCTGCTGGGCTGTGGGTGTCGAGGTGGAAGCCGTGCGGGAGCCAGCCGCGCCGTCTGGCATCGTGTGCGGCTCGCGGGCTTCCGGTGTCACGGCTTGCGGGCGACCCCGGTGAGCAGCAGGTAGTCGCCGTCCACGCGGGACGTCGTCAGCGGGCCGTCCGGCCACCATTCGAACGGGTGCGCCAGGCCGGGCTCGACCAGTTCGGTGCCCTTGAAGAACGAGGCGATCTGCTCGCGCGTGCGGAAGACGCACGTGTCCATCAGCGCCATGAACTTCGCCTGGACCTCTTTGGCCAGGTCGGCGCGGGAGCTGCCGTCCGCCGGGTCGAACAGGTGGGAGATCGCGATGTACGAGCCGGACGGCAACGCGTCGATGTACTTGGCCATCACACCGGCCGGGTCGTCCTTGTCGGCGACGTGGTGCAGGGTGTTGCACTGGATCAGCGCCAGCGGCCTGGTCCAGTCCAGGTACCGGGTCACCGTCGGGTGCTGCAGCAGTTCGTCCGGTTCGCGCAGGTCACCGACCATGAAGTGCGTCCGGTCGTTCTCCTCGAGCAGGGCACGGCCGTGCGCCGCGACCATCGGGTCGTTGTCGACGTAGACCACCTGCGCCTCGGGGTTGATGCGCTGGACCGCCTGGTGGGTGTTCTCCGCGGTCGGCAGGCCCGAGCCGAGGTCGAGGAACTGGTCGATGCCCGCACCGGCAGCGAGGAAGCGCACCGCCCTGATCAGCCAGTACCTGGCCTCCCGGCCGGTCCGCGCCGACTCCGGCGCCAGCTGCAGTATCTGCTGGTAGACCTGCCTGTCCACTTCGTAGTGGTCCTTGCCGCCGAGGAACGCGTCGTAGACGCGGGCGATGCTCGGCACTGTCGTGTCGATCTCCGGCAGGTCCTTGGGCATGGCGCCAAGGTTATCGGGTCCAACTGGCCGGTAATCACCAGGTCGAGTGAATGATCGTCTGCCACTCTCGGGGTATGACCTCGGCGAAGGTGTGGACGACGGGTGCCTGGCGACAACTCGCCGAGGCATGGGTTGACGAGCGACTCGCCGATCGAGGCATGAGGCGTGTCGGCGAGTTGACGCAGCCGCGTGTACGGCCTTGGGGGACTGTGCTCACCGCGATGACATCCGACGGCGTGGTCTGGCTGAAGGCGCCGGGCCCGGCGACGGCCTTCGAAGTCCGTCTCTACTCCGTGTTGTCCGAGTTCGTCCCGGAGTGGGTGCTGGCGCCGATCGCGATCGACGTCGACCGCGGCTGGTTGCTGCTGCCCGACGGTGGGACGACGGTGCGGGAGAGCGCGCCGGACCCCACCGCGGCCATGCTGGAGATCCTGCCGCGGTACGGCGAGCTCCAGCGGAAACTCGCGGCACACGTGGACAGCCTGTTGACGGCCGGTGTGACCGACATGCGGGCGGGCGTCACGGCGGAACGGTTCGACCAGGCGGTCGAAGCTGTCCGCGGGCGGCCGCACGACACCGCGGCCGTCGCGGCGATCATCGCCCGGCGCGCGGAGTTGGTCGAGCGCGCCGATTGGCTCGCTCGCGCGTCCGTCACCCCCAGCCTGGACCACAACGACCTGCACCCGGGGAACGTGTTCGTGACCGGCGGGCGTCCTGTGTTCTACGACTGGGGCGACAGCGTGGTGGCGCATCCGTTCGCCAGCATGCTCGTGGCCGCCTGGGTGATGCGCGATTCCTACGGGGCGGACGACCGGACGGTCACCCGGCTGCGTGACAGCTACCTGGAGGCGTTCAGCGACCTCGCGCCGCACCGCGAACTGGTCGAACAGCTCGACACGGCCTGTTGGGTGGCGCTCGTCGCGCGGACGTTGGTCTGGGAACGCGCGTTGGGCACGATGGACGATCCCGGTGAATGGGCGACCGCGCCGATGCACACGTTGTCCGGACTGACCGCCGGGCATTGGCTTAAGGTATGAGGTCATGGCCGATGACGAGCGGGACGGCGTGTCGCTGACCAATCTCGACCAGGCGCTGTTCGAAGGGGCGACCAAACGCGATCTGGTCGACTACCTCGACGCGGTGTCCGACCGGATCATCCCGGCGCTGGCGGGCCGCCCGCTGTCGGTCATCCGGATCCTGCGCGGCCAGGGCCCGTTCATGCAGAAGAACGTCCCGAAGTACACACCGTCGTTCGTGCGCACGGTCAAGGTGTGGGCCGACACGTCCAAACGAGAGGTGACGTACGCGCTGTGTGACGACCGCAAGACGTTGCTGTGGTTCGGCAACCAACGCGCGGTGGAGTACCACCCGGCGTTGAGACTCGCGGAGTCGGATCATCCGACGCACATGATCCTCGACCTGGATCCCCCGGAGGGGGCGGCGTTCCCGACGGTCGTGCAAGCGGCTTTCCTCGTCCGGCAGGCGCTGGCGGACTCCGGGTTGAGTGGCGCGGTGAAAACCAGTGGCGCCAAGGGTGTTCACATCTTCGTACCGCTGGAGCCGCACAACGCGGACGATGTCGCCGCGGCGACCAGGGCCCTCGCCGCACGCGCCGAACGCGTCGACCCGCGACTGGCGACGACGGCGTACATCAAGGAAGAACGTGAAGGCAAGGTCTTCCTGGATTCCACGCGAGCGCACGGCGCGACGGTCGTCGCCGCGTACAGCCCACGCCTGCGGCCCGGTCTGCCCGTGTCGTTCCCGGTCGCATGGAACGACCTGGAATCCGTGTCACCAAGGGACTTCACCGTGCACAACGCGGTCGTGCAACTCGACGGCAAGGACCCGTGGTCCACGAATATGCCCGCGCCGCAACGACTCGGCGCCGACTTGATCGAAGAAGGACACACGATCCCGGTGGCCCGCGTCGTGGCGATGCACGAGGGAAAGCGGCGCAAGCGCGCTCGCGAAGAAGCCGAGAAGGACGGGTAGCGGCACGTCCCGCCGACAACGTGCACTCGTACGTCATCGGCACCGGCATCCGCGTGAGTCGAGTGAAGCCGTCCCTCGCGTGGATTCGTTCCCGCGGAGAACGGGTACGCACCGGATATGGGTTCGGACCTCCAGGATGCCTTACTGCGAACCGTGACCAAGGTGGCCGCCGCGTTGCGGCCGACCGAGGTGCCGTTCGCGCTGACCGGCGGCTGCGCGGTGTACGCGCGTGGCGGGCCGGAGACTGAACACGACGTCGACATCCTGATTCTCGAAAAGGATGTGCCTACCGCGGTGAAGGCTTTGGTGGAAGCGGGCTTCCGCGCCGCCGACCCGCCGGAGGAGTGGCTGACCAAGGTCTATGACGGCGACCGGCTGGTCGACCTCATCTTCCGCGCCAACGAACGCCAGGTCACGCCCGAAATGCTCGACCAGGCCGAGGAGATGCGCGTCGGCCCGACCGTGATGCGCGTGCAGCACGGCACCGAGGTGATGATCGGCAAGCTCCTCGCGCTGGAAGTGCACCGCTGTGACCTGGCCGCGCTGTTGCCGATCGCGCGCGCGTTGCGGGAGCAGATCGATTGGGCCCGGGTACGCGAGCAGACCGCGGAGTCGCCGTACGCCGAGGCGTTCTTGTTGTTGTGCGACCGATTGGGCATCATCGACGAAGGGAGCCAGAGCGATGACCCCGCCGCAATACCTCGTGGCACGCCTGCGGACCACACTGGCGGAGGATCCCAGAACGGCAGAGCAAGGCGTGCGCGTGACCGTACGGGGTGAACACGTCGTCGTCAGCGGCGACGTGGCCACCGAGCAGCGCCGGGCCGAGGTGTCCGAGGTGATCAGGGACGTGGCGCCGGAGATGGTGATCCACAACGACGTCCGCGTGGTGTGCGTGGACGAACCGACCAGGCGGGAGGAGCTGACGTGATCCGCATCGCGGCAGTCGGCGACGTGCACCTGGGCGAGGACGCCCGGGGCAGGTTGCGTCCCGCGTTGGACAACCTCGGTGAGCACGCCGACGTGTTGCTCCTCGCGGGTGACCTGACCAGGCACGGCAGCCTGGACGAGGCACAGGTCGTCGCGGACGAGTTCAGTGACCTGCCGGTGCCCGTGATCGCCGTGCTGGGCAACCACGACTACCACAGCGACAAGGAAGCCGAGATCACCGACCTGTTGATCGAACGCGGCATCCAGGTTCTCGAAGGCACCGCCACGACGCTCCGGATCGGACAGTGCTCGGTCGGGGTGGCCGGGGCGAAGGGGTTCGGCGGCGGGTTCGCGGGAAAGTCGGGCAGCGTGTTCGGCGAACCGGAGATGAAGGCGTTCATCCAGCACACCGTGGACATCGCCGACCGGCTGCACGCCGCGCTCGCCGGGCTGGACACCGACATCAAGATCGCGCTGACGCACTACTCGCCGGTCGCGGACACGCTGCGCGGCGAACCGCCGGAGATCTTCCCGTTCCTCGGCTGCTACCAGCTCGCCGAGGCGATCGACGCGACCGGTGTGGACCTGGCCATCCACGGCCACGCCCACTTCGGCACCGAGCAGGGGATCACGGCGGGCGGCGTGCGGGTGCGCAACGTCGCCCAGCCGGTGATCGGGTCAGCGTTTGCCGTCTACTGCGTCGAAGGCGGGCAGTAGCGAGTCCCTGGCGAAGTCGAGGAAGCCGTCCTGGTGGTCGCCGCCGACCTGCACGATCGCCAGGTCGGTGAACCCGGCGTCGGCGTACTTGCGCGCGGCGGCGAGGATGGGGTCGACATCCGGTCCACAGGGGATCGACTCGGCCACGTCCTCCGGCCGCACGAACGAGGTCGCCGCGGCGAAACTGGTCGCGTCCGGCAGTTCGGCGTTGACCTTCCAGCCCCCGGTCGACCAGCGGAACTGCTCGTGCGCCCGCTTGACCGCCGCGTCGCGGTCGGGATCCCAGCAGACCGGCATCTGCCCGATCTTGCGGCCGGGGTCCGACTTCTGCTCGTCCCACAGCTTGCAGAGGTCCTCGTCCGGGTCCGTCGCGATCATGTGGTCGGCCAGCGGTGCCAGATGGGTGATCGACTGCTTTCCGGACACCGCCGCGCCGACAGGCACCCGCACGTCCGGCAGATCCCAGAGCTTCGCCGCGTCCACCCGGAAGTGTGAACCGCTGTAGTTGAAATAGCCGCCGTCGAACAGGCCGTGGATCACCTGCAGTGCCTCGGCGAGCATCTCGTGCCGGACGTTCACCGGCGGCCAGCCGCGCCCGACGACGTGCTCGTTGAGGTTCTCACCCGAGCCGACCCCCAGGGTGAACCTGTTGTCGGACAATATTTGTACCGTCGCGGCTTGCTGTGCGACGACAGCGGGGTGGTATCGCATGATCGGGCACGTCACGTAGGTCATCAGCTCGACGCGTTCGGTGCATCGGGCGACCGCGCCGAGAACCGTCCACGCGTTGGGTGCGTGGCCCTGCTCGGCCAGCCACGGAAAGTAGTGGTCGCTGGAGACCTCGAACGCGAAACCGGCCTTTTCGGCCTTGACGGCGTCGTCGACCAGCTGTTTCGGCCCTGCCTGTTCGGTCATCAACGTGTATCCGATGCGCATGTGTGTGGGCTTCCCTGCCATGGGTACTCGAAACCCGACAAGGAAGGGAGCAATGATGACGCGCGCACGCGAGATCATGACGCCGGATCCGACCTGTGTCCGGTCCAGCCAGACCATCAGGGACGCCGCGCAACTGATGGCGGACAAGGGCGTCGGGGCACTGCCGATCTGCGGTGAGGACAACCGTCTCAAAGGGATGGTGACCGACCGCGACATCGTGGTCAAGGTCCTCGCGGAGGGCAACGACCCGCGTTCGATCACCGCCGGTGAGCTGGCGCAGGGCGAGGCCGTGACGATCGGCGCGGACGACGAGGCCAACGACATCATGAAGACGATGGCCGAGCACAAGGTCCGCAGGCTCCCGGTGATCGACGGGCACGACCTCGTCGGCATCGTCAGCCTGGCCGACGTGGCCCGCGCACTGCCCGAACCCCAGGTCGGTGATCTGGTCGAAGCGCTGTCGGTGGACACCTGATGGCCGAGACCGTCGGCGACTACCTGCTGCAGCGGCTGCGGGACTGGCACGTCGACCAGGTCTTCGGCTACCCGGGCGACGGCATCAACGGGATCGTGGCCGCCTTCGGCAAAGCGGGCAACCGCCCTCGGTTCGTCCAGTCCAGACACGAGGAGATGTCCGCGTTCGAGGCGGTCGGCTACGCGAAGTTCAGCGGCAGGCCCGGTGTCTGCCTGGCGACATCGGGTCCCGGTGCCGTCCACCTGCTCAACGGTCTCTACGACGCGAAACTCGACCACGTGCCGGTGGTCGCGATCGTCGGGCAGACCGCGCGGACCGCGCGCGGCGGCAGCTACCAGCAGGAAGTCGACCTGCAGTCGCTGGTCAAGGACGTGGCCAGCGAGTACTCCGTCGAGGTGACGGTGGCCGAGCAGTTGCCGAACGCGCTCGACCGGGCGTTGCGCACGGCGATCACCCGCAGTGCGCCGACAGTCGTGATCATCCCCAACGACCTGCAGGAACAGCCCTACGAGCCGCCGCGCCACGAGTTCAAACACGTCCCGTCGAGCAAGCCGGGACTGGCGCCGCCGGTGCTGACACCACCGCTCGCCGAAGTGGAACGCGCGGCCGAGGTGCTCAACGCGGGCAAGAAGGTCGCGATCCTGATCGGGCAGGGCGCGCGGACCGCGACCGCCGAGATCCGCCAGGTCGCCGACCTGACCGGTGCCGGTGTGGCCAAAGCGTTGCTGGGCAAGGACGTGCTGGCCGACGACCTGCCGTACGTGACCGGCTCGATCGGCCTGCTCGGCACGCGCCCGAGCTACGAGCTGATGCGGGACTGCGACACGTTGCTGATCGTCGGCTCGAACTTCCCGTACAGCCAGTTCCTGCCGGAGTACGGCAAAGCACGAGCGGTGCAGATCGATGTGGACGGTACGCGGATCGGTATGCGGTACCCGACCGAGGTGAACCTGGTCGGTGACGCGCACTCCACGCTCCGCGCCTTGCTGCCGTTGTTGCGGCGCAACGAGAACCGGTCGTGGCGCGAGAAGGTCGAGCGGCACGTCACCGACTGGTGGCAGAGCGTGGAGAAGCAGGCCATGGTCGGCGCGGATCCGATCAATCCGATGCGGATCGTGCACGAGCTGTCCACCCGCGCGCCGGACGACCTGATCGTCACGGCCGACTCCGGCTCGTCCACCAACTGGTACGCCCGCAACCTGCGGATGCGCGGCCGGATGCGTGGTTCGCTGTCCGGCACGCTGGCCACGATGGGCGCGGGTGTGCCGTACGCGATCGGCGCCAAGTTCGCCCACCCGGACCGGCCGGTGGTCGCCCTGGTCGGCGACGGCGCCATGCAGATGAACGGGCTGGCCGAGCTGATCACGATCGCCAGGTACCAGAACCTGTGGGCCGACCGCCGCTGTGTGGTGTGCGTGTTCCACAACAACGACCTCAACCAGGTCACGTGGGAACTGCGGGCGATGGGCGGTGCGCCCAAGTTCGAGGAGTCCCAGACGTTGCCCGACGTCAACTACGCGGCGTTCGCGGCGTCCCTCGGCCTGATCGCGCTCAACGTGGACTCACCGGACGACCTCGGCCCGGCGTGGGACCAGGCGCTGGCGGCCGACCGGCCCGCAGTCCTGGACGTCCGCTGCGACGCGGAGATCCCACCCATCCCACCGCACGCCACGGCCGAGCAGGTGAAGATGGTGACCGAGGCGATCCTCAAAGGCGACCCGGGCAGCGCGAGGATGGTCTACGAAGGCATCAAAGCCAAACTGGCCGAACTCCTCCCCAACTGAAACCTCGTGAGTGTTCAGTCCGGTTCTAACCGGACTGAACACTCACGAGCTTTACTGAGGCTGTGCCGGTTCGGTAGACGCCGAAGCGGGTGCATATTCCGGCGGCCAGGTAGCTCGCCCCGGCGAGAACGGCGGTGACCCGGTTGCCACGGACCAGGGACAGACCGGCTCCGGCGACTGTCAGCGCCTTCGCGGCGGTGAGCAGTTTGCTGGAGCGGTATGTCTCCACCCGTCGCTCCATGGCGGCCGTTGAGGTCAGCTCGAGGCCGCTGCCGATCAGGCCGAGCCGCACAGCCGGTCGGGAGGGCGAGACCAGCAGGGACGCCCCGGCCGCGCTGGTCATGGCGCTGCCCGCGAACACGAACGGCAGTTCGGGATAAGCGTTGTGCCAGGCCGGAATCGCGGTGTCGGCGAGCAGGACCGAGGTGTACGTGCACATCGCGGGGCCCAGTACTCCCGCGGCGCCTCCGGCGAGCGACCCGATCCAGCGGAATCGTCCACTGAGGTCGGTGGCGACGGTGAGCGCCGTCAACCCGGAGAACGGCGCCAGTATCCACGACCCGACGGACAGCGGCGACGTCACCTTGAACACCCGCAGCATGTTCAGGAACCGCTCCGGTCGTCCCAGGTCGTGGATCAGCGCTCCCACACTCGCGAGCGACCCGACGGCGGCCGCGACCCGGGCGGGCCTGATCAGTTCGGAATGGCCGGACACCTGGGCCGCCAACGCCATCGACGCCGACGCGCCCGCCATCCCGCCGAGGAACAGGTATCCGGGGACGTCGGGAACCTTCCACACCGGCTCCTTGACGATGGGCCTGCCGTAGTAACCCATCAGCGCCGCCCCAGGAACGACACGGCGACTCCGGCGGCGACAGCCACAGCGGCCAGCCCGGCCCGTTTCCACATCGCGGGCAGGTCCCTGGTCGTCACCACCGGATTCGACGGCAGGCCGTAGACCTCCGGTTCGTCCAGCAGCAGGAAGAACGCCCCGGCACCGCCGACTCCGTCGTCGGGGGAGTGCCCGTACAGGCGAGCGTCCGCCTGCCCCCGCGAGTGCAGTTCCGCCAGCCGCTCGTCGGCGCGTTCCCGCAGTTCGTCCAACGGGCCGTACTGGATCGACTCGGTCGGGCACGCCGTGGCGCAGGCGGGCATCAGCCCGTCGCCGATGCGGTCGTAGCACATGGTGCACTTCCACGCCCTGCCGTCGTCCTCACGCCGGTCGATCACGCCGAACGGGCACGCGGGAACGCAGTACCCGCACCCGTTGCAGATGTCCGCCTGGACGACCACGGTGTCGAACTCGGTGCGGAACAAGGCACCCGTCGGGCACACGTCGAGACACCCGGCCTCGGTGCAGTGTTTGCAGACATCGCTGGACATCAGCCACCGGGTGTCGTCCTGGACCGTCTGCTCGATGAACGCGACGTGCCGCCACGTGTTGGCGTCGAGCGAACCCGTGTTGTCGTAGGACATGCCGAGCAGGTCGACGCCGTCCGCCGGGATGTCGTTCCACGTCTTGCACGCCACTTCGCAGGCCTTGCAGCCGATGCACACCGAGGTGTCGGTGAAGAACCCCATGCGTTCGGTCATCCGCGCCTCCGGTATTCCGCTACGAGGTCGAGCAGTGCCTGCCCGCGTGGCCGCCTGCCGGGGATGATGTCGCAGGTCGCGGCCTTGGCTTCCTGGATGTGCACGTTCGGGTCCGCGGCGACACCGAGGATGTCGTTGGCGGCGTCGCCGATGGACAGTCCGTTCGGGCCCCAGTGGTAGGGCAGACCAACTTGGTGCACGACTTGTTCGCGCATCCGCAACGGTTTCATCCGACGCGTCACCATCACCCGCGCCTCGATCGCGGAACGACTGGTGATGATCGTCGCCCAGCCGAGGTGTTCAAGACCCCGCTCCTCGGCCAGTTCCGGCGAGACCTCGCAGAAGAACTCGGGCTGCAACTCCGACAAGTACGGCAAAGTACGGCTCATCCCGCCCGCCGTGTGGTGCTCGGTCAGCCGATAGGTCGTGACCACATAGGGGAACGCCGAACCGTTGTACGGGTTCGCCGGGTGGTCGTAGCGCTGCAGCGTCGGGTTGACCTGCTGGGCGTACAACGGATTCGAGTACGGCGACTCCAGCGGCTCGTAGTGCGCGGGCAACGGCCCGTCAGCCAGCCCAGCCGGTGCGAACAGCCAGGCCTTGCCGTCGGTCTGCATGATGAACGGATCGGCGCCGCCCAACGCGTCCTGCGCCCTGGCGCCTTCCTCCGGTTCGAAGTCCGGTGGCTTGGTCGGCTCGAAGTCCGGCACGTCCGCGCCGACCCACCTGCCTGCCGCGCTGTCCCACCAGATGTACTTCTTGCGTTCGCTCCACGGGTTGCCGTCCGGGTCGGCGGACGCGCGGTTGTAGATGATCCGCCGGTTGGCAGGCCACGCCCAGCCCCAGTCCGGGGCGACCCACGTCTGGTCGCGGCCGGGTTTCCGGCGGGCGGCCTGGTTGACGCCGTCGGCCCGGACCCCGCAGTAGATCCAACACCCGCACGAGGTCGACCCGTCGTTCTTCAACTGCGTGTAGGCCGAGAGCGGGCCGTCCGGCCCGGTTCCGTTGATCTCGGCCAGCACCGACTCCGCCGACGGCTCGCCCAACGGTCCTTCCTCCACGTAGCTCCACGTCAGGTGCTGCACAGGCAGGTCACGCGGGTCCGTGCTGTCGCGGAGTCTGTGCCGGATCAGCTTGCCCAGGTGGTAGTAGAACCACAGGTCACTGCGCGCGTCGCCGGGCGGGTCGACCGCCTTGTGGTGCCACTGCAGCAACCGCTGCGTGTTGGTGAAGCTGCCGTCCTTCTCGGTGTGGGCGGCGGCGGGCATGAAGAACACCTCGGTGCCGATCTCCTCGGTGCGCAGCTCGCCGGTCTCGATCTCCGGCCCGTTGCGCCAGAACGTGGCGCTCTCGATCATCTGCAGGTCGCGCACCACCAGCCAGTCGAGGTTGGCCAGGCCCAGCCGTTGCAGCTTGCCGTTGGCCGATCCGACAGCCGGGTTCTCGCCGACCAGGAAGTAGCCCTTGCACTCGCCCTCGATCTGCCGCAGCACAGTGCTGTACGTGCCGTGGTCGCCGGTCAGCCGGGGCAGGTAGTCGAAGCAGAAGTCGTTGCCCGCGGTCGCGTGCTCGCCCCACCACGCCTTGAGCAGGCTCACGGTGTAGCTGTCCATGTTGCCCCAGAACCCCGTGCGGCCCGCGTCCTCGGCGACGAACGACGCCAGGTCGAGGTGCTGACGCGCGTGCGGCATGGGGATGTACCCCGGCAGTATGTTGAACAAGGTCGGGATGTCGGTGGATCCCTGGATGCTGGCGTGTCCGCGCAACGCGAGGATGCCGCCGCCCGGCCTGCCGATGTTGCCGAGCAACGCCTGGAGGATCGACGCGGTCCGGATGTACTGCACGCCAACGGTGTGCTGGGTCCAGCCGACGGCGTAGCACAGCGCGGTCGTCCGGTCCCGGCCCGAGTTAGCCGTGATCGCCTCGGCCACCTCGAGGAACTTCGCGGCCGGGACACCGCAGACTTCCTCGACCATCTCGGGCGTGTACCGCGCGTAGTGCCGCTTGAGGATCTGGAACACGCACCGCGGGTGCTCCAGGGTCGGGTCCTCGTCGGGTTTGGCGCTGACCGTGGCACCGCCGCTGCCGTGCTGCTCGGCCTGCGCGGTCGCCCGGTGTTGCTGCCCGCCGGTCCGGTCGCTCGGATCACCCGCGCCCGACTGGGCCTCGGCACCCTGGTACGCCCAACTCGAGTGGTCGTAGGCGCGTTTCTCCGCGTCGAAGCCGGAGAACAGGCCGTCGAGGTCCTCGGTGTCCTTGAAGTCCTCGTTGATGATCGCGGCCGCGTTCGTGTACGCCACCACGTACTCGCGGAACTCCTTGCCGTGCGTCAGGACGTAGTTGACCAGAGCGCCGAGGAACGCGATGTCGCTACCCGCCCGGATCGGCACGAACACGTCCGACACCGCGCTGGTCCTGGTGAACCGCGGGTCGACGTGGATGATCTTCGCGCCCCTCGCCTTCGCCTCCATCACCCACTGGAAGCCGACCGGGTGGCACTCGGCCATGTTCGAGCCCTGGATGAGCACGCAGTCCGCGTTGGCGAGGTCCTGCTGGAACGTCGTGGCACCGCCGCGACCGAAGGAGGTCCCCAGACCGGGAACCGTGGACGAGTGTCAAATCCGGGCCTGGTTCTCGATCTGCACCGCCCCCAGCGCGGTGTAGAGCTTCTTCATCAGGTAGTTCTCTTCGTTGTCCAGCGTGGCGCCGCCGAGGCTGGCGATGCCCAGCGTGCGGCGCAGCGTACGGCCCTCGGCGTCCTGCTGCTGCCAGGCCTCGTTCCTGGCCTCGACGACGCGGTCGGCGATCATCTCCATCGCCGTGTCCAGGTCGAGCTGCTCCCATTCCGTGCCGTACGGCCGTCGGTAGAGGACCTGCGTGACCCGGGAGGGACTGGTGACCAGTTGCTTGCTCGCCGAGCCCTTCGGGCAGAGCCTGCCGCGCGAGATGGGGGAGTCCGGGTCGCCTTCGATCTGCGTCACCCGACCGTCCTTGACGAACACCTGCTGGCCGCAGCCGACCGCGCAGTACGGGCAGATCGACCGCGTCACCGAGTCCGCTTCGGCGGTTCGCGGCGCTGTCCGCTCGGTGGCCGCCGAGCGGACAGCGTTCCCTCGGCCCCACGGGTCGTCGCCGGTGACCTGCCGGATCACCGGCCAGCTGGATAGCCACTGGCGCACGCCCACCCGGCTCACGCTACCCACAGACCGAGCGGTCCGCAGATCGTGCGCATCCTGAGTGGACACGGGACGTTTCACCCGGACGTGGCCGGGTAGCCACCCTGTGTGAACAGCCAAGATGACGAACGGTCCGTCGCCACGCTGGTCGGTGATCTCGCCGAGCAGACCAGCAGGCTGGTCAAGGCGGAGGCGAGACTGGCCGCGCAGGAGATGACGTCGAAGACCAAACGAGCCCTGTTCGGCACGGGCGCCTTCGGAGTGGCCGGTCTGCTCGCGTTCTACGGCGGCATGGTGTTGCTCGCCTGCGCGGTGCTGGGCCTCGCCACCGTGCTGGCGCCGTGGCTGGCCGCGCTGGTCGTCGGTGCCGCTGTGTTCGTGCTCGCCGGGATCGCCGCGCTGGTCGGCAAGTCCCAGCTGAGCAAGGGAGTGCCGCCGGTGCCCGACGACATGGGCGACCGTGTGCGCGAGGACATCAGGATCATGACGCATCCGAAGAAGGACGTGCGGGCATGAGTACCCACCAGGACCTGCAGCGCGAAGTCGAGCAGACTCGCCGTGAACTCAGTGCGACAGTGGACGAGCTGGTGCACCGGATGGACGTCAGGCAACGGGCCCGGCCGGTGATCCAGGCTGTGAAGGACTACCGGCTGCCGATCGCGTTGTTCGCGCTGTCGCTCGCGCTCACGCTGTGGGGCCGGAAGAAGTCGGACTAGCGTTCGCCACGGCCCATTCGGCCAACGCGGACAACGGTGCCAGCAGGCTGACCCCCAGCGGCGTGAGGCTGTACTCGACGCTCGGCGGAACACTCGGGTACACCTCGCGCCGCACGAACCCGTCGTCCTCGAGCGTGCGCAGGGTACGGGTGAGCATGCGCTGGCTGACGCCCTCGATGGACCTGTGCAGTTCGTTGTACCGGTACGCCCGTTTCCCCAGCAGGATCACCACCAGCATGCTCCACTTGTCGCCGATCCGGCGGAACAGGTCCGTGACCGGGCACGCCGCGATCTCGTCCAGCGGAACCGGGCTGGGCAGTTCGTGCGCGATGACGGCAGGCATATCTGTGTTCGTACCGGACATGAAACTGCCTTCTTTCGTTCGACGCGTACCGCCACCCACGATATTCGGGTGCGCAGAACAGTGGTGATAAGTGGTGGGACGAATGGAATGGGCCGGGCCACGGCCCTCGAACGCATCGCGCGCGGTGACCGGGTCATCGTGATCGGCAGCGACCCGGCGAAGGCCGTCGACGGCGCCCGGTTCCTGCGGGCGGACCTGTCGTCGGTTGCCGAGGTCGTCCGAGTGGCAGGTGAGATCACCGAGCCGGTCGACGCCCTGGCGCTGTTCGCCAACCGTCCGCAGACCAGGCGTGTCGTGACTCCCGAAGGTCTCGAATACACGTTCGCGCTGTACTACCTGAGCCGATACCTGCTGGGAGAGCTGCTGTTGCCGCAGCTGGAGGCCAGTACACGGGCGGTGGTCGTGAACGTCGCCGGTGTCGGCACCAAGGTTGGGCGGATCCACTGGGACGACATGCAGCTCGCCCGCAGGTACAGCGTGCTGCGGTCGCAGCTGCAGGCCGGCCGGGCCAATGACCTGCTTGGGGTGTCGTTCGCGGCACAGGGCCGACGTGCCCGGTACGTGCTCTACCACCCCGGGTTCACGCGCAGCGGCCCGCGGAACCTGCCGATCAGGCTGCTGGCGAAGGCGTTCGCCAAGCCGGTCGCCGCGTCCGTCGCACCGATCGTCGACTGGATCTCCGCACCGCCCGACGAGCCGCTGACCGCTAGCGATCGAGGGAAGGCCGTGCCGCTGTCGCTGCCGACGCTGTCGCCCGGGGACGCCGCTCGGCTCGACGCCTCGACCAAAGCGCTGCCAGCAGTGGCAGCCCTGAGGCGAGCATGAGGGCGCCGTGCAGGTTCAGCAGGGCGGTCAGGTTCCACGCGTCGGCGAGCGGACCGGCCAGCAGCATTCCGGCTGTCTGGCACACCGCCGTCATCGCCATCGTGCTGGCTAGCACCCGTCCGGACTTCCCTGGGCCACAAGCGGTTTGCAACACCGTGAGTGAACCCGACATGATCAGCACACTCGGCACGCCGACGATCGCGAACAGCACGAAGTAGACGGTCCAGTCGGTGGTCAGCCCCGGCAGGTTCCAGATCGCCAGCGTGAGCACGCCGACACCGATCCCGCCGAACGCGGCCATCGTCGCCGGGGCCAGTCGCCGCAACAACGACGTCCCGACCACCACCCCGGCGACCAGGCCACCGACCGCCTGAACTCCGCGCAGGAGCCCGACCCGCGCCTCGTCGCCGCCGAGCGGTCCGGTCACGAACAGCACGAACAGAACCAGGAACATGCCCTGTGCCACCGAACCGATGACCAGCATCGCCCCGATCAGGCGCAGCCGCCGTTCCCGGCGGAACTCCGCCAGGCCGTCGAGCCAGGCCCGCCACACCGCCTCGCGCACGACGGGTGTCCTGTCGACGTGGAACCGTCGCACGAGCAGAGCCGCCGCGACCACCAGCGCACCGAGGTAACTGGCCACCACGGTGGTCAGCCCGCCTGTCGCGAGCAGGATCCCACCGGCCGAACTGCCGATCAGCCGGGCGCCGCTGCTGTTGAACCCCATCCAGCCGTTGGCGGACACGATCCGTTCGCCGCGGACGATCTGGGGGATCAGGGCGGTCCGCGCGGGTTCGAACATGGTCGCCGCCGACGACTGCGCCACCATCACCGCGTAGATCAGCCAGACCTGGTCGTGCAGCAGCAGCGGCACGGCGGTCAGCGCCTGGCCCGCGCACACCAGGGACAGCGTCCGGCCCCGGTCCCAGCGGTCGGCGACGTATCCCGCCACCGGGCTCAGCAGGATCATCGGCAGGACGCCCGCGGCCATCGCCAGCGCGGTCGACCCGGCCGATCCGGTGGCCCGGTAGATGTACACGGGCAACGCGATCTGCAGCATCCACTCGGCGATCTCCGAGAACAGGCTCGCAGTCCACAGCCGGGCGAACGCCCTGGTCACGAGCTCGGCTTTCCGTCGGCCTCGATCCTGGGGAACGCGCGCCAGCTCGCGTGCACCGGCCGGGCGTCCGGTGGTGCGTCCGTCCTGATCGTCGTCACGTAGGGCCGGAGCAGATCGTCGACGGCCTTGGTCAGCTCGGCGAGCTCGGCCGAGTTGACCCGCAACGAGTAGGTGCTCATGCCGGACGCCGTCTGCCATTCCGGCTCAAGCGTTTCGACCGTGTCGACGAACCGCTGTGTCAGGGCTTGGTCGCCCGCCACGTTCGCACCGAGGACGGCGAGCTGTGCGGCCTGGGTCGCCGGGTCCGGGCTGAACTCCTCGAACTCAAGGCCCACCTGCGTGGCACGCCACGGCTTGTCGCGGCTGTTGTCGCCGTCCGCGCGTTCGACCAGGCCGAACCCTGCCAGCTGGCGCAGGTGCCAGCTGCAGTTGGAAGCCGTCGAGCCGACCGCGGTGGCGCATTCGCTCGCCGTTCGCGGCCCGACCGCCATCAGATAGGTCAGCAGCTCCGCGCGCAGGGGATGGGCCAGTGCACGCATCAGCTCGGCGTCGCGGACTCGCATCCGGGCTGGCAACTCGGTCATGGCACCTCCAACGTGAAAGGACTCTTTCGAAAGGATCCTTTCAAGTGGGGGTCAAGTCAAGAGACGCCGAGCAGTCGAAGGGCGGCGGTCGCGGCGGCCGCGCCCGAAGCGTCGGCCCGGCGAGCCGGAAGGCGAACGTGCCCACGCGTCCCGGAGAACCGTCAGATTGCCGCCGACACCGTCGACTGGAACTCCTCGATCCTGATGTCCGGTTCGAGCCGTGCCCATTCGGATCGCGTCGCCTCGACGACCTCGGCGACTCGCGGAAGTAGGCGAATTCGACATCGACACGGTCGCCGTCCGCGACGGCGCGCGTGGTGTCGGAATGGCCGGCTTTCCGCTTGCCACCGGTCAGTGCCTCGGGTCCGGTTGCGCCGTTCTTGACAGTTGTTGGACGTGCCCGGAGGAGGCCGGAAATTCACGTATTGCCCTGTTGCTATGTCTCACTCGCTCGGCGGTACGGCATTCGGGCGTTGCGGTGGCACCGTCGAATGGCTGGGCAGAGTCGAGCAAGGGAGTAACGACATGAACCATTGCGGGTGCAGTTCGTGTAGCGGTCCTGGGTGCGGCTGCTGCGGAAGCTGCTGACTGGCAGTTCTGACAGGGCAGTTCTGACAGGGCAGTTCTGACAAACACTGAGCCCTCGTTCCGTGCCGTGCGCGGTGCGAGGGCTTGCTATCGGCCTGGCTCGGCGGTGCGGTGATCGGCCTGCTAACCTCTTACGGTGTAATGGGTTAGGAGTGTCGAGTGGTCGTCTACGCCGGTCAGGGCGAGAACAAGCGGACCATGGCCTTGTTGTGGCGTGCGCACGGGGCGGTGCAGGACGCCGACAAAGTGAGCCCGGGGCCGAAGCAGGGCCTGAGTGTCGACGAGATCGTCGACGCGGCCGTCGAACTCGCCGACGCGGAGGGCATGAACGCGGTGTCGATGCGCACCGTGGGCAAGGTGCTCGGCCGTAGCGGCATGGCGCTCTACACCTATGTGCCCAGCAAGGGTGAACTCGTCGACCTCATGTACGACCGTGCGCTCGGCGAGCTGCCGACGCGGTACGACGTGTCCCAAGGATGGCGGTCGGCCGTCGTGGCCTGGGCGGACGACTACTGGGCGTTCTTCCTGCGCCACCCCTGGGTCCTACAGGTCTCGTCGGCGCGGCCGGTGCTGGGGCCCAACGAGTTCGCCTCGATGGACACGGTGGTCCGGCTGTTCGACGGCGTCGAGTTGCCCGCGTTGCTGCTGCGCCGGATCGTCGGCACGCTGGCCAACTTCGTGCGCGGTTGCGTGCAGACGATCGCGGAGTCCCGGCAGGCACCCGGCGCCACCGGGATCTCCGACGAGGAGTGGTGGTACGCCCGGTCCGCGGCGCTGGCAGCGGTCGTCCCCGACTTCGCCCAGCGCTACTCCGCGCTGATCCGGCTGGAGACCGAAGGCGCGACGCCACCGGACGACGACTGCACGCCCTACATGGAACGGGAGAGCACCGAGCAGTTCAAAGCCGGGCTCGAGGTGCTGCTCGACGGGATCGACGCCTCGATCACGAAGGCAGCAGCGAGCGCCGCGGGTTCTGCCGGTGCCACCTGAGTGATGCGGCGATGCCCTCGCGCAGGTCCGACGCGGTGCCGCCGAACTGGGACGTGAACCTGGTCGAGTCCACTATGAACGGCTGCTCGAACTGGTAGAGGACCTGGTTGCCGTGCCGGGCCACTGTGGACACCAGGCCGAGCGCTTTCGCCGCGGTCGTCGGCATCGCGCGTACGGCCGCGCGCCCGGCGAGCTCGGCGAACCGCCGTGCGGTGGTGGGTTCGCTGGACGGTACGTGCCAGACCTCGCCCCACGCGTCCGGCTCGCCCGCCAGCGTGATCATGGTGGTGGCGAAGTCGTCGATGTAGGTCGGCGTGATGGGCAGGTCCGGGTCGCCGAACCAGATCGGCCGCTTGCCCGCGAACATCGTCGACCCGAACAGCGACTCCACCTTGGGCCCGTACAGCTCCCCGGCGCGGGCGATCGCGACACGCACGTCGCCGCGGTGGTGGGCCGCGAGCGTCATCTCCGCCAGCCAGGCGCGGATCAACCCGAGGTGTGCCACGGGCCGGTACGGCATGTCCTCGGTCATCGGCCGGTCGACCCTGCCGTACATCCACGTGTCGTCGGCGAACACCAGCACGGCACCAGCCGTGCCCGCGGCGCTGATCAACGCCTGCTGGACCCGCGGGTACAGCTCGAGCCACTCCGGCAGCGGCGGCCGGACGCAGTGGTAGACGGCCGTCGCTCCCGCGCAGATCTCCGTCATCTGATCGGCGTCGCTCGCGTTGGCCCTGATGAATTCGACACCGTTGAGCTCCACGTCCGGTAGGCCCACGCGCCCGCTCCGGTTGACCGCGCGGACCTTCTCGCCGCGCCGCAGCAGCTCCCTGACCAGGACCGAGCCCGTGGCGCCGGTCGCGCCCACTACAACGTGCATGATCCCCACCTCCGTTTCGCTACACTACCGTAGCGGAATCTGGAGAGGAGCGCGGATGGCGAGACCACCGGACAAGGACCTCGACGACGCGATCAGCCGCGCGACACTGCGGCTGCTCGGTCAGGTCGGCTTCGGCCGCCTGAGCATCGCGGCCGTCGCCACCAGTGCGAACACCGCAAGGACGTCGGTGTACCGGCGATGGCCGGACAAGGAGGCCCTCGTGCTCGCCGCCGTCCGGCACGAGTTCGCCACACCGCACGCCACGATCGACACGGGCACCCTCCGCGACGACCTGCTGGCCCAGGCCCGTGCGCTCGCCGAACGTCTCGGGCAGCACGCCGGGGTGCTGTCCGGGCTGCTGACCGCGATCAGGGACAACGGCGAGCTGGGCCGTCTGGTCCGGGCAGGCATCGTCGAACGGGACCGGGAGATCATGACCGGCGCGATCGACCGGGCGATCGCCCGGGGCGAGTTGCGCGGACCCGTCGACGAGATCGTGACCAGCGTGCCGATGTCGCTGCTGTTCGCCAGGATCGTGCTGCTGGACGAACCGCTGGACGAGCCGTACCTGATCCGCATGGTGGACACGGTCGTCATGCCGTTGTTCCCGCTGTGTCGTGAGTAGCTGTCGTGAGTGGAACCGGGGTCAGAACCCCGGCAACCACTCACGACCGCCATTCATGACCGCCATTGCTCGGCCAGCGCCCGCGCGTCCCGGTCGAGCAACGTGGACACGGGCCTGTCGGCGATGGTCAGCCGGACATCGATCCGGAACGCCGTCATCGCCACCGACGCCGCCCGTTTCTGGCCCGACACAGCCAGTTTCTCCGCCTGGTCGACCAACGGGACGAGGTCGTCCGCCCGGCTGGGCGCGAACCGCCGGACCAACGTCCGCAGATCCGCCGCGGACGTCCCGACGCTGAAAGCGATCCGGTACAACGACGTGCGCCCGGCCTTGTCCACCGCGGTGATCTCGGCGGAGTGCCCGCCCAACGCCAGCGCGTGCAGCGAAAGCTTCCCTTGCGGGAGAGGGGCTCCGTCGAGAGTCACCGAGCTGGACGCCAGCCCGGAACCCGCGTCGGTGGCGTTCCACGCGATGTCGAGCTGGCCGGAGGACCCGTACACGCCACTCGGATCGATCCCGGTCAGCGACAGCACGGGCGGTGCCGTGTCCACCTTGAACTCGGTGACGCGCTCGGCCTCCACGTTGCCCGAGATGTCCGTCGACCGGTACCGGACGACGTGTGTCCCGTCGGACACCGTGAACGGCGCGGTGTAAGCCGTCCACGCCCCACCGTCCACACTGTACTCAGTCGACGCCACGGCGGAGTCGTCGGTCGCGGCGAGCGTGACCGTGGGCGTGGTGACGTACCAGCCGTCCTTGCCGTCGGGCGTGCCAGCGGACAGCGCTGTCGCCGGGGCCTGCCGGTCGACGACTCCGTTGCCCACGAACGTCATCGAGTCCAGGTCGAACGGGCTCGGCCGGTCGCCGCGGAACACCATGAACAGCTCGGTCGTCCCGGTGGGCTTGGTCAGGTTCACCGGCGGGAGGAGCACGTAGTTGTCCCAGCCGCCCGTGGTGGGCACCGGCACGGTCGTCATCAGCTGACCCGTGGCCGAACCGGCCCGCAGTTCCACCGAGCCGCCGCCGGTCGGCGACGAGACCCGCAGCCTGACCAGGTCGATCCCGGTGAAGTTGACCGGCTTGAAGGAGATCCAGTCACCGTCGGAGATGTCGCCGATCCGCCGCCCCGACTCCGCGCCGGACTGCGACACGATCCGGATACCGGACGAGCCGTTGAAGTACTCGGCCTGCTTGTGCTTGGGCTGCAACACATGTGCCACGCGTGACGTCAACGGCGGCACGCCATGGCTGCCGTTGTCGGTGTACGAGGCGTCCAGCGAGTAGAAGATGTTCGCGTCCGCGTGCCCGGAGTCGAGCACAGTCGGGAACGACCCCTGGCACGCCTTGATCGGATCCGTCGGGTGGGCGTGCGAGTCGTGCCCGAGCGCCGGGCTGACCGTGACACGCGAGCAGTCGATCCGGCCGTCCTCCGGGTCGGTCACCTTGATGTCGAACGGAACCCGGTCGCCGAAGTCGAAGAACCCGCCGTTGACCGGCCGTGTGATCGCCACGGACGGAGCCGTGTTCCCGACCGACACGGTCACGTTGGTCGACCCGGATTTCCCAGTCGCGTCCGTGACCACCAAGTGCACGTTGTACGCGCCACGCGTGGTGAACGTGTGCGTCGGGTTGGCCTCGGTCGACGTGGCGCCGTCACCGAACGTCCACGCGTACTTGATCGGCGTGCCTTCCGGATCCGACGACCCCGCGCTGGAGAACTTCACCTGCAACGGCACACCACCGGACGACGGGGTCGCCGACGCCTGCACGACCGGGCGGCGGTTGCCCTGGTTGTAGTCGATCCGGTAGAGCCCGGAATCGGGGTTGTCACGGCCGTAGCCCTCGCCCCACTCAAGCAGGTACATCGCGCCGTCCGGGCCGAACCGCATGTCCATCGGCGCGAACAGCCGCTGGCTGGTCAGCCACGGGTCGATCTTGAGCAGCTTGCCCTGCGCGTCCATGCCGAAGTTGAAGATCCGGTTGCGGGCCCACTCGTAGAAGAACGGCTTCCCGTCGTAGTACTGCGGGAACTTGCGCTCCGACTGCAGGTTCGGGTCGAACCGGTACACCGGCCCGGCCATCGGCGCGCCGCCACCCGTGGCCAGCTCGGGGAACTCCGGTGAGGCACCATAGCCGTACCAGACGTCCGCCGCGCGCGCCGCGGGCAGATCAATCAGGCCGGTGTTGTTGGGCGAGTCGTTGCGCAACGCGGCGCAGTCGAACTTCGCGCCGGAGGTGTTCGTGGCGAAGTTGAAGTCGTTGTACGGGATGTTGTTGGCCACGCAGTACGGCCAGCCGTAGAAGCCGGGGGAGCGGATGACGTTCCACTCCACCTTGCCGTCCGGGCCCCGGGTGGGGTTGCTCGCCTGCGCGTCGGGCCCGTAGTCCGCCATGTAGATCGCGCCGTCGGTGTCCACGGAGAACCGGAACGGGTTGCGGAACCCCATCGCGTAGATCTCCGGCCGCGTCTTCGCGGTGCCGGGGGCGAACATGTTGCCGGCCGGGACGGTGTACCCACCGGCGGCTTCGGGGTGGATCCGGAGGATCTTGCCGCGCAGGTCGTTGGTGTTGGCCGCGGTCTTCTGCGCGTCGAACAGGTCACGGCCCGCGCGCTCGTCGATCGGTGCGTAACCGCTGGACTGGAACGGGTTCGTGTCGTCACCGACGCCGACGTAGAGGTTGCCGCCCGGCCCGAACGTCAGATACCCGCCGGTGTGCCCCGGCTCCTCTTGTCGTGACGCGGGCACCTCGATGATCTTCACCTCGGACGCGGGGTCGATGTGGTTTCCGTGCGCGGTGAACCGCGAGACCCGGTTGATCTCGGCGCTGCCCGGCGGTGAGTAGTTGATGTAGAGCCAGTGGTTGGTGGCGAACGCGGGATCGACCGTGATACCGATGATCCCGTCCTCGCCGCCGGAGTACACCGGCAGCTCCAGCGCGACCGGCGTGGTCCCGGTCGTCGGGTCGTACACCTTGATCTGCCCGAGGATTTCGGTGTAGTACACCCGGCCGTCCGGTGCGACCGTCAACGCGGTCGGCGCCTTGGTGTTGGTGTCCAGCGGCACCTTCTCGAACGCGCTGTCCACAGTGGCCGAACAGTCCGACGGGACCGCCTTCGCCGCGGTCTTCACCCCGCCGAGCAGGTGCTGGGCGAACAACGGCTCGCTGTACGCGCCCTGCGGGTGGCCCATCGCGGTGGACCAGACCTTGGCGAGCCCGACGTCACGGCACCACGAGATCGGGTGGTCGGCGCCCATCTTGTCCGGCCCGGGGTTGTAGGTGGTCTCGTCCGCGGTCACCAGGACGTGTGCTTTGCCGCGGATGTTCTTGTCGAAGTTGTACCACTCCTCGGCGCGCTGCCAGCGGTCCGGCAGATGGGCGGTCGAGGCGTGCTGGTGGTCGGCGACCTTCGCGGTGCCCTGCAGGACACCGGGGGAGTGGGTCGGCATGTGCGCACCGGCGTTCACCAGGTCGTCCCACCACGGGAACGTGTCCTCGATGCCCATGTCGGTGGCGTTGTGGACCGCCGCGATGCCACCTCCGTTGGCCACGTACTTCTGCACGGCCTGGCGCTGCGCGTCGGTGTCCCACACCATGCCCGAGGTCTGGAACATGATCACGACCTGGAACCCGGCCAGGTTCGCGTCGTTGAAGACCGTGGCGTCCTCGGTGTGCACGAGCTCGAAGTTGTTGTCGGCGGCGAGTTTCTTGAACAACTCGACACCGGCGGGGATCGAGTCGTGCCGGTAGCCGACGGTCTTGGTGAACAGCAGGGCACGAAAGGCCGGTGCCAGTTGTGCCTGCGCCAAGGCTGGCAGCAGGCCGAGGACCAGCAGCACCGCGGTGAGCACCGCGGTCATACGTCTGCGCATGTGGCTTCCTTACAGGGATTTGAGGAACGCGAGGCCGTCGGCGGCCAAGTCGTCCTGGCTGACGGCAAGCGGGCGCCAGATCGACGCGGCCTTGGCGATGCTCGCGTTGTGCGCGGTGAACGATTCGATGCACAACGGACCGTCGTATCCGGCGTCGTCGAGCGCGGCGATCATGGCGGGCCAGTCCAGGTGGTCGCGTCCCGGTGTGCCGCGGTCGTTCGCGCACACCTGGACGTGGGCGATCCGGCCCGTCGCGGACCTGATCGCCGCCGGGATGTCGGCCTCTTCGATGTTCTGGTGGTAGAAGTCCAGCGCGACACCGCAGGCGGGCAAGCCGTCCAACGCGGCGAGCGTCTGGCCGACGGTGTTGAGCATGCTCGTCTCGTACCGGTTGAGCGGTTCGACCGCGACGGTCACGCCCGCTTGGCGCGCGTACTCCAGCACGGGCGTGAGGTTCTCCCGCAGTTCGGCGATGTCGTTCGCGCGCTCGCCCTCGGTCGCCCGCCACGTCCGGCCGACCGACGTGTACGCCGGGCCCGCGATCACCGCGGCCCCGACCTGGGTGGCGACGTCCACACAGGACCGCAGGTAGTCCTGTGTGGACGTCACCGTACCGGCGTCGGCTCTGACGAGCTCACGCCCCGGCGACATGACGAGCACGACGGACGCGACCAGGCCGAGATCGGCCAGCAGTGCCCTCGCCGCGTCCGGTGCCCAGTCGCCGGGGTTCTCCACCGGCATCTCGATCGTGTCGAAGCCCCACCCGGCGATCCTCGGCGCGAGCTCCCGAAGTGCCCCGTCGTCGAGTGGTGACGTCCACACCCACGTGTTCACCCCGATCCTCCGCATCGGGTCACTTCCACTTGCCGGGGTAGCCCGGCATCTGCTGGCAGCCGCACAACGCGTAGTGCAACGGCGGCATGCCCTGGCCGCGGTACGAGTCCAGCGTGGTGTCCGTGATCACCGGCTGCGGCAGGATCCACTCCTTGGGCACCTGCTCGCCCTTGAGCACCTTCACCGCAGCGATCACCGGTGTGCGCCACTGGTAGGTCGGGTACGTCGGGGCCTGAGCGGTCAGCTTCTCGCCGCGCCACTTGTCCAGGAACTGCTGCTGGTCCTCGCCGGAGATCGCGGGCAGCGGCTTGCCCGCGTCCTCGAAGGCCTCCAGCACCGGGACCGCCGCTGTGCCGTCGTCCATCCAGATCCCGTTGATGTCGCCGCGCTGCAGGTAGTCCGAGACGATGCTCTTGGCCTTGGCGCCGTCGTTGCCGGTGAACTCCACCCCGGCGACGGTGACGCCCTTGGCTGCCAGGATCCGCTGGCCCGCAGCCCACCGGTGTTCGAGCACGTCGACACCGGGCAGCACCCGCAGTGCCAGAACTTTGCCGCCCTGGCCCACTTTCCCGGCCAGGAACTCGGCCGCGGTCGCGCCGAACGCGTAGCCGCCGATCGGGTGGATGAACGTGACCGGGCACTTGGTGTTCACGCCGCGGTCGAAGACGATCACCGGGATTCCCTTGGCGCACGCGGCCTCCACAGCCGGAGTCAGCGTCGCCGTCGTGTTCGGTGAGACGATCAACGCGCTGCAGCCGCCCGAGGTCAGCTGCTGGATGTCGCTGATCTGCTTGTCGTCCTTGGCTTCCGCGTCCAGTACGGTGAACTTGCCGATCTCCGGGTGCAGGGTGGCCTCGACCTGCATGGTCTTCCAGCCGACCTGCCGCCACGGGTTGTCGACCGACGCGTTGGCGAAGCAGATCTCGTACGGTCCCGGCTTGGCGAACCTGGCGGTGTCGGCCATCTCCGGGTTCAGCGCCTGTTCCCACGGCTTGTCCGCGGGCCCGACGGGTTTCGCGTCCCGCAGCGCCAGTTGCCGGTCGTACTCGGCCTGGTCGAAGAACTCCGACGTGGCGGGCGCGCCGGACGAGCCGGGCGGTGCGGCATCCGGCAGGTCCGTGGAGCACCCGGCCAGGACGAGAAGAGCGAAGCCGGCGGCGAGCAAGCGTTTCAAGCTCTCTTCCTCCTCCAGTCGATCGCGGCGTATGCCACCGCCGCGATGATGATCACGCCCTGCACGGTGGATTCCAGCCCACCGGACACACCGAGCAGGTTGAGCAAGGAGAACAACGACTCCAAGGTCAGCGCCCCGGCCATGGCCGCGACCACGGATCCACGGCCGCCGCCGAGCACCACGCCGCCGAGCACGACCGCGGTGATGACCCGGAACTCCAGGCCGTCCCCGACCTGCGCGGACACCCCGGCGAACCCGCCGAGCAGGATCGCCGCGACCGCGGCGGACAACCCGGACAGCACGAACGCGAGCGTGCGCAGGCGTTCGACCCGTCCGCCGCCGAGCCACACCGCGGTCTCGTTGTCGCCGACCGCGACCAGCGTGCGCCCGGTCGGGCCGCGCATGAACACCACGGCCATGGTGACGAGCACCGCCAACACGACCACGGACCACGGCACCTGGCCGATCACCGGCACGCCGTCGATGCCTTGCCTGCCGATGGTCCGGAACGAGTCGGACAACGCGCCGCGCGGTGCGCCGCCGGTCCAGAGGAACACCGCGCCGTCGAGCACCAGCAGCATGCCCAGCGTCACGATGAACGACGGGACCAGCAGCCGGGTGGTGATCACCCCGTTGACCAGGCCGACCACCGCCCCGATGAGCAGCAGCACCAGGATCACCCAGCCGGTCGCGGAGTCGTCGCCGTCGATCAGCCGGGCCGCGATCACCACCTCGGCCGTGACCAACGACCCGACCGACAGGTCGAACCCACCGCTGACGATCACGAAGTACTGCCCGATCGCCAGGATCATCAACGGCGCCGCACGCTTGAGCAACGCCAGATACCCGGCGGGTTGCTGGTACGCCGTACCCACGAAGGCAAGCGCCACAAGCAAAACAGCGAGCACCACGAGCACGGGAACGGTCCCTGGTGCGAACCTGGTTCGGCGGGCCTGAGTACGGGTCACCGGGCCCTCCTCGCGAGCTGGCTGCGCGCGTACAGGGCGACCGCGACGATCAGGACCGCGCCACGGACGACGTCCTTGAGGAACGGCGTCACGCCGAGGTCGTCGAAGACGGTGTCGAGTGTGGCGAGGATCAGGACTCCGCCGATGGTCCCCGCCACACCGCCTCGACCGCCGGACAGCAGCGTGCCGCCGAGCACCACCGCCGCGATCGACTCGAGGTCGTAGCCGCCGTCCGCGCCGACGAGGGGCGCGCCCGAGCCGAGCCTGCTCACCAGGAACAACGCCGCCAACCCGGCCATCACCGAGCACAGCACGTGCGTCATGACGATCGTGCGCCCGGTCCGGATTCCCGACAGGCGCGCCACTTCGGCGTCCCCGCCGACGGCGTAGACGTGGTAGCCGCCCTTGGTCCTGGTGAGGTACCACCACACGGCGACGGCGATCACGAGCATGACCACTGTGGACAGCGGGACCGGGCCGATCCGGTCGTACCCCAGGTGCTGGAAGCCGCGCGGGACCGAACCGGCAGGCCCGGTGTACGTGTTCTCCAGGTAGCCCCGGATGATCAACGCGACGCCGAGGGTGGCGATGAACGCGTTGACCTTCAGCGCGGTGATCACCAGACCGTTGACCAGGCCGACCAGGGCGGCGAACCCGACGGTGAGCAGCACGGCTGGCACGACCATGCCGGGGTCACCGGCCATGGTCTCGGCCGCGATCAGCGAGCACAGCCCGATCAGGTACGCAGGCGAGAGGTCGAGAGAACCGGTCAGGATCACCATCGTCTGGCCGATCGCGACCAGCCCCAGCACGGTGCTGCGGGTCAGGATGTTGAGGATGCCGCCGTGGTCGAGCAGAACCCCGCCACGCATGGCGACCAGGACACTGCCGACCACCAGCAGGACGACGAGAGCCAGGTAGACCATCAGCGTCGGCGTCACCCGGCCCCTGCTGGTGGCGTTGTGCCGCACCGGTTGTGCTGCCTGGGTCGCCGTCATGCGCCGCTCCCGGTGGCCAGCGCCATCACGGCTTCCTCGGACGAGCCCGCGGGCAGTTCCCCGGCCAGGTGCCCGTCGCGCATGACCAGGATCCGGTCGCTCATCCCGATCAGCTCGGGCAGTTCGCTGGAGATCATCAGGATCGCCACACCGGAGCAGGCCAGTTCGCGTAGCAGCTCGTAGACGCCCCGCTTGGCGCCGACGTCGATCCCGCGCGTCGGTTCGTCGGCGACCAGGACCTTCGGCGCGACCGCGAGCCACTTGGCCAGCACGACTTTCTGCTGGTTGCCGCCGGACAGGAAACGCACCTCCTGGCCGGTGCGCCCGGCCGCCAGACCGACCGAACCCAGCAGCCGGTCGACGTCGATGCGGCTACGACCGAACACGGCGTTGCGCACCAGCATCGTGTTGTCGCGGACGGTCTGCCGCAGTGCGAGCCCCTCGCCCTTGCGGTCCTCGGTCACGTGCGCGATGCCGTGCCGGATCGCCGCGCGCGGCGAACGGATGCGCACCGGGCGGTCGTCCACCTCGACCTCGCCCCTGGTCAACGGGTCGACGCCGGTCAGCGCGCGGGCCACGGCGGAGCGGCCCGCGCCCTGCAGCCCCGCGAGCCCGACTATCTCCCCGGCGGCCAGGTCGATCGTGATGTCACGCAGGCGTTCGTTCCCGCCGCCGCGGACGGACACCCGGACCGGGCCCCGCGTCTTGGCCCGGTCCGGGAACATCGCGTCCAACGGCCTGCCGACCATGGCCCGGACCAGTTGGTCCGGCGTCATCTCGGTCGTGGCGGCCGATGTGACGAGCGCGCCGTCCTTGAGCACGGTGATGCGCTGGCTGAGGTCGAAGACCTCGCGCATCCGGTGCGAGACGTACAACACCGCGATTCCGTCCGCACGCAGCCGGCCAACCAGGTCGTAGAGCAGTTCGACCTCGTGTTCGGCCAGCGCGGCGGTCGGTTCGTCCATGGCGATCACGCGCGCGTCCATGGACAGCGCCTTGACGATCTCCACGACCTGCTGCTGTGCCACCGGCAACCGGCGGACCGGGGTCCGCGGCGTGATCCCGCGCTCGCCGAGCCGGTCGAGCAGGTCCGCGGTGGCTGCTTGCATCCGCGCCCGGTCGACGTGCCCCCGGCGGACCGGTTCCCGGCCGAGGTAGACGTTCTCGGCCACGCTCCGGTCCGGCAGCAGCGTCATTTCCTGGTGCACGATCGCGATTCCCGCGCGCTGGGCGTGCACCGGCGACGCGAACGACACCAGTTGTCCATTGAGGACGATCGTGCCGGTGTCGGGGCGGTGCGCGCCCGCGAGGATCTTCATCAGGGTCGACTTGCCCGCGCCGTTCTCGCCGACGAGCGCGTGCACCTCACCCGCGTGCAGTTCGAGGTCGATGTCCTTGAGCGCGTCGACGCCAAGGAACCGCTTGTTGATCCCGTTCATCCGGACGATCGGCGCCATTGCCCACCTCGGTTCCCGACGGTCTTACCCCAACCGAGTGACTACGTGATCGCTCACAGTCATGATCGGGAACCTAACCGAGCACTTACGCATGCGTCAAACGAAAGTTCTGTCAAGTTCGACAAAACTGACCAAGGTCCCTCGAATGCACTAGTGGTCACGACAGGCTGCCGGTCGTGACGACCGGCCCCGTTAAGGTGTTTCGAAATGTCCTGCGGCGGGGGTCTGGGGAGGTGCCGTGGAGTTTCGGCTACTGGGGCCGGTGCGGGCGATCAGCGACGGCAAGCAGATCGACCTCGGCGTGCGCAAACAGAGATTCGTGCTGGCGATGATGTTGCTGGACGCCAACAAACTGGTGCCCGCCGAGCGGCTGGTCGAGCTGACGTGGCCCGACGAGGCCCCGCGCAGCGCACGAGGGGTCATCCACACGCATATCAGCAGGCTGCGGTCGGTGCTCAACGCGGCGGACGCCGAACGGCACGGTGTCGCGTTGATCAGCAACGGCCCGGGATACGTGCTCAGGTGCGACCCGAAGAGCATCGACATCAACAGGTTCATGGACCTGTGCACGACCGCACGCGGCTGCCAGGACGACGAGGACCGCATCCGAATCCTGGACGAGGCGCTGGCCCTGTGGGACGGCCCGGCGCTGGCGTCGGTCGCCGCCGAGGAGGTTCGGACCAGGCTGACCCGGCACCTCGACGAGGCCAGGCTGCTGGCCATGGAGGAGCGCATCGACGCCCACCTGCGGCTCGGACGGCACGCCGAGGTGATCCACGAGCTCACCGAACTCGAAGCCGAGCACCCGTACCGCCAGCAGATCGTGGCACAGTTGATGCTCGCGCTGCACCGCAGCGACCGCGGCCCGGACGCGCTCAGCGCGTACCAGAAGCTCTACCACCGGCTGGACGCCGAACTCGGCGTGGAACCCGCGCCCGCGTTGCGTGACCTGCAGACCAGGATCCTGCGTGACGACCCGGCGTTGAACCTCAGCCCACGCGAGAAACTCAAAGCAGGTCCACGCCAACTGCCGCCCGACGTCGACCACTACATCGGCAGACGACAGCACGTCGAACAGATCTGCCAACTGCTCACCCCGCACGACGGCGGCGTGCTGCCCGTTGTCGCGATCACCGGCAAACCCGGACTGGGCAAGACCGCCCTCGCGGTCCGCGCCGGGCGGCGGGTGGCGGGCGAGTTCCCCGACGGCCAGCTGTTCATCGACCTGCAGGGAAACGGGCCGCGCCCGCGTGGCCCGAGCGAAGTCCTCGCCAGGTTCCTGCGCGACCTCGGCGTGGACGGCGCCGACGTGCCAGCCACACTGGAGGAACGGGTCGGCTTGTTCCGCGACCGCACGGCAGGGCGGCGAATCCTTGTCGTTCTGGACAACGCGGCGACCGAGCAGCAGGTCAGGTCGCTGATCCCCGGCAACTCCGAATGCGCCGTGCTGATCACGAGCAGGCGCAGGCTGACAGGTCTGGACATGCGCAGACTCGTCGACCTCGACGTGCTCAACCAGGTCGACGCGCTGGCGTTACTGGCCGATCTGGTCGGCGACGGCAGGCTGGTAGCCGCCGACCCGAGCGTGCGCAGGATCGTCGAACTGTGCGGCGGGCTGCCGTTGGCGTTGCGGATCGTGGGTACCAAACTGCGCTCCCGGTCACACCTGACGGCCGCGGCCCTCGCCGCGCGCCTGGAGGACGAGCGGACCAGGCTCGACGAGTTGGTCGGCGGCGACAGGGAGATCCGCGCCAGCTTCCTGCTCAGCTACGACAGCCTCGACGCCGACCACCAGCGCGCGTTCCGGCTGCTGGCGCTGATGCCCGACAACGGCCTGCCACCGTGGGCGGCCGCGGCCGTGCTCGACGTGGACTTCCGCACCTCGGAACGGCTCGTCGAAGACCTCGTCGACGTCAACCTGCTCGAAGCCACCCCCGGCCGGTACCGTTACCACGACCTGCTCCGCCTGTACGCACAGGAAAAGCTTGCGACCGACGACGAACGCGACGCCGCGCGGACCAGGATGGTCAACGCCTACCTGAGCCTGGGCAAGCGCGCCGACGCGCTGCTGGAGTTCGGCGGGCTCTACCAGTTCGACGCGCCACCGTTCACAGTGGACGCCCCCGGCGTGCTCGACGAGCTCGACCGGGCACCGGCGGCCTGGCTCGACCAGGAACACCCGGCGATCCTGGAAGCCATCGAGCACGCCGCCGCCAACGACCACCACGACCTGACCTACCACCTGGCGGCGACCGTCGCGGCGTTCCTCGAACTGCGGGCGCAATGGGCGGACCTCAAACGCGTCGCGGAACTGAGCCTCGCCGCGGCCCGCAAGTCCGGCAGCCCGTACTGGAAGGCCTACGCGCTGTTCGCCGTCGGTCTCGCGGCAAGGGAGACAAGGGACTTCCGCAACGCCGAGGAGTACTTCCGGGCCGGACTGGAAATCCTCCCGCAGGCCAACGACCCGCTGCTCGAAGTGGTCACCCTGCTCTCGGTCGGTGTGGCCCAACGGCTGCAGGGGCGGTGGAACGACGCGGCACGGTACTTCGACGGATGCCTGTCGGTGCTGGACGCCCTGGACACACCCCGCTGGCGGGCCTACACACTCCGCGAGTCCGGGGTGCTCGACCGCTACCGCGGTGAATGGGACCGTGCCGAGGAACGGCTGCGCGCGGCGGTGGACACCTTCGAACGCCTCGGTGACCGGCGCTGGATCGGTGCGACACTGCGTGAGCTCGGCATCGTGCGGCGCGGAGTCGGCGACCTCGAAGGCTCCCTCGAAGTGCTGATCAGAAGCCGGGACGCGCTGCGCGGCGCGGGCGACCTGCGCCGGGAAGGCGCGGCGCTGCGCTGCCTCGCCGAAACCCACCGTGCCCTCGGCGCGCTGGCGGAGGCCCAAGCATGCGCCGAACGCGGACTCGACGTCCTCGAACTGACGCTGGACTCCCACGGCCTGGCGTGCACCCAGGTGGTCCTCGCCGAGATCCTGATGGACGTCGACGACCTCGAAACAGCCGGAAAGTACCTGGACAAGGGCTACGCCGCACTGAGCGTCAGCGGCGACCCCCGGTGGCACGGCAAGGCGTTGATCACCCGGGGCCGCTACCTGGTGGCGTCCGGCGACGCGAACGGAGCCCAGGCAGCCTGGGACACCGCCCGGCAGATGCTGTCCGAGCTGGGCGCGGTCGAAGCCGAACACGTCGGTGAGCTCCTGGGACGTTAACGCCCGCCACGCGTTGACGGTGGACCCTGAGGTGGCAGCCAGCCCTGCTGCGTGGTCTGTGGCTGCGCTTGCTGGGGCTGTTCTGGGTGCGGCCAGCCTTGTTGCGTGGTCTGTGGTTGTCCTTGCTGGGCCTGTCCCTGCTGGGGCCACGGGGCTGCGGTGGCTGCCGGGGCCTGAGGAGCACCTGTCCTGCGGTTGCGCAGGCCGATCCGCAGGTTCTGGAACCCGATCACCGTGATCAGCACGCCGAAGCCGATGCCGATGAAGGTCCCGATCTTCTCCGATGTGCGGGTCTCGTCGATGCTGTCCTCGGAGACGACTGTGCCGCTGCGGTTTTCCCGGACGCAGATGTCGCCGTCGGTCATCGTCTTGCCGCCACAGCTGACCTTGTCGTCGAGCAGGGCGAAGGTCGCTGCCACGACGAACAGGACACCGAGCGCCAGCGCGACGCACGACCATACGATTCGCTTCACCCGGCCGATGCTGTCAGCGGACCCTTTCGGTTTTCTTCCAGTCACGTTCAAGGGGGATCCGCTCCAGGATGCCACCCGCGAACACGTCGTACAGACCAGTTGGTTCCAGGTGGACATAGCCGATGTGGCAGTCACACGTGGACATCGGGCACGGCCGGGGCTTGAGGGCGGCACGGAACGAACCGTCGTACAGGTTGCCGATGGTCCGCGGGACGAAATGGCATCGCCGGACCGTCCCGTCGCCGAGCACTGAGACGACAGTGTCCCCCGTGCGGCACGGCAGGCCCCTGCTGACGTGGGGGTGCCTGCTGTAGTGGAACAGCGGGTCGACGGACTGCCACTCGGCGGCCTGCTCGTCGGTGTACTCGTGGCCTTCGGCGGCGTTGACCCACAGGTAGACGCTGTCCGGCAGCGCCGCCCGCAACTCGCGGGCCTCGGCGAGGTGCTCCGGGACGCCGACGATCCCCACGCTGAACCGGGCGCCCAGCCGCGTCAACTCCGCGCATTGGCCGAGGAAACGGTCCCGCGTGACCTGGGTGGGGTGGTAGGTCACCCAGAACGCCACTGTGTCCAGGTCGCAGTCGGCGACCCAGGTCAGCCTGCAGCTGAGGTTGGTCTGGATCGCCACCCGCCGGACGTGCGGCATCCGGCTGAGGCTGACCATCGCGTCGCGGTACCAGGACCGCACCAGGCCCTCGCCCCACGGCGTGAACAACACCGACAGTTCGTCCGAGGTGTTCTCCCCGGCCCAGCCGGTGAACCGTTGTAACGCGGCGCGATCCGCGCGCAGCTGTTGGGTGCTGTCCCGCCTCTTCGCGAACGGGCAGTACGCGCAGTCATAGTCACAGGAAGCCAACGGGCCGCGGTAAAGCATGGTCAAGTGCACGGTCACCTCCGGTCGTACGCGGCCATGGCCGCACGGACAGCCGGGGAGAACAGCGACGGGCCGATCGCGTCCGACCAGGCGAGACCTTCAGGCGTCAGCCGTAGGCGGCCCTCGGTATCGGCGAGCCAGCCGCGATCAGCCAGCACGGCCAGCTCAGGGAAGTCCGCCGTGACGTCCGCGCCGAAACGTTTGCGGTACAGCGCTTTCTCCAGACCGTCGGCCTGGAGGACGGACTGCAGCAGATGCCGTCGTCGTTGTTCGGCGTCGTCGAGCCGGACACCCACCTCGGCCATGGCGAAGTCCGCGATCGGCCGTGACACGTAGTCGTCGATGATCCCGCGCACAGCGCGAGGGCCGACCGCGTAGTCGAACGAGTAGTGCATTCCCCTTGTGTACGAACGCGCCCCGCAGCCCAGCCCGACCATGCCGTCCGACTGGCACGAGTAGTCGTCCCCGCCCAGCGACGGCGCGTCCGCCCGCCGGAACATGCGCATGGACTGCTGTTCGTAGCCCGCGGCCAGCAGATGGTCCCGGCCCAGCCGGTACAGCCGCATCCGCTGCTCGTCCCACTCCTGCGGGGTTTCCCGTCCGGCGAGGCCCGTCAACGGACGAACGTACAACGGGTACAGGTAAAGCTCCTCCGGCCGCCACGCGAGCGCGGCGTCGATGGACGCCAGCCAACTGCCGTCGGTCTGACCTGTGATGCCGTAGATCAGGTCGATGTTGAGCACGGGGACACCGGCGGCCCTGATCGCGTCCAGCGCCGTCTCCACCACGACCCGCTTCTGCGGGCGCACCGCTGCTTTGGCCTCGTTGTCGTCGAAACTCTGTACGCCGCAACTGATTCGCGTGGCGCCGCGTTCGGCCAGCACCGCGAGCCGGTCCGGTGTCGCGGTGTCCGGTGACGTCTCGACCGAGAACGGGATCCCGGGCAGGTCGACGATGTCCAGCAGGCGTTCCAGCTCGCCCGCGGTCAGGTACGTCGGCGTGCCGCCGCCGATCGCCGCCTGGACGAACGTGGCCCGGCCGTCCAGCTCCGCGCGGACAGCGGACGCCTGCCGCTCCAACGCGTCGAGGTACCGGGTGACCAGTTCGGCGGGCGCCCCTGTCCGCGTGAACAGGTTGCAGAAGCCGCAGCGGATCTCGCAGAACGGGATGTGCACATAGTGGAACAGTGCGTCCCGTGGCTCGCCCGCCCAGATGTCCCGCAGCCGGGGGCGCGGGTCCAACGGGCGGTACGCGGTTTTGTGCGGGTACGCGTACACGTAGTCCTGGTAGGGGGTCATGTGGAGTCCTCCACCACGAACTGCGCGTACGGCACCGTCCAGACGACCTCATGTCCCAGCCGGTGCCCGGTGTAGCCGTCTTCGCCGTAGGCGGTGCCGTGGTCGGAGCAGACGATCACGAAACTCGGCCTGCGCAGCGCGTCGAACAGCCGGGCCAGTTCGGCGTCGACGTACTCCAGCGCCGCGGCGTGACTGGCCAGGGTGTCGCCGTCCGCGGCGGACGCACCGGACAGGTGGAACCAGTTGGGCTGGTGCAGGGCGGACACGTTGAGGAACAGGAACAACCGCTGGTCCCGCGGCTGCCCGGCGATGATCTCCCGCGCCTTGTCCACTTGGGATCGTGTGGAGTGCGGCGCTGTCACGCCGAACTCCGGTGACCAATGGCTCTCCGCGAACATGCCGGGCAGGACGGACCCCAGCGCGCCCTGGTTGGTGAAGAACCCGACACCCCCGAGGCACACCGTGTGGTACCCCGCGTTGGCCAAACCGCCGACCATGTCCGGCGCGTCGTACACCCAGGTGCCGTCCGCTGTGCTCTCGCTGCCCGAGAACCGGGCGGCGAACAGCCGGGAATGCGGCCCCTGGCTCGCCGGTGTCGGCAGGAACCCCGCGAACATCGCAGCGTGCGAGGCGAACGTGAAGCTGCCCGGCGCGTGCCGCCGCTCCCACCGGCCACCCGGGATCAGCCCGGCCAGCACCGGCGTCCTGCCCTGCTCGGCAAGGGACTGCGCCACGTCGTAGCGCAACGTGTCGAGCGTGATCATGACCAGGTCGTGGCTGCCCACGACGGCGTTCATGTCGACCTTGCTCACAGGCGATCCGATGTCCTCGGCACGGCCAAGTCCACCCAGTCCGCGCAGGCGGCGATCTGGGCCTCGTACGTGCTCATCCCCGCCGCCGGACCGTCGGGCAGGCCGGTGAGCCGCGGCAGCAGGTCGCCGAAGGCGTTCACCTCGCCGACCACGTGCCGCCGCCATCCCAGTCCCGGCAACAGATCCACCCCCACCATCAGCGTGCGGCCGAACTGCGCCGCCGCTTTCTCGCACGTGTCCAGCCATTCCCGCCACCGGGCCGCGCCGATGACCGCGCGCAGTTCCGCCACGTCGACCCGCGCACCGCCCAGGTGCAGGTTCGTGATCGGATGGCTGCTGGCGCGCGCGACCGCGTGCGTCGCCTTGCCCGCGATCACCACCACACGCAGGTCGACGCTGCGCCCGCCGAGCGATGCCTTGGGAAACCAGCGTTCCACGTGCACCGGGTCGGCACACAGCCGATCGATCAACGCCGCCGCCTGCTCGTCGCGATAGGTCTGCACACGCAGGCTGTTCATCAGGCCGTCCGGCGTCACCGCGACCGACGTCGTCGCCGCCACCCGCGAGCCCACCGCGGTCAGTGCGACCACACCGGACGCGGACGAACCGTGCGCGGGTTTGACGAACACCTTGCTCCAGCGCCGTTCCCGCATCTGCTCGCGTAACGACTCGTAGCCGTCGACATCGCCGATGGTCGGCGGCACCGGACAGCCCGCCCTCGTCAGCACCTCGTGGCAGCGCCGCTTGTCGAACATGACGGCTATGTCTTCGAGGTCGTTGAGCAGCCGCGCGCCCGGCGTTCCCGCCACGGTTTCGCCCAGTCGCCGCAGGCCCCCGGTGAACCCCTCGTACCAGGCGCCACTGCCGTCCGCACGGTACGGATGGGCCAACGACCCGCGTAACAGCCGGTCCACGTGCTCGTCCTCGCCGGGCGAGTCGACCCGGACGAGCGAATCGGTCGGGACCGCGCACGTCCCGGCCAGGATCTCCCGCCAGGCCACCACTTTCGCGGGCGGCAACCCGGCGGAGCGGACCGCGTCGGCGAACATCGCCACCCGCCGGTTGCCGGGATTGCCGACGACGACGAACTTCATTCCGAGATCGCCGTGTAGTAGTAGGGTTCCGAGTCGCCGTCGTAGCGGTCGGGCTGCTGGACATCGTCCACATTGACCTCCACCCCGGCGCCACCGAGCGCCGAGACCAGCTCGGCGGACATCTCCTCGGACAGGAAGTGGTGGTGCAGATCGAGACTCTTCAAGTGGGTCAGGGAGAGCAGGTGCCGCGCGCCTTTGTCGGTGAGGATGCCCATCGACAGGTCGAGCGTCTCCACCTGCCGCACGATGGCGGACTCGGCGACCAGTTCGCAGATCTCGTCCTGCCTGTCGCTGTTCTGCAGACCGAGCACACGCAGACTGGCGAACTTCCCGCCGTCCAGCAACGGCCGCAGGTCCTCGCGCTGCCAGTCGCCGCCGTACTCGTCCACACCGAGCCACAGCCGCAGATCCCGCAACGCCGGCAGCTCCGACCGGGACACCCCGCTCACCACGCCACGCGGCAGGCCGCCGGTCTCGATGCGCAGGATTTCCAAAGCGCTGTGCCGCACCGGTTCCAGCTCAAGACCGTCGCCGCCGCGGACACCGAGCTCGGTCAGCTTCGGCAGCGCGGTGAGCAGCGGCGTGATGTCGCTCTGCTGGATCCACGAGATCTCGTTCTCCTCCATCACCATGTCGCCGAGGAAGATCCCGGTCAGCGCGGGCAGCCGGTCCTTCGCGGCCAGGATGTGGTCGATCACCTGGTTCGACCGGTCGTCGTCACCGGGCTCACCCCACTGGCCGACGACGAGGGCCGTCACCGCCGACGTGTCCACTGTGGTGAGAAAGCGGTCCCAGAGTTCGGCGAACGTCTCATCGCCGTCCCACGGCTCGATCGCCAGGCGCCACGCCACCGGGCCGGTCGGCGGCTGCTCGGCGGGGAACGCCACCACCGGCAAGCCGTGGAACGTGGTGAGGTGTTCGTGGATGGTCATCGCTGGCCCCTCGGTGATCGACTGTTGCTGGGAGCATCATGCACCCGGCCACCGACACTTTTCGCGCGTGCCCGCTGACCAGCCGATATCCGTGTCGTGCAGCAGAGCGGAGATGATCTCGGCGCCGCGCACGACCCGGGGACCCGGCCGGTTGAAGTAGGCGGGCCCGTCCAGGACCCACACGGCACCGTCCCGCACGGCGGGGATGTCGGCCCACCCCGGTCGGCCGGTCAGCGCGTGCATCTCGGCCCTGGTCCGCTCCGGCGGGAAACCGCACGGCAGCACAAGCAGCACGTCAGGCTGGGCGTCCACCACCACCTGCCACTCGACCGGACTGGTGTGCTCACCGGGGGAGGCGAGCAGCGGAACGCCACCGGCGTGGGTGATCTGCTCGGGAACCCAATGACCGGCGGGCCACACCGGGTCCAGCCACTCGATCGCGGCCACCCGCGGTCTCGGCCGCCCGGCGACCCGCGCACGCAGGTGCTCCAGCCGTGCACGCAGGGACTGGACCTGCTCGGCGGCGACGTAGGCGACACCCAGGATCTCACCGACCTGAGCGACGCACGCCAGGATCTCGTCGACAGTCCGTGGTTCGAGGCTGACCACCCGCGGGCCGACGTCCAGTACCCGCACGGCGTCCGACACCTGGCGGTACGACAGTGCGCACACGTCGCACAAGTCCTGCGTCAGCACGAGATCCGGCGACAGTTCGGCCAGCAGACCGGTGTCCAGCCCGTACAGCGACGAACCGTGGTGAGCACCGCCGACAGCCGCGAAATTCTCCTTGCTGGTCAACGAATTGTCCACGCCGCTCGCGGTCACGACCGGCACGGCGGCGACCTCGCGCGGCCAGTCGCACTCGTGCGTCCGGCCGACCAGATCCGGTGTCCGGCCGAGGACGTGCACGATGTCGGTGGCGGCGGGCAGCAGCGAGACGATCCTCATCCGGCCGCCCGCAACGTGATGACGGTGATCTCGCTCGGCGCGAAGATCCGGAACGGCGGACCCCAGAACCCGGTGCCGCGCGTGGTGTACAGCATGGTCCGCGAACCGTGCCGGGACAGGCCGTGCACCGCGCCTTGGTCGAGCCGGACCAGGTAGTGGAACGGCCAGATCTGGCCGCCGTGGGTGTGGCCGGATATCTGCAGGTCCACCCGGTCGACGGCCTGCCTGATCTGCTTGGGCTGGTGCGCGAGCAGAACGACCGGCAGGTCCGGGTCCGCGCCGTCCAGCGCGGCGACGAGGTCGGCGCCGTGACCGTCCACGCCGGAGGCCTTCGCGGTCGCGTCGTCCACACCCGCCAGCACGAGCCGGGCCGAGCCGCGTTCGACGACGATGTGCCGGTTGTGCAGGGGTTCCCAGCCGAGATCGGCCATGTGGTCCAGCCAGGCCTGCGCTTCGCTGAAGTACTCGTGGTTGCCGGTGATGTAGGCCTTCGCCAGCCGGGCGCGAACGGTGCCCAGCGGAGCGGCTTGGTCCTTGCGGCGGGCAGGCGAGCCGTCGGCGACGTCACCGACGTGGCAGACGATGTCCGGGTCGAGCGCGTTCACCGCGTCCGCGACCGCTGCGGACCAGCGCGCCCGGTCAAGCGGGCCGTAGTGCGTGTCCGAGATGACGACGATCTTCGTGTCGGCCAGATCGCCACCCAGGCCGCGGATCGGGACATCGGTGTGCCTGATCCGCGGGAGCCGCGTCGCCTCGTGGAAACCCCACGCCAGCAGGCCCACCGCGGCGACGGCGACGAATCCGGCGACGATCCGGGACCGCAGCGGGTCCGCCACACCGAGCAGGACGACGCCGAGCAGTTGGCCGAGCACGGACCAGCACAGCAGGACCCAGATCGCGCCGAGGGTCGTGTCCCCGATCCGTGCCGCCCAGTCCCGGCCGTGCCTGCTGTGGCCCAGGTACATCATCACCGGGAACGACACGAGTGCGGCGACGAACAACACGGTCCCCACCGCGGTCACGGCGCCGGGCCAGTCCGGCCCCGGTCCGAACAAGGTCAGCCACGGCACCCCGAACATGACCGACAACAGGGCGACCAGGACCAGTATCCGGACGATTCTTCGCACGATGACAACGATATCCGCGTGGGGAGTCAGCGGGTGACCGTCGCCGTCGGCGGCTCTCACCTGCGGTGACCGCGACACCGATTCTTAACGCGTTCGAGTCCGGGAAGGTATGGACACTCGACTATCGCATTCGGACAGTCACCCCGGTGACGGCGCCGTATCCGGTTGGTCTACTGTTCGCTCGCTACAACCGCCCAGGGGGGTCCTGGCGCCGACAAGAGGGGAACTGTCCGTATGACCAATGATCCGAACGCCCAGCCTGGCCAGCCCGCGCCGATGATGCCACCTCCCGGGCAGGGCGCGCCGTTGCCGCCGCCGTCCGGCCAGCCAGGCGCGCAGTTCCCGCCGCCCGGACAGCCCGGTGCCCCGTTGCCGCCTCCGGAGCCGAAAAAGAAGGGCTTCCCCAAGTGGGCGATCAGCCTCATCGTGCTGATCGTGATCGGTGGTGGCATCTACGCCTTCAGCTACTTCTCCAACGACGCGGCGCAGGCCAAGGCCGGTGAGTGCGCCAAGGTGTCGGGCACCAAGTCGAAGCCGGACTACAAGACGGTCGGCTGCGACTCGGCCGAGGTCACGCACGTCGTCGGCAAGGCGCTTGGCAAGACGTCGGACTCGTGTGGTGCGACCGAGAAGTACGACGAGTTCACGCTGACCGGCCGCGGCCCGGACACGAAGCTCTGCCTGATGCCCAAGTGGGGCGAGGGTGACTGCCGCAAGGCCGACGAGGCGACCGTCGACTACCCGAAGGTCGACTGCGCGTCGGCGAAGGGTGACAGCAACGTCGTGAAGATCGTGAAGGTCATCTCCGGCCCTTCGGCTGAGGAGTCGCAGTGCCCGAAGGAGACCGGCCCGGTGTTGTTCCCCGAGCCGAAGACCGTTTACTGCGTCGGCCCAGCCGAGTAAGCGAGCCAGCAAGAACCACTGCCAGCTGACGCCCTCCGGTGAAGCCACCGGAGGGCGTCAGCGTTGTTTGAGGTACAACACGGCGGGGCCGCTGAACGGCGGCGTGAACTGCGTACCGGGGTCCGCCCGCAGATCCGACACGGCCGTGGTCCGGTTCGTCTTCGGGTCGAACCACTGCCCCTCGTACGCGCCCGGCGTGACGCTGATGGTGAACTGCTTTCCCGGGGTGAACACCAGGAACTCCCGTGAACCGGCGAGGCAGTACCCGGTCGAGCACAATTCCGGCTGCGGCTTGGCCGTCCTGAGGTCCATCGAGGCCGCCCATGCCCGGACGTTGCCGAGGTTGGCCCTGATCGAGACCTGGGTGCTGTCGTCCATCTGGCCACCGATGCCGTACGCGCCGTCGTACGGGTCCATGTAGATCGGGTTCTCGCCGCGGATGAACGACCGCCACGGCCACGTGCTGTCGCCGCACAGGCCGCACAGGTGGTCGGTGTCCGACAGCACGACCTTGGTCCCGTCGTTGACCGGCGGGTTGTCGATGTCGCCGTTCGGGGAGATCCAGTCGGCGGGGGACGAGCGCAGGTCGGTGTTGTCGCCGCCGGGGTACGCCGACGTCATTCCGATCGGGTGAACCTTGCCGCGGCTGCGTTCGTACGCCCGGACGACCTCGATCATGTGGTACTGCCACTGAACCGAGGCACCGGGGGATTCGTTGGAGATCTCGTACAGGACGTTGTCCAGGTCGCCGACCGTGTCGACGACCTTGCGCGCGTAGGCCTCCTGGCGCGCGGTGACCGCGGGGACGGCCAGCGTGTGCGTTTCCTCGCCGCTGTTGTTGCCGTTCAGGTCGCCGTCGATCCCGTTGACGTTGTTGTCCTTGTTGAACGGGTGACCGCGCCACGGGTTGTTCTCGCAGAACTGCCCCTTGCAGGATTCGATGCTCCAGCCGTTGAACAGCATCACCGAGACGTAGATCCCGCGCTTGCCTGCCTGCCCGACCCGGTCCCGCATCCGCGCGAAGTAGTCGGGGTCGAACGCGTCGAGGTCGAACTTCGGTTGCCTGTCCGCGCTGCCGGTCCGCACATACGGCATGGGCGCGGTGAAGTAGTCGTCACTGCGGATCTCGTTGGAGTACCGCGCCTGTTCCCAGGTCCACAGCCGGAAGAAGTTGTGGTTGTTGCGTTGCAGGAAGTCCAGGTAGCCCGGGTAGTCGAAGGCGGGTGGCGGGTTCGACGGGCCCGTGTCCTGGAGGTTCTGCCAGGTGTGTGCGCCGGTCAGCAGCACCGGGCGGCCGTCGGGTGTCGCGAAGTACCTCGGGTTGTCCACGCTGCGCCGCAGCGGGCCGATGGCGCTCGCCGGTGTCGATGGCACGGCGGGCGACTCGCCCACGAGCATCACTCCGATCAGGACAAGGCAGAGCAGGAGCGGGACAAACCGGACCATGGCGTGAACAGTAGCCACACGCGTGTCAACTCACGGTGATCGACGCGTCCAGCGCGGGTCACGGCCGATGAACCCCAGAAGCCGGTCCTGCAGCGAGGCGCTCGCGTCCACCGGCACCTCGGGGCCGAAGACCTCGATGCCGGGGCCGAACGCCCCCGGCGTGCGGAACTGGGCCATCGTCTCGGCCGGGACGGCGGTGTTCGCCGCCCACAGCCGCTCGACCTCGGCCTGGTCCATCGTCGCGTCGCGGCCGAGTGCCATGGCCAGGTCCCAGCCGTGCAGGATCAGGTCGTCGGTGAGGACCTGGTCGACGTGCTGGGCCGCCGTCATCGTCCCGGTGGGTGTGCGGCACTCGGTCGCCGCGGCTTCGGGATCGTCGAGCAGGGCCGTCACGTCCGCACGCGCCGCGCGGAAGGCGCCGAGCGCGTCGGCGGGCGGTGGCGTCAGTGTCCGGTCGAGTGGCGTGAGCATGGCGCCGTGCATCATGATGACGTGATCGACCACGTCACGTGCCGTCCACTTCGCACACGGTGACGGATCGTTCCACTGGTCCGGCCGTGCGGCCGCCACGGTGCGTTCGAAGGAATCGGCGTGCCTGCGATAGCGGTCGGCGATGGCGTTCACGGGCATGACCGTAACCAAAACGTGTGTCGGTAGATAGACAGTGTGACTCCCGCGCCCGAAGGGTAATCATGGGCATGCCGGGGAGGAGAGAGCCATGACGAGGTCGCGATGACAAGTCATTCCAGGCGATTCGCACGCCGCTGCCGCGAGCATTTCGCGGACGGTCAGCCACAACAGAGCGTCAGCGCGGCAGCCGACACCCAGGACGCCGCCGAGGCGCCCGCGCAGCCCGCACCTGAGGAAGCAACCGCACCTCCGGGGGACTGACCCCGGGAGTGACCCGGCCGGCTCGGTCAGCCGACGTGGACGCGTGGCCTGCGGGCGGTCTCGGGTTCGGCCGTGCGCAGGATCTCCCGGACGACCGGGGGAGTGTCGCCCTGCCCGAGGATCAGGTAGCGGAACAGGTGCCCCAGCGGGCTGCCCTCCGACCACTCGAAGTAGCAGTGCGGCAGCACACCGGTCGAGTCGCGCAGCGCCAGCAGGATCGCCGCGATGGCGTTGGGCACCGCGGTGCTCTGCACCCGCAGGATCCGGTGGCCGCCGATCTCGACGCCGTGCACGTGCAGCACACCGCTGAATTCGGACGGGTCGGTGACCTCGATCTCGAGGAAAATCACGTCCGAGGCGCCGGGCACCCGATTGAGCCCGCGTTGTTCGTGTTCTTTGGCCAGGTACTCGGCGTTGTCCCCGGCCTGTTTCTTGTTGGCGATGATGTCGAGCTGGCCGTTGTGCGCGAGAGAATCCGTGACGAATCCGCGGGCGGTGTCGTCGAATTCGATGTGGTCAGCGCGCAGTTCAGTGGTGCGCGTCACCCTGGACACCAGCGAGACGATCACGATTCCGGCGATGAACGCGGCCGAAATCGCGATGCCATCGGGTTTCTCGATGACGTTCTCGACCAGTGCGTACAACAGCACCAGCGTCAGCACGGTGAACCCGGCGGTGGCCAGACCCTGCCGTTTCTTGAGCGCGGAGATCGTCACCGCGAACGCACCGGAGACCATCATCGCCAGAATGCCCGTCGCGTACGCGCCCGCCTGCGCGTTCACGTCCGCGCCGAACACGATCGTGATCAGGATACTGATCACCGTGTAGACGATCACGACCGGGCGGACCGCGCGGCCCCAGTCCGGCGCCATGCCGTAGGACGGCAGGTAACGCGGCACGATGTTGATCAGGCCGGCCATCGCCGACGCGCCCGCGAACCACAGGATCAGGATGCTGCTGACGTCGTAGACCGTGCCGAACACCTCACCGAGCTGCTCGTGCGCGAGGTACGCCAAGGCGCGGCCGTTGGCCTCGCCACCCGGCTGGAACTTCTCCGCCGGGATCAACACGGTGGTGATGAAACTGGTCGCCACCAGGTACACCGACATGATCAGCGCGGCGACGGTGAGCAGCTTGCGGGTGTTGCGGATCCGCGATTCGAGCTGCTCCCGCGGCGTTTCGCCCTTCGCGGCGACCAGCGGCATCATGCTCACGCCGGTCTCGAAGCCGGAAAGCCCCAGCACCAGCATGGGGAACGCCAGCACGGCGGGCCCTGCGATGTCGAAGAAGCCGCTGCCGCCCTCGGTCAGCCGCTCGACCCAGCGCGACATCCACTCCGGGTGCGAGAACACGTCGACAAGGCCGAAGCCCGTGATCACCGCGTTGAGCCCGAGGAAGATCGCGACGAGCGGGATGGCGACGCCGACCGCCTCGCTGAAGCCGAGCAGGAACACGCCGCCGAGCACCAGCAGCAGCACGGATGTGACCAGGACCTCCTGGCCGTGCAGGAAACCGGGGGAGATCGGGTTCTCGAGCAGGTGCACCGTGGCGTCGGCCGAGGACAGGGTGATGGTCACGATCCAGGACGTGGCAACGAAACCGAGCAGGACGAGGACGAAGATCTTGCCGCGCCAGAACGGCAGCAGGTCCTCGAGCATCGCGACGGAGCCCTGGCCGTTCGGGCTTTCCCGCGCCACCCTGCGGTACATCGGCAGCATGCCCAGCAGGGTCAGCGCCACGATCAGCAGTGTGGCCAGCGGCGAGAGCGCGCCTGCCGCCAGCGCGGCGATAGCGGGCAAATAGGACAAGGTGGAGAAGTAGTCGACGCCTGTCAGGCACATCACCTTCCACCACGCCTGTGGTTTGGCGTGATTTTCGCCGCTTTCCGGGCCGACCGGGCCGACCCGGTGTTCCAGCAGCCATCGGCCGAGGGGTTTCTTCGGTCGCGTCTCGGCTGCCGGACTTGCCACCTTCGCCGGGATCGCGTACTCGAAATCGCTGGTCATGTGGCGTTTCTCCTGGCTGGGGATCCACGGTCGCTGGCCGCGTCAGGATGCCGTACGGGCGCTCGCCGCCTGTTCTCAGGTCGTCCGTTCACAGTGGACGAAGCCGGTGTGAACGAGCCGGAAGCATGCGAACGCGTGTATGGGTCGCGCCAATTTGGACACCGACTGTGCTCGATCGGGTACTGTCCGGGCTATTTCCCTCGAATCGAACAATCGTGGCCCGTTCGTGACTTGACGCCCGTGGCCGGGTCGCTTGACGATGCCAAGGGGCGGGCCGTAAATTTCCGCCGAATCTTTCGACTTAATGGATATCGGGGGGCACGTGGCCGACCTGGTTCAGGCCGAGCTGACGACGGCAGACGCTTCGTCTGTCCCGACTGGTAGGAGCAAACCCCCGGTCGGCAGGTCGCCAGGACAGCTGGCATGGCGTCGTTTCCGCAGGGACAAGACCGGAGTGATCTCCGGCTGTGTCGTTCTTTTCTTCTTCCTGGTCGGCCTCGGCGCGCCGCTGATCTCGCTGCTCTACGGAAAAGACCCGGACACGCAGTACGGCCTCGAGCGGCCGGGCCTGCTCAGCGACACCGGAATTCCCATGAAGCCCAACGGGGGCATCGACGGCGAATTCTGGCTCGGCCTCGAGCCCAAGCTCGGCCGGGACGTGCTCATGCAGCTGGTCTACGGCATCCGGACCTCGCTGCTGATCGCGCTCGTCGTGGTCTTCATCGTCACCGCGATCGGCGTGATCATCGGCATCACCGCCGGTTACCTCGGTGGCAAGGCCGACTACTTCATCGGCCGGGTGATCGACACGCTGCTGGCGATCCCGTCGACCCTGTTCTTCCTGGCGTTCACGCCGATCGCGCTGGCGCTGTTCATCGCCCCGGGCAAGGAGGCGCCTGCCTGGCTACGGGCCACCGCGCTGATCCTCGTGCTGTCGGTGTTCGGCTGGACCAGGGCGGCCCGGCTGCTGCGCGGCCAGGTGCTCTCGCTGCGTGAACGCGAGTTCATCGACGCCGCCCGCGTGTCCGGTGCCAGCTCGCGCCGGATCGTGCTCAAGGAGCTGCTGCCCAACCTCGTCACGCCGATCCTCGTCGTGGTCACCCTGGACGTGCCCGCCATGGTCACCACCGAGGCCGCGCTGTCCTACCTCGGCGTCGGCATGGTCGAGCCGACCCCCGACTGGGGCCGGATGATCCACACCGGCGGCGACTACATCCAGACCGTGCCGACCTACCTGGTGTTCCCCGGTCTGGCGCTGCTGATCTTCGTCCTCGCGTTCAACCTGCTGGGGGACTCCGTGAGGGACGCGCTCGATCCGAAGTCGCACCGCTGAACCGGGTACCGGGTGCATCGAGAACAGGGAGATGAATGTTGAAACGCAAACCGATCCTCGTGGCGTCCGCATTCGCCACGAGCGCGGTCTTGATCGCGTCCGGGTGCAGTGCGGGTGGCCAGAACGCCGGCAGTGACCCCAACCGGGCACAGGCCGAGGTCGCCAAGGTGTCGATCGACAAGGACGGCTCGCTGTCCAAGGGCCCGGCGCCGGAGATCAAGGACTCGCGCAAGGGCGGCAACGTCAACATCCTGTGGCGCCAGGACCTGGCCCACTACGACCCCGCCGTGTCGCAGTCCTCGCCGGACAACACCGTGCTCGAGATGATCTCCCGCCGGCTGACCCACTACCGCATCGAGGGCGACAAGACCACGCTGGTCGGCGACCTCGCCACCAACGCCGGTGAGTCCACCGACGGCGGCAAGACGTGGAAGTACACCCTCAAGGACGGGATCAAGTACTCCGACGGCACGCCGATCGTCGCCAAGGACGTCAAGTACGCCGTGGCCCGGTCGTTCTCGACGCTGTACGCCCGCGGCTTCCCGTACATCCAGACCTGGCTGGCCGACAGCGAGAACTTCGCCAAGGTCTACCCGGGTCCGTACGAGGGCGGCGAGCTCTCCAACGACAAGGTCGAGGTCCAGGGCGACAAGACCATCATCTTCAAGTTCTCCCAGCCGCGACCGGACTTCCCGTTCGCGGCCGCGCTCGGCGCGACCGCCCCGGTGCCGCAGGCCAAGGACACCAAGGAGGCGATGGACCAGGCTCCGATCACGTCCGGTCCGTACAAGATCGGCTCGCACGAGCCGGACAAGAGCCTCAAGCTGGTCCGCAACGAGAACTGGGACCCGTCGACCGACTCGATCCGCCACCAGTACGTCGACAGCTTCACCTTCCAGTTCGGCCCGCAGGTCGGCGAGGTGACCGACCGGCTGGCCGCGTCGGCGGGTGACGACAAGAACAGCGCCAGCATCTACCAGGCCGTCGCACCTGAGCGCTTCGAGCAGGTCATGAACGACCCGAAGATCAAGCAGCAGATCATCGACAAGCCGACCGCCCAGGTCGACCTGTACGCGATCAACACCACCCGCGTCACCGACCTCAACGTCCGCAAGGCGCTGCTGGTCGCGTTCCCCAAGGAGCAGGCGCGGCTGCAGAAGGGCGGCCCGTACCAGGGCGACTTCGCGACCACCCTCGGCTCGCCGAGCACGCTGGGCTGGAAGAAGTACGACCTGCCCGGTGTCACCGACGTCGACCCGAAGGGCGACCCGGAGAAGGCCAAGAAGATCCTGACCGACGCTGGCAAGCTCGGCTACTCGATCTCGCTGGGCTACAACCAGACGCCGACCAGCGAGAAGGAAGCGCTGGCGATCGCGGAGGGCCTGACCAAGGCCGGGTTCAAGGTCGAGAAGATCCCGATGCAGCCCAAGACCTTCAACGACACCCGCGACAAGATCAACAACAACCTGGACTTCTACTGGTCCGCGTGGGCGGCCGACTGGCCGACCGGCGTCACGGTGTACCCGGAGCTGTTCGACGGCCGCAAGGTCGCCGACGGCAGGCCGAACAACACCCACTTCAACAACGCGGACGTCAACGCCGACATCGACCGGATCCTCAAGATCACGGACTCGACCGAGCAGGGCGCTGAGTTCAACAAGCTGGACAAGAAGATCATGGAGAGCGTGCCCGCGGTGCCGTACGTGTACCCCCGCAGGCAGCTCATGTTCGGCACCAACGTGGGTGGCGCGTCGTTCGACGTCCACACCGTGATGAACCTGACCAACCTGTTCCTGAAGTCCTGACACCGTAAGGGGGACGGGCCGCGAGGCCCGTCCCCCTCCCCGTTGGAGAAGCCCGTTCGATGCTGGCCTTCCTTGTCCGCAGGGTGATCGGTGCGCTGCTGATCCTTTTGGTGATCAGCGCCATCACGTTCCTGCTCTTCTTCGCCGTACCCGGCAACGAGGTCGCGGCACTGTCCTGCGGAAAGTCCTGTACGCCCGCGTTGATCGACGAGATCAAGCGCGGCCTCGGCCTCGACCAACCGATCTGGCAGCAATACCTGACCTATCTCGGCGGGATCTTCGGCGGTCGCATGATCGGCGACAAGATGTGCGAGGCGCCGTGCTTCGGCTATTCGTTCGTCAACCGTCAGCCGGTGTTCGACACGGTCGTCGACCGCCTGCCGGTCACGCTGTCGCTGGCCATCGGCGCGGTCGTGCTGTTCCTGATCTTCGGCGTCGGCCTCGGCATGCTGGCCGCGCTGCGCAAGGGCAAAGCCGCCGACAAGATCGCCATGGGTTTCGCCCTCGTCGGCGGGTCCATGCAGATCTACGTCCTGGCCCCGTTCTTCCTGTACATCTTCGTGTACAGCTCGGACCTGCTGCCGCGGCCGCACTACGTCTCGTTCTTCGACAGTCCGCTGGACTGGGCGGGCGGGTTGATCCTGCCGTGGATCTGCCTCGCGTTGATCCACACCGCCTACTACGCGCGGTTGACGCGATCGTCCATGGTGGACGTGCTCAACGAGGACTTCATCCGCACGGTCAGGGCCAAGGGTCTGAGCACGCGCGAGGTGTACGTCAAGCACGCCTTCCGCGGCGCGATGACCCCGATCGCGACGATCCTCGGCCTGGACATCGCGACCCTGTTCGCGGGCGCGATCATCACCGAGACGTCGTTCAGCCTGGTCGGTGTCGGCCAGTTGGCGGTGAACTCGGTGCTCGCGTCCGACCTGCCGATGATGATGGGCGTGGTGATGCTGGCCTCGTCGGCGGTCGTGGTCGCCAACATCATCGTCGACGTGGTGTACGCCGCCATCGACCCGCGAATCAAGGTGACCGCATGACCATCCTGTCCGTACGCGACCTCAAGGTCCACTTCTCCACGGAAGACGGCGTGGTCAAGGCCGTCGACGGGCTGTCGTTCGATCTCGCCAAGGGCAAGACGCTGGGCATCGTCGGCGAGTCCGGCTCCGGCAAGAGCGTGTCGAACCTGGCGATCCTCGGTCTGCACAACCCGAAGACCACCACGATCGGCGGCGAGATCCGGTTCAACGACCAGCAGTTGGTCGGGGCGAGCGAGAAGGCCATGCAGAAACTGCGTGGCAACGGCATCTCGATGATCTTCCAGGACCCGCTGACCTCGCTGTCGCCGTACTACACGGTCGGCGAGCAGATCGCCGAGACCTACCGCAGGCACACGGGTGCCACCAAGAAGAAGGCGTGGGCCCGCGCGGTCGAGATGCTCAAGAAGGTCGGCATCCCGCAGCCCGAGCGCCGTGCCAAGCAGTACCCGCACGAGTTCTCCGGCGGTATGCGGCAGCGCGCGATGATCGCGATCGCGTTGTGCTGCGACCCGGCGCTGCTGATCGCCGACGAGCCGACCACCGCGCTGGACGTCACCGTGCAGGCCCAGATCCTGGACCTGCTGCGGGAACTGCAGTCCGAGTTCGAGACGGCGATCATCCTGATCACCCACGACATGGGCGTGGTCGCGCAGATGGCCGACGACGTGCTCGTGATGTACGCGGGCCGCGCGGTGGAACGCGGAACCGTCCGCGAAGTGCTCAAGACCCCGGAACACCCGTACAGCTGGGGCCTGCTGTCGTCGATCCCGCACCTGGGTGGCGATGTGGACGTGCCGCTTGTGCCCGTCCGCGGCACGCCACCCAGCCTGATCGATCCGCCGACCGGCTGCCCGTTCAACCCGCGTTGCGACTACCGCGACCGCGTGCCGGACAGCCGGTGCACCACCGAACGGCCGCTCCTGGCACCCGCGGACGGGCACGGGTCCGCGTGCCACCTCGCCGCGGCGGACAAGAAGCTCATCCGTACCGACGAGCTGCAACGACTGGGCTGAACGACACATGACCGAAGTAGCTGCTCCCACCAAAGAACTGCTCACCGCGAGTGGGCTCCAGATGCACTTCCCCGTCCGCGCGACCGGCCTGTTCAGCCGCAAAGCCGGTGTGGTGCAGGCGGTCGACGGGATCGACCTGACCGTGCACGAAGGCGAGTCGTTCGGCCTGGTCGGCGAGTCCGGCTGCGGCAAGTCGACGACCGGGCGGCTGATCGCCCGGCTGCTCGAACCCACCGGCGGCTCGATCACATACGACGGCAAGGACATCACGCACGCCACGCGCAAGCAGCTGGCACCCATCCGGACCGAGATCCAGATGATCTTCCAGGACCCGTACTCGTCGCTGAACCCGCGGCACACGGTCGGGTCGATCATCGCGGGGCCGATGGAGGTCAACGGGATCAACCCGCCGGGCGGCAGGCAGAAGCGCGTCCAGGAACTGCTGGAGACCGTCGGCCTGAACCCCGAGCACTACAACCGCTACCCGCACGAGTTCTCGGGCGGCCAGCGGCAACGGATCGGGATCGCCCGCGCGCTGGCGTTGCAGCCCAAGCTGATCGTCGCCGACGAGCCGGTGTCCGCCTTGGACGTCTCGATCCAGGCGCAGGTGGTGAACCTGCTGCAGCGGCTGCAGCGGGAACTGGGCATCGCGTTCGTCTTCATCGCGCACGACCTCGCGGTGGTCCGGCACTTCTCGCAGCGCATCGCGGTGATGTACCTCGGCAAGATCGTCGAGATCGCCGACCGCGCCGACCTCTACAACAACCCGCACCACCCGTACACCCACGCGTTGCTCTCGTCGGTGCCGGACGCGGATCCCGACAGCGAGAAGCACCGGGAGCGGATCAGGCTGACCGGTGACGTGCCGTCGCCGATCAACCCGCCGTCCGGCTGCCGGTTCCGCACCCGCTGCTGGAAGGCCCAGGACATCTGCGCCTCGGAGGAACCGCCGTTGGTGCAGCTCAGCGGCGCGACCGAGGGGCACAGGGCGGCGTGCCACTTCCCCGAGGCGCGCCAGGTGATGCCTGAGTAGCGACGAAGGTCGGGTTGACCCGATCAGGCCAGGGGGAGTGGGGTGCTCGTATGCGCCTGCCACTTGTACTGCTCGCCACGGCCGCGCTGGTCGCCGGACCGGTACCAGCGTCGGCCTCGTCGTCGGTGGATCTCGACGGGTCGACCATCCCGGATCTGCAGCGCCAGATGGACCGAGGGCGGCTGACGGCCGTCGCCCTGACCAAGGCCTACCTGAACCGGATCAAGGCGGTCGACGGGAAGATCCGTTCGGTCCTGGTGCTCAACGACCGCGCCGTCGCCGAGGCCGCGGCCAGTGACGCACGCAGGCGTGCGGGCCGCGAGCTGGGCCCGCTCGACGGCATTCCCGTGCTGCTGAAGGACAATGTCGACACCCGGGCGATGCCGACGACGGCGGGGTCGCGGGCGTTGCGGTCCAAGCCCGCCGCCGACGCGCATCTGGTCGACCGGCTCTACCGGGGCGGCGCGGTGGTCCTCGGCAAGGTCAACCTGTCGGAGTGGGCGAACTTCCGCTCGACCCGCTCGTCGTCGGGCTGGTCGGGTGTCGGCGGGCAGACCGCGAATCCCTTCGTGCTGGACCGGAATCCGTGCGGCTCGTCGTCCGGCTCCGGAGCGGCGATCGCCGCGAGCCTGGCACAGGTGGCGATCGGGACCGAGACGGACGGGTCGATCGTGTGCCCGTCCGGTGCGAACGGGATCGTCGGGCACAAACCGACACTGGGCCTCGTCAGCCGGTCCGGCGTGGTGCCGATCTCGGCGGAGCAGGACACCGCGGGCCCGATGACCAGGCACGTCGTCGACTCGGCGATCACGCTGGCGGTCATCCAGGGCCGTGACCCGTCGGACGCCGCGACCGGGGACATCCCGGCGAACCAGCCACGTGACTACGCGGCGTCGTTGAAGCCGGATGCGTTGCGGGGAGCAAGGATCGGTGTCTGGCGATTGTCCGGAGCGGACACAGCTGTCGACCGGGTCGTGTCGGACGCGGTGCGGACGTTGCGGGCGCGCGGTGCGACCGTGGTCGATGTCGACCTGCCGTTCCAGAACGAGATCGGGCAGAACGAGTTCGCGGCACTGGTCACGGAGTTCAAGCGCGACCTACAGGCCTACCTGGCCAAACGCCCCGGCGGGCCGGACACGTTCGACGAGCTGATCGCGTTCAACCGGCAGGATCCCGTGGAACTGTCCAAGTTCGGCCAGGAGATCTTCGAGCAGGCAGCGGTCGCCCCACCGACCACGGATCCCACGTACGTCAAGCAGCGCACCACGGCGACCACGCTCGCCCGCCGCTCGATCGACGAAACCCTGGCCACACACCGGCTCGACGCGATCATGGCACCGACGAACAGCCCGGCGTGGAAGACCGACTACGCCGCTGGTGACGCGTTCGTGCTCGGCTCGTCGGGACCGGCGGCGGTGTCCGGCTACCCGAACATCTCGGTTCCGGCGGGGTTCGCGGGGCCGCTGCCGATCGGTGTGTCGTTCTTCGCGGGCCGCTGGTCGGACGCGAAAGTCCTCGCATTGGGAGCGGCTTTCGAACGAGCGGCCGACGCGCGCAAGGCTCCCCGGTTCATCCCGACCATCGGCTGAACCGGTGATGATCCGACGGCAAGTGCTGTCGCTACGCTGTCGGAGTGGGGCAACGCAAGGGTGCGCGCGTGCTGCTTGTCGAACAGGCGACGTACCGGTGGACCGTGTCCCATACCCACCGCGCGGACGACGGCTCGCCGACATACCACGACTGCACTGAGCACCTGACGATTCGTCGCGACGGCGACCCAGGGCGGCTGGAGATCGTCTTCGCCGTCGGCCCGGGAAAGTCGGTGGCCGACCCGGTGCACTCGGGCGGCGTGAAACGCGGTGACGACTACCTGAACCTGCACCGGCCAGGCGTGGTGCGGGCACTGCTCGACGAGGCGATCGACCGGGGCTGGTTGCCTGCCGAGCCTGGCCGGTGTGAGCTCGACGGATGGGCTCTGGTCGACTCCGTGCTCGCTCGGTTGGCCGAACAATGAACACCGCGGAGCTCGGGTGAGGGCACCGGTAGTTCGGCTGCTGTTGTCATTCGTAGTGCCCTTTCTGTTCGCTCGATCCGGTGATCCACTCTCCCGCGCGGCTTCTTCGCGACTACATTCCTCGTTGCGGCAGATCCAGTCTCCCGGCTCATCTCGTCAAGTAGGCCAGGTCTGCTGCTCCCACGCCTGACTGACAGCCGCGATCGCGTCGTCGAGTGTCACGCCAAGGGTCTTTGCCTGATCGGCGAACTGGGACGCGGCGGTGGTCAGCGCGGTACCGGGCTCGACGGGTTCACCGGGAACCGCTGCGACGACAGTGCCCTTCCGTCGGGCTGTCCGCAGCACGCCGGAGCCTTCCAGTTCGCGGTAGACACGGGCGACCGTTCCGGCGGACAGGCCGAGGTCGTTGGCCAGTTGCCGGATGGTCGGAAGTGGTGTGCCGAGCGCGAGTTCGCCGGACCGGATCAACCCGACGAGCTGGTCGCGAACCTGCCGCCATGGCGGGACGCCGTTGTCCGGGTCGACCAGGATCCGCGTCACGGGTCGGTTCGCGCTCTCCGGACGAACGGCATCCTCGTGTCCGGGTTGGCCACCCAGATCCACCCGGCGATGCCGAGGATCAGCATCGGCACCGTGATCGACTCGAGCCAACCGGTCCCCGCCAGCCACGAGGGCATGGGCTCGGGCCAGTGGATGTCACGGATGTGGATGAGCTTGTTGTTGGCCTGCTGGACGCACATCGACATCCACGCGATGCCGATCCCCACGGCGACTCGCGCGGTACGGGTGCGCAGCGCGGCGTCAACGCTCGGATCGGTGCCGGAGCCCCGGTAGACCGCGAGCCACACGATGCCCAGCACGGCCGCGGTCGCCAGGAACACAGCGACGAGGACCAGCAGCCAGTCGGAGTTGTCGAGGACGCGGTTCGCGTCCGCGACGTTCGTCACGATGCCGTCGGCTGTCCGCCAGGAACCGCCGGGCGGGTACTTGTCGACCACTCCCGTACCCCAGTGCTTGCCGATGCCCTCGGCGACAGCGAGCAGCACCGCGAACCCGGCGAGTACGAGCATGGCGACGACTGCCCAGCGTGGCACGAGATCGCTCCACGTCCGCCGGGTGAGCGTGGCGGTGCGCGGTCCGCGGCTTGGTCGGAGCATCGCGAGGATCTCGCCGAGCAGCAGCGCGGTGATCAACGCAGGCAACGGGTTGTTGTCACCCAACGTGATCAGCGACGCGGCGAGGAAGAGCGGCGGGTAGAGCACTCGCCGGTGCAGCAGGTACCTCCTGGCGAGCAGGCCCTGCTGTTCGGTCGGGTCGCCGACACCCCATCGCTTGAGGAAGCGCTGGCCGACTTTCACGGTCGGCCACAGGATGACCAGCAGAACAAGGCCGCTGAGTCCGTACGCCAGGACGTTCCACCAGTCCAGGTTCATCACGCGCCCCTTTGTATCGAGTGCTTGGTACAAAGTAGCACGGTTGACATGCAGGTGTTTACCTGCGTAACTTGACGTGTGGACAAGGTTTTCAAGGCCCTGGCCGACGAGACGCGACGGCACCTGCTGGACAGGCTGCACGAGCAGAACGGGCAGACGCTGGGGGAGTTGTGCGACCGGCTGGACATGGCGCGCCAGTCGGTCACGCAGCACCTGGCGGTGCTGGAGGCCGCGAACCTGATCAACACTGTGCGCCGCGGCCGGGAGAAGCTGCACTACCTCAACCCGGTGCCGTTGCAGGAGATCCAGGAGCGGTGGATCGACAAGTTCGAGCGCCCGCGCCTGCGTGTGCTCAGCGCTGTCAAACAACGAGCTGAGGAAAAGATGAGCGACAAGCCGAGTTTCGTGTATGTCACCTACATCGAGAGCACGCCGGAGAAGGTGTGGGAGGCGATCACCGACGCCGACCTGAGCGCGCAGTACTGGGGGCACCGCAACGTCTCCGACTGGCAGGCCGGGTCCATCTGGGAACACCAGCGGCTCGACGATGCCGTCGCGGACGTGACCGGTGTCGTCGAGGAATGCACGCCACCGCGCCGCCTGGCCTTCACGTGGGTCGATCCCGCCAAGCCGGACGAGACCTCGAAGGTCACGTTCGACATCCAGCGCTACGGTGAGGTCGTCCGACTGACCGTCACGCACGAGGACTTCGTCGACGAGGCGCAGCAGCGCGCCGCGGCGGCGGGTTGGGCGGCGGTGCTGTCGAACCTCAAGTCCTTCATGGAGACCGGCAAGCCGTTGTCCCTGCCGCCGTGGCGTGCCCAAACCGGCAAAGAATAGCGTACGCGCACTTTGTGAACCGGTCAGCACTTTCCTTACCTATTTCACGTACGTGGAAAGGAAACGCATTTCATTGACGACGTGCCGTCTGGTGGGCTACAACAGGTACACCTCGGGTGTGAGTGCCGCCGCACATCTGCCGTCCCTGCCCCGCCGCCACCGGAGGGTTTCATGTCGTGGAAACATCGCGGTTTCCTCGCGCTCGCGGTGAGCTCGGTGCTCACTGCGAGCGCGACGGTCCTACCGTCTCCAGTTGTCCGTGCCGCGCCCGGCGCTGGTGCTTTGACCAGCCTTGATCTGTCGCCAGGAAATCGGCGGGCCGCTGTGTCCGGTCTTTACGACTGGTCGAAAGCCGGATACCGGGGCGGTATGAACCTGCCCGGTGCCGGTGACATCAATTCCAACCAGACCTGTCAGATCACGCCGCAGGAGTTGAGCAGTCAGTACAATGTCAAACCCGATGACGGCGCGGATGATTCCGCTGGTCTGCAGGCCGCGATCGACGCGATCAAGTCGTCGTGTTCGGGTTCGGCGAGCTATACCGAACTCAGCCTGATCACGCTGCCCGCGGGCGAGTTGATTGTCAGCCACGAGGTGCACGTGGACGCCGACTACCTGGTGATCCGCGGTGCGGGGACGACCGCGACGAAAGTCGTGTACCGGCCGGATTCGAACACCCTGTACGACACGCTGACCGAGGACAAGTCGGACTGGGACGAGGACGGGATGACCTCGGGCAGCGGCAAGGGCGGCTGGTTGTGGCCGGGGCGAGGGTTGTTCCGGGTGCAGTCGCGTGGTGTGCACTCGAGCTACCAGAGCGACTACTCGTCCGCGCCCGCCAACCGCAAGGACATCTTCGAGGGCACGGTGAACGTGCACTGGAAGTCCGGCGTCAAACTGCGCGCCAAGGCCGGTGACACCGGGTTCTCCGCCCGTATCGGCGACCGCGTGGTGCACCTGGCGTCCAGTGGTTCGATCACCTCGTTGACCGCGGGCTCGCTGGTCAACATCCGCGCGGCGAACACGCGGAAGTTCTACGCCGAGCAGCAGGCCCTGCCGACGACGTTCCCGTTGCTGAACATGCACATGCGCCAGCAGATCTTCACCATCGCGTCGGTGAACACCTCGCAGCGCACGATCACGCTGGACAAGCCGCTCGAGTTCGACGTGCCGGTGAACTCGACGTCGGACGGTTCGGCCGCGATCGGCGGCGCGACCTACGACTCGAAGGCGGCACCGCTGGTCGACCCGGTTGTGGGCGTGGGGTTCGAGAACTTCGGCTTCACGCAGGACATGCCGAACCTGACCAAGGCCGAGGCGATCGACAACTACGGCAACATGGACCCGCGCGCCGAGATGCACGGCATCGTGTTCAAGTGGGCGGCGAACTCCTGGGTCCGCGGCATGAAGGCCGAGATGACCGGATCGCACCCGATCGTCACCGAGGAGGCCAAGAACCTGCAGATCGTGAACAACGAGCTGGACGGTTCGTGGAACAAGGGCAAGGGCGGCAACGGCTACTTCCGCGGTTCACGCGTGTGGGACTCGGTGTACGCGGGCAACACGTCCCGCAACCTGCGGCACTTCACGTTCCAGTGGTCGGCGTCGGGCAACGTCGTGGTCGGCAACGACTTCGACTCGGACCTGAACCTGCACGGCGGCTGGGAGCGCAACAACCTGTTCGAGCTCAACACCGTGAAGGTCGACTACGGCCACCGCTCGGGCAACTGCCGCGCCAACTGCGGTGACGAGGGCGGCGGCGGGCCGGACGACTCGAACTGGTTCCCGATCTGGTGGGGCGCGGGCAAGAAGGCGGTGAAGTGGTCCGGCGCGTCGGGCTACCGCAACGTGTTCTTCAACAACACCATGACCAAGCAGGTGGCCACCAACGGCCCGTTCCAGGAGTACTACCCGGACAAGCAGCGGATCTACGTCTTCGGCTGGAACGGCAGCGCCTACAAGCACCTGGACATCGGCGGCGCCCCGATCGCGGACTGGGCGAAGAACGAACAGCGCGACTACACCGGTGGTCACGGTGTCGACGCGACCAAGACCGACAGCGCGAAGTCGCTGTTCCTCAAGTCCGTGGGAGGCAAGTGATGAAGGGCGGGATCCTCGTCGCGGCGGCCGCGTTCACCGCGCTGGTGGTCACGCCGCAGGCGGCGACAGCGGCCCCTGTGGACGTTTCGACTGCCGCGCAGCTCCAGGCGGCGCTGGCCGGTGCCACACCGGGCACGGTGATCAGGATGGCGCCGGGCACGTACCGCGGTTCGTTCGTGTCGCAGAAGGTCGGGACGTCGTCGCAGCCGATCACGTTGACCGGCCCGGCGAACGCCGTGCTGATCAACGACGGCCCGAGCGGGCAGGCGCCGTCCTGCCCGGTCCCGACCGCGGGCTGGGACTCCGGTTACGGCCTGTGGCTCTACGGCGCGCCGTACTGGAAGCTGACCGGTTTCACGGTGGCGGAGTCCAAGAAAGGCATCGTCCTGGACAACTCCCACCACACCACGGTCGACGGGGTCACCGTGCACCACGTCGACGAGGAAGCCGTGCACTTCCGGCGTTCGTCGGCCGACAGCGTGATCCGCGACTCGAAGATCACCGACACCGGCCTGGTGCAGAAGGGGTACGGCGAGGGCGTCTACATCGGATCGGCGAACTCCAACTGGGGCTGCCACGGCAACTCCGGCGGCGTCGACAGGTCCGACCGGGTGCAGGTGCTCGACAACACGATCGGGCCGAACATCGCGGCGGAACCGATCGACGTGAAGGAAGGCACGCAGTCGGGCGTGATCCGCGGCAACACGTTCAACGGCCAGGGCATCACCGGCCAGAACTCCGCGGACTCGTGGATCGACGTGAAAGGCGTCGGATACCTGATCGAGAACAACACAGGCACCTTCGCCAAGCCCGGCACGTTCGCCAACGGCTACGAGACCCACAACCCGAGCACGTCGCCGTCGTTCCCGAACGGCTGCGGAAACACGTGGCGTGGCAACAATTCCGACCTCGGTGGCGTCGGCGGGTACGCGATCAGGATCACCTCGACGTCGAAGTGCAAGGACCGCCCGAACGTGGTCCACGCGTCGAACACCGTCACCAGGGCGACGAAGGGACTGACGAACGTCCCGGTCACACCCTGACGGCGGCCCGTGAGCGGCCCGGCCGGGCCGCTCACGGGTGTTCGGCGTGCCGCAAATCGATAGCCAGGTTCCCTATGCTCGACGCATGGAATGGGCAAGGGGCGTGACAAGGGTGTCGGTGCTGACCGGCGCAGGCATCTCCACGGACTCGGGAATCCCGGACTTCCGCGGACCGGACGGTGTGTGGACGAAGAACCCGCGGATGGCTGACCTCTTCACCTACCGCAACTACATGGCTGACCGGGCGGTGCGCGAGCAGTTCTGGGCGGCTTACAGCGGTCACACGGCATGGACGGCGGAGCCGAACGCGGCCCACCGCGCTCTGGCCGACCTCGACCGCGAAGGCCTGGCGGTCCGAGTCCTGACGCAGAACATCGACGGACTGCACCAGCGCGGAGGAATGCCGGACCGAAAGGTCCTGGAACTGCACGGCTCCATGCACAAGACGGTCTGCGTGGGCTGCGACGCGTCCCAGCCGAGCGAGAAGGTGCTCGCGCGGGTCGCGGCGGGGGAGAAGGACCCGGCCTGCCAGGACTGCGGCGGCATCCTCAAACTCGGCGTGATCCTGTTCGGACAGTACCTCGACGCGGCGGTGTTCTCGAAGGCGGAGGCAATCGCCGCGGCGAGCCAGTTGTTCATCGCGATCGGCAGCACGCTCGAAGTCGAACCAGCGGCGTCGCTGTGCCGGGTGGCCGTCGACGCCGGTGCTCGACTGGTGGTCGTCAACCGCGATCCGACGCCGTATGACCACCTCGCCGACGAGGTGATCACGGAGCCGATCGGGACGGCTGTTCCGAGAATCTGCCGGGCCGTGCTGGACGGCCGCACCAGCTGAGCTCAGTGAGGTCGAGCACAGCCGGGCGCCTGTCGCGAATGAGGATGTCCTTCGGGGCATCCCTTGCCGTGCGGGCCGCGTGCGGGAGTCGCATGCCGGTAAGGTGGCTTGAGTTCCGAGGGGTGCAACACCCTTTCTGAGCTGGGGCGGTTCAGGGCTGGTACATCTGGATCGAGGCGTAGGTCCCCGTGGTCTGCCAGCCGGGTTCGCGGTCTCGGCCGTCCGCGCCGACGACGACCTCGGACTTCAGGATCCGCAGTGCCACGGCGGGTCCGGGCAGGTACGACACGGCACGGTGGAACGGGGTCGACGGGTCCCAGTAGCAGTCGCCGACCAGCCGCCGGTAGTTCAGGTCCCCCTTGAACACGGTCACCCCGCGCCCGAGTTCCCCGGCGAGGTCGGCTGGCATGTCGTGGAAGGACAGCGGGGCGCAGTGGAACGGGTGGGTGCGGATTCGCAGCCGTCCGTCCGCCGCGGCCTCGTGCAGCCTGCGCCCGGAGTCGCCGGGCAGGTCCCGCAGCCGCCGCAGGCAGTCCCCGACGTCGGTCAAGGTCGCGTCGGAGACGAAGTACGGGTACGGCTTCGCGTGCAGCGTGACCGAGCTGGCCAGTCCGCCGGTCAGCAGGTGATCGGCGAACACCAAGTCGGACAGCAACTCCCTGCCCGCATTGTCCAGGACGAACGTCACGGGGACGGGCCCGCCGCGGTGGAAGAACTCGCGCACGGCCCCGCTGTCGTCGGCGACCAGCTGGTCGTGGACCGCGGCCGTGTCCCCGGCGACGAGCTGGAACCCCAGGTCCGCTCGATTGCCGTACAGCGACGCCATCAACGCGGCGTCGAAGTCGAGCCGCTCGGTCAGCCAGCCGTATTCGGCGTCCAGTGTGGACGAACGCAGCTCCGCGGTCTTGAAGGGCCCGAACGGGTCCACGCCGGTCTCGAAGTAGCCGACCGCGCCGAGCAGCAGCCGGTAGAAGTAGCTCTCCGCCCACAGGAACGGCGCCTTCGCCCACGACGTGCCGAAGTGGCGCCGGTCCCAGCCCAGCCACGTGTCCCGGTCGAACGCGTCGTCGGCCAGCGAGATCGTGCCCTTCTGCGTCTCGGTCAGCAACGCCTCCAGTGCCGCGCGCTCGGCGGGACCGTACGGATGGGCGTCCATCAGCCGCCGGAACAGCTCGGGATGCCGCTGGTGGAAGACCTGGTGGGCGAACGGGCTCTCGAGCGTGATGACCGATGGCACTCGGCAAGCCTATTCCGTGGGGAACGCCTATGGAGGATCCTCCAGTCGATCGCGTTATTCGTGGAGGATCCTCCATAGGTGTTGTACTCGGTGTAGTGGTGAACTGAGTGGCATGGAGCTGACAAAAGTTCACGTCCCCGCCCGCGAGGGCCGGGCCGTGCGGGTCGCCGCCGGACAGCTCGTCCGGGTGAGCACCCCGGAGGGAGCGCAGGTCAGCGACTTCTTCGCCTTCTGCGCGGCAGACACGACCGAACACCTCAGCGCCGCGCACACCCGCGGTCACACCAGTCGCTTGTTCCCCAGGTTGGGCGAAGCGTTCGTCACCGACCGTAGGCGGCCGATCCTCACGTTGGTCGACGACACCTCGCCAGGCCGTCACGACATGCTGATCGCCGCCTGCGACCCCGCTCGCTACGAACTGCTCGGGTACGAGGGGTGGCACGCGTCCTGCGCGGAGAACCTGCGGTCGGTCATGCGCGAGTTGGGTGTGGGCGTCACCACGGTGCCGCAGCCGGTGAACTTCTTCATGGACATCCCGGTGACCCTGCAGGACGTGATCGAATGGCGGTCGTCGCCCGCCGCGCCCGATGCCGCCGTGACGCTGCAGGCCGAGATGGACTGCCTGGTGGCGGTGTCCGCCTGCCCGCAGGACCTGGTCGACATCAACGGCATGCGACCCGGCCCGCTCGAGATCGAAATCCTGGACAAGTGAAGCGAGACACCGCGATGAACACGATCCACCCCGCACTGACACCGACCCGCATCGGGGCCAACGAACTGGCCTCGCGGTACGCGGTCGCCCCGATGACCAGGGTCTCGGCGACCCCCGGCGGCGTCCCGACCGAGGAAATGGCCCGGTACTACAAGGAGTTCGCCGAGGGCGGCTTCCCGCTGGTGATCACCGAGGGCACGTACATAGACACCCTGCACAGCCAGTCCTACCTCAACCAGCCCGGCCTGGCCACCGCCGAGCACGTCGCAGGCTGGCGGACGGTGACCGCGGGCGTCCATGCCGCAGGAGCGGTGATGGTCGCACAGCTCATGCACGCCGGGGCGCTGTCGCAGGGCAACCCGCACACCGCCGAACGCATCGGGCCGTCCGCGATCCGGCCTCGCGGGGTGATGATGCCGGAGTACCACGGCAGCGGTCCGTGGCCGGTACCCCGCGAGATGACCACACAGGACATCGACGACGTGGTGGCCGGATTCGCCGCCGCCGCGAGGAACGCCGTCGCCGCGGGGTTCGACGGCGTCGAGATCCACGCGGCCAACGGTTACCTCCTGGACCAGTTCATCACCGACTACACCAACCAGCGCACGGACGAGTACGGGGGCCCGATGGCCAACCGGGTCCGGCTGACCGCGCGGGTCCTCGATGCCGTCAAGTCCACGGGTGTCCTTGTCGGAGTCCGGCTGTCGCAGACGAAGGTCAACGACTTCACCTACCGCTGGCCGGAGGGCGAACGCGACGCCGAGACGATCTACGCGGCCCTCACGGCGGCCGACTACCTGCACATCGCCAGCGAAGGGCGCAACTGGCTGGACACCGCCACGTTGGCCGGCGGCAGGACCGTGACCAGCATCGCCCGTGAGGTCACCGGTCTGCCTGTGATCGTCAACGGCGGCATGCACGACCCGGTGCTGGCCGCGAAGGTGCTCGACGGCGGTCATGCCGACGTGCTGTCCGTGGCCAGGGGCGCGCTCGTCAACCCCGACCTGCCACGCCGGGTCGCCGCGAACGCCGAGCTGGAACGGTTCGAGCACCGCATGCTTGACCCCATGGTCACCATCGCCAACGTGCGCCGGTGGAAGGAGAGCAGGCAGGGATGACACCACCAGGATGGCGGGGTGGGGCGGCCGCGGTGGCCACCCTCACCTTCGACGTGGACGCGGAAAGCCCGGTCCTCGCGGAAGGTGCCCGGTTCGCGCACCACCTGTCGACGATGTCACACCAGGCCTACGGGCCGGAGGTGGGCGTGCCGCGCATCCTCGACCTGCTCGACGACCTGGCCGTGCCCGCGACGTTCTTCGTCCCCGGCTGGGTGGCCAGGCGGTACCCGGGCCTCTCCTCCTCCATTGTGGAGCGCGGCCACGAGGTCGCGCACCACTCGTACGCCCACAAGGCACCTACAGCGATGACCGAACGGGAGGAACGGGACGACTTCGCCATGGCGATGGACGTCTTCACCTCGCAGGGCATCGAGATCCTCGGCTACCGCGCGGCGATGTGGGGCGCGCGGTGGCAGACACCGGAGCTGGTCGCCGAGCACGGACTGCTGTACGACTCGTCGCTGATGGCCGACGACCGCCCGTACAGGATCCTGACCGCCCGCGGGGAGATCGCCGAACTACCGGTGCACTGGTCACTCGACGACTGGGAGCAGTACGCCTTCCTGCCGGAACCGCACATCGGCTCGGTCATCGAGTCCCCGCTGAAGGTGCTGGAGATGTGGCGTGCGGAGCTGGACGGGATGCGCCACTACGGCTGCCTGTTCAACCTGTGCTGCCACCCTTTCCTGTCCGGGCGGCCGGGCAGGATCATGGCGTTGCGGCGGCTGGTCGAGTACGCGCTGGAGTGCGGCGACGTCGCGTTCATGCGGTGTGGTGACCTCGCGCGTGCCGTGCTGGATGATCAGACGCTGGACGCTCGCCCCTTGCCCGAGCCGCCGAGCTATCCGTAGCGCCCGTGGCTATCTGTAGTACTCGGATGCTGCCAGTGCCAGGAAGAGATCGACCCGGTCCTCCGTGCGCGCGACGTCCCGGCCGGTCAGTTCCGTGACCTTGAGCAGCCGGTTGCGCAGCGTGTTGACGTGGATGAACAACGCCTCCGCGGTCGCGGCCCACTGTCCGCCGTTGTCCAGGAACGCCCGCACTGTGCGCAGGAGCTCACCGTCGCGGTGCTCGTCGTGCCTTCTCAGTGGCGCGAGGACGACGTCGGCGAAGTCCCGCACCGTGTCCGCGTCGTGCAGGCCGAGCAGGAGCCGGTGTGTGCCCAGTTCCGCGAACGTGGCCACGTCGAGTTTGCCGTTGCGGTTCCGCAGTACACGGCAGGCGTCCCGGGAACGCACCAGGGGCTGTTTCAACGCGGCGGAGTTCTCCGCTGTGCCGCCGATGCCGACCGCTGTGCGGCGGTTGGCGAAGCGGTACTCGATCGCGTCCGCCAGTTGTACCGCCAGCTCTCGCAGGTCCGCGTCGGTGTGGCGGGACGGCAGCACGGCCACGACGTCACTCGTGCCGCCTGCCACGGCCGCCGGTGTGTTCTTGGCCAGGAAGAACTCCGCCACCGCTTCGGCCATGCCGGGCAGGGTCGGTTCGTCCTCGCCCGCGAAGGCGAGCGCGTACACCGCGAGCGGGCCGTCGGGGTCCACACCGAACGCGCGGAGCCTGCCGGGAACCTCCGCGGCACGGTGCTGCCCGGAGAGGATCATGTCGAGCAGTTCGCTGGCGAAGCGCAGTTCTATCGCGTGCACCGCCTGCTGTTTGGCGACCTCCAGGCTGAGGAACCTGGCCGCCTGGTCCAGCGCGTCCCGTTCGGCACGCGTGAGTTCCCCGGACGGTCGCAGGCACAGCAGGGCCGCGTCCACTTCGCCGACCGCGCCGACGAGGAAGACACTGGCCTTGTCGGCGCCGAGGTCGATCTCCAGTGGCGGCGGGTGGCCGTTCAGCCGTTCGGCGACGACACGCAGGTGCTCCCTGCTCGGCTCGGCCCCCGCGGCGGCGAGCAGGCGGCCGGTGCGGTCGACGACGGCCAGCGGCAGTTCGTGGTCACGGCGAAGGACCTCCAGCACCCCGAAAGCACCCGCGCCCTGCGTCAACGCGTTCGCGAGCTCGTCACCCCGGCGCACCATGTCCACCAGCGACGACTGGCGAGCCTCGGCGTAGTGCCGGGCCGCGGCGCGTGTGACGGCGGTGAACGGCACCTTCGCGGAGATCTCCAGCAGCGGCAGGTCCAGCAGCTCGCACATGTCGATCATCACCTTCGGCGTGCGGGGCGACTGATCCCGCAGTCCGAACACGATTCCGGCGCCACCGGCGCGGGCCACGTTCTCCACGAAGTCCATCGCGTCGGCGTTCGGCAGCCACATCCCGTTGGTGAGCACCAGTTCGCGTTCACGCAGATACGGCGACGGGTCCGGCAGTTCCGTGTTGTGCACCCACACCACGTTCTCGTCCAGCGCCTGCGGGCTGCCTTCGACGAGCAGGCGCAGCTCGAGTTCGGGGTCGTCGAGCAGAGCACGAATGGTGAGCACGCCCTGACCGTATACGGGCGTCACAGACGCCGGGCAACACCCCGGCGCGGGCTGTTGAACTGCGGGTTTGCCGTTGTCCGACGATGATGAAAATGTTCTCATCTTGATCTCATCGAGGGATCACCCCCGGGACGCAAGGTAGGCGCATGGCGCGGATCAGGAGCATCGTGGCGGTGATCGCCGTCCTGGCGCTGCCGGGTCTCGCCGCGCTCACCGGATTGATGCTCGCGCCGGCCGCGCCGCCGCCGAACGTGCCCTCCGTCGTGCGGATCGGTGAGTCGAACACGCCTCGTCCGGCGACATCGGCACCACCCACGACCCGGACGACCTCAGCGCCGCCGCAACTGCCCCCGCCCCCGCCCGTCGACGACAGTGATGACGGTGACGACGGGCCGGACGGAGCCGACGATGACGACGGGTAGCAGGCTGCCCGCCCGCGTGCGGATCATGGGCTGGCTCGTGCTGCTGATGCTGTCGGTGCTGACCACCGTTGTCCTCGTGGTGCGCGAATACCAGCTCCAGGAGATCGACGACCGGGTCAACCGGTCGCTGGAGCAGGACGCCGAGGAGTTCCGGATCTTCGCGGCCACCGGCGTGAACCCGGTGAACGGCCGGGTCTACGACCACCGGCACGAACTGCTCGAAGCCCACCTGCGCGGCCAGTACACCGACACGGCCGAAGTGCTGATCGGTGTGCGTGTGCGCGACGGTGTGCTCACCAAGCAGGCGCAGGGGCAGCCGTCGTCGACCGCGGTCCCGATCGGCAACGACCTGTTGTGGTCCATCGTCCGCGACACAGCCGTCGTCGGCACGTCGGCGACGCCCGGTGGCACCATGCGATGGGTGAAAGTCGGTGTGCTGGCACCCGGCGAACCGCCCGATGCCCAACCCAGCGCGTGGCTGGTCGCCGGGTACTTCATGGACCAGATCCGGGCAGGCGTCACGTCGACACTGCGCACGCTGATCGTGGTGAGCGCGATCGGTCTCGTCCTCACCGCGGGGGTGGCGTGGCTGGTCGCGGGCTGGATCCTCGCGCCCGTGCGGACAGTGCGCGCGGCCGCCGCCGACCTGACCGAGCACGACCTGACCAAACGCATCCCCGTGCAGGGGCGTGACGACATCGCCGCGCTCGCCGAACAGTTCAACGCCATGCTCGACCGGCTGGAACACGCCTTCACCACCCGGCAGCGGTTCCTCGACGACGCCGGCCACGAACTGCGCACCCCCATCACCATCGTCCGCGGCCACCTCGAGCTGATGGGCGACGACCCGGCGGAACGCGCCGAGGTGGTCAGGCTGTGCACGGACGAGCTCGACCGGATGGCCCGGATGGTGGACGACCTGCTGTTGCTGGCCAAGACCGAGCAGGCGGACTTCGTCCGGTTCGCTCCGGCGTCCGTGCCGGAACTGACCAGCGACATCGACGCCAAGGTGCGGGCCATGGCCGACCGGCGCTGGGTGCTGGAGTCGATCGGCGAGGGCGAGGCGGTCCTGGACGAGCACCGGGTCACCCAGGCCATGGTGCAACTGGCCCAGAACGCCGTGCAGCACACGCGACCCGGCGACGAGATCCGCATCGGCTCGGCGATGACCGGCACCCGGCTGGACTTCTGGGTGGCCGACACCGGCCACGGCGTCGACGAAACCGAGATCGACCGGATCTTCGACCGGTTCGCCCGTGGTGCCGACAGCACGCGGGACGGTGCCGGACTGGGCCTTGCCATCGTCAAGGCCATCGTCGACGCACACCACGGCACGGTCACCGTACGACCGACGCCGGGCGGTGGCGCGACTTTCCGATTGGAGCTGCCGAGATGAGCCGGATCCTGATCGCCGAGGACGAGCAGCGGATCGCCTCGTTCGTCGACAAAGGACTGCGGGCCAACGGTTACAGCACGGTGATCGTCGCCGACGGGGACGCCGCGCTCGCCACCGCGATCACCGGCGACTTCGACCTGGTCGTGCTCGACCTCGGCCTGCCGAGGCGGGACGGCTTCGACGTGCTGCGGGGAATGCGCAAGGCGAACGTGCTGACCCCCGTGATCATCCTGACCGCCCGGGATTCGTTGCGCGACACCGTCGCCGGTCTGGAAGGCGGTGCGGACGACTACATGACCAAGCCGTTCCGGTTCGAGGAACTCCTGGCCAGAGTGCGACTCCGGCTGCGCACAGGGGACCGCACGCCGGAGCTGACCGTGCTCAACCACGGCGACCTTTCCCTGGATCTGCGCACAAGGCGCGTGACCACCAAACAGTCCACAGAGGACCTCACGGCGCGCGAGTTCGCGTTGCTGGAGCTGTTCCTGCGGCACCCGGGCCAGGTGCTGACCCGGGAACAGATCCTATCGCACGTCTGGGGATACGACTTCGACCCCGGATCCAACGTCGTCGACGTGTACGTGCGGACGTTGCGCCGCAAGATCGGTGCGGAGCACATCGAGACCGTCCGGGGAATGGGTTACCGGCTGTCCTGATGAAGATCCTCTCATCCGCCTGTCATCTGGGCTTCAGCGCCGCTGTGCACAGTGGACTGCATGACAGGCACGGCAGTCCTCACGCTGGTGATCTTCGGCGTCACCGTTGCCGCGTGGATGGTCGGCAGGCTTGACGACACGTTCGTCGGCCTGGTGGCAGCGCTCACGTTGGTGCTCGCCGGGGTCATCCACCGTGACGACCTGTTCGGGGCGCTGGGCGGCGACACGATCTGGTTGCTGATCGCCGCGTTCGTGATCGCACAGGGGCTTGCGGCGACAGGACTACCCGAGCGGGTCGGGGCCGCGCTGATCGCGCGGGCGAGATCGGTCCGTCAACTCGCGCACCTGGTCACGGCGGGTCTTGTGCTGACCGCTCTCGCGGTTCCGGCGACGTCAGGACGCGCGGCGTTGGCGTTGCCCGTGTTCATGGCACTGGCCGAGGCGTTGAAGGAGCGGCCCGCGGTGGTCAGGGCGCTGGCGCTGCTGATGCCGTCGGTGATCCTGCTGTCGGCCATCGCCACCCTGATCGGCGCGGGCGCCCACCTGATCACCAGCCAACTGCTCACCGGCCTGACCGGTACGGGGATCGGGTTCGGCCAGTGGCTGCTGCTCGGCCTGCCGTTCGCGGTCATCAGCTCGCACCTGGGTGCCGAACTCGTCGTCCTGCTGATGACCAGGCGGGAGCACCGCCGCGCGGCGCTGCCGCCCGTGCACCTGAACAAGCAGCCGTTCACCGGTGCGCAGAAGCGGGTCACGGTCGTGCTCACGGTGGTGATCGCGTTGTGGTGCACCGGTCTCCTGAATCCCGCACTGGTCGCCCTCGTCGGCGCGGTCGTGATCACCTCGCCGAAGGTCGGCACGATCGGGATGAGCGCCGCCCTGGCGAAGGTCCCGTGGTCGCTGCTGCTGTTCATGGCGAGCACGGCCGTGATCGGCACCGCACTGTCCCACTCGGGCGCCGCGCAGTGGCTCGGACACGCCGCTTTCGGCGGCGCGGCGGGCAACGCGATGCTGCTGCTGATCACGGTCGTGGTCGTGAGCGCCGCCGCGCACCTGGTGCTGCAGTCGCGGTCGGCCCGGTCCGCCGTCCTCGTCCCGCTGGTCGTCCCGGTGGCCGTGGCGACCGGTCTCAACCCGGCGGCGCTGGCGTTCGCGTCCACCGCGGCGGCCGGGTTCTGCCACACCCTGCCGTCCTCGGCGAAACCGGTCGCGATGTTCGCGACCGCCGAGGACGTCCCCACATACCGCAAACGCGACCTGGTCAGGCTTTCGCTGGTGCTCGGACCGTTGATCGCCGCACTGGTCGTCGCGTTCGCGGTGTTCGTCTGGCCGGTGTTCGGCCTTCCGATGGAGGTGTCATGAGGTTCACCGTCGCTCCCAGCGGTTTCAAGGAATCACTGGACGCACCCGCGGTCGCGGCGGCGATCGCCCGTGGCATCCGGCGTGTCGTGCCCGGCGCCGTGGTCGACGAGGTCCCGCTCGTCGACGGGGGCGAGGGCTCGGCCAAGGGACTCGCCGCCGCACGCGGTGGACAGGTCGTGCCGGTGACAGTGACCGGGCCGGTCGGGACGCCCGTGGAGTCACACATCGCACTCCTCGGCGAACACACGGCCGCGCTCGACATGGCCGCCGCGGCAGGACTCCGTCTGGTGCCCGGAACACACCGCGACCCAGGGCTGACCACGACGTATGGCGTCGGCGAGCTCATCACGGCCGCGCTGGACCACGGCGCGCGCACGATCCTGATCGGCTGTGGCGACTCCGGCACCTGCGACGGGGGAGCGGGTGCGCTGGAGGCGCTCGGTGCCCGGATCTTGGACGCCGACGCCCAGCCCATCGGCAGGCGCGGCGGATACGCGCTGCGCTCGGCGGCCAAACTGGACACCTCCGCGATGGACCCCCGGCTCGCTCGCACCGAGATCGTCGCCGCCGTGAACCCGCACAACCTGCTGACGAGCGTCGCTGCCGTGTTCGGGCCGCAGAAGGGCGCAACGCCGCCACAGGTCGACGCCCTGTCGGACGGAATGGACCGCTGGGCAGGCGTCCTCGCCGGGCACTGCGGTCTGGACCTGCGCACACTGCCCGGCAGCGGGGCGTCGGGAGGGCTGGGCGCCGGGCTGGCCGGAGCGCTCGGCGCCGCGCTGACACCCCGGTTCGACGTACTGCTCGACCACACCGGACTGGACGCGCGACTGGCCGAAGCGGACCTGGTGATCACCGCGGAAGGCGCCATCGACCACCAGACACCCCACGGCAAGATCCCCGCCGAAGTGGCCGTCCGCGCCAAACGACACGGCAAACCGGTGATCGCGCTGGCCGGGACGATCGGCGACGGCGCCCGGCACACCTATGACATCGGCATCGACGCCTACGCCGGGATCCTGCCCGCCCCGGTGGCCCTCGCGGAGGCCATCGACCACGCGGCCGAACTGCTCACCGACGCGACCGAGCGAACCCTCCGCCTGATCCTCCTCGGCGCGGCTATGCGCCCCGCCCCATGTCGTGAGTGATGGGCAGGGCCAGAACCCCGATAACCGCTCACGACACCTGGGGGTGTCCGGATGGTGGACACCGGGTCGCGTCGGGCTGGGAATTTCGGTGGGTTGGGAACCAGTCGGCCTTCGCGTCCGACTTGTACACCGGAATCAGTCTGGCGAGCGCGGGAGGCTCCGGCGGGATGCGGTGGTACGAGAACGACGATCTGTGGTCGGGCTTTGCCGAGGCGATGTTCCCGCCGCGCCGGGGTGCGGAAGCGGCCGAACTGGTCGACACCTCGCCGCTGCTGCGGTTCCAGCCCGGTGCGCGGGTGCTTGACCTGTGCTGCGGGCCTGGGTTGTGGTTGGCTCCGCTGGCCCGTCGCGGGTATCGGGTCACCGGTGTCGACCTGAGCCAGGCGATGCTCGCGCAGGCCAAGGCCGCGTGCCCGGACGCGGACCTGGTCTGCGAGGACATGCTGGAGTTCCGCCGACCCGGGCAGTTCGACGTGGCGCTCAACGTGTTCACCAGCTTCGGCTATCTCGCCGACGCGGGGGACAACCTGCAGGTGCTGCGCAACGCGTACACGTCGCTGGCACCAGGGGGTCAGCTGATCGTCGACGTGATGGGCAAGGAGGTGCTCGCCGGGTGGATCGGCAGGCCCAAGACCGTCGACGTCGACGGCGGCTACGTCGTGATGCGCGACACCGTCCTCGATGACTGGACGCGGTTGCGCACCGACTGGACACTGGTGCGTGGCGACACCGCACGGCACGCCGTGATCGAGTGTTTCCTGTACAGCGCGGCCGAGTTGAGGGAGTTGTTCCGGCAGGCGGGATTCCAGGACGTCGAGTGCTTCGGTGACTTCGACGGCGGCTCGTACGACAACCACTCGAAGCGGTTGATCGTTCGTGGCTACCGGCGTGGCTGAGCGGGTCCGGCTGGTCCCGGTCCTGCTGACGCTGTCCGTGGCGCTCGTGGTGTCCGTCGCCGCGGGCATCGCGCTCGGTTCGTCCGTCATCCCCATCGGCGACGTGCTGCGCTACCTCGGTGCCGCGTTGACCGGCGGCACGATCACCTCGGACGAGCTGTCCGGCTACACCATCGTGTGGGAGGTCCGGACCCCTCGGGTGCTGCTCGCGGTTCTGGTCGGAGCCGGTCTGAGCGTGGTCGGCGTGGTGATCCAGGCGTTGGTGCGCAACGCTTTGGCTGACCCGTTCGTGCTGGGTATCTCGTCGGGGGCGTCCGTCGGCGCGACCGCGGTCGTGGTGTTCGGCGTGTTCGCCAGCCTGGGCGTGTACGCGTTGTCCGCGGCGGCTTTCCTGGGTGCCCTGGGTGCTTCTGTACTGGTCTACATCGCGGCCATGAGCAAGGCCGGGCTGACGCCGCTGCGGCTCGTGTTGACCGGAATCGCCCTGGCGTACGGCTTTCAAGCCGTCATGAGCGTGCTTGTGTTCCTCGCGCCGGACGGCCAGGCGGCGCGCACCGTGCTGTTCTGGCTGATGGGCAGCCTCGGCGGGGCGAACTGGGGATCGCTGCCGATCGCGGCGGTCGCCGTGCTGCTCGCGATGGTCGTGCTGCTGCGCAACAGCAGGCCGTTGGACGTTCTCGCGATGGGCGACGAGACCGCGGCGAGCCTCGGCGTCGACGCGGTCCGGCTGCGGCGGTGGCTGTTCGTGCTCACCGCGGCGGTGACCGGGCTGCTGGTCGCGGTCAGCGGGGCGGTCGGGTTCGTCGGCCTCGTCATGCCCCACCTGGTGCGGATCGTGGTCGGGTCGGGGCATCGGCGGGTGCTGGCGGTCGCGCCGCTCGCCGGTGCGGTGTTCATGGTCTGGACCGACCTGGTGGCACGGACCCTCGTCGCGCCGGAGGAACTGCCGCTCGGCGTGATCACGGCGGTGATCGGGGTCCCGGTGTTCATCACGTTGATGCGCCGCCGCGGCTACCTCTTCGGAGGTCGTTGATGGACGTCGCGCTCACCGGTGTCTCGGTCGACATCGCGGGCAAGTCGCTGATCAGGGACCTGCACCTGGAGGCCGACTCCGGGCAGGTGGTCGGACTCGTCGGCCCGAACGGCAGCGGCAAGTCCACCGCGCTGCGGTGCGTCTACCGCGCGCTGACGCCCAGTGCCGGGGCGGTGTACCTGGACGGCACGGACGTGGCCACGTTGACCTTGCGGGACAACGCGAAACACGTCGCCGCGTTGACGCAGGACAACCGCACGGACCTTGATTTCACGGTGTCCGAGGTGGTGGCACTCGGCCGGACACCGCACCTGCGGGGAAACCAGCCGTTGTCGGCCAAGGAACACGACCTGTGCCGTGAAGCGATGGACCAGACGGATGTGCTGCACCTCCAGGACCGCAGCGTCCTGACGCTGTCCGGTGGCGAACGGCAACGCGTGTTCATCGCCAGGGCTCTGGTCCAGGAGCCCAGGGTGCTGGTCCTCGACGAACCGACCAACCACCTGGACGTGCGCCACCAGGTGGAGCTGTTGTCGTTCCTCGGCAAATCCGGGCTGACGGTGCTCGTCGCCATTCACGACCTGAACCTCGCCGCTGCCGCGTGCGACCGCCTCGGCGTGCTCGCCGGAGGTGAACTGGTGGCCGCCGGGGCCCCGATCGACGTGCTCACACCAGACCTTGTCCGCAGGGTGTTCGGCGTGGACGCGACCGTCGTCGCCCACCCGCGGACCGGTGTCCCGCAGTTGCTGTACGACCTCAAGGAGAAAGCGTGACCAGGATATCGGCCCTCGTGCTCGCGGTGGGCCTGCTGGCCGGGTGCGGGGCGTCCGTGCAACCGACGGCGGAGGCGAACGCACCGGTCACGGTCACCAACTGCGGCAAGGAAGTCAGCTACCCGCTGCCGCAGCGACCGGTCGCGTACGACGTCAGCGGTGCGGAGAAGATGTTCTCGCTCGGCCTGGCCGACCGCATGCGCGGCTACGTGATGAACAAGCTCGGCGACCCGTCGATCGCCGGATCGCCGTGGCGCGAGGACTACACCAAGGTCCAACGGCTCGGCACCGCCAGGATCACGCGGGAGATCGTGGTCGACGCCAAGGCGGACTGGGTGCTGGCCGGGTGGGGGTCGGGGTTCAGCGAGGAGCGCGGGATCACGCCGCAACTGCTCGACCAGGTCGGCATCCGCAGCTACATGCACACCGAGACCTGCTGGAACTACGGTGACAAGAAAACCGACGTGCCCGCGCTCGATGCGCTGTACGCCGACCTGGAGAACCTCGGGCGGATCTTCAAGGTCGAGCAGCGCGCCACGGACCTGGTGGCCGAGTTGAAGGGCCGCGTGGCCAAGGTGCGGCAGTCGGTCCCGGCGAACACCCAGCCTGCCAAGGTCTTCGTGTACGACTCCGGCACCGACCAGCCGTACACGGCGGGCAGGCACGCCGCGCCCACCGACATCATCAACACCGCCGGTGGCCGCAACGTCATGGACGGCTTGGGGAAGGGCTGGGCGACGGTCGGCTGGGAACCGGTCGTGCAGGCCGCGCCCGATGTGATCATCATCGTTGACTACGCCGACCAGCCAGCCGCGGACAAGCGGAAGTTCCTCGAATCGCTGCCCGCCCTGAAGTCCGTCCCGGCAGTGCAACAGGGCCGCTACTTCGTCATGTCCTACGGGGACGCTGTCAGCGGCCCGCGCAACGTCAAGGGCGCCGAGGACTTCGCCGCGTACCTCAGGTCGGTCGGTCGATGAGCCCAGGTCCGACCAACACCGTCCACGAGCACATCACCGACGCGATCAAGCAACCCGACCTGGTACGCCTGACCGACAACGTAGTGCTCGCCCGGTTCGAGACCATGAAGGTGTACGCGGCGCTCGGCGCGGTCCGTACGCTGCTCGACCGCGGGGTCGTCCGCCCAGGACAGACACTTGTGGACAGTTCCAGTGGTATCTACGCGTTGGCGCTGGCCATGGCGTGTCACCGCTACGGTCTCAAGTGCCACATCGTCGCTTCGACCACTGTGGATGCGGGAATGCGGGCGCAGCTGGAGTTGCTCGGCGCTACGGTCGACCAGATGCCGCCGTCGCAGTCGCTGCGGCTCGACCAGGAACGCCGGGTGCACCGGGTCAGCCAGCTGCTGGCGCAGCGCCCGGACGTGCACTGGATGCGGCAGTACCACGACAGTGTTCACTATGAGGGCTACAAGCACTTCGCGGAGCTGATCACTTCCGCGCTCGGTGACGGCCCGTTGACCGTGGTCGGCGCGGTGGGAACGGGCGCGTCCACCGGCGGGGTCGTCGAGCCCCTGCGCCGGGCCGACCCGTCCGTGCGGCTGTTGGGGTTGCAGCCGTTCGGCAGCGTCACGTTCGGCAGCGAGGGGTTCACCGACCCCGAGGCGATCATCGCCGGGATCGGCAGCTCGATCTGGTTCGACAACGTCCGCCACCACCTGTACGACGGTCTCCACTGGGTGGATTTCCGGCACGCCATGGCCGGGACGATCGGGTTGATGCGCGAGCACGCGGTGTTCGCCGGACTGTCCACCGGTGCGGCGTACCTGGTCGCGGGCTGGGAGGCGGCGCGAAACCCGGACCGGACCCACGTCGTGATCGGCGCGGACACCGGACATCGATACGTGGACAGGGTGTTCGCCCGGCACGAGGAAGCGCCGGACATGGACTCGTTGAGTCCATTGGAGATCACGTCACTGGAAGACCTCGCGATGCCGTGGTCGACGATGGAGTGGCACCGCCGGGCGTGGCCGGCCGTGCGACAGGAAGAACAGGCATCATGACAGCGACATCGTCTCCGTGCACACCGTGCTCAGCGACCGCACCCGCGGCCACCCCTTGTGTCAACCTCGAGGCCCGACGCGGGCCGCGTGGCAGCCGACCGCACCTCAGGGGAACGTGGCGCAAACCAGCCATCGGTACGCAACGAACTGAATGGTGCCAGCCCAAGGTGACCAAGCGCCGAAATTCCGGGGAGGCGGAACTGCCTTGACCATTGTGGCTCTCGAAGCACTCACGTTCGGCCTCGGGCACATGGTCCGCGCCGCGGCCGAGTCCGGCGAACGGCTGTGCCTGCTGACCGGTGTCCGTGAGATCTACCGGCACGAACTGTCCCGGCTGTCCGCCGACGCGCTGGACGTCTTCGACGTCGACACCACCGACATCGATGCCTGTGCGGCGATCCTCAAGCAGATCCCGGACCTGCACGGCCTGATCAACTCCACCGACACGTGGCTGGTGCCGGGCGCCGAACTGGCGGAACGGTTCGGCCTGCCCGGACGGTCCGTCGACTCCGCGCTGTTCCTCCGTGACAAGCGCGAAGTGCGCGAAAGGCTTCATGAGCACGGCTTGAGTCCGGCGCCGGGCGACACGCTTCCCGCTGTGCTCAAGGATTCCTCGGGTACCTCGTCGCGCAACGTGTGGCTGGTGCGTACCCGGCAGGAGCTGGACACGGCACGCGAGGAGGCGGCGAACGGCGACCTGAAAGGCGAATTGTTCGCCGAGCCGCTGTTCGAAGGCCCGGTGTACAGCGCCGAGACGATCACGTGGGGCGGACGGACGCGCCTGCTGGGTGTGCTCAGCCGTCAGGTGACCGGGGTCCGCGAGGACGCGGCGGCGTTTCCGGTCGTGTTCCCGCCGGAGGACTCGGTGGCCGGGTGGGTCAGTGAGGTGCTCGACGTGGTGGAGTTCGAACAGGGCTTCGCGCACGTGGAGTTCGTGCTCACTGTGGACGGTCCGCAGCTCGTCGAGATCAACCCGCGCATCGGCGGTGCTCTGGTGGGCGAGGCGTTGTGCCGCAACCTCGGCACGAACGTGTACGAATCGATGATCGACATGGCGCTCGGCCGGGCGCCAGCTCTGCTCATCGGCGCTGAACCGACCGGCCCCGGCGTGGCCTTCGCGCTGGTTTACCCGGCACAGCAAGGTGTTCTGACTGCTGTCGACGGCGTGGACCGGCTCGCGGCGTACCCGGGAAACCCCGAGTGGTACCCGACCAAGGCCGTGGGGGATCACATCGAGCACGTGACCGACCAGCGCGGCTGTGTCGGCATCGTGCTGGCCGAGGGACCGACCGCGGAACTGGCGATGCACCGGGCGCTGGCTGCGGCCGCCGCGATCACTGCCGTGGTTACGCCGACAGCAAAACCAGGAGCTCAGGGGACCGCGCTGCCTTTAGGGTGACCGGCATGGGCGACGTGATCACTGGCACTGCCGCGGGCGTGCCGTACACAGCATTGCGACCAGCGGTCGAGACCGACGCGTTGCTCGTGTCCTGGCACATGATCGACGCACCGAAGTCGGACGCCGCCTTCGCCGCCGCGTTGCCGTTGCACGACGTCCCGGCGTGGCGCGTGCACCTGGGCCTGCCGTTCTGCGGCGCGAGGATGGTCGACGGCAGCATGGACGCGGTGATCGAGCGAGCACGGCGTGACGCGGTGCTGGAGTACTTCGCGGGCTTCACCGTCCAGGCCGTCGAGGAATTTCCCGCCGCGCTGACGGAAGTTCGCAAGCAGTTGTCCATTGGTGACGGCCCGCTGTTCGCGCTGGGCGGGTCGCTCGGCGGTCTCGTCGCCCTGCGGAACATGACCAGGGCGGAGTTCAAGGCTGGCGCCGTGGTCAACGCGTTGATCAAGGTGCGGACGGGAGTCGCCCTGATCGAGGAGATCGTGGGCATCCCGTACACGTGGACCGACGAGTCGGCTGCCGCAGCCGACGCGCTGGACCTCGTCGCGCGTGCGGGCGAACTCGGTAATGTCCCGCTGCTCGTGGTCAGCGGCGAAGAGGACTACCCGATTTTCCGCGAGGACGCCAAGAACCTGGCCGATGCGGTGCCCAACGGCGAACTGGCCACCATCCCTGGCCTCGCACACCCGCTCGCGCAGGAGCCTGGCATCGAGCCCGCGCCGCAGACCCCGTCGGCCAAGCTGGTCGACGACCTGCTCACCCAGTGGTTCCGGAAGCACGTGTGACCAGCAGGAACACAGGCAGCACAGCGAGGACTCCGGCCACCGCGGCCACGAGCGGGTAGCCGCCGTGGCCGAACAGGTGGCCGGAGCCGATGCTCGCGAACGCCGACGACCCCCAGATCACCGCGTCCACCGCGCCTTTCGCGCGTGTCTGCACCGACGTGCTCAACAGGCTGCTGCCGCCGACGAACATCAGGTTCCAGCCGTACCCGAGCAGGAACAACGACACCGGCAGACCGGATTCGTGCGAGGTGGGCAGGAAGTAGGCGAGCACAGTGGCGGCCACCAGGACGGCGATGCCGATGCCGATGGTGCGCCGCCCGCCGATCCGGTCGGCGATCCGACCGGTCAACGGCGACAACGCGAACATCCCGAAGATGTGCGCGGCGAGGATCCAGCCGACGACGTCGAGGCTGTGACCGAGGTGGTGCAGTTGCGGTGGCGTCATCGTCATGACGGCGACCATGGTGATCTGCGCGGCCACCATGGCGCCCAAGGGAAGCCGTAACGAACGCCGCCGGAACACCCGCCACCCTTCGTGTGTGGCCTGTTCGCTCACCTCGTCGGCCGGGAGTGCGAGAGCGGCGGCGACCGCGGCGCACGCCACCGCGACCGTCGCGGTGAGGATCGGCCCGGCCAGTTCGGGCAGTCCGAGCCACCCGGCGGCATGCGCGGTCGGCGAGATCATCAACGGCCCGGTCAACGCGCCGATCGTACCGGCCCACACCACCGAGGACAGTGCGAAACCCTTGCGCTCCAACGGGTACATGTCGGCGGCCAGATAGCGGGACAGCTGGGCGGCGCCGTTGCCGAGCCCCAGTGCGACCAGCCCGACGAGCAGCAGGAGCAGTTCACCGGCGGCAGCGCCACCGAAAGCCAGCAGCCCGCCGACGGTGGCAAGACCGTACCCGGTCAGCAACGCGAAACGCCTGCCGCGCCGCGCGGTCAACGCCCCGGCCAGCAATGCGCCGACCGCGGTCCCCGCGACCCCGGCGGCGCTGGGCAAACCGCTGGCCGCCGGTCCACCGGCATCGGCCGCGATCAACGTCCCGGCCGTGTTGGCCAGCACGGTCGCGGTGTTCATGAGCGCGACAGTCACGAAAAGCGCGGACATCGACCGCCGCCGAGTCCGGGTCCCCAGTTCCATGACCGTCGATGTTATGCAGGCGCAAGCCGTTTTCGAATGACTACAGTACGGAAAAGCGCACGCCGCACCGTGCGGACGCAAGGAGGATGCGGCCGATGACCTTCCGAACGGAAAGAGACCTCGACGAGCTGGACTGGCGCATCGTCGAACGGCTGCAACACGACGGCAGGCTTTCGTTCAAGGAGTTGGGCAGGAGGGTGAACCTGTCCGCGCCCGCGGTGGCCGAACGAGTCCGCAGACTGGAGGAATCCGGGGTGATCACCGGGTACCACGCCAGAGTGGACCCGCGGACGGCGGGCTACCCGATCTCCGCCTTCATCGAGATGCGCTGCTCACTGGGCAGGTGCCTGCTGAAGACAAGCGCCGCGGCCGACTACCCGGAGGTCGTCGAGATCCACAAGCTCAGCGGTGACCACTGCTCGATGCTCAAAGTACGCGCCGCGTCACTCGAACACTTCGAGGGCTTGCTGGAGCGCATCGGCAAACACGGCGAGATGCGCTCGTCGGTCGTGCTGTCCACGCAGTACGACGGCCGCCCGGTCGAGCGCCCGGCGGCGGACTTCTTCCGTGCCACGACAAGCCACGGCTGGTCCAAGCCGGACAGCCGTCCGTCCTGACGGGTCACTCCGGGTGGGCGCGGTGGCGTGTGGCGAAGGTGCGTTGTTTGGCGCGAGCGCCGCACACCTGCATGGAACACCATGTCCGGGACCGGTTGCGTGTCGTGTCCCGGAACGCCTCGCGGCAGTTCAAGTCGGCGCACACCTTGGCACGCGGCCAGGAGCCGTCGGCGCGCCCCAGCGTCACCGCTACCAGGAGCCACGCCAAACCCGTGCGGGCAGTCCCGGTCTCGGCAGGGCGGAGGAACGCCACGTCGTCATCCGGATCTGCCTGAAGGCGTAGTTCCACGGCCAGTGTGCGCATGGCGGCCAATGCCCCCTCGTCTTCGGGTCCGGCCGCGTCGTTGTGCTTGGCCAGCAGAGCGCGTAGCCCTTCACGCATCACGTGTGCTTCCGTGACGTCCTCATCGGCTGTGCCGATGTCGGTGAAACCTTGCTTTTCCCACCATGCCGTGAGCGTGTCCGGCGTGTCGATCTCCTCGCGGGCATGGGGATTGTCGGCCAGGATGCCGCGCGTGTTGACGAACCGGCAGACCAGATCGAGATCTGCCCGCACCCCGGGTTGTCGGGCCATGCCGTCACCTTACCGGCTAATCGGCATAGATGGTTGCAACCGACTATCGTGAATAGATGGTTGTCGTGCTGGGATGTGCCGCACACGGAACAGCCGCTCGCCCACCAGCGGTAGTACTTTCACAGCACGGTTGCCCGTGCTGACCGTGGCCACAAAGCCGCCGAAGGCGCCCGGAGCATCCCTCATATCGATATGACCCGGGCAGGTTCAAACGGACTGGACAACCGGCAAGGAAAGGGCGGTTGCCCATGACCTGCGTGAGCGCCGCCTAGCTCACCACGTTGAGAGCCAAAGGGTCTGAACGGTGTGGCGTGGCGGTCGTCGCCTTTTTACGGAGATGACCTGCGGCGGTGCGGCCCTGTTCGCGCTCGACGCGGGATTCTCGCATCAGATGCGAAGTCGGGAGGCGAGTTGATGGTGAGATCGACGAAACCGGTGGCCGGTGTCCTGTCTCATCGATGTTGAGGCAGTCTCGCTGAAGTGATGTAGCCGACGCGTCGTACCGCCAAGACCCGACGCGACGGTGGGCAGACTGATCACCCGCTACACGGCAAGGGGACGCTGACCGCTCAGCTCTCTTCGGACTTGAGGGCCGCATCGAGGGCGGCGTCATAACGGGCGTCCCTGCGGCGTCGAACCACAAAAATGATCCCCGTGCCGAGAAGGGCGAGCACGGCGATCCCGCCGAACAGCCACCACTGCCAGGTCGACGGGGTGTGCCCGGTGACGGCGACGACCTCGCCCTCGCCGGGCACGGACGTGATGTCCCGCAGGGTCAACATCGTGTCGCCCTGGGTAAGCAGGCCGTTGTTGGCGCGGAAGTCCTCCAGATCGGTGTAGGTCCGTGCCCGTTGTGCAGGCGCGCGTGTACCAACTCGGAGGTAACCGCGGCGAGGCCGCTGTGTCCTACGCCATCGCCGCGTTCAACTTCGGGATCGTCGCAGGTGTCACGCTCGGCGGCCTCGCGTTGACCATGGGCGGGTTTACTGCGGTCGGCGCGGTCTCAGCGTTCTTCACCCTCGTCGCGATCGGACTCGCCGCCGCCGTGAACACTGCCGTATCGCGCTCGTCCCTTTAGTTCTCACGGTGTTGGTGCGCGTCGATGCGCTCGTCGAGCTCCGCCAAGTCGTTGTGCAGCGCGGTCAGCTCGCGAGCGTGTCTGGTGAGTTGCTTGGATTGCTGGTCGATGCGGGTACGCAGGTTGTGCAACTCCTTGCCGGTCTGCGACTCAGGGACGGCGGAGGGGTCGTCGGTGTCGTCGGTCATACATATCTCCCAGCAGTGCAGATCGTGTCGTCCATGCCAGGGCGTGGAGACCCAGCACGGGTTCCCCGCGTGATCGCGAACTAAACGCCTGGACTCCACGAGTGCCGAAAGGTAGGTTGGTCATACGCCTTGGACGGTCGTCCAAGGCGAGTGTCCAAGACAATTGCCCCGGGGAGTGTGCATGGAGTCGTCGATGGCCGCGCGAGGCCGGGACGTACGGCAGCGGCTGATCACGGCGGCGACCGAGTTGATCGTGCACAAGGGCTGGTCAGCGGTGAGTACCCGAATGCTCGCCGAGCGCGCGGGCGTCGCTCCCGGCGTCGTCCATTACCACTTCGCGTCGCTGCGGGCGTTGCTCACCGAGGCCGCCATCGGCACCATGCGGGCGGCCGTCACCGGCCTCGAACCCGGGCAGGACGTGATCGCGGCCCTGCTCGACCCGTTGGACGAGTACTCCGGTGACGACCCGACGTCGCTGCTGTTCATCGAGACCTACCTCGCGGCGACCCGGGACGACGAACTGCGCTCGGCGATCAGCGCACTGGTGGCCGAGTTCCAGCACCGGCTCGCCGAGTGGCTGGCCGACCGGGCAGTGGTCGCGCCACAGGAGACAGCGGCCGTGATCGTGGCCGCGATCGACGGTCTGATGCTGCACAGGGCGCTGAACCCGGCCGCGAGAACAGATCTCCGGCCGGTGCTGCGCCGGCTGGTGGAAGGGGGAACCCGGTGAGAGTGGTCATCTGCGGCGCGGGGATCGCCGGACTGACCCTGGCCAACCACCTGGCGGACCGGCACGACGTGACCGTGCTGGAGAAGTCACCCGGACCGCGGCCACAGGGCTACATGATCGACTTCTTCGGCCCCGGCTACGACGCGGCGGACAGGATGGGCCTGTTGCCGAGGCTCGAATCCGTCGGCTACCGCGTGAGCGAGGCGGCGTACGTCGACGAGACCGGCCGGCGAAGGGCAGGGCTGCCCTTCGACACCTTCGCCAAAGCCGTCGACGGCAAACTGATCAGCATCATGCGCCCGGACCTGGAAGCGGCGCTGCGCGAACACTTGCCGGACACGGCGCACCTGCGGTTCGGGACCTCGATAACCCACATCGAGCGGGCACCGGAGCACGTCACGATCACCCTGTCCGACACGAGCACGATCGTCGCGGACCTCCTGGTCGGCGCGGACGGCATCCACTCGGCAGTGCGCGCCATGACCTTCGGGAACGGCGACAGCGTGCGTTACCTCGGCTTCCACACGGCGGCGTACGTCTTCGACAACGACGCCATCCACGCCCAGGTCGGCGACCGCTTCTGCCTGACGGACACCGTCGGCAAACAGTTCGGCTTCTACGCGCTCAGAGACGGCCGGGTCGCCGCCTTCACCGTGCACCGCGCACCACACGCCACCCTGCCGCAGGACCCGGCGGCAGCGATCCGTGAAACGTACGCGGACCTGGGCTGGGTTGTCCCCCAAGCCATCGACGCCTGCCCGGACACCCAGGACATCTACTACGACCAGGTCGCTCAGACAGTGCTGCCGACGTGGAGCAAGGACCGCGTCGTGCTCATCGGCGACGCCTGCCACGCCGTCTCGCTACTCGCAGGCCAGGGAGCGTCACTGGGCATGGCGGGCGCGTACCTCCTCGCCGCGCAGTTGAACAAGAAAGCCTCCGTACCCGAGGCTTTGGCTCGCTATGAGGACATATGGCGCCCGGTCGTTGAGGAGAAGCAACAGGTAGCCCGCAACGGCGCCCGCTGGTTCCTGCCCGCCTCGGAGCACCACCTCCGCATCCGCCGCGCCGCGATGCGCCTGGCCCGGGTCCCCGGTTTCAGCCGCTACCTCGCCGGAACGATCGCGGGAAAGACCACAGCGGTGATCAAGCAGCTCTAGTGGTTGCGAACTAGCACAGACCCGCGTCGTAGGCGAGCAGTCCGGCCTGAGTCCGGTTGGCGCAGCGGAGTTTGAGCAGGATCTGCGAGATGTAGTTCTTCACTGTGCCCTCGCTCAGGTGGACCCTGGTGGCGATCTGGGCGTTGGACAGGCCGTTGCCCAGGCACGCCAGGATCTCGGACTCCCGCTCGGTCAGGGCGGCGAGCAACTCCGATGTGGACGAACGGCGGTCCGCCGCGTGCGCGACGAGCTTGCGGGACACGGTCGGCGACATCACCGTGTGGCCGTCGGCGGCGACCCGGACCAGGCCGATCAGGTCCTTGGGCGGCGTGGATTTCAGCAGGTACCCCGCTGCTCCGTTGCGCATGGCGCGCAGGATGTAGTGGTCGCCGTCGAACGTCGTCAGCGCGACCACCGCGGGCGGCTGGTCGAGTTCGCTGATCCGCTGGATCGCCGTGAGTCCGTCCACGCCCGGCATGTGCAGGTCCATCAGCACCACGTCCGGCTTGTGCCGCAGGACGGCCTCGACGGCTTCGGCGCCGTCGTAGGCCTCCGCCACCACAGTCACGCCTTCCGCCGCGCGGAGGATCGTGCGGAGGTGGCCGCACACCAACGGGTCGTCGTCCACGACGAGGACGTTGATCATGATGCGGGCTCCGTCAGGGTTGCCGACACGTGGAAACCGCCCTCTGGGGACGGTCCGGCGTCCAGTGTTCCGCCGATCATGCTGACCCGCTCGCGCAGGTTGTCCAGCCCCGATCCGGAGCCGGCCGAGGTCAGGTCCGGGTCTGCCGGGCGGTCCGGCGCGGTGTTGCGCACCGACACCTTGGTGTCCGACGGTCCGTAGTCGATCTGCACGCGCACAGCCGCGCCGGGCGCGTGTTTGCGGACGTTGGTCAGCGCTTCCTGGACGATCCGGTGCGCCGCGCGCCGCACGACCGGTGACGCCTGGTCCGCGGCGCCTGCCTCGACCAACTCCACCGGGACACCGACCGAGGTGGACTCGGCGACCAACGTGGACAACTCCGGCACCGGGGCCTGTGTCACCGTTCCCTGGCCCTCGCCGACGTCCGCGCGCAGGATCGCGACGACCTCACGCAGTTCCTCCAGCGCCTGGCAGCCGTTGGCCCGCAGTTCCTCCGCCGCGCGGCGGGTCTCGGCGTCCTTCGCGGTCATCTCCAGCCCACCGGCCTGCAACACCATCAGGCTCACGCGGTGGGTGACGACGTCGTGCATCTCGGCCGCCAGCCTGGCGCGTTCCTCCGCCCTCGCCGACTCCATCCGCAGCTGGTACACGCGATCCCGCGCCCCGAACGTCATGCCCATCACCGAAGGCACGGCGATCAACAGCAACGACGTGGCCAGCCGGGCGCCGGTGAGCTCCCATGGCCGCACCGCCAGCACCAGCAGCAGCCCGGCGGGCAACCACGCCGCCCGGACGTGGGTGGAGGCCATCGCGGTGCACACCACGAACGGCGTGACTGCCTGCGGTATCCACAGTGTGCTTTCGTCACGGGCGAGGTCGATCACCGTTCCCGGCGCGGCCAGTTCGGTGATCGTCATGCCCGCCGAGGTCGCGACCGTGAACCAGAGGATCCCCAGCGGTGCCTTGCGGCGGAACACCAGGATCCCCACGGCCATCACCTGGATCGCCGTGCCCACCGCGGTGTAGGCGACGCCACCTGGCGAGCCGACCAGCGACACGACCAGCAACGACGTCGCTCCGGCCAGGGAGAGGACGTCGAACAGCCGGTCTCGGGTCACGGTCACGAACCCCACGTTATTCGCCGCGCCCCCGCCGGCGACGGGGTTCGCCGCAAGACCTGACGAAAGTCATCCGGTCGATGACCTTCGGCCGTGCCGTTGGTGAGCTAACGGACTGCCGGTGTGACCCGGTCACCCGCTGTGCTTGAGCGGTCGGTTCGAGACGAGCCATTCCGAGATGGGGGGAACCACAGGTGCACGTCATCGCCCACTGGTGCGTCCAGCACCGATACCTGGTGATCGGCCTGTGGCTGGTCGCACTGCTGGGCCTGGGGGTGCCCAGCAGTCGACTGGACCGGCCCGCACCGGCACCTTCGCCATCCCCGGCTCGGCGTCGACGAAGGAATGCCAGGCGATGATCACGTTGCGCAGCACACTGCACCTGACCGGCCTGACCGGCGTGACGATCGAGGACATGGTGATCGACACCGACGGCGACGGGATCGTGCTGGACGACTGCCGTGACATCACCATCTCCCGCGTGCTCGTCAACGCGTGCGGTGGTCACGGGATCCGGCTGACCAACTCGGCTCACGTGTCCATTGAGGACTGCGCGGTCTACGGCTACGACACGGGTTCGGTCGCTGCGGGGACGTTCACGTTCCTGCACCCGCGACCGTGCGGCGGGATCAGGGTGCTCAGCGGTTCGCGCGACATCACGCTGACCTCGACGGTGATCGAGCACAGCCGCGGTCTCGTGCTGGACACAGTGGACGACGTGGTGGTGCGCGGCCTGCACATGGCCGACGTCCTCGGCGTCCCGCTGGTCGTGCGCGGCCGGGGACGCCGGGTCGACATCGGTGACATCGACATCCTCAACGTGCTGTCAGACGTCGCGCGACCGGTACAACCAGTGCACATCCCGGCCGAACGACCACGACAGAGCGCCTAGCGCGATGCCCGTGACGATGTACGACACCGTGGCGGGCAGCAAACCGGACGCGGCGGCCACGAGCACAACTCCTTGCATCGCGGCGACGGTCTTGCGCGCCATGCTGTGCGGCAGTGCGGCGGTCAGCCACGGCAAAGCCCAACTGGCCGCGACGAACAGGTACCGCATGGCACCGATCAGCAACACCCACGGCCCGAGGAACTTCGCCACGAACAAGCTCAGGATGAGGATCAGGAACGCGTCCACTTCCATGTCGAACCGTGCGCCCAAAGGCGTGACGCATCCGGTCCGGCGGGCGATCTGGCCGTCGATCGCGTCGCCGACCAACGCGACTGCCGCGATCACCGCCAACAGGGTCAGGGGAACAGGCCGCCAGAACGAGTCGATCACGATGGCGGTCACGCTGCCGACGAGCCCAGCCCGAGCCAGCGTCACCCGGTTGGCCGCGCCGACCGTCTCCGCTCCGGCACGGAACAACGCCGTCATCAGCCACCCGCCCAGCACGACCGCGTAGGTCGCGCCGGCCAGCCACCCCTCGAAGCCCAACGGCGTGACCATGGCCAGCGCGGTTACCAGCAGTAACTGCGCTACCACCCCCACGAGGGGCTCGTAGGCCAACGCGGCCCTCCCACTACTTAAGGTGATCGAAAGCCTCAAGGGAGGGTAGAACGGATGGAACGGGCGTTCTGGGTGCGTTCGGCTGGTCACGGCGAGATCGAACCTGCTCATGTGCATCAACACGCGTCAGACGAAGTGTTGGTTCGAACTCTTTTCAGCGGGGTGAGCCGCGGCACCGAAACCCTTGTTTTCCGCGGCGAGGTGCCGCCGAGCCAGTACACGGCGATGCGAGCGCCGTTCCAGGAGGGCGACTTCCCCGGACCGGTCAAGTACGGCTACCTGAACGTGGGCGTGGTCGAGGACGGACCCGCGCACCTCGCAGGCAGAACGGTGTTCTGCCTCTATCCACACCAGACACGTTACGTCGTGCCGGTGACGGCGGTCACCGTCGTGCCGGACACCGTCCCGGCGGAGCGAGCGATCCTGGCAGGCACCGTGGAGACGGCCGTGAACGCGGTGTGGGACGCCGCGCCACTGGTCGGCGACCGGATCGCCGTCATCGGCGCTGGCATGGTCGGCGCGTCCGTCGCCAAGATCATCGCCGGTTTCCCCGCGACGAGGGTGCAACTGGTCGACTCCGACCCCGCCAAGGCCGAGGTCGCCGCGGCGCTGGGCGTCGAGTTCACCTCGCCGGAGGACGCCGAAGGCGGGTGTGACCTGGTCGTGCACGCCACCGCGTCCGAAGCGGGCCTGGCCAGGGCACTGGAACTGCTCGCCGAGGACGGCGAGGTGATCGAGCTGAGCTGGTACGGCGACCGGCGGGTGAGCGTGCCGCTCGGCGAGTGGTTCCACTCCCGGCGGTTGACCATCCGGGCCAGCCAGGTCGGGGCGGTGGCCCAGGCGCGGCGCGGCAGCCGCGGTTACGCCGACAGGCTGGCGGTCGCGATGGACCTGCTGGCCGATCCGGGTTTCGACATCCTGATCAGTGGGGAATTCCCGTTCGGCGATCTACCTGCGGTGCTGAGTTCTCTCGCGAGCGGTGAACTACCCGGCCTTTGCCACCGTATTAGGTACGACGGTTGACGAGTTCGAACCGAATGGGAGGGCCCCCGGGTGTTCAGCATCACCGTCCGCGATCACGTCATGGTCGCCCACAGCTTCCAAGGCGAGGTCTTCGGACCCGCGCAGCGGCTGCACGGCGCGACGTTCCTCGTGGATGCCACGTTCCACCGTGCCGAGCTCGACGACGACAACATCGTCGTCGACATCGGACTGGCCACCGAGCAGCTCAAGGACGTGCTCGCGCCGCTCAACTACCGCAACCTCGACGACGAGCCGGAGTTCAAGGGCGTCAACACCTCCACCGAGTTCCTGGCCAAGGTGATCGCGGACCGGCTGGTCGAGCGGATCGGCGACGGAAAGCTCGGCGAAGGCGCGCGTGGGCTGGCGGAGATCACCGTCACCCTGCACGAGTCGCATGTGGCGTGGGCGAGCTACCGTCGTGCCGTGGAGTCATCCCCGGAGTCATCCCCGGAGTCATCACTGTGATCGGCTTCGTCGTTCCGGGCGACATCGACGACAGATCGGTGCCCAGCGGCGGCAACGTCTACGACCGACGGATGAGCACCGCCCTGGGCGCCAACGAGGTCGCGGTCGCGGGGACGTGGCCGACACCGGACGGCACCGCACGCCGGGAGTTGGCGAACGTCCTCGCCGGATTCGACGATGACGCCACGGTGCTGATCGACGGGCTGGTGGCGTGTGGCGTCCCCGATGTCGTGGCCGCGCAAGCCCGGCGGTTACGCCTGGTGGTGCTGGTGCACCTGCCGCTCGCGGACGAGACCGGCATCGAACCCGACCTCGCCGCGGACCTCGACGCCCGCGAACGCCAGACGTTGCAGGCCGCGACCATGGTCATCGCGACCAGCCCGTGGGCGGCACGGCGTGTCGTGTCACACCACCGGTTGGACCCAGGCCGCGTGCACGCCGTGCCGCCGGGCACTGATCCCGCGCCGCTCGCGCTCGGCACGGACTGCGGCTCGCGGTTGCTGTGCGTGGCCGCCGTGACGCGGCGCAAGGGTCAGGACCGGCTCGTCGAGGCGCTGGCCAGCGTGCGTGACCTGCCGTTCAGCTGCGAACTCGTCGGCTCGCTGCGGCGCGACAGCGAGTTCGTGCTGCGGCTGAGCACGATGATCAAGGAACACGGGCTGGCCGACCGGGTCACGCTGGCCGGGCCGAAGACCGGCGCCGAGCTGAACGCGGCGTACGCGGCAGCGGACCTGTTCGTGCTGCCGTCCCGCACCGAGACCTACGGGATGGTCCTCACGGAGGCGCTGGCGCGGGGGATCCCGGTACTGGCCACGAACGTCAGCGCGATCCCGGAAACCGTCGGGCACGCGCCCGACGGGACCGTGCCCGGCATCCTCACCTGGCAGTTCGCTGACTCGCTGCGCCGCTTCCTGACCGACGAGCAACTGCGCGACGCGCTGCGGGCGTCGGCACACGCCAGGCGCGCGACGCTGACCGACTGGGACACCGCGGCGCTGCACCTGCGGGATGTACTGGCAGAGCTGGAGGAACCGGCATGTCGCAGATAAGCAACAGCACGATGTACCCGGCCGAGTGGCTGTCGCTGCGCGAGGACGCGGACGCGGCGGCCCGGTCGGACGAGCTGGCCCAGTCGCTGCGGGCGCACTTCGGCGACCGGCCCGGCCTGATCATCCGCGACCTGGGCTGCGGGATCGGCTCGATGGGGCGGTGGCTGGCCGCCCGGCTGCCCGGCCCGCAGCACTGGATCCTGCACGACCGCGACCCCGGTCTGCTGTCGCGTGCGGTGGCCGGGATGCCGCGTGGGGTGACCGTGACCGGTGAGCTCCAGGACATCACGCGGTTACGGGTCAATGACCTGAGCGGGACGTCGCTGGTGACCGCGTCGGCACTGCTCGACCTGCTGACCGCGGAGGAACTGGCCGCGTTGGCCGAGGCGTGCGCCAAGACCCCGGTGCTGTTCGCGCTGTCGGTGGTCGGACAGGTCGAGCTGGACCCGTTCGACGAGTTCGACGACGAGGTCTCGAAGGCGTTCAACGCCCACCAGCGGCGGGTCACGCAAGGCAGGCGCCTGCTCGGGCCGGACGCCGCCGGTACCGCGGCGGAGCTGTTCCAACGACAGGGCGCGACCGTGCACCGCAGGCCCAGCCCATGGCGGCTGGGCCGCGACGACGCCGCCCTGATCGCGGAGTGGCTGCGCGGCTGGGTGGCGGCCGCGGTGGAAGAACAGCCGGAGCTGGCCGAACACGCCGATGCCTACCTGGAACGCAGGCTCGGCGACAGCGAGCTGGCGATCGTCGTCCACCACGAGGACCTGCTCGCGCTTCCGGCGGGTGCGGCATGAAGAAGAACGTCTGGGCGTGGGCGAAGCTGCTGATCGGCGCGGGAATCATGGTTGCGTTGTTCCTGCAACTGGGTACCAGCAGCTTTGTGGACGGGCTGCGCGTGATCACCTTCGGCGAGGTGTTCGCGGCATTGGGGATCGGCTTGGCGACCACTGTGCTCAGCGCGTGGCGCTGGTGCCTGGTGGCTCGCCGCCTTGGCTTGAACTTGTCGCTGTCGCGGGCGGTGCTGGACTACTACCGTGCGTTGTTCCTCAACGCGGTGCTGCCCGCGGGCGTGCTCGGTGACGTACAACGCGCGGTCGAACACGGGCAGCAGGAAGGCGACCTCGGGCGAGGCGTGCGAGCTGTTGTGCTGGAACGGATCGCGGGTCAGGCCGTGATCATCGTCGCCGGGGTGGCCGTGTTGCTGGCAGTGCCGTCGTTGGGATTGCCGCGGGACATCATCCTGATCGTCCTCGGTGTGATCGCGGTGATCGCGACGGCTTTTGTCGCCGCGCGACGCTGGGCGCGCGCCAACACCGGACTGTCCCGGACCATCGCCGACATCCGCGCGGGACTGCTCGCCCGCGACGCGTGGCCCGGAATCACGCTACTGTCGGCAGCGGCACTGGCGGGGCACATCACCCTGTTCGTCGTGGCCGCGCACGCGGTCGGGTCGACCGCGCCGATCGCGCAACTGGTGCCGCTGATGGTGCTGTCGCTGCTGGCGATGGGACTGCCGGTGAACATCGGGGGTTGGGGGCCCAGGGAAGGCGTTGCCGCGGTGGTGTTCTCAGCCGCCGGGCTGGGCGCCGCACAAGGATTGACCACAGCGGTGGTGTACGGGGTGCTGGCGCTCGTCGCGAGCCTGCCCGGTGCCGGAGTGCTGCTCCTGCGTACACCGGTGTTGCGGAGATTGGAAAAGGCACTATGACCGAACTTGCCGGATTCACCCGACGTGCGGCGGAAACACGCCTGCCGACCCGCTACGGCGACTTCAACGCGGTGGGCTACCAGGACCCGACGTTCGGGCACGAGCACATGGCGCTGGTGTACGGCGACGTCACGAAAGGGCGCGATCCGCTGACCAGAGTGCACTCGGAGTGCCTGACCGGTGACGTCTTCGCGTCCACCAGGTGCGAGTGCGGGGACCAGTTGGCCGCGGCGATGCGGGCGATCGTGGCCGAGGGCGCGGGAATCCTGATCTACTTACAGGGCCATGAAGGACGTGGGATCGGCCTGCTGGCGAAGCTGAAGGCGATGCGCCTGCAGGAAGAAGGCATGGACACCGTGGACGCGAACGTGGCGCTCGGCCTGCCGGTCGACTGCCGCGACTACCAGGCGGCCGCGGACATCCTGCAGGACCTGGGAATCCAGTCGATCCGGCTGCTGTCGAACAACCCGCACAAGGTGGAGTCACTGAGCGAGTACGGGATCAGGATCTCCGAGCAGGTGCCCCTGCTGATCGAGGTGAACGACGACAACCTGCCGTACCTGAAGGCGAAGCGGGAACGGCTCGACCACCACCTGCCCCAACTCGACGACATCCTCTGAGCACCCGCGCCACCCTGGCGGGGGCGGCGCGGTCTCAGCCCAGGGCTTCGAGGACTCCGGCGAACGTCGTGACCAGACTGTCCAGGACCTTGCTTCCCTTGTCCTTGCTTGCTTTGGACGGGCGGCCGATGACGCCGGCCGTCGTGTAGGGCGCGAGACCCAGTGTCAGCATGTGGTCGCGCTCGTCCGCCAGGTGGTCGTGATCCGCGTAGTCCGCTTTCACGACCTCCGGGTGGGCGTGCAGCAGGATCGACACTTCCAGTTCGCCCGCGTGCATGTCGCTGACCATCGGCGTCTCGATCCCGCCCGCGGTCCGCGCCTTCTGCCAGTCCGCTTCTGTGGGGAACAGGGCCATGCCGCTGGATTCCTGGACCAGATTGGACAGGACGTAGTTGCCGCCGTGCCCGTTGATCAGCACCAGTTTGTCCACCCCCGACCGGCGCAGCGAGTCCGCGACGTCCCGCACGACGGCGTACAGGGTCGGCGCCGTGATGCTCACGGTTCCCGGCCACGCCGCGTGTTCGTGGGAACAGGACATGGTGATCGGCGGCAGTTCGAACACCGGGTAGGCCGTGCTCAGCGCGCGGGCCACGGTCGACGCGATCATCGTGTCCGTGGCCAGCGGCAGGATCGGCCCGTGCTGTTCGTGGCTGCCGACGGGGAGGATCGCGACTGCCGGGTCCCGGACGTCCAGCGTGGTGTGCGACGGGAGGAACATGGCCCGCACTCTATCGTTGCCGACCATGATCCCCGTGGTGCTCGACTGCGACCCCGGCCACGACGACGTGTTCGCCATGCTCCTCGCCGCCGCGCACCCGGCGATCGACCTGCGCGCGATCACGACCGTGGCGGGCAACGGCCCGCTGGACAAGGTGACCACCAACGCGCTGCGCGTCTGCGCCTTGGCGGGCATCGACGTTCCCGTCGCCGCGGGTCTCTCGCAGCCAGCGGCCGGGAACGCGCCATCCATCCACGGCGAGAGCGCGCTCGACGGCACCGACCTACCCGAACCAGCCGACCTGCTGGCCGACGAGGACGCGGTGACCCTGACCGAGCGTTTGCTCGACAAAGCCGGGCCGGTGACCATCGTCGCGACCGGGCCGTTGACGAACGTGGCCGCGTTGCTGCGCAAACGGCCGGATCTGCGGCCACGCGTCGCGTTCATGGGCGGCAGTTGCGGTCGTGGCAACTGGACGCCGTTGGCGGAGTTCAACATCTGGGCCGACCCGGAGGCCGCGGACGTCGTGCTGTCCAGCGGCCTGGAGGTCACGATGTGCGGACTGGACGTCACCCACCAGGCCACGGCCACACCGGACGTGTTCGAGCGCCTGAGGGCGATGCGGACGCCGATCGCCGACCGCATGGGCGACCTGCTCCGGTTCTTCGCGTCCACCTACGACGAGGTGTTCGGCATGCCCGACCCGCCGGTGCACGACCCGGTCGCGGTCGCCGCGGTCGCGGCGCCCGAGTTGCTGAGGTTCGTCGACGCCCCGATCGCCGTCGAGTTGACCGGGACGCACACCCGTGGTGCGACGGTGGTGGATCTGCACGGTGTGACCGGGAAACCCGCCAACGCACGCGTCGCGCTGGACCTCGATCGCGCGGAGTTCTGGGATGTCATGCTCGCCGCTGTCGAACGGCTCGGATAGCCCGGCCGATCGTGGCGACGCCCGCGGCGATGTCGCTCGGTGTGTTGGCCGCGTAGCCGAGGATCAGGCCCGGCGGGTGCGGCCGTTGACAGTGCCAGGAAAGCGGCTGCACCTTCACGCCGTGCCGTAGCGCCGCGGCGGCCAGGTCCACATCGGAACGCGGGGTGTCCAGTGTGATCATCAGGTGCAGCCCGGCGGCGGCGCCGTGCACCACAGCACCCGGCAGGTGGGCGTGGACGGCGTCGACCATCGCGTCGCGGCGCCGGACGTGGCGCCTGCGCAGGTACCTCAGCTGTCGTTCCAGTTCGCCGGACGACATCAGCTCGGCCAGAACCAGTTGGGGCAGGGCGGCGTTGCCGAGGTCGGCGAGGCGTTTCGCGGCGATCACGGCGTCCCGGTACCTCGCCGGGACGAGCAACCAGCCGACCCGCAGCGCCGGAGCGAGCAGTTTGGACACACTGCCCGCGTAGAACACGCGCTCGGACACCATGGATCGCAGCGCGGACACGGGCGGCCGGTCGTAGCGGTGCTCGGCGTCGTAGTCGTCCTCGACGATCAGGCCGTCCCATCTCATCAGCTGGCGCCTGCGTTCGCCGTCGAGGACGACGCCGGTCGGGAACTGGTGCGCCGGGGTCATCATGACCGCGCCGACTCCGCTGTCCCGCAGGACATCCACGCGCAACCCGGCATCATCCACCGGAACAGGAGGGGTTTCCATGCCCGCGTTGCGCAGGTGCTGCCGTACGCCCAACGATCCCGGGTCCTCCACCGCGATCTGCGTGATGCCGTCCTCGCTCAGCACCTTGGCGACCAGACCGAGCGCTTGCGCGACACCGGCGACGATGAGGACCTCGGCCGGGTCCACCCTGATCCCACGGGTCCGCGCCAGCCAGGTCGCCACGGCGAGCCGCAACGCCGGAGTGCCACGGGGATCGCCGTACCCGAGCGCCGCGGGCTCCACCGCGTTGAACACCGTCCGCTCGGCACGCAGCCACGCCGAACGGGGAAACGCCGCGAGGTCGGGGACACCGGGGGAGAGGTCGAACCGCGCGGCGGCGGCGCGGAACGAGTCGAAGACGTCGTCCGCCGGGTCGGTCGCGAACACGTCCGCGGTCGACGGCGGCTGGTACGTCCGGACGGTCGGCGCCGCGACGGGCACGGCGACGACCACGGTCCCGCCACGACCGCGACCGGCGACGTGGCCGTCCTCGACCAGGCGTTGGTAGGCCTCGGTGACCACGCCCCGCGAGACCTCCAGATCGGCCGCGAGCACCCGGGTCGCGGGCAGCCTGCTGCCCACCGGCAGCCGCCCGTCGGAGATCGCCAGCCGCAGTTGTCCGGCCAGCCACTCGGCGCGGCCGCCGGCGGGCGCGTCGGCGATGGTGAGCTGGAGGAAGTCCGACCCCCGCGTTGCGGACCCCGTTATGGACCCCTCAGCGGGGCGTGGTTTGGCCCTACTCATCGGGCCATTGTGGCAGCACAGTGAACGCCATGAGCATCGCTTTCCTGGTCACGACCCTCATCGCCGTGGCGACGCCCGGCACGGGCGTGCTCTACACACTGGCCACGGGCCTGGCCCGGGGCCACCGGGCGAGCGTGATCGCGGCGTTCGGCTGCACACTGGGCATCGTCCCGCACATGGTCGCCACCATCACCGGCCTCGCCGCGTTGCTGCACACCAGCGCGCTGGCGTTCGAGCTCGTCAAGTACCTCGGCGTGGCCTACCTGGTCTACATGGCCTGGAGCACCCTGCGGGACAAGGGCGCGCTCGTGGTCGAGCAGGCGCAGACGCAGCCCGTGTCCGCCACGAAGGTGATCGTCTCGGCGGTCCTGCTGAACCTGTTGAACCCGAAGCTGACGATCTTCTTCGTGGCGTTCCTGCCGCAGTTCGTCAGCGTGGGCGACCCGGGGCAGCTCTGGCGGATGGTCGAGCTGAGCCTGGTGTTCATGCTGCTGACGTTCGTGGTGTTCGCGCTGTACGGGATCTTCGCGGCGGCCATGCGCGACCACGTGATCTCACGGCCCCGCGTGATGGCGTGGCTGCGAAGGTTCTTCGCCGTGTCGTTCGTCGCGCTCGGTGCGAAGCTCGCGTTCACCCAGGTGTGAGGTCAGCTGCTGCGCCAGACGCTGCCGCGGCGCTCGTACTCCAGCACCGTCTCCACCCGCTGGGCCTGCTTGGCGCCGACGAACCGTTCGACGAGCCACAGCGCCACTTCGAGACCGGAGGTGATGCCGCCGCCGGTGATCAACGTCCTGTCGTCGACAACACGGGCGTTGACCAGCTTGGCGCCCTGCGCCTGGAGTTCGGCCTTCGCCCCGGCGTGCGTCGTGGCCGGGCGGCCCCGGGTGATGCCTGCCGCGGACAACACCATCACACCGGTGCAGATCCCGACCGGCAACGCCTTGACGGCCGCCAACGTGGCAAGGAAGCCCTTGTCCGCGATGAGCCTGTGCACCCCGGGACCGGTGCGGTCGGTGTACCCGCCGCCGGGGACGATCAGGATGTCCGCGTCCTGCGGCGACCACCCGTTCGGCACCTCGACCCGGGTACCGTGCATACAGGTCACCGTGCCCGGTGGACCCGTGGTCACCAGCTTCGAGGTGAACCCCGCGCCCATCTTCCCCGCCAGCCCGAGCACTTCGACCGGCGCGATGAAGTCCTGTTCCTCCACACCGTCGAAGAGCAGCGTCTGCACCCGCACTGGATCACTCCTTCGCCTCGTCCACCCCACAGGTCGGCTGGCGCGAACCGATGGTTCCCGGCGCGGGGACCTGATCCAGTGCGGGCATGTGCCGCTACCAGGTCAACGGCAGCGATTCCACGCCGTGGATGAACGAGTACGACCGGAACGGCACCTCGTCGTAGTCCACGGCCAGTGCCAGCTTCGGGAACCGGCTCAGCAGTGCGGGGTAGGCGATCTTCATCTCCATCCGGGCGAGCGGTGCGCCGAGGCAGTGGTGCAGGCCGTGCCCGAACGCCATGTGGGCGGAGATCTTGCGGGTGATGTCGAACGTCTGCAGGTCCTCACCCAGCGCCGGGTCGCGGTTGGCCGACGGCAGCGAGCACATCACGATGTCCCCGGCGGCGATCCGTTGCCCGGACAGCTCCACGTCCTCGATCGCGGTGCGGAACACTCCCGTGTGGACGATCGAGAGGTAGCGCAGCATCTCCTCGATGGCCTCGTCGACGCGTTCCCCGTTGCGCACGGCCGCCGCTTGTTCTGGGTGGCGCAGCAACAGCAGTGTGCCCATGGCGAGCATGTTCGACGTTGTCTCGTGCCCGGCCAGCAGCAGCAGGTCGGCGACTCCGGTCAGTTCGCGGTTGTCGACGTCGTCGCCGTGGTCGCGGACCAGCATGCCGATCATGTCGTCGCCCGGGTTCCTGCGGGCCTCTTCGACGAGCTTGGCCATGTAGGCGCGGGACGCCTCCATCGCCGCCACCCGCTCGCTCATGTCGCGGCCCATGTCCAGCCGGACCTTCGCTGTCTCCTGGAACTCGTCGCGGTGCTCGTACGGCACGCCCAGCAGTTCGCAGATCACCAGCGACGGGATCGGCAGTGCGAACGTCGGCACCAGGTCGGCGGGCGGGCCCGCCTGCTCCAGCGCGTCGAGGTGTTCGGTGACGATCGCTTCGATCCGCGGTTGCAGCCTGCGGATGCGCCGGACGGTGAACTCGGGTGTGAGCATCCTGCGCAGCCGGGTGTGCTCGGGCGCGTCGTAGCCGAGCAGGAACCCGCTGCGGCCCTTGTTCCCTTCGCTGAACGGGCCGATCGGGGCGTTGCTGAACCTGCCGGACCCGCTGAGCACCTCCCTGATGTCGCTGTAGCGCGTGACCAACCAGGCTTCCCCGCCGATCGCCAGTTCCACCCGCGTGACCGGCTGCTCCTCCCGCAGCCTGATCAGTTCGGGAACCGGGGCGAACTTGTCCCGCCTCGCCTGGATCGGGATTTCGGGCGCTTGTGTCATGACCCCTCCGATAAGTGATATGGACCTATCGTTTACAGCCACGCTAGCACAAGTGGTAGTTGGCTATCAGTCTGTTAGCGTTGCCGGATATGAGCGGCCCATCGCAGCGCCCGTTGCGGGTGGACGCGGCGCGCAACGCGGAACTGATCGTGCGCGCGGCTTGGCGCGCCTTCGGGGAGTCGGGCGCGGAGGTCCCGCTCGAGGAGATCGCCAGGCGCGCGGGAGTCGGCGTCGCGACTCTCTACCGGCGCTTCCCCAGCAAGAGCGACCTGCTCCTGGCGATCATGGAATGGCGATACGCGGACTCTATCCAGCCCGCGGTGGCCAGCGCGCTCGTCGATGAGGACCCCTGGCGGGCAGTGGTCACTGCCCTTGAGGCCGCGCTGACCGTCATGGGGCAGGCCCACCCGGTGATCAAGGCGGTGCACGACCCCCGGTCGATGCTGGTCGGGCTGAAGAACCGGTTCCTCAACGACTTCACCACCATCGTGGGACGCGCTCAGGCCGCCGGGGTGGTCCGCCCGGACCTGCGCCCGAGCGACCTGCCGATGGTGGTGTACATGCTGATCAGCACGGTGCGCGCGACCACCGACCCGGCCGACGGCTGGCGCCGTCCGCTCGCTCTGCTGCTGGCCGGGTTGCGGTCGGGCTCGGACGTCCCGCTACCCGACATCTCGGCGGTGGACGTCATGCCTTGGGGCCCGGCCAAGGGTGGGGACTGCTCGGACCACGGCTCTCGGTGAGCTGGCGCAACTTGAAGCGCTGGATCTTGCCGCTGCTGGTCTTGGGCAGTTCGTCGAGGAACTCCACCGCGCGGGGGTACTTGTACGGCGCGATGGTCCGTTTCACGTACTCCTGCAGTTCGGCGACCTCGGACTGCCCCGCGCGGACGCCGGGGTGGAGCACCACGAACGCCGTGACGATCATGCCGCGGTCCGGGTCCGGCGCGCCGACCACCGCCACCTCCGCCACGTCCGGGTGCGCCGCGAGCACGCTCTCCACTTCGGGCCCGGCGATGTTGTACCCCGCCGAGACGATCATGTCGTCGGTCCGGCCCTGGTACCAGAAGTAGCCGTCGGCGTCCCTGACGAACGTGTCGCCGGTGATGTTCCAGCCGTTGTGGACGTACGTGCGCTGGCGGTCGTCGGCGAGGTAACGGCAGCCGGTGGGGCCCTTCACGGCCAACCGCCCCGGTGTCCCGTCGGCGACCGGCTCGCCGTCGTCGTCCAGCACGGCGGCCTGGTAACCGGGAACGGGTTTTCCGGTGGAGCCGGGCCGGATGTCGTCGTCCGCCGCGGAGATGAAGATGTGCAGCAGTTCCGTTCCGCCGATGCCGTCGATGATCCGGACGCCCGTGGTGCGGTGGAACGACTCCCACACCGGCGGCGGCAGGTGCTCGCCGGCCGACACGCACCTGCGCAGGCTCGTGAGCCCGGATGCCCTGCCGGTGGCCAAGATCGCCTTGTACGCCGTGGGCGCGGTGAACAGCACGCTGACCCGGTGGCGGGCGATGGCGTCGACGAGGTCGTCCGGTGTGGCGCGTTCCAGCAGCAGGGTCGACGCGCCGACGCGCATCGGGAAGATCACCAGGCCGCCGAGGCCGAACGTGAACCCGAGCGGCGGGGTGCCGGTGAACACGTCGTCCGGCTTGGGGCGCAGCACGTGGTCGCCGAACGTGTCGGCGATCGCCAGCACGTCGCGGTGGAAGTGCATGGTGGCTTTGGGTTTCCCGGTCGTGCCCGAGGTGGCGGCGAGCAGGGCGACGTCGTCCGCGGCGGTCTCGACGGCGTCGAACGACCCGGGTTTGGCCGCCGCGGCCGCTTCGAGTTCGCCGGGGTAGGTCACGACCGGCAGGTCGGCCTCGGCCAGGTCGGCGGTGAACCGGTCGTCGCTGACGATCAGGCGCGGCCGGGTGATCTCGACCATCGTGGCGATCTCGCCCGCGCGCAGCAGCGGCATCGTGGTCACCACGACGCCGCCCGCCTTGAGCACACCGAACCACGTCGCCACCAGCCATGGGTTGTTCGGCCCGCGTAACAGCACGCGGTTTCCCGGTACCAGGCCGTGATCCTCGGTCAGTACGTGTGCGATCTGGTTGCTGCGCTTGTCCAGTTCGCCGTAGGTCCAGACCTCGGTGCCGGTCCGCAGGCACGGGCGGTCCGAGTGGGCGGGGTCAAGCAGGGCCGTCGCGCAGTTCAGTCGTTCGGGCACGGCCGGGTCGAGCAGGAACTCGGGCTGCTCGTCGGCGGGCGGGAGGTTGTCCCGGCAGAACGTGTCCACGTGGGCGGTGCCCGCCATCGCACCCTCCTGCGGTCGGCGGTGTGTCACTTTGGCGACGGTCGTCATGCTCGCGCTACATGCAGGCGGGTGTCAAGGGCGTGTACTGTCGCCGGGGAAGGACCGATCGAGGAGGTGAGACCCATCAACGTCATGTCAGACCGGGTGCTCGCCGAGGTCCGCCGAGGGTGAGACAGCGAGCGCCTGCGCAGCATCGAAAGGCGCTTGAGATCCACACCGAGATCGTTGGCAGGCTTCGTGCCGCCGGCTGCGTGTTCGCCGAGGACGAGGCCCAGTTGCTCATCGACAACGCACACGGCCCCGAGGACCTGGCCGCCATGGTCGACCGCAGGGTCGCGGGCCTGCCGTTGGAACACGTCCTCGGCTGGGCGGAGTTCTGCGGACTGCGGATCGTGGTGCACCCCGGCGTGTTCGTGCCACGCCGCCGCACCGAATTCCTGGTCGCCCAAGCCATGGCGTTGATGGACGGCACACATGTGGTGGTCGACCTGTGCTGCGGCTCCGGTGCGGTCGGCGCCGCCCTGACAGCGGCGGCCCCCGAGTTGCACGCCGTCGAGTTGCACGCCGTGGACATCGACCCGGCCGCGGTGGAGTGCGCGCGGCACAACGTCGCCAACGTCCACCTCGGCGACCTGTACACGCCTTTGCCCGCCGAGTTACGCGGCCGCGTCGACATCCTGGTCGCCAACGCGCCCTATGTGCCGACCGACGCGATCGCCCTGATGCCGCCGGAAGCCCGCGACCACGAACCGCTCGTCGCGCTCGACGGCGGCGCGGATGGCCTTGCCGTGCAACGCCGTGTGACCGCGCAGGCACGGGACTGGCTCGCGCCGGGCGGTCACCTGCTGATCGAAACCAGCGACCGGCAGGCCGCGCACACCGCCGCCGCTTTCGTCGAACACGGCCTGGCGCCGCGGATCGCCCGATCCGACGAAGCAGGCGCGACCGTGGTGATCGGCCGCACCCCCTAGCGCTCGTGCCCCTGTTGGCAACCAATGTGGCCTTCGTTGCGAAATCCGCTACCAATGTGGCCTTCGTTGCGCCCCGGGCACACCGCTAGAGCGTCATAGCTTCTGCCAGACGGACACGTGTTTGCCGCTGTCGCTGGTGAACGGGCCGCGGTCCCAGTCGGTCACGCGTTCGTGCAGCCGCATCCCGGCCATCCGCGCCATCAGGTCGAGTTCAGCGGGCCAGACGTACCGGAACGGCATCGAGACCGTGCGGGCGGCGCCGTCGACTATCCGGTAGTGGTGGGAGATCAGGCCCTGGGTGGCGATGTCGTACTCGTCGAAGCCGAGCCGCTCGGGGGTCACGGCGAACGGGCGGACCGTCTCACCGGCCGGAAGTCGTTGCAGGTCCGGCACTTGCACCTCGATCACGAAGAACCCGCCAGGTTCGAGGTGCTCGGCGACGTTGGCGAAGCACGCGACCTGGTCGTCCTGCGTGGTCAGGTTCATGATCGTGTTGAACACCAGGTACGCCAGCCGGAACGGGCCGGGCGCCTTGGCGGTGGCGAAGTCGCCGACCGTGACGCCGATGCGTTCGGCCCCCGGCTTGGCGCGCAGGCGGTCGAGCATCTCCTCCGACAGGTCGATGCCGTGCACGGCGACCCCGGCCCGGCTCAGCGGCAACGCGATCCGGCCGGTGCCGATGCCCAGTTCCAACGCGGATCCGTCGCCTGCCAAGCCTTTCAGGAAGTCGACGACCGGTTGGACCGGCATGGGCTCGCAGTCGGTGTCGTAGTCCTTGGCCACTGCTTCGCCGAAGTGGTTCACACGCACACCGGCCACTTTGGCACCGCCGAACACCTGCCACCACTCAATTACTTGAAGCTGAGCTTGCTCGGTTCGCCACGCTCCAGCGCCGCGACGTGGTCGGCGAGGTTGGTGCCCTCGCTCAACGTCCTGCCCGCGGCCAGGTGCGCGGCCAGCTCGGACTCCGCCTGCTTCACCGCCGCCGCGGCGTCGAGCAGACCCTCGACACGAGCCGGATCGGCGACGAGCACGCCTTCCTCGTCGCCCAGGATGATGTCGCCCGGGTTCACCACGACCCCGCCGCACGTCACCGGCACCTGCAGTTCGCCGAGTTTCACGGTGGTCCCGGCCATCGGCGTGACGAACCGGCTGTAGATCGGCAGCGCGCAGCTCGACACGTACGCGATGTCGCGGTAGCCGCCGTCGATGATGATGCCGCCGAGCCTGCGGACCAACGCACCGCGTGCGAACATCTCCCCGGCGAGGGCGAGTTCCCGTCCGCCGCCGTCCACCACGACCACGTCACCCGGCTGCGCGGTCTCGATCGCCCGCAGCACACCGAGGAAGTCGTCACGACAGCGGACCGTGAACGCCGGGCCGAGGACACGCGGCTGCGCCGAACGCGCCCTGATCCCGCTGTCCATCACCCTGGTCGTCTTGTCCGCGTCGCAGATCGCCGTCGTGTCCACGTCGGCGAAGCGGTCGATCAGTTCCATGCGGTCAGGCTAGGGGAGAACACCGGGTAGTTTGGTGTCCTGAAGGTCATCTTCGCCCGGAAGGTCGTTCTTTGTTCCTGTTGTTGCTCGGTGTTCCCGCTGCGCTCGCGCACTACTACCTGTGGCGGAGACTCGTCCGCGACACGACGCTGCGCGGTGGCCGCGGCAGGCTGTTCGGCACGGTCGCGCTGGCCGGGGCGTTCGTCCTGATGATGGCCGCCGTGACGTTGTCACGCAGCATGCAGTGGCTGGCCTGGCCCGGCTACCTGTGGCTGGCGGTGATGTTCTACCTGACGCTCGTGCTCGGCGTGCTGGAGATCCCCAGGCTGCTGGTCAACCGGCGGGTCAAGGCGCCGGTGGTGGCCGGTGTCCAGGAGCCCGCGGCGGTCCCGCTGCCGAGCAGGCGGGTGTTCATCGCCCGCACGTTCGCCGTCGCCGGTGGCATCACCGCGGGCGGCATCGTCGGCTACGGTGCCACGAAAGCGCTCGGCGCACCGGAGATCACGTCGGTGCCGGTGCCGATCAGGCGGCTGGGCCCGTCGCTCGACGGGTTCCGGATCGCCGTCGTCAGCGACATCCACCTCGGCCCGTTGCGCGGCCGCGGACACACCGAGCGGATCGTCCGGATGATCAACGAGCAGCAGCCGGACCTGGTCGCCATCGTCGGCGACCTGGTCGACGGCACGGTCGACCTGCTCGGCGACGACGCGGCACCGTTGAAGGACCTGGTCAGCAAGCACGGCAGCTTCTTCGTGACCGGCAACCACGAGTACTACTCCGGCTTCCAGCCGTGGCTGGCCGAACTCGAACGCCTCGGCGTGAACCCGCTGCGCAACGAACGGGTCGCCATCCAACGCGGTGGCGCCACCTTCGACCTCGCCGGGGTCAACGACGTCACGGGCAAGCAGTTCGAAGACGCCCCGGACATCGCCCGTGCGCTGGACGGCCGCGACACCGGCAACCCGGTCGTGCTGCTGGCACACCAGCCGGTGCAGGTCGAGGAGGCCGCCAGACACGGCGTGGACCTGCAACTGTCCGGGCACACCCACGGTGGCCAGATGTTCCCGTTCCACCTGGCCGTCCCGCTCCAGCAGCCAGTCACCGCCGGGTTGGAGAAGATCGACGACACCTGGGTGTACGTGACCAGGGGAGCCGGTTTCTGGGGTCCGCCGGTCCGGGTGGGCGCGCCGCCGGAGATCTCCATGATCCGGCTGTCGGCGTAGGGGCAGGGGGAAGTTTCGGGGCGTCCTGCGGGCGCGGCACGACGGCGTCGGCGAACTCGTCCAGGCCGCCGCGAGTCACGTGCGGTACGAGGATGAAGCCGTGCATCCGCACGCTGGCGCGTCCCTTGGCGACGGTGTTCTCGCCGACCAACGGGTCCACTTCGGGCAGTGGACCGTCCGGGTCGTGACCGCTGAGGTCCCTGTTCCACAGCTGCTCAGCAGTTTGATCGCCGTCTGCCCGCTGACCTGCTGGCGCCGCACGATCGCGGCGTTCTGCCGTGCGTCCGCGTCGGTGTCGCCGAGCACGAACGTGGCCGCGGGCAGGATCTTGAGCTGCTCGTGGGTGCGACCGTACTTGGCCAGGCCCGTGCTGTTCGCGGCGGCGTCCGCTATGTGGACGCGCTGGATCCAGCCGTTGTTGATGCGGTGTGGTGTGCGCATGCGCGAGGCGACCTACGATCGATCACGTCCGCACTTGTCCCGGCGTACAGTGCTGCGTCTCTCCGCGATGGGAGGAGCCGCGATGGCTGTCGGTGTGACGTCGGCAGCGCAGGCGTCCGCGGCGAGCTCGATCGTGAAGCCGCTCCCGCCCGAGTTGTTCGAGGTGTACGGGACCAACGCGGAGACGAGGTGGGAAGCCCTCAGCGGACAGGGGTTTCTCACGCCGGTCGACCGCTTCTTCGTACGCAACCACACGTCGACGCCGCTCATCGACGCGAGCACCTGGCGGCTGCGGCTGTTCGGCACCGGACTGCGGCACGGCCCGGTCGAGTTCGGCTACCGCGACCTGCGGTCGCTGCCGTCGGAGACGATCACCGCCGCCGTCGAGTGCGCGGGCAACGGCCGCAGCTTCTACACCAGCCAGCAGGGCCAGCAGGTGACCGGCACGCCGTGGAAACTCGGCGCGATCGGTGTCGCGCGCTGGCGTGGCGTGCGGCTGTCCACCTTGCTGGCCAGGGCCGGGCTGAGCAGGCGGACCGTGGACGTGCAGCCGTCCGGGCTGGACGCGGACTACGTGACCGGTGGCGTGAACCTCGGCAAGGTCCGCAGGCCGCTGCCGATCGGCAAGGCACTGGAGGACGTGCTCGTCGCGTACGAGATGAACGGCAGGCCGCTGCCGCCCGACCACGGGTACCCGGCGCGTCTGGTGGTCCCGTCGTGGATCGGCATCTCGTCGATCAAGTGGCTCGGCGAGATCGAGGTGTCCGACACCCCGCTAGCCTCGCCGTGGAACACGCAGTTCTACCGGCTCGTCGGGCCGTCGTACCCCGCCGAGGGCACAGTGATGGGCCGACAGGTCGTCAAAAGTGCGTTCGAACTGCCCCGTGCGGCCGTTTTCCGAGCGGGCGAGCGGCACGTGCTGCACGGCCGTTCGTGGTCGGGCAACGGCCGGATCCGCAACGTCGACGTGAGCGTGGACGGTGGCGAGCGCTGGCACCCCGCCAGGCCGACGAGCACAAGGCACGAGAACGGCTGGCTTCAGTGGGAGTTCCCGTGGCGGCCGAAGGACCCGGGCGCGTACACGCTGCGTGCACGCGCGACGGACTTCACCGGCGCGACCCAGCCCGAGACCACGCCGTACAACACGCAGGGCTACCTGTTCGACGGGATCGTGGCGCACCCGGTCACAGTGGTGTGAACTCGGCAGGTCCGTCGAAACCGAGATACTCCTGTGCGACCACCTCGTGCAAGGGGAACACGAGGCCACGTGGCCCGAAGACCACACCGCGCTCGGACACTTCCCCGTTCAGCGCGAACGGCGGCAGGTCCGAGACATCGACCGGGGGCGTGACGCCGAACAACAGCACGAGGTTCGGGTTGGGTGTGGTCGAGGAGAACGACAGCGGCCGCAGGGCTGCGGAGTCCACGACCAGGCCTGTCTCCTCGTACACCTCGCGCGCGCCCGCTTGCTGCCATGTCTCGTCGAGGTCGATGAACCCGCCGGGCAGCGCCAGCCCACCGACCGGCGGGATCGCCCGCCGGATCACGAGCAACCCCGTGCGGTCCGCGACGACCACGGGCACCAGCACGACGGCGACCGGTTTCGGGTTCGCCCACACCACGGCACCGCACGCGGCGCACTCGCGGGGATAGCGAGTGGTGTCGTCGTACTGCGTGCCGCAGGACGAGCAATAGGCATCACGACTCATGGTGGGAATCTACGGTAACGATGATCGTGCGTAGCCGCGCTCGATGAGGAGCCCAATGTCGCACGTGGACACCGTTCGTGACCGCTAGAGTCGCTGTTGTGACTGGACAAGCGCTTGTGCTGGGTGGCGGCGGTGTCGCGGGGATCGCGTGGATGACCGGACTGCTGGCCGGGCTCGCCGACGCGGGCAAGGACGTGACCAACGCGGACCTGGTCGTGGGGACGTCGGCCGGGTCGACCGTCGCCGCGCAACTGGGCAGTGGGCTCAGCCTGGACGAGCTGTACGCCCGGCAGGTCGATCCCGCGCTGCGGAGCAAGGAGATCGACCCGGGCGTCGACATGGAAACCTACGGGGCGCACCTGGCTGCGGCGATCGAGGCCGCGTCGTCGGAGGTGGATGCCCGGCGGCGGGTCGGGGCGCTGGCCCTCGCGGCCCGCACGGTCCCCGAGGCGGACCGGTTGGCTGTGGTCGCTTCGCGGCTGCCGTCGCACGAGTGGCCGTCGTTCCGGTTGCGGATCGTCGCGGTGGACGCGGAAACCGGCGAGCCGCGCGTGTTCGACAACGACTCGGGCGTGCCGCTCGTCGACGCGGTCGCGGCGAGCTGTGCCGTGCCCGGGATCTGGCCGACCGTGTCGATCGACGGCCGCCGGTACGTCGACGGCGGTGTCCGGACGATCGACAACGCCGACCTGGCGGCGGGCTTCGAGCGTGTGGTGATCCTGTTGCCGTTGGGAACGCAGTCGCTGTTCCCGTTGGGGAAGCCGCTCGACGAGGTCGTGGCGGACCTGTACGCGGACGTCACCGTGATCAGCCCGGACGAGGCGTCCGCCGAGGCGATCGGCCTGAACCCGCTGGACCCGGAAACACGGGCACCGGCGGCGAAAGCAGGCCGCGCGCAGGGCAGGCGTCGGCTAGGCTAGTGGTCGGCGTGCTGTCCGATGTAGATCTCGGCGAAGGACTCCGCCGCCTTGCGTGAGTTCAGCAGGCGGCGCAGCCGGGCCTGGATGAGCTGGTGGGTGAACGGGTCGCGCGAGCCGTGGAAGAGGTCCGACAGCCACTGGGAGAACTCCTGGTACTGCCAGACGCGGCCGAGGCACGCCGCCGAGTAGCCGTCCAGCGCGGACTTCTCGCCGTCGTACCACGCGGAGATGCCTTGGGCGAGCAGGACGGCGTCGTGGATGGCGAGGTTCATTCCCTTGGCCGCGATGGGCGCGACGAGGTGGGCGGACTCACCGGCGAGGTGGAGCCGTCCCGCGGACATCCGGTCGAGGACGTAGTTGTGCATCCGAAGCACGCGCTTCTCGATCAACGGGCCTGCCACGATCGGTTCGCCGGGCAGGGCCAGCCGAGCGCGGAGTTCCGTCCAGACCCGCTCGTCCGGCCAGTCGTCGGCGGTGTCGTCGGCCGAGCATTGCAGGTAGTAGCGGGTGACCGACGGCGTGCGCGCCATGTGCCCCGCGAAACCGTTCGGGTGGATGCCGAAAACGACGCTCTCCGCCGACGGTGGCGCCTCGGCCAGCAAAGCCAGCCAGCCGATGCCGTAGTCGTGCCGAGCGACAGTGGCGGGAACGTGGGATTGGCAGACGCCCCGCGCGCCATCGCACCCGGCCACGAAATCGCAGTCGACCCGCTCGCCGTCGAACGCGACGTACGGGCTGCTGTCCAGTGAACGCAGCTGGATGTCGCCGACCGAGAACCGGATCGGGCCGGGGTAGCAGGCGAGCAGGTCCTTGACCAGTTCCTGTTGTGGGTAGACGAAATGCCGGTGGCCGGTGAGATCGGCGTAGTCGAACCGGTGACTCGTGCCGTCGACCCGGAACTCGAATGAGCCCTGCGTCGCGGCCCGCCGGAGCAACCGGTCCGCCAGGCCGTTGCGCTCCAGCGCGCGGACGGCCCACTCCTCGACGAACCCGGCACGCGCCCGGTTCTCGATGAACTCCCGGGTCTCCCGCTCCAAGACCAGACAGCCGATGCCCGCCCGGTGCAGCAAGTTGGCGACGGTCAGCCCGGCGGGCCCGGCTCCGATGACGACGACGTCGGTTCGCCCCATCGCCCGAACGTAACACCGCCGCCCGAAAACGCACACGGATCCACAACCGCCTTGACAACAAACCTTGTCCGGACGACGATCACTGTCGTGAAGGCGATAGCCGAGGTCATCGACACCGACGCGCTGCAGGCAATGGCGCATCCCATGCGGCTGGAGATCCTGGCCGCGTTACGCGAGCCCAACTCCGCGGCGGCCGTGGCGCGCGGCCTCGGGCAGCCGCGTCAGAAGGTGAACTACCACGTCAAAGAGCTCGAACGGGCCGGTCTGGCGCACCGGGTGGGGGAGCGGCGCGCGGGCAACCTCGTGGAGAGCCTCTACCAGGCCACCGCGGCCACCTACGTCGTCTCACCGCGGCTGGCCTGGGTCGACCGGCCGCGGATCGACGCGCTCGCCGAGCAGGTCGCGTTGGAGAACCTGGTCGCGGTCGGCGAACGGCTGCAGCAGGCCGCCGCGCTGCTGCTCGACCGGGCGGCGTTCGACGGCGAGCAGATCGCCAGCGCCGCCGTGGAGGCCGAGGTCCGCTTCGCCGACGCCGCGCAGCGCAAGGCGTTCCTCGCCGAGTACGTCTCGGCCATCGGCCCGTTGTTGAAGAAGTACGGGGACGCGCAGGGGGATTCGTATCGCCTCGTCCTCGCCGTACACCCGGATTCCAAGGAGACGTCGTGACATACGGCAAGTTTCGCAAGACCTTCTCGCTGTCGGTCCCGGTCGAGCGCGCGTGGCAGGCGTTCACCGATCCGAAGGACCTCGAGGTGTGGCAGACCGGCACGGTCGAGCAGGCCGACGTCCGCCCCGGCGGCCGGATCGCCTGGACGGCCGACGAATACGGCCAGCTCGTCTGGGACATCGTCGAAGTCGACCCGCCGAACACGTTCGTCTACAAGGAAGGGGCGACGTTCCTGCCCGCCGAGAGCGAGGTGACCGTCACCTTCGAGCACGAGGACACCGGAACGCGGGTCACCGTGACACAGGCGGGTTTCGGCGACGACGAGGACTGGGAGACGCACCTGGAGAACGTCGGCCTCGGCTGGGTGCAGACGCTGGCCGCGCTGGACCTGTACCTGCGGACAGGGGTGCGCTACGACAGGTTCTTCACGTTCCAGTCGGGGCTGGGCATGATGACCGACGACGTGCTCGCCGGTTCGCTCGTCCGGTCGGTCGTCGACGGCGCGTTCGCCGCCAAGGCGGGAATCCGGCCGGGCGACGTCATCCTCAAGCTCGGGACCGCGCCGGTGTTCTCGCGCACGGACCTGTGGATGTACACGCGAGAACACGCTATCGGCGAGGAGATCGACGTGGCGTTCGCGCGCGACGGCGAGGTGATCACCGCCCGCGCCGCGTTGACCGAACCGATGTGAGCCCTCCTGCTATTCGGTCCGGGTGAAGTCCATGGTCCAGTTGGTGCGCCAGGTGGCTCCGCCGTCATAGGAGAACGCCTGCTCCCAGCGGGCGGTGTCGGCGGTGGGGTTGGTCCACTCGACATGACCGAGACCGCCGAGGATCGGCTCGGTCGCGGCGGCGGAGTCGAATCCGACCCACTCGTCACAGGTCGGGTCGACGACGTCCACCAGCTTGCGGTTGCGCACCTGCCAGCGGCCGAAGACGAAATCGAAGTCGGAACGCCCGTCGGCGGGCACAGGTGAAGTCACGGTCGAGCTCCTCGGGAGGTGGTCCACGCACAGCCTGTGGGGTGCCGGGTATGGCCCGGCACCGACAGTTTCGGTGCCGTCCGGTCATCCCTTCTCTTCCGGCGTTCCACGCCTGATTCGAACATGCGTTCGACGTCGTGCTAGGGTCTGCCCTCGACCAAGGGGGAGAGATGGACCGCGGCACGGCTTGGCCCGCTGGAGTGGTGTTTCTGCTGGGACTCAACCTCCGGCCCGCCGTGACCGGGCTGGGGGCGGCGTTGCCGGACATCGCCACCGCGAGTGGTGCGGTCGCGGCGGTTCTTGTCGCGCTTCCCTTGTGGGTCTGTGGAATCGGTGGCCTGCTGGCGCCGAGGCTGCAAGCCATGAAGGGGACACAGAGGACGGTACGGGCCGCGTTGGTGCTGCTCGCCGCCGCGCAGGTGGCCCGGGTCGCGGGTGGCCCGGTTCTGTTGGTGGTGGGAACCGCGTTGGTGTGCGTGGCGATCGCGTTGATCGCCACCATGCTTCCCTTGCTGGTCGGTGGGAAGTCAACGGTGTTCAGCGTGTGCTACACCGTTTCACTCGGGTGTGGCAGCACGGCCGGTGCGCTGGTCACGCCGTGGATCGTCGGTCACTCGTCGTGGCGGTTCGGCCTGGCCGCGTGGGCGCTTCTCGCGGCCGTCACGATCCCGGTGGCCGGGCGGTTGGACGAAGCCCCGCCGCGGTCGGGAATCCCGCGCCTGCGGACAGTGGCTGGGTCCCGGGTCGCGCGCGGTCTGACCGTCTATTTCGGACTTGTCTCGACGGTGACGTTCCTCGTGATGGGGTGGTTGCCCGCGATCCTGCGCGACGCAGGCGTACCTGCCGATGTCGCCGGTGCCTGCCTGAGCCTGTGCATGGTGCTTGGGTTACCGATGATGTGGCTTGTGCCGTGGTGGCTGCACCGGCGGCGCAGCCAGCCGGTCCTGCTGGCGGTTCTGGTGCTGCCGAGCATGGTCGGCGTGACGGGCCTGCTCGTCGCGCCCGCTGCGGCACCGTGGTTGTGGGCTGCTGGGCTCGGTGTCGGCATGGGTGGGGTCGCATTGGTGCTGACCAGCATTCACCGCCGCGCGGCAGGCAATCCGCGAATCACCACCACGCTGTCGGCGATGGTGCACGGTTGCGGGTATCTGATCGCGGGCGTGTGCGCGCTCGTGTGCGGACTGGTCCACAGCGCGACGCAGTCATGGCAGGTCTCGCTCGTGATGGTGCTGATTGTCCTGTGTGGACAAGCTGTCGCCGGGTTCAACGCGGTCCGGCCCGGCTCGATCCGGCCGGACGCGCTGCCCCGGCAACGCGTCCCTGACCGGCTGGATCGAGCTGACCGGTTCAGTGCCAGTGTTGCTTGTCGACCACGTTGATCAGCGGGTCGCCTGCGGCGAACCGTTTGGCGTTCTCCTCGATGACGGCGAACCTGCGTTCCTCGCTGTGCGGCCCGGCGCCCGCGACATGCGGCGTCAGCAGCACGTCCGGCCGCGTCCACAACGGGTGATCCGACGGCAGCGGCTCGGTCTCGTAGACGTCCAGCGCCGCGCCCGCGAGTTTTCCCCGCTCCAGCGCCTCGTTGAGGGCGTCCAAGCGCAGCGTCGGGCCCCGTCCGACGTTGATCAGGTAGGCGTCCGCGCGCAGCCGTCCGATCCGCTCGGCGTCGAACATGCCCTCGGTCTCGGGGGTGTGCGGCACGGTGACGATCACCAAGTCGGCCTTGCCGAGCATGCCGTCCAGCTCGGTGGTCGGCAGGACCTCGGCGAACCCGGGCGCGTCCTGCGGACGTGCGTCGACGCCGACGACCCGGGTGCCGAACGCCGACAGCATCCGGCCGACCGCCCTGCCGATCGCGCCGACGCCGACGATCAGCGCGGTCGTCTCAGCCAGGGTCAGCACCGAAGCCGGGTTCCAGTCCGGCGCCCAGGTGGACCGGGCCTGCGCGCGGACGTACTGCGGGATGCCACGGGCGAGCGCCAGCACCAGCGCCATCGTGTGCGTGGCGACGTGGTCGGTGTAGGTGTCCCGCATGTTGGTCACCACGACCGGGTGCTCGATCAGCCGGGGGTGGTAGAAGCCGGCGGGCGGCCCGGCCTGCGGCGCCTGCAACCAACGCACGTTCTCGGCGTGCGCCAGCAGGTCCTCGGGCAACGCGCCGTACGCCGCGTCTGCCTCGCGCAGCGCCACGGCGGCCTCCTGCACGGTGTCAGGACGCAGCACGCGCAAACCGGGCACGGCTTCGGCAAGTCGTCGCGGCCAGGTCGCGGTGTCGTCGTGATGCGGAGGCACCATCACCAGGGTCAAGCTCATGCCGCATTATCGGCCGGGCCTGTACCGTTGACGGCATGCGGGTGCGGTACCTGTTCGTAGTGGTCCTGACCGCGGTCGTCGTCGGCGGTGCGGGCGAGGCGGTGGCGTCGCCCGCCACCGAACAACTCGGCCGAGTCGGGCCGTTCGGCCAGCTCGCCGAACTGGCCGTGCGCCGGATTCTGCTGGGTGACCTGGTCGCGGCCGCGAAGTTCGGCACGACGCAGCCGATCGACGACCCGGTCCGCGAGAAGCAGGTGCTCGACACGGTCGCCGCGGAGTCGGTGCGGCTGGGGATGGCGCCCGAGCCGAACGTCCGCTTCTTCCAGGCCCAGATCGACGCGAGCAAAGTTGTCCAACGTGGACTGTTCGCCCGGTGGGAACGGCACCCGGCGCAGCGGCCGAGTCACCGACCGGACCTGGCCAAGGAGGTCAGGCCGCAGCTGGACCGGCTGACCACGCAGCTGCTCGACGAGCTGCGCGCCACGCTCCAGGCGCGTAGACCCACCGTGGTGTGCCGGATCTGGCGGATCGAGGCCGAGACGTTCGCCGATTTCGTCCACCGACTGGACAAACTGCACCGGGATGCGGTGTCGGTCTCGCTGCGTCCCGTTTGTTCCCGTTGACCGGACTACTGGTAGTCGCAGCCGGGGTTCGGGTCGTCGACTGACAGCGGTGCGCCTTCCGGCAGGACGTACAGCACATCCAGCACAATCGGTGTCGGGCCCAAGTTCCGGCCGACGTGCACGTTGTCCGTGCCGGGCTGTTCGACGATGGGATCACCCGTCTCGTAAATGCCGTCGAGCGAGCAGTCCGACCGGTTGTGCGTCAGCGTCCCGCCGCGCACCACGCCGTAGAGGGTGCCCAGGTGGTGGTGCCACCCGGTCGACCCGCCCGGGGCGATCGTGATCTCCCGGAGGATGTAGTCCTTGCCGTTGGCTGTCGTCTTGCTGATGATCGTGCCCGTGACACCGCTGGGCGGGGTCGCGCCCGCCACGGGCGCCGTCGAGGTCAGCGCGCTGACGGCCACCGCTGCGGCCAGGGTCATCGCGGTCCTACGCATTCGGTGTCTCCTTCCGCTAGGGTCCATTGTCCACGCGGGTGTCCGTGCGGCTGCCGGGTGGCAACCATCGTGGACTGTCCACTGTCGACGGTCTTCCTGGGCGAATGCCCGAATGGCCACCACACTTTGCGCGAAAACTCCAGGCCGAACGCCTTGTCGACCGTCTTTGGCGGTGTAGCGTCGTTCTTGTCGCACTGCGATGGAGTGCGACAGCCTCCGTAGGCGCTTCGAACGGGTATGAGGGCAGGGCTCGTATCCGTCGTTTCCCGCTGCCGATACCCCCTTCGGTGCCGGGGGGAGCGCGCGAGGCATGGCCTGGTGTGGTGTCGGCGCTGGCGCCACACCAGGTGACATACCGACGTCGTATCGGGAGCCAGGCGAGATGAACCCCACTACTTCTCCACGTGTCGTTGTCCTCGATCGCGAGCAGCGGGAGCTGTTGCGCCTGCTGGCCACCGGTCTGCCGGACACCGCGATCGCACGCCGGATGTCGCTGGCGCCACGCACTCTCGCGCGCCGGATCTCCAGCCTGTACCAGACTCTCCAGGCGGACAACCGGTTCCAGGCCGGTGCGGCGGCTGAGCGGCTCGGCCTGCTCGCCGGTGCCCGTGCGGACGGCCGGGCGGACTCGGTAGCCGTCTGAGCGCATTCGTTCGAACACGTGTTCGACTTGTGATATTTTCTCCGTCGGTGCTGTGGTGTTGATGAGCCGACGGGGATGGACGGACATGCGTAGTCGAGTGATCAGGGTCTACCAGCCGTGGCCGACGCCCGTCCGGGCTGCCTGCTACACCGAGCCCGCCGTGTTACCCGAGATCGACGCGTGGGTGGACCGGCTGCGGGAGCAAGGGCTGGTTCCGCCGGACGTCGACTTCGTGATCAGGGACGGCGGCGGTGGCCCGGTGGGCGTGCTGGACGATCACGAGGGTGAGCACGAGTTGCACCCGGCCGGTTTCCTCGTCTTCGGGCGCGGCAAGCTGCGTGTGCTGGACGAGTCCGCGTTCTTCGGGCAGTACCACGACCCGGCGCGCGAGGAGATCTGAGATCGACCATTGCAAAACTGAAACGTGTTCTAATACTGTGCGGAGCTGTGCGGTACGGAATCGTTCTGTTCACCAGTGATCGCGGCATCGCGCCCGCGGCGGCGGCGGCCGCTGCCGAACGGGCCGGATTCGACTCGTTCTACGTCCCGGAGCACACCCACATCCCGATCAAGCGGGAGTCGCCGCACCCGCGGACGGGCGACGCGTCGCTTCCCGACGACCGGTACATGCGGACGCTGGATCCGTGGGTGGCGCTCGCTTCCGCGGCGTCGGTGACCACGCGGATCAGGCTGGCGACAGCGGTCGCCCTGCCGGTGGAAAGCGATCCGATCACACTAGCCAAGACCATCGCCAGCCTCGACCACCTCTCCGGCGGCCGGGTCACCCTCGGTGCCGGGTTCGGCTGGAACGTGGACGAACTCGCCGACCACGGCGTGCCGGGCGCGAGACGCCGGACCGCGTTGCGCGAGTACCTGGAAGCCATGCGTGCGTTGTGGACGGACGACGAGGCCAGCTACGCCGGGGAATTCGTGTCGTTCGGCCCGAGTTGGGCGTGGCCGAAACCCGCGCAGGCCAGGATCCCGGTGTTGATCGGTGCGGGCGGTACGGAGAAGACCTTCGCCTGGATCGCGCGTTCGGCCGACGGCTGGATCACCACCCCGTACGAAGTGGACATCACCGCACAGGTGGCGTTGTTGCGGGACATCTGGCGAGACGCCGGGCGGCGCGGTCAGCCGACGGTCGTCGCCCTCGGCGGCCGGCCGGACCCAGATCGCCTGGCACACTTGGCATCCATCGGGGTGAGCGAAGCGGTGTTCGGCCTGCCGGACCGGGCCGCGTCGGACGTCGAACCGTGGATCGGCCGCCTCGGCGGCAAACTGGGCCTCCAGGCGAGTTGATCCACACACAGCGCGGGGCACGAAGGCGTGCGGCAGGGCAACATCGACCTTGACCTCGTGAGCGGTTTGTTCGTGTACAAGCATGCGCAATATCCGACAAACCACTCACGAGGGCCCCTCGCGACAAACCACGCACGAAGTCAGAGCAGGTGCTGGGCTTCGGTGAGGACCTTGCGCAGGATCTGTTCGATCTCGTCGAACTGCGGCTGGTCGCAGATCAGCGGCGGGGAGAACTGGATCACCGGCTCGGCCCGGTCGTCGGCGCGGCAGTACAGCCCGGCGTCGAACAGCGCCCCCGACAGGAAGCCGCGCAGCACGCGCTCGCTTTCCTCGGCGGAGAAGGTCTCCTTCGTCGCCTTGTCCTTGACCAGTTCGATGCCGTAGAAGAACCCGGCGCCGCGCACGTCGCCGACGATCGGCAGGTCAGTCAGCTTGTCCAACGTGGACTTGAACGCGGCTTCCTTCGACAGCACGTGGCCGTAGAGGTCCTCGTTCTCCATCAGGTCGAGGTTGGCCATCGCCACCGCGCAGGACACCGGGTGTCCGCCGTAGGTCGAACCGTGCAGGAACGTGGTGGTGCCCGTCAGGTACGGCTCCGTCAGGCGGTCGCTGACCAGCACCGCGCCGAGCGGGGCGTAACCGGAGGTCAGGCCCTTGGCCACGGTGATCATGTCCGGCTGGTAGCCGTAGCGCTTCGCGCCGAAGTCGTGGCCCAGCCTGCCGAACGCGCAGATCACCTCGTCGGACACGAGCAGGACGTCGTACTGGTCGCAGATCTCCCGGACGCGTTCGAAGTACCCGGGCGGCGGCACGAAACAGCCGCCGGTGTTCTGCACGGGCTCGAGGAACACCGCGGCGACGGTGTCCGGGCCTTCCATCTCGATGGCCTGCGCGATCTGGTCGGCGGCCCAGCGGCCGTAGGCCTCCGGGTCGTCGCCGAACACCGGCGCGCGGTAGATGTTGGTGTTCGGGACCTTGATCGCGCTGGGCACCAGCGGTTCGAAGTCCTGCTTGGCCGCCGGGATGCCGGTGATCGACAACGCCCCCTGCGACGTGCCGTGGTAGGCCAGCGAGCGGCTGATCACCTTGTGCTTGGTGGGTTTGCCGGTCAGCTTGAAGTAGTGCTTGGCCAGTTTCCACGCGGTCTCGACGGATTCGCCGCCGCTGACGGTGAAGAACACCCGGTTGAGGTCGCCGGGCGCGGCGGCGGTCATGCGCTCGGCCAGTTCGACGGCGGTCGGGTGGGCCGTGCCCCACAAGGGGAAGTAGCCGAGCTTGCGGGTTTGCTCGGCGGCGGCCTGGGCGAGTTCCTCGCGGCCGTGCCCGACCTGGACGGCGAACAGACCGGCGAGGCCGTCGAGGTAGCGCTTGCCTTCCGCGTCGAACACGTAGGCACCTTCACCGCGCACGATCACCGGCGGCGGCGTGTCGGCGAACGTCGAGTGGCGGGTGAAGTGCATCCACAGGTGCTCGCTGGCGGAACGGGCCAGGTGGGCGGCGTCGTAGGCGGTCATATCTGCTTTATCGCACACCGGCAGCCAGGATGCAAGTGAATCAGTCGTCATTCACCCTCGCGACTACGAAATCCGTCATTCAGGTCGCCTCAAACTACAGATTCCGTTGTCATCGCGTGCCCCACTGGTACGACTGCTTGCGCAGCTTCAGGTAGACCAGCGTCTCGGCCTTGCGCACACCGGGGATCGCGCGGATGCGGGTGGAGATCAGTTCGAGCAGGCTGGCGTCGTCGCTGCAGATCGCCTCGCAGAGGATGTCGAACCGGCCCGCGCACACCACCACGTAGTCGATCCCCTCCATCTCGGCGAGGGCGTCGGCCACCGGGTCGAGCGGGCCGTCCACGTTGATCGCGATCATGGCCTGGCGGAACAGGCCGACCTGCATCGGATCGGTGACCGCGACGATCTGGATCACGCCCGCGTCCGACAGCCGCTGCACCCGTTGGCGCACCGCGGCCTCGGACAGCCCGACGATCTTGCCGATGGTCGAGTACGGCATCCGGCCGTCCTGTTGCAGCTGCTCGATGATCTGTTTGGCGATGTCGTCGAGCAGCGGGGCCGTCGATCGCTCCGGTGCCGTGTTTTTCCGGTTCACGCCGGGCATTATGACCGCTCGGTCAGGCCCCGTTCGGGACGGACGTATCCGGGACGTGTCGCGATGTGAACAACGAAATTCGTAGTTGACGACCGTTGACATCGCGGGATTCGCGTTGTTCGATGCCTCACACCACGGTGTCGTGATGCGAGGAGGCTGGTGGATGACCGAAACAGCGTCTCCCGTCGAGGCCGCGACCGGTGAATCCGGCCGCCCGAGGGCTTTGACCAGGTCGATCGGGGTGTTCGGGGGAACGCTGTTGACGTTGAGCTGTCTGACGCCAGCGTCGTCGTTGTTCGTCGTGGTGCCACCGTTGCTGGGAGAGACGGGCACCGGCACCGCGCTGACGATCGGGTTGGCCGCGCTGCTCTGCGTCGGCGTCGCGCTGTGCTACTCGGAGTTGGGCACGCTCGTGCCCAGCGCGGGCGGCGAGTACGCGATGGTCGGGACAGTCGCCGGACGGTTCGCCGGATGGATGATGTTCGTGCTGTCCCTGATCATCGTGTTGATCATCCCGCCGATCATCGCACTGGGCACCGCCGACTACCTGCACGCGGTGCTGGACGTCGACCCCCGCGTCGCCGGTGCGGTGGTGATGCTGCTCGGCACCCTGATGGGCCTGCTGAACCTGCGTGCCAACGCGTGGATCACCGGCATCTTCCTGGCGCTGGAGATGGTCGCGATCGCCGTCGTGGCGTTCCTCGGGTTCGGCAACGCCCAGCGCCCGGTGTCGGTGCTGGTCAACCCGACGGTCACCGACACGGCCGAGCCGTTGAAGGCGATCACGATCATCGCCGGGCTCGCGGTGGCCCTGTTCGTCCTCCAGGGTTTCTCCACAGCGGTCTACCTGTCCGAGGAAATGCACAACCCCCGTCGTACGGTCGTCCGTACGGTGTTATGGACGTTGGGTATCGGCTCGCTCGTCGTGCTCGTCCCTGTCGTCGCGATCACGTTGGGAGCGCCCGACATCGCGACACTCACCGGCGGCGACATCGCCGCGATGGTGACCGCGTGGAGCACCAGCGGCCTGGGTGTGTTCGTCAGCCTCAGCATCGCGCTCGCGATCATCAACGCGGTCATCGTGATGGTCATCCAGAACTCCCGCGTGCTGTACGCCTCCGCACGCGACCAAACCTGGCCGGACGCGTTGAACAAAGCTCTCAGCACGGTCGGCAACCGGTTCTCGTCGCCATGGGTGTCCACTTTGGTCGTCGGTGTCGGCGGCGCCGCCCTGTGCTTCGTCTCCGTCGACACGCTCAACGGCGTGACCAGCGTTGTCGTCGCCGCTCTCTACCTCGGTGTCGCCGTCGCGTCGCTCACCGGCCGCCGCCGGGCACACCGCGACACACCGGCGTGGCGGATGAAGGGCTGGCCGGTCCTGCCCGCCGTCATCGCCCTGGTGCTGATCCACGTCGTCGTCCAGCAGGCACCGCAGGACCTGTTGATCACCCTCGGCGTGCTGATCGCGGCTACCGTGTACTGGGTGGCGTACCTACGCCCACGCTCAGCCAACCGCTTCCTCGTCACTGTACCGACCGAATGACATCGGAGAATCTGTTGTCCGACAAGCAAGTGTTCCGCAACTTCGTCAACGGCGAGCACGCCGACGCGGCCGACGGGCGCACGCTCGACATCGTCAACCCCGCGACCGGCGAGGTCTACGCCACGTCACCGCTGTCCGGCCAGTCCGATGTGGACGCCGCGTTCGCCGCGGCCGGGACGGCGTTCGACACCTGGCGGGACACCACCCCGGCGGAACGCCAGCTCGCGCTGCTGCGGATCGCCGACGCGCTGGAGGCCCGCGCCGAGGAGTTCGTCGTCCGAGAAGGCGAGAACACCGGTAAACCGCTGGCGGTGACCCGGGTGGAGGAGCTGCCCGTCGCGGTCGACCAGATCCGGTTCTTCGCAGGCGCCGCCCGTGTGCTGGAAGGCAAGTCGGCGGGCGAGTACATGAACGGCTTCACCTCGTACGTCCGCCGCGAGCCGGTCGGCGTGTGTGCGCAGGTCACGCCATGGAACTACCCGCTGATGATGGCGATATGGAAGATCGCGCCCGCCATCGCGGCAGGCAACACCCTGGTGCTCAAGCCGTCGGACACCACCCCGGCCACCACCGTGCTGCTGGCGGAGCTGGCCGCCGAGTTCCTGCCGCCGGGCGTGCTCAACGTCGTCTGCGGCGACCGGGACACCGGTCGTTCACTGGTCACGCACCCCACGCCGCAGATGGTGTCCATCACCGGCTCGGAGCGCGCCGGGATCGAGGTCGCGGGCGCGGCCGCCGCGGACGTCAAACGCGTGCACCTGGAACTGGGCGGCAAGGCGCCGGTCGTGGTGTTCGCCGACGCCGACATCGCCGCCGCGGCCAAGGCGATCGCCGCGGCCGGGTACTTCAACGGTGGCCAGGACTGCACCGCGGCGACCCGTGTGATCGCCGCGGCCGAGGTGCACGACGACTTCGTGGCCGCGCTCGCCGAGGAGGCCAGGCAGACCACGACCGGCACCCCCGACGAGGACGTCTACTACGGCGCGCTGAACAACGCCGGCCAGCTGGACAGGGTCAGCGGCTTCATCGACCGGCTGCCGGACACCGCGACCCTCCACAACGGAGGATCACGGGTCGGTGAGCGCGGCTACTTCTACGCGCCGACCGTGGTTTCCGGGCTGAACCAGGGCGACGAGATCGTCACCGACGAGGTCTTCGGCCCGGTCATCACGGTCCAGCGGTTCGCTGACGAGGCAGAGGCCGTGCGCATGGCCAACAGCGTGCGCTACGGCCTGGCCTCGTCGGTGTGGACGCGCGACCACGCCACGGCGATGCGCACGTCACGGCGGCTGGACTTCGGCTGCGTCTGGGTCAACACCCACATCCCGATGGTCGCCGAGATGCCGCACGGCGGGTTCAAGCACTCCGGCTACGGCAAGGACCTGTCCATGTACGGCCTGGAGGACTACACCAGGATCAAGCACGTGATGTCCGCATTGGACTGAATCTGTCGTTGCTGTACCGGGTGACCCACGAGGCGAGCGTGAGCGCCTCGCGGGTCACCCGCGTTTCTCCGTCGGTCGGTGTGGGGTGACGCGGTGTTGTGATCGTCGCCGAGCCGGGTGAGAAACAGCTGGATGTGGTCACCTGTTCGGGCCGAGTTGTGGTCGGAGCCTGGTATTCCGCGGCGGGGTCTGTTGATGCTTTTGGACATCGGCAGTGTGTCGAGCCATCACATGAACTCCCGAAAGGACTTGTAGATGCGAGTGCAAACGCTCGACCATCACGCCACCGGATACAGCCTCCGACTGGCGTACGGGATGGCCGAGGCCGCGAAACTTGCCTACCAGCCGCGGGACACGATCGAGCGCACCGTCCACGACTGGGGCTTCGACCGCGTCCACCACCACGAAACGACCTTCCGGCCACCGTTCCCCCTTGAGGACACACAGGCCTACACCGCGGCCAGCGACCACATGATCATCACCGCCTTCCGCGGCACGGAACCCAGGAAGATGCAGGACTGGCTGTCCGACGCCACCACACCGCCGTGGCCGGGACCGGCGAACAAGGGGTTCGTGCACTACGGATTCGGCGAAGCCCTGCAATCGATCCACCCACAGGTACGCGACGCCGTCGACGAGTTGTACGACAACGACCAGACGATCTGGTTCACCGGCCACAGCCTCGGTGGCGCCCTCGCCGCACTGGCGGCCATGCGACTGCACTTCGAGGAACCCCACCTGCTCGCCGACGGCGTCTACACGTTCGGCCAGCCACGAGTGTGCGACCGCACGCTCGCCCAGGCACACGACGACGCGTTCCGGGACCGTACTCACCGCTTCGTGAACAACAACGACGTCGTTCCGCAGATGCCGCCGGAACCGGCCTTCCACCACATCTCCGCCACGCACTACATCGACTCCGGCGGCAGGATCCGCGACAAGATGTCCGTGCTCGGCGGCGTCACCGACCGTGCCAAAGGGTTGACTGCGGACCCCTTCGCCCCGGCCAGCGACGGTATCCGTGACCACTCCATGGACCGCTACCTCGATGCGTTGAAGAACGCCGTCCAGGCCGACTAGAGCGAGTCCAGCGCCTGCTCGATGTCGGCCCACAGGTCGTCGGGGTGCTCGACGCCCACGGCGATCCGGACCATGTTCTCGCTGACCCCGGCGGCTGCCAGCTCAGCGGCGGACAGGCCCTTGTGCGACGTGGTCGCCGGGTGCATCACCGTGCTGTCCGTGCCGCCCAGGGACGGCGCGTTCAGCACCAGTTTCAGACTGGTCATGAACTTCGGCGCGTCGGCGACCTCGACGGCGAACGTGGCGCCGTAGTCGCTCAGCAGCTTGGTCGCCCTGCCGTGGCTGGGATGCGTCGGCAACCCCGGGTGGTGCACGGCAGACACTGCCGGGTGCTTCTCCATCCGCTCGGCCAGCGTCTGGGCGCTCTCGCACTGCCGGTTGACCCTGAGCGCCAACGTCTTCAGGCTGCGGATGATCAACCACGCGGTGAACGGATCGACAACCACACCGAGGTTCGTCGCGCGTTTCCACGCATCGAGGTAGAGCTCCTCGGTTGCGAACACGACAACACCGGCGATCACGTCATGGTGCCCACCGAGGTACTTCGACGCCGAGTGGATCACGATGTCGGCGCCGTGCTCGATCGGACGGCACAGCAGCGGTGTCGCGAACGTGCTGTCGATGGCGGTCAGCACGCCGTGGCGGTTGGCTTCGGCGGCGAGCCCGGGCAGGTCGGGGACGAGACCGATCGGATTGGCGATCGTCTCCAGGTACAGCAGCTTGGTCGTCGGTCGCAGTGCGTCAGTCAACTCCGCCGGGTTCACGCCGTCGATGTAGGTCACCTCGACGCCCCACCGCTCGACGAGGTTGTTGAACATCGAGACCGTGCCGCCGTACAGCGCCTTCTGGGCGACGATGTGGTCGCCGTGCCGCAGCGTCGCCTGCAGGACGGCGCTGATCGCGCTGCTGCCCGACGACGTGACCAGCGCGTTCGTGCCACCTTCCAGGTCGGCCATGGCTTCCTCGAGCGCGCGGACGGTCGGGTTGGTGTCACCGCTGTAGCCGAAGCGGTTCGGCGACCCCAGTGCCTCGGCGACCTCGTCCGGGTGCCCGAACCGGAAGTTCGCCGTCTGGTACAGCGGGACGGACACAGGCTGGCCTGGGGAGGGTGCGGTGATCTTCGCCGCTCGGGTTTCTCGGTGCATGATCCGAGTCTGGCCGGAGAATTGGCCCTATGGCAGAGCCAATCTGGCAGAATTGGTCTGGTGACGAGACCGGATGACCTGGTGACCCGGCTCGGCCGCTGGTCGGCCGGGCGCGGTCCGCTGTACCTGCTGCTGGCCGGCCGGATCCGCCGCCTGATCGACGAGGGCGAGCTGCAACCCGGCAGCCCGCTGCCGCCCGACCGCGCGCTGGCCACGGCGCTGGCGGTCGGCCGGACCACGGTGGTGTCCGCGTACGACCTGCTGGCTCAGGAAGGCAAGATCGTCCGGCGCCAGGGCAGCGGGACCAAGGTGTCCACGGCGCCGCTGCGGCCGGACCGACCGGCGGACACCACGAACCCGCTGTTCGTGCACCTGCTCGACCCGATGGACAAGATCGTCCAGCTGACGTGCGCGGCCCCGAACACGATGCCCAGGCCCGTCACGGACGCGTACCGCGCGGCCCTCGACATAGAGATCACCGACGACATCGGCTACCACCCGCTCGGTTACGAAGGCCTGCGGACCGCGCTGGCCGACCGCTACACCGCACGCGGGCTGGCCACGACACCGAGTCAGATCCTGGTCACCACGGGTGCGCAACAGGCGCTGGCGCTGCTCGCCCGGCTCATGATCACGCCGGGTGACAAGGTCGTGGTCGAGGCGCCGACGTACCCCGGCGCCCTGGAGGCGTTCCGCGAGTCCACGGCGGACTTCGTCGGCGTCCCGGTCGGCGACGGCGACGCCCTCGTCCGCGCGATGCGGCAGCGCCCCGCCATCGCGTACGTGATCCCCACGCACCACAACCCGAGTGGTGCGGTGATGCCCGTGCTGACCAGGCAACGCGTCGGCGCCGCCGCCGAGGACCTGGGCGTCCGGCTGATCGAGGACGAGGTGCTGGCCGAGCTGAGTTTCGACGCGGCGACACCGTTGCCGATCGCGGCGTTCGGACCGGCGGTGACGATCGGCTCGCTGAGCAAGGTGGTGTGGGGCGGGCTGCGCGTCGGCTGGGTCCGTGCGCCCGCGTCGGTGATCATGCAGCTGGCCCGGCTGAAGGCCGTGCACGATCTCGGCAGCAACTACATCGGTCAGGTCGCGGCCGTTTCGCTCGTGTCTTCGCTGGACTCCCTGCGGGCGACACGGGTGTCAGCGCTGCGCGCACAGCACAACGCGTTGTGCGCTGCCTTGCACAAGCACCTGCCGTCGTGGACGTTCACCCCTGCGGTCGGCGGCCAGAGCATCTGGGTCCGGCTTCCGCACGGTGACGCGGTGTCCTTCGCGCAACTGGCGCTGCGCCAAGGCGTCGCGGTGCTGCCCGGCGGTTCGCTGGATGTCACCGGTGGCGGCAACGACCACCTGCGGATCCCGTTCATGGAACCCGCCGACGTCCTCACCGACGCTGTCGTCAGGCTCGCCGCGGCCTGGAACGACTACGTCCCAGGCGTGCCTTCGGCCTCGCTCACGACCCTAGTGGTCTGAACGTCAACTCGATGCTGGCCGCGTGTGCGTGCAACTCGTGCTGCGGCAGCACACCGGGGCCGCACGACGCCGTGCCGAGCCCGTTCTGGGCGATGTCCAGGTTCAGGTGGATCCATTCGCCCGGTTCGAGATCGGTGGTGTGGTCCGCGGCGTCCAGGTCTTCCGACGTCCAGCGCCTCGCGGTGAACTCGAATGTCGGTGCGCCTTCGATCCTGATGCCCCTGCCGGTGTCGTCGGTGAGCTCGGCCCAGCGGACTTCCGCGCGGTTGCCGTTCTCCTGCGGGAAGACGTACGGCGTCTGCATCTCGTCCACCGTCGACTGGAATCTGCCAACGCCCGCGGCTTGCTTGCTGTCCGCGTAGGCCTCGCCGGGGCCACGGCCGAACCACTCGACGTTGCCGAACTGCCGCGGTATGGCCATTTTGAGGCCGAGCCGGGGGAGTGTGCACGGCCATTCGCCGTCCGGCTCGATGTCGGCCTTCAGGTGCAGTTCGGCTTCGTCACCGGTCCAGGTGTAGGTGACCAGCATGCCTTCGGCGCGAGCAGGCGCGGCGACTCGGGTCTGTTCGTCGCTGATCACCCTGTGCTGCAAGCGGTGCAGCCCGGCTTTGCGCCAGTGCGGTTCGCCTTCGGCCCGGTCGTTCTCGGTCGGTGCCCGCCAGAGATCCAGCTTCGGCGGGACGATCGGGATTCCGCCGATGCTGTGGGGTGTTTTCGTTCTCGGCTTCGGGGTGGTGTTCCTGCTTTGCTGACGGGGTTTGACGTTGAGTTGTCCCCATGCGATCGGGTGATTCGCACTCGCCCAGGCCGTGTCCTTGGCCAGCGCGGCCGTGACCGTGACCCAGGACTCACCTGTCGTCTCGGGCAGTTCCGGCAGGTCGAGCGTGATTTCCTGGCCTGGCCGGAGCCGGGGCACCGGCAGGGTCCCCGCAGCGATCTCGACCCCTTCCTCTTCGAGTTTCCACGCGAAACTCAGGTGCTCAAGGCCGGAATAGTCGTAATGATCAGCCACCACAACTTCCCACTTGCCCACACCCAGCCCGGATCCCGCCTCCGCCGCCCCTTGCCCCGGTAGGCTGGACAGGGGACGCCCCCCGGGAGTGGCGGGGGATGCCTTCTGGGGGTTTGGGGGCGAATCAAAGGCTGTCGGGCCTGGGTTTCGGGGTGCTTCAAGCGTTGTCGGGGTGGCGTTTTGGGGCGATTCCAGGGTTTCCGAGGTGAGGTCTTGGGGCGGTTCGGGGGTTTCCGGGTTGTCCGATCGCGGGGGCGCTGGGCTGATTCGGACGGGTTCGAAGATCTTCTTGAGCTCGCGCAGGCCGGGTGAAGGGGTGCGGTCCGGGAACACCAGGCCGTCGATCACGAAGCTGCCGTCGTGGATCGTCTCGCCGAAGTCGCCACCATACGCGTAGAACGTGCGGCCCGCCGAGTCCTGTTGTGCGATGCCGTGGTCGAGCCATTCCCAGATGAAGCCGCCTTGACAGCGCGGGTACTTCTCGAACAGCTCCCGGTACTCCAGCAGCCCACCGGGCCCGTTGCCCATCGCGTGCGCGTACTCGCACTGGATGAACGGCATCGTCGTGGTGCGGCCGATTTCGTCGACTTCCGCGTGGGTGGCGTACATGCGACTGTAGACGTCCACGTATTCGCACGCGGCGTCGCCTTCGTAGTGCACCGGGCGGGTCGAGTCGCGGGATCGGGTCCAGGCCGCCATGGCCGCGAGGTTGCGGCCGGTGTGGGATTCGTTGCCCAGTGACCACATGATGATGCTGGGGTGGTTCTTGTCGCGCTCGACCATCCGCCTCATGCGGTTCAGGTACGCGGCTTCCCAGCGTGGGTCGTCGCTGGGGTTGCGGTCCCAGTCCACCTCGGAGAAGCCGTGGGTTTCCAGGTCGCACTCGTCGATCACCCACAGCCCGTACTCGTCGCACAGGTCGAGGAACGCCGGGTGGGGCGGGTAGTGCGAGGTTCGTACCGCGTTGATGTTGTGTTGCTTCATCAGCAGCACGTCGGCGCGCGCGGTCTCGTACGGCACGGCGCGACCCAGAGTGGGGTGGTGCTCGTGCCGGTTGACGCCTCTCAGCATGATCGCCGTGCCGTTGACCTTCAGCTGTCCGTCCTCAATGGTCACGGTGCGGAAGCCGATCCGCAGCGGCACACGCTCGTAATCGGACGCCAGGTATCCGTCGTACAGGCGTGGGTTCTCGGCGGTCCACGGTTCGACAGGGCCCGCGTCGATCGGCGCGTCGACCGGCGCACGCAAGATGCCCAGCTCCGGAATGGACAGCCGTGCCACGCCGTCCACCTCCACCCGCAGCTGCCCTTGGCCCGTGGTGTGGTCGTAGTCGGCGCGTACCCAGTAGTCCGAGATGCCGCCCGCGGGTCTGGCCAGCAGGGTGACGTCCCGGAAGATCCCGGACAGCCACCACATGTCCTGGTCCTCCAGGTAGCTGCCCGACGACCACTGGTGCACGCGTACCGCCAGCACGTTTGCGCGTTCCCGCAGCAGGCCGGTCACGTCGAACTCGACGGGTAGCCTGCTTCCCCGTGTCACGCCCAGTTCAGTCCCGTTGAGCCAAATCCGGCCGCACGAGTCGATACCGTCGAACCGCAGCACGGCGGGTTCTCGTAGCCAGGACGCGGCCACGTCGAACGTCAGGCGGTAGTCACCTGTCGGATTGTCCGACGGCACGTGCGGCGGGTCGACCGGGAACGGGTACTGCACGTTGGTGTACGCGGGTTTGCCGAAGCCGTGCATCTGCCAGTTCGACGGCACCGCCGAAGTGGACCAGCCCGAGTCGTCGAACGTGTCCCGCTCGATGCCTGCGGGCGCGTCCGCCGGGGTGGGGGACAGGTGGAAGCGCCAGTCGCCGTTGAGACTCAACGACGGCGCGTCCGACGAGAAGGCGGAACGGGGTGGCAGGGCGCCGTGCCCCGGGGACACGTCGTCAATGTAGGACATGCTCACCTTTTCAGCTCTTCGCCGCTCCTGCGGCACCGCGTGTCCACCGTTCCAGCACGTGCTTCCGGCACGATGTGATCGGTCACGTGACCGGTCACGTCTGGTGAGTGTGGAACGGCCCCCGCCTCGCTGTCAAGGATTACGCGGAGCCCCGCAGCAGGAGCGTGCCTTTGACCGTGGCGATGTCCGGTTTCGACCCGGCGAGCAACTGGCCGACCTGGCCGATCGCGATCGCGCCGACCTCGCGCGTGTCGATCCGCACGCTGGACAGCGGCGGTTCGACCATGCTGCCGATCACCAGCCCGTCGAACCCGATCACCGCGAACTCGGCGGGGACCCGCCTGCCGAGCAGCCGCGCCTGGAACATCGCGCCGATCGCGATCACGTCGTTGTACGTGAGGATCGCGTCCAGTTCCGGGTGCTCGCCGAGCATGGCGGCCATGGCACGCTGGCCGCCCTCGATCGACTGCGCCGCCACGCCGGCGTACGTCGGCAAACCGCGTTCCGCCATGGATTCCCGGTACCACGTGTACCGGACGCTGGCCTTGCCGTGGTGGTCGTGGTCGAGCATGCCGATGTGCCGCCTGCCGCTGTCGGCCAGGTGGGCGACGGCCGCGCGCACCCCGTCCTCGCCGTCCACCCTGATCTGGCCGAACCGGGAGCCGACGACCTCGCGTCCGATCTGGACGACCGGCATCCCGCCGGTGTACCGGTCGATCACGTCGTCGGGCTGGCCGAAGTACCCGACCACAGCGTCCACTTGCGACCCGAGCATGCCGAGTGTGGACAGTTCCTGTGCGTCGTCGTCGGCGGTGTCGTAGACGACGACGTGCCAGTCGCGCCGCCGCGCGGCCTCCAGCGCGCCCGCCGCGACCTCGGTGAAGTACGGGTTGAGCAGGTTGGGGATGACCAGGCCGACCGACGTGCTGTCCTGCCGGACGAGCCCGCGTGCGAACCGGCTCGGCCGATACCCGAGGCGTTTGGCGGTGTCGAGCACGCGCTGCTTGGTGGTCGTGTCGATTTCGCCTTTGTCGTTCAGCGCTCGCGACACCGTCTGGTATGACACCCCGGCCGACTTCGCGACGTCCCGGATCGTTATCCGTTTGCCCGGCACCGGCCCACCCGTCATTTCGTCGACGTTAGCAGCACGCCTCTTGATTCGCGCCGATCGCTGCGCCTACGCTGAGGACCCCGCCGCCTCTGGGAACCCTGCACCGGAGGATTCTGTGGCAAAGAAAATCCCCATTCTCGCCGCCGTGCTCGTCGGCGCCGGCAGTCTCATGCTGTCGGCACCCGCCGCGACCGCGCAGGTCGACGGATCGGGCTGGTCGTCCTACTCTCCCGGATACTCGACCCAGCAACAGGGCTGCGGCACGGTCAGCGGGCTGACCTTCAGCCTCAGCTGCACCTCCACCAGCGGCGTGCAACGAGCCGAGCGCCGCTACGACACCTACTGCGGTGGAAACCGCCAGTTCCAGGGCACGTTCAAGGTCAACAGCATGTCCGGGGACCGGATCAGCCTGAAGCAGACGTTCGGCCCGTCGGACGCGGACTTCATGCTCGCGGTCGACAGCGGGCGCAGGCTGTACTCCGTGCGCGGGGGTGGCGCGACCATCGCACCGGCCGGAACCGCCCCGAACGGCCGGTCGGTCACGGTCAACACGGTGCACTCCGGCTCGACGCACAAGATCTACGTCAACGGCCAGCTGAAGCTGACGTACGGCGGACTGAGCGGTTGCCACTACGACAAGTTCGGCGCCTACCGCACCGACAGCGGAAAGGGCGCCATTTCGGTGACCTGGAGCAACATCAGGTTCTGGCAGAAGTGATCAGGCAACTGGTGGCGGTGTCGCTCGTGGTGCTGGCCGGGTGTTCGGCCGGCCCCGCGGGCGACGCCCCGAACCTCACGGCGACATTGGTGGCACCTGTCGACGTCGACCTGGCGTGACGCGCCGCGGACGCGACGGCGGCCGGTCAGGTGGTCGAGTACGCCAACGAGGAGAACGGGCCGTACACAATCCTCGATTTCCTCCCGGTGACCACGACTTCCTACCAGCACACGGATCTGATCCCGCGGACGAAGTTCTTCTACCGGGTCCGGCCGTACTACGGCGCCGCGTCGCCGCCGTCGTCAGCGGTCGCGACGGCGGACAGCGTGACGTTGACGTGGAACGACAAGAGCACCGACGAGGAAGGCTTCATCGTCGAGATCAAGGCCGAAGGCGCGCCGGACTTCACAATGGCCGCGATGGTGGATCCGAACGTCACGACCTACGAGTTGAGCGTGCGCCCGGAGGAAGGAAAAGGGACATATCGGATACGGCCGTACGTGTTCGGCGCGTCGACCAACATCGCCAACCAGACAACGGGTTCGGCTTAGTAGGGTTCTCGTGTGGCGACTTGGGATGAGCTTGCGGCGTACGTCCGGACCGAATACGACGTCATCTCCGACGAACCAGGCGAGATACGCCTGGAGTACACCTTCGACGAGGAAAGCGACCGCACCCAGGTGATGATCGTGGTGCGCGAGGAACTGGACCGGAAGTACGAATGGGTCCAGATAGCCACCCCGCTCGGCCTGGCCAAGGACTGCGACCTGCACCGGTTGCTGGAAACGATCGGTCACACGACGGTGTCGGGTGGCGCGGCCATCATGGGCGAGCACATCGTGATCCGGCACTCGCTGCCGCTGGAGAACCTCGACATCAACGAGTTCACGGACCCGTTGGCGCTGATCGCGGGGGCGGCTGACGAGCTCGAGTCGGAATTCTTTGGCGGCGACTACTACTGACCGGGCATACTGGCGTCGATCTGGCCACCGGCGGAGGGAGTCGAAGTGCGCGTGACCGTGGGTGTGATTGCCGCTTCGATTCGAGGGTTCTGACGGTTCTCGGTTTTGGTGTCTGTCTTTGGCCCTCTGTGGGTTGAAGACGGTCCCTCGCCGGGGGGCTGACCTCTGGGCAGGAGGTTCTTCGCGGGGGTGTTCTTCCGCCCAGGCCGACGGGCAGGAGACACCCCCGAAGCACCACTCTGCGCTGGCGCGCAGGGCCGCAAACCCCTCTGCTTGCCCGCACCCCCCGGGGCCGGGCTGCGGTTGCTTGCCTGGTTGAAGTCGCAGGCCTGGCTGCGGTTGCTCTGCGCTGGCGCAGGCCGTGAACCTCTGCGTTGGCGCATGGGCTGGTTGTGCGCTTGCGCAGGCTGGCTGTGGTTGTGGACAACCGGGCGTAGTTGATCACTGCGTGGCTGGCGTTGTCGGCACCTGCCGATAGGCTGGATTCCGGGGGCCGGAGGCTGCTCTTCCCGCCGCCGCTTTCCTCGTGTCGAAGCGGTCATCCGTCATGACCGTTTCGATTGACTGAGGAGCTTTCTTTTGTGTGCCCGGATTTCGGTGCGGTTCGACTTCGCCAAGTTGTGGACCGCTTCCGCTGTTTCCAATATCGGTGACGGGGTGACCATGGCCGCGGGGCCATTGTTGGTTGCTCAACTGACGGATGATCCCGCGTGGGTCGCGGGTGCTGCCTTTGTTCAACAACTGCCGTGGCTGTTGTTCGCACTGGTGAGCGGGGCTTATGTCGATCGGGTTGATCGGCGGCGGCTCATCGTCGTGGTCAATGTTCTCAGGGGCCTCGCTCTTGGTGGTCTCGCCGCCGCGATCGCCACTGGCGTGGCTGTGATTCCCGTGATCTACGTCGTCTTCTTCATGCTCGGTGTCGGGGAGAGCTTGGCGGACACGGCCTCCGCCGCGCTCCTGCCAGCCATCGTGCCGCCGGAAAGACTGCCGTCGGCCAACGCGAAGCTGATGGCCACGTTCACCGTCAACAACCAGTTCATCGCGAAACCGTTGGGGGCGTGGCTGTTCGCCTCGGCCGCCGCGTTGCCGTTCGCCTTCGACGCGGCGACGTTCCTGCTCGCGGCGGGCCTGCTGGCGACGCTCCGGCAGGTTCCCGGCAGGCCGGAACCCAAGAACACCAACCTGAGGGCCGACATCGCCGAAGGCGTGAACTGGTTGATGAACCACCGTCTGCTCAGGACCCTCGCGTTGACGATGTCCGCGGCCAATGTCGTCTTCTGCGGTGGGTTCGCCGTGTTCGTGCTCTACGTGAAGCAGCGGCTCGGTCTCGACGACCTCGGCTACGGCCTGCTGCTCACGACCTTCGCCGTCGGCGGACTGGTCGGCACGTTGGTCACGCCACGGCTGGCGCGTCTGGTTCCCGCCAAGGTGCTGCTCAGGGGCGGTCTTGTTGTCGAGACCCTCACGCACCTCGCACTGGCCGCGACGCAACTGTGGCAGGTCGCGGCGGCGGTTCTGGTGTTGTTCGGTGTGCACACCATGGTGTGGGGCACCATTGTCGTCACCATCCGACAGCGGGACGTGCCCAGCGGCTTGCTGGGACGGGTCACCAGCGCCTACTCGCTGGTGGACTTCGGGGGAGCGGCCGTCGGTTCGTTGCTCGGCGGGGCGTTCGCCCGGATGCTCGGCATCACAGCCCCCTACTGGATCGCGGCGGTGGTGATGGTGCTGATCAGCGCGGTGGCGTGGCGGCCGTTGCGGGAAGCCTGAAAGATTCCCGTATGGACGCCAGGCAGTTGGAGTACTTTCTCGCGGTTGTCGACCACGGTGGGGTCAACCGGGCCGCGTCCGCGCTCTTCCTGACGCAGCCGTCGCTGTCCCAGGCGATCCGGGCGTTGGAGCGCGACCTCGGCCAGGAGCTGTTCCACCGGGTCGGCCGCCGTCTCGTACTCACTGATTCCGGGCGGGCGCTCGTCGAACCCGCCCGGAACGTGATGAGGGGACTCGCGGTGGCCAGGGACAGCGTGTCGCGTGTCGGGGAGCTCGCCACCGGATGTGTGGAGATCGCCTCCATGCCCTCACAGGCGGTCGAGCCGTTGAGCGGGATGATCAAGGCCTTCACCGCACGCCACCCCGGGATGCGGGTGTCCATCAAATCCGCGTTCACCGCGCCCGGCGTGCTGGAGATGGTCCGGACCGGCGTCACCGAACTCGGGCTGCTCGGCAGCAGCGAGCCGCCCGGCGCCGTCGGTCTCACCCTGCGGACGCTGGGGCGGCAGCGGTTCGTCGTCGTCGCGCCCGCCGGTCGGTTCGCCGGGCGGCGGGCGCTCAAGGGCGAAGACCTGCACGGCGAGTCGGTGATCGTCGGCCAGCCGGGTACCGGGATGCGCCGGGTCGTCGACCGGATCCGGGCCGGCGGTGTCGACCTGCGGCTGGTCGTCGAGTCCGAGCACCGCGAAGCCATCCTGCCGCTGGTCCTCGGCGGCGTCGGGCTGGCGGTGCTCACCGAGTCGTGGGCGTCGCTGGCTCGGCAGGCCGGGGCGGACGTGCTCGACCTCGACCCGCCCGCGTACCTGCACATCGCGTTGGCCTGCCGGGACACGTGGCTCAGTCCGGCGGCCGACGCGTTCGTCCAGGTGATAGGCACTGCCTATAAGCCCGGCCGTTAACGTCAGTTGGACGTGGCACCGTCCGCGGTGGTGCTATCGGATCATGAAGACGCACCGCATCGCGCTCATCCCCGGCGACGGCATCGGCCAGGAGGTGACGCCCGCGGCGTGCGCCGTCCTCGACACCGTGGGCAAACGCCACGGCTACGTGCTCAGCTACGACACCTTCGACTGGTCGTGTGCCCGCTACCTGAGCGAAGGCGCGATGATGCCCGGCGACGGCATCGACATGCTCCGCCACCACGACGCCATCTTCCTCGGCGCGGTCGGCGATCCCGCGGTCGCCGACCACATCTCGTTGTGGGGCCTGCTGATCCCGATCCGCCGCCGGTTCGACCAGTACGTCAACCTGCGGCCGATCCGTGTCTTCGACGGTGTGCCGAGTCCGCTGCGCGCGGCCGGCTCCGACGTGGACTTCGTCGTCGTGCGGGAGAACGTCGAAGGCGAGTACAGCGAGATCGGCGGCCGGATGAACCGGGGCCTGCCCTCCGAACTGGCCGTCCAGGAGGCAGTGTTCACGCGGACAGGCGTGTCCAGGATCGCCGACTACGCCTTCACCCTCGCCCAGGGCCGCCGCAAGCACGTCACGTCCGCGACCAAGTCGAACGGCATCGTGCACACGATGCCGTTCTGGGACGAGGTCGTCGCCGAGCGCGCCGCGGCTTTCGACGGCGTGGAGTGGACACAGGAACACATCGACGCGTTGTGCGCCAAGGTGGTTCTCGATCCCGCGCGGTTCGACGTGATCGTCGCGTCCAACTTGTTCGGTGACATCCTCAGCGACCTGGCCGGGGCGGTCGCGGGGAGCATCGGCATGGCTCCCGCGGCGAACCTCAACCCCGAGCGGGACTACCCGTCGATGTTCGAACCGGTGCACGGCTCCGCGCCGGACATCGCCGGGCAGGGCGTGGCCAACCCGGTCGGCATGATCTGGACCGGTGCGATGATGCTGGAGCACCTCGGCCACGAGGAGGCCGCGACCGAGATCCGCGAGGCGATCGCCCGCGTCTTCGCCACCACCCCGCTGCGCACCCGTGACCTGGGTGGAACAGCGACGACAGCCCAGTTCACCGACGCGGTGCTGGACTCGCTCGGGTGAGTTCCTCAGTTCGTGCCGGACCGTTCCGGCCGGTCGATGATCCGCAGCCAGGAGCCGTCCGGCTGCCTGCGGGCGACCTGGGTCCGCCCGCCTGTCCCGTCGGCCGGGACGGTCGAGGTCAGCGCGATGTCACCGGTGATCAGCGTCGGCAACGGTGGCTCGACGGTGAACTGCGGCCGGGCAGCCACCAGTTGCTTGAGCACGGCGCGGATCGCGTCCCGGCCGACAGTCGGGTTGCCCGCGGGGAAGTCGATCACGGCGTCCTCGGCGTACAACTGGGCCATGCTGTCGGCGTCACCCGCGTTGGCGTACTCGACGAACAGGCGGGCCAGGTCTTCTGGGTGCGTCGCTTTCTTCATGACTTCAGCCTGCGCCGAACTTGATCAGAAGTCCAAGAGCTGGATCGTCTGATAGCTAGAATCATCGCTTATGGAACTCAGGCAGCTGGCGTACTTCGTCGCGGTGGTCGAGGAGGCGGGCTTCACCAGGGCGGCCGAGCGGATGCACGTCGCCCAGCCCGGGATCAGTGCGCAGATCCGCCAGCTGGAGAAGGAGTTCGGCCACCAGCTGCTCGACCGTTCCGGACGGACCGTCCGGCTGACCGAGATGGGGGCGGCGGTCCTGCCGTACGCCAAGGCAGCGCTCAAGGCCGTCGAGGACGCCCGACTGGCGGTGGACGAACTGGCCGGGCTGGTGCGCGGGCACGTCGCGATCGGCATGGTCACGTCCCACCCCGTGGACATCCCCACGCTGCTGGCGGACTTCCACGACGAGTACCCGGCGGTGGAGATCACACTGGTGGAAGCCAACTCCGGCAAGCTGGTCGACGACCTGCACGGCGGACGACTGGACGCGGCGATCATCGGCGTCGCCGCCGACCTGCCGGGACTGGACCTGCACGTGCTGTCCGACGAGCGCCTCGTCGCGGCTGTCGGCCACGGCGATCCGCGCGCGACAGCCGGTCGGATGGCGCTGGCGGACCTGCGTGACCAGCCGCTGATCTGCCTGCCGAGCGGGACGGTGATCAGGGCGATCCTGGAGAACGCCTGCACCGCAGCGGGTTTCCGGCCGCGCGTGGCGTTCGAGGCCGGTACCCCGCTGGTGCTGGCCGAGTTGGCCGCCCGCGGCCTCGGGATGGCGATCCTGCCGGAGTCGTTCGTGCACAACCGGCCTGACCTGAGTCCGGTCGCGCTGACCGGCGGTGGACTGCGTGGGCGGCTGGCGTGGGCGTGGCGTGCGAACGGCCCGTTGAGCCCTGCTGCCAGGGCATTCACGACCCGGCTGGCGGGTGAACCCTCGTGAGTGTTCTGCCGGGTTGGAACCCGGCAGAACACTCACGGCGTCAAGACGTCATGGGCGGTTCAGCGTGACGACGAACTTGCCCGTCTCGCCGATGTTGCCCGCCGGGTCGACCGCGCGGTACTCGACGGTGTGCCGTCCGTATCCCGGCGGCACGTTGTCCCAAGGGGACAGTCTTGGTTCGCCGAGTTTGCCGTACACCAGGTTGTCGATGGTCGTTCCCGCCGCGGTGAACCGGAAGGGCGCGTTGGCGTCGGTCGGCCAGCCGAAGTAGTTGTACCAGCCGTCGCCGTCCACGCGGAACTCCAGTATCCCGGAACCCGGAGTGTCGTCCGTGGACGTCAGCTTCATCGTGAAGGGGCCGTCGAAGACGTACTCGGTCGGGCGGCCGTGGCGGTGGATCGTCCTGACCGCCTTGGACAGTTCGAACTTCGCGACGGGGTCGGTCGCGTCGACCTTCCACATCAGCGTCCTGCCGGGGATCGACGCGGTCAACGTGTGCGAGCCCTTGAGGTCCAGGCGCTTCAGTTCGAGGTCCCGGTCGTTGCCACCGGTGCGGACCGGGCGGCCGTCCACCGCCCACGACACCGCGACCGGCTTGCTGGTCTCGACGTACACGACGTCTTCCGCGCCGACGGGCCGGTCGGCCGGAGTCGACGAGGTGAACCCGAGCGGCGTGGTGTCCGGCGGGGTCTTGATCGCCGTGTCCACGGTCCACGTCCGGGTCTTGGTCAACGACGCCCGGATCGCCGGGTCGCGTACGAACGGCGTGGGGTCGACCACGGTCGCGGTCAGCGAGTGCTTGCCGGGCTTGAGCCGCTGCCGGCTGAGATCCACGCTGCGACTGCCGTTGGTGTGCAGGTCCCTGCCGTCCAGTTGCCACGTCACCGCCAACGAATGACCGGCCGGGTGCAGCGTTTCCACCCAGACCACCCGGTCCGCCCCGATCGGCGCCGTGTTCGGCGTCCCGCCCTGCAGGATCGAGGTCTTGGCCGAGATCCGCTGGGTCATCCGCTCCCGGCTGATCTGGTCGAAGTAGTACCCGAGCGACTTCATCATCGAGTGCTTGCTCGGTCGCCACACACCGGTCCCGCTGTACAGGCCGCCTTCGAACCGGTCGATGGTGCCGCCGGACTCGCTCGGCTCGCCCAGCCAACGCCACCACTTGGCCCGCTGCGCCCGCATCTGCTGCGTCGTGAGGAGGCTGTGGTGGATAGAAGACGGCTCGGCGCCGCTGTACTTGTCGCCGCGGACCCCGCGTGAGTAGTAGTCGTACTCGTCGTCCAGCCCGCCGAGCGAATGGCCTAGTTCATGTGGCGTGATCAGCGCGGACAACGCGTTGCCGCCCGACGCGGTGGCGTATGTGCCGCCTGCCCCGCCATAGGTGTTGCTGTTCCCGATCGCGAGCAACTGCCGGTTGCCCGAGTTCGTACCGGTCACCAGATCGGCGTAACGCGTCAGCGCCGCGTTGTCGACAGTGAGCAACCGTTGGACGCTCGACGAGTTGCATCCACCCCAGAATCCCATGCCGAGCGGGGTGTTGCGGCGTGGCGAGGTCAGGTCGGGGTCACAGCTCACGCCCGACTCGGTCGACGGGACCTCCACGGTGTACACGTTGAGATAACTGCGGTACGTCTTGAACGGCTCCAGGGTCAGCAGCACGTTCACGTGCCGGTCGACGTGTTCCCGGAACTTCGGCATCTCCGCGGCGGTGTACCCGTCGCCGACGATCACGATGTTGAAGCGTTTCGCTGGGTCGCCGGTGATCCGTACCGGGACGACGGTCGCGGCCTCGGCAGACGCCTGAGCCGGTAACGCCACCAGGAAGGGGATCATGACGACGCCTGCCATCACGAGCGCGCGTCTCCACATGTGCGCGCACGCTATGCAGGACCCGTCGTGGTTGTGCAGAGCCGAAAGTAGCGACTTCGCAGGTGTCTGCGAACGCCGGTGGTGCGGCATCGACGCAGGTTATGCTCTTGCGGTGGCGCGTGTCCCTGCAGAACAACGTCGCCGGCAATTGCTTGCTGCCGCCCTGCGGGTAGTCGCCGCGGAAGGCGTGGCCGCCGCGAGCACGCGCCGGATCGCCGGTGAGGCCAGGCTTCCGCCTGCCGTCGTGCACTACTGCTTCCGTTCGGTCGAAGATCTGCTCGACGCCTTGACGGCGTCGCTTTTCAGTGAGATGGCCGAAGTCGCGGCCGTCGCGCTACGGGCAGGCGGCGCGGTCGAGCCTTCCGTGCGCGCGGCCGTGCACCGGCTGTGGACGCCCTACCGCGTCGACCCGGCCAGGTACAGGGCGGTGCTGGACCTGATACCGTACGCGCTGCGCCGTCCGTCCGCGACGATGGCCGTGCGCGCCTATGAGGCCAAGGTGTGCGCACTCGCCGAGCGGTTCCTGGTGGATGTCGCCGCCCACAACGACATCAGGTGGCTGGACCCGACCGAAGTGGTCGGCCGAGTCCTTTTGTCCACTGTGGATGGACTGTTGCTCGCCTGGCTGATCGACAAGGACGACGGCAGGACCGAGGCCGCGCTCGACTGGCTCGCGGCCTCGATCGCCGCCCGCGTCACGGATAGTCGGTGACGTCACTGACCTGATTGGCGGTGTTGGCCGTGGGGCCGCTGTCGTTGACGACCCGGTCGATCGTGCCGACGCCAACGTTGTCAAGACGGTCCCTCGCCGGGTGGCAGACCTCTGGGCAGGAGGTCTTCGCGCCGCGACGGGCAGGAGACACCCCCGAAGGCCCTCTCTGCGCTTGCGCGCTTGCCGTTGTGGGTTGCTTTGCGCTTGCGCGCAGGCCTGCGTTGTGATGGGTCTCTGTCAGGCCGATTCTCTGATCACCAGGGATGTCGGGATGATCTCGGGTTGCTGGGACAGTGTTTCCCCGGCCAGTCTGGACAACAGCATTCGCGCTGCGGCCTCGCCCATCTCTCGTGATGGTTGGCGGACAGTGGTCAGGGCGGGTTGGGTGTGCGAGGCGATCGGGATGTCGTCGAACCCGATCACGGCCACGTCGTCCGGCACGGTTCGCCCGGCGGCGCGCAGTGCGTCGAGGACTCCGACGGCCATCAGGTCGTTCTGGGCGAACACGGCGTCGACCGGCACATCGGAATCCACAAGGGACTGCACTGCTTCCTTGCCGCCTTCCCTGGTGAAATCGCCTTCCAGCACCAGACTCGCGGGCAGCTTCCGGCCGTAGCCGTCCACAGTGCTCCGGAAACCCTCGGTCCGGTCACGGGTGCAGCCGAACTCCGTTGGGCCGGTGATCACCGCGAGGTTGGTGCGGCCGTTGGCCAGCAGGTGGTGGGCCGCTGAGGCCGCGCCCTCGCGGTTGCTTGTCGCCACGGACGGGAACTCCGGGTGGTGGCCCCGGTCGTCGATCATCACCATCGGGAAGCCGGACTCGTGCAGGCCGCTGATGTAGCTCAGGGTGTCCGGTGGTTCGATCAGCAGCAGGCCGTCGAACGCGTTGGCCGACACGTGTTTCGCGAACTGGGTCAGTGATTCCGCGCCGCGGTTCATCGTGTTCAGCAGCAGGCCGTATCCCTGTGCTTCGAGGACGTCCGCCACGCCTTGCAGCACGTCGCCCACCCACGGCCAGGTCAGCCCCGGGACCAGCATGCCGACGGTCTGGGTGCGGCCTTTGGCCAGGCCGACGGCGCGGGCGCTCGGGGTGTAGCCGGTCGCGGCGATCACCTCGCGGACACGGATCGCGGTCGCGGCGTCGACATCGCCCTTGTTGTTGAGCACGCGCGAGACCGTCGCCTTGCTCACTCGTGCCCGGCGGGCGACTTCGGCGATGGTGACGCGCACGTGATCAGGATAGCGAGTGCCGCTCACCGGCAAACCGGTTCAGCCCGGCACCACCCCTGGTCGTGGGAACAGGCCGAGGAATCTGACGGCCGAGCGTTCGTCACCCGAGACTATCTCCCCGGTTGCGCCTCGTCCGCCGAAGACGATGCCACGCAGCGTGGCCGCGTCTGTCTCGACCACGGCGTCGGGGTTTTCGGCGCGTCCCGGGGTGATGTCGATGTGGCCGTCGGCGACTGCCGCGCGGAAGTGCTCGCCCGACACGCGTAGTTCATACGTCGCGTTCAGGTCTCCGGCGAGGTCGGGGGAGAAGGTCGTCAGCAATGCGATCATCAACGCCGCCACGCTCAACGGCGCCGCGGAGGCGGTCGGCGCGTGGCAGCCCCATTTGGCCAGTTCGATGATCACGGGTCGCAGGTCGTAGCCGCGGTCAGTCAGCTCGTAGACCGACGCGCCCACGGGCGGGCCGAGCTTGGCGCGCCGGACGACACCGCTCTCCTCCAACTCCTTGAGCCGGTGGGAGAGCACGTTCTGGCTGGCTGTCGGCAGGCCGGCGCGCAGGTCGGTGAAGCGCTTCGGGCCGAACAGCAGTTCGCGGACCACCAGCAACGCCCATCGCTCACCGACCAGGTCGAGCGCTCGGGCGATCCCGCAGGGGTCGTCGTAGCTCCGGTCCGACATTGATGCTCCTCTTTTAGGACTGCCTGGTGCTAGTGTAGGAGCAACAAGCGACGGAAGGAACTGTGATGAGCACCTACGTCCTGATCCCAGGCGCGGGCGGTAGGTCCGACTACTGGCGATTCGTGGCACCGGAACTGCGTGACCGTGGGCATGACGTGGTCGCGGTCGACCTGCCCGCGGGCGACGACAGCGCCGGTATCGAGGAGTACGCGGACGCGATCGTGACCGCCATCGGCGATCGGCGTGACCTGATCCTGGTCGCCTCGTCGCTCGCGGGTTTCAGCGCCCCGCTCGTGTGCGAACGCCTCAAGGTCGACCTGCTCGTCCTGCTCGCCGCGATGACGCCGAAGCCCGGTGAGTCGGCGGGGGAGTGGTGGTCGGCGACCGGCCAGGACCAGGCCGAGCGGGACCTCAAGCAAGCGCTCGGCTATGCCCGGGACAGCGAGTTCGACCCGGTCTACTCCTTCCTGCACGACCTCCCGGTGGAGCTCGCCGTCGAGATGATGGCCGAGGGGGACATCGTGCAGTCGGGCACGCCGATGGTGAAACCGTGGCCGCTCACGGCATGGCCGGACGTGCCGACCAGGTTCCTGCTCGCCAGGGACGACCGGCTGTTCCCCGCCGAGTTCCAGCGCCGGATCGTCAAGCAGCGCCTCGGTTTCGTGCCGGACGAGATGCCCGGTGGGCACCTCGTGGCACTGGCCCGGCCGCTGGAACTCGTCGAACGCCTTGAGGCGTACCGGCTATCGGCGTAGGTACGCCCGCTCCACCACGGTCCACGTTGTCGTGGTGAACAGGTACAACCCCGCCGCCAGCGGGATCACCGCCACGGCGAAAGACGTGCCGAACGGCAGCAACCGCAGGAACCTGGGGGTTTCGACGGGCATCGCGCGTGACGAGAAGTAACCGACCACCAGCAGCGCGAGAAACAACCCGACGAACACGAACGCGTCAGCCCCTGAGCCAGGGAAATGGCTGCCGAGCGGCGCCCCGAACAGCACGTCCGACAAGAGGTTGTTCGGTGTGCCGTCGAACGAACCGGCCGTGAACAACCGGTACAGCACCATGAAGAACGGCAGTTGCAGCAGCATGGGCAGGCAGCCCGCGAACATCGACACGTTGTTTTCCTGGTATAGCGCCATCAACTCCCGTTGCATCCGGTCGGGGTTCTTCCTGTGCTTGTCCCGCAGCTTCGCCGCCTGCGGGGCGAGCGCGGCACGAGCCTTCTCGCCACGGACCGCGGACCGGGCGAGTGGGTGCAGTATCAATCGGACGGCCGCGGTGAACAACACGATCGCCGCGGCGGTTCCCGTCGCACCGGCGATCAGGGAAACCAGGTGGTACGCGCCGTTCGCGGGCACGTCGAGGAAATCGAACACAGGGCAGCACTCCGGCATGTCAGAAAAAGGACAAGGACAGGCGGAAAGCGGCTGCTCGGCGGGAAGTGTCAGGCAGCCGCGCGGGCTGCGCCAGGCGCTCGGGGACGCGGACGACCGGCGGCGTCCGGATCCCGCAGGCGCAGGAAAACGCTTCTCCGTGCGCGTTCTCGCAGCGAGACGGCCCGGATCCCGGCCGGGCCGCCAGTCGGGGCAGGCAGGACGCGGATCGTCAGCAGCAGCGCGATACCCGCGGTCAACGCGGTCGCGAGCGCGGCTGAGAAGAGGGTGTCGACCGTCAGCAGGATGAACGCGGCGGGGAGGAACACGGCCAGCAGCAACTGAAACCGCAGCACGGCGCCTCCTCTCGAACTACTTGGACACCAGCCTAGCGCGCGCCAGCCGCGACTTCGGCGGCACGCGGCACTTGGCCACCGCGTCGTCCGGCATAGTCACGGCCATGCCGACGCCAACGGGCTTCTTCTGGGACATGATGGCCGGCCGCACGCCCGCACCCGCGGCCGCCGACACGCTGGGCTGGAAACTGCGGGCGGTCGACCCGGACGAGGGGACCATCGAAGTCGAGTTCGCCGCGACCGACAGGTTCACCAACCCCGCCGGGCACGTGCAGGGCGGTTTCCTCGCCGCGATGCTCGACGACACGATGGGGCCCGCGCTGGCCGCGACGCTCGGGCCAGGCCAGTTCGCGCCCACACTGGACCTGCACGTGCAGTTCCTGCGGGTGGCGTGGCCGGGCACGCTGATCGGCAAGGCGACAGTTGTGCGTCGGGGCAAGCAGGTCTGTCATCTGCGTGGCGAACTCAGCGACAACGCGGGCCGTGTGATCGCGACGGCCGTGGCGACCGCGATGGTGCAACGCGGCGAGCGGGTCCGCGACCGCAGCAGGACGTCAGCCGAGTCGCTGATCGGCTGAGACCCCGTAGGCGGCAAGGAAAACGCGTGCGCCCTCGTCGGCGAGGTGGTCGAGCTCCGCGCTGGTGAACCCGGTGTCGTCACCGAAGAACATGGCCTTGTCCAAGGGGACACCCAGCACCAGGAACGCGAAGTGCTTGGCCGCCAGCGCCGGATCTGGCACGCGCAACAAGCCGCGCTCGTTCAGGTGCGCCAGTTCCGGCGCCAGCGCCGTCAGAACCCGTTCGGGCGCCTGCTCGTAGTAGGTGCGCGCGAGTTCGGGGAACCGTGACGCCTCGCCGACCAGCAGCCGCCGCATCTGCAGCACTTGCGGGCGCATCACCGAGTGCAGGTACTGCCGTGCCAGTACTGGCAGTTCCGTGCCCAGGTCCTTGGCGTTGTGCAGTTTGTCCCCGATCAGCTTGATGAAGGCGTCGACCGTGCTCGCGACGCCCATGATGATCTCGCTGAACAGCGTTTCCTTGTCGGTGAAGTTCTTGTAGACCGTCTGTTTGGACACCGCCGCGAGCGCGGCAACCTCGTCCATGCTGGTGCCCTGGTAGCCGTTGCGCAGGAACAACGTGGCGGCCGACTCCATGATCAGCCGCCGTTTGCGAGCCGAGCGGCCTTCTTCGTTCCCGACACCCACACCCGCGATTCCCATGATCGGCCTCCTCGCCAGAAGAGTACTAGACGGACCAGTACCCGGCAGAGTACTGTACGGTCTAGTTCTCAGAAACCCGCTGACCAGGGGAAATGTCATGATTCATGCCATCTGGACGCCGCAGACCGTCGGGACCAACGTCGAACGCGCAGTGCACATCACCAAGTCGCTGCTGGGCTACGGCGTGCTCGCGGGCCCGTTCTACGTCGTCGTCTCGCTGATCCAGGCGGTCACCAGAGACGGGTTCGACCTCACGAAACACCCGTGGAGCGTGCTGGCCAACGGTGACATCGGCTGGATCCAGACCACGAACCTGATCCTCACCGGCCTGATGGTGCTCGCCGCCGCGGTCGGCATGCGCAGGCTGCTCACCGGAGGCGCGGGCGGCACATGGGGACCGGTGCTGATCGGTGTGTTCGGCCTGAGCATGGTCGCCAGCGGGATCTTCACCGCCGACCCGGTCGACGGATTCCCAGCCGGGGCGTCCCTCCCCGCGGAGCCGAGCCTGTCCGGCACACTGCACTTCGCCTGTGGTGCGGTCGGGTTCGTGTGCTTCGCGATCGCGTGTTTCATCATCGCGCGCCGGTTCGCCGGGCACGGCTGGGCGCTGTACTCCCGGATCACGGGCGTGGCGTTCCTGCTGTCGTTCGGGGCGATCGCGGCAGGTCCGGGCGCCGGGGTGCTGATCTTCACCGCCGGTGTCCTCGCCGCCTTCACGTGGCTCGCGACGACCTCGGTCCGGTTCTACCGCGGCGCGGACAGGTGATCGACATGGGAACCGTGATCTCCGCCGACGGCACACCGATCGACTTCGACCGCACCGGTTCCGGACCGGCCGTGGTCGTGCTGAGCGCGGGACCGAACGACCGGTCGCCCAACCAGCCGCTGGTCGACGCGCTCAAACCGTTCCTCACGGTGTACACGTACGACCACCGCGGCCGGGGCCGCAGCGGCGACACACCCCCGCACACCGCGGAACGCGAGTTCGAGGACCTCGCCGCGGTCATCGCCGAGGCCGGCGGGTCCGCCGGGGTGTTCGGCAGTTCGGGCAACGGCAACATCGCGATCGAAGCCGCGCTGCACGGCGTGCCGATCAGCCGGATCGCGATGTGGGAGCCGCCGTACATCGTGGCAGGCGCGCGGTCGGCCGTCCCGCCGGACTGGGGCAAGACCGTCCAGCGGGCGATCGACGCGGGGAAGCCGGATGAAGGCATCTACTACTGGCTCACCGAGGTGATCGAGGTCCCGGCGGAGTTCGTCACGCAGATGCGGGGCACACCGTTCTGGGACAGCATGACCGCAGCGGCGCAGGGCCTGGTTTACGACGCGGAAGTGTTGCGGGGCTTCACTTTGCCCAGCACGGCTCCAGATGTCCCCGCCTTGGTGCTCGACGGCGGCAGCACGGCGCTGCCGTGGCTCAGGACTGGCATCGAGGCACTGCTCGAGTTGCTGCCCGACGCCCGCCACGAGTCGTTGGAAGGGCAGCCGCACGACGTCGCCCCGGACGCGATCGCGCCGACGCTGATCAAGTTCTTCGAACCAGGTCCATGACGCCGAACCGCCGGTCGCGCCAGATCTCGCGTGAGCGTTCTTCGGGGTACGGGCCGACTGTGGGCGCGGTGTCGTAGACCCGGGTGGCTCGTCCGCGCGGTTCGTAGCGCGGCCAGCCGGGGTCACCCGTCGCGGCGAAGGCCACGTGCTCGGACCGGATCAGCTCCGAAAGATCCCGCGCCTGCGTCATCGTGTCCGGCCCTTCTTGAGTGAGCCCGGTGTTGATGTGGGTCGTGCCGAACACGAGCAGGGTGTCCAGGCCGTGTGTGGCACCGGCAGCGTTGAATCCCCAGCGCAGCTCGTACAGCCACACCCGTGCCCCGCCAGCGTGCGCAGCATCGGCGAGGTGGACGGCGGGCATCCGGAACAGCCAGTCCGACAAAGCCGTTTCGCGCAGTGCGCTGGGAGACAAGGTGGGATAGGCCGCCCGATAGCGCTGTGCGCCAGGTGTCGTCGGCAGGCCGTCGATGAGCGTGTCCACCTCGGTGTCGCTGATGTCGCCGAGCCTGGTGGCGAGCAGGCTGAACTCGTCACGGGTGTGGCCGACCAGCAGTTCGACACCCCGGGCCGCGCCGCCGCTGAGCGCGGCCCACGGACTGTCGACGACCGGCGAGAAGGGCGTGGGTGTGTGGGCGACGGCGCCCCACCGGTCCAGCCGTCGGGCAAGGCGGACGGTCACGTTCCGGGTGGCTTCCACGAGATCCGCTGGTGGTACCTCGGCGAGGTCGTCGGCTCGCGGCGCACGGCCGAGTTCGGCGCTGATCTCGGTCGCGATGTCGGTGGCGAGCTCGGGGGTGAAGAAGGTCCCCGGGATGCTCTGCGGGATGGCGCGGCGAATGAGCCCGGCCGCCGCGGGCATCGTCAGCAAGGCGGCGATGGAGCCCGCTCCCGCCGACTGCCCGAGGAGGGTGACGTTTCCCGGGTCGCCGCCGAAAGCGGCGATGTTGTCGTGCACCCACCGCAGCGCGGCGAGCTGATCGAGCAGGCCGCGGTTGTCCGGTGCGCCACCGAGGCGGGCGAAGCCTTCGAACCCGCTGCGGTAGTGGGCGCTGACCACGACCACACCGGCTTTGGCCAGAGTGGTGCCGTCGAGGTGCGGGTTGGCGCTGTCGCAGTCGAGGTACCCGCCGCCGCTGATCCAGAAGACGACGGGCAGTCCGGTACGGCCGGGCGACGGCGTCCAGACGGCCAGGTTCAGCCAGTCGTCGCCCGTGGTCGGGCGGCTCGGCTGCGGCGGTGGCGGGCCGAACGCCGTGGCGTCCCGGACCCCTTCCCACGGCACCGGCGGGCGGGGTGCGGCGAAACGAAGCGGTCCGACTGGTGGTGCGGCGAAGGGAACGCCGCGGAACGCGGCCACGCCGTCAGCCTGAAGCCCTTGGACAGTACCGGCGGTGGTGCGCACCCGGGGACTCATGATCTCCACCTTCCCGGCGCCGTAAAGTTCTTTTCGATTGAGGACGGAAACTGACCGCTATCGCTCGTAGAGTTGCTCTCAACAGGGAAAACGAGGAAGGCGGAAGACGATGAGCAGCACCTACACTGAGCCGGTGACCACCGTGACAGGCGAGCGGGCCGACTTCCTGCAGATGTTGGCCAAGCACCGCGGCTTCCTGAAGTTCACCGTTCAGAACCTGACCGACGAGCAGGCCAACCAGCGCACCACGGTCAGCGAGCTGACCCTCGGCGGGCTGATCAAGCACGTGGCCTCGACCGAGCTCGGCTGGACGAACTTCATCATCGGCGGCGCCGAGAAGATGTTCTCCGAACCGGTCGACTGGGAAGCGCAGTTCTCCATGAAGGACGGCGAAACGCTCGCCGGGCTGCTCGAGCGCTACGAGGAGGTCGCGCGCAGGACCGACGAGCTGGTCGCCACCGTCGACCTGGACGAGTCGCACCCGTTGCCCGAGGCACCGTGGTTCGAGCAGGGCGCGTCGTGGTCCAACCGCCGCGTGCTGATGCACATCATCGCCGAGACCTCGCAGCACTCCGGCCACGCCGACATCATCCGTGAATCCCTGGATGGTGCGAAGACCATGGGTTGACGGGCCAGGACTGGGTACACGGATGCCGTGACCACCACCACGGCAACCCAGTCCCTTTGGCTCGAAGCGCTTTCCCCGGACGGTTTCCCGCCGCTGCAGGCGGACGAGACGTTCGATGTCGCCGTGATCGGCGGCGGCATCGCCGGGATGACCACCGCCCTGCTGCTCACGCGAGCCGGCCTGGGGGTCGCCGTGCTCGAGGCCGGTCTGGTCGGCGCGGGCGTGAGCGGCAACAACACCGCGAAGGTCACCGCGCTGCAATCCACGGTGCTCTCCACGATCAGCCAGAAGCACGGCGAGTCCGCCGCCAGGGACTACGCCACCGCGAGCCTCGCGGGCGTCGAGAAGGTCGCGGAGCTCGGGGCGGACATCGACTGCGACCTGCAACGACGCCCGGCCTTCACCTACGCGCTGAGCCCCAGCGAGGTCGAGGCCGTCGAGCAGGAGGCGGATGTCGCCGCGCGGGCCGGGCTGCCGGTCACCAGTGGTCCGATGGACGTGCCGTTCCCGGTGCACGCCACGGTCGAGTTGGCCGACCAGATCCTCATCCACCCGGTGAAGTACGTGCGCGGCCTGGCCGCGCGGTTCGCCGCCGCGGGCGGCCGGATCTTCGAGCACACCAGGGTCGTGCAGGTGGACGGCAACCGGGTGGTGACGTCGACCGGGACCGTCCGAGCCGACCGGATCGTCGTGGCCACGCACTACCCGATCCTCGACCGCGGGCTGTACTTCGCCCGGATGGAACCGACCCGTGCCTACTGCGTCGCCGCGAAACTGCGGTCGGGATCACCGCCGGAGGCAATGGCCATCAACCCCGGCACCCCGTCCCGCTCGTTGAGCTCGTCCGGTGATTCGCTGATCGTCGCGGGGGAGAGCCACCCGACCGGTGAACGCGGTGTCGACGCGGGCCGTTACGACAACCTGGCGAGGTTCGCCCGTGAGTACTGGGATGTCGAGGCGATCACGCACCGGTGGTCCGCGCAGGACCCGATCCCGTACGACAACCTGCCGATGATCGGCCCCTACACGCCGAAGTCCGGCCGTCTGTTCGTGGCGACGGGCTTCATGAAGTGGGGACTGGCGACCGGCACCTTCGCCGGGATGATCCTCGCCGATCTGCTGACCGGCAAGGACAGCCCGATGGCCGAGCGGTTCGCCCCGCAGCGGCTGACGCTGAAGTCCGTGCCGGACCTGGTGAAGATGAACGCGAAGGTCGCCGCCGACCTGGTCGGCGATCACCTGCGGCCGGACGACCCGCCCGCCGACAACGTCCGGATCGTCCGTGACGGCCTCGGCAAGACCGGCATCTACCGCGACCCGGACGGCAAGGAGCACGCGGTTTCCCTGCGGTGCACGCATCTCGGGTGTCTCGTGCGGTTCAACGCGGCCGAGACCAGCTGGGACTGCCCGTGCCACGGTTCGCGGTTCGATGTGGACGGAAACGTCCTGGAAGGACCGGCGACCAAGCCGTTGCCGCGCCGCGACGTTTGAGAAGCGCACGCGCTGGTGACCCGGAGGGCATGGACCACAGCAGGGCACCGGTGCTGGAGGCACTGCACCGCTACCACCAGGATGGTTTCACCCCGTTCAGCGCTCCCGGCCACAAGCAGGGCCGCGGCATCGACTCGCGTGTCCTCGACGTCCTCGGCGAAGGCGTGTTTCGCTCCGATGTGTTGACGCCCAACGGACTCGACACTCGCCGGGTCGAGAACGGGGTGCTCCAGGAGGCACAGGACCTGATGGCCGACGCGGTCGGCGCGGACCAGACGTTCTTCTCCACGTGCGGCAGTTCGTTGTCGGTCAAGAGCGCGATGATCTCGGTGGCCGGTCCAGGGGAGAAGTTGCTGGTCGTGCGGCACGCGCACAAGTCGGTGATCGCCGGTCTGATCATCAGCGGCGTCGACCCGGTCTGGGTGCACCCGCGTTGGGACACCGAGCGGCACCTGTCGCATCCGCCTGGCGTGGCTGACGTGCGAGCGGCGTTCGAGACGGAGCCCGAGGCCAAAGGCATGCTCCTGGTGACTCCCACCGACTACGGCACCTGCGGGGACATCAGCGCGATCGCTGACGTGTGCCACGAGTTCGACCGGCCGCTGATCGTGGACGAGGCATGGGGCGCGCACCTGCCGTTCCACGCGGATCTGCCGCCGTGGGCCATGGACTGCGGCGCGGACCTGTGCGTGACGAGCGTGCACAAGATGGGCGCGGCCGTCGAGCAAAGCTCGGTGTTCCACCTGCAAGGCGACCGCGTGGACCCGGCGGTGCTCAAGATGCGTGAGGACTTGCTCGGTACGACCAGCGCGTCGTCGCTGGTGTATCTGGGCCTGGACGGTTGGCGCAGGCAGATGGTCCAGCACGGCAAGGAACTCCTCGGCATCGCGCTGTCGCTGGCGCGGTCCGTGCGGTCCGAGATCGACCGGATCCCGGGGCTGCACGTCGTCGGCGACGAGGTGGTGGGACCGGACCGTGCCGCGTCTCTGGACCCGCTCAAGGTGATGATCGACGTGACGGAGCTGGGGATCAACGGCTACCAGGCCGCGGACTGGCTGCGTGCGCACCAGCACGTCACGGTCGGTCTGTCCGATCACCGCAGGATCGTCGCGATGTTCACCCACGCGGACAACCAGGAAACGGCCGAACGGTTCCTGCACGCGATGCGTGAACTCACCAGGGCCTCGTTGCCGACACCCCCGAAGGTGGATCTCCCCTCGCCGGACGAGTTGGAGCTTCGTACAGAGATCCTGCCGCGGGACGCCTTCTTCGGGGAGACCGAGCAGGTTTCCGTCGACAAGGCCGTCGGCCGCGTGGCGGCGGAGATGATCACGCCGTACCCGCCGGGTGCCCCGGCTGTGTTGCCCGGTGAGGTGATCAACCAGCCGGTGCTCGACTACCTGCGGTCCGGTCTGGCCGCTGGGATGTACATCCCAGACGCCGTCGACCCGGAGCTCAACTCAGTGCGGGTGGTCGCGAAGTAGTCGCGTTTCTCCAGATCAGCCCATACGAGACAAGTTCTCGTATGGGCTTTTTGGATGTCGGGACAGTTGACGCGCGCACGGTGTCGGACGTACTGTTTCGTCAGATGGAAGGTTAATTCCGCAAGACGAAAATCAAGGAGCGACGGTGGACCATCGCTTCCGGTACGACGTGAACCTGTCGATCTTGTTCACCGAGCTGGATGTGCACAGCCGGGCGGCCGCGGCCAAGGCGGCCGGGTTCGACGCGGTCGAGTTCTGGTGGCCGTTCGACGTGGCGGTGCCGAAGGACTCCGCAGTGGACGCTTTCGTCCGCTCGGTCCGCGACGAGGGTGTCCGGTTGGTGGGCCTGAACTTCTTCGCGGGCGACATGCCCGGCGGCGAGCGGGGCGTGCTGTCCGCGCCCGCGCGCACCACGGAGTTCAGGGAGAACGTCGAAGTCGCCGTCGAGATCGCCGACCAGCTCGGCTGTCGCGCGTTCAACGCGTTGTACGGCAACAGGCTCGACGGCGTCGCGGCCGAGCGGCAGGACGAAGCGGCACGCGAGAACCTGGTGGCCGCGGCGAAGGCCGCGAGCCGCATCGGCGCGACGATCCTCGTCGAGCCGCTGAGCGGGGCTCCGGCGTACCCGCTCAAGACCGCCGCGGAGGCGCTCGCTGTGATCCAGCGCGTCCGGGCCGACGGCGGCGTCGACAACGTCAGCCTGCTCGCGGATCTCTACCACCTGGCCGTGAACGGCGACGACCCGGCGAAGGTCATCGACGAGCACACCGCCCGGTTCGGCCACGTCCAGATCGCGGACGCCCCCGGCCGCAACGAGCCCGGCACGGGCGGGCTGGACTTCCCCGACCTGTTCGACCGGTTGGCGGACAACGGATACGACGGCTACATCGGCTTGGAGTACAAGCCAAGCGGTGCCAGTGCCGACAGCTTCGATTGGGTGGTTCGCGATCCGCGGGCCTGACACCGGAGGAATCATGACGACGGTGGGATTCATCGGCCTGGGCATCATGGGCAGCCCGATGGCCGCGCATCTGGTCGACGCGGGACACGAGGTGATCGGCTACGACGTCGTGCCGGAATCGCTCGCCGCGCTCGCCGACGCGGGCGGGAAAGCGGCGGCGAACGTGGCGGAGGCGGTGGTGAACGCCGATGTCGTGATCACCATGCTGCCCAACCACCCGCATGTCGAGTCCGTCGTGCTGGGTGACGACGGCGTGTTGCGCAACGCCAAGGACGGCGTGTTGCTGATCGACATGAGCACGATCCGCCCGGAGAGCTCGCTGGCGATCGCGGAAGCCGCGAAGGCGAAGGGGATCCGCGTCCTGGACGCACCGGTCTCCGGCGGCGAAGCGGGAGCCAGGACCGCCGCGCTGTCCATCATGGTCGGTGGGTCGGCCGAGGACTTCGCGGCGGCGAAGCCGTTGTTCGACGTACTCGGCAGGACAGTCGTGCACGTCGGCCCGCACGGCGCCGGGCAGGTCGTCAAGGCGGCCAACCAGCTCGTCGTCGGTGGGACGTACGCGCTTGTGGCAGAAGCGATCGTGCTGCTGGAGGCGTCCGGCGTGAACGCGCGGACCGGTCTCGACGTGCTGGCCGGTGGCCTCGCCGCCAGCCGCGTCCTCGACCTGAAGCGGGAGGCGATGGTGGCGCGGCAGTTCCAGCCGGGCTTCCGGATCGACCTGCACCACAAGGACATGGGCATCGCGCTGGCCGCCGCACGGCAGGCGGACGTGTCGCTGCCGGTCACCGGTCTCGTCGCACAGCTGGTCGCCGCGGCAAGGGCGATGGGACACGGCTCACTCGACCATTCCGCTCTGCTCAAGGTCACCGAGCGGATCTCGGGCCGAGGCTGATCAACACTGGGGTCAGGAAAGGACGACCGATGCCCAAGGTTCCCGTCATGCAGGCGGTTGTCGAGGTCCTCAAGTCCGAGGGCGTCGACACCGCGTTCGGCTGCCCCGGCGCCGCGATTCTCCCGCTGTACAAGGCACTCGAGGTGGTCGGCGGGATCGAGCACCTGATCGTGCGGCACGAGGAGGGCGCGACCCACATGGCCGACGGCTGGGCGCGCACCAGCGGAAAGGTCGGGGTCGCGATCGGCACGTCCGGTCCGGCGGGCACCAACATGATCACCGGTCTGTACACCGCGCAGGCCGACTCGATCCCGATGCTGTGCATCACCGGTCAGGCCGTGTCGAGCAAACTCCACCAGGAAGCCTTCCAGGCGGTGGACATCGTCGAGATCGCCAAGCCGGTCACCAAATGGGCCGTGCAGGTCAAGGAAGCCGCGCAGGCGCCGTGGATCTTCCGCGAGGCGTTCCGGATCGCGCGGTCCGGCCGCCCCGGCCCCGTGCTCATCGACCTCCCGCTGGACGTGCAGAAGCAGGAGATCGAGTGGGACGGGACGATCGACGCGCCGCTGCCGGTCAACCCCGTCGAACCGCACCGGCCGAGGGTCGAGCGCGCGCTGGACATGCTGCTGGCGGCGGAGAAGCCGTTGCTGCTGGCCGGTGGTGGCGTGATTCTCGGTGAGGCGCACGAGCACCTGCGTGACCTCGCCGAATACCTGCAGATCCCCGTGCAGGCGACGCTGATGGGCAAGGGCGCGTTGGACGAGGATCACCCGCTGTACGCCGGGATGACCGGAATCCAGACGTCCCAGCGGTACGGCAACGCGTCGTTCCTCGAAGCCGACCTCGTGCTCGCGGTCGGCGCCCGCTTCGGCGACCGGCACACCGGCGACCTGGCCACCTACCGCGGCGAGCGCCAGTTCATCCACGTCGACATCGAACCGACCCAGCTCGGCAAGGTGTTCGCGCCGGACCTGGGCATCGTCGCGGACGCGAAACTGTTCCTGCGCGCCGTTCTCGACCTCGCTCGGCAGCGCGGGGCCCGGCGGGCGGCAGGGCAGTGGGTCACCCGGATCCAGGAGCTGAAGGCGACCATGACCCGCCGGGAGGACTTCGACGCGGTTCCGGTCAAGGCGCCGCGGGTGTTCAAGGAGATCAACGAGTTCTACGGCGCGGACACGTACTTCGTCACGGCGATCGGCCTGTACCAGATCTGGTCGGGACAGCACCAGGTGGCGCACAAGCCAAGGCACTACCAGGTCTGCGGTCAGGCAGGCCCGCTCGGCTGGGAGATCCCGGCGGCGATCGGCGTGAAGAAGGCGCTGAAGCACACCGAGCCGGACGCGGAAGTGGTCGGCGTGGTCGGTGACTACTCGTTCCAGTTCCTGGTGGAGGAGTTGGCGGTCGCGGCGCAGTACGACGTGCCCTTCGTGCTGATCATGCTCAACAACGAGTACCTCGGCCTGATCAGGATGGCCGAGGACCACGGTGGCTACGACATGAACTACGAGGTCGACATCCACTACGACACGGTCGGCACGGACAACGTCAAGATCATGGAGGCCTACGGCTGCTCCGGCCGCCGGGTGACCCAGCCGGGGGAGATCCAGGACGCGTTGGCGTGGGCCAGGAAGCAGGCCGAGGCCACCAGCAGGCCGGTGCTCGTCGAGATCATGATCGAACGGGAGGCCAACACGGCCAACGGTGTCTCGATCGCGGCGATGCGCGAGTACGAACCGCTGCCGTGAGCGGAACTTGGGTGGCTGCCTCGGTCGGATCCGCGGCAGCCACCCCGGGCACGGTAACCGGGCACCGGGTGCACCGGTTACCGGGGCTGACCACGATTCCGGCGCGAGACGCGGGAATTCACCGATCCCAGGCTGTCGCTGCGCACGCGATCATTGTGCGACCGGCAGGCGATTCCACGTCCGCGTAGCGCCAATGGTTCACCCGGATAGCCTACGATTTCCCCCATGAGCCTGATAGCCGACGCGACGAAGAAGTCCGGGCTGATCTGGATCACCCGTCCCGGCGCCGCCCGAGCCGTACCGACCTGGCACCACTGGCACGACGACGCCGCCTACGTCGTCACGGATCTGTCCGACGTGGACCGTGTTTCAGTCATCGTGCGCAGCAAGACAACGGGCGCACGCGCCGTCGAATGGACGGCGGTTGTCACCCGCGTGACAACCGGCAGCGCGGAGTGGGACAAGGTGGTCCCGGAAATCCACGCCGCCCGCCTGAACTCGGCACCACTGGACGAGACGAGCCCCTTGTTCCGTCTGAATCCATCAACCCGGGAGACCGAAGGCTGAGCTTGACTGTTCGACGTCGGCGAGCATCTTCGCGCGCTGCTCGGCGGAGATGAAGCGGCCGCGCGCGACGACGGCGTGGATCCGCCGGGTGTTGCCGATGTCGTCCAGCGGATTGGCGTCGAGCACGACGAGATCGGCGAGCTTTCCCCGGTGGACGGATCCGATCTCGTCGTGCAGCCCGAGGGACCTGGCCGGTTCGACGGTGGCGGACTGGATCGCCTGCATCGGGGTGAGCCCTGCCTGGACCAGCGCGGCCAGTTCGTCGTGCAGGCCGAAGCCGGGGAACAGGTAGGCGACGCCGGGCCCGTCGGTGCCTGCCAGGATCGGCACCCCGGCGTCGCGCATGGCGGCGACGAGCCGCAGCCGGTGGCCGAACAGGTCACGACGCCGGGCGACCTCCTCGGGTGTGCGCTGGCGGATGATCCCGTCCATGGTCGCGTTCCACATCCGCGTCAGCGAGGCGGGCAGGTACTTCAGGCGTTCGTCGTCGCGTACGACATCCTGGGGCATGTCCATTCGCTGGAACATTGCCATGGTCGGCACCTGGTGCGTTCTGTTCGCGGCCAGCCGCGCGAAGACGGAGGCCGCCTTGGCCGGGTGGTGGTCGGCCGCCGCCCGTAGTTCCAGCGCGCTCATCTGCCGGAGCGGGTCCACCGGATCGATCCTGGCGTCCCGCATCGCGACGAGGAACTCGGCCTCGTGGCCGGAAGTGGCGAACAGCATCCCGAGCAGGTGCTCGAACGTGCTCTGCCCGGCATCGCTGGCCTCGACGAGGGGCACGACGTTGGGACAGTGTCCCGCGAACGGGATCCGCCTGCGTCGTGCCTCGTCGGCCAGGGCCAGGTACTGCGGGCGGGTCAGCTGCGAGTACACCTTGACGAAGTCGGCGCCGTCCTGTTCGGACTGTCGCACCGCCGCCCGTGCCCCTGCCTCGTCCGCGACCTCGTGGAAGGGCAAACCCCGGCCGCGCCAGAAGGAAGGGGAACCGTCGACGACCATGCCGCCGATCACCCAGCGCGGGCCGATCAGACTGCCGTTCTCGACGCGGTCACGCCAGTGGTGGTGGATCGGCATGCCCCACATTTCCCTGACTGTGGTGACCCCGTTGGCGATGTAGAGCGGCGGGAAGATCTTGTCCGAGCCGAATGCTTCGAAGTTGTGCACGTGCATGTCGCACAGTCCGGGGATCAGGAACTTGCCTGTCAGGTCGACAACCGTGGCACCAGCAGGGATCGGTACATCGCGGTGCCCGCCGAGCTCGGTGATCCGTCCGCGACCGACGACCACGGTCTGGTCGGGCCGGGGTCGCGCTCCGGACGCGTCGATCACCGTGACATGGGTGAGCGCGATGTCCCCGCCGACGCTGTCCACGTCGACACTGTCCACGGTGGGCTCGGCGTCGGCGAGCGCGCTCCGGCGAGATCGTTGTCGGGACACGGGAAACCTCCTGGAGGAAGCGCTGATGTCCCATGACCCTTCCTCGCCGGCGGCCCGTAGTCAGTAAGCCTGGCTCCCCACGAGCGGGTGGCGCCATCCCCACCCGACGTCGTTGCCGCGGTCATTCCGGTTCGTGGTGAACCAGTGTCCGGCTGAGCAGGCGGGTCAGCGTCTGCCTCTCCTCGGCGGACAGCGGGCCGAGCAGATCGTCCTGCACCTGGTCGAGGACCTCGTCCAGGTGTCGCAGTCGCCGTGTGCCGTTCTTGGTGATGGTGACCTTGTTGCGGCGTCCGTGCTCCGGGTCCGGTGACCGGTCGACGAGGCCCGACTCGACCAGTTCGTTGACCGCCGCCACGACGTCGCTGCGGTCGACACGGCACCTGCGACCGAGTTGGGCCTGGCTGGCCGGGCCGAACTCCTCCAGCGCCGCCAGGATGCGGTAGTGGTACCCCCGTGCCCCGGCCGCCGCGAAACCGTCGGTCACCAGCCGGCGTACGTGCACGGCCAGTTGGGTGAGCAGCCAACTCGGCTTCGCCGCCAGGCGCTGAGGGGTCTCGTCCATGGGCGCCACCCTATCGATGTTGGCCGGACCAACACTCTGCGATAGTGTTGGTCTCACCAATGTTGGAGCGACCATCACCAGAGGGGGAGTCGTGTCCACGACCACCACCGCCGACCGCGTCGAGATCGCCGAACTGTTCGCCCGCCTGGCCGACCTGCTGGACGGCCACCACGACGACATCCGCAGCGTGTACGCCACCGACGTCGTGGTGCGCTCACCGCGTGCGGGCGAACTGCACGGCATCGACGAGGTGCACGCCTACATCAAGCGAAGTCAGGTTGAGGGAGAGCACACCCAGCACGTGCACGGCGATGTGCTGGTGGACGGCGACGGCGACCGGACGCAAGCCACCGCGAACCAGCTCGTGTACTTCTACCGGGACGGCGCGCCGCCGCACCGGACAAGCGGCCTGCGGTCGGCGTGCACGGCGGTGCGGACGGGGGAGGGCTGGCGGTTCAGCGAACTCCGGATCTCGCTTCTGTGGACGCGCGAGGCGTGACGCGGGCGGTGGCGCCGGGGGAGACCGGCGCCGCCGACGGCGTTCCGCGAGAATTCAGGCGCCGAAGTCCTCGGCTTCGAAGACCTGGCGGACCTCGACCTCACCCTCCTGGAACGGGATCCGGCGCGCCCACTCCAGCGCCTCCGCGCGGGACGAGACCTGGATGATCCAGAAGCCCGCGACGAGCTCCTTGGCCTCGGCGAACGGGCCGTCCGTGACCGTGGTCTTGCCGCCGGCCGCGTAGGTCACGCGGAAACCCTTGGAGCTGTCGTGCAGGCCGTCGGCGGCCAGCAGCACGCCCGCCTTGGTCAACTCGTCGTTGTACTTGCTCATCTCGTCGAGTTCGTGCTGCGACGGCATGGTGCCCGTCTCGGACTCGGGGCTGGCCTTCACGATCATCATGTACCGCATGTCGTCCTCCTGGTTCTCGGTCTGACACTGACGTCGAACGACCTCACCCCGGATCGACACTTCAGTTCCAGGATTTTTCAGACGGACACGAGTTCTCTGGTCGGAGGCGTCTGCGGGGCTGCGGGGGCGTGCTGGTGCGGGTGCAGGCGAGTCAGCACCACGACACCGGCGATGGTGATCGCGCACGCGGCGAGCACGCCTACGTTGGCGATGAACGAACTCGGCAGTTGCTCGTTCAGCACGATCACACCGATCAGTGATCCGGTGATGGGATCGGCGACGAGCAAGGTGGCGTAGCTCAGCGCGAACCGGCCGGTGCGGTACGCGTTCTGCTGGAACAGCAGGCCGAGCGCGCAGAACACCACGGCGAGGCCGATCACCCAGAACACCGACGCGGACATGTCGTTGACGACCGTGCTCCCGCTGACCCTGGTCAGCGCCGCGAACACGCCGTACGAGATGCCCGAGCCGATCGCCAGGAACAAGGCGTTCACAGCGCCGACGCTGCGGCGTGCCATCACGGCGGCGCCGAGGACGATGGCCAGCGTCGTGCCGCACAGGACGGCCGCCGAGCCGCCGTCGAGCGTGGGGCGGGACGATTCGTGCGGCAGCAGCAGGAGCAGGCTCACCAGGCCCAGGCTCACCGCGAACGTCCCGAACATCTCCGCCGCGCGCACGCGCCTGCGGTCGATCGCCGCCGCGATCAGCACGGCGATCGGCAGGCCGCTCATGCCGAGCGGCTGGACCACCGTCAGCGGGCCGTTGGACAGCGCGAGGATGTGCATCATCGCGCCGCACAGGGTCGTGGCCGAGCCGAGCAGCCATTTCGGCCTGCGGGCCAACTGACCCAGCAGGCGCAGGCACCCGAGGCTCTTGCAGTGCACCGCCGCGTTCTGCTGCAACGCAGCACCGAGTGCGACGAGCGGGGCTCCGGCTACGGCCGCCACGAGCCAGAACGTCACGCCGTTGCGTCCAGGGGCGTGACAGACCGTGAGGCCTTAAGTAGTGATCGGTTCGAGATCGAATCGAAATGCACGCCGAGACTCTAATGGGTGACCCCTACGGGCAATGTGAAGTGGGTCCCTTGACATCGCTGACCAGTAACAAGCGCTATGAGCATGTCGAATCGCTCCAGCTGGTGACTTCCGGTGGACGAAACGGTGCGAAACCCACCATGATGTGATCCAACACACAGTGGCGCAGGCCCTCGGCGGAGGTGACCCCGTGCACGGCTACTTCGGAGCATACGGACTCATCGCGTTGCTCCTGGTAGTCGGCGCTGTGTTCGTCACGGTGGCGTTGACGGCCAACCGGCTGCTGCGGCCCGCCCGGCCCACGCCGCAGAAACTGCTCACCTACGAGTGCGGCGTCGACCCGGTCGGCGGCGGCTGGGCGCAGTCGTACGTCCGGTATTACGTATTCACCTTCCTCTACGTGGTCTTCGCCGTGGACGCGGTGTTCCTGTTCCCGTGGGCCACGGTTTTCGCCGCTCCCGGTTTCGGCGCCGCCACCTTGATCGAAATGTTCGTCTTCCTGGGATTCCTCGCTGTCGGAATCCTCTATGCCTGGCGCAAGGGGGTCCTGTCGTGGGCGTGACCGATCTGGGAATGATCAACCAGGTTCCGAAGCCGATGCGGTTCCTGCTCAACTGGGGACGCCGGTACTCGCTCTGGGTGTTCAACTTCGGGCTGGCGTGCTGCGCGATCGAGTTCATCGCGACCTCGATGAGCAGGCACGACTTCATCCGGCTCGGCGTGATCCCGTTCGCGCCGAGCCCGCGGCAGGCCGATCTGATGGTCGTGTCGGGCACGGTCACCGACAAGATGGCGCCCGCGGTCCAGCGGCTCTACGAGCAGATGCCCGAGCCGAAGTACGTGATCTCCTTCGGCGCCTGCTCCAACTGCGGCGGCCCGTACTGGGACTCGTACTGCGTCACCAAGGGCGTCGACCAGTTGATCCCGGTGGACGTGTACGTACCCGGCTGCCCGCCCCGGCCGGAGGCGCTGCTGCACGGGATCATGAAGCTCCAGGCCAAGATCGGCGACGAGGAGTGGTCGGACAGGGGATCACCCCAGGAAGAGAAGGCGCAGTACCCGACGTTCGAGCGGCTCGACGGATGAACGAGACCCAGGACGTCGAGCCCGCCGAATGGATCGCCGCGCTCACCGCCGCGCGGGATGCCCGGCACTGCGACTTCTTCGACTTCCTCACGGCCGTCGACGAACTGGAAGACGGCATCCGGATCGTCGCCCACGTCTACTCCACGAGCACCCGACAGCACCTGTTGATCCGCACCCTGCTGCCGCCGGACGCGCTGGTGCTGCCGACGGCCACCACCGTCTACAAAGGTGCGAACTGGCACGAGCGGGAAACCTGCGAGATGTTCGGCGTGCAATTCGACGGGCACCCCAACCTGATCCCGCTGCTGCTGCCGGACGGCTTCGAGGGAACGCCGTTGCGCAAGGACTTCGTGCTGGCCAGCCGGGTGGCCAAGCAGTGGCCCGGTGAGGTCGACCCCGGCCAGTCGCTCACCGAGCTCAAGAAACCCAAGCGCCGCCGCAACCTGCCGCCGGGTGTGCCCGAGGACTGGACGCGGCCATGACCTTCCTGGAGATCCTGCTACGGCTGGCGCTCGTGGTCGCGGCCTTCCTGCTGCTGCCGTTGCTGGTCGGTCAGCTCGAACACAAGGCCATGGCCCACATGCAAGCCCGGCTCGGGCCGATGCACGCGGGCGGGTTCCACGGCTGGGCGCAGCTGATCGCGGACGGCGTGAAGTTCGTGCAGAAAGAGCATGTCGTGCCCGCACAGGCCGACCGCACGGTGTTCTCACTCGCGCCCGCCATCGCCTTGTTGCCGTACCTCGTGATCCTGGTCGTCATCCCGGTCGGTCCCGGCTTGGTGGCGCTCGACCTGGACATCGGGTTGTTCTTCGTGCTCGCCGTGATGAGCGTGAGTGTGCTGGGCTCGGTGATGGCGGGGTGGTCCAGCGGCAACAAGTACGCACTGCTCGGCGGGCTGCGCAGTGCGGCCCAGCTGATGGCGTACGAACTGCCGTTGGTGCTGGCGGCGTCGTCGGTCGCGATGGCGGCGGGCACGTTGTCGTTGTCCGGCATCGTCGAGGCCTGGTCGCCGTGGTGGCTGGCCTGGCAGGCGCCGGCGCTGCTGATCTTCTTCGTCGCCGGGCTGGCTGAACTGCACCGGCCGCCGTTCGACATGCCGGTGGCCGACTCGGAGATCGTGCTCGGCCCGTACACCGAGTACACCGGGCTGCGGTTCGCGCTGTTCCTGCTGGCCGAGTACGCCGGGATCGTGGTGCTCTGCGCGTTGACCACGGTGTTGTTCCTCGGCGGCTGGCGCGGCCCGTTCGGCGACGAGGCACTGGGCCCGATCTGGTTTCTGATCAAGCTTTTCGTCCTGGCTTTCGTGGTGATCTGGCTGCGTGTCAGCAACCCCCGCCTGCGTGCCGACCAGCTGCAGAAGCTGGCGTGGCAGGTGCTCGTGCCGCTGAGCCTCGGCCAGCTCGCCCTGACCGGTGTGGTGAAGGTGGCGATGGTATGAAAGGGCTGCTCAAGGGCCTCGTGGTCACGTTGCGGACGATGACCCGCCGGTCGGTCACCCGGCAGTATCCCGAGACCAGACCGGACCTGCCGCCGCGCAGCCGTGGCGTGATCGGGCTGCTGGCCGAGAACTGCACGTCCTGCATGCTGTGCGCGCGGGAGTGCCCGGACTGGTGCATCTACATCGAGTCGCACAAGGAGACGTTGCCCGCGGTGGTCGAAGGCGGCAGGGAACGCAGCCGCAACGTGCTCGACCGGTTCGCCATCGACTTCTCGCTGTGCATGTACTGCGGGATCTGCATCGAGGCGTGCCCGTTCGACGCGCTGTTCTGGTCGCCGGAGTTCGAGTACGCCGAGCACAGCATCGGGGCGCTGACCCACGAGATGGACCTGCTCGGCGAGTGGATGAAGACAGTGCCACCGCCACCAGCCATCGAGCCGGGTGAGCCCACGTGACCGCGGCGGAGATCGTGTTCGTCCTGCTCGGCGTGGTCGCGCTGGCCTCGGGAGTCCTCGTGGTGACCACGCGCCAGATCGTGCGGGCCGCGTTGTACCTCGTGGTGAGTTTCGGCGCGATCGCCGCGTGTTTCCTCGTGCTCACGGCCGAGTTGGTCGCGTGGGTGCAGGTACTGATCTACGTCGGCGCGGTCGTGGTGCTGCTGTTGTTCGGGATCATGCTGACCCGTGCGCCGATCGGTCCGTCGTCCGATCTGGACAGCCGCAACAAGCCCGCCGCTGTCACGGTCGCCGTGGCCGCGGCCGGTGTCCTGGTGACGGTGGTGGTCAGCGGGTTCGGTGACGCCTACTTCGAGGTGGGCGAGTCGCGTGCCGGCTCGGCGAGCGTGATCGGCTCGGGCATCTTCCGGTACTGGGTGCTGCCGTTCGAAGTGCTGTCCGTGCTGCTGCTGGCCGCCTTGGTCGGTGCGATCGTGTTGTCCCGCACGGACATCGGGCCGCCGAAGGACGGTGACGGCTGATGCACGTCGTCTACCCGGCCGTTCTGGCGGCGCTGTTGTTCGCCATCGGCGTCTACGGCGTGCTGGCGCGGCGCAACGCGATCCTGGTGCTGATGTCGGTCGAGTTGATGCTCAACGCGGTCAACCTGAACCTGGTCGCCTTCGACGTGTGGCTGGCCGACAGGCTCGGCTCCGGGCAGATCCTCGGGCTGTTCGTGATCGTCATCGCCGCCGCGGAGGTCGGCCTCGGCCTGGCCATCGTGCTGCAGGTGTTCCGCAACCGGGCCACGATCGCGGTCGACTCGCTCGACGAACTGGCCGAGGACAAGCAATGACGGCGCCACTGGCGATCCTCGGGACCGCGATCAGCGCCGCCGGTGCCGTCGTCCTCGCGTTGCTCGAGTCGTTCGAGACGCGCGCGACCCTCACCCCGACCGGGACGATCCCGATCACCATCGGCCTGCGCGTGGACGACCTGTCGTCGACGGTCGCCGTCATGGTCACCCTGATCGCGCTCGCCATCCAGGTCTACTCGGTCGGTTACATGAAGCACGACGTGCGATATCCGACCTTCGCGACCCTGGTCGGGCTGTTCACCCTGGCGATGCTGACCGTCGTGCTCGCCGCCGACCTGCTGATGTTGTACGTCGGCTGGGAGATCATGGGCGTGTGCTCGTACTTCCTGATCGGGCACCACTGGGAGAAACCGTCGGCGACCGCCGCCGCGATCAAGTCGTTCCTGATGACGCGGTTCGGCGACGTGGGGTTCCTGTTCGGGATCTTCGTGCTGGGCGTCGGGGCCGGGTCGTTCCGGATCACGGACGTCATCGCGGCCGTGCCGACCATGTCCTCGGGCACGGTGCTGACCGGTGCGTTGCTGTTGCTGGTCGGGGTTGTCGGCAAGGCAGCCCAGTTCCCGCTGCACAGTTGGCTGCCGGACGCGATGGCCGGTCCCGCGCCCGTCAGCGCGCTGATCCACGCCGCCACGATGGTCGCGGCGGGGGCGTACGTCGTCGCCCTGCTGTACCCGGTGTTCCTGGCGGCTCCGCTGGCGTTGGACGTCCTCGCGGTGATCGCGGTGGTGTCCATGATCGGCTCGGCCCTCGCCGCACTGGTCACCGACGACCTGAAACGAGTGCTCGCGTACTCCACGATCAGTCAGCTCAGCGTGATGTTCGCGGCGCTGGCGGTCGGCGGCCGGACACAGGCGATCTCGCACCTGTTGTCCCACGCGGTGTTCAAGGCCTTGCTGTTCCTGTGCGCGGGCGCGGTGATCATCGCGGTGGGCAGCAACCTGATGTCGGAGATGGGCGGGCTGAGACGGCGCATGTCGTTGTCGTTCCTGACCATGACCGTCGGGTTCGCCGCACTGGCCGGGATCCCGCCGACCGCGGGGTTCTTCAGCAAGGACGCCGTTGTGGCGTCAGCCGAACACGCGCACAACTGGTTCGTGTTCGCCGGGCTGCTGCTGACCGCCGGGCTGACGGCCGCGTACACGACTCGGGCGTGGCTGCGGACGTTCTTCGGCCCCGGGCCGGATGTCCGTGAAGTGTCGAAGCTGATGACGGTCCCGTTGGCGTCGCTGGCTGTGGTGGCGTTGGGGCTCGGGTTCGTCGGGTTGTGGTTCGACGAGCTCAGACCCGAGTTGATCAGCACTGTGCTGTCGCTCGCCATAGCCGGGATCGGTGTGGTGGCGGTGTTCCTGATCTGGCGCCGGGACCCGGCCAAAGATCCAGCGGACTCGATCGGCAGACTGCGCGGTGTGTTCGGCTCCGCGTTCGGCACGGACACGCTGTACGAGCGAACGGTTGCTCGCGGCGTCATGCGACTCGCTGACGAGGTGGCGCGTGTCGACGATTCCGTTGTCGGGCGGTCGGTTCGTGGCACCGGAAGCGGAGCGCGTGCTCTTGGCGGACTGCTCCGGTTGACGCAGAACGGGAATCCGCAGTACTACGTCACGGCCGTGCTGGCCAGTGTCGTGCTGATCGCGGTGGGGGTGGTGGTCATGCGATGAGCGTCCTGCCCATCCTGCTGCTCGCGGTTCCGTTGGCCGGATGCCTTGCCGCGCTGGCAACACACCGCACGGCGACAGCAGTCGGACTGGTGACCACGGGGATCACGTTCGTGCTCGCGGTGGTGACCGCGTTCTCGGTCGACTACGTCCGGCCGGGGACACACCTGATCACGGACGTGCCGTGGATCCCGCCACTGGGCATCCGGTTCCACCTCGGCGTGGACGGTGTTTCGGTTCCGCTGGTCGTGCTCACCGCGTTGCTGTGCTTCCTCAGCATGATCTACGGGGCGCGCCGGGGAGGAACACCGGATCGGCCGCATGCGTTCGTGTCACTGTTGCTGCTGACCGAAGTCGGTATGCTCGGTACCTTCGTCGCGTTGGACCTGTTGCTGTTCTTCGTGTTCTTCGAAGTCGTGCTGATTCCGATGTACGCGCTGATCGCGGGCTGGGGCGGTGCCCAGCGCGGGCCCGCGGCCAGGCAGTTCATCCTGTACACGCTGCTCGGCTCCGGTGTGCTGCTTGTCGGGCTGCTCGTCGTCTACCTCCACACGTCCACTCTGGACATTGTCGCGCTGGCGGAGCTTGGTGGCACCGGGATGAGCCACACGGTTCAGGTGGCCGCGTTCGTCCTGGTCGCGGGCGGCCTGGCGGTGAAGGTGCCGATGTGGCCGCTGCACACCTGGCTGCCGGACGCCCACAGCGAGGCACCGACGGTCGGGTCCGTGCTGCTGGCCGGGGTTCTGCTCAAGATGGGGACGTACGGCCTGATCCGGATCGCTCTGCCGATCCTGCCGGACGGCGCACGGGCGGTGGCGCCGTTCCTCGGCGCGCTCGGCGTCATCGGGATCGTGTACGCGGCGCTGGCGTGCCTCGCGCAGCGCAACCTCAAGCGGCTGATCGCGTTCTCCAGCGTCGGGCACATGGGGTTCGTGCTGCTCGGGATCTCCACGCTGACCGCGGCGGGGATTAACGCCGCGCTGTTCGCCAACATCGCGCACGGGCTGATCACCGGACTGCTGTTCTTCCTGGTCGGCGGGATGGCGGAGCGGTTCGGCAGCACCGACATGGACAAGATCGGCGGTGGCACGCTCACCCTGGCGCCCCGGTTGAGCGTCCTGCTGGTCATCGCGGCGGTGGCCAGTTTCGGACTGCCAGGCCTGGCCGGGTTCTGGGGCGAGATGCTCGCCATGTTGGCCGCGTTCGACCCGGCGCCGGGCCTGAACCGACCACTATATCTGGTCTTCATGGTCGTCGCCGGGATCGGCGCCGTGCTGACGGCGGCCTACTTCCTTGTCATGCTGCGCCGCGTCGCACAGGGGACGTTCGCCGCGTGGCGCAAGGACCAGGGTGTCCTCGACGTCACCCGAGCCGAGTCCTTGGCGTGGTCGCCGTTGGTGGTGCTGGTGTTCGTGGTCGGGATCTGGCCGGGCCTCGTGCTCGCCCCGACCGCCGAGGCCGTCGGCTTCTACCTGGGAGGCCGGTGATGGTCCAGTCGGTCGACTACCTGGCCATCGCGCCGCCGTTGACCCTCGCCCTGACCGGGCTCGTCTCGCTTTTCGTGCCGCGCGTCGTGCCCTTGTCGGGGATCGTGGCCGCGAGCGCCTTCGAAGTGGTGCTGCTGGCCGGAAGCCCACGCCGGACGTTCTGTGTGGACAGTTCGTGCTCGTTCGTCGTCGACGACTTCACGGTGCTGGTGCAGACGGTGATGCTGGTCGCCGGTGCCGTGGTGCTCCTGATGGCGCAGACGGAGATCCGGGACACCCGGCTGCCCGCCGGTGAGTTCCACTTCCTGGTGTTCGCGGCGTTGTCCGGCGCGTTGACGCTCGCGGCCGGGCGTGACCTGGTGACGTTGCTGGTGTCACTGGAGGTCGTGTCGCTGCCGTTGTTCGCGTTGGTGGCGTTGCGCCGGTACGATGGCAGGTCGTCCGAGGCCGGGGTGAAGATGTTCCTGGTGTCGGTGGTGTCGACGGCGGTGATGTTGTTCGGCATCAGCCTGGTCTACGGCGCGACGGGATCGTTGTTCCTCGACCGGATCGGCGCGGCGCTGGCCACACCGTCGCCATTGGCGTCGGTGGCCGCTGTCGGAGTGGTGCTCGTCCTGGTGGGCTTCGGGTTCAAGGTGTCCGCGGTGCCGTTCCACTTCTGGGCGCCGGACACGTATCAGGGAGCGCCCGTGGCGGTGGCGGCATTTCTGTCGGTCGTGTCCAAAGCGGCGGGATTCGCCGGTCTGGTCCTCGTGCTGAGCATCGGCTTCGCGCCGTACGCCACCGTTTGGGGTCCGCTGATCGCGGTGCTCGCCGCGGTGTCCATGACCGTCGGCAACCTCGTCGCGCTGCGCCAACGAACCGCCATGCGGCTGCTGGCGTGGTCGTCGATCGCGCAGGCCGGGTACATGCTCGCGCCGCTGGGCGCGGCGGGCGGAGATGCCCCGCTCGACTCCCTGGTCGCGGCCACGATCGGCTATGTCGCGATCTACTCGGTGATGAACATCGGTGTGTTCGCCGTGGTCGCAGTCGTCGGCTGGGTCGACGGGCACGGCGGGGGAGAGCTGGACGACTACCGCGGCCTGGCGCGGCGGCATCCACTGGTTGCCGTGGCCCTGGCGTTCTTCCTCGCGTGCCTCGCGGGGCTGCCACCGGGACTCGCCGGTCTGTTCGCCAAGATCGTGGTCTTCCAAGGCACGATCGTCGGCGGCTTGGGCTGGCTGGCCGTGGTGATGGCGGTGAACACGGTGATCGGCCTGTTCTACTACCTGTCATGGGCGACCCGGTTGTTCGCCCCGCTGCCGGACCGCGCCCACTTCGGCGGGATCGGTGGGATCGGTGGGGTCGCTCGCCCGGTCGCGGTGGCGATCGCAATCGCGGCAGTGGGCACCATCCTGATGTCGATCCTGCCGCAGTTCGTCCTCGGCATCACCATCGGAGGCTGACCGATGCAGGCGACAGTGGCAACCTTCTCCCCGTCAACCCGCAGCGGCACGGTGTTGCTCGACGACGGCACCCGGATGACGTTCGACGCGGACGCGTTCGACCACAGCGGACTGCGCATGCTCCGCCTCGGCCAACGCGTGGTCATGCGAGTGGTTGATGGCCGCGTGACAGCCATCAACCACATCGCACTACCGCTGAACTAGGAGTCCGGCGTGATCAGGTTCAGTCGGGGGAAGTACGGAATTGCCGACATCGGTGCGGACTGGGCGTGAGTCGTCAATCAGCTCGCAGGAGGCCCATCAGTTCGTCGGTCGTGAGCGTGGTTGTGGCTTTCCCACGAATTCGCCGTGCCAGCAGGCGACCACGGGTTGGGTTCCCTTCGCGCCGGACGATTCGAAGGTCGGCGCCGTCGTCAACGACGTCGACCTCGTCGCCTGCACGGAGGTCGTACTTCCTGCGGAGCTCGATGGGGATCGTGACCTGCCCATTGCTGTTCAACCGCACACCGACCTCCTTCCTCCATAGCTTACCGTGGGCACGTCGCGACGCTTCCAATGAGACTCATGCGAGTGGTTGATGGCCGTGTGGCAGCCATCAACCACATCGCACTACCGCTGAACTAGCCGAACCAATCGCTAAGCGGCGGCTACGCTCGCGCGAGCGTCAAGGAGGCCGATGCCGCATCCGCCGACGCAGCTGCCGGGCATGGCCCGTGCCCGCAGACGCGCCGTCACCTGGGCGGGGGTCAGCAGGGCGACGCCTGCTGCCAGTTTCTTGTGCTGCATCAACGCGACGACACCGGCGACGTGCGGTGCGGCCATGCTGGTGCCCTGGTAGAAGGCGTAGGACTGGGCGGCGGGCACGGTTGTGCCTGCGTTCAGTGTGGACAGCACGCCGCCGGACGCCGCCGGGGAGGTTTCGCCGCCGGGTGCGGTGATCTCCACGGTCGCGCCGAAGTTCGAGTACACCGCGCGGTTGCCCTGGCGGTCGCTCGCTGCCACCGTGATCACACCGTTGCAGTTGGCCGGCGTGGCGTTGGAGGCGTTGACGTTGCTGTTGCCCGCTGAGACCACCACTGCCGAGCCGCGGTTGTTGGCGGCGGTGATGGCGGCCTGGAGGCTGGCCGGGCACGCACCGCTGCCACCGAGGCTCATGTTCAGCACACGGGCAGGGTTCGGGTTGTTCGGCACGCCCGCGACCGCGCCGCCGGATGCCCAGGTGATGCCGTCGATGATGTCGGCGAACGAACCGCCGCAACGGCCGAGCACCCGCACAGGAACGACCTTCGCGGCCGGGGCGACACCCGCGACACCCGCCGCGTTGCCGCGCAGTGCGGCGACGGTGCCGGACACGTGGGTGCCGTGCCAGCTGCTGTTGCGTGCCGGGGTTCCGGCGCCGCACTCGCCCGCGGCCTGCCAGTCGCCCTGGTCCTGCGGGTTGTTGTCACGGGCGTTGCCGTCACGGGCGGCGGCGGCGTTGCTGATCATGTCGTAGCCGCCGAGGTAGTTCGCGTTCAGTTCGGTGTGCGCGGTACGGCCCGTGTCGATCACCGCCACACGCACACCCGCGCCCGTGAGACCGGAGTCCCACGCCGTGTCGACGCGTGCGCCCGCGGCGGCTTCGTAGTAGTGCCACTGCTGCGGGTACATCGGGTCGTTCGGGGTGAGGTCCGCGTACATCTTCCCGTTGACCTCGGCGTACTCGACGTCACCGCGTGCCCGCAGAGCTGCGAGCGCCGTGTTGGTGTCGAGTGCCTTGTCCGGCGAAACCAGAACAGCGCCAACGGAAACCTCGCCGACGACACGCAGTCCGTTCGACGCTAACGCGTCCGATCTCGCCGCGACACCGTCGCGGAACTTCACGATGAACTCGGTTCCCGTCGACGAAGCCGGGCCCGCGTTCGCCACCACAGGGCTTACGACAAGCAGGGTCAGCGCCGCACCGAGGCCGGTCACAGCCAGGCGGCGGGCCATTCCACTCATAGACAGTCCCATCCGTTGCCAGTGGAGACGCTCGTGTCGTCTCCCGGCATTCAGGACGGCCTTGGCAGAGCCCAGATACACAACTGGCAAACGTAAATGTGGACTTGTCCCGGATGGAGCAATCCGGCTACTTGTCTATGTCACCGACGACGAAGAACATCGAGCCGAGGATGGCGATCATGTCGGCGAGCAACGAACCTCGCATCAGTTCGGGGATCGCCTGCACGTTGTTGAACGACGCCGAGCGGAGTTTCATCCGCCACGGTGTTTTCTCGCCACGGGACACCAGGTAGTACCCGTTGATCCCGAGTGGATTCTCCGTCCACGCGTACGTGTGTCCGGCAGGGGCCTTGAGGATCTTGGGTGTGCGTACGTTGATCGGTCCGGCGGGCAGTGTGGACAGCCGGTCGGCGCACGCGGTCGCCAGGTCGAGCGAGACGTGGACCTGGTCGGCCAGGCACTCGAACCGGGCGAGGCAGTCGCCTTCGGTCCGGGTCACCACCGGGACGTCCAGTTCGCCGTACGCCAAATAGGGTTCGTCGCGGCGCAGGTCGAAGTCCAGTCCGCTGGCGCGGGCGATCGGACCGGAAACACCGTACTCGGCGGCTTGGTCCCGGGTCAGGACACCGATTCCGCGCGTGCGGGCGTGGAAGATCTCGTTGCCGCGGATGAGGTTTTCGATGTCACGCATGCCACGCCGCACGTCTTCCACGGCGACGCGCACGCGGTCGAGCCAGCCGAGCGGAAGGTCCTCCTTCAACCCGCCGACGCGGTTGAACATGTAGTGCATCCGGCCGCCGGAGACCTCCTCCATCACCGCCTGGAGGGTCTCGCGCTCCCGGAACGCGTAGAAGATGGGCGTGATGGCGCCGAGTTCGATCGGGTACGAACCGAGGAACATCAAGTGGTTGAGCACCCGGTTGAGCTCGGCCAGCAGCATCCGCGCCCACACCGCGCGCACCGGCGGTTCGATGCCGGTCATCCGCTCGACGGCCAGCACGACGCCGAGTTCGTTGGCGAACGCCGACAGCCAGTCGTGCCGGTTGGCCAATACGATGATCTGCCGGTAGTCGCGCACCTCGAACAGCTTCTCGGCACCGCGGTGCATGTATCCGATGATCGGTTCGACGTCGGTGATCCGCTCGCCGTCCAGGACGATCCGCAGCCGCAGGACGCCGTGCGTGGCCGGGTGCTGCGGCCCGATGTTCAGCACCATGTCCTCGCTGCCGAGGTGCGTGGCGCCCGAGCCGATCGCGACAGTGCGTTCCGTGCTCATACCGCGATCCTTGCACTGAACGCCCCGGGGAGACAGGTGTCGATCGAGTACACCAGCCAGCCGAACGAGCCGAGCCCGTCCCGGCTGATCAACTCGCCTTCCTCACCGGCCTGCCGCAGCTCGCGCAGGTACCTCGGCGGGTCGGTCCTGGCGACCTCCACGGACGGTCGCGCGCCCAGAATTCCCAATGCCCGCAACGCATCCCGCTGCGTGGTCAACGCGGTCCCCGGTGTGCTCGCGGCACACGAGTCGAGGGCGACGTGCGCGGTGATGTCACACGAGCCGTCCGGCACCGGCGACACCTGACAACCGTTCTGGTAACCGGTAAGGGAACCGTGGAACGGCCGGGCCTCGATCGTGTGCCCGTAGTCGGCGGCGACCACGACACCGCGGCGCACCCGGCCGGTCAGGTCGGCCCACGCGTCGTCTCGCGGGCGTCCGATCTCGGCGCGTTGGCCGACATCGGTGAGCGGCCACCAGCGCTCCAGCCAGGCCAGGTCGTCGGGTCCGGGCGCGTCACCGAGCCGTTCGGTGCCGTCGGCGGACACCAGGACGAGCCGGGGTCCGCCGGCGGTCAGCTCGACCACGTCCACCGGGATGTTGTCGAGCCATTCGTTGGCGACGACCAGGCCGTCGACGCTCTCGGGAAGCTCGGTGGCCCAGCTGATCCGGCCGGGCAGGCCCGCCGGGCGCGGTGCCTTCTCCACCGCGAGCAGCCGGGCGTCGGTGTCGAGCGCGGCCAGCAGTTCGCCGTTGCCCGCGCCGACGTCCACGATCTGCGGTGCGTCCGGCATCAGCCGGAGTATCGCCGCGCCGAACAGAGGTGAGGCGTGCACCGACGTACGAAAGTGCCGTGCTGGTTGCCCGGCGTGCCGGTAGAAGCCGTCGTCGGCGTACAGCGCCCTCTCGGCCGCCGCACGCCACGACACCCACATGCCTGGAGCGTAGCCGGTCGTCCTCCTCGGCCGTGGTCATCAACACCAGCGACACCCGGCCGGGATTCGGCGTCACGAACGCGGGCGCCGGGACGACACGGTCACCCGGTTCACCGGTGACCAGAGTGACTCGGCCGCCGCTCACCAGGCCGGGATCATCGACGACCACCCGACCGGCCCGCAACGCGGCACTGGCGTTCGGCACGTCGGCAGCCGGGATGCCGGTGACCGCCTCGACAGCCTCCGGTGCGATGACCACAACCAACGACACTCCGTTGCCGCGACCGGAGCGGACACCGAAGTAGTCCGCCTCGCCTCGTGCGCGTGCACAACGCGGATCGGACAGCGCCGCCCGCTGCTCCTCGCCGGACACGTCCCGCAGGAACACCACGCGGTCGGCCCACGCCGCGTGCCGCGGGTCGTGCGTCACCACGATCCCGGCCGTCCCGGCATCCACCTTGGACCTGAGCAGCCGCAGTACGGCCTCGCCCGTGTGCGAGTCCGGCGCGCCGGTCGGTTCGTCGGCCAGCGCCAGCCGCCGGTCGCCGATCAACGCGCGGGCGATCGCGACGCGCTGTTGCTGACCGCCGGAGGCCCAAACTCAGTATGTATGGGACAAGAGGAAGTCGGTCAAGGCCCGGTGGAAGGGCTCGATGGTGGTGATGTCGGCGTACTCCTGCGGGCCGTGCAGCCCGTCGCCGCCGATCCCGAAGATCACCGCGTCGATCCCGCGCTGGTAGTAGAACCGGCCGTCCGCGGCGCCGTGTTTGATCAGGAAGTCACCGTCGTAGCCCTGGTCGCGCGCTGCCTGCTGCAACGCCACGACCTCCGGGCGGGCGCGGTCGGCCTTGTGCGGCGGGTCCGCGTAGATCACCTGCGGGGTGACTCCCGGCTCGCAGAAGCCCCGCAGGTACTCGGTGATCTCCGCCTCGGTGCGGCCGTCCAGGTCGGTGTCCTGTGCCGGGAACCGGATGTCCAGCCACGCCTCGGCCTGCGCCGGGACCTGGTTGCGCGCGGTGTTCGGGGTCTCGATCCGTGCCACGTTCACGGTCGTGCGCCACGCTTCCTCGTCCGGCACCGGGTACCGGTCGAGGAGGTTCTCGATGCTGCGCATCAGCTTGAGCACCGCGTTGTCCCCGATCCACGGGTACGCGCTGTGCCCGGTCCGCCCGGACGCCCGCAGGTTGGCGCCGAGGATGCCCTTCGACTCGGTCACCAACCGCAGCCCGCTCTGCTCGCCGATGATCACGAAATCACCGGTGACACCCTGGTCGAGCTGGAACTTGGTGCCGTCCCTGCCGCCCACCTCCTCGTCGGTGACCAGTTGCAGCGCGATCGGCACCCGGTGGCCGAGCTCGCGGAACACCAACGCCTCCACCAGCGCCGAGATCTTCATGTCCTGCGCGCCCCGCGCGTACAGCCGGTCGCCGTCCACCCTCGGCACGAACTGGTCCGCCCGGCCCGGCACCACGTCGAGGTGGCCGTTGAGGATCACCGGGAACCGCCGCCGCCGCCCGGAGTAGAGCAGGGCACTGGGTTTGCCGTTCGACTCGAACCGTTCCACCGTGAAGCCCGGCCCGACGAAATCGAGCACGAAGTCCAGTGCGCGGCGCAGTTCGTCCGGCCGGTCCGCCGTCGACGGGATGGCGAGCAGGTCGGTCGCGGGCGTCAACAGGTCCATCGCGCCAGGTTAACTACGATGAGCGCGTGGCACCTGGTTATCTCAGCCCGGGGGAGGAGCAGAACCGGCGGCTGCTGCGGGCCAGGGACGCGATGGACCGGGACTTCGCGTCTCCGCTGGACGTGCCCGCGCTCGCCCGGATCGCGCTGATGTCCCCGACGCACTTCACCCGCTCCTTCCGGGCGGCCTTCGGCGAAACGCCACACCGCTACCTGCAACGCCGCCGGATCGAACGCGCGATGGCGCTGCTGCGCTCCCCGGCGGTGACCGTCACCGAGGTGGCCGACCGAGTCGGCTTCGAAAGCCTCGGCACGTTCAGCCGGACGTTCCGGACGATCGTCGGGCTCTCGCCGACCGAGTACCGGACCAAGCACCCGCCGCTGGACGTCCCCGTGTGCTTCGTGAAGGCGTGGACCAGGCCGAGCCGTTCGTAAGGTTGTTTCGGATAAGCCGTCCCGGCCGGGCCGGTCGTAGTGTTCCCGGCATGTTCAACAGCATCCGCATTCACTCCGTGATGGTCCTCGACCAGGACGAAGCCCTCGACTTCTACGTGGGCAAACTGGGCTTCCAGGTCGAGGCCGACGTCGACCTCGGCTTCATGCGCTGGCTGACGATCGTACTGCCGTCGGATCCGGGACGGGAGATCCTGCTCGAGGTGCCGGGGCCGCCGTCGCAGAGCGACGAGATCGCCGCGCAGCTGCGTGACCTGGTGACCAAGGGTGCGATGGGGGTGGCCGCGATCCTCACCACCGACGACTGCCAGAAGACCTACGACGAGCTCACCGCCAAGGGCGTCGAGTTCACCGAGAAGCCGACGCAGCAGCCGTACGGCATCGACTGCGCGCTGCGCGACCCGTTCGGCAACCACATCCGGATCACCCAGCCCGTGACAGGCCCGGTGGAGGTCACCGAGGAGGACAAGGCCCGCTGGTGCGGCAACGCATAGGTAGCCTGGGCGCGTGTCGCCCGCCAGTGCCGTGATCGCCGAGGCCAAGGCACAGGACGAGGAAGAAGCGAAGTGGGTGTGGGGTGCTCCACACGGGAGCACCCCACACCGGCGCTCAGGACACGCCAACCTTGCGGATCCGGTTCGGTTCGCCGTTGGAGAAGTGCAGATACCCCGCCTGGTCGAAGGCCATCGTCGTCGCCATCGCGCTGGCCAGCAGCGCCGGGCCGCCGTCACCCTTGTGATCGGTCTTGCCGTTGCCCGCAAGCGTGACCACGACTCCCGCCGCGTCGATCTTCCGGATGTAGGCGACCCCGTCACTGAAGTACAGCGTGTCGTCGGGCCCGACCACGATCGCGGACGGGTACATACCGGTCTGCGTGGCCTTCTTGCCCTCACCGGCCAGCGTCCGCTCGCCGTTGCCCCCGATCGTGGTGATCACGCCTGCTGGGGTGACCTTGCGGATGCGGTTGTTCTGCTCGTCGCTGATGTACAGGTTGCCCGCCTTGTCCAGCGCGACCTCGCGGGGAGCACTCAGTTTGGCGGCCGTCGCGGGGCCGCCGTCCCCGCCGAATCCCTTCTCACCGGTACCGGCGACCGTGGTGATGATCCCCGCTGTGTCGATCTTGCGGACACGGTTGTGGTTGATGCTCGTGAGGTAGATGTTCCCGGCCGGATCGACGACCAGGTCCGTCGACGCGACCATCGCACTGGTGGCCGGGCCGCCGTCGCCCGAAAAGCCGTACGTTCCGGTTCCCGCGACGGTCGTGATGATCCCGGTGGTGCTGATCTTGCGGATCCTGGAGCCGCGCCATTCCGCGACGTAGATGTTGCCCTGCCGGTCGACCGCGACACCGTCCGGTGCCACCTTCGCCTGGGTGGCGGGCTTGTTGTCGCCGTCGTAGCCCTCTTCGCCGGTGCCGCCGATCGTCGTGATGACGCCGTTCGTGCCGATCCGGCGGACCCGGTTGTTCACCATGTCGGCGACGATCAGGTTGCCGTGCGGGTCGAAGGCGATGCTGTTGGGACCGGCGAACTTCGCGGTCATGGCCGGGCCGCCGTCGCCGCCGAAGCCCCATTCGCCGGTGCCAGCCACCGGGTAGACGATCGAGTCGATCTGCTTGCCGGTGATCCGGCGGACCTTGCTGTTGTCGTGGTCACCGATGAGGATGTCGCCGGAGCGGGTCACCGCCAGCCCGCGAGGGGAGTTCAACTGCGCGGCGCTCGCCTGACCGCCGTCGCCCGCGGCACCGGAGGTCCCGGTTCCGGCGAACGAGGTGGCCGTTCCGTTCTGGGCGAGGCGTTGGACGCGGTTGTGACCTGAGTCCGCGACGTACAGGTTGCCCGCGGTGTCGAGAGCCAGCCCGGTCGGGTGGTCCAGGTTCGGCAGAACCGTGGTGAACGCGCCGTTGACGAGCTTCTGCACCTTGTTGTCGTCGGTGTCCGCGATGTACACCGCGCCGTCAAGCGCGTTCACGGCGACGTCCGTCGGGTAGTTCACCTTGTCCGGCGCGGCGATCGTCTCGAGCTTGTTCGCGGCGAGGTCGACCAGCCGGATCCGGTCGTTGTCCTTGTCAGCGAAGTACAACCGGCCCGACGAGTCGAAGGCGAGACCCATCGGGCCGCTCAGGTTCGTCGCCCTGGGCGCGAGGTCGCCGTTGAAGCCCTCGGTACCCGTGCCGACCACCGTCGTGATGAGACCGTCCGTGCCGACCTTGCGGATCCGGGCGTCGTAGGCGTCCGCGACGTAGACGTTCCCGGCCCTGTCGACGGCCACACTGGCCGGGGTCTTCATCGTCGCGGACGTCGCCGGGACGTTCTCCTTGTCCCCGGTGGCGTAGTCACCTGTGCCCGCGAAGGTCGTGATGACGCCCTGCGGACTGACCTTTCGGACCTTGGAACCCCACCAGTCGGCGATGTACGTGTTGCCCGCGGCGTCCGTGGCCACGTCGGCGGGTGATCTCAGCTTGGCGGCGGTGGCCTGGCCACCGTCGCCCGCCGAGTCGTAGTCGCCGGTGCCCGCGAAGGTGCTGATCACTCCCAGGTCGGCGGCGAGGGCAGGCGCGGCGGGCACGACCAACGCCAGCACCGTGCTCAACGCGGCCACGGCACAGACGTGGACGGGGCCGCGTGCGGAGACTCTTCCCATGTGGATATTCCTCATTCGGCTGACAGCGGTGACGAACCACGATCACGGCGCCGTCGGCCGAACCGGAACCCCCCAAGATTGAGGGGTTGCGCGCTTCGGCCGCGGCCCGCAGCGGCGATCAGCGCCACTGCCGCGACCACGAGAACCAGCTTCCTCATGCCTGGCGCCTGCGCCTGCGCATCATCCAGAAACCCCCGCCGACCAACGCGAGCGCACCGGCGACACCGCCGAGCACCGGCCCGACGGGCATGTCGTCCGTGGCGTTCGCGCTCGGGGTGAAACCGACCATCGCCGTATTCGAATTGACCGCCGTGTTGGCGGGCAAAGCGACGTACGGGAACTTCTGCTCGAACCACCGGTCGTTGGCGTCCACCTTGTCGCCCGCGGCCAGTTCCGGCACGATCTGACCGGTCTGCGCGGCACCGGCGAGCACCTGCAGTTCGATGTCGACCACGTCGTCGGCCAGCCTGCGACCGTTGGGGAAGCCCTGCAGGTCACCGCCGATCAGCCCGAGCCGGTTGGGCTTGTCGGTCGGTGCGATCGACGTGTTGAGCCGCAGCATCTCCGACGGCACGAACTTCTTCGGGTTCACGTCGGCGTTGTTCAGCTGCGAGTTCAGGTCCGCCTTGATCGGCCCGCCCGCCTTGGTGGTGATACCCGTCAGGAATATCTCGACCAGGTCGTCGCGCGGGGTGGCCGGTGCCTTGAGCTTGTGGGCCGCTTCGAGCAGCTTGGCCACCTCCGGGTTGGTCACCCTGTCCAGCAACGGTTTCACTGTTCCGTCACGGTCCGGGGTGAGCCCGTTGAACGCGTCCTTCAACGCCGCCGACGACACGACCTCGTTCACCAACGGGTTGCCCAGGCGGGAAACCTGCACGTACGGGCCTTCCGCCTTGGCCTGGCCGGGCGAGAGCCGCATGGTCCGCCGCTCGGTGTCGCTCCAGACGCCGATCACGGGGTTGCGCCTGGCGTCACCCTTCAGCGACACCACGGACTTCGGGACCTGGATCGCGATCGTGTTGACGTTGTAGCCGCGCAGGGTGTCCTGGCCGACCTCGCTCAGGTTCCCGCCGTACAGCCCGTCGAACACGCGCAGGTCGAGGAAGAACGAGTCCTCCGCGGCCCCGACGTACGTCTGCCCGCCGCCCGGCAGCTTGGCGACCGCCTGGTCGCGCAGCACGCGGTAGTCGGGCATGGACGCTGGGCCCACAGTGGACGGTGCAACCCTGCCCTTGCGGATGAGGGTCTTGTCCTTGCCCTTGTCGTCGATCACTTCGAGCTTGTAGTTCTGCCGGAACAACAGGTTCTCGTCGTCCAGCGACGTGACGGGGCCGTTGTTGTACAGGAACGTGCTCTTACCGCGCCGGTCGTCGTTCTCGAACGTCCACCGGTAGGTCAGGTCCGGCTTGGCGTCACCGTCGTTGTCGATGTTGATGTCGTAGTTCGCATCAGTCGCCCACGGGTAGAAGTTCGGTCCGCCATTCGGCTCCTGCAAACCGAACCAGTTGGCCACCACCGTGACTGTTTCCGGGTTGTCCGGGCTGACGAACGCGTACACGTCGGTGTTGTCGACGGTCGGGTCGGCCGCGATGAGCGGGGCCTCCCGGTGGCTCGATGCGGTGGCCGAACCGGGCATGAACCCGGCGAGGGCGACGCCGATCAGCAGTGTCCCGGCCATTGCCAGCGGCTTTCGCAAGGCAATCATGACTTTCCTCCCCGCCCCGGCGCGAAGAACCGGGTGCACCAGACTCTTCGGTGCACCCGGCCGGGCGGATTGGGGACCTGCGGATTATCTGAACCGCAGCACGCTGACACCGGCGAGGACGAAGAACACCAGGATGATCAGCGAACTGCTCTGCCCACCGGTTGAGCTGGTCAGCAGGTGGTCGACAGCGGCGGTGAGCACCACACCGCAGTTCGCGGTGACCCAGTGCCTGCCCGCTTCGAAGCGGTCGAACTGGACCGCCGCGGTGAACGCCCCCTGCGCGTCGGCGATCGTGCCGCCGACACGTTCGCCCTTCGACATCAGCGTTACGGGTGCGCCGGGCGTGCATCCCTTGCCAGTCGCCGACAACGCGTCACCTGGCGCCATGGAGACCTTGTCGAGCACGAGGTCGCCGTCCGCGTTCGGTTTGGGGTCCGCTGTGGACAGAGGGGGCAGCTCGGTCGACGTGATCGGTGGCGGTGTCGGGGGCTGCGGTGTGGTCGCTGGTGGCCGGGACGTCGTCGTCGGTGGGCGACGGGTGGTCGTCGGCGGGATGACCGGCGGCTGGCCCGGTGGCACCGTCACCGGAGGAGTGACCGGTGGGATGACGGGTGGAACCGTCGGCGGAATGGTCGTCGGCGGCGGCGTCACGGTGAAGACGGCGTCGTCGAAGAGTTCCAGACTGGTGCACGTCGCGGTGACTTTGTGGCCACCGAGTGCGGCATTCGCCGGAACTTTCGTACCGACCGAACCAGCTGCGGGCGCACCGGTCTCGCCGCCACCCGCACTGGCCAGAGTTGTTCCGTCAAATGCGAAAATGATCTGCTTGCACAGATATTTCCCGCCGCCGCGGGAGAACCCGGTCCAGCCGATGGTGAAGCCGGAACCGGCTGTTCCACTGGCTGGAGCGAGTGCGATCTGCGGATTGGGTAACGGTGGTTGGTTACTGCTGGTCTGCGCCTCCGCGATCGGAGCGGCGGCCAAAAGTACGGCAAGTCCGCCCGAAAGGGCAGCGATTCTTCGCGATCCAGTGCGCATTGCTACTACTCCCCTGAATACGTCCGCCACAGGTTGTAGCATCCTCATCCAGATATCACTACTTCCAATCGGGATGCCCAATGAGACGCGTGATTGCGGCAGGGGTTGCGCTCGGGGTGTGCGCCGTCCTTTTCGGTGGGTCGCCAGCGGCGGCCGCCGAACCATTGAGGATCGCGATCGCCTTCGACGGCAAGGACATCACCGGAAACACTGTCATGGTCGAGCCGAGCAAGCCGGTCGAGCTGACAGTGACGGCGACCAACGAGGGCGACTCGACGGTCAAGGTCCGCAGCGTGCGCGTCTCCGGCGTGGCGCTGGCGTTGACCTTCTTCTCCTATGACACAGTGATTCCGTACGACGTACCAGCACGTCAGACGGTGACGCGGACGCTCGTGCTCGACCTGGCCGAGCTCTCGGGACAGGCGATCGGTCTGCTGCCGACGACGGTGGAAGTCCTGAACACCGAACGGGAAGTGATCGGCAGCTCCAAGACGGTCACCGACGTGCGTGGTTCACTGTGGTCGGTCTACGGCGTGTTCGGGCTGGCGTTGCTCGCGCTCACCGCGTTCATCTGGGTGACCGCGTTGATCGCCTTGGCGCGGCACAGGCTTTCGCCGAACCGGTGGAAGCGCGCGCTGCGGTTCCTGCCCGCGGGCATCGGAACAGGCCTGGTGGCAGTGGTTTCGCTGTCGGTGCTGCGGCTGGTGCCGCCGGAACCGACGGTGGAGATCCCGATCGTGATCGCCGCGGCGGCGATCGGGCTGGTGCTCGGGTACCTGACCCCGCACCCGATTCCGCCGCCACCGCCGCCGATGGGCGGCCCGGATGATCCGACGATCGCAACGACCACCCGCAGGATGGACAGCACCACCGAGGCCTACGGATGACAGCGCCGCTGAGCATGGTCAACGCCTTGCCGCAGTACACAGTCGGCGGGCAGATCGGCTCCGGCGGGATGGGCGAGGTCTTCTCCGGCGTGCACCGCACGCTCGGCCGCCAGGTGGCGATCAAGCAGTTGCCACCCGACATCGCCGGGCGCGTCGGTGCTTTCGTCCAGTTCGACCGGGAGGCGCGGGTGCTGGCGAGCCTCGACCACCCGCACATCGTGCCGGTCTACGACTACGTGCAGAACCTGCTCGTGATGGAGAAACTCGACGGGGGAACGGTGTTCGACCGGTTCCACGCCGGGAAGATCGACCACGAGCAGGCGTGCGCGATCACGCTGGCCATGTTGTCGGGGCTGCACGCCGCACACGTGGCCGGCGTGTTGCATCTGGACGTGAAGCCGAAGAACCTGCTGTTCAACACGGCCGGGGTGGTGAAGGTCGCGGACTTCGGGATCGCGCAGGTGATCAGCGAGGGCGCGACACTCGTCACCCACGGCGGCCAGATCCTGGGCACCCCCGCGTACATCGCGCCGGAACAGGCGATGGGCAACGCGTTGTCGCCCGCCGCGGACGTGTACGCGGCAGGCACGATGCTGTACGAGCTGCTCACCGGTGACCTGCCGTTCGACAGGGAACGCGGTGCGCTGGCGCTGATCCGGCAGCACATGTTCGCCGATCCCAAGCCGATCGAGGGCGTGCCCGAGCCGCTGGCGACCGTGGTGATGCGCAGCATCGCCAGGGAACTGCCTGCCAGGTACCGGGAGGCGGAGGCGTTCGCGACCGACCTCGCGTCCGCGGCGACCAGCGCGTTCGGCCAGGGATGGCTGGAACGATCGGGGATCCCGGTCCTGCACCTCGCGCCGCGGGTGGTCGCCAGCCTGGCGACCGGCGCGGCGCCGCACGAGGACCTGACGGTGGTCACGCCGAAGGCCAACGGCGCGACGGCCGATCCGACCATTGTGGACCCGGAAGGGCCCGCCCTGAAACGGCCGAGGGTGCCCGCGTGGATCGCGGCGGCCGCGCTGCTTGGCGTGATCGTCACGGCGTTGCTGACCCCGTCGGTCCTCTCGCACGACACCACGTCGACCATGTCGGTGCGTGGCGCGCCCAGCATCGGCCCGGCCGTCGTCGACCTCAGCAAACCGGTCACCGTGACCGGGAAGGACGTGGTCAGCGGCAACCTGACGTTGAGCATGTCCGGCGGGGGGATCCCACTCGGCGAAGGAACCAGCCCCGTCAAGGCCGATTACGACCGCAAGTTCGAAGCGGGCATCACCCTGCCGCCGATCAGCCGGTGGATCGTCGGCGGAACCGTCACCGGCGAACTTCGCTGGACACCGAAAGACGGCGGCGCGCAAGAAATCCAGACGTTCACGCTGCGCACCGAGCAGCACCCGCTCGCCACCCTGATGGGCACGGGCAGCCTGCTGCTGGCCCTGTTCGCCGTGGCATACCTGGAATCGACCGCGCGGACACTGCGCCGTGGCTACCGCCGCCCGTCCGCGCGTTACAGCGCCGGTCTGCTCGGCGCGCTGCTCGGGCTGGCGATCTGGCTGTTCACCTCGGCGATGCTGGGGCACGAACTGGCGATGGGGTTCGGCATCGCGTCGGTGGCCGTCGCGGCGGCCGGGGCGGTCTGTCTGATCGTGGCGACCGAACGGGCGGTCCAGATCGCCCGTCATCGGGCACTATGGCGGGATGGACGGCCGGGCGTACTTGGAGAAGCTGATCAGCGACCGACTGCGGGGAGCACGGGAGCTGCCTGAGGATCTCCGGGGCGCGTTCGTCAACCTGGCCGAGATCCGCGGCGTCGTCGTGGGGCTGATCGCCGCGGGTGCGGTGACCCAGGACGACGCCGGCCAGTTGCTGCACGACCTGCGCGCGACGATGGAGCGGGCCGGGTGGCTGAAGACGGTCACCCTGCACGCGTCTGGCTCCAACCAGGTCGAGATCCCGACGGCTGTCCGCCGTTCCGGTGAACCCGCGGCCGAGCGCGTGGAGCGCAGGCCAACCGGTTCACCCGAACTGCTCAGGGTCGTCCCGCTCGTCGGCCGCGAGATCGGCAACGGGGACGTCGTCAGGAAGTTCATCAGCATCGAGGTCTGGAACGCCGTGCTGATCGTCAGGTCGGCGTTTGCCCGTGACAGCTGGGAGCCCGGTGCCCGGCACCGGTTGACCGACTCCCGCTGGCGGTGGCGTGCCTGGGACGAGCAGGGCACGCAGTACCGCAGTACGGGCATGTCCGGCGGCGGCTCGTCCGGTACCGGCGACCTGTACTTCGAGAACCGCGCGTTCTTCCCGAGCCCGCCGGACGACGCCGAAACGCTGACCCTGGTCGTGGAACACCCCGAGCACCAGGCATCCGTGGAGCTTCCCCTGCGGTGAACCGGGTGCCACCACTAGCGGCGGAAGTGGATCCGGATGGTCGTGCCCGCCGGGGTGCTGTGCGTTCTGACCAGGTCGGCGAGGTGGTTGACCAGCAGCAGGCCACGGCCGCCGAGCTGGTCGGCCGGTGCCGGGACCCGGCCGATCAGCGGGTCCCGCAGGTAGCCCGCGTCGCTGATCTGGCACACCACGTCGTCCGGCTCGGTCCACAGGTAGACCACACCCGTGCCGCCGCCGTGCCGTGCGCTGTTGGCGGCCAGTTCGTCGACCGCGAGGACGAGGTCGCCGGTGCGGGCCGAGTCGAGCCCGGACTGGGCTGCGAACTTGGTCACGAACTGGCGCAGGTCCGTCAGGCTGGACGAGTCGGCCATCCGGCATCGTGCGTTCGACGGCGCAGGCAACGGCTGGTTGTACGTGGCGACAACGGAGTCGGGCGCGAACATGGTGCTTGTGTGCTGACCGTCCGTGTCGATCACACTCGGGTGGGTGCGCAACGCGTCCGCCAGGACAGTGGGGGACAGGCCCTCGGTGTCGTACGGGCACAGGATGGTGGCCCTGCGACCGGCGAAGGCACGGTTGATCAAGGCTTCGTGCTGCGCGCACGCCGGGTATTCGACCACCGAGCGGTCCGGCCAGATCGGCTCGCCCACGATCCGCACGTGGCCGCGGTACCGGTCGGCGAACGCCCGCAGCACGCCGGGGATGATCCGGCCGGGGTTGCGGCCGGCCTCGGTCATGTCGGCCATGTGGACGCGGGCGGCGTCGGCACCGAGCGAGGCCCGGAGCAGTTCCAGCCGTGAGCCCGGCACGGCGACTGCCACCGGTTCGCCCTTCGCGAGTCCTTCCGCGATGAACGGCACGATTCCGGTGACGTACTCGTCGCAGCCGCGGTAGAACAGCGCCGGGTGCGCGAACGGGTCCGCTGCCATCAAGCCCCTTCACCATCGGCCCGGCTGATTTCGGGCCAAGTCTACGATCCCACGCATCGGGGGCCGTCGCATGACGCGGTCGGAGCATGTTCGGAAGGTCACCGGCCATGCGCGTTGGGTGCGCGAAGTAAGTTGTGCGACGTGATCAACGTCAGGCCAGCCCGGCTGGACGACCTCGACGCGCTCTACCGGATCTGCCTGCAGACCGGTGACGCGGGTCAGGACGCCACCGCGAACTACCAGGACCCGCAACTGCTCGGCCACGTCTTCGTCGGCCCGTACGCGGTGCTGGAGCCGTCGTTGGCGTTCGTCGCCGAGGACGACGAAGGCGTCAGCGGTTACGTGGTCGGCGCGCTGGACACCGCGGAGTTCGAGGAGTCCCTTGAGCAGAGTTGGTGGCCCGAGTTGCGCGAGCAGTACCCGTTGCCGCCGGACGGGCTGTCGACGTCCGAGGACCAGAAGCTGATCAAGCACATTCACGATCCGGAGCGCACGTCGTCGAAGTACCTCGACAAGTATCCCTCACACCTGCACATCAACCTGCTGCCGCGCACACAGGGGCAGGGCGTCGGCGCCCGCCTGATGACGACCTTGGTCGACGCCCTGCGGGCGAAGGGATCGCGCGGGCTGCACCTGGACGTCTGGGGCGTGAACACCAGGGCGATCGGTTTCTACCACCACGTCGGTTTCGCCGAGATCGACCGGACCGGCACCGGGTTCATCCTCGGCAGGGACCTGCGCGACTGAGCGGCGGCCGGCCGGTGCGCCCCGACCCGGAGCGCACCGGCCAGTCTTCTTCCATTGTGGACAGCGGGCGCTGCGGGGACGACCGTGTGGTCAGGCGGCGGTCAACTGCTCGTTCAACAGGTCGGCCACGGCGCCGATCGCGCGCAGCGTGGGGACCCGGACTCCGGCCACGTCGGCCAGTTCGACGACCGCCTTGACGATCACGTCCAACTCGAGGGGCTTGCCCTTCTCCAGGTCCTGGAGGGTGGACGTCTTGTGCTCACCCGCGCGCTCCGCGCCCGCGAGCCTGCGCTCGATCGAGATCGCCGGTGTGCAGCCGAGGGCCGCGGCGACGTCGAGCGTCTCGGTCATCATCCTGACGACCAGTTCACGGGCCTCCCGGTGGCGGCAGATCGATGCCATCGTGGCCCGGGACAACGCGCTGATCGGGTTGAACGCGATGTTGCCCATCAGCTTGATCCAGATGTCGGCGCGCAGGTCGGGCTCGATCGGGCACTTCAGCCCGCCCGCGACCATCGCGTCGGAGAACTCCTTGCAGCGCGCGGACATCGTGCCGTCCGGTTCGCCGATGGAGAACCGGGTGCCTTCCAGGTGCCGGATCACGCCCGGCTGTTCGACCTCGGTCGCCGCGTAGACCACGCAGCCGACGGCGCGCTGGACCGGCAGCGCCCGGCTGACCGAACCGGCCGGGTCGACGCTCTCGATCCGGCGGTCGCGCAGCGGACCGGGCAGCCCGTGGAAGTACCAGTAGGGGATGCCGTTCTGCGCGGTGATCAATGTTGTCGTGTCGTGCAGCAGGGGCTTGACCATCGGCCCGGCCGCGGCGTACTGATTGGCTTTGAGGCCGAGAAAGACGTGATCGACCGGCCCGACCTCCGCCGGGTCGTCGGTGGCGTACGGATGGACCTCGAAGTCCCCGCGCGGGGACAGTACCTTGAGACCCGATGACTTGATCGCGCGCAGATGGGCTCCACGGGCGATCAGGTGAACCTCGACTCCGGCTCGATGGAGTCCGGCTCCGACATACGCGCCGATCGCGCCGGCGCCAAGAACAGCAACTCTCACGGGCGGCTCCGTTCTTGCGTCGATAGTGTATTCAGTATACCGTATGAACACCTTCGGTCAACGGTGTCGAGGAGGCATGCCCATGCCTGGTGCGAGGCGATATGCGTGCGGCTGATAGCCACGGCCGGCCACGCCGACCACGGAAAGTCGACGCTGGTGCAGCGGCTCACCGGGATGGCGCCCGCGTTCGGTTCGGCGTGGACTGAGCTGCCGTCCGGGCGCGTGGTCGAACTGGCCGACCTGCCCGCGGCCCGGACGCTCGCCGGCATCTGTCCCGTTTCCGCCGTACTCCTGGTGGTCGCCGCGGACGCGGGCTGGATGCCGCAGTCCGGCGAGCATCTGGCGGCGCTCCACGCGTTGGGAATCCGCCAGGGGCTGCTCGTCATCACGCGCAGCGATCTCGCCGACCCGTTGCCCGCGTTGCGCCGGGCGCGCGCGGAGTTGGCAGGAACCAGCCTTGCCGCGGCCGAGCCCGTTGTGGTCAGCGGCCTGACCGGGCAAGGGATCCCGGGCCTGCGCGAGGCGCTGGACCGGCTGGTCGATCGAATACCACCGCCGGATCCCGCTGCCACGCTCCGGTTGTGGGTCGACGACGCCGACGGGCCGCTGGTGACAGGGACCCTGTCGGCCGGAACGGTGCACACCGGCGACGAACTGGTGGTCGCGCCGACCGGGCGCCGGGTCCGTGTCGAATCGATGGAGTCCCTTGGTCGGCCGGCCATGGCGGTGGCCGGTGCGGGGCGGGTCGCGCTGAAGGTCGACGGGGCCAACCCGCGCCGGATGCGCAGGGGGCAGGCGCTCGTCGCGGTCGGCAGCTGGCGGTTCGTCTCCGTCGTCGACGTGCGGCTCAAGACCCTGGACAAGTCCGGGATGCCCGTGCGGGAACTCGTCCTGCACGTCGGGTCGGCCGCGATCCCCGCCCGAGTCAGGCATTTGGGGCCCGGCGTGGCCAGGTTGACCCTGCGGTCGCCGCTGCCGCTGCGGATCGGCGATCCCGGTTTGCTCCACGATCCGCGAAAACACGTCGTGGTGGCTGGCGTCACCGTGCTCGACATCCTGCCGCCCGATCTGCGGCTGTCCGGTGGTCTGGCCGAACGGGCCGTCGAGCTGTCCCAACGGGAGGTCAGCACGGACGGGATGGCGGAACTGCGCAGGCGGGGGATGGTGCGGCGGAGCGACCTGATCGCCATGGGCTGCACGGTTCCGCGCGCCCCGGCCGTGGGGGAGTGGATGTTCGACCCGGACCGGTTCCAGAAGCTGCGCCAGTCCCTGCTCAACGTCGTGCGCGAGTACGCCGCGCGGCACCCCGAGGATCCGGGCATGCCGAAACCCGTTGCCGCGCAGGAGATCGGACTGCCCGATCGGCGACTGGTCGAACCGCTGGCACGGGCGTCGCGCGGGCTCGGCGTGCGGATGTTGGGTGGCCGCCTCGTACTCGGGCCGCGGGACGCGTTGGAGAGGTTGGTCGAGGACCTCGCTGTCGACCCCTTCGCCGCCCCGGAACAACCGCGGCTCGCTGAGCTGGGACTTACCGTCAAACGCTTGAACACCGCCGTGACAAGGGGAATGCTGGTCCGGCTCGCCGACGGCGTGTACCTGCGTCCGGACGCGATCGACCTGGCCGAAGCCGTCTTGACCGAACTGCCGGAGACGTTCACCGTCGCGCAGGTCCGCACGGCGCTGCGGACGAGCAGGCGGGTCGCCGTTCCGCTGCTGGAACTGCTGGACGCCCGGGGGGTGACCGAGCGGCTGGACGCGAGTCGACGACGACTGCGGAAGGGGCGGCGGACATGAGGTTCTCACAGACGCACGCGGGCGTCCTCGACGAGTGGACGCGACTGGCGGCCGAGGAACTCGGCGTCAGCCCGGACGAACTGGACAAAAAGGCGCTGGTGTCGCTGGCGCGTTGTGTCGCGCGGGACGTCGGCGGGACGGCCGCGCCGCTGGCCTGCTACCTGCTCGGAATCGCGGTCGGACGTGGGATGCCCTTGTCCGAGGCGGTATCCCGTGTGTCCACAGTGGTCGAACGGTGGCGCGGACCCGACTGGGCCGACTGAGGACTCTGGACAAGTGACCCGGCCGAGGTCCACTATGAAGTACATACGGTATGCAGTATGCGACTCGAGGAGATGACCATAGATGGCGCAAACGGCGCAGGCGGTGCCCGAGAACGCGAGCATCGAGGCAACCAACGGTGCCGCCGAGCCGGAGGTGATCTCCGGTGGTCACCTCGTGGCCAAGGCACTCAAAGCCGAGGGTGTCGACGTGATCTTCACGCTCTGCGGCGGCCACATCATCGACATCTACGACGGCTGTGTCGACGAGGGCATCGAAGTGGTCGACGTCCGCCACGAGCAGGTGGCGGCACACGCGGCTGACGGGTACGCCCGCATCACCGGCAAACCGGGCTGTGCGGTCGTCACCGCCGGGCCGGGCACGACCGACGCGGTCACCGGCGTGGCCAACGCGTTGCGCGCGGAGAGCCCGATGCTGCTGATCGGCGGCCAGGGAGCGCTGAGTCAGCACAAGATGGGCTCGCTACAAGACCTCCCGCACGTCGACATGATGACCCCGATCACCAAGTTCGCCGCGACGGTGCCGCACACCGAGCGCGTCGCCGACCTGGTGTCGATGGCGTTCCGCGAGTGCTTCGCGGGCGCCCCCGGCCCGTCTTTCCTGGAGATCCCGCGCGACATCCTGGACGCGAAGGTGCCCGTGTCCAAGGCCCGGGTCCCCGAAGGCGGCCGCTACCGCGCGTCGACCCGCTCGATCGGCGACCCCGCCGACGTCGAGCGCCTCGCCGACCTGATCGTGCACTCCGAGAAGCCCTGTGTGCTGCTCGGCAGCCAGGTGTGGACCACGCGGGGCAGCGACGACGCGGTCGACTTCGTGCGCACGCTCAACATCCCGGCGTTCATGAACGGCTCCGGCCGCGGCACGCTGCCGCCCGGCGACCCGCACCACCTGCAGCTGGCGCGCCGCTACGCGTTCCAGAACTCCGACCTGATCATCATCGTCGGCAGCCCGTTCGACTTCCGGATGGGCTACGGCAAGCGCTTGTCGCCGAGCGCCACGGTCGTCCAGATCGACCTGGACTACCGCACGGTCGGCAAGAACCGCGACATCGACCTCGGCATCGTCGGCGACGCGGGCGCCGTGCTCGCGGCGGTCACCCAGGCCGCTTCCGGCCGCACCAGCACCGGGGCCGCCAACCGCAAGGCGTGGCTGGAGGAGTTGCGGGGCGTCGAGGATGCCGCGTACCAGAAGCGCCTGCCGCGCCAGCACTCCGACGCCAGCCCGATCGACCCGTACCGCCTGGTGCACGAGATCAACGAGTTCCTCACCGAGGACTCCATCTACATCGGCGACGGCGGCGACATCGTCACGTTCTCCGGCCAGGTCGTGCAGCCCAAGTCGCCGGGCCACTGGATGGACCCCGGTCCACTCGGGACGCTCGGGGTCGGTGTTCCGTTCGTCATGGCGGCCAAGTACGCCCGCCCGGACAAGGAGGTCGTCGCCCTGTTCGGTGACGGCGCGTTCTCGCTGACCGGCTGGGACTTCGAGACCCTGGTCCGCTACAACCTGCCGTTCGTCGGCATCGTCGGCAACAACTCGTCGATGAACCAGATCCGCTACGGCCAGATCGCCAAGTACGGCGCCGACCGCGGTCGTGTGGGCAACACGCTCGGCGACGTCCGCTACGACGAGTTCGCCAAGATGCTCGGCGGTTACGGCGAGGAAGTCCGTGATCCCAAGGACATCGGCCCGGCGCTGCTGCGTGCGCGTGAGTCCGGCCTGCCATCGCTGATCAACGTCTGGGTCGATCCCGAGGTGTACGCGCCCGGCACGATGAACCAGACCATGTACAAGTAGGAGGGCACCTGTCATGGCCAAGGCACTCGACGGCGTTCGCGTCCTCGACTTCACCCACGTCCAGTCCGGCCCCTCCGCCACCCAGATCCTGGCGTGGCTCGGCGCGGACGTGGTCAAGGTGGAGTCACCGACCGGCGACATCACCCGCAAGCAGCTGCGGGACCTGCCGGACGCGGACTCCCTGTACTTCACGATGCTCAACTGCAACAAGCGCAGCATCACGCTGAACATGAAGAGCGACAGGGGAAAGCAGCTCTTCACCCAGATGATCGGCAACTTCGACGTCATGGTGGAGAACTTCGGCCCCGGCGCGGTCGACCGGATGGGCTTCCCGTGGGAGAAGCTCCAGGAGCTCAACCCACGCCTGATCTACGCGTCCATCAAGGGATTCGGCGAAGGCCCCTACACGCACTACAAGGCGTACGAGGTCGTGGCGCAGGCCATGGGCGGCTCGATGAGCACGACTGGCTTCGAAGAGGGCCCGCCGCTCGCCACGGGTGCGCAGATCGGTGACTCCGGCACAGGCATGCACGCCGTGGCAGGCATTCTCGCCGCGCTGTACCAGCGTGAGCAGACCGGCCGGGGGCAGCGTGTGACGGTCGCGATGCAGCACGCCGTGCTCAACCTCGCCCGCGTGAAGCTCCGCGACCAGCAGCGCCTGACCCACGGACCGCTCAAGGAGTACCCGAACAAGGAGTTCGGTGACACGGTTCCTCGTTCCGGCAACGCTTCCGGTGGCGGACAGCCGGGTTGGGCGGTCCGGTGTGCGCCGGGCGGGCCGAACGACTACGTCTACGTGATCGTCCAGCCCGTCGGCTGGGAGCCGATCACCCAGCTGATCGGCCGTCCCGAACTGGTCGACGACCCCGAGTGGGCCACGCCGGAAGCCCGGCTCAACAAGCTGGACAAGATGTTCCAGCTGATCGAGGAGTGGTCGATCAGCCACAGCAAGTGGGATGTGCTGGCGATGCTGAACAAGCACAACATCCCCTGTGGACCGATCCTGTCCACCAAGGAGATCATCAACGACGAGTCGTTGCGCGCCAACGACATGGTCGTGGACGTGGAACACCCGCAGCGCGGCCGGTTCACCACCGTCGGCATGCCGATCAAGCTGTCCGACTCGCCTGCGCAGGTCGAGCGTTCACCGTTGCTCGGCGAGCACAACAAGGACATCTACGTCCAGGAACTCGGCGTCGCCGAGGAAGAGCTGTCCGAGCTCTCCGCGAACGGAGTGATCTGAGGTCATGACTTACGACGCCGACACTGTCCGGGAGATCCTGGGCAAGGTACGGGCCGAGGGCCGGGAGGCGCTGACCGCGCCAGAGGGCAAGCGTGTGTGTGACGCCTACGGCATTCCGACTCCCGGCGAGGGATTGGCCGCGACCGCCGACGAGGCGGTCGCGCTGGCCGAGAAGATCGGCTTCCCGGTGGTGCTGAAGATCGTCTCGCCGGACATCCTGCACAAGACCGAGGCAGGTGGCGTGCTCGTCGGGGTGTCCGATCCGGACGCGGCGCGCGCCGGGTTCGAGAAGATCGTCGCCAACGCCAAGGCGTACAAGGCGGATGCGCAGATCGACGGCGTGCAGGTCCAGCAGATGGTCGGCGGCGGGCAAGAGGTCATCATCGGCGCCACCACGGACCCGACGTTCGGCAAGGTCGTCGCGTTCGGACTCGGTGGCGTGCTCGTCGAGGTGCTCAAGGACGTCACGTTCCGCCTCGCGCCGGTCACCCAGGCCGAAGCGGTGTCCATGCTGGACGGGATCGCGGCCGCCGAGGTCCTCAAGGGAGCTCGCGGCGCCGACCCGGTCGACGCCGGCGCGCTCGCCGACGTGATCCGCCGGGTGTCGGAACTGGTCGCGGAGTTCCCGGAGATCGCCGAGTTCGACCTGAACCCGGTGTTCGCGGCCAAGGACGGCGCGGTCGCCGCGGACGTGCGGATCATCCTGCAGAGCGGTGCCGTGGCCGAGAAGCCGCGGATCCCGCACGACGAGATCCTGCGGGTGATGACCAAGCTGATGAACCCGGCCGCGGTCGCGGTGATCGGCGCGTCCGACCAGGACGGCAAAATCGGCAACTCGGTGATGAAGAACCTGATCAACGGCGGCTACGCCGGTGAGATCCACCCGATCAACCCCAAGGCCGACGAGATCATGGGCCGCAAGGCCTACGCGTCGGTCAGGGACATCCCCGGTGACGTCGACGTCGCTGTGTTCGCCATCCCGGCCAAGTTCGTGCCCGGTGCGCTGGAGGAGTGCGGCGACAAGGGGATCCCGGCCGCCGTGCTCATCCCGTCCGGCTTCGCCGAGACCGGCAACCACGAGGCGCAGGACCAGATCGTCGAGATCGCGCGGCGGCGCGGCATCCGGATGCTCGGTCCGAACATCTACGGCTACTACTACACCCCGCGGAACCTGTGCGCCACGTTCTGCACGCCGTACGACGTAAAGGGCGGCGTCGCGCTGACGTCGCAGAGCGGCGGCATCGGCATGGCGATCCTGGGGTTCGCCCGGTCGACCAAGATGGGCGTGTCCGCCATCGTCGGGCTCGGCAACAAGTCCGATGTGGACGAGGACGACCTGCTGACGTACTTCGAGCAGGACGACGACACCAACGTCGTCGCCATGCACCTGGAAGACCTCAAGGACGGCAGGGCGTTCGTCGACGCCGCCAAGCGGATGACCAAGAAGAAGCCGGTCATCGTGCTCAAGGCAGGCCGCACCGACATGGGCGCGCGTGCGGCCAGCTCGCACACAGGTGCGTTGGCGGGCAACGACAAGGTCTACGACGACGTGCTCAAGCAGGCCGGTGTGATCAGGGCGCCCGGCCTCAACGAGATGCTCGAGTTCGCCCGTGGCGTTCCGCTCCTGCCGACGCCGCGGGGCGAGAACGTGGTGATCATCACCGGCGCTGGTGGCTCCGGCGTACTGCTCTCCGACGCCGTCGTCGCGGAGGGGCTGTCCCTGATGGACATCCCGCCGGACCTGGACGAGGCGTTCCGCCGGTTCATCCCGCCGTTCGGCGCGGCGGGCAACCCGATCGACATCACCGGCGGCGAACCGCCGTCCACCTACGAGGCCACGATCCGGCTCGGCCTGGAGGACCCCCGGATCCACGCGTTGATCCTCGGCTACTGGCACACCATCGTCACACCGCCCATGGTGTTCGCCGAGTTGACCGCGCGGGTCGTGGAAGAGGCGAGGGCGAAGGGCATCGACAAGCCGGTGGTCGCGTCGCTCGCCGGTGACGTCGAAGTCGAACGCGCCTGCGAATACCTCTACGACAGGCGCATTGTGGCGTACCCGTACACCACCGAACGGCCGGTGGCTGTGCTGGGCGCGAAGTACCGGTGGGCCAGGGCAGCGGGCCTGCTGTAACACCAAAAAGCCCCTCGTGGGTGTTCACCGGGGTTCTGACCCCGGTGAACACCCACGAGGTCACAGGGGTTCGAAATTCCTCAACGGAGAGGGGTCTGAGATGGAGACCTCGAAAACCCCGGCAGCCGGGCCGAACTTAGTCGCCGGCGAGCAGCGAGTGTGGCGGGCCGGTCGGCTCGATCCCATGCCCATCCGTACCCTGCCCGAGGCACCTCCGTCGATCCACCTGTTGGGACCGACGGTCTTCCTGGTCGCCCTCGGTGTCGGGATGGGCGAGTCCTACATGTGGCCGAGGCTCGTGCTGGTTTTCGGCCCCGAGATCAGGTGGCTGTTCCTGATCGGTGTCACACTGCAGGCCGTCGTGATGCTGGAGATGGCCCGTTACGCGATGGCGACCGGCGAGAGCATCTTCACCGGCGCCGCGCGCGTGTTCAAACCGATCATGTGGTTCTTCTTCGTGGTGGCGATCCTGGTCTACATCTGGCCCGGCCACCTGTCCGCGGGAGCGGCGGCGTTCGAGGAGATCACGGGCATACCGTGGGTGGTGACCGCCTGCGTTGCCCTTGTCCTGGTGGGGATCCTGTTCAGCCTCGCCAGGGTGATCTACAACCTGCTGGAGAACGTGCTGGCGATCCTGATCGGACTGCTGGTCGTCGGTACGGCCGTGATCGCGTCGATGGTCGGCAACTGGTCGGACCTGGCGTCGACCATCGGCGGCATGTTCTCGTTCGGCTACTTCCCGTCGGGCGCGATGACCGACCAGTGGTTCCCGATCGTGGTCGGCGCGATCGCGTTCGCCGGGCCGTCCGGGATGCAGCAGATGTGGTATACCCTGCACCTTCGCGACAGCGGCGCCGGAATGGGCGCGCACATCCCGAAGCTGCGCGGGTTGCGGCACGCGGGCGAAGAAGAGGAGATGCCCAACCGCGGGTTCATGTTCGACACGGACAACCCGGACGAGATGCGCAAGTGGCGGGGGTGGCGGCGCTGGGTCACCTTCGACGCCCTGTTGCTGTTCTGGGGCATCACGATGCTGGTGACGATCTCGTTCACCGTGCTCGCCCAGTCGGCGGCACGGTCCAACCCGGACGTCAAGACCCTGATCGAGGGCGGTGACCGGGACGCCGCGCTGTCGGCGATGTCGGACGCGTTCGCCCAGGCGGGCGGGCCGGTGCTCGGTGGGTTGTTCTTCGGCTTCATCGCGCTGATCGGCCTGAACGCCACGCTGGGCCTGTTCGACTCGTTCTCGCGCGGCCAGGCGGACATGACGTACTTCTTCGTCAAGGGCGCCAAGCGGTTCAAGATGGCACACCTCTACGCGGGTTTCCTGTGGGGTGTGATCACGTTCGGCATCCTGATCCTGCTGTTCGGGCCTGCCGACGGACCCGAGTCGGTGCTGGACATCCTGGCGTTCCTGTCCACGTTCGCGATGGGCTCGTACTGCGTGGTCCTGTTGCTGGTGAACAACAAGATGCTGCCGAAACCGATCAGGCCGAAGTGGTGGAGCAACGCCGTCATCGGCTTCGGTGCCGTGTTCTACCTCGGCATGCTGTTCTACTCGTTGTTCCGCTTCGGGGTGGTCGTCGGCTGATGGACAGAGTCGTCACGGCCGGTCCGCGCGAGTGGGCCGAAGTGGGTCTGCCCGGCTTCGCCGTCGGGTTCCTGGCGGGTACTGTCGCGGGCCTGATGGCCCTGATCGTCGGCCAGCCGGTCGGCTGGGCGATGGTGGCGGCGCTGGCGTTCGCCTTGCCGCTCGGTGCGTTGGGCGCCGTCTACAGCATGTTGCTCGCCGCAGGCAAGGTGCGAATGGGTGGCTTCGCGCCCGCATGTTTGTTCTGGCTGGTCGGTTTCCCCCTCGCACGCCTGGTGCAGGAGGTACTGACCCGCCTGGTGCTGACCGGTACACCCGGATTCCCGCCCGATGCCCTTGGTTTCCTGGCATACCAGGGGATCATCAGCGCGGGATTCGCGATCGGGTTCCTCTGGACGCACGAACGCCTGGCGCCCCGCTGGTGGCACCGGATGTCCGGCCATAATCCCGCGGCGGCGCGGGTCTATGATCGCTACGCCTCACATGCGCGTGTCATGTGGGAGGCGCGAGAGGCCCGTAACCGCAGGCGGGAGGCGAGCAAGTCACGATGATGAACATCCCCACATGGGTTTGGCTGGTCACTGTGGCCGGTCTGTCCGCAATGATCATGTTCGACTTCTACCTGGTGTCGCGCAATCCGCGGAAACCCTCGATGCGGGAGTGCGCGCTGTGGGTGTGCGCGTACGTGGGCCTTGCGGTCCTTTTCGGACTCGGTGTGACCGTTGTCGCCGGTGGCAAGTACGGCGGTGAGTTCTTCGCGGGCTGGGTGACCGAATACTCGCTCTCGGTGGACAACCTGTTCGTCTTCATCATCATCATGGGCGCCTTCGCCGTGCCGAAGCAGTACCAGCAGAAGGTGCTGTCGATCGGGATCGTGCTGGCGCTGCTGATGAGAGGTCTGTTCATCGCGGCGGGTGCCCAGATCGTGTCCCGGTTCGACTGGGTGTTCTACATCTTCGGTGCGTTCCTCATCTACACGGCCTGGAAGCTGGTGCGCCACCAGGACGACGACGAGGACGAGTTCAAGGAGAACGCGGTTCTCCGTGTGGCGAAGAGGTTCCTGCCCGCCACGGACTCCTATGACGGGGCTCGGATCACCACCAGGGTGGACGGGCGCAAGATGGTCACGCCGATGCTGATCGTGATGATCGCGATCGGTACGACGGACCTGTTGTTCGCGCTCGACTCCATCCCGGCGATCTTCGGCCTCACCAAGGAGCCCTACCTGGTGTTCACCGCGAACGCGTTCGCGCTGATGGGCCTTCGGCAGCTGTACTTCCTGATCGGCGGCTTGCTGGACAAGCTCGTCTACCTCAGCAAGGGGCTGTCGATCGTGCTGGCGTTCATCGGCGTGAAGCTCGTGTTCGAGGCGCTGCACCACGACGGTGTGAGCTGGGCGCCGGAGATTCCCATCCTGCTCTCGCTCGGCATCATCCTCGGCACACTGGCAGTGACGACGGTGGCGAGCCTGATCAAGGTGCGGCGCGAACCCGGGGAATCGGAGCCGGAATCGGTGACCGTCAACGGTGGCTGACTGCCCGTCGAAGAAGGTGGGCGTTCGAGGCGTCAGTGCGCCTCGGCGTCCGCCTTCTTGGCGTCGGAACCACGCAGGTAGCTCTCAACCTCATCGGAGAGACCCCGCTCGGACCGCGCCATGGCGGCCGAAAGGCCCACACCCATCCTGCCGCCGTCCGCGCTGGCGCCCAGCGGACCGCGGGTGAGAGTCTCGAAGATCTCCCGGATCCTGCTCATCTGACCTTCACTCCTCCTCTGTGACTGGGGCTGATCCTGTGATCATCTGGTCGACTGCCTACAGCATACAATCCGTACGGTCATCCCAGGCGGTGCGACCAGTCACATCACTCAAAGTGACCAATTGTCGCGCTTGCCCTTGCTTGTCTGGGCGATACCTGTTAGCCGGTTATGTCCGGTTAGGGCGCTAGCGTCTCTTCTTCTTGTGATTACCCGTTGAGCTGTGGCGGTAACCGGATGCGCGCGAGCACGACAGGGCGCGGAAGAGCTGATCTGCTCGTGCCGACCGGTGTCCGGCGCTGCGGCCGGACACCGGGTTCCGGGGTCAGTGGCCGCCGTTGTCCTGGAGGACGCCGGAGGAGCACGAACCGGTTTGGCCGGACGGGCTGAGCACGTCGACCAGCACGGCCACCAGGATGCCGACGTTCACGTTGGTGTCGTTCAGGCACACCGGGATGGTGACGGTGTCGGCGACGCTCAGTTCGCCGGTGTTGAGCACGCCGAACTGCTCGGTGTGGTCATTCGTGGTGTTGACCGCACCGACTTGCGCGTCACCGGGCCCGGCCAGCGGATGTGTCGGTGCCGCGAACGCGTGGGCGGCAGGTATCAGCATTCCGGCGGTGGCAAGCGCCACCACACCTGCTTTTCTCAACAAGGGGCACACCTCTGAGTGGATAAGTGGTTCTCGATGAGCCGGGACGTGTGGCTCACGCGCAACTTATCAGTGCTTTTCCGGTGTTCCGGTGACAACACGGGGTCGTCGGAGCAGTGGATGAAATGTCCACCGGTCGTGGACGTGGGGGATAACGGATCGTGAGAAAACCGGCCTGATTTGAATGGAAATCACACGTTCGGGGTGCGCTGGTCCGCAAGCGGATGATGGCCTGTGAGTGACAGGGACTGGCCACCGTCACTGATCCACGACAGCGACGCCGCGACCGTCGGACGGTGCCGTTGCCCCAGTGAACGCTCGTGGCCATCGCGCTGGTCGAAGAGAGTGTTCGCGTCGCCGTCGCAAACCGATCGTTGGCGCCCTTTCTCTGTTTTCCGGTAGAACGCCCCGGGTGGTGATCAATCGGTCAAAAGGCTTCACTCGGACGATTTTATGTCCCGTTTTTCGTGATTGCGGGTCCCGAGGGGCATTTCTGGAAAGAGGACTGGACATCCACGGTGGTTGGGGCCACTATCGAAGTTGACCTCATTCAGTATGCAATCCGTGACGGGAGTGTGGTCGCGAACGGTGTCGCCACGCTGGGCGGCGCCGTTGTTCTGTGGCGTTTTCCGTGAACGGGAAACGCCTGCCTGCGGTCGTGGGCGCGTTGATCCAATCCGATTCTCTGTGATTCGGCCGGGAGAGGCTTGCATGACGACCAGTTTCAAGCAGATCACGGACTCCAACGGGCGGGTGTACCGCGTCGGCGAGACACCGACGGATTTGATGGGGCGTTCGCGGGCGTGGATGGTGTTTCTTCCGTGGCTCGCGATGATGGCGGTGAGCGTTTTCGAATACGGGTGGGGTGCGGCTGAGGAAACCTTGGAGCAGGTGCACGGCTGGTCGTTGAACGACGCGTTCTGGCTGGCCAGCGTCTGGGCCGTGTTCCAGGCGGGGGTCGCGTTCCCCGCGGGCAGGCTGCGGGAGAAGGGCATCATGTCCGCGCGGACCGCCATGCTGATCGGTGCGGTCTGCAGCGGCCTCGGCTACTTCACCATCGCGCACAGCGATGATCTCGTCCTCGCGTTCATCGGGTACTCGGTACTCGGCGGGACCGGTGCGGGTCTGGTCTACGCGACCTGCATCAACATGGTGGGCAAGTGGTACCCGGACAAGCGCGGTGCCCGCACCGGGTTCGTCAACGGCGGATTCGCCTACGGCACAGTGCCGTTCATCTTCGTCTTCTCCTACGTCTTCACGCCGGACAACTTCACGCTCGTGCTGGACCTGGTCGGCTTCTACATGCTCGTCGTCGTGGGTGTCAGCGGCCTGTTGTTCCGTGATCCGCCGAAGAACTGGTGGCCCGCCGAGGTCGACCCGTTGACGTGGAACAGCGGCAAGAACAAGACCCTGGCCAAGAACCCGCCCGCCGTCCGGCAGTTCACCCCGATGGAGGCCATCAGGACCGGCATGCTGCCGCTGATGTGGGTGTGCCTGGTGATCATCGGCGGTGTCTCGTTGTTCGGCATCAACTTCCAGGTGCCGTTCGCCAAGGTCAGCGGGTTCGGGCCGTTCATCGTCGCGTCTTCGGCCGGTGTGCTCGCGGTCGTCAACGGCGTCGGCCGCGGCCTGTGCGGCTGGTTGTCGGACAAACTGGGTCGCCGACAGACCCTGACCCTCGTGCTGCTCGTTGCCGCTGTCGCCCAGTTCGGCGTGCTCTACGCGGGCAACACCGGGAACCTGTGGCTGTTCATGATCTTCGCGTTCATCAACGGTTTCGGCGGCGGCGCGTTCTACCCGTTGTTCGCTTCGCTGGTGCCGGACTACTTCGGCGAGAACAACAACGCCTCCAACTACGGCCTCGTCTACAGCGCCAAACTGGTCGGCGGGATCGGCGGGGGAGGCCTGGCGGCGGGCGTCGTCACGGCATGGGGCTACACCGGCGCATACGTGCTGGCCGGGTGTATCGCATTGGTGTCCGCTGTGCTGACGTTGTTCCTCAAGCAGCCGGGGCACACGCGTGACGAGAAGGCGCAACGGTCCGCGGTCGGGGAACTCGCCGTCTCTTAGAGCTGTCTCCTGGAGCAAGCTCCCTGCCTGGGAGTCCGCCATCTCCGGACTCCCAGGCAGGATCATGTCTGCTGTTCGGCCGACGCTTCCGCCACGCGCTGGTCGTGGTACGCCTGCCGGGTCCGCTCGGTGTGCCGGTTCATGATCATGCTCGCCAGGTCCGCGTCGTGCGCGGCGATCGCCTTGATCAGCTCGGCGTGCTCGTTCCACGCGTCGTGGCCGCGCGGGCGGGCGATCGGCCGGTAGTACCACCGCACCCGCCGCTCCACCAACGCGATGTGCTCGGCCAGCACGGCGTTTCCCGAGATCTGCGTGATGTACGCGTGCAGCTTGGCGTTCGCCGCTGTCACGCCTTCGGGGTCGTCGGCCTCGACCAGGGCCTCACCCTCGCGCTGCAGTTCCCACAGCCGGGCGATCTGCTCTTCCGTCGCACGGTCCGCCGCCAGCCGCGCGGAGTGCGTCTCCAGCACCGAGCGCACGCTCAGCAGTTGGTCAGCTTCCTCCTCGGTGGGGGTGTGCACGAACGCGCCCTGCGCCGGACGCAGGTCGACCCAGCCTTCGGTTTGCAGGCGCTGCAACGCTTCACGCACCGGCTGGCGGCTGACTCCCAGGTACTGGGCCAGTTCCAGCTCGACCAGGTGCTGCCCCGGCTGCAGTGTTCCGTTGATGATCAGCTCGATCAGCGCGGTGTGGACGGCTTCGCGCAGCGGAGCGGGCCGCTCGACCCGTTGGGTGGCGGCCCCGCTCAACGCGCCACGTCCACCCCGTTTGCCGCTCCCGAGCGGCTCGGGAAGCTGGATCACGGGCTCATTCACCGGGGTCCTCCCGAACCGAGCGACGACGACATCGTTGTGTCTACAACATACATTATGGGAAGCGTGGTCACATGGCCTGGACGGCGCAGGCGCACGCCTAGTATCGCTGATCCACAGGCGATGAGCCCGGACATGAGGAAAACGGCCGGAAATCCCCAGCCCGCGACGGCCTGGGCGGCGAGTCCCACGCCGATCACACCGCCGAACGCCTTGGCGCTGTAGACCACCCCGTGTGTCTTGGCGACGTGCTCGTCACCGAAGAACTCCCTGGCCAGGCTGGCGAACAGCGGGTAGAACGCGCCACCGCCCGCGCCTGCCGGGATGGCCGCGACCAGCAGCAGGAAGACCGATCCGGACGACGCCGCGCCGGCGAGGAACACCTGTCCCACGGCCTGGGCGACCAGGACGGCCCCGATCGCGCGCCTCCGGCCGAAGCTGTCCGACACCCGGATCGCCAGCGACCGTCCGGCGCCGTTCGCGCCGAGCAGCACGACCATGCCGACCGCGACAACGGCAAGACCGACGCCCATGTGTGCGCCGAGCACGACGAAGAACGTGACGGTGAACAGCGAAACCGCGCTGGCGGCCAGGAGAACCAGGTACATCAAGGGGAGAACGCCGGTGCGCAACGCTTCCCGTAGTGAGAACTGCCTTACGGCCCGTGCCGGGCTGCGCCTGCGGTCGACGGCCCACTCCTGCGGGTCGATGGCGGGCGGCCACCAATCGGCAGGCGGGTCGCGGAAGAACACCCCGGTCGCGGCGACCACGACGGCGACGATGACGGCGGTGACGTCCAACGCGATCGCGGGTGGCGTGAACAGGAAAGCCACGGCGAACGGGACGGCGCCGTACGCGAACGCGCCCGTCACGAAGCTGACCCGGGACGCTATCTGCTCGGGATGCCACTTCGCCACGGTCGACGTGCACGTCGCGTACACGAGCCCGGCACCGGTGCCGCCGAGGACCGAGTAGCCGAGCAGCGCCATGAGGTACGAATCGAAGTGCGCCAACGAAAGCAGCCCCGCGAGCATCAGCACCGCGCCGAGCACCATCACCGCGCGCGGCCCGAGTTTGCCGCGTTCGCGCAAGTAGGCGGTGGGGAATCCGGCCACTGCCTGGAAAACGGCCCACGTCGCCAGCAACCACACCGTTTCCGTGACACTCCAGCCGCGATCCGCCAGCCGGGGGACGAGCGAGCCGAAGGCGTACTGCATGATCCCGGTCGCCGCCATCGCGGCCCACGGCAACCAGGCCATCCAGGCGCGTGAGCGGCCGATGAGTTCCTCGGGAACCGGGCCGACCTGATACGTCCTGCCGAAGCAGTCCCTTACCGACTCCATCTCGCCCTCCCTCTGGACAGGCTGTTCCATACTGCATACAGTCTACAGCGTGGACCTGTACGAGTATCAAGCCAAAGAGCTCTTCTCGAAGCACGGCGTCCCGGTCGGCTCGCAGCGGGTCGTCACCTCTCCGCCGGACGCCGTCGCCGCCGCCCGCATCCTCGGCCTGCCGGTCGTGATCAAGGCCCAGGTGAAGACGGGCGGGCGCGGCAAGGCGGGTGGCGTGAAGCTGGCCCGGACCACCGACGAGGTGATCGCGCACGCCGAGGCGATCCTCGGGCTGGACATCAAGGGCCACACCGTGCGCAAGGTTCTCGTCACCCCCGCGTCCGAGATCGTGCGGGAGTTCTACTTCTCGTTCCTGCTCGACCGGGCGAACCGCACGTTCCTTGCCCTCGCGTCGGCCGAGGGCGGCGTGGAGATCGAGGACAACGCCGACACGCTCGTACGGGTGCCGGTCAACGCGGTGGACGGCGTCGATCTCACGAAAGCGCGGGAGATCGCCGAGGCCGCGGGCATCCCGCTGACCGCCGCGCCGGTCATCGTCCAGCTCTGGCGGGCCTTCGTGGCCGAGGAAGCCACGCTGGTCGAGGTCAACCCGCTGGCGAGCGACTCGAACGGAGACGTCGTGGCACTGGACGGCAAGGTCACCCTCGACGACAACGCGGCCTTCCGCCACCCGGCGCACGAGGGACTCGTTGACGCGGCGGCGGAGGACCCGCTGGAAGCCAGGGCGAAGTCGAAAGGCCTCAACTACGTCAAGCTCGACGGGTCCGTCGGCGTCATCGGGAACGGCGCGGGCCTCGTGATGTCCACTCTGGACGTGGTCGCCCACGCGGGGGCCCAGCCCGCGAACTTCCTGGACATCGGCGGCGGGGCGTCGGCGGACGTGATGGCCAACGGGCTGGAGATCATCCTGTCCGATCAGGACGTGCGCAGCGTGCTGGTGAACGTGTTCGGCGGCATAACGGCGTGCGACGCCGTGGCCAACGGCATCGTGCAGGCGATCCGGTTCCTTGGCGGGGTCGAGAAGCCGATCGTGGTCCGGCTGGACGGCAACAACGCGGAGGAGGGACGCCGGATCCTCGCCGACGCAGCGCTGCCCGGCGTCGTGCAGATGGAGACGATGGACGCCGCGGCGCGGCACGCGGCAGAACTGGCGGGGGTGTGACATGGCGATCTTCATCGACGAGAACTCCAAGGTCATAGTCCAGGGCATGACCGGATCGGAAGGACGCAAGCACACCGCGCGAATGCTGGCGGCGGGCACGAACATCGTCGGCGGCGTGACACCGGGCAAAGGCGGTCAGACTGTCGAGATCGGACAGTCCCAGTTGCCGGTGTACGACTCGGTCGGCAAAGCCGTGGCGGACACGGGCGCGGACACAACGGTGGTCTTCGTGCCGCCGCGATTCGCCAAAGGTGCTGTAGTGGAAGCAATCGACGCGGAGATCGGGCTGGCGGTCGTGATCACCGAGGGCATCCCGGTGCACGACTCGGCGTACTTCTGGGCGCACGCGGGTGCCAAGGGCAACAAG
>NZ_MTQO01000038.1 GCF_001984155.1 Actinosynnema sp. ALI-1.44
GCAAGACGATGGGCCACGCGGGCGCGATCGTCTCCGGTTCGGCGGGTACGGCGTCGGCGAAGAAGGAAGCCCTTGAGGCGGCGGGCGTGAAGGTCGGCAAGACGCCGAGCGAGACCGCGGCCCTGGCCAGGGCCATCGTCGAAGGCAAGTGACACACGCGGGTGACCCCGCTGTCCGGCACGGGCAGCGGGGTCACTGCTGTTTCGGTCCTTTGTGGAAGGACACGGCCCCGGCCGTCGAAACCGTCGAGCACTCAGCCGAACCATTCGGCTACTCGTTGTGCCGGAAAGATCGGCGAGATGAAAACGGCATCTCCCATGTCGGGACACGAGTCGGGCATGTGATCAAAACTTTGCCCGCGCGTCCGTTGCTTCTTTCCGGCAGTCGTCGCTGGTCAACAGCCTTGTGCCGGGCGGGGCCGCCCAGGTGCGGCGCACCGGGCTTCAGAGTCCCGCACTCACCTGACCGGGTGCTGGTGTAGCGTCCGGCCCTGCCAAGTGCAGCGTTCGGCCCATCCGGGGAACCAAGATGTGCCACGCTGCGTCAAAGGTGGAAAAATTTGTCCGAACTATCGCGGTGAGCACCAGCTGAGGAGAAGCACGCGATGACCTTCCCGAGCGGAGCGCCGGGCGGCTACCCGGGTCAAGGCCCGCACCAGCCCCCGCCCGGCCCAGCAGGTTACGGCCCCCCGCCCGGCCACGGGGGTGGCGGCCTCAAACTGGGCCTCCCGCAGATGCTCGCACTCGGTGCGGGCGGTCTGGGGCTGCTGAATCTCTTCCTCGGCTTCGCCCCCGTCGTCACCGGCGCCTCCTTCTACGAGGCGTTCTTCGGCTGGGTTCCGGCCCTGTTCGCGGCCGGTGGCCTTGCCGTGCTGCCGGTGATCCTGCCGGGCGGTGAGAAGAAGGCCGGCCTCCTGCCCGTCGTGCTGACCGTGTCGGTCATGTTGGCGTTCCTGTTCAGCGTGTTCTCCGCTCGCGGGGACATCGCCGCCGGCGGCATCATGATCCTGATCTTCGGCATCCTGCAGACCGGTGCCGCGGTCGCCGCCTTCCTCTTCGAGCAGGGCATCATCAAGCCCCCGGCGCCGAACCCGTACGGCGCGCCCGGTGGCTACCCGCAGCAGCCGCCTGGTGCGTACCCGCCCAGCGGTACCTTCCCGGCGCAGCAGCCGCCGGGTGGTGCGCAGGCGACCGCGCAGCAGTCGCAGCCTGGTCAGCAGCCGTTCGGCGGACCTGGCCAGCAGACGCAGTTCGCGCCGCAGCAGGGCCAGTTCGGCGCGCCCGGCACCCCGCCGGGTGGCTACCCGCAGCAGCCGCCGCAGCAGTAGACCTCTTCTCGACGGGCGGGCCGTGATCTTCACGGCCCGCCCGTCGTCTTGTGTAGACGCACTGTGACCAGGTGCGACATGGTTCACTTGATCGGTTGACGGGCGGCGTGCCTGCTGGCCTGGGCACCTTGCGTGGTGTCAGGGTGACTGTATGTCCCTGTCCCCACCCGACTTCGCGGAAGACGTGGACGAGCCGCTCACCAGTCGGGCCCGGGTGCTGTTCGTTGCCGGGATCGGCCCGTTGATCCTCGGCTACGCGGCCGTGGCCGGTCTGCTCGCGCTTGTCATCTCCGTCGCGACCAAGACAGACATCGCCACGTTGAGCGTGTTGTCAGCCGCTATGCCGAGTTGGCTGGCGGCGTACCAGACGCCGTTGTCGCTCGACGGGCACGCGTTGGGTGCGTTGCCCCTGCTGCCGACGTTGCTGGTCATGTTGTTGGTCGGCCGCGCGGTCACGAACGCGGCGGATCGGCTGGACTTGGAGTCCCCACGGGACGTTGTGCCGATCATCGCGACCGTCATGGCCACCCATGCCGTCACGGGTGTGGTTCTCGCCGGGGTGACGGGGACGGCGACGATACCCGCCGGGTTGCTTGTCCCTGCTGGTGTCGCAGGCCTTGCGGCGGTCATCGGTCTGGCCAGGCGCGGCTACTTCGACGAGGTTCTCGATCGTTGCGACGAGTTGGTGGTGCACGGGCTGCGTGCGGGCCTGATGGGCCTCGTGACCATGGTCGGGCTCGGTGCGGCGTTGTTCCTCTTGGGACTGTCCACGTCGTTCTCGACGGCCGCGTCGCTGTTCGCACCCGGGTTCGGCGACGGCTTGGGCATGTTCCTGATGTCGGTCGCGTACTTGCCCAACGCCGTCGTCGGTGGCGTCTCCTTCATCGCGGGCCCTGGTGTGACGATCGGCCAGTTGAACGTCGCGCCACTGCACTTCACGGGTGGTCCGTTGCCGAGTGTGCCGATTCTCGCCGCGTTGCCCGAGGGAGGCGGTCCGTGGTGGCCGATTCTCTTCCTGCTGCCGATGGCGGCGGGCGCGCTGGTCGGCTGGGTCCTGCGTGACGCGAGCGAAGACCCGATCGCCCGGCTGCGTGCTGTCGGCACGGCGGCTGTTGTCGTGGCAGGCGGTTGTGTCCTGCTGGGCGTCGGGGCAGGCGGACGGCTGGCCGACGGTGTGTTCGACCCGCTGAGCGTGCACCCGTGGAGCACGGGCCTGGCGATGCTGCTGTGGATCGCGTTGCCCGCCGCGACAGTCACCTGGTGGGCTGGTCCGCGGTTGGTGCTCGCTCCGGGGCGTGGGCTGCTGGACGATGCCGTCGAGGCCGAGGCAGTCCCCGAAGACGAAATCGAAGGCGAAACCGGCGAAGACGAAGACACGTCACAGGCCGAGCTCGAGGACGAGGAACCCACTGAGCAGGACGAGGACGAGCCGTCGCCCGGTGACGACGACGGCGACGAGCCGGACCTGCCCGAAGAGATCCAGAAGTGAGCACTTAGGCTGGCCGTAACCGACCAGGCCAGGAGATCACGCTGAGCGCCCACCCGCATTCGCTGCCCACCCCCGCCAAGGTCGTCGTGCTCGTCTCCGGATCGGGCACCCTCCTGCAGGCGCTGCTCGACGAGATCGGCGACGGGTCCGTCCCCGCCGTTGTCGTCGCGGTCGGTGCCGATCGCGCTGGTATCGAAGGCCTTGCGCGTGCCGAGCGCGCCGGAGTGCCCACGTTCGTCGAGCGGGTGCGTGACCACGCCGACCGCGCCGCGTGGGACGAGGCGCTCGCCAAGAAGGTCGCGTCGTACGAACCGGATCTGGTGATCTCGGCCGGGTTCATGAAGATCCTCGGCGAGGCGTTCCTGACCCGGTTCGCCGGGCGCGTGATCAACACGCATCCCGCGCTGCTGCCCGCTTTCCCCGGCGCGCACGCGGTCGAGGAAGCCGTCGGCTACGGCGTCAAAGTCACCGGCTGCACCGTGCACCTCGTGGACACGGGCGTGGACACCGGGCCGATCCTCGCCCAACAGGCGGTGCCGGTCGAGCCCGGTGACGATGTGGCCGGACTGCACGAACGGATCAAGACGGTGGAGCGGCGGCTGCTGGTCGACGTGCTCACGCGCCTGGTGCGCGAGGGATACACCGTGGATGGACGAAAGGTGAGCTTCCCGTGAACTCAGAGACACGCCCGGTTCGGCGCGCGCTGATCGGCGTCTCGGACAAGGCCGGTCTGCTGGAGCTGGCGACCGGGCTGCACGCGGCCGGCGTGGAGATCATCTCCACCGGTGGCACCGCGAAGGTGCTCGCCGACGCGGGCGTGCCCGTCACGCCGGTCGAGGAGGTCACCGGTTTCCCCGAGTCGCTCGACGGCCGGGTCAAGACGTTGCACCCGCGTGTGCACGCCGGCCTGCTGGCCGACATGCGCCGCCCTGAGCACGTGCAGCAGCTCGCCGATCTGGACATCAAGGCGTTCGACCTGCTCGTGGTGAACCTGTACCCGTTCGAGCGGACGGTCGCGTCCGGTGCGTCGCCGGACGAGTGCGTCGAGCAGATCGACATCGGCGGCCCGGCGATGCTGCGCGCGGCGGCCAAGAACCACGCTTCGGTCGCGGTCGTGATCGACCCGTCCCGCTACTCGTGGGTTCTCGAGAAGGTCAACGCGGGCGGATTCACGTTGGCGGACCGCAAGCAGCTGGCGCTGGAGACCTACCGGCACACCGCGTCCTACGACATCGCCGTGGCGTCCTGGATGGGCAGCGCGCTGTCGCCGGACGACGAAGGCAGCACCTTCCCCGGCTGGGTCGGCGCCAGCTGGAAGCGGTCGAACGTGTTGCGGTACGGCGAAAACCCGCACCAGGGCGCGGCACTGTACGTCTCCGGCCACGGCGGGGCGGGCCTTGCGACGGCAGAGCAGTTGCACGGCAAGGAGATGTCGTACAACAACTACGTCGACTCCGACGCCGCCTACCGTGCGGCATACGACCACGCTGAGCCGTGTGTCGCGATCATCAAGCACGCCAACCCGTGTGGCATCGCGGTATCCACTGTGGACATCGCGGAGGCGCACCGCAAGGCGCACGAGTGCGACCCGGTGAGCGCCTACGGCGGCGTGATCGCGACGAACCGCGAAGTCACGGTGGAGATGGCCGAGCAGGTCGCGGACATCTTCACCGAGGTGATCGTGGCGCCGTCGTACGCCGACGGAGCGGTGGACGTGTTGACGCGCAAGAAGAACATCCGAATCCTGGTCGCTCCCGAGCCGCAGCGCGGCGGTGCCGAACTGCGCCCGGTGTCCGGTGGTCTGCTCCTGCAGACCAAGGACACGCTGCAGGCAGACGGCGACGACCCGGCGAACTGGACGCTGGCGACCGGGTCCCCGGTCGACGACGAGACGCTGGCGGACTTGGCTTTCGCGTGGCGCGCGTGCCGTGCGGTGAAGTCCAACGCGATCCTGCTGGCGTCCGGCGGCGCGACCGTCGGCGTCGGGATGGGCCAGGTCAACCGGGTCGACTCCTGCCGACTGGCGGTGACCCGCGCCGGTGACAGGGCGAAGGGAGCCGTTGCGGCGTCCGACGCGTTCTTCCCGTTCCCCGACGGTCCGCAGGTGCTGATCGAGGGTGGCGTGAAGGCGATCGTGCAGCCCGGCGGTTCGATCCGTGACCAGGAGACCATCGCCGCGGCGGAAACCGCTGGTGTCGCGGTGTACCTGACCGGGACCCGCCACTTCGCCCACTGACGTTCGTCCGCCGTTCACAGTCGCCCGGCAGGATCCCGTGGATGCGAAGAGTCCTGCTCGTAGTGTTCATCGCGATCCTCGCCGGGCAACACCCCGCTGTGGCCACGGGGTACCCGCAGGTCGATGCCCGGGTGGAGACGCCCGGCCTGTTCGACGACGCTGAAGGCGGCAACGCCGACGCCGACGACCCCGCGATCTGGGTGAACGAACGCGACCCCAGCCGCAGCATCGTCTTCGCCACAGCGTCGAGCCAGGGAGACAACACGTTCGCGGCCTACGACCTGCCGGGAAGATACCGGACATCGTTCCAGGTCAAATACGGCAACGACCTGGTGCAGGAAAGCGACGGCGCAGCGGTGATCGATACAGGTCTCGGCCCGCGATCCCCCCATGGCCTGCTTGTGGTGCAGGACGGCGACAATTCCGGAGAACCGAGAGACAGCACCAACTTCAAGTTCGTCCGCTGGGACGACGTGTCCCATGCGATCCGGTGAAAACCGCCCAACGGCGGCCCCGGTCGACGAGCAGGCAGGCGCAGAGCAGCCAGCTTGCACGCCAGCGCAGAAGTGGGCGGCTTGCGCGCACGCCGCCTGCTCCGCACATTCCCGGCCGACTCTGTTCGTCGAACTCCTACTTCGCTTGGTCAGCAGTTGGCCATGATCCGGTACGTCTCGTCAGGCACATCCGTGACGAACATGTGCCCAGGCGAATGCGTTATCGCGAACGGCGGGCAAGACGTCATCAGTGCGGCTTGCGGAGTAACCCCGCAAGCCCAATACATCGGTACGTCACCATCTTCTGCGTCGACCGCGTCGCCGAAGTCCGGTGTGGACAGATCTTTGATGCCGAGTCCGCCCGGGTCTCCGATGTGCACCGGGGCGCCGTGCACGTCCGGCATCATGGCGCTGATCCTGCTCGCCTTCTCCACCATGTCCGCCGGGATCGGTCTCATCGACACCACGAGTGGTCCGCGAATGCGTCCCGCTGGTCGGCAGTCTCGGTCGGTGATGTACATCGACACGTTGCGGCCCTGTTCGATGTGCCTGAGTGGGATTCCGGCCGCGATCAGTCCGTGTTCGAACGTGAAGCTGCATCCGAGCAGGAACGCCACCAGGTCCGAGCGCCACATCCGCGTCACGTCTCGCACCTCGCACAGCAGCTCGCCGTTCTCCCACACGCGGTAGCTCGGTATGTCTGTACGCAGGTCGGCGTCGGGTGCCAGTGGTGTGCTTGTCACGCCTGGGTCTGTTACGTCGAGGATCGGGCAGGGCTTCCGGTTCCGTTGCGCGAAAAGGAGGAAGTCGTATGCCCAGTCGCGGGGCACCGCGATCAGGTTCGCCTGCGCGTAGCCTGGCGCCCAGCCGCTTGTCGGTGCTACTTTCCCTGCCCTGAAGGACTTCCTAGCCTCTTCCGGGGTCATGTCAGTTCCCTCCCCAAGGTTTCCGGCAGTCCGAGCAACGCCAGCACCGCTATGCCGTACGCGACCGCTCCGAACACCATTGCACCACCGACACCCCAACCGGTGGCCATGAAACCGACCAGCGTGGGGAACAGCGCGCCGACCGCGCGGCCGAAGTTGTACGTGAATCCCTGGCCTGTGCCGCGCAACGCGGTCGGGTACAGCTCCGCCAGGAATGACCCGAACCCGCTGAAGATCGCCGAGGCGCAGAAGCCGAGCGGGAAGCCCAGTATCAGGACCAGGGTGTTCGCGCCTTCCGGGATGTTGATGTACGCGATGATCAGCACCGCGGACAGCACCGCGAAGATCGTGAACGTCTTCTTGCGTCCCAGCCAGTCGGTCAGGTAGCCGCCGGTGACGTAGCCGAGGAACGCACCGGAGATCAGGAACGCCAGGTAGCCGCCGGTTCCGACGACAGTCAGTCCCCGTTCGGTCTTCAGGAACGTGGGCAGCCACGTCGCCAGCGTGTAGTAGCCGCCCTGCACGCCGGTCGCGAGCAGCGCGGCGAACAGCGTGGTCCGGGTGAACTCGCCTTTGAAGATCGCGGTGAAGGAACCGCGGTTCTTGCTTTCCTTGCGTTGTTGTTCGACGTGCGGTGCGTCGGTGACGTTGCGGCGGACGTACCAGATCAGCACCGCGGGCAACGCGCCTGTCCAGAACAGGATCCGCCATGCGATGTCGGGGTCGGCGAGGCTGAAGACCACCGTGTAGACGATCACCGACAGACCCCAGCCGACCGCCCACGCGCTCTGGATGAACGCGACCGCGCGGCCCCGGTACTCGGGTTTGGCGTACTCCGCGATCAGGATGGCGCCCGCCGCCCACTCGCCGCCGAAGCCGAGGCCCTGGAACGCGCGCAGGACGAGCAAAGTCTCGTAGTTCGAGGCGAACCCGCACGCCACGGTGAAGACCGCGTACGTGATCACCGTGACGACCAGCGTCCGGACGCGGCCGATCCGGTCGGCCAGAACCCCCGCGATCGCGCCGCCGATCGCGGACACCACCAGCGTGACCGTGGTGAGCAGGCCCGCTTCCGCCTTGGTCAGGCTGAAGTACGCCGTGATGGCCACCATGCTGAGCGGCAGCACTTGGAAGTCGTACGAGTCGAGGCCGTATCCGCCGAACGCGCCGACGAACGCGCGCCGTCCGCGCGCGCCGAGCGACCTGAACCACTCGAACGGCCTGGATTTGCCCTGGGTTGTCGTGCTCATGGCACCTCCCGAGGATGCTGTTCGCAGGTGTGTTGGCCCAGCAGTGTGTTGACTGTAAGGATCGTTCAACAATCCTTCAAGAGGTAAGCTGGACGAATGTCGGCCGAGACGTCAGGACTGATCGCCGACCGGGCGCTGCTCGGCCGGACAAGCACTGCCGAGCGGGTAGCCGACGTCCTGCGGACGCGGATCAGCGAAGGCTTCTTCTCGCCGGGCACGCGCCTGGCCGAAGACGCGATCGCCGGTGCGCTTGCCGTGTCCCGCAACACTTTGCGCGAGGCCTTCCGGTTGCTGACGCACGAGCGCCTGCTGACGCACGAGCTCAACCGCGGCGTGTTCGTCCGTGTGCTCACGACCGACGACGTGATCGACATCTACCGCGTCCGCAAGCTGGTCGAATGCGCTGCGGTTCGTGACCTGACCGAGCCGCCAACTGGCCTGGATTCGTTGCTCGCGGCGGTTTCCGATGGCGCCGCGGCGGCCGAGCAGGCCGATTGGCGCGGTCTCGGCACCGCCAACATCCGGTTCCACCAGGTGATCGCCTCGTTCACGGGCAGCCATCGGGTGGACGAGTTGATGCGCGGCATCCTCGCGGAGTTGCGTCTGGTGTTCTACGTGATGCAGGACCCGCGCTGGTTCCACGAGCCCTATCTGGTGCGCAACGGCGAGATCGCCGCGCGCCTGCAAGAGGGGGACGGAGCCGGTGCGGCGACGATGCTGGCTGTCTACCTTGACGACGCCGAACACCAGTTGGTCGGCGCGTACGCGAACCACAACCCGGCAGAGTGACCCGCCTTGCGGCCCCTCTCGGCGGCCCGCTAAGCTAACCTCAGCGCTCGAACACATGTTCGAGACGCGCCGGCTCCCCACGGCGGTCGTTCGGTGTGCGGGAGGTGTTCCGGTGTCGGGGTCAGCAGTGACGAGAGCGGCGTCGCTGATGTCCGGGGCCATGCCCGACGGGGTGGGAGTGGCCAGCGGCCTGACCCTGACATCGGTCGACCGGGAACGGGTGCTGCCGGTGAGTCAAGCACTGGCTGGCCTCTTCCCGTGGGGTGGCTTGCGGCGTGGCAGCACGGTGGCGGTACGCGGGTCCGTCACAGTGCTGCTCGCGCTGCTTGCCGAAGCCACGGCCAGTGGGTCGTGGGCCGGGGTGGTAGGCATGCCGCGACTGGGGGTCGTCGCCGCGGCGGAACTCGGTGTCGCTGTGTCCCGATTGGCCTTGGTGCCAAGGCCGGGGCCCGATCTTCCCGCCGTGGCCGGGGCATTGCTCGACGGGATGGACATCGTGGTGATCGCGGCGGCCGGGCGGTTGCAGGAGTCGCATGCTCGCCGGTTGTCCGCGCGGGCCCGTCATCGGGGCGCGGTCCTCGTCCCGTTCGGCCCGTGGCCCGGAGCGGACCTGGAACTCACGCACGTCCGCAGCCACTGGGCCGGGCTGGCGAAAGGCTACGGCCACTTCCACAGCCGTGAGCTCACCATTGCCGCTCGGGGCAGGGGTTCCGCGGCGCGGCCGACCACGGCAACGGTTTTCGTGAGCCGGGACGGCATGGCGGCCACGCCGACGCCGTTGCCTTCCGACGGTGTCTGGCCGCCTGAGACCGGGCCGGTGCCGGTCGAGCCGTCCATGGTGGAAAACGTCACGCGTCTGCGTGCCTGATCCTCTGTGCCCGGCAGGACCGGTCGGGAATCGAGAAGCACCAGGCACCGCGCCGGGTTCAACGTGACTGCCGGTCGTGTCTCCGATGTTTGATGTTGTTGCGGCGCAAAGGAACCGCTGATATGTCCGCTCGGAGCTCCTAAGTAGACAAAGATCACATCTACTCGATCGAGTGATTGACCCGCCGATAAACGGAACCTATGTTCGAATCATGAGAACGGCGGTGATCTGGTGCCCGGACTGGCCGGTGGTGGCGGCCGCTTCGAGTGCCGGGCTGCCCGTGACGATCCCCATGGCGGTGGTGGCGGCCAACCGGGTGGTCGCCAGCTCGGCTGTGGCCAGGGCCGAGGGCATCCGGCGGGGCATGCGCCGCCGGGAGGCCCAGGGGCGTTGTCCCGAGTTGGTCGTGTTCGACGACGACCCGGTCAGGGACGCGCGGCTGTTCGAGGCGGTCGCGGCGGCGGTGGAGGAGCTGGCCGTCGGCGTCGAGATCGTCCGACCGGGGTTGGTGGCCGTGCCCGCGCGGGGGCCGGCCGGCTACTTCGGCGGTGAGGAGGCGGCGGCCGAGCGGCTGATCGATCAGGTCGCCGACCGGGTCGGGGTGGAGTGTCAGGTCGGTGTGGCCGACGGCCTGTTCGCCGCCACCCTGGCCGCGCACCGCGGGGTGCTGGTGGAACCGGGGGCCAGCGCGGGGTTCCTGGCGCCATTGGCCGTCAACGAGTTGGCGCAACCAGGCGGTCCGGAGCGCACAGAGCTGATCGACCTGTTGCGCCGCCTGGGTTTGCGGACTCTCGGCGCGTTCGCCGGGATCACCGAGCGCGATGTGGCCACCCGGTTCGACGCGGACGCGATCCGAGCCCACCGCCTGGCCAGAGGCCTGGACGAACGTCCGCCGTCCAGGCGCAGGCCACCGCCGGACCTCGCGATCAGCGAGGAGCTCGACCCACCGGTCGACCGGGTGGACGCGGCTGCCTTCGTGGCCAAATCCCTCGCGGACCGATTACACGCGGGCCTGGCCGCACACGGCCTTGCCTGCACCCGCTTGGGCATCTACGCGCGCAGTGAGCGGGAGGAGGAGCTGGGCCGCGTCTGGCGGTGCGCGGAACCGTTGACACCCAACGGAATCGCCGACCGAGTGCGATGGCAACTGGATGGTTGGTTGCGAACCGGCGGACCAACCGCCGGGATCAGGACACTGTGGCTCGAACCTGAGGAGGTAGTCGAAGGCAAAGCACTACAACTGGATCTATGGCGAGGCGAAGGGCACGCCGAAGCCGGGGAGAAAGCCGGACGGGCCATGGTCCGCGTCCAAGGCCTCCTGGGCCCGGAATCCGTGTACACGCCAGTACTGGGCGGTGGCCGCGACCCCGCCGAGCGCGTGCGGCTGGTGCCGTGGGGCGAGGAGCTCACCCCGGCGGCAGACCCGGACCTCCCCTGGCCAGGGCAGCTCCCCGCGCCATCACCGGCGGTGGTGTTCCCCGACCCGGTCCCCGTGACCGTCGTCGACAAGACCGGCGAGCCCGTCCGAGTGACGGACCGCGACCTGCTCACAGCAGACCCCGCAACGGTAGGCGTCAACGGCGCCCCACCCCGCCCGGTGACCGGCTGGGCAGGCCCATGGCCGGCCAACGAACGCTGGTGGGCAAAGGAAACCCGCTGCCAAGCCCGAATCCAGGTCCTCATCGGCACCGAACCGGCCCAAGCCGCCCTCCTCCTCGCCTACCACGAGGGAGCATGGACAGCACACGCCCACTACGACTGAACAAGCCATTCGCAACAGCTCCCGCAGTGGCCTCTGTAGCCGGTGCTGAAGTCGTCGATGCCCAGCCCAACGCCCATCTCCCTGATAGGCGGAATCCATGGCCGCGATGAACACCGTGGCAGCGCTACAAGCGCGTGCACACAACAAGCTCAAACTATGTACGGGCCGCCGTTGGGGCCCGTCAGGCAACAATCCCGACGTGCCCCACGGAGCACTGGGGGCGGCTCCTACGGCGGCCTGCGGGTGCGCTTGCTGCTGAGCAGTTCGAGAACACGGATCGCATGCCTGCGCCCTTTCTCGTCCGCCCGCAGCGACCAGACGATGACCACGAAAAGGGCCACGTACCGGAGCGCCACCGCTGCACCGACAACACTGCTGACGAGCACAACATCACCAATCAAGGCGGCGCTCCTCTCCGCGCTGCCAACCGATCGAATGATCGGAAGTCCTGTAGAACGCACCCCCACGCGCGATCAACAGGACTCTGGCTGGTCAGAGAGAACAGTCAGCTATGCAGTTGGTGCAACTAGGTCGAGCCTAGATCGTGCGGACCTGCTCGACAATGAGTATCGCCCGTTCGCCGTACGCCAGTTGGAGTCCGCTCACGCTGGTCTGCCCTGTCGGAGGCGATGTCGACGAGTACGGCGGTTGCGGAAGTTCGTGGTCGTGGGTGTCCAGGAACACCCGGTGTGCGCACCACAGTGATCAACCGGGCTTCTGTGCGGTGTCACCCTGGTCCTGGGCAGGTACCTCGCTGTCCGAGTCGTTGACGTATCGTGGTACGGGCTGACAGTTCGGGCATCCGCGACAGCCATGACCGGACACCGAGAACCCGCACCGGGGGTGGCGTTCCGGCTCACTCGTCTTCGTCATCCTCTCACGCTCCTCCTTGTCTACATCGGACAGTTTGGGCGGCGAGAAGATCCCCCGATAGTGGTGCTGATGATCTTTGTCGGTCAGGGCTGGTGGGCCCGCACAGTCCGGATGAACCACGTCAACGCGGGCGTGACCGGTTCCGGTCGGTCCCAGCCGTTGATGATCGCCAGCAGTTCCATGTAACGGTCCCGCCTCTCGTCGGCGGCGGGTTCCACCTCGGCCACGCGGTCGGCTGGGACGATGCTTGTGGCGAGCGCGTAGGCCTCCGGAGACGCCGGATCGAGCGACAGGTCGGCGTTGTCCCGGATCAGCGCGACGGCGTTCGGTTCGAGCGGGTGGTCCGCGTAGCGCTCGGCCATCCGGCGCATGGCCGCCTGGAAGTCCTTGTCCCGCGCGAGTTCGGTCAGCTCTAGCCAGGCTTCCAGCTGGCTGGCCGACGGGGTCGCGGGCAGGTGGGGTGTCATGTTCTGCGCGATTCCCGGCCGCAGCCCCAGCCGGGACGGCAGATCCGGCTCCCCAGCCAGTGCTTTCAGCGCCGCGTGCTGCTCCCGCAGTGCGCGGATCCGGGCTTCGACGGTGTTGGCGTGGTCTGCCGCTGCTTCGGCCACTGCGATCTCCTTGTCGAGGATTTCACGGACAGTGCGCAGGTCGATGCCCAGCGACCGCAGCACGCGGACGAGTTCCAGCCTGGCACCGGCCTCGGCCGAGTACTGCCGGTGACCAGCCGGGCTGCGGCCGGTCGGCGGGACGATGTCCTGGTTCGCGTAGAACCGGATGGCTTTCACCGTCAGTCCGGTCCGTTTGGCCAGTTCGCCGATCGTGTAGCGCACGTCGTCACTCTGCGAGCTCCCCACGGGGGAGACTCAAGCACAATTTCAATTAACAAAGCTGGACGTGCCATACGGTGGTAAGACCACGTTATGATCCGCAGCCCCTTCGATGACCTCGCCGACTACGTCAAACTGCCGCGCAACGGCTCGCCACGGCTGTCGCCGGATGGCCGCAGACTCGTCTACACGGTTGCCGTGCCCGACGAGAAGAAGAACCGGTACGTCACCTCCTTGTGGGAGGTCGACTCCGGTGGTGAACACCCGGCCAGGCGGCTCACCTGGGGCGCCGAAGGCGAGGCAAACCCCGCGTGGACGCCGGACGGTGACCTTCTGTTCACCGCCAAGCGGCCGAGTGACCAGGACAAGGCCGCGCTGTGGCTGCTGCCGTCCGGCGGCGGGGAGGCGCGGCAGGTCGTGGCGCCGTCCGGCGGCATCGACGATGTCCGGGTCAGCGACAGCGGCACGGTCGTGATCTGCTCGCCGCTGCTGCCGTCCGCCACGGATCCCGAGCACGACAAGGAACTCCGTGAGCTGCGGGACGATGCCGGGATCACGGCCATCCTGCACGAGGAGTACCCGATCCGGTACTGGGACCGGCACATCGGACCGGACCGGCGTCGGCTGCTTGTCGTCGAGGACAACGGGTTGCGGGACCTGACCGGGCACGTCGGCCGTGCGCTGGACAGCAACGAGACCGGTTGGGACATCTCGGCTGACGGTTCGACGGTCGTCGCGGGCTGGCTTGTCGCGGAGGCCACCGGTCACCAGCGCAGCACTCTCGTCGCCATCGACGTCGCCACCGGTGACCGCCGGGTGCTGGCCGACAATCCGGACTACGAGTACGTTTCGCCCGCGATCTCCCCGGATGGCACGCACGTCGCGGTGGTGATCCTGCGGCGCTCCGCTCCCGATGAGGTCTTCGACCGCTGGCTCGCCGTCATTCCGCTCGGTGGTGGCGATATGCGGCCGCTCGCCGGGGAATGGGACCGCTGGCCACGGGATCCGCTGTGGACGACGGATGGCCGGTCCCTCGTCGTCGTCGCGGACGACAACGGCCGGGCGCCGCTGTGGCGCGTCGACGTCGAGACCGGTGAGCCGACGAGGTTGACGCCGGACGACGGGGCATACACCGACTTCCAGGTCTCCCGGGACGGGCAGTGGGTCTACGCGTTGCGTTCGGCCGTGGACAGCCCGCCGTCGCCGGTCAGGATCGCGCTGGACAGGTCCACAGTGGAGCGTCTGGCGGAACCGGATTACGAGGTTCCGGGACGACTCGAGGAAGTCACCACCACAGCGGCTGACGGGACCACTGTGCGTGCGTGGATCGCGTTGCCGCAGTCGACGGAACCCGCTCCGCTGCTGCTGTGGATCCACGGCGGCCCGTACATGACGTGGAACGCGTGGACGTGGCGCTGGAACCCGTGGCTCGCGGTCGCACGCGGGTACGCCGTGCTGCTGCCCGACCCCGCGTTGTCGTCGGGTTACGGGACGGAGTTCATCCGCCGGGGCTGGGCGAACTGGGGTGGTGCGCCGTTCACGGACCTGATGTCGATCACCGACGAGGCGCTGGAACGGCCGGATGTCGACGCGAGCCGGACCGCCGCCTTGGGCGGGTCGTTCGGCGGTTACATGGCCAACTGGGTGGCCGGGCACACCGACCGGTTCGACGCGATCGTCACCCACGCCTCGCTGTGGGCGATGGACCAGATGCTCTCGACCACCGACATGGCGTTCGACTTCACGCGGGAGATGACCGATGCGGACGCCGAAGCCAATTCACCGCACCGGTCGGCCGACGCCATCAGCACGCCGATGCTGGTGATCCACGGCGACAAGGACTACCGCGTGCCGATCGGGGAGAGCCTGCGGCTGTGGTGGGACCTGTCGTCGCGGGCAAAGGCCGACAGCCCGCACAAGTTCCTCTACTTCCCCGACGAGAACCACTGGATCCTCAAACCGAATCACACGATGGTGTGGTACTCGACTGTCTTCGCGTTCCTGGCCCAGCACGTGCTCGGGCAGCCGTGGCAGCGCCCGGAAAACCTGGGCTGACCAGCGTGAACACCCGGAGGGGCCCTCGTGCGCCGCACGAGGGCCCCTCGACTTGACCAAGGTGACCCGTAGGGACATACTCGAACACATGTTCGAGCACTTCTCTTCGTTGTACCGGTCGGACCGGGACATGGCCCAGGACCTCCTCACCGAGTTGATCCCGAGGCAGCGTCCGCCGATGGAGGATCAGCCGCCGAAGTTCTGGGGTCCGGGCGGCGGTGGGTATCCGGGTCCTGCCGACGCGGACTTGAAGTAGGCGTTCGAGTCCTGCTGGAACAGGAAGAACAGCGTCGCGCCCAGCGCGGCGACCTGGACCAGCGAGAAGATCAGCAGCACCGCGCCGAAGCCGCCGCCGACGGTGAACAGCAGGCCGAGGCTGAACAGGCCGATCAGCCCGAGCAGCGCGCCCAGCCCGCTGAGCACGGCCAGCACGATCCGGGCCCACTCCGCGCCGTTGCGCATCATCACCGAGATGACGAACAGGCCCGCGCAGATCAGCAGGCCGAAGACCGTGGCACCGCCGTTGTAGAACCCGCCGAAATAGCTGGAGAACATGATCGCGTAGACGATGTAGTACAGCGCGCTGATCAAGGCAGCCCCTGCGGACAGCAGGAAAGCCCAGATCACGCTCTTGGGCACGGGCAGCGTCGGCCGGTTGCCGCCGGTGCCCCAGTTCGCGCCGATCCCGGTGAACTTCATCGCGAAGCCGGGGACATCGGGGGTCTTGGGGTGCGCGCCACCACCGGCATGGTGGTTGCCGTAAGGCTGCTGGGGCTGGCCGTAAGGCGGTTGTGGCTGACCGTACGGCGGCTGCTGGTCGTATGGCTGTTGGCCGCCACCTTGCGGCTGGCCTTGTCCGGACGGCCCCTGACCATACGGGGAGCCGCCGGGTTGGCCCGGCTGGTACGGGCCCTGCGGGTGCTGAGTCACGGCTGGACGGTAAACGCGTGACGCTGTGGGAAAAAGGGTTTCGGGTCCCGATTGGACCAAAGTCTGCCCGGTCGGGCAGTGTGGCCCGGTAACCGGAAGTGGAGCGACATGGGGTGGAACAACCCGCCGGTCCGCTGGACGGAACTGGAACGAGCCTTGTCCGGCAAGCCTTTCCAGAACGGCGACGGCGGTGACAGTCCAGCGTGGACCCATCACCGCGAACCGTACACCCGGCCACCGGGCATCGGCCTGCCCGGTGCGACCGACCACCCCGGCGAGGAACGGGTGCCGTACGCCGAACTGCACTGCCACTCCAACTTCAGCTTCCTCGACGGCGCCAGCCACCCGGAGGAGCTGGTGGAGGCGGCGGCGCTGCGGGGCCTCGACGCGATCGCGATCACCGACCACGACGGCATGTACGGCGTGGTCCGGTTCGCCGAGGCGGCAAAGGAACTCGGTGTGCGCACGGTGTTCGGCACCGAGCTGAGCATCGGCTTGCCCGCGCCGCAGACCGGCGTGCCCGACCCGGTCGGCGAGCACCTGTTGCTGCTGGCCCGCGGGCTGGACGGGTACACCCGGCTGTGCCGGGCGATCAGCGCAGGGCAGCTCGCCGGTGCCGAGAAGGGCCGTCCGGTGTACGACCTCGCGCAGGTGGTCGACGTGACCAAAGGTCATTGTGTCGCACTCACCGGCTGCCGCAAGGGTCCTGTGCGCCGCGCGCTGGACGCCGGTGGACCGTCGGCGGCGGCCGAACGGCTCGGTCAACTCGTCGACATGTTCGGCAAGGACAGCGTCGTCGTCGAACTGACCGACCACGGCATGCCGGGGGACAGCTTCCGCAACGACGTGCTGTCCGGGATGGCGGCCGAGTTCGGGCTGCCGACGATCGCGACCAACGCGGTGCACTACGCGCAGCCCGACCGTGCCCGTCTGGCGGCTGCCATGGCCGCCGTGCGGTCGCGCAAAAGCCTGGACGAGATGGCCGGTTGGCTACCGCCCGCGACCGCGTACCTGCGGTCAGGGGCCGAGATGCTCGAACGGTTCGAGCCGCGTTACCCCGGCGCCGTGCAGCGGGCCGCGGTGCTCGGCGTCGAGCTCTCGTTCGATCTGCGTCTGGTGGCGCCGAAACTGCCGCCGTTCGACGTACCGCCGGGGCACACGGAGGACTCGTACCTGCGGTACCTGACGTACAAGGGCGCGGCAGGCCGCTACGGCCCGCCGGACGGCAACGCCAGGGCGTACGAGCAGATCGAGCACGAGCTGCGTGTGATCGAGGAACTCGGGTTCCCCGGTTACTTCCTGGTGGTGTGGGACATCGCCCGGTTCTGCCGGGAGAACGACATCCTGTGCCAGGGCCGTGGTTCCGCCGCGAACTCGGCGGTCTGCTACGCGCTCGGCATCACCGGAGTCGACGCGGTCGCGCACGACCTGCTGTTCGAACGTTTCCTCGCGCCTGCCCGTGACGGTCCACCGGACATCGACCTCGACATCGAGTCCGACCGCCGCGAGGAGGCGATCCAGTACGTCTACCAGAAGCACGACCGCTGGTGTGCGGCGCAGGTCGCGAACGTGATCACGTACCGCGCCAAGTCGTCGGTCCGGGACATGGCGCGTGCGCTCGGGTACTCGCCCGGCCAACAGGACGCGTGGAGCAAACAGATCGACCGCTGGGGCCCGGTCCGCGACACGGTCGGCGAGAACGACCACGACATCCCCGGTGTCGTGCTCGACCTGGCCGGTCAGATCGAGGGGTTCCCGAGGCACCTCGGCATCCACTCCGGTGGCATGGTGATCTGCGACCGGCCGGTCGGCGAGGTGTGCCCGATCGAGTGGGCGCGGATGGCCGACCGCTCGATCCTGCAGTGGGACAAGGACGACTGCGCCGCGATCGGGCTGGTCAAGTTCGACCTGCTCGGCCTCGGCATGCTCTCCGCGCTGCACTACGCGATCGACCTGGTGCGCGAGCACGAGGACATCGACGTGGACATCGCCAACCTCGACCTGAACGACCGGAACATCTACGACATGTTGTGCGAAGCCGACTCCATCGGCGTCTTCCAGGTGGAGAGCCGCGCGCAGATGGCCACGCTGCCCCGGCTGAGGCCGGAGAAGTTCTACGACCTCGTGGTGGAGGTGGCACTGATCCGGCCCGGTCCGATCCAGGGCGGGTCGGTCCACCCGTACATCCGCAGGAAGAACAAGAAGGAGGACGTCACCTACGACCACCCGCTGCTGGAACGCGCGCTGGAGAAAACCCTTGGTGTGCCGTTGTTCCAGGAGCAGCTGATGCAGATAGCCGTGGACGTCGGCGGTTTCGACGCGGCCGAGGCGGACGAGCTGCGCAGGGCGATGGGCGCGAAGAGGTCGACCCGCCGGATGGAACGCCTGCGTGAGCGGTTCCACGAAGGCGCTGCGGCCAAAGGGATCACCGGTGAGCTGGCCGAGCGGATCTACTCGAAACTGCTGGCGTTCGCCAACTTCGGTTTTCCCGAGAGCCACGCGTTGAGCTTCGCGCACCTGGTTTTCGCCAGCTCCTACTTCAAGTACTACCACCCCGCCGCGTTCTGCGCCGCGTTGTTGCGCGCCCAGCCAATGGGTTTCTACTCGCCGCAGTCCCTGGTCGCCGACGCGCGCAGACACGGCGTAGAGGTGCGCGGGCCGGACATCAACGCCAGCCTCCCGCACGCGACGCTGGAGCGCACCGACGCGAAACCCGCTGTCCGGCTGGGAATCGGCGCGATCCGTACGATCGGCCAGAAGCCCGCGGCCGCGATCGTCGCCGAACGGCAGGCGAACGGCCCCTTCAAGAGCATGACCGACCTGGCCCGGCGGGTTCAGCTGACCACCGCACAGGTCGAGGCGCTGTCCACGGCGGGTGCCTTCGGCTGCTTCGGGGTCAGCAGGCGAGCGGCGCTGTGGTCGGCCGGTGCCGTGGCGGGCGACCGGCCGGACCGGTTGCCGGGAACGACGGCGAGCGCCGCCGCGCCGACCCTGCCGGGGATGGACGCGGTCGAGCTCGCGGTGGCCGACGTATGGGCGAACGGCCTGTCACCGGACAGCTTCCCGACCCAGTTCGTCCGCGACCACCTCACCGGGCTCGGCGCGTTGCCTGTGGCAGAGCTCTCGGCTGTGAAGTCGGGAACCCGGATCCTCATCGGCGGCGCCGTCACCCATCGCCAGCGGCCGGCGACCGCGGGCGGGGTGACGTTCCTGAACATCGAGGACGAGACCGGAATGGTGAACGTGGTGTGCTCACCAGGTTTGTGGGCACGCTACCGCCGGGTCGCCCGAGGCAGCGCGGCCATGCTGGTGCGTGGAATCGTCGAGAACGCCGAAGGTGTGATCAGCCTGCAGGCCGATCGCTTGCAGAACCTGGACTTGCGCATCCCGTCGAAGTCCCGCGACTTCCGGTGACCCGGATCGAACGGGCCGCCGCAGGCCACCCCGCCGGAGGGGCGAAGTTGCGCACGCCGGACAGCCAGATCACCGGATAGTCCCTTACGATCCCGGTGTGTCCGAGGGCGCGGCCGATTTCGAGATCGGTAAGGACGGCTTGACCGTGATCATCGTGGGCGTCGACGGCAGCCCACCATCTCTGCACGCCGCCGCGTGGGCCGGTGGTCTCGCCCGCCGGGAACGGGCGCGGCTCGTCCTGGTCTACGTCGAACCGATCGCCAGCCCGGCGTACTGGACGGCGATGGGCATGGCCGGTGCCACCGAGGCCGCGTCGGCGTTCGTCGACGAGATCCGCCAGGAGGCCGCGGCGTACCTCGACCACGCCGGGATCGCGTGGGAGCTCGTGCACCACCGGGGTGATCCGGCGCACGGCCTGGAAGCCATCGCCGAGGAGCGGCGTGCCGACTGCATCGTGGTCGGCCGGTCGCGGCACGGCGGCGGCCTGGTCGGCTCCGTGCCGAAGATGCTCGTCAAGGGCGCGAAACGACCGGTCGTGGTCGTCCCCTGAGCCTCGACCCGTGCAACCCTCGACCCGTGCAACCAATGTGGCCTTCGTTGCGTTTCGCGCAACGAAGGCCACATTGGTTGCCAACAACAGCGGTGTCAGGCGAGCGGTGGGCGTTCCCTGCCGGGGACCTCGACGAGGTAGCCGTCCTCGATCAGGTCCTCGACCGCGTGCGGCAGCAGGAACGCCGTGCCGCCACCCGGCTGCTCGAACCACGGGATGGCCACCCCGGTCAGCGCCTCGAACGGCTGCTGCACGCGGTAGACGCGGTAGTCCCGGTTCACCCAGTCCGGTACGAGCGACCGCAGCGGGAACGGCGTGCCGACGGCGTACGTCAGGTTGCCGTCGCCCTCGCCGAACCGGTCGATCTCGGTGCCGGGGTGCAGCTCGATCATCCGCTTGCCGCGGAACAGCGTCAGCGGTGGTTCGCCGTACAGCGGCTGGATCGGCCAGTCCTGCGCGCGGGGCTCGGATGCCGCGCTGCCAGCCGTGTTGACCCCACCGCCACCACCGTTGTTCCGGTTCGGTGCGGGCAGCAACGCCGTCGAGTTGCCGACCTCCGGCGCGGGTGCGCTGGGCACGGACACAGGCTCACGTGCGTCCGTGTCCTCCAAGTCGGACAGCGGTGGCAACGACAGGAGCGTCCGGTCCAGGTCGTCGTTCTCCAGCACGGGAGGCGCTGGTGACGGCGGAGGCGGTTGTGGGGGCGGCGCCGTGGCGACCGGCGGCGGTTCCGGCAGCGCGGGCCGTGGCCCGTCCAGCAACACCTTGCCGAGCAGGAACGCTGTGGCGTCCGCCACGTCGTCGAAGTCCGACGGCGCGACGTACTGGTCCCGTTCGAACCAGCCGACCCGCCAGCCCTCGTCCACCCGCTCCAGCGTCCAGGTCCGCTCGACCGGCGGGCCGATCCGGTACGCCGACTCCGGTACACCCAGATCCGCGAACTTGGCCCTGACCTGGGTCAGCGCGGGTCCCGGCTGAGGTGGCGCGGGCACCGCGGGAACAGGCGGCGGCGCGGGCGCGGCCGCGGGCATCGGCGGCGGGGGTGGCGGTGCCACCGGACGTCCCGGAGGCGGTGGCGGGGCACCCCGGTTGACGAACGCGGCCGCTTCCGCGACCGTCGGCTCGTCCACCACCGGCAGCTCGAAACCCTGCCTGCGGATGTGCGCGACCAGGTCCGGCTCGGGGCTCACGCCGTAGGTGCGCAAGTAGTAGTTCACCGACGCGGGCCAGATCCACGTGCCGTCCGTGTGGAACGCGATCGGCACCGAGTTGCGGCCCTCGGGGTCGAGCCGGTCGACGTCGTAGCCGCGGCCCGGCATCGCGAACTCGGCCTCTTCCAGGTAGGCCAGCATCGCTTCGGTGTCCAGCTCGTCGACCGGTGGGCGGTTGACGATCGGACGGCCCTGCGGGCCCATCCCGTCGAAGGTCCTCGCCACCCGGAACCGCGGCCGTTCGAAACCACCCGGAGGGGTGGGCGGCTGCGGCGCCATCGGCGGCGGTGGGGGCGGAGGCGGCGCGGCGAGACGCCTGGCCAGCCACTCCGGGATGTTCTCGTCCTCACGGGGGAACATCTGCAGCTCATCGGGGTACGCCGGGGGCGGCGGCGGGTTGTCCCACTGCGGCTCGTCGCGGTCGTACTCGAGGTTGTAGCTCGACGGTCGGTCCAGCTGGTAGCGCGCGTTGAACCAGGTCCCGCGGCCGTCGCGGTACATGCCCGCGCGCAGCCGCGCGAACAACGCCGCCATGTCCGGCGACACCGTCCACGCCCTCGGGTCCTCGTTCTCGCAAGTCAGCTCGGCCGTCATCTCGTTGTAGCGGCCGACCGCCCGGTAGTGCACGACGACCTGCTGCCATTCGGGCGGCGCCGCCCGCAGCAATGCCAAGCCGATCTGCTTGACCAGGGTGTCCTGCTCGGTCGGATCCAGCTGGGTCGGTTGCGTCACGTCGCCATCCTCCCTTTTGCGACCACGTTCGGCACACGCGGCATTCGCCATGTACCCAACCCGGCCCCGTGACCACCTTGAGAGTAATCGGTCGTGGATTGTCGGTGCCCCCTGAGACAGTGGTCGGGTGCTGCAGCCGTACCGCGACCTCGCCGCCGTCCCCAAAGTGCCCAGCTTGCTGGTCTGGGCGTCGATCGGCAGGTTGCACATGACGGGCACGCCGCTGGCGATGTCGTTCCTGATCGCCGGGTGGACGGGGTCGTACGCGATCGCGGGTGTGATCGGTGCCGCACTGCTGACGGGCAACGGGGTGGCCGGTCCGGTCCGCGGCCGCGCGGCGGACCGCCGGGGTCCAGTCGGACTGCTGCTGATCACGGGTGTCAGTTACGGCGTCGGACTGATGCTGCTGGCGCTCGTCCCGCTCTGGTTACCCGGCTCGGCCTGGCCGCTGATGGCGGTGGCCGCGTTCGTCGTCGGCCTGTTCAACCCGCCGGTCGTCCCGGTCAGCCGAGCGGTCTGGCCCCGGATGCTCTCCGGCGCGGCGCTGCAGTCGGTGTACACCGTCGACGCGACGCTGACCGAGCTGATGTTCGTCGTCGGCCCGTTGCTGGCTGCCGCGTTGGTCGCCGCGGTCAACCCGGAAGTGTCGTTGGTCATCTCCGGTGCGCTGGCCCTGCTCGGTGCTGCGGCGTTCGCCCGCGCGTTGTCCAGGGCGGGGCAGACGAAGCCCGTCGGCACCAGTGACCAGGCCAAGTCGCGGAAGGTCGGGTTGTTCGGCGTGCCTGGTGTCGTCGCGTCGCTGGCGCTGTCGTTCTTCCTGGTCGCCGCCCTGCTGATGGTCGACATGACGATCGTGGCGTGGGCGCGCAACGTCGACATCCCGATCCTGGCCGGTGTGCTCGGCGCGGTCTGGGCGATCGGGTCCGGGATCGGCGGTCTGATCGCGGGCGGGCTGACCGGCAGGCCCCGGCTGACCAGGCGGGTGATGCTCAACCTGGTGGGCGTGGCCGCGCTGGTGCCCGTCCTACCCCCGGTGTTCGACCCGGCCTCGCCCTGGCTGATCGGGCTGGTGCTGCTGCTCGGCGGTGCCGCGATCGCGCCCGCCGCGGCGGCGTCGAACGCCATCCTCGGCGAACTGGCCCCGTCCGAACGCCGGACCGAGGCGTACGGCTGGCTGTCGTCCGCGTCCACCGCGGGCTTCGCCATCGCGCTGCCCACCTCCGGTCTGTTGCTCGACCACGGCGGCCCGGCGTTCGCGGCGGCCGGCGCGGTCGTCTTCGTCGCGCTGGGTGCCGTACTGGCCATGCGCATCCCGGCTCCCGCACCCGTGGCGGAGCCCGTCGCCTCATGAAGCGATGGCCCTACGGTCTGGTGGCGGTCATTGCTGGGGTTTTGCTCGCGTCCCAGGGTCGGATCAACGGCCAGCTGGGCGCCCGGTTGCACGATGGGGTCATCGGCGGCCTGATCTCCACAGCCTTCGGTTTTGTCGCACTTGTCACTTCGGTGGTGTGCGCGCCCGCAGGCCGTCGCAGCGCGGGCCGGGTGGCCGCGGCGCTGCGCAAGCGGGATCTGCGGTGGTGGGAGTGCCTCGGCGGGTGTGTCGGGGCGTACTTCATCGTCACCCAGGGCCTGACGATCACCGCGCTCGGCGTGGCCGTGTTCACGGTCGCGACGATCAGCGGGCAGCTGGTGAGCGGGCTGTTCGTCGACCGCGCCGGGCTCGGCCCCGGCGGTCCGCAGCCGATCACGAGGTGGCGGGTGCTCGGCGCGGCACTGGCCGTCGGCGCGGTCACCCTCGCCGTCCAGGAGCAGTTCGTCCGGCCGCAGAGCGTGGCGCTGTTCGTGCTGCCCGCGATCGCCGGGTTCGGGATGGCCTGGCAGAGCGCGGTCAACGGCCAGGTCAAGGACGCAGCGGGCAACCCGGTGGTCGCCGCGACGGTCAACTTCGCCGCCGCGTCGACCACGCTGCTGATCTTCGCCGTCGGCGACGTGATCCTGCGCGGCTGGCCGGTCGAGTTCCCCGGTGAATGGTGGCTTTACGCCGGCGGTGCGTTCGGGATCGTCGTGGTCGGGATCTCGGCGGCCGCCGTGCGTGCAGTCGGCGTGCTGGTGCTCAGCCTCTGCCTGGTCTCCGGGCAACTGCTCGGCGCGCTGGTGCTGGACATCCTCGTACCCGCCCGCGGTGCGCAGCTGTCGTTCACGGAGGTGCTCGGCGTCGTCATCACGCTGTTCGCCGCGGTTGTGGCCGCGCTACCACTCAGGACGGTCTCTGAGAGGATGACCACGTGAGCGCGACGATCCTGGATGGCAAGGCAACCCGAGACGCGATCTACGAGGACCTCAAGGTGCGAGTGGCCGCACTGCGGGCCAAGGGCATCGCGCCCGGCCTGGGCACGGTCCTGATCGGTGACGACCCCGGCTCGGCGCTGTACGTGCGCGGCAAGCACTCGGACTGCGCCAAGGTCGGGATCACCTCGATCCGCAAGGACCTCCCCGCGGACATCTCGCAGGAAGACGCCGAGGCCGTGCTGGACGAGCTGAACGCCGACCCGGCGTGCACCGGCTACATCGTCCAGTTGCCCGTCCCCAAGCACCTGGACACGGGCAGGCTGCTCGAGCGCGTCGACCCGGCCAAGGACGCCGACGGCCTGCACCCGGCCAACCTCGGCAGGCTCGTGCTGATGGAGCCCGCGCCGCTGCCGTGCACCCCGCGCGGGATCGTCGAGCTGCTCAACCGCTACCAGGTGCCGATCGCGGGCCAGAACATCACGGTCGTCGGGCGTGGTGTCACCGTCGGCCGCCCGCTGGGCCTGCTGCTCACCCGTCGTTCGGAGAACGCCACGGTCACGTTGTGCCACACCGGAACCAAAGACCTGGCCAGTGAGGTCCGGCGTGCGGACATCGTGGTCGCCGGTGCGGGCGTGCCGCACCTGATCACCCCGGAGATGGTCAAGCCCGGGGCGGCGGTGCTGGACGTCGGCGTCAGCCGGACCGAGTCCGGAATGGCCGGTGACGTCCACCCCGACGTGCGCGAGGTCGCGGGTTTCCTGTCGCCCAACCCCGGCGGGATCGGCCCGATGACCAGGGCGATGCTGCTGACGAACGTGGTCGAGGCCGCCGAGGCGCAGGCGTGACCGTCGTGTCGCCGAAGTCCAAGCTCCGCGACCAGTGGCCGTTCGCGGTCGTCCTGTCCATCGTCGTGATCGGCCTGGTGCTGGTCCTGCTGTACCACTGGCGCAAGGGCACCTCGCTGGTCGGCGGTGCCCTGCTCGTCGCCGCCGCGCTTCGGCTGCTGCTGCCGGACAGCAAGGCCGGTCTGCTGGCGGTGCGCAAACGACGCGTGGACATCCTGCTCTACGGCGGGATCGGCCTGATGATCCTGTACATCTCGGCGTCGATCATCGGCGGTCCGCTCAACTGAGCGGCTGAACGGCCGATCGGCCGTCTCGGCCAGGTGGCCGATCAGGCCGGGCTCTTCGACCGAAGTCACGGCGGCGGGAAATCCATAACGTCGTCACCATGACCACGTCGCAGCTCACCGCCATCCACTTCGGACTGATCGGGTTCGCCGCGATCTGGCCCGTCGTCCTGCTGGCGCTCAGGGGCCGGGGCCGCCCGGCGGTGAGCGGAGTGGTGACGCTCTACGCGGTGCTGGCGCTCGCGGTCGTCTTCCTGCCACTGCCCGGCCCGCACACGCCGAGGCTGCGGCAGACGATCCAGCTGGTGCCGTTCCAGTGGGTGCTGGACACCGTCGGCGGTGACTTTATGGCCGTCAAGCAGGCGCTGCTGAACGTCCTGTTGTTCGTGCCGCTGGGGTTCTTCGCCCGCGCGCTGTGGCGCCGGACCGCGCGGCAGGCCGTCGTGATCGGCTTCGCGGCATCGCTGATGATCGAGATCACCCAGTTGAGCGGCAACTTCGGTACCGCACCGTTCGTGTACCGGATCTTCGACGTGGACGACCTGATGACGAACACCTTCGGTGCGCTCGCGGGTTACCTGCTGGCGAACGCGGTACTGCAGATCCGTGTCCCGGCGAGCATGAGGGCTTTGTCACCGGTCCGGGACCACGCAGTGCGGGGTTGATAGCCTGCCGGGGCAGGTCCCGGCGCCGAGACCGTGACTCTCGTAGCTGGTCGCGCCCGAGACCCCACCTGAACGCTTGAGTGGATCGGAAGGCAATGACCCGCACCCCCGTCAACGTCACCGTCACCGGCGCGGCCGGCCAGATCGGCTACGCCCTGCTGTTCCGCATCGCGTCGGGCCAGTTGCTCGGCCAGGACACCCCGGTGAGGCTGAAGCTGCTGGAGATCACCCCGGCGCTGAAGGCGGCCGAAGGCACCGCGATGGAACTGGACGACTGCGCGTTCCCGCTGCTGTCCGGCATCGACATCTCCGACGACCCGAACGTCGCCTTCGACGGTGCCAACGTGGCCCTGCTGGTCGGCGCCCGGCCGCGGACCAAGGGCATGGAGCGCGGTGACCTGCTCGAGGCCAACGGTGGCATCTTCAAGCCGCAGGGACAGGCCATCAACAACCACGCCGCGGACGACATCCGCGTCCTCGTGGTCGGCAACCCGGCGAACACCAACGCCCTCATCGCCCAGCAGCACGCACCGGACGTACCCGCCGACCGGTTCACCGCGATGACCCGGCTCGACCAGAACCGCGCCTACAGCCAGCTGGCCGCGAAGCTCGGCGTGACCGTCAACGACATCCGCAAGCTGGTCATCTGGGGCAACCACTCCGCGACCCAGTACCCGAGCCTGGCGCACGCCGAGGTGAACGGCAAGAGCGCCGCCGAGGCCGTCAACGACCAGGCCTGGCTGGAGAACGACTTCATCCCGACCGTCGCCAAGCGTGGCGCCGCGATCATCGAGGCGCGCGGCGCTTCGTCGGCCGCTTCGGCCGCCAACGCGGCGATCGACCACGTCTACGACTGGGTCAACGGCACTGCCGAGGGGCAGTGGGCTTCGGCCGGTGTCGTTTCCGACGGGTCCTACGGTGTTCCTGAGGGTCTCATTTCTTCTTTCCCGGTCACGTCGACCGGTGGCAAGTACGAGATCGTTCAGGGCTTGGAGATCGACGAGTTCTCGCGGGGCCGGATCGATGCTTCGGTTGCTGAGCTCGCTGAGGAGCGGGATGCCGTCAAGGGTCTTGGTTTGATCTGATTCGCACTGGGAGGACAGTCCCTCGCTTTTGGGCGGGGGACTGTTTCTCTTTCAGGATTTTCTCGCCGGGCGGCAGACCTCTGGGGCAGGAGACACCCCCGAAGGCCTTCCTGTGCTGTTACCAGGCGACTGGCAGTGAGTGAACTCCGTAGATCGTCATGTCGTCACGCATCGGTACTTCTTCCGGTGCAATCGCGAGTCGCAGCCTGGGGAACTCGCGCAGCAGCGTCGTGAAGCCGATGCGCATTTCGATGCGGGCCAGTTGTTGTCCCAGGCATTGGTGGATACCGTGTCCGAATGCCACGTGCCCGCTGGGGGTTCCGTTCAGTGCCAGCTTGTCCGGGTCGACGAATCGCATCGGGTCGCGATTGGCCGCCGGTAGTGAGATCGCCAGCGGCTCGCCTGCCTTGATCAGCTGGCCGTCCAGTTCCACGTCCTCGAGCGCTGTTCGTGCTGTTCCGAAGTGGACGATGGTCAGGTAGCGCAGCAGTTCCTCGACCGCGTTCTCCACCAGGCTGGGATCGTTGCGCAGCAGTGTCAGTTGGTCCGGGTTGGTCAGCAGGGTGTATGTGCCCAGTGCCAACATGTTCGCGGTTGTCTCGTGTCCGGCGATGAGCAGCAGCAGACCGATGTTGCTCATTTCCTCGTCGGTCAGGGTTTCTTCCGCTATCAGGCCGGACATCAGTGCGTCGTCCGGCTGTGCTCGTTTCATCCTGATCAGGTCGAGCATGTAGTTCTCGATCGACTCGACGGCCGCCCTGACCTCCTGCTGGGAGGCAGTCAGCGACAGCAAGCGGCTTGAGTCTTGCTGGAAGCGCTCGCGGTCGGCGTACGGGACGCCCAGCAGTTCGCAGATCACCAGCGAGGGGATCGGCAGCGCGAACTCCGGCACCAGGTCCGCTGGGGAGCCATGCCTGCGCATGCTTTCGGCGTGGTCGTTCGTGATCTCCTGTACTCGGGGGATCAGGTGGTTCATCCGGCGCACGGTGAACTGGCCGGTCAGCAGTCGCCGGTAGCGGGTGTGCTCCGGTGCGTCCTGGGCGATGAACATGCCTGGTTTGGTCGGTTCGTTGGTGATGTTGTCGCGGATCGGTGATTTCCGCAGCTCGCCCCGGGAACTGAAGCGTGGGTCCGCGAGCACCGCGCGGGTCAGCTTGTGCGTGGTCACCAGCCAGCCGACTGTGCCGTCGGCGAACGTGATCCGGCTCAACGGCCCGCGGTCGGCGAGGTCCGGTGGTGGGTCGAGCGGTGTCGTCCGCTGCTGGGGCATCAGCGGGGCGCCGGGAAGTGTTTCGGTCATCCGCTTCCCTTCACCAGGCCACGGGGAGTTCGTGGACGCCGAAGATCGCCATCTGCTCGCGCAACCGCACGTCCTGCGGCGCGGTCGCCAACCGGAGGGTCGGGAACTCGCGCAGCAGTGTGGCGAAGCCGATGCGCATCTCGATGCGGGCCAGTTGCTGTCCGAGGCACTGGTGGATGCCGTGCCCGAACGCCACGTGGCCGGTCGCGGTTCCGTTGAGCGCCAGCCGGTCCGGGTCGACGAACCGCATCGGGTCGCGGTTGGCGGCAGGCAGTGAGATCGAGATCGGGTCGCCTGCTTTGATCAGCTGCCCGTCCAGTTCCAGGTCCTCGGCCGCGGTCCGTATCGTTCCGAAGTGGATGATCGTCAGGTAGCGCAGCAGTTCCTCGACCGCGTTCTCGGCAAGTCCGGGGTCGTCGCGCAGCAGTGCCAACTGGTCCGGATGGGTCAGCAACGTGAATGTGCCGAGTCCCAGCATGTTCGCGGTCGTCTCGTGGCCGGCGATGAGCAGCAGGAACCCCATGTTGGCGATTTCCTCGTCGCTCAGCCCGCTGTCGGTGACCAGGCCGCTGAGCATGTCGTCACCCGGAGCGCGCCGCTTGGTCCTGACCAGGTCGAGCAGGAAGTTCTCGATGTCCTCGATCGCCGCCTTGATCTCCTCCGTCGTCCTGGTCAGGTCGACCAGCTTGTGGGTGTTCTCCTGGAACCGCACCCGATCGGCGTACGGCACACCGAGGATCTCGCAGATCACCAGCGACGGGATCGGCAGTGCGTACGCCTGCACGAGGTCCACCGGCGGGCCCTGCTCGCGCATGGCCTTGGCGTGGGCGTCCGCGATTTCCTGGATGCGGGGGACGAGCTGGTTCATCCGGCGCACGGTGAACTGGCCGGTCAGCAGCCGCCGGTAGTGCGTGTGGTCCGGTGGGTCCTGGGACAGGAACATCCCTGGCTTGGCCGGTTCGTTGGACACCTCGGCGCGGATCGGTGACTTGCGGTTCTCGGGGTTGACACTGAAGCGCTGGTCGGCGAGTACCGCCCTGGCCAGCTTGTGCGTGGTGACCAGCCAGCCGATCGTGCCGTCGGCGAACGTCAACCTGCTCAGCGGGCCGCGTTCGTGCAGTTCGGCCGGTGGATCGAGGGGATTGACCCGGTCAACGGGCAACCGTGGGATGTCGGTCGCGGGCAGAGTCTCAGTCATGGTGCACTCCTTGGCCTCGTCCCCATCGACGTTTCCGTGCGAACCTGACTACCCCCTGTCACTTTCCTGACGAAGAGCTGACGCCTCCCAGCACCACGGTGAATGTCGTGCCCGTCCCGGGCGCCGTGGACACGTGCACCTCGCCGCCGTGCGCCTGCACGATGCGTTGCACGATCGCCAGCCCGAGCCCCGCGCCGCCGTCGGACTGCCGCTTCTCCGCGCGGTAGAAGCGTTCGAAGATCCGCGAGGCGACCTCCGGCGACATCCCCGGCCCCTCGTCGGAGACCGACAACCGGTCGCCGTGCACGCTGACGGTGATCGGCGTGTCCTGCGGGGTGTGCTGCAGCGCGTTGCCGACCAGGTTGAGCACGACGTGCCGGAGCAGGCGTTCGTCGCCTTCGACGATCACCTCGGCGGGGGCGTCGAGCGAGATCGTCCGGTTCGGCGCGATCACCGACGTGTCCGCGACGACCTCGGCGGCGATTCCGCGCAGGTCGACCTCCTCCCGCTCCAGCTCCCTGTTCAGGTCGAGGCGGCTTATCTCGAGCAGTTGGTCGACCAGCGAGTTCATCCGGTTGGCCTCCTGCTCGATGCGGCTCAGCGCCTTGGCGGCCAGCTCGGGTTTGCCGGAAACCCGGTGCAGCTCCGCCCAGCCACGGATCGTGGTCAGCGGCGTGCGCAGTTCGTGCGACGCCGCCGCGAGGAACTGCAGCAGGCCCCTTTCCAGGTCACGTTGCTCTTTCAGCGACCGGTTGAGCACGTGCACACCGAACAGGGTCACCGCGACCACCGCGGCGCCGGTCGCGATCAGCTCGAACACCAGCAACTGCGCGACCGCGTCCTCACCTGGGCCGAGGCTGCCCGCGACGACCACGGACCTGAACCGCACCGGATCCGGCCTGCCGTGCAGCTGGATCATCGCGTTCGGGCCGATGTCGAACGCCTGCACCCGCCACCGGGTGTCCGAAGAGGACACTGTGGTCGGCCGGAGCGCCCAGTGCGGCGGCACCGGATCGGGGATCGGCGGCGCGGTGATCGGGTCGCCGGACAGCAGGTACGGCTTCGTCGCCACGAGCACACGCCCGTCCTCGGCCAGGATGGCCGCGAAGAACCCTTCCGGCAGCTGCTGCTCGAGCGTCAGGCCGTCCACGTTGATCCGCCGGCTGCCGAGCACCGGCAACGCCCGTTGCACCTCGCCCAGCGTGCGTTCCACCCGGTTGAGCGCGTACAGGTCGACGACGAACAGCGCGGCGATGTCGATGATCGCCATCCCGAGCAGGGTCAACGAGATCAAGCCGAGCAGCAGCTTGCCGCGGACCGCGCGGATCCCACGGCGTGGATGTCCACGCGGCACCGGGTGTCAGCTCTCGGCGATGCGGTAGCCGAAGCCGCGGACGGTGTGGATCAACGGCAGCCGCCCGGCGTCGACCTTGTGCCGCAGCCGGGAGACCAGCTTCTCCACCACGCCCTCGCCGAAGTCGTGCTGCCACACGTGCTGCAGGATCTGCTCCTTCGTCATCACCTGGCCCATGTTGACCATCAGGTACCGCAGCAGCTTGTACTCCGTCGGAGTGAGATCCAGCGCCTCGCCGCCGCGGATGGCCTGGAACTTCGCCTCGTCGAGCACCAGGTCGGCGCTGCGCAGCACCTGCTCGTCCGGCGCACGGCCGGACCTGCGCAGCAGCGCGTGCACCCGGGCGAGGAGTTCGAGGACGTGGAACGGCTTGGTGACGTAGTCGTCGCCACCGATCCGCAGGCCGGTGACCGTGTCCTCGATCGACCCCCGCGCGGTCAGGAACAGCACGGGCGGCGCGTGCCCGCGCTCAGCCAGCTTGCGGCACACCGTGAAACCGTCCATGTCGGGCAGCATCACGTCCAGGATCACCATGTCGGGTCGTTCCGCCTCGACAGCCGCCAGCGCGGCCTGGCCGGAGCAGACCGCCGACACGCGGTAACCGGCCAGGTCGAGGGTGGTGGACAGCAGCTCGGTGATCCCGGGTTCGTCGTCGACCACCAGCAGGTGCTGGCCATCCCCGGTGTGTTGCACAACGCCTCCTTACGGTCACGCAACGAACACAAGTCCATCGCTGTTCCCCTTGGACTGCCGCGTGGCCCGCTCGTACCGTGCACTCATGTCGAAGATCAGTTGGCCGGTGCCCGTCCCCAGCCTGCCCGAAGGGATCTACCCCCCGCTCGCCGAGGCCGCGCGGGCCGCCGCGGTCGCGTACGGGGCCGCGCGGGCCGAGTATCCGCGCGTGGAGTTGGCCGAGGAGGTCGCGACCGGTGCGGACGGCACGCCGACCATGCGGGTCGACGCGCTGGTGGAGGCCGCGATCGTCGACGTGATCGACGCCGCCAAGGTCAACCTGTTGAGCGAGGAAGCCGGGTTCATCGACCACGGCTCGGCCGTGACACTGGTGATCGACCCGATGGACGGCTCGGCCAACGCCGCGATGGGTGTCCCGCTGTCCTGCTTCGCGGGCGCGGTCTTCCGGGACGGTGTGGCGACCGAAGCGCTGACGGTCTGGCTGGACACCGGTCGAGCGTGGTGGGCCGCGGCGGAGCAGGCAACGCCCTATCGGACAACCGGGCGTACCACAGTGGACGGCTCATCGATCTCCATGCTGCGGCCGAAGGACAACAGCCGCGACGCCTGGCTGCGGGTGGCGAGCCGGGTGGACCGCGTCCGCGTGCTGGCCACGACGTGCCTGGAGACGGCGCTGGTCGCCGAGGGATCGATGGACGCGTTCGTCGACCCGGGCTCCGACACCCACCGGATCATGGACCTGGCCGCGGCCATGGTGACGTTGCCCGCGGCGGGTGGTGTCGTGCTGGACGTGCGTGGCAGGCCGCTCGAGTTCGACATCGACCTGTCCCGCCGCTGGTCGGGGATCGCCGCCGCGACCAGGGAACTCGCCGACGAACTCGCCGAGCTCGCCTGCTGATGGCGGTGCGGAACCACCTGCTGGCGATCGGCACGTTCGCGGCGTTGGGTCCGGTGGCCGCCGTGATCGCGTCGGCGGCCCTCGGCGTGTTCGTCTTCGCCTGCCGCGCTCAGTCGCCGTTCGCGGGCCGCACAATGGAATCGGGGCCGGGGAAGACCAGCGCCTCGTGACCGTCCGCGAACCGGACGAGGTAGGGCGGAGCCCCGTTGTCGCCGCGTACTTCGATGATCTCGCCTTGCCTGTCGGCAAGGCCCACGTTCTTGCCGTGGACCAGAAGCTGGTCACCTACCGTCGCTTGCATGGTTCTCACCTCCGGTCAACCAGAGTAAAACCGGACACAAGGGGTAGTCACCAGGCGCGGCTCATTTCGCCTTCGCGGCGGCCTTCGTCGCCTTCTTGAACGCACGGACCTCGGCCAGCGTCTCGGCGCTGGTGACATCGGCGATGGACCGCCGAGAGCCGTCCTCGCCGTACGCGCCCGCGGCCTCCCGCCAGCCCTCGGCCTTCAGGGCGAACTGCTTGCCAAGCAGCGCAAGGAAGATCTTGGCCTTCTGCTCGCCGTACCCGGGCAAAGCCTTGAGCCGCCTGAAGATCTCGGGGCCGTCCGGCTTGCCCTGCTTCCAGATCCGATCGGCCTTGCCGTCGTAGGTCTCGACGATGTACTGGCACAACGCCTGCACTCGCTTGGCCATCGCGCCGCCATACCGGTGGATTCCCGGCGGGGTGGTGGCGAGGGTGGCGAACGCGTCCGGGTCGTATTCGGCGATCTCGTGCACGTCGAGCTTGCCCATCTTGGTGACCAGCTTCTGCGGGCCCTTGAAGGCCACCTCCATCGGGATCTGCTGGTCGAGCAGCATGCCGATCAGCAACGCGAGCGGGTCCCTTGCCAGCAGGGCGTCCGCTTCCGGTTCACCGGCGAGGTGCAGCTTGCGCGTCATGGCCGCAATCGTGACACATTAGGGTGGCTTCCTCTTCCGGGCGACCCGTCGCGTCCGAATCAGCCATAGCATCGATGCTATGGATTGGGGTACCGTCGAGCTGGAGCCGGAGATCTGCGAATGGCTCAGAGGGCTCGGCGAAGCTGCGGTGAACCACGTCGCGTTCTATATCGATCTGCTGGCTGAACGCGGTCCGCTGCTTGGCGAGCCGTACACCCGTCAACTGGAGGGCAAGCTACGCGAGCTGCGGTTCTGGCTGGACGAAAGGCAGACCCGGATCAGCTACTGGATCGCGCCGGGGCGGCGGATCATCCTGTTGACGACGTGGCACAAGACGAAGATGCGTGAGACTGCCGAAGTCGAGCGGGCTCACCGAGCGATGCGACAATGCCAGGAAGAGCAGCGCACTGTGGACGAGGAGGAGCTGTGACCGAGCGGAAGGCGTGGACTGAACTGCGCAAGGAGCTCGGGGTCGATCCTGCTCACCCCGCCTACGACGCTGCGCGTATCGCTTTCGAGCTCGGAGCCGCAGTGCGAGCGCTGCGGGAACAGCGTGGCTGGTCACAGACTGAATTGGCCGAGCGCGCCGGGATGACGCAGTCCGCCATGGCTCGTTTCGAGGCGGGTGGCACTGTGCCCACTCTGCCGGTGCTCGAACGGATCGCTGCGGCGTTGGACATGCGTCTGTCCATCGAACTCAAGCCCGCGTCCTGACCAATTGCGGGATCTTCCACCTTGGCACGGGGTCAGCAGGTCGCGTACACGAGGAACACGATGCGTGACGACACCTCGAGTTTGTGGGAGACCACGTCCGAGTACCCGGCGTCCAGCGCGATCCTGGCGGCGTCGTCGACCGACGACGGCAGTGGGATGTCGGACGCGACTAAGGACGCGAACGCGGGCGACGGGGTGAACGTGTCGCCGAACGGCATGCTGAACGCCAGCCTGCCCGCCGGGCGGAGCACCCGCAACCAGTCCTTCAACGCCGCCGTGCCCAGGAAGTGCAGCGAGGACGCGCACACCACCAGGTCCGCGCTCGACGCCTGCACGGGCGCGGGCACAGCCTGGCCGACGTGCCAGTCGATCTTGCCCGACGGGTCCTGGACGGCGGCTTTCGCCTTGGCGCGTTCGATCATCCTCGGCGACGAGTCGATCGCGACCACTGAGCGGGCGCCCAGGTGCTGCAGGGCCGCGAAGGCCGCCGCGCCCGTTCCGGTCGCCACGTCCAGCACCAGGTCCGGCTTCGGGGCGTCCGCCACCCCGTTCACCAGTTTTTCCGCGACGACCTGGTGGAAGAGGTCGTCGTCATACCCCGCCGCGATCTCGTCGAACACGCTCACCGACGGATTCTAGCGAGGCAGGAAGGTGAAACCCCACAACGAAGGAATGGCTCCGGCCTGCTGCAACGCCGCCAGCGACAGCCAGACCGACGCCACGGTGATCAACGGGCCGATCAGCGTCATCTCCACCTTGCCGCCGGTCTGCATCCGCAGGATCTTCGGCGGCGCCACCGGGTACCAGGTCTTGCCGCCGAGCGGGATCGGCCACAGCATCGGGCAGCCCTGCTCGGTGATCGCGTCGCCGATGTAGTGCGCGATGCAGCCGATCCCCACCGCCACACCACAGGCGGCCGCGTTCGCCGACGTCTGCTCGGTCCACAGCAGGCACACCGCGGTCACACCCGCCGAGGTCAGCGTGATCACCAGCGCGTCCTTGCGTGGGTGCCATTTGTGCAGGATGCCGCGCACGGCCAAGCCCGCGAACACGAACATCAGCGCGGGCAGCGCCCACTTCTGGCTGGTCTGCACGATCGCTGTCGTGATCACCGCGGCGATCACCGCGAACACGAGCGTGTGCGTCAGGCCGCGGTGGCCGCCGTCGCGGTTGGAGTCACGTCTGGTCCTGGTCAGCCGGTAGACGCCGTGGCTGAGGGCGTTGATCCCGCTGGAGAAGCCCTGGCTGATCGAGCCGAACGTCCGCGACACCGTCGACGACGGGTGGTCGAGGTCCGGCAGCAGCGCCGCGCCCGACGCGAGGACCGCGCCGACCACCCACGCCCTGGGGCTGAGTTGCCCGATCGAGTGACTCGTGGCCAGCGCCGTGGTCGCCGACCACGCCAGTAAGCCACTCATCGCATGCGTCGGCCCAGTTGCCATCCCGGTGTCCCCCTCAAGATCGCCAAGGACCGCAGGATAGCGGTTTTCCGGCCGTGAGCTGGGGATCTCGACCCGACCGGTGCGCCAGGGTGTCGGGGTGTGCATGATCTTGGCCTCGAACCACCTGGGAGCGCCCGCATGCACCGTCACACCCGTCGTGTACTGGCAATACTCACTGTCACCTTATGTTTGGCGCCGGGTGCCACGGCGGCCGCGACACCGCTGCCTCCGGACACGCGTGCGACGACAGTGACGGGCGCTCCGAAGACGTGCCGTTCGGCCGCCATCCCCGGCGAGATCATCGACGTGACGGCCGAGGTCAGACAGCAGACGTCGGTGGACATCACCGCCATCCCCGGTGGTTACCAGGTGCTCGGCGTGGTGGTTCAGGGCGCGTCGTCGTACAACAAGTACCCCAACCTCGGCACGTTGCCGTGGAAGGACCTCCGGGCTCCGGGCGACGGGACCACCGCGATAACCAACTGGTTCGCGTGCGCCAAGCCACGGTCGACGTCCTCGTCGCAGCCCACGACCACGACCACGACCACGGTCACCAGTTCGTCAACCTCTGCACCAGCGACCGCCACGTCCACGACGAGCACCAGTTCGGCGGTCGTCGCGCGGCCACCGCAGGACGATGACCTGGCACGGACCGGGTTCGACGCCGGTGGCTTGTTGATCGTGGCCACCCTGCTTGTCCTCGCCGGTGCGGTGATCCTCGCGGTGGTGCGCAGGCGGCATACGATCCAGCCCAAGTGACGGCCGCGACACGGCCACGACAAGCTACCAGTACGCTTGTACCGTTAAGTGCAGACTCAAAGACGAGAACATCCCGGGAGAGGAACCCAGGCAGATGGCCAAGATCAAGGTCCAGGGGACGATCGCCGAGCTCGACGGCGACGAGATGACCCGCATCATCTGGCAGTTCATCAAGGACAAGCTGATCCACCCGTACCTGGACATCAACCTGGACTACTACGACCTGGGCATCGAGCACCGCGACGCCACCGACGACCAGGTCACGGTGGACGCGGCCAACGCGATCGCCCGGCACGGCGTCGGCGTCAAGTGCGCGACCATCACGCCGGACGAGGCGCGGGTCGAGGAGTTCGGCCTGAAGAAGATGTGGCTCTCGCCCAACGGCACGATCCGCAACATCCTCGGCGGCGTGATCTTCCGCGAGCCGATCGTCATCTCCAACATCCCCCGGCTGGTGCCCGGCTGGACCAAGCCGATCATCATCGGCCGTCACGCACACGGCGACCAGTACAAGGCGCAGAACTTCAAGGTGCCCGGCCCCGGCACGCTGACCATCAGCTACAAGCCGGAAGACGGCTCCGAGCCGATGGAGTTCGAGGTCGCCAACTTCCCCGAGGGCGGCGGCGTCGCCATGGGGATGTTCAACTTCCGCAAGTCGATCGAGGACTTCGCGCGCGCCTCGCTGCGCTACGGCCTCGACCGGGAGTTCCCGGTCTACATGTCGACCAAGAACACGATCCTCAAGGCCTACGACGGCATGTTCAAGGACGTGTTCCAGGAGATCTTCGACGCGGAGTTCAAGGCGGACTTCGACGCCAAGGGCCTGACCTACGAGCACCGGCTGATCGACGACATGGTCGCCGCGGCGCTGAAGTGGGAAGGCGGCTACGTCTGGGCCTGCAAGAACTACGACGGTGACGTGCAGTCCGACACCGTGGCGCAGGGGTTCGGCTCGCTCGGCCTGATGACCTCCGTGCTGATGACCCCGGACGGCAAGGTCGAGGCCGAGGCCGCGCACGGCACGGTCACCCGGCACTACCGCCAGCACCAGGCAGGCAAGCCGACCTCGACCAACCCGATCGCGTCGATCTACGCGTGGACCCGCGGCCTGGACGCGCGGGCCAAGCAGGACAGCACCCCCGAGGTGGCCGGCTTCGCGCACGCGCTGGAGCAGGTCGTCGTCGAGACCGTCGAGAGCGGCAAGATGACCAAGGACCTCGCCCTGCTCATCGGCCCTGACCAGGCGTGGCAGACCACCGAGGAGTTCCTGGCCACCCTGGACGAGAACCTCCAGAAGAAGATGGCCTGAAAGTTCACCCGCGGAGAAACCCCCATGGCCCATGTCCATGGGGGTTTCGCCAAGGCATAATCACCGTGGGTGGCTGATCGCTGACTTGGGTGGTTCTCGGGCTCAGCGGTTCTACCTGGCTGTGAGCTGCGTTATACGTGGTCTCATGGTGACGAAATTGTGGGCCAGGGCGAGAGAGGTGATCGTGTTGGCACCGAAGCGGACACTGATCGTGGTCGCGGTGCTGGTCGGGGTCGTCATCTTGTACGTGCTTGGCAGCGACAAACAGCGACAGGGCGGCACGAACAACGCCAACGCCCCGGCGGCGAGTTCGAGCGCGTGCCGGGTGGCGGTGACCGCCGACATCCTCAACGTCCGGCAGGCGCCGGACGCGAAGGCCCAGATCGTCGGCAAGTTCCAGCGCAACGCCGAGGCGGACGCGGAGAAGCTCGTGCAGAACGGCTTCCGCAAGCTCTCGGAGAACCGCTGGGTGTCCAACGACTACATCAAGCCACTGCAGGGCCGCGACTGTTGACTTGGCCGCGCCGGGCGTTTACGCCACGCAACACGCCCGGCATCGCCCCAGCCACGTCGACGGTAGGCTCACCGCGAAGATGCCGGTCGCGTGGGGCGGGGTGGAAATGGTCGGCTTTGGCGGCCGAGTCAGCCGAGCGGAGCGAGGCAGTCCAACACTGTTGATCCTTTCTTCGATAAACGTGAACGGCCTGCGGGCTGCCGCGCGCAAGGACAACGGCTTCTCCGAGTGGCTCGACGCCACCGACGCCGACGTCGTGTGCATCCAGGAAGTCCGGGCCACGCTGGACCAGTTGCCCGCCGAGGTCCGTAACCCGGACGGGTGGTTCGCAACGCATGCGCCCGCGGCTGTGAAAGGCCGTGCGGGTGTGGCGGTCTACAGCCGTGTCGAGCCGGAGTCGGTGCGGATCGGTTTCGGTGCGCCGGAGTTCGAGGACAGCGGCCGGTACGTCGAGGTCGCGCTGCCCGGCGTCGTGGTCGGCAGCGTGTACGTGCCCAGCGGTGACGTGGGCACCGAGCGGCAGTTGGAGAAGGAACGCTTCATGGACGCGTTCCTGCCGTACCTCGCCGAACTTCGGGACAAAGCCGCCGCGGTCGGCTCGGAGGTCCTGATCGCCGGGGACTGGAACATCGCGCACCAGCAGTCGGACCTGAAGAACTGGAAGGGAAACCAGAAGTCGTCCGGGTTCCTGCCGGAGGAACGCGCCTGGTTGTCCCGCATCTTCGACGAGGTCGGCTACGTCGACGTCGTCCGCGCCCTGCACCCGGAAGGCCCCGGCCCGTACACGTGGTGGAGCTACCGCGGTCAGGCCTTCGACAACGACTCGGGCTGGCGCATCGACCTGCAGATCGCCACTCCAGGCCTCGCCGCCCGCGCCACGACTGCGGTCGTCGAACGCGCCGCCAGCTACGGCGAACGCTGGTCGGACCACGCGCCGGTGACGGTCACCTTCGCCGATCAGTCGCTGTAGTACGCTGCCCAGCGCTGTGGGCAGGACATGACAGTGGCGTTCATCCGGGCCCACCCACGAGAGTTCACCCCGGTGTCGCGCGTGCGCGTCCTGGCGAACAAGAAGTGGAGGCCAGCTCTTGACTGCGAAGGCGGACAGTCGTCCGACTCCGAAGCACAAGGCCGCGTTGGACTCGTTACGCTCGCAGGCGGACAAGATTCGCTATGCGTGTGAACAGGTTCCGCAGCCGACCACCGCCGCTGTGCGTGAGTGGCTGGGGTTGTACAAGGTGCGGCCCGACCGGTCCCACCTCTCCAGTGTGGTCAGCGCATGGCGCAAGCAGAACGGTGTCGGATCGACGGGTGAGCTGGTCACGCTGACGCCGGAACTCATCGCGGAACTGGACGCCATCGCGAACTCGCCGGAGCAGGTGCCGGTCGTCGTGGAGAAGCCGCGAGCCGTGCCGAGCGAGCCACCGGCCGACAAACCGCAGAAGCGTTTCAGTACTTGGGTTTTCCTTCTTGGCGCACTGGTCGGTCTGGTTGTCTCGGTCGACACCAGTTGGCGGTTCTTCGGCGACGAACTCGGCGTGACCAACATCCCCGAGCGGATCGCCATGTTCGCGGGCATGGAAATCGTCCTTGTCGCGTGCGGTATCTCGATGTTCGAGGGTGTTCGTCGCCGCGGTGGCACGCCTGGTCCCGCTCGTTGGCTGGCGTGGGCGTTGTGTGGCGCGTCCGCGTACGCCGCGCTTGTCCTGTCAGGGCCTTTTCTCGGCACGGCACGAGTGGTCTTCGGTCCCGTTCTGTCCGTTGTCGCACTGCATTTCGCGCTGGGCGTCGAACTCCGGGCCCGTGGTTACCAGCGGACGGGCACGCTGGCCCGGATCGGTCGTGAACTGCGGGAGCGTTTCCTGTCCCGGTTCGGCCTGGCCGACGATGAGCGGGATGCGTTGACGCGTACTCGCGATCGCGCCGCTCGTCGCGTCGCGCGGTTGGCGTTGGCGCCGAAGTGGACGCCCTTGCGGCAGTCGCGGCTCGATCGCAACCTGCGCAAGTCCAACGCCGCCCACGATCCGGAGGCCCGGGAACGGATGCTCGCCGAGCTCGCCGCCATCCGCCACGCCAGGGACCTGAGGAACCTGAGTCAGGAGTCGCCTTGGCAGGCATGAGAGGCGTACGCACGCGCTGAGCGGGCGGTGGTCACTGGTGACCACCGCCCCTTTCGTCGGTGTTCACACCGGCGTTTTCGCGTTGTCCGCCAGACGCGGAAATGCCTTTGACGCATCAAGCAATCGCGCCGCGCCGGACGGGATGAACGCTGACAGCTCGTGCGCGATCGTCCGGCAGGCGCCGCCGAGTTGGCTCAGTATCCCGCTTCTCTCCGCCTCGGAGCGCTCCCAGGGTTTCGTCGTCTCAATGAGACGGTTGGCGTCGTCTACCGCCGCGACGATCGCACCCGTCGCCGCCCGGAAGTCGAAGTCCCGCAGTGCCGTGTCCACTGTGGACGAAAGGTCGATGGTGGGGCCGTCCGGGATGGATCCTCCGGAGAGGCCCCTGACCCGGTTGAACAGGTTGCCGACGCCGTTGGCCAGTTCGCTGTCCGCGCGGTCGACCAGCCGCTGCTCGGTGAAGTCCGTGTCGCCGAGTTTCGCCGGTTCGCGCAGCAGCCACCAGCGCACCGCGTCCACGCCGTACCTGTCGATCAGGTCCACAGGGGACACCCGGACCCCCGAGCTCTTGGAGATCTTGGCGCCGTGCGACGTCAGGTACTCGTGCACGAAGATCGTCTTGGGCAGCGGCAACCCCGCCGACAGCAGCAACGCGGGCCAGTAGACCGCGTGGAACCGGATGATGCCCTTGCCGATCACGTGCACCTGGTCGGCGTCGCGCCACCACTGGTCGAACGAGTCACCCAGCGTTGTCACGTAGTTCGCCAACGCGTCCCACCACACGTAGATGACCTGCGACGGGTCGTCCGGCACGGGGATGCCCCAGCCGCCCGACCGGGCCGCGGGCCTGGACACGCTGATGTCCGACAAACCGGATCGGACGAACGACAGCACCTCGTTGCGGCGTGCCTCGGGCTCGATGCGGATCTCGTGCTCCAGGGCGTGCAGGATCCGGTCGGCGTACTTCGACAACCGGAAGAACCAGTTCTCCTCGGTGACGGTCTCCGCCTTGGTGCCGTGTTCCGGGCAGTACGGCTCGGTCACGAACGCCTCGCAGCCCGCGCAGTAGTACCCCGTGTACGACTTCCGGTAGAAGTCGCCACGCTCGGCGGAGGCTCGCCACAGGCGTTCGACGCCCGCGAGATGCCGGGCATCCGAGCTGGTGCTGACGAAGTCGTCGTATGACAGGTCCAATGGTTCACGCAGCGCCGCGAAGCGCGCCGAGTTGCCGTGGACGAATGACCGGACGTCGACACCGGCCGCGCGTGCGGCGGTTGCGTTCTTGAACGCGTTGTCGTCCGTGCCGGTCTGGAACCTGACTGGTTCGCCGCGTAACCGGCGGTTGCGGGCGAGCGCGTCCGCCTGGACGAGCTCCAGCGCGTACCCGATGTGTGGTTCGGCGTTGACGTACGCGATGGATGTGGCAACGTAGAAGTTCACTGTCGTTCTCCCTGGTGGCTTGGCCGCCGACCGGAGGGACGAACCGCTGTACCCGGTCACAGGCCGGGTACTGGGTGCGAAGGATTCAGCGCACGCTGACGTAGCCCGGAGGGGGCCACATCGTGACGGTGCTCACCACGCTCTTTCGCATGCTCCAACTGTACTCAATGCGCCTAGGCTAATTCGGTGGCAATCGAATTGATGATGACCCCGCCTGAGCCTCGTCCCAGCGACGCGGCGATGCGGCGGGCGTTGCGCAGGGCGAGCGACGGTTCCACGTTGGACCTCACCGAGGCCACGGTGTTGCTGCACGCTCGGGGCGATCAGCTGGACGAGCTGATGGCCGCCGCCTCCCGGGTGCGGGACGCCCACCTGCGGGCCGAAGGCCGCGAGGGGATCGTCACCTACAGCGGCAGCGTCTTCATTCCACTCACCCGACTTTGTCGTGATCGTTGTCACTACTGCACGTTCGCGACCGTCCCGCACCGGTTGCCCGCGGCCTTCCTGGAGCGTGACGAAGTTCTCGAAATCGCTCGGCAGGGCGCGGCCGCCGGGTGCAAGGAAGCGCTCTTCACGCTCGGCGACCGCCCGGAAGAACGATGGCCCGCGGCGCGGAAATGGCTGGAAGAGCGGGGTTTCGACTCCACTTTGGACTACGTGCGGGCGTCGGCGATCGCGGTGCTCGAGGAGACCGGTCTGCTGCCGCACCTCAACCCGGGAGTGCTGTCCTGGGAAGAGCTGTCCCGGTTGCGACCGGTCGCGGCCAGTATGGGCATGATGTTGGAAACCACGGCTCACAGGCTGTGGAGTGAACCGGGCGGCCCGCACTATGGCAGCCCGGACAAGGAACCGGCGGTCCGGCTGCGCGTGTTGACAGACGCGGGCCGGGTCGCTGTGCCGTTCACCACCGGCATCCTGGTCGGCATCGGCGAGACGCTCACCGAACGCGCCGAGTCGCTGCTCGCCATCCGCGGCATCGCCCGCCAGTACGGGCACATCCAGGAGATCATCGTCCAGAACTTCCGCGCCAAGCCGGACACGGCGATGCGGGGCATGCCGGACGCCGACCTGCACGAGCTGGCCGCGACGGTGGCCGTCGGCAGGCTGCTGATGCCACCCGGCGTGAGCGTCCAGGCGCCGCCGAACCTGGTCGGCGACGAGTTCCAGCTGCTGCTGAAGGCGGGCATCGACGACTGGGGCGGCGTTTCGCCCGTCACGCCGGACCACGTGAACCCGGAACGGCCGTGGCCCGCGCTCGACGCGTTGCGTGAGCAGACCTCGCAGGCCGGGTTCGACCTGAACGAGCGGTTGCCCGTCTACCCGCGGTTCCTCAAGGGCGCGCCCGGCCAGTGGACCGACATCCGCATCGCGGAGCACATCTCGGCCGTGGCGAAGCCCAACGGCCTGGCGGCGGACGTGAAACCGGCCGGTCTGCCGTGGCAGGAACCGGATGGTGGCCTGGAGACAGTCGGCCGCGCGGATCTGAACACCACGATCGACACCACGGGTCGTACCGGGGACCGGCGCGGCGACTTCGACTCGGTCTACGGCGACTGGGAGGAACTGCGCAAGCAGTTGCCCAAGGCGCCCGAACGGCTCGCGGCCGACGTGAAGCAAGGCCTGAGGCTCGCGGAGGCGAACCCCGGCGCCCTGCTCGACCAGGAGAACGCCGACGTCGCGCTGGCGTTGATGACCGCGGACGGCGAAGCGCTGGAAACTCTGGTGCGCCTGGCCGACGAGGCCCGCAAGGAGGCGGTCGGCGACGACATCACGTACGTCGTCAACCGGAACATCAACTTCTCCAACGTCTGCTACGTCGGCTGCAGGTTCTGCGCCTTCGCGCAGCGTGAGCGCGACGCGGACGCGTTCCGGCTGTCGGTGGAGGAAGCCGCGGACCGCGCCGAGGAAGCGTGGAACGACGGCGCGACCGAGGTGTGCATGCAGGGCGGCATCGACCCGAAGCTGCCGGTCACGTACTACGCGGACCTGGTGCGGGCGATCAAGAAGCGCGTGCCGGGCATGCACGTGCACGCCTTCAGCCCGATGGAGATCGTCAGCGCCGCGTCGAAGGCGGGCGTGAGCGTCCGGGAATGGCTGACGGACCTGCGTGACGCAGGCCTGGACACCATCCCGGGCACAGCGGCGGAGATCCTCGACGACGACGTGCGGTGGGTGCTGACGAAGGGCAAGCTGCCCGCGTCCACCTGGATCGAGGTCGTGTCGACAGCGCACTCGCTGGGGATCAGGTCGTCGTCGACGATGATGTACGGCCACGTCGACCACCCGGGTCACTGGCTGGCGCACCTGCGCACCCTGGCCCGCGTGCAGGACGAGACAGGCGGGTTCACGGAGTTCGTGGCGCTGCCGTTCGTGCACCGCAACGCCCCGATCTACCTGGCCGGTGTAGCCCGCTCAGGCCCGTCACGCCGCGACAACCGCGCAGTGCACGCGATGGCACGACTCGGCCTGCACGGCCGCATTCCGAACATCCAGTGCTCATGGGTGAAGCTCGGCGAGGAAGGGACAGCCGAGATCCTGCGCGGCGGAGCGAACGACGTCGGCGGCACGCTGATGGAGGAGACCATCAGCCGCATGGCCGGGTCGGAGCACGGCTCGGCGCGCACGGTTCGCCAGTTGGAGGAGTTGGCCACCCTGGCAGGCCGCCCCGCACGCCAGCGCACGACCACGTACGGCTCGATAGCGGCCGCGACACGTTAGCGCAGGTACCCGCCGTGTCCCCGGACGCGGCGGGTCTTGATCGACACCCCGCCAAGCCCGCGCGCCCGAACGAGCGATAGCCTCCGTGACCGCAAGCCCGAGTGACGCTCCACCGCTTGACACACTCGGTAGCTTTTCCTTGGCTCAGGATCCCTCGATCGGGGGACGTCAGATCGGTTGTGGCGCAGGAGGCGAACCAGTGCGTGACCGGGTGGTCAGAACCCGTTCCCTGGTGACGATGACGTTCACGACCCTCTTCATGGTGCTGCCCGCAGGAGCAGCCCTCGCACAGGACAACGCACAGGCAATGCCCGCCACCTTCGGCGGACCAGTCGGAATCGGCGTGGCAGCGGTCGGACTGACCGGAATGGTGCTCGGCTTCCTGAGGTTCTTCCGCAAATCGGTGAAGGACGCCAAAGCCAGGAAGACAGTCGAGACCCCGGCGGAAGCGACCCCGGCAGCGGCTGTTGTCCTGCCTGCGGTCGCGGCTGTGGTCGGAGAACCGGAAGCCGCTCCCCAACCTGCTCGCACTGCTTGATCGATCTGACACGGCAGCCGCAACTGTCGCGCGAAGTGTGAGCACGCAAACCCACCCAACCCAGCCATAACGGGCGCGCGCAAGCGCAGAGCAGGCGGCCTGCGCGCCAGCGCGGGGGGTGCGGCGTGCGCGCAAGCGCAGAGTGGTGCTTCGGGGGTGTCTCCTGCCCGTCGGCCTGGGCGAAGCCAACCACGGGCTGTCCAGAGGTCGGCCTACCCGAAGAGCCCCAGCGACAGCCATACCGATCCTCTTGATAGACCGTGGTTCCCTGGGGCAGGTCGACGGGCAGGAGGCGCCCGCGCCTCACAACCCCGGGTCATGAAGGTATGCGCCGGGAGAAACACGACGCGAAGAACCTCCTGCCCAGAGGTCTGCTCCCGGCGAGGGGCTATCTTTCCCCACAGGATCCCGAGCCTTGACCAGGAGTAAGGCGTGGTCACCAGACCCGCAATGGAGATCCTGGGTCTGAAAAGACGAAAAGACGAAAAGACGAAAAAACGAAAAGACAAAGAAGGTCCCTCGCCGGGAGGCAGACCTCTGAGCAGGAGGTCTTCGCGCCGTGTTTCTCCCGGCGCACGCTTTTCATGTCCCGGGGGTTCAGGGCGCGGGTGTCCCCTGCCCGTCGACCTGCCCCAGGGAACCACGGACTGTCAAGAGGTCCGTAGGGCTGTCGCTGGGCCCGCCTGTTGGGGAGGCGGACCTCTGGACAGCCCGTGGTTGGCTTCGCCCAGGCCGACGGGCAGGAGACACCCCCGAAGCGGACCTCTGCGCTTGCGCGCCAGCCGCAAACTCCCGCGCTCGCGGGCACGCGAGCCGCCTGCAAGCTCCTGCGCGAGCCGCGAGCCGCGAGCCGCCCTTGCACGCTCACCACCGTCGGAGCACGCTCACCACCGCAGGACGACGAGCCACTGGCGGTGCCGGGTGCCCGCTCCACACGCTGGCGAATAGGATTCGGGCGTGTCCACCGAGCAGAGTCTTCCCCGGGTGTTGTCCGGTATCCAGCCGACTGCCGACTCCTTCCACCTCGGCAACTACCTCGGTGCGATCCGCCAGTGGGTTGCCATGCAGGAGACCCACGACACCTTCTACTGCGTGGTTGACCTGCACGCGATCACGGTCGAGCACGACCCTGAGGTGTTGAGGCAGCGGACGAGGGTTTCCGCCGCTCAGTTGCTCGCGCTGGGGATCGATCCGGACCGGGCCACTTTGTTCGTGCAGAGCCAGGTTCCTGAGCACCCGCAGCTTTCCTGGGTGATGGAGTGCATGGCCGGGTTCGGCGAGGCCAGCCGGATGACCCAGTTCAAGGACAAGTCCGCGCGGCAGGCTCTCGACCGGGTCAGCGTCGGCCTGTTCACCTACCCCATCCTCCAGGCCGCCGATATCCTTCTGTACCAGGCCAACTTCGTTCCGGTCGGCGAGGACCAGCGTCAGCACCTCGAGCTCACGCGGGATCTGGCCCAGCGGTTCAACTCCCGCTTCGGCCGGACGTTCACCCTCCCCGAGGCCTACATCCCCAAGGCCACCGCGAAGATCTTCGACCTGCAGGACCCGACCGCCAAGATGAGCAAGTCCGTTCCCGCCGGTGTCGTGGAACTGCTCGAGGATCCCAAGAAGGCCGCGAAGAAAATCCGCTCCGCCGTCACCGACACCGGTCGCGAGGTCGTTTACGACGTCGAGAACAAACCGGGCGTCAGCAACCTGCTTTCCATCTACTCCGCGCTTACCGGCAGGTCCGTCGACGAGTTGGAGAAGGCGTACGACGGCAAGGGCTACGGCGACCTCAAGAAGGACCTCGGTGAGGTCGTCGTCGAGTTCATCACGCCTGTCCAGGCTTCCGTCCGCGCCTACCTCGACGACCCAGCCGAGTTGGACAAGCTGCTGGCCAAGGGTGCGGAGCGGGCTCGTGCCGTTGCCGCCCAGACGCTCGCGCAGACCTACGAAAGGGTGGGTTTTCTCGCCGGGTGAGCGTTTCATCATGCGGAGCCCGTGTGGCGGACTTAGCGTCGGTACGTGGGCAAGCTGGATGATTACCGCAGGAAGTGGTCGTGGCTCGACCACTTGATCCGGGCGGGCGACGCGTTCTCCGAGCGGTACGGCAACCAGTTCGCGGCTGCGATCACTTATTTCAGTGTGCTGTCGCTGTTCCCGCTGCTCATGATCGCGTTCGCGGTCGCCGGTTTCGTGCTTCAGGCTCAGCCGGAGTTGTTGACGGAGCTCAAGAACGGCATCAGTGAGGCCGTTCCCGGCAGCCTCGGCACCACGATCAACGACGTCGTCACCACCGCTCTGCAGTCCAAAAGCACCGTCGGTGTGATCGGTCTGCTCGCCGCCCTGTACTCCGGCATCGGCTGGATGAGCAACCTGCGGGACGCCCTCACCGCGCAGTGGGGTCAGAAAGGCGGCCAGCAGCCGCTGATCCCCACGCTGTTCAAGGACTTGGTCGCGCTGCTGAGCCTCGGTGTCGCGCTCGTCGTCTCGTTCGGCCTCACCGCGGCCGGGACCGGGCTGGCGAACCTGCTGCTCGAGCTCGTCGGCCTGCGGGAGGTCGGCTGGGCGCGGTTCCTGCTGTTCGTCGCCACCCTGGCGTTGTCGATCATCGCGAACTGGTTGGTGTTCCTCTGGGTACTCACCCGACTGCCCCGGGAGAAGGTCGACGTCCGCAGCGCGGTCAAGGGCGCGCTGGCGGCCGCGATCGGCTTCGAGATCCTCAAGCAGGTCGGTGCGATCTACCTGACCACCGTCACCAATTCACCGACCGGCGCGCTGTTCGGCCCGGTCATCGGTCTGCTGGTGTTCGCCAACCTCGTCGCGCGGTTCCTGCTGTTCATCACGGCGTGGACGGCGACAGCCAAGGTCAGCGATCGTCCCGATACCGCTCGATCCACACAGTCCGCTCAGGATCCGTCTCCTCAGGAATCCCCGCAGGCTCGGCCTGACGCGAGTACCGCAGCCGAATCCGCCAGATCAGGAACCCGAGGATCGTGACGCCGGAGATCGCCATCGCCGCCGTCGGCAGCACGCCGCCCTGGTTGTTGATCGGCTTGCCCGCCGCGTCTGTGGTCCCCGATCCGTTGCTGCCCTGTGCGTTGGGGGCGTCCGGGGAATCCGGTTTCGGCTGAGGCGTGTTGAGGGTGCCGACCGGCTCGACCTGCTTGCCTCCCAGGGCGAAACCCCAGGTCATCAGGTGTGCTGCCTGGTCAGTCATCCTGACCGGAGTCTGCTCGCCACGCATCAGCACGACGACCAGCTTGCGGCCTTTCTGCTGCGCGCCGCCGATGTAGGTGTGCCGCGCGTCGTCGGTGAAACCCGTTTTGCCGCCAAGGAAACCGTCGTACTTGCCGAGCAGGCGGTTGTCGTTGTTGACCTTGAAGCCCGCTTTCGTGCCCCAGCCAGGCCAGTCGATCTGCTTGGTGGTGATCGCCTTGCCGAACTCCGGGCGCTTCATCGCCTCGCGGTAGAACAACGCCAGGTCGTAGGCCGAGGTCATCATGCCCGGCCCGTCCAGGCCGGACGGGGTGGCGACCTGGGTGTCCAGCGCACCGAGCTTCTTCGCCGTCTCGTTCATCTTGGCGACGGTCTTGTCCATGCCACCGAGCTGCCTGGCCAACGCGTGCGCCGCGTCGTTGCCCGAGTGCATCAGCAACGCGTGGAACAGCTGGTCCACGGTGTACTGCCCGCCTGGGCCCATGCCGACCTTGGTGCCGTCCTGGTTGGCGTCCTCCTGCGTGCCCGCGACGACCGTCTTCATGTCCAGTTCGTTCATCACCACGATGGACAGCAGGATCTTGATCACCGACGCGGGGCGTTGCCGGGCGTGCGCGTCCTTCGCCGCGATCACGTCACCGCTGGTCAGATCGGCCAGCAGCCACGACGCGGTGGTCACGTCAGCGGGTACGGCGGGCACACCCTGCGGCGTGACGACCGTGCACTCGCCCAGCCGTTCACCGCCGACCGGCTTGTCCGGTACGGGGATCGGCTCGGGTGACTTCTGGCCTGGCTTCGGCCGCTCCGAGGTGTCCACCGGTGCGGGTGGAGCCGTCTTGTTCGGGCACGAGCCGCCTGGTTGCGCGGTCGCCGTGAAGCTCGCGGACGCGAACAAGCACAACGAGGCGAACAGGAGGGCGAACAACCGCCGTGACGTCAGGACCACGACCTCAGGTTAGGCCGTAACGGCGAAGTCAAGTCAACGGGTCTGCGCGCGCAACCGCCTGGCACGAGCCATCTTGCGTTTCGCCGTCAACACCAGAGCGATGAGCACGACGACACCGGCGAGGATCGTGACAGGCAGACCGAACGTGCCGAACGCCGAGCGGTGCACCGCTGCGTTGCTCGCCTGGTTGTTCGACTCCTTCTCGTCGCTGCTCGGGGTGTCCGTGCTGCGGCTGGTCTGCGGCGGCTCGCTGGCGCCGGACAGCTTGCCGACGGGCTTCGAGTGCGCCGCGGTCAGCGTGAACCCGTACTCCAGCAGCGACTCCGCCTGTTCGAACGGCTGCTCCCCTGAGCGCATGACCGCGACGATCAGCTTTTTGCCGTCCCGTTCGGCGCTGCCGACGAGCACGCTCTTGGCCGCGAGGGTGCTGCCCAGCTTGCCGCCGGTCGCGCCCTTGAACTTCTTCAGCAACTCGTTGTCGTTGCTGCGGGAGATCGGCTTGTTGCGGTTGCCCTGCGGCTTGATCTGCACCGTCTTCAAACCGGTCGCCTCGGCGAACTCGGGGATGCGCATCGCCTCGCGGTAGATCAGCGCCGTGTCGAACGCCGAGGTGCTCTGGCCGGGCACGTCGTTGCCGTTCGGGTTGACGACCCTCGTGTCCTGCGCGTTGAGCTCACGGGCGAGGTCGTTCATCTTCTGCGCGGCCACGTCGGGGCCGCCGAGTTCACGGGCGAGCGCGTTGGCCGCGTCGGCGGCCGGGGTGACGATCAGCGCGCGGATCAGGTCCTTGGCCGCGTACTTGCCGTCCGCGACGATGCCGACCCGGGTCCCCGTCTGCCTGGTGTCCTCGCGGGTGCCCTCGATGACCTTGTCCGGGGCGATCTCCTTGAGCGCGACCATCGCCAGCAGCACCTTGACCGTGCCGGCCGGGCGCTGCCGGGCGTGCGGCCCGAAACCGGCGAGCACGTCACCGGTGTCCTGGTCGGCGATCAGCCACGAGTCCGCGGTCAGCCCGTCCGGGGGGAACGGCGCGTCCTTGGGGAGCACTCCGTTGCAGCTGCCCATCGCCGGGCCGCCGATCGGCTCCTTGGGCAGCGGCAACGGCGGCAGCTGGTCGCCGTTGCCCTCGTTGGCAGGCGGCGGGACGGCCTTGGCCGCGCAGTTGGTCGCCGGTTCGCTGTCGGCGGACTTGTCGGGCTGCTTGCTGCCCGAGCTGCCGGGCTTGGGGGTGTTCTTGCCGGACGACGCCCCTGGCGGCTTCGGGGTGCTCGTGGACGACTGAGCGCTCGCCGCGGGCGCGGCCGCGAACGTCACGACAGCGGCCATGCTGAGGCTCAGGTTCAGTAGACGGGCCAGTTGCCGAGCTCGTTCAGGCACCCCTGCAGGCTAGTCACTCGAAAGTGATGTCGGTTGGCGGGGTGAGTCCGAGGACCGGTCGGTGTCGCGTTCGGTGATGGGCGAATAATGCCGTTCTGGCTGTTTGCACCCCCCTTCCCACCACGAGGGAGAAGTTCAGTGGAGTTCGTCCGGCACCTGCTCGTGTTCCTGCACCTGCTCGGTATGGCGATGCTGATCGGCACGCTGATGCTGCAGCTCAAGGCCGGAAAGGGCGCGCCTGTGAACAAGGGCTGGCTGCACGGCGCCGGTCTGCAGCTGGTCACAGGCCTCGCGTTGATGCTGCTCGCGCCGTTGACCAACGCGGACTACGACCACATGAAACTGGGGATCAAGCTGCTGGTTCTCGTCGTGATCGGCGTGCTCGCGGTGCTCTACGTGACCAAGGACAAGGCGCCGAAGTGGTTCGCCGGGACGCTCGGCGGTCTCGTGGTGCTCAACGTGGGGCTGGCGGTGTTCTGGACCTGATCGTGTGAAAGATCAACATGTGCTGCGGGAAAGATCAACATATGGCAGGATGGCAATAACCCTACGTATGGCGTATTTCACTCCATAGAGTTAATCCGTACTGTCAGCCCGTTCGTCTGTGGCCGGAGAGTGATCCCTCCGGCGATCAGAGCACGGGAGGGCAAGTGCATCGAAGAAGTTCCGCCGGCCTGGCGCTGCTCGCGCTGGTCGGCTTGGGCGTCAGCTCCTTATCGGCGCCCGCCATGGCCGCGCCCAGCGCGTCACCGTCCGGTTTCGAGTACGCGCCGGGCGAGCACGATCTGCCGAACAAGTTCGAGGAGAAGCGCCGGGCGCTGCGCCAGGAGGCGCTCGCCGAGGTGCTCTCCGGCCAGGCCAAGGTGGAGAAGCGCGGCGCGAGCACGGTCGCCAGGATCGGCGACAAGCCCGCCGAGGCCGCACGCGGTGCAGCCAAGGGGCAGCGCGTCGACCAGTACGTCGAGTTGGCCAGGGAGAAGACCGACAAGATCTTCGTGGTCCTTGCCGAATTCGGAAACAAGCGCGACCCGCGTTACCCCGACGTGGACACCGCGCCCGCGGTGCCGGGACCGACGAAGTTCGACGGCCCGCTGCGCAACGAGATCCCGGCGCCCAACCGGTCGGTCGACAACAGCACGATCTGGCAGCCGGACTACTCCCGTGAGCACTACCAGCAGATGTACTTCGGCCAGGGCGCCGGAGTCGAGTCGCTGAAGACGTTCTACGAGAAGCAGTCATCCGGCCGCTATTCGGTCGACGGCACCGTCACCGACTGGGTCAAGGTCGACTACAACGAAGCGCGCTACGGCCGGTCCAACGGCTTCCCGTGCGCGGGCAACGTCTGCAACAACACCTGGGACCTGGTTCGCGACTCGCTGAACAAGTGGGCCGACGGTCGCGTCGCCGCCGGTGCCACCCCGGAGCAGATCCGCGAGGAGCTCAAGTCCTACGACACATGGGACCGCTACGACTTCGACAACGACGGGGACTTCAACGAGCCCGACGGCTACCTCGACCACTTCCAGATCGTGCACTCGGGCGGCGACCAGTCCGACGGTGACCCGATCCAGGGCGAGGACGCGATCTGGAGCCACCGCTGGTACGCGTACTCCAACGCGCCGGACGGTCCCACGAACAACAAGCGCGGCGGCACCCAGATCGGCACGACCGGCCTGTGGGTCGGCGACTACACCATCCAGCCGGAGAACGGCGGCCTCGGCGTGTTCGCGCACGAGTACGGCCACGACCTCGGCCTGCCGGACCACTACGACACCGTCGGACCCGGCGGTGCGCAGGAGAACGGCGTCAACTGGTGGTCGCTGATGGGCCAGAGCCGCGTGTCGGCGCCGGGTGAGGCGATCGGTACGCGCGCGGCCGACCTGTCCGCCTGGGACAAGCTGCAACTGGGCTGGCTCGACTACGAGGTCGTGGTGGCGGGCCAGGACCGCCGGATCGACCTCGGCCCGCACGAGTACAACACCGACAAGGCACAAGGCGTCGTGGTCGTCCTGCCGGACAAGAAGAAGACCACGGAGTACGGCAAGCCCTTCGCCGGGACGAAGATGTACTGGAGCGGCAAGGGCGACGACGTCGACAACAACATGGTCAGGGACGTCGACCTGACCGGCAAGACGTCGGCATCGCTGACCCTCAAGTCGCGTTACGACATCGAAGAGGACTTCGACTACCTGTACGTGCAGGCGTCGACCGACGGTGGCACGACGTGGACGCCGCTCGACGGCACGGTGAACGGTGCGCCGTTCAAGAAGGACGGCTCGAACGCCCCGGCGCTGACCGGGACGCAGGCGAGCTGGGCCGACGTGTCCGTCTCGCTGAACTCGTTGGCGGGCAAGCAGGCCAAGCTGCGCTTCCGCTACGTGACCGACGGTGGTGTGGCGCCGGACGGCTTCTTCGCCGACGACATCAAGATCACCGCCGACGGCGCGGTCCTGCTCGACGACGGTGCCGAAGGCGCGCCCGCGGGCTGGACCCTCAACGGGTTCAAGCAGACCACGGGCACGGAGACGGCGACGTTCGACCACTTCTACATCGCCACCAACCGCACGTACGCGTCGTTCGACAAGTACATGCAGACGGGCCCGTACAACTTCGGTGAGCCGGCCCGTCCGGACTGGGTGGAGCACTTCCCGTACCAGGACGGCCTTCTGGTGTCCTACTGGGACACGTCGCAGGCGGACAACAACACCAGCGCCCACCCGGGTGAGGGTCTGATCCTGCCGATCGACGCCAACCCCGAGCCGATATACAACCTGCAGGGCCAGCCGTGGCGTCCGCGCATCGCGGGCTACGACGCGCCGTTCTCGTTGCAGAAGTCGGACTCGTTCACGTTGAAGGCGGACGGCCGGGCCAGCTACATCCGTGGCCGGGACGCCCAGCCGCTGTTCGACGACACCAAGCCGTACTGGTCCGCCGGTCAGCCGACCGCGGGCGTGAAGCTGCCCGCGGCCGGTGTGAAGATCAGGGTGCAGTCGCAGCAGGGCACTTCGATGACGGTTCGCGTCTTCAAGTAACCCCCGTTTTGTGTGCAACCAATGTGGCCTTTGTTGCGTTTTGCGCAACAAAGGCCACATTGGTTGCACGGGTTGGCGGGGTGCGGGTGCGGGTGCGGGGGTCAGAGGGCTTCGATGAGCTCGGCCGCGTGGGTGAGCAGGTCCGCGTTGAACTTGTTCGCGATGATCGCCACGCCTGTGCGTGACTCGCGCGAGAACGCGGCCATGCTGGTGAACCCGCCGGTCCCGCCGTCGTGGAAGGTCGCTTCGCGTCCGCCCGGCAGCGTGAGCATGTGCCAGCCGAGCCCGACCTTGGCCTGCGGGTTGATGTCGAACCGAGGGCGTTGCACGAGATCCAGCGCGGGCCTCAGCCAGAACGGCGCTTCGCCGACGTGCGCCCGCATGTATCGCAGCAGGTCGTTGACTGTGCCGTACAACGCGCCAGCGCCGGGGATGACCGGCAGGCGCCAGTCCGGCGTCGCCTTGCCCTCCGCGTCATAGCCCTGGACCTTGCGCCGCCGCTGAAGCGGGTTGAGCGTCAGCACAGTGTCGTTGAGCCCCAACGGAAGCGTGATCCGCGCGCGGACGAGCGCCTCGTAGTTCCTGGTCAACGCGAGCCCCAGCAGACCCGCGCCGTAGTTGGAGTACGCGTACTTCGTGCCCGGCGGCGTGACCAGGGTGGTCTTCCGCAGTGCCTCGATGAGGAAGTCCTCGGTGATGCGGGCGTACGGGTCCCGCAGGTCGAAATCGGGGTCTTCGAGCAGACCTGGTGGCAGCGGGGGCATTCCTGAGGTGTGCGAGGACAACTGCGCCATCGTCACGCCCTGCGGCGCGGGGAACCGGCGTGGCAGGTGCTTGCTCAGCGGGTCGTCGACGCGGCCGGTCAACGCCAGCAGCACGGCGGTGAAGGTCTTGGTGATCGAGCCGATCTGGAAGATCGAGTCGCCACGCAGGGCGTACGCCTCCCGGCCGCGGAACGCGCCGATGGCGACCGTGTCGTAGCCGGTGATCTTGGCGGCTTGCTTGTCCACCAAGGTTTTCAGTGAGCTCGATGCGGTCGCGGGTGTCGCGGTCAGCGCGAGCCCGGTCGCCGCGGTCGCGGCGAGGACTGTTCGTCTGCTCGGCACGGTGTTTCCCCCGTCATGCTGGATCCTGGACAGCGGTGAGCACTGTGAGCAGCGGGATCACCTTCGCGCCCGGCACGGCGTAGTGCCCGCGGGACGTCAGTTGCAGCCAGCCTGCCGCCACCAGTTGACGCAGGTGGTGGTAGAGCTGGCCGGTCGTGCCCAGTGACTCGTGCTCCTGGAGTTCGGCGGTGGTCTGGACGCCCGTGAGGATCAGCCGCAGCAACAGCAGCCGGACCGGGTTGCCGAGCGCGGCGATGGTGGCGCTCAGCTGGGACCAATCCATCCCCAGCAGGTTCTCGACCGTTTCGCCCTGTTGCCACTCGTAGTGGTGCCCGGTGGGCAGCGGGACGGCGCCGGTGAACAGCACCGCGCCGTCCGGCGCGCGCTCCTTGACGCCTTCCAACGCCCAGAACGCGCCTGTGGGCACCGGTTTCGGCTGTCCTTCCAGTGCGGCGACCCGCTCCTCCAGCGCGGACAGCCGCTCGTCGAACTCCATGCGACCATGCTGCGTAATTACGTAGAAGTTGCAAGACCGTAGACGTCAGTCAGCCGGTCGTCCCCCTGGGGGTAGGGGACGACCGGCTGGGAAATGTCGCTTCCGGCGTTTACGCGTCCGGCCGGAAATGGTCAGTTCGAATCAGACACCGGCGGTGCTGCGGATGAACGACCGGCTGTTCGCGACGCTCGCGTAATTCTGGGTGCCCTGCGGGTTGCTGCCGCTGTTCGACCCGGTCGAGCAGACGCCGACCTGAACACCGTTGGCGATCTGCGGGCCGCCGGAGTCGCCGTGCCACGCGGCACCGTTCACGCCGACACTGGCGATCGCCGGGCCGCCGTACGCGTCCGAGCTGGTGCCGGTGACGCGGACGTTCGCGGTCTTGAGCACCGGGGACGGCGGGTTGCTGCCCTGGGTGCGGCCCCAGCCGTAGATCTGGTTGGTCGACCCGGTGGCCGGGTTCGAGTCGGCCAGCTTGATGTAGGTGGTCTGCACAGCGGAGCTCAAGTGCAGCAACAAGATGTCACCGCTGGGTGCGGTCGCCTTGCGGTCGACCGTGCGGTTCTGGCCCTGGCCGAGGTTGACGTTGCCGACCTTGACCGACAGGCTCGACCCGTCGCAGTGCCGGGCGGTGAGCACCCACTGCGGCGCGATGATCGACCCGGAGCAGTTGAACTGGCCGTTGACGTAGACCTGCGCGCCCCAGGGTGCGGAGCTGACAGTGCCGCCACCGATGATCATCGGCTCGACGGACGGGGTGTCGGCGAGCGCGGCGGGTGCGCCGACGCCGGAAATGGCGACCGCGAGCGCGGCGGCCGAAACAAACTTACGCATGAAAGCGCATTCCTTTCAATGCAGGGAGAAAAGGAATGGCTCGGGGGCTGCCCTCGAAACGCGCCCCGAACGCTCTTTCACGCTAGGCCGCACGCGGAGACCAGGTAAACCCGTCGATCGTAGGGTTAGGCCGAACGGCCCATCGGGCGCAAAGTAGACATAGATATATGAACGTGAAAAACGACGCCCGGCTGACGCGGGACGTTCTTACGCTTTCGCATACATGACACCGTTATGAAAGATGGCGTCTGGCGACCGGTACGCTGCTCCTCATGGCTCAGCCTGACGACATCGAGGCCCGTGTGGCCGCCCTGGAGAGGCAGGTTCGCGAACTGACCAGCGTCGTGCGCCACACGGCCAAGGACGCGGCGGCCGCTCGGGTCCTGGCGGGTGGGGCGGATCGCGACGTCGCGGAGATTCGCACGGAAATCCGGGACTTCCGCCAGGCGACCTCGTCCAGCTTCAACGCGATGCGCGAGGACCTCACCGACTTGCGGGACAAGACGGACCGAGGGTTTGCCGAGATGCGTGGCAAACTCGACGCCACCGCCGCCGGACAACAGCAGATCGTCGACCTCTTGAACACGATCATCGATCGCGACCAGCAAGACGGTCAGTAGACCGCTCGCCAACCTACGACGGACGCACCTGTCTTTCTCACGGCATCCGGTTGGCGGCTTTGTTTGCTTGGGACCCGCAGGTGGAAGTCCATCTTCGTTGCCCGTCGAAGAGAGTCGACATCTGGTGGAGTCGATCTTGAAGGATGGAAGCCGTACTGGCAACTTCGACCTGGCGGAAGGCATCGCGGTCGACGCCCGACCACTCCTGCGTTGAAATCGCTCGACCTGTTGCGAGCCGAACGTGGTCGGGTTACGGGATTCGAAGAACCGCCATGATCTCGTCGGTGGTCATCTGCACGTCGCCACCGTTGCGCAGTCGTGCCACGATCCGATGACCTCGCGTGCCGTCCCCGGCGATGAAGCCAACGTCATCGCCGGGCTGCGGATCTGCGTGGTCGCTCATGGCAGTGAGGGTAGATCTGTTCCTCTCTGCTACTCAACTCAGCGGCGGAACAGCAGTGCTCGCTTGACTTCCTGGATGGCCTTGGTGACCTGGATGCCACGCGGGCACGCGTCCGTGCAGTTGAACGTGGTGCGGCAGCGCCAGACACCCTCGGTGTCGTTGAGGATGTCGAGGCGGTCGCCCGCACCCTCGTCACGGCTGTCGAAGATGAACCGGTGCGCGTTGACGATCGCGGCGGGGCCGAAGTACGAGCCGTCGGTCCAGTACACCGGACATGAGGTCGTGCAGCAGGCGCACAGGATGCACTTGGTCGTGTCGTCGAAGCGCTCGCGGTCGGCCACGGACTGGATCCGCTCACGTGTCGGCTCGTTGCCGTAGGTGATCAGGTACGGCTTCACCGCGCGGAACGCTTCGAAGAACGGCTCCATGTCGACCAGGAGGTCCTTGCGGGCTTCCAGGCCCTTGATCGGCGCGAGCGTGATCGTGGTCTGCTTGCCCTTGCGGGCCAGCAGGTCTTTCACCAGCACCTTGCACGCCAGCCGGTTGATGCCGTTGATCTGCATCGCGTCCGACCCGCAGATGCCGTGTGCGCAGGACCGGCGGAAGGTCAGCGTGCCGTCGATGTACCACTTCACGTAGTGCAGCAGGTTCAGCACGCGATCCGTCGGCAGCGCGGGGATGTCGTACGTCTCCCAGTGCGGCTCGTCGTCGACTTCCGGGTTGTAGCGCAGGATCTTCAGTGCGACCATGACCGCGTCCTTGGGGACGACGGGAACTTCGCCGCGGGTGCCCGAAGTGGACTCAACTGTTGCGGTCATCAGTACTTGCGCTCCATCGGCTTGTACCGGGTAAAGGTCACGGGCTTGTAGTCAAGGCGGATGTCCGCGGTCAGCGAATCGCCCTGCTTGTAGGCCATGGTGTGCCGCATGTAGTTCGTGTCGTCCCGGTTCGGGTAGTCCTCACGGGCGTGTCCGCCGCGGGATTCCTTGCGGTTCAACGCTCCCACGACCAGGATCTCGGCCAGTTCGAGCAGGAAGCCGAGCTCGACCGCTTCGAGCAGGTCGGTGTTGTAGCGCTTGCCCTTGTCCTGCACCGTGATGTGCGCGTACCGGGCCTTCAGCGCCTGTACGTCGTGCAGTGCCTGCTTGAGCGTGTCCTCGGTGCGGTACACCGAGGCGTTGGCGTCCATTGTGGCCTGGAGTTCGGTGCGGATGTCCGCGACGCGCTCGCTGCCGTGCTCGGACAGCACCAGCGCCAGCTGGTCCTCGACGAACCGCGTCGGGGTCTCCGGCAGGTCGATGTGCTCGTGGGCGTTGGCGTACTCCGCCGCCGCGATGCCGGCGCGGCGGCCGAAGACGTTGATGTCCAGCAACGAGTTCGTGCCGAGGCGGTTGGCGCCGTGCACCGAGACGCACGCGCACTCGCCCGCCGCGTACAGGCCGGGGATGACGTGGTCGTTGTCGCGCAGCACTTCCGCGTGGATGTTGGTCGGGATGCCACCCATCGCGTAGTGCGCGGTCGGGTACACCGGCACCGGCTCCTTCACCGGGTCGACCGCCAGGTACGTACGGGCGAACTCGGTGATGTCCGGGAGCTTGGTCTCCAGCACCTCGGCACCGAGGTGCGTGCAGTCCAGCAGCACGTAGTCCTTGTTCGGCCCGGCGCCGCGGCCTTCCAGCACCTCGAGCGCCATCGAACGGGCCACGATGTCACGTGGCGCGAGGTCCTTGATGGTCGGTGCGTAGCGTTCCATGAACCGCTCGCCGGACGCGTTGCGCAGGATCGCGCCCTCACCGCGTGCGCCCTCGGTCAGCAGGATGCCCAGCCCCGCGAGGCCTGTCGGGTGGAACTGGTAGAACTCCATGTCCTCCAGCGGCAGGCCCTTGCGGAAGATGATGCCCATGCCGTCGCCGGTCAGGGTGTGCGCGTTCGACGTGGTCTTGAAGACCTTGCCGAAGCCACCCGTCGCGAACACCACGGACTTGGCGTGGAAGACGTGGATCTCGCCGGTCGCCAGCTCGTAGGCGATCGCACCGGTGCACACCGGGTCGCCGTTGGCGTCCGGGGTCAGGCAGATGTCGAGCACGTAGAACTCGTTGAAGAACTCGATGCCGTGCTTGACGCAGTTCTGGTACAGCGTCTGCAGGATCATGTGACCGGTGCGGTCCGCCGCGTAGCAGGCACGGCGCACGGCGGCCTCACCGTGGTTGCGCGTGTGCCCGCCGAAGCGCCGCTGGTCGATCTTGCCTTCCGGCGTCCGGTTGAACGGCAGACCCATCTTCTCCAGGTCGAGCACGGCGTCGATGGCCTCCTTGGCCATGATCTCCGCCGCGTCCTGATCCACGAGGTAGTCGCCACCCTTGATGGTGTCGAAGGTGTGCCACTCCCAGTTGTCCTCTTCGACGTTGGCCAGCGCGGCGCACATGCCACCCTGGGCGGCGCCCGTGTGCGACCTCGTCGGGTACAGCTTGGTCAGCACAGCGGTCCTGGCCCGCTGGCCGGACTCGATCGCGGCGCGCATGCCGGCGCCACCGGCACCGACGATCACCACGTCGTACTTGTGGAACTGCATTCGTTGATTCGCCTTCGTGGTGGGGGTGGATCAGGCGTCGAAGTTCGGGTCGAACGTGAAGATCACGAACGTGCCGAGCGCGAGGATCAGCACCATCGAGACGTACAGCAGCACCTTCAGCCAGAACCGGGTGGCGTCCTTGCGGGCGTAGTCGTTGATGATCGTGCGCAGGCCGTTGCCGCCGTGGATCTCGGCGAGCCACAGCATGGCCAGGTCCCAGAACTGCCAGAACGGCGACGACCAGCGGCCGGCCACGAAGCCCCAGTTGATCCGGTGCACACCACCGTCGAGGATGTTCATGATCAGCAGGTGGCCGAGCACGAGGACCAGCAGCGCGACGCCGGACACGCGCATGAAGACCCAGCTGGCCAGCTCCCAGTTGTTGCGCCGGGCGGCGGGGCGGCGCGGTGTCCGCGGCTTGTCCAGAGCGAGTGTCATCACGAGCCCCCGAACATCTCGGTGACGGTCCGGACCAGCATGAAGTAGGCGCCGGGCACCATCACCAGCAGCCAGACCACGAGGATGCCCCAGAGCATCTGCTTCTGGTAGCGCGGCCCCTTGGCCCAGAAGTCCACGAGCATCACCCGCACGCCGTTGAGCGCGTGGTAGAGCACCGCGCCGACCAGGCCGACCTCCATCAGGTTGACCAGAGGCGTCTTGTACGTCTCGATGATCTCGTTGTAGGCCTGCGGCGACACCCGGACCAGCGCGGTGTCCAGCACGTGGGCGAACAGGAAGAAGAACGTGAGCACACCGGTGATCCGGTGCGCCACCCAAGACCACATACCCGGGTCACCGCGGTACAGCGTCCCGCGTCGGCTGGGCCGCGACACCTCAGCGGCTTCGGCGGACATCGGCTCTCTAGCCTCCAACATCGCTGGCTCCGGCTGGGATGGGCTGGGAGTCCAACCGGGACGGTTACCCACCGCGCCTTGACCCGAGGGATGCTAGTCCGGTCGTCCGCGGCTGGCCCAACCAGCGGCTGGCGTCTGTGACCCACCGAACACCCCGGTTGCGCCAAATGCCCGCAGGGCCGCCTCCGCGGTGACAGGCTGTCGGCCGTGGTCCCTCTGATCGGTCTCGTCCTCGGCGTCGCCGCCCTCCAGCCCGCTGACGTGCCCAAGCTCGACGTTCCGGCGGCCATCAGGGCGTTGGAGACCCAGCAGGTCTACCGGGCTCCCGGCGTGGTCACGCACATCGACGTCGACGTGGTGAAGCGCGAGATGGGGCCGGACACGAAACTGCTCATCGCGCCGTTCGAACAGGGCTACAAGGACGAGGAGCACTACGAACAGGTGTCCGAGCCGCTGAAGAAATGGGCGGACGCCAGGAAAGTGCGACTGATCACAGTGGAGGGCCTGTACACGAGGTGGGGGCCGTCGACACTGCCCGAGTTGCGCCAGCAGACGGCGTACATGGACATCACCGGCCCGGCTTTGGCTTCGGTCAGGGAGATCAACCGGGTTCCGGTCGGCCGGGCCTACCCGGCGTACCAGGTGCTCGCGCCCACGCAGGCGCAGGTCACGGACCTGGCCGGGAAGTTGCGGCAGGACCGCGTGTACAACGCGCCGGGCCGGGCCGACAGGTTCACGCTGTCGACCAAAACGATTCAGCAGAAGACAGGTCTCACCATCCGGGTCGCGGCGCTGCCGGCGCTCAACCCGGGCGAACCGTTCGTCGACTACGCGCCCGCACTGGCGCGGGAATTCCCTGACGACATCGTCTTGGTAGCCCAAGGCTATTGGGTTGAGGTCGCGGGCAAGGACAAGGAACGCATCGACTCGGCGCGCAACTACGCCTTCGGCCGGTACGAGATCGGCACCTTCAGCAAGGGCGGGACGGTCGACGGCCGCGTGGCCACCATCCTCACGCGACTCGACGAACTCAGCCGTCGCAAGCCTTTCGGCCGCCCGCAACCGGAGACCTACGACCCGGCGCGGACGATCGCCCGCTACACCCCGCTGGCGTGGGGCGGGTCGGCGGTGGTGCTCGGCGGCGGCGCGCTCACCGGGTTCGCACTGCGCCGCAGGCGGCGTCAGCAGCGCGAAGAGGCGGCGTTGCGGAAGGCGAAAGCCAAGGCGTACGCCAGGATCAGCGAACTCGGCACGGCGGTGGCCGGGCACGGGTCACCGGAGGCGGCCGAGCGGTACACGACCGCGCGTGACCTGTTCGAGCAGGCGCACACCGCCGAGGCGATGGCCGAGGTGGAGCGCATCGCGGACGAAGGGCTGGCCCTGCTGTGAACAAGCGCGAACAGGGCCCGGTCGAGCGCTTCCTGTGGCGTGATCGGTACTTCGGCGTACCGAGGTGGGTCGTCGGGGGCGTGCTGGTCGGCGTGATCGTGTGCGTCGCACTGGTACGCGGTCAGGTCACGATCACCGACCGGGTCCGCGCGGTCGTCGAGGGGTTCCGGCACAGCTCGGTGTACGTGGAGCCCGGCGCGCCGCCGACGGTGAACGCGGACCACGTCCGGCAGGTGCTCGGCGACCGCCCGATCGTGGTGGCGATCCTGTCGGAGGAACCGATGCCGCCGTCCGGCAAGCCACTGGTCACCGCCGGGCTGAAGCTGTGCGACGACATCGCGAACCTGGTGCCGACCAACCTGGTGATCGTCTACGGCAACGAGCCGGGCAAGGGCTACAAGCCGGCGTTCTGCGTGGGCCCCAAGTTCACCAACGAGGACCACCCGGTCAACGCGTCCAACTTCGACTTCGTCCTGATCGCCAAGGCGGAAACGGCGTGGAAGTACCGGGCGTCGCCCGCGGACCTGACCCCGCAGGTCGAGGAGTACGTCCTGGCCTACGACGCGCAGGCGGCCAAGGACTACCCCGACAGCGTGCCGCGACGCGGTGCCGTGCCGGACAAGCTGGCGACGGGCGAGATCGTGCTGTCGCTCGGTGGGATAGTCGCGGCCTGTGTCGCGGTGTTCTTCCTGCTGCACCTGGCGGCCAGGGCTGTCGGCAGGCGCACCCCGCGCAACCGCAGGCAGTTGGCGACGGGAGCCCGGCTGAGCAGGATCGGCGAGTACGTGATGTCGGCCGATCCGCAGGGCGCCGAGCAGGCGGAAGTGGCCAGGCAGTACGTGCTCGTGTTGCAGGGGCACGAGTCCGGCGCGAACGTGGAGCGGCAGGTCGAGGAGTTGGAGAGGCGGATCCGGTGACGTGGGTGCTGATCGCGGGCGCGGTCGCCCTGCTGGGTGCGGGCGCGCTGGTACCCGTGTTGCTCGGCAGGCGCGAACACAGCAGCAACGACGAGGCGATCGCGGCGAGATCACGGCACAACCAGCTCGGCGTGCACGTCGAGGTCCTGCCGCCAACTGCTGACGAACGCGCGGTCGCCCTGCTCAAGCAGGCCAGGGAACGCTGGGTCACCGCAGGTGGCGTGCTCGCCGAAGCCCGCACCGAGGAGGAGTTCGACCTGGCGGAGCGGATCTGCCTCGAAGGCCTCGACCTGGTGGCCCGAGCCGGGCGCTGAGCGCGCACCCGGTTCGCCGTCCCCGGAAAGCGCCGACGCGATCGGGTGATCACTGCCAAAGTGGGTGGGGTGGTTCCCCTGATCGGCCTCGCGCTCGGCCTCGCCGTCCTGCAACCCCCGTCGCCACCCGGAAAGCTGGATGTCGCCGCCGCGATCAGCGCGTTGGAGACGCAACCGGTGTACCGAGCGCCCGGGGCCGTCGCCGACGTCGACGTCGCCGCGGTCACCCGTGAGATGAAGCCGAACATGAGGCTGGTCATCGCACCCTTCGCCACCAATGACTGGCAGTACGTCGACAACGTGTACAAGCCGTTGCAGAAATGGGGCGACAGCAAGGGCATACGTGTGATCACGGTGACGGGTTTGCTGGGCTGGCGCCAACCGCCGGGCGTGACGCAGTTGCGGCAACAGACGGCGTACATGGACCTCACTGGGCCCACGCTGAGCTGGATCCGCGAGGAGGCCAAGGCGCCGATCGGCGAAGCGTGGCCGTCCTACCGGGTGATCCCGCCGACTGCGGACCAGGTCGCTGATCTCGCCGAGAAGCTGCGGCGCGATCCTGTCCACAACGCGGAGGGGCTGACGGACAGGGTCACCCGGAGTTACGGCTCCACCCGGGTCGTGGTGTTGCCCCCGCTCAAGGCCGGTGAGCCGTTCGTGGATTACGCGCCCGCACTGGCCAAGGAGTTCCCCGACGACATCGTCCTGGTGGCACAGGGCTATTGGGTCGAGGTGGCGGGTGAGGACCAGGACCGCCTCGTCGCGGCGCGGAACTACGTCTACGCCGAGTCCGAGCGAGGCTTCATGTTCGAAGGGTCGACGGTCGGCAGCCGGGTCGACAGGGTGCTGAGCCGGATCGCCGAACTGAACCACCGCAAGCCTTTCGGCGCGCCGCCCGCGGCGCCCCGCGGCTTGGCGCAGCGGATCGCCGACTACGCGCCGGGGGTGATGGGTGGCGCGGCCGTGATCCTCGGCGCCGGAGCCTTGGCCAGCGCACTCACCCGGCGCAGACGGCGTCGAAGGGCGGACGAAGCCGCGCTGCGCATGGCGAAAGCAACGGCGTACGCCAGAATCACCGAGCTGGCCGCGGCACTGGACCTGATCACCCGTCCCGACGCGGCCGACCAGTACGCCAGGGCACGGGACCACTTCGCGCAGGGGCGTGTGGCCGAGGCGGAACGCGCGGCCGAGAAGGGGCTGGCCCTGCTGTGAAACGCTTTCTGTCGCGCGAGAAGTACTTCGGTGTGCCGCGCTGGCTCGTCGCGGGTCTGCTGGCCGGTGTGATCGCGTGCATCGCCTTGCCGCAGCCCGAGGGTGCCACCGGCCAGGTGAGCGCGATCATCGAGGGGTTCCGGCACGGTCCGGTGTACGTGGAACAGGACGCGCCCGCGGTGGCCCCGGATCGGATCCGGCAGGTGCTCGGTGACCGGCCGATCGTCGTGGCGGTGCTGTCGGAGAAGTCACCGGTACGGCACCAGCTGCCGACCGGTATGGACGCGCTGTGCGGCGAGGTCGCAGCGCTGCTGCCGGGCAATGTGGTGGTCGTCTACGGCTACAGCTGGAACTACTACCGCTTCACTTCGTGCGCTGGCACCGGTTTCCGCGCCGACTTCGGTGCCGACGTCGATGCCGGGGCCAAGAAGGTCCTGGAGTTCCGTGTCCCGCGCCGGGAAACAGCCGACGAGCTCAAGACGATCCGGCCGGATGTGATCACGACGCAGGTGGAGGAGTTCGCCAGGTCCTTCGACGCCGTGGCAGGCAAGGAATTCCCGACCAGCGTGCCACGCCGTGCCGCTGTACCCGAGGAGCCGACGACAGGCGCGTACGTGCTGTCACTCGCCGGGGCCCTCACGGCCTGTGTGGTGCTGTTCTTCCTGCTGCACCTCGTTTTCGTCGCGGTCCGTCACCGGCGTCGGCGCGACCGCGGACACGCGGAGCGGGAGGTCAGACTGCGCAAGCTCGGCGACTACGTGGTGTCGGCCGACCCGGGCGAACCCCACCAGGCCGAACTGGCCAGGCAGTACGTACTCGCTTTGCGGGCGCACGAAACAGGCACGAACGCGCACAGCCACGTCGAGCGGTTGGAGTGGCTGATCGACAACCCGGGCGCCGACCAGGCCGACCGGGTTCTCTGAGTCCGCGGCCCGCCCTGACCAGGGCCGTTCTGGTACGAGCGTGCCAAATGGATCACCCTGTGTGTTCGGGCGGAATCCGAGCGGCGTAGACGGCAAACGATTAGGTTACGCCCGGCCAGTGGTGTGCTGACCTGGTCAACGGGACGGGTACGGTTCGCCAATTCGCAAGTTCCCGGCGAGTAGGGCCGGGGTTCGTCGCCGCTCACCGAGCGGGGAGGGAGACACGTCGTGCGTCGATCGCGCGTTACCACGTTGGCGGCCGTCGCGCTGACCGGTGCTCTCGCACTGGCCGGCTGCGCCAAGGACACCGGGGGAGGCTCCACCCCGCCCGCCGGAGGCGGCAACCAGGCCGCGGGCTGCAAGCTCAGCCCGGTTCCGCAGGGCGGTGGCGCCACATCGGGCAGCGGCACCGCGCCCGGCGCCAAGGTGGACGCCAGCGCGCTGAAGGTCGGCCTCGCCTTCGACATCGGCGGCCGTGGCGACGCGTCGTTCAACGACTCCGCCGCCGCCGGGCTCGACAAGGCCAAGACCGACTTCGGTCTCAAGGAGGCCAAGGAGCTCACCGCCGCGCCGAACGAGACCGAGGACGCCAAGCAGAGCCGTCTTCGCCAGCTCGCGCAGGAAGGCTTCAGCCCGATCATCGCGGTCGGTTTCGCGTACGCCAAGTCGGTCGAGGCGGTCGCCAAGAGCTTCCCGAACGTGAAGTTCGCGGTCGTCGACGACGACACCGTCAAGCTGCCGAACGTCACCGGCCTGGTCTTCGCCGAGGAGCAGGGCTCGTTCCTGGTCGGCGTCGCCGCCGCCCACAAGAGCAAGGGCTGCCACGTCGGCTTCGTCGGCGGCGTGAACGTCCCGCTGATCCAGAAGTTCGAGGCGGGCTTCAAGCAGGGCGTGAAGGCCGCCGCCCCGGACGCCAAGATCGAGTCCGAGTACATCACCCCGGCCGGTGACTTCACCGGCTTCCAGGACCCCGCCAAGGGCAACGTGGTCGCCGCCGGTGAGATCAGCCGTGGCGCCGACGTCGTCTACCAGGCCGCGGGCGCGTCGGGCAAGGGCGTGTTCGAGGCCGCGAAGTCCAAGAACGCGCTGGCCATCGGGGTCGACTCCGACCAGTACAACCAGAAGACGGTCGAGAACTCCAAGGACGTGATCATCACGTCCATGCTCAAGCGTGTAGACGTCGCGGTGTACGACTTCGTCCGCGCCGTCGCGGGCAACACGCTGGACTCGCTGCCCAAGCGCTTCGACCTGAAGGTCGACGGCATCGGCTACGCCACCTCCGGCGGCAAGGTCGACGACATCAAGGCCACGCTGGACGCGTACAAGCAGCAGATCATCGACGGCAAGATCACAGTCTCGGACAAGCCGTCCAACTGAAGTCCGTACAAGCTGGTGAACCTCGTGAGTGTTGTCCCGGGTTAGAACCCGTGGAAACACTCACGAGGTTTTTCCTGGGAGGCGAAGATGGCTGACGACCTGGCCGTTGAGCTGGAGGGAATCACCAAGCGATTCCCCGGGGTGGTCGCCAACAGCGACATCCACCTCGCAGTGCGCACCGGCGAGGTGCACGCGGTCTGCGGCGAGAACGGCGCGGGCAAGTCCACGCTGATGAAGATCCTGTACGGGATGCTCCACCCGGACGAGGGCACCATCAAGGTGAACGGCGAACCGGTGCGGTTCCGCAACCCGTCCGACGCCATCAAGGTCGGCGTCGGCATGGTGCACCAGCACTTCATGCTCGCCGACAACCTGAGCGTGCTGGAGAACATCGTGCTCGGCGCGGAGGGCCTGCACGGCATCGGCGCCAAGGCGCGCAAGCGGGTGGCCGAACTGGCCAAGCGGACCGGGCTGACCGCCGACCTGGACATCGCGCTCGAGTACCTCGGTGTCGCCGACCGGCAGCGGGTCGAGATCGTCAAGGTCCTCTACCGCGGTGCGCGGATCGTGATCCTCGACGAACCGACAGCGGTCCTCGTGCCGCAGGAGGTCGACGACCTGTTCGACACCGTGCGGCAGATGCGCGGGGACGGCTTCACGTTCATCTTCATCTCGCACAAGCTGGACGAGGTGCGCACCATCGCCGACTCGATCACGGTGATCAGGCGTGGCACCACGGTCGGCACCGCGGACCCGAAGACGACCAGCTCGCGTCAGCTCGCCGAGATGATGGTCGGCAGTGAGCTGCCGAGCCCGGAGACCCGCGAGTCCACCGTGACCGACAAGGCCGTGCTCACGGTTTCCGGCCTGCGGCTGGAGGAGGCGGGATCGGCTCGTGCCGTGCTCGACGACATCGGGCTGGTCGTGCACTCCGGTGAGGTGCTCGGCATCGCCGGTGTCGAGGGCAACGGCCAGACCGAGCTGGTCGAGACGATCATGGGCATGCGCCGGGGCAGCGCGGGCACGGTCACGCTGGACGGCAAGGACATCACCAAACTCGGCACGCTCGCCCGCCGGGAAGCCGGGATCGGCTACGTCGCCGAGGACCGCACCCGGCACGGCCTGTTGCTGACACAGCCGTTGTGGGCCAACCGGGTGCTCGGCTACCAGACCCGCAAGCCGGTCTCAAGGGGACAGTGGCTGGACATCGCGGGCGCGAGGCAGGACACGCAGCGCATCGTGGACGCCTACGACGTGCGCACCCCGGGCATCGACGTGGCCGCGGCCGCGTTGTCGGGCGGCAACCAGCAGAAGCTCGTGGTCGGCCGTGAGCTGTCCGGTGACCCGAAGCTGCTGATCGCCTCGCACCCGACCCGCGGCGTCGACGTCGGCGCGCAGGCGCTGATCTGGGAACACATCCGCCGGGCCAGGGCCGACGGTCTCGCGGTGCTGCTGATCTCCGCGGACCTCGACGAGCTGATCGGCCTGTCCGACCGGATCGTGGTGATGCTGCGCGGCCGTCTGGTGTCCGAGGAGGATCCCGCGACGGTCACCGCCGAGGACCTGGGCTCCGCGATGACCGGCTCCGCGGCAAGGGAGGCTAGCTAAAGTGAAGACGACCCTGCGGGGCAAGCTGCTGCCGCCCGCGCTGGCGATCCTGTTCTCGGTCCTGCTGTGCACCATCGCGCTGCTGATCTCGGGCGACAACCCGCTCGACGCGTTCGGCGCGATGCTCGGTCAGCTCTTCCGCGGCACCACCGCGATCGACACGCTCAACAGCGGCGCCGTGTACTACCTGGCCGGTCTGGCCGTGGCCATCGGCTTCCAGATGAACCTGTTCAACATCGGTGTCGAGGGCCAGTACCGGTTCGCCGCGGTGATCGCGGCCATCGTCGGCGGCGGGACAGTGCTGCCGCCCGTGCTGCACACTCTGTTGATCATCATCGTCGCCGTGCTGGCCGGTGCGTTGTACGCGCTGGTCCCGGCGTTGTTGAAGGTCTACCGCGGGGTGTCCGAGGTGATCTCGACGATCATGCTGAACGCCATCGCGATCGGCCTGATCGCGTACCTGGTCAGCACGGACGCGTTCGGTGTGCAGATCGGCAACAACATCGCCACCAAGCCGATTCCGGAGTCGGGCTGGATGCCGGGCATCCCGTTCGGCGAGGGCGGCACGCTGTTCGGGTTCGTGTTCGTCGCCGCGCTCGTCGGCATCGGCTACTGGGTCCTGCTCAACCGGACCAGGTTCGGCTTCGAGCTCAGGGCCAGCGGCGAGTCGCCGACCGCGGCGACTGCCGGGGGTGTGGACGCCCGCAAGATGATCCTGACGGCCATGCTGCTGTCCGGCGGTGTCGCCGGGCTGACGGCGTTGCCGGAACTGCTGGGCCGTGACCACGAGTACCTGCAGACTTCGCCTGCCGGTTACGGGTTCGCCGGTATCGCGGTCGCGTTGCTGGGCCGCAACCACCCGGGCGGTATCGCGCTGGGTGCCGTGCTGTGGGCGTTCCTGGACAAGTCGGCGGTGTCGCTGGACAACGTCGGTGTGCCGCAGGAGATCACGACGATCATGCAGGGAGCGATCGTGCTGTCCGTGGTCATCGCGTACGAGATCGTGCGCCGGATGGAACTGGCCGCCGAGCAACGCCGTGTCGGCCGCCAACTCGGCAGGGACACGAGTGACGTCGCTGCCGGAGGGAGTGTCTGATGGCCGCCGGTATCGCGGACAACCCGGTCACCGGGCCGGTCCACGTCGCCCCGCCGCCGAAGCGCCGCAGGATCCCCGGCTGGCTCACCGGTGTGCTCTGGGCCGTCGGGGCGATCGCCGTGCTGGCCACGGCTTCGTACCTGACCGGCAACGTCGACCTGACGTCGTCGACCACCACGCAGACCGCGCTGCGGCTGGCGCTGCCGATCCTGCTCGCCGCGCTCGGTGGCTTGTGGGCGGAACGCGCGGGCGTGGTGAACATCGGTCTCGAGGGCATGATGATCCTCGGGACGTGGGGTGCCGCGTTCGGTTCGTACTACGGCGGGGTGTGGGTCGGCCTGCTGGCGGCGATCCTGTTCGGCGCGGTCGGCGGTCTGCTGCACGCCATCGCGACCGTGACGTTCGGCGTGAACCACATCGTGTCCGGCGTGGCGATCAACCTGTTGGGCCTCGGTGTCGCGAAATACCTGGCGCACCTGGTCTTCCAGCCGATGTCGGGCAACCCGCGGCAGTCGCCGGTCGTGCCGAAGTTCGACACGTACTCCGCGACCGGGATCACCAGCTGGCTGGCTGATCTGGAATCCGAGCAGCGCGTGGTCGTGTCGGACGTGGCGGGGATCCTGCGCGGCCTGCTGACCCAGGTCGCGCCGCTGACGATGATCGCGATCCTGCTGGTGCCGATCAGCTACCTGATCCTGTGGCGCACCAGGTTCGGCCTGCGGCTGCGGTCGTGCGGTGAGAACCCGACGGCGGCGGAGTCGTTGGGTGTCAACGTGTACGCCTTCAAGTACACGGCGGTGCTGATCTCCGGCGGCCTCGCCGGTATGGGTGGCGCGTCGCTGGTGCTGCTCAAGGACGGCGCCGACTACCTGGAGAACCAGACCAACGGCCGGGGCTACATCGGCCTCGCGGCGATGATCTTCGGCAACTGGCGGCCTGGTGGTCTGCTGGGTGGTTCGGCGTTGTTCGGCTACACGGACGGTTTGCAGCTGTCCGGTCGTGGCCCGGCCGTGTTGGCGTTGCTGTACGCGGCGGTCCTGCTGCTTGTGGTCGTGGTCGTCGTGCAACTGTTCCGCCGCAAGTGGTTCGCTGCGGGCGCGGCTGTGCTGGCCGCCGGGTTGTTGTACGCGATCTACTACTCGGTGGACGAGTTGCCGCGTGACCTCACGCCGTACGCACCGCACTTCGTCACGCTGATCGTGCTTGCCGTTGCCTCGCAACGGTTGCGCATGCCTCAAGCGGACGGGTTCATCTACCGCCGGGGCCAGGGCACATGACCCCGGACTGGGACAAGTTGCGGGCGGCGGCTGTCGAAGCCGCCGCCCAGGCGTACTGCCCGTACTCCGGTCTCCAGGTCGGCGCGGCCGCGTTGGTCTCGGACGGCCGGACCGTGGCCGGGTGCAACGTCGAGAACGCTTCGTACGGCTTGGGTTTGTGTGCCGAGTGCACGATGGCGGGACAGTTGCAGCTGACGGGCGGTGGCCGTTTCGTCGCCGTGGCTTGCCGCAGCGGCACGGGGGAACTGCTGATGCCCTGCGGCCGGTGCCGTCAGATCATCTACGAGTTCGGCGGCCCGGACTGCCTGCTGGACACGCCTCGCGGGATTCTGCCTATGAGCGAAGTGCTTCCGGACGCTTTCGGTCCCGAAGACCTGCCCGGTCGAGGAGGATGACCGGGACGGCGACCAGGGCCATGGCGGCGCCGATCAGGCTCACGGACGTCAGCGCGGCGCCTTGCGTGAGCGACACCGCCGCGAAGACGGGCGTGAGGCTGATCCCCAGTTGGAACGCGGACACAGTGGTGGCCCCGGCGAGCGTCGGCGCGGCGGACGCGATCGCGAAGACCCGCCCGTAGATCGCCGGGTTCAGCAGGAACGCGCCGACACCCAGCAGGAACACCACGGGCACCACCACCAGGACGTGCTCGATCCCGGCCACCAGGACGAGCGACAGCACCACGGTCGACGCCGCGCCGGTGAGCAACGCGAAGTGCGGGCGCCGGTCGGAGATCCTGCCGCCGATCGACAGACCGGCGAAGGCACCGACGCCGAACAGGGCGAGGACGGCCGGGATCCACACCTCGGGCACGCCCGTGATGCCGGCGAGGATGGCCGCGAGGTAGTTGAACGTGATCATGTACGCCGCCGTGGTCAGGATCGTGATCGCGAACATGCCCCAGAGCCGCGGTTCGCGCATCGTGGCCAGCTCACGGGACACGCTCGGCCGTGCCGCGCTCCTGGTCGCGGGAAGCCCGAGCAGGCACCCGGCCATGCCCGCGGCGGTCAGTGCCACCACGACCCAGAAGCCGCCGCGCCAGTCGGTGAAATGGCTGATCAGCGTGCCCACGGGGCCACCGGCGACCATGGCGACGCTCAGGCCGCTGACCACGACTCCGGACGCGCGGGCGTTGCGGTCCGGCGTGACCAGGCTGATCGCGGTCACGGACGCGACGGCGAAGAAGCCGGCGTAGGCGATACCCGAGATCACCCTCGTGACCAGCAGGGTCTGGTAGTCGCCGAGCAGCCCGACGGCGACACTGGCCGCGAACACGGCCTGGCTGGCGACCAGTGCCGTGCGACGCGGCCAGCGCAGGCTCAGCACCGCGAACGGCGGCCCGCCGACCACGACACCCAACGCGAACGCCGTGATCAACATCCCGGCCGACGACAACGTGACCTCCAGGTCCGCCGCGACCGCCGGGAGCACCCCGGCCAGCAGGAACTCCGCCGTGCCCATCGCGAACAGGCTGAACCCCAGCAGGTACACCCCGACCGGCACCCTCTTGTCCATTTCGGATCACCTCCACCGGAAGGATCGGGACAGCGACCGACTTCCGGCAAAGGGCGTTGCCGATTCCGGGATACATTGGTGGCATGGACGGCCAGCCGACAGTCGACGCCGTGATCGAGCAGATCGCCCCGCGCCTGCGCCGCGCCCGGGAGAAGAAGGGCGTCAGCCTCGCCGACCTCACACGGGTGACCGGCATCTCGACCAGCACGCTGTCCAGACTGGAGTCGGGACAGCGCAAACCGAGCCTTGAGCTGCTCCTGCCGGTCACGGCGGCGCTGGGCATCCCGCTCGACGAGATCGTCGCCGCGCCCCGGATCGTGGACCCGCGGATCCCCCAGCAGCCGTCGAAGTCGGGCGGCCGGGTCCTGATCCCGTTGTCACGCCACCAAAGCGAGCCCCGCGCGTACAAACTGACCATCCCCGCGCACGACGAGGAACCGCATCTGCGGGTGCACGCGGGTTACGAATGGCTCTACGTGCTCTCCGGGAAACTCCGGGTGCGGCTGGGCGAGCAGGACTTCGTCATGGGCGCGGGCGAGGCGGCGGAGTTCGACTGCCAGATCCCGCACTGGTTCGGTGCGGCCGGGCGCGGCGGCTGCGAGGTGCTCAGCCTGTTCGGCAAGCAGGGTGAACGCATCCACCTGCGGACACAACGCCGCTGAAGGACAGGTCGGCAGACCTGTCGAAAGCAAAGGGTGACCGGTGCCTTCGGGCAGCGGTGGGGGCAAGGTGATTTCCATAGCGTCGAATGCATGGAGGAAATCGCCAACACTGCCGCCGAGGCGATCATCGGTGGATTCGTTCTGACTTACGCGATTGTCTGGTTCCGTGCACGGCGCCAAGGCCCGGCGCGGATGTCGCTGGCGGTCGTCGCTCCGCTGATGGTCGCGTTCGCGTACCTGGTCAGCGAGGTCCTCAAGGTCCTCGTCAAGGAGGAACGGCCGTGTCGCGGACTCGCGGCCTGCCCGGAGGTCGGCGACTGGTCGTTTCCGAGCAATCACGCCACAATCGCCGGTGCCGCCGCGGTCGGGCTGATATTGGTGCATCGAGTACTCGGCGTTGTTGCCGTCGTCCTGGCGGTTCTGGTTGCTGTGGCCCGTGTTGTCGAGGGCGTGCATTATCCGCACGATGTTCTCGTCGGTTTGCTGTTGGGTGCGGGCGTTGCATTGGTCGCAGGGCCGTTGGCGCGGGTGATGACTCCCGTTGTGGCACGAATGCGGGCGCGGTCAGGCGGCGCGCTGCTGTTGGGGAGATGATGCAGATCGTGCGTGCGTTGAGCCTGTGGGTACTGACCGCCCTGCCGGTCTTGTGGGCCGTGGTGACCTCGTTGCCTGGGCGCATGCCCGTGTGGGAGGCGATCGCGTACTTGGCTGTGCTCGCGGCGTGCGTGGTGCTGGTTCGCCGCAGGCCCGTTGCTGTGGTCGTCGTGGCGCTCGCCGCGTGGCAGGTTTCCTTCTTCTCCCGGGTGTCGGTGGACAGCACCGTGAGCACGTTCACGCTGTCCTTCGGGCTCATCACGCTCAGCTTCCTCGCTGGCAAGCACGCGACAACCGGTCATCAGGGCGTTGTCGCGTTGTCGGCAGCCGTTGCCACCGGGGTGCTCGGCGGCCTTGTGTGGGGTGGGGCGGACACGTCCATCGCCGCTGTGGCGGGTACTGCGGTGTTCGGCGTGGTGCCGTGGTCGATCGGTCGCTATCGACGCCGGTACGCCGAGATGGTCCAGGCAGGCTGGGACCGCGCCGAACAGTGGGAGCGGGAGGCCGACCAGGCGCGTATCCGGGAACGGGCACGGCTCGCCGCGGAGATGCACGACCTGGTCGGCCACGAACTCGCTCGGGCGGCGGTGACGGTCGGGGCGCTCGAGGTCTCGGCCAGCCTTCCCGCTGAACAGCGTGCGGCTGCCGGTGCGGCACGGGCGAGTGTCACCGCGGCTGCGGAACGCCTTGCCGACGTCGTCCGGTTGCTGCGCGCCGAGAGCGACGACGTCGTCGAGTCCGTTGAGGACGTCGTGGACCGCGTACGGAAGTCCGGGGTGGACATCGACCTGACCGTAACCGGCGCAGGACAACCGGATGCCGTGATCGCACGCACGATCCACCGAGTGCTCACCGAAGCACTCACCAACGCGATCAAGCACGCCCCCGGCTCCGCTGTCGACGTGTCCCTGCGGTCCACACGCGACGGCATCGACCTGAACGTCGTTAACGAACCAGCACAACGGTCCGCCGACACGACGGGGAGTGGCTATGGACTGCTCGGGCTCGCGGAGCGAGTCACGCTCGTCGGCGGCCGGTTCGACGCGAGACCCACGTCCAATGGCGGGTTCGCGGTCGTCGTGCACCTGCCGGACGAACCCGTCACAACGATCACGTCGACCAGTCACCGCAGGCTCGTGGAACAACGAGTGCGGCACAGCGCCCGGCGCACGATGTTGCTCGCCGCCGGGATCGCCGGTGCGCTGGTGATCCCGGCGCTGGCCTACCTCGTGTACGACGCGGTGTCCTCGACGCTGGCCCCCGCCGACTTCGAACGCCTGCGGATCGGGCAGCCCGAGGCCGAGGTCCTCGACCTGGTGCCGTCGAGGACCAGGGTGGACGACACAGCCAACCCGACCTGTCGGCACTACGGCACGCACGTCAACCCGTTCGACGAGCGTCGCCTTGACTTGTACAGGCTGTGCTTCCGTGACGGTGTCCTCGTGGACAAGACCCTGCTCGTACGAGGTCCATAGGATGTGAAGATGATCCGAGTCGTGCTCGCCGACGACGAGCCTGTCGTACGCATGGGTGTACGCACGATTCTCGCGTCAGCCGGGGACATCGAGGTCGTCGCCGAGGCGGGCACCGGGCGTGCCGTGGTCGAGCAGGTGCTGGCGCACCGGCCGGACGTGGCCGTGCTCGACATCCGGATGCCCGACCTCGACGGGCTCGATGCCGCCGCCGAGATCCGCGAACGGGACACCGGGACAGCGGCGTTGATCCTCACGACCTTCGCCGATGACGCCAATGTGTCCCGCGCGCTCACCGAGGGCGCGAGCGGGTTCGTGCTGAAAACCGGCGACCCGCACGAGATCATCGCGGGCGTCCGCGCGGTCGCCGCCGGTGCCGCGTACCTGTCGCCGCTGGTCGCCCGGCGTGTCGTCGACCACCTTTCCGGTGGCGGCCCGCGGCTGCGGACGTCCCAGCAGGTCACCAGGCTGACCGAACGGGAACGCGAGGTGCTCGGTCTGATCGGCACCGGCATGTCCAACGCCGAGATCGCCGGGCACATCCACGTGGTGGAGGGGACCGTGAAGGTCTACGTGAGTACGATCTTCAAGCAGCTCAACGTGCGCAACCGGGTACAGGCGGCGATCGTCGCCTACGAGGCGGGACTCATCCCGCCCAGCGTCTAGGGTTGACGGTCATGAGCCGAGAACGACTGTCCGCTGTGGACGTTATCAGGGCCAAGCGGGATGGTCACCGCCTGACCGACGACCAGATCGACTGGGTGGTGGACGCGTACACCCGCGGTGTGGTGGCCGACGAGCAGATGTCCGCGTTGGCGATGGCGATCTTCCTCAACGGGATGGACACCGCGGAGGCCGCGCGGCTGACCCAGGCGATGATCGACTCAGGGGAACGACTCGACCTGCGGGTCGACCGGCCGACGGTGGACAAGCACTCGACCGGCGGCGTCGGTGACAAGATCACACTTCCGCTGGCCCCCTTGGTCGCCGCGTGCGGCGCGGCCGTCCCCCAGCTGTCCGGGCGTGGCCTCGGCCACACCGGCGGAACGCTGGACAAGCTGGAGTCGATCCCGGGCTGGCGCGCCCAGCTGTCGACCGACGAGATCACCAGGCAGCTCACCGAGGTGGGCGCGGTCGTCTGCGCGGCGACCGACGGCCTGGCGCCCGCCGACAAGAAGCTCTACGCGCTGCGGGACGTCACGTCGACGGTGGAGTCGATCCCGCTGATCGCCAGCTCGATCATGAGCAAGAAGATCGCCGAGGGCGCCGACGCGCTCGTGCTGGACGTGAAGGTCGGCTCCGGCGCGTTCATGAAGAACGTCGACGACGCCCGCGCACTGGCCGAAGCCCTTGTCGGAATTGGCAAGCAGCACGGCCGCAAGGTGACGGCGTTGCTGACGGACATGTCGGTGCCGCTCGGCCGCGCGGTCGGCAACGCCGTCGAGGTCGAGGAATCCGTCGAGGTCCTCAAGGGCGGAGGCCCGCAGGACGTCATCGACCTGACGGTGGCTCTGGCAAGGGAAATGCTCACCCTGGCGGGAATCGGCACAGACCCAGCCGAGGTCCTGGCGAACGGCGGGGCATACGAAACGTGGGCGCGAATGATCAGCGCCCAGCGCGGCGATCCTGAAGCCGCGCTCCCGAAAGCGAAACACGTGCACACCGTGACCGCCCCCGAGACAGGTGTCCTGGCGAACCTGAACGCCTACGCCGTCGGCGTAGCGGCGTGGAGACTGGGAGCGGGACGAGCCCGCAAGGAAGACGCCGTGCAGCACGCTGCGGGCGTCATGTGCCTCGCGAAGCCCGGCGACCAGGTCGCCCAGGGCGACCCGCTCCTGGAACTGCGCACGGACACACCTGACGCTGTTTCAGCCGCACTGGAAGCGCTGGAAGGCGCGTACAGCATCGGAAACGCGCCAGCCGAGCGGAAACTCGTGATCGACACTGTCCGCTGAACACCCGGCTCAGCCCTCGTGAGTGTTTCACGGGTTCCAACCCGTTTTCCACTCACGAGAGCTGAGCTGGGGTTTGTCAGTTGTCGTCGCCGGAGTCGGCTTCCTCGAGCTCTTCCATGCGCGGCTTCTCGCCGTTGACCTTCTTGCTGCCACGGGCGCGGCGCTGCTGACGAGGCAGCGTCGAAGGCGGAGCCGCGGGCATGGCCGGGCCACCACCCATCATCAGCTCGGCAAAGGTAGCCATGGCCTCGTCGAGGTGACCGCCGATCCGCCGCTCGGTCTCCTCGTTGCTCTTCTTCACCAGCGAGGTGACCACGGTGGTGTCCGGCTGAGCGGCCAGCGTCCCCTGGACCTTGGTCAGGCTCTGCTCCAAGGTCCCGCCGAGCTCACCGAGGCGGGCCGCGAAGCCGTCCTCCACGGTGTCCAGCCTGGTCGCCATGTCGTCGAGACGGCCGAGAGCCTGCTCCAGGCGCTGCGCGAGGGCTTCGAGCCGGTCGCTGGCGTCCATCGTCTCCTTGGTCTCCTCCAGCGCGGCGTTGAGCGCGGTGCGGGCCTCGTCCAGGGAGTGGGTGATTCCCGCGCGGGTGTCGCCGAGCGAGCTCACCAGCGAGTCGCGAGAGTCGGTGACAGCCGACGAAAGCGAGTCGTGGGAGTCGCTGACGGCCGACGAGAGCGAGTCACGCGACTCGGCGACCGCGGAGTTCAGGGCTTCGCGGGAGTCGGACACGGCCGAAGTGAGCTTGTCGCGGGTCGAGTTGACCGTGTCGCGGGTCTCGTCGAGCTTGTGCGCGAGCCCGTCGTTGACCTCGGTGACATGCCGGTGCAGCGCGTCCTTGGTGCCGTCGAGGTGCTCGTGCACGCCTTCGTCGACCTCGTCAAGACGGCCGCGCAGCGCGGTTTCGAGCGTGTCGATGCGCTCCTTGACCGGCACGTGGACCTGGCCGGGCAGGGTGTCGATCCGGGCGTCCTGCTTGTCGAGGTGCCCGTCGAGGGAGTCGATCCGCCGGTGGATGTTCGCCAGCTTGTCCTCGAGACCGTCCATCCGGCCGACGACGCCCTCCATCTTGCCGACGACGCCGTCGAGGCGGCCGTCGAGCTGGGCGAAGGGGGTGGCCAGTTTGTCGACGATCGACTCGACCGCACGCGCGAGACTGGCGATGGCCGTGTCCTGGGCCTCGAGCTTCGCCATCGCCTCGTCCAGGCGCTCGGCGATCACGCCGACCTCGGTGCGGTCCGGCAGCTCGGACAAGCGTTTGCGCACCGAACCGAGCGAGTCCAGCGGCGAGAGCCGCGCGTGGATCTCGTCCAGTGCGTCGAACACCTGCTGCTGTTCGCTTTCACGGATCTCGGCCGCGCGCGTCAGCATGTTGCGCATCCGGTCGAACGACACCGTGGCGTTGTTGTTCTCGTTCACGGAGGTGACCTTCGTCCTGGGGAGGGGAGACGCAGGGGAGCCTAGCCAGTCCCAAAACGCGTCCATACACCACCCGTTAGTTTCGTGTTAGATGATCTCGGCCGATTGGGCCGTTCGGCGGTACGGCGCCCGGTACGGGCGATGACCGAGTGGACACAGTACGTGGGCACGGTTGGACACGATCGGGTGACGGCAGGGGCGGGTAACGTACTGGCATGTCGAACCCGAACCCGGTCACCCCCGACGCGATCAGACGTGCCCCCAAAGTGTTGCTGCACGACCATCTGGACGGCGGCCTGCGGCCGAGCACGGTGATCGAACTCGCCGACGCGTCAGGCTATGTCGATCTTCCCACGACCGACGAGGCCGAGCTGGGGCAGTGGTTCACCGAAGCGGCCAACGCGGGCACGCTCGAGCGTTACCTGGAGACTTTCGCGCACACGTGCGGGGTGATGCAGAGTGAGGAAGCCCTCGTTCGGGTGGCATCCGAATGCGCACAGGACCTCGCGGACGACGGTGTCGTCTACGCCGAAGTCCGCTACGCCCCCGAGCTGTTCACCGAGAAGGGCCTGAACCTCGACACGGTCATCCAGGCGGTCGAAGCGGGCTTCCGCGAGGGGGAGAAGGCGACCGGCGGCAAGATCAGGATCGGCACGCTGCTGTGCGCGATGCGGCAGAACGCCCGCTCGGCGGAGATCGCGGAAATGGCCGTGCGGTACCGCGACCACGGCGTGGTCGGGTTCGACATCGCCGGGCCGGAAGCCGGGTTCCCCCCCACGCGCAACCTGGACGCCTTCGAGTATTTGCGCCAGCAGAACGCACATTTCACCATCCACGCCGGTGAGTCGTTCGGCCTGCCGTCGATCTGGGAGGCGATCCAGCACTGCGGCGCCGAACGGCTCGGGCACGGCGTGCGGATCATGGACGACATCAAGGTCGACCCCGACGGCACGGCCCACCTCGGCAGGCTGGCCAGCTACGTGCGGGACCGCCGGATCCCGCTGGAGATGTGCCCGTCGTCGAACATCCAGACCGGTGCGGCGGCGTCGATCGCCGAGCACCCGATCGGCCTGCTGACCGAGCTCCGGTTCCGGGTGACGGTCAACACGGACAACCGCCTGATGAGCGGGTGCAGCGTGTCCAGCGAGATGGCCGCGCTGGTGGACACCTTCGGCTACGGCTGGGCCGATCTGCGGTGGTTCACCGTGAACGCGATGAAGTCGGCGTTCATCGGTTTCGACGAGCGGCTCGACCTGATCAACACCGTGATCAAGCCCGGCTACGCGGCACTGGTCGACGAAGCGAGCCGCCACCCCTCCGAGGCCTGACCCCCTGCCAGTTGTGCAACGAAGGCCACATTGGTTGCGTCTGGTGCACCCAATGTGGCCTTCGTTGCTCAAACCTCAGTGGGTTTCGAGGCGGTCCTCGAACGCGTTCACCAGCGCCTGCCACGCCTCGACCTCGGCGTCGAACGGCGGGCTCGGCACCAGCCTGGTCGGGTCGGGCGAGAGCACGAACGACACCAGCCAGCCGAGGGTCTCCGACTCGGCGAGCGCCTCGTCGACGGACTTGTCCTCGGCCCAGTCGGCGGCGTCCCGCAGCAGTTCGACCGCGAGTTCGAGCTGGGTCGGGTCGATCGAGTTCGGGCCTTCGGCCAGGTCGTCGGCCAGGCCCTGGAACACGTAGGTGTTCTCCTCGCCGACCTCGATCTCCAGCGCGCCGTCGGTGGCCTTCGTGACCACGTCGTCCCAGGTCGAGACCTCGGCGAGGTCGTTGTCGCCGATCTCACCGGACGCGATGTACCGGCCGAGTGCCCGTGCGGTCGGGAAGACGTCGATCTTGCCTTCGCTGCCGAGGAAGATCGGCTCGTCGTCGAGGTAGCAGCGCAAGGTGTAGTGCTCGGACCCGTCGGTGACGATCTTGATCGGGTCGATGCCGACCTCGCCCCAGAAGCCGACCGGCTCCGGCTCGGCGTCCTCGTCGTCGACCGCTTCGGCTTCGTCGTCCTCGACGTCCGCTTCCTCGGCCGCCTCGGCCTCGGCCTGGATCTTGGCCAGCTCCTCGGCCGCGACGGCCAGCGTGGCCTCGTCCACCTCGGGCACGGCGACCACGTCGTCGATCGCGTCGAGGACCTCGTCCCAGCGCTCGACGATCGTCTCGGCCAGTTCGGTCCAGCGCCGCTCGCCGTCCCGGCCGGTGAACGCCAGGGTGCCCTGGTCGAGCACGTCGAAGCCCTCGGCGGCGCCCAGGACCTCGTTGACCACGTCGAGTTCGCACACGTCCGCGAGCGAACGCACGATCGCCACGATCCCGGCGAGTTCGTCGAGCGTCCACGTGTCCGGCTCCTGTGCCGCCAGCTCGGGCACGCCGACCAGGTCGTACTGGTGCTCCTCGTCGGGCAGCAGTTCGCCGACAGTCAGCTTCGGCACGACCGGCCACGCGGGGTGGTCGATCAGGTCGTGCTCTTGTGCTGTCCTTACGAACGCCGCGAGGTGAGCCGCGTCTGGGAACCCGTACAGGTCTTCCTCGTCACCGAGGAACGCCTCCCAGTCCTCGCCTTCCTCCCGCCAGCGCGGTGCCCAGAGGGTGACGACGTCGCCCTGGGGCAGCCCGAGCTCGATCGGGACGATGTCCTGAGCCATTGGCCCTCCGCCTTCTCCTGCACGATCCCAGTCGATCCCGCCGGTGCGATTGTGGGCACACCGGTCGCGGGCAGCCTACGGGTTTTGGCAATACCGTCGATCACCGGTCGCTGCGCAGCGACGAAGGATCGAACGTGAACACGTCGTCGTCCTCTTCCTCGACATGGGCGGGCCCAGCAGGCGACCTGGCAGTTGTCCCTGGGTACGACGGGGTGGCCGGGGCTCGGTCGCCGATGACGTCCCAGCCGGCGGCGCGTGCGGGCGCCACGCCCATCGCCCCTTCCAGCTGCGCCGCGGCGTCGTCGCCGAGGACGAGCGCGAGTTGGTTGAGGCTGCGTTGCCTGGCGAACTCGGCGGCCTGGTGCGCTGTCGCCATGATCGTCTCGGACAGCCAGCGGACGCCCCGGTGCAGCGCGGCCTGCTGCAGGCGCAGTGACTTCAACTCGCCGCTTGCCGTAGTGGTCGCCTCGACAAGGCCTTCGGGGTCGCGTGCGGTCGCGACGATCGAGGCGACCCGGCGCTGCAGGTCCGCACTGGCCCTGCGGCGCAGTTCGGCCTGCTGGACGAGTTCGTCGACGGGCGGCTCGGTCACGACAGCACACCGCCGAACTCGTCGGGCTCGTGCTCGTCGTGGGGCAGCGGCTCGTCCGGCATGCCGAGCTCGGCCAGGTTCCGGCTCGCTGCCGGGCTGACCACCTGGCGCATCGACGTGTGCATCCGGTTGTTGGCGATCTTGGTCGCCTGCGCCGCCAGTCGCATCACCTCGCGCGCGACCTCGTCCGCGTGCCTGGCGAGCACGGCGGGCTGCAGGTCGACGGCGCGCAACATCCCGCCAGGGCTGACCGACACGCTGATCGCGTTGTCACCGGAGGCCGCCTTGCCGATGATCGGGCCGGACCGGCCGACGACGGCGGCGACGCGGTCCCCCGTCTCGGCGACGCTGCGGCCGAGCCGGTCCAGTTCGTCCTGGACGTGATCCTCATTCCCCACACGCGGAGTCTATGGCTCGCGGCGTTCCCGGCGCAGGCAAAGCCCCGTTTGCGCTAGCCCGCGCCCGGCTCGGTCCGGTAACCTGGGCGACGCGCTATGACTGCCGCGCGGGGGAGGCGATCCAGCTACTCAGGCAGTCAGAGGAGCCCTTGTGGCGACTTTCACCCTGCTCGTCCTGCTCATCTTCCTTGTGGTGGAACAGATCCTGGCGTTGCCCGGACGCGAGTTCCACGTGCGGATCAGGCTGCTGCCGGTGCCGTCGATCGAGGTCGGCGGTTCCTCACGCGGCCAGGACCGCCTCCAATTGGCCCGGCCGGGCGTTCGCCCCGGTGAGCACGACCGCGACCCGTTCACCGGGGACACCGCCGACGGCTGCGAGGCCTGCGGCGCCCGAGGGTTCGAGGAGGATGCCGAGGCCGCGTAGTGCTTGTCCCATCGCGGTGAGGATCGCGGAATCGTCGACGAGCACCATGTCGTCGACGAGTTCGTGCACCCACCGCACGGATTGCGGCAGCGGGTCGCCGATCGCGATGCCTTCGGCGATCGTGTCGGCCGGGTGCGCGACGGACCTGCCCGCCCGCCAGCTCCGCACCATGGCGGGCGCGCCGGTCGAGCCGACGCCGATGACCTGTGTGGACGGTGAGTGGGCCTTGACCCAGCGGGCGATCCCGTTGATCAGGGCCCCGTCGCCGACCGGAACCACCACTGTGTCCAGTGGCCCGGACCGCAGCAGTTCCACGCCGATGGTCCCGGCGCCTTCGGCGATCAGGGACTCGTTGCCGTCGCGGACCATCAGCCGGTCGGATCGTTGGCCCGCGTACTCGTGGGCGTTCCGCTTGGCGGCGTCCGTGTCCACTCCGGACAGGTGGACTTTCGCGCCGAAGGAGCGGATCGCGGCGAGCTTGGCCGGGTTGACGTTCTCCGGCAGGAACACCTCGATCGGGATTTCCCTTCGGCCGCAGGCGTAGGCCATCGCCTGGCCGAAGTTCCCGCTCGACGCGACGATCACGGTGACGCCCCACTCGACCGAGTCGACGAAGGCGAGCGCACCACGGCCCTTGAAGCAGCGCAACGGGTTCATCGTCTCGACCTTCAGCAGGACGTCTCGTGTCCCGAAGGTGGCGGTGAACTGCGGGCTGTCGCGGAACACCGGGTCGAGGGTCTGGGCGAGGCGTTCGATCTGGTCGAGTCTGAGATCCATGGCCGTGACGCTAGCCAGCGCGGACGTGATCGCGATTGAAAGTTTTCGCGCCGAGACGCAAAATTGTTGCGTGACGCTGGACGACATCGACCGCCACCTGCTGACCCTCCTGCAGCGCGACTCCACCCAGACTCTGCACGACCTCGGCGAGCGGGTCGGGCTCTCGCCGAGTGCGGTGCAACGCAGGATCACGCGTTACCGCAAGGAAGGGCTGATCGCCAGGCAGGTCGAGGTGCTCGACCAGGAACGGGTGGGCGGCATGCTCGCGCTCGTGCTGGTCACGATCGACCGCGAGTCGGTCGAGCACCACGCGGAGATCCGCGACCGGATGACCGCCGACCCGAACGTCCAGCAGTGCTACGCGACCGCGGGCGAATGGGACTACGCGGTCATCCTGGCGTGCGACAGCATGGCGCACTGCCGTGACCTGGTGCGCGGCATGTTCCTCGAGGACCCGAACGTGAAGCGGTTCGACACGATGCCGGTGTTCGACCTGGTCAAGGTCAGTCTCGAGCTGCCGTTGTGAGCAGCTCGCTGCCGACGTCGTAGAGCGCGATCAGCAACGGCCGCAAGGCAAGCCCGCGCTCGGTCAGCCGGTAGCCGGTGTGCGTCGGGAAGCCGGTGGTGCGGGAACGTTCGGCGAGCCCCCGGTCGGCCAGTCCGTGCAGCCGCTCGCTGAGGACCTTGGCGGACAACGAAGGCAGCCGTGATCGCAGCTCGCTGAACGACAGCGGTCCGTGCATCAGCTCACGCAGCACCAGCGTCGTCCACCGGCCGGAGATCGCGTCGAGCGCGACCTCGACCGGGCAGTCCGGTGACGGCCGGTCGGTGCGGCCCCGTGTGTCGGGAACCAGCGCGGAGTCCCAGGTTTCCATTTGGTGACCTGCGTACGCGTTCGCTTCGCTGTCCACATGACCAGTGTCCACGAAGCAGCCGACATGCCGCACGCCTTCGCGCGTGCCTTCAACTCGTTCGACCCCGACGAGGTCGAACGGCTCTACGAACCGGATGGCCTGCTGGTGATGGCGGGCAAACCGTTGACAGGAGCCGCCCGTGCGCTGGCGAACGCCGAGCTGCAGGCGCTGGGCAAGCCGATGACGGTGGCGCCCCGCGACGTCCACGTCCGCGGTGACATCGCACTGCTGATCGTGGACTGGGCGATCCCGGACGCGGGCGTGTCCGGCACCGCGACGGACGTCGTCCGCCGCGGCCCGGACGGGTGCTGGCGTTACGTGATCGACAACCCCGGTGTCGCGACTCAGCCGGTCGGCCGGTAGAAGCCCATGAACGGCATGCCGATGTTGGACGTCCGGATCGGGTTGATCTGCACCGGGTCACCGGCCTCGATCATCTGCCCGTTGCCGATCACCATCGCCACGTGGCCCTTCCAGACCACCAGGTCACCGGGGAGAAGCTGGCTCTGATCCGGTACGGAGGCGCCGATCGCCTGCGCGGACGAGTGCCGTGGCAGCTCCTGGCCCGCCGCGGCGTAGGCCCAGGACGTCAGGCCACTGCAGTCCGTGCCGGATGGCGGGTTCGACGCACCCCAGACGTAAGGCGTGCCCAACGCGGACAACGCCTGCCGGACCGCGGCCGCGGCGACCTCGTTCGGAGCTTCGACCGACGCACCGCCCGGCAGGTTGATGCCGACACCGCTGCCCGGCTGCGGGGGGATCGCGACGGGCAGACGTGGACCGACGGGCGTGCCGCCGCCTCCGCCACCACCGCCGCCTCCGCCACCGCCACCACCGTGGCCGCCGCCGGACCCGGAGCCACCGTGGCTACCGCTTTGCGCGGACTCGATGCCGCTGCGGCCGTCGGAACCCGCGCTGGCGGTGGAGGTGCCGGTGTTCGGCGCGCCGACGCCACCGCCGAGCGAGCCCATCGCGCCGGTGTCCACCTTGGCCAGCCCGTTGAGCTTGCCGACCAGCGGCGTCAGCTGGTCCTTGACGTTCTGCAGCTCCTGCGCGGTCTTCGTGGCGTAGTCGTCGGCCTTCGCCTTGGCGTCGGCGGCCGCCTGGCCCCACGCGGCCTCGTTGCCCGCCTGCTTGGCCACCTCGGCGGCCTGCATGAGCGGGGTCGCCCAGCCGACGAACTCGTCGATCAGGCCCTGGATCTTGGTGCGGCCGCCGGTCACCGCGGTCGTCGCGCTGCTGGCCGCCTGCTGCGCGGCGGTGCAGTTGGCGCTCAACGTGTTCATCGCGTTGGTGAACGCGGCCGACTTGCCCTGGAACGCGTTCGCCTGTTCGCCGTACCAGCCCTGCATGGTCGACTTGGCCTGCGACTCCTGGCGACTGGACATCTCGGTCAACGCGGTCGCGCTGCGGCCGAACGACTCACCGGCCCTGCTGCCGGAGCCGGTGTCGCCGTCCAGTTTGGCCAGGTGCTGCTTCATCGGCTCGACCAGGCTGCCGACGAACCCCGCCGCGCTCATCAGACGTTCTCCGAGCGCCGGATCGACTGCGCGGTGTCCTTCTGCTGGTTCTGGTAGCCGACCAGCGCGTCACCCACGGCCTTCGCCAGGTCGGCGAGACCCGTCGACGCCGCCTTCACGCCGTCCAACTGGGCCGTGGCGGCCTGCTGGAACGCGGCGTTGAGCCCGACCTCGGCGCCGATCTTGCCGAAGCAGTCGCCGGGCAACGCGTTCACGCCGCTCAGCGTGCCCGTGCCGACCGTGCCGATCTCGTTGGACAGTGCGGTCATCGTGGTCTTGTACGCCTCGAGCGCCTCGGGTTCGACCCTGAAGCCGTCCGGCATGTTCTCCCCCCGTGCAGTCCTCTGTGCTGGCCTCACTCTGCCCTACGACGCACGCGGGTGTTGCCCAGTTCCCCCTAATTGAGGTAGTCGGACAGGCCGCGCAACAGCGCCCACGACTTGACCGTACCGCTGCCGCCACCCCAGTCCAGCTCGTCGGCGAACCCGGGAAAATGGTCGGTGACCTGCGCGTTGTTCACCGTCACCTCGGTCGCCTCGACCCCGCAGACCCGGCTGCACGTGGTGAACAACCAGGTGGGGCGTTCGGGTAACCGCCCGCCGGTGGCCAGCCACTCCGCCACGATCATCGTCGGCGGATTCGCGGCGACCCGTTCGTCGAACCCCTCCGGCAGACCGTGGAAGTTGCGGGTGACCACCGGCCCGGCCAGGATCTCGCCGCTCGGCACAGCCCGCCGGACCACGACCCCGGTCAACGGGTGATCGGGCTGCCGCAACGCGATGAACAACGGCAGCACGTAGTGCGTCCAGGCGAGCACGGCCTCGCCGACCGGGTGGCTGCCGTCGCGGCTGACGCCGACCGACCGGTCCCACGCGTATCCGCCCCACTGGGGATCGCCGACGCCGATGAGCACCTCGACGAACGACTCGTCGTGCTGCATCACGCCACCGACCTCGATCCGGTACCCGAGATCGGGGAGTTCGAGCACGTGATCGCGCCGCACGGATTCGGTGGCGATCATGCTCGCGATGAACTGGGCGACCTGTTCCGGTTCGAACTCAGTCACGGCGGCGCAACACCACCCACGACTTCACCGTGCCGCTGGCCTCGCCCCAGTCGAGCACGGCGTCGAATCCGGGGAAGTCGTCCGTTGCCGAGGCGTTGTTGACGGCGACGTCCCTGACCGCTTCGCCGTCCGCCATGCCGGACATGGTGTAGAGCCACGTCGGCTGGCTGGTGAGCTCGGTGTCGCGCAACAGCCGCTCGGCCACCAGCAGACTGGGCGGGTCGTCCGCGAGCACCTGCTGGAACGACTCTCCCGGCTGACCGAACATGCGCATCATCACCGGCGCCGCAAGCAGTTCGGCTTCCGTGCCCGCCGTGTCTTTCGTGTTCATCCGGAAGATCGGGCCTGCCAGCTCGTTGTCCGGGTCCCGCAGGGCGATGAACAGCGGCAGCACGTGGTGTACCCAGGCCAGCAACGCCTGCGCGAGCGGGGGCGTTTCCTCGCCTGCGACACCCACTGCCTGGTCCCAGGCGAGCGTCGACCACGCCGGGTCACCGATCCCGACCGGCAACTGGACGAGTTGGCCGTCGTGGTGCCAGATCGGCTGCCCGACCTCGACCCGTAACGCCAGTTCGGGCAGTTCAACGCCGTCGCCGCGCTGAACCGCCGCGATGCCATGACTTTCGGTCAGCATCGCGGCGATCAGTTCGGCGATTTTCTCAACGGTCGTCATAGCGGCCACAGCGTATCGCCTTGACCGCACCGTTGTTGATCAATCGGTCGGTCAGACGCCCATCGGATGCCAGACCGTCTTGGACTCCAGGTAGGCGCGCAGCCGGGAGATGTCGGGCTGCTTGGTCCAGTCCGGTTCGTCGACCGGTGCGCGCAGCACGCGCTTCACGGTCCCCGCCGCGGCTTTCTCCAGTTCGGCGCGCAGGATCGTGGGTGCGCCGGTCAGGTCGAGCGCGTTCACGTCGGCGTGCGACGCCAGCCACGGCGCCAGTTCGACCGCGCTTCCGGTCAGGATGTTGACCACACCGCCCGGCACGTCCGAGGTCGCGAGCACCTCGGACAGCGTGATCGACGGCAGCGGCCGGTCTTTGCTCGTCACGACGACGGCCGTGTTGCCGCTCGCGATCACCGGCGCCACCACGCTCACCAGCCCGAGCAGTGACGACTCCTGCGGTGCGAAGACGGCCACGACACCGGTCGGCTCGGGGACCGTGAACGAGAAGTACGGCCCCGCAACGGGATTGGCCGCACCGAGCACGGTCGCGATCTTGTCCGTCCAGCCCGCGTACCAGACCCAGCGGTCGATCGCCGCGTCCACGGCGGACTGGGCGCGCTTGACCGGAATCCCTTCACTGGCAGCGACTTCGCCGACGAACTGGTCCCGGCGGCCCTCCATCAGCTCGGCGACCCGGTAGAGCACCTGGCCCCGGTTGTACGCCGTCGCACCCGACCACTTGCCGAACGCCTTGCGCGCGGCGGCGACCGCTTCGCGCGCGTCCTTGCGGGACGCCTGCGCCGCGTTGGCCAGGAACTTGCCCTTGCTGTCGTTCACCGCGTACGAACGACCGGACTCCGAACGTGGGAACGCTCCGCCGATGTAGAGCTTGTAGGTTTTCGCCACACCCAAACGGTTCTCAGACATCGAGGTACGCCTCCAGCCCGGCCCGTCCGCCCTCGCGGCCGAAGCCCGACTCCTGGTAGCCACCGAACGGCGCGGTGGGATCGAAGCGGTTGAACGTGTTGGCCCAGACCACACCGGCCCGCATCCTGTTCGCCATGTGCAGGATCCGGGAGCCCTTCTCGGTCCAGATACCGGCCGACAGCCCGTACGGCGTGTTGTTCGCCTTGGCCACGGCCTCCTCCGGGGTGCGGAACGTCAGCACCGACAGCACCGGGCCGAAGATCTCCTCGCGGGCGATCCGCATCGCCTGGCTGACGTTCGAGAACACCGTGGGGGCGAAGAAGAAACCCTTCTCCGGCAACGGGCACGGGCTGGTCCACCGGGAAGCGCCCTCGTCGTCGCCCGCCTGGGTCAGTTCGCGGATCTTGGCCAGCTGCTCACCGGAGTTGATCGCGCCGACGTCGGTGTTCTTGTCGAGCGGGTCACCGACGCGCAGCGTCGACACGCGGGTGTGCAGCTTCTCGAGCAGTTCGTCCGCGATCGACTCCTGGACCAGCAGCCGTGATCCGGCGCAGCAGACGTGCCCCTGGTTGAAGAAGATCCCGTTGACGATGCCTTCGACGGCCTGGTCGAGCGGCGCGTCGTCGAACACGATGTTCGCGGCCTTGCCGCCGAGCTCCAGGGTGAGCTTCTTGCCGGTTCCGGCCAGCGAGCCCTGGATCAGCTTGCCGACCTCGGTCGACCCGGTGAACGCGACCTTGTCGACCTGCGGGTGGTTCACGAGCTCGGCGCCGATGCCCCCGGCGCCGGGGATGATGTTCACGACACCGGGCGGCAGGTCCGCCTGCTGGATGATCTCGGCGAGCACCAGCGCGGTCAGCGGCGTCGTCTCCGCGGGCTTGAGCACGACCGTGTTGCCGCACGCCAACGCCGGCGCGATCTTCCACGCGGCCATCAGCAGCGGGAAGTTCCACGGGATCACCTGGCCCGCGACGCCCAGCGGCTGCGGCGACGGGCCGTAACCCGCGTACTCCAGCTTGTCCGCCCAACCGGCGTGGTAGAAGAAGTGCGCGGACGCGGTGGGGATGTCGGTGTCGCGCGATTCCTTGATCGGCTTGCCGTTGTCCAGGCTCTCCAGCACCGCGAGCTCACGGCCGCGCTCGGCGATCATCCGCGCGATCCGGAAGATGTACTTGGCCCGTTCGACGCCGGGCATCCTGCCCCAGACCTTGTCGTACGCCCGCCTCGCGGCCTTGACCGCTGTGTCCACATCGGCCGGTGACGCGGTCGAGACCTCGGCGAGCACTTCCTCGGTCGCCGGGTTGATCGACTTCAGCGGTTCGCCGGTGCCCTCGACGAACTTGCCGTCGACGAACATCCGGTAGCTCGGCTTGAGGTTGGCGATGTCCCGTGACTCGGGGGCGGGTGCGTAGTCCCAGGTAATCATTTCTCAGTCCACCGTCACATAGTCCGGGCCGCTGTAGTGGCCTTCGAGTTGGGTCCGCCGCTGCATCAGCAGGTCGTTGAGCAGGCTGGACGCGCCGAACCGGAACAGCTTCGGGTCGAGCCACTGCGGCCCGGCGACCTCGTGCACCGCGACCAGGTAGCGGACCGCCGTCTTCGTGTCCCGGATGCCGCCAGCGGGTTTGACGCCGCGCAGCTCACCGGTGGTGTTGTGCCAGTCGTGCACGGCCTGCAACATCACGTGCGTGACCGGGAGCGTCGCCGCGGGCGAGACCTTGCCGGTCGAGGTCTTGATGAAGTCGCCACCGGCCAGCAGCGCCAGCCAGGACGCGCGGCGCACGTTGTCGTACGTGACCAGCTCGCCCGTCTCCAGGATGACCTTCAGGTGCGCGTCGCCGCACGCCGCCTTGACCGCTTTGATCTCGTCGAACACCTGACCGTAGCGGCCGGACAGGAACGCGCCCCTGTCGATCACCATGTCCACTTCGGACGCACCGGCGTCGACGGCTTCCTTGACGTCGGCCAGTTTGATCGCCGGGGCGACCCGGCCCGCGGGGAACGCGGTGGCCACGCTCGCCACCCCGATCGGCGCACCGGCCAGCGCCTCGACAGCGGTCGCGACGAGGTCGGAGTAGACACACACCGCGGCGACCTGGGGAACGTCCGGGCGCTCGGGGTCGGGGCGCCGAGCCTTCGCGCACAGCGACCGCACCTTGCCCGGGGTGTCCGCGCCTTCCAGCGTGGTCAGGTCGACCATCGCGATGGCCATGTCGATGGCCTGCAGCTTGGCCGCCTTCTTGATGCTCCGCGTGGCCAGGCCCGCCGCCCGCTGCTCGACGCCGACCTGGTCCACACCGGGCAGCCCGTGCAGGAATCTGCGCAGGGACGTCTCGTCACGTGTCGCGTCGGCGAGTTCGGGCGGTAGCCCCGCGTCCGACCTCGCTGTCGTGGGTGTGGCCATGCCAGCGAGTCTATGTGCTCGCAGGTCGGACGCCGGTTGACTCCGGTGCGGCTCAGTCCTCGATCTCGCGGCGGTCGCTGCCCCTGAGGTGCCGCTTCTTGGGTGGCTTGACCTCGACCGCGCCCATCATGGCGAAGCCGGTGATCCGCACGACCGGGCGGCCGGGCGCCTGCGCACCCATCGACTTGTCCTCGAACGCGCCCATGAAGCCGAAACCGTCCACGATGACGTGGATGTCCTCGGGGACGTAGATCTCGATGCCGCCCATGAAGGCGAAGCACTGGATGGTCGTCTCCGGGGCGGTGAACCGGGCGTGCGTCAGGTTGATCTCGACACCGCCCATGACCGCGACGGCGTTGTGGCGCTCCGGCACCACCCAGTCACCCTTGCGTTCGACGCCCGACATCACCGCGATGGAGTTGCCGGGGCCGGGCATCGCGCCGGGCACGATCCGGCTGCCCGAGACCGGGCTGTACACCGGTGCGGGCGCCGACGGCGGCCGTGGCACCGGGGTCGACGTGACCGGCAGGTCGCGGGTGATCGGTTCGAGGTCGGCGAACGTCTTCGCGGCGTACACCGCGTCCAGGCGTTCCTCGAGCTCGGCCACCTCGATGCGGCCCTCGGACATCGCGTTGTGCAGTATCTGCGCCACCCGCTCGCGGTCCTCGTTCGAGATCCGGATGCTCAGGTGGTCCCCCGGCTGGTCTTGGCTCACGTGCTGCAGGGTAGTACTGCGGACCACGCGTGGGGAGCGGCTGCCAAGTACGGTGTGCCGCATGGACGTCGTCGAGGTCGATCACCCGCTTGCGAAAGCCCGTCTCACCACCATGCGGGACGCACGCACCGACAGCGCCGCCTTCCGCGCCGCGTTGCAGGAACTGACACTGATCCTGATCTACGAGGCGTTGCGCGACGCGCCCGTGCGCGTCGAGCGCATCCACACCCCGGTCGCCCGCACCGACGGCTTCTGGCTGGCGAACCCGCCGCTGCTGGTCCCGGTGCTCCGGGCCGGCCTCGGCATGGCCGACCAGGCGCAGAAGCTGATCCCGGACGCGCAGATGGGCTTCGTCGGGATGAGCCGCGACGAGACGACGCTGCAGCCGACGCCGTACATGGAGTCGCTGCCGGACGACCTCGCCGGTCGGCCCGTGTTCGTGCTCGACCCGATGCTGGCCACCGGCGGCTCGATGAAGCACACGATCGAACTGCTGACCACGCGCGGCGCGACCGACGTCACGGCGGTGTGCGTGCTCGCCGCGCCGGAGGGCATCCAGGCGCTGGCCGAGTCCGGGCTCCCGGTCCGGTTGGTCACGTCGAGCGTCGACGAACGGCTCAACGACTCCGGCTTCATCGTGCCCGGCCTCGGCGACGCGGGCGACCGCCAGTACGGCTCGGTCTAGGCCCTCGTGAGTGGTTCGTCCGGTTGGAACCGGCCAAACCACTCACGACAGTCAGCTAGGCGTAAGGACTCGCGGTTCGCTGCATGGCCACCGAAATACTGAAGCCGGCCAGTCCTGCGCGCAGTACGCGCTCGACGTGGCCGGCGTCGGTGAGGTTCCCGTTCAGTTCGAGGGAGACCAACCCGTGCACGAGTCCCCAGACCGTCATGGCGGCGGTCTCGGGGTCGGGTAAGCCCGCCAGGCGGCCGACCTCGACCATCGGCCCCAGCACGTGGGCCGCGGTCTCGTTGTCCGGCTCGAAACCGGCGACCGCCTTGGTGAACATGATCAGGTAGAGGTGGGGCTCGGCCAGCGCGGCGCGGCGGTAGGCCAGGCCGAGTTGGACGAGGTCCTCGGCGGGATCGCCGGAGAGGCTCACTTGCGTGAGTCTGCTGCCGAACCTGTGGAACGCATCGACGTACAGCTCTCGCACGAGCGCGGGCTTTCCCCCGAACAGCGAGTAGACAGCTGTGGTCGACGTTCCGACGTCGGCTGCGAGTCTGCGTAAGCTCAGCGCGTCTGGGCCTTCACCGGACAACAGCTCCCCGGCTCGGTCGAGCAGACGAACGCGCAGAGCGTCGTCATGTGTCTTTGGGCGCGGCACTTGTCGAGATTAGCCCGGTTTCCCGTAGTCGGAACCGACTGTGCACAAAGGGGCAAACTGGAGGGCAACGGCCACAGCCCCTCTGCTTTTCGAGATGGAACCGTTAAGATGCCTCGGTGGCCATGACCTTGCGCCTGAGTGACGAGGAGAGCGAGCAGCTGGAAGCGCTCGCCGAGGCCGAGGGACGCTCCTCCGAGGAGATCCTCCGGCTGGCACTCTCCGAACGATGGTCGAAGCTGCACAAACAGCAGCAGATCGGCGACGTACTTGAACGCATTCTGCCTCGCTACCAGGGGCTGCTGGAGCGACTCGGGACCGGCTGACGATATAAGTCTGCGGTGATCACCTACCTGGACGCCAGCGATTTGCTGGTGCTCGCGGCGGCGGTGACCGGGGGAGATCTGGTGGTTCGCGACCTCGGCCTGCTCGATTCCGCCGCTCACCGGCCCCAGGCGACCGTGCTCGGCGTCGAAGCGTACGGAACCCTCTGGCTGAAGTCGGCCGCGCTGATGGAGTCCATCATCCGGAACAGGCCGCTCGCCGAGGGCAACTGGCGCCTCGGCTGGGTCGCGGCCGTCACGTTGTGCGACATCAACGGCTACTGGGTGGACGCGGACGAGGACGCCGCGCTCGACCTGGTCCGCGAGGTGGACAGGGGCGCGATCGACATCGCCACGATCGGCGCGCGGTTCGAGGGGTGGAGCCACCCACACCAGTGACACCGGGCAATGAACTTGACCTGGAGTGCACTCCAGGTTCTAGCGTCGAAGGGTGACATACGCGATCGCCCAAGCTGCCGAACGCAGTGGGTTGTCGATTGACACCCTGCGTTACTACGAACGGATCGGCCTGGTCGAGCCCCCAGCCAGGGACTCGGGTGGCAGGCGCAGCTACACCGACGAGGACCTGGCCTGGCTGGAGTTCCTCACCAAGCTGCGCACCACCGGCATGCCGATCCGGATGATGCGCGAATACGCGCAGCTGCGGATGCGCGGGCTCGGCACCCGGGCCCGCCGCCAGCAGATCCTCGTCGACCACCGCACGGACGTGCTCAACCGGATCGCCGAGTTGCAGACCTGCGTGGCGGCGCTCAACTACAAGATCGGCATGTACGACGAGCAACTCCAGGAGGAGGCCACCGCATGACACTGCCCACCCGCAAGCTGGGAAACCTCGAGGTGAGCGCCCAGGGCCTCGGCTGCATGGGCATGAGCCAGAGCTACGGACCGGCTGACCGCGACGAATCCGTGGCCACGATCAACGCGGCCCTCGACGCGGGCGTGACGCTGCTGGACACGGCGGACGTCTACGGCCTCGGCCACAACGAACAGCTGGTCGGCGAGGCGATCAGGTCCCGCCGTGACGAAGTCGTCCTGGCCACCAAGTTCGGGTTCAAGCGCGTCCTCGACCCGGAGGACGGCGGCGTCCGCGGGGACGCCGAGTATGTGCGCTCGGCATGTGAAGCCTCGTTGCGACGGCTCGGCGTCGACCACATCGACCTTTACTACGCGCACCGCGTGGACCCGACCGTGCCCGTGGAGGAGACCGTCGGTGCGATGGCCTCGCTGGTCGAGGCGGGCAAGGTCCGCTACATCGGCCTGTCCGAGGTGGGGCCGGAATCCCTTCGCCGGGCGTACGCCGTGCACCCGGTGACCGCGTTGCAGAGCGAATGGTCGCTGTGGACCCGGGACATCGAGGGCGTCATCCTCGGCACGTGCCGCGAACTGGGGATCGGGATCGTGCCGTTCTCCCCGTTGGGACGTGGTTTCCTGACCGGGCGCCTGAGCTCGACCGAGTTCGGCGACGGCGACATGCGCGCGAGCCTGCCGCGGTTCACCGGCGAGAACCGCGACCGCAACCAGGCCATTGTCGACGCGCTGACGTCCGTCGCGGCCAAACTCGACATCACCCCAGGTCAGCTGGCCCTCGCGTGGGTACAGAACCAGGGCGGCGACGTCGTGCCGATCCCCGGCACCAAGCGCCGGACCTACCTGGCCGAGAACGTCGCCGCGGCGACGATCGACCTGAGCGGCGACGACCTCGCCGCGATCACCTCGGTGGCGCAGGACTTCGCAGGTGCGAGGTACACGCCTGAACTGTCCAAACTGGTCGGCAAGTAGCCCGAGAACTACCCGGCGGCGGCGTTGCTCAGCATCGGTGGGCATTCGCCGCCGGGTGTGGTGGCCAGTTCGATGTGCCACATCTCGTTGGAGTAGATCTGGCACAGGCCGTACGCGGCTGCTTTCCGGCTGAACCAGTCGGCGGCGTCGGTCGGTCCGATGTCGACCGCCTTGCCGTTGACATGGGTCGACTTCTCCGGCGTGTTCACGAACTTCCGGGCCTCGTCGAGGCTGCCGTACTTCTCGACGGCCTCGTCGAGCAGCCGCTGCTGGTACTGCCTGCTGCGCCAGCCGGACGTGATCTTGGCGTCGATCCCCCTGGTGGCCTTGGCTTCCTTCGCCGCCTGCCGGACAGCGTCGCGCAGCGCCGGGTCGAGGTTGCGGATGGCCGGGTGGTCGTTGTCGAACGGCGAGATGCCCCCTTTCTCGATTTCACCGTCCGCCTGCGTGGCCGCGGGGGCGGCCTGCGCGCTGCACGCGGCGGAAAGGACGAGGACCAGAACGACGAGAGCCGATTTCACAGCGACGACTCTCGTGTGCTGGTGTCCTCGTCCGATCCGTGGAATGTCCGCGTTCGGTAACAGCTACCTGATGGCGTAGGCCCGGACGACCGTCTCGGTCACCGAGTTGCCCTCGATGTCACGCGCGGTGGCCCGCAGCGACGCGAATCCGGCTTGGCCTGCCGGGAGTTCCACGCGGTCGCCGTGGGCCTTGACGCGCTGCCAGGTCCTGCCGTCGTCGAACGAGATCTCGACCGCCGTGTCGATGATCCATGACTGCCTCGCGCCCGGCTGATGGGTCGCACTGACCTTGCCGGACACCGGTTTGCCCGCCGTGGCGGTGTTGTTGTCGTCGAGCGGCAGGTCGAAGCGGATGTCCAGCAACGGCAGCGCTGTGCGCTCGGTGTTGCCCGCGGGGGCGTTGAACGTCCACTCCGCGCGGGTGCGTGGCGACAGCGGCGGAACCAGCAGTTCCGACTGCGGCCGGTTGGCATCCGCGACCAGCTTGAACCTGCCCGGCCCTGCGGGAACGGCGAACTCGCCCAGCGCCGGGCGGTCGTCGCGCCGCCCGATCTCCTTGCCGTCCTTGAGCAACACCGTGCTGCCCGCGTTGGTCTTGTCGAACTCGGCCGCGTTGCCGGGGTCGCTGTCGGCGAACATCGGAATCGCCAGGGTGACCTTGTCCCCGATCCGGTACGCGGACGGGACAGGCTTGCCGTCCTGGCGGCTGGCCGGAGGCTGCGTCAGCTCCGGGCCGAACGGAGCCGCGAACAGCTCGGACGCCCGCCGCTCACCCGGCTTGAGCTTGACCGGAAGCGTCACCTCACCACCGAAGCCGCCGTGTTCGAAGATCCCGGCCACCGAGAACAACGACAGCTCCGCGCCCGCGGTCACGTAGTCGGTGCGGCGCTGCGGCCACTTCGTCTCCACGTCCATGTTGGCGATCAGCCCGTTCGCGACGAGCGACGCAGGCTGGTAGCGGTACGTGCCCTTCGGCAAGGTGTTGTTGATCTGCCGGTCGATCCGGCCGAGTGAGTCCTTGTGGAACCGGAAGTCGTGCCCGGTCGGCACGACGCCCCGCACCACGTCGCTGACGAAGTACGCGACCGGACTGTTGGGTCGCGTGGTGAGCGTGAGCTCGACCGGGCGCTGTTTCATCAGGTTCTGCAGGGCCTGCATGTCGTCCGGCCGGAACGCGAGCAGCGTGTTCAACGCGGGTGGCGCGGGGTTCTCGATGGCAGGGTTGAAGAACGAGACGACAGCGCGTGCGCCCTTGCTCTTCAACAACTCGATCCCGTCGCGCAACTGGGATTCCGGCGGGTAGACCGGGGCGTTGTAGTCCTTCGGCGTGATCAACGCGATCGCGCCGGTGACATCACCGGCCTTGGCGATCGACTCGGCATCGGCCTCACCGACGTCGGCCACCCGCGCGGTCACCTGCCCCGGCAGGTCGAGGTCGAAGGGGGCGTAGGCGTCGCGGAACTCGTAGCCTCCTTCGCCGTTGGCCGTGATCCTTGCCCACGGGTGGGTCCAGTAGAGCGAGGTGTTCAGGCTCAGGCCCCGCATCCGCTGGTCGCCGAGGGTGTACAAGTTGTGCGGCGGCCCGCCCCACAGCACAGCCGCCCCGAGCCGCGGCCCGGTGTCGTCCACATCGGACAAGATGCCGATACCGCCGCCGAGCTGCGGGCGGGCTTCGGGATCGTCGATGCCCGCGGTGACTGCCTTGCCCTGCTTGGTGTCCACCACGAGTTCGGTGTTGCCCGCGACGTTGACCGGGATTGCGAACATGGTGGTCGCGAACGACGGGTCCACGATCTGCCCGAGCGCGCGGTACTTGCCAGAGGGGAGCTCGAACTTCGCTTCGCCGGTGCGCGTCACGACGGCGTCCGACACGCCGGTTTCTTCGTTCTGCACGATGACGAGAGCGGAGTAGGGCGCGCCTTCCCTCGATGGAACCTTGACCGTCAAGGTGTTCTTGGCACCCTTGAGGTTCGCGGTCAACGGCGTGGTCAGCACGACGTCGTCGGCCTGCGCGCGCAGCACGCCGTGGAGCTCACCACCTGGCTGCTCGGTCGCTTTGGCGGTGACTGCCACCGTCGCGGTTGCCTTGGCGGGAACGATCACGGACTTGTCTGTGGCGAACAGGTTCGTGGACCCGCCGTACTTCTTCTGCGCGTCGATCGTCAGGGTGAGCTGGATGGGCTTCGAGCTTTCGTTGGTGTAGGTGACCTTGCGGGTGGCGTCCTGCTTGCCCCACACGTTGCCGAATGCGAGCAGGCCGTCCGCCCTGACCTGCTGGCTGACGCCTCGGGCGATGTCGAGCCGCCCGGATCCCTGTGCGTGGGTGTCGATGCCTGACAAGCGCCTGGCCGTGCCGATCAGGGCGCTCTTGACCTGCTCGCCGGTCCACTGTGGATGCTGTCCGGCCAGGATCGCGGCAGCCCCGGCGACGTGCGGGGTGGCCATCGAAGTGCCGGAGATCCTGGCGTACTTCTCGTTGACGGAGAACGGGGTGAGGGTGCCTTCGGCGCGTGCGGCGACGATGTCGGTGCCGGGTGCGGAGATCTCGGGCTTGAGCCCGTAGTCCCCGGCCCGTGGGCCTTGGCTGGAGGTGACGCTGAGCTGGTCGGACTTGGTGACGTTGGCAACCGTGAGCGCACGGTCGGCGGCACCGGGAGACCCGACGCTTTCCGGCGCACCGTTGTTGCCCGCCGCGATGACGAACAGGGCGCCGCTGGACGCCGAGAGTTCGTTCACGGTTTGGGACATCAGATCGGTGCCATCGGTGACGCCGCCACCCAGGCTCATGTTCACCACTTTGGCACCGTTCTCGACGGCCCAACGCATGCCGTCGATGATCCACGACTCCCGGCCGCCGTATTCGCCGAGTACCTTGCCGACCATGAGCCGCGCCCCAGGCGCGACGCCGGTGTACTTGCCGTTCGACGCCGCCCCCGTACCCGCGATCGTGCTGGCCACGTGCGTGCCGTGACCCGAGCGGTCCCGGTCGTCCTCGTCGGTGAAGTTCCGCGTGGCGTCGACTTGGGACTTGAGGTCCGGATGGCTGAGGTCGACACCGGTGTCGAGGACGGCGACCTTGACGCCGTCTGCCCGTAAACCCCGCTCCCACGCCTTGGGTGCGCCGACCTGCTTGACACTCTGGTCGAGGGTGGGCTCAACCCTGCCGTTGAGCCAGACCTTCTGTGAATCGGAAGCCCGGTTCAGTGACGCCCACGCCCTGGCGGCATCAGCCTTGGGAACGTCGACGGCCTGCGTACCGCGGTTGGCCCCACCCGTGACGATGGTGGGGACGACGGAAACCCTTGCGTCGTCGTAACCCTGCCGGACAAGCCCGGTGACGTCGAACAACCGCTTGTCCAGGGTGTTCGCGGAAACCCGGAGCATGGCGTCATCGGGAACGGCGTAGTCATGGCCGTTCAACTGGTACCGCCACACCCGGACATGCTCCCGGCCCTTGGCCATCCGCACCCCGGCAGCCCGATCACCCCTCACCCGGACCTGATCCCCGGTGATGAGAGTGACCGTCCCCGACGACTCGGCGGCATCACCCGGCGCGGGCGCGGCGACCCCGGAAACAGGTGAAACCACCAACCCCGCAGCGGTCAACGCGGCTGTCAGGACCGCGCACTGCTTTCTGCCCATGGAAGTCCTCAGCTAGACGTAAGCCGACGCCCACCGCCGGCACACATCTGCTCACGCCCCGTAGCCTCACAGGGTTGCATGGTCAGCGAGCTTCCAGAGCGGTGACGAGACAGCTGCGAAGCTCCCGGACCAGGCCAGTGGCCAGGATCCAACGAGCAGTGGGGCTTTCGAATGTCGTGATCGCCTTGCCGACTGCCCTGGGGAACAGGTCTGCGCCGGTGTGGAGTTGGCCATGGAAGCCGACGAGTGGGTACCCCTGAGCGCGAACGGTGACGGCACCCTTGCGCAAGGCGGGACAGAGCTTGAGCGACAGGGGAACGCAGGCCCGGCAGATCGGAGGTTCGGTGACCGCCATGGCCTCCGGCCAGCCGACCCAGTCCTGCCGGTGGTCCTGGAGCAGCCACAGCACTCCTGCTTCTGTCCGGTCAGCTGGTCCACCGCACACCTGACACAGCAGTTGCCGCATTGCGCGGCGTTGCCGCATCGGATGGACGATTCCGTAATCCGGTTTTCCCTGCCCAGGGCAATACGCCGTTCGCGCCCACAAGTTCCCTCGGGAGTCTCGATCGGTGAGCGTTTCATCCGGATACGCAACACCGCCAAGCGGGTGTGTCACCAGTTTGGGGCAAACAATCGACTCAGCGCTCCACGCCGTGACATACGGCACGGTGAACTGAGGAAGAGGACGTGACTTCTGTGAAACGATCACCTGTCGGTTCTACCGCTTGTGGCCATCACCTATGCTGATTTGAGCGTCCACAAACGTCCACAAAGTCGGTGATCCATGAACGGTCTCGGCGGGGTCATGCGCAGTGCTCGTACGGCTGCGGGCCTGAGTTTGGCCAAAATGGCGGAGCGGGCGCACTACTCCAAGACTCTCCTGGCGTACCTGGAGAGTGGTGAGAGAACCATTCTGCCTGAACACGTCCGGGCGTACCAGCGAGTTCTGGGAGTTGATCTCGAACGTCTGGCAGCCATAGCCGTGAAGCCGACGCGGGTGGACCTCGCCAGTCTGGAACACATCGCCTCGATCCTCGGTGCGACTCGCCGTCTTGAGGACACCGTGGGACCCGCGCTCGTGCGGTCAACTGTGCGTGGCTTGCGTGACCTTTCACTCGCGGCGGTCCATGAGGCAGGCAGCAGGCTGGACAGGTCAACGAAATCACTGGCCAGTGAGGTGAGCCAGTATCTCGGCTGGCTGGAATTGGCCAATGGCAACGGGCACGCTGCTGATCAGAACCTTGATCGAGCGGTCGCACTGGCCGAGCAAGCCCAAGACCCGGACCGCTTGTTTCATGGTTTGAGTTTCAAGGCGTACACGGCGCAGTTTCACAAGAGAGGGTCAGAAGCCTGCGACTACGCCGAGGCTGCTTCTCAGATCAGGGGCGTGCACCCACGTCTGCGCACGTATAACGAATACGACCTTGCCAGGGTGCTTGCGGACAAAGGTGAGCGCGGTGCCGCACAGAGACGCCTCGTTCTTGCTGACCGGACTGCGGATGCGGCATCGGTGGAACAACCACCTTCGTCTGGTTACTGGTATACGGATGGATTCTGGGGTCTGGAGCGAGGCCACGTATTGGGGATCCTCGGATACGAAGAACAAGCTCGCAAGGAAGCCGAGGATGGCTTCTCGGCCTTGCCGAAAGAACATCGCACTACCGATTGGGCGGTCGACCTCGTGAAACGGGTACAGCGGGCCGTCGAAGACCGCTAAGGAGCAACTGTGGCAGACCCAGCGGCCGAGATCGCGGCCTTCGGATACGAGCTCGGCTTGCTGAAGCGGATGCGGCGTACCGGTTGGTGGCACGTGGGAGTCCGGGATCCGGAATCCGTCGCCGAACACAGCATGCGAGTGGCGCAGTTGGCCGGTTTGCTCGCCGCGGAAGAAGGTGCTGATCCAGCGAAAGCGGCCTATCTGGCGTTGTGGCACGACACCCAGGAGACCCGGACGGGCGACGTGCCGCACACCGCGAGGCCATACATGGACAAGCCCGATCCGCGAAGGATCACGGCTGACCAGACAGCGGGTCTGCCAGACCGGGCGCGGGAATCGGTTCGTCGAGCTGTCGACGAGTACGAAACTGGCGAATCGGCGGAAGCGTTGTACGCCAGGGACGCGGACAAGCTGGAGATGTTGCTGCAGGCAGTGGAGTACCGCGATACAGGCGCGCTGCGGGTGGACGGGTGGATCGAATCCGCTCGCAAGAGTCTGCGCACCGACACGGCGAAGCGGGTCGCTGATGCCGCGACCTCGGTGTCGCCTTTGGCGTGGCGCGAACGTTAGAGCAAGGCAGAAGCAGTCACCTGTCTTCGTTCGGTGGGGTGCGTTGCTGCGTGGCCCGTGAAGCCGTGGATCGGTTCAACGGCACGTCCACGTTGCCGTCGACGATATCGGCGCGTAGGCGGTTGGTGGTCTTCCAGCCGTCCAGTGCGCGGTCCGGGTCGGTCGCGGCCACGCCGAGCAGCAGTGCGTCGACGATCAGCAGGTGTCCGATCTGGGTGCTGGGCAGCAGGTCCTCGGTCGATGGGGCGACGAGGACAGCCGCGACCCGGTCGGCGAAGTGGCTGGCCAGCACTTCGGTGATCAGGATGACCGGGCAGCCGATCCTGGCTGCTTCACTGATCGCGACGTCGTGTTCACGTACGTGGCGCAGTGGGGCGACGAGCACCAGTGCGGAGTCGGTGGTGAGCTGGCCGAGTTCGTCGGCGAAGTTGTAGCCCGTCAGGTTGGTCGCGCCCGCGGTTCTGCCGATGCGCCTGAGGCCGAGCGACAACGAGTCGGCAACCGGCCAGGCGGATCCGTAGCCCACGACCAGGGTTCTCTTGGCCTCCACGAGGATTCGTACGGCGGTCTCGAGCGCTTCGGGGGGCAGCGTTGACGGCAGGGTCCTGGCTATGCGTGCCGCGTCCACGCTGATCTTGGCGACGAGTTGGCTGGTGTCGTCGGACTGCGTCAGCCGTTCGGCCAAGGTCTGCTCCGGGTCGCGGACCGGGTTGAGCATCGCTGCCGCTGCGCGGCGCAGTTCGCCGAGGCCGCTGTAGCCCAGCTGTTTGACGGTACGGATGACCGTCGCGTCGCTGACGTCTGTCTGGCGAGCGATCTCCTGCGCGGAGAACACCGACGCGTCCGCGGGGCGCAGGGCGAAGAAGTCGACCACCCGGAGGCCGCCCGCGCTCAGTTGGTCCCTGACCTGGGCGATTCGCTTCATCAACGACGGTTCCATCTAGTCGCCACTAGACTTTCGAGATTTCACGAAGTACACACTACATCACGCAAGCCGATACGACGCCGAGTTGGCGGCGGAGGTGGTGAAATGCGACAAATCCCCCAGATGGTCACGTGGTCGCTGGTGATGGTGATGGTGTTGACCGGATGCGCGTTGAGTGCGACGGACCACGCCGACTCCATGCTGGTGGACCGTCCACAAGGGCGCTGCGATCCGGTTCTGGCCTCGACATTGCCCACGCCGATCCGCCAAAGCACCGTGCTCAAGGTCGCGATGGTGCCGAACACGCCCCCGATGGCGTACCACGCCGAGGACAACACGACCATCGTCGGCTTCGACCGTGACATGAGCCAGGCGATCGCCGACGTCCTCTGCCTTGTCGCGCAACCGATCTCCACCGGGATCGACGCGATCGTCCCCGGCCTGGCCGCCGGGCGCTACGACGTGGCACTCGCGTCGCTCAGCCCGACCGAGGAACGGCAGCGCAACGCCGACTTCGTCACCTACTACAAGGGCGGGCAGGGCTTTCTCACCAGAAGCGGCACGACCTTCCCGGTGACCACCTACCTGGACCTCTGTGACCGCACGGTCGGCGTCATCATGGGGTCCGTCCAACAGGGACAGTTGGAGCAAGCGGCCGGCACCTGCGAACGGGCCAACCGCCCCTCGTGGCGGCTCAACCTCTTCCCCGATGGATCAGCCGCCGTGCTCTCGTTGCGCAGCAGCCGTATCGAAGTGCTGTACGCCTCGATTTCGAGCACGCAGTACGTGGCACACAAGGCGCCCAACCTGTTTCGCCTGGCCGGTCAGTACAAGCGGTCGCTTGTCGCCGTCGCGCTGGCCAAGAACTCACCGTTGACCGTTCCCGTCCACCAGGCCGTCCACGCGCTGATGCAGGACGGCACCTATCGCAAGATCCTTGAGAAATGGGGCCTTCAGGACAATGACCTCGACACCACGGACATTCTGAACGGAAGGTCGTGACAATGACGTCGGACACCGCGACCTCCCGCAACGAGGTCGTCCCAGACCAGATCCTGGCCAGAAAGCGGTACGGGAACTGGATCGCGGGCGCAGCCGTCGCGCTCCTCGTCCTCCTCGCCGTCAGATCGGCACTCACGAACGACAACTTCGCGTGGCCGGTGTTCGGCCGCTACCTGTTCAGCTCCTCCGTGCTGCTCGGCCTCGCCAGGACTGTCGAACTGGCCGTGATCGCGATGGCATTGTCCATTGTGGTCGGCGTGGCCCTTGCCATCATGCGGCAGTCGTCCAACAAGGTGCTGAACGTGGTCTCGGGCGCGTACATCTGGTTGTTCCGGGCAACGCCACTGCTTGTGCTGCTGCTCCTGCTCTACAACATGGCCGCGCTCTACCCGACCATTTCGCTTGGCTTGTTCACCATGGAAACCAACCAGGTCATCACGGTCACCGGTGCGGCCATCATCGGGCTCACGCTGCACGAGTCGGCCTACTGCGCGGAGATCTTCCGAGCCGGGCTGATCTCGGTCGACCACGGCCAGCGGGAAGCGGCGGAGGCGTTGGGCATTCCCGGCGGCCTGATGATCCGGCGGATCGTTCTGCCCCAGGCGATGCGGGCGATCGTGCCGCCGTTGACGAACCAGTTCGTGAGCGTCGTGAAGACGACGTCGATCGTCAGCGTGATCTCGATGCCGGAGCTGCTCTACAGCGTCCAGGCGATCTCGGCGCGGACGTACGACACGATCCCGCTCCTGCTGGTGGTGACGTTCTGGTACCTGGTGCTGACCGCGGTGCTCACCATCGCCCAGCGCTACGTCGAGCAGTACTTCAACCGCGGCAGGGCGGGAGTCTCGTCGGCCGCGTCCCGGAAACTGTCCCGGCTGGCGATGGAGGCGGGCCGATGACCGCGGCGGTCGATGTTCGGGGTGTGCACAAGCTCTACGGGCCGCTGCACGTGCTGCACGGGGTGGATCTCGTGGTCGAACCAGGCGAGGTCGTCTGCCTGATCGGGCCGTCGGGATCCGGCAAGAGCACCCTGCTGCGGTGCATCAACAACCTGGAGAAGATCCAGGCCGGGATCATCCACGTGAACGGCGAACTGGTCGGCTACCGGTGGGTCGGCCACGACCTGGTCGAGGCGACGCCACGGCAGACGCGCATGGCACGCCGGAACATCGGGATGGTCTTCCAGCAGTTCAACCTGTTCGGCCATCTCACGGTTCTGCAGAACATCATCGAGGCGCCGATCCACGTCCTCGGCACGCCGCGTGCCAAGGCAGTGGAGCGTGCCAAGACGTTGCTCGCACGAGTCGGCCTCGCGGACAAGCACGCCGACTACCCCGCACAGCTGTCCGGCGGTCAGCAGCAGCGAGTCGCGATCGCCCGTGCGCTGTGCATGCAACCGAAGTTGATGCTGTTCGACGAGCCGACCAGCGCGTTGGACCCCGAGCTCGTCGGCGAAGTGCTCGACGTCCTGCGCGACCTGGCACGCAACGAGATGACGATGGTGATCGTGACTCACGAGATCGGGTTCGCCCGCCAGGTCGCGGACACCGTCGTGTTCATGGACCAGGGGCGGATCGTCGAGCACGGCCCGGCCGCGCAGGTGCTCGATTCACCCCGGCACGAACGCACCCGACGTTTCCTGGAAAGGGTCAGCTGACATGGTCGAGTACGTGGTCATCGGCGGAGGGGTGGTCGGCGCGGCCACCGCGTGGAGTCTCGCCAGTCGCGGCGCGGAAGTCACGCTGCTGGAAGCGAACGAGCTCGCGTCAGGAGCCTCGGGCGGACCCGGCCGCCGAGGTGTTCGCGCCAACGGGCGTGACCTGCGGGAACTGCCGCTGGCACGCCGGGCCCTTGAGCTGTGGCCGGAGCTGGACGGCATCCTCGGCGCCCCAACGGGTTACCGCCGCAACGGACTGCTGCGGGTCTACGACGTGGAGATCGCAGGGGTTTCCGGTTGGCAGAGCCTGCCCGCGCGGGTCCAGGCGCAGCGGGCGGCCGGTGTGCCGTGCGAGATCGTCGACCGGGCAAGGCTCGACGAGATGCAACCGGGAATCGCCGAACAGGTGCGCTTCGCGCTCTACGCGCCCAACGACGGCACAGCCGACCACCCCGCGACGACAAGGGCGTTCGCCAAGGCGGCGGTGGAACTGGGAGCCATCATCATCGAGCAGTCCATGGTGGACAAACTCGCTGCGGGCCGTGACGGCTCGGTAGTGGTGCACCTGGCCACCGGCGACCGGTTGCGGGCGACTCGCGGGGTGATCCTGGCGGCGAACCGGTCGGCCCCACGCCTGCTGGGTGACTCGGCCGGGCTGAGCCTGCCGATGTGGGAGAAGGCCACGCAGATCACGTTCGTGACGGCACCGCCGGGATTCACGCTCAACCACCAGATCGGCCACAGCCGGCGGTCGCTGTCGGTGAAGATGACCGACGAAGGCCACGTCATGCTCTCCGGCGGACGGCCCGGCGGCTGGGACCCGGTCAGCGGCGTCGGAACCCCCGATCCCGAGGTGCTCCGCAGCACCATGGCCGACGTCGCCGCCACCCTGCCCGCGTTGGCCGACGCGGAAGTCGTCGCCGTGGACAACAGCCGCGCCGACACCAGCACGATCGACCTGATCCCGGTGATCGACACCGTGCCGGGGATGGAGTCCGTGTTCGTGGCGGCTGGTTGGAGCGGGCACGGGTTCGCGCTGGCTCCTGCCGTGGCCGAAGCACTCACCACCTGGGCACTCGACGGCACGCGGCCAGAATCACTTCGGCCGTTCACGCTCGACCGGCTCGGCGCGGCCAGCCGGAACTGAGCCGATTCAGGGCATCAAGCTCGCGGCGACGGTGGCACCGAGTTCCCAGCAGGCCTCGGTGTCCTGTTTCGTCGGTGTGCCAAGGACATTGACCGGTTCGGTGGCCTTCGCCCACCCCAGCGCGGCCGCGATCGACTCGACGGCGCGAACGGCACCCTCCGTGCCTTCGTTGCCGTGGATGTAGAGCGCGTACGGACGACCACGGGTGGAATCGAGGCAGGGGTAGTAGATCTGGTCGAAGAAGTGCTTCAACGCTCCGGACATGTAACCGATGTTGGCCGGAGTTCCGAGGATGTAGCCGTCCGCGTGGAGCGCGTCCGACGCCGAAGCGGCCAAAGCCGCGCGGCGAACCACTTCGACGCCTTCGATCTCCGGCGCGGTCGCGCCGGAGACGGCGGCTTCGAACATCGCTTGTGTGGCTGGTGATGGCGTGTGGTGCACGATCAACAGGCGTGGCATGCTCAAGCTCCCAGCAGTTGTGAGATCTCCGCCCGCAGTTCGCCCATTTTCGCCTGTGCGGCGGATCGCGCGGTGACCAGGTCGGTGTCGACGAGGGTGACGATCTCCAGGTACGCCTTAGAACCAGTCTGATTCATCGGGGTCGGTCCGTTCAGGCATCGGCTGCCACTCGACAGACGTTGGCCGCCGCGCCGTTGCCATGAATTCTTCTGCCGCTTGGCGCACCGCCACGATCGGGATTTCAGAATCAGACGGATATGCGGTGTCTGACCCCATGTAGTAGTAGAGAACGTCCGTCTCGTCTGTTGTCGCCTGGCCCTTGCTGTAACAACCTTCCTGGTGGTCCGTGCCCGTGTAGTACAGGGCGCCTCGGTCGCCGTTCATGCCGACATCAAGGAAGGCCACAGGCTTGTCCTTAGGCGCCGCAAGCTGTGCAAGCACACGACCGTGTGTTGACAGATCGTGCACCTGGTCCAGGATCGTGCGCAACTCGGTTGCGGTCCGGACAACCACCGGTTCATCGTGTTCATCCCGCCAATACGCTTCTAGCGCCACCACGGTTCCGCACCTCCTGTGTATTTTTTGTAAAAAGTCCGGCCGTCTGTATATTGACCATGAACAGTTAGACTATAGCCCGTGGGTAGTATCACCGGAACGAGCGTGTCACAACCCATCCGGCCCTTGCACGGTACATGGTTAATGACAACCGTCGCATGTTTCGTGCCGGTTGTTCGCTGCCAAGCGGCTGTTTTCATTTCAACGTCACTCGCGCGCTGCGGCTTACCAGGGCTACCCATTGAGGCCAGGATGGAAATGACCTTGTCTGACATCGAATCCTTACCGCTCACCAGGTTCCTGACTTTGTCGCCAACAACGAGGCGGCCGTGTGTCTTGCTGCCCACGCCAGAGGTCACAGGCGGAGGGAGCTCTTCGCGAAGCTGTTTGATCTTCTCCGCAGGGACAGGGCCGAAATCGGTGCCCGGCGAAGACGGGGCCGCCGCAGGCTCAGGGGGCGCGCGGCGCGTGGCTTCGGCGGCGGCAGCCCCAGGCCCGAGGCGCTTGACGTAGTCCTCCAAGATCTGTACAACGCGGTCCAGGTGATTCGACACCATGGCCACGATGTCGAGCGCTGCCGTGTGTTGCTCAATGACTTGACCGGCTTCCGGTGCGCTAGCTCCCTGCATTGCCCCCTGAGCAATAGACCGAGCTTCGTCCACGTGCGCCGTCACCTCGGCGAGAGTGGCCCGACCAGCTACGATCTTGTCCTTGATTTCACGCACGTCATTGCGCAATCCGCCAATGGACATTGCCGATCATCCTACGCAGGCCGTCATAGGCGAGCACAATACGCAAACGGAGCGCCCGAACTTCCTCAGGCGCCCCGGTGGCGTCACCGCTCAGGCGTGTGGTGCACGATCAACAGGCGCGGCATGCTCAAGCTCCCAGCAGTTGTGAGATCTCCGCCCGCAGTTCGCCCATTTTCGCCTGTGCAGCGGATCGCGCGGCGGTCAGGTTCGTGTCGACCGGAGCGACGATCTCCAGGTACGCCTTCAGCTTCGGTTCCGTGCCCGACGGGCGCACAACCACCCGTACTCCGTCGCCCTTGAGCCGCAACACGTCCGCCTCGGGAAGCAAGTCCTCGGCGGTGACCGGCACCCCGGCGAGTGTCGAGGGCGGGTCGGCCCGCAGCTTCGCCATCAGACGGCCGATCAGCGGCAATTCGGTCACCCGCAACGAAACCTGGTCAGTCAGGTGCACGCCGTGCGCCAGGGCCAGGTCGTCGAGGACGTCCAGCAGTGTCCGCTCGGACGCCTTCAGGGTCGCCACGAGGTCGCAAGCCACCACGGCCGCTGATATCCCGTCCTTGTCACGCACGTAGGACGGGTCGACGCTGTTGCCGAGGGCTTCCTCGTAGGCGAAGACCAGGCCGTCGCCCGCTCGGACCAGCCATTTGAAGCCGGTGAGGGTTTCGGTGTACCTGGCTCCGTGCGCCGCCGCGATCGCGCCGAGCATCGAGGACGAGACGATGGTGGTCGCGACCAGTGCGTCCGGCACGCCGGCCGCGAGGATGTGCTCTCCAAGCAGGACGCCGGTTTCGTCGCCGCGGAGCATTCGCCATTTGCCGTTCTCCGGCACGCCCAACGCGCACCTGTCCGCGTCCGGGTCCAGTGCGATCGCCAGGTCCGCGCCTGCTTGCTCGGCCGCGGCCAGCAACAGGTCCGCCGCACCTGGTTCTTCCGGGTTCGGGAACGTCACCGTCGGGAACGCGGGATCCGGCTCGGCCTGGGCCGCTACCAGTGTGACGTCGGTGAAACCGGCCTGGTGCAAGGCCTTTGTCGCGGTCTCGCCGCCGACGCCGTGCATCGGCGTCAGGACCACCTTGATGTCCTTGGCGGTTCCGCGTGGCAGTGTGGCCACACGGGACAGATAGGCGTCGACGACGTCCTGGCGGGTCGATGCCGGGGCTTCCGCCCGGGGGATCGACACCGCCGGTGATGCGTCCCGGATCGCCGCTTCGATGATGCGGTCGTCCGGCGGCACGATCTGGGTGCCGTCCGCGTCGTAGAGCTTGTATCCGTTGTCCGCCGGTGGGTTGTGCGACGCCGTGATCTGGATCCCCGCCACCGCACCGAGGTGGCGCACGGCGAACGCCGTGATCGGTGTCGGCAAGGGCCCGTCGAGCTGGCAGACCTGGAATCCGGCCGCCGTCAGGACCCCGACCACGTCGCGGAAGAACTCCGCCGAGCCGGTGCGGGCGTCCCTGCCGACGACGACAAGACCGCCGGTGTGTCCCTTGTGGACGAGCCAGGTCGCCACGCCGTACGTGGTCCGCACGACCACGGACCGGTTCATCCCGTTGACACCGGCGCGGACCGGGCCGCGCAGCCCGGCCGTGCCGAACGTCAGCGGGCCGGACATCCGGTCTTCCAGTTCGGCCAGTGCTTCCGGTGCGCCGCCCATGGCCCGAGCGAGCACTTGCTGCAACTCGGTGCGGGCGGCAGGGTCGACGTCGTCGGCGATCCAGTGGAACGTCCTGTCGCGCAGTTCCGGCGTCAGCCTCACGCGCGGACCACCAGTTCACGCAGCAGCTTGCCGGTCTTCGTCGCGGCCTGCTTGCCCGCTTCCAGCACCTCGAGGTGGTTGAGCGGCTCACCGCTCAGCCCGGCCGCCAGGTTGGTCACCATCGACAGGCCGAACACCTCCATCCCGACGGCACGCGCGGCGATCGCCTCGAGCACGGTCGACATGCCGACCAGGTCCGCGCCGAGCACGCGGAGCATCCGGATCTCCGCCGGGGTCTCGAAGTGCGGACCCGGCAGACCCGCGTACACGCCTTCCTGCAGCGACGAGTCGATGCCGCGGGCCACGTCGCGCAGCCGCGCCGAGTAGAGGTCCGTCAGGTCCACGAACTGGGCGCCCACCAGCGGTGACGCGGCCGTCAGGTTGAGGTGGTCGCTGATCAGCACCGGCTGGCCGACCCGGTAGCCCTCACGGATTCCGCCTGCCGCGTTGGTCAGCACGATCGTCTTGCAGCCTGCCGCCGCCGCGGTGCGCACGCCGTGCACGACCTGGTGCACAGCGTGTCCTTCGTAACGGTGTGTCCGGCCCAGCATCAGCAGGACCCGCTTGTCGCCGACCTCGACCGACCGGATGGTCGCGCCGTGCCCCGCCACCACGGGCGGCAGGAAACCGGGCAGGTCGGCAACCGGTATCTCGGTGTCGTCCGCGCCGATCTCGTCGGCCGCGGGCCGCCAGCCCGAGCCGAGCACCACGGCGACGTCGTGCGCGGCCGAGCCGGTCCGTTCGGCCAGCGCCTCGGCGGCCGATTTCGCGAGGATCTGAGGGTCTTGCTGAGTGCCGGTCACGGCCGCGAGCCTACGTCAATCCGCGGGCGTTCCCTTGCGGACTGGCGCACCGCGACGAAGACGAGGAACCCGATGGGCGCGAGCAGGATCGTCAGCACCAGGATCGGTGCCATCACCAGCGGGTGCACCCGGCCGCGCGACTCGAGGTACATCCACCGGCCCACGAACAGGACATCACACCAGCGCTTTCTCTCTCGTGCGGACGGCTGCCGCGCCCGCGCCCGCGGATCCGATCACCAGTACTGCCAGTGCACCCAGCGTGAGGCCGTCCGGCGCGATCAGTGACTGCCCGCGCAATGCCTGCCACAGCAGCAGAGCGAGCAGACCGGCGTAGCAGACACCGCCGATCAGCACGAGTCGGGTGCGCACCAGGTCCGACTCGAACCGTTGCCGCAGAAGCAGCGCCAGCAACGGAAGTGCCTGCATGGCGTGGATTCCGATGAAGTGCGGGATGCGCAGGTCGCCGCCGACCGTGCTCCAGCCGGTGATCGGCATGCTCGGGCCGCCGTCGGGGACGCCGACCGAGTGCGAGCCGATCATGCCGGGCTCGACGTCGTTGCGCAGCAGTTCGAGTTGCTCCGGCGTCGGCGTGGGCATCAGGAACGCCACCGCCATGCCGATCAGCGCCAGCACGAGTCCGATTCGGATCGCCCAGCGCATCGGCGCGTCCAGGACCCGTTGCGTCATCAGCATCACCGCGATCACGACGTTGGCCACCCACAGCGCCGCGATGGCGCTGCCCATCACCGAGAACACGAACCCGTCGAAGCCCGGCGACGAGTTGAAGTGGCTGGGCACGCCGCGGACGGTCTGCAGGACCAGCGCGACCATCTCGAGCACCATCGCGGCCACGGTCACCCAGATCATCACCGTGGCGACCCGTTTCCCCTTGTGCAGCAGGGAAATCATCCAGGCGAGGGTGGCGGAGTACACCGCGATGGACACGGCGAACTTGAACGGCTTGAGCCAGATCGGGTCACCGATCAGGACTCGGTCGTCGAACAGCAGCCCACCGGTCGACAGCACCAGTTGGACGACCGCCAGGCAGGCGAGCACGAGTAAAGGCCGGTTCCACGTGCGGATTTCCTGTCGTAACGACATCAGGTTCCCCTCAGAACACGAATATGGACAGCGTTTTAGATAGTAAAGCTATCCGCTATCGATATGTACACTATCCATCCTGAGGGGTACCAGCAAGTCCCGGAGGCGCGGATGCGGATGGCCGAACTGAGCAGGCGGACCGGGGTACCGGTTCCGACGATCAAGTACTACCTGCGTGAAGGCCTGCTGCTGCCCGGCGAACGGACCAGTCCCAACCAGGCTTTCTACGACGAGTCCCACATCCGCAGGCTGCGGATGATCCGGGCGCTCGCCGAGGTCGGCGGCCTGCCGATCGCCAAGGTCAGAGACGTGCTCGACGCGGTCGACTCACCCGAGGAGCCGTTCGAGGTGCTCGGCGCGGTCCAGCACAGCATCGAGCCGCCGACCGGGAACCGGGAAGGCGTCCACTGGGAGGCCGCGACGCGGCGGGTCAGCCAGTTGCTGGCCGACCACGGCTGGCGGGCGAACGTCCACAGCCCGCCCGCGCAGACGTTGATCGCGGCACTGGCGTCGCTGCACGAACTGGGCCGTGACGACCTCGCCGACCTGATCGAGCGCTACGCCCCCCACGTCGAGAAGATCGCCGAGGAGGACGTCAAACGGGTGGCACGGGGCCGCGGCATCGAGGACACGGTCGAAGGCGTCGTGATCGGGACCGTCCTCGGCGAGACCATGCTCGGCGCGCTGCGCAGGCTGGCGCACCAGCACGCCACCGCGAACGCGCTCGGCGTCTCCGCCGACTACGAGGACCGCAAGCGGTCAGGGAGCGGTCGTGAATGACGGCGCGACCTGGTCGAACGTGCCCTTGCCTGTGTCTTCCTCGACCGTCGGCACAGTCAGGCTGACCACCCACAGGTCCGTGGTCATCGGGATCATGTCGCTGTAGGTCGTCCGCCGCGACGACCCGGCGTCGACGGTGGCGTACTTCAGGTACTGGCCCTGTTCGGACCCCGACCCGGCTTGGATCGGCTGAGGATCGCTCTGGTTGAAGGCGTCCTTCGGCCAGTTCGACGCCAGCGCGGACACGTAGTCCTTGACGATCTTGCGGGTGGGGTAGAAGCCGGGGTAGCGCTCGACCGAGAGCTGGTACCGGCCGTCCGGCGACAGGTAGATCACGCGGGTGCTCTCCGGGAGCGTCTTGGACGGCTTCTCCTGCACGACGAACTCCTCCCAGCCGGGCGGCACCTTGATGTTGAAGGTCCCGCCCGCCTTGCCCTTCACCGTCGCCGCTTCGCCGGTGCGGACCGCGAGGTCACCGGCGGGCCCCGGCGTCGGCGGTGGCTCGACGACCGGCTGCTCGATCACCGTGGGCTTGGCGGGTAGCAGGGGTTTCCCGTTCGCGTACCTGGCCGCGGCGAACCCACCGCCCGCCGCTGCCACGAACAACACGAACGCCGCGGCGTAGACCAACGGCCGGGGAACGCCGCGGCGGGCCTTGGGCTCGTCGACGTAGGTCATCGGGGTCGGGGTGAACGGCAAGGGCCCGGGGTCCGCGGCCAGCGACGGCCCGGTCCCGTCGTCCGGCTGGACCGCGGGCACCGGAACCGGTTCCGGCTCGGGTTCGGGTTCCGGCTCGGGCTGCTTGTGCTCCGGGACGAAGTTGTCCGCCTGCGCGAGCTGCTCCATCGAGAACGGTGACGTGCCGGGCTCCGGCAGCAGACCGTAGATCCGCCTGCGGACCTCGTTGAGCGGCATCCGCCCGGACGGTTCCCTGGTCATCAGCCCCGAGACGACGTCGGTCATCTCCCCGGCCGACTCGGGCTGCGGGATCTCGCCGTTGACCACTTCGAGCAGGGTGGCGATGACGTCGCCGTTGGGGTCGTACGGCGCGCGGCCCTCGAAGGCCGCGAACAGCGTCGCGCCGAGGCTCCACAGGTCCGCGTTGAACGTCACCTCGCCGCCGGAGGCCACCTCCGGCGCGATGTACGCGGGCGATCCGAGCGTGATCCCGGTCTTGGTCAGCGTGTTCTCGGAGATGTTGCGGGCGATGCCGAAGTCGGCCAGCTTGATCCGGCCGTCCGTGGCGACCAGCACGTTCGCCGGTTTGACGTCCCGGTGTGTGATGCCCGCCTGGTGTGCGGCCTGTAACGCGGCCGCCACCGCGTCGGCGACGGCCGCCGCCTGGGTCATGTCCAACGGCCCCAGCGAACGGATCAGGTGCGCGAGGCTGCTGCCGGGCACGAGCTCCATCACGACATAGGGGTCGCCGTTCTCTTGCGCGATGTCATGCAGGGTGACCACGTTCGGGTGCGAGAGCGAACCGATCGCGCGTGCTTCCCGCAATGTGCGCTCACGGACCTCGTCAGCGTGCTCCTCGGGCATGCCAGGGGGCAGGCGAACCTCCTTGACCGCGACCGGGCGGTGCAGGAACTCGTCGTACGCGCGCCACACCGTGCCCATCGAGCCGTGCCCGATCTCGCTGACCAGGCGATAGCGCCCAGCGATCAGCCGCTCGTCTGGCTGCGTCTGCTGCGCGTCGGTCTCGGACACCACGTCCCCCATTGTGCCGACACCCCAATCCTTGCCCCTGAGATGGTCTGAGTCACATGCTCGTGCACCGAACCGTCGTTAGCATCGCAAGGTATGAGTCAGGCGCCCGAGCTGGAAGAGCTCGTCCTCGCCGCGCAGTTCCCCACGGCCCAGCACGCGCAGTGGCAGGAACTGGTCGCGGGTGTGCTGCGCAAGTCCGGACGCTTGCCCGCCGACTTCGACGGCGACGCTGCCGGGAAGATCGCGACGAAGACCTACGACGACATCCTTGTGCACCCGCTGTATACACGGCAGGACGCGGCGCCCGCGGCAGGCATGCCGGGTCTGGCGCCGTTCGTACGGGGAAGCCGTCCGGAAGGCGCGGTCGACACCGGCTGGGACGTCCGCCAACGGCACGCGCACCCCGACCCGGCGGCTGCGAAGAAAGCCATCCTCGCCGACCTCGAACACGGCGTGACCTCGCTGTGGCTGGTTGTCGGCGACGCTGGGCTGCCCATCAACGCGCTGGCAGACGTGCTCGACGAGGTCTACGTCGACCTGGCCCCGGTCGTGCTCGACGCGGGACCGGACTTCCTGGCGGCCGCCGACGCCCTGCTCGAGGTGCACTCGGACAAGGCTGTCCCGGCCAGCGCGGTCGGCGGGAACCTGGGGGCCGACCCAATTGGCCTCTTCGTGCGCACCGGCGACGACCATCCCGTCGCCGACGCCGTCCAGCTCGCCGTACGCGTGTCCGGTGAGTTCCCGAAACTCCGCACGATCGTCGTGGACGCCCTGCCCTACCACCAGGCAGGCGGATCCGACTCGCAGGAACTGGGGTTGTCCATCGCGACCGGTCTCGTGTACCTGCGGGCGTTGACCGACGCGGGGCTGACCGTCGAGCAAGCCGCCGACCAGTTGGAGTTCCGGTACGCCGCGACCGCGGACCAGTTCCTCACGATCGCCAAACTGCGTGCGGCACGACGCCTGTGGGCGCGGGTGCTTGAGGTTTCCGGGGCCCCTGCCGTGCCGCAACGCCAGCACGTGGTCACGTCGCCGGTGATGATGACCCGCCGTGACCCCTGGGTGAACATGCTGCGGACCACGCTGGCCTGTTTCGGCGCCGGGGTCGGTGGCGCGAACTCCGTGACCGTGTTGCCGTTCGACGACGCGATCGGCCTGCCCGACGCGTTCGCGCGGCGGATCGCCCGCAACACCCAGGCCGTGCTGCTGGACGAGTCCAAGGTGGCGGGGGTGATCGACCCGGCGGGCGGCTCGTACTACGTCGAACGCCTCACCGACGACCTCGCGCACGCCGCGTGGGCGTTCTTCCAGGAGACCGAGCGCATGGGCGGGCTGCTGCCCGCCCTGGTCAACGGCCTGGTGGAGGACCGGCTCGGCGAGACGTGGGCGCGTCGGTCCAAGAACCTGGCCCGTCGCAAGGACCCGCTCACCGGCGTCAGCGAGTTCCCGAACATCACCGAGAAGCTCCCGGTCCGAGAGCAGGCGCCCGCCGGGCCGTCCGGTGGGTTGCCGCAGGTCCGGCTGGCCGAGGCGTACGAGGAACTGCGCGACCTGGCCGACGAGCAGCCGCAGCGCCCGAAGGTCTTCCTCGCCACGCTCGGCCCGGTCGCCGCACACACCGCCCGCGGCACCTTCGCGGCGAACCTGTTCCAGGCGGGTGGGATCGAGACACCGAACGCGGGCGCCACGGCCACAGCCGACGAGGTCGCCGAGGCGTTCGCGGCGAGCGGCACGTCTGTCGCGTGCGTCTGCGGACCGGACACGCTGTACGCCGAGCGCGTACCGGACACCGTGCGAGCGCTGCGAGCAGCGGGCGCGAAGAAGATCCTCCTGGCGGGCAAGGGCGAGTACGAGGGCGTCGACGGGTACATCCACATCGGCTGCGACGTGCTGACCGTGCTGCGGGATACCCTCAGGACGTTGGGAGTGGGCGCATGACGATCCCCGATTTCACGAACGTCTCACTGGGCGAGCCGACGCCGGTCGGCCTGGGCGAGTGGCAGGCCGCGCTGGCCGAGTCCACCGGCAAGGGCGCGGACGCGCTGGTCTGGGAGACGCCGGAGGGCATCGGGATCAAACCCGTGTACACCGCCGAGGACCTCGACGGACTCGACTTCCTCGACACGTATCCGGGCATCGCGCCGTACCTGCGTGGCCCCTACCCGGCGATGTACGTGACCCAGCCGTGGACCATCCGCCAGTACGCGGGTTTCTCCACCGCCGAGGAGTCCAACGCGTTCTACCGGCGTAACCTCGCGGCCGGCCAGAAGGGCCTCTCGGTCGCGTTCGACCTGGCCACGCACCGCGGCTACGACTCCGACCACCCGCGCGTGACCGGCGACGTCGGCATGGCCGGTGTCGCGATCGACTCCATCTACGACATGCGGCAACTGTTCGAGGGCATTCCGCTCGACCAGATGAGCGTGTCGATGACCATGAACGGCGCCGTGCTGCCGGTGCTCGCGCTGTACGTGGTCGCCGCGGAGGAGCAGGGTGTGCCGCCGGAGAAGCTGGCGGGGACCATCCAGAACGACATCCTCAAGGAGTTCATGGTCCGCAACACCTACATCTACCCGCCGGCGAACTCGATGCGGATCATCTCCGACATCTTCGCCTTCACCTCGCAGCACATGCCGAAGTACAACTCGATCTCGATCTCCGGCTACCACATGCAGGAAGCCGGGGCCACGGCCGATCTGGAGCTGGCGTACACGCTGGCCGACGGCGTCGAGTACATCCGGGCGGGCCGGGCGGCCGGACTGGACATCGACAAGTTCGCGCCGAGGCTGTCGTTCTTCTGGGCGATCGGGATGAACTTCTTCATGGAGGTCGCCAAGCTGCGCGCGGCGCGGCTGCTGTGGTCCAAGCTCGTCGCCCGGTTCGACCCGAAATCGCCGAAGTCGTTGTCGCTGCGGACGCACAGCCAGACTTCCGGCTGGTCGCTGACCGCGCAGGACGTCTACAACAACGTCGTGCGCACGTGCGTCGAAGCGATGGCGGCGACCCAGGGCCACACGCAGTCGTTGCACACCAACGCCTTGGATGAGGCGTTGGCGTTGCCGACGGACTTCTCCGCGCGCATCGCGCGCAACACCCAGCTCGTGCTGCAACAGGAGTCCGGAACGACGCGTGTGATCGACCCGTGGGGTGGCAGCGCGTTCGTCGAGCGGTTGACCTACGAGCTGGCCCGCAAGGCGTGGGGGCACATCTCCGAGGTCGAGACCGCGGGCGGGATGGCCAAGGCGATCGACGCGGGGATCCCGAAGTTGCGCATCGAGGAAGCGGCGGCGCGGACCCAGGCGCGGATCGACTCCGGCCGCCAGCCGGTGATCGGCGTCAACAAGTACCGCCTCGACACCGAGGAGCAGATCGACGTCCTCAAAGTGGACAACGCGGGCGTGCGGGCCCAGCAGCTGGCCAAACTCGAACGGCTGCGCGCCGAGCGGGACGCCGGAGCGGTCGACGACGCGTTGCGGCGGCTGAAGTCCGCCGCGGCGGGCGACGGCAACCTGCTGGAGCTGGCGATCGGCGCCGCGCGGGCGAAGGCGACGGTCGGCGAGATCTCCGGGGCGCTCGAGCAGGTCTGGGGCAGGCACTCCGGCCAGATCCGTACGATTTCCGGTGTCTACCGCGAGGAGGTCGGAACCGGCGTGTCCAATGTAGACGCCGCGCGCGGTGTCGTCGACGAGTTCGCCGACGCCGAGGGCCGCAGGCCGCGCATCCTGGTCGCCAAGATGGGCCAGGACGGCCACGACCGCGGCCAGAAGGTGATCGCGACCGCCTTCGCCGACCTCGGCTTCGACGTGGACGTCGGCCCGCTGTTCCAGACCCCGGCCGAGGTCGCCCGCCAGGCGATCGAGGCGGACGTGCACGTCGTCGGCGTGTCCTCGCTGGCCGCCGGTCACCTGACGCTGGTGCCCGCCCTGCGCGAGGAACTGGCCGCGCACGGCAGGCCGGACATCATGGTCGTGGTCGGTGGCGTGATCCCGCCGCAGGACTTCGAGGCGCTGCACGAGGCGGGCGCGGCCGCGATCTTCCCGCCGGGCACCGTGATCGCGGACGCGGTCGTGGACCTGCTGGGCAAGCTGCGGGTGCAACTCGGGCATGCCTGACACCGGTGACTACGCGCGCGCCGTCCTCGCGGGCGAGCGCGCCGTCCTGTCCAGGGCGATCACGCTGGTCGAGTCGACCCGTGCCGACCACCGCCACCAGGCGCAGCAGATGCTGGTCGAGCTGCTGCCGCACGCGGGCGGCGCGCACCGGGTCGGCATCACGGGCGTGCCCGGGGTCGGCAAGTCGACGTTCATCGACATGCTCGGCACACGGCTGACCGAAGCCGGGCACCGCGTGGCGGTGCTGGCTGTCGACCCGTCGTCCAGCCGGACCGGCGGCAGCATCCTCGGCGACAAAACCCGCATGGCCCGGCTCGCGGTCGACGAGAACGCGTTCATCCGGCCGTCGCCGACCTCCGGCACGCTCGGCGGTGTGGCCCGTGCCACCCGCGAGACGATCGTGCTGATGGAGGCGGCCGGGTACGACATCGTGCTGGTCGAGACCGTCGGCGTCGGGCAGTCGGAGATCACCGTGGCCGGGATGGTCGACTGCTTCCTGTTCCTCACGCTGGCCAGGACCGGCGACCAGTTGCAGGGCATCAAGAAGGGCGTACTGGAGCTGGCCGACGTCGTCGCGGTGAACAAGGCCGACGGCGACCACGAGAAGGAAGCGCGCCGCGCGGCCCGTGAGCTCTCCGGCGCGATGCGGCTCCTGCGCAGTGGCGAGGAGCTGTGGACGCCGCCCGTGCTGACGTGCAGCGGCCTGACCGGTTCGGGGCTCGACGAACTGTGGGGCGAGGTCAAGCGGCACCACCAGACGCTCGACGAGGCCGGGGCGCTCGCCGCCAAACGCCGCCAGCAGCAGGTCGACTGGACGTGGGCGATGGTCCGCGACACGCTGATGACCCGATTGCGTGACGCCGCCGAGGTCAGGTCCATCGCTCCCGAGCTGGAACAGGACGTCCGGGACGGGCGGCTGACGCCCACACTGGCCGCTGAGCGGATCCTCAAAGCGTTCGGTGTGCGCTAGCCTCAAGGAATGATGCGAGCTGTGGTCGCTTGTGTGCTCGTTGTGCTGTTCTTCCTGCCCGTCGGGGCAGCAACGGCTGCACCAGCCCAACTTGCTCCGTACGCGCAACAGGCCACGACCGCGCCGTCCGGACCCGACATCAGCCCCGCGCCGACCGAGCAGGACTCCGCCAACTCCAGGCAGCGTCTTGTGATCGGAATCGCCGCTGCGGTGCTGCTCGGCATCGTGATCCTCGGCCACCGGGCGCGCCGCAAGCGGGCGAAGAAGTCGTGATCGGTCGTGGTTCAGCCTGACTGAATTCTGTCAACCGTTTGGCGCAGTCGCGCTACCGGCGACCGGTCTGATCATCTGTTTCACCACCCCCACTTGAGCCCGGTGGTGCAAGATGGTGGTGAGTGGCACTTATGTTGCGCCGACCGTGCACGATGTTCACTCAAGAACCTGAAGCTCAACCCCGGTACCACTGATTCGTTGGTTTGTTTCCGTGGTGCTGCCGCGGAGGTGCGGCATGACTGTTCTGGACTCGCACGCCCAGGAGGGCGATCCTGACGTGCTGCTGGCGGATTCCGGCGTCAGTATGCCCACTGTGGATGACATCGGCGCCGGTCGCGGGCCGTCCTGGTTGGACGGTTGGCTTGCGGGCAACATCGGCGACATCGTCGCCTGGTACCGCCACATCCATGCGCACCCCGAGCTTTCGCGGCAGGAGTTCCAAACGACTCAGCTGCTCGCGACGATGCTGGCGTCGGCGGGTCTCCAGCCGGTCATCGGTCCAACCGGAACGGGCCTGATCTGTGACGTCGGCACGGGTGACCGTTGCGTCGCGCTGCGTGCGGACATCGACGCTTTGCCGTTGCACGAGGCAACTGGACTGCCTTTCGCGTCCAAGGTGGACGGCGTGGCGCACTCGTGTGGACACGACGCGCACACGACGGTGCTGCTGGCAGCGGGACTGGCGCTGGCGTCGGCGCCGGAACTGCCCGGCCGGGTGCGGCTGATCTTCCAGCCCGCCGAGGAAGTCATGCCAGGTGGCGCGCTCGACATGATCGAAGCGGGTGCGCTCAAGGGCGTCGAGCGGATCTTCGGCCTGCACTGCGACCCGCGCGTGGAGGTCGGCAGGGTCGGGACCAGGGTCGGCGCCATCACCTCGGCCGCGGACCTGCTGGAACTGCGCCTGACCTCGCCGGGCGGCCACACGTCCCGCCCCCACCTGACCGCCGACCTGGTGCACGCACTGGGCACGGTCATCACAGGGCTGCCTGCGCTGCTGTCCCGCCGCGTCGACCCCCGCTCCGGAACCGTGCTGGTCTGGGGCGCGGTACACGCAGGTGAGGCGCCCAACGCCGTGCCCGAGGAAGGCGTCCTGCGCGGCACGCTGCGCACAGGCGACCACGAGGTGTGGGAAGACCTGGAGCCGCTGGTCGCGGGCCTGGTCCAGTCCCTGGTGACGCCGCTGGGCGTGGGCTACGAGCTGCACCACCGCCGTGGCGTGCCGCCGGTCGTCAACGACGGCGAAAGCACCGCGATCCTGCGTGCGGGCATCGAGTCCGCGCTGGGTGGCGACGCGCTGGCCGGTACCAAGCAGTCGTCCGGCGGTGAGGACTTCGGCTGGTACCTGGAGCACGTCCCGGGTTCGTTCGCCCGCCTCGGCGTGTGGCCGGGCGACGGAATCATGCGTGACCTGCACCAACCCACGTTCCAATTGGACGAGCGCGCCCTGCTGACGGGGACCAGGGTGATGGTGCACACCGCGCTGACCGCGCTCGCCTCCTGAGTTATCCCCAGGCGGACTACTCTGCGCTAGCTGTCACGCGGCGTACGCGGGACGCAACGAATGCCGCCTTGGTTGCGTTTTTCGCAACGAAGGCCACATTGGTTGCCAATAGTGCAACGAAGGCCACATTGGTTGCGGTGGCCTGCTCGTCGGTGTCTTGGTGTCAGGGGCCTATGCCCTGGCAGGGCCTGATTCGCAGGTCGGCGACATAGTCCGCTGGTGCTCCGGCGGCCTCGGCCGCGTCGGCGACCACGCCCAAGTAGCGAGCGGAAGGGAGACCACCCTCGTACGCGTCGAGAACGTAGAGCCAGGCGACGACCGATCCTTCCAGCGTCTGTACCCGCAGTCGGATCTTCTTGTACAGACCCAGCGCGCCTTCCCAGCGGTCGAGCCGGGATTCGTCACGGGGACTGACGTCGTAGAGCACGCAGAACACCTGCGACTCGTTGTCCTCGACCACGGTGGCGAGCGCGCCCTCCCAGCTGAGGTCTTCGCCCCCGAAGGTCAAACGCCAGCCGACGAGCCACCCTGTACCCGCCATCGGCGAGTAGGGCGCTCGCTCGAGCATCTGGCTGGGATCCATGTTGGACCCGTACGCGGCATAGAGCGGCACCCGGACAGCGTAGCGACCCGACACATCCCGCGACGGGACGCGGGCCGGGGAGTCGCCCCACGAACGTGGTCATGATCCAGGCCGGGGTGGCGTTCGGGGCCTTGCGGTCCTCGGTCGGGAATCTCCCGGCTGTGGGTGCCGGAACGATCCAGCGTACGGTTTACGTGGATCAGATCGTGCGGTACAGGAGGAGCGAGCGCGTTGACCCGGATCGTGATCATGGGTGGTGGCGTCGGCGGTTACGAGGCTGCGCTTGTCGCGGCGCAGCATGGCGCTGACGTCACGATTGTCGAGCGGGACGGGCTCGGTGGCGCGTGCGTGCTGTACGACTGTGTTCCGTCGAAGACGTTCATCGCGTCAGCTGGTGCGCGTTCCGCGTTCCGCAACGCTGATGAGCTGGGGATCCGGACCAACGGTTCGCAGGCCGAGGTCGAGGTGCCGGTGGTGCACGGGCGGGTCCGTGGTCTTGCCCTCGCGCAGTCGGCGGATATCCGGGCGCGGTTGCAGCGGGAGGGCGTGCGGCTGATCGCGGGTTACGGCCGGTTCGTCGACGACCGGCCAGGGATGGCCGAGCACCGCATCGGGGTGACGCCGCACAGCGGTGAGCCCGAGGTGCTCGCGGCGGACGTGACCTTGATCGCGACGGGTGCCACGCCGCGTGTGCTGCCGGGTGCTGTGCCCGATGGCGAGCGGATTCTCGACTGGCGGCAGCTGTACGACCTGACCGAGTTGCCGGAGCACCTGGTCGTGGTCGGTTCCGGTGTCACCGGCGCTGAGTTCGCCTCGGCGTACATCGAGATGGGCGTGAAGGTCAGTGTGGTCTCCAGCCGTGACCGCGTGCTGCCGCACGAGGACGCGGACGCGGCGGCTGTGCTTGAGGACGCCTTCGCCGAGCGTGGCACGACGTTGTACAAGCACGCGCGGGCCGAGAAGGTCGAGCGTGTGACCGACGGGGTCGTCGTGCACCTGCAGGACGGGCGCAAGATCGAGGCCAGTCACGCGCTGATGACGGTCGGCTCGATCCCCAACACCACCGACATCGGCCTGGAGAAGGTCGGGATCGAGCCGGGACCCGGCGGGTTCATCTCGGTCGACCGGGTCTCGCGGACGGGCGTGCCGGGCGTGTACGCGGCCGGTGACTGCACCGGCGTGCTGATGCTCGCCTCGGTCGCGGGCATGCAGGGGCGGATCGCGATGTGGCACGCGCTCGGTGAGGGCGTCGCGCCGATCAGGCTCAAGACTGTCGCGGCGAACGTGTTCACGCACCCGGAGATCGCCACCGTCGGCATCAGCCAGCAGGCGATCGACTCGGGTGAGGTGCCCGCCCGCACGATCATGCTGCCGCTCGCCACCAACGCGCGGGCCAAGATGGTAGGCCTGCGCCGCGGCTTCGTGAAGCTGTTCTGCCGTCCGGCCACCGGTGTGGTGATCGGTGGTGTCGTGGTGGCGCCGACGGCGAGCGAGTTGATCCTGCCGATCGCGATCGCGGTGCAGAACCAGCTCACGGTCGAGCACCTCGCGTTGACGTTCTCGGTGTACCCCTCGCTGTCCGGGTCGATCACCGAGGCAGGCAGGCGGCTGATGAGGCACGACGACCTGGACTGAAACTTCTTCGAAACTCGGGGCAACCCGGAGATCGGCTCGGGCGTGTGTGGTGCGAAGGCATGAACCCGCCTGAACCCATGAAAGGTCTCCGATGCGTATTCGCTCCACTGTGGCCGGTGTCGTGTTCGGCGCAGCCGTCCTGATCCTCGGCGCGCCGATCGCCATGGCGAACAACGACAACGGCTCCACTCAGCCGGCGCCGGGTGCACCGTCGAGCCAGGTCACCACTTCGCCGGGCGCACCGGTCAAGGTGCCGACGACGGCACCGGCGCCGAAGGAAGCCGACATCCAGAAGAAGCGTGAGGCCGAGCAGGCAGGCAAGCCCACGGTCGTCAAGCCGAAGGGTGCCCCCGAGACCGGTGGTGGCATGGAGGACTCGTCGACGAACACCGGTGCGCTGGTGATCGGCGGCTTCGCGCTCGTCGCTGTCGCGGGTGGTGGAACGGTCGCCCTCCGGCGTGCCCGCAAGCAGAACTGATCGCTGATGCGGACATGGCTTGGTGCCGCGGTCCTGGTGTTCGCACTGGCCGGATGCGGCAGCGACGCGGGTGAGCAGAAGCAGGCCGCACCGCCTGCTCAGGTGTCCACAGGGGACTCCGCGTCCGCCGCGCAGGGCGTTGCCTCGTTGCCCGCGTCGACACCGACCGAGATCTCCATTCCGAAGATCGGCGCCCGCTCCTCGCTCGTCCCGCTCGGCCTGAACGCGGACCAGACCATCCAAGTGCCACCGGTCGACCAGCCCATGCAGGCCGGCTGGTACGACAAGGCGCCGACGCCGGGTGAAGCCGGTCCCGCGGTCATCCTCGGCCACGTCGACGGCAACAAGAAGCCGGGGATCTTCTACCGGCTCAAGGAACTGGCCGTCGGCGACGAGATCGCCGTGTCCAGGCAGGACGGCAAGACAGCGCAGTTCAAGGTCACGCACGTCGAGCAGATCGCCAAGCGCGAGTTCCCGACCGACAAGGTGTATGGCGACACCCATGGTTCGGAACTGCGCCTGATCACGTGCGGCGGCCAGTTCGACCACGCGGCCCACAGCTACAAGGACAACATCATCGTCTACGCGACCCTGATCACCTCCAAGTCCTGAGTGGAGCCCGGATCGTGATGATCCGGTGTGGGGCCCCACACCGGATCACGCGACACTGGGCGGCCCTTGGTCGACACGCCGACGGATCGCGTCCGCGTTGTCGAGCAGCTCGCCGAAAGGCATGCGCTCGTCCCACCACGTCACGCCCGCGTCGGCCAACTGCTGGAGCACCGGCCACTTGCCGCCCGGGCTGGACCCGCCGATGATGAAGTCGAACGGCTGGTCGGCCAGCCCGGCCTCTTCACGCGCGGTCTGTAAGAACGTGCCCGCCGCGGTGACCTCGTCGAGCGGCGGCGGTTCCGCCTGCCATGCGCCGGACAACATCGGCATCGCCCCGTCCCACCTGGCCGCGCGGCGCATCGGCGGCAGGTTGGGCCACCTGCCACCCACCCAGATCGGCACACGCGGCCGTTGCACCGGCGTCGGCCGGAAGATCACATCCCGCACTGTCACGTGCTTGCCTTCGAACGTGGTGCGTTCGCCCGACCAGAGCCGGTCGAGCACCGTCAGGCCTTCGTCGAGCCGCTCGGCCAGCACCCGCCGGGACGTCGGTTCGCCGAACGTGCCGTACTCGTCCTCCACCGGCTCGCCGAGGCCGACGCCGAGGACCATCCGACCGCCGGTGAGCCGGTCGAGCGTGGCCACTTCGCGGGCGAGTTTCTGCGGTCTGCGGCGGGCGACCGGGGTGATCATCGTGCCCAGCCTGATCCGGCTGGTGACCATGGCCGCCGCGGTGAGCAGGATCCACGGATCGGCGATCTCCCTGACCAAGCCCTTCTCGTGCACGACGTGGTCCCAGACGAACAGCGCGTCCCACCCGGCGTGCTCGACCGCCTGGGCGAGGACCGCGACGGCCTCCGGGTCGGCGAAGTCGCCGAAGTTGGGGATGTTCACCGAGAATCGCATGCCTCACACCATGCACCCACCCACCGACAAAACTGCGAGACTGGGTCGCATGACCGTCCGCACGCTGCTGATACTCCGGCACGCCAGCGCCGCGAACGCGGTGGGCCTCGCCGACGTGGAGCGGCCGTTGACGCCGATCGGCCGCGAGGAGGCCACGAAGGTGGGCCGCGAGCTGGCGTCGATGCGCCCCGGGCACGTGCTGTGCTCACCGGCGCTGCGGACAAGGCAGACCTGGGACCGCGTGCGTGCCGAGTTGCCGAACCAGCCCGGGGTCACGTTCGACCAGAGCATGTATCTGGCTGGAGTGGACACTCTGCGCGAACTGGTCTGGCAGACCGGCGACGAGGTGACCACGCTGCTGCTGATCGGCCACAACCCCGCTGTGCACGAGCTGGCCTGGGCCCTGCTCGGCGAGCTGGCGCCACAGCGCTTCCCACCTGCCAGTCTCGCGGCGGTCGAGTTCGACGGGGACTGGACGCAGCTCTAGCGCGACGCGCGGCACCGGGCGAGGTTGCTGAGAAATTCCTGCCAATTCTTTTGCCTGCCCCACGCAACGGGGTCACAGCTCGGTACGTCTTCATGAGTGCGAAAAGCAAACAGGCAGAAATCAAAGGGGACTTTCTCATGCGCAAGAACACTCTCGCCGGTGCGGTCGCTTTCGGTATCGCTGGTCTGTTCATTGTCGGCGGCGTCGCGAATGCCGACCAGGGGCCGGGGACGGACGTCGTCGGCAAGGTCAGCGTCGACAAGAAGTCGTACAAGGCGGGCGACGTCGTCGACGTGAGCGGTGAGTGCCACAAGGCCGGTTCCAGGGACTACACGGTCACCTCGCCCGCCTTCGCGTCCGCGGTCAAGGTCGTCGACCCGCAGACCGACTTCTTCGCCGGGAAGACCAAGGTCGGCAAGGACGTCAAGCCCGGCTCCTACGCGGTCAGCTTCCAGTGCGGCGGCCAGGCCATCAGCACGAAGGTGACGGTGGTGGCGACCGAGAAGAAGCAGGTCAAGCCGGTCGAGACGACGAAGAAGGAGAGCGGCCAGGTCGCCGTCAAGCCGAAGGGCTCGGCGAACACCGGCGGGGGTGACGTGGTGGCGGCCCCGGCGCAGGAGTCCGGTTCGAACACCGGCCTGTACGTGCTGGGCGGCGCCGGTCTGCTGGCTGCCGGTGGTGCGGGCGCGTTCATGCTGCGCCGCCGCTCGCGTACCCAGAACTGAAAATCGACCGCACGCTGGGTGGCCCTGTCCCGGGGAAGGGGACAGGGCCACTTTTGTGTGTGCGGCCCGGCCCGAGGTTGCTTCGAAAATCCGACTTTTATGTGTCGATCCTCGGGCAACCGGCAGGCACCCGGGGCGTCTTTATGGGTGAGAAAACGAAATGAAGAACTTCGAACCTGGGGGAACCCGAAATGCGCAAGAACACCTTCTTTGGCTCCATTGCTCTCGGAATCGCCGGCCTGGCGCTGGCCGCGCCCATGGCGAACGCGGCGACCGCGAAGGGCTCGCTCGCCTTCGACGCCGACCCGTTGATGCCCGGTGACAGAGTGACTCTGATCGCCCGCTGCGACGCGCCGGGCTTCACCGGCGCGAAGGTCGACTCGACCGCGCTCGCGCCCAGCGAACTCACCCCCGGCGACCAGTTCGGCAAGGGGTTCTACGCGCTGGCCCAGATCAAGAAGGACATCAAGTTCGGCACCTACCCGGTCTCCTTCACCTGCGGCTCCACGCGTGTCACGGCCAACCTGACCATCAGCGACAAGGGCCGCAAGCCCGCCACGGAGCTGGAGAAGACCACCACCAAGCCCGCTCCGGCGAAGCCCGCCCCGGTCAAGAAGCACGAGCCCGCTCAGGTTGCCGTGAAGCCGAAGGGTGCCGCGGACACGGGCGAGGGTGACGTTGCTCCGGTCAACACCGCTGCGCCGGTGCAGGAGTCGGGTTCGAACACGGGTCTGTACGTGCTGGGTGGTGCGGGTCTGCTGGCTGCTGGTGGTGCGGGTGCGTTCGTGCTCCGTCGCCGCTCGCGTGCCTGATCAGTCAGCACACGCAACGGAACTGCGGCGCACACGTCATAGGAAGTACGGAAGGGAGTGAGCGTCATGCGGAAATGGCTGGGTGGCGCGGTTGTCGCGTTGGCCTTGGTGCTGGGTGCTTGTTCGGGGGAACAGGCAGCGGCGCCGCGACCGGCGGAGACCACGTCCGCTGATCCGTCTCAGGGGGCGCAGACGGACCAGCAGGGAGCGACCGCGCTGTCCGCCTCCACGCCGACGGAGGTCTCGATCCCGAAGATCGGGGCACACTCCACATTGGTGCCGCTCGGCCTCAATCCCGATGAGACAGTGCAGGTCCCGCCTGTGACGCAGCCGATGCAGGCGGGCTGGTACGACAAGGCGCCGACCCCGGGGGAGGTCGGGCCCGCCGTGATCCTCGGCCACGTCGACGGCGACCACAAACCGGGAATCTTCTACAAGCTCAAGGACGTGGCGCCGGGCGACGAAGTCCTGGTGTCCCGCAGCGACGGGGTCAAGGTGCGGTTCGTCGTCGACCGGGTGAAGCAGGTCTCGAAGGACGACTTCCCGACCGACGAGGTGTACGGGGACACCACGAAGCCGGAACTGCGCCTGATCACGTGTGGCGGCGTGTTCGACAAGTCCGCCCGTAGCTACAAGGACAACATCATCGTTTTCGCGACGATGAAGCAAACGGCGCGTTAGCATGCGCGGCATGATCCGTGCATTCGTCGCCGCTGTCGTGGTGATGGTCTCGTCGGCTGTCCCCGCCGCAGCGGCGTCTGCTTCGTATGGCGAATACTCCCTCATGTTCGGCCGCAACGCCGGACAGGTGTGGTCAGGCGACCAGGCCGCGAGCCAGTGGGCGTGGAAACCGCTGGGCCCGAACGAGTCGGAGATCAGTTGGGGGTCACCTGCGGCGTGGCCGCCGGGCGGCGGAGAACACTTCGTCAAGGATGGTGACTGGGTCCTGTTGAACGGGTACTTCGACCACACCAACAACGCCTTCAACACGCAACGCGTCACGGCGGAATATATCGGGGACGCGAATTGCCAGAACCTCAAGCCGATCGAGTCCAACGGCGGCCGCCAGCACTACGTGCGCTGGACGATTCCGGCAACGGGTTACTGCCTCAAGGCGACGGGCACGATCACGGTGGGAGCCAACGGAGTGGTGGTGCGGTTCCAGCACGACCAGATCTGGTCCCCGCCCGCGCCGTGCAGCAATCAGTACTTCGGTGCGCAGACGTGTATCAAGCAGCGCGAGCGCTGGTCCGACGACAACGGGCACCCGTTCTCGTTGTCACTCGAACGTGACCAGTACATAGCGAAGGGCCTCGGCATGGCCTTCAAGATCGACCACTTCTTCGACCGCAAATGGCCTGCGGGCCACCCGGCGTGGCACGCGGCCTTGCGCTACGCGTGGACTTGGTGACCGTCGCGGAAGTTGAAGCCGGTGCCTGATCAGGCACCGGCTTGATCCGGCGGGGTTGCCGGGGTGATTCAGTCGGTCACCCAGTCGAAGGTCTTCGTCACGGCTTTCTTCCACTCGCCGAACAGCGCTTCGCGCTTGGTTCCGTCGAGTGCCGGGTCCCATTGCTTGTCCTTGGCCCAATTGTTGCGGATGTCGTCTTCTCCCGACCAGAAGCCGACTGCCAGGCCTGCCGCGTAGGCCGCGCCCAGTGCCGTCGTCTCCGCCACCACCGGGCGGATCACGGGCACGTCCAGGATGTCCGCCTGGAACTGCATCAGCAGCTCGTTGGCGACCATTCCGCCGTCCACCTTCAGCGCTGTCAGCGGCACGCCGGAGTCCGCGTTCATCGCGTCGATCACCTCACGCGACTGGAACGCCGTCGCCTCCAGCACCGCGCGGGCCAGGTGTCCTTTGTTGACGAACCTGGTCAGGCCGACGATCGCACCACGCGCGTCGGACCGCCAGTACGGCGCGAACAGGCCGGAGAACGCGGGCACGAAGTAGCAGCCGCCGTTGTCCTCGACGCTGCGTGCGTGCTCCTCGATCTCCGCCGCTGACGTGATCATCCCCAGGTTGTCGCGGATCCACTGCACCAGCGAGCCCGTCACGGCGATCGAGCCTTCCAGCGCGTACACCGTGTCGTTGCTGCCGATCTTGTAGCAGACCGTTGTCAGCAGGCCGTTCTCGCTCATCACCTTCTCTGTTCCGGTGTTGAGCAGGACGAAGTTGCCTGTTCCGTAGGTGTTCTTCGCTTCTCCCGGCGACAGGCACGCCTGGCCGAAGGTCGCCGCCTGCTGGTCGCCGAGGATCCCGGCGATCGGCACGCCCGCCAGCGCGCCCTTCTCGCGCACGTTCCCGTAGACTTCCGAGGAGGACCGGATCTCCGGCAGCATCGACAGCGGGATGCCCATCTCACCCGCGATCTCCGCGTCCCACTGGAGGGTGTCCAGGTCCATCAGCATGGTCCTGGACGCGTTCGTCGGGTCCGTGACGTGCACGCCGCCTTCCGGGCCGCCGGTCATGTTCCACAGCACCCAGGTGTCCATGTTGCCGAACAGCAGTTCGCCGCGCTCCGCCCGGTCGCGCGCACCGTCCACATTGTCCAGGATCCAGCGGATCTTCGGCCCGGAGAAGTACGTCGCCAAGGGCAGACCCGTCTTGGCGCGGTAGCGTTCCTGCCCGCCGCCCAAGCCACCCAGTTCGTTGACGATCTTGTCCGTCCTGGTGTCCTGCCAGACGATCGCGTTGTAGACCGGTTTCCCGGTCTTCTTGTCCCACACCACCGCCGTCTCGCGCTGGTTGGTGATCCCGACCGCCGCGATGTCCGACACGTGCAGGTCCGCTTTCGCGACCGCGCCCGCGGCCACTTCGCGGGTGTTGCGCCAGACCTCCTCCGGGTTGTGCTCGACCCACCCCGCCTTGGGGAAGATCTGCTCGTGTTCCATCTGGTCGACCGAGACCACCCGGCCGTCGTGGCTGAAGATCATGCAACGGGTGGACGTCGTGCCCTGGTCGATCGCGGCCACGTACTGGGCCATGTTGAACGTCCTTTCCTGTCAGACGGGCAGTACGAGGTAGAGAAGTCCGGCGAGCAGCGCGCCGATCAGCGGGCCCACGATCGGTACCCACGAGTACCCCCAGTCCGCGCTGCCCTTGCCGCGGATCGGCAGGATCGCGTACGCGATGCGGGGGCCGAGGTCGCGTGCCGGGTTGATGGCGTAGCCCGTCGGCCCGCCGAGTGACGTACCGATCACCAGCACGACGAACGCGACGCCCGCGTAACCCAGTGCCGAGTTGCCGAACTGCGGCACACCGTCCGTGCCCGCGGCCTTGGCCGCCGGGCTCAGCAGGATCCAGCCGACCAGCACGAACGTGCCGATCACCTCGGTCACGGTGTTCCACAGTGGATTGCGCACGGTCGGCGCGGTCGAGAAGATCCCCAGCGTGTTCTGCGGTTCGGGGTGCGTGTCGAACTGCAGCTTGTACGTCAGCCAGCACAGCGTCGCGCCGATGATCGCGCCGACCAGCTGGGCGAGGACGTAGATCGGCACGTCCGCCCACTCGGTCTTGCCGGTGACCGCGAGACCGAGCGTGACCGCCGGGTTGAGGTGCGCACCGCTCGGCGCCGCGATGCTCGCACCGGTGAACACGGCGAACGCCCAGCCGAAGTTCACGAACAGGAATCCGGTCCCACTGCCGAGCGTGTCCCGCAGCACGTGGTTGGCCACCACGCCGGTGCCCAGCAGGATCAGTACCGCGGTGCCCAGCATCTCCCACAGGAATATCTGACCCGCGCCCATCGCCACCTCCAGCGTTCGCCCACACGGACCAGGGCAGACGGCGCGGCCCTGAGAAGGCAACGCTGCCGGACCCTTGGTGACCAGCGACGTTAGTGTGCGCTGACAACGATGTCCATGATCCAATTGGACGCAATCCTTCTCACCTCGGGACACGGCGCGAGTGTCGCCGGTTGGCGGTAGCGTGAGGGACGAAGAGGACTACCGAGCCGGACAGGGAGGCACTTCGTGGCCAGCCGCAAGCCCGGGCAACCGGTCCGCACCGCCGATCCGGTGACCGTCGCCGGTCGCCTCGGACCAGCCGAACGCGAGGATTCATGGCGCAGACTCGGCGAGGAGACGTTCGACCTCGTCGTGATCGGCGGCGGGGTGGTCGGCGCGGGCACCGCGCTCGACGCCGCGACCAGAGGCCTGCGCGTGGCCCTTGTGGAGGCTCGTGACCTGGCGTCCGGGACGTCGAGCCGATCGTCCAAGCTGTTCCACGGCGGGCTGCGCTACCTCGAACAGCTCGAGTTCGGCCTGGTGCGCGAGGCGTTGCGGGAACGCGAACTGATGCTCACGAGGATCGCCCCGCACCTGGTGAAACCGGTGTCCTTCCTCTACCCGCTGACCCATCGCGGCTGGGAACGGCCGTACACCGCGGCCGGGCTGTTGCTCTACGACACGATGGGCGGCGCGCGGTCCGTGCCCGGTCAGAAACACCTGACCAGGGCCGGTGCGCTGCGGATGGTGCCCGCGTTGAAGCGTGACGCGCTCATCGGCGGGATCCGGTACTTCGACGCGCAGTCCGACGACGCGCGGCACACCATGACGGTGGCGCGGACGGCGGCGCACTACGGCGCGGTGGTCCGGACGTCCACGCAGGTCGTCGGCATGGTCAGGGAAGCGGACCGGGTGTCGGGTGTGCGCGTGCGCGACGTCGAGGACGGCAGAGAAATCGAGGTCCAGGCCAACGCCGTGATCAACGCGACCGGCGTGTGGACCGACGAGCTGCAGCGGCTGTCCGGCAGTCGCGGCCGGTTCCGGGTGCGTGCCAGCAAAGGCGTGCACATCGTGGTCCCGCGTGACCGGATCGTGTCGGAATCCGGGCTGATCCTTCGCACAGAGAAGTCGGTTCTGTTCGTGATCCCCTGGGGGAGTCACTGGATCGTGGGAACGACCGACACGGACTGGAATCTCGACCTGGCCCACCCGGCCGCGACCAAGGCGGACATCGACTACATCCTCGACCACGTCAACACGGTCCTCGCGACCCCGCTGACGCACGACGACATCGAAGGCGTCTACGCCGGACTGCGTCCGTTGCTCGCCGGGGAGAGCGAGGAAACCTCGAAGCTGTCCCGGGAACACGCCGTCGCGCGCGTCGCCCCGGGTTTCGTGGCCATCGCCGGTGGCAAGTACACGACGTACCGCGTGATGGCGGCGGACGCCGTCGACGCGGCCGCGGTGGACCTGCCCGGCCGGATCCAACCGTCCATAACGGACAAGGTGCCGCTGCTCGGCGCGGACGGCTACCACGCGCTGGTCAACCAGGCCGATCAGCTCGCCACGAAGGCGGGTGTGCACCCGTACCGCGTGCGGCACCTGCTCAACCGGTACGGCTCGATGGTCCACCAGGTGCTCGCGTTGGCCGAGAACCGGCCGGAGCTGCTCAAGCCGGTCACCGCGGCACCGGACTACCTCCAGGTCGAGGTCGTGTACGCGACCAGCCACGAAGGCGCGCTGCACCTGGAGGACGTGCTGGCCAGGCGGACCCGGATCTCGATCGAGTACGCGCATCGCGGTGTGGACGCGGCCGAGCAGGTGGCGGGGCTGATGGCCGAGATCCTCGGCTGGGACGACGCGACCCGCAAGCGTGAGGTCGAGGTGTACGCCGCGCGTGTCCAGGCCGAACGCGACTCGCAGACACAGCCGAGCGACGAAGCCGCGGACGCGTTGCGGTCCAAGGCGCCTGAGGCCCGTGCGGAGATCGTCGAACCGGTCAGCTGACGTCGTCGGCGTGCAGTTCGGTCAGGTGGTGCAGCAGTCGTTTGTGGTCGGCGGGTGAGATGGTGGTCCACGCCTCCCCGCCGCCGGACTCCTTGCGGACCTGCAGGTACCGGCCTGCCTCGGTGTCGAAGAAGCTGATCACGCGGGGTGTGCGGACGCGGCGGCCCCACTTGTCCCTGGCGGCGCCGCCGAACTGGCCCTGGCGCACCACGTCGCCGATCATCTCGCGCAACGCCTCCGCGTCGTGCTCGCGCAGGCCCCTGCGGCGCAGCGCGGCCTCGAACTCCTTCGGCGCGGCCGACTCCCGCGCGGCGACCTCGAAATCCTTGGTCGGCAACGTGACCGAGTGCCCAGGGCCGGCTTTCTCCTGCGGCAGAACGGACAGCACCTGCCTCGGCAGGCCGAGCCCGTCCGCGCCCCGGAACGTCAGCCGGTCGTCCTCCTGGACCGCGAGCACACCCGCGTCCCCTTCCGATGCCGCGAAGACCCGCACGGAACGGCCGAGCCACAGCCTGCCGTCCAGTTCCCGGTGCGGCCGTGCCACCAGGCGCAGCAGCCCGGCCAGCCGGGGATCGGGGCTGACCCGGTCGGCGAATCCCTTGGCTTCGAGCGACTGCCACGCCCGCGTCACCAGTTCGGCCCGTTCGGCATTGGTCCGGCCCGGTGAGGGGACTTTCAGGATGAGGGGCATGTCGCCGAGGTCGAGGTGCTCCCACAGCACGTCGAACTCCAGCGGCGTCAGGGTGAACGGTTCACCCAGGCCGCCGCCAGCGTCAAGTCCGGTGAACATCGTCATGGACGATACGGCCCGCCGCCGACCACGAAAGAGGCACCTCCCAAGCTCGTGAGTGGTGGGTTCACGCGTCAGGCGACGGCGACCCAATGGAGTAGCCGGACCCCTTGCTGCACGCTCTCCCCGGTGAGCTCGAAGCCGCACTTCTCGGCCACCCGCCGGGACGCGGTGTTGTCCGCGTCGTGCTGGTAGCCGATCCTGTCGAGTTCCAGCGCACCGAATCCGAAGCGCACGGCCGCGGCCAGCGCCGTGCTGGCCACGCCCCGGCCGCGGTGCTCGGGGTGCGTCCAGCACGCCGCCTGCGGATCACCCTCGTCGAGCCCGCGCAGGTCGACCTCGCCGAGTAACGCCCCGGTGGTCGGCTCCGCCACGGCCCATGAGCACCGCGCGCCCCTGTCCCACTCACGCGCGCGCCGCTGGACGTAAGCACCCGCGTCGGCGAGGTCGGCGATCCGGTAGTCCGCGACCCAGCGCCGCATCTCGGCGTCCGCGAAGGCACCGAGGATGGCCGGCCGATCGTCGAGCAGGTCGTCCGCCCGCAACGCACGCAGGTAGAACCCGCCTGCGTTGATCTCGATGGGCTCCATGGCAAGAACGTTAGCGTGCCGCATCGGCCGTCGTGGTCGGCAGAACTCCCCGCAGTGTCCGACTGGTCACGCAGAACCAAGTGGTCTGGACGAAAGGGTCGCCCGGCGTCGCGATTGGGCAACGAAAGAACGGATCGTCGGTTGTTCTCGATAGGTTCGCCAGGTGAGGCTGCCCTGGAGAAGTGCCCCGCGTGCGGCACTGAGCAGCCCTGTGACCGTCGTGGTGGGGGTCGTGACAGGGCTGGTCCTTGCGTTCGTTGCCGCGGCGACCGTGTTCTACGCGTCCGCTTCGGGATCCGCCGCGACGCAGTACGCTGTCGACCACCGGTGCGCGGCGCAGAACGGGCTGCAGCTGACCATGTCGAAGAACGACATGCCCGCCGACGACGCCACCAACGCCGCTGTCCGGCAGATCGCGCAGAGCCACGGCGGTGACGCGCTGCGAACGCGGGTGTACACAGCGCGTGGGCCGGTCGACCCGGTGAACCTGGTCGCCAGGGACGGCGGCTTCGACAACGTCCAGGTGCTCAAGGGCGGCGATCGCGACGGTGTCTGGCTGCCGGACAACGTCGCCAACCAGTTCAAGCTGAATCCCGGTGACACCTTCACGATCGCGCGCAAACCGGTGCCCGTCGGCGCGGTGTACCGCAAACTCTCCGACCCGGTGCCGGAGTTCTGGTGCACCGACCGGGGGTACATGAACCCGCCGTTGCACGGAGGCTCCAACGACCCGCCGTGGCCGGTGCTCGTGTCGCAACCCCTGCTCGACCGGTTGATCGACGCCGGCGGGCTCGCGGTGATCGGCACCCATGTCGACGTGTTCACCAAGACCCTGCCGACGACCAAGACCGAGATGGACGCGTGGGCGGCCGCCACGGCGGCGATGCGGCCGCGACTGGTCGACGCGCTGAAGGCGACACCGGTGGTCGACGACTACGCGGCGTTGAGCGCACGCACGGCGAGTCGCACGCAGGAAACCGTCAGCACAGCGGTGTTGCCGTTGACGTTGATCAGCGTCGTGGCCGGGCTGCTCGGTGTCGTGGGGCTTGCCGCGCAATGGGTGCAACGGCGTGGCGCCGAGGTCCGTCTGTTGTGGACACGCGGCGTCAGCTCCCCGGCCATCGGTGGCAAAGCTGTGCTGGAGATGGGCGGGCCGCTGCTCGCCGGTGCCGTGCTCGGTTGGGCGACGGCTTGGGTCACGAGCCCGATCCTGGCGCCCGCACCGCGATTGGACCCGTGGGCGCCGTGGCGCGCGGCGCTGCTCGCGGCCGCGACCTGGCTGGTTTCCCTGGCAGTGCTGGGAATCGTGACGTCGCTGCGCGTCCGGCGGGAGTTCACGGCGATCGAACGCGAACCGCGGTTCCAGTGGGCCCGCAGGATCCCGTGGGAGGTGCTCGCCGGGGCGGGCGCGGTGGTGGTCTGGCTGACCGGTGGCGATCACGCGGTGCGGGTGGACGCCAGTGACCTGGTTCCCGACGTCGGACTGTCCGCGTTGGCGTTCCCCGTGTTGGTGATGGTGTTCTTCGTCGGCGTCGTGGCGCGGCTGGCCGGATACCTGTCCAGGGCGAGTCACCGGCTGCGCGGCTGGCGCAACCCGACAGTCCTCTGGGCGTTGCGGCGCACGGCCGCGCAACGGAAGGTCGCCGTGGCGCTGCTGGCCGTCGCCGGGCTCGCGATCGGCGTGATCGCCGCCGGTGTCGGTGTGTCAAGCACGGCACGGGAGTCGTTGGAGGACAAGAGCTGGACGCGGATCGGCAGCGACCACGCCATCCCGCTGGTCAGCAGTGCGGCCGAGTCCGAGGCGTTGCCCGAACAGGTGCGCGGCGAGGCGACGAAGATCGCCTTCACCCAGCTGTACGTCGAAGGCAACATCGGCGCCCGGATCATGCTGGTCGACCCGCAGACCTTCGCGGACGGCGCGCGGTGGCGTGACCGGTGGGCCGACAGGGACATCGCGGACCTGATGGCCGCGCTGCGCGCACCGCAGGCGGACGGCACCATCCCCGTGATCGTCGTCGGGCAGCACCCGCTGAACCAGTTCATCAGCCAGGGCGACTACCTCAAGAAGATGAAGACGGTCGCCACCGTGCCGAGCTTCCCCGCCATGGGCCAGTACGAGGGAATGCTGGTCACCTCGTGGCAGTCGCTGTCCCCCGGCCAGCGCCGCGGTTTCATCCAGCAGGTCCTCACCACACGGGATCCCCGGCATACCGTGGACGTCCTGAGCGCGGCGGGCCAGCGAACCGGCCCGGTCGTCGACGCGAAGGGCGCGACCGAGGAACTGCCGTTCCTGGTCGTGGCCTGGATCTTCGCGTTCTTCGTCGTGCTGGGTTTCGCGCTCGCGGCCGTCGCGGTGGTCACGCTGCTCGTGTCCGTCGAGACGCGCAGGAGGTCCACGGCGGTCGCGCACGCGCTGCTGGCCCGAATGGGCTTGCGCGCCAGGGCTTTGCTGGCCACGCACCTGGTCGAGCTGGCGATCCTGGCAGGCACAGCGACCGCGGTCGGTGTCTTCGGCGGCTGGTTCGTCCTCGAGCTGATCACCCGGAAACTCGACCCGTTCCCCATGCTCGCCCCGGTTCCGCAGCCCGCCAGCCTGCAGGGCGTCGGCCTGCTGACGTTGGGGGTGGCGATCACGGGTGTCGTGCTGGTCGCCGGATATGCCGTACGCGCGGCGAGACGCGCCAAAGTGAGGGAGCTGCTCCGTGCCTGACCTGGTGTACTCCGTGCGCGATGTCGTGCACCGTTACCGGACGCCGTCCGGTGACGTCACCGCGGTACGGGAGGCGACGTTCGACATCCCGGCTGACGGGCTGACCGTCCTGGCGGGGCCGTCCGGCTCGGGGAAGTCCACTTTGCTCAGACTGCTCGGCATCCTCGAACGGCCGACCAGCGGGGAACTGGCGTTGCACGGCAACGACACCGTGCGGCTGACCGAGCGGGCGCGCAGGGCGCTCAGGCGCAAGGTGCACCTGGTTTTCCAGAACCCGGTCGACAACCTGTTCGGGTGCCTGGACGTCCGCGACAACCTGCGTGCGGCGGCCCAGCTGTCCGGTGCGGGCGAACCGGACATCGGGATGCTCGACCGGCTCGGCCTGCCCGGTACGGCGGACTGGGCGATCAGTGCGCTGTCGGGCGGGCAGCAGCAGCGCCTGGCGTTCCTGACCGCGTTGGCGGCCAACGCTTCCGTGGTGCTCGCCGACGAGCCGACGTCCCAACTGGACAGCAAGTCGGCCCGGCTGGTCATCGAGACGATGCTGGACCTGGTGGAACTGGGAGTCACCGTGGTGGCCGCGTCCCACGACGACGCCGTGCTGGACGTGGCCGCGCGGGTGTACGACCTGGGGGGAAGATGACCACGCTGCTCAGCGTTTCCGGCCTGTCACGCCGGTTCAGCACCGACGTGCTCAAGGACGTCGGCCTTGAGCTGGCCCGGGGCGAACTGGTCACGCTCGTCGGCCGCTCGGGGTCGGGCAAGAGCGCGTTGCTCGCCCTGCTCGCCGGGTTCGACCAGCCCGACCGGGGATCGGTGCGGATCGCGGACCTGCCGACCGGTACACCACCGCCGTGGTCGACGATGGCGGTGCTGCCGCAGAGCTTCGGCCTGCTCGACGAGCTGACCTTGGAGGAGAACGTCGCCTCGCCGATGCTGTTCGGCGGCGGGGCGGTGGCCGACGCGATGGCCAGGGCCGGTGATCTGCTCGCCCGGTTGGGGATCGGCGACCTCCGGCGCCGCTACCCCGGGGAGATCTCGATCGGCCAGCGCCAGCGGGTGGCCTTGGCGCGGGCCGTGGCGGGGCGGCCGAAGGTGTTGCTGGCGGACGAACCCACCGCGCACCTCGACCACGCCACGATCGACCTGGCGGTGCGGCTGCTGCTCGAGTTCGTCGGCGAAGGCAGCGCGTGCCTCGTCGCCACCCATGACCCGACGCTCACCGCGCGGGCACACCGCCGGTTGGAGCTGGTCGACGGGCGGATCTCGGAGGTTCAGTAACGGCCGCGGTAGCGCCTGTGGTCGTGCTTCCACTGCTCACGGTGGCGGCGCTGGTTGCGTCGCTCCTCGTGCCAGTCCGCGCCCCAGATCCGGGCGCCCGCGATCATCACGAAGACCGGCAGCAGGAAGACGAACGGCACCTTGGTCGCGAAGAACGCGATGACCGCCAGCACCCACACGACGGGGATCAGCGCGGCGTAGGTCTTGAGGGCGGTCCGTGACCCCGACCAGCGCTGTGGCGGCGCGGGAGCGGACATCGCCGGGACGGGCTGCGGCTGGGGCGGCACGACCGGCTGGGCGATGAAGGTGGGTTTCGGCGCGGGCAGGTCCTTGAACAGGTCGAGGAGATCTCCGCGGGTCTTGGAAGCCGCGACACGGGCGGTGCGCTCGCCGTACTCGTCGATGTCGAGCCGCCCGGCACTCATGTGGTCACCCAACGCCCGCAGGGCTTCCTCCCGCTCGGCGTCTCCCACGCGAATCTCCGGATCGTTCACACCCCAATCGTACGGCCGCGAAGCTGAGAGAACCCCTGACATGAGTCCTGTATCTTGCCCCGATCACCCCGAACTTCCGGTGAACCGCGGGCCAACCGGAATCCGCGTCACGAGGCGATGGCCAGCACGACGACGATCAGGAACGCCGGGATCAGCGCCCACCACTCGCCGAGGATCGCGGTCACCGTGACGATCGCGACAACTGAGAAGATCACGAACCCGACGATGATGGCCTTGGCGTTGCCACCGCTCTTCTCCACGAGCGGCGCCGTCTGGGCGGGCACCGGGACAGCGGCGGGCTGGGGAGCCTGCCCGCGCATCGGGTTGGGTTCGGGCAGGTCCTCGAACAGAGCCGCCAGCTCGCCCCGGGTCTTCGCGGCCGCGGCGAAGGCGCAGCGCTGGTCGTACTCCTGGACGTCCAGGCGCCCTTCGCTCATGTGCTCGGCCAACGCCCGGACAGCTTCCTCTCGTTCCGAGGTGCCGATCCGGACGTTGCCGTCACTCTGTGCCATGGGGCAATTGTAGGAACGTCAGTCCTTTATTTCACACAGGACGCTACCTTGTGTGACCGTTTCGCCACTGGTAACGGCGAGGCCCGTGACGGTCCCCGACTTGTGCGCGTTCACCGGGTTCTCCATCTTCATCGCCTCGAGGACGACGATCAGGTCACCGGCCTGGACCTGCTGGCCGTCCTCCACCGCGATCTTGACGATGGTGCCCTGCATCGGCGCGGCCACCGCGTCGCCGGAGACGGCCGCGGCCCCCTTCCCGCCGCCGCGCTTGCGCGGTTTCGCCTTGGCGGCGCCACCGCCACCGCCACCGCCGACGGCGGAAACCGCCAGGTCACCGGGCAGGGAGACCTCCAGCCTGCGGCCACCGACCTCGACGACGACCGTCTGCCGCGGTTCCTCCTCGGTGATCTCACCCGGTGCGGTGAACGGTTCGATCTTGTTGTCGAACTCGGTCTCGATCCACCTCGTGTGCACGGTGAAGTCCTCGGCGAACGCCGGGTCACGCACGATCACGCGGTGGAACGGCAGCACGGTGGCCATGCCTTCGACCACGAGCTCGTCCAGCGCGCGGCGGGCGCGGCGCAGCGCCTCCTCGCGGTTCTCGCCGGACACGATCACCTTCGCGAGCAGCGAGTCGAACTGGCCGCCGATCACCGTGCCGGACTCGACGCCCGCGTCCACGCGGACACCGGGGCCGTCCGGGGCGACCCACCTGGTCACCGTGCCGGGCGCGGGCAGGAAGTTGCGGCCCGCGTCCTCGCCGTTGATCCGGAACTCGAACGAGTGCCCGCGCGGCTCGGGGTCCTCGGTGAAGCGCAGTTCCTCGCCGTCGGCGATCCGGAACTGCTCGCGGACCAGGTCGATGCCCGTGGTCTCCTCGCTGACCGGGTGCTCGACCTGCAGCCGGGTGTTCACTTCGAGGAACGAGATCGTGCCGTCCTGGCCGACGAGGAACTCCACCGTGCCCGCGCCGGAGTACCCGGCCTCCTTGCAGATGTCACGGGCCGCGGTGTGGATGGTCTTGCGCTGCTCGTCGTTGAGGAACGGCGCGGGCGCCTCCTCCACCAGCTTCTGGTGGCGGCGCTGCAGCGAGCAGTCACGGGTGCCGACGACGACCACGTTGCCGTGCTGGTCGGCCAGGACCTGGGCCTCGACGTGCCGCGGCTTGTCCAGGTAGCGCTCGACGAAGCACTCGCCACGGCCGAACGCGGTGACCGCCTCGCGGACCGCCGAGTCGAACAGCTCGGGGATCTCCTCCAGCGTGCGGGCCACTTTCAGGCCGCGCCCACCGCCGCCGAACGCGGCCTTGATGGCCACCGGCAGCCCGTTCTCCTTGGCGAACGCCACGACCTCGTCCGGCCCGCCGACCGGGTCCTTGGTACCCGGTACGAGCGGGGCGCCTGCCCGTGTGGCGATGTGCCGTGCGGTGACCTTGTCGCCGAGGTCCCTGATGGCCTGCGGGGACGGACCGATCCAGACCAGGCCCGCGTCCAGCACGGCCTGCGCGAAGTCGGCGTTCTCGGACAGGAAGCCGTAGCCGGGGTGGACGGAGTCCGCGCCCGAGCGTTTGGCCACGTCGAGCACCTTCTCGAAGGACAGGTACGAGTCACCCGGGGTGGCACCACCCAGCGCGAACGCCTCGTCGGCCAGCCGGACGAAAGGTGCGTCCCGGTCAGGATCCGCGTACACGGCCACACTCGCCAGGCCAGCGTCCTTGCACGCCCGGATGACCCGGACGGCGATCTCGCCGCGGTTGGCGATGAGTACCTTGTGCAGCACGCCCTCTCCTCCTTGTCCGAGAAACCCTGGAGCTTCGTGGCAGTTTACGGCGCGATCTCGTCGCTGAACTGCGAGCAAGGCCACGCTCGGACCCCTACCCTTGTGCCGTGGGGCATGGTCGGTCAGTGCTGCTAACGGTACTGCTTTCGTTACTCGTCGCAGCCGGAGCTGTGGGCACGTCTGCTTATCTGCGCACGCGCGCGGACCAGCCGACACCTGGGTCGACGACGACGTCGAATCCGTCGGCGCCCGCGATCTGCAGGCAGGAGCCCTGTCAGACGATCGCGGCGACCACGCTGGCGGATTCGAGGATCGAGCTCGTCGTGGACGCGAACGGCACGGGGGCGCGCCTGAAGATCGGGGCGGACCGCGTGGTGGAGTCCCGGCTGCCTGGCCGTCGTGCCGTGCTGGGGCCGAAGTCGCTGAGCTGCGTGGCGTCGGCGCTGTCGGCGTGCCTGATCAAGGGCAGCCTGGCCAACGGTGTGGACAGCGGCACGATCGGCGAGGTGATCGTCAGCCGCTCGGGCAAGTGGAGCACGACCTCGCCGATCTACTACACGACGACCGAGCACCAGTCGCTGGTGAACGTGACCGGTGACGGCGCGCCGGAGCTGGTGGCGGTCCAGCGCGGCAACTCCGGCTACTACCTGCAGGCCTTCTCGCTCGACGGCTCCGACCTCGGCTGCACGCCGACGGTGCCGAAGCTGGACCGGCTGCCGGGCTGGCCGGAGCCGAAGCCCGACCAGCACCAGCTCAAAACCTGCCCCTGAGCAAGTCAGACACGTGCCGGTGCGGTGTTGAGCACCTCTTCGTCCAGCAGGTCCTCCTGCCGGGCGACCAGCACGGGCACGGTGATCTGGCCTGCGACGTTGGTCGCGGTCCGGGCCATGTCCAGGATCGGGTCGATGGCGATCACGATCGCCAGACCGGTCGCGGTGACCTCGGGCGGCAGGCCGATCGCGCTCAGCGTGAGCGTGAGCATCGTGAACCACCCGGTCGTCCCGGCGGTCGCCAGTGAGCCGAACACCGCGACCAGCACGATGCCGATGTACTGCACCACGCTCAGCTGGATGCCGGCCAAGTTGGCGATGAAGACCGACGCCAGCGCCGGGTAGAGCGCCGCGCAGCCGTCCATCTTGGTCGTCGTGCCCAGCGGTACCGCGAACCCGGCGTACCCGGGGGAGACGCCGAGGTCGACCGCGCTCTGGCGGCTCAGCGGCAGGGTGGCGCCGGACGAACGGGACACGAACGCGAACTGCAGCGCGTTCCACGACTTGGCGAAGAACTGCCGCGGGTTGATCCTGCCGACGAACCGCAGCAGCAGCGGGTAGACCACGAACGTGATCAGCGCCGTACCCAGGTAGACCGTCCAGACCAGGGAGAACAGCGGTTTGATGAACTGGTTGCCGTAGGTGGCGAACGACTTGCCGATCAGGCCGAGCACGCCGATCGGCGCGAGCAGGATGATCCAGCCGAGCACTTTCTGGATCACGTCGAACACGGCCTGGTTGACCGTGACGAACGGCTGGGCCCGCTCGCCGAGCGCGTACGTGGCCGCGGCGACGATCAGGGCGAGGAAGACGACCTGGAGCACCTTGCCGTCGGCGAAGGCCTCCAGGAAGTTGTCCGGGACAAGGCCTTGCAGGAACGTCCACCAGTTGCCGACCGCGCGGTCCTCGATCTTGGCGATGTTGGCCTTGGACGGTGTGACCTGGACGCCCGCGCCGGGCTGGACGATCAGGCCGATGATGATGCCGAGCAGCACAGCTATCAGCGACGTGATGGCGAACCACATGAGGGTCCTGCCGCCGAGCCGGGTGGCGGTGCGCGGCCCGCCGAGGCCGCGCAGGCTGTTCACGCCGACGACGATCGCGGTGAACACCAGGGGGATGACGGTGAACTGCAACAGGTTCGTGAAGATGGTGGCGATGGTGGTGAGTGCCTCGGACAGCCACTTGATGCCCGAGTCCTTGGCCAAGAAGCCGAGTAAGGCGCCGATGACGAGGGCGCCGAGCGTGATGAGACCGAAGACTTTGGGTTTGGTGTAGGTGCGGACGACGGACATGCGGTGCTCCAGCTGGTGTGGGCGGACAGGACTCGCAGAGCAGTCCGTGCCGTCACATGGAGCTGGCGAGCCGACCCTGGTCGAGGTAACGACGCTGCGTCAGTAACAGGGCACCACGCACAGTGATGACGTCCTTTCCGAAGAAACCAGTGGTCCAGAACAATCCACTGGTGACACATCTTCCGGAACGTCCCACGGTGTGACCAGCCTTACCAGAATGTGGTCACGCTGATCCCGGTCTCCGCGAGCAGCCTGCGGGTCAGCGGCAGGCTGATGCCGATCACGCTGCCGTGGTTGCCGTCGATCCCGTCGACGAACCAGCTGCCCTTGCCGTCGATGGTGAACCCACCGGCGACGGTCAACGGCTCACCGCTGGCGATGTACGCGTCCAGTTCGGCCTCGGTGGGCTTGCCGAACCGGACAACCGTGCTCTCCCAGTCACTCGCGTGCCTGGCCGGTTCGCCGTTCTCGAGCACGATCACCGCGTGGCCGGTGATCAGTTCGCCGCTGTTGCCCGCCATCGAGGCCCACCGCTGCCTCGCGCGTTCGGGCGTGCCCGGCTTGCCGAGGATCTCGCCGTTGATCGACAGCATGGAGTCGCACGCCACGATCACCGCGTCCCGTTCGGCCGTTTGCTCTGCCACGGCTTGCGCTTTGGCACGGGCGAGCGCGGTTACGAGTTCCTGGTGGCTCGCGTCCGGAAGGCCCGCGGTGACGGCGTCCTCGTCCACACCGGACACATGCACGAGCGGGTCGATCCCGGCTTGGCGGAGAACACCGAGGCGGGCTGGTGACTGTGAGGCGAGAATGAAGCGCACACCGCAGCGTAACTAGTGTGCGCCTACTAGCTCGCCGCGCATCCGTGCCGCCGTGAACGCGGCGCCGAGCAGCACGAGCGCGGGCAGCAGCATGGTGATCCGCGCGGCGTCGACCAGGTCGGTGGACGCGACCTGCATGAGCAGTCCGGCGGCGGCGCTGCCGAGGACGTTGCCCACTTGGCGCGCCATGTTGTAGACGCCCGCGCCCGCGCCGATCAGCCGCGGTTCGAGGCCCGAGATGGTGGTGCTGCCGAGCGGCCCGAAGATCGTGCCGATTCCCACGCCGCACAGCACCAGGCCGGGCACCAGCGCCCACGCGTCGAGGCCGGGCTGGGCGATCACCGCGACGCTCCCGATGCCCACGGCGTACGCGACCAGACCGCCGATGACGATGTACTTGCCGTCGACGCGGTCGGACAACCGTCCCGCGAACGGCGCGAGCACGGCCGACACCACGGACATGGGCCCCATGAAAAGCCCGGCCTGCAACGGACTCATGCGGAGCGTGGTCTGCAGGTAGATGATCAGCGGGATGAACATCGCGGCCATCGCGAACCCGATCAGCACGCCGGTGAGGCTGCCGAACGAGAACGTCCGGCTGGAGAACAGCCGCAGCGGCAGCAGCGGCTCGTTCGGATTCCTGCGCTGCCACCACAGGAAGGCCAGGACGAGGACGACGCCGGTGGCGAGGACGGCCGCGACGGTGGTGTGGTCGAACAAGCCGCCGTTCTGGATCCCGAACACCAATGCGAACAACCCGAGGGAACTCAGCACGATCCCGGGAACGTCGAAGCGGTGGCTGTGCCCCGGCCGCCAGTCGGGTACCAGGGCGAGTACGAGCACGAGCGCCATGACCCCGACGGGTACGTTGACGAAGAAGATCCATTCCCAGCCGAGGCTCTGCGTCAGCAGCCCGCCGAGAGCGGGACCGGTGACCGTGGCGAGACCGGCGACCGAGCCCCACACGCCCATCGCGGCACCGCGGTTGGTGGGGAAGAGGTGGCTGATGAACGCCATGGACTGCGGAGTCATCGCGGCCGCACCGAGTCCCTGCACCGCGCGGGCGGCGATCAGGCCGTCGGCCCCGTCGGCGAGCCCGCACCACAGCGAGGCGGCGGTGAAGATCACCAGCCCGGCCAGGTACAGCCTGCGCGGGCCGAACCGGTCACCGAGCCGCCCGGTGAGCAGCAACGGCACCGCGAACGTCAGCAGGTACACGCTGTTGACCCAGAAGACCTCGTTCAAGGTGGCGGGCAGGCCCGTCATCAGGCTGGGCACCGCCACCTGGACGATCGTCGAGTCCACCAGGATCATGAAGAACCCGAAGCACAACGCGAACAACGCCGCCCAGTTCTTCTCCATTTCGCGAACCTACGGGCGCGCCCGCAACGGTCCCGCAACACGCAGGTCAGACCCACCGGACATAGGTGACCGGTCGCCCCGGCCGTCAGCCGTGCCACGCTGGGTTCCAGGCGATCGGGAGGTGGGGAAGACGTGGCAAGCCGGTTCGGCACGCTGTTGCGGCGGCTGCGCCTGGAAACGGGGCTGACGCAGCAGCAACTGGAGGAGCGGTCCGGCGTTTCCGTTCGCGCGATCAGCAGACTCGAAGCCGGTCACGGCGGCAACCCCCGCGTGATCACGGTGCGGCTGCTGGCCGACGCCCTGCCGTTGGAGGCACGGGAGCGGGACAAGCTGCTGGCTGCCGCCACCGGTCCCGGAGCCGTCGAGACCCGCTCAGGCAACGGTGAGACGGCCAGGCAGTTGCCCGCGCCGCCGACTGCGTTCGTCGGACGGGAAGACGCGCTGGCAGCGTTGGACAAGGGGCTCGACGGGACCACCGAGTCGGTCGGGATCTGCACGATCAGCGGCGGCGCGGGGATCGGCAAGACCTGGCTGGCCTTGCGCTGGGCGCACGACAACGCCGACCGTTTCCCGGACGGGCACCTGGTCGTCGACCTGCGCGGGTCCCGTAACGATCCCATGGATCCCGCGGCGGCGGTGCGCGGTTTCCTCGACGCGCTCGGCGTCGACGCGATGCCGGACAGCCAGGAGGCCCAAGTCGGTCTGTACCGCAGCCTCACCGCGGGCAGGCGGATGCTGATCCTGGTGGATGACGCCGCCGACGCCGACCAGGTCGGCCCGTTGTTGCCCGGCAGCCCCACCTGCACAGTGATTGTGACCAGCCGCGACAGCCTCGCCGGGCTGGTCGCCGCGCACGGTGCCCGGCCGATCCTGCTCGGCGCGCTGAACGCCACCGACGCGCGCGAGGTGCTGACGTGTCGTCTCGGCCACCAGCGGGTGGCCGCCGAACCCGCTGCTGTGGAGGACATCCTGGCCCGCTGTGCCGGGCTTCCCCGTGCGCTGAGCGCGGTTGCCGCCCGCGCTGTCCTCCAGCCGGGCGTCTCGTTGGCCGAGTTGATGAATCCCGACGCGCGACCGCGCAGGTCCGACGACCTGCCGGTGCCGCGGCAGTTGCCGCTGACCATCAGGGACTTCACCGGTCGCGCCGAACACCTGGCCGCTCTCGACGCGCTCGCGCTCGGCCGGGGCGACTCGGTGGTGATCACCGCCATCGACGGCACCGCCGGGGTCGGCAAGACCGCTTTGGCGGTGCACTGGGCACATCGGGTGCAGCACAGGTTCCCCGGCGGCACCCTGTACGCCAATCTGCGTGGCTACAGTCCCGGCGTCCCGGCCACACCGGGCGACGTCCTCGCCTGCTTCCTCGGGGCGTTGGGCACACCGCCGGAGCGGATCCCGGCGGATATGGAGGAACGGGCCGGGTTGTTCCGGTCGGTGCTGGCCGACCGGCAGGTGTTGATCGTGCTCGACAACGCGGGCAGCGCCGCGCAGGTCCGCCCGTTGTTGCCGGGCGGAGCCGGATCCGCCGTGGTGGTGACCAGCCGGGCGCACCTGTCCGGGCTGGTGGTCGGAGAAGGCGCGAACCGGATCACGCTGGACCTGTTCACCGAGTGCGAGGCGCTGGATCTGGTGAACGCCCTGCTCCGCCCGCTGCGAGCGGGCACCCAGCCCGGTGCGGTGGCGGAGTTGATCAGGGCGTGCGCCCGGTTGCCGTTGGCGCTCCGGATCGCCGCGGGCCGCGCGGTCGCCCAGCCGCACTCGACGATCGCCGACCTGGTGGCCGACCTGGACAGCGAACAAGGCCGTTGGGAGGCGCTGCGGACCGCGGCCGACGAGCACACCGCGGTGCGGACCGTCTTCGACTGGTCCTACCACCGGCTCACCGGCGATCAGGCGCGGATGTTGCGGCGGCTCGGCCTGAACCCCGGACCGGAGTTCAGTGTCCACGCCGCGGCGGCGGTCGCGGGCACCGATGTGGCCGCCGCACGGCGGTTGCTCGCGGTGCTCGCCGAGGTGCACCTGATCGAACCCGTTGCCAGGGACCGGTACCGCTTCCACGACCTGCTGCACGCCTATGCGGCCGATCGCGCCGAGCGGGACGACAGCCCTGTCGATCGTGACCACGCTCGGCGCACTCTGTTGGGCTGGTACGCCCACCACGCCAAGATGGCGTACCTGACCGTCGTCCCCCGGCTCGCCGACTGGATCGTCGGCGCGGGCGTGGAAACGCACGCCTGTCCCGAGATCGTCCTCTCCGGCCCGGTGGAGGCGTGGGCGTGGGGCGACGCCGAGTTCGGCAACGTGTCCGCCGCGAGTCGTGTCGCCGCCCGCCACGGTCTGCACGGGCTCGCCGTCATACTGGCTGGCACGTCCGCCGCGGCTCTTTCCCTGCAAGGGCTTTGGAATGACGTGTTCGACGTGTTCGATCTCGGCCTTGCCTCCGCCCGGCACACCGGCGACCGGACAGCGGAGTGCCAACTGCTCAACAGCATCGGGTGCGCGCTCCAGTGCATGTCCAGGTATCAGGAGGCCGTCGAGCGCGTTCGTGCCGCGATCGTCCTGGCGGGTGAACTCGGCGACCGGGGGCTGCAGGCGGTGGCGCACAGCCACCTCGGTTGGATATGCGTCGAGCAGGAGCGGTACGCCGACGCGGAAGATCATTTGCGGGCCGCTCTCCGGCTCGGAGACGGCTCGCGGCACGGGTATCTGAGGGGTTTCGTCGAGTACAGCCTCAGCGCGGTGTGCGACCACGACGAAACCCTGTGGCGGACCGACTTCATCCACCGCGCCGTGTCCTGTTGGCGGATCGCGATGGAAACCTACGACAGGCTCACCGATCCCGGTACCGCGGAACTCCGCGTGCGGCTGGCCGAACTGGCGGTGAGAACGGGTCGATGACCCGCCGACCTTACCTTGACTAACCAAGGCAGCACGCCATACCTTGAGTGCTCAAGGTATGGAGGTGCTCATATGGTCGACCTGACGATCTGGCGTGACGACACAACGCTGCGAGGCACGGCCATCGGTGACGGCCCGACCGTTCTCCTGCTCCACGCAGGCGGCGAGCGCCGTGGTGTCTGGGCGCCGGTCGCGGAGGCGCTCAGTCGGTGCGGGCTTCGGACCGTGGCCTACGACTTGCGTGGCCATGGGGACAGCACGGGGCAAGCGACGACACTGCCGTTGGTCGCGGATGACGTCGCTGTGATGATCCACGGAGAACGGGCGCCACTTGTCGTGGTCGGCGCTTCCCTGGGCGGGTTGGCGGCGATCGCGGCCCTCGCCGACCCAAGCGTGGCACAACGCGTCGCCGGACTGGTGCTCGTCGATGTCGTGCCGGATCCCGATCTGCCGGAGGTGCGCGCCTGGCTGGACGAACACGGCCTGCTCGACACCCAGCCCGAACTCGTCGAGGACATCCTCGCGCGTGGGCCCGACCTCCTGGCGGTGACCGCGAAGATCGAGCCACCGATCCTGCTGGTGCGTGCTGGCCCGGACTCGCCGATAGGTGATGCGGAGGTGGAACGGCTCCGCGCCGCCAATCCGGGGGTCACGGTCGACCAGGTGACCTCTGCGGGCCACCTGGTCGCGCGTGATGCACCCGACGAACTCGCCCGCATCCTCGCGGACTACGCGTCGGCGTGTCTTGTTAGCGCAGTTGACCAGGGGTGATGTCGTCCTGGACCCGCGTTGCCTCCAATGCGGGGTGTGTCGTCGCGCCCTTCGGCAGCGTGCCGATGATCGGCACCTGGATCGACGTCTCGGCCAGGTGCACGGTGATCTGGGGCAGTTGCGACGGGCTGGTGGTCGCGGACGAGTCGGTCGGCGCGATCACCAGCGCCAGCCTGTGGTTGCGCGGAACGACGTAGTCCGTGGCGTACAGGCGGAAACTCATCGTGTACTTCGTGCCGGGCGTCAGCGTCCGCGGTGTGCTCAGCGACGAGTAGTTCGCCAGGTCCGCCCAGCCCCTCGCGACGACGGTGGCGTCCACAGTGGACGTCGTCGCTTCCGTTTCCCTGTAGCAGGCGTCATCGCCGGGCCGGTTCTCGCCCCAGCACGTCTCGTTGGTCAGGGTCCGGACGCCCTCGCCCGATGTGCCTCGGATCGTCGCGGGGCCGTAGTCCACAAGGAACGCGGACAGGTGTGCGGTCGGTTTGGACGGCGTCACCGCGACCGTCAGACGCGAAATCCCCGCGATGCGGACGTCGGAGGTCAACGGGCCGGTGCTGTAGAGGACACGCCGTGCCGAAGTGGAGTTCGGCGAGGCGATGAACGACGACGCCGTGCCGGAACCGCTGTCGGTGAAGGACGAAGTCGACGAACCCGGCATCTGGCTCAACGTGCCGACACCCGCGACGGACCCGGGGACCGGGTACAACCGTTGGGACTGCACGCCGGACGGCGGCCAGGTCGGCGAGTCGGCCCACTGGTTCACGCCGCGCTCGACCGACACCTGCGGCTCGTGCTCGATCCCGTTCTGGACGTCCAGCAGCCAGCGGTCGAACCAGCGGTGCAGGGTGCGCACCCACTCGGCGCGGCGGAAGTCGAACGGGTCGACGTGCCCGGTCTGCGACAACCACAGCTTGCGGGGCACCGACGCGGGAATCGACTCGAGCCACTGGCCCCAGTTGATCGGCTTGACGTTCAGGTCCGCGCGGCCGTTGACCGAGAAGACCGCTGCCTTGACGTTGCCCGCGTTGCGCACGAAGTCGCGCTGCTGCCACATCGCGGTGTAGTCGCCGTTCGACGGTGCGCCGTTCGTCATCTCCGTGCGCACCGCGCCGCAACGGGACTTGGCGTTGCTGTTCTCGAAGCCGGACGCGAGGCTCGTCGGCGTCCCGAAGCCGCGCAGCGAGACACCGTCCGATCGGAACCAGTCGTACCATGAGCTGATCCCCGCGATCGGCACGATCGTGCGCAGGCCGTCGACGCCGGTCGCCGCGACACCGTGGGTGATGCTGCCGTCCCACGACTTGCCGATCATCGCCGCCGCGCCGGTCGACCACGACGCGGCTTTGGTCGTCCCGCCCGACGCGGCCGAGTACCCGGTCGCGCGGCCGTTGAGCCAGTCGATCACGGCCTTGCCGGAGGCGATCTCGGAGCGGCCGCCGGTGTCCATGCAGCCGGTCGACCGGTTCGAACCGCTGAAGTCGACCAGCGCCACCGCGTACCCGCGTGGCACGAAGTAGTTGTCGTAGAACAGGGGGAACTTCACCGGCACGCCGTTGGAGTACGTCTTGACCTCGGACTCGTTGCCACGCCCTGCCGTCGCGTAGTACGGACTGGCGTCGATGATCACCGGAACGCGGTCGGTGGTCGCCGGGCGGACGATGTCGGCCGCCACCCGGTCACCGACGCCGTTGTTGTCCAGGTCCAGCCCGATGTCCACCCACACGGTCTCCCGGACGGCGTCCGCGAGCGAGTGGACCGGCTGCGTGACACCCTGTTTCACCACGAACGCCGGTTGCGCCGCACCCGCGGGCGCAACGACCAAACCCGACACCAAGCCGACAAGCCCGGCCGTCAGCCAGCCACGAATCGCCATGCCGATCACGCTAAAACGCGCCGCGGGGAGGCGTCAGGGCCGAAAGGTGGCAAAGGGTTCCCAGTTAAGGTTCACCTGTCGGTCACGCTCGGCACAGGGCACGGCATTCGGTCGGGCTGATCCCGTGGAAGCGCTTGAACGCCGTGCTGAACCCGAACGCGTCCGCGTACCCGACGCGGTGCGCGACCGCCGCGACCGTCGACGTGGACTCGGCCAGCAGGTCCGCGGCCAGCGTCATCCGCCAGTCCTTCAGGTACGTCAGCGGCGGCTTGCCCACGACCTTCACGAACCGTTCGGCCAGCGTCGTACGCGACACACCGGCCTCGCTGGCGAGCGCGGCCAGCGTCCACTGTTTGCCGGGCGCCGCGTGCATCGCCCGCAGCACCGGACCCAGCGTCTCGTCGTGCCACCCCACGGGCGCCGCTGGCTGCTGGTCGAACCAGGCCCGCAACGTGCACACCAGCAGCCATTCGAGCAGGCGGTCCTGCACGACCTGTCGGCCGGGCGCGTTCGCGGTGAACTGGGTGACCAGGTAGTCGCGGATCGACGAGCAGTCGTCCTCGTCCGGCAGGACCAGCATCGGCGGCAACACGTCCAGCAGCCGCCGTTCGACGGCGCCGCGCACGGGATAAGCACCGACCAGCAGCAGGCTGTACTCGTCCGAGCTGGCGGTGAACGGGCCGCGCACGACCGCCGTCTCACCGACGCTGACAACCCCGTCCGGCAGCGTCACCGAGCCCTTCAGCGGTGCGAGCAGGGTCAGGGCCGCGTCGCAGGTGAAACGCCACGGCGCCGCCAGTTCCTCGATGCCGACGTCGGCGCCGTCCGACCGGATACCGCGCAGCAGCTCATCGACCGGATCCATGCACCCAACTCTACGGACGAACGGACATGTCACCCGGACGGCGAACCATGGTCGTCGCACGCAGCGGGCGGTTGACTCGCTGCCATGACGATTCTGGTGCTGGGTGGGACGGGCAAGACCGGGCGTCCGCTGGTGGAGAACCTGCGGGCGCGCGGTGCGGACGTGCGGGTGGCGACCCGCAGGAGCGGAACACGGTTCGACTGGTCCGACCAGGACACATGGGCGGCGGCCGTCGAAGGGGCGTCGACGGTCTACTTGGTCGCGCCGTACGAGCCGGAGTCCGCCGCGATCTTCGTCAAGCAGGCGGTCGAGGCGGGTGTGCGCCGGTTCGTCGCACTGTCCGGACGCGACGTGGACCGGTTCCCCGCCGAGTACTTCCAGGGCATGGCAGCGGGGGAACGGGCCGTGCGCGACTCGGGTGTGGAGTGGACGATCCTGCGGCCGAACAACTTCAACCAGAACTTCGACGACCCGGACATCTGGCTGGCACCGCTGCGGGACGGACGGCTGGCCCTGCCGATCGGGGACACACCCGAGCCGTTCATCGACGCCAGGGACATCGCCGCCGTCGCCGCCGTGGCGTTGACCGAGGACGGCCACCACGAGCAGGTGTACACGTTGTCGGGGCCACAGGCGCTCACGTTCGGCGCGGTCGTGGACACCATCGCCAAGGCATCGGGACGGTCCATCCGCTACGAGGAGCTCACCCCGGAGCAGTACCGGGACGAGCTCCTGGCCCAGGGAGCCCCCGAGGAGGCCGCGGCCGAGATCAACGCGATGTTCACCGAGATGCGCGGCGGCCTCTACGCCGAACCACGCGACGGCGTGCAGCGCGTGCTCGGCCGCGACCCGATCGATTTCGACTCGTACGTCTCCGCCACCGTCACCGCATGGCGCTAGCTTGGCAACCAATGTGGCCTTCGTTGCGGAAAACGCTACGAAGGCCACATTGGTTGCACACAACAGCGTCAGTGGGGGAAGCCGGACGCGCGCCAGGCTCCCGGGCCTGGCCGCACCTGGGCACGCATCCGTGAAGCCGGATCGCCCCAAGCGGAGCGCTGTTCGGGCTCGGCTTCCTCGGCCGGTCCGGGCAGTGAAGCCACGACAGCGGTCAGGGCCGCGAGTTCCGCGTCGTCCGGCGTGCCGCGCACGATCCGCAGCAGAGGCCTGTCGTCCGAGCTCATAGCGGGATGTTCCCGTGCTTCTTGGGCAACGACGTCTCGCGCTTGTCACGCAGCATCCGCAACGCGCGTGCGACATAGCCACGCGTGTACGAGGGCGGGATGACGGAGTCGACGTAACCGCGTTCCGCTGCCGCGTACGGGTTGAGCAACGTGTCCTCGTACTCCTGCACGAGTTCCGCGCGCAACGCTTCGACGTCCTTGCCGTTGTCGGCTGCCTTGGCGAGTGTCTTGCGGTGCACGATGTTCGCGGCGCCCTGTGCTCCCATGACCGCGATCTGGGCGGTCGGCCACGCGAGATTCATGTCCGCGCCGAGGTGCTTGGAGCCCATGACGTCGTACGCGCCACCGAACGCCTTGCGCGTAATGACCGTCACCTTGGGCACGGTCGCTTCGGCGTACGCGTAGATGAGCTTGGCGCCGCGGCGGATGATGCCGTTCCATTCCTGGTCGGTGCCTGGCAGGAAGCCTGGCACGTCCACGAACGTCAGCACCGGCACGTTGAAGGCGTCACACGTGCGCACGAACCGGGCCGCCTTCTCCGACGCGTCGATGTCCAGGCAACCCGCGAACTGGGTCGGCTGGTTGGCCACGACACCGACCGCGCGTCCTTCCACACGGCCGAAGCCGACCAGGATGTTCGGCGCGAACAGTTCCTGCACCTCGAGGAACTCGCCGTCGTCGAGCACGCGCGTGATGACCTCGTGCATGTCGTACGGCTGGTTCGGCGAGTCCGGGATCAGGGTGTCCAGCTCGTGGTCGGTGTCGGTCAGCGTCTCGGCCAGCGAGCCGTCACCGGTGTCCGCACCGGGGAAGACGGGCGGGTCGGACAGGTTGTTCGAAGGCAGGTACGACAGCAGGTCCTTGACGTACGCGATGGCGTCGTCCTCGTCACTGCTCATGTAGTGCGCGACGCCGGACTTCGTGTTGTGCGTGCGCGCCCCGCCGAGTTCCTCGAACGTCACCTCCTCGCCGGTCACCGTCTTGACCACGTCAGGTCCGGTGATGAACATCTGCGAGGTCTGGTCGACCATCACCACGAAATCCGTCAAAGCGGGCGAATAGACGTGCCCGCCCGCGTTCGCGCCCATGATCAGCGAGATCTGCGGGATCACGCCGGACGCCCGGGTGTTGCGCATGAAGATCTCGCCGTAGAGGCCGAGCGAGACCACGCCTTCCTGGATGCGCGCCCCGCCGCCCTCGTTGATGCCGATGATCGGCCGGCCGGTCTTGATCGCCAGGTCCATCACCTTGACGATCTTCTCGCCGTACACCTCGCCGAGGGCGCCGCCGAACACCGTCACGTCCTGGCTGAACACGCACACCGGACGGCCGTCGACGGTGCCGTAACCGGTCACCACGCCGTCGCCGTACGGTCGGTTCTTCTCCAGCCCGAAGTTCGTCGACCGGTGCCTGGCCAGCTCGTCCAGCTCGACGAACGAGCCGGGATCCAGCAGCAGGTCGATCCGCTCACGGGCGGTTTTCTTGCCCTTGGCGTGCTGCTTCTCCACGGCGCGGGCCGAGCCTGCGTGCACGGCCTCGTCGTTGCGGCGGTAGAGATCCGCCAGCTTGCCTGCCGTGGTGTGGATGTCGGCGGACGTGTCTGCACCGGGTGGCGGCCCGAGGGGTTGTGACGCACTGCTCATGAAGAGGCAGCCTAGCCACGCGCGCCCCGGCGCGGTTTCCTCACGTTGCTCACGTCACGCCTTAATGTCATAGGTGTGGACGGCGACTACCTTGCCCAGCGTTTGACGCAGCCGACCGGACCCTATGCGGGGCTCACGGTCGTGGACAGCACCGAGTCGACCAACGCGGATCTGGACCGGCAGCGGCCACCGGACCGCACAGTCCTGATCGCGCGGCAGCAAACCGCTGGTGAGGGCAGGCGTTCGCGGTCGTGGACGTCGCCACCGGGCGGGCTGTACGTCAGCATCTACTACGCACCGGGCGTACCGGGGCACCGGTTGCCGTGGCTGACGCTGCTGGCCGGGGTCGCCCTGGTGAACGTCTCCATGTCGACAGGCGTGCCCGCGGTGTTGAAGTGGCCGAATGACCTGCTGCTCGGCCCCGACCGCAGGAAGGGCGCCGGTGTCCTGGCGACGACCAGCCAGAACGGCGTCGTCCTCGGGATCGGGCTGAACGTCCAGCCGGTGGCGGCCGAACTGGCCCCCGGCGGTCTCCAGCCGACCTCGCTGGCAGCCGAAGGCGCCGACGAGCTCGACCTGACTGTCCTGGCGGAGCGGTTGCTGGTGGAGCTCGACCGCTGGGAGGCGCCGTGGCGTGCGGCGGACGGCGACCCGTTCGCCAGCGGCCTGCACGAGGAGTACCGCAAGCACTGCGTGACCCTCGGCCAGGAGGTGCGCGTCGAGCTGGGCGACGGCTCGTTCGAGGGCACCGCGCGGTACCTGGAAACGGACGGAACGCTCGTGGTCCGCGACGCCGACGGGCACGACCGGTCGGTCCCCGCCGGTGATGTCGTGCACCTGCGGGCGGCTACTTAGGTCGAGATCCGCCGTCCTCGCCACTGGACGGCTCCCTCGCCGGTACGGTAGGCGCGTCATCGTCGGGTACGGGAGGAACACCGTGGCCTATCCAGACGACCTGCTCAGCACGAATGAGCGTGTCGTGATCCACAAGCACCCGCACTGGAAGATGCTGCTGGTGCCGTACATCGTCCTGATCGTCACCCTCGGTGCGGCGATCTGGCTGGCCGTCCTCGCGCAGGACTTGTCGTGGAGCACGATCGCGTTCATCCTGATCGGCGCCGTGGCTCTGATCCTGATCGTGTGGCTGTTCATCGCGCCGTTCGTCCGGTGGCGCACGACGCACTTCATCGTCACCACGGACCGGGTGATGGCGCGCGAGGGCGTGATCAAGCGCACCGGGATCGACATCCCGTTGTCGCGGATCTCGAGTGTCCGGTTCGAGCACGGGCTGGTCGACCGGATCGTCGGCTGCGGCACGCTGATCATCGAGTCGTCCAGTGAGGAGCCGCTCGAGTTCGACGACATCCCCCAGGTCGAGAAGGTGCACTCGCTGCTGTACCGGGAGATCAACGACAACCCGGACGACGACTTCATCCAGCAGCAGCCGACCCAGCAGCACCAGCAGAACCCGCCGACCCAGCAGCTCCCGCCGCAGGGGTACTGACTTGGTCGCCAAGGGCCTGCCGGACACCGTCGCGTCCCGCGCCGACCTCCCGGCCGAGATCACCATCTGGGAGGTCGGGCCGCGCGACGGCCTGCAGAACGAGAAGTCCGTTGTGGACGTCGACGTCAAGCTGGAGTTCATCTCCCGCCTGGCCGACGCGGGCCTGACCACGATCGAGGCGACCAGTTTCGTGCACCCCAAGTGGGTTCCGCAGCTGGCCGACGCCACCGAGTTGCTCGCGGGGATGACCAGGCGCGACGGCGTGCGGTACCCGGTGCTCGTGCCGAACGACCGAGGGCTCGACCGCGCGCTGGAGGCCGGGGTCGGGCACATCGCGATCTTCGCGAGCGCCACCGAGTCGTTCGCGCGCAAGAACCTCAACCGCACGTTCGACAGCCAGTTCGAGATGTTCGAGCCGGTGGTGACCAGGGCGCGGGCCGAGGGCCTCGAGGTGCGCGGCTACCTGTCGATGTGCTTCGGCGACCAGTGGGAGGGCCCGGTGCCCCGCACGCAGGTGGTCGCGGCGGGCAAGCGTTTGCTCGACATGGGCTGCTCGCAGCTGTCCCTTGGCGACACGATCGGCGTCGCCACCCCCGGCCTGGTCGAGGCGCTGATCGCGGACTTCGGCTCGCCGGACCAGCTGGCCGTGCACTTCCACGACACCTACGGGCAGGCGTTGAGCAACACCCTCGCCGCGCTCCGGTGTGGAGTGTCCACCGTGGATTCCTCGGCCGGTGGCCTCGGCGGCTGCCCGTACGCGGAGTCGGCGACGGGCAACCTCGCCACCGAGGACCTGGTCTGGATGCTCGACGGACTGGGCGTCGCGCACGGTGCCGACCTGACCAAACTCGTCGAGACCAGCGCGTGGATGGCCGACCGGCTCGGCCGACCGAGCCCGTCCCGGGTTGTCCAAGCGCTGCGGGGCTGACACGCTTCTCCCACCATGCGTGTCGTCGAACTGACCGAGAGGACTTGGCCCGCCCAGGAACGGCTCTTCGGTCCACGCGGTGCGGTCCAGGGGTGCTGGTGCATGTTCTTCCGGCTGGCAGGCGCCGACTTCCGGCAGGGCAGCGGGGAGGCCAACCGCCACGCGGCGCGGGAACTCGCCCGATCGGGCGAACCTGTCGGGTTGCTCGCGATGGACGACGGCAACGCCGTCGGCTGGGTCGCGGTCGCGCCGCGGTCGGCCTACCAGCGGCTTGAGCGGTCCATGGTCGCCGCGCCGCCGACCCCCGACGAGGACCTCACCGGCGTGTGGTCGGTGACGTGCTTCTACATCCACCGGACCGCGCGGGGCCGGGGGATCGGCGCCGAACTGCTCGACGCGGCCGTGCGGTACGCCACCAAGCGCGGCGCGCGGGTCGTCGAGGCGTACCCGGTCGACACCCGGGGCGCGAAAACCACGTCGGCCGATCTGTACCACGGCACCCTCTCGATGTTCCTGGACGCGGGGTTCGTGCTGGTAGAACGCCGTGGTGTGCGGCGCGCGCTCGTTCGAAAACCCGTCGGATGACAGGTGGAACCAGATCGGCGGGCGCCGCGTCCAACGCGTGACCGGGCTTGTACGCCGAGGGACAACCGGAGGTGGCTGTGGCTTCCGATCATCGGGCGCAGGTCGAGGAACTGCTCGCCGACTACCGGCGCAGCCGCGACCAGCTCGTGTCCATGCAACAGTCTCTCGCGGCCATCAACGAATCCGTCACCAGCCCGGACGGCACGGTCGTCGCCACAGTCAGCGGCCGCGGCACGCTGGCGGACCTGACGCTGTCCGACGACGCCTACCTCCGGCACCGGCCGTCGGACCTGGCGAAGCTCGTCCTCCGGACGGTCACCGCGGCCGTGGCCAAGGCGTCGGAGACCGCCAACCGGACCGTCAGCCCGCTGCTGCCCGTGCAGACCGACCCGGGTGCGCTGCTGGCCGGCGAGGCCGACCTGACACCGGCCGAGCTGGCCCCGGCCCCCTCGCGGCCCAAGCACGCCGCCGACGACGACAGCTACGAAGAAGTGAGCTGGCTGGACAACCCGAGGGGGCGAGCGTGAAAGACGGCTTCCTCACCGACCACGAGCGGCTGGCCCGGCACGCGGGCGAGTTCGGCGGCCTGGCCGACCGGGCCGCGACCATCGCGGCCGAGCTGGCCAGGACGCTCGACTCGCTCGGCCGCCCGTGGGGCGAAGACGAAGTGGGACAGAGCTTCTCGGCCATCTACTCAGGACCGTCGACCGAGACCCGATCCGGGGTGGACGCGGCGTCCGGCAGGCTGCGGGACATGGGCGACCGGTTGACGGCGATGGCGAAGGCCTACCGCGACGTCGAATCGTCCGCGGCCGACGGCTTCGGCAAGGTCTGACATGGGAATCGAACTGCCAGCGGAGCTCGCCGACATCGCGGCGAGAACCGGTGTGAAGTGGCCGTCCGCCGACGAGGACAAGATGCGCGAGGTCGCGCAGGCGTGGCGCGACACCGGCCAGAAGATCAACGCACTGATCAGCGAAGCGGACACCACGGCACGGTCCGCGCTGAACACGACCGAAGGCGCGAGCGCGGACTCGGCGCGGCGGCACTGGAGCACGTTCGTCCAACCGGACACCGGGCACCTGACCAAGCTCGCCAAGGGCTGCGCGTCCCACGCGGACAAGCTCGACCACGCGGCGAACCAGATCGGCCAGGCCAAGGTCGCGATCGTCCGCGAGCTCACCCCGTTGGCCAAGAACGTGAACGTGGCCGAGCACGCGGCACAGGCCGGTGATCCGACCGCTCTGCTCGGCCTGGACACGGCGATCCGGGGCGCGTCGGCCAACCTGGCGGGCCTGCATTCCACTTTGGTCAGCGCGGTCCAGCCGGTCAGCGGCGTGGCCGTGGAGACGGTCGAACCGCTGGTGAACACCAACCCCGGCGCGTCGGGCCCGAGTCTGCTTGCGCCGGTCGCGGGCCTGGTCGACGGTGTCGGCAAAGGCGTGGTCGATCCGGTTGTCAGCGGTACTTCCCATGCGGCGCAGACGATTGCGGGCAGCCCAGGTGGCGTTCCCGGTGTCGCGTCGTCGATTGTGGGCGGTGGCGGCCACGGGCCCGGCGCGCTGCCGCCGGTGGCCGACTCCGTGGCCGGTGCGGTGCCGTCGATCGGCGGCGGTGGCCACGGGCCGGGAGCCCTTCAGCCGGTGGACGGTGTCGCAGGCGGCGGTCACGGGCCAGGCGTCTTTCCCCCGGCCGACGGCGGGCCACCCGGCGGCGGGCACGGGCCGGGTGGGGTTGCCGGTGTCGTCCATCCCGGTGTGGTTCAGCCCGGTGTGGTTCAGCCCGGAATCGGTCCCGACTTCGGACCGGGCACCGGGCACAGCCCAGGTGCGCCGGGTTTGGGTCATTCGGCCGACCCGGTGACCGGTCCGCTGCCCATCCTCGGCGACGCACCCACGCCGCCGTCCGGTTTCCAACGGCCCGACCACAGCGTGCACCTCGCGGGTGCGTCTGCGGTGTTGGACGCACCGCCACCGCCCACGCAAGCGCCTGCGCAGCAAGCACCTTCGGGGATTCCAGCACAGGCTCAGGTCGGCCAGTCACCGGTCGGGCCGCCGCCCGCTCCGGCGGGGGCGTTCGGCGGTGGTGGCCCGGTTCCGCCGCCCCAGGCCACCGCGTCGCCCGTCGGTGCGCCCCAACCGGCGGCGCCGCCCCAACAGCAAGGCCAGCCACAGAACCAACAGCCACAGGCATTGGGGCCAAGGGGGCCGCTGCCGCCCGCGGCGGTCCCGTTGGCCTCCGCTGTCACCGCCGAGCCCGGTCGCCAGCAAGCCGCACCGCCTGTCGCCGTGGCCGGTCCGGCACCGGCGAAGCCGGAGCAGGACCCGGATTCGGTGATCGCACTCTGGCTGGTCCGGATGTTCCCGATCGGCCACATGCCGGTCGCCACCAGCCGCCCCGCACGCCAGTTGCCGCCGCCGTCGGCCGAGTTCGACTACGCGGCGGGCATGCGGTTCGAACCGGGGGACCACCCCCGGTCGGATCTCGTCGACGACTCGGACGCGCTGGCGCTGGCCGGTGGTGACGAGGTCGTGCCGGGACCGTCCATTCCGGCCGGTGACGTGACACTCGGCCACGACCCGTTGGCGGGGCAGAACGAGCGGGACTGGGCACGCCGGTTCGTCGTCCGCGAGGGCAGCGGACGGGACACGGCGGACACCGAGTACGCCTGGCCGCCGAGCGAGTTGTTCCCGGAGGGGGCGACGGCACCGGGCGAACCGGAAGTCCTCGAACCGGGAACGCTCATCGACCGCTTCGGCTCACCGGACGGCCGCGTCTTCGCCGAGGCGGGCACGCCCTTCGCCCAACGGTCGCTGCCGCCGTCGCACGTGACCGCCGAATACCGCCGGTATCAGGTTCTGCGGCCGCTTCCGGTGTGGCGCGGGATCTCGGCCGCGTGGTTCGGCCAGGTCGGTGGCGGCGTGCGCATCCGGACCACACATCCGGCGCTCGACCTGGTCGCGCTCGGGTACATCGCCGAGGAACCAGTACAGGAGACAGGCAATGAAGGCTGAGTCGATCACCGGCTGGCTCGGCGCGGTCGGCATCCCCGCGGAACTCGTGTCGGTCGGCGCGGAAGCCGACAACGCCTGGTGCCTCATCCGGTCCGACGACCCGGACGAGAACGGCGTGATCAGCTGGGAAGTGTTCTGGCGCGAGCAGGGAAACCGCTACGACTGGGCGAGGTTCACCAACGAACAGGTCGCGTGCCACTACCTGTTCGGCCGGTTGACCTGGGCCCAGGTCGCACGTGGCGCGGTTGGCCTGATCAAGGCGGACCAGGACTAGGGCTGGGGCGTCTCCAGTTGCTCCAGCACGGCGTCGTGCAGGTGGCCGTTGGTCGACAGCGCCGAGCCGCCGAGGAAGGTGTCCGTGCCCTTGAGGTCGGTGAACCGGCCGCCCGCCTCCTTGACGATGATCTCGATCGCGGCCACGTCCCACGGGTTCACGATCGCCTCGGCGGCCACGTCGATCACGCCTTCGGCCACCAGGCAGTGCTGCCAGAAGTCACCGAACGCGCGGTTCTCCCAGCACGCGTCCACGAGCCGCAGGTACGCCTCCCTGGAGTGGAACTCCACCCACGACCCGAGGTGTGTCGTCGACAGGTAGGCGTCTTCGAGCGCCGTCACCCCGGACACGGACAGCTTGCGGCCGTCGTCGGTGTACGCGCCCTCGGTCGCCTCGGCGAACCAGCGCTTGCTCAACGCGGGGGCGCTGACCACACCGGCGACCGGGTGGCCGTCGATCACCAGCGAGATCAGCGTCGCCCACGCGGGCACGCCGCGCAGGAAGTTCTTCGTCCCGTCGATCGGGTCGATCACCCAGGTCCGGCCCGTGCCGATGGTTCCGCCGCGCTCCTCCCCGGCGACGTCGTCGTCCGGGAGACGCTCGGCGATCATGGCGCGGATGGTGTCCTCGACGGCCGTGTCGGCGTCGGTCACCGGGGTGCGGTCCGGTTTGCGGGCGACCTTCAGGTCCTGGGCGCGGAAGCGGGCTGAGGTGATCTCGTCGGCCGCGTCGGCGAGGCGCAACGCGAAGTCAAGGTCGGATGACACGGTCCTGATGGTGCCAGGCCTACAGTGGTCCCCGTGAGTGTGGTGCTGCTGGCCGAGGACGACTCGGCGATCGCAGACCCGTTGTCACGCGCTCTGCAGCGTGAGGGCTACGCCGTGGAGGTCGTCACGGACGGGCTGAGTGCGTTGGAGTTCGCCGACGCGGGTCGTGCCGACCTCCTGGTGCTCGATCTCGGGCTGCCGGGGATGGACGGGCTGGAGGTCTGCAGGCGACTGCGCCAGTCGGGGCGTGGCCTGCCGGTGCTGATGCTGACCGCGCGGGCCGACGAGGTGGACTTCGTCGTCGGTCTCGACGCGGGTGCCGACGACTACGTGGCCAAGCCGTTCCGTCTGGCCGAACTGCTCGCCAGGATCAGGGCGCTGATGCGCCGCCAGGCGCCGGGAGCGGTCGAGGTCAACGGCGTGAAGATGGACATGGCGGGCCGTGTGGTCACCGTGGACGGCCAGGAGATCACCCTTGCCAACAAGGAGTTCGAGCTGTTGCGGGTGTTGATCCAGCGCGCGGGCCAGGTGGTCACGCGTGAGGAGATCCTCGCCGAGGTGTGGGACGACGCCCCCGAGCGCAAGACGAGCAAGACTCTGGACATGCACATGTCCTGGCTGCGCCGCAAGCTCGGTGACATCGGCCCGCGCGGGGCGACCGAGCGGCGGATCGCCACGGTCCGCGGTGTCGGCTTCCGGTTCAACTCGGACTAGGGTTTGATCCATGCGCAGGCGGATCCTGCTGGCCATCCTGCTGGCGGTCGCGGTGACCACGCTGGCTCTCGGCATCCCGCTCGGGTACGTCGCGCTGCAGCAGGTCGAGACGCTGACCAGGGAGGAGCTGCAGACCCGGGCGCAGCAGATCGGCGTGGTGCTCGACGACGACCTGGCCAACAACCGCGAGCCGGTCATCGACGACGTGGAGTCCCTTGTCCCGCCGGGCGGCAGGCTGATCGTGACCCTGCCGGGCAGGCCCGCCCAGTCGATCGGCCCCGACCTCGGCGGCGACATGCTGGCCGAGTCGATCAAGATCGTGCGCGACGGCACGGTCATCATCCAGCTGCCCGCAGGCCCGACGAGGACACGCCAGACCCAGGTCGCCGGGCTGGTCGTGCTGGTCGTGGTGATCACGATCGCGATCGCCAGCGGTGTCGCGATCGTGACGGCGAGGCGGCTGGCGCAGCCGCTCGGTCACGTGGCCGACCGCGCGGGAAAGCTGGGAGCCGGTGACTTCAAGCCGGACGCGCGCCGCTACGGCGTCGCCGAACTGGACCGGGTCGCCGAGGCGTTGGACACGTCCGCGGGCGCGTTGGCGGAGTTGGTGCAGCGCGAACGGGATCTGGTCGGTGACGTCTCGCACCAGTTGCGCAGCAGGCTGACCGCGTTGCAGCTGCGGCTGGAAACGTTGCAGCTCACCAGCGACCCGGAGAACGCCGCCGACGCGGCGGCCGCGCTGGAGCAGGCCGAACGGCTGGGTGACGTGCTCGACGAGTTGCTCGCGGCGGCCCGTGAGGCCAGGGCGACCGACGCGGAACCCGTCGACCTGGCCGCCGCCTTGCCCGAGATCGCGAAGGAGTGGCGCGAACCGTTGCGCGCCAACGGTCGTGCGCTTCGCGTCCGGGTACACGGCAGGCCGTTGGCGAAGGCGACGACCGCCCGGCTGCGTGAGGCCATCGGGGTGTTGCTGGACAACGCGATGCGGCACGGCGCCGGTCCGGTCTCGGTGACGGTCCGCAGCAGCGAGGCGACTGTGTCCATTGAGGTCACCGACGGCGGGAACGGTGTGCCGGACGAACTGGTCGCGCACATCTTCGACCGCGGTGTCTCCGGGGTCGGGTCGACCGGTGTGGGGCTCGCGCTGGCCCGCGCGCTCGTGGAGTCCGACGGCGGACGGCTGGAGTTGTCGGTGCCACGGCCCGCGACGTTCACGATCTTCCTGCCAGTGCCCAGGGTGGACGACTTGCGCGGGGTGCGGTGGCCCGCTGAGCGGTCGCCGAGGTAGTCCGTTGCCGTAGGAGCGGTGTTACCGGGAATTCTTCCCGGTTCGGTCGGGTGTCTGCCCTCATCTCGTCGTGCGGTGTACCGACCACGATCGGCTTCGAGCCGGTGGTGACCGGCGATCCGACGGTGCTGGAAGGGCGTTGAGGGGATGCGAAGGAGATTTGCGATCGGGAACGCGGTTCGGTGGAGGGCGGTGAACCGGCTGGTCGGCAGTGGTCTGGTGGTGTCGCTCGTCGTCGGGCTCGTGTCGGCGCCGCCCGCGTCGGCCGCGCCGGTGACCTTGCCGGAAGCCCAGCTGACCGCGACGTTGTTCGGGGCGGCGGTCCGGGTGAAGGACTCCGGGTTCGACTACGACAAGACCGTCGTCGGCAGCGCGGAACTGGTCGACTGGCGGGAGAAGAACCCCGGCGCGACAGCCGCGCAGGCCGCCGCGCACGCGGCCGGGATCACCAAGAGCCTCAACGACAACTTCTCGGCGACCGACGCCCAGCTGCCGGGCAACGAGAAGCAGGCGCGGCTGATCGAGATCGTGCAGAGCACGCCCGGCGCGGTGTTCACCGGCCCGCAGGTCACCAAGCTGATGGCCGTGCTCACCGCGCGGGATCTCGCGCCCGGCACCGTGAGCCTCCACATCGGACAGCGGCTCAGCGGTGCGCAGCAGCGCTTCGGCCTGGACATGCACTACTCGATGGTGTCCGGTGACTTGTGGACCGCGGTGCGCGACAAGGCCCTCACCGACCAGGTGCTCAACGACGCGTGGCGCGGCGAGTTCGGCAAGCCGTCCGAGAAGCACCCGACCGGCCTGTTCGCCAACTGGACCCTCGCGGACTTCAAGAAGTTCGGCGTGCTGAAGGACCTCGTCGACATCGACGCGATCCTGCGCGCGGCCAAGCTCGGCGAGCCGCAGCTGTACGACGAACTGCGCAAGCAGTTCAACAAGATGCGCGACAAGCTGTGGGACGAGAACGACAAGACCTACAAGGGGATCAACGACCTCGCCAAGGCGATCGGCCTGCCGGGCGCGCCGAACGGCGGCCCCACCAAGGAACAGATCGACGCCGCCCGCAAGGCGGAGAAGGAACGCCAGGGCGTCATCGACGGGATCAAGGGAGGGCTGGACGTCGCCGTCGGCATCGCCAAGGTGCTGCACCCGGGGTTCGCCAAGCACCTCAAGTCCTTCGCCGAGTCGATCTACGCGTTCGCCACCGGCGTCAACACCCTGGCGACGTCGTTGATCACCCTGGCGACCGCGACGGGTATCGGTGCGAGCACCTTCGGCGCGATCGGTGCCGCGATCGGCGCGGTGATCGGGATCATCCAGACCTTCAGCGGCCTGATCAGCGGCCCGGACCAGACCGCGGAGATCCAGCTGGCGATGATGAAGGAGATCCGCAACGGCTTCCGCACGCTCAACTCGTACATGGAAACCATGTACGAGACGATGAACAAGCGGTTCGACCGGATCGAGCTGGGGCTGGACACGATCTACAAGTCCATGATCGAGAACTTCAACCTGGTTCTCGTCGAGCTGGACAAGGTCGACAAGAAGCTCGACGTCATCCACGACCGCGTGCTGACGCTCATGTCCGACCTGCAGGGGTTCAGCCTGCAGTTGTTGCAGCAGGGCACCGATCACGACCGGGACGCCTTCTTCGCGGCGGCCGACTTCTACACCGACTACGAGCACGTCAACAAGGTCCCGCTGTCGAACTACGAAGGCGACCCGAGCTTCACGAAGGCTGCGGGCGGGTACGCGCACGCGGCGAACAACGTCAGCCGCTACGCCAGCCTGGTGTTCACCAACCCGAACGAGCGCAACCTGGATCTGGCACTCAAGAACGGCCCGGCAGGCGCGATCGACTACCTCTCCGGGCGCGCGGGACTGCCCGGGTTCGGCGTGGTCGTGCCGAACGCCGACTTCTGGGCGGAGGCGGCGCGCGCGTACGCGATCCTTTCCATGCAGAACCCGGCGCACGCGACCAAGGAGACCGGCGCGACCGGCAGCGAGCGGATCAGGAAGATGCTGGCCAACGCCGACCTGATCCAGCAGGCCGCCGCCAGGATCAGCCAGCCGCTCAGCGACCCGGACAAGGCGACGAATCCGATCTTCCAGAACCTGCTGGCCGACTACCAGAACAAGGTCAACGCCTTCGTCGAAGAGCTGAAGACCATGCAGAAGCGGCCGGAGACGATGTCGCAGGGCCACCAGTTCGACCTCTTCGGCAACTACGACCAGCCGGTGGACGTCAACACGCTGCCGGCCCCGCCGGACACCGTGCCCAGTTGCGCGGGCCCGCAGGAGAAGGTGATCAAACGGCCGGACTTCCTCACCGGCAAGAACCTGCCGCCGGGCGCGCGGTTCGGGCTGTACGCGACCGCCGACTACACGTCGCGGTGGACCTATCAGCCGTGCTGGACCTCACCCCGCTGGGACCGCGATCCGTACAACAAGATGATCAGGTCCCGGACGGTGAACCCCGGCACGGAGGACGTCTACATCGAGTACACGATGCAGCGCCTCGCGCCGCACCGCGCGAACTTCGTCGAACAGGTGCGGCTGCCGAACGGCGACTTCGTCAGCACCCAGACCACTTCGGGGCTGCGCGACATCCCGCTGTGCACGTGGAAGAGCATCGACACCATCGACCTCAACACACCGGCGGGCTGCCCGGAACGCGGCGACGCCAAAGCCGCGATGAGCGACACGTGGGGCAGCCCCAGACTGGAAGCGTGGGGCGACCCGACATGGGCCGCCATGCAGCTGCTCAACGAGCGCAGGGCCATCTACTACGACCTGGTCGCCGCCCAGTTCAGCCAGCCGGGCGGCATCCAGTCGGCGAAGGACCTCAGGGACAGCGCCCGGCTGCTGGACGCCTACACCAGGGTCGGCTTCGCCCGGTCCTACGAGTCCGACGACCAGCTGCGCGCCTTGCTCGCCGGGGCGAACTCGGTCACCAACCTCGCGGCGATCTACACCGAGGAAGCGAAGAACCTCCGAGCGGACAAGCGACCGGCACTGGACAACCCGTTGCTGGACAACGAACAGCCCGACGGGTGCGAGCAGAACCGGTTGCCGGAACGAGACACCATCGCCCGATGCGTGCAGGCCGACCTGACCGGCCGCAAGGACCGGCTCGCGGGCCGCTACGAGATCCACTCGCGCAACCTCAGGGAAGGCAAAGCCAAGCAGGACCTGCCGTTGGTCGCTGAGGCGGCACGCAACCTCAGGATCATCGACGCCTACTACCGGGCGCGGTTCACCGGCTAGGAGTGCCCCAGATCCTCGTCCCCCGGGTCGGTGCGCACGATCCGGGGGCGGGCGTTCGCCTGGGGGAACACCCAGCGGCGGAAGCCCCAGAACCGGAAGAACATCGCCAGCAGCATGCCGATCACCGACCCGGACATGAAGTCGGCGACCTCCTGCACCCAGCGGTCGACGTGCGGCACCTGAAGGTCGAGCACGTACCGCGAGATGTACGGCGGCACCAGGTTGATCGCCACACCGCCGCCGCTGATCAGGAAGAAGAGGGCGGCCTCGTGGTGGCGTTCGCGCCCGCCGCGGGTCCGGAACGACCATTCCCGGTTGAGGATGTACGACACGATCGTCGCGATGATGATCGCGATGGCCTTCGCCGTGATCGGCTTGCTCTCCAGGACGGTGAGCTTCATGAAGAACCAGATGCCGTTGTCGATGACGAACGTGGTGCCGCCGACGATCGCGAACTTCAACAGCTCGCGGTGTTTGATCAGGATCGAACGCAGCGGCTCGGGGACCTGAGCCAGCACGCTCTCGACGATCGACACTTTCGCAGTCTACGGAATACCGGTCAGGCCGCCTTGCGGTCTTCGTCGTCATCGACCGCGTGCAGTGTGCGTCCGGTCTTCGTGGTCCGGCCGCGGACACCCGCCTCCGGGAACACCCACTTCTTGAAGGCCCACCAGCGGAACACCATCGCGATGAGGGTGCCGAGGATCATGCCGCTGAAGAAGTCGGCGACCTCCTGGGTGACCAGGCTCACATTCGGCACCATTAGGTGGAAGAAGTAGCGGCTGATGAACAGCGGGGTCGAGTTCAGCGCCACGCCGATCCCGCTGATCAGGAAGAACAGCGCGGCCTCGTGGTGGCGTTCGCGCCCGCCGCGGGTGTGGAACGACCACTCGCGGTTGAGGATGTAGGACACGATCGTCGCGATGATCACCGCGACGGAGAGGGCGGTGACGGGGTGCGCGTTCAAGATCGTAAGCTTGAGCGTGTAGTTCACGGCGGTCGTCACGGCGAAGCAGATGCCGCCGACAACGGCGAATCTGAGCAGCTCGCGGTGCTTGAGCATGATCCGGCGTACCGGTTCAGGGAGGCGCTTGAGAACGCTCTGCACGACGGCCATGGCGGCAAAGCCTACTGATCCACTGGTGGGGCCTTGACAGCAGTGCCGCGCAGTGTGCGCCCGGCCACGCCCATACCCGGAGCTTCGCCTCATACCAGACATATCTCACGCCGAAACCGGTGGTCCGGCGTGAGCTACGGCGGGCAGCGGCCGGTGAGCACGGCCAGCAGCCGTTCCACCGCTCCCAGTCGTGAGCAGTAGTCGCTCGGCGGCGGACGCTCCTCCGAACGCGGCGGGGTCGTGGTCTTGGGTGTGGTCGTCTTCGGTGTGGTCGTCGTGCCGGGCTTCGACGTCTCCTTGGCCGGGGGCGTGGTGGTCGTGGTCGGCTTCGTCCCCGTGTTCGGCGGTGTGGTCTTCGTCGTCTTCGGTGGCGTCGTCGTGGTGGTCGGGGGTTTCGTCGTGGTGGGCTTCGGTGGCACCGGCCAGCTCCACCACGGCAGCTTCACCGTCGTACTGGCGCTCGCGGTTCCGAGCGACGCGGTCACCAGGACCTTGCTGTGCTGCCAGAACGGCTGGTGCCCCCGGTCGGCGGGCGGCTCGACCTCGCCGGTCGGCTTGGTCAGCCGGACCCGCAGGTAGAAACGGTCACCCGGGTTCAGCGCCGCCGACGTCACACAGCTCGTGGTCGCGCCGTTGGACGTGCAGGACGCCGCTGGCCATGCCGTCAGCAGCTTGGCCGGCTGGTCGAACGTGACCGTCACCTGCTTGGTGCTCTCACCGGTGTTCTTGGCCACGGCCTGCAGGCTGGGGTAGTGCCAACGGCCGGGTGCGGGGATGCCGAGCCAGTCCTGGAAGGCGTAGATGGACACGCCGTCCTTCTTCGGCGGCGGCTGGACCTCCACGTTCACCGAGATCTTCACGCTGACCGCGGTCCCGGCGCTGACGGTGCCGGTGATGGTCCCGCCGGTGCTGGTCGGCGCGGCGACGATGTGGAACACCAGTGTCACCGACTGACCGGGCTGCAGACCCGACTCGGTGCTGCACGTGACGGTTCCCGTGCCACCAGGGCACGTCACCGTGCTGGGCTGACGCGCGCCGTTGAGCCGTAGGAGACCGGGGCCTGCCATCTTGTCCGCGCCGATCGCGCTCACGCCAGGAGGCAGGTTGAGCGCCGCGATCACGGCCTCCGAGACGCTTCCGCCGTTGTTGGTCACCGTCAACGGCAGGTTCACGGGGCCACTGCCGGGCACCAGCGTGATCGGCGGCGGCGACGGCACCGTCAGGTTCGGCGGCTGAGGTGCGGGTGGCGCTGGTGTGCTCGGCGCTGTGCTCGGCGCTGGGCTCGACGGCGCCGGACCAGGCGTCGGCGCCGGGGGAGGCGGCGGTGGCTCCTGCGTCGGTGGTGCGCTCTGCGGCGGAGGTGGAATCGGTGGTGGCGGCGCCGGCGGGTTCGGTGGGTTCGGCGGCTGCCGAGTCGGCTGGGTCGGCGTCGTCGGCAACGGCTGGGCCGCGGGGAGGTCGGGGGCCTCGGCGGCCGTCAACGCAAGCGCGACCGCGGCCGCCACCGCCGTGACGGACGCGGCGACACCGATGAACTGCCGTGGCAACGACGACGCGGCACCACCAGCACCTGCCGCTGTTCCACCCGCGGCCCCCGCGGCGACACCGGCGACGACCGCCGATCCCGCCTTCGCGGTCGTGGCGAGGTACCCGACGGCGCCGACACCGAGCACGAGCGGCGCGACGAACACGCGCATGCCGCTGTTGACGTCGGCCAGTTCGGCGGCGAGCGCACGGCAGCGTTCGCACTCGTCGAGGTGGGACTCGACCTGCGCGGTCTCGCGCTTGGACAGGCCGCCACGGGTCCACGCACCGAGCCGTTCCGCGGTGGCTTTGCAGCGCTCGCCCGTCGACTCCGCCAGGTGCACCTGCAGATACGCCTGCCGCAAGCCTTCCCTCGCGCGGTAGGCGAGCGCGCTCACGCCGTTGGGCGTCAGCCCGAGCAGGGGCGCGACCTCCGCGGGCGTCTGGCCCTCCACCTCGGTGTGCCACAGCACGGCCTGCCACCGCTCCGGCAGCCGCGCGAACGCCCGCGCGGCGAGCGACCGTTCCAGGCCCGCCACGGCTGTGTCGGAGAACGGGACAGCCGTGTCCGCGCCGGAGACGGTGGTGACGTCGTCGGACAGTTCGACGCGCTTGTCCCGCCGGGTCTTGTCGTAGGCGGTGTGCCGCAACGTGGTGAGCAGGTACGCCCGAAAGGCTGAATCTGGGCCGCGACCGGCCCGCAGGGTGTCGAGGACCTTGGCGAAGGCCTCGGACACCAGGTCGTCGGCCTCGGCCTGGGAACGGGACAGCTGACGGGCGAGGTTGTACGCGGCTCCGACATGCCGCTCGTAGAGCGACCCGTACGCCGCGACTGTGCCCTTGCGTACCGAGTCGATCAGTTCGGCGTCGCTCGGGCCGTGCACCTCAGCGGGAACTGTGGACACGTGCCTCCCTCGTCGCTGCCCGTGATGCGGGTAAGTGTGACGGACCCGCGTTGCGGAGTCATCTCCCCGGTCAGGATGTTCGTTAGCTCAGCGTGAGCGGGTAACCCTTTCGCATGACAATTCGGCTTGAACCGCGTCACACCTGAGGCCCAGCGACGTTTCAGATCCGGATCTTTCAAACCGGCGGAGAGGAACTGGTAACTGTGGCGGTTCGCGAAGCGGGTTCACGGTCACCCCGTGGCGACGCCGACGGCGCTGAGGCCGCCCTTCGGGCTCTGCGTGCCAGGTGGCGTACCGCGAGCATCGCGGCAGGCTGGCGGTACCCGAGCGACTGGGCATTGCCCGAGGTCGACGCGGTGTGCGCGTCCGCGCTGGTCAAAGCCGATCTGGCTGACCCGCTGACGGACCTCGGCCGGGCGCGTGCGCTGTCGGGAGCGGGGCTGGACGAGACCCTCACGGACGTCGCGGCGCTGCACGCGGTGCTCAGCGATCCCCGGCTGGTGATGGCCAACCCGGACGCCACCCCGGCGCGGTTGCTGCGCCTGACGGCGTTGGCGTGGGCGGACGTGTCGACGACGGAGATCGCCCGCAGCGAGGTCAGGGAAGGCCTGACTGGCCTGTCCACCGCCGCCTACCTGCGGACGAGGCTCGGCGAGATCTACCGGCAGTCGGCGCGCGACGACCAGCTGCCCGGTCACGTGTTGCTCACGGTGAGTATCGATCTCTCCGCTGTGGTCGGCTGGTCCCGGCTGATGGCGATGGTGCTGGCCGCCGACGTGCTCAGGCAGGTCTTCGACGGCGGCGAGAGCCTGGCGCTGCTCGGCCCGTCGGTGGCCGTCGTGCTCACCGAACGCGAGCCCGACCTGGCCAAGCGCTGCTCGGACACCCAGCTGATCCTGGCCGAACGGCTGGCGGTCGACCCGCAGCTGCACGCCATCGGCCCGGTCCGGGTCCGCCTGCACAGGCTGCCCCCGACGCACGAGAAGGCATGCGACCTGATCGACGCCCTGGGCCGCATGTAACCAAAACCCCAGGTCACCCTTCGTGAGTGATGGGCCGGGTCAGAACCCGGCCCAACCGCTCACGAGGGCCATTCGGGGGCTCAGACCACCATCGGGTGGTCTTCGTGATTTGCTGTCCGCGTGAACGACGGTGACGAGCGCATTGGGGGTGCGCCCGTGCGGGCGGCAGGTCGGGTCACGGCGTGGGTCGAGTGGTTCGTCGGGTCGTGGCGCGCGATGTGGGTCGTGCTGGCGGTCCCCGCCGGGTTCCTGATCACGGGAATCGTCGTCTGGCTGGCACACGGCCGGATGGGCGTGGACTCGGCGGTGTACCGGGCGGGCGGTATCGCCCTGCTCACCGGTGAGCCGCTGTACGACAAGATGACGTTGCTGGCTGAGCCGTGGTGGGCGCAGTTGCCGTTCACCTACGCGCCGCCGGGTGCGCTGTTCTTCGTGCCGCTGGCGCCGTTCCCGACGACGGTCGCGTGGGGCCTGCTGTCCGTGGTGTCCGTGCTGTCGATGAGCGTGGTCATCCGGATCACCCTGGACAAGGTGCCCAACCGGCCGAGCTGGTTGTCACCGACGAAGGCCACGGTCTGGTTCTCGGTGCTGATGCTGGGCATGGAGCCGGTCTGGCGGTCGCTGTTCCTCGGTCAGATCAACCTGATCCTGATGGTCGTCGTCGTGGTCGACGTGCTGGTGATCTGCGACGCGGGCGGCAGGCTCGGCAAGTGGGGCGGTGTGCTCATCGGCATCGCCGCCGCGATCAAGCTGACCCCGTTGATCTTCGTGGCGCACCTGGTGCTGGTCGGCAAACGGGCCGCGGCGATCCGCGCGTTCGCCACCTTCGTCGGGCTGCAGGGCCTGTTGTTCCTGATCTCCGCCCATGACACGTGGACGTACTGGACGGTCACGGTCCTCGGCGACCCGATGCGGATCGGCCCGGTGTTCTGGAACGGCAACCAGTCGCTCAACGGCCTGGTCAACCGGATCACGCTGCTGGACCCGCACTCGACCACGATCGCGCTGGCGATCGGCGCGGTGCTGGCGATCCCGGCGATGCTGCTGGTCCGCCGGTTCCACCGGCACGGCCGAGCGGTGACGGCGTTGCTGGTCAGCGCGTTCTTCGGGTTGCTGTTCAGCCCGGTCACCTGGACGCACCACTACGTGTGGGTGGTGCCGCTGCTGATCATGCTGATCGCCCGGATGCCCGACCCGCTGCCGCAGGGCTTCTGGCGGGTCACGCGGGCCGCGATCGCGCCGTTGGCGGTGTTCGCGGTGTTCGTCAGCTGCGTGCTGTTGTGGATGCGCGGCGGGCACAGCAAGGAGTTGTTGTGGCACTGGTGGGAGTTCATCCCCGGCAGCGCGTACATGATCGTTCCGGTCGGTGCCGGGATCGCGATCGCGATCCGGGTGCTGCGCCGCCGGATGCGGGCTCGTGACGAGTCAGGTGACGACCAGCCGAGGATCGCGGCCGGTCACTCGTCGTGAGGCGGTCGCTGGCCGTCGACGCCGCCTTCTACCTGGGGTTCGGCATCGACGCGGTGTACACGGCGGTGTTCTCGGAGTTCTACGGCTTCCGGGTGTGGGGAAATTTCGCGCTCGTCGGGTACGCGTTCGCGTTCCTGCACACGGTGGTCCTGCTGCTGTCCGGACGGCAGGGGTCGCGGTGGATGCCGGTGGGGTACGTGGTCGTGCTCGGCGTGCTCGTGCCGATGCTCGTGCTGGTGTTCAAGCGGATGACCGGCCGTGACTGGGGTTCGCCCGCGCACTCGATGACCGCGCAGCCCGAGGTGTGGGTGATCGAACGCGCCGGGCGGCTGCTGCTGTCCACCGGATCGCCCTATGTCGATTTGTCGACGCTGGCTCGGCCGCCGGTGGTCGACGACTACACGCCCTACAGCCCGGCGATGGCGTTGCTCGGCCTGCCGAACGCGCTGTTCGGCCGGTCCGTGGTCACCGACGCCCGGATCGTGGCGTTCGTCATGACGCTCGTGATCTTCCTGCTGGTGCTCAAAGCCCTGGACTGGCCGTCGCTGTCGATCCGGCCCGTGCAGTTCATCACGCTGACGACGTTCACCACGCTGTCAGCCGCTGTCGCTGGCAATGACATGCCCGTGGTCGCGTTGCTCATCCTCGGCGCAGTGCTGGCCACGCGGTCCAGCCCAGTCGCCGCGGGTGTGGTGTTGGCCTTGGCGTCGAGCATGAAGCTCACGGCGTTGCCCGCGGCCGCGGTTGTCGCCGTGGCGCTGGCGTTCTCGTGGCGGTTTCTGGCCGCGTTCGTCGGCGGGCTCGTGGTGTTCACCGGGGTGTGGGCCGCGGCGAACTGGGAAGCGTTCGTGGACAACGTGATCCGGTTCCCGGCGAACATGGCCGAGGTCCGTTCGCCCGCGGGCAGTCCGCTGCCGGGGCACCTGTTGGAACAGACCGGACCGCTCGGGCACACGGCGGTGCTGGTGTTGCTCGGGCTCGCCGCCGTCGGCATGGTGTGGTGGCTGCTGGCCCGCCCGCCGCGCACGTGCGCGGAGATCCTGCTGCGTACCGGCGTCGGTCTCGGCGTGGCGATGCTGCTGATGCCCGCGACCAGGTGGGGGTATTTGATCTACCCGATCGCCCTGCTCGGGGCCGCGCTGCACTCCTGGCGTCCGGCTCGCGAGTTGACGCAGGTAGGGTGACCTGCTCGTGGACCCTGTTACCGGCTTTCCCGTTGTCGGCATGGTTGGCGGCGGCCAGCTCAGCCGGATGACCCAGCAGGCCGCGATCGCACTCGGCCAGTCGTTGCGTGTGCTCGCCGTCTCCCCGACCGACTCGGCGGCGCTGGTGACGCCGAACGTGACGATCGGCCACCACACGGACCTGGAAGCGTTGCGCGGCTTCGCATCCGCCGTCGACGTGATGACGTTCGACCACGAGCACGTGCCGACCGAGCACCTGCGCACCCTGGTGGCGGAGGGCTTCGCGGTCCACCCGGGACCGGACGCGTTGGTCCACGCGCAGGACAAGCTCGTGATGCGCAACCGCCTGGCCGAGATGGACGTGCCGATCCCGGCGTACACCGAGGTCAAGACCGTGTCGGACGTCACGGAGTTCGGCGAGAAGCACGGCTGGCCGGTCGTGCTGAAGGCCGCGCGCGGCGGTTACGACGGCCGTGGCGTGTGGATGGTGCCGTCCTCGGGCGGGGAGCTCGTTGCCGAGCTTCTCGAAGCCGGAACGCCGCTGCTGGTCGAGGAACGCGTGGAGATGAAACGCGAACTGGCGGCCGTGGTCGCGCGTTCGCCGTTCGGTCAGGGAGCGGCGTGGCCGACCGTGCAGACCGTGCAGTCGAACGGGATCTGCGTGGAAGTCCTCGCCCCGGCGCCGGACCTGTCCGAGCGGCTGGCTGACGAGGCCCAGGAGCTGGCGCTGCGGATCGCGTCGACGCTGGGAGTGGTGGGCGTGCTGGCCGTCGAGCTGTTCGAGACCGCGTCCGGGCTCGTGGTGAACGAGCTGGCGATGCGTCCGCACAACTCCGGCCACTGGACGATCGAAGGCGCGGGAACCTCGCAGTTCGAGCAGCACCTGCGCGCGGTGCTCGACTACCCGCTCGGCTCGACCGAGCCGACGGCGCCGGTGGTCGTGATGGCGAACGTCCTGGGTGCACGGTCCACACCGGACATGGGAACCGACGAGCGCCTGCACCACGTGTTCGCCAGGTACAAGGACGTGCACGTGCACCACTACGGCAAGGAAGAACGGCCGGGACGCAAGATCGGCCACGTGACGGTGCTGGGCACGAACCTCGCGGAGGTCCGGCAACGCGCCCGGTTCGCCGCGGACTGGCTGTCGACGGCCACATGGCCGGACGGCTACGACGTTCACGGAGGGAAGTAGTGGTGGTCGACGTTGGCGTGATCATGGGCAGCGACTCGGACTGGCCGGTGATGTCGGCGGCGGCGACGGCACTGGACGAGTTCGGAGTGTCCTATGAGGTCGGTGTGTACTCCGCACACCGCACCCCGGCCCGAATGCTGGACTACGCGAACACGGCGGCGTCCCGGGGCGTGAAGGTCATCATCGCGGGCGCGGGCGGCGCGGCGCATCTCCCCGGCATGGTCGCGTCGGCGACAGTGTTGCCGGTCATCGGAGTCCCGGTGCCGCTGAAGTACTTGGACGGCATGGATTCGCTGCTGTCCATCGTGCAGATGCCCGCAGGCGTGCCCGTCGCGACCGTGTCGATCGGCGGCGCGCGCAACGCGGGCCTGCTGGCCGTGCGGATCCTGGCCGCGACCGACCAGGGCCTACAGGCCAAGATGGCGGAATTCCAGGCGGGCCTGGAGGCGATGGTCCTCGAGAAGGACGAGAACCTCCGCAAAACCGCCGCCACGAGCTGAACCCCCGTGCAACCAATGTGGCCTTCGTTGCGTTTCGTGCAACGAAGGCCACATTGGTTGCCAAGGGTGTCAGCTGAAGCGCACCGAGCGCAGCAGGAGCTTGTCCGAGCCGTGTCCGCCGTCGGGTCGAAGTGAGAAGGTGTCTCCTTGGCACTCGCTGTCTTTGAACACGACGGCACGTGAGTTGGTGTTGTTGCGCGGACGGAACGCGTGCACGTCCTCCAGGTCCGCGACCTCCGGGATTTCGATGCACTCGCCGCTCGGCGGATCGATCAGCGAACCCTCCTGGAGGTCCCCGTCCTCGTCGTAGTAGCGGTAGGTGAACTCGCCGTCGGCGGCTGACGCGGTGGCGGGAATCGCGAGGGACAAGGCGAAAGCACTGCTGACAGCGAGCAGGACGGAGCGTACGCGCATCGGAGCGGATCCTTTCGGCGGCGGACCTGACACCTCCACAGTGCCGGTCACCCGCGCGCGGCGCGCCGTCACTACCCGATCAAGCGACACCAGTTCACCGACAGGGGTGGAATCGCGCGATTTCGCTTGGTGCTGAATTTCCTCTCCAGGCGCCGGAAATTCAACAACCGTCAGATTAATCTATCTGAAAATGAGGTTAATCAGACCGCAACGAAGAGACGCTGGAATTACCTCCACAGTGTGAACCGGCAACCCGTACGGAGGAATTCATGAGCATCATCGGTCAGCTGGTCACCGCCTTGTCCGCGCTTCTGCACGCCATCGGGATCGGCTGAATCGGGCCACCCCGCCCGGCGTGTTGTTCATCCGAACAGGAGAAATCCATGGATCAACGAACCAGTATTCTCGGCAGTCTCGTCGACGCACTGCTCGCCCTGCTGAAAGCCGTCGGAATAGGCTGAGTCCAACCTTCGCGGGTGTTTTCGCGGGCCTACGCCCGCGAAAACACCGGCACCAAGCTATCAGCCCCTGAGCAGGGAACGGGCCATCACCTGACGCTGGATCTGGTTGGTGCCCTCGTAGATCTGGGTGATCTTGGCGTCGCGCATCATCCGTTCGACCGGGAAGTCCCGCGTGTACCCCGCGCCGCCGAAGAGCTGAACGGCATCGGTCGTCACGGCCATGGCGACGTCGGAGGCGAAGCACTTCGCCGCCGCGGCAACGAAGCCGGTGTCCGCGTCACCGCGCTCGGCCTTGGCCGCTGCCACGTACACCATGTGACGGGCCGCCTCGGTCTTCATGGCCATCTCCGCGAGCATGAACTGCACGCCCTGGAAGTCCGCGATGGCCTTGCCGAACTGCTTGCGGTCCTTCACGTACGCGATCGCCGCGTCGATCGCGCCCTGGGCGATGCCGACTGCCTGTGCGCCGATCGTGGGCCGGGTGTGGTCGAGGGTGCGCAGTGCTGTCTTGAGACCGGTTCCCGGTTCGCCGATGATGCGGTCGCCAGGGATCACGCAGTTCTCGAAGTAGATCTCCCTGGTCGGCGAGCCCTTGATGCCGTGCTTGCGCTCCTTCGGCCCCACGGAGAAGCCCGGGTCGTCGGCGTGCACGACGAAGGCCGAGATGCCCTGTGACGGCTTCGGCGCGTCGGGGTTGGTCACGGCCATCACCGTGTACCAGGTCGATTCACCCGCGTTGGTGATCCAGCACTTGGTGCCGTTGAGCACCCAGGTGTCGCCTTCCTGGCGTGCGCGGGTCTTCATGGCCGCCGTGTCCGAGCCTGCCTCACGCTCCGACAGCGCGTACGAGATCGACGTCTGGCCGGACGCGAGCGACGGCAGCACCTGCTTCTTCAGCTCTTCCGAGCCGGCCAGGATGATCGGCATCGAGCCGAGTTTGTTGACCGCCGGGATCAGCGACGAGGACGCGCACACCCGCGCCACCTCCTCGATCACGATGCACGTGGCGACCGCGTCGGCGCCCTGGCCGTCGTACGCCTCGCCGATGTGCGGCGCGTTGAAGCCGGAGCGCACGAGCGCGTCACGGGCTTCCGAGGGGTATCGCTCGTTCTCGTCGCAGTCGGCGGCGTAGGGCGCGATCTCCTTCTCCGACAGCGCGCGAACTGCCTCGCGCACGGCCTCGTGCTCCTCTGACAGTTGGTATACGCCCGCGTTCACCGTGCTCCGCCTTCCGACCGACCAGTAACAACGATCCGATGTTAGCCCTCGTTCACTGCTTCGAGCTTGTGTCGTGGCACGCACTTGAGTTCCATTCTTCGAATGAGCCTTACTTGGCCCCCACACGTCAGCCGGGTGACCGGGTGGCTCTGCTGATGCCGAACTGCCTGCCGTTCCCGGTGGCTTTCATCGTGCCGAGCAGGCCGGACGTGCGTGCCGACGACGTGCCGGCCGCGGTCAACGACCAGGTCGTGCCCTACAAGCGGCTTCGCGAGGTGATCGTCGTCGACCGGATCCCCGTGTCGGCCGCGGGCAAGATCCTCAAACGGGAACTGCGGGAACGCCTGGACCCATGACCGTGCAACCCGGTAGTCCGGTGGTTACGTCCTGTGCACATGAGGCGTGTTGTGATTGTCGGAGCATTGGGAGTGCTTGCCGCCGGCTGTGGCTCCACGGCCGCTCCCGGCGGCAACGCACCGGGTAGCGACATCAGCGGCCAGGTCTTCCTGTCGAAGTCGGTGACGGAGAACGGCAAACCCCGGCAGCTGGTGGACGGGACGCGGATCAAGCTCGAGTTCACCCCACAGGGTGAAATCCGGGCTCGCGCCGGGTGCAACCACATGTCCGGTCCGGTGAACACGAGCAACTCGCGGCTGTCCACCGACGGCCTCGCGGTCACCGACATGGGGTGCGACAAGGCGCGCCACGAGCAGGACACGTGGCTGAGCGGCCTGCTCGGCAGCAAACCCGAGTGGCGCTACGACGGGACCACCCTGACCCTGAAGTCCGGGCAGACCGAGATCCAGCTAGCCACGAAGCAGCCCGCGGACCTGGAAGGCCCGACGTGGGTCGCCGAGACCGTTGTCGACGGGAACACGGCCACGACGCTGCAGGCGCCCGCGTGGGTCACGTTCAAGGAAGGCACTGTGTCGGCCGGGAACCAGTGCAACGTGCTCGGCGGCCGCTACCAGGCGACGCCCGAGAAGATCACGTTCAGCGAGGTGACCACGACCGCGGTCGGCTGCCCGCAGGCCGACGAGATCCTGCCGTTGCTGGACGGCGAGATGACCTACCGCATCGACGACGAGTCGCTCATCCTCACGAAACCGTCGGGCAAGGGTCTCCAGCTCAAGGCCGGGTCGACCGACGACGGCCTTGGTGGCAAGCAGTTCGTCGCCGCGGACGGCAAGACCCAGCTGAAGTTCGCCGATGGCGGCGTGACCGCCACCGTCGGCTGCAACGACATGACCGGTTCGGCGGTCGTCGCGGGCGGCAAGCTCGTCGTGCAGCAGCTCGGCAAGACGCGCAAGGCGTGCGAGCCCGCGATCTCCGAGCAGGAGGACAAGTTCGCCCAGCTGCTCAAGAGCTTCCCCGACGTTGAGATCACCGGAACCGGGCTGCGGCTCAGGTCCAGCCTCGGCGAGATGACCTTCAGGACGCGGTGATCGGTGTGGCCCGTTCCGATTCGAGGTGGGCGTCCGCCGTGCTGGGGTTGGAGACCTGGACGAGCGAACCGCCCCCGGCGAGCACCGAGAGCAACCCGGAGACCACCCCGTCGGGTACCGTCCACTCCAATGTGGACAGCACCCGGCCGGTGACGGCCTTCTCCCGTGCCGACGCGACGACTTCGGCGACCGTCAACGTGCCGAGTGCGGGCGTCGAGCCGGGAACGTCCTGCGACGGGAAGAAGTCGTCGCCGAACATCCGGGACTCCGAGATGTAGTCCACCGCCCCGTCGGGCGGCGAGCCGCGCAGGCCCATGCCCATCGGGTCCAGCGACACCACGGCCCACGCCGCGCCGGACGGTGGCACACCGTCCACTGTGGTCAGTGCTACTTCCGGTGCGGACGCCGTGATGTGCGCGCCGCACCACCATGCGCCGAGCAGCACGCCCGCGGTCTGCCAGTGCGCGGGCAGGTCGACCATGACCGGTGTGCCCGGTTCGACGTCGAACTCCTCGCTCAGCCAGTTCGCCGTCTTGGCCGCCCAGTTCGCCAGTGTCGCAACGGAAAGCTCGACACGTGTGCCCGCCGCGTCGTCGTAGTGCGTGATCAACGGGCGGGATCGGTCACCGGCGAGCAGCGGCCGGAACAACGCTTCTGTGACTGACATCAGTCGACGCACCTCACACCGTCTATTATGGTCGGTTGCTGCTGGCTGTTGAGGACCAACGGCCGTTGCGCCCCGGCGAAGCGGGACGGTGCCTGCCTGCCGAGCAACTGGGCCACGAACTGCCTGACCTGCGGCACGTCCACCTTGATGATGCTCTGGCCGCGTTCGTTGCGCGCGCCGACCGCGACGACGGGGATCGTCACGAACTCGACCGCGCCCGAGGACATCGCCCCGAGGTGGCGGGCCAGTTGCAGAATGTCCAGACCGGGGGACACCACGACCGACTTGGACGCCGCGTCGGTCAACGCCGTCATTTTCGCCGGGTCGGTCAAGGTGCCCGCGCTGAGCAACTGCTGCATCGCGGACCCGAGGAACGCCTGCTGGCGCACGATCCGGTCCAGGTCGCCACGGGGCAGGCCGTCGCGCTGCCGCACGAACGACAGCGCCGAGCCGCCGGAGACCTTCTGCACGCCCCTGCGGAAGTTCGCGCCGGAGTTCGGGTCGCTCGTCGCGTGGTTCAGGCAGACCTTCACACCGCCGATGGCCTCGGTGAGCAGGTAGAACCCGTACAGGTTCACCTCGGCGAAGTGGTCGACGCGCACACCCGTCAGATCGTGGATGACCTGGGTCAGCGCGGACCGCCCTGCTGTGTCCGACAGCCGCTCGATCTCCGCGCGGTCCGTCTTGCCCTCGGCGCGCAGCTTCTGCGCGGTCCGGTACTTGATCACGCCGTACGCGGCGTTGATCTTGTCGTCCTGGTAGCCCGGGATCGTCACGTACGTGTCGCGCGGGAAGGAGATCGCGTAGCCCTTGCTGCCGTCCTTGGGGATGCGCAGCAGGATGATCGTGTCGGTGTTCAGGCCGTCGCTCGCCTCGGTCCGCAACAGCCGCAACACCTTGTCGGGCAACGGGTTGCCCTTGGCGTCGTTGCGCGAGTCACTGCCGATGACCAAGTAGTCCTCGGCGCCGTCGTCCGCGGGCGGCGCGGTCCGCTCGACCTCCTCGGTGAAGACGTCCGATGTGGGGACGTTCTCCCGCACATTCTGGACGGTGTCCCTCGCCATCCCCGCTGCCACCAGTGAGGCGGCTGACGCCAACGCCACCAGAACCCGGCCGGTCATCCACGCGACGCGTGCCACGCGCCCTTTCGACTTCCGATCCGGCTCGTGCGAAATCGCTTCGTCACTCACCGAAGTCTCTCCTCCCACCCCTCCAACCCCATGAAGGGTAACGAGAGGTGCCGCCTAATTTACGCAGGTCACCCCATCGGCGTTGATGGTCGATGCGGTAGACGACGGCTGCCCGGACGGCGAGCCCGGCTGGGTGGACGGCTTCGCCGGGCTGCCCTGCGCCGCGGGTGGCTGGCCGGTCTGGCCCGCGAGGGTCCGGCCGAGCGCGACCGGGTAGTCGTCCCCGAGCACCGCGCGGACCTGGCCCTTCTTCAGCGCCGTGTCCGGGGTCAGCTTGAACTGGCCACCGAGTTCGGTGCTGACGCGCTGGGCGCTGCTCTCCTCGCCCGGGCGGAAGAACAGCGTTGACGTGCGCTGGCGGGTCGCGTCACTGGCCGTGCCCGCCAGGAACCCCTTGCCGACGAGGATGTTCTGCACGGCGACGGCGAGGCCCTTCTCACTCGATGCGTTGCGCACATCGACGGTGACCTTGGTGTCCGTGCCTGGCGGGGTCGTCGTCGGGGTCGACGTGGCCGATGGCTTGTCTGACGAAGGCGGCTGGGGCTTGCGCTCGTCCTTCGTCAGCCCGGTGATGAACTGGTTGACCTGCTGGGGGTCGACTTTGATCACGTCGGCGCCGCCGATCTTGGCCGGGCCGAGCGTGGGGATGGTGTGGAAGTCGATCGCGCCGCTGGACAGGCCCTGCATCTGCTGGGCGAACGTGGTGACGTCCCAGCCCGAGCTGAGTACGACGGACTTCTTGATCGCGTCGACCAGCGCGTTCAGCTTGCCTAAGTCGGTCAGCACGCCGGTGGACAACACCTTGTGCGCGAGCGCGCCGATGAACACCTGCTGGCGCACGATCCGGTCGAGGTCGCCGTTGGGCAGCTCGTGGCGTTGGCGCACGAACGACAACGCGGCCGCGCCCTCGATGGTCTGCTTGCCCGCGGGGAACTGGGCGCCGGAGTACTTCGTCTCGTCGACCGGGTTGTTCAGGCAGACCTCGACGCCGCCGATCGCCTTGGTGATCTCGTAGAAGCTGAGCAGGTTGACCTCGGCGTAGCGGTCGATGGTGACCGACTTGCCGATCAGGGTCTCGATCGTGGCGATCAGGTTCTTGCGGCCCTGCTTCTTGGCCTCGTCCACCGCCTGCTTGCGCGGCACGTTCGCCTGCGACTTCATCGTGTTGTTGAACTGGTACACGAACGCCGAGTTGAGCTTGTGCTTGCCGAACCCGCCGGACAGCTCGACCCACGCGTCGCGCGGGAACGAGATGGCCACCGCGCGGCGGCCGTCCACCGGGATGTGCACGAGGATCATCGTGTCGGTGTTGCGCTCGCCGTCGCTGACGCCGCCGTGCAGCATCTGCAGGACTTCCTTGGGCAACGGGTTGCCGAAGTTGTCCTCCCGGCTGTCCATGCCCACGAGCAGGATGTCGACGGCACCGTCCAGCGGCTTCACGCCCGCCTTCTGCACCTCGGGCTCGAACACGTCGGTGGTGACCACGCCGTCGTTAACGTCGTTGAACTTGGCGTATACGATCCCGGACGCACCGAGCACGGCGACAGACACCAGTGCCACTGTGCACCGGGACAGATACAGCGCCAGACGCGCGCCGCTCCCCAAGTGTCCCTCCCGTGTTCGAATCCCCGTCGGACCTACATTACTGGTAAACCGATATCTTCCGCTGCGCCTCCGGCGTACCTCTAATACGCCTTACGGGGGTGGATGGTTGAGTGGACGTGTCAGACTTGCGGCCGACATCACGTTCTTTGGAGGCGAGCGAATGCGGGTACTGGTCACCGGGGGTGCGGGTTTCATCGGCTCGCACTATGTCCGGCAGGTTCTCGGCGGCGCGTATCCCGAGCTCGCCGGCGCCGAGGTCGTGGTGCTGGACAAGTTGACCTACGCGGGCAACCGGGCGAATCTCGACCCGGTGGCCGATTCACCGAGGCTGGAGTTCGTGCGCGGTGACATCTGCGACGCCGGGCTGGTCAGCGGGCTGATGAAGGGCACGGACCTGGTCGTCCACTTCGCGGCGGAGTCGCATGTGGACCGGTCCATCGAGTCGGCGGCGGACTTCGTGCTGACCAACGTGCTCGGCACGCAGTACCTGCTGCAGGCGGCGCTGGACGCGTCGGTTGGCAAGTTTGTGCACGTTTCGACCGACGAGGTGTACGGCTCGATCGCCGAGGGCTCGTGGCCGGAGGATCACCCTCTGTTGCCGAATTCGCCTTACTCGGCGTCGAAAGCCTCGTCGGATCTGATCGCGCGCTCGTTCCACCGGACGTACGGGCTGCCGGTGTGCATCACCCGGTGTTCGAACAATTACGGGCCGTACCAGTTCCCCGAGAAAGTCATCCCGCTGTTCGTCTCGAATCTGCTGGACGGGCACAAAGTGCCGCTTTACGGCGACGGCATGAACGTCCGCGACTGGCTGCACGTGGACGACCACTGCCGGGGGATCCAGCTGGTCGCGGCGAACGGCAGGCCGGGAGAGGTCTACAACATCGGCGGGGGCACGGAACTGACCAACCGCGAGCTGACCGAGCTGCTGCTCGCGGCGGTGGGCGCGGACTTCTCGATGGTCCAGCCGGTGGAGGACAGGAAAGGCCACGACCGCCGCTACTCGGTGGACATCACCAAGATCAGCACGGAACTCGGCTACCAGCCGCAGGTGCCGTTCGACGAAGGCCTGCGGGGGACGGTGGAGTGGTACCGCGACAACCGCGCGTGGTGGGAGCCGCTGAAGAAGCGCGCGGCGTTGGCCACAGCCCGATGACGGCACTGGCACTGCTGGTCCCCGGCGGAAACGGACAGCTCGGCCACGACCTCGTAGCCCAAGCACCGCAAGGCTCGGTGGTGCACAACCCGGGCTCCCGCGACCTGGACGTGACCCAGGCAGGCGACGTGGTCCGAGCCATCGATGCGTTGCTGGCGGCCGCGGGCGACTTGCCGCCGGTAGTGATCAACGCGGCCGCGTACACCGCGGTCGACGCGGCGGAGACGGATCGGAACGGCGCGTACTCGGTGAATGCCGATGGACCGCGCCTGCTCGCGGCGGTGTGCGCGTCACGCCAGGTGCCTTTGATCCAGGTGTCGACGGATTACGTGTTCCCCGGCGACAAGGCCGAACCGTATGAAGTGGACGATCCGGTAGGCCCGCAGTCCGTCTACGGCATCACGAAACTGGCCGGTGAGTCCTCGGTGCTGCGCTCCGGTGCCGAGGCTTGGGTTGTCCGCACGGCTTGGGTTTACGGTGCATCCGGCAGCGTGAACTTCGTGAAGTCGATCCTGCGCCTTGAGGGTGAGCGGGATTCGCTGTCCGTTGTGGATGATCAGCGCGGGTCGCCGACGTGGAGTGCTGACCTGGCAACGGGTTTGCTTGAGCTCGCCGATCGGATCGTTTCGGGTGATGGGCCGAAGTCGCGTGTGTTGCACTGCACTGGGGGTGGCGAGACTACGTGGTACGGGTTTGCTCGGGCGATTTTCGAGGAGCTGGGGGCGGATCCTGAGCGTGTGAAGCCTTGTACTACGGCGGATTTTCCTCGTCCCGCTCCGCGTCCGGCCAATTCGGTGTTGTCCCCGGCGGCTTGGGTTGATGCCGGGTTGACGCCTTTGCGGCCGTGGCGGGAGGCGTTGAGCGAGGCTTTCTCGGGGTTCGTCAGCCCTGCTCGGGGGTGACCTGGTTGGCCATCGCCTCTTCGGACGAGGGGTACTCGATGTCCTTGAGCGAGCCGACCAGCCATCCATTGTGGTAGTCGTCGGCTTCGACGTGTGAGCCGACGACTGAGCGGATGAAGAAGTCGTCGATCGCTTCCTCGAGGTCAGCCGGTTGGAGGATGTGCGCGGTGTCCGCCCAAAGATCGACCGTGTCGGTGGTCCTCGTCTGGAGTTCGACGTTGCTGAAATCGAAGTCGAGACGGGATCCGGACAGTTCGACTTCCACTCCGGCGGGCAGTTCGTCGATGACGTAGTGAGCGTGGTTGTCCAGTCCGGTGCAGCCGGTCAGGTCCACGTCTTCGATGAACTGCAGCCCGCTGAGCCCGGTGACGTCCGTCAACGAAGTGCTACCGGCGAGATTGATACTGCGCAGTTGGACCAGTTCGTTCAGCCCGTCGAGGCTGACGATGTCGTCGCTGCCGGTGATCCGGAGGAACTCGATGGCGGGGCAGCCCGCCAGTGCGGTGAAATTCTCGTTCGTCCATTCGGAAAGCGTCAGCGTGCGCAGCTCGGGCAGTTCCAGCTGAACATCTGTCAGCTCCAACTGACCGCGCAGTTCGAGCAGTCGCAGGTTCTTCAGCCGGCTCAACGCATTGAGGTTGACCAGTCTCATCTCATAGGCGTTGAGTTGCAACTCGGTCAAGTTCGGGAATGCCAGGAAGATGCGACAGTCCAGTTCGTCGAACTGGTCGGAACCGATCCTGAGTGCGAGCGCCGTCAGCGTCGGTTGCGCCTCGAACTGCGGGAGCCCTTCCTCCAGAACGACGCCTACGCTGATGCCTGTGATTCCCTCGACCTCCGCCAACGAGGCGAGGCCCTGCTCCGTCAAAGTCAGGTCGAGCTCGGCGTAGTGCAGTCGAGCGTTGCCGAAGTGCACTGTCTCGTTCGGCGCCCATGTGAAGTCGTCCAGGGCAAGCCGGACGAGGTAGTCGGGCGGCAGGAGCCGCGTGAACGGAACTCGGGTGGTGTCGTACAACGTCACCGCCACCTGAGTCCCGAGTGGACGGAGGACTCGTTGCGCGTACTCGCCCGGTTGGAAGTGTGACCACGTCTCTGCCAGCACCTGGACCAGGCGTTTGCGCAGTCCGTCAGGGAGTTCCTCAAGGACTCTGAGCGCTTCCGGTGATCCGATCCGGCCCAGTGTCCTGACCGAACGCTCCATTCCGACCACCTTGGTGGCGGCGTTCGATTCGCTCAGGAATCGTTCGAGGAGCACGACCGACAGGTCACCGCCGGTAGTGAGGAGCAACACGTCGTCGCTGTTGGCTGGGGGAACGAGTGTGGCGTAGTACTGCTGGAGCCTGCTGACGGTCTCCGGCTCCACCCTCAGACACGTGTCGACGCAGTTGGCCGCCAGTGCGTACAGCGCGTTGTCCGACCGCTTCGACTTGTCGATCAACTTGTTGATCAGCTCTTCGGCTTCCTTCGGCCGGGCCAGCCCGGCAGCCAGCACGATCACTTCGTTGAACGCCGGATCGCCTGCCTTGTCGAGCAACGCACCGATGTCGCCTTGGTCGTTCATCCAGCGAGCGGCGAGGTACTCCTCGAACGTCCGGTGGGCGAAATCCAACACGTCGGTGGCTGGTTCGCGCAGGACCGACCGCTCGATGAGATCTCGTAGCGCGTCTTCGGCTGAGATGGACAGCCGTAGCGCGCGGAGCGTTCGTTCGATGTGCCGGAGGGCCTTGTCCTTCGGGATTTCGGACTCGCCGTTGCGGATCAACCATTGGGCCAGGCTCTCCAGCAACGCCATTCGCTCGGTCGAGTCGAGGGGCGACGCGGTGATCCGGCGTTCGGAGTCCCGTCGCCCGGTGAGCATGTCCAGGGCTGCCTTGTACAGTTCGACTCGACGCCTTGGCAGGCTGCCCACACCCTTGCGGGCGTAAGCCAGCGCGCACAACACGGCGCACAGCAACGGCGTCCTGGCCAGATCGAGCAATGCGGGAGTGGTCAGGATGTGCTTGCCCAGCAGGGCGCCTTTGGCCCGATGATCATCCAGCTCCTCTGCGGGCAGGTTCCGCCCTGTTGACTCGTGCCAGTGCCGGACGAATGCCGTGATCTGGGGTGGGCCCATCGGCAAGAGGCTTGCCGCGTCGAACGCGGCGAGTTTGAAGCTGTTGTCCCGTAACGCCGCGGGGCGGCTGGTGATGACGTAGGTGTTGTCCGGACAGGCGGCCATCAGGTCGTCGAGCCATGCCTGAACGGCGGGGCGCCGTGTGGCGGGCAGTTCGTCCAACCCGTCGATCAGCACGATTGCCTCACCGCTGACCAGGATGTTCGAGCACCAGTGCGCCGGCTTGCGGCTGGCCAGCGTGGTGGCGACCTCGGTCGCGAAGTCGTCGGCGTCAGGCAGCGGTTCGTGCACGTACCGGCGCAGTCGCACCAGCAACGGGACTTTGTTGGCCCAGTGGGTCAGCTGCGGGGGCAGTTGGTCGCGGGCGAGCGTCACCGCGATCCATTGCAGGAGCGTGGTTTTGCCTGATCCTGCTTCGCCGACGAGTAGCAGCCGTTGGGAAGTGGCCAGCACGTTGGCCACGTCGTGATCCGAACCTGCCGCCAGTGACACATACGCTGTGGTCAAGGAGTACCGTTCGACCGCCCTGACCAGGTCGATGCCGAGGATCTGCAACGTGTCCAGCTGGTGGCCCACCGCGCGCAGGTAGTCCGTCCGATAGGTCGACTCGGCCACGCCCTCGCCGGTCCTCGTGACTCGGTTCGGCATGCTCACGAGCGCTTGTTCGAGGCGTTTGCGCAGCTCGGCCGCCCGGTCGTGCAACCCCGTCGCCATGTCCGGCTTCAGTTCGGGCAGGGCCAGGTAGGCTTCGACCAGCAACGCGGAGACGTCGGAAACGAACTGGTCAAGCGATCCTTCCGGCGACAGTCGGCTGCTGACCGTGCCGATGTCGACCTTGTGCGGCGGATCGCGGGTGAACTCCAGCAGACCGGTGACGGCGGCCTGGCAGGCGGTGGCGTTCGGCGCCAACGGCTGCAGTCGCTCGACAAGGAGGTCCTGCAGTTCGTCCAGAAGCCGCTGGGTTCTGCGGCGGCTGAGTCTGTCCGTGATGTTGCTGGTCGGGTCGTCGGGCCAGCCCCGCAGGCGCAGCCAGGCGGCCAGCATGTGTTCGCCGACAGTGTCGATCGACGCTGGCTCCGCCGTGTGCATGAGGTCCAGCAGGCGCAACGTGAAGTGAGCGGCGTTGCGGGCGGCCGTGTCCTGCCAGCCGTCCGCATCCGATTGCGACTTGCCGACTCGCATGTCACTGATGCCGCGGACCACTCCGGTTGCGACATCGGAACGCGCGTATCCGGCCTTCAGAAACCCGAGGCCTTCTGTCTCGACGGCGACGACCTGGCTGTAGTGGTCCTTGATCAGCTTGGCTGTTGCCGCTTCGTCGTCGGCGCTGATCTTCCCACCGGCCGCGATCGGCTCGATGACGACCGAGTAGTCGATCTCGTCCCGCAACTCGTGCCGGAGTTGTCGAGCGGCTGCGACCAGCTTGAACGACGAAACGGCGACCTGCCCACGGGGCAGGAACACGCCGCCGGTTTCCTTGCCGTAGTCGTATCCGTGGACTTCGTTGCCGAACACGACATCGCCGCGGGCAACGTCCTTGACCCCGCCCGCGACACCCACGAACATCGCAATCGAGGGCCGGAAGTACTCCAGTGCGCGCTCTGTCGAATGAGCGGCTTCCTCGTTGCCCCTGCCGATCTCGATGAGGGCGATCGACCAGTCGTGGTAGTCGCCCACGTAGAAGCGGGTACCGCTGTGGTGCTCCTGCCATCGCGCGCCGGTCAGGTGGTTGGCGACTGCGGTGAACTCGACTTCGAGGGCGGTGAGCACTACCGCGGTCTGTTTCACTGGCCCGGGATGGCCGGGTTGCGCAGTCGGCCCCAGTCCTCGCTGTCCTTTGCCACTACTTCGTTGAGCTTGGCGAAGAACTTGTCGACTTCGGCTCGGTCCGGTTCGTTCGCGCCGAGGCTGCTTTCGTAGTACGCCAGTTCGCGGGAGAGGGATTCGAGCTCGCGGACCGTCCTGGTACGCAGGATCCACAGTTCCCGGTGCGAGTAGAACGCGTCCGCCGCCGCGAGCACGGTGATCAGGGCGCCCAGGCCGAGTGCGATGTTCGCGAACCACGCCTCGAACGCGGTGAAGTTTCGCAGTCCCAACAGGATGCTGATTGTCGCCGACAGCGTCACCGTGGCCATCTGCAGGCTGAACGCCTTGCGCTTGTCGCGCTTACGCCGCCCTTTGTAGTTCTGTAACAGCGTGCGCACTTCGGATTTGACGAACTCGAATCTGCCCTTGTCGCCACCGGCGTCCATCGGATGAACTTAGCACCGCAGTCAGGACCGCGTCTCCAGGTCGGCCATCAAACGCGCGATCCGTGCTTCCCTGGCCTGGTGCAGGTCTGGCCGTCGTTGCTGCTGCGGGACCCACTCTCCTGGGTCTTCGCCGCGCGCCTCCGCCGCGCACCGGCGGGCGCTGTACGCAATCTCTTCGGTCCACTCCTCGACGAGACCTCGTTTGTGGTCGTCCGCTGCCAATTCCTCCGCGCGTTGCGCCAGTCGGAATTCGTAGAAGTCGGCCCACTCGTCGTAGCCTTCCGCGACTTCCTTGGATGGCAGCTTCGCCCGCCCACGGGTGAAGAACCACTGCTGGAACTCGTCGTCGATTGCTTCTGTCGTAGGATTCACGCGTAGCCATGGCCGGATGTTCGGCCACCGCTTCGACATCTGACGTGCGGTCAACTCCATCGTGTCTCCTGTCGGTGTGGCGACTTCTTGATTCTGTTTAGGACAGTAGACTTGCTTTCCCTCAGGCGCTTGACTTTTCATAGGTGGGAAAGGAGCGCGATGCCGAACAAGCGGCAGCCACCCAGACCTCGGGACCGGATCATCGGCGCCCGCCTGCGAGCGATCCGCCTTGAACGCACGACTTACCGCCTTCAACAAGCGGCGGACGTGCTGGGGTGGGGCTTGGCGACGATGTCGAGAATCGAGAACGGCAAGCGGCATATCAGCACGGAAGAGGTGGCGATGATCCTTACCGCCTACCGGATTCCGGCGGCCGAGCGTGAGGAGATCATCAAGGAGGCGAGGGCCGAGAACGCATCAGGATGGTGGGACCGCCCGCTGCCCGGAATTCCAGCGGAGATGGGCACTATCGCCAGCTATGAAGCCGATGCCATCAGCCTCACCGACTGGTCAGTGTCATTGGTGCCGGGACTGCTCCAGATCGAGGACTACACCACGGCATTGTGTCGCTCCGACGGCCTTTCAACAGATGTCGCCAAGCTGTACTGCTTGGCCAGACGCAGGCGACAGAAGATCCTCGGCACTGTGGACTACACGGCCTATATCAGCGAGACCGCACTGCGGACGCGGTTTGGTTCTCATGAGGCACATCGCGCGCAGATCGGGCACCTCCTGCAGGCGCGCGAGCGCGGAATTCCGATCAGGGTCGTTCCGGAACACCTACCAGTCGCACTGATCAGCCACTCATGGCTCTACATGACGTTCCCGCACACCACACCTGTAGTGAACGTCGAGATAGCGGGAGGCGGCGTCTATTTGCACGATGAGCAGGCAGAACCCTACGTGGCATCGCTTGCGAGGCTGGACCACATCGCCCTTTCCACCGCAGAAAGTCAGACTAGACTGCGGATGATCCTTAAGGAGGTGTGAGCATGGAGTGGCGCAAGTCGAGCTTCAGTGGCACCGGCGGCAACTGTGTGGAGGTCAGGAGCGATCTGGCCGCGATTCGGGACAGCAAGGTTCCTGATGGTTCAGAGTTGGTCGTGGACGTGACCAGCCTGCTGTCCATCATCAAGACCCAGTGATCACCACATCGCGCGGCGATACGCAGCGATCGTCGTCTCCGCGCAACGCCGCCAAGTGAACTCCGCCGCGTGCGTACGACGAGCGGTCAAGGTCGCGGGCGTCGGAGGCTCCTGCAGCGCGGCGCTCAACGCGACCCGCAAAGCTTCCAGGTCCCCGAACGGCACAAGCGTCGCGTGCCCGCCCGCGACCTCGCGCAACGCAGGCACATCTGTGCAGATCACCGGCACATCAGAGGCCATCGCCTCCAGCACTGGCAGCCCGAAACCCTCGTCACGCGACGGCAGCACGAGCGCGGAAGCCCCGGCCACCACCGTCCGCAAGTCCACGTCGGCCAGGTAGCCGAGTGGCCGAACCCGCTCTGACACGGCCGTATGGCCCGGCCCAGCCAACACGAGCGGCGGCAGATCCGGCGCGGCGTCGTGGGCCTTCAGCAGCCAGTCGAGACGTTTGCGTGGCCCGGCCGCGCCCACGAACAGCAGGTACTCCTCAGGCAGACCAAGGCGTTTGCGCACATGGTCACCCGGAGGCCGCGCGGTGAACCACGCCGGGTCCACGCCCAACGGCGTCACCGCGACCCGCTCTTCCGGCACACCAAGGCGTTCCATCACCACATTCGCCACAGCCTGGCTCGGCGTGCACACCATCGCCGCCCTGTGCGCGGAACGCTTCACCAGCTCGGGCAGTTCACGGTCACTCGGCGCCAGCTCGTCCGGCGCGTCGAGGAAGGCCAGGTCATGAATGGTCAGCACACCGGCGGCCCGCAGCGACGGCGGCAGCACGAAGTTCGTGCCGTGCATGACATCCGTGAACCCGGCGAACACCTCGATCGGCGGCAACGGCGCACGTAGCCAGCACTTACGCAACAAGCGCGCCGACACGGGCATACCGCGCGCACGGGCACCGTGTGGCAACACGCGGCGCAGCTGTCGCCAGCCGCGCAACGTAAAGGCCACCGCGCGCATATCGACTTCGGGCATGGAGGCGAGTTCCTCGGCCAGGGCAGCGGTGTACCTGCCCACTCCGGTCCGGGCCCCCAACAACGGGGTCCCGTCCAACAACACTCGCAACCTGCCCTTTGCCAACGTGCGCTACCTCCCTTGTCCCAACACCCGCCGGAGGCGTCCCCCGGCTCGCCTGGCGAGCTCACGCGGCCCGCCCGCGTTCAGATATTCCTTCATCAACGCCACGTCACGCCGGACCGAGGCGACCGCGCCGAGCGGCTTCGTGCCGACCATCGGTCCCGCGCCGGGCAGCCGGTCCGCCGCTGGCCGTGGGTCACGGCAGAACTCCACCAACGGCGCCAACGCCGTCTCCCACGTGTACCGGTCACGGACGGCTTCGATGCGTCCGCTGCATGCCCGCGCGAACTCCTTGTCGTACAGGACCTTTTCCAACGCGTCGGCCAGCGCCTGCGGGTCCTCAGCCGGGACGACCACGCCGAGGTTCTCCCGCTCGATCAGGTCCGCGAACGCGTCACCGGTCGTGGTCACGATCGGCAGCCCCGACCACAGGTAGTCCAGGACGCGGGTGCGGAACGCGAACGTGGTCTCGACGTGCTCGTAGTGCGTGGTCACGCCGCAGTCGGCGTCCAGCAGCCAGTTCTGGCGCTCCTCGAACGGCACCCACGTCTCGTTGAAGACCACGTTGTCGCCGAGGTCGAGACGTGTGGCCAAGGCGCGGGCCCTGGTGGCCATGTCCATCTCGCCGACGTCCGGGTTCGGGTGCTTCATCCCCAGGAACAACAGCTTCACGTCCGGGTGCGTGCCCCGCATCCGGTCGATCGCGTGCAACAGCGTCAGCGGGTCGAACCAGTTGTAGATCCCACCCGCCCAGATGACGAGCTTGTCGTCCTGCCCGATCTTGCCGAGACGGTCGCGCGGGCCTGGACCTGTGCGCTGCGGCGGCTTCGCCGACAGGCCGAACGGCGCGACCGCGAGCAGCGAGCGCACGGACGGGTCGCTGTCGTACAGCGTGGGCGACAGACGGCCGATCGCGCCGAGGTGCCCGAGCCAGAAGTGCCGCTGCCGTTCCGACGCGCACAGGAAGAAGTCCCCGCGCAGCAACTGGTTGCTCAGCACCTCGGTGACCACCTCGACCACGTGCGCGCGGCGCGAGTCGGTCAGGTCCTTGCCCTGTTCCAGCTGTTCGAGGTGCATCGGGTCGTAGATATCACAGACCACGATCTTGCTGCTGGTTTTCAGCTGCGGAACCTGCTCGAGCACGTGACCCTGAAGGATCACGATGTGCGCCCAGTCGACGTGCTGGCCCATGTCCGTCGGCGCCTCGTAGCGCACGTCGAACGGCGCGGGCGGCGGGCTGGAGTGCGCGTTCATCGTGACCAGCCGGACGTCGTGCTCACCGCCGAGCACGTCCGCCATGTTCCACGCCCGGATCGCGGGCCCGGCCATCCGCTCGGTGATCGCGTCGGACGTGACGATCAGGACGTTGCGGCGCAGCGTGTACAACTCGTCCAGGCCCATGGCCGCGACGAGTTTCTGGTGCGCCTCCAGATACGCCTGCTCCGGACAGGCGGGTTCGAGCGCGCTGTGCATCAACGGCAACAGGTCGGCGTCCGAGCGCACCCTGGCGGCCTGCTCGACCGCGCGGGACTCCTTGAGCGACGGGATCATCTCGACGAACCGGTCGATCGCGAGCATCGCGGCGGCCGAGACACGCGGGATCTCGATCGGATCCGTCAGGTCCGGGCCGGTCGCGGGCCGGTTGGTGATCTCCAGCTGGGTCGGGTCGATGTTGCCGCGCGCGGTCGCCCGGCGGACCGACAGCGCCAGCGCGGCCGGGAGCACCTTGCCGAGCGCTTCGTCCGACACGTTCTTGTACAACGCCGCCAGCGCGTTGCGCTCCAGCAGGTAGGTCTCGCGTGAGTTGTCCAACGTGGACATCGAACGGTGGTGCCGGTGGTAGGCGACCGACTTCGGCTCGTAGCGCACCCGCCAGCCGCGCAGGTTCAGCCGCCAGCCCAGGTCCACGTCCTCGTAGAACATGAAGAACCGCTCGTCGAACCCGCCGAGCCGCTTGAACGTCGACGCACGGACGAACAGCGCCGACCCCGTGCCGAACAGGACGTCACGCGGAGTGTCGAACCGGCCGTCGTCGAGCTCACCCTGATGGGTTTTGTAGCCCATGCCGAACCAGGTCAGGCCGCCTTCGACGAAGTCGATCCGCTTGCCGTCCCAGTCGAGCACCTTGCTGGCCACGGCCGCCACCGTCGGCTCGGTCATCAGCACCTTGACCGCGGCGTCGACCCAGTCCGCGTGCGGCCGGGCGTCGTTGTTCAGGAAAGCGACCACGCTGCCGTCGGCGTGCTGAACGCCCAGGTTGCAGCCGCCCGCGAAGCCGAGGTTGGTCTTGGACTCGACCAGCTCGACGCCGGGGGCGTTGGCCTTGATCCGCTCGACGCTGCCGTCCCCGGAGGCGTTGTCCACGCAGATCACCTGGAGCCGGTCGGCCGGGTACGCCAGGTCGTCGGCCAGCGCGCGCAGGCACGTGATCGTGTCTTCCGCGCCGCGGTAGTTGACCACGACCACCGACACGATCGGTAGCAGCGAGTCGTCGGGCACGACACCTCCTGGATCTCTCACGTACCCCTTAAGACTGCCTCATCGTGCGTGGCGGCCGCGCAGTGGTTAGCCTGCGGCGGTGTTGGCCCGCGTGATCACAGCTGTACTGCTCGTAGTCCCGCCCGGTCCGGCCGCCGCCGACGAGCAGCCGACCTGCGCGGGCGGATTCGCGCCGAACCCGAGCGTGGAAGAGATCGCGGCCAACGGCCAACCCGCTGGTTACACGTTCGAACCCACGTGGTCCGTGCCGCCGGGAACACCGGCCGCCGAGCATCCCCGGTTGTCCGTGGACAAATCCAACCCGGTCTCCGGTGAGCACAACGCGACGATCTCGACTCCGGCAGGCCGAGTGAGCACGGCATACGAGACAATTCCGACAGTCATCCCCAATGGGACATATCACCTCGTCGTGGGGGCGGGAACGCACGACGTGTCGCAGAACCAACCGATCGGGTTGCGCTTCTACGACAAGGACGGCACGCAGGTGGCCGAACGATCCGTCCAGGCCGACCACGACATCGACACGGACAACAAGCTCGGCCGGTTCGACCTGGGCCCGACAATCGCCCCCGCGAGCACGACGATGGTCAGGTTCTTCGCCGCGACCAACGCGAACTGGCTCAAGTGGGACTGCGTCCACCTGACCATCTCCCCACCCAACTCCCGCTGACTTGTGCAACCAATGTGGCCTTCGTTGCACTTTTGGCAACCAATGTGGCCTTCGTTGCACCCCTGCGGAGCACTTCGCGGAGGACGCGTAGGCGTAGGCCCACTTCGAAGTTCGCGGCGTCCGGGACCTCGCGTTTCAGCGGGATCAACGCCGTGATCACGGCGAACCTGGCCAACTCGCGGACGGCGATCCGAAGCGGTGCGTTGCGCAGCAGCGTCAGCAGGCGGTTGCGTTCGTTCCACCGGTGGAAGTCGACCGAGCCGGGATGGGCCGTGGCGCCGTGCAGGTGCACGACCTCGGCGGCCGGGACCGACACGATCCGCCAGCCCGCGCGGCGCAGCCGCCACGACGTGTCGGTGTCCTCGTAATAACAAAAGAACTCCACCGGCACGCCACCGATCGCGCGCAGTGCGTCGACACGGGTCAGCGCCGCACCGCCGCAGAAACCGAAGATCGGCCCCTCGGTCAGGTCGATGCCGTGGCCGTCACGGGTCAGCCCGACACCGACCGACTGGACCTCGCCCGTGCTCGTGAGCAGCTTCGCGCTGGCCGCCGCGACTCGCGGGTCGGCGTCCAGCGCGTCCTCCAGAGCGCTCAGCCAGCCGGGGAGGGGCATAGCGTCGTCGTTGAGCCACGCCATGTACGGCGTGCCGCACACGTCCAACGCGGCCTGGATCCCGCCCGCGTAGCCGGTGTTGCGCGGCAACCGGAGGACCTCGGGGCTGGTGGGGTGGTCACGTGCCAGCTCGCCGGAGCCGTCGTCGGAGGCGTTGTCCACCACCAGGATCCGATGTGGACGGTCTTGCTTGGCCAGCGCGTCCAGACACGCCTCGATGTGCGCACGGCCGCGCCAGGTCACGACCACCACGGTTGTCCGCACGGGCAGCAACCCTACCCGCGACCACATAGGCTGACGCGATGCCCGAACTGGTCGTGCTGACCGAACAACTGCTGGCCCCGGTCCCCGGTGGAACCGGCCGGTACACCAGCGAACTGCTGCACGCCATGGTCAAACAGGTGCCGTCGGGCTGGACGGTCGTCGGTGTCACGGCGAAGCACAAGAACCCCGCCGCCGCGATGGTCTCCGGGATCAGCGGCTCGCGGATGATGCCGTTGCCGCGCCGGGCGTTGACCTTGGCCTGGGAACGCGGGGTGCGGCTGTGGCCAGGCGGCGACGCCGTCCACGCGCCCACGCCGTTCGCGCCACCCGCGCCACGCCGAGGCCGCAGCCTTGTCGTGACCATCCACGACACCGTGCCGTTCACGCACCCCGAGACGCTCACCCGTCGCGGCGCCGCCTGGCACCAGGCGATGATCAGGCGCGCGACCCGGCTGGCGTCGGCCATCGTCGTGCCAACCGCGGCCGTCGCCTCCGAACTGGCCAGTTACGCACCGGGTCCCGCGCGCGTGCACGTCGTCGGGCATGGCGTGCCGGACGTGCTCACGCGTCTTCCCGCGCCGGACGTTGCCGAACGCATCGTGGAGCGCCTGCGGCTGCCTGAGCGGTATGTGCTCGCGGTCGGCACGGTCGAGCCACGCAAAGGCCTGGATGTCCTGGTGGAAGCCATGGCCAGGCCGGTGGCTCCGGACCTGCCGCTGGTGGTCGCCGGGCCGCCCGGGTGGGGCGGGGTCGACCTGGCCGGGATCGCCGCCGAGAGCGGACTGCCGCCGGGACGGCTGCACCTGCTCGGCAAGCTGACCGACAGGGAGCTCGCGGTCGTGCTGCAACGGGCGTCCGTGCTGGCCGCGCCCAGCATGGCGGAGGGATTCGGGCTGCCCGTGCTCGAGGCCATGGCCACCGGTGTGCCCGTCGTGCACTCCGACGCCCCGGCACTGGTCGAAGTGGCAGGCGGCACAGGTGTCGTGGCCAGGCGCAACGACCCCACGGCGCTGGCTGACGCGTTGCACAACGTGATCGACTTCCCCGAGCACACGGCTGGGCTCGTGCGTGCGGCCAAGGCCCGTGCGGCCAGGTTCACGTGGGCCAAGGCCGCCGACTCGCTGTGGCGACTCCATGTCGAGCTTCATAACGCTGCGCATCGCGGGCCAGTGTGAGTTACCCGGTTCGGCCCATACGCCCTTTCGTGGGGACGTAGTCTGCATGCGTGGTCAGTCCTGAACCCTCCGTGTTGATCGACGCCACGGCCGTTCCAGCGGACCGCGGCGGGGTCGGCCGCTACGTCGATTCGCTGGTGTCCGCATTGGACGGCGACGGCGCACGGATCTCAGTGGCCTGCCAGCTCAGGGACGCGGAGCTGTACTCGGCGCTCGCCCCGAACTCACGCATCGTGACCACGCGCGAATCGATCGAGACCAGGACAGCGCGGCTGGCGTGGGAACAGACGACCCTGCCGGGGCTGGTCCGGCGGCTGGGCGCGGACGTGCTGCACTCGCCGCACTACACGACACCGCTGGCCAACTCGGCGGCCTCGGTCGTCACGCTGCACGACGCCACTTTCTTCACCGACGCGGTGCTGCACTCGTCGGTCAAAGCACGGTTCTTCCGCGGTTGGACCCGCGTGGCCCTCAACCGCGCCACGCTGTGCGTCGTCCCCAGCGACGCGACCGCCGCCGAGCTGATCAGGGTCGCCCGTGCCAACCCGCGATCGATGGAGGTCGTACGGCACGGCGTCGACGTGGACCGCTTCCACCAGCCAACCCCCGAAGAGATCGACGCCGCGCGAGCCACCATCGGCCTGCCACGCATGCCGTACGTGGCGTTCCTCGGCGCGTTGGAGCCACGCAAGAACGTTCCCGCGCTGATCCGTGGCTTCGCCAAGGCGTGTGAAGGCCGCGCCAACCCGCCCGCGCTCGTCCTCGCAGGCCAACCAGGCTGGGACGGACAGGTCGAGCGCGCGCTGGACGCATTGCCGCACCGGCTGCGCGTGATCCGCGCGGGTTACCTGCCGTTCTCGCAGCTGTCCGGATTCCTCGGCGGCGCGGAACTGGTCGCGTACCCCAGCCTCGGCGAGGGGTTCGGACTGCCGGTGCTCGAGGCCATGGCCTGCGGTGCGTGCGTACTGACCACAAGCAGGCTGTCGTTGCCCGAGGTCGGCGGCGACGCGGTCGCGTACTGCGGTGTCGGCGCGGGCGACATCGGGGCAGCGCTGGCCGAGCTCCTCGACGACCCAGCACGGCGGTCCACGCTGTCGTCGGCGGCGCAACTGCGGTCGAAGGAGTTCACATGGGCCCAGTCCGCGGCGCAGCACCGGGCCGTCTACAGCCGGGCGATGGCCATCCACAGACGCGGATTGTGACTGTGACAGAATCCACGGCCGTGACCGAACCGAAACGTTATGGCGACGAGCTGGCGGTGGTCACCGTCACCTACTCGCCGGGCGAGACGATCGAACGTTTCCTCGACACCCTGGCCACAGCGACCGAGCGCCCGATCCAGGTGGTCATGGCCGACAACGGGTCGACCGACGGCGCCCCGGAGAAAGCGGCGCAACGCGACGGCGTGCGCCTGCTGAACACCGGCGAGAACCTCGGGTACGGCACAGCGGCCAACCGCGGCGCGGCCGAGTTCGGTGACGAGTTCGGCTGGATCATCGTGGCCAACCCCGACATCGAATGGGCCCCCGGCTCCATCGACGAACTGCTCAAGGCGGCGTCCCGCTGGCCGCGCGGTGGCGCGTTCGGCCCCCTGATCCGCGAGACCAACGGCGAGATCTACCCGTCCGCGCGGCTGCTGCCATCGCTGGGCAAGGGCGTGGGCCACGCGATCGTCGGACGCGTGTGGCGGGACAACCCGTGGACCAAGGCGTACCGGCAGTCCGACACCGAGGTTCGTGAACGCACCGCAGGGTGGCTGTCCGGATCGTGCCAACTGCTGCGCCGGGAGGCGTTCGACTCGGTGGACGGGTTCGACCCGCGCTACTTCATGTACTTCGAGGACGTCGACCTCGGCGACCGCCTCGGCAAGGCCGGGTGGCAGAACGTCTACGTGCCCACGGCCGAAGTCACCCACATCGGCGGGCACTCCACGTCCAAGGCGTCGGCGAAGATGCTCGCCGCGCACCACGCCAGCGCTTACCGGTACCTGGCCGACCGGCACCAGGGGCCGGAGTGGAAGCCCGTTCTGGCCGCCATCAAGGCCGGGCTGAAGCTCCGGCTCAAGATGGAGACCCGCAGCTGAAGCCTCGTGAGTGTTTGTCGGGGTTCCAACCCTGACAAACACTCACGACCAGGTTCAGGGGATGCCGGGGCGGGGGCGCGGTGGCTAGAACTTGCCGTCCAGCCGCTGCGACAGAGACGGGCGGGGGCTCGGCTTCTTCACCGTCGGCACCATGCCCTCCGGCTGGGGTTCGGGCTGCTGGGGCTCGGGCGCCGGTGTCTGCCGTGGCAGGCCGTGCGGCGGGGTTTCGATCTGGCCCTGGCTCGCCGGGAACGGCTGCGGACGACGCGGCGAAGGTTGCCGCTGCGTCGGCTGGGGTTCGGTCAGCGGATGCCCGACCACCATCGTGGCCTCGCTGTCCTGGTGGTTCTCGTCAAGGGAAGCCACGACCACCCGAGGGATCTGCAGCGTGTTCGCCGCGTCCATCGGGGAGATCGCGTCCTCCGGCGTCACCACGAAGGCACCGCGCGCGCGGGCGCGGGCCAGAGCGGCATCGGCTCGCTCCCGGGGATCCATGCTCCGGCCTCTCCCGCGTTGCCTCGAGCCGGCACCCACACCGGCTGTCCCGTTGCCATCAGAGTATCCCTAGTCAGGGCAGGCGTCAGGGAAGAACTGAAAACAGTATGTTGATCTTAGACGTACTCGGTCCTGCCGGTGTCACGCAGGATCTCGGTGAGGCGTTTGATGTCCTGTGCCCGATTGCGGTCGCACACGAGCACCGCGTCCGGTGTGTCCACCACGATCAGGTCCCGCACGCCGAGGGTCGCGACCAGGCGCCCGCCCGCCGGAACGGCGATCACTCCGGCGCTGTCGACCGTCACGACCTCGCTCGCCGCCGGTGTGCTCACGACTCGGGCGCCGTCCCTGGTGTCGGCCAGGAGCTCGCCGAGCGTTTCGAAGTCGCCGATGTCACTCCAGCCGAAGTCGCCGGGCACGGTCGCGACGAGACCGTCCGCCGCGGCGGGCTCCATCACGGCGTATTCGACAGCGACCTTGGGAATCGTGGCCCACAGCGCCTCGACCACGGCCACGCGCTCGTCGGTGTCCCATGCCTGCGCGATCTCGTCGACCGGTTCGAACACGTCCGGCCTGCGCTGGGCGAGCTCACGCAGGAACACGTCGGTCCGCCAGACGAACATGCTCGCGTTCCACAGGTACCGGCCGGATTCCAGGTACTCGGTCGCGGTCGCCAGGTCCGGCTTCTCCTTGAACTCCAGCACCTGCTGCTGCACGCCGAGTTCGGCGGTCCGGCTGCACTGGAGGTAGCCGTAGCCGGTCTCCGGCCGGGTGGGGGCGATGCCGATTGTCATCAACTTGCCATCGGCGGCACCCCGGGCGGCCTCCTCGACGGTCCGCGCGAACGCCTCGGTGTCCTTGATCAGGTGGTCCGCGGCGAACGACGCCATCACCGCGCCAGGGCTGCGCCGCTCGATCACCGCGGCGGCCAGCGCGATCGCAGCGCACGAGTCACGCGCCAGCGGCTCGATGAGGATGTTGCGCTCCGGGACCTCCGGCAGCTGTCTCGCCACGGCCGTCGCGTGCGCGGTGCCGGTGACGATGTGCACCCGCTCGGCCGAGGCCAGCGGTGCCAGCCGGTCGAAGGTCGCCTGCAGCAGTGAGCGCTCGGTGCCGGTCAGCGGGTGCAGGAACTTGGGGTTCGCAGCTCGGGATAGCGGCCACAACCTGGTTCCACTGCCACCTGCGGGCACAACCACATGGAGGTCCACGCGGTGAACCTTAACGTCGTGCCAATAGACCAAACGCACCACCGTAGGGTGACGGCCATGTCCGTCCGTGTCTGGCGGCCCGGGTACGAGCTCGACCTGGGGTCCGTCCTGCGTCCGCTGCGGCGAGGCGGTGGTGATCCCACATACGGGCGGACGCCGGGCGGCGCTGTGTTCCGTGCCACGAACACGCCCTGCGGACCGGGCACATTGGCCGTTCGCCGAGTCGGTGACGAAGTGCACGCCGAAGCCTGGGGAGAAGGCGCCGAGTGGCTGCTGGACGGCCTGCCCGCGCTGCTGGGCGCCGCGGACGACCCGACCGACTTCCACGCGCACCACGACATCGTCGCCGAGGCGCGCCGCGCGATGCCGGGGCTGCGGCTGGGCAGCACGGGCCAGGTCTGGGACCTGCTGGTGCCGTCGATCCTGGAGCAGAAGGTCACCGGCATGGAGGCGTTCCGGTCGTTCCGGGAGCTGTGCCTGCGGTTCGGTGTGGCCGCACCCGGACCCTTACCGCTGCGTGTCCCGCCGACACCGAAAGCCCTGATGTCCATCACCGACTGGCAATGGCACAAGGCCGGAGTGGACGGTGCGCGGCGGCGTGCGCTGATCGCGGCGGCACAGGTCGCCGGGCGCCTGGAGAAGGCAGCCGAGCTCAAAGGCGCGGAAGGTCGTGCGCTGCTGCGCAAGGTGCCGGGGGTCGGCGTGTGGACGGCGGCGGAGGTCGCCCAACGGGCATGGGGAGACCCGGACGCGGTCAGCTTCGGCGACTACCACATCCCCGGCAACGTCGGATACGCCTTGGTGGGCAAGCCCTTGGACGACGCGGGCATGCACGAGGTGCTCGCACCTTATGCGCCGCAACGGCAACGGGCCGTGCGGTACATCGAGGCAGCCGGGATCACCAAACCCCGGCGCGGACCACGGTTCTCGCCACGCGACTACCGCGCTATGTAACCAGATCCAGCATCGGCCGCAGCTCGTCGTTGGGCACGTCTCCGATCGGCCACCAGCGCAGGTCGTCGGACTCGTCACTGCGCACCGGCTGCGCCCCCGCCGGAGCGCGGACGGCGAACCGCACGTCGAAATGCCGCGTCGGCACACCGAGCGAGCACGTGATCGGGTGGACCTCGATGTGGATCGGGGTCGGGTCGATCGTCAGGCCGTCGATCCCGGACTCCTCGGCCGCCTCCCGCAGCGCGGCACCGGCCAGCGTCTCGTCCTCCGGCTCGCAGTGCCCGCCGAGCTGCACCCACTTGCCCACACGGGGATGCAGCGTCAGCAGGACGTTGTCACCGTCGAGCACCACGGCAGAGGCCGTGATGTGCCCGGCGACGCACGAACGGTCGCAGGCGTCATCCCGTGCCGCGAGGAAACCCAGGTACGCCTGCCGCAACGACTCCTGGTTCGGGTCGTTCGGCGTCCAGTTGTCCAGCACGGCCATCGCATCGGCATGTACACCCACAGCCGGAAACCTTAATTCACGTGACCCCGTGCCTATCGTGGGTGTTGTGACGTTGCTGAAGAAAGGCTCACGAGTCCTTGACGTCGACGGTGTGACGTACCGCTGGCGATTGCGTGGCCGCCCGACCTATGTCCAGGGAATGGGTTGGGGTCCGATGTACTTCGCGGCCGAACTGGCCGACGAGCCGGGCGCGACGCTGATCGTGGAGACCAGCCACACGCACCCGAGCAACTGGGTGGGCGAGCCCGCCACGCCGATCCTGCCCGCCGAGGTCACCAAGGCGATCAGGACCGCGCTGGCCGGTGGCTGGCGACCGGCCGAGCGCGGCAAACCGTTCCTCCTGGACCTGTCAGCGGGTTTCAAACCTGCATGAAGGCGTCCCCCGGTTCACGGGGCGGGCGCGGCGCGAGCGGGCCGTCTGTCGGGTAGCCGACCGCGACCGCGCCGAGCGGCTCCCAATCGTCAGGCAGACCAAGGACTTCACGCACGACAGGCGCGCAGAAGATGGTCGACGAGACCCAGCACGACCCGATGCCCTCGGCCGCCAACGCGACCAGCAGGCCCTGCACGGCTGCGCCACCGGCGATGGTGAACATCGTCCGTTCGGCCTCCGCGCGCTGCGGATCCGGGTACGTGTGCGCCCCTTCCCTGACGAGGAAAGGCAGGACGATTTCCTTTGCCCCGTACAGCAGATCACCGCGCTTGACGCGCCGGTCGATCCGTTCCTCCGACCAGCCGTCGGCCGCGAGGTCGGACCGCCACTGAGCACGCATCGCGTCGAGGAGCTCCTTGCGGCGCTCCTTGACGTGCACGAACCGCACTGGTTTCGTGTGGTGCGGCGCGGGCGCGGTCAACGCCACGCCGACCGCCTTGCGGATCGCGTCCTGCGGGATCGGCTCGTCGGTGTAGAACCGGACCGAGCGGCGCACGAGCACAGCCTCGGCGCGGCCCTGGGCCAGTGCTTCTTCCGTGCCCAGCCGGAAGAGGTCCTCTTCGGTCGCGCGCACCAGATCCCTGGCGGTCGAGCCGTCGTCGGTGACCGCGAAGCCGCGCACGACCGCGACCGGCATGCCGCCGGTCTTGCCCTTCACCAGGTCCGCGGCGCCCGCGAGCTCGTCGGCCACCGCGACCTCGGTGACCACCAGCTCGTTGCCCTGGCGGTCGACCTGGCCCGCGTACTTGTGCAGGACGCGCAAGCCGGACGAGCCGATCGCGGCGTCGGTCTGGCCCACCCGCCACGCACGGCCCATGGTGTCCGTGATCAGCACCGCGACGTCGGCACCGAGCCGCTCCCGCAACCCGGCGCGCAACGCGGCCGCCGACGCGTCCGGGTCCTCCGGCAGCAGAGCGAGTTCGTCACCAGCCACATTGGACGCGTCGATCCCCGAGGCCGCCTGCACGATCCCGAGCTTGTTCTCGGTGATCAGGGTGCGGTTCTTGCGCGCGATGACGCGCACCGCCTCGGCCTCGACCAGCCGCCTGCGCTCGGTGTCCCGTTCCTCGGCGTCGCTCGGCACAGTGACCAGCCGACCCTCGACTTTGGACACGACCTTGCTCGTCACTACGACGATGTCGCCGTTCTCCAGCCAGGGCGCGGCGTCGGCGATGGCTCCGGCCAGATCGTCACCGGGGCGGAACTCCGGCAACCCGGTCACGCCCATCACCGTGATGTTTCCGGCGCTCGCGTGATCGCTCATGGCTCGAGCCCTGCCATTTCCAGTGCGGCACGGACCATCTCGGCAGTGGCGTCCACATCCGACATCAACAGCGGAACCGCTCGTACGGCGACACCCGGCACGTCGGCGGCCTCGCCGGTGTGCACCAGCCATGCGTCGAGCACGCCGTCGTCGGAGCACTGGCGTGAGCCGTAGTACTGGCCGACAGCCTGCGAGCTCGTCTCGACACCGATCGCCGTCAGGCAGGCGTCCGCCATGCCCCGCAACGGTTTCCCGCCGATGATCGGGGAGATGCCGACCACCATCCCGTCGGTCTTGCGCAGCGCGTCCCGCAAACCGGGGACGGCCAGCACGGTGCCGACGCTGACAACGGGATTGGACGGGGCGAACAGGACGACGTCCGCCTCACCGATCGCGTCGAGCACGCCGGGCGCGGGCGCGGCCTCGTCCGCACCGACCGGGACGATGGAGTGCGCGGGCAGTTTGGCCTGGTAGCGCACCCACCACTCCTGGAAGTGCACGGCCTTGCGCTCACCCTCCGGGGTGTCGACGACGACGTGGGTCTCCACCCGGTCGTCGGTCATCGGCAGCAACCGGACACCCGGCTGCCACCGGTCGCACAACGCCTCGGTGACCGCGGAGAGCGGGTACCCGGCACGCAGCATCCGCGTCCGCACCAGGTGGGTGGCGATGTCCTTGTCACCGAGCCCGAACCAGTCGGGGTCGGCGCCGTACGCGGCGAGCTGCTCCTTGACCACCCACGTCTCGCCCCGCTGCCCCCACCCCCGCTCGGTGTCGATCCCGCCGCCCAAGGTGTACATGCACGTGTCGAGATCAGGGCAGATCCGCAGCCCGTGCATCCACACATCGTCACCGGTGTTCACCACAGCGGTGATCTCGTGCGGGGACTCGCCGGGACCCACCGCGGGCAGCCCGAGCAGTGCCTTCACACCAAGCAGGAACCGGGCTCCGCCGACCCCGCCGACAACAACGACGACCTTCACGGAATCGATCCTTGCACGGACCACCGACATCGCGCCGAAGGCCCTGCTCGGTGCGGGGCTCAGTACTGGGTGGTCGGCATGGTCACCATGTGCCGGATGTTGACGTGGGCGGGACGGCTGACCGTGAACGCGACGATGTCCGCGAAGTCCTCGGCGGAGAGGATGCCTGCCTCGGCGATCCAGCCCGTCAGGAACGCCGCCGCGTCGCCGGTGATGTCGTCGCGCAGTTCGCTCCGCACGAGACCGGGCTCGATGTTCGTCACCCGCACCCCAGCCGGGCCGAGTTCGGCGCGCAGCGACTGCGACAGGTACGTCACAGCCGCCTTCGTCGCGCCGTAGACGGCGTAGTCCTTGAAGTACTCGTGTGCGCCGATCGACGAGATGTTCACCAGGTCAGCGTGCCCGTCGGCGGTCAGGTCCGGGGTGAAGGCCCGCAACACCCGGAGCACGCCCGTCAGGTTCGTGTCGATCATCTTCTGCCAGTCGTCGAACGGCGCCGTGCCGATCGGGTCGGGGATCATCACACCTGCGCTGTTCACGACGAGGTCCACGCGGCCGAACGCCGCGTGGATCCGCGCGACGGCGTCGGCGATCGAGGCGTCCGACGTCACGTCGGCGGTCACCGCGATCGCTTCGCCGCCGTTGGCGTTGAGCTTCGCCGCGAGGTCGTCGATCCGGTCGCCGCGGCGGGCCAGCAGCGCCACGCGTGCGCCGTTCTCGGCCAGTGCGGTCGCGACTGCCGCACCGATTCCGCTCGCCGCGCCGGTGATCACCGCGGTACGTCCTGTCAGGTTCTCGTAGGTCATGGCGACAACGCTGCCGCCGCGGGTGGCCCGGTACGAGGCCCGCGTTTGACTGGTTCTGGCAGGGCCACCCTTGTCCGCCCATGCCGTTGCACACTGGTGGACGTGAGCAACGAGCTGGGTGAGTTCCTCAGGACGCGCAGGGCCCGGATCACGCCGGAGGACGTCGGGCTGCCGCGGATCGGCCGCAGGCGGGTGGCCGGGCTGCGGCGGGACGAACTCGCGCGGCTCGCGGGCGTCAGCGTCGAGTACTACACCCGGCTTGAGCAGGGCCGTAGCCCGAACGTGTCCGAGCATGTACTGGATGCCATCGGCAACGCGTTGTCCCTGAACGAAACCGAACAGGAGCACTTGCGTATCCTTGTGCGCCCCACGCGGCGCGCGCGCCCGTCGCCGCGCGGGGCCAAAGTCCGGCCGACCGTGCAGCTGATGCTCGACCAGATGGACCGGCTGCCCGCGTTCGTCTTCGGGCCGACGCTCGACGTGCTGGCGTGGAACCGGCTCAGCGACGCCGTCAGCGGGTTCTCGGCGGACGAGCGGCCCAACCTCTGCCGGGCGGTGTTCCTCGACCCGGCCGCGCGGGATTTCTATCCACAGTGGGCCTGCGCCGCCGAGGACACCGTCGCGGTGTTGCGCTGGATGGCCACCCGCAACCCCGACGCCCCCGGCCTGGCCACCCTGATCGGCGAGTTGTCGCTGGGCAGCCAGGCGTTCCGGGAACTGTGGGCCAGGCACGACGTCAGGGAGAAGACCGCGGGCACCAAGCGGATGAACCATCCGATCGTGGGCGAGCTCGACGTCGCCTACGAAAGCTTCCCGGTGCCCGGCCAGGCCGTGGACATGGTGCTCGTCACCTACGTGCCTGAGCCGGGCTCACCCACTGCGGAGAAGCTCGCGGTGCTGGCCAGTTGGGCCGCGTCCGAAGGCTCAGCGCCAGAACATGAAGGTCCCGTAGCCGAGCGCGGCGCTGTACCGCGATCCGCCGACCGCGTCGAAGATCGAGTACGCGATGTCGAAGAAGGCGCTGCCGACGGCGGGTAGGCCGATCAGGACCGCGAACAGGATCAGCGGCGCCCACTGCCTGGCCTTCTGCCCGAACACCTGCGCCTTGTACGACAGGTAGGGCTCGATCGCGCCCCAGCCGTCGAGGCCCGGCACCGGCAGGATGTTCAGCAGGAACGCCATGAACTGCAGCAAGGCCAAAAAGGACAGTCCGGCGGACAGCGGGGTGATCTCGCCGTCCGGGAAGAACAGTTGGACGGCGATCGTCAGCAACGCGCCGAGCACCAGGTTGGTCAGCGGGCCCGCCAGCGAAACCCACGACTCCACGCGCTTGTTCCGCAACGCGTGGTGGTTGATCCAGACCGCGCCGCCCGGCAACGGGATCCCGCCGATCAACAGGAAGATCAGCGGCAGCACGAAACTCAGCAGCGGGTCGGTGTACCGCCGGATGTCGAGTGTCAGGTAGCCCTTCCACTTCACCTCGCGGTCTCCGCCGCGGTACGCCACAATGGCGTGGCCGAACTCATGCAGGCAGAGTGAGACCGCCCACCCACCGAGAACGAGGATGACCACACCGGCGGTGAGGGCGAACTCACTTTCGACGATGGTCAGCACGCCGCCGCCGACGGTCACCGCGAGCAACGCGAGGAACAGCGGGCTGGGCCGAGTGTGTTGTGTCCGCACGACTCCAGTGTGGCAAGGACCCGGGGCCGGCGGTGAGCGGCCTCCTGCCGGATGCATGCCGAGCCTCTTCACCCGATCGGTCAAAGAACCGGACTTTCCTCGGCAAATACCGTCACCCACGTGGGTACTTAGCTTGACCGGCCGGGACTACACGGGTGTAATCACAGAGATGTCATTCGCCGAATGGGAGGGCGGGTGGCGTCCGCCAACCGGGGAGTGGAAGGCGGGGAGGTGGACGGATCATGATGGCCGACGAAGGGGACCGAGTCGTGGAATGGGGGGACGCGCCGACAGAGGATCTGGGCGTCCTTGTACATCTCTTCGACACGGCGGAGGACGAGCAGGAGTGGCAGGAGCGCGCGCTGTGCGCCCAGACCGATCCTGAGGCGTTCTTCCCGGAGAAGGGCGGCTCGACCAGAGAGGCCAAGCGGATCTGCCAGGGCTGCGAGGTGCGTTCCGAGTGCCTCGAGTACGCACTCGGGCACGACGAGCGCTTCGGCATCTGGGGCGGCCTGTCCGAGCGGGAACGCCGCAAGCTGAAGAAACGCGCGATCTAGCCCGCGATTCGGGGTCCGGTTTCGCGGCGGGTGTCCGTACGGTGTCTACTCGCGAGTAGGAGTAGAGCCCGACGGAGGTAGCCGGTGCGTCCCCAGCTCAGGACTGTGCCCGTGTTCGCGGTCCTGGTCTGCCACGACGGCGAGGAGTGGCTGCGCCTGGCGCTGTCCGCGTTGCGGCGCAGCACGCCACGGCCGCGGCACGTGGTCGCGGTCGACACGGGTTCGGTGGACGGCACCGCGAAACTGCTGGCAGCGAGCCCGGACGTGATCGACGGCGTGATCACGCTCGACCGTTCGGTGAGCTTCGGTGACGCTGTCGCGAAAGCGCTTGCGCACGGCGTCGAACGCTGGGGAGACCCCGGCGGCTGGTTGTGGCTCCTGCACGACGACAGCGCGCCCGACCAGCACTGTCTCGGCACTTTGCTGACGGCGGCGGACCTGTCGCCGTCGGCGGGTGTGCTCGGACCGGTCGCGGTCGACTGGCACGAGCCGAGGCTGATCGTCGAAGCCGGGTTGTCGACCGACGCCTCCGGCCACCGGCAGACCGGCATCGGCTCGGGTGAGGCGGTCAGGGCCAACCAGATCGAGCAGAGCAGCGAGGTGCTCGCGGTCCCGTCCGCCGGCCTGCTGGTGCGCCGTGAGCTGTGGGAACGGCTCGGCGGTTTCGATTCGGCCGTTCCCGGTCAGTTCGATGACGTCGATTTCGGATGGCGGGCCAATCGGTCCGGAGCTGTCGCATTGTGCGTGCCCGCCGCCCGGATTCGACACGCCCGGGCGCGACGCGCCGAGAATGTGCGGTCAAGGGCGAACGGGATACGCACTTTCCTGGCGAATTCCGGGTTGATTTCGTTTCTGATCGGCGTTCCGCGGCTCGTTGTGCTGAGCCTGCTGCGCGGGCTCGGATTCCTGCTGATCCGCCGGATTTCCCGGGCGCGTGCCGAATTCGTCGCGGCAGGCAGGCTGCTCGGCGGCCGGATGAAGCTCGTGCGCGCCCGGCGTGACCGGCGGGAACTCGGTCCCAACAGCAGTGTGCGCGGCTTGTTCACCAGTCGCTTCACCCGGCTGCGCAACACGTTCCGCGGTGCTGTCACGGTCCTCGTCCGCCGCAGGGTCGAAGCCGACGCGGCGCTCGGCGAGGAACCGGCGAACGTCTGGGTGCCACCGGAGGAGGCGCACCGCCCGGTCGGTCCGGACGCGCTCCCGGCGGGAGCGTTGAGCCGGACCAAGGTGCGCCGCACGGCGGGCCTGCGCCGCCCGCCGGCTGCGGTCGCCGTAGCGGTACCCGTCGTACCGAAGTTCGGTACCGGACCGAAGCAACGGCGGCCCAGCCCCCGGCCGCGGCCGTCGCCCGTGCCGCGCGACGGCACGGCCGCGCCGCAACCGGAAGTGTTCCTGGTCCAGGTCGACCGCGGCCGTGTGCTCAAGCAGATCCTGCTGGCGCCGCCACTGCTGCTCGTGCTCGTGCTCGTCGTGGTCGGGCTTGCGGTCAACTGGAACCGGCTCGGCCTGTCGATGAGCGGCGGCAGGCTGCTGCCGATCACCGCGCTCAGCGGGTTGTGGACGGAGTACCTGGCCGGATGGCACGCCGGATCAGGCGGAACGGCGTCCCCGGCGCCCGCGGCCCTTGCGGTGCTGGGGATCCTGGGCGGCAAGGCGGGCCTGTTGCTGCTCGGCGACCTGCCGCTGGCCGGGTTGAGCGCCTATCTCGCGACTCGGCGAATGCCTGTCCGGCGCGGTGTTCGAGCCGTCATCGCCGGGGTGTACGCGTTGCTGCCGCCCGCCGTCGCCGCTGTCTCGCAAGGCAGACTGGACGCTGTTGTCGTGCACATCCTGGTGCCGCTGGTGGTTGCCGGAATCGCTTCCGTGCTGTCCGGGGCTTCGCGGTCCTGGTTGTCCGTCGCCGCCGGGTCTTCGCTCGGCCTCGCCGTGATCGGCGCGTTCTCCCCGCTGGTACACGTGGTGGTGCTGGCGTGTGCGCTCGGCGGGTTCGTCCTGGTCGGCGGGCAGCGCGGGGACGGCGGCCGCCGTGCGGCCGCGTTGTTCGCGATCGTGTTGCTGCCACTGGCATTGCTGCTGCCATGGCCCGCCGTGCTGATCCAGTACCCCGGCATCGTCGTGCACGGTGTCGGGGCGTGGGTGCCCGCGGGAGCGAGTTCCGGCTCGGTCGTGCTGATGATCGTCGTCGCTGGTGCCGTGCTGACGGGGCTGGCCGTCCGGCCGGGGCGCGGATCGTTGCCGGGGTTGGGGCTGCTCGTCCTCGGGCTCGGTGCCGTCGCGGTGGTCCGGTTCATGCCGATGGCGCCGGTCAGTGGTGGTGAGCCCCAACAAGGTTGGCTGGGCACGCCGATGATCGTCGCCGGGTGGGGCCTGCTGTGGGCGCTCGCCGGGTCGGCGCCCCGGCCGCGTCCGGCGGTGACCGTCGGCGCCGTCGTGCTCGTTGTCCTGGCAGGCGGCGCGTTCCTGCTCGGCCGTGGCGGTCCGCTGACCGACGGCGACGGTGTCCAGCTGGGAACGACGCCCGCACGCGAACTGGCCGAGTCCGGGCGAGGGGTGCTGGTGCTGGCACGCGGCGACGAGCCGGTGCGTCAGTCCGCCGGCCGGATGCCTCAGTACGGCGACGACGACCTGGTCCCGGTCGCGTCGGCAAGAGCACGGATCCAGCGCTGGGACAACGACTTCCGCTCGGCCGCGCCGGACGTCGCGAAGGCCGCCGTCGCCTCGGCGGCCGCCGCGGGCGTGCTGTTCGTCGTCATGCCCGACCAGGACACCGGCAACCGGTTGCGGACCGCGGCAGGCGACCTGGTGTCCCCGACGACGTCCACTTCGGACGGACGGCCGGTGCTCCGGCTCCAGCCCGCGGCGGGCCGTGCCGTCCTGCTCGCCCCCGAACTGGCCAAACAAGCGGTCACCGGCGGCAACCCGCCGACCACGCTCGGCGCGGGCGGGATCGTCCCGGTCGACGCCGGACCGCCCGAGGTGGCCGTGCGCGTCTCGGACGGGTCGGAGGGCCGTCTGCTGGTCATCGCCGCAGCCGAAGAGCCGGGCTGGCGCGCGGAGGTCAACGGACGCCAGGTGCCGGTGGTCCGGGCGTGGGGCAACCTCGTCGGCGTCGCCGTGCCCGCCCGGTCGGCGGACGTCCGGGTGGAGTACTCGTCCAGCCTGCGGGCCTTCCTGCTGCTGATCCAGGGGGCGGCGCTGCTGTTCACACTCCTGACCGCCATCCCCAGCCGCCGGAAGACCTCGTGAGTGGTTAAGCCGGTTCCAACCGGCCCAAAACACTCACGAGCCGCCCTCGATGGCGTCCGGGTCGACGCTCAGGTAGTTGGCGACCTGCTCGACCAACACGTCGTGCACGAGGTCCGCCAGTTCGGCGCTGTCCTTCGCACGGGCCTCCAGCGGGCGCCGGTAGAGCACGATCCGGGCACTCGTGGGGTTCCCGCGCCGGTCCATGCCCGCTGGCACCAGGCGGGCCAGCGGCACGCCCCCGTCGGCCAGCACGCCGTCCTGCGGCGGCGTGCCCGGTGCCTCGATCTCCGGGACGTCGTCGACCGCGACATCCAGCTTGGTCAGCTCGGTGCGCCAGCGGGCCTCGATCGGCTCGAGCGCGTCCAGCACGAGCGCGTCGAACTTCTCCGCGCGGGTGCTTGCGGCGGGCAGCGTCGAGGGGTAGAGCGGCCCGCGCATGCCACGGCCATGCCGATCCCGTCCGCGACGCGACGACGACCGGCGACGGGGCGTGACCACCTTCGAAGCACCTCCAACGCATACGTCTAGGGCATTCAGGGTACTGGGGGCGTGTCGCCGGTGTGCCTGGCTGCCTGCCGAGGAGAAACGCGCTATCGTCCACGATCGTGCGGAATGTGCGGCGTTGTTCGCGGACCGGGTGTGTGAATCCGGCCGTCGCGACGCTGACCTACGCCTACGCGGACTCCACCGCGGTCGTCGGCCCGCTCGCGACGTACTCCGAACCGCACAGCTACGACCTGTGCGAAGAGCACGCGATGCGGCTGACCGCCCCCCGGGGCTGGGACGTGGTCAGGTACGACGGCGAATTCGCCGCGCCTGAGCCATCCCATGACGACCTGACGGCGCTGGCCGAGGCGGTCCGCGAGGCCGGACGGCCCGATCGGCCCGTCGACGGCCCCGACCCGAACGCGGCCGCCGGGCGCCGCGGCCACCTGCGGGTCCTGCCCGATCCCGTCGCGGAATAAGGGACCTAATAGGCTCCCTGGCAGGACGATCCGACCCCGGGAGAGCTTGTGCGCGACCTGTCCGCCATCTTCAAGGCATACGACATCCGCGGCTTGGTGGGCGAACAGCTCGACGCCGACGTGGTCCGTGAGATCGGTGCCGCGTTCGCGCGGCTGGTCGGCGGCCCCGCCGTCGTCATCGGTCACGACATGCGTGACTCGTCGCCAGGCCTGTCCGGCGCGTTCGCCGAGGGCGTGACGCGCGAGGGCGTCGACGTCGTCAGCATCGGCCTGGCGAGCACCGACATGCTGTACTTCGCCTCCGGCAACCTCAACCTGTCCGGCGCGATGTTCACCGCGAGCCACAACCCGGCCGCGTACAACGGGATCAAGCTCTGCCGCGCGGGTGCCGCGCCGGTCGGCCAGGACAGCGGCCTCGCCGACATCCAGCGCGACGTCGAACTCGGCATGCCCGAGAACGGTGCCGCCCCGGGTGAGGTCGAGCAGCGCGACATGCTCGACGCGTACGCCGGGTACCTGCGCCAGCTCGTGGACCTCTCGACCAGCCGTCCGCTCAAGCTCGTGGTGGACGCGGGCAACGGCATGGGCGGCTACACCGTGCCGAAGGTCTTCGACGGCCTGCCGTTCGAGATCATCCCGATGTACTTCGAGCTGGACGGCTCGTTCCCGAACCACGAGGCCAACCCGCTGGATCCGAAGAACATCGTCGACCTGCAGGCCAAGGTCCGCGAGGTCGGCGCGGACGCCGGGCTCGCGTTCGACGGCGACGCCGACCGTTGTTTCGTGGTCGACGAGAACGGCGACCCGGTCTCGCCGAGCGCCATCACGGCCCTGGTGGCCACCCGTGAGCTGGCCAAGGAGCCGGGCTCGACGGTCATCTACAACCTGATCACCTCGAAGGCCGTGCCGGAGATCGTCACCGAGAACGGCGGCAAGCCGGTCCGCACCCGCGTCGGGCACTCGTTCATCAAGCAGGAGATGGCCAAGACCGACGCCATCTTCGGCGGCGAGCACTCGGCCCACTACTACTTCCGCGACTTCTGGCGCGCCGACACCGGCATGCTGGCCGCGATGCACGTACTGGCCGCGCTGGGCGAGCAGGACCGGTCGTTGGCAGAGATCACGGCGGTGTATGCGCGTTATGCCGCCTCCGGCGAGATCAACTCCACGGTCGACGACCAGAAGGCCAGGTTGGCGGCGGTCAAGGAGACCTACTCGGCCCAGGACGGCGTCACGATCGACGAGCTCGACGGTCTCACCGTCGAGCTGCCTTCCGGCGCGTGGTTCAACCTCCGGCCGTCGAACACCGAACCGCTGCTCCGGCTCAACGTCGAAGCCGCGGACGACGCCGCGGTGGCCGCGTTGCGTGACGAGGTGCTCACCATCGTCCGCGGTTAGGCCACACTGGAAGCAGGAAAAGGGAGGACCCGTGGCCGTACAGCTCGATCCGCAGTTGCTCGACATCCTCGCGTGCCCGTCGGACGACCACGCGGCGCTGCGCCCCGGCACCCCGGACGACCCGGACGCCGACGCGCTCACCTGCACCTCGTGCGGTCGCCAGTACCCGGTGACCGACGGCATCCCGGTGCTGCTGCTCGACGAGGCCACGCGACCGGAATCACAGACCGCGAACGAGTGAGTCCGGTGACTGACGACACCTTGCTCGACGACCCCGCCCGGCTGTCCGAGGCCGACAGCGAGGGGCTGCTGCGCGCCTCGGCGCAGGCCGGTGCCCAGGTGCGGTCGGTCGTCGAAACCGCCGCGGAGATCGGCGTCGAACGCGCGCTGGCCGACGTCCGCCCGCGTGCCCTGCTGCTCGTGACCAGACCGGGGCACGGCGGCGCACTGGCGGACCTGCTGGTCGCGTTGCTCGGTCCGGCGTGCCCGGTGCCGATCGTGGTCACCGACGAGGTGCCCAGCTGGGTCGGCCCGCTGGACGTGGTGATCACGCACACAGAGGACCCGGGTGACCGCGTGCTCGCCGAGTCCATCGGCCGTGCCACGCGCTACGGCGCGACGGTCGTGGTCACGGCTCCCCAGGACGGTCCGGTGGCGGCCGCGGGTGCGGGGCGTGCGCTGTTGCTGCCGCCACGCGTGCCCGTCCCGCCCGGATTCGCGTTCCCCCGGGCGCTCACGGCCGCTCTGCTCGCCCTGACGACCATGGGCCTGCTGCGCGTCGACATGGACCGGTTCGCCGACGAGCTCGACAAGGAGGCCGAGAAGGGCCATCCCGCGCACGAGTCGTTCGTCAACCCGGCGAAATCCCTGGCTCTGCGCCTGTTCGACCGGGTCCCGCTACTGTGGGGACTGGACCCGGCGGCGACAGCGGTGGCGGCACACGCTCGTCACGTCCTCGCCGCGCATGCCGGGTTTGTCTGCGATGTCGGCTCCTACGCCGACGCGCAGACCCGGTTCGCGCTGCACCGGGCGGCGGTCAGGTCGACGTCCGGTCAGGGTATCTTCGACGACCCGGACGACTTCGTCGGCGACCCGACAGCGATGCTGCGGGTGCAGTTGCTGGCGATCAGCTCCGGACCGGCGGCGGACGCGGCACGCACCATGGCCGCGGACACGCTGCCGGGTGCGGACGTACTGGTGCCCGCTGAGGAGGTCGGCGCGGACGAGCCGACCAGAGCGGCAGTGCTCGCGCTGCGCTTCGAGCTCGCGGCGCTGTATCTCGGCCTCGCGGCCGGGACGATCGGCGGGTCGGGCCGGTACGCCTCCGCTGGCGTCTGACTAGGGAGAGTTTGAGAGTGGAGTTGCTGCGCAACGCTGTGCGGCCCTACGCGTGGGGGTCGCGCACGACCATCGCCGAGCTGCTGGGGCGGCCGGTACCGGCACCGCACCCCGAGGCGGAGCTGTGGATGGGCGCGCACCCCGGCGACCCGTCACGCGTCGACGGCGACCGGTCGCTGCTCGACCTCGTCGACGCCGATCCAATTGGCCAGCTCGGCACCCGGTGCGCGGACCGCTGGGGCAACCGGCTGCCGTTCCTGCTCAAGATCCTCGCCGCCGAAGAGGCGCTGAGCATGCAGGCCCACCCGTCGGCCGAGCAGGCCCGTGAGGGCTACGAGCGCGAGGAAGCCGCCGGGATCCCGAGGGACGCCAACCACCGCAACTACCCGGACCCCACGGCCAAACCCGAGCTGATCTGCGCGCTGACCGAGTTCCACGCGCTCGCGGGCTTCCGCGACCCGCACGAGACCGTTCGGCTGCTGCGCACGCTGGAGACGCCCGGCCTGGCGCCGTACACCTCGTTGCTGGAGGGCCAGCCGGACTCCGACGGGCTGCGCGCCCTGTTCACGACGTGGATCACGCTGCCGCAGACGTCACTGGACGTGCTGCTGCCGGAACTGCTCGACGCCTGCGTGTTGCACGTGAAGGAACACGGCGAGTACGACCTGGTCTGCCGCACGATCCTGGAACTGGGCGAGGCCCACGAGGGCGACGCGGGCGTACTGGCCGCGTTGCTGCTCAACCGGATCGTGCTCGCGCCGGGCGACGCGATCTACCTGCCCGCCGGGAACCTGCACACGTACCTGCACGGCACCGGCGTGGAGATCCTGGCCAATTCGGACAACATCCTGCGCGGCGGCCTGACACCCAAGCACGTCGACGTGCCGGAGTTGTTGCGCGTGCTGGACTTCAGCTGCGGCGAGATGCCGGTACTGAGCGGTTCGCCGGTCGCGCCCCGGATGTGGCTGTACCCGACGCCCGCGCCGGAGTTCGAGCTGTCCCGGCTGGAATGGGGCAAGGACGAGCGCGAGCCCGTCGAACTCGTCGCCGAGGGCCCGCAGATCCTGGTGTGCACGGCCGGTGCGGTGCGGCTGCTGGGCGCGGACGGCACCAAGGTCGAACTGGCCAGGGGGCAGTCGGCGTGGCTGCCCGCGTGCAATCCCGACGTCCAGGTCGTCCCGGTCGAGGGCGCCCCGGCCCAGGTGTTCCGGGCCACCGCAGGCGACTGAACTGCTCGTGAGTGGTTACCGGGGTGAGAACCCGGATAACCGCTCACGAGGTCTTTCCGGTCGTGGTCTAGGGTTCGACCGGACAATCCGGACGCATCTGGGAGGGCACGTGTCTGCAGGGGGCGGGACGAAGGCCATCATCGCCGCGTTGCTGGCGAACGCGGGCATCGCCGTGGCGAAGTTCGTGGGATACCTCATCACGGGGTCGTCGTCGATGCTCGCGGAGTCCGTGCACTCGCTCGCCGACACGTCCAACCAGGGCCTGCTGCTGCTCGGGCAGAAGACCGCGAAACGCAAAGCCAACGTCGAGCACCCGTTCGGCTACGGCCGTGACCGGTACTTCTACTCGTTCATCGTCGCGCTGATGCTGTTCACGCTCGGCTCGGCGTTCGCGCTCTACGAGGGCATCCACAAGCTCCAGCACCCCGAGCCGCTGTCGTCGCCGCTGGTGGCCGTGATCATCCTGGTCGTCGCGATCGGCCTGGAGACCTACAGCTTCCGCACCGCGATCGTGGAGTCCCGGCTGATCAAGGGCGACGCGACCTGGTGGCAGTTCATCCGCCAGTCCCGCACCCCGGAACTGCCCGTGGTGCTGCTCGAGGACGCGGGCGCGCTGTTCGGCCTGGTGTTCGCGCTGATCGGCGTCGGCCTCGCGACCATCACCGGCGACCCGGTCTGGGACTCGATCGGCACCCTGACGATCGGCGTGCTGCTCGGCGTGATCGCGATCATCCTGATCATCGAGATGAAGAGCCTGCTGATCGGCGAAGGCGCGACACCAACCGAACTGGACACGATCGTCGACGAGCTCGCGGCCGGCCGGATCGAGCGCGTGATCCACATCAAGACCCAGTACATCGGCCCGGACGAGCTCCTGGTGGCCGCGAAGGTCGCGATGACGTCCGGCCTGCCGGTCGAGGACGTCGCGCAGGCGATCGACGACGCCGAACAGCGCGTGCGCGCCAAAGTCCCCGCCGCGCGGTTGATCTACATCGAACCGGACCTGGACCGCAGCACCGCGCCGACTTCGTGAGACCCCTCCCGGGCCTGTTCCCGACAGTGACACCGTAGGCTCCTTCCCACGCACTGTCGGGGCGCGTGGTTAGGAGGCAACGGTGCCTGGAACAGGCTTGTGGCGGACGAAATCCGTCGAACAGTCGATCTCGGACACGGACGAACCGGATACCAAACTCCGCAAGAACCTCACCGCTTGGGACCTCACGGTTTTCGGTGTCGCCGTCGTCATCGGGGCGGGAATCTTCACACTGACCGCGCGGACTGCCGGTGACCTCGCTGGTCCGTCGGTGGCGTTGGCGTTCGTCCTGGCGGCGATCGCGTGCGGGTTGGCGGCCTTGTGCTACGCCGAGTTCGCGTCGACCGTCCCGGTGGCCGGGAGCGCTTACACGTTCTCGTACGCCACTTTCGGCGAGTTCGTCGCGTGGATCATCGGATGGGACCTCGTGCTGGAGTTCGCGGTCGGCGCGGCCGCGGTCGGCAAGGGGTGGTCGGAGTACCTGCAGATAGTGCTCGGCTACGTCTTCGGCAAGGGCTTCTCGACCACTGCAACCGTTTTCGGCCTGCACGTGGATTGGGGCGCGCTGCTGCTCATCGTCGTGCTGGCCACGCTGCTCACCGCCGGGACGAAGCTCTCCTCCCGTGTCAGCCTGGTGATCACGGGCGTCAAGGTCGCGATCGTGCTGTTCGTCATCATCTACGGCCTGTCGTTCGTCAAAGCCGAGAACTACTCGCCGTTCATCCCGGATCCCGCGCCGCCGACCGCGACCAGCGCGACCGGGGTGGACCAGTCGCTGTTCTCCGTGTTGGCCGGAGGCGCGACGAGCACGTACGGCGTCTTCGGTCTGCTCGCCGCCGCCAGCCTCGTCTTCTTCGCGTTCATCGGGTTCGACGTGGTCGCGACGACCGCGGAGGAGACCAGGAACCCGCAGCGTGCCGTGCCGCGTGGGATCTTCGGTTCGCTGGCGATCGTGACGGTCCTGTATGTCGCGGTTTCCCTTGTTGTGGTCGGTATGCAGCCGTACACGCAGTTGGCGACGAACGCGCCTCCCGCCGGTGGCAAGACTTTGGCGTCGGCGTTTGCCGTCAACGGCGCGGACTGGGCGGCCACGATCATCTCGATCGGTGCGCTCGCCGGCCTGACCACGGTCGTGATGGTGCTGATGCTCGGCCAGACACGTGTGCTGTTCGCGATGTCGCGTGACGGCTTGTTGCCGCGCAGCCTCGCCAAGACGAACAAGTTCGGAACGCCGGGCCGTACGACCATCTTCGTGGCGATCCTGGTGGGGTTCGCGGCCACGTTCTTCGAGGCAGGCCAACTCCTCGAGATGGTGAACGTCGGCACGTTGTTCGCGTTCATCCTGGTGTCGGCCGGTGTGTGGGTGCTGCGCAAGAGGCGCCCAGACCTGCCGCGCGGCTTCAAGGTGCCGTGGGTGCCGGTGATCCCGATCCTGGCGATCCTCGCGTGCCTGTGGCTGATGCTGAACCTGTCCGTGCTGACCTGGGTCCGGTTCCTGGCGTGGATGGTGCTCGGCGTGGTCGTGTACTTCGTGTACAGCCGCAGGAACTCTCTGCTGGGCAAGCGAATGAAGGACGATGCCGAGAATAGCGTGTCTTGACGTCGGTTCGACGTGGACCAAGGGCGCGCTCGTCGGCGACGACGGCACGCTCCTGGCCACGGCACAACACGCGACGACCCCGCCGGAAGTTCTCGACGGGGTCGTCGCCGTGCTCAACCAGTTGGGCCACGCCGACGAGGTCCTGGTCTGCTCGTCGGCGGGAGGTGGGCTGAGGCTCGCGGTCGTCGGGCATGAACGGCTGATCAGCGCCGAAGCCGGGCACAGGGTCGCGCTGTCCGCGGGCGCGAAGGTCGTGCACGTGTCGGCCGGTGAACTGGACGGCGCGGGTATTCGCGCGTTGCGCGCTGTCGAACCGGATGTGGTGCTGTTGGTCGGCGGAACCGACGGCGGTGACGCGAGAGTGTTGTTGCACAACGCGGCGGCGTTGGCCCGCAACCGGATCCGGCCGCCGATCGTGCTCGCGGGCAACCAGCACGCCCGGCTCGAAGCGCTCGAAGTGCTCGCCGGACGCACGGTGGTGCCGACCGCGAACGTGCTGCCGGATGTGGGTGAGCTCGAACCGGGACCGGCGCGCGCGGCGATCCGCGAGGTGTTCCTGAACCACGTGATCGGCGGCAAAGGCCTGTCGCGTGGTCGGAAGTTCCGCGACATGGTCCGTGCGGTCACCCCGGACGCCGTGCTCGCGGGCGTGTCCCAGTTGGCCAGTGAGGACGCGGTTCTCGTGGTCGACGTCGGCGGCGCGACGACGGACGTCTACTCCGCAGTGTCCATACAGGATGAACAGGACCGTGCGGTCGGCCTGTCGAACGACCGGCGGACGGTCGAAGGCGACATCGGGATGCGGTGGTCCGCCTTGGGCATCGTCGCGGAGGCCGAGGCGGAGCGGCTGCCTTCCGACGGTCTCGCGGAGTTCGCGCGGCGCAGGTCGTCGGCGGTCGGCTTCGTACCGGAAACGCCGGAAGAGTCCGCTGTGGACATGCGACTGGCCGGGCTGGCCGCGATCATCGCGGTCCGCCGTCACCTCCGGCTCGTCGACGGCAAACTCGGTCCACGCGGAGCCGGTCTGCTCGTGCTGTCGGGCGGGGTCTTCCGGCACGCGGGCGACATCGGCCCGGTCGTCGACGCGCTGCGCGCGGATCCCGTGCTGCGGCCCGCGATCCGGGAAGCGCGGATCGTGGTGGACCGTGACTACGTGCTGGCGCCCGCCGGACTGCTCGTGGGGGACCGGAAGGACGCTGCCGCGTGGAAGCTGTTGACCACGTTGGACAGCGCTGAGTAGTTCCGGCCTGCTCACGGGGTGGGCGCGCAAGCCGCGATGAACCGCAGCACGCGTTCGTTGACCTCGTCGGGAGACTCGGCCGAGATCGAGTGCGTGGCGTCTGGCCACAGTTCGGCCTGGATGCCTGGTATCAGCCGTTGGGCCCGTGCGTGTGCCGCGGCGGGGTGGTGGATGACACTGCGTCCCGCGATCAGCGCCAGCATCGGTACGGAGATGGACCGCAGCTGCTCGTCGCTGAAGTACGCGGGCATGGCGGTGCGGACCCGGTGGTGGTGCAGACCCGCCTCGATCACCTCGGAGACCGGATCCTTCTCGGGCACCTGGTCGCTGCCCGAGATCCACCGCAGGAACGCCGGACGAGCCCAACGCGAGACCACGGGCAGCATGCTGAGCACCGAGCGGATGATCAGCCCGGCCGGGAACCGGCCGAACGTGTTCGCCGGATCCAGCACGCTCACCGAAGCCAGCCGGTCGGGCCTGCGCACGGCGAGGTTGCACGTCAGCCACCCGCCGAAGGAGACGCCGACCAGGTGAACCCGGTCCAGTCCGAGGCCGTCGAGCGTCTGGTCCAGCCACACCGCCTGGTCCTGGGCGGTGTCGATGGGCGCGGTCTGGGTGCTGCGCCCGGCCTCGCCGATCGGATCGACCGCGTACACCGGGTGCCGCGCCATCAGCCCGGAAACGTTGGCGCTCCACATGATCGGTGTACCTGCCCGGCCGGGCAGCAACGCGATCGGCTCGCCATCGGCGTCGCCGAAGCGGTACACCTTGGCTGTGCCGTAGCCGGTCCTGACGTCGTGCTCGCCTGCCGGCGTCGGCATCGTGCGCAGTCCGGCGTCGTAGACCCGGTAGTAGTCGGCTTGTCCTTGCGGCGAGGTGAACCGGCTTGTCCCCATGCGATCGGATCGTAAAAGCAGCTCGCGATTTTTGCAATCCGATCGTATGATGAAAACGTGCCGAAGATCGTCGACCACGACCAGCGCCGCAGGCAGCTCATCGACGCGCTCTGGCGGATCGCCGGCCGCGACGGCCTCGAAGCGGTCAGCCTCGGCCAGGTCGCCGCCGAGGCCGGGGTGTCGAAAGGCCTTGTCCAGCACTACTTCCGCAGCAAGGACGAGATGCTCACGCACGCGACGACGTCCCTGCGTGAGCGCGTCGAGCAGCGGATCGTCGCGCGAGCGGCGTCCGGCCAGTTGCGTGCCATCCTGTTGGCGTTCCTGCCGATCGACCAGGACAGCCGGACGGAGATGTTGGTGGCCAACGCCTTCTTCTTCCGCGCGTTGCGCGACCCCGCGCTGGCCGAGCGGTTCGAGACCGGCAACGCCGGGCTGCGCAGGGCCGTCAGCGAGCAGATCGCCGCCGCCCAGGACCGCGGCGAGATGGCCTCGGACCTCGATCCCGACCAGGAAGCCACCATCCTGCTCGCGTTGGTCGACGGCCTGGCCTCGAGCGTCCTCATGGGACACCACACACCGGAGTCGGCCGAAGCGGCGCTGAACCACCAACTGGCCAGGCTCGAAGCCTAAGTGGTCACGACCGGAAGTCTGTCGAGATCCCCAACGAACTTCCGATCGCACCCACTAAGCCAGGCCCGCGGCGATCGCGACAGCCTCGTCCCACTCCGGGTCGGCGTAATAGTCGGAATGCCGCCGGACACCCGGCGACCAGCGCAAACCAGGGACAGCCTGTAGCTGCGGATCCGGTAGCCAATGATCGCTGCCCAGGACGAGCGCACCGGACTCACCGACCTTGGCCGGGCTGAGCGGACCGGAACTGCCGTCCGGCCGGAACCCCATGCCGATCATCTTCGAGTCGTACACCTGGCGGCGCCACGTGGTCACGGCACCGCCCAAAGGATCCGTGCCACGGCACAACGCGCGCCAGCGACCGTCGAGTTCGCCGTGCAGTTCCGCCAACGACCGGTGTGGCACGACACTGGGGAACGCGCGCGGATACGCCCACTGCAAAGGAGATCCGGCAGTGATGAGACCAACGCGCTCACGGTCCTGCGGCGGCAGCGTCTCCATCAGCCGTGCCACGGTGACGATCGCGATCAGGCTGCCGTGGCTGTGCCCGGTGATCACGACACGCGTGTTGCGGTCCGCCAAGTGCGTCGCGGCCCGTGCGGTCAGCTCCGGAATCACCTTCAGCGCGTAGCACGGCGGCACGAACGGGTGCGACTCCCGCGGCCAGAAGCACGCCAGGTCGGCGAGGATGCCCAGCGTCCTGGCCAGGTCCGGGCGTCTGATCGCCTGGTACACGGCACGCATCAGCGCCACCGCAAGGAAACCCAAGCTGAACACGCCGACCGCGGCGAACGGGCCCATCCACTCCGGCGGCCCGAAGTCGCGCAACCGCATCCAGATCGACACGGCCGCACCGGCCGCCAACGCGGTTCCACACGCGATCAGCACGTGGTGCAGGTGATTGCGTTGGAAACGGCCGTTGCGCCAGGCGCGAGTCGCCGTCGCCTGCTCCGCGGGTGGCGAATCCGCGTGCAGCAGCCCACTTTCCGGGGGTTGGGCGCCGCGCCGGTCGTTGCGCCACCGGTGCACGCCGGTGATCGACCCGAGCAGCAAGCCGATCGCGAGCGCGAACGCCGCCGAGACGCCCCACAACAGCGTTACCGGCTCATAGCCGCCCGGCAGCTCCAAATCTCCGCTGCCCAGCAGTTTCCGGACGGCGATCGCGATCCCCGCGCCGAACCCGCCGCCCAGCAGCGCGGCGATGACCAGCACGATCGGTGACATCCAGCCGCCTGCCCACGGCCGCAGCTCGCGCGGCTGCTCCGCCCAGAACTCCCGCCGCGCGATCCACGCCGCGGGGATCAGCACCAGGCCGAACAGCACGCACACCACCACGAGCGCCGCCGCCGTGCCCTCGATGGTGATGTCGGTGCCGGTGAGCCGGGTGGGCAGCGGGTCCTGCGTGACGGCCGTGCTGAGCACCAGCAGCAAGCTGATGATCAACAGCACCCGGCGCGTGACCTTGCCCAACGCGATCCGCAGCCAGCGGCCCGCGCGATGCGGGGACGCACCGGTCGGATCGTCCAACAGCAGCACACCGAGCGCGGCGAGCACCACAATGGACAGTGCGACCAGCCACTGCGTGGTCACCACCGGCGAAGCCGCGAACGGCCCACCGGCCGGGAGCAACGCCAGCACCGCGAGCCCGGCCACGGTGTGCAGCGCGCGCAACGTGGGCGTGTCCGGGTCGGCGACCAGGTTCGCGCCGGGCATCCGCCGCGGCCGGTTGCCCGGCACCGGGCTGGGCAACGGCGGCGCGTTCACCCGCCACGCGACCGAGGAGACCCGGCCGAGCACCAGCACGACCAGCGTCGCGGGCAGCAGACCGGCGATCGCTCGAAAACCGCGCAACTCCCGTAGCCAGTCCGGCACGACCGACGACAGGCACGGCGACCCGGGTGCGAGGCATTGCGCGGCCAGCAGATCAAGACTGACCACGGCGACCTGAGTGACGAAGAGCACAGTGAGCAGCAGCGCCGCGAGTCGCAGCAACGAGCGCCCGACCAGGCCCAACGCCGCCGCGGCCCGGTTGTCGTGCGGCACCGGCGGCAACATCCAGTGCGCCATGTTGGCGAGGACGAACGGGAACATCAGTGCCCAGGTGGACTTGCCGACACCGCCGGAGGTCATCCCACTCCAGAGGTAACCCTCGACGGTTCGGGGCACCGACCGTGCGCTCGCGTGCAGCATCGGACCGGGTCCCGGGCGGCGCAACCGGTCGGCAGGGCGCACGATCCGGCCGACGCCGTCACCGGCGACGTCCACCGCGGCGACCGCTCCGACCAGGGATTCCGCGGTCGTGCCCATGATGCCGTGCACGCGCAACTCCACGACCCGCGTGTCGGATCCAGGCATCAGCAAGGCGACTCCGTTGAGTGTCGAGGCTCCACCGCGTGCACGACGGTACTGTTCGGCGTGACGAGTTTGGAGGGAACAGGGCGATGACCGCTGAAGACACGCGGAACGTGACCGGAGCCCGGTACGCCGGAAAGATCGGCGACATCGACTTCGCCGTGGCCGATCTTTCGCTGGCCGAGTTCGGGCGCAAGGAGATCCGGCTGGCCGAGCACGAGATGCCGGGTTTGATGGCGCTGCGGCGTGAGTACTCCGAGGTCTACCCGTTGCGTGGCGCCCGGGTCTCCGGCTCGCTGCACATGACGGTGCAGACCGCGGTGCTGATCGAGACGCTGGTGGCGTTGGGCGCGGAGGTCCGTTGGGCCTCGTGCAACATCTTCTCCACGCAGGACCACGCGGCGGCCGCGGTCGTGGTGGGGCCGCACGGCACCGTGGAAGAGCCCAAGGGCGTGCCGGTGTACGCCTGGAAGGGCGAGACGCTGCCGGAGTACTGGTGGTGCACCGAGCAGATGCTGACCTGGCCGGACGGCAAGCAGCCGAACATGCTCCTCGACGACGGTGGCGACGCGACGCTGTTGGTGCACAAGGGCAAGGCCTACGAGGCCGCCGGTGTGGTGCCCAACGCGGAGGAGGACGACCCGGAGGAGTGGCAGGTCATCCTCGAGACCCTGCGCGCCTCGCTCTCGGCGGACCCGGCCAAGTGGACCCAGGTCGCGAACGAGATCAAGGGTGTCACCGAGGAGACCACCACCGGCGTGCTGCGGCTGTACCAGCTGGCGGCGGCGGGTGAGCTGCTGTTCCCGGCGATCAACGTCAACGACGCGGTGACCAAGTCGAAGTTCGACAACCGCTACGGCATCCGGCACTCGTTGATCGACGGGATCAACCGGGGCACGGATGTCCTGATCGGCGGCAAGGTCGCGGTGGTCTGCGGGTACGGCGACGTCGGCAAGGGCGCGGCGGAGTCGCTGCGCGGCCAGGGCGCGCGGGTGATCGTGACCGAGATCGACCCGATCTGCGCGTTGCAGGCCGCGATGGACGGCTACGCGGTGCGCAAGCTGGAGACGGTGATCGGTGAGGCGGACATCGTGATCACCACCACGGGCAACAAGGACGTGGTGACCGTGGATCACATGTCGCAGATGAAGCACCAGGCGATCCTCGGCAACATCGGGCACTTCGACAACGAGCTCGACATGGCCGGTCTGGCGCGGTACCCGGGCATCCGGCGGGTCAACATCAAGCCGCAGGTCGACGAGTGGGTGTTCCCGTCCGGCCGGACGATCATCGTGCTGTCCGAGGGACGCCTGCTCAACCTGGGCAACGCGACCGGGCACCCGTCGTTCGTGATGTCGAACTCGTTCTCCAACCAGGTGATCGCCCAGATCGAGCTGTTCACCAAGAACGAGGAGTACGACAAAGAGGTCTACCGGCTGCCGAAGAAGCTCGACGAGTACGTGGCCAAGATCCACCTCGAGGCCCTCGGCGGCGAGCTGACCAAGCTCTCCAAGGAGCAGGCCGAGTACATCGACGTCGACGTCGAAGGCCCGTTCAAGCCGGAGCACTACCGGTACTGACGTGTTGGCAACCAATGTGGCCTTCGTAGCGGAAAACGCAACGAAGGCCACATTGGTTGCACACCGAAGCGGGGCGGCTAAGTCCACTCGATGAGGATTTCCGCGAGGCCGGCCGGGAGATTGGTGAAGTAACCACTGGTCACCCGGCCGATCCCGCACACCAGGCCCTCGGTGCCGATCGGTTCGGCGCCCTCGCCCCTGCGGTACTGCCGCGTCACCCGCGCGGGCATCGCCTTGCGGTGGAACGCGTGCTGCACCAGGTAAGTGCCCACACCACGCAGGAACGTCCGCTCCATGCCCGGCGACGGGCCACCGGAGCCGTCGACGATCGTGAAGCAGAAGACGTGCGTCTCGCCCTCCGCGAGCCTGCGGTCGAACAACAACTCCATCGCCATCACCCCGGACTCGGCGCTGCGCCGGACCCGGCCGAGCCTGCACCCCTCCGCCGTGGTGATCTCGGCGCGGTCGATCATGCAGCCCGCGTCGCCGCCGTTCGTGGCGAAGTACCGGTCCGGCCCCGACCGCGCCGCCGTCACGACGAACCGCGTGGTCTGTGAACGCTGCTCGCGGTGCGGCCCGAGCTGGATGTAGTCGTGCACCGAGTCGATCCGCAGGTCGGCGTTCGTCTTCGTCTCCGGTGCCGCGTCGAACTCCGCGAGCAACGCGGGCGCGTCCTGCCAGATCCGGCTGACCTCGGTGAACTTCGGCACGACCTCGTCGGCCTTGCCCGACCGCGGCCGCGGCCCGATCAACACGACCAACGAGTCCGACGGCAGCCGCAGCACGGTCTCCAGCGCGCGGACGGTGTCGATCGACCGGGGCACCTCGGGGTGCCGCAGGCCGCGTTGCCAGTAGCTGAGGGTGGACTGGCCGATCTTCACGCCGAGCCGGTCGAGGTGGGCCGTGATCCTCGTCAACGACAGGCCGCGGTACTCGATCGCCTCTCTGAGCGCACGGTGGAAGGGCCCGTAACGCAGCGCGTCGCCGAGTCGCTCAGGCAGTGGCCCGTTGTCCAACCTTGCTCCAATCGAACCAGCGTTCACGGGGTGTGAATGAACCGTGAACGTTCACAGTAGTTCCTCGTGGGAACGAGAGATAGGGGCGAACGATCCCCCTGCGTGCCAGGTGGGGTTGCCCTGAGGGATCACCCGATCGCACTGTGTTGTTCATCAAGCCGTGCCGGGGAGATCCAACCGGACCCTGCAACCGGAGAAGAGCTCCCAGGCCGGCACGTTGAGGGCGAGAAGGGACCCAAGCCCATGTCGGCACTCGGGATCACGCGGCGTCTGCCCGCGACCGCGACCCTGGGTGTCGTCCTCGCCCTCGGCACGGCCCAGCCGGCCGTTGCCGAACCGGCGCCGATGGCAAAAGTGATCGCCAGGGGTGAACGTGAGGTGGTAGCCGATCAGGCGTCCGCCGCGCGGGATCTGCTGCTCCTCATGGCGGCTATGGGCGGTCTTGTCATCGGCGCCGGAGGCGTGCTCATGGCACGCGGTACACGCCAGTGAAGGCGTGATCTCGTAAAGCCGGACCGAGGGGTGGTGTGTTGGGACGGCGTCCCGCCCCAACACAGCCGGAGTCCCTGACCGTCCTATTCGGACATAAAGGTGCCAGGCTAGGGTTGCGCCTGTGGGTCGACTCGTTGTCATCGAAGGTCTGGACGGATCAGGCAAACGCACGCTCGGCGCCGCGCTGACCGAAGCGTTCCAACGGCGTGGTGCCAAGGTCACGCAGCACGCCTTCCCGCGCTACGGCGACAGCGTGCACGCGGACCTGGTGAGCGACGCGCTGCACGGGCGTCTCGGCGACGTGGCCGACTCCGTGCACGGCATGGCTGTCCTGTTCGCACTCGACCGGCACGGCGCGCGGGACGCGCTGCTGCGTGACATCGAGGACTTCGACGTCGTGCTCGTCGACCGGTACATCGCGTCGAACGCGGCCTACCAGGCGGCACGGCTGCACCAGGACGAGCACGGCGAGATCGTCGAGTGGATCCGCGTGCTCGAGGTCGAGCGGTTCGGCCTGCCCGTGCCGGACCGCCAGCTGCTGCTGCGGGTGCCCGTCGACCTCGCCGCGACTCGCGCCGAGACCCGCGACCGGGTCCGGGACACGTACGAAAAGGACGGCGGCCTGCAGGCCCGCTGTGCCGCCGTCTACGACGGACTGGCTCGCGTCGGCTGGCTCGCGCCGTGGCAGGTCCTCGACGGCAGCACTGACCAGGACTTCGACCAGCTCAGCGGCGCCCTGTTGGTCGACGAGTAACACACTGGGCCGCAGATTCGGATAGGTCATCATCCAAGGCCGCACAGACGAGCGCAGCGTGGCGATCGAATGGAGTGAACGGGTGATACAACCGCAAGATCAGCGGGTTGTGCACGTCACCGTCAGTGAGAGTGCGACGATGGGGGGCATGAAGGCACGCGTGCTGGTTGTGGACGACGACCCGGCCCTCGCCGAGATGCTGACGATCGTGCTCCGCGGTGAGGGTTTCGACACCGCGGTCGTGGCCGACGGCTCCCGCGCGCTCCCCGCGCTGCGCGAGCTCAAGCCCGACCTGGTGCTGCTCGACCTGATGCTGCCCGGCATGAACGGCATCGACGTCTGCAAGGCGATCAGAGCGGAGTCGGGCGTCCCGATCGTCATGCTGACCGCCAAGAGCGACACCGTCGACATCGTGCTCGGGCTGGAGTCCGGCGCCGACGACTACGTGGTGAAACCGTTCAAGCCCAAGGAGTTGGTGGCCAGGGTGCGGGCGCGGATGCGCCGCACCGAGTCCGAGCCCGCCGAGGTGCTCGCGATCGGCGACCTGACCATCGACGTCCCCGGCCACGAGGTGACCCGCGAGGGCAAGGCGATCCAGCTGACCCCGCTCGAGTTCGACCTGCTGGTGGCGCTGGCCCGCAAGCCGCGCCAGGTGTTCACCCGCGAGGTCCTGCTCGAGCAGGTGTGGGGCTACCGCCACGCTGCGGACACCAGGCTGGTGAACGTGCACGTCCAGCGGTTGCGCTCGAAGGTCGAGAAGGACCCGGAGCACCCCGAGGTCGTGCTGACGGTGAGGGGCGTCGGATACAAGGCGGGCCCTCCGTGATACTGGGTAGATGAAGCGTTTCTTCGCGCGGTCCAGCAGGCTGGTGATCCGGCAGCTGGGCCGCGCGGTGGCGTTCTGCCGCGAGCGTGCCAAGGCGTTCAGCGAGCTGTGGCGGCGGTCGCTGCAGGTCCGTGTCGTGGTGAGCACGCTCGCGCTCTCGTCTGCCGTGGTGTTCGTGCTGGGCCTGGTGCTGCAGAACCAGATCAGCGACCGGCTGCTGTCCAGCAAGCAGGAAGCCGCGATCGCGCAGACGCACATCGCCGTCGGCATCGCCAACAGCGAACTGCTCGGCGTGAACGTGCTGTCCGACGGTTTCCGCGAACGCCTCAGCGGCGCCGTCAACAGGTTGTCCAGCACAGCGGCGGACGAGGAAGGCGGCGACTCGGTCGCGGGCGCGTTCGACCCGATCATCGCCTACGACGGCGAGGACGTGGCGGACCCGATCAACGCGGGCCCGAACTACGCCGACGTCCCGCAGTCGCTGCGCGCGTACGTGCAGAAGGGCCAGGTCGCGCGGCAGATCGCCACGGTCGACCGCAACAGCGTGCGCACCACGTTCCTGTTCATCGGCGCCCCGGTGACCAGTGCGAACCGGCCGCTGCAGCTGTACCTGCTGTTCCCGCTGACCACCGAGCAGAACACGGTCGACGTCGTGCAGAGCACGCTGATGGTGGGCGGTCTTGTACTGCTCCTGCTGCTCGCGGGCATCGCCAACCTCGTGACCAGGCAGGTCGTCCGGCCGGTGCGGCGCGCCGCGGAGGCCTCGGAACGGTTCGCCGCCGGTGAGCTCGACGAACGCATGGCCGTCATCGGCGAGGACGACGTGGCCAAACTGGCCGACTCGTACAACCAGATGGCCGAGAGCATCAAGTACCAGATCCGGCAGCTGGAGGAGTTCGGCCAGCTGCAGCGCAGGTTCACCTCGGACGTCTCGCACGAGCTGCGCACGCCGTTGACGACCGTGCGGATGGCCGCGGACGTGCTGCACGCCTCCCGCGCCCAGTTCCCCGCCGGGCTGGCGCGGTCGACCGAACTGCTGGTCGACGAGCTCGACCGGTTCGAGTCGCTGCTCGGCGACCTGCTGGAGATCTCCCGGCTCGACGCGGGCGTGGAGGAACTGGTCGCCGAGATCACCGACGTCCGCGCGATCGCCAAGCGCGCGCTGGACGCCGTGCGGGTGGTCGCCGACAACGCGGGCAGCCGGATCGAACTGGAGCTGCCCGCCGCGCCCGCGACCGCCGAGGTCGACGCGCGGCGGATCGAACGCGTCCTGCGCAACCTCCTGGCCAACGCGGTCGACCACGGCGAAGGCCACCCGGTCCGGCTGCGGCTGGCGTTCGACGACACCACGCTGGCGGTTGCCGTCCGCGACTACGGCGTCGGGCTGCGGCAGGGCGAGGCCGACCTGGTGTTCAACAGGTTCTGGCGGGCCGACCCGTCCCGCAACAGGCACACCGGCGGCACCGGGCTCGGCCTGGCGATCAGCGTCGAGGACGCCCGGTTGCACGGCGGACGCCTCGAAGCGTGGGGTGAGCCGGGCCGCGGCGCGAACTTCCGGTTGCTGCTGCCGCGTCACCAGGACGTCGAGATGGGCGAGAGCCCGTTGCCGCTGCGGCCGGAGGACGACGTGCCCGCCGAGCCATCGCTGGAGGAGGTCCGGTGATCCGCCGGTTGGTTCTCGTACTCGGCTGCCTGCTGGTGGTGGCCTCCTGCGCCAACATCCCCAAGCAGACGAACGCGCAGGTGATCCCGAACCCCGCGTCGCAGCCCCAGCAGAAGATCGAGCTGCCGGACAAGGACGCCAGCCCGATCACCGTGGTCCGCCGGTTCGTCGAGGCCAGCGGCGAGACCGCGGTCGCCGAGGCGTACCTGACCGAGGACGCCAGACGGCTGTGGCGCCCGGACAACCAGCTGACCATCATCGAGAACGAGTTCAGCACGGTGCCCCAGCCGCAGGGAAAGGACGGCGACCCCAACCGCACCACCGTCGAGGTGAAAGCGACCTCCAAGGGCTGGCTGGACTCCCGCAAGTCGTTCGTGGCGCAGACCGGGGCGCAGACCGCGACGGTCAAGCTGACCAAGCAGGAAGGCCAGTGGCGCATCAGCGAGGCGCCCGGCAACGTGCTCATCCCGATCTCGGTGTTCAACAACCACTACCGCGCGGTCAAGCTCTACTTCTACGACAGCGCCTCCCGTGAGGTGCCAGTCCCCGACCAGCGCTACCTGCCCGGTGCGCCGCAGCCCGCGGCGAGCGAGATCGTCGGCCTGCTCCTGCAAGGCCCGGCTTCGGCGTTGCAGGGCGCGGTCCGCAGTGCCCTGCCGTCCTCGGCCGTGCAACGCACGAACGTCACGCCGTCGAGAGACGGCGCGACCGTCGTGAACCTGGGCCAACTGGGCAACGTGTCCACCGAGGAGAAACGGGCGATCGCGATCCAGATCGTGCTGTCCCTGCAGGACGTGGCGGCCACGACCGTCCGGCTGCAGGTCGAGGGCCTGCCGCTGGTGCCGGACCAGCCGGACTGGAAAGTCAGCGACATCCTGCCCGACAGCGACCGGACCACCCCGAAAGCCCAGCTCACCGGCATGATGGTGGTCGGCAACCGGATCAAGGAGCTGCGAGACGGCAAGCAGATCAACAACCCGGCGGGTGACGGCTCGTACCACGTCGAGAGCGCGGCCCAGTCCGTCGACGGATCGCAGCTGGCCGTGGTCGAACGGCTGAACTCCGGCGACCTGCAGCTGCGCGTCGGCGCCCTCACCGAGGGCCTGCGCCAGACCAACGTCACCGGCAAGGAGATGACCCGCCCGACCTGGCAGTTCGCCGTGGCGTCGAACGAGATCGGCAACGAGGTCTGGGTGGTCGTCGACGGCACCATCACCCGCGCGGTCCGCACCCGTGAAGGGCCGTGGCTGTCGTTGCCGGTGAACGGATCGGAGCTGGAACGCTTCGGCAAGATCACCGAGCTGCGGCTGTCGCGCGACGGCGTCCGGGTGGCGGTGGTGGCGGGCGGCAAGCTCTACGTCGGCTCGGTCGGCCGCACCCAGGGCACCACCAACGTCGCCATCACCTCGCCGAAGCCGCTGCTGCCGTCGGTGACGAACGTCGTCAGCGTGGACTGGTTGGACCCGAGCCGTGTCGTCGCCGCGACGAACACGCCGAACGGCCTGGTCTGGCAGGTCCCGGTGGACGGGATCGAGGCGCAGCGCTACAGCCTCGCGAACCTGACGGCCCCGCTGACGTCGGTCACGGCGGCTCCGAGCCGTCAGGTCGTCGTGACGGACGCCGTGGGGATGTGGACAGTGTCGGAGGTCGGCCAGGTCTGGCTGCCCCACCCGCAGAGCCAGGGCCCCACTGCCCGCCCCTTCTACCCAGGCTGAGCACCTGGAGTGTCGGTGGTCGCTGCCATGCTGCGCCGGTGTTCAAGGCGTTGGCTGAGCTGCTGGTTCCGTCGTGCTGCGCGGGTTGTGACACGCCTGGCGACGCGCTCTGCGGCGACTGCAAGACAAGCATGTCCGGCCTCCGGGTGATCCACCGAAGCGAGGACATGCCCCCGGTGTATGCCCTGGGCCGGTACACCGGCGTCGCCCGGCGAGCGGTGATCGCGTACAAGGAGCGCGGCAGGCGGGAGCTCGCGGCAACTTTCGGCGGCCTGCTCACCGACGCGCTCCGGAAGCTCCCCCCGGCTGATCTCGTGCCGGTGCCGTCCCGGCCGCGGGCGGTGCGTGCCAGGGGTTTCGAGCACATGGCTTTGGTCGCCGCGCACACCACGGCTGCCGTCCGGCCGGTGCTGCGGCTGGATCGCCGGGTGCGGGACTCGGTCGGTCTCGACGCGGACCAACGGGCGGGCAACCTCGCCGGGAGGCTCACGTGCGTGCCCACTCGTGCGAAGGTCATCTTGATCGATGACGTTGTTACCACGGGCGCCACGGCTACAGCCTGTTGCAGTGCCCTCACCAGGGCGGGAGCCGTCGTTCTCGCCGTTGTTGCGCTGACTGCTACCTAGATCCGATTCATACCCCCACATGGGTGATTACCCATCGGGAACCAAGATCGGTATTCGGCCGTTGAAACGGTATGGAAAGCCGGGATGAACGGCCGGTGGGTCCGTTGGAGGGACAACGCGACCCATCCGAGTCAGCCCGGACAGCGACCGTGCTGGGCCGGTCGATCCTCCACAAGGGTGAAAACCACCCTCTTCGAGTGGACTCTCCGCCGACACTGGAGTACAGCGGGGCACGTTTTCCTGTGGTCGGCGTCACTCTCCGTCGTTGCGAGAGTTCGCCCGCCATGGGGACTGTTGCTCAACCGCAACCAGGGCTAACGTGCTGCGCTATCAGCCCCGGCATGAGGGAGGAGGCGATCAGCCCATGACCCTGGCGCCGGCGGGGAGCTGAACCCAACAGAGGCAACGGTTCGGCTCGGCAGGACCCCGAGCGCCACGTTTTCGCCGATCAGATGGCTCGCAGAAAACAGCGAGGAGGTCGTGTATGGACATCGTCGTCAAGGGGCGAAACGTCGAAGTACCCGATCACTACCGGGTGCACGTGACGGACAAGCTCGCCCGACTGGAGCGGTACGACAAGAAAGTCATCCGCTTCGATGTTGAGTTGTTCCACGAGCCCAACCGCAGGCAGATGAAGAACTGCCAGCGCGTGGAGATCACCGCCAAGGTCAGGGGACCTGTGGTCCGTTCCGAGGCGTGCGCGGGCGACTTCTACGCCGCGCTCGACTCAGCGGTGAACAAGCTCGAGAACAGGTTGCGCAGACTGCATGACCGCAGGCGTGTGCACTACGGGCGACGCAGCCCGACCTCGATGGCGGAGGCGACAGCCACGTCAGCGCTCGGCTCCGTTGACGCTGCGCCGGAACTGCGCGCGCGCAACATGACCAACAGCCAGCGTGCCGCACAGACCGCGGTGCTGGAAGCGCCGGAGTACGAGGGTGTCGTACCCGAGCAGCGTTGGGACGACGGTCTGGAAGACCCCAGGCCAGGACGCGTGGTGCGGGAGAAGGAGCATCCCGCGACTCCCATGAGTGTCGACCAGGCTCTGTACCAGATGGAGCTGGTCGGGCACGACTTCTTCCTCTTCTTCGACGTCGAAGCGGGCCGGCCGAGCGTGGTCTACCGCCGCAAGGGCTTCGACTACGGCGTCATCAGAATGTCCTAGACCTCACCTCTCCACGACCGAGTGAACGCCCCCGGGAACCCTTGCGGATCCCGGGGCGTTCTTTTTGGTGGAGCACGGTCGTACGACGCACGGCCGTGCACCGTGTCATGCCCGTTCCCTACGATGGGGGAGAGGTGCCCTGTCGGCGGGCGCACAGTCGATCACGTAATGAGGTCAGGGCAACATGGTGCTGGCTCGGATACTCCGTGCGGGCGAAGGCAAGACGCTCAAGCGCTTGCGCAACATCACTGCGCACATCAACGCCCTCGAAGAGGACGTCGTCAACCTCACCGACGAGGAACTGCGCGCCAAAACCGCCGAGTTCAAGAGTCGCTACCAAGAGGGCGAAGACCTCGACGACCTGCTGCCCGAGGCGTTCGCCGTGGTCAGGGAGGGCGCCAAGCGGGTGCTCAACCAGCGGCACTACGACGTGCAGATCATGGGTGGCGCCGCGCTGCACCTCGGCATGGTCGCCGAGATGAAGACCGGTGAGGGCAAGACCCTGACCTGCGTGCTGCCCGCGTACCTCAACGCGCTGGCCGGCCGCGGCGTGCACGTCGTCACCGTGAACGACTACCTGGTCGAACGCGACGCGGAGTGGATGGGCCGCATCCACCGCTTCCTCGGCCTGACGGTGGGCACGATCCTCTCGGAGAAGACCCCCGAGCAGCGCCGCGAGGCGTACCAGTCGGACATCACGTACGGCACGAACAACGAGTTCGGCTTCGACTACCTGCGCGACAACATGGCGTGGACGATGGACGAGCTCGTCCAGCGCGAGCACTACTACGCCATCGTCGACGAGGTCGACTCGATCCTGATCGACGAGGCCCGCACGCCGCTGATCATCTCCGGCCCGGCCGACCAGTCGTCGCGCTGGTACCAGGAGTTCGCCAGGATGGCGCCGCTGATGCGCCGCGACATCCACTACGAGGTCGACGACCGCAAGCGCACGGTCGGCGTGACCGAGGCCGGTGTCGCGCTGGTCGAGGACCAGCTGGGCATCGAGAACCTGTACGAGTCGGCGAACACGCCGCTGGTCGGGTACCTCAACAACGCGCTGAAGGCCAAGGAGCTGTTCAAGCGCGACAAGGACTACATCGTCCGCAACGAAGAGGTCCTCATCGTCGACGAGTTCACCGGGCGTGTGCTGTCCGGCCGTCGCTACAACGAGGGCATGCACCAGGCCATCGAGGCCAAGGAGCGCGTGGAGATCAAGGCCGAGAACCAGACGCTGGCCACGATCACCCTGCAGAACTACTTCCGGCTCTACGAGAAGCTGTCCGGGATGACCGGTACCGCCCAGACCGAGGCGGCCGAGCTGCACCAGACGTACAAGCTCACTGTGGTGCCGATCCCGCCGAACAAGCCGATGATCCGCAAGGACCAGTCGGACCTGATCTACAAGACCGAACAGGCCAAGTTCGATGCCGTCGCCGAGGACATCGCCGAGCGGCACGAGAAGGGCCAGCCGGTGCTGGTCGGTACCACGAGCGTCGAGCGCTCGGAGTACCTGTCGAAGCTGCTGCTCAAGATGGGCATCCCGCACGAGGTCCTGAACGCGAAGAACCACAAGCGCGAGGCCGCGATCATCGCCCAGGCCGGCCAGAAGGGCGCGGTCACCATCGCGACCAACATGGCCGGTCGTGGTACCGACATCGTGCTCGGCGGTGGCGAGATCCACGTCGACGAGGACGCCGAGTCGGAGGTGCCGGAGGAGGAGCGCGAAGGCGACCTCGCCGGTGACCCGGCGCACGTGCAGGCACACCGCATCGCGACCGAGCGCGCCGAGGAGAAGGCCCGCTCCACTGCGGAGCGCAACACCAAACCGGTCGCGACGGCCGCGCAGGAGGAAGCGCTCGGCAACCTCGGCAAGGTGCTGCGTGAGGTGCTGACCGCGACCGACGCCGTGGCTGAGCAGAAGGTCCTGGTCGCGCGGGTCGGCGGCTCGCAGAAGGTCGAGGAGATCTACTTCAAGCGCCGCGACACGGCCTTCGACCAGTTGGTCATCAAGGTCCGCGACGGCGTGGACCGCGTGCTGCGCCAGCACCGCGACGTCGTCACCGACGGCCTGGCCGAGAAGGCCGCCGACGAGGCGCTGACCGTGGTGAAGAAGCAGACCGAGCGTTCGTCGAAGCGTGACCGTGGCGCTGACGAGGCCAAGCGCGAGGCGAAGCTGGAAGAGGCCGTCGGCTCGGCCGTGTACGACGTCGTGCACAGCTCGCTGTACGACAAGCAGTTCCAGGCCGTCCGCACGTCGATGTTCGACCAGAGCATCTACGACGCGACGTACGACGAGGCGTACGCGACCGCCAGCGCGTCCCGCAACGAGATCGCGGAGCTCGGCGGCCTGTACGTGCTCGGCACGGAACGGCACGAGTCACGCCGTATCGACAACCAGCTGCGCGGTCGTTCAGGCCGTCAGGGCGACCCGGGCGAGTCGCGGTTCTACCTGTCGCTGGGTGACGAGCTCATGCGGCGCTTCAACGCCGTGATGGTCGAGCGCGTGATGACGACCCTGCGCGTGCCGGACGACATGCCGATCGAGGCCAAGATGGTCACGCGCGCGATCAAGAGCGCGCAGACCCAGGTCGAGCAGCAGAACTTCGAGATCCGCAAGAACGTCCTGAAGTACGACGACGTGATGAACGAGCAGCGCAAGGTGATCTACGCCGAGCGCCGCAAGGTCCTCGAGGGCGAGGACGTCCGGCCCGAGATCGAGCAGATGATGCGCGACGTGGTCTCGGACTACATCGACCAGGAGACCTCGGAGGGCTACGCCGAGGACTGGGACCACAAGCGGCTGTGGACGGCGTTCAAGCAGCTCTACCCCGTGAAGGTGACGTGGGAGGACCTGGCCGAGGACGACGAGATGGACCTCGACGCCGAGCACCTGAAGAAGGCGCTCGGTGAGGACATCACAAGCGCGTACCTCGCCCGCGAAGCGGACATCGACGGTCAGTTCGGCGAAGGCACCATGCGGGACCTGGAGCGCCGGATCCTGCTGTCGGTGCTGGACCGCAAGTGGCGTGAACACCTCTACGAGATGGATTACCTGAAGGAAGGCATCGGCCTGCGTGCGATGGCGCAGCGCGACCCGCTGATCGAATACCAGCGGGAAGGCTACGACATGTTCCAGTCGATGCTGGACGGACTGAAAGAGGACACGGTCCAGCACCTCTTCAGCGTCCGGATCGAAGCGGAAGCGCCGCCCCAGCAGATCCAGCAGGCGGAAGTACCCGAAGCCTTCGCCAGGGCGGCACAGGCAGCGCAACAAGTCGCGGCAGCGAACGGCGCGGCCAACGGCCAGGGCCGCCACCGCCTGCAGGACCCGGAGCCCGAGTCCCAGATCCCCCCGGCCCTGCGCGGAGGAGGAGGCGGAGCCCCCCAGCGCCTGAACTACAGCGGCCCAGCGGAAGACGGCGGAGTGGAGTCCCACACGGACGACACAGGAGAAGCCGGAGAAGGCGGCCAGTCCGGAACCCGCCGCGAACGCCGAGCGGCAGCAAGGGCAAACGCGAAGAAGGGCCGAAAAGGCCCCCGCCGCTGACAAGGAAACACAGAACAACACCCCGCTGGGGCGGCCGAACCGGCCGCCCCAGCGGCGTGTCGAGGCATCGACGGCCGCACGCGGTTCGGATCGTGGCCGGGTTCTGCGGCACGGTGGTCTCCGATCGGACAACCTGACCCGACTCACTCGCGATCCCGGCGTATCGCTTTGGCCCGGTGATCATCCGTGCTTGGTGATCAGTGAGCGGGGATGCCGTCCTGTGGACAACCCGGTTGTTCTTGATCTTCACCGGGCTCCGCTGTCGGTGTCGCCTCCTAGGCTGGATTCCGGGGGCCGGAGGCTGGGCCGGAGCCGCCGACACGGCACCGACCGCAGCATCCGGCCTCCGAAGAGCCCCCGGGTTTCCGCTGGTCAGCAATGGATTATTCGGAAGTACACGCAGATCCAGCTGCCCTTCCGGAACTCGAATCTGCACGCGAGGGCTTCCGCGCGGCGCGCTCTTGTCCCGTGGCGTGTCGTCTCCACCAGTCCACAGGTTTCCACTGCGTCCACAGCCGGGCGGCAGCTGTGGATGGATGACAGCTGGTAGCGGATTCCCACCGGCGGTCTGGTGCGCAGGCGGGTGAGGGTCGCTCGGTGGACCGGCGGCGCCACCAGCGTCTCCAGGTGCCCTGGTGGCCTGCGGCCATCGAGGACTTCGAGGATCTTGGTCGCGATCAGCGTGAACCGCGCGTTGTCCGCGGTCACTGGTAGTTCGTGCGCCTGCGCGGCGGGTTCCGGCTGTCTCGTCGCCGGGATCAGGATTTGCCCGTCGATGGGCTCGTAGGTGGTCAGCGGGCGCAGTGTCGGTGTCGTCAAAGCTGTGGCTCCCCGTCGGATCGGTCACCGAACAGAGAGTCCGGGTTGTCCGATCCGGACAGAGTTCCCTCGAACGGATGACACGGCCGCCACGCCCGTAATCATGCGTGTGGAGCAGCGGGGGTCACCGCGTGCGTTTCTAAAATGCCGCCGGGTCGCGGCGGAGGTGTTCGAAACACAGCACTGCCGCCGCGCTCGCCACGTTGAGCGATTCCACGCCGCCGCGCATCGGGATCGACAACCAGGACGTCACGTGCTCCCGCACCTCCGGGCTGACCCCGGCCGTCTCGCTACCAAGCACGAACGCGGCGCGTGCGGGCAACTCGGCGGAGAACAGTGATGTCGGCGCGTCCGCAGCCAACGCGTACAGCGGATACCCCGATGAGCGCAGCTGGGAAGCAGCCTCCGCGGCCGTCGCGCACCGCAGCACAGGCGCGTGGAACGCGACCCCGGCGGACGCCTTCACGACCAGCGGGTCGATCGACGCGACCCCACGCCGCGGCACCACGATCCCGCCCATCCCGGCGGCAGTCGCGGTCCGCAGGATCATGCCCACGTTCGCGGGCGTCGTGATCCCGTCCAGCAGCAACACGCCCCGGGGAGGCCGTGGCCCGGACAACGCGTCCGCCAGCAGCTTCATCCGCGGCGCGACGACGTCCGCCAGCACACCCTGGTCCTGCTTGCCGTTGCCTGCGAGCACCTTCACCCGCTGGGCCGTCGCGCGCTGCACGTCGACGCCCCGCGCGGCGGCGGCGTCCAGGATCTCGCGCGCGGCCGGTCCGCGTGCCGTGTCGGCGAGGACGACCTTGTCCACTTCCAGCGCCGCGTCGCCGAGCGCCTCCAACACCGGCTTGCGGCCGTACACGGTGACGAACCTGTCCTTGGGTGAAGCCATGTGCGCAGAATCCCACGGCGTGCAGATGTGCGACGACCGGGCCACGGTCCGCGATTAAGCTCAGGGTATGCCCGATCGCCTGTCCGCGGTGGACGCCTCGTTCATCTACCTGGAGGACCAGGCGACGCCGATGCACGTCGGCGGGGTCGCCGTGTTCCGCAGTCCTAGGGGCGGGTTCGACTACGACGAACTGGTCGGGATGATCGAGCAGCGCCTCGACCTGATCCCGCGCTACCGCCAGAAGGTCCAGTCCGTGCCCGGTCACCTGGCCAGACCGGTGTGGGTGGACGACCGCGACTTCGACCTGACCTACCACGTGCGGCGGTCCGCGTTGCCCCGTCCGGGCAGCGACGACCAGTTGCACGACCTGGTCGCGCGGCTGATGTCGCGCCCGCTGGACCCGACAAGGCCGCTGTGGGAGACGTACCTGGTCGAGGGGTTGGCACGGGGCCGGTTCGCGATCGTCACCAAGACGCACCTCGCGCTGGTCGACGGGATCGGCACGATCGACATCGGCCAGCTCATCCTGGACACGTCCCCGCAGGTGGGGCACAACAGCGACGGCGCGTGGATCCCGCAGCGCCCGCCGACACAGACCCGGCTCGTGCTCGACGCGCTCACCGACGTCGTCCAGCGGCCGCGTGAGCTGGTCGAGAACGCCCGCGCGGCAGCCGGGGACCTGTTCTCCAGTGCGCTCGTGCAGCGGCTCGCGGACACGGCAGGAGGGCTGGTCACGGCGATCGGCACGGCCAGCACGGCGCCGAGCGGCCCGCTGAACGTCCGGATCTCGCCGCAGCGGCGGTTCGCGGTCGCCAGGACGAGCCTGGACGACTTCAAAGCCATCAGCAGCGAGCACGAGGGCACGGTCAACGACGTCGTGCTGGCCACGCTGGCAGGCGCCTTGCGCACGTGGCTGCTGTCGCGTGGGCAGACGGTCACCTCATCGACGACGCTGCGCGCGTTGGTGCCGTTGGCCGTCCGCGATGACGAGTCCGACGAGACCGTGCCAGGAATGTTGGGCAACACGGTGACGGCCAAGTTGGTGGACCTCCCCGTCGGCGAGCCCAACGCGGTCGTACGGCTGCACCACGTCAGCCACGCGATGCGCGGGCACAACGACTCGGCTCGCAAGGTCGCGGCGGGCGCGTTGCGCAGGATGAGCGGGTTCGCCCCGCCGACGCTGCACTCGCTCGGCGCCCGCGCGGCCGGGTCGTTCTCCCGGAAGATCTTCAACGTGGTGATCACCAACGTGCCGGGCCCGCAGGAGCCGCTGTACGCGGGCAGCGCCAAGATGATCGAGATGTTCCCGGTCGTCCCGCTCGTGCGCAACCAGGCGCTGGCGATCGGGGTGACGTCGTACGACGGTGGCGTCTACTTCGGCCTCAACGGGGACCGGGGTGCCATGTCTGATGTGGACACACTGGCCAGAATGGTCGAGGAGTCCTTGGAAGAACTGCTTTCGACGGTAAGGGTGTGAGGGCGTGCGGGTCTATCTTCCTGCGACGGTCACGATGCTGCACGAGCTCAACACGGCCGGTGAGTTCAAGCCGTTGAACGGCACCGCGTTCGCGCTGACCCCGGCGCTGCGCGAGATGTACACCGAGGGAACCGCCGAGGACCTCGAGTACGTCGCGATGGCCGACGCGGCGAGGGCGTCGCTGCGCCTGTTGAGCTCGGACCCCGAGTCGATGCGCCGCAGGGTGGTCATCGCGGCCGATGTGGACGGTGTGACGGTGCGGCCGGACCTCGACCACTCGGTCGTCCGGCTGTCCGGGCCGGTCGCGCTCAAGGACGTCGCGTCGATCCACATGGACAACTCCGAGGCCGAAGATGCCGTAGCCAAGGCCGTTTCGGTGATTGACGCTGCGGACATGGGTGACGAGGACGCAGAATTCGTGTTGGGTGACGCCGAGGACCACGAACTGGCCTGGTACGCCACCCAGGAACTGCCGTTCCTGCTGGAGCTGATGTAGAGGAGAGCGCTAGATGGACGCCGTCTCGGCCGTGCCACAAGCCCGCAACGAGCCGATCAGGTCATACGCGCCGGGGACACCGGAACGCGAGTCGCTCCAAGCCGCGATCACGGCGTTGGAAGGCGAACAGACGGACTTCACCATGACGATCGGCGGCGACGAACGGATGGCGGGCGGCGACCGCGTCGACGTGGTCCAGCCGCACGACAGGGCACACGTGCTGGGACAGACCGCGCAGGCCACCCCGGAGGACGTGCGCGCGGCCGTCGCCGCCGCGAAAGCCGCCGCGCCCGCATGGCGCGACCTGCCTTTCGAGGAGCGCGCGACGGTCCTGCTGCGCGCGGCGGACCTGCTCGCCGGGCCCTGGCGTGACAAGCTGAACGCGGCGACTGTGCTCGGCCAGTCGAAGTCCGCGCAGCAGGCGGAGATCGACAGCGCCTGCGAACTGATCGACTTCTGGCGCTTCAACGTCTCCTTCGCCCGCCGGATACTGGCCGAACAGCCGGAATCGAGCCCGGGTCTGTGGAACAGGTTCGACCACCGCCCGCTCGACGGCTTCGTCGTGGCGATCACCCCGTTCAACTTCACCGCGATCGCGGGAAACCTGCCGACAGCACCGGCCCTGATGGGCAACACGGTGGTCTGGAAGCCGTCGCCGACGCAGTCGCTGGCAGCGCACCACACCATGCGCCTGCTCGAGGCGGCGGGCCTCCCACCCGGGGTGATCAACCTGGTGACAGGAGACGGCCCGGCGGTCAGCGAAGCCGCGTTGACCGACCCGGACTTCGCCGGACTGCACTTCACCGGCTCGACGAAGACGTTCAAGTACCTGTGGCGCACCATCGGGGAGAACCTGGACACCTACCGCGCCTACCCCCGGATCGTCGGCGAGACCGGCGGCAAGGACTTCGTGGTGGCACACAGCTCGGCAGACCCGGCGAGCCTGACCACAGGCCTGGTCCGAGGCGCGTTCGAGTACCAGGGCCAGAAGTGCTCGGCTGCTTCCCGCGCGTACATCGCCCGCTCGTTGTGGGACGGCGGCGTCCGCGACGCGCTGGCCGACGTGACGAAGTCCCTGTCGTACGGCGATGTCACGGACTTCTCACACTTCGGCGGTGCGGTGATCGACTCCCGCGCGTTCGCCAAGCACTCTGCGTTGTTCGAGCAGGTGCGTGCGGAGGGCAAGCTCGAGGTGCTGACCGGGGCCACGGCGGACGACAGCGTCGGCTTCTTCGTACAGCCGACGATCCTGGTCGGCGACGATCCCACGCACGACGTGTTCCGCACGGAGTACTTCGGCCCGATCCTCTCGGTGCACGTATATGACGACGCCGACTACCCCAAGGTCCTTGACGCCGTCGACACGGCCTCGCCTTACGGCCTGACCGGCGCGGTTTTCGCGACCGACCGGCATGCGGTGGAGGAAGCGCAGCGCGCCTTGCGTTTCACCGCAGGCAATTTCTACGTGAACGACAAACCAACCGGGGCCGTTGTCGGGCAGCAGCCGTTCGGTGGCAGTCGTGCGTCGGGTACGAACGACAAGGCTGGCTCGATCTTCAACCTGCAGCGGTGGATCAGCCCGAGGTCGATCAAGGAGACATTCGTCCCGCCGACCGACCACACCTATCCCCACATGGCCTGAAACGGCCGGTGCCCCTCGTGAGAACGCACGAGGGGCACCGGACCGATGGGACTACCGTCAAATCCAGTTGTCCACAACCAACCAGTAACCCTCTGACCAGGACCTGTCACCGGTAGACTGGAGCAGGGACGCCCCCCGGGTTGGGTGGGGGACTGTTCTGGGTGGTTTTGGCGGACGAACCGGGTTTGGTCAGTTGGCGACCTGGGAAGCGGGCGGAGCCTTGATGTCCACCGGCTTGCCCCAGTCCTTGTAGGTCGCGACCAGATCGACCGACTGGCCCTGTGCGGTGATCTTGCTGGTGATCTTCACCGGCAGGTTGTCCGAGTTGATCCACCACTCCATCGGGAACGACTTCACGCCTGCCGAGCTGAGCTGCTTCGCCGAGTCCTTGGTGGTCTGGTCCTCGGCGCTCTGGGCCATCTTGGCGGTGTCGATCGTGATCTTGTAGTGCGTGACCTCTTCGCCGTCCAAGGTCGTCTTTTCCTGCTTGTCGATCGTGCCGGCCGACTTGATCTGGTCGAGCTGCTTGTCGATGTCGAAGCTGTCGTCGATCTTGTCGAGCATCGGGCCCATCTGCTTGGACAGCGGGTCGCTTCCGCCCGGGGTGATCTTCATCCACGGCTTGGCCGACGAGGTGCCGCCCATTCCGCCAGGGGCCTTCATGTAGAGGGTCTTGTCGATGAGGACCATTTCCATCTTGGCGCTGCCCATGTCCATGGTCATCTGCATGGACGGGCTGGCACCCTCGGCGCTGAACGCGCCGTCGCCCTTGATCGCCCCGCCCGCCGCGGCGCCGAGCGACATGTCGAACGTGATCTTGGCGCTCTTCTTGGAGTCGCCTTTGCTGTTGATCGCCTCGGCCAGGTCGAGCGCGCTGTTGATGCTGTCCTTCTTCTCACCGCCAGCGCTGCCCGTCGCCGACGTGTTGCCGGAGCCGGAGCTGACCGGCGTGCCCGACTCCTTGCTGCCACAGCCGACCACGGTCAGCGCGAGCACGACGCTCGCAGCCACAATCCCGGTCTTGCGCATACCTCTGTCCTAACCCCAGCTAGTCCGTAGGAACCAAACGGTGCGAACGCTAGCATTATTCGCCCGAACGGGTGGTACCGATTGGCATAATTCCTGGTCACACCTATTCAACGCCCTGTTCGCGCTGTGATTCTTCGAGTCCGGCGCGTGACGACAGCAAGCGGCGCAGGGATTCCAGCCTGCCTGTGGATGCGCTCCCATCCGCCACCACCGTGTCAAGCATGCAGTCGGGGTCTTCAGGCGTGCCCAAATGTCCACAGCCGGACGGGCATTCTTCCGCGGCTTCGACGAATTCGGGAAAGGCCGCGACGATGTCGTCCGGTTCGATGTGCGCCAGGCCGAAGGACCTGATTCCGGGAGTGTCGACGACCCAGCCCCCGGTCGGCAGCGGCAGCGCGACCGCCGTGACCGACGTGTGCCTGCCTTTGCCGACCGCGCTGACCACTCCTGTCTCGCGGTCGGCGTCCGGCACGAGCTTGTTCACCAAAGTGGACTTGCCGACGCCGGAGTGCCCGATCAGGGCCGTCACCTGGTCGCGCAGCCGTTCGGCGATCCGCTCCGGGTGCTCGTCCTGCCTGGTGACCAGGATCGGCATGGCCAGGTCGGCGTAGGCGGCGATGATCTCGTCCGGCGTGGCCAGGTCCGATTTCGTGAGGCACAACACGGGCTCCAGGCCGCCCGCGTACGCCGCGACGAGCGCGCGGTCGATGAAACCCGTCCGCGGCGGCGGGTCGGCCAACGCGACCACGATCAACAACTGCGAAGCGTTCGCGACGACCACGCGCTCGAACGGGTCGGTGTCGTCAGCGGTCCGCCGCAGGACGCTTGTCCGGTCGGCGACGCGCACGATCCGCGCGAGCGTGTCGGGTTTTCCACTCGTGTCACCGACCAGGTCCACGCTGTCGCCGACGACGACCGGTGTCCGGCCGAGCTCACGTGCGCGCATCGCGACCACGATCTGCTTCGGGTCCCCTTCGAGCGCGCAGGTCCACCGGCCGCGGTCCTTGCCGACAACCATCGCCATGACCGCGTCGGCGTGTTCCGGGCGGCGTTTGGTCCGGGGTCTGGTGCCGCGGCCGGGGCGGACGCGCACGTCCGACTCGTCGAGCCTGCTCCAGTCCGCGCCGCGTCCTGCGCCCCGCGGGCTCACGTCACTGGCCCCCGCCGAGCATCCGTGCCCACAACCCTGGGAAGTCCGGGATGGTCTTGCTCGTCGTGGCGATGTCGTCCACCTCGACTCCCGCGACGACCAGCCCGAGGATCGCGCCCGCGGTCGCCATCCGGTGGTCGGCGTACGCCCGCCACGGCCCGCCGTGTAGCGCACGCGGCCGGATCACCAGGCCGTCGTCGGTTTCCTCGACGTCGCCGCCGAGCCCGTTGAGGTCGTCGGCCAACGCGGCCAGCCGGTCGGTCTCGTGGCCACGCAGGTGCGCGATGCCCCGCAGCACGGACTGCCCGTCCGCCAACGCGGCCAACGCGGCGATGGTCGGCGTCAGCTCGCCGACGTCGTGCAGGTCTATGTCCACACCGGACAGCCGGTCGGGTCCGGTCACGGTGAGCCCGTTGGCATCCAGCTCCACGCCGCATCCCATCCGGGCGAGGATGCCACGGATGTCGTCGCCCGGCTGGGTGGTGCTCGTCGGCCAGCCGCTGACCGTGACGCGCCCGCCCGTGACCGCCGCCGCGGCCAGGAACGGCGTCGCGTTCGACAGGTCGGGCTCGACGACCCACTCGCGGCCATGGATCGGCCCGGGGCGCACCTGCCAGGTGTTCGCCTCCGAGTCGTTCACGTCCACGCCCGCCGCGCGCAGCATCTGAACGGTCATTTCGATGTGCGGCATGGACGGGACCGGTTTGCCGTCGTGCTCGACGGTCAACCCCTTGTCGTATCGGGGACCGGAGAGCAACAGGCCGGACACGAACTGCGACGACGCGGACGCGTCGATCGTCACGTCACCGCCGGGGAGTGTGCCTTTTCCGTGCAGCGTGAAGGGAAGCCGGTCGCCGGTGATGTCGGCGCCGAGGCCGCGCAACGCGTCCAGGATCGTCCCCATCGGACGTTCGCGGGCCTGTTCGTCGCCGTCGAACCGGATCTCGCCGCTGCCGACGGCCGCGGCGGGCGGGAGGAAACGCATGACGGTGCCCGCCAGACCGCAGTCGACGTCGGCGGGGCCGTGCAGCACGGCGGGGGTGACGAGCCAGTCTTCGCCGTCGTCGGTGATCTCGGCGCCGAGCGCGCGCAGCGCGGCGACCATGAGGTTCGTGTCACGGCTGCGCAACGGGGCACGCACAGCGGACGGCCCGTCGGCGAGCGCGGCGAGTACGAGGGCGCGGTTGGTGATCGACTTCGAGCCGGGGATGGACACGGTGGCACGGACCGGTGTGGCCGAGACTGGGGCGACCCAGGGCTGCGTCATGGGTCGATGATCCCCCATGCACTCGCCAGGCCAGCGCGCACGTGTCACGATTCGGGTCGGAGGTGTTGTCAAAGTGTGCGGTAGGTACGCGTCCACCAAGAACCCGGCGACGCTCGCGGCCGAGTTCGACGCCGTGGACGCGACAGAGGACGCGATCGGCGGCCCGGACTACAACGTGGCCCCGACCCGCAACGTGGTGGCGGTGGTGCAGCGGCATCCCCGCGACGAGGACGGCGAGCCCGACATGTCGACGACGGAGCGCACGCTCCGCGTGATGAAGTGGGGCCTGGTCCCGGCATGGGCGAAGGACGCGAAGGGCGGCGCGAAGATGATCAACGCCCGCTCGGAGAGCGCGGCGGAGAAACCGGCCTTCCGAACCTCGTGGACGAAGCGCAGGTGCCTGATGCCCGCCGACGGCTGGTACGAGTGGCAGCGCGACGGGAAGGTCAAGCAGCCGTACTTCACGACCCGCAAGGACGGTCTGAGCCTGGCGATGGCCGGCCTGTGGACGGTGTGGCGTGACAAGGAGCAACCGGACAGCCCACCGCTGGTGACGTGCTCGGTGCTGACCATGCCCGCGGTCGACAAGTTGGCGGAGATCCACGACCGGATGCCGGTGCTGATGGCGCCGGAGAACTGGGCGACCTGGCTGGATCCCGACAACGCGGACCCGTCGGCCCTCATCGCGCCGCCGTCGGAGGAGTTCCTGGCGGCGCTCGAACTGCGCCCGGTGTCCCAGGCGGTGAACAGCGTGAAGAACAACGGCCCGGACCTGATGCGACCGGCGACGGAACAGGACGACTCTGCCCTGTTCGACCTGGGCCGATGACAACCGCCGAGATAGCGACGCCCCGCGGCCCGGCCCGCGCGGAACTGCACTGCGCCCCGGAAGGCCGGGCAGCCCTGCTGCTCGGCCACGGCGCTGGCGGTGGGATAGGAGCCCCGGACCTGGTCGCGGCGACTCGTGGCGCGACGGCAGCGGGCGTCCACGTGGCTCTCATCGAGCAGCCGTACCGCGTAGCGGGCCGACGCGCCCCGGCCCCGGCCGGCCAGTTGGACGAGGCCTGGCTGGCGGTGGCCGACGACCTGGCGGAGCGCTGGTTCGCGGACCTGCCGATGGTCTTCGGGGGAAGGTCGTCCGGTGCGCGCGTGGCGTGCCGGACAGCGGCGGAAGGTGAAGCGGTGGCGGTGCTCTGCCTGGCCTTCCCGCTGTACCCGCCGGGGAAGCCGGACAAGACCCGCCAACCGGAACTGGACGGCGTGGACGTGCCGGTCCTGGTGGTGCAAGGCGAAAAAGACACCTTCGGCAGGCCGGAACCGGCCCACCACAGGGAAGTGGTGCTGATGGCGGGAGACCACAGCCTGAAGGCCGACCCGAAGGCGATCAGCCAGACCGTGCAGGAATGGCTGTCCAGAGTGCTGCGACCGTTGGACTGAGACGCGATGAGCCGACAATTCCAAGTCACCTTCGACGCACACGACCCACGCGCACTGTCGACCTTCTGGCGTGACGCACTGGGTTACGTCCATCCGGGCCCACCCGGAGTCGACGTGCCGGAAGGCACGGACCCCTTGGCGGCATGGGACGAGTTCCTGAGCAAGGCGGGCGTCCCGGAGAACGAGCGCAACACGCGTTCGGCCATCGAGGACCCGGACGGCGACGGTCCCAGGGTCTTCTTCCAGCAGGTTCCGGAGTCGAAGGCGGGCAAGAACCGCGTGCACCTCGATGTCCGAGCGGCGCCGGGGCTGGACGGCGACGAACGGATGGCCGCGCTGGAAGCCGAATGCGGCCGACTCGTGGCGTTGGGCGCCACGCGGGTGCAGCGCCACGATCCCGCCCCGCCGATGAGCATGGGGTTCATCGTGATGACCGACCCCGAGGGCAACGAGTTCTGCCTGGACTGAGAAGTCCGTTCATCGAGGTGGCCGGGAGCCGCCCGGGGGCTGCTGACTCGCAACGGGCTCGCGGGGTGACCAGGCTATGTGCGGCTCGCGCGCCAGCGCAGAAGTGGGCGGCCCTGCGCGCCAGCGCAGGGTTTGCGGCTTGCGCGCAAGCGCAGAGTGGTGCTTCGGGGGTGTCTCCTGCCCGTCGGCCTGGGCGAAGCCAACCACGGGCTGTCAAGAGGTCGGCCCACGACAACCGGCGCCAGCGATAGCGGTACCGATCCTCTTGACAGTCCGTGGTTCCCTGGGGCAGGTCGACGGGCAGGGGACGCCCGCGCCCTCCAACCCCGGGTCATGAAAATTATGCGCGGAGAGAAACACCACCAGGAAACCTCCTGCCCGGAGGTCTGCTCCCGGCGAGGGACTCTTGTGTCTTTTCAGACCCGGGATCTCA
>NZ_MTQO01000039.1 GCF_001984155.1 Actinosynnema sp. ALI-1.44
AGAACACGGCGCGAAGACCTCCTGCTCAGAGGTCTGCTCCCGGCGAGGGACCCCGTCTTTGTCTTTCCGTCTTTTCAGACCCGGGATCTCCATTGCGGGTCTGGTGACCACGCCTTACTCCTGGTCAAGGCTCGGGATCCTGTGGGGAAAGATAGCCCCTCGCCGGGTGGCAGACCTCAAAGCAGGAGGTTCTTCGCGTCCTGTTTCTCCCGGCGCATACCTTCATGACCCGGGGTTGTGAGGCGCGGGCGCCTCCTGCCCGTCGACCTGCCCCAGGGAACCACGGACTATCAAGAGGATCGGTATGGCTGTCGCTGGGGCTCTTTGGGCAGGCCGACCTCTTGACAGCCCGTGGTTGGCTTCGCCCAGGCCGACGGGCAGGAGACACCCCCGAAGCCCACCCCTGCGCTAGCGCGCGGCCGCAAACCCCCGCGCTTGCGCGCACGCGAGCCGCCTGCCCTGCCCTGCGTGCACGCCGCCTGCCCTGCGCACGCGCGCAAGCCGCAAACCCCCTGCGCTTGCGCGCGAGCCGCCTGCCCTGCGCTGCGCGTTCGCCTGCGCGCCGACCTGGGCCGGGCTGCGGTTGCGGCCGCATTGACCGAGTCAGGTTGCAGTCTCGTGCGTGCTGTCCTGGGTTGGTCTGCGTGTATGCCGGTTGGTCAGATGACCCTGGCCTGCATTGTGGTGTAGTCGAAGTAGCTTACGACGTATTCGTCGCCGAGTTCGGTGGCCAGGCGTTTGGCCAGCTCTTCTCCCATTTCGGCGAATCGGCGGCCTGCTTCTAGTGTGGGGAAGCCTGAGCGGGTGGGGTCTTCGTGGTCGCGGGTGTCCTCGAAGTTGTCCGACCACTCCCAGAGGTCGGCCGCGAGGGGTTCGGAGATGGGCAGCTCGTAGAACGAGAGGTTGCCTTCGCCCGCTGTTCCCGTCAGCCACAGTGGACTGCGTTCGTACCCGGCCATCAGCTTGATCGACTTCATTTCGCCACCACCAGGTATCGCCTCGTCGCCGTCCACTGTCTGTCATGGTCTACTCGACGATCCACTCGATGGGAAGCCAATAGCCCCTGGACAGTGGATGAACAGCACCATCGGGTGATCACGGGCACAATACCCGTCGAGGCGGAACAAAGCAGCGGGCGTTATCGTCGCCCTGTTGAGACAAACTTTCATTCTGTCTCACGACGCGAGGAGGCGTTCGATATGCGGGCCGTACAGATCACCGAGTTCGGTGGCCCCGAGGTACTCACCGTCACCGAGGTTCCTGACCCCGTCCCCGGTGAGAACGAGCTGCTCATCACGGTCGACCGGGCCGGGGTGAACTACGCGGACACCCACCAGGTCGAGGACTCCTATCTCGCGTCACCCACTCTTCCGATGATCCCCGGCGGCGAGGTGGTCGGGACCACCGCCGACGGCAGGCGGGTCGCCGCCATCATCGGCGGCGGTGGGTATGCCGAGAAGGCAGTGATCAACAAGCACATGGCGTTCGACGTTCCCGACGGCGTCGACGACGTCTCCGCTGTCGCCCTGCTCATCCAGGGGATGACCGCGTGGTACCTGCTCAAGCGGACCACGCACTTCCAGCCCGGCGAGTCCATTGTGGTGCACGCCGCCGCCGGTGGTGTCGGGTCGCTGTCCGTCCAACTCGCCAAGTCCATGGGCGCCGGGCGGATCATCGCCACGGCCAGCACCCAGGACAAGCGCGACCTGGCCGTCAGCCTCGGCGCGGACGTCGCCATCGACCCCGCCACCCCCGACCTGGACAAGGCCATCATCGAGGCCAACGGCGGCAAGCGCGTCGACGTCGTACTGGAGATGACCGGCGGCCGTGTCACGGACGAGAGCCTGAAAGCACTGGCCCCGTTCGGCAGGCTCGCGTTCTACGGCATGGCCAGCCGCGAGGAGCCGAAGCCGGTCGCGCCCGCCGCCCTGATGTCGTACTCGACGACCATCAGCGGATTCTGGCTGGCCCACGCGTTCCGCAATCCCCCTGTGCTGCACCAGGCTTTCGCCGAGCTGGCCGCGGAAGTCAAGGCGGGCAAGCTGAAGGTGATCAGCGGCGGCGAGTACGCCCTCTCCGACGTCCGCACGGCGCACGAGGACCTCCGCGCCCGTCGCACCAGCGGGAAGCTCGTCGTCAACCCCGGCAAGTAGGTATCAGCACGTGGGAAACGTTGACACCCCTGCAGCCGTGCCGGTCCCATGAAGGCATGGCACAGCTGACAGTGATCGTCCAGCTCACCGTCGACACCGAGCAGGCGCCCACGGTGGCCGCGCGGCTGGTCAACTCGCTGCGCAGCGCCGTCGACCTGCCCATCGACCGGATGGTCGTCGACGGTGGGCACGTCCCGCGCCAGCGTGCCCTGCCGCAGGCGAAACTGCGGATCGAGCCCGCCGCGCGACGCGTCATCGTGCGGGACACCCCGATCGACCTGACCCGGCTGGAGTTCGACCTGCTGCTGTTCCTGTGCCTGCACCCCGGCCGGGTCCACCAGCGTTCGACGCTGCTCGCCCAGGTCTGGGGCGTCGCCGACCACCTCGGCACCCGCACGGTCGACGTGCACATCCGCAGGCTCCGCAGCAAGATCGGCCCCGGGTTCGACCCGATCACCACTGTCCGCGGCGTCGGCTACCTCGTCGACCGCAACGCCGGGTTCGTCATCGAGTCCGTGTGATGGTCGCGCTGCCCAGCACCAAGTCGCCCTGGTACATCACGGCAGCCTGACCGGGCGCGACACCCCGCAGCGGCTCAGCGAGCCGGATCACCAGCTCACCGTCGGTCATCTCGGCGACCGCAGCGGCCGTGCCACCGTGCGCACGGACCTGCACCACGCACTCGGTCGGGCCGTCGAGTGCTTCGCCAGAAGGCCACACAGGGCGCCCACCAGCGATTTCACTCACTTCGAGGCGCTCAGCGGTGCCGACGCGGACGTTTCCGGACACCGGCTCCAACGACAGCACATAGCGCGGGCGACCGTCCGCCGCGGGCGCGTCGATGCCCAATCCCTTGCGCTGCCCGACCGTGAAACCGTGCACACCGGTGTGCATGCCCAGCACGGCACCGGTCGCGTCGTCGACGAGCATGCCGGGGCGCTCGCCCAGCTTGTTCGTCAGGAACTTCTGGGTGTCGCCGTCCGGGATGAAGCAGATGTCGTGGCTGTCCGGCTTCTCGGCCACCGACAGCCCGCGCTCCGCCGCCTCCGCGCGGACCTGTGGCTTGGTCGAGTCGCCGAGCGGGAACATCGCGTGCCGCAACTGCTCCGTGGTCAGCGAGGCGAGCACATAGGACTGGTCCTTCTCGGAGTCCGCGCTGCGCCGCAGCTCCGGCTTCCCGTCCACTGTGGTCAGCCGGGCGTAGTGGCCCGTGCAGACCGCGTCGAAGCCCAGCGCCATCGCCTTGTCGAGCAACGCCTCGAACTTGATCCGCTCGTTGCAGCGCAGGCACGGGTTCGGTGTGCGGCCCGCCGCGTACTCCTCGACGAAGTCCTCGATCACGTCCTCGGTGAACCGCTCGGCGAAGTCCCAGATGTAGAACGGGATGCCGAGCACGTCGGCGGCGCGCCGCGCGTCGTGCGAGTCCTCGATCGTGCAGCAGCCACGCGCGCCGGTGCGCAGCGTGCCGGGTTTCGCCGACAGGGCGAGGTGCACCCCGACGACGTCGTGCCCGGCGGCCACCGCTCGCGCCGCGGCCACAGCTGAATCGACACCACCACTCATTGCGGCGAGCACGCGCATGCTCACGCCTCCTTCGTCGCGGATCGGCGCATACCGGACAGGCCCGCGTTGCGGGCCCGTTCCACGGCCGGTCCGATCGCCTGTGCCAGGGCCTGGACGTCCGCCTTCGACGACGTGTGCCCCAGTGAGAACCTGAGCGAGCCGCGGGCCGCCGCCGGATCCATGCCCATCGCGAGCAGGACATGACTCGGCTGCGCCACCCCCGCCGTGCAGGCCGAGCCGGTCGAGCACTCGATTCCCTTGGCGTCCAACAACATCAGCAAGCTGTCCCCGGCGCAGCCGGGGAACGTGAAGTGTGCGTGGGTCGGCAGGCCCGGTTCGCCGTTGAGGATCGCGTCGGGAACGGCGGCACGGACGGCGCCGACCAGCTCGTCCCTGAGCGCGGCGAGCTTCCCGGCCTGCTCGTCGCGGCGCGCCGCCACCTCGCGCATCGCCACAGCCAACGCGTGGATCGCCGGTACGTCAACGGTTCCCGAGCGCACGTCCCGCTCCTGGCCGCCGCCGTGCAGCAACGGCGCGCACGCCACGTCCCGCCCCAGCAGCAACGCACCGATACCGATCGGGCCGCCGAGCTTGTGCCCGCTCATGGTCAACGCGCTGGCCTTCGACTCGGCGAAATCGACCGGCAGCGTGCCGACGGCCTGGACGGCGTCGGTGTGGAACGGGATGCCACGCTCCGCGCACGCCTCGGCCAGCTCACGGACCGGGTTGACCGTGCCGACCTCGTTGTTCGCCCACATGGCCGTGACCAGCGCCACATCGTCGCCGAGTGCGGCCTTGAACGCGTCCACGTCCACCCGCCCGGTGCGGTCCACCGGCAGCCACGTCAGCTCGGCACCGTCGCGGCTCTCCAGCCACTCGGCCGCGTCGAGGACGGCGTGGTGCTCGACCGCGGACACCAACACGCGACGGCGGCCTTCCCGGCGCCTGGCCCAGTAGATGCCCTTGACCGCGAGGTTGTCACTCTCCGTGCCACCCGCGGTGAAGACGACCTCGGACGGTCGCGCGCCGAGCGTCTCCGCGATCGACTCGCGGGCCTCCTCGGCGATCCGCCTCGCCCGGCGGCCGGAGGTGTGCAGCGACGAAGCGTTGCCCCGGATGGACAATGCCTCTGTCAACGCCGCCGCTGCCTCGGGCAGCATGGGCGTGGTCGCCGCGTGGTCTAGATAGGTCATCACCGAAGAGTGTATTCGGCGACGAGCGTCACGCCCCAGGCGACGGCCACGGCGACCACGGACGGCTCAGGTGCACTTGGCCGAACTGATGATCGACACCGCGCCGACCTTGTTGTCCGGCGTGGCCGTGAACTCAAAGCGCCAGCCCGCCTTGTCGGCGATCTCCACCTGGTAGCGACCGGTGTGCTCGCTGAGCTTGAGGCCACGCGACTCGTAGGCCTTCTTCAGCTCCTCGACCGTCGAGCCCGCCCCGATGCCCTCCGCGGTCTTCGCCTCAGCCGGGGCGCCGAGCTCACGCAGGCCGTCCTTGCCGAACGACGCCCCGCCTGCCGCGGCGAACGCCTTGTCCCTGGCCTCGCGCTTCTCGGCAAGCGTCGCACTGGCTCCGGCGGCGTCGGCGTACACCTGGGCGGCGTCGGCGTGCTCCTGGGCGGACTTGCGCCTGGTGGTGTCCTTGTCCAGTTCGTCGGCCTTGGCGTTGAGCTCGCGGGCCTTGCGCTGCGCGTCGTCCTCCGCCGCCATCCTGGCCGCGTCGGGCGCCGGGCCGCCGACGTAGCTGAAGTCGGCGCAGCCGTCCAAATTGGAGGTCGGCGCGGTCGCCAGCTTGCCGGTCGCCAACGCCGCGTCCTTGCTCATGCCCGGCGTGAGGCCGCGGTAGCCCGCCACGCCGAACACCTCCGGCTTCGCGGGCGCCGCGCCACCCCCGCCCCCGCCCGCGGCGCCGTTCTCCGCTGTGCACGCCGCCGTGAACCCGACGAGGAGAACGGCAGCACAAAGGACAGTCTTGTTCATGTTCGTGAACCCCCTGTTGGTGACGGTGCGGAGATTAGCGAACGAGCACGTTGTCCTCCCAACCGATTACAGCTGGGTCACCCCGCACGGGCCGCTTGTCGGAGCGGAGACGTGCCCGCACGGGGTGAGTCCGTTCAGGCGGCCGGACCCCCAGGACTGGCCGCCCGGCCCGGTCGGACGAGCACGGCGCCGATGATGGCGACCGCGGCCATCGCGATGTCCAGGACGGCCATCGCCGGTGTCGGGCGTTGCGGGGATGCCAGCAGTGCCAGCAGGACGCCGCCGAAGCCGACGAGGACCGCACTGAACACCCGCTCGGACACCTGCAGCGCTGCCGCGTTGGCGCCTTGTTCGTGCAGCGGCGAGTAGCGCATCGTCAGGACGCTCAGACTCGAGTAACCCAGGCCCATTCCCGCGCTGGCGACGATCCACGCGATGAACGCCACCCAGCCCCAGCCCCATGTCGGTGTTACGAGGAGCATGCCGAGTGCGCCGACGGCCAGGAAGCCGAATCCCCATCGGACGAACACGAGCCGGTCGACATCGGGGTTGCGCGCCGGGAGCAGCGCCGCCGCCGACCACGCCAATGCGCCCACAGTCAAGGGAAGTCCGGCCATCAGCGGCGAATAGCCGTGCACCGACGTCAGCGTCAGCGTCACGTACACCTCCATCGCGGTGTACGCACCCGCCAGCAGACCGCGTGCCAGCACAGTCACCGGCAGGCCGCGTTTGGCCACCAGCGTTCCCTTGGGCAGCAACCGGAACAGCGCCGGCAGCAGAATCGCCGCACCCAGGACGCCGAGCAGCAACGTCGTGAGCGACGGGTGTTCCGCCGCCCACGTCAACGCGGCGATGCCCAGTGCCGAGGCGATCGCCGCCAGGACCAGACCACGGCGCACTGCCCCGTTGTTCTCCACCTGCGTGGGCAGTTTGCGCACTGCGGGCAGCAGCAGGAGAGCGCCGATGAAGGCCAGCGGGACGAGCCCGAGGAAGACCCAGCGCCAACTCGCGTGTTCGGTGAGCAGCCCCGCTGCCGCGGGTCCCACGAGGGAGGGCAGCACCCACGCGGCGCTGAGCAGGCCGAAGGCGGCCGGTTGGGAGCGTTCCGGGAAGACGTACGCGATCATCACGTAGATCGCGACCGAGATCGTCCCCCCGCCGAAGCCCTGCAGCGCCCGGCCGAGCAGCAGTAGCCACATCGAGTTCGCGAGCCCCGCCACCAGCAGGCCGACCGCGAACAGGACCACGCCGGTGTAGACGCCGAACGCCGGTCCACGCCGATCACACAGCCTGCCTGCCAGCACGTTCGCGATCAGGCTGGCCACGAGGAAAACCGTGAAGGGCCACGAGTACAGCGCGCCGCCGTCCAGGTCCGCCACCATCCGCGGCATCGCCGTGTTCACGCCGAGGTTCTCGAACGCCACGAGCGTCACCAGCAGCGTCATGCCTATCGAGACAGCGCGGTACTCGCCCGTCCACAGTGATGTCCTGGCCGGTGCCTCGGTCATGGTCACGCAATCGAGTCTGCAACTTCAAGCGCACTGGAAGTCAAGCCAACCTGCTTGGCAACCAATGTGGCCTTCGTTGCGCAAAACGCAACGAAGGCCACATTGGTTGCAAAAACTTAGGCGACTGCGAGTTTGGGGTGTTCGAACTCGGGCAGGGTCTGCGTGCGGTTGAGGGTGTCGCGGACCGCCGCCTGAGTCATCTCGGCGAGTTCCTTGCGGTTGGCGGCCTTGCTCGGCTCGATCGGGTCGAGCACGTGCACCTCCATCACCAGGCCTTTGGTCCTGGCCGTGCGGCGCAGGGACGTGATCAGTGTCTCGTCACCGATGAACGCCGGTGCCGTGGTGTCGTGGCCGTTGGTCAGCCGGTAGCGCAGCACGAACGGGATCACCGGCACGTCCGCGTCGATCGCGGCCTGGAACATCGCGGGCCGGAACCGGCCGCTGGCCAGACCGCACCACGTCGTGCCCTCCGGGGAGACGTTCACCAGCGAGCCGCCGCGCATGGCCTTCATCAACTCGTCCACCGCGCTCGGCAGCGAACGCAGGTTCTCCCTGTCCAGGTAGACCGTCCGGGCCGCACCGGCGAGCTTGCCGATGATCGGCCAGGTCGCCACCTCTTTCTTGGCCTGCGCCCGCATCGGCTGCACCGCGTTGACCGCCACGATGTCCAGCCACGAGATGTGGTTGGACGCGACCAGCGCGCCGCGCTCGGCGTCCGCGTACTCCTGCAGCACCTTCGCGCCGTGCACCTCGATCCGCACGCCGAACGCCCGCGCGATCCGGCGGAACCACCAGCGCACCGCGCCTTCCCTGCGCCGCTTGGCCAACAGCGGCATCATCAGTGCGACGAACGGGCCGGTCAGCAGGATCACGACCGCGGTGGCCAGTCGCCACACCCGGCGTGACCTGCTGACGGTCGGTGTCTTGCCGGCCATGCAGCTGGAGCCGCACGGCGACTCCGGCTGCCAGAGGTGTCCCCTCATCCTTGCTCCCCCAGGAAGAACTTGACGTACCGCGGGTCGACCTTGGCGATGTCCAGCAGTACGAACAGGTCGGCGACGTTGAAGTCGCTGTCGTGCGCGGGTGGTCCGCACACCCACGCGCCGAGCCGCAGATAACCCTTGAGCAGCGGCGGAACCAGGGTGCGCGCCGCCGGGCGGACACCGTCCGGCTGCCACGGGTGCAGCGGGCGGACGCGGTACTCAGGCGGTGACATGTGGTTGTCGCGGACCATGTTCCACACCGCGGCGGCGAGGTTCCCGCCGTCGGCGAGCGGCACGGAAGCGCAGCCCGCGAGCATGGTGCGGCCCGTGAGCAGCATGTATCTGGCGATGCCCGCCCACATCAGGCTGACGACGGAGCCCGACCGGTGATCCGGGTGCACACAGGACCGCCCGGTCTCCACGACGCCCGGCAGCAGCTCCCGGACCCCGCCGAGGTCGAACTCGGTCTCCGAGTACAGCCTGCCCGCCGCGGCCACCCGGTCCGGCGGCAGGAAGCGGTAGGTGCTGACGATCTCGCCCGTTCGGTCCTCACGCACCACGAGGTGGTCGCAGTGCTCGTCGAACTCGTCGATGTCGAGCCCGGTGTCCGCGGACTTGAGGTTCGCGCCCATCTCCTCGGCGAACACCTGGTAGCGAAGCCGCTGAGCTGCGACGACCTCTTCGGAGTCGCGGGCGAGCAGCAGTGAGTAACGAGGTGCGTCCTCCGGCAGGTCGGATCCGGACTGTGCGGTACTGACGAGCACCTGCGCCTGAGTCATGGAATCGTTCTACTCGCGATAGATGACCTTCGACAAGCTGACTTTCTGACTCGTCAGTGGAAAATAGGTGAATACCCTGAGATGGGGTCACTCCATAGGACGACACCGTCAGGAAGATCACTTACGGCGAGGTCGGGGAATAGAACAGCCCCGGCGTGACAGTGTCACACCGGGGCCTGAGCTGGGGTGATCTTGATCAGCCCTTGCGCTTGCCGACCTCTTCGGTCAACTGGGGCGCGACCTGGAAAAGGTCGCCGACGACGCCGAAGTCGGCGATTTCGAAGATCGGCGCCTCACCGTCCTTGTTGACCGCGATGATCGTCTTCGATGTCTGCATTCCGGCGCGGTGCTGGATCGCGCCGGAGATTCCGAGCGCGATGTACAGCTGCGGCGAAACGGTCTTGCCGGTCTGCCCGACCTGGAACTGGTGCGGGTAGTAGCCGGAGTCGACCGCGGCACGAGAGGCGCCCACAGCGCCGCCCAAGGCGTCCGCGAGGGCTTCCACGACGGAGAAGTTCTCCGCACTGGCCACACCGCGGCCACCGGACACGACGACGGACGCCTCGGTGAGCTCCGGGCGGTCACCGCCGACGACCGGCTCGGTGCCGGTGATCCTGGTGACCTTGGCCGCGTCCACCGCGGGCACGTCGACAGCCGACTCGGCTGCCGCACCGTCGGCCTGCTCCGGCTCCACGCTGCCCGCACGCACCGAGATGACCGGGACACCCTTGGCGGCCTTGGCCTTCGCGGTGTACGCGCCACCGAAGACCGAGTGCGTGGTGGTGCCGTCGGCGTCCACGTCGACCGCGTCGTAGAGCAGACCGGAGCCGATCCGGATCGCCAGGCGACCCGACACCTCCTTGCCCTCGGCGGTCGCCGGTACCAGCACCGCCGCCGGGGACGCCTGCTCCACAAGGGAAGCGAGCACGTCGACCTTGGGCGTCACCAGGTAGCCGGCGGCGTCGTCGGACTCCGCCACGTAGACCTTGGCCGCGCCGTACGAGGCGAGCGCGTCCTTGACCTTGCCCGCGCTGCCGGGCGCGCCGACCACGACGGCCGACGGCTCGCCGAGCCTGCGCGCCAGCGTGAGCAGCTCGTATGTGACCTTCTTGACCTCGCCGTCGAGTTCGTCGACGAGGACCAGAACCTCTGCCATGACTGGTTTCCTCCTCGTTTCAGGCGCTGTCAGATGAGCTTCTGCGAGACGAGGTACTCGGCGATCTTGCTGCCGCCGTCGCCCTCGTCGGTGATCTGCTGACCGGCCGCGCGCGGCGGCTTCGGCGACGACTCGAGCACGGTCGTGGCCGCGTTGGCCAGGCCGACCTCGCCCGCGTCGATGCCGAGGTCGGCGATCGTCAGCGTGGTGACCGGCTTCTTCTTGGCGGCCATGATGCCCTTGAAGGACGGGTAGCGCGGGTCGTTGATCTTCTCACCGACGCTGATCACCGCGGGCAGGCTCGCTTCGAGGAAGGTCCGGCCGGTGTCGGTCTCCCGCTCCACCTTCACGCTGCCGCCGTCGATCTCGACCTTGCGGGCGTGGGTCAACTGGGGAAGGCCGAGCAGTTCGGCGAGCATCGCGGGGATCGCGCCGCCGACACCGTCGGTCGACTCGTTGCCCGCGATGACCAGGTCGTATCCCTCGACCGTGCCGATCGCCTTGGCGAGCACCTTCGCGGTCTGGATGATGTCGGCACCGTGCAGCGACTCGTCGCTGACGTGCACGGCCTTGTCGGCGCCCATCGAGAGGGCCTTGCGGATCGCGTCGGTGGCCCGCTCGGGCCCGACGGTCAGCACCGTCACCTCGCCGCCCTGCGCCTCTTTGATCTGCAGGGCCTCTTCCACGGCGCGCTCGTTGATCTCGTCGAGCACGGCGTCCGCCGACGCACGGTCCAAAGTGTGGTCAGCGCTCGCGAGCTTGCGCTCCGAGTAGGTGTCGGGCACCTGCTTGACCAGGACAACGATGTTTGGCATGGGTCTTCTTCGACCTCCCGGCTACTACACGTCTGCTGTTTTCTCGAGGCCTTGCTTCTCGTGTGGGTAGACGATCCCACGCCGACCCCGGACGGGCGCGGTGGCCTGCACCACGTCGGCTATGTTACCGGCCGGTAGCATCTTGGCCCGGTATGTCCGGCGTGACGGTACTCACGCGGGTGCCTGACGTGCACTTCATTCAGTTGGCCAGGCCAAATGGATCAACGTCGTTTGCGTCCATCCGGGTGATAACGATTAATCTGCCTTCCTATGCACGGCCGCGTAGCTGTAGTCACCGACTCCACCGCCTGCCTTCCGGCGGATCTCGCCAGGCAGTGGGGCGTGTCCGTCGCACAGATCCAGATCAGGATCGGCGAGCAGGTCGCCGATGAGCACCACGTGCCCACCGACCACCTGATCTCCGCCATGCGCAACCGGACGCCGGTGACCACAGCACCGCCGGACCCGGGCACGTTCTACCGGCTCTACCAGCAGGTGGCGCAGAACGCGGACGCGATCGTGTCCGTGCACGTGTCGTCCAGACTCTCCGAGACCTGCAAGGCGGCCAGCCGGGCCGCCGGTCAGATGAGAATCCCCGTCCACATCGTGGACTCCGCCACGTGTGGCATGAGCCTCGGCTACGCGGTGCTCGCCGCGGCACGGGTCGCGGGCGCGGGCGGCAACCCCCGCCGGGTCATCGACGCCGCGGTCAAGCGCTGCCGCGCCAGCTCCGAGCTGATCTACGTGGACACCCTCGACTACCTGCGCCGGGGCGGCAAGATCGGCGCGGCCGCCGCGCTGGTCGGCAACGCGTTGTCGCTCAAGCCCGTGCTCACCGTCCAGGAGGGCCAGATCGCGCCGCAGGACAAGGGCTTCGGCTCGGACCGGGCGCTGCGCAAGATGGTCGAGACGGCCGTGGCCCGCGCGGGCGAGGGCATGGTCGACATCGCCGTCGAGCACTTCGGCAACATGGGCCGCGCGAGCACGATCCTCGAGGAGCTCAAGCCACGGCTCAACCACGTGCGCGACGCCGTCATCACCGAGGTGTCGTCGTCGATCGGCGTCCACGTGGGGCCGGGCGCTGTCGGCATCACGGTGTCGCGAGCTGAATAGCCCGTCAGCGGTTTTTCAGATGACGCGCAGTGACGACCGGGCAGGGCCGCGTTGGCCCGTGCGGCCCAGGTCCGGCGGGCCGACCGCCCGATGGCGTCATCTCGTGGTTCCTACCCAACAGAAGGATCTCGCCTGCTCGGCGCCGTGATCAGCCCCGACGCCGGGACACCCGGACGGCGTGAATCCGGATTCCTGTTCACCCGATCGAGCGAAGCCGATTGGCACGTGGCCGATCAAGCGCAACAGTCGGTACGCTCTCGCCACGGACTTGCTCCGCATTCCTGGAATCCCGGCAGACAGAATCCCGGCTACCCACTGGGCAGAGGAAATGACCTCACCGCTCCACGACAGCTCGCGCACGCCCATCGGCCACGCCCGCACGCAGGCCGACCACGCCAGGGCGCGCGTCAAGGTGGCGCGCAAGTGGGCGTACCTGCTCAGCTCGAGCACGTATCTGCCGTATTCCCAACAGGAAGTCGACCAGGCGATGCACGAGCTCGTCGACATCGTGTTCGACGCGGCGACCGGCGAGCCGTTCAACGCCGACCACGTGGCCGGCGTGGGGACCCGGTTGGTCGACATGCGCTGCACCGGTCCGACCAGCTTGCGTAGAACCATTGACGTGCTCGGCAAAGCCCTGCTGACCGAGCCCGAGCTGTACCGGATCGACGACAAGCGCGCGGAGCGCGCGGTCGCGCTGCTCGGCGTGATCTCGTCGGACTACCTCGAAGCGGCCCGCCAGTTCATCTTCGGCCAGCAGGAGGACATCAAGGAGGCGCTGGTCCGCGCCGGGGCGGACGCGCAGCGCAGGATGCGCGCGACCGAGGCCCGGTTCGACGCCGTCTTCACGGCCTCGCCGAGCGGCATCGTGCTCACCGACCTCGACGGCCGGATCCTGCGCGTCAACCAGTCGCTGCAGACCATGCTCGACCGCGCGGACTTCACCGACGAGACGCTGTTCGACCTGGTCGACGCGGACGAGGCGCCGTTCCTGAAGGCCGCGTGCCGCGATCTGGCCGACGGCTGGGCCGAGCGGCTGCACCAGCAGCGCAAGCTGCTCCGCCCGGACGGCGAGGCGGTGCGCGCGGGCATGTCGATCTCGGTGCTGCGCGACGGCGGCACCGACCCGACCCACCTGCTGGTCACGGTGGACGACCACACGGAGATGTCGCTGCTGCAGGGCCAGCTCAGCCACCAGTCGCTGCACGACGTGCTGACCGGGCTGCCGAACCGGCAGTACTTCTCCACCAGGCTGGAAAGCGTGCTGCGGCAAGCGGATCCGAAGTTCGGCGCGACCCTGTACCACATCGACCTCGACGCGTTCTCGTTGATCACCGACGGGCTCGGCCGCGCGGTCGGCGACCGGGTGCTGATGAACGTCGCCCAGCGGCTGAAGGCCGTGGTGGCGGGCGAGAACGCGATGGTGGCCCGGTTCGACGGCGACGAGTTCGCGATCATCGTGCAGAACACCGACACGACGCCGGACGTGATCAGCACGATCGCGTCCATCAACGAGGAGCTGGCCGAGCCGATCTACTTCGACGGCCTCGGTGTCGCCGCGTCGGCGAGCATCGGCGTCGTGCACAAGCCGAACGCGGACGCGGACGTGACCGAGCTGCTGCGGACCGCGGACATGACGCTGCGCCGCGCGAAGGCCAACGGCAGGCGCCAGTGGGGCCTGTTCGACCCGGACGAGGACACCAGGGACCGCTCGTGGTTCAGCCTCGCCGCGCAGATGCCCGGCGCGCTGGAGATGGGCGACATCAAGGTCGTCTGCCGCCCGCTCGTCCAACTGCTGGGCAACCGGACCGTCGGGTTCGAGGCGCGACTGCGCTGGGACCACGAGAACGCCGACCACGAACCCGAGACCATCTCGCACTCGCTGTGCCTCGAACTGGCCGAGCAGACCGGCCTGGTCGTGCCGCTGCGCGACGACATGCTCGAGGACGCGAGCAAACAGGTGCACTGGTGGAACGGCGAGTACGGCACCACGCTGCCGCTGGCGGTGTCGCTGACAGCCAACCAGGCCTGTGACCCCGACCTGGTCGGCGCGGTGCTGATGCGCCTGTCCCGCGCCGGGCTGGACCCGTCGCTGCTGCGGGTCGGCATGCCGGTGGCGGTGCTGATCGCCGACCGCGGCGAGGCGGTGGACAACTTCCGCATGTTGGCCGCGAACGGCATCGCGACCGAGATCCACGAGTTCGGCAGCGCGGCGGGCGACATCGGCTGCCTCGAGGACCTGCCGGCGACGTCCGTCCGGATCGCGTCCCGGCTCGTGCGCAGGCGGCGTGCCGGCACGTCCGCCCTGGTCGGCCGGACGCTGACGGACCTGATCGACGTCGTCAAGCTGGCCGGGGCGACCGTGGTCGTCGACGACATCGAGACCGCGGACGAGGCCGAGTGGTGGCGCTCGGCTGGCGTCGACCTCGGCCTTGGCCGGTACTTCGAGCCCGGCCCGGTCGACCTGCACGACTTCGACCGCGACGCCCCGCGGCCGGCGTAGCGCCGATGTCATGCGTCACACTCCTGCGCGGCCTGACTGCTTACTGACCGGTAGCCTGCCGGGGTGACGGCTGATCCTGCTGCCCCTGATTTCTCCGGCCCCGACCTGTCCGGCTCTGCCGGGCTGCCGCTGACCGGGGAGCGGACCGTGCCCGGCATCCCGGAGGAAAATTACTGGTTCCGGCGTCACGAGGCGGCGTACCTCATGCTGGCGCCGTACTGCCGGGACGCGGTCGTTCTCGAGGCCGGGTGTGGCGAAGGTTACGGCGCGGATCTGCTCGCCCGGGACGCTCGTGCGGTGATCGGGCTCGACTACGACGTGCTGACCACGCTGCACGTGGCCCGCAAGTACCCGCAGGTGCGCATGCTGCGTGGCAACCTCGTGATGCTGCCGTTCGCCGACGCGTCCATCGACGTGGTGGCGAACCTCCAGGTCATCGAGCACCTGTGGGAGCAGGAGCGGTTCCTGGCCGAATGCCTGCGGGTGCTCAGGCCCGGTGGCAGGCTGCTGGTCACGACGCCCAACCGGATCACGTTCTCCCCTGGCCGGGACACACCGCTCAACCCGTTCCACACTCGTGAACTCAGCGGCGCCGAGTTGACCGAACTGCTGGTCGGCGCCGGTTTCCGGGTCGAGGTCATGGCCGGGCTGCGGCACGGTCCCGCGTTGCTCGACGCCGACGCCCGGTTCGGGTCGATCATCCAGGCGCAGATGGACGTCGCCGTGTCCGGCGGGCCGTGGCCCGCGGATCTGCTGGCGAGCGTCGAAGCGGTCACCAGCGCGGACTTCGAGATCGTCGAGTCCGATGTGGACGCCAGCCTCGATCTGGTCGGGGTGGCGATCAAGCCTTGAGTGAGCCGATCGGAACGTTCTGCCTCGTCCTGCACAGCCACCTGCCGTGGCTGGCCAACCACGGTTCATGGCCGGTCGGCGAGGAATGGCTCTACCAGGCGTGGGCGCACTCTTACATGCCCGTTTTCGAGTTGCTGCAACGGTTCGCCGACAAGGGCGAAGAGGACGTGCTCACGCTCGGTGTGACGCCGGTGCTCGCTGCCCAACTCGATGACCCGTACTGCCTGCGTGGTTTCCATGACTGGCTGGGCAACTGGCAGTTGCGGGCGCGGTACGCCGCTGTCCGCTGGCGCCAGGACGACCCGCTGCTCAAGGACCTGGCCGCGAGCGAGCACCGCGCGTCGGAACAGGCGCTGACCGCGTTCGAAACCCAATGGCGGCACGGCTTTTCGCCGGTGCTGCGGCGGTTCGTCGACGCTGGCACGATCGAACTGCTCGGCGGCCCGGCCACGCATCCGTTCCAGCCCCTGCTCGACCCGAGGATCCGGGACTACGCCCTGCGGCTCGGCCTGACCGACACGCGGATCAGGACCGGGCGGCAGCCGGAAGGCATCTGGGCGCCCGAATGCGGTTACGCACCAGGCATGGAGTCGACCTACGCCGCCGCGGGCGTCCAGCGGTTCCTGGTCGACGGCCCGTCCCTGCGCGGTGACACCGCGGCGGCGCGCACGGTCGGCGACTCCGACGTCGTCTGCTTCGGACGCGATCTCGAAGTCACGTACCGGGTCTGGTCGCCGAAAGCCGGGTATCCCGGCCACGCGGACTACCGCGACTTCCACACGTACGACCACCCGTCCGGGCTCAAACCGTCACGGGTGACGGGAAAGCACATCGAGCCGTGGGACAAGGCCCCTTACGACCCGCGGCGCGCGGCTGTGGCCGTTGAAAAGCATGCGGACGACTTCGTGGACACAGTGGTCCGGCGGTTGCGCGGACTGCCGGAGCGTTCCCTTGTCGTCGCCGCGTACGACACCGAGCTTTTCGGACACTGGTGGCACGAGGGCCCGGCGTGGCTGGAGGCGGTCCTGCGCAAGCTGCCCGAGGCCGGTGTCCGGGTGACGACGTTGAAGGGCGCGTTGGACGCCGGTCACCTCGGCCCGCGGGTGGACCTGCCCGCGTCGTCGTGGGGATCCGGCAAGGACTGGCGGGTCTGGGACGGCGAGCAGGTCGCCGACCTGGTGTCGGCGGGTGCGGACCTGCAGCGCGACTTGCTGTCCGTGATGGACACCTTCACCACGACGGCACGGGACCTCGCGGCCGACCAGCTGGTCAGGGAGGCCTTGCTGGCGTTGTCGAGCGACTGGGCGTTCATGGTGACCAAGGACTCCGCGGCGGACTACGCCCGGCGCCGTGCCAAGGTGCACACCGAACGGTTCGGTGAGCTGGCGGAACTGCTCCGGTTGGGACACGCGGACCGCGCGCTTGCCCGAGCGGGCGAGCTCGCGGCTGAGGATTTCCTGTTCGGCCATCTGGATGCCCGTAAACTACCAAGCGGATGTTTGGCATACCCGTAGTCGGCTCCACCGCAGGAGATGCGAGGATCAAGCCCTTATGCGCGTGTTGATGTTGTCTTGGGAGTACCCGCCGGTGGTGGTCGGCGGACTGGGCAGACACGTGTACGCGCTGGCCAAGCACATGTCCGACGCGGGACACGACGTCGTCGTGCTGTGCCGCGAACAGGCGGGCACCGACGTGACCACGCACCCGACGTCCGACGAGGTGGTCGAGGGTGTTCGGGTGATCCGGGTCGCCGAGGACCCGCCGCACCTGGTGTTCGAGCGCGACCTGGTGGCGTGGACGCTCGCGATGGGGCACGCCATGGTCCGTGCGGGCCTCGCCCTGCTCAAGGACTGGCGACCGGACGTCATCCACGCGCACGACTGGCTGGTGACGCACCCGGCCGTGGCGCTGGCCGAGGAAACCGGCAAGCCACTGGTGGCCACGATCCACGCCACCGAGGCCGGGCGGCACAGCGGCTGGCTGTCCCAACCCCTGAACCAGCAGGTCCATTCGGTGGAATGGTGGCTGGCCAACCGGGCCGACGCGCTGGTGACGTGTTCCGCGGCGATGCGCGCCGAGGTGGCGCACCTGTTCGAGGTCGACCCGGCGGACATCACCGTGATCCACAACGGGATCGAGCCACGGCCGTGGCGCGTGCCCACGGCGACCGTGCGCGCCACGCACGAGCAGTACAGCCCCGGCGGCGGCCCGATGCTGCTGTTCTTCGGGCGTCTGGAGTGGGAGAAGGGCGTCCAGGACCTGGTCGCCGCGTTGCCCCGGATCCGTCGTTCACACCCCGGCACACGACTCGTCGTCGCCGGGAAGGGCCGTCACGCGGCTGAGCTCGTGAAGGACGCGCGCAAGGCGCGTGTGCTGCGCTCTGTCGATTTCGTTGGACACCTGTCGGACCGTCAGCTCGCCGCCGCCCTTGCCGCCGCTGACGTGGTTGTCCTGCCCAGCCGCTACGAGCCGTTCGGGATCGTCGCCCTGGAAGCGGCGGCTGCCGGTGCGCCTCTCGTCGCCTCCACAGCGGGTGGACTGGGCGAGGTCGTGGTGCACGGCGAAACCGGGCTGTCGTTCGCCCCCGGCGACGTGGAGGGCATCACGGCGTCGGTGCGGGCCGTGCTGGACGACCCGGCAGCCGCCAAACGCCGGACTCGTGCGGCCAAGGCACGGCTCACGAGCGACTTCGACTGGGCCACGATCGCGGCCGCCACCATCGACGTCTACCGCCGCGCGCGGGTGGCGAACCACGAGCCCCTCGGCCGCCCGAAGATCGCCACCGGCAACGCGTTCATCTGACGCTCGTCTTGGCAACCAATGTGGCCTTCGTAGCGTTCTTCGCAACGAAGGCCACATTGGTTGCCAAAAAACTGGGGGGTTAGGCGTCGTCGAGGATTTTCTGGACGGCTTCGCGGGCCTTGCGGTCCATGTCCGCGATCGCCGCGCGGCGCTCGGCCTTGGCCTCGTAGTCCGCGAGCCGGTCGCGCACGACCTTCGCCGGGGTGCCCACCGCGATCGCGTAGTCCGGGATCTGGCCGCGGACCACCGAATGCGCGCCCAGCACGCAGCCACGGCCGATCCTGGTGCCCTTCAGCACGGACACCTTCGTACCGATCCACGTGTCCGGGCCGATCCGGACCGGGGACTTCACGATCCCCTGGTCCTTGATGGGCATGTGGATGTCGTCGACGACGTGGTCGAAGTCGCAGATGTACACCCAGTCGGCGACCAGCGACGCGTCACCGAACTCGATGTCGAGGTAGCAGTTGACCACGTTGGCGCGGCCGAACACGGCCTTGTCGCCGATCCGCAGGGAGCCCTCGTGGCAGCGGATGGCGTTGCCGTCGCCGATGTGCACCCAGCGGCCGATCTCCATCCGGCCGTAGCCCGGGCGGCAGTGGATCTCCACGTTCTTGCCGAGGAACACCATGCCGCGCAGGATGATGTGCGGGTTGAGCAGCCGGAACTTCAGCAGCCGGTAGTAGCGGACCAGGTACCAGGGCGTGTAGGCCCGGTTGCGCACCACCCAGCGCAGCGAGTCCACGGTGAGGAATCTGGCCTGCTGCGGGTCGCGTCGCACGCGCCACCAGCCGCGTGCCCGCGCGGCCAACGGCGAACCCCACATCGAAGTCATGCCTGACAACGTAGATGACCATACCGGCGCTCACCGCACAGCCCTGTCGCCGAAGTCACTCTCAGATGACATCCACTGTGCAGAAGATCCGGAGGTTCTCGGCCGCGGCCTTCGTCGCCGGGTGGGCCGCGCCCAGGCTCCTGCGCAGGCTCGTCACGCTGCTGCGCTGCAACTCGGCGGACTCGTCCAACTGGCCGAGGCCACGCAGGTGCAGCGCGAGGTTCGTGGCGACGGCGTCGATGTGCGGGTGGTCGTCAGGCAGGACGCGCTGCGACCGTTCCAGGGTGTCCCGGCCGAGGTCGCGGGCCGCCGCGTATTGCCCCGCCCTGGCCAGGTCGTTGGCCAGGTTGGCCGCGCACACCAGGCTGAACGGGTGGTCGTCGCCGAGTGCCGCGCGCATCCGGTTCATCGCCTTCTCGTTCAGGCCGCGCGCGGTGGACAACTCGCCGAGGACGTGCAGCGTCACGGCCAGGTTCGTCGCCGCGGCGAGTGTGAACGGGTGGTACTGGCCCCACGTCCGCTGTCCCAACTGGTGGGCGTGCAGGCCCAGCCTGCGGGCTTCCTCGAGGCGGCCGAGCGCGCGCAGGGTCACCGCGACGTTCATGGCCGCGGCGATGGCCTCCGGACCGTCCTCGCCGTAGCGTCCGGTCAGTCCGTCCAACGCGACCTGGCCGAGCGGCAGCGCGTTCGCGGCGTCACCGGCCAGCCGCCGCGCGCTGGCGAGGGTCTTGGTGGCGTGCAACGTCATCGGGTGCCGGACGCCGCCGTGTTCCCGCGAGCGCAGGACCACGTCCTCCTGGACCTGGCAGGCCTCGAGCCAGCCGCCGCACGCGATCAGGTCGAGCGCGAGACTGTTCAAAGAGCACAGTGTGGCGCCGTGGTTCTCGCCCAGGACAACGACTTTACGGCGAGCTGTCCGCTCGTCGAGCTCACGCGCCGCTTCGAGACAACCGGACAGGCGCAGCGCAGCGGTGTACGTTCCCGCCGCGTCGAGGGTATCCGGGTCGTCCTCGCCGAACTTGCCGCGTGTGCGTTGGTAGGCGTCCTTCGCCCACGCCAACGCGGCCTCGAACTGCCCTGCGGCACAAAGGTCTTCGGCCAGTGACCGGATCGACAGGATCGTGTCCTCGTCGTCGGCGCCGAGGTGCTCACGGGCACGCACCACGGTGAACTCGCCGATCCTCGCGGCTTCTTCCGGCTGACCGGCCAGACGCGTCGTCCTCGCCAGCCACCGCGACGCGACCAACGCGTCCCTCGTGGTTTCCCGCCAACGCTCCACCAGGCCGGCCGCGAGCGCCCGCGCGTCCGCGGGATCGCCCCAGGTGGCCAGGAACGCGACGGTGTTGATCGCGAGACGCCGGATCCTCGGGTCCGCGGAGGCGATCGCGTCGCTGGCGAGCACGTGCGGCAGCAGATCCGCGTACCTGGACCAGTTGCCGGCTTCGCACGGGTTGCCGGGGTCCGCGCTCGCCAGCACCAGCTGGGCGTCCAGGCGCAGCTCTTCGGCGGGTTCCGGGCGGTACGTCAACCGGAAGGTGTCGGTGCGGTGGTCGACTTCGGCCAGTCCGGTCGAGGTGAGCTGGCGGATCGCCCGGCCGAGCAGCACCGGGTCGCGCAACACCGTCGCCGCGAAGCCCGGCAGGGACGGCAGGTCCGGCGCACCCGCGAACACGCCGCGCGAGATGGGCCCGTCGGCGAAGAAGGCACAGATCCTGACCAGGTCCGTGATCTGTTCGGGGTCCGGTTGTCTTCGTGGCCACGGCACGTCGACGGCGTCACGCGCCGGAGTTCGCGCGGTGACGAGGACCTGCCCCGGCCCGGCAGGCAGGAACGGCCGGACGTCGTCCACCCGGCAGGCGTTGTCGAAGATCAACAGGCTGCCCCGCACGCGCAGCGCGTCGAGGACTGCGGGAACAGCCGCCCGCGCGCTGGGACCGACCGGCAGTTTCAGCCGGACCGCCAGTTTGACCAGCGCGATCCGGATCAGCGCCGGGTGCGCCGACGGGATCCACCACACCACCTCGTGCTCGGCGGCCCGCCGGTGGGCGTACTCCGCGGCCAGCTCGGACCGGCCCGCACCCGTCAGCACGGCAAGCGGATGATCCTCCACCGCCGCCAGCAGGTGCCCTGGCGCGGTGAACCCGGCGGCTCGCGGCGGCACGTCACCCCACACCACCGGCTGCTCGGTCCGCACGGCACCGCGCTGGCGCGGCACGTCACCACTGAGCATCTGCCGCGCCCACGAGACCGCCCGTGATCTCGGTTCCAGCTCGCTCAGAACGCGCAGGAACGTCGACAACGCGCCCGGGTGCTGGTCGCATGCGAGCAGGATGCTGTAGATGTGCTGGCGGGTCGATGGGAAATGCCTGACCTGCAAGGGCAGGCCGAGGTACTGCCCGACCAGGTCGAGGCACAGGCCCCGGCCGACCGGGTCGCGCAGGATCTGCACCTGTTCGAGGGTTTCCACCACCGAGTGCCAGACATCACGCCGCCGTCCCAAACCAGCCAACGGCCACACGGTCTCACCTCCGTGTCCTGTCCAGCACGCCCGAATTGGGAATAGCTCAGTCGACCGAATCCGACAACAGCAGCCGCTCGATACCCTCCAATCGGCGTACTCCCCCGGAGTCGCCGTCCAGTTGGCGCACTGCCTCGATCAAGTCGAACAATCCCTGCTCGTACAGCAGGCAGGTCCGCACGAGCGCGAAGACGTGCAGCCTGGTGGCCGCGTGGTACGGCACGGCGTTGGCGATGTGCCGCGGCAGCATGTCGATCAACATCGTCCGCCCGGCGGCGTCGCGGACGAAGGGCAGTTCCAGCAAGGCGTCCACGATCTCCGACAGCGGCATCACCCGTGCGCGCGGCTGTTCGTGCCCCGCCATCGATGCCCGGGACATCGACGCCCGGGCCACCGGCACCTGGGCCACCGGGGCGTGGGCCATCGACGCCTGGGACGCGGGCGAGTGGGCGACGTCCGGCAACCGCAGCCACGCCACCGTGTGCGTCTGCTTCACCGACACGGCGATCCGCTGGTAGGAAGCCGGATCCGCGGCGGGATCCTGTTCGATCACGTCGCGGTAGAACTCGTCCGACGCGATCAGCGCGAGCAGCCCGCCGCTGTCGGCGAGCGCCGACTTGGCCTGACCGGCGTCCAGCAGCCGGAACGTCAGGTTCACCGCGTGGCTGACGACTCCCTCGGAGTCCGCGTAGACCTCGCCGTGGTGTAACGCGACCCGCAACTGCACGCGGGCTTCGGCCGCGTGCACCGAATTGTACCGGCGCAGCGCCGACAGCAGCCTGGTGTGCCACTGGTCGACCAGCCAGACCTTGGGGAAGTCTGCGGGGATGAGGATCATCGCGCCGTCGCCGCGGTCCTCGTGGTAGAGCGCCTTCCACAGGATCCCGGCCTCGTCGAAGGCCGCTCTGAGCATGTCGTACAGGCCCTCGTGCACCGCCCGCAGGTGGATCATGGTGCGCATCGGGTCGGTGAAGGACGCGACGTCGACAGCGACGATCGCCCGGTGTTGTGTGGTCACGACGGATCACTCCCCATAATCGCCGTCCCAAGCCGGTGGTGGGTCAACCATAGCTGGCAACCAGGTGAGAATTGTTGTGTTCCGCCTCGTCGGCTTGGCAACCTGAACTGGTGGACCCAAGCCCGGACAGCTTCTGGGGGAGCCTGGCGATCGCGGAACGCCACGCGCTCGAGCAGATCTCCGCTCGGCGCCAGTACGCTCCCGGTGAGTACCTGTGCCACGAGGGCGACCAGTCCAAGCACGCGTTCATCCTGATCTCCGGGCACGTCCAGGTGATCTACTACACCGAGGACGGCCGTGAGCTGGTGGTCGCGCTGCGCACCGCCGGCGACATCCTCGGCGAGGTGGCGGCGTTGCACGGACTGCCACGCACGGCCACCCTGCGCGCGCTCGACAAGGTCGAAGCGATCACCGTGCCCAGCAACAGGTTCACCCATCTGTGTCAAACACGGGCGAAACTGACGTGGACCCTGCTCGGCGTGCAGTACGCGCGATTCGGCGGGACGACCGGTCGCCACGCCGAATACGGCGGCGGCAGCGCGAGCCAGCGCGTGTACACCCAACTCGCCCAGATGGCGGTGGAACACGACAAGGGCGACGGCAATCCGATCGAAATCAAAGCTGGGATGACCCAACAGCAACTCGCGGACAGCGCGGCCACATCACGCGAGTCGTACGCCAGGGCGCTGCGCGTCCTGCGTGACAAGGGCATCATCAGCACCGGGCGCAGCTGGATCCGCGTGCACAAGCTGGCGGAACTGCGCAGAATGGCCCGTTGAGCCCCTCTGTGTCAGCTGACACAGAGAATCCGCGCCATTCCGGGTTTCATTTCACTACGAGACCCGAGGAGGGGGCGCAATGGACCCGTTTCTTCCAGCTCCGGACCCAGGCCGGTGGCGCCGCGGATTCTTCGCCGCGTGCATCGCGATCCCGTTCACGGCCATGCAGATCTGGGCGATCACGGTGGTGCTGAGCACCGCGACCATCGAAGGCGCCGCCGGGCTCGCTTTCCTGTTGGCGGTCGGCGGATCGGCGGTGGCCGTGGTCGACGGTTGGCGGTGGGCGTGGCGGCTCGGCCGCAACTCGGCCGAAGGAGTACCCGAACCAGCGCGGTGACGCGCCCGTGGTGAAGAGCAGGACCGTCGACCCGAGGGGGGCCGACGGTCCCGCTACCCCCGGTCATCAGTGAGCGAGCAGGCAAGGTAGCGGTGGGCTCACCGGCAGTTCTACCGCCATTCAGGTCACTCGCGTCGGGGGCGAGTGACCATCTGCGTCTCGTCGGCGGGGCGCGGGGCTGACACCGCCCCGCCGACGAGGCAGACCACCGGTTCCCGGCGCGATATCGCTGGACGCGCGATCGCGGACGTGACCACTAGGTGCGCTCCGCCTGGCACAGCAAAGCTGTCGGGGTGGTCCCGATTCTGGTCAGCACCACCGTCGCCTCCTGGTTTCCCTTGAGTTTCAGGCGGGGGCGCAGGGTGTTCGGGTCGACGTCCACGCCCCGCACCAGGATTTCCAGTCGGCCGACGCCTCGGTCCGCCAGCAGCCCGCGGAGCGATTTCTCGTTGTAGCGGCCGTGTTCCAGCACCCTGAACGCGCGGATCCCGGGCGGCGGGGTGTCCCCCGTCAGGTAGGCGATCCGGGGGTCCAGTTGGGCCAGACCGTGCCGTGCCGCGTAGTGCTGGACGAGGCCCGCGCGGACCACCGCGCCGTCCGGGTCGACGATCCACTCCGCCGGCGCCGTCACCGGGCAGTCCGCCGGTTCCGCGTCCGTGACCGTCCACGACTCCATAGTGGACTTGATGACCGTCGCGCGGCGGGTCACGCCTTGCGTGGCAAGGGATCCGGTCCACAGACAGGCTTCCTTCACCTGCCCGTCCAACGACACCAGCTCGATCTCCCCCGCCCACGGGACGTCCTGCGGGTCGATCCCCGGCGCGCACTTCACCGCCATGTCCCGCGTCCGGTAGACCTCGGCCAGTTCGTTCAGCGGTGGGGTGAAATCCGCTGGACGCCAACGCCTTCTGCCCGACGAGTCCCGCCTGGCCGGGTCGGCGAGGATGACCGCGTCCCGGGTGACCGGGCGCAGGGCGTCCGCTTGGACGACGTGCGCACCGGTGTTGTGCCGTGCCATCGCCAGCCTGACGAGGTCCAGGTCTGATCCGACCGCCACGTCCGCGACCGGCGTGAGGTGTTCCAGTTCCGTGCCGATGGAACACGTGACGTCGTGCACCGCACGCCCTTCGAAGCGGTGCGCCCTGTGCCTGGCCACCTGCCATGGCGTTGCCTGTTGCAGCGCGTCGTCGGTGAACAGCCAGTCCACCGGATCTTCTACTTTGGACTGGGCTTTTCGGCGCAGCAGCACGGTTTCCACCAGCATGGCGGCCTTCTCGCCTGCCGTTCGGCGTGCCGCGGCGACGTCGGCGAGGTGGCTCGCCGACGTCAACGCCAGGGTGTCGATCTCCGCCAGCGCCGCGACACCCGCGTCCGACCGCAGGTAGGCGACGTCATCGACGGTGAAGCCGTATCCCACGGGTCACGGCTTGGTGCCGGTGATCATCACGTTGTAGAACAGCTCGCGCGGCGCGATCCCGCGCAGGATGTTCTCGTCGACCCAGGACAGGCGCTGCCAGGCCCGGTAGGCGAACATCCGCCAGCCGAAGGTCAGCTTCTCCTGCGGCACAGCGGCCTCGAAGGTCCGCACCGGCCAGCCGAACAGGGCCGCGGCCAGCTCCTCGGTCTTCGCCTTGACGTTCGCGCCGCCCGCGTCCCGCACCAGCTGCTCCAACTCGGTCGGGTCGAAGGTGTGCAGGTCCACGACCGCTTCCAGCGCCGCGGCCCGGGAGGACTCGTCCAGTTCCTCCTGCGGCCTGCGCCACGAGTTCAGCGCGGGCAGCTTCGTGACGTTCGTGGTCAGCCACCAGGTGAGCTGGCCGAGTTTGCGGGCGTAGGTGTTGCCGATCTTCGTCGGCTCACCGGCGAACACGAACCGGCCGCCCGGCTTGAGCACGCGCAGCACCTCGCGGAACGCCGTCGGCAGGTCCGGGATGTGGTGCAGTACCGCGTGCCCGACGACCAGGTCGAAGCTGTCGTCGTCGTACGGGATCCGCTCCGCGTCGGCGACACGGCCGTCCACGTCCAGGCCGAGGTTCCTGGCGTTGTTCAGCGCCACCTGCACCATTCCCGGCGACAGGTCGGTGACCGAGCCCTTCTTGATCACGCCGCCCTGCATCAGGTTGAGCAGGAAGAAACCCGTGCCGCACCCCAGTTCCAGCGCTGTCTCGTACGGCCAGCCGTCCTTGCCCGCCACGGACTCGAACCGGCCCGTCGCGTACTCGATGCAGCGTTCGTCGTACGAGATCGACCACTTCTCGTCGTACGTGCCCGCTTCCCAGTCGTGGTAGAGCACGTTCGCGAGCTTCGGGTCCTGCCAGGCCGCCTCGACCTCTTCGGCCGTCGCGTGCGGGTTGGGCGCTGGGTCACTTGCCACTGAACGTCGCCTTTCCTGGGCCGTTGGCGATGAAGGACTCCATCCCGGCAGTCCGGTCCTCGGTGGAGAACAGTCCCGTGAACAACGCCGTCTCCAGGCGAAGACCCGCGGTCAGGTCGCCGTCGAGGCCGCCGTCGATCGCGGCCTTCGCCGCGGCGAGCGCGCGGCTCGCGGCGCCGGTGAACTGGCCTGCCCACTTCACGGCGGCGGTGTAGACGTCGTCCGGCGCGACGACCTCGTCGACCATGCCGATCCGGAGCGCTTCCTCGGCCTCGACGAACCGGCCGGTGTACACCAGGTCCTTGGTCCGGCTCGGACCGATCAGCCGCGCGAGCCGCTGCGTGCCGCCCGCGCCGGGGATGATGCCGAGCAGGATCTCCGGCTGGCCGACTTTGACGTTGTCGCCCGCGATCCGCCGGTCGCAGCACAGCGCGAGCTCGTAGCCGCCGCCCAGCGCGTACCCGGTGATCGCCGCGACGGTCGGCTTCGGCAGCTCCGCGACGATGGTCAGCGTCCTGGACAGCTCCGGGGCGTAGTCGGCGATGTCCGTATGCCCCATCTTGGCGAACTCCTTGACGTCCGCGCCCGCCGCGAACACCTTCGGACCGCCGTAGACGATCACGGAGCTGACGTCCGGCCGTTCACCTGCCTCGATCGCCACCTCCCGCAACTCGGCCTGGAGCTGCCGGTTCAACGCGTTCATCGGCGGCCGGTCCAGCCGGATGGTGCCGATCCCGTCCGCTACCTCGAGCTTGACGAACTCACCCATGCTCGGAGGTTACCTCCCAGTAGGCCCATCAGGCGCGCCGGGCGAAGAAGCGGCCGCCCGAGCGCTGGAGCTTCAACCGCTGGCCGAAGGTGGCCGACAGGTTCGCACTGGTCAGCACGTCGTCGATCAGTCCCTGTGCGACGACGTCGCCCGCCGAGAGCAGCATCAGGTGCGTGAAGCCCGGCGGGATCTCCTCGACGTGGTGGGTGACCAGGACGGTCGCGGGCGCGTCCGCGTCGAGCGCCAGCTCGGTGAGCCGGGCGACCAGGTCCTCCCGGCCGCCGAGGTCCAGCCCGGCCGCGGGCTCGTCCAGCAATAACAACTCGGGGTCGGTCATCAGGGCGCGGGCGATGATCGTGCGCTTCCGCTCGCCCTCCGACAATGTGCCGAACACGCGGTCGGCGAACCGGCCGATGCCGAGGCCGTCGAGCAGCTGCTGCGCGCGGCCGATGTCGAGCGACTCGTACTCCTCGCGCCACCGCCCCATGACGGCGTACCCCGCGCTGACGACGACGTCGATGACCTTCTCGTCCGGGGGGATCCGGTTCGCCGTCGCGGCGGAGCAGAACCCGATCCGCGGCCGCAGCTCGAACATGTCGACCCTGCCGAGCTGCTCGCCGAGCACGTGGACCGTGCCGCTGGACGGGTGTGTCTCGGCGGCGGCCATCCGCAGCAGGGTCGTCTTGCCCGCGCCGTTGCCACCGAGGATCACCCAGCGTTCGTCGAGCTCCACGCTCCAGTTGATCCCGGTGAGCAGCTTGCTGCCGCCCCGGCGCACGCCGACATCGGCCATGTGCACCACAAGGTCGTCGATGTTCTCCGGAACGCTCTGCTCGCTCACACGTTCATTCTGTCGTCAACCCCTTGACCGGCACCCAACCGGGGGTGGTCGATCACGGCAGGGGATCGCGCACATTCACCGTGAGCGGCACGGGTGTGGTGACCGACAGCACAGTGCGGCCGTTTTCGGCGACCTGCGGTTATGCCCCTACGTCGACCGTTACGCGCCCTTGACTTGATGCTCCGAACGGCTGGCGTGGGTGATCGACCGGGTATCCCTGTCGGTGATCCTTGCGAAGATGGGTACGTGCCGACTTCGCCACGTGAGTTCCCGAGCCTGCTCGCCGGACGACCGTTCCCGCTGGGGGCGCACCCGGAGTCCGGCGGTGTGCGCTTCGCCGTGGCGTCGTCGGTCGCCGAGGCGGTCGAGGTCTGCCTGATCAGCGAGGACGGCACCGAACGCCGGGTCGAACTGGCCGAGCACACGTTCGGGATCTGGCACGGCATCGTGCCCGCTGTCATGCACGGCCAGCGGTACGGCTACCGCGTGCACGGGCCGTACGACCCGGGCCGCGGGATCCGGTGCAATCCGGCGAAGCTGCTGGTGGACCCGTACGCCCGGCGGATCACCGGTGACGTGACGCGGATTTCCGACACGCTGGACTACGTCGGCGAGCTCATGGACGGCGTCCCGTCACGGGTCGATTCACTCGGCGCTGTGCCGTTGTCCGTGGTGACCTCCCTCGGCGGCGCCGACACCGGCCGCAAGCCCGAGGTGCCGTTCGAGGAGACGATCGCCTACGAACTGCACGTACGCGGTTTCACCAAGCAGAATCCCGAGGTCCCGGAGAAGCAGCGCGGCACCTATCTCGGGTTGGCGCATCCCGCTGTCGTCGAGTACCTCGTACGGCTGGGCGTGACCGCTGTCGAACTGCTGCCGGTCCACGCCATCAGCTCGGAACCCGGCCTGCGGGACACCGGCCGCAGCAACTACTGGGGCTATTCGACGCTCGGTTTCTTCGCACCGCACAGCGGTTACGCGAGCGAACCCGGCCGGGAGATCGAGGAGTTCCGCACCATGGTCGCCGCGCTGCACGCGGCGGGCATCGAGGTCATCCTCGACGTCGTCTACAACCACACCTGCGAGGGCGGGGCGGGCGGGCCGTCGCTGTCGTTCCGCGGCCTGGACGCCCCGGCTTACTACGTGCTCGGCCCGGACGGCTACGACCGGGACATCACAGGCTGCGGCAACACGCTCAACGGCGGTTCGCCGACCGTGGTGCGGATGGTCACGGACTCCCTGCGGTACTTCGCGGGTGAACTCGGTGTCGACGGCTTCCGGTTCGACCTGACCAGCGCGCTGGGACGGCCGAACGGCGGCGCGTTCGACCCGAACTCGCCGCTGCTGACCGCGATCGCGGCGGATCCGTTGCTGTCGCGGTGCAAGCTGATCGCCGAACCGTGGGACGCGACCGGCGAGGGGTACCGCGTCGGCGGATTTGGTCCACAGTGGACGGAGTGGAACGGCCGGTACCGCGACACCGTCAGGGACTTCTGGCGCGGCGCCGTCGGCGTGCGCGACCTGGCGTACCGGTTGTCGGGCTCGTCGGACCTGTACGCGCTCAACCGCAGGCGACCGTGGGCGTCGATCAACTTCATCACGGCGCACGACGGCTTCACGTTGCGCGATCTGGTGTCGTACAACGACAAGCACAACGAAGCCAACGGCGAGGACGGCCGGGACGGCACGGACGACAACCGTTCGTGGAACTGCGGTGTCGAAGGCGAGACCGACGACAAGGAGATCCGCGCGTTGCGTGCCCGCCAGGCCCGCAACCTCGTCGCGACGCTGCTGCTGTCCACCGGGACGCCGATGCTGGTCGCGGGCGACGAACGCTGGCGCACCCAGGGCGGCAACAACAACGCGTACTGCCTGGACAACGAGACCTCCTGGGTCAGTTGGGAACGCGGCGACGACGAACTGGACATGACCGCCTTCGTCCGGCACGCGATCAGCCTGCGTGTCAACGCGCCCGCGCTGCGCCAGCCGCACTTCTTCGACGGCAGGCCGACCCGTTCCGGCGAGCCGGACCTGGTCTGGTTCCGGCCGGACGGACACCCGATGTCGGACGAGAACTGGTTCGACGACGGCGCCCGCTCGTTGGGCATGTGGATCGACGGCTCGGAGTCGCTGTCCCGCACCCGGGACGGTGAACTGGTGTCGGACGACTCGTGGCTGCTGATCCTGCACGCGGGCGGCGACGCGATGGACTTCACGCTGCCGTCCGGGAGTTACGGCGACGACTTCGAACCGGTGCTGGACACCGGCTCGCCGGACGGCAAACCGGTGGAGCCGCAGCCCCTGGAGCCCGGCGCGACGATCACCGTCCCGGCGCGCTCACTACTACTGCTGCGCGCTCGGCGCTGAGTCCGTCCAGCAGGTGAGAGCACTTTTCCGTCGACGTCGACGCATGGCAACATGCGCTTATGGCCCGGTCGTTGCTCACATGGCGCGACCGCACAGTTGACCTCCAGAAGCTCAACTTGTGCGGGTGTACCGCCGCGCGGTACGGGTCGCTCTGACGTTTTCTCTCCGTGCCGCGTGTCGCTTCCCCCACACACCCGACACTCGTTGCCTGGAGAATCGCCATGACCGCGTCTGTCACCGACGTCGAGCTGCATGGACAGATCACCGACCCGCTGCTGCCGGACCTGCTGCACCCGGAGCGGACTTTGTGGACGCCCCGCGAGCTGTGCGACCTGACCTCGACGGTGGCGTCCGAGCTGACGACGTCACTGCTCGGCATCCTGGAGTACGCGCCGGAGCAGCGCTGGTGGGCCCGGCTGGCGTTGACCGAGGGCGTCGAACTGTGGTTGCTGTCGTGGCTGCCCGGCCAGCAGACTGAACCCCATGACCACGGTGGCGCGGCGGGATCGTTCACAGTGCTGACCGGTGAACTGGCCGAGTTCTACCGGTACCCGGGCGGGCCGATCCGCAGCCAGTCGCACGACGTCGGCTCGGCGATCGGGTTCGGCGCCGGACGAGCACACCAGGTGCTGAACCTGTCCAAGGGGCCCGCGGCGAGCGTGCACGCGTACTCGCCGCCGCTCGTGCCCACCCGGGAGTACGCCAGCCTCGCCGACATCCCCGCGGAGATCCCGCCGCTGCCCGCCCACCGGTCACTGGCCGACCTGCGAAAGGAACCAGTCGAACCGTGAGCACGATCGACGACATCCTCGCCGGAGCACGCGCGGGCCTCCAGCGCGTCGACCCGTCCCCAGCCCTGCTGGACGACCCGGAAACCCTGATCGTGGACATCCGCCCGGCGCACAACCGCGCCGCCGAGGGAGAGATCCCCGGCTCGGTGGTGATCGAGCGGATCGTGCTGGAATGGCGGCTCGACCCGACCGGTGACCACCGCATCGACGGCTTCGACGCCGACACGCGTGCCGTTGTCGTGTGCAACGAGGGGTACTCCTCCAGCCTCGCCGCCCGCGACCTGCAGGCCGTGGGCCTGGCTCGGGCCACGGACCTCGTCGGCGGGTTCCGCGGCTGGAAGGCGGCCGGACTGCCCACCCGACAAGGCGGGACGCCGCCGATCACCTGATCGTGCAGGTCAGAGGGGTTACCACCGGTGGTAGCATTTGCCGTGTGACTGCTCTTTCGTGGGATGCCGGGGCGTCTGAGAACGCCCCCGCCGTGACCCGCGCCGAGTACTTGAGGCTGCTGAGTGAGGAGGACAAGCTCTCTTCGCTGGGCAAAGCGCGCAAGGTCAGCGTCTCACTGCCGGAAGGGCTCACCGCAGCCATCCAGCAACGAGTCGGCAAGGGCGAGTTCAGCCACTACATCGCGGTGGCAGTCGCGCTGCAACTGGAGCAGGACCTTCTCCACGAACTCGCTGCCGAACTGCGTGTGGAACACGGCCCGGTGGACGAAGAGCATCTGGCCGAGGCGAGGGCAGCATGGCCGGACGCGGAGTAGCAGCGGGCGGCACCCTCGTTCTCGACGGCGAGGGTTTGTCGAAACTCGCCCAAGGTGACTCACGGGTGCGAGCCTTTCTTGACGTGGCACGCGAACGCCGAGCGCATGTGGTCGTCAGCGCGATAACGTTGACGGAAGTGCTTCGCGGTAAACCCCGGGACGCAGCGGTACACCGGGCGCTGTCACGGGTTCGCACCCTGCCGGTCAGCCCGGAACTTGGCCGCGCGGCCGGGGAACTTCTCGGCGCCACCGGGCTTTCGGGCCACCGCTGTGCGATCGACTCCGTGGTCGCCGCGACCGCGTTGAGCTCGGCGCGTCCGGTCGTCGTGCTCACCAGCGACCCCGACGACATGAGTCGGCTTTTGGACGAACCGGACACGCCCAAGAGTCAACGGGTTGCGGTCGTCCACGTGTGACTTCAGGACTTGCCGGTGCGGTTCTTGACCGGCCACCGGCGGCCCCACCTGCGGCCCCACCGGTTGCGCATCCGGACGACTCGTTGCCGCTCGCGTCGAGCGCTCTGCCGCTCGCGGGGCTGCTTGGGCTGGTGCCCGGCGGCGCAGCCGCTGGTGGCCGTGAACATCCCGGCGACCAACCCGGCGGCCGTCACGAGCACTGCTCTCCTCGATGTCATGCTCCCTAGGACGCCGGAAGGGCGGTCGGAGTTGATCGGGATCGGGAATCGCCGGGAGCGGCTGCCCTGATGGACACCCCAGTGGACATGGGGAACGGGCCGATGGGTGCGTAACGTCCGTCGAGTGCGGGTTGTTCGCTTCGGAACGTATCCGGCGATCTTGGTGGCTGTCGCCGCCATCGAGCAGTCGATCGCCGGAGTGCTGTTTGCCCTGGTCGGGATGGTCGTGACCGCAGCGGTCGGCCAACTCGGCCTGCTCGTCGGCACGCGGGCGCACAGCGTGGTCGCCGGTGTCGGGCCGCGGCTGGCGGAGTGGCGGTCGGCCAGGCGCACGGTGGTCCTGCGGGCGTTCCCATTGCCGATCTCGGTCGAGGTCGGGACCCGCAAGAAGCGGGCGGTGATGGTGTCCGTCGGCGCCGTGGCGGTGACTGTCGCGCTGTTCGCGCTGCTCACCGACTATGTGTTCGCGCTCGGCGGGCTCGCCGCGTTGGTCAGCGCGGCGTTGGTCGAGCGGCGAGAAGTTGACACCCCCTGCGTGTCGCAGGTGGTCGAGTTGGTTCAAGCCGGTGAGCTGGACGCGGCCGAGCGGCTCGTCAGCCAGTTGACCGTGGCGAACCCGACAGCGAGGACCATCCGGGCATCCCGGGTCCTCGTGTTGGAGGCACGCGGGCGCTACGGCGAGGCGCTGGCGCTCGCGATCGGGATGTCCGAGGCCGAGGGGCAGGACGCGGCCGCCGCCATGGCGGCGGTCGCGGGGCTCACCGGCGCGGCGATCGAAGCGGGCCAGCTGGATGCCCATCAGGGCCTCCCGGTCGCGGCCCGTGCCCTCAACGAGGCCGTCGAGCTGGGCAAACCGAGCTACATGCTGGACGGCGTCCGCGCGTTGATCGCGCTGCTCGCCGGGGACCCGCAGCTGGCCGTGCGGCTCGCGCGGACGGCGTGCAGGAACAACGACGGCTCACTGGGCCGCGCCGACGACCTCGCCACGCTCGCGCGTGCGTACATGGCGGCCGGTGACAACTCGAAAGCCCGCGCGACGCTGGCGAAGGCCGAGCGGCTGGTGCCGTGGTGGCCGCGGGTCGCGTTGACCCGCAGCCGCCTCGACCTCGCCCAAGCCTGACGCCTAGTTGGCCAGGATCACCCGGCCGAGTTCCGCCGCGGACGACAGCAGTTCGTGCTTGGGCAGCACCCGCACGGTGTAGCCCAGCGCTCCCGCGTGGGGCAACGGCAACTCCGCGACGTACGTGCCGTCGCTGTCCGGCTTCATCGGCACCGTGACCACGTCGACCAGGTCATCCGTGTCGCCGACGCGGCCGACGACCGCCTGGACCTCCACGTCCGCCGACTGCAGGCCGGCCAGTTCGACCGACGACCGCACCTGGACCCGCTCGCCGATCACCGGGGCCTTGCCGTCCGGCAGCGTCAGCTCGCTGTCGGTCACGCGGACGTGGTGCCACGCCGCGTCGATCCGGCTCCGGTAGGCCGCCAGGTCCTTGGCCTGCCGGAAGCCGTCGCCCGCCGCCTGCGCCGCGGACGTCGCCGCCGGTGCGTAGAACGACTCGACGTACTCCCGGACCATCCGCGTCGCCTGGACCTTCGGCCCCAGCGACGCCAGCGTGTGCCGCACCAGCTCCATCCACTTGGCCGGCACGCCGTCCCCGCCGCGGTCGTAGTACGTCGGCACGACCTGCGAGCCGAGCAGGTCGTACAGCGCCGACGCCTCGAGGTCGTCACGGCGGACCGGGTCGGTGACGCCGTCGGCGGTCGGGATCGCCCAGCCGTTGCGGCCGTCGTACAGCTCGTCCCACCAGCCGTCCCGGATGGACAGGTTGAGGCCGCCGTTGAGCGCCGCCTTCATGCCGGACGTCCCGCAGGCCTCCAGCGGGCGCATCGGGTTGTTCAGCCAGACGTCACAGCCCCAGTACAGGTACCGGGCCATCGACATGTCGTAGTCCGGCAGGAACACGATCCGGTGCCGCACGTCCGGGTCGTCGGCGAACCGGACGATCTGCTGGATCAGCGCCTTGCCGCCGTCGTCGGCCGGGTGCGACTTGCCCGCGACCACCAGCTGCACCGGCCGGTCGGAGTCGAGCAGCAGCGCCTTCAACCGCGCGGGGTCCCGCAGCATCAGGGTGAGCCGCTTGTACGTGGGCACGCGCCGGGCGAACCCGACGGTCAGCACGTCCGGGTCGAACACCGACTCGGTCCACGACAGCTCCAACGCGGACGCGCCGCGCTGCAGCCACGCCTCCCGCACCCGCCGCCGGACCTCGCGGACGAGGCGTTCCCGCAGCCCGCAGCGCAGTTCCCAGAGCAGCGCGTCGGTGACCGGCTGGAACCCGGTCAGCCCGACCTCGCTGTCCACTTCGGACTCGCCGAGCAGCTTGGAGATCTCGCGGGCGGCCCACGTCGGGCCGTGCACACCGTTGGTCACCGACTTGATCGGCACCTCGTGCGTGTCGAAACCCGGCCACAGCCCGCCGAACATCGACCGGCTGACCTCGCCGTGCAGTTTGGAGACACCGTTGGCGCGCTGGGCGAGCCGCAGGCCCATGTGCGCCATGTTGAACATGCCGACGTTCTCCTCGGCGCCCAGCGCGAGGACGCGTTGCACGTCCAGCCCTGGCAACAAGTTGCCACCGCCGAAGTAGTGCCGGACGAGGTCGACGGGGAACCGGTCGATCCCGGCGGGCACCGGCGTGTGCGTGGTGAACACGGTGCCCGCTCGGACCGCCGACAGCGCCTGGTCGAAGTCGAGCCCCTCGGCCGCCATCAGCTCGCGGACGCGCTCAAGGCCGAGGAATCCCGCGTGTCCCTCGTTGGTGTGAAAAACCTCGGGCTGGGGGTGCCCGGTCAGTTCGCAGTACGTCCGGACCGCGCGCACGCCGCCGATCCCGGCGAGGATCTCCTGGCGGATGCGGTGGTCCTGGTCGCCGCCGTACAGCCGGTCGGTGACGCCACGCAGGTCGGCGTCGTTCTCGTCGACGTCCGAGTCGAGCAGCAGCAACGGCACGCGTCCGACGTTGGCCTTCCAGATCCGCGCACGCAGCACGCGTCCACCGGGCATGGAGACGTGCACGAGCAGCGGCACGCCGGACGGCTCGGTCAGCGGCTCCAGCGGCAGGCCGCGCGGGTCGACCACCGGGTAGTGCTCGACCTGCCAGCCCTCGGCCGACAGCGACTGGCGGAAGTAGCCGGAGCGGTAGAGCAGGCCGACGCCGATCAGCGGCACGCCCATGTCGGACGCGGCTTTCATGTGGTCCCCGGCGAGGATGCCGAGGCCGCCGGAGTAGTTCGGCAGTGCCTCGGTGACGCCGAACTCCATCGAGAAGTACGCGATCGACCTGGGCAGCCGGGTGGCCGACGGGTCACCGCCCGCGCGGTGGGTGAGCTCCTCCTGCCTGCGCTGGTACCAGCGGTCGCTGGTCATGTACCGCCGCAGGTCGTCGGAGATGGCGCGGACGCGCATCATGAACTCGTCGTCCGCGGCGAGCTGCCGCAGCCGCTCCGCAGGCGTCTGCTCGAGCATCCGCAACGGGTCGCCACCCAGCTCCTCCCACGCTTTCGGGTCGACCGCTGCGAAGAGGTCCTGGGTGGGCGGATGCCAGGTCCAGCGCAGGTTGTTGGCCAGGATGCCCAGGTCGGCCAGTGATTCCGGCAGACCGGCACGAACGGCGAATCGACGCACAGCTTTCACCCCGAGCACCATACTTACCGCCGGGCGCGATCTTGAAGACCGTTCCGCTGTGGACCCGTCAGGACAGGTCGACCACGACCTTGCCCCGGACACCGCCCTGTTCGAGCGCGCGGTGCGCGGCGGCGATGTCCGACAACGGGAACACACGATCGACGTACGGGCGGATCGCCCCGGCCGTGACCCAGCGGCCGAGTTCGGCCAGCAGTGCCGCGGTCGGGTCGCCGCTGAAGGCGTGGATCCGGCGGTGGCGGCGAATCGACTGCGCCGCGATGTAGCCGACCGAGCGGGCGGGGTGGTCGACGTCGAACGCGATCGCGACCATCCGTCCGCGCCGGGCGAGCAACCGGTGGACGGCGGGCAGCCCGGTGCCGACCGTGTCGAGGATGACGTCGAAGGGACCGAGGTCGCCGGGTGCGCGGTAGTCGACGAGCTCGTCGGCGCCGAGTTCCTTCAGCATGTCCAGGTTGGCCGCGCTCGCCAGCCCGGTCACGTGCGCGCCCATCGCCTTCCCGAGTTGCACGGCGACGTAGCCGACGCCGCCGGTCGCGCCCCGCACGAGAAGGCGCTCGCCGGGCTCGAGCGCGGCCTTGTCGCGAAACGCGGTGATCGCCGTGGTCCCGGCCAGCAGGGCGGCAGCCCGCAGCTCGTCGATCCCGGCGGGGATGTGGTCGATCCGTTCGGGTGGGACGACGACGTACTCGGCGGCCGAGCCCAGCCGCCGGCCGACGGAGCCCCAGACGAGGTCGCCCGCGGCGAACCTGCTCGTCCCCGGCTCGACGACCTCGCCTGCCAGGTCGACCCCCATCCGCTGGGGGAACTTGTTGCCCGTGACCAGGCGCACCTTCCCGGCGCGCGCGGTGAGTTCGCCACCGTTGACCGACACGGCGCGCACCCGCACCAGGACCTCGCCGGGTCCTGGCCGTGGCACGGGTCCGGTGGTCACCGACAACACCTCGGGCGGCCCGTAACGGTCGAACGTCGCGTAACGCATTGAAGTGGAAGACATGCTCCAGTTCTACCCAGGAAACCGGAAAGGGTCTTCCACTTCCCCTAAAGTGAGAGACGTGCCGACGACATTGCCTCCCTTGCGCACGGACGCGGCCGCCAACCGCGTCAAGATCCTCGACACGGCGCGAGCGGTCTTCGCCACCGAAGGGCTCGACGTCCCGATGAGCGAGATCGCCCGCCGCGCGGGCCTCGGCGTCGCGACGCTGTACCGCCGGTTCCCCACCAAGGAGGACCTGGTCGCGGCGGCCTTCGCCGAACAGATGATCAAATGCGGCGGCATGCTCGATGCCGCACTGGCCGACCCTGACCCGTGGCGCGCGTTCTGCCAGGTGGTCGAGGAGGTCTGTGCGATGCAGGCACGGGACCGGGGCTTCGCGAAGGCGTTCGTCACGGCGTTCCCGCACGCGAAGGAGTTCCAGGCGCAGCGCGAACAGGCCGAACGGGGACTGGCCGAACTGGTGGCCCGTGCCCAGGCGGCCGGGGTGCTCCGCCGCGACTTCCACATGGGCGACGTGGCACTCGTCCTCCAGGCCAACGGCGGCATCCAGGCCGGGTCGCCCGAGGCGACGGCGGCCGCGTCGCGGCGGCTGGTGGCATACCTGCTCCAGTCGTTCCGCGCGGACAACGCAGGCAACACCGCACCGCTGCCCCGGCCCGTCGCGATCCCGTTCGAGGCCGCCCTGTAGCGAAAACCAGTACGCGTCCGCCCTGGTAAGACGGTACAAATCCGGGTCATGAAGCACTCGTCTCCCCAGTTCGCCGCGATCGCCGAGCGGAGCACGATCCTGCGCGTACAGGTGGGCTCCGGGGTGCACGGCACAGCCATCCAGGGCCAGGACGACCGGGACGAAATGGGCATCTGCGTCGAACCGCCCGAGTACGTCGTCGGCCTGGAACGCTTCGACGACCTCGGCCGGGAACTGCGCGCGAAGCCGGAGATCGTGCTGTCGCGGCAGGCGGGCATGCGCTTCATCGGCTACCTGCGCTCGCAGCGGGCGGGCATGCTCGGGCACCGCAAGCACACGAACCGGCCGGAGCTGATCGAGAAGTACGGCTTCGACGCCAAGTACGCGATGCACATGGTCCGGCTCGGCGTGCAGGGGGTCGAACTGCTGGAGACCGGCCGGATCACCCTGCCGATCCCCGAGCCGTGGCTGGCGTGGCTGCGGGATCTGCGGCAGGGCAAGCACACCAAGGACGAGGCGCTGGCCGCGGCCGACGAGCTGGAAGCCGAGCTGGAGAAGCTGATCACGACGTCACCCCTGCCGGAACGCCCCGACCGCGATCTTGCGAACGCCTGGTTACGACAGGCTTACCAACGCGTTTGGAGCAGCCCCATTACACGCTGAGGGCGCTGACACGGCAGACTAGAGGCAGAACCCCACACCTGAGGAGCGCCTCTGTGAGCGGTCGTCTCGGCATCGACAATGTCTCCCCGTCTGTCGACTGTGGCCGATACCCGGTCAAAGCCGTTGTCGGAGAACATGTTCCGATCCAGGCGACGGTGTGGCGGGAAGGCCACGACGCGGTCGCCGCGACCGTCGCCTGGCGCGGACCGACCGACACCGCCGCCCGGCAGACCCGGATGGCGCCGCACCCGACCGAGCCGGACGAGTTCGTCGCCGTCATCGTCCCGGACACCGAGGGGCTGTGGACGTACCGCGTCGACGCGTGGAGTGACCCGTGGTCGACGTGGAAGCACGCGGTCGAGGTGAAGGTCGGCGCCGCGCAGACGCCCGAGGAGCTGTGGAACGACCTGGAGAGCGGGGCCCGCTTGCTCGAGCGGGTTTCCCGCCGCCCCAACCGCAACGGCGAGAAGCGGTTGCTGACGTCCGCCGCGCAGGCCCTGCGTGACACCGAGCGGCCGTTGCCCGCCCGGATCGCCGAGGCGCTGTCCGAGCCGGTGCACAAGATCATGACCAGCCACCCGGTCAGGGAGCTGGTCACCCGGGGCAAGACGATCCGCGTGTGGGTCGACCGGAAACGCGCCCTGTTCGGCTCGTGGTACGAGTTCTTCCCGCGCTCCACCGGCGGCGTCGACGAGTCGGGCAAGGCGGTGCACGGTACGTTCGCCACGGCCGCGAACGAGCTCGAACGGGTCGCGTCGATGGGCTTCGACGTGGTCTACCTGCCGCCGATCCACCCGATCGGCAAGGTCAACCGCAAGGGTCCGAACAACAGCGTCATCTCCGTGCCCGAGGACGTCGGCTCGGTCTGGGCGATCGGCTCGGACGAGGGCGGCCACGACGCGGTCCACCCGCAGCTCGGCACGCTCGCGGACTTCAAGGACTTCGTGGCCCGCACCCACGAGCTGGGCATGGAGGTCGCGCTCGACCTGGCGTTGCAGTGCGCGCCGGACCACCCGTGGGTCAAGGCGCACCCGGAGTGGTTCACCACACGCCCGGACGGCACGATCGCGTACGCCGAGAACCCGCCGAAGAAGTACCAGGACATCTACCCGCTGAACTTCGACAACGACCCCCGCGGGCTGTACTCGGAGGTCCTGCGGGTGGTGACGCACTGGGTGGAGAGCGGGGTGCGGATCTTCAGGGTCGACAACCCGCACACCAAGCCACCGGACTTCTGGCACTGGCTGATCAGCCAGGTCAAGTCCACCCACCCGGACGTGCTGTTCCTGTCCGAGGCGTTCACCCGCCCGGCCCGCCTCTACGGCCTCGCCCGGCTCGGCTTCACCCAGTCCTACACGTACTTCACCTGGCGGACGGGCAAGCACGAGCTGATCGAGTTCGGCCAGGAGCTGGTCAAGCACGCCGACGAGGCCAGGCCGAACCTGTTCGTCAACACGCCGGACATCCTGCACGCGTCGCTGCAGGAAGGCGGGCCCGGCATGTTCGCGTTGCGTGCCGCGCTGGCCGCGACCTTCGCGCCGACCTGGGGCGTGTACTCCGGCTACGAGCTGTTCGAGTACGAACCGGTCAGGCAGGGCAGCGAGGAGTACCTGGACTCGGAGAAGTACCAGTTGCGGCCGCGTGACTGGGAGCAGGCGTTGGCCGACGGCCGTTCGCTGGAGCCGTGGATCCGGCGGCTGAACGCGATCCGCCGTGCCCACCCGGCGCTCCAGCAGCTGCGCACCCTGCGTTTCCACAACGTCGACAACGACGCCGTGCTCGCATACTCCAAAGTGGACCCGGCGACCGGCGACACGGTCGTCGTCGTGCTCAGCCTCGACCCGTTCAACACCACCGAGGCCATGGTCTGGCTGGACATGCCGGAGCTCGGCATGCGCTGGCACGACCGGTTCACCGCGTTCGACGAGGTGACCGGGCAGACGTGGGACTGGGGCCAGTCGAACTACGTCCGGCTGGAACCGTGGAACGCCGTGGCGCACATCATCTCGGTCCAGCGCTGAAGTCCTTGCCGTTGACGACGGCCACCCGCAGACCCGGGTGGCCTTCGACGGGCGCGGGCTCTGCACCGCGGCGTAGTTGCCCGCCGCGTCCTTGTAGTAGCCGACGATCTTCAGACCCCGGCCGTCCGGCGGGTTCGCCCCCGTCGCTGCCCTTGCGCGTCGCCGCACTTGACCCTGACCGGGCCGCCGTTCACCTCGGTGGTGCGCTAGCCTTCCGGGTTCACCCAGGTCGTCGTGGACTCCGTGCGTTCGGAGACGGCTTCGACCCGCTTGCCAGAGGACCCGTGAGCGAGCCCCCGACAGGCCACGCTCACACCGATGCCTGACTCGGCAATTCCGCGATTGGGATCAAAACAGAAATCGGCCATTCAGGTGAGACTCCGGCCACCCAGTCCACTGTGCGTAGTCCGGACCATCCCTCCAAAGTAGACACGCCGAGCGACGGCGGGAACACCGAAAGTCGCCACCCGGCATTCGGCGCGGCGCGGGCAATTCCGCGCCCGGAACCGAATCGGCCGGAATCGGAGCGAAACACCAACAGGACCGAAAGCGCCGCTCTTAGAAGCGGCACAGTGGACATGTTCCGCACTGCCGGAACGCCGTATCCCGACGTACGCCCGGCGCGTGGTGGCACCAGTGCCTTGCACGGGCAACGTCTGGGACCGCTGCACCGAGAACGGCTTCCAGCGGGAGTTCACGCGCACGAGGTGCTACAACGGATTCCAGTCGCCGTTCGAACAGATCGTCGCGGCACGGGGCCGAGGCATTCCGCGCGTGACCGGTGAATGGTTCGGCGGCAAAGTGCAGACGTTCTCTCCGGGGTCGAGGATTTCCACAACTACAGTTGGTCCGGCGAGGGCAGCGCGACGAAGGACCGACCAGTGCTTGGAATGTTCACCCCTCGTTTCCGAAGAAATCGCGCGGGCCCAGGCCGCCATCGGAGGCAAGCCTCCCGTCACCAGGCTGACCCACCTCCCTGGACATCACGTCCGGACACCCGACACACCCGGCGACACGACCGGGGACCGGAAAGCACCAAAGGGGACCGTAGTTCGCCCACGCGGCGGTTGACCGCTAGAGTCCGCTCACCGCCAGAGCATTCGCTGTTCAAGCAGCCGCGCTTTGGGGTACCACCAAAGTGATGGGTCTCGAGCGAACGAGTGGTGCGAAAGTGGCGACTGTGTCCGAGGAATCACGTCCAGACTCCGCGTTGGGGCTGGAAGGGGTCCCGCATACGGGTGAAGCCGTGCTGGCCGACGGGCATCTGGTCGAACCGCAGGCCGAGGACTTCCGCTCGGCCCGCCCGGCGGCGCGCGAGCCGGACTGGTACAAGACAGCGGTCTTCTACGAGGTGCTGGTCCGCGCCTTCACCGACTCCGACGGCGACGGCACCGGCGACCTGCGCGGCCTGGCGTCCAAGATGGACTACCTGGCCTGGCTGGGCGTCGACTGCCTCTGGCTGCCGCCGTTCTACGCGTCGCCGCTGCGCGACGGCGGCTACGACATCAGCGACTTCCGTGCCGTGCTGGCCGAGTTCGGCACCGTCGACGACTTCGTCTACCTGCTCAACGAGGCCCACCGGCGCGGCATCCGGGTGATCACCGACCTGGTGCTCAACCACACCTCCGACGCCCACCCCTGGTTCCAGGCGTCCCGCACCGACCCCCAAGGCCCGTACGGCGACTACTACGTGTGGTCGGACTCCAACGAGGGCTATCCGGACGCCCGGATCATCTTCGTCGACACCGAGTCGTCGAACTGGACGTACGACCCGGTCCGCGGTCAGTTCTACTGGCACCGCTTCTTCTCCCACCAGCCGGATCTCAACTACGAGAACGCCGAGGTGCAGGAGGCGATGCTGGAGGTGCTGCGGTTCTGGCTGGACATCGGCATCGACGGCTTCCGGCTGGACGCCGTGCCCTACCTGTTCGAGGAGGAGGGCACCAACTGCGAGAACCTGCCGCGCACCCACGAGTTCCTGCGCCGGTGCCGCAAAGTCGTCGACGACGAGTACCCGGGGCGGGTGCTGCTGGCCGAGGCCAACCAGTGGCCGTCGGACGTGGTCGAGTACTTCGGCGACTCGGCGGTCGGCGGCGACGAGTGCCACATGGCGTTCCACTTCCCCTTGATGCCGCGCATCTTCATGGCGGTGCGGCGGGAATCGCGGTTCCCGATCTCGGAGATCCTCGCCCAGACCCCGCAGATCCCGTCGGGCTGCCAGTGGGGCATCTTCCTGCGCAACCACGACGAGCTGACCCTCGAGATGGTCACCGACGACGAGCGCGACTACATGTACACCGAGTACGCCAAGGACCCGCGGATGAAAGCCAACATCGGCATCCGCCGACGGCTGGCACCGCTGCTCGACAACGACCGCAACCAGCTCGAACTGTTCACCGCGATGCTGCTCTCGCTGCCCGGTTCGCCGGTGCTGTACTACGGCGACGAGATCGGCATGGGTGACAACATCTGGCTCGGTGACCGGGACGCGGTCCGCACGCCGATGCAGTGGACACCCGACCGCAACGGCGGCTTCTCCCAGTGCGACCCCGGCCGGATCTACCTGCCGGTGATCGCGGACCCCGTGTACGGGTACCAGGCGATCAACGTGGAGTCGCAGCTGAACAACTCGTCGTCGCTGCTGCACTGGACCCGCCGGATGATCGAGGTCCGCAAGCAACACAGCGCGTTCGGTCTCGGGGACTTCCAGGAGCTCGGTTCGTCCAACCCGAGCGTGCTGGCGTACCTGCGGCGACACGGTGAGGACACGGTGCTCTGCGTGAACAACCTCTCCCGGTTCCCGCAGCCGGTCGAGCTCGACCTCTCGGAGTACGAGGGGCGTCAGCCGGTCGAGCTGACCGGCGGGGTGCGGTTCCCGCTGATCGGTGAGCTGTCCTACTTGCTCACACTACCCGGGCACGGCTTCTACTGGTTCGAGATCATGGCGGTGGACGAGGGATGACGGAGCCGGTGCTGCGGATGCTGGCCGAACAACTGCCGACGTGGCTGCCCACCCAGCGGTGGTTCGGCGGCAAGGATCGACCGGTGACCGAGGCCCGGCCGGTCCGCGTGATCGCGTTGTCGGACAAGGACCCCAGACTGGTGCACGCCCTGGTCGAGGTCATGCAGGACGACCGCAAGGCGGTCTACCAGCTGCTGCTCGGCAGCCGCGAGCAGCCACCGGAGCACCTGGCCGGCGTCTGGGTCGACAGCGACGGCACCCACTGGTACGAGGCGACCGCGGACCCGGAGCTGATGACGTTCCTGCTCGACGCGATGGCCGAGCAGGGCTCCACCGGCCCGATTTCCTTCCACCGGGAGGACGACGTCGACCTCGACGAGGGGCTGCGTGGCCGGGCGGTCACCTCCGAGCAGAGCAACACGTCGCTGATCTACGGCCAGCAGTACATCCTGAAGCTGTTCCGCAAGCTGTCCGCGGGCCCGAACCCGGATCTGCGGATCCACCGCGCGCTGCACTCGGTCGGCTGCGAGCACATCGCGCAGCCGCTCGGCTGGATCTCCGACGAGGACGGCGACCGGCCGACTTTGGGGATGCTGCAGCAGTTCCTCGCCGACGCGGCGGACGGCTGGGCGATGGCGACCACGAGCGTGCGCGACCTGATGGCCGAAGGCGACCTGCACGCCGACGAGGTCGGCGGCGACTTCGCCGGTGAGGCGCGCCGCCTCGGCGCGGCCGTGGCGGCGGTGCACGCGGACCTGGCTCGTGCGCTGGACTCCCGCCCGATCGAGCCGGGCGAGCTCGACGCGGCCGTCGACGCGATGCACCGCAGGCTGGACAGCGTCATGGCGGCGGTGCCGGACCTGGCGGATCTGGCGGACGCCATCCGCCAGGTGTTCGACCAGGCGCGGGGCGCGGCGGACAGCGGCGTCCCGATCCAGCACGTGCACGGCGACCTGCACCTGGGCCAGGTGCTGCGCACGGTCAACGGCTGGGTGCTGATCGACTTCGAAGGCGAACCGGCGGCGCCGGTGAGCGAACGCCTCGCGCCTCGGTCGCCACTGCGCGACGTGGCCGGGATGCTCAGGTCGTTCGACTACGCGGCACACCAACTGCTTGTCGGACAGCAGGAAGACCACCAGCTCGCGGTGCGCGCCCAGGAGTGGACCAGCCGCAACCGCGGCGCGTTCTGCGACGGCTACGCGGAGATCTCCCCCAACGGGGACCCCCGCGACCACGAGGTCCTGTTGCGCGCGCTCGAGTTGGACAAGGCCATCTACGAGGTGGCGTACGAACAGGCAAACCGCCCGGACTGGCTGCAGATCCCCCTGACCTCCATAGCCAGGATCGCCTCGTGAGTGTTCACCGGGGTTCTGACCCGCTTGAACACTCACGAGGTGTGACCTGCGACCAAGCCCTCCGACCACTAGGATCACCCAAGTGAAAGCACTCGATCCGGCCCCGCCGGCCGAGGACGTCGACCGCCTGCTCGCCGGCGCACACCACGATCCGCACTCCGTGCTCGGCATACACCCGCACCCCGCAGGCGCGGTGGTGCGCGCGCTGCGGCCCGGCGCGAGCTCCGTGACCGTCCTCGCCGGGGATCTCAAGCAGGAGCTGGACGAAGTGGCGCCCGGCCTGTTCGCCGCGGTCCTGAAGCAGACACCGACCGAGTACTTGTTCGAGGTCACGTACGGCGACAAGGCCGAACTGGTCGACGACCCGTACCGCTGGCTGCCCACGCTGGGCGAACTGGACCTGCACCTGCTCGCCGAAGGGCGGCATGAGCGGCTGTGGACCGTCATGGGCGCGCATGTGCGCTCCTACGACACCCCTGTCGGGCCCGTGGTGGGCACGTCGTTCGCCGTGTGGGCGCCGAATGCCCGTGGTGTCAGGGTTTGCGGCGACTTCGACGGCTGGGACGGCCGGGCCAACCCGATGCGTTCACTGGGCTCGTCGGGGGTCTGGGAGCTGTTCGTGCCCGGCCTGCCGCAGGGCAGCCGCTACAAGTTCCGGATGCTCGGCAAGGACAACCACTGGCACGAGAAGGCCGACCCGTTGGCCTTCAGCGCCGAGCCGCCACCCGCGACGGCGTCCATCGTGTCTACTTCGGACTACGAGTGGACCGACGGCGAGTGGGTCGCCGAGCGCGAGCGCACGGACTGGTGGCGCCGCCCGGTCAGCAAGTACGAGGTGCACCTCGGTTCGTGGCGGCCCGGCCTCGGCTACCGCGAGCTGGCCGAACAGCTGGCCGACTACGTCACCGAACTCGGGTTCACGCACGTCGAACTGATGCCGGTGGCCCAGCACCCGTTCAGCGGGTCATGGGGCTACCAGGTCACGTCCTACTACGCGCCGATGTCCCGTTTCGGCGGCCCGGACGACTTCCGGTTCTTCGTCGACCACCTGCACTCCCGCGGCATCGGCGTAATCATGGACTGGGTGCCCGCGCACTTCCCGAAGGACTCGTGGGCGCTGGCCCGGTTCGACGGCCAGCCGCTGTACGAGCACGCGGACCCGCGCCGCGGCGAGCACCCGGACTGGGGCACGCTCGTCTTCGACTTCGGCCGCAACGAGGTCCGCAACTTCCTGGTGGCGAACGCGCTGTACTGGCTGGAGGAGTTCCACATCGACGGCCTGCGCGTCGACGCGGTCGCCTCGATGCTCTACCTGGACTACTCGCGCCAGGAAGGCCAGTGGCTGCCCAACGAGCACGGCGGCAGGGAGAACCTGGACGCGGTGCGGTTCCTCCAGGAGCTGAACGCGACTGTCTACAGGCGACACCCCGGCGCGATGATGGTCGCCGAGGAGTCGACGGCGTGGCCCGGCGTGACCCGTCCGACGCACCTCGGCGGACTGGGTTTCGGCTTCAAGTGGAACATGGGCTGGATGCACGACACCCTCAACTACCTGCACCATGACCCGGTGCACCGCTCCTTCCACCACAACGAGATCACGTTCTCGCTGGTGTACGCGTGGAGCGAGAACTACGTCCTGCCGTTGTCGCACGACGAGGTCGTGCACGGCAAAGGCTCGCTGTGGACTCGCATGCCCGGCGACGACTGGAACAAGGCCGCGGGTGTCCGCGCGCTGCTGGCCTTCATGTGGGCGCACCCCGGCAAGCAGATGTTGTTCATGGGTGGCGAGTTCGGCCAGGTCGACGAGTGGTCGGAGTCCCGTTCGCTGGACTGGCACCTGCTGGACGATCCGCTGCACGCGGGGATCCGCAAGCTGGTCGGCGACCTCAACACGGTCTACCGGGACAACTCGGCGATGTTCGCGGCCGACACGGCACCGGAGGGCTTCTCGTGGATCGACGCGAACGACGCCGCCGGGAACGTGCTGTCCTTCGTCCGGATCGACCCGGCCGACGACAGCACGGTCGTGTGCATCGCGAACTTCGCGGGCATGCCGCACAACGACTACCGCGTCGGCCTGCCCAAGACGGGCCACTGGCGTGAAGTCCTGAACACGGACGCGCAGACGTACGGCGGGTCGGGCGTGGGCAACTACGGCGACGTCGAAGCCACCGGCAGGCCCTGGCACGGCCGACCGGCGTCCGCCGTGCTGCAACTCCCGCCGCAGGGCGTCATCTGGCTGGTACCCGCGTAACCCACTCGTGAGTGTTTAGGCCGGTTCTAACCCGCTTGAACACTCGCGATGGCCCGGGAGATGGCAGGCTGTAGGCGTGACTGCGCACGACTATGACTTGATCGTCATCGGATCCGGGCCCGGCGGGCAGAAGGCCGCGATCGCCGCCGCCAAACTCGGCAAACGAGTCGCCATCGTGGACAAGCACGACATGATCGGCGGCGTCTGCGTCAACACGGGCACCATCCCGTCGAAGACGTTGCGCGAGGCGGTGTTGTACCTGACCGGAATGGCGCAGCGGGAGCTGTACGGCGCGAGCTACCGGGTCAAACAGGACATCACGATCGCCGACCTGCTGTCCCGCACGCAGCACGTGATCGGCCGGGAGGTCGAGGTCGTGCGCGCGCAGTTGCTGCGCAACCACGTCGACATCATCGACGGGCTCGCGAAGTTCGTCGACCCGCACACCGTCGCGGTCGAGGGGCGTGCGCGCACGGCGATCAGCGGCGACAAGATCGTGATCGCCACCGGGACGCGTCCGGCCAGACCGAACGCCGTCGACTTCGACGAGGCGAGGGTGCTCGACTCCGACGAGATCCTGCAGATGGAGACCATTCCCGCGTCCATGGTCGTGGTCGGCGCCGGTGTGATCGGCATCGAGTACGCGTCGATGTTCGCCGCGCTCGGCTGCCGGGTGACCGTGGTCGAACAGCGGGAACGGATGCTGGAGTTCTGCGACCCGGAGATCGTCGAGTCGCTCAAGTTCCACCTGCGCGACCTGGCGGTGACGTTCCGCTTCGGCGAGAAGGTCGTCGACGTCGCCGTGAACGAGCACGCCACGGTGACCACGCTGGCCAGCGGCAAGCGGATCCCGGCGGAAGCGGTGATGTACTCGGCGGGCCGTCAGGGCGTGACCGACGAACTCGCGCTGGACAAGGCCGGTCTCGAAGCGGACAAGCGCGGCAGGCTGGAGGTCGGCCCGCACTTCCAGACGCCGGTCGGCCACATCTACGCGGTCGGTGACGTGATCGGCTTTCCCGCGCTGGCCGCCACCTCGATGGACCAGGGCAGGCTCGCGGCGTACCACGCGTTCGACGAACCGGCCAACGAACTGGCGGCACTGCAACCCATCGGCATCTACACGATTCCGGAGATCTCGTACGTCGGCGCGACCGAGGCGGAACTGACCACGTCATCGGTGCCGTACGAGACTGGTACGGCAAGGTACCGCGAGCTCGCCAGGGGCCAGATCGCCGGTGACTCGTACGGGATGCTGAAACTGCTCGTGTCCACAACAGACCGCAAGCTCCTCGGCGTGCACGTGTTCGGCACGGGTGCGACGGATCTGGTGCACATCGGGCAGGCCGTGATGGGCTGCGGCGGCACCGTCGACTACCTCGTCGACGCGATCTTCAACTACCCGACGCTGTCGGAGGCCTACAAGGTCGCCGCGCTCGACGCGACGAACAAGATCAGGGCACTCGCCCGCTTCCAGACCTGATCCGCACTTCGGGGCGCCGATATCGGTTCGGCACATGATCGGTCCCCCTCAAGGGCACGAGAACAGGCACACTTGAGGGGTGATCCGGTCGTTCGGCGTAGTCAGTGCGGTGCTCGTCAGTGCTGTCGTGTTGTCCGCGTGCACGGTCTCGGTGCAGGGCACGCCCTTGGGCGCCGGCCGCGTGCTCAACCCCGACAACCAGGAGGACATCGACACGTCCTTCATCAACAACACCGACGGCGGCGAGATCGACAAGCTCGCCGGCACGGTGGTCAAGGACGTGGAGAAGTTCTGGGAGGACGGTTATCCCGCCACGTTCGACGGCAAGCGGTGGGAGCCGTTGCGCGGCGGGTACTACTCGGTGGACACGAGTGACAAGGCCGCCCCGCCGCCACCGTGCACCGACCAGGCCTCGGACGTGGAGGGCAACGCCTTCTACTGCCCGTCGGCCGACGTCATCGCGTGGGACCGCGCGTCGCTGCTGCCCGTGCTGAAGGAGAAGTTCGGCGAGGCTGCGGTGATGCTGGTGCTGGCGCACGAAATGGGCCACGCGGTGCAGCGTCGGGCGGGCATCACGCAGCAGAAACAACGCAGCGACCCCCAGCGTTACCCGACGATCCTGCTCGAATCGCAGGCCGACTGCTACGCGGGCTCATTCGTCCGCTGGGTGTCCGACGGCAAGGCCGCGAACCTGCGACTGGACCGGGAGTCGCTCGACCCGGCGCTCGAGGCGATGGTCCTGTTCAAGGACCCGGTCGGCACCGAGCAGACCGCCGAGGGCGCGCACGGTGACGCCTTCGACCGCGTCTCGGCGTTCCAGGACGGGTTCGAGAAGGGCGCGAAGCTCTGCTCGGAGATCACGGTCGACAACCGGGTGTTCACCCAGCGCGGGTTCATCAGCAGGCAGGACGAGGCCACCGGCGGCAACCTGCCGTTCGACCAGGCCGTCCAGCAGCTCGAACCGGACCTGAACGCGTTCATGAAGAGCGCCGCGGACAAGCTCGGCAAGCAGTGGCCCACGCCGAAGCTGGACAAGGTGACCAGCGCGCCGCGGTGCAGCAAGGGCGACCAGGGCCCGGTGGCGTACTGCCCGGACGACAAGACCATCGACATGCAGACCAAGGGCAAGCTGACCGACCTGCACACCAAGATCGGCGACTGGGCCACCGGGACGATCGTGAGCAGCCGGTACGCCGTCGGCCTGCTCGCCGTGCTGGACAAGCCGCTGACCGGCGCCGAAGCGCAGCGGACAGTGCTGTGCGTCTCCGGCGCGTACAGCAAGTTCCTACTCACGAGGGAAGGCAACGGCGTGTTCACGCTGTCGCCGGGTGACCTGGACGAAGCGGTCCAGGTGCTGCTGGGTTACGACTACCCCGCGCGGGATGTCGACGGCAAGGCACCGGCGACCGGATTCGAACGCGTAGCAGCGTTCCGGACAGGCGCGGTGGACGGACTCAACGCCTGCGACCTGCGCTGACGTAACTGTTGCCACCTTTGTCCCGATTGCCGCGTGCCATGTCGTGGTGACCGCTAGGGTGCCCCCGTGCGGTCATATCTCCCGTTGGCGCTCGCAGGCGCCGTACTTGTGCTGGTCAGCTGCGCGTCACCGGTGCCTGGCAACCCCAAAGCCGAGGGTGATGTCGACCCGGGCTCGGTCGCCGGCCTGCCCGTGACGAACGACGACCAAGTACGCAGTGGACCCCGTGACGGCGCCCCCAAGGTGGACCTGACAGCTGAGAACGCCGACAACGGCGACATGGATCAGCTCGCGTTGGGTGCGCTCGCCGATCTGTACGAGTACTGGGGCGAACGGATGCCCGCGGACTTCGAGGGCCAGAAGTTCGAGCCGCTGGCGCGGCTGGTGTCGTACGACTCGAAGGGCAAGGCGCTGCGGATCTGCCAGACGTCGACGGCCGGGCTGGTCAACGCCTTCTACTGCAGCCTCGACGACAGCATCGCGTGGGACCGCGGTGTGCTGTTGCCGGACCTGGACAAGCAGTTCGGAAAGATGTCCGCGGTGACGGTGCTCGCCCACGAGGTCGGGCACGCCGTCCAGTTCAAACTCGGGCCCAAGAGCGGCATCACGCAGGCCACGAAGACGATCGTGAAGGAACAGCAGGCCGACTGCTACGCGGGCGGCTTCTTCCGGTGGATCGCCGACGGCAAGTCCAAGCGGTTCCAGATCTCCACCGGTGAGGGCCTCAACAAGATCCTCGCCACCATGTTCTTCATCCGCGACCCCGCGGGCACCGACGCGAACAAGCAGGGCGCGCACGGTCTGGCGTGGGACCGGGTGTACGCGTTCCAGGCCGGGTTCAGCAACGGCCCGAAGACGTGCGCGAAGATGGACCAGAAAGAGGTCGACGCCCGGATCAGCGAGGAGAAGTTCGCCGAACGGGACAAGAACCAGGGCAACGTGAAGGTCGACGCGGACAAGATCCGCAAGATCAAGATCAGCCTGGACGAGGCGTTCAAGGCCAGCGGCGCCAAGCTGCCCGAGCTCAAGGACAACGGCTCGCGCTGCCAGGACGGCAAGTCCACCGAACCGGTCGCGTACTGCCCGTCGGACAACACTGTGGTGCTGGACGGCAAGAAACTCGCGGCGCTCGGCACACCGCCGAAACGCGGCCAGGAGATCGGTGAGGACGGCGTGGGCATCGGCGACTTCGCGGCGTTCGCGGAAATCGCGTCCCGCTACACGATGGCCATCCAGAAGAACAGCAACCTCCCGCTCGACAACGAGAAAGCCGCGCTGCGCACAGCGTGTCTGACGGGCGCGTGGGCGAAGGTCGCGGAGCGGCCCGCGTCCGGCGAGAACGTGCTGCGGATGTCCCCGGGTGACCTCGACGAGGCCGTCGCGGAGATGCTGATGGGCAAGAGCCTGATCGCCGCCGACATCAACGGCGACCCGGTGAAGGCCGGTTTCGCCAGGGTCGAGGCATTCCGGATCGGTTACACCAACGCCAAGGAATGCACCGCCCGCTTCGCCTGATCCCCCGCTCACCACCGGCCCCTGTCGCGTTCCGGCGCGACAGGGGCCGTTTTCGTTATTCGCCTGTCTCGCCGTCGATCTGCTCACGCAGGAAATCGGCGTGCCCGTTGTGCCGGGCGTATTCCTCGATCATGTGCGCAACGACCCAGCGGGTGCTGACCGTGCCCATCTTGGGGTGTTCGAAGGTGTGGTCGAGCGACACACCGGCCAGTGCCGCCCGGCTTTTGTCCATGGCCGCCAGCAGGTGGGCATAGTCCTCTTCCGCCGTTTCGGCCGACGCGTCGGTGAATTCGAAGTCGTCGGGCGCGACGTCGAAGAACCGGAACTCCGGGGGTTCGCCCGCCACCCGCTGGACGAACCAGCCAGCTTCGACGTCGGTCATGTGCCGGACGAGTCCGATCAGGGACAAGGGCGAGGGCGACACGCCCCGCCGGGCCAGCTGTTCACCGGTCAGGCCGGAGCACTTCCACAACAGGGTCGCGCGCTGGTACTCGAGGAATTCCAGCAGGACGGCGCGCTCGTCGCCGACGAACGGGCCGTCGGGCCTGGCTACTTCGGGGGCGGTCCAAGACATACCCCGCAGTCAAGCACTCAGTCGGTGAAGTCGCCGACCGATTTCCGCACCCGGGCAAGCAGATCCGACAGCTGCCTGGTCTGCCGGGAGGTCAGGCCGCGCAGCCCGAAGTCGATGTCGGTGACGGCCTTTGTCGCGGCTTCCCGCCGATCCCGGCCCGCCTGCGTGATCTCGGTCAGCGTCGTGCGGCGGTCAGTGGGGTGCGGGGTGCGCTTGACCAGACCGTCGGCTTCGAGGCGGTCGACGATGTTCGTGACGCTCGTCGGGTGCAGTTGCAGCCGTTCACCCATCACCCGCATCGGGAGGCTGCCGCGCTTGGAGAACGACAGCAGCACCAGCGCCTCGTAGCGGGCGAAAGTCAGGCCGTGCGGACGTAGTGCGCCGTCCACGGCGGACTGGATGATCTGCTGCACCCGCATGACGCCGGTCACCGCGGCCATCGCCTCCGACGGTCCGATTCGCTCCTCCCACAGTTCGGCTGCGCGGGCGATCGGGTCGAACGGCAACGGGCGAGACGTCATGGCGCAAAAAGCTACCAGCAGGTATCCATACGGACAGCGAAGCGGAAAGGAGAGCCACATGCTCGTGGCGTTCAGCGTCGCACCACTCGGTGGTGAGTCCGACAGTGTGGCCGAGGCGGTCGCACGAGCCGTCAAGGTGGTGCGTGAGTCCGGTCTGCCCAACCGCACGAGCGCGATGTTCACCGAGATAGAGGGCGAATGGGACGAGGTCATGGCGGTGGTCAAGAAGGCCGTCGACGTCCTGCAGGCCGACGCGCCCCGGGTCAGCCTCGTGCTCAAAGCGGACATCCGGCCGGGTCACACCGACCAGCTCACGGCCAAGGTCGAGCGGGTGGAGCGCTACCTTGCCCAGTAACCCCGGTGGTCACAGCCGCGGCATGTGGCTGCTGTTCGAGACCTACCACGACGTCACCTACTTCACACCGGAGTCCCGCGCCGCCACGGACGCGCTGGGCTGCAAGGGCGGGTGGATGGGCTACTTCGGCATGCGAGCCGCACCGCTCGGCGCGGTCGCGCCCGAGATAGTCGTTTCGTCGTTCTACAACTTCCACCCGTGGATGGTCCGGCGCGCAATTCCGGACGCGTGGCAGGTCGCGTCGCCCGAGCAGTACCTCGAAACACGCCTCAAGGGCGCCGACGGCGCGCTCACGCGGATGCTGGGCGACCGTGACGTGACCGAGGCGGCCGAACTGGCGCTGGAAGCGGCGCGGAACGCGCCGACCGCCGGTCGGCCGCTCGGCGCGGCCAACGCCATCCTGGCGGTGCCCGAACAGCCCCGTCTCAAGCTGTGGCACGCCACGACCGTCCTGCGTGAGTCCAGGGGCGACGGGCACGTGGCCGCGCTGGTCGCCGCGCCGCTGGACCCGGTGGAGACCCTGGTGCTGTTCGCGGCGGACCAGGGTGTCGACCCGGCGTACATGCGTGTGGCCCGTGGGTGGTCCGAAGAGGAATGGGCGGCGGCCGGGGACCGGCTCGCCGACCGCGGACTGATCCGGGACAGCGTGATCACCGAGGCCGGGACCGCGTTGCGGGCGGACATCGAACGCCGGACCGACGAGGCCGCCGAGTACCCGTGGCGCGCGCTGGGCGACGAGAAGACGCGGCGGCTGGCCGAGCTGATGCGGCCGCTCGCGCTCGCGCTGGGCGCGCAGAACGCGGCGATGCGGCAGAACCCGATGGCGCTCGACGTCGTCAAAGAGTTGTCCTGAGGTGTCCTGAGCTGTCCTGAACAGCGGCGATCGGATGTGGTGCCGCACACACCTGGCGTTGTGCGGCAGCCCGCCCTGACCTGGGCAACGGAACGTGCCAGGATAGATGTGTGACAAGGCCAAATCCACGTCAGACGGCCGCCATGTCCGCGGCTCTGTCCGGCGCCGTCGACCTGTCGGCGCTCAAGGCGCGGGCGGATGCCGCACGTCAGGCGCCCACCAGGCCCGCGGCAGCCGCTCCGGCGGACGGTGACGCGCCCGCGGCGGGCGGTCCGTTCGTCTTCGACGTCACCGAGGCGACCTTCCAGGCGGACGTGGTCGAGCGTTCGCTGCAGGTCCCGGTGGTCGTCGACCTGTGGGCCGAATGGTGTGGCCCGTGCAAGCAGCTGTCACCGGTGCTCGAACGGCTCGCCAACGCGAGCGGCGGCGCCTGGGTGCTCGCCAAGGTCGACGTCGACGCCAACCCGCGGATCGCGCAGCTGTTCGGCGTCCAGTCGATCCCGACGATCGTGGCGATCGCGGGCGGCCAGCCGGTCGACGCGTTCTCCGGGGCGCAGCCCGAGCCGCAGATCCGCCAGTGGATCTCCGCGCTGCTGGACGCGTTGCGCGACCGCCTGCCGGGCATCGCGGCCGCCGAGGCAGGCGCCGCCCAGGGTGGCGAAGCCCCCGAGCCGGTCGAAGAGCCGGTGGACCCGCGGCTGGTGGCGGCCGAGGACGCGTTCGAACGCGGCGACTTCGCCGCGGCCGAGCAGGCCTACCAGCAGATCCTCGACGTCGAGCCGGGCAACGAGGAGGTCAAGGCCGCGTTGGCGCAGGTGCGGTTCACCGCGCGCGCCGAGGCGGCCGACCCGAGCGCGGTCGGCAAGGCGGACGCGGACCCGTCGGACGTCGACGCCCAGCTCGCGGCCGCCGATGTCGAGGTGGCGCAGCAGCAGGTCGACGCGGCGTTCGCCCGGTTGATCAGCGCCGTCCGCAACACCGCGGGCGACGACAGGGACAAAGTGCGCTCTCACCTGGTCGAGCTGTTCGGGCTGTTCCCGAGCGACGACCCGAGGGTGGCCAAGGCCCGTCGCGACCTGGCCAGCGCCCTGTTCTGACCACCTCTCGTGAGTGTTTTGGCCGGTTGGAACCGGCCAGAACACTCACGAGGGGTCAGAGGACGGCGCGGATCACGAAGTCCTTGCCCTCCGGTCCGGCGCTGAGTTGTCCGTCCACAAGGGCCACCCGTTCCCGCAGGCCGATCAGGCCGTAGCCGGAACCGCGCCGCGGCGCGCCCGCCCCCCGCTCGTTGCGGACCTCGATCACGATCCGGTCCGGCTCGTACTCCATCGTCAGCTGCACCCAGCCGGTGCCGTACTTCCTCGCGTTGGCAATGGATTCCTGGACGACCCGGTACACCGTCACGTCGACGGGCGCGGGCAGCGACCGCTGTTCGCCGACCACCGTGACCTCGACGCGGTCGTCGAGCAGGCTGTCCAGATCCAGGTCCAGCACGGGATCACGCAGCACGCCGAGCAGCGAACCGAGTTCCTCGAGCACTTTGGTGCTGGCCGCACGGATCGCCGCGCTTTCCCGTCCGGTTCGGACCGCGTTGCCCAGCGCGGCACCCGCGAGCAGTGCCGCGGGGATCAGCGGGCCGAATCCGCTCCACCAGTCACCGGCGACAAATGTGGCAGCCACCGCAAATCCGGCGATGGCAACCAAAACAGAAACAGCCGCCGTCCGGCGGCCGACCGAGACGCCAGTGAAATACGCCGCGAGCAGCACAAGCAGCGAAGCCCACACCACGAGGCCGAACTTCGACGCCACCACCGCTCCGGCGGTCACGGCAATGAGAACCGCAACGCTCACACCACAAAAGTACGGCGAATCACCCCTGCGGGCACACGAATGCCCCGAGAGGTCACAACCATCGTGTCCAAAGTATATCCGGCAGTCGGACATCGGGTGACACATCGGTCAGCGGCACCCGCCACGCCCATCCGGCGGAGAAACCCGCACGGGCCGCGCCAACAGTGGGACAGTGGCGCCGTGGAATTCGTGTATCGAGTGCTCGCCTCGGCCGTCGCCGTCTGGGCGGCGACCATCCTGCCGGGGATCAACCTGCTCACCGGGTCGACGGGTGCCCGCATCGGCACCCTGATCGGCGTCGCGCTGCTGTTCGGCCTGGTCAACCTGATCCTCAAGCCGATAGCCAAGATCGTGGGCTGCGTCGGGTACATCCTCACGCTCGGCCTGCTCGGCCTGGTGGTCAACGGCCTGCTGTTCTGGTTCACCGGCTGGCTGGCCGTCGAACTGGACCTGCCCTTCGAGGTGACCGGCTTCTGGGCGGGTTTCTTCGGCGCGATCATCGTGGGAATCGTCAGCTTCGTGCTGACGCTCCCGTTGCACCTGAAGAAGCTGACCACCCGCGGTTAGCCGCCCGATACGGCCGGTGTCCGGTTTTGCACCGGAAAAAGCGTGCAACCAATGTGGCTTTCGTTGCGCCAAACGCCACGAAGGCCACATTGGTTGCCCGGGTCAGTTGCCTTCCCAGCGGAACACCTTGGCCGCGATGAAGCCGACGACCAGTGTGAACCCGAGCAGGATCCCGCCGGGCAACAGCAACGCCTCGATCCCCTTGCCGCGGACGAGGAAGTCCTGCATGCCGTCGTTCATGTGCCGCAACGGGAAGATCTGCGAGACGGTCTGCAGCCAGCCCGGTGCCCGGTCGATCGGGAAGAACGTGCCGGACAGGAACGCCATCGGCAGCACCACGATCTGCGCGGCGGCCGTCGACGCTTCCTCGGTCTTGGCGAAGGACCCGATCAGCATCCCGATGGTGAAGAAAGCCAGCGCGCCCAACAGGAAGACCGGGATGGCCAGCCACCACGTGCCCGCCAGTCTCAGCCCGAACATCGGCAGGCTGGCGATCCCGACGAACACCACAGCCTGCACGACGGCGATGCCGAGCGTGACGCCGACACGGGACAGCAGCACGGACGTCGGCGACACCGGGGCGAGCCACAACCTTCGCAGCACCTGTTTCTTGCGCCACTGCACGAACGTCATCGCCGTGCCGAACACGCCTGCCGACGCCACCGCCCAGCTGAGGATGCCCGGCGTCAGGTACTGGATCGCGTTCAGCGAGCTGTCCTCGACCTGGCTCTGCCGCAGGCTGAACCGGGGCGGCTGGCCGGTTGCGGCGATGTTGGCCTTGTCGACCACACTGGACACCAGCCCGTTGACGATCCCCGCCTTGGTCTGGTCGCTCGCGGCGAACCGCAGTTGCACGTCGGTGCCGTTCACGATCACCGCGCCGGGCAGGTCACCGGACTTCACCTTCTCGATGGCCGCGTCCGCGTTGTCGAAGGACTGCGTCTCGACCGCCGGGATCTGCCTGAGCGCCTGCGCGACCGGGCTGTCGCCGACCACCGCGAGTTTGATCTTGTCGGTGCCCGAGTCCCGGAACAGCAAGCCGAAGATGACCAGGAACATCAACGGGAACAGCAGGATGAAGAACAGTGCGGCCTTGTCGCGGACGAAGGCCTTCGCACCGGCGACGGACAGGCTCTTGAACGCACTCATGCCCGGTACTCCCGTCCGGTCAGCTCGAGGAACACGTCCTCGAGGGTGGCGGTGCGGACCTGGAGCCCGTCGAGGGTTCCGCGTTCGGCCAGCGCACCGAGCACCGGCGCGGGCTTGCGGGTGGAGATGGTCAACGTCGTCCCGTCGTCTGTCGCGTCGTCGACTCCGGCGAAGCCGCGGACCTCGTCCAGTCGCAGCGCGCCGTGTTCGAGCATGATGTGGGTGGGCGCGTCCAGCCCTCGAACCAGCGCCGCGGGTGTGTCCATCGCCAGGATGGTGCCGTGGTCCATGATCGCCACGCGGTCGCACAGCACCTCGGCCTCGTCGAGGTAGTGCGTGGTGTACACGATCGTCTTGCCCCGTGAGCGAATTTCCCGCAGCACGTCCCAGAGGTTGCGCCTCGCCTGCGGGTCCAGCGCGGCCGTCGGCTCGTCGAGGAAGACGATGTCCGGGTCGTGCGCCAGTGCGCACGCGATCGACAGCCGCTGCCGCTGGCCGCCGGAGAGCTTGTCCTCCCTGGTGTCGGCCTTGTCGGCCAGGCCGACCACCTCGAGCATCTCGTCGATGTTCCTGGTGCCGGAGCCGTACAGCGAGGAGAACGTCTCCAACTGCTCCCGTGCGGTCAGCTTGTCGAAGAAGGCGGACGCCTGCAGCTGGACGCCGATCCTCGGCAGCAGGTCCACTTTGCGCGGCCACGGGTTCTGGCCGAGCAGCGTCACGCTGCCCGCGTCGGGCTCGCGCAGCCCCTCGACCATCTCCAGCGTGGTCGTCTTGCCCGCGCCGTTCGGCCCCAGTATGCCGAAGAACTCGCCTTCGGCCACGGTGAACGACACGCCGTCGACAGCGGTGAGATCCCCGTAGCTCTTGCGGATACCGGAGACGACGATCGCATCTCCCCCATTACCGGTCATGGGGGCAAGGTAACCCGCCCCGCGCGCGAATCGCGTGCGGGGCGGCCCACTCGATACAAATATCAGCCGTTCGATTAGTCCGTTCGGCCTACCCCGCCGCCACGGTGAACACGTGCAGCGTTCCACCGGATACAGAGGGCGGCAAAGTGACGCTCCTGACCTGTTTGGACGGATCGAGGCCCACCGGCTCGGTCGCGAACACGTAGGTGTTCAACCCCTGTGATGATCCGTTGACCGAGTTGCGGTACGAGGACGTGACCGCGACCCGGTTGCCGAACGACGGCTGCTGCCCGCCGCCGCCCAGCGTCCAGTCGGAGAACCCGATCTGCGCCTGCTGCGTGGAACCGTCGGTGTAGGTGATGGCGAGCTGGCCGGACGCGGTGCCGTTGGCAGCGCTGCCCAGGAAAGCCAGCTTGGTCGCGCCTGCCGCCGCCTGGACGTTCACCGTCTGTCCGTTCGCGATCACGTTGTCCGGCTCCCCGACGTCGGTGACCGGCCACGTGTGCGTCAGACCGTCCACTGTGACCGTCCCGCCTGGCTTGAGCCCGCCGTTGGCCAACGCGTTGGCCGAGTAGCTGAAGCCGACGTTGTCGAAGTTCGCCACCGACATCGCGTTGTCCGGGGATATCCCGACGTTGTCGTAGGCAGATCGCAGACTCCCGGGCTGGGCAACCAGGATCTGCAGCGTCGCGCTCTGCAACGCGCCCTGCGGCCCGTTGAACTTCACGACGACCTGGTAGGTGGCCTCCGGGGTGCCCGGCTCGACGCGGACCGCCACCGATCTGCCCGCCTTGGCACCCGGCGGGACGATCAGCTCGCTGCCGCCAGGGATGACCGAGATTCCCGGCGGTCCCGGCGCTGTCCACGTCAGCTTCGCGCCGTCACCGGAGAAGTCCTGCGCCCCGATCTCCACGAACCCGGTCGTGCCCGCCGGGAGGACGAGCCGCCCGGGGGAGACGTAGCCGCGCTGGCCGACTTCGGCGTCCCGGAAGGACGGTGGCGCGTCGCCGGGCCCCGCGCCCCACGTGGACGGGGTGGCGGACATCGTGAAGTCGACCGTACCGCCGCGTTCCACAAAGGACTCCGGCAGCCACGTCCTGGTCGACGGCCGGTCGTTGAACCGCAGGCTCTCGACGTAGGGCGTCTTCGAGTTCGCGCCCTTGCCGCGGATGGTCAGCTTGGCCCCGTTCGGCCTGGTCACCACGATCTCCTCGAACAGCGGGCCATTGAGCACGAGTTCGGCCCGGCCGGGGATCATCGGGTACATCCCCATCGCCGCCCACACGTACCACGAGGACAGCTGGCCGAGGTCGTCGTTGCCGACCAGACCGTTCTCCTTGGGGCTGTACAACTCCGTCAAAACCTTGCGGGTGATCTGCTGCGTCTTCTGCGGCGCACCGGCGTAGTTGTAGAGCCAGGTGACGTGTGAGTTCGGTTCGTTGCCCATGAACGCGAACGGTTTTCCCGGTCCCGCGTTGAGCTCCTTGAAGAACGTGTCGAGCCGGTTCACCACGGTCGCGTCGCCACCCATGGCGTTGAACAGGCCACGCGGGTTGTACGGGACCATCCACGCGTACTGTGCGCCGTTTCCTTCGACCCAGCCATCGCTGCTGGCCGGGTTGAAGGACGTGAACGAGCCGTCCTTGTTGCGCGGGTTGAGGTAACCGTTGCCAGGGTTGTAGAGGTTCTGCCAGTTCTGGGCGCGTTTCATGAACGCGCTCCAGGTCGCGGTGTCGCCGAGCCTGCGTGCCAGTTCGGCGATCGCGAAGTCCGCACTGGTGTACTCCAGTGTGGTCGCGGCCGGGCCCCACACGTTCGGTGCGCCCATCGGGACGTAGCCGAGCGACTGGTAGTCCTCAAGACCGGGACGTTCGACGTATCCCTGGGTCGGCTGGGTCGCCCCGCGCAGCATCAGCAACAACGCCTTGGACGCGTCGAAATCCTTGGCGCCGAAGGCGTACGCCGTCGACACGATGATGTGGTACGGGTCGCCGTTCATCACGCCGGTGTACCCGTTGGCCACCGTCCAGCGGTCCCACGCCCCGCCTTGCTCGGCGTAGAGCATCATCGACCGCGCGATGTCCGACGCTTCCTTCGGCGCCAGCAGGGCGAGCAGCTGGAACTGCGAGCGGTAGACGTCCCAGCCGGAGAAGTTCGTGTACACCGGGCGGTCGGTGGTGTGGACGCGGCCGTCGAACCCGGCGTAGCGGCCGTCCGCGTCGGAGAAGACGTTCGGCTGGATCAACGCGTGGTAGAGCGAGGTGTAGAAGGTCGTCCGCTCGTCCGGTGTGCCGCCTTTGACCTGGATCTGGTTCAGCTTGGCGTTCCACGCAGCCCGTGCGTCGCCCTTGACCTGGTCGAACGTGCCGTTCTCGGCCGCAAGGTTGCCCTTGGCGCCGTCGACGGACACAAACGACAGTCCCACTCGGACGTTGACGGTGTCGGACTCGAAGGAGTCGAACGTCACGAACCCGCCCGAGCCGGGTCCGGACACCGTGGTGTCCATCGGCGCGAGCGAGCGCTTGGCGGGCTTCCCGGCCCGGTCGGTGGTTTTCGGCGCGTCGACCGCGTCGAGGTCCACCTTCGGCGGCGAGCCGCCGCGTTCCGCGCGCTTGCCCTGCGTGACCGTGCCGTTCTTCCACGTGCCGACCGATTCGAACGGCCGGTCGAACTGGGCGTGGAAGTAGACGCGGTAGCGGTGGTTCGCACCGCAGAACTTGCCACTGGTCGCCCAGCCGCTGATGGAGTCCGTGCCGATCACGGTCTCCGCGTCCTCGGTGCCCGCGACCGAGCCGGACGTGTTGACCAGCAAGGTCGACATCGCGCCTGCGGGGAACCGCAGGCGTCCCGCACCGGTGCGTTGGGTCGCCGTGAGCTCGACCTTCGCGCCGGAGCCGAGCGTCACGCCGTAGTACCCGGGCGTCGCGGTCTCGTTGGCGCGGTTGAACTTCGCGATGTATCGGTTCGGGTCCGCCGCCGGGGACGTGGTCACCTGGCCGACGAACGGCATGAACGGGATGTCCTGGTACGTACTACATCCTGCACCGGACAGGTGGGTCAGGCTGAAGCCCTTGATCCTGGTGTCGTCGTAGTAATAACCGCCGTGCTGGTGTGTGACGGTGTCCGGGCTCCACTGCACCATCCCGAACGGCACCACCGCGCCGGGGAACGTGTTGCCCGCGCCGCCGCCCGTGCCGTGGTCGGCACCACCTGGTTTCGTTCCGACATAGGGGTTCACGAACTTCGCTAAGTCCTCGACGGCCGCTCGCGACTGGCTCGTCGCCGCAGGGGCGCTGACCACCCCTAACGCGACCCCCAGGGTCACCATCGCCGCCAACCATCTGCTGCGTGACATGTACCCGATCGCCTCCCGGATTGACTGACAACCTTGTCGGTATCAACCGTTCGTATCGGTCACACTGCGCAGCGTTGCCACGTTCGTCAACCCCTCACTGTTGACCCTGGAGTAACCGTTGACATGGTCAGTGGCTGGCGTGATACTCGGCGCCACCATGACAACGTTGTCGGAACCAGGGACACGCAAGGTCCGCCGTGCGACCATGAGCGACGTCGCGCGGCTCGCCGGCGTGAGCATCAAAACTGTCTCCAGGGTGGTCAACGACGAGCCAGGTGTCCACCCCGACACCGCTGAGCGCGTGCTGGCCGCGATCGAACAGCTGGGATTCCGCCGCAACCTCGGCGCCCGCAACCTGCGCAGGGGCATGTCCACCGGGACCATCGGCCTGGTGCTCGAGGACGTCGGCAACCCGTTCTACTCGGTGCTGACCAGAGCGGTCGAAGAGGTGGCGCGGACGTTCGGCAGACAGGTGCTGACCGGGTCGTCGGCCGAGGACCCGGCCAGGGAACGCGAACTGGCGCTGGAGTTCTGCTCACGCCGGGTGGACGGGCTGATCGTCGTCCCCGCCGGGGTGCAGCACGGTTACCTGGTTCCGGAGATGCGCGCGGGCACGCCGGTCGTGTTCGTCGACCGGCCCGCGGGCGACGTCGTGGCCGACACCGTGCTGGTCGACAACCTCGGCGGCACCGCGGCGGTGGTGGACCACCTGGCCGGGCACGGCCACAAGCGGATCGCCTTCCTCGGCGACGCGCCGGACATCTTCACCGCGAGCGAACGCTTGCGCGGCTTTCGCGAGGGCTGCGCCAAGGCCGGGATCGCCTACGACGAGAAGCTCGTGGTGATGGGGCCGCACTCGGACGCGGGCGTGGCGGGTTCGGTGCGCCGCCTGGTGTCCGGTGCCGACCCCGCGACCGCGTTGATCACCGGCAACAACCGGATCACCATCATGGTGTTGCGTGCGTTGAGCGCGCTGGACGCGCGGCCCGCACTGGCCGGGTTCGACGACTTCGAACTGGCCGATCTGCTCGACCCGCCGGTGACCGTGCTCGCGCACGACATCGGCGCGATGGGCCGGGCCGCCGCCGAGTTGCTGTTCGCCCGGATGGAGGGCGACACGTCACCGCCGCGCAGGATCGTGCTGCCGGCCACCATCATCCCTCGCGGATCGGGAGAGGTACGCCCTTGAACAGCCCAGATGTTCCGGCAGACGTCGCAGCGGGGTCGAACCCGGTCTGGCTGCCGGCCAACCAGCCGACGCAGTTCTACGCGGGCGGCGACTCGATCGAGGCGCTCAGAGGCGTCGGCAACGCACGCACCGACCACGGACCGGAGGACTGGGTCGGGTCGACGACCACGCGATACGGCAAGGAAACCGACGGCCTGACCATGCTGGGCAACGGTCAGTGGCTGCGCGACGCGGTGCGGCAACACCCGGAGAACTGGCTGGGCACGGCGCATTCGGCCAGGTTCGGCGGCGATCCCGCGGTGCTGGTGAAGCTGCTCGACGCCGGGCAGCGGCTGCCGGTGCACTGCCACCCGTCGGACGCGTTCGCCCGGAAGCACATGGGCTCGCACTTCGGCAAGACCGAGGCGTGGATCATCGTCGGCACACCGGACGACGGCGGCAACGTCCACATCGGATTCCGCGGTGACGAGTCCGGCGCCACCGTCGCCGACTGGGTGGCCGAGCAGGACACCGCGGCGATGCTCGACGCGCTGAACCCGGTCACGGTCCGCCCCGGTGACACGGTGTTCGTCCCGGCCGGTCTGCCGCACGCGATCGGCGCGGGGGTCTTCATCGTGGAACTCCAGCAGCCGACCGACCTGTCGGTCACGCTGGAGTGGAAGGACTTCCTCGACTCGGAGGCAGGCGGTCACCTCGGCTTCGGCTACGACGTCGTGCTCGACTGCGTCGACCGGTCCGGCTGGGACGCCGACCGGCTCAAGCAGATCGTCCGGCGCACCGAGGACTCGTCCCCGGTGACGGACCTGCTGGGCCCGGACGCGGCGAGCTTCTTCCGCGCACAACGCATCCGCGGCGGCGCCGCCCTCGACGCGTCGTTCTCGATCCTGGTGGCGCTCGAAGGCTCGGGCACGATCCGGACCGAGACCGGTGACGTGCCTGTGGCCAAGGGCGACACGTACGTGTTCCCGCACGCGGCGGGGCAGGCCACTGTGGAAGGTGACATCGTTGCCATTCGCTGTCTGCCACCGGAGGTGGCAGAGTGACACCGGTCCTTCAGGCACAGAACATCGTCAAGCGGTACGGCTCGGTCGAGGCTCTGCGCGGCGCGTCGTTCGAAGTCGGGCGGGGCGAGGTCGTCGCGCTGATCGGCGACAACGGCGCAGGGAAGTCCACGCTGGTGAAATGCCTGTCCGGGGCGGAGATCCCCACCTCGGGCACGATCCTGCTGGAGGGTGAGCCGGTCACACTCGACTCGCCGGTGGCCGCGCGCAGGCTGGGCATCGAGACGGTGTACCAGGACCTGGCGGTCGCACCGCACCTCGATCCGGCCGCGAATCTGTTCCTCGGCAGGGAGATCTTCCGCAAGGGCCTGCTCGGCAAGCTCGGCGTGCTGGACAAGGCGGAGATGCGCAGGCGCGCCACCGAGGAGTTCGCGCGCTTCGGCGTGACACTGCAGAACGTCGACGTGCCGATCGGTTCGTTGTCCGGTGGGCAGCGGCAAAGCGTCGCGGTGGCGCGCTCGGTCGCGTGGGCGAGCAAGGTCGTGTTCATGGACGAGCCCACCGCCGCACTCGGTGTGGTGCAACGGGAAAAGGTGCTCGACGTGATCAGGCGTGTCCGGGACGAGGGCATGGCGGTCGTGCTGATCAGCCACAACATGCCGGAGGTGCTCTCGGTGTCCGACCGGGTCGAGGTGCTCAGGCTCGGCAAGCGGGTGGCGCGGTTCAACGCCGCCGACGCGTCGCTGGAGGACCTGGTCGGCGCGATGACCGGGGCGTTGGTGCAGGAGGATGCCGCATGACCACTGATGCGGTGCCGACCACTGAGCAGCGGTCATTGCGCACACGGCTGTTGTCGGCCAACACTTTCTGGATCGCGCTGGTGCTGCTGGCGTTGGTCGTCGTGTTCGGCGCGCTGGCACCGGACACGTTCCTGACGTTCCTGAACTTCCAGAACCTGTTCGTCGAGACGTCGGTCCTGCTCGTGGTCGCGGTCGGCATGACGTTCGTGATCATCACCGGCGGGATCGACCTGTCGGTCGGTTCGGTCCTGATCTTCGCGAGCATGATCTCCGCGAAGACCATGCAGTGGATAAGTCCCGGCCAGCAGATCAGCCAGGCGGACTGGGGCGTGATCGCCGTCGGCCTGGCCGTGGCGCTCGCGGGCGGCGCGGTGTGGGGCCTGATCAACGGCCTGCTGGTGGCCCGGGCCAACATCCCGCCGCTGATCGTCACGCTGGGCACGCTCGGTGCCGCGCTCGGCGCCGCGTCGCTGTTGAACGACGGCACGGATATCCGCCCGGCCCCGTCGGCGCTGAGCGACATCCTCGGCTTCGGCACGCTGGAGGGGAACATCCCGAACATGGTCGTGGTGGCCGCGGTGATCACGGTGCTGTTCGGGCTGGTGCTGCACACCACGAGGTTCGGGCGGTACACGTACGCGATCGGGTCGAACGCGGAGGCCACGCGTCGCGCGGGGATCGGCGCGGCCCGGCACCTGACCAACGTGTACCTGCTCTCCGGGGTCCTGGCCGGAGCCGCCGGATTCATGTCGATGGCGTACTTCCAGGGCACGACCATCTCCGGGAACGTCACGCTGAACCTGAGCGCCATCGCCGGCGTGGTGCTCGGCGGAACGAGCCTCTTCGGCGGGGTCGGCACGATCGTCGGCACCGTGATCGGGGTGTTCATCCCCGCGGTGCTGCAAAAGGGTTTCAACATCATCAACGTGCAGCAGTACTGGCAGCAGATCGCGGTCGGCGCGGTGCTCGTCGCCGCCGTGTGGTTCGACCAGCAACGCCGACGTCGGTCCAAGAACTAGGAGGCTCAGGTGTCAACGAGGACACTCGTGGTGGTGCTCGCCGCAGGCGCGTTGGTGGCGGGCTGCGGTGGCCAGATCGGACAGAACAACAACTCCGGCAGCCAGAGCGGCGGCGCGGCGGCGCCGTCCAACAAGAACCTCGAACTCGTTGTGGGAGTGAAGAACGAGCCGTTCTACATCTCCATGCAGTGCGGCGCGGAGGCAGCGGCGAAGGCAGCGGGTTACACGCTCAACACCCAGGCGCCGGACAAGTTCGACCCGACGCTGCAGGCCCCGATCGTGACCGCGCTGGGCGCGAAGAAGCCCGCGGCGCTGCTGATCGCGCCGACGGACGACCAGACGATGTCGCGGCAGATGAAGCAGATCAAGGACACCGGCGCCAAGGTGATCGAGGTGGACACCGCGCTGAAGGACACCAGCATCGCGGAGTCGTCCATCTCGTCGGACAACACCAAGGGCGGTGAACTGGCCGCGCAGACCATGGCCAAGCTGACCAGTGGCAAGACCGGCTCGGTGCTGGTGCTGGACACCAAGACGGGCACGTCGACAACGGCGGCGCGGGCCAAGGGTTTCGAGGAGGAGCTCAAGAAGGCGGCGCCGGACCTGAAGTCCATCGGCATCCAGTTCACCGACAACGAGCCGTCCGTGGCGGCGCAGAAGGTGACCGCTGCGGTCGCCAGCAACCCGGACCTGGTCGGCGTGTTCGCGACGAACCTCAACACCGGTGAGGGCGCGGCGACCGGTCTGCGCAGCGCGGGCAAGGTCGGCGCGATCCAACTGGTCGGGTTCGACGCGAGCCCGTCGGAAGTGGACGGTCTGAAGAACGGGGCGTTCCAGGCCCTCATCGCCCAGGACCCGGCGACGATCGGCAAGGCGGGCGTCGAGCAGGCGATCGCGGCCATCGAAGGCAAGAGCGTGCAGCGCAACATCTCCGCACCCCTCGTCGCCCTGACCAAGGACGACATGACCACGAAGTCGGAGTTCTTCTACAAGACGAAGTGCTGACACCGTGAACCCGGGATGCGCCTTTCTCAGTGCGAGCGCATCCCGGTCATCGTGTCGATCTCCCGGTGGATGACGTCCAGTCGCCATCGGCACCCTTCGCACGCGCTCATCGGGTCTTGCGGGGTCCGGACCGGTACGGCGTGTGCGCCGCCTGTTGCTCTGCCTGGTCAACTGCTGCGCAGAGACGGCTGGGAAGAGCGCGCTGTCTCGGAACGACTCGATCGCCAGGAAATGGTGCTCCGCAAGAGGAACCCGCTGCACATCCACACGTTGATCGACGAGGCGGCGCTCCGGCGGATCATCGGCACCCGTGCGGTCATGGTCGACCAACTGGACCACTTGGTCGAGATGGCCAAGATGGCGAACGTGACAATCCAGGTGCTCCCGCTGGACCTTTGCACACCGGGCCCCTACTCGGGCACGATGATCCTGCTGAGTTATCCGGAATCCGACGAGCCGGATTCCGCCTACGTGGAAAGCATGGCAGGTGGCGAGACGATTGGTGACGACGCGGTGGTGGCGACGCTCTCGAACGTGTGGGAGGACATCGCCGCCGCGGCTCCCTCGCCGCAGAAGTCGATCAAAGCCATCAAAGCGATAAGGGGTGAACACGCAGGAAGATGAGCACCAGCAAGATGTGGCGCAAGAGCAGTCATAGCAACCCGGAGAACGCCTGCGTCGAAGTGACCGTCGGCGTCGAGTCGACCGGCATCAGGGACAGCAAGAACCCGGCAGGCGGCCACCTCACCGTGAACGCCGCATCCTTCACGGCGTTGCTCAACTCCATCAAGAGCTGACGACCAAGGGCGCCCAGTTCGACCGGGCGCCCTCACGGGCCCCGCAGCCGGTCCTTGCGTTGCTGCGCGGCCACCTTGGCTTCCTCCGGGCTCGGGACGTAGTGGAACTCCGAGCCGTCGGCCCACGTGGCCACGCCGCGGTGCACCCGGGGAATGTACGGCTGTCCGGCGTGCCACAGGACCACTACCGGCGGGATGTTCTTGGGGTCGCGGACATCCGACCCGGAGTCGAGCGCAGCGACGTACGACGCGGAGTACACAAGCCAGACGCTTGTGGCGGGCCTGGCCGCGTCAACGAACCGGACCGCCTGGCTGCCCTCGGCTCCGGTCACCGTGCCGGACCGGCTGAACACGTTGCCCGCGCCGCCGCCGTTGAACAGCGCGAAGATGTGCATGATCGCGCCGAACACGCCTCGGACGATGTTCCAGAGGAACCGCCGGATCAGCTTCTTGCCCTTGACCGTCCCGTCGTCGCGTCTGCCGGGCACCGTGTACGAGGGGCCGACCTCCCCCAAGTGCACCATCCCGGCAGGCTCGCCCCACTGGGCGGCGGCGAAGGCACGGACCTGCTGGCGGATCTCGTCGTGCGGCCTTTTCAAGCCCGCCGTGTACGCGTCCACGCGCTGGCTCATGCGATCGACCGACGCCGCCATTCGACGGTCGAGATCACCCGGCTTCCGCTCTTTCCCCATGGCCCTTCCCGTCTCCTCGCACGACCTTCGCAGCAGCATTCCAGATTCCCGCCGATCTCGTCGGCGGATCGCCGATCTGGTGGTTGACATCGTGTACACCACTACGACCGGAGTGAACAGTCTGACCACCGGGAACGACCGGCGAAAACGCGGAAAAAGCAGCCGTCACGGTTAACAACGCGGTGTGGAAATGCTCGGGTAAGCCACTGTGAATTGAGACATTCGGGCGATCATGTCCGGTATCGGCGGTGGTACGGTCGCTCACGGCAATGGGGGAGTCTTCGCTGACTGGGGGCGGTCATGCGTTTTCAGATGCTGGGTGCGCTCGAAGTGCGGCTGCACAAACAGCGAATCAATCTCGGTGGCGCCAAGCCGAAAGCGGTTCTCGCCGCGCTCCTGGTCCACCCGCGACTGGTCGTTCCGTTGCAGAGCCTGATCGCCGCGGTGTGGGAGTCGCCACCGCGGTCGGCGGCGGCGTTGGTGCACACGCACATCTCGTCGTTGCGCCGCGCGTTGGCCCCGCTGGCCGCCGCCGGGGAATCCTCGTTGGTGCTGACCAGCCACCCCGGTTACCAGTTGTGCGTCGACCGGGACGACAACGACCTGGAAGCCTTCGAGGAACTGTCGACGACGGCTCAGGTCGCCGAGCAGGCCGGGGACCACGACCGGGCCCGTGTCCACTACGAGCGCGCGGTTCGGTTGTGGCGTGGTGCCCCGCTCGACGGCGTCGAGGCACCGATCGCCCGGCAGTACTCGACGTTGTTGGAGGGCAAGCGGCTGACGGCGGAACACGGGCTGGCCCGTACCCAGATCACGCTGGGCTGCTACGACGAGGCGGCGTCCCGTCTCACCTCGTTGACCGCGATGTACCCGCTGCGTGACGAGCCGCGAGCGCTGCTGATGCAGGCACTGTACTTCGGCGGCAGGCGCAGCGAAGCCCTTGCCGTGTACCGGGATTACCGGGACCACCTCGTGGTCGAACTCGGGGTGGAGCCGACCGGCCAACTCCGTGAGCTGCACGAGCGGGTCCTGCACGGTGACCTCTCGCCGCCTCGTCAGCCCGAGGTGAAGCTGTCAGCCAGACCCGAGCAGCCGGAACCGATGCTGGTCGCGCCGAACCAGTTGCCCCCGGACCTCGCCGACTTCACCGGACGGGCCGAACAGCTGACGCAGGTGATGCGCATCGTCGAACGAGCTTCGACCGGTGCGGCGGCTCCGACGGTGGTCATCACGGGGTTCGGCGGCACAGGGAAGTCCGCGTTGGCAGTACACGCCGCGCACGTCCTGCGCTCGACTCACCCCGATGGCGCGTTGTTCGTGGACATGCGTGGCAACACCGCCCCGACCGAGGTGCTGGCCCGGTTTCTCCGTGCGTTGGGCGTCGCCGGTGGCGACATCCCCGCGGCCGAGGACCAGCGCGTCGAGCTTTTCCGGATGCGGACGAGCGGTCGCCGGTTGGTGATCGTGCTCGACAACGTCCGCGGTGAACAGCAAGTCCGTGCGCTGCTGCCCGGCGACTCCGGGTGCATCGTGCTGATCACCAGCCGTTCCAGGCTGACCGGGCTCGCCGGGGCCGAGCACGTCGAGGTGGAACGGTTCACCGCCGAGCAGTCCATGGCGATGCTGGCCGCGATCGTGGGCAACGACCGGATCACCAGCGCTCCGCCCGCCGCCGTCGAGATCGTCGAGCTGTGCGGCGGTGTTCCGCTCGCCATCCGCGCCGCCGGGGCGAAGCTGCTCGCTCGTCCACATTGGCCGTTGCGTTCGTTGGCCAACCGGCTGGCCAACGAGCAACGCAGGCTCGACGAGCTGTCCGCGGGTGACCTGACCATCCGGTCGAGCCTGCGGGTGAACTACGACGAGCTGTCCGAACCGCAACGCCGGGCGTACCACCTGCTGGCCCTGCTGGACTTTCCCGACTTCGGCGCGTGGGTCGCCGCCCCGCTGCTGCGGATCTCGCTCGACGACGCCGAGGACGTCGTCGAGCGGCTGGTCGACCTCCGGTTCGCGGAGGTGGCGGGCGCCGACCCGCTCGGCCGGGTTCGATACCGGTTCCACGACCTCGTCCAGCTGTACGGCGCCGAGCAGGCGCTGCTGCACGAACCGCCCGACCGGATCACCGAGGCGCTCGGCAGGCTGGCCGGCACCTGGACCGGCCTGGTCAAGGCGGGTGAACTGCGGCTGCCCCTGACACCGTCAGGGACTGCCGCGGACGTCGACGAACGGCTGACCGTCGAGGTGGCGGCGGACCCGATCGGCTGGCTGGAAGCGGAGACAGCCGCACTGGTGCGGACGGTGGAACGAGCCGCCGAACTGGGCGCCACCCGGCTCACCGTGGAGCTCATCGCCGTACTGCTGGCATCCGCCTTCGCCGCCAGGAGCGCGTTCGACAGTCCCCAGCGCACCTTGGACGTCGCTCTCAACGCGGCCAGATCCAGCGGCGACAGGAAGACCGAAGCCCGCCTGCTCACCGGGCTCGGGCAGCTCTACTACCAGCGCGACGACTTCGGCCCCGCACTGGACTACGCCGGGCAGGCGGCCGAGAAGGCCCAGCTGATCTCCGACCACGCCACCGCCGCCGTCGCGCTGGTCACCGTCGGCACGATCCAGCGCGATCGCGGCTTGTTCGACGTGGCGAGGAGGACGCTCGAAGCGGCTGCCGTGGCCGGCGAGCAGGCGGGGGATCTCGGCACCCTCGCCGCATCGAGCTACGGCATCGGTGCCATCTGCCGTGACACAGGTGATTTCACAGCCTCCTCCGTCGCTTTGGGACGATCCGCCGAACTGCACCGGCAACTCGACGATCCGCGCGGTGAAGCGATCGCGCTGCGCGGGCTCAGTCAACTGCACCGGGCGCGGGGCGAGTTCGTTGAGGCGTTCGACCTCAGTGTCCTCGCCCACGCGATGCTCGACCGGATCGGCGCGCCACTGGGAGCGGCATACGCGTTGCAGTCGAAGGTCAAGGCCCAGATCCGGCTCGGCCGCTTCGAGGACGCGCTCGGCACGCTCGACTCGTGTCTGGCGGTGTGCGAACGGTACAAGGACCGGTTCGGCGTCGCGCTCGTCTCCCGTACCCAGGGTGAGGTCATGCTCGCGTCCGGCGACCGGCCCGGCGCACGTGCCCGGCTGCTGGTCGCGCTGACGCGGTGGAAAGAGCTGGAATTGCCGCTGTGGCAGGCGAGGACGTTGCGTGACCTCGCCGCCGTCGAGCCGGACCCAGCCCGCGGCGAGGCCCTGTGGACCCAGGCCCGTGCGACCTTCCGCTCGATCGGGAGCCGTGAGGAACGGGAACTCGCGAGGCTCACTCCGGCAGCCTGGTTCAGGCACGTGACAGCCTGTTCGGCATAGAGGATTTCTCTAGGCGGTCGCGCGGCACGTCTGGACGGCGTACAGGGCCACTGCAGGAGGCCGCAGCATTGTTGCGGTGTGGACAAAAACGGTGCTGACGCGCGACGGCCGAGGGATGACCCGACTCCCCTCGTGAGCCGGGCGGAGATCCTGACACGTGCCCGCAGCTGGCTGCACCCCGCGGTCGCCTACTCCAGCACTGGCTACCACGACAACGAGTTCGGCAGCTACCGGACGGACTGTTCAGGTTATGTCGCCATGGCGTGGGCATTGCCGGGCAGGCCGCTCGACCCCAGTGGCGGCGTGGACACGCTCGGCCTCGTCCGGCTGAGCACCGCGGTCACCAAAGCCGATCTCCGGCCGGGTGACGCGCTCGTCGACTGTTTCGGGATCGTCCCGGAACGGCACGTGACGCTGTTCGAGCGGTGGGTGGACTCGTCGCGAACCGTCTACTGGGGTTACGAACAAGCGATCGGGTCCGGCGCCGTGCACCGCCAGATCCCCTATCCCTACGAACAAATCCGGGGACTCTACCTCCCGTGCACCCGGAGAAACATCGTCTCTTTCGGACACAACTGAGAGGCCACACAGTGAGACGCAGACGGATGGCCGCCATAGCAGGGTTGGTGGCGTTGATGCTCGGCGGATCGGTGCAGTCGATCCAGGCTGCGCAACCCGACACCTGGGGTGAGGCGGAAGTCCCGCCGCAGTCCCAGGAAGCGCAGATCCTCGCGGCGCCGATCAAGCGGAGCGAGGTGATCAGGAGAGCCGCTCACGAGTGGGGCACGAACGTTCCCTACTCCCAGTCGAGGCCCTACCACCCGACCTCCTACGGCACGTATCGCCGGGACTGCTCCGGTTTCGTCTCCATGACCTGGGGCGTCAGCGATGAGAGCGGGGGTGCGAACACGCAAGGCCTGGCCGGTTCCGGCATCAGCACCCGGATCGAGAAGGACCAGCTGAAACCGGGTGACGCGCTGATCGACGCGGCCGGCACCAGCAACACCCGGCACGTGGTCCTGTTCGAGAAGTGGGCCGACGCCGCGCGAACCAAGTACTGGGGCTTCGAACAGTCCGGAACCAACCCCACGGTCAACAGGAAGCACCGCATCGTCAAGTACCCGTACGAAGGCAGCAACGCCCACGAGTACAAGCCGTACCGGTACAACAAGATCGTCGACGACGAGCAGTCCGAAGAGGCAGTGTCGGCTCCCGTTCAGGCCGTGTACGAGCAGAACACCAAAACCACTGAGGTCTTCGCCCGCGGCGTGGACAACCGCCTCATCCGCGTCTGGAACACCAATGGCCAAGGCTGGAGCGAGTGGGCGGCACACGGGGACTGGCAGATGAAGGGCCACCCCGCTGGGGTGTACCAGCCCAACACGGACACCACCGAGGTGTTCGCCCGTGGCACCGACAACCGACTCATCCACACCTACAACACGGCAGGCGCTGGCTGGTCGGAATGGCACGTCCTCGGCGGCGACTGGGAAATCGCCAGTGATCCAGTGGCCATCTACCAGCCGCACACGCGCACGACCGAAGTGTTCGCGCGAGGGATGAACGGCCAACTCATCCACATCTGGAACACCGAAGGCTCAGGCTGGTCGGAATGGCACGCCATCGGCGACTGGCACATCCAAGGAACGCCATCGGTTGTCTTCCAACCCAACACGAACACCACCGAGGTCTTCGCCCGCGGCACGAACAACCAGCTCATCCACGTCTACAACACGAACGGCGGCGGATGGTCGGAGTGGCACGCGCTGGGCGACTGGGAGCTCGCCAGCGACCCGGTACCGCTCTACCAGCCGAACACCAAGACCACTGAGGTGTTCGCGCGCGGCAAGAGCAACCAGCTCATCCACATCTGGAACACCGAGGGATCAGGCTGGTCGGAATGGCACGCCATCGGTGACTGGCAGTTCAAAGGCACACCGTCGGCCGTCTTCCAACCCACCACGAACACCACCGAGGTCTTCGCCCGCGGGATGGACAACCGACTCATCCACACCTACAACACCAACGGCTCAGGCTGGTCGGAGTGGTTCGTCCTCGGGGGTGACTGGGAAGCAGCCAGTGATCCCACCACCATCTTCCAGCCCAACAGCAACACGACCGAGGTCTTCGCGATCGGTACCGACAAACGGCTGATCCACATCTGGAACACCCCAGGCTCCGGCTGGTCGGGGTGGCACGCCATCGGTGACTGGCAACTCGCGTCGTGAACCGTCCAACAGAGGGGAACAAGCGCATGTATCCGGAGCGGAAGAGAAAGAGATCCCGGCTGCTGGTCGCACTGGCGATTTCCGCTTCAGCTATGGGAATCATGAGTCCGGCCATGGCAGTGGCCGACCAGGGCACCACCCCCGGGCCGCTGGGCCACAACCCGGGTGAGTGGTGGCTGACGACCGACGCAGCGGTCCCGACCGCCCCGTGTGACAAAGCCGGTCCCTCGGCGACCGACGAGGCGTTGGCGAAGCAGCTCAACCCCCGGATGAAGAACGCGATGAAGGGCCACCTCACCGCGTACCGGATGTCCTGCGGACGAGTGGTCACGCAGACAGTGAGGGACCGCGGCCTCAACCAACGGGCCGCGGCGATCGCGATGGCCACGATCATCGTGGAAACCCGGATGCACAACAACAAGGTGGCCACCGACCACGACTCGCTCGGCCTGTTCCAGCAGCGGCCGTCGATGGGCTGGTGCGATCCGAAGTCCCTGTGCTACGACGCGGTCCACGCGACCAACAAGTTCCTCGACGAGATGCAGAAGAAGTACCCGAACGGGTCGTGGAACAACGCGAAGATCGGGGACGTCGCCGCCGACGTGCAACGACCGGCCGCGCAGTACCGCTACCGGTACCAGGTCGAGGCAGACGACGCGGTTCTCATCGCGGACACGTTGTGGAACCAGTCCGGGCAGGCTCCCGGAACCTCCGCCCCCGTTCAGGCGGTGTACGAGCCGACCACCAGAACCACCGAGGTGTTCGCCCGTGGCATCGACAACCGGCTGATCCGGCTCTGGAACACCGACGGGCAGGGCTGGAGCCAGTGGGTGGCGCACGGCGACTGGCAGATGAAGGGCCGTCCGGCGGTCGTGTACCAGCCCAACACGGACACGACCGAGGTGTTCGCGCGCGGCATGGACAACCGCCTGATCCACACCTACAACACCAAGGGCGCGGGTTGGTCCGACTGGCACGTGCTGGGCGACTGGGAACTCACCAGTGACCCGGTGGCGGTCTACCAGCCGAACTCCAAGGTCACCGAGGTCTTCGCCCGAGGTATGGACAACCGGCTCATCCACATCTGGAACACCGAGAGCTCAGGCTGGTCGGAGTGGCACGCGATCGGCGACTGGCAGTTCAGGGGTGTACCAGCCGTGGTGTACCAGCCGAACACGGACACGACCGAGGTCTTCGCGCACGGCATGGACAACCGGCTCATCCACGTCTACAACACCAAGGGCGCGGGCTGGTCCGACTGGCACGTCCTCGGCGGCGACTGGGAAATCGCCAGCGACCCCGTACCGCTCTACCAGCCGCACACCAAGACCACCGAGGTCTTCGCCCGAGGCACGGACAACCAGCTCATCCACATCTGGAACACCGAAGGCTCAGGCTGGTCGGAATGGCACGCCATCGGCGACTGGCAGTTCAAGGGAACACCGACCGCGGTCTTCCAACCGAACACGAACACCACCGAAGTGTTCGCCCGCGGGACGAACAACCGGCTGATCCACGTCTACAACACCAACAGCGGCGGCTGGTCCGACTGGCACGTCCTCGGCGAGGACTGGGAAACAGCCAGCGACCCGACGGCCATCTACCAACACGGCAACAACACGACCGAGGTCTTCGCCATCGGTACCGACAAACGACTCATCCACATCTGGAACACCCAGGGTTCAGGCTGGTCTGCCTGGCACGCCCTGCACGACTGGCAACTCGCCTCATAACGAGTCCGGACGGCGAGCACCCGACGGGTGTTCGCCGTCCCGTTCGTCGCGTGCACGCGAGCCCGCGACATGCTGTACGTGTCGCACTCTGGAAGCCCAAGCCACTTCCTGGTCAGCCCACAGAACTCACCTGTTCAGGTAGGCGAGCACCGCCAGCACGCGGCGGTGCCCGCCGTCGCTCGGCGGCAGGTCCAGCTTGGCGAAGATGTTGCCGATGTGCTTGTGCACGGCGCGCTCGGTGACCACGAGCTTGGTCGCGATGTCGGCGTTGGCGTGCCCTTCCGCCATCAGCCCGAGGACTTCCCGTTCCCGTGGGCTCAACGTGCTGAGCGGGTCGTTGCCCCTGCGGCGGCGCACCAGCAACTGGGCGACCACCTCGGGGTCCATCACCGTTCCGCCGTCGGCGACCCGCCGCAGCGCGTCGACGAACTCGTCCACCCGGCTGACCCGGTCCTTGAGCAGGTAGCCGATCCCGCCGCGGCCGTCGGACAACAGCTCGGTCGCGTACGTTTCCTCGACGTACTGGGAAAGCACCAGCACCGGCAGCGACGGGATCTCCGCCCGCACCGCGAGCGCCGCCCGCAGCCCCTCGTCGCGGAACGACGGTGGCAACCGGACGTCCACAATGGTCACGTCCGGCCGGTGTTCTCTGACCGCTTCGACGAAGGTGTCCCCGTCACCGGCCGTCGCGACGACCTCGATGCCGCTGGTGCGCAGCAGGAGGTTGAGGCCTTCTGCCAGCAGGACGTTGTCCTCTGCGATCACGACGCGCAAGGAAGCTCCACCGATATCACTGTCGGCCCGCCAGCCGGGCTGTCCACAGCCACCGTACCGTCCAGCGCGGCCACCCGGCGGCGCATCCCGATGATGCCGGTGCCCCTCGTCTCGTCCACACCCCCCAACCCGTTGTCGGACACCGTGATCCGGACGCACTCGTCCCTGACCACCCGCACTGACGCGCTTGTCGCGTTGCTGTGCTTGGCGACGTTCGTCAAGGCCTCGGCCACCACGAAGTAGGCCGCCGCTTCCACCGGGGCCGGCACACCGCCGAGCACACCCGTCTCCACCACGGTCGGGACCGGGCAACGCGCGCCGATCGCGGCCAGCGCCCCGTCGAGGCCGCGATCGGCGAGGATCGGCGGATACATGGTCCTGATGACGTCCCGCAGCTCCCCCATGGCCTGTTCGGCGCCCTCCCGCGCCTCACGGACCAGACCCGACACGGGATCCTTCTCGTCCAACGACTTCTCGGCTATTCCCAGCCGCATCGCGATGGACACCAACCGTGCCTGCGTGCCGTCGTGCAGGTCCCTCTCGATCCGCCGCAGCTCCGCGTCGTGGGCGCTGACCGCGCCCGCCCTCGTCTCGGCCAGTTCCTCCACCCTGGCCACCAGCTTGGACGGCTGCAGCAGCACCTTCGACACGGTCGCGTGCGCCTTGGCCAGGGCGGGCACCCCGAACCACGCCAACGCCAGCCCGACGACCGCGGTGGGCGCGCCGACGACGATCGCCTCCCCCAAAGTGTCGACGGTCACCCCCAGCATCTGGACGGGCATGTCGGCGGGCAGCGTCCACCAGAAGAACAGGACGAACGTCGTACCCGCCGCGAAGGCGGTCAGGATCAGCCCGAGCATGCCGAACCCGAACCCCATGATCAGGTTCACGAACATCCACAGCAGATCGCGCCACGTGGTCTGGTCGGTCAGCACATCGCGGACCCTGGCCAGCACACCCCCGCGCAACGGCCGCAGCTGCGGCTCGAGCCGCGTCCCCAGCACCCAGCCGACCAGCAGCCGGTGCATGTCCGTCCACATCCGAATGATCAGCACCACGAGCGGGAACAGCACGAACCCGAGCCCCGCGACGATCAGTGCCAGGCCGCTCATCGGCAGGAGCATGAACAACGGCATCGCGAACGGAGCGGTGAACCCGACCACGGCCAGGTACCCGAAGCTCCGCCCCCACTGTTTCAGCATGTCCTCGAGTTTGCCCTGGCAGCCGCCCGCGCACAGTGGTACGGACTACACCCTTTCACGCCGTGCGGCGGTCACCCAGGTGCGTCATCCGCTCGGCGATCATCTCCGGCGTCGGCCCGCGCAGCTCACCGGCGAACTGGCCGTCGGCGAGGAACACGACCGAATCGGCGTAGGACGCCGCGATCGGGTCGTGCGTGACCATCAACACGGTCTGCCCCATGCCCGTGACCACGTCCCGCAGCAACTCGAGCACCTGCCGGGCGGTCCTCGTGTCCAGCGCGCCGGTCGGCTCGTCGGCGAACACCGCGTCCGGCCTGGTCACGAGCGCCCTGGCGATCGCGACACGCTGCTGCTGGCCGCCGGAGAGCTCGCTCGGCAGCCGGTTGAGGCGCTCGTCCAGCCCGACCGCCCTGACCACCTGGGCCAGCAGCCCGCGGTCGACGCGCTTGCCCGCCAGCCGCAGCGGCAGCGTGATGTTCTGCTCGACGGTCAACGTGCTGAGCAAGTTGTACGCCTGGAAGATGAACCCGATGCGCTCCCGCCGCAGCACGGTCAGCTGGCTCTCGGTCATCCCGGACAGCTCGACATCCCCCAGCCACACCTGCCCGCCCGACGGCCGGTCCAACCCGGCCGCGCAGTGCAGGAACGTGCTCTTGCCCGAACCGGACGGCCCCATGACGGCGGTGAAGGTGCCACGGCGCAGCTCGATGCTGACGTTGCGCAGCGCGTGCACGGTCCCGACACCCGTGCCGTAGGTCTTGGAGACACCGTTCATCCTGAGTGCCGGTGCCATCGTCATCACCTGTGCGTTCATGGCGGTAACGCTATTGACGACGGCGGCGGGTCAGAATGGCTTCAACTCCCGGTTCGGCGGTGGGGTTTTCCCTACCTCGTCCCCGCGACCAGCTCCTCCGCCGCCGTGTACGGGTCCATGTCGCCCGCTGCCACGCGTTTCGCCAGGTCGTCGAGGACTTCGTGCCCCTTGCCCGCGAAGGAGGACCGGACCGACTCCAGTGCGATCGCCTCGAGCTCGGCGCGAGCGCGACCGAGGCGCCGCCGCTCCAGCGCGCCGTGCTCGACCAGCCACCGGTGGTGGGCGTCCAGCGCGTCGGCGACGTCGCCGATTCCCTCCATCTTGGACGCGACGCTGCGGACGATCGGCTGGCGCCAAGACGCCCCGCCGATCCCCCTGCGTGCCATGGCGACCATGTTCTTCAGGTCGCGCACGGTCGCGTCGGCGCCGTCGCGGTCGGCCTTGTTCACCACGAAGACGTCCGCGATCTCCAGGATGCCCGCCTTGGCGGCCTGGATGCCGTCGCCCATCCCCGGCGCCAGCAGGACGACCGTGGTGTCGGCGAGCGAAACGACATCCACTTCGGACTGTCCAACCCCGACCGTTTCGACCAGTACGACGTCGAAACCCGCCGCGTCGAGGACCCGGAGGGCCTGCGGCGTCGCCCACGACAGGCCGCCGAGGTGCCCCCTGGTGGCCATCGAGCGGATGAAGACGCCCGGGTCGGTGGCGTGCTCCTGCATCCGGATCCGGTCGCCGAGCAGCGCGCCGCCGGAGAACGGCGACGACGGGTCGATGGCGAGCACGCCGACCCGCTCGCCCCGCTCGCGCAGGGACGTGACCAGCGCTGACGTGGACGTCGACTTGCCGACACCGGGCGGGCCGGTCAGGCCGACGACCCTGGCGTGGCCGGTGAAGGGCGCCAGCGCCGCGGCCACCTCGCGAAGCTGCGGGCTGGCGTCCTCGACGAGCGAGATCAGCCTGGCGATCGCGCGCGGCTGGCCTTCCCGCGCGCGACCGACCAGATCGGCTACATCACTGCTGGGGGACACGGATGATCAGCGCGTCGCCCTGGCCACCACCACCGCACAGCGCCGCCGCACCGACACCGCCGCCGCGGCGCTTGAGCTCCAGCGCGAGGTGCAGCGCGAGCCGGGCACCGGACATGCCGATCGGGTGGCCGAGCGCGATCGCGCCGCCGTTGACGTTGACCTTGTCCTCGCCGATGCCGAGCTGGTCGGCCGAGACGAGGCCGACCGCGGCGAACGCCTCGTTGATCTCGACCAGGTCGAGGTCGGCCGGGTTGAGGTTCTCCTTGGCCAGCGCGGCTTTGATCGCGTTGGACGGCTGCTCGTGCAGGCTGGCGTCCGGCCCGGCGACCACGCCGTGCGCGCCGATCTCGGCCAGCCAGGTCAGGCCGAGCTCCTCGGCCTTGGCCTTGCTCATCACGACGACCGCCGCTGCGCCGTCGGAGATCGGCGACGCCGAGCCCGCGGTGATCGTGCCGTCGCTGGCGAACGCCGGTCGCAGCTTGGCCAGCGTGTCGGGCGTGGTGTCGCCGCGCACGCCCTCGTCGGTGTCGACGACGACCGGGTCGCCCTTGCGCTGCGGCACCGACACCGGAACGATTTCGTCGGCGTACAGGCCGTTCTTCTGCGCCGCCGCGGCCCGCTGGTGCGACCGCGCCGCGAACTCGTCCTGCTGGGCGCGGGTGATGCCGTAGCGCGAGTTGTACTTCTCCGTCGACGCGCCCATCGCGACCTGGTCGAAGGCGCAGAACAGGCCGTCGTGCGCCATGTGGTCGAGCATGGTGACGTCGCCGTACTTGAAGCCGCCGCGCGACTTGGGCAGCAGGTGCGGCGCCTGCGTCATCGACTCCTGGCCGCCCGCGACGATGATGTCGAACTCGCCCGCCCTGATCAGCTGGTCGGCCAGCGCGATCGCGTCGAGGCCGGACAGGCAGACCTTGTTGACGGTCAGCGCGGGCACGCTCATCGGGATGCCCGCGGCGACGGCGGCCTGCCGGGCGGGGATCTGGCCCGCGCCCGCGGTCAGCACCTGACCCATGATCACGTACTGCACCTGCTCGGGCTTCACCCCGGCGCGCTCGAGCGCGCCCTTGATCGCGAACCCGCCGAGCTGCGTGCCGGAGAAGTCCTTGAGCTGCCCGAGCAGTCGTCCCATCGGGGTACGTGCTCCAGCGACGATGACGGAACCGGACACAACTGCCTCCATGCGAAAGTTGCGAGCGCTCGTTAACCTGACGATACCCATCGGTATAGCCGCGCACCGGTTCCGAATGGCACGTGGTGTCGTGCAGAACACAGAAACGTCGCGCGCGTGCCTGTTGTAGTGCTTACTCTCGTTGTCATGCCCGAAGACACCGGAGCCAAGGTCACCGCGATCGATCACGTCGGCATCGCGGTCACCGACCTCGACGAGGCCATCGAGTTCTACCAGCAGACGTTTGGGCTGGTACTGACAGTGACCGAGGTCAACGAAGAACAAGGCGTGCGCGAGGCGATGCTGCGCGCCCCCGGCGACGACGGGACCGGCACGGCGATCCAGTTGCTGGCGCCGCTGACCCCCGACTCGACCATCGGCAAGTTCATCGCCAAGCGCGGCCCCGGCCTGCAGCAGCTGGCGTACCGCGTCGAGGACATCGACAAGGCGTCCGACGCAATCCGCGACAAGGGCATGAGCCTGATCTTCGACAAGCCGGGGCACGGCACGGAGAACAGCCGCACCCAGTTCGTGCACCCCAAGTCCGCGGGCGGCGTGCTCGTCGAACTGGTCGAACCAGCGGCCACCCGAAACGAAAGCTGAATCGGTCCGGGTGGCCCAGGTCTCAGATTTGTGGTGATCTGCGGTTACCCGTGGGTAACCTCCGGGAATTCGCGACGTTGGAGGTCAGGCGTGGAAAAGATCCGTGACGCCATTCTGTCGGGTGACTTGGCCGCGATCGGCGGTCTCGACGTGCCGGATCACTATCGGGCCGTCACCGTGCACGCGGACGAAGTGGAAATGTTCAAGGGCCTGGAAACCCCGGACAAGGATCCACGCAAGTCCCTGCACGTCGAGAGCGTCGCAACCCCGGAACTCGGCCCAGGCGAGGCACTGGTCGCGGTGATGGCATCGGCGATCAACTACAACACGGTGTGGACGTCGATCTTCGAACCGCTGGACACCTTCGGCTTCCTGCGCAGGTACGGCAAGACCTCGGAGCTGGCCAAGCGGCACGACCTGCCGTACCACATCGTGGGCTCCGACCTGGCTGGCGTGGTGCTGCGCACCGGGCCGGGCGTGGGAGCGTGGAAGCCGGGCGACCAGGTCGTGGCGCACTGCCTGTCGGTGGAGCTGGAGCACCCGGACGGGCACAACGACACGATGCTGGACCCCGAGCAGCGGATCTGGGGATTCGAGACGAACTTCGGCGGCCTCGCGGAGGTCGCGCTGGTCAAGTCGAACCAGCTGATGCCGAAACCGGCGCACCTGACCTGGGAGGAAGCGGCATCGCCCGGCCTGGTGAACTCGACGGCGTACCGGCAGCTGGTGTCGACCAACGGCGCGGCGATGAAGCAGGGCGACACGGTGCTGATCTGGGGAGCGTCGGGTGGGCTCGGCTCGTACGCGACGCAGTTCGCCCTCAACGGCGGCGCGACCCCGGTGTGCGTGGTGTCGAGCCCGGCGAAAGCCGAGATCTGCCGCCGGATGGGCGCGGAACTGATCATCGACAGGTCGGCGGAGGGCTTCAAGTTCTGGAAGGACGAGAACACCCAGGACGTGAAGGAATGGAAACGGTTCGGCGCGCGAATCCGTGAACTCACGGGCGGGGAGGACCCGGACATCGTGTTCGAACACCCGGGCAGGGAAACGTTCGGCGCGAGTGTTTACGTGACGAAGCGCGGCGGGAAGATCGTGACCTGCGCGTCGACGTCCGGCTTCATGCACCAATACGACAACCGGTACCTGTGGATGCACCTGAAGAGCATCATCGGGTCGCATTTCGCGAACTACCGGGAAGCGTCGGAAGCCAACCGCCTGATCGCCAAGGGCAAGATCCACCCGACGCTGTCGAAGGTCTACCCGCTGGAGGAGACCGGCCAGGCCACGTACGACGTGCACCGCAACGCCCACCAGGGCAAGGTCGGTGTGCTGTGCCTGTCACCGAGCGAGGGCCTCGGCGTGACCAACCCGGAACTCCGCGCCAAGCACATCGACGCGATCAACAACTTCCGCGGCGCCTGAAAACCCCTCGTGAGGGTTTTGGCCGGTTGAAAGAACCGGCCGAAACACTCACGAGGTTCTGGTGCCCGCGCCTGTAGGGTGTCACGACTGGCGTCGTAATCTCACGCGAGATGTCGTACGCATGTCGCATAAGACAAGATCGTGAGACCATCCCGACTCAAGTGCTGTTCGGCCGTTCGTGTGGCGGCTGGGCCCGGCGACGTCGGTCCGGGCAGCTGGGGTGATCGGAAGTCACCGGTGAGCGGCGGGCGCAGGCCTATGTCTCCAGCGGCGAGATCCTACAGCTGCTGCAGGGTGGTCTCGACACTGACTTCGTCTTCTCACGGACCACTTGGCCGTCTGGGTGGTTATCGCCAACACACCGAGGTGGACCTCTACCTGACTGCCGGCTCACCTGACTGTCGCCGGTAGCTGATACGGCCGACCGTGAACTCGGGACGACCGCCGTCGAAGGCGACGCCGTTGAAGAAGACGTGACCGTGGCCCGGTCGCGTCGAATCCGTTACGACGCTTGGCTTCCACACGCCGCCCTGGTGCCACGCCGTGCCGTCGTCGGAGCGCACGAGCTGGACCGGTGGCGTCCACTGTGGATTGTCGAGGCCCGCGGTGGCCGACCACCAGAGTCCGTCGCTCGGTTGTAGCGGGCGGTGCGCCGGGTGCCGGGCGGTCACCCGGTGGTAGCCGCCGCCCACGGCCGGTGTGACGGCGGCGTCGAACTCGCCGGTGGCGAGGTCGAGCCGTCGGTGCCGCCAGCCGGTGAGACCGTCGCGGCTCTCGGCGTAGCCGATGACGGCGTCGTCGGTGGCGGTAAGCCCGGCGGCGTAGAAGATCCTCCACAGTCCGCCAGCGTGGACGACGTTGGGTTCCAGCACGGTCGAGCGCTCCCAGGGCAGGACGGCGGTGAACACCGGTTCGGGCCTGCGGTGCCAGCGCCCGTCCATCCACTGGAGACAGCCGATGCGGTACGGGCCGTACAGCGTCTGTTTCGGTGTGCTGGCGTAGTAGATGCGCCGCACGCCGCGGGCCCGCACGTGGACCGGGCAGTGGTAACCGGTGGCGTCCCACGCGTCCGGCGGCGGAACGGGGGCCAACGGTGCGGCGACGGTGGGGTCGCCGGGGAAGGTGTCGATCATCCAGCCGGGACTGTCGGGCGCCGCGCCGCGGGGCAGCCGCGCCGAGTACAGGCCGATCACGGGAGAGTCGGCCGTCGTCGCGCCCAGCACCATCCACCAGCGGTGATCCTGTCTGGTCACCGATACGTCGGCGACCGTGTCGAGATCGCGTAGGTGGTCGAGGCCGATCCGGCCGGCCCCGCCGAGCACGGCGGTCTTGCCGGTCACCACCACTGCCCGTTCACCCGCCGCCGCGGACGCGGAGCCCATGGCGAGCCCCACGCCGAGTGCGACTCCGCCGGTGAGCAGAGTTCGGCGGCTGAGATCCTGTCCGTATGGTCCCTGCACCGTTGTTCCCCTCAGAAGTTTCGATGAGTGAAATATACACTCATCGAACTAACTTGGGGGGTATCCGATGAGCGACCTCGTCCAGGACCTGCTGACGGCCCAGCAGCGACTGGCCGGGCGCAGCGTGCGGTACAACGAGGCTGTCGCGCGGCGACTGGGTGTGACGCCCACCGACGTCAAGTGCCTTGGCCTGCTGATCCAGCGCCCGCATACGCCGGGCGAGCTGGCGGCCGAGCTGGAGCTGACCGCGAGCGCGGTCACCGCCGTGGTCGACCGACTGGAGCGCGCCGGGTACGTCCGCCGCGAGCGCTCCACCGTCGACCGCAGGCAGGTCGCCGTCCACGCCGTGGCGGAGCAGGCACAGCGGGCGATCGAGCTGCACGTTCCGCTGTACGAGCGGCTCGCCGAGGTCGTGCGGACCTACGACGAGCAGCAGCTCGCCACGCTGCTGGACTACATCGAGCGGTGCGCTGACACCTTCGGCGATGAGGCTGACAGGCTCGCCACCTGAGGAGTTACCGGCGCCGCAACGGGTCTAAACCTACAGCGCCCGAGGTCAGCGCCTCGGCGATGAAGTCGACTTCCCTGTCGATCATCGGCGTGTCCTCGGGGTGCCGGGCGACCGAGTGGCGGTAGCTCACGGCCAGGGCGAGCAGACCGGCCGCACTGTCCACATCGGCCAGAACGACGGTGCCCGCGCCCGCGGCGATGATCACGGCCTTCACCTGGCGCACGATCGTCTGGAACCGCGCCTGCAGCGCCTCGCGGACGTCCTTGTGGGTGTCGGCTTCGCGCCAGAGCAGGTGGGACAGCAGTCGCGAGTCCGCCAGTCTCGCGTCCAGTTCCCGCACGAGCTTGCGCAGGCTGGCCGCGACGTCGCCGGGGACGACGACGTGGCTCGGATCTATGTGCTCGTCCGGCAGTCGTTTCACCAACGCCGTCAGCAGGTCGGACTTGCGCCGGAAGTAGTAGTGCACGAGGCCTTTCGGCACCTTCGCCAATTCGGCTATGCGGGACGTCGGGGTCGCGTCGAACCCCGTCTCGGCGAACAGCTTCTCCGCGGCGGTGAGGATTCTCTCCCGCGCCGAGGGATCGTCACCCGACTTGACCACTGGCAACAACCCCTTCATGCGGAATGCGCACCGGCATCACATCAAGACCGGCGCGCAGTCCGCAACAGGATCTCAGTGCTGACCTGCCATCCCGCGGTGGGCGGTGTTGGCCGCGGGCAAGGCCGCGAGGCCGACGACGAGGGTCAGGGCGCCGATGATGAACGAACTCCACATCGCGCCTGTCATGTCGGTGAAGCCCATCACCCACGGCGAGATGAAGAGCAGCACCCCGAGCACGACCTGCACGTACTCGCCGTAGACGACGCCGGGCATCGCCAACGAGAACAGACCGTCGAGTGCGATCAGCGCACCCAGCACGATCATGGTCCACATCACAGTGTTCGTCGTGTCCAGCCATAGCGGCGAAAGCACCGCGACCAGGCCGAGCACCACCTCCGCCCAGTCCTGCCACCGGGTCCACGCCCGCACCGGGGTTGACGTGTCGCTCATGACGATCACCTCCGTCAAGGAGAAAGGTCCTACGTCTTCATGGTGCGCTTGGTTGGCCGCCCGGTCAAGTATCCGGCGGGATACGGGGACTGGCATTGCCACAACCTCACTCGCGGTAGGTTGGGTGCATGGCTCTTGGCGAGGAGCGTGAGCTCGTACCCCTTGGCGCAGGTTTCGACTATGCGAAGCGCGGCTACAACCGTGCCCAAGTCGACGAGCACCTTGAACGGGTCGACCGGGACATGCGCCTGCTCGCCGCCGACCGAGACGCCGCGGTCTCCCAAGCCGCGGATCTGGCGCGCCAGCTGGAGATCGCCCGGTCCGAGATCGACGACATGCGCGGCCAGATCGAGCGGCTGTCGCTGCCGCCGACCACGCTGGAAGGCCTGAGCGAGCGCCTGCAGCGGATGCTGCGCCTGGCGCAGGACGAGGCGACCGAGACCAAGGCACGCGCCGAAGCCGAGGCAGGGCACATCCGCGCCAAGGCCGAGACGGACGCCAACGCGCTGCGCGCCCGTTACGAGGAAATGCTGCGCGGCCTGGACACCCGGCGCGCGGAGATGGAGTCCGAGCACCGCGAAGTGCTGGCCAAGGCCCGCGCGGAAGCCGAGGACATCACCAAGAAGGGCCAGGAGGAACGCGCCCGCCTCGACAAGGAGTCCGAGCAGCGACGGGCCCAGGTCGAAGAGGACTTCGACATCGCCATGGCCTCCCGCCGCACCGAGTCGATGCGCGCACTGGCAGAGCAGGAGGCGTCCAGCAAGGCCGACGCCGAACGCCGGGTCAGGGAAGCGACGGAGGAATCCAACCGCCGCAGGCACGACGCGATCACGGAGTCCAAAGCGCGGCTGCAGGAAGCCAGTGAGGAAGCCCACCGCCGCGTCCGCGAGGCGACCGAAGAGGCCAACCGCCGCATCAGCCACGCCGCCCAGCGCGTCGCGGCCCTCCGCCAACTGCGCACCCGCGTGGCCAACCAGCTCCGCCAAGCCCGCAGCCTGATCCAGGACGCCGACGTCGTGCTGGAGAACGCGACCCCGGTACTCGACCCGCTGCCGGAGGAACGACCGGCCGACGAGTCGCCGACGAAGGCGTTCAAACCCCTCTCCCAGACCGAGGCAGCAGGTGGCCCGCCGAAGGAGCACTGGGAGCCCGCGGAGCCGGAAGAGAACAACGCCGCCCCGACGGACTCCGCCAAGCCAGTTGCCCCAGTCGCCCAACCCGTCAAGAAAGCCCACCCATAGCAGCGAGGGCTAACCCGCAGGGGTGGAGAAGACAAACGCCTCGTTCAAAGCCCCGGGCAACGCGCAAACCCCACCAGCCCGCGCAAGCGCAGACGGCTCGCGCGCAAGCGCAGAAGAGGGCTTCGGGGGTGTCTCCTGCCCAGAGGTCTGCTCCCGGCGAGGGACCGTCTTGAAAGACCACCCTCAACCGCAACAACCACCACCACAGCAACCACCGCCACCGCCACCGCCGACAGGAGCGGAAGCCCCGGCGAGCCCAGCCATCGTAAGCAGCTTCACAGTGTCCGTATGCCCAGAAGGACAAGCGGCCGGAGCGCTCGACTCACTCATCGGCCGGTTGATCTCGAACGTGTCAGCGCAGTCACGGCACTTGAACTCATAGGTCGGCACGCCTCGAAATATAGTTCTTGCCCGTGCCCCGACGGAACCGGATCAAGCGCGAGGAACCACGGCTGAGTGGCTCCGCGTCCTTGCAGCGCAGCGAGTCGGGGCCGGACGGTGAGTGGCACGTCCGCAACGTCTCCGGCACCGCCACCACCAAGACCTACCGTTGCCCCGGTTGTGATCACGAGATCCGGCCCGGCACACCGCACGTCGTCACGTGGCCCGCGGACGACTACGGCAGCGTGGAGGAGCGCAGGCACTGGCATCGTGCCTGTTGGGACGCGCGGCTGCGGCGCAGGCCGACTAGGCGCGCCTGAGCACCGACGGCTTGAGCCTGTTGAAGCCCCGCACCGACACCGGTCGGCGCCAGCGGATCGTGTACGCGGGATCCTCTGCCAGTGCCGAGGACATCTCGCTGTCGATCAGCACCGCACCGGGGTGGCAGATCGATGTCAGCCTCGCCGCGATGTTCACCGTCGAGCCGTAGACGTCGCCGTAACGGCTGAGCACCCGGCCGTACGCCAGCCCCGCTCGCAACGACGGCAGCAACGGGTCCGCTTCCGCCTGTTCGACCAGGGTCAGCGCGATTTCCGCTGCTGTCTGCGGCGTGTCCGCGACGAACAGCACCTCGTCACCGAGCATTTTCACCACGCGGCCGTGGTGCTCGGCTATCGACTGGGTCACGGTCGTCTCGAACTGCTCCAGGACCGAGATCAGCTCGTCCTCGCTCGACCTGCGGGTCAGGTTCGTGTAGCCGACCATGTCCGCGAAGCCGACCGCCTGGCTGCCTTCTTCCAGGCTTTCGTCCGGCGCCGCGAGCGCGCGGCCGGAGTACGCCGCGAGCTGCCGCCGCCAGGTGTAGTTGTGCAGCCATTCCAGGTCGGGGATCAGCTGGTCGACGAACCGGGCGAAGGCGCGCTCGTCGGCGAGCATCGCCGGGTCCTGCGCGACGAGTTCCTGCAGGACGCGGGTCTCCATCTCGGCCACGCGGGACATGTGCTGGCCGAAGACCCTGGCGATCGAGTTCTGCACCGCGTCGTCGTAGACGCCGAGGTCCGCGAGTTCCTGGACCATCCGCAGCGCCTGGACGTCGTTCTCGGTGAACACGACCTCGTCGTCGGCGACGCTCGCGAACCCCAGCGACTGCCACAGCGCCGTCGCGCGCTCCAGCGGCACGCCTGCCTTCTCGGCGACTTCGTGCCGCGTGTACTTGCGGCGGCCACCGAGCAGGACGCGCTCGATGCGGGACGGGAGCGACTCGCTCACGTCGTGTGCACGATGAGCACGTCGACCCTGGACTTGCGGGCGACGTCCGACGGGACCGACCCGAGGATCCGGCCTGCCAGGGTGTTCAGCCCCCGGTTGCCGACCACGAGCAGGTCCGCCGACCGCTCCTTGACCAGCTTGGTCAGCACCGGTACCGGCTCGCCCTGCACCACGACCGTCTCCACCTTGGTCGCGCCCGCCTTGGCCGCGCGCTCGTACGCGGTCCGGACGGTGTCCTCGGCCGGTGCTGAGCCGACGACCTGGTAAGCGACGTCGCTGCCGAGCTTGTCCTGTACCCGCTCGATGTCTTTTTGGTTCTGGGGTTCGTACGCGCACGCGATGACCAACGTCGCGTCTGTGGACGCGGCCACTGCGGCGGCCTTGTCGACCGCGCGGTACGACGAGTCCGAACCGTCCGTGCCGACCACGATGGTCTGGTAGGCAGCCATGGGAGCCCTCCTCCTCGGCGATCTACTCCGGGTAACTTACCCTGGCGTAGCTCCGCCTCGCACGGCGTCCCCTGCTCGACACCAGAAAATGTCAGAAATCCACAAAAATGGCGTGCCGATCTTTCTTTCTCGATACTGAGGCGTAGTTCACGGATTTTCCACCGATACGCGGGGCATCGTGGTTACCCGACAGTAAGGTCCCGGCCTTGGAGGTTTCCGGTGAGTCGTGAGTTCAGGCGAGTCGGCGTGGTCGGTCTCGGTATCCAGGGTGCCGGGGTCGCGGAGGTGTTCGCGCGTGCCGGGCTCGCGGTGGTCGGCGTGGAGGTCGACGAGCGCAGCCTCGAGCACGGCCGCGGCCTCGTGGAGAACTCGACCGAACGCGCCGTCGCGGGCGGCAAGCTGAGCGAGGACGAGCGCACCGCGCTGCTCGGCCGGATCAGCTACACGAGTGATCTCGCCGACGTGTCCGAATGCGACATCGTGATCGAGGCCGTCACCGAACAGCTCGAGCTCAAGGCGAAGGTGTTCGGCGAGCTCGACCGGATCACCCGGCCGGAGACCATCCTCGCCACCAACACCTCCTCCCTGTCGGTCACCGAGATCAGTGTCCACACCGGACGACCGGAACGCGTGGTCGGCACCCACTTCTTCAACCCGGCACCGGTGCTCAAGCTGGTCGAGGTGGTCCGCACGGTCGTCACCGAGCCGGACGTGCTCACCGACGTGGTCGGTCTGATCGAACGGGTCGGCAACACCGCGTTGGTGATCGGCGACCGCGCCGGTTTCCTGTCCAACTCGCTGCTGTTCAGCTACCTCAACCACGCGGTGCTGATGTACGAGCAGCGTTACGCCACCCGCGAGGACCTGGACGCGGCGATGCGCTTCGGCTGCGGCTACCCGATGGGCCCGCTGGCGCTGCTCGACCTGATCGGGCTGGACATCGCCTCCGAGATCCTCGACACGATGTACAAGCAGTCCCGTGACCGGCTGCACGCGCCCGCGCCGCTGCTCAAGCAGATGATCACCGCCGGGCAGCTCGGCCGGAAGAGCGGCAAGGGTTTCTACACCTACGAGGAGCCGGGATCGCCCGTGGTCGTGCAGGACGCGAAGACGCCTGCCAAACCCGGTGAGGACAGCGTGAGCCCACGCGACATCGCGCGTGTCGGCGTGGTCGGCACCGGCACCATGGCCACCGGCATCGTCGAGGTGTTCGCCAAGAAGGGCTTCGACGTCGTACTGCGCGCCCGCAGCGAGGACAAGGCGAACGCGGCCGTCGCCAAGGTTCGCAAGTCCCTGGATCGGGCCGTGTCCAAGGGCAGGCTGTCGGAGACCGACCGGGACGCCACGATCGCGAGGATCCTGCCCGCGGTCGACTTCGAGCAGCTGGCCGACTGCGACCTGGTGATCGAGGCCGTCGCCGAGGAGCTCGTGGTCAAGCGCGCGGTGTTCAGCGCGTTGGACGAGGTGTGCAAGCCAGGCGCCGTGCTGGCGACGACCACGTCCTCGCTGCCGGTGATCGAGTGCGCCGCCGCGACCTCACGGCCAGGTGACGTGGTGGGCCTGCACTTCTTCAACCCGGCACAGGTGATGAAGCTCGTCGAGGTGGTCGACACGATCGCGACGAGCGCGGACGTCGTCGCGACCGCGCACGCCATCTGCGAGAAGGTCGGCAAGCACCCGGTGCACTGCGGCGACCGGGCCGGGTTCATCGTGAACGCGCTGCTGTTCCCGTACCTCAACGACGCGGTGAAACTGGTCGAGGCGCACTACGCCCCGGCCGAGGAGGTCGACGAGGCGATGAAGACCGCGTGCGGCCTGCCGATGGGCCCGTTCGAACTGCTCGACGTGGTCGGGCTGGACGTCTCGCTGGCGATCCAGCGAACGTTGTACAACGAGTTCCGCGAGCCCGGGTTCGCCCCGGCGCCGCTTCTGGAGCACCTGGTCACGGCCGGACGGTTGGGCCGCAAGACCGGCAAGGGCTTCCGCGACTACACCCACTGAAAGAACCTCGTGAGTGTTCAGCCGAGTACTAACCCGGCTGAACACTCACGAGGGCTTACCAGGTCACGGGGAGCTCCGCCGGGTTGAAGCTGACGCCGTCCTCGAGTCCCGGCAACGACTCGAAGGGCACGGCGAGCTGGAGCGTCGGGAACTCGGTCGCCAGCGCGCGGAACGCGACCCCCAGCTCCACCCGGGCCAGTTGCTGGCCGAGGCACTGGTGGATGCCGTGCCCGAAGGCGACGTGGCCGCCTTTGCCCCGGTCGGCCACGATCGAGTCGGGGTCGTCGAACACCTCGCTGTCCCGGTTGGCCGTGTGCAGGGAGAGCGTGACGGTCTCGCCTGCCTTGATCAGCTCACCGTCCACCGTGACGTCTTCGAGCGCCGCTCGCACGGTGAACGGGACGATGCTCATGTACCGCAGCAGTTCCTCGACTGTGTTCTCCGTGTCGTCCCGCATCGCGCCGACCAGGCCGGGTGTCAGCGTCATCGCGAGCGCGCCGACCGTAATCATGTGCAACGTGGTGGCGAGTCCCGCCGACAGCAACACGCCCGCGAGCGTGGCCAGTTCGGTGTCGTCGAGGTCGGTCGTGGTCAGGCCGCTGAGCAGGTCGTCGGTCGGCTCGGCGCGTTTGGCCTGGACAAGCCTTCCCACGTACTCGCCGAACTCGGCCGCCGCCGTTGCCGCCCCGGTCGACGACGGATCCACATTGGACACGAGGATCACGGCGTTGCGCGCGAACTGCTCGCGGTCCTCGTAGGGAACGCCGAGCAGTTCGCAGATCGTCTGTGTCGGAACGGGTTTCGCGAAAGCCTCGACCAGGTCGACAGGCGGCCCCTTGCGTCGCATGGCAGCCAGGTTCTCCGCCACGATCTGCTCGACGCGGTCGGTGAGCTGGCGCATCCGGCGGACGGTGAACTGGCCGGTGAGCAGGCGGCGGTAGCGCGTGTGCTCCGGCGCGTCGAGGCCGGTGAGGTCCCCTGGTGACGCGGGCGGCAACGTGCTCCCGTCCGGCGGCATGCCGATTGGCAGGTCGAGCAGCTCGTACCGCGCACTGAACCGGGGATCGGCGAGCACCGCGCGTACGGTGGCACGGCTCGTGGCCACCCAGCCCGTTTTACCGCTGCCATAGTCCATCCGCGCCAACGGTTCCACGCCGCGCAGCTCCACCGGCGGGTCGAATGGCCGGCCAGCCGGTCGTTTCATCGGCAGTAAGGTCATCACGCACTCCTCCCTGTTGCGTTCACTCCACGATAAATTGACAATGGGGCCGGGGTGGCGGATAAAACACAATCCTTGCACTGGTTCTGAAGCTGAACGCAACGATGTTGCAATGAGAGGGAGGCGTAATGCCTGGCGGAAGGCTGACGCGTGAGGAGCGCGAGCACATCGCCGCCCGGCTCGCCGAGGGGCTCGGGTACGCCGAGATAGCCCGGCAACTGGGCCGCCCGACCTCGACCGTCAGCCGCGAGGTCGCCAGGAACATCGGGCGCAACGGCTACCGGCCCGCCCAGGCGCAGCGGGTGACCAGGCAACGGGCTCGTCGCCCCAAGCTCACCAAGGCGCCAGAAGCCGCTTCGCCCGAAATGTCCGCCAAGGTGACCGACGAACTGGTCGCGGCCATGACGGCGAAAGGCATGCCGTTCATGGCGGCACGGGTCTGCGTATGCCTGCTCATGAGCGACGGCGGCAGTCTCACCGCCGCCGACCTGGTACGGCAGTTGCGGGTCAGCCCGGCCACGATCTCCACCACCATCGGCTACCTCGAGAACCAGGGCATCATCACCCGGGAGCGGGAAGCCCAGGGGCGGCGCGAGCGGTACACCATCGGCGACGACGTCTGGTACCGCACGTGGATGTCCAGCGCACAGCACCACGTCGTCTGGGCCAAAGCCGCCCGCGGCGCCGCCGCCATGCTCGGCGGCACTCCCGCGGGCGACCGGCTGGCCAAGATGGCCCTGTTCTTCGAACACATCGTCGCCTACACGCACGAAGCGGGCGAGCGCTGGCTCGAGCTGATCCGCGAGGACATGGCCGAATAGCCCGTTCGGTTCCCTTTGGCCGCACTCGTCATGCGAACAACCTGGGTCGTGGTTATGTTGACGAAATGCTGTTGGCTGACGCGAATTTCCGACTGGACGCGCAGGCTGTCGACTATGTACTCCTCGGCTTCTACTTCGTGATCGTGCTGGGGATCGGGCTGATGGCCCGGCGGTCGATCTCCAGCAGTCTCGACTTCTTCCTGTCCGGACGCTCGCTGCCCGCGTGGGTCACCGGGTTGGCGTTCGTGTCGGCCAACCTCGGCGCGGTCGAGGTGTTCGGGATGACGGCGAACGGCGCGCAGTTCGGCATCCCGACCGTGCACTACTACTGGATCGGCGCGATCCCCGCGATGGTGTTCCTCGGGATCGTGATGATGCCGTTCTACTACGGCTCGAAGGTCCGCAGCGTGCCCGAGTACCTCAACCGGCGGTTCGGCCCGGCGTCGCACCTGGTCAACGGGATCAGCTTCGCCACGGCGCAGGTGCTGATCTCCGGGATCAACTTGTTCGCGCTCGGCTCGGTGGTCAACGTGCTGCTGGGCTGGCCGCTGTGGCTGTCGATCGTGGTGTCCGCCGCGGTCGTGCTGACGTACACCGCGGTCGGTGGCCTGTCCGCGGCCATCTACAACGAGGTGCTGCAGTTCTTCGTGATCGTCGCGATGCTGGTCCCGCTGACCATCGTCGGCCTGCACCGGGTCGGCGGCTGGGACGGGCTGGTCGACAAGATCGCGGACAAGACCAACGAGCTGAACTCGTGGCCCGGCACGAACCTGACCGGCATCGGCGACGCCACCCTGTCCGTGCTCGGCATCGTGCTCGGGCTCGGCTTCGTGCTGTCGTTCGGGTACTGGACGACGAACTTCGCCGAGGTCCAGCGTGGACTGTCGGCCAAGAGCATGTCCGCGGCCAAACGCACCCCGCTGATCGGCGCCTACCCGAAGATGCTGCTGCCGCTGGTGATCGTCATCCCCGGCATGATCGCCGCGGTGCTCTCCCCCGAGCTGGCATCGGCCAAGGCACAGCTGGCGGCGAACCCGGGCACCGCGACGGACGTGCAGTACAACGACGCGATCAAGCTCCTGATCAGGGACGTGCTGCCCAACGGCATGCTCGGCGTGGCGATCACCGGCCTCGCCGCGTCCTTCATGGCCGGGATGGCCGCGAACGTGAGCGCCTTCAACACCGTGTTCACGTACGACATCTGGCAGACCTACATCAGGAAGAACAGGCCGGACGCGTACTACCTGAAGGTCGGCCGCACGGTCACCGTCGTCGGGGTGCTCGCCGCGATCGGCACGGCGTTCATCGCGGCCGGTTACGAGAACATCATGACGTACCTGCAGACGTTGTTCTCGTTCTTCAACGCGCCGCTGTTCGCCACGTTCATCCTGGGCCTGTTCTGGAAGCGGATGACACCGGCGGCAGGCTGGTCCGGCCTGGTCGCGGGCACCCTGTCCGCGCTCGCGGTGTTCGTGCTGGCCAACTCGGGCGCGGTGACGTGGTTCGGCTCGCCGGACAGCCAGGGCCCGAGCTTCGTCGGCGCCGGGGTCGCGTTCGTGGTGGACATCCTGGTCAGCGTGCTCGTGTCGCTGCGGACACGGCCGAAACCGGACGACCAGCTGACCGGTCTGGTGTGGTCGCTCACGCCACGCGAGAGCCGCAGACACACATCGGACGGCGAGGACAGCGGCTGGTACCGCAAACCGAGCGTGCTCGCCGGTGGTGTCCTCGTGATCACGCTCGTACTGAACATCATCTTCTGGTGAGGAGGACCCCGTGGCGACTAGGGGCAGTCTGTTCGACCTGCGGTGGATCATCGCCCTGCTGTTCGGGGTGTACGGCGTGGTCCTGCTCATCCTCGGGCTCGGCTTCGAGACCGACGAGGACCGGGTCAAGACCGGCGGGTTCAACGTCAACCTGTGGGTCGGCGTGGCCATGCTCGTGTTCACGGTGTTGATGGCGACATGGGCCCTGGTCAGGCCGCTGCGGGTACCTGACGAGTCGAAATGAGGTGTTCCGTGCACACGACGCGGCAGGGGTCGCTACCGTGCACTTGTGTTTCGAAGCGCTCGTGTCTGGACCGCAGCGGTCGTCGTGCTGACCCTCGCCGGGTGTGCCGGCCCGACTGACCTGGGCAAGACCGTCACGAACAGACGGACGGTGAAGGCGACGGGCTCGTTCACGATGGACGGGCTGCGCACCATCGACCCGTGCGCGCTGTACACCCCCGAACTGCTGGCCTCGATCGGCAGGAAGCCGGACCAGGCGCCCAGCCGCAACGGCTACTCCCAGTGCGGGCACAACGTGTCCGAGTACCGGCTGCAGATCAAGCTGGGCGACGACCTGATCGGCGCACCGAAGCAGACCTCGAAGACCCTCGCCGGTCTCGGCGTCTACGAGACGCGCACCGGCAACGTCTGCGTGCAGACCGCGATCCTCGGCCGCGATCCCGAACTCGGCATCATCGGGCAGGTCGGCTCGGACTCGGCCGACCCGTGCCCGGCGGCGACGAAGCTGCTCGAGAGCGTGATGAAGCAGATCGCCGACGGCCAGGCCAAGTACCCGGACACGCCCGGCAGCCTCGTCAGCCAGGACCCGTGCGCGGCGATGCAGGACAAGGACGTCACCCAGATCGTCGGCGAGGGCGCGAAGAAGCAGCCGTCCGACATCCGCTACTGCCGGTTCGTGAGCAAGGCCGCGTACATCGCCGTCCAGTACACGATCGGGCGTGATCCCGCGACCACGACCAAGTCGAACAACCCGACCAAGTACGCGCTGCCGGACAAGAAGGAAGGCTACGTGTACAAGCCGGAGGTGGCGCCGAACAAGTGCCAGGTCGAGTGGGTCCACCGGGCGCTGGAAGCCAACTTCACCGAGAACGTGAGCGTCGCGTTCGAGCCCGTGGGCGACCCGCCCGCCGGGATGGACACGTGCGTCTACGCGAAGGGCGCCGCCGCGGCCGTGGCGACCAAGCTGGCCAAGTCTTGATCTTTCCACTTTCGCGCCGCCCGGGCATCAGGTAGGAAGGCTGATGCCCACCAGCGTCGGGAGGCCTGGAAGTGAAGAAGATCATCAATGACCCGTCGACCGTGGTCGAGGAGTCGTTGCGCGGCCTGGCCGCGGCACACGGCGACATCCTGAAGGTCCGCACCGAGCCCGCGGTGATCTACCGCGCGGACGCGCCCGTCACCGGCAAGGTCGCGGTCATCTCCGGCGGCGGTTCCGGGCACGAACCGCTGCACGGCGGGTTCGTCGGCCTCGGGATGCTCGACGCCGCCGCGCCCGGCCCGGTGTTCACCTCCCCCACGCCCGACCAGGTGCAGGCCGCGGTCGAGCACGTGGACGGCGGCGCGGGCGTGCTGCTGATCGTCAAGAACTACACCGGCGACGTGCTGAACTTCGAGACGGCCGCGGAGTTCGCCTCGGCCGACGGCGTCGACGTGCGCACGGTCGTGATCGACGACGACGTCGCCGTCAAGGACTCCCTGTACACCGCCGGGCGGCGTGGCGTCGGCGGCACGGCGCTGCTGGAGAAGATCGTCGGCGGCGCCGCTGAGGGCGGGTACAACCTGGACGAGTGCGAGGCGCTGGCGCGCCGCGTGATCGCTTCGGTGCGGTCCATGGGCGTCGCGCTCACCGCGTGCACAGTGCCGCACGTCGGCGAGCCCAGCTTCGTGCTGGAGGACGACGAGATCGAGATCGGCATCGGCATCCACGGCGAGCCGGGCAGGCGCCGTGTCCCGCACCAGCCAGCCGACCAACTGGTGCGGACCCTGCTCGATCCGGTACTGGAGGACCTGCCGTTCGCCTCGGGCGACCGTGTCCTGCTGTTCACCAACTCGATGGGCGGCACACCGCTGGTCGAGCTCTACCTGGCGCACGGCATCGCCGAGCGGCTGCTCGCCGAGCGCGGCATCACGGTCGAGCGCAGACTGGTGGGCCCGTACGTGACGAGCCTGGAGATGCAGGGAATGAGCCTCACCGTGCTGAAAGTGGACGACGAGATGCTGCGCTGGTGGGACGCGCCGGTGCGGACCGCGGCGCTGCGGTGGGGTGCCTGATGACGTGCGACGCGACCGGCGTGATCGCCGCCATCCGCTCGGCCGCCGCGGTGGTCGACGAGCACAGGGACGAACTGGTCGACCTGGACCGTGAGATCGGCGACGCCGACCACGGCGAGAACCTCAAGCGCGGCTTCACCGCTGTACTGTCCAAACTGGACAACGCGGGTGACACGCCCGGCGCGGTGCTCAAGGTGGTCGCGAGCACGTTGATCTCGACGGTCGGCGGCGCGGCCGGTCCCCTGTACGGCACGGCGTTCCTGCGTGCCGCGGCGAAGCTCGGGACAACCGGGACCCTCACCCCTGAGTCTGTTGTGGACGCTCTGGACGCGGCGCTGGAAGGCGTTGTGGCACGGGGGAAAGCCGAAGCCGGGGACAAGACGATGGTCGACGCCCTGACACCGGCCGTCGCCGCCGCCCGCGCGGCCTCCGGATCGGTCGCCGACGTGCTCAAGGCCGCGGCCGACGCCGCCGACCAGGGCGCGCAGGACACCGTCCCGCTGGTCGCCCGCAAGGGCCGCGCGTCCTACCTCGGCGAACGCAGCGCCGGGCACATGGACCCCGGCGCGCGGTCGACCGCGTTGCTGCTGCGCGCTTTCGCGGACGCGGCCCAGGGAGCAACGCCGTGATCGGGCTCGTCCTGGTCTCCCACAGCGCTCGACTGGCCGAAGGACTGGCCGAACTGGCCGGTCAGATGGCGCCCGACGTGCGGATCCTGCCCGCGGGTGGCCTCGCCGACGGCACCCTCGGCACGGATTTCGACGCGGTGTCGTCAGCCTTGGACCGTGCCGAAACCGGCGACGGCGTGGTGCTGCTCTACGACCTCGGCAGTGCCAAGATGACCGCCGAACTCGCCGTGGAGATGCTCGGGGACCCGTCGCGCGCCGTCGTCGTCGACGCGCCGTTCGTCGAAGGTGCTGTCGCGGCAGCGGTTGCCGCACAAGGTGGTGACGATCTCGACGCGGTGAGCCGAGCGGCTGTCTCGGCGGGCGCGGTCCATGAGGAGGAGCCGTCCGACGAGGTCCGCGGCGCCGAAACCGATTTCGTGCTGACCAACGAGGCGGGGTTGCACGCCCGGCCCGCCGCACTTCTTGCCCGAACTGTTGCCGAACTCGACGCCGAAGTGACCGTACGATTCGGCGAGAAGTTGGCGAACGGCGCGAGTGTGCTGGCGCTGATGGGGCTGGGCGCACACGGCGGTGACACGGTGTCGGTCTCGGCGACCGGTCCCGACGCCGCCGAAGCCGTTCGCCGTGTCGACGACCTCGTGGCCCGCGGGTTCGACGAGTGAAGGGACGGGAAGCGCTTGACTCGGACACGGTGGGCATTGCTCATCGCGGGGTTGTCCCTGGCGGGGTGCACGAGCCAGGTGGATGGCGAGGCGTTACCCGGTCCCACGTCCGGACCGTCCGAGCAGGCGATCGCCAGTTCGACCGGCCTGATCGGCAACGCGACCACGCTTGACCCGTGCAGCCTCGTCGACCCGGTGGCGTTGTCCCAGTTCGGCACGGCGCAACGGCCGGACCAGGAGGCGTACGACTACTGCTGGCTGAAGTTACCCGTCGACGGGAGCACCGTGGCGGTCCGATTCGGACTGCTGGAGCGGGTGCGCGGGAACCTGGAAGCCAAGGAAGTGGAGCCGGTCGGCCCGTTGCGGATCTTCGAGGAGAACCCGGCGAAGGACCGTTGCGCGCGATACATACTGTTCAGCGACAACGTGTCGCTCATCGCCTCGGCGGACACCGTCGACACCCCCGGCACAACCGTGCCGCAGCTGTGCTCGATCACCGAGAAGACAACGACGACGATCGCCGAGAACCTGATCGCCCGCGAGATCGAACACGTGACGTACCCGCCGTCCTCGCTGGGCTCGTTCGACGCTTGCAACGCCGTGACCGTTTCGCTGGCGCAGGTTCCCACTCTGCCCGCGGGCGAGGTGATCAGCTATCCCGGTCGGCACCAATGTCGCTGGGGCCAGGCGATGGTGCCCTCGCTGACGCTGCGGTTCGTCCTGGGGACACCGTCGACCGCGCCTTCGGTGCGGTACGAAACCATTGCGGGCAAACAAACCAGCGTCTACCCGGTCGACATCCCCGGCCGTACGCTGTGCGTCGCGGAGGTGCGGCACGGTACCGGCCGGGAGATGGCCCAGGTCGTGGTCCGCTTGACCCCCACAAGCCCCGCAACAGCCTGCGCCGCCGCACAAGCCGTCGCCGCCGAGGCGTGGGGCAAACTCCCGGCGTGACTCACGCCGGAACTACCAGGTCCTCACCGTGTGGACAGCCGAGCAACTTCGCCGTCAGCTGTCCACACGTCTCCCAGTGTGCCCTCGATCAACTCTGGGATGTCAGGCGGCGCCCAAGTTCGGCTGCCAGTTCCGGGCCGACCGTCGACGCGATGCGCTGCGCGAGCGCGTCGATCTGCTCGTCGGCCGGCGCGCCGTCCACGTCGCGGACCGCGGCGACCGCGCTCGCCAGCGCCGCGTCCTGCTGGCTGAACTCGCCGCTCATCGCGGCCACCAGCTTGTGGATCTCGGTCAGCAGCACGCTCGTGTCGTTCTTGATCTCCCCGATCCAGTCGCCGACCTGCATGGTCAGGCCGGTGCGGCCGTGTGTCCTGACGTCGTTCCATTCCATCTCGGACTCCAGACCCAAGTCGATGAAGGACTCGTTGATGTCGGTGTTCTCGATGATCCCGGGGACACGGCCCACACTCGTGAACTGGTGGGCGCACCGGTGCGGGGCCCACGCGTTGGGCGGCAAAGCGTGCTGCTGCCCGTTGTTGTTTCCGTAGTTGGCTTCCCAGACGACCGTGCCAGGCACCTTGGCGACGACCTCGGCCGCCCGCATCGCGCGCAGCTCGCTGGTGTTGGCGTACAGCGCGACGCGCGAGACGTGCCTGCGCAGCTCGGACAGGAATGCCACGGAGAAGTCGTGTGCTTCCTGTCCGCCCCATGACACACCGGTGTTCTCGATGTCCAGTGCTGGGACGATTCCGAAGGCTCCCAAGCGGTTCAGCTCGCCGAGGAACACGCGCGCCTGGCGGGGCGGATCACCCTTCTGCGCGAAGTGGTAGCCGCCGACCGGGATCCCGACGGACTTGGCGCCGCCGACGTGCCGGTCACCGCGCACGATCGCCGGGCCGAACCCGTCGGACAGCTTGACCCACACGAACTGCACGCCCGAGTTCCGGACGGCGTTCCAGTCGGTGACCGTCTGGTAGCGGTAGATGTCGATTCCTCTTGCCACTGATCACCCTCCTCATGGCGCGAACATCGAGCAGGGTCGCGCTTGACGAAGTCGGTGGTGATACGGGTAACCGCCATTGTGACAGAACAAACACCCAGGGTGACCGACCAAACGGTTAAAACAGGCGAAACTCGTCGGACTCCATGCCGCGCAGCGCGTCGTAGTCGAGCACCACGCACCGGATGCCGCGGTCCTCGGCCAGTGTCCGGGCCTGCGGCTTGATCTGCTGCGCGGCGAACACGCCCTTCACCGGCGCCAGCAGCGGGTCGCGGTTGAGCAGCTCCAGGTACCTGGTCAGCTGCTCGACGCCGTCGATCTCGCCGCGCCGCTTGATCTCCACCGCGACCGACACGCCGCCCGCGTCACGGCACATGAGGTCGACCGGACCGATCGCGGTGGGGTACTCGCGGCGCACGAGCGTCCACCCGTCGCCGAGGGTGGTGACGTGCTCGGCCAGCAGTTCCTGCAGGTGGGCCTCGACACCGTCCTTGATCAGACCGGGGTCGATGCCGAGTTCGTGCTTGGAGTCGTGCTGGACTTCCTCGATGGTGATGATCAGCTTCTCGCCGCCCTTGTTCTGGACGGTCCAGAGCCCTTCCTCCTCCGTCAACCAGCACGGCGGGCTCATCCAGTTCAACGGCTTGTAGGAACCGCCATCGGAGTGCACGAGCACCGAACCATCCGCCTTGACCATCAGCAACCGCATGGCCATCGGCAGATGCGCGGTCAGCCGTCCGACGTAGTCAACCTGGCACCGAGCTATCACTAGACGCACCGGGGCAGGGTAACGGAGTGTGCAACTTGCGTGTGGCCGCGCCCGACACGATCCCTTCGAGTCACTCGATCGAGGGGAATTCCATGCGTTTCGTCGCCACCGTTGCCACCGTCGCCGCCGCTGTCCTGCTGTTGTCCGCGTGCGATGCGAAACCCGGCACAGTGAGCCAGGGCGCTGCCACTGGGCCGAGCAAGGCCGAGGCACCGGCCAAGAACCCGACGTGGGGCGAGAAGTACACGTGGCCGGACGGTCTGGCTGTCCAGGTCGACGCGCCGAAGGTGTGCAAACCGAGCGACTACGCGATGCCGCAGAACATGAAACGGGCCGTGAAGGTCAAGGTGACGGTCACCAACGGCATGGACAAGCAGTTCGACGCCGGGCAGCTGTCGTTCGGCCTCGACGCGCAGTTCGCCGGTGCGAAGGCCGAGCGGGTCATCGACGTCAGCGGCCCGTGCGACGGCACCGGGCTGGCAGGCGGGACCGTACTGCCCGGTAAGACGTTCACCTTCGAGGAGTCCTTCGCGGTCGGCGCGCAACAGGGTGAGCTGCAGCTGGCCTTCGAACCCACCTACGGCAAGGCGAAGGCGATCTACGTCGGCCCGGCCTGACACGATGTGGGTATGCAGACGCTCGGCACACGGCAGGTGTACGAAAACCCGTGGATGACGGTCCGCGAGGACAGGATCCGCCGCCAGGACGGCTCGGACGGCATCTACGCCGTCATCGACAAGCCGACCTACGCCCTGGTCATCCCCCTCGACGGCGACCGCCTGCACATGGTCGAGCAGTTCCGGTACCCGCTCGGCCTGCGCCGCTGGGAGTTCCCCCAGGGCACGGCACCGGGCATGGCCGACATGCCCCCGGTCGACCTGGCCGCGCGCGAACTGCGTGAGGAAACCGGGCTCCGCGCGGCCACCATGACCGAACTGGGCATGCTGGACGTCGCCCCCGGGCTGTCCAGCCAACGCGGCCACGTCTACCTGGCCACCGACCTCACCGAAGGCCCGCACGAGCGCGAGCACGAGGAACAGGACATGCGGACCGCGTGGGTCGAGCGCAAGGAATTCGAGGCGATGATCCAACGGCAGGACGTCACCGACGCCCAGACGATCGCCGCATACCTGATGCTGCTCATGCACGAGCGCTCCACCTCGTGAGTGTTCATCGGGGTTCTAACCCGGCCAACCACTCACGAGGTTTCAGTCGGGCCACACCGGGGTGCGCTTTTCCAGGAACGCCGCCATCCCCTCCCGGGCGCCGGGTGTCTGCGACGCTGCGGCCATGACCTCCAGCGCGATCGCGTACGCGTCCGCCTCCGGCCGGTCGAGCTGCGCGTAGATCGTCTGCTTGCCGAGGGCTTTCGCCGCCCGGCTGCCCCTGGTCGCCCTGGCCAGCAGGGCGTCAACGGCGGCGTCCAGTTCGGCATCCGGCACGACCTGGTTGACCATGCCCCACTCCAGCGCCACCGCGGCGGGGACCGTGTCGCCGGTCAGGACCATCTCCATCAGGCGTTTGCGGCCGATGCTCCTGGCCACCGGCACTGCGGGGGTGTGGCAGAACCAGCCGCCTTTCCCGCCCGGCAACGCGAAACCCGCCGATTCCGCGGCCACCGCCAGGTCACACGACGCCACGAGCTGACATCCCGCGGCGGTCGCCAATCCGTGCACGCGGGCGATCACGACCTGCGGCACCGACTGGATCGTGTGCATGAGCTCCGTGCACAACGCCAGCAACTCGCGGACACCCAAGTAGTCGCGCGCGGCCACGTCGGCGAAGTCGTGCCCGGCCGAGAAGACCGGGCCCGCGCCCGCGAGCACGATTCCCGTCGCCTCCGACTCCCCGGCGGCCACCACGGCGTCCAGCAGTTCGGACAGGTGGTCCTCGGACAGCGAGTTGCGCCTCGCCGCCCGGTTCATGGTGATCCGGACGGTGTCGGGCTCGGTCTTGACCAGGATGTGCTCGTAGTCGGTCATGCTGTTCCGCCTCCCCGAAATTTTTACGCCTGGTCACCTTGGGCTGACGTGTTCAGTTCGGTGCGTACTTGTGGCTGGGTCGCGTCACGTTCCCCTGAGGCGCCGCTGGGTGCCACGCGGCTGCGTTCGTGCGGGGTGAAACAGGAGCTCATGCTCCGACGCTAGCCCGCTTCGACAGGCTCGCCAACACGGCCAGCCGGTCCTCCGCCTTGATCCGCTGCGTGGTCCGGCGTTCGGGGTGCCTGCGCATGAACAGGTCGGTGAAGTACGTGCCGTAGTGGACGTAGCCGTGCGCGGGTTCGAGCACCGGGCGCAGACCCAGCTCGAACGCGGGCTCGTGGAAATACGACAGGACCAGTTCGCTGCTGGTGTTGACCTGCGCTTCGAGCGGGGTCATCCCGAGGTAGCCGTTGGTCATGAACTCCATGAGCTCACCGGGCGTCGCGGTCAGCGTGCCGTTCTCGACCGTGATCATCAGCAGGCCGTGCGAGCTCAGCTCGTGCGTCCCCGACGGGAGCCGCTGCACGAACGCGTGGTGCCAGCCGTCGTCCGACAGCGCGGCGAGCACCTCGAAATCCGGCAGCCGCAGACCTACCCCGATCAGGTGCATGAGCCGCTCACCGATCCGGCCGAGTTCGTCGGTCAGCAACCGCATCGTGCGCCGGTACTCCGTGCTCGGCCACGGCACCGGGCCGTGACACGGCCACTGCGCGCCCACCCGCACGTCCTCGCGCTGGATGTCCCGGCAGATGGTGAACGTCTCGGCGCCGGCGGCCGTCGAATAACCCGAGTAGCTCAGGTCGCTCAGGCACCTCGACTTCAGGTGCACGGGCTGCTCGAAGTACCGTTTTCCCATGGCGACGGCGTCTTCGAGCTTGCGCGCCTGCCACCGGTCACACGCGATCCGGACCATCCCGTCGGCCAGCCACGCGTTGATCAGCTCGTCGGCCATGCGGAGGTCCGACGCGGTTGCCTCGACGCGATCCGGTAGCCCGAACGTACGAACGTCAGCCACTGCCCTGCCTTCCCGTTCCCTTACCAGGCAAGGGACACACGGCCGACCGGGGTAACCGGTTCAAACCTCTTCCAGTACCGACTTCAGGAACGCCTTGGTGCGCTCGTGCTGCGGCTCGTTGAACATCTGCTCCGGGGCGGCGTCCTCGATGATCTTGCCTTCGTTGAACATCAGCACCCGGTTGGAGACGTCGCGCGCGAAGCGCATCGCGTGCGTCACCAGCAGCATGGTCACGTCGCTGGTCTTGGCCACGTCCCGCAGCACGTCGAGCACCTCGGCGGCGATCTCCGGGTCCAGAGCCGACGTGACCTCGTCGAGCAGCAGGATGTCCGGCTCGACGGCGAGAGCGCGCGCGATCGCCACGCGCTGCTGCTGCCCGCCCGACAGTTGCGACGGGTAGAAGTCCGCCTTGTCCTGCAGGCCGACCATCTCCAGCAGTTCGCGGGCGCGCTCGTCCGCCTCGTCCTTCTGCTTGCCGAGCACGTGGATCGGCGCCTCGGTGACGTTGCGCAGCACCTTCATGTTCGGGAACAGGTTGAACTGCTGGAAGACCATGGTCACGCGGCTGCGGACCTTGCGGGTGTGCGCTTCGCTCGCCGGGACGAGGTCGTCGCCGCGTCGTTCGTGCCACAGGTATTCGTCGTCGATCGCGATCGTGCCCGAGTCCGGCTTGGTCAGCGTCATCAGCATCCGCAGGATCGTGGTCTTGCCCGATCCGCTCGGCCCGATCAGCGTCACGCGTTCGCCGTTGGCCACGTTGAACGACATGTCGTCCAGCACCACGTTGTCGCCGAAGCGTTTGCTCACGTCGGTGAAGTCGATGAAACTCATGCTGTGGCCATCCCCTTGTACCGGCGCTCCACGATCCTGCCGATGTAGGACAGGACGAGCGCGACTGCCAGGTAGAGCAAGCCGGCCATCGTGATCGGCTCGAACGGGCGGAAGGTCTCCGCGATGATCCCGCGCCCCACGGTGAAGGGCTCGGCGACGGTGATCGCCACCAACTGCGGGACGTCTTTGAACAGTGCGATGGAGTAGTTGGTCAGTGCGGGGATCGACCGCGGCACCGCCTGCGGGAGGATCACGCTCGTCCACACGCGGCGACGCGGCAGGTGCAGCGCGATCGCGGCGTCCCACTGCCCGGGCGGGACACCTTCGATCCCGGCGCGGTAGACCTCGGACGTGTACGTCGCGTAGTGCAACCCGAGCCCGACGATGCCCGCGGCGAGCGGGGACAGCGCCAAACCCAACTGCGGCAACACGAAGAACAAGAAGAACAGCTGGATCAGCAGTGGCGTGCCGCGGATGAACTCCACGACGAAGCCGACCGGGACGCTGACCCACTTCTGGTGGCTGCGCCGCGCCAGCGCGAAGACCAGGCCGAGCACCAACGCGACCGCGTAGCCGACGACCGTCGCGATCAACGCGGTCAGCAGGCCGTCCAGCAGTTGCGGCAGGATGTCGAGCGCGTAGTTCCAGTCGAACTTCATGTCCAGGCCACCCTTCGTTCGAGCAGCTTCACGCCGGTCATGAAGATCAACGCCATCAGGCCGTACCCGATCAGCAGCCCGCCGAAGACCGCGGCGGCGCGGCCGTTGCCACTCCAGATCAGCTGGCCGTTGAACGTCAGCTCCGGGATGGACACCACGGCGACCACGGCCGTGGCCTTGAGCTGCTCGATGACGTTGTTGCCGAAGGACGGGATCATCGCGCGGACTGCCTGCGGCAGCACGACCCGGCGCATTCCCTGTGACGGCTTGAAGTTCAGCGCTGTCGCCGCCTCGATCTGACCGGGCGGGACGGCCTGGATCGCGCCGCGGACGACCTCACCGGAGTACGCGCCCATGTTCAGGCCGAGCGCGAGGATCCCGGCGAACGTCGGGTCGAGCTGCCAGCCGAGCGACGGCAACGCGTACACGAACCAGAACGCGAGCACGAGCACAGCCGCGCCGCGGAACAGCTCGACGTACGTGAAGCCGATGGCCCGCACGAACTTGTTGTGGCTGACCCTGGCCAGCCCGACCGGGAACGCGATCACGAGTGCGAGCGCCATCCCGCCGAGAGTCAGCAGGATCGTCTTCCACGCCCCGTAGAGGAGCAGGCCTAGCTGCGCGCTGGACATCAGGCCTCCGGTGCCGCGCAGAGATCACGCGCCTTCAGGTCGGTCATTTCGGCCTCGGTGAAGCCGAAGGGCCGCAGGATGCGCAGCAGCTCACCGGACCGCTTGAGGTCGGCGAGTTCCTTGTTGAACGCGGTGACGATGTTCGACTGGTCGGGCAGGAACGCGAACCCGCCCGAGGTGTACTGCGGTTTGCCGTCGACCACCGGCACGAACGGAGTCGTGATCTCCAACGGCGCACCGGGGTTCTTGCCGAGGATGTCGCGCAGCGAGATGGACGTCAGCGCGAACGCGTCCTCCCGTCCGGTGTTGACGGCTTCGAGACCGCTCGGCTGGTTCTGGTAAGCGGTGATCCGGTTCGCGGAGACTCCGTTGGCGGTGGCGTAGTCCTTCTCGGTGGCGCCGATCAGCACACCCAGCTTCAGGTTCTGCTGCGCCACCTCGGCGAACGTCTTGATGCCCTTCGGGTTGCCCTTGGGCACGAGGAAAGCCGCAGGCGCGATGAAGTCCGGGTTGGTGAACAGCACCTGCTTGCAGCGCTTGGGTAGGATGGACATGCCCGCGCCGATCACGTCGAACAGGCCGACTTTCAGCCCGGCGATCAGCGAGCCGAACTCGGACGGGATCGGCACGAGCTTGGGCACGCCGAGCCGCGCGAACACCACTTTGGCGACCTCGGCCGCCTCGCCGGTCAGTTCGGCTTCGGAGTTGATGAAGCTGTACGGCGCCTCATTGCCGAAACCGATCCGCACCTCACCTTGTTGTCTGAGCCGATCGAGCAACGAACCACCGTTCGGCTCTGCGGACAGATCCACCCTGGTGCAACCGGGCAGGGCAAGGGAGAGCGCCCCAGCCGCCGCAGCCTGCAGCAGCAGTCGTCGAGAAGCCACGCGACGACCGTAGGGCGTTCATCGGCCCAGGTCAACACGATCCGAAGTGGACGAACGACAGTTCACCCGGTCAGGCCGCGTGTTTCCCTTACCAGATCGACGATTCCGGCCATGATCTCAGTGAGCTCGTAGTCCTTCGGAGTGAAAACCCGAGCTATTCCCTTGTCCAGCAAAGCTTTGGCGTCATCGGGCGGCACGATACCGCCGACGACGACAGGCACGTCGTCGGCTCCCGCCGCCCGCAGTCCTTCCACCACCGCGGGCACGACCTCCAGGTGTGACCCGGACAGCACCGACAGCCCGACCACGTGGACGCCCTCCTGCACCGCGGCGGCCACGATCTGGTCCGGCGTCAGCCGGATACCCTGATAGACGACTTCGAAACCCACATCCCGCGCCCGGACCGCGACCTGCTCGGCTCCGTTGGAGTGCCCGTCGAGCCCCGGCTTGCCGACCAGCATGCGCAGCCGCTCCCCCAGTTCGGCGCTGGTCCGCTGCACCCGATCCCGCACCCGAGCCAGCTCGGCACCGGCCTCACCAGTGGAAACACCGGCGACACCGGTCGGCGCGCGGTACTCGCCGAACACCTCCCGGAGCGCTCCCGCCCATTCACCCGTGGTGACACCGGCCCTGGCGCAGGCAAGCGTCGCCGTGACGAGGTTCACGTCTGTCTTCGCGGCCGCCCGCAAAGCGTCCAGCGACTGTTCCACCGCGGCCTGGTCCCGGTCCGCGCGCCAGCGCTGGATGGCCGCGACGGCGTCCTTCTCGACGGCGGGGTCGAGCTGTTCGATCGCCTTGGCGCCCTCGGCCTGCAGCGGCGACGGCTCGGTGGTGTCGAACTTGTTGACGCCGACGATGGTCTCCTCGCCGTTCTCGATGCGCACCCGGCGTGCCGCGAGCGAACCGACGAGCTGGGTTTTCATGTACCCGCTCTCCACCGCGGCCACCGCACCGCCCATCGCCTGCACCCGGTCGATCTCCTCGCGGGCGCCGCGCAGGATCTCGTCCACTTTGGCCTCGATGACGGGCGAGCCGTCGAAGATGTCCTCGTACTCGAGCAGGTCGGTCTCGTAGGCCAGGACCTGCTGCATCCGCAGCGCCCACTGTTGGTCCCACGGCCTCGGCAGACCGAGCGCCTCGTTCCACGCGGGCAACTGGATGGCGCGCGCACGAGCGTTGCGGGACAAGGAAACCGCGAGCATCTCCAGCACGATCCGCTGGACGTTGTTCTCCGGTTGCGCCTCGGTCAGGCCCAGCGAGTTCACCTGCACGCCGTACCGGAAGCGGCGGTGCTTGGGGTTCTGCACGCCGTAACGCGCGAGCGTGATCTCGTCCCACAGCTGGGAGAACGCCCGCATCTTGCACATTTCCTCGACGAACCGCACACCCGCGTTGACGAAGAACGACATCCGCGCGACAACCGAGCCGAACTCCTCCTGCGGCACCTGGCCGGAGTCACGGACCGCGTCCAGCACCGCGATCGCGGTGCACATGGAGTACGCGATTTCCTGCACCGGGTTGGCACCGACCTCCTGCAGGTGGTAGCTGCAGATGTTGATCGGGTTCCACTTCGGGACGTTGGTGACCGTCCACGCGACCATGTCGGTGATCAGGCGCAACGACGGGCCCGGCGGGAAGACGTAGGTGCCGCGGGACAGGTACTCCTTGATGATGTCGTTCTGCGTTGTGCCCATCAGTTTGGCTATGTCGGCGCCCTGTTCCTCGGCGACCGTCGTGTACAGCGCGAGCAACCACATGGCCGTCGCGTTGATGGTCATCGAGGTGTTGGCTTCGGCGAGCGGGATGCCGTCGAACAGTTGCCGCATGTCGCCGACGTGACTGATCGGTACACCGACCTTGCCGACTTCGCCGCGCGACAACTCGTGGTCGGGGTCGTAGCCGGTCTGTGTCGGCAGGTCGAAGGCCACCGACAACCCCGTTTGGCCTTTGGCGAGGTTGCGACGGTAGAGCGCGTTGGACGCCGTCGCCGACGAGTGGCCGGCGTAGGTCCGCATGACCCATGGCCGGTCACGCTCGCGGTCGGTCGGGTACGGCATGGGAACCTCCGTGGCGCTGGATCCCCTTGACGGTACTGGCTGGTAACCGGGCAATAACGTGCACTGACTCACAAAATCGAGAAAGCCACTCGACCGTGACCAGGCAAGCGACCTGTGCAAGCACAGCGCAGGTTCAATGGCGGCTTGTGCGCAAGCACAGGGGGCCACTTCGGGGTTCCTCACTCGCGCACGGTCTCGACGGCACAGCCTCACACGGCACAGCCTCACGGGCACAGCCTCACGGGCGCAGGCGGTCGCCATGGCGCGGTCCTCGGTGGGAAAAAAGACCCCTCGCCGGGAGCAGACCTCTGGGCAGGAGGTTCTTCGCGTCGTGTTCTTCCCGGCGCATGCTTTTCATGTCCCGGGGTTTCAGGGCGCGGGTGTCCCCTGCCCGTCGACCTGCCCCAGGGAACCACGGTCTATCAAGAGGATCGGTATGGCTGTCGCTGGGGCTCTTGGGGTAGGCCGACCTCTTGACAGCCCGTGGTTGGCTTCGCCCAGGCCGACGGGCAGGAGACACCCCCGAAGCACCACTCTGCGCTTGCGCGCGAGCGTGTTGTCGCTGGGTTTGCGCTTGTGCGCGGGCTGGGGTTGAGCGTTGGCCGGTCGCGGGTGGGATGTGGTGACGCTCTCGGTCTGCTGTCTAGCGCTCCGGGGCTTGGGTTACGCGTTCCACGTTCGCGCCGAGGCGTACCAGGTTCTCCACGAAGCCCGGGTAGCCGCGGTCGATGTGGAAGACGTCCCACACCTCTGTCACGCCGTCCGCGCACAGGCCCGCCAGCACCAGGCCCGCGCCCGCGCGGATGTCCGACGCCCAGACCGGCGCGCTCGACAGCTTCTCCAGGCCCCTGATCACCGCGTGGTGTCCGTCAGTCCTGGCGTCCGCACCCAGGCGCATCATCTCTTCCACGAAGCGGAACCTTGCTTCGAAGAGGTTCTCCGTGATCATCGCGGTTCCTTCGGACACCGCGCACAGCGCTATCGCGAACGGCTGCAGGTCCGTGGCGAAGCCCGGGTACGGCAGCGTCACGAAGTCCACTGACTTCGGGCGTTCGGCCATCACCACGCGGAACGCCTTGTCGTCGTACACCGTGACCTCGGCGCCTGCTGTGCGGAGCTTGTCCAGCACGAGGTCGAGGTGGTGCGGGTCGACGCCCCTGACGGTCAGGTCTCCCCTCGTCACGGCGGCGGCGAAGGCCCAGGTCGCGCCGACGATCCGGTCGCCGATCACGCGGTGCTCGGTTGGTTGCAGTGAGTCGACGCCGTGCACGGTCAGCGTGGACGTGCCCGCGCCCTCGATCTTGGCGCCCATCTGCTGGAGCATCGTGCAGAGGTCGACGATCTCGGGTTCGCGCGCCGCGTTGTCGATCACTGTCGTGCCGTCCGCCAGCACGGCCGCCATCAGGATGTTCTCGGTCGCGCCCATGCTCGGGAAGTCGAGCCAGATCTGGGCGCCGTGCAGGCCTTCCGCCTCCGCCACCACCGAACCGTGCTCGATCTCGCTGGTCGCGCCGAGTTGGCGGAGGCCGTTCTGGTGCATGTCCAGCGGGCGCGAGCCGATCGCGTCACCGCCTGGCAGCGCGACCACGGCGCGGCGGCAACGGCCGACCAGCGGACCGAGGACGCACACCGAGGCGCGCAGTTTGCCCATGGATGCCGCGTCCGGCTTGTGGTTGAGCTCGGACGGGGTGGTGATGACGACCGTTCCCCCGTCGACGGACACCTCGCAGCCGATGCTGCGCAGGACGTCCGCCATGTACGGCACGTCCAGGATCTGCGGGCAGTTGGTCAGCGTCGTCGTCCCCCGCGCGAGCAACGCCGCCGCCATCAGTTTGAGCACACTGTTCTTGGCCCCGACGACATCGACCTCGCCGACGAGTCTCGCGCCGCCGTGAACCCGGAAGTGCTCGGACACGCACCCTCCCCGTAAGAAAGATCCTTGGATTGGCGCCAATCGTACGGGCGGGCCGATGTCAGCTGGATTCGGAGGCTCCCGCCGCCTCGACGCGCTCCCGCAACCGCAGCATGGGCTTCTCCGCCAGGTCCACGAAGTGGTGCAACGTCAGTTCCGACGCGCGGGCGCTGTCCCCGTCTTCGATGGCCTGCGCGATCGCGCGGTGGTCGTCCAGCGCGCGCTGCCTTATGTCGGTGTCATAGGGCAGTGAGTCCGTGCCGAAAGTGAGCTGGATCCGCAGTTGGGAGTCGATGCTCACGTAGTAGGGGTTCCCGGTCGCGTCGGCGATCGCCGAGTGGAGCGTGTGGTCCGCGGTCCGCATCTCGTCGCGGTCGTCGACGGCTCGCTCATACGCCTCGACCGCCGCCCAGATCTTGCGGATGTCGTCGTCGTCACGTCGTTGCGCGGCTATCCCCGCGATCATCGGCAGCAACGACCTGGTCAGGTCGAAAAGCCAGGTCAGGTGTTGCCAGCGGGGCAGGAGCATGCTGCGGATGTGCGATCCCGACTCGGGGCCCCACGTGCTGTGCACCCGTACGCCGCCGCTGCGGCCGCGCGTGATGCTGACGTAGCCGAGCGACTCCAGTTGGTGCAGCGCGTCCCGCAACGTGGTCCGGCTTACGTTCAGCCTTGCCGCGAACTCCCGCTCCGGCGGGAGTTTCTGCCCTGGCAGCAAGGCGCCGAGCGCGATCGCGGTGATCAGCCGGTCCACCAGTTGCTCGGCCGCGGACTTGACCTTCATCGGACCGGACTGGTCCATGTCCAGGCTCAGCCTGAGGGACGGCCCGTCGCTCGCACGTGTTCTCAAAGTCGAATGCTCCCTGCGCAGCCGAGCATCGAACATAGCCCATTGGGTGGTTGACGCCGATCACTTTAGGGGAGCCGAAAGATTAGGACCAGCTTTTGGCCCGATTCCCGCTGGACACTCGAGCAAGCGTGACGGATCACGGGCTGACCAGCCGTGCCGGTGTCGAATAAGGTTCTCGCCATGGCTGTGCACCTGACCCGCATTTACACCCGCGTCGGCGACGACGGCACGACCGGGCTCGGCGACTTCTCGAGGGTGTCCAAGACGGACCCGAGGCTGTCGGCGTACGCCGACGTCGACGAGGCCAACGCGGCCATCGGGGTCGCCGTCGCGATGGGCAGCCTGCCCGACGAGATCGCGAACGTGCTGCGCACGGTGCAGAACGACATGTTCGACGTGGGCGCCGACCTGTGCACGCCGATCGGCGACGACGACTCCAGGCTGCGGATCACCCCGGCCTACATCGAGCGGCTGGAGGGCTGGTGCGACGAGCTCAACGCGCGTCTGCCGAAGCTGGAGTCCTTCATCCTGCCTGGCGGAACGCCCGGTGCGGCGTACCTGCACGTGGCCAGGACAGTAACGCGACGGGCTGAACGTACGACATGGACGTTGATCGACGCCGACGCCGAGCGGACGAACGTGCTGGCCGCGAAGTACCTCAACAGGCTCTCCGACCTGCTGTTCATCCTGTGCAGGCTGGCGAATCCGGACGGTGACGTCCTGTGGCAACCGGGTGGTGCCGGAAGCAATTAGCGGGCACGTGCGCGCTTTGCGTTCCTTTTGGTCTTAGAGTGTGTGGTCGCAACCGACCGGGCAGGCGAAACAGGAGGTGACCATGCCCACGGGTGAGCCCGCAGGGAGTGGTCCCACCGCGCGCCGGATGGTCCTCGGCAGCCAGCTGCGGCGGCTGCGCGAGGCCAAGGGCATCTCCCGCGAGGACGCCGGGTACGCGATCAGGGGTTCCGGCTCCAAGATCAGCCGGGTCGAGCTCGGTCGCGTCAGCTTCAAGGAACGCGACGTCGCCGACCTGCTGACGCTCTACGGCGTGACCGACCAGAGCGACCGCGACATCTTCCTCGGCCTGGTCCGCGAGTCCAACCAGCCCGGCTGGTGGCAGCGCTACAACGACCTGATGCCGCACTGGTTCCAGGACTTCGTCGGTCTCGAGGAGTCGGCGTCCCGGATCCAGACCTACGAGGTGCAGTTCATCCCCGGCCTGCTGCAGACCGAGGCGTACGCCCGCGCGGTGATGCTGCGCGGCAGGCCGGACGCCCCGCCGGAGGAGATCGACCGCAGGGTCAACCTCCGGATGCAGCGCCAGCGGCTGCTCGCGTCACCGCAGGCGCCGCGTGTGTGGGCGGTGATCGAGGAGGCGTGCATCCACCGCCAGATGGGCGGGACGAAGGTGCTCCGCCAGCAGCTCGAGCACCTGCTGGAGATGACCAGGCTGTCGAACATCTCGCTGCAGATCCTGCCGTTCGAGCTGGGCGGGTCGGCAGGCGAGACGCCCTTCACGCTGTTGCGGTTCGCCGAGTCCGAGCTGCCGGACATCGTCTACCTCGAGCACCTCTGCGGAGCGCTCTACCTGGACAAGACCGACGAGGTCGAGGTCTACAACAAAGCCGCACATCGACTGGTTGTCGAGGCCGAAACGCCGGAGCAGACCAGGCGGACCATCTCGAAGGTGCTGAAGGCTCTCTGATCCGGCGACGATTCGCCACCACTCCCACCCGAACAGCGGTTGCCAACCGCCGGGATGCGGACATTGGATCTTTGCGCCCATCCCACGGCCGTAACAGGTGTTAACGATTTGGCCACCGCCCGGCGAACTCGGGGTGCCGGGGCTCCGGCGGCACACTCACGGTCATCACAATTCCTCCCTCGCCGTGTTTATGTGTCGTACGAAATTCGGCCAGATGGCGGAGTCGGAATGCAATCGATCTCACTGTCGGCGACCAGCGGCTACGTAGCGTCGACAAAACCTGCTGTGATCAACTCGTCGCGACCGGGGTGTGAAAATCGTGCAGATGCACGTGCATGCGCCCGTGCACTGGCGCGTGCTACCTTGCTTGTGCACGAAGATCGATACGAGACGTGCCGCCGCCAAGGCAAGTCGGGGATAGGTGGGAGCACTCCATGACGGCAGTACACAACGGGGTAGCCGCGGACCGCCTCGGAGGCGTCGACTGGCGACGCAGCCGGATGAGCGGAGCGGTGGGTAACTGTGTAGAGGTCGCGACGCTCGAGTCCGGCGAGATCGCGGTGCGCAACTCACGGTTTCCGAACGGACCGGCACTGATCTATACACGGGCCGAAATGGCAGCCTTCCTCGCAGGAGCGAAGGACGGCGAATTCGACGACGTTCTGTCGTGACGAAGGCGGCGACATGGACGACTTCGAGGCACAACTCAGGGAACTGATGGCCCGGGGGTTCAGCTTCGCGCATCCGCGCGACGCCGCTGGGGAGGTGGCCGCCGTCGTCGGCGTGCGGGTCCACCACGGAGTGGTCGACGTGATCCAGATCTACGGCGAGCACGATGCCGACGCCACCCGCATCCCGGGTGACGAGATGGACATTTTCTTTCCGTACAAGGTTTTCTGGCGATCCAGCGGTCGGTCCGCCGAGGTCGTCGCTGAATTGCTGGCTCTGCCGGATCCCGCGCCCGGTGAGGTACCGAAGGTCAACGGGTGCTGGGTTCCGGCCCGTCCTGGCAGGTCGAAATGGCTGTCCGCGTCCGCGTGAGTCCAGCCGTGCTGCCGCGTGATGGCAGCTCGGGTCCCCGAGCGTTCATCAGAGAACTCGGTGTCAAGCTTGCCGCAGGGGTGACTCGGCTGAGTCGCTCCCGCGGCTCCAAAACGCACTAACCTTCTCTTCACCAATCCGCCTGCACGCCGGATTCGAATCATCCGACGTGCAGGCAGAGGTACGAGGAGGGGTGAGCATGCGGGAACGGGCGCAGCGGTCACGCGAACCAGGCGGACCGCGACCGGCCACTCTGGACGAACTGCTGCCCCGCGTCGCACGCGGGGACGAAGCTGCCTTCGAGCAGCTCTACCGCCACCTCTCCGCCCCCGTCTTCGGGCTGGTGCAGCGAATCCTGCGTGACCCGGCACAGTCCGAAGAGGTCGCGCAGGAGGTCTTCCTCGAACTCTGGCGCTCGGCCACGCGCTACAGCCCCGAGCGCGGCTCGGTCCTGTCGTGGGCCATGACGATCGCGCACCGCAAGTCCGTCGACCGGGTCCGGTCCGCCCAGGCGAGCACCGACCGCGACACCCGCGCCGCACGCGCCGAGAACGCGCGCCCCTTCGACGAGGTCACCGAAGTCGTCGCGGGCCGGATGGAACGCGAACAGGTTCGCCGCTGTCTCGGCACGCTCACCGAACTCCAGCGCGAGTCCGTCATGCTCGCGTACTACCAGGGCTACACCTACCGGGAAGTCGCGCACCTGCTCGACTCGCCGCTCGGCACTGTCAAAACACGATTGCGGGACGGGCTGATCAGGCTGCGTGACTGCATGGGGGTGACGGCGTGAACAACGATGTCCACACACTGACGGGTGCGTATGTGCTGGACGCGCTGTCCGAAATGGAGCGCAGAGCGTTCGAGGACCACATGGCAGGCTGTCCGGCCTGCCACCAGGAGGTCGCGGAGCTCAGGGAGACCACGGCACGCCTCGGCACGGCGACCGCGATCGCGCCGCCGCCTCAACTGTGGAACAAGGTGCACGCGGCGATCGGCAACGTGCGTCAGATCCCGCCGCTGTCGGTCGACGAGCCGGCCTCGCTGCGCACGAGGCGCCGGACGTCCCGTGTCGCGGTGTTCGCGGCCGCCGCGGGCATTGTCGCCGCGGTCGGGCTCGGCGTCGGCTGGGTCGTGACCAACAACGACCTGCAGGACCGGCTCGCCCAGAGCCAGACGGAGCTGTCTCAGATCCAGTGCGCGTTGAACGCACCGGACGCGAAGGTCAGCACGGGGACCGTGCAGGGCGGCGGTCTGGCGACCGCGGTCGTCTCGGCCCGGCAGAACTGCATGGTCATGCTGCTCAAGGACGCCCCGAAACTGCCGGGAACCTCGGTCTACCAGCTCTGGTACGTCCGCGCGCCGGGCCAGCAGACCTCCGCGGGGATCCTGGCCGCTTCCAACGGAGCCATCCCGGCCAGCGATCTCACTCCGGCCAAGGGAGCCGTCGCGCTCGCGATCACGATCGAGCCCGCCGGTGGGTCCCCCACGCCGAGCGAGAAGATCGTCTCGACGATCCAACTGGCCTAGGAAGCGTAAGGAAGACGACGCCCCGGGGGCGCTGACTCGAGCCACGAGAGAAAACCGGTCAGCGCGTCCGGGGTCATCGCTATCTCGACGACGGTGTCCGGGCCGCCGACCGCGCGCTTGGAGCGCGGCGGGTCCAACTCGGCACGGCAACGCAGGATGACGGCGCCGTTGGGCACGCCGTAGAGCTCCTGAGCGCCCGGTTCACGGCGGTCGTCGATCTCGAACCCGTCGCGCTGGATGATCCGGTTGGGGCCGCTGCGCAGGCTCAGCGCGCGGTACCAGGTGAACTCGTCACCGTGGTAGCGGGCCACGCCCAGATGCCAGCCGCGGGGGTTGTCCACATGGGTGCGCAGGGCGACGTTGATGCCGCCCATCCGGATCAGCCGGACCCGGCGCACACCCAGCAAGATCAAGGTGACGACCGCGACCGTCAGGAGCGTCCCGATGAACCAGAGGATCTCCACGGCCGCCCCCGCCCAGTCCCGCGGATCAGACTGTCTGCCCGGCGGCGCGGACTCGGGCTTCTGCTCTCGCCCGCTCGTCCGCGTCCTGCGCCGCAGCCACCTCGGCCCTGGCCTGGTCGATGTCGATCTCCTCGGCGAGTTCGGCGTTCTCCGCGAGGATGCTCACGCCGTCACCGGTGATGGACAGGAACCCGCCGTAGACCGCCGCGATGACCGTGTCGCCGTCCGTCGTGCGGATCTTGACGACACCACCTTCGACCAGCTGTCCGAGCAGCGGTTCGTGGCCGGGCAGCACGCCGAGTTCGCCCTCGGTCGTCTGCGCGATGACCATCGTCGCTTTGCCCGACCACAGCCGGCGCTCGACGGCGACGAGTTCAACGGAAATCTCGGCCACGCGTTTCTCCTTCGTGTCCCTTTGTCCGCAAGTCTAAACGGCGGCCGTCGGCAACTTCGACGCCCCTCCCGGTGTGATGCGGGTCGTGGACGGCTTCAAGGGGATAGTCGGTGCCGGACAAGGGGGACTTCGGGCAGTTCACGGCGCGAGGGCGAGCCGGAGGCGTATGTCAGGGCCGCGGAGTTCGTGACGAGTAAGTGAGACCCCACTCACAGACGAATCCTGTGATGGTCCCCGCCAACCGGTGACCGGATGAGCCGAGGTGGCTCCACCCGCCCGGGGGCGGGTGGAGCCACCGGCGTTTCTCAGGCCCCGTCGGCGTTGTAGATGCCGCTCGGGGTGACCACCCAGAGCACGTTGTTCGGCCCGGCGACCTCGTCGCGGGTGCGGCCCAGGTTGGTGTAGATCTTGCCGCCTGATCCGCTGGTGTTGAGCTTGTACGTGCCACCCTTGAGCGAGGCCATGTACAGGCTCCCCTTGTAGGTCGTCAGGCCGCTCGGCGTGGCCTGCGAGGTCGGCCACGACTTCACCGGGTTGACGTACTTCGAGTTGTCGCACGGGCCTTCGCAGTCCGGCCAGCCGTAGTTGCCGCCCGGCGTGATCTTGTTCAGCTCGTCCTCGTCGCTCGCGCCGATCTCCGAGATGTACAGCTGGCTGCCGACCCAGGTCAGGCCCTGCACGTTGCGGTGCCCCATCGAGTAGACCCTGCTGTTGAACGGGTTGCCCGGTGCTGCGGCGCCATTGGTGTCCACGCGCAGGACTTTGCCGCCGAGGGAGTTCCGGTTCTGCGCGTTGGCGCCGTTCTGGCCGTCGCCCGTGCCCGCGTAGAGGTACCCGTCCGGGCCGAACTTGATCCGGCCGCCGTGGTGGAACTGGGATCCGCGCGGGATGCCGGTGACGATGGGCGTCGGCGCCTGCCCCAGTTTGAGTTTCGCGATCCGGTTGTCGGAATTGGTCGTGTAGTAGATGAACACCAACTGGTCGGTCGCGTACTTGGGGGACACCGCGATGCCGAGCAGACCCGCTTCCTTGGTGACGCTCACCCCGGAGATCGTCTGCACGTCCGACACCTTGCCGTCGGTGCCGATCTTGCGGATCTTGCGGGAGTCCTTCTCGGTGAACAGCGCCGTGCCGTCGGGCAGGAAGTCGACCGACCAGGCCTGGTTGAGTCCACTTGCGACCTGACGGATGGCCAACGGTTCCACGTCGGCGGGCGCGGCGATCGCGGTTCCCGCGGTCAGCAGCACCGCGGTGGCGGACGCGGCGACGCCGACGAGTTTGCGCCGGAATGTCATGGGCTTGCCTCCTGGGAGCTTCATTCGGGCTACACACGGGCGGCGAATGCATCCAAACACAGCGAGAGTCGATCGTCCTACCTCCGACCGAGCTAACAACCCGGAAACACCCGATCACTGTCGTCACAATCGGTCACAGGATAGGTGGGAAGTTTCCCGTTCACAGGGATCGCCGCGCCCGTTCACCGGGGAAAACGCTTAGGGGACTAGCCTTTCGGACCAGTCTGCTCCTACGCTCGAAGTGCTCGACACCGGTCCAGTGACCGACGATCCATGACGGATCGTCACTGATCCGAGGAGTGCACACATGATCGAAAACACGGAGCGCGAAGTCTGGACCACTCCGGACTTCGTCGAGTACGAAACGCCGATGGAGGTCACGGCCTACGCGGCACGGATGGACTGAGCACCGTCTCGCGACGCGAGGGCCGACCCCTGCGAGCGGCGGCCCTCGCCACTCCTCTCCCCTGCATGGAGGAACTCCCAGTGTCTGCGCCAGTGTCCACTTCGAACTCACCGATGTCCGCCGACGACTTCGTCGGCGCGTTGCGCGGCCTGTCCCACCGGTACTGGGGAACGCACCCGTTTCACCGCAGGCTGCACGACGGCAGCCTGTCGGAGTTCGAGTTGCGCACGTGGGCGGCCAACCGCTGGTACTACCAGAGCATCCTGCCGCAGAAGGACGCGGCGATCATCAGCAACTGCCCGGTGCCGCGGATCCGCCGGGACTGGCTGGCCAGGATCGTCTACCACGACGGCGCGGCCGACGGTGAAGGCGGCCACGAGCGGTGGCTGCGGCTGTGCGAAGCCGTCGGGCTGACCAGGGAAGAGGTTCTCGACGAGCGGCACGTCGCACCCGGTGTGCGGTTCGCGGTGGACGCCTACGTGACCTTCGCACGGACCAAGCCGTGGATCGAAGCGATCGCGTCCGGCCTGACCGAGATGTTCTCCGGCCACCTGATGCGCCAGCGCGTCACCGACATGCTGTCGAACTACTCGTGGATCGCCCGCGCGGACCTCGCCTACTTCACCAACCGGATCGACGCGGTCTCCGGCGAGGGGCAAGCCACAGTGGACATCGTGGTCGAGTACTGCACAACCTTGGCCGAGCAGGAAAAAGCCATCGCCGCGTTGTCGTTCAAGTGCGACGTGCTGTGGTCCATGTTGGACGCCATCGAGCGAGCGGCGAAGAAGGAGTGAGCCGGATGGCCACGATCGAGCTGGACTCCACGCCGCGACTGCGCCGAGGCGTGCGACTCACCTACGACAAGACCCGCGAGACGCACGTCCTGCTGTTCCCGGAAGGCGTTCTCGTGCCGAACGACACCGCAGCGGCCGTGCTCCAACTGTGCGACGGCGCGGCGACAGTCGCCGAGATCACGGCCGAACTGGGCCACAAGTACGAAGGAGTGCGGGTCGCGGATGTCCAGGCCGTGCTGACCAGGCTGGCGGAACGGCGGGTCGTGCAGTGGACGTGACCGCACAGCCGCCGCTGGGCATGCTCGCCGAGCTGACCCACCGCTGCCCGCTGCACTGCCCGTACTGCTCCAACCCGATCGAACTCGTCACCAGGGACAACGAGATGTCCACCGACGAGTGGCTCTCGGTCATCGAGCAGGCGCGGGAACTCGGCGTGCTGCAGGTGCACATGTCCGGCGGTGAGCCGCTGGCCCGCAACGACTTGCCGGTTCTCGTCGGCAGAGCGGCAGACCTCGGATGTTATGTGAACCTGGTGACCAGCGGGCTCGGGCTGACCGAGCAACGGCTCGCCGACCTGGTCGACCGCGGCCTCGCCCACGTCCAGCTGTCGGTGCAGGGCGCCGACGCCGAGATGGCGAACCGGATCGCGGGCGTGAAAGCACACAACCACAAGCTCACAGCGGCCAGGGCGGTGAAGAAGCTCGACATGCCGTTGACCGTGAACGTCGTCCTGCACCGCGCGAACCACCACCAGGTGGCGGATCTGATCGCACTCGCCGAGGACATGGGCGCCGACCGCCTGGAACTGGCCAACACCCAGTACTACGGCTGGGGCCTGCGCAACCGGTCGGCGCTGATGCCCACCGCGCGACAGCTGGCCGAAGCCGAGCCGATCGTCCGCGCGGCCACCGAACGCCTGCGTGACACGATGCAGATCGTCTACGTGGTAGCGGATTACTACGAGCCGTACCCCAAGCCCTGCATGTACGGCTGGGGTTCGCGGCAGCTCACGGTGACGCCGAACGGTGACGTCCTGCCGTGCCCGGCTGCCTCGTCGATCACGACGCTGAAGCTGGACAACGTCCGTTCCCGGACGCTGGCGGACATCTGGTACCACTCGGAGGCTTTCAACTCCTACCGGGGCGAGGACTGGATGCCCGATCCGTGCCGTGGCTGCGCGCGCAAGGGCATCGACTTCGGTGGCTGCCGGTGCCAGGCGTTCCTGCTGACCGGGGACGCGGGCGCGACCGATCCGGTGTGCTCGAAGTCACCCGACCGCGGGCTGATCGATACGATCCTGGCAGGCACCCCGTCCGAGCCGCCGGAGCTCGTGATGCGGAAGAACACGATCAAGGTGGTCTAGTGAAGGTCCTGCTGCTGGGAACGGCCGCGGGCGGCGGGTTCCCGCAGTGGAACTGCGCCTGCCGGATGTGTGCGGCCGACCTGCCCGCCCGTACCCAGGACTGCGTGGCGTTCAGCGCGGACGGCACAGGGTGGTACCTGATCAACGCCTCGCCGGACATCCGCGCGCAGATCCTGTCGACGCCGGAACTCACCGCGGGTCCCGGTCCTCGGGACACTCCCCTGCGCGGCGCGCTGCTGACCGACGCGGAGCTCGACCACACCCTCGGCCTGACCATGCTCCGCGAGGGCGCGGGCCTGCGGGTGTGGGCTCCTGGGGCCGCCTTGCAGGCTTTGCGCACGGATTTTCCGCTCCAGGGCATTGTTTCCCGTTATGGCGCGTGGCAGTGGCAGCAGGCCGTCGGCAGTTTCCCCGTCGACGGCCTGACCGTGACGGTCTTCCCGATCAGCGACAAGCGGCCGAAGTACGCCCAGTCCACCGTGGATGGACCGTGGGTGGTGGCGTACAAGATCTCCGATCCGGCAGGCGGCACGCTGGTCTACGCGCCGTGCCTGAAGAGCTGGCCGGACGGTTTCGACGAGCTGACAGCGGACGCGACCTGCGTGATCCTGGACGGCACGTTCTACTCACCGGACGAGATGTCCGGCGCGACCGACGCGGGGGTCGGCTCCGGCGCCCAGCGCGCGATGGGCCACATCCCGATCGCGGGCCCGGACGGCAGCCTCGCCCGGATCGCCCGCCGCCCGGGAAAGCGCTGGATCTACACGCACCTCAACAACACCAACCCGATCCTCGACCCGGACTCCGAGCAGTACAAGGAAGTCCTCGCCGCCGGGGCCGAGGCCCCACCCGACGGGACGCTCATCGATGTCTAGTGCTCACGACCGCTAGCGGTACTTCCGCGCGAGGTGGAAGATCCAGGCGGATATCAGTCCGGCGACCACTCCAATGCCCAGCAGCAGCCACCCGACTCCGGCGCCACTGCTGATCACGAGGGAGACACCCACCACCACCAGTGGCAGCGCCACCAGGGCCGTCGTGGTCGCACGCCACGTGAAGGGTGACCGGTTGTCGAAGTGCCCGGGTGTGGCGTTCTCCGCCTCAGAGGTCATGCTTGTCCATAGCCCAAAACGGCTTCCGCCAATCACGCCCAGCGAAGGACAGCCTCTGCCTGTGCGTAGTGCGAGTCCGCGACCTTGGGCCGGTCAAGTCCGCGTGCCAGGTCGCCGAGGTAACGGGCGACCGGCCCGAGAGTAAGCATCCCACTGCCCGCCCCAGCCAGTTCACCCGCCGCGGGCAGGAGCGCGTCGTAGAGCCGTCGCATCGTGCCGACGTCATTGGCCTCGATGGCCGCCTTGGCGTGCAGGCACGTCCGCGCTTCGTAGAGCTGGTCCCTCGGTGAGTCCGGGATCTGTCCCGATGGGCGGCACCACGGCGTGAACGCGCCGAAGTCCCTGTCCCGGTCGACGGGAAGTCCATTGTGGATCTCATGGCACAGCAGAGCGAACGCGGGCAGCCCTCGGTCGAATCCCGGCATCTGCGCATCAGCGAGCGCAGCCGCCGCAGCGCGGTACAGCCCCGTGGCGTCCTGCCCCGCCACCGAAGCCCGAAGTGCCCGGTACCACTGCGCGAAGACGTCAACCAGTGGTAGCTGATAGTCGACACCCAGCCGCGTCGCCCGGTCGACGTGCACGTCGGCGGCGGCGAAATCGGCGAGTGCGGAGTGTGACTGCATCAGGATCAGGTGTCCGAGAACCTCGAACGTCACCAGGCCGTGTCGCGAGGCCAGCGACACCAGTTCCGTGCCGATTCGCACCCGTTGCCCGGCCATTCCCGCACGGGAGAACGACTGCATGAACCGCGCGTTGAGCGCGAACGCCAGCACGGGCGGTTCGCCCAGCTCCCGCGCGATCGCTTCGGCTTCCCCCGCGGCTTGGACCGCACGTGCTCCACCTGAACTGCGCAGCTCCATCGCGATCGTGGCGAGCAGTCGGCTTCGCCAGACGGTGTCCACCTCGGGCAGCACGCGTTCGGTGACGGCGACGACCCTTGCCGCCAGCGCCGGGTCGTCGTGCGCGGTCCAGATCGCCGGTACGTCGAAGGACGCGATCACCCGTGCGGTCAGCAGCGGATCGTCGACCGAGTCGAGCAGGTCGAGCGCGGACGCACGCAACACCCGTGATTCACCGAGCGAGCCGCTGAACGACAGGGCACGGACCAGGCCCATGGTCAGCTCCAGGCGTTGCCGGACGTCAGTCTCCTGCCTGAGGGCGATCCGCCAGTACCTGGCCGCCTCACCGAAAGCTGAGCGCCGCTCGGCCGAAGCGGCAGCGGCTTGTGCGTAGCGGACCGCGCGACTGTCGAAGGCCAGGGCGAAGTGGTGCGCCAATGTGGCGGTTTCGCCGGGACACAGCCGTTCCAGCGCTTCGCCGACCTCGCGGTGCAGGTGTGTCCGTCGTGACTGCGAGAGGTCCTGGTACAGCGTGTCCCGCACGAGCGCGTGGGAGAACTGGAACCGATCGGCCTCGGTCTCGATGAGAAAACCTTGCCGCACAGCGATTTCGACCACGTCCAACGTGCCGACGACGTCGAGCGGGAACGTTTCGCCGACGACGGACGCGGTGCGGAGGGCCGTCTGCGCGTCGGCCGGTAGCTGGGAAAGCCGGTACCGGACGACATCGCGGACACCATCCGGCACCGTGGACAGATCGCCACCCGCCGCGAGCAGGCGTGCCAGCTCGCGCACGAAGAACGGATTCCCGCCGCTGCGCCGGTGGATCACCGCCGCGGTCGGTTCGTCCACATCCAGCCCGACCGCGGCACGCACCACGGCGGGCACATCCGCGACACCAAGCCCGCCGAGGTAGACACGGGTCGGTTCGGAGCGGGCCACTCGTCCCAACAGGGTGGTCGGGGCGTCTGTTGTCCGATAGGTCGCCACGATCAGCACTGGTGCCATGATCGGGTCGGCGACCACGGCCGCGAGCAGTGCCAACGTCTCCTCATCGGCCCAATGCACGTCGTCGAGCACCACGAGCAGGCGCCCGTGTGACGCGAGCTGTGACCGTGCGGCCTGATGCAGCTGGAACCGTGTCGTGGCGGGGTCGGCGGACGGGTCGACTTCGACCGGCTCCAGGACGTGTGTCCAGCCGGACGGAGCATCCTCGGGATTGCCGCTCCACCGCGAGGTCCAGCCAACCGACTCCAGCCGGGCTCGCAAGGCCATGGCCAGCGCGGTCTTCCCAGCGCCTGCTTCACCGCTGACCAACGCCAGCCCGAGGCGACGAGTGGTGGCCACCCGCTGTGCGGCGTCGGCCAGCAGCGCCATCTCCTCAGTCCGCCCGACCAGCACAGGGCCCGCTGGCGCCGGGGTCAGCCGCGGGGCGTGCGCGAGGACGTCGGCTTCCAGCTCGCGCAACGCCGGGCCGGGGTCGACGCCGAGCTCATCGGACAACAACCGCCGCGCCCGCCGCATGGACTCCAACGCGTCCGCCTGGCGTCCAGCGGTGTACTGGGCCAGGGCAAGCAGCCGCCAGGCCTCCTCACGCAGCGGATGTCCATCCACATGCGCCTGGAGGTCGGGCACAGCCTCAGCCGCACGCCCGCGCCCCAACAACGCCTCGGCACGCCGCTCGACAGCGAGCAGCCGGAGCTCATCCAGCCGGGCGATCTCAGCCCGTGCCCACGGCTGGTCGGCGAACTCGGCGTACGCGGGTCCACGCCACAACCCGAGCGTCTCGTCCAACGCCTCCAACGAGCCGTTCAGCGCGGCCTCGAACCGCCAGGCATCGACGGCGTCCGGTTCGAGCTTGAGCCTGTACCCCGGTCCCTCGGTGAGCAGCAGGGTCGCGGGCGCCCGGGGCGGCCGGTCCGGTTCCAGCGCCCTGCGCAGCGCGGCCACGAAGGTCTGGATCGCACCCACAGCACCGTCCGGCGGGTCGTCCCACAGATCCGCGACGAGCATGTCCACCGGCACAACCCGGCCGCGCGCGACCAGCAGGCGGGCGAGCACAGCGCGGTGACGCGGTCCTTTGAGGTCGATCGGACCAGCGGAGTCCGCGGCGACCAGCGGACCCAGCACGCCGATCCGCACCGAGGAACCCATCGCCGATCACTGTACTGAGCCACTGCTGACTGGCTGCTGATCAGCGACACGCACCGTGACGACATGAACAACCACTCACGCATCCCAGTGGCCGACGGTGTGACGCTGAACACCACCATCCAGGGCAGCGGCAGCCCGGTGATACTCCTGCACGGCTTCCCCCAGACCCACCTGATGTGGCGGCACGTGGCAGCGGACCTGTCGGCCGACCACACCGTGATCTGCCCCGACCTGCGAGGCTACGGCGACAGCGACAAACCGGACAGCGGCTACGACAAGCGCACGATGGCGGCTGACATCGTCGAACTCGCCCGCAAGCTGGGGTTCTCCCGGTTCGCACTGGCCGGACACGACCGTGGAGCCCTGGTGGCGTTCCGAGCGGGACTCGACCACCCGGACAAGATCACCCACCTCGGCATCCTCGACGGGATGTCCACATACGACACGTGGGACGTGCTGCACGGGGTGAGCGCTTCGGTGGCTTTTCACCTCTACCTGATGGCCCAGCCGGTCGGTCTGCCGGAGAAGATGATCGGTGCCGTGCCGGACGAGTTCTTCGGGTACTTCCTCGACGCCTGGTCCCAGCAGCCTTTCCCGCCGGATGTCCGCGCAGCGTACCTGCGGGCTTCCCGCGCGGCCGTTCCTTCGATCGTCGCCGACTTCCGTGCCACGGCGACCGCTGACGTCGAACAGGACACAGCGGACTTCGAGGCGGGTCGCCGGTTCGCCATGCCGGTCAGCGTGGTGCACCAGGACTGGGGCAGTGTGCTGGGGTTCGACCCCCGGGCCAGGTGGGAGAGGTGGGCACCGCAGTTGACCTACACGACTGTCACTTCGGGTCACTTCATGGCCGAGGAGGCTCCGGCCGAAGTGATCAAGGCCTTGCGAGATCTGCTGGACTGAAGGTGTTCGCAACCCTGGTCGGCTCGCGGGTGACCCGGCTTCGTGCGGCTTGCGCGCCAGCGCAGAGTGGTGCTTCGGGGGTGTCTCCTGCCCGTCGGCCTGGGCGAAGCCAACCACGGGCTGTCCAGAGGTCCGCCTACGTTTCTGGCGGGCCCGGCGATAGCGATACGGACCTCTTGACAGTCCGTGGTTCCCTTGGGCAGGTCGACGGGCAGGAGGCGCCCGCGCCCTCAACCCCGGGTCATAAAAGCATGCGCCGGGAGCAACACGGAGCGAAGATCTCCTGCTCAGAGGTCTGCCACCCGGCGAGGGACCCCGTCTTTCGTCTTTCGTCTTTCGTCTTTCGTCTTTCGTCTTTTCAGACCCGGAATCTCGAGTATTCCGGGTCGGGTGACCACGCCTTACTCCTGGTCAATGCTCGGGATCCTGCGGGGGAAAGATGGCCCCTCGCCGGGTGGCAGACCTCAAGGCAGGAGGTGCCTTCGGTGTTCTCCCTGCCCACAGCCGAGACCTTGGTGTGTTTCGTGGAGGCGAGGGCGCCTCCTGCCCGTCGACCTGCCCCAGGGAACCACGGACTATCAAGAGGATCGGTACCGCTATCGCTGGGCTTCTTTGTGCAGGCCGACCTCTTGACAGCCCGTGGTTGGCTTCGCCCAGGCCGACGGGCAGGAGACACCCCCGAAGCCCACCCCTGCGCTTGCGCACAGGGCCGCAAGCTCTGCGCTCGCTCGCCCGCCGACCAGGGCTGGGCTGCGGTTGCACACCAGGGCCGCGCTTGCATGCCTGGCTGCCGTTGCACACCTGGTCCGCGCCGCACGCGCGGACCACCGGTTCCTAGATGATGACCAGGGTTCCCCTGGCCAGCTTGGTCACGTCGGTTGACGCGCCTGTCCATGCCGTTGAGAACACCAGCTTCGAGCCGTCGGTCAGGGTGATCGCCAGGCCTTCCTTGACCTTGCCGGTCAACCGGATGGTCAGGGCCGTTGCCACTGGCTTCGGGCGCCAGATGTCCGTTACGTCGACGAGGTCCGCTCGGCCGCGTAGGTCGAGGGCCCCGTTGTTCACGCCGAACGAGTCGAGTTTGGTGCTGCGGATTTGGAACGTCTTTCCTGCTGACGTGAACGTCACCAGGCTCGCTGCCGACGTGTGTCCGGCGACGTGGGCCGCTGCGATGGTGAAGTCGGCCCTGGATCCGTTGTCCGCGCCGTAGGCCTTCGTCAGCGGGACTGAGCCGTCGCCGATGACCACCCGGTTGCGGGCGTTGGTGACCTCAACTCGCCCAGATGCTTTTCCCGTGTAGGTGCCACCGGCTGAAGCCGTCACCTCGTGGACTCCGGTGGGCAACTCCGCTGTGCATGTGCCGGACGCGTCCGTTGGGCCTGTGCCCAGCAGGGCCAGCGGGGCCGTGCAGAGTGTTTGGTCTCCCGCTGTGAACGTCACCGTTCCACTTAGGATGTCACCGGGGGTGCTGTCGGTGTTGTCCTGCACGGTTGCCCGCAGTTGTACGGTTCCGCCGTTCGCCAGGGAGTCCCCGGTGTATGTCACCGTCGCGTCTTCCGGCGCGACCTTGACCGTGAACGAGGACTTGCCCACCACGCCGGTCGAGTCCGTCACGGACACCGAGACGGGGTAGTCGCCGGGTGCGGCTGTTGCTGTACCTGCGACAGTCCACGCGCCGGGTCCTGACTGGGTCAGGGTGAGGCCCGCCGGGAGGCCGGACGCGGTCGCGTGCAGGCCCTCGGCCGGGGTGTCCGGGTCGGTGGCGGTTACCGGGAACGAGGCCGCGTCGCTGTACTGCACGGTCGCGTTGGCCGGTGTTGTCACCTTCGGCGACGCCAGGATCGTGAAGTCCGCGTTGTTCAGGTCGAAGAAGACGTTGCCGACCGCTTCCACCTTGATCCGGGCCTTCGTCGTCGCCACGTCCGGCAGTGCCAGGGTCTCGCTGCCATCGTTGGCCGTGCGCTCGGCCAATACGTGCGGGAAGGTCACGCCGCCGTCTGTCGACAGCGAGATCTTCACCTCGGACGCGTTGATCGGGGCGGCGTTGGTGCCCGCCACATCCCACTTGACTTCCTGCTTCGAGCCACCCGGGTAGACCACTCCCGCCGCTGCCTGGGAGGTCACCAGGAACGGGCCGGTGTTCGGTGCCAGCACCAGCGCGGTGTCCGCGCTGCCGACGCCACCGCCGCCTGCGCGGTAGTCACGTGCGGTCAGCCGGAAGTGCAGGGTCCTGTCGTTGCCGAAACCGACCCAGTCCGCCGTGGGCAGGAACTCCGAGTAGCAGTCCACGATCGGGCCAGGGACGGGCGCGGACGGCGCCGTCGGGCACACGCCGGACTCGGCGTTCGTGTTGTTCGCCGCCACCTGGGCCAGGTCGGGGAACACGCGCGTCGGGTTGTCGTTCACCGCGTTCTGCCCCGGCGAGTAGTACTTCAGCGTGTCCTCGGCGGTCACGATCGCCGCGGTGCCGAACTGGCGGAACAGCGGGCCGTCCTTCTTGACGTTGTTCACCAGGCCCGTGCCTGTGCTGCCACCCCGGTCGTTCTGCTCCCACAGGTACGTGATCTTGTCGCCGTCGGCGTCCGTCGCGCTGCCAGTCAGCGAGAACGGCGTGCGCAGCGGGATCGTGTACTGCGAAGCCGCGGTCACGACCGGGGCGTGGTTGGTGGTGTCCTCGACCTTGAAGCCGGTGTTCTCCTGCGGGCCACCGTCGACGGTCTCACCGACCACGGCCGTCGTCCCGGTTCCGGCGAAGCCGAACGACGGCACGTCGACAGCCGCCACCGGTCCGCCCTGGAACGTCACCTGGAAGCCCGTGTCGTTCAACACACCCGCGCCGAAGCCTGTCACGGCCACCGTCGCGCCCTCGGGCCAGCCCTGGATGCCCTCGACCGCCGCCTTGATCCCGGCGGCCGTGTAGTTGGTTCCCCGTACGATCGGCGCCGACGCCTGACCGTTGTGGGACAAGGTGAACGAGTCCGTGCCGTCGAAGTCGCGCAGACCGATGTTCTGCACCTCGTTGATCGGCGCCCGCGGCGTCGACGTGAACGCGGAAATCTCGGTGTAGCTGCGCTGCGACCAGTACGGGTCGCTGTGCGGCTGCAGGTTGTCCGTGCCGCAGATACCGGCGTAGGCCATGATCGACGAGCCACTGCCCGGCTCGACGGAATTGGCGCCGCTGCGGTTGCCGCCGGAGCAGGAGCCCTGCACGCCGTTGAACGTGTGGTTGCCCGCGAACTGGTGGCCGATCTCGTGTGCCACGTAATCCACCGCGAAGAAGTCACCGACCGGGGTCGGCAAGCCCGTGCAACCGCGTGCCTTGCCGGCACCGCCGACCACGCCGAGACCGGCGATGCCGCCGCCGTTGACACCGAGGCCGATGTGCCCGACGTCGTAGTTTCCCGCGCCGACCAACTGGCCGAGCACGATCTGGTTGCGGTTCAACAGGGTGCTGCTGCAACTGGCGAGCTGGGACGTGGTGAAGCACGGCGCCGCGCCACACGGGCCGTTTGCTCCGGTCGCGTCGGCGGCGGTGTTCAGGTTGGTCTTGTCGGTGTCGTTCACCAGGACCAGTCGGATCGCGGTCTCGTCCTCGTAGATCTGCGCGACCCGGTTGATCAGGGTGACCTTCGCCGCGGTCACGTTCGCCGCACCGAAGTAGGTGGCGTACGAGGGATCCGTGACCAGGGCGAGGCGGTAGGTCCGCAGCTTGACGATGGGACCGGCGTCCGCGGGCAGGGCGTCCTGCAGGACCTGCTCGATCTCCTCGTTCTCCACCAGCGGCCCGGCGTCGTTGCGCAGGTCGTGGCCGTAGTAGCTGGCGTAGAGGCTCTCCGGACGGGCGTAGTCACCGTGGAAGTACGGGTCGACGTACCACTGACCGCGCTGTGATCGCACCGAAGCGTGGAACCCCAGTGGTGTCAGGTCAGCGCGAACGGTCGCGGTCGGGTCGTCGATTCCCTTGCCGGAGTATGTCTTGATCTCCGGGTGGGCCGCGGCGAGCTTGTCCTCCATCACAGGCGCGTCGACCAGCGCGAACCGCTCGAACTTGCCGTCCGGCGTCGGCAGCAGGACTTCCTTGCCCTGCGTGGCCCCGCGTGGTGCGAGCGACAGGTCGGACTGGATCGCCTCGCGGTCCAACGTGAACCCGGCGAATCTGTCCGTTCTCACATCGGCCTGTCTGGCCGATCTCGCCGCACCCTGGTCGCCGTCGACCTTGGTCCACGGGTTCTCCGCCGCAGCAGGTGCGGTCACGCCGAACACCGGCAGCAACACCAGTGACATGCCCGCGATCGCGAGCGCGGCCACACTCCGGCCGCGCGTGGGTAATGAGGATCTCGCCAAAGTGAGTTCTCCCTGGAAAAAGCTCGTGAGTGGTTGCCAGTGTCAGAACACCGGCAACCACTCACGAGGAAATGGTCACGCGATCAGGAATCCGCCAGTCGTCAGCGGGATTTCCTTGGTTTTCGCGCCCGTCCACTCGGACGAGAACAACAGCTTTTCGCCCTGTAGGAGGGTCACCGCCACGTTGCGGCCGGTCTGCGTCACCCGCAGTTCGACGTTGGCCGCGACGAACATCGCCTGGCCGCTGGTCACCTCGCTGAGCAGGACCTTGGCACGCAGGTCCACCGAGCCCGACGTCTTCGCCCCGAAGGACTCGACGTTGTTGCCGAACGCGAGGAACTGCCGTCCACCCGAGGAGAACCGCAAGGTGCTCAGGCCGGTCGTCTTCGCGTTGTTGTGCACGATCAGGGCCGAGATGTTCACCGGGGTGCCGTTGTCGGCCTTGTACGCACCCGCCGACTTCGTCGCGTTCAGCACACCGGCAGCGAGCACGGTCCGCTTCTGCGAAGCCTGTGTCTCAACCGATGCCGCCGCCGTGGCCGCGTAGTTCCCGCCTGCGGTGGCCGTGACCGACGTGACGCCGTGCGGCAGCTTGCCGATGCAGCCACCCGAGCCGTCGGACGCGCCCGTCCCGAGCAGGCTGACCGGCGCGGTGCACAAAGCCTTGCCACCGGCGGAGAACGTCACGTTCGCCGTCTTGATGTCGCCAGGCGTGGTGTCGGTGTTGTCCCGCACAGTCGCGCGGAACAGCACGGAATCGCCGTACACCAACGAATCGCCGGTGTAGGTGACTTCGGCGTCCTCCGGCTTCACCGTGACCGGCACCGTGAGGGTGCCTTCGCCGCCGGTGTCGTCGGTGACCGCGAACGTCACCGGGTACTCGCCCGGTTTGGCTTTCGCCGTACCGGAGATCGTCCACGTCCGCTTGTTGTCTGCCGTGGTCCCCTGCGCCAGCGAGAGACCATCGGGCAGTCCGGTGACGGTCGCGTTCAACGCCGCACCGGCGCTGTCCGCGTCATCCGCTGTGATCGTGACCGGTGCGAGGGCGTCGCTGTACTGGACAGCGATGTTCTGCGGGCTGGTCACGTTCGGCGCGGCGTGGATGGTGAAGTCGGCGTCGCTGACGTCGAAGAAGACGTTCCCGACCGCCTCGATCTTGATCCGCGCCTTGGTCGTGGACACGTTCGGCAGCTTCAGCTGTTCGCTGCCGTCGTTGGCGGTGCTGCGCGCGATCACGTGCGGGAAGGTCTTGCCGCCGTCGGTGGACAGCGAGATCTTCACGTTCTTGGCGTTGACCGGCGCCGCGTTCGTACCGGCGACGTCCCACGTGATCGTCTGCTTGGAGCCGCCGTTCAGCGCGGCCGCCGCACCCTGCGACGTCACCAGGAACGGACCCGCGTTCGGCGCGAGCTTCACCGCGGTGTCGGCGAAGCCGATCCCGCCACCACCGTGCCGCGCGTCGCGTGCGGTGAGCCGGAAGTGCATGGTCCGGTCGTCCTTGAAACCGGTCCAGTCGGCCGTCGGCAGGAACTCGGAGTAGCAGTCGATCAGCTCCGGCGGCACGTTCGTCTTGCCGCCCGACGGCGGCTTCGGCGGCGCCGGTGGGCACGTGCCGGTCTTGGCGTTGGTGTTGTTCGCCAGGATCTGCGCCATGTCCGGGAACACCCGCGACGGGTTGCGGTTCACCGCGTTCTGCCCCGGCGAGTAGTACTTCAGCGCGTCCGCGTCGGTCACGATCGCCGCGGTGCCGAACTGCCGGAACAGTGCGCCGTCCTTCTTGACGTTGTTCACCAGCGCGGTGCCGTCGGCCTTGCCGCGGTCGTTCTGCTCCCACATGTAGGTGACGGCGTCGCCGTCCTGGTCCTTCGCGCTGCCGGTCAGCTCGAACGGCGTGCGCACCGGGATCGTGTAGGACGCCGGGGTCTTCACCACAGGCGCGTGGTTGCGGGTGTTCTGGACCTTGAAGCCCTTGTTGTCGACCGGGCCGCCCTTGATCGACTCACCGGCGTACCCGGACCCACCGGTCACGTCGATGCCCAGCGAGTCCACGTTCACCCCGGCGAGCGAACCGCCGAAGGTGACTTGGAAACCCGTGTCGCCGAACGGGATCGGCCGGTAGTCGGGGTGGTTGCCGAACCCGGCTACGGTCACCGTCGCACCGGTGATCGACTCGACGGCCGCCTTGACACCCTCAGGTGTGTAGTTCACTCCGCGGACGACCGGCTCGGAGGCCTTCCCCTTGTAGGACAGGACGAACGAGTCGGAACCGCCGAACCCGCGCAGCGAGACGTCCTGCTGTTCGTTAATTGCGGGCAAGTCCGCCGTGGTGTACGACGTGATCTCGGTGTAGCTCTGGTGCGACCAGTACGGGTCGCTGTGCGACTGCAGGTTGTCCTGCTGGCAGATGCCCGCGTACGCCATGATCGACGACCCGCCGCCCGGTTCGACCGAAGTGGACGGTTCGCGGTTGCCGGTCGAGCAGTTCCACTCGGTGCCGTTGAACGTGTGGTTGCCGCCGAACTGGTGCCCCATCTCGTGCGCCACGTAGTCGACGGCGTAGAAATCGCCGACCGGGGTCGGCAGACCGGTGCAGCCGACCGCCTTCTCCAGACCACCGACGACGCCGAGACCGGCGATACCGCCGCCGTTGCGGCCGAGACCGATGTGGCCGATGTCGTACTTGTCGGCACCGACGAGCTGGCCGAGCGCAACACCCGTGGCGTACAGCGTCGGGATGTCACACGTTTCGAGCTCCTTCGGCGTGTAGCAGGGCGCCGAGCCGCATGGCCCGTTCGGCTCGGACGCCAGTGCCGGGGTGTTCAGGTTGGTCTTGTCGGTGTCGTTGATCAGCAGCAGCCGGATCGCGGTCTCGTCCTCGTAGATCTGCGCGACCCGGTTCATCAGCGTGACCTTCGCCGCGGTCACGTTCGCCGCACCGAAGTAAGTGGCGTACGTCGGGTCCGTGATCAACGCGAGACGGTACGTCCGCAGCTTGACCAGCGGGTTCTTGTCGATCGCGGCCTTGACTTCCTTGGCGACGCCCTGGATGCCCTTCTCCTGCAGCGGCCCACTCGGGTTCTGCACGTCATGGCCGTAGTAGCTGGCGTAGAGGCTCTGATCCCGGTGGTAGTAGGGGTCGACGAACCACGAACCGGCCTCCGACCGGACCGAGGCGTGGAAGCCGAGCGGCGTCAGGTCCGCGCGCACCGATGCTGTCGGGTCGTCGACGCCACGGCCCGCGTAGGTCTTGATCTCCGGGTGCGCCGCCGCGAGCCCCTCCTCCATCACCGGCGCGTCCTCGAGCGTGAACCGCTGGAAGGCGCCTTCCGGGGTGGGCAGCAGCACCTCCTTGGCCCCGGCGCCCGCCGCCCGCGAAGCCTTCGCCAGCTCGCCTTGCATGAGCGCCCGGTCAAGGGTGAACCCGGCGAACCTGTCCGTTCGAATGTCAGCCTGCTTGGCTGACCGTGCCGCTGTTCCATTGCTCGCTGTACCGTTGCTCGCTTTGGTCCACGGGTTGCTCGGCGCGGCAGGTGCCGTGGTGCTCAGCACCGGCATCAGCGCGACCGCCATCCCGGCGATCGCCAGAGCGGTCAGACTCCGAGCAGGTCTGGACCGTAAAGATGAATCGCCCAACTCACCCTCCTAACAGAACGCGTTCACACGCATTCTTGCTGTGGAGAAGGGCAGCCATAACAGCCAAAAGTACTAAGGCTTGACGCTGACATAACACTGGCACCAAGCCCGTGCGACGCAAAAATCCCCCGTGCGCGATTCGCGCACGGGGGATTTGCGGCGATTGACCTTACTTGCCGGTGAGTTCCTTGGTCCGCTTCTCCAGGTCCTCCAGGCCACCGATGCCGAGGAAGGCCTGCTCGGGGACCTGGTCGAACTCGCCCTTGGCGATCTTGTCGAACGCCTCGACGGTCTCCTTGATCGGCACGGTCGAGCCCGGCTGACCGGTGAAGACCTCGGCGACCAGCATGTTCTGCGACAGGAAGCGCTCGATGCGGCGCGCCCGGTTCACCGTCAGCTTGTCCTCTTCGGACAGCTCGTCCATGCCGAGGATGGCGATGATGTCCTGCAGCTCCTTGTACTTCTGCAGGATCCGCTTGACCTCCTGGGCCACGCGGTAGTGCTCGTCGCCCACGATGTGCGGGGAGAGGATCGTCGAGGACGAGGACAGCGGGTCCACCGCCGGGAAGATGCCCTTCTGGAACACCGACCGGGACAGCTCGGTGGTGGCGTCCAGGTGGGCGAAGGTCGTGGCCGGTGCCGGGTCGGTGTAGTCGTCGGCGGGCACGTAGATCGCCTGCATCGAGGTGATCGAACGACCACGGGTCGAGGTGATGCGCTCCTGCAGCTCACCCATCTCGTCGGCCAGCGTCGGCTGGTAACCCACGGCCGAAGGCATCCGGCCCAGCAGGGTCGAGACCTCGGAACCGGCCTGGGTGAACCGGAAGATGTTGTCGATGAACAGCAGCACGTCCTGGTTCTGCACATCGCGGAAGTACTCCGCCATGGTCAGCGCGGACAGGGCGACGCGCATACGCGTGCCGGGCGGCTCGTCCATCTGGCCGAACACCAGGGCGGTGTCGTTGATGGTGCCGTCCTCGCCCAGCTCCAGGATGAGGTCGTTGCCCTCACGGGTGCGCTCGCCGACACCGGCGAACACCGAGGTACCACCGAAGTTCTTGGCGACACGGGTGATCATTTCCTTGATCAGCACCGTCTTGCCGACACCGGCACCACCGAACAGCCCGATCTTGCCACCCTGCACGTACGGGGTGAGCAGGTCGATCACCTTGAGGCCGGTCTCCAGCACGTCGGTACGACCCTCGAGCTGGTCGAAGGCAGGCGGCTTGCGGTGGATGGTCCAGCGCTCGGCGTCCTTGGCGTAGCCCGGGTCGTCCAGGCAGTCACCGAGGGCGTTGAACACGTGGCCCTTGACGATGTCGCCGACGGGCACGGAGATGGCCTGGCCGGTGTCGCGCACCGGGGTACCACGCACCAGGCCGTCCTGCGGCTGCATGGAGATGCAACGCACCAGGTTGTCGCCCAGGTGCGCGGCGACCTCCAGGGTCACGGTCTTGCGCAGCTGCTCGAACTCGATGTCGACCTGGAGGGCGTTGAACAGCTCGGGCACCGCGTCGCGAGGGAACTCGACGTCGACGACCGGGCCGGTCACGCGGACAATTCGACCGGTGGCAGTTGGTTCTAGGGTGGCAGTCATCGCTTAGTCATCACTTCCTGCGGCGGCGGCGAGCGCGTTGGCGCCACCGACGATCTCGCTGATCTCCTGGGTGATCTGGGCCTGGCGCGCCTGGTTCGCCTCACGCGAGAGGGTGAGGACGAGGTCCTTCGCGTTGTCCGTCGCGGACTTCATCGCGGTACGACGAGCCGCGGACTCCGACGCGGCCGAGTCGAGCAGCGCGGCGAAGATCCGGGTGTTGATGTACTTCGGCAGCAACGCTGCCAGCAACTGGTCCGCACCCGGCTCGAACTCGTAGCTCGGCGGGATGGTGTCCGGCTTCTCCTCGGAGAACTCGACCTCGAGCGGTGCCATCCGCTTGACGGTCGGCACCTGGGAGAGCATCGTGCGGAACTCCGTGTAGACGATGTGCAGCTCGTCCACACCGAGCACGCCGTCGTCACCTGGGTTGTCACCCTCGTCGTCGGCCCCGGCCATGAATGCCTTGACCAGCAGTTCACCTGCGGCCTGGGCGTGCTCATAGCGCGGCGTCTCGGAGAACCCGGTCCACGAATCGACGTAGTCGCGGTCGCGGAACGTGTAGAACGAGACGGCCTTCCGGCCGATCAGGTACAGCACCGGCTGTTTGCCCTCGGAACGGAGCAACGAGACGAGCTCCTCCGCGGCGCGCAGCACGTTGGCGTTGTAGCCGCCGCACAGGCCACGGTCACTCGTCACGATGAGCACGCCGGCCCGCTTGGGGTTCTCGCGCTCGGTCAGCAACGGGTGATCCAAGTTGGACGCCGCCCCGGCCAGCGCGGAGAGCACGTTCGTGATCTCCTGCGCGTAGGGCCGGGAGGCCTCCACTCGTGCCTGCGCCCGGCTGATCCGCGTGGTCGCGATGACCTCCTGGGCCTTGAAGATCTTGGCAAGGCCCTGGGTTGAGCGGATCCGTTGGCGTAGTTCGCGAAGCTGTGCGGCCATGTGGCTACCCGATCACTTCTTCGGGGCGGGACGGTGCACCTTCACCGACTCCTGCCCGACCTTGTCGGCCTCCAGCGCGTCGGCCGGGGTGTCCACAACCGACGAACCGTCGGCCGCGGTGAACTGCTCCTTGAACTTGTTGATCGCCTCGGAGAGGCGGTCGACCAGCTCGTCGGAGAGGTCCTTGGTGTCGCGGATCTCCTGGAGGATACCGGCGTGGTTGCGCCGGACGTTGTCCAGCAGCTCGCGCTCGAACCGGCGGACGTCGTCGGTCGGCACCGAGTCGAGGAAGCCACGGGTACCCGCGAAGATCGAGACGACCTGCTCGTCGATCGCCACCGGCGAGTACGCGTTCTGGCGCAACACCTGGTAGAGCCGGTCACCGCGCTCCAACTGGGCCTTCGAGGTGGCGTCCAGGTCTGAGGCGAACGCGGCGAACGCGGCCAGCTCGGTGTGCTGCGAGAGGTCGATACGCAGCGAACCGGAGACCTTGCGCATCGCCTTGATCTGAGCCGCACCACCGACTCGGGACACCGACACACCGACCGCGATGGCCGGGCGCTGGCCCTGGTTGAACAAGTCGGCCTGGAGGAAGCACTGGCCGTCGGTGATCGAGATGACGTTGGTGGGGATGTAGGCCGAGATGTCACCGGCCTTGGTCTCGATGATCGGCAGACCGGTCAGCGAGCCCGCACCGAGGTCGTCGGACAGCTTTCCGCAGCGCTCCAGCAGACGGGAGTGCAAGTAGAAGACGTCACCCGGGTATGCCTCGCGGCCCGGCGGACGGCGCAGCAGCAGCGACAGCGCGCGGTATGCCTCGGCCTGCTTGGTCAGGTCGTCGAACACGATCAGGACGTGCTTGCCGCCGTACATCCAGTGCTGGCCGAGGGCCGAGCCGGTGTAGGGGGCGATCCACTTGAAGCCGGCCGAGTCCGATGCCGGGGCCGCGACGATGGTGGTGTACTCCATCGCGCCGTTTTCCTCGAGCGTCTTCTTGACCGCCGCGATCGTGGAACCCTTCTGACCGATGGCGACGTAGATGCAGCGCACCTGCTGCTTCGGGTCGCCGGTCTCCCACGCCTGCTTCTGGTTGAGGATCGTGTCGACGCAGACCGTGGTCTTGCCGGTCTTGCGGTCACCGATGATCAGCTGGCGCTGGCCGCGGCCGATCGGCGTCATCGCGTCGATCGCCTTGATGCCGGTCACCAGCGGCTCTTTCACCGGCTGGCGCTGGACCACCGTGGCGGCCTGCAGCTCCAGCACGCGCTGGTCGTCGGCGACGATGTCGCCGAGGCCGTCCAGCGGCTGGCCGAGCGGGTTGATGACGCGACCGAGGAAGCCGTCGCCGACCGGAACCGAAAGGATCCGGCCGGTCCGCTTGACCTCCTGGCCTTCCTCGATGGTCTCGTAGTTACCGAGGATCGTGACACCGATCTCGCGCACGTCCAGGTTCTGCGCCACACCGAGCACGCCGCCGGGGAACTCGACCAGCTCGTTGGCCATCGCCGAGGGCAGGCCCTCGACGTAGGCCACGCCGTCACCGGTCGCGGTGACGGTGCCGACCTCTTCCTTCGTCACGTCCGGTGCGTAACCGGAGACGTAGTTCTCGATCGCACTGCGGATCTCGTCCGACGAGATCGTCAGCTCCGCCATGTCTTCCCGCTCTCGCTTTCGTTACTTCAATGCTTGGGGGTTCAGCCGGCCAGCCGGCGGCGCAGGTCGTCGAGACGCCCTGCCGCACTACCGTCGATCACTTCGTCGCCGACTCGGATGACCAGGCCACCGAGCAGCTCCTCGTCGATCTCGACGTGCAGCGCGATCGGCCGCGCGTAGATGCGCTGCAGAGTCGCCGCGAGCCGCTCCTGCTGTGCCTCTGTCAGCGGCGCGACGGACGTGACGTGGGCGACCGAGCGCTCGCGGCGCTTGGCAGCCAGGTCGGCCAGCTCTTCGAGGCCCTCGACGGCCCGGCGTCCGCGCGGGTTCGCCACCAGCGCCTCGGCCAGCTTCTCCGTCGTCGGGTCGACCTTGCGCGCGGTCAACGACCGGAGCAGGTCGAGCTTGCCGTCCACCGGCGCGGCCGGGTCGGACAGCAGGCGTTCCAGCTCGCCGTTGGCCGCGACGATCCGGCCGAGCCGGAACAGCTCGTCCTCGATCGTGTCGAGCTTCCCGGCGCGCTCGGCGCCGACCAGCAGCGCGGTGCGGGCCAGCGACTCGATGCCGTCGACCAGCTCGCGCGGGTTGGACCAGCGCGAGGAGACCACGGACTCGACCAGCTCGACCGTCGGTTCGGCCAGCTTGCCCGCGAACAGCTGACGGGTCAGCTCGGTGCGCCTGCGCGACTCGGCCGACGAGTCGGCGAGTGCCCTGCGCAGGCCCGGTTCGCGGCTGAGCAGGCCGACAACGGCGAACAGCTCGTCTCCGAGCGTGCCGAAGTCGGTCGCGTCCAGCAGCTTCAGCTCGGCCGACGCGAGCGCTTCCCGGCTCGCGGCGTGCAGCAGCGTCATCTTGGCCGTCCCCTATTTCTTCGCGGGCGCCGAAACGGAGTCCAGCTCCTCGAGGAACCGGTCGACGGTGCCGCGGCGACGGGACTCGTCCTCCAGGGACTCACCGACGATCTTGCTGGCCAGCTCGACCGCGGTGCGGCCGAGGTCGGCACGCAGCTCCGCGATGATCTGGGCCCGCTGGGCCTCAAGCTGGTTGCGACCCTGCGCGACGATCCGCGTGGCCTCTTCCTGTGCCTGGACCCGCAGCTCCTCGCGGATCTGCTCGGCCTCGATCCGGGCGTCGTCGCGGATCCGCGCGGCAGCCGCGTTGGCGTCGGCCAGCAGGTCCTTGTACTTCTGCAGGTTTTCCTCAGCCTGCGCCTGCAGCTGCTCGGCCTTCTGGATGCCGCCCTCGATCTTCTCGGTGCGCTCCTTGTAGAGCGCCTCGAAGCGGGGGACGACGAACTTCCAGAGGATGCCGAGCAGCAGCAGGAACGCCACCAGCCCGAGGATGACCTCGGCCGGGTGCGGTATGACCGGGCTCGGCTCCTCAGCCGCCAGCACTGTCAGCTTCGTCAGCACGACAACTCCCTACGATCTGGCGTCGAGCTGGGTCACTTGGTGGACGCGATGAAGTAGAGAACCAGACCGATCAGGGCCAGCACCTCGGTCAGGATGAACGTCTGGAAGCCCAGGCCACGCAGCTTGCCCTCAGCCTCGGGCTGACGGGCGGTGCCGTTGATGACGGCGGCGAAGATGAGACCCACACCGATACCCGGGCCGATCGCACCCAGGCCGTAACCGATCATCGCGAGGCCCTTGTTGAGGTTGATCGGCTCGGCGGCCTGCGCAAGAACGAGAGCTGCACTCACTTCGATTTTCCCTTTCGAGTTCGGTCCGCGGTGGCGCGGATCCGGGAACTTGTCACTGGCCGTAGCATTCGGCTCAGTGTTCTGCGGCCAATGCGGTTCCGATGTATCCGGCGGCCAGCAAGGCGAAGATGTACGCCTGGATGACCTGGATGAACGCCTCGAGGAACGTCATCGCGATCGCGAACGCGAAGGCGAAGATCGAGGCGGGTTTCAACCATCCGCTCGCTTCGACCAGCAGGAACTCACCACCGAGGGTGAACACCAGCAGGATCAGGTGCCCGGCGAACATCGCCGCGAACACCCGGATGGCCAACGTGATCGGGTTCATCAGGAACTTGGTGAAGATCTCGATCGGCGTCAGCAGGAAGTAGATCGGCTTCGGGATGCCCGGGGGGAACAGCTCCTTCTTCAGGTACCCGCCGAGTCCGTGCTTGCGGATGCCCGAGATGTGGTAGACCGGGTAGATCACCAGGATCGACAGCGCCAGCGGGAACCCGATGTGCGAGAACGTCGGGAACTGGATGATCGGGATGATGCCGAAGATGTTGTTCACCAGGGTGAACGTGAACAGCGCGAGGATCAGCGGCACGTACGGCCTGAAGTCCTTCGCACCGATCTGCTCACGGGTGATGCTGTTGCGGCTGAAGTCGTAGACACCCTCGGCCAGGAACTGGAACTTGCCGGGAACGAGCTTCAGGTTGCGCGACGCGAGCAGGAAGAACGCGGCGATGATGATGATCGACAGCACGACCAGCACCATCGGCTTGGTGACGCTGCCGAAGATGGGCGGCAGGAAGAAATCTCCGACGCCGGGCGGCTTGAACTCGCCGCCTTCCGCCAGCAACGACATGCCCAACGGGGGCTCCTTCCGGTTCTCCCGGCCGGCCGTGTGTCACACCACCGGGGGAATCGTCACGATCAGGACGTAACGTACCTGACGTACTGCAAGCACTCGAAAGCGGGGCTCCCCCGGCGTGGTACCGGGCGGCGGTGCCCCTTCGGGCGAACACTATCAATCGGTCAGAACCAACCGAACGGGTGTACTGCTTAACCCTCGTCGCCCGCGGAGTCGGCCGCCTTCGTCGCCGGGATGATTGTAGGGACCTTGGTTCGCTGGAAGGCGAACACCTCGGCCGTCGCGGTCACCAGGATGGTCGCGAGCAGGGTGAACGCCAGCGAGTTGCGGTGCAGCGCCTCGATCCCGCCCAGCGCGGTCAGCGCGACGAGCAGGATCACCATCTTCACGACGAACCCGCCGAGCACCGCGATCAGCAGCATGTTCGTGCTGATCCCGGCGGTCTGCCGCATCAGCACGAGGGTGGCGACGGACGACAGGCAGGCGACCGCGCCGCCCGCCAGCGCGCCGTAGACCCCGTTCGCGCCGACCAGCACCCCGGCGACGACCACCGCGACCGCGATCGTGCCGAGCGTCCACCAGATCGCGCCCCTGAACATGGCCGTGGCCAGTTTGTGCACGATCTCCTTGGCGGATTCGGGCTGCTTGGGGACCTCGAAGGTCTCGCTGTTCTCGCTCATCGGTTCCTGAGTCTAGGTATCGCCGACACGAGCAACGCGACCAGTAGGCCGATCGCCATCCCCCAGACCACCACGAGCCCGTCGAACAGGCTCAGCGACACCGCCCCGAACGCCAGCACGGAGGCCCACAAGTAGATCAACAGCACCGCGCGGCGCTGCGAGTGGCCGATCTGCAGCAGCCGGTGGTGCAGGTGCATCTTGTCGGCGTGGAACGGGCTCAGCCCGCGCCTGGTCCGGCGGATGACCGCCATCAGCAGGTCGAGCAGGGGCACGAACAGCACCGCGGCCACGACGATGAGCGGGGAGAGCACCGCGATCGTGTTCACCGGACCCTGCTCGGTCGGCAGCTTCTTGCCCGCGGCCGACGTGCTGGCCGCGGCCAGCGTCAGGCCGATCAGCATCGAGCCGGAGTCGCCCATGAACAGCCGGGCGGGCTGGAAGTTGTGCGGCAGGAAGCCCAGGCAGGCGCCCGCGAGCGTGATCGACAGCAGCGCGGGCGCGTAGTTGATCACGTCGTTGTTCGTGTCGGACAGCAACTGGAACGAGAAAGTGCACGTCGCCAGGGACGCGATCACGCCGATGCCCGCGGCGAGGCCGTCGAGGCCGTCGATGAAGTTCATCGCGTTGATCAGCACCAGCGCCAGCAGCACCGTCAGCAGGCCGCCCTGGTTCATGTCCAGCACGATCAGCGAACCGCTCGGGCCGATGTCGTTGCCGCCCCACGGCACCCACACCAGCCACCACTGGATTCCGAACAGGACGATGATGCCCGCCGACATGGTCTGCCCGGCGAACTTCGTCAACGCGTCCAGCTCGAACCGGTCGTCGAGCATGCCGATCAGCATGATCACGCCACCGCCGACGAGCACGCCGTACGGATCGAGCGAGTACTCGAACGCCCTGCGCAGCAACGGCAACTGGTGGGCCAGCAGCATTCCGCCGCAGATGCCGAGGTACATCGCCAGCCCGCCGAGGCGCGGGATCGGCTTGGTGTGCACGTCGCGGTTGCGCGGGACGGCGACCGCGCCGATCTTGAACGCCAGCAGCCGGACCGGACCGGTCAGCAGGAAGGTCAGCGTCAGGCTGATCAGGCCGACCAGGAGGTACTCCCTGATCGGCAGGCCGTTGAGTGGGATATCGGGCGACACGCTCAGCTCCGGGGGTAGGCCGGCCGGTCGGCGACCATTCGCTCGACGTCCGCGCCGACCGCGGCGAGTTCGTCGTCGCCGCTCGCGCGCACCGCGCGCCCGATCAGCCCGGCGATCTCTGCCATGTCGGACTCGACCATGCCCTGCGTGGTCACGCACGGCGTACCGACCCTGATGCCGGACGCGACCATGGGCGGGTTGGGGTCGAAGGGAATCGCGTTCTTGTTCAGCGTGATCCGGGCGCGGTCGCAGCGCTGCTCGGCCTGCGCGCCGGTGGCGCGCTGGTTGAGGTCCAGCAACGCCAAGTGCGTGTCGGTGCCGCCGGAGACCGGCCGCATCCCTTCTGCCTCAAGGCCTTTCGCCAGCGCGGCCGCGTTCGCGACGACCTGCGCCGCGTACCGCGCGTACGCCGGGGTCGAGGCTTCCTTGAGCGCGACCGCCTTGGCCGCGACCACATGCATCAGCGGGCCACCCTGAATCGCCGGGAACACAGCCTTGTCGATCGCTTCGGCGTGCTCCTCCCGGGAGAGGATCATGCCGCCGCGCGGGCCGCGCAGGACTTTGTGCGTGCTGAACGTGACGACGTCCGCGTACGGCACCGGGGACGGGATCGCCTTGCCGGCGACCAGACCGATGAAATGCGCCGCGTCGACCACGAGCACCGCGTCGACCTCGTCGGCGATCCGCCGGAACGCCGCGAAATCGATGAGCCTAGGGTACGCGGTCGCCCCCGCGATGATCATTTTGGGGCGGTGTGTCAACGCCAGGTCCCTGACCTGGTCGTAGTCGATGAGTTCGGTGTCCTTGGCGACGCCGTACGACACCGGCTGGAACCACTGTCCGGAGAAGTTCACCCGGGAGCCGTGTGTCAGATGCCCGCCGTGCGGCAACGACATCGCCAGCACGGTGTCACCCGGTTCGCAGAACGCGGCGTACACGGCCAGGTTCGCGCTCGCCCCGGAATGCGGCTGGACGTTGGCGTGCTCGGCGCCGAACAGCTCCTTCGCCCGGTGCACGGCGAGGTGTTCGGCGCGGTCCGCCTGGTCGCAGCCGCCGTAGTAGCGGCGGCCCGGGTAGCCCTCGGCGTACTTGTTGGACAGCGCGGACCCGGTGGCGGCGAGCACGGCCGGGCTCGCCAGGTTCTCGCTGGCGATGAGCTGCAGGCCGCCCCGCAGCCGGTCGATCTCACGCAGGAGGACGTCGGCGATGTCCGGGTCGGACTCGGCCAGGACATCGAAGTCCGGACCCCAGAAGGTCACCGAGCACTCCTTAGTCAAGCCGGGATCTGTACCTCGACGCCAAGCGCCTCTTCGACGGCCTGGCGGCTGACCGCGCCCTCACGCAGCAGGACCGGGTCGTTGCCGGTGAGGTCCACGATGGAGGACGGCACCGGATCACCGGACGGTCCCCCGTCCAGGTATACCGCGACGGACTCGCCCAGCTGGTCGCGGGCCTCCTCCGCGTTCGACGCGGGCGGGTGGCCCGACCTGTTCGCGCTGGACACGGCCATCGGCCCGACGTCACGCAGCAGTTCGATGGCGACCGGGTGCAACGGCATCCGGAGCATCACCGTGCCGCGCGTGTTGCCCAGGTCCCACGCGAGACTCGGCGCGTGCGGCAGCACGATGGACAGGTCACCGGGCCAGAACGCCTCGACGAGCTTGCGGGCCTGGTCAGGCACGGACAGCACGAGCCCGTCGATCGCCGTCCAGCTGCCGACGAGCACGCCGACGGGCATGTCGGGGCCGCGGTTCTTGGCTTCGAGCAGGGCACGCACCGCGCCGCTGTCGAACGCGTCGCAGCCGATGCCGTAGACGGTGTCTGTCGGGATGACCACGAGCCGCCCGGACCGCACAGCACCGGCCGCGGCGGCAAGGCCGTCTTGCCTGTCCTCAGGCAACGAACAGTCATACAGCGTGCTCACCCCCGTGACTCTATCCCTCGTGCCGGTCACGCCCTCATCACGGTCGGCCCACACCAAGCGATTTCGTGGCCCGCATCGCGAACAGCAGCGGAATGCGCGGCCGGGTGCCGGGCAACCGCCACCACCCGGTCGGCGTGGCGACCATGTCCTGCCAACGACGCCGGGGAATCTCCTCGGTTTCACGCATGAGGTCGACTCGCAGACCGGCGCCGACGAGTGCGTTGTGCACCGCGCCGAGCCCGTGCCGCCATTCGTAGGAGACCGTCGCCTCGGGCAACCTCGGCCCATCGGTGTACGTGAACGTAACCTGTCGTCACGCTCCCACGCACCGCGACCTTCCAGGTAGTCGTAGTCGAGCGACAACTCCTGCTTGTCGTACGGGGTCGTCCCGAGCGCGTTCAGCAACGGGTGGAACTCGACGACGTACACGAGCCCGGCAGGGCGCAGCAGGTCGGCCACCACGTTCGACTGGACGTATTCGACGTCGACAGCCGTGTCCTTGGCGATCAGCCTGGCAGTGCGCACCGACTCGGCGGAGAGGTCGAGTCCGACCGTGCGCGGTCTTGCCGACGCCGGGCAGGCCGTCGATCGCCGCCACCCGGGCACCGCCGGAACCGGCGTCGTGCGCCATCAACTGGTTGAGGCGAGCCATTTCCTGGTGGCGGCCGACGAAACAGCGCTTCGCGCAGCAGCACACCGAAATCCGCTCGTTCGACGCCGAGTTGGTGTGCCATCAGGAAAGAACGGGAGGTTGGCTTCCCGGCGCGGCGGCGACAGGCGCGCCGAGGTACGTCGTCGCGCCCGCCGCTGTCGCGTGGTCGTGGATGAGTTCGTTGGCGATGAGCATCCGCTGGGTCGTCGCCTTGTCGTCGCAGGACGATTCCCGGTCGACCGCGAAGAGGAAAACGACGGGCTCGTCGGGCAGTTCGAGCCGCGGCGCCGTGACTTTGCCCGCGTGGAAGGGATAAACCAGGATGAACCCGCCCTCGCCGATGTCCGCAGGCACCAGGTCCTTGACAGCACCGGCGACGATCGACTCGGCCTGCGAGTCCGGCAGGAAGAGGTTCAGCCACGGGTGGCACTGGTCCCAGAGCCCGGCCTCGCGCAGCATCCGCTCCGCGTCGGCGAGGCGATCGAGGAACTCGAAGTAGGTCGTCTCCTCGATTTCCTCGCTGCCACGGTGGTAGGCGAGTTCCGCGAGGGCGTCGGCACAACGCCGCGGTGGTTGGTCCGAGTAGAAGGACGCCAGCTCCAACTGGTACCGGTTGGTTCCGTCGTCGGTGAGGTCGACCTGCCCTTCGAGGTAGTCGAAGCAGCCCGCCGCGAGCAGGCGTCGCTGATCGGCGAGGAACACCGACAGGTCGTCGTAGTACAGCTGGTAGCGGCGGGCACGCGTGTGCGCCGGGATCAGTCTGATGGTCGCGCTCACGATGATGCCGTACTTGCCGTACCCCGCTCGTACGTTGTCGAACAGGTCAGCGTGCTGGTCGGCGGAACACGTGACGAGTTCGCCGTCCGGCGTGACGACGTCGAGGCTGAGCACGGTGTCCACCTGCAGCCCGTGGTGTTGGGTGGCACCGCCGATGCCTCCCACGGACAACGTCCCGCCGACGGACAGCTCCAGGTAGTCCGTCAGCACGGGCGGGGTAAGACCACGGGGCAGGGTCTCGGCCAGAACACGGCTCCAGCGCGCGCCCGCGCCGACGACGATCCGGTCGGCGCCGATCTCGTGGACGGCGTCCAGCGCCCGCGTGTCGACCACGAATCCACCGGCCGCCTGGGCTTGCCCGGCCGAGGAATGCCCTTCCGCCCGGGGGACCAGCGGACACGACTGCTCGGCGGCGAACCGGGCGAAAGCGGCGACGTCTTCGGCAGTGCGGGGCCGGAGGACGGCGAGGGGCGGGCGGGTGACCAGTCGTCCCCAGTCCTGCCCCGCCCAGCTCAGGGATCGCGGGTCGTCGAAGAGCAGACCTTCCTGTTCGAACTTGCGGTAAGTCTCGTGATCCGCGTGCTGGTTCCGCCCATGGGGCACGTGCTCTCCCTGACCTTTTCACCCAGTCCCACCGCAGGATAGGGCAGTCTCGTGTGACGCGGTTTCGGCCCGCCCTGAGCTTTACCCGAATGGCGGATTGGCGGCCGCGAACAGCCAATCTGCGTACCATGTGCTCCCCATGCGTGATCTGTCACAGGGAGAAGAACCCATGAAGACACGGATAGCGGCCGTCTGCGTGTGCCTCGTGCTCGCGTTGACGGGCTGCTCCGGGACAACGCCCGATCCGTCCGGTCGACCAGGGGCTTTACGAGTGGCCGTCGTGCTGGCCGGGCTGGCCGACGACTCGGGTTTCCACCAGATCGCGGCCGACGGTGTCCGGAAGTTCCAGCAGGACGGCGAAATCTCGCTGCAGATCCGCGAGTCGGTGATCAACCCGGTCGACGCGGAACCGATCTTCCGGCAGTACGCCGCGGAGGGCTACGACCTGGTCATCGGATGGGGTTTCTCGTACGCGGACGCGATCTTCCGCACCGCCAAGGAGTTCCCGGGCTCGCACTTCCTGACCACCGGCGGGGCCGACGTGGCGCAGAAGGCCACCGACAACGTCGCGACGTGGACGTACGCGGCCGAGGAGATGGGTTTCCTGCTCGGTTACATCGCCGGGCAGTCGAAGCTGTCACCGGTCGCCGTCGTCGAGGGCGAGAAGCAACCGTTCGTCCAGGCGCAGTGGTTCGGTTTCAGCCAGGGCCTGCGGCTGGCCAATCCGGCGGCGGTCGAGATGCCGCCGATCTACACCGGCAGCTTCGAGGACGCGGGGAAAGCCAACCAGGCGACCGCGACGCGTATCCGTGAGGGCGCGCGGTTGGTCGCGGCGAACGCCGAGGGGTACGCCGCCGGCGTCGCGTCCGCGGCGAAGGCGGCCGGTGTCGCCACGGTCGGGCTGGCGAGCACCACCAGCGAGGCGGCGCGGGAGGTCAACATCGGCCGGGTGCGCGTCGACCTCGTGCCCCTGGTGCGGGAACTCCTCGACCGGTTGAAGAACAAGACCTTCGCGCGACTGGCGCTCAAGTCCACGCTGGCCAACCGGAGCCTGGTTCCCAGCGACATCGCCAAGGTCGCGACGGCACCGGACGTGCCGGGAGATCTCGGCAGCCGGGTCGACGACCTCGTGGGGCAGTTGGCAGGCGGCAAGGTCACGGTCCAGCCCTGGACACCCGGCCGGTGACCACCAGCCCGATCGTGTCGTTGCGGGCTGTCTCCAAACGATTCGCCACAGTGCAGGCGCTCGACGGCGTCGATCTCGCGCTGCGCCCCGGCGAGGTGCACGTGCTGCTCGGCGAGAACGGGGCCGGGAAGTCCACCGCGACCAAGGTCCTGGCCGGACTGGAAGCACCGGACGACGGCGGGATCGTCCTGGACGGCGATCCCGTGGTGATGCGTGGCCGCGCCGATTCGATCCGGCGGGGTGTCGGCCTGGTTTCCCAGTCGGGCAGCCTGATCGGTGGGCTCACCCTGGTCGAGAACCTGTTGCTCACCCACACGTCGTGGTTCGCCCGGCGAAGCACCGCGGTCGACATGCTGCACAGGGCCGCGGACGCGGCCGGAATCACGCTCGACCTGGACACCCCGGCGCACGCCCTTGGTGTCGCGCAACGCCAACTCGGTGAGCTCGCCATCGCGTTGGCGCAGGGCGCACGTGTCCTGCTGTTGGACGAACCGACATCGGCGTTGGGGCCGCACGAGATCGGCGGTCTGTTCGCCCGGCTGCGCCAGCTCGCCGAATCCGGCGTGGCGATCCTGTTCATCACCCACCGCCTGTCCGAGATGAGGCAGGTCGCCGACGTCGCGACGGTACTGTCACACGGCAAGGTGTCGCTGCACGGCAGCGTTTCCGAGACCGACGACGACACACTGCTGCGTGCCATGACCGGCGAGCTCCCGCCGCGCGCCGTCGAGCGACCACATCGGACAGTGGGTCCAGTCCTGTTGCGACTGGCCGAAGTCACGGCTGCCGGTCCCGAACGAGTACCGTTGCGCTCGGTCAGCATCGAGGTGCGCGGCGGTGAGATCCTCGGTGTGCTCGGGGTCGCGGGCAACGGTCAACGCACCCTCGCCGAAGTCGCCGCGGGCGTGCTCACCCCGTCGCTCGGGTCGGTCCAAACCAGCAGGGACGTGGCCTACGTACCGGAAACGCGATCGGACGGGCTGTTGCCGGACATGCCCGCGAAACGTTCGGCCGTCCTGCGCAGGTTGACCGAACCGGCGTTCGCCCGGCTCGGTGTGCTGGACGACCGCGCGGCAGGCCGGTTCGCGGCGGAGTTGTTCGACCGGTACGACGTGCGTCCCCGTGATCCGGAAGTTCCCGCCGCGTTGCTGTCCGGTGGCAACCAGCAGAAACTCCTTGTCGGACGCGAACTGGACGGTGCACCGCGGATCGCGGTGCTGCACGGGCCGACGCAGGGGCTGGACGTGCGTGCCACCGAGGCGGTCAGGACGGAGATCCGGCACGCGGCCGAGGAGGGCACCGCCGTCTTGTTGGTCTCGTCTGACATAGACGAAGTACGCGGGTTGGCCGACCGGTTGGTCGTCCTCTTCGACGGTCGGGTGGCCGACCAGTTCGACGCCGCTGACTTCGACGCGACGAGAGTGGGTCGCGCGATGGCCGGACTGCCCACGACTGCGGCAGACCACCAATGAGGACTGTTGTGATCGCCGCGTGCGTGTCCGTCGGTCTCGTGATCGCCATCGCGGTACTCGCCGCCTCAACCGGGAGTGACGTGCCGGTGATAGCGGTGGGTTGGTGGCGTGGTGCTTTCGGCACGCCGTACAACGCAGTGCAGACATTGTCATTCGCTACACCGTTGGTGCTTGTCGCGCTGGGCGTATCCGTCGCGCTGCGCGCAGGCATGGTGATGGTCGGCGCGGAAGGTCAGCTGATCGTCGGCGCGATCCTCGCCACCGTGACGTTGCAAGCCCTTGGTCCGGTCCCCGGCCTGGTGGCTCTGCCGTTGGGTGCCGTCGCGGGGATGATCGGCGGCGGCTTGTGGTCGACGCTGTCGGGCGCGTTGTTGTTGCGTTGGCGTGTCAACGAAATCCTCAGCGCACTGCTGGCCAACTACCTGGCCGTGCACTTGCTCGCCTACCTGTTGCGCACCGGTCTGCGCGACCCGGCCGGTGCCGCGACGCCCCAAAGCGCGCCGCTGCTGGCGGAAGCGCTCATCCCGCGCCTGCCAGTCCCCGGCCGTCTACACGTGGCGGCGCTCGTCGTGCTCGGGATCGTGCTGATCGCACTGTGGTGGCACCACAGCCGGATCGCGTTCATCGTCGACGTGCACGGCCAGCGGCCGTGGCTCGCCAGCCGACTCGGTGTCAGTCCGGCGAGCATCGTGCTGTCGACCTCGGCCGTCTCGGGTGCCGCAGCGGGGCTCGCCGGCTGGATGCAACTCGCCGGGGTCGACGGGCGGCTGCACCCCGGGATCAGCGCGGGAATCGGCTTCTCCGGCCTGGTCGTCGCCGTTCTCGGCCGCAACCACCCGGTGGGCATCGTCATGGCCGCGATCGCGTTCGCCTCGCTGACCACCGGCGCGAACGGCGTCCAGATCGCCACCGGAACGGTTCCCGCCTCGATCGGCGCGGTGGCTCAGGCACTGCTGTTGCTCGCGGTGGCGGTCGTGGTCGTGGTCGCCCGCCGGAACGTCGCCGCCCGACGGGCCCAGCGGAAGGACGACCGTGCTCTCGCTTGACTTCTGGGTGCTCGTGCTGGCCGGTGCCCTCGCCTCGGCCACACCCGTCGTGCTCGCCGGGCTCGGCGAGGCCGTCCTGCACCGTGCCGGGCAGTTCAACCTCGGTATCGAGGGCATCATGATCTGCGGCGCGCTCGCCGGGGTGCTGGGATCCGCCGCCGCTGGGCCGTACGCGGGTGCCGGGCTCGGTGTGCTTGTCGGCGTCCTTTTCGGGCTCGTGTTCGCGTGGGGGTGTCTCGCCGGAATCGACATGGTGCTGGTCGGCGTCGCGCTCACCATGCTCGGCGTCGGGGCGAGCACGTTCGTCTTCCAGTCATGGGTGCCGTCCGGACGCACCAACCTGTCGGTGACGACTCTGCCGACCATGGACGTGCCAGGCCTGAGCCGCCTGCCCGGGATAGGCGCGTTGTTCTCCGGTGTCGGCGTGCTCACGTACGCGGCCGTCGGACTGGCCGTCCTGACATGGTGGGTGTTGCGGTGGACCAGGTTCGGGTTGCGGATCCGGGCTGTCGGTGACTCGCCCGAGGTCGCCGAGGTCCGCGGTGTGTCCGTCGGCCGGTACCGGGCGGTCGCCGCGCTCATCGCGGGCGGCTTCGCCGGTCTGGCGGGAGCCGCCCTGTCGCTGTCGGCCATCGGCAGCTTCAGCCCGGGGATGAGCGGTGGTCGCGGCTTCATCGCACTCGCGGTGGTTGTCGTCGCCCGCCGGACCCCGTTCGGCGTCCTGGCCGGTGCGCTGCTGTTCGCGGTACCCGACAGTCTCGGGCTGCTCGGCCAGACCAGGGACATGGGTTTGCCTGTGGAGGTGCTCCACGCGCTGCCGTACCTGGTCACGTTCGTCGTCGTGTGCCTGGAGTCGAGGCACCGCATGCGTTCTCGTGGCAAGGCGGCCGTCTGAGCAGGCCGAGACATGGCGTACCCGTCTCACGAACGGCGGCGCGCGGTGGCGAACCGGGGACGGCCAGCCAAGTCGGCGTGATCCTCCACATCGGACATCACGCGCCGTGCGGACAACAGGTGGGGCACGGATTCGCCTTGGGTGTCATCGTGCTCGATGCCGACCCATCCCCCGGGTTTCACCAGCCGGGCGGCACAGGAGATGACGGACTTGACGACGTCGAGGCCGTCGGGACCGCCGAAGACCGCGATGTCCGGGTCGTGGTCGGCCACCTCGGGCGGAACCGGGGTGTCGTCGGGGACGTACGGCGGGTTGCACAGCACCAGGTCGACCGTGCTTTCCATGGACGCCAACAGTTTCGGGTCGGTGACGTCCCCGGAGTGCAGCCGGATCGGGGTGTCACCGGCCTCCCGGCGGATGTCGGCGTTGCGGCGCGCCCACGACAGGGCGACACGGTCGAGCTCGACGGCGTGCACGACCGCGTCCGGCCTGGCGTTCGCGAAGGCCAGCGCGAGCGCACCCGACCCGGTGCACAGGTCGACCACGACAGGAGCCCGCGGCGCGACCGACAACCCCCACTCCAGCAACAGATCCGTCTCCGGCCGCGGCACGAACACCCCTGGCCCCACGGCGAGCGGGATGGCACCGAGCCACCCCGTGCCGGTGATGTGCTGCAGCGGCTCACGCGCCGCGCGCCTGGTCACCAGCTTGCCGATCGCGTCCACAACGGACGGGTCGACGAGCGGGACGAGCGGGAGACGCCCCCGCTCCACGCCGAGAACGTGGGCAGCCAACAACTCCGCGTCGGTCCGCGGACTGTCCACACCGGCCTCGTGGAGAATCCGCTCGGCTTCGATGATGGCCATCCTCAGCGGGGTTCGCGTCATGGCCGATGAGCTTAATCAGCCCTTGGCCGCGGCCAGCCGCTCGGCCCGGTCGGCGTCGGCCAGCGCGTCGAGCACGCCGTCCAGCTCGCCTTCCAGCACCTGGTCGAGGTTGTAGGCCTTGTAGTTCACCCGGTGGTCGGAAATCCGGTTCTCGGGGAAGTTGTACGTGCGCACCCGCTCCGAGCGGTCCACGGTCCGCACCTGGCTGCGCCGGGAGTCGGAGGCCTTCTTGGCCGCTTCCTCGTCGGCCAGCGCCTGCAACCGCACCTTGAGCACGTGCATCGCCTGCGCGCGGTTCTGCAGCTGGGAGCGCTCGTTCTGGCAGGACACCACGATCCCGGTCGGCAGGTGGGTGATCCGGACGGCCGAGTCGGTGGTGTTGACGCTCTGGCCGCCGTGCCCGGACGAGCGGAAGACGTCCACCCGCAGGTCCTTCTCGTCGATCTCCACCTCGACGTCCTCGACCTCGGGGTAGACCAGGACACCAGCCGCGGACGTGTGGATGCGGCCCTGCGACTCGGTCACCGGGACGCGCTGCACCCGGTGCACGCCGCCTTCGAACTTCATCCGCGACCAGACGCCGTCGGGATCCGATGCCTTCGACTTCACCGACAGCGTGACGTCCTTGTAGCCGCCGAGGTCGGATTCGTTGGCGTCGAGCACGTCGACCTTCCAGCCACGGCGCTCGGCGTACCGCGTGTACATCCGGAACAGGTCGCCCGCGAACAGCGCGGACTCCTCGCCGCCCTCACCGGACTTGATCTCGACGAGCACGTCGGAGCCGTCGTGCGGGTCGCGCGGCAGCAGCTGCTCGGACAGGCGCTCCTCCAGCTCGGGGATGCGCTTGGTGAGCGCGTCCGCCTCGGCGGCGAACGCCTCGTCCTCGGTCGCGAGCTCCTGGGCGGCGGTGAGGTCCTCGCGGGCGCTGTCCAGTTCGCGGAGGGTCTTCACGATCGGGGTGAGCTCGGAGTACCGGCGGCCGAGCTTGCGCGCGCGTGCCTGGTCGGCGTGCACAGCCGGGTCAGCCAGCTCACGCTCCAGCTCGGCGTATTCCTTCGTCAACTCGTCCACGGTTTCACCCCTTCACTCAAACGTTTCCGGACACGACAACGGCGCCCGGACCCCTGCGGGGTCCAGGCGCCGTGGACGCATCTACTTCTTGCGCTTGCCGTAACGCGCCTCGAAGCGCGCGACCCGGCCACCGGTGTCCAGGATCTTCTGCTTGCCCGTGTAGAACGGGTGGCAGTTCGAGCAGACCTCGACGTGGATGGAACCGGAGGTCTTGGTGCTGTGGGTGGTGAAAGTGTTCCCGCAGCCGCAGGTCACCTCGGTGGTGACGTACTCGGGGTGGATACCGCTCTTCACTGATCTCGCCTCTCGTTGTGGCCGCCGGGTCCCCTGGTGATCGTCGGGGTGAACCGGAGCCGGACTCGACCTCTTAGTTTGCCAGACGCGCTGACCAGCTCGTACAACACCTCCTCGGCGGTCTTTGTTCCCCGTTCGCCCGCTCGTCGCGAACGGCGGACCACCGGGCGCACACCAGCGGATGCTGACCGAAGTCAGGGTTATGACCAGCCATAACCGCCGCCACACTTACCCCGTGCAATGCGCCGCACGCCGCCCGCTCCCGCTGCTCGCCTGGGCAGCGTTGCCGCTGCTGCTCACCGCAGTTGTGCTGGGTTTCACATCACTGGGCGAACTGGTGCTCGGCGCATCCGGCACCACGGTCCTGACCAGCGCGCACGCCGGGGCGGCCGCCGGGCTGACGGCGATCGTCGGCCACTCGATCGAGTGGCCACCGGGCTGGCAGCGGTGGAACTGGCCCTACGCCGCCCTCATCCTGGCCACCGGAGTCGCCCTGCACGGCACAGCCGTCCCGGCGATCCTGGCCATCACCCTCGGCATCCCCAGCGGAGCACTGCTCCTACACATGACCCGGCTACACAAAACCCTCGTGAGGGGTTACCGGGGTTAGAAGCCCGGCAACCACTCACGAGGGGGTTTGTCAGTCGTTGTCCGAACCAGGGGTCGTCTTGGCCACCTGCATCAGGAACTCGATGTTCGTCCGGCTCTTGCGCAGCCGGTCGAGCAGCAGCTCGATGGCGGCCTGCGGCTCCAACGCGTGCAGCACGCGACGCAGCTTGTGCGTCACCGCCAGCTCGTCCGGCGACAGCAGCAGGTCTTCCTTGCGCGTGGACGACTGGTCGACGTCCACCGCGGGGAAGGTCCGCTTGTCGGCGATCTTGCGGTCCAGCTTGAGCTCGGCGTTGCCGGTGCCCTTGAACTCCTCGAAGATCACGCTGTCACCGGCGGAGCCGGTCTCGACCAGCGCGGTCGCGAAGATGGTCAGCGAGCCGCCGTTCTCGATGTTGCGCGCGGCACCCAGGAAACGCTTCGGCGGGTACAGCGCCGTCGAGTCGACACCACCGGACAGGATCCGGCCGGACGCCGGGGCCGCCAGGTTGTACGCACGGCCGAGACGGGTCACGGAGTCGAGCAGCACGACCACGTCGGTGCCCATCTCCACGAGCCGCTTGGCCCGCTCGATCGCCAGCTCGGCCAGCATGGTGTGGTCCGACGGCGGGCGGTCGAACGTCGCCGCGATGACCTCGCCGTCGACGTTGCGCTGCATGTCCGTGACTTCCTCGGGGCGCTCGTCCACCAGGACGACCATGAGGTAGCACTCGGGGTTGTTCTTGGCGATCGCGTTGGCGATCTGCTGCAGAACCGTCGTCTTACCCGCCTTGGGCGGGGAGACGATCAGCGCGCGCTGGCCCTTGCCGACCGGCATCACCAGGTCGATGACACGGGTCGAGAGGATGTGCGGCTCAGTCTCGAGGCGCAGTCGCTCGTTCGGGTACAGCGGCGTCAGCTTGGTGAACTCCGGACGGGTCTTGGCCTGCTCCGGGTCCATGCCGTTGACGGTCTCGACGCGCACCAGCGGGTTGAACTTCTGCCGCTGCTGCTCGCCCTCACGCGGCTGGCGGACCAGGCCGGTGATCGCGTCACCGCGGCGCAGGCCGTAGCGGCGCACGAGCGACAGCGAGACGTACACGTCGTTGGGCCCGGCGAGGTAGCCGGAAGTACGCACGAACGCGTAGTTCTCCAGCACGTCCAGCACACCCGCGACGGGCAGCAGGACGTCGTCCTCGCGCACCTCGGTGTCGGTTCCACCGCCACCGGTGCCGCCTTCACCGCGGCCACGACGGCGACGGTCGCGGAAGCGACGGCCGCGACGACCGCCCCTCTCGTCGTCGTCATCGTCGTCCTGCGCGTTGTCCTGGTTCTGGTTCTGCCTGCCCTGGCCACCGCGGTCGTTACGGTCGTTGCGATCGTTACGGTCCCCGCGGTCATTGCGGTTGCCCCGCTCACCGCGTTCGCCGCGCTCGCCACGGTCGTTGTTGCGCTCGCGCCTGTCCCGGCCCTGCTGGCGGTCGGACTGCTGACGCTCCGGGCGCTCCTCGCGGCCCGCCTGCGGCTCCGGCTTCGACTCGGCGACGGGCTCGGTCTTCGGCTCGGCCTTGACCTCGGCTGCCTTCGCCTCTTCGGCCTTGTCCGGGCTGCCCGCCGGACGGCCCGCGCGACGGCGACGGGTGCGGGTCGGCGCCTGCTCCTCGTCCGACGACGCCGGGGCCGGCTTCTCGGCCTTCTCGGCCTTCTCAGCGGCCGGGGCGGACTTCTCGATGGCCCGCTTCGGCTCCTTGGCTGACCTGGGCGGCTTGACCGCGGGCAGGTTGTCGAGCGGCAGCGTGTCCGCGGTGCCCCCACCGGACCCGCCCTGACGCTCCTTGATCGCAGCGATCAGGTCACCCTTGCGCATCCCGGTGGTTCCGGTGATGCCAAGCGTTCCGGCCAACTCGCGCAGCTCCGCCAGCACCATGCCGGACAGCCCTGCACGGCGGCGCGGGGCACCGCCGTTGGAGCCGGCGACCTGGGACTTGTCAGAAGTGCCCGCAGCCGTGTCGCTGCTCAACAGATCGGTGTTGCTCACTAATGTCCTTCCTGACCGGTCCCCGCCTCCTACGTGGACCAGCGGACCGCCGCCCGACGGAACGCGGAACGGCTTGTCTGTCCGTCCTCGACGGACCCGGATCACCGCGCCGACCACGAATTTGGCCAGGCGCGAGACGGATTCGCCAATACGGAGCATCGGTCACCACGGCTGTCGGGAAACCCCTGAACATCGACTCCAGTTGGATGGGGCCGACATCCTTTACGGCAGATGCGACCCAGGAAGATTTCCCTGGGAACGACACCGGGCGCCCGTGCGCGCGGTGACTGAACGCCCCCGAGGGTAGACGGCGCTGCCGCGACGTGCAACAACCACCCCCCGGCGCGTCGAGACGCGCTAGAGCGCCCTGACCTGCACCCCCACCCTGTCGACAGCCAATTCCCGCGTGTCGAACCCCGCCAGATCCACTCCATCGGGCAGTTTGCCGTCCGCAGTGAGCACCATCACGGTCGGACCCGCACCGGAGACCGCCGCGGCGAGACCGTGCTCGCGCAAGATCTTGACCAGCCGCAAACTCGCAGGCCAGGCGGCTTCCCGGTAGTCCTGGTGCAACCGGTCGGCCGTCGCCGGCAGCAGCAGGTCCGGCCTCGCCGTGACGGCGTGGACGGCCAGCGCGGCGCGGCCGGTGGCGAACGCCGCGTCGGCGTGCGGGACACGATCCGGCAACAGCTGCCTGGTCACCGAGGTCCTGGATGATTCACCCGGAATGAGCAACACCGGCTGGATCGCGGAATGGGGGTCGAGGCGGACGGCTCGGTACCGGTCACCCTCGGTCCACGCCACCACGAGTCCGCCAAGGAGGCTGGCGGCCGCGTTGTCGGCGTGTCCTTCGAACTCCGCAGCAACCTGCAACGCGTGCTCGTCGGTTTCCATTCCCGCGAGGCCGTACGCCGCCGCGACACCCGCGACGGCGGCAGCCGCGGACGAACCGAGGCCGCGTGAGTGTGGAATGGCGTTGCGGCAGCGCAATTCCAGGCCAGGTGGCCGAAACCCGATCCGCTCACCGGCCGCCCGCAGCGCACGGACGACGAGGTGCGACTCGTCCGTGGTGACTTCGCCCGCGCCTTCGCCATCGACGGTGACTTCCAAACCCCGTGGGATGATCCGCGCTTCGATCACGTCGTACAGGCCGAGCGCCAAGCCAAGCGCGTCGAAACCGGAGCCCAGGTTAGCGCTGGAGGCCGGAACACGCACCTCGACGGCACTCATGCGAGTTCCAGCGCCGCGGCGACCGCACCCGCGTCGACCGGGACCGGCTCGACCTCGTGCATGGCCAGCAACGCCGTGTCCGGGTCCTTCAGGCCGTGCCCCGTGACCGTGCACACCACGACGGAACCCGACGGCAGGCGACCGTCCTCGGCCACCGCCAGCAGCCCGGCGACGCTCGCGGCCGACGCGGGCTCGACGAAGACGCCCTCACGGCTGGCCAGCAGCCGGTACGCGGCCAGGATCTGCTCGTCGGTGACCGCGTCGATCAGGCCGTCGGACTCGTCACGCGCGCCGATCGCGCCGGCCCACGACGCGGGGCTGCCGATCCGGATCGCGGTCGCGATCGTCTCCGGGTCCCTGATCGGCTCGCCGTGCACAAGCGGCGCGGCACCGGCCGCCTGGAAACCGAACATCCTCGGTGTGGTGGAGACAACCGCTTCATTGGCGTATTCGCGGTAGCCGCGCCAGTAGGCGGTGATGTTGCCGGCGTTGCCCACCGGCAGGCAATGCACGTCCGGCGCGCGGCCGAGCACGTCGCAGATCTCGAACGCGGCGGATTTCTGCCCTTCCAGCCGCACCGGGTTGACGGAGTTGACCAACGCGACCGGGTGGTCGGCCGCGGTCTTGCGGGCCAGTTCGAGGCAGTCGTCGAAGTTGCCGTCGACCTGGAGGATCCGGGCACCGTGCACGACCGCCTGCGCCAGCTTGCCGAGCGCGATCTTGCCGCGCGGCACCAGAACGGCACAGGTCAGCCCGGCACGGGCGGCGTACGCGGCGGCCGACGCGGACGTGTTGCCCGTCGACGCGCAGATGACCGCCTTGTTGCCCTCGGCGAGGGCGTACGTCATCGCCACGGTCATCCCGCGGTCCTTGAACGACCCGGTCGGGTTGGCACCCTCGACCTTCAACATGACCTGGCTACCGGTCAACTCGGACAAGTGCGGCGCGTCGACGAGCGGCGTGCCCCCCTCGCCGAGGGTGATCACCTTCGCGCCCGCGGGCACTCTGATCCGGTCCGGATAGGCGTTGACGATGCCCGGCCACGCCGGACTGACTACTGACGTGGTCACGGTTCCTCGCCCTCGACGCGCATCACGCTGACCACCTCGCGCACCGCGGGCAGGCCTGCGACTTTGTCCACGGTGGACTTCAGTGCGGCGTCCGGCGCCGCGTGGGTGACGATCACCAGGCTGGCGTCGTCGGTCCGGCCCTCCTGGCGGACGGCCGCGATGCTCACGTCGTGCTCGGCGAACACCGCCGCGACGCTGGCGAGCACACCGGCCTTGTCGGCCACGTCGAGGCTCAGGTGGTAACGGGTCCGCACCTGCCCGACCGGCTGCACTTCCAGTGCGGCGTAGGCGGATTCACGCGGACCGCGGCCGCCGTGCACCCGGTTGCGGGCCACCGCGACGAGATCACCGAGCACCGCGCTCGCGGTCGGCGCGCCGCCGGCGCCCTGGCCGTAGAACATCAACTGCCCGGCCGCCTCGGCCTCGACGAACACGGCGTTGAACGCGCCACCGACGCTGGCGAGCGGGTGGCTGCGCGGGATCATCGCCGGGTGCACGCGGACCGCGACCGAGTCCCCGACGCGTTCGCAGATGGCCAGCAGCTTGATCGTGCGACCGAGCGTGCGCGCGGCGACGACGTCGGCCGACGTCACCGCCGAGATGCCCTCGCGGTAGACGTCACCGGCGGTCACCCTGGTGTGGAACGCGATCGACGCGAGGATCGCGGCCTTGGACGCGGCGTCGTAACCGTCCACATCGGCCGTCGGGTCCGCCTCGGCGTACCCGAGCCTGCTGGCCTCCCCGAGCGTCTCGCTGTAGTTCGCACCCGTCTCGTCCATCGCCGAGAGGATGTAGTTGGTGGTGCCGTTGACGATGCCCATCACCCGGGTGATCCGGTCGCCCGCGAGCGACTCGCGCAGCGGCCGCAGCAGCGGGATCGCACCGGCGACGGCGGCCTCGAAGTAGAGGTCCGCACCGGACTCGTCGGCGGCGGCGAACAGCTCACCCGAGCTCTCCGCCAGCAGCGCCTTGTTCGCCGACACGACGGACTTGCCCGCCCGCAACGCGTCCAGCAGCAGCGTGCGGACCGGCTCGATCCCGCCGATCACCTCGACCACGACGTCCACATCGGACGCGACCAGCCCGGCGGCGTCCGCGGTCAGCAGGTGCCTCGGCACGTCGCGGTGCCGGTCCGGCCTGCGGACCGCGATGCCGGTCAGCTCGATCGGCGCGCCGACTCTCGCGGCGAAGTCGTCGGCCTGCTCGTCGAGCAGCCGCACCACCTGCGTGCCGACGGTCCCGCACCCCAGCAGCGCGACCTTGATCGGTTTCAAGACTGGACCTCCAGTGCGAACAGGTCGTCCTCGGTCTCCCTGCGCAGCAACAGCCGCGCCTGCCCCTCCTTGACCGCGACCACAGCGGGCCGCGGCAGCCGGTTGTACCCGCTCGCCATCGCGTAGCAGTACGCGCCCGTGGCCGCGAGCGCGACGAGGTCGCCAGGCGCGACGGTGTCCGGCAGCCAGCAGTCCCGGACGACCACATCGCCTGCCTCGCAGTGCTTTCCGACGATCCGGCTGAGCGTGGCCGTGGTGTCGCCCCGGCCTTCGTCGCTGCGGCGGGAGACCAGGCGCGCGTCGTACACCGCGTCGTAGAGCGCGGTCCGGATGTTGTCGCTCATCCCGCCGTCCACGCTGACGTACCGCCGCGACGATCCCCCGCCGAGCGTGACGTCCTTGATCGTGCCGACCTCGTAGACCGTGACGCCGCACGGGCCCGCGATCGCCCGGCCCGGCTCGACCGCGATCTTCGGCATCTCCAGCCCGGCGTGCTCGCACTCCTTGGACACGATGGTCCGCAGCTGCTCGGCCAGCCACGACGGCGGCGGCGGGTCGTCCTGCGGCGTGTAGGCGATCCCCAGCCCGCCACCGAGGTCCACAGTGGTCAGATCACCGATCGCGTCGGCACCGTGCTGGTCGCGCAGCTCGGCCAGCAGCTTGATCACGCGGTGCGCGGCCACCTCGAAGCCGTCGACGTCGAAGATCTGCGAGCCGATGTGGCTGTGCAGGCCGGTCAGCCTGAGCCCACCCGACTTGAGCGTCCGCTGGACGGCTTCCTGCGCGTCGCCGGAGGCCAGCGAGAAACCGAACTTCTGGTCCTCGTGCGCGGTGGCGATGAACTCGTGGGTGTGCGCCTCGACGCCGACTGTCACCCGGATCAGCACCGGCTGGACCACGTCGCGCTCGCGGGCGATCTGGTCCAGCCTGGCGATCTCCTGGAACGAGTCCAACACGACCGCGCCGACACCGGCGTCGACAGCCGCGGTCAGCTCGGCGACGGACTTGTTGTTGCCGTGCAACGTGATCCGCTCGGCTGGGAAGCCCGCTCGCAGCGCGATCGCCAGCTCGCCGCCGCTGCACACGTCCAGGCTCAGCCCCTCCTGGGCGACCCACTTGGCGATCTCGACCGACAGGAACGCCTTGGACGCGTAGTGCACCAGCGCCGGGTCGCCGAACGCCTGCGCGTGGTCACGGCAGCGGGAGCGGAAGTCGTCCTCGTCCATCACGAACAACGGCGTGCCGTACTGCTCGGCCAGCTCGCGGACGTCGACACCGGCCAATCGGACCGCGCCGTCCTCGCCTCGCCCCGCGTTGCGCGGCCACACGCTCGCGGGCAGCTCATCGATCTCGGCGACCGTCGTGGGGCGCGGGCCCGCGGTGTTCGCGGGCAGCAGGACGTCCGCGTGCCGTGGTCCAGCTGGGTGGGCTCTCACTTCTCACATCCGTTCAGGGGCCGAGACGCCAACGGTCTCAAGGCCGTTCGCCAGGACTTGCCGCACCGCGCGCGACAGCCGCAGCCGCGCAAGGTGCACATCGGCGACCTCTTCGTCGCCTTGCGGCAGGATCCTGCACTCCGGGGTGTCGTACCACCCGTGCAGCGCGTCCGCCAGCCGTTCCAGATACCGCGCGACCCGGTCGGCCGCGAGAACTTCGAACTCGCCGAGGGTCCGGATCACGGCACCCTCGCGCTCGTGCGTCACCAACCCTAGATCGGCACCGGCCGGATCCATGCCGAATTTCACCGAGTTGTGCACCACTGCGCAGACACGCGCGTGCGCGTACTGCACGTTGAAGACCGGATTCGCCCTGATCCGCCGTTCGCGCAGGTCAGGATCGACGTCGTGCCACGCGCCGGTGACCGGCGGCCGCGCGCCGTACCGCGCGCCCCGCGCCTCGACGTCGGCCACGACTCCCGTCATCGCCGCCGCCGTCAGCCTCAAGTTGACGAAGCCCGGCCCGGCCGCTTCGGCCGAGTCGATTCCGTCACCTCCGGCCAGCGCCACCGCCAGCCACCGGGCAAGATCGGACGGCGGGACCCCGACGAGACCGCCGATCCGCAGCGGCAGCGCGGTCGCGAAGTCGCCGTGCGCCGGGTCGTCCGGCCGCCTCAAATCGACCGATTCGGGCAGCACGGTACTGTCGAGACCTCGGTCGGCGAGGACCTCGACGGCTGCGGCCCGAACCTTCTCGGCGAGCACGGCGGGGTTCACTCCGCGAAGTCTAGGTAGAGCGCCCCGACCTGGACGAACCGGCTCTTGAAGACCACCTGACGAAAGGGTGTCGCGTACCGTGCGTATCCGACCGATCCTCGCCGCCGGACTCGTCCTGCTGGCGTCAGCCTGCAGTGGTGGCGGCGACAGCGGCAAGCAGTTCTTCCCGCAGACCGACGCCAACCCCAGCGCGGAACCGAACGCCACCGACGAACCGACGTCGAAGGGCAAGCCACCGAAGACGGACGCACCGCCGCCCAACGACGCGGAGGCACCGAAGAAGATCAAGGACATCGAGGTCAAGCCGTACAACGCGCGCAACCACGTCGAGGCACCGAAGCGGGTCGCCTACGACCAGAACCCGCCGTTCGGCGGCAACCACGACGCGAACTGGGCGACCTGCAGCGGCGTGGTCTATACCAAGGCCGTCCGCAATGAGAACATGGTGCACTCGCTCGAACACGGCGCGGTCTGGATCGCCTACAACCCGGACACTCTGCCGAAGTCGGGCGTCAGCGAGCTGGCGCAGAAGGTCGAAGGTGTGCCGTACATGGTGATGTCGCCTTACCCCGGGCTGGACAAGCCCGTCTCGTTGCAGGCGTGGGGCCACCGGCTCAAGCTGGACGACGCGGGCGACCCGCGCGTCGACGAGTTCATCTCGACGCTGAAGCTGAACAAGGCCACGTTCCCGGAACCGGGCGCCACCTGCGACAACCCGTACTTCGAGCAGGACAACCCGCCACCGTTCGACCCGAGCCCCGCTCCGGCGGGCTCCGAACCAGTCGGCAGTTGACACCCAGCAGACACGTTGTCCTTACACTGTCCCACGGTGGTCGGTTAGTTACGAAACGAGGTCCGGATCGGGATGGCCAGCGGCACGAAGAACAAGAGCGGCGGCTCCAAGTCGGCAAAAGGCGGCAGCAAGGGCGTCAAGGCCATGCGGTCGGCCGCTGCGGTCAAGAAGCAGAAGCCGTGGGGCACCATATCGATCATCCTCGGTCTCGTCGTGCTGGCCGTGGTGGTGATCGGCTACTCGATGATGCAGGTCAACAAGGTGACCGCGTGGGTGCCGTCGGAGAGCAACCAGGACCCGTCCGAGGACATCTCGGGTGTCACGAAGGTCAAGTACGAGGCCGCCATCCACGTCAAGGGCAACCAGCGCGTCGCCTACGACCAGTCGCCGCCGTTCGGCGGGCCGCACGACGAGGTCTGGGCCGACTGCAACGGCATGGTCTACCCGAACCCCGTGCGCAACGAGAACATGGTCCACATGATGGAGCACGGCGCCATCTGGATCGCCTACAACCCGGACAAGGTCAAGGGCGGTGACCTCGACGCGCTCAAGGGCAAGGTCACCGGCCAGGACTTCATCGCCATCTCGCCGTACCCCGGCCTGGACAAGCCGTTCTCGATCCAGTCGTGGGGCCACCAGCTCAAGCTGGACAACGTCAACGACGAGCGCGTCGACCAGTTCATCCGGTCGCTGAAGCGCAACAACTACCAGTTCCCTGAGCCGCAGGCGCGCTGCGACACCATCCCGGGCAGCTTCGACCCGACCAACCCGCCGCCGTTCGACGCGAGCCCGATGCCCGCCGACGCCGTGAAGATGGACGGCACCGGCGCGAGCAAGGGCCAGGTGAACAACGGCACGGAGATGCCACCCGCGCCCCCGGCGCCATCCGGCTCGCAGGCCCCGCCCGCCACCGGTGCTCCTTCCGGCCAGCAGCCGCCCGCATCCGGCTCGCAACCGAGCCGATGACCGTCGACGATCGCGTCGACGACGAGGCCCTGGTCGACGAGGATGAGGCTCCGCGCCCCGGCGGGCAGCGGATTCTCATCTTCTCGGCGGCGGCCGTCGCCATCCTGCTCGTCGGCGCCGCGATCGGCATGCTGATCACCCGCGCCACCACCGACCAGACGTCCCTCAACCCGGGTCCCGACTCGGTCGACGTCGGGTTCGCGCAGGACATGTCGACGCACCACCTGCAGGCCGTGACCATGGCCAGCTGGGTTCGTGACCACACCACGGACACGACGATCAAGACGCTGGCGTTCGACATCGAAGGCACCCAGAAGGGCCAGGTCGGCATGATGGCCGGCTACCTGGACGTGTGGGGCCAGCCGGAGTCGCGACCGCCGAACCGGCAGGCGATGAGCTGGATGGCCACCAACCAGGCCGGATCGCACCAGCACGGCTCCAACCCCGACCACCCCGGCATGCAACCCGGACAGTTGATGCCGGGCATGGCTTCGCAGGAGGAGCTAGCGAAGCTGCGCAAGTTGACCGGCAAGGAACTGGACGTCTACTTCCTGCAGCTGATGCTGCGGCACCACGAAGGCGGCCTGTCCATGGCGCAGTACGGCCAGGACCACGTCGCGCTGGCGCCGCTGCGAAACCTCTCGCGCACGATCGTCGTCTCGCAGACCGGCGAGGCGGCGTACATGAAGAACCTGTTGGCCGAGCGCGGCGCGGAGCCGTTGCCAGCCAGCTAGGACGTCTTGCGCTCCAGCGCGCGGTCGAACACCACTTCGCGCGCTGAGCCCAGGCCCATCGCGATCGCGCCGGACAGCACGGCGGTCTCCCCCAGCTCACCGGCGACGATCTTCGGCCGCAGCGGCGTCGTGCCGCGCAGCGCCTCCTCCAGCGGGTCGGCGAGCAGGTCGGTGTTCGAACCGATGCCGCCGCCGAGCACGACCAGTTCCGGGTCGATCACGGCCGCGACGGCGCCGACGACGAACGCGAGCTGCTTGGCCTCCTCGGTGACCGCCCGCAACGCCTGCTTGTCGCCCTTGCGGGCCAGTTCGAAGAGCTCCTTGGCGCTCTTGACCTCGAGGCCCTGCTGGCGCGCCTTGCGGACGATGGAGTCGCCGGAGACCTCGTTCTCCAGCATGCCCCGATCCGGTGGCGTGCCTTGCGTTGTACCGTACGGCAAGTAACCGATCTCCCCGGCCGCGCCGTGCGCACCGCGAAACAGCTGGCCGTTGACGACGATGCCCATACCGATGCCCGTGCCAACCATGATGGACACAAACGTGTCGGCGCCACGGGCGGCGCCCGCGGTCATCTCCCCCACCGCGACGAGGTTCGCGTCGTTCTCGACCACGACGCCCTGGCCGAGCGCGCCCGTGAGCTCCTCGAGCAGGCCACGCCTGCCCCAGCCGGGGAGGTTCTGCGCGTGCTGGAGCGCGCCCGTCTTGACGTCCGGAACACCGGGACTGCCAACGACTTTGGCGACGACCTCGGCGGGGGATATCCCAGCAGCCGAAACGGTGTGCTCGCCGAGTTCCCTGAGCAGGTTGACCAGACTGCGGGCGCTGCGGCAGCGGTTGCGTTCGTCCACTCTGGACACGACGGCGCCGGACAGGTCGGCGACGGCGAGGCGCAGGCGTTCCCTGCCGACGTCGACGCCGAGCACGAAACCGGCGGCGGGGTTCTCGCCGTAGACGACCGCGGAACGACCGGGACCGGTGGACGTGCGGCCGACCTCGCGGACCAGGTGGCGCCGCTCGAGGTCGAGGAGGGCCTGGCCGACAGTGGGTTTCGACAGGCCGGTGTCCCTGGCGAGCAGGGGGCGCGTGGCCGGGCCGGCGGTGCGCAGCCGGTCCAGCACAGCTCGTTGGTTCAGCTCACGCATTCCGGACGGCGTACCCACCTGCGGCGTTCTGCCCACGTATCACTCCTTTGACAGCCTCAGCCGAGTGTACGCGCAGAAGTTAGGAAAATTTCCTAACTACCAACTGAGTTCCCGGCATTTGACGGAAGGCTGCTCGACCTGGAGCGTGGCGTGTTCGATGGAGTAATTGTCCGCGAGCAGACCTTGGGCCGCAACAAGGATGTCGGACTGATCGGCACCGTCCACCATGGTCAGATGAGCGGACACGACCTCCATACCGCTCGTGAGAGTCCAGACATGCAGGTCATGGACCTCATCGACACCCGGAAGCCGCGAGAGGTCGGTGGTCATCTTCTTGACGTCGACACCCTCGGGAGCGTGCTGGAAGAGAATGCGCAACGCACTGCGACCAAGTCGATACGCACGGGGGAGAACAAAAAGGCCGATACCGATACCGATGATCGGGTCGGCATAGCGCCAACCGAATGCGAGAGTGACAAGACCGGAGACAAGAACGCCGATAGATCCGATCATATCGGCCATCACTTCAAGATAAGCGCCCCGGACGTTGAGGCTCTCCTTGGCGCCGTCACGAAGCATCAGGAAAGCGACGACGTTCATCAAAAGGCCAACGGTGGCAACGATAGTGACCGGGAGCCCGGGAACCTCGGGCGGAGCCCCGAACCGCCCGACGGCCTCGTAGAGGACCCACCCGGCCACAGCGAAGAGAAGAACGGCATTGGCAAGAGCGGCCAACACCTCGGAGCGGTAGAGCCCGAACGTCCGGCCCTGCCCGGCCTTGGACCGCCGCGCGACGACGATGGCGACGGCGGCGAGTGTGACCCCGAAGACATCGGTGAACACATGCGCGGAGTCAGCGAGAAGGGCGAGAGACGAAGTGACCAGCCCCACGCTGACCTGGAGAACGAAAGTGACAAGACCAAGCCCGACGGCGATCCAAAGCCGCCGAAGATGACGCCCACCAGCAGAAACAGCCTGCTCAGGCGAAACCCCATGCCCATGTCCGTGACCCATCACGCCTCCTCACTCACAGTCAACGTATAGCGACATGCGCATGAATGCAACCCGTCCAACGGTGGCCCACCGAATACCCCCGTGACGCGTACGCTAAGCTTCACAGCGAAGACCAAGCCCCTGTAGCTCAGGGGATAGAGCACCGCCCTCCGGAGGCGGGAGCGCAGGTTCGAATCCTGCCAGGGGCACCGCAAGGTGTGGGCGTGGTCTACAGGCAGTATCTGCAGGTAGACCAGGCCATCCCCAGGATCGACCTGTCACTCGTCGCAGCTCCGGCGGTGGCCCTCACGGGACCCCATGACATGGGGGTGTGACACATTGATCCGCACATTTAACTCACTACTCCGCACCTCGAGCTGTCACGCATGCCGCATACACTGTGAACGTAGTGATGAGCGGGGGACCAGCAGTGGGCGCGCCAGCCGATGGGGCAGTTCGGCTCGTGCAACGAACACTCAGGCTTGTTCGTTGGGCCGCAGGGCGTTTCGAAGGTTCACGATCGAGCCAGAGGTCACCTGACTTCGGTTGATCGAGGTTGGTGCTGGTGGCCAAGTCCGCCAGCCGAAACAGCGGCCAGCATGGAGATGACCGGCCGAGACCGGTCGCCCAACCCACGCACCATGACCGTTCGTGACATGTCCGCTCATGTCACGCCCCGGTCCACGCTGAGCTGCGAAAACTGCCATTGCGCTCCGGGTTTGCCGAACGTTTCGCCTGGTGTTGCTTTCGCCTGGGGGCAACAATCACCGCTCGAACAGCGTTGGTACGCCTTATCTCACGTATCGACGCGGGTGGTGGCGACACCATGAGCACCGCTACACGCCCCCGCAGCGCACCGGGGCGTGTTCGTCCGCGTGGCTGCATCGATGTCCTACCAAGCGGTTCGCTTCGGGTGCGGGTCTATGCGGGCATCGCACCGGACACCCGACGTGCGCGCTACCTCACCGAGACCATCCCAGCAGGCCCCGACGCCGAGCACAAAGCCGAGCAGGCACGACTGCGCTTGATCCGGACCGTCGATCAACGAGACGGACTACGCCTGACAGCGACGCTAGACGAGCTGATCACCCGCCACATCACCTAGATGCCACTCGCAAGCTCCACTAAGGACAACTACCGCGGCTACCACCGCAAACACATCCACGCATTGATCGGCCACCACCCGATCAACGACGCCACCGGTGAGATACTGGGCGAGTTCTACGCCGAACTCGCTCGCTGCCGCGATCACTGCCCCAACAAGCCACAGCATCCACCCACCGCCGGAAGCACCAGTGTCGTCCGCTGTCCGCAGGGAGCATCCGCAAGATCCACTTCTTGATCAGTGCCGCCTACCGTTCCGCCATCCGCTGGGACTGGACCACCACCAACCCCGCCCACCAAGCCACACCACTGTCGACACCACGCCCCTGCCCCCGGCCACCTGCTCCTGACGACGTCGCTCGCATCCTCACCGAGGCCTGGCAACAAGTAGACCCGTTCCTGGCGGTCGCTATCTGGATCGCCATCACGACCGGCGCCCGCCGAGGTGAACTCTGCGCACTACGCTGGTCCGACTTCGACGCCGCCAACCACGTCATCCACATCCGCGCCAGCATCTCCCACACCAGTGACGGCCTGGTCGAGAAAGACACCAAACTGCACGAAGAACGCCGCGTCGTCGTCGACCACGACACGGCCTACCTCCTTGCCGCCTACCACGACCTCCGGCGACAGCGCGCCCTCGCCGATGGCAAGCCCTTGGCCGCAGACGCCTTCATCCTCTCCCTTGCAGCTGACGGCTCGGTATGCCTGGCCCCGGCGTCGTTGGGACAGCGGTTCTGCCGCCTCGTCAGGTCGTTGGGTATCCCCACCACGCTGCACAAGCTGCGCCACTACAACGCCACCGAACTCATCCTCGCCGGCGTCGACCTCCGCACCGTCGCATCACGACTCGGACACCGCGACGCCAGCACCACCCTCACGACCTACACAGCCTGGATCGCCGAAGCCAACCAGCCCGCCAGCACCCAACTACACGACCGGCTCCCCCTGCGCCTGTCCACCCGACCACACCACACGCCCCGCCGCGACACAGCGGTCGCAGCACGGCCGTCACGCAGCCGCGCCTGGGAGATCGCTACCGACCTACGCGACGCCATCACCCACCGACAGCACCGACCTGGCCAGCAACTGCCGCCCATTAAGACCCTGGCCACCTACTTCGGCGTCGCACCGAGCACCATGCACCGCGCAGTCACCCACCTCGCGCAATTGAACCTCGTCACCACCGCTCCCGGCCGCCCCACCACCGTCGTACCGAACCCACCCACCATCCCCGCACGAACACGAAGCGCACTTCCGCCCCTCACCAGCCAGCCACAACACGAACAACCACCACAGCGGTGGCGACCACGTCACTCCCATCAACGCAAGAACACCCGTCGGCCACGCGTTGCCGGGCACATGCCCCTGCATCGCGGCGGCCGGTCTCGAGCCAACGCGTAGCTGTCCCACGATGCACGCGTGAGGTCGCTGTTTGACCGACGAGCGATCAACACAGGCGTCCGCGCACTGACCAGCAGACCTGCCGTGCGTGGTCGATCAGACGTTCGGCCACTGCCGGCTCGAACAGCACTCCGGAGTCGAACGCCTCGGACGAGGTCAGTGAGGGGCTGACTGTCATGTGCGGGCGGTCAGGCGATGAGTGTGAGGGGCGTGGGGCTGAACCGGTCGGACAGCAGGTCGTCGAGCAGGGCGGGTAGTTCGGCGGGCAGGAGCTTGTCTTGGCACTGCCGCAGCTCGTCGGCTGGCCACCAGCGGCGTTCGATCAGCCCGGCCTTCTCGTTCTCAGTGGGCTTCAGTGCGACCTGCGGAGCGGTGCTGGGGGTGCGGCGAGGAACACGTGCTCGACCGCGGTGATGGTCGCGGCCCTTGTAGCGGAAGCGGGATTCGCGTACCCATAGCTCGCGGCCGAGGGCGGTGAGCATGGTTCCGGTCTCCTCGGCGGCTTCGCGGCGGGCCGCGGTCTGGAGGTCTTCGCCGTTGTCCAGTCCGCCGCCGGGCAGTTCCCACCAGTGGTGTGCGGGGTCGGCGGGGTCGAGGGCGTGGATGAGCAGCACGCGGTCGGCGGGGACGAGCAGGAGGACGCGGGCGCCGATGTGGGGCGTGACGGTGCTGGTCGGGACAAACATTCTTCGGCGGGTCCTCGCGGTCTTGGCTGACGGGGCGTGTTGCCCGGCTGCCGAGACGCGAACCGGCCGGTCAGAACAAGGTGGGCTCCGGCTCGGCAGGCATGGCCGCCGTGGCGGGGTCCGACGTAGCAGCGCGCCGGTGGCGGTCAGCGTCAGGCGCACGGCGAGTCCCGAATGGTCGGTGAGCCGGGTGCCGTCCGTCGCGAGTTCCCTGGTCTCGTGGATGTACTCGCAGCCAGTGAGCACCCCGGCCAAGGCTCGGGAGCCGTGCGCGTGGTCGTAGCGGTAGCCCAGGTCCGCGCGGCGGCCCAACTGTGCTCGACCCGGTCGGGGTGCAGGTGCCGGAACAGGTCGAGCAGGCCGTGCCGGTCGGTCAGGCTGGTGTAGAAGGCGTACTCGAAGGGAGCGAATTGGCCCCGGTGCGCCGGGGTGTGGCTGGGTTCGAGCACGTTGAGGTCGCCGAGCAGCAGCAGCGGCGGCGCCGAGCTGGCGGTGGTGTCCAGGGCGCGAGTGAGCGCTGGATCCAGGTCTTCTTGCGGTCGGTTTTCTCGGCGGTGGCATCGCGGGAGGGCACGTAGGCGCCAACGACGCGCAGCGGCCCGTCGGTGGTCTCGACCACGACCCCGGCCGCGCGGGCGGGCAGGTAGTCCAGTGCCGCGCCGAGTGGGTCCAGGGCGGTGCGCAGCCTGCTGACGATCATCACGCCGAGCTCGCCGGGCGCGTGATCGGGGAAGGTCACCGCGTAGCCGGCGGCGGTGAACGCCTCGGCGAGGAACTGGCTGCCCGCGGTGGCCTTGGTCTCGGTCAGCACCAGCACGTCCTCCGGGCGGGGCGGCCAGCCAGCGGAGCTGGCGCTGGGCGCGGTCCAACGAGGGGGCGCCGACGGTGACGGTGATCAGGCTCAGGGTCATGCCGCGCTCTTCTCGGTCAGGACGTGCCGGATGAGAGACACGATCGCCGCAGCGATGGTCTCGGGCGGGTCGGTGGTGGCGTCCAGCGCGGCGACCGCCCAGCCCCGCTGTTCCAGGTCGACCACGGCGTGGACGTACAGGCCGGTTTCCATCTCGCTGTTGTCCGCGGCGCGCTCGAAGCGGCTGTGCCCGCCGCGCGCCCGCAGCCGGGCGTCGATCACGCCCGCGTCTCCGGTGAGGATGACCGACAGGTCCGGCAGTGGTAGTCGAGTGTGCCAAAAATGTAATGCCAACTGGAAGGATCCCTGATGACCTCCCCCGCGCCTCGCAAGTGACCAACGAGCGGAAATGCTGGTCGTAGTAGAGCTCCCAGTACGGGGCCTGCACCCGCGCCGTTGTGGCGCTGCCACTGATGGCTCAGCGGCGGTGGCCTGCGTCGCCGATACAGCGCCGAAACCCAGGAGTGCGGCACACACAGCCCCACTGGCTTGCGGGCGGTGCGGTGTGCCGGCCGAGTGGTTTCGGCCGAAGGTCTTGCTTTCAGCCGAGGCTTTTGAGGTCCACATCGGACAGCTTGAGACTGGCGGCGCGGAGGTTCTCCTCGAGGTGGACGCGGGAGGACGTGCCGGGGATCGGCAGGATCACCGGCGAGCGGTGCAGCAACCAGGCCAGCGCGAGTTGAACCCGGGTGGCTCCGATCCGATCGGCGAGTTCGGTCAGGGCTGCCTCGTGAACCGAGGGTTTGATCGGTAGCCATGGGATGAACGCGATCCCGTGCTGCTCGCAGTACTCCAGCACGTCCTCGGAGCGCCGGTCGGAGAGGTTGTAGCGATTCTGCACGCTGACGATCGGGGTGATCTCCTGCGCCTCGCGCAGTTGCTCGACGGTGACCTCGGAGAGGCCGATGTGGCGGACCTTGCCCTCATCCTGCAGTTGGCGTAGCGCCCCGATCTGGTCGGCGAGCGGCACGGTCGGGTCGACGCGGTGCAGCTGGTAGAGGTCGATCCGCTCCACACGCAGTCGGCGTAGGGACAGCTGCGCCTGCTGGCGCAGATACTCGGGACGGCCGAGCGGGATCCACTCCGAACCGGGGTGGCACTGGCCACCCTTGGTGGCCACCAGCACGCCGTCCGGGTACGGGTGCAGGGCCTCGGCCACCAATTTCTCGTTCTCACCGAGGTTGTAGGCGTCGGCGGTGTCAATGAACGTGACGCCCGCTTCGACGGCACGGCGCAGTATCGCGATCGACTCGGCGCGTTCGGCCACCGGCTGGTCGCGCAGCCGCATGGCGCCGAAGCCGAGCCGGTACGTCGTCAGGTCGCCGATGGTCATGGTGGTTGACAAGGCAGCAGTAGTCACAGCTGCCACCCTGCTCAATAGCCATAGTTAAGACAAGCGACACTTTCTTCGAGTTATTGCGTAGCATTACTACGGTGTTGAACCTTGAACGGCTGCGTGTCCTGGAGGCGGTGTCTGCCACCGGCTCGGTCCGTGGCGCCGCCGACACGCTGCACGTGACGACCTCGGCGGTCTCCCAACAGCTTGGCAGGCTGGAACGCGAGATCGGGCAGAAGCTCCTTGAGCGCAATGGCCGGGGCATCCGGCTTACCGAAGCTGACACTGTGCTCGCCGCACACGCGAGGAGACTGCTCGACCAGGTCGAACGGATCGAAGCGGACCTGGCGGAGCGCCAGGGCGCGGTGGCCGGACGGCTGACCATCGGGGCGTTCGCCACCGCGGCGCGGAGCCTGCTGCCTGACGCCCTGCGCAGGCTGCGAGCCGAGCACCCTGGATTGGAAGTGCGCATGTCGGAGTACGAGCCAACCGACGCGATCCCCCTGGTGCGCCGCGCAGATCTGGATATCGCGGTCGTGCAGGACTGGCCGGCCGCACCGCTCGTGCTGCCTGACGGCCTGTGTCGGCAGTCCCTGCTGGATGACCCGTTCGATGTGGCGCTCCCGGCGGACCATCCTCTAGCCACACGGGAAACGGTGACCTTGCCCGATCTCTCTACAATAGACTGGATTAGTTGGACTCCCGGCCAGATCTGCCACGACTGGTTGCGCCAAACCTTGGCCGAACTGGGCACCTCGCCCACCATCGCGCACACCGCGTCCGATCACTCCACCCAACTGGCCCTGGTCGGCGCTGGCATGGGCGCCGCGATCATTCCTCGGCTCGGCCGCGACCCGGTACCGTCAACGGTGCGGATCGTCCCCATCCATCCCGTCCCGACCCGCCACGTCTACGCGGTGTGGCGAACCACAGCCGACCGCCGCCCGGCGATCCGGGTGGCAGTGGACACGTTGAGGGCGGTCACCGGTTAGCCCCTAAGCCCACGACCTGGGCACGTATTCCTTGGGGTTGAGCGGATTGTGGTCTGCGTGTGGCCGCGACGGCAGGCACGTGGCCAGTTCCTTGCCGAGTCCGTGCTGCTGTTCGTGCTGGGGACGAGGTGGCCGTGGTGGATGGTGCTCGTGATTGCCCCGGTGTTGGGGCAGCGTGCTGGAGCGGCCGTGAGACCAGCCGTTGCGGGCCAGACCCCACCGTGAACGGTCCGGTCGGTGTTGGACACGCCCACTACTCCGGGCATGGGTGTGTCGTTGCGGTGTGGGACGATGGGCGTGATGTGCAGGACGCGGTGATAGGTCGGTTGCCAACGCGATTGAGTTGGTGACGGTGCTGGTCACCGCTGGGCGCCTCGATCGGCGCGGTGCCGTTCCAGGTCGCGAACCGGCCGCGGTCGGGAAATCGAGCGATGTCCCCCACGTCGCCAAGCAAGCGAGCGGCACTGTACGGCCCACTGCCGTACAGCCCCGTCCCGGTGACATCGAGCAATCCGTCCAACTGCTTGAGTCCCGTCGGGACGCACACCATGAGTGAGCCACACTCGATCACCACAGGCGGGCAGCCGAGGAAAGAGCGTCCCGACGGTCACCTCGACCGAGCCTGGCCAGACACCGGCCGTACCGCCACTCAATAAGAAGCCGATGAGCGGAATTTCTACCTTCGTCCATCCCGGCTGTATCGGCTCCGAGGCGCTATATCATATTCCGAGGCAGATTCCTGGCACAGCTACCGGCTGTACCAGGTGAGATGATGATGCGCTCGGCGGGTACGCGGCGATCAACGTGCGAAACTCGATCGAGGAGCCAGCGGCCACAAGGGCTTCGACGCTTTCCCATGTTGCGATGTGAAACCATACCTTGCTGTTGCCGATTCCCCGGAAGAGCCGGGCGTCAATGTACCCGGGTTGTTTTTTCAGATAGTGCGCCTCGGCCGCCCATGATTCCAGGAACTCGGTTCGATGAGTGTTCTCCACGGCGCAGCGGTTGGTTACATACACCGGGCCGGTAGTCTCGGAGGTCAGCTGTACCTCGATCGGGACTGTGGGATCCGGCTGTGGGCCCTGTACGAGCGGCATGACTCTTCCTCTCTGCTAAATGCCGCCGTCAACGGGAAGCGTCGCGGCGGTGATGTTGCGATTCGCCGCGGAGCCCAAGAAGAGAATCGCATTGGCGATATCTTCAGCGGTACTGATGCGGCCGGTTGCGGTTGTTTTCCTGAGGGCGATGACGCCGTCCGGTCCGAGGAACTGTTCCAGTGCCACGCTGGCAATGGCACCAGGGCTGACGAGGTTGACCAGGATCGCGTCGGACCCAAGGGTGACCGCGAGGCTGTGCGCGAGTCCATGTAACGCGGCCTTCGCCGTGCCGGTGGCTGCCTCGTAGGGAAACTGACCCGCGCGGCCATGTGTCCACCCGGTGGAGGAAACGAAAACGATCCGGCCCCACTCGCGTCGATTCATCCAGGGGATAACCATCTGAGCGGTGTAAAAAGTGCCTTCGATATCGGTACGCAGTTTGGCGCGCCATGACCGCACCGGTATGTCCGCGAATGCGGTCCCCGGCATCGAGGCCGGACCGCTGCTCGCATTGGCCACCAGGACATCAATGCCACCCCAGCGATCGGCCACGGTGCGCACAGCCCCATCAATGGTGGATGGATCCGCCAGATCGTAATGGACGGTGATGGCCGTACCGCCAAGTCGTTCCACTTCCTCGGCGATTTTTTCGGCCGCCTCCGGGTGGCTGCGGTATGTGATCGCCACCTTCGCTCCCTCGGCGCCGTAGGCACGGGCGGTGGCCGATCCCACCCCCGCGCCGGACCCCGCAGTGACGAGGACGACCTTGTCGCGCAGTCCGAGATCCACATCCACCCCACGAAGATAGTAGTTATGAAGTAGTACTATTACGGAGAAGGTGCTGCTTGGCAAGTAGCATCTTTGGCGTGGACGACGACACCCCAGCCCCTGCCGCCCCCGGACAGGGCGACCCTGCCCAGGCGATCGCCCTGCTCGCCGGTGAACTCGCCGGTCGAATTCAGGCCCACTTCGCCGCCAGAGCGGCGGAGGTCGGTTTGTCGGTGCCAGAGGCGAAGGCCGTGCTGGCGATTGAACCCGAGGACGAGGTGACGATGCGGGAACTGGCCAGCCGGATGAACGCCAACCCCTCCAACGTGACCGTCGTCGTGGGCAAGCTGACCGTCCGGGGCTTCTTGGCGCACGCGACGGGGGCCGGTGACCGACGAGTGCGGCCGGTGGCGCTCACCGAGAGCGGGACCCTCCTCCGGAAGCGCTTCCAGGACTGTCTCGCCAACAACAACCCTCTCACCGCGGGGCTGTCCGCGGCTGAGTGCCATGCCTTCCGTGACCTGCTCACCAAGGTGAGTGAAGGACACCACTCGGCACCCTGATCATTGGCCTGCGGCGCAGCGCGGCGGTTACCCCGGTGGACGCGGGTGTCCCGTTCGCGTGGTTCACTCCGGACGAGGTCTACGGGCAGGCCAGCCGCGGTATCGACCTGGCGGTGCCGTCGGTCGGTGCGGGCACGCATAGCCCTGCCGGACGAGTCGGGCGCGGTGAGCGAGACGAGAAGGTACACGCGAGAAACCGGTGGCGTTACGCCTCTTGACACGATGCCAGCTGTAATCCGGTGGATTGGCTGGTTCGCGATGCGCACCGCCTGAGAGCAGGGCGGGGAACTCGCGGTCAGGGTCTAACGACCCCGTGCATGGTTACCGATCTTGGTTGATGATCTTGGTGTGGGTCGTGGTGAGGTGTTGTCGAGTCAGCGGGTGACGGGGCTATCGGCTCGGGTGATCGCGGATCTGGCGGCCGAGGTCGGGCCGGTGTGGCAGGCGCGGCAGGACACCCGGCGGCGGCAGCGACGGCGTGCCGTGGGTACGGGCGCGACGTACAAGCTTGCTGGCCCCCTGGTGCATCTGCGGCACGCGACCACGCATGACGTTCTGGCCGTGTGGTGTCGCGTGGACTGGTCCACGATCACCGTGCTATCAACGAAATCCGTCCGCTGCTGGCCGACCGCGGCTGCCGCATCGAGTCAGGAGTACGGCTTCCAACGATCACCGATGTGGTCGCCTATCTGGATCACACCACGTTGACCGGGTTGAGGGACGCCACCGAGATCCGGGTCCGTCGCCCGACCGTGAAGCGCGCCGGGCGGCATCAGTTCATCTCGGGTAAGAGGTCCTAACAGAATCTTTGGACGTGGCGGTAGCAGATGATGCAGGTAGCGAGGCTGAGGAATGCTTCGTGCATGTCATCACGACGCTCCCAGCGGATACGGAGTCGTTTCATGCTGTGATACCAGGCGGATGGGTCGGCCGCGCAGTGAGGTGCCAGCCTGTGGGCTGGTCCTTTTCCGCGCGGCCTCCCGCCGAACCGGACTTGATGGTTTCCCGATCATCCGGCTCTCCAGTGACTACTGCGTGAGCGGTGCGGCTGGTTGTCCCGTGTGGACCTGGTCGTGACAAGGGGCGCAGACCACGAGGGTCTTGCGTCGCCTGTTTGCCATCGCTTTGGCCCACATGAGTGGTCCGGGTTTGCCGAGATCGGCCAGCTTGCGGACGTGGTGGACCTGAACGTCGCCCGTTTGCTGGCAGATCTCGCAAGTGTCCGCGAGAAGCCGTGACACGAGCTCCTTGTGCGGATAGTCAACCCGGACCGGCTGACGGTCGATGACCGTCGCCGTTTTCCGCCGGTGGAGTGGGGTTTCGCCGAACCGTGCGACCAGTGGCTGCCTGCCGTCGCGTTCGATACGCGCCTCGAAGCAGGTGCGTGGCCCGTGCGGTGTCTGGATTTTGGCTTTGTGTTTGGCCGCCATCTTCGACAACGACGAGCGGTGCTTGCCTGCCAGGGTCTTGAGCATGGAGGTCTCCATGACCCAGCGCAGCCGGTGGAGTCGGTCCAGCGGCAGACCGCGTCTGCCGCGCTCACGCAGGACACCCAGCACCGTTGCGGCGTTCTGCATTACGCATACCTCCCGATCTGGTGGTGTCCCGTCACCTGGCCCCCTTCGCCCTGCGGAACGGTTTTCCCGTCCTCCTTGGCCGGTCGTGACTCCGGCGACTACTACGAGGCCTCCGTCGCCATAGGACTCGCGTCCCGCAGGCGATCCCGCGTTCGTCCCTGTTGTACGTGGCAGCGTGACGTAGGCGGCCCACTCATCTCCTTGAACGCCCTCGCTGGGCGTCGCCCCGCGCTCTGGAGGTTGCGTCGGCCACCATCGACTCCGACGCAGAGCACGGCACCGGTTTCAGCAGTCTTTCCGGTGGATGGGAACTTGCATCGACTGGAGATTGGGCTTCAGGCAATCCAGCTTTCGCCGTATCACGCGGGTCCCCCCGGCGCGCCGTCCCTGACCACTGGACCCGGTCACCGGGTTCTCTGGCATGCTCTTGTCCCCTTAGCCTTTCGGCTTCAGGTCAGCCATTCGACCCAGGAACCTCCCTCCAAGTCCCTCCCGGCTGAACCGGGGATACAACAGGGCGCCTCGCGGCGCACATGGTGCGCTCGACGACCCGGCGGATCGTGCCCAGCCCTGAGCCGTGGGCTTGGCCTCGGCGAGCGATCCGTGGAGTGATTCCCCTGGCGCGCAGGCGTCGACGGTACTTGTCATGGTCGTAGGCACGATCGGCGTGGATGGTCTTCGGTCGGCGTCGTGGACGTCCTCGTCGTCCACGCACGTTCGGCACGGCGTCCAGCAACGGCTCCAGTTGAGTGACGTCATTGCGGTTGCCGCCGGTCAGGATGACCGCGAGCGGGATCCGCCGCCCTCGGCCACGATGTGGTGCTTGGAGCCCGGCCGGGCGCGGTCGACCGGGCTCGGTCCGCTTGTGGGCCCCGGCGTGCGGCCAGTGTCCGTAGGACAGTGATGTTCTCCTCGGTTGTCTCGCGAGGCTTGGTGTCCAGGACGTTGACTGTGCCGAATCGGTAGCCGTCGGCGGTGATGATCGGTGCCGCTGCGTAGAACCGGATGCCCAACTCGCCGCGCACCTCGCGGAACTCATGGTCGTCGCCATAGCCCGGGCTCATGTGTGGACTGCGAGCGGGCCCGCGACCGGTTGGTAGCAACCTGCGATTAGGCTGCACGTTTCTCGCCGTTTGTCACTTGACGGTTACGTAACTAGCTAGTTACGGTGGACGCTGTGGAGGTATTCGAGGCACTGGCGGATCCGACCCGCAGGCGCCTGCTCGAACTCGTCGCGGACGGCGAGCACACGGCGGGCGAGTTGGCGGCGGAGTTCGTGGTCAGTCGCCCCGCCATTTCCCGCCACCTGCGCGTGCTGCGCGAGGCGGGCTTGGTGGCGTGCCGTACCGAGGCGCAGCGAAGGCTGTATCGCCTGGACCCGGCCCCGCTGGCCGAGGCAGGCGCGTGGCTCGAGCGCACGAGGAGCAACTGGGCGTCCCGTTTGGACGCGCTGACCCAACACCTGCATCAGGAGGACGAATGACCGACAAGGCGCCAGACCTGGCGGACCGCCGTGGCACGTTGGGCGTTGGCGAGGACGGGCAGTGGCAGATCCGCTTCCAGCGCCGGCTGCGCCATGCGCCGGAGCGGGTGTGGTCGGCGCTGGTCGATCCGGCGCAGCAGGCGGCATGGGTGCCGGGGGTGACGATCGAGGCCACGGTCGGCGGCACGGTGTTGTTCGACTTCGCGGAGCAAGGCAAGGCGGAGGGCGAGGTCCTCGCTGTTGAAGCGCCTCGGCTGCTGGAGCACACGTGGCTCTGGCCGGGCGAGCCATCGGCGACGGTCCGCTGGGAGGTAACGGCGGACGGCGATGGCACGTTGCTGGTGCTGTGGCACCGGCCGCTACGCCGCGACCCGGCCGCGGGTTACGCCGCCGGCTGGCACGTCATGCTGGATGCGCTGGAGACTCATCTCAGTGGTGCCGTGCCGGGGGAGCCGGAGTTTCCCCGTTTGTTCGAGATGTATCGGGAAGGTTAAGCGGACAAGAGCGGCGGCCGGCGCAGCAACCGCTCGCGTGCACAGTCGTCCTTGTTCTTGACCGCCTCCCGGACGCCGCGTCGGCCACCTTGCGGGCCTGGGCGGCGTCGTAGACCACACCGAGGAACTGACGAATCAGACCTCGGTGCCACTTCGCCGTCCGCGTAGAGTCGGCTCGACCACAACCTCGGCAGTCAGATCGACTTGGCGATCTATCATTCCGACGATGACACTGCAGCCCACCGACGAGCTCTCCGCTGCAGCCTGGCTGTATGCGACCGATGTCGGCCCGACGCGGTTGATCACGTTCGGACCGGCGTCGTTCCCCGCGTACGCACGTCTCCGCTATCTGCCCGATCCGGTCCGTCCGGATATGCGTGAGTCGGACGTACGGCTGCCATCTCACCGAACCACCGAGATCGACATAGCCCGAACAGCGTTGGGGGCCCTCGCCGACTACAGCTCCTCCACGCACGACTGCTATGTCTGCGTGTGGGAGGGCGGCGCGACGTTCCGGAATCCTGCACTGACTGGCGGACCCATGGTGGACCTTCCACACCGGCGATACGTCCTGTTCACCGGCACCCTGGGCGACTTGATGGGATGGAGCGACCTGTTCGACTCCGAGGTTCACTCAGCGCCGGCATTCGTTTGGCCGGCGGATCATGCGTGGTGTTTCGCCAGCGACGTCGACCCTCATTGGGCCGGCATCGGAGCCGACCGTGGGGTTGTCGACCGCCTCGTCGCGGACAGGCACCTCGACGTCGTGCATGCGGACCCGAAAAAGCGGCAGCCAACGTATTACTGACCGACCAAACGACCACAGATAAACAGCGCTCGAAGCTTGAAGCGTCGCGCTATGAGCGCGTCTCATGTGGTGAGTTTCTTGTGGCAGGTGAGGGTGAGGAAGGCGGCGAACAGGAGCCTTTCATCGTCACGTCGCCGGCTGAGCGGTGCAAGCATTGCCGGCCTGCTCGCCCCAGCACGACCGTCATGCTCGGCGGCACCTAACCGGCACCCCGCGCCTGCTCGCCTTCGCCACCGGTGTCAGCGCTTGACGCGGGCGCGGATTGCCAGCGCTGCCAGGGCGAGCAGCAGCGGCCCAATGCGCGGCCGGCCATGACTGTCCACGTGCCTGGGCGGGTCAGTGGCGTGCCGCTGTCACGGAACACCACGGACCCCACTGCGATGCGGATGGCCTTGTCCATCCGATCTGCTGTCCACCGCTGTCCTTGCAGAGGCAACAACGTCGGAGCCACGGGCTTGACGTCAACGGTGATCTCCTGGCCTTGTCCGGCGACTGCGGCCGGGACTTTGGCGGTCATCTGCTGCACCGCCGTGCTGGCCGATAGACCGAACTGGGTCAGCAGAGCGAACAGCACCCCGACCAGCAAGACCAACGCGGCCAGCGCGCGCCCGGCGCGCTCGCCGTAGCCCGAATCATCCAATAGAAGGTCAGCAGGACACGTTCACCGCGGCCGGTGTTCTTGGCGTGGCGGCGTGCCTCCATCTCGCGGTAGTAGAAATCGCCCGCGCCGGCCTCGTTCTTACCGTCTTCGAAGGCCTTACGCAGCGACCGATACAACACCGCCAGCCGCTCCGGCCCTACCACTCGCGCAGCAGCAACGGCGTCATCGGAGTGACGGGAAACGCCGAGGTGGGGGACGTTCGTCGTCCAGCCGCCGGACTTGCGGCGCGTGGCACGCCACGGATGCTCCTCAGCCAGTACCCGTCGGGGTGACCACCGCCAAATCGGCAGCCACGCCCATCCTGCCTGCCACCCGCGCGGTGGCAGGTTGAACGGACTACGTCCCTCCAACCGCAACTTGTCCAGCTGATGCCCCCCGGGGCACACAAAACATGGGCAACATCAACAACCGGGCGGCTGGTCGTCGAAGACATCTACCGGGTGTGAGCACCAGCCGTCCGGCCGGTGCTGCCGCGCGACCTCGAGCCAGCAGAGGACCTTGCCAACGGCCGAGTAGATCAGGCCGTCGAAAGGTGCGAACGGCAGTCGGCCGGATCGGCCGCGCGATCCTCGGGTGCGTCCTCATGGACGACAGTCCGCGTGGCTGAGCTGATCCCCTCGGCGGTGATTTCTGCGCCGCTGCAGGGGATCCGTCAGAGAGGGCGGCAGCTGCGATCCCGCGTCGGTCCGGTTGAACGTCGTGCCCGGCGGCACGATCGCGTCGATACGATCCAGCACATCATCGTCCAGTTCGAGTTCCGCGGCGGCAAGCAACGTGTTCAGCTGCTCCGGTGTGCGCGGCCCGATGATGGCGGAGCTGACGGCCGGATGCGTCAGCACGAACCCGATCGCGAGCTCCGGCAAGGAAAGCCCGATCTCGTTCGCGAGCGTGAGCAGGTCCTCCACGGCGTCGAGTTTGTGGACGTTGGCGGGCAGGGTGGGGTCGAAGCGGTGCGGATAGCGGGCCGGCCTACCGACACCAAGGTCGATCGGCTGGTCCCGGCGATAGCGACTGGTGAGCATCCCGCCCGCGAGCGGCCCCCAGGTCAGCACACCCATGCCGTAGCGCTGACATGTCGGCAGGACGGCTTCTTCGACGCCGCGGGCGAGGAGCGAATAAGCGGGCTGTTCGCAGCGGAACCGTTCACGCACCCGTTGCTGCGCCACCCATTGCGCTTCGACGATCTGTTCGGCGGGAAAGGTTGACGAGCCGATCATGCGGACCTTTCCCGCGTGAATGAGATCGCTGAGCGTGCCGAGCGTCTCATCGATATCGGTGTCTGGGTCGGGCCGGTGCACCTGGTAAAGGTCGATGTAGTCGGTACGCAGCCGCTGCAGGCTCCCCTCGATCGCGCGGGTGATCCAGCGCCGGGAATTGCCAGCCTGACCGGTACCCGGACCCAGCGGGAAATGCACCTTGGTCGCGAGCACGACGTCCTCGCGCCTGCCGGCGAGTGCCTTGCCGACGATGACTTCTGACTCGCCCGCCGAGTAGGCGTCGGCGGTGTCGATGACGGTGACCCCGGCGTCCAGCGCGGTGTGGATGACGCGGACGGCTTCGCCATGGTCGGGGTTACCGTCGGCTCCGAGCATCATCGTGCCCAGGCACAGCCGGCTGACCCGCACGCCTGTCCTGCCCAACGGGTTCAACCGCATGGTGAAGCTCCTTCCGTGGTGAGACGAGCCGCTTGGCAAGTGCGAAACACGCCAGGCAGCACAACAGACCGGCCACGGCGCAACCAATCCACAACACGCCGGGGTGGACTGAGTAAAGGAAGGCTCCGGCGGCGGTAGCGACGAATTTCCCGACTCCCGTGCCCCAGCCGAGCAGGGCCTGGTAGCGCCCCTGCGCACCGGCCGGTGCGCGGTCGGCGACCAGCGCTGAGACGATCCCGCCGGCCCCTGCCTCCCCCAGCGTCCACAGCAGCACTATCCCGAGATAGTCCGTAGGAGTGCGAGCCAATCCGGTCATCGCCATCCCGGCGCCGACCACAAGGCCAGACGCAGCGAGCACGTGCAACGGTTCGAACCAGCACAGCAACCGGGCGCACAACGGTTGCAGAACAACGATTCCCAAGCCATTGACGATCGCGACCAGGCCGTACATACCGACACCGAGCCCGGCGTCACGCACCGCAAACGCCACGCCGACCGTGCACTGCGTGAGCACGGCGACAAAGCCTGCATTCACGACGACGAGCACCAGCACGGTCCGGTCCCGCACCGCCAGCCCATAACCCTCGATCCGCCGTTGGGAGCCGCGAGTGTCGTGCCGTACTCCCACCGCAATGATCCCCGCGAAGACCAGGCATGTTCCGGCGTCGAGCACGAACAGCAGCCCGTATCCATGCGACGCGAGCAAGCCACCGGCCGCGCCCGCGATCGGAAACCCAAGGTTGACCGCCCAGTACACGAGCCCAAACGCACGCATCCGCTGGGCCGGCGGCACGATGTCGGTGAGCAGGGCCGCGCTCGCGGGCCGGTAGATCTCGCCAACCAGCCCCAGCAACCCTGCAGTGACGGTGAGCCAGACCCAGTTCGTGACCACACCGAACAGGCACAGGCAGGTGGCCGAACCGAGCATCCCGGCAACGAGCGTGACACGGGCGCCGAAGCGGTCCGACAATGCGCCGCCGACCGGCTGGCTGATCAGCCCAGTACCACCGAACACCGCCATGACCAGGGCCGTCTGCCCGGCGTCGAGACCACGGGCAGCCAGGTAGAACACCAAGAAGGCGACGACGACGTTACCGATCCTGTTCGCCAACTGGCCCGCGAACAGGATCCAGAACGCCTTCGGCAACTGGTTCGTGGACACCCGAGGATCCTGCGGCGGGCACTACCGATGGCCTAGCTTCTTAGTGAGAGCTAAGAGGATAGGTCACATGCTGGAGCTGACGTTCACCGCTGACGATCTGGTGCGCACGCGTTTCGCGATCTCCCCGCTGTGGGAGGTGGTGGCGAGCGTTCGCGCGTTGCGCGACCCGGCCCGTGCCGCCCTGCACCTGCCGTGGGTTCGGACGGTGCACGCCAGCCTCGATCAGGTCGATGTCGGCCTGCTGCTGGACCTGGTACCGCTGACCGGCCGGACCCCGGACTTCGTCACGGTGCCCCCAGCCACACCGCTGGCCGAACTCGCGGAGGAACTGGACCGCTTGCGGTCAGTGCGCCCCGCGCAGGTGCGCGCCGATCTGGAGGACACCGGGATATCGCGCAACGCGGCGTTGACCGCGTTGTACACCGATCCGGAGGCGGGGTTACGCGAACTCGTCGAGACGATCCAGCGCTACTGGGACGTGGCCCTCGCACCGCATTGGCAACGGATGCGCACGTTGTTGGAAGGTGACGTGTTCCGCCGGGCACGCCAGATCACCACCAGCGGCGCACAGGAGTTCTTCGCCGGGGTACACCCCGACGTCCGCTGGGAAGCCGACCGGCTGTACGTGTCACACCGCCCGTACTCGCACTCGCGCTCAGCGCGCGGTCTGGGGCTTCTGCTCGTACCGTCGATATTCGCGTGGCCACAGGTCTTCACGCTCACGACGGCCCCGTGGCAACCGACACTGCTGTACCCGGCCTACAACATCGCGGCACTGTGGGAACGCGGGCGGGCCGAATCCGACGCGCTGGCCGGCGTCCTCGGCCGTACCCGCGCGAGCCTCCTGACACAGCTGGACACACCCGCTACCACCACCGAGCTCGCGAAACGGCTGGACCTGACCACCGGCGGCGTATCGCAGCATCTCACCGCGCTGTTGCGAGCCGGGCTGCTGACCAGCCACCGCGATGGCAAGTACGTCAGCTACACCCGGACCCTCACCGGAGACGCGCTCGTCGAAGCCGGAAGGACGCGAACGGACAAGCCCTTACCCAACCCGGCAGATTGCCCCGCCACCGCAATCCAGGCCCACCGGCACACGCTCCGTCATCAACTAGAAACGAGGCGATTCCACCCTGAGGCGCGAGGCTCATAGGCACGGCAGAACGCCAAACGTGACCCTCCAAATCGTGCCGCAGGCAGCCGGACCGCACAGCGGGCTGATGGGATCGATGACGTTGCTGTCATTCACCGATCCAGATGAACCGGACATCGTGTACACCGAATCGGTACTTCGACCACAGCCGGAGCAGCGCAGAAGCTGGAGAAAGTCCTCGACACCAAGTACTCCCGTGCCCACGACCACAAGGGCGGTGACACCATCCGCCATATGGAGCCCGGCGACGACTTGCTCTGACCGGCGGGGCGTGCGCAGGGGCCAGCGTGGTGATGGACCAGTGGTCAGTCGAGCAGTTCGTTCAGTCTGGCGGCGTGGTCGTCGATCCGCCGGTTGATTTCGCGCCCGACCTGCTTCTCGTGTTCCGGGAGGGTGGGGAACTCACGACCGTCGGCGAGGTCCTCCAATTCCTGGATCTCCTGCTCGAGCGTGGTGATCATGTCGTTAGCCAGGTCGAATCTGTGGGGATCGACCAGCCCGAGTTGTCGTTGCAGTCCGAGCCGTGCCTTCACCTCGGCGAGGCTGGTCCGGAGTCCGGTGATCATCGCTTTCGTGCTGGCGGGCGGGCGAGGCCGTGCCGAACTGGGCTCCCTGTCGGCCCGGACTGTCGCGTGCCGCCCGGTCTCGACGGTTCCCGCGAGGCGATCTCCGGTCAGTGCCAGCGGTGGGTTCTTGCGGGTGACCGCCACCTGCTTTCCCTTCACGGCCCTGACAACGCAATCGGAGAACCTCAGCCCGACCGAGTCGCTGACGGTCACCGGTTCGGGGGTGGCGGTGAACGTGCAGCGCTCGCAGTGACCGCCCGCGCCACGCACCACGAGTCCTTGCTTGGCGGGGCCGATCTTGCAGTCGCGCAAGGTCGGGGTCGCGCCCTTGGCCACTTTGACCGCGATCCCGTCCGTGGCTGTGATCTGGCAGCCGTCGAGCAGAGTGGAGTTGCCCACGCCCGTGATGGTCACCGCTGTCTGGTACTCCGCGTAGATCAGGATATTGCGCAGGGTTGCCGACCCGGAGATCACAATGGGGTGGTATTTCGCGACCAGCCGCACGGTGCCGGTGCTTTCCGCTGGACGTACCTCGACCCCTGCCGGGATGCGGACCCGGTCGACGCAGCGGTACCTGCCGGGCTCGAGTTCGATGGTGTCGCCAGGGGAGGCGTTGCGAAGCGTCTGCTTCAGCTCGGCGTAGGTCCGCGCGCGCAGCACGTGCGGTCCCGGGCCGTCGGGTTGGACGCCGATCTCGTCCTCGTCGCCGTTGTCGAGGGACCGACACGCGACGAACGTGGCTTTGTCCAAGGTCTTGAAACCCATGGACCGGTTGTCTTTGGCGGTGCACCTGGTGAAGGTCGCGGTACCCCCGGAGACGCTGAATCCGGACTGGCGGCTGCCGATGGCGGTGCAGTGCTCGAACTCGGCCGTGCCATCGGCGATCCACACGCCATTGGCCATCGCGCCGACGGTTTCACAGTCAGTGAAGACGCCGGTGCCGCCGTGTACCTGAATGCCTTCTGCCCTGGTGTCCGCGATCGTCAGGCCGGTGGCTGCGACTGTGCCGCCGGACAGCATGAGACCCTTGTTCCCTCCGCGCACGAGCACATTCGTGAGCTCCATCCGGCTGCCGCTGTGGACCGTGAGTGCCGCGTCGGTGGCGTTGGTGATGGTGCAGTCGCGAAGGTCGGCCGTCGATCGGTCTTCCATGACCTCGACACCTGAACCGTGAACGTCGCATCGCGTGAACGTCGCCCGGGCACCGTCCATCACGAGGACACCGAGCGAACCGGAGCCGGAGAATGTGCACTGGTCGAAGACCGCCTCGACCCCATCGCCGTCGATGCGGGCAATCTTCGCCCTACTGGCCTCGTTCGACACGGCGATGCCGCGCACGGTGGCGTTCGCCGTGAGCTGCAGCGGGATACCCGGCGAATGTCTCAGGTGGACGCTTCCAGGTTCTCCGGCCGCGCAGATCGTCAACGGTTTCTCCACGGTGATGGAGTCCTCGGTGTACGTGCCGGGCTCGATTTCGATGGTATCCCCGGCGCGGGCGGCGTCGATGGCCGCGCTGATGGTGGGGTATCCGTCCGTGCCGACGCGCCGCACCGTGTCCTGGCGCCGTGTGCTGGACGGTTTCGCTTTGGGCACTGGCGGTCTGGGTTGGGGAGCTGGCGGTTTCGCCCTGAGAGCCGGTGGTCTGGGTGTGTTCCTCTCGGGGACAGCCAGTGGATCCGGGCTCGCGACGCCGACACCGTCGGGCCTGCCGTTGCCATAGGAACTGCACCTGGTGAGCTCCACCGCGGTGTAGAACGAGAATCCCTGGTCCGCGTTGTTGTGCGCCACGCATTCGAGGAACTCCGCGGCACCACCCACCACCAGGAACCCCGCACGATCGGAGTCAATCGCCTCGCAGTGTTCGAAGCGGGCCTTACCGGCCGTCATCCACACCGCGGGTCCCTGCGTTCCGGTGATCCGGCATTCGGTGAAGACGCCGTCGCCTCCGCTGATCAGGATGCCCTCCGGGGCGGTACCGATGATCCTGACCTTGTGGGCGTGCAGCACACCGTCATCGGTGATCTCCAGTGCGGGCCCGCCGCCGTGGATCACGCTGTCAGTGATGGTGACGCTCCCGTTCCCGGTCGCCGTGACCGAGCCACCGGCGATCTCACATTCGCTCAGGGTGAGTACTGTGTCACGGTCGGTGGCCACCGCCGCCTGTCGCCCCGGACCGGTGAAGGCGGAATTCAGGACGGTCGGAGTCGCGCCCGCCATCGCGATCACCGACTCCAACGCGACATCGAAGAACGCACACCGCTCGTAGAAGCCCGCGGCCGCCTCCACCCGCAGGCCATGGGCCGCCGGACCGATCCGGCAATCGGCGACCAGCGGGTCCGCGCCGCCACGAACCCGGATCCCCACGCTGTGCGGCGCCCGGATGTCGCAGTTCGAGATACTCGGGTACACATTCCGCCCGGCGACCTCGATGGCCGCCCAATCCCACCCGCTGCCCACCAGGCTGAGGTCGTGAATGGCCGCGTCGGCGAGAACCATCAGCGTGTTGCCCGTGGCCGCGGTCAACGTGACCGTGCCGGCTCCCTCGCTCGGCCGGACCTCGACCGCCTTGTCGATGACCACTTCCCCGTCATACGTGCCGGGCGCGATCTCGATGACATCGCCGGAGCGTGCGAAGCGCAACGCCGAACCCACGTCGGCATAACCATCCCCGCCGACCAGGAGAACCGCGGGTTTCGTCATCGGACCGCTTCCCTCAGTTGGGTCACTTGCCCGTCTCCCCAGTAGACACAAGATCAGGTTATCGACTTGACCGTGCTCGTTGTAGACCACGATTTCCCCGTCCAGGACTGCGGCCCGACCGTCCAGTGCGTCGGGGAGCACCCCGGTCAGCATCAAGAACTCGTCGGTGAAATCCAGGCCGTTACGACTGGTCAGCACAGTGGTGCCATCGGGCGCGATCCTCATCGCGCAGCGGTAACCGCCCCACTTGACCTCGTAGGCCAGGTGCGGACCGGTCGGTAGTGCTGTGACCGGAATGGTTCACCGGGGTGTCGTTGAGCGGTGATGGCGTGCGACCGGTTCGATGGCGGTGATGTCGTTGATCTGGGTGCGTGGAGGTGCTGCTGGTGGCCGATCCGGTGAGAGTGCGCAGGCTGTCTGATCAGGAAGGGCAGCGGTTGCAGCAGATCGTGCGTCGGGGCAGTACCAGTTCGGTGCGGTACCGGCGGGCGATGATGATCCTGGCCTCGGCCGGTGGCAACCGTGTGCCGGTGATCGCCCAGTTGGTGCAGGCTGATGAGGACACTGTCCGGGAGGTGCTCCACCGGTTCAACGAGATCGGCCTGGCCAGTCTGGACCCTCAGTGGGCGGGAGGCCGTCCCCGCTGTCGGCGGTTCGTGAAGACTGGTTCTGGCACGGTTTCCGTGATCGGGCTTGCCTGGGTCAGTCGGTGAGCAGGACGCGTTTGCGGAGCAGGTCGGGTTTGGCACGGCCGAACATCTGCCGTTTGAGCATCTTAAAAGTTACGTGGAATCTGGCCGTGGAGATGATCCTGTCTCCTCGGTGCTAACCACGGAACTGAGGAGATGGCTTGAGCGGCACGGTGGTGCTGACGGAGAAGTGGCCGGTGTTCGCGCGGCACGAACGAGCGCGCAGTTGGTTGCAGGTGTGGACCGATCTGGGGCGTGCGCCGCGGACAATCGACGCTTATGCGCGGCGGTTGGCTGAGTACCTGGAGATGTGCGAGCGGGACGGCGTCGACCCGCTGGCCGCTGGCCGGGCCGACGTCGCTCGTTTTGTGCGGGAGTTGACGGAGCGGCCCAGCCGGCGGGGCGGCAATGTCGTGGCGCTCGACTCGGGATCAGGGTTGGCCGAATGCCACGATCCAGCAGCGGATCGTGCCGGTGCGGCTGTTCTACGACTTTCTGATGGAGGAAGGGCTTTGCGAGTCCAATCCGGTCGGGCGGGGCCGCTTCACGCCCGGTCGCCGGCAGCGTGGCTTGGTTCCTCGGTTGACCAAGCTGCCGTGGATCCCTTCTGAAGCGCAATGGATGAGCATTCTGGACATAGCGAAGACCGAGCCGATCCGCAACCGGGTGATGCTCGCGCTGGCCTATGACGCGTAACATACGCAGGCCAAATGGCCGGACCACTCTGTGGCCCGTCATCCAACAACCCCCTTCAGGGTGAACTTGCACGCCCCGCCTCACGCGAACCAAACAAACGGACCGAAGCGTGGCACACCAACCACTACCCGGACAGCGGCCGTTCGGAGCAGATCCGAGGAGACAGACATCTCACAACACCCGGAACCAGAGCAACAACGAGCACGCGCTGCTGCTGTTGGTGTTCACGGCGGCAAGGTCAACACCGTGGCTCCGGACGCGACAGCCTCGTCCCAGCGGGACAGCACCATGAAAGTGCTTCCCGACGGGTGGAAACGATGAAAATCCGTTACGACAAAGGCTACGGCCAGAGCGGCGGTGGCGGCGGGAGTTCCTGCGACAACCAGCCCGGCAGTCGCCACGACAGCTGCCACAACCGCAGCCGATTCGACCAATGCTCTCCACAGTGAAGTCCGGGTCCATGCAGAACATGGACGAGCTGCTCGTCGACGACTACCTGCCGGAACCGCTCGAGATAGCCTCGGCTCACGATGGCCAGTTCCTGCCCGGCCTTCCACCCGGATTCTTATTTGCTGATACCGAAAGGCTCCAGACCGCTACAGTCTGCAACTCGGCTACTACCGGGACTGTCTCGGCGTACCAGTGCGACGAGCTGCGGTGCGATGACCGCGCGCCAGCGGGCCTGACTCGATCAGCTTGAACGCCATCGCCAACCCGGCGGCGCGCGAGCCTGACCCTTTGGTGTTCTTCGTGCGGTAGCGCACGGTGGCGAGTTGGCCTCGATCGGATTGGTCGTGCGCAAGTGAATCCAGTGCTCGGCCGGATAGTCGTAGAACGCCAGCAACTCGTCGAGGTCGTCGGTGATCTTCACGACCGCCTGGGGGAACTTCGCGCCGTACGCGGCCTGGACCGCCGTCACAGCGTCCAGGGCGTGCCGGCGGTCCTCGGCGTTCCAGATCTCCGCAAACGTCTTCTTCACCCTGGGATGCGCGGACGTCGGCATGGCCGACAGCACCTTGCCGCTCTTGTAGAACCAGCAGCGCTGCTCGCGGGTGGTGGGGAAGACCTCGCGTAAAGGCGCCCCAAAAATCCCAGTGCGCCGTCGCCGATCACCAGCACCGGGGCGGTCAACCCGCGCCAGGCGCAGTCGCGCAGCAGATCCGCCCACGACTCGGTCGATTCGCGATACCCGTCGGCCAGAGCGACGAGCTCCTTGCGACCGTCGGCACGGGCACCGATCATCACCAGCAGGCAGAATTTGTGTTCCTCCAAGCGGATGTTGAGGTGTATCCCCTCCCCGACAGGTACACATAGTCCACACCGGACAGACCACGTACGGCGAACGTGCGTTGTTCGGCCTTCCACCGCTCGGTCAGATTGGTGATCACCGCCACGGCGGTACGCGTCGCCACTGATGATGCCGCCAAGGACTACGCCGCTAGGTACGGCATCGAGGTTCCCCAAGCACAACGGGACACCACCGCGATGACCGACCACCTGCTCAAGCCGGTTTCCTGACCAGGTCGTGAAAACCGTTCCCCGAGGAGGGCGATGCTACGCCAACTGTGGCGGTGGGGCCTGGAGCGTGCTGAGGCTCAGCGGTGTGACAACGGTTGCGGCGGGCTGAACATTTGTTTAGCCTCAGGGTCGTGGCGATTCCCGATGACTCGAGTGCTCGGACCCGGATCCGGGACGCGGCGCTGGAGAGGTTCGGACGCGACGGTGTGAACCGGGTGACGATCCGGGCGATCGCGGCCGATGCCGGCGTCTCGCCCGCGCTGGTGGTGCATCACTTTGGGTCGAAGGAGGCGCTTCGCCGGGAGTGCGACGCGTACGTTGTGGCGACGATGCGCGGCGACGGCATTGACAACACCGACGAACTGTCGGATGCGGCAGCGGGCAACGCCCGCGGGCTTTCCCGGATGCTTGACGCGGCCGCGCCGGTGCGCCGTTACCTGGCCCGCGCGTTCCTCGATGGCTCGCCCGAGGCCGCGGCGCTGTTCGACGAGATCGTCGATCTCACGGCCGCGTGGCTCGCCGACGGTGAACGAGAAGGGCGGGTCCGTCGCACCGAGCAGCCACGCACGCGTGCGGTGGTCTATGTGACCCATCTGTTGGCGCCGCTCGCGTTCGACGAACACGTCGCGCGTGTGCTCGGTGTCGAGGATCTGCACGACATCGACGTGACTCTGCGCTTCTCCCGGGTGGCGATCGAGATGTTCACCCACGGCATCTTCACCGACGAACGCGCGCTCGACGCGTGGGACGCGGTCAGGAAGGAGCGCGAATCGTGACAGCTCCTTATCTTCGCTCACGGCATCCACGTCGACGTTCAGCCGTACGTCGTGCTCGCCCATGCCCTGCAGGAAGCCGGACACGACGCCGTGCCGGGTGCTCCGGAGGGATCGACGTCCCTGGCTGAGCCGTACGGCGTGCCGTTCGCGCGCCGCTGTCCGACAACCAGAACGACATGAACGGCCCGGGGCTCCGAAAACGATCGAAACCAACCACCGAGGACTGCGGGCAAGCTCACCGCGGTCCGGCTGATGGCGCGCGAAGGCAGAACTGCGCAAGACCGGGCTGCAATGCGGCTGGGTGCTGTCCAGTTCATTCCCGAGCCCGATGATCCCGTTCGGCATCCCGAAGGCGCACATCAGCCGTGAACAGCCTATCGAAAGGTCCCACGATGATCACGACGACAGCGTCTGACGGCAGCAGCGTGCGTGCCTACGACGAAGGGCAGGGTCCGGTGATCCTGCTCCTGCACGGCGGCATGGACGAGGGCGCGTCGTGGATGAGGGTCGCTGCCCGGCTCAGGTCGCGGTTCAGGGTGCTGCGGCTGCACCGACGGCAGTACCGGCTGGACCTCAAGACCCGCGGAATGTGCACGATGGCCGAGGAAGTCGAACATGTCCGTGCCCTGGTGAAGCTGATCGACGAGCCAATGTTGATCGTCGGGCACTCCTCCGGCGGAGTGCTGGCGTTGGAGGCGCTGGTGGCGTTGCCCGAGGCGTTCGCCGGTGCCGTGCTGTACGAACCGCCCTGCGTCATCGGACCGCCGCTCGGTGGACAGGCGTTGGCACGGGCACAGGCGGCTATGACTGCCGGACACCAGGGCAAGGCGCTGGCGATCTTCCTGCGCGACATAGTGCGCACTCCGGCATGGGTCGCGTCGATGTCGGGGACCTTCGTCGCTCTGATGCCTCGGCTGGGCCGGCTCGCCCCGCATCAGCTCGACGACTGCGCGGCCATCGACAAGGTGGGCCTGCGGCTGGAGGCGTACGCGCGCATCGACGTGCCCGTCGTCCTGCTCGGCGGCGAACGCAGCCCAGACCACCTCGGTGAACGACTGGATGCGCTGGAAAACGCCATACCGAACACCGAACGCGTGCGGCTGCGCCGCCAGGGCCACGCGGCGAACACCTTCGCACCGTCCCGGGTGGCCGAGATCATCGCCAAGCTTGGCGACAAGGTACGACGCAAACCACCACAGTAAGGTGCGGCCAGACACCACGCCGGGGCGGCCCTGATCACCGGCCCCGGCATGGGCTCCGCGTCGATATGAACATCCATGCTCCACCCCAGCGTGGTCGGTGAGCTCGTCCAGCGGTCGCGCGTGCCCAGCCAAGGAGGAGGCGCCGGCCACCGAGGTCGACGTCGTCCAGTTGGAGCTCGCGGATCCTTCTCGGGTCGAGCGGGGTGGACGGCGGCCTGGCTGTCTCGACGGCGCTCACGGTACGATCGGCGAAGGTGAGCCGGGAAGCCTGGTCGGCGTTGTACTGTCTGCCGTCCTGGAAAGAGAACGCCATGAGCGCTGCGGCTGCCCAGACCGCTGTCGGTCCGATTGTGATCGTCGCACTCGACCAGCACGAAGATTCGCCGCTTGTGCACGACGGCTTGGCGCGCAAGATGGTCTCGGGTGTTGGCCGTCTCGCCGTCACCCTCGGCTCGTGGTCACCGATCCGACGGTTGGTCTTCACCGCGACGGAGAACAAGATCCCCGGCCTGTGGGCGAGCATGTTATGCCGCAAGCGCTACATTGACGAGAAACTGCTCACGGCGTGCGACGCCGGGATCGACGCCGTGGTCATCCTCGGTGCGGGATTCGACACCCGCGCCCACCGGCTGCCGATCCCACCGCGAACACCGGTGTACGAAGTGGACCTGCCACGCAACATCGAGCGCAAGCGAGCACGGTTGACTACGATCTACGGCGGCGCACCACCCGAATCCGTCCGGCTTGTGCCGATCGACTTCGAGACCCAGGCTCTCGGCGAGGTACTGGCCGAGCACGGTTACCAGCGCACGTGGCGCACGTTCTTCGTCTGGGAGGCAGTGACTCAATACCTGACCGAGGTCAGTGTCAGGGATGTCCTGGAATTCCTGGGATCGACTGCCCGCGGCAGTGAGGTGGTCTTCACCTACATTCGCCAGGATTTTCTGGAAGGAACCGCGTTCTACGGCGCCGAGTCCGCCCATCGGGAGTTCGTGGTGAAACGCCGTCTGTGGCGGTTCGGCTTGCTGCCCGAGCACGTCGCCGACTTCGTCCAGTTCTACGGGTGGACTGAGCTCGAACAGATGGGTCACCAGGAGTACACCGACAGATACGTCGCCCCCAGTCACCGGGCGTTGCCGGTGAGTGCGATCGAACGCGCTGTCCACGCTGTGCGGGCCTGACCTACCCGTTCACCGTGCCGGCACTGACAGGCGTTGGCCGCACGCTAGTGTTGCTCCCGGTGTGCCGGGAAGTCTGGTCGGCGATGAGGTGATCCGTCAGCTCGACCGGGAGACAATGTGGCACAGCACGTCCCAACGCAGGCAGGGTCCTCCACCGAGGATCCGGTCGAGGTCACCACGCTGGTCAAAGACCCCGTTCGTGATGAGGTCCTGATCCGACTTCAAGGCGCGGTCGTGCTGCCGGTCGGCAGCGTGGTCGAGCTCGCCGGAGGCGAGAACGCCCGCGTGGCGTCGATACGGCTCGCCGCGCAGGACACGGCTCGGGCTCAGCTGGTCATCCATGTCGTTCGGTCCCAGCAGGCTGCGCGGTCCGAGCGGTGAGCCAGCTGCTGGGCGCGCCGGTTCTGGTTGTCGCCATGCTGGTCATGGTCTCGTTGGCGCTCATTCCCCAGCGCCGATATCTGCGTGTCATGGCGGTGCTTGGATGGGTTGTGGTGTGGCTGGACGACCAGGTCTCTGGGCATTGGTCGGATTGGCTCGGAGCAGCGGTGGTCATCGCTTGTCTCGGAATGTTCGTGTCCGCCCACAGGGCTGAGCAGCGGTCGCACCAGCGATGAGGGTGGCGGATTAGGTCATGTCGGCGAACTGTTCCGCTTTGCCGGCAGGCCCTGCGACGATGAGGGTGTCGCCCGGCATGATCATGGTTTCCGCGGTGGCGTAGGTGAAGTCGTGACCACGGCGTTTCACACACACCACGGTCACACCGTATTTCGAGCGGATCCCTGACTCCCCCAAGGGTTTCCCGAACGCCCACGAGGGCGCGGCGGTCTTGACGATGGCGAAGTCGTCCTCGAACTCGATGTAGTCCAGCATCCGTCCGGTGACCAGGTGCGCGACTCGCTCGCCCATGTCGAACTCGGGCAGCACGACATGGTGCGCACCGATCCGGCGCAGTATTTTGCCGTGCTCGCGGCTGGTGGCCTTGGCCCAGATGTCCTCGACCTCGAGGTCGATCAGCAACGACGTGGTGAGGATGCTCGCTTCGGCGCGCCGCGCCGGGGCCGATGCTCTTGGTTTCGACCTGAGCCAGCAACCGGGTACGCAGCCGCAGCCTGCCACTGATCAGCAAGCCGAACAGCGAAGCCAGCGTCATCACGCCGAACCCGCCGAGCTGGATCAGGCCCAGGATCACCAACTCGCCGAACGTGGACCAATGGGCAGCGGTGTCCACCACGACGAGACCTGTCACGCATACTGCCGAGCCCGCGGTAAACAACGCGCTCACGAACGGGGTGGCGTCGCCTGACTCGGCCGCGATCGGCAAGGACAGCAGAACGGCCCCGACGGCCAGGGCGGTGCCGAACCCGAACACCACCACCCGGGTCGGATGCTGGACATGCACGAACAGCCGTCGCCAACCCGAACGTAACCACCCCAACCGTCGACACAACCTTTCCGGGTACGAAGCATCACGCCATGTGGCGAGCACCAGCGGTCAGTGTGCGGTCAACCCCATCTGTCCGGTTTCCGCCGGGTCGTTGTTTCCGCCATTTTTACACTGCCGGGCGGCCTACCGAGGAGCCATCCCCGATCGACCTGCTGAAACCTGAAGCGACGAGGGCGCCCGAGGCAAGGCGTGAGCACCGTCCTAACTGGCTGGACTTGCTCCGGAACCGCATTTGCGGCATGTTTACGCGCGGCGCGCCGGGAAGTCTGGTCGGCACCACGCTCCACTGGGGAGCGTGGTTCAACGACGGGGGAGGCTTCGGCGTGGCGTTGGTGCTCGCGTTCGGCCTGGTGTTGTTGATCAGCGTTTCACTGTCCGGCTTGGCCGCCAGAACGGTGCTGTCGACCGCGTTGATGTTCCTCGCCGCCGGGGCGCTGATCGGTCAGGGCGGGTTCGGCCTTGTCGATATCGCGCCGACCGGCCCGCTGGTGACCGGGCTCGCCGATATCGCACTGTTCACGGTTCTGTTCACTGACGGTCAACGAGCCAGTTTGCCCGCGTTGCGTGAAGGCTGGCGTCTGTCGGGCCGCGCGCTGGGCCTGGCGATGCCGCTCACCATGGCAGGAATCGCGTTACCAGCGCATTTTCTGGCTGGATTGGACTGGCCCACCGCGCTGCTGCTCGGCGCGATCCTCTCCCCCACCGACCCGGTTTTCGCCTCGGCCATCGTCGGCCGCGACGACGTGCCGTTGCGGCTACGCCGGCTGCTCAACGTGGAATCCGGCCTCAACGACGGCCTGGCCCTGCCGTTCGTGCTGATCTTCCTGGCCACGGCGAAAGGACAGGAGTCAGATCTGGGCAAGGTCGGCGTCGAACTCGCCCTCGGTCTGGCCTTCGGCATCGCCATCCCGGCACTCGTCGCACTGGCGTGGCGACTGAAGATCCTCACCGCAGAACCCCGCCTGCAAGCGCTCGGGCCCTTGGCCATCGCCATCGCCCTGTTCGCCACCTGCCACCTCACCCACGCCAACCCCTACCTCGCCGCGTTCATCGCGGGGTCCACATTGGCCACACTGGACCGGACCGCGGCCCACCACTTCGAACCGCTCGGTGATCTGCTGTCGGAACTCACGAAGTTCGGCGCGCTGCTGGTGTTCGGCGCGCTGATCACCCCCGAGCGCATCTCCCACCTCAGTCTCGGTGACTGGGCCGTCGCGGTGCTGGCCATCCTGCTCATCCGCCCGGCCACCATGCTGCTGTCCCTGCTGCGCACACCGCTACCCAAGCGAGAACGCAGCGCGGCGGCATGGTTCGGTCCCAAGGGTTTCGCCTCCGTGGTCTACGGCCTGCTCGCCCTGCAGGCAGGTATCCCAGCAGGCGAACACGTCTTCGACCTCGTCGCCGTCACGATCGCGTTGTCGATCGTGCTGCACTCGTCCACCGACGTCCCCGTTGCGAAGGCGCTGCGGGTCGAACCACCGGACAATTTGCCGACCGGCGCACGTAAAAACGATGATAGGGAACCTGCATGAACCTCCAGGCGGCCGTACGCTACGGATATGCGAGCGCGAGCCATGGCCGAGGACTATCCAGCCACCAGCCTGGATGCGGACGCGCTGGAGGCGGCCAGGTTGCTGGGCGAACACCGGATGCCCGGCCTGGTCGTGACCGACGAGCACGGCAGGCCGCATTCTGTGCTGGGTGCCTCTCAGGTGGTGCGGTTCCTGGTCCCGACCTATGTACAGGACGATCCGGCACTGGCTGCCGTGATCGACGAACGGTTCGCCGACAAGGTCGCCGAGAAACTGTCCGGCCACATCGTGCGCGAACTGCTGCCAAGGGACCGGCCGGAACTGGCTGTCGCGGAGGCGGACGACACGATCATCGAGGTCGCCGCGATCATGGCGCGGATGCGCTGCCCCCTGGTCGCCGTGGTCGAGAACGACCAGCTCATCGGTGTGATCACCGCGTCGCGGCTGCTGGAGCACGCCCTGCCGCTGCCGTAGTGACCGGTGCCCGGTGATCGCCGTCGCGGTCACCGTGTTCGTGGTGGCCTACATCCTCATCGCGACCGAGAAGGTCCATCGCCTGATGGCAGCGCTCGGCGGCGCCGCCGTGCTGCTGGCGATCGGCGTGGTCGGGTCGGAAGACGCCTTCTACTCCCACGAGACCGGCATCGACTGGGACGTCATCTTCCTGCTGCTCGGCATGATGATCATTGTCGGTGTCCTGCGGAAAACCGGCGTGTTCGAATACGTCGCGATCTGGGCGGCCAAACGCGCGGGCGGCTCGCCGTTGCGTGTGATGATCCTGCTGGTTCTGATCACGGCGGTCGCGTCCGCTCTCTTGGACAACGTCACGACGGTCCTGTTGATCGCTCCGGTCACGCTGCTGGTGTGCGAACGGCTCGGAGTGAACCCGGTGCCGTTCCTGATCGCCGAGGTGCTGTCGTCCAACATCGGCGGCGCGGCGACCTTGATCGGCGACCCGCCCAACATCATCATCGCCAGCCGGGCGGGGCTGTCGTTCAACGACTTCCTGGTCCACATGGCGCCGATCATCGTCGTGGAACTGATCGTGTTCACCGTGATACTGCCGTTGTTGTTCCGCGGCTCGTTCGCCGTGGACCCGGATCGCGTCGCCGACGTGATGGCACTCAACGAGCGCGAGGCGATCCGCGACTCACGGTTGCTGATCAAATGCGGTCTTGTCCTGCTGGCCGTCTTCGTCGGCTTCGTGGGCCATTCGGTTTTCCACGTCGAACCGTCCGTGGTCGCGCTGCTCGGCGCCGGTCTGCTCGTACTGGTGTCCGGCCTGCGTCCCAAGGACTACATGCCCAGCGTGGAATGGGAGACCCTGCTGTTCTTCGGCGGCCTGTTCATCATGGTCGGCGCACTGGTCAAGACCGGCGTGATCGGCCACCTCGCCACCCTGGCCACCGACGCCACCGGCGGCGACGCCCTGCTGGCCGTGTTGCTCATCCTGGGCGTCTCCGCGGTGCTGTCCGGCCTGGTGGACAACATTCCCTACGTCGCCACCATGAGCCCACTGGTGCAGCAACTCGCGGCGGGCATAGCCGACCCAGCCCAGTCCCAAGCCCTGTGGTGGTCGCTCGCGCTCGGAGCGGACCTGGGTGGCAACGCGACGGCGGTCGGCGCCAGCGCCAACGTCGTGGTCCTCGGTATCGCTGCCCGAGCGGGATCGCCGATCAGCTTCTGGGACTTCACCAAGAAGGGCATCGTCGTCACCGCGATAACGATCGTGATCGCCGCGCCGTACCTCTGGTTGCGCTACTTCGTCTGGTCGTGACAAAGCGCTATCATTCGGTGACGGTCATCGACGCCCGACACGGAAACGGCCACTGTCATGCCTAACATCGTCTACCCGCTCATCCTGATCACCGCCTTTCTCATGGTCGCACTGACGCTGCGCCTCCTCGAGAAACGACGACACTGAATCACGCAGCGCTCGTGTGGCCGCGCGCCACCGCCGCCGCTGGGCGTGTCGGCCCTGCTCGGCGGTCGGCGGACACGGAGAGATATCTGTCAAGACCAACCCGGTCTGGTGGCGATGACGCTCAGGAACTCGGTGTTCAACAACGGTGTGTCGGGAAGTCTGACCGGCAGTCACAATGATGCCGCCCCAGACCCGGGAACTGGTGGTGCCGACTTTCGCACACATTGGTGACGTGCTGATCTACACCAACTCTGGGTCGGTTACCTCGTCGACGAAAACGCAGCTGGCATTTGTGCCGACTGTCGCCGTGGCGCACGGTCGAAGAAGTCGTCGCTGCCAACCAATGCCATACGGCACGAATGCGTGAAATCGTCGACTGGCACTATCCAGTCCGTTTGTTCTGCTCGGGTCATAATGCCGCTGACGTGTCGTCCGGACTGTAGGTCTGGACGCGGCAGCGTGTGATCGTCCGAGGCTAGTTTCCGGATTGGGTGGAGCGATACGCGGTGATGTGGTCGGCGAGGTGAGCGGCGTCGTGCTGGACAAATCCGAGTAGCGCGGAACCTGCGGTGCGTTGCCAGGGCTGACCAAGCGTGTAAAGCCCAGCAACGGGGCTGATCCCACGGCTGTGGAGGAAGCTGCCGCGGTCGTCGATGGCTTCGGGGATGTTGATCCAGCTGTGGTCGCGGTGAAAGCCGGTTGCCCAGATGACGGTGGGCACCGGCAGGGTGGTGTTGTCGGCGAACACGGCGTGGTCGTCGTGGGTGCGGACCAGCCGTGGCCGCAGCGTGACACCCGCTCGGCGCAGGTCGCGCGTGGACAGTCCGATGACGGTACCTTCGCCGCGGCGCATCCACTGACCGCGGCGGGAGCTGGCGGGAGCGCCGATTAGGCCGGTGATGGTCTGCCACCAGAAGATGTCCCGGCCGAGAATGCGTTGCGGGACGGTGACGTTGCGGGTGCCGATCGCGAGGTCGACCGGCCTGGCGGCGGCCAGTTCGGCAGCGATCTGGAATCCGGAGTTGCCGCCGCCGACGACCAGCACCGGACCGGGCGGCAACTGGTCGGGATTGCGGTAGGCCGAGCTGTGCAGTTGCGTCACCTCGTCGGCCAGTCCGGTCGAGACCGGTGGGATGAATGGCGTTTGGAACGGCCCGGTGGCTACCACCACGTTGTGCGCCGCGATGGTCGCGCCGATGGTGCTGAGCAGGTAGCCGTCGTGCTCGGAATCTCGTCGCAGTGCCGTAACGCGCGTGTTGAGCCGGATCGGAAGGCTGACAGTGTCCACGTAGGTCTGGAGGTAGTCGGCTACCTGGTCCTTGGTGGGATAGGTGTCGGGTGCGGCGGGAAAGGACAGGCCGGGCAAACTGGCGTATTGGGCTGGGGTGAACAGCCGTAGCGAGTCCCATCGACTGCGCCATACGTGCCCGATGCTCGTTCCCGCGTCGAGGATCTCGAAGGTGAGGTCGCGGGCTTTCAGGTGGTAGCCGAGGGCCAGGCCCGCTTGTCCGCCGCCGATCACGGCCACATCCAGCATGGTCATGACCTGTTCTCCCGTTTCGCCTGGGTGACATGGCCCAGGATCCGGTCGGCTACGCGCGTGAATGCGGCCAGATCGGTTGCGGGCAGATCGCCGAGGATGGTGCGGGCGGAGTCGTGGCGGTGACGGGTCATCCAGCGGGCGGTCTCTGCGCCCGGCTCGGTCAGCACGACATGGACCGCGCGGCGGTCGGCGGGATGCGGCGTGCGTTTCACAAGCCCGTCCTGCTGCAAGGTGTCAATCAGTCCCGTGACGTGCCGGGGACTGCATCCCAATGCCTCTGCCAGATCACGTTGCACCAGCGCGCCGGCGCGGGCCAGCAGGTAGATCACCTCGGCACGGCGTTCGGTCAGCCCACGTTCGGTCAGCGCCTGGCGCATCGCCTCGGACAAGCGCGCGGCCAGCTCGAATGCCTTGTCGAAGGCGTCGATCGGTTTGCCGTCCATGGTCCCCTCCCCCAGCTCGTGCACAGAGTACATAGTGAAGTAGCTTCACTATATTTGGGTCGGCAGAATGATCTGGGGATAGGCCGCGTGAGGGTGATCTGTTGCGACGGCCACGACATGGCAGAGGGGGCGCGTGGCTTAATCCGGCGTGCTTTCCAGTTGAGGGTCAATAGGTGGCGGCCGGATGAGCCCAGGTCCGGTGGGGGTCTGGGCTGTGCCCTAGCTCGCGTCCCGCCGAAGCCGACACCGAGGTCGCCCGCAGGCTCCGACTGTGCCATCCATCCCAACCCTGGCAAGGAGGACGGGCATGCCTGGTCGCTGCCCACCGAACAGCTCATCACTCCAATCGGAACGACATGATCTTCACCCGTGGACCGGTGCAGATGACCGATGTGCGAGTGATCGACCAGCGGCTGTGGCAGCACGGACAAGGAAACTTTTACTCCGACCACGCCGTGGTCCTTGCCGACCTCACTGTCAGCGCTTGAGCATCCGTCGCCGAGCGTGCGTCTCCACCAACCGACGACATCCCACGACGCTGACTGGCCTGCCATACCCACCGGACCAGGCGTCGACTGGGATGGTTGCGCAACTACACCGATCCAAGCCCGCAGTCGGGACCTCCGCCCGGATCGTCAGACGTATGTGCCCCGCACCAGAATCCCTTCGCCCAGGTTATCGACACGCTCGACCACCAGCGGCGCCAATCCTGAGAACACCACCGCAGCGGCAAACCCACCTCACGTACCAACGATCTTGCTGTCACCTCCACATCACCAAAGTGGGAGAGGGCCACTCTTTTACAGTCTCGACCAGAGCCAGTACGAACACTTGTTGGCCCTCCAGGCGATGAGGCGGCGACACGTGTTGCGGGGTTGCCACAGCAGTGGGACAGAATCTGCGTTGGCCAGACGAGGTGGGGGTGGACATGCGCGAAGCCGGGATCGAGGATGTGCGGCGCCTGCGGTTGCTTGCGGTAACCGTACGAGGCCAGGACGACCTGTTGCAGTCGGGCGAGTACTTCGTTCCCGACTCGGTGGCGACACTGGCGGTGCGGCGCCTGCGCCGTCGCGCCCGAGTGATGTTCCTGATCGGCTTCGTGCTGTTCACTGGGTTCGTTGTGGGCGCGAACCTGCTGGTGGACAGGTTCGACGAGTTGCTCGCGACCGGTGAGGCCACGCTAGGCGTCGTGGTCGGCGGCGGGTCGGGTTTACGCGGCTCGGCGGGCTACATCGACGTGCGCTTCAGCGTCGCGGGCGTGGAGAGAACCCGTTCCATGAACCTTGACAACAGCAGTCCGGTGCTGGAGGTGGGTGATCCCATCACGGTGTTCTACGACCGCGACGACCCGGACCGGATCGCCGCTCAGGGGCGTGTCCAACGACCCGTTCCTGCCCAACATCCTGACCGCGATCGGGTTTGTCCTGTCGGTGATACTGCTGCCCCCGGGAGTGATCGGCCTTGTCAGGTGGAACCGACGCGCTCGAGATGTCCGTCGCCATGGTTGGTCACGGGGCCAGGTCGAGGCAGACGGCAAGCGGGTCCATCACATCCGCTTTCCCACCAGCCCGGACCATGCGATGACCGTGGTCACGACCCGGCCGGTCAATCACCACATTTCCCCGGAATTTCGCACCGGCGATGTCCTCGTCGGCGGCCACGGCAGACGTCTGGTGCTGGTGTTCACTCGCGGTCCTGTGCTTGCCGCGGCCCGTACGGTTCGTGGCCGACGGCCTGACCGCCGCTAGTACCCCAGCCCGGCTTCGGCACGCACTTCAACATCCGGACGTCATCGAGGTGGATCGCTGATTGCCGCGATGTTTCGCAGTTTGTCGAGTTGTTCTTCACTGGCGAGGGCGGTCAATTTGCCCTCGACATGCGGTGGCATCTCGCCGATGTCGATCTCGACACCGGACTTGTGCGAGTGGTCCACGAAGGTCAGTAACGCCTTCGCACCGGACATGTCCATGTAGGTGACGTTCGCCAGATTCAGTGACAGCTTCGGCTCGTCGTCTCGGAGCGTGGTGAAGACGTGGTCCGCGGACAGGAACGACAGCGGCCCCGCGATGCGGTAGGTGCCGGTGTCGTCCTGGACAACCGATGCTTTGCCTCGCCGCGACTGCACAAGGTGCACGATGAGCGCCAACACAACGCCGACACCGACCGCTACTGTCAGGTCGACAAGTACTGTGATGATCATCGTCGCGAACATCACGACGACGTCGCCCTTGGGCGAGACGCGGACCTTGCGCAGGCTTTCCCAGTCGAACATGCCGATCGCGGTCAGGATCAGGATTCCCGACAGTACCGCGAGGGGAATGTACTGCACGACGGCACCGAGGCCTGCCACCAGCGCGAGGAGGATGACGCTGTGTGTGGCGGCCGACAACGCGGTGCGGCCACCACTTCTGACGTTGACCACGGACCTGACGGTCGCCCCGGCGCTGGCCATGCCACCGAACAGCCCGCTGGCGATGTTGCCGAGTCCCTGGCCGATGAGTTCCTTGTTGCTGCGGTGCCGGTTGCCGGTGATGTTGTCCATGACGACCGAGGTCAGCAGCGAGTCGATCGAGCCGAGTAGCGCGATGCTGAGCGCGGGCAAGACGAGGGTGAGCAGCAGCGATCCGTCGAACTGCGGGATGGCGATCGTGGGGATGGCTTCCGGGATCTGTCCGATGTAGTCGACCACGGAGTTGAGCGCGACCGGTCCGATGCGCACGTCGTGCAGCAGTGAGCCGATCAAGGGCAGAGCCGCGGTGATGATCACGAGGGCGATCAGGCTCGCCGGTATCGATTTGATCAGCCGCGAGGACACGCGCATGAGCACGATCGTGACCGCGACCAGTAAGAAGCTTCGCTGCACCTGGTCCACTTCACCCAGGAGGATGATCAACGCGATCCCGCCCATGAAACCCGATACCACGGGGTGCGGTATGAAGCGGATCAACGAGCCGAGCCGGCACACTCCGAACAGGATCTGGAACGCGCCGGCCATGACGAAGGCAATGAACGCGCCCTCAAGTCCGTGTGCTGCGATGACTCCGGTGGCGACGACGGTGATGGGCCCTGTAGGACCGGTCACCTGGGCTGGCGTACCGCCAAATACCGCCGCGAAGAATCCCGCGAAGATCGCGCCATACAGTCCGACGAGTGCTCCCTCGGAACTACCGGTCGCGGTGATGCCGAAGGCGATCGCGAGCGGCAACGCCACAACGGCGACCGTCAGCCCGGACAAGATCTCTCTGGTGACTCGCCGGAACATCAGCCTCCGTTCTCCGTGCATGGCAAGGCCATCTCGACTCACCCGGAGCCGAGATGCCTCCATGACTTCGCTGTACTTCAGATCATCACGGAGCGTAAAGAAAAAGTAAAGGCTTTCTCAAGAGACGGGAAGGCTTCCCGTAGGGCGGCGAGCGGATACGCCGGAGGGCTGGACGCGAGCTCAACCGCACGCATCAGGACTGCAGATGTCGCTCAGGCCAGTTCAGCAGGCGGGCACCGAGAATCGCCGCCTCGAGGGCGAAGCGCTGCGTGGGGTCCCGCGGGTCGTGCCCAGTCAGCTGTTTGATCCGGTCGAGCCGATAAGTGACGGCGCGAACGCTCAAGAACAATCGCCGCGCAGCCGCGGCCGCGTTGTCGCGTTCGGCGAAGTACACCGCGAGCGTGGCCAGGAGTGGTTGCGCACCGCCGCGGACGCTGTTCAGTGGTCCGAGGACCGTGTCGACCAGGTCGATGATCGCTGCCCGGTCCCGAAACAGCACCTGGAACACCAGCAGATCGGTCGCTTTGAGGACGCGTGTCTCCAGCCCCAGCGAGGACGCCAGCTCCAGCGCGCTGCGGGCTTCCTCGTAGGAGCGGAGGATCCCTCCTGGGCCGGGATGTGCCCGGCCGACGGCGACCTGCCAAGTCCGGCTCGTGCCTAGGACGATCTCGAGGTGGCGTGCGAATTCGGCCGGGGCACCGGGCATTGTCCCGGGCAGGATGCACAGCAGCAGGTCGTGTTTGGTGGTGACCAGGACTTCACGGGCATCGAGTTGCCGTAGTAGCAGGGATTCCACACGACGAGTCACCCTGTCGCCGTCGGTGAAGGGCTCGTCCGCCTTGGCCGCGGCCACGACATAGCTACCCGCGAGGCGCAACCCGAACCGCTCAGCTCGTTCGGCCAGCCGTCCCAAGTCGCTGCGGCCGTAGAACAGGTCGTCGATGAATTCACGTCGCTCCGTCTCCTCCCGACGTAGTGTCGAGCGCTGCGCCTCGTCATAGCCGTCGGCCAGTGCCACGACTGCATCGTCCGCGGCACGCAGGACCGCCTCGGCGATTCTCGTGACCGCTTCCTTGTCGCGGGCCCTCGCGACTGCCGGGAGGTTCCGCCAGACCAGCCAGTTCGTGCTGAGGTAGAGATCGGCCAGCGAACGCAACGGAACTCCCTGTTCGGCTGCTCGCTCGCCCAGCGCGCGGCGTGATTCCAGTTCGTCGCGTGCAAGCCGCCTCCCTGTCGCACTCACGGCCTCCAACATCTCGATGTATCCAGCGAGGAACTCCGACGAGACACCGCCGGCATCTTCCACGGCACGCGCCTGCACGGCGGCGACGTCGACACGGTCGGTCACGATGAGCCCTTTCCTCGTCGTTGCCGGTGTTCGGCAACCAACTGGTCCCGACCGTAGCTGCAACAACACCTAGAGGACCGCGTCCCACCCCGACGACCATCGACGCTGTGCGCGCACTGACCCAACAGCTGCCGCTCGCCGACCACGGATTCATCGGCGACGGCCACAGTTGGGCCCTCGTCGGTCGAGACGGCTCGATCAACCGCATGTTCGTCTCGCAGGAGGAACGCGGACTTGTCTTCGACGAACACCACAGGTTCGTCGTCACCGTCGATGATCTACGAGACAGCAGGCAGTACTACCTGCCTGACACCAACGTCCTGGTCACGGAGATGCACAGCACCTCGGGTGTGGTGGAGGTGACCGACGCCTTCACCTCTCGTCCCCCGGCAGACCGCGTCGGCGATGTCCCCGCTCCCCGCGGCGAGTTGCTGCGCTACGTCCGCGTGCTGTCAGGCCACGTCACCCTGTGCTTGTCCATCCAGCCGATCGGGACCACGCTCCACCTGGTCACCGACCGGCCGCCGCGACCCGCTCTGTCCGTTCAGGCCGACGAAGACCTGTGGTTCCTGCTGCATTGGGGCAACAGCCCCTCACCGATGTCCCCGCGCCGCGTGCTCGACGACACGGCTACCGCGTGGCGACGGTGGACCGAAGCGATCACCTATCAAGGACCACACGCTGCAACAGTGCACCGCTCGGCCCTGGCACTGACGGGGATCGGCCGGTTCAAGCCCGTTGACGCCGCGCTCGCCGCGTCCGCTTTCCGAACTGTCGGCTTGGTCGACGAAGCAGACCAAGTCCTCCGCCGTGCACTCGACATCGTCGATGTCGGCGCCTCACACCGATGGCCGGGCCAGTTCCTCGACTGCGCGCACCAATGGGCCAGCAACGGCGGTGCTGTCGACGACACGCTCTGGGATCGGCTGACCGACGCCGCGCACCGCCTTCCGCCATCGCGCTCCACCTACATCACCGCCATGCACCAGGTCGCGCTGGATCGGCTGGCGCTGCTCAGCCGTCACCTCGGCGTCTCCGGGCAACGCGACTGGCGGACGAAAGCCGCCACCCTGCGAGACCGGATCCTGTGTGAAGCATGGGACGAGTCGCGACAAAGTCTCACGTCTCGGCTTCCCGCCAACGGCGAGCTGGATCCCAGACTCCTCGCCCTGCCGTCGCACCGGGTGCTCCCCGCTGGACATCCCCGTATGGCAGCCACCGCCCATGCCATCGCGGCGGAACTCAGTAGCGAGCCCGGGTTGGTGTTCGACCCAGGGCAAGAAGAGCGCGGTGCGGTTCTACGCTACGGCTTTCTGCTCGTCGAGAACCTGTCGGGGCAGCACCGCCTTGATGAAGCCGAGGCGTTGTACGAAGCACTCACCACCAAGTCAAACCCCATGGGGCTGTTCGGTGAACGCCTCGGGGACGGGCAGTTCCTCGGTCGTTTTCCTGATCCGGCCACACACACCGTGGCCATCGCCAGCGCAGTGGCGTTGGCCGATGTGACGCGGTGACTTGTTGTTGCCGGGCTCCGGCAACAAACCGGCTGCCGGTGTGGTGACGTGGAGACCTTGTTCCGGCGACTCGGCGGCATGACCATGGATGAGTACAGGGAGGTGTCGCCTTGGACGAATGGGTCATCTGGTTGATCTTCGCCGTCGTACTGGCAGTCGCCGAGATCTTCACCCTCACCGCGGCACTCGGCGTACTGGGTGCCGCCGCGCTGGTCACCGCCGTCTCCGCCGCGATCCTGCCGCTGCCCTTCCAACTGATCGTCTTCACCGCCGCGGCGACCGCCGGCGTGATCTTCATCCGGCCCGCCGCCCTGCGGCACATGCAACGGCCACAGCTCGAACGGTTCGGAGTGGACGCTCTGGTCGGCAAACCCGCCTATGTCCTGGAGGAAGTGACCGCGTTCGACGGCCGGGTCCGGATCGGCGGCGAGGAGTGGACCGCGCGTGCCTATGACGAAACGCTGACCATCGCGAAGGGCACGGTGGCCGTCGTGATGGAGATCCGCGGCAGCACGGCACTTGTCTACCCACGGGAGTGAACCATGGAAATCTCAGCGTTGCTCATCGCAGGACTCGTCCTCGCACTGCTGGCGATCATGACCGTGTTGCGCGCTGTCCGCATCGTCCCGCAGGCACGCGCCCGCAACGTGGAGCGGCTCGGCCGCTACAACCGGACCCTGCAACCAGGTCTGAACTTCGTCATCCCGTACATCGACCGGGTCTATCCGGCGATCGACCTGCGCGAACAAGTCGTGTCCTTCCAACCTCAACCCGTGATCACCGAGGACAACCTGGTCGTCGAGATCGACACCGTCCTGTACTTCCAGGTGACCGATCCACGCGCCGCCGCATACGAGATCGCGAGCTACCTGCAGGCCGTCGAACAACTGACCGTCACCACACTCCGCAACGTCGTCGGCTCGATGGACCTGGAGAAAACGCTCACCTCACGCGACACCATCAACAGCCAGTTGCGTGGAGTCCTGGACGAGGCCACCGGAAAATGGGGCATCCGCGTCAACCGAGTCGAGATCAAAGCGATCGACCCGCCCAAGACGATCAAAGACGCCATGGAGAAGCAAATGCGCGCCGAGCGGGACAAGCGCGCCGCCATCCTCAGCGCCGAAGGACAACGCCAGTCCCAGATCCTCACCGCCGAAGGCGACAAGCAGGCCGCGGTTCTGCGCGCCGAAGGCAACCGGACGGCCGAAATCCTGAAAGCCGAAGCCCAGGCGCGAGCCATCGACCAGGTCTTCCAAGCCGTCCACCGCAACGACCCCGACCCAAAACTCCTCGCCTACCAATACCTGCAGACACTGCCGCAACTGGCTCAAGGACAAGGCAACACCTTCTTCGTCATCCCCAGCGAGGTCACCTCGGCACTGTCCGGCATATCCAAGGCGTTCACCGAAGCCCTGCCGTCCTCACCAGCCACACGTGGCACCACGGCCCCCGACAGCCTTGCCGACCAAGCCGCCGACCAAGCCGCCGACGACGCCGCCCGCGCCGCAAAAGCCGCCGCCGAAGCCGTGGCCGACGCCGCCGAGGCCGACAGCGCTCGCCCACTGCCGTCCACGCTCACAAACCACAGGCAACAAGCATGACCCCGCCGGTGAACGGCAAATGCGCTGCCCTGTCTTGTCTTATGACCCCAGCAGCCAACAACGACCTGTCTCGATCAGGGTGCTCGCTGGCACTGGCATGACGTCACCGCCGTGGGTAGTCCACAATGGACCCACCTGTGATCGGCAGGATGACAGATATCCGTCTGGGCACCGAGCGTCTGCCGGGACGGCCCAAGCGGATCGGCTTCAACCGCGGCTCCCTGCACGAGGGTGGTGCGAACCGCGGCTGATGAACGAGATCATGGCCGCCTACCGAGAAGCCATGCGGGCAGCGAACTTCCTCAACTTCGACCTCGCTGAACTCACCGACGAACTCGGGAACGCACCGACGTTGCGGGAGCGATGCTCGACGCCGAGGCCGGACACGCCCGGAGCAGGACGACGACTCCCACTACAACGACGGCTTCATGGGACGTCGCTGACGTCGAGCGCTCGAGCCGCGCCTCGGTTCTCCCCGGGGCGTGTACCAGCACACGGCGAACTGCCGAGCACTCGCGGCGGTGGGAGCGGCCATGTTGTCCCCAGACGAACGCCACCAACTGCATTTGATCGAGAAGTCCCTGGAAGCGAACGATCCACAGTTCGCCGCCCGGTTGCGCCGGACGCCGACCCGGCCCCCGACCGCGAACGGTTACCGCCTCGCCGCGATAACAGCGCTGGTTGGCATGCTGGCAGCCTGGCTCGGGTTGCTGCTGTTTTCTCCTCTGCTGATGTTCGGCGGCGCGTGTCTGGCGATCAGTGGTTACCTGCGTATCCACCTGATGCGCTGAGCCGGACACGCCCGACACTGTCAGCCAGCCTGCCACGTGCGAGGGGCATGGATTACCCTTGCCGCTGGTGTGCCGGGAAGTCTGGTCGGCGATAGGACGGAAGTCCGAGCTGTTGCTGCCGAACCTGGAGCCTGAATGTCGTCTCGCGTTGTCAGGCTCAGAGCGACCGCCCCACATGCGAACGGCGCGAACAAGTCGGCTGACCAGCGCCGGTACCGCCCCGAGTTGCAAGGACTGCGCGCACTGGCCGCCATCCTGGTCGTGGTATACCACATCTGGCTGGGACGGGTGTCCGGTGGTGTAGATGTCTTCTTCCTGATCTCCGGTTTTCTCGTGACCGGTCAGTTGGTTCGGTCTGCCCAGCGCGGTCCCGTTCTGTTCCGGCCGTTCTGGGACAAGTTGATCAAGCGTTTGTTCCCAGCGGCCTTGACTGTGCTGCTCATCATCGCGGTCGCCAGCATCCTGTTCCTGCCGCCGAACCGCTGGTTCCAGACGATCCGGGAGATCGCCGCCGCCGCCTTCTACCTGGAGAACTGGCAGCTGGCGATCGACTCGACCGACTACTACGCACAGAACGACGCGGCGAGCGTGGTGCAGCACTTCTGGTCACTGTCCATTCAAGGGCAGTTCTACCTCGTGTGGCCGCTGTTGGTAGGGATGGTCGTTCTGATCGCGCGCCTCATCAACCGGGCTGTCCGTTCCACCCTGTTCGTGGTTCTGCTCGTGGTGTTCGGGATGTCGCTGGCGTACTCGATCCGGCTCACGGACGCGAACCAGCCCGTCGCCTACTTTCACTCGTTGACCCGGATATGGGAGTTCGCGCTCGGCGGCCTGCTTGCCTTGGCGATCGCGTCGATCCGGATGCCTCGCGGATCACGTGTGGTGCTGGGGTGGCTCGGAACGATCGGCCTGATGTCCTGCGGCATCGTGCTGCAGGTCGGCAGCCTTTTTCCGGGCTACCTGGCGCTGTGGCCGATCGTCACAGGCGCGCTGGTCCTGATCGCCGGCCAGACAGGTAGCCCGCACGGCGTCGACCGACTCCTCGGCTCACGCCCCATGCAGTACGTGGGCAACCTCAGCTACAGCCTCTACCTGTGGCACTGGCCGGTGTTGGTGTTCTACCTCGTGATCCGCGGCCGCACCGAAGTCGAAGTTGTCGGCGGCCTCGGCGTGATCGGCCTTTCCTTCGTCCTGTCCGCTGCCACTTATCACCTCGTCGAGCAGCCACTACGACGCTCACACATGGGCGAACGAACTCGCTGGGGCGCTTACCGGTTCGGTGTCGCCATGATGATCCCCCTCCTGGCAACCGTCACCGCCTGGCAGTTCGTCAGTGCCCACAAAGCCACCGCGTACGCGGCATCGGTGGACGATCCGGACCACCCAGGTGCCATGGCCATGAGCGAAGGCTTCGAGTACTGGGGCTCACCTGATCCTCCGCTCGTACCGCCCATGGTCGCACTACCCAACGAATGGGCTGCATTCACACCCAGCACCTGCTCCACATCAGCACACAGCGGCGAGCTACGCATCTGTTCCTCGACAGCGCCCGATCCCCCGGCCCGCCGTCTCGTGCTCGTGGGTGACTCGCACATCGGACAGTACGTCGGCGCTCTGCTCCCTGTCGCCGAACGCCGCAACTGGCAGCTCATCGTCATGACCCGAGGATCGTGCCCGTTCTCGACCAATTCCGAGACGACGCCCCACGACAAGCCGTGCGTCGAATGGAACGCCGCAGCCGTCACCGAGATCATCGCCCTGCGCCCGGACGCGGTGTTCACGCTGGCCAGCCGCAACGTCCGAGTCGGGTTGACGGAGGAGACCCCTGTGGGATTCGTCGACCAGTGGCGGAGCCTGCAGCAAGCCGGAATCCCCGTGCTGGCGGTGCGAGACTGCCCACGCTACAGCTACGCGCCCTCAGAATGCGCGAACACCTACGGCACGGACGCACCGCAATGCAACGCCCTGCGCGCCGAGATCATCCCTGCCGAACCTTCCTACACCAGGATCGCCGATCCGCCGTCCAATGTGTCCTTCTTGGACTTCAGCGACTACTTCTGCACCGACGAGCGCTGTCCACCCGTCATCGGCAACGTCCGGGTGTACATGGATGACAATCACATCACAGCCGCGTTCATGACCACCATGTCACCTTTGGTGGAACAGGCCATCGACAACGCGCTCGACGCCATACATCCTCCCTCAGCCGCCATAGACAACTGACGAGGCACCACGTGACCTACCGGCCGCCAGGGCACGTGAGGGCTTCTGGCTACGGTTTCCTTGTCCGTCCTGACGAACATCCGTGACCAGGCGGTGCGGTGAGTCCGTGGACTCACCGCACCGGATCACGGCCGGTGATGGCTCGCCCTGCCTCGACCCACCGAGGCGGTGAATCCGCGTCCGGCACACCTGTGCACCCACTGGGCGTGAAGCACGTGCAGTCTCAGCTGCGCCTGCCCACGGAGCAGCTGCCGGTACATGTGCTCCACGCAGGACATCCTCCTCAGCCGTGTGACCTGACCGGTGAGGTTGAAGCTCGGCCGCACAGACGCGATCTGATGGGACACCGAGGTGTGCCTGGCGTGTCAGATGCTGCTGGCTTCTTGCGTACGCAGACCGCGGCTGGTGACCACGCGGGCGCTCCCGTCGGCCAAGCGGTACGACAAGCCGACCACGGCCGCCCTACCCGCCGTGACCTGGTCAGCGAGGACCCTGGACCGGTCCACAAGCAGGTCGACAGTGTGACGAATGTGCTCGGCGATGATGTCGTCGTCCTCGACAAAGCCAGCGGCCCGAGCAGCCAGCACGCTCGGCGTGACACGTTCGATGACATCACGCACATACCCCGTTGAGCTCACGCCATCGGTCAGGGCAGCGCGAGTGGCCGCGACCGCGCCGCACGAATCGTGCCCCAGCACCACCACCAGCGAGCAGTCCAACACACTGACCGCGTACTCGATACTGCCCAAAACCTCTGCTCCCACCACGTGCCCCGCAGTCCGCACGACGAACAAGTCACCGAGCCCGCGGTCGAAAATGATCTCGGCAGCTAACCGCGAATCCGAACAGCCAAACAACACAGCAAACGGCCGCTGCCCGGGTGCGGTCTCGGCACGTCGAATGGCGTCCTGGTTAGGATGCTCCGGCGCACCGGCGACAAAGCGCCCATTACCGGTCAACAGCAGGTCAAAGGCCTCGGACGGGGTCACCTGCGGCGCATGCGTCATGAACGCAGACTACCGTCCACGAACCGGCAAAACGGACACACGTAGAGATCATCCCAACCGACACCGGCTCACGGCTGACTCGAGCCGCGCATCGGAACCGCAACGTCACTGACGCGAACCGCCGATTCGGCGACGGATGTAAGGCGGGCGGGTTGGTTCATGCTGGCGAGGCGGCCAACCAACGCCGCCCGTGTGGGCACACTGTTCGGTACGTCCGGTCGGCATGGACTGTGGCGCCTTGCGGATCAGCGTGATCCCGCCAGCACCCACATCGAGCAGTGTCTACCAGCCAGTGCGGAGGCGTTGCCTGATCGCCGGTTTACCGTCGACTCGGAGAGCAGCAGGTGGCGACTTGGCTTTGCGGCCGGTGCCGTCGTGGGCGAGGGTGAACGGCTCGTCGGCGGCGAGCAGTCGAACCCCGGCGCGTTCGAGGCGGCCCTCAATGTCGGTGGCGATGTAGGTGCGGCGGGCGATGCGGTCGATGGATTCGCAGATGACGAAGTCGAAGCGCCGGTCGGCGCGTTCGGCTTCGGCGAGCAGGCCCTGGATTCCACCGTCACGCGGGATCGGGATGTCGAACTGCTCATGCGCGGCGCTCTTGCCGCGGGCGTCAAGTTCTTTGCGACCGGACTCGATGTCGTAGAAGTGCGCCACGATTAGCGCGCACCTAGGGCAGCACGAGCTGCGAGGCTCGGAGCTGCCGGGGCAATGACAGGGTCGGGTCCTGCTGGGCGTAGATCAAATTGCGCCCCGCCTAAGCGAAGCGCAGCAACCGAGGCCGTACGGTGGCTGCATGCCTGCGGCGCAGAGGTGGGCGATGCCGAGAAAGTCCTGTGGGACGGCGGTGGTGAGAGTGGTGACGCGGACGGAATCTCTTGTAGCTCTTACTCCGTGGTCGCGTGCCGCAGATGCTCTAGCGTGGCCAGCACCGGTCGACCAACACCAGCTTGTACCTCGCTACCCGCACCGACCGCCCGCTGCCGCGGACGGTGCTCCCGGCGAGCGTCTTGCCGCGCCTGCCACACCGGCCTGACCTCGGCCACCAACCTCGCGATCACCCGAGCCAACAACCCCGTCACCCGACGACTCGACAACAGCCCAGCACGACTCATACCAAGATCATCCCAGTTTCAAGATCACCAACCACACACGAGGTCGTTAGGCTGGCCGGACGGTGGCGCGGGATCCGAAGGGCAACGCCCCCGCCTATCACTTCGACGGCGAAGCTCGTCAAAGCAAGGCGGCGGACGTGCTACGGCATGAGCAGTCGCGGGAGCGGAACGCCAACGCGACATTCAAAGCCACCACCGACGGGTTAAACAGCACCAGCAAGAACACCTACGACCCGCTCAACAACCTGATCGACACCGAACTGCCGACCGGCGCGAAGAACACTATCGGCTACACCGCGGCGACACACCCCCGCACTCGCCGACGTCCTTGACAGACCCCGCCGGACGGGAAGTAGTCGTGCGCGAAAATGACGGGCCAGGCAATCTGAGAAGTCCGCTCGACCGGACAGAACGCCGATCTACGTCCGCACCTACAACTGCCCGAACGGCACACTGGCGACGGCGAAGGACGGCAACGGCAACATCACGATCGTCAAAGTGTGGCAGCCTTGAGGACTTGCTGATGTTCAACGATGTTGACTCTCGACGAAAGGGTCTTCGAGCAGTGAACAAGGCGATGAGCAGTAGAGTCACATTGCTTGTTACTGCGGTCCTAACCATGCTCGCGGTTCTATTTGGGCTACAAGGACTGTTCAGTAAGGTGGTCGCGATCATTTTGACACTCATCATCATATTCGCGGGAGTCACACTCGCCGCATACTTCGACAGATCCGCAAAACGCGGTAGATAGGCATCTCACTTGATTCAGGTAGGCGTACGCCTCAACGCCTATCCCGTTGACATCCGTCACGACGAAACAACCTAAGTTCCCTTACAGGCCAGCCCCACACAGCTCATCCCCACGCAGCAGGTCCGCCCGCGCACCTCCGCCAGAGCTGATCGCCCGCCGTCACATCGACAGGACGTTAGATGATCTTATCGTTGGCCTGCGGCCGCGCGCCCCCGCAAAGGCCAATTGGATTGGGCGCCGACCTGGGGATACGTAATTGGTGGCATCACCTGATCAGCGGGGACAATCGTTTCCGCAGGATCTGCCGACGCGCGCATTTCGTCGAGTTGACAGGTGTGCCGTGCGGTGTTTTGCTGAATATATGGCCGACACTGCACTCTATGACGATGGCCGTGTGGTTCTGGACGCGGAGGGGGTGACGCTGCGGCGCTACTATTTCCCGGTCGCCACGAGCAAGCGGATTCCGTATGACAAGATCCGCGGATTCGAAGCCCGGCCGATGGGATGGCTGACCGGCAAGGGACGCGGCTGGGGTTCGGCACATCCGCGTTACTGGCTTCCACTGGACACCAGCCGGCCGAAGAAGGACACGCTGGTGGTGCTGGACACCGGCCACTACGTGCGGCCCGCGTTCTCGCCGGACGACCCCGACCGTGTGATCGAGCTGCTGCGCGACCGCACGAGGACGGCTTCGGGTTCGTAGCTTCACCGGCAAGCGGATCGGATGGCTTCCGCGGCGCCGTCGGCGTCCTCCACGGTGAGCACGAACCGCACGCCGTCGCCCAGGGTGAGCCGCAGTCCCGGACCACGGCGGAGATTGAGTGCCGCATGACCCAGTAGGCGGAGACTGCCGCGGTATCCCCAGCCGCCATGGTGACGTGGGTCGACGTTGACGACCGCGACGGCTCGGACATCGTTCAGTCGGATGGTCGTCCGTGGCCACCGTAACGGACCGCCGTAGGCGATCCGTAGATGCGATGCGGTCACTTGCACCCGGATCTCGGCCAGCGCCAGGATGCTGACGCCGCCTGCCGCCAGGACCACACCGGCAGCCGGGTGAACGATGGCGCCGAGCGCGACAGCGGCGAGGAGAAAAGCCGCGCCTGCCGGAATGGCGAACCGTGACCGGCAACCTCCCTCCCAACGAACGATCGCGGAGCCCGGCGGCACGGGGGAAGGCCGGCTCAATGCGGCCAGCGGGCTGAGGAGCGCCAGCACGACCACGGCGACGAGCAGCGCCACCGGGAGCCGCGGCTGCCCGGAGGGGGCGTTGGCGACAGCGACGAGCACGCCGAGTCCACCGAACAGAACGCCGACGAACACGGCGGTGGCACGCCACCAAGCGTGCCAGGCGAGGCGATCGGCGACCAAAGCCAGCGCCGCTCCTGCGGCGGCGATGCCGCCGGTGACCGCCCAAGCAGCCACACCCGGCAGCGTGCCATCGGGGTAACCGGCCGAGTTCCAGTGCACGACCAAAGATCCTTCGTTGATCATGAACGGTACCGTGGCCGCCGCTACCAGCAGACAGGCACCGGAGGTGACGGTCAGGCGCGCCGGTGGACGACTCATCGTCCGGCGAACGAAGAAAAGGACGCCACGACAGGGGAATCGTACCCGCACATCGTGTTCGGCGCGGGTATGGCGAGATCGATCAAATACGCCGTCACCGCCCGGTCAACGCACGCGCTGCCGCGGCCGTAGGCTGTGTGCCCGTCGCCATCGAAGCTCAGCAGGACGGCCTGTCCGAGTTGGACTGTCATGGCCTTGGCGCCGCGGTACGGCGTCGCGGTGTCGTGCAGCGTCCCGATCACGAGGGCAGGTGGGCCGGAGGACTGCCAGGTGAACGGTCCTTCGAAATCCTCGGCCGGGTTGACCCGGAGCAGACCGGCGGGCAGGCTCGAGTAGACGTTGAGTGGTCCGAAGGTGGGAGCGGTTGCCGCCGCTCGCTGTGCCGCAAGAACGAAGGCAGCGACAGAGGACGGATAGTCGCGATCGGCGGCGGTGATCGCGAGGAAGGCGTCGGGCCATTGCTCGTAGGAACCGTCGGCCGAACGCCCGCGGAAGACGTCCGAGGCGAGTTGGAGCAGGCTACCGTCGCCCGCCTCCGCCTGGGCCAGAGCGAGTCCGAGGAACGGCCAGCTCTGCCGCGCGTACAAGGCCGCTTGAACTCCGGTGACGAGCACGTAGGCGTTGACAGGCCGTGCAGGATCGCCGCTGGGCGCGGCCAATGGCTTCCGGCGGACCGTCGCGAGCAAGCCGTGGAACCGCCGCTCTGCGTCACCGGTCAGCGAACACTCCGCAGGGGTCTCGTCGCAGTGGTGAAAGAACCGGCGCAGGCCGTTCTCGAAGCCACGCGCCTGCTCGATGTCCTTGCCCAACGGGTCCCTCGCGGTCTGCACCGGGTCGACCGCGCCGTCGAGAGCCATCGCGCGCAACCGGTGGGGGAACAGGCTGCTGTAGGTGGCGCCGAGATAAGTGCCGTAGGAGAAGCCCAGGTAACTGATCTGTTCGGCGCCGAGCGCCGAGCGGATGGTATCGAGATCTCTGGCGGCGTATGCGGTTGTCAGCAGAGGCAGGTCTCCGCCGGACTCGTAGGCACAACCGGCTGCCGTGCGGACGGCGTGCTGGACGAGGCCGGGCAGGTCCCGAAGGGTGGGGAACGGATTCGTCCGGACTGCCGCCGCGTCGCGGGACCCATCGTCGATGCACCGCACCGGTCCGCTCTCGCCGACTCCGCGCGGATCGAAGCTGACCAGGTCGAACCTCTCCGCCACTGTGGACAGCTGGCCACCGGCGGCGATCGGGAGATATCGCACGCCGGAATTGCCTGGGCCGCCTGGATTGACCACCAGGGTTCCCACTCTGCTGGCCGGGTCGCGGGCGGGCAACCGGATCACTGAGAGCGTGCGCTGTCCGGATGACGGGCGCCGGTAATCGTTGGGGACGGGGATCCGGGCACACTCATAGGGCGCCGGGGCGTGAGCACACCGTTGCCAGGCAAGAGATGTCGTTGCTGAGACAGGTCTGAGACCAGTGGTACCGAGAACGAGGACGCTGGTCAGCACAGCGCTCGCCCGCCTCACCCTGAGTTCTCCGCCCACTGGTAGGCCTGGGCCTGGTCGGTGTACATCCGGCAGTACAGCCCTTGTTCTCGCATGAGCTGGTCATGACTGCCCACCTCGACGACCTGCCCGCCGTCGAGCACGTAGATCACGTCGGCGGCGCGGACAGTCGAGAACCGGTGCGAGATCAGCAGCGTCGTCTTGTCCTGCGTCGATCTGACGATGTCGTCGAAGAACCGGCGCTCGGCCTGTGGGTCCAGAGCGGCAGTGGGCTCGTCGAGCACCACAAGCGGGGCGTCACGGAACAACACCCGGGCGAGCGCGAGCCTTTGCCACTGCCCCACCGACAGCTCCACGCCCCCGTCGAAGACCGTGCCGAGCTGGGTGTCGTACTTGTCGGGCAACGCGAGGACGAACTCGTGCGCGCCCGCCCTTCGAGCGGCGGACCGCACGGAATCGTCGTCGGGTGTGCGGCTGGTGTCGCCGATCGAGATGTTCTCGGCCACCGTGAACAGGTAGCGGCCGTAGTCCTGGAACATCACGCTGATCATCCGCCGGGTCCGGGTCTCGTCGAGACCGGTGAGGTCGGCGCCGTCCCAGGTCACCTCTCCGGAGTCCGGCCGGTACAGTCCACAGAGGATTTTCGCGAGCGTGGTCTTTCCTGATCCGTTGGCACCGACGAGCGCCACGACCTGCCCCGGTTCGATGATCAGGTCCACGCCGTCGAGTGCCGGCCTGGTCGTGCGCGGGTAGCTGAAGCGGACCGACTTGAGCTCGATCCTGCCGACACGGTGCACCGGCTGTCCGGCGGGGGGCTGTGTCTGCCGGGCAGCACGCACGAACGTCCGGTAGTCCTCGACGAAGAGGGAGCTCTCGTGCAACTGGCCGAAACCCAGCGCCAGTGTGTTCAGCACACCCGCGATCTGCACGACAGCGACCGCCCCGACGGCCGTACCGGCATAGCTGAGCTGTCCGGCGGCGACCAGGCCGAACAGCACAGCCAGGCTGGCGACCACGCAGATCGCCAGCAACACGCCACCGAGGGCCGACCGGGCCACAGCGGTTCTGGTGAGACGCCGCAGTGCGGTCACCCGCCGGTCGAACACGGCGTTGCCGCGCTCCCGCAGGTGTGGCTCCAGATCGTAGGCCCGCACCTCGGCCAGCGCCGACCGGTTGATCAACAGTGATCGCAGGTAGTACCGGAACCGTTCGGCCTGGTTGAACCCGGTGGCGAACCGGTGGTAGGACCGGCTTGTGGCCCGCTGCACGGCGAGCAGCGGAACCAGCAACAGGATCACCGAGACGATCAGCAGCGGCTGCAACGCCATCACGACTGCGACCAGGCCCGCCAACGCCGTGACAGCGCCGAGGATTCCCAGCAGGCCCTGCACGATGACCAAGGGCCGGCCGCCCGCGTTCTGCGCGCGGTTGAGCCTGTCATGGAACTCCGGGTCGTCGAAGGACCGCAGGTCGGCGTCGCGTGCGACGTCGAGGACACGTTCGAAGACGAACCAGGTCGTTCGCTCGATCAGCAAGGGTCTGCCCGCTGCGACGCACAACTGCGTGGTCGCGAGCACAGCGAGCGCGGCTCCGAGGAGCGCCAGCCCCGGTAGTAGCTGGTCCAGCGCCTGCCCAACCGAACCCGCCTGGGCTGAACCCGGCTGCCCCGCGGCAGCTTCCAGCACGACCTTCAGCGCGAGCAGCATGCCTGCCTGTGCGGCCGCAGCGACCACGAACAATGACACGACAGCCACGCATCCGCCGCGTGATGCCGTCCACAACAGACGAACGCAGGCGCCCAACAGCGAACCGAAGCCGCGCAGTGTCCGCCGGCCTTCAAAAGATTCCCACCCGACCCGGCGCAACCGATTGACAGAGTCACTTCCTTTCGTCACCGGTACCACAGGCCAGAGGACTCCGGCGACGACACATCCACGTACCGCAGATTCCCATCGCCTCGTGAGATCCGCAGGAAGCAGGTGCAGACGAAAGGCGCGTCCAACTCGGCGTACGCGGCGGCCAACTCGGCGCTCATCGCCTCGGCTGCCAGGCTGGAGGCCGGGTCGATCTGAGCGGTGGACGTCGCGGCGACGCCGCGAGTCCACCATGAGTCCGCTGCGGTGGACAGGTGGTTGACAGTCGTCCAGCACACATCCAGGCTCTCGGCAGCGGCCCATGCGGCGACGCTGTCCAGCGGTGCCGGTACGAATCCGTCGCTCAACGTCATACCGATGATCTGGGCCACGCCGCGATCGGCGAGATGCCGCGGCAGCCCACGCAGAATTCGCCAGGTCACGTCGAAGCCGTCTGCCCCGCCATCGCCGACGAAGGGATAAGGCATCCCTGCGGGGATCGGCAGCAGTGGCGGGTTCGCGGTGACGAGGTCGTAGCGGCCGTCCGCTCCGGCGTACAGGTCCGCACAGTTCACGGTGATGCGTCCGGCGAGGCCGTTCACCTGGGTATTCACGGCGCACAACGCGGCGGCCACCGGGTTGACCTCGACCGCCACGACCTCCATGCCGCGAGACGCGGAAACGAGACTCTGCAGCCCTGGACCGGCACACAGGTCGAGCGCCTTGCCGCGCCTGATCTCCAGACGTGCGGCGAGTGCAATGGAGTCGTCGCCGAAGTAGAGCGTCGGCGACATCTGCGGCAACTGGGCCAACAGCCAGATGCCGTTGAGGCGGAACAGGCCGAGTCCTTGAAGCGAGACCTTCCCCTGATGCGCCGCGGCGACGCCCGCGCCGAGCAGGTCGGGCACCAGCTCCACGAGCGCGGCGGGCAGCCGGCCGGGGTCAACCGATCCGCCGAGCAGCAGCAGTTCGAGTGCCGCGCGCAGCGGGTCGTCGAACGCCAGCGCGGTGTCGTACCACGCTGTGGGTGAGACCGTCGACGGGTGGAAGGACGCCGCGACCTCCGAGTATCCGCAGCGTCCTAGCGCCTCGGGCAGGCGTGCGAGCCCGGCATCGGCAGCCGGGACCGCCTCCGGGACGGCGGGAACCGTCATGAGGGTCCACCTCCGTGGTCGGCGCCGGCCAGACCCGCCTCGACCGGTGCGACGAATCCGATGTCGTGCAGGATCCGAGCCGCGAGGACATCGGCCTCGATGGCCGCGCTCGCCTGCCGCAGAGTGCTGACCGCCCGGGGGTTGGTGGTGACGTCCTCGCAGATCTCGCAGATCGCGGAATACCGGGAACGAAAACGCAGCGAAGGGTCCAATTCCAGCGCCCGGCGCATCAGGTACCGCGGGCCGAGTTCGGCGATCGCCGCGACGAGGGGGTCAGCGTTGGCGCGCCCGACGAGCTCGGTCACCGAGGAGTCACCGACCGCGCCGAAGTCGAGGACCTCGTTGTGCTCGGCCTCGATGCCGCAGCAGGCGACGAGGTGGTTCTTCGGCGACAGTGCGGCGCTTCGAACCGCCCACGGACACGGACGCTCGAGGTGTTCCTGCGTCGCCGGATAGCTGACATACCGCTCCCGCAGACGACGACCCCGGCCGATGCGGTACACGTTGTTGTTGGCGATCAGATAAGTCGTGCCGTCGCCTGAGGCCGGTGGCATGCTACGCAGGTCACCGCTGTCGTCATACGTCAGTGGGACACGCTCGCCGAGTTCCTCCTGCACGCTCTCCGGAGTGACCTTGCTGCCAGGACCGGACGACAGTGCGATGACGACCGACCGGAACCCGACCCCCTTGCACGCCCGCCACGCGTTGACCACACACTCCAGTGGGATGAAGGGCAGGTGGAAGTCGTCAGCGCTGAAGTTGATCTCGTCGAGACCGGCCTCGCGCAACTGCGTGACCATTGTGGCGGCGCTGTGCTCGTTGGTCGCCCAGCTGGCGTTGGTGACCAGCCGGGTGCCGATACCGAGGCTGTTGACGTGGGCGATCGCGTCCAGCAGTTGTTCGCCGAGTGTCGTCGGCTCGCCGCCCGCGAACACCACGACGGACAGCCGGCCGGCGGTGTGGGCGGCCTCCACGGCTTGCACGATCTGCCGGTACTGCAAGGTGTCGTCGCGTTCCGGGCCCGACCGCACCAGGCAATGCGCGCATCGAGCTGTGCAGGAGCTCGTGGTCAACACCGTCATCTGGTCCGGCACAACCGCTGCCGAGGAAGGGTAACCCAGCCAGGTGGTGTTCACGGCTCACCTCCTCATCGGCTCAAGGGTCCCGAGCCGCGGTGCGTGCCACTGGGCGTCCCGCTCCGCGTCGAGATCAGGGATGATCGGCAGGCTCAGCGCCTGCATTCCTTCCCGGACAAGAAGTCCGCGTTCCTCCAGGCGAGCCGCCGCACGCACCACGCGCTGCTCGTCGGCATCCACGCGTTCACCGAGCCTGCTCAGCGAGCGGCGCTCGGCACAACCGTCCAGGACAAGGACCTCGAGCGGATCGTCGATCACCTCGACTCCCAGGTCCGTAGCGGAAGTGGTACGCCCCACGATGCGCAACCCGCCTTCGGCCCGCATCCAGAGACCGGCACCGGCGAGGAACGCCTCACGCCACACCTGTAGCGCCTCGACCAATTCGTCCCTGGCTTGTTCATACTCGTCGGTCTGCTGGTCTGGCACCGTGAAGTCGAGCTGGTAGCACAACCGGTCGAGCAGCGGCGACGAGCACTGGTAGATCATGCGCTGGGTGTGGAACGGCCGCACCCCGGTGATACCGAACTTCTCCGGGGACCTGAAGTGCGGGCTGAACCGGTGCAACGCGAGCCGGTTGACGTCCGCGGGTGGCGGCAGGTGGTGCAGCCGCGCGGCGAGCCGCGTCATCTCCCTCAGTGCGTCCGGCGTTTCCCCTGGCATCCCACTGATGATCCCGTAGTTCACGGTGACCCCGTAGGCGTGTGCCCACTTCAGGTACGCGATCTGCTGCAGCGCGGTGGTTCCCTTGTCCATCAGCGCCAGGCACTCCGTCGAGAAGGACTCGATTCCCGGCTGCACCCGCAGGATGCCGGCGGAGGCCATCCGGGCGATCTCCCGGCGCCGCATGTTGGACTTCGTCTCGTAGAAGATCCGCCAATCCCGGCCAGCCGCCCTGGCGTCGCGCAAGGCCGGCCACACCGTTTCCTGGTAGGTGGCTGCGACGATGGCGTCGGTGCAGTACAGCAGGTCCGGCTGGTACCGGTCGTACAGTTCGCTGAAGATGGCGGCCGCGTCCTCGGGTTCCCTGGCCCGGTACTCGTCGTCCACCGATCGGATCCCGCAGAACGTGCAGTGGTGCTTGCGGCCCCACCAGCAGCCACGCGAGGTCTCGACCAGCAGGCACATGTTGCCTGTGGTGTATTCGGAGGCCGCCCGTTGTGCCAGGAACGAGCTGTAGTCAGGCACGCGGACGTCGGTGAACGACCGGGACACCGGTGCCTCGGGCACCGTCACCACGGCGTCTCCCGCGCGGTGGACCAGGCCGGGAACGTCGGCCGTGCCTGCTCCAGCCGACAACCGGGAGAGCAGCAATGGCCATGAGTCGTCGACTTCGCCCTGGAGCACCAGATCGAACTCGGGAAACCGCTCGAGCAGAGCCGGGCCCATGGCGTCGTCGGTGCCGGTCCCTCCGACGACGATCGTCGCGGAGTCCCCACGCCGGCGCAGCGCGCGAGCGAAGGCCGCGGCGGGCACCTTCTGCGAGTCGAAGCCCACTGAGAGGCCGATGACGTCGAACTGCCCGGCCGGCACAGCCGCCAGCATCCGCTCGAGGCACCGTTCCGCCTCGATCACACCGAAGAAGAACTTGTCGACGATGTCCTGCCTGGCATCCGCGCGTACTCGGTCACGCCGCGAGAAGTCGGCATAGACGGCATCGACCAGGCGTTCCACGAAGCTGTTCACGTCAACGTCGAAATAGTGCGGCGTGAAGCACGCCTGCGCGCCGATTCCGTGGATCAGATCGTCGCGGAAGACTGTGGGCTGCAGCAATGCTGCGTGCACGGTGTCGGCCCGGTGACCCATGCGTCGTGCGCGGTCGGCCAATTCCTCGATCGCCAGATTCGGCACACCCGGCTCGCACAGGGGCGGCGACACCAAGCAAATGGATAAATCGCCCATCACGCGAGCGAGGCGTCGATGATCCGCACTTCGTCAGGGCCTATCTCCGCTTGGACCCGAAGTTCGCGACCCTGGAAACGGTAAACGCTCGTGCGCTGTTCGACCCCTTCCGTCGCTGGGGCCGACTCATCGATCCGGACATCTCCATCGAGCGCGGCACGCTTGAGCAACGCGACCTGCCGATGCCGGGTGAGTCGCAGTTCGTCGAGCGTTCTGGCGACCGGTGAATCGTCGTAGCCGTCGAAAAGAGAGACCCGGTGTGTCGGCGACACCGCGTTGACCAGATGTGTCATACCGCTGGTGTTCGTGTTGGTGTTCACCGTCGCGTTGGCGTTGGCACCCGTGTTCGCGTTGGCACCCGCGTTCGCGTTGGCACCAGCGTTGGCGTTCGCGCCTGCGTTCGCGTTTGCCACGGCGAAGACGAAAACGAGAACATCCGGCGATTCGGCCGCCTGCCTCGGCGTCATCTTCGTGGTGAACGCCGCGATCGAACGCAGCGTCGCCAGTCGGGCCTGTTCGTCGATACCGGCCAGCATCTCGCCCATCGAACGGTAGCCACTCCGGTCGGAGAAAGCGATGTCGAGCCGGTGGTGGTCGAGAGTGGCGAGCGGATCCCGCACGAATTGACGGGCCAGATCCTCGTTCTCGTCGAGCGACGCGGCGAAATCGCGGATCGCGGCCAGCGCGGCAACAGTTGATTCGGCGTTCACAATTCCCTCCCCAGATGTCCGTACAGAACAATACCGGCCAGCTGCGCCGACTAGCATTCTCCTGGGTCAGCCGCAACGTACCACGCGGGAGAAGGTCAACTCAATTGCAACCGGCGACCACGCGAATCGGTTGATCAACGCCAATCACACTGACGGTGGGACCCTCGAATGGATGAACTGATCGGCGGAACCAGTGATATCCAATTGGTCCGACTTGCCTCGATGAACCATTGAACTCGTCGTCGATGATTACGACGCACGTGCCAATTGGATTGGCCGGAGCTGCATCCCACCTTATCGCCCGCTGAGCTGACCGGCCGCGCCTGGCAGGTGGAACGCGGGTGCGGCGAGTTCATTGAGCGGCACCTGGCGGAATGCCGGCGCTTCGAGCGACCGGTCCAGGAGAACGTCGGGCCACCCTACTCCCATAAGGCCGAACGACGTGGATTGCCGCAACCTGCGCCGATCAAACGTCATCGTTACACGTCAACCACATGGTGTGCAGGTGTGGTTGCCCGAGGCGACACCGGCGAAAGAACAACGCGAGCCGGGCTGCCCCTCCCGCCCGCCTTTATCGACTCTGGGGGCACCTCGCCTTCGACTTGAGAACCACCTGTGACCCCGCTCATGCCTTCGTCAACGCCAGGGACGACAGATCCTGGGGTCCGTACCTGGTGGAAGTCATCACCACGCCACGCCCAGCTCTCGCGGCCGCTCTACCGCAGGATCATCGGCTCCACCGTGTGATGCCATGACACACTCGTGCGGCCGAGCGAACGCTCGGCACCACCAGCGACGACCATCTGAAGATCGTGGAATGGGCCGCGTGGTCGCTGAACGTGCGGTTCGCGGTGGAGGACTGCCGGTATGTCACGTCGCCTGGAACGTGACCACTCACGGCGACGGGCGCGGTGGTGCGCGTGTCCACGCAGCTGATGGCGGCCTGTCGCCGAGGCGGACGGACGCGAGCCGGCAATCCGCTCAGATTAACGCTTTGGCGGCCGCGCAGGCGGCTCTGCGCTAACCGAATCTGGCCATGGCCCGCTTGGACGGGCCCACCCGCGACGTGAAGCTGCTGGTCGACTATCGACACGATCTGGTGGTCCAGCGCACCGCGTTGGTCAACCGACTGCGTCCGTGGTCGTGCTGGCATCATTTCACGTGTACGACAGACGGTCACTGGACCAGCCGGTCAGGCACGGGAAGGCCGAGTGCCACGAGCAGGCGGCTGGCTTTGACGTCGGCGAATTCGTCGCCTTCATCGACTTGGTCGCCGTCGTGACCGGCCCGCGCCGGACGGTTGGTCAGGTAACCGGTCATCACGTCCTCGATCTCGCGTCGCCGCCGGGCGTCGCCGTGGACAGCCACCCACCAGTCCGCCAACGCCGCGGCCTCACCGGCCACGTCCGTCTCGATAGCTCCAACCGGCTTCCGACCAAGATGGACAACACCAGAAGCAGACCTATGTGGACGGTAACGGACTTCGACGTGGTCACTGCCGTGCACGGCGAGCAGTAGCCATGGCTCGGCGACCTCCGGCTCCTGACCTGTTCGCCATTGCGTCCACCGCTCGCCGTCGTACAGCAACGCCCCGGAATACGCCATCGCGCTCACCTCTTCACTCAGCACTGGACTACCCGCATGCGACGGGTGATAGACGGCCAGTCGAAGATGTTTGCCCCTCCATACGTCGGGTAGTGAGGGCAATGCGGAAGTACAGCACCCCACGCGCACTCCCGCGCGGCTGGTGGCACTCGTCGTCGGAGTCGTGTTCCTGCTGGTCGGCATCGCGGGATTCATCCCCGGTCTGACCACCGCCCGGTCATCCACCGGTGCTGTTCCGCCGCCCTGCGGACGCGCCTCAAACCAAGAGATCAACGGCTGCGCCAGCGCCCACAGTTCGTCCGGCATCAACCTCAGCGACAGATCATTATCCACGAGAATGATCCAGACAGATCATGATCAACCACATGAGACACCCTCTTATCGCCACCTTATCCGCGCACCCGTGCAGCCGCTTGTCAGTCGTATTCACCCTGGCGTGTAGTTCGGCGGACACGGATCTGGTCCACAGGAACCTTGGGTGAACGTGCCGTCAACACCATGTCGACAAGCACGCGTGCCGTCAGCGGTCGGCTCTCGATGCGGTCGCCGCCCGCATCCTGGCTTACTCGTTGCGCTTACGGGCGTGCCAGCGATCTATGATGGCGGGGAGTTCGGCCATCACGTAGGTGTAGAAGTCGCGCATCTCGACCAGGCGGCGCCCGGCGATGCTGTTCTCGCCGACAGCGTCGATCCCTTCGTTCGCGGACTCCTGCATGACCTTGACGATCTCGTTCTGGCTCGACATCAGGATGGCCCAGGCGTCGTCACGGAACCGGAAGTGTTCCCGGCGGCTGCCGGGTGCGGGCACCCGCTCGATCAACCCGACCGACGTCAGCGACTTGATCGCGGTCGAAACCGTGCCAGGGCTGATGGTGAGCCACTCGGCGAGTTCGCCCGCGGTCACCGTCTCCTGCTCAGCGAACAACAACGCGCACATCACCCGAGCGGTCATCCGCTGCATGCCGCCGCTGGCCAGTGTCAGCGCGAGGCGCTCAGCCGCCTCCATCGAGTCGTCCACCAGCATCCCTCCATGATCCTGACGCGATCCTAATACTATCCAACATTCGCAAAAATGCGAAAACTCAGTATAGTCGAACCATGGCCGTGATCGAGGTCGACAACCTCACCTTCACCTACCCCGGCAGCACCGAACCCGCCGTGCGCGGCATGGACTTCACCGTCGGCAAGGGCGAGATCTTCGGGTTCCTCGGCCCCAGCGGCGCGGGCAAGTCCACCACCCAGAAAATCCTGATCGGCCTGCTGACCGGGCACGGCGGCGCTGTCTCGGTGTGGGGCAAAGACCCGGCCGACTGGGGACAGGACTACTACCAGCGCGTCGGCGTGTCCTTCGAACTGCCCAACCACTACCAGAAACTCACCGCACTGGAGAACCTGCGGTTCTTCGCCTCCCTCTACAACAAGTCCACACTGGACCCGATCGAGTTGCTCGACTCCGTCGGTCTCGCCGAGGACGCCAACACTCGGGTCGGCAAGTTCTCCAAGGGAATGCAGATGCGACTGGTCTTCGTTCGTGCCCTGCTGCACGACCCCGACCTGTTGTTCCTGGACGAGCCGACCTCCGGGCTGGACCCCGTCAACGCCCGCAAGGTCAAGGACATCGTGCTGCGCGAGAAAGCCCGCGGCAAAACCATCTTCCTGACCACGCACGACATGGCCACCGCGGACCAGTTGTGCGACCGGGTCGCGTTCGTGGTCGACGGCCGAATCGTCGTACTCGACTCGCCCAGAGAACTGAAGGTCGCGCGGTCGGGGCTCAAGGAGAAGTACCGCCAAAAAAGTTCGAGCTCGACCTAGACGCGGCGGAGCCGCGGATCGTGGCGAAGCCCGGCACCGTGTCGTTTCCCTACAAGGTCAATGAGGACGAAGTCGAGCAATTGGTGATCACTCCCGAAACCGAGCAAGGAGACATCGAGTGGCGGTTGCGGCTCAACTGGACTTCCGGGGCTGACGTCGGGGAGTTGGTGGTTGACGACTCAGGGAGACCTTTCCGTACGACTTCGGCCATCGCTGCGCGCACATCCTGCTTTAACTCCGCGGCCAAGGTGTGGACACCATGTTGACCAGGCTGGTCCTAGTGGCCGCGCTGCTTCTCGCGGGGGCGTGCACCACCAATCCCGTACCGTCGCCGTCTGGGACTTCCGCGTCACCTGGACAGCCGAAACCGGGCGACCTGCCAAAGTGGATCAAGTCGTCGCACGGGGTGCCCGTCGAATTGGGAAGGGGACAGCGTGCGGGGTGGGATGGCGGGCTGCTGGTGGCTGACGATGGCACGGTTCGTACGTCGAAGGACGGCCGTGAGTGGCGCGTCGTGTCACCCGAGGGCGTGGTTGCGGCCGTGGCGGGCGAAGGGCACACGGTCGCGGGCTATGGCTCTTCTGGCTATTTCCTTGCCTGGTCGGATCGTGGGTTGACGGTGTGGCGCACCGAGGACGGCCAACGGTGGCACGCGGTCCCCCTGGACCCCGGTGGCCTCAAGATCGAGTCCCGGGAGCGTCTCAAGGTTGAGATCACCGCGGGGCCGCGTGGTGTGCTTGTCGTCGGCGTCGACAACTTTCACCCACCGAGCTATCAAGGCGTCTATGTGTGGATGTCGACCGATGGCCAGTCCTTTGGATCGATGACGAAAATCACCAAGCCGGACGAGGAAACGGGGCTGTCCGTCGATGCGGTGGCGACCTCGAGCGGCTTCCTGATGGTTGCGGCGCAGACGGTTCTGTCCTCGGTGGATGGAACGCGTTGGCAGGACGTCACTGCGGGGCTCCCGGATACGGGTGGATTCCTCCATGTGAGCGGCAATGCGTCGACGGTTGTGCTGTTCGCCCGTAAACCAAATTCTGAGGCGCAGCTGCCACAGGCGTGGTACCGGCGTGACGGAGTGTGGCGTCAAGCCAAGTTGGACCCTGGTCGACTGCCCGATGCCGGCGTGGTCCCGGCCGACGAGGTCGTCGTTACCGCGATGCGTGACTGGGGCTCCGGGTTCATCGCCGTCGGTCACACGTACGGTGGTGAAGGCCGTGAGGAAGCAGGATTGGTGTGGTACTCAGCCGACGGCTCTGGATGGACTCGAATGCCGGTCCGTGACAACGAGTTCCACACCGTATTGGGATTCGACGATGTCACGGTCAGTCGGAACAAGGCGGTGCTGTTGGGGGCTTCGTCCCACAACTCGGACACGCTCGTGATGTGGCACGCCGAAGCTCCGCCGCTACCGAAGCGCGTGGAGCCGTCTGTCCAGCCCTCGAATACTGCGACCGCTCCACCGTCGCCCGCGTGCGGTGAGCTTGCGCGAACAACCCGAAACGGTAGGAAACTGGAGTGGCGCGACGCCGATCTCGTCCCGCAGGTACATAAAGCCGCTTGCCAGCGCGACTATGAGACGCTGCAACGGTTGATGCCGGAGAGGTTCACGTACAACACAAGGCACGCGTCGGCAAGCGACGTGATCACCTCCTGGCGCAACACGGATCCCCAGGGAACATTCCTTGATCAACTTGCCCGCGTACTGGAGACAAGCCCGGACGCAACACAAGCGGGATTGCTGTTTTGCGGTGTTTCAGGCACGGTGGCAGGCTTCTCGCGTCCTACTCACCAGGCTCCGGAACAGTGGACCCTTTTCGGCCTTCCCGGGCAGCACACCACACAGTGCTGAGTCGCTATTTCTTGACCTCGTAGCGCAACGAACTAGGCTCGTCCGACCCCTCTCCTGCCCATGCCAAGTACAAGGTCGAGGCTGCGGTTCCCCGCGTATCACGACCGAGCTGCAGGCCGGTGGTGAGACGGTGAGCGAGAACACCGTCGCGTCGATCATGGCCGAGATCGAGATCGAGGGCATCGGTCGTTCCCGGTGCGGTCTCGCCGAGCGCGGTCAGCTCCGCTCGCACCCGCGGCTGCCAGCCGTGCGCCCCGATCCGATCACTACGGCTATGACAAACACGACTCGGCCGGTCGTAACCAGCCCCGGCTCGAAAGGTTGAAGTTTCAAGCCGGGGCCCAGTCACCATATACTATTCAGTATTCAGCCTTAAGAAGAGAACGAAGAGAATCGCCCAAGCTCTTCTACGTGATTGTAGTCACCACGAATGTCTTGGATAATCTTCAGGCTCTTGGCGTTCTCTTCGCTCAGCACCACGACTCGTCGCGCGCCGTCGTCGGACACCCACAGGCTTGATGCCAAAATGGTCTCGTCTTCATATTTCGGTCGTGTGAGTCGATGAGACTGCGTGCCGGTGACGACACGCTTCATTGTCGCACCGTCCAACGGGGCATCCCACACCCAGCCATCGCAGTCGTCGATCGCGATGACAGCGCCGGCCTTCTTGTATTCCACGACTTCGTCGGGTTCAAGCCAGCCCGTGATCTCCGCCCACCGACTTCCATCAGGACCGATGAGATCACCCTGATCATATCGAGGCTCGTTCATCATTCTTCCCGTATCTTTTTCCTCCAGGACCCATAACTCTACCAGTAGTAGTGGCGCGTTCCGATTCTATCCTTCTTACGCCCTCTTTTAGCGTCTTCTTTCGTACGGTAGTAGTCGCAATGAACGTGGTTGTTGCTTGAGCACGGCCCTCGATACCTGGCCCGCCCACCCGTACGTACGGCGTCACGCTTCGCCGCGCTCTTGGCGGCATTCTTGCTTGGATACTTCTTGCCACTGTTGCCGCTGTTCGGCTTGTAGTTGGTCGGCGCTTTGATCCCGCCGACTCCCCACTCAATGCCTTGGCGGGTGTTGGCGCCGATGGCCCACCCGCCCTTGAAAACGTGCGGTGCAGCGGCAGTGCTCCCGCCCGCTGAGGAGCTGCCGCCGAAGTGCGGTACGGGGATGTGGATGGGGTGGGTTTTGACCAGGAACCAGCCGCCGATGAGCGTCACAGCGCCGACGACCAGCATGCCTTCTCCGACGCAGGCGTCCCAGAAGCAGTTGCCGTCGAGGTCGGTGTGGTTGATCGGGTCGGCCGCGGTGTAGTCGTAGTCGTTGGCGGAGCCACCTTCGACCGGGTCGACGGACAGGAACCGGCCCAGGAGCGGGCTGTAAGGCCGGGCTCCCATCTGAACCAGCGACAGCGAACCAGCGTGCTCGTAGAGCCGTTGGTATTGCCCGAGCCAGCCGTAGTCCATTTTGCCTGGCTGGTTGTCCGGGACGCCCTGGTTGTCCACCGTGCCGTCCGCGGCCAGGGGTTGTCCGAACGGATCGTAGGTCCGCAGCGCCACGGTTTGCTTGCCCGCGCTGTCGGCCGACAGGACCAGATCACCCTTGACCGATGGATAATCCCAACTCGGCTGGGCGCCTGTTTTCGCCGTGTACAGCACTCCGCCAGGCAACGAGAATGACAGGGACGTAAGTCGTTTGTCGCTGTCCAGGGTGAGGTCCGCGCTGTCGTCGGTGCCGGTGTAGCCGTACAACACCGCCGTCGTCGTGTCGCCTTGATCGGCCTGGCGGCGGATAATCCGGTCGGTGGCGTCGCGGGTGTAATTCACCACCGCGGGGTTGGCACCGGTAGTACGGACGTAGGTGTTGCGGTCAGCACCGTCCCAGGACAGTGTGGTGACCGCGTCTCCGGAGGTGAATTGCGTGGCGCCGCCATGGGCGTTGTAGGTCACACCGGTGACCGCATTGGCGCCGAGAGTGGCCAGGAGCCGGTCCGCCGCGTCGTAGCAGTAGCCGGTTTCCGCTGTGCCTGCAGGGGTTTGGTCGAGTAGCCGCATGCGGTTGGTGTTCTTACCAGCGTTGGCGTTGGTCCCGGTTGGGCAGGACGCGGAAGAGGCGGAGGTGAAGTCGTAGGTGTAGTGGTGTCCCGTCACCCACGCCTCGGTCAGTCGTCCGGCCGTGTCGTACACGTAGTTCGGCGCGCTGGGCCTGGCGTCCCCACCAGCGAGAGTTTCGTTGGTGATGGTGCCCGCTCGCGTCCGGTCGACCGCTGAGGTCACGTCGTGGCCGTCGCTGGTTCTCCAGGTTTGCGAGACTGTCCGGCCGGCGCTGTCCCTGCCGACGGACGCTAGCGACGACCCGTTGGCGTAGGACACCGAGGCCAGTTCACCGGCGGTGTCGAAGGTGACAGTGGCCAGGACGGTGTCGCCGAGTTTGGTGGTGAGCAAGCGGCCTGCGTCATCGTAGGTCGGGATGGTCACCTGGGGCGGATCTGCCGGGTTCGGCGGAATCACTTTCTGCGCGGTGATACGACCTGCCCTGTCATAGGTGGTCTCGGAGCGCGTGCCATGCGCATCGATGTATGCCACTGCTCGGCCGACCAGGTCGACCACCGTGGTGACGGTTCCCGTGTTGTCGGTGACCGACGTGGTCAACGGATCGCCATTGACCGCGTAGTCCCGGTGCACGGTACGGGCACCTGATGTCGACGAAGCGGGGATGGACTGATCGACCGGCCTGTCTCGGGCATCATAGGTGGTGCACGCCCAGTCCCCGGCCGTCGCCTTGGCCACCACTCGACCAGACGCGTCGTAGATCTGCTCGTCAACGCGAGCGGGACCGGAGGCCGGTGTCGCGGAGGTCGTCAGCTTGGCCATGCCGCCCTGGTTGACCGCTGGACTCCCAGTCACACAGGGATTGACGCGAGTTTCGGTGTCGCCGTAGAAGCCGTAGGTGGTCTGGGCGCCGTTGGACATGGTCTTGTTGATCTTGCGGAGATAGCCGCTGCCCACTGGCTCGTGCCCGTTGCCTCCGGTCAACTGCAAGCCCATGGGATCATTGATGGTCCTCGTGGGCACGCCGAACACCGGGTCCAGCCCAGCGTCGTCGTACCGGGTAGCGGAGGTGCGGTCAGCGACACCGTCCGATTCGGACGTCACAGTCGACGTGGCCAGGCCGTACCGGGGACGCAGAGAGGTACCCGGTACGGGTTCATGGACACCGCTGGGGGTGGTCCAGTGCGTCTCCAGCACTGCGGCTGACGTGGCGTCGAAGAAGTCCACGCGGATCCGCTTCACGGTTCCAGGAGCGTCGGCGTGCACGACACCCTGACGCCACTTCGCCGGGGTGACGATCCAGTCGTCAACGACGATCTGATCGTCCACCCAGACCCGCACGCCATCATCCGCCAGCATCCGCAGTGTGTAGTCACCTGCCTGCGGAAGCAGGATCTCGCCGGTGGCACGCAGCGAGAAGTGGTCGGCCGGAATGCCTGCTGTGGGAGCGCCCTCGCCCCAGTTACGCAGCAGCTTCCCGTCCGCGTCGCCGATGCCGGTCGCGTACACCTTGGGTGCGCCGGCGAGGATTTCGTTGTCGTAGTAGGCGACCGACAGACCCTTCATACCCTCGTCATAGTTGGTGTGGCTATGCGGGAGCGTGGCCGTACACGCCGATGTGGGCTGCTGCCCAGTGAAGCACGACCCGGGGGCGGGGCCGTAGGTGTCGGTGGGCCGGTCGGCGTGGTCGTAGACCGTGGTCGAGACCCTGCCTGCCGCGTCCGTGGAAGTGAGTTTCTGGTCCTTGACATTCCAGGTTTGGCTGGTCGTTTTGCCGGTGGCGTCGGTGGCCGTGAGTGCCCGGTCGGCTTCGTCGTAGGTGATTCTCGTGTTGTAGCCGATGGCTGGTGAGAGCCCGAGCACGTCGACGAAGGTCTGCCGGTTTGCGGGATCGTAGCGGTAGGAGTGTCCCGGTCGCGGTTGCCCGATAGCAGGAATCGACGCCAGCGCCCAGTTGACCTTGGGTTTCTCGCCCGAGTTGGTCTGGTAGAGGACGGCGTAGGTCACTTCCCCCTCGTACTGACGGCGACCGGCGAGGTCGGCGGCGAGCCAGTCGTTGGCTTGGCCGTCACGGGTGGCCTCGATCAAACCCTGGGCGTTGTAGCCGATATCGGTGATCTCCGAGCCTGGGTCCTCGACCCGGACGATCCTGCCCTGGGCGTACCACAGACGCGTCTCGGTGCCGTCCCAATAGGAGACACGGCACAGCATCTGCGACGGCGCCAGTAGATCCGCACCGGGCGGAGGCTTGACGCCGCCGTAGCAGTCGTCGTTGGCACGGTTGTAGTGCAACACGTGTGACCGGCCGGACACTGGGTCCTTGATCTCCCGCAGCCGCGAGGGCGTACCGTCGTAGAGGTTGCGCAGCATCGCCGACTTGCGGGAGTCCACCACGCTGCTCTGCGAGTCCAGTTTGCCGTCCGTGCGGAAGGAGAAGACCTCCGAGCCCTCGGTGAGGGTGACCCGGCCCGCGGAGTCCAAGCCGAGGATGCCGGTCTCGCCTGGTGGGGCTGTGTAGCCGCCGGTGCTCTTCTTGGTCCAGGTGTGCTTGGCACCTGCCGCGTCGGTCAGCACGATCGACTGGTCGGCGATCTTCGCCTCGGTGTACGACGCACCAGTACCGTCCAGATCAGACGACAGCGTCCAGCCCTGCGGCAGGGTCGGTAGATCTGAGGAGTACAACCAGTCCGCCGGGACGATCTGCGACGGGACGGTCGACCCGTCCTTGGTGCGGACGAACAGGCGCATCTGGGCGTTGTGGGTGGCCTCGGCCAGCTCGACCTTGATCGGCACGCGCTGTCCCGCGGTCAGGGTCACCGCGGTGTTCTCCGACTCGGTCCAGTTGACGTCGCTGGGTTTGTTGACGTCGTAGACCTTGGTGTTGTTAACCCACACCACCGCGCCGTCGTCGTGCACGCCCGCGAACTGGTAGCTGCCGTTCGCTGGTGCTTGAAAGAACCCTTCCCACCGCACGACGAACCAGTCCGGCCCCAGCGCGGGCGCGAACGGTGACTCGACGTCCCAGTTGACGTTCACCTGCGGCTCGGTTCGTACCAGCACCGGCTGTTGCGCGTCGTTGATGATCCCGTTGTGCGACAGGTCCGCGAAGTACGAGGCCTTGAGCCCCTTCGGATCGGTCTGCTGCGAGTTGTAGGTGAACGTCAGACCCGCGTTACCGCCGACCGTGTTGAACGTCGGCGAGGTCAACTGGGTGGTGACGTTGCCGTTGGCCAAGTTCACCGTGAACGGACCCACCGTGTCCACAGGAGACGGACCACGATCACCGATACGCTGATCGACCTTGAGATGCCCAATCCACGGCGGCGTGGTCATGGTGATCCCGCTGGCGGTCGTGGCTTGCCAGGTGTAGGCGACACCGTCTTGCAGCACCCCCGTGGGGACAGTCCACGTCGGTGTGGAGATGCACCCGGAATCAACCACGACACCGGATTTCGCGTCCGGACCGGTCGCCACCCGGAAGCAGTACTTCACCGGATCACCATCGGGATCAGTCACCGGGTTCACCGACAGCGTCGGTGTCAACGAGGTCGTCACGCTGTTGTCCGCCGGCCCGGACAGCACCGCAGCCGGTGGAGCTGTGCCGGTGTCGACGCTAAGGGTGGCGTTGAGGTTCTTGTAGGTCCACACACCGGAAGCTTCGCTGCCGATCAGCATGAGATACGACGCCTGCTTGGTATCGACCACATGCCGCAGGAAACCGGTCAGGTCGGCCGAGGAGAAACTGCCGACATCGCCGACCAGTGCGCTAGCCAGCTTAGCGCCAAGGCCGTTGTAGTTCAACGCGGACGCGTGATACAGCTCGGTGTTCCAGGTCTTGACCGACCCCACCACGCCCGTGTTGCGAGTAACATCCATCCGCGCGCCGACCACGGTCTTGCCATACAACGACGAATAGTCGAACCGCAGCGCGGTCCGGTTGTAGGTGTCGCGTTCGTTGAGGCTGTTGCCGATCCGCAGTCCGCAGTTCTCACACGTGTAGTTGTCCGAGCGGTAGGACTGCGAGGACACCACACCGAAAGTGAACGTCGGGTCGACCCGCACCGGGTACACCCGACGCGCGTCGCGCAACCAGGCCTCGTCCACCGACACCGTCAACACCCACTGTGCGCCGTCCCGTTCGAGCCCATACCGGCCGCCGGTCATCGCCGGTGTCCGGTCCGCGTTGCCCGAAGAGTCCCAGGTCTCGATCGGGGGCATCACCAGCTTCACCACACCCGCGGCGTCGGAGAGCCGGACCGTGCCGTCCGCGGCGACAGCGGGCGTCAAACCATCGGTGGCCAAACGGAACCGCCACGTGGCTTTACCAGGCTGAGGCTGGGTTTTCAGCACGATCGTCTCTTTGACCGAGCCCGGCGTGATCTCGTAGTCCAGATCAGTGCCCGGCAGCACGTTCTCGTAGACCGCCTTGCTCCCCTCGACCCGCACCGCGCTCGCCGCCGCACCCGGAAGCGCCAGCGACGCCCGCCTACCGTCCACCGCGACCGACACGACCTCAGGGTCGTTGGCCTTGTCAGCCATCGACGGCGACAACCCCTGCGCCTTCGCCTTCACCCGGGCACCACTACGGGCCAGCGTCGTATCCACCGGACGCCAACCACCCTGACCATCCGGCACGTTCAACGGCTGCGACGACTGCCGCACCGTCCGTGACCCGTCAGGGTTGAGGTATTCCTCCGCGAACATCGACCGCGACTGCAACCTCGACCGCTGCGGATCGAACCGGCTCCCACCGCCGCCCACCAAAGTGGACATCGGGATGAAATCCGCCTTCTCCGCCACCGGGGAAGAACCTGGCGCTGACACAGGTTTAGACGGCAAAACCGGCAAATCGCGCGGATCAATACTTTTCGCCACAACATCCGACGGCGGCGCAGCCGCTGACGCGGGCACCTCCCCCACCGTCACACCAAGAACAACCACCAACGACACGACCATCGCCCGTAACATGTGCAGGCCAAATGGCCGGACCACTCTGTGGCCCGTCATCCCACAACCCCCTTCAGGGTAAACGTGCGCGCTCAGCCTCACGCGAACCAAACAAACGGACCGAAGCGTGGCACACCAACCACCACCCGGTAAGCGGCCGTTCGGAGCAGACCCAAGGAGACAGACATCTCACAACGCCCCGGAACTGACACAACTTTCTTCGGTCACTGCAAAGACTCGCACCACCACGTCACCTGGGCCCTGTTTCGCCGAGTTCGTGCATCAGGGCGACCAGGTGCAGGCACGCGGTGGCCGACAACGCCGACTCCGGCTCGTCCATCACATAGAAGCCCGGGTCGCGGAACATCGACCGGAACACGGCGCAACGATACGCACCACTATGGACGGTCGTCTCAGCCTTTAGGTAGCAAAGCGCGAAGGGCCGTCCGGCTCCGGTGCACGACAGGACCGCGAACAAATCCGCGCCGAGGTGGTACCACCAGATCCACATGCGATTTGCGGCGCCCGAGGGCGGCAGTCACTGCTCGAACAGCGTTGGCGTGTCTTGTTTCACGTGATGGCGCGTGGGCGGTGATGTCATGAGCGCCGTGGCGCGCAGCGGCGTGTTCGTCCGCGTGGTTGCGTCGATGTGTTGCCCAGCTGTTCGCTTCGGGTACGGGTGTACGCGGGCCTCGAGCCCGGCACCAGACGTGCCCGGTATCTCAGCGAAACCATCCCGGCTGGACCTGACGCCGCAGATCGGGCTGAACAAGCCCGGTTACGGCTGATCCGGACCGTGGACCAGCGAGAAGGCCCGCGCCTGACAGCGACTCTCGATGAACTGGTCACCCGCCACATCGCGATGATGCCTCTCGCTGGCTCCACTAAGGACAATTACCGCGGCTATCACCGCAAACACATCCACCCCCTGCTCGGCCAACACCCGATCGGCCACGTCACCGCGGAGATGCTGGACGAGTTCTATGCCGAACTCGCCCGCTGCCGCGACCACTGCACTCAACCCGAAACACCGCACGGCCGGCACCAGAAGCACCAATGCCGACCATTAGCGGCCGCGAGTATCCGCAAGATCCACTTCCTGCTCAGTACCGCCTACCGCTCCGCCATCCGCTGGGACTGGACCACCGACAACCCCACCGAACAGGCCACCCCACCACCACAACCACGCCCCTGCCCGCGGCCGCCCACCCCCAGCGAGGTCGCTCGCATCCTCGCCGAGGCCTGGAACCAGGTGGAACCACTCGTCGCGGTCGCCATCTGGATCGCCATCACCACCGGCGCCCGCCGCGGCGAGTTGTGCGCGTTGCGCTGGTCGGACTTCGACGCCGACCGCCAAGTCATTCACACCCGCGCCAGCATCTCCCACACCACCAACGGCCTAGTCGAGAAGACACCAAACTGCACCAAGAACGCCGTATCGCAGTCGACCGTGACACAACCCAACTCCTGGCCGCCTACCACGAACTCCGCCGCCAGCGCGCCCACACCGACGGCAATCCGCTTCCCGACAACGCGTTCATCCTGTCCCCTGACCTTGACGGCCCGGCGTGCTTGGCGCCCGCGTCCTTGGGGCAGCGGTTCCATCGCCTCGAACTCTCTGACGCGCGGCCAGTGGCTTACGCGCACCGCGAGGTCGGCTGAAGAAGATCTTGAGGCCGGAGGCGCTGGCGTACTGAGGGATCCTTGCTACCCGCACTCGTGTGGTGGCGGCCGTCCAGGCAGCAGTCCGGGTGCGCGGAAGTGAGCGGCGCCTCGTTGTGGCGCGTCCGCACCGCGGTGTTGGGGACAGGATCGGCGGCAGGGTGCTGAGATGAGAGGCTGTGTCGGGCCTGTCCGGAGGCCAGGGGGGCGGCGGCCACCTGGTGCAATACGGGGCGGATTTCGTGGGGTGCGGGTCGAGTGGCGGGGTCGTCGGCGAGCATGCGCCGTAGTAGTGGTTGCAGCGGCGCGCCGTGGAGCATCGGGGCGGGAGGTTCGGTGATCGTGGCGGTCAGGCAGGCCATCGCGTCCTCGCGGGCGTAGGGTGACTGGCCTTCGATCGCGGTGTAGAGGGTGGCGCCCAGCGCCCAGACATCCGATGCGGGTTCGGGGCGCTGTCCCCGCACGCATTCGGGCGCGACGAAGGCCGGGGTGCCCGCCAGGGGGCCGGGAGCGGTGGCGCCGTCGAGGGTGGCGATGCCGAAGTCGGCGAGGTAGGCATCATGGTGGTCGATCAGCACATTGCCTGGGGTGACGTCGCGGTGGAGCACTCCGTGGTCATGGACGGCACACAGGGCGTCGAGGATTTGGGCGCCGAGTTCGGCGACCTGCCAGACGGGCAGCGGGCCGTGCTCGTGGATGATGTGGGACAGCGGGCAGGACTGGACGTGCTGCATGATGATCCACGGGCGCTGCTGGTGTTCGACGAGGTCGTACACGGCCACTACACGAGGGTGTTGGACGCGTGCTGCGGCGGCGGCCTCCATGCGGGCGCGGTCCCACAGTTGCTCGATGGTCTCGGGGGGCTCGGCGTCACTGCAGGGCACGAGTTGTTTCACCGCGACGGCCCGATCGAGAATGTCATCCCAGCCGGACCAGATCGCACCCATTCCTCCGCGCCCGATCACGTGCGCCAACCGGTACCGCCCGGCCAGGACGAGTTCGTGATGTTCTGGACCCCTCACTTGACCAGTTGTATCCGGCCTGGCCGTATCCGAAACCCGGAGGTGACTCCGATGGCGACAGTTGACTGGATCGGCTCCTCGGGTGCGTTGGTTCCCGCCATCGAGGCTGCTGGCCAGTCGGGTGTGCACGCTCCGCAAGGGAGCGGGCAGCGTCTCGAACCCGACTAGGTCCGCGAGGTCGTCGTCGGTGCGGGTGCCGGCGACCGCGTCCAGACAGCCGTGGCAGGCAGCAGGAATCCCCCCGGTCTGGTGTGACTGGGGCATGGCCAGTCCGTTGCGGACCGGACCCGCCAGCGCGCCCGTGCCCGTTTACATGTCTCACCCAGGGGGACTGGGCTGCGGGCGCGGGGGCCAGGCATCATCTCCACCCCCGGCATGCCGCATGCGCTTCGCCGACGCGCCACCGCTGGTCACCGGAAGCGACCGCACCTGGTTGTGCACATCCTGTGCCACCAGCGCTGCAACTGCTCGTATCGTCGGCAACATAGGCCACGCGCTCACCCCACGGCATATCGGCCGGTTCACGCAGCACAGCGGTCCCAGCGTCGCGCAATTGTGCAATGAGAGTCAACTCCGTCGGACAGCCGTGGCTGAGCCGGTACTGGGTGCGCAAAGTGCGGCAGAACACGTCGGGCCAACCCCGACCACCGACGTAAGGGGCACTACGACCAGGATCACGACCAGATGGGCTCACTGCCACTGTCCGGTTTAGGTGACTGCGATGCCGGGTACGCGGTCGACGCACCTTGAACACACAGGGTGAGTCCGGAGGTTGTTCGATGGAAAGCTCTACCGCTGAAGACGCGTCAGACGACGAGTTCGCCGCGACGGGTGACTTCGAGGACCTTCAGAGGCGCGTCGAGCGGCACTCCCAGCGGCTGAGCCAGCATGCCCGTGAGCTACGTCGTTTGCGTGACGACCTAGACGAGCTCGATCAACGCATTCGTTCGGCGTGAGCACGGCGAGGCCGCTGGCGGAAGAGCCGCCGGTAGATGGTGGAGGCAACGGACTGATCGGGATTGGAATCCGCGACTCGTCCGCCAAGCCGGGTGAAATGTTCGCCAGCGTCAACGTTGACGGCGTCGTCATCCTGGCGGCTCCCGCAGGCAGTCCGCAGGGGGCGCCGAGCGTTGAACCGGTATCAAGAACGGTGGCGCGTGCGGACACGGTCAGTCGGTCCGGGTTTCGCAGGCTTCCAGGGGCCAGGGTCCAGGGCTGCCGACCGTAGGTGTCACGGCGGATGCGGTAGCAGGTAGTCAACTCTGCGGCGTGGCAGGCGTTGCACTTCTCGGCAGAGTTGAGCGCTGCCAGCCGATGCCGTCGAGGTTGCGGTCACGCGACCGTCCTCGCCGTGGATCACATATGGCTCGTGATACCCGCAGTAGGGTATGCAGTCACCCGTCCAGGTGGTCGTCGGGCATCATTTTCACTGTCGTATTCGCGGGTACTACTCGACCACGAATCGCACCGAATGACCTCCTACTACGCAAGATCACCGATCAGACCGTGCGTCGCCATTGGCAGGAGGCAACCAAGGTCGACATCAAAGGCGAACGAGTCTCGATCGACCCCGAAGGCCCTCTGGCACAAGCACAATGGGTCAAGACCCGCTACGGCATGTCCACCCAGACCCTGCCGAACGGCTATTGCGGGCTGCCGCTGCAACGCACCTGCCCGCACGCCAACGCATGCTTGACATGTCCAGTTTTCCTCACTGGCCCGGAGTTCCTGCCCGAACTGCGGGAACAACGCCGCCGCACCCTCACCCTGATCGACGTGTCCGAGCTCGGCGGCCAAGCCCGCATGGTCGAGATGAACCAGCAGGTGGTGACCAACCTCAACCGCATGATCAGCGAGATCGAGGAAGCCGCGACCGAGGACACGGACACCACCCATGCGGGCTGACAACTCCCACCACATCGTCACGGCCGCGCGGCGCCGAGCCACTGCCACACGGCGCCGCGCTGTTGCGGCGTTGCGCCGTATGGACATGCGGGACAAGCGATTTCCTTCGACGCGGTGGCGCGCGAAGGGCGGGTCTCTCGGTCCTGGCTCTATAACCAGCCCGACCTGCGCGCCGAGATCGAACAACTGCGCACCCGGAGGGATCCAGCGCCCGGCGGGCAACGCCTTCCTGACCGGCAACGCGCATCCGACACGTCGCTGCAGCGGAGGTTTGAGGTCATGGCCGAACGAAATCGCCAGCTGGAAGCCGAGAATCGGCAAATACGCGAGGCTCTCGCGGTCGTCCTCGGCGAGCAGCGCGCTGCCTCGGTCGTCGGACGCCCCGGCGACACGCCGAGAAAGAAATCCCAACCAGTCATCGGACCCTGCTGACACTGGCCTTGAAGCATTGGCACAGGTCAACGCGGCTGACAGCACCGGAGCTGAAGACAACGGTTGTCATCAACCCGTGCTGACGGTCAGGTCCGTGAGAGGCGCTGTCAATTCTGTTTGCTTGCAGTCAACGGCGGTTATGAGGCGGCTGGCGAGGAGGTCCCGAGAGTCTTGGCCTCCGCGCCAGTCCGGGCGACACCCTCGACTGCCAGACAGATACCGAAGACACGGTCATGGCTGGTCCAGCCGTTGACGCGGCCTCGGTTGTTGCTGATCTGCACCCGCTGACGAGCTTGGTCCACCGCCGACACCAGGTGCAAGTACACCGTCCCGGTGACCCGCGCGAGAACGATGTCGCCTACTTCCAGCTTTGACGGGTCGACCGGAGCGACGACCACCTGCTGCCGGCTCCGTATCAGGGGAACCATCGAGGAGCCACTTGGCCGGAACTCCACGGTTGCCCCACCAGCGACTCTGCTTGCGACTGCATCCAACATACCCATCCGTTGATAGTGCCCGATCAGGACTCGCGGCACCGCCAAATTCGTCTCCGGTGGATAGCTCGGCATGTCGGCAGCAGCATCTCGGGGACACGCCGAGGAAAGCAAATTTCACGGACCAGGACGCAGCTCCGGCAGCCACGTCGAAGCCAGTGTCCTCATCGCATCACTGCAGATCAGACAACTGATCAACTCGTTGACGCGACAGGACAATTGCATCTCGCTTTGCGGAGTACGCGCAGCGGGCGGTTGCGATGGTCCGGACTTCCGATCAGTCATGTTCGGGAGTGCCTCGCGGGCGCTCGGGCCCGCAACCGCGTTTTGATCTTGGATTGCTGTTTTTCCGGTCGCGCGATCGAGGCGATGGGCACATGCTCACCTTCGCCCGCGCCCTGCGGGCCAACGGCACGCCGTGCCAGAGATCGCGGAGAAGGTGAAGACCACGACCGGCAAGAACGCTGGCATAAGCCCGTCAGTGGCCTCGGTGTACCGCGCCCTCGCCGACGACAGCGACATCGGCGAGGAGGTCACCATCCGCACGAACCCCCGCTCCACCGCGGCCCCCACCACCATCACGATCAGCTGAGCACCGCACACCACTACGTCGTGCCGGCCGAGAGGTCCTCGGTGGCGTCGTGGCCGGCCGAGGTCGTTCGGCGCAGGAAGTCCGCGATCAGTTCGAGCTCGGCCTGGCTGTACTCGGCGCAGAGCTTGTCCATCGCCGCGTTCATCCCCGAATAGAGGCGGAACATCTCAGCGTTGCGGTCGCGCAGCGGGCGCACCGTGATCGCGCGCCGGTCGGCCGCCTCGGGGGCGCGCTCGCGGACGATCCAGCCGCCGCGCTGCAGCCGGTCGAGGATGCCGGTCATCGTCGCCGGGTGCAGCCCGGCCCGGCGGGCGAGCGCGCTCGGGCTGATCGGGGCGTGCAGCGCGATCAGCTCCAGGCAGTCCAGGTCGACGTCCTTGAGCGCCAGCTGGGTGCTGACCTGGTGGTTCAGCAACGAAAGCTGGTTGCGCAGCTCCCGCAGAGACTCCTTGACCGCCGCGGTCGACCGCCTCCGACGGCGCGCTGAGTCCACACCGCCATCTGATACGGAACTCATATGATATGCTCCTCGTATCATCTGGATGTCGGAGAACAGGGTATCCCGTCCGGCATGCTATCGCCGTCGTCGCCTAACGAAGGGGTGGTCTCGATGAGTACCGCCTATCTCGTCGTCGCCCTGCTCGCCGTTGCCGCCAACGGATTCTCGGGCATCGCGGCGCTGCTGCGCTTCAAGCCGATCCTCCCGGGAATGGCCGCAGCCGGGGTGCCGGAGTCGTGGCTGACGTTCCCGATCGGGACGCTCAAGACCGCCGGCGCGGCCGGCCTGCTCCTCGGCATACTGGGAGTGCCGATGATCGGCATCGCCGCGGCGATCGGACTCATCCTGTTCTTCGTCTGCGCCGTCCACACACACATCCTGGCCCGCGACTACGCCGCCCAATTCGGGCTGGCCAACGCCTTTCTGGCCCTGAACATCGCCGTCCTCGTGCTGGGACCGGCCGTGTCCTAGTACTCCAGCCGCAGGCCGTGATCTGTGAGTCTCCGCTGGTAATGGCATTGTCGGGCTCGGTGTTGGTGGCGTCGTCGCCAGTGTGACCATGCCTCGGTGTGCGAACGCGGATGCGGGGTGAAGGTCAGGGCGGCGTGCAGGCGCCTGATCTCGTTGACGGAGCGCGATCGCGCTGAACACCAGTGAGTACTCGGTGACCTGGACCGGATCCGCTGTAGGACACGCCATGTCCGGACTGGGTCAGGCCATCGGGCAATTTGCGCAGCTCCTGGGCCGGACGCTCGGTCAATCGGATGCCGAGGCGGTCCTCGACCACGCGCACTGCCGCGTGAACGTCGGTGTCTACCCCGAACGTCAGTGATTGCCGCGTTCAATCGACCTGGAATGGCTCATCGGGCATGGCGGTGTCGTTCACGATCCTGACAGTTACGGCGTGCTGCGGCGGCTGGACAGCAGCGCCAAAGGCACGTCAGCCATGTCGTCGGTGACCAGCCCATCCACCCGACATGACTGCGGAACCAGATCAGGTACGTGTCGAGCCTCCACGGTGATCGCATACGTGATCACCGCGCGGACGGTCTCGCTCACATGCCGCGAACGCCCACCGACATCAGAGACCACCTGGGCCCAGAGATACGCTGCCCGCCACAGCGACATGGGAACCGGCGGATCCGAGGCGGGTCCAACCTCCCTCATCACCCATCTCCCTACGGTCTGGCCGTCACTTCGCGTGTCGCGGTCGCGTGGACGACAACACCCCGGCCAACGATCGGACGACGGCGTTGCCAAGGTGCTCGAACACGAGCTTCATCAGCGGCTCGGCGACTTTCGCCCATCCGACAAGCTCGATGGTGGCCCGGTAGGTGATCCGCGCGCCAGAACCGGCCGGGCTCACGCTCAGGTCGTCCACCGTCCGCGCGGTCTTGTTTGTTCCCACGAAGGTCACTCGGTCCGGCTCGAGCCGTGTGAGCTCGTAGGTCAGCTCGGTCTTGCTGCCCAGCAGCTTCGACACGTTGTGCCATCGCGCACCGACGCCGATCGCTCCTTCTCCCATGCGCCAGCACGCCACCGTGCCCGGATCCCACTCCTCGGTGTTCGAGAAGTCGCTCAAATACCGCACAACGTCCGCAGGCGGCTTGTCGACCTCGAACACCCGCTGCACTCGTACCACGCCACTTCCTTCCCGCGGTCATTCACGACATCGGCGCTGTCACGCCTGAGCCGCGACGGTGATCACGACCTTGCCGGACGGCGCCGGCGATCCGCTGCGGGGCTCGATGGTGAGCGCGAGGAACGAGGCGTCCTGCACGGTCGTGAGGTCGTTCACGAGTAAGGTCCCGTGCGAGTCGTTGAACAGTCCCATGGGCGACTTGTGCCCGTCGGCGGTGACCGCCCATGCCTGGAACGACTGGTTGGGCGCGAGCCCGGGGAGTCCTTGGACTGTCAGCACCATTGCGTTGCTCTGGCGGGAGGTCACCACGGTCATGGTGCTGCCGTCAGGTTGGGATCGCCGCGCCGTGTGCACGTCCGGAGCACCCAGAACGGCGTTGATCTTGTCGATCTGACTGTGGGACTGCGCGAGTTGGCTTTCCAGGTCGGTTTCCCGGTTGGTCGCACCGATCCCGATGACGACAGCCGTGACCACGCTGGCCGCGGCGGTGAACAGGGCGCCACCTATCAGCCAGTGTCGTGCCGGACGAGGACGCCTACGAGTTGGCGGTGCCGCTGTGAGTATGGGCAGTGGCGGTAGTTGCCGAGTCGCAACAACCGCGTCGCGCACGTTGTGCCACAGCGCGGACGGGGCAGTCGTTGCGGTGATGTGGCCGAGGCGTGCCGTGGTCTCGCGGAACTCGTTGACTTCCCGGGTGCAGGCTGGGCAGTCGGCCATGTGGTTCTCGAACGCTCGTTGTTCCATGTCGGACACGGCGTCGAGGACGTAGGCCCCGGTGAGGGTGTGAATGTCATTGCTGACGATCATGGCGTTGCCCCCAGACAATCACGCAGCCGGACGCCCCCCGCAACCGGGTCTTGATAGTGCCCAGTGGACAGTCCAGCAGTTGGGAGACCTCTCGATAGGTGTAGCCCTGGTAGTACGCCATCCGCACCGATTCCCGCTGGACGTCGGTCAGGCTGTCCAAGCAGTTCCGCACCTGCTGGCGTTCGAAGTTGGCCAGGACGACCTCGGTCACCTCGTCGACGTCCCTGACGGTATCGCTTTGACTGGCTTTGGCCTCACGGTCGCTATCGGCCTGAGCGGCGCGCACCCGGTCGACCGCTCTACGGTGGGCGATCATCATGGCCCACGACCGCACAGTGCCTCGCTCGGCGCTGTAGCGGCCGGCGGTGCGCCACAGTTCGAGGAACACCTCCTGCGACACTTCCTCCGACTGTGCCCGGTCGCGCAGAACGCGTTGGACGAGGCCGAAGACAGGGCCGGACAGGTTCCGGTAGAACTGCTCGAAGGCATACTCGTCGCCGTGGGCAACCCGGCACAACAATTCGTCCAAGTCATCAGACGAGGAGGATGGGGGTGGCGAGATCGCGGGGCGCCGTGTAGGCGGGCGCTGCACTCGGTCTCGCATCACTGCTCCTCATCGCCTCTGTCTACAGTGCATTCGATGCTGATCCCGTACCGGTTTGGGGCGAAGCAGCCGCTGTGTCACCGACGACGCGAGAAGTGCGGGTCGCGGGAGCGCGTCCCAAGGAGGTCGTACGTGCGCTCCCGCGAGAATGTGGGCCACAAGGAGGGTTCATACCGGTAGTCGGACACGCTGATGTCACGAACTGGATGGCGGTAGCGCGAGCTCAGCAAGATTGCACACCACGACGACGGCATCGCCTTCACACGACCACCGCATTGTTTGCTCTTCACCGCGATCGGACTGCGACAGCGACTGTGGCGCGGGGGATCACGAGCCAGTCGGATGCCCAGGCCATGAGTACGACCCGATCAAGAACGCGTCATCGATGCCTGGTCTGGCTACGTACTGGAAGCGGTAGCCGAGTAGTAGCAAGGCTCCGACGCCGCTCTGCAGGTCTCGCATACTGCTTCCAGTTCGCGGGTAGGTGACTGCCGCCGCACCCACAGTCACGTGGGGTGCGACGACAGCCCGTCTCCGTGCGGCCTGGCTACGCGGCGGGCGGCATCAGGACCGAGTCTATGATGTACACCGTGGCGTTGGCGGTCTTGACGTTGCCGCAGACGACCTTGGCGCCGCCGGTGCCGATAGTGAACTCCTGGCCGCTACCAGTGGTGGTCAGCTTGCCCTTCTCGACGGTGTCGAAGCTGCCCGAGGCCAGGTCGGCGGTGGTGAGCTTCTTCGGCACGACGTGGTAGGTCAGGACCTTGGTCAGCAGCGCCTTGTCGGCCAGGACCTTGTCCAGGTCGGCCTTGGGCAGCTTGGCGAACGCGTCGTTGGTCGGCGCGAACACCGTGACGTCCTTCAACCCGTTGAGGGTGTCGACCAGACCAGCATGCTTCACCGCGGTAACCAGAGTGGACAGTGCGGGGTTGTTCGACGCGGCGGTCGCGACCGGATCCATGGCCATGCCCTGGAAGCTGCCGGGGCCGTCCTTCGGGATCGACGCG
>NZ_MTQO01000040.1 GCF_001984155.1 Actinosynnema sp. ALI-1.44
GGATCTCATGTTTCCGGGTCTGGTGGCCACGCCGCAGCCCAGACCACGTGCGGGATCACCCGGGGGTGAAAGCGCGGGATCACCCGGGGGTGAAAGACAGACCCTCGCCGGGAGCAGACCTCTGAGCAGGAGGTCTTCGCGTCGTGTTCCTCCCGGCGCATGCTTTTTATGACCCGGGGTTTCAGGGCGCGGCCGCCTCCTGCCCGTCGACCTGCCCCAGGGAACCACGGTCTATCAAGAGGATCGGTTTGGCTGTCGCTGGGGCTCTTTTGGAGGCCGACCTCTTGACAGCCCGTGGTTGGCCTTCGCCCAGGCCGACGGGCAGGAGACACCCCCGAAGCACCACTCTGCGCTAGCGCGCGGGCCGCGAACCCCTGTGCTTGTGCACTACCGACCGAGGCTGGGCTGCGTTCGCCTGCTCGCCGACCAGGGCTGGGTTTGCGCGCGAGATGCAACCCTGCGCTTGCCCGCTCGTCGACCGGGGTTGCTTTGCGCTTGCTGCGACCGTTACGGGTTGCGGTAGCTGGCAGTGGTTGCGCTGTGCTCAGTAGGCCGCGATTTCCGCGACCACGGCGTTGGTAAGCCGGATCAGGTCGTTCGGAGCCAGCTCGACCTCCAGGCCACGCCGCCCTGCCGAGCAAAACAACGTAGTGAGCTCCGCCGCCGAGCTGTCCAGCACCGTCGGCAAACGCTTGCGCTGGCCCAGTGGGGAGATCCCTCCCGCGACGTAGCCGGTTGCCCGCTCCGCCGCGGCGACCTCGGCCATCTTGGCCTTCTTCCCTCCGACTGCCGCTGCGAGGGCTTTCAGGTCCAGCTGGGCCGTCACGGGCACGATGCCGACCGTCAGCGCGCCGTCCACATCGGCCAGCAGCGTCTTGAACACCCGTTCGGGTGCCAGTTCCAGCGCCTCGGCTGCCTCCAGCCCGTATGACGCCGCACGGGGGTCGTGCGGGTACGAGTGCAGTGTGTGCGGCACCTTCTGCTTCGCCAGCAGTGCTGTGCCCGGGGTCCCCTTGCCGGCCATGTGGTCCAGCTTACGGCCGGGAATGTCGGTGACCTTCACCGTGTTGACCAGGACGTGCTGACCGAGATGGCCCCGCAGAAGGCGACAAGCCGGCTGAACACGCGCCGCGTATCCTCGATGAAGTCGCGAGCGTCGACCGGGATCCGTACTGGTCGGTGGGAAGGGAGCGCGGTGCCGGGCACCGAAACCCAGGTGAACAACGAGCCGGAGAGCACGCAGGAGCGCGCTGCCCGGTTCGAGCGTGATGCCATGCCGTTGCTGGACCAGCTTTACTCGGCCGCGTTGCGGATGACACGCAACCCGAGCGACGCCGAGGACCTGGTGCAGGAGACCTACCTCAAGGCGTTCGCCGCCTTCGAGTCGTTCTCCGCCGGCACGAACCTCAAGGCGTGGCTCTACCGCATCCTGACCAACACGTACATCAACGGCTACCGCAAGCGGCAGCGGCAGCCGATCCAGCAGCCCACGGACGAGATCACCGACTGGCAGCTGGCCCAGGCCGAGAGCCACACGTCGAGCGGCCTGCGCTCGGCCGAGGTCGAGGCCATGGACAACCTGCCCGATGACGACGTCAAGCAGGCCTTGCAACGGCTGCCGGAGGAGTTCAGGCTGGCTGTCTACCTCGCCGACGTCGAGGGATTCGCTTACAAGGAGATCGCCGAGATCATGGGAACCCCGATCGGGACCGTGATGTCACGACTGCACCGCGGTCGCCGTCAGCTCCGCGACATGCTTGCCGACGTCGCCAAGGAGCGGGGTTTCGTGCGGGCGGAGGTGTCGGGATCGTGAGCTGCGGCGACCACCACGAGACGGACTGCTCGGAGGTACTGTCCGAGGTCTGGCTGTTCCTCGACGGAGAGTGCGACAAGGGCCGCAAGGAGCTGCTCAGGCAGCACCTCGAGGAGTGCAGCCCGTGCCTCGCCGAGTACGGCATCGACGAGCACCTCAAGGAGCTCCTCGCGAAGAAGTGTGGCGGTGACCACGCCCCCGAGGCTCTCAAGGAACGGCTTCGGGCCACGATCCGCAAGACCGTGGCCGAACAGGGCGGTGTGACCCTCGAGGTCACCCAGGCCCAGGTGGAGATCAGGAAGACCACATGAAAACGGCCCCGGGGACCGGGGCCGTTTCGCGCTTCAGCTGTTCGGGCGCTTGCCGTGGTTGGCGCCACCCTTTTTGCGGTCGCGACGCTTGCGTGCGCGCTTCGACATGCGAGTCTCCTACTGCAATTGTTGCTTTGTCAGCCCATTGTGACAGGTCAGCGGGAGCGGGTTGGACCGTGGTTGGATTGGCAGGGGAGAGGAGCGCCGTTGTCGACACTCGCTGACCTGCTGGCCGAGCACACCGGGTTGCCGGGAGCCGCCGTCGACCACCTGCAGAAGGTCGTCGCCGAATGGCAGTTGCTGTCCGACCTGTCCTTCGCGGACTTCCTGCTCTGGGTGCCGTACGTGGAGGACCACGAAGGCAGCGCGGCGGACCGGCTCGGTGGTGAGTTCGTCTGCGTCGCGCACGCCCGGCCCACCACAGCGCCGACCGCGCACCCGGAGGACATCGTCGGCACCTTCATCAAGGTGTCCGATCACCCCCAGTTACGCAGGGCCGTGGTCGAGCGGCGCGTGTGCCGTGAGGAGGACCCGCACTGGTACCTGGGCGTCCCCGTGCGCAGGGAGACCATCCCGGTGGTCTTCGACGGCGACGTGATCGGCGTGCTGTCCCGTGAGACGAACCTCGCTGTGCCGCGTGTGCCGTCGCCGCTGGAGATCGCGTACCTGGGCAGTGCGGGCGACCTGTGCCAGATGGTCGCGGACGGCACGTTCCCGAGCGTCGAGCCGACCGCGGACGTGCACACGAGCCCCCGCGTCGGTGACGGCCTGATCCGGCTGGACGCCAACGGAACGGTGATCTTCGCCAGCCCGAACGCGTTGTCGGCGTACCACCGGATGGGACACGCGGCCGATCTGGTCGGCGCGCGGCTGGCCCCGCTGACCCGCCAGCTGATCGCGGATCCGTTCGACGCCACCGAGATCGCCCAGCGCATGCTCGCCGCGATCGACGGCCAGCCCAGTATGCGCACCGAAGTCGAGGCGCGGCGCGGCGCGGTTGTGCTGTTCCGCGCGCTTCCGTTGCGTCCCATGGACACCCCGGCAGGCGCTCTGGTCCTCGTCCGTGATGTGACGGAAGTGAAGCGACGCGACCGCGCGCTGTTGTCCAAGGACGCGACCATCCGCGAGATCCACCACCGCGTGAAGAACAACCTGCAGACCGTCGCCGCGTTGCTGCGCCTGCAGTCCCGGCGCACCAACAGCGCGGAGGCCAAGGACGCGCTTGCCGAGTCCGTCCGCCGGGTCTCCGCGATCGCGATGGTGCACGAGACGCTGTCCATGTCCGTTGACGAGCGCGTCGACCTGGACACCTTGCTGGACAAGGTGATTCCGGTGGTCGGTGACGTCGCCGTGGCCGAGTCGCACGTGCAGGTCAAGCGCAGCGGGCAGTTCGGTGTGGTGTCCGCCGAGCTGGCGACGCCGCTGGTGATGGTCCTCGCCGAACTGGCCCAGAACGCCGTCGAACACGCGTACCCGGCCGGACAGGGCGGTGAGGTGACGATTTCGGCCAACCGCTCCGCCCGGTGGCTCGATGTCGCCATCTCCGACGACGGCAAAGGCTTGCCGCGCGGGTTCTCATTGGAACGAACGGACGGCCTCGGCCTGCAGATCGTCCGCACGCTCGTGGAATCCGAGCTGCGCGGCTCGCTGTCACTCCGGCGCAGGGAACCGCGCGGAACCGAAGCAGTGTTGCGAGTCCCCCTGTCCCACAGGCGTTGAAATGCTCGTGAGTGTGCAAGCCGGTTTGAACCGCTTGCACACTCACGAGCATTGAGTTGGGAAAACCCAAAGGCCCGATACCGAGGTTGTCGGTATCGGGCCTTTGGGCGCTTGGGATTGCGCGGGATAGCCAGAGCCTCAGGCGTTGCTGCGCGCCCGGGTGCGAGCGTTGCGCCGCTTGAGTGCGCGTCGCTCGTCTTCGCTCATCGCGCCCCACACGCCTGCGTCCTGGCCACTTTCGAGGGCCCAGGACAGGCACGAGGAGGACACGGGGCAGCGGGTGCAAACGGCCTTCGCCTCGGCGATCTGCAGGAGCGCAGGACCACTGTTCCCCACGGGGAAGAACAGCTCGGGGTCCTCGTCACGGCAGGCCGCGCGGTGGCGCCAGTCCATTTTCCTAGCTCCTTGCCAGGCGCGCTTCGGCGCGCCAGTCGTCGTCATATCGGTCGTTCGGGGTGCTTGTGAATGCTTTCACGAACTGGCCGGATGTCAAGGGGTCTTCTGTGGCCGGTGAGTGAACTCACCCAAAAGATCGACGGCGCGACGTATCCACCGGACCTACGGTGACCAGCGGTCACACGCCCGGTATCTCAAGTACCCAATCGGTCAGACGGCAACCACAAGTGCCGTCGGAACCGACCTGAACTCGACGTTCGTCAGCTCGCCGACGAGGTCGCCGTCCACTTGGAGCCGGACGGGTTCCTCGGCGGTGACCCTGATCAATCCAACGTCGTCGCGTCGCAAAACCTTCCCGCCTCGCTGATTTCCCCGTTTGGACACGGCCTGCCGCAGAGCGCGCAGCACTGTCGGCAGTCTTAGGGTGCTCAGCGAGTAGAGGCCCAAACCTCCGTCGAAGGTGCATTCCGCGTTCAGGTGAACGGGCCGACCGCCCAAGTAGGTCCACGGGTCGGTGTTGGAGACGAACGCCAGCTTGCCGCCCTGGTGCGGCCGTTCGCCGGGGATCTCGATCTGCAGCCGCGGCTGGCCGTGCGAAGGCCTGAGGTAGCAGGCCAAAGCGGCCCGCGCGTACAGGTACGGACTGGTTTGCTTGCCGCGCTTGCGATCCACCCATGCGACGACGTCGGCGTCCCAGCCGACTCCCGCGTTGAATGTGAAAAACCTGCTGCCGTCGTGCCACGAGACGTGGCCGAGTCCGACGGTCCTGGTCCGGTTGGCCTCGATCGCGGACAGCAGGATCCCGGTCGCTTCGACCGGATCCGTCGGCAGTCCGAGGGCGCGCGCGAAGACGTTCGCCGATCCACCCGGCACCACACCCAGCATCGGTGCGGCCGTGCCCGCGGTGAGCAGGCCGTTGACGACTTCGTTGACCGTTCCGTCGCCGCCGTGCGCGACGACCAGGTCGACACCCTCCTCAGCGGCCTTGGCGGCTGCTTTCATCGCGTGACCGCGGTAGTCGGTCTCGACGACGTCCAGCTTCACCTCGCTGGCCAGGGCGTGCGCCAGCACGTCCCGCCCGGCCGGCGTTGTCGCCGTCGCCTGTGGGTTAACTACCAGCACTGCACGCATGACCGCAGGGTAAAACAGTGCGTAGGCATCAGCGCCCAGCACGTGGCTCGGTGGAGGGGCGTGGGGTAACCCACCTGAGTCATCTGGTGGCTGCCAGTGATCGTGCTCCCTTCGTCCTGACACCGTTGTCGCGCTGTCGTGACGAGTGCACCCGGACGACCAATCCGCTCGACGACGACCTCGTGGAGATCATCGCTCGAATGCGTGCCGGATGGGACCGGCCGTCCGGGTGGCATACGATCGGTTACCACGTACCGACCGTCACAATCCCCTGCTACCAGGAAGTTTTCGTGACCACTGACACACCCGTGCCGGGCACGGTCAAGGCCGCCGGCCTGCTGGTCGGCATCGAGGGGCTCGCGGGCATCGCGTTCGCGGTCTTCCTGCTGATCGACGGCGGCTCGCTGCCGGGGGGCAACCTCTACGGCGAAGCGGGCTACTTCGTGGTGATCTTCGGCGGGGTGCTCGCCTGCGGCATCGGCCTGCTGCTCGGCAAGCGCTGGGCCCGCGGCCCGGCGACCGTCATCCAGATCCTGCTGCTGGGGGTGTCCTGGTACGCGATCGGACCGTCGGGGCAGCCCGCGTTCGGCATCCCCGGCGCGGTGGTCTGCATAGCGACGCTCGTGCTGCTTTTCCGCGCGCCGTCACGCATCTGGGCGGACGGGCACGGTGTTACAGGCGACGGCGAGAAGTAACACTCGCCACAAACCCGACTTTTGACGGGTGGATGGACTCACTCGAACGGGTGACCCTTGACGGGTCCCTGATTCCACCCTGCATGCGGCGGACGATCGCCGCGGAATCGAGTGAGCTAGATGAAGTTCGCGCGTTTTGGCATGGCCCTGGCCGGAGTGACCCTCTCCGTTCTGGGTGCCGTCGCACCGGCGGCCACCGCCGCACCGGCCGCGGCGCCCACCGACGTCGCCCCCATGATCATCGGTGGTGGCAACGCCTCCAACGCCCCGTGGGCGGCTCGGCTGTTCAGGAACGGCCAGCAGAACTGCACCGCCACGGTCATCGCCCCCAACTACGTGCTGACCGCGCAGCACTGCGTCGCCAGCAGCGGTACGTACACGTTCCGGATCGGCAGCCTGGACCAGACCAGCGGCGGCCAGATGCGCACGGCCGCGCAGATCACCCAGCACCCGTCGGCCGACCTGGCCATCGCCCGGCTGACGGAGCCCTACACCGGCACCTACTCGCCGCTGGGCACCACCAGCGACGTGCAGGTCGGCCAGTCTGTCCAGGTCTACGGCTGGGGCGCCACCTGCACCGGTCAGCCTGAGATCAACTGCCAGTCGCGGTACCTGAAGGTCGCCAACGTCACCGTCACGACGGTGAACGGCCGGGACTACCGCGGTGGCGTCGCCGTCTCCGCCCGCCGCGGCAACGGCATCACCGCCGGTGGCGACTCCGGTGGCCCGATGTTCGCCTCCGGCAAGCAGGTCGGCGTCGCCTCGACCAGTGACCGCCAGACCACCACCGCGTACACCAACATCACGCGGTACCGCCCCTGGATCCAGCAGATCGCCGGCGTCTGACGCCGTCGAGATCGCAGGCAAGCGGGCCCGGGAATCCCTGTCACGGGCCCGCTTCGTCCATTTTCGGAATGATCAGCCGAACGGGGAATCGCTTTACCGCGCCGCGTAGTCCATTGTGGAACGCATGTGTGAAGCGGTCGCCGCGTCGCCGAACTGCCAGCGACTGTTGGCAGGCGGCAAGCACATGTTGTTCGGCGTGAGCCTGTTCAACAGCTTCTTCAGCCCGGCGAGACTGCGCGAGCTGGCCGAATGGGCCCTCGTGCGCTTCGACTCCGTGCACTTCCTGGTCGCGGACAGGCCGAGCACGCACACGCTCGTCGCGATGGGGTACTCCCCGCAGCGCGCTGTTGCCAAGGTGTCGCAAGAAGCCCGGCTGGCGGCCAACCGAGTCCGGCGCGCGCTCGCCGAGGCCGGTGCGCCCGATCCGGACGCCCACCTGCTCGGCTGGAGCGACCTCGAGCAGAACCCGGGATATCTGCGGCTGCGAGACCTGGTGCAGACCGCGTTCGACGACGACGCGCGGTTCCGCGCGTCGTGCATGGAAATCTCGCGGGCCTACCTGACCCACCGCGGCGAATCGCCGACCGTGCAGCAGGTGATCACCGCGAGTTCGTACTTCCTCAACGAACTGCCGATCGGCATGGACACCCCGGCCATCCTCGGCGTCCCCGAGTCGCTGTGCGCCTACCACCGCGTGCTCGCGTTCGCCGACGTGTTGCAGACCGGCCCCGGCTGGCTGGCCCCCTCAGCCAACCAGGGCTACCTCATGGTCCGCCCTAGCGGCTGAGCGCGGCGCGGATCGGTTCGAGCGCGCCGATCGCCTCGTCCAGCGATTCCGCCTCTTCCCACAGGTCACGCCACTCGGACTCGTCGGACAGGATCCGGGTGATGGCGCGCAGCGCCAGTTCGGCGAACTCCTCCGGCAGGTCGACGCCGTCGCCGTCGGTGAGGAACTCCGGGCCGTACACCGAGTCCACATCCGGGCCGCCCGGCAGCTGCGACGCGACCACCGCGGCAGCCGCGATCGCGGCGCTGGCCTCCGGGACCTCCAGGTAGGCGTCGTTGTCCGCAGCGGCTTCCAGCGCCTCGCGGATCAGGTCCGGCCGCTCGCCGGGGGCCGCGTCGTTCAGGTCCCCGGCGAAGTCCGCCGCGTCGTCGTTGTCGAAAGCACCCGTGCCCCAGGCACCCATCGGTTTGCTCCTCGCATGGTCCAGATCGTGCGCGGCAAACCTACTGGCGGGGTGTCAGACGTCCAACGGCGGCACGTTCAACCGGTTGACCCTCGGCTCGCCCCGCTCGTGGTCCAGCACGGCCGTACCGGCCGGGCCGAGTCCGAAGTGGACGCCGCTGGTGACCGGCATGCCGAGCCAGCGCGCGATCAGCACGCGGCTGAAGTGCCCGTGTCCCACCAGGACCACGTCACCGCAGGGGAGCAGTTCCCGCACCCTGGCGAGCAGCGCATCCGCCCGGTCGCTGACCTGGTCGGCCCCCTCGCCGCCGCGCGAGGGGTGCGTCCAGACGGTCCAACCGGGTACTTCTTCGCGGATCTGGGCGGTGGTCATGCCTTCGTAGTCGCCGTAGTCCCATTCGGCGAGCTCTTCGACTTTCTCGTCCACGGTGAAGCCCGCGAGTTCGGCGGTCCGCACCGCGCGCTGCCGCGGGCTGGTGAACACCCGGTACGGCGGAACGGCGCTGCCCCGCAGCGTGCTCATCACCAATCCGGCGCGCCGCGCCTGCTGCTCACCGTTCTCGGTCAGCGGGATATCGGTGACACCGGTGTGCTGGCCGCTGTTCGACCACTGGGTTTCGCCGTGACGGAGGATATACACCGCAGCGGCGGATTCGACTGGTTCGACTGCCACTCGGCGATGGTAAAAGCGCCGTTGGTCAGGCGTTGGTAGTTTGGGATGTGAGCTGCGTCGTACTCCTTGCAAAACGGTTGTCCGGTAAGACCTTGTGTGATCGCAGGTGCCTGCGGCGGCTCACTGCGGTGAGAAACGCCCATACCAGGTGCAACAGCATGATTCGGGGTTCCCGTCACGGGCGGTCTTGAACCTCGCGCATGTCACTTGACTGGTATAGACCAATTGCGCTTGAGTGGCCCGTGTCACGTCGCCATTCCTTATCCGCTCCAGGAGTCAACCGTGTTGGTGCGCCGCCTCGCCATAACAGGGGCAGTGTGCTCGGTCATCGCCGTGACAGTAGTTGTCGTTTCGTCAATTGCAACGCCCGCACCGCCGGTGGACACGCCGGGTTTCGCCGTGACCGAAGCGCAGTTCGACGAGATGTTCCCCGGCCGGAATTCGTTCTACACCTACGCCGGTCTGATCACGGCGACCGGTGCGTACCCGGGATTCGCCACCACGGGCGGTGACGAGGCGCGAAAGCGGGAAGCGGCGGCCTTCCTCGCCAACGTGCACCACGAAACCGGTGGCCTCGTGCACGTCGTGGAATCCGACCGGGCGAACCACTCGCGCTACTGCGACGCCACCAAGCCGTACGGCTGCCCGGCAGGTCAGGCGGCGTACCACGGCCGTGGCCCAATCCAGCTGAGCTGGAACTTCAACTACAAGGCGGCGGGCGACGCGCTGGGGCTGCCGCTGCTGGCCGAACCGTGGCGGGTGCAGAACGACGCGGCGGTCGCGTGGAAAACCGGCCTCTGGTACTGGAACACCCAGACCGGCCCGGCAACCACCACGCCGCACGACGCGATGACGACCGGCGCGGGCTTCGGCGAGACGATCAGGAGCATCAACGGAAAGCTGGAGTGCGACGGCGCAAACCCGGATCAGGTCCAGAGCCGCGTGGACGCCTACCACAGGTTCACCGCCATCCTGGGCGTCCCGCCGGGCGTCAATCTCACCTGCTGAAGACACGGACGTGGGCGATGCCTGGCGTCGCTCGCAAGCAGAGGGTGGCGCCCATCGAGGGGGTGGGCGCCACCCTCGCCGTGCGTCACTCGGCAGGATGGTTCTATGACTGCGTTGCCGACACTGTCCGTCACCGAACTCACGACAGAACGCCTTCTGCTGCGTCCCGTGAGCGCAGCCGACCGGGAAGGGCTCGTCGAACTCTTCACCGACCCCGAGGTGCGGGCGTACCTCGGTGGCCCAAGACCGAGGGCGGCCGTGGAACAGATGCTCGACCACCTCGAAACCGCACACGTACCCGGCAGCTACGTCATCGCCGACCGCGACACGAACGAGGTCCTCGGCGGCCTCTGGCTCAACCGCCGCTCACCGGACGTGCCGGGACACGTCACCGACGACGGGAACGAACTGGAGTTGTCCTATGCGCTGCGCCGCAACGCGTGGGGCAAAGGCGTCGCTTTCGAAGCCGCGACAGCGATCTTGCGCGCGGCGGCACACGAGTTGCCCGACCAGTCCGTGATCGTGGTGACGCAGACGGCCAACACGCGGTCCATGAAGCTCGTCGAACGCCTCGGTTTCCGCGTCGTGGAGACGTTCGAGCAGTTCGACGCCGAACAGGCCCTCGGAACGGCGACGCTGTTCTCGTTCCGGGGCTGACCGAACGGCGGGGGAAACGAGCTCAGCCCTGCTTGGTCTCCCAGAAGATCTTGTCAATCTGGTCGCTTCAAGGCTGTTACCTGCGGTTACTTGATATCAGGTGAGGCCGTCTCCGGGCCGTAGGCCGTCCGTGACACAGATGCTTCGCGATCAGTTCATCACACGCCCCGCCGTGTGTTTTCGAGAGTGTCGATTCAGGAATCAGGAAGCTGCGACTTCGCACCCTCCTCATCCTGCTTACCGCGAGTCGGACGAGGCTGCCACGCTTTGTCCCAGGTGTCCCGCAGCACAGCCTGTTTCGGGTCAGGCACCTTGTAGAGGTCGAGCATCATGCCAAGCTCGTCCGGCCAGGGCAGCTGTCCCTGCTCGATCCGATGAACCTTGCTCGCCGACCCACCGAGCTGTTCACCGACCTGCTCCTGCGACAGTCCAGTGTTCTCGCGTAGTTGGCGAAGCTGCCTGGCCAGCACCAGACCATCCGCATTCGGCTTGAACGGCCCCTTCATACCAACCTCCATAGATACGTATCCAGATCGCGGAGCTGCGAGCCCAGCTCGTCATGGAGCTCCGCCAGTGACTCGATCACCGCCGCTTGGCACCGCATCCGCAGCACCTGGTCGAACGCCGTGGCCGAACCGGCCTCGTCGTAGCCAGCCAGAGCACTTGCGACGACCGCGAACAACGCAGCCTGAGCCCGCAGTGCGGCCACAACCTCTTCAGGCGACGCGTCCGGCTCCGGGATCTGCCATGCCACGTCCATGACGATCACGTCTCTCCCGGCCGTTGGGTTGCTGCTTCGAGCGCCGTTTGACCGGACAGGATCGCTTCGACGAACAGGTCGATCGCTGTCCCCGGTCACGCATGCTCGTCGCCCGCTCGCTTACGCGGCCGGTTTCTGTTGACCCGGCGCGCTTTGGCGCCAACGGGAGTCTTCAAAGGTCGACGCCGAGGACGAACGCCCCGAAGTCTGCGGCGAACCTGGTTGGAATGATCGGCATCTCGTCTCCCAGTGTGGTCTTGACCTTCACGGCCTGCTGACGAGATACAGAATCGTCCGAAATGGAGGACGCAAGCACCGCACGACGGGACACCTTGGGACGTCCCGTGATACCTTAAAGACGTCCCCAGTGTCCCCGGAGTGGGAAGATGTCGAACGAGCGGCTACGAGATGCATTGTTGCGCAACGGCTTGACGCCTGCACAGGCAGCCAACGCCATCGGAGTCGACCCGAAGACCGTCGAGCGCTGGATCACCAAGGGCCGGTCCCCGTACCAGCGGCACAGGCACGCCATCGCCGCTATGGTTCGCGAGACCGAGAACTACCTGTGGCCCGATGCCGTCACGCCGGAACGCAAGGCGGAAGTCGCGGACTCGGAAGTCGTCCAGGTCTTCCCCCACCGCAACTCGATCCCGATCGAGCTCTGGGACCGGTTGATCAACAACGCCTCCGCACAGGTGGACATCCTCGTCCACGCCGCGATGTTCCTGGTTGAACGCCCCAAGTTCGTCAAGAGCCTGGCCCAGAAAGCAGCCAAAGGCGCGCGCATCCGGCTGGCCTTCGGCGACCCCGACAGCCCAGAAATTGCCCTGCGCAGCGAAGAAGAAGACCTGGGCGAAGGCATCTTGGGCGCGAAGATCCGCAACGTCCTGGCAGCTTACCGGCCGTTGCGCGAGGTCGAAGGCGTGAAGATCCGCTTCCACCGCACCACGCTGTACAACTCGATCTTCCGCTTCGACGACGAAATGATCATCAACACCCACGTGTACGGCATCCAGGGAGCACACGCCCCGTCCCTGCACCTGCGCCGTCTCTCTGCGGGCGACCTGTTCGAGACCTACGCTGAAAGCTTCGACACCGTCTGGCACAAGTCAGCAAAAGCGACGTTCTAGGGAGCCTCATGGCACGCGTGGACTACTTCCACGACCCCGACGCACCGCAACCGAACAGCATCGCCGTAGCCGTCAGCGCCTTCGTCCTCGACAACGACGGCCGCCTGCTGATGATCCGCCGCACCGACAACGACCTGTACTCCATCCCGGGCGGCCAGCTCGAGCTCGGCGAAACCCTCACCCAGACCGCAGTCCGCGAGTTCATCGAGGAAACCGGCATCGAGATCCAGGTCACCGGCCTGGTCGGCATCTACTCCAACCCAGACCACGTCATCGCCTACGACGACGGCGAAGTCCGCCAGGAATTCTCCATCTGCTTCCGCGGCCGACCAATCGGCGGCGACCTGCACACCAGCAACGAAAGCAAAGAAGCCGCCTGGATCGAACAGCCGATGCTGGCGGAACTCACCATCCACCCGTCGATCCGGCTACGCATCCAGCACGGCTTCGACAACCGCTCCGAGCCCTTCTACACCTAGGCCAGCTCGTCGGCCTGGACGACCGTGCAGCCGCTCAATCCCCGCAGCAAGCTGGACGCCAAGGTCCACCTGATGCGCCGATCATCGAAGCTCATGACGTCCTCGTCAGTCGGCACCGGCAGCAGGCCACCAGGCTTGTGGACCCGACCACGGACACCAACGACAGGGCACTCACGGACCCGAACGACAATCGAGCTACTGCGCAAGGCCGGGCATAGCCTGGTCGCCAACCCCACACACGGCACGCACGCGGGTGGCTCGTCCACCGCCATCTTCTCCGGCCAGTCGTCCCATTCGTCCCGGTGATCCGTCAGCAGCCACAACACACCGTCGCCATTCCGGTCCGCAGGCCCAGCGCAGATCTGGCACAGCAACCTGCTCATCGCCCGCCGTTGCCGCAGTGAGTGCACCGCTCCGAACATCGGCCGCCCATGCCGTGGCCGAGACGCCAACCGAGGCCACAAGACACCCCGCTGATCCCGATCACCTACGACCTCATCCACGTACCCGATGCCACCGCGGCTTCGCACCACCAGCGCAGACGACAGGTCCTGTTCCTCGCTCCACCTGGCCACGTAGGGAACCGTCACCTGATCCCACAGGCTCTCAGATGGCCTTGCTCCTGCGGCTTCGCTCCGAGCCGAACTGGTCGACATCCGTAGGTGCCCCTCTTGGTCTTGTTTGTCCGTACCGGACCGTCGACCAGGAGGATCGTCACCCCACGAAGGACGCGAGCACCTCACAACGGGACACCTTTAGACGTCACGTCCTCCTAGACGTCCCACCGGCTAGACAGAGTGATGCGCGTCAGCAATTTCGTTTCCTACGCAGAAGACCTCGGCGTCATGAGACAGCGGTATTCAACACGGATACCTATCATTCAAGGACCCAATGTACTAGGAAACGGAATCCACCGCTTTGACGATCTTCTCAATGGTGCTCACGGCTGTTAGTGCATCTGCATCCGTCATTGCAGTAACGTGGCCCGGGTTCAGCGGGTCAGCGTCGCAGCTATGTACAATTTGGTTACGTCTCCTAACTATCAACTTGAGAGAGGTGCAAACGTTGCCTGCTGTGACGCCAAAAGCGGACGACCATAGACGGTTTACGCCGACCATAGCGAACGCCTTGGCTACGTCATCTGGCTGCTGAAAGGTTTCCCTGCCCAGTCGCTCTGCTATGTGCGCACGCGCGCTAAGTTCAAGATCTGTAGGACTACTCGCGCGTACGATATCGCTTATAGCCCCGAAATGTAGACCCAGTTGCGTGCGACTGCCAGCGGAGCGTCGTCCTGTCAGTATCTCGACGCCATAGTCGAGAACCATTCCGTGAACATAGGAATCTAATGCTGCGACAGCCTGAACTAGTGCTGCGCGATACATGTCAGTCGCGTCAACTCTGCCGTATGTCATCCCTGCTAGAGACTGTCCCAATCCAACAAGCTCTCTTGCTCGGCCGATGTTAACGTCAAACTGCTGCAAGCGCAGAACTGACATGGGTCCTACTTGTCTATTAGAGTCAAATTGATGACCTTGTCGGCAAGTTCTTCAAAGGTCTTGCGAAAGTTGTTAATGTTCGCCTCGGTGTTCCCCCACAACCGCCCCTGTCTGCCGACGTCTGATTGTGTCAGCGTGAACACCGGCTTTCGAAGCTGCTGAGAATGTGCAATAAGGGTGTTGAAGTCCGATATCTGTGCAAGCAAGTAATGACTATCCATTCCTGCTTCGACATACTGCTCTCTACTGAGCATCAAGTCGGCTTTGGAAAAAGCGGGAATGAGTGTCTGCTCCACGGCATCATTGAGTTTGTCAAAGTATCGCTGGAACGCACGGGTTGGTTGACCACTTTTCAGTCTAAAACGTTGAACAACAACTCCAAGAAATTTCAAGTTCGGCTCAGGGAAAGGGTAATCGGCGTCAGAAAGAGCTTCCAGCTTGACCGCTCGATTTGCCCAACTCGTCCATCGTGGCACCACCCTGGAGAGTGAATCGATAGCCATTACGGAAAAAACATCTGGGCTACACGGGACGAGGAAGTAATCGGCCGTAGCCACCAAGTTCTGATTAATCGAACCCAAGCCTGGACTGAGGTCGATCAGCACAATATCGGCATCGTAGCGTTTTGCAGTAATTTCTAGCAGGTGTGCAAAACTTCCGGGAAGGTTTCGCAATCCCTGAAGGGACTCTGACAGCTGTTGAGCAATTCCCAGGGAAGTCTCGTCCTCTGACAACGATACATGGCCGGGAATCAAGAAAAGTCCAGGCCTTGTTGAAACGTCGACACAGTCGACTGCCTGAAGTGGGACAGGGCGAGATTTAAATGCTGGCTCTAGTGCATCTTTTAGGTTCCGTCCTGGATTGCTTCGATAGAAGTTTTCTAGAGCGTCCTCTCCGCTTAGATCCAGAACCATACCAGTTAGATTGCATTGCGGGTCGGCATCCACCATCACCACGCGTTTGCCCTTTTCTGCCAACATCCAGCCTAGATTAAAGCACGTGGTTGTCTTGCTGACGCCGCCTTTGTTGTTAAACAAAGCAATCTTAGTTGCCACTGGGCGAGCCCTTCTGCATAAAGACTGAACGCATCACGATACACCACGTGGTGGCGATATCAACTTTCGACGTATCGATTTAAGTCAACGTTCGGTCACATTTGCGCATCCAGCAGTTGTAGGAAGTGTGCTGCCGAATTCAGCTCTATGGGATCAAGGCGCGCCGCCGTCGGCGGCGCACGTCACGCTTGGCGGCACGGGTCAATCCATCCCGACACGAGCGGGCTCCCGCTTCGCTACGCCCGCTCGGCCGATCGGCTGGCCCCGAGCCGCCCGCGCGAGTACCTGAGCCGACAGCGGCGCGCGAACCTCAGAACCGTCCGAGCCAACGACACGGACCAAAGACCTTCATCGACGTACTCCCAGCACGGTCACCCTGAGCTGCTCCCGCCGTCTCGCGACCCAGCCCGCTTCCGATCGGGTGAACCGAGAGAGACCGCAGCTTTGAAGGTCCCTCGCTATTGATCGTTTAACACCGGCTCGCCGCCATCAAGGGCGCCTACGGCGTGGCTTCGCCATGGTCGCGAACGCCCGCTACGTCAGGAGGATGGCATGTACCGGACCGGGAGATCAGCCCAACTAGATGGCGCTCTGGTCGGTCCACGAACTCGCCGAGGTCTACGGGCCGACCACGGCAAGGGCTGAAGATCAGGTCGTCAACGTCCACCGACAACGAGAAACGACGCTCACCAACGACAGACGTCTTCGCTGGTGAGCGCCGTTTCAGGTCAACTGACCTCAGCCCTGCTTGGTCTCCCAGAAGATCTTGTCGATCTCCGCGATCAGGTCGAGCAGTTCCTGGCCCTTCGCCGGGTCCATGGTGCCCTTGGTGCCCGCCGCCCCTGCCGCCTTCGTCGCGCGGTTGAACAGGTCGTGCAGTTGCGGGTACTTCTCGAAGTGCGGCGCCTTGAAGTAGTCCGTCCAGAGCACCCAGAGGTGGTGCTTGACCAGTTCGCTGCGCTGCTCCTTGATCACGACCGCACGCGCGCGGAACTCCAGGTCCTCGTTGGCCTGGTACTTCTCTTGGATCGCCTTGATGGACTCGGCTTCGATCCGGGCTTGTGCGGGGTCGTAGACCCCACATGGCAGGTCGCAGTGAGCGCTTGCCTCCAGCCGCGGGCGCACGAGCGCCCTGAGCGACGGCAGTCGCATGGGTGCCTCCCTGGCAGTTTGCGCCGACAATGGCGCACTATTCACTTACGGATGCTCCGACGATGTGGACCTTACTCGTGCGTGCCCCGCCTGGCAGTCGGAGGTGACTGGTGACCCACCCCTTGGGCTGGTGGCCCATGCGTTTCGTCACGGTCCGCGGCCCGTCCATGGCGCCCACGCTCAAGGACGGGGATGTCGTGCTCGTTCGCCGGGCCGCGAAGGCGAAACCCGGTGACGTCGTGCTCGTGCGATGGCCGGCCAGGCCGGGCCAGCTGTCCATCAAGCGGGTGGCAGGGCCCGGCTACTTCGTGGTGGGGGACAACCAGCTCGCGTCGACCGATTCACGCGAGCTGGGGATGGCCGAGGTGCTCGGGGTGATGGTCTACAAGCTGCGGTAGTGCGCGACGCAGGCGTCGTACGTCGGCAGCAGGCCTGCGGTCATCGCTTCGGCCAGCGTCGGTGCCTTGATGTCCTTGTCCGACAGGATCGGTTCGACGTCCGTCGGCCACGGCAACTTCAGCGCCTCGTCCAACGGTGTTATGCCGTGTTCCGCGCCCGGGTTGTAGCCGGTCGAGCAGAGGTAGCTCATCGCCGTGTCGTCCTCGAGCGCGACGAAGCCGTGCCCGATGCCTTCCGGCACATACAGAGCGCGGAAGTCCTTCGCGTCGAGCAGTACGGAGTCCCATTGGCCGAACGTCGGCGAGCCCACCCGGATGTCCACCACTACGTCCAGCATCGCCCCGCGCGGGCAGTAGACGTACTTCGCCTGCCCCGGCGGGGTGTCGGCGAAGTGGATCCCCCGGATCACCCCGCGGCTGGAGACGCTGTGGTTGGTCTGCCCGAGCCGCATCGGGTGGCCGACCGCTTCGGCGAACACGTCGCCCTGGAACGGGGCCGCGAACAGCCCCCTGGAGTCCTCGAAGCTGCGAGGGGCGAACTCGAAGACACCTGCGATGGACAATTCGCGAACCTGCATGGGGCAAGAGTCTATGTAGCCAACTTGACCGATCGTGAGGGGCTCCGCCTGCGATCTTGTGTACAAACCGGACGGACGTCTTGCGAAAAGGGTGGCTGACGTGCGGAAATCACGGTGAAAACTGTGATCCCCACCGCAGACACCCCGATGGGTTGCTGCCACACTGGGGGGACCGCAGCGTCCGCGGTTGCCCCGTCCAACCAGCGGATGGGCGCGACCGGGCGGTCGACGCACCCGGACGATCGGCGCCACCGCGCTCGATTCCGGCGTCGCTCCCGTACCCCTCCTGACTTCGAGGACGCCTCCTGTGACTGCAATGGACGAAGAATTGGCCAAGCCGGTGACCGACGACGAGATCTTCCGCGCGCACGAGGGCGGGAAACTCGACATCGGAGTGCCCCGGCCGATTTCCGATCCGCGCACGCTGGCCATCGCGTACACCCCCGGTGTCGCCAAGGTCAGCCTGGCCATCGCCGAGGACCCAGCCGTCGCACGCACCCACACCTGGACGCACCGCCTGGTCGCGGTGGTCAGCGACGGGACCGCCGTGCTGGGGCTCGGCGACATCGGCGCGGCCGCGTCCCTTCCGGTGATGGAGGGCAAGTCCGCCCTGTTCAAGACCTTCGGCGGGCTCAACTCCATCCCGCTGGTGCTCGACACCACCGACGTCGACGAGATCGTCGAGACGCTGGTGCGGCTGCGACCGTCGTTCGGTGCGGTCAACCTCGAGGACGTCTCGGCGCCCCGTTGCTTCGAACTCGAGGCCAAGCTGATCGAAGCCCTTGACTGCCCGGTGATGCACGACGACCAGCACGGCACCGCCGTGGTCGTGCTCGCCGCGTTGCGCGGTGCCGCAACGTACACCGGCCGTCAGCTGAAGGACCTGCGCGTGGTCGTCGCCGGTGCGGGCTCGTCCGGCATCGCCTGCGCGAAGATCCTGATCCTCGCCGGTGTCGGCGAGGTCACGCTGCTCGACTCGCGCGGCATCATCCACGAGGGCCGCGACGGGCTGAACCCGTACAAGGTCGAGATGGCGAAGGTCACCAACGCCAGTGGCCTGCGCGGTGGTATCGCCGAGGCGCTGCGCGGTGCCGACGTGTTCCTCGGGCTGTCGTCCTCCCAGGTGCCGGAGGAGTTGATCGCCACGATGGCACCGAACGCCAGTGTGTTCGCACTGTCCAATCCGGACCCGGAGGTCCACCCGGACGTCGCGCGCAAGTACGCGGCGGTGGTGGCGACCGGCCGCAGCGACTTCCCGAACCAGATCAACAACGTCTCGGCCTTCCCCGGCATCTTCCGCGGCGCGCTCGACGCGGGCGCCACGCGGATCACCGAGAACATGAAGCTGGCCGCGGCCGAGGCGATCCACGCGGTCGCGCTCGACGAGTTGGACGCCGACCACATCATGCCCAGCGCGTTGGACCCGCGTGTGGCGCCTGAGGTGGCGCAGGCGGTGGCGGCTGCCGCGGTGCGGGACGGTGTCGCACCGAAGCCGGTCTGATCACCTGGTCGGCGCAGCGATCGTCACAGCCAGGGATTGATTGTTCACAGCAGGGCGGTAGCCTGATCGCGCGGCGGGAGGTACGTGTCCAGGATGGCGCTCGGCCCGCCCCAAGGTGTGGCGCGGGAAGGGTGGCACCGTGGCCGAACTGGTCGAGCCTGCTGGATCGGCGCGTGAGTCGGCGGTTTCCGATTCACCGGACGCCGAGGCGGGCTGGGTCCGTTGTTCGGATGGCCTGGTGGTGCAGGCCAACCTGGGTGCGGCTCTGCTCGCGGGCGTCGACGTCCCGGACGAGCTGATCGGCCAGTCGCTGGCCGGTCTGCTCGCCGAGGACGGGGCCGGTCAGCGGGTGCTCCGCCCGGACGGCACGTCGGTGGCGGTCACGGCATTGCGGCTGGACCAGGGCTGCGGCGTGACCGTGGTGGTCTTCGCCCCGCCGACCGGCGACGGCCGGTTCGGGGCCGACGAGTTCACCCGGATCCAGCGGGTGGCGGGCCTCGGCAGCTTCGTGCACGACGTGGCCGAGGGCCGCACGTACTACAGCGAACCGCTCAACGAGCTGCTCGGCGTCACCAAGGAAGAAGGGGACGCCGAAGCGGAATTGCTGTTCCGGACCCATCCGGAGGACCTGCCCGCGGTGATCGAGTTCCGCGAGCGGCTGCTCGACTCCCGCGACGGCCTGCCGATCGAGCTGGAGCTGCGGGAACGCGACACCGACCGGGTCTTCCTGGTCCGCGCCCAGCCGGAGTTCGACGAGCAGGGCATGCCGTGCCGGGTGCGCGGCATCGTGCAGGACATCACCAAGCTGCGCGCGCCCGGACGGCAGCGCGCGCTGGACCGCAGGCTGTTCGAGGACGCCCAACGCGTGGCCCTGCTCGGCACGTGGGCGTGGAACACCTCCACAGGCGAGTGCGTGTGGTCGTCGATGCTGTACGAGCTGTTCGGCGTCGAAGAACGCACCATGATGGCGTATGACGATTACCTGAAGTACGTACATCCGGACGACCGCGCCTGGGTGGACCGGACCTGGCGGCAGCTCGCGGACTCCGGTGACCCGGTCGTCTGCGAGTACCGCGTGATCCGCCCGGACGGCTCGATCCGCGTGCTGCGCTGCCGTGGCGCGTCGTTCGCGGGCCGCAAAGAGGGCCCGGTGATGGTCGGCACCGCACAGGACGTGACCGAGCAGCGGTCCACCGAAAGCCGGATGCAACGCTCCAGCAAGCGGTTTCTCGACCTGGTGGCGATCGCCCCGGTCGGCATCGCGCTGTTCGACCCGGACGAGCGCCTGGTCGACGCCAACGACGCGTTGTGCAAGCTGCTCGGAACGAATCTCGAGCGGCTGCGTGGAACGACCGCGGAGCGGCTGACCCATTCGGACCACGACCCGAAGGCCCGGTTGGAGGCAGGCCAGCGCGTCCTGGTGACGGCGTCGGGCGAGCCCGTCTACTGCGAGCTCAGCGTGGTGTCGTCGGTCGCCGACGACGGCCGCCGGTTCTGGCTGGTCGTCTTCCAGGACGTCACCGAACGGCGGCGTGCCGCCGAGCTGCTTCGCCACCAGGCCACCCACGACGACCTCACCGGCCTGCCCGGCCGGGCCGCGGTGAACGAACTGCTCACCGATCTGCTGTCGGCGCCGTGCGCGCGGGACGTCGCCCTGTTGTTCTGCGACGTCGACAACTTCAAGCGGGTCAACGATTCCCTCGGGCACGACGCCGGGGACGAGTTGCTGATCGCGTTGGCGCGCCGTCTCGAGGACGGCCTGCCTCCGGGGTGCACGGCCGCACGCATGTCCGGCGACGAGTACGTGGTGATCTGCTCCGACCAGAACGAGGTCGGCGGTGTCGACGAGTTGGCCAACAAGGTCGCGCACCTGTTCCGGACCGCGGTTCCCGTGCGGGGCCAGCTCTTGCGGGTGTCCGCGTCGGTCGGCGCCGCCGTGCCGAGCGGCCCGGAGACCACCGGCGCCGACCTGCTCAGGTTCGCCGACGCGGCCATGTTCGAGGCGAAAAGGCGTGGCGCCGGAAGGGTTTCACTCGCCAACGCGGCCCTGATCGCGACCGCGGACAGCCAGATGTACCTGGAAGGCCAGCTGCGCGAGGCACTCGGCAACGACGGCCTTGTCCTGCACTACCAACCCGTCGTCGGGGTGGACGGCACGATCCTGACAGCGGAGGCGCTGGTCAGGTGGCCGCACCCGGACCGCGGCATGCTGAACCCCGGGCAGTTCCTGCCGGTCGCCGAGCAAGGCGACCTGCTGCGTGACCTGGACCGCTGGGTGCTGCGCACCGCGTTGCGGGAGGCCAAGTCGTGGCCGGAGGTGGCTTCGCCCGGAACTCGGGGACACCGCGTCTCGGTCGCGATCAACCTCGCCGGGCTGGTGCCGGGCGACCCCGAGTTCGTCGACGTGGTGGCGACCGCGATCGCGGGATCCGGCGTGGAGTGGGAACGGGTCGTGCTCGAACTGGTCGAGACCAGCTTCGTCGACCTGCCGTCCCGCAGCCGCACCGCCATGGCCGACCTGGTCTCGCGCGGTGTCCGGTTCGCTGTGGACGACTTCGGCACCGGCTACTCGTCGCTGGCGAGGCTCAAGGACCTGCCCGCGCAGATCATCAAGGTCGACCGCAGGTTCGTCGCGGGAATCGGCACGGACCCGTCCGACTTCGCGGTCGCTCGAGCGGTGGTCGACCTGACCAGGGCGATGGGCCGGACGTGCGTGGCGGAGGGCGTCGAGACCGACACCCAGTTCAACGCGCTGCGCGACATCGGTGTCGAGGCGTATCAGGGCTGGTTGATGTCCCGTGCGGTGCCCGCCGAAGAGTTCCGCGAACTGCTGCGCCTCGGTCCGTTGCGGGTCCCGCCACCGCCGCTGCCGTAATCGTCCTGTAACGCTGCGCGAGCTGGCCGGATGCTGGAATTCCGTGCCGTTGTCGGTACCTCGGGATAGGGTCGTTGAAGAATTGAGGCGGCCGGCAGGAGGCCGCCGCGACGACAGGGGCCCCGGTGATCGAGTTCCGGGACGTGACCAAGCAGTATCCCGACGGGACAGTCGCCGTCGACAAGCTGAACCTGACCGTGGACGCGGGAACCATAACCGTGTTCGTCGGGCCGTCCGGATGTGGCAAGACGACGTCGCTGCGGATGGTCAACCGCATGATCGAGGCCACGTCGGGCACGATCCTGATCGACGGCAAGGACATCAAGGACTCCGCGCCCGCGTCGCTGCGCCTCGGCATCGGCTACGTGATCCAGCAGGCCGGGCTGTTCCCGCACCGCACGGTGCTGGACAACGTCGCCACCGTGCCGCTGCTGTCCGGTTGGGACAAACGCAAGGCGAGGTCGAGGGCGGCCGAACTGTTGGAGACAGTCGGGTTGCCCGCGGAGATGGGCAAGCGCTACCCGGTCCAGTTGTCCGGTGGCCAGCAGCAGCGCGTCGGCGTGGCGCGCGCGCTCGCGGCCGACCCGCCGATTCTGCTGATGGACGAACCGTTCAGCGCGGTCGACCCGGTGGTGCGGGAGGACCTGCAGAACGAGTTGCTGCGGTTGCAGGACGAACTGGACAAGACGATCGTGTTCGTCACACACGACATCGACGAAGCCGTCCGGATCGGTGAGAAGGTGGCCGTGTTCCGCAAGGGCGGCGTGCTGGCGCAGTACGGCACACCGGCGGACGTGTTGCGCTACCCGGCGGACGAGTTCGTGGCGAGCTTCGTCGGCCGTGACCGCGGCTACCGTGGACTGTCCTTTCTGGAGTCATCGGGGATCGCGGTCGACCAGGTGCCGACCACGACCGTCGGCCAGCCGGTCGCCGGCCCGGTGGCGGAGTGGGTACTGGTGCTCGACGCGAACGAGCACCCGTGCGGCTGGCTCCCGCCGAACACCACAGTGGACGGGCCACTCGGCTCGGATTCCCTGGTGGCAGGCGGATCCCTCTACACCACCGGCACGCCGCTGCGCGGCGCGCTGGACGCGGCGCTGTCCTCACCGGCCAGTCGCGGTGTGGTGGTCGACGAGGACGGCAAGTACGTCGGCGTGATCACCGCGCGCCAGGTCCTCGATCTGATCGAGGGGCACCCCGAGTCCGTGGGCAAACCATGAACTGGTTGTCCAACAACTTCGACAAGGTCATCGACCCGCTCGGTCCCCACCTGGTGATCTCGTTGCTGCCGGTGCTGTTCGGCCTGCTGATCTCGATCCCGCTCGGCTGGGTGGCCAACCGGTGGCCGATCGCCCGCGCGATCCTCGTGCCCGCGGCGGGAATCCTGTACACGATCCCGTCGCTGGTGCTGTTCCTGGTGCTGCCGCCCCTGCTCGGCACCAAGGTGCTGGACGAGATCAACGTGATCGTGGCGTTGACGATCTACACGGTCGCGCTGCTCGTCCGCTCGGTCGCGGACGCGCTCGCCGCCGTCCCGCCGCACGTGATCGCCGCGGCGAACGCGATGGGCTACCGGCCGGTGCGCCGCTTCTTCGGGGTGGAACTGCCGTTGGCCGTGCCCGTGCTGATCGCCGGTCTGCGGGTGGCGACCGTGTCGAACATCAGCCTCACGAGTGTCGCGGCGATTCTGGGTGTGCCGCAGCTCGGTGGGCTGTTCACCGACGGGTTCTCGGTGGAGAACTACGACGAGATCGTCATCGGGATCGTGCTGATCTTCCTGCTCGCGATGATCTTCGACGGCCTGTTGCTGCTGATCGGCAGGCTGCTCACGCCGTGGGCGCGGGCCGGGCGAGCGGTGGAGGCGGCCAAGTGAACAGTTTCGGCAACGCCTTCGACTGGTTGTTCGCGCCCCAGCAGTGGTCGGGCCCGACCGGCATTCCCACCCGCGTGCTCGAACACCTCGGGTACACGGCGCTGGCCGTGCTGCTCGGCCTGGTGATCGCGGTACCGATCGGCATGGTGATCGGGCACAGCGGCAAAGGCGGGTTCCTCGTCGGTGTCGTCAACGCACTGCGCGCCATCCCCGAGCTCGGTCTGTTGATCCTGCTGGTGCTGCTGATGGGCATCGGCCTGCTGCCGGTCACGCTCGCCCTCGTCGTGCTCGCGATCCCGCCGCTGCTGGCGGGAACGTACTCCGGGATCAGGAACGTCGATCCGTCCGTTGTGGACGCCGCGCGCGGGATGGGCATGAAGGAAGGCCGCATCCTGCTGAGCGTCGAACTGCCGAACGCGTTGCCGCTGATCCTCGGTGGTCTGCGCGCGGCGACGCTGCAGGTGCTCGCGACGGCGACGATCGCCGCGTACGTCTCGCTCGGCGGGCTCGGCCGGTACGTCATCGACGGGCTGTACCTGCGCGACTTCGCCCAGACGCTCGGCGGCACGATCGTGATCGCCGTCGTCGCCCTGGCTATCGAGGGGCTGCTGATCCTGCTACAGCGGCTCGTCGTGTCCCGCGGCCTGCGCCGCACCCCGACCCGCCGACGGGACCGCAAGGTCCAGCCGGCGGAACTAGCAGTTGAAACCGCATGAGGAGAGAACAACGATGAAGCGCACACTCGCCGGGCTGGCGACCGCCGTCGCGGCGGCGCTCATGCTCACTGCATGCGGCGGTTCGTCCGACCCGCTGGCAGGCAACAACAACGCGACCGGGCAGCCCGCGCCGACCGACACGATCATCGTCGGCTCGGCGAACTTCGCCGAAAGCAGGCTGTTGGCGGAGATCTACGCACAGGCGTTGTCCGCCAAGGGCGTGAAGGTCGACAAGAAGCTCGGCATCGGCAGCCGCGAGACGTACTACCCCGGCCTGCAGGACGGCTCGATCGACCTGGTCCCGGAGTACACCGGCACCCTGTTGACCTACCTGGACAAGAAGGCGACAGCGACCAGCCCCGACGACGTCTACGAAGCGTTGAAGAAGACGCTCCCGCAGACCCTGACGGTGCTGGACAAGGCAGCGGCCGAGGACAAGGACGCCGTGGTCGTCACCAGGGAGACGGCGGACAAGTACAAGGCGAAGTCGATCGCGGACCTGGCCCCGCACATGGGTGAGATCACCTTCGGCGGACCGCCGGAGTTCCAGCAGCGCGTGCAGGGGATCCCCGGCCTGAAGGAGAAGTACGGGCTGACCTTCAAGGAGTACAAGGCGCTTGAGCCGGGACCGATCACGACGAAGGCGTTGAAGGACGGCAACATCCAGGCGGCGGACATCTTCACGACGGATGCCGCGATTCCGGCGAACGGGTTCGTCGTGCTGGAGGACCCGAAGAACCTGTTCGCGGCGCAGAACGTGATCCCGGTCGTCAACGCGAAGAAGGCCAGTGACCTGGTGAAGACGACGCTGAACAAGGTCTCGTCCAAGTTGGACACCAAGATCCTGCTGGAGTTGAACGGGAAGCTGGCTTCTCCGGACAAGCCGGATGCTTCCAAGGTCGCTCAGGAATGGCTGGCTTCAGCCGGTATCTGACCCCTATCTTCGGCAACCAATGTGGCCTTTGTTGCGTTTGACGCAACAAAGGCCACATTGGTTGCACGGGGGTCAGGGGGTGAAGTCAGTGAGGTGATCGCGGGCCCACTCGCGGAAGGTTTTCGCTGGCCTTCCGGTTACCTCTTCCACTGTGGGCACTATGGGTTCCGGGTTCTCGACCATGGACGCCCATGCCTCCAGGGCGCTGTCGACCAGGGGTTCGGGCCAGCCGCTTACGAGCATCCTTGCTCGTGCCTCTTCTGGGGTTTCTTCTTCGAGGCGCAGGTCTTTTCCGGTTACCTCACCGATGATCTTCACCTGGTCGAACTGGGTCACCAGTTCGGGGCCGCTCAACGTGTATCGCGCGCCCACGTGCTTGTCTGTCAGCAGTGCTTGTACTCCTACTGCTGCCATGTCGTGTTCGTGGATGTGTGGGCGGGACATGTCGCCGAACGGGGTCCTGACCACTCCGTGCGTCTTGATGTCGTCGGCCCAGTGCAGTGCGTTGGCGGCGAAGCCCGTCGGCTGGAGGAATGTCCACTCCAGGCCTGTCTGTTCGATCAGTTCTTCCGCTTCCCTTGCCCATTCCGGTGCTCCGGCCGAGGACAGGTACACGATTCGCTTCGCTCGCTCGGCGATCGCATCGAGGACCTCGCCCAAACCTTCGGTGTGGAAGAACGGCCAGACCAGGAACACCTTGTCCACGTCGGTCAGCGCCGCGCGCACACTGTCCACATCGGTCAGGTCGCCGCCTGTCGTCCGGGAGAACGGCCTGACCGTCTCTTCACGCAGTTGGGACACGATCTGTCCGCCCACACTTCCGGTCGCACCGGTCACCAGGATCGTCATGGGTTCACCGTGCATCCTCAACCTAGGTCGAGGTCAACCTCGTCCGCCGACCCTCGTGGTCATCTCGGCCGCCACCCTGCGGACCTCCACCGCCAGGTCCGGCCAGGTCTCGCCGCACTCGGCCGGAGATTCGCCGGGGCATTCGTGGCGGAAGGTCGCGCTGATCGCCGCGATGGGTCGGCCGCCGTGGTCGAAGATCGGCGCGGCCACGGAGGCGAACCCGGGGGTCACGTAGCCGTCCTCCACCGCCCATCCCTGCCGTCGTTCCGCTGTCAGTACCCGGCGCAACGACGGCAGGTCGCGGGGGCCTCGATCCGTTCGCGACACGAAACTGTCCTTGCTGGGAAACAGGGCCCTGACCTGCGCGGGCGGTAGGTGCGCCAGCATCGCGCGGCCGGACGCGGGGAGCTGCGCCGGGAGTCGTACGCCGACCGACGTGACCAGCGACTGGGGGTGAGACGGCTGCTCGCGCACCACGTACAGCGTCTCCGCGCCGTGCAGCACGCCAAGATGGCCGGTATGTCCGACTCGGTCGGCGAACCGGCGCAGCAACGGCCGGGCGAGTCGTTCCAACGGGTCCTGGCGCAGGTAGGCCGAGCCCACCTCGAACGCGGTCACGCCCAGGCCGTACCGCTGTTCCTCCGGCAGGTGCGTCACGAACCCGGCCTCGGCCAGTTCGGCCAGCAGGTGGTATGTGGTCGAGCGCGGCAGGCCCAGCTCACGGGCCACGGTGGCCGCCGACACCGGCCCCGGGCGTCCCGCGATCAGCCGGAGCACGGCGAGGCCGCGCCGCAGAGCGGGCACGTCCGAGCTCGTCACCACAGGTGCCACGCTATCCGGCGAATGTCTGGGATACCAGACACTAAGGGCTGTCGCCGGGTCGTGCCGAGGTGATCGACGCGGTGTGATGACCCCATGGCAGAACCGGTAGCCCTGGGTCTCACCCCGATCAGCCGCGCCGACGTGGTCGCGGTCGCTCGTGATGGCGTAGGCGTTCGTCTGACCGACGACGCCCTGCGCGCCGTGGCGCAGTCGCGCGAGCACATCGAACGGCTGGCGTCACGCCCTGAACCGACCTACGGCGTCTCCACCGGCTTTGGCGCGCTCGCGGTCCGCCACATCCCACCGGTACGGCGGACCGCGCTGCAACACGCCGTGGTGCGCTCGCACGCGGCAGGCGCCGGGCCCGAGGTGGAGACGGAAGTCGTCCGCGGCCTGATGCTGCTGCGGCTGCGCACCCTCGCGATGGGCCACAGCGGCGTCAAACCATCCACAGTGGAAGCGCTGGCCGGGATGATCAACGCGGGCATCGTCCCCGTCGTCCAGGAGTACGGCTCGCTGGGTTGTTCCGGTGACCTCGCCCCGCTGTCCTCGATCGCGCTCGCGTTGACCGGCGAGGGCGACGTCCGGGTCGACGGCGTGCTGCGGCCCGCGGCCGAGGCGCTGCGGGACGCCGGGATCACCCCGGTCGAACTGGCCGAGAAGGAAGGCCTCGCGCTGATCAACGGCACTGACGGCATGCTCGGCATGCTGACGATGGCGTGCGCCGACCTGCGCGGACTCATGAAGGTCGCGGACCTCACCGCGGCGATGAGCATCGAGGCCCTGCTCGGCACCGACCGTGTCTTCCAGGCCGAACTGCACGCCCTGCGCCCACACCCCGGGCAGGGTGAGTCCGCGAAGCGGATAGCCGAGATCCTGGCCGACTCCGAGATCGTCGCGAGCCACCGTGGCCCGGACTGCACCCGTGTGCAGGACGCGTACTCGTTGCGTTGCTCGCCGCAGGTGCACGGCGCCGCGCTGGACACCATCACGCACGCCGAACTCGTCGCCGACCGCGAGTTGGCGTCCGCAGTGGACAACCCGGTCGTCCTCGCCGACGGCCGCGTCGAGTCCAACGGCAACTTCCACGGCGCGCCGATCGCGTACGTGCTGGACTTCCTCGCGATCCCGGTCGCCGACGTGGCCAGCATGGCCGAGCGGCGCACCGACCGGATGCTGGACGTGGCCCGCTCGCACGGACTGCCCGCGTTCCTCGCCGACGACCCCGGCGTGGACTCCGGGCACATGATCGCCCACTACACGCAGGCCGCCGTGGTCGCCGAGCTCAAGCGGCTGGCCGTGCCCGCGTCGGTCGACTCGATCCCGACCAGCGCCATGCAGGAGGACCACGTCTCCATGGGCTGGGCGGCCGCGCGCAAGCTGCGCAAGTCCGTCGACGGCCTGACCACGGTCCTCGCGATCGAACTGCTCACCGCGGCACGCGCGCTCGACCTGCGTGCCCCGCTCAAGCCCGCGACGGCGACCGCCGCTGCTGTCGCGGCTCTGCGTACCCGTGTTCCCGGGCCTGGGCCGGACCGGCACCTCGCGCCCGAAATCGCCGCCGCCGAAGAACTGATCCGCTCTGGAGGCATCAAGTGACCGTACGGGCCACCACCGGCACCGCACTGACCGCGAAGAGCTGGGCGACCGAGGCCCCGCTGCGCATGCTGCACAACAACCTGGACCCGGACGTCGCCGAACGCCCGGACGACCTGGTGGTCTACGGCGGCACGGGCAAGGCCGCGCGGGACTGGCCGAGCTTCAACGCGATCACCCGTGAGCTGACCGAGCTCAACCAGGACGAGACGCTGCTGGTGCAGTCCGGCCGCCCGGTCGGTGTGATGCGCACCCACGAGTGGGCGCCGCGGGTGCTGATCGCCAACTCCAACCTCGTGCCGGACTGGGCGAGCTGGCCGGAGTTCCGCAAGCTCGAGGCCGCCGGGCTGACCATGTACGGCCAGATGACCGCCGGTTCGTGGATCTACATCGGAACCCAGGGCATCCTGCAGGGCACGTACGAGACCTTCGCCGCGATCGCCAACAAGAAGTTCGGCGGCTCGCTGCGCGGCACCCTGACCGTGACCGCCGGTCTCGGCGGCATGGGCGGCGCGCAGCCGCTGGCCGTGACCATGAACGACGGCGTCGCGCTGGTGATAGAGGTCGACCCGCACCGCGCCCAGCGCCGGCTGGAGACCCGTTACCTCGACGAACTCGCGTCCGATTTGGACGACGCGATCCGCAGGGTGGAGACGGCCAAGCGCGAGCGGCGGCCGTTGTCGGTCGGCGTGGTCGGCAACGCCGCCGAGGTGCTGCCCGAGCTGCTGCGCCGGGGCGTCGATGTCGACATCGTCACCGACCAGACCTCCGCGCACGACCCGCTGATGTACCTGCCCAAGGGCGTCGAGCTGGAGGACTGGGCGGACTACGCGGCCAAGAAGCCGGACGAGTTCACCGACCGGTCCCGTGACTCGATGGCCGAGCACGTCGACGCCATGCTGGGCTTCCTGGACAAGGGCGTCGAGGTGTTCGACTACGGCAACTCGCTGCGTGGCGAGGCCAAACTCGGCGGCTGCGAACGCGCCTTCGACTTCCCCGGCTTCGTGCCCGCGTACATCCGGCCGCTGTTCTGCGAGGGCAAGGGCCCGTTCCGCTGGGCCGCGCTGTCCGGTGACCCGAAGGACATCGCCGCGACCGACCGGGCCATCCTCGAGCTGTTCCCGGAGAACGAGTCGTTGGCCCGCTGGATCAAGATGGCGGGCGAACGCGTCGAGTTCCAGGGCCTGCCCGCCCGGATCTGCTGGCTCGGCTACGGCGAACGGCACCTCGCGGGCCTGAAGTTCAACGAGATGGTGGCCAGCGGCGAGCTGTCCGCGCCGGTCGTCATCGGCCGTGACCACCTCGACTGCGGCTCGGTGGCCTCGCCGTACCGCGAGACCGAGGGCATGGCCGACGGCTCGGACGCGATCGCCGACTGGCCGCTGCTCAACGCCATGGTCAACACCGCATCCGGCGCCACGTGGGTGTCCATCCACCACGGCGGCGGCGTCGGCATCGGCCGGTCGATCCACGCCGGACAGGTGACTGTCGCGGATGGAACGGAACTGTCCGCCCAGAAGATCGAACGGGTGCTCACCAACGATCCGGGTATGGGCGTTATCCGCCATGTGGACGCCGGATACGACCGTGCGGCGGAAATCGCCGAATCACGGGGTGTGCATATTCCGATGACCCGGGCATGATCCTCTCATGAGTACGGCGACGGAGTTGCTGACCGCGATCAAGGACGTCGGAACGGACCCCTCGCGCGGCGGGTATTCCAGGCACGGCTTCGACGCCCCGGAACTCGAACTGCGCGAGTGGTTCACCGCCGAGGCCGCCAGGCGCGGCCTCGGCGTCGAGGTCGACCGCAACGGCAACATCTGGGCGTGGTGGGGCGAACCGGGACCGAACGCGCTGGTCACCGGCAGCCACCTGGACTCGGTGCCCGGCGGAGGTGCCTTCGACGGCCCGCTCGGCGTCGTGTCCAGTCTCGCCGCGGTGGACCTGCTGAAGGCGAAGGGGTTCAAGCCGGACCGGCCGCTCGCCCTGATGGTGTTCGCCGAGGAGGAAGGCGGCCGGTTCGGCCTCGCCTGCCTCGGCTCCCGGTTGCTGACCGGGGCGACCACGGCCGAGACGGCGTTGAACCTCAAGGACCGCGAAGGCGACACGTTCGCCGACGCGGTGAAAGCCGCGGGCCTCGACCCGGCCAGGATCGGCAAGGACGAGGAAGCCATCGCGCGGATCGGCCAGTTCGTCGAGTTGCACGTCGAGCAGGGCCGTGGGCTGGTCGACCTGAACGCGCCGGTCGGTGTGGCCACGTCGATCCTGGCGCACGGCCGGTGGCGGTTCCGGTTCACCGGCGAGGGCAACCACGCCGGGGCCACCCCGATGGGCTCCCGGCGCGACCCGATGCTGCCCGCGTCGCAGCTGATCCTCTCCGCCAGGTGGGCGGCGTCCAGTGTGGACGGGGCGCGGGCCACGGTCGGCCGGATCGAGCCGATTCCCGGCGGCACGAACGTGATCGCCTCGTCGGTGGACGTCTGGCTCGACGCGCGCGCCCCCAACGACGGCCGCACCCGTGCGGTCGTGGAGCGGATCACCGCCGCGGCCAAGCAGGCGGCCAGGGACGAGGGCTGCGAGCTCGTCGTGACCGAGGAGTCCTATGGGGACGCGGTGCACTTCGACTCGTCCCTGCGCGACGACCTGGTGGCCGCGCTCGGCAACGTACCCGCGCTGCCAACCGGTGCCGGGCACGACGCCGGGATCCTGGCTGAGCACGTGCCGACGGCGATGTTGTTCGTGCGCAACCCGACCGGCGTGAGCCACGCGCCAGCCGAGCACGCGGAGGCCGACGACTGCGAAGCCGGTGTCGACGCGCTGGCGAAGGTGCTGGAGAAGTTGGCCACCGAAGCATGAGGTATTGGTGTGAGCACGCCTGGCTGGACTCGCCAGGCGTGCGGTCCAGCGTCCTGGTCGACGTGACCGACGGCAAGATCACCGCTGTGGTGCCGGATTCGCCGTGTCCGCCGGACGCGCACCGGCTGACCGGCCTGGTGCTCCCTGGTTTCGCCAACGCGCATTCGCACGCGTTCCACCGTGCCCTGCGTGGCCGGACACACGCGGACGGCGGCACGTTCTGGACGTGGCGCACGGGCATGTACGAGCTGGCCGGGAAACTGGACCCGGACAGTTACCTGAAGCTGGCGACCGCGGTGTACGCCGAGATGGCGCTGGCCGGGGTGACCTGTGTCGGCGAGTTCCACTACGTGCACCACGCACCGGGCGGGAAGCCCTACGCCGACCCGAACGCGATGGCGGAGTCGCTGCGGCAAGCTGCGTCCGACGCGGGAATCCGCGTGACCCTGCTCGATACCTGTTATCTGGCAGGCGGAATCGACCAGCCGCTGACCGACGAGCAGCTCAGGTTCTCGGACGGTTCGGTGGACGCCTGGGCTTCGCGTGTGTCGTCGCTGCGCTCCGATTCGGTGTTGCTCGCGGGCGCCGCGATCCATTCGGTCCGTGCTGTGCCGCGATCGGTGTTGCCTTCGCTGGTTTCGGCGTGGCCGACCGGTCCATTGCACGTGCACCTGTCCGAGCAGCCTGCTGAGAACGAGGCTTGCATTGCCGCGTACGGCCTGACGCCCACCGAGCTGTTGGCGGAAGCGGGTGCGCTTTCCCCGCGTACCACGGCCGTTCACGCGACCCACTTGACCACCAAGGACATCTCGTTGCTGGGATCGTCGGGGACAGGTGCGTGTTTCTGTCCGACGACCGAGGCGGATCTGGCTGACGGGATCGGCCCCGCGCGTGAGCTCGTCGACGCGGGCAGCCCGCTTTCCCTTGGCAGCGACCAGCACGCGGTGATCGACCCGCTGCTGGAAGCCCGTGCCGTGGAACACGGCGAACGACTGCGCACCGGGCAGCGCGGCCGGTTCACACCAGAAGAGCTGTACACGGCCATGACGGCACACGCCGGTCTCGGCTGGCCTGCCGGGTACGCGGACCTGGTGGCGATCTCACTCGACACACCGCGGACTGCCGGGTGCCTGCCGTCGCAGGCGATGCTGGTGGCCACCGCATCGGACGTGCACACGGTCGTGGCAGGCGGCCGGGTGATCGTCGAGGACGGACGCCACCGGGTGGGCGACGTGGGGCAGCTGCTGGCCGAGGCGATTGAGGAGTTGTGGCGATGAGTGTGCTGCTCACCGGGATCGGCGAGCTGACGACGAACGACGACGAACTGGGCACGCTGCACGACGCGGCGCTGGTGCTGGACGGGGCGTCGGTGGTCTGGGCAGGCCCGGCGGCCGATGCCCCCGCGGCGGACTCGGCCGTCGACCTGGCAGGCAGGGCCGTGTTGCCCGGCTGGGTGGACAGCCACACCCACCTGGTCTTCGCGGGCGACCGGACAACGGAGTTCGCCGCCCGAATGGCCGGACAGCCCTACCGCGCGGGCGGGATAGCGGTGACGGTCGACGCGACCCGCTCGGCGTCCGACGCGGACCTGACCGCCGTGATAAGTCGACATGTAGCCGAAGCGGTATCCCAAGGCACGACGTACATCGAAACGAAGACCGGCTACGGCCTGGACGTACCGAACGAGCTCCGCTCTGCGATCCTGGCATCGGGTCAGGTCGACGAGGTCACGTTCCTCGGCGCGCACCTGGTGCCAACGGGCTGGGACGCGGACTCCTATGTGGACCTCGTCTGCGGCGAGATGATCGAAGCCGTCGCGCCGCACGTGCGCTGGATCGACGTCTTCTGCGAGACAGGCGCGTTCGACGGGCCGCAGTCCCGCGCTGTGCTTGAGGCAGGCAGGAAGCACGGCCTGGGCTTGCGCGTGCACGGCAACCAGCTGGACTACGGCCCCGGGGTGCACCTCGCCGTCGAGATGAACGCGGCTTCGGTGGACCACTGCACGTACCTGACCAAGTCCGACGTCGAAGACCTGGCCAGCTCGGAGACGGTCGCGACCTTGCTGCCCGCCTGTGACCTGTCGACTCGTCAGCCCTTGCCGGACGCGCAGGCGCTGCTGAACGCGGGTGCGACGGTGGCGTTGGCGTCGAACTGCAACCCGGGGTCGTCCTACACCACGTCGATGGCTTTTTGCGTTGCCATAGCGGTGCTACAGATGCGGATGAGTGTTGCCGAGGCGGTGCGTGCCGCCACATGGGGCGGTGCTCGGGCTTTGCGGCGCGAGGACGAGATCGGGATCATCCGGCCCGGGAGCCGTGCGGACATCCACGTGCTGGACGCGCCGTCGATCACGCACCTGGCTTACCGCCCGGGCGTTCCGTTGACGTATGCCGTGTGGCGCAAGGGCGAACGCGTCAGGTAGTGGCGAGCAGGATCATTTCCTTCGCCGGCGCCGTGCCGGTGGCCCGGCGCTCCAACAGGATGAGCCCGGCGTAGCAGTGCAGCAACAGGTCGGCGGTGACTGTCCGGCCATGCTCCCTGGCCTCTGCGACGAGACACAACGCAGCGATCCGCAATGCGCTGGCGCGCTTGGCCGTGAGCTCCTGCTGCTGTTTGAACACCGAGGTCGCGGACTCGGCGAACTTGCGTCCCACTGTTTGGGCCCATGGCGTCGGCGGGAGGTTCGCCTCGCCGCACACGTCGTAGCGCGCCGCGGTACTTGGCGCATCGCCCGACCCTCCGGGGCCCGCGAGGCGGTGGTGGTGCCATGTGGTGCCAGGCGTGGTGTCGCCATGGTGTCGCCTCTGACCTGCGAAAACGCAACTTGGTGCCATGAAAGGGTTGCAATGGTGTCATCGTGGTGCCATAGTTAGTGCCATGGACCTCACCCCCTACGTCGAGAACCTCCGGGCCGAACTGGCGACCGCTGCCGAGGCAGGTGGGGCGGAGGCCCGGGCGCTGGCCGAGCGACTCACCGCGCCGCTGGACTCGGCGACCCGGCTGACGCTGCTTGATGCCCTGTCGGCGGCCGCGGCGGAGATCACCCGTGATCTCCTGCCCGGATCGGTCGAGGTCCGGCTGCGTGGGCGGGACCCCGATTTCGTGGTGGTGCCACCTGTGGTGCCAGACGAGGCGGAACCGGAGCCCGTGCCCGTCCCGGTGGCCCTCGCCGACGAGGCCGCCACCGCCCGGATCAACTTCCGGCTCCCCGAGCAGCTCAAACAACGCGTCGAACAAGCCGCCAACCGGGACGGGGTGTCGATCAACGCATGGCTCGTGCGGGCCGTCGCCACGATGGTCGACGCCGATGGTGCCACCAGGAAGCGCTCTCGCGATTCGTGGGACGGACAGAGTTTCTCCGGCTGGGTCCGCTAACCGACCGAATCACTGAAAGGAAATGCTGTCATGACTGTTTTCCAGACCCCGGAACCCATTGCCGTCACGCTCGAGATGTCGGTCGGCGAGGCCCGCGTCTACGCCAGCGACCGCGCCGACACCGTGGTCGAAGTCCGCCCGCAGCACGAATCCAGTAGCAACGACCGGAAGGCGGTCGAGAAGACCGTTGTCGAGTACTCGAACGGCCGACTGCTGATCAGGACGCCGAAGGCGCCGATCGTCGGCAAGGGCGGCACCGTCGACATCACCATCGAGGTGCCGACGGGCAGCAGGTTGAGCGGAGACAGCCAGGTCGTCGACCTCCGTGTCGAAGGACGTCTCGGCGAGGTGCGGTATAAGGCGCAGCACGGCGGCGCGCGGTTCGAGCACACAGGCCCGTTGAACGTCGACACCGGGCACGGAAACCTGGTCGTCGGCCAGGTGGCCGGGCACGCCGACCTGCGGACCGGTTCCGGCGACGTCAACCTCGGCAAGGTCGACGGCACCGCGGTCGTCAAGAACACCAACGGCCACATCAGGATCGGTGACGTCACCGGTGAACTGCGGGTGACCGCAGGCAACGGCACCGTCGAGGTCGAGTCGGCGTCAGCCGGGGTGACGGTCAAGAACACGCATGGCGACATCCGCGTCGGTGAGGTGGTGCGCGGTACGGCGACGCTGACCACCAACCACGGTGGCGTGGAAGTCGGTGTCCGCCAGGGAACCGCCGCCTGGCTGGAGCTCAAGACCAAGCACGGCAAGGTCCGCAACAGCCTGGATGCCGCCGACGCCCCGGCGCGGAACGAGGACACCGTGGAAGTCCGTGTGCACACCGGATTCGGCAACATCACCATTCACCGCGCAGCCTGATCTCCTTTCATCGCGGTTCTTTCTTTTCCCACAACGAATTCGCACCGGGGCAGAAGTGTGCCTCGAGAAGCCGACCAAGCGCTTGCTACAACACTGCTACCAGTGAGGAACCATGAAACTCGCGATCAACGCGGCCGGACTGCGCAAGTCCTACGGCGACAAGGTCGTGCTCGACGGCATCGATCTGCGGGTCGCCGAGGGAACGATCTTCTCCCTGCTCGGCCCGAACGGGGCGGGCAAGACCACGACCGTGCAGATCCTGTCGACGTTGCTGACCGCCGACGGCGGCCAAGCCGTTGTGGCAGGCCATGATCTGTCCGTCAACCCGAGCGGTGTACGCGGCTCGATCGGCGTCACCGGCCAGTTCTCCGCGGTGGACACCATGCTCACCGGGGAGGAGAACCTGCTGCTGATGTGCGACCTGCACCACCTGTCCAAGGCGGAGGGCCGCAGGCGCACGGCGGAACTGCTCGAGCAGTTCGACCTGGTCGAAGCGGCCCGCAAGACACCGATGCAGTACTCGGGCGGGATGCGCCGCAGGCTCGACCTGGCGATGACGCTCACCGGCGCGCCCAGGATCATCTTCCTCGACGAGCCGACCACCGGCCTCGACCCACGCAGCCGCCGCACGATGTGGGACATCATCCGCCAGCTCGTCAAGGACGGCGTGACGATCTTCCTCACCACGCAGTACCTGGAGGAAGCCGACCAGCTCGCCGACCGGATCGCCGTGCTCAACGGCGGCAAACTGGTCGCGGAGGGCACGGCCGACCAGCTCAAGCGGATGATCCCCGGCGGGCACATCCGGCTCCAGTTCACCGGCGTACCCCAGCTGGACTACGCGGCCCACCTGTTCGGCAACGCGTCCCGCGACGACGACACGTTGACGTTGGACGTGCCGTCCGACGGCGGTGTGCACTCGCTGCGGTCGTTGCTCGACCACCTTGACCACAACAGGATCGACGTCGCCAGCCTGTCGGTCCACCTGCCCGACCTCGACGACGTCTTCTTCGCCCTGACCACAAAGGACGGTGTCCGGTGAGCAGCATCGCTCTGGCCGTGCGTGATTCCGCCACGATGTTGCGCCGCGACTTCACGCACTCCCGGCGCAACCTGATGATGACCCTCAGCGGGATCGCCGTGCCGGTGTTCATGATGCTGCTGTTCGTCGGCGTTTTCGGCGGTGCGTTCGGCACTTCCGGCTCGGGCAGCGAGTACATCGACTACCTGGCACCGGGGATCATCATCATGGCCGCGGGTGCGGGTTCGGCCGCGACCGCGATCAAGATCTGCCAGGACATGGCGGAAGGCATCATCTCCAGGTTCCGCACGATGGACATCGCCCGCTCGTCCATCCTGATCGGACAGGTGATCGGCAGCGTGGTCCGCACGGTCGTCAGCGGCGCGCTGGTGATCGGAGTGGCGCTCCTGCTCGGGTTCAGCCCGCGGGCGAGCTTCGGCGACTGGCTGGCCGTGCTCGGCGTGTACGTCCTGCTGACCTTCGCGGTCACCTGGCTGGCCGTGGGATTCGGGCTGAAGGCGGCGACCGTGGCCGGTGCCAACAGCCTGTCGCTGATCCTGCAGTTCCTGCCGTTCATCAGCAGCGCCTTCGTGCCGACCGGCTCGATGTCCGGCCCGGTCCGCTGGTTCGCCGAGAACCAGCCCTACACGCCGGTCATCGAAACCGTCCGCGGCCTGCTGATGGGAACCCCGATCGGCAACAGCGCCGCCCTCGCCGTCGGCTGGTGTGTCCTGCTCAGCATCGTCGGCTACCTCTGGTCTCGCAAGCTGTACAACCGCCCACGCGCCAGCTGACCCGAGGGGAGAGGAGCGCCCCCTTGTCCGCAACGGGCAAGGGGGCGTTTGACCTGCCGAGTACAAAGGGTGCATGCGATTATCTGGGGTATTGATCTTGATTGTGGCTGTGTGGCTGGGTTTCGTGACACCGGTTTCGGCAGGCGTTGTTCGGTACGAGGGTGAGATCGACGGCGCGAAGTACCGGGTGATGGTCCCGTCCAACTGGAACGGCACCTTGGTCCTGTGGAGCCATGGCACGTACGGGTCCGCGCCGAGCCGGATCGCGTTGACGTCACAACCGGCGACCGAGGACTACCTGCTGGCGCGCGGGTACGCGTTGGGGGCGTCCAGTTTCCGGACCGTCGTCGGCTGGTCGATCGAAGACGGGCTGCGCGACCAGGTGAAACTGCTCGACTGGTTCAAGCGCACGATCGGCCACCCGCGCCGCACCATTTCGGCCGGTGAGTCGGTCGGCGGGATGACCGCGACCGCGCTCGCCGAGCGCAATCCTCAGTGGTTCGACGGAGTCATGGCGTTGTGCGGCCCGTTCGCGGGCGGCATCGCGTTCTGGAACACCAACCTGGACCTGATGTTCGCGCTGCGCACCTTGCTCGACGCGGACTTCGACCTCGTCCGGATCCGTGACCCGCAGGCCAACCAGACCAAGGTGTTCACCCTGATCGACGGAGCCATGAAGGGCGACAAGGCGACACGGGCCAGGGTCGCGCTGGCCAGTGCGCTCGCCGACCTGCCCGGCTGGTTCGACCCGACCAAGCCGCGCCCGACCTCTCTCGACGAGCAGGTCGACTGGCTGGGTTTCTGGGCCCGGTACTACAAATCCGGCACTGCGGGCGTCGCACGGTCCGATATGGAGCGTTGGGCCGGTGGAAACCCGAGCTGGAACACCGGTGTCGACTACCGGACAGTTCTGGCCCGGTCGAGCGAATTCGGTCTGGTCAAACAGGTTTACGCCGCCGCGGGCCTGAACATCGACAAGGACCTCGATCGGCTGGCGCAGGCGCCGAGGGTCACGCCGGACCCGAAGGCGGTCGGGTACCTGGCGCGAACCAGCGTCCCGTTCGGCGTGAACCCCTGGCCGGTGGTGACCCTGCACAACGTCGCCGACGGCGCCACACCGCTGTCGAACGACCGCGTGTACGCCGACAGGGTGTGGAACCCGGACAACCTGCGGCAGTACCAGATCAACCGCCCGGGTCACTGCACCTTCACGGCGTCCGAGGAGATCACGGCCTTCCAGTCGCTGATCCGACGGCTGGACAGCGGGCGCTGGTCTGCGACCGATCCGGCGTCACTCAACACCGCGGCAAGCGGTCACGGGCCGGAAGCACAGTTGATCTTCAGCCAGCTGACTGACGAATTCCTGCCAGCCCGACCGGCGTTCGCGCCGCACAGACCTGGCTCGTTCCCCCGGGCCTAGTCGTCGAGATCGTCGTCGTCGCGGGCGAGGTACGTGGCGAGGCGTTCGATGGCCTCTTCGTAGTCGGGGTTGGCGTCGACGAAGGCGCGGAGCTTCTCCGACAGCCAGCCGAGAGTGACCTCCTCGTCGCCACGGCGCCCTTCGAGCTCCTCGATGCCACGGTCAGTGAAGTACATGCGGTTTCTCCATACAACAAAGCGGCTCCCGGGGCGCGCGCCCCGGGAGCCATCCTGCTACACCTACGAGGTCAGTCCGCGAAGGCCTTCTCGATCAGCTCACGCTGCTCGACCTCGTGCACCTTCGACGACCCCACCGACGGGGCCGCCATCGGGCGCCGCGAGACGCGCTTCATGGCGCCCATCCGCTCCGGGAACTTCTCCCGCACGAACAGGCCGTAGAACGGCCACGAGCCCTGGTTGGCCGGTTCCTCCTGCACCCAGCGCACGTCGTGCGCGTTCGGATAGCGGTCGAAGATCTGGCCGAGCTTCTTCTGCGGCACCGGGTAGAGCTGCTCGACCCGCACGATCGCGGTGTCGGTCACGCCGCGCTTGGCCTGTTCGGCCGCCAGCTCGTAGTAGAGCTTGCCGGACACGAACAGGATCTTGCGCACGCCCTGCGGGTCCGGCTGCGTCGGGTCGTCGAGCACCGACATGAACTTCTTGTCGGTGAAGTCCTCGACCGGGCTGACCGCGGCCTTGTTGCGCAGCATCGACTTCGGTGTGAAGACGATCAACGGCCGGGTCACGCCGTCCAGCGCGTGCCTGCGCAGCAGGTGGAAGTAGTTCGCCGGGGTGGACGGGATCGCCACGGTCATCGAACCCTCCGCGCACAGCTGCAGCCAGCGCTCGATCCGGCCCGACGTGTGGTCCGGGCCCTGGCCCTCGTGGCCGTGCGGCAGCAGCAGCACGACGTCCGACAGCTGGCCCCACTTGGCCTCCGAGGAGGAGATGAACTCGTCGATCACCGACTGGGCGCCGTTGACGAAGTCACCGAACTGCGCTTCCCACAACACCAGCGCGTCACCGTTGGCGACCGAGTAGCCGTACTCGAAGCCGACGGCCGCGTACTCCGACAGCGCCGAGTCGTAGACCATGAACCGGCCCTGGTCCGGGCTCAGGTTCTGCAGCGGCGTGTACTCCTGGCCGGTCTTGCGGTCGACGACCACGGAGTGCCGCTGCACGAACGTGCCGCGCCGCGAGTCCTGACCCGCCAGGCGGACCAGCTTGCCCTCGAGGTTCAGCGAACCGAACGCCAGCAGCTCGCCGAACGCCCAGTCGATGTCACCCTCACGGGCCATCTTGGCGCGCCGCTCGAGCACCGGCTTGACCCTCGGGTGCGGGGTGAAGCCCTCCGGCAGGTTGATGTGCGCGTCGGCGATCGTCTCGATCACCTCACGCGGCACCGCGGTCGGCACGCGGGCGGGCACCTGCTGCTCCTCCTCGACCGACGGGCTCGGCACCGGTGGGTGCTTCTCGAGCTCACGCACCTCGTTGAAGACGTGCTCGAGCTGCGAGGAGAAGTCGCGCAGTGCCTTCTCGGCCTCTTCGACGGAGATGTCACCACGGCCGATCAGGGCCTCGGTGTACGTCTTGCGGACGCTGCGCTTGGTGTCGATGATGTCGTACATCGCGGGCTGCGTCATCGACGGGTCGTCGCCCTCGTTGTGGCCACGGCGCCGGTAGCACAGCATGTCGATCACGACGTCCTTGTTGAACGCCTGGCGGTAGTCCATCGCCAGCCTGGCCACCCAGTGGCAGGCCTCCGGGTCGTCGCCGTTCACGTGGAACACCGGCGCCTGGATCATCTTGGCCACGTCGGTCGCGTACTGGCTGGAGCGCGAGTGCTCCGGCGCGGTGGTGAAGCCGACCTGGTTGTTGATGATCACGTGCACCGTGCCGCCGGTGCGGTACCCGCGCAGCAGCGCGAGGTTCAACGTCTCGGCGACCACGCCTTGTCCCGCGAACGCGGCGTCGCCGTGCAGCGCGACCGGCAGGACCGTGAAGCCCTCGCCACCCTTGTCGAGGATGTCCTGCTTGGCCCGCACGATGCCCTCGAGCACCGGGTCGACCGTCTCCAGGTGCGACGGGTTGGCGGTCAGCGACACCTTGGTCTCGCCGTCGCCGAACATCCGGAAGTACTTGCCCTCGGCACCGAGGTGGTACTTCACATCGCCGGAGCCGTGCGCCTGGCCCGGGTCGAGGTTGCCCTCGAACTCGCGGAAGATCTGCGAGATCGGCTTGCCGACGATGTTGGCGAGCACGTTCAGCCTGCCGCGGTGCGGCATGCCGATGACGACCTCGTCCAACTCGGCCTCGGCCGCCTTGTCCAGGACCGTGTCGAGCAGCGGGATGACGCTCTCGCCGCCCTCGAGCGAGAACCGCTTCTGGCCGACGTACTTGGTCTGCAGGAACGTCTCGAACGCCTCGGCGGCGTTGAGCTTGGACAGGATGTACTTCTGCACGGCCGCGTCGGGCTTCTCGTGCGGGATCTCCACCCGGTCCTGGATCCAGCGGCGCTCCGCCGGGTCGAGGATGTGCGTGTACTCGATGCCGACGGTCCGGCAGTACGAGTCACGCAGCACGCTGAGCACGTCGCGCAGCTTCATCCGCTCCTGACCTGCGAACCCGCCGACGGCGAACTCGCGGTCGAGGTCCCACAGGGTCAGGCCGTGCGAGAGGATGTCCAGGTCGTCGTGGCGGCGCTGGCGGTAGTTCAGCGGGTCCGTGTCGGCCATCAGGTGGCCGCGGTTGCGGAACGCGTCGATCAGCTCGATGACACGGGCGGCCTTGTCGAGCGTGCCCTCCGGGATGTCCTGCACCCAGCGGATCGGCTCGTAGGGGATGCGCAGCGAGGTGAAGACGTCGTCGTAGAACTTGTCGTCGCCGAGCAGCAGCTGGTGGATCCGGCGGAGGAACTCGCCGGACTCGGCGCCCTGGATGATCCGGTGGTCGTAGGTGGACGTCAGCGTCATGATCTTGCTGATGCCCATCTCGACCAGTGCCTTCTCACTGGTGCCCTGGTACTGCGCGGGGTACTCCATCGCGCCGACGCCGATGATCGCGCCCTGGCCCGCGGTCAGCCTCGGCACCGAGTGGTTGGTGCCGATGGTGCCGGGGTTGGTCAGCGAGATCGTGGTTCCGGCGAAGTCCTCGGTGCCCAGGTTGCCGCCGCGGGCCTTGCGGATCAGGTCCTCGTAGGCCTGCCAGAACTGCGCGAAGGTCATCTCCTCGCAGCCCTTGATGGACGCGACGACCAGGTTGCGCGCGCCGTCCTTGCCCGGCAGGTCGATGGCGAGGCCGAGGTTCACGTGTTCGGGCGTGACCAGCTGCGGCTTGCCGTCCACCACGGCGTAGTGCCGGTTCATGTTCGGGTAGTCCTTCAGCGCACGCACGAGGGCGTAGCCGATCAGGTGCGTGAAGGAGATCTTGCCGCCGCGCGTGCGGCGCAACCGGTTGTTGATCACGACCCGGTTGTCGAACAGCAGCTTGGCGGGCACCGCGCGCACGCTCGTCGCGGTGGGAACCGTCAGCGACTGCTCCATGTTCTTCGCGATCGCCGCGGCGGCGCCCCGGATCGGCTTGCTGGTGTCGCCGTCGGCCTTCGCGGGCTCCGGCTTCTTGGCGGCTGGAGCGGCCGCTGCCGCCTTCGTCGGCTTCGGGGGTGCCGACGACGGCGCGGCTGCCTTGGGCTGGGCGGCCTTCGGTGCGGCTGCCTGGGGAGCTGCTGCCTTCGGTGCGGCGGGCGCCTGGCCGTTGGTGTCGGGAGCAGGTGGATCGATCTTGGTGACCGTCTTGGTCTGCCCGGTCGCGCTGTTGCTGGCCACGCCCTGAGCCCGCTGCTGAGTGGGCTTGTAATCGGCGAAGAAGTCGTGCCACGCGGGGTCTACTGACGTGGGATCCGCGAGGAACTGCTCGTACATCTCTTCGACGAGCCACTCGTTGGGGCCGAACTGTGACGCAGGGCTGCTGCTGGACACGGCTGGCACTCGCCTCTATCCATACTCGTTCTCGATATTGAACACGCTCGCCAACCAGGCTAGTACCCCGCTCGGGCTGTGTGTGACCCGATTGAACCTTGTGCGCATCACGACGATGGGGTATTGCTCACTGAATCGATCAGGGAATCGATTCTCCCTGTCACTATCCCGGGGAAACGGTGAAGAAATCCAGTCGTTCGTAGGTCCACGATCCAGGTGGACCAGACCGTCCCCACCACGGACGTGCGCATGCCGAACACGCTCGTGTCTTTCAATCATCGACTGAACGAACCCGTTCGAGTGATGCCCGTCGGACATTCCGAGCCGACGCCCATGAGTCCGCCATGGTCCCTCCCGGTCAGCCCACTGACGCGTCGGCTTTCAGGATGTCGGCCGGGGACTCGCTCGCTGTGCCGAAGTGCCAGAGGCGGGCGTAGGGGCCGTTGGCGTTCAGCAGTTCCGTGTGGGTTCCCTGTTCGGCGATCCGGCCGCCTTCCAGGACGATGATGCGGTCCGCGCGGGCCGCTGTGGCGAGCCTGTGGGCGACGACGAACGTCGTGCGGGAGCGGGCGAGCTGTTCGCTGGCGGTCAGGACCTGGGCCTCCGTGGCCGGGTCCAGTGCGGCCGTCGCTTCGTCCAGCAGGAGGATGTCGGGGTGGGCCAGCTCCGCGCGGGCCAGGCCGACCAGTTGGCGTTGGCCCGCCGACAGGCCCTGGCCGCGTTCGCCGACCTGCTGGCGGAAACCGTCGGCCAGGGAGGCCACCATCGGCAGCGCCCCCACCGAACGGGCGGCGTCCTCGATCTGCGCGGCACTGGCGGCTGGGCGGGCGTAGGCGATGTTGTGCGCCACGTCCCCGGTGAAAAGGTGGGCTTCCTGCGGCACGACGCCCAGGCGCTGGCGGAACGACGTCAGGTCGTAGTCCCTGATGTCGACGCCGTCCACCAGGACCGACCCCGACGTCACGTCGTAGAACCGGGCCACCAGCTTCACCAGCGTCGACTTGCCCGCCCCCGTCGCGCCGACGAGAGCCACCGTTTCGCCAGGCGTGACGCGTAACGTCACGCGGTCCAGCGCGGGCTCGTCGACGCCGGGATAGCGGAACGACACGTCACGCAGTTCGACCTCGCCCCGCAGGCTGGCGGGAGCCTCGACCGGGTGCTCACTCGTCCGCAGCGAGCTGGGGGTACGCAGCAACTCGCCGATCCGGCGCAGGCCGACACGGGCCTGCTGGTAGCCGTCGAAAACGCCGCTGAGTTGCTGCACCGGCGCGAAGAACAGCCCGAGGTACAACAGGAACGCAAGCAGCACACCAGGACTCATCGACCCGTCGGCCACGCGCTGTGCGCCGACCACAAGCACAGCGGCCCTGGCCACGCCGGAAAGCATGTCCACGAAAGGGAAGTAGGTCGCGATGTAGCGCTGGGCCCGCGCCCGGGAACGGCGGTACGCGTCGCTGCGCTCGGCGAAGGCCCGCGCGGAAACGCCTTCCCGCGTGTACGCCTGCGCCACCCGCAGACCGGACACGTTCTCCTGCATGTCCGCGTTGACCGCGCTGACCCGCTCCCGCGCCTCCGCGTACGCCACAGAGGACAGTCGCTGGAAGATCACCGTCGCCACGATCACGACCGGCAGCACGGCCAACGCGACCAGCGCCAGCGACATGTCCGTCACCAGCAGGGCGACCGTCACCGTGACCACCGTCAGCAGGCTGGCCGCCGCCGTGACCAGGCCTGTCTGCAGGAACGTCGACAGCGCGTCCACGTCCGTGGTCATCCGGGTCATGATCCGGCCGGCCATCTCGCGCTCGTAGTAGTCGAGCCCGAGCCGTTGCAGGTGCGCGTAACTGCGCACGCGCAACAGGAACAGCAGCCGTTCGCCGACCCGGGACGCCCACACGGTTCCCCAGGCGCTGGCGAACCAGCCCAGGCCGACCAGCACGAGGCCGATGACGGCCACCGTCCACAGCCCGCCGGGATCCCGGCTCACCACGCCGTCGTCGATACCGACCCGGACCAGGGACGGCAGCGCCATCGCCAGCACGGCGTCGGCCACCACGAACGCGCCGACGAGCACGAGCGACCAGCGGACCGGCCGCAGCAGCCGCCGCAACGAGAACCGCGGATCCGGGCTGGTCGGGTCCTCACCTGGCAGGTCCGGCTTCTCCGTCGCGGGTGGCAGCGCCTCGATCTGCGCCAGCAACTCGGGCGTCGCCGGGACCGACGCGGCCGCGCCGCCCGGCCCGCCTCGCGCGCCCGCCACCCGGACCTGGGTCGGGGTGGACGCGGCCGACGGGGACCGGGATTCGGGTGCTTCCGGCCAGAGCGCCTCGGTCACCCCGGCCGATCCGAGTTCGTCCGGTGCGCAGCGGCACTTGTCTTCGATCGCGTCGCCCTGACTGGCGAGCAGATTCCGGTACAGCTCACAGCGGGCCGTCAGCTCGTCGTGCGTGCCGACGTCGACCGCGCGGCCACCGTCGAGCACGGCGATCCGGTCGGCCAGCAGCAGGCTCGATCGCCGGTGCGCGATCAGCAACGTGGTCCTGGTCGCGGTGATCTCCCGCAACGTGTCGTGGATCGCGGCCTCTGTCGCGGTGTCCACCGCTGACGTCGCGTCGTCGAGCACCAGCACACGCGGGTCCGTCAGCAGGGCTCTGGCCAGTGCGACACGCTGGCGCTGCCCGCCGGACAACGTCAGCCCGCGCTCGCCGACGACCGTGTCGTACCCGTCCGCCAGTTCCATGATGAAGTCGTGGGCCTGCGCTGCCTTCGCGGCGGCGACCACTTCCTCTTCGCTCGCGTCAGGCCGGCCGTACGCGATGTTGGCCCGCAGCGTGTCCGAGAAGAGGAACGCCTCCTCGAACACGACTCCCACCGCGTGCCGCAAGGAGGTCAGCCGCAGCTCGCGGACATCCACGCCGCCGACCTTGATGGCGCCGTCGTGCACGTCGTAGAACCGGGGCAGCAGCATGGAGATCGTCGACTTGCCCGACCCGGCGGTTCCGACGACGGCCAGCGTTTCGCCTGGTTCGACGCGCAACGACAGGCCGTCGAGCACGGGTTCGCTACGCGTGTACCCGAAGCGGACGCCCTCGATCGAGACGTCCAGCGGACCGTCCGGCACGGCACGGGCACCGGGGCTCTCCTTGACCTCCGGCTGCGAGTCGATCAGGTCGTACACCCGCTCGACACCGGCACGCGCCAGCTGCGCGTTCACGACCAGGCTGGACAGCAGCCGCGCCGGACCGACCAGGTTGGCGACGTAACTGGTGAACGCGAGGAAGGTGCCGAGCGTCACCTGCCCGTTGAGCGCCATCCACCCGCCCAACGCGAGCACACCGACTTGCCCGACCGCGGGCAACGCGATCAACGTGGCCGACGGCCGGGACGTCAGCACAGCCGAACGCATGCGTTCCGCGAACAGCTTGCGGGCCGCCTTCTCCAGTCGCGAGACCTCCCTGGCCTCCTGCCCGAAGCCCTTCACGACCCGCACGCCTGTCACGGTTTCCTCGACGTGCTGGGCCAGGTCCGCCGCTTTCTGCTGCGCGGACCACGTCGCCGGGAAGAGCTTGCGACGGGTCCGGACGCCGACGACGATCACCAACGGCACCACGACAAGCGCGATCACGGTCAGCAGCGGCGACAGCCACACCATGGCGCCGATCGCGACGACGGCGAAGAAGACCGTGCCGACCGACAGCGGCACCATCGACAGCAGGCCCTGCACCAGTTGGAGATCCGTGATGGACCGGGACACCACCTGACCGGTGCGCAACGCGTCCTGGTTGGCGCCGTCCAGCCGCTGCACGGACTGGAAGACCTGCTGGCGCAGGTCGTGCTGGACGTCGAGCGCGAGCCGCCCGCCCAGGTAACGCCGGATGAACGCGGAACCGAACGTCAACAGCTCCAAAGCGATCAACGCGGCGACGATCACGGCCAAGCCGTTCGTGTGCCCCGCCACGGCACCGTCGACGGCGATCTTGACCAGGATCGGGCCGACGGCCTGGAACCCGACCCCGATCACGGAGGCGAGCACCGACAGCAGCACCAGCCGACGGTGCCGCCAGCAGGCGGCCGTCAGCCTTCGGATCCATCCGGTCGTGGGTTCTGGCACCCTGCCAGGTTATGCGCGGGCACCGACAAAACAGTGTTTTGGCTGGTCAGGTGATGTCTCGGCGGCGGGCGACGAGCCAGCCAGCCAAGCCGATGGCGACCGACCACGCGATGAAGATCAACGCGCTGACCCACCACTGCGGCGAGTGCGTCATGTTCAGGAACTCGCGCAGCTCCTCGTAAGCCCGTTCGTTGCGCCGCGAACTGCCCGGCAGGTTCTCGAAGAACAGGTCGAGCGACAGGTCGGTGACCATGCTGCCGCCGGAGGTGTTCAGCAGATATGGCGGGATCTCGCCGAGTTCGTTGCCACGCAGCACCGCGCTGATGATCGGTTCGACGATCAGCACGTAGACGATCAGCCCGACCGTCGTGCCGACCTGGTTGCCGACCAACGCGCCGACGCCGACGCCCAGCAGCGTCCACATGATCATCGCGACGACACCGGCACCGGCGAGCGTGAACCAGTCGGCGGCGTTCGGCAGGTTGTCGCCGAAAACCGCGCCGAGCGTGGCGCACAGCATGCAGACCACGCCGTACACAGCGCCGATCGTGGAGTACACGAACAGCTTCGCGGCCAGCACCGCGCCGCGTGTCGAACCGGTGAGGTAGCTGGTGGTGATCGTCTTGTGCCGGATCTCACCGGTCACCGCGGTGCCGCCGAGGATCAGGCCGAACACCGAAGCGAAGTTGATGCCCTGTCCGAAAGCGGGGATGGCCAGCGGGAGGACGCCGCCGACTTCCCTGTCCATGTCGCCGAGGGTGCCCAGCAGCGCGCCACCCCACGTGAACGCCATGCTGAGCACGGCGGCCGGGATGAGCAGCGCCCACCAGAGCTTGGTGGTGAAGACCTTGCGGTACTCGGCCTTGATCAGGAGGTTCACTGCTGACCTCCGTCCTGTGGGCGCTGCCACTGCTGCTGCTCGGGTTGCTGGGGTGGTGGTTGTTGCGGCCAGCCTGGCGGCGGTTGTTGCTGGTACTGCTGCTGTTGGTACTGCGGCTGCTGGTACTGCTGGTGCAGCAGCTGCTGCTGGAAGTGGGGAGACGCCGGGTTGAGCTGCGCGCCGGAGAACTGGCCGCTGGTCAGCTGGAAGAAGATCTGCTCGAGGTCGGCCTGCTGCGTGTGCATGCCGTAGATCGCGACACCCGCTTCCAGCGCGAGGTCACCGACCTGCTCGGGTTCGACGCCCGCCACCGCGAGAACGCCTTCCGGCAGCTGCTCGATGGTGGTGTGCCCAGCCTCTTCCAGCGCGGTGGTCAGCCGCGGCGCGTCGGCGGGGCGGACGACGACCCGGCTCTGCTGCGCCTTGCGCAACTGGTCGAGGGGGCCGTAGTACATGGTCTGGCCACGGCTGAGGATGACGACCTGTTCGACGGTCTGCTCGACCTCGGACAGCAGGTGACTGGAGACGAGGACGGTCCGGCCCTGGCGGGCGAAGCCCTGCAGGAAGGTCCGCAGCCACACGATGCCCTCCGGGTCGAGGCCGTTGGATGGCTCGTCGAGGACAAGCACCTGCGGGTCGCCCAGCAGCGCGGTCGCGAGCGCGAGCCGTTGCCGCATACCCATGGAGAAACCGCCGACACCCCGGTGCGCGGCGTCTCGCAGACCGACGAGGTGCAGCACCTCCTCGACACGCTGGTCGGGCATCCCGATCGCGGCGGCGTAGACACGCAGGTGGTTGCGGGCGGTCCGATTCGGGTGGAAGCTCTGCGCCTCGAGCACCGCCCCGACAACACGCGCGGGGTTGCCCAGGTGGTGGAACGGCCGACCGTTGATGGTCGCGTGACCGGCGGTCGGCGTGACCAGACCGAGCAGCATTCTCAGCGTGGTCGTCTTACCGGCGCCGTTGGGACCGAGGAAGCCGGTGACTGAACCGGGTTCCACCGTGAAGCTCAGATTCTGGACCGCGAGAACCTGACCGAACGTCTTGGTCAGATTCTGGACAACGACCCGGCCGCTTCCGTCGTGCACGCGCGCCCTCCCACTCGACTGTGGGCGACATACTGCACTATCAGGCCGAGTCAGCTGCGCGGGACCGGCGGGATCTCCATGGTTTGTTCGGCGGGAGTTCCCCTGTCCCTGGATTTCCGGAGTGCCCTGCGTACCGTATTGCGCAACGGCTGCCTGCGCTCCTTGTGCGGAACGCCCTCCCCGATGAGGTGTTCGTGCGCCATCCGCCAGACCTGACACGGCCACCGCTTGCCCCGCCAACCACGGGGACACGCGTTGCACTTCCGGTCAGGACCGGGCTGGTGCACGGTGAGCAGCAGCCGCCACCCATCGGCCAGCCTGCTGATCTCGGAGCGAGCCAGCGGCAGCAAAGTGGCCGGATCCCCCTCTTCGGCGACCTGGTCGAGCAGATCGAGCCGACGCAGGACAGCGGCACGGAGCCCGTCGTCCAACTGGTGGCTCACGGCTCGCCCGCCCGCCCGGCGGCCTGGTCGAGAGCCTGTCGAAGCCGACGGGTCTGCTGAGCGGACAACACAGCGGAAGACCCGGGCGGCGGAACAAGAACCACCTTGCCGTGGTCCACGATCACGGTCAGCGCCCGATCCCGGCCGAACGGATCATGACACTGCACGTCCCACCGCGGCTCAGCCACGAATGCCTCTACGTCTCATCCTTCAACCATCGACACGCCACACGGTCGACTGAACCCCTTCGTGCGCCCAGCGCACACTCCCGTCACCTCTGTTGCGTGGTCATCCGGCCCCGGCACCTGGGGATCTCAGGTCTTCCAAGATTGGTCCCTCGCCGGGGGGCTGACCTCTGGGCAGGAGGTTCTTCGCGCCGTGTTGCTCCCGGCGCATAATTTTCATGCCCCGGGGTTGGAGGGCGCGGGCGCCTCCTGCCCGTCGACCTGCCCCAGGGAACCACGGTCTATCAAGAGGATCGGTTTGGCTGTCGCTGGGGCTCCCGGGCAGGCCGACCTCTTGACAGCCCGTGGTTGGCTTCGCCCAGGCCGACGGGCAGGAGACACCCCCGAAGCCCCACTCTGCGCTAGCGCGCACGCCGCACCCCCCGCGCTGGCGCGCTAGCCGTTGCGGGTTGCTCTGCGCTGGCGTGCACGCCGCCTACTCTGCGCATACCCGCGCTGGAACGACCAGCCAGAGGCGGCGAAGCCGCGTCGCTGGTGAAAGCGAAAGTGCCCAGCGCTGGATTGGAAGGAGCTCGCACCGTGGGGGGCTTGGGGGGCTCGGCCCCCCAAAATGATGACGGACGACCCGGCGAAGGCGCGAAGCGCCGAGCATGGTCATCCGGAGGGAGGCGACGGTCCGCTCAACCAGCCTGGGGGTCACCGGGAGCGGACCGTCGGGTCTTAGTTTAGGCGTTATTGTTTGTTCGCGCCGCATTGGGTGGTCGGTATTTCTCCACAGGTCTTCGTTGGCTGTGGTGAATCGGCCATCTGTGCAGGTAAACGTGATTCAGGTCTCAGATGACTTCGTTCAGTGGGGTGTGCAGCAGGGCGTGTGCTTCTGCCACGGGGGCGTTGGTGAGGGCTCCCGCGTGCATGTTCAGGCCGAGGGCGAGCGCTGGGTCTGCCTTCAGTGCTGTGTTCCAGCCCTTGTCCGCCAGAGCCACCGCGTAGGGGAGCGTCACGTTCGTCAGCGCGTAGGTCGATGTCCTCGGGACTGCGCCTGGCATGTTGGCCACGCAGTAGAAGACCGAGTTGTGGACCTGGTAGGTCGGGTCGTCGTGGGTCGTCGCGCGGGAGTCCGCGAAGCAGCCGCCCTGGTCGATGGAGATGTCCACCAGGACCGAGCCGGGCTTCATGCGCTCGACCAGTTCGTTGCTGATCAGCTTCGGTGCTTTCGCTCCCGGCACGAGGACCGCGCCGATCACCAGGTCGGCGTCCAGCACCGCCTGCTCCAGCGTGTACTTGTTCGACGTCAGGGTGCGGATCCTGCCGTTGAAGTCCACGTCGATCTGGCGCAGCCTGTCCACGTTCGTGTCCAGGATCTCCACGTCCGCGCCCATGCCCTGGGCGATGCGGGCCGCGTTCACGCCTGCCACGCCGCCGCCGATCACCACGACTCGCGCCGGGTGGACACCGGGGACGCCGCCGGGCAGCACGCCGCGGCCGCCGGACGGGCGCATCAGCGAGTACGCGCCGACCTGCGGTGCGAGGCGACCTGCCACCTCGGACATCGGGGCCAGCAGCGGCAGCGCCTTGTTGGCGGTCTGGACCGTCTCGTACGCGATTCCCGTTGTGCCTGCTGCCAGGAGGGCGTCCGTCAGTGGCTTGTCCGCTGCCAGGTGCAGGTAGGTGAAGAGGACCTGGTCCTCGCGGAGGTACTTGTACTCCGAGGCGATCGGTTCCTTGACCTTCAGGACCATGTCGCCTTCGGCCCAGACCTCTTCCGCCGTCGCCAGGATCTTCGCGCCCGCCGCGAGGAACTCCTCGTCGGGGATCGCTGATCCGTTGCCCGCGTCGGCCTGCACGAACACGTCGTGTCCGCGAGCTGTCAGCTCGTGTGCGCCTGCCGGGGTCAGGGCCACCCGGTACTCGTGGTTCTTGACTTCGCGCGGGACTGCGATCTTCACGGCGTTACTCCTCCATCCGGGTGTCTTATGCCACGGTGACGCACACTTTCCGTCGTGTCATCGTGCTCGGAGCACTAGTGGAGTGTCTTCTTCTTGTTCTCGCCGCACAGTCGCTAGGCCCAACGGGTCGTGGCGAGCTGCACCGTCACCGCCATCCTTATGTCCGGATCGTCCAGGTTCAGGCTGGTCAGTTCGATCAAGCGGGTCATCCGGTACCGGAGGGTGTTCGCGTGGATCCGCAACGCCCGTGCGGCCGCTTTCGGGTCGCCGGGATGCCGGAGCCACTCGTACAGCGTGTCGACGTACGCCGAGCCGGTCTGTTCGTCGTGTGCGCGCAGGATCGCCAGGGGGCCGAGGTCCGCGGCGGCGGTGGGGACGGCGGCGGCGGCGACCCGGTGCAGCGCGACGACGGGCCACGCCTCGTCGTGGCTGGCCACAGGACCGTTGACCAAACGGGCGCGTACGAGGCTCAATGCCTCCTCGGCTTGGGCGCGTGAGTCGGCCAGTTCGGTGATCTCCGCCGGCGATCCGGCGCCGACGAGCGCGCCTGATTCCGTGCGCAGGGCCGCGCTCAGCGCTGGCCAGCCGGCTTGGTCGGGGACGATCGCGTACAGCACGCCGTGCAGTTCCGTCACCGCTGGTCTACGGCCGACGCCCGCTGTGATCCGTTCCCACAGGGCGAGACGCAGGCCTTCCGCGTCGAGGGCGTCGGTCGTGTCCACATCGATCGCGACCACTCTGTGCGGTTCGTCGTCCAGATCGAGTTCGGCTGCGGCCAAACGGACGCTTCCCTTGCCCTGCAACAAGGTTCGTACCAACTCCGCCGACCGGCGGCGTTCGGAGTCAGCCAGTGCGCGGCGGCGCAGCAGGTGCAGTGCGACGACAGGGGCGGTGTCGGCGAACGCCGCGGCCCGTTCGTCGGCCACCGGTCCCGGCACCACCGCCCACATCGAACCCAGCAGTTCGCCACCCATCCGGATCGGCACGATCAGCCGCGGCAGGGTGCCGTCCCGTTGTGCGGGAACGAAAATCGTTGTCCGGCCGCGGCTGAGGTCGCGGAACACGCCACGCGAGCGGAACCGGGCGAGCACGTCGTCGGGCACGCGCCTGCCCATGATCGTCGACACGCGGGCCGGGTCAGTGCGGTCCTGCCTGGCCGAATACGCCAGTACACGCGAATTCGCGTCCTCAATGGTCACCGGCGCGTCCACGACGGCCGCGGCCGCGTCGGCGAGCCGGAACAGGTCACCGAGGCCCTGGCTGCCGGGTTCGGCGGCGTACTCGTCGTCCTCGGCCGCGTCGAGAACCGTGCGCAGCAGCCAGACCAACTGGGCCCAGGCAGTCGCGTTGTGCACCTCGACGACCGCCGTGCCGGTGTCACGCGCCGCTGTCAGCACTCCCGCCGAGGCCGCCAGCGGTGGTTTCAACAACACGGCCGCCGCGCCGTGGGCCCCGCAGTATTCGACGAGTTCAGCGGCCTTGCCCGCCGTGTTCACCGTGACGCCGAGGACGAGGTCGCCGTCGGCCACGTGCGTCCGTCGGCCGAGTTCGGCTATCACCACATCGGTGACACCGCGGTCGCCGGGCAGCACGGTGCGCAGGAGCGTCGGGCCGACCCGGTCGACCACCCCTTGCACCGTGATCATGTGTTCCTCCCGCGTTTTGGGCTTCAGTGTGGGCCGTTCGTACGCAAGATTGGTCCATGCGACACGCAACCTTTAACGGACTTGCGTCGTCTTCAGAGTGAAGGTTTAGTTACCCACGTCCTGGGGTACAGCGTTAGCGGTCAACGACTCAGGGTGACTTCTGGGGCCCGCATGCCCGGCCTGCCGGGTTTCGAGCGGTGGTGTGGTCGTCATCGGGGGCGGCCACACCACCGCAATCTTCACCCTGCTCATCGCTCGTTCCTCGCGCTTTCGCCGGTTGCGGCGGATCACTTTGGGGGGCCGAGCCCCCCAAACCCCCCACGGTGCGTGCTCCTCTCGACCCAGCGCTGGGCACCTTTCGCTTTCACCAGCGGTGCGCTGGTGCGGTGGGTTGGACCAGCGGTGTAGCTGTGCTGCGGGGTCATACCTCGTCTGGGGTTTCGCGTAAGACTTCGTCCAGTGATATCTCGTCTCTGATCGAGCAGAGTGCCCAGCGGTGCCCGAACGGGTCGCACACGATCCCGTAGCGTTCGCCCCAGAACATCTCCTGCACGGGCATCTCCACTGTCGCGCCCGCGAAGATCGCCCGCCTGGCCAGGTCGTCGACGTCTTCCACTTCGAGCAGCAGCAGCACCGGCGAGTCGCCGATGGTCTGCGGGCTCAACGCGTTCAACTGCGGGGTCTCCTCGCTCAGGATCAGCCTGCCGCCGCCGATCGCCAGGTCGACGAACAGCAGCGTGCCGTCCGGGAGGCGGTTGGCGAACACTTCGACCGCGCCGAATGCCTTGCGGTAGAACTCGATCGCGGCGGGCACGTCGCGGACGAACACGTGCGGCGTGAGGCTGACCGCCCTGCTTGGTTTCACGCTGTCCTCCGTTTGCCGAGCAGGCCCGCGTCGGCTGCGGCGGCCACGAGACGTGAAAGCAGTTCGGCTTCACTTGCCGCCGCCGACCGGCCGAGGTCGGTCAGTTCGTAGTAACGGCGCCGGGCGTCGTGGGGGTCCGGGCTGTCGGTGGCCACTTCGACTTCGATGACGAGACCGTCCGCGACCAGGCGTTGCAGCGTCCGGTACAGCGTGCCCGGGCCGAGTCGGACGGTTCCGGCCGAGATCTCCTCGACGAAACGCATGACGGCGTAGCCATGTGCCGCGCCACCCGCAAGGGCGAGGAGTACCTGGAACCCGGCCGGGGTGAGCGGTGGGGTGTTGCGGTCCGCCATGTCCGGAGTATACAGTCCGGCTTCGTTATATCCATTACGGTTATATCTGGAGGGGATAGTCGTGATCCGTGGAGTCAACCAGGTCGTGCTGTACGTCGGCGACCAGCAGGTCGCTAAGCGGTTCTGGACCGAGAAGATGGGGTTCACCGTCGCCGAGGACTCGCCGTACGGTGAGGACGGCCGTTGGATCGCGGTGCAGTCGCCGGACGGTCGCATGCGCATGGTGCTGTCGTTGCGGGAACCCGGTCACCGCCCGCCGGAGGCGCCCGACGGCATGCCGACGTCCAACATCATGTTCTACAGCGACGACGTCGAGCGCACATACCGCGAACTGACCGCGAAAGGCGTCGATTTCCCCACCGCGCCAAGCAAAATGTTCTTCGGCTGGTGGTCGGTGTTCGCCGACGACGAAGGCACCCGCTATGCGCTCGGCGAACAGTGGGGTACGAATAACTCGTTGTAGCGCCATGACAGGCGCGAGATGATATTGGGGTGTCCAAGCAGCAACTCCACGTCGTGAAGACGGTCACCGCGCCAGACCCGGTGACCGTTCTGCCGACGCACCTCCAGCTCGACGCGGGCGACTCGCCGATCGGGGTCTTGGACGCCCTGTTCATCAGCCTCTTCGCCAGCGGCGAGCACATAGCGTCCCAGTCCGCGTCGGTCCAACCGCTCAAGGCGGACGCCACGCTCCTGCCCGCCGACGCCACGATCATCCGCGAGGCGAAGGACGAGTCGCGCAAGGCGATCCTGGCGGCTGGTGAAGGCTGGATCATGCTGTCCCTGCGTTGGGAGGACAGCGCGCGCGTGTCCGTCACCGCGACATCCGACGAGCTGGCCGCGAAGGTGCTCGCCGAGGCGATCGACGGCGCGAAGGCCGAGCCGACCGAGGACCCGGCGGTCGTCACGATGGGCTTCTGGTATGTGGCCGAGCACGGTCCGCGCCGCCGTACCAGGGACATCGTCGCCCCCGGGTGGGAAGAGATCCGACGCAACTACACGTCCGGGGTGGGCACGGCCTTCGACAAGCTGATGACGACCACGGCGGACGAGCTCAGCGGCCGGTTGCTGTTGCTGCACGGCCCACCCGGCACCGGCAAGACCACCGCGCTGCGTGCGATCGCGCAGTCGTGGCGTGAGTGGTGCGAGGTGGACTGTGTGCTCGACCCGGAGCGCTTGTTCGACAGCCCGTCGTACCTGCTGCAAGTCGCGTTGGAGGAGAACAACGACGACGACAAGCAGTGGCGTCTGCTGTTGCTGGAGGACTGTGACGAGCTGATCCGCGGCGAGGCGAAGGCGTCGACGGGACAGGCGTTGTCCCGTCTGCTGAACCTCACCGACGGCCTGCTCGGGCAGGGCTGCCAGACGCTCATCGGCATCACCACCAATGAGAACCTGGCGCGCCTGCACCCGGCGGTCACCCGGCCCGGCAGGTGCCTCGCGCAGGTCGAGGTGGGTCCGCTGACGCACGCGGAAGCGGACGCCTGGCTGGGCGGCAGGGCCGTCGCGCCGAGCGCCGGTGCGACGCTCGCGGAGCTGTACGCGCTCGCCGAGGGAGCCGCGCCGCTCGTCGCGCACATGCCTGACGAGCACGACAACCTCTACCTCTGAAGTCGTCCGAAAAGGACAGTTGGAACGCTCAGAATCCCGACTGCCTGCATGCCTCTGGCGTTCGGGTGCATCTGCGCGGCAGGTGCGGACGGGAACAGGCCCTCGACCCACTTGCGGTCGGGGGCCTGGCAGGCGTCATGTCCATGGGAATACGGATACGGGTTGACGAACGAAGCCTGGTGCCTCGCTGCCTGCGCACCGAGTTCCGCGTTGAGCGCGCGTGAGTTCCGGTCGAAGTACGGCACGTCACCCGCGGCGAGTGGGACCTGCGGGAAACAGGTCCCACTCGACGGCAGGATGCGCAGGTAGCCGACGACGACAACGTGTGCGCGTGGGGAACGCTTGCGGATCCCGTCGAGCACAGCGGAGAGCTTCGGCCCGACGCCCGCGATCCGGGCGGCGATCCCGTCCTTGCCGCCGGCCGTGTAGTGCCGTTCGCACGGATTTCCCTGCTGGTCACGCGCGGCCAGGTCGCCGCACGTCCGCAGGATCTCGCCGAAACCCATGTCGTTGCCGCCGATCATCACCGTGACCAGGTCTGTGTCCGCGCGTAACGCGTTGAACTGCGGCGGGTTCGTTCCGCCGGAAACCCGTTGCGGCTTGGTCATGTCGACGGTCCGCGCGCCGCTGCAGCTCACATCGGTGAACTGCGGGATACGCAGCCATTGGGCGAGCAACGCCGGATAGTTCTGATCCGAACGCGCACATCCGGCTGGCTGCCCGACCTGGTTCGGGATGCCGGGTCCTGCCGTGTAGGAGTCGCCGAGCGCGACGTACGAGCGGTACAGACCGTGCGGGGGCTCTGCCGCCGCCGGAGCCACGAGTAATCCGAGCAGCGTCACCACCAGCACGAAGACACGCATGCTGGACAAACTAACAAGACAACACCCGTCGAAGCACGTCCTTCAGCGTGGCCTCGTCGGCTTTCGACGTGGTCCGCCACGCCACCACCCCGTCCGGCCGGAGCAGGCTCGCGCCTTCGCGGCCGACCCCGAACCGGTCGTGGTGCTCGCCGAGCGACCGGTACCGCAGGGTCCCCATGTCGATCTCGTCCCAGCCGCCGTCCGGGCCGCCGAGCAACGCCCACCCGGCACCCCAGACGTCCACTGTGGTCTCTCCGGACGGCAGAACGACGTGCGGTGCGCGGAATCCCGGTTCACCGTTGAGCTTGAACGGGTCCATCGTCGGCGACCCGTCGTTCGGTTCGGCGATCACCGCGCTGGACGTGTGCCGCACGCCGAGCACGACCTCGAGCGGCCCGACCGCCTCGGGGATGTCCGGTCCGGCCAGGTGGGGCGCCATGCGCAGCACGTAGTTGGCCATCGACTCGTTGACCACGAGTTCCGCGGCGAACTTGCGTTCCGCCTCGTAGGTGTCCAGCAGGCCCGGTCCGGCCTCGCCGGTCAGCACGGCGGCGAGCTTCCACGCCAGGTCGAAGCCGTCGCACACGGCCGCGTTCCCGCCGAGCGCACCGGTCGGCGGTGTGACCTTCGCGGCGTCGCCGACCAGGAAAACCCTGCCGTCGCGCCACTTCTCGGCGACCCGCGCGGCCAGCTCCCACGGGCCCGTCCAGATGATCTCGGGATCCAGGTCGGGTGAGTCGAGACCGATCCGCATCAGTTCGACGATCCGCTCAACCGGGTACTCGGCGAAGGACTCGCCCTTCTCCGGGTGGTACTCGATCGAGAAGATGTGCCGGTTCGGCTTGTTCACGCCGATGTACGCGCCGGTGAACGCCGGGTTCTGCAAGTAGTAGAGCCACTGTTCGCCGTCGGGCAGGATGCCGGACAGGTCGGCGTCGAACACGATGCCGATGTGGTTGGACAGGCCGCCGAAGCCGGTTCGGGCGATGCCGAGCCGCTCGCGGACCGGGCTGCGGTTGCCGTCCGCGCCGACGAGGTACTTGGCGCGGACTTCCTCGGCGCGGCCGGATTCCACGTCGAGCAGTTGCGCGGTGACGCCGTCGGCGTCCTGTTCGAACGACACCAGCTCGGTCGCGTACCGCACAGTCGCACCGTGCTTCTTGGCCTGCGCCACCATGATCGGCTCGGTCTGGTCCTGGGAGGCCGATCCCCAGCCCGCCGGGCTGAGCTGTTCCATCGCGCCGAGCCCGTCTTCGAAGTTCTCCATGATGGTGTGCAGCACACGGCCGCGCAGGCTCTCGGCCACTTTGATCCTGAACTCGGACGGCGGGGGGCCGACCGCACGGATCTCGTCCGCCACCCCGCCGATATGCAGGAACTCCATGGTCCGCTGGTGCTGGCCCACCGCGCGGGGATGCGGCGACGTGCCCGCGTGCCGCTCGACGAGCAGCACATCCACGCCGTGCCTCGCCAGGAACATCGCTGTCGACGAGCCGCCGAGTCCGGCGCCCACCACGATTACATCGGTCATGTAAGTATCTTAAGAACTAAGAGAGCCAGTTAGCAAGACTTATTTTTCGTGAAGATTCCAGCAGGTGGACGGTGTGGTGGGGCCATTCGGCCCTGGCTAGCTTCTGCAGGCATGGCAAGCGACGGCTGGTCCTTCGAGACCAAGCAGATCCACTCCGGTGCGGCCCCCGACCCGGCCACGGGCGCCCGCGCGACTCCCATCTACCAAACGACTTCGTACGTGTTCCGGGACACGCAGCACGGCGCGGACCTGTTCAGCCTCGCCGAGCCGGGCAACATCTACACCCGGATCAACAACCCCACGCAGGACGTCCTCGAACAGCGGGTCGCCGCGCTCGAAGGCGGTGTCGCGGCGGTGGCGTTCGCGTCCGGGCAGGCCGCTGAGACAGCCGCGATCCTCACCCTGGCACGGTCCGGTGACCACCTGGTGTCCAGTGCTTCGCTGTACGGCGGCACCTACAACCTCTTCCACTACACGTTGCCCAAGCTGGGCATCGAGGTCACGTTCGTCGACGACCCGGACGACATCGACGAATGGCGGGCAGCGGCCAGGCCCAACACCAAGCTGTTGTTCGCCGAGTCGCTCGCGAACCCACGCAGCCACGTCCTCGACATCGAAGCTGTCGCGGCCGTCGCGCACGAGGTCGGCGTTCCGCTGATCGTGGACAACACCGTGCCGACGCCGTACCTGCTGCGGCCGATCGAGCACGGCGCGGACATCGTGATCCACTCGGCCACGAAGTACCTCGGCGGGCACGGCACCGCGATCGCCGGTGTGGTCGTCGACGGCGGCAAGTTCGACTTCGGCGCCAACGCGGAGCGGTTCCCGGACTTCCACGAGCCGGACCCGAGCTACCACGGCCTGCGGTACTGGCCGGTGCTCGGCCACGGCGCCTTCGCCGCGAAGCTCCGCGTCCAACTGCTCCGCGACACCGGCGCGGCGATCGCCCCGCTGACCAGCTTCCTCGTCATCCAGGGAATCGAGACGCTGTCACTGCGCCTGGAGCGGCACGTGGCCAACGCGCAGGCGCTGGCCGAATGGCTGGAGCAGCGCGACGAGGTGCTGGCCGTGCACTACGCGGGCCTGCCGAGCAGCAAGTGGTACGCGGCGGCGCGGAAGTACCTGCCGCGCGGCGCGGGTGCGGTAGTGTCCTTCGAGCTCCGCGGTGGCGTCGAAGCTGGAAGGGCCTTTGTGGACGGCACGGAACTGTTCTCGCAACTGGTGAACATCGGCGACGTGCGCAGCCTGATCGTGCACCCGGCGAGCACGACGCACAGCCAGCTCACCCCGGACGAGCAACTGGTGGCCGGTGTGACGCCGGGCCTGGTTCGGCTGTCGGTGGGAATCGAGGCGCTCGACGACCTCAAGGCGGACCTGGAGGCCGGCTTCCGCGCGGCGAAGGCCGACACGTGACCGGTGGCTGGCACGAGGGAGACCCGGCGGGACGTCGGCGCTGGGTCTCCCTCCGGCAGCCGCTCGAACTGGAATCCGGCGACCTGCTGCCGGACGTGCGGATCGCGTACGAGACATGGGGCCTGCCCAACGCCTCGAAGTCCAACGCGGTCCTGGTGCTGCACGCGCTGACAGGCGACAGCCACGTGGCCGGGCCGGGCGAACCCGGCTGGTGGGACGGGCTGATCGGCCCGGGCAAAGCGCTCGACACCAACCACTACTTCGTCGTGGTGCCGAACGTCCTCGGCGGGTGCCAGGGCAGCACCGGGCCGTCCAGCATCGCGGCCGACGGGAAAGCCTGGGGAAGCAGATTCCCGGCGCTGACCGTGCGTGACCAGGTCGCCGCCGAGGCGCTTTTCGCCGACGAGCTGGGAATCCCGTCATGGGCCGCGGTGCTCGGCGGGTCGATGGGCGGCATGCGGGCGATCGAATGGGCGGTGACACACCCCACGCGAGTGTCCACCTTGTTGCTGCTCGCCTGTCCAGCGGCGGCATCCGCCGAACAGATCGCGTGGACGGCGCCCCAACTGGCGGCGATCCGCAACGACCCGGAATGGCTAGGCGGGGACTACCACGCCCGCTCGTCAGGTCCGGCGACCGGCCTGGGGATCGCCAGGCAGATCGCGCACGTGACATACCGAAGCGAACCCGAAATGGCCACCCGCTTCGGCCGTACCGTGCAGGACGACGGCCGATTCGCCGTAGAGTCCTATTTGGACTACCTGGCCGCGAAGCTGGTCCGGCGGTTCGACGCGGGCAGCTACGTCGTGCTCACCCAGGCGATGAACTCCCACGACGTCGGCAGGGGCAGGGGCGGTGTCCCCGCGGCTTTGAGCCGTGTGCGGGCCCGGACCGTCGTTGCCGGTATCGACAGCGACCGGTTGTATCCGTTGTCCCAGCAAATCGAGCTGGCTCAGGGTATTCCGGGGGCTGGGGAGGTTCGGGTGGTGAATTCTCCCCACGGGCATGATGCTTTTCTGATCGAAACCGGTCAGGTTTCTGCTTTCGTCAAGGAGTTGCTGGGGTAGTCCGGGTCCTTCCGGACTTCCCCCTCGCCGGGAGGCAGACCTCTGGGCGGGGGACACCCCGAAGGCTTTCTGCGCTTGTGCGCTGGCCTGGCGCTCAGCCAAGGGCTGCGGTGATCCATTCGGACACGGCCAGTTCCCGGCTTGTGCACTCGGCGGCGAGTTTGATCGTCCACCGCAACGCCTGCATCATCACCATGGCCATCTCGGCTGGTGCGGCGTTCGCCAGTGCTATCTCGATCTGGTCCTTCGCGGCCTCCGTGTCGCCGTGCACTTCGGCGAGCAGGGTGCGGACAGCTGTGCGTACGGGTGGGTCCGCCTCGTCGATCGGGACTTCCTTGCCCTCGTCGTCGTAGACCTGCATCTTCACCGGCGCTGTGCCGCCGCTGCCCAGTGCCGCCACCATCCCGCTGCATTCGCGGAACAGCATCAGCATCAGGTCGGTCGCTTCTTCGCGGCCCCTGTCCTCGGCGAAGGCTGTCATCCGCTCCACCGCCAGCGTGTCCTCGCCTGCGTGCATCGACGCCAGCGCCTGGCTTGCCGCTTCGATGAGGCCTTGCGGTTGCTCGGAGTTCGGGTCCACTAGGACATCTTCCAACAGCGGGCGTGCCGGATGACAAGACCGGGCATGTGATCCGTCACCCGGTTGGATGATCTACCATTGGCGCCGGTAACTTCAGGCCCCGTTCACTGACGGGGCCGTGCGTTCAGGGAGCACACTCTCCAGATCCCCCGGAACTCCGGCGAAATCGCCCTGACCGCGGGTCACCCCGAGTGCGTGCCACCACGCTGCGGCCTGCGGCGTCGCCAGGTCTGCCGCGCTCACCACCGCGCCTGACTGCCTGAGGTTGCTGATCATTCCCCGAGTGACCCTGGTCAGCAGGGAGTCCGGTTTGCGTAGGTCTGGCCGGTTGCGCACGAGCGAACCCGCCAGGATCACCGACTGGATCCGTTCGTCGTCCACGACCGCGAACTCGGTCTGGCTGCCGGTGAACTCGTGCAGCCCGACGACCACCCCGTTGTCCCGGATCGCCTGGAGGTTCGACTGCGCCTCGCCGCGGTTGGCGACCACCGCCCGTGCGTCGAGCGCGATCTCCAGCCGGCTGGGCGACAGGCCGCTCGTGCCGAGCATCCTGTTCAGCACCGCTGCCAGGTTGCCGTCGGACGACTGCATCTCGGTCAGCCGGAACCTCAGCACCAGGTCACCGATGCCGCGGTCGACCACCTCGTTGACTGCCCGCATCGCCGCCCACGGTCCGATCGTCAGGGACATGCCGGTGCTCTCGGCCATCTCGCGGCACCGGTCGTGGCCGATCACGCCCTCGGTGGGGTGGTTCCAGCGCAGCAGCACCTCCAGCGCCGTCACGCGCTCGTCCGCCAGGTCGACCACCCGCTGGTACTCGCAGTCGAGCTCACCCATCTCCCACGCGCCGGGCATGGCCGCGGTCAGGGCGAAGAGCTCCTTCTGCTCGTGGTCCTCGTGGACGTTGTGCGCCTCCCACTGGCGCTTGCCGACGGCCTTGGCGCGTCGCATCGTGGAGTTCGCCGCACGCAACAGGTCCAGCCTGCCGTGCGCCCGGCCGACGTGCTGGGCGACACCGATGCTCACGCACACCGCCACGCCCGTCTCGCCGATGAACGTCGGCTCGGCCAGCCGTTCGTTGATCTGGTCGATCAGCGTCTGGTAGTGCGGCACGTCCGGGGAGTTCTCCAGCAGGATCGCGAACTCGTCGCCGCCGACCCGGCCGACCACCGCGTTGTAGTTCTCGACGATCCCGCGCAGCTCGTTGGCGACCACCTGCAGCATCCGGTCACCGGCGAGGTGGCCGAGGCCGTTGTTGATCACCGAGAACGAGTCGATGCCGACGTGCAGCAGCGTGATCGACGTCCCGGGGCCCGCGCCCTCGAGCACGGCGTCCAGTTTGGACTGGAAGTGCTGGCGGTTCGCGACGCCGGTGAGCATGTCGCGCACCGACTGGTGACCGAGCTGGTTCTGCAAGGCCTGCAGCTCACTGAGGTTCTCGACCATCGTGACGTGGTACGCGGGCTCGCCGTTCACGTCACGCAACAACGAGATCACGAGGTAGACCCACGCGATGGTGCCGTCGTGGCGGACCATCCGGCGGCGTTCCCTGATCCGCGGCATGATGCCCTCGGTCACCTCGCGGTACGAGATCACCACGTCGTCGGCGTCCTCCGGCGGGAACAGCTCGCGCACGTTGCGGTTGGCCAGTTCCGGCTCCGGGCACTCCAGGATGTGCGCGAGGGCCGAGTTGGTCTGCACGAGGTTGCCCGCCATGTCGGTCAGCGCCATGCCGATCGCGGAGGCGTGGAAGACCTCCTCGAACCGGTCGTTCGCGGCCCGCTCGCGCCGTTCGGCCTCCCGCTTGGACTTCAGCAGCGCCTGCTTGATGTGCTCCTGCTGGTCCAGCGTGCGCAGCCGCATCGCGTTCGAGTAACCCGTGGCCAGGTTGGACACCAGTCCGACCACCTTCTCGGCCAGCTCGCGGTCGTTGTGGGCGTCCGTGTCGAACAGCAGTGCGCTCGCCAGCTTCTCGACCGTGCACTGCAGGCTCTCGGGGCCGGTGAAGTCGTTGTGCACCAACGCACTGCCCACGGTGATCGCCACAGACGGATCGAACAGCTCGGCGGTCAGCGCGTTCGCCAGGGTGTTCACCTGATCCAACAGGAACTGTTCCATCTCGTCGGCCGTCATGGGGACGTAGGCGGTCCGGCCGATCACGTGCGCCCACGCCCTGGCGACCTCGGCACGCCTGCGGGCGCGCTCCGGGTCAAGGGGGACCGGCGCGGTCACGGGGCGTTGTCCTGCGGGTGCGCAGGTGTTGAGCCCTGTGTCGGAATCACAACGCACCTCTTGCGGTCGGGGCAACGGGTATTCCTGGGATTTTCGGTGAGCTACTCGCAGATATCGGACACGCTCGGCTGTGGGATTACCGCCGTATGGGCAATCGTCGGCGTCGACGAGACGGGCTACTCGATCGATCCACGGCTGCTGCACACCTCTCGGTCCGTTCTGGTGATGGTCAGGCTACTCAGCGGAGTGCTCGTCCGGTAGACGGGCGCACCCACCCGGCCCATTCGGGCGAGTAGATCCGCGCAGACAGTCGCTGAGGGTAGCGTCCGTTACTTCTATTGGGTGAGACGGCGTCCATAATGCGTCGCGTGTGGTGGGGAATTTGTTCGTTCCGGAGTCATGACCGCCGATTCCTGATTCCGACACCCGCCCACAGCCCGTCCTCTTCGCCGCTGCCGCTCGTGTGCGAAATGTCCGGTCGCCACTTCGACGGGGGCACCAGGCCCGGCTCGACGAGCTCGAAGTCGCCGAACAGGTCCATGATCTCCGAGCGGGTGCGCAGGCACACCGGGTTGTGCGCGACGGCCTGCACTGTCTCGACCATCTGCTTCGCCTGGACGCGCTCGAAGTCGTCGGTGAGGTGGCTGATCGCCAGCGCCCCGCCCGGTACGAGCGCCGCGCGGTACCGGGCGAAGGCGTCGTACACGTCGACCTCGGCCGGGACGTGGTGCGCGGAAGCCACCGCGAGCAGGCCGAGCGGCGCGTCGAAGTCGAGTAACCGCCTGGTCTCCGGGTGGTCGAGAACGTCACCCGGACGGGCGAAGTCCGCTTCGACGACTCCGGTGTTCGGCACGCCGTCCAGCAGCAGCCTGCTGTGCGCGATCGCCATCTCCTCGACGTCGACGTAGACCACGCGGCACGCCGGATCGGCCTTGCCCGCGATCTCGTGCACGTTCCCGACCGTCGGGATGCCCGAACCCAGGTCGAGGAACTGCCGGATGCCCGACTCGACCATGAAGATGACGGCCCTGCGCATGAACGCCCGGTTGTTCCACGCCATCTGCCGCGTGTTCGGCTGGATCTTCACCACCTGCTCGAACACGGCGCGATCGCTGGCCAGGTTGTGCCCGCCACCCAGCGCGTAGTCGTAGATCCGCGCAGGCGAAGGGCGCGTGGGATCGAGGTTCTCTGGAATCCAACGGGGCTCGCCGGTCATCGAGAAACCTGTTTCATCGCGTGTTGAGTAAAGCGGCGAAATACTACTCCCGTTGCCCTAGGAGCGCCGCAACAGCCATCCGCCGCAGCAAGGCGGCCATCTCCGCCCGGTCGATGTGCCTGCTGTGCGGGGTGGAGTTGATCAGGCCGAACACCGCGTGCGCCGCCGCGCGGGCGGACGGTTCGTCGATCCCGCGCACCACGTCCTGAATGGCCTGCACCCACACCTCGACGTACCGGCGCTGCAGCCCCCGGACCCGGCGGCGGTCCGGATCGGTCAGGTTGCCGAGGTTGCGCTCCTGGACGGTGATCAGCGCCGGGTTGTCCAGTGCGAAGTCCACTTGGAAGCCGACCAGTTCGCCGAGCAGGCCGCCCGCGTCGGAGAGCTCGCCGTGCCGCTGGGCGATGGCCTGCCCGCCGTCGAGCAGCATCTCGCTGATGGACGTCAGCATTTCCCCCAGCATCGCGTCCTTGCTGCGGAAATGCCGGTACAGGGCGGGGCCGGAGATGCCGACGGCCGCGCCGATGTCGTCGATGCCGACACCGTGGAACCCGTGTCGTGCGAACAGTTCCGCGGCCGCGGCGAGGATCTGGTCGCGGCGGCTCAGCGGTGCGGCGGGGGACACCGGTTGGGACGACACGATCATCATGCTAACTCGGTGACGTTAGCGAGTACTAACACCCGACGGATACATACGGTCGGGTTAACAATTCACCGGATGCTTCCGTGGTCGGGTATGAGCGCTGATGATGAAACCCCATCCCTGCCATGAGGGACCTCTTCACGCGGAGGGCACTATGAGGCGACCGTTCCGTGTTCTGTTATGCCTTGCGGCTACCGCCGTCGGCCTGACCACGCTGTCCGCACCCGCCAACGCGGCTGCCGAGAACTACGTGGCGCTCGGTGATTCCTATTCGTCCGGTGTCGGCACCGGCGGCCCGTACAGCGGCGGCGGCTGCAAACGCAGCACCGGCGCGTACCCACAGCTGTGGGCGAACTCCCACAGGCCCGCGTCCTTCCAGTTCGCGGCGTGCTCCGGCGCCGTCACGGCGGACGTGCTCAACAGCCAGATCAACTCGTTGTCGGCGAGCACCTCGCTGGTGACCATCTCGATCGGCGGCAACGACGCCGGCTTCGTCGACGTGATCACCACCTGCACGCTCAACGGCGACTCCACGTGCGTCAACCGCGTGGAGCAGGGCAAGACCTTCGCCCGCAACACGCTGCCGGGCCGGTTGGACAACGTCTACAAGGCGATCAAGCAGAAGTCGCCGTCCGCGCGTGTGGTCGTCCTCGGCTACCCGCGGTTCTACAAGGTGCCGGGTTCGTGCAGCGTGGGGCTGTCGGACACCAAGCGATCGGCCATCAACAGCGGTGCCGACGTGCTGGCCGAGGTGACCGCCCAGCGCGCCGCCGCCGCGGGCTTCCGGTTCGTCGACATCCGCTCCGCGTGGACCGGGCACGAGATCTGCTCGGGCGACCTGTGGCTCAACAGCCTCACGTGGCCGGTCGACGAGTCGTACCACCCGAACAAGAACGGTCAGTCCAGGGGCTACCTCCCCGCACTGAACGCCGTCACCGGCTGAGTGCCTGTCGTGAGTGTTCTGGCCGGTGCCAACCGGCCAGAACACTCACGAGGGCAGACAGGTGGACGGGGTGGTTAGTCAGCGCTAACATTGGGCCAGTGGTTAACGCTGACTAACAGGGAGTCAGATGGACGCGCCCGTGCTGCGCAGCCAGGCGGACCCGTCGGATCCGGCCTACCAGCGCTACGTCAAGGAGCACACCGAACTGGTCGACGACCTGCGGGAACGTCTCGCCAAGGCGCGCGAGGGCGGCCCGGAGAAAGCCCGCAGGAGGCACGTCGAGCGCGGCAAGCTGCTGCCCCGTGACCGGGTGGACTCGCTGCTCGACCCCGGTTCGCCGTTCCTCGAGCTGTCCCCGCTGGCGGCGGACGGCATGTACTCCGGCGAAGCGCCTGCCGCGGGCATCATCACCGGCGTCGGGCGGGTGTCGGGCCGGGAATGCGTGATCGTCGCCAACGACGCCACGGTCAAGGGCGGCACGTACTACCCGATGACCGTGAAGAAGCACCTGCGCGCACAGGAAGTCGCGCTGCACAACAACCTCCCGTGCGTCTACCTGGTCGACTCGGGCGGCGCGTTCCTGCCCAAGCAGGACGAGGTCTTCCCGGACCGCGAGCACTTCGGCCGGATCTTCTTCAACCAGGCGACCATGTCCGCCCGGGGCATCCCGCAGATCGCCGCCGTGCTCGGCTCGTGCACCGCCGGTGGCGCGTACGTCCCGGCGATGAGCGACGAGGCCGTCATCGTGCGCGACCAGGGCACGATCTTCCTCGGTGGCCCGCCGCTGGTGAAGGCCGCGACCGGCGAGGTCGTCACGGCCGAGGAGCTCGGCGGTGGGGACGTGCACTCGCGCGTGTCCGGCGTGACCGACCACCTGGCCGAGGACGACCCGCACGCGCTGCGGATCGTGCGGTCGATCGTGTCCACATTGGGGCCCCGCGGTCCCAAACCTTGGGACGTCGCGCCCGTCGAAGAGCCCGCCGTCGACCCGGAGCAGCTGACCGGTGTCGTGCCGACCGACTCCCGGACGCCGTACGACGTCCGCGAAGTCATCGCCCGTGTGGTGGACGGCAGCCGGTTCCGCGAGTTCAAACGGGAGTACGGAACGACCCTGGTCACCGGCTTCGCCCGGATCCACGGCCACCCGGTCGGCATCATCGCCAACAACGGTGTCCTGTTCGGAGAGTCCGCGCTCAAGGGCGCGCACTTCATCGAGCTGTGCGACAAGCGCCGGATCCCGTTGGTGTTCCTGCAGAACATCACCGGGTTCATGGTCGGCAAGGACTACGAGGCAGGCGGCATCGCCAAGCACGGTGCCAAGATGGTCACCGCGGTGGCGTGTGCGCGGGTGCCGAAGTTCACCGTGGTGATCGGCGGGTCCTTCGGCGCGGGCAACTACTCGATGTGCGGCCGGGCGTACTCGCCGCGGTTCCTGTGGATGTGGCCGAACGCCCGGATCTCGGTGATGGGTGGCGAGCAGGCCGCTTCCGTGCTCGCGACCGTCCGCCGTGACCAGATCGAAGCGGGCGGCGGCGAGTGGTCGGCCGGCGACGAGGAGTCGTTCAAGGACCCGATCCGCCGGCAGTACGAGGACCAGGGCAACCCGTACTACTCGACCGCGCGGTTGTGGGACGACGGCGTGATCGCCCCCGGCGACACCAGGACCGTGCTCGGCCTGGCGCTGTCGGTCGCCGCGAACGCGGAACTCGAAGAAGTCGGCTACGGCGTTTTTCGGATGTGATGGGGATGTTCCAGCGAGTTCTGATCGCCAACCGAGGCGAGATCGCCGTCCGGATCACCCGGACCCTTGCCCGTATGGGCGTGCGCTCGGTCGCCGTCTACAGCGACGCGGACGCCGACGCGCGGCACGTGCTCGAAGCCGACACGGCCGTCCGGATCGGACCGGCCGCCGCGCGGGACAGCTACCTGTCGATCCCCAGGATCATCGATGCGGCGGTGTCGACGGGCGCCGAGGCGATCCACCCCGGGTACGGCTTCCTGGCCGAGAACGTCGACTTCGCGCGGGCCTGCGAGGAAGCGGGCCTGGTGTTCGTCGGGCCGCCGGTCGGCGCGATCGAGGCGATGGGCGACAAGATCCGCGCCAAGCAGACCGTGATGGCCGCGGGCGTGCCGGTGGTGCCTGGCCGCACCGAGCCGGGCATGACCGACGCCGACCTCGTCGCGGCGGCCGGGGAGATCGGCTTTCCCGTGCTGCTCAAGCCGTCCGCGGGTGGTGGTGGCAAGGGGATGCGCCTGGTCGGGGAGGCCGCCGAACTCCCCGCGGCGATCGAGTCGGCTCGCCGTGAGGCCCGTGGCTCCTTCGGCGACGACACACTGCTGATCGAACGGTTCGTCCAACGGCCGAGGCACATCGAGATCCAGGTTCTGGGCGACAAGCACGGCAACGTCATCCACCTCGGTGAGCGCGAGTGCAGCCTGCAACGGCGGCACCAGAAGATCATCGAAGAGGCGCCTTCGCCGCTGCTGTCCGAAGAGATGCGCGCCCGGATGGGCGCGTCGGCCGTCGACGCGGCGCGCGCGGTCGGGTACACGGGCGCGGGGACGGTGGAGTGCATCCTGTCCGCGGACCGGCCGGACGAGTTCTTCTTCATGGAGATGAACACGCGGCTGCAGGTCGAACACCCCGTGACCGAGTTGGTGACCGGGCTTGACCTGGTCGAATGGCAGCTGCGGGTGGCTGCGGGCGAACCGCTCACGATGACGTCGGTGCCGCTGAACGGGCACGCGGTGGAGGCCCGGGTCTACGCCGAGGACCCGTCGCGTGACTTCCTGCCGACCGGCGGGGTCGTGCTGGACGTCGTGGAACCCGCTGATGTCCGGGTCGACTCGGGGGTTCGGGTCGGTACCGTCGTCGGCTCGGACTACGACCCGATGCTCGCGAAGGTCATCGCGTGGGCGCCGTCCCGCACGGAGGCGCTCGGGCGCCTTTCGTCGGCATTGGCCGACATGGCGTTGCTCGGCGTGGGGACGAACGTGGCCTACCTGCGTGAGCTGCTGGCCGATCCGGATGTCGTGGCCGGGCGGTTGGACACCCAGTTGGTGTCGCGACGGAAGCCCTTCGAGCAGTCCACTCCGGATCACGTGTTCGCGGCCGCCGCGTTGGACGAGCTGATCGCGTTGCACCCGCACGGGCCCGTGGTGGACCCGTGGGACGTTCCGTCTGGCTGGCGGATCGGCGGCCCGGCCGGGTTCACGGTCCGGTTCGACTCCGGCGACCGCCAGGTGACCGTTCGGGTGGTCGGTGATTCGGTGTCCGTCGACGGTGGTCCACCGGTCGCGGCCGCCGCGTCGCTGGACGGTTCGGTGCTGCGGTTGACGTACGACGGACGGACGTACCGGTACCGGCTCGCGAAGCTGGACTCGGTGAGGTGGCTCGCCTCGGACGGCTTCACGTGGTCGGTCGCCGAACACTCGCTGCTGGAGGAGTCGACCGGGTCGAGCACGGACGGCGGGCCGATCACCAGCCCCATGCCGGGCACTGTGCTCGTGGTGAAGGCGTCCGTCGGCGACCGGGTGACGGCGGGAGCGCCGCTGCTGGTCGTCGAGGCGATGAAGATGGAACACACGATCGCCGCACCGGTGGACGGCGTGCTGACCGAGCTGCATGTGCAAGCGGGCCAACAGGTCGCGCTGAACCAACCACTCGCCCTGGTGACCCCAGAGGAGACGCAGGCATGATCGACTTCAGGCTCGAGGAAGAACACGAGGCGCTGCGCAAGACATTGCAGGAGTTCGCACGGGAAGAGGTCGCGCCGGTCATCGGTGACTACTACGAGCGTGGCGAGTTCCCGTACGACATCGTGGCGAAGATGGGGCGGATGGGCCTGTTCGGGCTGCCGTTCCCCGAATCGGTCGGCGGGATGGGTGGGGACTACTTCACGCTGTGCCTGGCGTTGGAGGAGTTGGCGCGGGTCGACTCGTCGGTCGCCATCACCCTGGAAGCCGGTGTGTCCCTCGGGGCGATGCCGATCTACCGCTTCGGTTCGGAAGAGCAGAAGGAGAAGTGGCTGCCCGCCCTGGTGGCGGGCGAGGCGCTGGGCGCGTTCGGCCTGACCGAACCCGGTGGCGGCTCCGACGCGGGAGCGACCAGGACAACGGCCCGCCGTGACGGCGACTCATGGGTGATCAACGGCACGAAGGCGTTCATCACCAACTCGGGCACAGACATCACACGCCTGGTGACCGTGACGGCGGTGACAGGTGAGCGAGATGGCCGCAAGCAGATCTCCGCGATCATCGTGCCGTCGGGAACGCCGGGCTTCGCGGTGTCGAAGAAGTACTCCAAGGTCGGGTGGAGCGCATCCGACACGAGGGAGTTGTCGTTCGCGGATTGCGTTGTGCCGACATCGAACCTGCTCGGCCAGGAGGGACGCGGCTACGCGCAGTTCCTGTCTACATTGGACGAGGGCAGGGTAGCGATCGCCGCGCTGTCCGTCGGCCTCGCGCAGGGCTGCGTCGACGAATGCGTCCGGTACGCGGGTGAGCGAGAGGCATTCGGCCACAAGATCGGTGAATACCAGTCGATCCAGTTCAAGATCGCGGACATGGAAGCCCGGACGCACGTGGCCAGGCTGGCGTACTACGACGCGGCCGCGAGGATGCTGCGCAACCAGCCCTTCAAACGCCAGGCCGCGATCGCCAAACTCGTCTCGTCCGAAACCGCCATGGACAACGCACGGGACGCCACGCAGATCTTCGGCGGCTACGGGTTCATGAACGAATTCCCCGTCGGCCGCTTCTACCGAGACGCCAAGATCCTGGAAATCGGCGAAGGTACAAGCGAAGTCCAGCGCATGCTCATCGCCCGCGACCTCGGCCTCTCCCGCCCCTGGCAGTGATCCACTCAAGCAGGTGACGGCTGTGCGGCGGCCCTGTGGGAGAAGCGCGATGCGCAGGACAGGCGGCTTGCGTGCAAGCGCAGGGGGTTTGCGGCCGCGCAAGCGCAGAGCAACCCGCAACGGCTTGCGCGCAAGCGCAGAGTGGGGCTTCGGGGGTGTCTCCTGCCCGTCGGCCTGGGCGAAGCCAACCATGGACTGTCAAGAGGTCGGCCTGCACAGGAGCCACGGCGACAGCCATACCGATCCTCTTGATAGTCCGTGGTTCCCTGGGGCAGGTCGACGGGCAGGAGGCGCCCTCGCCTCGGGTACACACAACAGGATCTCGGCTGTGGGCAGGGAGTACACCCATCCCATCTCCTGCTTTGAGGTCTGCCACCCGGCGAGGGGCTATCTTTTCCCCCGCCGCATCCGAGCCTTGACCAGGAGTAAGGCGTGGTCACCCGACCCGGAACTGGAGATCCCGGGTCTGAAAAGACAAAAAGAAGGGGTCCCTCGCCGGGAGGCAGACCTCTGAGCAGGAGGTCTTCGCGCCGTGTTGCTCCCGGCGCATACTTTTCATGTCCCGGGGTTTCAGGGCGCGGGCGTCCCCTGCCCGTCGACCTGCCCCAGGGAACCACGGACTATCAAGAGGATCGGTTTGGCTGTCGCTGGGGCTCTTCGGGTAGGCCGACCTCTTGACAGCCCGTGGTTGGCTTCGCCCAGGCCGACGGGCAGGAGACACCCCCGAAGCACCACTCTGCGCTGGCGCGCAGGGCCGTGAACCCCCTGCGCTTGCGCGCAAGCCTGCTGGGGGTTGCGTTTGCACGCGAGCTTATCGGGGGCCGGTCTTCGGTTGCTCTGTGCTTGCCCGCGAGCCGGTTCGGGCTGCGGTTGCCTTGTGCTTTGTACGCGGCTGCCTCGATCTGTGGTTGCGTGAGCCAGTTGGCTTCGGCCGGGCAGGTTCATGGGGTGTCTGGTGCTTGCAAGGCCAAGGGCGCTCATTCCGCGTGGAGTGAGCGCCCTTGTCGCCAGCCGGTTCACCAGTCCGGGCGCAGTGGCATTCCCGAGTGGCCTCGGCTGTCGGTTTTCACGCCGAGTACCTGGTGCAGTTGGATCCAGTTGCGGTCGAAGCCAAGCCTCGACCCCGCCATGTACAGGCGCCAGACGCGGGCTGTGTGGGGGCCGACTTCGTTGACGGCTTCTTCCCAGTTGCGTTCCAAGTTGTCGCACCAGCCTGCCAGTGTTCGGGCGTAGTGCTCTCTGAGGTTTTCCTCGTGCCGGACCTCGAAGCCGGTGTCGTGCATCTGGGACAGGATTCTTCCTGGTCCGAGGAGTTCTCCGTCGGGGAAGACGTATCTGTTGATGAAGCTGCGGGTTTGGGCGTTTCGGAGGTTGTCCGGGCGGGTGATGCAGTGGTTCAGGATCCGCCCACCCGTCTTCAGTTTGCTGTAGAGCAGGTCGAAGTAGGATTCCAGGTTCGCTTCACCGATGTGCTCCGTCAGGCCTATGGAGCTGATCGCGTCGAAGCTCGTCTCCTTCACCGCCCGGTAGTCCAGGTGGCGTACTTCCGCCAGGTCGCCCAGGCCTTCCTGCGCTATCCGCTTCTGCGCCCATTCCGCCTGGTTCGCCGACAGGGTCACGCCCAGCGCCTGCACTCCGTAGTGCTTCGCCGCGTGGATCACCATCCCGCCCCAGCCGCAGCCCACGTCGAGCAGGCGCATCCCCGGCCGGAGTGCCAGTTTTCGTGCCACCAGGTCGTGTTTGGCGTACTGGGCTTCTTCCAGTGTCGAGTTCTCGGTCTCGTACACCGCGCACGTGTACGCCATCGACGGGCCCAGTACCCATTCGTAGAACTTGTTCGACACGTCGTAGTGGTGGGAGATCGCTTCCGCGTCCCGCATTCTCGAGTGGCGTTCCCCGCCCAGCCTTCTTTCCTGTGCCGGGGGTTTCGTCGGCCACAGCAGTCTCGCCCCGGCGAGTTTCGCTGCCAGTTTCACCCGCAGCGAGGCCGGGATCTCCCGGAACCGCACCTCCGGGATGGAGGCCAGTGCCGTGTACATGTCGCCGACGATCTCCAGCGCGCCGGTCACGTAGGCCCGCACCAGGCCCAGGCTGTTGGGCGAACTGGCGATGTGCGACAGGGCCAGTGGTGACTTCACGTCCACACGCACTTGCGCATCCTGGGCACCTGCCCGGCTGCCGTCGTAGGCGACGAACTCGACCGGCACGTCTGGGCCGGTCACCTCGTAGATGGCTTCCGCGATTCGCATCATCTAACTACCCCGCACGCACTTGTCGTAGAGGTCGGGCAGCCGACCGTCCGGATCGAACTGGAGTTTCATCTCGCGATAGCGCTCACCGTTGTACAACCGCCAGAAGTCCTCCCGCGAGTAGAAGGACTCGGAGTACAACGACTTGTGGCCGCCGAGGTCGGTGACGACCTGCTCGATGAGGCGGTTGTGGTGTCCCGGGCGCTGCCCTGGTGCGAATGGCACCGTTGCCCAGAACCCGACGTTCACGTACAGCGTGTCCGGATCCATCGGGTACAGCGGCCACGTCGTCGCGTCGCGCAGCTTCACCGGACAGAGCCAGACCGGGCTGATGCCGATGTCCCGGTGGAAGAACTCGAGGAACTCGCCCAACCTGGCCAGCGGGATCTCCACGTCCTGGATCACCGGCTCGCGGTCCGGGGCGCCTTTGAGCTGCCTGGCCCGCCTGCTCAGGCCGTACTTCCTGTCCAGCGCGACCATCTTGCGGTACACGTCCGAGCGCAGGTACTGCTTCGGCCACAGCCTGCGCACCCAGGGGATCTGGGCGCCGAACGCGCGGGAGCACCAGAACCAGTCGGTGTCCCAGCGCCAGAGGTAGTCCCGGATGGTCAGCAGGTCGGCCGAACGCTCCCGGATGGACTTGTAGAAGATCTCCGACCCGGTGTAGTCACTCGGACGGTGTGTCGGTTTGTCGACAAAACGACCTATGGTCAGATACTGCTCGCCCGGCCCGAAGACCGTGCCGTCCAGGAAATTCGCGTCGGTGTGCCCGGCGATCTCCGCCGGGTCGTCGAAGCGGACGTGCCGCAGCTCGACGTATGGCTTCACCGGTTCCAGTTCGATCTTCAGGCGCAGCGCGTAACCGAACGTGCCGTACGAGTTGGGGAACGCGCGGAACTGCTCGTCGCCTCGCTCGAGCCGGGTGATCCGGCCGTCGCCGGTGAGGATTTCCATCTCCAGCACGGATTCGTGTGGCAGGCCGTTGCGGAACGACGTCGACTCGATACCCAGCCCGGCCACGGCACCGCCGAGCGTGATCGTCTTCAGCTGCGGGACGACCAGCGGCATCAGACCGTACGGCAAGGTGGCGTCGACCAGGTCCTCGTACGTGGTCATCCCGCCGACGTCCGCGGTCCGCTGCTCGGCGTCGACGTTCAGCACACCGGCGAACCGGCTGACGTCCAGCGTTCGGGTGGCCGGGTCGCGGAACCGGAACAGGTTCGACGTGGACTTCGCCAGCCGGACCGGAGTCCCCTGGGGCAGTGCCGCGTACTGAGCTCGTAACGTCGCCGCAGCCCGATCGTGGCCCACCAGGGCCTGTTGGTTGCCCATACCAACCGATGCTAGGCCTGTGCGCACGACCCAGCATTGTGATTTTCGGACAACGTCGGGCCGTGAGGAGACAAAACGCCCATCCGGGCGTCCACCTAGGACTCAGTACTCACGCAGGTGGTCGAGCAGGAGCGCGGATGTGGCCCCGGCGAGAACCTCCGGCACGTTGTGGCCGGCGCCATGGAGCACCTCCAGGCGATACGGGCCTTTCACCCATCGGTGGGTCCGCTCTACGCCGTAAGGAGCCACGAACGGATCGTCGTCACTGGCGACGAACAACACAGGCACCCGGACAATCTGTTCATACCCCGTGAAGTCGTTGGCCCGGTACCAGTTCAACGCCGCCGTCGCACGCGGTACTCGTAGCGCGCTGCCGCGACCCACGCCACACAAGCGCCCCAGTCGTGCCCGACAAGGTCGAACTTGTACCACCCCAACGCGTCCGCGATCGCGACGACGTCGTTCACGCCGTAATCCAGCCCGTAGTCCGCGATCTCCGACGGCCGCACACCCGGCGAGTAACCCCGCTGGTCCGGCGCGACCGCCCGGTAACCGGCGGCGGCCAGCGCGAGCAGCTGTTCCTCCCACTCGATCCCGAGCCCGGGAAAGCCGTGCAGGAGCAGGACCTTCCTGCCGTTTCGGGGCCCGGCGGCGACGGCGTCGAACGTGCCGACGTACGTCCTGATCTCAGTGGACTGATCTTGGGCGGGCTGGTCCGTTCGGCGGCGTACGCCGGACCGGCGACACCGAGTGACGCGACCCCGGCCGTTGCCGACGCGAGGAAGTTCCGACGAGTGCTGGGCATGCCCCAAGCCTGGAGTCAGACTGGCCCCCGAACCATCATGTCCACCCTTGAAGCGGGGGTAGGGCCAGCCTAGCCCGCTAGCGGGCGGCGGCCAGCTCCGGCGGGGCGATCAGGCGCAGACAGGCCTTGGCGCGCTGCCACCGGGCGTCGAGCTGGGAGTCGTCGGGGTACGCCCACGAGCCGACCAGCAGGCCGCGGATGGTGTCCATCGCGGTGTACGCGTAGTGCCGGAACTGGGTGGTGTCGGCTTTCGGGCCGAAGAGGCGGTTGCCGAACGTCACGAGCACGTCGCTGATCTCCGGCTCGACCGAGGAGACCAGGGCGCGCAGCCGGGTGTCCGTCCGCGCGGCGAGCAGCAGCTCCGTGCTCGCGGCGAAGATCGGGCCCTGGTGGATCTCCCACAGCAGGTCGAGCGTGTCGCCGACCGGATCGGCCGAGGTCGCCAGCTCGTCCATTCTCGCGTCCGCCAGCAGGGCGCGGCGCTGGGCGATGTCCCGGACGGCCGCGGTCACCAGGTCGGCTTTGGTGGGGAAGTGGTGGACCTGCGCTCCCCGGGTCACGCCCGCTCGTTCGGCGACTCGAGTTGTCGTCGTTCCTGAGTAGCCGTATTCGACGAGGCAGTCGATGGTCGCGTCAAGCAGTCGCGAGCGCATCGCCGCGCTGCGTTCCTCCTGCGTACGGCCGGTTTTCGAGGTTCTGGTCGCCGGCATGGGGCAACAATACCTGCAAGTGTGTATGTTAGTTGAGTTGTCCGGCGATCCGGAGGTGCGGCGTGGCGCGTTCGCTCTCAGGCAAGGTCGTGGTGGTCACGGGCGGTGCGCGCGGGATCGGCGCCGCCATGGTCGAGGCGCTGGTCAGAGCCGGAGCCAAGGTCGTGATCGGGGATCTCGACCTCACGACGGCCGAGGCGACAGCCGCCCGGCTCGGCGCGCTCGCCCTACAGCTCGACGTCACCGACCCGGCCGGGTTCACCAAGTTCCTCGATGAGGTGGAGAGCCGCCGCGGCCCGATCGACGTCCTGATCAACAACGCCGGGATCATGCCGCTCGGCCGGTTCGAGGACGAGGACGACGTCTCCACCATGCACCAGCTGGAGATCAACCTGCACGGTGTCATCCACGGCACCCGCGAGGCGATCAGGCGCATGCGCCCGCGCGCGACCGGTCACATCGTCAACGTCGCGTCCGTCGCGGGCAAGAGCGGTTTCCCGGGTGCGGCGACGTACTGCGCGACCAAGCACGGTGTCGTCGGGTTGACCGAGGCCGTGCGACTGGAGCTGCGGGGCTCGGGCGTGGAGACGACGCTGGTGATGCCGTCGATCGTGCGGACCGAGCTCACCGCAGGCATCAGCAACGACGGCCCGGTCAAGACCGTCACCCCGGAGCAGGTCGCCGCGGCCACAGTGGACGCGCTGCGCACCCCGAGGTTCGAGGTCTACGTGCCGAAGTCGGTCGGCACGCTCAACCGGATCGGCCGGTTGATGCCGCGTGCCTTCGGCGAGTGGATGGTCCGCACGCTCAAAGGCGACCGGGTCCTCGCCGACGCGGCGCACTCGGCGGAGCGGGCCGAATACGAATCACGCGCCGCGGCGAGCGCGCCCGCGGCCGACGAGGCGCACGGGATGAAGAAATGATCACCGACGCGTTGGTCGCCAGGCTGGGTGACCGGGTCTCAGCCACCTCGGCGGACACCGTGGGCACGGTGGACGTCTTCGGCGGCGGCACGCTGGCCAAGGTGCCGCTGTCCACGCCGCAGGACGTGGTCGACGCCGTCGAAGCCGCGCGGCAGGCGCAGCGGTTGTGGGCGGACGTCGCGGTCGCCGACCGGATCGCGATCTTCGAACGGTTCCACGCCCTGCTGCTCGCCCACACCGACGAGCTGCTCGACATCCTGCAGGCCGAGACGGGGAAATCGCGGCGGGACGCCTTTCTGGAGGTGTCCGCGCCGCTGGTCACCGTCGGTTACTACGCCCGCAAGGCGCCGAAACTGCTCACCCCGCAGCGCCGCGAAGGAATGGTCCCCGGACTGGTCAAGACCGTCGAACTGCGTGCGCCCAAGGGCGTCGTCGGGATCATCACGCCGTGGAACTACCCGTTCGCGTTGGCGTTCACCGACCTGATCCCGGCGTTGATCGCCGGGAACGCGGTGGTGCTCAAGCCCGACACCCAGACCGCGCTGTGCACCCTGTACGGCGTCGAACTGCTGTACCAGGCCGGACTGCCGGAAGGACTGCTGCGCGTGGTGATCGGCGACGGTCCGGTCGTCGGGACCGCCGTCGTGGACACCGCCGACTACATCGGCTTCACCGGTTCGACACGCACGGGCAGGGAGATCGCGGCCCGCGCCGGGCGTCGCCTTGTCGGTTGTTCGCTTGAGCTCGGCGGCAAGAACCCCTTGCTGGTGCTGGCGGACGCCAGCGTCCCGAAAGCCGCGGCCGGGGCCGTGCAGACGTGTTTCTCCAACTCCGGCCAGCTCTGCATGTCGCCCGAGCGCTTGTTCGTGCACACCGACGTGTACGACGAGTTCACGCGGCGCTTCGTCGACGAGGTCGCCAAGATGAAGCTGGCGGCGGCGTTCGACTACAGCGCGGACATGGGTTCCCTGACCTCGCAACGGCAACTGGAGACAGTGACCCGGCACGTCGACGACGCGCGTGCCAAGGGTGCGACCGTGCTGGCGGGCGGCAGACCGCGGCCAGAGCTGGGCCCGTTCTTCTACGAGCCAACGGTGTTGACGGGCGTCACGCCGGAAATGCTCTGCTACGACAACGAAACGTTCGGCCCGGTCGTGTCGGTCTACCGCGTGCTGGACGACCAGGAAGCGATCGATCGCGCGAACGCCACCTCCTACGGGCTGAACGCCAGCGTCTACAGCAAGTCCGTTCCGCACGCGGAACAGGTTGCCGCGCTGCTCAAGGCAGGCACGGTGAATGTCAACGACGGGCACGTGGTCGGGTTCGGCAGCGCGGACGCGCCGATGGGTGGCATGAAGGACTCCGGTGTCGGTCGGCGCAACGGGATCGAAGGGCTGCTGAAGTACACCGAGGCACAGAACGTTTCGGTGCAACGCGTTCCGTTGTCCACACCGCCGAAGTGGCTGCCGTTCGCGGTGTACGTCAAGGGAATGCGGGCGCTGCTCCGGGTCGTGCGGAAGACCGGCATCCGGTGACGCCGATCCCACCCGTCGGGATGGCCGAACAGGTCACACTGTCCATCGTGCGCGCCACATGGATCTGTCGGCCCATAATTGACACATGGTGAGTGTCTCGGCGGCAGCGTCGAACGTCCTGGACAAGGTCTTCAACGGCGGCGTCGCCGATCTGCGGCCGACGCCCCGAGTCCTGGTGGACCACGGCCCCAACCGCTGGGTCTACCGGATGACCGGGGAGTCGTCCGGTGACCCGGTCCTGCTCGTGCCGCCGTTGGCCGCGCCCGCGCTGTGCTTCGACCTGCGCCGTGGCTGCAGCATGGCCGAACACCTGGTCGAACAGGGCAGGCCGACGTACCTGGTGGACTACGGCTCGGTCAGCTTCTCCGACCGCGGCCTCGGCATCGAGCACTGGATCGACGAGGTCCTGCCGCGAGCCATCCGCGCGGTCAGCAAGGACGCGGGCGGACGCCCGGTGCACGTCGTGGCGTGGTGCCTCGGCGGCATCCTGTCCCTGCTGACCACGGCCGACCAGGCAGACCTGCCGATCGCGTCGCTGACCACGGTGGCGAGCCCGATCGACTTCACCGCGATCCCGCTGGTCGCGCCCGCACGGCCGTTGGTCGAGCTGACCGGTGGCTGGGTGCTGACCGCGCCCTACCGCCTGCTCGGCGGCGCGCCGAGGCAGTTGGTGAGGTGGGCGTTCCAGCTGAGCTCGGTGGACAAGTACGTGACCAAGCCGCTGGCGCTGCTCACCCACCTCGACGACAAGGAGTTCCTGGCGCAGATCGAGGCGGTCGACCGCTTCATGGACAACATGGTCGCCTACCCCGGCCGGACATTCGGCCAGATCTACCACCGCTTCTTCCGCGGCAACGACCTGCACGACGGCGTGGTGGACGTCGAGGGCAGGCTGATCTCGTTGGCGGACATCAAGGTGCCGGTACTGGTGATAGCCGGTGCGACGGACGGGATCGCACCGGAGCCCGCGGTCCGCAGGCTGACGCGGCTGCTGGACAAGGCGCCGGAGGTCCGGTTCGAGGTGTGCCCCGGTGGTCACCTCGGAGTCCTGACCGGTCGCGGCGCGAGGGACACGACGTGGAAGGTGATCGACTCCTTCCTCACGGCCCATGTCGAGCGGTCAAACCCGGTATAAAGAACAAGTTCCACTGATGGAACACGCTGGGCCATCCGATGGATTGAACAAAGACTGAAACGAGTTCTACATTCGTCGCATGGCTGGAGTGACACGACGAAGTGTGCTCGCAGGCGCCGGACTGGCTGTCCTCGCCACACCCGAACGAGCATCAGCGGCGATCCGAGCCGACTACGACGTGGTCGTGGTCGGAGCAGGCGCGGCGGGAATGACAGCCGCGCTGACAGCGGCGAAACGAGGTCTGCGAACCGTCGTGATCGAGAAGGCCCCGACTTACGGCGGCTCGGCGGCCCGCTCTGGAGCGGGCATCTGGATCCCCAACAACAGCGTGATCCGCGCAGCCGGAGTTCCCGACACACCTGAGAAAGCCGCCGCGTACATGTCGGCGGTCGTCGGTGCCACCGTTCCGCTGGCGCGTCAGCAGGCGTTTCTCAAGCACGGCCCGGCGATGCTGGACTTCGTGATGGCCCACAGTCCCCTGCGGTTCCGCTGGATGGAGGGGTACAGCGACTACTACCCGGAACTGCCCGGCGGCATGCCGAACGGCCGCTCGATCGAGCCGGACATGCTGGACGGCAACCTCCTCGGTGCCGAACTGGCCAGGCTCAATCCGAGTTACCTCCCGACACCACCGGGCTTGGTGGTGTTCAGCGCCGACTACAAGTGGCTGAACCTGGCCGCTGTCAACGCCAAGGGGTTCGCGGTCGCCGCCGAGTGCGTCGCCCGCGGAACTGCCGCCGCGCTGGCCGGGAAGAAGCCGTTGACCATGGGCCAGGCGCTCGCAGGCGGCCTCCGGGCGGGCCTGCTGCAAGCGGGCGTCCCTGTCCTGCTGAACACCCCGCTGCTCGACCTCCACGTCGAGAACGGTGTGGTGAAAGGGGTCCTGACCCCGCAGGGCCTGCTCCGGGCTGCCCGTGGGGTGATCGTCGGCTCCGGTGGGTTCGAGCACAACGCGCCCATGCGTGTTCAGTACCAACGGCAGCCCACCGGGTGGTCGGTCGGCGCCAAGGAGAACACCGGCGACGGGATCCTGGCCGGACAACGGCTCGGTGCCGCGCTGGACCTGATGGACGACGCGTGGTGGGGCCCGGCGATCCCGTTGCCGGATCAGCCCTACTTCTGCCTCGCCGAGCGCACGCTGCCGGGCGGGTTGATGATCAACCAGACCGGGCAGCGGTTCGTCAACGAAGCGGCGCCGTACGGCGACGTCGTGCATGTCATGTACGACAAGGCGATGGTTCCCGCGTGGCTGATCGTCGACCAGAACTACCGCAACCGCTACCTGTTCAAGGACGTCGCGCCGCTGCTGCCGTTCCCGCAGTCCTGGTACGACTCCGGGGCGGTGGTGAAGGCGCCGACGATCGACGCGCTGGCCGCCGCGATCGGTGTTCCGCCCGCGACGCTCCGGGCGACGATCACCCGGTTCAGCGGGTTCGCGCTGACCGGGCGGGATCGGGATTTCCGGCGCGGTGACAGCGTTTACGACCACTACTACACCGATCCCGCTGTGCTGCCGTCATCGAGTCTCGCGTCGCTCTGGCTGCCGCCGTACTATGCGTTCAAGATCGTTCCCGGCGATCTCGGCACCAAGGGCGGGATGCGGACCGACGCGAGCGCCCGCGTACTGCGCGCGGACGGATCGGTGATCGACGGCCTGTTCGCGGCGGGCAACGCGAGCGCCGCCGTGATGGGCACCAGTTACACCGGAGCCGGGGCGACGATCGGCCCGGCGATGACCTTCGGCTACGTCGCCGCCACCGCCGTCTGACCATCTCCAGGCTTTGACCTGATCTTCTATGGTTCCATGTGGTCTGCGTGACCTTCTGCACCCTCGCGTCCGGGCCTTACCTACTCTACAGTAGCTAAGACTCGGATGCGAGGAGTTGGTGACATGGTGGACCGGCACAAGCGAGATGCGATGGGGATCGCGCTCGCCGTGCTCAACCGGATCGCAGGCGCGCGGCTCGTGCGCCGGTTCGGCCTGGAGAAGCCCATCGAGCGCGGGATCTTCCACGCGACCAGAACGGGCTTCCGCACGCTCGGCGCCGCGACCAGGTCGTTCAAGGCCGTCAGCACCATCGGCAAGCCGGCCCGGTTGCCGTCCGCGCCCGAGCGCGGCCTGTTCGACCTGACGCCGGACGAAGACCAGCAGATGATCCGGGACACGGTCGCCGAGTTCGCCGCCGAGCAGCTGCGACCGGCCGCCGCCGAAGCCGACACGGCGTGCAAGGCGCCCGCCGAACTGCTCGGCACCGCCGCTGAGCTGGGGCTCACCGTGCTCGGTGTGCCGGAGGACCTCGGCGGGGCGGGCAGCGAGCGCTCCACTGTGTCCGGTGCGCTGATCGCGGAAGCACTGGCACACGGCGACATGGGTCTGGCCGTCGCGTGCCTCGCGCCTTCGGCCGTGAGCAACGCCCTTGTGCTGTGGGGCGACGGCGACCAGCAGGGGACCTATCTGCCCGCGTTCGTCGGGGAGAACGTGCCCGCCGCAGCGCTCGCGATCCTGGAGCCGCGGCCGCTGTTCGACCCCTTCGAACTGAAGACGGTCGCGCGCCGGACACCGGAGGGCTATCGCCTCGAAGGCGTGAAATCCCTCGTTCCCAGAGCCGCCGAGGCCGAACTGTTCGTCGTCGCGGCCGCACTGGACGGTTCGCCCGCGCTGTTCATCGTCGAGTCCACCGACGTGCAGATCGAAGCCGAACCCGCGATGGGGTTACGTGCGGCCGCCATGGGACGTCTCGTGCTCGACAACGTCACGGTTGCGCGTACGGCTCTGCTCGGCGGAGGTTCGAAGGACGTCTACGCCGACTGCGTGCGGCTGTCCCGGCTTGGCTGGTGCGCGCTGGCAGTCGGCACCGCGCAGGCCGTGCTCGACTACGTCATTCCGTACGTCAACGAGCGGGTCGCGTTCGGCGAGCCGGTCAGCCACCGGCAGAGCGTCGCGTTCAAGGTCGCCGACATCGGCATCGAGCTCGACGGCATGCGGCTGGTGACGTACCGCGCCGCCTCCCGTGCCGAACAGGGCCTGCCGTTCGCCCGCGAGGTCGGACTGGCGCGCAAACTCTGCGCGGACAAGGGAATGGTGATCGGCAGTGACGGCGTGCAACTGCTCGGCGGGCACGGATTCGTCAAGGAGCATCCGGTGGAGCGGTGGTATCGCGACTTGCGAGCCGTCGGCCTGATGGAAGGGGCGGTGCTGCTGTGATCAACCTCGAGATCCCGAAGAAGTTCGGTGCGTTGGTCAACCAGGCGCACCAGGCCGCTGCCGAGATCTTCCGGCCGAACTCGCGCAAGTACGACATCGCCGAGCACGAGTACCCCAAGGAACTCGACATCTTCGCGGCCCTGCTGGACGGCATGAACTCGTCCGGCGAGGGCGGCGCCGGTGCCGGATCGGTGCGGCGCACGGAGAAGTCCAACCAGGTCCGCAACGGCGCCAACATGTCCATTGTGCTCGGTGCGATCGAGCTGTGCTGGGGTGACGTGGGCTTCCTGCTGTCGATGCCGCGCCAGGGGCTGGGCAACGCGGCGATCGCGTCGGTGGCCAACGAGGAGCAGCTGGCCCGCTTCGGCAAGCTCTGGGCGTCGATGGCGATCACCGAACCGGACACCGGCTCGGACTCGGCCAACATCAAGACCACCGCCATCAAGGACGGCGACGACTACATCATCAACGGCGAGAAGATCTTCGTCACCGCCGGTGAACGGTCCGACGCCGTGGTCGTGTGGGCCACCTTGGACAAGTCGCTCGGCCGCGCGGCGATCAAGTCGTTCGTCGTGGAGAAGGGCACGCCGGGCATGGAAGTGGTCCGGCTGGAGAACAAGCTCGGCATCCGCGCGTCGGACACGGCGGTCATCCAGTTCACCGACTGCCGGGTGCCCGCGGCGAACCTGCTCGGCGACCCGGACATCAGCCAGGGCTTCGCGGGCGTCATGCAGACGTTCGACAACACCCGGCCCCTGGTCGCCGCCATGGCGATCGGCCTGGCACGGGCGGCGCTGGAGGAGACGGCCAAGCTCCTCGCCGAAGCCGGTGTCGAAGTAGACTACGACAAGCCCGCCAACCAGCAGCACGCGGCTGCGGCGACCTACCTCGGTCTCGAAGCGGACTGGGAAGCGGCCAACCTGTTGACGCTGAAGGCCGCGTGGATGGCGGACAACTCGAAGCCGAACTCGCTGGAAGCCTCCGAGGCCAAGGCGAAAGCGGGCCGGGTCGTCACCGAGCTGACCCTCAAGTGCGTCGAACTCTGCGGCTCCATCGGCTACTCCGAGCACACCCTGCTGGAGAAGTGGGCGCGGGACTCCAAGATCCTCGACATCTTCGAGGGCACCCAGCAGATCCAGCAGTTGATCGTCGCTCGCAGGTTGCTGGGCAAGAGTTCCGGCGAACTGAAGTAACAGGTGTGCGCGCGTTCGTGTCCGCGCGCACACCTTCCAGTCACTTCACGCGGTAGGCCCGGACGACCGTCTGGGTCACCGTGTTGCCGTCACCGTCGGACGCGTTGGCGCGCAACGACACGAACCCGGACTTCGGGTTCTGAACCATCACCCACCACTTGTCGTTGACGCGTACCAGCGGCACGGCACGCCAGGTCTTCCCGTCGTCGAAGGACGCTTCGACCTTGCGTGGCTCGGCTTTGCCACCCTGGGCACCGGTCTGGCGGTCGACCCGCACCGGAATCGCTGCCACCGCGCCCGCCGCGGCGTGGTTGGTCAGGTCCACCTTCGGGTCGAAGGCGACCGTCAGCAACGGCAGTGGCGTTTCGGCTGTGGTGTGCGCGGAGCGGAACGCCCACTCGGCACTGACCGATGTGGACAACGGCCACGCCGGGTGGTTGCGCTGGACCTGGGCGGTCAACCGGTAGTCCGCAGCCGCCGCCGGGACGGTGAAACGCCCCTCGCCGGGCTGGCCGCTGCGGCCGATCTCCTTGCCGCCGGAGTACAGCACGGTGTCACCCGTGTCCCCGAAGTCGGACCACGAGAACCCGGCGTGCCCCGCCGAGTCGGAGAACAACGGCAGCTTCGCTGTGATCGCGTCACCGGACCGCGCCACCAGCCGGGACGGCCGGAACCTGCTGTCCGCGCCGGTGATCCCCGGTCCCACCACTGATTTTCCCCAGTCCACGGTGGTCGTCTCGCCCGGCTTGAACGTGCGCGTGCCGAGGTACTCGATCGGCTCACCGCCCGGTGCGAACGTGACGAACCCGGTCAGCCACGACACCGGGGAGAAGTACTCCGTCCGCTCCAGCGGCAACGGGATCTCGGTCGTGTCGATCGAGCCGTCCAACAAGACCGAGCGGTCGATGGCCTGCATGTCGACGTACCCCTTCTGGCTGTCGCTGTTCGCCCGGTAGGTCGTTCGGACGGTCGCCAGATCGCGGGCACTGGCCCGGTAGTCCACAGTGGCGGGCATGCTGCCGTGACTCGGGTATGCCAGTTCGTAGTGGTACGGGCTTGGCGGGTTGCCAGTCAGCGTCACCGACGCCGTGCCCAGCTTGGCCAACCGCGCGCCTTCCGAGCGGATCGTCACCGCGACCGGGATCGGTGTCGGCCCCGTGATCCGGATCGTGGCACCGGAGAAGTGGAACAGCGCCGCGTTCGCGCCCGCGTCAGCGAGCGCCTGTACCCGTGCGTTGTACTCCACGCCTTCCACGTTGTTCAGCGTGAACACCGCCAGCTTGCCCTTGAGGTCACGGGCAGCGATCTCGGCGGGCGTGGCGTGCCCGACGTCTACGGCGATCAACGCACGCGTGTCCGTCGTCGTGGGTGAGGCCGTGATCCACTCGACCGGGACCTCGAACGACTCGGGTTTGCCGACCACCAGCCGGACCGCCGGTCGTTCCATCCTGATCCGGTCGAAGTACGTGAAATGCGGGTGGTTTCCCGTTCCCGGCACGACGTAGTCGTCGTCGGTCTTCAGGCTGTAGTAGCCGACGCCGAATCCGCCGGGACCGGTGGTGACTGTCATCCCCGTTGTGCTGGGCGTCATCCGGGCGTCCTTCTCGTCGGTCCGCACCGTGACCTTCTCGCCCTTGCGGGCGTCCAACGTGACCGTCGTGTCCTTGGTCAGGTCGATCGTCGGCTCGGCGGCACTCGTGACCGACGGGACGACCTCGCCGGGGATCGGTGTCTGGATCGAGCCCGCCACGGCGTACCGGCCCTTGGGCAGGCGGGCGGTCTGGTTGTTCACCAGTGTGTCGAAGGCGTCGTCACCGGCGTCCAGGCGGATCCAGATGGCGTAGCTCATCAAGCGCTGCTGCGGGTCATTGCCGTCGCGGTCGATGAACTTCGCCGTGAGGTCGTAACTCTCGGGCTCCTTGTACGCGCTGACCGGCGTCTGGACGACGGCGTCACCGCCCGTGGCCGTCAGCCTCCCGCTGTGCACGCCGAGCGGCACGCTGGTGTGGTCGAACGAGACTGTCACAGTGGCTTCGCCGTTGGCGGGCACGGTGACCTCCGTCGCGCTCACCTTGAACGCCGCGACATCGGTGCTCAGCCGCAACGTGATCGCCGTGGTGCCGCTGTTTCGGTACGTGATCGGCTTGCCTTCGAGCGGCTGCGTGTGCGGGAACCTGACCGTGCCGAGGCTCAGGCTGCCCACACTGGGGACAAGCGTTTGCTTCACCGCTCGGCCGACGTCAAGCCGTCCCGCACCCTGCTGGAACACCGTCGCGTCCACCGGCTTGGCACTGGCCATCAGGGCGGCCTTGATCTGCTGACCTGTCCAGTCCGGGTGCTGTGCGGCCAGGATCGCCGCCGCGCCCGCGACGTGCGGTGTCGCCATGGACGTTCCGGTCAGCTTGGCGTAGTGCTCGTCGACGGCCTCGTTCGCCAGCGTGCCCTCGGCTCGCGCGGCGACGATCTCCTCACCGGGCGCCGCGATGTCCGGTTTGAGGGCGTTGTCCTTGACCCGCGGGCCGGGCTGGCTGAACGCGCTGTACTTGTCCTGCTTGCTCACACTGGCCACGGCCAGTGCCGCATCCGCTGCCGCGGGTGTGCCGACGCGCGTGGATGGGCCGTAGTTGCCCGAAGCGACAACGAACAGCGTGCCCTTCTCGGCCGAGATCCGGTTGATGGCGGTGTCGAGCGGGCCGGTTCCGTCGCTCGCACCGGCCCCCAGGCTCATGTTCACGACTTTCGCGCCGCTGTCGGCGGCCCACTGCATGCCTTCCAGGATCGCGTCGAACGGGCACCCACTCGCCGCGCAGACCTTGCCGATCACCAGATCGGCTCCCTTGGCGACGCCTGTGTACCTGCCGCCACGGCCAGCGGCCGTCGATGCCACATGGGTGCCGTGACCGTTGGTGTCCTTGATGCCCTCGCCGGTGAAGTCCTTCTCACCCTTGACGATCCCGGCGAGATCGGGGTGGTTGGCGTCGTAGCCGGTGTCCAGGACGGCGATCTTCGCCCCGACGCCGGTCTGCCCGGCCTGCCACGCGACCGGTCCACCGACCTGTGGGACGCTCTGGTCCAGAGTGGGGAAGGCCTTGCCGTTGAGCCAGATCCTGCCTGAGGTGGTGGTGACCTGTTCGCGTGCCTGCTGCTTCGGCACGGCCACAGCGGACATCCTCGCTCGTGGTAGGTCTCGCGTGAGCTTGCCGAGCGTCTTCGCCGCCGGTGACTCCACCAGCAGCGGGATCTCGGACGTGTGGGCGTCGTCGTAGCCGAGGTCGATCAGCTTCGTCACGTCGAACAACGCGCGATCCAGCTTGCCCGACTGGATCTGCGGCAGGACAGTCGACGGGATGACCGTGACGCCCTTGGCAGTCACGGACTTGATGAAGCTGACGCGTTCGCCTGCCCGTTCGGCCGGTTCGATTCTGGCATCCCAGGTGCCGTTCTGTCTGGTCACGGTGACCTTGTCGCCGGTGATCAGCGTGACGGTTTTGGACGGTTCCGCCTTCCCCGCTGGCGCGACTGGATCCGCGGCAGCGGGCAGAACCGACAAACCGCTGGCCAGCACGGCGACGACCGCCGTATGGCCAACTAGTCGTCTGTGCACGATTCGCCCCTTGTGCTGTGTCTGAGGGTGTTCCTCCGTCCACAGCACTCCTGAGAGCGCAGGTGGGTTGCCCCTGGTTCAGCCGTCCCGGATTAATCGGACTGCCTTCTTGTACTGCTAGAGAACGGCCTTCTCCAGTTCCGCCAGTGAATCATCGAGGTGGCCGAGCAGTCGCTGCAGGTGCGGCACGTTGCGGCGGCAGCCGGTGAGGCCGAACTGCAGTTGGTCCGCGTAGCTGGTGATGGTGATGTTCAGCGCCTGCCCGTCGTACGGGATCGACAACGGGTACATGCCGTCCAGTTTGGCGCCGTTCCAGTACAACGGTTTCGGGGAGCCCGGCACGTTGGAGATGATCAGGTTGAACGGCGGCGGGGTCATCCGCACGAACCCGGGCAGCGGCGCGAACGCCAGCGGTGCCATGGTCAGCCCGGACAGCGCCAGGATCTGCAGTGGGCTCAGTTCGGCGAGTGAGCGCTTGGCGATCTGCGCGGACTGCTGGATCTGGGTGAAGCGCTGGGCCGGGTCCTCCAGGTGCGTCCCGAGGTTGACCAGGATCGCGCCGACCGAGTTGCCGCTGGCCTCGCTGCGCTTCTGCTTGGCACGTAAAGAAACCGGGACCATGGAGATCAACGGGCGGTCTGGCAGCGCACCGAGTTCGAGCAGGTAGCGCCGCAGCGCGCCGGAGCACATCGCGAGTACGACGTCGTTGAGCGTCGCGCCGGTCGCCCGGCGGATCGCCTTCACGCGGTCGACCGGCCAGCGCTGCGCGGCGAACCGGCGAGCGCCCGTGATCTGCACGTTGAAGATCGACCTTGGTGCCTGGAACGGCAACACGCTGGCCTGCTCGCGTAACGCCGTGTTGGCGCTGCGTACCAGCGCGGGCAGTACGCCCGCGATGTCCGTTGCCGAGGCGCGGAGGTTTTCCAGCAGTTCCAACGGACCGCCGCCGGGTTTGTCCGGTCGCTGCATCGGCGGCACGGCCCAGACCGGCGGCATGTCCCGGTCATCGGGATTCGTCGACAACGCGCGGCTGGCCAGGATCAGCGACGACACGCCGTCCATCAGCGCGTGGTGCACCTTGGAGTACGTGGCGAACCTGTTGCCTTCCAGGCCTTCGATCAGCGAGAACTCCCACAGTGGACGGTGCCGGTCCAGCAGCGACCCGTGCAGCCGTGAGGTCAGCTCCAGCAGCTCACGCACACGCCCCGGCCGCGGCAACGCCGTCAGCCGCACGTGGTACTCCATGTCCAGCAGGTAGTCCGACGCCCACGACCACTGGCCGAGGCTGCTGACCGGACGCCTTGGCCTGCGCCGGAACAGCGGCTGCACGCTCTGCTCGTCGGCGACCAGGGAGTGGTAGATCTGGCTGAGGTAGTCCGGGCCCGCGTCGTCGGGCAGCGAGTACAGCTGCAGACCGCCCACGTGCATCGGATGTTCGCGCGATTCGGCGAGCAGGAACATCGAGTCCTGGACGGGCATGAGCGGTATCCGGGCCATCGGCGCCTCCTGTTCCCGGTGGGACCTGCCGAGATTACCGCCACGGACGGTAGCCAGGAAGATCGGATAACGGGAGATCCTCGGCCGTGGACTCGCGGAATGTTCCTCGCCGAACTGATCCACTCCACCCGTGCTCACGCCGGAAGGCCGCATCCCGACACGGGACGAGCGCGAGATGCGGGCCTTCGCGCATACTTGTCTGGCCTGGCTCAGGATTTGAACACGAGCAGTGACCGCGCGCCGGTGCCGGTCTTCATCCGCTCGAACGCGTCGGCCACGCCGTCCAGTCCGATCCGGTGTGACACAAGCGGTTCGAGGTCCAGCCTGCCGAGTTCGATCTGGGTGGCCAGTGCCGGGATGTCCCGGTCGGGATCGCCGGAGCCGTACACCGAGACACCGAGGGTCCTGGCGAAGTGGTAGAGCTCCAACGCGCTGAAACTGACCTGGTCGTCCTTGCGGCCCGCGCCGACGATCGTCGCCCTGCCGCCGCGCCGCGTCGTCTGCCATGCGGTCCGGATCGTCTTCGAGTTGCCGACGCATTCGAGCGCGTGGTCGACACCCCGCCCGCCGGTCAGCCCCCGGATTTCCTTGGCCAGCTTGTCGTGCGCGAGGATGAAGTGCGTCGCGCCCGCGTCCCGGGCGAGTTTCTCCTTCTCCGGCGCGACATCCACCGCGATGATCGGCGCGGCACCGGCCAGCCGTGCGCCGATGATCGCCGACAGGCCCACGCCACCCAGCCCGATGACCACAACGGATTCACCCGACCGCACTCCGGCGGTGTTGCGGACCGCGCCTATGCCCGTCACGACCGCACAGCCCAGCAGTGCCGCAACGTCCAACGGCACACCGTCCGACAACGGCACGACACCGGCCTGATCGACCACGACCTCTTCGGCGAACCCACCCACACCCAGGGTGACGTGCAGCGGATCTCCGTCGATCGTGCCGCGAGGCAGGCTCGACATGCCTTCCACGGCCGTGCACAGCCACGGCTGCTGGTTGAGGCAGAACCAGCAGTGCCTGCACGCGGGCGCCCAGTTCACCACCACCCGGTCGCCGACCGCCACACGCGTGACCTCCGAACCGACCTCGGCGATCGTCCCGGCCGCCTCGTGCCCGAGCACGAGCGGGAACTGGGGCGCGAACGTGCCGTTGATCATGGAGAGGTCCGAGTGGCACACACCCGCGGCCGCGACCCGCACACGAACGTCGCGTGGGCCGGGGGCGGGCAGTTCGATCTCGCGGACCTGGATGTCCGCGTCGGGTCCTGCTGCTACAGCCGCGTTCACCATGCGGCCATTCTCCATGGCGTGGTTCACAATTTTCCGTACGGTGTTAGGTATGCGATAAATTACTGGCGAGTAGGAGGTGGTCGATGGTGAGCACGGGACCGCTCGCGGGTGTCCGCGTGGTCGAGCTCGCCGGGATCGGCCCGGCCCCGTTCTGCGCGATGCACCTGGCCGACCTGGGTGCCGACGTGGTCAGGATCGACCGGCCCGGCTCGATTCCGGTCGCGGGTCCGCCCGACCGCGACCTGCTCAACCGCAACAAACGCTCGGTCATGGTCGATCTGAAGAACGACCGCGGTGCCGAGGTCGTGCTGCGGCTGGCCGAGCAGGCGCACGTGCTGATCGAGGGCTTCCGGCCCGGCGTCGCCGAACGCCTCGGCATCGGCCCTGAGCAGTGCTGGGAGCGCAATCCCCGGCTCGTCTACGGCCGGATGACCGGGTGGGGCCAGGAAGGGCCGCTCGCGCACTCCGCGGGCCACGACATCGCCTACATCGGCATCACCGGCGTCCTGCACGCCATCGGCCGGGCCGACGGCCCGCCGCAGGTGCCCCTCAACCTCGTCGGTGACTTCGGCGGCGGCTCGCTGTACCTGGCCGTCGGCGTCCTCTCGGCGTTGCGGCACGCCGAGCAGACCGGCAAGGGCCAGGTGGTGGACGCCGCGATCGTCGACGGCGCGGCGCATCTCGCGACCATGATCTACGGCCTCGCGTCGGCTGGCGTCTGGCAGCCGCAGCGTGGCGTGAACCTGCTGGACACGGGCGCACCGTTCTATGACGTGTACGAGACGTCGGACGGCGAGTACATGGCCGTCGGCCCGTTGGAGCCGCAGTTCTACAAGGAGTTCGTGCGGCTGCTCGGCATCGACGGCGAGGACGGCCTGCCCACCCAGTTCGAGATCCCGCGCTGGCCGGAGCTGCGCAAGCGGTTCGCCGAGGTGTTCGCCACCCGGACTCGTGCCGAGTGGGCAGCGGTGTTCGAGGGGACGGACGCCTGCGTCGCGCCGATCCTGTCGCTCACCGAGGCAGCCGACCACCCGCACATCGCCGCACGCGGCACGCTCGTCGAGCGCGGTGGGCTGGTCCAGCCCGCGCCCGCGCCGAGGTTCACCGAAACACCGGCCGAGCTGCGCACCCCACCCGCTCTGCCCGGTCAGCACACCAGGAACGCGCTGGCCGACTGGGGATTCCAGGACATCGACGAGCTGCTGGCACACGGCGCCGTACAGGAACGGGACAACTCATGAAGATCAGCACGCAGGTGATGTACGCGGGCAACCCCAAGGAGCTGATCGACCAGGTCGTCAGCCTGGAGAACGCCGGGCTGGACCAGGTCTGGTTCGCCGAGGCGTACGGCTTCGACTCGCCGACGCTGATGGGTTACGTCGCCGCGAAGACCGAGCGGGTCCAGATCGGCTCGGCGATCCTGCCGATCTACACGCGTACGCCCGCGTTGATCGCCCAGACCGCGGCCGGTCTCGACGCGGTGTCCGAGGGCCGTGCGATTCTCGGGCTCGGCGCGTCCGGCCCGCAGGTCATCGAGGGCTGGCACGGCGTGCCGTACGACAAGCCGCTCGGCCGCACCCGTGAGGTCATCGACATCTGCCGCCGGATCTGGCGCCGCGAGATCATCACCAACGAGGGCAACTACCCGATCCCGCTGCCCGAGGGCCAGGGCACCGGCCTGGGCAAGCCGCTGAAGATCCTGACGCACCCGGTCCGCCCGGAGATCCCGATCTACGTCGCGTCCCTCGGCGACAAGAACGTCCAGCTGACCGCCGAGGTCGCCGACGGCTGGCTGCCGACGCTGTTCATCCCGGAGAAGGCCGATGACGTCTGGGGCGACGCGCTGGCCAAGGGCAAGGCCAAGCGCGACCCGGCGCTGGGCGAGTTGGAGATCGTCGCGGGCGGCATGCTGTCGATCGGCGAGGGGCTCGAGGACCTGCGGGACGCCTCGCGCCCGTACATCGCGCTGTACGTCGGCGGGATGGGCGCGAAGGGCCGCAACTTCTACAACGACCTGGCCAAGCGGTACGGCTACGAGGCCGAGGCGGAGAAGATCCAGGAGCTCTACCTGTCGGGCAAGAAGGAAGAGGCCGCCGCGGCCGTTCCGGCCGAGTTCGTCGAGCTGATGAACCTGGTCGGGCCGGAGAGCTACGTCAAGGAGCGCATCCAGGCGTTCAAGGAGGCCGGGGTGACCACGTTGAACGTGACCCCGATCGGCGAGAACCCGGCCAAACTCGTCGAGCAGGTCAAGGAGTGGGTGTCCTAGCCTGGACTCCGTGAATACTGTCATCACGGGCGCTTACATCGCGACAGTCGACGGGCACGACACGGAACACGCCGACGGTTATCTGGCCATTGTGGACGGGCGGATCGCCGCGGTCGGGTCCGGTGCCGTGCCCGCCGAGTACGCGGACCTCAATCGGGTCGACGCGTCCGGATGCCTGGTCACACCGGGTTTGGTGAACACGCACCACCACCTCTACCAATGGGCCACGCGGGGTTACGCCCAACAAGAGGACCTGTTCGGCTGGTTGACCGCGCTCTACCCGGTGTGGGCCGGGATCGACGCGGACATCGTGGCGGCGACCTCCGCCGCCGGGCTGGGCATGCTGGCGTTGTCCGGCTGCACGACCGCGGCCGACCACCACTACGTCTTCCCCCGTGACGGCGGGGACGTCTTCGGGGCGTTGGTCGACGCCGGGCGGCGGATCGGGATCCGGCTGCACGCCGTGCGCGGCTCGATGGACCGCGGCGAGTCCGACGGCGGTCTGCCGCCGGACTCCATCGTGGAGACGACATCCGCCGCGCTCGAGCACACCGAGCAGGCGATCGGCGAGTACCACGACCCCGCGCCGGACGCGAGGATCCAGGTCGCCGTCGGCCCGTGTTCGCCCTTCTCGGCCAGCCTCGACCTGATGCGCGGAGCCGCCGAGATCGCGCGCCGGCACGGTGTCCGGCTGCACACGCACCTCGCCGAGACCAAGGACGAGCAGGAGCAGTGCCAGCGGGAATTCGGCAAGACCCCGGTCGAGTACGCCGAAAGCCTAGGCTGGCTGGGCGACGACGTGTGGCTGGCGCACGGCGTGCACCTCGACGGCGACGAGATCCCGTTGATGGCGAGGACAGGCACCGGAATCGCGCACTGCCCGAGCTCGAACGCCCGGGTGGCCGCCGGAATGGCACCGGTCAGGGCGCTGCTGGACGCCGGTGCGCCCGTCGGGCTGGGAGTCGACGGGGTGGCGTCCAACGAGTCCGGGGGACTGGCCGAAGAACTGCGTCAAGCGTTGCTGACCGCACGGCAGCGTGGCGGGGCGGACTCGTTGACCGCGCGGCAGGCCTTGCGGATCGGCACCATCGGCGGCGCCCGCTGCCTGGGACGTCAGGACCACATCGGCTCGATCGAACCGGGCAAGCAGGCCGACCTCGCGGTGTGGCGGCTGGACACGCTCGCCCACGCGGGAATCGTGGACCCGGTCGCCGCGCTGGTGTTCGGGCGTGTGCCGCCGCTGGAACTGTTGCTCGTCGGCGGTGAGCAGGTGGTCGAGAACAACCGCCTGCTCACCGCCGACGAACCAACCCTCACCCAGGCCCTACAAACCGCCTGCTCAAGACTTGTGAGTGGTTAGAACCCAAGCGGTTCTAACCGGACTGAACACTCACGAGGTTCAGAAGGGCCAATCGGCGTTTCTCGCGGCTTCGAGCAACGGGATCATGCGGAACGTCGCGTCCGTCAGTCCACCGAACTCGTGCCGGTTGTCCGCTCCCGTCGCGTACGCCGCTGGGGCGTACCCGCCGAGGTTGAACCCGTAGATCGGGACGTTCCTCTTGACGGCCTCGGAGACGTCACCCTGGATCGTCTGCATGTCCGAGATGATGAACACTCGATCATGCCTGCGGTAGGAACTCCGCAACGCTCCAGCGATGTCTGTGCCGTGTCCGACCTCGCCGATGCGACGCAGGAACCGCTCGACCTCCCGCAGGATCGATCCGCCCTTGCGGATCTTGTGGTGGAACGTGCCGCTGGCGAAGCCGACGACGTCGACATCCTCGCCCTTGGCGCCGAGCGCGACACCGAACACCGCCGCCGCCTTCGCCGGGGTGACGCTGGACCGCTTGGAGTAGCCCACGCTGGTCATCGACGCCGAAGTGTCGATGAGGATCAGCGAACGCCCAGGCAACGACGGCAGGTTGCGGAGCGAAGCGCGCAATGCGTCGTCCAATGCCTTGCCCCACCGGAGGTTGGGCGCGGACTCGTACGCCGACAGGAACCGGAACGGGAACTGCCTGGACTTCGCCACCTGCTCGGGGTCGGCCAACCGCGCCGCCACCTTCGCGGCGACCTCGTCCGACACGCCCGCCTCGTCGAAGTTCCGCAGGTTACGCAGCAAAGCCATGTAACCCATCGACGGGATGTTCGCCTCCCACAGCCGCGCCTTGTCCACCTTGGACCCTAACTGGGACAGGGTGTCCTCCCACGTCATGCCCGCGTCACGCAGCGCGTCCGCCTCGACGAACGTCACCGGGGTATCGGCCTGTGACATCCCGGCCCGCAGCGCGGCATTGGCGTTGAGCACACGCAGCGATTCCGGGATCGGGTTGTCACGCTTGTGCCGACGGTCGAGCGCGTGCGTGAACAGCGCGCCCTGCCATTCCTGCTTCGTCTTGGGGTGCACGAGGTCGATGACGTCCGCGAACCGGAATCCCTTGGAGTCGGTGTCGTACTTCACCAGCGAGCGCTCGTTGTACAGGCGCAGCACGGCATCCGCCACGCCACGCTTGACCGGCTTCGGGATCGTCCTGCTGTACTTCGACGTCCAGTACGCGAGCATCTCGCCCGGCTCGTCCGCGCGTCGCAGTACCGAACCGACGACCTGTCGTGACATGCCGTCGAGGTTCGCATCGAGTCGCGCCTTGGTGAACTCCGCGGCGCCGACGAGGGAAGCGGACCGCATGTTCGCCTCCGAACGCAGCCACGCCAGCAGTCGCGCCGTCCACTCTGGATCCGCGATCGTCGCGCGCCTGACCAGGGTCGCGTAACGGTCGTCGCGGTCGTCCGCCGACTCGTAGAACGTCTTCTCGCCGACCATGTTGGAGACAGCGAGAAGGAACAGCGCGGACTTCACGTCGCGCTCGTAGCCCGAGCCGCCCTCGAACGTGCGCGTCGACGGCTTCTTCTTCGTGGTGACAGGGGAATGGGCCTGGGGCTTCGTCGCGGACGTGTTGAACTTGGACACGATGGACCTCGGTGTTCACGAGGGAGTGCACACGAAAACCGGATGTGGGCCCGAGATCGAACTCGGGGACAGTACAAGCTGCTCTGTCCATCTGAGCTACGACGGCACGAGAGCCGTCGGCGGGACTCGAACCCGCGACCCGCCCATTATCAGTGGAAGTAACCGTTCCCTTCGCACCGGGCACCACATCTGGAGTTGTGACTCCCGAGATCAGATCGCCCGCGGTTGTGGATTCGTTTCGAGCGAAGGAACTGCGGGCTTCGCACCGGGAGATGCTGGCGTGAGCCTAACAACTCCCGGTGCGCGTGATCCACCGATTTACTGGTACAGCGACTCGATCGCGGCGGAGTACCGGTCGGTGATCACCCGGCGCTTGAGCTTCAGCGTCGGCGTCACCTCGCCGGATTCCGGCGTCCACGTCTGCGGCAGGACCGTGTATTTCTTGATCTGTTCGACGTTGGCCAGCACCGAGTTGGCCTCCTGCACGAGCTTCTCGATCTCCTGGAGCACAGCGGGCTGCTCGGCCAGGTTCTCGGTGGGAATTCCCCTTGCCTGCGCCCAGAGCGGCGCGGCTTCGTCGTCCAGCACGATCAACGCGGTGACGAACGGCCGCCTGTCACCGATCGCGACCGCCTGGCTGATCAGGGGATGCGCCCGCAGCAGTCCCTCGACCTTGGCAGGCGCGATGTTCTTGCCGCCGGAGGTGATGATGAGTTCCTTCTTGCGGTCGGTGATGTAGACGTACCCGTCCTCGTCGATCCGGCCGACGTCACCGGTGGCGTACCAGCCGTCCTCGTCCACGTCCGGCTTGATCGAGCCGTCCGGCTGCAAGTACCCCATGAACACCATCGGCCCGCGGACAAGCAGCTCGTTGTCCTCGCCGAGCTTGACCTCGATACCCGGCAACGGCGCGCCGACCGAGCCGACCCGGTAGCGGTCCGGGAGGTTCTCGGTCACCGCGCCGGTGGTCTCGCTCAGGCCCCACAGCTCGTACACGCGGATGCCGAGGCTGGCGAGGAAGTCCAACACCGATGTCGGAATGGGCGCGGCGCCGCTGTTGCCGCCCCGGTGCATCTGGTCGAGGCCCAGCATCGTCCTGATGGGCAGCAAGGCTTTCTCGTCAAGCGCCTTGGCTCGTGCGGCAAGGTCCTCCGGCACGGGTTTGCCCTCGCTGCCCAGCCGCCACACCTCCGACGCGGCGTCCCTCGCCATCTGCACGCCGGCGCGTTGTTCCTCAGGCAAGGCGCCAAGACCGCCCTGCATCGCGGCGGTCATCTTCTCCCAGACCCGCGGCACACCGAACAAGCCGAACGGCCGGACACCGTGCAAGGCCGAAACGAGCTGGGTGTGGTCAGGCACCGCGGTCACGTGCGCGGCCGCGTACACCGGCATGTAGATCCCGAGCACGCGTTCGGCGATGTGCGCCAACGGCAAGTACGCGACAGACCTGCCGAACATCGGCAGCGGGTGCACGAGGTCCACCGAAGCCATCTCGGACAACACGTTGCGGTGGCTGATCACGACGCCCTTGGGGTCACCGGTGGTCCCGGACGTGTAGATCATGCACACCGGCTGGTCCTGCGTGATCGCGTCGGTGAGCCGTTCGAAGGCCTCGGGGTCCGCGGCGTGCTTCGCCGTGCCCTTCTCGAAGACCTCCCGGTACGACACGTAGCGGTCGTCGCCGTCGGGGATCGCGGATTCGTCGATCACCACGACCTTGCGCAGATCCGGCAGGCTGTCCAGAACAGGAGCCCAGCGAGAGATCTCGCCCGCGCCCTCGACGACCACGACCGGCGCGGCGCTGTGCTTGGCGACGAAAGCGATCTGTTCACTGGACAACGTGTCGTACGCCGTGCACGAGACCGCACTGAGGTGCATCGCGCCGAGGTCGACGATCCAGTGTTCCGGTCGGCGTGACGCCATGATCAGCATCCGGTCCCCGGAACCGAGCCCGAGCTCCGCAAGTCCGTGCGCCAGCGCGGCGACCTGTTCGCGGAACTGGGCCCACGTCAGCGTGGTGACCTCGCCGGGACTCCACCCCTTGCTCAACGCCGGTTTGTCTCCGAACTCGGTCGCGTTCCGCCGCATGATGGTCGCGATCGTCTGGCCATGGATAGCGCGCTCTACCTCGTCGGCTCTGCCCACCGTCGCTCCTTTGCGTCCGCCCGGACCTGCAAACTAGAACAAAGCGGCCGCCAACTCCATACTTGTCAGTAACTCCAGCGGCTCCGGGTAACGATCTCCTCCGGGGTGAGGCCGTCGAGCATCCGGATCTCACTCTGCCGGACACTGGTGATCGCGTCGACGAGTTCGGTGCCGAACGTGGCGAGCAACGCCGGATCGGCCTCGAACGCCTCGACAGCCGCGCCAAGGTGGTTCGGCAACGGAATCGAATCAGCCAGCGTCGCCGGGTCGACGTCGACCGGCTCGGGCAGGCTCGCGCCCTCGGTGATCCCGGCGCCGCCCGCGACCAGCAACCCGGCCAACGCCAGGTACGGGTTGGCCGAACCGTCGAAGCACTTGATCTCGACGTTCGGCGACCCCGCCTTGATGAACCGCAACGCCGCCTCCCGGTTCTCCAAGCCCCACGCCGCGAACGCGCCTGCCCAATGCGACGGGATCAGCCGCAGGTAGCTGGCCACCGAAGGAGCGCCGAGCGCCAGCAACGCGGGCAACCGGTCCAGGATCCCGCCGATGAACGACGCGCCGTCCGCTGTGAGCCCGAACGCGCCGTCCCCGCCGCACAACAGGTTGCGGCCGTCACGCCATGCGCTCAGGTGCACGTGACAGCCGTTGCCGACACCACCGGCCAGCACCTTCGGCGCGAACGTCGCGCGCAGGCCGTGGTTGAGGGCGACCGCGCGGATCGTCTCGCGGACGAGCACGAGGTTGTCGGCGGCCGTCACAGGATCCTGGTGCGCGACCGAGAGTTCGTACTGGCCCGCCGCGTACTCCGGGTGGATCTGCTCGACGTGGATTCCCTGTGTTGCCAACGCGTCCAACACGTCGTGCAGGTAGCCGCCGAGTTCGGTCAGCCTGATCATGCCGTACGCCGGGCCGGAGCAGGCGGGGACGAACTCGTCGCCGTCGCCCTTGGACACGCACCACTCGACCTCGAACGCGGCCCGTGTCGTGACACCTTGTTCGGCGAGTTCGTCGGCCACGCGGATCAGCAGGCCACGCGAATCACCCGGATGGACGTTGCCATCCTGGTCGTAGCGGACCGCGGGTGCCCACGCCCAGCCCGGCTGTGCGGCGAGCACGGTCAGCTTGCTGACGTCTGGTTTGAGCCGCAGGTCGCCGACCGGGCCGCCGGTGCTCGAGTCGTCGAACACGAACCGGTCGAACGACGGGGACGCGCCGATCCCGTTGGCCACCGCGTTCGCCAGCATGCTGACCGGGGCTCCCTTCACCCTGGTCACACCGCTGTTGTCGACCCAGGTGACCGCCACCGCGAGCACACCACGCGCGGTCAGGTTCGCGGAATCCATGCCATCCCCTAACGTGTCCAGAAGTACCGTCCATGATCTCGTCGCTGAGCGGAGTGCGCGATGGCAGATGGGGCAAACCTGCGGCTGATCGACCACCACTGCCACGGTCTCGTCCAGCGCGACCTGGCCGAGGACGAGTTCCAGGCACTGCTGACCGAAGCATCGGGCCCGTCGGTCAGCGCCTTCGACTCGCGCATCGGACTGGCCGTGCGGCGCTGGTGTGCGCCCGTGCTGGACCTGCCCGCGCACGCTCCGGTGGACGAGTATCTCGCCCGCCGCGCCTCCTTGGGGTACGCGGAGGTGGACGCCAGGTTCATGGCTGCGGCCGGGTTGTCCGCGTTGTGCGTCGACACCGGGTATGTGCCGGAACCGATCTCGACGCCCGAATCCCTCGCGGCCTCGATCGACGGGTCGACATACGAGATCGTGCGCCTGGAGCAGGTCGCCGAGGACCTGTACGGCCAGGTCGACGCGACCGGGTTCGCCGACGCCTTCCAGGCAGCGTTGCGGCAGCGGACCGAGCGGGCGGTCGGGGTGAAGTCGATCGCCGCGTACCGGGTGGGCCTGGACCTCGATCCGGTCCGTCCGTCCACAAGCGACGTCGTCAGCGCCGCTTGGCGCTGGTTGTCCGGCGGCAGGCGGATGGCGGACCCCGTGCTGCAACGGTTCCTGATCTGGTGCGCGGTCGACCGCGGCCTGCCGATCCAGTTCCACGTCGGCCTCGGCGACTCGGACGTGGACATGAAGTCCGGCGATCCGTTGCTGCTGATGCCGTTGCTCCGGGCGGTCGAACCCACCGGCGTACCGGTCATGCTGCTGCACAACTACCCGTTCCACCGGCATGCCGGGTATCTGGCTCAGGTGTTCGGCAACGTCTACGTGGACGTCGGGCTCGCCACGCACAACCTGGGCGACCGCTCCCGTGTCCTGATCGAGGAGACCCTGGAGTTGGCGCCGTTCGGGAAGTTCCTGTTCTCGTCGGACGCGTTCGGCCTTTCCGAGCTCTACTACCTGTCCGCGACGTTGTTCCGCAGGGGAGTGTCGGCGGTGCTGGAGGCCGGGGTGTCGGCGGGTTCGTGGACCGCGGCGGACGCGGACCGGCTGGCCGACATGGTCGGCTCCGGGAACGCCACCCGCGTCTACGGGCTGGGCGACGGCGGTTTCCGCCAGACCGCGTAGATGACCCCCGTCCACGTCAGGTGACGGAGATGGCGTCGAGCTTCTCCTTGAGGTACTCCGCCGCGATCACCTCCGGGTAGTCGGCTTTGCCGATCGGCGGGCCGAGCGGGGAGATGCGCGCGTCGTGGTCCGTCTCGTAGAAGAAGATCAACGACACCAGGTCCTCGTCGGGTGCGCTCGCGTGCGGCGGGAGCACCCGGTGCCGCGTGGAACGCCACCGGTGCCGCGTGGAACGCCACCGGTCGCCGGTCCACCGCGCCATCAGGTCGCCGATGTTCACGGTGAAGGCATCCGGGTGGTAGGGCGCGTTCTCCCACCGGCCGTCCTTGGTGAACACCTGGAGCCCGCCGACACCGGCCTCCCTGTCCAGCACGGTGACCGTGCCGAAGTCGGTGTGCGGGCCGATCCGGAACTGGCCGTCCTCGGGGTGGCCGACGACGGTCAGCGGCGGATACCAGTTGATGTTGAAGGTGTAGGTGGGGTTGCCGGTGTGCCTGGTGAAGTGGCTCTCCGGCAGCCGCAACGCGACCGCGAAGACCGTCAGCAGCTCATCGGACAACGCCCGCATCCTGGCCATGTACTCCACGGAGGTGGATTCGAGGAACGGGACCTCGTCCGGCCACACGTTGGGGGCGAACCAGAAGTTGTCGACCGCGGGATCCCCGACCGGGGTGTCGGAGCCCACCGAATAGGACTCCTTGAGGTCCGGCGGAGACTCCACACCCTCGGCGTACGAGTTCGCCTCGACACCAGGCGGCAACCACCCGCGCCCACCGACAGAGACGGCGTACCGCTGCTTGGCCTCCCCGGACAACCTGAAGAACCGCCGCGCCTGCTTACGGGTGTCGTCACGCAGCGACCGCGGCACACCGTGCCCGGTGATCAGCAGGAAGCCGGAATCCTGCAACGCGCGGTCGATCTGGTCGGCGACGTGGACGCGGTCCTTGAGCGAACCGTGGAACCACGGCTCAAGATCGATGAGTGGGACGGTCATGAGCGCTCCTCCCCGATATCCTCGAACCACAAGTCGGGATGCTCCGCGATGAACTCGGTCATCATCTCGACGCAGTCCCGGTCGTCCACAATGGTCACCTGAACACCGTGCGCGGCAAGCCAGTCATGCCCACCGGAGAACGTGGTGGCCTCCCCGATGACCACCCGGTCGATGTTGAACTGACGAACGAGCCCACTGCAGTACCAGCAAGGCGAAAGCGTGGTCACCATGACCGTGTCGCGGTAGTGCGGCCTGCGGCCTGCGTTGCGAAAAGCGGCGGTCTCCGCGTGCATCGACGGGTCACTATCCTGCACCCGCCGGTTGTGCCCACTGCCGAGTAACTCCCCATCAGGGCCATACAGAGCGGCGCCAATGGGAACCCCGCCACCAGCCTTGCCGCGCAGCGCCTCCTGCCGCGCCACAGCCAGCATCTGTTTCGCCTCGATCAACTCGCGGCTCGCGTGCATGGTCACACTGTCGTGCCTCGACAGCGGCCTGGCAAGAGCTTGACCACCCAGCCGAACAACAGTAACGAGCTGCGCGTCGGTAACGCTCAGTCACCGGTCGTGGAGCCGCGTCAAAACCAAACCCTAAGCGTCCAACACAGCGTTCTCGGCCTGGGTCTGAGCCGCCCCGGCGACGGGAGGCAACGTGGACCAGGGAAAGTTGATCCACCGATCGGTGTACCGCCAGACGTAATCGCTCTTGACCGTCGAATGCGGCTTCTCGTAAACCACCGCACACCGCACCTCGGCCACGTGATCGGAACAAAAATCCCGGACCAGCTTCAAGGTCGCACCCGTGTCGGCCACATCGTCGGCCACCAGGACGCGAGCGCCCGTCAGGTCGACCACGTTCGGCACCGGGGGAAGCATCACCGGCATGTCCAGGCGCTCGTTCACCCCGGTGTAGAACTCCACGTTCATCACGTGCAGGTTCTTGACGTTCAACGCGTACCCCAACGCCCCGGCTGCGAACAGGCCGCCGCGTGCGATGGAGAGGATCAGGTCGGGCTGGTAGCCGTCCGCGGCGATCCGCTCGGCCAGTTCGCGGCTGGCGGTGCCGAAAAGCTCCCAGGTGAGTACTTCGCGCTGCTCCGTCATGGTTGCCGAGCGTAGCCTGCCGATGGATCCTGCCTGGTCAGCGGGTCGATCCGCCGAGAAAATACCGACCGGTCTTTTTCTTCTTGCATACCGGTCGGTTGGTTTTATATGGTGACACCGCCACCCCGACGGACGGAGGAAGCTGATGGAGATCGGCGTTTTGGGGCCGCTGGAGGCCCGCTCGGGCGCGGCCCGGGTCATGCCGACGGCCGCGAAGACCCGCAAACTGCTCGCGATGCTCGCCGTCCACGCCGACGAGGTCGTGCCGATCGGCGAGCTCAACGAGGAACTCTGGGGCAGCAAGGTCCCCCGCAGCGCCAGCACCACGCTGCAGACGTACGTCCTCAACCTGCGAACCATGATCGCCGCCGCCACCGGTGGCACCAACGCCGACGCCAAGCGGATCCTCGCCACCCGGCCCGGCGGTTACGTCCTCAACGTCTCCTCGGTCGACGTCCGCGAGTTCGAACGGCTCACCGCCGCGGGCCACCGGGCCCACCAGGCCAGGGAGTACGAGGCCGCCGCGGACACCTTCCGCGCGGCGCTCGGTCTGTGGCGCGGGCCGGCGCTCGTGGACGTCCAGCTTGGACCGTTGCTCCGGGGCGAGGTGCAGCGGCTCAACGAGGCCCGGCTGTCCGCGCTGGACCGGCGGATCGACGCGGACCTCCGGCTGGGCAGGCACCACGAACTCGCCGGCGAGCTGACCGGGCTGGTCGCCAGGCACCGCACCCACGAGGGCCTGCACGCGCACCTCATGGTCGCGCTGTACCGCAGTGGCAGGCGGGCTCAGGCGATGAGCGTCTACCGCACGGTGCGCAAGGCGTTGATCGAGGAACTCGGCCTGGAACCGTCGCTCGGGCTGCGGCGGCTGCAGCAGGCGATCCTCAACTCCGATGCCGCGCTGGGGGAGCCGCGGCTCGAACGCGTCGGGTGAGGGCGTGGTCAGGCAGCAGCGCTCCGAGCAGACCAGGCGGCAGCTGATCGCGGCCGCGGCGGAGCTGTTCGACCGGGTCGGTTTCGTGCGCGCGACCATGGCGGACATCAGCTCGGCCGCAGGCGTGACCAAAGGGGCGTTGTACTTCCACTTCCCCTCGAAGGACACGCTCTCGGACGCGGTGCAGTGCGAAGCCGTCGAAATGCTGGACATCCTGGTGGCAGGCCTGTCGGCCGGGCCGTCGCCGATCCAGTCCGTCATCGACCTGCACCACCAGGTCGTGCGCTGGCTGCGCGAGGACACGATCGTCCGAGCCAGCCTGCGGATCAGTCACGACACCGGTGGCACGGCCGACTTCTGCACGTCGTGGCTGGCCGCGACCGAATGGCTGCTCGGCAAGGAGTCACCCGAGCGGGCCGGGATGGCCGCGACCGTGCTCGTCGGGCTGTGCCTGGGGGTGGAGACGTTGCGGTGGAACGGAATCCGCCGGGACGACCTCGCCGCGCCGTGGGAGCTGGTGCTGCCGAGCCTGGTCGGTCACGACCCTTCCGGTGTGAACCGGCTCAGCCGACGCGGCGGGACCAGCGACGGCAGGACGTAGCGCCACATGGTCGCGACCCGCTCGGGCAGGTCCGCCCGGTCGGTCAGCACCTGCGCCGCGGTCTGCAGCCCGGTGAACGCGCCGACCACGAAGTTGGCGATCTCCGACGTGTTCAGCTCCTTGCGCACGTCACCGCGTTCCTGCGCGTGGTCGAGCTGGTCACGGATCAAGTCGATCCACCTCAGGTAGGACTGCGGGGCGGGGTTGCTGAACGTGCCCTGCTCGATCACCAGCCGGACGCTCGCCCGCACCCGGACGTTCTCCCTGAGGTTGCGCGCCATCGTCTGGGTCAGGTCGATCACGGTCTGCAGGCCGGGTTTGCCCGCATCGCCAGCCAACGGCCAGATGGTGAACTGCTCGTCGACCAACGCGTGCGCGAGCTCCTCCTTCGAGGTGAAGTGGAAGTACAGCGCGCCCTTGGTGACACCGGCCTCGGCCAGGATGTCGGACAGGCTCGCGCCGACGAAGCCATGGCGGTCGAACACCGCGGCGGCCGCGTCGAGGATCGCGGTCCGCGTCCGCTCCGCCCGTTCCTGTTTCGGCACCCGACCGAGTCTACGGCCGGGTGCCCGGCGAAACAAACCGGTAGGTAGGTATTTTCCTGCCGGGGTCAGGCCGGGGTGAACGGGATGACGAGCTTCGACTGCCCGTCGTTGACACGCAGCGACGTCGCCGCGTTGCCGATCGCGTTCCACACCTCAAGCCGGACGCAGCCGTTGCTCATCGACTGGAGCGTTCCCGTGGTGGCCCGTTGACCGGCGGCCTGGGTGTAGATCTCCCAGCCGTTCACCGGGTCGGTCGCGAAATAGCTGTACGTCTCCGTGCGGGTGTAGGCGGACCCTGTTGGAGCGTAGGAGATCCGTGCCTGCACACCGGCGCCGACCGCTGAGCCCGCGTCGACGCCCAAGGTGAACTGGGTCGGCTTGGACGAGTCGTAAGTGCCGGTGAATCCGCAGACGGTGTACGTCACCGGATTGTGCGGGGTGCCGTCCCAGTTCGCGCCACCGGCGGACGAGATCGTGGCGCTCGACCCGCTTGTGCCCGCAGTGGTCGACAGGGCGTTCGTGTTGACGAAGAACGTGCTGCTCCCACCGCCCCCGGGTGGCGTGCCAGGTCCGCTACCGCCCTGCCACGTGATCACCCCGGTGGTCGCCGTACGTCCAGGTTGGACAGTGAGGGTCGTTCCGGTGGAGAACGTCACCGTGAGCGGCGTCGTGCCGCGGTTGGCCGCGACGTACGTCCGCGCGCCGTTCTTCGTGAACACAGCATAGAGGGGGGTGTTGGCGGTGACGCCGATGTCCACTTGGCCCAGTGCGGACAGGTTGCGCAGCCAGTGGAACGTGTGCGCCCTGCTTTCACCTTCCTCGGGTGTGTAGCTCGTGGTCCGCCACGCCTGGAGCGCGGCGTCCGGTTGCGACAGCGCCTGGAACTCCCAGATGATGTCGCGCCACACAGCGGGCGCGGACGGTTTGACGGTCCGCATCTCCCGCAGGTTCGAGTTGATGTAGCCGGGGTTGTACCCGAGGTACAGCGAAGCGCCGGTGATCGGCAGCATGTTGATGCCGTGGATCATCTCCGGCTCGCCGGAGAACCACGTCGCGTACGCTCCGCCGTTGCCCCACACCATGCCGACGGTGTTGTGCGGGAACGCTGCGGGGAAGTTTGCGCCGGTGTTGTCGTGCCAGTACTCCGCGATCGCCGCGGCCTGGGTGACGTACTGGTAGATGCCCGCGTCCCTGACGGTCCTGTTTCCCGTGGCCTGCCCGAACTGGATGAGCGCCGAGTCGAAGTTCATCCCCTCGGACGAGGACTCCTGGTTGTTGCCCGCGAAGAAGTTCGCGTGCCCGGACGCCCAGTCGTGCCCGGCGTAGATGTCGAAGTCCCGCAGGAACGGGAACCGGGTGTCGTTGCGGTCGTAGTTGTTGGCGTCCCGGATGAGCACGTCGACCATCCCGCCGTACTGGCCGGGTGACGCCCACGTGGGGTCGTACTTCGCGAGCGTGGCCGCGGCGGCGATGAAGTAGCCGTAGTGGAAGTGGTGGTCGTTGAGCTCCTGGTCGGACCCGAACGACGCGGGGTAGCCGATCAGCGTGCCCCAACTGGAGTTGTAGCCGAAGACCCGCGCGGTCTTGCCCGGCGTGGCCGTGAACCAGTCGGTCAGCCGAGTCCGGATCGACGACAGCATCCGGTCGCGAACGGCCGTGTTGCCGACCAGGTCGGCGATCTCGGCCAGCCGCGCCGCCCGGCCGAGACCTTTGCCTGTCCAGTAGGTGTCATCGCCGAACCCCGCCAACGGGTCGCCCGAACCAGCCGCGTTCAGCTCGTTGTTCAGCGTGGTCAGGTCGGCACCGGTCATCCCGACAGCCGGCAGCTCCGGCAGGACACCTCGGTAGACCATGTTCGTCTGGAAGGACGTCACGTTGGTGAGCACGCGCATCTGACCGCGTGGCGAGATGTACGTGTTCCCGATCGGAGTGCCGCCCGCGAGGTACTTCCACTGGTGGGGGTACAGGGCGGTGACGGTGCCTGTGGCTGCGCCTTCTCGTGGCTGGGTGGTGAAGGTGTACGTCGTGGTGAGCCTGCTGGTGGCTTCGTTGAACGCCCACGAGACATTGGTTCCGGTGATGAACGAATACGCGTAGGGCGCGAAGGCGTTCAGCAGGTTGGTTCGGTCGGTGTTGCTCGACTGCGGGGTCGTGGGGAGCACCGCGGCCGAGAAGTAGCCGCGCCCGGCGAGCGTCGAGCTGATCGTGGCGCCGGAGACCGTCCACGTCGCGCCGGTCGGGGCGAACAGCGCGTAGTCGTGGCCGTTGATCGTGACACCGAGGGTTTTTCCGGTGTTGGACCAGATCGTGGGCGCGGATGGGAAGCTCAACACGGCGTTCCCGCCGGTCGCCTGTGCGTGGACGAACGGAAGTCCGTGGCCGATGGTTGTTTTCAGCGACCGGCCCGCGTTGATCCACGCCGCCGTGACTGTCCAGTCGCTCCAGCCGTCGACCATGGCTGTGGAGGTCAGACCTTCCACGCCGATGGTGAAGTCGGTGGAGTGCTCGAAGTGGTACTCGCCCGTGGTCGTCGCGGATCCGGTGATCGTCGGCGTGGTCGGGTAGTCGACTCCCAGACCGGACGTGGTTGCCTTGAGGGACAACGGATGCGCTGCGAGATTGTCCGATCCGGCGCAGTCGTTGCGTTTCCAGAGCAGAGACGACCACCAGTCGTTGGTGGGGACACCGCCTGGCGGGGCGTTCGAGGTGACGAATGTTCTGGCGTTGTTGCCGATGGAGCCGCAGCCGGTCGGGCCTGGACCGGGCAGGGTGTCCAGGTAGCCGCCCGCGCCCACCGTGGTCGCGTTGGCGGTGTTGTTGCCGGTGAACAGAACGAGGCCGACAGCGAGCGTGAGCACCGCGAAGGCGGCGGTCAGGATCTGCTTCTTTGCAGGGAGCATTGACTCTCCTCGTGGCGGAAGAGTGCAGGGGGCCGGGAGAGCGCTCTCACCCGAGCTTCAATGGGACCTTGCGGACATGTCCCGTGTCAAGAGAGCGCAGTGCTGTCGTGAGTGGTTACCGGGGTTGGAACCCGGTAACCGCTCACGAGGAGATGTCAGCGGTCTGCTGTGAGTTCGTCGAAGCTGGGGAAGTCGTTCGCGAGGGTGTTCCCGGTGAAGTTTCCGATCCAGCCTTCGTCGTCGTGGAAGAAGCGGATCGCCACGTAGTCCGGTCGGGTGCCCATGTCGAACCAGTGTGTGGTGTTCGCGGGGACGCTCAGCAAGTCGCCTGCCTCGCAGAGGATTCCGTACACCTTGCCGTTCACGTGCAGGTAGAACACGCCCGCACCACGGGCGAAGAACCTGTCCTCGTCGTCATCGTGGGTGTGCTCTGCCAGGAACTTCGTGCGTGCCTCCGCTGCTTTCGCTGTCCACTCCGGAGTGTCGATGGGCGTCATGTGCAGGGCGTCCACATATGTGTAGCCCTCCGACGAGTTCACCCTCTCGACGTAGGTGCTGTACGCGGCCAACACCTCTTCCGAGGTGGGCTCGGCCGGGAGGCCCGTCACGACCGGCCAGCGGTCGAAGCGGACACCGAGCTGCTTGAGCTCGCCCTGGATCTCCTCCGCGTCCTCGGTGCGGACCAGCACCGTCGATGCGTCCGTGTCGGGCCATACGGTCAGCAGCGTCATGACTCGATTATGAACCTCGTCAGCCATTCCAGGCACTCTGTCCGGTGTCTGGCATGGTGCAGGTCATCGCCCCACACGTAGAGGCCGTGCCTCGCCACGATGAGGGCTGGGGTGTCCGCGCGGTAACCCGCTTCGAACGCGTCGCCGAGGGCCACCATGTCCTGGCTGTTGGGCACTACCGGGATTGTCACGAGGTCGTCGTGCGCCGCACGTCCGAAGCCCTTCAGCATTTCCAGGTCCCGCAGTTGCACGCCGCCCGGCCAGCGTTCGGCCGCCAGGACCGGCGCCAGGACGTGCACGTGCACCACCGCACCCGCACCGGACACCGCCGCGATCCTGCCGTGCAGGCCCGCCTCGGCTGACGGGGTCGGTGAGTCGGGGTGGACCGGGGCGCCCCTCTCGTCGATCTCCACGACGTCCGACGCCGTCAGTTCGCCCTTGTCCAGGCCACTGGCCGTCACCGCGAGGCGCAGCGGGTCGTCGCCCAGCCGTACCGAGAGGTTCCCCGAGGTTCCGCGCATCCAGCCGAGCGCCGTGTACCTGGCGCACTCCGCCGCCAGCAGCGCCCCGGCTTCTCCCAGGTTCACGCCAGGTCCACCGTGATCTCCGCGAACGACTTGACCGCCAGGTGGCTGCCGAAGTCCGCGTCGCCGAACGGCTCGCCCGGCCTGGCCAGCCCCACCGTCTGCCAGCCGTCCTCCGCCGCCGCGTCCAACTCCGCCGGGACGTCGGAGAGGAACACGATCCGCTCCGGTGACGCGTCCAGCGCGGACGCGATCGCGCGGTAGGACGGGGCCTCCCGCTTCGGGCCCGCGTTCACGGTGTCGAAGTGCTGCGAGAACAGGGTGGTGATGTCGCCGTCCGACGTCCGGGAGAACGCCGCCACCTGGCCCGCGACCGAGCCGGACGAGAACACCGCCAGGTCGAGGCCCTTGTCGTGCCACGCGCGCAGAGCCGGGGTGACGTCCGGGAACAGCTCGGTGACCAGGTCGCCCTCGGCGTACCCGCGCTGCCAGATCAGGCCCTGCAGGGTCTTGAGCGGCGCGATCTTCTGGTCCGCGTCCATCCAGCCGTGCAGGACCTCGACGATGTCCGGCGTTCCCGCCGAGTCGGGCAGTTCGCCGAGCAGACGGATCTGGGCGACGGCCTCGACGACAACGGGATCGTCGCCGTTCGCGTCGATCCACGGGCCGAGGCGGGGACGCGCGTAGTCGTACAGCACGACGTGCACCTGGCTGGTCGGGGTGAGGGTGCCTTCGATGTCGACGACGACCCACCGTGCGGTCAGCGCGGTCACTGGTTCTGCTCTCCTTCGTGGTAGTACTCGGCGATCCGGTGCGGCTCGAACGGACCCCGGTCGGTCACGATCGTGGTGACGAACCGCGGTGGTGTCACGTCGAACGCGGGGTAGAGGCCGCGCACCTTCTCACTCGCTGTGCGGATGCCCAGGGTGTGCAGGACGTCCTCACCCGGCCGGTACTCGATCGGGACGTCGTCGGCGGTCCGCGCCTCCTGGTCGGGGGCCTGCACCATGGCGTGGAACGGCACGTTGAACGCCGCCGCGGCCACCGCCAGCCCCAGGGTGCCGACCTTGTTGACCACGTCACCCGCCATCGTGACCCGGTCGGCCGCGGTCACCAGCGCGTCCACTTCGCCGGACTGCAGCACCGCCGCGCCCATCCCGTCGGAGATCAACGTGGTGTCCACGCCCATCTCCGCCAGTGTCTCCGCCGTCAGCCGGGCGCCTTGCAGGTACGGACGGGTCTCGGTGCAGAAGAAGCGCAGGCGTTTGCCGTCTCGCTGAGCCGCGGACACCAGGTCCACCAGGTACAGGTCGGCCCAGCAGTGCGTCATCACGCCGCCGTCGTCGGGCAGCAGCGCAGCGGCGGCCGTGCCCAGTGCGCGGCTGCGGCCGCGGTAGAGGTCGTCTCCGGCCTGTGCACCCGCCATGGCCGAGGAAACCAGCGATTCGCCGGAACCGGACACCGTGGACAAGACGGCGTGCACGGCCTTGCGTAAGTGGTTGTTCGTGCGGCGGGCGTTGGTCAGGCGTACGCCCGCTTGTTCCATGTACGCGAAGGCGGCGTGCGGGCGTAACCCGGCGGCTTCGCGGGCGGCGAGGACCATGCCGTACAGCGCGGCGAAGTAGGGGCCGGAGGACTGGGTGACCATGTCCTCGATGGCCTTGGCCACTTCGGTGGAGGTGCGGCACAGCACCCACTCCCGCGCGAACGGGAAGCTGCGGCGGTCCAGGATCTGCACACCGTCGACGGTGAGCTTGACGCTGTCCGCGAGTACCGGGGTCGTCATCAGCTGTATCCCGTGAACGGCGGGTGCTCGCCCGTGAGGAAGTACGCGCCGATCTCGCGTGCCTTGTAGACCACGGGGTCGTGCAGCGTGAGCGTCCTCGCGTTGCGCCAGAACCGGTCGTAGCCGTACTTGGTCGCGGTCGCGCGTGCGCCCATGAACTCGAAGATCTTGGTTGTGGTCTCGTTGGCGACGCGGGTGGAGAACACCTTGGCCGACGAGATGGTCACCGCTGTACTGGCCCGTTGCTCGGCGGTCAGCTCCGCGCCCGCCGCCACCGACTGGCGCAACGAGTCCGACGCCCGGTCGGCCAGGGTCGCGGCCGCTTCGAGTGACGCGACGAGTTCCCCGTATCCGGCGAGGATGTACGGGTCGGTCGACGCCGATTCCACACCGGACAGGATCCACGGCCTCGCCTGGCCACGGGTGTACTCGGCGGCCTCGGCGAGCGCCCCGGCCGCGATACCCACGTGGATCTGCGTCAGAGCGAGTTGAAAGCCAAGCGCTGCAAGGGAAAGTCTGATGGAATCGGCGGGCTGGGCGCCGAGCACGTCCTGGCCGTCGACCTCGACGTCGTCGAACACGATGCCACCGCTCGCGGTCAGCCGCTGGCCGGTGTTGTCCCAGTCGGACGGGTACGAGATGCCGGGCGCCTTGGCGTCGACGGTGAACGTCAGCTTGTCGCCGTTGTCCACCCTGGTCGCCGAGACCACCAGCCGGTCGGCGACGCTGGCGCCGGTGGCGAACGTCTTGCGGCCGTTGACGGTGTAGCCGTCGCCGTTCGGGGTCAGCTGGAGTGCGGCGTCCAGCGGGTTGCTCACACCCGACCAGAACCAGTTCGCGTCCGCGCGCATCCGCTGGGCGGCGGCGGGGTTGTCGAACAGCTGCGCGCGCCACAGGTGGAGGTAGTGGTAGCCGATCAGGTGGCCGATCGACGCGTCCGCCGCCGAGATGATCCTGGTCACCGCGTCGGTCGCGGTGTCGTCGGCGGCCAGCAGGCCGGACGAGCGCAGCAGCTCCACCTCGGCGGCAGGCGGCCGGTTCGCCCGGTCCCGCTCGACCGCGTCCGCCTTCAGCCGCGCGGCGACTTCCTCGGCCAAGCCGATCCAGTCCGTCATGGCCGAAACGGTACTGGGCCTGGGCACGCGCGTGTCCCGCCTGTCCACCTGACAGAACTTGCGTGACGCGAAAACTTGCGGACTGCGCACCTTTCTGGCAGGCTCGGGTGGTGTCAGGGTTGAGAGAGCGCAAGAAACGGGCCACGCGGGAGGCGCTCAGCTGGGAAGCCGTGCGGCTCGCTGCCGAACGCGGCCTGGAAAACGTGCTGGTGGAGGACATCGCGGCGGCAGCGGGTGTGTCGCCGCGAACGTTCAACAACTACTTCGCCAGCAAGTACGAGGCGATCGTCTGGCGTGAGGTCGACCGGATCGTGCAGATCGGGGACATCCTGCGGGGACGCCCGCCGGACGAGCCGTTCTGGGAGTCGATCGAGCACGCGGTGCTCGCCATCTACAACGTCGAAGGCACGGAAACACCTCCCAGCGCGGAGTGGACCGAGGGCGTCCGGAGGTTCGTCAGTTCGCCGTCGTTGGCGGCCGAGTTCCTCAAGGCCGACGCGGTGATGACGCGTGCGCTCGCCGAGGCGATCGCCGACCGCCTCGGCATGGACGTCGACCGCGACATGTATCCGAGCGTGGTCGCCGGTTCGGTCGCCGCGGCGCGTGCCGTCGCACAGACCCAGTGGATAAACGCCGATCCGCCGGTTGCGCTGGGGCCGTTGATCCGTGAAGCGCTCGGATATCTGGTCCGAGGAGGAGAACCATGATCGTGATCGCAGGAGCGGGGCCGAACGGCCTGATGCTCGCGTGCGAGCTGGCACTGTCCGGGGTACGTCCGGTCGTGCTGGAGAGACTGACTGAACGAAGCGGTGAACTCAGGGCCAACGGCATGGTCGGCCAGGTGGTGCGGCTGCTGCACCACCGCGGTCTGCACAAGCGGCTCGGCGGCGGTGACACTCCCTTTAGGACACCCCATTTCCTGTTCAGCATGCTGCCGTTGGACCTCAGTGCGGTCCCTGATCACCCGCTGACCATTCTTCCCGTCCCGCAACACCGGATCGAGCAGGTGCTCGAGGAGCGGGCGCTGGAACTCGGTGTGGAGATCAGGCGTGGCCACGAGGTCACCGGGTTCGCACAGGACGAATCCGGTGTCGATGTGCGAGTGCTTGGGCCGCAAGGCGAGTACTCACTCGGTGCCGAGTTCCTCGTCGGCGCCGACGGCGGCCGCAGCACGGTCCGCAAGCTCGCCGGGATCGACTTTCCCGGTGTCCACACCGACAAGGGGGTGACCCGAGTCGCGCACGTGTCGTTGCCCGGCCTCGTCGACGGGGCCCTGGAGGTACCGGGACACGGCCGGATCCCGCCGTGGGAGTTCGTCCGGACCGAACGCGGTGGTTTCGTCCACATCGAACTGGAACCCGGCAAGCCGATGGTGACGACCCTCGAGTGGGAACCCGCTGACGACGTTCCGATGACACTGGCCGAGATGCGCGAGAGCGTCCGCAGGGTGCTCGGTGCCGACGTGCTCGTCGAGCCGCCGGACTCGGCGGGCCCGCACCAGCTGCGCCGGACCTCCGGTGGCAACACCAGGATCGCCGAGCGCTACCGGGACGGCCGCGTCTTCCTGATCGGTGACGCGGCGCACGTGCACTCCGCGATCGGCGGCCCCGGGCTGAACCTGGGATTGCAGGATGCGGCAAATCTCGGCTGGAAACTTGCCGGACACGTGCACGGCTGGGCACCGGACGGCCTGCTCGACACCTACGAGACCGAACGCCGCCCAGCCGCCGAACGAGTCGTCCTGCACACGCAGGCCCAGGCGGCGATGACCAGGCCGGGGCCGGAAGTGACCGCACTGCGGACGTTCTTCACCGAGCTGATGGCCAGTGCGGACGTCGCGACGCACATCGCGGAAACCATGGCCGGGGCGGACATCCGCTACCCAACGGGCACGAACCACCCACTGGTGGGCCGGTTCCTGCCGGACCACGGCGCCGCGGCCCTGCTGTCCCCAGCGCGCCCGCTGTTGCTGGATCTCGCCCGGAACCCCGCACTCGAGGGCATCGCGGCCCAATGGGCCGATCGGGTGGACGTGGTCGAGCTCGAATCCACGTATGCGCATGCGGATGTGCTTCTTGTCCGTCCTGACGGGTATGTCGCGTGGGCGGGTGACGGTGTCCTGAGTGGACTTCGTGAGGAATTGGCCGCGTGGTTCGGCAGTCCGCGAATCCTGGAGACCGCTACGAAATAGCACTCAGTCGGTCACCGTGCGTGCCCGGGTGGAGCGGCTGTTGCCAGATTGAGATCCCCGGCGCGTCACGATCCCGGTCGCTACGCCGAACAGACCAATGTGGACTGAGCGGAATAGGCCAGTTGTGTGATTGTCATCGCAGCCCCGCCCGGATGTGCTTCGTGGGCAGTTTCTCGCCACGATCCCCATGAAGGGTTTGGCTGTGACACCACGATCTCCACAGCGCAGACGCGCCGGGTGGGCGGTGCTCGCGATGAGCACCGCCGTGCTCGGCCTCGCGACGCCGGCGACGGCGTTCGCCGAACAACCAGCACCGCCTCCGGAGCAGCCGGTTCCCTCCGGCACCAAGCAGCTCGACTCCCGCGACCGCGCGCTCGTCGCCGAGGCGGAGAAGGCGGGCAAGCCGTCGGTCACCGTCCTCGTCGCCGCTGAGCACGGCCGTGCCGACGCGGCCGCCAACGAGCTGCGTGCCATCGGCGCGAACGTCAAGTCCGTCGAGAAGGACCTCGACTACCTGAAGGTGACGCTGCCGCCGGGCAAGGCGCGCCAGGCGGTCAAGCTCGACTCGATCCGCGCCATCGACGTCGACGGCCTGATCGCCAGGGACGAGCCGCGCCCCGACGGCATGGGCAACCCGCTGCCGCAGCCCGCGCCGGGCCCCAACACCCCTCGCGACAACCCGTACCTGCCGACCGGTGACACGCACGCCGCCCAGTTCGGCAAGGCGTTCCCGTTCTGGGACGGCAAGAACGTCACCGTGGCCGTTTTGGACAGTGGTGTCGACCTCGACCACCCCGCGCTGGCCAAGACCTCCGGCGGCGAGCGCAAGATCGTCGACTGGTACAACGCCAACTCCCCGGACTCCGGTGACAGCACCTGGGTCACGATGTCCCAGCAGACCTACACCGGCCAGTTCACCGCCGCCGGACGCACGTGGACCGCGCCCGCGGCCGGTGGCCCGTACAGCGTCGGCGTGTTCGTCGAGAACTCCGGTGCCAACGACTTCGCCGCGGGCAACAGCGAGATCGGCGGCGACGTCAACCGCGACGGCGACAAGGCCGACCGCTTCGGCGTGCTGCAGGACGTCACCACCAAAGAGGTCCGCGTCGACCTGAACGGCAACGGCAACTTCACCGACGACGCCGCGATGATCGACTACAAGGTCAAGCAGGACGTCGGCCACTTCGGCACCGACAACCCGGCGACGCCCGCGGTCAAGGAGACCGTGGCGTTCGTCGTGCAGACCGACAAGTCGGTCTACGGCACCGCCGACACCCCGTTCGTCGGCCTCGGCATCGCCGCCGCCGCCCACGGTTCGCACGTCGCCGGTATCTCCGCAGGCAACGCGATCCTGGACGGCAAGATGGCCGGTGCCGCCCCCGGCGCCAAGGTTCTCGCCATCAAGGCGTGCCTGTCGACGCCGTCGTGCACCGAGAGCGGCCTGGTCGACGGTGTCGTCTACGCGGCACGCAACGGCGCCGACGTCGTCAACATCTCCATCGGTGGCCTGCCGCCGCTCAACGACGGCAACAACGCCCGCGCGGTGCTCTACAACCGCATCATCAAGGAATTCAACGTCCAGCTGTTCATCTCGGCCGGTAACAGCGGCTCCGGTGCCAACACCGTCGGCGACCCGTCGGTGGCCACCGACGCGGTGAGCGTCGGCTCGTACGTCACCAAGGAGACCTGGCTGTCGAACTACGGTTCGCAGACGGCCAAGAAGGAAGGCCTGCACCCGTACTCGTCGCGTGGTCCGGCTGAGGACGGCGGTTTCAAGCCGAACATCATCGCACCGGGCTCGGCGATCTCGTCGATCCCGCAGTGGCAGCCCGCGCAGCCGCTGCCCGGCACCTACACGCTGCCGGTCGGCTACGCGCACTTCAACGGCACCTCGATGGCCGCCCCACAGGCGGCCGGTGCCGCCGCGCTGCTCGTGAGCGCCTACAAGGCGACCCACGGCGGCAAGCGGCCGAACATGGCCGCACTGCGCAACGCGATCTACTCGTCCGCGCGGTTCGTCGACGGGCTCGGCGCGTACGAGCAGGGCAACGGCCTGTTCGACGTGTTCGGCGCGGCTCTCTACCTGGCCGCCAACCCGAACCCGGACACCGTGACCAGCTCGGTCGAGGTGAACACGGTGCTGGACGGCTTCCTGGCCAAGCCGGGCTTCGGCGTCGGCATCCACGACCGTGAGGGCGTGGTGCAGGGCAAGCAGTACACCCGCACCTACACGTTCACCCGGACCACCGGTGGCGACCGCCCGGCGCCGTACCGTCTCAAGTGGATCGGCAACGACGGCACGTTCTCCTCGGCCGGTTCGGTTGTCCTGCCGTTGAACAAGCCCGTCACGGTCGACGTCCGCGTCAACCCGCGTCAGGGTGGCGTGCACTCGGCGGTGCTCGAGCTGGACAACCCGTTCACCTCCGGCACCGACTCGCAGCTGCTGAACACCGTGTTCGTGCCGCAGCAGGTCAACGCGGGCAACAAGTTCAGCGTCACCAACAGCGGCAGGATCGACCGCAACCAGACCCAGAACTTCTTCGTCAACGTGCCGCAGGGCACGACCGGCCTGAAGTTCGACCTGACCGGTGGCGGCGCCGCGGCCGGTGCGGGGCAGGTCCGGTTCATCCGGGTCGACCCGCGCGGTATCCCGATCGACGTGACGTCCACGACGAACTGCTACAACCCGGACGCCGGTGCGGGCTGCAGCACGGGATCGCCGACGACCCGCACGGTCAACAACCCGATCCCGGGTGTCTGGGAGGTCTACGTCGAGGCCCGGCGCACGTCGGACGTCGCGTCGGCACCGTTCTCCCTGACCACCACGGCCATCACGACGAAGATCAGCCCGAACCCGGACACGATCGACTCGTTGCAGGCCGGTGTGCCGTCCACCCGGAACTACTCGGTCACCAACTCGGCCGGTGCGTTCAACGGCAAGCTGGTCGGCGGCCCGCTCAGCAGCTCGCTGGCGCTGCGGCCGAGCATCAAGACCGAAGACCAGCAGCAGCGTCAGATCAACGTGCTGCCGGGCTCGACCTCGCTGCGGGTGGCGATCGGGAACCCCAGTGACATCAAGGCCGACCTCGACCTGGCGCTGTTCAACTGCACCAGCGGGTCGTGCGTGCTGGCGGCGCAGAGTGCTGACGCCGACTCCGAGGAAGCGGTCAGCGTCACCAACCCGGCGCCTGGTGTCTGGATCTCGCTGGTCGTCGGTTACGCGGTGCCCGCGGGCACCACGGACTTCGACTACAACGATCTGTTCTCCTCGCCGCAGCTGGGCACGGTGACTGTCAACGACAGTGACGCGCAGCGTGGCCTCGGGGCGACTTGGACCGTGCCCGGCACGGTGACCGCCGCGTCGGTCCCGCCCGCCGGTCGCAAGCTCCAGGGTGACCTGACGGTCCGGACCAGCGACGGCGGAATCGTCGGAAACGGTTCGATTCTGATCAACACCGTCACGCCGTAACGGCGGAACAATTCAGGGGCGGGCCGGTTTCGACCGGTCCGCCCCTGATTGCGTGAAGGCTAGAAAATGACGTCGTTACACAGGTAGAAAGCCTCGCCGCTGTCCGGCATCTGGCGCTGCCAGATGGTGAAGACGACGTGTCTGCCGGTCTTGCCCGACGGCAGCTTGGTGGCGATCTGGTACACGCCGTTGACCGGAACCGGGTTGGTCACCTGGTTGAACTGGACCATGTCGGACCAGCGCAGCGTCTGCAGCGGGTTGTAGCCGTCGCGGGTGATGTAGCTGGTCCACACACCCTGGTGGGCCGCGGTGGCCTTGACGCCGAACGTGAAGTTGGCGCCCGCGGTGAGTTTCGTGGCCGGCCAGTCGTCGCGGGCCAGGTTCAGGCCCGCGTACTTGGCCCGGCCCGCGCCGCAGAGCTGGCCGTCCGGGATCATCGAGCGGTGGTTGCCCGCGACGTTGGGCAGGTTGACCTCGTGCCAGTCGTAGAAGGCCTGCGTGCCCCCGGCGGCGACGGCCGCCCTGCACGCGGCTGACGCCGGGTTCTCCGGGTTCTCGACGAACCGGCACTGCCAGGTGCGGCTCGGTGGGTTCATGGTCGAGCCGTGCGCGTTCGCCACGGACACCGGCAGGACGGCGGACAGCACGAGGGGGATCGCTCCGAGCAGGGCGACCAGTGCGGATCTACGGCGCTTGGACATCAGGCGTCTCCTTGCGACAGGGTGCCATGAAGTCGTCGCGCCCGACTCATGAGGAAGAAACTCCGTTATTCGAGTGTGAATTGACCCAGTTGACTGCCGCTAGGTCCGTTCGGGCTAAAAGATTGCGAACTTTACCCCCTAACGGTCGGGAATGAACGTTCGATCTAAAAGGAACGAGGGGAAATTACGGCCCGATGATGAGGAGTAGCGTCATGCGGCTGAGATCCGTCCTGATATCGATCATGGCGATATTGGGAATCACTGTTTCCGTCCCACAGGCGAATGCGGCACTCAGTGACGACTGGGCATTCGCATTCAACAACCACCTCGCGCCGATCGGCGGATTCACGCTGATGGACCCGACACACCAGTGGAGCAAGTTCGGCGGTGCGAGCGGCCAAGTCCGGTCGCCGGGCACCGGTCGCTACGAGGTGCTGTTCCCCAAGACCACGGGCAAGCGCGGCATCGTGCACGTGACGTCGGCCGGGCTGCAACCAGGCTGGTGCCAGATCGCGAGCAACTGGAAGATGGGCAACGACGGCCTGCACGTGTTCGTCAACTGCTACAAACACGGCGGCGCGCTGGCCAACAGCCAGTTCAGCGTGTTGTTCACCGAGAGCAGCGGTCCGATCGCGGCGCCACCCGGCGCCCATGACTACGTGTTCGCCAACTTCCAGGGCACCGTCCTCAACGAGTTCAACTCCTCCGGCGGGGCGAACTTCGTCGGCTGGGGCGGCGCCGGTTCCGGGCTGTACAAGGTCTTCCTGCCGGGAGCGGGGCCGAACGACCCGAGCGGCAACCTGCAGGTGACCGCGGCCGGGGCGAAGCCCGCTCGGTGCAAGGTCGCCGAGTGGTATCCGTCCTCGACCGGGCAGACCGTGGTCGTGGCTTGCTTCGACGCGGCCAGCAAACCGTATGACACCGGGTGGACGCTCAGCTACAACCGTGAGCGGCCCGTGATCGGGGAATACGGTCCGCCCAAGCGGTTCGGGCACATCTGGGTGACGCCCGCACTGCCGCCGTTGACCAACTTCAACTCGGCAGGCGCGACCAACACGGTGTCGTTCGGGCCGGGGCAGTACCTGGTGACGTTCCCGAAGATCGGCCTGAAGGAGGACCACGTCCAGGTCACCGCCTACGGGCCGGGCCCGAACTATTGCGGTTTGAGCAACCTGTGGTTCACCTCGGCCACGGACGGGCTGGTGCGCAACGTCGAGTGCTACGACGCGGCGGGCAATCTGGCCAAGAACGACTCGTTCGTCGCCTACACGTCACGTCAGTAGCTCTTGACCATCCTGGCGGCTGAGTCTTTACTGTTCGGAAAGTTCCCTATTTAACTCGCCGCCAGGATGGAGCCAGCCATGCTCAGACGCGGGTCGGTTGCCGTGATCACACTGTGTTGTCTCGCAGCGACCGCGACTCCGGCGTCGGCCGCTGCCGCCGGATTCGTCCGTGTGGACCAGGTCGGATACGCGACGGGTGAAGCCAAGGTCGGGTACCTGCTCGGCACGCAGGCCGTGTCGGGCGCCCCGTTCACCGTGGTCGACTCCGGCGGGAAAACGGTGTACTCGGGCAAGGTCGGTGCCAGCCTCGGCGGCTGGAACACCAAGTACAAGGCCGTGCACCAGGTCGACTTCTCCAAGGTGGACAAGCCGGGCGCGTACCAGGTCAAGTTCTCCGGCAAGATCACCGCACAGTCGCCGCGCTTCACAGTGGACCGGGCGGACGCGCTGTTCCAGCCGCTCGTCCAGGCCACGACCGAGTTCTTCCAGGCGCAGCGCGACGGCAGGAACGTCATCCCCGGGCGGCTGGACCGCAAGCAGGCGCACCTGACCGACGCCAAGGCCACTGTCTACGCCGAACCGAAGTTCAAGGGCGACGGCGGCGACGTGCCCGCCGCGCCGCTCAAGGCGGTCGGCGGTCCGGTGGACGTCGAAGGCGGCTGGTTCGACGCGGGCGACTTCGTGAAGTTCACGTCCAACACCGCCTATTCACTGGCCGAACTGGGTTACGCGCAACGCCGAGGCGGAAACCCGCAGCTGTACGCGGAGTTCAAGCACGGCCTCGACTGGCTCGACAAGGCGTGGGACGCGCAGAGCAAGACGCTCTACGCCCAGGTCGGAATCGGTACGGGCAGCGAAGAGTTCGGTTTCGTCGGCGACCACGACGTGTGGCGGCTGCCGGAAGCGGACGACAAGCTCAGCGTCAAACCGGGCGACCAGCAGTACTTCATCAAGTACCGCCCGGTGTTCACCGCGGGCCCGGCCGGATCACCGGTCAGCCCGAACCTCGCGGGCCGGGTCGCCGCCGCGTTCGCGCTGGGTGCCCAGTTGGAGCAGGATCCGGCGAAGGCCAAGCGTTACCTGGACGAGGCGGCGTCGATCTTCGGTGCCGCCAAGACGACGGGCGTCGGCGAGCTCGTGACGGCCTTCCCGCACGCCTACTACCCCGAGGCATCCTGGTTGGACGACATGGAACTCGGTGCGGCCCAGCTGGCGCTCGCCGCGCGCAAGCTCGGCGACAACCGGGCCGACGCGTGGTCGAAGCAGGCGACGCAGTGGGCCAAGCAGTACATCGGCAGCACCTCGAAGGACACGCTGAACCTGTACGACACCAGCGCCTTGGCGCATGCCGAGCTGATCGGCCTGCTGCGGCAGGGAGTCCCTGGGGCGCAGGTGACCGAGAAGCAGTTGGTCGACGACCTCAAGCGGCAGCTGAACTCCGGTGTCCAGCGCGCGGCGTCCAGCCCGTTCCGCACCGGCGTGGAGATCACCAGCTTCGACGCGGCGAGCAAGAGCTTCGGCCTGGCCGCCACCGCCCGGCTCTACCGTGCGGCGACCGGTGACACCTCGTTCGACGCTTTCGGTGTGCAGCAACGCAACTTCGCACTCGGCGCGAACGCTTGGGGTATCTCGCTGGTCATCGGTGTCGGTTCGACGTATCCGAAGTGCCCGCAACACCAGGCCGCGAACCTGGCAGGCGACCTCAACGGTGGCAAGCGCGTGCTGTACGGCGCGGTGATCAACGGCCCGAACGGCGCCGAGAACTTCGATGGCCTCGGCGACATGCCGGACGGCGCGAAGTCGTGCGGCAACTCGTTCACGGCGTTCGACGGCAAGGGATCCAAGTTCTTCGACGACGTGCGGTCGTGGCCGAGCTCGGAACCGGCGATCGACTTCACATCGACCGCCCTGCTGGCCTTCGGCCTGTCCAGCTGAAAACCCTCGTGAGTGTTTGCCGGGGTTCTGACCCGGGCAAACACTCACGAGGTGTTCTTGGGGGTTCTGGTCTTGGCTTTGCTGGGTCTGGGCTTGGTTGGCCTGTCCGGTTCGGCCTGGCCGCCCGGCCCTGGTTCCTCCGGGTCTGCCGCCTGGGGCGGTGCGAGTCCTGGGCCGGGGGTCTTGGCGACGGTTTCGCCTGATCCCTGTTTCGGCTGCGGTGGCTGATGGTCGGGAGTCTGCTGGTGTTGCTGGTGCCTGGGCTGGGGATTGGCGACCTGCTGCTGCGGTGTGGGCGTGTCGTTGGTGATGGTCGAGTCGATCACCTCGCCCCGGTTGGGCTTGGCCGGAACGGGATCCGGGCCAGCGGGCGGCGTCGTCGGCGCGGCGACGAACAGGGCGATCACACCGGCCGTCAGGCCCGCGCCGATCATCGCCGCGACCTTCGGCACGACCAACTTGCGTTGCCGCCGGGGCATCGGCACGGTCGGCCGGTCGACGCGCAGCAGGTCCACGCATTCGGTCGCGTTCGGACGTTCACCCGGCGCGGACCGGGTCATCTGCTCCAGCGCATCGGCGAGCGGCGCCGGAATGTTCTCGGGGACCCGTGGCCGCCGGTTCAGCCTGGCCAGCACGGTCTCCGCGTCCAGGCCCGGGTACTCGACCTCGCCGGTCAGGCACTCCAGCAGGATCAGGCCGAGACCGTAGACGTCCGCGGGCGGGCCGACCTCGGTACCCAGCACCTGCTCGGGCGACAGGTACGCCGCGGTGCCGACCAGCCGGTCGGATGCGGTCATCCCGCTGCGGGCCATCAGCTTGGCCAGCCCGAAGTCGGCCAGGTGCGGTACGCCGTCGGCGTCGAGCAGGATGTTGCCTGGCTTGATATCCCGGTGGACCACACCCTTGCCGTGCACGTAGGCCAGCGCGCCCGCGATCTCGATGCCGATCCGGCTGACCTCCTCCGGCGTCATCGCACCGCGGTCGATCCGGTTGCCCAGGTGCGGGCCCTTGATCAGCTCGAGCACCAGGAACGGCTCGCCGTTGGCGTCGCCCGAGTCGTACACCTTGACCAGGCGCGGGTGGTCGAACCCGGCGAGCAGCTTGGCCTCGTCCTCGAATCTGAGACGGCCGACGGGATCCGCGTGCGGCTGGAAGATCTTGATCGCCACCTCGCGATCCAGCCGCTCATCCCACGCCTTCAGCACGCGCGCGGTGCCGCCGCGGCCGAGTTGTGTGATCAGTCTGTACCTGTCGGCCAGCACGGGTGCGGCGCGTCCGCCGGATTCCTCGTACATTTCGGCCACACTAGTGGCCATGGATCTCAAATCCATAGCGGACCGGCTCTACGCCTTGCGCCCGGGTGATTTCATGGCCGCGAGGAGTGAGTTCGTGCGTGCCGCCAAAGAAGAGGGCGACAAGGAGGCCGCCGCGGCGATCGGCAAGTTCCGCAAGCCGTCGCTCGCCGCGTGGGCGCTGAACCTGCTTGCCCGCAAGGCACGCCCTGACCTGCAGCGTTTGGAGAACCTGGGCGTCGCGCTGCGTGACGCACACGGTCGGTTCGACGGCGAAACCCTGCGTGACCTGTCCAAGCAGCGCCACCAGGTGATCCGCGCGCTCGTGGCCGAAGTGAGGTCGTTGGCCTCTGGCGAAGGCCAGAAACTCAGCGAGTCCGTGCTGCGCGACGTCGAAACGGTCTTCGCCGCGGCGCTGGCCGATCCGGCGGTGACCGAGGTGTTGCTGGCCGGAACCCTTTCGGCCACGAACGACTTGACGCTCCCGCAGGCATGGCCGGAATCACCCGAACCGGTGGTCGACGAAGTGGGCCTGCGCCGTGAGCAGCGCGCGGAGCGCCTCCGCCAGGAACTCGGCCGTGCCCGCGCGGACGCGCAGCACACGGCCGAAGTCCGCGACCGCGCCCAGTCCGCCCTGTCGCACGCGGAGCAGAAAGCCGAACGTGCCGCGCAGCAGGTCGCCGACCTGACCGCGGAGCTGGAACGCCTCCGCGCCACCGAACAGGAAGCCGCCACCGAGGTCAGGGAAGCGAGAGCGGTGTTCCGCACGGCGGAGAAGGCGGCCGAACGGGCCCGCCGCCACCTCGAAACCCTGGAGTGACCAGCCTTATTGGACGATCGTGCGCAGTGCGGCGACCGCGCCTTCCCTGTGCTCGTTCCACAACCGGACGACCGCGTCCGCGTCACCGGCCCGGATGGCCGCGATGATCGCCTCGTGTTCGGCATGGACGCGGGCGCGGTTGTCCGAGGAGCTGTAGTACAGGGCGCGGTAGGCGTCCGTGGCGTCCCACATCACCCGGACAAGTCTGGCCAAACGCGGCATACCGGACGCTTCCAGGACCGTGAAGTGGAAGACCCGGTTCGCGGCGGCCATACCGACGATGTCGTCGGCTTCCGCGGCTCGCATGATGTCCTCCTCGGCCTGTTCCATGCGTTCGATGTCCTCGGCCGACATCAACGGCACCGCGCGCACGGTCGCCTCGGTCTCCAGCAGCTCGCGGATCCGGTACACCTCAAGCAGGTCTTCGAGCGACAGGTCCGCGACCTGGTACCCGCGGTGCGGGCGGTAGATGACCTGCCCCTCGCCTTCCAGCGTCCGCAACGCCTCCCGCAACGGCACACGGCTCACGCCGAGCCGTTCGGCCAGCGCGTCCTGGCGCACGGGCGAACCGGGCGGCATCTCGCCGGTCAGGATCGCCCTGCGCAGTTCGGCGAGGACGAACTCCTGCGCGGTCGGCGGGCGTTTCGGCGTGGTCACGTGGGGTTGCTCCGATACACGGCCGGTGTGCGGCTCATCCGGATGGGATTGGCGACGTGCGGCAGCCCGTCGATCGAGACCACCGGCGCGAGGCCGACTTCGGTCGCCAGGCCGACGGCCTCGGCGAGGGTGTTGATCGGTCCACAGGGGACACCCGCGTCGGTCAGCGCCGCACACCAGTGCGCGGCGTCCCGCGTGGCCAGCCGGGTGTTGATCACCGCTGTCAGTGCGGTCTGGTGCTCGACGCGCAGCGCGTTGGTGGCGAATCTGGGGTCTTCCGGAATCCCGAGCACGGAACACAGCGCGGCGAACTGCTTGTCGTTGCCCACCGCGAGTACGAGTGGCCGATCTGCGGCCTGGAACACGGCGTACGGTACGACGCTGGGATGCGCGTTGCCCATCGCCTGGGGCACGACGTCGGCCATCACGTACGCCGCGGACTGGTTGACCAGGCCCGACAGCAGTGACGACAACAGGGAGACCTCGACGAGCTGGCCCTCGCCGGTCGCCTCGGCGTGCCGGAGCGCCGCGAGGATGCCCGCCATCGCGTGCAGCCCGGTGATCACGTCCACCACCGCGACCCCGGCCTTGGTCGGCGACTCGGGCGTGCCGGTCACGCTCATCAGCCCGCCGACTGCCTGGACCAGCAAGTCGTAACCGGGCAACGGCGACGACGGGCCGAACCCGGTGATCGAGCAGTACACGAGCTTGGGGTTCACCGCGGACAGGGATTCGTAGTCCAGGCCGTGGCGGGCCATCGTTCCCGGCCGGAAGTTCTCGACGACGACGTCGGCCGACTCGGCCAGTTCGCGTGCGGCGGGATCGGCCAGGTCGTGCGAAACGATGTGCTTGTTGCGGTTGAGACCGAGGAAGTACGTGGAGTCTTCGCCGACGTACGGCGGTCCCCACGCTCGCGTGTCGTCGCCGCTGCCCGGTCGTTCCACCTTGACGACGGTGGCGCCCAGGTCGGCGAGCAGCATCGTCGCGTAGGGCCCGGCCAGCACGCGGCTGAAGTCGGCGATCGTCACGCCTGCCAGAGCTTGCACGTGATCAGGCTATCATTGGAGAATTGATATTGGATCCAATTCTGGGCTAGCCTGCTCGGCATGACCCGTACTGCCCCGCTGGACCTGGTCGCGATCGACGACTTGCTCTCCGACGAGGAGCGCGCGATCCGTGACACCGTCCGCAAGTTCTGCGCCGACCGGATCCGCCCGCACCTGGCCGAGTGGTTCGAGCAGGGCGACCTGCCCGCCCGTGACCTGGCCAAGGAGATGGGCGAGCTCGGCCTGCTGGGCATGCACCTGCGGGGCTACGGCGCGGCAGGCACCAACGCGGTGTCCTACGGCCTGGCCTGTCACGAGCTCGAAGCGGCTGACTCCGGCGTCCGCAGCCTCGTCTCGGTGCAGGGTTCGCTGGCGATGTACGCGATCTACGCGTACGGCAGCGACGAGCAGAAGAACGAGTGGCTGCCCAGGATGGTCAAGGGCGAGGCGATCGGCTGCTTCGGCCTGACCGAGGCGGACTTCGGCTCCAACCCGGGCGGGATGCGCACCAACGCCCGCAAGGACGGCGACGACTGGGTGCTCAACGGCACCAAGATGTGGATCACCAACGGCTCGATCGCCGACGTCGCCGTGGTCTGGGCCCGCACCGACGAGGGCATCCGCGGCTTCGTCGTACCCACGGACAGCAAGGGGTTCTCAGCCAACACCGTGCCGGGCAAGCTCTCCCTGCGCGCGTCCGTCACCAGCGAACTCGTCCTGGAGAACGTGCGCCTGCCCGCGGACGCCGTGCTGCCCGAGAGCAAGGGTCTGTCCAGCCCGCTCGGCTGCCTCAACGAGGCCCGGTTCGGGATCGTCTTCGGCTCGATCGGCGCCGGACGGGACTGCCTGGAGGCGGCGATCGCGTACGCCGCCGACCGCGAGGTGTTCGACAAGCCGCTGTCGGCGTACCAGCTGACACAGGCCAAGCTCGCCGAAATGGCACTCGAACTGGGCAAAGGCATGCTGCTCGCGGTGCACATCGGCAGGCTGAAGGACGCGGGCACCCTCAAGCCCGAGCAGGTCAGCATGGGCAAGCTCAACAACGTCCGCGCGGCGCTGCAGATCGCCCGCGAGGCCCGCACGATCCTCGGCGCGAACGGGATCACACTCGAATACCCCGTCATGCGACATGCGAACAACCTGGAATCAGTGCTTACCTACGAGGGGACGAGTGAGGTGCACCTGCTCGTCATCGGCCAAGCGCTCACGGGCGTGGGCGCGTTCCGCTAGGCGTAGGGAGGCGTTTTCTATGGGGGCGTTGTGGCACCCGTTCTCGGACATGGGTGCGGTCACCCAGAACGGCGAGTTCGTCGTGTCCCGTGGTGAGGGTGTTTACGTCTGGGACGCTGACGGTCGCCGGTATCTCGACGCGACCGCGGGGTTGTGGTTCGTCAACGTGGGCCACGGCCGAGAGGAACTCGCCGAGGCCGCCGCAAGGCAGATGCGGGAGATCGCCGCGTACTACACGTTCGGTGACGTGGCCACACCGTCGACGATCGAGCTGGCCGACCGGCTGGCGTCGATCGCGCCGATGGCCGACGCGAAGGTGTTCCTGACCAGCGGCGGCTCGGACTCGATCGACACCGCGCTCAAGCTGGCCCGCCGTTACTGGCACGAGCAGGGCAAACCGGACAAGAACATCGTCATCGGACGCGACCGTGCCTACCACGGCACCCACGTCGGCGGCACCGCGCTGGCGGGCATCCCTGGCAACCGCGAGGGCTACGGCTCGCTGATGCAGGACGCCGCGACGGTCGCGTGGGACTCGGCCAAAGCGCTGCTCGCGGAGATCGAAAGACTCGGTGCCGACCGGATCGCGGCCTTCTTCTGCGAACCCGTGATCGGTGCGGGCGGCGTCTACCCGCCGCCGGACGGCTACCTCGCCGAAGTGCGGCAAGTGTGCCGTGACAACGACATCCTCTTCGTCGCGGACGAGGTGATCACCGGGTACGGCCGGATCGGCGGGGCCTGGTTCGCCAGCACCCGTTACGACCTCGCGCCGGACATGATCACCACGGCGAAGGGCCTCACCTCGGGATACCTGCCGATGGGTGCGGTGCTGATCGCGGGTCACGTGGCCGAACCGTTCCACCGGCCGGGCGCGGGCGTCTGGTGGCGGCACGGTTACACGTACTCGGGTCACGCCACGAGCGCGGCGGTCGCACTGGCCAACCTGGACATCGTCGAACGCGAGGACCTGCTGTCGTCGGCCGCCCGCCTGGAGTCCACATTGGACAAAGAGCTCGGTGTGCTCGCCGCGCACCCCGCTGTCGCCGAGGTGCGCAGCGGATTCGGGGCGGTCGCCGCGATCCAGATGGTCGACCCGGCCGACGCGATGAAGATGATCAAACTGCTGCGCAAGCACGGCGTGTCCGGCCGTGCGGTCGGCGCGGGCGGCCTGCAGGTCTCACCAGCGCTGACCATGACCGACAGGCAGGTCGGCGAGATGGTCGCCGGATTCGACGAAGCACTGCGAGAGCTGCAGGGGTAGCCCCGCCGCCAGCGCCCTTGAGACCGGTGCAACGAAGGCCACATTGGGTGCGGGATGTGCAACGAAGGCCACATTGGTTGCGAACGTTGCAGGGGTGACCGCCCGCCAGCGATCACCCCTGCGTTCCCTACTGCACCGTGAGGGAGTATTCGGTGCTGCCGGACTTGCCTGAGGAGTCCGTGCCGGTGATGGTGATCTTGTAGGTACCCGCCTGGAACGGCGAGATGATGGTGAGTTCCGACGTGCCGCCGGGGCTCACCGTCTGCGGGCTGAAGAACGGCTTGAACTGGGTACCCGTGGCGTCCAGCGAGATCGTGCCCTCGCCGCCGGTCACGGTGACCGTTGCCTTCAGGAAGCTGCCCGCACGCGCCGTGCCGGAACCGGGTGACACGCTGAGCTTCAGGTCACCGGTGGGTGGCCCGCCGACCGACAACGTGTAGTCGGCCGTCTTGGTCTCGCTCGTTCCCTTGCCCGACACCGTGATCCGGTGCTGACCGGCCGGGGTGGACGCCGAGGTCTCGATGGTCAGCTTGGCGTTCTGGCCGGACTGGACCTCGGTGGGCTGGAACGTCGCCTTGGCACCGGCGGGCAGACCCGAGACGCTCAGCGCGACGTTCTCCGCGCCCTGCTCACCCGCCTTGGTCGCGACGGTCGTCGACACGGACTTGCCCGGGTCGACCTGGCCGGAGGACGGCGACAGCGCCAGCGTGAACGTGCCGGGGTTCTGCCCGCCACCGATGAAACCGGTGTACAGCTGCTTGTTCGGCGAGCCGCTGCCGGGGTTGCCGACGCCGCCACTGGCGTTGTTCACCAGCGCGTCACGGACCTGCTGCGGCGTGGCGGACTGGTTGGCGGTCAGGTACAGCGCCGCCGCGCCTGCCACGTGCGGGCTGGCCATGGACGTACCGGACATCGTGGCCGAGCCGCTGTTGATCCCGGTGGACACGATGTTGCCGCCCGGCGCGAACAAGTCAAGGCACGAGCCGTAGTTGGAGAAGCTGCTACGGCCGTCGTTGCGCTCGGTCGAGCCGACGGTGATCACCTCGGGCACGCGGGCCGGTGAGGTGTTGCACGCGTCCGCGCTGCTGTTGCCAGCCGCGACCGCGACCGTGATCCCGGCCTGTACCAACGCCTTCGCCTGCGTGTCACCCACGCCGACGCTGTCCATGCCGAGGCTCATGTTGACCACGGCGGGCTTCTTGGCGTTCTTGGCCACCCACTCCATCGCGCTCACGGCCGCCGAGTCCGGCGCCGATCCGCCGCAACCGAGGGCACGCACCGCGACGATCTTGGCCTTCTTGGCCAGGCCGTACGTCTTGCCCGCGATCGTTCCGGACACGTGTGAGCCGTGGCCGTTGCAGTCCTGGGCTTCGTTGTCGTTGTCGACGAAGTCGTAGCCGTAGCTGGCACGGCCTTCCCACTCCGGGTTGGACGGCGCCACGCCGGTGTCGATCACGTACGCCGTCACGGCTTCACCCGAGTTGGCGTAGGTGTACTTGCTGTCCAGCGGCAACGCCTTCTGGTCGACGCGGTCCTGGCCCCACGACGGCGGGTTGTTCTGCGTGTCCGCGATCCGCGCGGTCCCGTCCTGGTAGACGGCCTGGACGTTCGGGTCCGCGGCGAGGCGGCGGGCCTGCGTCTCGGACAGGTCGCGGACGTGGAACCCCGAGAAGGTCAGCTTGTACTCGGACTGGATGACACCGCCGTACTTGGAACCGAGCGCCGACGCCGACGCGCCGGACTTCATCTGCACGATGTAGCTGCCGCTGACGTGGTGATCCGCTTGGACGACCGTGCCTTCCGGCTGCGCGGCGAAGGCCGGTGCCGCGCCCGCCGCCAGCAGCACGGCGGCGGAGATACCGAGAAAGACTCTCATTGCCATGCTCCTAGAAGGTGATGGACCAGCCGGTCAGGACACCGGTGTCGAACTTGTAGATGTCACGCGCCCGCAGCTGCCAGCGGCCGTTGGCGTTCTCGCTGGCGGCGTTCACGGTGAACGTGGCGTGGATCCCGCCCGCTTCACCGATTCCGCGTGGTGTGTGCAGCGGGTACACGGCGCCGCTCGGCCCGATCAGGTCGACGGCGAGGTCCGCGGTGTACGTGTGGTCGATGTCGACCTTCACCGGCAGGCTCGCCGACGCGCGCCCGTCGCAGCCGCTGTTGTCGATGGTGCTGGTGACCGCGTCCCCGGCGTCCGGAATGGACACGTCGGTGTCGTTGGTCTTCGCGCCGCAACCGGGCGGCGGGCCGCCGCTGCCGATGAACTCGGTGTTCAGCAGCTTGTTCGGCGAGCCGGAGCCGACGTTCTTCAGCACACCGTTCGTGGCGTTGTTGACGAGTGCGTCACGGACCTGGGCTGGCGTGTAGGTCGGGTTGGCGGTCAACACGAGCGCCGACACACCGGCGACGTGTGGCGTCGCCATCGACGTCCCGGACATCTGGGCGGTACCACCGCCGTTGCGCGTCGATGTGATGTTGGATCCCGGGCCGAAGATGTCGACGCAGGTGCCGATGTTCGAGAAGGACGAGCGGTTGTCGGCGTTGTCGGTCGAGCCGACCGTGATCGCCTCGGGCGTACGGGCGGGCGAGGTGTTGCACGCGTTGGCGCCGTTGTCGTTGCCTGCCGCGACCGCGTTGACGAACCCGGCCTGCACCGCGCGCTTGACCGCCTCGTCCACTGAGGACTGCGCCTGGCCGCCGAGGCTCATGTTCAGCACACCCGGCTTCTTGCCGTTCTTGGCCACCCAGTCGATGCCGCTGATGACCTGCGACCACTGACCCTGGCCCGAGCAGTTGAGCACGCGCACCGCGACGATGTCGACGTTCTTGGCCACGCCGTAGGTCGCGCTGCCGACGGTGCCTGCCACGTGCGTGCCGTGGCCCTGGCAGTCGGCGGCGTCCGAGTCGTTGTCGATGAAGTCGTAGCCGCTCTTGGCCCGTCCGCCGAACTCCGGGTGCGCGAAGTGGACACCGGTGTCCACCACGTACACCGTGGCGCCGTCGCCCTTGTTGGCGTACGTGTACTTGGTGTCCAGCGGCAGGTTCTTCTGGTCGATCCGGTCGATGCCCCAGGTCGCGTTGTTCTGGGTGTCCGACATCCGGGCGATGCCATCCGGTGCCACGGAGGCGACGCGCGGGTCGGCGGCCAGCGTGCGTGCCTCGGCCGCGGTCAGCCGCGCGGCGAAGCCGCCCAGCGCGGTGTACTCCCGGTCGGCGGCGAAGCTGCTGGTCAGGGAGCTGACGGAAGCGCCGGGCTTCAGCATGACGATGTAGCTGCTCTCGGCTGCGGGTGCCGCTGTGGCGGGTAGGCCGCTGACGAGCGCGGCCAGCCCCACAGCGAGTATTGCCCCTCGCATGAGTGCTCCGTTTCGGTTGCAGGGATGTCCGAGCACCATCCGGCGACCCGTACCTATGGAACAACCGAGGTAGCGTTCAGTAGGGGTACTTATCTTTTGACGCAAGATCGCCCCGAAAGACGGTTCCGTTCAGTGGTACGCGTTCCCTACGCTGCGAAAATGACCTCACCAGTGTTGGTGGGACGCGGCGAGGAACTGGCCCTGCTCACCGCGGCCGTCGGGAACGCGCCCTCGGTGGCGTTCGTCGAAGGTGAGGAGGGCGTGGGCAAGACGCGCCTGGTCGCGGAGCTGTCCGGCAGCGTGGTGGGCCACTGCCAGCCGTTGCGCGACCCGTTCCCGTACGGCGTGATCTTCGAATGCCTCGGTGCCTGCGCGGACAAGCTGACCGGGCGGCTCGGTGCGATCACCGGCGCGTTGCGGCCGTACCTGCCCGAACTGGCCGACCGGCTGCCGCCGACGCCCGAGCCGCTCGGGGACCCGGCGGCCGAGCGGCACCGGCTGTTCCGCGCGATCCGTGACCTGATCACCGCCATGGGCAGGCTGACCCTGGTCATCGAGGACATCCACTGGGCCGACGAGGGCACCCGCCAGCTGCTGAGGTTCGTGCTGACCAACCAGCCGCCCGAGTTGTCGCTGGTGCTGACCTACCGGCGGGAGGACCTGCCGGGCGGGACCACGTTGGGCCGGGCGTTCCGGCCACAGCACAGCACGCACATCGTGTTGCGGCCGTTGGACACCAACGGTGTGCGTGACCTGGCCGAAGCGATCCTGAGCAGGCCGGTCACCCCGGAGTTCGCCACGACGCTGCACAAGCGCACGGCCGGGATCCCGTTCGTCGTCGAGGAGACGATGCACGCGCTGAGCAATCCGAAGGCGGGCAACCCGGACGCGCGCCTGCTGGACACCGTAGAAGTCCCGGCTTCGCTGCGGGAAGCCATGATCGAACGGTTGGACGGCCTGCCGACGATCGCGCGCGGCATCGCCGAGGCCGCCGCCGTACTGGGCGTGCCCGCCGGGATCGACGGGTTGAGCGCGATCGCCGTCGAGACGCAGGCCCGTACCCAGCAGGCGACGATGAAGCTGCTCGAAGCGGGCGTGCTGATCGAACCGGTCGAGAACAAGTACGGCTACCGGCACGCACTCGCGCGCCGGACCGTCTACGAGTCACTGCCCGGTCCGCGCCGCCAGGAGCTGCACCTGCGCTCGGCGCGTGTGCTGTCCCGGCTGGACCCGACCCCGCTCGTGCAGGTCGCCGAGCACTGCCGACGCGCGGGCCTGATCCAGGAATGGCTGCGTTACGGCGAACAAGCCGCGGACGCCGCCATGGACGCCGGTGACGCGTCCACCGCGATCGAGCTGCGCTGCGCGCTGGTGTCCGAGCCTGATGTGCCCGCCGCGGATGTCGACCGGCTGGCCACGAAACTGTGCCAGGACGCGTTGACCGGGCTGCACCAGCACGAGGTGACCGCCCAGTTCGAACGCCTGCTCGCCGACCAGCGCCTGTCCGAGGAGGTCCGCGGTGAGGTCCAGCTCGGCCTCGGCCTGATCCTGGTCAGGGGCTGCGACGAGATCGACCGCGGCCGCGCGGAGATCGAGATGGCGTTGCCCGCGTTGGCGCGCCGCCCGGACCGGTTGCTGCGCGGGATGGCCGTGCTGGCGATGCCGTACCTCGGCACCGCGCCGCTGACCGAGCACCTGACCTGGCTGCGGAAGGTCGAACAGCAGGGGTTGCCCGAGTCGCCGTCGATGCGGATCGCGTTGCTGGCCAACATCCTCGGTGCCCGGATCCACATCGAGGGCGCGATCGGCTCGGTGACCACGCCGCAGGCCGACGACCCGGAGAGCACTCGGCAGCTGGCGCGGCTGTACAACAACGTCGCGGACTCGTACTCCTGGGTCGGGCACTACCGCTGGGCGGCGAAGTACCTGCGCACCGGCCTCGACCTGGCGGCCAGGTCGGGGGCGCCCTACGTGGTCGGAACCGGTGAGGCCACCAGGATCCGGCTGGACTGGCTGGCCGGTGAATGGTCCGGTCTGGACGAACGAGCCCGCCAGCTGACCGAGGTCTACGAACACCTGCACCCGGTGGTCACCGAGCTGTGCCTGGTGCGCGGCTGGCTGGCCACGGCACAGGGCGACTGGGGCTGCGCGGTGGAGTGCTTCCGGAGCACCGGCCTCGACGCCCCGGAGAAGGCGATCGCCCCGGCGGTCATCGCCGCGTTCGGCGGGATGGTGACGCTGCTGCTGGCCCGCGCGGACCCGGAAGCGGCCGTCCGCGAGGCGGACACCGGGGCGCAAGTGCTGCGCCGCAAGGGAATCTGGTCGTGGGCGGGCGAGTTCGCGCCGCAGGCCGTCGAGGCGTACCTCAAGGTCGGCCGGGTGGCCGACGCGCAGGCGCTGACCAGTGAATTCGAGAGCGGTCTTGTCTCTGTGGACGCTCCGCTGGCTCGGGCGGCGCTCGCGGTCTGCCGTGCCCACCTCGGCTACGAGAGCTACGAGACACCGCGACGGCTGTACGAGGCCCTCGGCCAGCCCTATCGCGTCACGCAACTGGCCGAACGGCTCGCGCACACCCCGGAGGACCTCAACGACCTGGCCGTCCAGTACGAGGCCATCGGGGCGACCACGGACGCGGCGCGGTGCCGTCACATCATCAGGACCAGCGGTGGCCCCATCCCCTCCCGCAGGGGCCGCCGCGGATACGGCAACGAACTCTCCCCCCGTGAGCACGACGTCGCCAGGTTGTTGGCGGCCGGTCAGACCAACCGCCAGATCGCCTCCGCCCTGTTCCTCTCGCGCCGCACGGTCGAGCAGCACGTCGCGAACATCCTGCGCAAGCTGGGCGTCAGCTCTCGGCAGGACCTGCTTTCTTGAACGTGTCCGCGATCGTCGTGACCAGCCAGATCCCGGCGATGACGGACATGAAGGGGATGGTGCCCTGCCACAGTGCGGTGGTGTGGTCGGGCGTGCTGACGACGAAGATCAGGAACACCATCACACCGCACGCGATGGCGTACGCGATCATGAACTTGCCCCACTCACGCCACTCGTAACGCACACGCTCGGGCCCGGACTTGGGCTTGCGCCACGGCGGCGGGCCACCGGCGAACTTGTGCGCGAACCGCTGGTCGGCCCAGCGGATCATGCTGTGTCCGAACGCGACGCTCACCCCGAGGTAGATCGCGGCGAGGCCGTGGACGTTGTCGGCCAGCCCGCCGTCGGCGAGGTCGACCACGGTCGCCGCGAGCAGCACCACGTCCACCAGCGGGACACAGATCAGCAGTACGGTGCTGGTCCGCTGCCAGCGGAAGACGTACCTGGCCACCAGTGCGGCGAGGAGCACCACCCAGAAGCCGATCTCGCACGCCACGATCAACATGAACATGCTGTAAGCCTGCGTGAGCGGCGCCGGGAAAACGTCAGACGGCCGTACGGCCCGTGGTCATCCCTTCGTACGACCTGGGCCGGGGGAAACTGTGCTGAGATTGTGGGGTGATCCTGACCTCGTGGGTCCGGCGCTACCGGCCACGTCCCTGGTGGGACGTGTTCGTCGCGCTGTGCTTCTTCGGGGTCGCGCTGGTGCTGTACGCCTCGGACCTGTACGCGATCTCGCCTGCGAACCAGCTCCCGCTGTGGGTCCTGATCAGCCAGTCGGGCCTGCTGTGCGTCGCGCAGATGTTCCGCCGCAAGGCGCCGCTGGCGATGCTCGCGATCGCGACCGGCATCCTGCTGACCGACCTGGCGTACAACCTGACCCTCCCGGTGATGATGGTCTTCGTCGACCTGCTGTTCAACGCGACGCTGAGCACGACCCGGCGGGCGAGCCGGATGATCCTGGCGACCGCGATCACCATCGTGGTCGCGATCTCGATCGTGGTCGGTATCCTCTCCAGGGACTGGCGGCAGGGTTTCTTCGCGTTCCAGGGCGTCTCCAGCCTGCTGATCATCCCGGTCTGGTGGTCGTTCAACATCCGCCAGCACGACGAGCTCCTGCAGGCGGAACGGGAGAACTCGCGGCAGCTGCGCCGGATCGCGGAGCTGGACAGGCGGACAGCGGTCGCGGCGGAACGCGGCCAGATGGCCCGTGACCTGCACGATGTCGTGGCCGGGCACCTCTCGGCGATCGCGATCCAGTCCGAGGCGCTGCTCACGATGGCCGACCGCGACCCGGATCTGGTCCGCACGGTGCTGAAGTCGGTCCGGGAGAACAGCATCCAGTCGCTGGCGGAGATGCGCGCGATGATCGACGTACTCCGCACCGACGGCGGTGCGGACGACCCGAGGACGGCACCGGCCCGGCTGGCCGAACTGGACAGACTGGTGGACTCGGCGCGGGCGGGCGGCCTCGCGCTGGACGTGCACAGGGCCGTGGACGGCGAGTTGCCGGTGGCGGTCGACCTGGCGGCGTACCGGATCATCCAGGAGGCGCTGACGAACGCGCTGAAGCACTCCGGCGGCGGTGGCGCCACCGTCGACGTGCGCGTGGTGGCAGGTCAGCTGATCATCGAGGTCGTCAACGACCTGAGCAAGACCGCCGCGGCGGGGGACGGGACGGGAACCGGGCTGGTGAGCATGCGTGAACGCGCCCACGCGGTCGGCGGCGATTTCGAGGCGGGCCCGTGGTCGGGCGGCTGGCGGGTGAGGGCAGCACTGCCCATGGGAGGAACGGCGAGTTGATTCGGGTACTGGTCGCGGACGACCACGCGGCGATCCGGGCGGGACTGGTCCTGATCCTGTCCGGATCGGACGGGATCGAGGTGGTCGGCGAGGCGGGGGACGGCGCGGCGGCGGTGCGGATGGCGCGCGCCCTCAAGCCGGACGTGGTCCTGATGGACGTCCGGATGCCGGGGATGGACGGGATCGAGGCGACCAGGGAACTGGTCCGCGACGGTGTGTGCGACGTGCTCGTGCTGACCACGTTCGACCTGGACGAGTACGTCCACGGGGCGTTGCGCGCGGGTGCGGCGGGGTTCCTGCTGAAGTCGGTGGAGGCGCCGCGGCTGATCGAGTCGATCCGGCTGGTGGCGGCCGGTGACGGCGTGATCGAGCCGAAGGTGACCCGCAGGCTGCTGACGGCGTTCGCGGCGAACGCCCCGAAGCCGGTGAAGCAGGCCCCCGGCCTCGACCAGCTGACCGAGCGGGAGCGCGAGGTGCTGATCTGCCTCGGCGAGGGGCTGTCGAACCAGCAGATCGGCCGCAAGCTCTTCATCGGCGAGACGACCGTGAAGACACACGTGTCCCGCGTGCTGACCAAACTGGACCTGAGGTCACGTGTTCAGGCGGCGATCCTCGCCCAGGACGCCGGGCTCGTACCGGAATGACCGCGCTTTCCCGTGTCACAGCGTGAGACGGACGCTGACGCAGCGTGACGAATTCGTCCAATAGGTGCTGAAGTGTTCGTGACGGCGGTTCGACGGGTGTTACTTGCCGACCACATGGTGAGATGATGCGTGACCAGGCGTGGGCCCCGCCTAAGGTCCGTGCTGGTCACCCGAACAGCCGACTACGGAAGGTGCCGTGTCCGACCCCTTACCGCTTGGCGGCGACGTCTCGCCGGGTGCCGCGCGTTCGCTCCCGGCTGCTCTCCTGCGCGCTGTCCGCCGCGACACATGGACGTTCACCTGCGCGATCATCGCCGTCGCCATCGTGCTGCTCGCTGTCGGCGCCGATCTGTGGGTGGCGATCGAGGGGCAGGACCTGGAACCTGATCTCGCCGTCCTTGGTCCGAACGGGCTACCCGCCGGGTCACTCGGTGGTGTCAGTGGTGACCACTGGTTCGGCGTCCAGCCCTTGAACGGCATCGACCTGTTCGCGCTCGTCGCGTACGGCGCGCGGGTGTCGCTGCTGGTCGGTCTCGGCGCGACGCTCCTCGCGACTGTCCTCGGTGTCCTGATCGGCGCCAGTGCCGGCTACATCGGCGGCTGGTGGGACCGGGTCGTGTCCTGGTCGTCCGACGTGATCCTCGGTTTCCCGTCGCTGATCTTCATGATCGCGCTCGGCGCCGTCGCCCCGATCGAGTTCCCCCGCCAGCTGCTGCTGATCGTCGTGCTCGGGCTGTTCGGCTGGCCGAGAGTGGCGCGGATCGTCCGTGCCCAGGTGCTGAGTCTCGGCAAACGCAACTTCGTCGCGGCGTCCAAAGTGATGGGTGGTGGCACGTGGCACGTTTTCGTCAAGCAGTTGCTGCCCAACCTGTGGGCGCCGATCATCATCGTGTCCAGCCTGACGATCCCGTCCATGATCGGCAACGAGGCCGCGCTGTCGTTCCTCGGCGCCGGTGTCCTCCCGCCGACCCCGAGCTGGGGCCGGACGATCTCGGACGCGATCGACTTCTTCGAGACCGACCCGATGTACCTGATCTTCCCCGGGCTGATGCTGTTCCTGATCACGTTGGCGTTCAACGTCATCGGTGACAGCATCCGGGACGAGCTCGATCCGAAGTCGAAGGGCCGTGGCTGATGCGCGCCGTCAAATTCGTGGCAGGCCGGTTCGCGGGCATGGTCCTGGTGCTGCTGATCGTCTCGTTCATCACGTTCGTGGTCTTCTACGTCCTGCCGTCCGAACCGGCGCAGCTGGCGTGCGGACGTCCGTGCTCGCCGCAGGCGCTCGAACTCGCGCGCGAGTTCATGGGCTACAACGTGCCCTGGTACCAGCAGTACTTCGACTTCATCGGCGGCATCTTCGGCGGCCGGACGTTCGGCACGGGACAAGCCGCGATCGAGTGCTCGGCGCCGTGCTTCGGTTACGACTTCCAGAACAACGCCGACGTGCTCGACGAGATCCTCAGCCGCGTCGAGGTCAGCGTCTCGGTCGCCATCGGCGCCGCGATCATCTGGTTGATCACCGGCGTGGGGCTCGGTGTCGTGTCGGCGCTCAAGCGCGGCACACCGCTCGACCGGATCACCATGGCGGTGGCCATGGCCGGGGTGTCGATGCCCGCGTACCTCGCGGGGATGCTCGGCATCACGATCTTCGCGTTCGGACTCGACGTCGTCCCGAAGAACGGCTACGTGCCCATCGGCGAGGACGTCGCGCAGTGGGCGTGGCACCTGGTGACGCCGTGGCTCGTGCTGGCGTTCCTGCACGCGGCGATCTACGCGAGGCTGACCAGGGGCCAGATGCTGGAAACCCTCGGCGAGGACTTCATCCGCACGGCACGCGCGAAGGGCCTGACCGAACGCAAGGTCGTCGGCAGGCACGCGTTGCGCAACGTCCTGCTGCCGGTGGTGACGGTGTTCGGTGTGGACCTCGGTCTGCTGCTGGCCGGAACCGTGATCACCGAGCGGATCTTCAGCATGCCGGGCGTCGGCATGCTGCTCGTCGACTCGATCCGCAGCCTCAACCTGCCGATCCTGCTCGGCGTCACGCTGTTCGCGGCGTTGGCGGTCACGCTCGTCAACTTCCTCGTGGACCTGTTTTACGGCGTGCTCGACCCACGGGCACGGCTGACATGAAGGGGAACCCATGAAACGCAGGCATTCGCTCGCCGGGATAGCAGCGGTGGCAGTGTTGCTGGCCGCCTGCGGCGCCAACGACAAGCCGTCGGGCGGGCAGGCGGGCGGCGACGTGAAGAAGGGCGGCACGCTGTACCTGCTGTCCGACTCGCCGACCCAGCAGTACGACCCGGCACGCAGCTCCAGCCTGGTGGTGACCGGCCTGCAGTTCGTGCACCGGCGCCTGACGTCGTGGAAGGTCGCGCCGGGGCAGGACACCACGATCGTGCCGGACCTGGCCACCGACACCGGCAAGCCGAGCGACGGCGGCAAGACGTGGACCTTCACCCTCAAGGACAACCAGAAGTACAGCGACGGCTCCACGATCAAGTCCGCGGACATCAAGTGGGGGCTTGAGCGCTCGTACGCCCCGGCGTTCGCGGGTGGTCTGGCCTACCACAAGGACCTGCTGTCACCCGGCCTGACCTACAAGGGCCCGTTCGAAGGCGGCCAGGAGCTCAGCTCGATCGAGACGCCGGACGACAAGACCATCATCTTCAAGCTCGCCCGCCCGTACGGTGACTGGAACTGGGTGGCCAGCACGCCCGCGTTCGCCCCGGTGCCCAAGGGCAAGGGCGCGGAAGCCAACTACGGCGAGCACCCGATCGCGTCGGGCCCGTACCAGATCGACAAGTTCGAGCGCGGCAAGACGGCGGAGTTGAGCCGCAACCAGAACTGGGACGGCAAGTCCGACGAGACACGCCCGGCGTACCCGGACAAGGTGATCTGGCAGTTCAGCCAGCAGACCAACGTGATCTCCAAGCGGCTGACCGACGACACCGGCGACGACAAGAACGCGTTCGGCACGTCGTTCGCCTCACCGGCGCAGCTCGCACAGATCCAGTCCAACCAGTCGGCCAAGTCCCGCCTGGTGACCTCGGAGTCCGGTGCGCTGGCGTACCTCGCGTTGAACACGCAGCGCGGCAAGCTCACGGACGTCAACGTGCGCAAGGCTTTCCAGTACGCGGTGAACAAGGCCGCCTACCAGGTCGCCAGCGCGGGCAACGCGCAGCTGGCCGGTGACGCCGCCACCACGCTGGTCACGCCGGGCATCGCCGGGCGCGAGCAGTTCGACCTGTACCAGACCAAGCCGGAAGGCGACCCGGCCAAGGCCAAGGAGTTGCTCGCGGCGGCGGGCAACCCCAACGGCCTCGACGGCCTGGTCCTGGCGACGCGTGCGGAGAACAACGGGCCGAAGCTGGCCGAGTCCGTCCAGTCGAGCCTCGCCGCGGCGGGCATCAAGGTCAGCATCAAGCCGATGGACGACGAGACCTTCACCGCCGAGGTGCAGAACAAGGAGAACCCGGACTACGACCTGGCGCTGACCTCGTGGCAGCCGGACATCCCGACGGCCAACGCCAACATCCAGCCGCTGTTCCAGTCCACCGAGATCGGCGGCGGTGGCTACAACATCGCCCGGTACAAGAACGCCGAGGTCGACAGCCTGATCACCGCGGCACAGGCCACTGTGGACCAGAAGGAAGCCGCGAAGAAGTGGGCGGAGCTGGACAAGAAGATCCTGGCCGACTCGCCGGTCGTGCCGTTGATCTACACCCGCAACTCCTACCTGCACGGCTCGAAGGTCGGCAACGTCCAGATCGGACGCTTCCCGGCCTACGCCGACTACCGGCAGTTCGGAATCGTTCAGTGACGGACCTGCTCGAACTGGATGGGGTCGAAGTCAGCTTCGGCCCCGTCCAAGCGGTTCGCTCGGTCAGCTACTCCGTCGCGGCGGGCGAAGTCGTCGCCGTGGTGGGGGAGTCCGGCTCGGGCAAGACAGTGACGGCCATGTCGTTGCTCGGCCTGCTGCCGTCGACCGCCAAGGTCTCCGGTCGTGCGTTGCTCGACGGCCGGAACCTGTACGACCTGCCGCCCGCGGACCTGCGCGAGGTCCGCGGCGGCGACGTCGGCATGGTGTTCCAGGAGCCGATGAGCGCGCTGAACCCGGTGTTCACCATCGGGGACCAGCTCGTCGAAGCGATCAGGGCGCACCAGGACGTGTCCGCGGCGGACGCGCGCACGCGCGCGACCGAACTGCTCCGCCTGGTCGGCCTGCCGGAGCCGGAGCGCCGGTTCCGGTCGTACCCGCACGAGCTGTCCGGCGGACAGCTGCAGCGGATCGTGATCGCGATGGCGGTCGCGAACGACCCGAAACTGCTGATCGCCGACGAGCCGACGACGGCACTGGACGTGACGGTCCAGGCGGAGATCCTGGAGCTGTTGCGGGACCTGCGCGGTCGCCTGCGGACCGCGATCCTGCTGATCACCCACGACATGGGTGTCGTGGCGGACCTCGCCGACCGGGTCGTGGTGATGTACGACGGCCAGGTGGTCGAGCAGGGCACGGTGACCGAGATCTTCACCGCGCCCCGGGAGAAGTACACGCGGGAACTGCTCGGTTCGGTGATCTCGCTGGGATCCCGGGCGACGTCCGGTCTCGAACGAGCGCTTGCCTCGGACTTGGTGGTCCGCGAGAACCACCTGGCGGCGGCCGAGCACCCGGCGACGTCGTCGGTCCCGGACGTCCCGGCCGACCAGCCGGTGCTGAGCGTGGAAGACCTGTCGGTGGTCTACGGCGGCCGGTTCCGTGCGATCTCCGTGCGCGCGGCCGATCAGGTCAGCCTGCACATCGAGCCGGGCGAAGTACTCGGCCTGGTGGGCGAATCGGGATCGGGCAAGAGCACCGTGGCAGGCGCGGTCACCGGTTTGATCAAGACGACCAGCGGTCGCGTGCGGATCAACGGCGAGGACATCGCCCGCGTACGCGGGCGTGCCGCGAAGGCGCTGCGCCGCCGGATCGGCGTGGTGTTCCAGGACCCGTTGTCGTCGCTGAACCCGCGCACCCCGGTCGGCGAGAGCGTGGCCGAGCCGATCACACTGCACAAGGTCCTCAGCGGCTCCGATGTGGACAAACGAGTCGCCTCGTTGCTGGAATCCGTCCAACTGTCGGCAGATCTGCGAAACCGCTACCCGCACGAGCTGTCCGGCGGACAGCGGCAAAGGGTGTGCATCGCCAGGGCGCTGGCGCTGAACCCCGACCTGCTCATCGCCGACGAGCCCACGTCCGCCTTGGACGTGTCGGTGCAGGCCAAGGTGCTGGAGCTGTTCCGCCAACTGCAGGAGGAACACGGCTTCGCGTGCCTGTTCATCAGCCACGACCTCGCGGTGATCGAACAACTCGCCGCCCGGGTGGCCGTCATGCACCGCGGGCACGTGGTGGAGCAGGGCCCGACGAACGGCGTCCTGGCCGAGCCGCTGCACCCGTACACGCAACGCCTGCTCGCCGCCGCGCCGGTCGCGGATCCGGAGGAGCAGCGCAGGCGCAGGGAGGCCTGGCGGCTGCTCGCTCCGTCGTGACCTCACCTGGTCGGCGGGGCACCGATCGCGTCGGCGACGCCCACGCTTTGGACCTCGTCGTAGATGCGCTCTCCGGACTTGGCGCCGTCGACGTCCTTGAGCGCGGTCGTCAGCCTGCCGAGCACGGTGCCGTTCGCCGGGTCCAGCAGTAACTCCTCGCGCAGTTGACCGTTGGCGTAGTCGATGCTCACCGAGATCGCGGGCCGCTTGTCGCTCGTCGTCGTGTTCGTGACGGCGAGGTAGGGGTGACGACTCAAGGCTTCGAGAGTGGCGCGCCGCACAGCGGCCGGGTACCGGGCGTCGAGCAGTCCCCTTGCCGACCGGAAGAACTGCAACGGCGGGTCGGCGAGGGTGGCGGATTCGCCTGCCAGCAGCGTGTAGACCGCGAGCGGATCGGTCGGCGGTTTGACGAACCCGGTCGCCGTCCGGATGGTGCCTACCGTCCCCGGTGCGCAGATCTGGCTGTTGACGGGCACGAAGAAGCCGCAGCGGGCGCGGTTCTCACCGTCCGGCTGGATCAGTTTCGACTCGAAGAACGCCGCGTCCGCGCGGGCTTCCGGCTCGGTGCCGGTGATCCACTGCCGCTTTCCCGTTGTCTGGTTGCGCGACAGCCATTCCTGTTCCTGGTTCACGGGGATCCACGTTTCAGTGCGGTACTCGCCGCGGTACACGTACTTGGTGCCGCTGCGGCCCTCGGTGCTCTGCCGGTTCCACCCGTGGGTGGCGACGTAGCGGTACTGTCCGGGCCCCAGCGGCGTGTCGGTCACCCGCGTTGCCAGGTTGTTCAGGCTGTTCTGCGGTTGGTCCGGCATCGCGGGCATCGGGGCGTGCTGGCTGTCGGAGGTGGCGGGCGGCCTCGGCATCACGGAGCCGGGCTGTTGTGCGGGGCCGATGTCGTCACGCGTGGCTGTGCTGACCACCACGACAGCGCCGACGACGACCACGGCCACGGCTGCTGCCACGGCCGCGAATGGTGCGACCCGGCGGGGGGTGGGTTCCGCGGTCTGGTCCGGCGTGGCGATCTCATCCGCTCCGGCGGCGCGCATCAGCTGGGCACGGGCCTTGACCTGGGCGTGCTTGTTGATCGGTACGTCCTGGTACAGCAAGGCCATCGCTTCGTCGATTTCTCGGTCGGACCACATTTCGTGGACGTTCTCCTTGTCAGGCACGGTTGTCCTCCTCTCCAGCGGTGGTGGCGCGCAGCTGTTTGCGCACCCTGTGCAGACGGGACCGCACGGTGCCGACCGGGATGCCCAGCGCCTCGGCGACCTCACCCGTGTTCAACCCGGCCAGGGAGATCAGCAGCAGGACGTCACGGTCGGCAGGCGACAGTTTCGCCAGTGCCGTGGCGAGCCGCCGGGCCGCGCTCTGGGCGTCCACCCGGTCGGCGACCATGCCGTCGTGGGCGGAGCCCGAGATCGCGCGTTCGCTGGCGGCCCGTGCTGTCAGCGCCAACGCCCGCAGTTCCGCGCGTACGTGCTCACGGATCAGGTTCGTGGCGATGCCGTACAGCCACGTCCGGACGGCCGCCCTGGCGGGGTCGTAGCTGCGCCTGCGGCGCAGTGCGATCAGGAAGGTCTCGCTGAGCAGGTCGTCCGCTGTGGCCCCGCCGACACGCCTGGTCAGGTACCGGTGCAGCGCTTCGGCGTACCGGTCGAACAGCCACCCGAAGGTCCCGGCGGCGTCGGGGCCGCCGAGGTCCGGGCGGTCGCGGTCGTGCGGCGGGTCGCCCTCGTCCGGCCGCCCGAATGGGTCAGTCATCGTCCTCACACCCCTGTGATTGGCAGAAGTGGCCGATCGCGTTCACGGCCCCGGTTGGCGAAGACCGGCTTTCGGGGCTGGACTTGACCTTGTGGTGGGCGTAGGACGGCCCTCATGGGCACGAGAAGAACGTTCCTCTCCGCATCGATCGCGGCGGCCGCGTTGACCGGTACCGGTGTTCCAGCGGGTGCCGAGCAGGTTGGCGACCGCGGCCCCGGCAAGCCGGTCCGGCCGCAGCAGCCGGACGCCGAACTCAGGGCGATCCTACGGCAGGTCGACGAACGCCGGATCGAGGCGATCGTCCGCAAACTCGCCTCGTTCGGCACGAGGCACACACTGTCCGCACAGGACGATCCGGCCCGCGGCATCGGCGCCGCCCGCGACTGGATCCTCCAGGAGATGAGCAAGTCGGCCAACGAGAACATGAAGGTCGAACTGCAGTCCTACATCCAGCAGCCGGTGCCGCCGCGTGTCCCGGAACCGGTCCGGATCACCAACGTCGTGGCGACACTGCGCGGATCCACCGCGCCGGAACGGATCTACGTGGTCTCCGGGCACTACGACTCGCGGTGCACGGATCCCAACGACTTCACCAAGGACGCGCCCGGCGCGAACGACGACGCGTCGGGAGTGGCCGTGGCGATGGAGTTGGCGCGGATCATGGCGAGGCGCAGGCCGGAGGCGACGATCGTGTTCGCCGCGGTGGCGGGCGAGGAGCAGGGCCTGCACGGCGCGCGCCACATGGCGACACAGTTCAAGGCCGCCAACGCGGACGTACAAGCCATGTTCACCAACGACATCGTCGGCAGCAGCACGGCCGACGACGGAACCCGCGATCCCAGGACGATCAGGCTCTTCGCCGAGGGCGTGCCGACGGCGGAAACCCCCGCGGAAGCCAACATCCGCAGGTCGGTGGGCGGCGAGAACGACTCGACCGCACGTCAGCTGTCCCGGTTCGTGCGGAGCGTCGCGGTGAACGACGCGACCGGGATGAACGTACGTGTGATCTACCGCAGGGACAGGTACCTGCGCGGCGGCGACCACATCCCGTTCCTGGAGCAGGCCTACCCAGCGGCGCGGTTCACCGAGCCGAACGAGAACTTCGCGCACCAGCACCAGGACGTGCGCGTGGAGAACGGCGTGCAGTTCGGCGACCTGCCGGAGTTCTGCGACTTCTCCTTCATCGCGAGGGTGGCCAAGGTCAACGCGGCGACCCTGTGGTCGCTGGCGACCGCCCCGGGAACACCGAAAGCCGTGCGGGTCAACACAGCCGCGTTGACCAACGAAACGGATCTGCTGTGGCAGCGCGGAACCGAGCCGGACCTCGCGGGCTACGAGGTCGTCTGGCGGGAGACCACGGACAACGACTGGACCCACTACATCGACGTCGGGAACACCACCACGGCGAAGATCGACCTGTCCAAGGACAACGTCTTCTTCGGCGTCCGCGCCTACGACAAGGCAGGACACCGCAGCCCGGTGGCGTTCCCGACCCCGCAGTCCTGAGAGCCGGGATCGGACATATGAAACGCGGCCCAGTGGCCCACCTCGTCACCCCTAGGGCAGCGGTCCGGTGAACACCGGCGTCAGACACTCCGGTACCAGGCGGAAGGGTGCTGGATGGACTCCGTCCGGTCCGCCGGAATGCTGGGGGCCGCAGGGATCTCCGTCAGTCGTTCCCTGATGTCGGTGGCCGCCCGCTGGTTGCCGATCGCTTCGAACGAGCTCAGCGCCAGCGCCCACAGCTCCGCCGCTTCCTCGTGCCGGGCCTGCCCGTGCAGCAGTTCGGCGAGCACCCGCTGTGCCTTCGCCTGCCCGCTGATGTCATGCGAACTCCGGTAGTACGTCAACGCGCGACGCGCACACAGCTCGGCGTCTGCGGTGTTGCCCATGTTCACGTGCACATGGGCGAGGGTCAGGTGGATGGTGCCCATCTGGTTCGAGTCGGAGTTCTCATGGATCCGCAGTGCGCGTTCACAGCAGGCCTTCGCTTCGGTCAACTCACCGCGTTCCAGGTGGATCTCCGCCAGTTCGGTGAACGCACACCCCTTTGTGTGGTCGGCACCGAGTTGCTCGGCGAGCCGCAACGCGGCCCGCGCGTACGTGGTCGCCTCGGTGAGGTTGCCCATCCTGCGATAGGACTGAGCGAGCCGGTACAGCGTGACGGCCTCCTCACCGGTGGACCGCAACTGGCGGAAGGTACGCAGTACGGAGAGTTGGATCTCGACGGCACGGCCCGCGTCACCTTGTTCGAGTGCCAGCCTGCCGACCTTCAGATCGGTGACCGCGATCCCGATCGGGTCGTCGATGTGCTCGAACATCGCCCGTGCCTTGACCAGGCTGTCGCGCGCGGCTTCGAACTCGCGGGCCGCCAGCTGGTGGAAACCCAGATTTCCCCATGCGCAGGCCTCCTCGTAGACGTCGCCTGCCAGCCGGCCGGACTGGATCGACATCCGCAGTCCGGCAATGGCGTCATCCCGGTGCCCGAGCCGTTGGAAGATCTCGCCGACCATGCTGGGCATCTTCATCACGAACTCGTGCAGTCCATTGTCGGACGCGTAGCCCATGACCGCGTTGATGTTCGCTCGTTCTCTCGCCACCCAACGCATCGCGCTGTCCGGGTCGGCGAACTCTACAGGGACGACACCAACCGAGGGTGGCGCGATGGCGACCGGGACCCGGTTCGGGGCGGTGACGCGGTCGGCGTTCTGGCTGCTCGTGAGGTAGAAGTCGAGCAGGCGCCGCACCGCGGCTTGTCTTTCGTCGGAAGCCGCGGCGAGTTCCCTCGCGTACCTGCGGAGCAGGTCGTGCAGCCGGTAGCGGGTGAGCGACTCAGGCTGGCTGAGCATGTGGAAGTCGACCAGAGCCTCCAGCTTGCGCTGAACGTCCTTGCGGTCCTGTGCTGCCAGCGACGCGGCCAGATCGATGCTGACATCGGGCCCGGGGTGGGTGCCGAGCAGGCGGAACAGGCGTTGCTCGGCCGGACTCATGGCGTGGTACGACCAGCCCAGCGCCGCGCGGACACTGCTTTCGGGACCACGGCCGCCCAGGCCGAGCATCGTGTGCTCGTCCCGCAGTTCGTCGGCGAACTCGGCCAGCGCCACGCCGGGTCTGCTTCGTGTCCGCTCGATCACGATCTTGAGGATGAGCGCGTTGCCGCCGCACAACGCCACGAGATCGCTCGCCGCCGCGGCCTCGGCTGACGCACGCTGACCGACCCATTTCGCCAGCCACGCCTTGCCTTCGGTGTACGTCAGCGGCTGGACCGGCACGGTCGACGCGCCGCGACGCACCAGATCCGGCAACCGCGACCGGCTTGTCACCAGCACTGTGCAGTTGCTCAGGCAGTCGAGCAGGTGACGGATCTGGTCGTGGTCGCGGACGTTGTCGAGCACCACGAGCGCGCGTTGTCCGCTGAGCAGGCCGCGCAATCTGGCTTTCCGCGCCGACAGCGGCGACACCGACTCGGCCGTGACACCCAGCGCGGTGAGGAAGTCGTTGACCACATCGGACTCGTGCGCCACCGGACCTTCGCCGAACCCGTTCAGGTCGTGGTAGAGCCTGCCGCACTGGTACCGGCTCGCCGCGAGGTGCGCCCAGTGCACGGCCAGCGCTGTCTTGCCGACACCCGGGTCGCCGGCCAGCACCGCGATGGTCGCGGCCGGTCGGCCGGTGGCGTCCACAGTGATCCTGTCCAGGTGCTGGAGCAGCGTTTCCCGTCCGGTGAAGTCCGTGACGTCATGGGGGAGCAGGTGCGGGACTTCCGCGGCCCGCGGCGGTGGCACGCGTGCGGAAACGGTGACTCGGTGCTCGTGGTGACGGGCGCGCAGTTCGTTCTGGAACCGGGTGAGCTCGTCGGCTTCGTCGAGGCTGCCATCGTCCCTGAGCCGTTTGCGCTGGTCCAGGTAGTAGCTGTGTGCCTCATGGAACCGGTGCGCGCCGTGCTGTGCGGCGAGCCGGTGCTTGACCATGGTCAGGGACTGCCTGAGCTCGACCGGCAGGTCCGCGAGCCTGCGGAGGACCTGCCCGTGTTCGCCGAGTGCGCCCAGGCTCGTGAACAACGCGCTGTGTGCGGGGACGAGGCTTTCGGACACGACCATCTGGCGCCAGTTGGCTGCCCGGTCGCCGTGCAGATCGGGCACCGGCGTGCCCGTCCAGAGGTCGTCGATCGCGGATGCCAGCTCTCGCACGGCACTGGCGTGGTCGCCGTCCCGCGCCGCCGCCCTGGCCGTGTCCACTCGCCTGCCGAACTCGTGGAAGTCGATCTCTTCCCGGTCGACGTCGAGTTGGTAGCTGCCGTCGCGATACCGGATTCGCGGTGGGGCGTCCATCCGCTCGAGCGCGTGCACGATCCGTTTGCGGTAGGTGACAAGGGCTCCTGCCGGATCATCGGGTGCCTTGCCGACAGGCCACATCCAGTCGGTCAGTTCCGCGACCGGGACCGGCCGGCGTGCCCGTAGCAGCAGGACCGAGAGCATCCCCCTCGGCTTGGACTGCGCCCACTCCTGCTCGAAGCGACCTCGAATGCGCAGGGCTGGAGCGCCCAATATCCTGTAATTGATCTCCACCAGCGCTTCCCCTCGCTGGTCGGGCCATCGGACAATTGTTCATTCTGCCCATATTCGTCGGGCCGCCACCAGACGGCCTTCGGATCCGAAATCCCGTCGTTATGTGCCATTCGGATGACCTGATCGATGACGTCTGTTTGTCCCACAGGTGTCCACAGCGTCCACCGATCCTACGTTCTGATCGCGATTCACGGCGCTGGCCTGCGGTTTCCGAGAATTGTCTTGATCGTGTCAGTCGGATGACCCGGGACACCTCGCAGTCTGGGTGCGTACCGGGAGGTTCCCGGTGTACGAGGAGGGCCAAGTGGAATCCGATGTGGTTGTGGTTGGAATGGGGTATACCGGGCTGCCCATGGCAGTCGCGGCCGCACGCCGCGGTTTGCGGGTCGTCGGTGTGGACTCCAGCGCGGCACGGGTGGCCGAGATCGTCGCGGGTGAACCCGGCTGTGGGCGGACGACCGTCGCCGAGGTCGAACTCGCCGCGCTGTTGTCGGGGCCGCTGTGTGTGCGGACAGGCGACATCCCGCACGCGCCGGTGTACGTGCTGTGCGTGCCGAGCAGGGATCTGGCGGTCGCGGTCGACTCGATCTCACCCCTGCTGCGCGCGGGAGATCTCGTGATCGTGCAGTCCACGTGTCCGCCTGGGATGATCGAGGACTTCGTTGTTTCCCGAATATCCGGGAGTGTCGATGGTGAAGTTCACATCGTTCATTCACCGGTTCGTATCAACCCTGGACCTGATCATACTACTTCCGCGCTACGCACTGTTGCCGGTCTTACCCCAGACGCGCTCGGCAAAGGGCTTCGATTTTTGCGGCAATTGGGTGAAGAGGTGATTCCGGTGAGCTCCGTCCGGGTCGCCGAATTGACCAAAGTCTTCGAGAACACGTTCCGGCTCGTCAACATTTCGCTGGTGAATGAGTTGGCCGCGCTGTGCGGCGTGTCCGGTATCGACGTCATGGAAGTGCTGGCGGCCGCCAGGACCAAACCATACGGTTTTCTCGCCCACACCCCCGGACCCGGTGCCGGTGGCGACTGCGTACCGGTCTGCGCGGAGTTCTTCGCCGCCGCTGCTCGTCGTCATGGTGCGCCCGCCAGGACGGTGGAGGCGGCGATCGAGGTGAACGACGCCGTCCCGCGATCGATCCTGCGCAGGATTCCCGTTCGCGGCAGGCGGGTCGTGATCGCGGGCGTGACCTACAAGCCCGGCGTCGCGGACGTGCGGAGGTCCGCGGCAGTCCGCCTGCTCGAGGAGATCAGGACGGAGACCGAAGTGTCCTATCACGACCCGTTCGTGCCCTGGCTCCGGTTGTCCGACGGTACCGAACTGCGCAGCACGCCGCCGTCGCCGGACGTCGCGGACCTCGTCCTGGTGGTCACCAGGCACAGCGGGATGAATGTGGCCGGGTTCGCGGCACCGGTCATCGACTGTTCCAGCGGCGTTCCATCCACTGTGGAGGTTTCGGATGTCTGAGCGATGGGTGCGCGGCCCGATCGGACACGGCTCGGAAGCACGAGTCACCAGAGCAGGCTGCCGGACAGTGCTGGTGATGGTCCCGACTGTCACGGCCGGGGCGCGGCTGGCGGACGTGCTGACGCTGGTCCGCGGCGACCAGCGGATCCAGACCGTGCTCACGGTCCCGGACGACGCGTGGCCCGGTGCGTCGGACTTCGCGGCCGCGTGCGGCGGTCTGGTCATCCCGTGGCACCAGGCAGTCAACCACCGGTTCGATCTCGTGCTCACCGCCAGTCAGATCGGGGTCGACCGGGTCAACGGCCGGATCATGATGCTTCCGCACGGCGCCGGGAACCTGATGTCCCGCAAGTACTTCGCTCTGGCGGGCGGCGCGGCGGCACCGCACACCGGGCTGGCAAGGGAGACACTCACCAGGCAGGGCAGGCTCATCCCGGCCGCGTTGGCGTTGACTCACGACAACGAGGTTCGCGTGCTGCGTCGTACGTGTCCGGAAGCGCTGCCGGTGGCCGTTGTCGCGGGCGACATCTGCTACGACCGCATGATCACGAGTGTGCCGAAGTACACCGAATACAGGCAGGCACTGGGAATCGAAGCGGACCAGAGCCTGATCACCCTCAGTTCGACGTGGTCGCCGGACTCGGTGTTCGGCCAGCAGCCCGATCTGTGCCACCTGCTGCTCCGGGAGGCGTCCGCCGCGGGCGGCCGGGTCGCGCTCGTGCTGCACCCCAACGTGTGGGCCGCGCACGGCCGGTGGCAGATCTCGTCGTGGCTGGCCGACTGCGTGGACGACGGGCTGCTCATCGTCCCGCCGGAGGAAGGCTGGCGGGCCACCATGATCGCCAGCGACTACGTGGTCGGCGACTACGGGTCCACCACGCAATACGCGGCCGCGATCGGCAAACGGGTGGCGCTGGCGACGTTCCCGCGGCACAAGATCCGGTCGGGCAGCATCGCGGACCGGCTCGCGAGCAGCGCCACCCGGCTGGATCTCCGGAGTCCGCTGCTGCCGCAACTCCGGCAGGCCCGCAAGCACACGAGGCGGATCGCGGGGCAGGTGACATCGCGGCCCGGCCAGGCCGCGACGATCCTGCGCCGGATGATCTACCAGTCGATCGGGCTGCCGGAGCCCGACCACCCGGCGAGGCTGTTCGCTGTGCCGTTGCCGAATCTGGTCACGTCATGAGCCGGTCGCCGGGCAGCCCGTTGGCTGACGTCGTTGTCCGTGCCGCGCCCTGCATGTCCGTCGCCGACGACCTCGCGACCGCGATCCTCGCCGAGCTGCCAGGGTGTGTCCTGGTGGTCGTCGACGTGGCCGAGCGAGGCGTTCTGCTCGCGGCCCGGCCTGCTCAGCGTGTGGTCACTTCGCCGGGTGACGTGCTTCGGACCGCGGCCGAGGCTTACGAATCCTTGTTGCGCGGCAAGGGGATGCTGGACAGCCGGACGGACATCTCCGCTGCCTTGGGATCCCGGTTGCCCGAGTAGTGATCGCGTGCAAGTGTCCAATGGCGACGCGCGCTCTCCACGTCGCCCTGCCGGAGTGCGGCGTCGCCGAGCACCACGAGCGCTTCCGCCTCGTACTGGTCCGAACCCAGTTCACGAGCGATTCGCAGGGCTTCGGCCAGCGACGACGCCGCGTCCGGCACCCGGTCGAGGTCGAGATAGAGGCTGCCGAGGATCGTCAGCACGCGAGCGTGCTCCGCTCGGTCGATCTCGGCGAACGTGCTGGCGACGTCGAGCAGCGTCGTGAGTGCCTCGTCGTGACGGCCGAGCTTGACGAGTGTCTCGCCGATCCTGCGACGGCACAGGGCAACAGCTCGCTCGGTGCCGATCTTCAACCGGAGTTGCTCCGCCTGCTTGAAGTGCCGGAGCGCCGCATCGAGGTCGCCCTGGCTCAGAAAGACCCCGGCGACCTCGAACAGCAACGCCGCTTCGGTGAACTCGTCCTGCGCCTGTTTCGCGAGCCTGAGTGCGATCGCACCTTCGTCGAGGGCTTCGTCGTACCGATGGAGTTGGGCCAGTGCGAGCACCAGCTGGGTGCGCAGCCGGGCTTCCGCGACGGTGTTGCCTGTCCGTTGCGCTGCCGGGATGCCGAGCTTGTGCATCTCAAGCCAGTCGTCGTAGTGCCTGGCGTGCAGGAAGAATCCCCACAGCGCTTCACAGAACTCCCACGTGGCCTCGTCCCAGCCGTGTTGTGCGGCGGCGCGAACCGCGTCGAGCAGGTTGTGGCGCTCCACGGCCAGCCACCGCAACGCGTCGCTGTGTGACGGAAAGGGATGTTCGAGGGGAACCTGAAACCGGGAGCCGACTCTTCGCCGTGTGGGACGCAGGGCGAGGTCCGCGGCGGCTGATCTGTCGAGATACCAGTCGGCCATCCGTCGGACCGCCGCCTCCCGATCGGCCCGCGGATCCACCCATCTCGCCTGTTGACGAGCGTGCAGCCGGAGGAGGTCGTGGTAACGGAACCTCCGGTCGGAGATTTCCGCGATGAGGTGGCAGTCGACCAGTTCACTCAGTGACTCCTCGACCTCGTCGGGCTCCTCACCGGTGGCCGCGGCGGCCGCGTCGAGACTGAACTGCCTTCCGGGGTGCAGCGAGCACATCCGGTACGTCCTTGCGGGCGAACTGGCCAGTTCACCGTAGCTGACGTCGAAGACCGCCTCGACCGACGACTCGTCGACGGTGAGGGTCGCGAGCCGGTCATCGCTGCGAAGGGTGCCGACCTCCCGGGACACCGGGCGGTGCGGGCGAGCCGACAGCCGCGCACCGACGAGGGAGAGCGCGAGCGGCATACCGCCGCAGAGCCGGGCGATCTCCTCGGCCTGACTCTGCTCACGTGCGAGCCGCCCGGCGCCGACGATGTTGTCCATGAGCTGGACGGAGTCCGCGACGGACAGCGGGCCGAGTTCGAGAAACCGGGCGCTGTCGAGGCTCAGCCCCGCCAGCCGCCGCCTGCTCGTCACGACGACCACGGTGTTGCCGTAGGCGGGCAGCAGCGGCCGGACCTGAGCGGCGGAAACAGCGTCGTCCAACAGAACGATCATGGCCCGGTCGGCCGTCATGGACCGGTAGAGCGCCTGCCGCTGAGGCAGATCGGGAGGCATGTCCACGGCACGTGTGCCGAGTGCCAACAGGAAGAATTCGAGAACGTGGTCGGGAGCCGCCGGACCGCTCGACGAAAACGTGCCGAGGTCGGCGTGCAGCATTCCGTTGGGAAATCTCTTCCTCACGCGGTGCAGCCACTCCAGTGCGAGGGTCGTCTTACCGACGCCGCCGGCGCCGCTGATGACCGCGACCACAAGTCCGGAGCTTTCAGCCAACCATTGATCCAGCCGAGCCAGTTCGCTGTCACGGCTGGTGAAGGACTGTGGCGGCGGCGGCAGCTGCGACGGCACGGGATGGTCGCGAGAACCTTTGTTGATCGTGATGTCACGGACGGAACCCGCCTGTACCACCGAACTGCCTTCCACGATTCCGGAAAGTCGGATCTGATCAGGTTTCTCGCTTCCCGCCATGGGCGTACCTCCCCGCTGGTTGGCCCATCTACCTCTCTTTGCAGTGTCTTCCAAACCGGAAGTCCGCGCGATCTATCCGGTGAGAATCACTCCGTTGCGTGCACCATCCGGCGGTCGTCGGCGCGGCAAATGGACCAGGAAAAAGCATCAGTGCTGGTTGTGGCATGCGTGCGAAGTCGGGCTGGTGCGGCGGGGTTAGTGGATCTTCACTCGATGTCGACATCGATCTACTGCCCGTGTCGTGTTTGTCAGCCGTTCGCATGAAGGCGGCACGAAGTCTGAGCACCGCTGACACTTTTGGTCGACCGATCAGCCACCCGAAGTCAACCGGTGAAAATGAGGCATCTACCCTGTGAACCCAGTTTCAAGATCGATGATGTTGTGATTCTCGAAGGAGCTCGACGGATGCCGAGGAACAAGAAGTCGGTCGCGGCTGTTGCCGCATTCGGGTTTGTGGTGTTCACGGGCCTGGCTTCCGGAGCGCCTGAGTCCGTGGACCAACCTCGTGACATCCGGAGTGTCAGCGCGGAAGACGCCTGTGGCCAGGGGCGTCTCTCGACCGAGTCCCGGCACCACATCAGGTGTGGTGGATCAGATGTCGTGCTGGCGTCCCGGCATCACATCAGGGGAGGGGGCACCGCGCCGGTCGCGGTGTGAACGCGGCACACGTCCCAGCCCCCGTCCGGCAGTGCCGAACGGGGGCCGTGAACTCCGGAAGTCAGTTGCCTACTTCGGTGATCCGCACGACGGCCGTCCCGGCCTCGTCGGACGCGGCCAGGTCGACCTCGCCGCTGATCGCCCAGTCGTGGTCACCGGCGGGGTCGTCGATGATCTGGCGGACCAGCCAGCTGTCCGGCTTCTGTTCCACGACGAAAAGATGCGGTCCGCGGGCCTCAGGACCGGCGGGGAGCTCGTCGTGCTCCTCGAAGTACGGCGTGAGGGCTTCCTGCCAGGCTTCGTAGTCCCAGCCGTCGGCGGCGTCGAGAAGGCCGAGTTCGTAGTAGTCGCGGCGTGAGGCCAGTTCGACCCGGCGGAAGAAGGCGTTGCGCACCAGGACGCGGAAAGCCCTCGCGTTCTTCGTCACGCCCGGCGGGGTGTCGTCCTGCTGCTGGATTTCCTCGTCGTCCGGGTTGGCCAGCTTCTCCCACTCGTCGATCAGGCTGGAGTCGACCTGGCGCACCAGTTCGCCCAGCCACTCGACCAGGTCCTGCAGTTCGTCGGTCTTGGCCTCGTCCGGCACGGTCTGCTTGACGGCCTTGTAGGCGTCCGCCAAGTAGCGCAGCACCAGGCCTTCCGAGCGGGCCAGCTGGTAGAAGCCCACGTAGTCCGCGAAGTTCATCGCGCGCTCGTACATGTCGCGTGCGACGGCCTTGGGTTCGAGGTGGTAGTCCGCGACCCACGGGTGGCCGCTGCGGTACATCTCGTACGCCGCGTTCAGCAGTTCGGCGAGCGGCTCGGGGTGTTTGACCTCTTCGAGCAACGCCATGCGCTCGTCGTACTCGATGCCCTCGGCCTTCATCTTGTTCACGGCCTCGCCGCGCGCCTTGTGCTGCTGCGCGGACAGGATCTGCCGTGGGCTTTCCAATGTGGACTCGATGACCGACAGCACGTCGAGCGGGTAGCTCGGGGACTCCTTGTCCAGCAGGTCGATCGCTGCCAAAGCCAGCGGCGACAGCGGCTGGTTCAACGCGAAGTCGAACTGGAGGTCGACCGTGAGCCGCACTGTGCGGCCGGTTTCGTCCGGCTCGTCGAGCTTCTCGACCACTCCGGCGGCCAGCAGGGCGCGGTAGATGGCGATCGAGCGCCTGATCAGCCTGCGCTGGGACGGGCGGTCCTCGTGGTTGTCCTCAAGCAGGTGCCGCATGGCTTTGAACGCGTCGCCGGGGCGGCCGATCACGTTCAGCAGCATGGTGTGGCTGACGGCGAAACTCGAGGTCAGCGGCTCGGGCTCGGCCGCGATCAGCCGCTCGAACGTCTGCTTGCTCCACGAGACGAAGCCCTCGGGGGGCTTCTTGCGCACGACCTTGCGGCGCTTCTTCGGGTCGTCCCCGGCCTTGGCGAGCAAACGCTCGTTCTCGACGTCGTGCTCCGGCGCCTGGACGACGACGTTGCCGACGGTGTCGTACCCGGCGCGCCCGGCCCGCCCGGCTATCTGGTGGAACTCGCGGGCCTTCAGGTGCCGTGTTCTCGTGCCGTCGTATTTGGACAGACCGGTGAACAGGACGGTCCGGATGGGCACGTTGATGCCGACGCCGAGCGTGTCCGTCCCGCAGATGATCTTGAGCAGCCCGGCCTGCGCGAGCCGCTCGACCAGACGGCGGTACTTGGGCAGCATGCCCGCGTGGTGCACGCCGATGCCGTGCCTGACCAGGCGCGACAGGGTCTTGCCGAACCCGGACGTGAACCGGAAGCGCCCGATCAGGCGGGCGATCTCGTCCTTCTCCTGCCGGGTGGAGACGTTGATGCTCATCAACGCGCTGGCCCGTTCGATCGCGGACGCCTGCGTGAAGTGGACGACGTAGACCGGGGCCTGGTTGGTCTGCAGCAACTCCTCGATCGTCTCGTGCATCGGCGTCAGCGCGTAGCTGTAGAACAACGGGACGGGCCGTTGCGCGGAGCTGACCGTGGTGGTCTGCCGCCCGGTGCGGCGCGTGAGGTCCTTCTCGAACCGCGTGACGTCACCGAGCGTGGCGGACATCAGGACGAACTGGGCCTTCGGCAGTTCGAGGAGCGGAACCTGCCACGCCCAGCCGCGCTCGGGCTCGGAGTAGAAGTGGAACTCGTCCATCACGACCTGGCCGACGTCCGCGTCGGCGCCGTCCCGCAACGCGATGTTGGCGAGGATCTCGGCCGTGCAGCAGATGATCGGCGCGCCAGCGTTGACGCTGGAGTCGCCGGTCATCATGCCGACGTTCTCGGCGCCGAAGACCTCGCAGAGGTCGAAGAACTTCTCCGACACCAGCGCCTTGATCGGCGCGGTGTAGAAGCTGCGGCGGCGCTCGGCGAGAGCGGCGAAATGCGCACCCACCGCGACCAGGCTCTTGCCGGAGCCGGTCGGTGTCGCCAGGATCACGTTGGACCCGGAGACGACCTCGATGAGGGCTTCCTCCTGTGCGGGGTACAGGCTCAGCCCACGGTCGGTCGCCCAGGTGGAGAACGCGTCGAAGAGGGCGTCCGGGTCCGGGCTGGCGGGAACGAGTTCGGTGAGTGTCATGACCCCACAAACTTATCCCACCAGCCCGTACGGCCATGGTCAGCTCTGCTGGAAGAGGCTGAACGCCGTGCCCTGGTCGTCGACGCAGTGCGCGTACCGGCCGAAGCCGGGGATGGGTGTCGCGTCACCGGGCTTGCCGCCGAGCTCGCCGACCTTGGCGAGGGAGGCGTCGAGGTCGTCGACGCTGAAGTAGACGCGGCTGTTGGGCGTGACGGAGTCCTTGGACGCGATGGCACCGGCGGCGCCGTTGGTGACCAGGTGGTAGTCCACACCCTCCTGGAACGGCGCGGTCTGCCAGCCGAGGACGCCCCCGAAGAAGGCGGTGGCCTTCGCGGTGTCGTCGACGGCGAGCTCGAACCAGTTGACTTCGCCAGACATGGATCTTCCCTTCGAGTCGGAACCAACTGACTCGGAGGACGACCAGGTCAGCCCCAACTCGACACCGGGCAGGAGATTTTCGAAGACGCTTACAAGATCTTTCCTGTCTCACGTCCTGGCATGTTCTTCAGCCGTTCGGGCGATGAGGTCGAGTGACTCGGTCGGACTGAGCGCGAGCTCCATGAGCACCTTGTTCGCATCAAGGTAGGGGGCGACCAGTTCGGGTGCATCGAGAAAATGGGATGCCGTCTTGTGTTCAAGGTAGACGATGGGCGCCGCCCTGGCGAACTCCATGGTTACGAAAGAGCCGTCTATGCCGGGGTGGGCGCCATGGGCGAGGGGGATGACTCGCACGTCAGTAGTGGGTCGCTGGGTTGCTTCGATCAAGCTTCTCAGCTGGTTCGCCATCACCGACGGACCGCCAACGGGCCGCTGTAGGACAGTCTCGTCGAGGATCGCGACAAGATGTGGCTTGGGCTGGTTGAGGAGCTTCTGCCGCTCGATCCGGATGGCGACTCGCTTCTCCTTCTCGGCGGGCGAGATGCCGCAGCCGCTCATGATCGCTCTGGTGTACTCCGGAATCTGGAGCAGGCCCGGGACTCGCAGCGATTCGAAGTGAGTCACCAGGTTCGCTTCCGACTCGAAAGCGTTCAGCGCGGAACCACCATGGTCCGGCCGTGTGAAGAGAGGATTTCCCACCAATGCGGCTGGCCCAGTTGCCGAGCCAGGTTCAGCATGTGGTTTCGTTCGGCGCCTTCGACACCGTAGATCACCAGCAGAGTGGCCATGTCCTCGGGCGCGACGACTCGGTGTCCGAGTTCCATCCTGTTGAGTGAGGCGCGCGAGAGACCCGCCAGCTTCGCGGCATCTCGAACATTCAGTCCTGCCTTGTCGCGCATGTGTTTGAGCTCAGCCGCGAGTAGGCGGAGCTGGGCCGAACCAGCTTTCATGACGCCTATTCGACCCCGCGGGGCAGCGGATCCGCATCGCCCGATCGTGGTTGTTGTCTCGGCTTTTGGGACACGATCTCCTTCTGTCACGGTACTTCCATGACTTCTTTGGACGAGATCGTCTACACACTCCGGAACGACGCCGTCGAGAATCCGCCGAGCCGGTTCGCGATCTGCTCGGTCGAGGACGACGGCGAAGGTTTCCTGCTCGGGTGGGGGCTCGCTACCGCCGACCGTGTCGATGTGCGCTCGGTAGTGGACAACATGACCGGGCAACTCGGGTCGCTCAAAGTGATCGGTCTCCTCTTCGGCGAGCCGCACGAGGTCGTGTGGATCGACCCACGTCCCGAGGGGCTTGACGGACCCGGCTGACCGGTGATTTCATCTTCCCCAGCGTCGCAGTGCACCCGGCAAGGAGACCGTCGAGGGCGCGGAGGCGTGGTACTACAGGGAAGAACTTGGAATCGAAGAGCCGTATCTCGGCTTTTGGCACTCAACTCGTCGAAATTCACGACTGGCTGCGTGAGCAGCTTGCCCAGTTGCGCGCCGACGTGGACGCTGGGGTCGCGCAGCCGCGCAAACTCCAGGCGCACTGCCTGACGTTCTGCGCGGCGCTCACCAAACACCACACCGGGGAAGACGTTGGGGTGTTTCCTGCTCTGGCGCAACGGTTTCCCGAGCTCAAGCCGGTTGTCGACGAGCTCGCTCGCGACCACGAGATCATCACCGTGATGCTCAAACGCCTTGAGGACGTCGATTTCACCGATCGCCCGAACGCGCTGCGGGAGATCAACGGCGTCGAGGCCATCATGGAGTCGCATTTCACCTTCGAGGAACGCAAGATCGTCGACGCGCTCAACTCGATGGAGTTCCCAGCTCGGTGAGCCGGGAACGCAGGAAGCGGCGATCCGAGTCCTCTGTGGCCAGTGACAGCGCCACGCGGTAGGACTCCGCCGCTTCCTCGGCGAGTCCCAAGCGGCGCAACAGGTCCGCGCGAGCCGAGTGCATCAGGTGGAACTTCTCCAAGCCGGTGATCGAGTCCAGCATCTCGAGGCCTCTCGCGGGGCCGTCGGCCATCGCGACCGCCACCGCGAGGTTCAGCCTGACCACCGGGGTCGGCTGCTGCGTCACCAGTTCCGTGTACAGGGCGGCTATCTGCAGCCAGTCCGTGTCCTGCGGGCGCGCGGCCTGGGAGTGCACGGCGGCGATCGCGGCTTGGAGCTGGTACGGGCCTGGCTCGCGGCGGCTCAGCGCGCGGTCCAGGATTCCGATGCCTTCCGCGATCTGGGAGGTGTCCCACAGCGACCTGTCCTGGTCCTCCAACAGGACAAGATCACCCGATCGTGTACGCCTTGCGTTCCGGCGGGAGTCCTGGAGCAGCATCAACGCCAGCAGGCCGTGCGCCTCCGGCTCTGACGGCATCAGGGTCGCGATCAGCTTGCCCAGCCGGATCGCCTCGTCGGCCAGTGTGTGGTCCGCCGCCGTGTACCCCTGCGTGTAGACCAGGTACACCACTGCCAGCACGGCCGAAAGTCGTTGAGGCAGTTGGTGGTCCGCCGGTACGGCGAACGCGATCCCGGCGTCCCTGATCTTGCGCTTCGCCCGCACCAGGCGTTGCGCCATCGTGGTCTCCGGCACCAGGAACTCGCGGCCGATCTGGGCCGCGGTCAGCCCGGCGACGGCCTGCAACGTCAACGCCACCCGTGCTTCCAGCGACAACGCCGGGTGGCAGCACGTGAAGATCAACGAGAGCCGCTCGTCACCGACGTTGAGCAGCCGTTCCTCGCTGTGCTCCAACACGGCGACCGGAGGCTCCTGCGGCGCGCGGCGCGCTCGTCTGATCCGGTCGATCGCGCGGTTGCGTGCCACCGTCAGCAGCCACGCCATCGGGTCGTCCGGCACCGTCGTCCAGCTGCGCAACGCCTGTGCGAGCGCGTCCTGCAACGAGTCCTCGGCGAGTTCCATGTCGCCGAGGACCCGCATCAGCGCCGCGAGCATGCGTGTCCGCTGTTCCCGGAACACCCGCTCGATGGCGTCCATCTACCGCAGGATGCCTTCCAGCACCGGCCGGATCTCCACCGAACCCACCTTGGCCATCGGGCACAAGGCCGCCAGCTCGATGGCTTCGTCCAGGTCCTTGCAGTCCAGCATGAAGTACCCACCGAGGTGCTCGTGTGTCTCGACGAACGGTCCGTCGGTGATCAGCGTGTCGTCGTCACGCACGCGCACCGTCGTCGCCGTGTCCGGCAGGTGCAGCGGATCCGCGGCGACGAACACACCGCGGTCCTTCAGGTGCTCGGCGTAGGCGTTGACGACATCGCGGTAGTTGTCCGGCATCTGCTCGCGGTGGCAGTCGTAGATCAACAGCATGTAGCGCATCACGATCCTCCTTCGTCAGGAGAATGACGATCCGATCGGCCCGGACTCGACACACCCGGGCCGATCGATGACGTCATGCTTTGGCGATCGTCGGCAGCCAGTCCACAACCGAGCCTTCGGCGTCCTCGCCGTAGAGCGCCTCGTGCTCGAGGTCGTCGAACGCCGTCTCGTCGAACGCCGCGAAGGCGCGCTTGAGCGTGTCCTCGTCCAACAGGCCCGACGAGGCCAGCTCGGTCCGCGCACGGCCCTTGAGCACGTGCAGCGCCAGCGCCTCGGCGGTGTTCGTCGGGGACCGCCACTCGTCCTCGGTCAGCCGCTCGCCCACGATCACCGTCGCGATCAGGAACCGCTTGGCGAACCAGGCCGAGTACTGGTCGGCGAACGCCGTCGGCAGCTCGTCGATCACCAGCAGCTCGTCGTGCTGGTCGGCGGTGGTGTCGTCCTCGTCGAGCGCGTTGACGTCGTCGAACAGCTCGTCGATCACCACGACGACGGCCTCGGCCAGCGCGCCCGCCACCAGCTGGGCCTGCTCCGCGCTGACGCCGTCCTCGGTGCCGAACGAGTCCGTGCCGAGCGCGGTCACCAGCTCGGAGGCGTTCGCGAGCAGGTCGCGGCGCTCGTCCAGCTCCTCGCCGGACAGCTCGATCAGCTCGACCGCGTCCTCTTCGAGCTCGTCGTCGGCTTCGGCGGGCTCGTCCTCCAGCGCCGTCTCCAGGTCCTCGTCACTGACGGTGACCTCGCACGTCCCGACCGACCAGTTGGCCAGCAGCTCGGTGCGCTCGAGCAGCTCGGTCAGCACCGCACGTGCCGCCTCCTCGGCGAATGCCAGCGCGGGAGCCTCGACCAGCCACTTGATCGACGCGCCACCCGGGTGGGCGGACACCTCGTGATCGAGCGGTTCGATCTCGACACCGTCGGGTCCTTCGATGCCGGCCAGCAGGTCGAGCTGCTCGTCGAGCAGCGACACGACGCCGTGGCGGTGCAGTGCGTCCAGTTCCGAGGTGCCTGCCGGCGGGGCGACCTCGGCCTTGAGCTGGTATTCCATGGCTCGGAGTTTGCCACCTCAACCGGCGTCGGCTGCACGCAGCCGCCCCGGCAGGTAGCGGGCTCCCGGGCCCCGGTCGCCGAGCTCGTCGTCCGGGTTGGAGAACGCGCACGTCCGCATGGACAGACACCCGCAGCCGATGCACGAATCGAGCTTGTCGCGCAGCGACTCCAACGCCTCGATCTGTTCGTTGATCCGCTCGCGCCAGCCGCGGGAGAGCTTGGCCCAGTCCGCCTTGGTCGGTGTGCGGCCCTGGGGCAGCGTGGCGAGCGCGGCGGAGATCTCCTCCAGCGTCAGGCCGACGTTGCGGGCCGCGCGGATGAACGCGAGCCGTCGCAGCACGCCGCGTTCGTACCGGCGTTGGGAACCGGCTGTCCTCGTCGACGTGATCAGGCCGAGGCTGTCGTAGTAACGCAGCGCCGACGGCGCGAAGCCACTGCGCCGCGCCACCTCACCGACCCCCAGCAGGTCCCTGGTGTGCATACCCCGCCCTTGACCTTCAAGCGTACTTTAAGTCTCAGAATGTCAGGCGCGTGGATTGGAACGCAAGGTGAACGACGAGGAACGCTACGAGCAGGGCATGCGGGTCCGGCGTGAAGTGCTGGGCGACGAGCACGTCGACCGCGCGATCGCGCGGACGGATGACGTGACGCGCGACTTCCAGGACTACATCACCCGCAACGCGTGGGGCGACATCTGGAGCAGGCCGGGGTTGGACCGCCGGTCCCGCAGCCTGATCACCCTCGCGCTGCTCGCGGCGCTGCAACACGAGGGCGAACTGGCCATGCACGTCCGCGCGGCGCTGCGAAACGGCGTGACCAAGGAGGAGATCTCCGAGGTCCTGCTGCAGGTCGGCCTGTACGCGGGTGTCCCGACGGCCAACCGCGCGCTGGCGGTCGCTCAGGAAGTCCTCGCCACCTGACGCTCCGGCACCAGGGTCCCGGCCAGCCAGATCAGCGATCCGCCTGCGATGACGTGAACCGCGCTGGTCACCGGGGTGTCCGGCAGCCGCGCGGCGACGGCGAGCAACGGGAACGCCACCGTGTAGGCCACGACCGGGACCTTCGGGTACACGCCGCCGCGCAGCATCGTGACTCCGAAAAGGATGGTCCCGATCGCGAACACCACCGCGCTGCCGAGGAAAGCGAACCTGGTCGCGGCCGGGAGTACGGGATTGTCGAGGTGGAAGAGGACCATGTTGAGGGTGAACGCGGCACCGCCGAACAGCCCGAGCCCGACCAGGTTGAGCGTGTACGCCAGTTCGCCGAACGCGCCGAACGCGCCGGACGCCGCTCGCTGGCGCAGGTGCAGCCCGACGAGCAACGGAAGCGCGAGCGCCGGGGAGACGCCGACGACGAAACTGGTCGCGGCGGTCTCCCCGGTGAACGCCTCGACGGAGCCGGGCAGGACGACGCACAGCCCGGCAGCCAGTCCGAACCATCTGGAAAGCATGAGAACTCCTTGACAGATAAGGGATCGCACGGCAGAAGCTAGGCGCGGCAGCCAGTCACGCGGAAGTGCCCGCGGTCATGGCGGAGGCACATGACCTTTGGCCAGACTTTGACCGTGCCGTGTCCGAACAGCCGTAGGCTCGGGGGATGAAGATGCCGTGGGTGTCCGGCGCGGTCTACGGAGTCGTGCTGCTGGCCGGGCTCTACTACGTCTTCGCCGGTCTGGGCGAGCCGCATCCGTTGCGGGTCTTCGGCTTCGTGGCCGCGATCGCGGTGTTGTTCGTCCTCGACGCGGTGGAGCGTTCGCACGCGGTGTTGTTCCTGGCCGCCAGGCTGGTGCTGTTCTCGGTCGTGGTCGCGCTGGACGAGTCGAGCTTGTCCCGGGTCCTGTTCGTGCTGGTGCCGTTCGCCGCGTATCTGACGTTCGGTCGGATGGCCGGACTTGGGCTCGGCGGGCTGTGCTTCGCGTTGCTCGTCGTGAGTTTCGTGGTGTGGGTGCCTGGCTGGTACCGGGACGCGAACTACGTGTCCGACGTGCTGATGTTCAGCCTGGGGTTGATCCTGGCGGTGGCCATGGCGGACGTCGCTGTCCGTGAGCGACGCGCGGCGGCGAAGGTCGCCGAGCTGTCCGCGGCCGCCGAGCGCAGCAGGCTCGCCCGTGACATCCACGACAGCCTGGGGCACCACCTGACCGCGGTCTCCATCCAACTGGAGAAGGCGGCCGCGTTCACCTCGCGGGATCCCGACGTGGCCGCGCGGGCCCTCGCGGACGCCAGGGGATCGGTGGCCCACGCGCTGGAGGACGTCCGGACCTCGGTCAGCACGCTGCGCACCGGCCATTCGCTGGTGGGGGCACTGACGGCGCTCGACGTGGCGGTCGAGGTCGACGGCGACGAACCGGCCCTGGACCGGGCGACCGTCACCACCCTCTACCGCGCGGCGCAGGAAGCGATCACCAACGCACGACGGCACGGTCAGGCGGGCCGGGTGTCCGTGGCGGTGGCGTTCGGCAAAGCAGACACCCGCTTGGTGGTGAGCGACGACGGCAGCGGCTTCCAGCCCGGGGCGGATCACGGCGGCTTCGGGCTGCTGGGCTTGTGGGAACGCGCGGCACTGGTGGGCGGATCGGTCACAGTGGACAGTGCGCCGGGTTCGGGGACGCGGGTCGCGGTGACGGTGCCGCGCTCATGACGGTCCGTGTGCTGGTCGTCGACGACCAAAGGCTTGTCCGCGAAGGCATCGCGTCGCTGCTGGACATCCAGCCGGGCATCTCGGTGGTGGGGATGGCCGAGGACGGCAAGCAGGCCGTGGACCAGGTCGCCGCGCTGGGCCCGGACGTGGTGCTGATGGACGTCCGGATGCCCGGGATGGACGGCGTCGACGCGGTGGCGGTGCTCAGGAAACGCGCGCCGGAGTGCAAAGTCGTGATGCTGACGACGTTCGACGACGAGGAGTACGTCATCCAGGCACTGCGTGCCGGGGCGGCGGGTTACCTGCTGAAGGACTTGCCCGCCGCGCAGTTGGCCGAGGCCGTCCGGTTGGCGCACGCAGGCGTCACGCAATTGGACGACGCTGCCGCGCACCACGTTGCCGCTGCATTGAGTTCGCACGCCGCGCCGAGCCGCGTGGACGCGCTGACGGCGAGGGAAACGGATGTGCTGCGGCTGATCGCGTCCGGAGCGACGAACCGCGAGATCGCGTCGCGCCTGTTCCTCAGCGAGGGGACGGTGAAGAACCACATCTCCCGGATACTCGGCAGACTCGGGCTACGCGACCGCACCCAGGCGGCGATCTACGCGAGGGACCACGGCCTGGTCTGAGCAGCACATCCGGGCACGGGGTGCCGGGCACAGCCAGGCCGGCACCCCGCGGCACTCATGCGCTGGCGGCGGTCGCGGGGTGCAGACGCAGACCGACGCCCGCCCAGAGTGCGCGCCGGACTGCCTCGTAGCAGGGGCGGCAGGCCGGCACCCGGATGGGCCTGGTCACTGACTGGCTCAGGGCGACGCTCAGTCCCGGTTCGGCCGTGGACTGGCACGTGCTGTGGTGGTGACCGGCTGGGGCGCAGACGCACAGGCAGGCGGTGCTGGGGTTCATCGCGACCTCCGTTGGTGAGCGTGATTCAACACACTAATGGCACTCAGTGCCACAGCGCAACACCCCGTGCTACTTTTTCGGTCATGACGAGCGGGGTGCCCGACCGCAGGCGACGGGTCCGCGAGGCGCTCACCGCGGCCGCGATCGACCTGTTCCTGACAAAGGGGTATGAGGAGACGACCGTCGACGAGATCGCCGCGGCGGCGAGGGTGGGCAGGCGGACGTTCTTCCGCTACTTCCCCTCGAAGGAAGACGTGATCTTCCCCGACCACGAGGCCCGCCTCGTCCGCGTCGCCGAGGTCTTCGCGACCGCGCCCCAGGACGAGCCACCGCTGGCGGTCGCCTGCCGCGCTGTGCACGGGGTGCTGGAGGCGTACCTCGCCGAGGGTGTCATCGCAGTACAGCGGTACCGTTTGACCAGGGACTTCCCCCAGTTGCGCGCCAGGGAGATCGCGAGCGCGCACAGCTACCACATCGCCGTCACGCGGTATCTGGTCGACCGCGTCGGTGACGAACCCGACGGCGCGCTGTGGGCCGAAGTCGCCGCCTCGGCGGTCGTGTCCGCGCACAACCACGTTCTGCGGCAGTACCTCAAGGCGGGCGGCAAGGGCGATGTGCTCGGCAAAGCCGACCGCGCGTTCCGGTACATCCGGGAAACGCTGGGACTGACCGCCGCACGCGCCGACGACGCCGACGACGATGTCGTGGTCGCGGTGATGCGCCGGGGTATGCCGCTCGCCAACGTGATGAGCCGGATCGAGGACGCGCTCGAACGTTGACACTGAGTGCCAAAACGCTGAGGGTGTCCAACCGCTAACGGATGCGCAGTGCGTACGCGGGCTGTCGGGCCGCTGATCGTGGCAACTGGACTCGTGCTCCGTGCGGCGTCGGTTCCCAGCGCAACCGGTCCCTGGTGCCCGCCAGGGTGATCGTCGCGCGTGGACCGGGTGTCATGTCGATCTCCACCACCGGGCCGGGGCTGTCGAGGACGATCGCGTTCACCGCGTTGTTCGAGGTGGTGTAACGGATCTGCTGGCCCATCGAGGTGATCCCCTTGGCGCGGTCCCACGGCCTCGTCCGGTAGATCGCCTCGCCGTTGGTGTGCAACCACTTCCCCAGGCCCAGCAGGCGTTCACGTTGTGCGGCGGGGATCTGGCCGGTGCCGGTCGGTCCGACGTTGATCAGCAGGTTGCCGCCGTGCGCGACGATGTCGACGAACAGGTGCACCAACGCGGTCTCGCTCAGGTAGCTCGCGTCCGACTCCAGCCTGTTGTAGCCGAACGAGGTGCCGATGCCGCGGCACGCCTCCCATTTGCGGTCCGCCGGGCCGGTCGTCGCGGCGTACTCCAACGTGACGAAGTCGGCCGGTAGCGGGCGGCTCATGTCGAAACGGTCGTTGACCAGGCCGTCCGGCACCGTGGCGTAATAGGTTTCGAACAACGCCTCCGCGTCCGCGTTGGGCAGGAAGCCGTAGTCGTTCCACAGCACGCTTGGGCGGTAGCGGGTGACCAGTTCACGCCAGTGCGCGTCGGTGTAGCGGGCGTACTGCTCGCCCTGCGGCATCGCCTCGATCAGCTTGGTGTCGTCGGTGATCGGGATACCGCCGAAGGTCCAGTCCATTCCTTCCGAGTAGTACGCGCCGAACCGCATCCCGCGCGCCCGGACCGCTCCGGCGAGTTCGCCGACCACGTCGCGCGGCGACTGCCATCCGCGCTTGTGCGGGTTGGTGTGCCGGCTCGGCCACAGCAGGAAGCCGTCCTCGGTCTTCGTGGTCAGCACCACGTACCCCGCCCCGGCCTGCTGGAACAGCTCCGCCCACGGTCCCGGGTCCCACCCCGGGATCATCCGGTCGCGGAACTGCTCCACGAACCCGTCGTACGGCATCGTGCCGTAGTGCTCGGCGTGGTAGCGGCCTGTTTCACTGCCCGCGACGGCCATCGTGTTCTGGTACATCTCGGCGTACGGCAGCGTGCGCCACGTCTGCTGCTGCAGGCGTAGTGGCACGTTCGGCGTGCCCGGCGCGACGAGGTCGCGCAGCAGGTGCACAGGGGCGAATGCCGGGATGGCCGCCGCGTTCCAGTGGACGAAGATGCCCAGCTTGACCTCGTCGTACCATCCCGGCACTGGTCGCGTCGCCGCTTTCCCCAGCGTTCCCCCAGCGGCGGTACCGCCCATGACGAGGGAAAACGTTCCTGCTGATGCTGCACAGAGCAGTGCGCGACGGCTGACCATGACCGTCATCGTCACCGGGATGGCGGTATGCGGACATCCACCGATTGGTTGCCCGATCGGTGGATCTTGGCTGATCCACGTGGAACCTGCATGATCGACTGGCGCGTGTCGCCGACCCTCCGTGGGTTTTTGTCGCGCTCATGGCAGGATCCGTCAGTGCGTTATTACGCTGATCTCCACGTGCACTCGAAGCACAGCCGGGCGTGCAGCCGCGACTGTGACGTGCGCAACCTGGCGTGGTGGGCGCGGCGCAAGGGGATCACCGTGCTGGGCACCGGTGACTTCACCCATCCGGCGTGGGCGCGGGAACTGCGCGAGACGCTGGAGCCAGCCGAGCCCGGCCTGTTCAAGCTGCGCGACGACGTCGACGCCGACGTGCTGCGCACGCTACCCGGCTCGTGCCACGGCGATGTGCGGTTCATGCTGGAAGTGGAGATCTCGACGATCTACAAGCGGGACGACCGCACCCGCAAGGTGCACCACCTCTGCTACGTGCCGTCGTTCGACGCCGCCGACAAGTTCACCGCCGCGCTGGCCAAGATCGGCAACCTGGGGTCCGACGGGCGGCCGATTCTCGGTCTGGATTCCCGCGACCTGCTGGAGATCACGCTGGAGTCGGGCGAGGGGTCGTACCTCGTGCCCGCGCACGTGTGGACGCCGTGGTTCGCCGTGCTCGGCTCGAAGTCGGGTTTCGACGCGGTCGCGGACTGCTACGCCGACCTGGCCGACCACGTCTTCGCCGTCGAGACCGGGCTGTCCAGCGACCCGTCGATGAACTGGCGGGTGTCCGGACTGGACTCCTACCGGCTGGTCAGCAACTCCGACGCGCACTCGCCGCCGATCCTCGGCCGCAACGCCACCGTGTTCGACACCGAGTTGGACTACTTCAAGCTGCGTGACGCGTTGCGGGACGGCACCGGGTACGTCGGCACGGTCGACATGTTTCCCGAAGAGGGCAAGTACTTCCTCGACGGGCACCGCAAGTGCGACGTGCGGATGGAACCCGGCGAGACCAAGAAGCTCGGCGGCGTCTGCCCTTCGTGTTCGAAGCCGTTGACTGTCGGTGTGCTGCACCGGATAGCCGAGCTGGCCGACCGCGAACCCGGTGTGCGCCCGGCGAACGCGGGCGAGTACTGGAGCATCATCCCGCTGCCGGAGATCATGGGCGAGATCCTCAAGGTCGGTCCCAAGAGCAAGGCCGTCAGCGCGGCGGTGAGCGATCTGGTCAACGCGCACGGTCCGGAACTGCCGCTGCTGATGGAGGCTCCGCTCGAGGGGATCCGCAATCCCCTTGTGCACGAGGCGATCGACCGGTTGCGCCGCGGCCAGGTCCGCTGCGATCCCGGGTTCGACGGCGAGTACGGCACCATCAAGGTGTTCGCGCCCGGTGAACTGGACGCGCCGACCGACCAGAGCCCCGGGCTGTTCGACGTGCCGACGGTCGAGGAGATCGTCGTGTCGCGGCGGGCCATCAAGCCGCTGGTCGAGATCACGCGGCCGGTGACGCCGGTGATGATCACGCCGCCGTCCACGTCGTCGCTGCTGGACGGTCTCGACCCGGACCAGCGCGTCGCGGCGTCCGTTGTGGACGGTCAGGTGCTGATCGTCGCAGGCCCGGGAACCGGCAAGACGCGGACGCTGACCCACCGGATCGCGCACCTCGTGCTGTCCCACGACGTTTCGCCCGACTCGGTGCTGGCCATCACGTTCACCCGCCGCGCCGCCGAGGAGATGCGGGAACGCCTCGCCGCGCTGATCCCGGCTGCCGCGGAGCTGACCGTGGCCACATTCCACCAGTTCGGCCTGATGATCCTGCGCGAGCAGCACGCCGTGCTCGGCCTCGCGGCGGACTTCGGTGTCGCCGACGAGGCGACCAGGATCGCCCTGCTGCGGGAGATCGTCGGCGAGGAGCCGCGACGGGCGCTGCGGGACATCTCCCGCGCCAAGCGGGTGCTCGCCGCCGAGCTCGCCGCGGCCGCCGCGGGGGAGCTGCCGATCGGCGACGAGATCGACGGTGACCTGATCGGCCTGGTCGAACGCTACGACAAGGCGTTGCACAGCAAGGATCTCGTCGACTTCGACGACCTGCTGGCGATGCCGGTGACGCTGTTGTCCCGGCAGATCGAGCTGGTCGAGCACTACCGGTCGCGGTTCTCCCACATCTGCGTCGACGAGTACCAGGACGTCGACGAACTGCAGTACCGGCTGCTGCAGGAGTTGACGCCGCAGAACGGCAACCTCTGCGCGATCGGCGACCCCGACCAGGCGATCTACTCGTTCCGCGGTGCGGACGTCGGGTTCTTCCTGCGGTTCCAGCACGACTTCCCGGCCGCGCGGACCGTCCAGCTGACCCGCAACTACCGCTCCAGCCCGGTGATCGTGGCAGGCGCGCTCGCGGCCATCAAACCGACGACGCTCGTGCCCGACCGGGAACTGCAGGCGATGCGCACGGCACCGGGTGACCGGGAGCGGATCGGCGTCTACCTGGCCGCTTCCGACGAGTCGGAGGCGGAGTTCGTCGTGCGGACCATCGAGGAGTTGCTCGGCGGCTCGTCGTTCCACGCACACGACTCCGGCCGGGTCGGGGGTGACGGCGTCGACGGTGGACTGTCCTTTGACGACATCGCGGTGCTGTACCGGACGGACGCGCAGACGAAACCCGTGATGGAGGCGTTGGCACGGGAAGGTTTGCCGTTCCAGAAGCGCTCCCACTCACCGCTTGCCGGGCACCCCGGCGTGCGCGCGCTGGTCGAACATTTCGTTGTGGACAGTCCGAACACGCCTCTGTTGCTCAGGCAGGCCGCGCAGCGCGTGCCGGAGTCGGTCGACGTGCAGGACGCGCTCGAACTGCTGAACCCGCTGGCAACCCGGCTGGAACCGGCCGCGTTCCTGGCCGAGCTGGCGCTGGGCGCCGAGGTGGACACGTGGGATCCGCGGGCCGAGAAGATTTCGCTGCTGACGTTGCACGCGTCCAAAGGGCTCGAGTTCCCGGTCGTATTCATCATCGGTTGCGCCGATGGCACGCTGCCAATGCGCTGGTCGCAGGAAACTGACGAGGAACGACGATTGTTCTTCGTCGGTGTGAGTCGTGCGCAGAAGCACTTGTACCTCAGCCATCGGGGCGAACCCTCGCCATTCCTGGGCGCACTCGGCCCGCAAGTGGCTGAAAAGTTGGCAGATCGCACCGCTAGGAGAAGTCGTCAGCTGAGACTCCTATAAGTTCTACTGCCATGAGCGAAACACCGGCTTTGCACGAAGTGGCTTCCGGGATCCACGCCTGGGTCCAGCCCGACGGCTCGTGGTGGCTCAACAACGCGGGTGTGATCCACGACGGATCATCAGTCGTGCTGGTCGACACATGTGCGACGCGCCACCGTACTTCCCGTTTCCTGGAAGCGGTTGCCGAGGTGACCAATGGCGCGTCCGTCGACATCGCCGTGAACACCCACCTGCACGGCGACCACACGTACGGCAACGCCCTGCTGCCGTCCTCGACCACGATCGTGTCCCACCGGCTGACACGTGACGGTCTGCTCGCGGACTTCATCCTGAAGAACACGCCGCCGGTCTGGTCGCCCGCGCCGGACTGGGAGATCTCCGAGATCCGCGCGGCCACTGTGACCTTCGGCTCGTCGATGACCGTGTACGCGGGCGAAATCGCCGTTTCGCTCGAGCACCCCGGCTACAGCGCGCACACCCCGGGCGACGCGGTCGCGTGGGTGCCGTCGGCCAAGGTGCTGTTCACCGGTGACCTGATCTTCCACAAGGTCACCCCGCTGGTGTTCATGGGTTCGGTGAGCGGCGCGTTGCGTTCGCTGGAGTGGCTGCGCGGCTTCTCGGCGGCCCACGTCGTGCCGGGACACGGCCCAGTCCTCGACGGCTCGGCGTTCGGCGAGGTGCTCGACTCGCACGCCCGGTACTACAAAATGGTCCAGGCCACAGCGGCCGCGGGTCTCGACCGGGGCTGGACGCCGTTGGAGGCCGCGAAGGACTGCGACCTCGGCGAGTTCGCGGACCTGCCGGACGCCGAGCGCATCGTGCTCAACCTGCACCGGGCGTACGCGGAGGCGACGAACACCGAGATGGACCTGCTCGCGTCGCTGACCGACGCGATGACGTACAATGGCGGCCCGCTGGCGTGTGCGCTGTAATCCACTCAGGACCGTGTCTATTTTGTCTTTGTCCGCATCGGCCTGGTGAGGTTGGTCAAACGGGCGGCGTCGGCTTGATCGTCCGGATAAGGTCGATGTCATGCAGGGGCGGGTTCTTGTGATGGCGCTTGTGCTGGTGGCCGCGGGGTGTGCGGGGCCGGTGCGCGCGGATTCGGACAGGGCGCGGACGTGCCAGGGGGCCAAGGATGTGATGGCGACCGGGCTGCCGGTCGACGAGTTCAAGCCGAACCCCGTCCCGCCGCTGCCCGACGACAGCGTGCAGGAGCCGAGGGGCAAGCAGACCGGGGAGACCATCGAGGTCGCCGCGGTCATCGACGCGGACCCCGAGGTGGTCAAGCAGGACATCGCCAAGGTGGTGACCGCACGCGGGTGGACCCACGGTGACCAGAACGGCTCGATAATCACCTACCGCAGCCCGAGCGGGCTCACCGGTGACGTGAAGCTCGTGCTGTGCGACGACGAGGACGACTTCGTCGTGTTCAGACAGCAAGGGAAGTGAACAGCTCCACGGCCGAGTCGATCTCCAGGTCCGAACCGCGGAAGTTCCACGCCGCCGCGCACAGCACCCGTGCGCCCGCGCTGAGGGCCGCGGGCGGGCCCGGGTGCAGTCGCAGTTTGCCGTGGGTCACCGTCGCGATCCAGCCCTCACATTCCCAGTAGTGCGCGTCGCAGTCCACGATCGGCTGGTGGCGGAACAGATCCCGCAGGTCGGTCGCGACGAACGTCGGCCGCTCACCCTGCGGGATCAGGAGTAACGAACGCAGGTCGGTCGACTCGTTCAACACGAGCACGCCGGGGACGTGGATCTGCCGCGCGGCCGCGACGAACGCCAAGGACTGGCTGACCGCGATCGGGTACCAGGCCCCGGTCAGCCGGATGGCCTCACGCAGCAGCGCTTGGTACGGCAGGCCGCCCGTGACCGTGGCGCCGGCGAGGATGGATTCGTCCCGTTGGGCCGGAACCAGGCCGTCCAGCAGCCGCGCCGATGCCTGCGCCTGCGTCACCACATGCGACCCGGGTGCGTACAGGTTCAGGCTGGTCAGCAGCGAGACAGCGCCCGCAGGAGTCCGCGTGGCGCTGACGAAGGCGACGGGACGCAGGCGGGCGACCGTGTCGGCTGTGAAAGGGATCACCCCGGTGTTTCGGTCCAGTAATCCTTCCAGCTCGAACAGAAATCCGTCGTACATGTCGGCGAGCGTAGGCATTGACTATTCGACTTCTTTGCTGAACGGGACTGTGGCGACGTGCTGTGTTCGGCAGGAGCATACAAGCGGGCGCCGCGCCGAATAACCTACTTTCGCATAGTGTGTACCGGCGACTGGCACACTCGTGCCACCGGTTGAGCGGTACTGCCAGGCGGCGAGGGGCTCGCGTGGCGGCCGATCCACCGCGCCCGATATAGCTGTGCTGCATGAGTTCCCAGCATCCGGGCGGTTTCCCCGCAGTACGGCAGGGGGTCATAATCGTAGAGTTATGCCTTTTTGTTAGGTACCCGGTAATCGTGGCGATGATATTGTTCACGTCTACCTTGACCCGGGAGAAATTCTGATGACCGGTGTTCTCGATGTCGGAAACGGCGTGTCCGATTTGAAAGCGCATGCTCGACATCGAATGACGTGTGTCGAAGGCACACTCGGTTCGGGCAAGAGCGCGTTGCTCGCCGAAATGGCGCGGCAGGCGCAGGCGTCCGGATTCGCCGTTCGGCTGGCGACGGCGTCCGCGGTGGAACGCGACCTGCCGTTCGGGGTCGTCGAACAGCTTTTCCCCGGCAAGCTCGACGACTTCGACCTGGTCAGGGACGTCCACCAGGTCCTCAGGTTCGCCACGCGGTACCTGCGCGCGCTCGCCGCGCAGCAACCGGTCTTCATCGGTGTCGACAACGTGGACCAAGCCGACGAGCAGTCCGTGCGGTGGCTGACGTTCGTCCACCACCGCATGGTCGACCTGCCGGTCAGCATGATCCTGACCGCCGGTCCCGTGCGGTCCGGCCTGGTCAACGAGTTGGTCGGACCACCGGCGCGGATCCGGCTGCGTGGCCTGGAACTGGCCGGCTGCGCCAGGATGATCGGCCCCGCCCCCGCCGAGTACGTGACCGCCTGCCGCGACGCCACCGACGGGAACCCGTACCTGCTCAGGGAACTGCTCGCGGCGCGTGAACCCATGACGGCCGCGGGGATCGACGCCGCGGCGTCCACGGTCGCGACCAGCCTCGTGCCACGACTGCGCTGGTACGGCGAGGACGTGCTCGCGATCGCCAAGGCCGTTGCGCTGATCGACGGGATCTCGATCCCGCTCGCGGCAGCGGTCGCCGGTCTGGACGTCGAGCGCGGCGTTGCGGCCGCGGCCAAGCTCGCCGAACTCGGTTTCGTCGCGGCGGAACCACTGGCGATCACGTATCCGATCGCCGCCAAAGCACTGCTGCACACCATCACCAGCCCCGAACGGGAGACCGCGCACGGCCGCGCGGCCGAATTCCTGCACAGCCGTGGGGAACCAGCCGGTGAGCACCTGCTGGCCAGCGGCCCGGTCGGGCAGCAGTGGGCCGTCGACGCGTTGCGGGACGCCGCCCGCCGCGAGCAGAGCCCGGACCGCGCTGCCCGGTACCTGCGCAGGCTGTTGCGCGAGCCGTTGCCCGCCAACGGGTTGCGCGCGGAGATCGTCGGGCAGCTCGGCCAGTTGGAGACCCACCTCGATCCGGACGCCGCGTTCGAGTCGCTCACCCAGGCCAGCGGGCACATCGCCGACCCGGTCGACGAGGCCCGGCTGACCCTCACGCTGGCCTACGAGATCGCCGAACGCCAGGACCGCGGCCGTGCGGTCACCGCGCTCGACACCGCGGCGCAGGCCGTCGCCGACAAGGACCCGGACCTCGGGCACTCGCTGCGGCTCTACGCCTCCCGGCTGATTCTCGAGGAGTCCTGCGTCGACGCCGAGCTGGCGCCGAGGCTGGCGCGGCTGCGTGCGGAACCGGACATGTCGGCGAAGAACGCGCTGTTCCTCGACGCGCTGCTGGCGTTCCGCGACTGCATGCGCGGCGAGGACCCCAGCCGGGCGTCCGCGCTGATCCGCGCCGTGCCGTCCAGCCTGGTCGACGGGGCCGTCGGCGACATCATCGACCGCGCGGCGTTCACCCACATCGTGATCGCGCTGATGATCGCGGACGAGCTCGAAGCCGCGCTGGAGCTGTGTGACGCGGCGTTCGCGGTCACCGCCAGCCGGGACGTGCCGGTCGCGGCGGCGCAGGTGCACTCCCTGCGCGCGCACATCTGCCTGCGGCTGGGCAGGCTGGCCGACGCGGCGGCCGCGGGTGGTGCGGCGCTGGAGATCTTCGACCAGCTCAAGCTCGGCCGTCAGCGGGTGGTCACCCTCGCGGTCACCGCGCTCTGCTCGACCTGGGCGGAGATGGGCGACCCCCAGCGGGGGCTCGACCTGCTCGCCGCGCACCGGCTGGACGGCGCGGTGCCCGCGGCACGGCGGTTCGACCGGGTGCTCTACCACCGCGGCATCGTCCGCGCCCGGCTCGGCGACCACGGCGGTGCCCTGCTCGACCTGTTGGAATGCGGCAAGCGGCTGGTGAAGCGCGGGGTCGTCAACCCGGGCGGGACGGCGTGGCGGTCGCACGCGGCCGAGGAGTACCTCGCGCTCGGGCGGCCGATGGACGCGCTGCGGCTCGTCGAAGAGGAAGTCGTGCTGGCCCGGCGGTGGGGGCGCCCGCGAGCGCTGGGCAACGCGCTGCGAGTGGCGGGTATCGCCGCACAGGAACAGGGCGCCGAGTTGCTGGCGGAGTCCGTCCAGGTGCTCAACGACTCACCCGCCCGGCTCCAATTGGCCCGTTCGCTGCTCGGCTGGGGCGCGTACCTGCCACCCGCTGACCGGCGCCCGGTGTACCGGCGTGCGTACGACTTGGCGAAGTCGTGCGGGGCTGTGCCCGTCATGACGACGGCGGCGAACGAGCTGCGTGCGGCAGGAGGACGGCGCTCACGGCAGGACTCGTGCAGCCTGACCGATCAAGAGATGTGCGTCGCGTCGATGGCTGTGCGTGGCCGGACCAACCGCGAGATCGCGGCCGAGTTGTACGTCACTCAGCGTGCTGTCGAACAACATCTGACCAAGGTCTACCGCAAGCTCCGCATCGCCGGGCGCGCGCAACTGGCCGCCGCGCTGCGGGGACACTGGCCGGGTGGAGATCCGTAAAGGCCTGGGGTACGCGATCGCCGCGTACGCGTTGTGGGGGTTGTTCCCGCTCTACTTCGCGGTGCTCAAACCCGCTGGTCCGCTGGAAGTTCTGGTGCACCGTTGCGTGTGGACAGCGGTTTTCGGCGTGCTGTTGCTGGCCGCGCTGCGCAGGCTGCGTGGCCTGCGTGACGCGTTCCAGCCGAAGCTGGTGCTCGCCGCGTTCGTGATCGCGGTCAACTGGCTGGTCTACGTGTACGGAGTGCACACCAACCAGGTGGTCGAGACGTCACTCGGTTACTTCCTGAATCCGTTGCTGACAGTAATCCTCGGCGTCACGCTGCTGCGCGAACGGCTGCGTGCCGCGCAGTGGCTGGCGGTGGGCGTCGGCGCCGCGGCCGCGGTCGTCCTCACCGTCGAGTATGGACGGTTGCCGTGGATCGCGATCACCCTCGCGGTGGCGTTCGGCACGTACGGGGTGCTCAAGAAGTCCGTCGCGGTGCCCGCGGCGGAGGGCGTCACGGTGGAAACCCTCTTGCTGGCGCCGATCGCACTGGTGTACACGTTCTGGTTCGCCGGACCGCAGGGCAACACGTTCGTGTCCGGGTCGGTGTGGCACACCGTGCTGCTCGTGCTGGCAGGCCCGATCACCGGGATACCGCTGCTGATGTACGCCGGAGCGGCGCGGCGCTTGCCGCTGACCATGATGGGGCTGCTCCAGTACATCACCCCGGTGTTGCAGTTCACCCTCGGCATCACCGTGTTCGGTGAGGCGATGCCGCCGGTGCGCCTTTTCGGCTTCGGACTCGTCTGGCTGGCCCTCGCCGTGCTGTCGTTCGACGGCCTCAGACAGCGCCGAACGGCCCCTCTGCCGGTTGGCGGCAGTCAGTAGGCGTTCTGTCACCCCAGGTCAGCGATGCTTTTTCGATCAGTTGCCCCAGCCCGCTATGCCAGTCCGGGCATTGGGTGGCAGTATGGACGCTGGCCGCGGGTCATCGCTGTGACGACCCGGGCTGTATTTCAGGGAGATAGTGGTATGGCGCAAGGCACCGTTAAGTGGTTTAACGGCGAGAAGGGCTTCGGGTTCATCGAGCAGGACGGCGGGGGCGCCGACGTGTTCGTGCACTACTCGGAGATCCAGGGCAGCGGCTTCCGGTCATTGGACGAGGGCCAGCGTGTCGAGTTCGAGATCGGCCAGGGCCAGAAGGGCCCGCAGGCCCAGAGCGTGCGCGCGATCTGAGTCAGCACATCGTGGCGTGGGGCCCGTACCTGCCGGTGCGGGCCTTCCGCCTTTCTCACCTCATGTGACGCCTACCCCAGCTTGGCGCCGACTTCGGCGGCTTTGGGGTGCCGGAGGTAGTCCAAAATGGCCTTCGCGGCCGTCCACGACTCGGCCGCGCCGGTCCAGTCCTGTTCGGCCTCTTGGACGTCACCCAGGTTGTTGAGGGACAGCGCTTCGAAGTAGGAACTCCCCAGCTCCCGGAAACCGGCGATGGCGTACCGGTAGTGCTCGGCCGCCTGGCCGAGTGACCCCATCCGGTGGTGGATGTAGCCGAGGCTGTCCCGGACTGCGGCCTGCATGTGCTTGTCCCGCAACTGGTCGGCGATCCGCAGCGCCTGTTCGCACAGACCGAGGGCGGCCTGGTGGTCGCCGAGATGCGCGGTCGTCCACCCGAGCCCGTTCAGGCTGCTGGCCTCGCCGAGCCGGTGTTCACTCCACCGGAACAGGGCGAGCGCCTGCCGGTGGTGGGCCATTGCCCGTTCGTAGTCGGTCTTCTCGTGGTACGTCCACGCCAAATGGCGGTGTGCCAACGCTTCACCGCTGCGGTCACCGAGCTGGCCGTACAGGTCGATCGCCTGCTCGGCGTGGTGCACGGTCTCGGAGTACTCGTACAGGTTGTGATACGCCTGCGCGAGAAGGCGATGTGCGTCCGCCTCGGCGGACTTGTTGCCGATCCGTTGCGCGGTCCGCAAAGCGATCCGCTGCGTGTTGGCCCAGTCCTGCCAGTGCCCGCGCAGCCGGAGGAACCCGGCCAGTGCGCGGGGGAGTTGCCACGCGTGGTTGTCCCAGCCTTGGTCGGCGGCCTGCTGCACACACGCCATCAACGAGTGGTGTTCGTCGTCGAACCAGCGGATGGTGTTCGGGTAGTCGGTCAGCTCGCGCGGGTTCGAGCCGTCGGCGGGTGGATCGGCTTCGAACCCCGTCAGGTTGCTGTAGAGCTGTTTGTCACCGGACATCGCGGTGTGCAGGTAGTGGTCGAGCACCCGGCCGAACGGGTCCCGTGTGTACTCCAACGCCGCCTGTTCGGTCGCGTAGACCCGCAGCAGGTCGTGGAACCCGTACCGGCCGGGGTGTTGCTCGCTGAGCAGGTGCGCGCGGACCAGTTCGGTGAGGTCGCGTCTCGCCTGGCCGGCGTCGCTCCCGGCCAGCGCGGCGGCGCAGTGCACCCCGATGTCGGGGCCGGGGAAGACGCCGAGCAGCCGGAACATCCGGGCCGCGGTCGGCGACAACCGGTCGCACGACCAGGAGAACACCGTTCTGAGGTCCAGGGTTTCGCCGAGGTCGAGCCCGTCGAGCCGGGCCTCGGTCAGCTCGTCGACCAGTGACCGCAACGGGGTCACGAAGCTCGTGTTGACCCGTGAGGCGACGATGCTCAACGCGAGCGGCAGCCCCGCCGACAGCTGGGCCAGTTCGGTCGCCGCATCCGATTCCGAGACAACGGTTTGCGCGCCGAGCCGCATGGCGAGCAGTTCACGGCTGGTGCTCACGTCGAACAGTTCGAGTGTGCGGCGTTGTGCGCCCGAAAGGGCGACCAGTCGGTCGAGGCGGTCCCGGCTGGTGATGATCACGCCGCAGTCCGGGCTGCCCGGCAACAACGACTGCACGTGGTCGCTGTCGGCCACGTTGTCCAGCACGACAAGAACTTGTTTGCCCGCAAGCAGACTGCGGAACATCGCGGCCCGCTCGTCCTCCTCGGCGGGGATGGCCTGCGGTGCGACCCCGAGGTCCTGCAGGAATCCGCGCAGCACCCGGCTGGCGTCCAACGGTGGCTGCGGCCCGAATCCGTGCATGGCCACGTACAACTGGCCGTCCGGGAAGCGGTGCTGGATCCGGTGTGCCCAGTGCAGGGCCAGGGTCGTCTTGCCGACCCCGGCGGTCCCGGAGATGACGGCGATGGTCATCCGGTCGCTGTCGAGCATCGCGTCCAGCGCCGCGATGTCCTCGGCGCGGTTGACGATCCGCGGGTGGTGCGCGGGCAGTTGCCGTGGTGCCGGGCGTTGTGCCGACCGCGCGACCGCGGGCGGGATCAGCTGGGCCAGCGTCGTCCCGAGTTCGGCGTCACACCTCTTGGCGAGCTCGATGGACGCAGGGCGCAGACCGTTCTCTATTTTGCTGAGATAGCCGGTGTTGTAGTGCACACGGGCGGACAGTTCGCGCAGCGACCACCCAGCGGCCTGCCTGGCTTCCCGCAGCCGCTTGCCGAACGCGGACACGGCGTCCTCCCATCTCCCCCGTTCGTTGCCTGCTGACGAGGCAACAGCCAACCACTCCCGAGCCGCTCCCCGCTCAGTGATAGTTGAGAGCACAAGCGTGCCAACCGGCTGGGACTATCTGCAACGGTAGTAGTACCCACGCTGGTCGTGCTCGCATGGCACCGCGCACCATAGCGTGACAGCTGCGCGGTGACAGGCGGCATCGCGGTGTCCCCAGCACCAGCCGCCGACTTTGGGAGGGGCCTGGCCGGTTTCACCCCCAAGCCGACCATGTCCCTCCCTTCCTTCCTTTGCCCGTGTGATCGGGCACAGATCTGACAACCGTCGCAGCCCGTATGCGGATCGTGACTAGCGTATGGACCGTTGTGCCACAACAAAAGACCATGGGCGCATGGGTCAAGTCGCGTATCAGGAGCTGGGCGTCTCGCTGATGCCGTACGCACTGCGGCTGACCGGTTACGACCGGCACTGGGCGGAAGACGTCGTGCAGGAGACCTTGATCAGGGCCTGGCGCAACGCGAGCAGGTTGGATCCGCGGCCGAATCTGTTGCGTGCCTGGATGTGCACCGTGGCGCGGCGGGTCGTGATCGACGACCGGCGCAGCAGGCGGGCACGGCCGTACGAGGTCGAAGAGGTGCACGAGGACTACGTCAGCGTTCCCGATCCGGCCGACCAGGCGGTGTCCGCGATGGTCGTGCACCGCGCGCTGGACAAGTTGCCGCGCGCGCAACGCGAGGTCATCCAGGAGACCTACCTGCGCGGGCGGACCGTCAACGAGGTCGCCGACATGCTCGGTGTTCCGCCGGGAACCGTGAAATCCCGGATGTACCACGGGGTTCGAGCGCTGCGCCGGGCCCTTGACGACCGGGAGACGTGAACAGCACGCCGCGTACCCTGTGCACGCGCGCCTCGGTGATGGCGGCGTTCACCACGGGGGAGCCGCGGAACGCCTGCGCCACGGCGACCCACCACGCGCACTCACTGTCCAATCCGGAGCCGTCCTGCGTGGCCTCCGGGTACGCCGTGCCCGCCGCCCGCCGCGAGTGGTTGACCGCGGCCTTCAGCTGCGCGGCCTCGACGGCGGAATCCAGGTCCGTCCCGGAAAGTCCGCGCACTCTTGCTGTGCGTTCGGCCGCGGACCGGACATCGGGGTCGAACCTGGGTGCCAGCGCCCACCGCCACTCGCTCAGCTCCAGCAGTTGCCTGCGCACGCGATGATGCGGGCAGAGCCGCTTGCCCCGCGCCACGAAGACGACTTGCGTCAAATGTGGACGTCATGGGCGACCTCGTGGTCGGTGGAGAACGACGAGACGATCCGGCGCACGTGCCCAGGCATACCGGGGTCGTCGAACGAGCGGTGGTCGGTGATGGCGTCGAGCAGTTCGTCCGCGAGTTCCTCCGCGGCCCGTTCGTCGTGGTCGCCGAAGGCCGTGCGGCCCGCCACGCACCGCGCCGTGTCCGGCAGCGGCGCGAACCGGACCTCCACGTGCTTGCCGAGGTGCTGGGCGATCAGCTCGCACACCCGCCGCGCGGACTGGAGGTGGGTGGCGCCCGGCGCGAGCCCGAGCTCTTCCACGACCCGGGTGACCAGTGCGCGGCGGGTGCGTCTGTTCATCGGGGCTCATGGTCCCGCCGGATGAACCAGCCCTCGTAGCGGCCCGGTTCGAGTGCGTCCGCGATCGCCTGGATGGTGGCCCGCCTGGTCTGCTGGGACAGCTCGGGGACCTTGCCCGCGAGCCGCGTCACGAACTCGACCACGCCCAGTTCCCGCAGTTGGACGAGGTCGGCGCGTTCGCTGTCGATCCAGCGCGCGAGCCGGTCGTCGAAGAAGTACGCGGGCGGGACGTCGAAGTGCTCGGCCAGGCCGAGGATGTGCTTCAGCCTCGGGTTGTCGCTGACCCCGTTGAGCAGCTCCCTGATGTAGCTGGCCGAGATCGAGCCGAACCGGCCGCCTCTGCTGATGGTGGTGGCCACGTCCTCCGGCGACACGGTGCCGTGGGTGGTGTCGAACAGCGTTTTCAGCGCCTCGTGCCGCCAGCGCGGCGTTTCCCCCTCGGCCAGTTCGCGGCGCCCGCCGACGAAGTAGGCCGGGTGCACCCCCAGCGCGCCTGCCAGGTCCTCGATCGCCTGGCGGGTCGGATTGTCCTTCAGACCTTTGCGCAGCTGCGCGATGTACGCGTGCCCGATGTCGCCCCCGCGCTCCCGGATCGCCGTGGCGAGCTCGACGTTGCTCAGCCGCCTGCGCCTGGCAGGCGGGTGGCGGCAGAGATCATCGAGGACCGCGGCGAACAGACCCTCCCCGACACGGGTCGTCACTGTTCCGCCTCCCCGGATTTTTGCGCTTGGTCACCTTGGCTCGCCCTGTCCAGTTCGGTGCGTACTGGTGGCTGGCTTGCGTCACGTTCCCCTGAGGTGCGGTTGGCAGCCGCGCGGCCTGCTTTCGGCCATGAGATTGACACAACGGGTGTCATGCCCCTCCCCTCATTCGATCGGGTCGACTATGGACTCGTTGGAAACCCTCCGGCAAGGGTTGAACACTGTGCGTCGCCCCCCTATGCTCCGGTCGGCGTATTTCTACTCCCGTTGGGGGTGATTCTCTAGATCTTCCACGTCAGTTGAAGTCGTGGTGTCACCGCCGCCAGCCAGACCAGGGTGCAGGTTAGAGCTGATAGGGAGGTTCCTTCCATGCGCGCACGGCATAGAGCGACCCGCGGCCGGGCCCGTTCTTCAGGTGAGCGCTTCACCCCCCACAAGATCGTGTTGACCGCCGCGGCTGTCGGGACCGCGGGTGTGATCGCGATGGTGATGAACGATCTCGCCGGTGCATCCGTGACACAAAGCGAGACGGATTCCCCAGCCACGACGAACCCGGGGCACAACCAGGCCCCCGCCCCCGCCAGTGCCGGTACCCCGCGACCGGCGCTCAGGCCAGCGACAACCTGGTACCCGGACTGGTCCACAACCGGGTCCGGACCCTCCAGCGGGACGAAATGCGATCCGATGGCGCTCCGGTGGTGCTGAGCAACCCCTGGTCCTCGGCCGCGAAGAAGGAGCGGAGTCTCGACATGAAGCAGCAACTAGGTGGGCGGACCAGCGCTCATGGCGGGGTGGACACCACCCCTCGCCGGTCGGGCAGGGCAGGCGCGCCATCCCGGCCGGACGAGTTCTGGGACGCCGCGCCCATGCGCGCCGCCGCGGCGGAACGGCACTTCGGCCAGCTCCTGCGCGAGTACCGGCGGGCGAGCAACGTCGGCCAGGCCGAGGTCGCCAACTGGCTGGGCGTCAGCCAAGGGCAGATCAGCAGGATCGAACGTGACCGAAGTCAGGTGCACGACCTGGACAAACTCGAGCGCTGGGCGAAGGCGTTGAAGATCCCGCAGCGGCTGCTGTGGTTCCAGCTGTCGGGGGCCCGGCAGACGGAGTTCTCGGGCGGCGACGGCGGGTTCAACGCACTGCGGACCGTGAGCAGGCCGGACGGGCAGGTCGGCCTGGGCATGCGTCAGCTGTTCCGGTGGCTCGGCAACGAGCTGACCGACGAGTCGGAACTCCAGCACGAGAACGTCTTCCGGGCAGCGGCGGAGTCGTACCTGCGCGGCGGCTGGTTCGCGTTCGACGAAGGAGAGGTCGCGCTGGGCAGCCAGCGGCTGCGGATCGCGCTCAACCTGAGCAGGCGCTCCGGTGAGCTGGCGCTGTCCGCGGAGATCCTCGCGGCGCTGAGCTTCCAGTCGTTGTTCCACGGCACGCTCGAGTCGGCGGTTCCCGTGATCCGGATGGCCGAGCAGGCCGCTGAACGGACCGGTCTGACCCTGTTGCGGGTGGAGGTCGCCTCGATGGCGGCGTCCTGCTACGCGATGATGGGCGACCGCGACACGTGCCTGCAGGTGTTGCGCAGGGCGGAGAAGTCGCTCGAGGCCTACGGCACGTCCGAGCCGACTGACCGGCTGTACCTGGCCTCCGGCTGTGCGCTGTCGTTCCGCTTCCTCGGCTGGCCGCGCGAGGCGGAAGGCTTCGCGCGCACCGCGGTCAAACTGAGCGAACGCTGGCCGGGCGTTCGGCTGTGCACGAGGACACTGCTGGCCTCCGCACTGGCCGACCAGCGCAAGATCGAGGAAGCGTGCGCGGTCACGTCGCAGATCGTGCCCCGCGTCGCGCCGATCCGCCCGGTCCGTGACCAGGTGTGCCTCACGTCGGTGGTCCGGCGGCTGTCGAAGTACGGCGACGACGTCTCGGTCAGGACGCTGTACAGCCAGCTGGCCGGGGTCGGCGTGGCTGTTCCCCGCATCTGATCGCCGCTGTCGTGATCGCTGCTGTCGTGATCGTTGCCGCGTACCGGGATTTCCGCCCCCGGAGTGCCGTGAACGGCACTCCGGGGGTGCAAGGCGGTGGCAGCGATGGTGGTCATCAGCCCGCGGCGATCATCCGCTCGATCTCCGCGTCGAAGTCGAACCACTGGTCCTCGCCGCCCGGCAGCACCACCTCGTAGGTGGTGTCGAGGAAGTCGGCGATGTCCTGTGCGTGCGCCTCGAACCGGGCCTGGCCCTTCGGCGTGACGAACTCGATCAGCACGAGCTCGTCGTTCTCCTTGTCCGGCCACATCCGCACGTCACCCTCGCCCGTGCGCACGATCAGGCCGTCGGCCAGCAGGTCACGCGACAGGATCCACTGAACAGCCCGCGCGCCCTCCGGCTCGAACAACGCGTACACGGCGAACGGGTCGCGTGTGTCGTAGCGCAGTTCGACGTCGACGGGAACCGGGTGTTCGGAAACCAGTTCGAACGTGACGGTCATGACGATCTCGGTGTGCTCTTCGCGCATCATCGCTGCCTCCTGTCAGCTTCAGGGCCTTGCGGCGATGAGACGCCTCCCCACGGCCTGTCTGATGCCGTTATCCGCGATGATCACTCGAACGTGTCGGATAGTGGCGCCCGTCACCCGGAAGGCTGCCCTTTGGGGCTCGCGGCGAACGTGCGCCGGTAGTCCTTCGGCCCCACCCCGACGACCTTGTTGAAATGGTGCCTGAGCAGCGCCGCTCCGCCGAAACCGCACTGCTGCGCGATCTGTTCGATGCTCAGCGTGGTGTCCTCCAGCAGCCGCTGCGCGTGCAGGACGCGTTGCGTGGACAGCCAGCGCAGCGGTGTGGTCCCCGTCTCCGCCACGAACTTGCGCGCGAAGGTCCGTTCGGAGGTCTGCGCCCGCTTGGCCAGGTCTGCCACGGTGTGTTCGACGGCGAGGTGTTCGAGCATCCACGTGAGCACCGGTTCGAGGCTGTCGCCGGTGCGCGGGATGGGGAGTTCGACGTACTGGCGTTGGCCGCCGTCGCGTTGCGGCGGAACGACCATCCGGCGCGCGATCGCGGCGGCGTGCGCCGAGCCGAGTTCCCGGCGGACCAGGTGCAGGCAGGCGTCGATCCCGGCCGCCGTGCCCGCGCTGGTGATGATGTCGCCGTCGTCGACGAAGAGCACGTCCGGGTCGAGCTTGGCGTGGGGGAACATGGCGGCGAACTGGTCGACGTGCCGCCAGTGCGTGGTGCACAGCCTGCCGTCGAGCAGCCCGGTGGCGCCGAGCAGGAAGACGCCGCTGCAGACCGTGAGGATGGTCGAGCCCCGCGCGGATGCGTCCCGCAGTGCTTGGAGAACGGTCTCCGGGTACTCGTCACGGATGTTGCACGCGGGGATCGCGACCAGGTCCGCGTCGGCCAACGCGGCCAGGCCGTGGTCCGGGGTGAGGGTGACACCGACTGAGGTGCGCAGTGGCACGTTCGGCTGCTCACCGCACACCCGGAACTCGAACGGCGGCACTCCGTCCTCGCTGCGGTCGATCCCGAAGACCTCGCAGAGCACGCCGAACTCGAAGGGGGCGAACTCGTCGACGAGCACGGCGGCCACGGTTCTCAGCATGCCGCCATGGTAGTTGGCAGGATTTTGACGGACAAGGTCCCTACTGCCACTGTTGGCGGGAAATCTGCCAAAGCAAAATTACTGCCATGGCTGAAACACTCGTTCTCCTCATCCTCCTGGCAGTGCTGGTCTACGGACTGCAGCGCAACCACCACCCGCGGCCCGGCAACACCCTCGCGGGCGCGGCGGACTTCGACGTCCGCGACGCGACCAGAACGCACCCGATCCTGTCTCCCTAGGACCCGTTCGAAAAGGATCATCCGCTGTCCCCTGATGCGTACATTGTGGACGCTGTCAGGGTTACCACGTTCGTGGCAGACCCGTGCGCCTCGAGCACGGGTTTGCCTGCGCACGCACACTCGTTTGCCCGCCAGGGCAAGAAGTCTGCCTCCATTCGGCCTTGCTGCCTGTACGGTGGTGAGGACCAGATGGGGGTTTCGTATGTCCACGTTGAGCGCCGACGTGCTCGTCTGCGGTGCTGGTCCTGCCGGGCTGGTCCTGGCGAACATGGTGCGGGCAGCGGGAATTCGTTGTCTGGTCGTGGAGCGGCGGAGTCGCGCCCACGTCGAGCGACGCGCCCGCGCCGGGTTCCTCGCCGCCAACAGCGTCCGCGTCCTGACCGAGAACGGTCTCGCCGAAGGCCTGCGTGCCAACGGGCAGCAGCACGACACCTGCGCCTTCCGCGGGGACCACGGCGAGTTCGAGCTCAAGTACAGCGGACTGGGGCACGGCGAAGTGCACACCGTGTACCCGCAGCAGGATCTGGTCCGGGACCTGATCGGGGAATTCCTCGACCGGGACGGCGAAATCCTGTTCTCGACAGTCGTCACGAACATCGACGCCGAACGCGCGGAGCTCGTGCTCGAGGACGGCTCGCGGCTGACCGGGCGGTTCGTCGTCGGGTGCGACGGACAGCACGGTGTCTCCCGAAAAGCGGTGCCCGCCAAGGTGTACCAGCGGGACCATGGCCTTTCGTGGCTCGCGTTGCTGGCCGAGGCGCCGCCCAGCATGGCGGCGGTGATGTACGCGATTCACCCTAACGGGTTCGCCGGGCACATGGCGCGCAGTTCCGTGATCACTCGCTATTACCTCCAGGTGCCCAGGGGGACGGATCCCGATACATGGTCGGATGAAAAAGTCTGGGACGAGTTGCACGTGCGGATGCGTGCCGATCACTATGGGGCGCTTCGTACGGGAAAGATCATCGAGCGCCGGGTAGTGGACATGACCTCACACGTGATGGATCCGATCCAGCACGCGTCGCTTTTCCTCGCCGGTGACTCGGCGAGCCTGATCAGCCCGTCCGCGGCCAAGGGCGCGAACCTCGCGCTGATGGCGGCGGAACTGCTCGCGAAAGCACTGGCAGGCGCGATCAACCACGGTGACGATCGCGCGCTGGCGAGGTACACGGCGGACTGCCTGCCCCGGATCTGGCGTGCACAGGAGTTCTCGCATTGGATGATCAACCTGTTGCACAGCCCGGCCGGGAACGACGACCACGCGGTGTTCACGCGGTCGTTGCAGCGAGCGCGACTGGAGAGCCTGCGGGACTCGCGGGCGCACCAGGACCACTTCGCTGAGGGCTACGTCGGAATCTGACAAGTAACTTCGACCCATTTCGGGGGAGACGTGTGTTTGGCACGGCCTGACCTTGACGTGCTCGATCGGATGCGTGACGTCATCCGGCGCAGCGACACCCACAGTGTGCTCGCGATGTTCGGCGTGGACGCCGACGTCGCCGCGCACTGTTCGTTCGACCACGGTGCGGTACTGGTCTTCCCGGAGTCTTCGGCGCAGGCGCCGGACGCGCTCCGCGCGGAGGGGCTGGCAGTCGGCGAGATGGTGCCGAGCGTCGTGGTGCGCGGCAGATTGATGCGGCGGTACGGCGTCGCGGGTCTGGACGTCGGCATCCTGCGCGCTCCCGTCGGTGACGCGGAGATCGAGATCTTCACGCTGGCGGGCGCGACGGCGGACATCGTGACCGCGGAACGGGAACACCAGCACGAGAAGCACTTCGCCCTGTCGGTGGCGAACCCGGACGCGATAGTCCTTTCAGGACTGGCGACCTCGTTGCACGACGCCGGGCTGGTGCCGGACGGCGGCGGCTACAACTCGCACGTCGACTGCACCGTGCTCTACTTCCGCCGCGGCGGGCAGCGCCTCGAGCTGATCTCCGCGGGGCAACACGACGGTGCGCTGAAGCAACACCTGCGGCACGACCCGGCATACCGGCTGCTGGAGGTGATGACCGGTGCGTGGCGGACACAGGCCGTCGCCGTCGCCGCGTCGCTCCGGCTGGCCGACCACCTGGCCGTCGGGAGGTCCGTCGCGGACATCAGTGCCGATCTCGGTCTGCACCGCGACAGCCTCCACCGCCTGCTGCGGTACCTGACGAGCCTGGGGGTGCTGCGGACGGACGGCGGCACGTTCACGTTGACCGCGTTGGGTGAGCTGTTGCGGACGGACGCGTCGAACTCGTTGCAGCCGCTGGCAGTGCTGTACGGGGACTCGTTCTACCAGTCGTTCGGCCAGCTCGAACAGGCGGTGCGCACCGGCCGCGAATCCTTCGACGGCGTGTTCGGCAAGCACCACTTCGACTACTTCGCCGAGCACCCCGACCTGGGCTTCAACCGGGCGATGGCCGCGAGCGCGGCGATCTTCGGGCAGGTCGCGGAGGCCTTCGACTTCACGTCGGCCCGGCATGTCGTCGATGTCGCGGGCGGCACCGGGGAACTGCTCAAGCAGGTGCTGAACACGGTGCCCCACCTGCGCGGCACGCTGTTCGAGCGGCCCGATGTCATCCCGGCCGCGCGGGCCAACCTGGCCGGGTGCGTCGAGCGGTGCACGTTCGTCGGCGGTGACTTCACCAGTTCCGTGCCGGGCGGCGGTGACGTCTACCTGTTGTCCCGCGTGCTGCACGACTGGGACGACCAGCAGTGCCTGGCGATCCTGAAGCGGTGTGCCTCGTCCATGGGGCCGGAGGCGACGTTGCTCGTGGTCGAACGGCTGCTCCCGGAGGATTGCTCGCCGTCCCTCGCCGTGGCGTGGGACGTGCACATGCTGTGCAACGTCGGTGGCAGGGAACGGACTCTCGGGCACTACCGGGGGTTGCTCGCCGAGGTCGGGCTGGTCGTCACATCGGCAACGGACCTGCCGTTGGACTTCTCCCTGATCACCGCGCGGGTCGGCTGATCGTTCGGCGCCGGTTTTTCGTGCCGGGCGGGAACCGGATAGGGTTTCGCGCCCTCGAAGTGAAGCCACGGGAAGTCGCGGGCGTCGTGGGGCCGCTCGCGACTTGCCGTGGCGTCGTCGGCTCGGCGGTTCAGCGGCTGATGCGGCGGCGGTAGAGCGCTGTCGCGAGGATGAAGGAGAAGAGCAGCAGACCCGCTGTCCACACCAGGGCCGTCCAGCCGTTGTCGCCGATGGGTGTTCCGGTGAGCAAGCCCCGCGTCGTCTCGATGACCGGCGTGATCGGCTGGTTCTCACTGATCACCCGCAGGAACGCGGGCATCGTGCCAGGTGGAACGAACGCGCTGCTGAGGTACGGCAGGAAGAGCATGAAGAAGCTCAGCCCGCTCGCGGCCTGGACGCTGCGCGCCACCGCGCCCAAACCGGCGGCCAGCCAGGACAACGCCAGCACGTACAGCGCCAGCAGTCCGGCGGTGAGCAGCCAGTCGACCACGGAACCGTTGGGGCGGAACCCCATCGCGATCGCCGTGCCGATCACGATCGCGGTGGACAGCGCGTTCTTGGCCATGCTCGCCACGACGTGACCGGTCAGCAGGGCGAAGCTGCTGATCGGCATGGAACGCAGCCTGTCGATCATGCCGTTGTTCATGTCGTCGGCAACGGCCATCGCCGTCGATGCCGCGCCGTAACCGACGCACAGCAGGATCGTGCCGGGCACGACGTAGTTGATGTACTCCACTCCGGTGTTGATCGCGCCGCCGAAGACGTACACGAACAGCGACATCATCAGCAGTGGCAACAGGATCGCCATCATCAGCGTTTCCACGTCGCGCCGGCTCAGCCGGATGGAGCGGCCGATCATCGTCAGCGCGTCGCTGATCGCGTTGCCGAGGCCGCCGTGCCGGATCGCTGTCGTCGTCATGACAGTTCCGCCTCCCCGATAATTCGACGCTTGGTCACCTTGGGCTGGCACCGTTCAGTTCGGTGCGTACTGGTGGCTGGTTCGCGCCACGTTCCCCTGAGGTGCGGTTGGGTGCCACGTGGCCTGTGTTGGGCCTTGGGGTTGACACAAAGGGTGTCATGCATTCGCTCTCTCCAGGGTGCGGTTCTTCGTCGCGGTCATGAACACGTCGTCGAGCGTCGGCCTGTGCGCTGACACACGGGCGACCGGGACCCGCGCGGCATAAAGGTTGTTCAGCACCGTGTGGACGTGTGCCGCTGACCCGTCTGACGGGAGGTCGAGCAGACGGCGTTCACGGTCGACCGTTCCGCCGAGGAGTTCTCCGGCACGCAGGGCGCTGCCCTCGTCGTCGAACGTCAGCTCCAGGCGCTCGCCACCGACCTGGGCCTTGAGCGAGTCGGCCGTGCCGGACAGGGACACCCTGCCGTTGTCGATCAGGACGATCCAGTCCGCCAGCTTGTCGGCTTCCTCCAGGTACTGCGTGGTCAGCACGATCGTGGTGCCCGCGCGGACCAGGTCGGAGATCGCGTCCCACATCGTCGTGCGGCTGGCCGGGTCCAGCCCGGTCGTCGGCTCGTCGAGGAAGATCACCCTCGGCTCGGCGACCAGGCTCATCGCCAGGTCGAGGCGCCTGCGCATACCCCCGGAATACGCGGACACCCTGCGGTTCATCGCCTCGACGAGGTCGAAGCGCTCCAGCAACTGCATGGCACGCCTGCGCGCCGCCGCCGGACCGAGGTGCATCAGCCGGCCGATCATCACCAGGTTCTCCCGGCCGGTCTGCTCGTTGTCGACCGCCGCGTACTGCCCGGTCAGGCTGATCCGCGCACGGACCTTGGCCGGTTCGCGCACCACGTCGTGCCCCGCGACCAGCACTTGCCCGGCGTCAGGGCGGGTCAGCGTCGTGAGGATCCGGATGGTCGTGGTCTTGCCCGCGCCGTTGGGACCGAGCAGCGCGTACACCGATCCCTCCGGCACGTGTAGGTCCACGCCGTCCAGCACGACGTTGTCCCGGTAGGCCTTTCGCAGGCCTTGGACGTCGACGATCATCGGTCCCTCCCCATTTACTGCGTATGTGATACGCGAAATAGCGTAGCATCTACGCAGTAAAGGTCCGCAAGACCTTCTCCTAGACTCGGTCGGGAAGAGAGGGAGCGATGACAGACGAGACCGAGCTGCCTGACCACATCGCGTTGCTGTGGGGCACACGGGAAACGGCCAGGCGCGGGCCGAAACGGACCCTCACGCCCTCGGAGATCACGCGAGCCGCCATCGCGGTCGCCGACACCGAGGGTCTCGCCGCCGTGTCGATGGCGAAGGTCGCGGCCCAGCTCGGCAACTCCACGATGGCGCTCTACCGGTACGTCAAGAGCAAGAGCGAACTGCTGATGCTGATGGCCGACGCGGCGCTGGAGCCGCCACCGCCGTTCCCCGAGGGCATCGGCTGGCGGGAAGGCCTCCACCTGTGGTCGCACGCGATCATGAAAGCCGTGGCCCAGCACCCGTGGTACCACGAGATCCCGGTGTCCGCGCCGCCCTTCGGTCCGCACAACCTGTTGTGGTACGACCGGGGTCTGGCAACGCTGGGCGAAACGGACCTGTCGGAGCCGGAGAAGGCCGGGATCGTGATGGGCCTGCTCACCTTCGTGCGCGGCGAGTACCAACTGCGAGCACAGCTGTCGGCCGGGTTCCAGGAGAACCCGGCGGCTTTCGGCCGCCAGTACCACGCGGTGTTGACGCGGTTGCTCGATCCGAGCCAGTACCCGGCGCTGACCAAGCTCGTGGCCGCCGGCGTGTTCGACCAGGATTCGTTGTGGGCCGAAGGCGACATCGACACCGACTTCGACTTCAGCCTCCAGCTCTACCTCGACGGCGTCGCCGCCTACCTCGAACGCCGGGCCGGGTCAGGGCAGTAGCAGGATCTTGCCGACGACCTCGCGTGCCTCCTTCGCGCGGTGTGCGTCGGCAGCCTGGTCGAGCGGGTAGGTCCGGCCGATCACCGGCCTGATCCGGCCCGCCGCGGTCAGCTCGAAGAGGTGCTCGATCCGGCGGCGCTGATCCGGGTGGAACGTCGAGAGCTGCTCGATGCCCCGCATGGTGACACCGCGCTCGGTGGCTTGTTCTTCCGTGGTGAAGTCCGCTGAACTGCTGGCGTCGCCGTGAATCGAGTACACGCCGCCGGTGCGCACAGCACCGAACGCCGCTCGGCCCGGCGCGCCGCCGACACCGTCGAACGCGATGTCCACGGCGCCGACCTGCTCGATCCAGTCGGGGGAGCTGTAGTCGATCGCGACATCGGCGCCGAGTTCCTTCACCAGCGCCAGTTTCTCCGCGCCACGAGCCGCGCCGATCACCCGGGCGCCTGCGGCCACCGCGAGTTGGACCAGGATCGTGCCGAGACCGCCCGCCGCCGGTTGGATCAGCACCGTGTGCCCGGCACGCAACGAGACCGCCTCCGTCAGGGCAAGAGCAGTGCTGCCGTCGCAACCTCTGTCGAGGTCAAGGCCGCAGGTGCGTGACCGCGCGGAGCACGAGCGGGTCGAGTGACGCCGCCTCGGTCTCCGCGCGGCGCAGGAGATCCGCCTTCATCCGCGGGTCCCAGAACAGCTTGATGTGCTGCGCTATCGCGGCCGCCGCCTCGTCGGTGGGGCGGTGGTGGAACTGCACCGCGATCTCGTTCGCCAGGCGGACCTGCGGATTGACTGCGTGTGTCATGTGTTGGCTCAGTCCACTGCCATCGGGATGTCCTGCCGGGCCACGTCCTGCGCCGGTCCGGCGGGCGTGCGCAGACCGACCTGGACGGCGGTCACCTTGTACTCGGGGCAGTTCGTCGCCCAGTCCGAATTCTCCGTCGTCACCACGTTCGCTCCGGTCACCGGGTGGTGGAACGTGGTGTACACCACACCGACCGGCATCCGGTCCGAGATCACGGCCTTCAGCGACGTCTCACCGACCCTGGAGGCCAGCGACACCATGTCGCCGTTCTCGATCCCGCGCACCTCGGCGTCGTGCGGGTGGATCTCCAGCACGTCCTCCGGGTGCCACGCCACGTTGGCCGTGCGCCGGGTCTGTGCGCCGACGTTGTACTGCGACAGGATCCGGCCGGTGGTCAGGATCAACGGGTACTTGCGCGTGCTGCGCTCGTCCGTCGGCACGAACGTGGTCGGCACGAACGCGCCCTTGCCGCGCACGAACCCGTCGACGTGCATGATCGGCGTTCCGGTCGGCGCCGCGTCGTTGCACGGCCACTGCACGCTGCCCAGCTTGTCGAGTTTCTCGAACGAGACACCGGCGAAGGTGGGCGTGACCGCTGCGATCTCGTCCATGATCTCGCTGGGGTTGTCGTAGGACATCTCGTAACCCATCGCCTGCGCGATGCGGCACGGGATCTCCCACTCGTGCATGCCGGTCTTCGGCGCCATCACCGGGCGCACCCGGTTGATCCGCCGCTCGGCGTTGGTGAACGTGCCGTCCTTCTCCAGGAACGACGTCCCCGGCAGGAACACGTGCGCGAACTTGGCCGTCTCGTTGATGAACAGGTCCTGCACCACGACGAGGTCCATCGCCGCGAGCGCGGCGGTGACGTGCTTGGTGTTCGGGTCGGACTGCGCGATGTCCTCGCCCTGCACGAACAAAGCACGGAACGTGCCGTCGATGGCCGCGTCGAACATGTTCGGGATCCGCAGGCCCGGCTCCGGCAGGATCGGGCGGCCCCACAGCGTCTCGAACACCTCGCGGACGGCCTCGTCCGACACGTGCCGGTAGCCCGACAGCTCGTGCGGGAACGAGCCCATGTCACACGAGCCCTGCACGTTGTTCTGGCCGCGCAACGGGTTCACGCCGACGCCGTCCCGGCCGATGTTGCCGGTGGCCATGGCGAGGTTGGCCATGCCCATGACCATCGTCGAGCCCTGGCTGTGCTCGGTCACCCCAAGGCCGTAGTAGATCGCCGCGTTGCCGCCGGTCGCATACAACCGGGCGGCCGCGCGCAGTTCGTCGGCGGGGACGCCGCTGATCGCCTCGGTGGCCTCCGGGCTGTTCTCCGGACGGGCGATGAACTCGGCCCACTCCTCGAAGCCCTCACACCGCGCGTCCACGAAGTCCTGGTCCACCAGTCCTTCGGTAACGACGACGTGCGCGAAAGCGTTGACCACGGCGACGTTCGTGCCCGGCTGGAGCCGCAAGTGGTGCTGTGCCTGGATGTGCGGAGAGCGCACGAGGTCGATCGTGCGCGGGTCGAGCACGATCAGCTTGGCGCCTTCCCTGATCCGCTTCTTCATCCGGGACGCGAACACCGGGTGGGCGTCGGTCGGGTTCGCGCCGATCACCACGATCACGTCGGCCTCGGCGACGGACTTGAAGTCCTGGGTCCCCGCCGACGTGCCGAACGTCTGCTTGAGCCCGTAACCGGTGGGCGAGTGGCAGACGCGGGCGCACGTGTCGACGTTGTTGTTGCCGAACGCCGCGCGCACCATCTTCTGCACGACGTAGACCTCTTCGTTCGTGGTGCGCGACGAGGTGATGCCGCCGATCGAGCCGGGCCCGTGCTGTGCTTGCACTTCCAGCAGCTTCCGCGCGGTGTGCTCGATCGCGGTGTCCCAGTCGACGACCTGCCACTCGTCGGTGATCGACTCGCGGATCATCGGCTCGAGCTCGCGGTCCGGGTGTGTGGCGTAGCCGAAGGCGAAACGGCCCTTGACGCACGAGTGGCCCTCGTTGGCGCCGCCGTCCTTGTAGGGCACCATCCGCACGAGCTGGTCGCCGCGCATCTCGGCCTTGAACGAGCAGCCGACACCGCAGTACGCGCACGTGGTGACCACGCTGCGCGTCGGCATTCCCAGCTCCACCACGGACTTCTCCTGCAGTGTGGCCGTCGGGCACGCCTGCACGCACGCACCGCACGACACGCACTCGGAGTCCATGAAGTCCACGCCACCGGCCGAGACCTTGGACTCGAAGCCGCGGCCTTCGATCGTCAACGCGAAGGTGCCCTGGATCTCGCCGCACGCCCGGACACACCGCGAGCACGCGATGCACTTGGAGGCGTCGAAGTCGAAGTAGGGGTTGCTGGAGTCGGTCAGCAGGTCGAGGTGGTTCTCGCCCTCGTAGCCGTACCGGACCTGGCGCAGGCCGACGACACCGGACATGTCCTGCAGTTCGCAGTCGCCGTTGGCCGAGCACGTCAGGCAGTCCAGCGGGTGATCGGAGATGTAGAGCTCCATCACGCCCTGACGGAGTTTCTCCACCCTCGGCGTCTGGGTGCGGACCTTCATGCCGTCGGCGACCGGTGTGGTGCAGGAGGCGGGAGTGCCCTTGCGGCCGTCGATCTCGACGAGGCAGAGCCTGCACGACCCGAAGGCGTCCAGGCTGTCGGTCGCGCACAGCTTGGGGATGTCGATGCCGGTCATGGCGGCCGCGCGCATGACCGACGTGCCCGGGGGCACGGTCATCGGCATGCCGTCGATCTCCACCGTGACGGTCGCCTCGCCCGCGACGGCGGGTGTGCCGAGGTCGGGTTCTTTCATCAGCGTCATGATGTCTCCTGGTGGGGAGTCCTCGCAGCGAAGTCGTCCGGGAAGTGCCGCAGTGCGCTCAGTACGGGGTTCGGCGTCAGGCCGCCCATCGCGCACAGCGATCCGTCTGTCATCAGCTCGCACAGGTCGTTCAGCACAGCCAGGTTCATGTCGGTGTCCTGACCGGCGACGATCTTGTCGATGGTCTCGACACCGCGCACCGAGCCCACCCGGCACGGGGTGCACTTCCCACAGGACTCCTCGGCGCAGAACTCCATCGCGAAGCGCGCCATCGAAGCCATGTCGACGGTGTCGTCGAAAACCACGATACCCCCGTGCCCCAGCATGGCGTCCGCTTCGGCGAACGCCTCGTAGTCGAGCGGGAGATCGAGCTTGTCGGCGGGCAGGTACGCGCCGAGTGGCCCGCCGACCTGCACCGCTCGTACCGGGCGCCCGGACCGGGTGCCACCGCCGTAGGAGTTGATCAGCTCGGCGAGGGACATGCCGAACGCGGTCTCGTAGACGCCACCGCGTGCGATGTTCCCGGCGAGCTGGAAAACCTGTGTGCCCAGGGATCGGCCGGTGCCGAGGGCGGCGTACGCGGCAGCGCCGTCCGCCAGGATCGTGGGCACGGACGCCAGCGTGAGGACGTTGTTGACCACCGTCGGCTTGCCGAACAGGCCGGTGATGGCCGGGATCGGCGGCTTGGCGCGGACCATGCCCCGCTTGCCTTCGAGGCTTTCCAGCATCGACGTCTCTTCGCCGCAGATGTACGCGCCCGCGCCGACCCGGACGTACAGGTCGAACTTCTGCCCGGAGCCGAGGACGTTCTCGCCGAGCCAGCCGCGGGCGTAGCCGATCTCGATGGCCTGGCGCAGCGTGCGGACCGCGTCCGGGTACTCGGACCTGAGGTAGACGTACCCCTCGGTCGCGCCGGTGGCGTACGCCGCGATCGTCATGCCCTCGATGAGGCAGAAGGGATCGCCCTCGATCAGCATCCGGTCGGCGAACGTGCCGCTGTCGCCCTCGTCGGCGTTGCAGCACACGAACTTCAGCTCACCGGGCGTGTCGAGGACCGTCTTCCACTTGATACCCGCGGGGAATCCGGCACCGCCCCGGCCGCGCAGCCCGGACTCGGTGACCGCTTTGACGACGTCGGCGGGCTGCGTCTCCAGTGCGTTGCGCAGGCCCGCCATGCCGCCGTTGGCGAGGTAGTCGTCCGCGGACAGCGGGTCGGTGACGCCGACGCGCTTGAAACACAGCCGCGTCTGGTCCTTCATCCACTTGAGGTCTTCGACCAGGCCGAGTTTGAGCTCGTGGTCGGGGTTGTCGAGGATCTCGGGCACCTGGTGCGGCGCGACCGGGCCGTAGCCGACGCGGCCTTCGGGCGTGGCGATCTCGACCAGCGGTTCCAGCCACAGCATGCCCCTCGACCCGTTGCGGACCAGACGGACGTCCAGGCCGCGGGTTTCGGCTTCACGCTGGATCGCCCCGGCGACCGCGTCCGCGCCGACCGAGACCGCCGCCGAGTCGCGGGGGACGTAGATCGTGGTGGTCATGTGTTTCCCGTCCCCGCGTCGGCGTTCAGGATGAGCGTGTCGAGGCGGCGCTCGTCGAGCTTGCCGTACATCCGGCCGTTGATCTGGGCCGCCGGACCGAGCGCGCAGTTGCCCAGGCAGAACACCTGCTCGAGGGTGACCGAGCCGTCCGGCGTGGTCTGGCCGAGTTTGACGCCGAAGACCTGTTGGGCGTGCTCGGCGAGCTGCTCGGCGCCGACGGACTGGCACGCCTCCGCGCGGCAGATCTTGACGACCGTGCGACCGGCCGGTTCGGCGCGGAAGTCGGAGTAGAACGTGACCACGCCGTGCACGTCCGCACGGGAGATGTTGAGCTCATCGGCCAGGATGGGCACCATCTCCTGGCTGACGTGGCCGAACTCGGCCTGCAGGCCGTGCAGGATGGGCAGCAGGGCACCCCGGTCGCCGCGATGCGCGTCCACCACTGCTCGCACCCGTTGCCCCAGCGCATCGGGGGTCATCTCATCTCCCAACACCATCTGCATACGGTATACAGCCACCGTACCCACTCGCCGCGCCGAGGGAAAGGCCCCGGTCCCGTCCAGGCTAAGTCGGCGCACTCCGCGCTGGCCAGCCGTCGTTGGACAGTTCCTCCAGGCGCAACCGGCACGACGCGCGGCGCTCGTGCTGAACATGATCCGTGACCCGGTTATCGTCCGATCACGCGCGGCGGAGACGGGTGAGGTGAGGACGATTCAGCTCCTGCTTGTGGTGGTCGGTGCGATCGCGGTGACGGCCGTCGCGCACCGCCGGGGAATGCAGTCGTCGATGGTCGTGGTGATCCTCGCGGCGGCTGTGTCGTTCATCCCCGGCCTGCCGAGGTTCGAACTCGAGGCGGAGCTGATCCTGAGCGTCGTGCTGCCGCCGTTGCTCTACTCGGCCGCGCTGAACTTCTCGTTCCCCACCTTCACGCGCAACTTCAAGCCGATCATGGCACTCGGCGTCGGCATGGTGGTCGTGTCCACGCTGGCGACGGGCATGGTCGCCTGGTGGGTCGTCCCCGGGCTCACCCTCGTGCCCGCGCTCGTCCTCGGTGCCGTGGTCGCCCCGCCGGACGCGGTCGCCGGGCTCGCGGTCGGGCGTGAACTGGGGCTGCCGAAACGGCTGATGGCGATCCTGACCGGGGAGAGCCTCGTCAACGACGCCGCCGCGCTCACCATCTTCTCGCTCACCGTCGCCGCCGCCACCGGTGACCACACCTTCTTCGACAACCCGGTCCTGCTGTTCGCCTACAGCGCGGTCGTCGGCGTCGGCATCGGCTTCGTACTCGGCAACCTCGTGCACTGGATCCGGATGCGCCTGCGGGACAGCGGACTGGAGACCGCACTGGGTCTCGTCGTGCCGTTCGCGGCGTACCTGCTGGCCGAGGAGGTGCACGCGTCCGGCGTGCTCGCCGTGGTGATGGCCGGTTTCACGCTCGGCCACCACAACACCGATGCCGGGTTCGCCACGCGCCTGCAAGCGCGGCAGGTGTGGAGCAGCCTCGACGTGTTGCTCGAGGCGTTCGTCTTCGCCTACATGGGTTTGCAGTGCCGGTTCGTGTTCGCCGAACTGCACCCGGACGACTGGCTCGAGTTCACGCTTGCCGCAGTCGCCGTCCTGCTGGCCGTGCTCGTCGTCCGGCCGTTGTGGATGTTGTTGACGTACGGCCGGATCAGGCTGACCAGGAAGCTGTTCGGGCGACGCCGCGGCGAGCCCCTGCCGGGGAAGTACCTCGTGGTCATGTCGTGGATGGGCATGCGTGGTGTCGTGACGCTCGCCGCCGCCGCCGGTGTGCCCGCCTCCGTGCCCGGCCGGGACGCCATCCAGGCGCTGGCTTTCGTCGTCGCCGTCGGCACGCTGCTGATCCAGGGGCCGACGCTGCCGTGGCTGATCAGGAAGCTCGACATCTCCGCGCCGCAGGAGCAGGCCGAGGAGGAAGCGGCCAACCAGAAGGCGCGGGAGGTGTCGATGAACGCGGTCAGGCAGGCGATGGTGGACCTCTACAACCAGCCGCCGCCTGGCGTGACCCCGGAAGTGGTCGAGCGGTTCAAGCAGCGGTACGTCGCCGCGGCCCAGGCCCGCCGTGCGGCCGACGACGACATGGACAGCCGGATGCGCAGCCTGCGTGAGGTCAGTGTCACCGTTCGCCGGGCGGTGCTCGCGGCACAACGTCAGGCGTTGGGCAGGGCCCGTGACAGCGGGGAACTCGACGACGAGACCGTGCGCCGCGAGTTGGACCGCCTCGACTACGAAGAGGCCGCGGCGTTCAGTTGATCGACTTTCCCCGGCGTGTTTATGTCCATTCCCTGACCGCCGCGAAGAGCGGAAACTTCGCTTCCGGGTATCGGGCGAGCCGACGTGGTGGTGATCACGTTCTCCGGGGTATATGCCAACGAATTGGCCGGGTTGTCGGGGAACGAAGTTTCGCTTCGCAAGCGCTTGCGGGAACGTGCCGTCCCGGCCGGTGTTGTCGCAGGTGACGCCCCTGTTCGCGGCGATGGCGGCCAACCGCTCACAATAGGTGTGTTGACCGAACCGTGATAGCGCCCGATCGGGTGGGAAGCGGTCACACCGATGGGTCAACTATGATTCGTCACCTGCTCGGTAAGCTCTATGCTTTCGCGTGATGAAGAGGTGTTCTCGGTGATGCAGCACTCGCACGGCCGGGTTACACCTGGTGTCGGCATCGTCGACGACCCGGATATGACCATGCTCGTGTACGCAGGCGTCGGGCGGAAGGGCGACTGAATCCGTGCCGGAGTCCATTCGTGGAACCCACCAGCCGCACGACCATGCTCGTGACCGGCTGATCCTCGCGCGCAAATGGGCGTACATCCTGCACGACAACGTCTACTTCACCGTCGAGCAGGAGCAGTTGGACCGCGGGTTGTCCGATGTCGTCGACACGCTCTGCGCCGTGGCGCACGCCAAGGCGGCGGACACCCAGCCCGCGTTCGACGCGGGCACCAAGCTGGTCGAACTGGGCTGCGCGGGCGACGCCGTGCTGCCGTGCACGATGGAGACCCTGACCAGGGGCCTGCTCTCGCTGCCGGAGTTCCAGTCGGTCGCCACCCACGCCGAGCCGATCATGCTCGCGCTCGGCGCGCTCTCGAGCGGGTTCGCCAAGGCGTACCGGCAGTCGACCTTCGACCAGCAGGAGACGATGAAGATCTCGCTGCTCAAGGCGGTCAGGGACGCCAAGTGGCGACTCAGGCAGAGCGAGGCGCAGTTCGACGAGGTGGCGATGTCGTCGGCGAGCGGCATCATCATCACCGAGCTGGACGGCCGGATGGTCCGGACGAACGGCGCCGTGGCCGACATCCTCGGCTACACGAACGAACAGCTGACCGGCCGATCGCTGTTCGACTTCGTCCACCCGGACAGCGCCGCGGTGCTGCGCGAGGACTACCAGGAGTTGCTGGCCGGCAACAAGGAACGCATCCGGCAGCCGCAGCGCCTGCTCCGCGAGGACGGCGACATCGCGCGGATCACGCTCACGGCTTCGGTGCTGCGCAACGACAGCGGACCGAGCCACTTCGTCACCGTCGTCGAGGACGGCACGGAGTTGATGCTCCTGCAAGGCGAACTCAACCGCCAGGCCCTGCACGACGTGCTCACCGGCCTGCCCAACCGGCAGTACTTCAGCACGAACGTGGAGATCGCGCTGCGGCGTGCCGACCCCGAGTACGGCGTCACCCTGATCCACCTGGATCTCGACGCGTTCGCGATGATCTGCAACGGCCTCGGCCGCAGGGTCGGCGACCACCTGCTGGTCTCGGTGTCCCAGCGGCTGCGCGCGGTGGTGGCCGCCGAGAAGGCGATGGTCGCCCGGTTCGACGGCGACGAGTTCGGCATCCTGATCGAGAACACCGACACCACGCCCGGTGTCGGCACGATCGTCGAGGACATCAACACCGAGCTGGCCGAGCCGATCTACGTCGAGGGGCACGGCGTCGCGGTGTCCGCGAGCATCGGCGTGGTGCACCAGCCGTCGCGCGCGATGGATCCGCTGGAACTGTTGCGGGCGGCGGACTTCACGCTGCGCCGTGCCAAGGCCGCCGGTCGCGGCCAGTGGGAGTTGTTCCACTCCGACCAGGACGAGCGCGACCGCAGGACGTACACGCTCGCGGCCGCGATGCCAGGCGCGTGGGAGATCGGCGAGATCGACGTGGTCTACCGACCGGTCGTCGAGCTGGGCAGCGGCCGGATCGCGCACGTGGAAGCGTTGCTGCGCTGGGAACGGCCCGACCTCGGTGTGCTGGACCACGACCAGTGCCTGGAGCTCGCCGAGCACACCGGTCTGATCCTGCCGTTGGGCGAGTGGATGATGCACAAGGCGAGCGGCCAGACCGAGTGGTGGCGGCAGCGGACCGGCCACGTGCTGCCGTTGGTCGTCGGGCTGACCCGCAACCAGGCCGCGGACGCCGACCTGGTCTCCCGCGTGCTGCGTGCCGCGGGCGGCGCGGACCCCGGACAGGTGATCGTCGGGTTCCCGGTCGCCGCGATGCGGTCGGCCGAGGTCGTCGAGAGCCTAAAAGTCCTCGCCGACACGGGTTTCCAGACGATGCTCGACGGCTTCGGCACCGCGCCGGACGAACTGGCCCTGATCGAGGACGTGCCGGTCGGCTACGTCCGGCTCGCCCGTGAACTCGTTGAGCGCCAGGCACGTTCGCCTGCCGGTGCGCCGCTCACGGCCGCCCTGACCACGCTTGTCCCGCTGGTGCAACAGCTCGGTGCGAGCGTCGTGGTCGACGGCGTGCACGACGAGGAGCGCGAGAAGTGGTGGGACACCGTCGGAGCCGACTTCGCGATCGGCGACATGTCCGGTGGAGCCCGGCCACCGGGCGATCTATCCGCTCGTCTCACGTAAGCGCCTGGCCAGGTAGCGCCGCTCCGCCGGGTTGGACGTCAGGGCGAGCGCCTGCGCGTAGGATTCGGCGGCCTCCGGCTTGCGGCCGAGTCGCCGCAGGAAATCCGCCTTCGTCGCGTGCCCGAGGTGGTAGTCACCGAGCTGGTCCATCACCTTGTCGACCAGCGCCAAACCCGCGCCTGGCCCGTAGGCCATCCCGACGGCCACCGCCCGGTTCAGTTCGACGACGGGTGACGGTGCGAGGTCGAGCAGTTTGCCGTAGAGGCGGGCGATCGTGACCCAGTCCGTGGTCTCGGCGCTGGTCGCGGTCGCGTGGCAGGCGGCGATCGCGGCCTGGATCTGGTACGGGCCCGGTCGCCCGTAGCTCTCCGCGGTCGCGAGCAGCCGGTTGCCTTCGGCGATCTCCCCGTGGTTCCAGCGCGACCTGTCCTGGTCCTCCAGCGTGACCAGGTCGCCGTCCTGCGTGAGACGGGTCTCCCGCCTGGCGTGGTGCAGCAACATCAGGGCGAGCAGGCCGACCGCTTCGGGCGCGCCTGACCGCGCCACCACTCGAGCCAACTTGATGGCCTCGTCGGCGAGACCGGTTCTCGTCGCCGTGTAGCCCTCGTTGAACAGCAGGTACAGGACGGTGAGGACCGCGTGGGTGCGGTCGTTGTCCGGCAACGGTTCGGCGTTCTTGACGGTCCGCCGTGCGATGGCCAGCCGCTCGGCCATCTCGTGTTCGTCCACGAGGAAGGCCCTGGCGATCTCGGCCGTCGACAGCCCGGCCAACGTGTGCAGGGTGAGCTCGACCTGGGCTTCGAGTGACAGCGCGGGGTGGCAGCAGGTGTACATCAGCCGGAGTTGGTCCTCCGGCGGGAGCTCTACGTAGGTCACGCGTCCTCCTTCGTCCTACCCGTACGACGAACGAGAACGCGTGAAACCGACATCAACAGCTCAGATTGCTCCCAGTGGGCACCCCGAGGATCTGGGTGAACTGCTTGTACCTGGAAACCCGTCTGCCGCTCGGTCGTGGCGGTTCAGCGGCAGCGACGCTGTCAACGTCGTGACAGGGATATGAAATGTCCAGTTGGCAAGATGTGTTCCAGGGAGCCCGGTCACCCCAGTCACCGGGCTCCCACCAGGCAGAACAGTCTGACGCGGGACCATGGAGTGACGTACTACGCCGACCTGACGCCGTACCGGTACACCCTGGCTGACCAGGCCATGGTCAACGTCGGCTGGCTGGAACCCGGGCACGAGTACACCAGGGGCCACGTTCCGGTACGTCTCGTCGACGCCCTGTTGAAACTCGGCACGCGCCCCCGCAACAAGCTGCGCGGCTTTCACTTCTGCGGCTTCTGCAACCACTACCGCGGCTCGGGGGAGATCCACGTGGTCGGCCCGACCGGGACTCGCTACGCGGCGCCGCTGCTGGTCATCCACTACATCTTCGCCCACGGGTACCGCCCGCCTGCCGAGTTCGTCGACGCCGTGCTCACCCCGATGCGCGCCATCGCCTGACAGCGTCGATGTGCACGTCCAGCAGTCCGACCGCGGGATCGACGTGGCACAGCAAGGTCGTACGGGTTCAGCGGCCCGTCCACGTCCAGGAGCAACAGCCCTCCGGTCATGACGACGGGCCGCCGACCAACACACCGAATCCGGCATCGACCCGCAGCACGGCGCCGGTGACCGCGCTCATGCCCTGATCGGTGAGCAGTCCGATGACTGTGGCCACGTCGTCCGGCTGCATCACGCGACCCAGGATCGAGTTGTCGGTCACCATCTTCAGTCGGTCACCGCTGATTCTGTCGGCGCTTGCCTCGGTCATGACCGCGCCGGGCGAGACTGTGTTGACGGCGATCCCGAGTGGCGCCGCCTCGGCGGCCACGTGCCCGCCGAAGGTGGTGAGCGCGGACTTCGCTGTCCCGTGGGATGTCCGGCCGGAACCGACGTAGTCCGCCGCTGTGCTGGAGATGTAGACGATCCGCCCGCCGTGCCGCATGACGCCGAGCACCGACTTGGTGATGAAGAAGGCACCCGCGAGTTCCCCGGTCACTTTGCCGATGAAGTCCTCCCAGGCAAGGGAAGCCAGCGGGACGAAGTTCGGTGTGACCGTGTTGGCGTTGCACACCAGCACGTCGATGCGCCCGTGCTCGGTCATCACCGCCTCGACGAGCGCCGCCACCTCCGTCTCGGCGCATACGTCGGCCGCGAAGCTGGTGGCTGTACCGCCGTTGGCGTGGATGTCGTCGACGACAGCCCGCGCTGTGGCTGCGTTGCTTCGGTAGTTGACGATCACGTGGTAACCGCGTCGACCCAGTTCCCGTGCGGTCGCGGCGCCCAGTCCACGGCCCGCGCCGGTGACCACCGCGACGCCCTTCGATGCTCGCACTCTCTGCCCCCTGACTCGTTTTCCTTGGCGTAAAAGTAACAGCGGAAGATCAACCTTTGTCAGTACGAACTTTTCCGTTAGCTCCTCACCTCGATGCTTACCTCCCGGTAAGTGGTGACAACGAAGTACGTACTTGAACCACTTCCCGCAGCGCGCCAGGCTGATCGCCGACCGAGGAGAGAGTGGTGACAAGGACGAATCCCGTACTCGCCGACATCGCCATCCACGTGGACGGCGACAAGAGGCAACTGTCGGTCGACACCCGTACGACCCTGCTGGACGCGCTGCGGGACCAACTGGGGGTCACCTCACCGAAGAAGGGCTGTGACCACGGGCAGTGCGGCGCGTGCACAGTGCTGCTCGACGGGCGGCGTGTCGTGTCATGCCTGGCGCTCGCCGTCGCCAACGACGGCGCGGAGATCGTTACCGCACAGGGACTCGCGGACGGCGACGACCTGCACCCGGTCCAGCAGGCGTTTCTGGACCGAGACGGCCTGCAGTGCGGCTACTGCACTCCGGGACAGGTGTGTTCGGCGGTGGGCATGCTGCGTGAGGTCCAGGAAGGCTGGCCGAGTCACGTGACCGGGGACCTCGCCGCTCCCGTCGAGTTGACCGACGAGGAAATCCGCGAACGGATGAGCGGGAACCTGTGCCGCTGCGGCGCATACGCCAACATCGTCGCCGCGATCCGGGAGGCAGCCGAATGAAGCCGTTCGAGTACGTGCGGGCAGACGACGCGACACAAGCGGTGGCTATGGTCGCGGAACGGCCGAACGCGAGATTCCTCGGCGGTGGCACGAATCTGGTCGACCACATGAAACTCGGCCTCGTCGAGCCCGAGTTGCTTGTGGACGTGACCGCATTGCCGTTCAACCGTGTGGAACCGTTGCCCGACGGTGGTGTTCGCATCGGCGCGGCAGTGCGCAACAGCGACTTGGCAGCGAATCCGTTGGTCCGGCAGAACTACCCGGTGCTGGCCGCCGCCCTGCTGTCCGGTGCGTCCGGTCAGCTGAGAAACCTCGCCACCACAGGTGGAAACCTGGTGCAACGCACGCGATGCCCGTACTTCCAGACGCTGTACACGCCGTGCAACAAACGCGAACCCGGCTCGGGCTGCTCGGCGATCACCGGCCACAACCGTGAGCACGCGATTCTGGGCGCGTCACAGGCTTGCGTGGCCACGCATCCTTCTGACATGGCGGTCGCGTTGACCGCGCTCGGCGCCACCGTGCGTGTGCTTGGCCCTGCTGGGGAACGCGTTGTGCCGATTGGTGAACTGAATCGGCTGCCCGGCGACGAGCCGCACCAGGACACCACGCTGAACCACGGCGAACTGATCACCGCCGTCGACTTGCCTGCGTTGCCGCTCGCCAAGCGGTCCGCCTACTACAAGGTCCGAGACAGAGCCTCCTATGCATTCGCACAGGTATCAGCGGCAATCGCTGTAGATATCCACAGTGGTGTCGTCCGCGATGTACGTGTGGCCCTCGGCGGCGTCGCCCACAAACCGTGGCGGGCCCACCGAGCCGAAGCTCTGTTGCGCGGCGCTCCGGCGACGGAAGACGTTTTCCGCGCCGCGGCCGACGCCGAGCTTGCCGAAGCAAAGCCGTTGTCCGACAACGGTTTCAAGGTACCGATGGTGCGGAATACGCTGGTTTCCGTGCTTCGCCGTCTCGCCAGGGAGCACTGATGTCGATCGGAATCCCCGTGGAACGCATGGACGGGCGGGCCAAGGTCACGGGGACGGCGCCGTACGCGTACGAACACCAGGTCGCTGACCCGTTGTACCTGCACCTGATCCAGTCCACCATCGCGCGCGGGCAGGTCACGGCCATCGACGTCGCCGCGGCCGAGGCGTTGCCCGGTGTCGCCGCCGTGCTCACGCACCACACCGCGCCGAGGCTCGCCCCGGACGCACCGGCCGAGTTCCGTGCGTTGCAGTCCGGCGAGATCGTCCACCACGGCCAGGTCATCGCCGGTGTCGTCGCGGAGAGCCCGCACATCGCGCGGCACGCCGCCGGCCTGGTCCGAGTCACCTACGACGCGCGACCGCATGACGTCCGGTTGCGCGCCGACCACCCAGATCTGTACACGCCCGACATGGTCGCCATCGGAGCCCCGGCCGACTCCGCCACGGGGGACACGCACGCGGCGCTGGCGTCAGCCCCGTTCCGGATCGACCAGACGTACACCACGTCCGCGATGTTCCACAGCCCGATCGAACCGCACGCCACCACGGCGATCTGGGCCGACGACCTGACGGTTTACGAGGCCAGCCAAGGCGTCCACGACTTCACCGCGTTGCTGGCGCAGGCGCTCGGCTTTCCTGCCGACCGCATTCGTGTCATCGCACCGCATGTCGGTGGCGCGTTCGGCTCCAAGGGCCTGGCACGACCGCATGCCGTACTCGCCGCGCTCGCGTCACGCATGACCGGCGGTCGTGCGGTGAAGGTGGCGTTGACACGGAGGCAGATGTTCGCGTTGACCAACCACCGTCCGGCCACTGTCCAGCGGGTTCAGCTCGGTGCTGACGCGGACGGCCGGTTGACCGCGCTCGTCCACGACGCGATCCTGTCGACCGCGCGCTACGAGGAGTATGTGGAGTGGGTCGCCACGTCGTCGCGGAACATGTACGCCACGCCGAACCGCCGGACCACACACCGCGCGGTGCGCCTGGACGTGCAGATGCCTGCCCCGATGCGCGCGCCAGGCGAGGCGCAGGGCCATTTCGCCACCGAGAGCGCGATGGACGAACTGGCCACGGCCATCGGGATGGACCCGATCGAGCTGCGGATCCGCAACGAGCCGTCCGCTGACGCCGACACCGGTCTGCCGTGGTCCAGCCGGAACCTGGTCGAATGCCTTCGCCTTGGCGCGCAACGGTTCGGCTGGGCCGGTCGTGGTCGACGCCGGGAAGGCGACTGGCTGATCGGCACCGGGGTCGCGGCAGCGACCCTGCCCACCTGGTTCAAGTTGATCAGCGTTGCCTATGGCCCTTCGCACGCGGCCGTCGAGCACGTCGGGAACGGCCGATACCTGGTGAGCACTGGCGCTTCGGACGCGGGAACCGGTGCGCGGACCGCGTTGAGCCAGATCGCTGCCGACGCGTTGAGCGTCCCCCTTTCGGATGTCGACCTGGAACTCGGTGACAATGCGTTGCCCAGAGCCATGTTGGCCGCCGGGTCCATGGGCACGATGGTGTGGGGCTCGGCGATCGTGGCCGCGGCCGGTGAATTCCGCCGCCTGCACGGGACCGACCCGCGGCCAGGCGCCCGGGCGGAGGGCGCGATGACCGGGAATCCCCACACCGAGCGGGTCACGATCGACTCGTTCCACGCGGTGTTCGCCGAGGCGGCGGTGCACGCGGAAACAGGGGAGATCCGGGTGCCGCGACTGCTTGGCGTGTTCGACATCGGCCGCGTGGTCAACCCGCGAACCGCGCGGTCCCAGCTGATCGGCGGCATGACCATGGGCCTTTCCATGGCACTGCACGAATCCGCCGCCGTCGACCAGCACGTCGGTGCCGTGGTCAACAACGACTTCGCGGGGTATCACATCGCGACCCACGCCGACGTCGCCGACATCGACGCGGTCTGGCTGGACAAGCCCGACCCGTACGCCAACGAGATGGGAATCCGGCCGGCGGGCGAGAACGGGGTTATCGGAGTGGCGGCGGCCGTCGCGAACGCCGTCAACCACGCCACCGGTGTCCGGATCCGCGACCTGCCGATCACCCCGGACAAGCTGGTGGTCAGCCGGTTCGCTCGATGACGTTGTGCTGACCCCAGAGACCCAGTGGCACCAGGGCTTCGTTGAGCGCGACGCCACGCGTTGTCAGCGAGTACTCGACGCGTGGCGGGACCTCGTCGAACACCTGGCGGTGCACGACGTCGTCGTCCTCGAGTTGCCGCAGGTGGGACGCGAGCACCTTCTCGGTCACCCCGGGCAGCAGCCTGCGCAGCTCACCGAACCGGTGCGGTCTTCTGGCCAGCTCCCACAGGATCAGCACCTTCCACTTGCCGCCGATCACGTCAACCGCCGCGTCGATCCCGCAGACGTACGAACCCGGCCGCCGACTCACCATCCTGAGCCCCCTCCTGCTGATCACCCCAGGGTAGCCGCCCGACGACCGCGCCCAGATCCGTGCGGACCGACAGCACCTTTGTACACGGCGGCGGCGCGAACCGTGATCGAGACCCACCCGGGAGTCGAACCCGGAACCAATGGTTTTGCAAACCACCACACGACCGTCGTGACGTGGGCCGGAAAAAACGTGGGCTGCCGGGGACTCGAACCCCGAACCTACTGATTAAGAGTCAGCAGCTCTGACCAATTGAGCTAGCAACCCCGCGGAGGATGCAGGATTCGAACCTGCGCGACGTTTCCGCCGACTACCGTTTTCGAGACGGTTGCCTTACCGGACTCGGCCAATCCTCCCTTGTGCACGCGGGCTCCCGGTCCAGGATTCGAACCTGGATCAACGGATCCAAAGCCCGTTGTGCTGCCGTTGCACCAACCGGGACCATTTCCTCGTACCCCTGGCAGGATTTGAACCTGCACTGGACGCGTTCTGAGCGCGCTGCCTCTTCCGTTGGGCTACAGGGGTGTGTGCGGCCCGGGGGAGTCGAACCCCCACTGGCCAGGCCCTCAACCTGGTGCCTCTACCAGTTGGGCTAGGACCGCATCGTGACGCGTACGGGAGTCGAACCCGTGTCTTCGGTGTGAGAGACCAATGTCCGTTCCACTGGACCAACGCGCCTTGATGTGTGCACAGCAGCGATCCGGGAATCGAACCCGGGCATCCACGGTGCTGTGTTCATTGAAAACAGGTGGCGGCCTTCCCATAAGCCGAATCGGCCTGGAAAGCAGCACAAAGAGAAAGCCGCCCGGTCGGTGCTCCGACGGGCGGCTCCTGTGTGGTGAGCGCTGGGATCACACCAGGAGCCTGCCGAGCTCAAGGGACAGTTCGAGCTTGGATGATTGACACTCCAGCTTGCTCTTCATCGCTGTCCCTCCCGTGCCCGAATCGTGGTGTCGATAGATGAACTATGGCGGACGCACGGCATTCACGTCAATGCCCTTTTCCCTCGGTCTCGCCGCCGGTTCCACCTCCGCGTCCGAGGAGACCGGGTCGCGCGAGTTCAGGGCGGTCGGCTGGCGACGGGTCGCTCGCGCTGAACCTCAAGGCGGGCAGCGCGGTCGTGATCACCCTCGGTCGGCGATCTTGATCCCCAACGCCGCCGCGAGGCTGTAGGCAAGCCCTCCGAGGTCGTCGCTGTCCACAGTGGCGCCTCGGAGGCTGGTCACACCGCCGATGCCGAGCAGGTGGCAGTCGGTGAACTTCGCCTCGCCGAGCTGTGCGTTGGCGAACTGGGCGCCACGCAGGTCACACGCCTCGAACCGGACACGACGCAGGTCGGCGTCCTGGAAGTCGGCCTCCCTGAGGTTGCAGTCCCGGAACACCGTCCGCCGGAAGGTCGCGAACCGGAAACTCGACAGGTCGATCCGGCACGAGGAGAACACGACGTCCCGGAACACGCCTTCCGGCCACTTCGACCCGGTCAACCTGCTGTTGTGCAGCGTGCAACCGGCCACTGTCGCCTGGCTGGCGTGGATGTTGGCCATGTCGCAGTCGGTGAACCGGCACTCCTCGACCTCGAGCGACCGCACGGCCCGGCCGGACAGGTCGAGCCCGGTGTAGTCGAGTGCGCGGTAGGCGACGTCGTCCTCGAAATCGTGCTCCGCCAGGTTCGCGCTCCGACTCATGGGGACGACCCTATCGGCCGTCCCCATGAGCGTTTTTCCCTAGGGCAGGGAGTTCAAGAACGGCCGGTGGCTGTTCTGGAACTCCCAGTTGTAGTACCGGTCCCAGTTGATCGACCACGTCATCAGGCCGCGGAACGCCGGGGAAGCGCCGCCCCGCAAGGTGTATCCGCCGCAGCCCTGGTTGCGCGCCAGGCAGTTCACCGCGGCCTGCACCTGAGCCGGAGCGGTGTGACCGTTGCCCGCGCTGACCGCGGCGGGCACGCCGAACGCGATCTGGTCCTCACGCAGGCCGGGGAACGTGTGGCCGGTGTTGGCGACCTTGAAGCCCGCCTTGACCATGTCGGTCATCGCGATGTGGAAGTCCGCGCCGCCCATGTTCTTGTACTGGTTGTCCAGGCCCATCACCGGGCCGGAGTTGTAGTCCTGGACGTGCAGCACGGTCAACGCGTCCCGCATCGCGTGGATCACCGGCAGGTACGAGCCGGTTCGGTTGTCCGAGCCGCCCGATCCGCCGTAGAACTGGTAGCCGACCTGCACGAAGAACGTCTCCGGGGCCATCGTGAGCACGAACCGCGAGCCGTACTTGTTCTTCAACGTCCGCAACGCGGAGATCAGGTTGACGATCACCGGCGTCGTCGGGTTGCGGAAGTCCGTGTCACCGGAGTTCAGGTACAGCGAGTGGCCCTCGAAGTCGATGTCGAGGCCGTCGAGGCCGTACTTGTCGATGATCGCGCTGACCGAGTTGACGAACGCGTCCCGCGCACCCGCCGAGGTCAGCTGCACCTGGCCGTTCTGGCCGCCGATCGAGATCAGCACCTTCTTGCCCTTGGCCTGCTTGGCCTTGATCGCGGCGATGAAGTCGGCCTCGGACTCGACGTTCGCGCACTCCGCGACCGGGCACTGGCGGAACCGGATGTCACCGGAGGTGACGGAGGTCGGCTCGCCGAACGCGAGGTTGATGATGTCCCACGCGTCCGGCACGTCGGCCATCCGCAGGTAGCCGGAGCCGTTGGCGAAACTGGCGTGCAGATAGCCGATCAGCGCGTGCTTGGGCAGGCCGACCGACGGGCACCCGCTCGTGGTCGCGGACACCTGTGTGGTCTTGGGAGACTCGCCCGCGCTGTTGTACGCGGCCACCGAATAGCTGTACGTCGTGCAGGCCGTCAGCCCGGAGATCGTGGTCGACGTCCCGGTGACGGTCGCGCGAACCGTGCTGCCTTCGTAGACGCGGTAGCCCGTGACGGTCCCGGCCGCGGCGCCCCAGGACAGGGTGACGGACGAGCTCGTGACCGTGCCGGCGGCAGGGTTGCCCGGCGTGCCCGGGGCACCCGGCGTTCCGCCGCCCGGGCCGTCCAGCGTGACGTCGTCGACGTTGAACGTTCCCGCGCCGTACCAGCCGTGCAGGTACAGCTCGGCGGACGTCTGGCTGGCTCCGGTGGTGAAGCTCAGCTTCAACTCGGCATAACCGGTCGCCGCCGTCCACGTCGACGGTCCGCCGGTGACGCCGAAGTACACGGGATTTCCCCGTACCCAGGCGGAAATCGCGTAGGTGGTGTTGGGGACGACCGAGACGGTCTGCGCGCACTTGCCGAAGTCGGTCGACGCGAGCGCGTAGCTCCCGGTGCGGACGGGGCTGGAGACGACGGTGCCGCTCTGACACGACCAGCCGGAGGTGGAACCGGCCTCGAACCCGGGGTTGGCGAGCAGATTGGCCGCACCGGCCGGTGCGGCACCGGCCACGAAGGCCGTGACGATCAGGGCGAACGCGGTGAACAGCGCGGACAGTCTCCGCATGCTGGGTCGCGACATTGCGGGCCTCCATGGGGGTGGCTTGGCAGGGGACCACCGGACCCACATTGTGCGAACCGGATCGGCAAGTTGTCTAGACCAAATCCGCTACTAGCCTGGCGTTGTGGAAGAACAGTGGAACCAGGCCGTCCAGGTCCTCGGCGGCAACGCGACCGACGCGGCGCACGAGTTGACTCGGCGTTATGGCGAACCACACCGCGCGTACCACAACGCCGAGCACGTGGCAGCGGTGCTGCGCGAGGCGCGTGCGATCGCTGACGTGTCGGCAGAGGACTGGGCGATCCTGACGCTGGCGATCTGCGCGCACGATGTCGTCTACGACTCCAAGCCGGGCGACGACGAACGGGCCAGCGCGGAATGGGCCCGGCGGCACCTGACCGCGGCCGGGGTGCCGGAGGCACACGTGGAGAAGGTCGAAGAACTCGTGCTGGCGACGCTCGGTCACCAGTCCGAGGACGGTCTCGCGCACGTCCTGCTCGACGCGGACCTGTCGATCCTCGGCGCCGAACCGGCCGTCTACGACGGCTACGCCATCGCGGTCCGGAAGGAATATGCGAGCGTCCCGGACGACGCGTGGCGGCGAGGCAGGGCGGCGGTGCTGCGGAACCTGCTCGACCGCGACGTCCTTTTCCGCACCACGGCTGGGAAATCCCGATGGGACGAGCGGGCTCGCGGCAACCTGCGCCGGGAGCTGTCTCACCTGGAATCTCTCGAATCATGAGATTACTCTCCCAATCTACGAGATGGACGGTTACCGTGGGGAAGGTGCCGACCTACACCCATGGACACCACGAAGCCGTTCTCCGGTCGCACCGGTCCAGGACGGCCGCGAACTCGGCGGCGTACCTGCTGCCGCACCTGACCGCTGACATGTCCCTTCTGGACGTCGGCTGTGGCCCGGGGACGATCACCGCGGACCTGGCCGGTCTGGTCGGTCAGGTGACGGCGATCGAGCCCACGCCGGACGCGTTGGCTCTCGCTCGCGACTTCGTGACGCGGTCGAACGTGCGCTTCGACGTCGCGGACGTGCACGCCCTGCCGTACGAGGACAACACATTCGACGTCGTGCACGCGCACCAAGTGCTGCAACACGTGCACGACCCTGTCGGCGCGCTCAAGGAAATGCGCCGTGTCAGCAAAGGCGTCGTGGCCGCGCGGGATTCCGACTACGGCGGATTCGTGTGGTACCCCGAGGTTCCCGCACTGGACGACTGGTTGGCGCTCTACCGGAGGATCGCCCGGCGAAACGGCGGCGACCCCGACGCGGGCCGCAAACTGCTGTCCTGGGCCCGGCAGGCGGGCTTCGCCGAAGTCGAGGCGGGCGGCTCGGTCTGGTCCTATGCCACCCCTGCGGAGCGCGAGTGGTGGGGCGGGATGTGGGCGGACCGCATCCTCAAGACGCAGATCGCCGAGCACGCGATCTCCTACCGCTACGCCACTCGCGCCGACCTCGACCGGATCTCCGACGGCTGGCGGGAATGGGCCGCCGCTCCCGACGGCTGGTTCGCCATCCTGCACGGCGAGATCCTCTGCCGAGGCTGAGCTGGTCCCGCTTGTGTGTAGCGGTTCACTGACCGGAGCCCGCGTTCCTGCTCGGCGTGATCAACGGCTTCCTGAGCAACCAGCCCTTCCCTAGCTCGGTCTGAGAACAGCGGACACACGTTCGGCGTGACGCGCCCAGAACTCGTGGGCGGTCATGCCGAGCATGACCAGATCCTGATACCTGCCCGCGAAGAACACGTGCTCACGCAGCCGCCCCTCGGTGACGAAGCCGAGTTTTCCGTGCATATGGATGGACGGCTCGTTCACGGCATAGACGCTGACCTCGCACTTGTGATAGCGGCGCTCGGCGAACATGTACGCCATCACCAGGATGGCTGCTTCACTGGCGTATCCACGCCGCTTGTGTTCGTCGCCGATGGCGACGCCGTAGCTGAACCTTCCGGCGAGCCGGTCGGCATCGCTCGTCGAGATGGACCCGACCAACGCCCCGTCGGCCTCGATGGCCAGTGCGAACTCGTCGTCCCGAGGCTCGCGGGTGGACTGGTCCTCGGCCCACCGCTGGTATCCCTCCGCGGAGCGGGGTGGATACATCATGTCGGCCGCTCGCATGTCCGCCGAGTGCTCGTCGAACCGCCGAAACACCTCCCAGTCCGTGGGTTCGACGCCACGCAGCCGAACTCGTTCACCCGTCCAGATCGATGTCACACCCTGATCACACCGCTAACCCGGCAGTTTCGCCAATCCGGTTTCGAACGCGAACAGCACCAGCCCGACGCGATCCCGGCAGTCGAGCTTGGCCAGCAGGTTGCCGATATGGGTCTTGACAGTGCCGTCGGCCATGGTGAGGTGATCGGAGATCTCCTTGTTGGTGGCGCCCGCGGCGATCTGCCGCAGCACGTCGACCTCCCGCCCGGTGAGCGTGTCCACCCGCGGGTCCGCGGTCTTGCCGGGCAAGGAGCCGAGCACATGGGAAAGCAACCGGCGGGTCGCGGTCGGCGCGACGACCGACCCGCCATCGGCCACAGCGTGGATGGCCGACAGCAACTCCTCCTGACGGGCGTCCTTGAGCAGAAACCCGGCGGCCCCGGCCTTGAGCGCGGCGAACACGTACTGGTCCACGTCGAAAGTGGTCAGGATGAGCACCTTGGCCCGATGCCCCGATTCAGTGAGCGCGGCAGTCGCCTGCACCCCGTCCATCACCGGCATCCGGACGTCCATCAGCACGACATCGGCATCCACCGACCGAAGGGCCTCGACGGCGGCGGCCCCGTCCCCGGCCTCGCCGACCACCCGCAGACCGGGATCGGACTCGATCATCATCTGGAACCCGGTCCGAACCAGCCGCTGGTCGTCGACAAGGAAAACCGAAAGGCTCATGCCCCGATACCACCAGACGACCAAGGCCGCGGCACACCATCGTCGACCATGCGAACCGCGTCCAGCGTGGAAGCGGTGTGACGCAAGGCTTCCGCGACAGTCGGGCCGGTGCGGCGAACCGGATTCCGCGTTTCCACGATCGCGCGCATCAGGATCAGCATCGACATCGTCCACTCGCAAGGCGCTGCGCGGTGGCGCTCAACGCGATCGGAGGCCGTGGTCATCGGCGGCGGGACGCTGGGGGAAGTGTGTTGTGGCGTCATGACATCACCGGAACCGTTGCGCGGACCTGATAACCACCGGTTGCCAGCGGACCCGCGGTCAAAGTGCCCCCGCGAGCCTGCACCCGTTCGCGCATGGTGGTCAGGCCGTGGCCCTTGCCGTCGGTCGACGCCGCCGTGCCGAGGCCGTCGTCCTGGACAGTGACCTCGGCCTGGGCGTTGTCCACAGCCACGGTCACGGCGACCGTCGCCAGCGGCCCGGCGTGGCGCAGGAAATTGGTCAACGCCTCCTGGACGACGCGGTAGATGGTGAAGCCCATCGACGGGCCGATCTCGCCGACGACCGTGAGCCGGGCACGGTCACCCAGGCGTGCGACGAGATCCTGTATCCCCGCTGCGCCGCGTTGGTCGTTCGACACCCCGCCCTTGCGCAGCACCGTGACCATGTCCCTGATCTCGTCCAGCGCGTGCCGCGATTCGTCGGCTATGACACCGAGGATCGCCGGTGCGCTGGCCGGATCGCGCATGGCCTTCGAACGGCCGCCCTCGGCCTGGACCGCGATCAACGACAACGAGTGCGCCACGACATCGTGCACCTCGCGCGCGATCTCGGCGCGTTCCTCGGCCGCTTCGGCACGCGCGGTGGCCAGCGCGGCCTCCTCCCGCTCGCGTACGCGCAGGCCGACGCCGTACGCGACGACGATCACCAGCGCGTAGCAGAGCACCGTGACCCCGATGTCCCGCGCGCTTGTGCCCTGCAGCCAGATCACCGGCGCCGCGACCGCGCCCAGTAACGCGATGCCCAGGCTGATCACCCCCAACGTCCGGCCCGACCAGCGCCGCAGGCTGTACACCATGATCGGCACGGCCAGGATCGACACGGTGACCTGGGTCAGCACGACTGCCTGGACGCCTGCGGCGACGGCGCCGACCACGAGCGCGATGACGGGCCAGGTGCGCCTGATGGCCAGCGCCGCGCACAACGGCAGCGCCAGCAGGCAACCGGCTGGATAGGGGTACGCGAAGTAGACGCTCAGGGCGGCCAGCACGGCCGCCCAGACCGTGTCCGCGATCCATGGGCGTGGGGGCACGGGTCCAAACTAGGCATTTCGGGGTGCCCCCGCATCCGACCACGGTCCGAAACATCCTATGACTAGGGTCTGAGGCCGTGACCGAACCCAGCTACTTGACCGAGATCAGGAACTCGTACGACACCGTCGCCGACGCCTACCACGACACGCTGAAAGACGCGCATGACAGCATGCCGTTCGACCGGGCGATGCTGGCCGCGTTCGCCGAAGGCGTGCGGGGCACCGTCGTCGACATCGGCTGCGGTCCCGGCCGGATCACCACGCGCCTGGCCGACCTCGGCCTCGATGTCTTCGGCATCGACCTGTCGCCCGCGATGGTCGAAGTCGCTCGGCGCGAGTACCCGCGCCTGCGGTTCGACGTCGGCTCGATGACCGCACTCGACCTCCCGGACGGTTCCGTCGGCGGCGTGGTCGCGTGGTACTCGATCATCCACCTGCCGCAGGACGAGCTGCCCGGCGTCTTCACCGAGTTCTTCCGGGTGCTCGAACCCGGCGGGCAGCTGCTGCTCGCGTTCAAGAGCGGTGATGAGCGGCGGCACCTGACACGCGCTTACGGTCACGACGTGTCCATAGACGTGTACTGGATGCCGGTCGACCGGGTCGCGGAACTCGCTGGACGGGCCGGATTCACCGAGGTGGCCCGGTTGGAGCGAGTGGCGGCCGACTACGACAAAGGACCGCAGGGGTACTTCATGGCGCGCAAGCCGTAGGGCTGCCCTCACCACTGCCCGTCAGGCTGGCCTGATGGTCAGCCCCGGCGCCGCGAGCCAGTCTTGGCCGTATGAGGAAACTAGCGACTGTGCTGGTCGCCGCCGCCGCGTTGACGGCAGTTCCGGCGGCGGCGTCAGCGTCGGCGGCGGGGGCACTCGACTGGGGCGAGTGCCCGCCCGATTCCGTCGACCTGGGACAGGAATGCGCGACCGTGTCCGTCCCCGTCGACTACGCCAACCCGGCTGGGGGCCGGATTTCCCTTGCCGTGTCCAGGATCGCCGCCGCACGCCCGGAGAGCAGGCGCGGTGTGCTGCTGCTCGTCCCCGGCGGCCCTGGCAATTCCGGACTTGACCGGCCGTGGAAGCTGGGGGCGCGGCTGCCGCAGGAGGTCAAGGACCGCTACGACATCATCGGTTTCGACCCGCGCGGAGTCGGCCGCAGCAACCCGGTCAGCTGCGGCCTGACCTCCGACGACGTCAGAAGCCTGAGCCAGTGGCCCGGGCCGGGCGGCGACATCAGCGAGAACGTCACGCGTGCCAAACGAATAGCCGACACATGTGTCCGCAACGCCGGACCGTTGCTGCGGCACATCAGCACTCGCAACGAGGCACACGACATCGACCAGATCAGAAAGGCATTGGGACAGAGGAAGATCTCGTACTGGGCGCATTCGTACGGAACCGCTGTCGGCGCCTACTACGCGACGCTCCACCCGGGCAACACCGACCGCGTCCTGCTCGACAGCAGTGACGAGGTCGACCCGAACGTACTGTGGCGCAAGGTGATGGCCAACCAGGCGATCGGCGTGGAAGACCGCTTCCCCGACTTCGCCGCGTGGGCCAGCCGCCCGGACAACCCGGATCGCGTGGCCGGCTCGCCGGAGGCTGTCCGCCCGCTGTACCTGGAGCTCGCCGCCCGGCTCGACCAGGCACCGATCGGCTCCTTCAACGGGAACGCGCTGCGCGAAGCGGTGGTGCGCGGGATGAACACCGACGCGGGGTTCCCGCTCATCGCGAAAACCATGAACGCGGCGCGAACCGGAGGCACTCCGCCGCCGTTCCCGCTGCCGCCGGAGAACGTGCTGCAGAACATCGCCGCCGTGGCCGGGGCGACGATCTGCAACGACGTCGCGTGGCCGACATCAGTCCAGGTCTACCAGCGGGACGTGCTGCGGTCGCGTGCGCAGTACCCGATGACCGCCGGCATGGTCGCGAACGTCGCGCCGTGCGCGTTCTGGCCGTTCCCCGCCGACAAACCGGTCCGGGTGTCGGCCGACGGCCCGAGCACCATCCTGATGGTGCAGAGCACCCGTGACCCGGCGGCGCCCCTGGTCGGAGCGCTGCGGCTGCGGCGGGCACTCGGCCAGCGCGCGGCGATGGTGACGGTGGGTACCGGTGGGCACGGCGTGTACCTGCAACTGGGCAGCGAGTGCGGTGACCGGTTGGTGACGGCGTTCCTGGTGACGGGTCAGCGACCAGGTGGTGATGTCCGGTGCGCCCGGTGACGCCGGTGACAGGTCGTTTCAGACATGAGTAACCGGGTGTGGGTCTCCGACGTTCTCGCGGCGTCCTGACAGGACATCCGGCATCGGACCACGGTCATAGACAACTCCGGACCGTGGTCCGATGTGCGCCAGGCCCCGGATCCGTAGCTTCGATCACGTGCGAAGCGCAGCAGCGGCGAAAAGCCTGACGAAGACATACGGCACGGGCGATACGGCGGTATCGGCCCTCCGAGGCGTGACCGTGGGGTTCCCCGCGGGCACGTTCACCGCGATCATGGGGCCATCGGGCTCGGGCAAGTCCACCCTGATGCACTGCCTCGCCGGGCTCGACCGCGCCGACGGCGGCGAAGTGCACATCGGCGGCCAGGAGATCACGGCTCTGTCCGACCGCGAGCTCACGAGAGTGCGCCGGGACCGCGTCGGCTTCGTGTTCCAGTCCTTCAACCTGGTCCCGACGCTGACGGCACTGAGCAACATCCTGCTGCCACTCGACCTGGCCGGGCGGCAGCCGGACAGGGACCTGTTGTCCTCGGTGGTCTGTTCGCTGAAGATCCACGACCGGCTGCACCACCGTCCCGGTGAACTGTCCGGCGGCCAGCAGCAACGGGTGGCGATCGCCCGTGCCCTGGTCACCAGACCCGACGTGCTCTTCGCCGACGAGCCGACGGGCGCGCTCGACTCGACGACGGCATCGACGCTGCTGTCCTTCCTGCGTACGTCGTGCCGCGACCTCGGCCAGACCATCGTGATGGTCACCCACGACCCGATCGCGGCGTCGTTCGCCGACCGTGCCCTGGTGCTCAGCGACGGCCGCATAGTCGACGATGTCAGTTCCCCCACGCCTGATGCGGTGCTCGGCGCGATGCGGAGCCTGGCGTCATGAGGGCGGTCGTGCTGCGCATGGCGTTGGCGGAGGTGCGCGCGAATCCCCGGCGGATCGTCGCGGTCGTCCTGGCCATCACGATCAGCGTCGGGTATCTGGCCGCATCGGCGACGGTGCTGGCCAGCGAAAGCGCCACATTGGACAGGAGCGTGATCGCCCGCACGGCGAAGACGGACGTGGTGGTCACCGTGACCGCCGACGATCCAGGCCTGGTGCAGCGTGTCCGCGGGATCGACGGTGTCGCGTCCGCGAACCTCAGCTACCTGTCACACGGGCGGGTGACAGGTTCGTCGGAGTGGGTGCAGCAGCAGTCCGTACCGGACAACCCGGCGTTGCGGTGGACCGGCGTGGCGCAGGGAGTCTGGCCTCAGGGGCCGGACGAGATCGCGCTCGGGACAGTGACGGCCAAGCAGTTGACCATGACCGTCGGCGACGAGATCACGATCAACGACGCGAACTCCTCGGCGACGCTGCGGGTGGTCGGGCTGACCGACGAAGGTGATTCGCTCCTGTCCGGCCTGGCGCAGAGTTCCTTCGTGGCACCGGCGTTCTACACCGGCGCAGCGTCGATCCGGACTTCGCTGCAGACCGAGATCCTCGTGATCGGAACAGGGGCTGCCACGCCGGAGCGCCTGGCCGAGCGGATCGAGCAGGTCGCGGGCGGCAACGCGGTGGAGACCTCGTCCGAGTTCGCGCAACGGAAGATGAGCGAGCAGACCAACGGCGTGTTCCTCTTCCAATTGCTCCTGCTGGTGTTCGGGGCGATCGCGTTGCTGGTCGGCGGAATCATGATCGTCAACACGTTCCTCATCCTGGTCACCCAGCGGCGCAGGCAGATAGGTCTGCTGCGAGCTCTTGGCGCGAGCAACACGCAGATCAGGCGCGGGCTCTTCGTCGAGGCGACCGCGATCGGCCTGATCGGCTCGTCGCTCGGGCTGGTACTCGGCGTCGGCGTGTCCGCGATCGTGGCCAACCGGCTGGGTCAAGTGCTCACGGTGCCGACGGGGCAGATAGCGGCCGTCGCCCTGGTCGGCGTGGTGCTGGCCGTGCTGTCGGTCGTCGTCCCGGCGCGCCGGGCGATCAGGATCTCACCGCTGGAAGCACTGCGGCCAGTCGCGGACAGGCAGGCCGAGCGGCGCGCGTCGAGGTCTCGTGCCGTGCTCTCGACCGTACTGATGGTGGTGGGATTGGCGGGGGTCTGGCTGGGAACGGGTGAGTCGCCGTTCGCGTTGCTGTTCTCCGTCGGAGGATTGCTGGTGTTCGCGACTGGACTGCTCACGGCAACGGGCATCTACCTCCCCGCTCTCCTGAGAGTGGCGACAGGGCTGTTGGCCCGTTTCGGCCCAACAGCCCGGCTCGCCGCGAACAACACGACACGGAACCCGGGTCGAGCGGCGGCAACCGGCGCGGCACTGATCGTCGCCGTGGGCATCGTCGTCACCCTCCAGGTCGGCGCGGCGAGCATGAAGGCAACGGCGAACGCCAATCTCAGCCACCGGTTCCCCGTCGATGTCACGGTTTCCCTGTTCGACGGCGAGCTACCACCAGGCGCGGCGCGAGACATCGCCGCAGTGCAAGGAATCACAAGCACTCAGGAACTCCGGTCAACGCGAGTCCAGGCCAACGGCACAAACCTGCGTGTCCTCGGCGTCCCAGGAGTCAGCGACAACCAGATACTCGCGGACCCGTACCTGAAGCTGACAACAGCAACCCTCCTCGGCAAAACCGGATCGGTCACACTGCCGGCGACAAGTGACTACCTGGCACCCGCCGACACAGTGGTGGTCTCGCCAAAAACACTGGCCACAGTGGATTCGACAGCGGCAGTGGGAACGGTGTGGGCGACCACAGCCCCGGACGTGGACATCACCGCATTGCGCTCCCAACTGCGCGCAGTGGTCGCCCCCATCACAGGCGCCGAGGTCGGCGGAGGCCTGTCAGCCAAGGCCAGCTACGCCGAATTCCTCGACCGCTTACTGATGCTCACCACCATGCTCCTGGCAGTGGCCGTACTGATCGCCCTCACCGGCGTCGGCAACACCTTGGGCCTGTCAGTGCTGGAGCGAACCAGAGAATCCGCACTACTCCGCGCACTGGGAATGCAACGCACCGGACTCAGGAAGATGCTGGCCATCGAAGCCATCCTCCTGAGCACAGTCGGCACAGCAGTCGGCATCGCGGCAGGCACCTTCTTCGGCTGGATCGGAACACAGGCGGTCAGCAAAGAACTGAACTTCACTACGGTGACCTTTTCGATGTCATCACCCCAGACAGCAGTGGTCGCCATAGTGGCAATAGTCGCCGGAGTGATCTCCTCAGTCTTGCCAGGCAGACGAGCAGCCCGCTCAGCACCCGTAACAGCCCTGGCCACGGAGTAAGCCCACTCGGACGTGCCCGCCACCATCCCGATCAGGCTTTCCAGCCGATCAACCACCGCAAAGGACGCACCAGTACCCCGATCTCCTCAGGAGTATGGACCACGATCCCATGACCCCGCCCGCCAAGGATCAACCAGGGCAGCAAACCGTGTCACCCACTCGGCGACCCGCGAAGGAAACGCTGCACTGTCCCCGCCCGCCCTAGATATCGACGGCCAGGATCCCGCAGGGCTCAGCAACGGAGGGCACGTTGGCGGAGATCAGGTCAGCAAGAACCGGGTTGGCTGGGATCAGGACGGCCAAGTCCACCGCCGCGCCACCTCGCCGACCTCGCCACAGCAGTGACCTAGCTGGCGGAGAAGCAGGTAGGCGGCTGGTCTCTCTGCTCGCCGGGCTTTTTCCCGGGTGGACTTTCGGGGTGTGGAGGGGGCAATGGGGGCGTTGTTCAGTTCCGAGGTTCTCAGCGTTTGGGCCCGGGGCCGCCGATTCGGGGTTCCTGGGTCGAGCGTTCATGGATTCGAGGGCGCCGACGAGCTGACCGCCCGCGTCATGGTGGCCCGGATCGAACTCCTCGCGGCGCGCTTCGTGGCGCGGACGCCGGTCGACGAGCTCGCGGACGGCGGCGGGACGGACATGCGCGTAGGCATCAACGCGGCACTGTCCACACCGGGCCGACCGCAGCTCGTCATCGTCTTGACCGACGGCCACACGCCTTGGCCGGACGAGAATCCCGCGTGCCGGATGATCGCGGGACTCGTCGGCGACAGGCCACCGCAGCCGCCTGCCTGGGTCGAGGCCGTGCGCATCCGTTAGCCGGCGGCGACCGTCATGCCCCGCAGTTCGTATCCGGCGATCTCGTCCTTGAACGCGATCCGCGGTGGCTCGACCATCCGTACCTTGTCCAGTGAGAACAGCTTGTGCAGGAAGATATCCGACTCCAGCATCGCGACGTGCGAGCCTGGGCACTTGTGTGCACCTTCTCCAAAGGACAGACCGGTCGTGCTGCCGCCGTCGCCGATCGTGCGGCCGGGGCAGAGCGCAAGGGGTTCCTCGCCGACCACCCCGGTATCGAGGTTGGCGTGATCGATGTGGATCCGCACGGTCGAACCCGCGGGCACAGTCACCGACTCCACCTCGATGTCGTTGGTCGTCCGCCGTTTCAGGTGACCGAGCACGGGTTCCAGGCGCAGGACCTCGTGCAGGATCAGCAACCGGTTCGGCTCGTCGGCCGCCAGGTACTGGGATCGCAGGTCGTCGTCGGTGAACATGTGCCACGCCGCCATCACGATGAACTCACGGGTGGTGACCATTCCGGCAGCCGCGAAAGTCAGGCATTCGCCGAGGATCTCCGCCGCGCTGCAGCCTTCGTCGAGCAGGTGCGAGATCAGGTCGTCCCTGCGGTCGGCCTTCCGGACGCGGACCGCCGGCCGGACGTCGTTGAAGTAGATCGACGACCAGCCCGCCAGTTGGCGCCAGGTCCAGTAGAGCCCGCTCAGGCTGGTGAACCCGGGACTGCCGAACTTTTCCGGGAAGAACCGGTCCAGTCGTCGTTTGATCCCAGGTTTGCTCTCGGTCAGGCCGATCACGGCACATGTCACGTCCACCGCCAGCTGGAAGCTCATGTCGGCCAGTTGGACCGCGTCGCCCTTGCGCAGCAACGCGACCTGGGCGTCGGCGACTCGTTCCATCACCGACCGGTAGGACTCGTCGACACGCCGGGGTGTGAAGAACCGGGCAGTCTGTTTGCGGTGTTCCCGGTGTTCCTTGCCGTCCCGGTACAGCACCGGCCTGCGGATCTTCTCCGGGAAGTTCTCGACGGTCTCGATACCGAGACCTGCTTGTACCGTGGCGTGTTCGCGCAGGAACGCTCGTCCGGCGGAGTAGCCGTTGATCTGCCAAGTCCCGTCGGGGTTCCGCTGGACTGGACAGTCGCTTTCGGCTTCGCCCCGGTCGACCTTGCGCACGTTCGCAGCCACTTGCTCTCCCTTTCCTGTCATGCCGACGACAATCATTGATCGAGTCCACGCGGTTCGCCAGCCGCCGGATGTGTCAACCGATAGGGTCTCCGGCCGTGAGCGAGCCCGCATACCTTGCCGCGACCCGTGACTCCTACGACACCGTCGCCGAGGACTACACCAAACTTGTCACCACCCTCTTCGCGCAGGAGCCCTTGGGTAGAGCGATGTTAGGGGCGTTCTCGGAAATCGTGCTCGACTGCGGCGGCGGACCGGTCGCCGACATCGGCTGCGGCCCCGGGCACGTCACCGCGCACCTGACCTCCCTCGGCCTGTCCGCGTTCGGGATCGACCTGTCGCCGCGGATGGTCGACATCGCCACCCGCTCGTATCCCGACCTGCGCTTCGAGGTCGGCTCGATGACCGGGCTCGACCTGCCGGACAGCCAGTTGGCAGGCATCGTGGCGTGGTGGTCGATCTTCCACACGCCCCCGGAGAGCCTGCCAGTGGTGTTCGCCGAGTTCCAGCGCACGCTCGCACCAGGTGGGCACTTGCTCGTCGGGTTCCACGTCGGTGACGAGCACTTGCACCCGGAGACCTCCTACGGCCACCCGGTTTCGTACGACGCATATCTGCTGCAGCCCGACCACGTCACGGAACTGCTCGCTCAAGCCGGGTTCACTGTCACCGCTCACCTGTTGTCCGAAGGCAGCAAGTGGCCGCAGGCCTGCATCCTCGCCCACACAGTCAGCCCGATGCCCGACGCCTAGCCGTGCGGCCGAACGGGCGAGGGCAGCAGGGGTGATGACGCTGACACCGAACACCGGGCCGATCATGCCCTGTTGGGCCGAATCGCGGTGCGCCGGTACGCCCTTTCGCGCGTGCGCACTATGCCCACCCGAGCAGCCGGGTCAGGTGCGGGTCGCTTCCGGCTGTGGTGACTTCTACCCGGCCGAGTGCGATCTCGCCGCTCGTGCCGTCGATCGTGACGAGTGTTCCTTCCGGGACCGCCTGGCCGTTCACGCTGATGGAGCCGTGATCGACCGCGAGGCCCGGCACACCGACGACAGCGGGTTTGCCCATGGCACGGGCGACCACAGCCGCGTGGCTGGTGGGGCCGCCGCGTGCGGTGACCACGCCTTTGGCCGCTGCCAGGCCGTGCATGTCGAGCGGTGACGTCTCAGGCCGGACGAGGATGACCGGTCCGTTGGCCTGCGCGGCCTTGTCGGAGGTGGTGACGACCGTGCCCGTGGCGACGCCCGGGCACGCGCCGAGGCCGCGCGCAAGGACGGCGGTTGCCTCCATATGAGCCGTCTGGGCGGTCTCGATGTCGTGCTGCGAGACTCGGTGCACGGCCTCGGCACGGCTGATGATTCCAGCGTCCGCCACGTCGACGGCGACACGGATCGCGGCGCGTCCGACGAACCGGCCCGGTCGTGTCTGCAGGAGCCACAGTTCGCCTGATTCGAACGTGAACTCCACGTAGCACGCGTCGCGGTAGTGGCCCTCTATCCGGGCCAGTGCCGCGGTGAGCGCTTCGAGGACCTGGGGCTCGCGGTCGAGCGCGGCCAGCGGCAGGGGCGATGCCGCTCCCGAGACGACACTTTCCCCTTGGTGCCCGAACAGGACGTCGCCGTACGGGGCAGGCTCGCCTGTGTTCGGGTTGCGGCTGAACGCGACGCCCGTACCACTGTGTTCGTCACGGTTGCCGTACACCATCTTCTGCACGGTCACCGCTGTGCCGAGGTCGTCCGGGATGTCGTTGAGCGCGCGGTAGGTCCTGGCGCGTGGTGTGTTCCACGATCCGAACACCGCGGCGACCGAGTGTTCGACGTCCTCCGGTTCCACGTTGAGAACCGTGTCCATCATGCCGGGCATGGACACCTCGCTGCCCGACCGGACTGACACCTGCCGGGCGCCGAGTTCGGTGAGCGCCGACGCCAGCTCGGTCACCAGCCCGCCGGGGAACTGTCCGGTGTGGAGGAACGCGCGGCAGGCCGCCGTCGTGATGACGAACCCCGGTGGTGCGGGCAGGCCGAGGCGCATCAGCGTGACAAGGCCGAACGCCTTGCCGCCAATGGTTTCCGGGGATTCCTCGATCTCGGGCGAGAGGTGGCGGATCCACTTCACGGCGGTAGCCTGGGGTCGTGTCGAACTCTCCTGATAAGACCGGCAGCGATCTGTTGGTGCTGCACACGCTGCGCTGCATGGGCCATGCCACGATCGACCGGATCGCCGCCGCTCTCGACCCTTCCGGCGCGAGGATGTCGGAGTCCGATGTGGAGTCCGAACTGATCGACCTCGCGGTCGCCGGGCTCGTCACCCGGTCGACGGGCGAGTTCGGCGGCGGCTGGAACCTCACCGGCGACGGCCGCGTGGCCGACGCCGACCGGATCGCCGCGGAGCTCGACGCTTCGGGGGCGCGGGCGGTGATCACGAAGGCGTTCGAGGACTTCCTCGTGCTCAACCCGGAACTGCTCGACCTGTGCTCGGCGTGGCAGATGCGACCCGTCGGCGGCACTGCGCGGATGAACGACCACACCGACGCCGCGTACGACAGCAGGGTGCTCGCCCGGTTCACGGAGTTCCACCAGCGGGCTGTGGCTGTCTGCTCGGTTCTCACGTCGGCGCTGTCGCGGTTCGGTCGATACCAGATCCGGTTGGGCGACGCGCTCGCGCACGCCGAAGCAGGTCGGCTCGACTACCTGACCGACCGGATGGACTCGTACCACTCCACCTGGTTCCAGCTGCATGAAGACCTGCTCACCACCCTCGGCATCCCGCGTGACCACCAGTTCGGATGATGATAACATCTGAATGACCCAATCATCCCGGCGGCAGGCGAGGCGACGGGTTTCGGCGATTCGCTGGAGTTGCCCGAAAGGCGAGGGGATTTCTTCCCACTTCAACGTATAGCAGGGTGGGGGGCTTGCGGCAAGACCCCGGGTACGCTCCACAATCGTCGGCCGTGAGCGGTGGCGCTCACGTGTCGGACGTGAGGAAAAAGCTGATGCGAGTACTGCTGTCCACGATCGGGTCGCGTGGGGAGTTCGAGCCGACGTTGGCGCTGGCAGTTCGGTTGTACGCGCTCGGCCACGAGGTGCGGTTGGTCGCGCCGCCGGATTTCCGCGGCCTGATGGGAACACCGGGGATCTCGTTCGTCCCGATCGGACCGGACCTCGGCGGGAAGGCGTCGGCGAAGCTCACGCCGGAGCAACTGCGCAAGGCCGGTGAACAGAGCGTCATCGACCAGTTCGAAACGGTTTCCGCGCAGGCGGAGGGATTCGACGCCGTCGTGGGAACCGGGATGCTGCAGCCGGCCACCCACTCGGCCGCCGAGCGCCTCGGCATCCCGTACGCCTTCGGCACTTTCTGCCCACAGAGCCTGCCGTCCGCGGCGCACCCTCCGCTGCAGTTCGGTGGTTGGACGCACGAGCCCGGCGTCGGCAACACCACGCTGTGGGCCAGGGAAGCCGACCGGTTCAACGCCGGTTTCCTCGCCGTGCTCAACTCCTGCCGGACGTCGGCCGGAATGCCCGAGATCGCCGACGTCCGCGAGCACATGCTCGGCGAACGGCCGATGCTGGCCGCGGACCCCGTGCTGGCGCCATGGCCGGACCCCGGCGGCGTGCTGCAGACGGGGGCGTGGATCCGCGCCGACGAGCGCCCGCTGGACGTGGACCTGGTGAAGTTCCTCGACGACGGCGAGCCGCCGGTCTACTTCGGATTCGGCAGCATGCGGGTCGGGCCGGAGTACAGCGCCGCGGCGATCGGTGCGGCACGGGAACTCGGCCGCCGCGCGATCGTCCTGCGGGGCTGGGCCGATCTGTCCGTCGTCGACAGTTCCCCGGACTGCGTCGCCATCGGCGAGGTCAACCACCAGGAGTTGGTCAAGCGGTTGGCCGCCGTCGTCCACCACGGCGGTGCGGGCACCACGACGACCGTCGCACGGGCGGGCACGCCGCAGGTGGTCGTCCCGCAGATGTTCGACCAGTTCTACTTCGCCGACCGGGTGCGGGCGCTGGGGATCGGGCACGCGCACCTGTCGAAAGCGCCGACGGCCGAGTCGTTGGCGGCGGCGTTGGACCACGCGCTGCGATCCGAGGTCGTCGCACGGGCCGGGGAGGTGTCGGCCGAAATCGCGGTCGACGGCGTCGAGATCGCCGCACGGCACGTGCTGTCCGGCATTCCGGCGAATTGATCCATCGGCTCATCACGCCGTTGGGGTGAGCGCGGCAGTCGGATACACTCGGGGAAAGTGAACCCTATTCCCCGGGTGTTCGGCATGACGCTGTACTTCACTCTTTCCGAGGCGATCAAGAACGGCAGGACCGGCCAGGTCGGCGAATGGGCCGCCGGTGTTCTCGACGATGTGGCGTCCGGCCGCGCCGCCATGACCGCGATAAGGCACCCACTCGGCTTTCTGTGCCTGCCAGTGCACAGGGACGGGGACGAAGGCGTGTGCGTGCACCTGTGGGGCCCGCAGTGGCACACCTCGCTGACGACCCTGCCGACGCACTGCCACAGTTGGGAACTGCTCAGCTGTGTGCTCGCCGGTGAGTTGCACAACCTGGTGATCAGGGTGCTCGACGACAATGCGGCCCCGACGCACCGCGTTTTCGAAGTGCACAGCAGTGCCGAAGGCGACGAGATCAGAGCGACCGGCCGATTGGTTCGCCATGAGACGGCCGTCGTCGACGTCTACCGTTCCGGTGACTGCTACGAGTTGCCCGCCGGTGTGTTCCACCAGACGGTGGTACCGGATCCCGCGCAACTGGTGGTGACCGTCGCGCTCGGCCTGACCAATCCGAACGCGGTCGATCTGTCACTCGCTGACCTCGATGTGTCCACTCATCGCGTGCGGCGGCAGAAATGCGACCGGCCGGAGACGATTGCCGCCGCGGCTGTCGCGAGCCAGGCCATTGCCGCCTGTGTGAAGTTAACCGACCACCAATAGCACGCCGACGGACGCGGCGAGTGCCGTCACCGCGAGTATGGCGCCGGTCCACATGAATCGCCCCAACGGCACCTTGACACCGGCCGCGTGGCACCGTTCGTACCACAACAATGTCGCCAATGACGCCCATGGCGTGATGACCGGGCCGACATTCGTACCTATCAGCAGCGCCAGCAACTGCAAGTGGTTGTCCGGTGGGACGATCGCCTCGCCTGCCACGTACGCGGGCAGGTTGTTCACCAGGTTCGACAGTCCGGCGCCCGCCCCGGCCGCACGGGCTGCGCCGAGCGCGCCGTCATCCGCGCCGACCACGGCCTGGATCAGGTCGCCGAGGCCGTGCCTGCCGAGCGTGTCGATCACCAGGAACAGGCCGATCACGAAGACGAGCAGCCGCCACGGGATCAGGCTGAAGCTCAGTCGGGACCGGTCACGCACGAGGAACGCGATCAGCAGGACACCGGCGGAGATCGACGACGCGACGCCGATCGGCACGCCGACGAGGATCCCGACGACGAAGACCAGGCACGCGGCAGCGGCCACGACGAACAACGGCCGGTCCGCCGGGGTTCGCCGCTGGGGAAGTTCGTAGCGCAGCTGTCCGCCGCGCCGGCCGCGACGCCAGTACCAGATCCACAGGCAGCCCGCGGTGACGAGGATCGACGCCAGTTGCGGCGCCCACATCTGGCCCGCGAACTGCGACGGCGAGAGCGCGACGCGGTCCGCTGCCAGCAGGTTGGTCAGGTTCGACACGGGCAACAGCAGGCTCGCCGTGTTCGACAGCCACACGGTCGTCATGGCCAGCGGCAGCGGTGGAATGCCCAACGCCGTCGCGAGCGCGAGGATGACAGGGGTGAGCAGCACGGCCGTCGTGTCCAGGTTCAACGCGATCGTGGTCGTCGACGCCAATGCCACGCACAGCAGGAAGAGCAGCGGGTAGTGGCCACGGCCGATGATCGACAACCGGGTCGCGATCACGTCGAACACCTCGGCGGCCGCGGTCAGCTCGGCCAGGATGATCACCGAGCCGAGGAACAACAGCAGCGGCACGAGGCGGGTGATGCTCGCGCGCGCGTCGGCGACGGGCAAAGCGCCGGACAGCACGCACAAGCAGCCGATCAGCAGCAGTCCCAGCGCGATCCAGTCGAGGATGTGCAGCCGTCGCCACCAGGATCTCCGGCCCACCGGCGGGTCCTCGGGCGGCTGGGTGACCTCAACTGGATCGTTGATTGCTGCTGGCCGCCTTTCGGACGTGGACATGGGCGCATCGTCCCACAAAGCGGGCTGGTGATTCACTCGGGCGGGTGCCTGTTGATCACGCACATTCGACGGCGGGTTGTCGCCCGAACAGATGAATATCAACTTCGGGTACGGGTTCGCAGAAGAGTGGTAATTGTTTCTTTGCTTTCGGCGCTGAGCCGCGTACGGCTAGACTATCTGCCCGAAGACGCGGTGGTCCTTTGCCGCTCTTGATCGCCGTGCCGTTCGGAAAGGAATCGAGCGATGACACTGGTGGTACTGGATGTCGTCGTTGTTCTCACTCCGGACCTGAGGCGAGACGCGCTCGTGCTCGGTGACCTGTTGATCCGCCGAATGCGGGAAAACGGCTGCGCCGCGCACTTCCGCCTGGGACGTCCCTATGGCGCGACGGGGCCGTGCGAACCCCATGTTTCGATCTTCATGCTCACGGTCGACGACCAGGAAACGGCCGACGTCGTGAGTGCGATCCGTTCGGTGGCTGTAGGCATTCCCGTTCTGCGCGCCGAAGGCGACGAATACCGGCACAACCCGTTCGGGGCGCCGGAACTCTACTTTCGCAAGACGGCGAAGTGGATTGACCTGCAACGGGCTGTGATCGCCGCTGCGGAACCGCTGCGACGGGGAAGACTGCGCGTGACCGATCCCGCCGGAACGCGGATTCGTGACCTGATCGACGACCCGTCGACGGAGCCGGAACGCCGCGACCAACTCGTCCGGTTCGGGTATGACGAAGTGACCGAGAACGGCGACGCGGCAGGCGGACCCGGTGACCGGTTCAACCCGCACGTGACACTCGCCTGGCCGGTCGATCCCGAATTCCGCGTCGATCTCGGTGATCTGCCACCCGCCGGTGGCTTCAGCGGGACGCTGACTGAATTGGCGGTGTACGGCATGAGCCCCTATGGCACGTGCACGACCCTCTACGGAAAAGCCCCGTTGGGCGCCATGGCCACCACCGCGGTCACCGACGAGGCTTAGCGACCAGGCCCGCCATCCGGCTGGAGGAACCGTGCAGCAGCAACCGGAGAAGGCGACGTTGGCCGCGTGGGTTCGTGCGCAGCGGGAGAAGCACGGCTGGACGCCCGCGCAACTCGCGGCCGAGTGCGAACTGGCCGGTGCCGACTCGTTGACGGCCGACAGCCTCACCGAGATCGAGGCCGAGCTCAGGCCGGTGGGGGTGCACGAGGTCCGTGTGCTCGCGCACGTCTTCGGCGTCCAGGCCGACCACGCCGCGTCGCTGACGGCATCGGTCCGGACCGCGGACCAGGCGTCCGATGTGGACCCTGGCGCCGCCGTGGTGCTGCCGTCCCGCGCGCCGAGGCCGCCCGGCTCCGGCTCGGTCGACTTCTTCGTCAGCTACTCGCTGGCCGACGAGGACTGGGCGACGTGGATCGCGCACGAACTCGAAGCGGCCGGGTACAAGGTGATGATCCAGTCGTGGGACTTCGTGCCCGGTACCCACTTCTTCGACTTCATCGACCGCGGCATCCGCGAGGCGGCCGCGGTCATCGCCGTGCTGTCCAAGAGCTACCTGGGGTCCCGTTACGGCCGGATGGAATGGATGGCCGCGCTGCGTGCCGCGGACGACCCGACGGCCGCGAAGCTGCTGCCGGTCCGCGTCGAGGACGTGGTGCTCGACGGCCTGCTCGCGCCGATCACGTTCGTCGACCTCGTCGGCCTGGACGATTCGGCGGAGGCACGCGCCCGGCTGCTCGGGCGCATCAGCCACGCCCTGTCCGGCCGCGCCAAGCCGGACGACCGGCCGCGCTACCCGAGGGAAGGGCAGCCGCAGGTCTCGCATTTCCCGCCGTCGGTGCAGCGTGCGCCGCAGCGCAGGCAGCGACTGGGCGTTCTGCACGTGGCGGCGCCCAGGTTCGGCAGAACGGACGACGACCCGGTGGAGCGACTGGCCCACTTAAGGGCGGCGCTCGGCCGGTTGGACGCGGCGGCGCCGAGCCCGGATCTGCTGGTGGTGAGCGGGAGCCTGACCGATTCCGGCACGCTGCCGCAGTTCGACCAGGCCATGAGCTTCATCACCGGGTTGCGGTCCATGCTCGGGCTGGAGGCGGCGCGAGTCGTCATCGTGCCGGGCGTCGGCGACATCACCGTGGCGGCCTGTGAGGCGTACTTCGCCGACTGCCGTGCCGACGGCATCCAGCCGCAGGCGCCGTACTTCCGCAAATGGCGGCATTTCTCGCGGATCTTCGGCCAGCTGTACCCGGACATCGACGGGCCGGTCTTCGACGCCGGTCTGCCGTGGACGCTGTTCTCCATCCCGGACCTGCGGATCGCGGTGGCGGGCCTGAACTCCACGCTCGCACACACGCACATGTCGCTGGCCGAACCGGGCTGGCTCGGCCCCGCGCAGCTGGACTGGTTCGCGCACAACATGGCGGGCTTCGAGCAGTCGGGCTACCTGCGGATCGGGATCGTCGAACACGCGCCCGTCCCAGGGGACGAACCGACCTCCGAGACGCTCAGCGACATCGCGGCGTTCGACCGCGTCCTCGGCTCGCGGTTGAACATGGTGCTGCACACCAGCGGATCGCCCGGCGCGGTCAACGAACTGCCGTCTGGGCTGACGGTCGTACCGCCACCTGACGGCGGCGCCGAACTTCTCGCCGTGACGCGCGACGGTCTCACGACATGGCCGTTGTCCGTTGAAGCAAGCGCGCCGACGCATACCCGGCGTTGGTGGAGCGCGGTCGACCGGACATTCCCGGACACGGCCGACAGCGGACCGCTGGTGATGCCCCCGGTCGAGCAGACACCGCCCCCGGACGAGGACCCTGTCAGCCTCCTGCTGGAACGGATCACCGAGGTGTGCGAGGTCCGTTACCCCGGCGCCCGGATCCGGCGGCTCGCCGGACGACCGTCGTCCCTGCTCGTCACCTACCCCGACGGCGAAGCGGTGCAGCAGTTCCGGGTCGCCGCGCACTCGGGTTCGTTGACCCGTGAGGACGTGGCGACGTTCGTGCGGATGCTGCGGGGGACCGGGACCGACCAGGGCGCCGAACTCGTCTACCAGGGCCCGAATCCCGGTGCGGCGGTGCTGGAGGAGGCGCTGCGCGACGGCGTCAGGGTACGGAGTTTCGCCGAGTTCCAGGGCCTGCTCGACCTGCGGGAGTACCTCGCGGGGCAGACCGAACGGCTGCGCAACGACATCGTGTACCCGCCGGACCTGTACGTGCCACAGCGGTTCCGGGAGATGGCGGGCGCGGACGCGGCCGTCCGGGACGACGTCGTCGGCGAGATGATCGAGCTGCTGTCGGGCGACGAGGGCAGCTTCGTGCTGCTGATGGGCGACTTCGGCCGGGGCAAGACGTTCGCCATGCGCAAGCTCGCGATGGACCTGCCCGTGCGGCTGCCCGACGTGACGCCGATCCTGATCGAGCTGCGGGCGTTGGACAAGGCGCACAGCGTGGACGGCCTGGTCGCCGCGCACCTGGCCAACCACGGCGAGACGCGGATCGACCTGAACGCGTTCCGCTACCTGCTGCGGCAGGGCCGGGTCGTGTTGTTGTTCGACGGGTTCGACGAGCTGGCGACCAGGGTGAGCTACGACCGAGCGGCCGACCACCTCAAGACGTTGCTCGCCGCGGCGAAGGGCCGGGCGAAGATCGTGGTGAGCAGCCGGACCCAGCACTTCCAGAACGACGAGCAGGTCCGCACCTCCCTCGGCGAACGCGTCGGCCTGCTGACCGGGCGGCGGATCCTGCAGCTGGAGGACTTCACCCCGCAGCAGATCGGCCAGTACCTGGTCAACCGCTACGGCCACGACCCGCAGGCCGCGGCGCGGCGGCTGGAACTCGTCGGCAGCATCGAGGACCTCGGCGGCCTGGCCCGCAACCCGCGGATGCTCAGCTTCGTCGCGGATCTCGACGCCGACCGGCTCGCGGCGGTGGCGACCGCCAGGCGGGCGATGAGCGCGGCCGGGCTGTACCGGGAGATCCTGACGTCCTGGCTGAACTTCGAGTACCAGCGGGTGCACGCGATCACCGGCACACCGACCGGGCTGTCGGTCGACGAGCTCTGGCACGCCGTCACCACGCTCGCCGTGCGGATGTGGGAATCCGGAGAGGTCCTGCTGCGGCTGGACGACGTGGCCGAGGTGGCGGCGGCTCTCACCGGGTTGGCCGAGACGCCGTTGTCGCCACCGCAGGCCACGCACGCGGTCGGCGCGGGCAGCCTGCTGGTGCGGGCCGAGGAGATGTTCGGGTTCATCCACAGCTCGGTGATGGAATGGCTGGTGGCCAACGAGATCGCCGATCAGGTCAACCGGGGCGAGCGCAGCCCCGCGCTGCTGGGCAGGCAGACGCTGTCGCAGTTGACCGTGGACTTCCTGTGCGACATGGCCGAACCGAACCGGCTGCGTGAGTGGGCCGTGCGGCCGGGCGGCGACGACGTGTCGAACGCCAACGCGCTCAAGGTGGGCAAACGGCTGAGCGCGCCGATCCGGGCGGACCTGCGTGGCGCTTCGTTGCGTGGCGAGGATTTCTCGCACCGCGACCTCAGCGGGGTCGACCTGACCGGTGCCGATCTGACCGACGCGCGGCTGATCGGGACGAAACTCTCCCGCGCGACCCTGCGTGGGGCCACGCTGCGACGGGTCCGGCTGGACGACGCCCACCTCGTCGACGCCGACCTCACCGACGCGGACCTGACCGAGGCCCGGCTGTCCGGGACCGACCTGCGCGGAGCCGACATCACCGGCAGCTCGTGGTCACGGGCCGCGCTGTTGAACGTCATTGGCGGCGATTCACTGTGGACAGCCGAGGAACTGCGCGGCGCGGCCGTGGCGCCGGGACAACCGGTTCTCGTGGGGTTGCAGCCGTCCGGTGTCGGCGTGCAGTTCGGTTTCGAGATCGGCCGGTTGCCCAAGCCGTTGGCCTACAGCCCGGACGGCCGGATGCTCGCGGTCGGCAACGGCGACGGCGGTGTGTTGTTGTGCGACGCCGAGAAGGGCCTGCCGATCCGGACGTTGAAGGGGCACCTGGACCGTGTCTACGGTGTCGCGTACGGCCCGCCTGACGGCGCACTGGTCACGACGTCCGCCGACGGGACCGTGCGGTTCTGGGACACGTCCACCGGCGAGGCGTTGGGCGTGTTCACCGACCACGAGGACCTGGTCTGGCCGTTGACGCTCGACGCGAGCGGTGGGCTGGTCGCCTACGGGGACGGCGCGGGCGTCGTGCGCGTGCGGCACGTGCCCGACGGCCGGTTGCTCGCGGAGTTGCCGGGGCACACCGGGCGGACGTGGACACTGGCGTTCCACCCGTCCGCGGGCAGTTCACTGCTCGCCACCGCGGACAACGCGGGGATAGTGCGGATCTGGGACGTCGTCACGGGCCACGAGGTCCACCGGCTGCAGGCCCCGGAGCAGGCGGCGGTGTACTCCGTGGCGTTCAACCGCAACGGCACCTTGCTGGGCAGCGGTGGCCGCGGCGGTGTGCTGTCCATCTGGGACACGGAGAGCGGCGACCGGCGACACCACCTCACCGGGCACGCCGGGAACATCTACTCGGTCGTCTTCCACCCCGAGACCGACACGGTCGCCACCGGGGACACGCTCGGCGCGGTGCGCCTGTGGCACCTGGACACCGGCGGCCGCGGGCAGGTCCGCGGGTCCGCGCTGCGGACCGAGTCCGCGGCGGTGTACCGGCTGGTGATCAGCCCGGACGGGTCGATGCTGGCCAGCGGCGACGCCGACGGCGGGTTGAAGGTGTGGGACATCCGGTCCGGCAGGGAACGCTACGAGATCCAGGCGCACCGGGGCGCGGTGTGGCCGCCGGAGTTCCGGTGCGACGCCAGGCAGATCGCCACGACCGGCAAGGACAGCACGGTCCGGATCTGGGATTCGGACACCGGCCAGCAGGTCCACGAGCTGCACGGGCACGGCCGCCGGATCACCAACGTGGACTTCAACCCCACCGGCGACCTGCTCGCCGTCAGCGGCAACGACGGTGTCGTACGGGTGTGGGATCCGTACGCGGGCAAGCTGGTCAGGCCGCTGCACGGGCGCGCCGACCAGCTCATCTCGGCGGTGTTCAGCCCGACGATGCCGTTGCTGGCCACCACGAGCAACGACGGCGGCATGCACATGTGGCACCTCAACACGTGGCAGGCGGAGCAGGAACTGGATGTCGAGACCGACCACGTGTGGGCCAGTTCGTTCGACCCCAAGGGCAACGTCCTCGCCACGGCCAACGACGACGACAGCGTGCGGCTCTGGTGGCGGCCGACCGGCGGGGAGCGGATGGTCCTGCGCGAACACAAGGGCCGGGTCCGGTCCATCGCCTTCAGCCCGGACCACAAGTGGTTGGCGACCGGGTGTGACGACTCGAAAGTCCGGTTGTTCGACCGTGACAGCGGTTCGTGCGTGAACGTCCTGACAGGACACAGCGACCGGGTCTACGAGGTCACCTTCAGCGAGGACAGGCAGTTGCTTGCCAGTGTCAGCAACGACGGCAAGGCCATCCTCTGGGACGTCGGGACCGGCCAACCGCGGCACACGCTGACAGCCCACCGCGGCAAACTGTGGACTGGGAAGTTCAGCCGCGACGGCACGGTGTTCGCCGCGGCCGGTGACGACACCATGATCCACTTGTGGGACGTGGCCACCGGCAAGCACCTGCACGCGTTGGTCGGGCACACCCGCCGGATCTGGTCGATCTGCTTCAGCCCGGACGGGCGGCTGCTGGCCAGCGGCGCGGACGACGGCACGACCCGGCTCTGGGACGTGGGCGACAAGACCAGACCCAAGCCGCGGTTGACGTTGCTCGGTTTGCGCGACGCGTGGGCGGCGGTCGCCCCGGATGGGCGGTACAAGACCGAGGGCAAGCTCACCAGCGAGTTCTGGCACGTGATCGGGTTGTGCCGGTTCGAGGTGGGCGAACTCGACACGGTGCTCAGGAACGTGCACCCGGTGCCGACCGATGAACCTTTCTGAGACGTCCTCAACGCACCGCCGCGACGATCAGCGAACCGCCCAGCGTCGGCCACAACCGCGCTGCCCAGCCGGAGCTGACCTCGCCGAACCGGGTGCGCCAGACCACGTAGTTCGACAGCGGGCGCGAAGGCGTCAGCCCGGCCAACCGCAACCCGGTCGCGAGCATGCCGTACGTGAACGGCCGGATGTGCACGCTGAGGTACTCGTGGAACGGGTCCACCTGCCGTGGCGACCGTCCGAGCAGGAACCGCAGCCGGTCCTGCGCACCGGCCAGGTTGGGCGTGGTGACCACGAGGATCCCACCGGGCCGCAGCACCCGTGCGCATTCGCGCAACAGCCGGGCCGGATCGTAGAGGTGCTCGATGATCTCGCCCGCGAGGATCCCGTCGAGGCAGGCCGAACGCAGCGGCAGCGGGCCGCCCGCGTCCAGGCCGACGGTGAGCAGACCGCGCGCGTGGGCGACCTGCCGTGCGTGCGGGACGATGTCGCACGCGATCGGCCGCATCCCGCGATCGGCCAGCCAGGTGCACACCTGTCCGTCGTTGGCGCCGAGGTCGGCGACGAGCGGAACTCCCCGGTATCCGGCGAAATGCCTCGCCAGCAGACTGATCGCCAGCCCGAGGCGGCGCCGGTGGTAGGCGTGGGCGAGGTACCCGGCGACCTCGTCGTGCTGGTACCCGGCCACGTTCGCCGCGACCGCCTGTGCGTGGATTCGGCTCACCGTCCCAGCATCCCAGACAACCGCGTGTCCGGAAGGCTGAGAACTCCTGTGATAGAACACATCGTGTGGGACTGGAACGGCACCCTGTTCGACGACGGGCCCGCGATGGTGCTGGCGACGGCCGACGCGTTCGCCGTGGCCGGACTGCCCGAGGTGACACCGGAACGCTTCCGTGACCACTTCACCAGACCCATCACGGACTTCTACGAGAACCTGGCAGGCCGTTCGCTGACCGGGGCCGAGCAAACCCTTTTGGACGAACAGTTCCAGGTCTCGTACGCACGGCGGGTCGCCGCGGCGACCTTGCACGCGGACACGCTGAACGCGTTGACCATGTGGTACGAGACCGGGCGGACCCAGTCGCTGCTGTCGATGTACCCGCACGACCTGCTCGTGGCCATGGCTCAGCTCAGCCCCATCCGGTCGTTGTTGTCCCGATTGGACGGAACACCCGACGGCAGCCCGCACGGCAAGGAACCGCACCTGCGCGGCCATATCGAGCGCCTGGGTCTCAGTCCGGACCAGGTGCTCGTGGTCGGGGACAACACCGACGACATGGTCGCGGCGCGGGCGTGTGGTGCGAAGGGCGTGCTGTACCACCCCGGTGACGCGGCGTTGTTGAGCGTCGCCCGCGCCGAAGACCTCGCCGTGCCGATCGCGTCGAGCCTCAGCGAAGCCGTCCGGCTGGCGTTGACCTTGGTGGACGAATTCAGTGGTGGTGGTCATGACACGTGACAGGTCGAAGTCGAAGGCGCGCGGGCTGAGCCGTACTTTCGTCTGGTATTCCTTCGGTACCGCCTGCAGTGTCGCGCTGACGCTCGGCGTCCTGTTCGCCGCGCAGGACGACCAGCTCGACACCAGGGAGATCCTGTCGGCGATCGGGCTGAACCTGATCGCCAGCGTGGTGTTCGCGCTGATGTTCGTCGCGCTGGCCAACTGGGTGCAGGAACGCAGCGTGCACGACACGATCAGGGACGGTTTCAGCGAGCTGGCCGACCGGGTCGCGGAGAACATGACCGCCACCAACCGGTTGTTCATCCCGTTGAAGAAGTACGAGGCGCTCAACCCGAGCGACACCTACGGCGACGAGTACAACCGTGACGTCACGCACGACTTGGAGGAGACGAACTTCTTCGCCTTCTATGGACCCAGTGCGCGGTATGTCGCGGCACGGCTGCTGGCCGCGCGCCACCACCCGCAACAGGTCCGGATCGCGATGATCGGCCCCGGCAACGTGCGTGCGATCCGGCGCAGGGCGTACGACCGGCGGTCGTGGGCCAAGCCGGAGGGCCTGTCGGTCGACAAGATCCAGGAGGACCTGCGCAACGAGCTGATCGTCAACCTGGTCGCGCTGTTCGAGTGCAGGCAGATCTGCCCGATCGAGATCCTCTTCAACGACGACACCGCGGTCTACCGCTACGTCATGCTGGACAAGGCGGTGTACGTCTCCTGGTACCACAGTCCGCACTCCGCGCAGATGGAGATGCCGGAGTCGTACCGGTTCGGCCGTGAGTCCTTTGTGTACTCCACATTCCGGATGGACCTGATGCGCCGGTTCGAGATATCCAGCGACAAGGTGTTGTTCGAGGCGAACCAGGACGACCGGTTCCTGCTGGACACGCTGCGCCGGATCACCGGCGAGGCGGTCACCGAGACCGAGTTGGGCCGGTGGCGCGCCGAACACCTGAGCGACAGCGCGTCGTTCAGCGCGTACATGGACAAGCTGTACGCGAACATCACTCAGAAAGACGCCTGACACCGGGCAGATCGGCAGTGACGACGGGTCGACGGGCTTGCTGCCGGTGATAGTCTGCTCACCGCGTCGGGCGAACGGGGTTCCTGTGATCGGCCCGAGTGCGGCGATCCCGCACCGGGCGGAGGCACACGACCTGAGTCGCGGATCCACCTCCGTCAACGAAGGCAAGCCCTACATCACCTTTCCCCGCCAGTAGGGCTTGGGTGAAGCGGGAGCCAGGACCCCCTTGCCAGGCTCCCGCTTCACCGGTTGCGGTTCAGCCAGCGGGTCAACTCCACGCCGACCTCGACGATCTGCCGCTGTACAGCGGGATCGTCGACACTGTCGGCCGTCACGCCGGCCAGTTTGTCGACGATGTCCACCGCGGGCCGGAACCGTTCCCGGTCGGCGCTCTCGGTGATGACCTGCTTGACCTCGGTGGCCCGTTCCAGGATCATCCTGGCCCGGTTCGTGCAGTCCTGGGGTGGACACGGTCCGTTCGTCAACAGGGTCAGGTCCAGCACGAGCCGGTGCAGCCGGTCGCGCGTGGTGTTCGTTTCCGCTGGTGCGACGGGTTTGGGCGGCGCCGGTGGCGTCGCCGCCGATATCTCCAGTCTCATGCCGTCCTGAGGGTCGGCCTGCGGGTTGCCGCAGGCGGACAGCGCGCATACCGCGATGACCGTGGCCCCCAGCCAGGCACAACGCACAGACGACTCAACTCTCTGCCGGTGTTTTTCCGATGGTGCACGATATCGCCCCGTCGCGGAACGTGCTCATCGGCGGAGGAAGCGTGCGAGAAGCGCGGATACCAACGGCAGCACGGCAACCACAGCGAGCGCGCCGGTCACCGGCATCACCTTGGACAACGCACCGGCAACGGCCGCGCCGATCCCGCCACCGACGAAGAAGCTCATGTTCAGGATGCCGAGCGCGCCACCGCGTCGATCCGGCGGGATGTGGACGGACATCACACCGGTTGTCACCACCTGCGTCACGGCGAACGCGGCGAACCCCAGTGAGGCTCCCGTGACGAGCAACACCCATGAGCCGCCCAGGAACCCGGCCGCGGCAAGGCAAAGAGCCGACGCGGCAGCCACCACCGCCAAGAGCTTCGTGCCACCCTTACCCGCCAACCTGGACAACACGGCACCGACGAACGCCCCTGGCAGCAGCGCCAACCCGATCAGCAGCACCGACCAGCCGTAGTGCTTGGCAAGGATCTGCGGGACCGCCCACATGGACGCGAACAACCCGCCGTACACCCCGATTCCCACTGCTGCGGCAAGCAAGTAGGTCCGGTCGGTGACCAATGACCTCGGCAGGAAACCTGTGGGCAACGAACGAACCCTGAACGCCAGCACCGCTGCTCCGGCAAGCATCACCGCGCCCACGGCGACGGTGAGGCCGGTGGGCAGCGACAACGACGGCGACTGGATCAACAAGGTCAACGACGTCACCGTGAGCGTCAACACCGCGGCGCCGGTCACGTCCACCGGTCGCCGTGAGCCAGGCCGGTTGGACAGTCCCAGGCAGAACGGGATCGCCAGCACCGACAGCACCGGCAGCACGACCGTCAACCGCCAGGTCAGCCACTGCGTGACGACGCCGCCCAGCAACGTGGCGCTCGCCGAGAACACAGCCATGGTCGCCCCGAAACCGCCGAGGAGCGTGGCGCGCTTGCCCGGATCGCCCGCGGCCACCAGAGTCAGAGCACCGGAAGTCATCGCGCCGGACCCGGCGGCGAGCAGGAACCGCCCGGCCACCAGGACAGCGAGGTTCGGCGACGCGACACAGACGACCGCGCCCACGACGATGACCACCGCCCCGCTCAGCAGTGCGGCCCGCACACCCAACGCGTCCGCGAGCCTGCCGAACAAGGCCGTGCCGACGCCGAGAGCCACCGCGTGGGCCGTGAGCACCCACGCCACCGCCGCCGGTGTGACCTGCAAGTCACGCGCCACGTCAGGTAGTGCGACGCCCGCTGCTGTCACTCCGAACACAGCCGGGCCGAACAGAGCGCCGAGTCGTAGCCCGGTCGACCGTGCTCCCGGTTCCGCCCGTACGGATGTCGTTGTCATGCTGGGAAGCCTTGTCAGCGGCCACGGCCGGGCCCATCCCGCCGGAATGGGGACCTGGCGCCCGGGTACCCCCCTCAAACGCGGGATGGCATCGCGGCGCGGGAACGCGCAAAGTGGAGGTATGGGGAATCTGGTCGACCAGGCGGTACGTGCCCCGGACGCGCTGGCGATGTTCACCGAGGCGTCCGCGCGGCTGCGGAAACTGGTGCCGTTCGACGCGGCCGTCTGGCGCACGACCGACCCGGACACGGGCTTGATGACCTCGCCCATCCGGACCGAGAACCTCGACGACGACGGCTGCGCGGTCTACTGGGACTGCGAGCTGTTCGCCGAGGATGTCAACCTGTTCCGCGACCTGGCCAGGTCGAAGTCACCGGTGGCCAGCCTGCGCGCCGCGACGGGTGATCTGCCTCGGCGCAGCAAGCTCTACCGCGACTACCTGCGGCCACGCGGCCTGGCCGACGAGCTGCGCGCGGTCATGCGCGTCGGCGGTCGTCCACGTGGGCACATGAGCCTTTTCCGCGCACAGGGCAAACCCGCCTTCGACCAGCGGGACAGCGCCGTCGTCGAGAGCATGCTCGTCCCGCTGGCCAAACGTTTGCGCTCGTTCGCGCGTCCCGTCGCGGTGGCGCCCGGCTCGGCCGGGCCGGGCCTGCTGATCTTCGACTCGGCCAACCACCTGGTCTCGGCCAACGACGAGGCCGTCGACCTGCTGGCCGAACTACCCGAAGGCCCGGCCATCCGCACCGCGCTCGGCGTGCGGGTGCCCGCCTGGCTCGAGAGCACGGTGATCCAGGCGCGCGCGATCGTGCAGGAGCACGCGCGCGGTTCGGCCAGGATCCGGATGCGCACCCAGGCCGGCCGCTGGCTGGTGTGCCACGCGTCCTGCCTGCGCGCGGCGGATGGGCTGGTCACGTCCACCGCCGTGGTCATCGAGCCCGCGCAGGTGTCCGAGATCGTCCCGTTGATCATCGATGCCTACGGGCTGTCCGACCGTGAGCTGGAGATCACCCAGTGCGTGTCACGCGGTCTGGCCACGGGCGAGATCGCCGAGCGGCTGGTCCTGTCGCCGCACACGGTCCGCGACCACATCAAGGCGATCTTCGAGAAGGTCGGCGTCTCCAGCCGGGGCGAACTGGTCGGCAAGCTGTTCACCGAGTACTACGAACCACTGGCCACCAGGGACATCGTCAGGACGTGATCGCCGGGACGGCGACGTCCGCGACAGGCACCAGACGCGGCCCGTCCGGCCCGTACACCGCCCGTGGCTCCGGGAAAGCGAACAGCAGCGACAGGAAGAGCACCGCGGCGACGGCGATCGACAGCGGCAGGCTGATGTCCACGCCACCGGCGAGGTCGCCGAGCGGCCCGACGAACTGACCGGGGATGTTGGTGAACAGCACCCCCACGACGGCGGCAACCCACCAGGCGGTCATGCCACGCCAGTTCCAGCCGTGCGCGAACCAGTACCGGCCGCCGCGTTGGCGCCGGTTGAACACCTGCAGCGCTTCCGGGTCGTACCAGCCGCGCCGGGTGAACAGGCCGAGCATCATCACGACCATCCACGGCGTCGTGCAGGTGATGATCATGGTCGCGAACGTCGAGATGCTCTTGACCAGGTCGAACCCGAACCGGCCGAGGAAGATGAACACGATCGACAGCACACCGATGAACACCGTCGCCTGAACCCGCGACAGGCGCGGGAACACCGATGAGAAGTCGAGACCGGTGCCGTACAGCGCGGTCGTGCCGGTGGACATCCCGCCGATCAGGGCCAGCAGGCACATCGGCAGGAAGAACCACTGCGGCGCGATCGCCAGCAGGCCACCGACGAAGTCCGGCGCCGCCGGGTCCACGTAGGCCGGTGCTTTCGTGGCGATGATGCTCGCCGTCGCGAGGCCGAACAGGAACGGAACCAGCGTGGCGACCTGCGAGAGGAAAGCGGCGCCCATGACACGGCGGCGTGGGGCGTGTGCGGGGATGTAGCGCGACCAGTCGCCGAGGAAGGCGCCGAACGACACCGGGTTGGCCAGCACGATCAACGCCGACCCGATGAACGACGGCCAGAACAAGGTCGTGTCGGTCGTGAACGCGCCCGCGTACGACGGGTCGAAATCGCCGGCGAAGGCGACAATCCCGACCAGGAAAAGCGCTGTCGCCGACGTGACCGCGACCTTGTTCACGAACAACATGAAACGGAAGCCATAAACGCACACCACAAGCACAAGGCAGGCGAACAACGCGTACGCGACGGCGAAGGAGAACGTGGACCGTTCCAGGCCGAACAGCCGGTGCGCACCGCCGATGAGCGCGTCGCCGGAACTCCACACCGCGAGTGAGAAGAACGCCACCGCGGTGAGCAGGGACAGGAAAGAACCGACGACGCGACCGTGCACACCGAGGTGTGCGGAGGACGACACCGCGTTGTTCGTGCCGTTGATCGGCCCGAACAACGCCATCGGGCAGAGGATGAGCGCCCCGGCGAGCACGCCGAGCAGCGTGGCGGCCAGCCCCTGCCAGAACGACAGCCCGAACAGGATCGGGAACGCGCCGAGGACGCACGTGGAGAACGTGTTCGCGCCGCCGAACGCCAGCCGGAACAGGTCGAACGGGGTCGCGGTCCGGTCGGCGTCCGGAATCCGTTCGATACCGTGGCTCTCGACCTCGGTGAGCGGGGGTTTGTCGGACAAGGTGTCACCTGCCATGCGCGGTCCGGCTGTTCCGGCGAACCTTTCCAGGCCGCCCGCGCGATGGCACAGTGGACGTACCGTCCAGTTTTCGCGGACCCGTTGGACGGATCATCTACAGCCAGCCGTGCGCGAGGAACATCAGCCAGGTGGCCACCGGCGCGAGTGCCACCATGCTGAAATCCCACCGCATCAGCCCGGAGGACACGTAGTCCCGTTTGTCCTGAAGTCGACCGACTGCAGCCAGTAGTTCAATTCCGGAGTGTGGAAGTCAACTTCCACCTAGAAGAAGTATGTGCTCGGTCACACTTGTCGTCAACAGTGCTCGACGACGAGATTGTGAAGACGTTAAAGTTCGCATAGCGGTAACTAGCTTTCATTGTGCGAAATTAGGGATACCACTATGAGCGGCCGTCACTTCCTGCAGATTCCAGGACCGACCAACGTGCCCGACTCAGTGCTCCGAGCCATGTCCGCGCCGACGATCGACCACCGCGGCCCGGAGTTCGCCCAGTTGGGCACGCACGTCCTGGCCGCGCTGAAGCCCGTCTTCGGCACCACCGGCCCAGTCGTGATCTACCCGGCGTCCGGTACGGGCGCGTGGGAAGCCGCGCTGGTCAACACCCTCAGCCCAGGTGACCGGGTGCTCTGTTTCGAGACCGGCCACTTCGCCACCCTCTGGCAGGAGATGGCCACCGGCATCGGCCTGGTCGTCGACTTCGTGCCCGGCGACTGGCGGCACGGCGTGAACCCCGAGGTCGTCGCCGAGAAGCTGGCGAACGACACCGAGCACACCATCGAAGCGGTGTGCGTCGTGCACAACGAGACGTCGACCGGTGTCGCCAGCAGGATCGCCGACGTCCGCGCCGCCATCGACTCCGCAGGGCACCCGGCGCTGCTGCTCGTCGACACCATCTCCTCGCTGGGGTCGATCGACTACCGGCACGACGAATGGGGCGTCGACGTCACCGTCGCCGGTTCGCAGAAGGGCCTGATGCTCCCGCCCGGCCTGAGCTTCAACGCGATCAGCGACAAGGCGCTCGAAGCGTCGAAGACCGCGAAGCTGGCCAAGTCCTTCTGGGACTGGCGGCCGATGTTGGCGGCCAACGAACGCGGCGTCTTCCCGTACACCCCGGCGACGAACCTGTTGTACGGCCTGAAAGAAGCGCTCCGCCTGCTGGACGAGGAGGGTCTGGACAACGTCTTCGCCCGGCACGCCCGGCACGCGGAAGCCACCCGCGCCGCGGTGAACGGGTGGGGACTGGAAGTGCTGTGCGCCGACGAGCGCGAGTACTCCGGTTCGCTGACCGCCGTCCTGGTACCGGAGGACGTCGACGCCGACAAGGTCAGGGCGATCATCCTGGACCGCTACGACATGTCGTTGGGTGCCGGGCTCGGCAAGCTCGCCGGCCGGATCTTCCGGATCGGCCACCTCGGCGACTTCAACGACCTCACCCTGGCGGGCACGCTCGCCGGGGTGCAGATGGGCCTGACGCTGGCCGGGGTGCCGATCGACCCGGCGGGCATCACGGTCGCGCTGGAGCACCTCCAGGTCGCGCCATGACCGCGCTCGTTCCCGACCTGGCCGCGCTCCTCGAGGGGAAGATCGAGGGCGACGCGCGGTTCGACGACTACACCCGCCACCTCTTCTCCCGTGACGCGAGCATGTACTCGATCATGCCGGTGGGCGTGGTTTTCCCGCGTACCACCGAAGACGTCGTCGTGGCCGTTCGCGCGGCCGCGGTGGCGAGCGTCCCGGTCGTGCCGCGCGGGGCGGGCACCAGCCTCGCCGGTCAGACCGTCGGCCCCGGCCTGGTGCTGGATTTCTCCCAGTACATGAACCGCATCCTGGACCTCGATCCCGTGGCGCGGACCGCCAGGGTGGAAGCGGGCGTGGTCCAGGACCAGCTCAACCAGGCGGCGGCCCCGCACGGGCTGATGTTCGGCCCGGACACGTCCACCAGCAACCGGGCCACCATCGGCGGCATGATCGGCAACAACTCCGCGGGCAGCGGTTCGCTGACCTACGGGATGACCATCGATCACGTCCGCGCGCTGGAGGTCGTGCTGTCCGACGGGTCGACGGCCCGGCTCGAACCGGTGGACGAGAACGAGCGTTCTCGGCGGGCTCGAGCGTCCACTTTGGAAGGGCAGCTCTACCGGCAGCTTCCGGGGCTGGTGCGGGAGAACGCCGACGCCATCGCCACCGGCTTCCCGAAGTTCTGGCGCCGGGCCTGCGGCTATCGGCTGGACCGGCTGGCCGAGGAGTTCGACCTGGCCAAGTTCGTGGTCGGCTCGGAGGGGACGTTGGTCGTCGTCACGCACGCCGAGGTCGACCTGGTGGGAAAGCCGCGCCGGACGGTCTACGCGGTCGGCCACTTCACCACGACCGCCGGGGCGATCGCCGCGACGACGGACGCGTTGTCGTGCGAACCCGCCCAGGTCGAGCTGATGGACCGGACGATACTCGACCTGTCCCGGCAGAAGATCGAGTACGCCGGGCTGGGCGACATCCTGCACGGCGACCCGGACGCGTTGCTGTTCGTGTCGTTCAGCGGCGACGACGAGGACGAGTTGATCGCCAAGCTCGACCAGCTCACGGACCTGTGGGAACGGAACTCCCACGGCTACCACACTTTGCGCGCCGTGACACCGCAACAGCAGACCGCCCTGCTGAAGGTGCGCAAGTCCAGCCTCGGCCTGCTGATGGCCGCGAGCGAGGGCACCAAGCGCCCGTTGGCGTTCATCGAGGACACCGCCGTCGACCCCGCGCATCTGGCGGAGTACACGACCAGGTTCAAGGAAATCCTGGATTCCCACGAGCTCACGGCCGGTTTCTACGGGCACTGCTCGGTCGGCTGCCTGCACATCCGGCCGTTCGTCGACCTGGCAGTCCCGTCCGAAGTGAACAAGATGCGCGCGGTCGCCGAGCAGATCAAGAACCTGGTCGCCGAGTACGGCGGCGTGAACTCCAGCGAGCACGGCGACGGGCTGGCCCGCAGCGAGTTCAACCGCGAGATCTTCGGCGACGAGCTCTACGAGGCGATGCGCTCGGTCAAGCACTTGTTCGACCCGGGGAACGTGCTGAACCCCGGCAAGATCGTCGACGCACCGCCGATGACCGACAACCTCAGGGATTCCGCGCTCGCCCCGGCGAAACCGTTCGAGACCAGGCTGAAGTTCGAAGTGGTCGGCGGGATGCGCGACGCGGCCGACCGGTGCATGAACATCGGCCTGTGCCGCAAGAGCACCACCGGCGCGATGTGCCCGTCCTACATCGCGACCAAACAAGAGGAACACGCCACCCGCGGCCGGGCCAACGCGTTGGTCAAAGCACTGTCCGAACCGGACCCGAAGGCCGCGCTGGGCGACGAGCGGCTGCACGAGATCCTCGACCTGTGCCTGATGTGCAAGGCGTGCAAGAGCGAGTGCCCGATGAGCGTCGACATGGCCACACTCAAGGCCGAAACGCTGTCACACCACCACGACCGGCACGGGATCCCGCTGCGGTCCCGGATCTTCGGGTCGATCCGTGCGCTCAACCGCCTCGGCTCGGCCACCGCACCGCTGTCCAACGTGCCCGGTCGGATCAAGTTCCTGCGCCGGATCATGCAACGAACCGCCGGGATCGCCGCCGAACGGCCGCTGCCGGTGTTCCGGCGCCGCAACCTCGTTCGCTGGAACCGCGAACGCCGCCCGACCGGCCCGGCGCAGGTGACGTTCCTCGCCGACTCGTTCACCACCTACACCGAGCCGCACATCGGCCAGGCCGCGATCGAACTGCTCGAACGCGCGGGCTTCGCGGTCGAGCTGGCCACCGGCGGCTGCTGCGGCCGGTCGAGCTTCTCCAAGGGCCTGATCGACGACGCGAAAGCCAAGGCGGGCAAGCTGATCGCGTCGCTGGCCGACGGGGACACCCCGATCGTCGGCTGTGAACCGTCCTGCCTGTTCACGTTGAAGGACGAAACCCTGGCCATGATGCCGGGGGACGCGCGGGCGCAGAGCGTCGCCGACCGCGTCAAACAGGTGGAGGAACTGCTGACCGAGGCCATCGACGCGGGAAAACTCAACCTGCGCGAGGATTCGTGGCTGGCCGGTCGCAAGGTCGTCTACCACGGGCACTGCCACCAGAAAGCCGAGGTCGGCACGGCGGCGACCATGGCGCTGCTGCGCCGGATCCCTGGCGCGCGGATCGTCGAGTTGGACGCGGGCTGCTGCGGGATGGCGGGGTCGTTCGGCTTCGAGGCCGAGCACTACGACACGTCGATGGCCGTCGGATCCGACCGGCTGTTCCCCGCGCTGGCAGCGGAAGGGGAGGACACGGTGGTCGCGGCAACCGGTGTTTCCTGCCGCCAGCAGATCTTCCACGGCGCGAACCGCGACGCGTGGCACCCGATCGAGCTGATCCGTGAGGTCATGCGATGAGGATTCACGTGAAGGAGTTCAGGACATGACGGCAGTTGCCGTGATCGGGCTGGGGATCATGGGCGGCCCGATGGCCGCGAACCTGGGCAGGGCCGGATACGAGGTGATCGGTGTCCGCCGGTCCGACTCGGTCGGCCGAGCCGTGTCCCAGGCCGACGTGGTCCTCACCGTGCTGCCGGACTCGCCCGACGTGGAAGCCGTCGCGTCGGGTGAGGACGGCATCATCGCGCACGCCAAGCCCGGCAGCGTCTGGATCGACAGCAGCACGATCCGGCCGGACGTCAGCGTGCGGCTGGCGAAGGCGGCTGCCGACAAGGGGATTCGTGCCGTCGACGCACCGGTCTCCGGTGGTGAGGCAGGCGCGGTCGAAGGCACGCTGTCCATCATGGTCGGCGGGGCGGCCGAGGATTTCGAAGCCGCGAAACCGGTTCTCGACGTGGTGGGCAGCACAGTGGTGCACGTCGGCCCATCCGGATCGGGCCAGACGGTGAAGGCTGCCAACCAGCTCATCGTGGCGGGCACCATCGAGTTGGTGGCCGAGTCGATCGTGTTCCTGGAGGCGCACGGCGTCGACACCGAGGCCGCCGTCCGCGTCCTCGCCGGGGGACTGGCCGGGAACCGGATCCTCGATCGGAAGGCGGACGGGATGCTGGCCAGGGAGTTCCAGCCGGGGTTCCGCGTCGACCTGCACCACAAGGATCTGGGCATAGTGACGTCGGCGGCGCGCGAGGCGGGCGTGGCGATCCCGTTGGGCGCGGCCGTCGCCCAGTTGATGGGGGCGTTGCGCCAGCAGGGGCACGGAAGTCTCGACCATTCGGCGCTGCTGCTGTTGGTCGAACAGCTCTCGGGACAGGCACGATGACGATCCTGATCGCGCCGGACAAGTTCAAGGGTTCGCTGACGGCGGCCCAGGTGGCCGATCACCTGGCCGCGGTGCTGGGGCGTGATCGGTCGGTGATCCTGCCGGTGGCGGACGGCGGCGACGGCACGCTGGACGCGGCGGTGTCGGCCGGTTTCCGCCGTGTGCCCGTGATGGCGGCGGATCCGATCGGCCGTGTGGTCGAGTCGGCGTACGCCGAACGTGACGAGGTCGCGGTCGTGGAGATGGCCGACATCTCGGGCCTGAACCGAATCGACGAACTCGCCCCGCGCACGGCGACGAGCTACGGAACAGGCCAGGTGATCGCCGCGGCGCTGGGCGCGGGCCACAAGAAGATCATCATCGGACTGGGTGGCAGCGCGTGCACGGACGGCGGTGCAGGCCTGGTCGAAGCCCTCGGCGGCAAGCTGCACGGTGTGACAGAACGCGGTGGCACAGCGCTGCGCACGCTCACCGACGTCGATCTGACCACCCTGCACCCAGGGCTGAAGGACACGGAGATCCTCGTTGCCAGCGACGTGGACAACCCGCTGCTCGGCCCACGCGGGGCCGCCGCGATCTTCGGCCCGCAGAAGGGCGCGAACGCCCAGGACGTCGAGGATCTGGAAGCGGGACTGGCCACCTGGCACACGGCGGTCAGGGCCGCGACGGGTGTCGACGTGGCCGACTCGCCCGGTGCGGGTGCCGCGGGCGGTGTCGGCTACGCCACCTTGTCAGTCCTGAATGGACAGTTCAGGCCGGGGATCGATCTGGTGCTCGACCTGATCGGCTTCGACAGCCTGCTGGCCGGCGCGGAGTTGGTGATCACCGGCGAGGGCTCGCTGGACGAGCAGACCCTGAGCGGCAAAGCCCCGGCCGGAGTCGCCGCCCGGGCCGTGCGCGCCGGGATACCGGTCGTGGCGGTGGCGGGGCGGTGCCTGCTCACACCAGCCCAAGTGAGCGCGGCCGGTTTCGAGGCGGCGTACGCCCTGACCGACCTGGAACCGGATCCGCGAGTCAGCATGGCCAACGCCGGAGCACTGCTGGAAACCGTCGCCAGGACCATCGCCGCCAACCACCTCGGTTGACGAACGGCCCACCTCAGTCGCGGAAGAAGTTCGGCCGCAGAGTCGTGCCGTCGTAGGCCTGGTGGTAGACGGGCGTCGCGGATCCGGCCATCGGCGGCACGATTGGGCACGGACGAAGACGGACTAGGCCATCACTGTCGCCCGTATGACAGTCCACGACCGGCTGGCCGCTGATCTCGACGGGACCGTGGCGGAGTTGCTCCGGCATGACGGGCCCGTACTCGACCACGGGACCTGGTTCGTCGCTCGCTACGAGCACGTGCGCGCCATGCTGGCCGACCGGCGGCTGACGGGGCGTTCGTCCGAGCACGCGACATCGGTCTCGCCGAGCGTGTGGATAGTGAGGGGGGACCCTGCATGTACTTGCAGGGTCCGCTGTCTCAGACCCGGTCTTCGGCGTAGCGCAGATACCGCTCGGCCGACTTGGCCACCACGGACTTGGCGTCCGACCGCACGACGAAATCCCACCAGGCGCCGTAGATCGAGTCGTAGTCGTACGGCTCCAGCAACTCCAGCGCTCGACGGACCACGCTGGGCCGCTCGGGGATGTAGTTCGGGTAGCTGTACATGAAACTGACCCAGTTTCGGCCGGGGGTCACCTGCAGGATGTCGCCGGTGAACAGGCTGCGCGAATCTCGGTCGTGCAGGACTGTGCCACCGGCGAAGTGCACGCCCAGGTTGAGCAGCGTCAGCCCGTTGCCGAGGTCCTTGCTTTCACCGTCCCAGAACACGATCGAGTCGTCCGGCCGCGGCACCCACTGGCGGTCGTTCTCGTGCAGGTAGACCGGCACGTCGAGGGCGTGCGCCCAGTCGACCATCGTGCTGTAGTAGTGCGGGTGGCTGATCGAGATCGCGGTGATGTCGCCGTGCGAGCGGACCTGCTCGACCATGGCGTCGTCGATGTACGTCACGCAGTCCCAGAGGAAGTTGCCGCTCGGCCGCTTGATCAGCAGGGCCCGCTGGCCGATGGCGAATCCGGGATCGCAGCCGATCCCGAGGATGTCCGGGCCCTCCGCCACGTACTTCGCTGTGCGGCCCGACTCCCACAACTCGGCCAGCGTCGTCCAGCCCTGGCCGTGACGTGCGACGTACTGCCGTTCGTCCTCGCAGACCGGGCAATCGGGACGAGGTGCGGCGTACTGCAGGCCGCAGGTGCGGCAAATGGGCAAATCGGTTGAGAACGTCACACGCGCGACCCTAACCCCCTCTGAAAGATCTGTCCTGCGGCAGACGCGCCTGGTCAACCGGCGCTCATAGCGTCGGCGGCATGTGGAAACCGATTATCGCCGCGGTGCTGAGCCTGACCGGCCACACCCCGGGGCCGGACGCCACTGGGACGGACGCCCAGCTGTGGCAGGACTGCGGTGACGGCCTGCAGTGCGCGCAGGTGGCCGTTCCGGTGGACTGGGCCCGGCCGTCGGGCGGAAAAATCACCCTGGGCCTGGCCAAACTGCCCGCCCGCGACCCGGCGACCCGCCGGGACTCGCTGGTGGTCAACCTCGGGGGGCCGGGTGAGCAGATCGCCTGGCTGCCACACGTCAAAACACAGCTGGGTGAGCTGACCCAGTGGTTCGACGTGGTCACGTTCGACCCGCGCGGCTTCGGCCGGAGCAACCCGGTCACCTGCCCCACCCCTTCGCCCCAGGAAGCCGAGTACGTCTTCGCGACCAAAGAGCGATTTGACCGCTATGTCCAAGCCAATCACGAGTTCGGCACGAGCTGCACGGCAGCCGCAGGTGCGCTCGCGGGCACCCTGAACTCGTGGCAGGTCGCGAGGGACATGGACGCGGTGAGATCCGCGATCGGCGAGCCGCGGCTGAATTACTACGGCAACTCGTACGGGACGATGTTCGCCCAGGCCTACGCTGAGTTCTTCCCGCACCGGGTCGGTCGGATGTACCTCGACAGCGTGATCGACCACACCACCCCGTCGACCCGCGACTGGCTGACCCCCAGGGCCGAGACCGACGAGCGCAACCTGCGGCTGTTCGCCGAGTGGTGCGCCACGGACCCGAAATGCGCGCTGCACGGCCGGGACGTCCTCAAGGTCTGGGACGAGGTGATCGCGCTCGCGCCCATCCCGACGGCGTCCGGCGGTTCGGTGAGCGCGACGAGGATCGTCGCCCGGTCGTTCGTCGCCTACCGGTCGCAGTGGCCGGGCCTGGCCGAGTCGTTGAAGCAGGCCCGCGCCGGGGACGCAACCAGGTTCACCGTCGACGTGGGCGCCCGCGACCCGGATCTGTCGCGGATCATGTTCTGCGCCGATTTCCCGTATCCGGCGGACTACCGCGCGGTGAAGGCACTGGAGGCACGGATGCGCGAGGTGGCGCCGCGGATCGGCTGGCGTCAGGTGTGGCCGATGGCCAACCACTGCGCCGGACTGCCGTCGACCAAGACCTTCCCGCAACACCCGGTCCACGCCCGCATCCCGGCGCTCGTGGTGAACGGCGACTACGACGCGGTCACGCCTCCAGCGGACGGCCGCCGCGTCGCCGCCCAGCTGAAAGGCTCTCGCTACCTGCAGGTTCCGGCTCGTCACGCCGTCTACCTGACCGGTAACCCGTGCGTGCGCGGCCACGTGCACAAGTACCTGACCACTGGCGAACTGCCCCCAGAGGGAACCTCCTGTCCGGAACACTGACGGGGTGTACGTGCTGCTGCTGAGCGTGGGGGTCTGCCTGCCGTTGCTGTTCGTGCGCAGGTTGCCGCTGACCATGGCGATCCTGTCCGCGATCGTGGCGACGGCTGGCACCGGGTACGACATCCACTGGCCGGGCAGGCTGGTGGCGGCGGCGGGGTTCTGCCTCGCCGCCTACCACCGGCCCCGGCTGACACCCGTGGCGGTCGCCTCGCTGACGTGGACGTTCGTGTTCGGTCTGCTGGCCGGATCGCCGACCGGTGTCATCCCGGCCACCGATGTGGTGATCATGGGTGTGGCGCCCATCGCGGTCGGCTACGGCGTCCGCCTGCAACGGGAGCTGGCCAGGCTGCGCATCGCCGAACACCGCGCCCAACTGGCCAGGGACGTGCACGACAGCGTCGGGCACCACCTGACGGCGATCAAGATGCAGGCCGCCGCGGCCCAGCGCGTCCCGGCGACGGCCGCACGTGCGCTGTCGACGATCACGGAGCTGTCCGCCACAGCGCTGAGCGAGGTGCGGGACTTCGTGCGAGACGTCCGAATGGACATCCCGGACCTGGCGGAGCGCCTCGCCGGGCCGGACCGGCGGATCACCACGTCGGGTTCGACCGCGGGGCTGCCGCCCGCGGTCGGGCAGGCGGCGTACCGGATCGTGCAGGAAGCGTTGACCAACGCGGTCCGCCACTCCGACGCGACCCGGATCGACGTACGACTGCGACAGGAGCGCGAAACCCTGACCGTCTCGGTGGCCGACAACGGAACCGCGGCCTCCTTCGTCGAAGGCAACGGCATCCGCGGCATCCGCGAGCGGGTGGACCTCCTCGGCGGGAATATCCACATAGGACCGACGGGCGGCGGCTGGAAGGTCGAAGCGAGCCTGCCGGTGCGACGATGATCAGGGTGCTGGTCGCCGACGACCAGTCCGAAGTCCGCGAGGCCCTGCACACGATCCTGGCCGCGGAGCCGGACATCGCCGTCGTCGCCGAGGCGTCGAACGGCGCACAAGCCGTGACCCAGGCACTCGACCACCGCCCGGACGTCGTGGTGATGGACATCAGAATGCCGTACCTGGACGGGATAACCGCCATCAGGGCACTGGCGGGCGTATCGCGCGTGCTGACACTGACCACATTCGACCTGGACGACTACCTGTTCGGCGCACTGCGCGCGGGAGCAGCGGGCTTCCTGCTCAAGGACAGCGATCCCGCCCTGCTGATCGACGCGGTCCGTGCCGTCCACAGAGGCCACGGCCTGATCGACCCGCAGGTGACCGGACGCCTCATCGGCCGGTTCGCCGAGCTCTCACCCCACCCCGCACCCGCCGAACAGGACAGCCTGACAGAGCGGGAGAACGAAGTGCTGCGGCAGGTCGCGTACGGCCTCACCAACGCCGAGATAGCCCACGCCTTGTCCATCGGAGAGGGGACGGTGAAGACCCACGTCGCCCGCATCCTGAGCAAACTCGACCTCCGCACCCGAGTGCACATCGTGATCTACGCGTACGAACACGGCCTGGTGGCCAGATGACTTCAGGCGGGGTCGCGGACTTCGACTCCGTCGGCGTGCGGGTCGGCGGTGAACCCGAATTCGCGGACGATCCGACTGAGGGCCTGTCGCATCGCCGCCCGGACCTCGTCGTCGCGTCGAACGTCGTCGCTCACGGGATGATGCCAGGACAGATGGACTCCGGAATCTCGCACGTCGACGGCGACCGCGCCTTCGTCGGCCACAGCGTCGCCGACCGGCGACATCACCGGAAGCCCCACTTCGTACACCGCTGCCGTGACTCGTTCAGCGAGTTCCCGCAGTCGGCCTTCGTCGTCGGTTGTCATGGCGGCGGCAGCCTTCCCTGGCGTGAGAGATCCATCTGCCGGATCCATTTGGGTCTGTCGTCCAGCGCCCTGTTCCAGAGCCGTTGCCACTCCCGGTATTCGTCCAGATCCGCCGACGAGGGGAAGAGGTGCTCCACGCGCCGGGCCCAGGCCAGGTTTCCCATCGGATCGTGCAGGTCGTCGTACAGCCTGTCCGTTCGTCGTCCGGCTTCCTCGATCGGGTAGGGGAGTTCGTCGAGGAAGGCACGCAGCAACCGCGCGGGGTCGGTCAGCGGGAACTCCGGTCGCGTTCCGACTCTCAGCAGGAGGTGGGCGAATATCTCGTAGTCCGTGGCGTCCTCGGATTCCCCGCCGTAGGTCCGCGCGAGATGGACCACCTTGCCGGACAGTTCCGCGCAGTGCTGCCAATCCTGGTCGGTCAACGTCCGGCAAGTGCGGACAAGCTCCGCGTGGAAGTGCTCGCGCAGCAGGTCCCACGGCTCTTCAGCCAGCTGTTCGGGGTCGAGACCGGCCAGTTCCGCGATGGCCAGCCCGTTGACCAGTGCCACGAGTTCGGTGAACTCCATGAGTTCCAGATCGAGGGAGAGGGGAAGGACACGGCCGTCGCCCCGGTCACCCGCTTCGACATCGAGGACCTTGGTATGCGTCCCGTCGTCGTTCGAGAAGCGGTGGGTGGCGAATCCGGAAGCGTGGACGATCCGGACCAGCGCACGCTCCATCGCGAGGGAGACCTTGTGGAGGCGGGCGATATCCGGATGGGTCGCATCGCGGGCCAACACCGGTTCCTCGATCTTTTCGACCATCGCTTCCGATGAGCGCCAACTGATGTAGACCCCGGGTTTGCCCTTGAAGATGTTCGTCGAGACACGTGCACCGGCGTCAGACCAGAAGTCGTTGTCACGAATGACGGCAATGCCCGCCGCCTGGACAACTGCCTCGACGCGTTCACCGAGCTCCCAGATCCGGACGCGGTGCTCCTCGTCGACGAAGTTCTCCAGCCCGAGTATCAGGATCTTCCGCTTGTGCGCGAAACGATCCTCGCTGTCCGCCATGCCCGCGACACCCCCTGCGCCCACGTCAGCCGGAATCTAACAGCGGACCGAACGGGTGAACAATCGACCATTCGGACCCGTTTCGGACGCAGTCACCGGTCGTCTGCCCGCGCGAGTCACAGTCCGTCCGGAAAGGATCTTGGAGAAAGTTCCGCCCGATCACCATCCGGGCACGGTCCGGCGCCGAATGGATAGCATGGACCACGACCACGCGACCACTCCCAGCCGGGGGAAACTCCCCGTTCACAAGGCGATCCTGGTGGGTTTGCTCGCGGTCCTCGCCGCGTTGGCCGCGGGGCACCTGGTCGCGGGCCTGCTGAACCCGAACGCGTCGCCGTTCTACGCGGTCGGCAACACGGCGATCGACCTGACCCCGGCACCGCTGAAGGACTTCGCGGTCCGCAACTTCGGGACCAACGACAAGCTGGTTCTGCTGGGTGGAATGGCGGTCGTGTTGGTGCTGTTCGGCGCGGCTGCCGGGTTTGTCTCCCGGCGTCGCCCGTTGCCTGGTGTCCTGCTCGCGATCGCCCTGGGTGTCCTGGGTATCGCGGCCGTGCTCACACGGCCGGACACCGACACGGTCGACGTGCTCGCTCCCATCGTCAGTTTGGTGGTTGGAGCAGGTGTTTTCCTCTGGCTGCACGCCGTCGCGTCCCGTCCGGCCGGGGAGGTCGGCCCGGGTATCAACCGACGGCAGTTCATGTACACCAGCGCCGGTGTGGCGGTCGGTGTGGGTGTGGCCGGAGTCGGCGGGCAGCTGTTGGCCGACGGTGTGGATGTCGAGGGTTCCCGGTCGGCGGTCGGCGATCTCGTCCCAGCCACCCGCGCGCCCGCGATCCCCGCGGGCGCCGACTTCCCCCAGCTGGGCACGCCGAGGTTCATCACGTCCAACCGGGACTTCTACCGGATCGACACGCTGCTCAACGTGCCCCGGCTGCGCGCGGAGGACTACGTCCTGCGAATCCACGGCGCGGTGGACAAGGAAGTGACACTGCGGTTCGAGGACATCCGGCGGATGCGCCTTGTCGAAAAGACGATCACGATGACGTGCGTGTCCAATGAGGTCGGCGGTCCGTACGTGTCGACGTCGAACTTCATCGGTGTGCCGCTGCGCGAAGTGCTGGCCGAAGCGGGCGTGAAACCGGGTGCCGAGCAGCTGTTCTCGACCAGCGTGGACGGGTGGACGTGCGGTACGCCGGTCGCCGACGTGTTGGACCGCGGGTTGCTGGCGATCGGGATGAACGGCGAACCGCTACCCGCCGAGCACGGATTTCCCGCACGGATGGTCGTTCCCGGGCTGTACGGGTTCGTGTCGGCCACCAAGTGGGTGGTGGACATGGAGTTCAACAAGTTCGCCGACAAGAAGTCCTACTGGCTCAACCGTGCCTGGGGGCAGAAGGCGCCGATCAAGACGCAGTCGCGGATCGACGTCCCGGCGGGGCTGTCGACGGTCAAACCGGGGAAGATCACCATCGCAGGTATCGCGTGGGCACAACCTCGGGGCATCGCGAAGGTCGAGGTCCGCGCCGACCAGGGCCAATGGGTGACAGCACGGCTGGCGACCGAGGTGAACACCAGCACGTGGCGGATGTGGCAGGTGGATATCGAACTCGGGCCGGGTGTGCACACCGTGGAATGCCGTGCGACGGACAAGGCCGGGTACACCCAGACTGACCAGCGCGTCGCGCCCATTCCGGACGGCGCCACCGGTTGGCACTCCACGACGTTCACCGTCCAGAACTGACGCCGCGCTTTCCACGATCGGGTGATGGAAAGAAAATCTCTCCTTTCGCCAATCCGTCCCGGCCGTGCCGCCGAATACCTGACAGAGCTTCGAAAATCCCAAGGAGATCACATCATGCGTTTGCCACGTGCAGCCGCGGCCGTCATCGGTGGCTTCGCCCTGATGACGATGGCCGCCTGCGGATCCAGCGACACCGCTTCCCCCGGCAATCAGCCCTCCCAGGCGCCGCCCAGTTCGGCCATGTCCGCCCAGTTCGGTTCGGCGTGCGGTGCGGTGCCGAAGGACGGGCCGGGCAGCTTCGAAGGAATGGCGAAGGACCCGGTCGCGACCGCGGCGTCGAACAACCCGGTGTTGTCCACTCTGGTC
>NZ_MTQO01000041.1 GCF_001984155.1 Actinosynnema sp. ALI-1.44
CTGCGTCCGGCTGGAGGATTACGCCAGCCGCAAGATCGAGTACCAACTCGGTCAGATCCCCGCGCTGCTGCATACCGAGGCCTATGCGCGCACGACCATCGCGCAGCAACGCCCATCGCCCTGCTGCGCCCCAGCCGCTATCGCGACTGATGGCTGGAGTATCAGCTGCTGACGATGTCCGCCGGGCTGCTCGACGTGCGTGTCATGCCATCCGACAACGCCCGAGTATTCGGCGAACTGCATGAAGCACAGCGAGCCTTGTCGAACACAGCCTGCCCACCGTCACACGCCCGACGTTCCTTTGCCGTCGCCAAGCTACCCTGAAAGCAGCACTACCCGAGACGTGAGCCGTGTCTGGGGGTAGCACGCCAGACCTACGAAGATGGGCAGGTCGTGATGAGCGATCAGACGGGCATTGGCGCGAACATCAAGCGGCTGCGCGGCAAGCTGTTCACCCAGCGGGAGCTTGCCGACAAGGCCGCTGTCAGCGTGGATCTCATCAGGAAGCTGGAGCAGGGCCAGCGCCACACGGCTCGCATCTCCAACCTGCACAAGATCGCGCGGGCCTTGGACGTGCCGCTCGTGCGTCTGCTCGGCAAGCACAGCGCCCTGCCAGGCAGCGATGGCGGCGTGATGGCCATACGTCGCACCATCACCCCGGTTGACGATCTGCTCGACCCGAACGACCTCGACGACGAACCACTGTCACTCGCCGAGGCCGAGCGCGAGGTGGACTATCTCTGGGGTCAGTACTGGACCGGCAAGTACGAAGAACTCGGCAGCCTCATCCCTCTCACGCTCCCACGCGTCCGGGCAACCCATCGGGCGGTGGCGGCCAACGAAAGGGCCCGCGCGGCCCAGGCGCTTGCTCGGGTGTACCAAGTCGCGGGCGACACCCTGGTCCACTTCGGACAGCAAGACGGGGCCTTCCTGGCGATCCGCGAAGCCCTTACGGCGGCGAACAACGGAGAAGACGAACTACTTGCCTCAGCCATGTGCGTTTCGGTGGCGTGGCAACTGTTGGTGCAGGGCCGCTCCGCGGAGTCTGAAGGTGTGGCCCGCAGAGCCGCCGGACAGATTGAGCCGGGCGGGACGGTGCACGACTCGCAGCTCGCGGTGTACGGCCTCCTGACGGTCACTGCCGCCACCGCAGCAGCTCGCAACCAGAAGCGCGACAGCGCCAACGAACTGCTGGACGTCGCAGGTGAGGTAGCACACCGGCTTGGCTACGAGCGTACGGACCACCAAACCACGTTCGGCCCAGCCAAGGTGTCCATGCTCGCCGTGGATGTTCACGTCGTACAGGACAACTTCGTGGAAGCACTGAGCGCTGCGAAGTCTCTGCCCCGTGACGCGGCCCTCCCGCTCGCGTCCCGTGCCCGCCACCTGGCCGACGTGGCGCTGTCGCATCTTCGGCTCGGCCACCGCCAGCGCGCGACAGACGCGATCTTCGCCATGGAATCCCTCGCCCCGGAGTGGAGCAAGTACCAGTCGCTGCCGAAGCAGATAGTAAACGAACTGCTGGAACACGAGCGTCCCAGCCGCCTGCGGGAGTTGGCGGGCCGAATGGGCGCAGGCGTGGACTAGGACACTGTGTCCTACTGCCTGATCGGGTAGTAGGACACAGTGTCCGAGCCAGACGTCCACGGGCCTTCATATCGTCACCGTCAAGATGCGGAAGGTGACGACTTTGAGCACACGAATCGGCAGTTCACAAACGGCGGGCGTTGCCGAACGCGGGCCAATCGGGTGATCGTGTGGAGACACCTGACGCCGTCGTCTGGGGAACCAACCCCTCTGGCAGTAAGTACTACGCCGGTCGCGTGCACATAGTGTCGTTCAACGACGACGTGCCAATCGCGGTGTGCGGACTCCCCGTCGAACACGTGTGGGAGCACCGTCCCCGTACTCCTGACTGGTTGTGTCCGGAATGCTGTCAGATCGCGATCGCCTTGCTATATCCCGCTACGACACAGCAACGCCTGCGGCACGACACTACCGGCCAAGGCGACTCGTTCCACGGGCAGCAACGAGTGTTGCTGCCGTCCACATAAATGGGTGTTGACCCGGTATACCTAGTCCACAGTAGATACAACGCGACATCGTGCCACCCATGACACGCCGTGGTCGCGGTATCGCTGGAGGAACAAGCATGGCAGGGTCGATCCCACCCCTGAACTACCACGGCCGCAAGCTCGTGCGGGTGTTGAAGAAGCTTCGTGAACAGGGCAGGTGGACCCAGGAGTAGGCGGGTGAGCGTGCTCGCATCGAGCCGAAGAAACTCGGTAGGCTCGAACGTCACCAATTGCCGACGTACCACGAACTGGTCATCCTGTTGGACGCCTACGGTGTTCTCAGCTGTGACTACACGCCGTACGCCGAACTGTGGGAGCTGGCCAAGCAACGGCCGTGGTGGCAGGAGTTCGACCTCGACGACGTCCGCTGCGTCCGGCTGGAGGATTACGCCAGCCGCAAGATCGAGTACCAACTCGGTCAGATCCCCGCGCTGCTGCATACCGAGGCCTATGCGCGCACGACCATTGCGCAGCAGTGCCCGTCCTTGGTCGCCAAGCGGGTCGCGTTCCTGACGCGGCAACAGGAGCGTCTGACCACGCAACCGTTGCTGGAGTTCCACGCGTTGATTCATGAGTCCGTGTTGGGGCATGGGGTGGATCGCGCTCAACTGGCCAAGCTGGTCGAGTGCGCGCAGTTGCCGAACGTGACGATCCAGATCGTGTCGGAGCGACCTGTGAGCGTCGGGCTCACCAGTTCCGTGTGCGTGTTGTCCTTCGACGACCACGACGAGCCCGACTGCGTGTTCACCGAGTCGGTGATCGGCCTGCAGGAAAGCCATGTCCCCGGCCAAACCCGCAAGATCAAGCACCTGCTCGGGAACGTCGCCCGACGTGCGACGAACCCAGAACAGTCACTCGCGATGATCCGCGCCATGCTGACGTGAGCGCACGTGGAAGTGGGGCTCAGGCACGACGCACCTGAGCCCCACAGTCTTTGTGCGAGTTACTTCTTCGGGGTGAGGGTCAGGTCGATCGTGTTGCCCGGTCCCGAGGTGAAGACGCTGATGAAGTCGTTGAGGCCGCCGCAGCCCTGCAACTTCGCCAGCGTGTACTCACCGGTCAGCTTGCCGCCCGCCAGCGGGTCGAAGTTCGGGCCGGACTTCAGGTTGATGTCCGACGGCGAAACCGTCTGGCAGTCAGGTGAGTTGCTGATCGGGAAGCCGAACACGCTCACCTGCGGCAGCTTCACCTGCACCTTCGAGCTGGAGGTCAGCACGCCACCGGTCAGGCTGCCGGTGGTCTTCGCCGCCTGCTCGAACGCCACCTTCGCCGTCACCGGCAGGAAACCCAGCACCTTGAAGTCACCGGTGGTGGGGTCCAGGGTCAGGTCGGCGGTGTACTTCGCGGTCGCCAGGTCCAGTTCGGCGTCGATGCCACCGGAGAGCTTCGTCGTCCCGTTGGGGGCCTTGATGAACGACGAACCGGCGAGCGTGTAGCCGTACTTGACCGTGTTGCCGCCGCCCGGCTGCGTCTTCGCCGTCACCGGGGCGCTGGCCGCGGACGCGTTGTTGGCGGCGTCCTTGGCCTTGACCGTGAAGGTGTAGCTGGTGTCGGCGGCAAGGCCACCCACCGTCGCCGACGTTCCGGTGACGCTGGTGGCGAGGGTGCTTCCGTTGTAGACGTCGTAGCCGGTGACGGCGACGTTGTCCTTGGAGGCGTCCCATGCCAGTGACACGCTGTTGTTGGTGGTACCCGACGCACGCACGTTGGCCGGAGCGGACGGTGCCTCAGTGTCCGCGCCACCGCCGCCCTGCGTCTTCGCCGTCACCGAAGCACTGGCGGGCGAAGCGTTCCCGGCCGCGTCCTTCGCCTTCACCGTGAACGTGTAGCTGGTGTTCGCGGCGAGGTTGCCGATCGTGGCCGTGGTTCCGGTGACGCTGGTGGCGAGGGTGCTTCCGTTGTAGACGTCGTAGCCGGTGACGGCGACGTTGTCCTTGGAGGCGTCCCATGCCAGCGACACGCTGTTGGCGGTGGTGCCGGTCGAACGCGGGTTGGCCGGTGCGGACGGCGCCTCGGTGTCGCCACCGCCGCCACCCGTGATCTCGGCTGTGGCCAACTCGTTGTTCTGGCCGGGATCCTGGGTGCACTGCGAGTCGAACTCGCCGAGCCCGGTCAGCGACCCGTCCGCCTTGCGGGGCACCAGGTGCAGCAGCAGGTCGCCGACGGTGATCTTCACCGTTCCCGGCTTGGTGAACGACAGCGACGGCGTCTTGCCGTCCGCCCCGATCTGGAACTCGCCCGACGCGGGGATGTCGACCTTCTGCAGGGTGACGGGCACCTTGACCGGCAGGGTTCCCTCAGGTGCCGCGACAGCCGCGTCGGCGAGCGCGGTCCCTTCGAGTGTCTTGGCCTGAACCAGGTTCAAGCCCTGTGTCGCAGTGGCTCCGACGGTCGAGATGGTCTTGATGTCCAACTCGGGGGTCGGCGTGTTGACCGGGATGGTCTTCGGGAAGTCCGCGTCGATCTTCACCGAGATCGGCTGGACACCGATCAGGGGGAAGGGGCACTTGTAGGTCAGGGTCAGCGAAACGGGATCGGCCGCCGCGCTGCCAGCACCCAGCAGTACTGTGCCCGCCACTGTTCCCATCACCGTGGCCGCCGCGACGAGTGCCGTGCCGATCTTGGGCCCGAGCCGCCTCGACCCTCTTCGATTGTTCACAATCTTCCTCCGTGTATCAACGATGATACGAAAACCGCGGTCGAATACCCCGCGGTCCGGCAGGGGCTGTTCAATCGCCGATTTGCCGGATGGGGAAGTAGCCACCCGAACGTTAGGCTACTGGCCAGTAAGGTAACCGTTCGGCCGATCTGTCGCAAGCGTTCCTACTCTTTCCGCCCTGGGCGTCCCCGAATTTGTCGGAGCATGACATGTGCGGCTCGTCGCGTTGGCGAAACGGCATAGTTTCGCAGGTGGGGCCCTGGTCGTGCGCACTGTGCGACAAGTGTGCGCCGCCGGGTTCCTAATCTGCTGACAAAAACGTTCGACATGATTGTCGGAGCCGTCATTCGCCGGTAGCGTACCGCCGAGTAAGTTCCGATTTCCCGAAGTGGGTGGCGATGGCGCTCCGGAATGCGTTCTGCGGTGTGGCAGTGGCGTTCTCGCTGCTGTCGGCCCTCCCGGGATCGGCTGCGCCCGCCCCGGCGGCCCAGCCGGTCGCCCAGCCGGGCGCACCGGATTCGGCCGCCGCGAAACTCAAGGTCTCGTTCTACGTCAGCGGCCACTCGACGATCGCGAAACTCGGTTCCGACATCGTGCTGAAAGAAGGCACATTCGACGCCGAGATCGACATCGCCGACAACTCGATCGAAGGCACGCTGGCATTGCCGCCGTCGCCCGGTTACTTCGTGGTGTTCCGGTTCATGCCGGTCACCAACACCACGGACTTCGTCCAGGACGGCCTGGCGACGGGCAAAGTAGTGGTGACATTGCCGGACGCGCAGGCCGACATCACCCTCAAGTTGTACATAGCGCTTCGTGACGTGCGCCAGGACGGCGTCCCGCTCAACGTCGGCGCCCATTGCCGGACCGCGACACCGGCCGTGATCCGCATCAACGGCCCGATCAAACTCCTGCCGGAGGGGTCGGTCAGCGAGATCACGTCGAAGTACGACATCCCGCCGTTCAGCGGCTGCGGGGTGACCGAGGACCTCGATCCGCTGCTCACCGGCCTGGTGTCCGGACCGGGCAACACCCTCGTCACCAAACTGCGTGTGCGCTGCATCGGGTGCCCGTGATGGTCGCGATGTCGATGATTGCCGCATCCCTGCGCGCGTTCGGGCGCTTGTTCGTGATGGGCCTCGAAGTGATCGCGGGCATGTTCCGGCTTCCTTTCCAGGGCAAGGAGTTCGCGCACCAGTTCTGGTTCGTCGCCAGCGTGTCCATCCTGCCCGCGGCGCTGGTGTCGATCCCGCTCGGCGCGGTGATCACGTTGCAGCTCGGGTCGCTGACCGCGCAGATCGGCGCGGATTCCTTCAACGGCGCGGCGAGCGTGCTCGCGATCATCCAGCAGGCCAGCCCGATCGTGACCGCGTTGATCGTGGCGGGCGCGGGCGGTTCGGCGATCTGCGCCGACCTGGGCGCCCGCACCATCCGCGAGGAGATCGACGCGATGCAGGTGCTCGGCGTGTCGCCGATCCACCGGCTGGTCGTGCCGAGGGTGCTGGCGTCCATGCTGGTCGCGGTGCTGCTCAACGGGATGGTCAGCGTGGTCGGCGTGGCGGGCGGCTACTTCTTCAACGTCATCGTGCAGGACGGCACCCCCGGCGCGTTCCTGGCGAGTTTCGCCGCGCTGGCGCAGTTGCCGGACCTGTGGGTGGGCGAGCTGAAGGCGTTGATCTTCGGGTTCCTCGCCGGGCTGGTCGCGTCCTACCGCGGCCTGAACCCCAAGGGCGGGCCCAAGGGCGTCGGCGACGTGGTCAACCAGTCCGTGGTGATCACGTTCCTGCTGCTGTTCTTCGTGAACTTCGTGATCAGCGTGCTGTACCTGGAACTCGTCCCGGCGAAGGGAGCATAGGGCGTGAACTCGCTGGAACGGCTGGGCGACCAGCTCGGGTTCTTCGCCAGGTCACTGGCGTGGGCGCCGCTGACGGTCACGCGGTACTACCGCGAGGTCGTCCGGCTGCTGGCCGAGGTCAGCTTCGGCAGCGGTGCGCTCGCGGTGATCGGCGGCACCATCGGCGTGATGGTCGGCATGTCCGTGTTCACCGGCACGGTCGTCGGCCTGCAGGGCTTCTCCGCGCTCAACCAGATCGGCACGTCGGCGTTCGCCGGGTTCCTCTCGGCCTACTTCAACACACGCGAGATCGCGCCGCTGGTCGCCGGGCTCGCGCTGTCGGCGACCGTGGGATCCGGGTTCACCGCGCAGCTGGGCGCGATGCGGATCTCCGAGGAGATCGACGCACTCGAAGTGATGGCCGTGCGCAGCCTGCCGTACCTGGTCACCGCCCGGATGATCGCCGGGTTCATCGCCATCGTCCCGTTGTACGTCCTGGGCCTGCTGACCTCGTACCTGGCGGCGCGCACGATCACCGTGGAGGTCTACGGGCAGTCCGCGGGCACCTACGACCACTACTTCAACCTGTTCCTGCCGCCGGAGGACGTGCTCTGGTCCTTCGTGAAGGTCCTGGTTTTCAGCGTCGGCATCATCCTGACGCACTGCTACTACGGATTCCGCGCGGCGGGCGGGCCCGCGGGCGTCGGTGTCGCGGTCGGCCGCTCGGTGCGCACGTCGATCGTGATGGTGAGCATCCTGGACTTCTTCCTCAGCCTCGCGATCTGGGGCGCGACCACGACTGTGCGGGTGGCCGGATGAGCCGCAGGCGCAACATCCGTGTCCGCAACCACATCCTCGGCATCGCGTTCCTGCTTGTCCTGGTTTTCCTGGCCTGGCTGGCGATCGCTGTGTACGACAAGCGCTTCACCACCACCGCGGCGATCACGCTGCGCGCCGACCGGGTCGGCAACCAGCTCAAACCCCACGCCGACGTGAAGGTCCGCGGCATGGTCGTCGGCTCCGTGCGCGCGGTCCGGGTGACCGACGCCGGTGTCGACGTCGAGATGGCGTTGCAACCGGACAAGCTGGACCGGGTGCCGCGCAACGTTTCCGCCCGGTTGCTGCCCAAGACCCTGTTCGGCCAGCGGTACGTCAGCCTGATCATCCCCGACGCGCCGGACCGGCACCGGCTGGCCGACGGGGACGTGGTCGACCAGGACCGCACGCCGCACGCGATCGAACTGGAGAAGGCACTGCGCGACCTGATGCCCGTACTGCAGGCGGTTCAGCCGCAGAAGCTCGCGGACACGCTCGGCGCGATCTCGCAGGCGCTGGACGGCCGTGGCAAGCAGATCGGTACGACGATCACCGACCTGAACGCGTACTTCGCCCAGCTGAACCCGAAGATGCCCGAGCTGCAGGCCGACATCACCAAGTTCGCCGACACGCTGGCGGGCTACGAGAAAGCCGGTCCGGACATCGTCGAGGCGTTGTCGGAGATGACCACGACCAGCAGGACCATCGCCGAGCAACGGCAGTCGGTCGCCGAACTGCTGACCGCGATGACGTCCGCGTCGGACGACCTGACCGGGTTCGTCAAGTCCAACAAGGACACCCTGATCCGCCTGTCGGACACCAGCAGGCCGACGCTGGAGCTGCTGGCGCGGTACTCGCCGGAGTTCCCGTGCCTGCTCGAATCGGTGAACAAGCTCAAGCCGTCGGTGGAGAAGGTGCTCGGCGCGGGCACCAACGAGCCGGGCCTGCACGTCAACCTCCTGGTCAAACCGTCGCGCGGCCCGTACGTGCCGGGCAAGGACAAACCGGTGTTCACCGCGACCGGCGGCCCGAAGTGCTACGGCGCGAACGGAACCGCCACCCAGGTGGCGAACTCGCCGGAGGAGAACCGCTTCATCGCCGAACTGTTGGCGCCGGTCCACGGCACCACCCCGGCCGAGATGCCCCAGTGGGGCAGCCTCCTGGTCGGTCCCCTGCTGCGCGGAGCCGAGGTGACGATCCGATGAAATGGGCCATCGTGAAAGGCGCGGTCTTCGTCGTGCTGACGCTGGCGGCGACCGCGCTGCTCGGGATCACGATCGCCAACCAGGGCGGCGGGGACACAGTGTCCTACCGCGCCCGGTTCACCGACGTGACCTCGGTGAACCCCGGCGACGACATCCGGATCTCCGGTGTTCGCGTCGGCCAGGTCGACGAGGTGCGCGTGGTCGAGCAACGCGTCGGCGAGGTGGAGTTCTCCGTGTCCAGCGACCGCTCGCTCACCACCACGACCACCGCCACCATCAAGTTCCGCAACCTGATCGGCCAGCGGTACGTCTCGCTCGAACTGGGAACGGGCAACGACGTGCTGGCGCCCGATTCGCAGATCCCGCTCGAGCGCACGAAACCCGCGCTCGACCTGACCGCGATGCTCAACGGGTTCCGCCCGCTGTTCCAGGCGTTGTCGCCGCAGGACGTCAACCAGCTGTCGATGGAGATCATCCAGGTCCTGCAAGGCGAAGGCGGCACGGTGGACAGCCTGCTCGGGCACACGGCGTCGCTGACCAAGGCGCTGGCCGACAAGGACCGCGTGATCGGCGAGGTGGTCACCAACCTGAACACGGTGCTCGACCAGGTCAACGGGCGCGGCGACAAGCTGTCCGCGTTGATCACCACGACCCAGGACCTGGTCTCCGGCCTGGCCAGCGACGCCAAACCGGTCGGCGACGCGGTCGACGGACTGGCCGCGCTGACCACGGCCACCGGCGACCTGCTGCGCGACGGCCGGGAACCGCTGCGCAAGGACATCGCCCAACTGGGGCGCCTGTCGCAGGTCCTCGCCGACAACTCGCCGGTGTTCGAGGCGTTCGTGGCGAACCTGCCGACCAAGTACGAGGCGATCGGCCGGACCGCTTCCTACGGGTCGTGGCTGAACTTCTTCCTGTGCTCCGCGGTTTCCGACGCGCCGCGGGCGCCGGGCGGCCCGCCGGTCGGCGTGCCGAACACCGAGGCGAGGTGCAAGGGATGACATCGCTGCGCAACCGCAACCCCGTGACCGTCGGCCTGATCGGCGCCGCGGCGATGCTCATGGTCGGCCTGCTCACGTTCTTCTGGTCGGACCTGCCGTTCGTCAGCGGGACCGAGTACACCGCCGAGTTCGGTGAGGCGGCCGGGATCAAACCGAACGACGAGGTCCGCGTCGCCGGGGTGAAGGTCGGCGAGGTCACGGACGTCGAACTGGACGGCGACCACGTGAAGGTCACCTTCCGCGCCCAAGGCGTGTGGCTCGGCGACCAGACCGTGGCCGTGATCCGGATCAAGACGTTGCTGGGACAGAAGAACCTGGCGCTGGATCCGCTGGGGACACAGCCGCTCGACCCGGACGTGCCCATCCCGCGCTCCCGGACCGTGACGCCCTACGACGTGAACGACGCCTTCGGCGACCTGGCCAAGACCACGGGCGCCATCGACACCGCGCAGCTCGCGACGAGCTTCCGGACCCTGTCGGAGACGTTCTCGAAGACCTCGCCAGAACAGGTCCGCGCCGCGTTCGACGGGCTGTCCAGACTGTCCACCACGATCTCCTCGCGTGACCAGGAACTGCGCAAGCTGCTGGGCAACACCAGTTCGCTCGGCAGGACCGTCGCCGACCGCAACGCCCAGTTCGAGTCGTTGATCTCCGACGGCGGGGTGCTGCTGGCCGAGTTCGCCAAGCGCCGCGAGGCGATCGCGTCGTTGCTGGCCGGGACACGGGAACTGGCCAAGCAACTGGGCGGTGTGGTGGCCGACAACCAGGCCCAGCTCGGGCCGGCGCTCGCCCAGCTGGAACGCGTCACCACTGTGCTGCAACGCAACCAGGACAACCTCGACCGCGGCCTGCGGCTGGCCGGGCCGTTCTACCGGCTGATCGGCAACGCCGTCGGCAACGGCCGGTGGATCGACACGTACGTCTGCGGGCTCGTGCCCAGCCCGAACGGGTGCGTACCGCCGAAGGGAGCGGGTCGCTGATGCGCCGCAAGTACCTCAAGATCGGCGCGCTGGTGGCGGTTGTCGCCGTGCTGGCCGTGACGGTCGCCATGGTGACCGGGCGGGACGCCAAACTCGTCTACGCGTACTTCACCTCGGCGGTCGGCGTCTACCCCGGCTCGGACGTGCGCGTGCTGGGAGTGGCGATCGGCCGGATCGACGCGGTCGAACCGATGGGGGAGCAGGTCAGGGTCACGATGGCACTGGATCGCGGCGCCGCCGTCCCAGCCGGGGCCAACGCCCTCGTGGTGACGCCCAGCCTGGTCAGCGACCGGTACGTCCAGCTCGCGCCCGTCTACCAGGGCGGCGAGCAGATCGCCGACGGTGCTGTCATCCCGGTGCCGAAAACCGTGGTGCCGGTGGAGTTGGACGAACTGTTCGGCAGCCTCGACAAGTTGACCACCGCACTGGGGCCGCAGGGCGCCAACTCCGACGGCGCGTTGAGCGAGTTCATCGAGGCGGGCGCGAAGAACCTGGACGGCAACGGCACGCAGCTCAACCAGACCATCCGGGAACTGGGCAAGGCCAGCCGGACGCTGAGCGGTTCCCAGGAGGACCTGTTCGGCACGATCGACAGCGTGCAGAAGTTCACCACGATGCTCGCCGCCAACGACACCCAGGTCCGTACGTTCAACAACCAGCTGGCCCAGGTCTCCGGGATCCTGGCCGACGAACGGGACGCCTTCGGTGCCGCGCTGCGGGAACTGGCCGGGGTGGTCGACCAGGTGCGCGCGTTCGTCGAGGACAACCGGGGCCGCGTCAAGTCCAATGTGGACAAACTGACCGGTGTGACGAAGGTGCTGGCCGACCAGAAGGCGTCGCTGTCCGAGGCGTTGGACACCGCGCCGCTCGCGCTGGGCAACCTGCTCAAGGCCTACGACCCGGCCGCGAAGACCATCGACGGCCGCGCCAACATCCTGGAGTTCTCCGGAGCGCCCCTCCCGGTCCCGATGGTCGGTGGCCGGTGATGCGCCGGGGTGTTTCGGTCGTTGCCGTCTGCCTCATGGTGGCCGGGTGCAGCTCCACCGCCGGGCTGTACGACGTGCCGCTGCCCGGCGGCGCGGACATCGGCGACCACCCGTACCGCGTGACGGTCGGCTTCCGCGACGTTCTCGACCTGGTCCCGCAGTCCGGTGTGAAGGTCAACGACGTCCCGGTCGGCCGCGTCGAACGCATCACACTGGCCGCCGACGGCCGGACCGCCGAGGTCACCCTGGCCGTCAACGGCACGGTTCGACTGCCGGGCAACGCGATTGCCCGGCTGCGGCAGTCCAGTGTGCTCGGTGAGAAGTTCGTCGAACTGGCCGCGCCGTCCGGTACGGCGGAGGGTGTGCTCGGGGACGGCGCGGTGATCCCGGTCGAGCGGACCAACCGCAACCCGGAGATCGAAGAGGTGTTCGGCGCGTTGTCCATGCTGCTCAACGGCGGTGGCGTCGGCCAGATCCAGCAGATCACCCAGGAGCTGAACCTCGCGCTGGGCGGCAACGAGACCGCGATCCGGTCCTTCCTGACCAATGTGGACACGTTCGTCGCCGGGCTCGACGCCCGCAAGGGCGACATCACCAGGGCGATCGACGGGATGAACAAGCTGGCGGGCGAGTTCGGCGCGCGCAAGGACAAGATCGCCGACCTGCTGGACAACCTGGGGCCCGGGATCGAAGTGCTGGCCAAGCAGCGCGGCTCGATCGTCGGGATGCTCAAGTCGCTCGACGCGTTGTCCTCGGCGGCGGTCGGCACGATCAAGCAGTCCAAGGACGACCTGATCGCCGACCTCAAGGCGTTGGAACCCACGCTGCGCCACCTGGCCGACGCGGGACAGAACCTGCCGCAGGCCATGGAGATGCTGCTGACGTTCCCCTTCCCCGACTCGGTGCTCAAGGCGTTGCAGGGCGACTACCTCAACGTGCACTTGAAGCTGGACAGCAAAGGCGGGCCCGCGTTGCCCCTGCCGCCGGTCGACCAGGGAGGGCGCTGATGTTGAGCAGGACGGTCCGCATCCAGGTGATCGTCTTCGTGATCATCGCGATGCTGGGTGTCGGCTACGTCGGCGCGCGGTACGTGGGCGTGTTCGGCGGATCCGGCTACGTGGTCAAGCTCCGGCTCGCCGACTCCGGCGGGATCTTCACCAACGCCGAGGTCACCTACCGGGGGGTGGCGATCGGGCGGGTGGGCCAGCTGCACCTCGCCGACCAGGGCATCGAGGTGGACCTGCGGATCGAGGACGGCGCGCCGCCGGTGCCGGTCGACGTGGAAGCCGTCGTCACCAACCGGTCGGCGGTCGGTGAGCAGTACGTCGACCTGCGACCGCGCCGCGACGCCCAGCCGTATCTCGCCGACGGCTCGGTGATCGAGATCAAGCAGACCAAGCTGCCGCTGCCGACCGAGACAGTGCTGCTCAACCTGGATCGGCTCGTCGAATCCGTCCCGACGGACGCGTTGCGCACGGTCGTCGACGAACTGCACGAGGCCACCAGGGGAGCGGGCCCGGACCTGCAGGCGCTGCTGGACTCGACGACGAGCTTCACCAAGCTGGCCACCACGCACCTGCCGCAGACCACCCAGCTGATCACCGACGGCGGCACGGTGCTGACCACACAGGTGCAGACGTCGGAGGCGATCAAGTCGTTCGGCACCAACGCGAAGCTCATCGCCGAACGGCTCAGGGCGTCCGACGGCGACATCCGCGGCCTGCTCAAGTCCGTTCCCGCGGTGGCCGGGCAGGTGAGCGGGCTCGTGCGGGAGACCGGGCCGAACCTCGGTGTCGTGCTGGCGAACCTGCTGACCACGTCGAACGTCGTGGTCACCCGCCAGCGCGGCCTGGAGGAGCTGCTGGTGGTCACCCCGGCGGCGGTGTCCGCCGCGTCCCAGGTCATCCGGCCCGACGGTGCGAACTTCGGTCTCGCGGTCACGTACTTCGAGCCGCTGCCGTGCACGACGGGCTACGGCGGCACGCCGTACCGCAACGGCCGTGACACCGCGCCCGCGCCGCTGAACACGGCCGCTCGGTGCGCGCTCCCACCCGGTAGTCCGACCGGGGTCCGTGGCTCGCAGAACTCGCCAGGAGGCTGACGTGCTCAGGACGATCTGCGTCGCGGCGGTGGTGGTGGCCGCGGGGTTCGCGGGGTGGAGCGGCTGGACGTGGTTCACCGCCGACCAGACGGCCGATCGCGAGGTCGCCCTCGACAGCGGCCGACGGGCGATCGCCACGTTCAACACCCTGGACTACCGCAGGATCGACGAAGGACTGGAGCGGTGGCAGCGCGTGTCCACCGGCGCGTTGACCGACGAACTGCGGCAGACCGAGGAAGGCAGCCGCAAACAGATCGAGCAGGCGAGGACGGTGACCGAAGGCCGGGTGCTGGACGCGGCGATCACCGAGTTCGACCCGTCGAGGGCGGTCGTGATCGCCGCGGTGGAGATCGTGGTCACGCCGGACGGCGGGCAGCCGGTGACCAAACGCAGCCGGATGCGCGCCGAGCTGGTGCGCACCGACGCGGGCTGGAAAGTCGGCGCACTGGGCCAGATCCCGGCTGGAGCTGTCTGATGAGGACACTGCGCAGGGCACCGAAGCCGCAGAAGCCGCAGTCCCCGCCCCGCCGCCGGGCCGTCGTCGCCGGGACCAGGCGCCGCCCCGAACCCGGCCCCGAACCTGGCCCCGAACCTGGCACCGAGCCGCAAGTCGAAGTGCCGCAAGAGGCCGCGGCTGAGCCAGTCACCCGGCGGTTTCCCTATGTGCTGCTGGCGATCGCGGTCGCACTGACCAGCGTGGGACTGTGGCTGCGGACCGATCGTCCCCACGACGACCTCGCGGCGGTGACCGCGCAGGTGCGCGACTCGCTCGAGCAGGTGTTCTCGTACCACTACGACGACACCACGACCACCGAGCGCGCCGCGCGGGAAACGTTGACCGGCGAGGCACAGGGCCAGTACGCCAAGCTGTTCGAGCAGATCAAGGCGCACGCCGGGGAACAACGCATCACCGTGACGTCCAAAGTGGTCAGTGTCGGCGTCGTTTCGCTCGACGGCGACCAAGCGCGGCTGCTCGCGTTCGTCGACCAGTCCGCGACACGAGGCGACACCCACACGACAAGTGCGGGCGCCGCCCAGCTCTCGATCTCGGCCCGCCGGATCGACGGCCGATGGCGAATCAGCGAACTCATCCCCCGTTAGCTGTGGCCTGAAGGCACCGGACCTGCTCTGTCAGGTTCTCTGCCTCAGAGTCCGGCCAGCTTGGCCAGTCGTCGCATCAGGTCCAGTTCGGTGTCCAGGTCGACTGAGACGTTGTTGGCGAACAGCACCTGGTCGACGCGGTGGCCGTCCAGGGTCGCCAGGTCCTCCACGATCTGCTCGGGCGAACCGGCGAGGAACGGCCGTTCGCCGTCGATCGGCTTGTCGGTGATGTCCACGTTCGCGCGGCCGATCACCGTCAGCTCGTCCGGGTCGCGGCCGAACTCCTTGGCGGCGTTCAGGAACGACGACGAGACCTGCAACAGCTGGTCGCGGGAGAACACGACCGGGTTGACACCGTCGGCGATCCGCGCGGCCCGTTCGATGCCCTTCGGCGTCACCGCGCCGACCACCACCGGGATCCGGTCCTGGACCGGCTTGGGGTTGATCTCCGACGGCGCGATCTTGTAGAACCGGCCGTCGAACGACACCGGGTCCGGCCCCCACGCCGCGCGCACCGCGGCGACCACCTCGTCGAATCCCGCGCCCTTGCGGCTGGTGGGCACGTTCGCGGTCTCGAACTCCTCCTTCATCCAGCCCTGGCCGAGCCCGGCGATCACCCGGCCGCCGCTGAACTGGTCCAGCGTGGCGAACCGCCGCGCCAGCAGCACCGGCGGGTGCAGCAACGCGTCGATCACGCTGGTGCCCAGCTTGACCCGGCTGGTCGACGCGGCCACGTGGCTGAGCGTGACCAGCGGCTCGTAGACGTTCCGGTAGCTCTCCGGCAGCTCCTGCGGCTCGTCCATGCCGAGCATGGCGACCTTGCCGACCGGCCGCAGCAGCCGCTCGAAGGTCCACACCGCCGCGTATCCCAGTTCCTCCGCCGCCTGGGCGACCTTCACGATCGCCTCCGGTGACGCGATCGCGCCCGCCGTCGGAAGCCCGACCCCAAGTTCCACGATTGCCCTCCCAGTGTCAGTCCTCGGCGCAGTCCGCCGAGTCGTGCGGCGCGGCGAGCCTGCGCAGCAGGTCGTCCAGCCGGGCCAGTTCGGCCGGGTCGAAGTCGGCGAACACCGCGCGTTCGACCTCGTCGACGGCCGCTTTGATCCGGCCGACCACCTCGCGGCCGTGCTCGGTGAGCACGACGACGTGTCGGCGCCGGTCGGACGGTTCACGTTGCCGCGTGGCCAGATCACGCTGTTCCAGTTCGTTGAGGATCGACACGAGCACGCTCGGGTCGACCTCGAGTGCCTGTGCCAGGGCGAGTTGGCTCATCCGCCCGTCCTCGGCGAGCACCATCAGCGTGAGGCACTGCCGGGGCTTGAGCCCGGTGACCGTCATCGCCGACCGCAGCCGCGCGTTCACCGCCAAACCGACCCGCGCCAACCGGAAGCAGGGCCGCTCCGCCGCAGGCTCGTCAGACGCCATGCGACAACGTTAACGGGCCTCAGTGATTGACGCCAGTAATTAATTGAAGGACATCAATGATTGACTGGCTACCACTCCAGCACCCGGTCGAGCGCGGCGTAGCCCGCCGGTTCCCACGTCGGCTTGCCCCCGGGGAGACCGAGCCTGCCGTTGCGCCCGATCCCGATCAGCCCGAGGGCGCGCAGAACAGCCCAGCCACGGGCCCGGGTGACGGTCGCTTCGTCGGCCTGGCCGTACGCGTCGAAGAACCGCGCCGCCGCGCCGTCGGGCAGCAGGATCCAGGCGGCTGACAGGTCGGTCGCGGGATCGCCCGCGCACATCTCGCCGAAGTCGATCACCCCGGCGAGCGTGCCGTCCCGGACGACGACGTTCGCCGGGTGCAAGTCGCCGTGCAGCCAGCGCGGAGTGCCACGCCAGTCCGGCGCCGCCAGGGCTTTCTCCCAGACTTCCCGCGCGCCGTCCGCGTTCGCGTGTCCGGCGATGAGGTCGAACCACGTGTCGGTCCCGTCCCGCATTCCGGCAAGGGGAATGCCTCGCGTGGGGTTGACCGGTGCGTCGGCTGGTGCCTGCTTGTGCAGCGCGGCAAGGAACTCCGCCAGAACCTCGGCTGCTCCGACTCGGGTGACCGGCGCGCGATCGGCCGGGTCGCCGTCGACCCAGCGCACGATCGTCCAGGTGTGCTCGAACAGGCTCGACGGTTGTCCGACACGCACCGGCGTGGGCGTCGGCAACGGCAGACGTTCGGCCAACACCGGCAGCCACTTCTGCTCGGTGCGCAGCAGCCCGGGCGCGCGCTGCGTGCGTGGCAGGCGCACAGCCAGTTCGGCGCCGAGCCGGAACTGCTGGTTGTCCCAGCCGCCCTCGACGTCCTGGAGTTCGAGGTCCGCGAGATCCGGGTGTTGGTCCCGCAGCAGCGACCGCACCAGGTCCGGCCCGAAGGTGATCTTGTCCGTCACCCGCACATCGTGTCAGTCGTCGAACCGGGCGCGTTCGGCCCGCAGCGCGACCTCGATCTCGAACCGCATGTCGGCGTCCTCCAGGCTGTCGCCGAACAGGCGCTTGAGCTGACGCATCCGGTAGCGCACGGTCTGCGGGTGCACGTTGAGCATCTGCGCGATCTCCACCGCCGTGCGCCTGGTTTCCAGCCAGATCAACAGGGTGTCGCCCAGCGTCGTGCGTTGGGTCGGGGTCAGGCCGTCCAGCGGCGCCAGCACACGCGCGGCGATCTGCTGGACCATGAACCGGTCGTTGAGCAGCCACAACGTCGACAGCTGCTCGTCGAACCACGTCACCGGCGCGTCCGGCAACGAACCGCACTGCACCAGTTGCGTGATCCGGCGGGCCCACCGCAACGACTTGCGTGCGTCACCCAGCTCGGTCGCCGGGCCGACCGCGGCGCGCCACCCGGGCATGATCATCGGCAGGGTGTCCACCAGCTCGCTGTGCTCCTCCGCGACCAGCAGGCACGGCGCCGACCCCTCCAGGTCGACCAGGATCCGGCTGTCCAGCGCGGGTTCCTCCGGGTCCGGCCACGCGTCACGCACGTCGAGCGACACCGCCAGCACGCGTTCGGGCAACGGCCAGTGCGCCGCCTCCGACAGCCGTGCCAACGCCTCGTGCGTCGCCCCGCCCAGCAGCAGTTCGAGCAGTTGCCTGCGCCTGCGCTCCAGCGCACCGGCTTCGCGGATCCTCCTCGACACGCTGCCTTCGACCGACAACGCGGACAACTCGTCGATGTACACGAAGATGGTCTCGGCGAGCAGGCACAGCGTGTCGGTCGGGACACCGATCTTGGTGCCCTCGTCGGCCACACGCCGCCACGCGACCCTGGCGCCGACCCGGTACGCGCTCTGCAGGATGTCGAGTATCGGGCTGCCCTGAATGTCGTCGTGCAGCGCCAGTTGGCGGAATCGTTCGGCCGCGTAATCACGGGGACCGGTCGGGTCGGCCAGTCGGTCGACGAATTGCGTGACCGCCTGCTGGATATAGCCGGTGACTTTTCTCGTGCAGGCGTCGCCCATCTGGCCGAACGCGGGCACGGTGCGCCGCAGCTCGTCGGCTATCTCACCGGCCAGTTCGGGGATCCGCGGCCGGTACAGCACCGCGAGCTCGGCGGGCAGGCGGAACCACAGCGTGGCCGACGATCCGTCACCGGACGCCGACAACAGGGAATCGAACGCGATCCGCTGCGCGGGATCGGGGGTTCCAGTCACCGTGGGCCTTTCCCGCCGAATGGATTTCCCTGAACCTATGATTGTGCGGCCGGATATGTCAATTATCGATATCTGCGGATCGGGCCCGGCGGTTTTGTGTGTTATCGATGGTTTTCGGTTCCGTCATTGTCCGGTGGTGTGCCGCGTCTCTAGTGTCGTTTTCATGAATCGTCTCGCGGTGCTCGCCGTCGCTGTCGTGCTGGCCGCCGGGTGCTCATCGGGTGATGACGGGCTCAACCGCCCGGCCATCGCGTGGGCGGACCAGGTCTGCCAGACCGTCCAGGACGGCGGTGCGAAACTGTCCCAGTTGCCGCGGATCGACGCGGCCGACCCGCGGCAGGCCAAAGCCAGCCTGCTCGCGTACCTCGGGTCGATCGGCGCCGCGATCGACTCGGTGTCCGCTCGGCTCAGACAGTCGGGACCGCCGCCCGTCGCCGAGGGCCAGGCCGCGGTCGACAAGGCGATGGCGACCCTGGACTCCGCTCGCGGCACGCTCGACTCCGCCCGCGGCAGACTCGAGCAGGCGCAGGCGAACGACCCGGTGTCCTTCCAGAAAGCCGTCGAGTCCGTCGGCTCGGGCCTGGAACCGCTGAGCGGCGCGGTCGGCCCGACCAAGGACCTGCGGGCGAACAAGGAGTTGGACGCGGCCTTCTCACACGCCCCCGCCTGCCAGCGCCTGGACGGCCAGAAAACCGGGTGACCCGGCAGCGGGGGATGATCTAACCTGCTGGACGTGATGCAAACACCTATGTACCTCTGAGCGACGACGCCTCCACCGGTGCCGCGGACCGAGAACGGGTCCTGCGGTGCCGTCCTCGTCCTGCTCACGCATCACCTCTAGCTGGAGGCATTTCCCATGTCATCCCCTGTTGCGCTGGCCCCTGCCCGCGCGGCGCACGTCCGCGCGTCCGGCGTCCACCTTTCCTTCGGCGGGCGGCCCGTGCTCGCCGGGGTCGACCTTGTCGCCGCAGCGGGCGACCGGGTCGCCATCGTCGGTGAGAACGGCCGCGGCAAGACCACCCTGCTGCGGGTCCTGGCCGGGCAGTTGCCCGTCGACCACGGCGAGGTCTGGCACGCGGGATCGGTCGGCGTGGCCGATCAGCAGATCCCGCTCGCGGCCACGGACACCATCGGCGATCTGATCGACCTCGAACTGGCTGCCGTACGCACCGCGCTGGCCGATTTGGACAAGGCGACCGAAGCCCTCACCGAGGGCGCACCCGGCGCCGACGACGCGTACGCCGACGCGCTCGCGGTGGCCGAAGCGCTCGACGCGTGGGACGCCGACCGGCGAGTCGAGATCTCGTTGGCAGCACTGAACGCTGTCGGCGACCGCGACCGTCCACTCGGCACACTGTCGGTGGGGCAACGGCACCGCGTGCGGCTGGCGTGCCTGCTCGGGGCACGGCATTCCATCCTGTTGCTCGACGAGCCGACCAACCACCTCGACGCGGGCGGCCTCGATCACCTCACCGAACAACTGCGCGCGCACGTGGGCGTGGTCGTCATCGTCACACACGACCGCGCGTTGCTCGCGGACGTGGCCACGACAGTGATCGACCTCGACCCGTCCAGCGACGGCAGGCCACGGGTGTACGGCGGTGGCTACGCCGCGTACGTCGAAGGCCGCCGAGCCGAACGCGCCCGCTGGGAGGCGTCGCACGCCGACCAGGTCGCGGAGCGGCAACGGCTGGCCGACGACCTGTCGGCGGCGCAGAACCGGCTCAAGGACGGCTGGCGTCCGGCCAAGGGCACCGGCAAACACACCCGCGCCACCCGCGCGCCAGGTCTCGTGCGTGCCGTGCACCGCAGGCAGGAGGACCTGGAGGCGGCGGTGGTGGCCGTCCCACCGCCGCCCACCCGGTTCGCCATGCCGCAGTTGCCGGAGTACCGCGGCGCGACCCTGCTGCGAGCCGACGACGTGACCGTGACCGGACGACTGGAGCGCCCGGTGGCACTCGCATTGGACTCGGGAGACAGGTTGGTGGTCACCGGCCCCAACGGTGCCGGGAAGTCCACGCTGCTCGCGGTGCTGGCCGGCTTGATCGAACCGGACACGGGCGCGGTCAGGCGTGCCAAACCGGTCCGGGTCGGGCGGCTGGGCCAGGAATCGGACACGCCACCCCGCCGCACGGCCCGGCAGTTGTACGAGGAACTGGTGGCCCGGTCGGGGATTCCCGCACCGGGGCTCGGCGAACTCGGCCTGCTGGACCGCGGTGACACGCACCGGCCGCTCGGTGAGCTCTCCGTCGGCGCACGGCGACGTGTGGACCTGGCGCTCGTCTTGGTCAGCCAGCCGCACGTGCTGCTGCTCGACGAGCCGACCAACCACCTGTCCGCAGCGCTCGTCGACGAGCTGACGGCGGCGCTCACCACGACCCCCGCCGCGGTCGTGCTCGCCACGCACGACCGGCAACTGTTGCGGGACACGCGATCCTGGCCACAGCTGACCCTCTGACCCGGTGCTGGCGGACGCCGGACAACCCCCGGCGTTCGCCACCGACTACGACTGTCCTTTGTCGAGCGTGGCCAGCTGGGCCAGGATGGTCGCGGTGGTGATGTCGGGTTCTTCTGTGTACGTGAGGTTGACGTTCGCGAGGATGGCCAGCGCGGCGTTCCAGTGCTCGCGGCTTCGGTCGGTGTCACCCAGGGAGCTGAGGGCATGGGCGATACCGTTGTGGGCACGCGCTTGCACACTGGGTTGGCCGAGTTCGTCCGCCAGTTCGAGCGCTGTTCGATGGTGGCTGAGGGCGTCGCAGTGGCGTCCGTCGGCTTGATGGACCCGGCCGATGCCTTGGTGTGCCTCGGCTTGGAACATCGGGTCGCCGGTTTTCATGGCGATGGTCAGTGCTTCCTGGTAGTAGTCGACGGCCTTCCGGTACTGCGCCAGTTGCCGGTGGACGTTGCCGAGGGCGCGGAGCGTGAGCTGTTCGCTGATGGGGCTGCCGGAGGCCCTGGCCATGGCCAGAATCTCGTGGTAGGTGTCCACGACTGATCCCGGTTCGCCTTGCAGCCATTGGAGGTTGGCGATGCAGCGCATCGCGTGTTGCACAGCGCGGTAGTGTCCGATGCCGCGGCTCACGGTGAGTGCGCGCTGGTACCAGGCGGCAGCCTTGTCGTAGTCGCGCAGCGACTGGTGGGCGCCACCCAGGCTGAGCGTCGTGCCCAGTTCGGCGACGCGGTTGCCGGTTTCCACCGCGATGTCCAGCGCCCGCTCGAGGTAGTCGGTGGCGGAAGTGAACTGGTTGCGCTGCATGTGGACCTCGGCGATGCCGTGCAGTGCGTCCTGTTCGCCCGCGCGGTTGCCCGCCGCGCGGGCCAGGACCAACGCCTGCCGGGCCTGGTCGGCGGAAAGGTCGTACCGGCCGTACCACAGATGAACGGCGCTCAGGCAGGCCAGGGCGTTGTGGATGGCGACGTGATCGCCCCCAGCGCGGGCGTGGTGGAGCGCGAGGTCGTTGATGGCCAGGGCGTCGGTGTAGAGGCTTCGGATGCGCAGGTAGCGGTGCAGGATGGTGGCCTGGTGGCTGGTGTGGTCCGGCCGCCCGTGGCCGGGTGCGTGGTGGGCGGTGGCGAGGATGTTGCCTAGTTCGGTGTCCAGCCAGAGCAGTGCTTGTGCCTCGTCCTCGAGAGGCGGCGTCGGTGTGCCGGGGGCCGGTATGGGCGGGCGTTCATCGATTTCCCACGGGTAGGCGGCGTCCCACGGGTAGGCCACCGCCAGGGCGGCCGATGTGGTGTACGCGTAGAAAGCGAAGACGCGATCGAGCGCGGCCCGCTGTTCGGCTTCGGGGGAGCCGCGGGCCAGTCTGGTGGCGTAGCTGGCCACGAGGTCGTGCAGCGTGTAGCGGTGGTAGTCGGTTTGGATGACCAGGCTGGCCGTGTGCAGGTGCTCCAGCAGTCGCCGTGCCTCGTTGATCGTCGTGTCGGCCAGTGCGGCGAGGGCGTACGGCTCGATGTCGACGCCGGGGTGCAGGCCGAGTAGCCGGAAGGCGTGCTGCTGGTCCGGGGCGAGGTGGCGGTAGGACACCCCCAGCGCGGCGCTGACCGCGCGATGCCCGTCGGACAACCAGTCCAGTCCCTGCTCGGTCGTGAGCACGTCGGTCAACTCGGCGAGCAGCCGTGCTGGTGTGCCTGCCTGGTTGGCGCGCAGACGGGCGGCGACGATGCGGATCGCCAGGGGGAGATGCCCGCACAGCGCCACGATGCCCGCGATGGTGCGTGCGTCCGCTGGGGTTGCCCGGTCGGCGACGAGGGCGCGGAACAACGCCGCTGCCTCGCCTGCGGGAAGAACCGGCAGGTTGAGGTGGACGGTGTCGTCCAGACCGACCAGGTGCCGCCGGCTGGTGACCAGCACGCCGCACCCGCGCGCCGCGGGCAGCAGCGGTCGGAGCTGGGCTTCGTCGGCGGCGTTGTCCAGCACGATCAACACTCGCCGCCGGGCGAGGACCGATCGGTAGAGCGCCGATCGCGCGTCTCGGTCCGACGGGATCTGGTTGCCGGACAGCCCCAGGCCCCGCAGGAGGTACTCCAGTGCGTGTTCCGGGGCGACCGGGTCCACACCGGGAGTGAACCCGTGCAGGTCGATGAACAGCACGCCGTCGCTGAACCGGTCGGCCAGCCGGTGCGCGGCGTGGACGGCCAAGGTGGTCTTGCCCACCCCCGCCATGCCCTCCACAGCGGAGATCACCACCGTCCCCCGCGCCCGTCCGTCGCGGTGGACGGGCCAAAGCCGGAGCAACTGACTGACCAGGTCGTCGCGGCCGGTGAAGTGAGCGGTGTCGGCAGGCAGCTGAAACGGCACGGCCGTGCTGTCGGGCTGCGGTCCCGCCGTGACCGCGACGGGCTGCCGCGCGGGGTCCTCCGCCAGTATCCGCTGGTGGAGCTCCCGCATGCCGGGACTGGGCCGGACGCCGAGTTCCCTGCCGAGCAGGTGGTGGACCTCCTGGTAGACCGCGAGCGCGTCGGACTGCCTGCCGCTGCGGTAGAGCGCGAGCATCAGGTGTTCGCGGAGCCGTTCGCGCAGCGGGTGTGCCGTGATCAGCGAGGTGATCCGGGGGATGAGCCCGGCGGACTCGCCGACGGCGAGCTTCAGCTCGATCTGGTGTTCGGCGGCGGCGAAGTACTCCTCGTCGAGGCCGGCCATGTGCTGTCCGAGCGTGCCGGTCCACTCTTCCCGCGCGCGTGCCCGCCACAGGCCCAGACCCGCGTCGAGGTTGTCGATGGCCTCGGCGAAGTCGCCGCCTGCCGCGGCGGCCCGGCCGCGCTCCACGTGCGCCCGGAACCGCTCGAGATCCAGCTCACCGGGCTGGACACGGATCGCGTACCCGTTCGGCTGCGCAACGATCCGTTCCGCCGTGCCGGGCTCGATGTCGGCGAACGCGCGGCGGATGCGGGAGACATAGGTGCGCAGCGCCGCGACAGCCGTGTTCGGCAACCGGTCGTCCCACACCGCCTCGATGAGGTGTTCGTGGGACACGCCGCGGTTGGCTTGCAGAAGCAGGGTGACCAGCACGGCGGTCGGCTTGCCGGTGAGCCGCATCCGCCCGTGCTCGCCGTGGACCTCCAGCGGCCCCAGAATGTGGAACTGCATCGACAACTTTCGCCGGATACGGTGTCTGGTCCCTTATCGAGGGGATCAGCCCATGCCGAACCGGCGAACTGCCCCCCGGCCGGACACAGTATCGCCAACAGCGTTCACGTGCCGGTGTGTGGACGCCCGGTGGGACCACCCCCAGCGGTCCCACCGGACGTCCTCTCTCGCCGGCGTCGGCTTTGCCCCGCTGTCGTCCCCCGGTCGACTGGCAGTGCTTCTCATCGTCGTACCTAGTGCGTATTAACCGCGTACTCCGGTAACTCCCGTGCGGACTTCGCCCAGTCGGCCACCACGTCGGCCAGGACCGGCATGGGCAGCGTGCCCCCGCTGAGCAGGACGTCGTGGAAGGCGCGGATGTCGAACCGGTCGCCGAGCGCGTCCTGTGCGGCCGTCCTGATCCTGGTGATCTCCATCCGGCCGACCATGTACGCCAGCGCCCGACCGGGCAGCGCGACGTACCTGTCGACCTCCGCTCCGACCTCCACCTCCGGGATGGCCGTGTTGGCGCGCAGGTAGTCGACGGCCCGCGCCCGGCTCCAGCCCTCCGCGTGCAGACCGGTGTCCACGACCAGCCGCACCGCCCGCATCGCGTCGAACACGAGCATCCCGAGCCTGGACAGCTCGTCGGAGTACAGGCCCATCTCGTCGGCCAGCCGCTCCGCGTAGAGGCCCCAGCCCTCAACGTACGCGGTGCTCAGCGGCAGCCTGCGCAGCATCGGCAGGTCACGCCGTCCCTGGGCCCTGGTGACCTGGAGGTGGTGACCGGGCACGGCCTCGTGGAACGCCATGGCCTCGGCGGCGTGGCGGTAGCGCTCGGTGGGGTGGCTGATGTTCGTCGAATAGGTGCCCGGCCGTGTGCCGTCCGGCGAGGGCATCAGGTACATCGCCGACGGGACCGCCGCCTCCTCGGCCGGGGCGACGGGCTCGACCACGCACCGCTGCTCCGGCACGACCGTGAACCAGTTCGGCGCCTCGGACTCGGCCTTCCGGATCGCCGTACGGGCCGCGTCGAGCATCTCCTGCCCGTCGCGCCACCGCAGCGTCCGGTCGTCCCGCAGCCTGCGGAAGACCTCGTCGACGCCCCGCGACCCGAACAGCCGCGCACCGCACTGCTCGATCTCCGCACGCAGGTCGGCCACCAGGCGTTCGCCGGTGCGGTGCAGCACGCGCGCGGCGTGGTCGGTGTCGGTGTGCACCCTGATCAGGCTCGCGTAGATCGACTCGCCGCCGGTGATCCAGCACAGACCGGGCTTGTCGTCGTCGCGGGCGCTCGGTGCGATCCCGCCGAGCACGGCGCGGTACCTGGCCAGCGCGGGCCGGATCTCGGTTTCCAGCAGCCGCAGGCCTTCGTCGGCGTACCGTTCCATGCCCTCGTGACGGATCGGGTCGAGCAGCGGGTCGTCCGCGCCGAGCGCCAGAGCCCGATCCAGTTGGACCGTCGCGGCCCGCGTCAGCCGCCCCACCGGCAGCCGTCCCGCGACTGTCCCGCCGACGTGCCGGTTCGCCGCCGCGGCCAGGTACCCGCTGAACGCCGACAGCCGCCGCAGGTACGCCTCCGCCTGGTCGCCGTCCGCGATCCGGACACGCGGCAGGTAGTGGAACACGCGCGCGGCGGGCGCGACGAAATGATGCGTGACCGTGTACTCCACCGCACGGGAGTCGAGCCGGTGCACGACCGCCTCGGCTTGTTGCTGGACAACAGCCCTGGTCACGCGGTCGGCCGCGGGCAGCAGGCGGTCGTCGAGTTCGCGTGCGCGGGTCGCGGCGGCGGCGGCTCGGGCCCGCAGCCTGCCCTCGGCCTCCTCGGACAAGTCGGCCAGCGCGCTGTCGGTGTCCCCGATGCCGTACATCGTCGCCAGGAGCGGATCCTCGTCGGCGATGATCTCGACGAGCTCGTCCGCGAGCGTCTTGACCAGTTTCCCGGGCACCTCACCACCTCACCCGATGGCGCGTACTTCTCGCGTACTCGGGACTAGGATCGACAGCACGTCGCTTGACCCGAGACTCCGACGGGGGGCGTGAATGGTGGGAGACACCGACTTCCGCCTGTTGGGAACGCTGGACGTGGCGGTGTGGGGCAACGAGGTCACGGTCCCCGCCGGGAAACAGCAGGTGGTGCTGGCCGGGTTGCTCCTGCGTGGCAACCAGATCGTGCGCGTCAGCGAACTGATCGACTGGTTGTGGGACGACGAGACGCCGGACAACGCCGCGTCGACCGCGCAGGCCTACGTCCGCCGGTTGCGGCAGACGCTCAAAGCCAGGGACCTGATCACCACGATGCCGCACGGGTACCGGATCAACATCGAGCCGGACGAACTCGACCTGTTGCGGTTCCGCGCGCTGGCGGGCAGGGCCGACCTGGCCGACGACCCGGCCGAGCGCTCCGAGCTGATCACCGGCGCTCTCGCGCAGTGGCGCGGGCCGGCGCTGGCCGACATCCCGGCGTGCTCGTTCCGGGAACGCGAGGTCCAGCGGCTGACCGAGGAGCACCTGCGGGCGACCGAGGTGCGCATCGACTGCGACCTCTCACTCGGCAGGCACGCGGAACTCCTGCCGGAACTGCGCACCCTGGCCACCCAGCACCCGTTCCGGGAACGGCTGCGCGGTCAGGTGATGCTCGCGTTGTACCGGTCAGGCCGCCAGGTCGAGGCGCTGGCCAGCTACCAGGAAGTCCGCGCCACCCTGGCCGACGAGGTCGGCGTCGACCCGGGTGAGGAGCTGCAACGGCTGCACCAGCGGATCCTCACCAACGACCCGGCGCTGTCGCTGAGACCCACCCCGCCACCGGTGCAGGCACCCCCCGAGGTGATCCACCAGCCCGCGCCGCGTCCCGTGCCCCGGCAGCTGCCCGCGGGCCTGCGTGACTTCGTCGGGCGTGAAGAGACCTACGAGCAGATCATCGACCTGATGTCAGGCAACGACGACGACCCCGGCATGGACACCACCGTCGGCGCCGCCGTCGTGGCGATCTCCGGCCAGCCCGGCGTCGGGAAGACCGCGTTGGCCGTGCAGGCCGCACACCAGTTGCGCGGCCAGTTCCCCGACGGCCAGCTGTTCGTCGACCTGCTCGGCAACGCGCTGGACCGCGAGCTGACCCCGGAGCAGGTGCTCGGCCGGTTCCTGCAGGCGTTCGGCCTGCGCCCCGACCAGCTGCCCGACGACCACAACGGGCTGGTCGGCGCGTACCGGACCCTGCTGGCCGACCGGCGGGTCCTGGTGGTGCTGGACAACGCCGTCAGCGCCGGGCAGGTCCGCAGTCTGCTGCCGACCATGCCGGGCTCCGCGGCGCTGGTCACCAGCCGCAAGACGTTGCGTGGCCTGGCCGCCCTCGGCGGGGCCAGGCTGGTCAACCTGGACGTCCTGCCGCCGCACCAGTCGGTCGAACTGCTCGACACGATCGTCGGGCAGGACCTCGAACGACCCGATCCCGGGGCGCTGGACGAGATCGCCCGGCTCTGCGGGCACCTGCCGCTCGCGTTGCGCATCGCGGGCGCGAACCTGCTGCTGCGCGACGACGACTCGATGCACGCGTACGTCACCGACCTGCGGCACGGCAACCGGCTGACCGCGCTGGAGATCGAGGACGATCCCGGCGCGGCGGTGCGCGCCGTGTTCGACCTGTCCTACCTGACGCTGAAACCCGAGGCCGCGCGGCTGTTCCGGCTGCTGGGCCTGGTGCCGGGACCGGACTTCTCCCGGCACGCGGTCGCGGTGCTCGCCGGCCTGCCGGGCGACCGGACCGACAAGCTGCTGGCCGAACTGGCCACCGCCAGCCTGATCCAGCGGATCGGCTCGCACCGGTTCCGGTTCCACGACCTGCTGCGGCTCTACAGCCAGGAACGCTGCCAGATCGAGGAGAACAAGGACGAGTCGGACGCGGCCCGTGCCCGCCTGTTCGCGTTCTACGTGCGGCGGCTGGACGCGATCGCCGACGTGCTCTACGGGACGTGGGTCCGGCTGCCCCGCACCGAGTTGGAGGAGTCGTTGCCCCGCCCGGTGTTCGCCGACGCCACGGCGGCCGTCGAGTGGATGGACCAGGAAGGCCCGAACATCATCGCCGCGATCCTGTACGCGGCGGGAAACGGGCCCGCGTACGCCGCGTGGCACCTGGTCGAGTCCCTGCGCGCCTACCTGGCGACCCGGGGCCGCTACCGGGCCGAGAGCCTCGTCGCCGCCCGCGCCGCCCTGCACGCCGCGCGCGTCGCGAACGAGCCCGACGCGGAAGCCGCGATGCACCACGTCATCGGCTCGATGTACCTGCGCGTCCAGGAACTCGGCAAGGCACTCGAGCACCTGGTGGCCGAACTGGACGCGTACACCAGGGCCGGTTCGCAGGCGGGCCGCGCGGGGGCGATGATCAGCATCGGCACGATCCACCAGGCGGACGGCAAGCTCAGGGCGGCGGCCGAGGAGGTCGAGCGCGGCGTCCGGCTGGCCGAGGAACACGGCTTCGACAGCATCCGGCTCTTCGGCCTGATCAACCTCACCATCATCGAGGAGCAGCGCGGACGCCTAGACCGGGCCGAGCGGTACGCGCACGACGCGCTCGCGCTGCTGCCGTCGAGTCCGAGCCCGTCGGTGGAGGGCACCACCCGGGCCAGCCTCGGCCACATCATGGTCCGGCAGGGCCGGTACGACGAGGCGGTCGTCCAGTACGACAAGGCTTTGGTGTGCTACCGGGAAACCGGGACCCAGCACTACGAAGCCGAGACACTGCGCGGCCTCGCCGATGCCAACCGGCTGGCCGGTGACCACGCCGCGTCACTCGTGCACGCCCGTGCCTCGGTGGCGCTGGCCGCGCAATCCGGGGTGGAACAGGACCAGGTCGACGCCATGGTCACGCTTTCCGCGACACACCAGGGAATGGGGGACGTCGACGACGCGGCTGCCTGTGCGCGCAAGGCGCTCGAGCTGGCTCGTCGGCTGTCCTATCTGCCCGGTGAGATCTCCGCGTTGCTGCGGATGGCGTCGCAGAGTCGTGAGCGGGGAAACCTGACCACGGCGAGGGAACACGCCACCAACGCGGTGGAGTTGAGCCGTGACGCCGAGTTGCTGGGGTTCGAGGGCCGCAGCGAGAAGCTCCTCGCCTGGCTGGCGTACGACGCCGGCGACCTGGCCGCCGCGCGTGACCACGCCGAGAAGGCGTTGGCCGTCAACCGAAGCGCCGGTGCCCAGTTCGGCCAGGCGCAGGCTCTGCACGTGTTGGGGCTGGCGTGGGACGCGGACGGCGACCGCGCCACGGCACGGGCCTGCTGGGAGGAAGCCCTGGTCTGCATCGGCGGGCTGGAGATCCCCAACGCGGACGAGTTGCGGCGCCTGCTGGCCAGGCCCTGACGTCAGGGCCTGGTGCCGATCGCGGCGCAGCCCATCACCACTTCGTGGCTGGCTCGCACCCCGAGCAGGTCCTCGACCAGTTCGTCGCGCATCGCCGATGTGAACGTCACACCCAGCCCGAGCGAGGTCGCCAGCAGGTACACCGTCTGGCTGACATGACCGATGTCCATGTGCAGCAATCGATACGTGCGCGGGGCGTGGTAGCGCCACATGCTGCGGGCCAGGACGCACGTGAAGAAGACGAGCATCCCGGCTGTGCCGACCCACGGCTGGTCGCCGACGATCGTGCCGAGTTCGTCGTCGGTGCGCGTCCCGCCGATGCGTTCCAACGTGTGCTTGCCGGGGTTGTAGTGGTACGTCCCGGGTTCGACGCCTTCGATCGCCCTGGCGTAGACGTAGACCTCGGTCGGGTGCCGCCCTCCGCCGGAGGGTGAGGTTTTGAACACCGTCTGTGTTCTCTCGTCCTTGGCGACAATGCCCACGGCGATCTGCAGCAATGCCGCGGCCGACGTCAACGGGATCGGTGTCTCGGCGAATTTCCGGTCGCTGCGACGCTGGTAAAGCACTTCGACCAGGTCGCGTTCCTGCCAGGTCGCCGCCGACCGGTCCGGCAGGTCGACGACATCGGCGTCGGCGAAGGTGTGGTGCGCGCACGGCGCGGGCTGCTTTTCGAGTTTTCCCTCCAGCAGCACGTGGTACTCGTCGTCCGATTTGAACATGCCGTCGGCGAGCGAGCGGGTGGAGAAGTGGAACGCCGACGCCAGCCGTCCCCACGGCCGCCATGCCGCGTCCGTCGACTCCTCGAACCGGTGCCGTTCCGAGCCTTCGGCGACGAGGATGTCGTTGTCCAGGAAGATCCTGGCAACCTTGGCGTAGCGAGCCAGTCGAGCCGGCTCGCCAGCCATGTCCGATATGGACTCCAGTGGCTTCCATTCGCTGAACCAGCGCAGCACCGGTTCGGTCCCCTCGGTCAGCGCGAACCGGCGATGGCGAACGGTGTCGTCCCAGACGAGTTGCCCGGAGTTCCAGTAGGAAATACCGCACGAGGACACTCGGACTCGTGCGGTACTGTCATTCCCCATTTCGCGTGCGGACTCACTCAGCGTGGCGGCCGCGGAATGGTGGGGACGTGCACTTCATCCACTCCGTAGCTGTTGAGTAACTCCTCGAACGCGACCTCGGCGTCCTCATCGTCGTCGTACATGTGAAACCCCCAGTTTCGATTCGGGACGCGTCTGCGTGTGCCTGGAATTCGGCTGCGCTCCCGATACTCTCGACTGTACCGAAACGGCCGAGCCTGTGGCAGGGATTTTTGCCAGCCGGCAACCAACGTATCTGCCGCTGTCCCGCCGGGCGTGCTTCACTGATCGTATGCTGCCTTGGGAAGTCGATCTGGCCGGCGAGCTGGACCGGCACACCGTCGACTCGGTGTTGTTGCGGGACAACCACCTCGGCGACCCGCACGAACGGCCACTGTGGGTGTACACGCCACCCGGCTACGACTCCGGTACGGAGCGTTACCCCGCTGTGTATGTGATCCAGGGTTACTCCGGTCACATCTCCATGTGGGCCAACCGCACCCCTTTCCGCCAGCCGTTCCTGGAGACCGCCGACGCCGTTTTCGCCAACGGCACACCCGGTTGTGTCGTGGTGTATGTGGACGCGTGGACCAGATACGGCGGTTCACAGTTCGTCGACTCGCCCGGCACAGGCCGTTACCACTCGTACCTGTGCGACGAGATCGTTCCGTGGGTGGACGGGCACTACCGCACCATCGCCCACCGGGACTCCCGGGCGATCACGGGAAAGTCCTCCGGCGGGTTCGGCGCGATGATCACGCCGATGCTGCGCCCGGACCTGTTCGGCGCGCTGGCCACGCACGCGGGCGACACCCTGTACGAACTGTCGTACGCCAACGACATCGCTGTTGCCGTGCGCGCGTTGCGCAACTACGACAACGATATCTGGGCGTTCCTGGCCGACTTCCGCAGCCGCCCGGCGCTCACCAGACAGGACGACATGACGCTGATCGAGATGCTCTGCCTCTCGGCGTGTTTCTCCGCGGGCGACGACGGCACACCGGAGTTGCCGTTCGACCAGGAGACCGGTGTGCTCAGGCCGGAACACTGGCAGCGCTGGCTGGACTGGGACCCGGTCCGGATGGTGCCGAGGTACGCCGACGCGGTCCGGTCGCTCAACGCGGTGTGGATCGACGCGGGCACCAAGGACGAGTGGCATCTCGACGTCGGTGCCGCGGCGTTCCGCGCCGAACTGCTGAAGGCGGGCGTGCCCGCGGACCGGATCCACTTCGAACTGTTCGACGCCGGTCACGCGGGCATCGACCACCGGTACCCGCTGTCGTTGGCCTGGCTGGCCGAGCGGCTGGCGCGGTAGCGGCCGGGATGCGGTTTACTCCTGCTGTGCCCGAACGTGCCGTGACCCTCACCCCGCTGGACGAGGCGGGTCTTGCCCGGCTGCTCGACGCGGCGGTGGCCGACTCCGACCCGCTGGAGGTCATGCCGCCGGTCGACGGACCGGACGGCTGGACCTCCCGCCGCAGGGAGGCTTTCCTGGCCTTCCACCGGAAGCGGACGCTCGACCCGGCGACCGCCGTCGAGCGGACCTGGGTGATCGACGTGGACGGCGTCGCGGCGGGCGCGGCCCGGCTGGAACGGCACGGCGACGACGTCGAAGCCGGGATCTGGCTCGGCCGCACCCGCCGCGGCCGGGGAATCGGCAAGCGCGTCATGGACCTGTTGCTCGACGCCGCGAAACACAGCGGTGCCAAGCGGTTCGTCGCTTCGACGACGACAGGCAACCACGGCGCACGTGGCCTGCTCACCGGTCTGGGCGCCGCCATGTCCGTCAACCAAGACGAGGTGCACGCGGCCCTTTCGTTGCTCGAGTCCGGCTGATCGCGTACGCCGTCGCGCCGAGCACCAGCGCGGCGGCGACCAGGATCGCGCTGACCACCAGCGGCGCCCGATTCCCACCGAGGCCGACGGTGAACGCCACGCCGCCGAGCGCGGGACCAGCGGCGGCCCCGACGTTGAACGCGGCGGTGGCGAACCCGCCTGCCAGGGTGGGCGCGTCCGTCGCCGCGTAGAGCGCCTGGGTGATCAAAGTGGACCCGACGCCGAACGACAACATCCCTTGCACCACCACAAGCACCAGTGCGGCAACGGGCTGGGCGGCGAGGAGCACGAACGCCAGCCAGCCCACGAGCAGCGCCGACGTGCCGACAGCCAGCAGTGGCATCGGGTGGGCGTCCGCCAGCCCGCCGACCGTGACCCCGACGAACGAACCGATCCCGAACAACGCCAGCACAGCGGGAACCCAGCCGCTGCCGAGACCGGTCGCGCCCGTGATCACCGGTGCGAGGTAGGTGAAGGTGCAGAAGGTCGCGCCATTGACCAACGCACCCAGCACAAGGGTGACGATCAACCGTGGCGTGCGCAGCGCGCGCAGTTCATGGCGTGCGCTGGGAGCGGCAGGGTCTGCCGGGGTCGCGGGGACAGCGCGGAGGATCGCGAACAGAGCGGGCACGGAAACCGCGGCGACGGCCCAGAACGCCGACCGCCATCCCCAGAATCCACTCAGGACAGCACCGAGCGGGACACCCGCGATGCAAGCCAGTGTGATACCGCTCAGCAACACCGACGTGGCGCGTCCCTTGCCCCGCGGGCCCGCCAGACTCGCCGCGGTGGCCAGGCCGACGGCCAGGAAGCCCGCGTTGGCCAGCGCGGCGATGACCCGTGTGGCGAACAGGACCTCGAAGCTGGTGGTGACGGCACCGATGACGTGCACGGCGAAGAACGTGGCCAGGAAGGCCAGCAGCGCCCCGCGCCGGGGCCACCGCAGGCTCAGCAGCGCGACCAGCGGCGCGCCGACGATCATCCCGACCGCGAACGCGGGCGTCAGCGACCCCACGGCGGGAATGGAAACACGCAGGTCACCGGCGATGTCGTGGACAAGACCGGACAGCATGAACTCGGAAGTCCCCTGGGCGAACACGGCCAGCCCGAGGACATGGACAGCGAAAGGCATGAAGAGGCTCCACAGCGGCATCGCGGATCGATGAGAACGCCACAGGAGGAAGAGGAGTGGCGTCGAAGTGGCCTGGAGTGATGTGCCCAGGCGAAAACCCGTGACGACGGTGATCCGGATGGCGATGCGGAAGGGACGCCACCGGACTACCGGTGGCTAGCCTCTGTCAGCCTCAGGGGTGGACACGCCCCGCAGGGTAGCAATCACGCCAACGGGGTGTCCAACGGCTTTGCCGTGTAAGCGGCATGGCCGTGGGTACACCGGAATCCATGACTGCCTATCACCGCACACGGACGTTGCACGCCGGTGAGGACCGCGTGTTCGAGTACCTCGCCGACGTGCACAACCTGCCGAAGTACTTCGACCAGATGACAATGGCCAAGCCGGTCGGCGACGACAAGGTGGACGTCGAGGCCAAGGTGCACGGTAAGACCGAGCGTGGAAAGGCGTGGTTCCGGGCGGACCGGACGGCGCGGCGGATCCAGTGGGGCTCGGAGACCAGTCCCTACTCCGGGGTACTGGACATCACGGCGGACCAGGACCGGACCGTTGTGGACATCGAACTGCACACCGAGCACACCACGGACACCGAGATCAACCAGGCGCTGGACGCCACTCTCGACCACATTCAGGACCAAGTGGAAGGCAAGGCCTAGAGGTACAACTGGACCGCGGCCACGAACAGCAGCAGCAACGGGCCGCGCAGCAGCTGGCGGACCATGTTGGGCTGGAACAAGCCGAACGGTGTGTCCACCGCTCCGCCGGAGTAGTCGAACGACGGCTGGGAGGCCCGCCGGTACACGAACGCCACCGCACCGACCGGTACGAGCGCCGAGGCGAGCGCGAAACCCGAAGCCGGACTCGTGCCGACTGTCCACAACAGCGCCATCACCGTCGGCACCACGAGGTGGGCCAGGCGCAGGCCCGCGTCGCTGCCGCCGAGGGACCGGCGCATCGCGGCCGAGCGGCAGATGTGACGCAGCCCGGCGGCAAACGGGTTCACCGCCACCGCGCAGGCCACCAACTGCACGGTGGGCACGAACGTCTCCGGCAGCAGCCGTTGCGCCGCGTACGGCGCCAGCAACAGGCCTGCCCAGACGTAGAACGCCGCCCGGTTCCGGGACAGCCTGCGGACGTCGGCGAACACCATCGCCTGGTAGCGCGCCCCGCGCAGGCCACGGCTGCGCACCTTGCCGACCGCGCGCCACTTGCGCGCCGACGCGATCCCGGTGAACAGGGAGATGTCCATCCAGTTCACCGCGACCCGACTCGCCGCGAGCAGTTCCGCACCACCGGCCAGCGCGGCCCGGTCGAGCGTGCCGAGGGCCCGGTATGCCAGCACAAGCACCACGATCGGTGCGACGAGGACGACGGCCGCCACCACCGGCAGATCCAGCACCGGGGGAGGGGCGAACACGGCGACCCCGGCCACCGACGCGCCCGTCACGACCAGCACAGTGGACAGACGATTGCCGTTGTGTGCCTTCTGTTGCAGCAGAGCACACACCGCCACCGCACCGGCGGCCATCCCCGCGCAGATGGACGTGCTCAGCAGCTTGCCCACCAGGTCGGCCTTGAGCAGCGCCGACACCGCCAGTCCGGCCACGCCACCGGCGACCGCGCCGATCACGGCCAGCCACCAGAACCTGCGACCGAGCAACGACCGGCGGTTCAGTGGCGTCGACAGCAACCAGAACTGGAACGGCCCACTGGCCACCACCGGGCCGAACACCAGCAACGCCCGCACGAGCAGGCCGAGCCCGAGAACCGCGCAGCCGACGAACAGCCACTGCGCGACGGGGAGATTGGGCGGCGCCGGGCCGACCGGCGGCGCCTCGATCATCCGCCGCACGGCCTGCACGAGGATGCCGCCGTAGACCACGATGCCGAGGATGACCAGGTAGATGGTGTCGTTGCGCTCCCTGCGGGCCTGCACCGGCCGCGACCGCAGCCGCGCCGCCCTGATCTCCGCCCGGATACCGCGGACTGTGACCGTCGCCATCAGCCCAGCTCGATCCGGGCGTCCGCGACCGCGTCCACCAGGTGCGGGTCGTGCGACGCCAGCAGGATCGCGCAGCCGTCGGCCTTCTCGTCCTGCAGCTTCTCCGCCAGCCACGCCCGGCCCGCGGCGTCCAGCCGCTGCTCCGGCTCGTCGAGCACCAGCAGCCTGCGCGGTCGCACCAGACAGGCACCCAGCGTGAACCGCCTGCGCTGGCCACTCGAAAGGGTGATCGGCAGCTGGTCGCGCTGCTCGCCGAGATCGAGCTCGGTCAGCACCTCGTCGACCACTCCACCCGGCTCGTCGACGCCGTGCGCCCTGGCCAGCAGTTCGAGGTGTTCGACCACCGACAGCTCGGGGAAGAAGTCCGCGTCGTCCAGCGCGCACGCCAGGGCGGCCCTGACCTGGGGGTCGCTCTCGACCAGCCGCTCGCCGTCGAACACGACCTCGCCGTCGTCGGCGATGTCCGCGCCGACGACGCACCGCAACAGGGTGGTTTTGCCGGAGCCGTTCGGGCCGACCAGCGCCGCGGCACGTCCACTGTGGAGCTCGAACGACACGCCGTCGAGCACCGTGACGTCGTGGAACCGGCGGGTGAGCCCTTGGACTTCGAGCAGAGGTCGCACCCTGCCAACGGTACCGTTGACAGGGTGCTCACCCGGCGGTGATCGGGTCAGTCAGGCGGCTCGGGCGTCCGCTCCTCGGCGGCCATCGACCCGCCCGCCTGATCGGCGCTCTGCCCGCGGTCGGCGGCCTCCTGTGCGATCTCCTCGTCCAGCGGCGGCAGGTCGCTGACCGACTCCGCCTGGTCCTCTTCCTCCTCGAGCCGCTCGCCGAACGGCCGGGGGTGGGACTGCTCGTACGGCGTCATGCCGTACTTGTCCACGCCGGACCAGCGCTCCGGCGGATCCATCCCGGCTTCCAGCGGGTCGGCCTGCAAACGGTCCTCGTCCAGTTCCTCGGAGACGTCCTCCCGCGGAACCGGCGCGTCGTGTTCCGAAGACACCGGTGGTTCCTCTCGGTCGAGTGTCCCCACCGGGTTCCCGATCTGCCGCCACGTAACCATGTGGTCAGTCCGCTGCGACGAACCCCTCACGGGCCAGCCAGTCGCGGGCGACCACGGCGGGATCCTTGCCGTCCACATCGACCTCGGCGTTGAGCTTGCGCATGGTGTCGTTGTCCAGCCTGGCCACCACCGGCGCCAGCACCTGCGCGACCTGCGGGTGGGCGTCGGCGAAGTCCTTGCGCAGCACCGGTGCCGCGTTGTACTGCGGGAAGAACTTCTTGTCGTCCTCCAGCACCACCAGGTTCAACGCCAGGATCCGGCCGTCGGTGGTGAAGACCTCACCGAAGTTGCAGTTGCCGCTGGACGTCGCCGTGTAGATCGTGCCGGTGCCGAAGACCTTCACCTGGACCGCGCGCGCGTCGAACCCGTACGCCTTCGCCACGCCCGGGAAACCGTCGCTGCGGCTGACGAACTCGGTCTCCAGGCAGAACACGCCCTTCGCCGGGTCCTGCCGGATCAACTCGACCATGTCGCTCGTGGTCTTGAGGTTGTTGGCTCGCGCGAAGTCCTGGGTGACGGCGAAGGCGTACGTGTTGTTCACCTTCGAGTACGGCAGCCAGACCAGGTTGTTCTTGGCCAGGTCGGCATCACGGACCGCTTCGTACTGCGCCTTCTCCTCCGGGATCGGGTCGGTGTGGCCGAGGTAGGAGATCCAACCCGTCCCGGTGTAGTCCCACGACACGTCGATGTCGCCGGTCAGCAGTGCCTGCCGGGAACTGTTGGAGCCCTGGATGTTGGTCATGTCACGGATTTCCGCGCCCGCGGCGGTCAGCGCCACCTCGGTGATGTAGCCGAGGACGATGTTCTCGGTGAAGTCCTTCGACCCGACCGCGATGTCCACACCGGACAGCTCGGCGGCCGGCGTGATCGAGCCGGGCCCGACCTCGAACGGCAGCGCGTACGTCGTCTCGAGGCCACATCCGGCCAGCAGACCCGCTGTGGCGAGCAACGCCGTCAGGCGTGTGCGCGTCCTCACCTGATTCCCTTCGGTCCGAGGTACTGCTCCGCGACGGTGCCGAGCCAGTCGACCAGCAGCGCCAGCGCGACCGCCAGCACCGAGCCGGTGATCAGCACGGTGATGCGGGACAGCTTGTACCCGGTGTCGATCAGCAGGCCGAGCCCGCCGCCGTTGACGAACACGGCCATCGTGGCCACGCCGACGGCGTGCACGAGAGCCGTCCGCAGACCGGCGAGGATCAACGGCACCGCGAGCGGGATCTCGATCCGCCGCAGCACCGCGAACGCGGACATGCCGATCCCGCGGCCCGCGTCGACCAGTGCGGGATCGACCTGCTGCAGGCCGACCATCGTGTTGCGCAGCACCGGGAGCAGTGTGTAGAACGTGATCGGCAGCGCCGCCGCCCACAGCCCTTCCCAGCCGGACACCAGGAAGAACAGCACGAGGATGCCGATCGCCGGCGACGCCTGCCCGATGGTCGCGATCGCGAGGAACACCGGCGCGCTCGCCCTGGCCCACTGCCTGGTCAGCACGATCCCCAGCGGCACCGCGATGATCAGCACGAGCGCGGTCACCACGAAGCTGATCACCAGGTGGTCCCACACCGCGTCGAGCAGGACGGGCGCGTTGATGCTCTGCTTCTCGATCGCGTCGAGGTCCCGTGTGAACGCCCACACCAGCACACCGACGACCAGCACGACCACCACGATCGGCTGGGCGAACATGCGCAGGCTGGACGCCTTCTTCGTCTCCTCGCGTTCGGTTGCCCCGCGTTCGGTCGCCACCGCGGTGCTGGTCATACCGTCTCCCGCAGGTCACGGATCACGGCCATCACGGTGTCGATCTCGACCAGTCCCTTGAACTCGCCACGGGCGCCGGTCACGACCGCGTTGCCGCCTTCGGTGAGGATGGCCTCCAGCGCGTCCTGGACGGTGGACTCGGCCGCCACCATGTCCCGGATGGGCCGTCGCACCCGCGGTTCCCGCACGTGCACCCACGCCACCGGACGACGCCTTGCGTCGAGCATCAACGCGTAGCTCCTGCCCGCGTCGGTCAGCCGCCGCCTGATCTCATCCGGTTCGTCCTGAGTGGACACGATGACTTCCGGCTGGACCAGTTCGACGTCACGGACCCGCCGCAGGGTCAGCTGTTTGAGCGAGGCGCCCGCGCCGACGAACCCGGCGACCGTGTCGTCCGCCGGGTTGGCCAGGATCACGTCGGGCGTGTCGTACTGCAGGATCTTGGACTGCTCACCGAGCACGGCGATCCGGTCGCCGAGCTTGACGGCCTCGTCGAAGTCGTGCGTGACGAACACGATCGTCTTGCGCAGTTCCCCCTGCAGCCGCATCAGCTCGTCCTGGAGGTTGCCCCTGGTGATCGGGTCGACCGCACCGAACGGCTCGTCCATCAGCAGGACGGGCGGGTCCGCGGCGAGTGCCCGTGCCACCCCGACGCGCTGCTGCTGCCCGCCGGACAGCTGGCGCGGGAACCGGTCGTGGAACTCCGCCGCGTCGAGGCCGACGGTGTCGAGCATCTCCTCGACGCGGTCGGCGATCTTCTTGCGGTCCCAGCCGAGCAGGCCCGGCACCACGCCGATGTTCTGCGCCACAGTCATGTGCGGGAACAGACCGGCCTGCTGGATGGCGTACCCGATGGTGCGCCGCAGCTTGTCGGGATCGAGGGTGGACGTGTCCTCGCCGCCGATGGTGATCGTGCCGGACGTCGGCTCGATCAGCCGGTTGATCATCCGCATCGTGGTGGTCTTGCCGCACCCGGACGGCCCGACGAACACGACGATCTCGCCAGCGGGGATGGTCATGCTGAAGTTGTCGACGGCGGGCTTGCGGCGGCCGTAGCGCTTGGTCACGTCGGTCAACTGGATCTCACTGGCCACGGATGCCCCTCGAAGTCGTGTAACGGCCGATCAGCACGAAGATGCCGTCGAGCACCAGTGCGAGCACCACGATGCCCACTGTGCCCGCGATCGCCTGGTTGGTGGCGTTGGCGCTGCCCGCCCTGACAAGTCCCGCGAAGATCTCCACGCCGAGGCCGGGGCCGCGGGCGTACGCGGCGATGGCGGCGATGCCCATCAGCATCTGCGTGGACACGCGCATCCCGGCGAGGATCGCCGGCCACGCCAGCCGCAGCTCGACCCTGGTCAGCACACCGAACCTGTTCATCCCGATGCCGCGCGCGGCATCGGTGATCGCACCGTCCACACCGGCGAGGCCGACGATGGTGTTGCGCACGATCGGCAACAGTCCATAGAGGACAAGAGCGGCGACCGTCGGCGGCGCGCCCAGCCCGAGAACCGGGATCAGCAGACCCAGCAGGGCGAACGACGGGATGGTCAGGATGGCGCTCGTCAACGCGGTCGCGACGGCCGAGCCGAACGGGCTGCGGTACACCGCGACCCCGACGGTGACGCCGAGCAGCGCGGCGATGATCGTGCACTGGACCACGGCGCTGACGTGCAGCAACGACTCGCTGAGCAGTCTGCTCCAGCGGTCGTCGACGAAATCCCAGAAGCTCACGGCCCTCCCCGGGTCACTTGAAAGACGGGAGAAGGTGCCCAGTAAGCGTCCACTTCAAACACCTTGTCCACCTGGTGCGGGAAACTACCGCACCACGCAGGAAAGTGTCACGGAAAGTCGTCGTCAGCTGACGGAGCGGTACCGTTCTGATTCGGTGTTGCCCGCTTCCATGAACTCGGCGTAACCGCGTCCCGCGATCGGCGTCCCCGAACGGGTGCCCTGATAGTGGGGACCGCCGAAATAGCCGCGACCGGGGTCGAGTACGCGGTGAACGACTGGTGTGTGCTCGCCGCCGTGCCCAGTGCGACAGTCGCTGTCCTTCGTGGACTGTCCGTTCCTCCTCCGGTCAACCGATCCGTTCCGTGGCGCGGGCCGGTGTGAACTCCGGCAACGGCGCGGTGTCGCGGCGCTGCCGTGTGATCGCGTGCATCCCGCCAGCCAGCAGGTAGTTCAGCACGCCGCGCACGGGATGGCGGTCCGGTTTCACCGCGAGACCGCGGCCCAGCCGCCACATCTGGTCGGTGTACCAGACCAGTTCGGACATGCCGTCGAGCATCCTGATCCCGGTCCTCTTCGGACTGACCGCGCTGGCCTCGGCCCGGCCGGTCAGCAACTGCCCCGGCAGCGTCGGCTCGACGACCATCGACCGGCCGAGCCCGACCAGGTCGACCGCGCCACCCGACAGCGCGTCGTTCATCCCGCCGAGGGTGCGGAAACCGCCGGTGAGCATCAGCGGCGTCCTGGTCGTGGCGCGTGCTTTCTCGGCGAACTCGAGGAAGTACGCCTCGCGGGCCCGGGTGCTGGCCTTCTTCTTGACCGGGTTGCCGAGCATCACCGCGGGCGTCTCGTAGGTGCCGCCGGAGATCTCCACCAGGTCGATGCCGAGTTCGCCGAGCGCCGCGACCACGTCGAGCGATTCGTCCTCGGTGAAGCCGCCGCGCTGGAAGTCGGCCGAGTTGAGCTTGACCGAGAGCGGCGTGCGCGGCCCGATCTCGGCGCGGACGGCGGTCGCGACCTCCAGCAGGAACCGCCGCCGCTTCTCCGCTGTGCCGCCCCATTCGTCGGTGCGCACGTTGGTCAGCGGTGAGAGGAACTGGCTGACCAGGTAGCCGTGCGCGCCGTGGATCTGGATGCCGGTGAAGCCCGCCCTGACCATGATCGCCGCCGTGGTCGCGAACTTGCCGACCAGTTCCTCGATCTCAGCCGCCCGCAGCTCGCGCGGCTTGGCGAACGCGCCGCCGACACCGCGCATCGGCACGGCGGACGGCGCGACCGGGCGCAGGGTGATGTGCCGGGGCACCTGCCTGCCCGGGTGGTTGATCTGTGCCCAGACCTCGGCGCCACCCGCGCGTGCCACGTCCGACCACCGGCAGAGCCTGTCGAAGTCGCGGTCGTCGACGACCGCGACGTTGTGCGGCTCGGCGATCGCGGTGCGGTCGACTATCACGTTGCCGGTGACCAGCAAGCCTGCCCCGGAGTGCGCCCAGTGCTCGTACAGCCGGTACAGGTCGTCGCTCGGCGCGTGTGTCCTGGTGCCGAGCTGCTCGCTCAACGCCGCCTTGGCCAGCCGGTTCGACAGGACCCGGCCGCACGGCAGCGTCAGCGGGGCCGCGATGCCTGCGGGTGTGCTCGGGGACATGGTGCTCCCTTGCTCCAAGATCGACTATGACACTCGTAATAGAAGGCTCATGCTGTAATATGACGAGTGACATAGCAAGGGTGTATCACCCGGGTGGAGGACAAAACCGGTGGCAGGCGACAGCAGGGCACGGATGATCCACAGCGCCGTGCGGCTCCTGCGCGAGCGCGGCTACAGCGGCATGGGCTTCCGTGAGGTCGTCAAGCACAGCGGCGCCCCGCGCGGCTCGATCTACCACCACTTCCCCGGCGGAAAGGCCCAGCTCGGCGTGGAGGCGATCGGCGAGTTCGGCACGTTCGTGCGCGACGTGATCGTGGCCGTCGCCGCCGCGAACCCGGGCGACCCGGTCGGCGCGCTGCACGCGTTCATCGAGGCGTGGCGGCAGATCGTGAAAGCCGAGGACTACCGCGCCGGGTGCCCGGTCGTCGCCGTCGGCATCGAGGAACACGAGGACGCGCCCCAGCTGATGGAAGCGGTCGTGACCGCGTTCGACCAGTGGCAGACGGCACTGGCCGAACTGCTGGCCGCCGCGGGCGTGCCGGCGAGCCGGTCGGGAACCATGGCCACGACGGCGATCGCGGCGGTCGAGGGCGCGGTGATCATGAGCAGGGCCCGCCGGGACACGAAGCCGCTGGAGGAAGTGGCCGTCGAACTCGAACTGGGGCTGCGTTCCGCGCTGAACCCGACCTGACACCGCCCGGCTTGCGTACGCTGTGGCAGCCGTCCTTCGACGACGCGCTCACCGAACTCGGCGGCACGTCCGAGTTCGGGATCTTCGCGGTCCTCTCCGGGATACCCGCGTTCTTCCTGGCACTGACCTACGGCATCGGCGGCGCGACGAGGGTCGGCCGGGCGGTGGCGCAGTCCGGCGAAGCGGCGGTGGTCCTCGCCAGGACCATCTTCGGCCTCGGCGGGTTCGCCCTCGGCGCGATCGTGTTCTACTGCACCGTCCGGGGCGGCGCGAACCTGCTGCTGGGCACGTCGGATCCCTATCCGGAGGGGGGTGGGCTGGAGCCGATGTCCCCGGGCGTCGCTGTCTGGGTCGCCCTCGGCGCCGTGGTCGTCGTCCAGGTCACCGCCCAGATCTGGCTGTCGGCGAAGCCGCCCAAGCAGGCGGCGACTGCCTAGTCCGCCACCAGCTCCCACGGCTTGCCGCCGTCGTTGTCGATCGCGATCACCAACCGCCCGGAGATGTGCGCCGACAGGCCGGTGCCGTCGGAGCGGTTGGCCGGACGCAGCCGGGTGTTGATCTGGGTCGTGACGTCCGAAGGCAGTGGTCGCTCCAGCACCCCGACCAGGAACGACCCGGACGGCGAACCGAGCAGGTCCAACGGCGCCCAGTCGCCGTGCACCGGCACGTCGCCGATCTTGACCGCCGGATCGGGGGCGGTTCCGTACAGCTGGTCGGCGATGTCGTCGACGCGCTGGCTGATCCTGGTGGTGAGTTCACGCGGCGAGCCACGGTCGAAATCCCTGCCCGCGCCCTTGCGGGCAGGGGGCGGCGGAGTGTCGGCGGCCTTGCCGGGGGAGTCGAGCGCGTCCTGGTCGAACAGGTCGGTCTGGGTCGCGGCGGGCGACGGCAGCGGCTGGCCGATCGGCCCGGTCATCCCCGGCAGCCGCCCGGATCGGGTGAACAGGTCGACCGTCGTGCCGAGACCGGTGGCGTACGCCCACGTCGTCGCCACCGGGTGCGTGCCATGGTGATGTGACCACGGCAGCATGTTGTTGAGCCGTTCGCGTTGCTGCGTGGTCACACGCGTCGGCGGCGCCTCGGACCGTCCGCGTGCCTCCCCGGCGAGCGTGAGACCGGGCATGTCGAACAGCAGGTCCGGTCGTGTCTTGGTGGCGCTGAGGTGACCGGCCAACGCGGTGGGCAACGCACCGAGCTGCGCGATGGTCCCCGAAGCCGCCCGCCACTGGTACGCGGCCTGCACGGCGGCGACGAGCATGCCGATGCCGATCGACTCGCTGACGAACCGCCGGATGTGCGCGGCACTGGCCCGGAACACCTCGTCACGCAACCGGATGGGATAGCCGGGGTCGTTGTCGAGGTAGCACAGCATCAGCCGCAGCTCGTGCTGCCGCGTCTCGTACCGGACCATCCCGCTCGCGGGCGCCGCGAGGGCGTTCACGCCGACGGCGTAGCTCAGGTCGACCGGCAGCTTGCGGTCCGCCGCGACCCGGTGCACACCGTCGACCTCCGGGTGCGGATCGGCGAACCCGGGCCGCTCGGTCCAGGCGAACTGCCGCAAGGTGATCCAGCCCATCACCGAAGGCTAATCGGTCGGCCCCCGTGCTCACTGCCGAAGTTCACTGCCGAACCAGCGGCGCAGCGCCGAGTCCAGGCCCGGCCCGCCCTGCCACACCACGTAGCCGTCGGGACGGACCAGCTCCGGCCTTGTCCCGTCACGACTCTCGACCCGGTCGGTCCAGCCGCTGGGCGCCGACGCGCCGACGAGCACGGCGCGGCCGTCGGGCGCGACCGGGACGTCGGTGGCACGACCGGTGGTCCCGGGGTAGGTGATCCCAATGCCGGAGATCTCCAACGCGACCGCGTGACGTGCTTCGGGAACGGCGAGCAGGCCGGTGACGATCTCCCGGACGGCACCGACGTCAGGCGCCCCGAGCAGTCCCTGCGCACGCGTGCTCACCAGCGCCCGTGCCGCGACCGGGTGGCGTTCGTCGTGGTAGCTGTCGAGCAGGCCGTCGGGAGCGTGTCCGCGGATCCGCGCGGCGAGCTTCCAGCCGAGGTTCACCGCGTCCTGCAGGCCCAGGTTGAGTCCCTGGCCGCCGACCGGGAGGTGGATGTGCGCGGCGTCGCCCGCGAAGAGCACGCGGCCGTGCCGGTACTGCTCCACCTGCCGCGCGGCGTCGCCGAACCGGGAGGCCCAGAGCACTTGGCCCACCTCGATTTCCGGGCCGTGTGCGGCGGTCAGCGCCCGTTGCAGCTCCCCGGCCGTGACGGGCGCGTCGCGGCCGTACCGTTGCTGCTCCTCGCCGACCACGACTGTGCGGTACCGCCCGCCGGAGAGCGGCAGGAGAAATCCCGGGGTGTTCGAAGGCAGCTGCCAGTCATCGCCGACCCCGTGGGGTTTGCGCGTGAGCGTGACGTCGGCGACGACCAACGAGATCCGCGCCGAGGTGCCGGGAAACGCGGCTCCCAGCAGCTTCCGCACAGTGCTGTGGCCGCCGTCGGCCGCGACGAGCCACGTCGCCCGGTGATCCCGACCGCCTGCCGTGACGGTCACGCCTTCGCTGTCCTGCGTCACCGCGGTGACGGCCGCGTCACGCAGCACCGGTGTACGCAACCGCGCTTCGATGGCCGCGGCGACGTGGACCTGCTCGACGCCGAGTTGGTACGGGAAGTTCGTCGGCAGGTCGGTGTAGTCGATCCGGATGCCCGAGAAGTGCCCGGCAGGCAGCCGCGCGTCGGCGTGCGGCTCGATCGCGGCGAGCAGGCCGCGGTCGGCCAGCACCTCGACCGACTGGGGCTGGAGGCCGAGCGCCTTCGACTGCGTGGTGGGCCGCGCATCGCGTTCCAGCACGAGCACGTCGATCCCGGCGCGCTCCAGTTCGAACGCGACCAGCAGACCGGTCGGCCCCGCACCGGCAACCAGGACGTCAGGCATCGAGGTTCTCCTTGCGCAGGTACCAGACGTGCCACGCGATCAGGCACGCCAGCGTGCCGAACCACACCACGTTGGTGACCAAGGAGATGAGGTCGATCGGCAGCGTGTAGACGAGCACGACGTGCAGCACCGCGCTGGCCGCGAGCACCACACCCCACGCGGCTGTGTTGATCCGCAGACCGCGCCGGAACCGGGCGTCGTGGTCCCAGCGGGCCGCCCACGCGGCCGCTCCCTCGGCGCCGCGCTTGACCTCTGCGATCGTGCGGCCCAACGTCAGCTGGGCGGGCCTGCCGACGAAAACCGTGACCACCATCCACAGTCCGAACAGGCCGCCGATCGCGGCGACCCAGCCCTCCCGGATCGCGAGGGTGCGCGGGTTGTCCGACAGCAGGCCCAGCACGACGGACAGCATCAGGACGCTGATCGTGACCATGGCGATGATGTCGATCCGGCGGTTGCGCACGATGGTCCACACCACGTACGGCGCGGCCACCAGAACACCGGCCATCAGCGCCCACCACTGGCTGACGCCTGCGGCGCGCAGGCCGTAGAACAGCGCCATCGGCACGACCACCTCGAACACGACGGTGAGCACGTTGGCACGGATCAGCCGACGCAGTCCGGCGTCGGGCGCGGTCTTCTCCTCGACCATCATGCTTGTCCCCCCAAGGGATCGGGCGCGGTCGCCCGCACGTACAGATCGGCGAGCTCGCGGCCGAGACGGGTGAGCTCATCGGGTTCGGGTAGATCGGCGGCCGCGGTGACGACGACCGCGTCCAGGCCGCTGGCGAAGACGAGCGCGACTGTCCGCGTGTCGAACGGGCGGAAGACGCCCGCCTCCTGCCCGGTGCGGAAGTGCTCCTCGAACAGGTCGAGCCGCGCGTTGACGGACGCGCTTTGCGTGCCCGCGTTGCGCACCAGGTCGATCAACGCCTTCACCTCGGCGGGGTGCACACCGACCATCGCGACGTTCGACTCGACGTAGGCCCGCAGTTGGGCGACGTGTCCGACGGCGGCCTCGATGCGCGGCTCCATGTAGGCCCGCAAGACAGTGTCGATCTCGGCAACACATGCCGCGACCAGGTCTTCCTTGCCCGCGAAGTGGTAACTGATCATGCCGGTGCTCGACAGGCCCGCGTGTTTGGCGATCCGGCTGAACGACGCCTTGGCGTAGCCGACGTCGGCGATCACCTCGATCGCCGACGTGACGATCTGGGCACGCCGGGCCGACTCGGTGAAGGTTCTTGCTCGCATGAGCAAACAATAGCTCATTCGAGCAAGACCGCGTGCAGGACCCGGGAGAAGATCGCAGGACGAGCCGTTGGGGCTGGTGGGGTACGCCGAGCTTGGTCACGGGCTTAGGCGGCCCGGCGGGGCCGTACCCGAACCGGTTCCTGAGCCTCTTCGCCCTCAAGGTGTGCGACAGGCCCGACTCGAACGCCACAGCTCAGCTTCCGCCCGGCTACGAGGGCGAACGGAAACGCGTGACCGTGTCGGGTGCGTTGACGGTGAACTATGTCGGCAGCTCCGCCACGATGGCTGCGACGCCGCACAAGCGCGGTTAGGTCGTTGCCTGGCTGTCCTTCGCGGCAAGGTTGACCATGCCGAAGATCGCCTCGGCTATCTGTCGTTCCTCGGAGGGCAGCAGCAAAGGCAAACAGCGAGCGGCTTCACCCGTTCGGGGAGATTCCCATTCGGTGCGCGAGTCCGCGGAGCTCACGTCCACCGGCGTCGCGGCGAGCGCGGAGCAATTCTCCCGATACCGCCTCTCGCACGAAGACGTCACCTCGAATGTGTTGAGGCGCGAGTTTCTCGGCCTTGAGCAATGTGGCGAGGCCCTTGTCACGCGTGCGTTTCTCGCTGAGCAGGGCGCGGCCGACGTTCGCATGGAACACAGCCTGCCGGGCCGGGCTGGGAATGGCGTCGATGTGGACATCGCGCGCGATCTCGGCGACCTGGGCGCCGTCACCCAGCTCCACGCCGATCCCGAGCTGGCTCACATCCTCATGGCCTTTCGACCTGGCAACCGGGTGTGGTGATCCGGTCAGCTCAACCGGGGACACTCGCAGCGCGTGTGCCAGCGACTCAAGGGTTTTCCGCTTCGTAACGGGACGTTCACCGGTCTCGATGCGGGACAGATGCCCAACCGACATGCCGGAGAGCTCGGCCAGTGCCGTCAGGCTCAGGCCACGCCAGCCGCGGAGCTCCCGCACCCTGCGCCCGATGTGGGTCTCTTCGATGTCCACGTCGCACCTCACAGTGAGAGCCCTCGTGGTCACTCATCGTACGCGGGCATGGCGGACGACTGGCCTTGCCTGTCGCTAAGGTTTCCTCGTTCGACTCGAGCAGTCCCCACCCATGAATGGAGCATGACTGTGGCTGTTTCCGCAGATCTGGCGAAGCAACTCGACAAGGCATACGAGGAGAAGACCGTTGCCGAGCTGCTTGACGCGCCAGTCGCCGCGCTGGCGGGTGTCAGCGAGGGCGACGCGGAGAAGCTGGACGCCGCCTTCGGCATCAAGACCGTTCGTGACCTCGGCACCAACAAGTACTTCCGGCTTGCCGCGGCACTGAACGACCTGGACGCCGCCACGAAGTAGCCGAGCGAGGTCGAACCTGTGCCCCGGCGGGTGGTGCCCCGCCGGGGCACAGGTGTGTCTGAGGCGTGGGTCACTGTGGTGACCAGCGGGAATCAACCGCGGCCCCGAGTGGTTCAACTGCATGCAAATGCATATACTTTGCCTGACGGCGAGGAGGAGCCATGCAGTTCGGAGTGTTCTCGGTCAGCGACATCACTCGCGACCCGGTGTCCGGCGAGACCCCGAGCGAGGCGCAGCGGATCGACGCGATCGTCCAGATCGCCAGGAAGACCGAGGAAGTCGGCCTCGACGTGTTCGCCATCGGTGAGCACCACAACCCACCGTTCTTCTCGTCCTCGCCGACCACGCTGCTGTCGCACATCGCGGCCTTGACCGAGCGGTTGATCGTGACCACGGCGACCACGCTCATCACCACCAACGACCCGGTGCGCATCGCCGAGGAGTACGCGATGCTGCAACACCTGTCCAAGGGGCGCATGGATCTGATGCTCGGCCGCGGCAACACCGCGCCGGTGTACCCGTGGTTCGGCCAGGACATCCGGCAGGGACTGCCGTTGGCGTTGGAGAACTACAACCTGCTGCACAGGTTGTGGCGCGAGGACGTCGTGGACTGGGAGGGCAAGTTCCGCACGCCGTTGCAGGGCTTCACATCCGTGCCCCGTCCGCTGGACGACGTGCCGCCGTTCGTGTGGCACGGCTCCATCCGCACCCCGGAGATCGCCGAGCAGGCCGCGTTCTACGGCAACGGGTACTTCGCCAACAACATCTTCTGGCCGAAGGAGCACTACATCCGGCTGATCGAGTTCTACCGGCAGCGCTACGCCCACTACGGGCACGGCACCGCCAAGCAGGCGATCGTCGGCCTCGGCGGGCACGTCTACCTCGCCAGGAACTCCCAGGACGCCAAGAAGGAGTTCCGGCCGTACTTCAACGCGGCACCGGTCTACGGCAACGGTCCGTCCATGGAGGACTTCATGGAGATGACGCCGTTGTCGGTCGGCAGCCCGCAGGAGGTCATCGACAAGACGCTGACCTTCCGCGAGTACTTCGGCGACTACCAGCGGCAGCTGTTCCTGCTCGACCACGCCGGTCTCCCGCTCAAGACCGTGCTCAACCAGCTCGACCTGCTCGGCGAGGAAGTCGTTCCGGTGCTGCGCAAGGAACTCGCGGCCAAGCGCGACCCGGAGGTGGCGGACGCGCCGACGCACGCCAGCCTGGTGAAGGCCAAGTACGGTGACAAGGCGCCGCGTCAGCCGCGCCCGAACGCCAACCGGGGCGACAACGTCACGGGTGCCTCGCCGTACCAGGACAGCGCGCCGGAGCTCGAAGCCAGCTACCCGGCGCTGTGACCGTGAGCACCAGCAGCACAGCCAACGCCGCGTGGGAGGCATTGATGTCTGCCTATGCGGTGTTGATGCGGGAGTTCGCGGCCGAGGACGTATGGCGGGAAGTGTCGATGCGTGAGTACGACGTGCTGTACACCCTGTCGAAATGCCCCGAGCCGCTGCGGATCGGTGAACTGCACAAGCACCTGCTGCTCAGCCAGCCCGCGTTGTCGCGGATGGTGGACAGGCTCGTGGAACGCGGGCTGGTCGAGCGCACGACCGCGCCGGAGGACGGCCGTGGCGTGCGGCTCGCCCTCACCGACACCGGGCGCAAGGTCCAGCAGGACATCGGCCGCCCCCACGCCAGGCACGTCGCCCGCGCGGTCACCGCGCGGGTCAGTGCCGACGAACTGAGGCAACTGGAAGCCATCTGCCGCAAACTGGCGGCACAGGCGGAGGAATCATGAGCACGTACAAGCTGGTCGTCGTCTCCGCGGGGACCAGTGACCCGTCGTCCACCCGGCTGCTGGCCGACCGCGTCGCGCAGCGCGTCGACGCGCTGGCGGGTGCACGCGGCCACAGCGTCGCGCTCCGGGTGCTGGACTTGCGTGAGCTGGCAGGCGAGATCACCACCGCGTTGGTGTCGCAGCTGACCGGTCCGAAGCTGGCCGCGGCGGTCGCCGCGCTCGGCGAGGCCGACGGGATCGTGGTGAGCACGCCCGTCTACAAGGCGGGTGCCAGCGGTCTGCTGACGTCGTTCTTCCAGGTCCTGGACAACGACCTGCTGATCGCCAAACCGGTCGTGCTGGCCGCGACCGCGGGCACGGCACGACACGCGTTGGTCGTGGACGACCAGTTGCGCGGGTTGTTCGCGTACATGCGGACCACCACCGTGCCGACGTCGTTGTTCGCCTCCACCGAGGACTGGAACGACCCCGCGCTGCCCAAGCGGATCGACCGCGCGGCGTTCGAACTGGTGCTGCTGATGGAGAGCGGCTTCGCCCAGCGGATCAGGGACGAGTCGTGGAACGCCTACCAGCACGAGTTCGGCAGCGCGGGCGGCACCGAGGTCGGCATCGACCTGGACTCCGACATGATGCGCCTGGCCACCGGCGGCTCCGCGACCTGATTACGTAGGTATCACCGACGCGAGCACCCCCTCGCCGCTGCGAGTCTTCAGGCATGATCTTCCACGGAAACCGTTTCACCATCAGGCCGGAAGCCACGCCGGAGCAGCTGGAGGAGGCACTGGAGAGCCTGCGCAACCAGGGCCGCTCGATCCCGTCGGTGAAGTCCTTCGTCGTCGGCCGCGACTACGGCGGCGAGTACGAGTGGGGCGCCACCTTCGTGATCGAGGACCTGGAGGGGTACTGGGAGTACCTCGTCCACCCGGCACACCTCAACACCGACCGGGTCGGGCTGCCGCTGGTGGACAAGTTCGTGTCCTTCGACATCACCGACGACCCAGACCCCGAGATCGGCGAGAAGATCGCCGCACTGCACAAGAAGCGCTACGACACCATGTCCGACATCCGGGACCTGGTCGCCGGTCTCGGCGAGTACAGCGGCGCCGCCGCGCCGACTCCGCTTGACGAGAAGGCGGAATGACCATGACCGTGAGCGATCACCACGAGCTCACCCGGATGTGGGTCGACATCTGGAACGGTGACCTCTCACTGATCGACATCGCGGTGCACGAGGACTTCGTGTCGCACACCGCGCCGCTGGCGGGCGGACCGGTCGCGGACTCCCACGGCCGGTTGAGCCTGAGCGGCTGGATCAGCGCGAGCCACACCCTGCTCGAGGACCTGACGTTCACGGTCGAGGTCGGGCCGCTGGTCGACGAGCCGCACATCGCCCTGCGCTGGTACGCCACGGGAACCCACGACGGACGGTCCGTCGGGTTCCACGGCACCGACCTGCTGCGCGTGGCCGACGGCCTGATCGTGGAGTACTGGCTCAGCGCGGACAGCGTCTGGTTCTCCCAGCAACTGGGAGTCCGGGAGCTGGCCCCGCTCGACTGAGGCGCTCAGCTGATGTCCGGCAGGTCCCTGAGCTGCCTGCGGGAGCTGATGCCGAGCTTGCGGAAGATGTTGCGCAGGTGGGCGTCGATCGTGCGGGGGCTCAGGAACAGCCGGGCGGCGACCTCCTTGGAGGTCGCCCCGGTGGCCACGAGCCGGGCGATGTGCTGCTCCTGCATCGTGAGCTGGTCGTAGGTGGGCGAGGTGCGGCTGCGCGCCTGCTCACCCGTGGCGCGCAGTTCGTCGGCGGCGCGGGTGGCGAACGCCTCCATGCCGATGGTGGACAACTGCTCGTGTGCGGTGCGCAGGTGTTCGCGGGCGTCGGTCCGCCGGTTCTGCCTGCGCAGCCATTCCCCGTACAGCAGATGGGCCCTGGCAAAGGCCGGGGCCGCGGTGCCGGTGTCGAGGTAGTCGATCGCGGCGCGGTAGTCGTCCTCGTCGCCGGTCACGAGGGCACGGGCGTACGCCGCGACACCCAGGCCCCGCGGTGAACCGCTGGCCTGTGTCCGCTCGGTCAGCGACTCCAGTTCGGCCGCTGCGATGTCGTTCTCCCCGCACCGCACGGCCGCTTCGATCAGCTCGGGCTGGCTGATCCCGGCGACGTACAGGTCACCGGCCGCGGTGGCCTTGCGCGCCGCCGCCATCGCCGTCGGGTATTCGGCGAGGCCGTTGTGCACCACGGCAGTCGCCCAGTCCACGTTGGCCGCCAGCTGGCCGATTCCCAGCGCTGTCGCCACCGCCGACGTGGCCCCGAACAGCTCGGCGGCCTCCTGGCGCCTGCCGCGCATCGCCACGAGGTGGATCCGGGCGTACACCATCGGCGGCTCGCCCATCGCGTCGGCGATGGCTTCCTCCTCGGCGATCGCGTCGATCGCCCGGGACAGCTCGCCGCGCAGCGTCGCCGAGACCGCGGTCTGGGCGAGGCCGAGGCGCAGCACCATCGGCGAGCCCGAGGTCCGGCCGGTCTTCACCAGCCAGTCGACGACGGCGGCGTGCATGTCGTAGTCCCACAGTTCGCCCGCGACCATGGTCGCCAGCGCCGGTCTGCGCGTCCACACCGCTCTTTCGTCCGCGAAAACCTGTCGCAGCAACGGAACCGCGGTCTTGTGCCCCTCACTCGCGAGTGCCATCAAGGCGTCGAGGAGGTCGACGGTGCCCGGCTCGGACCGGACCGTGTCGCGTGCCGTCTCGAGGACCGTGTCCAGGATCCCGCTGGAACGGCCGACGAGCATGGCCATCTCCACCGCGTCGAGGAAGCACTCCCGCGCCCACGCCGGATCCACGTCGGCGAGCCGTTTCGCCGCGCGCATCATGAACTCCGGCCCGCTGTCGTCGGTGTGCCGGGTGAACGCGATCTTGCCGCGCAGCAGGTCCGCCTTCGCCTGGCCACGCGTGTCAAGCGGGCTGAGTTCTACTGTGGACAGGAGGTCCGCCGCGGTCTCGGCCCCGCCCGCGTCCAGTTTGGCCTCCACCGCCGCGAACGTCCGGTCAAGGCGTTTGTCGCTGTCGGCGGACAACGCCGCCGCCCGTTCCAGGAACGCGGCGGCGGCCGCCACCCCGCCGCGTGACCTCGCCCGGTCCGCGGAGCGCTCCAGTTCGCTCGCCACGGTCTCGTCCGGTCCCGTGCCGGACTGCGCCCGGTGCCACGCCCGGCGGTCCGGGTCGGTCTGCGGGTCCGTCGCATCCGCCAACGCGCCGTGCGCGGTGTGCCGTTGACCCGCGTCGGCCGCCCGGTACACCGCCGACCGCGCGAGCGGATGGCAGAACCGCACGCGTGTGCCGAACTCGACCAGCTCGGACGCCTCGGCGGCGCCGCCCGCGGCCGGGGCGATCCCGAGCTGCCGGGCGGCGGCCCACACCAGACCGGGGTCACCGGTCGGGTCCGCGCTGGCGAGGGTCAGCAGCAGGCGCACGTCGCCGGGCAGCCCGGCCAGCCTGGCCTGGAAGCTGCGCTCGATCCGGCTGGCCGTCGACGAGGCGTCCGGCATGGCGAACCCACCGGCTTTGGGCAGTTCGAGCAACGCCAGCGGGTTGCCCCGTGCCTCGGCGACGATCCGGTCCCGCACCTGCTCGTCCAGCGTGCTCGCGTGCAGCAGCGCCCGGGCGTCCGTGTCCGTCAGACGACCGAGCGTCACACCGGGCAGGCCATCCAGCGACGTCGGCTCGTCCTGCCCGTCTCGGGCGGCGAACACCATGGCGATCGGCTCGGAGCCGATCCGCCGCGCCAGGAACGTGAGCACTTTCGCGGACGCGTCGTCGAGCCATTGCGCGTCGTCGATGAGGCACAGCACCGGCTGCTGCTGCGCCACCCGGCCGAGCACGTCCAGGGCCGCCAGGCCGATCGCGAACATCTCCGGTGTGCCGGTGGCCAAGCCGAACGCGATCCGCAGCGGCTCGGGCAGGTCGTCCTGGTGCCCGAGCACCTGGTGCAGCACGGCGAACGGCAGCTCCGACTCGAACTGCGAGCCGGACGCCTCGATCACCGTGAAATCCGCCGCCGACTGGCGGACCCGCTCGAGCAACGCGCTCTTGCCGATACCGGGCTCCCCACGCACCACCAGCGCCCCGCCGGAGGCCTGGCGCGCGGCCCCGATCAGGTCGTCAAGGCGTCGGATCTCGTCGTTGCGGCCGATCAGCATGGCATGAACAGTACCCAGCGGCCTAGCCGGGCACCTTGTCCAGGAAGCCGTGCACGTGCTTGATCCGGCCGTCCGCCAGCACGATCACGTCGAAGCCGACCACCACCGCGTCGTCGCCGAGTTCCCAGGTGAACCGGGCGACGTCGTGGTGGCCGTCGACCGGGCCGAGCCGGAAAGCCATGCCGGCGAACTGGTTCTGCACGGCCGCGAGCATCTGGTCGATGGCCTCGTGCCCGGTGACCGACGCCAACGGGTCGGTGTAGGTGGCGTCCGGTGTGAACACCTCTTCGACGATCAGCCTGCGCTTGGCCGGGTCGGTCTCGTTCCAGCTGTCGATGTACCGCTGTGCGATGGTCTCGTGTTCGCTCATGGCACAAGCATGTCCAGTCCGGTGCCCCTGGTCGATTACGTCCGAGGTCACCGAGCCGACTACCGTGTGACCCCTCACCGGCCCCGATTGTCCACAGTGGAGTTGCCATGCCCGAGTTGCGGCGAGTGTTCGCCAAGGTCGGATCGACAAAAGCGTACGCGTCGGTCGGGCGGCTGTTCGCCCCGCTCGACCGCTGGATGATGCGCGTCACAGGCAGCAAGTTCGGCCTCGGGTCGGTGTTCGGCCTGCGGACCCTGCTGCTCACCACGGTCGGCCGGACCAGCGGCCAGACGCGCCAGGTGCCGCTGCTCTACATCGAACGCGACGGCGGCTACGTCGTCATCGGCTCGAACTGGGGCGGCGAACGGCACCCGGGCTGGTCGTCGAACCTGCTGGCCGAGCCGCGCGCGCTGGCGACCGTGCGTGGCAAGCAGATCACGGTACGCGGCAGGCTGTTGACCGGCGCCGAGCGGCAGCAGACGTGGGACGCCGTGGCCGCCTACTGGCCCGCCTACACCAAATACGCCGAGCGCGCCGAGCGTCGGGAGATCCGGGTTTTCCTGCTGGAACCCGTCGTGGAGGACTGAGCCGAGTTGCCAACCAACTAGTTGGTTGGATACCGTGCGGCCATGCGGACAGACGTGTGGGCGACGGGCCTCGGCGCCATGACACCGCTCGGCGGCGACGTCGGCACCACCTGGGCCGCCATGCTGGCCGGGGCCAACGGCATCCAGTCGTTGACCGAGCCATGGGCTCGTGACCTGCCTGTACGGATGGCGGCGCGCTTGACCGACGACCCGGCGGACGCGTTGCCCCGTGCCTTCGCGCGCCGTCTCGACCGTGGCGAGCAACTCGCGATCGTGACCGCGCGCCAGGCGTGGGTGGACGCGGCCAGTCCCGAGGTCGATCCGGACCGGCTCGCCGTGGTCATCGGCACCGGCGTCGGCGGCGTGCTGTCCACGCTCGGCCAGAACCACGTCCTGGAAACCCTCGGGCCGCGCAAGGTCTCGCCCAACACCGTGCCGATGCTGATGCCCAACGGGCCCGCGGCCTGGGTGAGCATGGACCTCAACGCCCAGGGCGGGGCGCACACGCCGGTCAGCGCGTGCGCCTCCGGTGCCGAGGCGATCGCGGTCGGCCTCGACCTGATCCGGGCCGGTCGCGCCGACGTCGTGGTCGCGGGTGGCACCGAGGCGTGCCTGCATCCGTTGCCGCTGACCAGTTTCGCGCAGATGCGTGCCCTGTCGGCCGACGACGGCGAATCAGACCGCGCCTGCCGCCCGTTCGACGTGGCACGCAACGGGTTCGTCCTCGGTGAAGGTGCCGCGATCGTGGTGCTCGAACGCGCGGGCCACGCCAAGGCGCGCGGAGCCAAGGCGCACGGCGTGGTGCTGGGCGCTGGAATCAGTTCCAGCGCAGTGCACATCACCGCGTCGGACACACACGGCCAGATCCGGGCGATCACCAAGGCACTGCGGGATTCCGGCGTCGACCCCGGCGACGTGGGGCACGTCCACGCGCACGCGACGTCCACACCGCAAGGAGATCTCGCCGAGGCGCAGGCGATCGCGAAGGCTGTCGGCGTTCATCCCGTTGTCACCGCGACGAAATCCATGACCGGGCACCTGCTCGGCGCTTCCGGTGCGCTGGGTGCCATCGCCGCGATCCTGGCGTTGCGAGACGGGAAAGTCCCGCCGACCCGCAACCTGGACACGCTCGACCCGGAGATCGACCTCGACGTGGTGACCGCAACCGCGCGGCACGGGCGGTGGACGACCGCGCTGGCGAACTCGTTCGGGTTCGGCGGCCACAACGTCTCACTGGTGCTGGGCCCACCCTGACACCCCGTGCAACCAATGTGGCCTTCGTTGCACTGGGTGGAACCAATGTGGCATTGGTTGCACTGGGTGGAACCAATGTGGCATTGGTTGCGCGGGGTGGAACCAATGTGGCATTGGTTGCGCGGGGTGGAACCAATGTGGCATTGGTTGCGTCCGCCGACCGCTATTCGGGGCGGAGCATCCGGCGGGCCAGGTCGATCACCTGCGCCCGAACCTGCGTCATGTCGGCCGACTCGGGCAGTACGGTCCTGGTGAGCTGCGGCACAGCTGACGGCCACGCGGCGAGACCGATCAGGAACAACATCGTCACCGCGGCGCGGGTGCCCGGCTCGGTGCCGAGCGTCGACGCGAGCGTCTCGACCTTGTCCGCGTAGTGCCCCGCCCTGGTCTGCTCGTCGGGCAACTCGCCGTCACCGTAGTGCAGCGCTTCCCACAGCATCAGCCGCAGCACTTGCGGGTTGTCGCGGTGGAAGTCGAAGAGCCTGCCGACGTACTCGAGCAGATCGCCGGACGGCTGGCCGACGGCCTCGGTGTGCTCGGCGAGCGCCTGGCTCACCACCGCCTCGAACAGCTTCTCCTTGCTGCCGAAGTTGCCGTAGAGCCGTTCCTTGTTGACACCCGCCTGCTTGGCGATGCGTTCCACGCGTGCGCCCGCGATGCCGTACGCGGCGAACTCGTCCCGCGCGGCGGCGAGCAGCTTCTCGCGTGTGGACAGTGCGGTCACCCCGAACATTCTAGGACCGTTCGGCCGTCCACAGACCCGGCACGCCTCGGGTAGGGTGAGTTCGCCGGGCCGCACGGACCGGTTCCGTCCAGGCAACCAGGAAGCCGGTGTGACTCCGGCACGGTCCCGCCACTGTGACCAGGCCACGGTCTGGGAGTCAGGAACTGCCCTGAACGGATGGCCCAGCTGGGACGAGGACATCCCGGACGGAGTGGTGACCATGCGTTTACGGGCGTTGGCCCTTGCTGTTTGCCTGGTGTCGGCGGGGTGCGCGAGCCAGCCCGCAGCGGCACCGCAGACAGCTCAGTCGGCGGTGACGGTCGACAACTGCGGCAAGCAGATCGCGTTCGACCGCGTGCCCCAGCGGGTTGTCGGGTACTACCAGCACCCCACCGAGATCATGATCGCGCTGGGACTGCGGGACAAGCTCATCGGCATGGCGTACCCGGACAACGACCCGCTGCCCCGGTACGCGGCCGACTACCGGTCAGTCCCGCGGATCTCGGACAAGGACGCCTCGTTCGAACAGGTCCTCGCCAAATCGCCGGACCTGGTCTACGGCGGCTACGACAGCGCTTTCGAGGACAAGTCCGGCCGCTCACGGGACACGTTCGCGGGCGCGGGCATCAAGACGTACCTCAGCCGTGAGGCGTGTCTCGACCGCGCGGTCACCATGGACGACGTCTACGAGGAACTCCGCACGGTCGGCGGCATCTTCCAGGTCCCGGACCGCGCGGACGCGCTGATCGCGGACATGAAGGCGAGCATCACCAGGACGACACAACGCCTGACCGGCGCCGAACCGCTGAAGGTCTTCGTCTACGACAGCGGCGAGGCGACGGCGTACACCGCGGCGGGAACGGGAATCGGCACCGAGATCATCAAGCTGGCCGGTGGTCGCAACGTGTTCGCCGACGTCCAGAAGGACTGGGCGGACGTGTCGTGGGAGCAGGTGCTGCAACGGTCGCCGGACTTGATCGTGGTCTACGACTACTTCGGCACACCCGCGCCGGACAAGAAGATCGAGCTGTTGCTGAGCAAGCCGGAACTGGCGAACGTCCCGGCGATCAGGAACCGCCGGTTCGCCCGGCTGACCCTGCAGGACACCGTGCTGGGTGTGCGGGCGCCGTACGCGGTCGAAACCCTGGCAGCCCAGGTGCACCCAGACCGGACCCCATGAACCCCGTCACCGACAACGAGGTCACGCGGGCACTCGCGCATGTGACGACCCTCGGCGGCATGTTCACGATCCAGCCGGAGCACCAAACGGGCGGCGGACTCCTCGGCGCGGAATGCGCCGACCACGCGGCCATCGGTGCTCGCCTGGCGGCCGTCGGAGCGTCGTACGGCACGGACGAAGTACGGGTCGCCGCGTCCATGCTCCAGTACGAGTTGTCCGCGCGGCTGCTGGCCGTGCTGGTGGGTACGTGGAGCCACCACCGCATCGTGGTGGACCCGGCCGGATTCACCGTCGGCGCGGACCGTGGCGCGTGGCAGCTCGCCGCGGCGCGACATCGAGCGTGGCGCGCGACTGACGTACCGGCGAGCCGGATAGTGCACCTGGTCGCGGGGCGCCTGGAAGTACTGCACCGGACGATTCGATCCCACACGCGGATCGCCGACGGACTGCTGTGGGGCAACGTCGCCTCGACGGCGACAGTGGTCCTGCACGGTATCGAGGAACCCGGCCCGCTGGCTCGTGCCCGCGCGCTGGTCTCCACCGCGCTCGAGGTGGACCCGTTGCGGCACCGGCTGGACGGGACCGTCGGCGGGAAGATCACCCGCAGGAGCTGCTGTCTGTACTACCGCACGAACGATCCACGGCCGTGCGAGGACTGCCCGCTGACCGGCGCCACGGTCACCCGGCTCAGGAGGTCCGGGTGACCCGTGCGAGGTATCCCGTGGTCCTGGTCGTCCTGGCGGCGTTCCTCGGTGTGTCGATGGTCGCCGGGATCGCGATCGGGTCGGTCGCCGTGGCACCGCTGGACGTCGTCACCGCTGTGCTGCACCGGATCGTGCCGGATCTCGTGGCTTCGACCGGGCCGGAGTACGTCGACGCCCTGATCGCCACGACCCGTGGACCGAGGGTCGTCGTCGGCGCGGTGGTCGGCGCCGGGCTGGCGACAGTCGGGATGGTTCTCCAGGCGCTGGTGCGCAATCCACTCGCGGACCCGTACCTGCTGGGTGTCTCCTCGGGTGCGTCGGTCGGTGCGGTGATGGCGATTCTGTCCGGTGCCATGGTGTTCGGGGTGGCGACGACGTCGATCGCCGCCTTCCTGGGGGCCTTGGTCGCCTTGCTGGTGGTGTACTTCGTGGCACGGGCCGGTGGGCGCATCACGACCATCGGCCTTGTCCTTGCCGGAGTCGCCGTCGCCTACGTGCTGTCCGCGTTGACCAGCCTGATGTTGTTGCTCGCGGACAGTGCCCAGCACGCGCGTCAGGTGCTGACGTGGTTGCTCGGTGGGCTCGGCGGGTCCACCTGGGCGTCGATGTGGCTGCCGTTGACGGCGGTGTGCGTCGGGCTTGTGCTGCTGATGGCTCGTGCCCGCGCCTTGAACCTGCTCTACGCGGGGGAGGACGCGGCCGTCGCGATGGGCTTGGACGTGAGCCGGTTCCGGGCGTGGATGTTCGTGCTCACCTCTGTGCTGACCGGACTGCTCGTCGCGGTCAGCGGGCCGATCGGCTTCGTGGGGCTGATCCTGCCGCACGCGGTGCGGTTGGTCGTCGGCAGCGATCACCGGCGCGCGCTGCCCGCGGCGGCGCTGGCCGGGGCGTCGTTCCTCGTCCTCGCCGACATCGTGGCGCGGACTGTTGCCTCGCCGCAGGAAATCCCGGTCGGCGTGTTCACGGCGCTGTGCGGTGGCCCGTTCTTCCTGTGGCTGGTCCGACGGCAGGCGCGCAGGGGAGCGGCGGCATGACAGCACGTGTCGAAGTCGAACACGTCAGCGTCGACCTGAGCGGCAAGCGGGTCGTGCACGACGTGTCGTTCGCGGTGCAGCCCGGCACTGTGGTCGGTGTCGTCGGCCCCAACGGGTCGGGGAAGTCCACTTTGCTGCGTGCGGTGATCGGCATCCTCACCCCGGCAACGGGTTCGGTGCGCATCGACGGGCGTGACGTCGCCAAGACCAGACCACGCGACCGCGCGAGTGTCCTCGCCGCTGTCCTCCAGGACACCACGGGTGACTTCGACCTCACCGTCGACGACGTCGTGATGATGGGACGTGCCTGCTACAAAAGGCCGTTCGAGGGCGACGACACTCGCGACCGGACAATCGTGGCCGACGCGCTCGCCGCCGTCGGCGCCGCGGGCCTGGCGGACAGGCGGTTCGCGTTCCTGTCCGGCGGGGAACGCCAGCGTGTCCTGATCGCTCGGGCGATCGCGCAACAACCCCGGGTGCTCGTGATGGACGAGCCGACCAACCACCTGGACCTCAGACACCAGTTCGACGTGCTGGCGTTGCCGCGCGAATTGGGCATCACGGCCGTGATCGCACTGCACGACCTGAACCTGGCCGCACACTACTGCGACGAGATCCACGTGCTGCACCACGGCAGGCAAACCCGATCCGGCACGCCAGAGCACGTCCTCGACCCCGCTACACTGGCGGAGGTGTACGGAGTGACTGCCGCTGTCGCGCCGCACCCGGCCACCGGGCGGCCGCACATCACCATCGACCCGACCAAGAGCGTCCGCCATGGATGAGAACCTGATCGAGACCGTCGGGCTCGTGCACATCCGCGACCGGCGCATGCTGCTGGTCCGTGGGCACGGCAAGCACGCCTTCTACCTGCCGGGCGGGAAGATCGACCCGGGTGAGGACGACGAGACCGCGCTCACCAGGGAAATCATGGAGGAACTGGGCTGCGCGGTGGTCGGTCTGCGCGGGTACCGAACGGTGGCGGAACGCGCCTACGGTCAGCCGGACGGCACGATGGTCGCGATCTCCTGCTATTTCGGCGAACTGGACGGCGACCCGGCCCCGATGGCCGAGATCGCGCAGATCGGCTGGTTCACCCACGGCCAGTACGCCCGGCAACCGGAAACCGCCCCAGCCGCGCTGCGGATCATGGACGAGCTGCGGGACCTCGATCTGATCGCGTGAGAACGGGCCGGTCCCCGGGTGGGAACCGGCCCGCTTCGCCGCGCGGGTTTACTTGATGGAGAACGAGTCGCCGTAGACCTTCCACGACAGCGGGGTGTTGAGGTCGAAGTTCTTGTTCTTCAGGAACACGCGCTGTGCGGTGTCGACCCTGCTGGTGTCGGAGTGCGCCTCTTCCTGCTTCATCGCCCACACGCGGGCGTCGAGGAACGCGTTGAGGTACGCGGTCTCGTCGCCGCCCTGTGCTGGTGGTTTCGCCTTGGCCAGCGCGCGCTTGCGGATGCTGCTGAAACTGGTCGCGTCGCCGCCGTCGCCGTGCATGACGATGGCGTCGTAGTAGGCGAACTGGCCGAGGGTGCGCAGGCCGTCCTGCTTGGCGCGGTTCACCGCCGGGTTGAAGTACACGCGGTCACGCTCGAACTCCTGGGCGTCCTGGAAGACCTTGTCCTTGGCCGCGGTCTTCCAGTCCTTGGTGTAGTTGGGGTCCAGGCCTTCGTGCGAGTCGCTGCCGTCCACGCGTTCCAGCGCGGGCAGGTACTTGGCCAGGACGTTGCCCGGTTTGCGCTTGGTGTACTCCCGTACGAGTTCCAGCATGTCGTGCGTGCCGGAGCAGAACCCGATGATGCCGCCGGTGTAGCCGCGGCCGTCGTCGATGTCCTCGATGTACTTGAACTGCGCGCGCCAGTCCAGTGAGGAGTTCTCCGCACTGGACACGATCTTCATCGCGATCTCCTTCTTCGCGGGGTCGTCCAGCCCGACCGCCGCGACCGCCGCCGACTGCTGCGGCGTGTCCGGCATGCTCGCCTGCGCGGTCACGCCCGCGGCCGGCATGAGCAGGCACGCGGTGCAGACCGCGGCGAGCGTACGGGTCATCTTCACAGGGTTTCTCCTCGCTCAAGTCTCACAACTGTGTGGGTTCAACTCTGTGGCGGCGAGTGCCAGTGAGCGTGACACGCGTGCGGAACCCCGGTCAACACTGTTAGGAAAGTTTCCTAACTAACATCGGCGTGCGACGCCCGAATTGTTCAGTTCTCCGATCCGGAAAGCGGAATGAGCCGGATGAACGGGACGAACGGGATTTGGGACCCCTCCCATGCGGATGGTCCTACCGTGCCGACATGACGGACGCGATGATGCGTGACGGGCGACAAACGCGACCGGGCCCAGTACAGGTCGCTGTTGCCCTTTGGTGGCTCGCTGCCTTGCTGACGGCGCTCATCGCGTTCGTCACCTTCGCCACGGTGGCCGACAAGATCCGCTGGGACGACATGCCGAGGGTGTTCGCGAACGCCGCGTTCATGATCGTCGTCGCGATAGTGACGATCACGCATTTCGGCCGCGGCAAGCCGGTGGCGCGCGTCGCGCTGACGGGGATGGCGGTCTACTACGTGTGGACCCTGGTCATCGGTGTGACAGTGCTGGTCGCGGGCGAGTCGGAGGCGAACGCGGTCATGGTCCTCATCGAGGTGACACGCACGCTCTTCGTGGTCGCCGCGGCGATCCTGTCGTTCACCCCGAGCGCGCACACCTACTTCCGCTCTTACAACCTGTATGCGACACGCGTCAAAGCCACGGTCATCGCGGGCTTGGCCTGGTTGGTCGCGGTCGCGGCGATGGCCGTGATCGTCGCGGTGTCGTTCATCGACAGCCTCCCCAGCCACGGTCGCAGTTGGATCGACTGGGCCACGGGCACGAACGCGATCGCTTCGGCTCTGGTGACCAGTATGGTGCTCTGCCTGCTGCCGACGTACGTGGCGATAGTCCGGCAGTTCGAGTACGGCAGGCAATGGGCGCGGGTGACGTTGTGCGTGCTCGGCGTCGCATTGAGCCTCCTCGCGGTGGTCCAGGCCCTCGACGTGTTCGACGACAGGCGTCCGGAGACGCTGGAGACGGTCGGCGCGGTGCTGTGCCTCGTCTTCGTCGCAGCGGTCGGTGTGGGCTTCGTGCTGTCCTACCTGCCCGCGGTCAACGCGCACTTCCGGCAATCCCCGCGGCCGGGGGACGGCCTGGGACCGCGCGGCTACCACTTCAGCTGACTGTTCCATAACGCGTCTTGGGCGGTTTCGGCTTCTCGTCACCTGGATTCAGCCCTCGCTGAAACGCCTTGTCTTGTTAATTTCCAACCGTCAGCCTGGGTATCAGGTTGGCGCCGCCGTTTCATTCCCTGCCAGTGAAGGAACCGGCGTATGAGACTCTCGACATCGCTCCTGGCCGTCGTGACCGCGGCGGGCTTGGTCTGCGCGCCCGTCGTGGCCACGGCGGGCACTGACGGCAACGGCATTCTCGCGACGGACGTCGCACCGGCTCCGGCGTGGGTGCGGGCCATGCCCGCGCCCGCCAAGGTCCACGGCGTCCAGGCCGCGAAGGTGCTCACCATCCAGTACCAGATCCAGCAGACCGGTTACTGGTGCGGACCGGCCGCGACGCGGATCGCCCTCTCGGCCAAGACCGGGAACCTCCCGAGTCAGCAGCAGCTCGCCAACGAGCTGCCGACCACCACCAACGGCACGGACTGGATCGGCCAGGTCACGCGCGTGCTCAACAACAGGCTGGGCACGAGCTACTACGAGACCAAGGAAATGCCCAACGATCCGCCGACGCAGGCGCAGCGCGACCTGTTGTGGCGCGACGTCGTGTACGACATCGACCGGGGATGGGCGATTGTCGCCAACATCGTCGCACCGGCCAACAACCACCCGCCTGGTTACCCGAACTACACCGTGTGGCACTACTTCACGGTCATCGGGTACGACAGCTCGAACTCCAGTGTCAAGATCGCCGACCCGGCGAACTTCGGCGGCTACCAGCAATACTGGATCTCGTTCAACCAGTTGGCGACGTTGATTCCCCCGAAGGGCTACTCGGCCTGATTCCCGCCGCCGTCCGGCTCTCCTCCGCCCTGCCGGGGAGCCGGACGGTCCAGTAGTGCCACCCCTCGTCCGGACAGGGTGTGCACGGCCGATCCGTTGCGTCGCTGGGTGATCACCAGGCCCGCGGCGCGCAGGACCGCGGCGTGCTGCGAGGCGCCGGACGGTGTCGTGCCGGTCGCGCGAGCCAGTTGCGTGGTGTTCAGGCTCGGGCGGTCCGCGATGGTCCGCAGCACCGTCGCCCTGGTCCGGCCGAGCAACGCCACCAGCGTGTCCTGGGTCGGCGGCCGGCCGGGCCCGCCCGACGTCGCCCAGCCGATGACCGGGTCGATCGGGTACGCGAGCACCGGTTGTGTCGTGGTGTCGACCAACGACATCGGTGTCTGCCAGCAGAAGAACGACGGGACGAGCACCAGTCCGCGGCCGTGCAGGTGCAGGTCCTGGTCGACGGGGTAGCCGACTTCGAGGACCGGCGCGGTCCACCGGATCGACGGGTGCAGCGTGGACAGCACGTGTTCGAGGCCGTGTGTCATGGTCAACCCGGCGCGCAGCGACCATTCCGCGGCGACGTGGGATTTGAGCACCTGGGCGTACGGCAGCAGCGCCTGGGCGTGGTAGTGCCGGATCCGGTCGGCCAGCTTGCGCATGACGTCGACATCGCCGGATGCCAGCCGCGACGCCCAGCCCGGCAGTCTGGTCTGCCCGGCGAGCCTGCTCATGTCCGCGCGCAGTGTCGCGCTGCTGGTGCTCAAGAGCGCTTCCAGCCCGTCGTCGAGGTCGGGGCTGTCCACATACGGGGTCAGGAAGTCCGGTGAGTACCCCTTCGGCGGGGCCAGTGTGGTCAGCATGTCGCTGGATGGTCCCAACGCCGCGCGTGCGCCGCGCCGCCACGGCCCGTACACCGCGGCGCCGTGCCTCGTCTGCAGCAGGTGCAGGCTGAGCAGGACCTCCCAGAGGGGATGCGGCTGTGCCCTGATCCGTATCCGGGTGAGGTCTTCGGTCGTGAAGTGTATCCGTAGCATCAGCGCCCCCGATTGGCCACCGCGGAATTGTCGCACCCCTGGAAGTCCTTCTGAAGCTTCGCCGGGTGAACTACGTGGTGGCCATCCGGTTTGGCGCGGGCCAGTCGTCGCTCCGGAGCGCTGCCCGGCGATGACGGGACTCGTGCGGGGAAGGCGCAACAGCCATCGCTCGATAGTCTACAAGTGACAGTCACTTTAGGACTTCTAGAGTGTCTTGTGTGGACGACATCGCTGTCGGGGCTGGAGTTTCCCCGCCGTGTGTGTCATCCGCCCTTGACATTCGCGTTCGCGGTCTGCTCACTGTTCGGATCGGCCCGGAGTTCGGTGCCCGATCGATCAACGGGTTACTGTGTGGCAGACCTTCACGGGTCTGCTTTTCCTGGGGGTTGTCTTGAGGGGAGGGACAGACATGCCTCAGCCTGGCATGCACCGCGCGATCGTCGCGGTCGACGTGGAGGGGTTCTCCAGCCGGACCGACCTGCACCAGTCGGCCGTGCGCCGCAACCTGTACGAGTCGCTGGAACAGGGTTTCAACGAGGCCGGGATCCCGTGGCAGGCGTGCGACACCAGCCAGGACCGGGGTGACGGCGTGCTCGTGCTCGTGCCGCCGGACATCGCGCACACCAACCTGGTCGACCAGTTGCCGCACCGGCTGGCCGCCGCGCTGCGCCGCAACAACGCGATCTACGCGGTCGAGGCGCAGATCCGGCTCAGAGTGGCCGTGCACGTCGGCAAGATCGACTTCGACGACCGCGGAATCGCTGGTCACACGGTCAACTTCACCTGCAGGATGCTGGACGCCCCCGTGCTCAAGGCGGTGCTGGCCGCCTCCCGCGGGGTGTTCTCGCTGATGGTCTCCGACTGGTTCTACCGCCAGGTCGTCGAGCCGGACCCGGCGATCCGGCCGGACACGTACCGCGAGGTCTTCGTCGGCGTGAAGGAGGAGTCCGCCACCGCCGCGTGGATCCGGCTGCCGGAGGACCTGCTCAAGACGGCCGACCCCGGCCAGGCCATGGCCGACGTCGACGTGGAGATCCGCCGCTACGGCCTGCCGACCGGCCCGGCGGCGGCCAGCACCCTGCACGACGGCGAAGGCCTGCGGGAACACTGGGACTTCCGGCCGGCGGAACTGCCCGCCGCCGACTACCCGGCGCTCCCATCGGGCCAGCCGCGCCAGCGCCTGATCGACCGTCTGCAGCCGTTGGTCCGCACGGTCGTCGGGCGGGTCGTCCCGGCCAAGTCGCCGCGGGCGGAGTGGCATTCGCCGAGGGAACTGCCGCACGACGTCCCCGGTTTCAGCGGCCGCACCGCCGAGTTGGAACGCCTCGACGCGCTGCGGGCCGCGGTCGGCGTCGCCGTGATCGACGGACCTGCCGGTGTCGGCAAGACCGCGCTGGCCGTGCACTGGGCGCACCAGGTGGCCGCGGACTTCCCCGACGGCCAGCTGTACCTGAACCTGCGTGGCTTCGACCCGCACCAGCGGCCGATGTCCCAGGCGGACGCGTTGCGCAAACTCCTCGGCGCGCTGGGCGTCAACGCCCAGCGCATCCCCGCGGACCTGGACGAGCAGACCAGGCTGTTCCGGTCAGTGGTCACCGGGCAGCGCGTGCTGATCGTGCTGGACAACGCCCGCACCGCCGAGCAGGTGCGCAGGCTGTTGCCCGGCCACTCGACCTGCTTCGTCGTCGTGACCAGCCGCAACCGGCTGGAAGGGCTGATCGCGTGGGACGGTGCGGTCCGGGTGAACCTGGATGTGCTGCCGCAGCCGGACGCGATCGCGCTCGTCACCGACATCGTCGGGGAGGCGAGGGCCGCCGCGGAACCGGACGCCTGCGCCGAACTGGCCAGGCTCTGCGGCTACATGCCGTTGGCGTTGCGGATCGTGGCCGAGCGCGGCGCCGTCCACGAGAGCCTCCGCCTGGCTGACATGGTTCGCGGGTTGTCCGCCGAGCACGATCGTCTCGACCAGCTGTCCAACGGCGACGAGGCGACCGCGGTCCGGACGGTCTTCTCGTGGAGCTACAACGCGTTGCAGCCGGATGCCGCGCGCCTGTTCCGGCTGCTCGGGCTGCACCCGGGGCCCGAGGTGAGCATCGCCGCGGCTGGTGCGCTGGCCGGTCTGGTGCCCGGCAAGGCCCGGCAACTGCTGGACACGCTGGCGGGCGCGCACATGTTGGAGGAGGTCGGGCGCGACCGGTACCGGCTGCACGACCTGCTGCGGATGTACGCCGCCGAGTGCGCGATGGACGCCGAATCCGAACAGGACCGCGACGAGGCCGTACGCCGTGTCCTGAGCTGGTACCTCTACAGCGCCGACGCCGCGGCCCGGCTCCTGGCGCCACAACGCCGTCGCGCGGCGCTGCCGCAGTTGACCGACGGGCAGCAGCAGCCGGAGGCCTTCGCCACCTATCACGAGGCACTGACGTGGTTCAAAGCCGAACGGGCCAACCTGGTCGCCGCGACCCGGCAGGCCGAGCAGGCCGGGGAGTACGCCGTCGCGTGGAAACTCCCGGCCGCCCTGCTCGGTTTCTTCAACCTGCGCAAGCACTGGGCGGACTGGATCAGCGTGCACAAGATCGCGTTGCAGGCCGCCCGCGAGCTCGCCGACCCGTACGCCGAGGCGTGGACCCTCAACAGCCTCGGCATCGCCTACTACGACCTGCGGTGGTTCACCAAGGCCGCGGAGTACTTCCAGCGCGCGCTGCAGATCCGCCGCGAGATCGGCGACCGCTACGGCGAAGGCAGCACGCTGGACAACCTCGGCAACACCCTGCGCAAGCTGCGGCACTTCGACGAGTCCATCGAGTGCTACCAACGCGCGCTCGAACTGTTCCGCGAGATCAGCGACCGCTACGGCGAAGGCAGCACGCTGCGCAACCTCGGCGGCGCCTACCGCGGGCTGCGCCGCCTGGACGAAGCCGTCGACCACTACCGGCAGGCGCTGCAGATCTGGCGGGAACTGGGCGAGCGGTACGGCGAAGGCAACACCCTGAGCAACCTCGGCGACATCCACCGCAAACTGGGGCGTTCCGAACAGGCCATCGAATGCTACGAGAAGGCGCTGCGAATCTGCCGCGAGATCGACAACCGCTACGGCGAAGGCGCTGTGCTGGACAACCTCGGCGACGTCTACGAAGATCTCGAACGCCACGAGGAAGCGATCCGCTACTACAACCAGGCGCTGCGGATCTCCCAGGAGATCGGCGACAATTTCGCCGAGGGCAACACGCTCGACAACCTCGGCTGCGCCAATTACCACGCGCGTGATTTCGAATCGGCCGAACAGTACCTGCGGAAGGCGCTCGTGCTGCGCCAGGAGATCAACGACCGACGCGGCGAGGCGATCACGTTCCACCACCTCGGCGTGGTCTGCTACGCGGGCGGTGACCTCGTCGAAGGGCACGAGAACTGGCGGCGCGCGCTGGAGATCTTCGACGAGCTGACCGAGCCGCACAGCATCCAGATCCGAGTGGGTTTCGACTCCGACGACGACCACGGCGAGGAGGACAGGGAAGCACCGTTCTTCGCCTGACCGGACGATGCCGTTCGCTGGGTGCCGTGAAGGCCGGACACGCTCGCGGTCACTTCCACCATGGCTTGGCGGAACTGGTGTCCCGCCAGGCATTGGTGGTGCAGTGCACCTCGCCGCCGCCGATGTGCGCCCACCGGAAGTCGTCGATCCACCGGATCCGCACGCCGGACGCGGCGACGGCTCGTTCGGTGGCTTGCCGGAAGACGTCCTTGCCCCGCACGACGGGCCCATGTGGATCGGGCGCGGCGAACAAGCGATCGGTCAACGACAGCCCGTTGGGGATTCCCGGCGTCCACGCGTAGAACAGGGGGACCTCGGCGTACTTGCGGAAGAGGACGGGAACGCGGACGAGCTCGTCGGCCCGCAGCCCGGTTTCCGCGAGCATGACCCCGACCTGGTTGTCGATGTGCCGAGCGGCTTGTTCATTGTCGCCGAGGAAAGCCGGGTCGCCGAGCAGTTCACCGGCGGTTGGCTTGGCACTGGCGCCGGTGTCGGCCAGCAGCCTGGTGTCCTGGGGGACTTCGCGCAGCAGCCGCTCGGCCAGTCTCGGGTCGGCGACCATCAACGTCCACCCGCGGGCGTTGTCGGCGCGGATGACGTGCATGGTCTCGTCGGCGTGACCGACGATGAGCCAGGAGGTGTCGATGACCACCGGCGGCTGCTGCCCTTGCGCGGTGAGCATGGTGATGAACGCCTTGTCCGGCTTGAGAACGTTGTCGAAGCCGGTGCCGTGAACCAGGCGTCCCTGCGGGAAACCGCGGTATGGCGGCAACGACTCGATGTTGCCGGTCGCGTTGCGCTGGTCGTGGATGAAGTGCCGGTCCTCAAGCGTGTACTGCTGCACGACGCCGACGTCGGGCCCGCGCAGGTCCCGGAACACCAGCCGCCCGGCCGGTCGGGGAGTGAGGACGGTGCCGCCCTTGCCGTCGGGGACCTGGAAGACGTTGGCGGACCGGATGGCCACCCGCATGGTCTGGACGCCGTGCCTGGTCGGCATGCTGGCGGTGGCGGGCTCGAACAGGTCCTGCCACCAGACGTCCTTCCACCAGGAGGATGTCCCCTTGACGAACCGGATGTCGGGTGCCTCCTGGCGCAGCGGAGTGCTGAACTTCTCGAAGTCACCGGGGAAGTCCTGGGGCAACGCGGGAATCGTGCCGGGCCCCGGACGGTCGACCCAGCCCGGCCCGGTGTTGGGACGGGCGGCGAACACGGTGGTGGCGGGCTGCAGGTCGTTCTGCAGGAGAAGGGGAGCGACCCGCATCCGGTGCCGTGCCTTGACCCGGTCGTCGACGGTCAGCGTGACCGTGACCCAGCCGTCCCACTGGGCAGGGTCACGGAGGATGTCCTTGCCCTCCACACCGAGTTCGACGCCGGAGCGCAATTCGGCGGCCGACAACCGCGTGTCCGGGTCGAAGGAGCCACGACGTTTGACGAAGACCCGCGCCCGCGAGTCCACACCGATCACCCCGAACCGCCCACCACCGCGTCCGACCCGCACCCGCGCGAGGTCGGCTTCGTCACGCAACCCGTTGACACGCTCGTCGGCGGCGTCGTTGCACGCCGCGAGCCGGGCGTCGACCTCCCCGCCGAGCGCGTCGAGATCAACGGGCTCGACCCGACAGCGCCGCTGATCGTCATCCACATTGGGCAGGAAGATCGTGTCGCCGGACAGTGCCGCCTCGGCACTCGCACTGGCGGAGAACCCACTGACAAGAAGGCAAGCGGCAACCACCCCGACGATCCCGCGTGCTTTGACTTCGACCCCCACGGCGTTCCTCCCTGAACGAATCACTCCCGCGACCCTAGAAGCGGGAGAAGGAGAAGACGTCGGTCAAAGGGAGGAGACCGGACCGTCGAAAGGTCCACAAACGGGGTGGTATCCAGCCTTGATCGCGGCCACGGTGGACAAGGGGGTCAACACGTCGGCGGGTCCGTCGAACAGCTCCCGAGGCGCGTCGTACCCGGCGGGCGTCCACCGCCGCAGCACCCGGTCGTACAGGAGCCAGTAGTCGCCGTCCCGCAGGACGAACACCCCGTCAGGCAGCGCGTCCCACGAGGCCGGGTGCGTCACACGAACGCCGTCGACGACCCCGCGTTGACGGTGCAGCACACTGTCCATCTCGTCCGCACTGGGACGTCGAGACAGCCCCAGCCCATCGGTCCACGCGGCCCGAAACATCTGATACTCCGCATACCTGCACTCGGCACACGGCCGGTGCCCAGCAGCCAGCGCAACGGCCTCGTCGTGAAAGAACAGCTCGGTGAAATGACGCGGCCGCATGATCTGGCGGCGTCGCCCCCGGAACTCCAGAACGCACACGAGCCACCGGCGGACCTGATGCCGCCGCACAATCACAAGGTCGTCGTTGTGCAGCACACCCCGGTTGCCGTACATGGTCCCGCGATGCTCAGTGGAGATCAAATCCCCAGCAGGCGTGACCCGATTGCGCAACGGACGAGACAGCATGCCCCCACCCCACCAGGCACGCGGAACAAGATCTGGCGGTTTTCCGACACCGTCCCCGGGTTACGGGCGTCGCATGCCGGTAAGGCGGCCTCCACGGCAAGCACTGCGTGGTTCAGCGACTGGAGCTAGCCGTTCGCGGGCACGGCCTGGTGAGCAATCGCAGAAGTGGGCGGCCTGCGCGCAAGCGCAGGGGGGTGGGCGGCCTGCGCGCAAGCGCAGGGGTTTGCGGCCCTGCGCGCTAGCGCAGAGTGGTGCTTCGGGGGTGTCTCCTGCCCGTCGGCCTGGGCGAAGCCAACCACGGGCTGTCAGGAGGTCGGCCTACCCGAAGAGCCCCGGCGATAGCGGTACCGATCCTCTTGACTGTCCGTGGTTCCCTGGGGCAGGTCGACGGGCAGGGGACGCCCGCGCCCTGAACCCCGGGTCATAAAAACATGCGCCGGGAAGAACACGACGCGAAGACCTCCTGCTCAGAGGTCTGCCTCCCGGCGAGGGACCCCTTCTTTTTGTCTTTTCAGACCCGGGATCTCCAGTTCCGGGTCGGGTGACCACGCCTTACTCCTGGTCAAGGCTCGGATGCGGCGGGGGAAAAGATAGCCCCTCGCCGGGTGGCAGACCTCCAAGCAGGAGATGGAATGGGTGTACTCCCTACCCACAGCCGAGATCCTGTTGTGTGTACCCGAGGCGAGGGCGCCTCCTGCCCGTCGACCTGCCCCAGGGAACCACGGACTATCAAGAGGATCGGTACCGCCATCGCTGGGCCTCCCGGGCAGGCCGACCTCTTGACAGCCCGTGGTTGGCTTCGCCCAGGCCGACGGGCAGGAGACACCCCCGAAGCCCACCCCTGCGCTTGCGCGCGAGCCGCAAACCCTGCGCTGGCGCGCACGCCGCAAACCCTGCGCTTGCGCGCGGCGCAAACCCCGCACTTGCGCGCAGGCCGCCAACCCCGCGCATGCGCGCAGGCCGCCCACTCTGCGCTTGCGCGCAAGCCGTGAGCCAACGCTGTTGCTCAGCCCGGGCTGGCTTTCCCGTGCCGCCAGTAGCCGATGAAGGTCACCGCCGACTTCGGTACGGAACGCTCCTGCACGAGATGTCGGCGTACTCCGGTGGCCAGGGCGCTCTCGCCCGCGACCCACGTGTACTGCGGGATTTCCGGGAGGGTTGTGTCCTTGAGTGTTCGCAGCGCCAGCTTGCCGGGCACTTCTCCGGAGTCGTTGCGGGCGAGCCAGTGCACGGTCACCGTGGCTTTGGTTTCGAGTTCCCGGATGTCGTCGGTGTGCGGTACTTCGAGGTACACGTCGGCGCTCAGTGTTTCCGGCGCGCGCTCCAGTATGGCCAGTGCCGCCGGGACCGCGCTCTCGTCCGCCACGATCAGCTGGCGTGACGCGTCCGCTGTGGGCAGGTAGCCGATGCCTTCGTCGAAGATGCCGACCGGGTCGCCGGGCAGGGCACTGGTCGCGAAGACCGACGCCGGTCCCGCGTCGCCGTGCAGTGCGAACTCGATGTCCATCTCCAGCGGGTCGGTGCGGAACGCTCGGACCGTGTAGTTGCGCACCCACGGCCGGTGGGCCACCCTTGTCAGCAGGAACTGCGCCAGCCACGCGTTGTTGGAGAACGTGGGCATGGTCAGCAGGTCCTGGCCGTCGCGGCGGAAGAACAGCCGCACGCACTGGTCGAAGCCCTGGTGTTCGAACTCGGCCAGCTCGTCACCGGTCAGGGTGACCGTGACGAAGTTCCGGCTGATCCGCGTCGTGCGCGCGACCGTCGCCCTGATCATCTTCCTGCGCTCGGGCGGCTTGACTCTCGACATGACCACTTCATCCCAACTCTAGGTTAGGCTAACCTAAGTGATCAGGTCGGTCGGCGCAAGGACGGCTCAGCCGCACTTCTCCTCGGTCTTCACCGCCCCGAAGTCGATCACGGTGTCGGCGTTGAACGCCGTGCCCGCCGCCACGTTCTGGCTGCACACCTTCCAGTTGCGGTCCGCGACCTGCTGGCGGCCCTTGCCCGTGGCGTCGTGCGAGCGGGTCAGGAACGTCGAGTTGCCGGTCACGCGCTGGATGGTGTCCTGCGCCTCCTGCAACTGCTTTCCGACCAGGTCAGGCATCGTCCACGAGTTCTTGGCCGCGGTCGGCCGGGTGGCGGACGGGCTGGTCCCGCCTCCCGGGTTCGTCTGGCCGCAACCGGCGAGCACGGCAACGCACACGGCCCCGATGAGCGCGATTCGCACGGGAGTCCCTTTCGTCGCACCGATTTTCACTCCTTCGAGCGTCGCACACCAGGACCGGGCGCGCAGGGCTACGGTCGAACCGTTCCGGGGAATCGGTGCGCGCCGCACTGGACTCACCCGCGGCCCGCCGTAAAGATCAACACCGCAGCGGGTCCGATGCGAGACTGAAGGACACAAATGACACAGCACCAGAAAGTCCACGCCGCGATCATCGGCTGCGGGGTGGTCGCGGAAACCTCGCACATCCCGGCGTTGCGCGCGTCAGCCGATCGGGTGGAACTGGTCGCGGCCGTGGAGAGCGACCCGGAGCGCCTCGCTGACTTCCAACGCCAGTACGACATCCCGTCGGCCTACGCGACGGTCGACGCGATGCTGGCCGACTGCCGCCCGACCCTGGCGATCGTGTGCACCCCGCCCGCGACGCACGCGGACATCGCCGTGCGGTCACTACAAGCGGGCGCGTGGGTGTTGCTGGAGAAACCACCCTGCCTGTCGTTGGCCGAGTACGCCAGGATCGAGGCCGCGGAGACCGACGGTGGGCCGTACGCGGGCGTAGTGTTCCAGCACCGCTTCGGTTCCGGCGCCCGCAACGCCGTCGACCTGATCTCCTCCGGCGCGCTCGGCCAGCCGTTGGTGGCCTTGTGCACGACAACGTGGTATCGCGACCAAAGCTACTTCGACGTGCCGTGGCGTGGCCGCTGGGACACCGAAGGCGGCGGAACCACGGTGGGGCACGGCATCCACCAGATCGACCTGCTGCTGGCGATGCTGGGCGAGTGGCAGGAGGTCCGCGCGATGGCCGGGCGGCTGGCCCGTGCCGTGGACACCGAGGACGTGTCGATGGCGTCGGTCCGATTCGCCAACGGCGCCATGGCGTCCATTGTGAACAGTGCGCTGTCGCCCCGCGAGGAGAGCTACATCCGCGTCGACCTGGCCGACGCCACGGTGGAACTGACCCACCTCTACGGCTACCGCAACGCCGACTGGCGCTACACACCCGCGGTGCACGTCCGCGACGCCCAGCGGATCGGGTCGTGGACCGACATCCCGCAGGACGTACCCAGCTCACACTCCGCGCAGCTGCCGTACTTCCTCGACGCCATGGCCACGGGTGACCGGCCGCCGCTGTCCGGCAGCGAAGGACGTGCGGCGCTGGAACTCGTCGCGGCCATCTACAAGTCGGCCTTCACCGCCCGCCCGGTGCGCAACGGCGAGATCGGCCCGGACGACCCGTACTACCACCGGATGGACGGAGAAACGGACCAGTGACCCTTGTGGACGACGGGCGCGCGCTGACGTTGACGCTGTCGGGCACGAACACCGAACTGCTGCGGTACACCTACCGCCCGGACACCCCGGCCTCCGAGTGCCCGTGCCCGAGCTTCCACCCGCTGCGGTCACTCGACGGCGACGTCGTCAGCGGCCACCGGCCCCACGACTACCGCTGGCACAAGGGGCTCGCGATGACCGCAACGTCGGCTCGCTCGTGCACCGGGGGTTCACCGGCGCGTGGACCGAGGAGATCGACTGGATCACCGCCGCGGGCGAGACGTGGATCGCCGAGCGCCGCACGATCGACCACGTGCTCGACGTCGACTGCTGGTGGCTCGACCTGACCTTCGAGCTGCGCAACGTGCGTGGCGCGGTGCTGGAGTTCGGCAGCCCGACCGTGTTCGGCCGGGAACAGGCCGGGTACTGCGGGTTCTTCTGGCGCGGGCCGCGTTCGTTCACCGGCGGCACGATCCTGGCGCCGGACGGCCGCACCGGGCCCGAGTTGATGGGCGAACGAGCGGACTGGCTCGCGTTCGTCGGTACGCACGACGAGGTTGACCGGATGTCCACTGTGGTGTGCCAGGGGGATCCGGCGAACCCGCCCGGCCGGTGGTTCGCGCGCACCGAGCCGTACCCGGGTGTCAACCCTTCGCTGGCGTTTGACGAACCGCTGGACCTGCCTGTCGGCGCGACACTCCGGCTGCGCTACCGGTTGATGATCGGCTGCGGCGCGTGGGACACCGGCCGGATCGGCGACCTGGTGCGAACTTGGGAGTGGTGACCGCGCCAGACCGGCACGCGACGCCGCGACCAAGTGGCTGAACAGCTAACGCCCGAGGACAGGCACCAGTCCCGTGAGCAAGTAGGTGCACGCCCACCTGGACTCGGTGCCTTTGGGGTTGATCGCGCCCTTCGCCAGTTTCGCGGCGAGCTTTCGTGGCTCCGGGATGGTGGTGGGGTCGTCGGCGCCCTTGAGCGCGGTCTTCCAGTCGACCTGTGTGAGCCGGGAGATCTCGCTCGCCACGACCAGACGACGCACCTTGGGGTCGTTCTCGAGGACCTGGACCACCAGGTCGGCGTTCTGCTTGCCGGGCAGTTTGGCGATGACGCTCAGGGAGTTCGTCCGCAGGGTCGCGGTGTCGCCGTCGACCGCCCACTTCCGGAACCACTCCGCCGCCTTGTCCGACACGACGTTGCCTAGACTCACGTCCGTCCGGTGCGCTGTCGGCGTGGTGCGCAGCGGGCCGGGGTCACCTTGCTCGACGCCCGCCAGCAGTGTTGCCCGACTGGCTTTGGTGAGGATGAGCAGGTTCGAGTGCGTGATGTCCTTGCGCCACATGTCGACCCCTAGGACTCTTTCGTACGCCTCGACCAGGTCGACCGAGGCCGTTCGCTGGCCGGTCTCCACCATGCCAAGCAATGACTTGGAAAACTTGACGGAACTCGCCATCTGGGTGAGCGACATCCCGGCACCCTCGCGTTCGGCCCTGAGCCGAGCTCCGGACACGGTCACAGGTGTGGACACTCTGTGAACACCTTTCCCATTCACCTCACAGCACGTGATGTCGAGACTACCGGTGGCAGCACTGACCAGGTAGAGGCCACAGCGCCAGAGAGTGAGTGAGCGAAATGAGTGACCAGGCAGCCGAGCCGGCCTTCGACGCCGCCAACATGGATTTCAACACCATGATCGCGCAGATCGTCACCGATCAAGCGCCTCGTGTTTTCGCAGTGGTGCTGGAGTTCGGTGAACAGACTGACGCGGAGATCGTGGGATGGGGTTTGGAGCTCGACCATGGTGCCTACATGGTGACTGCCGACGGGCGGAACCAGTACGCGCTCGCTGAACCGGGCAACGCACTGCGCTATCTGCGTAACCGGAGCAACGTCAAACCGCACCTCATATGGGCGAAGCGCACTCCCGGGGAATGACCGGCCGCTGAACAGCATGACACCGCCCCGGCGTCACGAGAAGTGACGCCGGGGCGGTGGTCGAGGACTGGCCTCTCAGCTGTCACCGTTGTGCGTGATGGGGGTGGTGTCCTCGGGGCCGAGTTCCCTGCCGTCGTGGGAGAGGATCCGCAGCGGCGGGAGCGGCTGACCGTCCTGGGCGTCGACCAGTCGTGTCCTGCTCTCCTCCGGCCCGAAGAAGTGCTCCTCGCTCCACTGCCGCAACGCCACCAGCACCGGGAACAGGCCGCGGCCCTTCTCGGTCAGCACGTACTCCTGGTACGGGCTGCCGTCGCCTGCCGGGACGGTTCGCAGGATCCCGTGCGTGACCAGGTTCTGCAGCCTGGCCGAGAGAATGTTCTTGGCCAGGCCGAGGTTGCGCTGGAACTCGCCGAACCGGCGCAGGCCGTCGAAGGCGTCCCGGATGATCAGCAACGACCAGCCGTCGCCGATCGCGTCGAGCGGCCGCGCGACGGTGCAGCTCGCGTCCTCGTGGCTGGTTCGCTTCGGCATGCGGCGGCCCCCTCTCGTGGTTTCCTCCGAGCGACGATACTGGTTGCAAAGTGAAACTGCGATCTGCCATGCTGAGGTGGTTGCAAAGTGAAACCGCAATCATGGGGGCATCGTGCCGCAAATGGCCAAGGCGGGTGTGAGCAGACGGACCGCGTTGATGTTCTCGGTCGCGTGTGGGCTGGCGGTCGCCAATGTGTACTACGCCCAGCCGTTGCTGGACGTGATCAGCGCCGACATGGGCCTGAGCCACGCCGTCGTCGGCATTGTCGGCACGGTCACCCAGGTCGGGTACGGCGCCGGGTTGGTGCTGATCGTCCCGCTCGGCGACCTGGTGAACCAGCGGCGGCTGGTCGTCGGGCAGACGGTGCTCTCCGCTCTCGCGTTGGTCGCGGTCGCGTTGGCGCCGACGACGGCTGTGCTGCTGATCGGTTTGACGGCCGTTGGCGCCCTCACGGTGGTCACCCAGGTTCTCGTCGCCTACTCGGCGGGCATGGCGGACGACTCCGGCCGTGGCCGCGTCGTCGGCATCGTCACCAGCGGGATCGTCATCGGCATCCTGCTGGCCCGGACCGTGTCCGGCACCGTGGCCGACCTGGCGGGGTGGCGGGCGGTGTACGTCCTCGCCGCCGCCGCGGCTCTGGCCATGGCCGGTCTGCTGTGGATGAAGCTGCCGCCGGGCGGCGAACCGCGGGAACGGATTACCTACCCGAAGCTGATCGGATCCCTGTTCACGTTGTTCGCGACGGTTCCCGTGTTGCGGACGCGTGCTGTCCTCGCGTTACTGATCTTCATGGGGTTCACGGTCATCGCCACCCCCATGGTGCTCCCGCTCAGCGCGCCGCCGTATTCCCTGTCCACGACAGAGGTCGGCTTGTTCGGCCTCGCTGGAGCCGTCGGCGCGCTCGGCGCGTCGCACGCCGGGCGGCTGACCGACCGCGGTCATGGCCAGCGCGTCACCGCAATCGGCCTCGTGGTCATGCTGGTGTCCTGGATCCCGATCGCGTTGCTGCCCCAGTCGCTGTGGGGGCTTGTCATCGGCGTGCTGGCGATCGATTTCGGCCTCCAGTCCGTGCACGTGACCAACCAGAGTCTCGTCTACCGCACCCGGCCGGAAGCACAGAGTCGGCTGACGGCCGGGTATATGGTGTTCTATTCGATCGGCAGCGCCACCGGCGCCATTGTGTCCACTGTGACCTACACGCACGCCGGGTGGACCGGAGTGTGTGTCCTCGGTGCCGCCATCGCCCTGATCGCGTTGCTGTTCTGGAACTTCGCGGACCGGCGCAGAATCTGACAGCGGGCGTTTCCTGCCTGATCACCGGATACGCGAAGACTTCGAACGGGGAAGCGCGGTCGTGGCACATCGTCCCGGAATGGCCATAGGGTGGTCGCGATCAGACAGGGGGGAATCGCGTGGCACCAGTGACCAAACGAACGGGCGCGGTCGCGCTGTTGTTGTCCGAACCGGAGTCGAGAATCCTCGACGACCCGTACTACCTGGTCGTCATGCGCGCGGCGTTCCGCGAACTGGCCGGCCGGGGCAGCCAGCTGCTGCTGATGTTCGTCGACAACCGGGAGGACATCCCGCGCACGATGAAGTTCCTCGACGGCGGGCACGTCGACGGGGCGCTGGTGTTCGCACCGCACACAGGCGATCCGCTCGCGGCCGCGTTGCGGCAGTTGCGGGTGCCGATCGTCTTCGGCGGCTCGTCGGTCGGCAACGCCCCTGGTGTGTACACAGTGGACTACGACAACAGGTCGGGCGCCAGGATGGCCGTCGAGCACCTGCTGTCGCGGGGGCGCAAGCGAATCGTCACGATCAGCGGGCCGCCGGACCAGCGCGCCGCGCGTGACCGGCTGGCCGGCTGGCGCGAGGCGATGGCGGCGGCGGGGATGGTGACAGAGGGGCGGGCGGAAGCCGCGGACTTCACGCAGGCGGGTGCGGACCAGGCGATGCGGTCGCTGCTCGATCGGGTGCCGGATCTCGACGCGGTGTTCGCGGCGAGTGACCCGATGGCAGCCGGGGCGATCAGCGCGCTGCGGGCGGCCGGGCGGATCGTCCCGGACGACGTCGCGGTCGTGGGGTTCGACGACAACCCCCGCGTGGCCCCGGTGCTGGAACCGCCGCTGACCACAGTGCACCAGGACCCGGCCGAGCAGGTCGTGCGGATGATCGAGATGCTGCTCGCGCTGCGGTCCGGCAACGAGCCGCCGACACGGCGACTGGTCCTGCCGGTCACGCTGACCAGGCGCGATTCCGCGTAGCTACCCGCCTCCCAGGTATCGCGTGTCAGTGGCCTGTCTGCCGGTGCTGGCGGCCCAGGATCTCGTGCCTGCGCTGTCCCAGGAGGACGTCGTGGTCGCGGTCGATCCACTGGCGGCGCAACACACCCAGTGCGACGCACATCGTGAACCCGCTGACGCCGTCGAGCTTGCCCACGTCGTCGGTGACGAACGTGGCCAGATCGTCCTCGTCGCGGAAGACGCCGTGGTGGATGATCGACGCCGGACCGGCCGTCATCACCGTCAACCTGCCTGACCGGTGCGCGCCGAGCGCCGCCAGCGCGGCCGGGATGTGCCGGGGGCGCACGTCGAACGTGAGCAGCGCGGTGATCGGGTGACCGAGCACCGCCGGTTCGATCTCCACACGGGGCCGCGCCGCGCCGCGGTCGAGCAGCGACTGGAGCAGCCGGTGCGCGGTCGACCTGCTGACGTCCAACGACCTGGCGACCTCGGCCGCGGACACCCGGCCGTCGTCGAACAGCAACCGCAGCGTCTGGAACTCGGCATCGGTGAGGGCCCCGACGTCCGCGTCGGCCGGTGACGCGTACGCGCCGAGCACGTCGGCCTGCTCGTCGGTGAGCCGGTCGATCCGCCACGACACGGCACGCCGCGCGATCCGGAGCACCAGGTGCGACTGGACGGACGCGACACCGGGGATGCCGGGCAGCGTCTTCGTCAGCAGCTTGCGCTGATCCGTTCCGGCCAACGGGTAGATGGTGCAATGGATGTCGGCGTCGCCGGTGGTGACCAAAATGGACTGCGCTTCCGGTACGCCCCGTACCGCGGCCGCGACCTCGCCGACTTTCCCCGGTTCACACCGGATCCACACCACGTACGGGTTGCCGCTGAGGAACAACGGCCAGTGCACTGTCGAGATGACGCGCATCAGGCGCTCTTCCCGCAGCCGCTGCATCCGTCGGCTGATGGTGCTCGCCGACGTGCCCAGCACATCGGCGACGACGTTGAGCGGCGCGCGCGGGGCGAGTTGCAGCGCGGCCACCAGGTCGAGATCCGCGTCATCCAGTGCGTGCACGTCGGCATCCTAGCTTGAACAAAGCGTGCAGAACCAAGCTTGGACTTGACACAACGTTGCATAACGTCGTTGGATGCCGACACAAGGAGGTGGGCATGTCCGGGGAGACCAAACAGCGGCGTTCGGTGACGTCGTTCGTGCTGCGCGTGCTCGACGTGGTCGACCGGGTGGGCAACAAGCTGCCGCACCCGTTCTGGCTGTTCGTCATCATGAGCGTGCTGGTGGTGCTCGCCAGCTGGATCCTGTCGCTGGCACACGTCTCCGTGGTGTCACCGGCCGACGGCAAGACGATCGGCGTCAGGAGCCTGGTCTCCGACGCGGGCGTGCAGATGATCCTCGGCGACCTGATCAAGAACTTCGTGAACTTCCCGCCGCTCGGGCTGATCGTGGTGGTCATGCTCGGCGTCGCGGTGGCCGACAAGACCGGCCTGCTGCCCGCGCTGATGCGGGCCGCGCTGGCCAAGGTGCCCGCCAAGCTGGTCACGTTCGCGATCTCGTTGACCGCGATGTTCGCCCAGATCGCCTCCGACGCGGCGTTCGTCGTGATGATCCCGCTCGCGATGATCGCCTTCCGCGCGGTCGGCCGCAGCCCGGTGATCGGCGCCGTCGTCGCGTACGTGTCGGTCGGCGGCGCGAGCAGCATCGGCCTGGTGATCACCGGCTCCGACGCCATATTCGCCGGGCTGACCACGTCGGCCGCGCACACGATCGACCCGGACTACCTGGTCACGCCGGTTTCCAACTACTACTTCTCGGTGGCGTCCTCGCTGCTGCTCGCGGTCAGCATCACGGTCATCACCGAACTGGTCGTGGCCAAGCGGGTGGCCGCGATGAACGCCGTCGAGCCGGAGCTCACCGACGTCGAAGAACTGCCGGACATGACGCTGTCGGCGGCCGAGCGCAAGGGCGTGCGGCGGGCTCTGCTCGCCGCGGGCGCCTACGTCGCGCTGGTCGTGCTGGCGATGGTGCCGTCCGGGTCACCGCTGCGCGGCGAGGGCGGCTCGATCGTGAACTCGCCGCTGATGAACAACATCGCGGTGATCCTGATGCTGTTCTTCATGATCATCGGCGCCGTCTACGGCGTCACGGTCGGCACCATGAAATCCCCCAAGGACTTCCCCGACCTGATGGGCCAGGGCCTGCGCGAACTGGTCCCGGTGCTGGTGCTGTTCTTCGCGGTGTCGCAGTTCCTCGGCTACTTCAAGTGGACCAACATCGGCCAGGTGATCGCGATCAGCGGCGCCCGCGCGCTGGACTCGCTTGGCGCGCAGCCAGTGGTCATCTTCATCGGCGCGGTGCTGCTGATCAGCCTGATGAACCTGCTGCTGACCAGCGGATCGGCGATGTACGCGCTGGTCGCGCCGGTGCTCGTGCCAATGCTGATGCTGCTGCACATCCAGCCGGAGACCACGCAGGCGCTGTTCCGGATCGCCGACGCGCCCACCAACAGCGTCACCCCGATGAGCCCGTACTTCGTCATCGCGCTCGGGTTCATCCGCCGCTACCGGCCCTCGGCCGGGGTCGGCACGCTGATGTCCCTCGTCCTGCCGATCGCCGTGGTGAACCTGTGCGTGTGGCTGCTGATGTTCCTTGCCTGGTACGGAATCGGCCTGCCGCTCGGTCCCGGCGTACCGGTCCGCTGAGGAAGGTGTTCGCGATGTCCCTAGACCAGTGGTGCCGCGCGCGGCTCGACCCGATCCTCGCCGATCTGTCCACCTTGGTCGCGTCGGAGTCGCCGAGTTCGGCGAAACCGTTGCTGGACAGCACGGCCGACCTGATCAGGGCCTGGCTCGACGACCGGCTCGGGCCCCCCGACGAGTGGCGGCGGCACGTCCAGGCCGACCACGGCGACGTGCTGACCGCGACCTACCGGGGCACGACCGAGGACCAGGTCCTGCTGATCGGCCACTACGACACCGTGTGGCCGTCGGGAACACTGGCGGACATGCCGTTCCATGTGGACGGTGTCAAGGTGACCGGGCCGGGCGTGTACGACATGAAAGCCGGGCTGGTCACCGGGATCTGGGCGCTGCGGGCGTTGCGGGCGCTGGACCTGCCGTGCCCGACGGTGACCTTCCTGCTCAACGGGGACGAGGAACTCGGCAGCCCGGTGTCCCGGCCGTACATCGAACAGGCGGCCGCCGACAGTCTCGCCGCGCTGGTGCTGGAGCCGGGCGTCGGCTGGGACGTCAAGACCGAACGCAAGGGCGTCGGCGTCTTCACCCTTGGCGCACAAGGGATCGAGGCCCACGCGGGCAACGACCCGGAGGCCGGGGCCAGCGCCGTGCACGCGCTGGCGCGGGCCGTCGGGCACCTCGTCGCGGCCGAGGACCGCGCGGCGGGCACCACGATCAACGTCGGCACGATCACCGGCGGCACAGCGCGCAACGTCATCGCGGGCGAGGCACACGGCATGGTCGACATCCGGGTGACCACCCAGACCGAGGCCGACCGGGTCGACCAGGTCCTCGCCGGGCTGTCGGACCCGGATCTGGCGGCCCCGGATCCCCGCGTGCGGATGTCGGTGACCGGCGGGTGGAACCGGCCGCCGATGCGGCTCACGCCGTCGAGCAAGCGGCTGTTCGACCTCGCGAACGACGTCGCGACGGACATCCGCGGCCCGCTCACCCCGATCAGCGTCGGCGGCGGGAGCGACGCCAACTTCGTTGCCGCGCTTGGCGTTCCCGTGCTCGACGGTCTCGGGGCCAGCGGCGCGGGCGCACATGCCCGGCACGAGCACGTACTCGTCGCCGACATGACCGACCGCGTCGCCCTGGTCGCGGGCATCCTGACGCGCCTAGCTGGGTGACGCGGCACCGCCGGGGCGGTCGCGGATCCACTCCTCCGCCCATGCGGTGAGCATGATCACCGGCTCCGCCAACGCTTTGCCCTTGTCGGTGAGGCGGTACTCGATGCGCACCGGCGCTTCGTCGTAGACGTGCCGGGTGAGGATGCCGTCCTGTTCCAGGTCCCGCAGCCGCTGCGCGAGGACCCGGTGTGAGATGCCCGGGCAAGCGTTGGCGATGTCGTTGAAGCGCGTCAGGCCGGTCAGCAGGGCGCGGATCACCGCGCCTGCCCAGCGGCGGCCGATGATGTCCAAAGCCTGGTGGTAGTAGGGGCAGAACGCGGTGTCACCGTTGCGCAGCAACGACGTGGGCTCGCTCACCGGCCGCTCCCTCTGGTTACGAAAGATTACCTGGTTGACAAGTGTAACCCATCGCGTACTAGGTTGTAGAAGGTTACTAGGTACGGTTTTGTTACCGATGGGGGTCAGATGGAGACGACAGGGTTGGCCGCGCCGCGGACCGAGCGGGCGACGACGCGAAGGTGGCTGGCCGTGGCGGTCGTCGGCGTCGGGGTCTTCGCGATGATCACCGCCGAGCAGTTGCCGGTCGGGTTGCTGTCCAGGATCGGTGCCGATCTGTCCATTTCAGACGGCACGGTCGGGCTGCTGGTGACCGCGCCGGGGGTGGTGGCCGCGATCTGCTCGTTGCTGGTGCCGCTGTCCGCGCGGCGGATGGACCGCAGGCTGTTGCTGGCCGGGTTGCTGCTGCTGATGGTCGTCGCGCAGGTCATGACAGTCCTTGCGGACAACCTGCCGGTGCTGATCGCCGCACGGGTGCTTGTCGGGGTGACCATCGGCGGTTTCTGGGCCACCGCGGGCAGCCTGGCCGTGCGACTCGTACCCGCGCACCACGTGCCCCGCGCCACCTCGATCATCTTCGGTGGCGTCGCGGCAGGCAACGTGCTGGGCGTACCGGCGGGCACGCGGCTCGGAGAGCTCGTCGGGTGGCGTGCCGCGTTCCTCACCTTGGGCGGGCTCGGTTTGCTGCTTTTCGTCGGCATGCTCGTGTTGTTGCCCCGGCTCGCCGCTGCCGCGCCGATCGACCTGACCGCGCTGCGCACGCAGTGGCGTAACCCGGCGGTACGGGCGGCCATGCTCGCCACGCTGCTGATCGTCGCAGGGCACTACGCCGCGTTCACGTACCTGAGTCCGTTGCTGCGTGACGTTTCCGGGGTCGGTGCCGGAATGGTCAGCTCGGTGCTCCTGGTGTACGGCGTGGCCGGGTTGGTCAGCAACTTCATCGCCGGTTCGGCCGCGGGTTCCGCGCTGCGCCGTACCGTCGCCGTCGTCGTGTTCGCGCTCGCGGCCACGGTGTTGCTGTTCCCGTTGCTCGGGGTCACCACAGTCGGCGGGTTCGCGCTGGTCCTGGTGTGGGGCTTGGCTTTCGGAGGAGTCGGCGTGGCGCTGCAGACCTGGATCATCAGGGTGGCGACCACCGGCGCGGAGGCCGCGACCGTGCTCAACGTGACGGTGTTCAACTTCGCCATCGCGCTCGGCGCGTTCGCGGGCGGGTTCATTGTGGACAACCTCGGGCTGTCCACAATGATGTGGGTCAGTGGCGCGTTGATCGCTGTCAGCCTGCTGACAGTGCTCAGCGCAAGGACAACCACGCCGCTCGCGGACTCAGCCGCGTGACTGGACTGTCAGATCGCCGAAGACCACGGCACGCGGCAATGGCATCTTCATGAACTCGTGCGGGAAACCGAGTTCGACGACACTGGCCTTCGCCAACGCCGCCACATGGCTGTCGTCGAACCGGACGCCGAGCGCGCCGACGTTGTCCTCGACCTGCTTGGTCGTGCGTGCGCCGATGATCGGCGACGTCACGGCCGGGTTGAGCAGCGTCCACGCCAGTGCGACCTGAGCCGGGGTCGCGCCGATCTGCGTCGCGACTTCCTCAGCAAGATCTCTGGGCATCGCGACGCAAGCCGATTAGGTCACATCCAACACAGGGCGCTCCGGCCTGGTCGGGGCGCCCAATCTTTTGGGTGCTGACTTCCGAACCTACTGCGATGATCAGTGAATGTCCGTTGACGAGTTGCACGCCCAGATACAGGACGTCATCCTGCGACTCGCGAACGTCCGCACCATCATCAACAGCGCCGGACAACACGTAGACGAAGCCCGAAGTATCGGGCAGGCAGCCTTTCAGGGCTCTGCCCAGGTGGAAGGTGTACGGCACGCAGGCGGTCACTCCGAAGCGCTCAGCGCGCTGGAGACCGCCTGTGAACTTCTCAACCGAGCCACGCGGAATCTGCAGAGTTACGTTGCAAATCGCCTGGGGCCGAGTAACGTACCTGGCGCGCCTGTGCCGCGTTCAACCCCTACGCCTACGGAACCCGGCAGCAGTTCTCCGGCGGATGTTCCTGGGGAGAGAGTGGAACAGATTCGTGCCGAATTGCCTCCACCGGTCTCCCCTGGCACCGGGCAGAAGACACACGGTCGACTCGTAGCGAACGGCAAAGAAATCCCCATCGCGAGTGGACGAGACGCGATGTCAGAGGGCGCGACGAAGGAACTGCGCGCGATGGGCATGCCTCGCCCGCCTGCGCGAGCGTCGGATGTCGAAATGAAGGTTGCTTACTGGCAGCGGATGAGCGACACCACGCACGCCACCGTGGTGATCAACAATGTCCCCTGCAAGGGCCAGTACAGTTGTGACGAACTGGTCCCGGTCCTGTTGCCCGAAGGCAGCACCTTGACGGTCCACGGCCAAACGGCAAGCGGCGTGAAGTTCAGAAAGCGATATACAGGAGGCAAAGAACCGTGGTGGAGTTGAAGCTTCTGTGGGACCACCAACACGGCGACAAGCCCGTCATCGCTAGCACTCTGGCCGACCTGACCCGGGTCCTGGACGAAGTCACAGCACAAGCTGCCGCGGAAGGGGCGCGCCTGATCGTCCAAGCGATTCCGGACCTTGGCCCTTCGGCGCCCTTGCTTGACATCGGGCTTGCTGGCGAGCGTGGCGCGATGTACTACGCGGGGGACGAGTGCCCGGACGGCTGCTTCAGCTCGGGCGGGGCACCTTCGAACACAGGCACGGTTCTGTACTACTTCATGACGGCCGACACGGAGTATCCGCCGGGTTCGGAGTTGCCCATGGCAGCCATCAGGCAAGCCGCGGGAGAGTTCATGGCTACTGGCGCGCGACCAAGTTCGATCGACTGGCAGCCCGTGCCGGAGTTGGAGCCGGTGGACGGAACGCCATGGTGGGAGCAGTGACAACAAACGTGTTCGCCCTGGTCACGGCCCCTATGTGAGAGAGCGTCAATCCCAGGTTGTTCGGGGTGTCGATGAAGTTGCCGCCCCGGTCGACGCAGGCGTCGAATATCCGGCGGTCCTAGTCGGAGCCCCAGCCCCAGTCGGTCCCGAATGTCATCGTGCCGAGGGACAGCGGTGAGACACGCAGACCCGAGCGGGCCGGTCGTGTCACGGATGGCGTAAAGAAGACCTGGGTGGGCGTTATGTCCGGAACTTCTGGACCCTAGAGTTGCGTTGGCCATTATGTCCGCCCTGCCGTCAAGTTAAGGAGAAGACCTCCGGATGGTGTTCAAGAAGATGTTGCAGAAGCTCGGCGTCGGCGGCCCGTCCGTCGACACCGTGCTGGCCGACCCGAGGGTCACGCCCGGCGGGACGCTCACCGGTGAGGTGCGCATCCAGGGCGGCGACGGCGACGCCGAGATCGAGCACATCGCGTTGTCACTGGTCACCCGGGTCGAGCGGGGTGACCGCGGACAGGGCATGGTGGAGTTCCACCGTGTCGTGGTCTCCGGCCCGACGAAGCTCGCGGCCAAGCAGGACCGCACCATCCCGTTCAGCATCCCCGTACCGTGGGAGGCCCCGATCACCGAGGTCGGTGGGCAGCGGCTGCCGCGGATGGAGCTGGGGCTGCGCACCGAGCTGTCCATCGCCAAGGCGGTCGACAAGGGCGACCTCGACCCGGTTTACGTCCTCCCGCTCGAGTCGCAGGACGCCGTGCTCGAGGCGTTCGGCCAGCTCGGTTTCCAGTTCAAGTCCGCCGACCTGGAAGCGGGCCGGATCTACGGTATCCGCCAGGAACTCCCGTTCTTCCAAGAGATCGAGTTCTACCCGCCGCAGCAGTTCGCCGGCCGGATCAACGAGGTCGAGCTGACGATCGTCGCCTCGCACGAAGGCATCGTGGTCGTTCTCGAGGCCGACAAGCGCGGCGGCTTCGGCGGCGGCCAGGACGTGATCGGCCGCTTCGAGGCGTCACACCGGGAAGCGCTCGAACTGGACTGGGCCCGCATGTTCCACGAGTGGCTCGACCGCGTCGCCAGTCGTCGGGGCGGCATGTTCGGCGGTGGCCACGGCGGCCACTACGACGATGACTACGGGCATCGAGGCCGTCGTGGCGGTGGCATGGGCGGCATGGTCGCCGGTGCCGCTGCCGGTGTCGTCGGCGGCATGATGATCGGCGAGATGCTCGACGGCTTCGGCGGCGAGGACGAAGGCGGCGGCGAAGAAGGCTGACAACGCGACTCACCCGGGTGCCGAACAGCACCCGGGTGTCTTCCTGCTAAGACACCTTCTGCGCGTACCGGAACCCTGTATCACCGCCCAGCGGCCGTATGTGCTCGATCGGCCAGCCCAGCACAACTGTCGTTCCCGACACCGTCGACGTCACGTCGCACTCGTCTGCCAACGCCGCCATCAGCTGCAACCCCCGGCCCCGCGTGCTCGGGCCCGCGCGGGGCGTTCGCCACTGCCCGTTGTCCGACACGACCGTCCACGCGCAGTGCCCGGACTTGTCGCACCCCGCGAACAGGGTCACAGGCCCGCTTCTGCCCAGGTAGGCGTGCTCCACCGCGTTCGTGGCCGCCTCGTCCAACGCCAGCACGATGTCCTGTGTCAGGTTCGTGCCCAGGTTCAGGGCGTGCGCCCAGTCACCGATGTCCCGCCGTGCCATTCCCAGGTTCGTGGGATCTGCGGAAAACCGCAGGTAGACGTGTGGTTGAGTAACATCGGCGTCTGCGATCACCTTGGCGGCCACCCTCGGCAGGGTCGAACCCCATTCGGCGAGTGGGACCGCGGCCTTCTTTCGCATCGTCGCCAACACCTTCGACTCGCTGACAAGTCCGATACCGGCTTACCCGGTGCGGCCGAGAACTATTCCTCCGTTCGGTCCACTGCGGACGTGTCACCGCTCTCGTCACGGAGTGTGATCGTACGGAGTCCGCTCGCTCGACCAGGGGGGCATCGTTTGGGGCGGCTTTCGTACGGGAAAATGGATCAAGGCGGACAACGGTGTCCGCCACCACTAGGGGAGTCGTCTTGAACACAAGTCACCTGGGGGACGCGCCGCGACCCGTTGTCAGCCTCGCACCCGGCCTGCGCCTGCGCACCGAGGTCGGCGTCGCACTGCATGAGCTGTCCCAGTCGGCCGACGCGCGAATCGTCCACGACAACCTCCGGGGCGCGCTGGCGTACACGGCCGCGATCGGTGAGACGGCCATGATCGCCACGGCTGCCGAGTGCGTGCGACTCGCTGTCAGCCGCCTGGACGCCGGGCTTGTCAGTCCCGCGTGTGCCGCGCTGACCGAGGCACTGCGAATGCTGAGCCCGGCGCAGCGCCAGGACGCGGTCCCGGTGCTGGCGCCAGTGCTGTAGCCCGGGGGCTCACGGCGCGATGCCGACCCCGGGGTGGAGCCGTTTCCAGAGCTTGGCCTGCACGCTGGACAGTGCGGGCCAGTGCAGGCGGCCACCGAGGCCGCTGTCGGCTTCCGGTGCGTTTTCACCCACGTCGCCAGGGCCGAGATGGCGGCCGCGTACCCGGAGTCACTCACCGCGGAGTGCTCGCTCTCTCGGGTGAAAATCTGCTCCAGGTGTCGCGCGTTGCCCGCGTTCGTCACCGAGGCGCGAGAGGCCGCCCGCAGGCCGCTGCTGGTCATCGAGTCCTTGCGCAGCCCCCACAGCGGGTATTGCGGTTCGCTCGGCCGAGGGTGGTTGCCGCAGTAATACTGGTAGACCACGCGGAGGTCGACCCGCGCATCGAGTTCGCGTCTGTCCTAAGCAGACATCCGCTGGTGTCAGGCGGTGGTGAGTGCCACCTCGGTCGACTTGATCAACGCGACGACCTTGGCGCCCGCGCTCAGCGCGAGGTCGTCGACGGCCTCCTTGGTGATCGCCGCGGTCAGTTCGCCACCGTCGACAGTGACCTTGACGGTGGCCATCGCCCCACCGGTGGCGATCGCCACGACCTCGCCGCGCAGCTGGTTGCGGATGCTGATGCCCTTGACCGGCTCGGTGGCCAGCGCGACCTCCGTCGACTTCACCAGGACGCTCACCGGGGTGCCGTCGGCGATGCCGAGGTCGTCGACGGCCTCGCGGGTGATCGCCGCGGTGATCTCCTGTCCACCGGTCAGCCGGGTCTTGACCGTGGCCATGGCCTCGCCGGGCTGGACGGCGCTCACGGTGCCCGTGAGCTGGTTGCGGATGCTCAACGCCATGATCGCGGACTGTAGTGGGACGGGGACGGCACCGCGAGCCGAGTCCGTTTCGCCCTGATCCACGGGTTCGTCGCATGACGAATGTGGTGGCGAGTTACAGTCAACGGTGTGAACGTCGAGGTGACCCCCTTGCCGGGCCTGGGCACGCGTCAGGACTTCCTCTCCCGCGGCGGTCGGCGGATCGGTGTGATCACCTACCGCGACGGCCGGATGGAGATGATCGTCTCCAAGCAGGACGACACGGACTCGTGTGTGGCGTCGATCCCGCTGACCGTCGAGGAGAGCGCCACGCTCGCGACCCTGCTCGGCGCGCCCCAGCTCGTGACGATGCTGGAGGAGCAGAACAAAGACGTCTCCGGGATCACGACGCGGCAGCTGCCGCTCGCACCGGGCTCGCCGTACGACGGCAGGACCCTCGGCGACACGGCGCTGCGCACCAGGACAGCTGTGTCAGTCGTCGCCGTCGTGCGTGGCGGTACCGCGCATCCATCACCCCGGCCGGACTTCCGGCTCAGCGGCGGCGACATGCTCGTCACGGTCGGCACGGCCGACGGACTGGGCAAAGCCGTCGAGGTGCTCGAGACCGGCTGACAGCCGGCCTGATCCACAAGGGGACAAGTGCACGACACCGCCATCTCCCTGATCGAACTGGGAGCGGTTTTCTTCGGCCTGGGCCTGCTCGGACGACTGGCGTGGCGGATCGGTATCTCACCGATCCCGCTGTACCTGTTGGGAGGGCTCGCTTTCGGGTCCGGTGGCCTGATCCCGTTGCACGGGATCGACGAGTTCGCCTCGCTGGCAGGCGAAATCGGCGTGATCCTGCTGCTGTTGCTGCTGGGCCTGGAGTACTCGGCCAACGAACTCGTCACCGGCATGCGCCGGGCGTGGCTGGCCGGCCTGCTGGACCTGGTGCTCAACGCGTTGCCCGGCGCGGCCGTGGCGCTGCTGCTGGGCTGGGGCCCGGTCGGCGCGATCGCGATGGCGGGCGTGACCTACATATCGTCGTCCGGGATCATCGCCAAGGTCCTCGGCGACCTCGGCAGGCTGGGCAACCGCGAAACACCCGTGGTGCTGTCGATCCTGGTGTTCGAAGACCTGGCGATGGCCGTGTACCTGCCGATCCTGACCGCCTTGCTCGCGGGTGCGACCCTGATGGGCGGGTTGACCGCGGTCGGGGTGTCGCTGATCGTGATCACGATCGTGCTGGTGATCGCCCTGAAGTTCGGCCGGTACGTCTCGATGCTGGTGGACAGCCCGGAGCCGGAGGTGTTCCTGCTGCGGGTGTTGGGCGCGGCGCTGCTGGTTGCCGGGATCGCCTCGCAGTTGCAGGTGTCCGCGGCGGTCGGCGCGTTCCTGTTGGGCATCGCGATCTCCGGGTCGACGGCGGAGAACGCGACCAAGCTGCTGGAGCCGTTGCGGGACCTGTTCGCCGCGATGTTCTTCGTGGTGTTCGGGCTCAACACCAACCCGACGACGATCCCGCCGGTGCTCGGCTGGGCGGTGGCGCTGGCTTTCGTGACCACGCTGACGAAGGTGGCCACGGGCTGGTTCGCGGCGCGACAGCAGGGCATCGGCCGGATGGGCCGGGCACGAGCGGGCGCCGCGCTGGTGGCCAGGGGCGAGTTCTCCATCGTCATCGCGGGTCTCGCGGTGGCGGCCGGGGCGGTGGAGGACGAACTGGCAGCACTCGCGACGGCGTACGTCCTGCTGATGGCAGTGCTCGGCCCGGTCGCGGCGCGCGTGGTCGAGCCGGTCGCGCGTAGCCTGCAACGAAAACTACAGCCGCGCACGGCTTAGGCATGCCGCGACGCCGGTAGGGCCGCCTTCACGGCGCAGGGGTCACCGGGATGATCCGGGCGTCGACGAGTGATCCGCCGGAGATGGTCAGAACGCCGATGGTGCCGTGCGGCTGGCGTCGCCGGTCGGTGGGCGAACCGGGGTTGAAGATCCGCACCCCGTCGCCGGTCCGGTCCATCGGGATGTGCGAGTGCCCGAACACGACCAGATCGGCATCGGGGAACCGGCGCCGCATCCGCGCGGTTCGCCCGGTGGCCTGCCCGCTGTCGTGGATCATCGCGACCCGCAGGCCGTCGAGTTCGACCTCGAGGGTCTCCGGCGCACCCCAGGCGGCGACATCGGGACCGTCGTTGTTGCCCAGCACAACGTGGACCGGCGCGAATTCGGCGAGCTCGTCGAGAACGTCCGGCGTGCACACGTCGCCTGCGTGCAGGATCACGTCGGCGTCGCGGAGGTGCTCGGCGACGCGTGGCGGGCAGGACTTCCAACGCCGAGGCGAGTGGGTATCGGCGAGCACGACGACCATCACAGACCGAACCTAACGCGCTGGAGACCTCAGCGCGGCATGAAGGAGCGGAAGTCCTCCATCGCGCCTTCCACCACGTCGCAGACCGGACACGCCGAGGTTGTGGTCGGTGTCGTCGGCGGACGCTCGACCGCGCGCACCGACGGGTCCACCGACGGCGGGACAGCGGAGGACGTCCGAGTGGGACTCTGCTTCGGCTTCTGCGGTGGCACCACTGGACGCGGTGGCGGCTGCACGGTCGCCGTCATCGTCACGGTCGACGGCGGGACGGTGATCGCGGGCACGGTGATCGTCGGCAGCGCGGGCGACAGCGGCTCGGCGACGACCTGCGTCACCCGCTTCGGTGCGTCGGCGACCAGCGAGATGACCACGACTCCCGCCGCACACGCACCGAGCAGCGCCAACGGAACCCGCATCGGCCGGGGCTGCTTCGGGGCTCTGACGCGATCTCGCCCGGTCTTCTTCGCGTGCCGCAGTGCGGCGTCCGCTTCGACGATCAGGGCTTGGACGTCGGTCCCGGGGTCGCCGACAGCCACGCCGAACGACGCGGTGATCGTGTCGATCCGGACCGTTCCGCCGTGCGTGGGGGCCTGCACCACGAGCGAGCGGATGTCCTGGCGGACGCGTTCGGTCACCGCCAGCGCTTCCTCGAGCACGGTCCCGGGCAACAGGATCAGGAACTCGTCGCCACCGTGCCCGCCGTAGCGGCCGACGAGGTCGCCCTTCCGCGTTCGCTGTTTGAGAGTGTCCGCGACCGCCTTGAGGACCGCGTCACCGGCGACGTGCCCGTAGCGGTCGTTTACACGCTTGAAGTTGTCGAGGTCGACGACCACCAGCGCTGTCGACGGCGAGGCTGCCAGGACGTGCGGCGCTTGTTCGTCCCAGCCCCACCTGTCCAGCAACAGGGTCAGCCGGTCGGTAGCCCACCGGCCATGGGGCCGGCCGCACGAGTCGCAGCTGGGCGAAGTGGTCATTCGGGGCAGCCTCCTTCGGCCGGTGAGACTATCGGTTGCCCGGTCATCACGCAGCGTCTCGGTGGGGTGAACCCGTGGCCTGTCGGGTGATCTTCGTTCATCCGCTCGTGCTGCTCCGTCACAACTGTGCACGACGTGACAAAACCGGAGTCCGGACCTGTCACGGCTCGCCACGTGTCCCCGAATGCGTCAGAAGCCCAACTGCTGGCGCAGCACGGTCAAGGTGTGGGACGACTCGACGGTCCGCTCCTGGTCGGCGGCCGCGACAGCCTGGGCGAACGCGTCCCCGACCACCATGCCGGTCAACGACTCCCCGGACATCCCGGTCGGGCTGTGCGGCGCGTACAGCGACACCGTCACCTCGCCCGTCAGTTCGTCGGCCAGTTGGTCCGTCACCAGAACGGTCTTGGCGCCGACGGTCCGCGCCCGGTCGAGCAGGACCGCCATGTCCACGAGCATTCGGCCGGGCGCGAACAGGACCACCGCGTCGCCGTGTTCCACGTCCATCAGGTCGTCGGCGAGCTTGAACCCGGCGGACTGGATCGACCGGGCGCGCAGTCCGACGCGCCGCAGCTTCAACGCCAGGTGTTCGGCCGACACCGACGACGCGCCGATGCCGTACGTCAGGACCTGCTTGGCCTCAAGGAGAATCCGCACAGCCGTGCCGTACGCGTCGGGGGAGTGGTTGCGGCGCAACAACTCGATCCGGTCGAGCGCTTCGCCGACCACCCTGTGCCAGACCTGTTCCAGGTCGCCACCGGTGGACTCGACACGCTGCCGCGCGCGTTCCTCCGGGGCGATCTCGGTGGTGAACGGCGCCGCGACCTTGCCCTTGAGCTCGGCGAGACCGGTGTACCCGAGCGCCTGCAGCGTGCGGATCACGGTGGCGTTGCTGGTCTTGCTCTCCGCGCCGATGTCCTGTGCGGACATGTAGAGCAGCCGTTCCGGCGTGATCGCCGAGAGCGACCGGCAGACACCCCGCGCCGCGGGGGAGAACTCGTCCCACCGGTCGCGGATCCGGGACCGCAGATCGACCAGCGCCGGATTTCGTGTCGCATTCGTTACGTCGGGCTGCACGTTCGTACTCTACATTACGGCATGTAAGAGACGTTACGAAATTGGTGGTTTGGTAACAGAATGTCCATCAAGACGATCGAGATCTCCGGCGAACCCCACGACCGCGGCAGGCAGCACGGCCAGGCCGCGGCCGGGGAGATCGCGGCGGCGATCGAGTACTACGCACGGGCGTTCCAGCAACAGACCCGGCTGTCCTGGCCGGAGATCCTCGACCGCGCCCGGCCGTGGCAGGAGCTGATCGGCAAGGACTACCCCGAGATGCTGGCCGAGATGACCGGTATCGCCGAGGGCGCCGGGGTCGGTCTCACCGAGGTCGTCACACTCAACTGCCGCGGCGAGATCCTGTACGACACCGGCTTCGGCACGCAGGTCGACGGCTGCACGTCGTTCTCCCTCGCCGCACCCGCTTCCGGCGACGGGCACGTCTACGCCGGGCAGAACTGGGACTGGCGCCACCAGGTACGCGACACCGTGATCGTCGTGCGGGTCGTGCAGCCGCCGAAGCCGACCGTGATCATGCAGGTCGAAGCCGGTCAGATCGGCAGGCACGGCGCCAACTCGGCCGGGATCGCGTTGAACGCCAACGGTCTCGGCGGCCGGTTCGACAACACCGTCGGCGTCCCGCAGACCGTCATCCGCAGGCGGGTGCTCGACTCGGCCAACCTCACCGACGCGATCACCATCCTGACCAAGACCCGCGCCCATATCGCCAGCAACGCACTGCTGACGCACCGCTCAGGCTTCTCCATCGACCTGGAGACCACACCGGGCGCGGTGTTCTGGGAGTACCCGTCCGACGGCTTGCTCGTGCACGGAAACCACTACCAGGCAGGCGTTCCCGTGCAGCTCGCGGCGACATACCGGCCGATGTCGCCGGACTCGCTGCTGCGCGTCCCGCAGGCGCGCAAGGGCCTCAGGGCAGCCGCCGACGCCGGGAAACCGGTGGACGTGCGCACGGCGGTCCACACCGCGATGTCCGACCACCTCGGCCACCCCGAGTCGGTCTGCACGCACCCCGACGACCGGCAGGTGCCGGTCCGCCAATGGTCCACATTGGTCTCCAGCCTGGTCGACCTGACCACCGGCGACTACCACCTCACCCACGGCACACCGTGCGAGAACTCGTACACGCGCGTGCCCTTCAACCTCTACGACTAGGAACAACATGTCCAGTGCGCCGCGATGGCTCGCCATGGCCACCCTTGTCACGCTGGTCGCCGGGTGCTCCGGCACGAAGACGGATCCCGACCAGGTCAGGCAGAACGTCCGGCTGGTCGACGCGACCCCGGCCGCGGCCGGTCCGCTCGCCGAGGCGAACTGGCTGATCGCCAAGGAGCCGTCCACCGTGGACCTCGACCTCGACGCCGCGAACTCGCAGAGCGACCTGGTCATGGCCAACGTCTGCGAGCGGCTGCTGCAACTGCGGCCCGATCTGACCTCGAAACCCCACCTGGCCAGCGCGTACAAGTGGGCGACGCCGGACACGCTCGTGTTCACGCTGCGCACGGACGTGACGTTCCACAGCGGCAAGCCGATGACCGCGGACGACGTGGTCTGGAGCATGCGGCGGCACGCCGCGGACGGCGCGGCCGAGTCCGACGAGTACGTCAACGTCACGTCGATCGGCAGGACCGGCCCGGCCGAGGTGACCGTCAAACTCAAGCAGCCGGACGCGCTGTTCCTGCAGGCCATGGCCGGAGACGCCGGAGTCGTGCTCGAACGGGCCGCGGTCGAGGCACAGGGCGACAAGTACGGCACGCCACGCGGCAAGGACGCCTGCTCGGGCCCGTTCACGCTCGACACCTGGGCGTCCGGCGACCGGGTCGTGCTGAGCAAGGCACCGGACTACTGGGACAAGGCAAAGGCCGCGAAGACCGGGCGGATCACCTTCCGCTGGGCCGAGGACGACGCCATCGTCAACTCCCTGGTCACCGGCTCGGCCGACGGCGCCTACCTGGAGAACCTGGCGGCGGCGACCCGGCTGGCGTCCGGCGGCACCACGACCATCAGCCAGGGCCCGGACACCCGCGTGTGGAACCTGATGGCGACCGAACGCGGCGCCCTCGCGGACGCCCGGCTGCGCAAGGCACTGGCGCTGGCGATCAACCGGGACGGGATCAACCGCGCCGCGATGGCCGGGCTCGGCCAGCCCGCGAAGGAACCCGTCGGGCCGGGAGCGTGGGGCTACGAGAAAGCTGTGTTCCAAAGCGCGTACGACTCGCTGCCCGGCTCGCCCGTGCCACCGGACGTCGAAGCGGCCAAGAAACTCGTTGGCGAGGTCGGCCCGACCGAGCCGATCGTGGTCGCCAGCGACGGCACCCCGATCAGGGACGTGATCGCCAACGCGCTGGTGGACGCGGCGGGCAAGATCGGGCTTCAGGCGAGCATCACCCAGATCCCGCCGCAGCAGTACGGCGAGTACCTGATCAAACCCGACCTGCGCAAGCAGGCGGACCTGTTCGCCGACGACTACTACATCTCCAAGAACGACCCGGTGGGCTTCTACAAGAACGGCTCGTCGAAGTCGTCGGTGAACTGGGTCTTCAAGGACCCGGAGTACGACGAACTCGTGCCCAAGGCCCGTGCCGCGATCGACGACGCCGAGCGGGCCGGGATCGCCACCGACATGGCGCGCCGGTGGGCCGACGGGATGCCGTGGATCTCGTTGGTACAGAGCCCGAGCACGGTCGCTCTGTCCACAAAGGTCACCGGAGTGCCCGCCTCCGGCTGCTACCGGTACTACCCGTGGGCCGCCGACCTGGGAGCCAAGGGGTCGTGATGATGACTGTCGTCGCACGGCGGCTGGGGGCGATGGTGCTGACCCTCGTCCTCAGCTCGGTCGTGATCTTCGCGGCGATGTACGCCGCGCCAGGCGATCCGGTCACGTTCCTGATCGGCAACCCGGAGAACGTCACCCCGGAGAAGGTGGCGGCGGTGCGCGCCCAGTACCACCTCGACGAGCCGGTGTGGGTGCAGTACGGGCTCTGGGCGGGCAACGTCGTGCAGGGCGACTTCGGCACGTCGTTCGTCTACCGGCAGCCGGTCACGGATCTGATGGGACCGCGCCTGGGCGTCACGTTGACGCTCGTGGCCATGGCCGCGGTGCTGTTCGTGCTGCTCGGTGTGTCGCTGGGTGTCGTCTCGGCGCTCAAGCGAGGCACCGTGGTCGACTCGGTCATCACGGGCGTGACCACGTTTCTCAACTCGGTGCCCAGCTTCGTCATCGCGCTGGTGCTGGTGTCGTTCTTCGCCGTGGAGCTCGGTTGGTTCGACGTCGCCGGTGCGGGAACGGGGTTCGGCGACCGGATCTACCACCTGACGCTGCCCGCGGTCGCGCTCGCTCTCGGCGCGCTCGCGGTGATCAGCCGGGTGACCAGGCAGACCATGCTCGAACAGCGGACGCTGGACCACGTCGAGGCGGCGCGGAGTTTCGGCCTGGCACCGCACAAGGTCGTGCTGCGGCACGTGTTGCGCAACTCGCTCGGGCCGATCGTGACGATGTGCGGGATGGTGCTGGCCAGCATGCTCGCCGGGACGATCGTGATCGAGAAGGTGTTCGGGCTCAACGGTGTCGGCAGCCTGCTCGTCGAGGCGATCAACACGCACGACTTCCCCGTCGTGCAGGCGATCCTGCTGTACATGGTGGCCGCGTACATGGTGGTGACCACGATCGTCGACCTGGCGTATCCGCTGATCGACGCCCGGACCAGGGAAAGGAGCAGGACGTGACAGTGCTGTTGCGTCCCGCGGGCACGCGGCCCGCCTGGCTGTACCGGATCTGCGCGGGCATTCTCGTGATCACGGTCGCGGCGGCCGTGTTCGCGCCGATCGTCGCGCCCTACGAGCCGTCCGCGGCGGATTTCGCGGCGTTGTGGCAGCCGCCGTCGCTCGAACACTGGCTCGGCACGGATCACCTGGGCCGCGACATCCTCTCCAGGGTGATCCACGGCGCTCAGCCGAGCCTGCTCGGCGCGATCGCGTTGCTGGCGTTCGCGACCGTGCTCGGTGTCCTCATCGGAGTGGTGGCCGCGTGGAAACGCGGCTGGGTGGACACCGTGCTGGCCCGGATCACCGACGTGATGTTCGCGTTCCCCGGTCTGCTGTTCGTGGTGCTGGTCATCGCGGTGTTCGGCCGTGGCCCGGCGACCGCGGTCATCGGGATGGGGCTGGCGTTCGCGCCCGTGATCGCCAAGTTCACCCGCGCTGTCGCGCTGGAGGAACTGGCCAGGCCGTACGTCGACGCCTACCGCCTGCAGGGAGTCGGCGGCGTCGAGCTTTGCCTGCGTTACGTGGTGCCGAACCTGCTGCCGACCCTGGCCGGGTACCTGGTCGTGCTGTTCGGCGACGGCCTGATGAGCTTGGCGGCGTTGAACTTCCTCGGGTTCGGCGCGCAGCCGCCCAGTTCGGAATGGGGCCTGATGGTGGAGGAGAGCCGGGCGGGCGTGATCCAGGGCTACCTCGCCCCGGCGATCATCCCCGGCCTGGCCATCGCGATCGTGGTGGTGGCGACCAACGTGGTCGGTGTCCGCCTCTCCGACAAGCTGGCGGTGCGCCCATGACGGCACTTGTGGTGGAGAACCTGTCGTTGTCGGTCCCGTCCCGGCAGATCCTGCGTGACGTCTCCCTGCGCGTCCAGGTCGGTGAGGTCGTCGGGGTGGTCGGCGAATCCGGCTCCGGCAAGTCCACGACCGCGCGGGCCGTGCTCGGCCTGCAACCCGACGACGCCACGGTGTCCGGTGAGATCTCGGTGTGCGGGCACGACGTCGTCCACGCCTGCCCGGCTGTGCTGCAGGAGGTCCGCGCCCGGCAGGCGGCGATGATCTTCCAGGAGCCGCGCCGGGTGCTCAACCCGGTCAGGCGGATCGGCGACTCGGCCTGCGAACGCCTGGTCCGCGTGCACGGGGCGAGCAAGTCGGCCGCCACGGCCGAAGTGAGCGCTCTGCTGGCCGAAGTGGGCCTGAGCGACCAGGTTCTGCGGCGTTACCCGCACGAGTTGTCCGGTGGGATGCTGCAGCGAGTCGTGATCGCCGCCGCGTTGAGCACCGGTCCGCGCTTGCTGTTGGCGGATGAGGCGACCAGCGCCTTGGACGTGACCACGCAAGCGGAGGTGTTGGCCGTGCTGCGAGGGCTGCAACGCGAGCGGGAGATGAGCGTTCTGTTCATCACGCACGACCTGCACCTCGCTGGCGCGTACTGCGATCGCGTGTACGTGATGAAGGACGGAGCCGTGGTGGATCACCAGGAGGCGAGCACAATCTTCGTCAACCCGGACAACCCGTACACGCGGCAGTTGGCCGAAGCCGTGCCACAGCTGCCCACGCGGGAGGTGCGGCATGCCTGACGTGCTGGCGGCCGAGGGGCTGACGAAAAGCTACAAAGGACGGTGCGTCGCCGACAGCGTGAGCTTCACGGTGGCACGCGGCGGATCGGTCGGTGTGGTAGGTGAGTCGGGGTCCGGCAAGACGACCGTCGCCCGCATGATCTCCGGGCTGATCGAGCCGGACGCCGGGACTGTGTCGGTGAACGGCCGAGCGCGTGGGCACGACCGTGGCCGTGCGGCCAGGCTTCGCCGTGCCCGGGAGATCCAGATGGTCTTCCAGGACCCGTACGGGTCCCTGGATCGGCGGCTCACCGTCGGCAACGCCCTGCGTGACGTCCTCAAGCGCCACCGCTGCGGCAAGACCGTGGCGGAACTGATGGACAGCGTCGGGCTCGCGGCCGAACTGGAGTCGTCACGGCCGCACCAGCTCAGCGGCGGCCAACGGCAACGCGTGGCGATCGCCAAGGCGCTCGCGGTGGACCCGGCGGTGCTGGTGCTCGACGAGGCCGTGTCCGCGCTGGACGTCTCGGTCCAGGCCAGGATCCTGGCCCTGCTCAACGAGATCCGCCGCGACACGGGAGTGGGCTTGGTGTTCGTGACGCACGACTTGGCGGTGGCCGCCGAGGTCACCGACACCCTGCTGGTGATGTACCAGGGCAAGGTCGTCGAACACGGCGACACAGCCACAGTGCTGCGTTCACCCGAGCACCCGTACACCGAGATGCTGCTGTCGTCGGCGCCTGGCCCCGGATGGCGGCCGGAACAAGTCGCCGAACTGCGAGCCGCGTTCGCCGATTCCCAGGAGGCTGCCGATGCGTGACCGGGCCAGCGAGTTCTACCGGCGCGGCCGGACGACGATCTTCGCGTCCCCAGTGGACCAACGGCTGCACTACTGCCTCTACGTCCCCGAGGCGATCGTCGACAGGGCGCCGCTGGTGGTCATGCAGCACGGCACCAACCGCTCGGCGGTGAAGTCCCGTGACAACATGATCGAGTTCGCCGACGAGCACGGCGCGGTGATCCTCGCGCCGATCTTCCCCGCCGGGCTCGTGGACCCCGACGACATCCACAACTACAAGTTCATCGACTACCGCGGCATCCGGTTCGACCGGATGCTGCTGTCCATAGTGGATGAGGTGGCGCGGCGGTTCCCCGTCGCGCCGGAGCGGTTCCACCTGCACGGCTTCTCCGGCGGCGGCCAGTTCACCCACCGGTTCCTCTACCTGCACCCCGACCGGCTCGCGTCCGCGTCGATCGGCGCGCCCGGCCGGATCACGCAGCTCGACGACACCCTGCCGTGGTGGCTGGGCACCCGGGACTTCGAGCAGCGGTTCGGCGCGCCGATCGACTTCGGCGCACTGCGCCGCGTGCCCATCCAGCTGGTGGTCGGTTCGGCGGACACCGAGACCTGGGAGATCGACAACCCGGGTGACTCCAATTGGATGGACGGTGTCGAGCAGACCGGTGCCACCCGGGTCGAGCGGCTGCGCACCTTGGAACGCGGCTACCGGTCGCACGGCCTCGACGTGACGTTCGACCTGGTGGACGGCGTCGGCCACAGAGGGTCGCAGGTGTTAGGCGCGGTTCGGCGGTTCTTCGGCGAGCACATCGGCAAGCGCGGGCAGTGAGATGTTGCGGCCGGAGACGATCGCGACCGCCCGTCCGGCGACGTCGACCTTCCCGGCCAGCAGCGCCGCGACCGGCACGGCGGCCGATCCTTCCGCGAGCACGCCGTGGTTGGCCGCGAGGTGGCGGATGGCGTGCCGCAGCTCCGGTTCGGTGACCGTGACCAGCGAATGGACGTGCTCGGCGATCAGGCCGACGGTCACCGAACCGGGTTCGAGGTTGCCGGTAATCCCGTCGGCGAGGGTTTCGCCGACGGTTACCTTCACATCGTGCCCGGCTTTGACGGTTTCCGACATCGCCAGGGACGCCGCCGACTCGACTCCGACGATCCGCACGTCCGCCCGTTGTGACGCCCACAGACCCAGCCCCGAGGCGAGCCCGCCGCCGCCGACCGCGCACACCACGGTCATGGGACCGTCGACCTGGCTGTCGAGTTCGTAGCCGATGGTGGCCTGGCCCGCGATCACGTCCGGGTCGTTGTAGGGGGAGACGTACACGCCGTCGGTGAGGCTCAACGCGTGCTGCTCGGCCTCGTCATAGGAGGTGCCGACCTGGACCAGCGTGACGTTCTCGAACGCCTTGAGCTTGGCGACCTTCGCGGGGGAGGCGTTGCCGGGAACCACGACGGTGGCGCGGATACCCAGCAGCGCGGACGCCGTCGCCACCCCGAGCCCGTGGTTGCCCGCCGAAGCGGTGACGACTTCGGTCCCCGCGGGGAGGCCGGTCATCGCCGCGATCGCGCCCCTGACCTTGAAGGAACCGCTGGGCTGCGCGGTCTCCAGTTTCAACAGGACGGTCCCGGTGCTGTCCACAGGGGACGGACGAAGCACGGCGGACACCCGTTGCCACGCCGTGGCCAGGTCGTCGACGCGGGGAACACGCACAGATCGGATCATCGGACGGGTCATGCGTCCCAGGTTAGCGGTGCGGTTTAAATCCGTTGAGCCGCAGGGGGACAAGGCTCTAGCCTCGGTTCCGCACGGCGATGGGGAGCTTACTGCTACCAGGGGCCGACGCGCTGGAAGGCGCGGCGGAAGGGATAGTGCTCCCCGGTCACCCGTGCACCCGCGAGGCCATGAAGGAACTTACTGCTACTACCGCCGCTCGCCCACCATTTAGTTGCTTCGCCTTCCTCGCCTTGACTTCGGGCCCGCGACCCAGGGGAGGGGTCGCGGGCTCTTGCGCGTCCCGGTACGGACATGCTTGTCTCGTGCCGACTGGGAGGTGCGCCATGAAGGTCCGACTGGTTCTGGCGGTCGCTTGCGCGTTGCTCGGTACCGCGCCCGCGGTGAGCGCCACGACTCCGACCGAGGTCAAGATCCTGCAGGTGAACATCTGCAACAGCGGCCTCGCCGGGTGCTACACCGGCAAAGCGGTTGCCCACACGGTTTCGGTGATCACATCGGTCAAACCGAAGGTGCTGTCGGTGAACGAGTCCTGCGTCAGCGACATCGAACCACTGCACAAGGCGATGGGCCCGTCCGCGGTCGCGTTCGTCGCGGCCCAGCGCCCGGACGGCACGCCAGTGCTGTGCAGGAACGGCGAACAGTACGGGAACATCGTGATGGTGACGGGCGAACTCGCCGGGTCCGTGACCGCGACAGGTCTCTACAACACCCAGGACACCAGCGCGGAACGCCGTTCCTGGGCCTGTCTGCCCGCCGGGAAGATCGGCGCCTGCACAACGCACCTGTCCGCCCGCAGCGGCTCGACAGCGCTCGCGCAGTGCAAGGAACTCATGGCCAGAGTCGTCGGGTACCCGCGGCCCGCCGTGGTCGCCGGTGACATGAACCTGCGCTACCACGGCTGGCCGGACGTACAGGACTGCAACCCGCCCGGTTTCTACCGCAAGGGCGACGGGGGCCTGCAACACATCTTCGCCAGTACGAATCTCGCGTTCAAGCGCGGCACCAGGATCGACATGGACGGCACCACCGACCATCCCGGATGGATGGTCACGGTGAATATGAGTTGACCCCATTCTTGGCGCCCTGCATCATTTGACCACACACCGAGCAAGGAGAGCGGTCATGGTGAACGGGCGACAGCGGGGAAACGCCGCTGAGCAGTCGCCGCTCTCGTTGCGGGGGTGCGGTTCGATCAGTTGTGCGGGCTCCTCGCCGTGACATGGGTTTCTTTTGTCGCGTAACGGGAGCCGCCCGCCGGAAGCCACCGGTCAGGGCGGTTTTCGCTGTTCGGATCGAGAACACAAGCGGTCGTGGCGTACCAGGCTAACGCGTCAGGCTTCCACCCTGAAGAAGCGGGTTCGATTCCCGCCGGCCGTTCTCAGTGCATTGTTTCAGCGCATTTCTTTGCCCGTTGGTCCAGTTGGCATGGACGCCGGACTCTGACTCCGGAGACCGAGGTTCGAACCCTTGACGGGCAGCCAGGCCCCTGTGGCGGAATGGCAGACGCACGCGATTCAAAATCGCGGGTCCGCGAGGGCGTGCAGGTTCGAGTCCTGCCAGGGGTACTGTCCGGTTTGGAGGGCTGGCCGAGTCAGGCAAGGCACCGGTTTGCTACACCGAGGTCCGGGTGACACCCGGCGCGCGTTCGAATCGCGCGCCCTCCGCATGCAGCAGCATCCACCAGGGGAGACCATCGTGATCGACGCGAGGACGGTCGTGCGCAGGACCATGCGCGTGCCGCTGGGTGACGGCAAGCCGGGTGACGGCGCCGGTGTCGCCCGGCAGATGGACGCCGCCCTGGTCGGTATGGGTTTCAAGGCCAGCCGCGAACTGCTCGAGCACATCGCCGGGTTCGAGCCCCGCTCCGCGATGGACATCGCCTACCCGGTCGTCAGGGCCGCGCGTGAACTGGTCGGCGACAACGTTCCGCACAACGCGTACTTCATCCGGTTCCCCAAGGACGTCCCGGACACCGTGGAGTTCTGGGTGAAGTGCATGCGGGACGCCCTGATGCCCGTCCCGGCCGACGGCTGGGTCAACCTGCTCGAACTGCCGACGTACGGCACGTACCAGCACACCTACGAGGAACTGCTGGCCGCGCACGACGAACTGATCCCGTCGGTCAAGGACCGGGTCACCGTCGTGCACCTCGGTGGCACCCTTGCGGAGGAGAGCGCTCTGCTCTTCCAGGGCCTCGCGGCCAGCGTGACGCCGCTCGGCGAGGCCGACCTGGCGCTGCTGGAGGAACTCGCTGGTCTGACCGACGAACTGCCGCAGGTCATGCCGGTCAGGGAGAACCGCGCGGTCGTCAATTCCGTGCGGCTGGCGGCTGGTCAGCCGTTGGTGCTCGTGGACACCGTCACCGATGTGCTGCGGGTCGCGTGCCACGCCAGCGGTGGGGACGTCACGTTGCAAGAGCGCACCAAGTTCCGCGGCTTCAAGCGGCGTGAACGGCGCGTGCTGATGGCCGCGCTGGACGACGTGATCGCCGCAGACACCGGCAAGCTCGGGGACATCGCCCGATTCGCCGAGCCGTGGAAGCGGTTGGGGGAACGGCTGCACCCGCACGAGTACCCGCAGTTCCCCCATGCGGCGGACGTCTTCGCGGTCGCCCGTGGTGAGCGCAAGGTCCGTTCGCTGGCCGCACGGGCGGAACACGCCTACCTCACCGAGGGAGCAGTCGCGGCCGCGGCCGTGCTCGCCAACGCCCCCGGCATGCTGGTTCGGTCGATGGACCGGTTGTTGCGCGAGACGGACCCGGCGCAGGCCAAGCAGGTTCTCGACGTGGTGGAGAAGTCCATCGGAGCGGTGTCGGGCCGCGTGCTGTGCTCGGTGCGCCAGCACCTCGCCAACCGTGCGACGCCGGACTCCGCGCGCGTGTTCGCCACGCGCGGGCGCCGCGCCTGGGTGGCTGATGACACTCGGAAGCCGTTGTCAGTCAACACGATCAACAGCGCGGTCGCCATGGTGGACGCGGAGTTGCTGAGCCGCGTTCCCTCCTATGAGCGGATCGTGGTGCATCCGGACGTGTTCGACGTGGCGGTGCCGTTGTCCGGCAAGGCCACGGAGGACGGTTTCGCCGTGCTGCCACGCGGCACCCGGACGCCGGTCGACGGCGACGTGCTCAGGTTCTTCACCTACTGGCGCCAGCGTTCCGAGCGCACCGACTACGACCTGTCTGTCCTGTTGCTGAACAAGGACTTCCAGTACGTGGGGCACGTGTCGTGGACCAACTACGACACCGACGGCGCGGTGTACTCCGGCGACATCACCGAAGCCAAGGACGGCGCCACGGAGTTCATCGACATCGAGTTGGACGCGGTGTCGGCCAAGTACATCGTGCCGCAGGTGCACATCTACTCGGGGGAGTCGTTCGAGCAGGTCGCCGAGTCGATGTTCGGCTGGATGACACGGGAGCGCGGCCAGGAAGGCGCGCCGTTCGAGCCACGCACGGTCCGGACGCGTTCGGACATGCGCGGCTACGGCCGGGTCGCGTTGCCGATCGTGTTCGGTCGTGACGACGACGGCGAGTGGACGGGCACCTGGACACACCTGTACCAAACCGGCCAGTTGAACTTCAACCGTGTCGAGGGCGCCGTGAGCAACAGCGGACGGCTGGCGCGCGCGGTGTACGAGCGGCGTTACCTCACGATGTCGTACCTGATCAACTTGCTCACGGCCAAGGCGGGCTCGGTAACCGTGTGGGAGCCAGGCATGCGATGGGACGAGCCGGTCGTCTTCATCGGGATGGACCGTCCGGAAGACCTGCCCGAATGCTCGACGGTGTTCACCCGCGACCGGCTCAACCGGCTGGTTCCGGCGTAGTAGACTGGCGATGCGAGGCCATGGCGGAGCTTCCTTCTGTGCCTGTAACGCCTTCAGCTCCACCGCTTTCCTCGCGATGACGGATACGAGGGCCTGCTCCGGCAGGCCCTCGTTCTCATGTCACGTCTCGCCGAACGGTGATCAGCCTGGCCGCGACAGCGGCGGTGACGGCGTAGCCCACCATCAGCACCGCGCCCGCCCACATCGGCACCAAGTCGCCCGCGGGGGCGATCGAGCCGAGCGCGTCGCGGTTCCAGCCGCTCGCCGCCTTGCCGACACCGGTCGGCGTCCACCTGCCGACCGCCGGAACCATCATGACCAGCGCCCATTCCGCGTAGAACACCCACACGAACGCGACTGTGATCGCGGCGACCATGTTGCGGATCAACGCACCGACACCGGCGCCGAACAGGCACCACAACCCCGTGCTCAGCACCGAACCCAGCACCACCGCGGGCACGTTCGCAGTCCACACCGGATAGTCGTAGGCGGACAGCAGGATCGCCACGAGCGGTCCGGTCACCAGCACGGCCGCGACACCGACGACGAGTCCGATCACGCTGCTGGCAACCAACTTCGCCGTGATCACGCGGCCACGCCGTGGCGTGACGAGAAAGGCCCATGTGATCGTGCGGTGCCGGTACTCGCTGGTGACCAGGAGGATGCCGAGGATCATGACGAACATGTAGCCCTGCTGGGACATGCTGTACGCGGAGTCGACGGCGCGTTCGTTCACCGTCTCCGGCTTGATGAACACGACCACCTGAAGGACTGCCCACACCGCGCACATCACCACGGCGATGACGGCCACCCACCGCATGGACCGGGTGAGCCGCAGCACCTCGGCCTTCACCAAAGTAATCACGACAGTTCCGCCTCCCCGGGTTTTTGCGCTTGGTCACGTTGGTCCGCACAGTCCAGTTCGGTGCGTACTGGTGGCTGGTTTGCGTCACGTTCCCCTGAGGTGCGGTTGGGTGCCACGTGGTCTGCGTTCGGTCTTGGGGTTGACAAAGGGGGTGTCATGACCGCACCAGCTGCAGGTAGGTGTCCTCCAGGTCGCCGAACTCGTCGACCGGGCCGGACGCGAGCAGCTCGCCGTGGTTGATGACGACCACGGCGTCCACGGTCTTGGCCATCTCGGTGAGCACGTGACTCGACACCAGCACCGCCCGGCCGTCCACCGCCAACGCCCGCAGGAACCCGCGCAGCCAGTGGATACCCTCCGGGTCGAGGCCGTTGGCGGGCTCGTCGAGGATGAGCACGGACGGGTCGCCCAGCAGTGCGCTGGCGATCGCCAGCCGTTGCCGCATCCCCAGCGAGAAGCCGCCGATGCGGCGACCGGCCGCGTACCGCAGGTCCACCAGGTCGAGCACCTCGTCCAGCCGCTCGGTCGGGATCCCGGCCGCTGTGCTGAGCACCCGGAGATGCGTACGCGCGGTGTGCGCCGGGTGGAACGCCGTCGACTCCAGCACGGCACCGACGGACTTCATCGGCTCGGGCAGATCCACGTACCTGACGCCGTCGACCGTTGCCGTGCCGGACGTCGGCGTGACCAGACCGAGGATCATCCGCAGCGTGGTCGTCTTCCCGGCGCCGTTCGGGCCGAGGAACCCGGTGACCGCTCCCGGTAGGACGGTGAACGACAGGTCCGTCACCGCCCGCACGTCGCCGAACCGTTTGCTCAGCTTCTCCACTGCTATCACGATGATCAGCCTGCCCGTGGCGGATCTCCCCGGCATCGGCTCCGGGCTGGGTCTTGGGCGGGTGGAGGCGGCTCCACCCCGGGCTGGAGGTGCCGGTCCGGGAGCGGAGGTACCGTGAGCCCGTGGGCAGATGGCGGTACGCGGTGTGGACCGTGGTCGTGCTGTATCTCGGCGGTGACCTCGTGGGTTCCGTCATCAACTCCACCCGGGTGCACGGCTGGGCGGGGGTGGTGCTCGACAGCGGTCTGCACCTTCTGGCGTTGGCGTGCGGCTACGCCGCCTACCGCTGGGACCGGTACAACGTCTGGTTGCTTGCGGTGACAGCGGCATGCGGCATGGCGGAGCACTTCCACACCCAGTACGCCGGGACCGGTCTGATGTTCCTCGCGGTCTGGCTGGCGCCGTTCCGGACACGGCTGTGGCACGCGATAGCGCTGTCCGTGGCCGTGGCGGCGACGTACGTCGGCGTATCGCTGGTTGTGTCGCTGGACGGGTTCGCGATCTTCGGCATCGGCTTCGCGCTCGGCTGGGCCGGTTTCCTCGCCGCGGTGCTCAACCAACTCGCGGTGACGCGCAGGCAGACCGCTGCCACGGTCGAAGCGGAAGCCCGCACGGCGGTGCTGGGGGAGCGGCAACGACTGGCCCGGGAGATCCACGACATCCTCGCGCACTCGTTGTCCGCCCAGGTCGTGCACCTGGAAGGGGCGCGGTTGCTGTTGGAGCAGGGCGCGGACCGGGACGTGGTCCTCGATCGCGTCGTGCGTGCCGGGGATCTGGCCAGGGCGGGCCTGGAGGACTCGAAACGGGCGGTGGCCGCGTTGCGAGGCGATCAGGCGCCGCTGGCCGAGCAGTTGGAACAGTTGGCGGACCAGTTCCGGGCGACCACCGGACGTGACTGCGAGGTCACGGTGACCGGCGACGTGGGGCGGCTGACGCCGGAAGCGTGGCTCGCTGTGGTGCGTACCGCGCAGGAAGCGTTGACCAACGCCCACAAACACGCGCCACGGGCGTCGGTCACGCTGGCCTTGCGATGCGGGCCGGACTGGTGTGAGTTGGACGTCGAGGACACCGGCGGGGCGGCAGCCGGGAACACGGGGAACGGGTACGGACTGGTGGGTATGCGGGAACGGGCCGAACTGATCGGCGGCACGCTGGCAGCCGGGCCGGTCGACGGTGGGTTCCGGGTGCGGCTGCGGGTCCCGGCATGACCAGGGTGATCGTGGTCGACGACCAGACCGTGGTCAGGGAAGGGCTCGTACTGCTGTTGCAGTTGCTGCCGGACATCGAGGTGGTCGGTTCGGCCGCCGGTGGTGAGGAAGCTCTGCGCCTGGTCGCCACGCAGAAGCCGGACGTGGTGCTGATGGACCTCCGGATGCCCAAGATGGACGGTGTGGAGGCGACGAAACGGATCCGTGCCGACCACCCGGACACCCAGGTCGTCGTGCTGACCACGTACTCCGACGACGAATCCGTGTTCGCGGCGCTGCGCGCGGGTGCACGCGGCTACCTCACCAAGGACGCGCGGGCGGGGGAGATCGCCGAGGCCATCGCGGCGGTGCGGCGGGGTGAGGCCCAGTTCGACCCGGCCATCCAACGCAGGCTCGCCGAGCAGGTCACCAGCCGCGCGGTGTCCAGCGAGGCACTGCCCGACGGCCTGACTCCGCGGGAGGCCGACGTGTTGCGGCTGATCGCGGACGGACGGTCCAATGTGGAGATAGCTGCCCAGTTGGTGATCACCGAAGCGACGGTGAAGACCCACATCAACAACCTCTTCGCCAAGACAGGCGTACGTGACCGCGCGCAGGCGGTCACGTACGCGTTCAGGCGCGGTCTGGTCGGATAGACGTTGCCAGAGGGCCGGTGCCGACGCGGGAGACCAGTCCGTCCGCGACCGGTGCGCCACCCGGCAGCGGAACGCCGCGTCGCCGTCGAACCGGATTGGCGCGTTCTCGCCACCGCCCTGGCGCAGGCCGAACGTGTGGTCCTCGCTGGGAGGAAGGGCGTCCACTGTGGTGCGCTGAGATGGCTTGCCCGGTTGCGTGTGTGGATGGGCCGCCGCGCGAGGGCTGCGGCGGCCCTTGCCTGGGGTGGGCTCAGCAGCGCTTCCAGATGAACCGGAACCGGCCGTTGGGGTTGCGGTCGGGGGAGTCCATCGAGATCCAGCTCGTCGTGGTCTGCGGGTTGGACGATCCGGCGCTCACCCGCAGCGCGGTGTTGACGTTGAAGTAGCGGTGTTCACCGCAGGGCGCGAACACGACCGACCCGGGGTCGGTGACGTCGGTGGTCGACCAGTCACCGCGCTGCGGGCCGGTGAACGGGTGCACCCTGCGGGCGGTCGGGGTCTCGCCCTGGAAGTAGTAGTCCGCGCCCTGCCAGGCCTGTGCGCCCGCGGCAAGGCTGATGCGGCCGGAGTACTCGGCGCGCACGATCCCGAACGTGAATCCGGACGGCACCCGGACGTCGAGACTGAGCTGGCAGTTCTTCCTGACGTCGGTCGGGTCGGCGCCGGGGCCGACTTTCGCGACGTATCCCTCGCGGTGGGTGAAGGTGAACTCGGAGTTGTCGTCGGCGACACTGACTTCGGTCGATCCGACCGGGCAGCCCGACCCGTTGGCGGTCACGACGCGAACGGTGACCCGACCCACCGGGACCTCGTCAGCGACCGTCGCCGTCGGCGTTGGCAGGGATAAAGCCACGGCAAGGGCAAGCATCGTAGTGATCATTGAGGCACCTTTCGAACAAAAACCATATTCCGGTAGCGGGCCCTGCACGCAGGGTAGCCCCATCGGGGCATATGAAAAGCCTACGGATGGAGCAATAGTTTTAGTCGAGGCACTTTCCTGGAAATTCTGAAACGTATTCGAGTTATGATCCTACGACTCGACGATTCCATTTATTGGGACCGTCCATAACAGATTTACCCAGAATTTCGTGATGCCCTTCCCTGGTTTGTCATGGGTGTGGGCGAAGACGGTCAGCGGGTCTGTCGGCGCATCCCGGTGCGGGCGCGGACGGGGGTGAAGTTCCTCCCGTGTAAGAACAAGTCGTGAAATAAGGGGCGGATCACGTTGCCGTGCACCGGGCCTTGACTGGTGTAAACCATTTCATCCGGCAGTAGTCGCAGGTTGAGGGCTTGTGGGCGGCTTGGATATGCCACTCGTGCATGACGGCGCCGAGGTGAACCCGTCCGGCGTCTGGTCCGTAGTCATCGACAAGGAGGGGTATGACTGAGCGTAGGTGGCCATAGTAGACGGTTCGCGCCGAGCCTTGACGGGCGCCGCAACGGGTTTATATGGTCCAGACCACTCGTGATCTACGCGAGCATGGACGGCAGGCGCGGGCCGTCCGCAATGCGAGGAGTTTCATTTCCATGTCCCTGAAACGAAAGCTGTCCGTGGCCGCCGCCGCGGCCGGAATCGCTCCCGTGCTGCTGGTCGTTCTGCCCGTCGAACAGGCCAGCGCCCATGGATACATTTCGACGCCGGGCAGCCGCCAGGCACAATGCGCCGCGGGCGTGGTCTCGTGCGGGTCCATCAAGTTCGAGCCGCAGAGCGTGGAAGGCCCCCAAGGCCTGAGCAGCTGCAACGGCGGGTTGAGCCAGTTCGCGGAGCTCAACGACGACAGCAAGCCGTGGCGCGCGACGTCCGTCGGCGGCACGGTCGACTTCACCTGGACGTTCACCGCCCGGCACGCCACGTCGAACTACGAGTACTTCCTCAACGGCAGGAAGATCGCCACCGTGGACGGCGGCGGCAAGCAGCCCCCGTCCACGGTCACGCACTCGGTCAACCTCGCGGGCGCGTCCGGGCGGCAGAAGCTGCTGGCCGTGTGGAACATCGCCGACACGCCGAACGCCTTCTACTCGTGCGTCGACCTGCAGGTCGGTGGCGGCTCGACCCAGCCGCCGACCACCCAGCCGACGACGAACCCCCCGACCACCACCCAGCCGACGACCGCACCGCCGACGACCGCACCACCGACCTCCTCGTCGACGCCGAAGCCCCCGACCACGACCCAGCCGCCCTCGTCAGGCGACGAGTGGAAGCCGGGGACCGCGTACGAGACCGGTGCGGAGGTCACCTACGAGGGTGCGCGGTACCGCGTGATCCAGCGGCACACGTCGCTGGCGGGCTGGGAACCGACCTCGACGCCCGCACTGTGGCAGAAGCTCTGACCCGGTGAAGCGCTTCCGCATCATCACCCCGGTCGTCGCGGCTGGACTGCTGCTGGGCCTGACCGCGTGCGGATCCGGCGAGCCCGCGCCGCTGACCGCGCCTGCCGCCGCAGCGCCGAAGGCGGAGGTGGCGTCGGGGCACAACGACACGGACGTGATGTTCCTGCAGATGATGGTCCCGCACCACGCCCAGGGCATGGAGATGGTCCGACTGGCGGAGAAGGAGGCGAAGCGGCCCGAGATCAAGGACCTCGTCGCCGCGATCGGGGTGACGCAGGCCGACGAGGCGAAGTCGATGACCGGCTGGCTCACGCAGTGGGGCAAGCCGACGACGGCGGACCCGAACGCCCAGGCACACGCCAGCCACGGCGGCCTGCCCGCGACCAACCCCGAGGTGATCGCCGACCTGGCGAACGCGAAGGGCGCCGAGTTCGAAGCCAAGTTCCTCAACCTGTTCTCCGGCCACCAGGGCGCGGCGGTGGAAATGGCACGACGCGAGCTCAAGGAGGGCGCGAACGGGCCGGTGAAGGACCTGGCTGACCGGATAGTCAAGTCGAGGACCGGCCAGATCCAGCAGATGTTGACCATGCTCGGCCAGCGGTAACCCGGCAGTCGACCAGTGCGCTCGGACGCGAGGGCCGGGCGCACCGGCTACGGACGGCGACTACGGATGGCGACCCACTGGAAACGGAGGATGACTGACACGGCCGGGGTGAACCACTAGGGTGGAGCCAGCAGCCGACGCAACATCCCCACGAAGGGACCGCAACGGTGTCCGAGAACGGCCTGCTCGACTGGCGTGTGGAGCAAGTCGCCGAGGCGGTTGTCCTGCGCATCGCCGGGGACATCGACCTGGCGACCGAGGAGGACTTCGGCGAAGCGCTGGAGTGCGCGTTGGACAAGCAGGCCGCGGTGCTGCTGGTGGACCTGGCCGACGTGACGTTCCTCGGCTCGGCGGCGTTGCACGTACTGCTGCAAGCCAACGAGCAAGCCCACCGGCAGAACCGCGTACTGCGCGTCGCGCACGGCGGCTCGTTCGCCGCGCGCGTGATCGCGGTGGCGGGCCTCGACCAGGTCCTCGAGGTGTTCGACGACCTCGAGAGCGCGCTGACTCGCGTCCCTTCGCCGTCGGACGGCAGCCACGACACCGCCGCCCGCGACGTCCGCTGACGGCCAGGCCCTGTATCACGCAAGGGCACCAGGGCAAAACGGACTACTGTGGACTGGCGGTGCACAGTGCGTGCTGCCCGGTTAGATTGCGCGCGTGCCTCAGAAAACCTCACGAGATCCAGACCGGCTTGTGTTGTTCACCGACGCCGTGGTGGCCATCGCCATCACCTTGTTGATCCTGCCGCTCGTCGACCTGGCCAACGAACACGCCGAGCACCCCGTGGAGATCCTCGCGCACAACCGGGACCGGATCGGCAGTTTCGTCCTGAGTTTCGTGGTCATCGCCCGGCTGTGGCTCACCCACCACCAGATGTTCGCCCACGTCGGGAAGTACACCAGCAACCTTGTGCTGTGGAACATGATGTGGTTGTTCACGACCGTGCTGCTGCCGTTCCCGACCGAGATGGTCGGCCGGTACGGCAGCGAGTCGTTCACGATGGCGTTCTACATCGGTACCGTTCTGGCCAGCAGTGTCTGCCTCACCGCGCTCACCCTGGTGATCTACCGCAATCCGGACATCCAGGACCCGGACAACCCGGTGGACGACCGGTACGTGGCCAACTCGGTCACCACCACGGGCCTGATCGTCGTCGCGCTCGTCCTGGCACTCGTCGTGCCGAAGGTGAACTACCTCGCTCTGCTGCTGCTGTTCCTCACTCCGGTGGTGGCTCGGCTGTGGACACGGCGGCGCCGTGTCACGTCGTGAGCTGGATGCCCGCCTCGGTCAGCAGCCGCTCGGCTTCCTCGCGCCGGTCCTCGGTGACGAGGATCCGTTGCTGCAGCGCGCCGATGGAGCCGTCGATCACGCTCATGTGGCTGTCGGTGTGATCGTGCTCGATCCCCGCGTCCTTCAGCAGGGACGCGGCGAACGACATCAGAACCGGGTCATTGGAACGAAGCAGCTCAATCATGCCTCCACGATACGTCGCCGGGCGGTGGCGGGCGTCCCATGACGGGTTCGGGCTTGGTCACCGGAACGCCCCCACGTGGCCCGCGGCCCATTCGGTGACGGTCCGCGCGGGCCTGCCCAGGACGTCCTCCACGCACGCCAGCACGGGTTCCGGTCGCACGGTGGCACGCTGCCACAGGTCGAGCATGAAGTCCGCGACGAGATCGGGCACGCCCGAGCGCGCGCGCCACTCGTCCGGGGACAGTTCCTCGAACCGGACGTCGACGCCGATCGCCTCGCCGATCGCGGCGGCCTGCTCCGGTTTGGTCAGCGACTCGGGGCCGGACAGGCTGTAGGTCTGTCCATTGTGGCCGTCGAAGAGCAGCGCGGTCGCGGCGACGGCGGCGATGTCCTGCTCGTGGACGGGCGCCTGCCGCGCGTCCCCGTGGGGCTCGCGGACCACGCCGTCGGCCTTGATGCCCGCCGCCCAGTCCAACAGGTTCGCCGAGAACATGCCCGGCCGGACGTGTGTCCACTCCAGGCCGGACTTCTCCACCGCCTGTTCGGTTTCCTGGTGCGCGTGCGTGGCCACGGTGGACGTGAGCGTCACGATCCGCCGCACCCCGGCTCGCTCGGCCAGTTCGGTGACCCGCGCCGGGTCACCGATGGACAGCATGTACATCCGCTCGACGCCGTCGAACACCTCGGGGGTGGGCGATCCGAGGTCGCCGCGGACGAGTTCGACCTTGCCGGGCAGGCGCGCGGCCGCCGGGTTCCTCGTCAGTGCCCGGACGGTCGCGCCCGCTGTGAGCAGTTGGTCGACGACGTGCCTGCCCACCGTGCCTGTCGCGCCGGTTACAAGAATTCTCAACGGAAACCCTCACTCGGTCGGAGATTGCGCCGACGCTAGCGAGTCGCGGGCCACCCTCGCACATAGGTCTTTGCTTTAGCAAACCCTTGCTTTTTCCGACATTCCTCACCTCGCCGAGTTACGTCCTCAGTAGACTGAAACCTCGTGAGTGTTTTCCAGGGTGCCAACCCCGGCAAGTACTCACGAGGGCTGGTACTCGTCGTGCCAGTTCCACCACTCGTACGGCGGGTCCTGCGGGTAGCCCTCCGGTGAGTCCTCCCACGTCTCCTGTCGCCCGAGTGCGGTGATGTCGAGGTAGCTCCACGTGCCGCCCATCACCTCGTCGCCGCGGTTGTCGACGAAGTACGTGCGGTACACGTCGTTGTCCTGGCGGATGAACGCGTTCGTGCCGTGCCATTCGGCCACGCCGAAGTCCGAGTCGAAGTCGTCGGTCATGGTGTACCAGGGCATCGTCCAGCCCATCCGTGCCGTCATCCGCTGGATGTCCGCCTGTGGGGCGCGTGACGCGAACGCGAGCGTGGTGTCCCGCGCGTGCAGGTGTGACACGTGGGCCACTTGGTCGGCCACCATGGAGCAGCCCTTGCACCCGTGTTCGGGCCAGCCGTGCACGCCGGGCTCGAAGAACGCGCGGTAGACGATGAGCTGCCGACGGCCTTCGAACAGGTCGAGCAAGCTCGCTGTGCCGTGGGGGCCTTCGAACGCGTACGCCTTCTCGACTGCCAGCCACGGCATCCGCCTGCGCTCGGCGGCAAGTGCGTCACGCGCCTTGGTCATTTCCTTCTCCCGCACCAGCATGCGCAGGCGCGCGGCTTCCCATTCCTCGGCTGTGACGATCGGGGGAGTGCGCATGGCGAATTCCTTCCTTTGATGTCGCTTGTGTTTCATGTCGTACGGCGCAGCTCGGTTGTGGCGGGAGCATCCACGACGACCTCCACCAGTAGCAACTCGCTGGTTGCCACCGTATGGCAACCAGCGAGTTGCGTCAACGGGTGATGTCTGTCTGCCCCGAGTTCGCGTGGTTCATCCTGCGACGACGCGTGCCTCATAGAATCCGGCCATGACCATGCGCCGGGCGCTGTTGATCGATCTCGACGGCGTGCTGCGGCACCGTGACCCGCGGATCGCCGCCCGCTGTGAACGCGAAGCCGGGCTGCCCGCGGGCAGCCTGCTGGCCACAGCGTTCCGGCCGGAGCTGCTGACGCCCGCCATCACGGGCGCGATCACCCAGCGGGAGTGGGAAACCCGCATCACCCACGCGTTGGCCGAGCGATTCCCGGGCGCAGGCGTCGCGGCCGCTGTCGGCGAGTGCTTCGAGGACATCGGATACCTCGACGACGAGGTCCTGGCGATCGTCGACGCTGTCCGTCCGCACACAACCGTGTGCCTGATCAGCAACGCCACCGACCGGCTGCACCGCGACCTCGCCGCACTCGGTGTCACCGACCGGTTCGACCACGTGGTCACCTCGGCGGACCTCGGCGTGACCAAACCGGATCCGCGTGTCTTCGCCGCACTGGCGCGGTTGGCCGGTGTACCGGTCGAACGTTGCCTGGTGGTCGACGACACGCCAGGCAACGCGGAGGCGGCGCAGCGGGCCGGGATGACCGGCCACGCTTTCACCTCGGCCGGGAACCTGAGGAAGGCAGTCGACGACTGGCTGCGCCGGGATCTCGTGACCACGGCGGCACAGGAGGTCGACCGCAGGGCCGTCCGGGTGCTGTGCCTCGACCCGGAGGACCGGGTGCTGCTGATGCACTGGCACGACCCGGTCAGCGGCGACCGCTTCTGGGAGCCGGCCGGGGGTGGCCTGGAACCCGGTGAGTCCCCCGGCGCGGCCGCGCGCCGGGAGGTCCTCGAGGAGACCGGGTTGCTCGACATCGAACTGGACGCGGACAGCTTCCCCCTGCGCCGCGACTACGTGTGGCGCGGGAACTGGTTTCGCAGCCATGAGGAGTTCTTCGTCGCCCGAGTCGGGGCCGACCACGCCACCACCGAGCCCGCGCTGACCGAGTCCGAGGTCGAGACCCTGCTCGACGTCCGCTGGTGGACCTGGCCGGAGTTGCTCGGCAGCACCGAACGGATCGAGCCGGCGGAGATCGTGCCGGTGCTGCGCCACCTGGCTCCGGACGGCCCCTGGCGTGCGGTCACGCGCGTGTCCGAGGCGAGTTCGGTACTTCCGTAGGTCCCTGATGTGGGTCCAAAGTAGGACGCCGTCCGCCGGTCGTCTGCGCCATCCTCGGACAGGTGATGCTCAAGGTTCTGATGGCAGGCGCGCTCGCTGCGGGCGCAGCCGTCCCCCTGGCCGCTCCTGCGGCCAACGCGGCGGCCAATGTCCTTGTGGCACAGGCCGATGCCGCGCCCACCCCGGTGCTGAACTGGTCGCCGTGCACCGAGGAGGGAATTCGGCAGTACGAGTGCGCGGTGGCGGAAGTGCCGCTGGACTACGCGAAACCACACGGCACGAAGCTGGGATTGGCGGTGCTGCGGCAACGCGCCACCGGTGACCGCGTCGGAACCTTGTTCACCGCTGTGGGTGGGCCCGGCGGGTCGGGTGTGGACGCCGCGAACCGGAGCCTGGTGCCCGGTGAGGTGGCGACCCGGTTCGATGTCGTGACCTTCGACCAGCGCGGAATCAGCCGCAGCCGTCAGGTCCGGTGTTTCCCCACCCCGGAGGACCAGGCCCGCTTCTGGGAGACGCTGCCCGTGCCGCCGATCAACCCGGCGGAGGAGGCGCAGGTCCGCACGGGCAGCAAGGAACTGGCGGACGGATGTGCCCGGCACAGCGCCGATCTCGTCGGCAATCTGGCCACTGTGGACGCCGCGCGGGACATGGACCTGTTGCGGCGCGCGGTCGGTGAGAAGAAGCTGACGTACACCGGCGGCTCTTACGCCAGTTACCTGGGGGAGGTCTACGGCGCGCTGTTCGGTGACCGCGTACGCGCGCTGCAGTTGATCGCGATGATCGACCCGGTCGCCTACACCCACTCGAACGTGGCGACGGCCTGGGAACGCACGCGGGGCACGGCTGGTGTGTTCGCGGAGTTCGCCCGGCTGTGCACGGCGGCGGGCAAGCCCGCGTGCGCCTTCGCCGGGCCGGATTTGGTCAAGCGACACGATTCCCTGCTGTCACGGTTGAAGCACGCGCCGATCACCGTCGGCAAGGGCGCTGCCGCCGTGCAGGTGCACTACCAGCACCTGCTCACGTCCGAGGTGCCCATGCTGTACGACACACGAGAAGGATGGCCGGCGCTGGCGTCCCTGCTGGACGCGGTCGAACGCGGTGCCGACGGCGATCCGGCGGTGGTCAGGGACATTCTCACGACGATGGCCTACCGGCCGGACTTCATGTCCTCGTTCACCGCCATCACGTGCGCCGACGTCACGCACCCGAAAGCCCCGGACGCGTGGCCGTTGCTGGCCAAGCTGTTCGACGTGGTCGGCCCGGACTACGGGCGGTACTGGCTCTACCCCGGGCAGCCCTGCGCTTCGTGGCCCACCTCGCCGCACCGGTACACCGGGCCGTGGCGGCTGCGGTCGGACGTCCCCGCGTTGCTGGTCAACAACCGGTTCGACCCGGTCACGCCGCTCGCGTCGGCCGTCAAGGCGCAGCGCGCGATGGACAACGCACGGCTTGTCGTCGTCAACGGGCACGGGCACGCGGTCAACACGAAGTGCACGGACCGGATCATGGCCGGTTACCTGATCGACCTGCGGGTCCCGCCGGAGGGCACGACGTGCGAACCGGACCACCGCCCGTTCACCGATGGTGTATGAAGATCGGGTGACCAGTCTCGCCATGGTTTTCCGTCCCCAGTTGCCGCCGGAACGGCTGCGTGGTTACGTCCGCGTGGTCGAGGACACCGGGTTCGACGAGTTGTGGGTGTGGGAGGACTGCTTCCTGGAAAGCGGCATCGCCACCGCGGCGACCGCGCTGGCGCTGTCCGAGCGGATGCGGATCGGCGTCGGCCTGCTTCCCGTGCCGCTGCGCAACGTCGCACTGGCCACAATGGAGGCAGCGACGCTGTACCGGCTGTTCGGCGACCGGGTCCTGCTCGGTCTGGGCCACGGTGTGCAGGACTGGATGGGGCAGGTCGGCGCGCGCGTCGAGTCACCCGTGACCCTCCTGCGTGAGTACGCGGTCGCGATGCGGTCGCTGCTCGCCGGGGAGCGGGTGACCACCGAGGGGCGCTACGTGCAGCTGCGGGACGTCGAACTGGGCTGGCCGCCCGCGACCGTGCCGCCGCTGTACGTCGGCGCGACCGGCCCGAAATCGGTCCGGCTGACCGGCGAGGTCGCGGACGCGACGATCCTGACCAGCGCGACAACGCCGGACACCCTGCGCAAGGCCAGGGAGTTGATCGCGGCGGGCCGGGCCGCTGCCGGCCGGACCGGCGACCACCACGTGGTCGTCTCGTTGCTGGCGGCGACGGGGGAGGGCGCGGCCGAGCGGATCGCGGCCGAGCACGAAGGGGCCGACGCGGGCGTCGCGGGCAACGGTGAGCAGGTCGCCGAGGCCGTGCGGCTGCTGGCCGAAGCAGGTGCGGACACCGTGGTCCTGCAGCCGACCGCGGACGAGCCGGACCCGGAGGGATTCGTGCGGTTCGCGGCCGAGCAGGTCCGCCCTTTGATATAAGCGACCGCTTACGTTCAGCCGCTATACTCCCGCCATGGACGATCAACCGTTGACCGCGCGGGAAGAAGCCTTATGGCGTGCGCTCGCGCGGTTGATGGTGACGCTCCCCAGGGCGCTCGACGACGACCTGCTGCGCAACACCGGCCTGTCACTGACCGACTACTCCGTTCTGATGCACCTTTCCGAGGCGGAGCACCGGCAACTGCGGATGGCCGACCTGGCGACGGCGACCGCGTTGTCCGCGAGCCGGATCACCAGGGTCGTCGACAACCTGCAAGCGAGGGGCCTGACGGAGAAGCGCCGGACGGACTCCGACGGCAGGGGGTACAACGCGGTCCTGACGCCCGCGGGACTGGAGCGGCTGAAGTCCGCATACCCCACCCACCTGGCCAGCGTGCGCAGGCGCGTGGTCGACCTGATCGATCCCGACGCGACCGGTCTGGTCGGCACGCAGCTCGCCGCCGTCGCCGAGCGGCTGTACTCGGACTGCAAGCGGCACGGTTGACTCGACGCGTGGGGCGGTGGGGGAATGTCCGGAACAGGTGTGCGCCGAAGAACCCTGGGTCTGGTCGCGACGCTGGGGCTCAGCTTCGCGATGCTGATGGGCACGGCCGACGCCGTGCCCACGCCGTTGATCGGCCCGGCGCAAGGCAACGGGTTGCATGTCATGTCGTACAACCTGCGGTTCGCGTCGACCGCGAGGCCGAACTCGTGGGCGCGGCGCCGCCCGGTGATGGCCGAGCTGCTCAACCGTGAGCTGCCGACGATCCTGGGAACCCAGGAGGGCCTGTACGACCAGCTGCGGGACATCGACCGCGACCTGCCGTCGTACTACGAGTGGATCGGCGTCGGCCGCGACGGCGGCAACCGGGACGAGTTCACGGCGTTGTTCTACGACTCGCGGCGGCTCAAAGCGGTGGAACTGCACCACTTCTGGCTGTCGGACACACCGGACGCGCCCGGGTCGAAGTCGTGGGGCAACCTCGTGCCCCGGATGGTCACGTGGGCCAGGTTCCTCGATCTGCGCACCGGCCGGGAGTTCGCGGGCGTGAACACCCACTTCGACAACCACTCCGAGGAAGCGAGCATTCGCAGCGCGTACCTGGTCCGCACCAGGATCGGCGAGTTCGCGCCAGGGTTGCCGGTGCTGCTGATCGGTGATTTCAACGACGCGGCGACGCGCTCGCGCAGCTACCACGTGCTGGTGACCGAAGGCGGGTTCGCCGACTCGTGGATCGCGGCGCGGCAGCGCCTGACCCCGCTGTATTCCACCTACCACGGCTATCGGGGCATCCGGCCGGGCGGCAACCGGATCGACTGGATCCTCACCAGGGGCGCGACCACGGCGTTCGCCGCCATCAACACGTTCGCCGCGGACGACCAGATCCCGTCGGACCACTTCCCGGTCCAGGCGCTGGTCACGCTGAACTAACCCCGGCGACGCCCCCGCCCACCCTCGCGCGAAACGCAACGAATGCCGCCTTGGTAGCGTTTTTCGCAACGAAGGCCACATTGGTAGCGTTTTTCGCAACGAAGGCCACATTGGTTGCGGGCGGCGGCGGTGTGGGGGTGGCGGCGGTGTGGGGGTGGCGGTGCTAGTTGGACACCGATACGACCGCGTTGTCGAAGCGGGCGGCGGTGAGGTCGGCGACCTTCCCGCGGATCGTCACCGACTTGCCCGTGCAGTCGGGGCCTGACCACAACGTGACCCACCCGCTCGCCGACACCGACGACGTCACACGCGGCCTGGGCAGGTTCAGGCAGCCACGGCCCGCGACGGCTTGCGTGGGCTCGCTGTCGGTGAACGCCGTGCCGTCGAACAGGATCGTGCTGCCGGCCTTCTCGCCCGACGAGGTGATCCCGAACCACTGCCCGTCGACGCCGTGCCCGGACGTCTGGCCGGGCCTGGTGTCCTCGATGTGCCGGTACACCGGCCAGCCGCCGACGGTCACCTGAAGTGTCCCGTCGGTGCGGCGGACCACTCCCACATCGGATTTCCGGACGCCGTCGAGGAACACCCGGCCGTTGCCCGCGACCGTCACCGGTGGCCACGCCGTCGCGCAGTCGCCGTCGCAGCGGGACCGCGGCGGGTTCGAACTGTCCTTGTCGAAGCGGTAGAGCGTCAGCCCGGTGTCGTCGACCAGTACCGGATCCAACGCGCCTGCCTTGCCCGCACGCAGTTGTGCCCAGCCGCCGGAGCCGGGCGCGACGTTGTACATCCGCGCGGTCCCGGTCAGCAGCAACGGTGTGGGCTCGGCCTTGGCGGGAGTGTTCTTCTCGACCGCCAAGGCCGAGGTGTGCCGGGGCGGCTGCTCCTGGTGGGTGCAGGCGGTCACGCCGATCGCCGTCAGCGCGGCGATGATCGCGAAGTGCTTGCGCGCCATGGGGACTCCCTCCAGGAGCTGCTCGCTGTCCGGCTGACACGGAAACGGGCGCCGGGAGGTTCAAAAGAATCTTGGAGCGACGACCGTGTGACTCGGGTCACATAGATTGGGGTGAGCCGTTCCGGCGAGGGACGCGTGTGGGTCGAGAACTCAAGAGGCCGTGGAGGTGGGTACGGATGGGCGGGGTGAGACCTCGGCACCGTCAAGTCGCCGACGAAGCACTGGTCCGGACGCTGTTCGAGGAACACGGCCGGGCGATGCTCGCGTACGCGCAACGGTTGACCGGCGACCGCGCCACGGCAGAGGACGTCGTGCAGGAGGCGTTGATCAGGGCGTGGAAACACCCGGACGCCCTGGTCAACGGCAAGGGGTCGGTGCGCGGCTGGTTGCTGACGGTGGTGCGCAACCTCGTACTCGACGCGGTACGGGCCCGCAACGCCCGGCCGAAGGAAGTCGCCGAGTCGCCCGCGACGGTGGCGGTCGAGAAGGACCACGCCGACAAGGTCGTCAACTCGCTGGTCGTGCTCGGTGCCCTCGATCAGCTGCCGGACGCGCACCGGTCGGTGCTCGTCGAGATCTACGTCCGCGGCCAGAGCGTCAGCGAGACCGCGGAAACCCTCGGTATCCCACCGGGAACGGTGAAGTCCCGGTCGTACTACGCCTTACGGGCGTTGCGCGACCTGTTCACCGCGCGGGGCGCCGGGATGGAAGGAGTGGCCTGATGAGCACGTCCGACCAGCAGCACACGGACATCGACGCCTTCGTCGCCGGCCAGCTGCCGCCGGATCAGGCCGCCGAGGTGCGACAGCACATCGACGGGTGCGCGGAGTGCCGGCAGGAGACGGACACATTGCGACAGATGCAGGAGTTTCTCGGCGACGTGCCGCAGGAGGCACTGCTGGAGGGGTATCCGGAGGACGCGGACCTGGTCCTGCAGCGGACCTTGCACCGGATGCGCAAGGAATCGTCGGCCACCCGGAGCCGCCGCCGGTTGCTCACCACCGCTGCCGCCGTGGTCGCGGCGGCGGCACTGGTCGGCGGGGGTGTCGTGCTCGGCCAGTCCACGACCGGACCGACAGCGGTACCCCCTGCCCAGCAACCACCCGGCGTGAAGGTCGCCAGCGGTGCCGACGACACCACCGGCGCGCGGATGTCCGTCCGGATCACCCCGGCAGCGGGCTGGGTCCGCGTCAACGCCACGGTCAGCGGCATCCCGTCGGGGGAGCCGTGCCGGATGATGATCGTGGCCAAGGACGGCAGGCAGGAGTCCGCGGGCAGCTGGGTCGTTCCACCGAAGGAAAAACCCGAAGGCACCACACTGGACGGTTCGGCGTTGATCGCTCCGGCCGACGTCGCGGGTGTCGTGGTCGAGACCACAACGGGAAAGCGGTACGTCAGCGTGCGGGTGTGAGGGCCGACCGGTCGCCCGTCCCGGGTCGGGGCGGGACGGCGACCGGTTCACTAACCTTGGGCCGTGAGCGAGTTGATCCTGCTGCCCGAAGTGTCCTTCCGGGGACGGCGGATCAACGGTGCCAGGATGATCGGCCTGCTGGCGCTGCTCGCCAACGACCTGCGGTCCGGCTGCACCACCGCGCGTCTGGTCGACGGCCTGTGGCCGGACAGGCAACCGGAACACCCCACGAACGCGGTCCAGGTCCTGGTGTCCCGCGCTCGTGCTCTGCTCGGCACGGACACCATCGCGAACACGCCGACGGGCTATCGGCTGGCTCTGCCGGACATCGCGGTCGACGCCTCGCTGGTGCGGTTCAGCGCTCATACGGGAAGCCGGAAATCCAGAGCAGGTGACCACGTGGCCGCGCTGGCACATGCTGACACCGGCCTCGCGTGCTGGCGGGAGCCACCCACAGCACAGCACGGCGACGACCCGCTGTCGGCCCTGCGCGCCGAGCGCGCGCTGACATACCACGCGCTTGTCCGGCTGCGTGCGGTCTCGTTGTCCAGACTGGGTCGTTGCGCCGAGGCCATGCCGATCCTGACCGCGTTGTTCGCTGAACGGCCATGGGACGAGGAACTGCTGCTGGAGTTGTTGCGCTGCGAGAACGCCACGATCGGACCGTCCGCCGCGGTGGTCAGGTACGACGAGTACCGGCGGTCGTTGCGTGACGAACTCGGTACGGATCCGGGCCCGGCTGTGCAGGCGCTGCACCGGCAACTGCTGGAGGGGAAATCACCGGCCGTCCGCTACGGCGTGCTGCAGGACCCCAATCCGCTGCTGGGTCGCGACGACGATGTGTCCGCGGTGTCCGCGTTGCTGGCTTCCTCGCGGGCCACGTCCATCGTCGGCACCGGCGGACTCGGCAAGACCAGGCTCGCGCACGCGGTGTGCAGGCAGGCCGGTCAGCGCCTGGTCTACTTCGTTCCGCTGGCCGGGGTGAGCAGGGGAGTCGCCGCCGAGGTCGCGTCGGTCCTGGAGTCGGAGAACGTGGTCAACGCACTCGACGGCCGGGACGCGCTGCTGGTCCTCGACAACTGCGAGCACGTCATCGACGAGGTCTCCGAACTGGTGCACGCGGTGGTTACCCGGACCGAGGACGTGCGGGTGCTGACCACCAGCCGTGCGCCGCTGGCGCTGTCGTCGGAGGCGGTGTACCGCTTGCCCGAGCTGGATCTGTCCACCGCAGTCGAACTGTTCACCCAACGTGCTCGCGCGGCCCGGCAGGACGTCGTGCTACCCGGGCACGCCGTGGACCAGTTGTGCCGCAAGCTGGACGGGCTGCCGTTGGCGGTGGAACTGGCAGCGGCACGGGTTCGTGTCATGTCGGTCCAGGAGATCCGCGACGGCCTGACCGACCGGTTCGCGCTGTTGCGTGGCGGCGCGCGGGACACACCGTCACGGCACCACACACTGGAAGCCGTCGTCGAGTGGAGCTGGCAACTGCTCGACACCGCCGGACAGACCGCGTTGCTCGCGTTGTCGGTGTTCCCAGGCGGTTTCACCGCCGAGGCGGCACGCTTCGTGCTCGGGTCGGACGACGTGCTGACGCGGCTGGTCGACCAGTCGCTGCTGAAAGTGCTCGAAACCCCCGCAGGCGTCCGGTTCCGGATGCTGGAGACGGTCCGCGAGTTCGGCGCGTCCCGGCGGGATCCCGCTGCCACCGACGCCTTCCTGGCATGGGCGAGGCAGCTCGGCCTCGCCCACTTCAAGTCGCCGTTCGGTGCCGACCCGTACACCGCCGTCGGGCGAATCCGTGCCGAGCAGGACAACCTCCTGCACGCGATGCGCCTCGGCATCGCGCAGGACGACGGGCCGACAGTCGCCGCGACAGCCGCGGTACTGGCCGGGTTGTGGACCGTCGAGCTGAACTACTGGCGCATGTCCCTGCTGACCAAGGAGACGGCGTGGTCGCTGTCGCACTACCGGCCACAACCGGAGTACGTCGACGCCGTGCGTTCCGCAGCGGGGTGGTGCGTCGTGCACCTGTTCACCGTCGCGGGCATGCCCGCGGGACGCATGCTGTACGCCCTTCGACGGCTGCCGGTGCGGGACGCGGGTGACAGTCTGATCCTGGCGATGGCGAAAGTGGCGGCCGTCGGACCGGATCACTGGAAGCCGGACTCGGCTGCCCGCCGGTCGGTGCACGACGACCCGAGTCCGCTGGTCGCCGGGTTCGTCAACGTTGTCGCCAGCTTCATCCACCGTTCGGCGAACAACCCGGAACGCGCGCTCGTCTCGATGCGTCGGGCGATCGACTGCTTCTCCGCCGACTACCCGTGGATGCGCGGGGTGGTGTTGATGATGGCGGCCAGCCTGAGCATCGTGTCGGGCCGGCCGGCGCGGACGTCCCTGCGGATGGCGTTGCCGGTGTTCGAGCAGCTCGGTGCCTGGTCCCACGTCGGACTGTTGCGCTGGGCGATGGTGCTGGCCAGCCTGCGGCTCGACGAGGTCGACGAAGCCGAGCAGTGGCTGGCGCTGGCCGCGCTGGGCCAGGCCGACGACGTCAGCGCCGAGATCCTGCCCACGCCGGGGGTGCTCGCGGAGATCGCGCTCGCCCGCGGTGAGACCGATGTCGGGCTCAGGCAATGGCGGCGCGCGGTCGACCAACTCAGGGCCACGCGTGGGAAACTCTTCGTCATCAGCCACCCTGGGCTCGAGCCGACGACACTGGAGTGCGAGGCGGTGACTGTGATCGCCCACGCCCAGCACGGCCGGCTCGACCGGGTCGCCGACATCGCCGAGCAGCTGCCGGACAAACTGGCGACACTGCTGGCCAACCCGCCGGTGGTGTCGTCGCTGCACATCATCGACGTGTCGTTGATCGGCACGCTGCTGGTCGCGTTGGCCATGACGGACACGCAGCACGCGCCACAGTTGATCGCGCTGGCCGAGCGGTGCCACTACCTGCGCAGCTTCCAACCAACCATGGCGTCCGACCGCATCCGCCAGTGGGCCGAGGACATCGACGAGTGGCCTACGCCGAGGCGAGAGCGGAGTTCGCCACCTTGCGCGACAGCGATCTGCGGTCAGCCGCAGCGGCGCTGTCGAAGAGGCACCGCGCCGACGATCACCGGTCGAGCGGGATCACGTAGCCGATGAAGCCGCGGTTCTCGGCGACCTTGTCGTAGAGCAGGCGCGCGGTGTGGTTGTCGTGCTTGGTCTGCCAGTACACGCGGGAGCAGCCCTGCCCGATGGCCCAGTCCTTGACCGCCTCGATCAACTGGCGGCCGACGCCCTTGCCACGCGCCGCGTCGGCGGTGAACAGGTCCTGCAGGTAGCACACGTCCGGTGAGGTCGTGCTGGCGTGCACGAGGAAGTGCACGATGCCAACCAGTTCGCCGTCGAGCTTCGCCGCGAGCGCGTGCATCCGTTCGCCGGACCGGAACTCGCGCCAGGCGCGGTCGTAGACCTCCTGCGGCATGGTGCGTTCGTAGAAGGTGTTGTAGCCCTCGAACAGCTTTTGCCAGGCCAGGCGGTCCGCGTCCACCAATGCCCCGATGGTGATCATGACGGGGACGATATCGAAACACGGACCGTGGTTCTGTGACACACGAAGTCCGGATTCACCCTTTCGAAGGACTGATCGACTGTGCGGTGGTGTGGCGGGCGCACCGCATGTAAGTTTCTGCCCGGCGACGCGGATCGCCCGTGAGGCTCCTCCCCATCCCGGCCGGAGTGAGTGCCTCCCAGGCTCGCCAGGAGCGGGTTCCGTAACTCTGTCTAACGCGCGGCAGTTCGACACGGGTCGACGTCTCGGCGGCGCTGACCGGGAAGCGCTTGCGGAGGATCCACGTTGACCACCCAGCGGATCGCAGGATGGGGCCGCATCGACCGGCGCTGCCGGTGCACCGGCGAGAACCAGCGGACGGTGCCCCGGCAGCCCGGCGCGCTCGCGGCGTCGGGCGGGCTGCTGATCCCCTCGGCGACCAGCGCGGACCAGCGCGAACTCGAAGCGGAGATCCTGCTCGCGGTCACCACGCTGACCGGTGCGCGCAACGGCAGGGCGAAACACGTCGTCAGACGGGTCCACCCGATGCCCGACGGCCTCCGGATGGAGATCGACAGTGCTGCCGTCGACAGCTTCCTCAACGTGTCGTTGCCGGTCCTGCGGGACGGCGAGCTGCGGGGCATCCCGGGCCTGCGTCCGCGTCAGGACCGGGAGTTCGTCGATCTGCACATGCTGGGCGGCACCGCGTCCGTCCGGGTGTACGGGGTTTCCAGGACCAGGTGGCGCGATGCGATCTGTCATCGGGATACCCGAGTTGTTCCGTTGTGGCACGACAGCCGCGACGAGATGGACGAGCGCGAGAAGTCCGCGCTTCGGGCGCGGGGCATCCGGCCGGTGGATGTCATGAGCGCGGTCTTACGCAGGTTCGCGCTGTTCGAAGGGGCGGAGCGGATCGAGTCGAAGGTGTCGGCGCGGGACGTGGAGATCGGGTGGCTCGGTGGTCCGCGCGCCGAGGTGATCGCCGCGGTGCTGACCCAGTCGGACTGCCGGATCCCCGGCGTGATCGTCGACGGAGGCGAATGCCATGGCGTGCGGCGGATGGTGCGGTTGGTGGCGGTGCCCGGGAGCGCGGACCCGCCCGCGCAGCCGGAGTGGGCGTGGGCGGAACTGCGGATCGACAGCGGCGCGGAGCCGCCGAACCGGGACAGCGAGGTCGTGCGCACGGCCTGGGTCCGCAGCGACATCACCCAGCTCTTCCTGCTGCTGCGCAAACTCGGGATGACCAAGAAACAGATCGCCGCACGCACCGGTCTCCCGGAGGCGAGCGTGCGCGAGATCCTGCGCGGCGGACCGGTGCAGTCGGACCGGGAGCTCGCCGCCATCGCTTCGGGGCTGCGGCCGCCTGAGGACAACTCGGACATGGCGGCCGTCGAAAGTACTCAGACAGAAGGAAAACAATGCATCTAGCCAGCTGTGACAAGAACGTGCCCGAGAGCCTGCCGCAGCCGGTGCGCGACTACCTGACCCGGCTCTTGCGGCGCCACTCGTACGCGGCGGCGGCCGCTGCCGGGGTGGGCTGGGCCGCGTGGACCCATCCCGGCGTCACGGTCCCCGCGGCACTGGCGCTGTTCGCGTACACCACCTTCGTCGGGCCGCGCTGCTAGCAGAGACCGGCGTCGTGGGTGAGCAGGGCGATCTGGGTCCGGTTGCCCAGCGACAGCTTGGTCAGGATGCGGGTGATGTGCGCTTTCACGGTGGCCACGCTCAGGTACAGGTCCGCGCCGATCTCCGCGTTCGTCTTGCCATGGCCGATGGCCACGGCGACCTCGTGTTCGCGGGGGCTGAGGGCGGACAGTGCCGTGCGTGCGGTGGTGTACGCGTCGGCGGACGTGACGACCTGCTCCATCAGGCGGCGGGTGATGTGCGGCGACAGGATCGGGTCGCCCGCCGCCACGCGCAGCACCGCCTCGACGATGCGTGGCGGCGGGGCGTCCTTGAGCAGGAAACCGCTCGCCCCCACCCGCAGCGCCTTGAGGACGTTGTCGTCGGTGTCGAACGTGGTCAGCACGATCACTTCCGGCGGGTTCGCCCTGGCGCGGACCCGCTGGGTGGCAGCGATTCCGTTGACCTTCGGCATCCGGATGTCCATCAGCACGACGTCCACGGCGTGTGCGTCGAGCACGCCGGGGACCTCGGCACCGTCCGCGGCTTCGGAGACGACCCAGATGCCGTTGGCGCCGTCGAGCATCATGGTGAGCCCGGCGCGGACGAGCGCGTCGTCGTCGACGATCAGCACCTTGGTCATGTCGGCGGTCATGACGGCCACGGCAAGGACGCGCGCAGCCGGAATTCCCGCGCTGTCATGTGGTGGTCGAGCCGCCCACCCGCCAGCCGGACGCGTTCGGTCAGCCCGACCAGTCCGGTGCCGGTGCCGGGGATCGCGGTCGGGGCCGTGCCCAGCGCGTTGGTCACTTCGATGGTCAGATCCTGTCCCGGGGTTCCGCCGACATCGATCTTCACAGGTTGCCCCGGCGCGTGTTTGCGCGCGTTGGTCAACGCTTCCTGCAGCACGCGGTAGGCCGTGCGACTGGTGTTGCCGGGGACCCCGTCCACTGCCCCGTGCACCGACACGGGTGTGCCGACCGCGCGGGATTCCTCGACCAGGGACGGCAGGTCGTCCAACGCGGGCACGGGACGTTGCTGGTCGGTGGCGTTCGAGTCGCGCAGCAGGCTGATGACGTCCCGCAGTTCGTCCAGTGCCTGGTGGACGCCCGACCGGATGACGCCCGCCGCCTCGGACACCTTCGCCGGGGCCAGGTCGGGCCGGTACTCCAGCGCGCCCGCGTAGGTGGCCAGCAGGGACAGCCGGTGGGCGAGGACGTCGTGCATCTCCCGTGCGATCAGGGTCCGTTCGGCCGCCCGCGCCTCGAGGATCCGCCTGCCCTGCTCGGCTTCGGCGCGCTCGGCCCGGTCGCGCAGCGAGGTGACGACCTGGCGGCGTGCCTCGGCCCACGCGCCCCAGCCGAGCAGCCCGAGGTGCCCGATCACGACCAGCACCAGCCACCACCAGAACGACAACCCCGGTATGGGATGCCAGGCGAACCGGGCCAGGTGTGCCTCGATACCGGCTGCCGCGACCCACGCGGCGACGCCGAACGGCCGCTGGCGTGCGACGTGCAACGTGCCGACGGTGGACGGAGGTGTCGCCGTCGGTGAGACGGCCGCGAGCACGGCGAGCACCAGCGCCGCGGCCACCGGCCAGCGGAACAGCAACGGAGTCAGGGCACAGGCCGCCAGCCCGACCACGACATCGAGGGGGATCAGCGAGCCCGACGCGTGCTCGCCGTACCCGGTCGCCACCACACACAGCCCGACCAGGCCGGTGACGACGGCGACGTGCCGCCCGCAGATCTCCACGTCGCAGACCTTAGGACGCTGTCCCGGCCGGGGCACAGCGACCAAAGTCGACATCGGCACCGCCTCGTGGTCGATGCGCCGCACCGGTGGTGGCCGACACGATCCGGGCATGACACAGAGCACCTTGACCGCCGGGGACTACCGCATCGACGTCGACCGGACCAGGGTCGAGTTCACCACGCGGCACATGTTCGGACTCGGCCGTGTGCGCGGCACCTTCCAGGTGCGTGACGGGCACATCCACGTCGCCGACCGGGTCGAGGAGTCGGTGGCACGGGCGACGATCGCGGCAGACAGCGTCGACACGCGTAACGCGATGCGGGACGCGACCGTGCGTCAGCAGTACCTCGATGTGGTGAACCACCCCGACATCGTGTTCTCGTCCACCGGCGTCGAGCGCGTGGACGGTGACTGGGTGGTGCGCGGGCAGTTGCTGGTGCGCGGGCGGACGAGGCCGGTCGACCTGCGGGTCACCGATGTGCGGGACGGCCTGCGCGCCACCGCGGACTGCGTGGTCGACCGGTACGAGTTCGGTATCACCAAGATGAAGGGGATGACCGGTCGGCGGCTCGCGTTCACGCTCGACGTCGTGGCCAATCTGTCTACACAATATCGACGTTCATTTTAAGTAATGTAGACAATGATGCGGTACGGTCGGAGCCGAGGAGGCCTCATGGACGTGTCCTTCGACGCACACCCCAGCACCTACCGGCACTGGGCGACGCGGACCGAAGGGGAGATCGCCTGGCTGGTACTCGACGTCGACGAGACCGGCGGCATCGTCCCCGGCTACGAGCTGAAACTGAACTCCTACGACCTCGGCGTGGACATCGAGCTCTACGACGCCACGCAACGACTGCGGTTCGAACACCCCGAAGTCCGCACAGTCGTGCTCACCAGCGGCAAGGACAAGGTGTTCTGCGCGGGCGCGAACATCCGGATGCTGGCCGCGTCCGCGCACGAGTGGAAGGTCAACTTCTGCAAGTTCACCAACGAGACCCGCAACGCCATGGAGGACACCGCCGGCCAGACCTACCTGGCCGCGGTCAACGGCTCCTGCGCGGGCGGCGGATACGAACTCGCGCTGGCCTGCGAGCACATCCTGCTCGTCGACGACAACTCGTCGGCGGTGTCGTTGCCGGAGGTGCCGCTGCTCGGCGTGCTGCCCGGCACCGGCGGTCTGACCAGGGTCGTCGACAAACGGCGAGTCCGCAAGGACCTGGCTGACGTCTTCGCGACCCGGCCGGACGGCGTGAAGGGCAAGACCGCGCTGCGATGGCGGCTGGTCGACGAACTGGCTCAACCACGCCAGGTCGAGCAGGCCACCCGCGCCCGTGCGGCCGAACTGGCGGCCCGCTCCACCAGGCCGCGCGACGCGGAAGGCGTCGAGCTGACCCCGCTGAACCGCGAGGTCACCGCCGACGGGATCCACTACGAGCACGTCACAGCGGGCTACGATCGGGCCACGTCCGCTGTGACGATCACTGTGCGGGCACCGCGGGCACCAGCGCCGTCCGCGGTGTCCGGGCTCGACGCGACCTTCTGGCCACTGGCGGTGACCCGTGAACTGGACGACCTGATCCTGCGGCTGCGCACCAACGAGCCCACGCTCGGCACGTGGATCCTGAAAACCGAAGGCGACGCCGAACTGCTGCGCGGCTACGAGAAGCTGCTGGCCGACAACCAGGACCACTGGCTGGCCGACGAGATCCTGCGCTACCACAAGCGCGTCCTCAAACGGCTCGACGTGACCAGCCGCAGCCTGATCGCGTTGGTCGAGCCGAGCAGTTGCTGCGTGGGGATGCTGGCCGAACTGGCTTTCGCGGCTGATCGCCAGTACATGGTGGACGGTCCCCCGATCGAAGACGAGGACAGTACCGACCGCGCGTCGATCACGCTGACCGAGGCGAACTTCGGCCTGTTCCCGATGGGCAACGGGATCTCCCGGCTGGAATCCCGCTTCTACGGGCACCCCGGCCACGTCGAGCGGCTGCGCAAGGAAGCCGGGCGGCCGCTCAGCCCGGCCGAGGCGGACGAACTCGGCCTGGTCACCGACATCCCCGACGACATCGACTGGTTCGACGAGATCCGCATCGCCATCGAGGGCCGCGCCGCGCTGTCCCCGGACGCGTGCACGGGCCTGGAGGCCAATCTGCGGTTCGCCGGGCCGGAAACCACCGAGACCAGGATCTTCGGCCGGCTCTCGGCGTGGCAGAACTGGATCTTCACCCGGCCGAACGCGTCGGGCGACGAAGGCGCGCTACGCCGTTACGGCACAGGCCAGAAGGCGGTCTTCGACAGGAAGCGGGTTTGATCAGCGATGACGACCTCGATCAACTACGAGGACAAGATCCCCAACAACGTCGACCTGTCGTCGGACCGCAGGCTGCAGCGCGCGCTGGAGGGCTGGCAGCCGAAGTTCATGAACTGGTGGGGCGAGATGGGCCCGGCGCTGGAGACGCACGGCGTCTACCTGCGCACGGCGGTGTCGGTCGGCCGCGACGGCTGGGCGCACTTCGACCACGTCAACGTCCCCGACTACCGGTGGGGCATCTTCCTGGCCGAGCCGAAGCCCGACCGCAGGATCGCGTTCGGCGAGCACAAAGGACAGCCGGTGTGGCAGCAGGTCCCCGGCGAGTACCGGGCCGACCTGCAGCGGCTGATCGTGATCCAGGGCGACACCGAACCCGCATCGGTGGAACAGCAGAAGCTGCTCGGCCTGACCGCGCCGAGCCTGTACGACCTGCGCAACCTCTTCCAGGTCAACGTGGAGGAAGGCAGGCACCTGTGGGCGATGGTCTACCTGCTGCACGCGTACTTCGGCAGGGAGGGCCGCGAGGAGGCGGAGGCGCTGCTCGTGCGCAACTCCGGCAGCCCCGACTCGCCGCGTATCCTCGGTGCGTTCAACGAGGAGACCGCGGACTGGCTGGCGTTCTACATGTTCACGTACTTCACCGACCGGGACGGCAAGTACCAGCTCGGCACCCTGAAGGAGAGCGCGTTCGACCCGTTGTCGCGCACGTGCGAGTTCATGCTCAAGGAAGAGGCGCACCACATGTTCGTCGGCACCACCGGCGTCGACCGCGTGGTGGCCCGCAGCGCCCAGCTCATCCGCGAGCACGACACGCTGGACATCGCCAGGCACGGCGGCATCCCGCTGGACATCATCCAGAAGTACGTCAACTTCCACTACACGGTGTCGCTGGACCTGTTCGGCAGCGAGACGTCCACCAACGCGGCGAACTACTTCACCGCGGGCCTCAAGGGCCGCTGGATGGAAGGGCGCCGCAAGGACGACCACCAGCTGACCGAGCACGGCATCCCGCTGCGACGCCCGAACACCGACGGCACGTGGCGCAACGACGAACTGTCCGCGCTGCTGGCGTTGAACCTGGACCTGCGCGGCGAGTACATCTCCGACTGCCAGAGCGGCATCAAACGGTGGAACAAGATCCTCGCCGATGCCGGGATCGACCACCGGTTCGCCCTGCCGCACGTCGGTTTCAACCGGCACGTCGGGGTGCACGCCGGTTTCCACATCACGCCGGACGGCTCGATCGTCGACGCGGACACCTGGCACGACGCGGTCAAGAACTGGCTGCCGACCAGCGAGGACCTGGCCTTCGTCCGGTCGCTGATGCACCCGGTGTACGAGCCGGGCAAGATCGCCAGCTGGGTGGCGCCGCCGACGAACGGGATCAACGGCAAGCCGTTCGACTACGAATACGTGTACTTCCACTGAGGAACGGGCGATCATGACTGCTGTGCCACCGGTGGAGTCGAGCAGCGTGCCGTCCAATCCTGTCCTGTTCAACGCTGCCGAGTACCTGGTGGACCGGCACGTCAAAGCCGGGCGCGGCGAGCGCCTCGCGGTCGTCGCCGGATCCGGGGCGCTGACCTACCGCGAACTCGCCGAGGAGGTGCGGGCCGCCGCGGGCGTGTTCCGCGCGGTCGGCGTCCGGCCGGAGGAACGGGTCGTGTTCTGCATGGCCGACGACATCCAGCTGCTGGCGGGCATCCTCGGGGCGATGTACATCGGTGCCGTCCCGGTCCCGGTCTCGACCATGTTCACCGGTGGCGAGCTGGGCAAGGTCCTGGCCGACTCGCGGGCACGGGTGCTGTCGGTGTCGACGGAGTTCGCCGGGGTCGCCCAGGCGGCGCTGGCCGCCGCGCCCGAGGTGACCGATGTCCTGCTCGACGGCGAGGCACCGCTGAGAACCCGCCGTGGCGTGCGCGTCCAGCAGTGGCTCGAACTCGACGGCGAGTTGCCCGGACGGCCGTACGAGACGTGGCAGGACTCGCCCGCGCTGTGGCTCTACACCTCCGGGACCACCGGGATACCGAAAGCCGCCATGCACCGCCACGCCAGCATCCGGATGGTCGCCGAGGCGTACGGCAAAGGCGTGCTGGACATCCGCCCCGACGACCGCTGCCTGTCGGTGGCCAAGTTGTTCTTCGCCTACGGGATCGGCAATTCGTGCTTCTTCCCGTTCGCGGCCGGTGCCAGCACGGTCCTCGAACGGACCAGGCCGACACCGCACCTGGTCGCGCAGCGCCTGAAGTCCGAGCAGCCGACGTTGTTCTACGCGGTGCCCACGTTCTACTCGGCGCTGCTGCACAGCGACATCCCCGACGACGCCTTCGCCGGGGTACGGCAAGGCATCTCGGCCGGTGAGGCGCTGCCGCCGTCGTTGTACCAACGGATCCGTGACCGGTTCGGCCTCGAGGTGCTCGACGGCATCGGGTCGACCGAGGCACTGCACATCTTCCTGTCCAACCGCCCGGGTGCCGTGCGGCCGGGCTCGTCGGGTGTCCCGGTCCCCGGGTACGACGTGGAGCTGCGTGACGAGCAGGGTGCCGTGGTCACCGAAGCCGGTCGGCCCGGGGACCTGTACCTGCGCGGCTCCTCGGTGGCGACCGGGTACTGGTGCCGCGCGGAGGCCACCCGCGAGGTCTTCCAAGGTGAGTGGCTGCGCACCGGTGACACGTACACGCGCAACGAGGACGGCACCTACAGCTGCCTGGGACGCTCGGACGACATGCTCAAAGCGGGCGGGATCTGGGTCTCCCCGGCCGAGGTGGAGGAGCGGCTGCTGGGGCACCCGAGCGTCGCCGAGGTGGCGGTGGTGGCCGCGCCCGACGCCGACGGCCTGGCCAAGCCGGTCGCGTGCGTGGTCGCCGTGGCCGGGGCGGTTGTGGACGCGGACGAGCTGATCGCCTGGTGCCGGGAAGGGCTGGCGGCGTTCAAGCGGCCGCGGGCCGTGGTGGCCGTCGCGGAGCTGCCGAAGACCACGACCGGGAAAGTGCGCAGGAACGTGTTGCGCGAGTACGTGGCCGGGACGTTGACGACCGCGACCGTCCATGCTGGTTGACGCGCAGGTTTTCCCCGGCCTGTAGGCCTTGCGGGGAATCGCAAGAATTCAGCAAGGCCGGTGGGCCAGGCTCTGCGGCAGGCGGGACGCCGCTGGGGGTGCGTCCCGCGCACACGTCCGGGCACTCGGGGGACGGAGGCGCGGCCCGTCCCCCAAGGTCAGGCCGGTGAGCAGGGAACGCGAGGACGAGGTGATCCGGCGGATCGGCGCGCTGGTGCTGGCCGACTGCCCCCCAGGCTGGCTGCGGGCGGATCTGAACGTCCAGGTGGGGTACGCGCACCGGCTGACCATCCTGGGTCCCGAACATGTCAGGCCAGTGGCTGTCGGGCGCTCCCGACCCCGAGATCGACCCGTTGCTGAGAGAGCTCCTCGGCCTGATGGAGGACGGGTGGGACACGATGCGCCTGGTCATCGACCCGCCGGATTCCTATGTGGTGCACTTCAAATCCGGGCGTGACCCGTCGGACGTCCCGTGGGAGCAGGCGATCCGGGACCGGCTCCTCTTCGCCCTCCCGCCGGGCTGGGACTGGGCTCAAGTGCGGCACAGCAGCGGCCTGCTGCACATGATCACCGGCGAGACCGTTCCGTACACCCCGCCGGAAGACGTTGTCCCGCCTGGCAAGCAGGTGGAGATGAAGCATCGCGAAGGCATGCGGATCACCGATGTTCCCGAGGGTCACGAGACGCCCAGCAGCCGGTGAGCGGTTTCCGGGTCCGACCGGAACGACTCGGTGTCGGTGCGGTGCACGACGACGCCGCGGTCCATCACCGCGATCTCGTCGCACACGGCGAGGGCCAGGTGCAGATCCTGCTCGACCAGCAGCACGGCAACGCCTTCCGCGCGCATCCGGCCGATGACCTCCACAATGGCCTCGATGATCGCGGGGGCGAGGCCGTCGGACGGTTCGTCGAGCAGCACCAGCCTCGGGTTGGTCAGCAGGGCCCGGGCGATCGCCAGCATCTGCTGTTCGCCGCCGGACAGCGACCCGGCGGGCTGCCGGAGGCGTTCGGCGAGCCGGGGCAGCAGGTCGAGCACGGCGTCCCTCGTCCAGCTGCCCGTGCGGGCGTGCCGGGCGGCGAGTTTCAGGTGTTCTCCGACAGTCAGCGGCGGCCAGATGCGGCGCCCTTGGGGGACAAGGGCGACACCCGCCCGTGCGATCCTATGTGGACGAGTGGGCAGCGGTGCGCCGTCCAGCGTCACCGTCCCGGACGTGGTCGGCACCAGGCCCATCAGGGTCATGACCAGGGTGGACTTCCCGACGCCGTTGCGGCCGAGCAGGCCGAGGGTGGTGCCCGCGGTCAGGGTCAGGTCGACGCCGTCGAGCACTGTGCTGCCCGCATAACCCGAGCGCAACCGGCGGACGTCGAGCAGCGGGCTCATCGGGCGCCGCCCAGATACGCCTGGCGCACTTCGTCGCTGGCCCGTACCGCCGCCGGATCGCCGGACAGCAGCACTCGGCCGAGGTTGAGCACCGTGACCGTGTCGGCGAGCTCGAACACCACGTCGAGGTCGTGTTCGACGAACAACACCGTGATCTCAGCGGGCAGCCCGGCGATCAGGGCGACCAACCCGGCGCGTTCGGCCGCGGACATCCCGGCCGCGGGTTCGTCGAGCAGCAGCAGCTTCGGACGGCAGGCCAGGGCGAGCGCGACCTCGAGCTGCTTGCGTTCACCGTGGGACAACGCGCCGACCTGGACCCGGCCGCGGTCGGCGAGCCCGACCTGGTCGAGCACCTCGTCGGTGCGGGCGTGGATCGACGGCTGCCTGCGGGGCATCCACGAGATCCGGCCCTCGTGCCTGCGCACCGCGAGCGTGACGTTCTCCGCCGCCGACAAGGTGGGGAACAGGCTGGCGTGCTGCATGGCCTGGCTGATGCCGAGACGGCAGCGGCGCACCTCGGATGCCGTCGTCACGTCCTGACCCGCCAACGAGACCCGGCCGCTGTCACTGCGGAGCAGACCGGTGATCAGCTTGAACAACGTGCTCTTGCCCGCGCCGTTCGGGCCGATCAGCGCGTGCCGGGCACCTGCCGTGACCGACAGCGACACGTCGTCCACGGCTGTCAAGGCCCCGAACCGGCGGCGCAAACCATGGCAGGTCAAGGTCATCGGTGCCGCCTGGAGACCAGTCCACCGAACCCGCGCGGCAGCACGTACACCACCGCGATGAACACCAGGCCCAGCACCAGCGTGCCGTGCCCGTCGAGACCCGGGCCGATCGCGTCCCTGATCAGGATCACGAGCGCCGCGCCGATCACCGGCCCCCACAGCGTCCCCACCCCGCCGATCACCACGGCCAGCAACGCCAGCGCTGCCGTCGCGAACCCGACGTCCGCCGGTGTGACGAGACGTTGTTGCGCGGCAAGCAAAGCACCGGCCATTCCGGCGATCGACCCGGCGAACACGAACACCGCGTACTTGTAGACCCGCGTCGGATACCCCAGCGCGCGCATCCGGGGCTCGTTGTCCCGGATACCGCGCAGCGCCAACCCGAACGGCGAACGGCTGACCACAAGGACGACCGCGACCCCCACGGCGAACGCCGCCAGGACGTACCAGTGGACATAACCCGACACCACCAGCGGCTGATCACCGACGCGGGCAGGCGGGATGCCCGCCATGCCGTTGGCGCCCCCGGTCACCGGCTCCCAGGTGTGCGCGAGCTGGTGCAGCAACTCGCCGATCGCGAGCGTGAGCATCAGGAAGAACACCCCATGGGCGCGGACGGTGATCCAGCCGGTGAGCGCCGCCCCGAGCGCACCGGCGACCGCACCGACCAGCAACGGGACCGGGATCGCACTGGTGACGTTGATCGACACCCAGCCCGCGGCGTACGCGCCGACCCCGAAGTACGCGGCGTGCCCGAGCGACGGCAGGCCGGAGATCCCGACCAGCAGGTCCAGGCTCACCGCGAGCAGCCCGAACACCAGGATCCGGCTGACCGTGCTCGTGGCGAACGGCGCGAGGAACAACGGCGCCGACGCCAGCACGACCAGGACCACGGCGACAACACCCGGCTTCGCCCAACGCTGGGGCTGAGGCGCCGCCGGTGTCATGACCGGACCCCCAGTTTGCCGCCGAACAGTCCCCGCGGCCGCACAACCAGCACCAACGCCAACGCGCCGAACAGGACGAACGACGCGACATCCGGGAACAGCGTTCGCCCCAGCGAATCGACCTGACCGATGACCAACGCGCCGAGCAACGCGCCACGCACCGAGCCGAGCCCGCCGATCACCACGACGACAAGCGCGAGGATCAGCACGGTCGAGTCCAGCCCCGGCCGCGCGCCGTAGATCGGCCCGCCCAGCACACCCGCGACCGCGGCCAGCATCGAGCCGAACGCGAAAACCCCGACACGGATCAGCCGGTTGTCCACGCCGAGCGCGGCCACCATGTCGCGGTCCGCGACCGTGGCACGCACCAGCGCGCCCAACGTGGTTCGCTCGACCACCAGGTAGACCAGAACGGCCAGCACAGCACCGATCCCGATCAGCACCAGGCGGTACGTGGGGTAGAAGGCGCCCAGCACCGGGACCGACCCGTCCAGGCCCGGTGGCGCGCCGACCGCCAGCGGGTCGTCGCCGTAGACCATCACCAGCGTCTCGGCCACCACCAGCGTGACGCCGAGCGTCAGCAGCGCCTGGTCGAGGTGCGAACGCTTGCGCAACGGCTCGGTCATCGCCGACAGCGCCCCGCCGCCTGCCAGGCCGAGCAGCGCGGAAAGCCCCAGCGCGCCGAGGAACCCGCCCCACGACGGGTTGCCACCCGCCAGCGCTGCGCCGACGTACGCGCCGAGCAGGAAGATCGCGCCGTGCGCCAGGTTGAGCACGTCCATCATGCCGAACACGAGCGAGAGCCCCACCGCCACGATGAACAGCAGGAACCCGATGGCGAACCCGTTGACGACGCCGACGAGGTTGGCATCCAGCCAGGCACCCATGGTCAGCTGAACTGGCCGGTCGTGCCGAGGTCGGCGGTGATCGCGTTGACCAGCTTGCCTTCCGTGCGCCGCACGGTCCGCAGGTACATCTTCTGCCGGGGAGTCTGGTTGTCGAACGTCCACGGGCCACGGGGACTGTCGTCAACGGACCCGATCCCGCGCAGTGCCGCGCTGAGCGAATCGCCGTCCACGCCGGTGGACACCCTCAGCGCCCGGTTGAGCACGTTGGCCGCGTCCCACGTCTGCAAGGAGAACACACTGGGCGCCTTGGCGTACCTGGCGGTGTACGCCTCGACGAACGCCTTGTTCGCCGGGGTGTCCAGTTGGTCGCTGTAGTGCAGGGACGTCTGCACGCCCAGTGCGGTGTCGCCCTGGGCGGCGAGCACGTCGTTCTCGGTCAGGAAGCCCGAGCCGTACAGCGGGATCGACTCGGCGAGCCCGAACTGCTGGTACTGCTTGACGAACGCGACCGCCTCGACGCCGGAGAAGAAGCAGAACGTCGCCTTGGCCCCGGACGAGCGGATCCCGGACAGGAACGGCTGGTAGTCGGTGGTCGTGGCGAACGGCGGTTTCGCGCTGCCGGCCACGGTGCCGCCCGCGGCCGTGATCGCCTTGGTGAAACTGGTGACGACCTCGGTGCCCGCGGCGTAGTCCGGCGCGATCACGTAGACGGGATCCTGCTTGCGCTCCTTGCCGAGATAGGTGCCGAGAACCGAGGCGACCTGGCCGTTCTGGAACGAGGTACGCCACACGTAGGGATTGATCTTGGCCGGGTCGGTGAGCGCGGCCGCGCCCGCGTTCGCCACCAGCATCAGCTTCTTCGACTCCGCCACCAGAGGCGCGCAGCCCAACGCGGTCGCGGAACTCACGATTCCGACGACTACGTCAACTTGGTCGGACTGCAGGACCTTGCGCACAGCCGCGACGCCCGTCTGCGGGGTCTCGCCCTCGTCCGACGTGACCGTCGTGACCGTGTGGTCACCCAACTTGCCGCCGTTGCGCTCCAGCCAGAGGTCCCAGCCGCGTTTGAGGTCCGTGCCCACGGTGGCGTAGGTGCCCGACAACGAGACGACGAGGCCGACCTTGACCGCTCCGCCGCCCGAACCGCTGCCCGGGTTCTCGTTCAGGCTGTTGCCGCATCCCGGCAGCACGGACAGAGTTCCCGCCGCACCGAGCAGGCCGAGCACACGTCGCCGGGAAACAGCCGCCATCACTGACCTCGATCCCATGGGCCCCGATTCGACAACGGCTTCAAGCTACCCGGCGCCGACATCACGGAAATAGACCCATTAAATTCATGGGATCATCGGCGAATCAGGGTGTGGTTGCCTTCCACCGCTCGAACAGGTCGTCCAACGACGTGGGCTTGCCGTACAACCGGAACCGGGCTATCCCGCCGTCCGGGTGGCTGTCGAGCCGGACGTAGGAAGCCTCGTGCGGTGTCGTGATCCGGAACCGGTGCAGGGTGTCCGGTTGGACCGGAGTCTCGGCAAGCAAAGGAAACCACGACGCCCCGTCGGCCGAGCCGGACAACGCGACCCGGTCCGGCGCGTTGCCGCGGTAGTGCTTGGTGGAGATCTCGGCGACGACCGGCATGGCCGGGCACGCCAGTTTGATGCTCACCCAGTCGTGTGCGGGGGAGCGGCGGCGCGCGGTTTCCCACCCGTCCGCCATGAACCGGGATTCCCCTGGCTGCAACATGTTCGCCGGTGGCGAGAAGAAGCCGTCGCTGCTGTCGACAACGGTGCCGCCGTTCGTCGTGGCCACCAGGTCGAACGGGATGTCATCGAGGTCCCGTGGATCCGGGATCGCCGCGCCGAACACCCGCAGCCGGGCCACCCCGCCGTCAGGCACGATGTGCAGCCGCACGTGCGTGACCCGCCATGGAACGTCCACATCGAACAGGTTGGCCGACCCGCCCCGCAACGGCGAGGACGGCACGAGCGGGAACCAGCGCGCCGTGGCCAGTTCGGCCGGGCTGGGGTAGCCGTCGGCACATGTCCCTTCGAGCCAACAGGATTCCGGGTAGTTGCCGAGGAAGTGCGCGGTGTCCACGTTGACCTCGCGCACGATACCCGGCGTGCCGAGCCGGATCAGGACCCAGTCGTGGCCGTCGGCGCGGCCGTAGCGGCGGCGGGTCTCCCAGCCGTCGTACTGCTGGCCCTTGGGGGTGAAGGTGCGCGGCTGGAAGGTGGCAGGCGCCGGGTTCAGCAGGTTTTCCTTGTCCGCGAAGAACTCGTCGCTCGCCGCCATCACCGTTCCGTGTGCTGCGAGATCGTGGTCAGTCATCGGTCCTCTTCTTGGATCGGTACAACAGCCAGTCGCCGTGGTCGGTGATGTCGGTCAGCGAACCGGCGTATCCCCGGCGCAGCAGCATCGCGAACGAGCTGCTGCCGTCGGCCATCTCGATGACGCCGAGCTCCAGCACGGGCGGTTCGGCGGGCAACAGCTTGTCCCGCAACACGTCCAGCGGCACGTCGTAGAGCTCTCCCGCGACCGCGGCACCGCCGTGCGACACCGGGTGCAGCGCCGGGCAGACGTCGTCCACCGAGTAGAACCGGTATTTCGACGCCGTGCGGGTCGAAGCGATGAGCGGTGACCCGTCGAGCAGGTGGTGCAACGGGCCGCCGCGCATCGCGCCGCCGTTGAGGAACATGAGCGCCATGGAACTCCTAACGGAAAAGCAGTTCGATGCCGTGGACGCCGAAGTAGACGGCGAAGACCGCGGCGAGGACCGTCAGCAGCCAGCCCGCTTCGCGCCACCGGCCGGTGCAGGTCTTGACCAGCACGAACGAGATCAGGCCCGCGCCGACGCCGTTCGTGATCGAGTACGTGAACGGGATGATCGCCGCGGTCAGGAACACCGGGATGGTGTAGTCGCTGTCGGTCCACGGAATCCCGCGGCACTGGGCCATCATCATCCCGCCGATCACGACGAGGGCCGGAGCCGCGGCCTGTGCCGGCACGACCGTCATCAACGGCGTGAACAACAACGTGATCGCGAACATGCCACCGGTGACCACACTGGCCAGGCCGGTCCTGGCGCCTTCGCCGACGCCCGCCGCCGACTCGAGGAACACGGTGTTGGGCGACGATCCGGTGACGCCACCGGCGATCGCGCCCGCGCCGTCCACGAACAGGATCCGGCCCATCCCGGGGACCTTGCCGTCCTTGGCCAGCCCGGCCTCCTGCGAGACGCTGGTGATCGTGCCCATCGCGTCGAAGAAACCCGACAGCACCAACGTGAACAGGAAGACCGTCGCGGCGATCGGCCCGGCCGAGACGAACCCGCCGACCAGGTCCACCGTGCCGAACAGGCCGAAGTCCGGTGCGCCGAGCACGTGATCCGGCAGGGCCGGATCGGTGCGCCCCCAGCCGCCGACGCCGAAGCCCTCGTGCAGGACCACCGCCAGCACGGTGGTGACCGCGATGCTGATCAGCAGCGCCCCGGCGACCTTGCGGGCCACCAGGACCACCATCAGCAGCAGGCCGAAGCAGAACACCGCGATCGGCCACCCGGCCAGGTGCCCCTCACCGAGCCGGACCGGAACGGGCGAGTTCGCCGAGTCGGGCACCCTGGTCACGAACCCGGCGCTGACCAGGCCGACCAGGGCGAGGTACAGGCCGATGCCGACCGTGATCGCGGTCTTGAGCGGCAGCGGGATGGCGTTCATGATCCGCTCGCGGACACCGCTCGCCGCCATCAGCACGATACAGACACCTTCCAGCACAACCAATCCGAAGGCTTGCGCCCACGTCATGGCTGGTGCCATCTGGAACGCGACCACGCCGTTGATGCCCACTCCGGCTGCCACCGCGAGTGGCGCGTTGCCGACAAGTCCCATGAGGACAGTCATCACCGCTGCCGACAGCGCCGTGGCCGTGGTGATCTGCGCCGGATCGAGTCTGGCGCCGGTGACGTCCGCCGACGCGCCGAGGACCAGCGGGTTCAGCAGGACGATGTAGGCCATCGCGACGAAGGTGGTGACGCCGCCGCGGACTTCCCTGGACACGGTGGTCTGCCGCCCGGTGATCGAGAAGAACCGATCGAGGACAGGCGGCAGCCCCCTGGCTAAACGGTCGTCATCGTCCGTTCGGGTCATGCGTCATTCCCCTTGGTCGGGTGTCGTGAGTGGTTGCCGGGGTTCTAACCCCGATTTCCACTCACGACAGGAATCAGCCCGGCTGGGAAGAGTGTCGTGCGTGGAAATGCCGGTCAGAACCGGAACAACCACTCACGACAGGGGCAGGACTAGTACTCGACCCGGTCGGGGTGGTCCAGCCATGCCGTGAACGGCTTGAAGCCGTCCACTTCGGACACCTTGCGCACGGGTAGCTGCCAGGAGTCCCGGGGGCGTTCGAAGAGTTCGTAGAAAGCCAGGTCGTCGAACCCGGCCTTGGCCGCGTCGTGCCGGTCGGCCGCGTAGATGATCCGGTCGACCCGCGCCCACAGCGAGGAGCTCAGGCACATCGGGCACGGCTCACACGACGAGACGAGCACGCAGCCGTCCAGTTTGAACGTGTTCAGCTCCTGGCACGCGCGGCGGATCGCCACGACCTCGGCGTGCGCGGTCGGGTCCAGCGTGGGGGTGACCAGGTTGACGCCTGTGCTGACGATCTGGCCGTCCTTCACCACGAGCGCGCCGAAGGGGCCGCCGCCGCCGGCGACGTTCTCCGCCGCCAGGTCGATGCACCGGCGCAGCCACTCTGGTTCCGACATCGTCAGCTTCCCCCGTCGGTCAGATCGATGATGTACTCGGGACGGATGGGCACGCGGGGCAGTTCCAGCCCGGTCGCGGCCCTGATCGCGTTGGCGATCGCCGGTGTCGCGGAGATCGTCGGCGGTTCACCGACCCCGCGGACGCCGTACGGCGCGTGCGGGTCGGGCCGTTCGACCACGTCCACCGTCATCGGCGGCATGTCGAGGATGGTCGGGATGAGGTAGTCCGTGAACGACGGGTTGCGGATCCTGCCTTCCGCCACCTGGATCTCCTCCATCACCGCGAGGCCGAGGCCCTGTGCGGAGCCGCCGTGGATCTGCCCGACGACCGCGTCCGGGTTGATCGCCTTGCCGACGTCCTGCGCGCAGTCCAGCTGCACGACCTTGACCAGGCCGAGTTCGGTGTCCACGTCGACGACCGCCCGGTGCGCGGAGAACCCGTACTGCACGTGGGCGTTGCCCTGGCCGGTCTCCGGGTCCAACGGGTATGTCTTGCGGTGGTGGTACTCCCTGGTCTCCTCGATCACCTCGTCGCCGAGCACCGCGGCGATGTCCGGGACGTCCTCGGATCCGGCCAACTCCTGGAGCTTCGCACGAACGGCGCGGCACGCGTTGCGGACGGCCCCGCCGGTGATGTACGTCTGGCGTGACGCGGAGCTCGACCCGGCGTCGCCGATGTCGGTGTCGCACGGGTGCAGGACGACCTGCTGGACGCCGAGTTCGGTCCGGGCGATCTGCTGCTGCACGGTGATCAGGCCCTGACCGACCTCTGCCGCGGCGGTGTGCACGGTCGCCACCGGCTCGCCGTCGACCACCTCCAGCCGGACCCGGGCCGTGGAGTAGTCGTCCAGGCCTTCGGCGTACGAGATGTTCTTGATGGTCACGCCGTATCCGACGCCACGCACCACGCCTTCGCCGTGCGTCGTGTTCGCCGCTCCGCCAGGCAGCTGGAGAATGTCACTGCCTGAGGGCTCGGGCAACGGCATGTCCTTGACCCGCTGGATCAGCTCGGCGACCGGTGCGGGGAAGTCCACCACCTGGCCGGTGACCGTGGTCGAACCCTCGCTCATCGCGTTGCGGATACGCAGATCGGCCGGGTCCATGCCCAGGGCGGCCGCCAGCTTGTCCATCTGGGACTCGTAGGCGTACGTCGGCTGGACCGCGCCCAGGCCGCGCATCGCGCCGCACGGCGGGTTGTTCGTGTACACGCCCCAGGCTTCGATCCTGGCGTTGGGAACGTTGTACGGCCCCACGCCCAACGTCGTGCCGTTGCCTACGACAACCGGGGTCTTGGAGGCGTACGCGCCGCCGTCGAAGTACAGCCGTGCCCGCACGTAGACCAGGTCGCCTTCGGCGGTGGCGCCGTGCTCGTAGTACATCTTGGCCGGATGCCGGTGCACGTGCCCGAAGAACGATTCCTGCCGGTTGTACGACATCTTCACCGGCCGCCCGGTCCGCAACGCGAGCATGCACGCGTGCACCTGGATCGACAGGTCCTCCCGGCCGCCGAACGCGCCACCGACACCGGACATCGTCAGCTTGACCTTCTCGACCGGCAGGCCAAGCGCCTTGGCGGTCTGCCGTTGGTCCACGTGCAGCCACTGCGTGGCCAGGTACAGGTGCACCCCTCCACCGTCACCGTCCGGCACGGCCAGACCCGACTCCGGGCCGAGGAAAGCCTGGTCCTGCATGCCGATCTCGTACACGCCGCTGACCACGACGTCGGCGGTCGCGTCCGGGTCGCCCTTCAGGATGCGCTGGTGGCGCACCAGGTTCCCGCCCGGGTGCACCTGGGGCGCGTCGGGGGAGTGGGCGACGAGTTCCGGGTCCAGCACAGGCTCGAAGACCTCGTACTCCACCTTGATCGCCTTGACGGCCCGGCGCGCGGTTTCGGGGTGCTCGGCGGCCACCAGCGCGACCGGTTCACCCTGGTATCGCACGACCTCCTCGGCGAGCACCGGCGTGTCCTGGAGCTTGAGGCCGTAGACGTTCTCGCCAGGCACGTCCTTGTAGGTCAGCACGGTGTGCACACCCGGCATCGCGAGCGCCGCGGACGTGTCGACCGACAGGATCCGGGCGGACGGGTGGGGGCTGCGCAACGTCGCGCCCCACAGCATGTTCTCCAGCCACAGATCCGAGGAGTACGCGTACTGGCCGCGTACCTTCAGGCCACCGTCCGGCCTGAGTGGACTCTCACCGATCCCGCCGGTGGTCACGCCACACCGGCCTTCTTGGCCGCGGCCTGTCGCACGGCGTCCAGGATCTTCTCGTACCCGGTGCAGCGGCACAGGTTCCCGGCCAGCGCCTCGCGGATCTCGGCGTCCGTCGGCTCCGCGGTCCGCTCGATCAGGTCGTGCGCGGCGACGATCAGCCCAGGTGTGCAGAATCCGCACTGCACCGCGCCCCGGTCGACGAACGCCTGCTGCACGGGGTGCAGTTGCTCGCCGTCGGCGAGGCCTTCGACGGTGCGCACCTCACGTCCCTCGGCCTGACCGGCCGCGACCAGGCAGGAACAGACCGGCACGTCGTCGAGGTACACCGTGCACGATCCGCATTCGCCTTGCTCGCAGGCGTTCTTGGCGCCGGGCAGCCCCAGCCGCTCGCGCAGCACGTACAGCAGGCTCTCGCCCGGCCACACGTCGTCGGCCTGACGCTCGACACCGTTCACGGTCACGTTCACGCGCATTGTGCGGTCCTCCTGTACTCACTCCACGTCCAGCTCAACGTGCGGCGGGCCATCACGGCCAACGCGTGCCGCCGGTAGGACGCCGTGCCCCGCACGTCGTCGATCGGCGACGCCGCCTTCGCGACGAGCTCACCGAACCGCCTGTTCAACGAATCCAGCAGGCCGTCCGGCGAACCCCACGGCAGTTCGGCGGCCAAGAACTCCTCGGCTTCGTGGGCACGCAACGGAGTCGGCGCGGCCGACCCGATCCCGGTGCCCACACGCTGCTGCTCGGGATGCAGGGCGATGGCGAACGCGCAGACCGCGATCACCATGGCGTTGCGGGTGCCGACCTTGCTGAACTGCTGCGGACCGGTGGCCGGTGGCACGTGCACGGCCGTGATCAGCTCGTCGGGCTCCAGGACGTTGCGCTTCACGCCGACGTAGAAGTCCTTCGCCGGGACCATCCGCACGCCCCGCGTGGACGCGATCTCGACGACCGCGTCCGTGGCCAGCAACGCGGGATGCGAATCACCCGCGGGGGAGGCCGCGCCCAGATTGCCGCCGACACTGCCGCGGTTGCGGATCTGCGGCGAGCCGACCGTCCGCGACGCCATGGCCAGGCCGGGCAGGACCGAGCCGAGCTCGGTGACGATCCGGCTGTACGGCACGCAGGCCCCGATCCGCACCCGGCCGTCCACAGTGGAGTACGTGTGCAGCTCGGCGATCCGGTTGAGGTTCAGCAGCGCGGGCGGGCGCCGGTGGTCGAAGTTCAGCTCCACCATCACGTCCGTGCCACCGGCGATCGGCACCGCGTCCGGCACCGACGCCTTGAGCTCCAGCGCCTCGGTCACGCTGCCCGGGTTGAGGAAATCCATCATGTCTCCCGTACGACTTCGGCCTCGATCAGGCCGTACGGCCGGTCGCCGACGTGGAACACCAGACCGGGGTTGTCCAGGTCGAACGGCGACAGGTCAGTCAGGTAGTGGTGCTGGTTGGGCAGGCTCAGCCGGACACTGGCGATCTCCGGCACGCTTTCCAGCACACGCTTGCCCATCGCGAACAGCGTCTGCTGCAACGAGTAGCTGTAGGTCGTGGCGAACGCGTCGAGCAGGCTCGCCCGTGCTGTCGTGTACGCCTCGGCCCAATCCACATCTGTGGAGGAGAACCGCCAGTGCGCGTTGACCGCGGTCGCGAGGATCCGGTCCTTGGTCTCCGGCAACGTCGTGTACTCGTCACGCGGGTAGCCCCAGAACTCCGAGTCGGTCGTGTTCAGCACCGTCAGGTCCTTGATGCCGCCTTCGATGGTCGCTTCCCCGTCGAACACGACCGTCGCGAGCCGGGTTCCCTCGCCGGAGCGGGTGAACGAGTGCGGCCCGAGCCGCGTCCACGGGTACTGCTCGATCTGCACGCGGGCGCGGTGGATGCTCTCCAGTTGCCCGACGTAGTGCCTGGCCAGCCGCAGCCCGAAGGCCTCGATCTGCCCCACGCCGTCACGGGCGAACGCCAGCACGGTGTTCTTCTGCGTGTCGGTGGTGAGGACCTTGTCGTTCGCGCCGGTCAGGTGGGTGTCGGTGAGATCCCCGGACAGCGCGGTGCTGACGTTGAGGTCGACCAACCGGTGCTCGTCGGTGTCGCGTTCGACCCGGACGAGCCGGGTTTCGGCTTTCCCGTACTGGTTTTCGCCGAGAACGATGGCCATCGCCCGTCCTTCCTGATCAACTGCCCCGATAGGTCGAGTACGCGTACGGACTGAGCAACAGCGGCACGTGGTAGTGCTCACCGGGGTCGGTGACCCGGAACGTCACGACGACTTCCGGGTAGAACGGCGTGTCGACCTCGAACACCAGCCGGTGCACCCCTTCCGGCGGGTCCCAGCCGGTGATCCGGCCGTCCGCGTCGGTCGTCGCCGAGGCCAGTCGCGTCCCGTCCCGGCTCTCCAACCGGACCACGACCCCCGCCGCGGGGCGGCCGGACGCCGCGTCGAGCACGTGCGTTGACAGACTCATCCGACACACCTTGCCAGTCGGCCGCGGACGATCGCGGCCAATTCCCGCCGGACCTCGTCCCGTTCGGTCACTTCGTCGTTGCCCAACCGCCTGCGCAGCTGGGCAAGCACCTCGTCCGCAGTGCGGCCCGCGGCACTGATCAGGAACACACGGCCGAACTTGCGCTCGTACTCGTCGTTCGCGGCGGCCAGTTCGGCGTCCGCGCCGACGGCGGCGGACTGCTCCTGCCGGGACCATTCGGCCTCGCGATCCGTCCCGGTCGGCCGTTGCCCGATGCGCGGATGCGCGGCCAGCGCCTCGGTGACCTCCCGCCAGCTCAGCGCGGCGACCTCGGTGTCGGACGTGGCCAGCAGCTTCGCGACGTCCGGGTACGGCGCGTTGGCGGCCATGTGCAGCGCCCACCGGCGCGACGCACAGCACGCCAGCAGCTGATCGCTGGACAGTCGTGGCAGCACCTGGCCTCCTCACCCGCGTCGGATGTGATCCAGTCAACAATCCGGCGCGCACGGCCGCCAGCGGTCAAAACCATGAAAAGGAGGTGGACGCAGGCGTATCGTTTTGGAGGTTCCTCCAATCGAGTGGTTGCGACCGGGAGTTCGTTGGGGGTATTCGGCGGATCCAGGTTTTCGGTGGGCGTGCCGGGTGAAGGGGCCGGTACCGGGGTTGTACCGGCGCCTTTGGCCGGTGCGGTCAGCGGGAAGCTGGGCCGTCGAGACCTCCGACAGACTCCCGGTCGTGACCACACGGGACGGTTACGCTGACCGGCGCCCCTCGTCCCCGAACTCCAACGGCAGGCACGCGGTGAACCTCGGGACATTGCTGAACGCCCCCGATCTCGGCCTTGAGCTGCGGGTCGGCACGGATGTCGCTGACCGGCCGATCACCAGGGTCTTCACTGCGACGCTACGTGACCCGCGGCGGTTCCTGACCGGCGGCGAACTGGTGCTCAGCGGGATGGAGTGGTGGCCGAAGCCGGAGGACTCCGATGCGTTCGTCGCCGGACTGGCGCAAGCCGGTGTGACGGCGTTGGGCGCGGGCACCGCCGAGGCGGGCGGCATCCTCCCGCAGCACGTCGTGGACGCCTGCGAACGGCACAAGCTGCCGTTGCTCGTGGTCCCGGTGCACATCTCGTTCGCGACGATCAGCGAGCGCGTGATCCTGGGTCTGGCGGCCGAACGAGCCACGCCGAACCTGGACCGGCACCGGCGTCTGGTCGCCGCGGTCACGTCCGGCGGCGGGTTGTCCGCATTGGTCGGCGCGGGCGCGACGGAGGTCGGCGCGGACTGCTGGGTGATCAGCGCGGCGGGCCGTGTGGTCGAGGGGACGGATGAGCTCCGGGACGTCCCCGCGCTCGTCAAGCACGCACTGCGTTCGGAGCGGATGCCTGTCGTCGCCGGAGGATTCTCGGTGTACGCGACGACGACCAAACAACGGCCGCTTGGCTGGTTCCTGGTCGTCGCGGGCGATCACCGGACATGGCCGACCGAACGCCAGGAGGTGGCGGCCGAGTTCGCCACCCTCGTCGAGCTGGAACGCTCCCGGCTGGACGAGGCGCGCCGGATCGAGAACCGCGCCGCGCAACCGTTGCTGCGGCTGGTGTTGTCCGAACAGGCCACCCCCAACGAGATCCAGTCGCGGTTGTCGGCCACCGAACTCGACGGGACCGAGATCGTCACGGTGTCCGCGTCCGGCACGGCCGCGTCCGTACTGGACGATCTGCTGTCGGCTTTCGACGGCCCGGCGCTCGTGGGCACGGTCGACGACGAGGTCTTCGGACTGCTGGGCACACCCCACCCCATCGCGGCGGACCTCAAGGACATGGTCCGCACCATGCAGCCCGCGCTCGGCCGGGGCGGCCTGGTGCTCGGTCTCGGCCGCTGCCCGGACGCCACCGGCCTGCGGGCGGCCGTCCTACAGGCCAGGTACGCCCGCAAACTCGCGGAACGCTCACCGGGCAGAGTCGCCGTGATGGCGGGCGACGAGGTGGCGTCCCACCTGTTGCTGCTGGCCGCCGTGCCGGACGAGCTGCGCCGCTCGTTCCGCAACCAGATCATCGGTCCGCTGTCGGCGTACGACGAGACGCACAAGTCCGAGCTCACCAGGACGTTGCGGGTCTTCCTGGAACACTCCGGTTCGTGGACGCAGGCCGCCGCCGAGTTGCACGTCCACGTGAACACCCTGCGGTACCGGATAACCCGGATCACCGAGCTGACCGGGCGCGACCCCGGCCGGTTCGGCGACCGGGTCGACCTCTACCTGGCACTGGCCGACGAGAGCGAGCACCGGCCACCCTGATCCTGCGACCGCCGTGGTCAGCGCAACGAAGGCCACATTGGTTGCGCTTTTGGCAACGAAGGCCACATTGGTTGCACGGTTCAGCCTCGGGGTGAGCTGAAGATCATGCTCGCGGGATCGAGTTTCCGCGCCTTGTCCATCAGGCCGTACTGGGTCATCAGGTCGATCACGCGCTGCATCCGCACCGCGCTCAGCGTCGTCGGCCACGTGCCCAGGTTCATCAGGCTGACCGTGGCCTGGTCCACCCTGGCGTACGCGGTCACCGTCTGCTCGACCACCGAGCGGTTCGCCGCGTCCCGCTGGCCCAGGGCGATCGCCCGCTGGAACGCGGCCGTGGTCCTCGGATTCGCCTGCGCGAACTTCGAACTGGTCGCCCACGCCGCGATCGGCACGTCCTGGGTGGCACCGGTCGCCGCGTCCAGTACGGGCGTCATGCCCACCTTGCGCTGCGCCTGCGTGATGTACGGCTCCACCATGAAGGCGGCGTCGACGTTCCGGCGTTCCACCGCGGACTGCATGTCCGGGAACGGGATCTCGGTGAACGTCACGGTCCTCGGGTCGACGCCGTTGGCCTCGAGCGCCGAGCGCGCGGTCAGTTCCACGATGTTCGCCTTGGTGTTGACCGCGATCCGCTTGCCCGCCAGGCCCGCCGGTCCGCTGATGTCGCTTCCCTTCCCCGTCATGATCAGGAACATGCCGCGGGTGGCCTGGTAGCCGTCGGAGACCAGCTTCAGGTCGAGCACTCCCCGGTACTGCGCGTTGAAGAACGAGACGTAATTGCCGAACGCGAACTGCAGCTCCCCGTTGGCCAGGCCGGGCACCGCGGCCGCGCCACCCGGCAGTGTCCGAACGTCCACATCGATGCCTTCCGCGCGGAAGTACCCCTTCTGCTGCGCGATGGCCAACGGCACGGAGTCCACGATGGGCAGGGTGCCGACGACAACCGTCGTCCGTTCCAGACCCTGCGCGCCCGGCTCACCGGAATCGCTTGATGACGAGCAACTCGTGGCGGTGGTGAGCGTGAGCGCGCAGAACAGCGCGGTGTGCCAAGATCGGGTGAGCGGCATCGGACCTCCCCGGCGACGTCAGCGGCGTGGACCCACGATCAGACCACAGTGGCCGGTCCCGTCGCCAGGCGGGGGGATCGTGCTCGACGATTGCATTAGCGGAGATGTCCGTGTCGAGTGGACGAAACCCCGTTATGCGTCCCACGCAACGGGAAGGGCCTTCGCGCCGTACACCACCGCCGTGTCGCGCAGCTCGATGTCCTCCGCCGGGATCGCGAGCCGCAGTGTCGGGAACCGCTCGAACAGCTTGGTGTAGCCGATCCGCATCTCGACCCTGGCCAGTTGCTGGCCGATGCACTGGTGGATGCCGACGCCGAACCCCAGGTGCCTGCGCGCCGACTCCCGGTCGAGCCGCAGCGTGCCGGGGTCGTCGAACAACTCGGGATCGCGGTTGACCGCGGGCAGTCCGATCACGACGGAGTCGCCTTCGCGGATGAGTGAGCCCTCCAGTTCGACATCGGTCAGCGCCGCCCGGAGCGGGGTGCCCAGGTGGACGATCGTCAGGTAGCGCAGTAACTCCTCGACCGCGTCGGGGTTGTCCAGCGCCGTGCGCTGGTCCGGGTTGCTCAGTAACGCGAAAGTGCCGAGCGCCAGCATGTTCGCGGTCGTCTCGTGCCCGGCGACGAGCAGCACGAGGCCGATGTTGGTGAGCTCCTCGTCGTCGAGGTCCGTGCCGGTGATCAGCCTGCCGAGCAGGTCGTCCGTGGGCCGCGATCGTTTGCGGACGACTAGTTCGCGCATGTAGGCCGACAACGTGCCCATCGCGGCCATCAGCGTGTCCTGCGTGGCGTCGAAGCGGACGACGATCCTGCTCTGCTCTTCGAAGAACGCGTGGTCCGAGTACGGCACGCCGAGCAGTTCGCAGATCACCAGCGACGGGATCGGCAGCGCGAACTCCTTGACCAGGTCGACCGGCGGACCCGCGTCGGCCATCACGTCGAGGCGCCGGTCGGTGATCTCGGCGATGCGTGGTTCGAGCTGCTTGATCCGCCGCACCGTGAACTCGCTGAGCAGCAACCGCCGGTACCGGGTGTGCTCGGGCGCGTCCATGCCGACGAACCAGCCGGGTGCGGCGGGGTGCCGCGCGCCGCCCGGTCGTGGCGCGACGCCGAAGACGGGGCGTTTCAGCTCCGTGCGCGTGGAGAACCGGGGGTCGATCAGGACTGTCCGTGCTGCCGAGTAGCTCGTGACCAGCCAGCCGACGTGGCCGTCGGCGAACCGCAACGGGCTGACCGGCGGAAGGTTCATCAGTTCGGCCGGTGGGTCGAAGGGACAGCCGGGCGTACGTTCGGTGGGCAGGTCGATGGGCTGTGTGGCGGATCCTGTGGTCGCTTCGGTCATATTTTGAGAGTCTACTCCGATTTTGTAGTCGACTGTCAAAGAAGAGGGTGCTCCAGGTGCCGGGTTATCCTGCTGCCCGTGGATCAACCAGCGACCGGGCTGCGGGAACGCAAGAAGGCCAGAACGCGGACCGCCATCCAGCAGCACGCCCTGCGCCTGTTCAAGGAGCGCGGCTACCAGGCGACCACGGTCGAGCAGATCGCCGAGGCCGCCGAAGTCGCGCCGAGCACGGTGTTCCGCTACTTCCCGACCAAGGAAGACCTGGCCGTGCTCGACGACTACTACTCGCTCGCCGACGCGGTCAGCGCCGCCGTGGCGGCCCAGCCACCGGACACGCCACCGGTCGACGTGCTGCGCGGTGCCCTCCGCGCCGTGTTCACCGGCCTGTCCCCGGACGACCGCGCCGCGCGGTACGAACGCGACCTGGCGATGCTCACGATCCCGGAGGTGTGGGCGGCGAACCTCGGCATGGTCGCCCGCAGCCGGGGCCTGCTCGCCGACGCGATGCGGGCCCGGATGCCCGGCCCGGCCGCGCGGATCCTCGCCGACGCGGTGGTCGGCGTCGGTCTCGGCGCCCTGCTCGACTGGACCCGCGACCCGCACAGCGACCCGGCCGAAGCGCTCGACCAGGCGCTCGGCCGACTCTCGGACCTGCTGTGACCACGTTCAGCCACGAGCTCGACCTGGTGCTGACCAGCCGGGGCCTGTCGTGGCGCCGCCTGGCGAAGCTCACCGGCTACACCCCCGGCTGGCTGATCAAGATCAAGAACGGCGCGCCGCCGTCGGCCGAACTGGCCCGCCGGTGCGACGAGGTCCTCGAAGCGGGCGGCACCCTGATCGCCCTCACCCACGCCCAGCCGGTCAGACCCGCCCAACTGCCCGCCGCGACCGCGAGTTTCGTCGGCCGCGCGGACGAACTGCTCAAGCTCGACGAAGCGTTGCGGGACGACGGGTCCGAGGCGTTGCGCGTGGTCACGATCGAAGGGCCACCGGGCACGGGCAAGACGGCGCTGGCGCTGCGGCTGGCCAACGACGTCGCCGCGCGCTTCCCGGACGGCCACCTGTACATCGACCTGAACGGGTTCTCCGGCGACGGCGTGCCGGTCGCGCCCGCTCAGGCGCTGGAGGAGTTCCTCGGTGCGCTGGAGGTCCCGCCCGACGAGATCCCCGCACGGCCGGAAGGCAAGGCGGCGCTGTTCCGGTCGGTGCTCGCGCACCGCCGGGTCCTGGTGGTGCTGGACAACGCGGTCGACTCCCGGCAGGTCCAGCACCTGCTGCCGGGCGGAACCGGCTGCGCGGTCGTCGTCACGAGCCGCAACCGGCTGTCGGGACTGGCCGTCCGGACCCATGCGACACGGGTCGCGCTCGGCCCGTTGAGCAGTGTGGACTCCGTCCGGCTGCTCACCACGATGATCACGGGCGACCGGGCCGACGACGCCGACGCGCTGGCCGAACTGTCCCGCCGCTGTGCCCACGTGCCGCTCGCGCTGCGGATCGCCGCCGAGCACGTGAACAACCGGCCTGGCGCGTCACTTCGTGACCTGGCCGAGGATCTGGCCGTCGTGGACGACGACTCGGCCGTGTGGACGGTGTTCTCGTGGTCCTACCGCGGCCTCGACGCGGCGACCGCGCGGATGTTCCGGCTGGTCAGCCTACATCCGGGGACGCTCGTGTGCGTCTCCGCGGCCGCCGCGCTGACCGGTGAGACGCACCAGCGGGCGCAGGCGTTGCTGAAGTCCTTGGCGGGCATGCACTTGGTCGACCAGGCGGGCAGGGACTGGTACCGACTGCACGACTTGCTCCGGCTCTACGGCAGGGAATGCTCCCGTGCCGAGGACAGCGCGGAAGACCGACACACGGCCGTGCGGCGGCTGACGGAGTGGTACCTGCACAGCGCGGTCGCGGCCAACGAGGCGCTGGCGCCGTTCCGCGTCCACGTACTGGAGTTGCCGCCGTCCGCCGTCACGACCATGACGTTCGACGGACCGGTGGCCGCGACGGCGCGGCGGGCGTTGCGCATGTGCGAGGAGATCGACGATCTCTACGGCCAGGGCCGCAAGCTGGTCACCGTGGCCGACGTGCACGTGGCGCTGGCCGAGTACGACGAGGCGCTGGACTGCGTCGACCGGTCGCTGGTGGTCCGGCGCGAGGTGGGCGACCGGTGGGGCGAGGCCGACTCGCTGACCCGGCGCGGCGACATCCTGCGCGACGCGGGCGACACCCGGCTGGGGGAGAAGGCCTGGCTGGCGGCCTTGGCGCTGTACGAGGAGCTGGCCGATCCCCGCGCCGCGGACATCCGGTCCCGGCTCATGCTGTAGGGCCTGTCGCCACGGCGGACGCCTTGCCGAAGAGGTATCGCCGCATCGGCTCGTTGGTGACGATCTGTCCGGCGGACACGTACGCGGCCTGCGCGGCGGCCGTGTCACCGAGCATCTCCAGGAGGTGGCCCCGCACGGCGAAGTACCGGTAGTGGTCGCCGATCGACTCGGTGAGCTCGTCCAGCAACGCCAACCCGTCGGACGCGCCCCGCGCCATCGCCACCGCGACGACGTGCCCCAGCGCGGTCATCGGATTGTCCGACATGCCAAGCAGAACCTCGTACAGCGCGGCGATCTGCGGCCAGTCGGTGTCCGCATAGGACGGTGCCTCGTCGTGCACGGCCGCGATGGCCGCCTGGATCTGGTACGGCCCCACCTGACCGCCCGGCAGGACCGAGCTGATCAGCTCGACACCCTCCGCGATCAGCGCCGTGTCCCACAACGCCCGGTCCTGGTCCGCCAGCAGGACGATGTCTCCCGCGGCCGACGTACGAGCGGGCCGCCTGGCGTCGGTCAGCAGCATCAACGCCAGCAGCCCGGCCACTTCGCAATCGTCGGTCAGCAGCCGGTGCACCAGGCGCGCCAGCCGGATCGCCTCGGCGGCGAGGTCCGCCCGTTGCAGGTCGGGTCCATGCGTGCTCGCGTAGCCTTCGTTGAAGATCAGGTACAGGGTGTGCAGGACCGCGCCGAGCCGTTCGGATCGCGCGGCTCCCGGCGGAACGGCGAACGGCACCCCGCTGTCCTTGACGGACTGTTTGGCCCGGCTGATCCGCCGCGTCATCGTCGCTTCCGGGACCAGGAAGGCGCGTGCGATCTCCGCCGTGGTCAACCCGCCGACGGCGCGGAGGGTCAACGCGATCTGCGAGGCCGGGGACAGCGACGGGTGGCAGCACAGGAACAGCAGGATCAAGGTGTCGTCGGAATCCGACGGCGGCCGGTCCGCGGCCGGGGCGAGCCAGTCATCGGGCAGCACCCACTGGGCGACCGTGTCCTCCCGCCGCTGCCGGGCCTGCTCGGCACGCAGCAGATCCGTCAGCCGCCGGGACGCCACGGTGATCAACCACCCCAGCGGGTTGCCGGGCATGTCCGTCGGCCACTGGGTGGCCGCGGCCAGCAACGCCTCCTGGACGGCGTCCTCGGCCGTGTCGAAGTGGCCGTAGCGCCGCACGACCGCGCCGAGGACCTGCGGCGCGAGGGTGCGCAGCAGGTCCTCGATCGCGGGGGAAGGCATCAGATCTCCGGCTCGGGCGCCTGGTCGTCGATCGGCCGGACGTCCACGTACCACGGCCGGTCGAGCCGGGCGTGCTCCGGGAACGGGGTGTCGGCCAGCCGCGCAGCGATCTCGGTGGCCCGGTCGAAGCTCTCGCATTCGACGGTCGTGTACCCGACCAGGACCTCCTGCGTCTCCGGGTACGGCCCCTCGGTCACCACCGGCACACCGTCCCGCACGGACACCCGGCGGGCGTGGGCGGGAGCACTCAGGCCGTGGGCTTCGACGAACTCGCCGGACTCGACCAGCGCGTTGTTCCAGTCGCCCATGAACTTGTGCAGCGCCCGGGCCTCCTCGAGCGTCCACGGTTGCCGGTCGTGACCGTTGCCGGAGAGCATGTCGAGATCGCGCTGCGAGCCCATCATCATGATCATGTACTTCACGGTCGTGCTCCTCTCTGGATGCTGTACGCCAGAGACGTCGAAACCGGGTGCGCGGTCCGGACATCACCCGGGAGAATTCTGGCAGGAGTTTTCACCGGAGCCGATCGGACGGGGGCCGCAGGGTGCCGGAGCAGGTCAGTGTTCTCATCGTCGGGGCAGGTAGCCGGGGCAGGAACTACGCCGAAGCAGCCGAACGGACCGGGCACGCGCGGGTTGTCGCCGTCGCCGAACCGCGTCCGGAGGCGCGGGAGGTGTTCGTCGCCCAGCACAGCGTGCCCGCTGACGGCGTCTTCGAGGACTGGCGGCACCTGCTCGACCAGCCGAGGCTGGCGGATGTCGCAGTGGTCGCCACTCAGGACAAGGACCACGTCGAACCCGCGGTCGAACTGGCGAACCGCGGCTACCACCTGCTGCTGGAGAAACCGATGGCCACCTCCGAGGCGGACTGCGAGCGGATCGTGCGGGCCGCCGAGCAAGCAGACGTGTTGCTGGCGGTGTGTCACGTGCTGCGGTACACGCCGTACTCCCGCGCGCTCAAGCAGATCGTCGACAGCGGGCGGATCGGTGACATCGTCAGCGTGGAACACCTCGAGCCGGTGGGCTGGTGGCACCAGGCGCATTCCTATGTCCGCGGCAACTGGCGGCGCGAGGACGAGTCGAGCTTCATGCTGATGACCAAGTCCTGCCACGACCTGGACTGGCTGGCGTACATCATCGGCAGGCAGGCGAAGAAGGTCTCGTCGTTCGGCGGGTTGTACGAGTTCCGGCCGGAGCGCAAACCGGAAGGGGCGGCCGACCGCTGCCTGGACTGCGCCGTCGAGTCGACCTGCCCGTACTCGGCGCCCAAGATCTACACGCCGTACCTCGACCGCCCGGACAAGGGCTGGCCGTTGTCCATCGTCACCATGGACCGGACAGCTGAGGGCCTGATGACAGCGTTGCGCGAAGGACCGTACGGCCGTTGTGTCTACTCGTGCGACAACGACGTGGTCGACCATCAGGTCGTCAACATCGAGTACACCGACGGTGTGACCGCGTCGTTCACGATGACGGCGTTCGCCCCGGCGGCACACCGCAAGACGCGGATCTTCGGCACCCGCGGCTCGATCGACGGGGACGGGGAGACCATCGCCGTCCACGACTTCCTCACCGGCCCCGAGGTGATCGACCCGGGTGCGTACGGCGGCGCCACGGCGGCCGACGGGCACGGCGGGGGAGACCAGGGCCTCGTCGACGCGTTCATCGACGCGATCCGCACGGGTGACCCCGGGCTGATCCTGACCGACGGCAGGGAAAGCCTGGATTCCCACCGGCTCGTCTGGGCAGCCGAACGCGCACGCCGCACCGGCACAGTCGTCACGCTGTGATCTGTCGACCCGGGGATCGTTCACGCGGGGTGCGCGCTGAACAGCTGGTCTACCAGCTGGATTTGCGGACGCCGGGCAGTTCGCCGTTGTGCACCATCCCGCGCACGCGGACCCGCGACAGCCCGAAGGCGCGCAGGTACCCGCGTGGCCGCCCGTCCACCACGTCGCGGTTGCGCAGCCGGGTCGCGCTGGCGTCGCGGGGCTGGCGGCGCAGTTCGGCCGCGGCGGCGGCGCGCTGGTCGGGCGAGGAGCCCGGTGACCGCAGGATCTCCTTCAGCTCCGCGCGCCGCTCGGCATACCTGGCCACGATCTCCCGGCGCTGCTTGTCCTTGGCGATCTTCGACTTCTTCGCCACGTCCACCTCCTGAAAACGACAACCATTGCCAACTAGGGTAGCCTCGGTGTCATGAAGCCAGGCATCCACCCCGACTACCACCCGGTGGTCATCAAGGACGGCTCGACCGGGACGGCGTTCCTGACCAGGTCGACCGCCACGTCGACCAAGACGATCGAATGGGAGGACGGCAACACGTACCCGCTGATCGTGGTCGACGTGACCGCCGACTCCCACCCGTTCTGGACGGGCAAGCAGCGGCTGGTCGACACCGCGGGCCGGGTCGAGAAGTTCCGCCAGCGCTACGGCGACAGGAAGCGCTGATGGCCGTCCCGAAGCGCAAGAAGTCCCGCAGCAACACCCGTCATCGCAGGGCGCAGTGGAAGGCCAGCGCGCCCGACCTCGTCGTCGTCACCACGCCGGACGGCCGGAAGCTGTCCGTGCCACGCCGATATGTCCAGGCGTACCGGCGTGGCATGGTGAGCTGATCAACGGTCACCGGGCACCTGTTTGGATGTCCCGGTGACCATCGCCGTCGGCATCTTCGAACTGTTCACCTACGCCATCCCGGGTTCGCTCTACCTGGCCCTGTTCACGTACGTGGCCACCCGCGCGCACTGGATCGACCTGATGGCGCTCACCAGGTCACCGGCCGTGCTGCTGGTCATCGGGTTGGTGCTGCTGAGCTACCTGCTCGGCTACCTGGCCTATCCACTCGGCAACCTCGCGCACAAGGTCGTGCCGCGGCGCCGTGAGGACAAGGTGAAGCAGGAGTTCCTCAGGCGCAATCCCGCCGCGAAAGGCCGCGAGTACGTCGACGCCGACGCGTTCCTCCTGCTCGCCGCGATCCAGACGCACGACGTCGAGACCGCGGCCGACGTGACCAGGCTCAGGGCGTCCGGCCTGATGCTGCGCAACTGCGCGCCGCCGTTCATGATCGCCGCGTCCGTCGCGGTCGTCGAACTGTTCACCGCGCGCAGCCCAGTCCTCGCGGTCACCTGTGCGGTGATCTTCCTGGTGAGTTCCTTCGCCCTGGTCGTCCAGGGCCGTCGGCTCGGCCGGTGGGCCAGGATGCGCACGCTGGAAGTCGCGTTCTGGCTGCCCGACATCGACGAGAAGTTCCGTAGCCTGGATTCATGACCGAACGCAAGCCGTCCGGTATCTCCTTCGAGACGTGGGTCGACCGGCAGGTCAGGATGGCGCAGGAACGAGGCGACTTCGACAACCTGCCGGGAGCCGGGAAACCGCTGCCCGGCGCCGGGCAGCCGCACGACGAGGACTGGTGGATCAAGAGCTACCTCAAACGGGAGGGGCTCACCGCGGAAAGCATGCTGCTCACACCGTTGCGGCTGCGCAGGGAGATCGAGCGGCTGCCGGAGACCGTGGCCGAGCTGCGCTCCGAGCGGGAGGTCCGCGAACTGGTCGCCGACCTGAACGCGCAGGTCGTGGCGTGGCTGCGGGCGCCGTCCGGCCCGATCATCGTTCCGGTCGGGCGGGTGGACGCGGACGAGGTTGTCGCGCGGTGGCGGGAGAACCGCCCGAAGCCGCGGGCGGCCGCGGTGCCTGAGCGGCCCCGTCGCCGGTGGTGGCGGCGATCGCCTCGGCGCGACCGGACACCCTGAGCTTGGCGTAGATCGAAGACAGGTTGTTGCGCACGGTTTTGGGCGCCAGCCGCAGCTCACGGGCGATGGCCGCGGTGGACAGGCCGGAGCGCAGCAGTTCCAGCACCTGGTGTTCGCGCGCGGTCAGGTCGTCGGTTCCCGTGAGCAGGTCGCCGATGCGCGAGGCGATCCCGGCGCCGAAGATCACCTCGCCCGCCGCCATACCGCGGATCGCGGGCGCGATACTCGCCTTCTCGGTGCCTTTCACCAGATAGCCCCGTGCGCCCGCCTGGACGGCCGTACGGATCGACGTGTCGTCGTCGAGCGTCGACACGACCAGTACCGCCGTGCCCGGCGCGGCCCGTACCACGTCCCGGATGGTCTTCATCCCGGCGTGGTCCGGATCGAGGACGAGCACGTCAGGCCGGTGGTCCAGCACCGCGCGGACGGCCTGGGGCCCGGTCCGCGCGCTGCCGACGATCAGAATTCCATCCATTGTGGACAATGTGGCGTCCTGGCTCGCGAGCACGACGGTCACGGGAGGCGTCGGTAATCGGCCACCGGGCATGTGCGGGATTATCCCAAGGCCGGTTGCGGTTTTGGTGCAGCGGTCCTGCCGAAGTGTCATGGCGGCTATTCGGAGCCGCCGCCGTCGTGTCGTGCCCGGCTCGGTCCGCTGTGCGCAGCGGCCAACTGGGATGAGCGGATGTTCGGCTGGATACGGGGTCAGGGTTCGCGCCACCGTGCCCGGCTGACACTCCCGAACAGCCCCAACGGGATGGTGAGCACCGCCGAGAGGAAGAAGATCGTGCCGTACGCGCCCGCCTCGGCCAGTCCGGCGACCGCGGCGGCGGCGACCGCGCTGCCCGCGAACAAGGCGGTGGCGAACAACGACATCATCGTGGCACGGGCGTCCGGCACGACCTCGGTCGCCCACGTCTGCAGCGACGAGTGCATCGACGTCCACGCCAGGCCGAGCAGGACGGCGGCCACCGCCGTGGTCACCGGATTCTGTTCGATGGCAAGCAAAGCGCACGCGAGCACCGCGGCGGTGGCGCCGACGCCGATGAACACGGCGGGGTGGAACCGGTGGGTGATCGTGACGATCACGCGGGTCATCAGGAACACAGCCAGGCCGTAGACGGCCGTGACCGCCCCAGCGACCGCGGGCGTGGCCCCCGACTGCTCGACGGCGGGCGGCAGCAGCGTCAGAACACCCAACAGCACAACGCCTTCGGTGAACGCCATCAGCAGGACGAACACAGCGGCCCTGGTCTTGCCCACCGCGGCGATGGCCTTGACGACACTGCTGCCCTTACGGGTCATCGGCGGCTGCGGTAGCCGTCGCAGCAGCACGGTGAGAGCGAGCGAGAGCACGCCGGTCACGAGGAAAGCGGCCCGCCACGACACGAGCTGGGCGATGAGCCCGGCACCGACGGACGCGAGCCCGATCCCCATGGCGGTACCGACCATCAGCCGGGCGATCTCGGGCTGGCGTTCCCGCGCGGGAACCGTGTCGCCGACGTAGACGAGACTGGCCGGGTAGGCGGCACCGAAGAACCCACCGGCCAGCCCCCGCGTCACCGCGAGCCACAAGGGACTGACCACGAACGCCGCCGCGACCGTGCAGACGGCAGCGGCGAGCATCGTCAACCGCATCGTCCTGACCAGACCCAACGCGTCGGAAACCGTGCCCCACACCAACTGCATCAGCCCGTAGACAAGGAAGTAAACGCTGGCCGCACGCACCACTTCGGACAGCGGGACACCGAGGTCGACGGCGATGGTGACCAGCATCGGCGGCATCACGAACCGGTCGAGCGTGCTCACGAACGTCGTGAGTTGCAACAGCCTGATCGACCGCATGCGCAGACGCTACTGGACGGGCAATCGATTGCCCCAGAGCCGGATGGCGGGATCTGCCCCACCGGGGCTCAGTCGCGCACGGAGTCGTGTCCCACCGTGTCGTCGAACCGGCCGCTCGCCCGGCAGCACCGGCGGAAACCGATCGCGGACACACCCCCTGCCTTGATGTCTCAAGGTAGAGGTGCACACTGGTGTGATGAAGACGCGCGGCTTGGTGGTGGCGTTATGCGGTGTGCTGGCGGTCGGGTGCACGTCACAGGTGGACGGCACAGCGGCGCCCGCTGGACAGAGCAGGCAGTCGCTGTGCCAAGGCGGACAGGTGCCGGTCGACGGTTCCCGTTCCATGAACGGGTTGGTGCCGCCCCGGCCCAGGTACGTCACCAACCACAAGCCGACCGTGGATCGTTCGGTGTCCCTCGGGGAACTGGACCCGCTGGGAAAGGGTGAGCCGAAGGCGCTGAGCGACGCGGGCTTTCGCGAGGCCTGGGTCCGGACCTTCGAGTCCGGGGCCGACACCATCGCGAAGTACCGTCACGAGACCTACTACCTGTACGAGTTCGAAACCGCGAACGGCGCCTGTGACCACCAGAAGTACGTCGAGGGTCTGGGCCGGGCCGACCAGGTGACCGCCGACGGCGTTCCCGACGCGGCCGAGATCAGCGAAGGTCCTTCCACGGGCAAGGAAGCGACGACGATGCTGATGGCAACCAAAGGCCGGTTCCGCGTCATGGTCAAGGCCGAAGCTCGGGACGCGGACCTGGCCCGGTTCGGCGCGATGGACATGCTGGAACGGTTCTACGACCGAGTGACCTAGGCAAGACATCGGTCAGGCTGAATGCACCGCGACGAGACTCGCTTGACACGCGGCCAACAGCCGGGTGGTCGCCGCGCTGTTCCCGCCACCACAACGCGGACAACGCATCCGCACGGTCCGGGCGAGCTCGTCGACGACCACGGTCAACGCCATCTCACAGTCACGGCACCAGCGGTGACACGTGACGGGATTCGCGTGCAGCGGTGACGACACGCACTGGTGGATCCACTTGCCGTGGACGTGACACGTCAACCGGTTGTCCGAGGCGAGCAGACCGGCTCGTTCCGCCTCGTCCTCGGCGGCGAGCCGGTCTGTCAGTGCTGTGCCCGTCATCGCTGGTCCGGTCATCACGGCCTCCCACGTTCCAGCACAGCACACGGGCTTCGCGCGACGTTCGAATCTGTCTGGACGCCGCCAGACGAACTAGATGAGCTGCGCGAGTGGTTGTGTCGCGCGCCAGTTCTCGAGCGCGGGCCGCATGCCGTCGGCCAACGAAGGCATGTTCGGCACCTGCGCGAGGCACGCCACGATCTGCAGCATCCGGACTCCTTCCAACAGCCGCAGCGCTGTCTCGTCCAACGGCCTGCCCGCTGCTTGCGCGTACGCCTGCTCGGCAGCCGGACCGCTGAACGTCAGGTCCCATTCCACCGGGCCGCGCGTGACCAACTCGAAGTCCCCGCAGAGCGCGCCCTGCGGGGTGACGATGAGGTTGTAGACCGGCGCGTCGCCGTGGATCGCCTGCACCGCCACGTCCGGGAACGCGGCGGTGAACGCTCCCTCGCTGTCCAGCAGCGGTTTCACCGCCGCCCAGTCGCGCACCGCGCGGTCGAGGTCCTCCTGGCTGATCAGGTCACGGCGGGTGGCGAGGAACGCGAACGAGTTGTCGAAGAACGGCTCGCAGAAGTCCATGAACGGCAGGTCGCCCGGGTACTCCCGCAGCGCGTCGTGCAGCCCGGCCGCGATCCGGCCGCCGTCCGCCGGGTCGATCTCGGCGTCCGGCACCTGCTCGACGTACTGCCAGAACGTCATCGAGAAGCCGTCCCGGCCGACCGGCTCGCGGGCGACGAGCGGACTCGGGGCGACGATCGGGTGACCGCGGTCGGCCAGCCAGCCCGCCACGGCCAGTTCCCTGCGCTGTCCGGTCACCTGCTGGGCCGGTGTGGTCCACTCGGGCAGGACGGTCGGCACGCGGACGACCACCGGCGACGGCGCCAGGTGCACGATGACGGAGAAAACGCTGTACAGGACCTGCGGCTCGGTGACCGTGAGCCCGAGGTCGCGGCCCGCGGCCACCGCGGCGCCGAGCGCCCGGTCGGTGCGTGCCGCCACTTGTTCGTCGGTGAGCATGCCCCGATCTTGACACACATCCGTTACCGGCGATTCATCCCTTGGTGGCTCGCGCGCAGCTCAAGCGTGCTGCGGACCGTCCACACGCGACCGGGCTCAGTCGCTGGCGCCGACACCACGGCGGTGGCGGCGCACGCTTTCCTCCACCAGGTCGAGAACCGGTTCGAGGTCGTCGGCGGGCAGGCCCATCGCCAGGTGGGAGACGAGGCCTTCCAGCACCAGTTCGAGGAACGCCGTGAGCACCTTCACGTCGACGTCGTCACGCAGGTTCCCGGCTTCGCGCTGGCGTTGCAGACGCTGCCGAGTCGCCTCGGTCAGCGCCTCGGACCGCTCGGCCCACCTGCCGCGGAACTCGGGGTCCGTGCGCAGCCGCCGGGACACCTCCAGCCGGGTGCCCAGCCAGTCAGCCGGGTGGTCCTGGCCCGCGGGCGCCGCGAGCAGGTCGCGCATCACCTGGACGAGACCTTGCTCGGCCACCACGTCGGCCATCCGCCGTGCCTCGTCCTCGGCCAGTGCGAGGAACAGGGATTCCTTGTCGCGGAAGTGGTGGAAGATCGCGCCCCGGGACAGGCCGGTCGCTTCCTCGAGCCTGCGCACGGTCGCGCCCTCGTAGCCGAAGCGCGCGAAACATGTCCGCGCGCCGTCGAGTATCTGACGGCGGCGGGCGTCGAGGTGGTCCTGGCTGACGCGTGGCATCGAACAATCGTCCCACGCACCGGGGAAGTATTGCAATCCGTACGTACGGATTGCAATCGCCGGGTCGTACACAGAGTAACAGGGATTGACAGAGGGTCCGCCGACGGTGTGTGATCCCTCCCATAGATAGGAAAGTTTCTTATCTAATTGCCCGTCTCGGAAATCCGCCGCAGTACCTCCGCCCCGACAATCCCTGTAGGAGGCCTCAGTGGCACCCCGTTCGCGATGGCGCGGGACGTTATCGTCGTGCGCCACGGCAGTCGTGACCGTGCTCGCGTTGACGCCCGTGGTGAGCGCGCACGCCGCCGTCACCAAACACGAAGCCGAGAACGCCACGATCACCCAAGGCGTCGTGGAGTCCAACCACGCCGGGCACACCGGCACCGGCTTCGTCAACTACGACAACGTGGCAGGCAGCGCTGTCGAGTTCACCGCGGACGCCCCGCAGGCGGGCACCGCGACGCTGAAGTTCCGGTTCGCCAACGGAACCGCGGTCAACCGGCCGATGGACATCTCGGTCAACGGGACTGTCGTCGCCCGGAGCGTGGCGTTCAACGGCACCGGCGCGTGGACGACATGGCAGGACGTGACAGTCACCGCCCAGTTCGTCGCGGGCACCAACAAGGTCAAGGCGACCGCGTCGACCGCCGACGGCGGACCCAACCTCGACTACCTCGAAGCCGACGTCTCCGCACCGCCGACGGCCAACGACTTCGAGGCCGAGGACGCCGCGATCGGCCAGGGTGTCGTGGAGTCCAACCACGCCGGGTTCTCCGGGCGCGGTTTCGTCAACTACGACAACGTGGCCGGCAGTTCCGTCGAGTGGACGGTGAACGGCCCTGGCGCGGTCGACCTGGTGTTGCGCTACGCCAACGGCACCACGGTGAACCGGCCGATGGACATCTCGGTCAACGGCACACCCGTCTCGTCCGGCTTGGCCTTCGCGGGCACCGGCGCGTGGACGACCTGGCAGACCGCGACGGTGAAAGCGACGCTCGCGGCGGGCCCGAACAAGGTCAAGGCAACCGCGACCACCGCCAACGGCGGGCCGAACGTCGACAAGTTGTCGGTCCGGACCGCGGACAACGAGGCACCGTCCGCGCCGCCGAACCTCCGGTCCACCGGCAAGACCGCCCGCACGACCTCGCTGGCGTGGGACGCGGCGTCGGACAACGTCGGCGTCTCGGGCTACGACGTCTACCAGCACGGCCAGTTCATGAAGAGCGTGGCCGGAAACGTACTGGCGACCACGGTCGACGGGTTGCAGCCGGACACCGAGTACGACTGGACCGTCCTCGCGAAGGACTTGGCTGGCAACGTTTCCCAGGCGAGCAACAACGTGGTCGTGCGCACCGATCCGGCCCCGCCGGACACCGAGGCGCCGACAGTGCCGGGGAACTTGACCTCGCCGCGCAGGACAGCGACCACAGTGGACTTGGCGTGGACCGCGTCGACCGACAACGTGAAGGTCAGCGGGTACGACATCTTCACCGACGGCGCGCAGTCGGGTTCCGCGGACGGTTCCGCGACCAGCGCAACCGTGGCGGGCCTGACCACCGGCAAGGAGTACAAGTTCAAGGTCCGCGCCCGTGACGCTGCGGGCAACGTCTCCGGTTTCAGCAACGAGATCGCTGCCACCCCGGCACAGGGCGGCCCGGCGGGCGTGCCCAACCCCGGCACGGTCAGCACGATCGCGAGCGGTGTGGATGTGGCGTGGGGTGTGGTGTTCCTGCCCGACGGCTCGGCGTTGTTCAGCGAGCGCAACACGTTCACCATCTACCGGATCGCCGAGGGCGGCACGAGGCAACTGGCAGGCAAGATCAGCCAGGCGTCGGGCACCAACGGCGAGGGCGGTCTGCTCGGCCTCGAGGTGGCGCCGACGTTCGCCCAGGACCACTGGCTGTACGTCTACCACACGACGGCCGACGACAACCGGATCATCCGGATCAAGTACGAGAACGGCCAACTGGTGCAGAGCTCGTACCAGGTGCTCCTGCAAGGCCTCGCGCGTAACCGTTACCACAACGGCGGCAGGCTGCGGTTCGGTCCCGACGGCAAGCTCTACGCCTCTGTCGGCGACGCCCAGAACAAGGCCAACGCGCAGAACAACAACTCGCTCAACGGCAAGATCCTGCGGATCAACCCGGACGGCACAGTCCCGTCGGACAACCCGTTCGGCAACGCGGTGTGGAGCAAGGGGCACCGCAACCCGCAGGGACTGGACTTCGACTCGCAGGGTCGCCTGTGGGAGGCGGAGTTCGGCGACAGCACCCAGGACGAGGTCAACCTGATCACCAAGGGCGGCAACTACGGCTGGCCCCACTGCGAGGGAACGACCGGCGACGGCTGCGCGGGAACCGTCCCGCCGAAGAAGACGTGGTCGACCAGCCAGGCATCGCCGAGCGGGCTGACCATCATCAACGACCACGTGTTCGTCGCGACCACGGTCGGCCAGCGCGTCTACCGGATGCGCATCGACGGTGGCAACCTCGTCGACCAGCAGACGTACTTCCAGAGCACGTACAACCGGCTGCGCACGGTCGAGGTCGACCACGACGGCGACATCTGGCTGACCACTTCCACCGACAAGGACAGCACCGCCGACAACGACCGGATCCTGCACGTGGACATCCAGTACTCGGGCGGTGGCGGCGACTTCAAGCTGACCAGTCCGGCGTTCGCCGACAACGCGATGATCCCGGCGAAGTACACGTGCGCGGGCGACGGCACAGCGGGCCAGGACCCGTCGCCGCCGTTGGCGTGGGGAAAGAACACCGACGCCAAGAGCTACGCGATCGTGTTCTCCGACCGGGTCAACGACGGCAACAAACGGCACTGGATCATCTGGGACATCCCACCCGGCACGGTGTCGTTGCCGGAGAACCTCGGCTCGGGGTTCACCGTGCCCAACCAGGGCGGTGCCAAACAGAAGGCGATGGGCAGCGGGGCCAACGCGTCGAAGTACTTCGGCCCGTGCCCGGGTGGTGGCACCAACCCGTACACGTTCACGCTCTACGCGGTGAACGTGCCGACGCTGCCCGGCGTCACGTCGTCCAGCGGCCTTGACGCCATCCAGAACGCGATCATCGCCAACAGCGGGGCCGACACCGTCCTGAGGGGACGGTCGAACGCCTCGACGTGAGACCGCTCGGGTGGCCGGACCTTGGCGGCGATCCGGTCACCCGAGCACCCCCGTTTTGGCAACCAATGTGGCCTTTGTTGCGAAAAACGCAACAAAGGCCACATTGGTTGCACGGAAAACCGGGGGTTAGGAGGGGGTGCGTTCGTCGAGGAGGCCGTCGACGATCAGCCGGGTCGCGCGCTGGACGTCCAGCGCGGGCAGGGGACGCGTGAGCACCTCGGTGATCAGGCCGTCGAGGCACGCGAGCAGGATCCGCGCGTGGCCCTCGGCGTCGGGGGAGCCGAGGCGGTCCAGCCAGCGCCCGCCGAGTTGCCAGTAGCGCACCGACCAGCCGAGGATCTGGTCGGCGATCTCCGGCCGCCACGCGGCTTCGAGGAAGATCGCGCGGCGGGCCAGCGTGAGCTCCCTGGCCTGCTCGGTCATGTACAGCACCATGTCGGTCAGCCTGCGGGCGAACGCCTCGCGGTCGACGACGCCCTCGACCTTGCCGAGCAGGTCGGCCAGCAGCGACTGCTCGGTCTTCACCAAGTGGCCCAGCACGCCCTGGATCAGCGCGTCCCGGGTGCGGAAGTGGTTGGACGTGCTGCCCTTGGGCAGTTCGGCGGCGGTGTCGACGGACAGGTGGGTGAGCGCCCTCGGGCCGCCCCGCGCCAGCACGGACACGGCCCCGATCAGGATCTCGTTACGGCGGGTAGGCACCCGTGAATAGTACTGCACATGTAGTTTTCGATCACGCCCGAAAACCATGCCGGACCCTGTCAGGGTTCGGCGCGATCGTGGTGACCATGAGCGGAGAGTTGAGCGGCAAGGTGGCGGTGGTCGCGGGCGGGACCCGCGGTGCGAGCAGGGCGATCGCGGTGGAACTCGGGCGCGCGGGTGCGTTCGTGTACGTCACCGGCCGCAGTTCGGGCGCTGGCAGGTCCGAAGTGGACCGCCCGGAGACGATCGAGCAGACCCTCGAGCTGATCGAACGGGCGGGCGGCAAGGGCGAGGCGGTGCGGGTGGACCACCTCGAACGCGACCAGGTGGCCGGGCTGGCGCAGCGGATCGACCGGGACCACGGCAGGCTGGACATCCTCGTCGACGGCGTCTGGGGCGGCGACAACTACATCGGGTGGGGCAAGAAGGTCTGGGAGCAGTCGCTGGACGAGACCCTCCGGATGATCCGCCTCGGCGTCGACGCGCACCTCATCACGAGCCATTTCCTGTTCCCGCTGATCATCCGCAACCCAGGCGGCCTGGTCGTGGAGATGACGGACGGGACGGCCGAGTACAACGCGAAGTACCGCAAGGACACGTCGTTGGGCTTCTACCTGGCGAAGGCCGTGTCGCACCCGTTGGTGAGCGGCGAGGCGTTCCAGACCAAGGAGTACGGCACGACAGTCGTGGCGTTGACACCGGGCTGGTTGCGCTCGGAGGCGATGCTGGACGCGTTCGGCGTGACCGAGGAGAACTGGCGTGACGCGCTCAAGCACCAGCCGTACTTCGCGATCTCCGAGACGCCGACGTTCACGGGGAGGACCGTGGCCGCGCTGGCCGCGGACCCGGAGCGGGCGCGGTTCTCCGGCCAGACGCTCAACAGCGGCCAGTTGGCCCAGGTCTACCAGGTCGACGACGTGGACGGCAGCAGGCCGGACGCGTGGCGCTACGTCGACGAGGTGCAGGAGCAGGGCAAGGACCCGGACACCACCGGTTACCGGTGACGCTCCCACATGCGCCGTGCGGCGTCCGCGAACGCGACCCGCACGGCCTCCGGCTCCAGGATCTCCACCTCGACGCCCAACGTCAGCAGTTGCCCGGCCGCGACATCCTGGCTCTCCAAACCCAGGTCGACCTCGGTCCAGCCGTCCTGGCCCGGTGGTGTGGCCTGGGCGAGCGCCTGGGACGCCAGGTCGGGGCCGATGGCGCCAGGCAGCGCACGGACGCCGACCGGGCTGAGCCGGACCCGGACCGTCACCCGCTGCAGTGATCGTTCGAACTCGGCCGACGACTGCTGCCACCACGTCGCGAGGTCGAAATCCGTCGGGCGGTCGAACCGCGTGTCGAGGTCGTCGGCGCCCGTGATCCGGCTGACCCGGTAGGTCCGGATGCTGCCGTCCACCCTGGCCACGAGGTACCACACGCCCGCCTTGAGCACGAGGCCGAGCGGGTCGAGGACGCGTTCGACCGTGTTGCCCGCGCGGCCGTAGGTGACGCGGACCTGGTGCTGGTCCCAGACCGCGCGGGCCACGTCGGCGAGGTGCTCGGCTTCGTCCGCGCGTTTGAACCATCCCGGCGCGTCCAGGTGGAAACGCTGTGCGACGTGCTGGGCCTGGTCGCGCAACGGCGCCGGGAGGGTCGCGGAGACCTTCGCGTGCGCGGCGGAGACGGCTGTGCCCAGGCCCAGGTCGGCGAGGGCGCGGGGCACGCCCATCGCGAAGATCGCCACCGCTTCGCGCGAGGTCAGGCCGTCCAGCCGGGTGCGCCAGCCGTCCACCAGCCGGACACCGCCGCCCCGGCCCTGCTCGGTCCAGATCGGGACGCCGGTGGCCTGCAGCGCGGCGATGTCCCGGTGCATCGTGCGCTCGGACACCTCCAGCGCGTCTGCCAGTTCGGCGATTGTCGCGCTGCGCCTGCTTTGCAGGGTGAACAGCAGTGCCACCAGGCGTTCCGCTCGCATGTGGTCGAGCATACTACGAGCCGAACTATGCTTGTAGTAGCCTCCCCGTATGGACATCACAGTGGTGGGTGGCGGGATCGGCGGCCTCGCGTGTGCCGTCGCGTTGGTCAAGGCGGGACTGCCGGTGCGTGTGCTGGAACGGCGTTCGTCGCTTCCGGATGCCGGAACCGCGTTGGGGATGTGGCCGAACGCGTTGCGTGCGTTGGACTACCTCGAGTTGGGCGACAAAATCCGTCAAGTCGGTGTGGCGCAAGCGGAAGCGGTGTTCCGTCGGCCGGATGGCCTCCGGCTTGCCCGAATTCGGCCACGAAACCCCGTTGTCCTCGTCTCCCGAGGCGCGCTGACCCGGCTTCTGCTCGACGCACTTCCGCACGGGGTTGTCAAGACCGGCGTCGAAGTGTCCGATGTAGATGACCTGCTCGTGGACAGTCGGGTGGTCGTTGGCGCGGACGGGATCAACAGCGTTGTGCGCGAAGCGTGTTTCGGTGGCGCTTATGGACTCCGGTACGCCGGGTACGCGGCGTGGCGCGGCATCGTCGACGGCGGGTACGGCCCGTCCGGCGAGATCTTGGGGCACGGCGCCAAATTCGGTGTCACCGCCGTGGAGGGTGGCCGGACGAACTGGTACGCGGCCGTGTGGTCACCCGCGGGTACGCGTTTCGCCGACCGGGATTTGCCCGAACTTCACCGGATTTTCGGCGACTGGTGTGATCCGGTCGGGCGGATTCTCGCGGCCACGGACGAATCGGACATCATCCGACATGATCTTCACTACGTGGCGCCGCGACTGCGCTCGTACGTGCGGGATCGTGTTGCCTTGGTTGGTGATGCGGCTCACGCGATGACACCGGATCTGGGGCAGGGCGCGTGCCAGGCGCTCGAGGACGGTGCCGTGCTGGGGCGCTGCCTGGCGTCGATATCCGACACCGAAGAAGCGTTGCGACACTACGATTCCTTGCGGCGCAAGGCTTCCCAGCGGGTGGCGGCCACCGCGCGACAGGTCGGTCGGCTGACTATGCGGCCACGTATGGCATTCGCGCGTAACGCGTTGCTCCGTACCGGTGGACTGTTGATGCGCTGAGTAATCGCCGCTGGTCCAGGGTGACTCCTGAGGTCTCCGCAATGCTTTTGTCGGACCCCGGGGGTAGCGTCTGTGGCGGTTGAATCGAAGGAGCGCAACCGTGACCATAATGCGAGAAACCCCCATCGACGGGCCGGAGCTGCGCCCGTTGCGTGAGCGGGTGGAGGCCGAGGCGTACGTGGCCTCGGTCTGTTTCAAACACGGCCCACCGAGACTCGTCGGTGTCGAGCTCGAATGGACAGTCCACCACGTCGAAGACCCCGCGCGGACACTGTCGGCCGACGCGCTCAGGCAGGCACTCGGCGACCACGCGCCCCCCACACTGAATCCAGACAGTCCCCACACTTCCCTGCCAGGTGGCTCCCCGCTCACCGCGGAGCCGGGCGGTCAGGTCGAGATCTCGGCTCAGCCGGAGGAGTCCCTGACCGATCTCCACGCCACTGTCACGGCGGACACCCATTACCTCGCCGGGTTGCTTGCGACCCGCGGCCTCACCATGGGCGAGTCGGCGATCGATCCATATCGGACACCGACGAGAGTCCTGGAAACCCCGCGCTACCTGGCGATGGAGAAGGCGTTCGAGCCGCTCGGCAGCCACGGCGTCACCATGATGTGCAACACGGCGGGTTTCCAGGTCTGCGTGGACGCGGGCGAACGCGAAGACCTGGCTGTGCGCTGGCGTGCCGCGCACGCGCTCGGGCCGCCGTTGTCCGCCCTGTTCGCGAATTCGCCGCAGATGCTCGGCAAGCGCACCGGCTGGGTGTCCAACCGGCTGCACACCGTCCTCGGCACGGATCCGGTCCGCACCTACCCGTCGGAAACACCCGATGACCCGGCGACGAGTTGGGCGCGTCGCGTACTCGACACGCCGCTGCTGTGCGTGCGCCGCGACGGCGGCTGCTGGGACGCGCCGCCGGGCGTCACCTTCGCCGACTGGGTCGCCGGGGCGGCGGACCTCGGCCGCCAGGCGACGATCGCCGACCTGGACTACCACATCACCACCCTCTTCCCACCGGTCCGGGCGCAGGGCTACCTGGAGATCCGGTACATCGACGCCCAGCCGGGCGACGGCTGGCTCGCGCCCGCCGCGCTGGTGGTCGCGCTGCTCAGCGAGGCCGACAAGGTGGTCGACATCTGCGCGCCGGTGGCGAACGACTGGCTGACAGCGGCCCGCGCCGGGCTGGGCGACCCGGCGCTCGCCCGCGCGGCGGCCGCGCTCGCCGAGATCGGCATCGCGGCGCTGGACGTCACGGGTTTGACGCCGGAGCTGGCGCGGAGGGTGGCAGGCGACATCGAACACAGGCTGCACGACGGGAGGAACCAGGGATGACGGCGTTCGGCGAGCTCGACATCGAGGCATTGCGCGACCGGGTCGCCCGGCAACTGGCCCGTTCGCGCGCCCGCAGCACCGCGCTGACCGACGCGGTCGACGACGACGACCTGGTCCGCCAGCACTCCAAGCTGATGTCCCCGCTGGTATGGGACTACGCGCACATCGGCAACCAGGAGGAGCTGTGGCTCGTCCGGGACGTGGGCGGCCGTGAGCCGGTGCGCGAGGACATCGACACCATGTACGACGCGTTCCAGAACGCGCGTGCCGACCGGCCGGCGTTGCCGTTGCTCTCGCCGACCGAGACCAGGTCGTATGTGCGCGAGGTCCGCGACAAGGTGATGGACGTGCTGGCCAGCACGCCGCTGGAAGGCCGCAAGCTGGTCGAGAACGCGTTCGCGTTCGGCATGATCGTGCAGCACGAGCAGCAGCACAACGAGACCATGCTGGCCACGCACCAGTTGCGCAAGGGCGATCCGGTGCTGCGGGCGCCGTTACCGCCCGCCCCGCCCGGTCCGGTGGTCAACCGGGAGATCCTCGTCCCGGCGGGCCCGTTCACCATGGGGACGTCGGTCGAGCCGTGGGCGCTGGACAACGAGCGCCCGGCGCACCAGGTGCACGTGGACGCGTTCGTCATCGACAAGTACCCGGTCACCAACGGGATGTACCTGGAGTTCATCGCCGCGGGCGGTTACGACCAGCAGCGGTGGTGGAGCGAGGAAGGCTGGGCGTACCGGCAGAAGGGGTCGCTGGTCGCGCCGCGCTTCTGGGTGCGCGACGGGGACCGCAGGCTGCGTGACTGTTTCGGCGCGGTGGAGCCGCTCGTGCTCGACGAGCCGGTCGTGCACGTGTGCTACTACGAAGCCGAGGCGTTCGCCGCGTGGGCGGGCAAGCGGCTGCCGACCGAGGTGGAGTGGGAGAAAGCCGCCCGCTTCGACCCGGCGACCGGCCGGTCGCGCCGCTACCCGTGGGGCGACGAGGATCCCGGGCCCGAGCACGCCAACCTCGGCCAGGACCACCTGCGTCCGGCGCGGATCGGCGCGTACCCGCTCGGCGAGTCGCCGTTGGGCGTCGCCCAGCTGATCGGGGACGTGTGGGAGTGGACGAGTGGCGACTTCCACCCCTACCCCGGTTTCGTGGCGTTCCCGTACCAGGAGTACTCCGAGGTGTTCTTCGGGCCGGACTACAGGATGCTGCGCGGTGGGTCGTTCGGCGCGGACGCGGCGGCCTGCCGCGGCACGTTCCGCAACTGGGACTACCCGATCCGCAGGCAGATCTTCAGCGGGTTCCGGCTGGCGCGGGATCCCAGTACAGATGAACACCGGCCGGACGAACAGCGCTGACGTGTGCCGCCATCTGGGTTACCTGGGCACCGCCGTGTCCGTGGCGAGCCTGGTTCTGCAACCGCCGCACTCGTTGCTGCGGCAGAGCTGGGCGCCCGCGGACATGCGCGGTGGCGGCACGATCAACGCCGACGGGTTCGGCGTCGGCTGGTTCGCCGGTGCGGACGCGACCGTGTACCGCCGTGTCAGTCCGATGTGGACTGATTCGGCGCTGCCGGGCCTGCTGGGACCGTTGCGGGCAACGGGAGTGCTCGCGGCGGTCCGCTCGGCGACGGTCGGGATGCCGGTGGTCGAGACAGCGGCCGCGCCGTTCACCGACGGCCGGTGGTTGTTCAGCCACAACGGGGTTGTCCGTGGCTGGCCGTCGTCGGTCGAATCGCTGGCGGCGGGTCTGCCGGTGACCGACCTGATGACGCTCGACGCGCCGACCGATGCCGCGTTGCTGTGGGCGCTTGTCCGTGCCCGGTTGCGGGACGGACAGGACCCGTGCGAAGCGGTCGCCGAAACCGTGTGCGAAGTCGCGGAGCTGGCTCCGGACTCGCGACTGAACCTGATGCTCACCGATGGGCGGACGCTCGTGGCGACCGCCTGGACCCACTCGCTCAGCACGCTGGTCACCGCGGATGGCGTGGCGATCGCGTCCGAGCCGTGGGACACCGATCCGCGTTGGACACCCGTCCCGGATCGCCACATCGTGACGGCCACGGCAACTCCGGGGCCGCCATCGCTCGCCGTGCAGCCGCTCGGCGCCCGACCAAAGGGATTCCATGACTGAACCGGTGGTCGACGTCCACCTGGCCGAGGACCACGCCGCCCGCGCGCTCGCCGCGGACGCGCGCGTCGGCCTGTCCGCCACACCGAAGGTGCTGCCGCCCAAGTGGTTCTACGACGCGCGGGGCAGTGACCTGTTCGAGCAGATCACCCGTCTGCCCGAGTACTACCCGACCCGCGCGGAACGCGAGATCCTCGGCGACCGCGCGGGCCGGATAGCCGCGACCAGCCAGGCCCACACCCTGGTCGAACTCGGGTCCGGCTCGTCGGAGAAGACCAGGCTGCTGCTGGACGCCCTGCGCGCGGCGGGCACGCTGCGCCAGTTCGTACCGCTCGACGTCTCCCGCACGGCGTTGCGCGACGCTGCCGAAGCGCTGGCCGTGGACTACCCCTCCTTGGTGGTGCACGGGGTCGTCGGGGACTTCACCGAGCACTTGGCGCTGCTGCCCGGCGAGGCTCCGCGCGTCGTGGCGTTCCTCGGTGGAACGATCGGGAACCTGCTTCCCGTCGAGCGCGCCAAGTTCCTCGCCTCGTTGCGTGACGTCCTGCAGCCGGGGGAGTGGCTCCTGCTCGGCACGGACCTGGTGAAGGACCCGGAGACCGTTCGCGTCGCCTACGACGACGCGGCGGGCGTGACCGCGCAGTTCAACAAGAACGTCCTGCACGTGCTCAACCGTGAGCTCGGCGCCGACTTCGACGTGGACGCCTTCGACCACGTGGCGCTGTGGGACCCGGACAACGAGTGGGTCGAGATGCGCCTGCGCGCCCAGCGCGCCATGCGTGTCCGGATCCCGGCGCTGGACATGGTGGTGTCCTTCACCGAAGGGGAGGAGTTGCACACCGAGATCTCCGCCAAGTTCCGCCGGGAAAGCATCGCGGCGGAACTCGCCGACGCGGGTTTCGAGCTGACCGAGTGGTGGACGGACACGCAGGACAGGTTCGGCCTGTCGCTGTCCCGCGCGATCTGAGCCGCCCGGCCGGGCTCCGGACTCAGTGGGTCCGGAGCCCGGTTTCATTGAGGTCAGGACCTGGCCGCAAAGCCTCATAAGGTGGTCACAGACAACGCGGAAAGGACCGATGATGACCACCACCCCAGCTGGCTACACGACCGTCGCCCCCTGGATCGTCACCAAGGACACGGGAGCGCTGCTCGACTTCGTCAAGGCTGCCTTCGACGGCGTCGAACTGGGCCGGGTTCCCCTGGCGGACGGCAGCATCGGCCACGCCGAGATCCGGGTCGGTGACACCGTCCTGCTCGCCTTCGACCAGCGCGAGGACTGGCCGGACATGCCGTCGCTGCTGCGGGTGTTCGTGCCGGACGCCGACGTCGCCTACGCCGCGGCCATCGATGCCGGGGCCCGCGAGGTGACCGCGCTGTCCAACAACGCGTTCGGTCAGCGCGGCGGCCGGGTCCGTGACCCGTTCGGCAACATCTGGTGGGTCACCGCCAACGTCGAGACCGTCACGCCCGAGGAAGGCATGCGCCGCCTCGACCTGCCCGAGTACCAGGAGCAGATGCGTTTCGCCCAGGAAACCCTCGACGTCGAGCTCAGTGGCCGCACGCAGGGCCGCGCCAGCGAGGTCGTCAAGCCGTAGTCGCTCGGCGCGAACGCAGGCCGCGCGTGGTGAGGTCGGTGATCACCAGCGCGGCCAGGCCGAGTCCGAAGGCGGTCAGCGGGCCGAGCGGAACCATCGCCTCGGCCACGACGACGAGGAAAGCCATGGTGCTGGCGGCTGAGATTAGGACACCGGTCAGCAGTCCGACAGCCGCCGCGCCGCCGGACGAGCGGTGCATGGAAGGTGCCAGGACAAGGGAAACCAGGGGCAGCGCGGCCAAAGCGCCTGCGAGAACCGGCCCGAGCAACGGAGTGGTCGCGGTGAGCAGCACGACAAGCCCACCGGCGGTGACCACCCGCACTGGCAGGTCCCAGCGCGACGGTCGGCCTGGCTCGGCGGCGGCGAGCACCGGGCGGTACAGGATCGCCGCGATCGGGGCCGCGACGCAGAGCCACAACGTGTTCGCGAGCATGGCGGCCGACGCGACCATCAATCCACACAGGACGGACAGGGTCAGTGCCACGGCCGGTCCGGTGTGCGTAGCCGCTGTGGCGTAGGCAAGGCAGAACACCACGACCGTCAACTGTCCCAGTGCGGCACCGTGTGCCGCGCCTGCCGCTGTTCCCGGCCCGGCTTCCAACCAGAGCAGGATGAGGAACGGCCCTGTGGTCAGGGGGAGCCCGAGGAGGCGCCCGCTGAAGCGCGGGCCGATTCGCTGGGCGGTGATCGAGGCGAGCAGGATCAGGGACGGGGTCAGGGTGAACTTCAGCAGGAGGACCTCCATGCCTTCGACTCTGGCACTGGTTTCGCCGATATTGGCTCGGAATCCACGGCCACAGCTGCCCTGATGCCGAGAAGATCTCAGTCACTGGTCGATACGACCGAGGTTTTCTAGGATCACCTGTATGGACCGCATCGATCGGCAGCTCGTGGCCGCGCTGACCCACGACGGCAGGGCCACCTACCAGGAACTCGGCCGGTTGGTCCGGCTGTCGTCCAACACCGTGGCCGACCGGATCCGGCGGCTGCGCAAGGACGGGGTCATCCGCGGCTACCGCGCCGAACTCGACTACGGCGTGCTCGGCCGGGACATGCAGATCATCAGCGAGATCCGCCTCCAGGACACGGTCGACACCGCCGAGTTCGAGCGCGGGCTCGACGACGTTCCGCAGGTGATCTCGGCCAGCCGGTTGACCGGCGAGTACAACTACCAGCTGCGCATCGTCTGCGCGAACGCCCTCGAACTGGAGGGCATCATCGACCGACTCAAGAAGCACCACGGCGTCCGGCAGGCCCACAGCCGGTTGGTCCTGCACGAGGTCCCATTGGCCCGTGATCGGATCCTCCGTGCCTGACCTTCCTCCGTTGGCAGGTACCTGGGTGCCGCGGCGCGTGTGAGTCTGACTACCTCTCGTGTCAGTCACCAGGTGTGAGGAGGGGTGGAGTTTGACCATCAGGGCGCGTATCGCGGTACTCGTGGGCATCCTGGCCGCGGGATCGGCGCTGTCGGCACCAGCCGCCACCGCCGGACAGCAGCAACCCGCTGCGCCGGCCGTTCAATGGGGCGCATGCCCGGACGACGTACTCCAAGATGTTCCACCGGCCGAACGGCCGCTGTTCGGCTGCGCGACGTACGCCGTGCCGCTGGACCACGACAACCCACGCAAGGGCAACATCTCGCTCGCGCTGATGAGACGCGCGGCGGGCAACCAGGCGCAGCGCATCGGTTCGCTGTTCCTCAACCCGGGTGGGCCCGGCGGCAGCGGTTGGGGCATGCCGCTGGGCGGCAAGGCGATCTTCGAGCCGGAGGTGCTCGACCGGTTCGACCTGGTCGGGTTCGACCCGCGCGGCGTCGCCCAGAGCACCCCGTTGCGCTGCTTCAAGACCAACGAGGAAGCCGGTGCGGTCTACGGCCGGATGTCCGTCGTTCCCGTCACCAGGCAGCAGATCCACGACACGGTGGCCGCGAACGCCGACCTGTCGGACTCCTGCGCGCGCAACGCGGGCGACCTGCTCAAGCACATGTCGACCAAGGACGTCGCCCGTGACCTGGACCTGTTGCGCCAGGGCGTCGGTGACAAGAAGCTGAACTACGTCGGCTTCTCCTACGGCACGCTGCTCGGCGCGACCTACGCCGCGATGTTCCCGCGCAACTCGCGCGCGATCATCCTCGACGGCAACGTCGACCCGAAGCTGCGGACGAACAACGGCCTGCGGTACGACCACGGCCGGGCCGAGGGCTTCGAGATCGCGCTCGACGCGTTCCTCAAGCGCTGCAAGGCCGAGGGCGACAAGTGCGCGTTCAGCTCCGGTGACCCGCGGGCGAAGTTCGACGAGATCCGCGACTACCTGCGCACCCAGGACATCACGCTGCCCGACATCGGGCCGGTCGGGCTCGACCAGTTCACCGGAATCGTGGCAGGCACCCTGTACGGGCCGGCCGGGTTCAAGTTCCTCGCCCAACTCCTGCAGCAGGCCTACAACGTGCTGCACCCACCGGCCGCGGTCGCCGCGCAGCTCTCGCAGGCGGGCCTGTCCGTGCTCAAGGAGGCCGCCAAGCGCGGCAAGTACGACATGCGCGCGGACACCCCGTACGAGGGCGACGAGTCCTACCAGGCCGTGAACTGCAGCGACAAGCCGTTCCCGCCCGTGCCCTCGTTGATTCCGTTGCTGGCCAAGCAATGGGAACGCGAGTTGCCGACGTTCGGCAGGTACCAGATCTTCACCGACCCGCTCGCGTGCGCGACGTGGCCGGTGAAGCACGCCGACGCGTTCCGCGGGCCGTGGGACCGCAAGACCGACAACCCCGTCCTGGTGATCGGGAACTACTACGACCCGGCCACGCGGTACGACTTCGCCAAGCAGATGGCCCGCCAGCTCGGCAACGCCGTCCTGCTCAGCGTCGACTCGTTCGGGCACTGCATCCTCGGTGACTCGTCCTGCGCGGACAAGGCGGCGGCGAAGTACCTGATCACGCTGGAGGCGCCGCAGCCGGGGCAGGTCTGCCAGCCTGACGCACAACCGTTCTGACGAGCACGGGACACCGTTATGCGACAGCGGCCGCCAAGCCTTTCGCCTGGCGGCCGCTGATCGTTATCCTGCGAGATCCCTGCTATCTCGCGGAGGTGGCTCGTGGTCGGGACAGTGAAACCACGCCGGCGCCAGGCCCGTGGCGAGCGGCGGATGGCCCAGTTGCTCGACGCGGCGGAGGAAGTGTTCGCCGCGGGTGGGTTCAGCGCCGCGACCACCAACGCGATCGCCGCCACGGCAGGCGTTTCACCAGGCACGCTGTACCAGTTCTTCCCCAACAAGGAGTCGATGGCCACGGCACTGGCCGACCGCTACGTCGCCGCGCTCGCCGCGGCGCACGACCCGGACGCCCGGGTCGACGGCGTGCCGCTCGACGACGTGATCGACCGGATGGTCGACCCGGCGATCGGGATCGCGGGCGACCACCGCGCCTTCGAGGCGATGTTCCGGGCCCACCCGTGCCGGCAGTTGCGCGCGGCGGTGACCGACAACGTCGACCGGACGATCGCGGCGCGGGTGCCGGAACTGGATCCGGGCAGGCGGCGGCTGGTCGCGACGGTCGTCGTGAAGATCATCGGCGCGGTGCTGCCCGACATCCTCGCGGCGTCCGGCCGGGCGGAAGCCGAGCTCACGGCCGAGCTCAAGCGCGTGCTCAGGGCGTACCTGCTGGACGTCTCGGACTGAAACTGTCGTACCTCTCTGCCATCGTGTCGGCAAGGAGGAGATGGCACATGATCACCGAGTGGCTCGACCTGCCGTACACCGGTTCGTTCGACCTGGCCGCGTCGGCGCGGTTCATCGAGGGGTTCACGCCGAGCAGGTCCTTCACGGACGAATCAGGCGGGCTGCGGCTGGGGTTCCCGGCCTCGCCGTCGTGGCGGCCGGTCGGTGCCCTGGTGCGCCAGGAGAAGCCGGACGGGCCCGTCCAGGTGCGGCTGAACGCCGACGAGGAGGACGTCCCGGCCGCGACCGGGCACGTCCGGCGAATCCTGTCGCTGGACGTGGACGGATCGGGTTTTCCCGGCCTCGCCGAGCGCGATCCGGTGGTCGGCGAGGTGCGGTCCTTCGCGCCGGGCCTGCGACCAGTGCTGTTCCATTCGCCCTACGAGGCAGCGTGCTGGTCGGTCATCGGCCAACGCGTCCGAATGGCGCAAGCTGCCGAGCTCAGGACCCAAATCGCGCGTAGGGTCGGTAGCAAGGTCGCCGTGCCGGCCGGGACGGGCGAACTGCCGGGGATACGGCTCGACACGTTCCCGGCCCCACGGCGGCTCCTGTCGCTGGGGCGTGTCCCGCTGTTACCCGAGGTCAAGAGCGCGCGGCTGCTGGCGCTGGCCGAAGCGGCGCTGGCCGGAGCGCTGGACGCCGCGAAGCTGCGTGCGTTGCCCGCAGGGGAGGCGTTGCGCTTCCTGGCCACGCTGCCCGGCATCGGGCCGTTCTCGGCGCAGCTGATCCTGCTGCGTGGCGCGGGGCATCCCGACGTGTTCGCCACGGCCGAGCCTCGGCTGCACCAGGCCGTCACGACCGCCTACGGCTTGACGAACCCGTCGCTCGACGAGCTCGAACACGTGGCCAACGGCTGGCGGCCGTACCGCACATGGGTGTCCGTGCTGTTTCGCGCGCGGGAAGAGCTGGCCCGGATGTAGCCCTCACTCACCGTGGAAGTGAGCCAGGTAGTCGGTGACCAACGCGTCGACGTACTCGGGTGAGACGTCGTCGCCGGTGACGAGGACGCGGTAGTACAGCGGACCGAAGAGCCGGTCGGCGGCGATCTCGACGTCCAGGTCCGCCGCGACCTCACCCCGCTCGGCAGCGCGTTCGAACAGGGACTTCTCCCTGGCGCGCAGAGGATCCACGCATTCGGCGCGGAATCTGGCCGCCGTCGCGGGGTCGTGCTGCGCCTGTCCGGCCAGCGCGCGGAAGACGGCCCCCTGGTCGGTACGGGTCAACATGACGGCGAGGGTTTCGGCGTACTGGCGCAGGTCGGTCGCGAGTGTGCCGGTGTCCGCCATGGCCAGGTGTTTGCGTATGTCGCCGACGAGGGCCTCCATCAGGATGTCCACTTTCGACGGCCACCAGCGGTAGATCGTCTGCTTGGCCACCCCCGCGCGCGCCGCGACGCCCTCGATGGTGAATCCCGCGAACCCGCGTTCGACCAGGAGGTCGTCCGCCGCCTCCAGCACGGCTTGGCGGGCCTCTTCGCTGCGACCGTGCCGGTTGCCATGGTGCCGCTGCGTCTTCGTCACGTCGTGCAGCCTAGCCAGCCCTAGACTGGACGCAACGTTGCGTCTACTCTACGGGGCATGACGAACTCACTCACGAACCCCCAAGTCAGTGCCGTGCTCGACCGGCTGTTCGCGGCGGCCGACGAGGACGCGGCCAGGCCGCCGCGGACGGCTCCCGGCGACGCGCAGGGCCGGGCCGACGCCATGGAGGACATCTACATGCCCGTCTCGGTGGCGGGCGGCAAGCTGCTCTACGCACTGACCCGCGCGGCACGGCCAGGGACCGTCGTGGAATTCGGGACGTCCTACGGCATCTCCACGATCCACCTGGCCGCGGCCGTCGCCGACAACGGCATCGGGCACGTCTACGGCAGCGAGATGAGCGCGACGAAGATCGACGCGGCCAGGCTGAACATCAAGGAAGCCGGGCTGGACGCCCACGCGACCATCCTGGCCGGCGACGCCCGTGAGACGTTCGAGGCGATCGACGGCCCGATCGGGCTGGTGCTGCTGGACGGCTGGAAGGAACTCACCCGGGCCGTACTGCGGCTGCTGGAGCCCAAGCTGGCGCCCGGCGCGCTGGTCGTCGCCGACGACATCACGCTCCCCACGTTGGCCGAACACCTCGCCTACGTTCGCGACCCGGCCAACGGCTACGTCAGCATGGAGTTCCCGGTCGAGGACGGCATGGAGATCAGCTGCTACACAGGCGCGTGAAACGCGAAAACCGCCGGGGTGACGAGCACCCCGGCGGTTGTTTCGCTCAGCTGGTCAGGAACGGACCATCTTGCGCAGCACGTACTGCATGATGCCGCCGTTGCGGTAGTAGTCCGCCTCACCAGGCGTGTCGATGCGGACGACCGCGTCGAACTCGACCTTGCCGCCGTCGGTCTTCGTGGCCGTGACCTTGACCGTGCGCGGGGTCTCGCCGTCGTTCAGCTTGGTGACACCGCTGAAGTCGAAGGTCTCCGTGCCGTCCAGGCCCAGCGACGACACCGTCTCGCCCGCCGGGAACTGCAGCGGCAGCACGCCCATGCCGATCAGGTTCGACCGGTGGATGCGCTCGAACGACTCCGCGATGACCGCGCGCACACCGAGCAGCGAGGTGCCCTTCGCCGCCCAGTCACGCGACGAACCCGAGCCGTATTCCTTGCCCGCCAGCACGACCAGCGGGACACCGGCGGAGGCGTACGCCACCGAGGCGTCGTAGATGGTGGTCTGCGGCGCGCCGTCCTCGAGGAAGTTGCGCGTGAAGCCACCCTGCACGTCATCGAGGAGCAGGTTGCGCAGCCGGATGTTGGCGAAGGTGCCGCGGATCATCACCTCGTGGTTGCCACGGCGGGAACCGTACGAGTTGAAGTCCTTGCGCTCCACGCCGTGCTCGGTCAGGTACTTCCCGGCGGGGGAGTCCTGCTTGATCGCACCGGCGGGGGAGATGTGGTCGGTGGTGACCGAGTCGCCCAGCAGCGCGAGCACGCGGGCACCGCTGATGTCGGTGACCGGCTCCGGGTCGTTCTTCATGCCCTCGAAGTACGGTGGCTTGCGCACGTACGTCGAGTCGTCCGCCCACTCGAAGGTGTTGCCGGTCGGCGTCGGCAGCGAACGCCACCGCTCGTCGCCGTGGAACACGTCCGCGTAGTCGTTGGTGAACATCTCCGACGAGATCGACGACGTGACCACGTCCTGGACTTCCTGCGGCGACGGCCAGATGTCCGCGAGGTACACCGGCTTGCCGTCGGAGCCCGTGCCGATCGGGTCGGCGACGATGTCCATGTCCATCGACCCGGCCAGGGCGTACGCCACCACCAGCGGCGGGCTGGCCAGGTAGTTCATCTTGATGTCCGGGTTGATCCGGCCCTCGAAGTTCCGGTTGCCCGACAGCACCGACACCAGCGCGAGGTCCTGGTCCTGCGCGGCCTGCGAGATCTCGTCCTGCAGCGGGCCGGAGTTGCCGATGCACGTGGTGCAGCCGTAGCCGACCAGGTGGAAGCCCAGCTTCTCCAGGTACGGCAGCAGCCCGGCGCGCTCGTAGTAGTCCATGACGACCTTGGAACCCGGCGCCAGCGTGGTCTTCACCCACGGCTTGCGCTCCAGGCCCTTCTCCACGGCCTTCTTGGCCAGCAGCGCGGCACCGATCATCACCGACGGGTTCGACGTGTTGGTGCAGGAGGTGATCGCGGCGATCGCGACGGCACCGTGGTCGAGTTCGAAGGTGTTGCCGTCCACCGTGACCGTGGTCGGGGTGGACGGACGGCCCTCGCTGCCCTCGGCCGCGGAGAGCGCGACGCGCGGCTTGCCGTCGCCGTTCTCGCCCTCGTGCACCGCGATCGGGTCGCTGGCCGGGAAGGTCTCGTCGATCGCCTCGTCGACCGAGGAGTTCGACTCCTCCTCGGAGTGCGAGACGTAGTTGCCGAGCGCGCCGCGGAAGGCGGGCTTGGCCTCGGCCAGCACGATCCGGTCCTGCGGGCGCTTCGGGCCCGCGATCGACGGGACCACAGTGGACAGGTCGAGTTCGAGCGTCTCGGAGTAGGCGGCCTCGACCGACGGGTCGTGCCACATGCCCTGCTCCTTGGCGTACGCCTCGACCAGCGCCAGCTGCTCGTCGGAGCGGCCGGTCAGCTTCAGGTAGTCGATCGTCTCGCTGTCGATCGGGAAGATCGCGCAGGTGGAGCCGAACTCCGGGCTCATGTTGCCGATGGTGGCGCGGTTGGCCAGCGGGACGGCGCCGACGCCGATGCCGTAGAACTCGACGAACTTGCCGACCACACCGTGCTTGCGCAGCATCTCGGTGATGGTCAGCACGAGGTCGGTCGCGGTGGCACCCGCGGGCAGCTCACCGTGCAGCTTGAAGCCGACGACCCGCGGGATCAGCATGGAGACCGGCTGGCCCAGCATGGCGGCCTCGGCCTCGATGCCGCCGACGCCCCAGCCCAGCACGCCGATGCCGTTGACCATCGTGGTGTGGCTGTCGGTGCCGACCAGGGTGTCCGGGTAGGCCTGGCCGCCGCGGGTCATCACGACGCGGGCCAGGTGCTCGATGTTGACCTGGTGCACGATGCCGGTGCCCGGCGGCACGACCTTGAACTCGGAGAACGCGGTCTGGCCCCACCGCAGGAACTGGTAACGCTCCTTGTTGCGCTCGTACTCCAGGTCGACGTTCCTCTCGAACGCGTCCGGACGGCCGAAGATGTCGGCGATCACCGAGTGGTCGATCACCAGCTCGGCCGGGGCGAGCGGGTTGACCTTGTCCGGGTCGCCGCCCAGCTGGGTGACGGCCTCGCGCATGGTGGCGAGGTCGACGATGCAGGGAACGCCGGTGAAGTCCTGCATCACCACGCGGGCCGGGGTGAACTGGATCTCGGTAGCGGGTTCGGCGCTCGGGTCCCATCCGGCGAGGGCGCGGACGTGGTCGGCGGTGATGTTCGCGCCGTCCTCGGTCCGCAGCAGGTTCTCCAGCAGGATCTTCAGGCTGTACGGCAGGCGCTCGGCGCCCTCGACCGCGTTCAGCCGGAACACCTCGTATGAGGTGTCGCCGACCGTCAGCGTGCCGCGGGCACCGAAGCTGTCCTTGCTCGCAGGTGCAGTCACATCCAACTCCATCTCGCGCGCCGGTGCGGGTGGTGGCTAAGTGGTCACGACCGGAGGCTCGTCGGGGGTCTCGACGGCCCAACTTCCCGCTGGACGCACGGCCGAAAGGACCAAGTACAACCTGGTACGAGGACCTTCCGTCCGCACGCCCAGCGGAAACCTGGATCCGCCGAATACCCCCAACGATCCTCCGGTCGCAACCACTGGTCAGTTCGGTTGGGCCGAGTCTCGCGCATCCCCGCCGGACTCGCAGACCCCGGGCCCCACCTTCAGGCTTAACAGTACGCTTGTCCTGTATTCGACGACAAGGCGGGGTGGTATGGCGTGATTCACCATGTCCAGGTGGCGTGTCCGGCGGACAGCGAAGATCGACTGCGTGCGTTCTACCACGGCGTGCTCGGGTGGCCGGAACTGCCGAAGCCGCCGCTGCTGGCCGCGCGCGGCGGCTGTTGGTTCCAGGTGCCCGGCGGCGGCGAGTTGCACGCCGGGGTGGAGGTCGACTTCCGGCCCGCCCGCAAGGCGCATCCGGCGTTCGTGGTGGACCTCGACGTGGTCGCGGCCGCGTTGGAACAGGCCGGATGTGAGGTGGTGTGGGCCGACCCTGCGGAAATCCCCGGCCGACGCCGGTTGCACACGTACGACGCGGTGGGCAACCGGATCGAATTCATCCACCACGAGCCCTGGACCTAGAGCAACGACCGGGCCTCCGCCAACAGTTCGCACTGCTTGCGCCAGTCGCTGCCGGAGAACCCGAACACCAGGTGGTCGGCCCCGGCCGCCTGGTAGGCCGCGATGCGCTCGGCCGCCTGCTCCGCGGTGCCCGTGATCGGGATCTTCGCCGCCCGGTCCATCGGCATGCCGTACGCCTCGGCGATGCCCATGGCTATCTCGGCCCGTGCGTCCTCGTCGGGGCCGAGGCGACCGGTCGTGCCCACGGCGATGGTCAGCCGCCCGCCGATCTTCCGGGCGCCCTTGGCCACGTCGTCCGGGGTGATGAGGGACGGGAACCAGCCGTCGCCGTAGCGGACCGCGCGTTCTATCGCGATCGTCGACGCGTTCCCGATCCAGAACGGTGGGCGGGTCACCGCGGGTGCCAGTTCGACGCCCAGTTCCTCGACGTGATCGCCCGCGAGCAGCCGCGGCAGCAGGCGCAGCGCCACGTCCGTGCGCTGGCCCCGCTGGGCGAACGGGACGCCTGCCGCCGCCCACTGCTTCGCGCCGCCACCCGAGCCGAGGCCGAGCACCAGACGGCCGTTGGACACGTACTGCAGGCTCGCCACCTGCTTGGCCGCCCACGCCAGCGGCCTGATCGCCGGGATGAAGACGCTGGCGCCGATCTTCACGCGTTTCGTCGCCGTCGCCGCGACGGTCAGGCCGATCGCGAGGTCCAGCACCGGTCGCCCGACGGCCAGGTGGTCGCCGTGCCACACGCTGGCGAGGCCGACGTCCTCCGCGTGCCGTGCCGCCGCCGCGAGGTCGAGCTTCTCGCCCTGCTGCACCGCCAGCGACGGCAGGACCACTCCGATATCCACCATGCCTCGCAGTCTTCAACTTCAAGCACGGTTGATGTCAACCGCTCAACCGTGCCCGGACAGCGGAAAGCCCGGCACACGTGGTGCCGGGCTTTCCGCGTTCACCTCGTTACTTCATGCCCTTGAGCAGGCCCTCGATGTCACCCGGCTGCAGACCGCGCATGATCTGCAGGAAGACCTCGAAGAAGCTGCGGCCGGGGGAGACGTACCACTTGCCGTCGACCTTCGTGGTCACCACACCGACGCCTTCCTTGAAGACGCTCTCGGTGATGTGGGTGATCGCCGTGACGGCCGCCTTCGGCATCTTGCTGCCGCCGATGCCCTCCGCCGCGTCCGCCGCGCAGAACTTGTTGACCTCGCCCTGAGGGTCCTTCACCTCGTAGCAGTCGCCCTGCCGCGAGATCGTGCCCTGCTCGCCGTCGACGGTCAGGGTGACCGACTTCAGGATCACCTTCGTGCCGCCGGTGGTCTCCTTGGTCTCGGTCTCCAGCTTGTCGACCTTCGCACCGGTCGGCTCGAGGTCGCCGATCGCGCTGAGCAGCGCCGGGCCCGCGTCGTGCAGCGCGCCCATCTCGTCCGGCGGCACCAGTTCGATCAGCCGCTCGACCTTGGCGTCCAGCGCCGCGTCGACGAACTGCTTCACCGCTTCGTCCGGGCTGCCCGCGCCGTTCGCGGCCACCGGGGACGACGGCCACTTCTGCTTTCCGGCCAGCAGCGCGTAGTCCGCGATCGTGTAGAAGAGGCTCGGGTGCCACTGGTCGCCGACCTTGACCGTCGCGATCCGGATCGGCTGCTTGGTCTGCTTGACGACCTTGGCGATGTCGATCTTCTGGGTCTGCCCGGCGGGCGCGTCCATGCCGTTGGGGAAGGCCTCGTCGAGGAACTTCTCGTTGAACGGCAGGTCACGCATGTCCGAGTTGATCTCGACCTGGCCCTCGGTCAGCATGTTGATCTCGAGGTGGTCGTTGACGACCTGCTTCTTGGTCTCGTCGAACTTCAGGCCGGTCGCCTTCAGGCCGCTGATCTTGTTCGGGTCGGCGTCCGGCTTGTACACGCCGAGCCGCTTGAGCTCGTTGGTCATCTGCGTGTTGGTGTCACGCAGCAGCGCGGACTCCGCGGGCGGCAGCACCGTGAACAGACCGGCGACGTCACCGGCGTTGATCTTGTCGACCAGGTTCTGCGCGGCCGCGGTGGGGGTCGGCGCGCCCTGGGCGACGCTGTCGCTCTGCCGGATCGCCAGGAAGTACACCAGGCCACCGGCGACGAGCGCGACCACCGCGACGAGCACGCCGACGATCAGGCCGGTCTTCTTCTTCGGTGGCTGCGGGTAGCCGGGCTGGCCGTAGCCCTGCGGGTACGCCTGGCCCGGGTCCTGCGGGTAGCCGGGTTGCTGCGGGTGACCCTGCTGGCCTAAATCCTGCTGCGGGTACCCCTGCTGCTGGTAGGCCTGCTGACCAGGGTCCTGCGGGTAGCCCTGCTGCGGGTACCCCTGAGCCGGGTCCTGCTGCGGGTAGCCGCCTGGCTGCGCCGGGAACCCGCCGCTCGGCTGCCCCGGCTGCTGCGGGGGCTGGTTCGGATCGTTCGGCTGCCACTGGCCGCCGGAAGGCGGATAGGTCACAGGTCCCCTCCAGAAGTTTGCTGGTACTGCTTCACTCGGTTGCGCTGCGTGACGAGGACGACGACCGCGCCGAGCAGCGTGAGCACCGCGCCAGCCAGCATCACTGCTGGTCCAGTGCTTGCGATACTGATGACACCGTCCTCGTTCTCCCCTTGGACGGTGGCTGCCCCCGCGATCGTTCCCATCAACAACGCCAAAATGACCGCCAGCACCGCGGCCGTCCGGCGTAGGCGCAGAGCGTACATGGCAATCGCCACAGCTGCCGCTGGTATTACCCCCAGCCAGATGTCCAGCAGGATCCCCAGTGCCGGGAACGTGTCCGTGAAGCCGAGATGACGGAGGATCCCCAGCGACTGGTAGCTGTTGTAGAACACTGTGCCCGATCGGACCCACGGCAGGAACGAGCCGAGCACGACGAGCGCGAGGCCGACGGCTGCCCCCACGGCACCGATCCGGGGCATCAAAGTCCGCACCGGATCATGGTCCCAACCCGGCGCCGGCGTCCCCCTTTCGGGTCGAATTCGCACGTCTGGGCTGTCCAAAGAGGATTTTGTGATGCACGGTGACTAAGTTGTCACTGTTACGGCACATAACTGCTGTGACGGAAGTGGTGGTCGAACGGAGGAGGCGCCGTGCGTGTCCGTCGAACCGGCGTCGCGATCATCGCCGCTGTCATGGCGCTGACCATGACACCGTCGGCATTCGCCGTACCGCCGCCCCCGCCGAAGCCGAGCGACCAGGACATCGAGAACAGCAAGGCCGACCGGGACAGCAAGGCGACCAAGGTCGGGGAGCTGACCAGTCAGCTGGCCGACGCCGAGTCGAAACTGGTCGACCTGCAGGCGACCGTCGAGCTGAAGCTGGAAGACGCCAACAAGGCGCTCGTCGACCTGCAGACCGCGCGGGACGTGGCCGACCAGGCCCGTGCCGACGCGGCAGCGGCCAGGCAGGAGGCCGACGCGGCCACCGCGGCGATCCGGAAGGTGCGCGAGGACATCGACGACTTCGCGGCCGCGAGCTTCCGCCAAGGCAGCACAGTCGGTTCCATGACGGCGTACTTCGGCGCCAAGAGCCCCAAGGATCTGCTGGACCGGGCCGGACTGCTCAACGCGGTCAGCAGCGCCCCACTCGACGCGCTGGAACGGATGCAGCGCGCCCGCGTCGAACAGGCCAACAAGGACTCCCGTGCCAGGGCGGCGCTCAACCTGGCCAACGAGAAGCAAACGGCGGCACAGAACGCCAAACGCGTGGCCGACCAGGCGACGGCGGTGGCCGAGCAGGCCCGTCGCGACCAGGCGGGCGAAGCGTCCCAGCTGGAGGCGTTCCGCGCCAGGACCGAGCAGGAACTCGCCGACGCGCAAGCGAAGGTCGGTGGCCTGGAATCCCAGCTGCAGCGCTACCAGCAATGGCTGGCGGCCAAACAGCGGGAAGACGAGGAACGCGCCAAAGCCGCCGCCGCGGCGGCGGCGGCCCAACGCCCGAGTGGGGGCGGTGGCGCGAAACCCAGCCGCCCGGCCCCGGGACGTCCGCCCGTCACCGGTGGTTCGGCCTCGATCGTCATCGCCCGCGCGCTGTCCCAACTCGGCGTGCCGTACGCGTGGGGTGGCGGCAATGCCAACGGGCCGACCCGAGGCATCCGGGACGGCGGCGTGGCCGACTCGTTCGGCGACTACGCCAAGATCGGCTTCGACTGCTCCGGCCTGATGATCTACGCCTTCGCCGGGGTGGGCATCAGACTCCCGCACTACAGCGGGTACCAGGCCACATCGGGACGTCGCGTGCCGCTGTCCCAGATGGCACCGGGGGACATGCTGTTCTGGGCCACGCGCGGCCGTATCCACCACGTGGCCATGTACATCGGCAACGGTCAGATGGTCGAGGCGCCGTACTCGGGCTCGCGTGTGCGGATCAGTCCCGTGCGCTACGGCGGATTGGTGCCGTACGCCACGCGGATGCTCTGACCCTCGGCAGAGGTAGAGGGCCTCCGCTTGGCCGATGGGCGCGTGTGTGTCGAAGACCGTGACGGCCACACTGGGACACACTGCGATGTTGCGTGAGTGGCGACTGTCCGGTGAGGACACCCAGAGCACTCGGTGCTCCCCATCGGCCGCGTGGAACACCGGGGTGACCCACGGGTTGCCCGCAGGGTCGACGGTCCCGAGCACGAGGTAGCGATGCAGGGCAAGCAGCCGTGGAACGGTGGCCCACATCAGGCCCGCACCGGTGCAAGCGGGTAAGGCCGGTACCGCACGTTCTGTCGACGGTTGGTGACGGATGGCACGAAAGCCTGGCCACCATCGGGACGCATCACTCGCCGCGTTTTTGGATTCGCACCTCGTCCGGCGACTTCGAATCGTCGGTTGGCCATGTGATCACGGACCGGCCCAAGGGGGCGCAGGCAGAGGTGAATCGTTGTCACGGGTTACGGAAAGTCCAGAGCGTCACACACAGATGACGCCCTTGTCACTCAACGTGTTGTACTTGTTACTTCGCGCAGCGACATCGGCAATCGGCCATTAGGGTGAACGGTACAGCGGCACGTTCGGACGCTCACAAGCCTCCGTGCCGCGGGTGCATCGGCCACCGCCCCAGCACCGCATGGTCACTACCTCGTTCTTCCGCACTTCGTACCCCCGCATCGAGGAGCGCTCCTTGTTCGTTCTCCGGAGAAGACACACGTCCAACCCTGGGTATGTCTCCCCGTCACCCGGCCGAGTCGTCCTTGCCGTAATGGTGCTCCTGCTCACCCTGATGGTCCCGGTTCCGGCTGCGGCTTATCCGCCGCACGTGCTCGTGTTCGTCGCCAACACCGGGTCGGACAACGTCACTGTCTACGACACCCGGCTCGGCGAGGTGATCGCGACCGTGGGTGTCGGCGACGGCCCGGTGGGAGTAGGTGCGACGCCGGACGGCAAGCTTGTCTACGTCACCAACGAACAATCCGATTCCGTGTCCGTTCTGGACGCTCGGACCCAACTCGTGGTCGCCACGATCCCGGTCCGCGCCGATCCGTTCGGCGTGGCGGCCACCGGCACCCACGCCTACGTCGCCAACTTCGGCTCCGACTCGGTCACGGTGATCGACATCGCCACGCAGCGGCCGGTCGCCGAGATTCCCGTCGGGCGCTTCCCGCACACACCGATCGTCGGCCCGGACGGCAGCCGGGTCTACGTCACGAACAACGGCGACGCGAGCGTGACGGTCATCGACACGAAGACCAACAAGGCCATCGGCACGATCCCGGTCGGTCGGTTCCCGGCCGGCATCGCCGTCCGGCCGCGAGGTGACCGAATCTACGTCGCCAACACCGGAGACGACACGGTCAGCGTCATCGGGACCTCGTCCGGCCGCCCCCTCGCCACAGTCCCGGTCGGTGACGCGCCGATGGGCCTGTCGGTGACGCCGCGCGACGTCGTCTACGTGGCCAACGCGAGCGCGGACACCATCTCGGTCATCAACTTCCCCACCGTGGGCACCACCTCCACGTCCCCGGTGCAGCGCAGACCAGAAGGCTCCGCGGCCTCACCGGACAACAGCTTCGTGTACATCACCAACACCGCGTCGAACACGATGTCGGTCATCGACACCGCCACGGCGAAACCGGTCGCCGCCGTGCCCGTCGGTCAGCAACCAGAAGGAGTGGCCGTGACCGGCTGAGCCGCACAGGCGCCTTGGCGGTGACCGCCCCTCCGGACGTGCGGGCGGCGTGACACAGTCCCGGTATGCACGATGACGCTGTCGCCGAGTTCGAGCACCAGCGCCCGCGGTTGTTCGGCCTGGCCTACCGGCTGCTCGGCTCGGCGCACGACGCGGACGACGTCGTGCAGGAGGCGTTCATCCGGTGGGACGGCGTGGACCGGCGGGCCGTGGTGAAACCGTCGGCCTGGCTGGCGAAGGTGGTCACGAACCTGGCGCTCAACAGGCTGACCTCGGCGCGTGTCCAGCGTGAGTGCTACGTCGGACCGTGGCTGCCGGAGCCGGTGATCGCCGTCGACGGCGTGCTCGGTCCGCTGGAGACGGTGCAACAGCGCGAATCCGTGTCGTTCGCGTTCATGGTGTTGCTTGAGCGGCTCACCCCGGCCGAGCGGGCGGTGTTCGTGCTGCGTGAGGCGTTCGCGTACCGCTATCGGGAGATCGCGGAGATCATGGCGACGTCGGAGGCCAACTGCCGCCAGCTGCACCGGCGGGCGCGGGGTCGTCTGCAGGAGGTCAGGCCACGGTTCGGCTCCGACCACCAGGAGCGGTCCCGGCTGGTCGAGCGGTTTCTCGCCGCAGCGCGGGAAGGCGATCTGAGCGGACTGGAACAGGTGCTGGCCGCCGACGTGAGCTCATGGGCAGACGGCGGCGGCAAGGTGACGACCGCACTCCGCCCAGTGCTCGGCCGTCAGCGCGTCATCCGGTACTTCATGGGCGGGATGAGCCGCTTCGCGTCGGGCCTGCGCCTGGAAATGGCCGAGGTCAACGGCGAACCCGCCGTCCTCGTCTCGGCGGGTGCGAGGACTACCTGGCGCGGCACCCGGCGCCCCTGGCCACGTCGTACCGGGGGCTGTCGTGACGTGGCTGAGAGCCGGACTGGTCTTCCTCGCCGTCACCCAAGGGCTGGCAGGACTGGCACAACTGCTGTTGCCGCGCGGGTTCTACGACAATGCCCCGTGGGTCGCGATGCTGCCGCCGTACAACGAACACCTGATGCGTGACCTCGGTGCCGCGACTCTCTCGTACGTGCTCGTGCTCGCGGTCGCAGCCGTCACCATGGAACGCCGCCTTGTCCGCACCGCGCTGGTCGCCAACCTGGTGTTCACGGTGTCGCATTTCGTCTTCCACGCCACCCACCTCGGTGGCCTGCCACGGGCCGACGCGATAGTCCAGCCCCTCGTACTGGCCGTCGGAATCGTGATCCCGGCCGCTCTGCTCGTGCTGTCCGTGCGGCTCCGCTCGTGATCGACTCAAGCACCGCCCGGGTCGAGCGCGGCTGCGGGCAACGGCTCGACGCCCGCGATCCGCCGGATCCTGGTGGGCTCGACGAAGACGGTCACGCGCTGTTCGCCGGGGATGAGCCACTCGTACCGATCGGCACCGAGGTACTTGCCCGCGAGCGCGTCCATCCGGCGGTTGGCCTGCTCACCTGTGACGAACCGGACGGCCCGGCCGTGGATCTGCACCCGGTCGAACGGGTCGGCCTGGTCGACGCTGGACAGGCAGACCCGGGGATCGCGGCGCAGGTTGCGTTCCTTGACCCGGCCGATCGTGGTGTTGAACAGCACCAGGTCGCCGTCCAGGTCGACCCACATCGGGCTCACGTGCGGCGAGCCGTCCGCGCTTGTCGTTGCCACGTACCAGATGCGGGGTTCGCGAACGATGTCGCGCAGTTCGTCCGTCCAGTCAGCCACGCGGGCAACGTACCAACTAGCCTGCCTTCGTGGCGAGGTAGTCGTCCGGGTCGAGTGTGGCGAGGCCGCGTGCGTACTGGGTGGCGAAGCCCGGGTACATGGTCGCGTTGAAGCCGTCGCCGGTCAGGTACCAGCTACTGCACCCCGAGTTCCACGTCGTACGGGCCAGACGACGTTGCAGGTCCCGGTTGAACTCCTCCTGGACGTCCTTGCGCACCTCGAGGCTGCGCAGTCCGTCGCGTCGGATCAGCGAGATGGCCTGGACGATGTAGTCGATCTGCGCCTCGCTGTAGACCAGCAGCGAGTTGTGGCCGGGCCCGGAGTTGGGGCCGAGCGTGAAGAACAGGTTCGGGTACCCGGCGACGGCGACGCTCTTGTACGCCTTCGCGCCTGCCAGCCATTCGTCGCCGAGCACCCGCCCGCCGGATCCGCTGATCGGGAACGGTGTTCCGGCGTTGTACACGTCGAAGCCGGTGGCGAACACGACGCAGTCGACCTGGTGCTCGATACCTTCCGCGGTGCGGATCCCGTTGGCGGACAGGGCGTAGATCGGCCACGTGATCAGCTTGCAGTTCGGTGCCTGGAGCGCGGGGTAGTAGTCGCTGGTGATCAGGATGCGTTTGCAGCCCATCCGGTAGTCCGGGGTGAGCCTGCGGCGCAGCCACGGATCGGCCACCGCCCGGCGCAGGTAGCGGCGTGAGACCTGTTGCAGCAGCGTGGTGACGGCGCTGTCCCACACGACACCGAGCGCCATCGCCTCGTGGCCGTAGAACAGTGCCTGGCGCAGGGCGGTCTGTGTGGTGGGCACTCTGCGGAAGAGTTCGGTCAGCCACGACGGGTGGTGTGGGTTGGCCTTCGGCAGCACCCAGCCGGGTGTGCGCTGGAAGACTTTCACGGTGGCCGCCATGGCGACCAGTTCGGGGACGATCTGCACAGCGCTGGCCCCGGTGCCGATCACTGCCACGTGCTTGCCCGTGAAGTCGTAGCTGTGGTCCCACGCTGAGCTGAGCATCGTGTGCCCGCGGTAGGTGTCGAGGCCGTCGATGCCGGGATAGCTTGCGTTGGCCAAGGCGCCGACGGCCGACACGACCGCGCGGGCGGTGATCGTGTGGCCGTCCTTTGTAGACGCCGTCCACGTGCCGGTGTCGTCGTCGTAGACCAGTCGGGTGATGTCGGTGTTGAACCGGATGCGCTCACGTAGCCCGAACTGGTCGGTCATGTGCCTGATGTAGGCGAGGATCTCCGCGCCGCCGGAATACGCGCGCGACCAGTTCGGGTTGGGCGCGAACGAGTACGAGTAGACCAGCGAAGGGACGTCGCACCCGGCGCCGGGATAGGTGTTGTCGCGCCAGGTCCCGCCGACGTCGCCCGCGCGTTCGCAGATCACGAAGTCGGTGATCCCCGCCTGGGACAAGCGGATCGCTGTGCCGAGGCCGGAGAAGCCCGCGCCGATGACCAGGACACCGGTGGTCGTGTTCATCGGTCCACCGGTTCGTGCGTGAGTTCCTTCGACCACGACGGCGGCTTGCCCAACAGCCGGGCCGGGAAGGCGTTGGTCAGCTTGACCAGCGGGTCGGCCAGGAACCGGTGGTAGGGGTGGGTCCGGTCGATCACCATCCGGGCCTGCTGCTTGAACATCTGGTACGCCGGGATCCGCCGGGTGTTCGCGCTGCGGTCGCCGTTGCTGACGAAGCGCTTCACCGCGTTGTACAGTTTCTGCTCAGACAGGCCCATCGCGACGATGTTGTCGCGCATCTTGTTCAGCAGCGGCACGAACACCACGATCAGGCCGAGCAGCACCTGCGGTTTGAGCACGGCGGCCGACTCGATCAGCTGCCTGCGCACCGGTCCGGCGCCGACCACGTCGAGCACCTGGAAGTCCACCGCGATGTGCCGGGACTCGTCGGAGTTGATGTGCCGGAACACCTCGTGGCACACCGGGTCGGAGACCTCGTCGAGCAGGAACTTCACCAGTGCGCCGTCCAGTGCGCACTCCAGCATCGGGATCAGCGTGGCCAGCCCGGTCAGCGGCATGTCGTCGCTGAAGTTGTCCAGCACCCAGATCGCCATCTTGACCTGCACGGTCGGCTCGGGCGTCTCGCCGTCGTCCAGCATGCCCCAGCGCTTCATCAACGCCAGTTCGGCGTTGGCGTGCTTCTGCTCCTCGGCGTGGAAGTACTTGTAGATCTGTTTGATGGTCTCGGTCGGGGCCTTGTCGGCCAACGCGGCGAAGCCCATCGCGCCGATGTTCTCGATCCACACCAGGTCCGCCATGAACTGCTTCAGTTTGGGCCGCTGCTCGTCGGTGATGGTCTCCGCGCCGGGCGCGTCCCAGTCGACGTCGGCGAGCGACCACTGCTTGTCCTTGATGGTCCGCAGCATGGTGTCGAAGTCGTGTGCCATCGCCGCTCAGCCCTCCTTGCCGGTTTCGTCGAACGGCAGCAGTCGGCCGACCAGACCGGCCAGCTTCGTGTAGGTGCCGGGCAACGCGCGTTTGGTCCGCCAGACCAGCCGGGCGTCCAGTTGCGGCACCACGTGCAGGCGTCCGGCGTCGTGCGCGTCCAATGTGGTGCGTGCGATGCGGTGTGGTGAGACGCCGGTGAGCCGCATGAGCGTGTCGGCCATGCGCGCCGCCGCGGCGTCGATGCGGTCGTTGTCGATGATGTTGGTCTTGACGAACGTGGGGCACAGGACGGTGACGGCGACGTCGGTACCGGACAGTTCCGCGGCGAGGGTCTCCGACAGGGCGAGCACACCGGCTTTGCTGACGTTGTACGCGGCCATAGCGGGACCCGCGGCGAAACTGGCCGCCGAGGCCACGTTGATGACTCCGCCGGTGCCCGTCTCGCGCAGCAGCGGGACGAACTCGTGACAGCCGTGGATGACGCCCCACAGGTTGATGTCCAGCGTGCGTTTCCAGTCCGCCAGCGGGGTCGAGCCGATCGCCTGCCCACCGGCGCCGATCCCGGCGTTGTTGATCACGAGCGTCGGCGGGCCGCCCAGCAGGCCCTCGCTGGCCAGCGCCAGGTCGCGAACCTGCTGCGGATCGGCGACGTCGCAGTGCGCGGGCACACCGGCGTTGCCGATCAGGTGCGCGGTTTCCTTGGCGGCGGTGTCGTTGACGTCCGCGCACAGCACCGTGCCGCCCCGGCGCGCGAGTTCGATGGCGAACGCCCGGCCGATGCCGCTCCCGGCACCGGTCACCACGGCTCGTGCACGCGTGCTACGGCGACTACTCATGAGATCTCCCTGACAAGATTCCGGCGATGAACTCCCCGGCACGGGCGAGCGCCGTGCGGGCTTCGGGTACCAGTGCGGCGAAAACCTGGAACACGTGTCCCTGCGAGGGCCACACCTGTAGTTCGCAGTCACCACCAGCGGCGCGGATGGTCCGGTGGATGTGTTCGGCGTCGGCGACGAGCATCTCCGCGCCACCGACCTGGACCAGTGTCGGCGGCCACGGGGACCCCGCCGGGATGCTCAGTGCCAGCCGGGGGTGCGTGGGGTCGACGTCCCGGGTGTAGTGCTCGACCAGCCGCCTGGCCCGCGCGGCCGAGATCAGCGGATCCCGGGGGCCGCGCCGGGCGCTGAGGGCGAAGGTGAGGTCGATCGCGGGGGAGAACAGCGCCATCCCCGCCGGGAGCGGCTGCCCAGCCTTGACCAGCTCACACGTGAGGTCCATGGCCAGGTGCCCACCCGCGGAGTCACCGGCCAGCACGATCTGGTCGGGCCGGTAGCCCTGGCCGAGCAGCCAGTCGTAGGCGGCGCGCACGTCGTCGGCTGCGGCGGGGAAGCGGTGACTGGGTGCCAGCCGGTAGTCGCACGCGAACACCGGCGTGCCGGAGGCCGCCGACAGCCGGGACGTGATGCCGCGGTGGGTTCGTGCCGAACAGATCGTGTACGCGCTGCCGTGCAGGTAGAACACCACACGGCCCTCCGACGTGTGCGGCGCGCGGACCCACTCCCCGCGTGGGTCGTCGACCCCGGTGATCTCGGTGCCCGGCAGCGCAGGCGACAGGACGGCCAGTGTCGCGGCCGTGCCACGTCGTCCGAGCCGGACACCTCGCTCGTTCTGGGGAAGCGCCGCGATCAACGGCCGGGCCGTGACCCAGGCCGTGGCCAGCAGAACCCGCGCTTGCCATGACACCGGAGCGCTATCTGATGGCAGCCGTCGTCTCTGAAGGCGCATGCCATCAGATTGAAGTTGACCACGGTGTTTTGTCAAGATGGTCAGGTGGCCACGACAGGAACCCGGCGAGGGATCTACGCGGGACGCAGCACAGAGCAACGCCGTGCCGAGCGTCGCGGCAAACTCGTGGACGCCGCGTTCGAGATCTGGGGCGACCAGGGGTGGTCGGCCGTCAGCATGCGGGGGGTGTGCGCACGTGCCGCGCTGACCGACCGGTACTTCTACGAGAGCTTCACCGACGTCGACGCGCTACTGGCGGCGGTGTGGGAACGGGTTCGCGACAACGCCATCCAGCGTGTCGTGGAAGCCGCGCTCCAGGCGCCGTCCGACCCGATCGAACGGCTGCGCGCGGCGCTGACGGTGTTCATGCACGACCTGACCGAGGACCCACGCCTAGGCAGGATCGGCTTCGGCGACCACACCGGCAACGCCGTGCTGGAACGCCTGCGCAAGGAAGCCCTCCAGCAGTTCACGGACCTGCTGATCGAACTCGGCCAGCCGTACCTCAGGCGCGACATCGACCCGATCGACTTCCGGATGAGCGTGCTGCTGGGCATCGGCGGGTTCATCGAACTGGTGACGGCGTGGCTGGGCGGTGCCATCGAGGTGGACGCCACCCGCATCGTCGACCACACCACCACCCTCGGCGCGGACATGGCCGCCCGCTACCTCGCGGAGCCGTAGAAGTACTCGCGCCGCCACGCCACCCATTCCCGCAGGTCGTCGTGCAGTTCGGGGTACTCCGACAGATCGTCCGCGATGTCGTCGTGGCCGTGGCCGCGCAGGTAGGCCAGCGTCGACTCGGCGCCAGCGCCGAGTAGGAACTGGATGTCGAAGCCGCACGCCATGTCGAAATCGATGTGCTTGGTCTCCCACAGCAGAGGGACGTCCGCCGGGTCGCCAATCACGTGCAGCAGGAAACCGCACAGGTGCGCGTTCTCGAACAGGTCCCAGTCGTCGTCTTCGGCAGGTTCCCAGTCGTCTCGCGCGTACCGGTGGTCCATCTCGGCCTTGAGGACCTCGCGCAGCAGGGCGTGGTGCATACGCGCGCTGTCGGGATGGATGCTCTCCAGCAGCCGTCGGCGTGCCCGGGGGCTGCCGAGATCGTCGATCACAGGCCACAGCCTAGGCAACCGTCGTTTTCGCAGAGGTCACACCGCTGATCGGCTTCGGTAGGACGTGGCGGATCAGACCGGATGACGCTCGCACGGCTCGCACTGGAGGTCGCGACGGCGGCTGGTATTTACGGACTCATACCAGCCGGTGAGTTCCGGCGAAGCGGATCGGTTTCGGCCTACTGCCTGGGCCTTGGCCTGGACACACTGACTCTGACGGCAACCATCCTGACCGTGGTGGTGATGGACGACACCGTCTTCGACGACCTTTTCGGCGAGACGGTTCGCATCAACACCGAAGGCGTTCTTGTCACAGCTGCCGACGCGAGCTCAGTGTCGGAAGGGCTGCCTTTCGCGGAAGAAACGATTCAACGGCTACTGACTTCTGAACCCATGGCGTCACCTGGAGCGTGCATTCTGTCGTGGGCATGGAGGTACCGCGACACCATCTTGTGAAGTCACGGCAGCCGCTGTCCGATGAACAGCGCGCTGGCGGCGGCGCTGATCGCCGCGACAGTGCCCAGGATCAACCACGGCCTGCTGGCGTCGGCGTCCTTGATCTCGTACCCGATCTGCTCGCCGAGCGTGTCGTACACCTTGCGCAGTTCGTCGGCGGTGGCGGCCTTGTAGAACTCGCCGCCGGACAGTTTCGCCACCTGCTCGAGCGACTCGTCGTCGACCGGCACCGGGGTGCGCCTGCCGTCGATGTCCACAGTGCCGTCGGTGGTGCCGAACGAGATCGTGGAGACCGGGATCTTCATGTCCGACGCGGCCCGCGCCGCGGTGAACATGCCGCGGGGGTCGTCCTGGTTGTCGGTCGGGATGGTCTGCTTGCCGTCGCTCATCAGCACGATCCGGGCCGGGGGTGGCCCGTCCTGGCCGCTGACGACCTGCGAGAAGCTCTCGATCGACTGCAGTCCCGAGAAGATGGCCTCCCCGGTCGCGGTGGACTGGGCCAGCCGCAGCGTCTCGATGGCCTTGACCACGCCCTGGCGTGAGGTCGTCGGGGAGACCAGCACGGTCGCGGTCCCGGCGAACGAGATCAGGCCGAGGTTGATGCCGGGGGTCAGCCCGCTGGCGAACGACTTCGCCGCCGCCTGCGCGGCTTCGAGCCGGTTGGGTTTGACGTCCGTGGCCTCCATCGACAGCGACACGTCGATCACCAGCATGACCGTGGCCCGGTTGCGCGGCACCCGCGCCTCGGCCGTCGGCCCGGCCAGCGCGATCGTGAACAGCGTCAACGCGGCCAGCAGCAGCGCGATCGGGATGTGCCGCCGCTTGCGGGCCCGCTGCGGCGCGACCTTCTCCAGCAGGGCGAGGTTGGTGAACCGCATGGTGTTGCGGCGCCGTTTGCGCTGCAGCAGCACGTAACCGGCGACGAGCGCGGCCACCGCGATCAGCAGCACGAACCACCAAGCGTCGGCGAACCTGCCGAAGCTCAAGCCGAACATCAGGCAGCACCTCCTCCGGACCAGCCACGTTTGCGGGCCACGACGAACCGCACCGTGTCGGCCACCCAGTCGGAATCCGTACGCAGTACCAAGTGCCCCGCACCGGCGCGGCGGATCGCCGCCGCGACCTCGGCACGGTGCTGCGCGGCGGCGGCCGCGAACTCACGGCGCAGCAGCGGTGTGGCGTGCACCTCGCGCTGACGGCCGCTCTCCGGATCCGCCAGCACGATCGTGCCCACGTCGGGCAGGTCGACGTCGCGCGGGTCGACCACCTCGACGGCGATCAGGTCGTGCCGCGCCGACAGGCCGCGCAGCGCCCGTTGCCAGGTCACGTCGCCGAGGAAATCGGAGATCACCACGACCAGTCCACGGCGGCGCGGCGGGCGCCGCAGCTGCTCGATGAGCGTGGCCAGGTCGCCGATGGTGCCTTCCGGCGCCCGCGGCGTCTCCGCGACCTTGCGAACCATGCCTCGCGCGTACGCCAGGCCGCCACGCGCCGGGATGCGGACCGTGTCCTTGCCCGTCGAGACCACAGCCCCGATCCGGTTGCCACCGCCCCTGGTCAGGTGGGCGACGGCGGCGGTCGCGGCGATCGCCAGGTCACGCTTCTCGCACGCGGCCGTGCCGAAGTCCAGGCTCGGGGACAGGTCGATCGCCAGCCACGTCTCCAACTCGCGGTCAGCGACCGTCTCACGGATGTGCGGCGTGGTCGTCCGCGCGGTCACCGCCCAGTCCATCCGGCGCACGTCGTCACCCGGCTGGTAGGGCCGTGCCTCGCCCGGTTCGGTGCCGGGACCGGGCACCAGGCCGAGGTGGTTGCCCTGCAGCAGGCCGTCCAGCCTGCGGCGGACGTCCAGTTCGAGCAGGCGCAGCCCGGCTTCCATCCGGTCGCCGCGCAGGATCGGCGGCGTCCACGACGGACGCTCGGTGCTCTCCTTCTCGCTCATTACCGGGGTGCCGCGCCCGCAGGTGCGTGCAGGCCTTGCTGGGGTCCTTGTGGGGGCCCTTGGTTGGGCCCGGCCTGCTGGGGACGCGCCGACACCTGCGGCAACGGCACGGTCTGCAGGACACGCGTGATGATGTGGTCCAACGGGACACCGTCGGCCAACGCGTCATACGACAGCACCAGCCGGTGACGCAGCACGTCTGGCACGACGTCGACGACGTCCTGCGGCAGCACGTAGTCACGGCCACGCACCAGCGCCAGCGCACGCGCGGCGGCGACGATGCCCAAGCTGGCACGCGGCGAGGCGCCGTAGGCCACCCAGCCCGCGACGTCGGTCAGGCCGTGGTCGGCGGGGGTACGCGTGGCCAGGACGAGCCGTACGACGTAGTCGACCAGCGCGTGGTGCACGAATACCTTCGACGCCACGCCTTGCAGCCTGGTCAGCTCGGCGGGTGAGAGCGCCTGGGCGGGCTCCGGCGGGGTGACGCCCATCCGGTAGACGATCTCGCGCTCTTCCTCAGCCGTCGGGTACTCGACGATGATCTTGAACAGGAACCGGTCGCGCTGCGCCTCCGGCAGCGGGTAGACGCCCTCGTTCTCGATCGGGTTCTGGGTGGCGAGCACGAGGAACGGGTCCGGCATCGGGAACGTCTGGCCGCCGATGGACACGTGCCGCTCGGCCATCACCTCGAGCATCGCCGACTGCACCTTGGCCGGCGCGCGGTTGATCTCGTCGGCCAGCACGAAGTTGGCCACGACCGGGCCGAGTTCGACGTCGAACGACTCGGAGCCCTGCCGGTAGATCCGGGTGCCGAGGATGTCGGCGGGCACGAGGTCGGGCGTGAACTGCACGCGGGAGAACGATCCGCCGACCACCCGCGCGAACGTCTCGACCGCCAGCGTCTTCGCCACGCCGGGGACGCCTTCGAGCAGCAGGTGGCCCTTGGCCAGCAGGCCGACGAGCATCCGCTCGACCAGCCGGTCCTGCCCGACGATCACCCGTTTGACCTCGAACACGGTGCGTTCGAGCAACTGGGCGTCACTGGCCGGGGTGTTCGTCCCGGCCTCGGGTTCCGTCACGGGCCAACCTCCAACAAGACACGGTTCTCCGCCGCGACCCATCGAAGCCGATCAGCGGTGTGACCTCTGTGAAGACACCGGCGCCCGGGATGTGCGGTCAAAGACGCCGACGCCGGCAGGCGATGGTTGATACTGGGCACCGTCGCGGCGACAAGCGCCGCGGCCAGCGCGCTGTTCGTCGGGCAGCGGCTGCCATAAGGCGGTGTCCGGGAGGGCGTGATGGTCGACGCCAAGGACTGGCGGCAGATGCACGAGTGGTCCGCCCAGTTGCTCAAGCGTCAGACCGGCCATGACGTGGACGACTGGAACGTCAGGATCAGGGAAACCGGCATCACGTCACGCGACGAGCTGCAGCAGTGGCTCCGCACCCGCAACATCAACGGGTACGCCCAGCAGCTGCTGATCATGGAGCGCTTCGGGTACCCGGACTTCCTGCTCAAGACGGCCGAGGAGCTGGTGGCCGACCAGTTCGCCGACCGGGAGCACCTGCGGCCGGTGTTCAACGAGGTGATCGAGGCCGGGGTCGGCATCGCCAACCAGGGCCTGGTCGAGGTCCAGGCCCGCAAGTCGTACGTGACCCTGCGAACCAGGCGCCGCAAGTTCGCGATGGTCAAACCGACCACCAGGACCCGGGTCGACCTCGGCCTGCGGATCGTCGACCTGTCCGGCGGCCACCAGCGGTTCGCCGCCCGTCTCCAGTCGGCCAAGGTCCTGCGCGACGACGCCATGACGCACCGGATCCCGCTGGCCAACGTGCACGAGGTCGACGACGAGGTGTGCTACTGGCTCGCGGTGGCGTTCGAGCAGAACACGTGAGCAGGGGCGGCTCCCGCGGGAACCGCCCCTGCTCAGGTGTCCGAAGCTATCTGTTGGCCTTGCGTGATCCCATCGCGCCGGAGACTATGCCGACGAGGATGATTGCGGCGCCGAGCTGGAAAAGCAGCTCTATCCAGTCGATCCCTTTGGTGTCCTGGACGCCGAACCACTTCGCGACCAGGCTGCCGAGGAACGCCGCGATGATTCCGACGACGATGGTCAGCCAGATCGGGATGTTCTGCTTGCCCGGCATGATGAGCCGGGCCAGCGCGCCGATGATCAGGCCGATCACGATCGCGCCGAGGATCGATTCGATGGTCATCGCACACTCCCTTGAGTGCAGTTTCGTCCTGTGACTACAGTCGCAGGAGTACCCCGGATCCGCACCTTGAAAGTGCGAACTGTTATCCGTGCAGGTCGCGGTACATCGCGGCGGCCCCGGGGTGCAGCGGGACGCCCGCGGTCGCGATGAGGGTTCGTGAGTCGAGGAACTGGGTACCGAGCGCTTGCTGCGGCACGAGTTCCGCGGCCCGCCTGACCAGCACGGACACGATCGCGCCCGCGATCTCGTCCGGCAGCGAGGGCACGCAGACCAGCAAGTTCGCCACGCCGATCGTCCGAACATCCCGCACGTACTGGTAGGCGCCCGAGGGAACGACGACGGAGTCGTACACCGGACCGTGCCCGGCTCGCAGCCGTGGGGCGACGTTGTCCAGTGCGACCAACCGGATCCCGACCGCGGCGTCCAGTTCGGCCAGCGCGGGGGTCGGCACCCCGCCGGACCACAGCAGCGCGTCGACCCGGCCGTCGGCGAGGCTCGCGACCGCGTCGGCCAGGGGGAGCCGGGTGACGCGGGGCTGGACGTCCGCGACCTCGACGAGGCGGTCACCGAACAGCGCCGCGCCCGACCCGGAGGCGCCCAGCGACACCGCGCGGCCGGTCAGGTCGGCGATGCCGCGGATCGGCCCGTTCGCCCTGACCACCAGCTGCATGTAGTTCTCGTAGACGCGGCCGAGCGCCCGCATCGGCACCTGTGTCGCGTATGGACGGTTACCGGCCAGCGCGGTCTGCGCGGTGTCGGCGAGCACGAGCGCCAAGTCCGCCTTACCCGCCCGCAGCAACTCCACGTTCGCCTGGCTCGCCAGCGTGCTCTGGGCCACGCATTCCAACCCGGGCTCCGTCTCGGTGATCTGCGTGGCGAGCAGCCGGGCGAACGCGAGGTAGAACCCGCCTTCCTCGCCCGCGGCGATGGTGAGTGTCCTGGACGGACCGGAGTATTCGGTGCCACCGCAGCCGGTGAGGGCGGCGAGACCGGCGAGCAGCACCGATCGCCTGGCTACAGTCATGCGGACTCCAACGGCAGCGTGATCCGGACGGCGAGGCCGTGCGGCTGGGCGGCTTCGACGGTCATCTGGCCGTCCCGTGAGGAAACCAGCCGTTCCGCGATGGCAAGGCCAAGGCCGGTGCCGCCCGTGCCCGCCTGGCTGGAACGCCAGAACCGCTGTGTCGCCAGGGCGATATCCTCCGGTGGCAGGCCGGGGCCGTTGTCGGACACCGTGATCGTCCCGTCGGCGCAGGCGAGGTCCACGCGCGCGCCACTGCCCGCGTACTTGACGGCGTTGTCCAGCAACACATCCAGCACCTGGCCGAGTTCGCTGTCCGGCATCGCGACGATGAAGTGCTCGACGCCTGCCAGGTGTAGCGCGACGCCTGACCGGTCGGCCGCGGCGTGCCAGGCGTCGTGTCGTTCCACGAGGACGGTCGCGGCGTCGCAGGTGTCCTCTACGGTCTCCCGGTAGTCCGCGTTGTCCGCGGTCGCGAGCGCCAGCAGGCCGTCGAGCAGCGACTCCATTCGCTCGACCTCCGCGACGCACCCGTTGTAGGTCCGAAGCCCGTCTGGTTTCACCTGTCCGGCAAGGGAATCCACGCGCAGCCGGAGCGCGGCCATCGGGTTGCGCAGCTGGTGCGAGGCGTCCGCGACGAGCCTGCGCTGCTGTTCGGAGGCCTCCGCGACGGCGTCGGACATCTTGTTGAACGACGCGCCCAGCGCTCGCAGCTCACGCGGCCCGGCGCTGGCGGGCACGTGTGTGCGCTCCTCGCCCGCGGCCAAGGCGAGCACACCGTGTTCCAACTGGGCCAACGGCCGCAGTACCCACCGGGACACGACCAACGCCAGCAAAGCGAACACCAACGCGGCGACCATCGCACCGACGACGATCAGCAGCCAGTCATGGGCCACATCGGACGCCGCCGACGCGACCGACGCCTTCAGAACCACCGCGCCCGCGACACGTGTTCCGGCGCCGACCGGGCGTGCCAGCAACAGGTTCTCCGACGACCACGGCCGCAGCTCCGACGGCTTCGGACCCGGCTGGTTGCGCAGCGCGCTGTCGATCAACGGCAGCACGTCCTGGGCGCGCAACCCACCGGTGGCGACGACCTGGCGTTTGCGCGTGTCGACCACCAGCACGGATTCGCCGTACAAGTCCGAGTACGCCTGGATCTCCAGGGCCAGCTGTTGCGTGTCGCCGGTGTCGTCGGCCTGCTGTGCCAGCGCGGCGAACCGGTCCAGTTCCGCCGTCCGCGAGATCAGCAGTTCCTGAGTGCGGGACGCCGCCGTGCTCTCCAGCAGCGGCCACGCGAAACCCGCGACCGCCGCTGCGGACAACAGGAACAGCACCAGCAGCAGGCGCGTCCGCATGTCATTCACCCAGCCGATAACCGAATCCCCTGATCGTGGTGAGCAGCCCGGGGCGCTTGAGCTTGCCCCGCAACTGGGTCATGTGCACGTCGAGCGACCGGGAGATCGCCAGGTAGGCGTCGCCCCAGACCTCGTCCATCAGCTGCTGGCGGCTGACCGCGGTGCCCAACCGCCGCGCCAGCACCGCCAGCAGTTCGAACTCCTTGGTGGTCAGCGAGATCTCCTCGCCGCCGGCGATCACCCGCCGGGCGGACAGGTCGATCCGCACGTCCGCGACCTGCACCACGTGGTGCAGGGCGGCCGCGGAACGGGCAGCCCGGTGCATGATGGTGTCCATCCTGGCCAGCAACTCGGCCAGCCGCACCGGTTTGACCACGTAGTCGTCCGCGCCGAGCCGCAGCCCGCGGACCACCGAACGTTCATCGCCGCGCGCGGTCAGCACGAGCACCGGCACGTCCGCGACCTTGCGGATCATGCGCAGCACCTCGAGCCCGTCGGTGTCGGGCAGGCCGAGGTCGAGCAGGATCAGGTCGGCGTCGTGGTGCCGGGTCAGCGCGTCGGCGCCGCGGCTGACCCGGGTCGGTACGTGCCCACGGGCGGCCAGCGCCTCGATCAGCGCCTCGCCGACACCCTTGTCGTCCTCGACCAGCAGAACCCGCACGGCAGTCGTCCTTTACGTGGTCTTCTCCAACTCGGTCGAGGAGGAGGTCTCCCGCATTGTCCAGTACACGACGAGCGAGACGAGGACGCACGCCGTCACGTACCAGTAGAAGAGCGATTCGACGCCTGCCTTCTTCAGGCCCAGCGCGATGTACTCGGCGGTGCCGCCGAAGACCGCGACGGTCAGCGCGTACGGCAGTCCCACGCCCAACGCCCTGATCTTCGTCGGGAACAGCTCGGCCTTCACGATGGCGTTGATCGACGTGTACCCGGTGACGATCGACAAGCCGACCATCATCAGCAGGAACGCCACGACCGGGTTGTTCGTGTGGGACAGTACCGTCAGCAACGGAACCGTGGCGACCACTCCGCCGATGCCGAAGAACAGCAGCAGCGGCCGCCGCCCGATCCGGTCCGACAACCGCCCGGCCAGCGGCTGGATGCCCATGAAGACGGCGAGGGCGATGAAGTTGACCCAGGTGACCGTGCCCTTGTCGATGTGGCTCGTGTTCACCATGAAGTTCTTCAGGTACGTGCTGAACGTGTAGAACGCGACGGTGCCGCCGAGCGTCAGGCCGACCACGATCAGGCATTCCCTGGGGTAGCGCAGCAGAACGCGGATCGTGCCGCGCTCGCCTTCCTTGGTCTTCTCCTGCTGGTAGCTCTGGGACTCCTCCATACCGCGGCGCAGCCACATCACCACGATCGCGCCGACAGCACCGACAGCGAACGCGATCCGCCAGCCCCATGTGGTCAGCTGGTGTTCGGTGAGCACCTGCTGCAGCACGATCTGCAGGCCCAACGCGACGAGCTGGCCGGAGATCAGCGTGACGTACTGGAAGCTGGAGTAGAAACCGCGTTTGCCCGGAGTGGCCACTTCGGACAGATAGGTCGCGGAGGTGGCGTACTCCCCGCCGACGGAAAGTCCTTGCAGCAGACGGGCCAGCAGCAGGATGACCGGCGCGGCGACGCCGATCGAGTCGTACCCGGGGGTGAGCGTGATCAGCAGCGACCCGACGGCCATCATGACGACGCTGAGCGTGAGCGCGTTGCGTCTGCCGAACTGGTCGGCGAACCGGCCAAGCACGTAACCGCCGATCGGCCGCATCAGGAAGCCGACCGCGAAGATGCCCGCGGTGTCCAGCAATTGGGCGGTCCGGTCGCCCTGGGGGAAGAACGTGCTCGCGAAGTAGATGCTGAACGCGGTGTAGGCGTACCAGTCGTACCACTCGATCAGGTTGCCGATCGACCCGCGCACGACGTTGCCGACCACCCGGCGCTCGCTCACCTGGCTGGCTGTCGCCATGTGTGGGGACCTCCTTGTCACGACGGTCTCACCATCGGTGGCGGACCCCTCCCGTGACAATGCGCGAGAGCCAGACCTAACAGTCGCTTAGTGTTCCTAATAGAAGGTCTGAGGTGTCGGTAGCAGATCACGCATGCGGCCAGGCCGAGGAAACGCCTCGTGGATGTCAGCGCCGCGCTCTCAGCCAGCAACAACGGGCTGGTAGGTAACCAACACAGTGCACCCAGCGCCGGAAACCGAACCCCGGGCTGGAAACCGCACTCCAACGTAACCAACAGCGCAAAGCAATCAGACATTATCCGTTAAAACCAGCCCCGGCGACAAGCAGGCCACAAGGAGGCAGACCGTAACTCAACCGTGGCCACCGCTGGAAAGCAGGCATCTAAAACGGCGGAACGTCATACCCAACGGGCGTGGTAAGCACAGTCCTACGGCCTGGAGTGGTAAAAGCCAGCACCCCGGGCATCACCTGATCCATCCGCCAGGTAGTGCGCTGCCGCATCAAATTGTGGCGCTTACACAACATCGCGACATTCCCCACCCCGGTCACGCCACCCTCGGCGTAGGGGACCGAATGATCGACCTCGCACCGCTGCGCCACCACCGCGCACCCAGGCTGCCGACACACCCGGTCGCGGGCCTGGACGAACCGGGTCAACCCCGGTGAGGCGAACCGTCGCCGACTGACTTCCAGCACCTGCCCGGCGGGATCGGTGATCACCCGCCGCCAGGTCGCGTTCCGCGCCAACTCCCGCGCGTACTCGGCGGTGATCGGCCCGATCCCGCTGATCTCCCCGGGTTCCTGGTTCAATCCCATCAACGTGGTCATCGGCACGACCACGTTCACACTCACCCGCGGCCGGTCAACGTCTTTGCCGCCGATCAAGTCCATGAACACCTCCGCCCGCGCCCTCGCGAGATTCCCGCTCGTTCCTTGAGCGTGCTCAGCCAGTAGATTGATGTGCTGGTACGCCAACTCCGCCTCATGCGGCTGCAAATGGACAGTAAGACTCGAGGTCCCGTCGGCCCGATGCCACCGGGTGACATCCCGCTGCGCTTTCACCGCCAACCGCCGCTGTTCGGCCCCCTGCGGGTCCGCCCGGATGACTTCGCGCCGCAGGACGTGCTTGAACCGGGTCAGGTTCTCCTGCCGACCACCCGCCAACACCCGCTTCTCCACCCGTGCGGCCTGATCATCGTCCAACTCAGTGGTGTACTCGCGCACGGCTTTGGCTCGCATGACGTCGATCTCGCCGGTGGTCAGTGCCGACACCGTTCCCGGCAGGCGGGTCACCAACTCCTGGGCCTCGTGCAGGTGTTTGGCGGTGGTGTTGGGGCTGACCGCCAATTCCAACGCGATCTCTTCTGCCGCGCCGTCGCCGATGGTGATTCCGCTGCGCCGCGGTGGGGTCAGTTCCGCGAACCGGGCATACGCCTGCACGATTTCGCCGTCGATCTGGTTACGTCGCCGGTGACGGTCCACCAAAAAGTCGAGAACTTGATCCCGTGTCATCTCGGTGAGCGGGATGTGTGGTGGTTGACCTACTGGACGGAATGGAACAGCGAGCTGTTCGGGCATATGTCCAGTTTATCGGAAACAGTGCTATTTTACCAGCGGTGGCCACGGTTGAGTTACGGTCTGCGTACTTGTGGCCTGCTTGTCGCTGGGGCTGGTTTTCACGGATAATGTCTGATTGCGTCAGCGCTGTTGGTTGCGTTGGAATGCGGTTTCCGGCCGGGGGTTCGGTTTCCGGCGCTGGGTGCACTGTGTTGGTTACGTACCAGCCCTTTTGTGTTGGCTTGGAGTTCCTCATTGAGGTTGTGACGTGTCGGTGGCAGTCCGCGCATGTGGTCAGGCCGACCGCCAGCGGGATGCCGCCGCCCTCGGTGATCACGTAGTGCTTGGAGCCGCGCCGGGCGCGGTCGACTGAACTCGCCCCGCTTGTGGGCCGCGGCGCGCCGCCCGCGCATGCGACCAGTCCAGCTTTCTGGCCGTGTTCAGCTCGGCCAAATGCGTCTCGGGCAGCCGCCGGGAATGGGCTGAGGCGTACAACGGTCAGCAGGGCGACATGTGGGACCCGCACAAGGACATGGCGCTCGCTGACTGACCGGACGCGTTCGGACTGACTACTGGGTCGCCACGGTGTCCACCGGGCGCGTGCGCAACGCGACCCACGCGGGCAGCATCACGGCGGCCATCGTGAGCAGGGCGGCGGCTCCCGACACCACCAGGAAGATCCAGAACGGACCGTACGGCACGACGGAGCCCAACGCGGAGATGCTGAACGGGATCAAGGTGCCCGCGGACACCACGGTGCCGAGGATGATGCCGGACAACGTGATCGCTGTGCCCTCCACACCGACCATCCGCAGCACCTGGCCGCGCCGGGCGCCGCTGAGCCGCAGCAGGCCGAACTCCCTGCGCCGGTCGGCCGTCTCCACCACCAGGGTGTTGATCACCGAGATCGCCGTGTAGAGGACGATCATCCCGGCCAGCAGGTAGTTGATCATCGCGCCGGTTTCCAGCTCCTTATCGTACGACTCGGTCAGCGTCGAGCGGTCGGCCACGCGTGCCTCGGGGAACCGGGCGGCGAGCCCGGAGATGTCGCCTGCCACCATGATCTGGCCCGGTGCGCCCTCGGACGTGTGCCCGGCGAGCAGTTGGGCGGGTGCCAGCCCGACCTCGTAGCCCTGCCTCGGCTTGATCACCGCCGCGACGGACACCCGCTCGGTCCCGCCGTCGCCGAAGCGCATCGTGATCCGGTCGCCGACCTTCACGTTCATCGCCTTGGCGTGGTCGACGGGCAACGCGATCGAGCTGCCGGACAAGTCGGACAAACTTCCCGAGACCACGGGGATCGCGGTCAGCGCGGACCCCGCCGCGGAGATGCCCTGCAGTTCGAGACCGTCGTCCTCCTCGAGTTCACTGTCGTACGGGCTGATCACGTGCCCCCTGCCGGTGACCCACTCCGAAGCCGCGGTGACTCCCGGCGTTGACCGCACGGCGTCGACGACATCGGGGGAGAAGCCACCCGTCGTCGACACCAGCACCGCGTCCGCCCGCAGGTCCTCGGTGTACGCGCGCCGCGACGACTCGGCCGTCGTCGTCTGCAGGTAGATCTGCGCGAACGCGAACCCGGTGGCCAGCATGACCGGCGCGACCGCGGACGCGAGCCGCACCGCGCGCACCCGTGTGTTGGACGCGGCCAGCGAGCCCGGGACCCTGGTCAACACGCGGATCGGTACCCGCAGCACCGCCATCACGGTCTTGGTGAGCCCGGGGGCGAGCAGCGTGAACCCGGTGGCCCAGCAGATCACCGCCGGTCCGGCGGTCGCCGCGGCGAGCGGGCCGGACAGCACCGTCACCGTCAGGATTCCCAGCGCGATACCGCCGCCGAACGACAGGATGGCGAAGACCAGCCGGGTGGGCGTCAGCCACTTGCGCTGCACGGCGGCCTCCGCCAGCGCCTCCGTCGGACGGGTCCTGGCGGCACGGCGCGCGGCGGCGAGAGCCGCGACCACCCCGGCGAGCACGGCCGTGCCGACACCGACCACGGACGGGATCCAGCCCTGGTGGAACTCGAACACCGGGCTGACCGCGCCGTAGTCGCAGAGCCGGTCGAACAGGAACTTGCCGACCCACGAGGCCGGGATCCACGCGGCGAGCGTGGCCAGCGCCGACACGATCAGCGACTCGCCGAAGACCATCCGCCGGATCTGGCCCGGTGTCGTGCCGATCGCCCGCAGCAACGCCATCTCCCGCTTGCGTTGCTGCACCGACACGTTGAACGTGCTGGACACCACCATCATCGAGACCATCACGGCGAACCCGCCGAACACACCGGCCAACGTGATCAGCATGTCGCTCTGTTTCGCCGCCGCCGGGTGCTCCGGCGCCCCGCGCTCTTCGCCTGTCAGCACCTTCACCGACGAACCGAGCGCGTCTTCCAAGCTGTCGCCGAACGCCGCCGTGTCCGTGCCGGGCGACACCACGACACCGAGCGCCAGCAGCCGTCCGAACCGCTCCGCGTCCGAGTCGGCGAAGTAGACGACCGACTGCGGCGACGTACCGGACACTGTGTACTGCGAGACCCTCCCGCGCACCGAGATGTCCACACGCGACCCGACCTGCTTGCCCGCCGCGGCGGGCACGACGACCTGGCCCGGCTGCGGCGCCCCGCCGCTGATCCCGGCGAGCGCCGCCGACGTCCAGTTGTGCCCGGTCGTGGGGCCCGCGCCGACGAGAGTCGCCGGAAAGGCGACGTCCGGCACGACACGCGCCACACCGGCGACAGCCGAGACCTTGGCGGCGAGATCCGCCTGCAGCGGCACGTCTTCCGACAGCTTGCCGTACTTGAGGTCGACGTCACCGTCCTCATCGGGCTGCTTGTCGGTCGGCAGCGGGAACGACCGGTCGGCGACCACCACCGCGTCCGCACCGGCCAGTCGCTGCGGCGGGATCGCGGTCCGGATGCCCGTCTCCATCAGGCCACCGCACGCCATCACGATCGACGCGCCGAAGAACAACGCGATGAACGTGGCGACGAATCCGCCCTTGCGGTAACGGAGTGTTCTCAACGTCAGGCGCAGCATGATCGCGGTCCGTCCCAAATCTTCAGCCGATTGTTTGTGGCTTGACGCTATTGCTGCGGACGGTGCCCGACCCATGGTGCGGAACCGACCGTTTGAGGTGGGGTTAGCCCCACCACAAGAGTCGGCCCGGATGCATCGGACCAGCTAGTAGGCGGCTAGCCTGTGGCACCGGCAGAGCGTCGGGGCGTCGCGAGGAGTTGAAGGTGGCACGGTCGGTATTGGTCACGGGCGGTAATCGCGGTATCGGTCTGGCGATCGCCAGTGCGTTCGCGGAGCAGGGCGACAACGTCGCGGTCACGCACCGCGGCTCCGAGACGCCGGAGGGCCTGCTCGGCGTCAAGTGCGACGTGACCGACGCCGACCAGGTCGACGCGGCGTTCGCGGAGATCGAGGAGAAGCAGGGCCCGGTCGAGATCCTGGTGTCCAACGCGGGCATCACCGACGACACGCTGCTGCTGCGGATGTCCGAGGAGCAGTTCTCCCGCGTGCTCGACGCGAACCTGACCGGCGCGTTCCGGGTGGCCAAGCGCGCGAGCCGGGGCATGCTGCGCAAGCGGTGGGGACGGCTGATCTTCATCTCGTCGGTCGTCGGCCTCAGCGGCAGCGCGGGCCAGGCGAACTACGCGGCCAGCAAGGCCGGGCTGGTCGGCTTCTCCCGTTCGCTCGCCCGGGAGCTGGGCAGCCGCAACATCACGTCGAACGTGATCACACCGGGTTTCGTGACCACCGAGATGACCGCCGTGCTGCCGGACGACCGCAAGCAGGAGATCCTCGGCCAGGTCCCGCTCGGCCGGTACGCCGAAACGGCGGAGATCGCGTCGGCCGTCACGTTCCTGGCATCGGACTCGGCCGCGTACATCACCGGAGCCGTGCTGCCCGTCGACGGCGGCCTCGGCATGGGCCACTGAACAGATCACAAGGGAGACAAGACAAGTGGCAGGACTGCTCGAAGGCAAGCGGCTGCTGGTCACCGGCATCATCACGGACGCCTCCATCGGGTTCTCCGTGGCCCGCATCGCGCAGGAACAGGGTGCGGAGGTGGTGCTCACCGGGTTCGGCCGGATGAGCCTCGTGCAGCGCATCGCGCAGCGGCTGCCCAAGCCCGCGCCGGTGATCGAACTGGACGTGACCAACTCCGAACACCTGGACACGTTGGCGGACAAGGTTTCCGAGCACGTCGACGGGCTCGACGGCGTGGTCCACTCGATCGCGTTCGCGCCCCCGTCCTGCCTGGGCAACCCGTTCCTCGATGCGCCGTGGGAGGACGTGTCCGCCGCGGTGCAGGTGTCGGCGTACTCGTTCATGTCGCTGTCCAAGGCGCTGCTGCCGTTGCTGCGCGAGGGCGCCTCGATCGTCGGCATGGACTTCGACGCGCGCCAGGCGTGGCCGGCCTACAACTGGATGGGTGTCGCCAAGGCCGGTCTGGAGTCCGTGACCCGCTACCTGGCGCGGGAACTGGGCCCTAAGCAGGTGCGGGTGAACCTGGTGGCGGCCGGGCCGGTGCGCACGATGGCCGCGAAGTCCATCCCGGGCTTCAAGGACCTGGAGGACCAGTGGTCCGTGCGCGCGCCGCTGGGCTGGAAGCTGGAGGACTCGGAGCCGGTCGGCAAGTCGGTGTGCGCGCTGCTGTCGGACTGGCTGCCCGCCACGACGGGCTCGATGGTCATGGTCGACGGGGGATTCCACGCGGTCGGGATGTGACCTCCCGCCTGCCGTCATCGTCGGTGGCGCGGCGGCTTCGAGTCGCCGCGCCACGACGTCAGGCTGTCCCGGCGTGCGGCGCCCGGACGACGTTGGGCAGGATGGGGGAGTGAGTTTCGATGCGCTGCTGTGGCTGTCCTTCGGTGGGCCGGAAGGACCGGCCGACGTCCGGCCGTTCCTGGAGAACGTGACGCGAGGCCGAGGTGTGCCGCCGGAGCGGCTGGACGAGGTCGAGCAGCACTACCAGCACTTCGGCGGGGTGTCGCCGATCAACCGGCTCAACCGCGAGGCGATCGCGGCCGTGGAAGCGGAGCTGACGGCACAGGGCGTGAAACTGCCGGTGTACTTCGGCAACCGCAACTGGCACCCCATGGCGGAGGAAACCGTCGGCACGATGCTCGCCGACGGCGTACACCGCGCCCTGGTGTTCCCCACCAGCGCCTACGGCGGCTACTCGGCCTGCCGCCAATACGACGAGGACATCGAGCGCGTCCGCGCGGCCGTAGGCCAGAACGCACCCGAACTGGTGAAGCTGCGGCAGTTCTTCGACCACCCGCTGTTCATCGAGTCCTTCGCCGACGCGACCCGCGAAGCCCTGGCGACTCTCCCCGAAGACGCCCGCCTGGTGTTCACAGCCCATTCGGTGCCGGTGTCGGCCGACAAGGCGGCGGGCCCGCCGTCGGAAGGCGGCGGACGCTACTCCAAGCAGGTCGAGGAAGCATCCCGCCTGGTGGCGGCGGCGGTGGGCGTGCCAGAGTACGACGTGGTCTGGCAGTCCCGCTCCGGACCGCCCCAGATCCCCTGGCTGGACCCGGACATCGTCGACCACATCGAAGCACTGCACGCGCAGGGCGTCGCGGCGGTCGCGGTCTGCCCGATCGGGTTCGTCAGCGACCACCTCGAGGTGATCTGGGACCTGGACAACGAAGCTGCGGAGAAGGCACAGGAATTGGGCATGGCCTTCGCCAGGGTGGCCACGCCGAACAGCGACCCCCGCTTCGCCCAGCTGGTCGTGGAGCTGATCCGCGAACACACCGAAGGCATCGAACCCCGCAAACTCTCCCCGGGCTTCACGGCGGCAGGCTGCACGGTGAACGGTGCGCCCTGCGCCCCACTGTGCTGCGAGCCGGTCAAGAGGCCGACGAGGCCCTAAGTGGTCACGATCCCCCGACGAACTTCCGATCGCAACCACCACTAAGGACCCTCATCGCGAGGAACCACAGGAGTCTTGTCCACGAACCAGAAGTAACTGGACGAGTTGCCGTGCCCGAGCAGGGCCCGCATGAACACCGGGCCCTCCGATGGCAGGACCATCCGCCGCTGCTGTTCGAACGCCGCGCCCTCGACCATGAACCGCCGGGCCGACCGGCCGCGCTCGTGGTCGAGCACGGTGAACTGGACGCCGTCCTGGGGAGACCAGTCGAACGAGGCCAGCGGTAACGGCGGAGCCCCGCGCTCGCGCCCCCACGTGCAGTAGACGACCTGAGTCGGCTCGTAGCCCTCAGGCGGCATCGCCGAGTCGCGGCCGGGGCTGGCCACGGACGCGTCTTCCCCGGTCTTCAGCTGCTGTTCGGCCTCGCTTTGCTGCCACATGGCAGCACCGTAACCCGGGGGTCCGACATCTCGCTCCGGTCACCGCTCTTGACCGCCACCTGCTGGGTGACTACGGTCACCACAAATCGTCTGGGAAGTTACCAGATTAATTTGACCCTAAACCGGGAGCCGAGTTGAGAGCCGGGAGTCCGCGGCTGCTGCGCGAGATCAACGACCGCGCGGCCATCGACGCGTTGCTGCGCGATGGCCCGCTGACCCGATCCGAGCTGGAGTACGCGATCGGCCTGTCCAAGCCTGCCACCGCGCAACTGCTGGCCCGCCTCGAAGAAGAAGGTGTGGTCGTCAGGGAAGGCCTGCGTGGCGGCGGACGGGGGCCACGCGCCCAGCTGTGGGCGGTCAAGGGCGCGGTCGCGCACGTCGCGGCGATCGACCTGACGCCGCGTGGCGTGGAGATCGCGATCGCCGACATCTCCGGCGCCGTGCTCACCGAACACCGGCAAGCTGTCCCGCCAAGGGGAACAGCCGACGAGGTGCTGCGCAACTTCCGCGAAGCCACTGCCGCAGCGGCTCAAGCCGCCGGGCTGACCCTCAAGGATCTGCGGCACGTCGTGGTCGGCACGCCCGGCGCGGTCAACCCGCGCACCGGGCACCTGTGGTTCGCCCCGCACCTGCCCGGCTGGGAGGGCTTCGACATGCCCGGCCGGATCGGCGCCGAACTCGGGGTGCCCGTCACGATCGAGAACGACGTCAACCTGGTCGCGCTGGAGGAGATGATCGCCGGGCAGGCGACGTCCGCGCGCAGCTTCGTGATGGTCTGGCTCGACCACGGCATCGGTGGCGCGATCGTGGTCGACCGCAAGCTCCTGCGCGGCGCCACCGGCGGCGCCGGTGAGATCGACTGGATGCACGTTCCGGACCGCGCGGCCGCCGACACCGGCATTCCCGCGACCGGCACGCGGTTCGGGGACCTGGTCAGCTCCCCGAACGTGGTGAAACTGGCCAAGGCGTACGGCATCGCCGCGCGCAACGGCTGGACAGCCGTGACCAAGGCTGTCGCGATGACGGCCGACGAAAACAAGACTTCCGCACACCAGCAAGGGGAGCAGTTCCTCGTCGACCTGGCGCGCCGGGTCGCCACGGGCGTCGCAGGCGTCGTCAGCGTGGTCGACCCGGAACTGGTGCTGCTGTGCGGGAAGACCGGCTTGGCTGGTGGGGAGACCCTGTGCCGGTTGATCAGTGCGGAGTTGCGGGACATGGTCGTACCCCGCACTCCGGTGGCGTTCAGCGCGGTTGCCGGCAATGCCGTGCGGGCAGGCGCTCTGCACTCCGCTCTCGCCGTCGTCCGTGAGCAGGTCTTCGGGCTCACCGGCGACGTCACAGAACCCTCTCGCCGCCAGGACGCCAGTCCCTTGGCGACTGCGTCCGAATAGTTTCCTAGGTCCCCCAGGAGGGCAAATGCGCAAGGCCCCCATCCGAGTTCTGCTGGCTTCGGTGGCATTACTCGTCGCTTCGTGCTCAGGTGCGGCAGGCGGCGGAGGTGGTGGTGGCAGCGAGCCGGGTGCCGCGCCCGCGAAGGACGCGAACCTGACGCTCGTGGTCTACAGCAAGTTCACCGACCGGGAGGAGAAGGCGGTCACCGCGGCCCTCCAGTCGTTCACCAAGAAGTACCCGAACATCAAGATCGACCACAAGGGCAACCAGGACGACGACAAGCTCACCCAGTCGATCCAGAGCGGTTCCGCGCCGGACGTCGCCATCTCGTTCTTCTCCGACAACCTCGGCAACTGGTGCCTCAGCGGGGCTTTCCAGGACATGAAGCCCTACATCGACCGCGACAAGACCGACCTGAGCGTCATCCCCAAGCAGGTCCTCGACTACACCCAGTACAACGGCAAGCAGTGCTCGCTGCCGTTCCTCGCTGACGTGTACGGCTTCTACTACAACAAGGACCTGTTGGCGCAGGCCGGGTACAACGCGCCGCCGAAGACCACGGCCGAGCTGCTGGAGTACACCAAGAAGATCACCAAGTTCGCGGCGGACGGCTCGATCGAGGTCGCCGGTTTCATCCCGTCGATGCCGTTCTACGCCAACGAGGCGCAGATCTGGGCGCCGATGACGGGCGCGAAGTACATGAACGGCCCGGACGGCAAGTCCAACATGGCCGGCAGCCCGGAGTGGAAGGAGCTCTTCGAGTTCCAGAAGCAGCTCGTCGACTTCTACGGCAAGGACAAGCTCGAGCGCTTCAAGGCGGGCCTCGGCGACCAGTACTCGCCGGACAACGCCTTCCACAAGGGCAAGCTGGCGATGATGCTCGACGGTGAGTACCGCAACGCGTTCATCGCCGACACCGCGCCGAACCTGAACTACGGCACCGCACCCGTGCCCGTGTCGCCGAGCCGGACCGCCTCCTACGGCGGCGGGTACTCCACCGGCACCATCATCGGCATCCCGAAGGGCGTCAAGAACCCCGGCGCCTCGTGGGAACTGATCAAGCACGTCACGTTCGACACCGACACCCTCGTCGAGCTGTCCAACCAGATCAAGAACCTGCCGAGCACCACCGAGTCGCTCAAGTCGCCGAACCTGAAGGTCAACGACCAGTTCAAGACCTTCCTCGACATGTACGGCAGCGGCAAGCTCCAGTCCAACCCGGCGACGCCGGTCAACGCCGCGGCGATCAAGGCAGCCAACGACTTCGCCTCGCGGTGGGTCGCCGGTCAGGAGCCCGACCTGGCCGCCGGTCTGGCGAAGGTCGACGCGCAGATCAACGACGAGCTCGCCCAGAAGCTGGGCAAGTAGCAAGGCGATGACTGCAACGCTCAGCCGTCCGGACACGGACCCGGCGCCAGTCCCCGCAAAGGGACTGGGCCGGGTCCGGTCCCGCCGCCGGTGGGTCGTGGTCGGGTTCCTCGGCCCCGCGGCGCTCGGATTCCTCATCTTCTTCGGCTACCCGCTGGTCGCGACGGTGTACTTCTCGTTCACCCGGTACGACCTGATCAACCCTCCACAGTGGATCGGGGTCGGCAACTACGTCCGGATGTTCACGACCGAGCCGCTCGTCGGCACGGCCGCGTACAACACGCTCTGGCTGGTGATCGTTCTGACGATCTGCCGTGTGCTCTTCGCGCTCGGTGTGGCGTCGGTGATCTCGCGGCTCAGGCGCGGCGTCGGTCTGATCAGGACACTGTGCTACATGCCCGCGCTGGCCCCGCCCGCCGCGGCCACGCTGGTGTTCGTGTTCGTGTTCAACCCGGAGTTCGGTCCGGTCAACCGGTTCCTGCGGTGGGTCGGCGTCGACGGCCCGCTGTGGTTCAGCGACCCGGCGTGGTCCAAGCCGTCGCTGACCCTGTTGGTGCTGTGGGGATCCGGCGAGCTGATGATCGTCATCCTGGCCGCGCTGCTCGACGTTCCGCACGAGCTGCACGAGGCCGCGGCGCTGGACGGCGCGGGCCCGGCCCGGCGGTTCTGGCACATCACGCTGCCGAGCATCTCGCCGGTGCTGATGTTCGGCGTGGTCAACTCGATGATCTTCTCGCTGCAGTTCTTCACACAGGCGGTGGTCGCCGCGTCGGCGGCGTCCGGGCAGTCCGACGTGGCCGGTAGTACGCAGTACATCGGGGCACCGCAGAACACCACGCTGACCTATCCGATCTGGTTGTACGTCCAGGGCTTCCGGTACTCCAACATGGGTTACGCGGCGGCCATGGCGGTACTGCTGTTCGTCGTCTCCGCGGCGTTCACCCTCGTGTTGGTCAGGCAGTTGCGCAAGGCGTCACACGCGGAGGAGTCAGCATGAGTGTGACACTGGAACGCCCGCGCACTGGCGGATCGCCGGTTGTCCAGCGGCGCAAGCAGTCCTGGCAGCGAACGCTGTACTGGATCGCGACGCACGCGGTGGGTATCGCGCTCGGCGTGATGTTCACGCTGCCGGTGCTGCTGGTCCTGCTGACGTCGTTCATGGAGAGCGACCAGGCGATGACGGCGAGCGTGTGGCCGACGGTCTGGCACTTCGAGAACTTCGCCGAGGTGTTCGAGCGGGCACCGATGCTGCGGTACATGATCAACAGCTTGCTGTACTCGCTGCTGGCCACCCTCGGCATCCTGGTCTCGGCGGTCCCGGCGGCGTACGCGTTGGCGAAGCTGAAGTGGCGCGGTCAGAACCTGGCGTTCTCGCTGGTGGTCGTCGCGATGATGCTGCCGCCGCAGGTGACCGTCGTGCCGCTGTTCGACCTGTGGGTCCGGATGGGGCTGACCGGCACGCTCGCCCCGCTGATCGTGCCGTACTTCCTGTTCGACGCCTTCAGCATCTTCCTGCTGCGCCAGTTCTTCCTGACGATCCCGAAGGACTACCTGGACGCGGCGAGGATCGACGGCTGCTCGGAGTTCCGGGTGCTGACCAAGGTGGTCATGCCGATGGCCAAGCCGGGCATCGCGGCCGCCGCGATGTTCTGCTTCCTGTTCACCTGGAACGACTACTTCGGGCCGCTGCTCTACACCGCGGAGAACCGCGAGAGCTGGACGCTGTCGCTGGCCATCGCTTCCTTCCGGGGAATGCACCACGTCGAGTGGAACCTCACGATGGCCGCGACCGTGCTGACGCTGTTGCCCGCGATCGTGTTGTTCGTCGTGGCGCAGAAGTCGCTTGTCAAGGGGATCACGTTCACGGGAGTGAAGGGTTAGGGACGATGAGACTGACCGTTGTGGGTGGCGGATCCACTTACACGCCGGAGCTGGTCGACGGCATAGCCGGCAGGCGAGCCAGTCTGGACGTCGACGAGATCGTGCTCGTCGACCCGGACACCCACCGGTTGCGCATCGTCGGCGACTTCTGCCAACGACTGCTCGAGCACGCCGGTCACCCGGCGAAGGTGCTGACCACCTCCAGCCTCGAGCAGGGTGCCGAAGGTGCTTCGGCGGTGCTGCTGCAACTGCGGGTGGGCGGGCAGAAGGCCAGGCGGTCCGACGAGACGTTTCCGCATGCCTGCGGGTGTATCGGTCAAGAGACGACTGGGGCCGGTGGCCTGGCCAAGGCGCTGCGCACCGTCCCGGTCGTGCTCGACATCGCCGAGCGCGTGCGCAGGGTGGCCGGGGACGACACGTGGATCGTCAACTTCACCAACCCGGTCGGCATCGTCACGCGGGCGCTGCTCGAGGCCGGGCACCGCGCGGTCGGGCTGTGCAACGTGGCCATCCACCTGCAGCGGCAGTTCGCCGCGCTGTTCGGTGTGGACACTGACGCGGTCCGACTCGACCACATCGGGCTCAACCACCTCACGTGGGAGCGCGGTGTGCACGTGACCACCGCGGACGGGACCGTCGACCGCCTGCCCGACCTGCTCGGCGAGTTCGGCGAGCACCTGGCGGCCGAGATCGGCTCGCAGGTCGACTGGATGCGCCGGATGAACGCGGTGCCGTCCTACTACCTGAAGTACTACTACGCGCACGACGACGTGCTGGCCGACCAGCTGGAGAACCCGCCACGGGCGGACGTCGTCATCGAGGTGGAGAACGAGTTGCTCAAGCTGTACGCCGATCCCGCCGTGGTGACCAAGCCGGAGAGCCTGGCCAAGCGCGGCGGCGCCTACTACTCCGAGGCGGCCGTGCAGCTGGTGCACGCGCTGACCGGCGGCGGACCGCCGGAGGAGCACGTGGTGAACGTCCGCAACAACGGCGCCATGCCGTTCCTGCCGGACGACGCGGTGATCGAGGTTCCGGCCACTGTGGACTCCAGCGGCGCGGTGCCGTTGCCGGTCAAGCCGGTCGAGCAGCGCTTCGCGGGTCTTATCTCGCACGTGACCGCGTACGAGTTCCTCGCGCTGGACGCGGCGCTGCGCGGCGGCCGCGACCGGGTCGCGGACGCGTTGCTGGCGCACCCGCTGATCGGCCAGTACAAGTTCGCCGACCGGCTGGCGGACGAGCTGATCGCCGCCAACCGTGCTGATCTGCCGTGGGCCAACGCATGACGGCCCCTGCTCCGGACGCTGTCGTCATCGCCATCGACGGTGGCGGCAGCAAGACCGACGTCCTGCTCGTCGACGCGTCGGGCGCGATCCTCGGGCGCACCCGGGGACCCGGCGCGTCGCCGCAGGTCGTCGGTCTCAACGAAGGTCTGGACGTCTTCGAGCAGCTGGTGGTCGACGCCGCGAAGCAGGCGGGCCTGCCGGGCAGGCCGCCGTACGGCACGCACACCGCGGCCTACCTCGCCGGTGCCGACCTGCCCGCGGAAGAGGAGGAGCTGGTCGCGGCGTTGACCGAACGCGGCTGGTCACCGTCCATCGTGGTCGGCAACGACACGTTCGCGATGCTGCGCGCGGGAACCACCGACGGCGTGGGTGTCGCGGTGGTGTGCGGCGCGGGGATCAACTGCGTCGGGGTCGCGGCGGACGGTCGCGTGCACCGGTTTCCGGCCCTCGGCAAGATCTCCGGCGACTGGGGCGGTGGTTTCCAGCTCGGGTCGGAGGCGCTGTGGTGGGCGGTGCGCGCGGGCGACGGGCGCGGCCCGAGCACCGACCTGCTGCCCGCGATCGTGGCGCACTTCGCTGCCAAGGACATCTTCGAAGTGGTCGAACGGCTGCACTTCGAGAACCTGCCGCGCGAGGCCATCCACGAGCTGTGCCCACTGCTGTTCGAGGTCGCCCGCGCCGGTGACGTGGTCGCGCAGGGCGTGGTCAAGCAGCTCGTCGACGAGATCGGCACGATGGTCGGCACGACCATCCGCAAGCTCGAGATGGCCGGGGAGGCGCCGACGATCGTGCTCGGCGGTGGCGTGATGACGGGCGTTTCGCGCGATGTCATCGATGTCATCGAGCAGCAGTGCGTCGAAGTGGCACCGCGTGCCGAGGTCAGGGTGGTGGACATCGCGCCAGTCGTCGGCGCCGCGCTGCTCGGTCTCGACGCGATCGGCGCGTCGACCACAGCCAAGACACGGCTGCGGACGAGCGCCGTCGGCTCAGTGGCGTCCGGCGTGGTCGGACAGCACCCGGACGGCCTCGTCGATGGCGGCGCACCGGGCGATCCGGATGGCGTTGGCGAGCGGGCGGAGAGCTTCGGAGCGTCGTAGCGTCGCGGAGGACGACATCGCACCGCCGGGGTCGTCCTCCGCTGCCACTTCCAGCATCACGGCGACCTCGGTGGCGCGTTGCCACACGCGCAACGCCTTCTGCGGCATGCCGATCGGCCACCGCGCCCGCGCGCTGGCCGCGACGCGTTCCTTGATCTCGTGCCGCACACCGGAACGGTTGCTGCTCAGATCCAGCGACGCCAGCGTGCCCGCCGCGTCACGCATCGCGGTGGACAGATTGTGGTCGGCCTCACCCAGCGGCGTGTGCTCGCCGGGAGACGTGGTCGGCAGGTCGAACACCGTCCACCGGATGACGCTGTCGGCCACGGTCTCCGGCACGATCGCGACGCCCGCTTCCGGCAGCGTGACCGCCTCGCCGACCCGCACGGCCTCGCTGGCGAGCCTGGCGGACCCGCCGAGCCCGCGCACATCACCCGGCACGGGGATGACCAGCCGGGCTGTGGTGGCGCCCGCCTTGCGCAGCGCCGCCAGCAGCGCGGCCAGTTGTCCCGCGCGTTCGTCCCTCGCGGGCAGTTCCAACGTTGTCGCGGTTCCTTCGTCGTCCGCTACGACCTCGTGCATCTCGGCCCAGACAGCGAGCGCGTCGAGTGTGTCGTCGGGTGCGGCGACTCCGTGCAACCAGGCGGAGCCCCACACAGCGAACGTGGCACTGGGGAATGGCACAGCGGCAGCCTACCTAGGGCAGGAGCAACAACTTGCCCGTGGTGGCGCGCGACTCGATGTCCCGGTGCGCCTGCTCGGCCTCGGCCAGCGGATAGCGCATGCCGATGCGCGTTTTCAGCCGCCCGTCGCGGACCATGCCGAACAGGTCGGCGGTGTGCCGCAGCAGCGCCTGTTTCGTCGGGATGTGGTCGTGGAAGACCGGGTAGGCCACTTTGACGCTGTGGGGGAGGTCCCGCAGGTTCACCGTCGGCACCGCGCCGATCAGCGGTCCGAAGTACAACAGTGTTCCGTTGCGGCGCAGGACCTTCATCGAGGCGTGGAACGTGGTCTCGCCCGCGCCGTCGAACACCGTGTGCACACCTTCGCCGCCGCTGAGGTCCAGCACCGGTTCGACGAAGTCCGGGCCGGTGGACACCAGCACCTCGTCGGCGCCCACCGCGCGGGCGATGTCCGCCTTGGGTTCGCTGGACACCAGCCCGATGACCCGTCCGCCCCGCGCCTTGACGAGTTGGACGAGGTTCTGGCCGACGCCACCCGCTGCCGCGTGTACCAGCGTGAGCTGGCCCGGCGACACCGGCGCCGCTTCGGTGGCGAAGTGGTGGGCGGTGAGGCCTTGCAGCATGATGCTCGCCGCGACCTCGTCGGTGATGTCATCCGGTACGGGCACAGCGCGATCAGCCGGAAGCACCAACTGCTCGGCGTACGAGCCGTACGCGTAGGCCCACGCCACCCGGTCGCCTACCGACAGGCCGGTCACGCCCTCGCCCAGTTCCACGACCCGCCCGGCGCCTTCCACACCGGGCACGACCGGGACACGGCCGTCCGGCGGGCCGAACCGGCGCGTCCCGGTGTCCATGAAGTTCACCCCGGCCGCCGCGACCGCCACCCGGATCTCGCCCGGCCCGGGGCTGGGGTCCGGCTGGTCGGTGATCCGCAGCCGCTCCGGGCCACCCGGTTGTTCGATCAGTATCGCTCGCATGACCCCACCATCGTCCGGATAAAATGGACCGGCAAGTCCAGAAATGGGGAGGTGTCGTGCTGACCGCCAAGGGCGCCGCGACCAGGCAGCGCATCGTCGAAGGCATGTCGGCGCTCGTGCGGGAACACGGCGCGGCGGCAACCACGCTCGACGACGTGCGCGCCCGTACGACCACCAGCAAGAGCCAGATCTTCCACTACTTCCCCGGCGGCAAGGAGGAACTGCTGCTCGAGGTCGCGCGGTACGAGGCCGACCGGGTCCTGCTCGACCAGGAGCCCTACCTGAGCGCGTTGACCAGTTGGCAGGCGTGGCGCGATTGGCGTGACCAGGTGGTCCGGCGGTACCGCGAGGTCGGTGTGCACTGCCCGCTCGGGGTCCTGATCACCGAACTCGGCCGGAAGACGCCAGCCGCCCAGGCCCTGACCGGCCAGCTGCTCGAACAATGGCAGGACCGTCTGCGCACGGGCGTGGTGAGCATGCAGGAAGGCGGGCACATCGACCCCGGGCTCGACGCCGACCGGATCGCGGCGTGGCTTCTGGCCGCCGTGCAGGGTGGTGTGACGCTGTTGCTGTCCACCGGGCGGGTCGACCACCTCGAAGCCGCGTTGGACACGTCATTGGCCATGCTGCGGGGGACCGGAGTTACTCCACGTTGGCGCGACCCGGAATCCGACGTAGCGTCAATGAGGTGAATCGTGGAAATCTGCCACGCACAGTCGGCGGGCTGAAGGCCGCCGGCCATCAGCAGCGTGGCGTGAAGGCCGAGATCAGGGACAACTTGCTCGCGATCCTGCGGGCGGGTGGCGATCCCTGGCCGGGAATTGTCGGTTTTGACCGTACCGTCCTGCCGCAGCTGGAAAGAGCGCTGCTGGCGGGGCACGACTTCGTGTTGCTGGGCGAGCGCGGGCAGGGCAAGACCCGCCTGCTGCGCACGCTGACCGGGCTGCTCGACGAGTGGTCCCCGGTGATCGAGGGCTCCGAGCTGGGGGAGCACCCGTACGAACCGATCACCGCCGAGTCCAGGCGCCGGGCCGCCGAACTCGGTGACGACCTGCCGGTGGCGTGGCGGCACCGCTCCGAGCGGTACGCCGAGAAGCTGGCGACCCCGGACACCTCGGTCGGCGACCTGATCGGTGACGTCGACCCGGTGAAGGTCGCGCAGGGCCGCAGCCTCGGCGACCCCGAGACCATCCACTTCGGACTCGTTCCGCGGGCGCACCGCGGCGTGATCGCGATCAACGAACTGCCGGACCTCGCCGAGCGGATCCAGGTCGGCCTGCTCAACGTGATGGAGGAGCGGGACATCCAGATCCGCGGCTACACCATGCGGCTGCCGCTGGACGTGCTGCTCGTGGCGACCGCGAACCCCGAGGACTACACCAACCGCGGCCGGATCATCACGCCGCTCAAGGACCGGTTCGGCGCGGAGGTGCGCACGCACTACCCGCTGGACGTCGGCGCCGAGATCGACCTGGTCCGCCAGGAGTCCGACCTCGTCGCCGAGGTGCCGGATCCGTTGATCGAGGTCGTCGCCCGGTTCGTGCGCAACCTACGCGATTCGGCGGCGATCGACCAGCGCTCGGGCGTCTCGGCGCGGTTCGCCGTCGCGGCGGCGGAGACGCTGGCCGCGGCCGCGCTCCGGCGTGCGGCGCTGACCGGCGAGGACGCGGCGGTGGCCCGGCCGATCGACCTGGACGCCGTCCCGGACGTGCTGCGGGGCAAGCTGGAGTTCGAGGCCGGTGAGGAAGGCCGCGAGACCGAGCACCTGACGCACCTGCTGCGGATGGCCGTCGCGGAGACCGCGCGGTACGCCTTCGCGGGCCTGGACCTCGGCCCGCTCGAGGACGCGATCGGCGAGGGCCGCATCGTCACCACGGGTGAGCGGATCCCGGCGTCCGACGTGCTGAACGCGTTGCCGGAACTGCCTGTGCTGCACGAGGTGGCCGAACGCGTCGGGGTGAACCCGACGGACTCGGCCGGTCGGATCGCCTCCGCCGTCGAGTTGGCGCTGGAGTCGTTGTACCTGTCGCGCAGGCTGGCCAAGGACGCGGAAGACGGTACCGCGGTGTACGGCCCATGACCACTCTTGTGTCAACCCACGTGGCACCCAACCGCACCTCAGGGGAACGTGGCGCAAGCCAGCCGCCAGTACGCACTGAACCTGAATGGTGCCTGCCCAAGGTGACCAAGCGCAAAAATCCCGGGGAGGCGGAACAGCCGTGACGCACTTCGCGTACCGCCCTTGGCACGACGGCCCGGATCCGCTGGCGCCGCCGGTGGATCTGCGGGCCGCGCTCGACCAGATCGGCCGGGACGTGATGGAGGGCTCGTCGCCCCGGGCCGCACTGGAAGAGCTGCTGCGCCAAGGCGTCCGGGGCACCCGCGGCCTCGACGACATGACCAGGCGGCTGTGGCAGCAACGCGCGCGCCTGCAGCGCCGCCACCGGCTCGACGGAACGCTGCAGGAGGTCCAGCGCCTGCTGGACGAGGCGTTGGAGGCCGAGAAACGGCACCTGTTCCCGGACCCGTCGGACGACGCGCGGTTCCGGGAGGCACAGCTGGACGCGTTGCCCCCGGGAACGGCGGCGGCCGTGCGGGAGCTGGGGAACTACGACTGGCAGTCGCCCCAGGCGCGGGAGAACTACCAGAAGATCCAGGACCTGCTCGGCCAGGAGCTGATGGAGTCGCGGTTCCGCGGCATGAAGCAGGCGCTGCAGAACGCCACGCCGGAGGACGTCGAGCGGGTCCGCGAGATGATGTCGGACCTCAACGACCTGTTGGCGGCGCACGCCCGTGGCGACGCGGACACGCACCAGCGGTTCGAGCAGTTCATGGGCAAGCACGGCGAGTTCTTCCCGGAGAACCCGCGCAACGTCGAGGAACTCATCGACGCGCTGGCCGCTCGTGCGGCCGCCGCGCAGCGGATGATGAACTCGATGTCGGCCGAGCAGCGCGCCGAGCTGGGTTCGTTGATCCAGCAGGCGTTCGGCGATCCCCGGCTGGCCGCCGAGGTCAGCAGGCTGGACGCGCACCTGCAGTCGCTGCGGCCGGGGGAGGACTGGACCTCCGGCGGCCGGTTCCGCGGCCAGAACCCGTTCGGGATGGGCGAAGGCGTGCAGGCCATGGAGGACCTGGCCGAAATGGACGCACTGGCCGAACAACTCGGCCAGGCCTACCCCGGTGCGCGGCTGGAGGACATCGACCTGGAAGCGCTGGAACGCCAGCTGGGCCAGGAGTCGGCTGTGGACGCCCGTCGACTGTCCGAACTGGAACGCGCGTTGCGTGAACAGGGGCTGCTCGAACGAGCCGCCGACGGGACGCTGCGCCTGTCGCCCAAGGCGATGCGCCGCCTCGGCGAGACCGCGTTGAAGGACGTGGTCAAGTCGCTGTCGAACCGCCGCGGCGAACGCGACACCGCGCGGTCGGGCGCCGCGGGCGAGCCGACGGGCTCGTCGCGACCGTGGCAGTTCGGCGACACCGAGCCGTGGGAGGTGTCGCGGACGGTCCGCAACGCCGTCCTGCGGTCGGCGGGCTCCGGCGGCGCGGTCGCGCTGGACGTCAAGGACGTCGAGGTGATCGAAACCGAGCAACGCGCACGCGCGGCGGTCGCGTTGTGCGTGGACACCTCGTGGTCGATGGTGCAGGACGGCCGGTGGCTGCCGATGAAGCGCACCGCGCTCGCATTGCACCACCTGGTGAAAACCCGGTTCCGCAGCGACGCGCTCGAACTGATCACGTTCGGCCGGTACGCGACCAAAGTGGACATGGCCGAGCTGACCGCGATGGAGGGCGTGTGGGAGCAGGGCACGAACCTGCACCACGCGCTGCTGCTGGCGGGCAGGCACATCCGGCGGCACCCGGACGCGCAACCGGTGGTGATCGTCGTGACCGACGGCGAGCCGACCGCGCACCTGGAACCGGACGGGGACGCCGAATTCAACTACCCGCCGCTGCCGAGGACTTTGCGGCTCACCCTGGCCGAAGTGGACAAACTGGCCAGGCTGGGCGCGTCGGTGTCGGTGTTCATGCTCGGTGAGGACGAGCGCCTGAAAGCGTTCGTGGACATCATGGCCCGCCGCAGCGGCGGCCGGGTCGTCGCGCCCGATTTGGACGGTCTCGGAGCGGCTGTCGTCAGCGACTATCTGCGTAACCGTCAGTGATGAGGGTTTGGAAACGAAACGCTGTGGGTAATTACCCAATGCATGAGTGCGTTCGGTGTGGTCACTACCACAGTGGACTCACGCTGGGTGATGCTTAATTGTGACATAGGCTCGTTCTGTCACCTGAACGGACCAGTAAGGCCAGGTGGACTGCTGGTCTGTTCGGACTATTTGCGTGTTTTTTCTTGAACAGTAAGGACGCGACTGGCCAAGATCGTCCTCGTTCGGCCTACCATGAGCCGCCTTCACAGGTCGGATCTTCGGAGGATCGAATGTTTACGGCAGGTAAGCGTGCCGGTGGGATGCTCCGTCTCACCACGGCCGCCGCGGCCATCGCGCTGCTCGCCGCTGGATGCGGCATCCTGGACGGCTCGTCCAGTGACTCGTCCGGCGGATCCGGGCAGGTCGAGAAGCCCAACATCCACATCGGAATCATCGCGTCGGTCGACGACGCGCCGGTCAAGGTGGCGGAGAAGCTCGGCTACTTCAAGGAAGAGGGACTGGACCCCAAGATCACGCTGTTCCAGTCCGCTTCGCAGACCCAGCCGCTGCTCAACAAGGGCGACCTGGACTTCAGCCTGATGAACTACGTGTCGTACTTCCAGGCAGCCTCCAAGAAGACCCTCGACGCCAAGATCGTCGCGGACGCGTACCAGGGCACCCCGGAGTCGTTCGTGATGCTGGCCCGCAAGGGCGTGACCATCGCGTCGCCCAAGGACTTCGAGGGCAAGAAGGTCAGCGTCCACCAGCCGCCGGGCAACATCGGCGACCTGTTGTTCCGCTCGACGCTGCGCGACAACGGCGCGGACCCGAGCAAGGTCACCTACGTGCAGGTGCCGTTCCCGAACATCCCGAAGGCACTGGAGAGCGGGCAGATCGACGCGGGTATCGCGATCGAGCCGTTCATGACGCAGGCCGAGAAGGACCTCGGCGCGACGCGGTCGCTGAAGGTGATCGCCGGGCCGACGCTGGACATGCCGCTGAGCGGGTACGTGTCCCCGTCGAAGTTCGCGCAGGAGAACCCCAAGACGGTCGCGGCGTTCCAGCGCGCGATGACCAAGGCGCAGCGTGCTTCCGGTGACCGCGGCAACCTCCAGAAGGTGATGAAGGAACTGACCGGTGTCGACGAGGGCACGGTGCCGCTGCTGAACCTCGGCGTGTTCCCGACTTCGCTGGACGCCACGCGCGTGCAGCGCGTCATCACGCTGATGCGCAGCTACCCCGAGCTGTCGCAGCTGCGTGAGGACATCCAGGCCACCTCGTACATCTACACCGCGCCGAGCAGCTGAGTTGCGACTGATCCGGTCGTTGATCGGGCTGGTGGGCTTCCTGCTCGCGTGGGAAGTCGCCAGCCGATCCTTTGGTGCCCGGTCGATCCCACCGCCGTCCGAGGTGCTCACCCGGTGCCTGACGGTGTTCGGCGAGCAGAGGTTCGTCGCGGATGTCGCGTCGACGGTGCTGGCGTGGCTCATCGCGTTGTGCTTGGCGATCGCGATCGCTGTGCCGCTCGGTCTGGTCATCGGCCGGATCCCGGTGGTGCGCGCGGCGACGATGCCGCTGATCGAGTTCCTGCGCCCATTGCCTGGTGTCGCGCTGATCCCGTTGATCACGGTGCTGCTCGGTGCGGGCTCGCAGACGAAGATCACCTTGGCGGTGTTCGCCGGGGTGTGGCCGATCCTGTTCAACACCATCTACGCGGTGGCCGAAGTGGACAGGCACATGGTCGAGACAGCGCGTGCGTTCCGCACGTCCCGGCTGCGGATGATCTCGGCTGTGGTCCTGCCGAGTGCGGCGCCGTTCGTGCTGACCGGTGTGCGGCTGACCGCGTCGATCGCGTTGATCGCCGTCGTGGCAACGGAATTCCTCTACGGCGGCAGCATCGGCGTCGGGCAGTTCGTCTACGTGCACGGCCTGAGCGCGGGCCGGATGGACACGGTGCTGGCCGTGACCGTGCTCGCGGGCCTGTTCGGTCTGGTGATCAACGCGACGCTCGCCGGTGCGCACCGGAAGTGGCTCGGCTGGCCCGCGACGGGATCGTCCGGTGACGCGACTTCGGCGAAGCGCTGGTGGCCACTTGTGGTGAGCTGCGTGGCGGTCGCGGCGGTCCTTGTCGTGTGGCAGGCGCTCACGAAGGCAGCCGCGGACCCGTACTTCCCGCCGCCGTTGGAGATCGCGGGCAGGGCGGGAGAACTCTGGTTCTCGTCGCCGATGCTGGTCGGGAACATCCTGCCGAGCCTCGGCGTCCTGCTGGGCGGATGGCTGATCGCGGCGGTGCTCGGCATCGTCCTGGGCATAGCGCTGGGCCGGGCAGGCAAGGCGATGGACTACTTCGGCGCCCTGCTGTCGTTCGCCCGATCGGTCCCGCCGCCGCTGCTGGTCCCGGTGTTCATGGTGATGTTCGCGCTCGGCCCGCAGACAGAACTGGTGACGATCGTGACGGGAGCGATCTGGCCGGTGCTGCTGAACGCGGTGGACGGCGCCCGTTCCGTGGACGCGACGAAAACGGACACCGCACGAGCGTTCCGGATCTCGAAGCCACAGTGGGTCTTCGGGATCGTGCTGCCCGCGGCGGCGCCGAAGATCTTCGCGGGCCTGCGCCTGAGCCTGTCGATAGCCCTGATCCTGATGGTGCTGTCCGAGCTCGTGGGAACGAGCAGCGGAATCGGCTACCAGCTCGCCAGTGCACAGGGATACTCGGACCTCGCCGGGATGTGGGCGTGGATCGTGCTGATCGGGGCGTTGGGCTTCGTACTCAACCGCCTGCTGATGCTCGTCCAGCGCCGAAGCCTGGCATGGCACGGCGGCCAGTTCGCCTGAAAAGGGGTTGGACGAGCGTCAACCCGGACGACGAGGTGTTTGACGTGGACAGAGCAGCCCCAGGATGGTCATCGCGGTGAGCAGGCCCCAGACCGGCACGAAACTGCCGGTCACGTCCTGGCCAAGGGGAGTCATCAGCGCGGCCATGCCCAGGCTCACGGCGGCCATGGATGTCATGACGACGCTGTAGCGACCGAACTTGCTTCGGTCACTCCACGCCGCCAGGCAGATCCGGCCGACGGCACCTGCTCCTTGGGCAGCTACCAAGACGAGAGCCGCCGAGCCCGCCTCGAGAGATGTCGTCTCGGTGAGGTACAGCACCGTGAGGATCCCGATGCCGCTGTGCACCGAGACCATGCACACGCCGGAAACAATGACCCGCACCATGTACGGTTCCCCCGTCCCGGAACCGTTGGCTTGGGGTGTGGACTCTCTTGTCGGTGGTTGGCGGTAGAAACACAGGAAAGCCATCGCGCCGAGCGCGGCGACAATGCCGCCGGTCAGAAGCGTCGCCCGTAGACCAAAAACCGTGGCAAGCAGCGGCATGACGGCCGCGGCGACCAAACCACCCAACGGCAGACCCGCTTGGCGAATGCCCATCGCCAGACCCCGCTGGGACACGTCGAACCAGGACGCGACGGATTTGCTGCCGCCGGGTTGGACAGTGCTGTACCCGGCGTCCACCACAAGCAGAACAATGAGCAGGGAAACGTATCCCGTGCACCTCAACCCTTACGGCGCGGATGTAGTGAACCTGGCCGCGGACCTGGCCAACACACGCCCGAAGACGGCAGAGGAGCTGGCGCACCGCTGCACAGCGGCAGGACTGGTGCTGGAACACCCGGCCGACAGCGCTACTGCACCCACACATGCGCAAACCGCGACGCAGTACGGCGACACCGCGCACGAACCACGCCCGTACGCGGGCGGTGATGGGACTGTAAAGCGTTTGACAGACCCGCGTGGACCAAGCGGGAGATCTGGAATGGACCGTCAGCGTGGATACCAGTTCTGTCCTGTTCTGTAGGTGAGGCGCGTTGGTTACGTTGGGAAGTAGGGCGGTGGCTTCCTTGTCAGAAGGGGGCTGCTTCGTAGGGTTCGGGGTGGGTCAGCAGTTTTCGGTTCGCGGGGGTTCGGAAGAGCAGGGTTCCTGGAGTGGGTTGGTCGAGTTTCCAGTCTGTTCGCTGGCGCATGAGGTTGTGCCGTTCGCAGAAGGTGGAGGTGTTAGCGGCGCTGGTTAGTCCGCCGGTCGCATGGGGGATGGTGTGGTCGGTCTGGCAGCGTTCCGCAGGGACTGTGCAGCCGGGTTGGCGACATGTTCTGTCGCGTAGGTCGAGGTGGCGTTTGAGGGCGGGGGAGGCGAAGCGCCTTCTGCTCACTTCCAGGACGTGGCCCGTCGGGTCCGTGATCACGCGGCGCCAGGTGGCGTCGTGGGCCAGTTCTCGTGCGTACTCCGCCGTGATGGGGCCGTAGCCGCTTATCTCTCCGGGTTCCTGGTTCAGGCCCAGCAGGGTTGTCATCGGAACCAGGACGTTCACGGTCACCGGTGGCCGGTTCATCTCCTTGCCCAGCACCATGTCCATGAACACGTCCGCGCGGCGTTGAGCGAGGCTGCGACCAGGCGTCGTGCGTTGGGCCGCCAGGGTGGTGATCTGGTGGTACGCCATGTGGGCCTCATGGGGATCGAGCGTGATGCCGAGTGTCGCTGTGCCGTCTGGCTTGTCCCACTTGGTTACATCTCTGTGCTCTCTGGCCCGCTGGCGTCGTTGCTCCGCGCCCCGTGGATCCACCCGGATCACTGTTCGGCGCAGTGCGTGCTTGAAGCGGGTCAGGTTGTCGCGTTTTCCGCCTTCCAGGACACGTTTCTCCACCTCGGCGGCTTGGTCCGCGTTGAGCTCTGTCGTGTAGTCGTGCAGCGCCTTTGTTCTGGTGTAGTCGATCTCGCCCGCTTCCAAGGCGTTCACCGTCGCGGGGAGCCGGGCGACGAGGGATTTGGCTTGGGAGAGGTGGGCGGCCGCAGTGTTGGGGCTGACACTCAGTTCCATCGCCACTTCCTCCGCCGCGCCGTCGCCGAGGTCGATACCGGTGCGTCTGGGTTGTCGCAGTTCGGCGAATCTCGCGAAGCCTCTGATCAGCTTGGCGTCGGCGGTCGATCGGGCCTGGTGGTGGTACGCGATGTAGTCGAGTACCTGGTCGTCGGTCATGTCGGCCAGTGGGATGTCCGCGGGCTGTCGGATGGTCCGCAGGGGGAGGTTCAGCTGTTCGCACATGCGTTCAGTTTATCGGCTTATGACGTCGTTATGCTTTCACTCTTTCGGGTGGGGTTGCTGGGTCTTGGGTCAATGCGTTGGGGCGCAAGGTTTTTGGCTGCTCCAGTGATCGGAAAACGGGAACGAAGTGTGAACGAATCGGTCCTTTCGGCCGTGCCGGATGCCCGGTTTCGTCGGTTCGCTCAACGTCATGAGACGACTACGAACCGGGGTCACCGCCGCCTTGGGTACGGTGCTGGCCACGCTCGCTGTGCCTGTGCCCGCTGCCGCACAGGACATCGAGGAGACCCTGCCGATCTACTCCTACCAGGACGCCATTCGCGAGGACGTGTTCGTCGAAGCCCCGATGGACAGCGACAAGGACGGCAAGCCCGACCGGATCGCGATCCAGATCATCCGGCCGAAGGAGACCAACAGCGGGCTGAAGACGCCCGTGGTGATGGAGCCGAGCCCGTACTACAAGGCGCCCGGGACCGCCCAGGCACCATACGGTTTCCGCAACTGGTACGACGAGTTCTTCGTGCCGCGCGGGTACACCGTGATCGAGGCCGAGATGCAGGGCACCAGTCGTTCGGGCGGATGCCCGACCACGGGTGACGCCGAGGACACGCTGTCCATCAAGTCGGTGGTCGACTGGCTCAACGGTCGCGTGAAGGGCTTCTACGCCAACGGTTCCAGTGCGGTCGCGACGTGGAGCACGGGCGCTGTCGGCCTGAGCGGCGTTTCCTACAACGGAACGCTGCCCAACGCCGTCGCCTCGACCGGGGTCGACGGGCTGAAGACGATCATCCCGATCGCCGCCATCTCCAGCTGGTACGACTACACCCGCGACCAGGGCATCGGCTACCAGGGTGGCTGGGGCAGCCGGTATCCGGAGTACCTGGCCAACTACGTGGCCAGCTCCGCCGCGAAGACCAGGTGTGCCGCGTTCATCAAGTCCTTGGGGGACAACGCGGGTGACAACACCTGGGACTACACGCCGTTCTGGGCCGAACGCGACTACAAGCCGAACGCCGACAAGGTGAAGGCCTCGGTCCTGCTCGTGCACGGCATGGAGGACTGGAACGTCAAGCTGCGCAACGGTGTCGCGTGGTGGAACCTGCTGCAGAAGCACAACGTGCCGCGCAAGATCTGGCTGCACCGCGGTGCGCACATCGACCCGGTCAGCGCTCGGCCGGACGAGTGGAAGCGCGTGGTGCACCGGTGGATGGACCACTGGTTGTTCGGCATGAACAACGGGATCATGGACGAGCCGATGGCCGACATCCAGCGGCCCAACGGTTCGTGGGAGACACACCGCAGCTGGCCGGACGCGGGTGCCCGTGACGTGCGCCTGAACTTCGGCCCGGCGGGGTCGGGTGTCGCGGGTACGTTGCAGGCGGCGCGTCCCGCGGCGTCCACCCAGACCTTCACCGACAACAGGACGCAGACCGAGGCCACGGCGATGGCCAACTACGCGGCCGCCGCGCCGAACCGGCTTGTCTACGTCACGCCCGCGTTGGCGCAGCAAACCCGGATGTCCGGTACTCCCAAGGTGAACGTGACCGTGCGGTCCAACACCGCCAGTGCGCCGCTCACCGCGCTGCTCGTCGACTACGGTCCCGGCACGGCGTTCACCGCCCAGGACATGTCGCCTGAGGAGCTGATCAACCAGGAGTGCACGTTGTCGGACATCGAGCAGAAGACCGGGTGCGCGGAACCGTACGCCGCACGCGCGGAGGCGGTGACCGCCACGGTGATCACCCGTGGCGCGATCGACCTGAAGAACCGCTCGTCATTGACCACGGGCAGCGCGCTGGTTCCCGGCCAGACCTACACGGCCTCCTGGGAGTTGCACGGCAAGGACTACGTCGTGCCAGCCGGGCACCGGATCGGTCTGGTGCTGATGGCCAACGACCGGTCGTACATCTCGACCGACACGGCCGCCGGTGCGTTGACCGTCTCGCTTGACGGCAGCAGCCTCGACATCCCCGTCGTGGGCGGCAGGGTCGGCTGAGGACCCGGTGGCGGCTGTGCCGTTCCGCCCGGCGCGGCCGCCACGGGCTCGCGGCCCAATTGGCCGGAGTCGACGTCGAGCCGAAACTGGCGCCGGAGGTGTCGTCGAACCGCGCGATCATCGTGTGGAGCCAGCTGTTCGGGCAGTTCAGGGGCAGTGTCGACCCGGCGGACGAGTTCTTCGCGCACGCGATCGGGCAGATGGCCGACTTCATCGGCCTGCCGTGAAATGTCAGTAAAAGGTGACTTCTTGACAGTTCCTTAACTTCACAAGTTTGTGAATCTCGTGTAGTCCTTGAACCATGACAATCGAGAGCATCCAGGGCCTGCCGACCCAGCGCCCCAACCCCCTGGACCCGCCCGAGGACATCGCCAAGCTGCGCACCGCCGACTCGATGGTGCGGATGACGTTCGCCGATGGTCACGACGGCTGGTTCGCGACCGGACACCACGCGGTGCGCGCGATCCTGGCCAGTCCCGTGTTCAGCAACCGGGTCGACCTGACCCACCCGGTCATCCCGGTGGAGCGGATGACGGCCATGAAGGACTTCCCGATGCCGCCGGGCATGTTCAACCGGATGGACGACCCCGAGCACGGCCGGATCCGGCGGATGCTGACCGGCCAGTTCACCGTGCGCCGGATGAAGCTGCTCGAACCTCGGATCGAACAGATCGTCGACGAGCACCTCGGTGCGATCGTGGCGAGCGGCCCGCCGGTCGACCTGGTGCCGACGTACACGCTTCCGGTGCCGTCGCTGGTGATCTGCGAACTGCTCGGCGTCCCCTACGACCGCAGGGACCAGTTCCAGGGTGACGCGTCCACGTTGCTGGACCTGGAAAGCGGCGCGGAAGAGGCGATCGGGGCGTGGATGTCGCTGCGTGCACTGCTCGACGATGTGATCGACGCCAAACGGACCAAGCCCACCGACGACCTGCTCAGCGGCCTGATCGCCGAGGACGAGTTGACCCAGGAGGAGTTGATCACCGTCGCCTTGGTGCTGCTGATCGCCGGGCACGAGACGACCGCGAACATGCTGGCGCTCGGCACGTACACGATCATGCAGCAGCCGGGCCGCGCGCAGGCGCTGCTCGCCGACCCGGTCGCGGCCGTCGAGGAACTGCTGCGCTACCTCTCGATCATCCACTTGGGACCGACCAGGACCGCGCTGGAGGACGTGGAGATCGACGGTCACCTGATCAAGGCGGGCCAGGCGGTGACGATGTCGGTGGCGGGCGCGAACCGCGACCCCGGCAAGTACGCCAATCCGGACGAACTCGACCTGGCGCGCAACGCGCAGGGCCACATGGCTTTCGGCCACGGCATCCACCAGTGCCTCGGTCAGCAGTTGGCCAGGATCGAGATGCGGATCGGGTTCGCGGCCCTGCTGCGCAGGCTGCCGTCGCTGCGGCTGGCCGGGGAAGTGCGGTTCCGCGATCACATGACCATCTACGGCGTGTTCAACCTTCCCGTCACGTGGGACGTGTGACTTCTCCCATCCTGTGAGCGGTCGGCTGGCATGCGTAGATCCCTATTAACCTGTCTGACATGCAGACATGGGCGACGACACCGGTTCCACGCGTGGCTGGCACGCCACGGCCATTGCGGCTCCACGACACCGCGTCCGGTGAGGTGCGACCGACCGCGCCCGGCACGACCGCCGGTCTCTACGTCTGCGGAATCACCCCGTACGACGCGACGCACCTGGGGCACGCCGCGACGTACCTCGCGTTCGACCTGATCCACCGGGTCTGGCTGGACAACGGGCACGACGTCAACTACGTCCAGAACATCACCGACATCGACGACCCGCTGCTGGAGCGGGCCGAGCGGGACCAGGACGACTGGGTCGTGCTCGGCATGCGTGAGACCGCTCTCTTCCGCGAGGACATGGTGTCGCTGCGTGTCCTGCCGCCGCGGTCGTACATCGGTGCCGTCGAGGCGATCCCGGAGATCGTCGAGGCGGTCGGCAAGCTGCTGTCCGCCGGGCACGCCTACCGGGTCGACGACCCGGAGTTCCCCGACGTCTACTTCGACCACACCGCGTCAGGGCGGTTCGGCTACGAGTCGCGCTACTCCGAGCAGACGATGTTCGAGCTGTTCGCCGAGCGCGGCGGCGACCCGGACCGCCCCGGCAAACGACACCCGCTGGACGCGTTGCTGTGGCGGGTGGCGCGGCCGGGTGAGCCGTCGTGGGAGACCGAGATCGGGGCCGGGCGTCCCGGCTGGCACGTCGAGTGCTCGGTGATCGCGCTCAACCGGCTCGGGTCGGGGTTCGACGTGCAGGGCGGCGGTTCGGACCTGATCTTCCCGCACCACGAGAACAGCGCGGCGCACGCCGAGGCGCTGACCGGTGAGTTCCCGTTCGCGCGGCACTACGCACACGCCGGGATGATCGGCCTCGACGGCGAGAAGATGTCGAAGTCGCGCGGAAACCTCGTCTTCGTGTCCCGGCTGCGCGCCGACCGGGTCGACCCGATGGCCGTGCGGCTCGCCCTGCTGGCCGGGCACTACCGCGAGGACCGGCCCTGGAGCGCGGACCTGCTGGCCGACGGTGAACGGCGGCTGGGCCGTTGGCGTGACGCGGCCCTGTTGGAGACGGGCCCGGACGCCGCGGACACGATCACTCGGCTGCGTGACCACCTGTCCAACGATCTGGACACGCCGAACGCGCTGCGCGCAGTGGACGCGTGGGCTGACGAGGCGCTTGCCGGGCGCGGCAGCGACTCGTCGGCTCCCGCGCAGTTCCGCGACGCCGTCGACGCGCTTCTGGGCATCGACGTGTGACTGCTTACGACTGACGTGGTCCCCGGCCCGGACCTGGGCCGGGACCGCCGTGGCGGCGCCTGCGCAGGTAGCGCTCGAACTCGGCGGCGATGACGTCACCGCTGGTCTCGTTCAGCGTGATCGCCGCGTCGCCGCGTTCCTCCAGCGCGCGGACGTAGTTGCTGACGTCCTCGTCCTCCTCGGCCATCTCGCTGACCGTGCGCTGCCACTCGTCGGCCTGCTCCGGCAGCGCCCCCAGCGGCACTTCGACGTCGAGCACCTCCTCGACACGGTGCAGCAGCGCGAGCGTGGCCTTCGGGGACGGCGGCTGGGAGACGTAGTGCGGCACGGCGGCCCACAGCGAGATCGCCGGGATCCCGACCTGGACGCACATGTCCTGCAGCACGCCGACTATCCCGGTCGGGCCCTGGTAGCGGGAGCGTTCGAGGCCGAACCGGGCGGCCGAGGCGGCGTCGTAGGCCGTCCCGGTCACCGGGACGGGACGGGTGTGGGGCGTGTCGGCCAACATCGAACCGAGGGTGACCACGGTGGTCACACCGAGTCGTTCGATGTGCTCGAGCACCTCCGCGCAGAACTTCCGCCAGCGCATGTTCGGCTCGATACCGTGCACGAGCACGATGTCCCTCGACGAGCCGGGTGGGCGGCAGTAGGAGAGCCGGGTCGTCGGCCATTCCACTCGCCGCGTGACGCCGTCGACCAGTTTGACGGTCGGCCGGGTCACCTGGAAGTCGTAGTAGTCGTCCGGGTCGATGTCCGCCAGAGGCGACGCGTCCCAGGTCAGTTGAAGGTGCTCGATCGCTGTGCTCGCTGCGTCCCCGGCGTCGTTCCAGCCTTCGAAAGCGCTGACTAGAACAGGTTCCACCAGCTCGGGTGGACTGGCGGTGCTCTGCGGGTCGTGATCGGTCACTTGCCAAGCCTACGACCCTGAGAGCGCAGATTGTCCACAGCCGCGCCACGGGCCGCTGCGACTTGCCGTTTTCCCTGCTCCAGGCCCTGTGTCGCGCGTGTCAAGGAGGGGGCGATCAGCTGGCGATGTGCCATGTGCCGGACGTCGGCCGGGTGATCTGGTCGTGGTACTTCTCCGGAACCGAGAATCGCGCGTCGGTGATCGGGATCATCGCGTTCCCGAAGTCGGCACTGTCCGGGTCGGGCAGGCCGGTCACTGTCTCCAGGACGCCGACGGCGTCACCGCTGTGACACCACGAGACCCACTTCGGCGCGAGGGGATTGGTCATGGCGCTGAAGGCGAAAACGCGCCACGCGAAGGCCTCGTCCTCGCCCACGATCTTCACGACGTCGAAGTGCTGGTCCTGCGGCCAGTCGTAGACGGCGACCAGCATGTCGAGGTTGTCCAGCGACGGGCCGAGGGGCTGGATCTGCCAGTTGCCCCGTTGCATGTCCTTGAGCAGGGAGTTCACATCGGTGTTCATGGGGATGAACCTAGACTTGAAATTCAAACTGACAAGACTGTAGGCCGAGGATCACCGGATGGTGTGTAGCGCGTGCACGCTCCGTGTTCACACGGAAAGATGCCGCCCATGGTGCAGGTAGACCGCAGTCCGATCGTTCAGCGCGTGTTGCTGGGAGCGGCGTTGCGCGCGGCAAGAGAAGCGATCGGCATGGAGTCCGCGGCGGCGACCAAGAAACTCGGCTGGTACGCCGGGAAGCTCTCGAAGGTCGAACAGGGCGACTTGAAGCTGACGGCGACCGCACTCGACAAGATGGTCGACATCTACGAGATCGCGCCGCAGCGGGCGGACGAACTCCGGCAGTTGGCGATCGACTCCAGGCGCAAGCTGCCACCGACGCGGGTTGACGAGTGGGCAGTCAAGTACGTGCACCTCATTGCCGCCGCCGAGGAATTGAAGATATTCAACCTCGAAAGTTGGCCAGGTACGGTGCAAACCCTGGGCTACGCGACCGGCATGCTGAGCAGGTCGGTGGTGGTGTCACCTGTGGACGTTGAGCGGATGTCGCAGGAGCGAGCCAACCGGGCCAACAGGTTCACCTCGCCTGGTGCGAGACGGTTGTGGCTCGTAGTCGGTGAGGAAGCGCTGTACAGGGAGATCGGGGGCCGAGACGTTCTCAGGCAACAGCTTGAGAAGATCTTGTGTCTTGCGCGTCTGCCGAACGTAACCATCCAGGTCATCCCCTATGACGAAGGTGCGCACCCCTCGCATGGCGTGGCCTTCTCAATCGTGACGTTGCTTGAGGGACGTCCAGGGATTGTCTACGTGGAAGGCCTGACCGCCTCGGACTACCTGGGTGGCGAACACTTGCGCGTCTACAACCAGGTTTTCGACAACCTCCGCGCCGCCGCGTTGAGCGGTGAGCGGACAATCGGGTTGATCGAAAACCGAATCTCGGAGTTGTAGGAGCCACGCGTATGACCAACCTGGCCGCGAACCCGAACTGGCGGAAGAGCAGCTTCAGCGCCGGTGCCGAACACTGTGTCGAGTTGGCGGTCACCGGCGATCGGCTGAGCATTCGGGACAGCAAGAACCCCGATGGCGGCGTGATCACTGTCCCCCGCGTCACGTTCATCCCTTCGGGCGACGTGGGACGATGGATGGGTGACTGAGCGGACGCGGGTGCCGGATGCGGTGCTGTGGGACATGGACGGCACGCTGATCGACTCGGAGAAGCTCTGGGACGTCGGCCTGCACGAACTCGCCATCCAGCTCGGCGGCGAGCTTTCCCAGCAGACGCGGGACTCCGTCGTCGGCTCCAACATGGACAACACCATGCTGGTGATCTTCACGTCGCTCGGCGTCGAACCCGACCCCGCCGCGATGGACAAGGCCGCGCAGTGGCTGACCGAGCGCACCGCCGAGCTCTTCCGGATCGACCTGCCGTGGCGTCCCGGTGCCCGCGAGGCGCTGGAGTCGCTGTACGAGCACGGTGTCCCGATGGCGTTGGTCACATCGACCGAGCGGACGCTGACCGAAGTGGCGCTTGACTCGATCGGGCGGCATTTCTTCGCCGCGACGGTCTGCGGTGACGAGGTCGGCGGACGCAACAAGCCGGACCCGGCGCCGTACCTGATGGCCGCCGACCTGCTCGGCGTTTCCGCTGGTCAGTGCGTCGCGGTCGAGGATTCGCCGATGGGGATGCAGTCCGCCGTCGCCGCGGGGTGCACGGTCCTGGTGGTTCCGGCCGAGGTTCCGATCGCGCCGGGGGCGGCCTGGATCGTCCGCGATTCACTCGTCGGTGTCGACGCGTTCACCCTCGGTGCTTTGAGGGCCGCCGACGTCGGATGAAAAGATCCCGGTGTGAAGACGTTCGACGAACTGTTCGCCGAGCTCAGTGAGCGCGCGCGGACCCGGCCCGAGGGGTCGGGCACCGTGGCGGCGCTGGATGCGGGTGTGCACGCGCAGGGCAAGAAGGTGCTCGAGGAGGCAGGCGAGGTCTGGATCGCCGCCGAGCATGAGGACGACGAGCATCTGGCCGAGGAGGTCTCCCAGTTGCTCTACCGGGTCCAGGTGCTCATGATCGGGCGCGGGCTGACCCTTGACGACGTCTACCGCTACCTCTGAGGAGTCTTGCCATGCTGCGTGTCGCCGTGCCCAACAAGGGGTCGCTGGCCGCGTCCGCGTCGGAGATGCTGACCGAGGCCGGTTACCGGCAGCGGGGCGAGCAACGGGACCTGACCGTGCTGGACTCGGTCAACGAGGTCGAGTTCTTCTTCCTGCGGCCGAAGGACATCGCCGCGTACGTCGGCTCCGGTGACCTCGACCTCGGCATCACCGGCAGGGACCTGGCCCAGGAGTCCGGCGCGCCCGTGCGGGAGCGGCTGTCCCTCGGCTTCGGCGGGTCCACCTTCCGCTACGCCGCACCGGCCGGGCGGGAGTGGTCGCTCGCCGACCTCGACGGCAAGCGCCTGGCCACCGCGTACCCCCGGCTTGTCCGTGACGACCTCGCCACGCACGACATCAAGGCGGACGTGATCCGGCTGGACGGCGCCGTGGAGATCTCGGTGCAGCTCGGCCTCGCCGACGCGATCGCCGACGTCGTCGGGTCCGGGCGGACGCTCAAGCAGCACAACCTGGTGGCGTTCGGCGAGCCGATCTGCGTCTCCGAGGCCGTGCTCGTCACCCGCGCCGCCGCGGAACCCACACCGGACGCGGAGCAGTTGACCGCGCGCCTGCAGGGCGTGGTTTTCGCCCAGCAGTACATGATGCTGGACTACGACTGCCCGAAGACGTTGCTGGACAACGCTCTGGAAGTCACGCCGGGGCTGGAGTCGCCGACTGTCGCGCCGCTGGCCAACCCGGACTGGGTCGCCGTGCGGGCCATGGTGCCGCGCAAACGAGCCAACCCGATCATGGACGAGCTCGCCGCGATCGGTGCCAAGGCCATCCTCGCCTCCGACATCCGCTCCTGCCGCCTCTGATTCGGTCCTCGCGGAGCGAGGACGATTCAACACTGTCAGACCCCTGGCCTACTGTTTGAAGCGTGACGGTGACTGAGGAAGTAGTACGGCGGCGGCCCGCCTTGTCGCCTTCTCGTGCCAGCGATTTCAAACAGTGTCCGTTGCTCTACAGGTTCCGTGCCGTCGACCGCCTGCCCGAGACGCCGAGCAAGGCTCAGGTCCGCGGCACGGTCGTACACGCTGTCCTCGAACAGCTCTACGGCCTGCCCGCGGCCGAACGGGTCCCGCGGACCGCGCACGACCTGCTGCGGCCCACGTGGACCAAGCTCATCGAAGAGGCCCCCGAGCTGGCCGACCAGCTCTTCGCCGACGGGGCCAGCCTGGACGACTGGCTCGACTCGGCCGGTGCGCTGCTCGACGGCTACTTCACCCTGGAGGACCCGCGCAGGCTCGAACCGGAGGCCTGTGAGCTGCTCGTCGAGTCCGAACTGCCGTCCGGGGTCCTGCTCAGGGGGTACATCGACCGGCTGGACGTCGCGCCGACCGGCGAGATCCGCGTGGTCGACTACAAGACCGGCGCGGCGCCGCGGGAGATCGGCGAGGCCAAGGCCCTGTTCCAGATGAAGTTCTACGCGCTGGTGCTGTGGCGCCTGCGGGGAGTCGTGCCCAAGCAGCTGCGCCTGATGTACCTCTCGGACCGGCAGTCTCTGGCCTACGCGCCCGACGAGGCCGAGCTCAAGCGGTTCGAGCGCACGCTGGAGGCCATCTGGCAGGCGGTCATGCGTTCGGCCAGGACCGGGGACTTCAAGCCGAACAAAAGCAGGCTGTGCGACTACTGCGACCACAAGGCGTTCTGCCCGGAGTTCGGCGGCACCCCGCCGGAGTACCCCGGCTGGCCGGAGCCGGACTCGGGCACGGAAACGGTGATCGACCGGGCGGACTGAGCCGGAAACCGATGAGTTTCCGGTCCGCCGGGCGTCTCACCATGTGTGACTTCACCACTGATCGGCGGGGCCGAACTGCTGGAGCGGGCAGTCGGGTACACGCTGGGGGCGCTCGGGCTCATCACGCCGGAGGCCCTCGGCCGCCCGACGCCCTGCCGCTCGTGGGACCTGGCGGCCCTGTTGCGGCACATGAGCGACTCGCTGGCGGCTTTGCACGAGGCTGTCGACAGTGGACACGTCGGTCTGGTGATCCCGTCGGCGGGGGCCGACGCGGCCGACCTCGTCACCACGCTCAAGGACCAGGCATGTCAACTGCTGGGCGCGTGGACCAGCACGTCTCGCTCGACCGTGTCCATCGCCGACCGGCAGCTCACCGGCGCGATCGTCGGCTGCGCCGGAGCCGTGGAGATCACCGTGCACGGCTGGGACGTGGCCAGGGCGTGCGGTGTGGACCGGCCGGTTCCCGAGGAGCTGGCCGAGCAGTTGTTGCAGCTGGCCGGGTTGTTCGTGACCGACCACGACCGGCCGGAGCGGTTCGCCGCGCCGGTGCCGATGAGCGGCGCGGCACAGCCGGGGGACAGGCTGGTGGCGTTCCTCGGCAGGATTCCGTAGCCGCCGGGAATCGAATCGCCGGTATCGACGCCCACACCATGGATTTCCCCCGCGCGGCATACGGCAGTTCAACATCCACGCCCCTACTCTCGTCGTCATGACGACGATCCGGAGCGGCCGTGTCGCCAGGGGTGACGGCGGCCTGCTGCTGTTCCGGATCGCTGGTGTGCCGGTGCTGCTGGCACCGTCGTGGTGGCTGGGATCGGTGGCCGTGGTGTTCCTGTACACGCCGCTGGTCGACCGGCTGATGCCTGGCGTGAGCGACGGCACGGCGCTGCTGCTCGCCTCCGCGTTCGCGGTCCTGCTCGGCGCGTCCGTCCTGGCGCACGAGCTGGGGCACTGCGTGGTGGCGTTGCGTTTCGGCCTGCCTGTCCGGCGGGTGCGGCTGTTCCTGCTCGGCGGAATCTCCGAAGTGGCGCGAACGCCGAGGAAACCCGGGCAGGAGGGCATGGTCGCCGCCGCGGGTCCGCTGGTGTCGATCGTCCTCGGCGCACTGTTCGGGATGGCGCTGCTGGTCGGCCCGGACGACGGCGCGATCTGGGTCCTGCTGCTGGAGTGCACCGCGGCCAACCTCGCGGTCGCCGTGTTCAACCTGCTGCCCGGCCTGCCGCTGGACGGCGGGCGGATGCTGCGCGCCGGGATCTGGGCGCTGACCGGGCGACGCTCGAAAGGCACGCTCGCCGCGGCGGCCGGTGGCGGGCTCGTGGCGGTCGGGCTGCTGGTCTGGGCGCTGTTCGGGATCGCGGAGGACAGCCCGGACAAGTGGCTGCGGCTGGGTGTGTGCGTGCTGACCGCGTGGTTCGTGGCCGCGGGCGCGGCGGGGGAGTTCGCCGCGGACCAGCGCCGCACGTGGCCGGACGGTCTGCGGCTGGCCGACCTCGTCCAACCTGTGCTGCAACTGCCCGCCGAGAGCCCGGTCGTCGACGCGCTCGGCGCTTCGGCCGGGCGCGGTGTCGTCCTGGTGCGGGCGGACGGGGTGGCGGCCGGTCTGCTCGACCGCGACACCGCGGAGCGACTGGCCGGTTATGCGCCGCTGTCCCCGGCCGAACAGGCCGCGGAGCCGATCCGGCCGGAGATGGTGCTGCTGGACTCCGAGCCGGGCGAGGAGATCATCGACCGGGTCGCCGAGACCGCGGCGTGGCAGTTCCTCGTCGTCGACGAGGAAGGCCGCCCGTCCGGCGTGCTGCGCCGGGAAGACCTCAAAGCGGCCCTGCGTAACGCCTGAACGGACCGGGATGCCACGATATGTGGCCGAGGGCGGTATGAGGAGAGTAGAGCGCAGGTGTCGGTGAGCAGGGCGAGCGGCCCGTTCCGTAAAGGTGACCGGGTACAACTGACCGACCCGAAAGGCCGGCACTACACGCTGGTGCTCGAAGAAGGCGGCCAGTACCACACGCATCGCGGCGCGCTGGCGCACGACGACCTGATCGGTGCGCCCGAAGGCTCGGTGGTCACGTCGGTCGGTGGCACGTCGTTCCTGGCGTTGCGGCCGTTGCTGCCGGACTACGTGTTGTCGATGCCCCGCGGCGCGCAGGTGATCTACCCGAAGGACGCCGCGCAGATCGTCATGTGGGGCGACATCTTCCCCGGTGCGCGAGTGCTGGAAGCGGGCGCCGGTTCCGGTGCGCTGACGTGTTCGCTGCTGCGGGCGGTCGGCGAGTCGGGCAGCGTGACGTCCTACGAGGTCCGTGACGACCACGCCGACCACGCCCGGCGCAACGTCCTGCAGTTCTTCGGCGAGCAGCCCCCGAACTGGACGCTGAACGTCGCGGACCTGGCCACGCACACCGGCGAGGTCGACCGGGTCGTGCTGGACATGTTGGCGCCGTGGGAAATGCTCGACGTGGTCAAGCAGAACCTGATCCCCGGCGGGGTTCTGGTGGTCTACGTCGCGACGGTGACGCAGCTGTCGCGCGTGACCGAGGCGTTGCGGGAACAGCAGGGCTGGACCGAACCGCAGTCGTGGGAGACGCTGCACCGGCCGTGGCACGTGGTCGGCCTGGCGGTGCGCCCGGACCACCGGATGATCGCGCACACGGCGTTCCTGCTGACCGCGCGCAGGCTGGCCGACGGTGTCGTGGCGCCGAGGGTCCAGCGCCGGTCGGGCAAGCACTAAAGACTGCAGACGCGCCAGTCGCCGTCTTCCTTGACCAGTTCGAAGGGGGCGTCGTCGGTCTGGTCCGCGTTGCCCGGCGAGGTCACCTTGGTGGCGAGGGTGAAGGAACCCGTGTCGCCGTTGGTTTTCACGTCCTTGACCGTGAGCGTGAACTGCGGTGTGCCCGGTACGGGGTTTTCCTTGGCGGAGAACGCTTCCCTCAGCTGCGGCATGACCTTCTCGCACACCACCGGTTCGAACTCGGACGCGTCGACGTCGCGCCCGGACGAGTTCAGCCCGCGCTGGTACAGCATGGCGAACTCGCGGGCGGCGCTGGTCGCCTCGTCCTCGGGACTGCCGCCGGTCAGCAGGAGGATGCCGCCGACGGCGGCGGCCACGACGAGCACGGTCGAGCAGACGACCAGGATCACACCGTTGCGGCGCTTGGTTTTCTCCTCGTCCGTGGCGTCGCCGCCGAGCGGCCCCATCTTCGCCGCGCGTGGCCGCTTCGCGGTCACTGGGTCGGCCCGGTCGTCGTCTCTGTCGTCTCCGTCGTCGTGGGCGGTGTCGTCGGGGAGTCGCTGCCGGGTGTTTCGGTCGTCGACGGCCGCGTCTGGGTCGGCCGCGAGCTGGTCGAGCTGGTTCGCGCCCGGAACGTCACGCCGCAGACCTTCCAGCCACCGGATTCCTTGACCAGCGCGTAGTCCTGGTCCGCGCGGACGTTGCCGGTGCCGCCGGACAGCGTGGCCCTGCCCTTGTCGCCCTCGATCCGCACGTCCTTGACCGTGATGGACATCCGCGAGCTCGGAGTCGGCGCGTAGGACCGCATGATCTCCTTGGACTCACGGACCTGCCATTCCTGCTCGAGCGCGTCCTGCTCGGTCTGGCAGACCAGTTCTTTGACCTCCGACTTGGACAGCGCGAACGCCCCGTCGTTGCGGCCCTGTTCGAGCAGGGTGGCGAACTTCTGCGCGACTTCGCGCGCGGCGGTCTTCTCCTGCTGCAGCGCGACGTCCTCGGGGCGCGGCCGGGACGCGACGATCGCGAGTGCCACGCCACCGCCCGCGAGCACGAGCACCGCCAGCCCGATGGCGATGATGAGCCGGACCTTGCTCGCCTTGGACGCGGGCGGGCTCAGTTCGGTGTCGGCCGGCTTGTCGGCCTCAGGTTTCTCGGGCTCGGCCATGCGCACACCGTATCCGCCCGATGTGAAACGAGCGTCACCCGACCCCGGCGATGCGTGGCGAGTCCAGCCCGCACAACGTCCACTTGTCCGCACTCAGCTGAAGGCGCATGGTGCCGTTCTGCTTGGCGCCCTCGTGCAGGACGGTGAACGTCGCGACGTAGCCGTCGGAGAACTGGCTGAGGTGGTCGATGCCGAACTCCACCGGCTTGGCGCGGGTGCTCTCCGGCGCGGCGGGGTCCAACTGCGGAACGGCTTTCAGCAGTTCGCGGCGGCCGGTCGACTTACCCTGCGCGCATGTGAGCTCGATCACTCCGTCGAGATCCCTGGCGTTGAGCTTGGTGACGATCAAGCGGGCCACGCCCTCCGGCGTGCCCGCTGCGTCCGATGCGGTGGGTGACTGTGGTGGGGACGCCGAACTCGGAGCCGACAACACGAAGTACGCCAGCATTCCGGCGCCACCCAGCACCATGCCCGTGATGATCAACACCGTCGAACGGCGTCTGGCGGCCTCTGGCACACCTCAACCGTACAAGCCGGTGGCCCGCCTAGTAAGTAGGACTGGTGGACGGCGGCCTGCGCGTGGTCGAACCACTGGACGCCCTGGGGTTGAGCACGGCCTCAGAGACGCACCACTTGCCGTCCTTCTCCTTCATGTCGAGCGTCAACGGCAGGGTGTTCGTGCTCGACCTGCCCGTCTCGGTCACCTTGATGCTCAGCGAGGCGAACGCGCCAGCGCTCGATTCCCTGATCTTGCCGTTCAGGCTGGTCTTGAGCGTCCAGCTCGGCTTGACCTTGTCCAACTCGAACGCGGGGCTCTTCTTCTTCGGGTCGCACAGGGTCTGGGTCGCGGCATCCGCGTCCTTGTCGTCGACGGCCTTGATGACCCGGTCGACGACCGCCTGCGGACTGCCCGCGTCGTCACCGCCGCCCGCCTGCGTCGTCTGCGCCGCCGGGGTGGACTTGGAGTCGTCTCCGCCGGTCAGCAGGATGATCGCGGTCACGCCACCGCCGACGACGAGCACACCCGCGACGACGAGGCCGATGATCAGACCCGTCTTGCTCTTGCGCGGCGGCTGGCCGCCGGGGAAGCCGCCGTAGTTCGGCTGCTGACCCCATGCGGGCTGCTGCTGGTTGTATCCGTCCTGCCAGCCGGGTTGCTGGCCGTACGGGTCTGGCTGGCCCCCGTAGGGCCCTGGCTGCTGTGGCGGATAAGTCATGACCATCCCAGTCTTCGAGTCGCACGATCGCGACGTCACGGTAGGTGAAGGGGGGCCTGGTTGGCGGGACTTTCGCGGGAAAAGTCGAGACGATCAGGTAACGAACAGGCCACTTCACCCGATAGTAGTGAGTTGGTTACCGAAAAGCCCGGGTCGCCTGCGCGGCCCGGGCTTCGTTCGTGCTGCTCAGCGTGCTGTCAGCGCCGGTCCATCTTGGGGTCGCTGATGTTGGACAGGCACCAGTCGCTGTCCTTCTTCTTGAGCGTGAAGGTCATGGTCATCGAGATCGACTGACCCTCGGCGGTGATGTCGAGCTTGATCTTGCCCGTCGCGCTGTCGCCGTTCTCCTTGGGCTCCTCGGAGACGGAGGCCTTGTACTGGACGGTCGCGGGCAGGCTGTCGAGCTTCTTGGTGTTGACCTTGCCCTTCTCGCAGGCGACCTTCTCCGCGGCGTCCTTGTCCTTGTTGTTGATCGCGTCGACCATCGTGTTCGCGGTCGCGCTCGGTGACCCGGTGCCCCCGCCGCTGCCACCCAGAGTGAAGATCAGCACGAGGACGACGCCGATCACGACAACGGCGCCACCGACGAGGATCCACGGCAGCGGGCTCTTCTTCGGTGGTGGGTAACCCGGCTGCCCGTACGGCGGCTGCTGCCCGTACATGCCCGGCTGCTGCTGCTGGGCGTACGGGTTGTTGGGGTCATAGCCGGGTTGTGGTTGCGGGCCGGACTGGGGGTACGCCCCACCCGGCTGCACAGGCTGCTGGCCCGACGCCGGGTACGCGCCGCCTGGCTGCTGTGGATAACCACCTTGCTGAGGGTATCCCCCTGGCTGCTGCGGGTAGCCGCCGCCAGGCTGCTGGCCATAACCCGGTTGCTGGCCGTAACCGGGCTGGTCGCCGTATCCGCCCGGCTGTTGCGGCGGTTGAGACATTACGTTCTCCTCGGTGTGGCGATCGTGTACATGTCATATTTCAACAGCGCTCGCACGGGCGCCATCGGACTAGTACTGGGACGCACCGTAGCCGGTGTTCGGTTCCCTACTACACCGGGATGGAGCATTGAATCCCTCCGAGCGGGGGTTTCTTGACCATGACGCGCCGATCTCGACATCTGGATGAGCTCCGAATGTCAGTGATCACCGGTACCGTATGGGGTACGTAGTTCGGGAGGAGGTGCCGACCATGCAGCACGACCGTCCCGGCAGTCGGCCTGAGGAGGCCGACGACCACAGCGCCGATGAAGGCGCGGGCCGTGAGACTAGTCAGTCCGCGCAGATCCGATTCCTCGAAGAGGAAATCGCGCTGCTGCGCCGCAAGTTGACGGAATCGCCTCGCCATGTGCGCCTGCTCGAGCAGAGGCTCGCCGAAGCCTCGGAACGAGTGGGACAGCTCACAGAGCGCAACACCAAGCTGGTGGACACGCTGCGCGAGGCCCGAAGCCAGTTGCTGGCGTTGCGGGAGGAGGTGGATCGGCTAGCCCAGCCGCCCAGCGGCTATGGCGTGTACCTGGCCGGTCATGAGGACGGCACGGTGGATGTCTTCACCGCGGGCCGCCGGATGCGGGTGGCGGTTTCGCCCGCGGTCGACCTCGACACGCTCAAGCGCGGACAATCGGTCCGCCTCAACGAGGCGCTGACCGTTGTGGAGGGTGGCACGTTCGAGCAGACCGGCGAGGTCTGCACGTTGCGTGAGCTGCTCGCCGCCGGATCCGATGGTGCCTCGTCGCGGGCACTTGTGGTCGGACATGCCGATGAGGAAAGGGTGGTGTGGCTGGCCGATCCGCTGGCTGACTCACCACTCAAGCCAGGGGACTCGCTCCTGGTCGACACCAAGTCCGGGTACGCGTACGAGCGCGTGCCCAAGGCAGAGGTCGAGGATCTCGTGCTCGAGGAGGTGCCGGACGTCGACTACGCCGACATCGGTGGCCTCTTCCGGCAGATCGAGCAGATCCGTGACGCGGTGGAACTGCCGTTCCTGCACGCCGAGCTGTACCGGGAGTACGAGCTGCGCCCGCCGAAGGGCGTGCTGCTCTACGGCCCGCCGGGTTGCGGCAAGACGCTCATCGCCAAGGCCGTGGCCAACTCGTTGGCCAAGAAGGTGGCGCTGGCGCGCGGGGACGACAACAGCGAAGCCAAGTCGTACTTCCTCAACATCAAGGGTCCCGAGCTGCTCAACAAGTTCGTGGGCGAGACCGAGCGGCACATCCGGCTGATCTTCCAGCGGGCACGGGAGAAGGCGTCGGAAGGCACCCCGGTGATCGTGTTCTTCGACGAGATGGACTCGATCTTCCGCACCCGCGGCAGCGGTGTGTCGTCCGATGTGGAGACCACCATCGTGCCGCAGCTGCTCAGTGAGATCGACGGTGTCGAAGGTCTCGAGAACGTGATCGTGATCGGCGCGTCCAACCGCGAGGACATGATCGACCCGGCCATCCTGCGCCCGGGCCGGTTGGACGTGAAGATCAAGATCGAGCGTCCGGACGCCGAGGCGGCCAAGGACATCTTCTCGAAGTACCTGACCACCACGTTGCCGATCCACAGCGACGACCTCCTCGAGTTCGCGGGGGACCGCCGCGCGTGCCTGGACGCGATGATCCAGCACACCGTGGAGCGGATGTACGAGGAGAGCGAGGACAACAGGTTCCTCGAGGTCACGTACGCCAACGGTGACAAGGAAGTCCTGTACTTCCGCGACTTCAACTCCGGCGCGATGATCCAGAACATCGTCGACCGGGCGAAGAAGGCGGCGATCAAGTCGGTGCTGGAGACCCAGCAGCCGGGGCTGCGCGTGCAGCACCTGCTCGACGCGATCGTCGACGAGTTCGCGGAGAACGAGGACCTGCCCAACACCACCAACCCGGACGACTGGGCCAGGATCTCCGGCAAGAAGGGCGAGCGGATCGTCTACATCCGCACGCTCGTCACCGGCAAGAACCAGGAGTCCGGCCGGGCGATCGACACGGCCACCAACACCGGCCAGTACCTGTAGCGACACCGGCACCACACGAACGCCGCGGCCGTACCGGCCGCGGCGTTCGTGCGTTGCCGGGGCCCGGGACCGGTGTGCTGAATCAGTTGAGCAAGTCGAATGCGCACTTGGCGCCGGAGGCTGCTGCCAGCTTCGCGTCGCACGTGAGCAAGGTGCCGTCGATGTGTTCGGCAAGTGCGACGTAGGCCGCATCGTAAGGCGTGATGTTGTGGCGCAACTCCCACATCCGGTTCAGCAGCGGCGCGATCGGCATGCGGCGGATCGGGAAACCTGCAAGATGGCGCAGAGCCGTGGGAACAGCTCGCGCCAGCACGGGATTGTTCTTGGCCATACCCCGCAACGCGGAGATGACCTCAGCGTCCAAGTGGGCCGGAGCGAACAGGGCGTGTCCTGTGGACAGCCGCGCTGCGGTCTCCGGTCTCCGGGGATCATCGGCCGCGTAGAACGCGGCCAAGACCGAGGCGTCGACGACTACCAGGCTCACGATGCTTCCCGTACCTCGCGCACTGCGGCGGCCGCGTCGTCCAATGTCACACCTGTCCCACGGGGCGGTTCGTAGGACGCGACATAGTCGGCGATCGTGAGCGTTTTGGCGACTTCGGCGAGCCGGTCCACGACGAAGGCGCTCAACGACTGCCTGTTGGCCTTGGCGCCTTCTGCCAGGGCGAGATAGACCTCATCAGGCACGTCTCGCAGATTCATACGTCTCATGGTGCCATTATGGCACCGAAGTGTGATCGGTGGGGTCCTGTTCGGGTGGTCGTTTACGTTGGTGTCCATGCGTATCGCTCTGGGCACGGCTGCACTTGGACGGCCCGCGTACATCAACCTCGGTCGTGACACAGCGTTGCCGGTCGAACGCACGGTCGACGCGATGCGCACAGCGAGTTTCGACGTGCTCGACGCGGCGTACGCGGCCGGGATCCGCTGGGTGGACGCGGCGAGGTCCTACGGCCGCGCCGAGGAGTTCGTGGCCGCGTGGCTCGCCGACCGCGGGCACACCGACGTGACCGTGTCGAGCAAGTGGGGCTACGAGTACACAGCGGACTGGCGTCCCGACGCCGATGTACACGAAGTGAAAGAACATTCCGCCGCCCGGTTCGAGCGGCAATGGGACGAGACTCGGGAACTGCTCGAAGTCGGCTTGTACCAAGTGCATTCGCTGACCGGTGACAGCCCGTTGTTCGACGACGAGGACCTGCGGTCCCGGATGGCGGACATCGGCGTGCCGCTGGGCTTCTCCACGAGCGGACCGGCGCAGGCCGACACCATCCGGCGTGCGTTCGACCTCCAGGCGAACGGGCAGCGCCTGTTCTCCTCGGTGCAGTCCACTTGGAACGTCCTGGAGACCTCGGCGGGTCCCGCGCTGGCCGAGGCCCACGCCGAGGGCGCGCGAGTGATGCTCAAGGAGGTGATGGCCAACGGCAGGCTCGCCGTGCAGCCGCCCGGCCCGGTCGTGGACATCGCCATCCGGCACGGCGCCGGTCCCGACGCGGTCGCGATGGCGGCGGCGCTGGCCCAGCCGTGGGCGGATCTCGTGCTCACCGGCGCCGCGAGCGTGCCGCAGCTGTACGCGAACCTGATGCCGGTGCGACTCGACGACGTCGACCGCGAGTTGCTGCACGATCTGGCCGAGGCACCGGAGCAGTACTGGCGGACACGCTCCCAGCTGCGGTGGACCTGAAACCAGCGGTGAGACGCAACGAATGCCACCTTGGTTGCGTTTTTTGGCACCAATGTGGGGTGGATTCATGCGGTCGTCGCAACATGTTCTTATGTGGACAGTAGCATGTTGAGTTTCTCTTGGGGGGTCAGCCAGTTCAGGGTTTTG
>NZ_MTQO01000042.1 GCF_001984155.1 Actinosynnema sp. ALI-1.44
GTGTGGTTGGGCTTCGCCCAGGCCATACGGAAGGAAGAAACCCCGAAGCACCAGTCTGTGTTCGCACACAAGCCGCCGAACCTCCTGTGCCTGCTGCACAGCCCAAAGCCGGACCCGAACCACCAAGCTGGGACACAGTGGACCGGAACCTGGAGACACCACCAACAGGCGGGGATCGATCAGGTTCCGGCCAAGCTCACGACGCCGCGCTCACGACGAGTAGCGGATCACGTGCAGTGCCATGGGTTCCTCGTCGAAGGACGGGTAGCCCTTTTCGGCCATGGAGTCGATCAGTCGCACACCGCTGTTCTCGTTGATCGCGATCAGCAGGTTGCCCACCGACTCCCGGCCGCGGAAGTCGTTGCGGCGGACCCACACCAACGCCCTGGCTCCCTGCGGGGCCGCTGCCACCTCGGTCAGCACCTCGCCCCAGCTCCCGTGCACTGTCGAGCCCAGTGGCGTGCCGAGTTCTCGCATCGTGGGCTCGAACCAGGCGGCTGCGCCGGGTGCGGGCGGGTCACCGATGCCCTCCTGCTCGACCTCCCACTGGGTCAGATAGGTCCACGGGTCGTTGTTCGGCAGGCCGAACGGGATCAGGCCCGCTTCTTTGGGCACGACGAGCGCGGCGTCCAGCATCTGATCACGCCAGTCGCCCGACTCCTGGAACCGCTGGGTGGTGCACGCGAACAGCCAGCCCCGGTTGGTCTCGTCCGCCGCGTCCGGCTGCACCACGACAACCGGTTCCTTGTAGGTGTGCTCCAGCCAACTGGTCGCCTTGTCCAAGGCGGCCTCCAGCGTCGGCGCGGGGTTTTCCCACGGCAGCGGCAGGAACTCGTGCCGCTCCCCCGCCTCCCGGTGGAAACGGGCCACGACTAGCTGCCCGACCTCCTCGTCGTTCAACCGCGCGAACGAACCCTTCTGGCCGTCGAGGAAGATCGCCTGGTCGCCGTCGTTGAAGGCATAGATCAGATGGCCGGTGAGATCTTTCCCGGCGTGCTGCCGTCGCAGCCACACCACCGTGCGCGTACCCGGCCCACCCTCCAGCAGGATCGACGTGACGTCCGCCCATGTCGAGCAGGTGGAGACCTCGGCGTCCGGGAAGTGCGCGGCCAGCATCCGGTCCCACCAGCCCGGCGCCTCGTCCATCGGTGTCCACGGCAACGCCGACGACGGACGGTGGTCGACAGCAGCGTCCGTGGCGACCACGCAGCCGCGTGCGTTGACCCGCCAGCGCCACGCCAACGGGTCGAAGTCCGCCGATGGCGCCCCGTTCAGCTCCTCGTCCAGTGGGTCGGCATTGGACACCGGGAACGGCTCGCCACCGTTCTTCGGTACGGCGATGGTCGCCGCCAGCATCGGCTCGTCCGACCCACCGGCATAGCCACAGCCGAACAACTGGGTCCGGTCGCCGTCGACCAGTGGCTGGTCGTCGGTGAGGGTGACCAGGCCCCCGTAGGTGCGGTCCAGCCAGTCGGCAGCCCTGCTCGAAAGAGTGTCGTTCATCGTCTACCTCGGTCAGTTGCTCGTCCGACGGACCCGTTGCCACCGCCATCACACGGACTCCACATCGGAGTCCTCCCGCACGTTCACAGCGTAGTCGAACTGGGCCTTGGCCAACTCCTCGCTGATGCCGAAGTGCACGACAAGGGCAGCCGGACTGCACGGTTCGCCACTGTCCAGTGCCGCACGCACGTACGCCAGCACATGGGGCATCACCGCGACTTCGACTGGGGTGAGCGCTGCCATTTCCGCCGTGAGCACCTCGGTTTCGGCTGTACCCCTGCTGACGTCGAACCGCGCGACGAGGTCATCGACCGAGCACCTGTCGCCACGCCGGAGGACCTCCGACAGTTCGGTCTGCACGGCGTTCATGATCGCCAGTCCCGCCAATACGGGCTCAAGGAAGTGGTTGTCCTCCGTCATGCCGTACCGCCGAGCCAGGGCCGCCCTGGGATAGCGCTCGCCGCGCGCCGCCGCTTCAAGCACATCGGCCTCGGCAGCAGCGACAATCGCGGACACGGCCTCCCTGGTTTCGTTGTCGTCGAAGCCACCTTCGTCCGGAAAATACCTCTCCTCGACGCCGCGGACGGAATACGGGCTGCGCAGATCGGCCGCGCTGCGCGCGTCCCGCATGGCAGCGGTGCGCTTCAAGTCCACAGCTCGCTCGAACGTCACGGTGAACATCTCAGTCAACTCCCGTGTGCCGGGTGGTCGTTTGGCGTCCGCCGCGTCAGCCAGGTACTCGAACACCGCAGCTTCGATCTGCTCAACCGCCCGTGTGCCCGGTACGCCGTAGTCCGCCGCCAGTTCCTCGACCGGGTACAGCTCGAATCGCTCCGCCCGCGCGCGGACATCGGCCCGGATGACAGCGTCGAGATGGCGGTTCACCGTTTCGGGATCGACACCGTGACGCTGAGCGAATGTCTGGACGTCCCGCGGTTCGTCCGGGTCCTTCGCGGCGACGAACGCGGCTTCGACCACCACTCGCTCGGCCGTCTCCCGATCGATGCCGTACTCGCGTGCGACGTTGTCGACACTGAGCGGCTTGTCCTGTGTCAGCACGTCCTCGCGGGCGGTGGCGACGATCTGATCGGCCGCCCATCGAACGGCGAGGTGGTACCGGTCACCCAGTTCCTTTGCCGTGTACGGTTCACCGCGATCGGCCGCCGCACGCACATCAGCCTTGGCTGCGGCGTTGACGACGTCCATACCTCGCTGGCGCGTCAGCCCGCGTCTACCCGCCACGCTCGCCACGTCGGCGGCTGTGTACAGCAATGTGGGGATCGACTCGGACTTCGTGCCTTCGTGGCGCAGGTGGTTGACGACCGCGGCTTCCACCTGGACGACGACCCACTCCGGCGTCCTGCTGTAGGTCCTGGCGAGCGTTTCGGACGTGATACCGAGGGACATTCCCGTCGGCCGCCCCATCCGTATCCGCGCTGCCGCGTCGACCACGATGTCGGCCTCTGCCTCGCTGAGCCCAGTCCGCCTGGCAATGACCGCGACGGGCGTGGCCAGGTCGATGAGCCCCTTCTCCATGGCCGAGACCACGAGGTGCGCGACCTGGAAGACCGCCCGTTCACGGCTGAGACCACGCTCGATCAGTCCATCGACGGTGCCCCAGCCCTGCCGCAGCGCATCGACGTCGATTCCTTCGTGGGGCGTGGATTCCAGACTTCCCGCGTGGGTGATCGAATCGTGCGCGGCCCGCGCGTGAGCCACACCCGCGGCGCGGATCTGGGCCTCGGCCTCCGCGACTCCGATGTGGTGCTCGTCGGCGAGATCCACGGCATCAGGGGTCTCGCCACGGTCTTGCGCCTCACGCGCGTGTACGAACGCAGCGTCCGGACCTGTCCGGTACTCGACAGCCTCCCTGGTGATGCCGTACCGCTGAGCCACTTCGTCAGCGGTGAACAGCCCGCTCGCCATGGCGGCACGCACCTGAACACCGATCTGCTCGAACGCCCACCGCCGGTTCTTCTTGAACTTCGTGGCCAGCTCGCCCGGGGTGCGCACACCGCCCGGCGTTCGCAGCTCGTCGATCGCGGCCGACCTGATCTCGTGCTCGGCCTCCACGAGACTTATCCCGAACATCCTGGCGATGTCGTCCGCGGTGAACGGCGCGCCCTGGTCGACAACCAGGCGCACAGCGTCTCGCGCGGCAGCGCGGACCGCGCTGCGAGCCGCTTCGGGGCTGATCCCGTACGTCTTGGCCAGTTCCTCGTCTGTGGGGCGTGGTTTGTGCGTGAGTCCGATCTGGTAGACGAAGGCCTTGGCGGCCGCGACAATCTGATCGCCCGCTTTCGCACGGCTGATCCCGTACATGCCCGCCAGCACCTTCGTCGACAGGGGCTGCCCCCTGCCTGCGGACTTGAAAGCGTCGGAGAACGCGTATCGCTTCAACTGGTGTTCGATGACAAGCGCGTTGGCGATCTGCAGTTGCGCCCACCGGAGGTTCATACCGTACTTCGCAGCCAACACCGCCGCGTCATACCGCCTGCCACGCCCCGCGGCCTCGACCACATCAGCATGCGCCGCGGCACTGATTTGGTCGAAAGCCCACCCAAGACTCTTGTTCTTGAACCTCGCCACCAAACCCTGCGCAGTCCGCGGCCGCCCAACCGCCGCCTTCTCACGCACCCACGCCCTCGCCCGCACCTCAGTCTCACCAGCGACACCGGGAACCATCTCCGACAGGGGTGCGAAAGCAGGGGAGATCGCCGGGTCCTTCAGCGGCCCCATCCAGTGCGGCTCCTCGGTGATCACGTCGTACGCCCACTGGACATCCATGCCGTACTCGGCGGCGAGCTCACCGGCGGTGATGGAACCACCACCCGCCACGACCTCGCGCACGTCCGCGATCGCGGCGACACGCACCAGCCGCTGCACCTCAGCCTGGTCGATCGAGTACTTCTCCGCCAGCATCTCCTGAACGAACGGCTGACGGGCGGCCGCGGCCACACGCGCGTCCAGGACCACCGCGGCGGACAAGCCACCGCTGACCCTGGCGGCCAGTCCGGCCCGCCGCTCCGGCGGAACACCACCCATGCGGATCGCGGCGATCGCCGCGACGACGACCAGTTCCCGGAACCGCCTGTCGCCCGATTCCTCGAACCAGCCCCGCAAGGCGCGGATGGTCTCGTCCAGATCGGCTTGCTCCGCCGTTCGCAGCCGCTCGGCTGCCGCGCGAATCGTCACATCCCGTGCCCACTCACGGTTCCTGTCGTGGTCACGGGCCAGCTTCGCGACGGGGTAAGGCCGCCCGCCCGCCATGGCCTCGACGACCTGCGCCAGAGCCGACGTATCCCCGGCGGACGACCGCGAGCCGCCCACGACACTGTCCTCACCGGACTGTTCGCGGCGACTCACCCGCTTGGCCGACGGCCCGCCCGAAACAGTGCCGGGTCGCTTCCGGTCGCCTGCGGCAAGCAGGTGTGCCCCCAACGGCAAGGTGCCAGTCAGCTTCGCCGTACCAGTCCTGCGGAAGTTCACGAACCCCACGACACCGTCCGGACCAACCCGGGGAATCCGCTCGTCCTGCGGATCCCCGAACACCACACGCCCACCAACCGACTTGACAACGACACCATGCAACAAATTGCCCGAACCAGGCAGGAACACCGCTCCATAAGTGTTCTCGTCCTGACCGGCCATATGATCGACCACCTGGCTGAACGAAGCAGCCACCGCGTCCCCGCGCGACGACTCCGCCAAGTGACCGATCGCCATCGGGCCACCCTTGCCGCCCCGCACCATCTCGCCCTCGACGATGGCCAACTCAGCCACGATCAACAACAGCAGGCAGTTCTCGGTGCTGCCCGGCCGCCCAGCCAGAAATGCCTCCCTGTTCCCACCCACGAACAACGGGAACTCATCCCGGAACGCCGCCTCGTTCTCCTCATCGCTCGAGAAAGACGCAGCCGTGACCACCAGGTCAGCGGACAGCGACGGCCACGAGCCGACGTGCGTCGCGTCCTGCTCGGCCTGCTGGGCCCGCGCGTCCCGCAGGATCCGCTGAGTCTGGTTCACAGCCTGGTAATCGGCCTCATCCATGACGGAATCGTCGTCGCTGTCCACATCGACGTCCCGGGTGTCCTCGATGTACGAGTCGGCCGTCACCGGGTCGACGCCGAACACACGGACGAGTTCGTCAGCGGTGAGCGGGTCGCCAGTCTCGTGGGCGGCCCGCGCCGCCGCACGGGCCGCCATCTGGATCTCCTCGGCCAGCGGGTAGGACAGGTCACCCGTGTCCGGGTTCCTCACCGCCGGAACGTTGTACCGCGTGTGAAGTGCCTCCGGGGTGGGCGGCGGAGCACCGGTTTCCAACGCCGCGAGCACATCGGCCCGTGCGAGAGCTCGGACCAGGTTCGTCGCCTCAGCGTCTTCGCCGGGGAAGTAGCGGACCTCGATCTGACCCAGCGAGTGCGGCTTGCCGCGATCCGCCGCCGCGCGCACGTCGAGACGAGCGGCAAGGCGTTTCACGGCCATGGCCTCGGCTTGTTCGAAGCCGAACTTCGCCCGCAGCACGGCCACCGGCTCCGGGGTCTCCGCCCGCGCCGCATCGTGTTGCTGTTCGACCGCGGCGCCCACGATCTGGTTGTACGCCCGGCCGAGGTCCACCCCGTACTTCGCTGCCAATTGCTCCTTGGTGTACGGCGCGTTCCGATCTGCCGCTGCGCGCACATCGGTTCGCATGATGGCGTCGACGTGACGATCCACTGCCTCAACGCTGATGCCATATCGCTGGGCGTGCGGTCCGATGACAAGCGGCTCCCCGGGCGCGCGAGCCGCGTCAGCGTCTGCCGACACGGCCGAGACAATCGCCTGCTCGGCCGTCGCGTGGCTGATGCCGTACTTGCGAGCAGCTTCGGCGACGGTCAACGGTGTGCCACCGTTGACCGCCGCACGCGCCTCAGCGCTTACGACGACGATGATCCGGTCTGTCGCCCACCGAGTGACAAGGAAGTACCTCGTGGACAGTTCGCCGGTGGTGTACGGCTGCGCGCGCTTCGCAGCCGCACGCACGTCCGCCTCGGCAGCGGCGTTGACCACGTCCACCAACTGGTCGGCGGGCAGCCAGGTTTCCCCCGCCTGCGTGCCCAGGTAGGCCACCGTCGTCGGCTCCAGATTTGCCCATGGCGTGAGCAAGCCGCGGCGTACGCCGCTGATCGCCTGGGCTTCGATCCGTCCGCGTGCCCACTCCGTTGTCCTGCCGTAGTTCCGGGCGGTCTCTTCGACCAACCCGGCAGCGTCGATCCAGTTCCTCCGGCCGCGAGCCAGAGCCTCCGTGACATCGAACTCCGCGATGAGGTCGACGAGGGCGTCGGCCTCCGCCTCGCTGATCCCGAACCTGCTGACGAAGTCCGCGGCGCGCGGCCAGTCGGCTTCGTCGTTGCCCGTGAAGTACTCCAGTTCGGCGTGCGCCATGTGGAGTATCGCCCGTTCGCGACTGAGGCCGAACTTCTTCATCAGGGCACCGACGTCGCGTCCGCCGCGGGTGATCTCTTCGCCAATGGCGATCCACGAGGCGGGTCCGTAGATCAACTTTTCCCGCGCGACGCGCATGTACGCCACGTCAGCCTCACCGATCTGAGCCGTGGCCTCCGCGACCGTGATGCCGAAGATACGGGCGAGATCCGCGGCGAGAGGTGTCTCGCCGCGGTCGAGCGCCTCGCGAGCGTGTACGAACGCCGCGGCCGGGCCTGTCAGATACTCGACTGCCTCGCGGCTGATCCCGTACAGCTCGGCCAGTTCATCCTTGGTGGACACACCACTGCGCGCATCCGCACGCACCAGAACACCGATCGGTCCGAACGCCCACCGACGGCTCGCGCCGAACGTTTTGGCCAGTGTGTCCGGGGTGTGGGGACCGCCGGTGGTGCGGGCGACCACGACCGCGAGCGCGGCGAACTCGTGCTCGGCCTCCACGATGCTGATCCTGACGCTCTCGGCGATGTGACGGAAGATGATCCGCTTGCCCTTGCCGAGGTCGTAGTCCATAAGGTCACGTGCGGCGTCCCGCTTGGCCTCCCTGGCCGATTCGAGACTGATCCCGTATCGCTCGCGGAGATCCTTGTCCGTGTACGGCGGCTCCTTGTCCACTGCCGTGGCGTACACATCGTGTTTGGCGGCTTGGACGAGCTGCCCGGCCGCCTTGTCGCGGCTGATCCCGCGCCGGTTCGCCAGTTGCTCCGGTGAGTAGGGCCGATCACCGGCCGCGGCCCTGGCGTCCTGCCGGGCAAGCTCCATCAACTTCTGTTCGATGGCAACCGCGTTGGCGATCTGCCGTTGCGCCCACCGGAGGTTCATACCGTACTTCGCAGCCAACACCGCCGCGTCATACCGCCTGCCACGCCCCGCGGCCTCGACCACATCAGCATGCGCCGCGGCACTGATTTGGTCGAAAGCCCACCCAAGACTCTTGTTCTTGAACCTCGCCACCAAATCCTGCGCAGTCCGCGGCCGCCCAACCGCCGCCTTCTCACGCACCCACGCCCTCGCCCGCACTTCGGTCTCACCAGCGACACCGGGAACCATGTCGTCCAGTGCGGTGAACGCGTAGGCGATCCCCGGCTCGTTCAGCGGCCCCGACCAGTGCGGTTCCTCGGCGACCACCCCATGCGCCCACCGGCGGCTGTGACCGAACCGCCCGGCCAACACGTCGATCGAGAGGGTCCCTCCGCTTTCACGCACGTCCGCGAGCGCAGCGACACGGATCAGCCACTTCGCCACCTCCAGGTCGATCAGCGGGTTCGCCTGATCATCGGGATGCTGGTACCTCGCGACCAGCGACTCCGGAGTGAGCGGCCGGTCCGTCCCCGCTGCCGCCCGCACGTCCAATACCGCCGCGGCGTGCAGCTTGTTCGTCGAACCGTGGAACCTGGCCTCCACTTCCGCACGGCTGAGGGGCTGCCCGGTAGCGGCTACCCGGCGGATCTCGGCGACTTCCGCGGCGGTGATCAGACCCGCGGCGGTTTTCGTGTCGATGTCCTGTTTTCTGAGCAGCCGGTACAGCGATCGGCTGGTGTCGTCGGACTCGCGTCGCGTGGCTGTCCGCAACAGCTCAGTTGCAGCGCGGATCACCACGTCCCTTGCCCACTCGCCATTCATGCCGAAGTCACGGGCCAGTTGCTTGATCGGGTAGTCCTGGCCGTCGGCCATGGCCTTGCGCACAACGTCCACAGCGGCGGCGTCGATCCGGTCCGAAGCCCATGCGCGGTCCTTGTGGTACTTGCCCGCAAGTGCCTGCACACCAATCGGCTGTGACTTGCGCGCCGCACGGCGGATCTCCGTCTGCACGTCCTCATCGACCGGCCCGGCGGCTGCCCGCCGCCGGTTCGAGCTGCTGGAACTGACCTGACTGGACCGCTCGGTCGACTGCCCGCCCAACAACCGGCGGACGAAGCTGGTTTGTTTGCCGCCGCCGGCCGCGAGGAGGTGCGATCCCAACGGTGAAGTGCCGGACAACGGCGCCGTACCAGTCCTGCGGAAGTTCACGAACCCCACGACATCGTCCGGACCAACCCGCGGAATCCGCTCGTCCTGCGGATCCCCGAACACCACACGCCCGCCGACCGACTTGACGACAACACCGTGCAAATGACCATTCGAACCAGGCAGGAACACCGCTCCATAAGAGTTCTCGTCCTGACCGGCCATGTGATGGACCACTTGGCCGTAAGACGCCGCCACCGCGTCTCCACGCGACGGCTCCGCCAAGTGACCGATCGCCATCGGGCCACCCTTGCCACCCCGCAACACCAACTGCTGGGACACGGCCAGCTCAGCCCCGACCAACAACAGCAGGCAGTTCTCGGTGCTGCCCGGCCGCCCAGCCAGAAATGCCTCCCTGTTCCCACCCACGAACAACGGGAACTCATCCCGGAACGCCGCCTCGTTCTCCTCATCGCTCGAGAAAGACGCAGCCGTGACCACCAGATCAGCGGACACCGACGGCCCTGGACCGGCGTCCTGCTGCGCAACGACAGTCGCGTTGTTGGCCGGCGGCGGCACGAACTCATCCAGGTCGGGCGCGATGTCGCTGTCCGGACCGTCGGCGGTGTCGTCGACAAGGGAGTTGGCCAGCCACGGCGAGATGCCGGTCGACTCGGCGAGCTGGTCACCGGTGAGCGGATCGCCGGCCTCGTGGGCCGCGCGTGCGGCTTCGCGAGCAGCTTCGAGGACCTCGTCCTTCGCCTCGTCCAGGTTCAGGTTGAATCGCTTGGCGAGTTGCCGTGGAGTGGTGGTGTGTGTGCCGAGCTCGACAGCCGCACGCGCATCGGCCCGCGCGGCGGCCTTGATCAATGTGTGCGCCACCCCGGCCGGGAACCGGAACTCTCCGTCCGTCGACCGGCTGGCCTGCAGGCCGTACTTCGCGGTCAGCGCTTCCGTTGTGTAACGCTCACCACGCCCCGCCGCTTCACGCACATCGTCCCGCACGGTGTCGTAGATCGCGGCCACTGCCTCACGGAGGTCGTGGTTGTTGACGGCGGCGACGTCGTCGTCGTCCCTGCGGAAGTGCCGTTCGTAGACCTTGAATACCGTGTGCGGGCTGCCGCGATCCGCTGCCGCACGAACGTCGGCACGCGCAGCGGAACGCTTCAGCTGCCAGGCCTCGCCAAGCTGGAGAGCGAACATCGCCTCCAGCTCATGCGCTGTGTACGGATGCTGGGATCCTGCCGAGTCGGTGATGTACTGCTGCGCGGCAGCCAGAACCTGCTTGACGGCACGCGCAAGCGGTACCCCGTGCTTCTCGGCGAAGGCCTCCTTCGTGTACGGCTCAAAGTGTTCCGCCGCCTGGCGCACGTCAGCCCGCATGATGGCATCGATGTGGTGGTCCACCAGTTCGACGCTGATGCCGTACCGGCGGGCATGCGTCTCGATGTCGAGCAGTTCACCGGGGACTCGGGCCGCCCGCGCGTCGACCAACGCGGTCGAGACCACTGCCATCTCGGCCAGCTTGGGCTTGACGTTGTACTTCCGGGCGATCTCGTCGACCGTGTACGGCGCGCGCGTGGCGCTGTTGGCCGCCGCGTGCACATCGGCGCGGATGACGGTGGCGATTCGCTCGGCGCCCCACCGCTTGCCGAAGAAGTACCTGGCGGACAGTTCCTCGGCGGTGTACGGCTCCCCGCGTTCCGCGGCCGCGAACACCTCGGCTTCGGCTGCTTCGTTGATCAGTTCGATCCCTCGCTGCCGGGGTATCCCGTAGTGAGAGGCCAGCTCGGCCAGATACGAGTCGGCAGGGGTTATCGGCTCGCTTCTGTCCTTGTTGCTGTACGTGTGTTCGTTCGGAGAGGCCGCTTGGCGCAACAGTGCGACGTATGCGGCGTCGATGCGTTCGCGTGCCCACTCCGGTGTCCTGTTGTGCCGCTTGGCGAACTCCTCGGCGGATACGCGTGGGCCCCAGCCCCTCTCCGTGAGCCGCAGGTAGTCGACCACCCCGGCTGTGTTGACCAGCACCTCTGCTTCCGCCCTGCTGATCCCGAACCGCTGGACGTAAGCCGCGGGCAGGCGAAGTGTGGTGTCGCCGCTGATGAGGTGCGCGATGAGGAAAATCGCGCGTTCCCGGCTGCCGCCGAGTTTCTCGGTCAGGACATCGACGTCGAGGTCGCCGCCTTGGATCTGCTCACCATTGCTCGTCAGCGAGCTTTCCTCGACGAGGATCGCTTCGCTCGCTGCGAGCGCGTGCACGTACTGCGCGTCTTCGCGCGCTCCGACCGGATCTGTCCGATGCTCGACGGCCTCGCGGCTGATTCCGTACCACGCGGCCAGCTCGTCGTTGGTGAACAGACCGGTTCGCGCGTCTTCGCACACCAGAACACCGATCTGCTGGAACGCCCACCGCCTGCTCCTGCCGAACAGCTTGGCCAACGCGTGCGGAGTACGTGGACCGCCCGCCTTACGCGCCTCGGCGAGAGCCGTGTCCCTGACCGCGTGCTCGGCCTCCACACGGCTTATCCCGAAGTCTGTGACGATTTCGGTGATGCTCAGCAGTTCGCCGTTGTCGGCGTGGCGGCGCACGACATCACGCACGGCTGCCAGTTTGGCTTGCCGCGCCGCCACGGGGTTCATCCCGAACTGGCGAGCGAGTTCCTTGCCGGAGTACCGGCCAAGGTGGGTACTCGCTCGTTCGTGCACGGCCGCGACGGCGGCGGCGAGGATCAGTTGGTTCGCCCTGGCGACACTGATCCCATGCCTGTCCGACAGTTCCCTCGCCGAGTACGGCCGACCGTCGAGCCCGGCGTCGAGTGCGTCGGACAAGGCACGAGCTGTCAGCTGTTCTTCGATGGCAACCGCGTGGGCGATCTGGCTGTGTGCCCATCGCGTGTCCATGCCGTACTTCGCAGCCAACGCCGCCGCGTCGTACCGCTCGCCGCGCCCCGCGGCTTCCATCACATCGACGTGCGCGACGGCCTGGATCTGGTCGTAGGCCCAAGCAAGGCGCTGTTCGAACTCCTTCGCCAGTTTCTCCGGCGACAGCGGCCGCGGGGTGCCCGCCGCCGCGCGCACCAGGGCCCGTGCCCGCGACTCGGTCGCCCCAGCAGGATCGGGAACCACATTCCCCACTGCCGCATGAGCCCTCGAGACGACCGGGTCCTTCAGCGGTCCGGACCAGCCTGGCTCCTCGTTGATCACCCGGTACGCCACCTGAGGTGTCAGGTTGTACCGGTCAGCCAAGTCGGCAGCGTTGACGGTTCCGCCACCTCGGACAACCTCACGCACGTGGACGAGCGCGGCGAGACGAACCATCCGCTCCACGTGTGCCGGGTCGATGTCGTACTCGCGGCCCACCACGTCCGGGATGAGCGGCCGACCGGCCGCCACGGCCTCGCGCACGTCCTGGAGCACCGCGGTGTCCACCTTGGACGCGTCGTCGAACCTGATGGACAGTTCCCGTTGTCCGTAGGGATGTCCCGTGGCCGCAGCGGCACGGATCGCGGCGACTTCGGCGGCGACCACAAGCCCCGCGGCGGTTTCGCTGTCAGCGCCCGAACTCGTGAACCAGTGGAGCAGCGATTCGGCTGTGTCCGCTGAATCGTCCCGGTCGGCGGCCTGCAACCGCTCGGCCGCCACGCGGATGACCAAGTCACGCGCCCACTCGCCGTGCTTCCCGTGGTCGGCTGCCAGTTTCCCGAGGGGATACGACCGACCGGTCGCCATGGCTTGGAGCACGTTGTCCCGTGCGGTGGCGTCGGTCCGGGCAGGGGGGTGACCGGCTCTCCCTCGCTGAGTCGGCTTGCCGAGGACGCGTCGCAAACCAGTGCCCATGCGGTTCGCGTCCGGCGCCCCGACAAGAAGATCCCAGTCCAGCAGCGGACCGCCCAGCCTGCCCGTACCAGTCCTCGCCATCTCGACGTAACCGACGACACCCTTCGGATCGACATCGGCGATCTTCTCGCTCTGCAGGTCCGAGAACACGATGGCGCCGTCGGGGCCGTGCTCGACGAGCACACCGTGCACCATGGTCTTGGAGACGTGCAGGAACGCCACTCCCCAGGCGCCTGGTGACTGGTTGCGGGTGTGCGCGACGATCTGCTCGTAAGTCGCCTTGACAGGATCTCGGCCCAGCACCTCTCTGAACCGGCCAACGGTCAACGGTTCGTCACCATCGACACCCACGATGATGCCCTCGGAGTCAGCCAAGTAGGAAGGATGCGGAAGGCTGCCGGGTTCGGCGCTCGGCTGGCTGCCCGAGGCCTCACGACGATACGGCGGCGGGACGTCCAAGTCCGCGTACGACGGTGGTGGCACCTCGGACTCATCAGGTTCATCGGACTGTTGTGCGGTCGCTGTCAGCGCGGCAGCGACTCTGCCGTCCTGTCGAGTGAGTGTCCGAGGCACTGCACCGCCACGCCCAGTCCGAGTGCGCCGGGGGTTGCCCTCCGGCGGTACCCCGACGAGAAGTTTCGGGTTCAACGCGGGAGCTCGCAACGGCGTCGAACCCAGCCTCGGCATGTTCATGTAGCCGACGACGTCCTCCGGACGCGGATGCAGCATCATGCCGCGCTGCGGATCGACGAAGCTGAGGCGCCCGTTGTCGTTGCGCACCAACACGCCGTGCAGCAAACCGCCAGGGCCACGCAGGAACGCCGCGCCCCACGCCCCCTCCGGCTGGGCTCGGACGTGCGCGGCGACCTGGTCGTAGGACGCGCGGACCGGCGTTCCCCCGGTTTCCCGCGCCAACGAACGGACAGACACCGGGACACCGGCGTCGGCGGGCACCGTGACACCGCCGGTCAGGGTCTTCTCGGCCGCGATCAACGACGGCCCGCAGTTCTGCGTGTGGCCCAGTTCGCGCTGCTGGTACTTCGCCGCGTTGACGCCCCATAGCTGCGGGTAACGCTTCCGGAACTCGGTACGAGCCGGGTTGTCGACCCAGATCTCCACCTCGGTCGGGCCGTCGGAGTGCACGAAGTGCGGCACCGCGTCGAACCCGAGGTGGCCGCGGGTCAGCCGGTCTGCGACCGGGACCTGGGACTGCACCAGCCCGAGGACCTTGTCCACTTCCCGCACGGTCGCGGCGAAGTCATCCCCGACCCGGGAGGAGTCCAGGTTGCCGTGCACCCGGTAGCGCACGGTCGGCCGTGCACCGGCGTCGCTGGTGTCCAGCGCCTCCCGCACGAGCGAGTACAGCTTGACCCGCTGGTCCACCGGCAGCCGCTGCATGTCGGTGGAGTACGTCACGCGCGTGGTGGGCCGGGTTCCGTTCAGGCCCGGGTCGCGGCGGGCATGCTCCAGCGCACTGAAGTACCCGCGCGCCGCCTGCCAGTAGGCTGCCGCGGCCGACTGCTCGGCTGTCGCCGACCGACCGTCGACAGCACCCGCCTCGGCGGCTTGCACGGCACGGAGCTTGCCGCGGGCGGTCTGCCAATCCTTGTTCCGCGTCGCCAACTCCCTGGTCGCGTTGACCAGTGACTCGGGCAGACGGTCAGTCCGGTCCGTGCGCCGGATGACGTAACCGCTGTCGAAGTCGACGTCCACCACGGCGGTGCGCTTGAAGCTGAGCTTGGACGTGGGCTCGGCGACGAACCGGAACCGGGCACCGTGTGCCCAGACACTCGTCATACCGTCCGTGTCCGGCTTCTTGGCGGACGCCGGGAGCTGGTCCTGTTCGGCCCCAGTCCGGTTCCCCCGTTCGTGTTCGGACTCCTGCCCGCCGAGCGGCCGCACCGGCATCGTCCACGTGGCCAGTGAGCCGAACGGGTTGCGGAAGGGGTAGTCGGTCGCGTTCGGCGCCTGCGGGACGCCCGCGGCGACAAGCGGCACCGCCTCCGCCTCGTACGTGTGGCCGGACTGGAGCGTCGTCGCCGACTCCCCAGGCGTCTTCCTGTCCCCGTCCAGCTCTGTCCGCGCGCTCGCACCGCGCAGTTCACCGTGCCCACTCGGCACCGAGTGCACGCCCAGCTTGATCCCGAGCTCCGGCGGCAACTCCAGCGGCACCGCGTCGGTGCCGTGCGTGCCAAGGCTTCCAGCGACGCGGCTGCTGGCCAGCTCGGCACGCAGCATCGCGCGCGTCATCACGTCCACCGACCCGCCCGCGGCCGTGATGGCCTGTTCCGCGGCGAGGACCAGGTCGTCGACATCGCCATGGAAATCGACGACCCGGTAGTTCTTCTGGTCCTCCGGCAGCTTCTCGGTGATGTCGGCGGCCCGCCACTGCGCGATCGCCCGCTCGTCCGCCGCCACCGCTGACCGCTGGGCGATCTCACCGCGCCGGGAGGCCCCTCCGGTGGCGGCGATCGACGTGTCCTCGATCGGGGTGTGCGTGATGACGGTGCGGGTGACCGGCGCCGCCGCGACACGTTCGCCGTGCCGTTCGATGCGCACGTCGAAGAGCATCTCCGTGCTGTGCTCGACCATCGCACCACGCACCGTCTCGGTGCGCGTCTGCTCGACGGTCCGGTCGTGCTTGGTGCTCAGGGTCTGCTTGAGGAACTGGAACATGTTCCCGACACCGAGACCCACGTTGCTGTACGGCGCGCCGTGTGCGCCGGGGTGCGCCTTCGCGTTGTCGACGGCCGAGTCGTTCTGGAACATCCCCGCCGGGATGAAGATGGACGCCACCTGTGCCACCACCCGGCTGAACTTGCGCTCGGTGCCCGCGAGGAACGTCGCCTTGGTGGTCTTGACCAGATCGCCGTGTCTGATTCCCGTCGGCACGGGTGCGCTCAGCGGCTGGGCGCTCATCCGCAGCTCGTAGGTTTCCCCGTCGATCCGGTACAGCCTGCGCAGCAGAGTCACGGTGCCCCTGTCGCGCAGGTCTCCCTGCGACGCGTGTACGTCGACCAGTGCTCGCTCGCTCTCGCGGGGATTGTCGTGCTCGGTGTCCAACGACGAAGCGGGCAGCAGCTTGTCGGCCGTCTCCTGGCCGACGGTGCGCACAAGGTGCTCGTACAACGGCTGGATGCGATCGGTGAGGTCGATCGCCTCGATGACGTCGTCGGACGACATCGGGGCACCGATGGGCACGCTGTCCGGCACCGGGCTGAGGTCGTCCGGCCCCGTCGGCAGGTTCAAGTCCGGCACCGGCTGCGGTGCGTGTGCGCGGCGCGCGTCCTCCTGCGCCTGCCTGGCGCGGATCTCCTGCAGTTCCTTGTCGTCGACCAGGACCCGCACCGCTCGCGGCAACTCGAACCGCTCCGCGGCCCGGCTGACCGGCTTCGAGGAGAACAACTGCCACGGGTCGAAGTTGCCGCGGCGCTTGACCTCGACGGCCTGCGTGACTTCCAGCGTGGCGCGCACGAGGTGCATCCGACGTGGCTCCCCGGACAGCTCAAGGCCGTGGGAGAACGTGGTCCGGTGCCCCTGCTTGTGGCTGAAGCTGCTCACCCACAGGCCGAACTGGTGGATGATCGCCCCGAGGCCACGGGTGACCGTGCCGGGCGTGTGGTTGACGGTGTCGCTGGGGAACACGATGACCGGTTCGACCGCGGGCTGGGCGCTCCACGTGCTGCCGCGCTCGCTGCTCGTGGTGTCCTCGCCGATGACCGACTGGTTCGGCCGAACCCACATGGTGTCGAGCACTTCGAGGTCACGCAGCATGTACGACCTCGCGGCAGCGGCCTCCGAGTCGGCTCGCCTGCGGTGCCAGCGCAACCGGCTCCGCTCCCGCGAGGCTGCCTCGTCGATCACAGCGGCCACGTCTCCACCCTCGAACTGCCAGATCGGATCACCGCCCGACGCCTGGTCGAGCAGCGAACGCAGTGAGGCGCTGACGTGCTTGAGCCCGTGAACGCGCCCGACGATCCGCAGGTCGCTGAGCCTGCGGAACGGGCCGTGACCGAGTTCGGCGCTCCGGTTGGTCGAGACGTTCTCCAACCTCGTGCGGTTGACCGGTCGCACGTCGGCGTCCAGGTCACCGTGTGAGGCGGGCAGTTCGATGACGACGTCGACGGTGACCTTGCCCGCCTCACGCCCCTCCGCGGCGGCTGTCTCGTCCACGATCGTCAGCGGGTGCAGGTCCGGCGCGTGCCTGCCGGGGCGACCGATTGTCACGGCTTTGACCAGGTCGTTGTGCTGTCGCCAGTGAGTGCCGGACGCGGTGAGCTCGATCTTGGCCCGGTACCGGCGCATCGGCTCGGGCAGCACGTCACCGGACTCGTCCAGTTCCTTGCCGCGGACATCGCCGCTGGACCGTTCCGTCCCGTGGGCGAATCCGGGCTTGGACAACCTCTCGTGGTTGACCTTGAGGATGCCGCTGAGCTGTGCGGAACCGCCCAGCATCGCGTACACGCGGCCGATGATGCCGCCGCCGAACAACCAGGCGCGGCTGCGGCTGAACGTCCCGGTCGCCTTGTCGGTACGGGAGTCGGCCGTGATCGGCACGTCTGCGGGCCCCAGGTCGACGAGGTCGCCGACGAGCCGCGCGGTCACCTCGGTCGTGACGTGGTAGTCGTGGGCGCGCCCGTGTTCCGGTTCGAGCTCCTCCACCAGTGGTTCACCCGCGACGAGATCAGGCGCCCCGCCCGCCAGCCGACCTGCGGAGATCCCGTCGCGGACCTGCGCCTCCCTGGCGAGTTTGCGCTCGTCCTTGCCCGAGATGCCATCGGCGAGGGCCTCGTCGCCGAAATCGGTGACGAACTTGGTGTCCCGCCACTTCCACCGCTTGTGACCGGGCAGTTCCGCCGTGGAGTCCCGCAGGATCCTGCCCAGCTGCTCCGCGGCCTCGTCCAGCTGCAACGCCGCCGAAGCCGCCGCCTCGACCACTTCCTGACGGGTCGGGGCTGTGTCCAGCACCGCGGCGGCGTCGATTCCGGCGCGGGCGGCGTCATCGGACCTCGACCACTGGTAGGCCTCGAACGCGCTGGGGAAGGTGACCGGCGAGTGCCCTGGCTTGCGGAACTCCAAGTCGTAGACGACGCGGTTGCGTACCACCGAGACGGTGCCGGAGCGGGTGGTCTCCGCTCCCGTCTCGTGGCCGTAGCCCTGCTCGTGGCCCCGGTCGTGCCCGGCGGTCACGATGCCGCCGCCGCCGACCGTGATCATGCCGATGTCGAACCCGGGTCCGGCGGCGATCGAGAAACTCGTGCTGTGTGTGGCCTTGTTGACGCTTTCGACAGTGTCGAGCTTCGACGTCACCTCCTCGTACGGCACGCCGTCGATCGTCTCGACGTAGGTGACCCGCCGGGCGACAGCGCGCATCTGCACGCGCCTGCTCTTGGTGCTCAGCAGCCGCTTGAGCGGATTCCCCTTGGGCAGCAGCTCGTTCGAGTCCACCCAGCCCGCGCCCTTCGCGGCCTGTGCCGGTGTCACAGCCATCTCCGGCAGCAGTCGCTCGACGTTGCCGGGGCTCGTGAAGTCCCGCAGGACGCGGCGCGATTCCTTGTCCAGCCCGCCGACGTGCGCCAGCAGTTGACCGAACAGGTCACGTGCCCGGGAACCGCGCTGACGCAACGGTTTTCCGTGATAACGGCCATGCACGGCGTCGCGGACGTCGCCGTGCTCGACCACGAACGTGGGCAGCGCCGACGGCACCGCGACCGCACGCCCGGTGTTGCGCAGCCCGACGGGCACGCTCACGTTGACGGAGACCGGGGTGTCCGCCGGGCCGATGGCCTGGCCGACCTTGATCTCGTGGCTGTTCGGCTTTCCCGAGCTGTCGAGCAGCACCAGGGTGAACGTGACCGGAGCGCGCACCACCCGCATCCCCTGGAAGCCGATCTCACTCGTCGGCTCGGTCGGGAGCGAGTAGCTGACCCGCACCTTCCGCGAGTTCGTGCGCGAGTCGCTGCTGGAGACGCCGGGCGCCGTCGAAGCGGCGCCGTGGCCGCTGATGAAGACACCGGGGATCATCGGAACCACGAACAGCAGCTTCGCCAAGGGGTTGCGGCTGCTCGACGTACCGGCCTTGACCTCGCGCTCGTGCTCGGTCGTCGCCGACGCTGCCGGTGCGTCCGCCTCGACGGGCGCGGCGGCGGACATGTCGACGTCGGCGCGGATCAGGATGTGCTTGCCGCCGAGGCTGATCTCCCTGCCCGCGCCGCGGAACGACTCGACGTCGTTCGCCACGGCATTGCGCAGGGCTTCGATCTCCTCCGGCGTTCCTGTCGCCAGGCTCGTGGCCACGTCGACGACCCGCTCGACGCCCCGGGTCTGGGCAAGCTGTTTGCCCACGCCGAAACCACCGCGGTTGCGCAGCGAGTAGCGCGGCAGCCGCTGCCACCAGTGGCGCGGGGCGGGGCCGGTGCTGGTGTTCTCGGCAACCGCGACCTGGACCTGGTGCTGGTTCCCGACGGGCGGCTCGGCTCGCTCACCGTCTACTTCGGACTCGAAAGGCTCCGTCACCTGCGGCAGGATCGCGTCCGACGTCTTCGGCCAGAACCGTACTTCCTCAAGAGACCGGATCGGCACGAAATCGTGTACCTGCGAGCTGTAGACGACCGCCTGCCCGTCGATGTTGTGCACGGTGAAGAAGTCCGCACCGAACGCACCGTAGCCGCCGAACACCAGGCCATGCGCACGACCGGGTTCCCGAGCGGTGACATACGCCTTCAGGTCGTCGAGGCTCATCTCAACCTCGCCCGACAAACGCGCTTCCGCCACCCGGTCCCGGTGCACCGGCCCACTCGGCGCCGCGGCGAACTCGGCCGCCCGATCACGATGCGCATCGGCGTTCAACATCTGGATCGACGACGACAGGCAGTTCGTGGAGTGCCCGGGACGGCCCGCGACGAAGTTCGCCCGGTTGATCCCACGCCCGTGCGCGAAGTGCTTGTCCAGGAACTCCTGCTTGCGAACAGGGTCGTCTACAAAGGTCTCCGCCGACACCACACCCGGCACCGCGTTGGTAGCCGACACCGGCACACCCACCGGCGCGGCGCCGTAACCGCCCGTGCGGCGTGACCTGGCACGACCCGGGGGCTCGGGCTGCGGCGGGCGCGAGGACTCCTGCTGGGACACCCGCTGGGTGATGCGCTGGACCTCGCGCTGCGTGAAGCGGGTGTTCGCCCAGCTCTCCACCTGCACGCTGTCGTCGCCGGGTGCCAGAGTGGCGGTCACCAGTCCGCCGTTGTCCAGAACGGCGAGGTGCCCGTCCGCCAAGGTCACCATCGGCCCGTCGCCCGTGGTCACCGCGAGTCCCGGCACGCTCTCAGCGAACTGCCGGGCAAGGCGAAGACCGGCGCCGGGTGGCGGATCGCCCTGCACCAGCAGGAAAAGCGATCCTTCGCTCGCGTCGATCAAGCCACGCATGGCCCGCGCCATCGTCGCGCCGTCCACCCAGATCCGTTGACGTCCACCGACACCGAGGTTCAACCCGAACCTGCCGTCCGCCCGGACGTTGACGCCCCAGATCGGCGCGTCGACGACAACGGGCGTCTCGGACCGCGGCCGGCCCTCCCGGTGCCGCACGGCATCGGCGGCCGACTCACCCGGCACCGTGAACACCAGCTTGATCTCGTGGTCGGCCACACCTGCCAACCAGCCCCGCACATCGCCCAAGATGGCGTCGTCCGGAAGATAGCATTCCCTGTCCGAGTTGTCCGGGACGAACCCGGTCACCGACACACCGCTCCCCCCGGATTCGACCGCGTTCCCTGCGTCGTCCAGCCCCGAGTAGGAGCGCTTCCCCTGCGACTCCGCGCCCTGACCAGCGGGCTGCTCCGAGCTGTCGACGTTCACCGACGGACGCGAAGCAGTCGATTGACGGAGCTGCTGGGCGGCGGCCCGCGAGAGACGGGTGCTCTCCACGCTGCGCACCACGATGGACTTCTTGTCGTGTGCCCACCGGACCGCGAGCATTCCGTGGTTGTCCGCCACAGCGATGGACCCACCGGCCAACGTGGCGATCCAGCCTTCGCTGGTGTACACGGTGAGTTTGTGGTTCCGGCGCACCATTTCCTTGGCGAGGCGCACGCCCGCGCCGCCTGGGTCCCGCACCGCCAGCAGCAGCACGTTCTTCGTGCCGTGCGCGATGCTTTCGGTGTCCGTGAGCACCTTCCCCGCTCTGTCGGCGTCGACCAGGATCGGGCCCGGCCTGTGTTGCTCGGTCGGCAGCGAGTACGTGTCACGCCCGGCGGCTTCGACCGCGACGACCATGGTGGAACCGGGGAGCGGCCAGGTCCGCACCACCCCCTCCACCGTCGCGGCTCGCTCCGACGCTTCGAGCACCGACTCCCCCGGCAGCGTGAGCAATACCTCGACCGACCGGTCATGAATGCTGCTCAACCAGGCCTGCAACCGGTGCCTGACACCCCGGTCCTCGAGGAAGGTCAGCGCGCGCAGCTCGGCTTGGACGAGAGTCCGTCGATAGAGGTCGTTGCGAATGAACCGAACCGGCTTGCCATGGGAGTCCGTTCCGGAGTACTTCGACGGACCCCCACCCCATCCTGTCGGCTGGCCGATCCCCACCGTGCCACGCCGCGCCACCGCCCCACCGGAGAGATCCACCGGTGCGGTCACTTGCGTAAGCAGCGAGTCCGACGTCTTCGCGGAGAACCACACCTGGAGCGGAGATCCCACCGCGGCCATCCGGTGGGACTGGGAGTCGTAGTAGGCGACATCCCCGTCGATGTTGTGCGCGGTGAAGAAGTGACCACCGGCGTCGCCGTAGTCCGCGTACACCAACCCGTGCGCACGACCGGGTTCCCGGCCTCGCACGTAGTTCTCCACGTCGCTGTAGCCGTTCTCCTGCTTCGCCATGGGCGGCAGTCCGGATTTCGCGATCTGGTCACGGTGCACAGGACCGCTCGGAGCGGCGGCGAACTCGTTGGCTCGGCCACGGTTCGCGTCCGCGTTCAGCGTCTGGACCGCTGAGGGAGCGCAGTTCGAGGTGTATCCGGGAATGCCCGCGGCGTACCTGTGGTGGTTGACGCCTTTGCCGTATGCGAAGTGCTTGTCGAGGTACTCACGCTCGCCTGCCGGGTCATCCGCGAACGTCTCCGCCGACACCACACCCGGCCGCGCGTTGGCGGCCGACAGCGGCACTTCCGCTGGCGCGGCACCAAAACCGTACCCGCCATACGGATACGAGTCCGTGCGATGTGGCCTCCGATCAGGTTGATCGCCACGAGTCTGCCCCAACCCGTCGAACGGGTTCTGCGTGCGGAACCGCTTCCGCAGTTCCTCCAGTTCGCGCTGGTGGTCGTACCGCCGCCGCGCTTGCTCGTCCGACAGCACCTCGTACGCGGCCTGGACGCGCTGGAACTCCTCTTGGCGTTTCGCCTTGAGATGCTGGTCCTGCACCTTGTCCGGGTGGGTTCGCAAAGCCAGCTTCCGGTACGCCGTCCTGATCTGCTCGGTCGTCGCGTCGGTTGCGACACCAAGCACTTTGTAGTGGTCATCGGGGCCGCTGGAAGGCTCCTTCGCCGCTGTGTCGCTCTGTCCCGACGGCTCCGGCCTGGGACCAGGTCCGGCGTCGCCGGGCCGGTTCGACGGCCCTGCCTCGGGGTTCTCCGGCCGCGGCGGTGACGGAGCCGGTCGCGGATGAGCAGCCCTCGGCGGTGCTTGGGGACGTGGCGCTTCCTGTGCACGGATCTGCGCGATCTCGTTCAGTGTGAACCGCGTGTCAGCCAAAGACTCGTTGTGGAGGAACTCGGCGCCGCGCGTGTCGCGCGTCATGTAGACCTGCGATATTCCACCGTTGTCCAGCACGACGATGCTTCCGCCTGCCCCCATCGCCATGTGGCCGTTCCCGGTGAGCACCCGGAGTTTCGAGTTCAACTCGACTATCTGCGTGGCCAACCGCCCACGGGGGTCGCCGGACAACAGCAGCACGTTCTGGACTCCGTGGACGGCCACCGCGTCCACCACGATGCTCGCGGCCGTCGGCCGGTCCACGTCGACGCGAACCATCCGCTCCCCGACGGCGACGAACACCGAGGGACGTTCCGAGGTGTTGTCGATCGACACGACCAGCGTCGACTCGGGCAAGGTCCACACCGTCGACGCGCCGGGCCACACGTCAGCTCTGGCCATGGCGCTTCGCACAGTGTCCTCGGGCAGCGTGCGCACCACGCGAATGGTGCGGTTGGGAACTTCGGCCAGCCAGTCCCGCACGTCCCGCACACCGCGTCCGACCAGATAGGTGATCGCCTTCAGGTCGGCCTCGCCGAGGAACGCCTTGACGATGTCGTCGTACCCGAAGACAACCTGCCCCTCGGCATCCGTAGCCGTGTACAACGGCGAGCTGCTCGGCCGCGGCGCGCGACTCGACGCCCTCGCAGTCGCGCGACGCGACGGGCCCGCCTCCGGCCGCGACCGGCCACCGCGATCACGTTCCGGCCTCGGCGCAGGCTGGGGACCGGACTCGGACCGCCTGTGCCGCCGGGGCGCCTCCTGCGGCCCGGAGTCCGCCGCCCACGGCCGGGGCGCGCCACCGGAACGACCGGACGGACCGGCTTCGGCACGCGGCGGAGGCGGTGTCCTCTCGAACTGGTTGATCGCCGCCACTTCAGCCGGGGTGAAGCGACTCGCCTTCCAGGTGAAAGCTTCCAGTCGCTCCCGTCCGCTCCTGCTACCCGGGACAGGCACCATGCTCACGGTCATCATCCCGGCGTTGCCGAGCACGGCGACGTACCCTCCGGGTTCCCGGATGGCCACCATCGGCCCCTTGCCGGTGTGCACCGTGAGGGTGGGATTGGCCTTGACCAACTGCTCGGCGAGGTGACTCGCGGCCCTCCCGCCACGGTCGCCCGTCACCAGGAGGAAGAGGCTCTTGCCGTCCATGCCCCTCGATCCGCCCACCAGCCGCGTGACCGCCTCCAAGTTCACCCAGACCCGGCGTGAACCACCCTTGGAGTCGACCTGCACCGCGTACCGCGCGTGCCGCTCGGTGCTCCTGCCTTCGATCACCACTATCTGCGTGTCACCGAGATCCCAGTCCACGACGGCGTTCTGCCGCGTGGTCCGGCCGTCCAGCGCGGAGGACACGCCCTCGGTGGGGATCGTGCGGACGATGCGGACCTTGCCGTCGCGAAGTCCCTGGATCCACTCGTCCGCCGTGGAGTCCGCGGTCCGGTATGAGATCCCCTTCACCTTGAACGCACCGGTCTGGCGAGTGGTCTGCACGAAGCTCACGTCATCGCGCGTGAAGTTCACCACGACCTTGTCGTCGTCCTTGCCGCTGTAGACGTGCGGGGCCTTCGGCGGACGTCCCACCAGGTCCGGTCGCTGTTCGCCGGTGGTGTCACCGGGTACCCGGGCCGCCCGCGTGTCATCGGCCGGAAGTGCGACGATCTTGTCCTGGTGCGGTGTGAACCACACCTGCACGTCCGACCCGCGCGGATCGAGCCACTGCCCAGTCGTGCCGTCGAAGAACTCGACCAGGTCCGTCCGCGGGTCGTGCACCACGTTGATCGTGTGGCCGACGCTGTCCTCGTCCGGCCCTGTCAGCACCGAACCCTGACCGCCGCGCAACTCGGTTCGCATGTAGTGCCGGACACCGTCGTACCCGCCGCGCATCGGCAGGTACATCCCGCCGACGGCTTTCTCGACTCTGGCCGTCCGCACCGGGCCGGGTGACGGTTGTGCCTCGACCGGCCGTGGCACACCGTCCGACGAGGCCTTCCACGTGTTGTGCGTCGCCACCAGCGCGGGACCGCAGTTCTGCGTACGACCGGGTTGGCCGTAGCCGAAGTTCACGTGCACCAGTGCGGGGAACACGAGGTCCCGGTACCCGGTCTCGGCGAACTCGGCGGCGAACGGCTTGCCCGCTGCGAGGCGCGCGGCGTCCGCTGCCAGCAGGTCCCGGACGGGGTCGAGCACCGACGCCGCGTCGTCGTCGTCGGTGATCCGGTCGAGATCGGCGAACGTCTGGCCGCCGGTCTGCATGTGATCGAACACCAGGGCCAGCGCCCCACGCTCGGGCAACCTCAGCCGGTCGCGCTGACGAGCCGCCCACCCCGGATACCGCTCGACCACGTCCGCGAGGTCGACCTTGCCCTGCTCGTCCCGCACGACAGCGACCGAACGCACGAAAGCCGCGATCTCCCGGGGATCCGCCACCAGCCGGACCGAACCCGCGAACAACTTGTACGGGTCCATGCCGATCTCGGTCGCGAGGCTGCCCACATCACTGGGTACCCGGCGGATCACTTGGGACAGTCCCAGAACCGTCCGCACGTGCACCCGGCCGACCGCGTCCAACGCGCTGGTCAGGTCGGCCGGTTTGAACCACGGCTCGGTCCTCAGGTGTGAGAACCTGCCACCGTCCTTGACCAGGTAGTCCGGCGGCAGCTTGTTCTTGCTCGCCCAGTCCCGCACCCGCGTGTCCGAAGCCTTCAGCCGAGCCAGTTCGGCTGGCGACAGCTGCTGGTCGGCGAGGAAGCGGAACACGTCGGCACGCGTCCACCCGAGTCCGTCCGCCACCCGGTCGGCTCGCCGTTTGATGTCCTTGATCACCTGCCTCAGCGCTCGCGACGGGTGGCCGTCGACGATGAGATCCTCACTGCTCCCGGCACCGATGAGGTCCTCGAAGGACACCAGCGCACGCGAGTCCGCTTTCAACTGGACAGTCAGGTGATACCCGACGTCCCAATCGAAGCCGTGGTCAGTCGCCCACTGCGCCAGATCCACCGGGACGCGACCGATGGCCACGCTCGCCGCGCGGAAGTCCCGGAAGTCCTCCGGCGTGAGCGAGATGTGCAGCTGGGACAGGCCATCCAACACCTCGGCGTAGTCCAGCCACGGTGTCTCGCTCACGTCCTTCGTGATCAGCTCGTCGGTCAAGCCCATCCTGGTGCCCCACCGCTGCCGGACCAGTTCCACCAACTCCGACCGCAGGGGAACGACGAGCGCACGCGCGTCGTCCTCCGACATCGCGGTCAGGTCCGCGAAAGTCCGGCCCTGCTCACGCATGCGCTCGTCGACGTGCGCGATCGAATCGTTCGCCGACAACCCCAGGTGGTCCCGGATCTGCCCAACCCACCGCGGGTACTCGCGCTGCACCTCGTCGACGTCAACACGGCCCTGGTGGTCCAGCACCGCATCGCCCGCGGAACGCACGTACGCCGCGACGTCCGCCGGGTCCGCGTTCCACCCGAGTGCGACGTTGAACAGGTCCGCCGGACGCATGTCGACCGCTGTGGCCAGCTCGGTGATGTCGCCGGGTATCCGCCCTGTCAACCGGCCGAGTCGCAACACGTTTTCCAACTGCTTGACGTCCAGTGTGTCGACCGCCTGCGCCAACTGGGCGCTGTCGACCCACCACTGGCCCCGCAGGTCCTTGAAGTCAGTCGAGATCGCCGCGACAGCGAGGTAGTCCGGCTGGACGTCGTTGTGCTTCGCCCACTGCTGGGCGTCCTTCACCAGCGCGGGTATCCTCCCCGTTCGCCGTCCCTCCGGCTGTGCCCAAGGCCGCACCGAATCGACGTAGCCCTTGGCGGCCGTCATCTCCGCCGACGACGGCCGCTTCTGGTCGAGGTACTCGTAGACGTCGTTCTCCCGCCAACCCAGCCACCTGGCGAGGGCGGCGACCAGCTTCTGTACGCGTTCCTGTTCTTGTTCCTGGCTCGAAGGGCCCACCGGGTTGAAGCTCGCGATCAGGCCGGGGAACGCGCGCACGTGCTCCGGCCGGATGCCCATCGCGGTGACCAGCCGGTACAGCCGGGCGGGATCGACGCGCAGTTCCGAACCCACTTCACGCAGTCGCGGCAGCTGCCCGATGCCTGCGGTGTAAGCACGCATCCGGCGGACGATGCTCGGCTTCGTCGACAGTCCCACTGTGGGCAGGTAGGCACGGACCTCGGCGGCGGTCGGCGCCGAGGCGTGGACATCCGCCAGTTCGCCCTTGCTCCTCGCCAGTGCGATGAACTTCCGCGCGTAGCTCGGTGTCATGCGGCGCAACGAGTCCAAGGTCACCGGTGACTGCCGCTTGCGCAGGAGCGCGGCGACCGCGCCGATCGACTCGTCCGGCAGCAGGGCCAGGTGCTCCCGCAGCCGCTGCTCCCAGGCCGGGTACTCGTCGACCACCTCGAAGAAGTCGACTTCGTCGTTCTCGTCCCGTACCAGTGAACCGTTCGAGCTCACGAACGCCGCCAGGTCCGCCGGATCGGTGTTCAGCTGGGCCGCCGCACCGAACAGTTCGATGAGCGGCATCCCGCTGTCGCGCACCAGCCGGCCGCCGTGGGCCATCCACGTCGCCACGCGTTGCGGCGTCGGTCGCAGCGTGGAAAGAAAGCTGTGCACGTCCAGGTGGTCGTCCCAGACCAACCACTTGCGCAACACCTGGACCCGGTCGCGGATGGCGCTCTTGAGTTCGGCGTACCGGGACGTGGTACCGCCGTCGCTGCCGAAGGTGCCGTGTGCCGTGCGCAACAGGTCACTGAACGCCACCAGCCCGCGCGCGTCGATCCTCAGGTCGAACGTCAGGCGTTTGACCAGCCGTACCGGCACTCCCAGCCGGGCTGCCTCTTCGCCGACGTCGCCGGGATTCACTCGCATCGACCGCGCGATTTCTCGCTGATCCTGGAAAGCCACCGCGGTGAGTTCCGAATCCGCTGTGACGAGCGCACCGACGATCCGTCGGTAGTCGACGAACGGCCTCTGGGTCTGGTCGGCTTCGATCATGTCGGCGGTCAGCCCGAAGCGTCCCTCCCACCGCTGGTTCACCAGCGTGCGCAGTCTCGGCCGGACGCCGTCGACTTCCTGCCGCGCCTGGCTTTCGGGCATCGCGTCCAGTGCCGCGAACGTCTGCGGGCCGCCCGCGCGCCGCAGGTGGCGCGACACCTCCGCGATCGAGTCGTTGCCCCCGAGACCCAGCCGCCTGCGCTGACGCGTCTCCCACTTCCGATGCCCGGCGACGACCTTCGCCTTGTCCAGGCTGCCGTCCGTGCGCCGCACCGAATCACCGGCCGACTGCACGAAGGCCACCACGTCGCCGGGGTCCACCTCCAGTTGCGCCGAGACGTCGAACAGTTCGGCGGCGTCCACCGCGATCTCGCCGGCGAGTGCACCGATCTCGCCGCGCACCACGCCGGTCGTGCGTGCCAGCGTCAGGATGTCCGGCAGCCGGCTGATCCCGAGCGAGTCGACGGCCTGGCGCAACTGGTCCGGGTCGACCGCCGGGTCGCGACGCATGGCCATGAACTCGTCGGGGCTCACCACCGCGGCCATGAACCGGTAATCCGGCCGCACGTCGTGGGTCGTCGCCCACGCCCGCGCCTCCTGGAAGAACGCGCTGCCGTCGCGGTCCCACGGCCGCCAGGTCCTGGCGAATCGCCTTGCCTCCGCCAACTCCTGCACGGTGGGGCGGCGATCGGCGATGTACCGGAACACCTCGGACGCGGTCCACCCCAGCCGCCCGGCGAGCAGCCGGACGTGTGTCTCGGTCTCCTCCTTGTGGTACTCGACGGCGTCGCCGTCGGAATCGTCATCGGAACTGTCGTGGCCGGAGCTGTCCGACTTGAGCGCGTCGACCAGTCCGGGGAACATCAGCAGCGCGCGCGGGTCGGCGCCCATCCGCTGTGCGACGCGGTAGAGGTCGTAGACGACGGTGATCCCGGCCGACGCGGCCAACTGCGGCAGGTCATCGGGCATCCGACCGATCCGTCGGCTGAAGTCCCGCGCCTCGCGCATGTCGTCGGGCGTCTGCGCAAGGCGCAGCGTGGGCAGCAGACGGTACAGCGCGACGTGATCCAGCCACGGCGCGTCCCGTTCGTCCGCCTCGATCAGTGCCGGGTCCAGCCCGACCTGCTCGGCGGTCCGCTGTCGCCGCATCCACCGCGCCGCAGCGGCGTCGTCGCCGGGCAGGTCGGCGAACGTCTGGCCGTGGTCGGTCAGATGTCTGAAGACCCGCGCGATCGACTCGCCTTGCACCATCCCGAGTCGGTCTCGCTGCCGTTGCTCCCACTTCGGGTACTGCGCCACAACCGCGTCCGCCAGGCCTTGCGTCCCGGACTTGACTGTCACGTACTGCGAGAGCAGGAACGCGCGGATATCCCATGGATCCGTCTTGAGCCGCAGGGCCACGTCGAGCATCTGCGGTGGGGTCAGCGGCTGGGTCCGCATGCTGCCCGCGTCGGCCGCCCGGGCGAGGTTGCGCGGGATCCGGTTGAGCGCAAGGCTCAGCTCGATGGCCGCCCGCTCGTGCTCACGCCCGACACTCTCCACCAACACGTCGAAGTCGGACTGGTCGAACCAGTTCTTCTCCCGCAGCGTCTCGAATGCCGCCATCTGCTCCCACGACGCCTGCGACGCTGACGAGGACGACCGGCCGGACTCGGTGGTCTGGCCGCTCCACTCCCTGGCCGCGCGCAGCAGACCGGCCCGGTCACCCAGCTCACGCGAGGACGGCATCCGCTCGCCGAGGAACCGGAACACCCTGGTGTAGTCCCAGTCCGGTCCCAGAGCCACCGCCAGGTCGGCGACCAGCTGCTCGGTCGCGTCACGGGTCCTGCGTTCCGCGCGCAGGCTCCTGACCAATTTCTCGGCCGCCTCACGGCTGCGGCGCCCGGATCTCCTCTCGTCGCGGTCGAGCGACGCCACGAGCTTGTCGACCGCCTCGCGGCTCTCCCGGTCGAGCCCCACCCGCGCCTCGCCCTGGCTGAGGTGCTCGATCAGCTCGTCGATCGCCTGGCGGCTGCTGGTGTCGAGCCCATCGTTCGGGCCGAGGCGGTTGAGCCGCCTCGCCACCTTCTCCACCGCCTCGCGGCTCTCGCGATCGAGCCCCGACCACGTCCCGCCGTCCTTGAGGCTGCGGATCAGGCTCTTGAACGGCAACAGCCCGCGCGGGTCGGCGTGCAGCCGCGCCGTCAGCTTGAAGAACTTGTCGGCGGGGACACCGGCCTGCCTGGCGATGTCCGGGATCTCGTTCGGCAGTCTGCCCAACCGGACGGCCAGGTCCCGCACCGTGCGGAAGTTGTCCCCGTCGACCTCGACATCCACATCGGACAGCAGCTTCACCGCGCTGCCGTAGTCGAACCACGACGTCCGTCCGGCGTCGCGCACCACAGTGGCTGGTTCGATGCCGGGGATCTGCTTCGCCCACCAGCCGTTCATCCACTGGTCCGCCTCACGCGGCCCCAGTTCGTGCGCCGCATGGCTGAACAACCACATGACCCACCGCGGGCGCACGACTTCGTCCTCGTGCACCTGGAAATGAGTCCTGGCATGGTCGCGCAGCTGCTTGGCGAGATCCCGCGGACTGATCTTCTCCTGGCCGTAGTCCGCCGAGTGCAGGAGACCCGACAGCCAGTCCAGGTGACGCGGATCGACCTGCAACTCGTTGGCGAGGTCGGCCAAGTACCGCGGGCTGACTCCGAGTTGGACGGCCAAACCCGGCACCTCCGCCGGAACCCTGCCGTGGCGCTCGCTCATCCGCAGCACGTCGTCCACCGGCACACCCGCACGGACCAGCTTCTCGACATCACCGGGCACGAACCAGGGTGACCTCGCCAGCTCGGCAACCGTTCGCTTGCTGATCTCCAGCCGCTTCGACCAGCGCTCGACCATGTTCGAGGACTGGTACGGCAGGTCCGTCCAACTGACGGCGGCCAGCCGGTTCGGCTCGAGCGGAGCGTTCGTCGTTTCCGCGTAGCTGGGCAGCCGGTCGTTGCCCTGTGCCGTGAGCAGTTGCCTGACCACCGTGTGAGTTTCGGCGTCGCCGTGCAGGATGAACCGGCCTGGCCGGTTGTCATGCCATTCCTGCAACTGCCTGATGGTCGGGTTGGCGCTGCTCACCTGCGATCCGGGTCGGTAGGGGCGGACCTGGCTGCTCAGTGCTCGCGCAGCGCGGTACTCGCGCAACAGCCCCGCGTACTCGATCGCGCTGTCGCTGACCTTGAAGTGCTGCGTCTCCGTGAGGAACCGCTCGGCCAGCGACCGGAAATGCGCACTGCCGCGCACCAGTTTCGCCAGCGCCAGCACCGGGAAACCCAACCGGGTGCTCAACTGCACGTAACGATCGCGGTCGATGCCCAGCTGGGCCAGTACCATTTCGAGCTCGCCGACGATCCGCCGCGCCTCTCCGCGTGCGTCACCGGTGACGAAGCCCGGCGGCGCCGCGATCTGCTGGAAGTCGTCGCGCAACGCCACCAACGACTCCGGCCGGTCCACTCGCAGCAGCCTGGCCACCTCGTGCACGACGTGACCGTTGGGCAGTCCGATGTCGTGCGCGAAATGCTGCAGGTAACGAGGGTTCTGCCACATGGCGGTGGCAACGGACCGTGCGACCCGATCCGCGTTCGCGGGATCGCGCATGTGGGCGACGCGCTCACTCAGACGGCCGTCGGCGTTCATCCGTGCGATGACCGCCGTCGCGTAGTCCGCGTCGCCCGCTTCCCCGTCGTAGTGTTCGACCCCCGCCGTCGCACGACCGATTTCCTCACGCAGCAGCGCCAACGTCTCCGGCCGCTCGATCCGCAACTGCGCGGCCACCTCACGCAGCATGTCGCTGTCCGGCAGCCCCAGATCCCGAGCCAGCGCGTTGAGGTACAGGTCGGTGTCCCGGGAGCGCGCGACCACATCCCGCACCCGGCCGAAGTGCTCGCGTGCGAAGTCGTTCGGCAGGTCGTGCACCAACTCCAGCGGCACACCGGCTCGGTTCAAAGCGCTGAACGCAGGCAGATCCCGTGAGCTCCAACCCATGCGGTCGGCGAAACCGGTCAGATAACCGAGGTCGTGGTTCGTCCGTACCCCGTACGGGTGCAGGTTCTCCCGCAGCCTGTCGGCGAGATCCGTTCCGGTCAACTCGGTGGCGTCGTTGTCGGCCTGACGCAGGACCTCCACCAGGTGCGGGCCCAGCACACGCACCTGGCGCGGGTGACCGAACACCCCTGGCATCGCCCGCACGAGCCGATACACCGGCTTCGGGTCGGACAACCCTATGTCCCGCGCCGCGTCGATGAACGCCGCAGGTGTTACTCCCAGCGCCACCGACAGCCGCACCAGACGCCGCGGCTCCTCCCCGAGGCCTTCCGCCATGCTGCGCACGACCGCCGGATGCGACTGCCCGTCCGGCACAAGCTTGGTGAACTGCGCGTACCGTTCCGTGCTGACCCCGAGCGACCGCGCGTCGTGCTCCAGCGCCCGCTCTTGCCTGCTTTTCGACGACGAAGCCGGATGCCGCCGCGGGTCCGGCCGCGGGTCCCGCGACTTGCCCGTACCCCACCCGGTGGGGTCCGAACTGCCGTTGCCGGTCAGGTCGGGCCTGCTGCCCACCGGCGTGTACACCGGCGTGAGGACCTCATCTGACGCGTGCGGCGAGAACCACACCTCGACGGGCGAATCCGGCCAGAGCTCACTGCCCTCCTGGTCGTCGTCGCCCAGCAGTTTCCCGTCGCGTTCGACGACGGCGAAGAAGTGCCCCCTCCCACCGCCGAGGTCCGCGTACACAAGCCCACGACGGCCTTTCCCGCCGTTGAGGTACGCCTGAACGTCCTGGTAGCCGCCAGCCTGCTTGGCCATCAGCGGCAGGCCGGTCTTCGCCACCTGGTCGCGGTGCACCGGACCACTCGGTCCGGCCACGAACTCGCTCGCCCGGCCGGGATGCGCGGCCGCATTCAGCGTCCGGATGGCGCGCGGCAGGCAGTTCGTGTCGTAACCGGCGGTGAACCTGGGCTGGTTGACACCCTGCACGCGTGCGACGTAGTCGTCGGCAGTCGAACCACTGAGCTGATCACTCGTCGGCTGGTGCGGGCGGAAGCTGAGCTTGCCGTTCTCGACGACCTGGTCGACGTGCACGTCATCGGTGACGGGATCGCCGAACGGTGTCAACGTGACCGTCTTGCCGTCCGGTGTGTGCACCACCAGGTTGGCACCGATGTGGGCGGCGACGAACTTCCCGACCGTGTGCACGGCGTTGGTCGCTTCGCTGCTGCCCGCGTCCGTGCGGTCGCGTTGCACGAACGCGTTGAACAGGTCGCCGTCGTGCGAGGGGTTCGTCGCGATGTGCACGCCGATGCCGTGCGGGTCCCTGCGGTCGTTGGCGTTGCCCTTCTTGTCCACAGTGGGCAGAGCGGAGCGCATCGCGGTGTCGATGACGTCCTGCCGCAACCGGTTCGCGTCCGTCCCGTCACCGATGGCGTCGGCGACACCGTGGTAGAGGCTGCCGACTGCCACGTCGGTGCCCGCCGTGCCGAGAACCTCGTTCTTGACGTAACCGAGGATCCGGTTCACGACGATGTCTTGACGCGCGGTAGCCATGTTGTGCGCGGCGACCACCTTGTGCTGATCGGGCACACCCGCGGTGACATCGGCGACACCAGTCGGGGCGGACAACGCCATGCTCAGGTTGTTGTGTTCCTGATCGCCCAGCCAATGTCCGTGCTCGTCGGACGCGGGCCGCCAGTTCGCCGCCGTGGCGTCGGACGGCCGGAACGGCTCACGGTCCACGTGGTCCAGAGCGGGGAACTCCGCACGGTAGGCCGAGGGCTTGGTGCCCTCCTTGTCGGCCCTCAGCCCGTAGAACCGGTTGGGCACCGTGTTGAGCGCGACATGCGACTGGAGAACGGTCTTTGTCTTCTTGAACTCCTTGGCCAGGCGAGCCAGGTCCGTTTCGACCGCGGCACCCACGTAGTCGGCGTCGAACGACTTGCCCCGGATCGGGTGGGCGAGGTTCTCCGCGTTGGTCCGCAGCGATTCCGTACGCGATTCCGCGAAAGCGAACAACTGCTCCGCGTTGGTGACATTGGCGGCGACGTCAACGCGTGCCATGGGGACCAGATCGTCGTGCGCGTCCGTGGCATCTGAGGTGTCACCGCCACGTGCGTACTCACGAGCGGCCATTTCCTTCAGCCGGTCACCGGCCAGGTGGAACATGTCACCGCGACGCGGATCCGGATGGCCGTTGGCCACGTCCAACGCGTGGATCCGGACCTGGGCGGCCAACTGGGCACCGGCATTGTCCAACAGCTCGTCGAGGATGGTGTTCGAGCTGACGTCGTTGCCGTCGAGGAAGTCCTCCAACGACTCGTTGAGCTCCCCGGCCAGTTCCTGGCGTTGCTCCGGTGACAGGTCATTGATGAACTCGGTGACCGTCGGCTGATGGGTGGCGGCCAACTCCTTGGCGTTCCAGAAGGCGATCGCGTCCACGAGGTTCGCGGCTTCACCGCTGGTCGCGCTGAACCAGATTCCGCCGACTTCCCTGAAGTCCTTCTTCCTGGTGTCCTTGTTGCCGATCTTGTTGTCGTCGTTGTTGTCGGCGAGCACAGGGAGCGCGTCGAAGAAGAGGTTCGGTTCCGGCGTGTACGGCAGCAGCGGGTGCGTCGACGCCAACCGGTCCCTGACGCGCATGTCCTCCGCGATCTTGCCGGTGAGCTCCGGACTGCCGTCGACAGTCCGGTAGCCGCCCGCGAACAGCAACGGCCGCGTCGGCCGACCCTCAGGCGCCTCGGGCTTGAACTTGTTCTCGAAGTGGTTGAAGACGTGCGCACCGGACGGAACCGCGCGTCCCCCGATGTCGAAGTCCTGGACGGAGATGTACGGGTGCATGCCCTGTCCGACGAAGGCCTCGGACAGCGTTCGGGTCGGCACGCTCCCGAGCGTGTCGTTGCGCACCGCCCCGAACGGGAAACCGCCCTTGCCGTCGAAGGTGAGACCCACCACGGCCACCGGGTGTTCGATACCGCCGATGAGCGTCTTCGCCTTGGCCAGCGCGGTGTCGATCTGGTCCGCGCTCTTCTTGCCGTCCTTCGCGTTGATCCCGAACACGAACCCGACCCGGCCGTCGAACCCGCGAGCCCCGCGCATGATCGACTCGACCACAGCGGGAATCTGCTCGACCTTGCCGTGCGGCAGGATCGCGTTCACCACGAACGCCATCGGCCGGTTGTCGTCCACCAGTTCCGTCAGCGTCTCGATGTAGTTGTCCGCCGTCACCGACGTCGCCGGGCCTGCGGTGAACTCGTCGAACGCGCTGTTGGTGTGGCCGAAGTCGAGCCGGAGCTTCTTCAGCTGGGTGCTCGGCGGGGTGTCGTCGATCGGATCGTCGACGCGCCGCCGTTTCCTGGACGACGCCTCCGGATCCGTGCCGGGCGGTGCGCTGGGCGGCGGTACCTCGGCTTCCGGCGGCGAGGGGTAGTTGTCGGCAGCCGACAAGTCGGTGTCGGAGGTGCTCCAGAACTCCTTGCTCCGGTTCTCGATGAGCCACAGGTTGCGGGGCTTGAACGTCATGTCGTGCTGCTCGAGGCCCTCCGTCATCGGGCCGTTGTCCGGCACGACACGGCCTTTGCCGTCCTGGTGCTGGAAGACGGGCCTGACGTCGTCCTTGGACAGGTACTCGTCGAACATGCCCTGGAAGTGGCCTGCCTCGTGGCCCAACTGCCGCACGGTGGCGTCCACCGGCCAATGCAGCTGGTTCACCCGAGTGCCCGGTTCGCCGACCTCGACCACGCCGTGCGCCTCGGCCCGGTTGGTCACGAACTCGACGGACACGTGGAACTGGCGGCCGTTGGCCATCCGGTAGCCGTGGTTGTACAGCTCGTCGACGCCGGTCTTCGCGCGCTCCCGCAGCGCCTGGATCTGCTCGGGCGTGGCATTGCCCTGTTCGAGGTACAGCTTCGTGGTGTGGTGCTCCACCGGCACCTTCACCCGCACGCCTGGCTGCACCTCGTGCTCCACCTCGAACCGGCGGACGTCGTAACCGATCGGTCCTCGCCACGACGGCGTGCCAGCCGTGTTCAGTGCGCCCTGCTCACCACGCACGTGCCCCGAGATCGGCTGCGTCTTCGCGGCCTCTTCGATCACCGTGGACGGAGCCGCGTCCTTCTTCGCGTCGAACCAGGACGCACTCGTCGCGGTGCTGTGCCGCCACGACTGGTCGTTCAGGATCACCTCGGACGGGTGACTGGCAGGCCGATCGAGGGTCCAGTCGACGTACACGTCGGCGCCATCACCGCGACCCGGCTCGGCCGTCGCGGCGATGCCGTGCTTGAAGAGCTCGTCGGCGACCACATGCGCGTCGGCACCCGTCACCATCACGACCGGTGGCAGGTAGCCGTCCTCACGGCGCGTCTCCATCGAGCTGGTGAGCACCTCGACCAACGAGTCCATCTTGGCCCGCTGATCCACGTCCGACGTGAAGTCGAAACGCGCCTCCGGTGCCGGGGACTCGAGCCGGGTCGACCCGACAGGTGGTGTGTTGCCGGACGGCGGGCTCCCGGCAGGCGGTGCCGAGACCGAAGACGGCCCAGCGGGCTGCGCGGGCAGAGGCGGCGGCACAGGCGGGGGTGCCGAAACCGAGGTGTTCCCCGACAGCACAGCCCCAGACGGCGGGGCGGCGGGCGGTGAGGCGGCGGGCGGTGGCACTGAAACCGACGTGTTCCCCGACAGCACAGCCCCAGACGGCGGCGACGAACCCACAGGCGACGTCGACCCGGAGGGCGGCGCAGCAGCAGGCGGAGCGGACACAGGAGGCGGCGCCGAGACAGGCGCGACGGGAGGCGGAGCAGCAGGAGGAGGCGGAGCAGCAATGGGAGGCAACGCCGAGGCAGGCCCAGCCGCGGGAGGTGGCGCGGCAGCGGGCGGTGAACCGATCGGCGAAACCGATCCAGGCGGCGGAGCCGAACCCTGAGGAGACCCCACAGGCGGCACGGCAGCAGGAGGCGGCGCCGAAACCGGTGTCACCGCAGGGGGTGAGGCCGCAGGCGGTGTCGGCACCTGAGGTGTGGACCCCACGGGAGGCTGCGAAACCGGGGGCGGTGAACCGACGGGCGTCGATTGGACAGGTGGTACCGGAGCAGGTGAGGACACTGGCGGCTGACCGGCCACCGGAGGCGGCGAGCCCACAGGTGGCTGCCCTACCGGAGGCTGTGCGGCCGGAGGCTGTGCGGCCGGAGGCTGTGCGGCCGGAGGCTGTGCGGGCGGTGATCCAGCCGGTGGTTGGACGGGCGGCGGTTGCTGGCCGTTCCACACCTGCTTGGGTGGTGCTTCGCCACGCGGTGAGTACGGCGGCGGTGCCTCGACAGGCTGGTACGGAGGTGGTGGGGCCTCTTGCCGATCCGGTGTGTCGCCGCCGACGGGCCCCTTCGAACCTGGCACCTTCGACTCGGTGACGAGCGGCGGCACCTTCGAATCCGGCCCCGGCCCCGGCTGCGCCTTCGAATCCGGTCCGGGCTGCACCTTCGAGTCCGGCTTACCACCGGTGATCCTCGTGTCCGGCCCGCCCTGCACCTTCGACTCGCCACCGGGGACCTTCGAGTCCGTCTGGCCGGGCGTCTCCGGGCGCGGCATGTTCGGTCCGGGGCCACCGTGCTTGTTCATCATCCACGGCGGTGGCGCGCCGTGCTTGTCGATGTACCGGTTCACCGCGTCGATCTGGACTTTGCGCTCGATCGAGCTCGTCGCGGAGCTGGACACCCACGTCTGGAGCATGTCGAGGTTGGCAAGGCCCTCGGCACCGTAGAACATGCCGATGCCGATCACTTCGGCGGGCATCTCCGTGAGCGCGTCGAGTTGTCCCGTCCCGATCGGCTTCTTCACGAAGTTGTCGAGATCCTTGTTCAACTTGATCAGCCTGTACGCCGGACCGTGCAGGAGCCTGGTCAGCCCGCCGACGACGGCCTCGGCGAAGATGGCCTTCACGTCCCAGCCGTCCTTGCGTCTGCCGTTCAGCGTGGTGATCCCCTGCGGCAATGAGGCTTCGGCTCCTTCCTGGAGGGCCTCGTTGAGGGGACCCCATGCCTTCTTCAGCAACCCGCTGAGCGTCCGCGCTTGCTGGTTGGCGATGTTCGCGAGCTTGCTGACCGCATCCCGCCCGGAGGCGATCCACTCGGGGATCAACTGCGGCCACCCCAACGCCAGGCACGCGGCGATCCCGGCCGCGAAGATCGCGAGCGCGGTGAGGATGCCGTACTCGGCTTCCTCACCGTTCAGCCCGAACTCGTCGACCAGGTCGGCCGTGTAGGCCGCCGCCAGGTTCAGCGCCTCGACCGGGTCGGTGATTCCCTTGATGTGGTTGGCGAACGCGTCCGCGGTCTGGCCGTTGATGGTGCCCCAGACGCGGCCGCTCAGTTCGTTGACGCCGCCCGTGATCCCGCTGAGGTTGCCCGCGTCGTCCCGCATCTCCTGGGCGAGGGCGTACATGTGCTGCGAGATCACCAACGGCGGCTTCTCGGCCAGGACGTACATCGAATAGTAAATGGGCGCCCAGAAGCCGTCCCGGGGGATCTGGATCTCACCCATCGTTCACCACACCATTCGATTCGCCGAACCCGGCCGGATCACTCGCCTACTTGTCGTAGCGGTAGTAACTCGGTTTCTCGTTGCCCCGGATTTCCATGAAGACCTGTTCGTTGTACGGCCTGTCCGTCGCTTCCGGATTCACCGTGACGAGGAAGAGCCGTTGTTTGCCGTCCACCGGGTACGGCGACGACACGTTCGGGTCGTTCGGGTCCTGGAGCGTCAGGCTGTCGGGGCCCAACGGGGTGATGCTGGAGTAACGGTCGATGCCGATCCACACCACACCGCCCGGCAGCTCGGTCGCGCTGACGATGCGCTGTCCCGGCTCCAAGGGACGACCACCGACCATGGGCTGCTCGTTCTCGCGCAGCGCGTGCAGGCCCAGCGCGGAAATCATCTCCGGTGACCGGAACTGCAGGCTCTCCCTGTCGATTCCGCGCAACGGGTAGGACCCGGGAAATGGCCGCTGTGACTTCACGAAGTTCTTGTTCGGTTCCACGCCGAGGTTCGGTTTCTGCGGTGGTATGCCCTTTTTGGACGGTACCGCGCCGCCGCCGTCCCGCGCCACGGCTATCTTGTTCGACACCGCCTTGTTGAACGGTGTCTTCTGTCCGTCGGGCGCGTCCCCGTCGCTGCGCATCGTCATCCCGACAGGCGGCTTGCCGTCCACATAGTGTTTCTTGGTGCTGTCCGCCGGGCCGTTCTCCGCCGCGGTCCTGAACCTGTGCGCCGCTATCTCGGCATCGTCGCGGGCGGCGCCGTAGATCCGCCCGTTCTCGTTGAGGCCGTCGCCGACGTAGCCGATCCGCTTGGCCTGGCTGTCGACGCCGTCGACGAAGATCTTCTGGCCGTCCTGGAAGTTCGTGAAGAACTCCCTGCCCACGTCGTCGTCACCGAAGCTCGCCTGGTACCGGTAGCCGAGGTCGCCCGACGTGCGCTTGAGCGAGGTCAGCCGGTCCTTCACGTAGTTGTAGCCCTCGCCTGTGCGCGACAGGCTCTCCGGGTCGACCCAGAACTGGTTCATCTCGTCCTCCGCTCAGCCTCGGTTCAGGCGTTCCCGCAGCAGTGGTGGCAGCCTGGACTCGTCCGGCGCCAGGTCCTTGGCGCTGACCTTGCCCTCCAGCGCGGCTTTCAGGTCCAGGCCGGGCGGCATCATCGGTGTCATGATCTCGGCGAGCTGGTCGTTGAGCTTGGCCCGCGCGTCGGCGATCGTCTTCATCACCAGTGCGGACAACTCGTTCTTGGCCAACCGGCGGTACGCGGTGGACAGGAAGTTCAGCTCCGTCAACACGCCCTGCGGGCCGACCGTGACCGACAGCTCGCGGCGCGGGGACACCGCGGTCGCCGAAACCTCGCTGATCCGCTTCTGCATCTCCGCGAGGTTCGTCACCTGGCGCTCGTACTCGTCGCGCAACATCTCCACGTTGCGGCGATCCACTCCGGACATGCGACCTCCTGACAGTGTTCCGATCAAGTCAACGCCAAACCGGCGCCATCTCGCTGGGCGAGGGCGCAACGGGAGTTGTCCGGGCAGCGCAACTGCCCGGACCGTCATCTCAGCCGACCGAGGCGAACCCTTCGACGGCCGGAACGAGCCCGGCCAGCCCGGTGACGTCGGCGACGGCTAGCGTGCGCGACGCGGCCAGCCTGGCCAGGTGCCGGGCGAACTGGTGGACGCCGTGCACCGTGCACTCGCCGGACTGCTCGATGTGGCCACGGATCGCGCCGCGCACGTCGTCGGGCACCTCGTGGCCGCGGTCGCGCAGGTACCGGACAGCGATCGTGGCAAGGTCGAGTGAGGTGTACGCCTCGATCTCCCACCATTGCCCGAAGCTGTCGCGTACCTGCGGCACCCTCCCGAACAAGCGCTCCACACCCGCGCGGGTTCCGGTCAGCACCACCACCGGGTCCGCTGTGTGCTCGCGCAGTGCGGCCAGCAGCGCCTCTGCCTCCTCCTGCTGCGGCTCTCCCATGGCGTCGACGTCCACGACGATGACTCCGCCTCGCGCGTCCTGAAATGCCTTGCGAGTCAACGTCTCTGCCTGCCCGGGCCATTCGGGCCGCAGGTCCTCGGTGAGTGAGGTGTACGCCACCTGACCGATGCCGACCAGCCCCAGCTCGGACAGTCCCTGTGCGTAGAACCGGGCCAACTCGCGTCTGCCGCTGCCTTTCGGGCCGGTCAGCACCGCGTTGCCGTACTGCCCCAGCGCCCAGCGCTGGTTGCGGCGCTCGCACAACGACACGAGCGCCGCGATCGCCGACTGGCGAGGCCGGTCCATCCCGATCAGTCCGGACAACCGCCGTCCCGCCAGGCTGTCCCGCACGGCCGAGGTGGGATCGTCCGAGGGGTCGGACGAAGCCGTCTGCTCGACTGGCATCTGTTCCAGCATCGCGATCTGCGGCGCCAGGTCCTCAGCGGTCAACCTGCTGAAGTCCGCGCCTCGCGTAGGCGGGGCCACTGCGAGCCTCGACGCCTGGGTCGAGATCATCGCCTCGAACAACTTCCGCGCCACGCGGCCGTTTCCGAACGTCTCACCCTTGGGCACGCGGGTGAAGTACTCGACGAGCGCGTCCACCGCGTCGTCGGTCAGCTCGTAGTAGTGCTTGCCGCAGAGGTTGCTGGTGATCGTCACCAACTCGTCCACGCTGTAGTTCGGGAACTCGATCGTGCGGGTGAACCGGGAGGCCAGACCGGGGTTGGACTGGAGGAACTTCTCCATCAATTCCGAATAACCCGCGACGATGACCACCAGCTCGTCGCGGTGGTCCTCCATCATCTTCATCAGTGCGTCGACGGCTTCCTGACCGAAGTCCGGACCGACACCACCGGTCGCCGCGGTCAGGGTGTACGCCTCGTCGATGAACAGCACCCCACCGAGCGCCTTGGTGACCAGCTCGGTCGTCTTGATCGCGGTCGAGCCGATGTACTGGCCGACGAGGTCCGCACGGGCGGCCTCGATCATGTGCCCGCTCTTGAGGATGCCCAGTTCACCGAGCACCGCGCCGTAGAGCCGGGCGACCGTGGTCTTACCGGTACCAGGAGGACCTGCGAACACCAGGTGCCTGCTCATCGGCGGCATCGGCAAACCCATCGCCTGCCGCATCTGCGACGTCCTGATCAGGTTGATCAGGCTACGCACTTCCTGTTTCACACCATCGAGCCCGATCAACGAGTCCAGCTCGGCCAACGGACCGTCCAGCACGGCACCACCAGCCTCACGCAAACTCGTTTCCACAGGTACCGGTTCGTCCCGAATGGACGGTGATACCGTAGTGGCGCCGTCGGTGACCAGGTTCTCGACCACCGCCCGGTCCTCGACGGACGGACGCCGGACCGCCTCGCCACCGCTGTTCTTCACCACGCACTGGCTCAGCCGCACCGGTTGCGTGGTCTCCAGGTGCACACCGTTCTCGGCGCTGTCCAGCACCTCGCACTCCACCAGCTCCGCCTTGCCGCCGTCGGCGATGCGGATGCCGTGCCTGCCCGCGCCGCGAACCCGGCAACGGGTACCGACGAGCCTGCCGCCATTGGCGACACTGATGCCGTCGACTGTCGCGTCGACGATCTCGCTGTCCCGCAACGAAACCTCACCGGCGCCGACGTCCAGACCGCCGCCCCGCAGGAGCGCCGAGGTCAGCTCGGCGAACCCTGTGCCGGTGAGCACGACGGCCGCGTCGGCGCCCGCGGCGATCCGCACGTCGGTGAGTGTCGCGCGGGCCGATCCGGCCAGTTCCAGCGCGGCCGCCGGGCCTGTTTCGATGGAGGTGTCGTCGAACGCGACCGAGCCGTCATGGACCAGCACGCCCGCACCCGTCGTCGCGGATGCCCGGAAACGGGCGAAGCGAGCGGTCGACGTGGTGGCCACGGTCCCGATCGCCTCGGTGGAGCCACGCACCGCGGTGTTCTCGAAGTACGGCGAGGCTTCGGCGTCCACGACGAACCCGAGCGGTGAATCCTCGATCGTGCACTCGATCAACCGAGGCGACGCCTGACCCGTCACCTGCACGCCGCAACGACCGGCCGAGGTGAAGGTGCAGCCGCGCAGCGACGGCTTCGTGGTCCCCGCGATGTGCGCGGACTGCGCGGCGGCACCGGCGAAAGTGGACTCGGTGATCGTGATCGAACCGGTGCTGGTCAGGTAGAGGTCGACGTTCGCGCCGTCCCGCACGGTCAGATCGTTGATCGTGAGCCTGCCCTGCTGCTCGGCGACGATCGCGGGCTTGGCCGACTCCGTGATCGTGCCCTGTTCGACCACGCACAGACCGCGGCCGTTGACACAGATACCGTTGCCACCCGGCCGCCGTACCTCGACCCGCCGCAGCGTCAGGAAACCGTCCTCACCGACCACCGCGGCGGAGGAGGCCACGTCGGTCACGACCGTGTCCTCAACAGTGCTCGGGGCGGCGGACGTGATCACGATGCCCGCGCCGCCCGCGTTGCTCACCTCGCAACCACGAGCGGCCAGCGAACCAGTCCCCCGGGTCAGCAGCGCCGCCCACGACGACCCGGTGACCCGGCAGCCGTCCAGCGCGACCTCCCCACGCCGGACGTCGATCGCGGCGACCTCGCCGTCCCCGCAGGACAGCCACAGGTCGCGCAGTTGCACGCCTTCCGAGTCGACGATCAGCACGCTGTCCGTGGCCGCGTGCACCTCGACCGTGCCCGCGCCCTCGTCGGCGGTGATGCTGACCGTCCGGGAGACGACCAGGTTCTCCTCATACCGACCGGGCCGGACGCTGATCGTCGCGCCGTCGCGGGCCGCCGCGAGCGCGGCACCGATCGTGGGGTACGCCCCCGCCCGGTCGCCGCCCACTACCAGCAGATTCATCACCCGTCACCCTCTCCGACCAGTCCCGGCATGGCGCCGAAGCGGGACGCGGCCGACTCGCCGACAGCGCCCTTGAGCGGTGCGCTCGCCCAACGTTCGACGCACTGCCGCAACGAGGTCAGCCCCAGTTCGTCCAGCGATGCCCGCGTGTCGACGCGGCCGTTCTCGTCGATCTCGGACGCGGCGAGCTCACGCAGCAGGATCCGCCCGCGTGTGCCGTCCGCCTGCGGCCCGGCCAACTCCAGGATTTTGAAGCTGGTGCCGGGCACGAACACCACGCGGTTGTCGACCTGGTCGGCGCCGCCGGGTTCCAGCAACCTGGTCCGGCGGGCGGTCATCGACCACACCAGTACGTCGGTGTCGCCCTGTTGGTCCGGACCCGGTTCGGTGAGCGCGTGGATGAAGCTCCAGTCGGTCACCAGGTTGCGCTGGCGGTAGAGCTGCCACTGCGCCTCGGCCGGTGACGCGGTGAAGATCGTCGCGCCGCGGTGCGACGGCAGCCTCGTCAACCCCGACACCACGCAGCGGGCGAACGGCACGTGCGGCCCGTTGGCAGCCGTGCGCAAAGCCTGGTCGATCGACTCGCCACGGGCCGAGAGGTAGAGCTGCACGGCCACCGTGTCGGCCAGCACGTCGGCGGACGAGCGGGCGTCGCCCTGGAACCCCGGGTGCTCGGAGAGGATCCGGGACACCGAGTGCGCCATCGTGTCGAAGTCGCGGCTCAACGTCTTGCGCAACCACGCACGCTCCTGCGTGAGGTCGTGGCTCGCCAGCGCGGAGGCCGCCCGCTCGGGCGTCGGCTGGCGTCGCACGGGTTGCTTGCGCTGTGCCGCAGGGGCTTCGTTCTTCGGTGGTGCCGCAGGCGGTTGCGGCGCGACGGGTTCGGCGGTGGTCGCTTCGCCGACCGGTGCGGGAGGTGCCGGTTCGTCGAAGCTCGCCCCGACCGAGCTCTCCAACCGGATCGCCATCGCCGACGCCGGTCCGGTCACCGCGGGCGGTTCCGGCACCGCAGCGGCCTTGTCAGCGGCGGCCTTGTCGGCAGGGGGTGGGGACGGGGCCACTGTCGTCATCGCGACCGTGCGCTCGGCCGGGCCCTCGTCCAGTGCCACCTCGGGAACCTGGCTCTCCACTGCGGTGCTGACAGTCACCGACCTTTCGGCCAACGGGCTCTCTGCCGACGAGTCCGCGAGGACGGCCGCCAGGCGGACGGTCTCGGTCGACGACCACACCGGCTGGTCCGACGTCGGTTCCAGCTCACCCCGCGCGGGACCGATGACGCGGACCACGCCCCGGCCCAGGTCCGAAGCGGGCACGAGTCGGCACCGGACGCGGGTCGCGGGATCCAACCGGGCCAGGACGTCCTGCGCCAACAGCCGCATCCGCTCGGACATCGCGCTGTCGGTGGCGTCGAAGGCGAGCAGCGCGACCTCGTTCTGCCATGGTTCGGCACGCACCGCGTCCGCGTTCTGCGGGTCCTGCCGTGGCCGCATCCACAGTCCCGACTGGACGACCTCGAGAACCGCGTCCGGGGTGTACCAGTAGACCCCGGGGGTGACCTGCTCGACGCCTTCGACGGGAACGCGGTGGCTCAGCAACTTCGGCATGGAGCGGAACTCGGCGTCGGATTTGGGCGTGTACGCGAGCTCACGGGCAAACGGTTGCCACCCCAGTCCGCCGTCCTCGCACACGGTGTAGACGGCCGGGACCGCGGGCGAACCGACCGGCATGCCCGGGTAGCAGACCACTCGCGCGCCCAGCAGGTCCGCGAGCGCCTGCCCGAGCGTGTCGCCGTCCGACACGCGGACAGGTCCATATTGGACGAAGCGCACCTTGTCGCGGACGCCCTCGTCAAGGCGCTGCCAGAACCGGGACACGTCGTCGAGCGACAGCGCGGGCAGGCCAGGGCAGCCGAGCACGATGGTGAGCGAGTCCGGCTGGCACGGCATCCCGCGCACCAACTGCGACCAGTGCCCGCTCAGGTCCGCGTCACTGGCCGCCGGGTGGATCCACACCCCACCGGGAATCGGGTCGGCCATGCCCGCCGAACTGGTCGCCCACGCGTCGACCGCGCCGGAATCCCACGACGGGCGGGGGAACCGCTTCGCGTCCCACTCCGGGGCGCGGCCCGGCCGGAACTTGACCCAGCCGCTGCCCTTGCCCGAGTGCACGAACAACGTCCCGCCGGTACCGCGGAATATCGCACCGTCCGGCGCGACGACCGTGCGGCCGATCCGTTCCGACAGCCACTGGCCGGTCAGCGCGGTGGCTTCCCGCGACCGCCCGCCGATGATCAACCGGACCCCTCGCCGGTGTCTTGGCAGCAGTTGCGCGACCGAGTCCCACGCCGCGACCGGCATCCCGGCAGGCAGGTCGACGACGACCATCTCGTGTTCGGTGTCCGGTGCCACGGACATCGCCAACTGCTGCGCCTCGGCGGACATCCGGTCCTCCGGGCACACCACGAGCGCGTTGCCAACCGTGTGCTTGGCAAGCGAGAACCCCGCGTCGCCACGGCGACGCCTGCGCAACGAGGCCAATGAGGACCGTGCCGACATCAGTTCATCCCTTCTCGCTGGCGGCCGCCGCCGCCTTGCTGAGCACCGGACCACTCGGCACCCCGGCGAGCATGTCGCCAGCCATCGGCCGAACCGGTGCCCCGGCCAGCCCCAGCGCCTTGATCGATTCGTCGTCCGGCATCAGGTACTTGCGGCCCTCGTCGGTGATCAGGTACCGGTCCGGCACCTTCCGGCCCGCCGGGACGGGCAGCGCCCCGACGATCACGCCTGCCCCGGGTCGCACCTGGACGCTGTTGCCCGCGAGCGCACCGCCCGCGGCGATCGCGATCTGGCTTTCCACCTGCGCGCCGACGGGAGTCTGCCGCAGGCACAGCGCGTTCTGGCCGTGGTCGAGCCACCGCGAGCGGCTCAGGTCGGGCAGCCGCTTGAGCAGCGACTGGTCGCTGGAACGCGGGGCCGAGGCGATGGCCGCGGTGTCGACGCGGACCGGCTGCGAGCCGGTGGACGCGGCCAGCAACGCGAACTCGGTCGCGCTCACCGGCGCGATGCCGTCCGCGCGCAGGACGAACCACTCCGTGTCGCCGTTGCCGGCCTGGTGCTCGAACAGCTGGCCGACCTTGCGTGGCTGACCGCCGACCGGGCTTCCAGGCGTGCCCGCCCGGTCGATCGCGGCCGGGGCCAGAGCCGGGCCGTCCACCAGCGCGTTCAGCCACGCCTGCGGGGCGGGCACGGGCCGCGCGGTGGCCATGCCGAGCGCGACGGTGACGATCGGATCGTCCACTTTGAACTTCATACCGCGCCAGACCACGTACTGGCTCCCGGCAGCGGACTTCACGAGCAGGTAGCGCTCGTCGGGCAGCGGCACGGACGGGACGACCGGGTCGAAGAGGACGTTCGGCGCGCGGTCGGCGGACACCGAGTCGTCCCACGAACCCGGCAGGCAGGTCAGCCAGCTCGACCCGCCGATGTCCTGTGCCGACGGCAACGCCTGCGGCGCGTTCGGGATCCCCAGCACACTGCCGCGTGGCGCGTCCTTCATCGACGCCTTCGACACCATCGCGACCTTGGAGTTGTTGCCCAGCAGCTTCGCCGACGCGTAGTTCAGCGTCGGGTGCAGCCTGCCGTCGACGTTGACCAGCATGATGCCGGTCTCCTTCTCCACGACGGTCGCACCCTTGGCCTGCCAGTCCCTGTTGCCACCGGGCACGATCGCGCCGTAGGCGACGAAGCCGATGGCGATCAGCACCGCCAGCAGCACACCGACGATCATGCCCACGATCGCCCGCCGCGCGGGGATCTCGGGGCTGGCCGGGTCGGCGAGGACGAGCGCGGAGCTCATCCGGCCCATCATGAACTGGTAGGCGTTGAGGTGGTCACGCTGTGTCTGCATGGCCCGCCCTCACCCGAACAGTCCGCGTGCCCACGCGTACACCCCGAGCAGCTGCAACAACAGCGGGACGATCGCGAGTGCCGTGCAGGTGTCGAAGATGTTCGCCAGGTGGCCCCAGACCGGCAGCATCCGGCGGCCCACCGGCCGCAGCGCCGCCTGCATCAGTCCGTAGAGGACGAGCAGGAGGCCGACGAGCAGGACGATCCGCCAGCCCGGCGTGAACATCTGGGCCAGGTCCAGCGCCACCAGCGCCAACCCGATCGTTCCGGCCGCGGTGAGCGCCAGCCGCTGCCATACGCCGAGGAAGTTGCGCGCCCGCAGCAGAATCGCGCTGGACACCACGGTCACGAGCGTCCACCCGATCCATCCGGGCACAGCCAGGATGAAAGGGAAGGCCGCGGCGAACACCACGCTCGCGCAGACCATGGTGACGCTGACGTACCGGTCGGCCGTCGCGGTCCGTACAGCCACCTCGTGCGCGGGAGCTGGGTCGACGTCCTGCTGGAGGTCCTCGGCGTTGCGCGGCAACTGCGGCCCACGGAGGTAGGCGATCCGGATCGTCGTCTTCGGCGACCAGATCACCACACCGAACATCACGGTGGCCAGCACTCCGGCGACCTGCCCGACCGTCCACTCGAAACCGAGGCCCATCCACACGCCGCAGATCGTCGCCACCGCGACCAGCAGGACCGTGGCGAACGGGGCGAACGGGATCCCGTTCGCGGCGAACTTCCGCAACGCCAGCAACACGACCGCCACCAGAGCGGCGCCCGCGGCGCCGACGAGGATGCCCATGGGGGTCGGCGACGCCGCGTCCGGCACGCCGTCAGCCGCGATCACCCCGGTCAGCCCGGCGAAAACGCACCCGGCCAGCCCCCACAACCGCGACAGCGCCAGGTCGTCGAGCGTACGGGCGACCACCGTGGAGATGATGACGAACAACCCGCTCAGGCCACCGGCGAAGCCCGCGTGCAACGCGGTCGGCCCGTCGTCGAGCAGGGCCAGTCCGACCACCGCGACCAGAGCACCGGACAGCACCTGGAACAGCACGCGGTTGTACTCGGGCTTCCACCGGTCACCGCGCTGCACGACGGAGGTCGCGATACCGTCGGCGAGGTCGTCGAAGTCCAGCTCCGGCAACGGGTTGTCGGCCGGGCGCAGGTACAGCTGCTCGCCTTCGAGCCAGTCGAGCGTCTCCGGTGTGCCGTCATGGTCGAACGCGGGCTCGCCCAGCCGTTGCAGCACCCAGGAACCCTGCTGGTCGGCGGGACCCGGCTGGTGCTTGCGGGTGTGGCTCAGCAGCACCGGGACCAGGTCGGCCACGGTCGTCGAGACCGGCACCGCCAGGTCGACCTTGCCGTCCGGCCCGAAGACCGTGATCCGGCACAGCTCCGCGACACGCACGCTGGTCACGAGCCACTCCTCTCATACGCGTCGACCGTCACCAGTCCGGTCTGGATCAGTCCGATTCCCCGCCGGGTGACGAGCTGGGCACGGCCGGGCGGCAGCTTGCGCGGCGGCGCCTCCCCGAGGAACTTCCCCTCCTCCTTGGGGTACGACAGCAGCACGCCGGGTGTGCCCAGCTCCCACAGCCTGCGGATCACCGGGTCCAGCATGGCGCGCATCGCGCCGGACGTGCTCCTGGCGATCACCAGATGCAGTCCGATGTGGACGCCCTGGGGGATCATCGACAGCAACGGTTCCAGCGGTGAACTGGCGCCGCCTCGGCCGAGCAGTTCGTAGTCGTCCACGACGAGGAACACCTCGGGACCGCTCCACCAGTCCCGCTTGCGCATGCGCTCGGACGTGATGTCCTGTCCCGGTACCCGTTTCGCCATCGACCCGACAGTCTGGTTGGCCAGCTCGAACAACGAGTCGGCGCTGAACCCGTAGCCGACGCCGTACTCCGCGGGCACCTCCTGGTCCAGGTCGCGGCGGGTGTCGCCGAGCACGATCTTGGCCTCGTCCGGGCTGTAGCGGCTGCGGATCGAGCGCAGCACCAGGCGGAGCAGGTTCGTCTTGCCGGTCGCGCTGTCGCCGAACACCATCAGATGCGGTGTGGTGAAGAAATCGTGCCACACCGGCTGCAACCGCTGTTCGTCGTAGCCGATGCACACCTGGAATTCCCGCTGCGGCGCCGGGAGTTCCGTGGCGGGCAACTGGGTCGGCAACATCCGCACCGGCGGCGCGCCACGTCCCGGCCAGAACGCCCGCGACTCACCGCAGATCGCTTTCGTCGCCTCGGCCAGGTCATCGACCTCGGACGACCCGTCCAACCGCGGCAGAGCGCCGATGAAGTGGAACCCCTCGGCCGTCATCCCGCGACCGGGCTGGGTGGGCACGGTCGCGGCCTTGCGCGAGCCGACCTCGGACTCCATCGAGTCGCCCAGCCGCAGCTCGAACTTCGTGCCGAGCAGGTCACGCAGCCACGGCCGGATCTCCGACCACCTGGTCGCGCTCAACACCACGTGGATGCCGAAGGACAGGCCACGCGAGGCCAGCTCGCCGATCTTGGTCTCCACGTCCATGAAGTCCTGCTTGACGGTGAACCAGCCGTCCACGACGAGGAACACGTGCCCGAACGGGTCCTCCACGTCGCCACGGGCCCTGGCCGCGAGGTAGGCCGTGATCGACTCGAACCCGTGCTCGGCGAACAGTGCTTCCCTGCGCTCCAGCAACTGGTCCAGCTCGGCGATGGTGCGCACGACGCGGTCGTGTTCCATCCGGGTCGCCACCGAGCCGACGTGCGGCAACCCGGAGACCGACATCAGGCCACCGCCGCCGAAGTCCAGGCAGTAGAACTGGACCTCCTCGGGGGTGTGCAGCAGCGCGAGTCCCAGCATCAGCGTCCGCAGCAGTGTCGACTTGCCGCTCTGCGGCGCGCCCGCGACCCCGACGTGTCCGTCGGCGCCCGACAGGTCGGCGACCAGCAGGTCCCGCAACTGTTCGTAAGGCCGGTCGACGACACCGACCGGGACGCGCAAGGCACCCCGGCTGCTCGGGTCGTCCGCCGTCATACCGCGCACCGGGTCCGGCACCACCGAAGGCAGCAACCCGTCCAGGCTGGGTGCTTCCGACAGCGGCGGCAGCCAGATCTGCCGCGCGGGCGGACCGGCTCCCTTCAACCGGCTGATCAGGACGTCCGCGAGGGAGGGCGCGTCCGACGGCGTCTCCTTCTCCGGCTTGCCCTCCGGCTGCTCCTCTTCGTCCTCGGTGGACCGCAGGGCGTGCAGGGTCGGGTACGGCTGCGTCCGGAACGGCACGACTTCGGCGTGCGCCTTGCTTTCCCCGGTGGCGACCGGCCCGCCGCTCGGCGCGCAGGGCCCGGAGACGTAGGCACCCTTGAACCGCACCAGGTTCGTGTTGTCGAACTTCAGATAACCGTTGCCGGGAGCGGACGGCAGCTCGTACGCCAGCGCGGCACCGATGACAGCACGCGACTCCATCGACGAGAACGTCCGCAGCGCGATCCGGTACGACAGGTGCCCCTCGACGCGGTGGATCCGGCCTTCCTCCAGCCGCTGGGAGGCGAGCAGCAGGTGCACACCGAGGCTGCGGCCGAGACGGCCGATCGACACGAACAAGTCCATGAACTCCGACTTGCTGGCCAGCAGCTCGCTGAACTCGTCGACCACGACCAGCAGATCGGGGAACGGCACCAGCGTCGCGCCACCCGCACGCGCCTTCTCGTACTCGAACGACGACGGGAAACCGCTGGCTCGCAACAGCTCCTGCCGTCGCACCAGCTCACCGTTCAACGCGTCCTGCATCCGGTCGACCAACGGCAGCTCGTCGGCCAGGTTCGTGATCAACGCGGAGGTGTGCGGCAACTTGTCCATACCCAGGAAAGTCGCGCCACCCTTGAAGTCGACCAGGACCATGTTCAGGATCTCGGACGAATGGGTGGCGGCGAGCGCACACACCAGCGTGCGCAGCAACTCGCTCTTGCCGGACCCGGTCGCCCCGATCAGCATCCCGTGCGGACCCATCCCGGCCTGCGCGGACTCCTTCAGGTCGAGGTCGACGACCTCGCCGTCCTCGGTCACGCCGATCGGCACCGACAGCCGCGACCGCTGAGCCGCGCGGGTACGCCACTTCGCGGCCACGTCGAACGTGTGCGGGTCGCGGATACCGAGCAGGGTGGTCAACTCGAAGTCGTTCTCCAACGGCTGGTCCACGATGTCGACCGCGCCGCTCGTCCGCTTCGGCGCCATCAGCCTGGCCAACGCCTCCGCCTGCACCAGGCTCAGCTCGTCGCGTTGGGCGGTCCCGGTGTCCTCACCGGCGGGGAACCGCACGTCGTCGCCGTCGACAGTGAGGCGGAGAACCTTGGGACCACCGGGCATGTTGCCGGTCGCGTCCAGCAGCACGAGGTTGCGCAGACCACCGTTGAGCAACCGCGACGACTCGGGGATCTCCACCCCGTGCGCCACGATCACGATGAACGGCTCGACCACACCGGGTTTGCTGCCCGGTTCGTGGTCGCCGCGGTCGGTGATGTCGTCGCCGAGCACGTCCATCAGCTCGTCGTGGTCGCAGGCGAGCATCCGCAGCGGCCCGGCCGCGTCCATCGACGTCGGGTGGGCGTTGTGGGGCAACCACTTGATCCAGTCCCACTCCGGCTGACCCGCCTCGCTGGTCAACACCGCCACCCGCAACTCGTCCGGCGAGTGGAACGTCACCAACTGCCCGACCACCGCACGAACCAACGCCACGGCCCCGTCGCGGTCACCCGCGAACTCGACGCTGGTGAAGCTCCGCAGCCCCACCGAGATCGGGATGCCCGACACTGTGCGGTACGCCTCACGGAAGCGTCGCAACGAAATCGCCGACAACGGCTCCAAGTCCTCGATCGGCTTGGTCGACGGCGCCGTGTACTCGACGGCCGCCGCCTGCGTGCCCAGACCGATCCGGGCACGGCCGAAGTCCTCGTCGTTGGCCCGGCGTTCCCACAACCGCGTACTGTCCACAACCGACCACAGCCACGACGGCGACGGGTGGTTCCACACCACCGACTGCCGCTGCTGATCCGCGGCCTGCCGTGCCTTCACCCGCAGCTGCGCGATGTAGCGGAGGAAGTCGCGGCGTTCCGACTTCATCTTCCGCTTACGCTCGGCACCAGCACGGCCGATCTGACTCAGGCCCATGGCCAGCAGCCCCACACCCATGGCGCCACCGATCATGTACATCACCGACGACCGTGTCGACGACGCGAACAACATCACCATGGCCATCGAGCCGATGCCCATCGGCAGGAACATCGCGGCCGACCGGAAATCCATCGCCGCGGGCTCCGCCATCACCGGCGGTTCCTGCAACTCCACTTCGCCGTCGGGCATCTGCGGCCCGGCGGCCCGCGGGGGCCGCTTGACCGTGACGGTGCTCATTCCGGTGCCTCACTCGTGTGCAAGTGCCTTGTCATCCGATCACTCCGGACGGTGGCACGGCAGGCCCGCTGCCCCATGCGGCATCGTCCCGGACCAGCAGGTCCGCGCTCGATCGTTCCTTCTTGTTCTCGTCGTCGTCCTCGGCCTCGGCGGCCTTGGCTTCGGCCTCGGCCTTGGCTCGCGCCGCTTCCCGCTCGGCCAACTCCTCCGGTGTCATCTCGGGGCCGCCACACATGAGTGGTCTCGGCTCCTGCTCCATCGCGCTGTTCTCAGCCCATTTGGCCTTGCGCCAGGTGTCGTAGCCGGGATCAGGTGCGGGACGGCCTTCCCACGGTTCGCTGTCGCGCAACGCGTAGTCGGGAGCCTTTCGGTCCCCTTCCCGCTCACCGTCGGCAGCCGTGGTGACCGGGAACGGCACGAGCCACGGCAGACCGCCCGCGGGCACGTCCCACGCGCTGGTGTCCTCCCCGCCGTCCGGCCGGATGACCGGAACGTGGTCCTCCGGTGGCTCAGGGATTTCGTCGGGTTCGTCGGGTTCAACGGCGGGAACGGACGGCACGACCGGCACAGCGGCAAGGGGCAGCCAGTCCCGCTGGCCTGCCGCTGACTGGTCCGCGGTGGACGGTGTGCTGTCCGGCCACGGTCCACCCGCGACGGTGCCCTTGGGGGCGTCGGGGTCACCGGTGTTGGTGTCGTTGGTGTCCCAGGGGTGGTCGCCCGTCTCGATCAGGTCGGCGGTGTTCGTGCGCTTGGCGTCCGGACCACCCGTGCTGACCGGGACCACGGGCATTCCACCCGGCACGGGCACAGCGCCCCCAGGCGCCTCCGGCCCGCTCGTCTCGGAACCGTTGCTCAGCCACGGCTTGTCACCGCCGTGGAGCAACCCGGAGGCGTCCGAACGCTCATTCCCCTGGTTGTTGCCACCCGCGGGCGGCTGCACCGGGGGAACCATCGGCATCCCACCAGGCAGCGCCACAGCACCGTCAGGTGCCTTCGGCTCACCCAAGTCGGGACCGCTGCTCAACCACGGCTGGTCGCCGCCGTCCAGCAACCCTGAGGCGTCCGAACGTTCCGAGTTCGAACCCTGACCGGCAGGCGGCTGCACCGGCGGCACCATCGGCATCCCACCAGGCGGCACCTGCGGCACACCAACCTCGGGACCATCGCTCTGCCACGGCTTGTCGCCACCGTCCAGCAGACCGGAGGCATCCGAACGCTCGTTACCGGAGCCTTGACCACCAGCAGGCGGCTGCACCGGCGGCATCATCGGCATCCCACCGGGCGGTGCCTTCGGCTCGCCAGTCTCAGGACCATCGCTCAACCAAGGCTTGTCGCCACCATCCAGCAACCCAGAAGCATCCGAACGCTCGTTACCGGAGCCTTGACCACCAGCAGGCGGCTGCACCGGCGGCATCATCGGCATCCCACCAGGGGGTGCTTGTGGCCCACCGATCTCGGGCTTGTTGCTCTGCCACGGCTTGTCGCCGCCGTCCAGCAGACCGGACGAATCCGAACGCTCATTGCCCTGGTTGTTGCCGCCCGCAGGCGGCTGCACCGGCGGCATCATCGGCATTCCGCCGCCGCGGTCCTGGTTACCTCCTGGCGTCGGGCCGCCGCCGGGTGGCGACCACTGGTTCGGGTTCGATCCGGGCGGTGGCTGGCTGCCAGGTCCCTGACCGACCGGAGGTGGCGGCGCGCTGCCACCGGGCGGCGGCACACTCCCCCCAGGCGGTGGAACCTTGCCCCCAGGCGGCGGCACGCTGCCACCGGGTGGCGGCACCTTGCCCGGTGGTGGGACGTTGCCCGGCCCTTTGCCGTCCCCACCTGGGTTCTGCTGCTTGTTGCCGCCAGGGGGCGGCGGCACAGGCGGGGGCACGGGTGGCGGCGCCTTGGGCGGCGGCGCGATGGGTCCGGGGCCTCCCGGACCGCCACCAGGCGGCGGCACGCTGCCCGGTGGTGGGACATTGCCCGGCGGCTTGCCACCGGGAGGCGGCGGAGCGGGTGGCGGCTTGCCACCGGGTGGCTGCTCCATCTGGTTCTTCATCTGGGGTGGCGGCTTGCCACCGGGCGGCTGCTCCGTCTGTGTTTTCACCTGCGGCGGCGGCTTTCCACCACCGGGTGGTGGCGGCGCCCCGACGGGCGGCGGCACCGGCGGCGGCTTGGACCCACCGGGCGGTGGCTGGGTCTTGTTGTTCGGCGGTGGCGGCGCGTTCTGCTTGTTGACCGGCGGAGGCGGCCCTTGTTTCCTGTCAGGCGGTGGCGGCCCCTGCTTCTTGTCCGGTGGAGGTGGTCCGTTCTTCTTGTCCGGCGGGGGTGGCCCGTTCTTCTTGTCCGGTGGCTGGGGTTGCGGTTTCGGTTGGGGCTGCGGCTCCGGTTTCGGTTTCGGCGGCGGGGGACCACCCATGCCCGGCGTGATCGGCGTGATCTGCTTGACCGGGTCCGGTTCGAAACCGTGGTACTTGGCGGAAAGGGGCTTGATGATGTTCCGCATCGCGGTGTTCATCGACTCGACGAGTTCCTTGTCGTCGCTGATCCGCACCAGGTTGTTGTCCATGAGGAGGTCGGACCCCTGTTGCGCCCGCCACTGGGCGACCTGGGCGTAGTAGCGGTCGATCTTGTCCACCTCGTTGCGAGCCCAGTCCAGCCACTCGCCGTCGTTGTAGAGTTCGTTGACGGCATGGAACTTGGCGTCGGAGCCACCGAACCGGTCACCGTTCGCTTTGATGTTCTGGGCGAGGGTCTGCATCTTCGCCAGGAACTCGTCGGCGGCCTTGCCCTTCCACGAGCCGTTCTCACCAGCCACGGCCTTCGCCTGGGCGACCAGGTTGTCGGCGACCGAGTGCAGCGTCTGCTCGACGTTCGAGAAGATGTAACTCGCCTGGTAGAGCGTGCGCGGATCGACGATCTTGTACGCTTTCGCCCACAGCGCGTCGGTGGACAGCGCGGCGCCACCCCACAGCGCGGCCTTGATCTGCTTCCAGTGCCAGGTGCCGACGTCCTCGTTCTCCGAGGAAGCCTTCCCGTCAGCCTTGGCGAAAATGGCGTGCTCGTCGACCGGATCGGACTCGAAGATGCCGTTGTCGAAGCCCTTCGCGCCGCCCTCTTCAACCTTGTTGCCTTCGGGCATCGGCCGTCACAACTCCCCTGGAGAACACATCTGGACGAAAGCAGCCGGACTGGAGAAACCGGCTGGACTACTTCGGCTTGCCCGTGTTGTTGTTGATGTAGCTGAACGGCTCGTTCATCACAGCGGTGAGCTTGTCCGCGGTGAGGTTGTTCAGCTTCTCGACGGAGTCGTACTCCTTCACGAGCTTCAACACCGTTTCCTGGATCTGCCGGAACTCGATCTCGAGACCGTGCAGGTAGCTGTCGGTCTCACCCTTCAGGCCCGTCGCAGGCGACGTGCCATTCACCCTTTCACGCAATTGAAAACCCTTGGGAAAAGCACCAGGAAGAATGTTCACATCCTTCAGGTGTCCCCGCGAATGAGAGATCATGTCACGCAGGGCGAGCATGTTCGCCGCGAACTTCTGCAACGCCGCCGTGTTGACGCTGACCGCGTCCTTGCCGACGTTCTTCCCGTCAGCGCCACCGGGCACCGGCGGCGGATCTTCCTTCTTGTACTTGCTCGGATCCTTGTGCTTGTCGTGCGGCCCCTTGCCATCCGGCTCCGGAGAGTGCTTCGGCCCTTCGACCTCACCCTTCGCGTCCCTGGAGAACAGCGGGTCGTCCTTGTGCTCCTCGGTGACCTTGTCGAGCTTCGTCCGCGTCGTGAAGACATCCTTGAAAGCCGGGTCGTCCTTGGGCTGGAACCCGGCCTTCGCCATGCTGCCGAGCGCGTGCAGCAGATCCCGGTCCCGCTCCGTCAGCCAGCCCTTCTCGACGAAGACATCGACCTTCTCCCAGTTGATGTTGTTGTTCTGCTTGTAGAGATCGCTGGCTATCCAGTAGTCGAGTCCAGCCTTGCCTTCAGTAGCCACGAGCACACCTCCCTGTGGATGTCAGTGCGGCACGGGGGCCACCGGGGGCCGCGCCGCCCGGTGGCCCGGCCGCGTACGCCGGATCGGCGGGTCAGCGCCCCGCGCCGTTCCAGATCTGCTGGGCGCGCTGCTCGGTCGTGCCGTAGTTGTCCGAGATGGACAACAGGGTCTGCCGACCGGCCTCGAGGTAGATCGGCATCTGCTGGGCCTGCTGGTTCCACTCCGCCTTCGCGGCGTAGTAGGCCTGCTGCGCGGCACCGGTCCACTCCGCCAGCGTCTTCTCGACCTGGGCTTCCATTTCGGTGAGGGCGGTCTTCACGCGGTTGTTGATCGCGTTCATCTCGTCGAGGGTCATGTCCGCGACGTTGAAGTCGAACCTGTAGTCGGACAACCTTCATTCCTTTCCAACCGACCCGGAACCGGGCGACGGCATTGGGAGTCCTGTGCGGAGGGAGATCAGACGCCGGGCAGGGTCGAGGCGAAGGACTTGGCCGAGTCGGCGGCGTGACCTTCGGCGCTCACGTAGTCCTTGGTGTTGACCCCCATGACCTCCATCATGTTGATCAGCTTGTTGATGATCGCCTGGAAGGACTTCTCCCAGTTGTCCATCGCCGCGTTGAAGCTGGTCGACGCCTGTCCGGTCCAGCTCGTCTGGAGGGTCGACATCATCGAGTTGACCCGGTTGAGGTCCTGGGTGAACTCCGTGGCGCGGTCGCTGAAGATCTGCGCAGCCTGCTGCATCCCCGGCTGCGTCGTCTGAACCTTTGGGAAGCCTGCCATTAGGGAACTCCTCCGGTTGTTGGCGGACCCGCGTGCATGGCCGTACGACCAACCCCCTGGGTGCGGGCGATCACCAATCTGACAGCGGAGCAGTCCATCGCCCAGTCCAACCGCCTTCCTCTGCCCGAACGGATCTCGCGGTTGCCCGTTCTGACACGTCACGCTTCCCCACGAGCAACCCGATGCCTGAACAGGCGTTATACATAGGGAAGGTTCTGCCCGAATGGAGCGAGAGGTGTCGAGGGCACATGACCCTGAGTGCCGGTCGCGACTCGGTGCGGGTCCAGATCGAGAACAAGGTCGTGTCCCTGGTCAACGTCGAGCGGGCCAGGCGCGGGCTCGGCCGGTTGCGGATCGACGAACGGCTGCGCCGCTCGGCGCGGGGGCACAGCGAGGACATGGCGGAACGGGACTACTTCGCACACCAGGGCCCACGGGGCTTGTCGCCGTTCGAACGGATGCTGGCCGCGGGCGTCGAAGAACCCGCCGGGGAGAACATCGCCTGCGGGCAGGACACCCCGGCACAGGTCGTGCACGCCTGGATGCAGAGCGTCCCGCACCGCCGCAACATCCTGCACAAGGACTTCGGCACGATCGGGGTCGGCCTCTACGTCCACGCGGGGATCCCCTGGTGGACCCAGAACTTCGGCTATTAGGGCACGTGGGCGGGCTCGGGCAGGACCACTGAGGTTAGGCTCGCGGCATGCCGAACACGCAGTACGAAGACCTGCTCCGACACGTGCTCGAGACGGGCACGCGCAAGGGGGACCGCACCGGCACGGGCACGCGGTCGATCTTCGGTCACCAGCTGCGCTATCGGCTCTCGGACGGCTTTCCCCTGATCACGACCAAGAAGGTGCACTTCCGGTCGATCGCGTACGAGCTGCTGTGGTTCCTGCGTGGCGACGCGAACGTGACCTGGCTGCGGGACAACGGTGTCACGATCTGGGACGAGTGGGCAGCGCCGGACGGTGACCTCGGCCCGGTCTACGGCGTGCAGTGGCGGTCGTGGCCGACGCCGGACGGCGGGCACGTCGACCAGATCAGCGATGTCCTGCGCACGCTGCGTGAGAACCCCGATTCGCGGCGGATCATCGTGTCGGCGTGGAACGTCGCCGACATCCCCAGGATGGCGCTGCCGCCGTGCCACGCCTTCTTCCAGTTCCACGTCGCCGACGGCAAGCTCTCGTGCCAGCTCTACCAGCGCAGCGCGGACCTGTTCCTCGGCGTGCCGTTCAACATCGCGAGCTACGCCCTGCTGACCCACATGATCGCCGACCAGGTGGGCCTGGAGGTCGGTGACTTCATCTGGACGGGCGGGGACTGCCACATCTACGACAACCACGAGGACCAGGTCCGCACCCAGCTCAGCCGGGACGCGCGGGAGTTCCCCACGCTGAGCCTGAAGCAGGCGGACAGCCTGTTCGACTACACCTACGAGCACATCGCGCTCGACGGCTACGACCCGCACCCCGGTATCAAGGCACCGGTGGCGGTGTGATCGGCCTCATCTGGGCCCAGTCGGCCAACGGCGTGATCGGCCGCGACGGCACGCTGCCCTGGCACCTCCCGGAGGACATGAAGCACTTCCGCACCGTGACCGCGGGCACGACCGTGCTGATGGGCCGCCGCACGTGGGAGTCGCTGCCGCCCCGGTTCCGGCCGCTGCCCGGCAGGCGCAACCTGGTGCTGTCGAGTACGACGCAGGAGGGCGCGGAGACGTTCCCTGACCTGGAGCAAGCGCTGGCGGCGGTCTGCGGGGACGTGTGGGTGATGGGCGGCGCGGCCGTGTACGAGGCAGCGCTGCCTCGCGCGCAGCGGATCGTGATCACCGAACTCCGGGAACACTTCGACGGTGACACGTACGCACCGAAGGTGGACCGCGAGCCGGACGTCGTCGGGCCGTGGCAGGAGTCGTCGACCGGCCTGCACTACCGGTTCCTGAACTGGGGTTAGGCTGAGTACGCGCCCGACTTGATGTCCTCGAGCAGGGTCGGGCCGGTCGGCGTCCAGTCGAGCAGTTCGCGGGTGCGGGTGTTGGACGCGGCCGCGTCCAGTCCGAAGAAGCCGCCGATCCAGCCGAAGTGCGCCGCGACGTCCTCCGCCGCGACTGACACCGAGGGCACGCCGAGGTAGTCGCCGATGGCGGCGGCGATGTCGCGGGAGGGGATCCCGCTCTCCGCTGTCGCGTGCACCCGTGACCCGGCGGGTGCTTTCTCCAGAGCGAGGCGGACCAGGCGGGCCGCGTCCGTGCGGTGGACGGCCGCCCAGCGGGTCGAGCCGTCGCCGATGTACCCGGCCGCGCCGCGCTCCGCCGCGATCTTCGTCAGGACGGCGGTGAACCCGTAATCACCGGCGCCGTGGACCGTGGGGGCGAACCTCAGCGCCACCGGGCGTACCCCGCGGTCGGCGTACTCCAGCGCGAGGTTCTCGCTGCCGCCGCGCGGCGAGTCGGGGCCTTCGTGGGGTGACGGGTCGTCCTCGGTCAGCAGCCCTGAGGCGCTGGTCGTCACCCCGGAGGCGATCAGGAACGGCCGGTCGCTGCCCACCAACGTGTCGAGCATGCGCTGGACGACGGCGCGCTCGGCGCGTCCGGCACCTGCGACGTCGGTGAAGTCGTGTTTGAACGCAAGGTGGATCACGCCGTCGGCGGTCTCGGCGGCCGCGGCCAGGCTGTCGGGCGAGTCCAGGTCGCCCTGGTGAACGGTGGCGCCCTTGGCCCGTAGCGCCTCCGCTGCCTTGTCGGAGCGGGCGAGGCCGATGACCTGGTGGCCGCGGGTGAGCAGTTCGTCGGTGACAGCCGAGCCGATCCAGCCGGAGGCACCGGTGACGAAAACGCGCATGTGAGCTTCCCTTCGAGCTATGTCAGCGACTGACATCAACAGTAGCACGGTTCATGTCAGCGGCTGACATCACTAGACTGCCGGATCATGAGCCGCTGGGAACCGGACGCGCGAGGCCGGATGATCGGTGCCGCGATGGACCTGTTCGCCGAGCGCGGCTTCGACCAGACCACCGCCAGCGACATCGCCGAGCGCGCCGGAGTCACCGAGCGCACCTTCTTCCGGCACTTCAGCGACAAACGCGAAGTCCTCTTCGGCGGCTCGGAGGTCATGGAGAAGACCACCTACGACGCGACCCTGGCCGCCCCGGCAGACCTCACCCCGCTCGACGCCGCAATGGCCGGAATCACCGCGGCCAGCAGCCTGATCGGCGACCGGCGCGACTTCACCATCCGTCGCGCCCGGCTGATCACGGCGAACCCGAGCCTGCACGAACGAGAACTGTTCAAGCTCGCCACCCTGACGACAGCGGCCACCAACGCACTGCGGGAGCGAGGCGTCCCCGAACTCATGGCCAGCCTCGCCGCCCACTGCGCGGCGACCGTCTTCGCCGTCGCGTTCGAGCGGTGGGTGGCGAGTGCCGAGCCACTCAGCCTCGACGAGGAGATCAAGCAGACCGCGACGGTGTTGCGTTCGCTGCTGTGACCAAGACCGGCCGCAACGCACGGGCACCAGCGACGATCTGACCGCACAGCAAGCCAAGAACCAGTACGAGCGGACCTCGCCACGTCCCGGTGGAGCTGTGCAGCAGCCCGCACACCAACGCGCCGACTCCCGCGATCAGGTACCCCGCGCCCTGCACCAGCGCCGACAGCGCGGTGGTCAGGTCGACATCGCTGCCTGCCCGCATCGGGATCGCGGCCAACGCCGCAGCCAGTGAGCCGAGACCGATCCCGACCCCGATGGCGTAGGCCCATGGCGCGAACGCGGGCGCCACGAGCAACCCGGTCACCCCGGCCATGGTCGGCAAGGTCAGGCAGACCACGAGCGCGGTCTGGTTGTGCCACTGGTGAACCCATTGCGGCACAAGCCACATCATGGGCAGCCCCATCGCCATCGCCAGGGCGAGGCAGGACCCTGCCACCTCGGGCGACAGTCCCGCGTCCCGCAGGATCGCGGGAAACCAGCCCATCACCAGGAAGGTCACGGACGAGATGAGTCCGAAGTAGAGCGTCAAATTCCGTGCCGCGGCCGAGCGAACCAGCGACCACGGCCGGACCGGGCGTGGGCCAGGGTTGGCGAACACCGGGCTGGTACGACGCCAGATCCGCACGGTGAAAACGGCGATCGCCGCCCATGCGGCCAATCCCACCTGCCACGACCACGTGTTCACGATCAACGGCGTCACCAGCGCCCCGACCGTGCTGCCCAGCCCCAGCGCCAACGTGTAGCAGAGGCTGAACCTCCTCGGCGAACCATCCGCCAGCACGGGGATCAGCGTGCCGACCACCGCGATCGCCAGACACGCCAACGCCGTTCCGGTCAACAGCAGAGCCGCGTCACCCAGGACTCTCGACAACAACGCGACCACCAGCGTGCCCAACGCCAAGGTGACCGTCCGGTGCACGCCCCACCGCGCGGTGAAGAACGACGTCATCCACCCACCGACCCCGATCGCCCACAGCGGCAACGCGACCAGCACCGCAGCCGTCGAGCCGTGGGCGACAGGGACATCCGGCAAGGACGCCCCGAGACTGGTCACCGCGGGCCGGAGGTTGAGCGCCAGCAGGAAGATCACCACCGCCGCGACCGGGGTGGTGTTGGTAACACGGGTATCGACCATGTCGCACGCTCCGCCTCGCCGGTGAGGTTCGGAGCGGTCCTGCCCCGTCCGCAGAATGCTGGCCAAGCCACCGCGGACAGACATCGGTCACATGACGTACATCTTCCGTTCGCCTGTAGTTCGCCTGTCAGATCGGGATCGACAACAACTCACGGCCACGATCACGCGTCCAGATCGCGGCCAGCACCGGGCTGACGAGCAGGGCGACCGGGGCGATGTGATCGACGGTCCGGGGACGCCACCGCGGCATCGCCTCGATCACCGCATGCCACAGCGCTTCCGGGTCGTCGGCGTGCTCGCCCAGCGCACGTTTGACCAGCATGTCGAATTCTGGGTTGCCGTAGTTCGGTTCCGTGTGGTCACGCCGGATCTGACCTGCGTCGATGGCCTCCCGGATCTCCGGCCGGTCACCGATGAGTGCCGACTGCAGGATCGAACTCCGGTATCCCGGAGACCTCTCCTGCTCCACGAAAAGCCACGGCAGCAACTCGTCGGTGAACAACGGGTCGGTCAGGAACCCCTCAGGCATGAAACCGGGGCGCAGCAGCCGACTGAACAACATCCCCGCCTGGTAGTCGTTGCCCAGCACGAGTTCGAGCTGGGCACGCAGGACCGTGGCGCGAATCCTGCCGAACTCCTCGGCCTGCGCGAGCACGGCACCGGCTCCGTCGACGTCACCCGCGAGCGCGTCCAGCCGCGCCTGTTCGACCTTGGCGTCCCACGAATCTCGAGTCGTCCCCGGGGGCTTGAGCATCTGGTGGAACTCGGCGTACAGGTCCTGCATCAACGCCGTGAACGACGCGAACCGAGACGGCGCCTCGGCTCGCCACGTGAACAGGCTGTACGCCGCCCACTCCCCGGCCTCGTCGACGTCACCCGGGTCGAGGAACAGCACTCCGGCGTCCGCTTCCAGCGAGATCATCAACCCGCGGGTGAACTTGTTGTCATCGTCGGGTTCGGGTTCTCCTTCGAGGCCTTCCCAGTCCCCTGCCCAGAACGGCTCGATGTCACGCAGCCAGCCGAGGTTCGAGGTGTCACGCAGGCGCCAGACGAACATCCCGGCGTTGCGCCAGCCGTCGGTCGTCAGCAGGAATTCCCGGTACGAGGGCGGGAGCCGCACACCCAGCCGGTCCTCCGCGGCGACGACAGCGGCCTCGTCGGCAGGCTCGAAGCCCAACCACTTGTCCCGCACCACCTCCGGCACCAGGTCTTGGGGGTCGGCACTCCGAACCCACTCCTCGCTCCACAGCCGCAACCACGGTCCCCAGTTCACGGCTGCCATTATGGCCTGTGCGACAAGGTTTTCACCGGGCACCCCGCCGGCATCGCCGTCCCTGTGGGCACGCCGGATCGCACCGATCCGGGCAGCAAGAGGCGCGACCGGGTCGACGACGTCCTCGCGCACGTCAAGAAGGCGCTGGCCCTGGTCGACGAGCTGATCGAGTTCCGCCACTCGGCGTACGGCTCCTTCCAGGACGTCCGCCGGTGGACCGTGGCCGATCTCGAGGTCGGCGCCCTCAGTACCGCGGTGAGCGACTACCAGCAACTCATCAACGACATCCACAAGGCGGCCAACCCGTGGCAGCGGTACCACACCGAGCTGCCGCAGCACGGGCAGGAACTGTTCACCCGGTACCTCGAACCGCTCGCCGGGATGGCGGTCCGCGGTTTCGGCCTCGACGAGAAGGTCATGGCGGAAGTCGGGTCACAGCTCCAGCGCCTGATGGCACCGACCGGCCAGCCCAACGACATCGAAACGCGGGCACTGCGGGCGGATCTGCTGATCGTCAACGGCGATCCGGAGCCCGCACTGTCCGAAGCGGACACGGTCCTCGCCTCGGCGCCCGGCAACCCGGTCAGTCACCTGCTGGTGGCCGTCGCACTCGTCAACCAGCTGGGGCGCGCCCACGCGGCGGTCGACCGGTTCGACCTCGCGATCACCGAACTGGACGAGGCGGCACAGGCCTTGCCGGACGACTCGGGGGTGTTCGACCGGCTCGCGGACACGCTCAGCGACATCGGCCTGTTCGACCCGGCCGCGAGAGTGGCCGAGCACGTCACCCGGTTGGCGCCCGACGAAGCCAACGCCTGGAACGAACTGGCCTGGGCGCTGCGCCACCACGACGTGCCTGACCTCGAACGTGGAGACAGCGATCCGCGAGGCGTGCCGACGTGACCCGGACCGATTGGGGTACCGCAAGAATCTCGCCGACCTGCTGCGGATGACCGACCGTGACCGCGAAGCACAGGCGATCTACGCGACCGTCCGGTATGAGGCGCACGCCCGACGTGCTCGTTGATCCCGTTGCCGGACCGGGATCCCCAGGTTCGCCGTGGCCTGCTCATCGTGGCCCGTACCGACCTGCTGCAAGCACGTCAGGACTACCCGCACCTGGCCGACGACCGGATCGACCAGGTGCTCACGTTCATGTCGGACACGATCGACGCACTGCCCGCGCCACCAAGGATCGGGGTGCTGCAGACGCTCAAACCCGCGTGACGACCTCACCGTCACGCACATCGGCGTGCACGGTCACCGGATCCGAGCTGGTGCCCCGAGCCCGGAGCACAGCGACCGCCACGGGCTCGGCCAGTGTCGTGCGGATCGCGCGCCGCAGCGCACGAGCCCCGTAGACCGGGTCGAACCCCTTGGCCAGCACCAGGTCCGCCACGGCGTCGGTCACCTCAAGGCTGATCCTGCGCCTGCTGAGGCGCCTGCTCAGCAGGTCGATCTCCAGTTTGGTGACGGCGTGCGCGGTCGTCTGGTCCAGTTCGGTGAAGACCGCCGTCTCGTCGATCCGGTTGAGGAACTCCGGGTCGAAGAAGTCACGGATCGCCGCGTGCAGCACGGTCCGGTCACCGCGAGCGGCCACACGAGCACCGGCACGACCGCGTCGCCACCAGACGCGGCCACGGCGGGCCAACTCGGCCGACCCCAGGTTGGACGTCATGAACACCAACGTGTTGCGGAACGAAAGCGTTTGCTGCCCCGAGGCCAGCCGCAGGGTGCCGGAGTCGAGCACCTGCAGCAACGCCCGCAACACCGTCGAGTGGGCCTTCTCCACCTCGTCGAACAGCACGATCCCCGGCCGGTACGCGTCACCCTCCACAGTGGTCCGGTCGAACAGGCTGTACGCCTCCTTGCTGCCCGCGTACCCGGGTGGCGCGCCGGAGAACGAGGCCGCGTAGTGCTCCTGCGCCAACGCGTTCATGTCGATGCGGCACAGGTCATCCGGTCCGGCGCGCAGCTCCGCTGCCACGCGCCGGACCAGTTCCGTCTTGCCGACGCCGGTCGGGCCGACCAGCAGCAGGTTCGCCAGCGGCCGGTCGGGGTCGTTGGCGCCGACCGCGCTGAGCGACAGCGCCCGTACCACGGCGGCGATCGCCGTGTCCTGGCCGAGTACGCGGGAACCGAGCCGTGCGGCGAGGCGGTCGGGGTCGAAGTCACGCCGCGGGGGTTTGTCGTTGTTGCGGCTCTGGTGCTGCTCGGCGAGGAACGGCATCGCTGGTTCAGGCCTCCATGGTCTTCTCGACCGGCAGGGTGCCGACTTCGCAACCGGCCACGCCGACCGTGTCCCGGGTGATCGCTTCGACGGTCTCGCGCGCCTTCTGCGCGTCGGTGACCCACAGCTTGTAGAAGTCGAACGGGCAGTCCGCCACACCGAGGTCGCCGTCACCGGCCGCGTGCACACCGGAGTAACCGCGGTGCAGGAGCTTGAACAGGTGGTTCTGGGACTGGTCGTAGCGGCGGGCGTCGCGGATCGCCGACAGGGACAGCTGCGCGTACTGGATGCCGTACTCCTCCTCGCCGGTCTCGCCGAGCGTGCGGCCGTCGAAGCCGATGATCGAGGAGTGGCCGAAGTACGAGTAGACGCCGTCGAACCCGGCGGCGTTCGCGACGGCGACATAGGTGTTGTTGGCCCACGCCATCGCTTTGGCCATCAGCACCTGCTGGTCCTTGGCCGGGTACATGTAGCCCTGGCAGCGCACGATCAGCTCGGCGCCCTTCATCGCGCAGTCGCGCCAGATCTCCGGGTAGTTGCCGTCGTCGCAGATGATCAGCGAGATCTTCATGCCCTTGGGGCCGTCGGTGACGTAGGTGCGGTCACCCGGGTACCAGCCCTCGATCGGGCACCACGGCAGGATCTTGCGGTACTTCTGGACGATCTCGCCCTGGTCGTTGATGAGCACCAGCGTGTTGTACGGCGGTTTGTTCGGGTGGTCCTCGTGCTGCTCGCCCGTGATCGAGAAGACGCCCCACGTGCGGGCTTCGCGGCAGGCGGCGGCGAAGATGTCGGTCTCGTCGCCGGGGACGGTCGCGGCGGTCGCGTACATCTCCTCGGAGTCGTACATGATCCCCTGCGTGGAGTACTCGGGGAACACCACGAGGTCCATGCCGGGCAGGCCGGACTTCATCCCGACCAGCATCTCGGCGATCTTGTGCGCGTTGGCCAGCACTTCCTCCCGGTTGTGCAGGCGCGGCATCTTGTAGTTGACCACCGCGACGCCGACGGTGTCGGGGCTGGCGGAAATGTCTCCGTGACGCATCAGTTCTCCTTGACCAGAACGGTGGAACGGTTGGTGGCGGGTGTGACGTCCCGCGCCAGCCACGCGGCCGCGGCGACGAGCAGCACAGCGATGACGGCGGCGATCACGGCCGGAGCCGCGCCGGACGGGTAGGCGCCGGTCAGCGCGAGGAAGGCGGGCAAGGTGCAGGTCGGCTGGCTGAGCAGCACGGTCGTCCAGCCGGTGAACCTGGTCAGGCCGGTGCGGCGCAGGCCGAGGACGAGGAAGAAGAGTGTCCACAGCAGACCCCACGCCAGCCAGATCACGCCGGAGGTCGGGTCGTCGAAGCGCCAGAACGAGATCCCGGCGTACACGACGGTGGTGACCGCGACGAACAGGCTGAACCAGCCGAGGCCCTCGGGGTCCAGGCCAGCGAGGTTGTTGATGCCGACGTAGAGATACGTGAAGCCGAACAGGTACAGCCCGGACGCGCCGAGGATCGCGTCGCTGTTCCCCCCGGCCTGGATGATGAGCACGGTCGGCGTCACGCACAGCAGTGCGCCGACGAACAGGTTGAGCACGGCGGCTGACCGGGCAGGGATCCGATCGAGCAGCATGAGGCCGTTGATCAGGAGTACCGCACCGACGTACAGCTGTCCGACGTAGTTCACCGCCCCCTCCGATCGTTTCAGGCGGAATAGATTCACATGAAACTAAATGGGGGCGTGGCCGTCGTCAAGACGTCCCCGCCTTGACACCAACTATTTCCATCCGAGATATTTCCGCCTGAACCAACCACGAGGCGGTGCACGGTGACTGACCACCACGTACACGAGATCGAAAATCTCACACTGGCCTGCGGCAGGACGCTGAGGCCCGCCCGGATCGCCTACCAGACCCACGGGACCTTGAACGCCGACAAGACCAACGCGATCCTCTACCCCACCTGGTACTCGGGGCGACACTGGGACAACGAGTGGCTGATCGGCGCAGGCCGGGCCCTCGATCCGGCCCGCTGGTTCATCATCGTGCCCAACATGCTCGGCAACGGCCTGTCCAGCTCACCGTCGAACACCCCGGTGCCCGACAACGGCCCGGCCTTCCCACCGATCCGCGTGATCGACAACGTCAACGCCCAGTACAAGCTGGTCACCGAGCACTTCGGCATCTCGACGCTCGCACTGGTGCTCGGCTGGTCGATGGGAGCGGGCCAGACGTACCAGTGGGCGGTCAGCCATCCCGAGATGGTGCAACGGATTCTGCCGTTCTGCGGGTCACCGCGGACCGCGCCGCACAACCGGGTCTTCCTGGACTCCCTGCGAGCGGCGCTGGAAGCTTCCGCGGGGTTCGACGGCGGCTGGTACACCACCCCACCCGCGCAGGGACTGCGCGCGTTCGCGCGCATCTACGCGGGTTGGGGTTTCTCCCAGGCGTTCTACTGGAACGAATGCTGGCGGGAGTTGGGCTACAGCTCACTGGAGGACTTCGCGGTGGGCTTCTGGGAAGGCTTCTTCCTGGACAACCGCGATCCCAACAACCTGCTCACGATGCTGGACACGTGGTGGCACGGTGATGTCGGTGCGACGCCTGGTTTCTCGTCCACTGAAGAGGCGTTGGCGTCGATCCGGGCGACCGCGATCGTGATGCCCGCCGAGAAGGACCTTTACTTCCCGCCCGAAGACGAGGCGTGGACGGTGTCACAGATGACCAACGGCGCCGAGCACCGCGTGATCCCCGGCGTGTGGGGGCATTTCGCGGGCGGTGGCGCACCTGGCCGTGACCCGCGCAACGCCGACACGACGTTCATCGACCAAGCCGTCGCCGAGTTGCTGGACCGCCCGTCCGGCATCTGACGGGTTACTTGGACTCGACCTCGCCGCTCAGGTCGGCCCAGGCTGTGCTGCCTGTGTTGTCGAGCGCGAAGAAGTCGAGGAGGTAGGCGGAGATCGCGTCCGCGACAAGGGCGACGCGGGCGGGATCCTCGTCGGTGGTCTCGGCGACTTTCTCCCCGGCGACGCCGCCCAGCGTGTGCTCGCCCTCGGCGATGGCGAGCAGGCTCTTGGGAGCCGGGCTGAGGCGGTAGGCGTCGGTGAACCAGTCCGGCCCGCGGGTGGACATCGCCGACTGGTCCTTGCCGCCCGCGACGACCAGCGCCGGTGCGGTCATGGTGGAGTAGTCCGGCCGCATGAACGGCAGGTGTTCGGCGGCGAACGGGGTCAGCGTGTCGCCGGTCCCGGTCGCCGCGATGAGCACACCGGCCTTGACCGCGGGATGGGTGAAGTCCTCCCCTGCCACGCCGTCCGCGTCGAAGACACGCGCGCCCAGCAGCGTGCCCACCGTCTGAGCGCCCCAGGAGTGACCGACGGCCGCGATCCGGTCGTGATCGACGCGGTCGCGCACGCCGACCGCCGCGAGGATGTCGCCAAGGTTGTCGAGGATCGCGTGCAGATCGGCGATGCGGACGCGCCAGATCGTGCCGAAGCGCGGGTCGTCGAACCCGATGCCGTTGCGACGGGAGTCCAGATGCGTGGGCTGCACGACGACGAACCCGGCTGCGGCCCACCGATCGACAAGCGGTTCGTATCCGTCCATGGACCACGCGTTGCCGTGTGAGAACACGATGACCGGGAGTTCGTCCCCCGAGACGGGGCTGGTGACCTTCACCTGCAGTTCGACGTCGCGATCAGTCGTGGCGACGGTGATGGGCTTGACCGCGACGACGCGCCGGTCGCCCAGGTTGACGGACATGATGACCTTGCTTTCAGATTAACGGAACGTTGTTCCGCTAATTTAGCGGAGCAGTGTTCCGTTTGCAACCGAGGTGCTCGGGTGACGCCGTCGGGATGACCGGCTGAGCCTGCGCCTACGAGCGGGGGAACTCCGCGTGGATGTCGCCGTCGAACAGGCGCCAGTAGAAGGCGTTCATCTTCGCGGCGGCCGGTGAGTGCCGGGCCAGGATCGCGGCTACGACCGGCGGCACGTCCGCTGGGATGTCGCCCGCGGCACACCGCAGCACGTATTCATTGCGGGCGACTGGGCCGCCGGTGGCAGGCGTCGGTACCCCGCAGACGTCGGTCACCAGCCAGTTGACCAGTCGCATGGCCGCGTAACCGGCATCGTGGGCCGCGTGGCGTTCGACGAAGTCGCGCTCGGCGTCCGACAGGTCGAAACGCGGCGACGTGGCCAACCCGAAGTCACAGAGGTGGATCCGCTGCCCGTCGGTGCGCAGGTTGCCGAAGTGCCCGTCCATGTGCAGCAACTCGCGGTCACGCAGGAACGCCACGATCTGCGCGAACTGGCGCTCGACCGCAGCGGCCTTGCCTGCCGGATCCTCGCGCAACCAGTCCACTATGGAGTGTGGGACGTATTCACAGAACAACACAAGGCTGCACGATGCGGCGGCCAGCGCTTCAAGACGGGCACGCACGGCCGGACTGCCGCCCAGAGCGGCGACAACCGCGTCGTGGTCAGCGTGTTCAGCCGCGATCGACGAACGGCCGGGGAGAACCCGCCAGTGGTGGAGCACCGGGAACGACTGCGTCTCACCGGCGAGGACAGCCTCGGTGACGATGACGTTCGCGACCAACTCGCGCCAGGCGTTGAATCCCGGGCTCACGACGCCGTACTGGCAGAAAACCGGCAGATCGAACAGGTTGGCGGTGGAGCCGGGGTTGGCGAGTTCGCGATCGGTCAGCGGGATCCGCTTGGCGAACACCGGCACGCCGCCGACATCGAGAACCACCGAGCCGCCGCCAACACCCACATCGTTCGCTCGCCCCTTGGCCAGCAACGCGGCGAGCTCGGTATCGTCGCACGAAGCCAGGAAAGCCGAGAGTTCGTGGTGCCTGACAGCCGTCATCACACGATCATGCCAGCTCAACAGGCTTGACGTCCCGTCCTACGTGGACATGACGGTCACAACCGGCGCCATAACCAGCGACACCCATGACCAGGCTCAATCCGAACAGGACAACGAGAGCAGCGGTCCAACTGCCGGTCGTGTCGTGCAGGACGCCGAGAAGAAGGGGCCCGGCCGCGGCGACGAGGTAGCCGACGGACTGAGCCATCCCGGCCAGAGCCGTGGTCTCACTGGGACCAGCGGACCGCAGGCTCTGGAAGCTCAGGGCAAGCCGTAACGATGTCAGCTATCGGCGCAGGCGATCCTTGAGCCACGTGTCCCACGGGCGTTCCTTGTCCTTGGCGAAAGGCGCGTCCATGGCCAGCCCGCGCGGGAAGAGCACTGCCGCTTCACCGGCGAAGCTGATTCCGATCGCGAGCTGGTACGGACGCGCTTCAGGGTGCATGCCGAGCTTCACGGCCACCAGCCCGTAACCCCCGGAAACCGCCACCCCCAGCACGAACAACGCGAGGCTCCACTTGGTGTACTTCTGCCAGAGTTCACCGTCCTTCTCGTAGAGCCTGACCGTGGCGCCACGTGCGGCGCCGAAGGCGAGGCCGATGACGCAGCCGCCGACCAGCCAGGCGATGTCGGAGCCGGTCAGACCGTCGAAGTTCACGACACCCACCACGCCGATGGTGATCAGCACGATGGGTGGCGCGAGCAGGTCACGCCAGTTCAGCGGCTCACCGAGGACCCTGAAGACCAGGACCACGACACAGCCGATGACCAGGCTCGCGAGCAGCCAGCCGTTCACTGTGGACTCCCCTTCCCCTCGGCACCGATTTAGCACGGCCGTGCTATATTAACACCGTGCCGAAGATCGTGATTCCGGAAGACCGGCGCAGGGCCGTCAGCGAAGCCGTTGCCCGACTGGTCAGCCAGGAGGGGATCGACGGCGCGAGCCTGCGCAACGTGGCCAAGGAGGCCGGGCTCGCCATCGGGTCGGTGCGGCACTACTTCGCCAACCACGAAGAGCTGATGATCTTCACCATGCGGGAGCTGGGTCAACGAATCGGCGCACGCATCGCCGCGCACGTCGACCAACTGCTCAACGCGGGACCCGAGGTCGACCGCCGAGCACTCGTCGAAACGCTGTTCGCCGAGTTCCTGCCGCTCGACCGGACGAGGTCTGACGAGGCCGTCGCGTGGCTGGCCTTCGTCGTCGCCGCGCGCACTCGTCCGGCATTGCGGCCCACCGCCGAGGAACAGCACCAGTTCGTCCGCACTCTCATCGACCGCACCCTGCGAGAGGCCATTGCGCGTGGCGGCCTCCCGCAGGATTTGGACGTCGAGGTCGAGACTTTGCGGCTGTCGGCGTTGCTGGACGGGTTGACGCTCCAGGCGCTCGTCTATCCGGAGTCGACCACGCCCGAGCTGCTGCTGGCCACCTTGCGCCGGAGCCTGGCTAGTTTCGGTACCTGAAGAGGATCCGGCCGCGGGTGAGGTCGTACGGGCTGAGCTCGACGAGCACCCGGTCATACGGCAGGATCTTGATGTAGTTCTTGCGGATCTTCCCGCTGATGTGCGCGAGCACCTTGTGCCCGTTCTCCAGTTCCACCGTGAAACTGGCGTTGCGCAGGCATTCGAGGACGATGCCTTCGATCTCTATGCCGCCTGATCTGCGTGCCATGGTGTCCTCCTTTCGCCGTTCAGTGCCGAACCAGTTCGATGTTGCTGCTCACGCGCTGGGCACCGGCGCCGTCGAACAGCGCGATGGCCGCATCGTTGGATTCGTTGACCTCCACCCAGGCCGATTCGATTCCGCTGCGGCGCAAGGAGTCCAGCACGTGACCCAGCAGCGCACGCGCGATGCCGCGACGCTGGTGCTCGGCTTTGACGGCGATCAGCCCGATGCGTGGCTGACGGGTCGCCGCCGCCACCCGGACGAGGCCGACGTATCGGCCGGAAGATGTTGCCACCGCGTACTTCGAGGGGTGGATCGCTGGGCGGGGCAGGATCTCGGCTGGCATCTGCTGCCAGCCGACCGTGGCTTCGACCTCGGCACGGATCACGCCGTCCAACTCGCGGAGAAGGTGTTCCTCCGACTCACCCGCCGCCAGGATCGTCACGCCGCCAGGGGGTGATGACACAGCCGCAGCCGTGGGCAGGAGGTATTCCCATTCGCGGCGCCGGATCGTGAACCCGGCTCGCTGCCAGCGGGCGGTCAGGTCGCCGTCGGCTTCGTCGACCACCGTGTACAACGGCGACGGCAGATCTGCCAGCATCCGGGTCGCGAGGAGGTCGAAGACCTCCTCGTGCCACGAGTCGATGCTGAGGAAAACGCGGCCGTCGGGTCGGGTCGTGGCGTCGCCGTCGGCGACTACCCGGTCGTTCGCCACGGCCTGCCACTGGTTGTCAGTGACCCGCGTGACCACTACGTCCGTTTCCGACGGGAAACGCGCGGAATTCATAGGTTGTTGCCTTTCGGGAGCGCATTGTCGGCGCTCCCGGCGACACCTGGATCAGTCGCGCGACCGTGACGAGGTGGGGAGCACCCACGTCGAAACATCGTTCATGGGACTCACCTCCTCCAGTGGTGTCACGGCTTCGCGCACGTTACACGCCGACCACCGCCGCGCCCAGTCATTTACTGGCGGTGGAAGAACGCGCTGATGTCGGCGGCCAGCAGCTCGGGTTCCTCCATCGCCGGGAAGTGGCCGCCGGACTCGAACTCCGACCAGTGATCGAGCTGCCCCGCCGGGTCGACCAGGGCGCGGATCGTGTCGTCACCGGCGAAAACGGCGTATCCGATCGGCACGGTCGGTCCCCACGCGGCCTGGTCCCCCTCTTGGGCGGCCATCTGGCGGTACACCTGCATGCCCTCGTAGACCGCGTGTGCCGAGGAGATCCCCGCCTGGGTGAACCACGCGATCGTCACGTTGGTGAGCACCTGGTCGATGTCCACCTTGTCCTGCGGCAGTTTCGACGCCGGGAATGTCCACTCCTTGACCTTCTCCACGATCCACGCCAGCTGGGCGATCGGCGAGTCGGTCAGGCCGTAGCCGACGGTCTGCGGCCGGGTGGCCTGGATGTGCAGGTACCCGAGACCGTCGAGCTGGAGCTGGTTGAAGTGCTCGGCTCGCTGAAGGTCCCGGCCGGACAGGTTCCCGGTGTCGATCGGCGGCCCGAACGGCATGGCCGGGGACGTTCCGCTCAGGTGCACGCCGATGACGTTCTCGGCGGCGACCACGGGCATCAGCAGGGACACGCCTGAGCCCGCGTCGGTGCCGTGCACGGCGTAGCGGGCGTAGTCGAGGCGGCGCATCAGCTCCGCCCACGCGCCCGCCACCCGGAACAGGTTTCCCCAGCCCGGTTCGTTGACCGGGGTGGAGAAGCCGTAGCCGGGCAGTGCCGGGACCACGACGTGGAAACCGGCTTCGGTCAACGGCTGGATCACCTGGGTGAACTCGAACGGCGAACTGGGCCAACCGTGGGTCATCAGCAGCGGCACGGCGTCCGGCTTCGGCGACCGCACGTGCAGGAAGTGGATGGCCTGGCCGTCGATCGTGGTGGTGAACTGCGGGATCTCGTTGAGCTCGGCCTCACGGGCCCGCCAGTCGAACTCGCCGATCCAGTACTCGGCGAGCTCCTTGAGGTAGTCGACCGGCACGCCCCTGGCCCAGTCGCCGCCCGCGGGGTGGTGTGGCCAGCGGGTGCGGGCCACGCGGTCGGTCAGGTCGTCGAGGTCGGTCTGCGGGATGGCGATGTGGAACGGCCGGATGTCCTGTGTCATGGCAACCACGCTATGAGCCAATGCGGCAAGGATCGTTCCGCGTTTACCGGGATACTTGATCTCATGACCACGACAGCTGCCCGGCTCCTGCGTCTGCTCGCCTTGCTGCAACAACCGCGGGACTGGACGGGTCCGCTGCTCGCCGAGCGCTTGGACGTGACTGCCCGGACGATCCGCAACGACGTGGAGCGGTTGCGTTCACTCGGCTACCCGATCACGGCGACGCCCGGTGTCGCGGGCGGGTACCGGCTGGGCGCGGGTGCGTCGATGCCGCCGCTGTTGCTCGACGACGACGAGACGATCGCGGTCACGGTCGGGTTGCGGACCGCGGCGAGTGTGTCCGGGATCGAGGAGGCCGCGGCGCGCGCGTTGTCCAAACTGGAGCGGATGCTGCCTTCCCGGCTGCGTCACCGGGTCGGCGCGCTGCAGGACGCGACGGTCTCGATCCCCCACAAAGGACCGGTGCTGGACACCGACGTGCTCACCGCGATCGCCACGGCCATCCGTATGAAGGAAACCTTGCGGTTCCACTACCAGACCCACGACGGCACGCCGAGCAGTCGTTCCGCTGAACCACACCAGCTCGCGCACACCCGTGGCCGGTGGTACCTGCTGGCGTGGGACACCGGACGCGGCGACTGGCGTACGTTCCGTGCGGACCGGATCACCCCGCGCACACCCAACGGCCCGCGGTTCACCACACGGCAGATCCCCGGTGGTGACGTCGTGGAGTACCTACGGGAGAAGCTCGACACGTCGATGTGGCGATACCGCGCGAATGTCACCGTGTACGCCCCGACCGAACACGTCGTCGCCCGGCTGCCGCCGAGCGTGGTAGTGGAACCCGTGGACGAACGCACGTGCCGCGTCGACGTCGGTTCGGACAACCCCCGGATGCTGGCGCTGTGGCTGGGCATGCTCGACGCCGACTTCGAGATCACCGACTCGCTGGAGCTGGCCGAGGAGCTGACCGCGATCGCCGACCGCTACCAGCGCGCGACCAGGTCCATATTGGAGGGACGGTGATCAGCTCGATGTCCGATCCCCGCCAGCAACGGCCCGGTCCGGCCGCCGACACTGGCAGCCGTGAAGACGCGGTCCCTCGTGCACCAGGCCATCGAGCCCGGCATCCTGTACTTCGGCACGCCGGTCGTGCTCGTCTCCAGCGAGAACGAGGACGGCACGGCGAACCTGGCGCCGATCTCCTCGGCGTTCTGGCTCGGCTGGCGGGCCGTGCTGGGCATCTCGGCGAAGTCGCACACCACCCGCAACCTGCTGCGTACCGGCGAAGGAGTGCTCAACCTGCCGTCGGACACGATGGCGGCGGCGGTGGACCGGCTGGCGATGACCACGGGTTGCGACCCGGTGCCCGCGGGCAAGCTGCGTCGCGGCTACTTCCACGTCGCCGACAAGTTCGGTCGGGCCGGGCTGACCCCGGTCGCTTCCGAAACGGTGACACCGCCGCGTGTGGCCGAATGTCCCGTGGCGATGGAGGTCGTTGTCGAGGCGGTGCATCCGGTCGCGGAAGCCGACGAGCAGCTGCGCGGCGGGATCGTCGCCGTCGAGGCGCGTGTCCGGCGGGTGTTCGTGCACGAGGAGGTGCGGCTGGCCGGGACCGACGACCACATCGACCCGGACGCCTGGCGCCCGTTGATCATGAGCTTCCAGAAGTTCTACGGCCTGACACCGCAGGTGCACCCGTCCACGCTGGCCCAGATCCCGGAACACCTGTACCGCGGCCCGGACATCGACCGGGCCCGCACGGCTCCCGAGAAGTCGGCTACCCCTGGATGAAGTGCGCGTGCGTTCCGGTGAGGGTGAGCATGCGTTCCAGGCGGGGCGGCCGGTTGTCCAGGTGCAACCGGGCGTTGGCCTCCTGGGCGCGGCGCTTGACCATCAGCAGGACCGACAGTCCCATCGAGTCGACGGCGACGACGTCCGCGCAGTCCAGGAACAAGTCGCGAACCTCGGGCACACGCGGCAACTGCTCGGCGATCAACGCGTCGAGGTCCTCGGCGTTCTCGAACGTCAGCTCGCCGCCGAGCCGCACCTCGAGCGTGTACGAGTCGGGGACGCTGGCGGTCGCGGTGAAACTCGGAGTCGTGGTCATGCCGGGTCCAGCGCTCGGTCGAGGTCGTCGCCCGCTTCCTTGATGAACCGGCTCGCCCGAGTGAAGTCCTTGAGTTGCAGGGCAAGCACGTCGAGCGCGGGCAGCAGGAACCGGCCGGACACGCCACGAGCGGCCAGGATGTCCGCGGTCCACCGCAGGAACCCGGTGAACAGCTCCACCGAGTCCGTGTACAGCGCGGTGGCGAGGAAGTCCACGATGTGCGCGATGTCCTCGGCGGTGCGGTCCACCTGCTGGGACGTGTACTGGCGCATCGCCGGGATCCGCTCGGCCAGGTCCGCCATGGTCTGTCTGACCAGCGACCGGGCCGTCCGGGCGACCATCGTGTACTCCTGGTCCGCGAGGTGCGGCAGGTCGTCGATCGGCTGGTGGGCGTTGACGGTCAGCTTCGGCAGGCCTTCGGCCAGCAGGTCCGCGGCGCTGCGGGCGTCCGGTGACCACGCGTTCGCGCCGAACAGCCGCGCGTACTCGCCGTTGCCGCCGAACGCCGCGCCGCCTGCGAGAACCGGCACGCCCGCCGCCTGACAGGCGGTGATGGTCGCATGCGCGGTGGGCAGCCGGGTGGCGATCGAACTGGACAACGCCACCGCGTCCGGCCCCGTCAGGTGCAGGTGGGCGATCAGGTGCTGGGTCGGTACCTTCGCGCCGAGGAATTCCACGCGCCAGCCCCGCAGCCGCAGGACTTCCGCGAGCAGACGGGCGGGTAACGCGTGCCATTCGCCGTCGATGCACGCCACGATCACGCGGCCGAGCCGTGGTTCGACCCGCGCGGCGGGGTGGTGGGCCATCGCGGCGATCACCCGGTCGTTGATGGCCGTCGCGGCGTGCTCCTGCGCGACGCTGATCCGGTTCGCCGCCCATTCCAGCCCGACCTTGGCCTGGACCGGCGCGATCACGTCGAGCAGCACGTCTTCGGCGGGCATGCCGCCGTCCAGAGCGGCGATCACGATCCCGGCGGCTGCGTACTCGTCACCGGCGACCACCGCGGACCACAACGAGTCGACCCGGTCAGCGGTGTGCGTCATGGGGCTTCCCGTTGACGTGGTGCGGTGATGGCGACGATGGCGATGTCGTCGTGGTGGTTGTCGCCGATCCACTGCTGCGTGAGCATTTGCACGCGTTCGACGATCGCTTCGCCGGGGATGCCCGCACATTCGGCCAGCACGTCCTTCAGCCGCTGTTCCCCGAAGTAGGCGTCGCCCCATGGGCCGCCTCGCGCTTCGGTGATCCCGTCCGTGTACAGCACGCAGGACTCGCCGGGTTCCAGGTTCACGACAGCTGTGCTGGCTTGCACCGTCGGCAGCACGCCGACGAGAGAACCCTGGGTCCGGGCCTCCTCGACAGTCCCGTCCCCGCGCACGATCAGCGGGGGAAGATGGCCCGCGTTGGTCAACCGCAGGCGGACGTTGGCCCCGTCGCGCACCGCCGAGGCGAACACGAGCGTGGCGAACCGCGTGTGGTGCGAGCTGAGCAGTGCGCTGTTGAGCATGGTCAGGACCCGCAGGTGATTGGTCGCCAGCGGCAGCAACGCGTGCAGCGTGTTGCGGATCTTGCCGGTCATCGCCGCTGCTTCGAGCCCTTTGCCGCACACGTCGCCGAGCACGATGAACGTCTCGCGACTGGTCTGACTCGCGGGATGCAGGTCGTAGAAGTCGCCGCCGACCCGTTCGGCGGCACCGGACGGCTGGTACCCGCCCGCGAACTCGATCCCGTCGACGTGCCGCATCTGGGGCGGGATCAGGTCGCGCATCAGGATCTCGGTGATGGTCGCCTGCTCGGCGTACAGGCGGGCCGCCGCCATCGCGGCCCCGGCCCGTGCCGCGAACAGCCGGGCGAAGACTTCCTCGTTCTCGGTGAACACCGCCCTGCTGGACGTGCGCAGCAGCACCAGCGCCCCGGCTGGCACGCCCTGCCCCGGCAGGGGCACGACCGCGACGGAGCCCACTGGGCCGAGGCCCGTCCGGGATGATCCAGTCCGCGACGCTCGCGGGGTCGATCCACCGCGACGGGACGGGCGGGAAACCCCTCAGCGCGACGTCCAGGCCGGGCACGGTCGCCGGGTCGGCGACCAGCACCTGACGTTGCGCCTGTGCGCCGCGGGCACGCCAGACCACGGTCAGCTTGTTGACCGCGGGCGGCAGGATCACCACCGCCGCGTCCGCGAGGTACTCGGACGCGAGCTGGGCCGTGATCTCCATGCAGCGGCCGAGGTTCATCGAGGACAACAGCAAGGTGGACGCGTGGGCGAGGAACGCCGTGCGTTCGCGTTCGACCTCCAGCAGGTGCTTGGTCCGCTGCTCTTCGGTCGCGTCGAGCAGCCACCACGCCACCGCGTCGCCCAGCCGGGTGGCGTGCGCCTGGAAGTGGCGTCCGGCGACCAGCCCGTCCGCCTGCTGGCTCGTGTTCTCCCGGTGTGCTCTGGCCAGCCACGACGGGACCACGTCGGCCAGTGCCATGCCTGGCCGGGCGGTGGTGAAGACCAGTTCAGCGGCCTCGTTGAGCTCCAGCACGTCCCCGTGCTCGTCCACGACGAGCACCGGCGAGGGTGCCGCGCGCATGACCGAGCCGTACTCGGCGTCGGCCAGCCGTGTCGACCGTTCTTCGAATGTGCTCACACCAAAACCCGCGCTCACCTTTCGCCGTGACCGGTTCAGACGCTACCCCGATCCACAACGGTAGTGGTGATAGAGCCCCAGTGGACGCGCTGACCTGGGGTTGTTCCGGTCAGGGCTGGTCGCCTGCGAGGGTCAGGGCCAGCCGCACGGCGTCGGCGCGGGAATGCAGGCCTGCCTTGGCGAACAAGTTGTTGATGTGGGTTTTCACCGTGGCCTCGGTGATGTACAGCTGCCGGGCGATCTCGCTGTTGCGCAGTCCCTGTCCGATCAGGTCGAGGATCTCGCGTTCCCTGGCCGTCAGCGTGTCCACGGTGGCTGGTCTGGTGCTCGGCGCGCGGGTGGCCAGGGTCAGCAGCCGGGACTGCACGGCCGGGTCGAGCACGGAGTGCCCGGCGTGGGCGCTGCGCACGGCCTGGATGATCGTGGCCCGGTCGGCGTCCTTGGTCAGGTAGCCGCGGGCGCCCGCGTGCAGCGCGGCGAGGATGGACTCGTCGTCCTCGAACGTGGTCAGCACCACGACCGGCAGGTCCGGCTGGGCGGCGTGCAGCAGCCCGGTGGCCTCGGCACCGCCCATCACCGGCATGTTCAGGTCCATCAGCACCACCTGCGGGGCGTGCTCGTCCACTGCGGCGATCGCGTCCTTGCCGTTGGCCGCCGTGCCGACCACGGCGATGTCCGGGTCGAGGTCGAGCATGACGGCGAGCGCGTCGCGCACCGCTGCCTGGTCGTCGACGACCAGCAACCGGATCGGGGTCATCGCGGCAACTCCAATCGCACCACCCAGCCGGGGCCGCCCGGTTCGGCGGGACCGGCGTACAGCGTGCCACCCAGCAGACTGGCTCGCTCACGCATGCCGACCAGGCCCATTCCGCTGCCCGTGGCGGACGGGGATGTCACGGCCCCGGAGTCGGTGACCGCAAGGCGCACCACCCGGTCGCAGTAGTCCAGTCGCAGAGTCACCTCGGCTCCTGGGGCGTGCCGGTGTGCGTTGGTGATCGCCTCCTGCGCGGTGCGGATGATCGCCTGCGTGATCTCGACCGGTACTTCGCCGGGGTCTCCGGTCACGGTGAAGCCTGCCGAGCTGCCCGCGGCGAGCTGAGCGAGGGTCTGGGCAAGGGGCAGCGTGTCCTCGCGCAGGGCGTGGATCGCACGGCGGGTCTCCCCCATCCCGGACACCGCCATCGCCCGCGCGCGCCGCACGGCTTCGTTGGCCTCGTCGTCCCGACCACCGCCGTGCAGGGCGTCCGCCATGTCCAGTTGCATCGCGATCCCGGACAGGGCGTGGCCGATGACGTCGTGGATCTCCCGGGCGATCCGGCTGCGTTCCTCCAACGCCGCCACGCGCCCGGCCTCGTGGGTGGCCCGTTCGGCCGCGGCGATCGCCTCGGCCCGGTTGCGCCGGGCGATGCCGCCGTAGACCGGCAGGCCGACCGTCAACGGCACCCACCAGACCGAGGTGCCGGGCAGACGCATCACGGCGACAGCGGCCCAGGTCATGACGAACCCGATGGCCGCCGCGGTGACGGCGAGGGTGAACGCCTGCCGCCTGGACAGCTTCTCCCCGGCGGCCGCAGTCGCCATGAACACGAACACCACCGCGGCCGTGTCCGTGGCCAGCGGGAACACCGTCGCGCCGCTGACGACGAACACCGACACCAGCACCACGCCGCCCCGGTCGGTGGGCAGGCGCCGCGGCACGAGACTGACGGCCATCCCGGAGACGATCGCCACCGCCACCAGGCCCCAGACCAGCCAGGCGAATCCGGCCGGTGGGCGGTCGACGAGGTGGATCACGCTGATCACCGACACGACGGCGAGGAGGAATGGGCGGCCCAGTTCGTCGACGAACCGGGCCGTCCTGTGGGTGCTCATGGCCTGGGATTGTTCCCCGCTGCCGGTGTGGTCACCGCTCGACGCGGGACGAGTCGAGCAACGACTTCAGCAGGCCACCCCGCCGGGCGGCGTTCTCCTGCACCCGGTCCAGCCCGGGGGACGTCCTGTGCGGCTGGCCGTCGCGGCCCTTCGCCCAGATGATCCGGCCTTCGGTCCGCACGGCCTTGGCCAGCACCGCCAGCCCCTCGGCCAGCAACCCGGCGCCCAGCGTGAGCATCATGCCGTTGCCAGTCGACTGCTGAGCACCCGGAGCGACCACCGCCAGCACGGCACCGGCAGCGAACTTGACCGCGATGTTGGCCACCCACAGGACGATGGTCACGGCCGTGTACCGCAGGTGGACCACGCCGTCCTTCTCGAACACCCGGGTGCTTGCCCCACGCAGCACACCCAGCAGTACCCCGAGGACAGTGGTGGCGACCAGGAACACGATGGACTCCGCCGTCTGCGGCTCCTTGAGCACGGTGAAGAACCCGATGCCGACGAGGACGGCGGGCAGCACCAGCATGCGCTTGGCCTCGACCGGTTCACCGAGCAGCCGACGGACCAGGACGTAGCCGATGACGGCCACGATCAGAACGATCTCAACAGGACCGCTCATCGGTCCCACCTCCCACGACGAACCAGGTCATCCGAACGCGGTCAACGCTAGGAGCGCGGCGGTTTCCAGTCGTGAGTCAGCGGCCGTATCCCGGGTGGAGATTCGTCTCCACCCGGACGACCCGGTCGAGCAACGCCTGGGCCTCGTCGTCGCGCCCGGCCGCGCGGTACGTCTCGGCGTACGTGCGCAGGCACTCGATCTCCAGTCGCACTTCCGCCAACGGTTCCAGCAGCTCGATGGCGCGCTGGTGTTGTTCGAGTGCCTTGTCGAGATCGCCCATGACGCGCAGTGCGACGCCGATGTAGTTGTGGCACCACGCCTGGTTGTGGCGCAGGTTGTTCTGCTCCGCCAGCCGCAGCGCCTCATGCAGTGACCGCAACGATTCCTCGGGATCTTGCGCGGCCAGCGCGACGCCGAGCGTGACAAGTCCCGTGATCCGCGCGGGCCCACCAGCCATGGCGACGGATGCGCGAGCGAGCTCGACGGCTTCCTTGGACTGTCCGAGTTGGAGTGTCACCCACCCGTCGAAGGCCAGTGCCTGTGCCTGTCCGCCCGGATGCCCGACCTTCTCGAAGAGGTCACGTGCTTGCCGGAAGTGCGTCCGCGCCGCGTCGGACTCGCCGAGATCCCGGTGCACGAAACCGATCCGCAACGCCAGACCAGCCGCCAGGTTGTCATCCGGCCCGCACTGCTCGGCCCGTTCGTACGCGGCGAGCGCGTCGGCTGGACGTCCCGCGGTCGCGTGCGCGAAGCCGAGGTCCGACAGCAGCGACGCCCGTTCCTGGCGGCGGTCGAGCCGGGTCGCCGCATCCGCTGCGGTTTCGAGCATGCGTGCCTGGTCGTCGGTGCCGCGGCGCCGGAAGAACCAGACGCGCATGGCCTGCGGCAGTTCGGCCACCACTTCGTCCGCACCGAGCCGGACGGCGGCGTCGAAACACGCGACCAGGTTGACGTATTCGAGGTCGAACCAGGCCAGGGCCTTCGCCGGATCACCCGGATCGGGTGCCGGGCGGTGCGGCGAGGGCAACGTCCGATCGTGGGCGACCGCCCGCGCCAGGTAGTGGGTCACGACTCGGCGCACCGCGGCGTCGGCCGCGGGTTCCTCGTCGGCGGCCAGGTCGGCCGCGTATCGCCGGATCAGGTCGTGCATCCGGTAGCGCCCCGGCGTGAGCTCCTGGACCAGGTGCGCGTCGACGAGTTCCTCCAGCACCGCGTCGACCTTGCCGGGCCGCGTGTCGGCGAGCACAGCGGCTGCGGACGCGTCGAAGTCGGCACCGGGCAGCACACCCAGCAGGCGGAAGATCCGGCGCTGGTCCCCGTCGAGCTGCTGCAGCGACATGCCGAACGCCGCGTCGAAACGGCTGGTGTTGTCCCGCAACCGCTCGGCCAGCACCGCGACCGTCCACCCTGGCCGGTGCCTGAGCCTGGCGCCCGCCATCCGCAGCGCCAACGGCAGCCCCCCGCACTGGGACACCACCTGGCCGACCGCTTCGTCCTCGTCGACGGCGAGCCCGGCCGCCTTGGCGAACAGGTGCGCCGCGTCGCCGTCACCCAACGGCGCCAGGGACACCGGCGGCACCCCGTCCAGGCTGACCAGGCGTGACCTGCTGGTGATCAGGACCGCGGACTTGCCCGCGCCGGGCAGCAGCGGCCGGACGTGCTCCGCGTCGACCGCGTTGTCGAGGACCACGAGCGCTCGCCGCCGCGACAGTTCCGACCTCAGCAGCGCGGCCCGTTCGTCCGCGCTGACCGGCAGCTGGGTGACGCTCAACGCGTCCAGCAACCGGCCGAGCGCGACGTGGGGTTCCAGGGGTTGCTGGCCCGGGGTGAAGCCGTGCAGGTCGAGGTAGAGCCCGCCGTCCGGGTACTTCGGCGCGAGCCGGTGCGCGACGTGCACGGCGAGGCTGGTCTTGCCGACACCCGCCATGCCGTCGATCGCGACCGCCCCCGCGGTCTGCAGCAGCGCTTCGACCTGGGCGTACTCCGCCGCCCGGCCGGTGAAGTCGGTCAGGTCCGCGGGCAGGTCGTTGCGGCGCGGCGGCGGTGCCGCGCCTGCCTTGGCCGCCTCGGCCCACATCGGGCGCAGCGGTCTGGGGTCGCGGCTCACGGCCCGGCACAGCGCCACGACGGCGTCCCACGGCGGGATGAGCTGGCCGTTGAGGTAGCGGGACAGCGAGGAACTGCTGAGCTCCGCCTGACGGGCGAGGGCGCGCAGGCTCAGGCCGCTCAGGTCCTTGATCCGTGCGAGCTGGGCGACCAGTCGTTCCTGGGAGCTCGACACGTGCGACACCGTACCTGTCCCGTCCCGCTCCCAACGGGTCGGCTCATCGTCTGCGCTGGTCAGAGACGTTTCGAGTGTCCCACGGTGTCCCACGGACGGCGCGCGGGACATCGCGCCGGTGGTCAGATTCTCCCTGTCAGCACCACCCCAGAGGGCGAAGGAGAAACGAGATGTCGACCGAGCGGATGCCCAACCCGGCGATGCTGGTCCCCGGGGCGATGCAGGCCCTGATGGACGTGAACAAGGCCGTCGCCGCCACCGGCCTGGACGGCAAACTCCTCGCCCTGACCCACCTGCGTGCCAGCCAGATCAACGGCTGCGGCCCGTGCGTGGCCGGTGGCGCGGGCCAGGCCCGTCACCACGGAGTGTCCACACAACAGATCGACACGGTCGCCGCGTGGCGTGAGACGCCGTGGTTCAGCGACGACGAACGCGCCGCACTGGCACTGACCGAAGCCGTGACCCGGCTCGCCGACCACGCGGACCCGGTGCCGGACCAGGTGTGGGACATGGCGGCCAAGCACTTCGACCACAAGGAACTGGCCGCGCTGCTGCTCAACATCGCGATCACCAACACCTTCAACCGGCTCAACGCCCCCACCCGCCAGCAAGCGGGCCAGTGGTGACCTCGTCTCTCCCGACCGAAACCGACTCCCGGAAGGAAAATCCCATGGCCACCGCGAAGAAGTACGACGGCTTCACCGAGGAAGAGCGCGGCGCGATGAAGGACCGCGCCAAGGAACTGAAGGCGACCACCCGGCGTGGCGCCAAGGCCGACACGGAGGCCGAGGTGCTGGCGAAGATCGCCGAGATGGCGGAGCCGGACCGGTCGATCGCCACCCGCCTGCACGCCGTGATCAAGGCCAACGCACCGGAACTGACGGCGAAACTGTGGTACGGCATGCCCGCCTACGCCCGCAACGGCAAGATCGTCTGCCACTTCCAGCCCGCGACGAAGTTCAAGACCCGCTACGCCCTGCTGGGGTTCGGCGACGAGGCGAACCTCGACGACGGCGCGATGTGGCCCGCCTGGTTCGCACTGGCCAAGATGACCGCGGCCGTCGAAACCAAGGTCGCCGCCCTGGTCAAGCAGGCGGTCAGCTGAAGGCCGACGCGACGGAAAGACTGTCCTCGTAGACGTGATGGCGGGATCTGGCTGGATTCCCCCTCAGTCCGTTATGGGTTTCCATCCTGCTGGTGTTCGCGTCCGAAGGCGATTACCTCGCAGGTCATGCCACCCAGACACGGAGTGGGCCGAGCACTGTGAAGCCGCTGGCAAGAGCGGGCTCGAGATCGTCACCGTGTTCGTAGCCGACAAGCGGGGTGCCGGGGAAAAACTCGGCAGCCGCGGCGACAACCGACGACCAGATGTCGCCGCCGAACAGGTTGGACACGCCGACCACGCCTGAGCTGCGGTTCAGGACGGCGCCACCGGAGATGTCCTTGCCGTCGTGCACAGCCAGCACCAGCACAGACGGGTCGCGCAGGAGCTCCGGCCGGAAGATGTCCGGGGTGTCCGCGTCGCCGTGCCACGCGGCCTGCCAGTCGCGGAGGTGAGCCGCCGTCGTGACCTGCTCGGCGTGGGGGCCCGGCGGTGTGGGCAGCCCCGCGGGGCGGTGGATCCACTGGGCCGTGAACAGTTCGGCGAAGCCGTCGGGGGTGAGGTCGAGGGTGGCGAAGCTGTCCTTGATCGAGCACCCCGGTGTGACCGTGTCGATCTCGGGGAGGACGTCACCCGGCACCGCGTCGGGGTGCAGCGTGACAGCGTCCGGGTAGTACGGCGGCGTGCGCTCGGCGCTGTGCCAGGCTGTCTGGCTGAAAGTGCCTGTTATGCCGTGGGAACGGCAGACTGAGGCGCACCAGTCGGCGTTGTTGCGGGCCGCCGCGGCATGGAGGGCATGCCGACTCAAGACACTCGGTTACTTCGCTGTCGTGCTCGGCACCTGACCGGCTGCCTGGAAGGTGACCGGGGGAACCACGTGGGCCTGTTTGGGAGGCGGGGCCGCGGTGGCGGTGGCGACGCTGAACGCCGGGAGTTCCTGCGCCGGAGCGGGGGCGGCGGGCTTCGGCTTCTCGACCGGCGCGGGCTGCGGGGCGTCGAGAGCCTTGCGGGCGCGGTTGGTCCAGGCCGTCCACATGGCGTGGTCGCGGTGGTCGGCCATCTGCGACTGCAGCGCGGACAGGATTCCCCGGACACGGGCGGCCAGCACCGGGTGCGTCGCCACTTCGGACCACAGGTCCGGTGTCGCCGATCCGCCGCGGACCGCCTTGCGGACGTGTTCGGTCAGGTCCGCGTGCGCCAGCCCGAGCCAGCTGTCGACCGTGGTCGAGTGATCGCGCATAGGGTCAACTCCAGGCAAAAAGATGTGGATGATCCGACGGCAGGACCGTCGGGATCATCATTACCCTGTCTAACGACATTCAACACGTGATGTTCCCGAATCACACCCGCTCTTGACATTTTCCCGGTCAGCCACCCGCGACCTGCGGCGATATGTCGGTTCCGGACGAGTCGGCGTACGCTCGACAGGTGCGACAGACAGCCGCGGTCGATGTCTACCGGTCCGACGGGGTTGATGATCACACACAGCGAGCGGTTCCCTACGCTGAGTCCAGCGAATACTTCTTGACCAGGGTGGACACGGCGGCATGAGGACAGGCGCGGGCTACTACCACGAGACAGCGTTCTACGACTCCGACGACAGCATGTTGGGGCTGGTCCTGCCCTTTCTGACCGACGGCGTACGTGCGGGCGAACCCACGTGGGTCGCGTTCACGGAGGCCAACGAACGACTCGTCCGGTCCGCGCTGCCGGACACTTCCGGTATCACGTTTCTACCCGGAGCCGACCAGTACTCGAGGCCGGCCTCCGCCATCAAGTCCTACCGGCAGATGATGGCCGAGCACGTCGCCCGAGGGGCCGCGCAGATCCGGATAGTCGGCGACGTTCCGCATCCGGGCATGGGAGTGCCGTGGGAGTGGTGGTCACGCTACGAGCACGCGGCCAACGAGGCCTTCAAGGAGTTCCCGCTGTGGGGATTGTGCCCGTACGACACCCGCATCACGCCCGCCGCGGTGCTGGCCGACGTCACCCGTACCCACCCCCACATCGCGCACGGCAACGGCCACCATACAGACAACCCGGCCTACCGCCCGTCTCACATCCCGACGACCACTGATCCGATCGATGAACTGGAACTGTCGGCGCCGCTCGGTGAGCTGGCCGACCCGTCCCCCGTCGAAGCCCGGCACGCCGCCGTCAAGGCCTGCGCGGGCACCCGGCTGACGCAGGCCCGGATCGACGACTTCGTCTTCGCTGTCAACGAAGCGGTCACCAACGCCATCTGCCACGGCCATCCGCCGGTGACCCTGCGGCTCTGGGCCGACGGCAGTCGCGTGATGGCCGCCGTGACCGACCACGGCCGGGGCCCCACGGACGCACTGGCGGGGATGATGCCCGCCACCAACTCGGCCACAGCGGGGCTGGGGCTGTACATCATGCATCTCACGTGTGACTACGTCGCCTTCAGCCGGGAGGGCGACCGGTTCACCATCCGGATCCTCGCGAAGTCCCCCTGACTTGGCAACCAATGTGGCCTTCGGTGCGAAAAACGCAACCAAGGCGGCATTCGTTGCGTCCCGGCACGCGTCCCTGGGCTGAGACGACCCTCAGCCGGGAGTCGGATTCCCCTACGGAAAATCTCGGCCTGCCGTTGGATGTACCGTTCGGCGCCGTGCACGAGACTTTGTCCATGACCAACGCATCGTCGGCGACCGCGCCCGTCGTAAGAGGACACGTTCGCCGCACGGTCGCGGTGCTCAGGCAGCGCTTGCCTTTCACCAGTACCGTTGTGCTCGCCATGCTCCTGCTGGCCGTCGCGTCCGGGGCGCTCTGGAGCGCCATGGAGGACCGTCCGGCGTTCCCCTTCATCGGCTACGGGGTGCCCTCGCTGGAGGCGGGCCGGTGGTGGACGGTGATCACCGGGTCGTTCTTCGCCATCATCCCTTGGTACTACTTGCCGATGGTGGGCAGCTTCGCGTTCCTCGTGGGCTTCGCCGAGTGGCGGCTGGGGACACGGCGCGCGATGGCCGTGACGATCGGTGGTCAGGTCGTGTCCGTGCTCGTCGCGACCTTGTTCCTCGCGCTGTGCCGCAACTCCGACTGGGTGTGGGCCGCGCGGGTCGCGGGCAATCTCGACGCCGGGTTCTCCGGCGGTGCGCTCGCCGCGGTGGCTGTGGCCAGCGCGACGCTGCGGGCGCCGTGGCGGTTGCGCGTTCGGGCTGGACTGTGCGTCTACGCCGGGGTCGCGATCATCTACGTGGGGTCGCTCGCCGACCTCGTGCACTTCTTCGCCTTGCTGCTGGCGGTCCCCCTGGGCAAACGGCTCGTGGGCGCCCGGCGGGCACCTCGACCGGTGGGGCCGAACGTGCGGGAATGGCGGCTGTTGGCCGTCGCCGGTCTGCTGCTGCTCACCATCGCCGAGGTCACCATGTTCTTCGTGCCCGGCACCGGCCCGTTCGGGTCGGCGGACGGGGTTTCGCTGTCGGCGCCAGAACTGGTGGTCCTCATCGTGCTGGCAGTGCCGGTGCTCAACGGGTTGCGCAAGGGCAGCCTGGTCGCGTGGCGCTGGGCCGTCGGCCTCTCGGCGTTCGTGACGCTGCAGGGCCTCGTGACCGCCGTGCTGATCGAGGTGGCCGTCCTGTTCGGCGGCGAGTACGACACCGTGGGTCTGCCGCTGTTCTTCGTGGACAATCTGCTGTGGATGGTCGAACTGATCCTGCTGCTCGTCGGGCGGCACGCTTTCCTCGTGCACCGGCGGCGTCGGTACACGCAAAGCCCCGGGGCGGCGCTGGCCCGCACACTGCTCGGGCGGCACGGCGGCAGCACGCTGTCGTGGATGACGACGTGGCCGTCCAACAAGTACTTCGTCCGTGCGGACGGTCGGTCTTATCTCGCCTACCGCCGTCACGCCAGGGTGGCCGTCGCGCTCGGCGACCCGATCGCGCCCGATGGCACAGCGGCGGACACGGTCACCGAGTTCGCCGCGATGTGCGAGAACTCCGGCCTGGTGCCGTGTGTGTTCTCCGCGACCGACGCCACCATCGCGGTGACGCGCGAACTGGGCTGGCAGCACGTCAAGGTGGCCGAGGACAACGTGCTGGACCTCCCCGACCTCGAGTTCCGAGGCAAGGCGTGGCAGGACGTGCGGACGGCGTTGAACAAGGCGGCCAAGCAGGGCATCGACTTCCGTCTTGTCCGGCTGGCCGACCAGCCGGAACCCATCCTGGCGCAGGTCAGGGCGTTGTCGGAGGAGTGGATGTCCGGCAAGGGCATGCCGGAGATGGGCTTCACCCTCGGCGGGCTGGACGAGGCGATGGACCCGGCGACCCGCGTCGGCCTCGCGGTGGACGCCGAAGGCAAGGTCCACGGCGTGACCTCGTGGATGCCGGTCCACACGGGCGCGGGCGAGGTCAGCGGGTGGACGCTGGACGTCATGCGCCGCAGCGCCCACGGTTTCCGGCCCGTGATGGAGTTCCTCATCGCGTCGGCGTGCCTGGCGTTCCGGGACGAGGGCGCCCGGTTCGTGTCGTTGTCAGGCGCTCCGCTGGCCCACAGCCACTCCTACGGCAACGGGGGCGGCCCCGCCCGGATGGTGGAGCGGGCGTTGGAGTCGCTGGGCAGGCTGATGGAGCCGTACTACGGATTCCGCTCGCTGCACGCGTTCAAGGCGAAGTTCCAGCCGCGTCGCGTCCCGCTGTACCTGGCTTTCCGCGACGAGGCCGACCTGCCGCGGATCGGGCTGGCGCTGAGCCGCGCGTACCTGCCCGGCCTTCGGCTACGCGAATTGACAAAGCTGGTCAGGAAACTGTCCAAGGGAGCACGTAGTCTGACACCGCCCGCTCGTCGTCCCGTACCTGCCGCCTCACACTGAGGCACAGCGCCCTACTCGCGTTCGACGCTCGATCACCCCATAGGTCATGGCGATATCGCCGTCCAACCCAGAACGGTGACGATTCTCTGCGACATCACGTCTCCTTACCCCAAGAAGTCTGTCAACCCTACGGTCCGCCAAGAATTGAATTCAATGCCCTCTGAGAGTGAAACGGCACGAGCGGATCGTCACCCCCACTGCTCCGTTCGAGCTATGGGGCGTGTCTAAACCTGCGATCCCGGGTGATGTCACATACGCTTTCACCTGCACAGAAGCACATCAGACGGGCGTGCCGCGAGGGTGTCACATCGCCGGCGGGGAATATGACGCATCGTGGTTCCCGGCCACGCGCGCACTTCACAAACGGGCGACAGCGAGCAGACGACGGTGACGTGTCACCGATTGTTTTCGAGGTTTGAAGCCGAAATCAGGCACTGTTCTGCAGATCTGACTCGTCGCACTTGTGGGTGCGTCAATGCACCCGATGGTGGGCGAAAGAATGGCTACCTTAAAGAGGCGGCCATATCCGGTCGCGACCATCAACCACTAGGAGATTTCGGTGCTTGCCTACCGATGGACGCGAGTCGCCCTGATCGGTCTGCTCTCGCTATGCCTACCCCTCACCGCCGGGACGGCCATGGCGGACCCGTGGGACCAGCCATCCGGTCACAACGAAGTAGTAGTGACCAACCTCGACGGCGATGACAACGACACAGCGGTGTCGAACATCTCTGCCAGCGACAACTGGATCGAGATCGCCAACCTGGACGGCGACTCCAACAGTACAGCGGTGGTGAACGAGGACGCTGACCACAACGCCACGGCAGTGGAGAACGCGGACTCCGACCACAACGCGACCGCGGTCTCGAACGACGACGCGCACGGCAACGCCACCGGAGTCGAGAACGAGGAGTCCGACCACAACGCGACAGCGGTCTCGAACGACGACGCTAACCACAACCTCACCGGCGTCGAGAACGAAGACGCCAGCCACAACGACACCGCCGTCATCAACGACGACGCCGACCACAACCTCACCGCCGTCGAGAACGAAGACGCGCACGGCAACGACACCGCCGTCGCCAACGACGACGCCAACCACAACGCCACCGCCGTCGAGAACGAAGACGCCCACCACAACAGCGCCGCCGTCATCAACGACGACGCCAACCACAACCTCACCGCCGTCGAGAACGAAGACGCGCACGGCAACAACACCGGTGTCATCAACGACGACGCCAACCACAACGCCACCGCCGTCGAGAACGAAGACGCGCACGGCAACGACACCGGGGTTCTGAACGACGAGTCAGACGACAACTCGACCGCAGTGTCGAACGAAGACGCTGACGACAACACCACCGCGGTAGCCAACGTCGACGCCCACGCGAACAACACCGCGGTCAGCAACGTCGACGCCGACGACAACGACACCGCCGTCGTCAACAACGACGCTGACAGCAACACGGTCGTGGTCAGCAACACCGAGGCCAACCACAACAACACCGCCGTCGCCAACAACCACTCCAAGAAGACGACCTCTGTCGTCAGCAACCTCGGCGCGCACCACAACAACACGGCCGTTCAGAACGCCCACACCAGCGCGTCCACCACGGTCGTGAGCAACAACGGCAGCCACGGCAACGACACCGCGGTAGCCAACAGCCACGCGAAGGACACCACCACGGTCGTTTCCAACAACGGCAGCCACGATAACTCGACCACCGTCAGCAACAGCGGTCACGGCAACACGACCGTCGTCAGCAACAAGGGGTGATTCACCACTTATTCAGACACACAGGCGAGTCCGGGTGGGGCGCAACCTCGGACTCGCCTGTTTCATGCGCGGACACCCCTCGGTCTTACCCCGACGGTGCGTCACGCGTGAAGTTCACACATTCGATGGCCCGTCTCAGCGGCCGTCGAACTCCTTGATCACCAGTTGTCGGCACGACTCGTAATCATCACTCGCTTACTCTCGAATCAATCCTCGAACACACACTCCGAGGTTCTCGTGTCATGACGCCGCGTCGACACCTGCGCCGCGAAAAAGGGCGGTCTTCTTGAACAGAGTCAATCTACTCATTCCTCTCGAGGGCGGGCACGGAATTTTTCGCCGACATGATCGAGTCAGAAAAATCTTGTTGGACAAGCAAAGGAGCGCCACGTCGGGAAGCGTCAGACCGTACTCGGACGCGCCTGCTCACTGCTCGCCGCCGGTATCGCCGCCGTCGCGCTGGCCTCACCCGCCGTCGCCGAAACGATCACCAGTACGTACGAATCCGGTTACGAGAGCGGCTTCGAGGGGTGGACAGCGAAGGTGTCCATCGGCTGACCCGCTTCGCCGGTCCGATCACGGGGTTGGCTCGCCGAACCCCGTGATCAACGGGACGTGCCGGTGAGAATGGTCAGCCCGTAGGCGGACAGGACCCGGTTGACCGGCAGGAAGTAGGAAGTGCCGCCGCTGGTGCAGTTCCCGCTGCCGCCGACCAATATGCCCTGAGCCTGCGTACCGCTGACGAACGGCCCGCCGATGTCACCGGGTTCCGCGCAGACGTTGGTCCGCGTCAGGCCACGCAAGGTGCCTTCGGGGAACGTGATCGTGTGGTTCTTGCCCTGGATCACGCCACACCGCCAGCCGGTGGTCGCGCCGTACCGGCACACCGAGGCACCGACCGGTGCCTCGACCGCGCCGCTGACCACCACTCGGTTGTCGCCAGGCGGAATCGACCCCACCAGCCGCCAGTCGGTGGTGTTGGTGACCCGGATGACGATCGCGCCGGTAGGCGGGAACGGCGCCGAGGAAACCACTCCGACCACGCGGCCCGCGCTGCGGATCGTGTCACCTTGCTTGCCGCACGCGGAACTGGCGATCAGGTAGCCGACATTCCCGCTGACCGCGGCGAACCCGGCAGTGCACCGGGAGACGCTGCCGGACTGCAGCACGCTTCCGCCGCCGAGCGGAGCAGGCGCTGCCGCCTGGGCAGCAGACGGCACGGCGAGGCTGAAGATCAGCAGGAACCCGAGTAAGGCACCGAATCGAGGCAGGGTCATGTGAGCCTCCGATGGCAGGGACGAGCTTCGATCGTAACCAGGCCGGAGGCTCGCTGTGGCGTCGATGTTTCCCAGTTCCGCACACAGGCGTGCGGTCGATCTAGTGGTTGCGAACGGAAGTTCGTCGAGACCCCCGACAGACTTCCGTTCGTGACCACTAGTCCCGGACGGCATCGATGAACTCGGCGAGCCGGGCCGTGTCGGCCAGGTACCGCTCGTACGGGAAACCCGCTCTCAGCAGGGCGTCCCGCAACTGGCCGTCCAGGGACCTCTCGCTGTCGTGGAACGCCTTGCTGCCGGTTTCGGTGAGGCTGACCAGACGTCGGCGCGCGTGGTCGGGGTCGGTGCGGATCCGCACGAGCCCGGCCGCCGCCAGGAGGCGCAGGGCCCGGCTGATCGCCGGGTCGGACACCGACAGCGCCACTGCCAGTTCGTGCTGGGTCACCGGCTGGATGTCTTCCAGCATGCCCAGCAGCCGCAACTGCCTGTAACTCAGATCACCCCGGGGGTTCGCGCGCTGCCGCATGACCTCCCCGAGCAGGAAAACCACGCGATGCAGCGAGTCTGCGAGTCCATCGTCCACGACCGGAAGCATACCTGAGTCTTGACTGGTTAATATTAACCATGCAAGATTCAGGTCATGGACACGATCACGTACCTCGGACAGACCTCCTTCCCCCTGATCTTCCCGGCCGTCGCGGTCATCGGAGCGTGGATCCGCACCCGCCACAGCCCGTCACGCCAGGCGGCGCTGGAGACCTGGCAGCGGTGGTGGGCAATCAGCGCCGTCGGCGTCGGCAGCGGGTGGATGGTCCTCGCCTTCCTCGGCGCGCCGGACATGATGGCCACCACCATCGGCTTCACCCGGACCCCGTTCATGTTCGAAATCGCCTTCGCCAACCTCGGACTCGCGGTGATGGGCTTCCGTGCCGCCTCAGCCACCGCCACCGCCCGTGAGCGCATCACCGTCGGCCTCGGCGCGGGCATGTTCCTCTGGGGCGCGGCCATCGGTCACGTCTACCAGTGGTTCGCCAACGGTGACCACGCTCCCGGCAACACCGGCGGAATCCTGGTCGTCGACATCCTCATGCCCGCGGTCATGATCATCCTCGCCCGCCGCGCGCAGCGGCTGGCCACCGTCGAGCAGCCCACCGCCGCCCCAGGACTCGCCCAGCCCCGCGCATGACGACCGCTCATCCTGACCAGCAGCTTGCTGCTGGTCAGAAGCATGTGGGGCGGCTGCCGCCGCAGGGCACCAGGAAACCCCGGTACCACCCATTCTCGAATCCGGCAGGCGCGACACAACTGCGACAAGAGCAGGACGGCACCCGGACACGGACCCAGCACAGTCGCTGCCATGACGGAAGTCCAGTCGACCACAGTCGCCGAGCGCAAACGACATCTGCCCGCGTTGGACGGGTTGCGGGGCGTCGCGATCATCGGGGTGTTGCTGTTCCACACCGGCCACCTGCCCGGCGGTTTCCTCGGTGTCGACCTGTTCTTCGCCCTGTCCGGCTACCTCATCACCGACCTGTTGCTGCGAGAGGTCGAGACGACCGGCACGGTGTCGCTCATCGCCTTCTGGGGCAGGCGAATCCGTCGGCTGCTGCCCGCGCTCGCGGTCATGCTCGCGATCGTCACTGTGCTGGTGTGGGCGGTCGGTCCGGCGGACCTGGTGCGTACGACGCTCTCGGACGGCCCGTGGGTGCAGCTGAACCTGGTCAACTGGCACCTGCTCGCGGAGTCGGCCTCCTACTGGGATCGGTTCGGGCCGTCTCGCGTGTTCGAGCATCTGTGGAGCATCGCCGTCGAGGAGCAGTTCTACCTCGTGTGGCCGGTGGTCGTGTTGCTCGTCCGCCGGGTGGCGTCGACGGCGGCCGTGGTCTCGGTCCTCTCGCTGCTCTTGATGATCACGCTGGTCGACGCGGCGGATCCGACGCGGGTCTACACCGGCACGGACACGCGTGCGTTCTCACTGCTGTTGGGCGCCATGGTCGCGACGCCCCCGGTTCGTGCCCTGCTGGCTCGGGTGGTCGGCCGGTGGGTGGGTGCTGTGGTGGCGTTGCTCGCGTTCGGAATCGGCGCGATGTGGCTGCTCACCGACGGAGTGAACTCGTTGTGGCTGTTCACCGGCGGACTTTTCGCGCACTCGCTGGCGGCCGCGTTGCTGATCGGGTTGTGCGCGCAAGCGCCACACGCGACCCGTTTCCTTGGCTGGCAACCACTTCGCTGGTTCGGGCTCGTCTCCTACAGTCTTTACCTGTGGCACTGGCCCGTCATCGTTCTGTTGTCACCCCAGGTGACTGGTCTGGACGGCTGGTCGTGGACGGCACTGGTGTGCGGGGTTTCGACAGGCTTGGCCGCGTTGTCGAAGTACCTGGTGGAGGATCCGGTCCGGTTCCGCGTCGGCTGGGCGCGTGGCCGACGTGGACTGTTCGCTTTCGTCGCGGTGATGATCGGGCTGGCGGCGTTGTGGGTGGCACTTCCCGCCCCGGACCCGACGACGGTGGACGTCACGAAGCTTTGATCAGCGGGCAGGTCCGTAGCTTGGCTGACTCGGCGGTCGGCAGGGTGAACCGGACCTGTACCCGGGTGTCCCTCGGTCCGCCGCTCTGCACGTGGACGGCCAGCGCCGTGCACACGATCTGGTCGATGCCGAGCGGGGTCACCTCGTAGATCGACAACGGCACGTCGAGCTGGATCAGACCAGGAGACCTGGTCACGTTGACGCGGGGCACGCTGCTGGCCCTGATTTCCGTGTGCAGCGGCGAGTTGCTGGTTCCCGACATCAACAACGACAACGCGTCTTCGATCGTGCCGAGGCGTTGACTTGGCCGCGGCTCCGGCGTGAGTTGTTCGTCCGCGTCGACGAAGTACAGCGTCACGCCCGGAGCCAAGCCCGTCGGCGCCTCGCCGCCGTCGGTCACACCGGAAGGCTGCACGCCACAGCCGACGAGCAGCACAGCTGCCAGCACCAGCCAGATCCGGTTCACGACGTCTCCTCCAGGTCACGCGGAAGCAGCAGCACGAACCGCGCGCCACCGGCGACGTTGCCCGCCATGAGATCGCCACCGTGCAGACGAGCGTTCTCCAACGCGATCGCCAGGCCAAGGCCGCTGCCCGGGGTGCGGGTACGGGCGGCGTCGGCCTTGTAGAAGCGGTCGAACACGTGCGGCAACACGTGTTCCGGCAGGCCGGGGCCGTGGTCGCTGACGGTGATCCGCACCTGTTCGGCGGACGCCGAGAGGCGCACACGCACCGGCGGTCGGCCGTGCCGCAGCGCGTTGCCGACCAGGTTGGCCACGATGACGTCCAACCTACGCCGGTCCAGCGGCACCGTGATCGCATCCGGCGCCACCAGGTCGACCCGGTCCAGCCAGCCCCGGGCCCGCAGGCAGTCCCGCACGGCGCCCGCCACGTCGACCTGCTCCACGCGCAGGTGGGCGGTGCCCGCGTCGAACCGGGACACCTCCATCAGGTCCTCCACGAGCTGGACCAGGCGGCCGGTTTCGGTGATCGCCAGCTGCGCGGACTCCTTCGCGTCCGCGTCCATCCTGTCGGCCGCGCCCTCCAGCACTTCCATCACCGCGGTCAACGTGCTGAGCGGGGTGCGCAGCTCGTGGGAGACGTCAGCGGCGAATCTCCTGGCGTCGGCCTGCATGCGTTGCATCGCCGCCATCGACGTCTGCACCGACTCGGCCATCTCGTTGATCGTGACGGTCAGTTCGGCCAACTCGTCGGCGCCTTGTGGTTGTGACCGCGCGTCGAGGTCACCTGCGGCGAGCCGACGCGCGGTGTCACGCAGCTTGCGCACCGGCCGCAGCACGCTCCCGGCGGCCACCAGTGCGAGTATCGCGGCCAGTGGCAGCGCCAATGCCGAGGTGACGGCGGCGGAACGCGTCAAGTCGCTGATCTGCTGCTCGACACCGCTGAGGTCGTGCACGGAGTACACCTCGATACCGGACGGTGTGCGCGCGCCGTCCAGCGCGGTGATCATGATGGGTGTGCCGGTCAGCAGCCAGGGCTTGTCGTTGGCGGTGATCCGCTGTGCGACGAGCCGGTTCCGGGCGCGTACGGCGTCGCGCAAGGCGTCCGTGATCAGGCCGACGTCGGTGCCGTCCGCGGACCGCAGATTCTTGTAGACGACCGCGGTGTCCCCGCCGACAGCCGCGCGCAGCCGGTCGAGCGCGGCCTGGTCAGGCGGGTAGATCAGCTCAGGTGTGTGTGCCGTGATCTGGTTGACGGTGGTTTCGGTGAGCCGCCGCTGTGTGCTGTCGACCAGCGCGATGCTGGCCGTACCGGCGCTCGACCAGGCCGCCGCGGTGGCACCGAGCGCGGTGACCAGCGCGAACACCACCAGCAGTCGGGTACGCAGCCCGAATCGCCTGATCACACCGGTCCGAACCGGTAGCCGAACCCGCGCACGGTCTGCACGTACTCGGGAGACGCCGGGCTGGCCTCGATCTTGGCGCGCAGCCGTTGCACGCAGTTGTCGACCAGCCGCGAGTCGCCGAGGTAGTCGTGTTCCCACACCTCTTCCAGCAACTGCTGCCTGCTGAACACCCGGCCGGGCGCCCGCGACAGCGTCAGCAGCAGCCGCAACTCGGTGGGCGTCAGCATCACCTGTTCGCCGTGCAGGGTCACCGTCAGCGCCACGGTGTCGATGCGCAGGTCGCGATGCGCGCGTACGCCGTCGGTGACGCCGTTGCCGCGGCGGAGAACAGCACGGATTCGCGCATCGAGCACTGTGGGCTGCACCGGTTTGACGACGTAGTCGTCCGCGCCCGCCGCCAGGCCGCCCACGATGTCGAAGTCGTCGCCACGCGCGGTCAGCATGACCACCGGGGCCGTGCCTGCCTGCCTGATCCGGCGGCACACCTCGATGCCGTCGATGCCCGGCAGCATCAGGTCGAGCACGACGAGGTCCGGCGTGGCCGAGTGGAACTCGCGCAGCCCGTCCTCGCCGGTCTCCGCCGTGCGGACGTCGTGGCCGTGCCTGGCCAGCGCCAGCTGGAGTCCGCGCCGGACCAGTGGATCGTCCTCGATGAGCAGTATCGCCGCCACACGTCCAGTATGGACAAAACGGCGCCGGTACGCGGATCCTGCGACACAACCGGGACATGACAGCGGAGCCGCCGGGACACGGCGACGGCATCGTCGGAATCATGATCACCAGACGACATCTCGCCATCGCCATGACCGGCCTCCTGCTGGCCACCGCCTGCTCCACCCAGTCCGCGGCCACCCCGGCACCACCACCGGTGTCCAAGGTGCTGTTCCTCGGCGACTCGATCGCGGTCGGTGAGGCGCTGCCGATGGCCGCCGCGTTCAAGGCCAGCGGGATCGGGTTCGAGTCGCTCGCCGCCGAGGGCGGCGGCAACGTCGTCGGGCCGTTCTCCGAGGAGAACTGGAAGACGCTGCCGGACCGGATCACCACGGCCAAGCCAGCCGTGGTCGTCTACCAGCTCACCACCTACGACTGGGGCAGCCAGCAGGAGCAGAAGGCCGCGTACGACAAGCTGTTGACCACCGTGACCGGCGCGGGCGCCAAGCTGGTCTTCGTCACCTCGCCACCGATCAAACCGGACGACTTCTACAAACCGCACATGGACGACCTGAACCGCGCGCCCGAGGTGGCCCGAGCGGTGGCGGCCGGCTCGCCGGACAACGCGAGCCTGCTCGACGCCACCGCGGTGTGGACCAGCACCTACCAGCAGACCAAGGACGGCAAGGCCGACCGCAGCGCCGACGGCATCCACACCTGCCCGCAGGGCGCCGCGCGGTTCACCAACTGGCTGCTGGCCGAACTGGCGAAGCTGCAGCCCTCCTTCACCCCCGCGGCCGCGCAGGACTGGGCCAACACCGGCTGGGCAGCGGACAAGCACTTCAAGGGCTGCTGAGCCGTGTTCATGCCCTGAGGTGCACGGCCGTCCCGACTCGCATCAGTTCGAGCCGGGTCGGCACCAGCCGCGGGAGGGCGCGTATCGGCCGCAGCCGGGAGCGGCCGAGGTGGTACTCGAGTTTCTGGTGTTCCACGTGCGTGACGTGGAAGTGCCTGCCGAATGCGGCGTCGTATTCGGCGCGGGGACGGTAGAAAGTTTTCTCGGCCAGGAATGTTCCCATCTCCTGCCACCATTCCTCGAAGGATGCCGTTTCTTTCGCGTAGTACGCGCGGGAATAGAAAAGCCGGGCCCACGCCGCGCGTTTTCCGGCAGGCAGCCGGTGGATGAGCGGAACACCGAGGTGGGCCTCTTTGACCAGCTCAAGGGTGGGGAAGAGGTGGACGTGGACCCCGCCGGGACGGGTGACGCGGGCGAGTTCGGCTATCGTTCCCCGCAGGTCCACCACGTGCTCGAAGACCTGGTTGGAGCAGACGAAGTCGAACGTGTCGTCGTCGAACGGCAGCGCATCGCCCGGCATGAGGAGCTTGATCCGCTCGCGTGTGGCCGGTGGGACGGTTTCGCCGTCGCGGGCGAAGATCTCACCGTCACCGTAGTACGTGTCCGCCCCCTGGAATTCACCAATACCCGCCTCGATGCTCCGCGTGATGATTCGACCGTTTCCGCACCCGAAGTCCAGCGCGGTGAGCACGCGTCCGCTCCGCGTGGCCAGTGCGGTGAATCGGTCGAATAACCAGTCTTCGTTGGGAACCACGTGCTGATCATTCCACAACGCACAGGCGTGAATGCGCGGTTTGACCGCGAATTCCGAGAGCGGAAACGGCGCTAGCCGTCGCGAACGGCGTAGTCGCCGATCCCGTGGTCGAGTTGACCGCCGACCGCCTGGCCGGGCCTGACGGGGTCAGCGCGATCGAACTCGGTTTCCCGCACGACTTCCATCCCGTCGTGGTCGCCCGCCGAACCAGCTCATCCGGATCCGCGACCGCGACCGCACGCAGCCAGGATTGGACCTCCGGGTTCGGCAACGCGTTGGTGGACTGCCGCCAGGCCGGGTTGAGGTCGAGCAGGTGGTCGATGATCGGGCCGACGAACTCCGCTTCGATCAGCCCGGCGACGTGCCGGAGCACCTCGTGCCACGCCGGGTCCGACCACCGGTGGGTGAAGATGTCGATGACGGCTCGTCGTTGCTCGACCGCCGAGGCGACCTGATCGAATCCGTCGGGCACCTGGCCCGGCTCGGGGTCCTGTTCATCACGCTCGGCTGTTGTTCGAGCTGCGCATAGTGGTCGGTTCCGGCCCGTACCTCGAAGAACACAGCACTCGGGCGGAACCGAGAAATGGGTGGGCCACGTCTTCCACGGGTGGGAAGACAATAACGCAAGAAGAATGCCTCCATGTGCATCGAACCCCTGCCGGGTGCGTTGCCTGACGTAACGTCTCCCCGTGATGGTGGCGCGGGCGTACGACGGTGTTCTGGTTCACGAATGGCCTGCCCGGCAGGCGCGGGCGGCTCCGGCCATTGTGGACACGGACCGCGTGCTGACCTACGCCGGACTCGATCAACGCGTCGACGACTTCAGCCGACGGCTGACGGCGGCCGGTGTGCGCGGGGTGGTCGGCATCCTGCTGCCGCACACCGCCGACCTGGCGGTCGCGGTACTCGGCGTGCTGCGGTCCGGCGCTGCTTACCTGCTCATGGACGGCACTGACACCGACGTCCGGCATGTCGTCACAACTGGGCTCCGTCTGAACGGTGTCGACATGCCTGTCACGGACTCGGCCCAGCCCCACTCCCGGCCCCACGACGACGAACTGGCCGCAGTGGTCGTCACCTCAGGGTTGCCCGGCGTCGGCGTGCCACACCGGGCGCTGGCCAACCACGCGTCCGCGATGCGCGAGCGGTTCGACCTGTGCCCGGAGGATCGAGTCCTGCAGTGCACCACGGCGATCGAGGCGATCTTCCCGACGCTCGCTTCAGGCGCCTGCGCGGTGCTGTGCCCCGAACTCCCGGCCGAGGCCCCACCGATTTCCTGGACGACCAAGCCATCACGGCGGCGAATCTGCCCGCCTGCCTCTGGCAGCAGTGGACCGCTTGCATCGAGCAAGGCACCGCGAGGGTCCCGAAGTCGTTGCGGTTGCTTGTCGTGGGCAGTGGGCGGGCCGAGCCGAAGTCCATGCGGGCTTGGTGCGCGCACACCGGCATCCCGGTCATCAACACCTACGGACTGACCGAAACGGCGACCACTTCCCTGACCTACGAAGTGGGCACGTACTTCGACAGGGACACGGTTCCGGTCGGCGTCCCGATCGACAACGTCCGGGCGTACGTGCTGGACGGCAATCTGCGTGAGCTCCCACCAGGTGTCCCCGGTGAGCTGTACATCGGCGGGGTCGGGCTTGCCCGGGGGTACCTGTCCCGCCCGGGACTCACAGCCGGGCGGTTCGTGGCCGACCCGTACGCCCGCTGCGGTCGTATGTACCGCACTGGTGACCGGGCCCGACGGCGGTATGACGGCGGCATCGAGGTGCTCCCCAAGAGCCCGAGGTCGAGAACCGTATCGTCGAGCCCCGCATCTGGACGACGTCGTCAGCAACGCCGACCTGCGGCCTGCGATCACCAAAGAGCTCACCGAACTCGAATCCTTGGTACGCAACTCACCGGCCGATGGCGGACAGCAGACTGACGGCTCGGTCGACGGACAGCGAACCCGGCTGCGGGGTGGGCCCCGGTGGCCGGGGCATGGCGCGCAGTGCGGAACCGTAACGGACCAGCGCGGCGAAGTCGGCGGGATAACGGCTGGTGTCCACGCCCATGAAGCGGACGTCCACTTCGGGAAGCCGCTTGCGCCACAAGCCGGGTTCCGCGATCCCCGCCGATCTGACGCCGTGCGGGAACAGTCCGATCCGGACAGAGCCGAACCGCCCCGCGGCCGACCGGAGGTAGTTGACCGTGACGTCCACCGCGGACTCGACGGCGAACAGCGTCCACAACGGCACCAAGCCCGCCCGCAGCGTCCGGACCGGATCGATCAGCAGGAACGACTCGACGAGCAAGGTGTCCGTCGCGACCCCGGCCGCACCGAGCCATTCCCGGTGCAGGTCGGCGATCGGGGCGGACAGGGCGTGGGTGTCGGGGTACCGCACGACGTGCACGGGGTGGCCGGTCGCCGCGGCGAGGCGTTCCACGTCGTCGAGCAGGTGCGCGTCGAATCCCCATTCCGCTTCGGGCGCGTCGGTGTCCGGCTCGATGCCGTGCCGGTCGTAGTCCTGTGGCCGGATTCCGCCCTGCGCTCCGACCTGGAACACGTGCCGTTCGGCGACCGTCGTCACCGGCCAGGTCGAACTGTCCGCCAGGACGATGATCGGGGCGTCCGGAGCCAGGCGCTCACGCAGGAAAGCCTCGTAAGCGGCCCCGAGAGCACGGCGTTTCACCCTGAAGTACGCCATCTGCCCGATCATCAACTGGTCCTGGTTCGCGTCGTGCATGTGGTGCAGTGCGATGTCCGGGTTGCGTCGCAACAACGCCGGTGCGGCGTCCGCGCCGAACTCCAGTGCCCGGTCCGGCCTGCCGGGATCGTTGCCCTTCCAGCGAACCGGGACGAGGAACGTCTGCGGCAGCCACGGGGCGCCGATCGCGGTGGCCAGGTGGACGGCGGCGCCGTTGGACGACCCCAGCAGCACTGCCGGGTACTTGTCCCCCGGGTAGTGACCGGTCACCCATTCGGCCACCGCGTCGAAGTCGACGTCGCCGAGTCTGTCCGGCGACACTCCCTCGGCGGCGCCGGCGACCGCGTAAAGCCGTTGGCGTAACGGACGCGGCAGCAGGTTGGCCGCGTGCAGGGTGGCCGCGAACGCGCGTCCCTTGCCGAGCCGGTCGAAGGGTTCGCCGCGCAGCCCGTGGGCCGTGCTGCCGAGCATCGACGCCGCGGAGTCGAACGCGGCGATGGCATCGGCGGGTTCGATGGTGTTGGGCCTTCGGTTTGACACAAAGGATGTCATGACCTCTCCGCTGCCGTGAGCACGTCGGCGAAGGCCGACGGCGCCTGATAGGGGAAAGCGTGTGCCAGCCCGGGTAGTTCGACGACGTCCGGAGTCAGGTGGCGGACCCATTCAGGGGTGCAGATCGGATCCCGCTCACCCCGGATGGCCGTTGTCGGACACGCGACCCTGCGCAAGGTGGTCTCGACGGCGTCGGCGAGCATCGAGTTGGTCAGGTGCAGCAGCCTCGCCGGGCCCGCTCTGCGCCATTCCGGTCGCTGGGTCCTGGTCAACGACCTGGGCTCGCGCTTGCCGTCGCGCATCCACCTGAGCACCGCTTTCGGCCATGTCCGGTAGCGCGGGTCCACTGTCGGGCTGCCCAGCACGAGTCTGCCGACCACCTCGGGCACTGTGGCCGCGACGTGCGCGGCGACCTGGGTACCGCACGAGTGACCGATCACCGTGACGTCGCTGAGCTCACGGCGCCGCAACCAATCCACGGCTACCGCCGCGAGCTGGGTGATCCCCAGGTGACGCGGTGGATCCTCGCTGTCACCGAAGCCGGGCGGGTCGGGCAACCATGCCCGGAAACCGCTGCCCGCCAACGCGGACACACTGTCCCTCAGGTACACCGACACGCCGAGCCCCGGCAGGATCACCACATCCCCGCGATCCGGCGAGCCCGCGGTCAGCGCGTGCACGTTGCCCAGCGGCGTGGCCGTCCACACTGGAATCAGCACGGTCAGCGGCTCCGGATGAGGCCGACCGCGCCCGCCACCACTGCCAGCGCCGCACCGGCCGCCACCGCGGGGTGCCGGACCAGCCACTGCTGCGCGCTGTGGGAGTGGGCCGCCGCGTCGAAGTCGCCGTGGGCACCGCGGTCGGTTCCGGGCTGGTCGTCCAGTGGCTGCCACAGGTTCGTCGGCTGGCGTTCGTCTCGCGCGCGGTCGGTCTGTTGTGCCGAGAAGCCGGTTCGCCCGAGGTAGCGGTCAAGCAGGCCGGGTGCCACCCGGTCGGCGACCAGAGTGGCCACTGTGGACATCCCGACCCAGCGTTCGCGCCTGCGCGGGCGCCGCGACGCGCGGACGACCGCTCGGGCTGCCACCTCCGGCTGGTAGATCGGTGGCACCGGCTGGGCGCGTCGTGGCAATCGGGACAGCACCCACCCGAACTGCGGGGTGTTCATCGCGGGCAACTGCACCATCGTGACCCGGACACCCGACTTGGCGTGCAGCAGTTCGCAGCGCAGCGACTCGGTGAACCCCTGGATCGCGTGTTTTGCTCCGCAGTACGCCGCCTGCAACGGGATACCGCGATACGCCAGCGCGGAACCGACTTGGACGATGACCCCGGCGTCCCTCGGCAGCATCCGCTTCAACGCCGACTGCGTGCCGTGCACGTAGCCCAGGTAGCTGACATCGGTGACCCTGCGGAACTCGTCCGGGGTGATCTCGGCGAACGGCGCGAACACGCCGGTGAAGGCGTTGTTGACCCAGACGTCGATCGGCCCGATCTCGCGTTCCACGCGGTCCGCCGCGACCTCGAGTGCGGCGTGATTGGCCACGTCCACCGAGATGGCCAACGGTCTCCCACCGGCGGCCCGGACGTCCGCCGCCGCACGGTCCAGGCCCGCCTGGCCACGTGCGATCAGTACGACCCAGTCACCGCGCCTGGCGAACTCGCGCGCCACCGCCCGGCCGACGCCACCGCTCGCACCGGTAACCACCACGACCTTGCCCGACATGACCACCCCACGTGCCTGCTCGACGACACCACGGGAGTACCCACGTCGATCGCCCGCCACGCATCAGGACGGGCACACGCCGGTCAGACGAGCTTGCTCATCTCGTGGTCGAAGTCGAACCACGCGTGCTCCTGGCTGGGCGGGATGCGCTCGTATGTCCGGTCCAGGAAGTCCGCGAGGTCGTCCGCGGCGGCTTCGAGGATCGCGGTGCCGCCCGGCGCGGACAGCTCGAACACCACCAGTGCCGGGTCGGCCGCGGGGGTGATCCGCAGGTCACCCAGGCCCGCCGTGGCGATCAGGCCGTCGGCCAGCAGGCTCCTGGCGAACACCCAGTGCACGGCACCCTTGCCGGTGTGGAACTCGGCGGTCACCGCGTACGGATCGCGCGTGTCGTAGCCCAGGTCGACCTGGATTCTCGCCGTGGTGAAGTGGGTCCGCAGGCCGAAAGGGATCGTGGCGTGGACTGTTGAGTGTGGACTGGTCATGGGAGCGACCCCCTCCAGGATGCCTGAGTGGTGTTCATGTCTACTCACAGGTAACACCATGACGACCCTGAATAATTGCGGGGAGTTGCCGATTTCACGCGAACGTGCCAGACAGGTTCACCCATGCGGGCGCAATGGCCCGGAATTGTCGACAAATTGGCTGCGCTACGTACAGTAGCGACGCGACTACCGCTGCCGGACGGCGTAAGTCAGGTGCGTAACCCTCGGGGAGGACTCCGCGCGGACCGGTTCCAGTGCCACGCGGCCCGCGTCGACGCCGTCGAACAGGCGGATCCCGGTGCCGAACAGCACGGGCGACAGCGCGATCGAGAACTCGTCGACCAGGCCGGCGTTCACGTACTCCAGGATCGTCGCACCCCCGCCCGCGATGCGGACGTCGCGGTCGCCCGCGGCCGCTCGGGCCTGGTCGAGCGCGGACTCGATGCCGTCGTTCACGAAGTGGAACGTGGTCCCACCCGGCCGCTCCCAGGGGTCACGCTTCTCGTGCGTCACGACGAAGACCGGCGTGTGGAACGGCGCCTCCTCCGGCCACGCGGGCTCGCCCGCGTCGAACATGCGCTTGCCCATCACGCTCGCGCCGGTGCGCTCGAACGTCTCCCGCAAGATGTCGTTGTCACGCCCTTCCTCGCCGCCCCCGCCGAGCTTCAGGTTCTCCCGGAAGAACCGCTGCGGGAACACCCACCGCTGCAGTTCCATCCACTGCCGCCCCATCAAGTCCTCGATGGCCTCGGGGGCGATGAACCCGTCCAGTGACATCGACACGCTGAAGAACACCTTGCCCGCCATCAGCCTTCCGTTCCCTTCCGAAGAATCTCGGCCACGTAGGCAGCCAGGTTGCCCAAAGTCTGCCTGCCGCCCTCGATCGCGTGGTATTTCTCGACTGCCTCGTCACGCAGTTCCTTGGTGGGGAACACCGTGTGCATCTCGATCCGGGTCGCCGCGCCGTCGGGCTCGAACGTCAGGACCGACTCGAAGGCGTTCGGGTCCTCGCGGGACTCACCGTGGAGCATCGCGATCCGCTCCGGCGGGACGATCTCGGTCCAGGTGATCCACTCGGCGTAGTCCGTCCCGTCCGGCCCGTGCATCACGAAGCCCCACTCCCCGCCGACGCGGAACTCGAACAACCGCGTGGTCGTGGTGAACCCCTCCGGTCCCCACCACCGCGACAGGTGCCGCACCTCGGTGAAAGCCTCGAACACCAGCTCCCGCGGGGCGTCGATGACCCGGGAGATGACGATCTCGCGGTCGGCCGTCGCGGATTGCGTTCCTTGTCCTGCCGTACCCATTCAGCTAATCCTCCTGCCTTGCCTGCTTCAGGTCCTGCACGTACGCGTCCAGCCGGTCGAAGCTTTCGTTCCAGAACCGCTCGAACCCGCCGGTCCACTCGTGGACCGGCCGCAGCCCGCGCGCGTCGAGGCCGTACAGGCGCTGCTTGCCCGCCTTGCGGTCCCGCACCAGCCCGACCTCCCGGAGCACCCGCAGGTGCTTGGACGCGCGGGGCTGGCTCATCCCCAGTTCGCCGGCCAACTCGGTCACCGGCCGCTCGCCGCCGCGCAGCAGCACCAGGATCTCCCGGCGCTGCGGCTCGGCGATCGCGTTGAAGACGTCCGACGTCGTCGCTGCTCGTGCCATGACGCCATCATATTCCCATATGGGCATGCGTCAAGTGACCACGAGCACAGCGACCACGATCAGGCAACTCGGATGTCGTCCGGGCGCAACGAGTCGGTCACCGGGTGTCCGTTGGGGGACGCCGAGCCGGGAACCGGCTGACGTCAGGCGCGGTCATCCTCGCCTCGCGCGGCCAACGCTTCACCAAGGTCGTCGGCGTGCCGCAGCGTCCGGACCAGGAACGGCACCGCGAACGCGATCACCGAACGGTCCGCGCCGCGTGCCTTGGCCGCTTCCCGGACCTGCCCGGCGATCAGGGACAACGTGCTCACCGCCTGCATCGTCAGCCCGGCCAGCAGGCCGAGGCGGTCCGGCCGGACCCCGAACCGGCGCAGCGGCGCGGCGGCTCGTTCGATCGACGAGACGACATCGTCGACACGGGTGGTGGCGGTGAACAGGTTCGCCACGCCCACCGCGGCCACGAGTCGCAGGCTCACCAGCCAGGCCGCGTCCAGGCTCACCAACCACCACTGCACCGCGAACAGCAGCAGCGCGATCAGGGCCAGCGAACGCGAGACGCGCCAGCAGTACCGCAACGGCAACCGGGCGACGGCGTATCCGGCCAGTACCAGCAGGCACACCCCGCCGACCCAGGTCGGGGCGCTCAGGACGAACACGCCGGTCGCGATCACGAGCATCCCGACGAACTTCACGCCGGTCGGTGCCCGGTGCAGCGGGCTCGTGCCTGGTTGGTAGCCGGTCATCCGACGAGCTTGCGGTAGTGGCGCAGTGCCGGTTCCGGTCGGTCGTCGGCCACCACGTGGCCCTCGTCCAGGACGATGACGCGGTCGAACCGCTCGAGCAGGTCGAGGTCGTGGGTGACCAGGACGACCTGCTGGCGCAGCGCTTCCAGACGGTGCACGAACTGACGTTTGTTGCGCAGGTCCAGCAGTGTCGTCGGCTCGTCGCAGACCAGCACGTCCGGTTCCGTCACCAGCATCGCGCACAACGCGAGCAGCTGCTTCTGACCGCCGGACAGGTAGTGCGCCGGGTGGTCGGCGTACCCGTCGAGGCCGAACTCGGCGAGCAGCTCGGCCGCACGCGCCGCACGCTCCTTTTTGGACAAGGTGGTGCGGCGCAGGGAGAACGCGACGTCCTCGCCCGCGGTCGGCATGACGATCTGGCTGTCGGGGTTGCTGAACACGAACCCGACCCGCCGCCGGACAGCCCGTCCGTCGCGGGCCGGGTCGAGCCCGTCGACCAGCGCCCGGCCCTCGGTCGGGTGCACGAGCCCGTTGATCGTCCTGGCCAGCGTCGACTTGCCGGACCCGTTCGCGCCGACGAACGCGACCCGCCGCTCCGGCAGCCGCAGGGTCACGCCGGACAGCACCCGGCGGTCGCCGTAGCTGTGGCCGAGGCCGTCGAACTCGATCACGGCACGACCTCCCACATCGCCGCCACACCCACACCGCCACCCGCGGACAGCGCCGCCAGACCGGAGTTCCCGGCCCGGTGGCGGACCAGTGTGCCGAACAACCGCACGACCAGCACCGCGCCCGAAGCACCCCACGGGTGTCCCAGCGCGATCGCACCACCGCCGGGGCTCACGACGTGCTCGTCGATCCCCGCGGCGTCCAGGCAGGCCAACGTCTGACCCGCGAAGGCTTCATTGAACTCCACGGTGTCCGGGGTCCGGTCGAGCACCTCGCGCATCGCGGGCACCGCGCCGAGGCCGAGCCGGTTCGGGTCCACGGCCGACGTCGCCGAGCCGACCAGCCGCAGCCCGGGCAGACCGAGCCGCCTGCGGACAGCCTCGCTGGTGACCAGCACCGCCGCCGCGCCGTCGCTGATCCCGCACGAGTTCGCGGCGGTGGCCGTGCCGCCTTCGGTGAACGCGGGCCGGAACCGGGCGAGGCGTTCGGCTGTGAACCTCGGCCGCGGGCGCTCGTCGCGCTCCACTCCCCCGATGGGCACGAGTTCCGCGTCGAAAACGCCTGCGCGTTGCGCCTCGCACGCTCGCGCGTGGCTGCGGGCTGCGAACGTGTCCTGGCGCTCCCGGGAAATCCCCGCCTCGGCCGCGACGAGATCGGCGGCGGGCCCCATGTCCGGGTCGCCGATGTCGGCCGGGGCGAAAGGCGCACGGCTGTAGGGCTCGGATTCCGTCCGCCGGATGCGATAGGGCGCGGTGGACGCGCTTTCCACGCCACCGGCGATGTACGTCTCGCCCTCCCCCGCGCGGATCAGCGCGGCCGCCATGGTGATCGCCGCCAGTCCACTCGCGCACTGCCGGTCGATCGTCGCCCCTGGCACCCCGAGCCCCGCCCGCAACGCGCCCACTCGCGCGGGATTCCCGCCTGGCCCGAAGACGTTGCCGAGGATGACATCGTCCACGGTGTCCAGACCAGCGTCGGTGAGCACCGCGCTCATGACCGGCGCGACGAGTTCGTCGACGGGGAACTGGCGCAGCGCACCACCCGCGGTGCCGATCGGTGTCCGCCTGGCCGCCACGATCACCGGGATGTGCCCGGTCATCACAGGGGTCATCACAGGGGTTCCGTGGTCAAGGTGCCGTCGGCCAGCATCCGGGCCACGGTGGCGCGGGCTGGTTTGCCCGACGCGGTGCGCGGCAGTTCCCGCACCGCCAGCCACCGCCGGGGACGTTTGCCCGATTCCAGGCCGCTGCGAGCGGCCGCGCGCAGCTCGTGCACGAGGCCGGGGCCGTCCGCCGTCGTTTCGGCCACCGTTTCGACCACCGCGGTGACGAGGGAGCCCATCGTCCGGTGCGGCGTCCCCACGACGAGGACGTCCGCGACGCCAGGGACCGCGCGCAGCACGGTCTCGACTTCTTCCGCGGAGACCATCTTCCCGCCACTGGACACCATCGCCGCCGCCCGGCCGTGCACCACGAGCACGTCACCGTCGAACGAGACCCGGTCACCCACAGTAGACCATCCTTTATGGACCTCTTCGGCCACGCCGCCGACGAGCCGGGCGCTGTGGGAAAGGGGCGAGTCGACCCACAGGATCCCGGCGCGGACCTCGATACCGACCCCGTCGACCGGGCGCAGACCGGCACCGCCGCGGTCGACCGCGATCAACGAGTGTTCCGCCGACCCGTAGTACGGCACCAGCTCGGCGTCCGGCAGCAGTTCGGCCAGCCGGGCACGGGTGGCCTCGTCGACGTGCGCGCCGCCGCAGATGATCGTCCTCAGTGCACAGTCGCGCCGGGCTTCCGGATGCCGGTCCAGGACAGCAAGGAGGCTCGTCAGCATCGCCGGGACGAGGTGAACCGTTGTCGCGTGCCTCGCGGCTTCGACGGCCGCGCCTGGGCTCCAGCGCGGCAGGAGCCGCACGTCCTGGCCGCACCAGAACGCGTGCAGCGCGCCGAACAGGAACAGCGACGAGCTGAGCGGCCCGGGGATCAGCACCGGCCCGGCCACCGGGCCGAGCGCGGCGAAGCTGTCCAGCCAGGAGTCCCTGGTCCGGGCGAGGACCTTCGGCCTGCCGCTGCTGCCGGACGTCGTCGGCATGAGGAACCACGTCCGACCGTCACCCGCCGGAGTCACCCAGTCGCTCACCGGATCCGGGCTCCCGGTCACCACCAGGTCCGGTGCCACATCGGTCAGCACCGCGGTGCGTTCCCGCTGCGTCCAGCCAGGTTCGACGACGAGCGTGGCGGCGCCGACCAGGTCCGCTCCGAGCAGCCAGGCCAGCGTGTCCGGCGCGTCGACCGCGATCCGCGCACCCTCGCCGATCCCCCGCGCCGCCAGCCACCGGGCGGCGCCGTGTGCTCGTTTCAGCAGCGGCAACGGGACCGAGCCGCCACCCAGGATCGGCGGCGTCAACCCGCGAGCCTCCCCGGCAACGCCCGGTGCAGCACGGCGGCGATGAGCGCGACTGCCAAGACCTTGGCCACGTCACCCGGGAGGAAAACCAGCGACTGCACCACGGCCGCCCGGAGATCGCCCAGGTAGAAGGCCAGGTACGGCACGCCGACGGCGTAGTCCGCGAGCAGGCCGAGCGCGGCCGCGAGCAGCAGGACCGGCAGGCCGGTGCGCTTGAACCGGGTCACGACAGCGCCGGCCACCAGCGCGGACAGGATCCAGCCGAACAGGAATCCACCGCTGGGACCGACGAACGGCGCGACACCGGCCCGTCCACCGGACAGCAGCGGAAGCCCGATCGCGGTCAGCGCGAGGAACAGCACGACAGCAGCCGTGGCCCGCCTCGCTCCGAGGACGACACCCGCCAGCAGCGGCCCGGCGTTCTGCAGCACGACGGGCACACTGCCGCCGCCGACGTACAGGCCGGGGAACACACCGAGCACAGCGATGAATCCCGCGAAGACCACAGTGGTGGCGAGGGCGGCCGCGGATCCACGCTTGGCCTCGGACGAGTTCTCCGTTGTCACAGGAGCAACCTAATGCCAGCCACGGCCGGTGATCAGCGCGGTGGTGGCGAGGGTCACCGGCGAACCCGTGACAGCACCGCATGGGTGGAAATCCACACGGTCGCGTCGTGCCCGAACACGCCATGACCCTGGCCCCGACGGGTAACGAACCGGGACCCCGCCATCCGTTCGGACTAGTGGTTACGACCGGGAGGTCGTTGGGGGTGTTCGGCGGATCCAGGTTTTCGCTTGGCCGACCGCGACTACGAGATCGGGCTTTCGGTCAGTTCGTTCGACGACGATTCCGTGCACTACGAACTCGCCGTTTTCCGGGGCACCGAATGCCTGGGCGTGGCCGACGCCACCGGCGGGCGTGGTGAACTCCCCACCGACTCCCTGTCCTCTTCGCGAGAAATTTCGAGCTGACCCCGTCGCCCACTAGGATCCACCGGGTGCGCGGCGGGGACAGGGAAGGACCACGGTGGTAGCCACCCAGGATGACGCGTTTCTGGGCGGACCACTGCGGGTCGAGGTCCTCGGCCCGATCCGGGCGTGGCTGGGCGACACGGAGATCCGGCTGGGCCCGACTCGCCAGCGAGCCGTGTTCGCCACGCTCGCGATGCGCCACCACCACGTGGTGACCATGGACGAGCTGATCAGGGCGGTGTGGGGCGACAGCGCGCCCACTACGGCGCACGGCAGCGTCCACACGTACATGTCCGGTCTGCGCCGCGTCCTCGAACCGAACCGGTCGATCCGTACCGCCAGCACGGTACTGCCGTCGGTGGAGCGTGGTTACCGGCTCAACCTGGCGCCCAAGGCGCTCGACGCCTTCACGTTCGAACGACTGGCCGGTGAGGCCCGTGCGACGCTCGAGCACGGCAGTCCTGTCGGCGCACTGGACATCGCCGACCGGGCACTGTCCATGTGGCACGGCGAACCGCTCGCCGGGCTGCCCGGCCCGTTCGCGACCACCCAGCGCCTGCGCCTGACCGATGTCCGGTTCGCCTTGTTGGAAGCCCGCGCGGAGGCGGGACTGGCCACCGGCAGGCACGCCGAACTGGTCGCCGAGCTGACCACGCTGGTCGCGCAGCGCCCGCAGCACGAAGGCCTGCGTGGTCTGCTCATGATCGCGCTGTACCGAAGCGGACGGCAAGCGGACGCGCTGGATCACTTCCACGAAGCGCGCCAGGCGTTGGCCAGTGTGCTGGGCGGGCGCCCCGGCGAACGGCTTGTCGAGATCCACCAGCAGATCCTGCGCAACGACCCGGCACTGGCGTTGGCGTCGCCGAGGCCGCACACGCAGTCGGTCAAGGCGCTGCGGCCACGCCAACGCGCCCGCGAGTTCGTCGGCAGGCAGGAGGAGCTGTCTCGGTTGGGAGCCGCCCTCACCGAGTTGACCGGTGGCCGAGGCGGTGCGGTGTGGGTCGACGGCGAGCCGGGGATCGGCAAGTCGGAGCTGCTCACCACCGGGCTGGCCGACCTGGACACTGCGGGCGTGCAGGTCGCGTGGGCAGCCGGTGACGAACTGGCACAACAGTTCCCGCTCCGGGTCATGCTGCGGGGCCTTGGCATCGACGCGGAGTCGGGCACGGTCGACAACTCGCCTACCACTGTCGACGCGATGGTCGCGCTGGTGCGTCGACTGTGTGACGACAGGCCGCTCGTCCTCGTGGTCGACGACATGCAGTGGGTCGACGACGCCAGCATGCTCGTCTGGGCGAAGCTGGCCACGCTGACCAGCGATCTGCCGCTGCTGTTGGTGGCCGCGTGCCGCCCGCTGCCGCAAACGCCTGCCCTGCAGGCCATGCGGAACACCGTGGCACGCGAGAACGGCACAGTCCTGCGGCTCCTGCCGCTGTCCGAAGGCGAGGTCGACCAACTCCTGCACGGTTTGCTCAACGCCATCCCGGGACCGGGCCTGGCGCGGCTGGCCTCGCGGGCGGCAGGCAATCCGCTCTACGTCGAAGAGCTGGTGGACGCGCTCGTGCGTGAGGAGGCCGTGCGCGTGGCGTCCGGCAGGGCCGACGCGAGCACGGCCCCGACCATGTCGCTCGCCACGGCGGTGGAACACCGGCTTGACTTCCTCCTACCGGCCACGGTCGACGTGCTGCGCCGTGCCACGTTGCTCGGCACCGGGTTCCGGATCCACGAACTGTCCACTGTGTTGCGTCGCAAGCCGGCGGAGTTGCTGACCGCCATCGAGGAAGCGACCACCGCGGGTGTGCTCGTCGCCGACGGCGAGCGGATGGCGTTCCGGCATCCGTTGATCCGGCAGGCACTCTACGACGGCATGATCCCCGCACTGCGCGGTGCGCTGCACCGGCACGCGGCCGAAGCCCTCCACCACTCCGGTGCTCCGCTCGACACCGTCGCCAGTCACCTCGCCGCCTCGGCGTCCACGATGGACCCGTGGACGATCGCGTGGGTGCACGAGCACGGTGAGCAGGTCGGCTCCCGCGCCCCGGCCATCGGGCTGGAACTGCTGCGCAGAGCGGTCGAGGACTGCGGTCCCGCCGATCCGCGGCTCGACGAGTTGACCGCGGGCCTCGCCAGGTTCCGGTACCGGCTCAACGAGTCCCCGGAGGACGAGGTCCGCCACATCCTCGCCACCACGCGCGATCCGGACCTCATCGGTGAGATGCACTGGATCCTGACCAGCGTGCTTTTCCGACGGGGCATGGACGCGCAGGCGGTCAGTTCGCTGCGCGCGGCCGTGGACACCGCCGGGATGTCCGCTCTCTGGCGCGCACGCTGTCTCGCGATGCTGGCCGGGATGGAGCGCCCCGCCATGGCCGAGACCGTCACCTGGAAAGCGGTCGAGGAGTCCGACCGAGTCGGCGACGCCTTCGCCAAGGGGTACGCGCGGGCGAACCTGTGGCTGCTCCGCTCGATCAGCCGCGACCACGTCACAGCGCTCCGGTTCGCCGACGAAGCGCTGACGGTCGTCGGCGAGGCCAACGACACGGACTCGACGCTGTCGCGCCTGCACGTGAGCCTGTTGGACAGTCGCCTCTTCAGCCTGCAGAACCTGGACCGGCTCGACGAGGCGGACGACACCCTGCGCACCGCCGACGAACTCGTCCGACGTCACCACCTGCCCGCAGCCCAACGGGTCTTCGCCGCCGTGCAGCACTTCTGGCGTGGCCGGTGGAGCGAAGCCCTGCCGGACTTCTCCGTGACCGCCCCGGGGAACTCCGACGTGCGGTTCCACGGACTACGGGCGAACAACCCGACGATGCTGGTGCTGCACGGGATAGCAAGCCTGATCGCGACCTACCGCGGTGACCAGGCCCAGGCGGGCGCACACCTCGCCGCCGCGGACGAGCTGCCCATCCTCACCGAGGCCGACCGGGAGAACTGCGAGTTCCTGGTCATCGCGGAGGCACTCGCCGCGGAACGGGACGGCCGTCTGGAAGCCGCGCTCATCGCGTTGAAGTCGTTCACCGACGAACACCACTCGCCGATGGCGCTGCGCCACCAATGGCTGCCCGACGTCGTCCGGATCGCTGTCGCCGCGGGCAAACCGGGCCTCGCGCAACGGGCTTCGGACGTGTGCGCGGTGGAGGCCCGTCGGGAGACTGTCCCGGCGCGGGCCGCGGCCGCGCTGGTTCGATGTCGTGGCCTGATCGACCGGGCGCCGGACGAACTGCTCGCCGCGGCCAGGCACTACCGCGAGGTCGGCAGGCCGGTCGAACTGGCGCAGACGTTGGAGGACGCGGCCGTGCTGCTGGCGGCGGCGGACCGCGCGGACGAAGCACGCGCCGCGCACGCGGAAGCGATCGCGCGCTACGACACGTTTGGGGCCGTGTGGTTGGTGCACCGCGCCACCAGCCGCCTCAAGGCCACCGGAGTCACGCCGCAGTTCCAGGTGGATGACGAACAGCCCAAAGCGGGATAGTCACCGGGGAGGGATATCCCTACCTCATTGTGGGGCTCGTCCCCTTGCCGTGACGGGTCGCGGCCAGCACTTCGCGCGCTGCGCGACACCGTCGCGCAGCCACTGGCCGACGCCGCATAGCGTTACGGTGAAACGGTTTCGAGCGTTTGACGCGCGGTCTCGACGCCGAACAGCGCGACGGTGAAGCAACCGACGGCGCACGCCACGGCCAGCACGCCGAAAACCGGTGCGACGCCGCCGTCAGCGCCGACCGCGAGCCCGGTGATGATCGGACCGACGATCACACCGAGCCTCGCGAACACGCCACCGATGCTCGCACCCGCCGCACGCGAGCGCGTCGGATACAGCTCCGGCCCGTAGAGGTTCAGCGCCAGGTTCACCGAGAACACGAAGATCGCAGCCGTCGCCACGAACACCATCACACCCAGGCCGGTCGCGGGCCCGACCAACGCCGCAGCTCCGAGAACCACTGCCCCGCCGAGCGTTCCCACGATGAGCACGGTCCTCCGGCCGAACCTGTCGACGGTCGTCGCGACCACGACGCTGCCCACGAGCCCGGCCATGGTGGTGATCATGGTGTACACGAGCGAAGTGTTCACGTCGAGGTGGAACACGCTCGTGTAGATAGTCGGAAGCCACGAGGACAAGCCGTAGTTCACCAGGAACGACACGAACCACAGCACCGACACCACCACTGTGCGGCGCAAATACCGGATGCGGAACAAGTCCAGCACGCTCGCACGGGAATCCGTCTCCGCTGTCGGCGGTGGCACGATGTCGGGGATCGCACCGAACTGCTTGCGCGCCACGGATTCGAAACGGCTCACCACCGCTTCCGCCTCGTCATGACGGCCGCGCGCGGCAAGCCAACGCGGCGATTCGGGCACCGTTCGCAAAGCGATGGCCAGGAAGACGGGCAAGGCGCCGATCACGAACAGAACCCGCCAGCCGAACGCCGGCACCACCCACACCGAGACGAGCGACGCCATCGCGAGCCCGGCGACGAACGCCAGTTCGTACACCAGGACGAACCTGCCACGCGTCTTCGGGCCGATGATCTCGCTGATGTACGTGGCCGCGACGAGCACTTCGCCACCGATTCCGATGCCTTGCAGGAATCTGGCTGCCTGCAACCATTCGATGCTCGGTGCGAGCGCGGCGAGCAAGCTGCTCAAGGAGTACAGCACCAGGCAGCACGCGACCACCGGCACTCGGCCGAACCGGTCGGCCAACCTGCCCGTGAGCAACGCGCCGAGCAGCATTCCCACCGAGCCGACCGTGATGGTGAACGTGATCGCCGCGGTGTCCAAATTGTACTGGCTGCGCAACGCCGGTAGCGCGTAGGCGATCAGGAGCTGGTCGAAGCCGTCGAAGAACGTGACCGCGCCGATCACCAGCCGTGCCCGCACTGTCAGCCTGGATGCCGGGAGCCGGTCGATCCGCGCCGCGACGAGTGCGCCGCGGGTGTCGACGCCGGTCACTGGTGGACACCTCCCGAAGCACCGAGGATGCCGAACTGCTCGGCTGTTTTGTTGTACAGCCCGGCGACGCGTTCAGCGACCTCACGGCGGCGGACGGGATCAGCCAGCCACGCGTAGTCCCGCAGGACGTTCTCGTCCACCGTGGGCCCGGTCGCGGACTGGGCCAGGGTTTGTTCGTGCGACGTGGCCAGCACGACCTCGTTCGTCGGGCGGCGTAGTTGGTTGTAGAGGTCCAGACTGGTCCCCGGGTCGTCAAGACCACGACGGATGACGGCGGCCAGCACATCCGCGTCGAGCATGGCCATGTTCATCCCCTGCCCCAACGTGGGCGGGACGACGTGCGCGGCATCGCCGACCAGGCAGAGGTTGCCCTTGACATAGCGTTCCGCGTGGCTGAGGTGGACGCGGTAGGTGTGCAGGCCGCCCTCGATCTCCCCGGGGACGCTTTCCAGAACCGGCGCGCGCTCCACCATCCGCTGCCACAAGTCATACGGGGCAAGGGAACGCCAGTAGGACTCCTCGGCGATCGGGATCTGCAGCGGTACCCGGACCTCGGTGCCGCCGTCCAGCGGGATGAGCATCGTGAGCCCGTCCCCACCCACGTAACGCATGGTGCGGTGTTCCAGCTCCGGCGCGTCCGGGCGAGGACACGTCGGCATCATGTACTCGAAGTCGTAGGTGTGCAGCTGTTCGAACTCGATGCCCGCAGCCCTGCGCATCCGCGATGAGGGACCGTCCGCGGCGACGACGACCTTGCCGACGGCCTGGAACAGCTCGCCACCGATCGTGCCGGTGACCCCGCGCATCACCTCTCCGCTGTCGTCGAACAGGGGCGACGACACCTGCGCGCCACGGTGCACCGTCACCAGGTCGCCATGACCGGCGAAAGCGGCATACAGGGCGCGGTGCAGGTTCGTGTGACGCAACACCGTCTGATGCGGGTGAGCCATGGCGAGGCCCTCGAAACCCCACTCGCCCAGGAAGCCGCGGACACGGTGGTGGAAACCCGACGCCACCAGGTCGTAGCCGCCCATCGCGGTGATGTGACGGAGCACTCCCCATCTTTCGAGCAGGCTCAACGACAACGGTTGGAGGATGTCACCGCGGTTGAGTTCCGGGAAGTCGGCTGTACGTTCGAGCACGATCGACGACACTCCGAGCGTGGCGAGTGCGTGTGCTGTGCTCGCACCACCAACCGCACCGCCGACGATCACCACGTCGGCTTCCCATCGCAATTGCGGGGTGCTGCTGTGCATGACCAAAAACTACCGCCTGGCCTGGTCGACCGAGATCTGCCGTCCGTGTTGCCCGGTGGCTACTTCCCGCCACCTGGGCCGCCTGTGTCCACTGTCGACGAATCGATTCGAGTACGAACCGGCACAGTTCGTGGCGCGAAAAGCCCGGAGGAGCCGACTCCGGTTCATCACCCCGATATCCGCGGTTAGGTTGGCCACGATCGTGGCGTCGACCAGCCCGAGGATGGATTCGTGCGAGCTTTTCTTCGTTCCACACTGCCTGCTGCGATGCTTCTCGCGTTGACGCTGGCAACGCCTGCGAGTGCCAACCCGAGCTCGCTCGATTACGCTGCGCTTGGTGATTCGTACGCTGCGGGAACGGAGGCGGTGACTACCTTGTGGACAGTGATTGCCTGCGCAGCCCACCCCGACCGCGACGGCCAGACTCGTGGCTGCTACCCAGAGCTCAAGCCGGCTCTCTGACTCCGATGAGTGCGACACTGCGCGTCACAGCGTTGATGGTCCGGGGTTTGCTGGGTCTCCCCGATGCCGTGCTTCGCGGCATCGGGGGGCCTGCCGTCACCATCGACGGCGCCACGTTGAGCCCGACTGCCCAACTGGTGGCGAGGCTGGAGCGGCTGGTACCGAGGTCCGCACCGCACACCGTCGACCTCACCGTGGCCCGCGAGCATTTCGACATCGCGTCCGCCGCATTGCTGGCAGGCGTGGCGAGGGACGTGCGGGCATACGACACCATCGTCGATGGTGAGGTCGGGCCGTTGACCGCACGGGTGTACGCACCGGCTCGCGACAACGGCGGGCTGTTGGTGTTCCTCCACGGTGGCGGGTTCGTGCTCGGCAGCCTGACGAGCCATGACGGCGTCTGCCGTTTTCTGAGCAAACACGCCGGAATGCGCGTCGTGGCAGTCGAGTACCGGCTTGCTCCGGAGCACCCGTACCCGGCGGCAGTCAATGACGCGATGGCCGCGTTCCGGCAGATCGCGTCGGACGCCGTGCGCTTCGGTGGTTCCGGCCGCATCGTCGGGATAGGCGGTGACAGTGCGGGCGCGACGATCGCAGCCGCCGTATCGCAGCGGTGCGCCGACGAGGGCACGACGAAGCCCTCGTTCACAGTGCTGCTGTGCCCAGCCCTGGACGGGGTCGGAGGGCACTCCACAAGGCAGACATTCGGCCGGGGGTACTTCGTCGACAACGACACGATCAAGTGGTACCAGTCCTGCTACGTCCCCGATCTGGAGAAGCTGACCGACCCATACGTATCCCCGTTGTACGCCAAGGACGTCAGCGGCCTGCCGCCGACCTGTGTCGTGACGGGAGGCTTCGACCCGTTCTGGGGCGAAGGGGTCGAGTACGTCGCGAAGCTCCGCGCCGCCGGAGTACGAGTCACCCACCTGCACCACCCTGGTTTGGTGCACGGATTCCCGGGGTTCGTGGCCTGTGATCGGCACGCGCGAACGGCCATGCACGAGGTCGTGGCCCAGTTGCGCCGCTTCGACTGCGGCGTCTCCGTGCCGTGAGGGCGATCGGCCGGACCGTGCTGACCGCAGCTTTGCACGGTCAACGACTCGCGTGCTGTCGTTGCCTGCGCACCAGATCAGCGACAGCAGCGGTCTGGCTCAGGAACGGCGAGTGCATGGTCTCCCACGTCTCGGTTGTCGTACAACGAGCGGCGAAGCGCTCGACCAGCGGAGCGGCGATCGTGCGGTCCTCACGTCCCGCGATGTAGACGGACGGCGTGTCGTGCCAGCTCACGCGAGTCGGTGTGGCACGGAAGATCGAGAGCGGTTCGGGGCGCAACAACTGCACGGCGCGCGCGGCCAGGCGTTCGTCGACGTCGCCGTAGAGCTTCTTGCGGGCGTCGTCGGGATCGAGCCGGAGCCAGCCGTTGCTGTCGGGGACACCCAGCAGTCCTTCGGCTGGCGCACCGGTCGCTCGTTCGACCTCGTCGAGCAGTTGCGCGGGCGATTCGCCGACGTCGAGAATCCAGCTGGTCAGGAAGACCAAACCGGCCGCACCACGGACCGTTCCGGCGGTGACGCCCCCGAACGAGTGCCCGAGCACCAGCGGCGGCTGGCCGGAGGCGGCGACGATGTCCTCGACCAGGGTGGTGCTTTCGTGCAGCGACAACTGGTAGAGATCAGGCACCTCCACGCTCAGGCCCTGTGAGCGCAGCAGCCAGGCAAGGTCTTCGTAGTGAGCCGGTTGGTGCCAGGCTCCGTGCAGGATGATCACGTCGGTCATGGCAGTTCCGCCTCCCCGAAATTTGGCGCTTGGTCACCTTGGGCTGACACCGTTCAGTTTTGATCTTACCTGGTTAATATTAACCCCATTAACATCAAGGTATGATTCCCCCGTGGACGATGGACTCGCGGACCTGCTGCATCGTGTGGTGTTCCTGCTCGGAGAGGCCGCGCGCCAGCGCGACGAACCCGGTGGCCTGAGTTACAGCCAGATGCGGTTACTCGGCACGCTGGAGGAGATCCAGCCCGCGACCCAACACCAGCTGGCCCAGGCCTTGTCGGTGTCGGACCCGGCCATCAGCCGGGCGCTTCGGCCACTGGAGGCGGCCGGATACGTCGAAGTCCGCGTCGACCCCGACCACGCGCGTCGACGCCTGGTCAGCCTCACCGAGACCGGCAGCAAGACGTTCCACGAGACGGGGAAACCCCTCTACGACGAGCTGCGCACCGCCCTGATCGAAGCGGGCTTCCCGTACGAACGGTACATGCGCGACACCGCCCGGCTGGCCGAGATCCTCGAGCCCTCCTGACACCGCCACACCCTCAGAACGCCTGTGACCACACCCGCGAGTCGCGGTGTGCTTGATCGATCTTTGGCCCGGCCCACCCTGACAGAACGACCGTTCAGCCAGGGTCCGCTCAGGCGTGATCGAGTATTCGCTCGACGGTCCGCATCAGTCGGTCCGCCACGTGGTCGACGCTCCCGTTCTGCATGCTGACCTGCGCACCTTCGAGCACGAACGTGATCTCGGCCGCGGTCTGCCCGGGATCGGCCAGCCCGGCAGCGGCGCACATGCCGATCAGCCTGGCGGTCTGCCGGGCCTTGTGCTGCTCGATGACCTGCCGCGCGGGGTGCGCCTTGTCGGGCAGCTCGGCGAGGGAGTTGACGAAGGGGCAGCCCCGGTGCGAGATCCGGGGCAGTCCGTGGGCGATGAAGCGTGCCAGGCCGAGGATCTGGTCTCGCGGGTGGTCGGGGTGTTCGGCCTCGACCCGGTCGAAGGCAGCCTGGTACTCGGCGGCGACGATCCGCAGCCACTCCGCGACCAGCGCGTCCTTGGTCTCGAAGTGGCGGTAGATCGCCATCTTGGTGGTCTCGGCCCGCTCGGCGATCGCCTGGACGCCCACCCGCTGGATTCCCTCGGCCTGGAAGAGCTCTTCGGCCGCGTCGAGGATCCGCTCGCGAGGCGGCAGCTTCGCGACCCTGCTCGGCCTGCTGACGCTCGACGTCATGACCAGTTCGCGCCCTTCCACACCGCTGACGATACCAGCACATGCCGTGTGATACCGTTCGGTATCGTAAGAAACCAGTCAGTATCGCCTCGAGCGGGAGTGGCAGTGAGACTCAGCGAGTACGTGGAGTTCGACGCGGTCGGCCTCGCCGACCTGGCGGCCCAGGGCCAAGCGACCCCCGCCGAACTGGAAGCAGCCGCACGCGAGGCCGCTCAGGCGGTCAACCCACGGATCAACGCCGTCGTGGAAACGTGGCCGACCGACGACGAGCCCGACCCGGGCAGCACACCGCTGGCCGGTGTCCCCTTCCTGCTCAAGGACATCGGCGCCACGATGGCCGGGCGCCGGATGGAACTGGGCAGCCGTCTCGCGGCGGGCAACGTCGCCGCCGCCGACTCGTTCCTGATGCGGCGCTTCCGTCGCGCCGGACTCGTGACGTTCGGACGTACGGCCATACCGGAAATGGCCTACAGCATCACGACCGAACCCGTGCTCTACGGCGCGACCCGCAACCCATGGGACCCGGAGCGCAGCGCGGGCGGTTCCAGCGGGGGCGCGGCCGCAGCCGTCGCCGCCGGGATAGTCCCGGTCGCGCACGCCACCGACGCGGCGGGCTCGATCCGCGTCCCGGCCGCGTACAACGGTCTCTTCGGGCTGAAACCCAGTCGCGGCCGGGTTTCCATGGGCCCGGACTTCGACGAGGTGTTCAGCGGCTTGGCGGTGCAGGGTTGCGTCAGCCGCACCGTGCGCGACAGCGCGGCGTTGCTCGACCAGATCCAGGGCCCGGAACCGGGCGATCCCTGTTTCGCCGAGCGGCCGTCCCGTCCTTACACGGACGAGGTCATCCGTGACCCGGGCTCGCTCCGAATCGGCGTCCTCACCCACGCGTGGGGTGGTCATCGCACGTCTCCCGCCGTGGCCAGCGCTGTGGCCCGCACCGCGCGTCTGCTCGAATCCCTCGGCCACCAGGTGGAAGAGACCACAGTGGACCTCGGCGTGGACTGGCGGGAATTCGTCCTGGCCACCGCCCGGCTGATGGCCACCAACCTCACGGCCTCGGTCGACGGCCTGGCCTCCGCCTTGGCCCGTCGCGTCGACACCGCGACCCTGGAACCGGCAACCCACGCCAGTTACCGCTATGGACAGCGAGTCAGCGGTACCCAGTTCGTCGTCGCCCTCGCCGTTCGCAACCAGGTCGCCCGGAGTCTGGCGCGGTACTTCGGCACCCACGACGTCCTCCTGACCCCGACATTGCCCGAACTTCCCATGCCCCTTGGTACGTACGGCGATGACGCGGAGACTCTCGACGGCCACGGGTGGATCGCCCGCCTCAACGACTTCTCGCCGTTCACCATGGCGTTCAACGTGGCGGGGACGCCCGCCATGTCCGTACCGCTGATGGCCGACGGCGAGACCGGACTCCCGGTCGGCATGCAGTTCGCGGCCGGGTACGGGCGCGAAGACGTCCTCTTCCGCCTCGCAGGCCAACTCGAACAGGCGAACCCGTGGTCCGGCCGTACCCCACGGGTGTGGGCGGGCAATCACTGACTCGGCGACCCTCGCACGGGGACTTCGACATTCCCGGCCCCGTATGCTGACATTGGGATCGGCAGAACGAAGGGCCCGTGAAGGATGAGAATCGACATCGACGGCATCGCTGACGCGCGCCTGGCCAGCGCCACTCCCGAGGACTGTCCTGAGTTGCTCGTCCTGCAACGGTGCTGCTGGATGCGCGAAGCGATCGTGAACGACTCGCTGGCCATTCCCGCGTTGCACGAGTCGCTTGAGGACGTTCAGGAGTGGACGAAAACCTGGTCGGTCTGGGTGGTCCGGAAAGGGCCGCGGTTGATCGCGGCGATGCGGGCGACGCTCGACGGCGCGGCGTGGGACATCGGCCGGATCATGGTGGTGCCCGATCTGGAAGGCCGCGGACTCGGCAGGTGGCTGCTCGCCTACGCCGAGAACCAGGCGCCTGCCGGGGCGCATCGGTTCAAGCTCTTCACCGGCGTCAAAAGCGCACGCAACATAAGGATGTACGAACGGGCGGGCTACCGGATCACGGGAACCGGGAACGGCGCCGCCTTCCTCGTCAAAGACATCCCTGGCTGACCCCCTGCGGCACGCGGGGGTGTGCCCGCAGGATTCCGCGCTGTTCCCGGCAGTCAGCCGACCAGCAGCTTGAGCAGTTCGGACCGCGTCGGGCCCTGCGAAACCGGCATCTGGCGCCCCTTTGCCGCGATGGCGACACGATCGATCATCCCCGGGCGGGCAAGCATCTCCTCGAACCGGGTCCTCATCGCCAGGTTCTCCAGGAAGACGCGAAAGAGATCAGCGTCGTGGTAACCGGCGACGAACAGGTCGTACATCGGTTGTTCCCCGTTGGCGGGCGCCTCGACGGGCCGACCGTTGATCGCGGCGTCGACCTGGTCCGCGCGGTCCTGGCTGAGCTGCACGGTTTCGCGGTACCAGGGCACCACCCGCTCCTGCACCATCAGGTCGTGCTCCTGGGCCAGTTTGAGCGGATCGTGCAGGTAGTCCCGAACGACCTCGGCGGTGCCGACGGCCTGCACGAGCCCCAAGCTCATCCCACGCCCATAGGTGGGGTTCGTCGTCGCCAACGCGTCGCCGACGGCGAGCAGTCCCGTCGCGATCGGCTTACCGTCCACCATGAACCGGCGGAGCTTCTCCCCGTTGCCGCCCATGATGCGCATCCCGTCCTCGGCCTCACCCTCGAGCATGTGCGCGTGCCCGGGGCAGGCTCGGATCAGGTTCGTCCACTTGTCGACGTGGCGCAGCTCTTTGAGGTCCTGGTCGGACGAGTGAACGACGACGGTCACCGACCAGTGCCCGTGGTCCGCCGGGATCACGATGATCGAATAGCTGTCGAAGTGCTGGAGCAGCAGCCCACCGCTGGCCACGTCCGGGATCTCGCCGTCAGGCGAGTGGAAGAACCGGGTGTAGTACGCGGTCCTGCCGTCCCAGGTTTCCTCGTGTGGTGGCCTGGCGCCGAGTTCCGCGAGCCGGTCCGGCAGGCGCGTCCGGCGACCCGACACGTCGACAACGAGGTCCGCACGGATTTCCTCGCCGTCGGACGTGCGCACACCGGCGACATGCGGCACACCATCCATACTGGACGGACCAGCGACCAGTCCGGACACCTCGACGCCCCGGCGGACGTCGACCCACCGACGGGCACAGCTCGCCACCGCGTACTCCAGGACAGGTCGGCGGGCGATGAGTGTTTCGAACCTGTCGTCGCCCGGGCGCGACGTGCGGTCCTCGACACTCCGTGGCATCGCCAGGCGGACATCGAACTTCGTGGGGTGCGCGTCCCGGATCAGGTCCAACGCCTCGGGGATCCGGTCCCGAAGGATCCGGTAGGCCGCGGGTTGCAGGAAGTGCGCCTGCTGGAACTGGCCGACACCGCGCCGCGGCCAGCTCGACCACGTCTCCTCCGGGAGACCCGGCAGCTCCCCCGCGTCCTGCTCCAGGACGGTGACGTCCACGCCTTCCTGGGCAAGCATCGTCGCCGCCGACAACCCGACGATCCCGCCACCCACAACAACAGCCCTGCTCATCCGAAGCCCACCTCAAGTCCTGGTACGTCAACGATTATCACTTCGTCGGTACGATCGGCAACGAATCACCTCCGGTAACAAGGAGCGACCACCCATGACCGTCCAGCTCAACGTCAGCGAGGATTTCCCCGCCCTGCTCGGAAGGATCGACGCACTCGGCGACTTCGTCGAAGCGAACGCACACGAAGCCGAGAACCTCGGCAGACTCACCGATGATACCGCGCGGGCGTTGCTCGACGCCGGTCTCGTACGCGCGGGTCTGCCCAAAAACCTTGGGGGTGACGAGTTCTCGCCACGCCAGCTGACGCAGACGATCGAACGCCTCAGCTACTACGACGCGTCGGCAGGCTGGACGATGCTGGCGCTGCAATTGGTGACCGGAACCACCGCGGCGTACCTCGGCGACGTCGCAGCGGCCGACCTGTTCGCCGACGTGGCGAGCGGCAACCACGCACTGCTTTCCGGTCACGGCACCCGGCCCGGCCGGGCGGTCCCGGTCGACGGCGGTTACCTGGTCAGCGGCAGTTGGCAGTTCGCCTCCGGCATGGCGCTGGCCACCCACATCCACAGTCTGATCCTGGTCGAGGGCACCGGCGAACCACGGGTCCTGGCCATGCCGAAGTCGCAGGTGAACCTGGTCGACAACTGGGATGTCCTCGGCCTGCGCGCGACGAGCAGCATCGACTACAACTGTGCCGACGTGTTCGTCCCGGAAACGCACACCTACGCCGCGGCGACGATGACCCCAGCCAACGGCGGAGCGATATACCGCGTCGGTTTGGTGAACATGTCCGCCATCGTGCACACCGGGTGGGCGCTCGGCGTGGGTCGGCGACTTCTCGACGAACTGAAGCGCTATGCGTCCGGCAAATTCGGCACGCACAACGCCGCCGTCGACACCGCGCAGTTCCACGCCGAGTACGCGACAGCCGAAGCCAAACTGCGTGCGGCACGCGCCTGGGCGTCGCAGGTCTGGGAGGACAACGAAAACACCCTGGCTGCCGGCGAAATGCTGAGCACCGACCAGGAGACGCTGATCCGGTTGGCCCTCAACCACGTCACCTGGACCGCGCACGACATCGGCCGGACGGTGCACAAGTGGGCCGCGACGACGGCGATCCGGCGTGGCCCGATCGACCGGTTCCTGCGCGACCTGGACACGGGCACGCAGCACATCACGTCGGGGCCGGTCGTCCTGCAGAACTGCGGGAAATGGCTCAGCGGTGCGCAGCCCGGAGCTCACTGGGAGTTCCTCGACCTGGTGCGGTGACCACTGTGGACCACGTCGGCGCCGTGCCAGCGCGGCTGCCCGGATTCCCGCCGTGGCCGCCCCGGCTGAGGCCGGGCGGGGCCGATCTCGTCGACCCCGCCGGTGTCCTCAGACTGCCTTGGTGTAACTGACGTTCGGGAACGGCGTGAACCCCAGCGACTCGTACAGCTCGCGTGCCGGTGCGTGGAAGTCGTCTCCGCCGGTACCGATGGAGATCACGTCTGCCCCCGCAGCACGCATGTGTGCCATGGAGTGTTCCGCGAGTGCACGGCCGACGCCGAGCCTCCTGTACGACGGCGCGACGGCGAGGATGTCGATTTCCCCATGACGCTCGGCCTTCTGGATGACCCAACCGACGAAACCGGCCATCTGCCCGTCAGTTCGTGCGACGGCGGCGAACTTGCCTTTATCCGGGGCATGAAGGCCCGCCAGGTGCCGTCGGTAGTCGTCCTTCCAGTTGCCATGGCGGTTGACGAAAACGGCCTCACCGACGAGCGGCCGGAAGAAATCCTCGTAGAACGGGCCGAACACGGCGGTTGTCAGGTCGAGGAGGACAGGGAGATCTTCAGGGTCGAGTGGACGGATGTCCATGGTGGAATGCCTTTCTGCTGAGAGAGCATGAAGCTGGAACCGTTGCCCGGATCGAGAACGGTGCTGGCGCCTCGAAGGGCGTCCCTCAGATGCGGGTCCGGCTCGCCGCGTAGCACTCCACAGCGCGGACGGTATCAGATGTGCGCCGCCCGATTTGGGCCTGGAGTCGCGTCAGTGACGCCTCGGGGCTCATGGCGTGCCCGGCGGCGTTGCCGAGGAGACGCCTGGTCGAGCCGGTGTGCAGCGGGTCATGGCTTTCCTGCAGACCGATCACCGATTCGGTGAATACGCTGTCCGGCTCATCGGGGTCGTCGAACGACAACAAGCTCACCGAACTGGTGAGTTCGGGGTCCGTGAAGGCCTGGGGCACAAGCTGCAGGGTGACGTTGGGCAGTTCAGCACACTCGACCAGCTTGGCCAGCTGGGCGCGGTCGAGACCCTGCTGGAGCACGGATTCGTGGATCAGAGCGTGGAACCGCAGCACCGGTGGTGTGATGAGGCGTTGCTGTTGGCGCATCAGGAACGCCACTCGTTTGGCGACCAGGGACGGGCAGCGTTTCGCGATCGACCAGCGTGCGTGGGCCTCGGTGTGCAGCAGGGTGGGGACCTGGGTGAGTTGGTACTCGATTTTGCGGCTGGCGTAGTCCGCCAGCCGGACGTAGCGCACGTCGTCGGGGTGGAATTCCTGCCACCAAGGTCGTTGTTTGGCCTGTTCCCACAGTTCGAGGTGCGGTGTGTGGTCGCAGCTGGGGATCCCGTAGGCGTCCAGCAGGGTGATCAATTCGTGGTACGTGGGTAGCTGGCGGCGTTCGAGTCGGCCGAGTTTCCTGGGGTCGATGCAGGCCCGTTCGCCCGCTTGCTCCTGGGTCAAGCTGCCCTGTTCGCGCAGCTTCTTCAACACTCGCGCGAGTTTGCGACCGTGGTAGTTCAATTCCGGCTGGCTGGTCATACGGATCCCTCCAGCGCGAGCGCGGAGGCTGGATGTTCGGTGATGGGCATGATGTCGCGTTTCGAGTCCGCAGTGGATGGTGTGGGTCGGGTTTCGTCGGCGAGGTCGAGCATCGGCCGCTGCTGATCAGCCGTGGGGAACATCCACGCGACCGCAAGCAGACAGCACTCGGGACAGAGGCGGTGCGACGTGAGCGGCCGCTGCTGCCACACCTGCTCGACCGGCAGCCCGCACAAGGCGGTCCACGGATACTGCTGTGACACCACATGTACCCGTGCGGCGTAGTACGCGCTACGGTCAGGATTGGTCCCCCACCATACGATCCCGGTCGTGTCCACGTGATCACCCGGCTGCCTCGATGCCGACCGGCACAACGAGGTGGTCTGGTTTGCAACGCCGAACGCCGGTACAGCGACCCGACGCTGGCGCACGCGGCACCCCTTTCGCGCCTATCACATTATTTTCGATGTCGTTTCGGTTCGGCCGACGCTTTGCGTCTCGCAGCGCATACAGTACTGCGAGTTCGGTAGGGGTTGTTTCCCTTGTGTTGGGCACGCCAGGCATAAACGCGCGTTTGCAGAACACGCACGCGTCACCGCGGAGTTGTTCAGCAGTCAGGGACACCGGGGACCCCCACACCGCGTTGGTCCGTGTGAAGCCGCCCCGGGGTTGAGAAACGGCTTCACCACGATGTCGTGTAGGCAGGACATCATCGGGGGCGCCGACGGCAGAACCCGTCAACGTGGTGCCCTGCCTATCCCCATGGGCACGTACCGCGCGGGAGTACGACCGGTACGCGTGCGGCTCGTCGGGACGTCGGGGCGTCAACCGGGAACCGACAACTACGGGCCATAGCGGGGAAGCCATGCCTGTGGGTCCCCGCCATGGCCGTATCCCGCCGTGGCGAACTCCCTGCCGTGTCTCCAGAGGGAGCAACCGGCAGGGCCACGGCGGGCGTCTTCGTGGGCGCGATCATCGGTCTCTACCGCCCCGGGCGCACGCCCACGCCAGAACCACAACCAGAGCCATGATGATCAGCACGACTGTGCTGCCGCTCACCGGGATTGGCGCCTCATCAACGCTGGCGAGATTCACGTACGCGGTACGTGCTGAAACGATCACACCGAGAAGCTATGAGCGGTCCATGGCCAAACTTTGCCAAAAGAACAAAAATCAGCCGCGTCACCCGATCGAGATGGTTTCAGCGACGCACCTGGTCACGGAGAGCGCGAATCTGCCTATCAAGGTCACACAGTTGGGGCAACACCCATTCGGTAGGCAAGACCGCGAAGCTCACGCCCGCCCGCATCACGACGCGTTGTCATAAGTAGGTTCGTTACAGCTTCTCGTACGAATGGATTGTTCCGAATCAGTTGCGGCGCAATCCGCTCTGCCTGTGCCAATGCTTGAATTCCGCGCTGCATCGTCTTCCGCTCGGCAATAAGGCCACGGCCTAGGTCTGCGTAGAACGCTGCCTGCCGGGCCTTGCCTGGGAAGATCTCCGGAGGGACACGAACGTACTCCGCAACCTTCGCACCCTCGCCCAACTCGACGCCCAACGACACCTGCCACACACCAACGTGCTCTGGTCCAAAGTGAAGATAACCAAAGTTGTCCCGCGCAGCCGGAAGTCTCCTTGCAAGTGCAATCGCCTCTGCGAGATGATCACGTGCCTGGTCAGGATTCTCTTGTGCCGCTGAGATCAACGCTGCGTTGAGATGCAGCGCCCCTGCAACCTGTATGGCATTCGAGCCATTTAGGGCATCCTGTACACGTTCAGCGGCGCGAACAGCTTGACTGTATTGATGCGGTTGAGATAGTGATCCAGCGAAACCTCTGATGAACGCGGCAAAGCCCATCCACTCAGGACTGTCCAGCTCTTCGGCGCAGATCTGTGCCCGTAGCGCAGCAAGCGGGGGGAGTGCCCGCGCCCCAAGAAACTTTGCGACACCCGCGACGGACCTGTAGGCGTAGATCAGTCCTGCCAACACCGCCGGTCGATGTTCCGGGTCCCTGACATAGGCTGCGTGCAACTCGGCTAGCAATTCAGGGAGGATGGCCCCCTGAGCTGCAAAATCTGCTTCTGCCCATTTACCCTCGTACAAGTCCCGGACAGCGGCTCGAAGCTCTTGCCATGGTCGAAGGGCGACGCCGGGATCAACGCCCAGGTCGTGTGCATCCAACGCGGTTTCCACAGCGGCAAGTGCCGCGTGAGCTTCACTGCTTAGTGGGTCAACTGGTGCGTATGGCGTCCCTGTTAGCTCTTCCGGACTGACCCGTAGAACCTGAGCGAGCATTTCGAGGGTAGACCGCTTCGAAATGGGACGTTGGCCGCGTTCAATCTTGGACAGGTGGCCGATTGAGATACCGGACAGTTCCGCAACGGCGGTAAGGCTTAGCCGTCGCCACTTCCTGATCTCTCGGAGTCGCTGCCCTATGTACTGCTCACGCTCGTTCATGGCCCACGCCCTCTTTGCGGATGCAGTCACCTCTCCGCGGTTTCCTCCCCGATGATCAGCTAGGGGGAGCCCGCCACGAAGAGCTATACGTACAGGTTACTTGTGTGATGGTTGCACCCCTACATCGTTCAACGAAGTCGCGTATCGGACAGAGGGGTGCCACGTTCCATCATCGGTACCCCAACGCGCTCCATGTCCGCGGTCCAACGATGCCGTCGGCTACTAGTCCCGCACGCTGTTGAAAGTAGACGACACGCCCCTTGGTAGCGGGGCCGAAGTCACCGTCGACCGTCAAGGGCGTCATCGAGGGATACCACCGGTTGAGGGTTGCCAGCAGCGAACGCACCGCGTCGCCCTTCGATCCGATCTGCAGGTAGGCCGTCCGGTTGTGGGTGGTGGTGTGGGTGCGCCACCTGACAAGAACCCCCACCCTGTCCCGCTGTCGAAACCCGCGCGGTTGCGACTGAACGACACGTGTGCGTGGCTGGTGTGCGGGTTGGTCCCGGTGTACGTCGTCCATCCTGACCAGTCGGCGCGGGTGATCCGCCTGTTGTAGTGGCTCATGGCCGCTGTGCGACGGCTTGCCGAACGACCCGTTGTGCCATCGGAGTGACTGCCCGTAGACATCATCGGCAACGCGCATGACACCTCTGCGGACAGTAAGGGCATCAAGGCCGCTTCAAGTACCTGATCAGAGCCTGTCCGGGGTCACATCGGCCACTGAGACTCGTCCGGACCAGTCGGCACCGGGCGCGGTTGCCACTGAACGACTGAGGGGCACTGACCTGCCGACATGAACTCTTGCGCCGCCGTCCGCACGGCTTCAGCCGGAATCTCGGAATTCGCCGGGAACGGCGTATCGCTGTCCATGTAGTAGTAGAGCAGCTCTTGCCCGTCTTCGGGACCGTCGCCCTTGCTGTACACGCCGTCCGCGCTGTCCGCGCCCGCGTAGTACAGCACGCCTCGCGCGCCGTGCATGCCGACAGTCAGAGCCGTCAGGGGCTTGTCCACATCTGGTGACACCTGTGCAAGCATCGGTGCCGCCTGGGAGAAGCGCGCGAACTCGTCGAGCGCATCACGCAACTCGGATTCCGTCTGAACAATCACCGGGTTGTCACCGTGCTCATGTAGCCAAAAGATCCTTAGTGCCACCATGGTGCGGCCCCTCCCGTGTACCTCTTGCGGAACTTTACGCCGTTCTTGTTCTGGCCGTGCACGGTCAGCGTATAGCCCTCAGGGAGCAGCACTGGCACCAGCGTGTCGCAACTCCAGTCGCCTGTACAGGGGACATGGTTGATCACGACCGTAGCGTGTTGGGTGCCGCTCGTACGTTGCCACGCGGCGGTTTTCATCTCAACATCGGTGGCGCGAACTGGTGATGCTGGAATACCCATCTTCTTCAGCTCGGCTTCAACCTTCGCTGACATGGAGTCGGCCCCGCTGGTTACTGGCAGCTCTTTTCCACCGGTGATGAGCCGACCGTGTGTCTTGGCTCCCGTCCCGGGAACAACCGGCGACGGCAACTCCGCGCGGATTCGCTCAACGGATTCTTTGGGCACAGCAACCGGGCCAGCATCTGTGAGCTTCGTAGGTTCGGGCGTGGGGCGTATAGCGGCATCGGTAGAGACATCGGACGGCCCCAGACGCTTGATGTACTGCGCTAGATCCTGGGTAACTCGGTCGAGCAGGTCCGTGGCGCTTGACAGTGTGTCGAGTGCTTCGGTGTGCGCGGTCTCGTGCTGTGTGGCTTCCGACTGGGTAGAACCCTGGAAAGTGAATTGTCCGATACTGCGAGCTTCGTCGATATGGGTTGCTGCACTGTTGATGACGGCGCGGACATTCGCGAGTTGCGTAATCGCCTCCTGAATCTGGGTGCGCAACTCGGCAACGGACACAGAGGGCATGGTGCCACCAACTACGGCGGCGTGAGCCTACGGTCACTTGGAACTGACACCGCGCCGTTGGCTCACACGTGATCATGTGCGGTCACCAACTTCCGGGCGTGTTCCCACGGGGAACACGCCCCCTCGCTGGTGGTTGCCATTGACCAGGCAGTATCACTGTTCGTGCACTACGAAGCGGTCACGAATAATAAGGTAGTCTTCACGGCACACCGGGTTATCCGAGGCAGACACCAATGGGTGACCTTGCCCCTATAGGCGCACCGCTTGCGGCAAACCGCGTTTTGATCACCGGTTGGCGGGTAAGCCGATTTTTGTCGGGGGTGGCCGATCCTCGGGTAAGGGCGGGGCTCAGACGTCCAGGGCCATGGGCGTGCGGGTTTCAGGTCAGCAGAGAGAGGATGGTCCCGACCGCCGCCACCCCTGACGCCTGGTCGGAATTTCGGCAACCGGCAGAGATCGTCCCCGGGGACCGGTCCCGGGAAGCGCGTGTGACGGTACGGTCGCCACACGGTCTTCCACGGGATTGAGCAGGGGCGGATGGGCGGACTCGAACGGGGTCGCGACTGGCTGGCCGGTGGTGCGGCACGGCGGATGTCGCGGACCGCGAAACAACTGGCTACGGCGTTCGCCGAAACACCGGGCGCCGCGACGGGCAAGGCTGCCCGGGAATACGGCCGGGCGCTGCGGTTGGCGTTGCGAGTGGACAACGAACAGGCAGAAGCCTTGTTCCGGGCTTACGACGCGCGGATTCCCCCGGAGCGGTATCCGTTCACCGCAGCCGACGAGCCGTGGCTGGCAGAAGCGGCCTCCAGTGGAGACGGCCGTACGCTGCCTGTTCTGTTCGAGGTGGGTTCGCGGCTTCGGCTACGCGGCCTGCAGACCCGGGCTCGGGACCGGATGACCGAGTACCTCGGCGGGGACGCCGACCAGATCGTGGTCAACTTCCACCGGTGGCGTGAGCAGGACATGCTGACGGCTGACACCGTCACCATTGTGCTGAACCGCTTTCTCGGGCGTGGTTCGTTCGAGCACGACGACGGGATGTGGCGGTTGTTCTTCGAACATCTGCCCGCCGATCTTCAGCCCGACCTGTTCGAGGTGCACTGTTTCCTCGGTCGCGGTGCTGCCGCTGCCCGTCTGGCTGGGACGCCCGCGCAGGTCGACCGGGCGCTTGCTTGCTGTCTGCGCAGCGCGGACGTCGACGACGTGCGCGCAGGGCTGGGGTTGGCTCGCGGCCAGGCTGCCGAGGGCGCCCTGACCGAGCGTCTGGCGGACCTGCTGTTCGTGGCCGAGCAGTACGAGCAAGCGCTTGCGGCCTACCAGGAGTGCGGGAAACAGGACCGGGTCAGCCGGTGCCACGAGGAACTCGGCCAGTTCCTCGACGCGCTCGCGACCTGCGAGCCCGAGCGGGTCGCCGACCTGGTCGTCCGGTGTGTGCCCGGGATTCACCTGTTGGTGGAGCAGCAGGAGTTCACCGAAGCGGCACGGCAGGTGCAGGCCGTGCTCGCGCGCCTGCCCGACGAGAGCCAGCGCCGGGAGGAGATGACCGATCTGCGCGCCACGCTGATCGGCTCGACCCGGCGCCACTTCGGCGAGCGGGTCCGTGACAGTTCCGAGCCGCAGGCCGTCTACCGGCTGTGGAGCAGGTTCGAAGAGGCCGCGGGTGAACTGGATGTGGCGGCGCGGCGCGCGGAGGACGGCGGGGAGTTCTTCCGCGCGAACCGGCTGTTCGTGCAGGCTGAACTGTTCGGCGAGGCCGTGCGGGTCCTGCGGGACGACGACACGACCGAAGGCATGGCCGCTCGCGCCGAAGCTTGTGAGGTCGGCGGCGATCTCGCTGGCGCGGCGCGCTTATACGCCCGGATCGGCCAGCGTGAGCGGGCGGTGCCGTTGTTCATGGGAGCCGGTGGGTACGCCGAAGCCGCGCGGTGCCTGGTCGAGTGGCTCGGCGTCGACGCCGCGGAAGACACGCGCCTGGCCGATTGCCTGCGCCGCACCGGCGACTACGGCGAACTCGTCCAGCGTTGCCTGGTGGCCGCGGAGGCCCACGGTTCGGGTTCGCTGGCCGCCGCCACCTTGCACCAGTTGACCGACGACGGTCTGGTGCCGCGGCACATGGTCACCGAGGTCGCCACCGCGCTCGAAGCTGTGGGCGCACGGGACCGCAGCAGTTTCGAGGAACGAGCGCAGGGCTGGGTGAGCCGGGCACGGGCCGAGATCGACAAGCGGTTCAGCGACATCTGGGGATTCGACCTGGGGACCACCACGTGCGCCGCGGCCATCTACGACTCGGAGACCCGGCAACCGGTGTTCTGCCCGTGGAAAGGCGCTGTCCACTTCGCGTCGACGATCAGCCTGGACCGCAACGGCGACGAACTGGTCGGCCTGAGTGGCGAGGAGACGCTCGCGCCCTGGCTGATCGGCCACATCGATGCGACGAAACGGGCGATGGGCCGCCGGACTGTCTACAAGATCCGCGACCGCTCGTACCGGCCGGAAGAAGTGGCCGCCCGGCTGGTCCGGCACGCCCGCGGGCTTGTCGAGACGTTCCTGGCCGACAAGGTGCGCGAACGCGTCGGCGAACTGGCCCGTGCCGAACTCGGTCTGGTGCGGGAGGAATGGCTGGCCTGGGCTGAGCGCAACCACGACCTGCGGCTGGACCGTCCGCGGGTGGTCGTGACGATTCCGGCCTACTTCAGGAACAACCAGAAAGCCTCGACGCACTCCGCGTGCCGGATCGCCGGAGTCGACCTGGTTCGTCTCATCCACGAACCCACCGCCGCCTGCATCACCGCCGCCCGGGAGCGACGGCTGGGCGACACGATCGCGGTGGTGGACCTCGGCGCGGGGACGCTCGACATCAGCCTGGTGGAAGTCGGTGACCAGGTCTACGACGTGCTCGCGGTCGGCGGTGACAACCGGTTCGGCGGCAAGGACCTGGATGCCGCCATCACCCGGGAGTTGACGGCTCGGCTTGAGCGGCACGGGATCGCGGTGCCGAAGTCGGGGTCGATGCGCAGGCGGCTGGAGATCGCGGCCGAAAGCCTCAAGGTCGACCTGTCCGCCCAGGAACACGCCTCCTACGACATGGTGGACCTGCAGAGGCTCGAGTTGAGCCGGGCTGAACTGGCCAGCATCCTGGCCGGTCCGTTGACGACGTTGCGCAAGGTCTGCGCCGATTTTCTCGCCACCGCGCCGGAGAAACCGAAGCACCTCGTGCTGGTCGGCCGCCCCATGCTGTCACCGCTCGTCCGGGAGACGGTGGAACAGGTTTTCGGCATGACACGGACAGTGGTGTCCGATCCGCGTACCGCTGTGGCCGCGGGGGCGGCGCTGCTGGGCGCGATGCGTGACGGATCGCTCGACGACGTGCTGTTGCTGGACGTCACGCCCCTGTCGCTCGGCATCCGGATCGTCGACGAGCACGACACGCACCATCTGTCGGAGCTCATCCCCCGCAACTCGACGATCCCGACATCGCGGTCGGACGTCTACACCACGCGCGAGGACAACCAGAGCGTGGTGCGTGTCGAGATCTTCAACGGAGCACTGGACGCGGAGTCGAAGATCGGCCAGTTCGAGCTGACCGGGATCCCGCCTGCCGAGAAGGGCGTCCCGAAGATCGAGGTCACCTTCGAGATCGACGCCAACTGCATGCTTTCGGTCACCGCCAAGGACAAGGCGACCGGGAAGTCCAGCTCCATCCGCGTCGCGGACACGACCCTGTTGTCGCCTGCGGAGGTCGCCGACCTGACCACCCGCTACGAGCACCAACTGGAGCAAGAGCAGCGGCAGAAGGATCTGGCGGAGGCGCGGGAACGGCTGCGGGACCTCGCCGTGTCCACAATGGATGACGACAGCGCCGCGGCGTGGCAGGAGTTCCGGCATCGCCAGGCCACACACCGTCCGGCGCCCGGCACCGAGGACGCGGAGACGCGCCGGCTGCTGGTGGAGATGTTCAGCGAGGCGGGCCAGGTCGAACTGGATCTGGAGCTGGCCCGGCAGGCCGTGCGGGAAGCCGCGGTCGCCGTGCTCGACCACCTCGACCGTCCCGGCGACGCCGCCGAAACCGCGCGGCTGGGCGATGATCTGCGTGCCCGGACTGATCGGTTGCACGGGCTCACCACCAAGGTTGCCCGGTGGAACGCGGTTCTGGTGCGGTTGGCGATGAACGAGCCCGATCCCCTGCTGCGCTTCCGCGGCCACTGCGCGGCGGGCGACTACCGTCAGGCGTTGGCGACTCTCGCCGAGTTACCGGCCCCGCCCACTGATCCCGACGATGTGCGCCGTCACGCACGTTGTCTGGCGGAGGTCGGTGACGCCGACGGGTACCGGGCGCTGCGCTCGGCCTCCACGGACCGGCCGGGGACGGTCCCCACCGGGCTCGTCCGGATCCAGGCTGGTTCCCAGTCGGGCGTTGGCTTTCTGATCCATGAGCGGTTGGTGGTGACGAGCCGATCGTGGATCACCGGTGAGCAACCGTCGATCGTTGTCGACGAGAGCACCCGCGCGGAAAGCGTCTATTTGTCCGAGTCGCCGGGCAACGACATGGCTGTGCTGCGGCTGGCGAAGCCGCTGCACGTCACGCCGCTGCCGTTGGGGTACGCGAAGTTGGTGCGGATCGGGGACCAGATCTGGGCGCCGCAGTCGTCCGACGGGAGCGCCTGGACGCACGTGGCCGGTCTGGTCGACCGCTTCGAGTCGGTGTCGGACGGTCTTCGGCTTTTCGTCAGCAGGCTGCGGATTCCGCCGTCCTGCGTGGGAGCGCCGGTGCTCGACGAACTCGGCGAGGTGGTGGGCATGATCACGGCCCGTCAAGACGGCGACACGGGTGTGCTCAGTGCCGACGCGCTGGAACCGCTGCTCACGGAGGCAGGCTTCGACCGGTAGTGCCCGTCTCGGGGTGCTGGATGGAGGGACACGCGGGTCAGCTTGCGTGGAGACGGCTGTAGGTGCCTTCCGCGGCCAGCAGGTCCTCGTGGGTCCCTTGTTCCACGATCGTTCCTGACCTCATCACGAGGATCGTGTCGGCGGCACGAACGGTCGACAACCGGTGCGCCACCACGAAACTGGTTCGTCCTGTCCTCAGGTCGGCGATGGCCTGCTGGATCAGCGCGTCGGTACGGGTGTCCACCGAACTGGTGGCCTCGTCGAGGACGAGGATCGCGGGATCGGCGATGAACGCCCGGGCGATCGTGATCAGTTGCCGCTCCCCCGCGCTGAAGGCGGACACGTCGTCGTCGATGATCGTGTCGTAGCCGTCCGGCAGAGTGCGGGCGAAGTGGTCCACTCTGGCCGCCCGCGCGGCGGCCTCGATCTGCTCTCGTGTCGCGTTCGCCTTGCCGTACGCGATGTTCTCCGCGATCGTTCCCCGGAACAGCCATGGCTCCTGTGCGACCATGGCGATGTGTGAGCGAAGGTCCGCACGGGACATGGCGGTGATGTCTGCACCATCCACAGTGATCCGGCCCGCAGTGGTGTCGCAGAACCGCATCAGCAGGTTCACCACCGTGGTCTTGCCCGCTCCGGTCGGCCCCACGATGGCGACCAGGTCACCCGCCGCGACGGTGAGGGACATGTCCTCGATCAACGCCTGGTCCGGCGAGTACCGGAACGAGACACGATCGAACACGACGTCGCCGCGCACCACGGCCGGGGGCTGGGCCGCTGCCGGATCCGGGGTCTGCTCCGCGGCGTCGAGCAGTTCGAAGACGCGGTTCGCCGAGGCGGCGCCGGACTGGATCCGGCTGCTGATGCTCGCCATCTGGGTGAGTGGCTGGGCGAAGTTCCGCGAGTACTGGAGAAACGCCTGCACCGTGCCGATGCTGATCGATCCGGACGCGACCTGCAGACCGCCGGCCACGGCGATGAACACGTAGTTGAGGTTGCCGATGAACATCATCGCCGGTTCCACGAGCCCCGATCGGAACTGGGCCTTGTAGCTGTTGGCGAAGACCTCGTCGTTGTGTTCGCGGAACTCCTCGGCGGCTTTTTCGTGGTGGTCGAACAGGGTGACCGTCGAATGGCCGGTGTACATTTCCTCGACATAACCCGTGAGCGCGCCGGTGGCCTTCCACTGCGCGGCGAAACACGGCCGGGCGCGGCGGGTGATGGCCCTGGTCGTCACAAGGGCGACCGGCACCGTGATCACGGTGATCAGCGCCAGCAACGGCGAGGTCAGCAGCATCATCGTGAGCACGGCGACAGCGCCGAACAGCGAATTGATGACCTGCCCGATGGTCTGGTGGGCGACCTGTCCCAGGTTGTCGACGTCATTGGTCACACGGCTGATCAGGTCGCCGCGGGACTGCTCGTCGACGTATCCCGGTGGCAGTCGGGTGAGTTTGGCCGCCACGTGTTCCCGCAGCCGGAACAACGTGTTCTCCACGACTCGGATGGCCAGCCGGACGCCGAGGTAGTTCAGTGCGGCTGCGGCCGCGTAGACCACCGTCACCAGCAGCAGGGTGCGCCCGACCGCGGCGAAGTCCACTGGTTTCGCTGTGAAGACCAGGTCGGTGGCGTGGCCGAGCAGCAACGGTGCCAGCGCGGCCAACGTCGAACTGCTCGCGCACAGCGCCACGGCGGCGGCCAGCCGTGGCCGTTGCGGTCGCGCCATGTGCCACAGCGACCGCCACCCCGCCGGGGGATTCACCGGGCGGCTCACCGGGCCCGCTCCGCGGCCACTTGGTAACGCACGATCTCGCGGTAGACCGGGTTCGTGTCGACCAGTTCCAGGTGGTCGCCCGCACCGACGACTTTTCCTTCGTCCAGCACCACGATCCGGTCCGCGCCACGGGGCGCGGTGGCGCGCTGGGAGACCATCACGACCGACGCGTGGGCGGTCTCCTCGGTCAGGGCCGCGCGCAGACGTGCCTCAGTGCCTTGGTCGAGGGCGGAGAAGACGTCGTCGAACAGGTAGATCAAGGGTTTGCGCAGGACGGTCCGCGCGATGGCCAGGCGCTGCCGTTGCCCGCCGGACAGGTTCGCGCCGCCCTGGCTGACCGGCGCGTCCAGGCCGTCGGGCAGGGCCGCCACGAAGTCCTCGGCCTGCGCAACGGCCAACGCGCGCCATAGATCCGCGTCGGTCGCGTCCGGATCACCAAGGCGGAGGTTGGACGCGACGGTGCCGGAGAACAGCTGCGGCCGTTGCGTGACAAGCCCGACGAGTCGGTGCAGCGTCTTCGGCGCCAACTGCCGGATGTCGACGCCGTCGACGAGGACCGCGCCGTCGGTGACGTCGGCGAGCCGGGCGATCAGGCCGAGCAGTGTCGATTTCCCGCTGCCACCGGAACCGACGAGGGCAACCGTCTCGCCGGGGCGGACACACAGGTCGATGTCGCGGAGCACGGGCGCCTCGGCTCCGGGGTAGCGGTAGCCGACCTGTCGCACGACGAGGTGGCCGCTCGGCCGGACGAGGTGCATGGGGGATGGCGGCTCCACCACGTCGGCCTCGGTGCCCAGGACGTCCCGGATCCGTCCTGCGCTGATCGCCGCCCTGGGCACCGCGACGATGAGGAAGCTCGCCAGCAGCACCGCGCCCAGCACCTGTGTCAGATAGCCGAGAAACGCCACGAGCGCACCAACCTGCATGTCACCGTCGGCGACTTGGTGGCCGCCGAACCAGATTACCGCGACCCCGGCGACGTTCACGATCAGCAGCGACATGGGCGACATCACGGCCACCAGCCGGCCGACCCGCATCGAGACACCCATGAGAGTTCCGTTGGCCCTGGCGAACCTGGCTTGCTCGTGCCGGTCGCGGTTGAACGCGCGAATCACCCGCAAGCCGGTGATCTGTTCACGAAGCAACCGGCCGATCGAATCGACAGCGTCCTGCACACCCGCGTAGACGGGCCACATCCGTCGCCCGACCAGCACGACCGCGACGACCAGCACCGGCACAACCGCCATCACCACGGCAGCGAGCAGACCGGCCTGCCGCGACGCGAGGAGGACGCTGCCGCCGCAGATGATCGGTACGGGAACGATCAGCACCAGGACGAACAGCATCAGTGACTGGATCTGCTGCACGTCGTTGGTCGTACGGGTGACGAGGGAAGGAACACCGAAACGGCCAAGGGTGCGGGCCGAGAGCGACTGGACGTGCGCGAAGACGTCCGCGCGGATGTCACGGCCGATCGCCATGGCGGTACGTGCGCTGAGGATGCCCGCCGCCGCCGCGCAAACGATCTGGGTCGTCGCGACGACAAGCATCACCACACCGGTCCGGACAACGGTCCCGGTGTCGCCCGTGACGACGCCGTTGTCGATGAGGTCGGCGTTCAACGCGGGCAGGTACAGCGACGCGACGGCCTGCACCGCTTGCAGCAGACCGATTCGAGCGATCTGCCTGCGACAGTTCGACAAGCGCGGCCGCAGCAGCTGTGCGAGCACGAAACCTCCTTCTTCCGGCTTTTCGGACCAACTGTCAGTCGTCGTGCACGCGACAAGTGCGCAGCCCTACGTTTGTCGTCTATACCAGTCGACTCTTCAGCACGGAGTCGGCGCGGCATGTTCCCGCCACCGGCGGCACCGTCGACCACGCGTTCGGCAGGGACTCCTTCCCTTTCGCGCCATCCGGTTGCGTATTAGTTCAGCTCGACCGGCCGACCATGTCGAGAACCCGGTAACGTCGCCGTCACGGGATCGCCAGGGGCTTCCGGAACCGGAAACCGCCTCGCGTCACCAGATCCCGGGGCCGACGACCAAGTCGGCAATCGATATTCCCAGGAAGGAGATCTCCATGAAGGACGCGTACGCCGAGTCCCTGCGTGTGGACTCGATCATCGACACCCTGCGCGCCATCGACGCCACCGACCAGGGCGCGGAAAGCCTGGCCGCGGCGCAGGCGGGCACCACGTGGCCTGAAGGCCCTTCGTCCGGCGCCTGAGACAGCCGTGGGCCCGGCCTGGCGCCAGGCCGGGCCCGTCTTCCCGAGAGAGGCCAGGATGTCCGCGCCCGCAGTTCCCACCGAGGTCGCCTCGGTACTCCGCCGGTACAGCGAACTGGCCGGCCAGGTCAGCGAGAAGTACGGACCCGGTTCCCAGGCAGTGGTGTTCGTCCACTACGAGGAACTGCTGGCCGCCCGGTCGATGCTGTTGACCAGGCGCGAAGACGCGACACTACTGTCCAGAGTGGACACACTGCGAACGCTGATCCAGCGGATGTACTCAGCGAGCGTTCCGCAGGTGCCCGGACAGATGCCGTCACGACTGCTGCGCAGGGATCCTCCGCTCATCGAGTACGACCGCGGGCACTTCGAACAACGCTACGCGAAGGTCTGCGACGTCGTCGGGGCCGATGTCATCGCCGGGCAGCGTTGTCGCGACCCGTTCGGCGCGATACGGCCGCGCACCTCGTACATGTTCGTCGTCACCGACGAGGCCGAGTTGCGGATCTGGGGCAGGCCGTTCGACCTGCCCGACCTGATGTTCGGACGCAACCGCGCCACCGTCCGGGATGTTCCGGTCGCCCACCCGATGCTCGTACCGGAACGGCTGCGGGTGTCGGCGGCAGGTGAGATGGTGCTGCTCGGATCCGCCAAGGTGGAGATGGTCGTCGCCAACACCAAGTCCGGGCACTTTCGCCCGCCGCCCGAGTCGGCCGCGGTGGTGCGCGACGTCTGCCGGGAGATGTGGGACCTCGACGACGCGGACATCGACGTCTTCACCCTGTTCTCCCACGACTCCGGGCAGGAACGGCACTGATGGGCGCTCCCGTGCGAGACAAGAGGCCGACACGGACGGTCGGCGTCGAGTACGAGTACAAATGGTGCGTCGACACGATCGACGCGGCGAAGGATCCGCACGGTTTCCTGTCCGCGACGGTGTTCGACCGGCACCTCGGCGACGTGTCCGATGTGGTCACCGTCGTTCAGTCGACGATGTACCTCGATGACGAACGGCTCGCGCTCGCCGATGCCGGGCATTCGCTCGGGTGCGTGGTGAACACCGGTGCGTTGTCGTCGATCGCCTGGATACGGCTCAAGCAGACGATCCTGTGGACCGGCCGCCGCGACTGCCTGGAGATCGCCGAACGCGTGCCCCCTGAGGACATCGGGCGGCTGGTCGACGCACGCGAGGTCCTGCCGATCGACTACGCCAGGCGCACCGGGATGGTTTCGGGACGGCTCGCCCCGGTCGGGGTGGCCACGCAGACCAGGTACAAGCGCACCGCGGTGTTCACCGATTCCCCCGCCGGGATGGCGTACAGCGTCGACGTGGTCGAGTTCCGGTCGCCGGACGACCCGGCCACGCCGCTGAGCCGGTACTCGTGCCTGGAGATCGAGACCAACGGATCCGAACACCACGCGCTGCGGCAACTGGACCGACTGGCCGACGACATCACCGATTGGCTGGGGACGTCGCAGGAAACCGCCACCAAGGGCCAGCTCGCCACCTGGGTGACGCACCCGGACCACCGGTCATGATCGCCGGCCGCGCCGTCATCGTCGACCTCCCGGGCGGATCGGCATCGGATCCTCCCGAACGCCGTGGACTGGCCGCGTTGGCGGCACGGCATCTCGCCGATCCCGCCGCGGGCGGGCCGGGAACGCTGGCATCCCGCCGTGGGTGGCGTACCCGGCACCGACTGGAGCCGGACTGGTCGTCCTTCTCGTTCTGGTCCTGTGTGGACGACGACATCGGCGACGTGGCAGCGGCCTTCGAGCACGTCCAGCCACCCGGACGCGCTGGCCTGGCCGCTCTGGTCGACCGCCAGTCGCGACTCGCGAACGCCCATCGCGCCAACGGCTACCTCCGCCTCATGGACCTGCTCGACGGCTGCGCCTGGGGTGAGCAGAACAACGCGCTGGGAACCGCGGCCACCCTGGCGTCCATCACGACGGACGACCTCCAGGACTACTTCGACGCGTGCCAGGACCGGGTGTCACCCCTCGCGTCACCGGCGACCCGGCAGTGGCGTGGCGGCTACCGGTCTGCTCCGCAACCGGGTGACGTCACCAGGGTGGCCGTTGCCGTGCCGGTGACCGGTTCGGCCCCCGGTGCTGTCGAATTGGCGGTGGAGATGCTGGGGAGTCACGGCATGGGCGGCAGACTCGGGTCCGCTTTGCGCTCTGACCGCGCCATCGCCTACGGGCTCGGCGCGTTCCGGCTGGGCAGCGGCCAGAACTGCGCGATCGCGGCACAGGCCCAGGTCGCGCCGGAGCACACCGTCGAGGCTGGCCGGTTGCTCATGGACTGCGTCCGCTCGGTGCTGCACGGGCCGGTGGACGAGCGAGAACGACTGAGGGCGGCGACACGCGTGCGGACCGCGCTGCTTCTCCAGGTGGACCAACCGTTCGGCGCCGCCGACGAGGCGCGGCGCAAGCGGTTGCGCGTGCCGACGCTGGTCGATCTCGCGACAGCGGTCCAGCAACGCGGCCGGGACGGCGTCCTGCCCACCGAAGAACCTGGCCTGCCGTCTGCCGTGGTGGCCCTCGGAGCGGTGACCCCGGAACAGTCGTCGGCGTTGGAGAGGACGCACACATGAGTGTGCACAACGTGAACGGACTCAACGTTCACCTCCTTGACCTGCCGGGCGCCCATACAGTGGGCGGCGTGCTGGTCGTGCGGACGGGATCCGCCCACGACACGCCCCATCCGCCTGGCACCGCCCATCTCGTGGAACATCTCAAGATCGCTTCGATCCCGGCCGGTTCCGGTGGACTGCCGCCTGTTCGCGGTGTCACGGACAACCTGGTGACCCGGTTCAGCGCCGTCGGGTTGAGCGAACAAGCGATCGAACTGGGTGCACGGTTGGCCGCCATCCTCGATGACGTCGCCATGGACGAGCACCTGTCGTCGGAACGACAGGCGGTGCTCGTGGAAATGCGTCAGGCCTCGGCGAACCCGTTGCTGAGGTTGGGACCCACGGTGGCCGCGGCGGCCCGCCCATGGCGCGGTCTCGCCGCCACTCTGCAAGCCGATGTGGACAGTGTCAACCGGATCACGGCACGGGACGTCGCCGTGCTGGCCGAAAGGCGGTACCGCAGGGATCAGGCGGACCTCGCCATCGTCGGCTCCCGTCTCCCGGTCGACGCACTGCTGAACGCGGTGGACCAGTCGGCCGGACCGGTGCGGCCCCAGGCGGGCTTCCCGCATCCCATCGCCGCCGATCCCGTGCCGGACTTGGCTGACGCGTTGGACGGCCTGGTGGTCGCCTCGCTGGCGCGCGCATGCCAGGAATCCGACCATGATCACGCCATGGTCGGCGCCCTGCGGACCGCCGCGGCCGAGATCGGGTTCCCGTTGACCGGACAGAGCACGGTGGACGGACTCGATGTGGCGGTCGACGTGCTGTGCTGGCGGGCCGGAACCAACGCGGACGGCCTCGCCAAGGTCCTCATGTCCCGGGGCGACGAGATGCTCTCGACCACGGCCATCCGCCGTGCCTCACTCGAACGACGGCAAAGCGCCGGATACCAAGCCCAGACGCCGCTGGGCACCGCGGCAGCCCTGGTGACCCCGGACGAGTCGAGCGACCGCCCGCGGGCCGAGCTCGCCATCTGGCGGGTCGATAAGGGACGTCTGCACCGTTGCAGGGAAACTCTACTGGCCAGGTGACGACATGACCTTCGACTCCATCGTGCGGGACGAACTCGACGCACACCCCGACGTGACCACGACCGTCGTCCACGAGCCGGTCTGGCACCAGGTGGCACCCTCACGGGCCCGTACCCGGGTGCAGGGGTGGAAGATCCACGTCTCGGCTGTGCCCGCCGACGCCGAGGACGTTCTCGCCAGGGTGGCGGCGCTGTTGGTACCCCGCGAGGTGGCGTTCAAGTACCTGGCTTCCGCCGAAGTGCTCGACGAGTCGCTCAAACGGCGGAGCGACCCGTCGTCCAGCGGCAAGTTCATCACCGTCTACCCGAAGGACGACGACGAGTTCGTGGCGCTCGTCAAGGAGTTGCACGACCTGCTCGCCGGTTGCCGCGGGCCGCGGATCCTGTCCGACCGGCAGTACCGCGACGGCGTGGTGCACTACCGGTACGGGCAGATCAAGCGCCACAGCGTGCTCGACGACCTCGGGACGCACCGGCACGTCATCGTGGCCCCGGACGGGTCACTGGCCTCGGACGAGCGACGCAGTTGGTACACGCAGCCCGAATGGGTTCGCGACCCGTTCGCCGAACCGGAGTTCGCCGCTCCCGGCGAGGCCACCCGGCTGACGGACCGATACCGGGTGACTTCGGTGATCCGGCACAACAACCGAGGCGGCGTGTTCCACGCCGAGGACGTCAGCACCGGGCGCCCGGTCATCGTCAAGCACTGCCGTGCCGGGATCGACCCGAACCCGGACGGCACGGACACCCGCGACACGATGCGGCACGAGGCCGCCATGCTCCGCGAGTTCGCGGGCATCGTCCCGGTGCCCGAACTGATCGACCTCTTCGACGTCGGGGAGCACACGTTCCTGGTCGAGGAGAAGCTCCCCGGAGTGCCGCTGCACAGCCTGCTCTCGCCGGACGACGACGACGCGCCACCGCCGGACCCGGACGTGGTCCTGGACCTGGTCCGCCAGATCACCACCTTGCTGGACACCGTGCACCGACACGGATTCGTCGTCGGTGACGTGTCACCGGACAACTTCCTGCTCGCCCCGAGCGGCATCCTCCACCTGCTGGACCTGGAAGGCGCCGGTCGGATCGGCGAACCCGCCGCGGTCGTGCGGACGATGGAGTACGCGGCGCCGGAGAAGCTGGCTCAAACGAGGGAGTCGCCCGGCGTCGCGGACGCGGCGACCGACCGGTACGGCGGCGGGGCGGTGATCGAGGCGCTGGCCCAGGCACGCCAGCGCGACGGCCACAGCAGGGCACCTTTCGACGTTCTCGCGGCACACAACTCGCTCGCCGCCGAACTGGCACCGGTTGTGCGGGGTCTGACCCAGGCCGTGCCGGTCGACCGGTGGACGTGGGATCGCGTCCACGGCGAACTGGCCAAGCCCCGGTCGTCGCCGATCGCCGCGGTCGGACGAGAATCGCCTGTCCAGGACTGCCTCAAGGGACTGCTGAACGCGCTGCGCCCCGGCGACGAGTCGATGGTCGAAAGCACCAGGCGCTACGACTCGCGTTTCGTGCAGACCGGAGCGGCAGGGGCGACCAGTGTGCTGGTTCAGGCGTTGAGAGCAGCCGAACACATGCCACCCGAGCTCGCCACGGTGTCGCGGGAGGTGAGTCGCTGGTGGCACGGCACGCTCGACCGGTTCGAGAACCGCCTTCTCCCCGGTCTCTACAATGGACATTCTGGGGCGTGCTGGGCGGCTGCCGACATAGCGCGCGCCACCGGTGACGAGTCGACGCTCGACCGTGCGCTGGATGTCGCCGGGAAGCTCCCGGTCCGGTGGCACATCCCGACCGTCGCCCACGGCGTCGCCGGGTCGGGCATGACGATGCTGCACCTGTGGCGGACGACCGGGCTGAGCGCGTTCCGGGACAAAGCCCTCGACTGTGCCGAGCACTTGACCCGGTGCGCCACCCCGATGGCCACGGGAGGCGTCCACTGGCCGGCCGGGGATGGCTCGTCCTACCACGGGTTCGCCGTGGGAACGGCTGGGATAGGTGCCTTTCTGGCCGAGGTGGCGGATCTCTGCGACGAGGACGGCCCGAGGCGCGTCGCGCGACAGGCCGGTGACGAACTGCTGTCGCAGGCCCGGATGCGGGACGTGCGGATCATCGAGCGGGACGGTTCGAGCGCCACACACCGTGCGGCGTGGTGGTCCGAAGGGCCGACGTCCCAATGCGTCAGACACGGGTGGTGGTCCGGCGGGGCCGGAATCGGTGCGTTCCTCTGGCGGCTGGGCAATCGGGACATGGCGCTCGCAGCCGCGGCCGGCGTGCGCCAGTCCTCGGTGCGGGCACCGTTGGGGGCGTTCTGGGGTCTCGCCGGTGACGGTGCTTTCCTGCTCGAAGTCGCCGAAACCGAAACCCCGGTCAGGCCGTGGGCGGACTTCGTCACGGCCCTGGTCGAGTCCCATGCTCTGCAGGACCAGGGACACGACTTCGCCACCGGAACCACGGGCACGCTCGCCTACCTGTTGCGTGCTCGGCACGGCTGCCCCATGCCGTGGACATCTCCCGACTTCTCATGATGAAAGGCCCGGCATGTCCGTCAGCACAGGCGAACAACCGACCGTGAACCTCCGCGACTACGGTGACGCCTTCTTCTCGGATCCTTACGCCGTGTTCGCCGACCTGCGGGCACACGGCCCGGTGCACCACGTGCGACTGCCCAACGGCACACCGACCTGGCTCATCGTCGACCACGCGGAAGTCCGCCGCGCGCTCGGCGACCCGACACTGAGCAAGAACTGGTACAAGGCAACCGGACAACTCGGTCCGAACGTCATGGGCACGAACATGCTCACCTGCGACCCGCCGGATCACACGCGGCTGCGTCGCCTGCTGTCCAAGGAGTTCACCGCTCGCCGCGTGGAGGCGTTGCGGCCGCAGGTGCAGGCGTCGGCGAACCGCCTGCTCGACGAGGTCGCGCACACCGGCCGGATGGACCTGATCGAGTCATACTCCATGCCGCTGTCAATCGGCACCGTCACCGACCTGCTCGGCGTTCCCTTCCTGGACAAGGAAACCTTCCGCGAGTGGACAAGGGACATCTTCGTACCAACCGGGGACGTGGAACGCGAACGCCAGGTGTACGACGAGATCACGGCGTACATCGACGAGCTGGTCGAGGCGAAGCGCCGGGACCCCGGTCCCGACCTGCTCAGCGCGTTGGTCCGGACGGTCGACAGCGACGACGACCGGTTGAAGCCGGACGAGCTGCGTGCGACAGCGTTCCTGTTGCTCCTCGCCGGCCACCAGACCACTCTCAACCTCGTCACCAACGGCGCCTACGCCCTGCTGACCCACCCCGATCAACTGGCCGCGCTGCGATCCGACTGGTCCGTGCTCGACAGGGCAGTGGACGAGGTGCTGCGCTGGGAAGGGTCGCTGACGTTCGCCACCCACCGGTTCACCACGGAACCCTATCCCGTCGGTGGCACCGTGATCCCCGGTGCGGGCCAACGAGTCCTGGTCGCGGTGGGAGCCGCGAACCGCGACCCGGCTCAGCACCCGGACCCGGACCGGTTCGACATCCACCGCCCAGCGCAGCCCCACATGGCCTTCGGCCACGGGATACACCACTGCCTCGGCAGTTCCTTGGCACGCCTGGAAGGTGCCGTCGCCCTGCGGTCGTTGTTCGGCCGTCTCGACGACCTGGCGTTGGACACCGACCGGATCGAATGGCAGCACACCTTGACCGCAAGGGGGATCACGCGCCTGCCGGTGCGCTGGCCTGTCTGACATCCACGGACTCACCGCGCGTGTCCGATGGGCACCGGATACTCCGTTGCGATGCCCCGGTGTTCGCGATAGAACCTTCCGGAGTGAACACGGACGACATCAACGCGCGACTGGTGAGCCGATTCGGTGTCGAGGCCGAAGCCTGGCTGACCGACGTTCCCACGCTCGCAGCCCGGCTGGCCGCACAGTGGGGCATGGTGCTCGGTGAGCTGTTCGGCAGTGGGGCCTCATCCGTTGTGCTGCGGTGTGTGTGGCCGGACGGGACACCGGCGGTGCTCAAGCTGAGCCCGGATCGCGAACTGGTGACCGCGCAGGTGGAGATGCACCGGATCTTCGCGGCGTCGGGTCGAGTGCCGGTGGTGCTGGCTGCCGACGCGGACGCCGGAGCGATGGTGCTGGAGGAGATCCGGCCCGGCACCCTCGCCGAGGACATGCCGCGATCGTCGTTGCCGGAGCAGTGGGGCGAGTTGCTTGCCGCGCTGCACGCTGTGCCGCCGCCTGCGGGGTGGCCCCGCGACCTGCGTGGGCGGTGCGAGGAGGCTTTCGCCCGGATCGGCCGACGACTCGCCGAGCCGGTCATCGGCGGGCGAATCGATCAGCGTACGTGGCAGCGAGCGATCCAGCGTTGTGAGAAGTTGCTGGGCACACAGGGAAACCCTGTGTTGCTGCACGGCGATCTGCACCTCGGCAACGTACTGGACGGCGGTCCGGGCCGTGGTCTGATCGCGATCGACCCGAAGGCGTGCGTGGGCGATCCGTGCTTCGACGCCGTCGACTATGTGCTGGCGGGCGCCGGGGAAGAGGGCGTTGCGGCACGTTGTCACCGGGTGGCGGTCGCATGTGGACTCGACGAGGGCAGGTTGTCCGCCTGGAGCCGGGTGATCGCACCGATGTCAGTCATCGCGCACCTCACCTACGGCGGCCCGGAGGCGGTCATCGACGAACTCCTGGCCCTCACCCGGTGACCGCGCGTGGAAACGTTCAGCTGTGGGCGCAGTCTGGTTGAGCAGTCCCAGCACTGATCAACCAGAACGCACTGTGCCTCTGCCGGCGACCGCCGCTACGACGGTCTGGCCGAACGCGGCCACACACATCAGGATCAGGGGCACCTGCCAGCCGGAGCTGACGGTGTGCAGCAGCCCGAAAAGCACCGGCCCGACTGCCGCCAGCAGATACCCGATCGACTGTGCCATCGCGGACAACGCGCCCGCACCGGCCGCGTCCTCGGCGCGTAGGCCGAGGAAGGCCAATGCGAGCACCAGGCAGACGCCGCCGCCCAGCCCCAGGACAATCGTCCATACCAGCGCCCACTCCGGCGCCGTCAGCAGTCCGATGTAGCCGACGAGCAGGATCAGCGAGTTCACTATCGCCACCGCGCGTTGGTCACGTGCCCAACGCAGCATCGCGGGTGCGAGCAGGCTTGTCAGCACCGCGACAACCTGGAACAGGAACAACAGCCATCCTGCTTCCGCCGGGCTGACGCCCGTGTCCTGGACCACCCCCGGCAGCCACGTCACGATGACGTAGAAACCCAGCGACTGCAGCCCCATGAACGCCGTGACCGCCCATGCCAAGCCCGATCCCCATGGCAGCCGGTGTCCGCCACGAACCGCCGTCGTGGTCGGTGGTGGAGTCCGCACCTGAGGCAGCCACAGCACTATGGCCACCAGCGCCAGCACGATCCAGCAACCCAACGCTGTGTACCACCCGCCCGGCGCGACCTCACTGATCGGCACCGCCACACCGGACGCCACGGCCGCGACACCGCCCATCACCGTGGCGTACGCACTGGTCAGCAAACCCACCTTGGTCGGGAAGTCACGCTTGATCAGGCTCGGCAGGAGCACGTTGCCCACCGCGATCCCCGCTCCGATCAGCACAGTCCCGCCGAACAGGCCGGCTGTCGCCGGTATCCACCTGATCGCGATCCCCAGCGCCAGCACCACGAGTGCGCCCGCGAGGACCCGCTCAGGTCCCCGTCGTGCGGCGAGTCGCGGAACCATCGGGGATATCACCGCGAACGCCAGCAACGGCAGGGTGTTCAGCATGCCCGCCACGGCCGGGGACAGTCCCAGGTCGGCCTGGACGCGGTCCAGCAACGGCCCGACGCCGGTCAGGCTCGGCCGCAGGTTCGCCGCCACCACCAGCAATCCCCAGACCAGCAGCGCCTGTCCGGAACGCCGCGCCGACTGCTTCGTGTCCACCGCGGAACTCATGCCAGCGGGCCGTCGTCCGTCGTAAGGCTGTTGTCCATGCGCCCATGATCGAGCCACACCGCGGCGACAACCAGGCCGTGCTTAGGCTGGCCCTCCCAGGGCTACCCTGAGTGGTGCGCGCTTGGCGGTCGGCACCGTACGCTGACGGTCATGGGTACGCCGTTGGGTGATTTCATCCGCGCCAAGCGCGACGGTATCCAGCCGGAGGCCCTGGGGCTGCCGGACCGCGGGCGCCGCAGGTCACCAGGACTACGCCGGTTGGATCTCGCCGCACGGGCGGGGATCAGCGTGGAGTACCTGGCCCGTATCGAACAGGGCCGCGACCGCAATCCGTCGGCACCGGTCGTGAACGCGATCGCCGACGCGCTCAGCCTCACCGCATCGGAGCGCAACCACCTGCGGTACCTCAGGAAGATCACTGGCGACGACTGCTCGGACCACTTCAAACCGGCGCCGCCGTGCCGTCGGGTACGACAGTCCGTCCTGGACACACTGCGCATGCTCGAACCGGGTGTCGCCATCGTGACCAACCGGCTCGGCGACATCCTCGCCCACACCAGCGCCTATGCGACGATCACGCGTGGCACGGGGCTGCTCGACGCCGACCAGCCGAACTTCACCCGCTACGTCTTCACCGACCCCCGGGCCCGTGCCCTGCTGCCTGACTGGGACGACGTCGCCGACGAGCAGGCGTTCGACCTGTGGCTCGCACCCTCCGTCGAGAACCTCGAATGGCTCACCGCCGAGCTCATTCCCCTCGCCGGCTCGGACTTCACCCGCAGGCTGAACCGCCACGAGGTGCCGCGGCGCGGCGATCTGCGGCTCTGCCACCCCTCAGGCCACGAGCTGCGGCTGGCGCGCGAGACGCTGGAACTGCCCATCGACAACCAGCAACTCGTCGTCTTCCTGCCCGCGGACGACGAGTTGCCCGGACCGTCGCGCAGCTGCGCCTCCCGTCCAGAGGGTCTTTGCGTTCCATCTCGTGAGTGATACCGGGACCGCACAGCATTGACACGTCAATTCGCTCCGATCACATCCGCGTGCCCGGACAATGTCATTCGGGATCGAACATCGCGCCTCTCCGGACTCAATTGTCGCAGTTTGACTGCCGTTTACGTCCGCATACCACGGACCACGTTCACAGTCCAGCTGACTGACGGAGGTCGAGATTTTCTCGCACTACACCTGATCTCAGCGGACCAACTGGGCATACCTGGGTTGCGTCGTAAGAACACCGTCGTTAGATTCGTTTTCGGGGCGAGGAACTCTTCGAGGGCAACCACAGTGCACCGGTGCCCGAATACCCGACTCATCCGCATTCAGGCAGCGCGGGCGGTCCCTGGAGTTTGACCAAGCACTGACGTCCGGGGCTGCCGGCTTCTGCCGTCAACAAAGGAGGGGGAATTGATCACCGTAGGCGTCGTCGGCGCCGGTCTCATTGGATCCTGCGTGGCTTTGTCTTTGACGCGACTCGGCGCACGCGTGCACTGCGTCGAACGCGGTCGGCCGGGAGGTGGCACCACAGATGTCAGCTTCGCGAGATTGAGCGCGTACCAGCAACCGACGTATCAACGATTCGAGCTGAGTCATACCGGGTTGATCGACCACACCCACTTCGCCGAACAGTTCGATTCCGCCCCGTGGTGGCATCCGACCGGCAGTCTGGCGTGGGCCGGTCCCGAGGGCAGGTGCGGCGTCGGTGCCCAGCCATTCACGGCGGAAATCGAACGGCTCCAATCCTGGGGCTACCGCGTCATCTGGCACGACGCGGCGAAGGTGACGCAGGAGTTGGAGCCCGCTGTCTCGTTCGCGTCCGGCCAGACACCGGTTGCGCTGTTGCCCGAAGAGGGCTGGATCGACGGGCCCCGCATGGCATCCGCAGTGCTCAGCGCCGCCAAGTCCGTCGGCGGGCTGACGTTCTGGAACGCCGCGGTGCGGAACATCGCAACCCGTGGCGAACGAGTGACGGCGCTTCAACTCGACAACGGGGAACGTCTGGAAGTGGATGCCGTCGTCAACGCGGCGGGCCCGCAGACGCCTGCTTTGGCGGCGGCTGTGGGAGCACCTATGGTCAACGGGGTTTCCGAGCGCAGCAGTCTGGTAATCGACCTGGACGTCGACGGCGATCCGTTGCGGCACGTCCTGCGCGGAGCGGAACTACACGCTCGGGCGGCCGGGCCGGGTCGAGTTCGAGTGCGGTCCGAACAGGTCGACGCGGTTCTCACTGGCGAAATCGAGTCCGATCTCAGCCATGACAACGTCGAAGACCTGGTGGAACGCGCCTACCGCACGATTCCGGCGCTGAAAGCGTCCGCGGTGGCGCGAAAACGCATCGGTACCGCCGTGTTCCCGACCGACGGCATGCCCAGCGTCGGTCCGTTGACCAGCATATCCGGATATTTTGAGGCATTCGCCAACAGTGGCGTCATCCTCGCCCCGTTCATCGGGCGGACGCTGGCGACGCAGATCGTCACCGGGAAAACCCACTCACTCCTGCGCACCTGCTCACCCGACCGCCTCAGGGCAGCGTCGTAATACTTTTTCGATACAACGATCATATTACCGCGATATCATCCTCAGGGGAGCCATGTCCGCTACTGTCTCAACGCTCGAAGAAGTCGCTTTTCCCGAACTCAAGGACCTCACTCGGAAGCTGATGGCCGATGAGCCGTCGGAGATCCTGCAGCTGCGTTCCGGATCGCTGACCGCCGCACCAGGATCCTACGACCAGTACTTCACCACGTGGGATTTCGCGAACGGCATCGTTCGCGACTATTCGATGAACCTGTACCAGTTGGTGCGGATGGCACACGACGAGAGCCTGCCCGTCGAGAACGTGCTGACGGTCTTCAAGACCTGGGACCCGATCTACAGCACCTTCCTCGGCTACAGCGGTTTCCCGATGCTGGCCGAGTACGCCGCGCGGATCCGTGAACCGGTGGACAGCCGCGAAGAGCTGGTGGACAGGCTGACCACGTTCACCGAGTACGTCAATCGGCTGACTGCCTGGTCGCACCACTATTTCCCGTGGCACGTGGGCGAACACTACCGCTACGACGCGGGCGAGCTCGCGCTGCGTGAGGAGTACTCACCGGCACCGGTCGCCGCCGAGCGGAACGGGTCCCGGCGGGTTCCGATCAGGCTCAGGTGGGAGCCGCTGGGGCTGGAAGTCGATGCCGAACTCGCCTGTGATCTCAACGAGCAGCTGTGCGGGGACTTCATCCGCAGTCTGCCGTTCACTGTGCTGCAGGACCACGCGATGGTCAGTGGCGAGTCCATGTACGCGTGGGCGCCGTTGGTCAGTGTGGCACCGACGCCGGTGACCGAACGCATCTGCGACGCACCGCCCGGACGGCTGCGGTTCAGCCAGGCCACCGGCAACAAGCTGATCGTCCAGTACGGACCAACCACCGAGACGCTGTCGGCCCCGGTCCTCGGCCAGGTGGTCGACAAGCACGTGGACCGGCTGCCCGAGGTCGGCAAAGCCGTGTGGGAAAGCACATTCCGGTCCAAGGAGCTGATCTGGATCAGCGTGGACCGGCTCTGAGCGGGAAGGAAGAACACCATGACCGGCACGTCAGGCAAGCCGACACGGGATCTGTTGTTTCCCGATCTGAGCGACGTGATCGACGAGCGCATCGCCTGGTTCCAGCACCAGCACAAGAACGAGCCACTGCGGCACCGTGCGGAATACAACATGTGGGAGGTGTTCAGGTATGAGGACGTTCAGACCGTCCTGAAGAACCCGGAGACCTTCTCGGTGACCGACAAAACCCATATGGGGCTGCCGTTCTCCTTCGGCAGGGCGGACATCGAGGAGCACCGCTTCCTGCGCGGCTTCGTGGCCCGCTCGTTCGTGCCGAGCACCATCGAGGGCCAGGCACCAGCCTTCGCCTCGATGGTCGACGCGTTACTCGAGCCCGCGCTGGCCTCCGGGAAACTGGAGGTCCTCGGCGATCTGGGCTACCCGTTGATGGACCACGTGATCGGGCACCTGTTCGGGCTGCGGATCCCCGGCCCCGGGCGCTTCCGGCAGTGGTCGGACCAGATGTTCGGCCAGCTGGTCGGGATCTTCCAGCCGGATCACGCCGAGGTCGTCGGAATGCTCACCGAACAGCTCGACGAGCGCAAGCGCGAACCGACCGGCGATCTGATGAGTGCCTTGCTGGCGGCGCGGGCCGAGGACGACCGGCTGCCGGAAAAGAAGATCATCCACATGTGCCTCGACCTGGTGACCGCGGGCAATGCGCCGCTGTCGCTGTTCTTGTCCTACACGTTCGCCCGGTTCTGTGCGGATCCCGCGTTCTACCAGGCGCTGCGGCGAGATCCCGCGCTGATCCCCGGGGCGATCGAGGAGGTCCTGCGCTTCGACTTCTCGTGGTTCAACCTCTGGCGCACCGCCCGGCACGACACCGAACTGGCCGGGTACCAGATCAAAGCGGGCAGCTACATCGTGGCCTGGGACTCGGCGGCCAACTTCGACGAGTCGCGGTTCCCGCAGGCGCACCGGTTCGACATCACGCGCTCGCCCAACCCCCATCTGCCCTTCGGGCAGGGGATGTACATCTGCCTGGGTCTGCCGTTGGTGCGCACCCTCGGACGGGTCGTGCTGGAGCGGGTGGTCAGGACCTTCGAGGAGATCCGCGCCGATCCGGACCGCCCCATGCGGACCCAGGAGCGGATGATCGACTACGTCGTCTCGCTCGACACGCTCGTGACACCCGCCAAAGCGTCCGTTCCCTAAGTGGTTGGCATGGCCGGGATCGTGGGTGCCGCGCCACGCGGCATCCACGGCGGCGCGAACCGGTGACGCAAAATTGGTGGCGCGGTGCGGAACAATGGGCGGCGATGTCTGTTCAGCTCGCGTTCGGGATCACCGCCGAGCCTGAGGTGCGCTGTTGGTTGCCCGCCTCGGGCAGTAAGTCCATGCCCCGCGCGGCGAGCAGCCGGGCGGGCGCGCACCCGCCTGGTGCTCCGGTCGCTGTCGGTCCTGCCGACGCGGAGACCGACGCGGTCGTGGCGGCGACCGATCAACTCACCTTGCTGGTGGCCGATGGCACCGAGGTGGCCGCGGGGGCAGGCGTCGACCTCGGTGGTGGTTTCGCCTCAGCGAGGTTGGCCGGAGCCTACGGGGACCGGCGTGACGCCGTGCTCGCCGCGTTGCGGGTGCTCGGAGTCGATGGGGCGCACCGGCTCGGGGACCGGGTCGGCAGTCTGGTCGCGTTGTTCGGCCCGTCGGCCACGAAGCGGGTTGGCGCGGCCGCGAACACGGCGATGGCCGAGCAACGCTGGGCAGCGCTGCAACTGGCGTCGGCGGCCTCGGAGGTCCTTGGGCCTGAGCAGTTGGAACGCGTGCTGGAATTACGGGCCCCGAAGGGGATCGATCCGTTCCGGCGCGGTGCCGCGTCCACATTGTCCAGTCAGCTGTCGCGGGTGCTGGCCGACTGTCCGGGGCCACGGCGGCTGGCGCTGATCCTCAGCCTGTGGGACACGGTTTGCGCCTATCTGGTCGAGCGGCAACGCCAGGATCGGCGAGCAGCGTCGCAGATCCACACCGATCAGATCGGCCTGCTGCACACACGCCACCGCGACCACTTCGACGAGCTCGTCCTGCGGCATCTGAAGTCGCAGACCGGTGACAACTCATCGCTCGCCAAGGCGGCTCGTTGGCGGCCTCCGCAGTGGTGGACCGCGCACGAGCTCAGCCGCCTGCTCGACGACGCCATCGCGGCAACGGCGTTGCTGCGGTTCGCCAGGACGATGTACGACGAAGGCCTTGAGATCGCCGCCGAGAAGCACCGGAACGAGCTTGTCGCTGCCGATGCCTGTATGTCCAACAAGCAGCGGACCGCAGCGAGGCGGCGCCACGACGGCGACTACAGCCACCCCGCACGGCCGGGATGTCTCGTCAACGACGTGCTCCAGCCGCTGCGGCCGGGTCGGACGTTCACCTCGAAGACCGAGGTCCGTGTGAAGGAGCTGGTCGGCATCGCCCGCAACTACGGCGTCGTCGTCCTCAACGCGGTGTCCAAACTGATCGAGACCATGGACGAGCCGCTGCACAATTGCTGGGACACGTGCAAGCCGTGGCAGGCGGACCATCTGCGTCAGTGGCGTGCCGCGGCTGGGTTCTTCCGGGCGCCGGGCAGTTGGGACCAGCCGCCGCTCACCGACGCGCACGCCGACGGTCCGAAGCAGACGCTGGCGCAGCGGATGGCCACCGCTGAGGACCTTGCCGACGTGGAGACACCGCACGACCTGTTGTGGTTCGCGGACCTCGGTGACGCGTTGGCGCCCTTCCACGGCGCCGAATCCGCCACGGTGCGCCACACGGAAACCCGGCCCGTGCTGGAGTACGAGACGCCGACGCCGTGGGAACAGGGGCGCCCCCGCGCGGACTCCATCCCGTTGGCAGCCGCCGGGGTCGCCCAGTTGGTCGCGTTCGGTGCGATGCCGCCGCCGCGCTGCGGTAGCTGGCCGGAACTGGTGGACGGGGTCAGCGCGGCGTCGGCGGCTGTCGAGGCCAGCGCCGCCGCCTTCCCGATCCCGTCCGGCATATCGGCCGTGGACAAGCAGACCGTCCCGGGCACCACGCTGGTGGTGGAACTGGGCCGCGACCCGAGGCAGCTGGCCGCGTGGTCCAGCTACATGGGCAACTGCATCGGCGAGTCGTGGTACGCCGACGAAGCACGCCGCGGCCAGTGTGTGCTGATCGCGTTGCGGGACGCGACCGATGGCCGGATCGCGGCCAACCTCGACATCCGGCAGCACACCGGTGGCTGGCGCGTCCACGAACTGCGGGCGCGGTTCAACGACCCCGTTGCCCCGGCAGTGGACAAGAACGTCAAGCGATGGGTGAAGGGGCTCCCGGTGCCCGCGCCGGTCGTGCCCGAACCCCTGGTGCCTGTGCCGCCTGTGCGTTCCCGAGGTTCAGCTCGGGGTGCCGCGGCGGGACGTCTGCCTGCCGCGCTCACCGGTGCGTTGGGCGCGGCGGTGGCGCAGGAGTTGGCGTCGGCGACTGCCGTGTCCGCACGGCGCACGTATGCCGCGCTGGCGCGTGGCCTGGCGGCTGATTTCGAACCGGACGCGGCGGTGATCGCGTTGAAGCGCCTCAGCCCCAGCCGGCACGTGGCGTTGCTTCGCGCGGCCTTGGACGCTGGGCTCGGCGCGTCCGGGCTGTGGCGGGCGACTCGGGTCCGTCCGCTCACCTCCGCTGTGCGGCGGCTCGATCCGGAACTGTGCGAGTACGACCGGCTTGACACGCTCACCGGCGGCTCGCCCCTGCCGCGGACGCTGCGTGCGCTGGTGCGCCGCCCGGCGATCGCCCCGGCCTACGCCATGGACGTGGTGGCACGGGCGGTTCGCGCGGCCATGGGCGAGCTCGTCGGCGACGAAGCCCTGGCGCGTTCGGTGGCACGCGGACCGGCGCCCGAACTGGTGTGTGCCCTGGCGATCGCGGTCACCTGCGCCGCGGCGACCGACGACACGATCCAGGTGGCCGCGGCGAGGAAAACGTCCGTACCGGGCTTTCCGGCCAGCGATCTGTCCGATGAGGACGGGCCGTGGCAGCGTGCGCTGGTCGCGGCGGCGGAACTCGGCGCACCGGTCGAGTTGTTCTGGGAGCGCATCGCCGAACACGGCCTGCTCGTCCCGGCCGCGATGGTGGGCCGGGGTGGCTGGGCCGCGTTGTGGAGCCGTGCCCACCGCTGATCACGCGGTGCTGGCGCGCAGCTGGAAACCCCCGTCGTCGGAGCGGCTCACCGTCAGTGTGGCGCCGACCCTGCGCAAGCGGTCGCCGATGCCGAGCAGTCCGCTGCCCGAGTTGACCGCGCCCTGCTCGTCCGGTCCCCTGCCGTTGTCCCGGATTTCGATCCAGGTGGCGCCCAGGGTCATGTCGCAACGGGTGGCACCGCTGTGTTTGATCACGTTGGTGACCGCTTCGCGCAGCAGGTAGGCGAACGGTTCACGCAGGTCCATCCGCACGTCGTCGACGGCGTGCGGGAAGTTCGCGCGGATACCGGCGACGCGCAGCGCGGCCCGTGCGGCGACCAGTTCCCCGGCGAGGGTGGTGGCGCGGTGCCCGACGACGATCGTGCGCACTTCGAGCATCGCCTCCCGGGACAGTTGCTCGGCTTCCGCCACCTCGTTGGCCGCTTGGTCGCGGGACGCGCCACTTTCCAGCACCCGGCGGGCCAGCGAGAGCTTCATGGTGATCGTGGTCAGGCTGTGCCCGAGTACGTCGTGCAGGTCGCGGGCGGCGCGGGCTCGTTCCTCGACCACGGCGAAGCCCGCGATGGTCTCGTGCGCGGCGCGTAGCTGGGAGATCATGTTGATCAGCAGGCACAGCAGCCCGACGGTGAGGACCGACGAGCTGATCAGCAGGACTTCCACCCAGTCCAGCCCGTCGTTCAAGACGATGGAATACAGCACCGCGCACACGAAAGCGCCCATACCGAGGACCGGTGTGAGCCAGATCGGCAGCAGCAAAGCGGTCACGACGATGGCGTACCCCAGCACCAGCCAACCGACCTGGTGGTCGGACAGGAACCGGACGCCGAATCCGAGCGCGAACAGCAGGACGACCACCGCCACCCGCCCGGCACGGGAAAACCCCAGCCCTTCCCAGATACCGACCAGAAAGCCCGCCGCGTAGACCGCGGTGTCGACCAGCAACAGCGTCAGCCGCGCCGGGGAGATGTCGTTGAACACGGCGGTGACCACGGGAATGAGAAGAAATCCGAGCAGCAGGCCGGAAATGACGTAGCCACGGACTCGCGAGCCCGCAGCGTGCTGTTCACCCGTTTCCCGGACCGGCCACCGGCGGAAGTCGATGTGGGCAGGCTCCGCTGCGGACATGCGCGAAGGATACCACCAGGCCCGCCCGGACCCGCGCTGCCAGAAGTCACCGAAGTTCTATTACATCCATCATATCCGCCGAATCGCGCCACCATAACGCAGTCCGCGACGCCTGTCCGGCGTTCGGGAAAAAACGCAGGAAATCACACCCGTTTTCCCGAATCAAACCGGGCACATCGGACAATATTTTTCCCGGACGGTTGACAATTGTCAGGTTGACCTCCCGAGTTGGCCAATCCTAAACTCGTCCTCACGGCCGGAACACAATTCGCCGGCCATCGGGGGATTCACAAATCCGTGGTCCTTGACAGCCTTTCCTTGATGAGGGAGTTCTGTGATGTCGTTCATTTCAATCAGGAAGTTCGCCGCGATCGCCACGATCGCCGTCGGCGGTACCCTGATGGGGATGTCCTCGGCCTCGGCCGCGGTGGGCCCGGGTGTCACCATCAACCCGGCGACCGGCCTGTCGGACGGCCAGACAGTCACCGTCGCGGTGACCGGCTTCAACGCCGCGACGAACATCGCGGCCCTGCAGTGCGCCAACCTCGACGGTGCCGACGACGTCGTGTGCGCGTCGGACTCGGCCAAGGTCCAGACCGACGGCAACGGCGCGGCCAGCATCCCGCTGACCGTGCACACCACGTTCGCCGCGTTCGACCAGAAGGGCAACCCGCGCGGCACCGCCGACTGCAAGACCGCCAAGGGTGGCTGCGCGATCGCCGTCGTCAGCGAGGACCTTTCGCAGGCCGGCGGCGGCCAGATTTCCTTCAAGTGAACCAGAAGTGACCAAGGAACAGTAGTCACCGACCGCTGTGGCCGGGCCCTCACGAGCTAGCCCGGCCACAGTGCTTTCAGGCCGTGTACCGCAGCCCCTTCGGTACACGGCCTGCCTGTCGTGAACCTGCCTGTCGTGAACTTGACTGTCATGAACCGATGTTGCCCAGTTCGCCGTCCAGGATGTCGAACAGCTCGTCCGCGGTCGCGGCGTCCAGATCGGACTGTTCGGGCGACTCCCCGGCCCACTGCGCGGCCAGTGTGCGCAGGCGTTCCGCCAGCACCAAAGCCGTCTCGCCCTGCGGGTTCAGGTCGGTCAGCACGGCGGCCAGCCTGGCCAGTTCGCCGTCCACAATGGCCGTCACGTCGGTTGGCGCCAGTTCGTCGACGAGGTGGTTCGCCAGGGCGACCGGATTCGGGAAGTCGAAGGTCAGGGTCGCCGGCAGCCGCAGCCCGGACTCCGCTGCCAGCCGGTTGCGCAACTCCAGCGACGCGAGTGAGTCGAAACCCAGGTCGGTGAAACCACGCTCGTTCTCGACCGCGTCCTGGTCCGCGTGCCCGAGCACGGCCGCCACGTGCTCGCGCACCGTGGCCAGCACGAGGGGCCGTCGCTCGGCGAGGGCCACTGCGGCCAGCCGTTCGGCCAAGGTCTGGCGCTCGACCGGTTCGCTGGCGGCCACAATCCGCCGAACGGGTGCCTTGACCAGGTCGCGGAGCAACGCGGGCGCAGTTCGTGCTCGCAGGTCGAGGCGCACGCCGAACAGCACGGCGTCCTCGGCTCCGACCGCGGCGTCGAACAGCCGCAACCCGTCCTCGACGGACAACGCCGCGATCCCGGACCTGGCCATCCGCTCCCGGTCGGCCACGCTGAGCGCCCCGGTCATACCGGTTTCGGCGTCCCAGAGTCCCCAGGCGATGGACACACCCGGCAGCCCACTGGCCCGGCGGTGGGCTGCGAGGCCGTCGAGGAAGGCGTTCGCCGCCGCGTAGTTCGCCTGGCCCGCGCCGTCGAGGGTGCCCGCGACCGAGGAGAACAGGACGAGTGGGACGTCCGTGGCCAGCTCGTGCAGGTGCCACGCGCCGTCCACCTTGGGACGCAGCACGCCGTCGATCCGTCCCGGGGTCATCGAGCCGACCACACCGTCGTCGACGATCCCGGCGGCGTGCACGACCCCAGCGAGCTGGTCTACTTCGGACAGGAGCTCAGCGACCGCGTCACGGTCGGAGACGTCGCACGCGGCCAGCCGGATCACCGCCCCCAAGGCGGTCAACTCCGCCGCCAGTTCGGTGGCGCCCGGCGACGCCGCGCCCCTCCGGCTGGTCAGCAGCAGGTCACGCACGCCGTGCTCGGTGACCAGGTGCCGGGCGACAAGCGCGCCGAGGCCACTGGTCCCGCCCGTCACCAGGACAGTTCCGTCCTGCCAGGCGGCGGACTGGGTCACGACTGCCCGCACCAGCCGGGGCACCGACGCCACTCCCCCGCGCAACCGCAGTTCCGGTTCGTCGATCGCGGCGAACCCGGGCAGCAGTTCTGACCCGTCGGTGTCGACGAGCAGGAAACTGCCGGGGTTCTCCGCCTCGGCGGCGCGCACCAGACCGGCGACGGCGGCAGCGGCGAGGTCCGCGGCCGGATTGCCGGTGGCCCCCTGAGTCATGACCACCAACCGTTGCGCGGCGGGCGAATCGAGGCGAGCGCGCACGACGGCAAGGGCCTGGTGGGTTGCCTGCCGAACGGCACGGCAGACATCGGTCTGGTCGACGTGGATCTCCGCGACCTCCGGCCGATCGCCGGGTGTTGCCGCGTCGATCCCGGTCCATTCCAGGCGGAACAGCGAGTCGACCCGCTGGGCGAGCTGATCAGCCGAAACCTCACGCAGCACCAGCGAGCGCACCGACCCGACAGGCGCACCGGCCATGTCGGCCAAAGTCACCGACACACTATCCGGCCCCGCAGGCGAAATCCGGGCCCGCACGGCGGTGGCTCCCGCGGCGACCAGCGAGACCCCGGCGAACGTGAACGGCAGCGTCGGGCGCGCCGCGAGGTCGGGCTCGCCCATGCCGATCGCGTGGAACACCGCGTCGAGCAGCGCGGGGTGGATCCCGTACGAGCCCGCGTCCAGCACCTCCTCCGGCAACGCCACGTCGGCGAAGACGTCCTCGCCACGCCGCCAGACCGCGCGCAGCCCTTGGAAGGTCGGGCCGTAGTCGAGCCCGCCCTCAGCCAGTTCGGCGTATCGGCTGGTCAGGTCGATCGGCTCGGCACCGGTGGGCGGCCATTCGGTGAGGCTGTCCACGGCGGTGGTGTCCGGTGCGAGCACGCCCATCGCGTGCTGGGTCCAGGTTTCCCCGGAGGCGGAGTCTTCAGGGCGCGAGTACACCGTGATCTCACGACGTCCCGCGTCGTCGGGTTCGCGGAGCACCACCTGCAACTGCACGGCCGACCGCAGGGGCAACGGCGCCAGCAACGCCAGTTCGTCGACCACACCACAACCCACTCGATCACCGGCGTTGATCGCCAGCTCGACGAACGCACTGCCGGGCAGGATCGCCACCCCGCCCACCGCGTGCTCGGCCAACCACGGCTGGGTTCCCGGAGCGAGCCTGCCGGTGAGCAGCAGTCCACCGGAGTCCGGCAACGGCACGGCCGCGCCGAGCAGCGGGTGTTCGGCACGTGCGAGGCCAAGGTCGTGTGCTTCGCCGGTCGCGGGCACGGCGTCGAGCCAGTACCAGCGCCGTTGGAAGGCGTACGTCGGCAGCTGTGTCGTCCGGGCTGCCGGGAACACGGCGGTCCAGTCGATCGGGATGTCCCTGCTGTGCAGACGGGCCAACGCTTCGGCGACCGTCTCGTGTTCGTCGCGGCCCTTGCGTGACAACGGGATGAACGCCATGTCAGCGTCGGTGGTCACGCATTCGCCCGCCATCGCGCTGAGCACGGCGTCCGGGCCGATCTCGACGAACGTGCGCACACCGGCCGTTTCGAGCGCACGCACGCCGTCTGCGAACCGGACCGCCTCGCGGACGTGGCGAACCCAGTATTCAGGCGAGGAAAGTGCCGTATTCAGCTCGCCGGTCAGGTTGGACACGATCGGCAACGTCGGCGGCGAGAACGTCAGCCCGGCGATTGCCGTGCGGAACTCCTCGAGCATCGGCTCCATCAGCGGCGAGTGGAACGCGTGGCTGACGGTGAGCCGACGCGTGCGGACACCGCTCAGCTCTGCCTCGATCTCGGCGACCGCGGCCTCCGCGCCGGAGACCACGACCGAGGCCGGGCCGTTCACCGCCGCGATCCCGACGTCCGCCCGTCCCACCAGCAACGGTTCGACGACGTCCACCCCGGCACGCACCGACAGCATGGCCCCGCCTGGGGGCAGCGCCTGCATCAGGCGGGCACGGGCGTTGACCAGGATTCCGGCGTCCGCGAGGGACAACACACCACCGACGTGGGCCGCGACGATCTCGCCGACGGAGTGACCCAGCAGCAGATCCGGTCGGACGCCGAAGGATTCGAGCAGCCGGTGCAGTGCCACCTCGAAGGCGAACAGCGCTGGCTGGGCCCAGCCCGTCTGGTCGACATCGGCGACCTCGGCGCTGTCCAGGCCCACCGCACGGCACGCCTCGTCGAAGGCCTGCGCGAACGCCGGGTAGGCCGTGTACAGCTGCGCGCCCATCCCGGCTCGCTGGCTGCCCTGGCCGGTGTAGAGGAACGCGGTCGCACCGGGGGTCTTCACGGGTTCGCCCGCGCCGATCGCGTCCAGCGCCTGGAGCAGCTCTGCCTGGTCGGCGGCGGTGACCCAGGCGCGGCGCTCGAGGCGGGCCCGTCCGGTGGCCAGCGAGAACGCGATGTCGCGCACCGGGCAGTCCGGGGTGTCACGGACGAACTGCGCGAGCCGGGACGCCTGCGCCCGCAGAGCATCCGCGTCACGAGCGGAAAGCAGGAACGGCACCGCGTGCTGGACCGGGTCCGGCCGGGTGGCGGCGGGTGGCGGCGCCTGTTCCAGGATCACGTGCGCGTTGGTGCCGCTGATCCCGAACGACGAAACACCAGCTCGCCGTGCGCGCCCGGTTTCCGGCCAGGCCACCGTGTCGGTGAGCAGCGAGACCGCGCCCGCCGACCAGTCGACCTGGTCGGTCGGGGTGTCCACGTGCAGCGTCTTGGGCACGGTGCCGTGCCGCATGGCCTGGACCATCTTGATGACGCCCGCGACCCCGGCCGCGGCCTGGGTGTGCCCGAGGTTGGACTTGATCGACCCGAGCAGCAGCGGGCGGTCCGCGTCGCGCTGGCCGTAGCTGGCGAGCAGGGCCTGCGCCTCGATCGGATCGCCGAGTTTGGTGCCGGTGCCGTGTGCTTCGACCACGTCGACCTCGTCGTAGCCCAGGCCCGCGGCGCCCAGCGCCTGCTGGATGACGCGTTGCTGCGACGGGCCGTTGGGGGCAGTCAGGCCGTTGGACGCGCCGTCGGAGTTGACCGCGGAGCCGCGGATCAGCGCGAGGACGGGGTGGCCGTTGCGTTCGGCGTCGGAAAGCCGTTCCAGCAACAGCAGTCCCGCACCCTCCGACCAGCCGGTTCCGTCGGCCGCGGTGGCGAAGGACTTGCACCGGCCGTCCGCGGCGAGCCCGCGCTGACGGCTGAAATCGATGAAGGTGTCCGGAGTGGACATCACGGTCACGCCACCGGCCAACGCCATCGTGCACTCGCCGGAGCGCAGCGCCTGCACGGCCCAGTGCAACCCGACCAGCGACGACGAACACGCCGTGTCGATGGTGACCGACGGACCCTCCAGCCCGAACGTGTAGGACACCCGGCCGGACACGACACTGCCGAGGCTTCCGTTGCCCAGATAGCCTTCCGCGTCCTCCGGCACGACCGGCAGCCGTGCCGCGTAGTCGTGGTACATCACGCCCGCGAACACCCCGGTCCGGCTCTCCCGCAACGAAAGCGGGTCCAGCCCGGCTCGTTCGAACGCCTCCCACGCCAGCTCCAGCAACAACCGCTGCTGCGGGTCGGTCGCCATGGCCTCGCGCGGGCCCATGCCGAAGAAGGCCGCGTCGAACTCCGGGGCGTCGTGCAGGAAACCGCCTTCGGTCACGTAGGTCTTGCGATGTGCGGCGGGATCGGGGTCATAGAGGCTGGGCACGTCCCAGCCACGGTTGTCCGGGAATTGCGAGATGGCGTCACCGCCACTGGCGACCAGGTCCCACAGCTGTTCCGGGGTGTGCACGCCGCCGGGGTAGCGGCAGCTCATCGCGACGATCGCGATCGGGTCGTCGTCTGCCGCCCGGCTGGCCGTGATCACGCGTGGACCGGTCTCGGCGCCGAGCAGTTTGACCCGCAGGTGTTCCACGAGCGCGTCCGTGGTCGGGTAGTCGAACAACAGGGTCGGTGACAGCCGCAGCCCGGTCACGGTGTTGAGCCGGTTGCGCAGCTCGACGGCGGTGAGCGAGTCGAACCCGATGGCGGTGAACGCCACGCCGGTGCCGATCTCGTCCGGCTGGTCGTGGCCGAGCACGGCGGCGACTTCGGCCAGCGTCAGGTCACGCAACAGCGCCCGTTGATCCGCTTCGCCCAGCCCGTCGAGGCGCCTGCCCAGCGGGTGGTCCTCGCGCTTGGCCACGGATTGACGCCGCCCGGGCCGCACGAGCCCGCGCAGCACAGCGGGCACCTCGTCAGCCTGGCCGACGGCAGCGAGGTCGAGCTTCATCGGCAACAGCACGCCCTCGCCGATCGTGAGAGCGGCGTCGAACAGGCGCAGACCGTCATCTACTGTCAGGGCACCGAATCCATCACGGGCCATCCGCCGCAACTGTGCCTCGTCGAGGTGGGCGGTCATGCCGGTGTCGGTGTCCCACAGTCCCCACGCCAACGCCAGACCGGGCAACCCGGCCGCACGCCGCAGGGACACCAGCGCTTCGAGGTAGGCGTTGGCGGCCGCGTAGTTGGCCTGTCCCGCGTTGTCCAGGGTGGCGGAGGCGGAGGAGAAGACCACGAACGCCGACAAGTCACGGTCGGCGGTGAGTTCGTGCAGGTGCCAGGCCGCGTCGACCTTCGGCCGCAGGACCGTGGCGAGCCGTTCCTCCGTCAAGGCGCTCAGCACGCCGTCGTCGACCAGGCCTGCGGCGTGCACGACAGCGTCCAGCTGGTCGATCCCGTCGATGACCGTGGCCAGAGCGGCTCGGTCGGTGACGTCGCACGCGACGATGTCGACCTCGGCGCCGAGGGCTGTCAACTCGTCCCGTAGCTGTGTCGCGCCGGGTGCGGCGAGCCCGCGTCGGCTGAGCAGGACGAGCCGGTGCACGTCATGGGCGGTGATCAGGTGCCTGGCGATGAGCGTGCCGAGGCCGCCCGTGCCGCCGGTCAGCAGGACCGTACCGCTGGGGCGCCAGGTGGTTTCCGGCGACGGTGTCACCCGAGCCAGGCGGCGCGCGGTCACTCTGCCCAGTCTGACGACGAGTTCAGGTTCGGAGGCGACCGGTGCCGTGGTGGGGTCGTCGGTGTCGACGATCAAGAACCGGCCAGGGTGCTCGGCTTCGGCGGCACGGACAAGGCCGCGCACAGCGGCGCCCGCGAGGTCTCCTGCGGTGGTCACCACCGCAAGCCGTGAACCGTCGAACCGCTCGTCGGCGATCCAGCGTTGCAGCAGTCCGAGCACCCGGGCGGTTTCGGCGTGCACCGCCGCTGGCCCATTGTCTGTCGCACCTGCACGGATGGTCACGACCGCGCCTGGAACCTCAGCCAGTTCGTCGTGGACGTCGGCGAATGTCGTCGCGGTGACCGGTATCTCGGCCAGGTGGTACAGGGAATCCACAGGCCCGGCCGCGACGGTGCCCACTGGCCGGAAAGCCAGTTCCGCCACCGAGGCGATGGGTGCTCCGGCGGGGTCGGTGAGGGTGATCGACAGCCCGCCGGAGCTGGTCTTGGTGAGGGTGGCACGAACCGTGCCCGCGCCGGTGGCGTACAGCGCGAACCCGGTCCAGGCAAAGGGGACCGTCAGCTGGTCGCTGTCGTCCGTCGCGTGCAGCACCGCGTCCAGCAGAGCGGGATGCAGCACGAAAGAGGCCGCGTCCGTGGGTACGGCGACCTCGGCGTAGGTTTCCTCACCACGCTGCCAGACCGCTCGCAGGCCCTGGAAGACCGGGCCGTACTCGTAGCCTCGCTGTTCGAGTCGTTCGTAGCGGTCGCCGATCTCGACCGGGGTGGCACCGGGGGGCGGCCAGGCCTGCTCGCGCTGTTCCGGTTCCGGGGTGGCGGTGGTGAGGGTTCCGTCGGCGTGCCGGGTCCACGGTCCGTCCGTGCGGGCGTGCACGCTCAGGGTGCGACGGCCGGACTCGTCCGGCACACCGACCGCGACCTGAAGTTGGACGGCCCCGTCAGCGGGCAGCACCAGCGGGGTGTGCAGGGCCAGGTCCTCGACGAACCCGCAGCCGAACCGCAGTCCCGCGTGCGCGGCCAGTTCCACGAACGCCGTGCCGGGCAACAGCACCGAGCCCGCGATCACGTGGTCGGCCAGCCACGGCTGGGTGGTGAGCGAGAGCCTGCCGGTGAGCAGGACCTTGCCGTCCCCGGCGTCTTCGACCTCGGCACCCAGCAGCGGGTGGTCCGCCGGTTCGAGGCCGAGTGCGGCAGCCGATCCGGTGGCAGTGCCGTGCGTGAGCCAGAAACGCTTGCGCTGGAAGGCATAGGTGGGCAGGTCGACGTGCCGGGCACCGGCGAAGATCGCCGCCCAGTCCAGTGCGACACCGTTGACGTGCAGCGTGGCGACGGCGGTGACGAACGCGTCCACCTCGTCGCGATCCTTGCGCAGTGCGGGAAGGAACGCCGGTCCTTCGACGCAGTCGTTGCCCAGGGCGGAAAGCACGCCATCCGGGCCGAGTTCGAGGAAGGCACTGACGTCGTGCGCGGCCAGAGCGGTGACGGCGTCGGCGAAGCGCACCGTCTCACGGACATGCCGCACCCAGTATTCGGGGTCGCACAGCTGGTCCTCTGTGGCCAGTTGTCCGGTCACTGTGGACACGATCGGGATGCGCGGCGGCGAGAACTCAAGCAGCCGGACCACTTGCCGGAACTCGTCGAGCATCGGTTCCATCAGCGGCGAGTGGAAGGCGTGGCTCACCCGCAGGCGACGGCTGCGGTGGCCCTTGTCGGCCAGTTCCGTGGCCAGGTCGTTGATGTCCTGCTCCGCACCGGACAGCACCACGGCCGTCGGGCCATTGATCGCCGCGATGGAGACCAGGTGGCCGTCCAGCAGCGCGCGCACGTCGGCCTCGCTGGCCTGTACGGCGAGCATCGCGCCGCCGTCGGGCAGTTCCTGCATGAACGTCCCACGGGCGGCGACGAGCAGGGCGGCGTCCGCGAGCGAGAGCACCCCGGCGACGTGGGCGGCGGCGATCTCCCCGACCGAGTGCCCGGCGAGCAGATCGGGCCGCACACCGAAGGACTCGACGAGCCGGAACAGCGCGACTTCGACCGCGAACAGCGCGGCTTGCGCGTATCCCGTGCGGTCCAGACCGTCGGCGACGCCGAAGACGACATCGCGCAACGGAACGTCCAGGTGCGGGTCCAGGTGGGCGCAGGCGTCCTCGAACGCGCGTGCGTACACGGGGAAAGCGCGGTAGAGGTCCCGTCCCATCCCGATCCGCTGGCTGCCTTGCCCGGTGAACAAGAACGCCAACGAGCCGGTTCGCACAGCGCCCGACACGAGCCCCGTGGCTGCGGAGCCTTCGGCCAGCGCGGTGATGCCCTTGAGCAACGACACTCGGTCCGCACCGAACACGACCGCGCGGTGCTGCTGGGCTGCCCGGCCAACACCGAGAGTCAAGCCGATGTCCGTGAGCGAGACCTCCGGCAGCGCGGCGACGAGCTTCTTCGCCTGCGCGCGCAGCGCCTCCGGCGTGGCCGCGGACAGCACCCACGGCACCACTGGCAGCACAGGGCTTTCCCCGACCTCAGCCTCAGGTGGCTCGGCCAGGATGACATGCGCGTTCGTCCCGCTGATGCCGAACGACGACACACCGGCACGACGGGGTGTGCCGGTACGCGGCCAGTCCATCGGCTCGGTCAGCAGGGACAGCACCCCGGCCGACCAGTCGATGTGCGGTGACGGTTCGTCCACGTGCAGCGTCCGGGGCACCAGCCCGGCCCGCAACGAGAGCACCATCTTGATGACCCCGGCGACACCGGCGGCGGCCTGCGTGTGCCCGATGTTCGACTTGATCGAACCCAGCCGCAACGGCCGGTCCCGCTCGCCGTACGCGGCGATCAGCGCACCGGCTTCGATCGGGTCGCCGAGCCGGGTGCCGGTACCGTGCGCCTCGATGACGTCCACTTCGGACGGCTCCAGCCCGGCCGCGGCCAGCGCCTGCCGGATGACCCGCTGCTGGGACGGCCCGCTGGGCGCGGTCAGCCCGTTGGACGCGCCGTCGGAGTTGATCGCCGAGCCCGCCACCACCGCGAGCACCTGGTGACCGTTGCGCCGCGCGTCGGACAGCCTTTCCAGCACCAGTGTCCCGGCGCCCTCGCCCCAGCCTGTGCCGTCGGCGGCTGCGGCGAACGGCTTGCACCGGCCGTCCGACGCCAGACCACGCTGGCGGCTGAACGCGACGAACGTGCCGGGGCTCGACATCACCGAAACGCCACCGGCCAACGCGAGCGAGCACTCACCCGCGCGCAGCGCCGCCGTGGCCAGGTGGAGCGCGACCAGCGAACCGGAACACGCGGTGTCCACGGTCAGCGTCGGCCCTTCCAGGCCGAAGGCGTACGCGATCCGGCCCGCGATGACGCTCAACGCGTTGCCGGTGAGGAGGTAACCTTCCTGCCCGTCCGGCGCCTCGTGCAGCCGTGGGCCGTAGTCCTGCGGCTCGGCGCCGACGAACACGCCAACCCGGCGTCCGCGCAACGAGACGGGGTCGACACCGGCCCGTTCGAACGCCTCCCACGACGTCTCCAGCATGATCCGCTGCTGCGGATCCATCGCGGTGGCTTCCCGTGGCGAGATCCCGAAGAACGCGGCGTCGAACTCCGCCGCGTCGTGCAGGAAACCACCTTGGTCGACGTAGGCCTTGCCCGGTTGGTCCGGGTCCGGGTCGAACAGCCCGGCCAGGTCCCAGCCACGGTCGCCGGGGAAGCCGGAGATGACGTCCGCACCGCCCGCCACCAGCGCCCAGAGCCGTTCCGGTGTGTCGGCGCCGCCGGGATAGCGGCAGGCCATCCCGACGATCACGATCGGGTCGCTCGCGTCAACCGGGTGCACGACGTCCGGCTCCACCGCAGGTGCGTCACCCCACAGCGCGGCGCGCACATGGGCGGCCAGCGCGGCGGGCGTCGGGTGGTCGAAGGCGATCGTCACCGGCAGGGCCAGCCCGGTCGCCGCGACCAGCCGCTCCTGTAGCCGCACTGCCGCCATCGAGTCGAACCCGGCTTCGCGGAACGCCATGTCCGCATTCAGTTCGGTTTCCGGGTACGGCAGCACGGCCGCCGCGTGGTCGAGCACCAGCTGAAGCAGGAACCGGTCCCGCTCGATTTCGGGCAGCGCGGCCAGCCGCGCCGAATCGGTTTCGTCCCGCTTCACAATGATCTCCAGGCTCTGGTCAGGAATACACGCGCTGGGTGTCCAATCGGGACACCGACACGACCGCGCCGCCGCGCAGGACCACCTCGGTGGGCGCCGGTCGCCCCAGGAACGCCAGCAGGCTGGCGGTCAGGCCGTACGCCCCGGTGTTCGGGATGGTGACCAGGTCGCCTTCGGTCGGCGACGGGATGTGGACGTTGCGGCTGAGCACGTCACCCGGTGTGCACAACGGACCGACCAGGCTCACCGGCTCCAGGTCGGCCGGGTCGACACCCTCCACCGGTTCCACGGCCAACGGCAGCAGCCGGCCCAGTCCCGCCATCCCGCCGAGGGTGTTGATCCCCGCGTCCAGCACGACGAACTTGCGGCCGCCGCTCTGCTTGATGTTGACCACCGACGCCACCAGCGCCCCGCAGTCGCCGACCAGGTAACGGCCGGACTCGCAGGCGACCTCCGGCGCACCCTCGGCCCACCCGGGGAAATGCAGGTCCAGCACAGCGGCCAGCTCGGTGCTGGTCTTCTCGTACACGGTCCGCTCACCGGGAACGGCGTACGGCGCGGCGAATCCACCGCCCAGGTCGAGCATCCGCACGGGCAGGCCCAGTTCGTCGCGCAGCCGGGCCGCTTCGGCGACGCTGCGCTGGAACTCGTCGACGAGGCTGGCTTCGTCCATCGCGTTGCTCAGCGGGAAGAAGTGCGCGCCGACCACCCGCGTGCCCTCGACCTCCAGCAGGCTCGGCAGCAGCGGCGCCAACGTCTCGCTGTCGAACCCGAACTGCGACGGCGTGCCGGTCATCCGGATGCTGCTGGACGACTTCGGTGCGACGGAGTTGATCCGCAGCAGGCACTCCGCGCGCAGTCCGCGCTGCACCGCCGCGGCGCCCACCCGTCGCAGATCCTCGTGTGATTCCACGGAGAACCTGCGCACACCGGCGGCGAGTGCCACTTCGATCTCGCCGCTGGTCTTGCCCGGCCCGCCGTAGAGGCACTCCTCCGGGCGGAAACCGGCGGCCAGTGCGGAGCGCAGCTCGCCGGTCGAGGTCAGCTCGGCCCGGCACGCCTCGTGCGCCGGGCCGGAGCCGAGCGCCCGCGCGATGTCGGGGTGCGGGTTGGCTTTGAACGAGTAGTACAGCGTGACGCCCTCGGGCAGCGACGCGCGCAGATCCCGTCGCGCGGCGAGGGCACGATCGAGATCGTAGACGTAGAGCGGGGTTCCGTAGCGCCGCGCGAGGTCGGCGTAGCGGGCGCTCACGAGCTCCGGCTTTCGACCAGCGCCCGCAGTTCCTTGAGCGAGTTCTTGCCGTTCGGGGTGAGCGGGAACTGCTCGAACACGTGGCACACCGCGGGGACCTTCGCCGATTCGAGCCGTTTGGCCAACGCCCGCAGCACGGCGCCGGGACCGAGGTCCGACTCGACGCAGATGGTCAGGTCCCGGTCCTCGGTCGGCGGCAGCACGGCCGCTTTCCGGACACCGTCGACGTCCATCGCGGCGGCTTCGATCTCCAGGGTGCTCATCCGGACGCCCTTGCGCTTGAACATGTCGTCGCGCCTGCCGTCGAAGTAGACGTAACCGTCCTCGTCGAGCCTGCCGTAGTCGCCGGTGTGCAGGCGCGTGACGCCGGCTTCGGCGTCCCACCGGAACGTCTTCGCGCTCAGCTCGGGCGCACGCCAGTACCCGGCCATCACGTTCGGGCCGGTCACGGTGATCTCGCCGATCTCGCCGACGGGCAACGGTGTGCCGTTCGCGTCCACGATGACCACGTTCGTGCCCGGCAACGCGGGCCCGACCGACCCTTCGCGCTCCGCTTCCTCGGCGGGCGGCATGACGGTGATCCGCTTGCACTCGGTGGTGCCGTACATCCGCACCACGACGGCGTTGGGGAACGCGACGCGCAGACCGTCGATGGTCGCCTGCGGCAACGCGGCGCCGGTGCTGGTGATCATCCGCACCGCGGGCACGGCCTGCTCACGTTCGGACAGCCAGACGAGCATCGCGCCCATCGACGGCACGACGGGAACCACGGTCGCGCCGGATTCGGCGATGTCGGACAGCAGCTTGTAGTCCGGCCGGGACCCGGACAGCACGACGTGCGCACCGGCCTGGCAGGCCATGATCAGCTGGTAGAGGCCGTAGTCGAAGGACAGCGGGACACGGCAGAACACGACGTCATCCTGCCGGTGGCCCAGCACCGCGTCGATGGCGTCGGCGGAGAAGACCATCTGGGCCTGCGGGCACACCACGCCCTTCGGGCCCGCGGTGCTGCCGGAGGTGTAGATGAGCACGCCGACGTCCTCGGGCTCCGCGTCGGCGGTGCCGTGGGCGTGCGTCTCCAGCAGCGAGGACACCTCACCGAGGTCGTGCACCGGGGCGTCGGTCAGCTTGCCGACCTCGGCGGCGGTCCGACCGTCGGTGAGGATCAGCGCGGGCTCGGCGTCCGCGATCACCCCACGCAGGTGGAACTCCTTCATCGCCGGGTTGATCGGTACGAAGATGGCGCCGATGCGCGTGATGCCGAACAGCGCCAGCGACATCTCGCGGACGTTCGGCAGGCGCACCAGCACCCGGTCACCGCGGCCGATCCCCTGGTCGCGCAACCAGCCCGCCAGTGCGCGGACGCGGTTGTCGAGTTCTCGGTAGGTCCACGAGCCGGTGTGGTCGGTGATCGCCGGGCTGTCCGGGTACTCGGCGGCGGCGCGGTCGAGAAGGTCGGAGAGCCTGGTCGCGCGCGGCCGGTCCAGTCCGGCGTCGGTCGCTTGCGTGGCGACGGCTGAAGTGGTCAACGGACTTCCTCCTTGTGGTGCGCCCTCGCCCTACCTCCCTGCGCCGACACGCTGTCCAGCAGCGCCGGGCGGTCGATCTTCCGGTTGGGGTTGAGCGGGAACTCGGCCAGGTGCCGGTACTGCCTCGGCACGAGCTGCTCCGGCAGTGACCGGCGCAGCAGCGCCGCGAGGGCGAGCGGGCGTTGCGGCAGCCCGGTGTAGAAGACGATCAGGGCGTCGCCGGTGAACAGGGTCACGGCGTCGTCGACGCCGGGGCACTCCCGTACCCGGTGGTCGATCTCGCCGAGTTCGACCCGCCAGCCGTGCAGCTGGATCTGCGAGTCGGCGCGGCCGAGGTAGCCGAGGACGTCCCCGTCCAGGCGGCGGACCCGGTCGCCGGTGCGGTACCAGCGTTTGCCGTCGACGTCCTCGAACCGGCCCTGTTCGTCGGCGGGGTCGAGGTAGCCGCCGGTGAGCTGCGGCCCGGTGACGCAGAGCTCGCCTTCGTCGGCGGCGGTGGTGCCGTCCGCGGCGCGCAGCCGGTACTCGTGTCCAGGGTGGACGGCACCGATCGGGACGACGCCGTTGACCTCGACGGCGCCATCCCACCGGTATCCGGTGATGGTCACAGTCAGTTCTGTTGGCCCATAAAGGTTCTCGACCTTGGATGCCGGAGCGGCCACGCTCCAGTCGGCGGCGTCGCCGGTCTTCAGCGCCTCACCGGCGAAGAACGACCAGCGCAGGCCGGACAGCGCGCCGGGTTCGAGCACACCGGCCTTGCGCACGTACGAGATCACGCTCGGCACCGAGAACCAGACGGTGATGCCTTCCTCGGCGAGGAACGCGGGCAAGGACAGCAGCGCGGACGAGGGCAGCGCGACGGCCGTCGCCCCCGCGTCCCATGCCGCGAACAGGTCGAACAGCGCGCAGTCGAAGGTCAGGTCGAAGGTCTGCGAGAACCGGTCCGCCGGGCCGAAGTCGTAGCGCTCCGCCAGCAGCCGGAAGTAGTGCGCGGTGTTGCCGTGGGTGATCCGGACGCCCTTGGGGCGCCCGGTGGATCCCGAGGTGAACAGGATGTACGCCGTGTCGCCCGGTTCGGCCGACGCGGGCTCGGCCAGCGGCGGGCCGACCGGCTCACCCCCAGGAACGAGCACGGGCAGGTCGACGGCCAGCCCAGGCAGGGCCTTGGCGCCCTGCTCGTCCACGATCAGCGCCCGCACCCCCGCGGCCTCGATGGCGGCCAGGTTGCGCACAGCCGGGAACTCCGGGTGCAGCGGTACGACGGCCGCGCCCACGTACAGCGCGGCCAGCACACCGATGTAGGCCTCTGCGCTCTTGTTCGCGAGCACACCGACAGCGGCCGGTGCCTGCCCGCATCGGGCGAGCAGGTCCCCGGCCCAAGCGAGCGCCAGTTGGTGCGCCCGCGTGTAGCTGATGTCGTGGCCGTCCACCCGCAGCGCGGCTCCGTCCCCGGACACGGCCAGCCCGTGGAGGAACCGCGCCTGTAATGCGTGCGTCATAGCGAGGGGGCGAGCGTGCTCGTGATCGTCCGCCAGAGCACGCCCGGGGTGGCGAAGGTCTCCACGTTCAGCGCGCTGTCGGCGAACCGGAAGTTGTACTGCTGTTCCAGCGACACCATCGCACTGACGATCCCCATCGAGTCAAGGCCGTGCTCGCGCAGGTCCAGGTCCTCGGTGAGCGCCTCGTCCGGTGCGAGGAAAACGAGGTGGTCACGCAGTACCTGCTCGAAATTACTGTCCCACATGGGATCCCCATTCCTCTTGGTCGATCGGAGCCGGTCGCTTGATCGGTCTCATGGCGCGCCGCACGTCGATGGGCAGCACCTCGAAGGCGCGCACCGAGCAGTCGGTGCGTCCGAACAGGCTGTCCGGGCCGGACACACACAGCCTGTCCACCGAGAGTTCACGCAGCACCCGCACGACCTGCGGCCAGCGCACCGCTTCGACGACGCCGTCGAGCAGCAGGGTGCGTACGCCGTCGGCGGTCGTGACGATCCGTCCGTCCTGATCGGACACGATCGGCAGCCGCGGGTCGGCGAACGTGAACTCCGCGGCGACCTCGGCTGCCAGTGTCCGGCGCAGGTCGTCGAACGCCGACGAGTGCATCGGCGGCCGCATCGTGTAGAGCGGCAGCCCGCCGATCCCCTTGACCCCGGCGAGGAATCCGTCCAGAGCGGATTCCCGCAACGAGACCATGAAGAAGTCATCGTCGAGGTAGCACGACATGTCGTACCACTCGCCGCGCTCGTCGAACCCGGCGAGCAGCTCGGCCAGTTTGTCCGGCGCCGTGCGCGCGATCGACTGCGTGACGACGTCGCTGTGCCGTTCGCGGAAGTACTCAGCCTCGCGGCGGGCGAACAGCGCGGTCAGCCGGACTGCTTCCTCGAACGGCAACGCACCCGAGTAGGCGGCGACCGTCTTGGCGCCGAAACTGGGACCGGTGCACACCAGCGGCTCGATCCCTTGCGTTTCTCCGGCCCACCGCGCCAATGCGACACAGGTGACGAGGAACGCCAGTTGCGCCGCCTCCGAGTAGTCGTCCTCGTCCGCGATCAGCCGCTCGACGAGCGAGTACCCGGCCACAGCGTCGGCGGCTTTGCGCAGGGGCCGCGCGAAGGGGTTGACCATCAGGAACTTCCCGACCTCGGCGACCCGCATCGGCCCCATGCCCGGGAACACGATGGCGGTGGTGTCGAGTGTCATGGCGAAGCTCCCGTATCAGCTGAGGACGTCGTACTGCCAGAACTCGGTGCCCACCACGACGGGCTCCTCGAACAGCGCTTCTGGGTCGGCGGGGTCGAACTTGCCGGAGTTGCGGTAGCCGAGCAGCGTTCCGTCCGGTTTGGTCACGAGCAGGTCCGGCGCGCCGTCGAGATCGATGTCCGTCAGGCACAGGAAGACGTACTCGTTCCAGCCCTTGGCCACGGTGTACCAGGTGCCTTCGCCCGCTGTGGCGGAGTGCGCGAGGTCGTGGTCGTCGGCGAACTCGAAGATGTCGATGTCACCGTTCTCCCGGCGCACTACGAGGTCCAGCTTGCCGTTGCCGGTGAAGTCAGCCATGGCGAACGGGAAGTCGGTGGGCGCGACGGTGGTGAGCCGGTGCGGGGTCTTGTCGTAGGTGTCGTTGGCCACGATGGCCCCGCCGTGGGGGAACCAGTCGACGTTGCCTTCGTTGACCTCGCGGCTGACGGTGTCGTCCGAGCCGTTGCCGGACACGTCGGCGAGCGCGACGGTCTCCCACACCCGGCCGTCGTCACGACGTCCCGACACGCGGATCGGCGTGTCGCTGAGCGTCTGCAGCCCGTCGAGACCACCGTTGTTCTGGTAGAGGAACAGGCCCCATTCGCCGTCCTCGCCCGGGTTGACGCCTTCCAGGCTGAACGCGATCACGTCCGCGGGGCCGCTGCCGTTCTGGGCGGCGCGCAGGAAGCCGAACCGCTGCCAGCCCATGTCCTTGGCGATCAGCACCGGCTCGCCGAAGGTCGACGTCCCGTCGAACTTCCCGCTGTGCGGCAGTACGAAGACCTCACCGGTGGCGTTCTTGCGCACCAGCAGGTCGGGCTTGCCATCTCCGTTGAAGGAACGGCTCGCACCGTTTCCCAGCATCGCAACCACTAGAGAACGCTCCACTTCGTCAGGCATACGCACGCGCGGCGGACAAGCACGCGAAGACAACATCACAGTCGCGGGAGGACGGTGTCACCTCAACCGAGTCTCACACCGCTACCAGCAAGTTTGAACCCCTACGCCGAACGCTAAGGGGACCCCAGGGTTCGGATCATCCGAACGCCGCCCGCAGCCTCGGCGCGAGCGCGGCCGGTGAGGGCTGTTCGAACAGTTCGGTCAGTTTCGGCCGTACTCCGGTCTCGGTCTCGATCCGCTGCACCAGTTTGGCCCCCAGCAGGGAGTTCCCACCGCTGGCGAAGAAGTTCGACTCCGCGCCGACATCGTTGCGGCCCAGTGTTTCCCGCCAGAGTCCGACGAGGACGTTGACCAACTCGTCGGCGTGGTCCGCAGGTGTGGCGTCGGCCTCGCCCGGGCGTTCACGCTCGTCGGCGAGCCGCGCGAGCGCGGGATAGTCGACCTTGTCGTTGCCGGTCATGGGAAACGCCTCGATCTCGAAGAACTCCGCCGGGACGGACGGCAGTGGGAGCGAGGCACGCGCGTGCTCCCACAGGTCGCCCGGCAGGTCGCCGCCGCGTGGAACCACGAACGCGACCAGCGACGGGTTGTCCGTGGCGGCACCGGCGAGCAGCACCGCCGCCGCGCGCACCCCGGCGTGCGCCAGCAGCACGGCTTCGACCTCGCCGAGTTCGATCCGGTTGCCGCGCAGCTTGATCTGCCGGTCGGCCCGGCCGAGCAGCTCCAGCCTGCCGTCGGGCAGCCAACGGCACAGGTCACCCGTGGCGTAGAACCGGCCGTACTCGGGATGCTCGCCGAACCGCTCGGCGGTCAGCTCGGGACGGCCGTGGTAGCCCTCGGCGACACCGCTGCCCGCGACGCACAGCTCGCCACGAACGCCGACCGGCAGGTGCCTGCCACCGGTACCGGCGACGAAAACCTGGGTGTTGGCCAGGGGTTTGCCGACGTCGACACGGCTGGCCGAGGGATCGACGATGCCGCTGGTGGACCAGATTGTCGTCTCGGTCGGCCCGTACACGTTGCGCACGCGGCACCCGGTGGCGGTCAGTCGCCGTGCCACCGCGAGCGGCAACGGTTCACCGCCGCTGAGCAGTTCCCAGCCGGTGAGCGCGCCCGCCGCGTCGTCGAGCACCAGACGCCACGTGGTCGGAGTTGCCTGCATGATGCCGCTTCCGGCCTGCTCCAGCACTTCCCGCAGGGCACGGCCGTCGGTGCGGGCGTCGTCGGGGGCGACCACGATTCGGCCGCCGGACACCAAAGGAAGGAACAGCTCCAGTGCCGAGATGTCGAAGCTGAACGTAGTCAGCCAGAGCATCGTGGTCCGGTGGTCGGCGTCGAGTGCGTCGGCGAAGTGCCCGATCAGGTTCGCCAGCGCGCCGTGGCTGACCAGCGTTCCCTTGGGCAGGCCGGTGGATCCGGAGGTGTAGATGAGGTACGCGCGGTCCGCTGCCGCGGGTTCGGTGGTGCTCACCTCGGCGGGCGGCGCGGTGTCGACGTCCGGCAGGCACAGCACGGGCAAGTCGCCGGGCACTTCGATTCCGGCCCCCGCCAGGGCGATCCTCGCGCCGGAGTCCGTGAGTTCGTAGGCGATCCGCTGCGCCGGGTGGTCCGGGTCGAGAGGCAGGTACACCGCTCCGGCCAGCCAGACGCCGAACGCGGCGGCGGCGAGTTCGGGGCCGCGGCGGCCGGTGAGCGCGACGACATCGCCAGCGCCGACGCCGTGCTCGGTGAGCTGGTCGCGTACGGCGGCAGCGGCGTTCCACAGTGTCCGGTAGTCGATCCGTCGGTCACCGTCCACAACAGCCACTTCGGCTGGGTTCGCGCTGACCGCGTCGGCGAAGCCGGACAGCACGGTGTTCGGGGTCACCGACCGGGTCGTCGCGTTGGCCGCACCGATCACCGCGCGGTCACGGTCGCTCCACACGTCCAGTTCCCCGACCGGACGGTCGAAGTCCTTCTCCAGGCTCAACAGCAGTGCTTCGTACCGCTCGATCATCGACTCGACGTCGGCGGTGTCGAACACGTCGGTGTAGAACGCCGCACGCACGCGCAGGCCGTCCTGGAGGGAGCTGACGAAGAACTCCAGGTCGAACTTGCTGGCGCCGTTCTCGATGACGAGCTGTTCCACCTGGCGGCCACCGGCGGTCAGCGGCGCGGACCCGCCCATCGGCGCGTAGTTGAAGACGTGCCGGAACAGCAGGTTCCGCCAGGCCGACCCGGCGCGCGGGATCGTCTCCACCAGGTCGTCGACCGGGTAGTCCGCGTGTTCCATCGCGGTGAGGAAGGTCCGGCGGAGCTTGACCACAAGAGCACGGAAGGGCTGCTCGTTGTCGACCGCAGCGCGGATGGTCAGCACGTTGATGTGGTAGCCAAGCGCCCCAACGGTAGTGCGATCTCGCACGCTCACCGGGGAACCGACGGTCAGGTCGGGCCCGGCGCCGTGGGCGGCCAGCAGGACGTAGTAGGCGGCGAGCAGGATCACCGCTTCGGGCGCGCGCAGTTCACGTTGCAGCCGTGCCACGATCGTCTTCACCGCAGGGGAAAGGTCGCGCGTGACGACCTGCCCGGTGAGCGTGACCTGTGACCCGGCGGACCGTTGGCAGCCCAGGTCGAGGTCGGTTCCGGTGAACCCGTCCAGCTGTGCGCGCCAGAACACCTCGCTCTTGGCCGTGGGCTCGGGCTCGGTCCACACACCCATCGGGGTGCACAGCTCGGCCGGTGGCTGGTGGCCGGACACCAGCGCGTCGTAGATCCGGGTGAACTCGTGCAGCAGGATCATCGTCGACACGCCGTCGAAGATGGAGTGGTGCACGGCGAGGCAGAACACGTCGCCGTCCGACCGCGGCACGTATGCCGCGCGCAGCAAAGGCGTGCCGTCACAGCGGAACGGCGCGGCGATGAACGGGCGCAGGTCGTCGTCCACTGTGTCCGCGACTGGATCCAGCACCGCGATCTCGATGTCGAGCGCGGGCAGCAGTTGCTTGGTCAGCTCGGCGTCGGTGGCGTGGAAGACGGTCCGGAGCACTTCGTGCCGGGCCAGCACCACGTTCAGAGTATCGGTCAATGCGGACAGCCGCAGCTCGCCGTCGATCCGGAAAGCCATGGACAGGTTGTTCACGCCGGAGTCGGGCACAAACGTCTCCAGCAGCCACAGCGCGTGTTCCTTGCGGCTCGCCGGAACTGTGCCCGCCTGTGCGACCGCGCTCATCGCTGGTCCACGCGCAGCAGACCGGTGATCGCCTCGGCGACCCGGTCCGACCGCAGCAGCTCGGGGTGCTCCACGTCGACCCGCAGCTCCTTCGCGACCAGCGCGGAGTCCGAGCCGTCGGCGGTGCGGTGGGGGTTGAGTCCGCTCTGCGGGCTGGTGGAGCTGATCGCGGTCGCCGAACGCCACGCCGATTCGACGTCCAGCTGCGCCGCGATGGACAGGTAGGAGATGAAGGCACCGAACATGCCCAGGATCTCGCCGGAGCTCGTCTCGTCGAGGCCCATGTCGGCCAGTGTCTGCTTCGCGACCGGCAGGAACAGGTGGAACAGCTCGGCGGCGAACCGGGTCACGTCCGGCGGCTGGACCTCGGCGAGCCTGGCCGCCTCCGAGCGCAGCATGGTGACCTTGTCCTGGGGGAAGACCCCGGCGAGGTTGCCGATCATCTTCTCGAACTGCCAGTACAGCGTGCCGACCGTCGCCTGCTCCGGGTCGAGCAGGATCAGCGCGGGCGGCTCGTCCTGCCGGGCGGCGATCCGCTCGGCCAGCGCCGCGCCGTAGACGGAACCGACGCAGAACCCGAGGATCCCGCGGACGGTGACGCCGCTCCCGGCGAGCTCGGCGTCCCATCGTTCGATGTAGTCGGAGCCGGTCAGCCCGGACCCGGGGGTCACCTGCGGCGGCACGGTCTGCCAGAACGCCTGGCCTGGCTCAAGCCGGGGTGCCAGATCCGCGAACCCGGCCTCCGGCCTGCCGGTCACCGGGAAGTCGACCGCGAGCACGACGTCACGGTCGCTGCCGCCGGACAGCACAGTCCAGGAGCTGAGTTGGGTCTTCACGAGTACTCCCCAGATTTGGGCGCGACAACAGGCGCGCTGGAAACATAACGACAGACGGGCAAGGCCAGGAACCCCTAGCCGGGGACCCCTACACCACCCCTAGAACCGCGGGTGATCAGGCGATCTCAGCGAGGAATTCGAGCATCAGGGAATCGAACAACTCAGGTTGTTCGACGTGCGGCATGTGGCTGGATTCCGGCAGGACCTCCCACCGCGCGCCTTTGATCTCGTCGGCGAACGGCCGGGCGGTGGCCGGTGTGGCCTCGTCGTGCCTGCCGGTGATCACCAAGGTGGGCACGGTGATGTCCGGCAACTGGTCGACCACGGAGAAGTCCTTGAGCGTGCCGATGACGTGGAACTCGTTGGGGCCGTTCATGGTGCTGTAGACGGTGGGGTCGTCGAACATCTCCATGAAGCTCGCCCGCACCTCCTTCGGCCACGGCTGCACGCGGCAGAGGTGCCGGTTGTAGAACGCCATCGTCGCCTCGAAGTACTCCTTGCTGTCGGTGGTGCCCGCCGCCTCGTGACGGCTGAGCACCGCCTGCACCTCGGCGGGCAGTTCGGCGCGCAGCAAAGCCGTTTCGGCCCGCCAGGTGACCATCGACGCGGGCGAGTTCGCGATCACCAGCCCCCGCAGCCCGGCCGGCTGGGTCGCCGCGTGCGCCGCACCGAGCATGCCGCCCCACGACTGGCCGAACAGGACGTAGTCCTCGATCACGCCGAGCCCGTCGAGCAGGTTGTCCAGTTCGTCGAGGAACAGCTGCGGCGTCCAGAAGTCCTTGCGGTGGTGAGGAAGGTGGGTTGAGCCGCCGTTGCCGAGCTGGTCGTAGTGCACGACCGGCCAGCCGTGCCCGGCCAGTTCGGCCAGGCGCAGCAGGTAGTCGTGGGTGTTGCCCGGACCGCCGTGCAGCACCACCAGCGGCGGTTTGCCCGAGCCGAGGTCACCGGTGACCCGGTACCACGTCTCGTACTGGCCGAAAGGGAGCTTCCCGCTCTTGACCGGAGCATTCATGACAACCTTCTCCCTGTTCACGCCAGCGCTCCGCGGAGGTACTCGGCCAGCGCGTCCGGCGTCGGATATTCGTAGATGACATCGACGGGTATTTCGATCTCGGTGAGCGCGATGAGCCGATTGCGCAGTTCCACCGCGGCCAGCGAGGACAGGCCGAGGTCGAAGAACTCGGTGTCCGGCTCGACCGCCGCGCCCGAGCTGTGGCCCAGCACGGCGGCGATCTCCCCCACCAGCACTTCGAGCAGCACACCGTGCTTGTCCTCGTCGGGCAACGGCACCAGCCGGTCGCAGAGGGCGACCACGGTGGTCTCGACGGCTGGTTCAGTGGCCGGTGCGAGCTCGGTGAGAACTACGTCGGCTTCGTCCGCGAGGGCCGACCGCACGGCCTTGCTCAGCAGTTCGTCCCGCGCGGTGCCCACCGCGATCGTGGTCGCCGGTCGCCCGGCGGCTCGGCGACGTGCGGCCCACGCGCGATGGGCCGCGTTGTCCTCGCTGTCCGAGAACAGCGCGACGGTGCTGAGGCCGTCGGTCAGCTCGACCGGAACGTCCGGTTCGGTGTGCAGCACGGCGGTGATCCAGCCGGTCGCGAGGGCGGCTTCGGCGTCTGCGAGGGTGACCGTCACGCCACGTTCGCGTAGTTCGGCCGCGAGGTCGTCCCCTCCTCCGGCCAGGACCAGGTCAGTGGCCTCGCAGTCGGCAGCCCACCGGGCCACTCGGGCGCCGAGCGCACCGCCTGCGCCGGTGACCAGCACCGGCCCGGTCGCTCGCCACGACGCGGCCGGAGCCTGCGTCTGCTCGAGTTGCCTGGCGAACGCACGCCCGGCGCGGACAGCGATCCGGTGTTCGGTGGTTCCGCTCGCCAGGACTCCAGCGAGCCATGTCGCCGCTCGCTGATCGAGCTGCTGGGGAAGGTCGACGACAGTGGTGGCCCTGTCCCACAGCTCCGCCTGCACGGGGTCCGGGAGGGGTTCGTTCGTACCGACCCGGACCGCGCCTCGTGTCACCGTCCACGTCTCAGCCGCATCGGTTCGCAGCTGGAGTAGCCCGACCGCGTCTGGGTCGGTGACCACGATGACGTCGGCACCGCGGGCGGTCAGCGCCGCGGCACAGTCCTGGATGAACGGGGCGTCCTCGGGTACGACGATCCGCCAGGTCCCGGACAGCGTGGTGGTGGTGTCCGGGATCGCCACCCAGCCGAGGTGGTGGCGGAGCTTCGCGGCGGCGGTGTCGTCGGCCTGCTTGCGCCGCCAGGTCGCCAGGACCGACAGCACAGCCTCGAATTCCACGTTCGTGTCGACGTCGAGCACCTTGGCGAGGGCCGTCGGGTCTTCCCGGTCGACCGCGTCCCAGAAGAGCTGGTCCACACTCGTCACGTCGGCCCGTGGCGCCGGTTTCGGCCAGTAGTGCTGCCGTTGGAAGGCGTACGTCGGCAGGTCGACACGAATAGCCTGGTAGGGCGCGAAGAACGCCTTCCAGTCCACGGTGACGCCGTGGATGTGCAGTCGTGCCAAGGCGTGGACGAGGGCGGTCTCGGTGTCGCGGTCACGGCGGAGCGTCGGCAAGAACGTCGCAGGGACGGTGTCCGGGCCCATCACCGACAGGACCGCGTCCGGGCCGATCTCCAGTACCGTGCCCACCTCGACGGTCAGAGCCCTGACAGCATCCGCGAACCGGACCGGCTCCCGAACCTGACGCACCCAATAACCCGGGTCACTCCACTCATCCGACACCACCGCACCGGTCACGGTGGAAACACACGTAAGACTCGATGCCCCGAACCCGATACCCGAGATCGCGTGCGCGAAGTCCGCCAGCATCGGCTCCATCAGCGCTGAGTGGAACGCGTGACTCACCCGCAACTTCCGGGTCTTCACATTCCCCAACGCACCGACAACCTGATCAACCGCGGACCCGATGCCGGACAACACCACGGAGGCCGGGCCGTTGATCGCCGCGATCGACACACCCTCAACCAACAGCGGGGCCACGGCATCCTCACTGGCGGCGACCGACACCATCGCGCCACCCTCAGGCAAAGCCTGCATCAACTTCGCCCGAGCCGACACCAGCGCACACGCGTCCTCAAGCGACAGAACCCCGGCCACGTGAGCAGCGGCGATCTCACCAACCGAATGGCCCGCGACCGCTTCGGCGTCCACTCCCCACGCCTTCAGCTGACGCCACAACGCCACCTCGACCATGAACAGCACCCGCTGCGCGATCCCGGTAGGGTCCACCACCGCGTCGGGGTCGGTCACGATCGTGGGATCCAGGTCCATCAGGGCGCAGATCTCGTCGACTGCCTCGGTGAACACGGAGAACCGCCCGTACAACCCGGCAGCCATCCCAGCCCACTGCGCGCCCTGACCCGTGAACACGACAGCCACGCGGCCGGAAACCCCACCGGAAACCGGTTCGACGGAGTCCAGGCCCGCCAGCAGCTCGTCGCGTGACGAACCCACCAGCACGGCCCGGTGCTTGAACGCGGTACGGGCGGTGAGCAGTGAATAGGCCACGTCCACCGGAGACACCGCCGGATCGCCGGAAATCCGGGCCTTGAGTCGCGCGGCCTGTTCCCGCAACGCCTCCGGGCTCTTGGCCGACAGGACCCACGGCACCACGACCGGTTCCTGCGGCCGTTCAGCCACAGCAGGGGCAGGGACTTGTTCGAGGATGACGTGCGCGTTGGTGCCGCTGATGCCGAACGAGGACACCGCCGCCCGGCGTGGACGGCCGTCGACGTCCCAGCGGCGCGATTCGGTCAGGAGCTCGACGGCGCCCGCACTCCAGTCGATGTGCGGCGAGGGCTCGTCCACGTGCAGCGTCTTGGGCAGCACGCCGTGCCGCATGGCCTGCACCATCTTGATCACGCCTGCCACGCCCGCGGCCGCCTGGGTGTGTCCGATGTTCGACTTGATCGACCCCAGCCACAGCGGCTCGTCGCGGTCCTGGCCGTAGGTGGCCAGCAGCGCCTGCGCTTCGATCGGGTCACCCAACTCGGTGCCGGTGCCGTGTGCCTCGACGACGTCCACATCGGACGTTGTGAGCCCGGCGCCGGACAGCGCCTGCCGGATGACCCGCTGCTGGGCCAACCCGTTCGGGGCGGTCAGGCCGTTCGACTCACCGTCGGAGTTGACCGCGGAGCCCCTCAGCAGCGCCAGCACCTCGTGTCCGTTGCGCCGCGCGTCGGAAAGCCGCTCCAGCACGACGATCCCGACGCCCTCACCCCAGCCCGTCCCGTCGGCCGCAGCGGCGAACGACTTGCACCGACCATCCGCGGCGAGGCCGCCCTGCCGCCCGAAGTCGGCGAACGCACCCGGGGTGGACAGCAAGGTGACGCCACCGGCAAGCGCGAGCGAGCACTCGCCCCGGCGCAACGCCTCGGCCGCGAGGTGCAGGGCGACCAGCGAAGACGAACACGCCGTGTCGACGGTCAGCGCCGGTCCCTGCAAGCCCAGTGCGTAGGCGACCCGGCCGGACAGCACACCGCCCGACGTGCCCGTGCCGATGAACCCGGCAGCGTCGCCGGACACACCACCCAGCTGTGTCAGGTAGTCGTGGTACATCAGGCCGCCGAACACCGCGGTGTCGCTGCCGCGCAGGGTGGCCGGGTCGATTCCGGCCCGTTCGAAGGCTTCCCACGCGGTTTCGAGGAAAAGCCGGTGCTGGGGGTCCATCACGAGTGCTTCGCGCGGGCTGATCCCGAAGAACCCGGCGTCGAACCGGGCCGCGTCGTAGAGGAACCCGCCTTCCCGGCAGAAGTCGCCAGCCATCGGCGGCAGGTCCCAGTTCCGGTCGGTGGGGAACGCCGAGATCGCGTCACCGCCCGCTTCGACGAGCTGCCACAACTGGTCCGGCGAGGCGACCCCGCCGGGGAAGCGGCAGGCCATCCCGACGATGGCGAGGGGTTCGCCGGGACCGGCCGAACGCCGGGTGGTCGTGGCGACGCTTCCCCCGGCCCCGGACAGCTCCCTGACCAGGTAGTCGGTGAGGGCCAGCGGTGTCGGGTAGTCGAAGACCAGGGTGGCCGACAGCCGCAGACCGGTCATCGAGTTGAGCAGGTTGCGGAAGTCCACGGCGGTGAGGGAGTCGAAGCCGAGGTCGCCGAACGGGCTGGCCGGGTCGATCGCGTCGACGGAGTGGCCGAGCACCGCGGCGGCGTGCTCGCGGATGAGGCCGAGCACGATCCGGTGCTGCTGCGCGGCGGGCGCCGTGGCGAGCTTGTCCCGCAGCGACGCGGCACCGGCCGCGGCGCTGTCCACCAGCCTGCGGTTCGGGGTCGGCACGATCCCTTCGAGCAGCGGTGGCAGCAGGCCACGTGACGCCATGCCACGCAGAGCGGCCAGATCCAGGTGGACGGGCGCCAGTACGGGCATTCCCGTCGCCAATGCCTGATCCAGCAGCGAACACCCTTCGTCGTCGGACAGCCCGACGACCCCGGACCGCGCCATCCGCGCCAGGTCGGCGTCGGCCAGTTTCCCGGTCAGTTCGCTCAGCCGGGCCCACATGCCCCACGCCAGAGCCGTCGCGGGCAGGCCGTCGGCCCGGCGCCGCGCGGCCAGTGCGTCCACAAAGGAGTTGGCAGCGGCGTAGTTCGCCTGGCCCGCGGGGCCGAACGTGCCCGCGAGAGACGAGAACACCACGAAGGCCGAGACGTCGGGGCATAGCTCGTGCAGGTTGAGCACGGCGTTCACCTTCGGACGCAGCACCGGGTCGAGGCGTTCCGGGGTGAGCGACGTGAGCAGGGCGTCGTCGAGTGCTCCCGCTGTGTGCACCACGGCGCGCAGGGGCCGGTCGGCGGGGATCTGTGCGAGGACCGCGGCCAGCGCGTCCCGGTCGGCCACGTCGCAGGCCACCAGCGTCACCGAGGCACCGAGGTCGGTCAGGTCGTCGACCAACGCGGCGGCAGCCGGGGACTCCTTGCCGCTGCGGGACAGCAGCAGCAGATCGCGGGCGCCGTGCGTTCCGGCGAGGTGCCGTGCCACCAGGCCGCCGAGGGTTCCGGTGGCTCCGGTGATCAGCACCGTGCCGTCTTCGACGTCCCAGTGCGCAGCCTCTGTCGGCTGTGTCCGGACGAGCCGGGGCACGTGCCGGGTTCCGTTGCGGACCGCGGCCTGCGGCTGCTCCCCGGCGAGGTCGGCGGGACCCGGTGTGGTCGTGTCGAGGTCTAGCAAGGCGAACCGGCCCGGGTGCTCGGTCTGCGCACTGCGGAGCAAACCCCAGAGCGCAGCGGTGGCAAGGTCGAGCGGTCCGATGTCCGTGGGCACGGCGTTGTGGGTGACGACCACCAGCCGCGCGGGGTCGAACCGTTCGTCGGCGAGCCAGGCCTGTGCCAGTTCGAGCACCGATGCGGTGATCGCGCGCACCGAGTCGGCCAGCTCGCCTTCCGGTGCCTCCGGCGTGACGAACACCTGTTGCGGCAGTGCACGTCCGTTGTCCACCGCGGTACCGAGTGCCGTGAGGTCGGTGAAGGTCTGGGCGCCGAGGCACGCGGCCAGGCCGAACGGGTCACGACCGACCACGACCGAGTCGATCTCGTTCGCGACCGCGTCCACGGGCTTCCACTCGACGTGGAACAGGTTGCCGCGCTGCCGGACCTCCTGCGGGCCGGGCGCCTGCCGCAGCACGAGGGAGTCGATCGCGGCGACCGGCTCACCGGCGTGGTCGGCCACGCTGATCGAGAGCGCGTTCCCTCCGGTGGGCGAGATCCGGACACGCAACGATGTGGCACCCGTCGCGTACAGGGCCACGCCACGCCACGCGAACGGCAGCCAGGGACCGGTGCTCTCGTTGCCGTCGCCGGTGCTGGCGATCGGCTGCACGGCGGCGTCGAGCAGCGCGGGGTGCAGGCCGAACCGGGACGCGTCGACACCTGCGGGCAGGGCGACCTCGGCGAAGACTTCCTCGCCACGGCGCCAGATTTCGCGGACGCCACGGAAGGCGGGGCCGTATTCGACGGTCATCGCGGCGAACCGCTCGTACAGCTCCGCCGCTGCCAGGGGTTCGGCGTCCGCTGGCGGCCATTCGGCGAGGTCGGCGTTCGCGCTCGGCGCGTCGGGGGCCAGCACGCCGGTGGCGTGCAGGGTCCAGGTCTGTTCGGTGAGGGGACCGTCGGTCGACGACCGGATCCGCACCGGGCGGTGCCCGTGCTCGTCCGGGGCGTCGACCCAGACCTGCAACTGGACCGCTCCTGGTTCGGGGAGTACCAGCGGTGCTTGGAGAGTGAGCTCTGCCAAGGTGGGGCAGCCCACTTCGTCACCGGCACGGATGGCCAGGTCGACGAGGGCTGTCCCGGGGATCAACAGGTGCCCGGCCACGCGGTGGTCCGCCAGCCACGGCAACTGGTCCACCGACACACGCCCGGTCAGCAGCACCCCGCCGGTCCCGGGGATCGAGACGGCCGCACCCAGCAGCGGGTGCTCCACCACAGCCAGCCCCAGCCCCGAGGCGTCTCCGCCGGGGCCACCTGCGGAGGGCCAGAACCGCTGACGCTGGAACGCATACGTCGGCAGCGGCACGCGCCGCGCATCGGGCCACTGGGTGAGGTATTCGGCCCAATCCACCGGCACACCCGCGGCCCACAGTTGCCCCGCCGAACGCAACACCTGGGTCATGTCGCCCTGGTCACGCCGCAATGTCCCTGCCACCACGCCGTTGTCGGCGATAGTGTCGCTGATCGCGGTGGTCAGCACCGGATGTGCCGAGGACTCGACGAAGGTGGTGTAGCCCTGCGAGTGCAATTCGGTGATTGCTGCGGAGAACTGCACTGTGCGGCGAAGGTTGTCCACCCAGTACTGGGCGTCCATCTCCTGACCCGACAACCACTCACCAGTCACCGTGGACACCACAGGAACCGCACCCTTGACCGGCGTGATCGGCCGCAAGATTTCCAGCAACTCATCGCGGAGGGTTTCCACCTGAACGGAGTGCGAGGCATAGTCCACTTCGATCCGGCGTGCCCGCACACCCCGCCGCTCACAGTCGCTGATCATCTGGTCGCAGGCCGCGACCGTGCCGGAAACCACGATCTGCTCAGCGCCGTTGACAGCTGCGATCGACGCGCCCGAAGCCACACACACTTCTTGCGCGATTTCCAGCGGACACGACAGCGAGACCATCCCGCCTTTGCCCGCCAGCTTCAAGATCGCCCGACTGCGCAACGCCACAACACGAGCGCCATCTGCAAGTGACAACGCACCCGCGACACACGCAGCAGCGATCTCCCCTTGAGAATGGCCAACCACAGCAGCAGGAACCACACCCAACGAGCGCCACAGCTCAGCCAGCGACACCATGACTGCCCACAACACCGGCTGCACCACGTCGACACGAGCCAAGGCCGCCGGATCGGCCACCACCTCACGCAGCGACCAGTCAACATGCTGTGCCAGCGCCTCAGCGCAATCCTGCATCCGCGCGGCGAACACCGGAGACGATTCCCACAACGCGTCAGCCATCCCGACCCACTGCGAACCCTGACCCGGGAACACCAACACAACCCGGCCACCCGGCCCGGCAGCGGTGGGAACCACGTCATCGAGAGCCGCCAGCAGCTCGTCCCGCGACGAACCCGCGACCACAGCGCGTGATTCCAGCACAGCGCGCGACGACACCAGCGAGTAGGCGACGTCCGCAATGGACAGATCGGGACGCTCAGCCACGAAGGACTGGAGACGGGCCGCCTGTGCCCGAACGGCCTCCGCGTTCTTCCCGGAAAGGATCCACGGCACCGCACCGGAAACCGGCGCGGGCGCCGCACCGGGAACCTCGGGCGCCTCCTCCAGGATGACGTGTGCGTTCGTGCCACTGAAACCGAACGAGGAAACACCGGCCCGGCGCGGACGCCCCGGAGATTCCCATACCCTCGGTTCGGCGAGGAGTTTCACCGCTCCTGCCGACCAGTCCACGTGTTCCGTGGGCTCATCGACGTGCAAGGTCCGCGGGAGGTGCCCGTGGCGCATCGCCTGAACCATCTTGATCACGCCAGCCACACCAGCAGCCGCCTGGGTGTGCCCGATGTTCGACTTGATCGACCCCAACCACAACGGCTCAGCGCGATCCTGACCATAAGTGGCCAACAGGGCCTGCGCCTCGATCGGGTCACCCAAGGGAGTGCCCGTGCCGTGCGCCTCCACCGCGTCCACTTCGGACGGCGCGATCCCGGCACTGGCCAGCGCCTGCCGGATCACCCGCTGCTGCGACGGGCCGTTCGGCGCCGTGAAGCCGTTCGACGCGCCATCCTGGTTCACCGCCGACCCGCGCACCACCGCCAGGATCTGGTGGCCCAGGCGTTGCGCGTCGGAGAGCCGCTCCAGCAGGAGCAGCCCGACGCCCTCGCCGAAGCCGGTACCGGTGGCGTCCGCGCCGAACGCACGGCAACGGCCGTCCATCGCCAGGCCGCCGAGGTGGCCGAAGTCGATGAACTGGCCAGGGGTCGAGATCACCGCGACGCCACCGGCGACCGCGAGGGAACACTCGGCCGACCGCAGCGACCGCATCGCCTGGTGGATCGCGACCAGCGACGACGAACACGCCGTGTCCACAGTGACCGCGGGACCCTCGAACCCGAAGGTGTAGGAGACGCGACCGGACAGCGCCGCGCCGCCGACGCCGGTCATCAGGTAACCCTTGGCCTCGCTGGTGATGCGCTGCACCACGGTCAGGTAGTCGGCGCTGCTGGCGCCGACGAAGACACCGGTTCGGCTGCCGCGCAGCGAAGTGATGTCGATCCCGGCGTCCTCGAAGACCTCCCACGAGGTCTCCAGGACCAGCCGCTGCTGCGGATCCATGGCCAGTGCCTCACGCGGCGAGATCCCGAAGAACGCGGGGTCGAAGTCCACCGCGTCGTAGACGAACCCGCCCGCGTCCAGCAGCGGGGACGGCTGGCCGTCGACGCGGGCCTGGAACTGGTCCAGGTTCCAGCCCCGGTCACGCGGCAGGGTCGAGATCGCGTCCCGCCCGCTGTGCACCAGGTCCCAGAGCCGCCCGGGATCGGTGATCCCGCCGGGGTAACGGCAGGCCATGCCGACGATGGCGACCGGCTCGTTCGGGGCATCCTCGGCCTCCTTGAGCCGCTGGCGGGTCTGGTGCAGGTCCGCGGCGACTTTCTTCAGGTAGCCGACGAGCTTGTCGTCCTCGGTCATCTGCTTGTCGTCCCTCTGTCGGCGGCCATCAGGAGATGCCGAGTTCGTTGGTGATGAAGTCGAGGACCTCGTCGGTGGACGCGGTTTCGAGGCGTGTGGACACGTCCTCGTCCGCAGGGGTGACGGTCGACTCCTGCCAGCTCGCGAGCAGGTCCTGCAACCGGGCGGTGATGGCGAGACCCGTTTCGGCGTCGACCCGTAGACCGGCCAAGGTGGACCGCATCCGGTCGAGCGAGCCGAGCGCTGCCGCCGCCGGATCGGCCGCCGCGGGCGCCAGTTGCCGTTTCAGCTCGGCCGCGAGCGCGGCGGGGGTCGGGTAGTCGAACACGAGTGTCGCGGGCAGCCGCAGACCGGTCGTGGCGTTGAGCCGGTTGCGGAACTCGACGGCGGTCAGCGAGTCGAAGCCGACCTCGCTGAACGCGCGTTCGGCCTGGATGGCGTCCGTGCTGCTGTGGCCGAGCACGGTCGCGACGTTTCGGCAGACGAACGACAGCAGCGTCGCGTCGAGTTCGTCCGGCGACAGGCCGGTCAGGCTCTGCTGGAAGGTTTCCGCGCCCCGCGCATCGGTGTGCACGGTCCGGCGCGCGGTCGATGTCACCAGGCCGCGCAGCAACGGCGGCACGGCGTCGGCTGGCATGTCCCGCAGCTGCCGAGTGTCCAACCGGATCGGCACGAGCAGCGCGTCGTCCATGTCGAGCGCGCGGTCGAACAGCCCGAGGCCCTCGTCCATCGGCAGCGCGGCCACGCCGGACCGCGAGATCCTTGCGACGCCGTCGTCACCGAGGTGCCCGGTCATCGCACTGGCGTCCGCCCACAGGCCCCACGCCAGCGATGTCGCGGGCAGGCCCTGGGTGCGGCGGCGCTGCGCCAAGGCGTCCAGGAAGGTGTTCGCCGCGGCGTAGTTGCCCTGTCCGGGACCACCGAAGACACCGGCCGCCGCGGAGAACAGCGTGAACGACGCCAGGTCCTGGCCTTCGGTCAGCTCGTGCAGGTTCCACGCCGCGTCCACCTTGGGACGCATCACGACGTCGAGCCGTTCCGGGTTCAGCGACGAGATCACGCCGTCGTCGAGCACACCGGCCGCGTGGACCACCGCTGTGAGCGGGTGTTTCGCGTCCACCGAATCGAGCAACTCGCTTAGCGCGGCCCGGTCGGCCGCGTCACAGGCCGCCACCCGCACGTCGGCGCCGAGCGCGGTCAACTCCTCGGCCAGTTCGGGAGCGCTGCCGGTGCGGCTGGTGAGCAGGAGGTTGCGGGCGCCGTGCCGGGTGACGAGCTGCCGGGCCACGGCAGAACCGAGCGTCCCGGTGCCGCCGGTGATCAGCACAGTGCCGTCCGGGTCCAACGCGCGCGGCACGGTCAGCACGATCTTGCCCGTGTGCAGGCCCTGGGTCATGTGCCGGAACGCGTCGGCCGCGTCCCGGATGTCCCACGTGGTCACCGGCAACGGCTCGAGCGCGCCCTGTTCGATGAGCGCGAGCACTTCCCGCAGCACCACCGCGGTGGCGGGCGGGCCGATCTCGCTGAGGTCGAACGTCCAGTACTCGACACCGGGGTACCACCCCGCGATCTCGTCGGGGTCCCGGACGTCGACCCGGCCGAGCTCGACGAATCGCCCGCCGCGCGGCAGCAGGCGCATCGAGGCGTCGACGTACTCCCCGGTCAGCGAGTTGACCACGAGGTCGAACCCGTCGCCACCGGTCGTCTCGGCGAACTCCGCTTCGAAGTCGAGGGTTCGTGAGGAGGCGATGTGGTCCTCGTCGAGCCCGGCGGCCCGCAGCGCGGCCCACTTGCGGGGGCTCGCTGTTCCGTACACGTCGGCGCCGAGGTGCCGGGCGAGTTGCACGGCTGCCATGCCGACCCCGCCCGCGGCGGCGTGGATCAGCACCGACTCCCCTGCCTGGAGGTCCCCCAGGTCGACGAGCGCCTGGTAGGCGGTGGCGAAGACGATCGGCGAGGCGGCGGCCTGCTCGAAGGTCCAGGAGTCGGGCATCTTGGCGAGCATGCGCCGGTCGGCCATGGCAACGGTCGCGAAGGCGTACGGGAACATGCCCATCACCCGGTCACCAGGGGCGAGGTCGGTCACCGCCGAACCGACCTCGAGCACGACGCCTGCGGCTTCTCCGCCGATACCACCCGTGCCGGGGTAGATGTCCAACGCGATCAGCGAGTCGCGGAAGTTCATGCCCGCGGCGCGCACGGCGATCCGCACCTGGTGTTCGGTCAACGGCTCGAACGCGCGCTCGTTCGGCACCAGCACCAGGTTGTCGACCGTGCCCCGCTCGGAGAGGTCCAACCGCCAGTCCTGGACACCCGGCGGCGGCACCAGCCGCCCCGACGAGGTCGCCCTGGCCAGCCGGGGCGCCTGATAGCGGGTACCGCGGCTGACCAGGTCGGGTTCCACGTCGGTCGGCGCCGCGGTCAGCACACCCGGGCTGGTTGGCGCCGAGTCAAGGTCGAGCAGCGCGAGACGTCCAGGGTTCTCCGAACGGGCGCTGCGCACGAGGCCCCAGACCGCGGCGGACGCCAGGTCGGGTGCGCCCCCACCCCGGCCCGTGCTCACGGCGTTGCGCGTGACGACGACGAGCTGTGCCTGCTCGAACCTTTCGTCCGCCAGCCATTCCTGGATCAGCCGCAACACCCGCGCGGTGGCCGAGCGCACCGCACCGGGGACCTGTCCGCTCTCGTCTGCCGTCGACACGAAGACCCGTTGCGGGATTCCGGCGTCCGCGAGTGCGGTGAGGTCCGGGTACGCGGTGACGCCGAGGACTGCCGCGAGCCCGAGCGGGTCCGCCCCGACCACGGCCACCGGGCCGGAGTCGGTCACCGGCTCGTCGGCCAGAGTCTCCCAGGTGAGCCGGAACAAGTGGTCCTGCCCCGAATCGACCTCCGGCAGCGCACCCATGGGGCGGAGTGCCAGTGCGGCCACCGAGGCCACGGGCTCTCCGGCGTGGTCGGCGATGTCCACGGACACCGCGTGGTCCCCGGACGCGACGAGCCGTACCCGTGCCGAGACGGCTCCGCTTGCGTGCAGCGAGACACCTTGCCAGGCGAAGGGAAGCCAGGGTCCGCCCACGCCGTCGCTCGACGCTGCCATCGGGTGCAGTGCGGCGTCGAACAGGGCGGGGTGCAGAGCGAAGCGGGAGACGTCAGTGCCTTCGGGGAGTTCGACCTCGGCGAAAGTCTCGTTGTCGCGACGCCAAACCTTGCGCATGCCTGCGAAGACCGGGCCGTAGGAGATCCCGATCTCCTCGAACCGCCCGTACAACTCGGCCGGTGCCACGGCAACCGCTCCGGCTGGTGGCCATTCGCGTAGCGCCTGTGGGACAGCGGGTGCGGTGCCGAGGATTCCGATGGCGTGCTGGGTCCACGGGGTGGTCGGGTCGTCGAGCCGGTGCGCCCGCGAGTAGATCCGGACCGGTCGTTGTCCGTGCTCCTCGGGGTCGTCGACCCAGACCTGCAACTGCAACGCCCCGGTTTCGGGGAGCACCAGCGGTGCTTGGAGAGTGAGCTCTTCGAGGGTGGGGCAGCCGACTTCGTCACCGGCACGGATGGCCAGTTCGACCAGGGCCGTGCCTGGGACCAGCAGGCGCCCGGCGACACGGTGATCAGCCAGCCACGGCACCAAGTCCACTGACACGCGCCCGGTCAGCAGCACCCCACCGGTCTCCGGAATCGGAACGGCCGCTCCCAGCAACGGGTGCTCCACCACACCCAGGCCGAGACCCGAGGCATCTCCCCCAGGACCGCTCACGGTGGGCCAGAAACGCTGACGCTGGAACGCATACGTGGGCAGATCGACTCGAGTCGGCTTGTGAGGGGCGAGGAAAGCCGCCCAATCCACCGATCCGCCCGCGGCCCACAGTTGCCCCGCCGAACGCAGCACCTGGGCCATGTCACCCTGGTCACGCCGCAATGTCCCGACCACCACACCGTCAGCGATCGTGTCGCCAATTGCCGTGGTCAGAACCGGATGCGCCGAGGACTCAACGAAAGTCGAGTAGCCCTGAGCTTGCAAGTCCGCAATAGCTGCGGAGAACTGCACCGTGCGCCGAAGATTGTCCACCCAGTACTCGGCGTCCATCTCTTCGCCCGACAACCACTCACCCGTCACCGTGGACACCACAGGAACCGTGCCCTTGACCGGCGTGATCGGCCGCAAGACATCTAGCAACTCATCGCGAAGACCTTCTACCTGAGGCGAGTGCGAGGCATAGTCCACCTCGATCCGGCGTGCCCGCACCCCCCGCCGCTCACAGTCGCTGATCACATGATCGCACGCCGCGACGGTCCCAGAGACCACGATCTGTTCAGCCCCGTTGACAGCCGCGATCGACGCACCCGCGGCCCCGCACACCTCTTGCGCGATTTCCAGCGAGCAAGACAGCGAGACCATCCCACCCTGACCAGCCAACTTCAAGATCGCCCGACTGCGCAACGCCACAACACGAGCACTATCACTCAATGACAGTGCACCAGCAACGCAAGCAGCCGCGATCTCACCCTGAGAATGGCCAACCACAGCAGCAGGAACCACACCCAACGAACGCCACACCTCAGCCAACGACACCATCACAGCCCACAACACCGGCTGCACCACATCAACACGAGCCAACGCCACCGAATCAGCCACTACCTCACGCAACGACCAATCAACGTGGGGCGCCAACGCCTCCCCACATTCCCGCATCCGCACGCCGAACACCGGAGAGGACTCCCACAGAGCATCAGCCATCCCCACCCACTGCGAACCCTGACCAGGGAACACCAACACAACCCGGCCACCTGCCCCGGCAACCGCAGCAGGGTCGTCCAGCAGCGCGTTCAGACTCGCCAGCAGCTCATCGCGGGACGAACCCACTGCCACCGCACGCGACTCCAACGCCGCACGCGAAGAAACCAGCGAATACGCGACATCCGCGACCGACACGTCAGGCCGATTTTCCACAAAGGACATAAGCCGCTCGACCTGGGCCCGCAGAGCATCCGAAGTCCTACCGGACAACAACCACGGCACCGCACCACTGGAGACCGGCACGTCCGCCACAACCTCAGCGGGCGCCTCCTCCAGGATGACGTGAGCGTTCGTACCGCTGAAACCGAAAGAGGAAACACCGGCACGACGCGGGTGGCCTGAAGGCTCCCACGCCCGTGACTCGGACAGGAGCCGCACCGCGCCAGCCGACCAGTCCACGTGCGGGGTCGGCTCGTCCACGTGCAGGGTCTGCGGCAGGACACCGTGCCGCATCGCCAGCACCATCTTGATCACACCGGCAACACCAGCAGCCGCCTGGGTGTGCCCGATGTTCGACTTGACCGACCCCAACCACAACGGCTCAGCGCGATCCTGACCATAAGTGGCCAGCAGAGCCTGCGCCTCGATCGGATCGCCCAGAGTGGTGCCGGTGCCGTGTGCTTCCACCACATCCACTTCGGACGCGGGAACACCGGCATTGGCCAGGGCCTGCCGGATCACCCGCTGCTGCGACGGACCGTTCGGGGCCGTCAACCCGTTCGACGCGCCGTCCTGGTTGATCGCCGAACCCCGCACCACAGCCAAAACCTGATGCCCGTTGCGCTGAGCATCCGACAACCGCTCCAGCAGGACCACACCAACGCCTTCGGACCAGCTCGTACCGTTCGCGTCGGCGGCGAAGGCCCGGCAACGGCCGTCCGGGGCAAGCCCGCGCAGACGGCTGAACTCGATGAACGCACGCGGAGTGGTCATCGCGGTGACGCCGCCCGCGGCGGCGAGCGTGCACTCGCCGGTGCGCAGCGCCTGGATCGCCTGGTGGATCGCGACCAGCGACGACGAGCACGCGGTGTCCACCGTGACCGCGGGCCCCTCGAACCCGAAGGTGTAGGAGACGCGGCCGGAGGTGACGCTGTAGGCGTTGCCGGTTCCGATGAAGCCGCCGAGACCGTCCCCGCCGGAGTTGAAGAGCATCGCGTAGTCGTTGTTGTTCATGCCGGTGAACACACCGGTTCGGCTGCCGCGCAACGAGGCCACGTCGATCCCGGCGTCCTCGAAGACCTCCCACGAGGTCTCCAGGACCAGCCGCTGCTGCGGATCCATGGCCAGTGCCTCACGCGGCGAGATCCCGAAGAAGTCGGCGTCGAAGTCGGCGAGGCCGTCGATGAAGCCGCCGTCCCGGACGTACGAGGTGTCCGCGGAGTCGGGGTCGTCGTCGAAGAGGCGGTCGAGGTCCCAGCCGCGGTCGTTCGGCAACGGGGTGATGCCGTCGCCGCCTGCGACCAGCAGGTCCCACAGTTCGCTCGGCGTGGTGACACCGCCGGGGAAGCGGCAGGCCATCCCGATGATCGCGATCGGTTCGTCACCCATGGCGGTCGTGGGGGCCACGGTGTGGTCGGCCGGGGCGTCGTCGAACAGCAGCTCACGCAGGAAGGCCGCGAGGGCGAGCGGGGTCGCGTGGTCGAAGATCAGGGTCGCGGGCAGCCGCAGCCCGGTGGCGGTGTCGAGCTGGTTGCGGAATTCGACCGCGGTCAGCGAGGTGAATCCGAGGTCGGTGAACGCCCGCGCCGGGGCGACGGCGGAGGAATACTCCAGCACGGCGGCGATCTGGCCGCAGACCAGGTCCAGCAGTGCGCGTTCGCGCTCAGGGTCGGTCAGCCCGGTCAGCCGCTCCCGCAATGCCCGCGCGGTGGGCGTGTCCGCCGCTGCGGGGCCGCGCTTCACCTGGGCGCCGGGCAGTTCGTCGAACACGGGGATCGTGCGTCCCGCCGCGAACGCGGGGGCGAACCGGGACCAGTCGGCGTCGACGATCGCGACGGCGGTTTCCCGTGCCAGCAAGGCGGCTTCGAGCTCCGCGACGGCACGAGCCGGGGACAGCGGTGTCAGGCCCAGGTTGTCGATGGTCGCGCTGACCGTGGTGTCGTCGGCCATGCCGTCGGCCCAGGGGCCCCACGCGATCGCTGTGGCGGCGAGGCCGTCTGCCCGGCGCTGCCGGGCCAGGAGGTCCAGGGCGGCGTTGGCCGCGGCGTAGTTGGCCTGGCCGACGTTGCCGAGCACTCCGGCGATCGAGGTGAACAGGACGAACATCGTCAGGTCGTGGCCCGCGGTCAGCTCGTGCAGGTTGTGCGCCGCGGTGATCTTCGCTGAGGCCACGGCGTCGAGCCTGGCCGGGGTCATGCCGTCGAGCAGGCCGTCGTCCAGCACACCCGCGGAGTGCACGACGCCGGTCAGCGGGTATCGCTGGGGAATCGCGTCGAGGACGGCGGCCAGCCGGTCGCGGTCGGCGGCGTCGCAGGCGGCGATCGTGACTTCGGCTCCGAGGCTGGTCAGTTCGGCGGCCAGCTCGGCCGCGCCGGGGGCGTCCTGGCCGCGTCGGCTCAACAGCAGCAGGTGTTCGGCGCCGTTGCCCACGAGCCAGCGTGCGACGTGTGCGCCCAGCGCTCCCGTGCCGCCTGTGATGACCGTGGTTCCCGGCGCGGTCCACCGGCCCTCGTTGGCGACGCGCGGTGCCCGGACAAGCCTGCTGCCGAACAGACCGGACGGCCGGACCGCGACTTCGGGTTCGCCACCGGCGAGCGCCTCACGGAGGCGCCGAGCGGACACCGCGTCGACCGTGCCGGGCAGGTCGATCAGACCGCCCCAACGGCGGGCGTGCTCAAGGGCGGCGACGCGGCCGAGGCCCCAGATCTGGGCCTGGGCGACGGCCGTCGGCCGCTCGGTCTCACCGACCGCGACGGCACCGGACGTGACCATCCACAGTGGAGCATCCAGATCCCCGAGTGCCTGCACCAGGACCATCGACAGGACCAATCCGGTGGTCACCGCGCCGTGCGGCCGTTCGTCGAGCCCGAGGAACGACACCACACCGGCGAGTTCGGCGTCACCCACCACGGCCCGGATTTCGGCCGCGACGGTCTCCCGATCGGCGTCCTGACCGAGGACCAGGCGGATCGCGGAATCACCGAAGGTGTCGGCCCATTCCCCGCCCGCTCCGCTGTCGACCACGAGCCACCGGCCGGTCGCAGTCCCGGCAGCGGTGACCGGGCGCCACACCATCCGATAGCCGAGCCCTTCGCGCAGGCTGGCCTCGCCGAGCAGCTGATCGGGGGTGAAGAAGGGACTGTCGATCCAGTAGCGCTCACGCTGGAAGGCATAGGTGGGCAGGTCGACGCGACGAGTGCCGGAGAAGTAGGCGTCCCAACGGATGGGGACGCCACGCGTGTGCAGGCGCGCGACGGCGGTGGTCAGTGCTTCGAGGTCGTCCCGATCAGCCCGCAGCACCGGCACCAACTCGGCCTCGCCGGGTTCCGCGAGGCAGTCCTGTCCCATGCTGGCCAGTACGGCGTCCGGGCCCAGCTCGACGAACGTCCGCACCCCGTCGGCCTCCAGCGCACGGACACCGTCTGCGAACCGGACTGTCTCGCGGACGTGCCGCGCCCAGTACCCGGGCGACGTCAGTTCACCTGGTTGCGCGAGCGCGCCAGTGACGTTGGAGACGATCGGCAGCATCGGCTCGGCGAAGGACAGGCCGGACAACACCGCGCCGAACTCCGCGAGCATCGGCTCCATCAGCGGCGAGTGGAACGCGTGGCTCACCCGCAGCCGCCGGGTCTTGTACCCCGCCGACGCGAGCTCGTCGGCGATCTCGGTGACGGCTGTGCCCGCCCCGGAGATCACCAGGGACGCTGGCCCGTTGACCGCGGCGATGGCCACGTCGGACCGGCCTGCCAACAGCAGGGCGACCGCGTCTTCCGGTGCCGCCACCGACACCATCACCCCGCCGTCGGGCAGTCGAGCCATCAGTTCGCCGCGGGCCTTGACCAGGGTGCACGCGTCAGCCAGTGACAACACACCGGCGACGTGCGCGGCGACGAGTTCGCCGATGGAATGCCCGGCGACGTGGTCCGGCGTGATCCCCCAGGACTCGACGAGCCGGTAGAGCGCGACCTCGGTGGCGAACAACGCCGACTGGGCGTTGTCGGTGCGGTCGAGGTCACCCGCGGTGAACACCAGTTCCCGGTCCAGCCCGAGCAGTCCGCACGCCTCGTCGAAGGTTTCGGCGAAGACGGGGTGGCGCTCGTGCAGCTCGCGGCCCATCCCGGTGCGCTGGCTGCCCTGACCGGTGAACAGGAACGCCACTTTGCCCGTTGCGCCAGTGCTTCCACGCACGACACCGGGCGCCGCTGCACCACCAGCCACCGCGGCGAGCCCAGCCCGCAGGTCGGCCAGGGTGGTACCGACCACGACCGCTCGGTCTTCCCAGGAAGTCCTTGTCGTCGCCAGGGAAGCGGCCACGTCGGCCGGGCACAACGTCTCGTGTTCGGCGAGGAAGGCGTCCAGCCGCACGGCCTGGGCGCGCAACGCCTCCGGCGTCCGCCCGGACAGGACCCACGGCACGATCGAGGACGGCGTGTCGGCCGGTGTGTCCTCATCGGACTCGGGCACCTGTTCGACGATCACGTGGGCGTTGGTGCCGCTGAACCCGAACGACGAGACCGCCGCCCGGCGCGCCCGCCCGGTGTCCGGCCACGCCACCGGTTCGGTGACCAGCTCGACCAGTCCTGCCGACCAGTCCACGTGCGGTGACGGCTCGTCGACGTGGAGGGTCTTGGGCACCACGCCGTGCCGCATCGCCATGACCATCTTGATGACGCCCGCGACCCCGGACGCCGCCTGGGTGTGACCGATGTTCGACTTGACCGACCCGAGCAGCAGCGGACGATCGGCCGGGCGGTCCTGCCCGTAGACCGCCAGCAGGGCCTGGGCCTCGATCGGGTCGCCGAGCACAGTGCCGGTGCCGTGGCCGTCGACGACGTCGACCTGGTCCGCGGTCAGGGTGGCGTCGACGAGCGCCTGCCGGATCACCTGTTGCTGGGCGGGTCCGTTGGGCGCGGTGAGGCCGTTCGACGCGCCGTCGGAGTTCACCGCCGAGCCCCGGATGACGCCCAGCACCGGGTGACCGTTGCGTCGAGCGTCGGAAAGCTTTTCCAGCAGCAGGACCCCAGCACCCTCGGCCCAGCCGGTGCCGTCCGCGGCCCCGGCGAAGGACTTGCACCGGCCGTCGGCCGACAGCGCGCGCTGACGGCTGAACTCCACGAACGTCGCCGGGCTCGCCATCACGGTCGTGCCACCGGCCAACGCGAGCGGGCACTCACCACGCCGCAACGCCTGCACCGCGAGATGCAGCGACACAAGCGAAGACGAGCAAGCCGTGTCGACGGTGATCGCCGGGCCCTCGAAACCCATCGTGTACGCGAGCCGTCCGGACACCAGGCTGCCGGAACTGTTGGAGCCGAAGTAGTCGTGGTACATCACACCGGAGAACACCCCGGTCCGGCTGCCGTGCAACGAAACCGGGTCGATCCCGGCGCGTTCCAACGCCTCCCAGCTGATCTCGAGCAACAGCCGCTGCTGCGCGTCGACGGTCGGGGCCTCCCGGGGGCTGATCCCGAAGAACGCGGGATCGAACTCCGCCGCGTCGTGCAGGAAACCGCCCTGCCGGGTGTAGGAGGTGTACTCCCGCTCGGAATCCGGGTCGTACAGCCGGTCGAGGTCCCAGCCACGGTCGCCCGGGAACTCGGTGATGGCGTCCCCGCCGGACTCGACCAGCTGCCACAGGTGCTCCGGCGAGCTGATGCCACCGGGATAACGGCAGCTCATGGCGACGATCGCGATCGGCGCGGTGGCGCGTTCCTCCGCCGCTCGCAGCCGCTCCCGCGTCTGCTGCAGGTCGGTCGTCGCCCGCCTGAGGTACTCGCGGAGCTTGTCCTCATTCGCCATCGGTGTTGCCTCTCCTTGCCCCAGTGTCTGCACGTCAGGCGTCGCCGTCGATGAAGGCGAACATCTCGTCGTCGGTGGCGGTCGCCATCCGCCCCGCGACGGCGTCGGCGGTTTCGGGTGCGCTGCTGAACAGTGCGAGCAGGTCCCGCAACCGGCCGGTGATCCGGTCCCGCGCGATCACGTCGTCGATGCCCGCCAGCGCCGACTCCAACCGGTCGAGATCGGCGAACGCGGTCAGCGCGGACGGCTGCCCGGTCTGCGCGCCGACGAGTTCGGCGTGCAGGTACCGGCCGAGCGCCTCGGCGGTCGGGTAGTCGAAGATCAGCGTGGCCGGAAGCCGGAGCCCGGTCTGCCCGGTGAGCCGGTTGCGGAACTCGACGGCGGTCAGCGAGTCGAATCCGAGGTCGTTGAAGGACGCTGCCGCGTCGACGCTGACGTGCCCGAGCACATCCCGTACCGCGGACAGCACGAGGTCCAGCACCGTGGCAAAGGCTTCCTTCTCCGGCATCGCACCAAGCCGTGCGCCCAAATCCGCGCTCGACACCGCTGCGGACGCCGTCCGTCGCCGGGCCGCGCTGGGCAGAACTCCGGTGAGCACAGGCGGCAGCAACCCAGCGTCGGCGTGTGCACGCAACGCGGCGATCTCCAGCCGCACCGGCACCGGTCGCGCGTCCGGCATACCGAGCGCGGCGTCGAAGAGCGCGACACCTTCGGCCGAGGACAACGCGCCCATTCCGGAGCGGGCCATACGTTTCTCGTCCGCGTCGGACAGGCCGCCGGTCATCGCACTGGTTTCGGCCCACCGTCCCCACGCCAGCGCAGTGGCCGAAAGACCAGCGGCCTTGCGATGACTGGCCAGCGCGTCGAGGAACGCGTTCGCCGCCGCGTAGTTCGCCTGCCCCGGACCGCCGAGCACACCGGAAACCGAGGAGAACAGGACGAAAGCGCGCAGCGGCAGGTCAGCGGTGAGCTCGTGGAGGTTCCACGCGGCGTCGACCTTAGGGCGCAGGACGGTGTCGAACCGCTCCGGCGTGAGCGAGGCGAGCACGCCATCGTCCAGCACGCCCGCGGTGTGCACAACGGCCGTGATCGGGTGCTCCACACTGTCCAGCAGCGTCCGCAAGGCGTCCCGGTCCGCCACGTCAGCGGCCGCGACAACGACTTCCGCGCCGAGGCCGGTGAGATCGTCCACGAGTTCGCCTGCGCCTGGGGCGTCCGACCCGCTGCGGCTGACGAGCAGGAGCCGTCGCACGCCGTACTCGCTGACCAGGTGCCGGGCGAACCGCCTGCCGAGAACACCGGTCGCACCGGTGACCAGCACTGTGCCGTCGGTGTCGAGTTCGATCCGGGACGGCCGTCCGGCCACCTTGACCAGCCGTGGCACGAGGACTTCCGAGCCACGCACGGCGACCTCCGGCTCACCGGAGGCGAGGACCGCGCTGAGAACGTCCGCTGTCAGACCCTTTTCGTCGATGTCGACGAGCACGAACCGACCGGGGTTCTCGGACTGCGCGGACCGCACGAGCCCCTGTACCGCAGCCGAAGCCAGGTCGTCTGCCTTGGTCACGACGACCAACGGCACAGTCTCACCGCGGTCCTCGGCAAGCCACGCCTGCAGAGCCGCCAGTGTCCGGTGCGTCAGCGTGTGTGCCGATGCTGCCGGGTCTTGTTCGCTGGCAGCGAGCGAGAGGAACGCAGCGTTGGGTGGTTCGTCGACTGTGGACAGTGTGTCCGCAAGGCCGAGGTCATCGACCTCGAACAACCCGACCGCGACCGGATCTCCGGCGGCGTGCGTGCTGGGACGCCATTCGACCCGGTACATCGGCTGCGGGGCGTGTTGCAGCTGTCCGAGCGGGAGCGTCCTGGTCAGCAGCTCGTCCACTGTGGCCAGTTCGGCACCGGTGCTGTCAGCGAGCAGCAGCGTGCCGTCAGCCCGGGCATGAACCCGCAGGCCGGACGCGCCGCTGGCTTTCAGCGCCACACCTCGCCAGGAGAACGGCAGCGACGGACCCGGCTCACCGGTCTCCCCCGCCTTCAGCAGGAGGGTGTGGAGTGCGGCGTCGAGCAGCGCCGGGTGGATACCGAAAGCCTCGGTGTGACCGGAGTCGTCGAGCGTGACCTCGGCGAAGAGGTCTTCGCCGCGACGCCATGCCTGCCGCAGTCCCTGGAACACCGGCCCGTAGGTCAAACCGTGGTCGGCGACCTGGTCGTAGAAGCCGTCCACCTCGATCCGGGTGGCTCCGGCAGGCGGCCACTCCGTCAGGCCCTCCCCCATACCCGCGGCACCGTTGCCGAGAGTTCCGGTGGCGTGGTGGGTCCATTCCGGCTGGTCTTCCGGTCGGGAGTAGATGTCGATGCCGCGACGGCCGTTCTCGTCGGGTTCGCCGAGCGTGACCTGGAGGTGCACAGCACCGGACAACACGAGCGGGGTCCGCAGGGTCAGTTCCTCGATCAGGTCACACCCGACCTCGTCACCAGCTCGCACAGCCATTTCGACAAACGCCGCACCCGGGAACAGAACCATCCCGGCGACCACGTGATCACCGAGCCACGGCTGCTCCCGCAACGAGATTCGGCCCGAGAGCGTTACACGGTCCAAGTCCGCCGACGTCATCACCGCACCCAGCAGCGGGTGCTCCACAGCACCCAGGCCCGCAGTGGCCACGTCACCGCGCAGCGGTGCTGCGGACGGCCAGTAGTGCTGTCGTTGGAAGGCGTAGGTGGGCAGGTCGACCCTGTTCGGCTTGTAGGGGGCGAAGAACGCCTCCCAGTCGACGGTCACGCCGTGGGTGTGCAGCCGCGCCAACGCCTGGACCAGGTCGATCTCCGTGTCGCGATTGCGCCGCAAAGTCGGGACAAAGGCCACATCGGGGACGTTGTCCGGCCCCATCGCCGACAACACCGCATCCGGCCCGATCTCCAAAACCGTGCCCACACCCGCCGCAAAAGTCGCGATGGCATCCGCGAACCGAACCGGCTCACGAACCTGACGCACCCAATAACCCGGGTCACTCCACTCATCCGAGACCGCGGCACCGGTAACCGTGGAAACCCCGTTGAGAATCGGTGTCCCGAACTCGATACCCGAAATCGCGTCAGCGAAGTCCGCCAGCATCGGCTCCATCAACGCCGAGTGGAACGCGTGACTCACCCGCAGCTTCCGGGTCTTCACATCCAACCCGGCGAGTACCTGGTCAACCGCGGACTCGATGCCGGACAGCACCACTGAAGCCGGGCCGTTCACTGCAGCGATCGACACACCATCGACCACCAGCGGAGCCACGGCGTCCTCGCTGGCGGCAACGGACACCATCGCGCCACCCTCGGGCAAGGCCTGCATCAACTTCGCCCTGGCTGAGACCAGAACACAAGCATCTTCCAGCGACAACACCCCGGCCACATGAGCAGCCGAGATCTCACCCACCGAATGCCCCGCAACAACCTCAGCCTTCAGGCCCCATGCCTGCAACTGCCGCCACAACGCGACCTCGATCATGAACAGCACCCGCTGTGCGATACCGGTCGGGTCCACCACGGCATCCGGGTCAGTCACCACAGCGGGACTCAGGTCCATCAGGGCGCAGATCTCGTCCACAGTCCGGGTGAACACCGGGAACTTGCCGTAGAGACCTGCGGCCATGCCCGCCCACTGAGCGCCCTGACCCGTGAACACCACACCAACCCGGCCAAACCCACCAACCACATCCACACTCGCAAGGCCCGCCACAAGATCCTCACGTGTAGGGCCTACAACAGCGGCCCTCTGATCCATGACCCCACGCGTAGTCGCTAGCGAGTAGGCCACATCCACCACGGACAACCCAGGACGGTCCTCCACAAACGACCTCAACCGCAGAGCCTGCGCCCGAACCGCCTCCGAGCTCTTGCCCGACAGAATCCACGGCACCACACCAGAGGAAACCGGCCCCGGCACCACAGGCGTATCCGGAGCCTGCTCCAAGATGACATGAGCATTGGTGCCACTGATCCCGAACGACGACACGCCCGCGCGGCGTGGCCGACCGTTGGTGTCCCAAACACGCGACTCAGTCAGCAACTCGACATTGCCCTCAGACCAATCCACATGCGGCGTCGGCTCATCGACATGCAACGTCCGCGGCAACACACCATGCCGCATCGCCTGCACCATCTTGATCACACCAGCAACACCAGCAGCCGCCTGCGTGTGCCCGATATTCGACTTGATCGATCCGAGCCACAGCGGCTCGGTGCGATCCTGGCCATAGGTCGCCAGCAGAGCCTGCGCCTCGATCGGGTCACCCAAGGTGGTGCCGGTTCCATGCGCCTCCACAGCATCCACATCAGACGCTGACACACCAGCATTGGCCAAGGCCTGGCGGATCACGCGCTGCTGCGACGGACCATTCGGAGCGGTCAAACTACTGGAAGCACCATCCTGGTTGACCGCCGAACCCGCGACAACAGCCAGAATCGGGTGCCCGTTCCGCTTCGCGTCCGACAGCCGCTCCACCAGCAGCATGCCCACGCCTTCGCCCCAGCCGGTGCCGTCCGCCGCAGCCGCGAAGGGTTTGCAACGACCATCGGGTGCCAACCCACGCTGACGGCTGAACCCGACGAACACTCCTGGGGTCGCCATGACCGTCACACCACCGGCCAACGCGAGATCGCACTCGCCCTGCCGCAGGGCTTGCGCAGCCAGATGCAGGGCCACCAGTGAGGACGAGCAGGCCGTGTCCACCGTCACCGCAGGACCCTCGAACCCGAAGGTGTAGGACACACGGCCGGACAACACACCGCCCGTCGCACCGGTCCCGACGAACCCTTCACCGGACTCGATCGCGTTACCGACCACCGAGGCATAGTCGTAGTGCATCACCCCGGCGAACACCCCAGTCTTGCTACCCCGAACCAACCTCGGGTCGATCCCAGCACTCTCAAAAGCCTCCCACGACGTCTCCAGCAACAACCGCTGCTGCGGATCAGTCGCAACCGCCTCACGCGGAGACAAACCGAAGAACCCAGCATCGAACTCCGCAGCGTTGTGCAGGAAACCACCCTCACGGGCATACGACGTCCCAGGGTGATCAGGATCCGGGTGATACAAGCCCTCGACATCCCACCCACGATCCGTGGGGAACAACGACACAACATCACCCCCGCCACACAACACAGACCACAACTCCTCAGGCGAACCGACGCCACCCGGATACCGGCAGGCCATCCCCACAATCGCGATCGGCTCCCCTACAGTCGCGGACTCCGCCCCCACAACCAACCCCAGACCACCCCTACCCACCACCAGCTTTTCAACCAGCAAACCGGCCAGCGCCTCAGGATTGGGGTAGTCGAACACCAAGGTCGCGGGTAGACGGACGCCGGTAGCGGCACTCAGCCGGTTACGCAACTCCACCGCAGTCAACGAGTCGAAACCGATCTCGCCGAACGACTGCGCCGGGTCGACCTGCTCGGACCGTGTGAACCCCAGAACCGCAGCGGTCTCCGCGCACACCATGTCCATCAACACCGCATGCGCCCCAACAGCATCCAAACCGGACAAACGGGTAGCAAGTTCAGTGTCATGGGATCGGCTCACCCGGCGGGTCGGGCGGCGCACCAACCCCCGCAGCAATGCAGGAACCTCGGCAGCCCCGGCCGTGAACCCGGCGAGGTCCAGGTGAGTGGGAACCCACACCCCGCCAGCGCTGGCTAGCTCAAAGAGAGCCATGCCCTCCTCATCCGACAACGCGCGTCCAAGTCGGCGGCGGTCGCTCTCGTTGAGCGAATCGGCCATACCTCGCTGCCACAGACCCCACGCCAACGACGCCGCAGGCAAACCTCGGCCAATCCGATACGCGGCAAGAACGTCAAGGTACGCATTCGCCGCCGCATAATTCGCCTGCCCAGCATTGCCGAACACACCCGCAGCCGACGAGAACAACACAAACCGCGACAAATCCAGACCCAAGGTGGCCTCATGCAGATTCCACGCAGCGTCGGCCTTCGGCGCCAGAACCGCCTCAACCTGCTGCGGAGTAAGAGATTCCACAACCCCGTCATCCAGCACACCAGCCGCATGAACCACCGAGGTCACCGGCAGACCCACAGGCGCCAGCCCGAGGACCATCTCGACGTGCTCGCGGTCGGCCACATCCGCCGCCGCGACAGACACCTGCACACCACGGCCACGAACCCACTCGACCAGCTCAGCCATCCCCGGCGCATCACCACCCCGACGACTCACCAACACCAAACCCGGCACACCCTGCTCAACCAGATGGCGAACGACCACGCCACCCAGTGCGCCCGACGCACCCGTAATCAAAACGGACCCGTCGCCCCAACCGCCGCCTGCATTCGCAGTAACTGAATTCAGGCGAGCTGAATACAGAACACCACCACGCAGGACGAGTTGGGGTTCACTGGTGGCCACAACCTCGGCAAGATCGAGAGTGTCCAGGGCCTCTGGGGTGTCGGTGTCCAGCAGAACGAACCGGCCCGGGTGCTCCGACTGCGCCGACCGCACCAAACCCCACACGGCAGACCCAGCCAGATCAACGATCTGGTCACCGTCCAGCGCGGCGACCGAACCACAAGTCGCCACCACCAGAACACCCTCACCAGAACGCAACCACTCCTGCAACTCTCCCAGAGCCCACACCGTACGAGCCCGCACATCAGAATCACCAGTCGCACGCAACAAGTTGCCAGTGACATCGCCAGCCACCGCAGAAACCGGCGACCACGACACCGCAAACAGCGACTCGGTGCGCACGGAGGCCTGTAGAGACGCAGCGTCGAGCACACGCGTGACCAACGAATCCACTGTAGCCAGTTCCGCACCGGTGCTGTCAGCCAGAAGCAGAGCGCCATCGGCACGAACATGCACCCGCACACTCGATGCCCCACTGGCCGTCAACGACACACCACTCCACGAGAACGGCAACGACGGACCCGCATCGGCCGCCTTTCCGTCCCTCAAAAGAAGAGTGTGCAGCGCAGCGTCCAGCAAAGCCGGATGAATCCCGAACGCCCGCACATCCCCGTCGGCCGAATCGTCGAGGGCAACCTCGGCGAAGAGTTCTTCGCCGCGACGCCATGCCTTCCGCAGTCCCTGGAACACCGGCCCGTAGACCAAACCATGGTCGGCGACTTGGTCGTAGAAGCCGTCCACGTCGATCCGAGTGGCACCGGCAGGCGGCCACTCGACCAGCCCTTGCCCCACACCGGCAGCGCCATTGGTCAACGTGCCGCTCGCATGCAGAACCCACTCCCGCTGAACACTGTCCGCAGGACGCGAGTAGACATCGATACTGCGCCGACCGGTCTCGCCTGGTTCGCCAACGATAACCTGTACGTGCACCGCACCGGCGTCAGGCACAACAAGCGGGGTCTGCAAAGTCAGTTCTTCGACCAGGGTGCACCCGACCTCGTCACCAGCCCGCACAGCCATCTCAACGAACGCAGTCCCCGGCAACAACACCACACCAGCGACCACATGATCAGCAAGCCACGACTGTTCGCGCAACGAGATCCGGCCCGACAGCACCACACGGTCCGACTCCGCCGACGCCATCGCCGCACCCAGCAATGGGTGCTCCACCACGCCCATACCCAGTCCGGACGCGTCGCCGCGCGACCGCCCCGCGGTAGGCCAGAACCGCTGCCGCTGGAACGCATACGTCGGCAGCTCAACCCGGGAAGGTTTGTAGGGAGCGAAGAAAGCCTTCCAGTCGACGGTCACGCCGTGGGTGTGCAGCCGCGCCAACGCCTGCACGAGCTCGGTTTCGGTGTCGCGGTTGCGGCGTAGCGTCGGGATGAAGGCCACGTCACCGGAAACGTTGTCCGGACCCATCGCCGACAACACCGCATCCGGCCCGATCTCCAACACCACGCCCACACCCGCAGCGAGAGTCGTGATGGCATCGGCGAACCGAACCGGCTCACGAACCTGACGCACCCAATACTCCGGATCACTCCACTCACTTGTGACCGCCGCACCGGTCACCGTAGAAACCCCAGCGAGACTCGGTATCCCGAAATCGATACCCGAAATCGCGTCAGCGAAGTCCGCCAACATCGGCTCCATCAACGCCGAATGGAACGCATGACTCACCCGCAGCTCGCGAGTTTTCACACCTCCGGCAGCCAATGCGTCCGCCACTGCGGTGACCGATGCTTCAGGGCCAGAGAGCACCACCGACGTCGGCCCGTTGACCGCGGCGATCGACACACCATCGACCAACAACGGAGCCACGGAGTCCTCACTGGCGGCAACGGACACCATCACGCCACCCTCGGGCAAGGCCTGCATCAACTTCGCCCTGGCCGAGACCAGAACACAAGCGTCCTCAAGAGACAACACCCCGGCCACATGAGCAGCCGAGATCTCACCCACCGAATGACCCGCAACAACCTCAGCCTTCACACCCCAAGCCTGCAACTGCCGCCACAACGCGACCTCGATCATGAACAGCACCCGCTGCGCGGTACCGGTCGGGTCCACCACGGCATCCGGGTCGGTCACCGCCGACGGCTCGAGGCCCATCAGAGCGCAGATCTCGTCCACGGCCTCCGTGAACACGTCGAACTTGCCGTACAGGCCAGCAGCCATCCCGGCCCACTGCGCACCCTGACCCGTGAACACCACACCAACCCGACCAGACTCACCAACCACACTGACACTCGCAAGGCCCGCCAGAAGATCCTCACGCGTAGGGCCTACAACAGCGGCCCTCTGATCCATGACCCCACGCGTAGTCGCTAGCGAGTAGGCCACATCCACCACGGACAACCCAGGACGATCCTCCACAAACGCCCGCAACCGTAGAGCCTGCGCCCGAACCGCCTCCGAGTTCTTGCCCGACAGCACCCACGGCACCACACCGGAGACATTCGGTGCCTCCGCCGCAAGGCTGTTAGGAGCCTGCTCCAGGATGACGTGTGCGTTGGTGCCACTGATCCCGAACGACGACACACCAGCCCGACGCGGCCGACCGTCGGTGACCCAAACACGCGACTCAGTCAACAGCTCGACATTGCCCTCAGACCAATCCACATGCGGAGTCGGCTCATCGACATGCAACGTCTGCGGCAACACACCATGCCGCATCGCCTGCACCATCTTGATCACACCAGCAACACCAGCAGCCGCCTGCGTATGACCAAGATTCGACTTGACCGAACCCAACCACAACGGGTCACCGCCGCGATCCTGGCCATACGTCGCCAACAACGCCTGCGCCTCAATCGGATCACCCAACGTGGTACCAGTGCCGTGAGCCTCGACAACGTCGACGTCCGAAGCAGCAACACCGGCATTCGCCAAAGCCTGACGAATCACCCGCTGCTGCGACGGACCATTCGGCGCCGTCAAACCATTCGACGCACCATCCTGATTGATCGCCGAACCCCGCACCACCGCCAAAACCCGATGCCCCAACCGCTGAGCATCGGACAACCGCTCCACCACGAGCATGCCGACACCCTCACCCCAACCGGTGCCGTCAGCAGTGCTGGAGAAAGCCTTACAACGACCGTCAGCGGCCAAACCACGCTGCCGACTGAAATCGACGAACGCCGTAGGCGTGGCCATGACGGTGACGCCCCCGGCCAACGCCATGGTGCACTCACCGCTACGCAACGACTGCATCGCCCAGTGCAATGCCACCAACGACGACGAACACGCCGTGTCCACCGTCACCGCAGGACCCTCGAACCCGAACGTGTACGAAATACGGCCCGACACGACACTGCCGGAGTTGCCCGACCCCACGAAACCGTCGATCGCGGTGTCCGATTCGTCTTCCAGACGGCTGCCGTAGTCGTGGTAGGTCAGGCCCGCGAACACACCGGTCCGGCTGCCACGCAGCTCGTCGAGGTCCAGACCGGCTCGTTCCAGTGCCTCCCAGGAGACTTCGAGCAGCAGCCGCTGCTGCGGGTCCATCGCGAGTGCTTCACGCGGGGAGATCCCGAAGAACGCGGGGTCGAAGTCACCGGCGTCCTGCAGGAAGCCGCCTTCGCGGGTGTAGGAGGTGCCCGGGTGGTCGGGGTCCGGGTGGTACAGGTTCTCGACGTCCCAGCCCCGGTCGGTGGGGAACGGGGTGATCCCGCCTTCGCCGCGGACGACCAGGTCCCAGAGTTCGTCCGGGGTGCGCACGCCGCCGGGCAGGTTGCAGGCCATGCCGATGATGGCGATCGGCTCGTCCGACGCGGTCACCGTCGGCACTGTCGCCACCGGGGCCGCCGTGGCCCGCTCGTCACCGATCAACTGGGTGACGAGTTCCGTGGCGAGCGCGGTGGCGTTCGGGAAGTCGAAGACCAGGGTGGCCGACAGACGCAGACCCGTCGCCGCTTGCAGCCGGTTGCGCAGTTCGACCGCGGTGAGCGAGTCGAAACCCAGGTCCTTGAAGGCCAACCGGGGCGAGATCTGGTCGGCCGACCCGTAGCCGAGCACGGCTCCGGCCTGTGCCCGGACGAGGTCCATGACCAGCTCGACCCGGCCTGGCTGGTCGAGTACTTCGAGGCGGCGCCGCAACGCGTCGAACGAACCGGGTCCCGCTTCGACGGTACGGCGGTTCGCGCCGCGTACCAGCCCGCGCAACAACGCGGGCGTCGCGGCGGAAGCCGGTGGGAGTCGCAGGTTCATCGGGATCACGACCGGGTCACCGAGCGCCAGTGCGGCGTCGAACGCCGCCAGGCCCTCGGCTTGGGACAGGCCACTGGACCCGACCCGGCTCACGTCCCGCTCGGTCATCTGGCCGGTCATCTCGCTGGCGTCGGCCCACAGGCCCCAGGCCAGCGAGGTCGCCGGGAGCCCGGCGGCACGGCGTCGCGACGCGAGGGCGTCGACGAAAGCGTTTGCCGCCGCGTAGTTGGCCTGCCCACCGGTTCCGAAGGTCCCGGCCGCGGAGGAGAACAGCACGAAGTGCGTGAGGTCCAGCCCGGTGGTGAGCTCGTGCAGGTTCCAGGCCGCGTCCACCTTCGGCCGCAGGACCGCGTCGATCCGCTCCGGGGTCATCGAACCGAGGACGCCGTCGTCGAGCACGCCCGCCGAGTGCACGACACCACGCAACAACCAGCCTTCCGGTAGTCCTTCGAGGACACCGGTCAGGGCCGCGCGGTCGGCCGCGTCACATGCCGTGACGGCTACTTCGGCGCCGAGCGAGACGAGCTCGTCCCGGAGTTCGGTCATGCCCGGTGCGTCGATGCCGCGTCGGCTGAGCAGGACAAGACGGCTGACACCGTGTTCGCGGACGAGATGCCGCGCGATGACACCGCCCAGCACGCCGCTCGCACCCGTCACCAGGTACGCGCCCTGCTTGTCGTAGTCGGACGGCGTGGTCAGGACCAGTTTGCCGGTGTGCTTCGCCTGGCTGAGCTGACGGAACGCTTCCGGCGCTTGCCGGACGTCCCATGCCGTGATCGGCAGCGGCCGCAACGCGCCCACCTCGAACAGCCGCATCAGTTCGGCCAGGATCTCGCCGAGCCGTACCTTCCCCGCGTCCAGCACGTCGAATGCCTGGTACCGCACGCCGGGATAGGCCACCGCGACGTCGGCCGCGTCCCGGATGTCGATCTTGCCCATTTCGACGAACCGGCCGCCCCGGGGCAGCAGCCGCGCCGACGCGTCCACGAACTCACCCGTCAGCGAGTTCAGGATCACGTCGACACCCGCGCCCCCGGTGGCAGCGCGGAACTGCTCCTCGAAGCCCAGGTCACGCGACGACGCGAGCCGTTCGCCCGACACACCGCATGCGTTGGCTGTGGCCCACTTGCCCCGGCTCGCGGTGCCGAAGACGGTGGCACCGAGGTGGTGGGCGAGCTGGGTGGCGGCCATACCGACCCCGCCGGCGACGGCGTGGACCAGCACGGATTCGCCTGCCCGCAGGTCCGCGAGGTCGACCAGTCCGTAGTAGGCGGTCGCGAACACGACGGGCACGGACGCGGCGGTCACGAACGACCAGTCGTCCGGGATCTTCACCAGCAGGTGGTGGTCGGTGACGGCGACGGTGCCGAACCCGCCGCCCATGATGCCGGTGACGCGATCGCCCGGCACGAGCCCGGTGACGCCTGGACCGATGTCGAGCACCACGCCCGCGGCCTCGGCGCCGAGGTCCCCTGGATCACCCGGGTACATGCCCAGCGCGTTGAGCGCGTCCCGGAAGTTCATCCCGGCGGCGTGGACCTCGATTCGCACCTCGCCGTCGCCGAGCGGCTCGGCGGCCTCGGTGAAGGGGAACAGGCCGAGGTTCCCGAGCGAGCCGCGCTCCGACACCCCGAGGTGCCAGTACTCGTCGGCAGGGGGTACGAGCCCGTCGCCCGAGGCGGCCCGGGCCAGCCTCGGCGCGTACGTGACGCCCCCGCGCAGGGCGAGTTCCGGTTCGCCGGTCGCGAGTGCGGCAGGCAGGGGTGTGCTGTCGTCGTCGAGATCGACGAGCACGATCCGCCCGGGGTTTTCGGTCTGCGCCGTCCGCACCAGGCCTATGACAGCGGCCTGGGCGAGGTCACGGATGTGCTCGCCGGGCTGGGCGGGCACCGCGCCGGTGGTGAGAACGACCAGTCGGCTGCTGTCGAAGCGCTCCTCCGCGAGCCAGTCCTGAAGGAGGCCGAGCATCTCGGTGGTGGCGGCGCGGACGTTGGCCGCCATCGAGTCGTCGCCGGACGTGCGGACCACGGCGAACACGAACTCGGGCACGACGTCGAGGTCGCGGAGCGCGTCCAGGCCGGTGCTGGTTTCGAGGTTCGGGAAGGCCGCGGTGAGTCGTGCGTCGCTGCCGGAAATGACCGCGCAGGAGACTGGCTCTGCTTCTCCGAGCGGAACTTTCACCCAGTTCACCGTGAACAGCGACTCGGACCGGGCCGGGCCGTCCAGTCCGCCTTCGGCCAGCGGACGCACGGTGAGCGAGTCGGCCGAGGCCACCGGGGCGCCTGCGGTATCCGCGACCAGGACGGCGTACCGGTCGGTGCCTTCCGGGGTCAGTTTCACCCTGAGCGCGGTGGCACCGGTCGCGTACAAGGCGACACCGGCCCAGGCGAACGGCAGACTGAGAGTCCCGCCTGTGGACTTGGTGGTCAGCAAGGGGTGCAGGGCCGCGTCGAGCAGGGCGGGGTGCAGTGCGTAGCGGGAGGCGTCGGTGTCCTCGGGGAGGGCGACTTCGGCGTAGAGGTTGCCGTCGTGTTCCCACGCGCTTCCTAGACCTTGGAAAACCGGCCCGTACGCCAGGCCAGCGGACGCGGTGTGTTCGTAGAAGCCATCAAGATCGATCGGCGTCGCGCCTGCCGGTGGCCACGCGTCGAGCGGTTGCGGGGTGGCGGGAGTGGTGTCTGTGAGGGTCCCGGTGGCGTTGTGCGTCCACGCGGTGGTCGGGTCGTCGGGCTGGTGCGCCCGGGAGTAGATCCGGACCGGGCGGCGGCCGTGCTCGTCGGGGGCGTCGACCCAGACCTGCACCTGCATCGCCCCGGACTCCGGCAACACCAACGGCGCCTGAAGGGTGAGCTCATCGAGGCTGGGGCAGCCGATTTCGTCACCGGCGCGGATGGCCAGCTCGACCAGGGCTGTCCCCGGCAGCAGGAGATGCCCGGCGACACGGTGATCAGCCAACCAGGGCAACAGATCCACGGACAGGCGACCGGTCAGCAGGACGCCACCGGTTTCGGGGATCGAGACGGCCGCACCCAGCAACGGGTGCTCCACCACACCCAGGCCCAGCCCGGACGCGTCTCCGCCAAAACCACCGGCAGCGGGCCAGAACCGTTGCCGCTGGAACGCATACGTCGGCAGTGACACCCTGCGCGCCTCGGGCCAACCGGTGCTGAGATACCCGGCCCAATCCACCGGTACGCCCGCAGCCCACAGCTGCCCCGCCGAACGCAGCACCTGCGCCAGGTCACCCTGGTCACGCCGCAACGTCCCGACCACCACACCGTCAGCGATCGTGTCGCCAATTGCCGTGGTCAGAACCGGATGCGCCGACGACTCAACGAAAGTCGAGCAGCCCTGAGCCTGCAAATCCGCAATAGCTGCGGAGAACTGCACCGTACGCCGAAGATTGTCCACCCAGTACTCGGCGTCCATCTCTTCGCCCGACAACCACTCACCCGTCACCGTGGACACCACAGGAACCGTGCCCTTGACCGGCGTGATCGGCCGCAAGACATCTAGCAACTCATCGCGAAGACCTTCTACCTGAGGCGAGTGCGAGGCATAGTCCACCTCGATCCGCCGCGCCCGCACCCCCCGCCGCTCACAGTCGCTGACCACCTGATCGCACACCGCGACAGTGCCGGAAACCACGATCTGCTCAGCACCATTCACCGCCGCGATCGACGCGCCAACACTCGCACAGACTTCCCGCGCGATCTCCAGCGGACACGACAGCGAAACCATCCCGCCTTGACCCGCCAACTTCAAGATCGCCCGACTGCGCAACGCCACAACACGAGCACCGTCCTCCAGTGACAGCGCACCCGCGACACACGCAGCAGCGATCTCACCCTGGGAATGGCCCACCACAGCAGCAGGAACCACACCCAACGAACGCCACACCTCAGCCAACGACACCATCACAGCCCACAACACCGGCTGCACCACATCAACACGAGCCAACGCAACAGAATCAGCCACTACCTCACGCAACGACCAATCAACATGCTGTGCCAGCGCCTCAGCGCAATCCTGCATCCGCGCCCCGAAAACCGGTGAGGACTCCCACAGGGCCTCGGCCATCCCGACCCACTGCGAACCCTGACCCGGGAACACCAACACAACCCGGCCACCCGGCCCAGTAGGCGCGGTAACCGCTGCGGGATCGTCCAGCAGGGCAGCCAGGCTCGCCAGCAGCTCATCCCGCGACGAACCCACCGCCACAGCGCGTGATTCCAACGCCGCACGCGAAGAAACCAGCGAGTAGGCGATGTTCGCGACAGACAGGTCAGGCCGCTCTTCCACAAAGGACATAAGCCGCTCAGCCTGAGCCCGAACCGCTTCCGGGGTCTTGCCCGACAGCACCCAAGGCACCACACCACCGGAAACCGGCACATCCGCCACACCCTCAGCGGGCGCCTCCTCCAAAATGACGTGCGCGTTCGTACCGCTGATACCGAAGGAGGAAACGGCTGCCCGGCGCGGGCTGCCGTCGGTCTCCCAAACACGTTGCTCGGTCAACAGTTCCACCGCACCGGCCGACCAGTCGACGTGCGGCGTCGGCTCGTCCACGTGCAGCGTCCGCGGCATTACGCCGTGGCGCATGGCTTGAACCATCTTGATCACACTGGCAACTCCAGCAGCCGCCTGGGTGTGCCCGATGTTCGACTTGATCGACCCCAACCACAACGGCTCAGCGCGATCCTGACCATAAGTGGCCAGCAGAGCCTGCGCCTCGATCGGGTCACCCAGCGGAGTCCCTGTGCCATGGGCTTCGACCACGTCGACCTGGTCGGCGGACAACCGGGCGTTCGCCAGAGCCTGGCGAATCACCCGCTGCTGCGACGGACCGTTCGGGGCCGTCAACCCGTTCGACGCGCCGTCCTGGTTGATCGCCGAACCCCGCACCACAGCCAGAACCTGATGCCCATTGCGCTGAGCATCCGACAACCGCTCCAGCAGGATCAGGCCCGCGCCCTCCGCCCAGCCGGTGCCGTCCGCCGCGGCCGCGAACGGCTTGCAGCGGCCGTCGACCGACAGGCCGCGCTGACGGCTGAACTCGACGAAGATCTGCGGGGTGGTCATCACGGTGACCCCGCCCGCCAACGCAAGCGTGCACTCGCCGGTGCGCAGGGCCTGCGCCGCCAGGTGCAGGGCAACCAGCGACGACGAACACGCCGTGTCCACCGTCACCGCAGGACCCTCGAACCCGAAGGTGAAGGACACGCGGCCGGTCGCGATGCTGCCGCCGACCCCCATGAAGCCCTCGGCCAGGTTGTCGCCCTGGCCGACCACTTCGGCGTAGTCCTGGTACATCACACCGGCGTAGACGCCGGTCCGGGTGCCCTTCAGCGTGGTCGGGTCGATTCCCGCGTCCTCGAACGTGTCCCACGCGGTTTCCAGCAGCAGCCGGTGCTGCGGGTCCATCGCGACGGCCTCGCGGGGCGAGATCCCGAAGAACCCGGGGTCGAACTCCGCCGCGTCGTGCAGGAACCCGCCGTGCCGGGTGTAGGCCGTGCCGAGGTGGGCGGGGTCCGGGTCGTAGAGCGCCGAGAGGTCCCAGCCCCGGTCGGTGGGGAACTCGGAGATCGAGTCGCCGTTCGAGGTGACCAGATCCCACAGCTGCTCCGGGGTCCCGACGCCGCCGGGATAGCGGCAGGCCATCCCGACGATCGCGATCGGCTCCCGCGCGGCGGCCGCCAGCTGCCGATTCTGCTCGCGGAGGCGCCCCGTTTCCTTCAGCGACGCCCGAAGCGCGTCAACGACCTTCTCCGGCGAGTTCCCCATGTGCTCTCTCACACTTCCCAGTTCGCGTCTCGTGCCCCGGCGTCTTCAAGCGCCAGCTGGATCAAGGCGTCGGTGTCCATGCCGTCAATCGAATCGGTCACATCGAAGTCCACAACGGACTCGTTGCCGGTGCCACCGGCCATCCCGAGCAGCACGTCGAACAGTCCCGCTTCACGCAGCCGCTTCATCGGGATGTTCGCCAGCAGCTCGCGGACGGTCGTCTCGGCCTCGTCCACGCCGTCCGACGGCACCAGCTCACCGGCGATCCAGGTGGCGAGCGCACTCGGCGTCGGGTAGTCGAAGACGAGTGTCGCCGGGAGACGGAGACCAGTGGACTCGTTGAGCCGGTTGCGCAGTTCGACCGCGGTGAGCGAGTCGAAACCGAGTTCGGTGAAGCTCTTGGCCCGGTCGATCGCCTCCGGGCCGTTGAAGCCCAACGTGACAGCCACCTGTGTGCACACGGCCGCGAGGGTGACGTCGACGCGCTCGGCTTCGGGCGTGACCCGCAGCTTGTGCAGCAAGCTTTCCGTGAGTTGCGGCCTGCGTGCGACCGTACGGACCAGACCACGCAGCAGCGGCGGCAGCACACCGTCGTCGGCGAGTTGCCGCAGCTGCCGCAGGTCGAGTGCGACCGGGACCGCCACAGCCGTGTCCGCGTCGGTGGCGATGTCGAACAGTCGCGTGCCCTGTGCGTTGGTCAGCGCCTCGACGCCCGACCGCGACATCCTGCGGACGTCCTTGTTGTCGAGGTGCGCGGTCAGCGTGCCGCTCTCGGCCCACAGTCCCCAGGCGAGTGACGTCGCGGGCAGCCCCGCTGCGCGGCGCTGGTGCGCCAGTGCGTCCAGGAACGTGTTCGCCGCCGCGTAGTTGGCTTGCCCGGCACCGCCCATGAGCCCGGCGGCGGACGAGAACAGCACGAAGTGCGTGAGACCCGAGGTGAGCTCGTGCAGGTTCCACGCCGCGTCCACCTTCGGCCGCAGCACGGTGTCGAGCCGCTCCGGCGTCAGGGAACCCAGGACGCCGTCGTCCAGCACACCGGCTGTGTGCACGACCGCGGTCACTGGGTGCGCGGGATCCACAGCGGCCAGCACAGAGGCCAGCGCATTTCGGTCGGCCACGTCACACGCCGCCACTGTCACCTCGGCACCGAGCGATTCCAACTCCTTGACCAGCGGCTCCATCTCCGGCGCCGCGATGCCGCGACGGCTGACCAGCAGCAACCGCCGGACGCCCCGATCGGCCACCAGGTGCCGGGCGAAAACGCCGCCGAGCACACCGGAAGCACCGGTCAGCAACACCGTGCCCGCGGGATCCCAGGTGCGGGGTTCCTCGGTCGGCGCCGCTGCCTTGCCCAACCGGAGCGCGTACGATTCGCCGCCGCGAAGAGCAATCTGGTTCTCCTCCAGCGTCACGACGCCAGGCAAGGTCTGCCAGGAGACATCGTCCCCATCGACGAGCAGGATCCGGCCGGGGTTCTCGGACTGCGCCGAACGCAGCAGACCGAGCGCCGCGGCACCGGCCAGGTCGCGGATGCCCTCGTCGGCACGGGTCGCGACCGCGCCCCTGGTCACCACGACCAGCCTGCTGTCCGCGTTCGTTTCGTCAGCGAGCCAGTCCTGCGTGAACCGGAGCACTTCACCGACAGCGGCGCGCACGGCAGCGGGCACATCGCTGTCACGCTCGGACAGCAAGGGCAGCACCACGATTTCGGAGGCGACGCCGTCCAGGCTGATTCCAGCCTCGGCAAGCCCGGCGACCATCGCTTCGTCATGGTCGCCCACCAGCGCCCATGCGCTCGCCGGTGCACTGTCCTCTCCGGACACGCGCTGCCACACCGGCTCGAAGACCGGGTCACTCGCCTCCAGGTGCGCCGCAGCGAGCGGACGGACCACGAGCGAGTCCACGGACGCGACGGGAAGCCCGGTGTCATCGGTGATCTCGAGCCCGGCTCCGCTCCCAACCGCCGACACCTTCACCCGCAGGGCCCGTGTGCCCGTCCCGTGCAGGGACACGCCGTTCCACGCGAAGGGAAGGTTGGGTTTTCCGGTTTCCGCTGCGAAGGAGCCCAGCGCGATGCTGTGCAAGGCCGCGTCGAGCAGCGCCGGGTGCATGTCGTAGCCGGAGACGTCGGTGTTCTCGGGGAGGGCGACTTCGGCGTAGAGGTCTTCGCCGTGTTCCCACGCCGCCCGCAAGCCCTGGAACACCGGCCCGTACTCCAGGCCCGCGTCCGCCGTGCGCTCGTAGAAGTCACCGAGGTCGACCGGCTTCGCCCCTGACGGCGGCCACACGAGCAGTGCCTGTCGGGTAACGGATGTGGCGGCGGTGAGGGTCCCCGAAGCGTTCAGCGTCCACGCAACCGTGGGGTCGTCAGCCTGCTGGGACCGGGAGTAGATCCGTACCGGGCGCCGCTCTTGCTCATCCGGGCCGTCCACCCAGACCTGCACCTGCACCGCCCCGGACTCCGGCAACACCAACGGCGCCTGAAGAGTGAGCTCTTCCAAGGCCGGGCAGCCGACTTCGCCGCCTGCCCGCACGGCCATCTCCACGAGCGCCGTCCCCGGCACCAGCACATGCCCGGCGACGCGGTGATCCGCCAGCCACGGCGCCAAGTCCACCGACACACGGCCGGTCAGCAGCACCCCGCCGGTCTCGGGAATCGAGACGGCCGCACCCAGCAACGGATGCTCCACCGCCCCGAGCCCCAGCCCGGACGCATCGCCACTGGAACTGCCAGGGGCAGGCCAGTAGTGCTGTCGTTGGAAGGCGTAGGTGGGCAGGTCGACCCTGTTCGGCTTGTAGGGGGCGAAGAACGCCTCCCAGTCGACGGTCACGCCGTGGGTGTGCAGCCGCGCCAACGCCTGGACCAGGTCGATCTCCGTGTCGCGATTGCGCCGCAAAGTCGGAATGAAGACGACGTCGTCGGAGACGCTGTCCGGCCCCATCGCCGACAACACCGCATCCGGGCCGATCTCCAGAACCACATCGGCAGTCAGAGCCGATACCGCATCCGCGAACCGAACCGGCTCACGAACCTGACGCACCCAGTAGCCCGGGTCACTCCACTCACTTGTGACCACCGCACCGGTCACTGTAGAAACCCCAGCGAGACTCGGTATCCCGAACTCGACACCCGAAATCGCGTCAGCGAAGTCCGCCAACATCGGCTCCATCAACGCCGAATGGAACGCATGACTCACCCGCAACTTGCGAGTCTTCACGCCCTCCTCCGCCAGAACCGCAGCAACTTGATCGACTGCGATCTCAGGACCGGACAGCACGACCGAGGCCGGACCGTTCACCGCAGCAATCGAGACACCCTCGATCAGAAGCGGAGTCACGATGTCCTCGCTGGCGGCAACGGACACCATCGCGCCACCCTCAGGCAAGGCCTGCATCAACTTCGCCCTGGCCGAGACCAGAACACAAGCGTCCTCAAGCGACAACACCCCGGCCACATGAGCAGCCGAGATCTCACCCACCGAATGCCCCGCAACCACCTCAGCCTTCACACCCCAAGCCTGCAACTGCCGCCACAACGCGACCTCGATCATGAACAGCACCCGCTGCGCAGTCCCGGTCGGGTCCACCACGGCATCCGGGTCGGTCACCACCGACGGCTCGAGGCCCATCAGAGCGCAGATCTCGTCCACAGTCCGGGTGAACACCGGGAACTGGCCGTAGAGACCTGCGGCCATGCCCGCCCACTGAGCGCCCTGACCCGTGAACACCACACCAACCCGACCAGACCCACCAACCACATCCACACTCGCAAGACCCGCCACAAGCTCCTCACGCGTAGGGCCTACAACAGCAGCCCGCAGATCCATGGCCGAACGACAAGTCGCTAGCGAGTAGGCCACATCCACCGAGGACAACTCAGGGCGGTCCTCCACAAACGACCGCAACCGCAGAGCCTGCGCCCGAACCGCCTCAGGGGTCTTGCCCGACAGAATCCACGGCACCACACCAGCGGCAACCGGCACCGGCACCGGCACCACAGGCGTATCCGGAGCCTGCTCCAGGATGACGTGGGCGTTCGTGCCACTGATCCCGAAGGACGACACGCCAGCCCGACGTGGCCGACCGTTGGTGTCCCAAACACGCGACTCGGTCAACAGCTCGACATTGCCCTCAGACCAGTCAACGTGCGGCGTCGGCTCATCGACATGCAACGTCTGAGGAAGCACACCATGCCGCATCGCCTGCACCATCTTGATCACACCAGCAACACCAGCCGCAGCCTGAGTATGACCAAGATTCGACTTGACCGACCCCAACCACAACGGGTCACCGCCGCGCTCCTGGCCATACGTCGCCAACAACGCCTGCGCCTCAATCGGATCACCCAACGTGGTACCAGTGCCGTGAGCCTCCACAACATCGACTTCAGACGCGGCCACACCGGCATTCGCCAAGGCCTGACGGATCACGCGCTGCTGGGAGGGGCCGTTCGGAGCGGTCAGACTGCTGGACGCACCGTCCTGGTTGACCGCCGAACCCGCGACAACCGCAAGGACCGGATGTCCGTTCCGCTTCGCGTCGGAGAGGCGCTCCAGCAAGAGCATGCCCACACCCTCCGACCAGCCCGTGCCGTCCGCCGCGGCTGCGAAGGGCTTGCAACGACCATCAGCAGCCAGGCCACGCTGACGACTGAACCCGATGAACACCCCCGGGGTCGCCATCACGGTCACACCACCAGCCAGGGCCATGGTGCATTCACCCGTGCGCAGGGCCTGTGCAGCCAGGTGCAGGGACACCAGCGACGACGAACACGCAGTGTCCACCGTCACCGCAGGACCCTCGAACCCGAAGGTGTAGGACACACGGCCGGACAAGACGCTGCCCGTCGCGCCAGTGCCTACGAATCCTTCGCCGTCGATCGCGTTACCGACCACCGAGGCATAGTCGTAGTGCATCACCCCGGCGAACACCCCAGTCTTGCTACCCCGAACCGACCCCGGGTCGATCCCAGCGCTTTCAAAAGCCTCCCACGACGTCTCCAGCAACAACCGCTGCTGCGGATCGGTCGCAACCGCCTCACGCGGGGACAAACCGAAGAACCCAGCGTCGAACTCCGCAGCGTTGTGCAGGAAACCACCCTCACGGGCATACGACGTCCCAGGGTGATCAGGATCCGGGTGATACAAGCCCTCGACATCCCACCCACGATCCGTGGGGAACAACGACACAACATCACCCCCGCCACACAACACAGACCACAACTCCTCAGGCGAACCGACGCCACCCGGATACCGGCAGGCCATCCCCACAATCGCGATCGGCTCCCCTACAGTCGCGGACTCCGCCCCCACAACCAACCCCAGACCACCCCTACCCACCACCAGCTTTTCAACCAGCAAACCGGCCAGCGCCTCAGGATTGGGGTAGTCGAACACCAAGGTCGCGGGCAGTGACACTCCCGTCACAGCACTCAACCGGTTACGCAACTCCACCGCAGTCAACGAGTCGAAACCGATCTCGCCGAACGACCGCGCCGGATCCACCTGACTCGCCCGCGCGAACCCCAGCACGGTCGCTGTCTCGGCACACACGATGTCCAACAAAAGTGCATGCGCCGCAACATCGTCCAAACCGGACAAACGGGCGGCAAGCTCGGTGTCGACCTGACGGGCGCTGGTCCGCCGGACCGGCCGACGCACCAACCCCCGCAGCAATGCGGGAACCTCCACGTCTCCGGCCGCGAACCCGGCGAGGTCAAGGTGGGTCGGCACCCACACCCCGCCAGCGCTGGTCAGCTCGAAGAGCGCCATGCCTTCTTCGTCTGACAACGCACGTCCTGTACGAGCGAGACGACGCCGGTCGCTCTCGTCGAGTGTGTCGCCCATGCCGCGCTGCCACAGACCCCACGCCAACGACGCCGCAGGCAGGCCCCGCCCGATCCGATAGGCGGCGAGAGCATCCAAGTACGAGTTCGCCGCCGCGTAGTTCGCCTGCCCAGCATTGCCGAACACACCCGCGGCCGATGAGAACAACACAAACCGCGACAACCCCAGGCCCAGGGTGGCCTCATGCAGATTCCACGCCGCATCAACCTTCGGCCCGAAGACCTTGCCGACCTGCTCAGCAGTAAGGGACTCCAGCATCCCGTCGTCCAGCACACCAGCCGCATGAACCACCGAGGTCACCGGCAGACCCACAGGCGCCAGCCCGAGGACCATCTCGACCTGCGCACGATCAGCCACATCCGCCGCAGCCACCACCACCTGCACACCACGGTCACTGGCCCACTGAACCAACTCAGCCATGCCAGGGGCATCACCACCACGACGACTGACCAACACCAAACCGGGCACGCCCTGCTCCACCAAGTGCCGGACCACCACACTGCCCAAGGCACCGGACGCACCCGTCACCAGAACAGAACCCTCACCCCACCCACCGCCCGCGCTCGCGGATACAGAATTCAGGCGAGCTGAATACAGAACACCACCACGCAAAACAAGCTGCGGCTCGCCAGTGGCCACGACCTCAGCGAGATCGAGACTGTCCAGATCCGCAGGGGTGTCGGTGTCCACCAGAACGAACCGGCCCGGGTGCTCCGACTGCGCCGACCGCACCAAACCCCACACGGCAGACCCAGCCAGATCAACGATCTGGTCACCGTCCAATGCTGCGACCGAACCTGAGGTCGCCACCACCAGAACACCCTCACCAGAACGCAACCACTCCTGCAACTCTCCCAGAGCCCACACCGTACGAACCCGCACATCAGAATCACCAATCGCACGCAACAACGTGCCACCGACATCCCCAGCCACCACAGACACCGGCGACCACGACACCGCAAACAAAGAATCCACACGCGCCTGCAAGGACGCAGCATCAAGCGCACGCGTGACCAACGAATCCACCGTGACGATCGGGGCACCCGTGGAATCTGCCAGGGCGATCGACCCGTCGGCGCTCAGGCGTACCCGAGCATGAGTCGAGCCAATCGCGTGAACGGCAACACCCGACCACACAAACGGCAACGAAGGCCCCTCAACGCCATCGGAAGACCGCACCACCAACGAATGCAACGCAGCATCCAACAAAGCCGGATGAACCCCGAAACCCTCCACATCACTGGAATCCTCAAGCGCGATCTCGGCGAACACATCCCCACCACGACGCCACACCGCCCGAACACCCTGAAACACCGGCCCATACGCCAACCCACCCACAGCAAGGCCCTCGTAGAAACCATCCAGCGACACCGACTCGGCACCGGCAGGCGGCCACTCCACCAGCCCTTCCCCAACACCAGCACCACTGGCCAGCGTGCCAGTCGCATGGTGCGTCCATTCCTGCTGAACACTGTCCTCAGGCCGAGAATACATGTCGACGCCACGACGACCGGTCTCGTCTGGTTCTCCAACGACGACCTGCACATGCACCGCACCGGCATCAGGCACAACAAGCGGGGTCTGCAAAGTCAGTTCCTCGACCAGGTCACACCCGACCTCATCACCCGCCCGCACCGCCATTTCAACGAACGCGGTTCCGGGCAGCAGCACGACTCCGGCCACCAAGTGATCAGCAAGCCATGCCTGTTCGCGCAACGAGATCCGACCGGACAGCACCACACGGTCCGAGTCCGCCGACGCCATCACCGCACCCAACAACGGATGCTCAACCGCACCCAGTCCCGCGGTCGCCACATCACCACGAGATCGCCCAGCGATAGGCCAGAACCGCTGCCGCTGGAACGCATACGTCGGCAACTCAACCCGAGACGGCTTGTAAGGCGCGAAGAACGCCTCCCAATCCACAGTCACCCCGTGGGTGTGCAGACGAGCCAACGCCTGCACAAGCTCGGTTTCGGTGTCACGGCCACGACGCAAGGACGGAATGAAGGCCACGTCGCCGGAAACGTTGTCCGGCCCCATCGCCGACAACACCGCATCCGGCCCGATCTCCAAAACTGTGCCCACATCCGCCGCAAGAGTCGCGATGGCATCCGCGAACCGGACAGGCTCGCGAACCTGACGTACCCAGTACTCGGGGTTACCCCACTCGTCAGTGACCACAGCACCGGTCACAGTCGAAACCCCGCTGAGACTCGGTGTTCCAAATTCGATATCTGAGATCGCGACAGCGAAGTCCGCCAACATCGGCTCCATCAACGCCGAATGGAACGCATGACTCACCCGCAACCGGCGAGTCTTCACACCTCCCGCAGCCAAAGCGTCCGCCACTGCGGTGACCGATGCTTCAGGGCCAGAGAGCACCACCGAGGACGGCCCGTTGACCGCAGCGATCGACACACCATCCACCAACAACGGGGTAACGGTCTCCTCGCTGGCGGCAACGGATACCATCGCGCCACCTTCAGGCAACGCCTGCATCAACCGAGCACGCGCAGACACCAGAACACACGCGTCCTCAAGCGACAACACCCCAGCGACATGGGCGGCAGCAATCTCACCGACTGAGTGCCCCGCGACAACCTCAGCCTTCAGGCCCCACGCCTGCAACTGCCGCCACAAAGCCACCTCAACCACGAACAACACCCGCTGTGCGACCCCAGTCGGATCAACCACCGCCTCCGGATCAGTCACCACCGACGGGTCAAGACCCATCAGGACACAGATCTCGTCCACGGTTTCGGTGAACACCGGGAAACGGCCATACAACCCAGCAGCCATCCCAGCCCACTGCGCACCCTGGCCCGTGAACACCACACCAACCTGGCCGGAACCCCTGACCGCATCGACGGAGTCCAGCCCAGCCAGAAGCTCGTCCCGCGCAGAACCCACCACAGCGGCACGCTGTTCCAGGGACGCACGAGAAGTCAGCAGCGAGTACGAAACGTCCACAGCGGACAGCTCAGGTCGATCGCCGACGAAGGACTTCAAACGCAGTGCCTGTGCCGCCACCGCTTCCGGCGTCCTACCCGACAGGACCCACGGCACCACACCAGCGGCAACCGGCTTCCGCTCAGCCACCGCGCGACTGCCGGGAGCCTGTTCCAGAATCACGTGTGCGTTCGTGCCACTGATCCCGAACGACGACACAGCAGCCCGGCGCGGACGACCCGAAGGCTCCCAAACACGCGACTCGGTCAGCAGTTCGACGTTGCCCTCGGCCCAGTCGACGTGTGGTGTCGGCTCATCCACGTGCAGCGTTCGGGGCAACACACCGTGCCGCATCGCCTGCACCATCTTGATCACACCGGCAACACCAGCGGCCGCCTGGGTGTGCCCGATGTTGGACTTGATCGACCCCAGCCACAACGGATCCCCGTCGCGATCCTGGCCGTACGTCGCCAGCAAGGCCTGTGCCTCGATCGGGTCACCCAGCGTCGTGCCAGTACCATGCGCCTCCACCACGTCCACATCGGACGCGACAACACCGGCGTTCGCCAGGGCCTGGCGGATCACCCGCTGCTGGGAAGGACCGTTCGGCGCTGTGAGCGTGCTGGACGCGCCGTCCTGGTTGACCGCGGAACCCCGGACAACCGCGAGGATCGGGTGGCCCAGTCGCCGTGCGTCGGAGAGGCGCTCCACCAGGAGCATGCCGACGCCCTCGCCCCACCCTGTCCCGTCCGCGGCGCCCGCGAAGGACTTGCAGCGGCCGTCGGCGGCCAGGCCGCGCTGACGGCTGAACTCGACGAACGTGTTCGGAGTGGCCATCACCGTCACACCACCGGCCAAGGCCATGGTGCACTCGCCGTTGCGCAAAGCCTGCGCAGCAAGGTGGAGGGCCACCAGCGAGGACGAACACGCCGTGTCCACCGTGACGGCCGGGCCTTCCAGGCCGAACGTGTAGGCGACCCGGCCCGACAGGATGCTGCCCGCGGACCCGGAGCCGACGAAGCCCTCGGATGAGTCCTTCGCCTGGGTGACGACCTGGCTGAAGTCGTGGTACATCACGCCGGCGAACACGCCGGTCCGGCTGCCGCGGACCGACTTCGGGTCGATTCCGGCCCGTTCGAAGGCCTCCCAGGTGGACTCCAGCAGGAGCCGCTGCTGCGGGTCCATCGCGGTTGCCTCGCGGGGGGAGATCCCGAAGAACTCGGAGTCGAACTCGTCCGCGCTGTGGAGGAATCCGCCCTCACGGGTGTAGGACGTGCCCAGGTGGTCGGGGTCGGCGTCGTAGAGCGCTTCGAGGTCCCAGCCGCGGTTGTCCGGGAACAGCGAGATCGCGTCCCGTCCTTCCGCCAGAAGCTGCCAGAGTTCCTGCGGCGAGGTGACGCCGCCCGGGTACTGGCACGCCATGCCGATGATCGCGATCGGCTCGTCGGCGCTCGCCTTGACACGGACCGGGGCCTCGGTGCGCTCCTCGGCTCCGACCAGCTCACGCTCGAGGAAACTCGTCAGCACATCGGGATTGGGGTAGTCGAAGATCAGCGTCGCGGGCAGCCGGACGCCGGTCGCGGCACTCAACCGGTTGCGCAGGTCCACCGCGGTCAACGAGTCGAAACCGATCTCGCCGAACGAGCGCGCCGGATCCACCTGCCCGGCCCGTGCGAAGCCCAGCACCGTGGCGGTTTCCGCGCACACCAGCTCCAGCAGCAGAGCGTGTGCCTCGGCGGAACCCACCCTGCTCAGCCGGGTGGCGAGCTCGGTGTCCGCTTGACGGGCACGACTGGTCCGGCGGACAGGCCGACGCACCAAACCCCGCAGCAACGCGGGAACTTCGGCGGCTCCGGCGGCCAGGTCGACATGCGCCGGAACCCACAGCCCGTCGGCACTGGTGGCGTCGAAGAGGGCCATGCCCTCCTCGTCCGTCAGGGCGCGTCCGGTGCGAGCGAGACGCCGCAAGTCACCTTCGCTGAGCGTGTCGCCCATGCCGCGCTGCCACAGACCCCAGGCCAGGGAGGTTCCCGGCAGGCCTCGCGCGACCCGGTGCGCGGCGAGTGCGTCCAGGAAGGTGTTCGCCGCCGCGTAGTTGCCCTGCCCGGCGTTGCCGAACACGCCCGCGGCCGACGAGAACAGCACGAACCGCGACAACTCCAGGCCCAGAGTGGCCTCATGCAGGTTCCACGCCGCGTCGACCTTCGGCGCAAGCACCTCATCGACCTGCTGCGGGGTGAGGGATTCCACGATCCCGTCGTTCAGCACACCGGCGGCGTGCACCACCGAGGTCACCGGCAGACCGGCAGGCGCCACCCCCAGGACCATCTCGACCTGCTCGCGGTCAGCCAAATCCGCGGCCGCGACAGTCACCTGCACACCACGGTCACTGGCCCACTGGACCAGCTCAGCCATGCCAGGGGCGTCGCCACCCCGACGGCTGACCAGCAGCAGGCCCGGCACGCCCTGCTCAACCAAGTGGCGCACCACCACGCCACCCAGGGCACCCGATGCGCCCGTGACCAGGACTGAACCCTCACCCCAACCACCATCAGCAGCCGGGGAAGCAGGGGTCAGGCGAGCCGCGTACGGAACACCACCGCGCAGCACGAGCTGAGGCTCATCAATGGCCACGATCCCGGCGAGGTCGAGTGTGTCGAGCGCCTCAGGAGTGTCGGTGTCGAGCAGGACGAACCGGCCTGGGTGCTCGGACTGCGCCGACCGCACCAGACCCCACACGCCCGAGCCCGCGAGGTCGTCAACCTGGTCGCCGTCCACTGCGGCAACCGACCCAGTGGTCGCCACCACCAGCACGCCCTCGCCGGAGCGCAGCCACTCCTGCAATTCGCCCAGCATCCACACTGTGCGGTCACGTACCGACCCCGCGTCAGAGGCACGCAGCAGCGTGGCAGCACCATCTCGACCAGCTGCGGCAGAGACAGGAGTCCACGTCAGGGTGTAGAGGGACTGCGGGGCGCGGTGGCGGAGCTGGCCGGGAGCGAGCGTCCTCGACAGCAGGGAGTCCACTGTGGCCAGTTCCACACCTGTGCTGTCAGCCAGCAGCAAGGCGCCGTCAGCGCGGGCATGCACCCGCAGACTGGACGCACCGCTGGCCTTGAGCACAACGCCGCTCCACGAGAAGGGCAGCAACGGACCTTCCTCGTTCGCTTCGTCTTCCTTCAGCAGAAGCGGGTGCAGGGCGGCGTCGAACAACGCGGGGTGAATCCCGAACGCACGCGCTTCACTGCTCAGGGAATCCTCGATGGCGACCTCCGCGAAGAGGTCGTCGCCTCGTCGCCATGCCGCCCGCAGCCCCTGGAACAACGGCCCGTACGCCAGACCGTGCTCGGCAACGCCGTCGTAGAACCCGTCCACGGAAACCTGCTCGGCCCCGGTCGGTGGCCAGTCCGTCAGGCCGTCCCCCACTCCGGCGGTGCCGGTGGTGAGGGTGCCGGTGGCGTGGTGGGTCCACTCTGGCTGGACGGTGTCCGCAGGGCGGGAATAGATATCGATGCCGCGCCGCCCAGCCTGGTCGGGTTCGCCGATGGCGACCTGGAGGTGCATCGCACCGGCGTCCGGCAGGACAAGCGGGGCCTGCAAGGTCAGTTCCTCGATCAGGTCACACCCGACCTCGTCACCAGCCCGCACAGCCATTTCGACAAACGCTGTACCCGGCAACAGAACCATCCCGGCGACCACGTGATCACCAAGCCACGGCTGCTCCCGCAAAGAAATGCGGCCCGAGAGCGTCACACGGTCCGAGTCGGCCGAGACTGTGACCGCGCCCAACAGCGGGTGCTCGACCGCGCCCAATCCCGCAGTGGCCACGTCACCGCGCGATCGCGACACGGACGGCCAGTACCGCTGCCGCTGGAACGCGTAGGTCGGCAGCTCGACCCGAGCCGGGCGGTACGGTGCGAAGAACGCCTCCCAATCCACCGACGCCCCGTGGGAGTGCAGCCGCGCCAACGCGTGGACCAGGTCAGTTTCGGTGTCACGGCCCCGGCGCAGGGTCGGGATGAAGACCACGTCGTCGGAGACGTTGTCCGGTCCCATCGCCGACAACACCGCGTCCGGCCCGACCTCCAGAACCACGCCAGTGTCAAGAGTCTTGACAGCATCAGCAAACCGCACCGGCTCACGAACCTGACGCACCCAATAACCCGGATCACTCCACTCATCCGTGACCACCGCACCGGTCACCGTGGAAACCCCAGCGAGACACGGTATCCCAAAATCGATACCCGAAATCGCATCAGCGAAGTCCGCCAACATCGGCTCCATCAACGCCGAATGGAACGCATGACTCACCCGCAACCTGCGAGTCTTCACACCCCGCTCCACCAGAAGACCGGCAACCTGATCCACTGCGGCCTCGACACCGGAAAGCACCACCGAGGCCGGGCCGTTGATCGCCGCGATCGACACACCCTCCACCAACAGCGGAGTAACAGTGTCCTCACTGGCAGCGACAGCGACCATCGCGCCACCCTCAGGCAACGCCTGCAACAACCGAGCCCGCGCGGAAACCAACACACACGCGTCTTCGAGAGACAGCACTCCGGCAACGTGAGCAGCGGCGATCTCACCGACCGAGTGCCCGGCGATCACGTCCGCCCGCAGACCCCAAGCCTGCAACTGCCGCCACAGAGCCACTTCGATCATGAACAACACCCGCTGCGCGACCCCGGTCGGATCGACCACCGCATCCGGATCAGTCACCACAGAAGACTCAAGCCCCATCAGCGCGCAGATCTCGTTCACAGCCTCCGTGAACACCACAAACCGGCCATACAACCCAGCGGCCATCCCAGCCCACTGCGCACCCTGACCCGTGAACACCACACCAACCCGACCAGAACCACCAACCACGTCCATGGAGGCCAAGCCGAACAGAAGCTCGTCACGCGTAGGGCCTACAACAGCGGCCCTCTGATCCATGGCCGCACGGGAAGTTGCTAGCGAATAGGCCACATCCACTGCGGACAACTCGGGGCGGTCCTCCACAAACGACCGCAGCCGTAGAGCCTGCGACAGCACGGCCTCCGGGCTCTTGCCCGACAACACCCACGGCACCACACCGGCAACAACCGGTTCAGCAACCGCCGCCGACGACACCTCCGGCGCCTGCTCCAGGATCACGTGCGCGTTGGTCCCGCTGAACCCGAACGACGACACACCCGCCCGACGCGGACGACCCGACTCCCAGACCCGCGCACCGGTCAGCAGTTCGACACTGCCTTCAGCCCAGTCCACATGCGGCGTCGGCTCATCGACATGCAACGTCTGCGGCAACACACCATGCCGCATCGCCTGCACCATCTTGATCACACCAGCAACACCAGCAGCCGCCTGCGTATGACCGATATTCGACTTGATCGAACCCAACCACAACGGCTCAGTACGATCCCGGCCGTAGGTCGCCAACAAAGCCTGCGCCTCGATCGGATCACCCAAGGTAGTGCCGGTTCCGTGCGCCTCCACGACGTCCACTTCAGACGCCGACACACCCGCGTTCACCAACGCCTGCCGAATCACCCGCTGCTGCGACGGACCATTCGGCGCCGTCAAACCATTCGACGCACCATCTTGATTGATCGCCGAACCCCGCACCACCGCCAAAACCCGATGCCCCAACCGCTGAGCATCCGACAACCGCTCCACCAGCAGCATGCCCACGCCCTCCGACCAGCCGGTGCCGTCCGCCGCGGCCGCGAACGGCTTGCAGCGGCCGTCGGCGGACAGCCCGCGCTGACGGCTGAAGTCGATGAACGTGTCCGGGGTCGCCATCACCGCAACGCCTCCGGCCAGCGCCATGGTGCACTCACCACTACGCAGAGACTGGACCGCCCAATGCAACGCCACCAACGACGACGAACACGCCGTATCCACCGTCACCGCAGGACCCTCGAACCCGAACGTGTAGGAAACACGACCCGATGCGACGCTGTTGGAGTTGCCGGTGACCAGGTAGCCGCCGACCTCGTCGAGCATCCCGTTCATCTGGGTGCCGTAGTCGTGGTAGCTGACTCCGGCGAACACGCCGGTCCGGCTGCCGCGCGCGGCCGACACGTCGATCCCTGCCCGTTCGAACGCCTCCCATGCGACCTCCAGCAGCAGTCGTTGCTGCGGGTCGGTGGCGATCGCCTCGCGGGGCGAGATGCCGAAGAACTCCGGGTCGAAGTCCGCGACCTCCGGTAGGAAACCGCCTTCGCGGGTGTAGGTCGTGCCGGGGCGGTCGGGGTCGGCGTCGTAGAGCGAGCCCAGGTCCCAGCCGCGGTCCTGGGGGAAACCGGAGATCGCGTCGCCGCCGGTGGTCACCAGGCGCCACAGGTCGTCGGGGTTGTCGATCCCGCCGGGGTAACGGCAGGCCATGCCGATGATCGCGATGGGTTCGTCGGCGCCGCTCACCGTGACCGCGACGGGGGCGGTGGTTTCCTGGTGCTCGTCGAGCAGTTCCGCGCGCAGGAGTTCGGTGAGCGCGACCGGCGTCGGGTAGTCGAAGACGAGGGTCGGGGGCAGCCGCAGACCGGTCGCGGTGATCATGCGGTTGCGCATCTCCACGGCGGTCAGGGAGTCGAAGCCCAGGTCCTTGAAGGCGCGGCCGTCGTCGATGCCGTCGGTGCCGGAGTAGCCCAGCACCATGGCGATGTTGGTCCGGATCAGCTCGAGCAGCACCTGGTCCTGCTCGGCCGCGGACAGGCCCACCAGTCGCTGCCGGATGCCGGTGGCCGATTCCGCGGCGGTGTCGACGACCCGGCGTCCGGTGGTGCGCACGAGCCCGCGCAGCAGCGGCGGGACGTCCCCGGTGGCGGGTCCGTCGTCGTCCCCGACGTGCATGGCGACCAGGAACGAGTCCGGCAGGCCGGATGCGGTGTCGAGCAGGGCGAGACCCTCGGCGGTGCCGATGTCACGGACACCGGCGCGGGAGATGCGTGCCTTGTCGGCATCGGCGAGGTCACCGGTCATGCCGCTGGCCTCGGCCCACATGCCCCACGCGACCGTGGTGACGGGCAGCCCGGCCCGGCTGCGGTGCACGGCGAGCGCGTCGAGGAACGTGTTGGCCGCCGCGTAGTTCGACTGGCCACCCGCGCCGAACGTGGCCGCGATGGACGAGAACAGCACGAACATCGCCAGGTCGAGGTCACGGGTCAGCTCGTGCAGGTGCCAGGCCGCGTCGACCTTGGGACGCAGCACGGCCTCGACCCGCTGCGGGGTCATCGACCCGAGCACGCCGTCGTCGAGCACGCCCGCCGCGTGCACGACGCCGGTCAGCGGGTGCGCGGACGGAATCCCCGCCAGCATGGCGGACACCGCGTCGCGGTCGGCGACGTCGCACGCCACGACATCGACGGTCGCGCCGAGTGCGGTCAGTTCGGCGGTGAGCTCCGGTGCGGCACCCCGGCGGCTGGTGAGCAGCAGTCGCCGCACGCCGTGGGTGGTGACCAGGTGCCGTGCGACGTGCCCGGCGAGGACACCGCTGGCGCCGGTGACGAGCACAGTGCCGTCCGGGTCCAGTGCGCGCGGCATGGTCAACGCGACCTTGCCGATCTGGCGGGCCTGGCTGAGCTGCCGGAACGCGTCAGGAGCTTCCCGGATGTCCCACGCGGTCACGGGCAACGGCCGCAGCACGCCGGTCGCGAACAGCTCACGCAGTTCGGTGAGGATCTCGCCCAGCCGGTCCGGTCCGGCCTCGATGATGTCGAAGTTGCGGTACCAGACGCCGGGGTGGGCGTCGGCGACTTCGGCGGGGTCGCGGACGTCGGTCTTGCCCATCTCGATGAACCGCCCGCCGCGCGGCATGAGCCGCAGCGTGGCGTCGACGAACTCCCGTGCCAACGAGTCCAGCACGACGTCGACACCGCGACCGCCGGTCGCGCTGCGGAACTGCTGCTCGAACTCCAGGTCACGCGACGACGCGATGTGCGTGACGCCGCAGGCCCGCACCGTGTCCTGCTTGGCCGGGCTCGCGGTGGCGAACACCTCGGCGCCTCGGTGCTGGGCCAGTTGCACGGCGGCCATGCCGACCCCGCCCGCGGCGGAGTGGATGAGCACGGACTCGCCCGCCGACAGCCCGCCGAGGTCGAACATGCCGAAGTAGGCGGTGAGGAAGGCGATCGAGGTGGCGGCGGCCTGGGCGAACGACCACCCGTCGGGGATCGTGACGAGCACCCGCTGATCGGTCACGACCAGCGGCCCGAACCCGCTGGGCAGCAGGCCCATGACCCGGTCGCCCACCTTCAGGCCGGTGACACCGGGACCGACCTCCAGCACGACGCCCGCGCCTTCGAGGCCGGGCGCGGCAGACGCGCCCGGGTACATGCCGAGCGCGTTGAGCACGTCACGGAAGTTCAGGCCCGCGGCGCGGACCGACACCCGCACCTCACCGTCCACGAGTGGGGCGTCTGCCTCCGGGAACCCGGTCAGGCGCAGGTTTTCGAGGGTTCCCTTGGCTGCGATGTCGAGATGCCACGCCTGGTCGCCGGTCGGCGGTTGCAGGGCGTCCTTGGGCGCGACGCGGCCCAGTCGCGGCGCGTACACCGCCTGCCCCCGGACGGCCAGCTGCGGTTCGTCGGTGGCGAGGGCACCGAGCAGGGCCCGGTAGGCGGCGTCGGACCCGTCGACGTCGGCGAGCACGAGCCGTCCGGGGTTCTCCGACTGGGCGGAGCGCAGCAGGCCCCAGGCTGTGGCAATGGGCAGGTCGACGATCTCGCCTGGCAGGGCGGCGACGGCACCGCGGGTCATCACAAGCAGCCGCGCGTCGTCGTACTGCTCGGCGGCCAGCCAGTCGCGGACCAGTTCGAGGGTGTCGACGGCGGCGGCGTGGGCCAGCTCCGGCACGGACGAGCCGGTGCGGTCGATCCCCGGGCACCAGACGGCGACGAGCCCGGATTCGGCGTCGTTCACCGAGGCCAGTTCCCGGACGTCGGCGCCGGCGCGCCGGAAAGCGGCGGCGAGGTCGCCGACGGCGTCGCACGTCCCGATCGGGTCCGGCAGCCGCAGCTGGGTCCAGTCCACTCGGAACAGCGACTCGTGGAACGAGCCGCCGCCACCGGCGAGTTGTTCGGTCGACACGGGACGCATGGCCAGGGACGTGATCGTGGCGACCGGTTCGCCGGTCGCGTCGGCGATGTCCAACGCCATCGCGTCGTGGCCGACCGAGACGGCCCGGATCCGCAGCGAGGACGCGCCTGTGGCGTGCAGCGAGACGCCGTTCCAGGCGAACGGGAGCCACGGCTGGCCGATGTCCTCGACGAACCCGCCGAGTCCGACCGAGTGCAGCGCGGCGTCCAGGACGGCCGGGTGCAGGCCGAACTCGGCCGCTTGCTCGGCGGCCTCCGGCGGCAGCGACACCTCGGCGAAAACCTCGTCGCCGCGTCGCCACGCGCGCCGCAGGCCACGGAACGTCGGCCCGTACTCGACGCCGTTGTTGCTGAACCCGTCGTAGAGCCCTTCGAGGTCGAGGACGTCCGCACCGGCCGGTGGCCATGCCGAGAGGTCGGCTCCGTCGGGTCGTCGCGCCGCCGAGAGCAGGCCGGTGGCGTGCCGGACCCAGTCGGCTTCGGCGGGCGCGTCCTCGGCGCGGGAGTAGACGTTCACCGTGCGCAGGCCCGCGTCGTCCGGTTCGGCGAGCGTGACCCGCAACTGGACGGCGCCGTCCTCGGGCAGGACGAGCGGGGTTTCCAGGAGCAGTTCCTCGACGACGCCGCAGCCGGCCTGGTCCCCCGCGCGGATGGCGAGTTCGACCAGCGCGGTGCCGGGCACCACGGTCCGGTCGAGTACGACGTGGTCGGCGAGCCAGGCGGTGGACTGCACGGAAAGCCGTGCGGTGAAGAGGAATCCTTCCGGCATGGCGATGGTGGCGCCGATCAGCGGGTGGCCCGCGGAGCCGAGACCGAGCCCGGTGGCGTCGGCGGGGGCGAGCGAGCTTTCGAGCCAGAACCGCTGGCGCTGGAAGGCGTAGGTGGGCAACGGCATCCGGCGCACACCGGTACCGGCGAAGAACTCCCGCCAGTCCACGGCTGTGCCACGCAGGTGCACGCGGCCGATCGCCTCGATGAGCGCCCGGTCTTCGCTCTTGTCCTTGCGCAGCACGGGGACGAACGCGGCGCGTTCGGGCGTCGCCAGGCATTCCTGCCCCATGCCGGACAACGCGCCGTCCGGGCCGAGTTCGAGGAACGTCGTCACGCCCTCGTCTTCCAGCGCACGGACGCTGTCGGCGAACCGGACCGGCTGCCGGACGTGGTTCACCCAGTACTCGGGGTCGCGGAGCTGCTGCGCGGAGGCCACGGCACCGGTCACGTTCGACACGACCGGCAGCGTCGGCGCGTGGAAGGTCAGCTTCTCCACCACGGCACGGAATTCCGCCAGCATCGGGTCCATCAGCGGCGAGTGGAAGGCGTGGCTGACCCGCAGTCGCCGGGTCCGCACACCGCGTCCCGACAGCTCCGCCTCGACAGCGAGTACCGCGTCCTCGGCACCGGAGACGACCACGGATTCCGGGCCGTTGATCGACGCGATCGCGACCAGGTCGGTGTTGTCGCCGATGATCGCCAGCACGTCCTGCTCGCTGGCCCGCACCGCCACCATCGCGCCGCCCGCGGGCAGCGCCTGCATGAGCCGCCCCCGGGCCGTGACCAACGCGCAGGCGTCTTCCAGGGACAGCACTCCGGCCACGTGCGCGGCCGAGATCTCGCCGAGCGAGTGGCCCGCGACGAAGTCCGGCCGCACGCCCCAGTTCTCCACCAGGCGGAACAACGCGACTTCCAGTGCGAACAACGCGGGCTGCGCGATGCCGGTCGGGTCGAGGTCCGCGGCGTCGTCGAAGATCACCGCCGGGTCGAGCCCCAGCAGTCCGCACGCCTCGTCGAAGGCCGCCGCGAACACCGGGAAGACCGCGTGGAGTGCGCGGCCCATTCCCGCGCGCTGGCTGCCCTGACCGGTGAACAGCAGTGCCAGCCGTGGTTCGGCGGGAACGGTGTCCCGCGGCACGGTGCCGGTGTCCTCGGCGAGCGCGGTGAGGCCCGCTTTCAGCTCAGCGAGGTCGGCGGCGACCACGACGGCACGGTGGTCCAGCGCGGCCCGGGTAGTGGCCAGCGAGTACGCGAAGTCGGCCAGTGGCGTGCCAGGGCCGATGTGACGCACCAGTTTCGCCGCCTGGTCACGCACCGCACCGGGGCCACGGCCCGAGACGACCACCGGCACCAGCGGCAGCGCCCGCGTGGCCTGCTCGGCTTCCGGTGTCTCCTCGGGGACGTCCTGCTCGATGATCGCGTGCGCGTTGGTGCCGCTCACGCCGAACGACGACACGGCGCCCCGGCGGGGCCGCCCGGTCTCCGGCCACGGGACCGGTTCGGTGAGCAGGCTGACCTGGCCCTCGGACCAGTCGACGTGCGGCGTGGCGTCCTCGACGTGCAGGGTCTTGGGCAGGATGCCGTGCCGGATCGACATCACAGTCTTGATCACGCTCGCCACGCCCGCGGCGGCCTGGGCGTGCCCGAAGTTCGACTTGATCGACCCGAGGTGCAGCGGCCGCCCACCGGCGCGGTTCTGCCCGTAGGTCGCCAGCAGCGCCTGCGCCTCGATCGGGTCGCCGAGCACGGTTCCGGTGCCGTGCGCTTCGACGGCGTCGACCTGGTCGGCGGTCAGCCGGGCGTCGGCGAGTGCCTGCCGGATGACGCGCTGCTGCGCGGGCCCGTTCGGGGCGGTGAGGCCGTTGGACGCACCGTCCTGGTTGATCGCCGAACCGCGCAGCACGGCGAGCACCTGGTGGCCCTTGCGGCGTGCGTCCGACAGCCGTTCCAGCAGCACGAGCCCGACGCCTTCGGCCCAGCCGGTGCCGTCGGCGGTGGCGGCGAACGAGCGGCACCGGCCGTCGGCGGCGAGCCCGCCCTGCCTGCTGAACTCCACGAACACCGCGGGTGACGCCATGATCGACACGCCACCCGCGATGGCCATCGACGACTCGCCCGCACGCAGCGAACGAGCCGCGAGGTGCAGCGCGACCAAGGACGACGAGCACGCCGTGTCGATGCTGACGGCCGGGCCTTCCAGCCCGAACGTGTACGAGACGCGGCCCGACAACACGGCGCTGAGCCCGCCCGTCATCAGCAGGCCCTCGAGTTCCGCGGGCAGCTGAGCGGTGTCCGAGGCGTAACCGGAGTCGGTGGCGCCGATGAACACGCTCGCGGGCGTGCCCTTGAGCGACAACGGGTCCAGTTCGGCCCGTTCGAACAGCTCCCACGCGGTTTCCAGCACCAGCCGCTGCTGCGGGTCCATCGCCAGCGCCTCACGCGGGCTGATGCCGAACAGCGCGGGGTCGAACTGGGTGGCGTCGCGCACGAACCCGCCTTCGCGGGTGTAGGTCGTCCCGGTGCGCTCGGGGTCGGGGTCGTAGAGCGACTCCACGTCCCACCCTCGGTCATCGGGGAAGTCCGTCACGGCGTCTGTGCCGTCGGCCACCAGCCGCCACAGCTCCTCCGGCGAGCTGACCCCACCGGGGAAACGGCAGCTCATCGAGACGATCGCGATCGGCTCCTGCTGGCTCGACTCCAGCTCACGCAGGCGCTGTCGCGTCTCGGCCAAGTCCGCGGTGACCCATTTGAGGTAGTCCCGGAGCTTGTCTTCATTCATGGTGCGTGCCTTGCCTGTGCGTGGGAGTCATGGCGGAATCGGTGAACGGACGGCACGGTCACGACCTGCCGAGTTCGCGGTGGATGAAGTCGAAGAGCTCGTCGTCGCTGGCGGATTCGAGCTGCTCGGCGGCACTCTGCTGCTGTGTCCCGCCGAGCTTCGTCAGCAGGGTCTGCAACCTCGCGGTGACAGTCCTTGCCGTGGCCTCGCCGACCGCGCTGACGCTTGTCTCGAGCTGTTCCACCAGGTTGAGCAGGTGTTCCTCACCGCCTGACGTCTCGGTGCCCAGCCCGGCCAACAGGACCTTCGCGAGTTCCTTGGGCGTGGGGTGGTCGTAGACGGCGGTGGCGGACAAGCGGATACCTGTCGCCGCAGTGAGCTGGTTGCGGAGTTTGACCGCGCCCAGCGAGTCGAAGCCCATGTCGCGGAACGGCTGGCCGCCCGTGATGGCGTCGAGTCCACTGTGGCCCAGCACGGCCGCGGTCTGGGCGCGGACCAGGTCGAGTACGTGGGTCTCGCGTTCGTACTCGCTCAGCCCGGCCAGTTTCGTCTGCAGTGCCGAGGAATCCGGTTCGACCTCGTCCGGCGTCGCGCCGCGTTCCACGAGCTCGTCCAGCAGCGGCCGGGGCCGGGCAGCGGCGAAGACCGGGGCGAACGTGGCCCAGTCGATGTCGGCGACCGCGAGTTCCGTCTCCCGGTCCGCGAGCGCCCTGCCGAGCAGGGCGAACGCGGTTTCGGGCGCCATCATCCGGAATCCGCGGCGGCGCAGGTCCTGTTCGGCGGCCTCGTCCGGCACCATGTCGCTGCCGCGCCAGGGGCCGAGCGAGACCGAGATCGCGGTGTCACCCCGTTCGACGCGTTGACGGACAAGGGCGTCCAGCCCGGCGTTGCCCGCTGCTCGAACGGCCTGACCGGCGCCGTCCCACACGCCTCCACTGGAGGAGAACACGATGAACGCGTCCAACGGGGTTCCCGTGCACAGCGCGTCGAGGTTGCGCAGGGAAGCCGTACTGCCGTCGATGGCCGAGGTGAACGCGTCCGCGTCGATCCGTTCCACCGCGGTCGGCTCGGGGTAGCCGCTGAGGTACACGGCCGTGCCGACCGGCTCGGGCAGGTCGGCGACCAGCGCGGCGAGGGCGTCCCGGTCGGCGGAGCCGCAAGTGGACCGGATCAGCAACGCCCCCGAGGATGTCCGGTGTTCCCCTGTTTCGGCGCAGTCGGTGATCACGACCCGGGTGGCTCCGGCGGCGGCGAGCCAGTCCGCGAGGTGCGTGCCGAGCGCCTGGTCTCCGCCGACGATCAGCGCTGTTCCCGTGGTCTTCCAGTCCCGCGCGGCCGTTGTCGCAGCAGGCGCGCGGACGAGCCTGCATGCGAGCACACGGCCGTCGCGAACGGCCAACTGGTCCTCGCCGCCGCCGTGGGCCAACAGTTCGGGCAGCACGGAGAACGCCGACTCGTCGGGCAGGTCCACCAGGCCACCCCACCGGTGCGGGTGTTCCCAGCCGAGGACACGGCCGAGTCCCCACAGCTGTGCGTGATCGACGTCCATGGCGCTACCGGAGGTCACTATCCACAGTGGCGCGTCGATGCCCGCGTCGCCCAACGCCTGGGCCAGTTCCACCGTGGCGGCCGCCCCGCGCGTACCGAAAGCGAGCAGGGAGACGACACCGGCGACGTCACCAGCTGCTTCGAGTGCTGCCCGGTCACCGGCCTGGACCGTGATCACCTTGGCGCCTGCGGCTTCGAGGATGAGGCCGATGTCGCCGTCTCCGCCGACCAGGAGCCAGGTTCCGGTGAGCGGACGGGATGCCCGCGGCGGCAACGTGCGCCATGCCAGCCGGTATCGCAGTGCGTCGAGCGGAGAGGCGACGAGCTTCGGCGTGGGCTCAGGCCAGAACCGCTTCCGCGTGAACTGGTAGGTCGGCAACGGGATCGAGCGCGCCGCGTCGCCGAACACCCGGCGGAAGTCCGGTTTTCCGCCGCGCACGTGCAGTTCGGCGAGTGACGTGAGGAACCGCTCGAAGCCGCCGTCGTCGCGCTGCAGGCTGCCGACCACCACGGCAGGCCGCTCACCGAGGTCGATCGAATCCTGGATCGAGGCGGCGAGCACCGGGTGCGGGCTCACGTCGACGAACCGGTCGAACCCCTCGGCCAGCAGCGCACTCGTGCTCTGCGCGAACTGCACAGGTTCCCGCAGGTTGCGGTACCAGTACTCCGGGCCGAGGTCCTCCCCGCCCAGCCAGCCCACAGTCACAGTGGAGAAGAACGGTATCTCTGTCGCCTGCGGCCGGATCCCGGTGAGGGACGGGACGAAGACGTCACGGATCTGCTCGACGTGCCAGGAATGCGCGGCGAAGTTGACCGGAATCCGCTTCACCCGGATGTCCTCCGCGCGCAGTTCGTCGGCGAACTCGGCCAGCGCGGCGGGATCGCCCGCGACCACAACGGCACCCGGGCCGTTGATCGTGGCGATCGAGATCACGTGCTCACGGCCGCGCAGTCGTTTGACCACAGTGGACTCCGACAGGGCGATCGAGTACACCGCTCCCGCGCCGTCGATCGCTGTCAACGCGCGGGCACGCAAGGCGCTGACCTTGGCCGCGTCTGCCAAGCTGAGCGCACCGGCCACGCACGCGGCCGCGACCTCGCCCTGCGAGTGGCCGACGACCGCGGCCGGGTGAATGCCGTGCGCCTGCCACAGCGCGGCCAGCGACACCATCACCGCGAACAGCACGGGCTGCACCACGTCGACATGGTCCAGATCTGGCGCGCCCGCGGTGCCGCGGAGCACCTCGGTCACCGACCAGTCGACGTACGGCGCCAGCGCGCGTTCGCAGTCGGCCATGCGTTCGGCGAACGGCGGCGCGGAATCCAGCAGATCCACCGCCATGCCCGCCCACTGCGAGCCCTGGCCGGGGAAGACGAACACGACGTCGCCCGAGGTGTCCGCCACCCCGCGCACAAGCCCTGGTGCGGGGGCGTCGGCGGCCAGCGCTGACAAACCGGTCAGGAGGGCGTCCCGGTCCGTGCCGATGATCGCGGCGCGGTGTTCCAGCGCGGACCGGCCAGTCGCCAGGGTGAAGCCGATGTCGGCGACGTCGGCCGTCTCGGCGCTCAGCCACGCGTGCAGGGACGATGCCTGCGCACACAGGGCGTCCCGGGACTTGGCCGAAACCAGCCACGGCACCGCTCCATCCACAGTGGATCCATGTTCGGTCGTGGTTGACACCGGAGCCTGCTCGAGAATGGTGTGCGCGTTGGTCCCGCTGACCCCGAACGACGACACCGCCGCCCGCCGTGGCCGATCGTTCACCGGCCAACCGCGCTGCTCGGTCAGCAGCCGCACCTGTCCCGATCCCCATGCGACGTGCGGGGTGGGCTCGTCGACGTGCAGAGTCTGGGGAAGCACTCCGACACGCAGCGCCTGCACCATCTTGATGATCCCGGCGAGCCCGGCCGCCGCCTGCGTGTGCCCGATGTTGGACTTGACCGACCCCAGCCACAACGGTTCCCCGCCCGCGCGCTCCTGGCCGTAGGTCGCGAGCAGTGCCTGCGCCTCGATCGGGTCGCCGAGCGTGGTGCCCGTGCCGTGGGCCTCCACGGCGTCGATCTGGTCCGCGGACAGCCGCGCGTTCTCGAGTGCCGCACGGATCACCCGCTGCTGCGAGGGCCCGTTCGGCGCGGTGATCCCGTTGCTCGCGCCGTCGGAGTTGATCGCGGAGCCACGCACCACGGCCAGCACCGGGTGTCCGAGCCGTTCGGCGTCGGACAGTCGCTCCACCAGGAGCATGCCCGCGCCTTCCGACCAGCCGGTCCCGTCCGCCGCCGCGGCGAACGCCTTGCACCGGCCGTCCGGCGCCAACCCGCGCTGACGGCTGAACTCCAGGAACGCGTTCGGCGTGGCCATCACCGTGGCCGCCCCGACGAGAGCGAGCGCGCATTCGTTACGTCGCAGCGCCTCCACCGCCCAGTGCAGTGCGACCAGCGACGATGAGCACGCGGTGTCGAGGCTGACCGACGGCCCTTCCAACCCGAACACATAGGACAGTCGGCCGGACACCATGCTCGCCGCGTTGCCGGTTCCGACGTAGCCCGCCAGGTCTTCCTTCGAGCCCGCGGCCAGTTCCACGTAGTCCTGGCCGTTCGTGCCGACGAAGACACCGGTCCGGCTGCCCACGAGCGAGTCGGCCGCGATGCCCGCGCGTTCGAACACCTCCCACGCTGTTTCCAGCAACAGTCGCTGCTGCGGGTCCAGCGCGAGGGCTTCACGTGGCGGGATGCCGAAGAAACCGGGGTCGAACTCGGTGGCGTCGACGAACCCGCCGGACGCGGTGTAGCTGGTGCCGGGGTTGTCCGGGTCCGGGTGGTAGAGCGCGTCCAGGTCCCAGCCGCGGTCGGCCGGGAAGGAGCCGATGGCGTCCGTGCCGGACTCGACCAGCCGCCACAGGTCCTCCGGCGACCGCACCCCACCGGGGAACCGGCAGCTCATGGCCACGATCGCCACCGGTTCCGGGTTCTCGAACGCGCGCAGGCGCCGCTGTGCCTGCCGCAGTTCGCCGGTGGCCCATTTCAGGCTTTCGAGCAGCTTTTCGTCAGTTGCCACGAGTGCGCTTCCTTGTTCGGTGGCTGAGGTCTTCGGGCCAGGGGTCTTCGGGGGTGTCAGTCCTTGCCGAATTCCTGTTTGAGGATGTCGAGGATGTCGTCGGCGCTCGCCGATTCGATGTCGCTGTCGCCCTGTTCGCGGTGCCGTTCGGTCCACACCGTGAGCATCGACCGCAGCCGGGCGGCCACCTGGTCCGGATCGACGACCGCACTGTCCACAGCGGACATCGCGGTCTCCAGCCGATCCAGCTCGGCGAGCACCGATCCGCCGCCGACCGGCTCGTCCGGCCCGAAGAGCTCGTCGTGCAGGTACGCCACCAACGCCTTGGGCGTCGGGTAGTCGAAGATCATCGTCGTCGGCAACTCGACCCCGCACGCCTTGTCCATGCGGTTGCGGAACTCCACCGCCCCGAGCGAGTCGAACCCGAGTTCGCTGAACGCCCGGTCCGGCCCGACCGTCTCAGGCCCGTCGTGACCGAGTGTCGCTGCCGCGTGCGTGCGCACCAGATCAAGCAGGAGACGTTCGCGCTCGGCCGCGGACGCACTCCCGAGCCGGGCGATCAGGTCCGGTTCGGCCGCCACCGACTGCGCGGTAGTGGCGTTCAGCGCCTTGACCTGTGGCAGTTCGTCGTACAGCCCGTTGTCTCCCACCGCGCCCATGGTCGGCAGGAACCGCGCCCAGTCGATGTCGGCGACAGTGACCGTGACGTCGCCCCGGCCGAGCGCGCGACCCAGCGCGGACATCGCCTTGGCCGGGTCGAGCGTGTTCATCCCGCCCGCACGCAACCGGCTCTGCACATCGCCACGGGCGGCCATGCCGTCGGTCCACGGCCCCCACGAGATCGTGGTCGCGGCCAAGCCGTCCGCACGGCGTTGCTCGGCCAGCGCGTCCAGGAACGCGTTGGCGGCGGCGTAGTTCGCCTGCCCGGCGCTGCCGAAGGTGGCCGCGATGGACGAGTACATCACGAACGCCGACAGCCCGTGGTCCTTCGTCAACTCGTGCAGGTGCCAGGCCGCCACGGACTTGGCCCGCAGCACGGCTGCCACCCGTTCCGGGGTGAGCGAGTCCAGCACGCCGTCGTCGAGCACGCCCGCCGCGTGCACAACACCGGTCAGCGGGTACTCGGCCGGAATCCCGGCCAGCAACGCGGCCACCGAGTCACGATCGGACACGTCGCACGCGGCGACGGACACCAGCATGCCCGTCTTCGCCAATCTGGCCACGAGTTCGCCCACCCCGGGGGCGTCCTGGCCGCGCCGACTCGCCAGCAGCACGTGTTCGGTGCCGCGTTCGACGAGCCAGTCACCGAGATACCCGGCCAGCGCACCGGTGCCGCCGGTGACGAGCACGGTCCCGCTGAGGGAGAACTCGGCACCGCCGTCGGCCGGAGCAGGCACCAGGCGCCGCACGTAGGTCCCGGCCGTACGGATCGCGACCTCGCCTTCGGTGGTGTCCGCGACCGCACTGGTGAGCGCGGCCAGCGCCCGCGCGGTGGGGTTGGCGGGCAGGTCGATCAGTCCACCCCATTGGTTCGGGTACTCGATCGCGACGCTGCGTCCGACGCCCCAGACCTCGGCCTGAGTCAGGTTCTCGACGCGGTCGTCCGCGTCGACCGAGACCGCCCCGGCGGTGACCATCCACAACGGAGCCCGTATCCCCGCGTCCACCAACGCCTGTACCGCCACCACCGACAACACCGCGTCCGGCAGGAACGACACCACGCCGGTGATCGTCCGCTGCTGCACCGCCGTGGTGATGGCCTCGGCTGTGGTTCGCCGGTCGGTCGTGACTGTCACCGTGGTCGCGCCGACCTGTTCAGCCCACTCGGCGCCGTCGCCGGTGTGCAGGACGAGCCAGTCGCCCGTGAGCGTGGCACTGCTTGAGGTGGTACGGCGCCAGACGGCGTGGTACGCCCATCCGTCCACGACAGACGTTTCCTTGCGGCGCTGACGCCACTGTGTCAGCGCGGGCAGAACCACATCCAGCGCCGCACTGTCCACACCGAGCACGTCCGACAACGAGGTGCCGTCGCCGTTCTCAAGGACGTCCCAAAGCCTGGAATCCACACCGTCACCAGCGGCAACGGAACCTGTGCCGTCCAGCCAGTAGTGCTGCCGCTGGAACGCGTACGTGGGCAGGTCGACCCGGTTCGGCTTGTAGGGCGCGAAGAACGCAACCCAATCCACGGTCACGCCGTGGGTGTGCAAACGCGCCAACGCCTGCACAAGTTCAGTCTCAGTGTCACGCCCCCGACGCAGGGTCGGGATGAAGGCGACGTTGTCCGGTCCCATCGCCGACAACACCGCATCCGGCCCGATCTCCAGAACAGTGTTCACACCGAGGTTCGCCACGGCATCAGCGAACCGAACCGGCTCGCGAACCTGCCGTACCCAATAGCCCGGGTCGCCCCACTCACTCGTGACCGCCGCACCAGTAACGGTCGAAACACCGCGGAGACTCGGTGTCCCCCACTCGATACCCGAGATCGCCTCAGCGAACTCGCCCAACATCGGCTCCATCAACGCCGAATGGAACGCATGACTCACCCGCAACCTACGAGTCTTCACATCCAACACGGCGACAACCTGGTCAACCGCAGACTCAAGACCCGACAACACCACCGAAGCCGGACCGTTCACCGCAGCGATCGACACGCCCTCGACCAGAAGTGGGGCAACTGTGTCCTCGCTGGCGGCAACAGCGACCATCACGCCACCCTCAGGCAACGCCTGCATCAACTTCGCCCTGGCCGACACCAACGAACACGCGCCTTCCAGAGAGAGAACCCCAGCGACATGAGCCGCAGCGATCTCACCAACCGAGTGACCCGCAACCACCTCAGCCTTGAGACCCCACGCCTGCAACTGCCGCCACAAAGCCACCTCGACCATGAACAGCACCCGCTGCGCGATCCCCGTGGGATCAACGACCGCATCCGGGTCAGTCACCACCGACGGCTCCAGGCCCATCAGGGCACAGATCTCGTCCACAGCCTCGGTGAACACCTCGAACCGGCCATACAACCCCGCAGCCATCCCAGCCCACTGAGCACCCTGACCGGTAAACACCACACCGACCCGACCAGACCCACCCACCACATCAACCGTCGTCAGGCCCGCCAGCAGATCCTCACACGTAGGCCCTACAACAGCGGCCCTCTGATCCATGGCCACACGCGAAGTCGCTAGCGAGTAGGCCACATCCACCGCGGACAACTCAGGGCGGTCCTCCACAAACGACCGCAGCCGTAGAGCCTGCGACAGCACCGCCTCCGGGCTCTTGCCCGACAACACCCACGGCACGACAGCGGAAACCTGCGTCTCCACCGCGGCTGTCACCGGAGGCTGCTCGATGATCACGTGAGCGTTCGTGCCACTGAACCCGAACGACGACACACCCGCCCGGCGAGGACGGCCGTCGGTGTCCCAGGCGCGCTGCTCAGTCAGCAACCGCACCGCACCGCTCGCCCAGTCCACGTGCGGTGTCGGCTCGTCGACGTGCAAGGTCCTCGGCAGGACGCCGTGGCGCATGGCCTGCACCATCTTGATCACACCGCCGACACCCGCGGCGGCCTGCGCGTGCCCGATGTTCGACTTCAACGACCCCAGCCACAGCGGTTCGCCGCGGTCCTGGCCGTAGGTCGCCAGCAGTGCCTGTGCCTCGATCGGATCACCCAGGGTGGTGCCCGTGCCGTGGGCTTCGACCGCGTCCACTTCGGAGGGAGCGATACCGGCGTTCGCCAACGCCTGCATGATCACCCGCTGCTGCGACGGTCCGTTCGGCGCCGTCAGACCATTCGACGCGCCGTCCTGGTTGATCGCCGAACCCCGTACCACCGCAAGGATCGGGTGCCCCAGCCGCTGAGCATCCGACAGCCGCTCCACCAGCAGCATGCCCACACCCTCACCCCAGCCGGTGCCATCGGCAGCGGCCGAGAACGCCTTGCACCGGCCATCAGCCGACAGACCACGCTGACGACTGAAGTCCACAAACGTGTGTGGTGTGGCCATGACCGTCACACCACCGGCCAGCGCCAGGCTGCACTCGCCCTGCCGCAGAGCCTGCACCGCCAGATGCAACGCGACCAGCGACGAGGAACACGCCGTGTCGACCGTGACCGCTGGGCCTTCGAACCCGAAGGTGTACGACACCCGGCCCGACACCACACTGCTCGAACTGCCGGTGCCGAGGTACCCCTCGAACTCCTCGGGGACTTCGCTCAACCGGGTCCCGTAGTCGTGGTACGCGACACCGGTGAACACACCGGTCCGGCTCCCCCGAATCGACGCCGGGTCTATCCCCGCACGCTCCAACGCCTCCCACGAGGTCTCCAGCAACAGCCGCTGCTGCGGGTCCATCGCGGTGGCCTCCCGCGGGCTGATCCCGAAGAACTCCGCGTCGAACTCCGCCGCCTCGTGCAGGAATCCGCCATGCCGCGTGTACGACGTCCCCGCACGCGACAGCTCCGGGTCATACAGGTTCTCGACGTCCCAGCCGCGGTCGGTCGGAAACATCGAGATCGCATCCGTCCCGGACGCCACCAGATCCCACAGACCCTCAGGCGAGAACACCCCACCCGGGTAACGGCACGCCATCCCCACGATCACCACCGGCTCGTCGAGCACGGCGGCGGTGACCGGGACTTCCGTCGCCTGCCGGGCTTCACCCAGCAACTGTCCGGCGAGCATTTCGACGAGCGCTTCGGGTGTCGGGTAGTCGAAAACCAGCGTGGCGGGCAACTGCAGCCCGGTCGAAACCCACATCTGGTTGCGGAACTCCACCGCGGACAGTGACGTGAAGCCCAAGTCCGTGAACGGCCTGGTGAACGAGATACCGGCGCCGTCACGGTGTCCGAGGACCCGCGCGATGCTCGTACGAACGAGGTCCGCCAGTAGGCGGCCTCGCTCAGTCTCATCGGCGTCACGCAACTGCCGCGCAAGCTGATCACGAGTAGCCGTTGTCAGCCCGCGCACCGCCTCAACCGCATCCGGCAGCTCATTGAACACCTTGTGCGCGTTCGCTGCGGTGAACTGCGCCACGAACCGCGACCAGTCCACATCGGCAACAGTGACCGTGGCTTCCTTACGGTCAAGCGCCTGACCCAATGCTGGCAACACCTGCTCGGCGGGCAGCGTGTTCATGCCACTTTCACGCAACCGAGCCCGCACAGCATCGTCACCTGTGTCGGCCCACGGGCCCCACGCGATCGACGTCCCCGGCAGCCCGTCAGCCCGGCGCTGCTGCATCAACGCATCCAGGAACGCGCTCGCCGCGGCGTAGTTCGCCTGCCCCGCACTCCCGAAAGTCGCCGCCGTCGACGAGAACACCACGAACGCGGACAGGTCGAGGTCCCGGGTCAACTCGTGCAGGTCCCACGCCGGACGGGCCTTGACCTGCAACACGGCCTCGACCTGTTCCGCAGTCAACGACTGCAGCACACCGTCATCCACGCCGTCCGCCGCATGCACCACAGCGGACACCGGCGACTCTGCCGGAACTGTCGTCAACGCCGCAACGATCGCGTCCCGGTCACAGGGATCTTCGATCACCACGAAGTGCTCAGCACCCCGGTCCGACAGCCAGTCCCGTAGCGCGTCGTCCAGCACACCTGTTACCACAACCGTGCCGCTGCAGGACCATTCCAGCTCGTTCGCCTTGGCTGAGGCCGGAACCAGACGCCGCGTGTACACGCCCGAGTCCCGAAGCGCGACCTCACACTCCGATCCCGCCACGAGCACGGTCGTGAGCAGGCTCCAAACCCGTTCCGAAGCCCCAACCGGCAGGTCGATCAACCCGCCCCAGTGGTTCGGGTGCTCGAGTGCGACCGTGCGTCCGACGCCCCAGACCTCGGCCTGAGTCAGGTTCTCGATCCGCTCACCAGCGTCGACCGACACAGCGCCGGTGGTGACCATCCACATCGGAGCCCGCACACCCGCGTCCATCAACGCCTGCACCGCCAGCACTGACAACGGGGCATTGGGCAGGAACGACACCACGCCGGTGATCGTCCGCTCACCCACTGCCGAGCTGATCGCCTCTGCCGTCGCCTGGCGGTCCGCGGTCACGGTCACGGCGGTCGCGCCGACCTGCTCGGCCCACGTCACACCGCCACCGGTGTGCAGGACGAGCCAGTCGCCCGCGAGCACAGTGCTGCTGGTAAGCATATTGGCCGGTCGCCACACGGAGTGGTAGGCCAATCGGTCCACAACGGAGGTTTCTTTGCGGCGCTGACGCCACTGGCTCAACGCGGGAAGAACCACATCCAGTGCAGCACTGTCCACACCGAGCATGTCCGACAAAGACTCGCCGTCACCGTTCTCGAGGACCTCCCACAGGCCCGAGTCCACACCGTCACCGGCGGCAACCGGAGCCGCAGCCTCCAGCCAGTAGTGCTGGCGCTGGAACGCGTAGGTCGGCAGCTCGACCAGCATCGGGTGGAACGGCGCGAAGAACGCCTCCCAGTCCACGGTCACCCCGTGGGTGTGCAGCCGCGCCAACGCCTGGACCAGGTCGATCTCGGTGTCACGGTTGCGCCGCAAGGTCGGCATGCAGACGACGTCGTCGGAGACGCTGTCCGGTCCCATCGCCGACAACACCGCGTCCGGCCCGATCTCCAGGACCACGCCAGTGTCAAGAGCCTTGACAGCATCAGCAAACCGCACCGGCTCACGAACCTGACGCACCCAATAACCCGGGTCGCTCCACTCATCCGTGACCACCGCACCGGTCACCGTGGAAACCCCAGCGAGACACGGTATCCCGAACTCGATACCCGAAATCGCGTCAGCGAAGTCCGCCAACATCGGCTCCATCAACGCCGAATGGAACGCATGACTCACCCGCAACCTGCGAGTCTTCACACCTTGATCCGCCAGAGCACTGGCAACCCGGTCCACAACAGACTCAATGCCAGAAAGCACCACCGAGGCCGGGCCGTTGATCGCCGCGATCGACACACCCTCCACCAACAGCGGAGTAACAGTGTCCTCACCGGCAGCGACAGCGACCATCGCGCCACCCTCAGGCAACGCCTGCATCAACCGAGCCCGCGCAGACACCAACACACACGCATCCTCAAGCGACAAAACCCCAGCCACATGAGCAGCCGCGATCTCACCCACCGAATGCCCCGCGACAACCTCAACCTTCAAACCCCAAGCCTGCAACTGCCGCCACAAAGCCACTTCGACCATGAACAACACCCGCTGCGCGACCCCGGTCGGATCGACCACCGCATCCGGATCAGTCACCACCGACGGCTCCAGGCCCATCAGGGCACAGATCTCGTCCACAGCCTCCGTGAACACCGCAAACCGGCCATACAACCCAGCAGCCATCCCAGCCCACTGCGCACCCTGGCCCGTGAACACCACACCAACCCGGCCAGAACCACCGACCACGTCCATGGAGGCCAAGCCAAACAGAAGCTCCTCACGCGTAGGGCCTACAACAGCGGCCCTCTGATCCATGGCCACACGCGAAGTCGCTAGCGAATAGGCCACATCCACCACGGACAACTCAGGGCGGTCCTCCACAAACGACCGCAACCGCAGAGCCTGCGACAACACAGCTTCCGGACTCTTGCCCGACAACACCCACGGCACCACACCGGCAACAACCGGTTCAGCAACCGCCGCCGACGACACCTCCGGCGCCTGCTCCAGGATCACGTGCGCGTTCGTGCCACTGAACCCGAACGACGACACACCCGCCCGACGCGGACGACCCGACTCCCAGACCCGCGCACCGGTCAGCAACTCGATGTTGCCTTCAGCCCAGTCCACATGCGGCGTCGGCTCATCGACATGCAACGTCTGCGGCAACACGCCATGCCGCATCGCCTGCACCATCTTGATCACACCAGCCACACCAGCCGCAGCCTGCGTATGACCGATGTTCGACTTGATCGACCCCAACCACAACGGCTCAGTACGATCCCGGCCGTAGGTGGCCAACAAGGCCTGTGCTTCGATCGGGTCACCCAAGGTGGTGCCCGTTCCATGTGCTTCGACAACGTCCACTTCAGACGCCGAGACACCCGCGTTCGCCAGGGCTTGCCGGATCACCCGCTGCTGCGACGGACCATTCGGCGCCGTCAAACCATTCGACGCACCATCCTGATTGATCGCCGAACCCCGCACCACCGCCAAAACCCGATGCCCCAACCGCTGAGCATCCGACAACCGCTCCACCAGCAGCATGCCGACACCCTCACCCCAACCAGTCCCATCCGCGGCACCAGCGAACGCCTTGCACCGGCCGTCGGCGGCCAAACCGCGCTGACGGCTGAACTCGATGAAGGTGTCGGGCGCGGCCATGACCGTCACACCACCGGCCAACGCCAGACTGCACTCACCACTACGCAGAGACTGGACCGCCCAGTGCAACGCCACCAACGACGACGAACACGCCGTATCCACCGTCACCGCAGGACCCTCGAACCCGAACGTGTAGGAAACACGGCCCGAAGCGACACCGCCGGACGTGCCGGTGCCGAGGTACCCTTCGACCTCCTCGGGCACGTCGTTGAGCCGCGTTCCGTAGTCGTGGTAGATCATCCCGGCGAACACACCGGTGTCGGAGCCACGGAGGGTCGTGGGGTCGATACCGGCGTGTTCGATGCTTTCCCACGCGGTTTCCAGCAACAGCCGCTGCTGTGGGTCCATGGCGATGGCTTCCCGCGGGCTGATCCCGAAGAAGTCCGGGTCGAAGTGCGCCGCGTCGTGCAGGAATCCGCCATGCCGCGTGTACGACGTTCCCGGCCGTGAGGCTTCCGGGTCGTAGAGGTTCTCGAGGTCCCAGCCGCGGTCCGACGGGAAGCCGCTCATCGCGTCGGTGCCCGAGACCAGCAGGTTCCACAGGTCGTCCGGCGTGTTCACCCCACCGGGGAACCGGCAGGCCATTCCGACGATCGCGATGGGTTCGTCACTGAACCCGGCAGTCACGACCGCGTCGGGCGCGACAGGGGCCACGGCGACACCGAGTTCGGAGCGCAGGTGGGTGACCAGGGCAATCGGGGTCGGGTAGTCGAACACCAACGTCGCCGGTAGCCGTACGCCTGCCACCGCGGCAACGCGGTTGCGCAACTCGACCGCGGTCAACGAATCGAACCCGAGCTCCTTGAACAGGCTGCTCGGATCCACCGTCGCCGACGCGGCATAGCCCAGCACCCCGGCCACCTCGGCGAGGACCAGGTCCATCAGCAACTGCTGCTGCCCCTGCTCGTCAAGCCCAGCCAACCGCTGCGGCAACGTCACCTCGTCGGTCCCGGCCTGGGCGATCCGCCGTTGCGGCGTACGCACCAACCCGCGCAGCAAGGCCGGAACCCCGCCCTGGTCCCGCAACACCGAGGGGTCCAGGTGGATCAACGCGAGTTCAGCGTCAGGCGAGGCCATACCCAGGTCGAAGAGGGCCATGCCTTCCTCGTCGGTGATGGCACGGCCGGTGCGGGCCAGGCGGCGCACGTCGCCTTCGTCGAGCGCGTCGCCCATGCCGCTCTGCCACAAACCCCACGCCATCGAGGTTCCGGGCAGGCCCTGCGCGGTCCGGTGAGCGGCAAGGGTGTCGAGGAACGTGTTCGCCGCCGCGTAGTTGGCCTGTCCGGCGTTGCCGAACATCCCCGCTGCGGAGGAGAACAGCACGAACTGAGCCAGGTCGTCCTGTGCGGTCAGCTCATGCAGGTTCCACGCACCGTCGACCTTCGGCCGCAGCACCTTTTCCACCTGGTCAGGCGTCAACGACTCCAGTACGCCATCGGCCACCACGCCTGCGGTGTGGATCACGGCGGTCAACGGGTGCGCCGGATCCACCATTCCCAACGCGCCAACCAGCTGACCACGATCAGCCACGTCACATGCCACGACCGTGACCGAGGCGCCCAGGCCTGCCAACTCCGACCGCAATTCGTCGGCGCCGGGCGCGTCACCACCACGACGGCTCACCAACAACAAGTGCCGAGCGTGATGTTCGATGACCATGTGACGGGCCACCAACCCGCCCAGGGTGCCCGACGCGCCCGTGATCAACACCGTGCCCTGCGGATCGATGCTCTGCCCGCGTGTCAGCACGACCTTGCCCACGTGCCGAGCCTGCGAGACGTACCGCAGCGCCTGCGACACCTGGGCCATGTCCCACACCGTCAGCGGCAACGGCCGCAGCGCGCCCGACTCGAACAAGTCCCGCAGCGCCCCAAGCATTTCCTGGATACGGTCTGGGCCTGCCTCGATCAGGTCGAACGACCGGTACCGAACTCCCGGGTGCGCCGCCGCGACTTGACCCGGTTCCCGGATGTCGGTCTTGCCCATCTCGATGAACCGGCCACCGCCCGGCAGCAGCCGCAGCGAGGCGTCCACGAACTCACGCGCCAACGAGTCCAGCACGACGTCCACGCCACGACCACCGGTCGCAGCGAGGAACTGCTGCTCGAAGGCGAGATCACGGGACGACGCGACCCGCTCCGGAGCGATCCCGGCGTCCCGCAACACATACTGCTTGGCCTGGCTCGCCGTGGCGAAGACTTCCGCGCCCAGGAACCCGGCGATCTGGGTCGCGGCCATCCCCACACCACCGGCAGCCGCGTGGATCAGCACGGACTCACCCGCGGCAAGCCCCGCCAAGTCCACCAACGCGTAGTACGCCGTCAAGAACACCAACGGAGTGGCGGCCGCCTCCGCGAACGACCAGCCGCGCGGCACTCCCACCAACATGCGGGCGTCCACCACCGCCTCGGGTGCGAACGCCCCCTCCAGCAAACCCATGACGCGATCGCCCACGGCCAGCCCAGTCACACCCGGCCCGACCTCGAGCACCACACCCGCGCCCTCGTAACCCATCCGGCCCGCGTCGCCCGGGTACATCCCCAACACGTTCAGCGCGTCCCGGAAGTTCACACCGGCGGCACGAACCGAGATCCGAACCTGGCCCCATAGCAGGTCGTCAACGGCCTGACCGACGACGCCCACGCCCTCCAGTGAGCCCTGATCCACCACGTCCAGACGCCATCCCTGCCTGTCGCCGGGCAGAGTCGTAATGTCCGTGGCTGCCCTGGGCGTGAGGCGGGCGGCGTGCAGGACGCCGTCGCGCAGGACGAGCTGCGGCTCACCCGTGGCAACGATCTCGGCTAGATCGATGTCCACGTCGGGAATGTCGGTGTCGAGCAGGACGAACCGGTCCGGGTTCTCCGACTGGGCCGACCGCACGAGACCCCACACACTCGAGCCCGCGAGGTCGACCACCCGGTCACCGTCCAGCGCGGCGACCGAACCGGACGTGGTCACGACCAGCACACCTTCGCCGGAGCGCAGCCACTCCTGCAGCACGTCCAGCATCCACAGTGTCCTGGCGTGCACGGACTCCGCCATGTCGGCCGAACCTGGAACGCCGGTAGCGCGCAGCAACGTGGCCGCGACCTCGCTGCCAGCGACAACAGTCGGCACAGGGGTCCACTCGACGGTGAACACGGATTCCGTGCCGACCGGAGTGTGCAGGGACTCGGTGTCGATCACGCGTGTGACCAGCGTATCCACTGTGGCCAGTTCCGCGCCTGTGCTGTCAGCCAGCAGCAGAGCGCCGTCGGCCCGCGCGTGGACTCGCAGCCTGGACGCGCCACTGGCCTTCAACGCGACCCCGTTCCAGGAGAACGGCAACGCGGGGCCCGCGTCGTCGGCTTCGCCCGCCCGCAGGATCAAGGTGTGCAGGGCGGCGTCGAAGAGGGCCGGATGAATGCCGAAGGCACGCGCGCCCGCACTGACGGAATCATCAAGGGCGACCTCCGCGAAGAGATCGTCGCCGCGACGCCATGCAGCCTGGACGCCTTGGAACACCGGACCGTATGCGAGCCCGTCCGCGGCGAGGCCTTCGTAGAAGCCGTCCAGCGAGACCGGCACGGCCCCGGCAGGCGGCCACTCGGTCAACCCCGCGCCCGCGTCCGCACTGCCGCTGGTCAGGGCGCCGGTGGCGTGGTGGGTCCACTCCTGCTGAACGCTGTCTTCCGGCCGTGAGTACACGTCGACACCGCGACGGCCGGTCGGGTCAGGCTCGCCGACGATGACCTGCAAGTGCACCGCGCCGGAGTCGGACAGAGCAAGCGGGGCCTGCAGGGTCAACTCCTCGACCAGGTCACACCCGACCTCATCGCCAGCCCGCACCGCCATCTCAACGAACGCGGTCCCCGGCAACAACACAACACCGGCGACCACGTGATCCCCGAGCCAGGACTGCTCACGCAACGAAACCCGACCGGAGAGCACCACCCGGTCCGACTCCGCCGAAGCCATCACCGCACCCAACAACGGATGCTCCACCGCGCCCATACCCAAGCCCGACGCGTCACCACGCGACGGCATCACCGACGGCCAGAACCTCTGTCGCTGGAATGCGTACGTCGGCAGGTCAACCCGAACCGGACCGTAAGGCGCGAAGAAAGCCGCCCAGTCCACGGCCACGCCATAGGTGTGCAAACGCGCCAACGCCCGCACAAGCTCAACCTCGGTGTCACGCCCCCGGCGTAACGTCGGTATGAACACCACGTCGTCGGAGACGTTGTCCGGACCCATCGCCGACAACACCGCGTCCGGCCCGATCTCCAAAACCGTACTCGCGCTGGTGGCCAGAGTCGTGATGGCATCCGCGAACCGGACAGGCTCCCTGACCTGATTCACCCAGTAGCCCGGGTCACGCCACTCACCTGTGATCGCCGCACCGGTCACCGTCGAAACCCCGTTGAGACTCGGTGTTCCGAACTCGATCCCCGAGATCGCGTGAGCGAAGTCCGCCAGCATCGGCTCCATCAACGCCGAGTGGAACGCATGACTGACACGCAACTCGCGAGTCTTCACGCCCTGTTCCGTCAGAGCCCCGGCGACCTGGTTGACTGCGGCCTCCAGGCCGGACAACACGACTGAGGCCGGGCCATTCACTGCGGCAATCGAGACACCGTCCACCAGCAACGGGGTCACGGTGTCCTCGCTCGCGGCCACCGACACCATCGCGCCGCCCTCGGGCAACGCCTGCATCAACCGAGCCCGCGCAGAGACAAGCGCACACGCGTTCTCAAGGGACAAAACCCCAGCGACATGGGCAGCGGCGATCTCACCCACCGAATGCCCCGCCACCGCTTCGGCCTGCAAACCCCAAGCCTGCAACTGGCGCCACAACGCCACCTCAACCATGAACAACACCCGCTGCGCAGTCCCAGTCGGATCCACGACCGCAGTCGAGTCAGTGACGACAGTGGGATCGAGGCCCATCAGACCGCAGATCTCGTCCACGGTTTCGGTGAACACCGGGAACCGGCCATACAGGCCAGCAGCCATCCCAGCCCACTGCGCACCCTGACCGGTGAACACCACACCAACCCGGCCAGACCCACCAACCACATCAACGGAGTCCAACCCAGCCAACAGCTCATCCCGGGAACTGCCCACGACAGCTGCACGATGGGCGAACGCGGAGCGGCTGGTCAACAGCGAGTGAGCCACATCGACTGCGGAGACCGACACATCGTCGGTGAGCAGTGCCTTCAGCTTGACGGCCTGGGCCCGCACCGCTTCCGGGCTCTTGCCCGACAGCACCCACGGCACAACCCCGGTGGCAACCGCCGTCTGCACCGCCGGACCATCCGGCGCCTGTTCAAGGATGACGTGAGCGTTCGTGCCACTGATGCCGAACGACGACACACCAGCCCGACGCGGACGGCCGTCGGTCTCCCAAGCACGCGGCTCGGTGAGCAGTTCGACGTTGCCTTCGGTCCAGTCGACGTGTGGTGTGGGCTCGTCGACGTGGAGGGTCCTCGGCAGGCTGCCGTGGCGCATGGCCTGCACCATCTTGATCACACCAGCGACACCGGCCGCGGCTTGGGTGTGTCCGATGTTGGACTTGATCGACCCGAGCCACAGCGGTTCTGCGCGTTCCTGGCCGTAGGTGGCCAGCAGAGCCTGCGCCTCGATCGGGTCACCGAGGACCGTGCCAGTGCCGTGCGCCTCCACAACGTCCACTTCGGACGCGGCAACACCGGCATTGGCCAGGGCCTGGCGGATGACCCGCTGCTGCGACGGGCCATTCGGCGCGGTGAGCCCGTTCGAAGCGCCGTCCTGGTTGATCGCCGAACCTCGTACCACCGCGAGGATCGGGTGCCCCAGCCGCTGAGCATCCGACAGCCGCTCAACCAGCAGCATGCCGACGCCCTCGCCCCAGCCGGTGCCGTCGGCGGTGCTGGAGAAAGCCTTACAACGGCCGTCGGCGGACAACCCGCGCTGACGGCTGAAGTCCACGAACGTGTCCGGAGTGGCCATGACGGTGACGCCACCGGCCAACGCCAGACTGCACTCGCCCTGCCGCAACGCTTGCGCCGCCAGGTGCAGCGCGACCAGCGACGAGGAACACGCTGTGTCGACCGTGACCGCTGGGCCTTCGAACCCGAAGGTGTAGGAAACACGGCCGGAAGCGATGCTGCCGCCGGTCCCCATGAATCCTTCGACCTGCTCGACCGAGTTCTCCACAACCGAGGCATAGTCGTGATACATCACCCCAGCAAAAACACCAGTCTTGCTGCCCCGCACCAACCTCGGGTCAATCCCGGCGTTCTCAAGAGCCTCCCATGAGGTCTCCAACAACAACCGATGCTGCGGATCCATCGCCACCGCCTCACGCGGCGAAATCCCAAAAAACCCCGGATC
>NZ_MTQO01000043.1 GCF_001984155.1 Actinosynnema sp. ALI-1.44
TGTCTGATTGCTTTGCGCTGTTGGTTGCGTTGGAGTGCGGTTTCCGGCCAGGGGTTCGGTTTCCGGCGCTGGGTGCACTGTGTTGGTTACCTACCAGCCCGTTGTGTGCTGGTTCAAAGTCCCTGTCAGAAGGTGGTGACGTGCCGGTTGGGGTTGGGGCCCATGTTCCGTTTCACGCTCGGCGATCTGTGGGTCGATTCCCATACCGCTCAACTCAGCACGGTGGCGGGCAGAGTCATAGGCGCGGTCGGCATAGCTTGGGCCTGGCCGGGACAACGCGTATTCCCAGCGGACAGTCGGGCAGCTTGAGCCAGGAATTCCCACTACCGCCCTGGAAGCGTCGGGATGAACAATCCTCTCACCTTCAGGTAGGGGAGCAGTCAAGTTAGGGCATAGGCGGCCATGTCCGCGGCCTTCGTTCGGCGGTCGTATTCGGACACCAGTCCCGGCCAGTTGCTGACCACGCGTCCGGACGCGGTCCGGTACCAACTGCCGCGCGACGTCCAGACGGTGCCGTCGAGCCGTCGGCGCATCTCCTCGTCGAAACGTTCGGCGACGTCGGCGCGTACCTCCAGCGCCTGCCCCGGTGACAGGCGGCCGACCAGGTCGGCGATGTACCGGGCCTGACGTTCGATCATGTGGATGAAGGACCCGGCGCCGAGGTTCGTGTTCGGGCCGTACATCAGGAACAGGTTCGGGAACCCGGGTACCGCGATGCCCAGGTACGCCCGCGCGCCGCCTGCCCACGGCCCCGAGCGCAGGAACAGCAAGGAAACCCGTTGGATCAGACCGGCGATGGCCGCGTTGCCGACCAGGCCCGTGGTCAGCAGTTCGCCCAGCGCCCAGATCCCGGCGCGACCGGCCAACTGGATCTGCGGGACCGCGCGGAACAGCCCGTGGTGCCACTGGCGGTACTGCCGGTCGGGCTTCGGCAACAGGTACGGCGCGGTGCGCTGGAACACCGTCAGCTAATCCACCTGTGGCTGAATGCGTGGCACGAACTGGATCGCGCTGGCCCCGGTGCCGATCACCGCGACCCGTTCCCGATCCCGGCGAACCCGACCCGATGATGCCGACCGTGGTCATCCAGTGACGTTAACCCGCGTTGTCCCGTCCGGGGAATTGCGGCAGCGTGAGTGTCGCGGCGGTGGTGGCCAGCCACGTCAGCAGGTCGGTCAACGGGATCTTCTCGTGCCACCGTTCGGCCTGCCCGCGCAGCACGAGTTCGCCCGCGCCGAGGTCGATCCCGGTCAGCCGCAGGCCGCGGGGCAGGTCGGGGATCTCGACGAGCGCCGGCCGCAGCCGTTCGACGCCGCGCACCCGCATCGACCCCAGCTGCAGGGCCTTCGGGCGCAGGTGCACGCCCTGCTCGACGACGACGGGTTCGACTTCGAGGTGGCCCCAGGTCCGTCGGCGCGCCCAGCGCACCCGCATGACGCTGTCGTGGTCGATGTCGACGACGAGATCCGGCTGCACCTCGGCGACTTTGGCCCGCACGACGTCGGCCGTCAGGGTGATCGCCACGTCGACGTCACCGGCCATCACGCTCGGCGACGGCAGGGACTGGAACCGCAGGTCGCTCGCGGTGATCGCGAGCCGGTGCACCGGCGTGCCCGGCCAGGCCACGTCCCGGGCGAGAAACCAGACCCCGGGCACCTGGCCGAGCGCGAGCCCGACCGGGTCGACCTCGGCGTCGATCTCGACCGGGGTGAGCGTGACGTCCGCGTCGCCGACGCGCACGGTCAGCTCACGGCCGACGACGCGGTCACCCGCGGCGCGGACGGCGGCCTGCAGCACCGCCGCCGGACTGCCCGACACGAGGGCTTTCCCCGCGGCGAGCAGTCCTTCCAGCTCGCGCCACGGCCATGTCACTCGGCCGGTTCCTCGGACTTCTCGCGCCGGGCGACCGGGCGGATCCTGACCACACCGGAGTCCAGGTCCAGCGGGCCGTGCTCGAACCGCTCGCCGTCGCCCTGGTCGTCCGAGCTCTCCTTGCGGATCTTCGGGGCGCCGAAGAGCTCTCCGAACTGTGCCATTCCCCTACGGTAGCCGCACTCGCGGTTGTCGGGCAGCTCGCCGGGGTACCCGCGCTGGATGGACGACTTCGAGTTACTCCACCAGGCCAGGGCAGGTGCCCGCGAACTGGTCACGGTGGCCAGGCAGGGGGACACCACCGGAGTCTTCGACGTTCTGCGCAAACTCACCGGCAGCGACGACATCGCCGGCGCGGACACGCGCCTGGTCGTCGGCCAGCTCGTGTCCGCGTCGGCGCAGATGATGCTGCTGCGCGTCGGTGCTCAGCCGCAGGACGTCACGTACGCCGTCGACCTGCGCGACGACGACGAGTTCGCGGTGCCGATCGACGAGCTCGAACCGCCGCTGCGCGCCACGGTCCGGGCTCTGCTCGCCCAGCTCAACGGGCGGCCGGACGAAGCGGACTTCCAGCTCGACCTGGCCTTGTGCGAGCAGACGGTGCCGACCACGCTGGACGTGGTCGTGCACTCGCTGCTGTGGACCATCGGGTTGCTGGAGTGGTGCGAAGCCGAAGCCCAGTCGCCGCCCGAATGGCTGTCCGCCAACAGTTCACTCAACTGACAGCTCTCACCTGACGGCCCTGACGATCTCCGCGTAGGTCCTGGTGGACGGCAGGTGGGCGAGCAGGTGCCGGACCGAGCGGTCGGCGAAGCGCCGATCCTCCGCGCCGACCGCGTCGAGCGCCGACTGGATCTGATCGAACACGTAGTTCAACGAGCCCATCGCGGTGCCGCGAAAATCCGCGAGTCCCACCCTCGGCAGCTCACCCCCGTTCGCCCGGTAGCCCGCCACCAGCGCCCGAGCGCCGGTCGCGTTGATCCCGCCGTCGGGATTGACCACCCAGCTCGCGAGCGCCTGCGCCACTTCCCACTCCGGCGGCAACCCGCTGGCGTGCTCCCAGCCCGTCACGACCAGCTGGTCGCCTTCTCCGACACGGACATTGCCCGGGGTGATGTTGTTGTGGCACAGCACAGGCGCCGATGTCGACGTGCCGTGCCCGACGGACTCCAACTCGACCAGTGTGGGAATCGCCGCGGCGAGTGCCGCGGACCAGTCCGCGCCCTTGCTTTCCGCGATCCGGACCACGTCCGGCCAGCTCGTGGTGGTCAGCCGCTCGGCGTTCCACGGGCAGATGTCGGCCGCGGGGAACCGCAGCGCGTGCAGGGCCGCCAGGATCTGGCCGACCTGGTGGGTGACAGTGGCCCGGACCGGGGCGGCCAGGGTCGGGCCCGAGTGCATCCAGTGGTAGACGCGCCACAGGTTGCCGCCGAGTGGTTCCTGCGCGGCACCACCGGTACTCCGGACCGGGTGCGGCAGCAGCACGCCTGCCCGTGCCGCGGCTTCCTGGAACCGGGTGTTGTCCTCGCCGTCGGTGACCGGATACACGTGGTCGACGGTGGACGGCACGAACCGGCCGCGTTCGGTGTCCACCACCCAGCGCCTGCCGACCTCGGTGGGCCGGGACAGCGACCGCATCGGCCCGGCCACGTCACCGAGGCCGAACCGGGTGGCGATCAGCTGGGCGAGTTCGGGGGCCGCGACGTCAGCGTGGCCCTGTCCGCGGTCGACCTCGGCTTTCAGCTCGGTCCACGTGCGGAACCCGTACTGGCGCGCGAGCGACGCCTGCGCGTCGGACAGCGACGTGGCGGGGTCGATGTCCCGCAGACCGGCGAGCAGGTCCTTGGCCTGGCGGCGCAGGTGGTCGAGATGGGGGTTGTCGGGCAATGTCCTCATCGGGTGTTCGCACCTCGTTCGACGCCCGGACTCGCACGGGCGGAGCGGGGCACGGGCGACTCGGTCCGTCGCCTGCCGACCTGGGACAACGGGGTGGCTTCGAGCCTTCCGGCGAGTCGCGGCGCGTACCCCACGCGCTGCGTGCAGGCTAACCGCACCCGCCGGAAGGCTGTCAAGCCGTGTCGTCGGCTACCAGGACTGGAGCATCAGTAGGCGCGGTGATCGGGAGCGCCCGGGCGGCCCTTGACCTTGGTGACCGCGTTCTGGATCTGGGCGTGGTACTTGCCCTTGGTCTGCTTGTCGACGAACTGGCCTGCCTTGTCGGCCATCCTCGCGACCTTCTCCGGGTTCTTGCGCGCGTACCGGCGTGCGGCCTCCGCCGCGCCGGCCAGCACGGTCAGCTTTCGGAACAGTCGGGCCATGGTGAACCTTTCGCAAGCGGGTGCTTCCGTCCTGACAACGTCCGGGATACCCACTCCGGTTCCGGTCAAATCGCCCGTTCGGCCGTCATGATCAGGCCGGTTGGTGCAGCACAATCGGGTGCGAAGAGTAGTCGCCCGACACACAGAGTCAGTGAGATCGACTTCACACGGTCCGCAGACCGGATCTGGCACTCTGATCTCCGGTGGCCGGTGTCCTTCGCCGGCGAGATCCGGAACAATGACGCGGGCGACGTCGGTGAGACGAGGGGGAGACCTGTGGGCGTGCTGGTTCGGTCGGGTGGCTGGAGAGGTGCCTTGGTGCGCAGGGTTGTCCTCGCCGCGCTCGGGACCCTGATCGCCGGTCTGCTGAGCGCGGTTCCCGCTTCCGGAGACGAGGAAGCCGAGCAGCCGACCACGGTGGCCGGGCTCCTCGGCTACTACAAGGACCTGAGCAACAAGGCCGAACGCGTCAACGAGGACCTGCTGCGCATCCAGGGGGAACTGGAGGCCAAGCGCCAGGAGTCCAAGGACGCGGGCGGTCGCGCGGACTCCGCCCGCAAGCAGGCCGACGACTTCCGTGCCAAGGTCAACCAGGCCCACCAGGACAAGTCACGGGTGGACTCGCTGCTCTCGCCGTCGGGCGACCTGAACGCGATGAACGCCTTCCTGACCGGCAGCAGCCGTGACGACGTGGTGAGCAGGATGCGAGCCGCGAGCATGGCCTCGCAGCTCAGCGGAACCGCGGCGGAGCAGGGCCGCAAGGCCGTCATCGACATGGAACGCGCAGCCAAGGACGCCGCGGCGGCGCAGAACGAAGTCCGCCGGACCGAAGCGGTGCTGGAAGCGGGCGCGGCCCAGGTGCAGCGCCGCCGCGACGAGCTGGTCAAGCAGATCGAGCAGGTCAAGGGCGTGATCGATCGGCTGACGCCCGAGCAGAAGGCGATGCTGGCCGACAACGGCGACAGCCCGAGCAGCGTGCAGATCCCGCACGGTGACGTCGGTGCCGTACTCCGGTACGCCCTCGGGAAGATCGGCAGCCCCTACGTGTGGGGCGCGGTGGGACCGGACACGTTCGACTGCTCCGGCCTGATGATGACCGCCTACCGGGTCGCCGGGGTGAACCTGCCGCGCGTCTCGATCCAGCAGTCGGCCGTCGGCCAGGCGATCCCGCGCTACCAGGTCCGCGCGGGCGACATGATCTTCTACTTCAGCCCGGTGCACCACGTGGCCATGGCGATCGACGGCAACCGCGCCGTGCACGCCCCGAGCTCGGGGCAGAACGTCAAGATCGCCCCGATCGACTCGATCGGCCCGGTCACGGTCATCCGCCGGGTGATGAACTAAGTCGTGGCCCCATGTCCGGCCGGTGAGGTGCGGGCGGACATGGGAAGCAGTGGCTAGACGGCGACGGTCGCGGTGATGAACGGGTCCGGGTCGGCGACGATGGCCCGGACGGCGGACGCCGCGGCGCCGCGGACGGCTGCCTCCGTGCCCAGTGTGGACGGCAGGATTCGTAACTGTGACCAGGTCGCGCTGACCACACGTGTGGTCAGCTCGTCCAGCAGCAGGTCGTGCAGCCATGGCTCGATCCGGGCGTAGGTGCCGCCCAGCACGATCGTCGGCACGTCCAGCAGGTTGACCACAGTGGACAACGCGGTGCCCAGCCACCTGGCCACCGAGCGGGTCGCGGCCAGTGCCTTGCGGTCGTTGCCCCGCAACCGGTCCACCAGCGCGTCCACGTCCGGTGCGCCTGCTTGGCGCAGGATCGTGTCCTGGCCCGCCATGGCCTCCAGGCAGCCCCTCGCGCCGCAGGAACACTGCGGGCCCTTTGAGTCCACCGGCAGGTGGCCGACCTCGCCGCCGAATCCGCGGACGCCCTCGAACAGCACGCCGTCCATCACGATGCCCGCGCCGATCCCGATCTCCCCGGACACGTGCACGAAGTCGCGCAGTTCGCCGGGGTCACCGTGGTCGCCGCCCCACATCTCGCCGAGCGCGGCGAAGTTGGCCTCGTTGCCGACCATGATGGCCGTGTCGCCCAGGTCGACCCGGTCACGCAGTTCCGCCTGGACGTCCACGTCCCGCCACCCGAGATTCGGTGCTGTGCGCAGGAAACCCGTTGCCGACTCGACCAGCCCCGGCACGGCGACGCCCACGCCGCCCACCTGCGCGGGCAGTTCCGTGACGGTGGTGCGAATGGCTCGGGCCACTTTGGCCAGCACCCGGTTGGCCGGTTGGGCGCGGTTGTCGACCGGTTTGATCCGCTGACTGGCGACCGAACCGGTCAAATCGACCAAACAGGTCGCGATGTAGTCGACGCCGATTTCCACGCCCAGTCCGTGCGGACCTGCGGGGGACAACGACAACGTGGTGCCGCGCCTGCCTGGCCCGTCGCGTCGTGCGGGTTCGCCGTCGACGACGAGGTCCGCGGCGATGGCCCGGTCGACGAGGCTGGACACGGTGGCCTTGGTCAAGCCGGTCCGAGCGGCGACACCCGCGCGGGAAATACCAGGGGAATCGGCGATCGCGCCGAGCACGAGCGCTGAGTTGTGCCGTCGGACAGTGTGCTGTCCGGCTGGCTTCGGCTGTGTCACGCCGCCATGCTAGTGGCTGGTCCGCGAACGGGTGGGTTGCTTCGCCAGTGTGCCGCAGATAAGTTCAGGCATCGAACTATTGATGGCTCGAGCCCGGGGAGACGCCGTGAACGAACAACCCACACGCGCGGACAAGTTCAGCTTCGGCTTGTGGACCGTGGGGTGGCGGGCGGTCGACCCGTTCGGCGAGGCGACGAGGCCCGCGCTCGACCCGGTCGAAGCCGTGCGCCGGTTGGCCGAACTGGGCGCGTACGGCGTCACGTTCCACGACGACGACCTGATCCCGTTCGGCGCGGACGACACCGAGCGTGACCGTCAGATCCGCAGGTTCAAACAGGCACTGGCGGACACCGGCATGGTGGTGCCGATGGCCACCACGAACCTGTTCACCCACCCCGTGTTCCGCGACGGCGGCCTGACGAGCAACGACCGTTCGGTCCGCCGGTACGCGCTGCGCAAAGTCATGCGCAACATGGATCTCGCCGCGGAACTCGGCGCGGAGACCTATGTGCTGTGGGGTGGCCGTGAGGGGTCGGAGACCGACGCGGCCAAGGACGTCGCGGCGGCGATGGACCGCTACCGCGAAGGCATCGACACGCTCGCCCAGTACTCGATCGACCAGGGCCACGGCCTGAAACTGGCGCTCGAACCCAAGCCGAACGAGCCGCGTGGTGACATCTTCCTGCCGACGATCGGGCACGCGCTGGCGTTCATCTCGACGCTGCACCACCACGAGATGGTCGGCCTCAACCCGGAGGTCGGCCACGAGCAGATGGCCGGGCTGAACTTCGTGCACGGGATCGGTCAGGCGTTGTGGCAGGGCAAGCTGTTCCACATCGACCTCAACGGCCAGAAAGGCCCGCGCTACGACCAGGACCTGATCTTCGGCCACGGCGACCTGCTGTCCGCGTTCTTCCTCGTCGACCTCCTGGAGAACGGCGGTTACGAAGGCCCGCGCCACTTCGACTACAAGCCGTTGCGCACCGAGGACAGCGACGGTGTCTGGGCGAGCGCCGCCGCGAACATGCGCAGCTACCTGTTGCTGCGTGAGCGGGCTCGTGCCTTCCGTGCGGACCCGGCGGTGCAGGACGCGCTGGCGGCGTCCCGTGTCCCGGAACTGTCGGTGCCGACGCTGTCGCCGGGGGAGACGCCCGCGGACCTGCGCGCGGACACCTCGGCGTACGAGGACTTCGACCCGGACAAGGCGGCCGAGCGCGGTTACGGTTTCGTGCGCTTGTCGCAACTCGCCGTGGAACACGCGCTCGGCGCCCGCTGAGAACAATCACCCGGCCGCGCGTGGGGAACTTTGGGCGCCCGATGCCGGTAAGTGGCCTTCACGGCACATCCAGGGCTTAGCGAGGGGCGATGTCGGACACGGCTTCCAGTAGTCTGTCTACATCGGACTCGTTGGTGTACGGGGCGATTCCGGCGCGGACCGCGCCGGAATCGCCGAGGCCGAGCCACCGGGCGCATTCCAGTGCGTAGAACGTCCCAGCCGGGGCGTTCACGCCGCGTGCGGCGAGTTCGCGGTAGACGCCCACGGGCGCCACACCGTCCACTGTGAACAGTGTGGTCGGCGTCCGGTCGCGGTGCGGTGACCCGTGCAGCCTCGCCACTCCTGTCAAGCCAGCTTCCAGCCGCTTGCGCATGGCGCTCTCGTGCTGTTCCAACGCCTGCATCGACTGGGCGAGGCGCGTTCGGCGCGGCCCGCTGCCGGGCGTGAGGTCGGCAAGGAAGTCGATCGCCGCGGTGGTCCCGGCCAGCAACTCGTACGGCAGGGTGCCGTACTCGAACCGTTCGGGCACCACGTTCGTGGCCGGCAGCAGCTTGTCCGGCCGCAGCGACTCCAGCAAAGCCGGTCGCGCCGCGACCATGCCCATATGCGGACCTAGGAACTTGTACGGCGAGCACGCGTAGAAATCCGCGCCCATCGACTCGACGTCCACCCACGCGTGCGGCGTGAGGTGCACGCCATCCACGTACACCAGCGCGCCCGCCTCGTGGGCCTGCGGCGTGATCCGGGCGATGGACGGCCGTGTTCCCAACAGGTTCGACGCCGCGGTCACCGCGACGACACGGGTTCGTTCGGTGAGCAGGCCGGTGATCGCCGAGACGGGTAATTCGCCGGTCGACCGGTCGAACTCCGCCCAGCGGACACGGACGTCGTTGGCCTCGGCGGCCTGCACCCACGGCCGAATGTTCGCGTCGTGGTCCAGTTTGGTGACGATCACCTCGTCGCCCGGCTTCCACTTCTTGGCCAGCGTGCGGGACAGGTCGTAGGTCAGCTGGGTCATGCTGCGGCCGAAGACCACCCCCGACGGCTGCGCGCCCAGCAGGTCGGCGGCGGCCTGCCTGGCCGACTTGACGACGTACTCGGCTCTCAGTTCGGACGCGGTGATCGAGCCCCGGTTGGAGATCCCCGACCGCATGGTCGCCGCCACGGCGTCGGCGACCACGTCGGGGACCTGCGACCCACCGGGACCGTCGAAGTAGGCGACACCTTCCCGCAACGCCGGGAAATGGGCACGTACGGCCGCTACGTCGATTGGCATGCCGCCGACACTACCCGCGCGGGAGCGGTGATCACCGGTGAATGGGAGTGGTCGGGTCCACGCGGCCGGGTCAGTGGGGTTTGACCATGCCGACCTGCCAGGCGTCGAGGTAGCGCGAGCGGAACCCGGCCTCGCAGTAGGCGAGGTAGAACTCCCACATCCGGCGGAACACCGGGTCGAACCCGGCCGCCGACACCTTGTCCCACCCGGCGAGGAACCTCGTGCGCCACTCGTGCAGCGTCCGCGCGTAGTGCGGGCCGAGGTGGCGCTGCGACGTGATCCGCAGGCCGACACTGTCCACATTGTCCTGGATGGCGGGGACGGAGAGCAGTTGACCGCCGGGGAAGACGTACTTGTGGATCCACGTGTACGAGCGCCGCGTGGCCAGCATCCGGTCGTGCGGCATGGTGATCGCCTGCAACCCGACGCGCCCGCCCGGCCGCAGTGCCCGGTTGATCGTCTGGAAGTAGGTCGGCCAGTACTCCTCGCCGACCGCCTCGATCATCTCGACCGACACCACCGCGTCGTAGCTGCCCCGCGCTTCGCGGTAGTCCCGCAGCAGCACCTCGACCCGGTCGGTCAGCCCGGCCTCGGCGATCCGCCGCTCGGCCAGTTCCTTCTGCTCACCGGAGATCGTCATCGTCGTCACCCGTGCGCCGCGCCGTGCCGCGCGGATCGCCAACGCGCCCCAGCCGGTGCCGATCTCGAGCAGGTGCGTGCCCTGCCGGACGTCCGCGAGGTCCAGTATCCCGTCGATCTTGCGCAGTTGCGCGGCGTGCAGGTCGTCGCCGGGCTGGAACCACGCCGACGAGTACGTCATCGACGGGTCGAGGAACACCTCGAACATGTCGTTGGACAGGTCGTAGTGCCGGTGGATGTTGCCGCGCGCGCCGTCCACGGTGTTGCGTTCGTCGTCCGGCCTGGTCGCGTCCACGCAGCGCCGCAACACCTGCAGCGGTTTCGGGATCAGCACCGCCATCCGGCGGGCGAACGGCGTGAGCAACCCGGCCGGGTCGTTGCTCGTCCAGTCGCCCGCCATGTAGGCCTCGCCGAAGCCGATCTTGGCGTCGACGCCGAGCCGGTGGAAGAAGTCGTCCGGCCTGATCAGCCGCATCACCGGTCCGCCCATGCCGATCCGTTCCCCACCGGGGAACACGACCTGTACGGGCAGGCGGCGCACCGCTTGGCGGAACAGCCGTTCGGCGACCCACGCACGGACGGCGGACCGGGACGGCGTGGTCAACCCGGGCGAGATCTCGATGGCGGTCGCGGTCACTGGACACCTTCCTGGGGAACGTGCGGCGGTCGACGGACGATCGGTACGCGGCGCAGCCACAGTGCGATGCCGTGCCGACGGATCGATGCGCTGACCAGCCGCGTGATCAGCGGGCGGGTGGTGACCGCGCGGACGATCTCGCGTGCGGTCGCAGGCCTGCGCACGCCGCGCAAGGTGGCGACCAGCGGCGTCTGCCCGTGCTGGGTCAGCCGGATGGTCAACGCCAGCCGCTCGTCCGGTTCGGGCAGCCGCATCCGGTAGTCGCCGCCCATCTGCTGGAACGGCGACACGTAGAACTCCTTGGCAGTGGTGGCATTGCCGTGCTCGTCGGGGTCGAGGAGGTAGCAGTGCCGTTCGCCGTACGTGTTGTGGACCTCGGCCACGACACAAGCCAGCGACCCGTCGGGCCGATGGCACCAGAACACGCTGATCGGGTTGAAGACGTGCCCGAGCACACGGGCGTTGGCCAGCATCAGCACCTGGCCGCCGTCGAGGTCGACGCCGTGGCGGCGGCGCAGCCAGGCGTCGAGGTTCGCCCTGATGGACGCGTGCGGGTCGCCGAGGTGGTCCCGGCTGTCGAACCGGGCGAACGGCCGCAGCCACCACGGCAGCCGGGGCAGGTCGTCCAGGTCGACCAGCCACATGTAGACGCGGTGCCGGAACGCCCTCCTCGGCGGCACCTGCCGCACGTGTTCGACCTCGGCGTCGAAGAGCGCAGTCACCAGGTCACTCCTAGTGCGGCCGCCGCGCGTACCCCGGAAGCGCAGCCGTCCTCGTGGAAGCCCCAACCGTGGTACGCACCGGCGAACGCGACCCGGCTTGTGTTGAGCTCCGGCAGACGGCGTTGTGCGGCAACGGAAGCGGGCGTGTACACCGGGTGCTCGTAGACCATTTTGGCCAGTACGGTGTCCTCGCGGATCCGGCCGCTCGCGTTCAGCGTGACCACGTAGTCCAGTGGTTCGGACATCCGCATGAGCCGGTTCATGTGGTAGCTGACGAGCACCGGCCCGTCGTCGGTGCAGGCCGTCTTCAGGTAGTTCCACGACGCGGCCGCTCCGGTCGTGACCGGCAGCAGCGACGTGTCGGTGTGCAGCCACGTCTCGTTGCGCGAGTAGGTGAACGCCCCCAGCACGTCACGTTGCTCCTGGGTCGGCTGTGTGAGCATGGCCAGCGCCTGATCGGGGTGGGTGGCGATCACGACGTGGTCGACGCGATGGGCCTGCCCGCTGTCGTCGCGGATCTCCACGCCGTCGTCGAGGACGGAGACCACGCGGACCGGTGTGCTCACATGCACTGCGGACAGGTTCTTGGCCGCGCGCTCCACGTAGTTACGAGACCCGCCGACGACGGACCGCCATTGCGGCGACCCGGTCACCGACAGCATCCCGTGGTTGGCGAGGAACGCGAACAAGTACCGCGCCGGGTATTCACGCGAGACCCGCGGCCCGGCCGACCACACCGCGGAGACCACGGGCAGCACGAAATGCCGCACGAAGTACTCCGAGTAGCCGCCGATGGTCAGGAACGCCCCCAGCGTGACGTCGTCCAGCGTCTCGTCGGCGAGTATCCGCCTCGCATGCCGGTGAAACCGCGTGACCTCGGCCAACATGCCGAGATACCGGGGCCTGAGGTTGTCCGGCCGGGGGAACAGGCCGGGCACGCCCTTGGCGCCCGCGTACTCGAGCCCGCACCCAGCACATCGGACACTCATGGACATCTCGGTCGGCTGCGTGGTGACGCCGAGCTCGCCGAACAACCGCAGCAGATTCGGGTACGTCCGGTCGTTGTGCACGATGAAGCCGGTGTCCACAGCGACCACACCACCGTCCGGCGTGGACACGTCGTGCGTGTGCGCGTGTCCGCCCAGCCGTGGCTCGGACTCGAACAAGATCACGTCGTAACGGCGTTGCAGCAGGTAGGCGGCGGTCAACCCGGCGACACCCGCGCCGATGACAGCCACTCGGTTCGGTAGCACGCCCGTCATTCGGAGCCGGGCGCGCACCGGTTTGCCCCCGCTCGCCAATCCGATCCGGGCGCGGTGCCGAACCACAAGCGACGGAAAGGGGTAGCTGTGCGTGTGGCACCTGAGCTGGTTGGACTGGTCGAGCGGCTGCTGGGGGCGAGGATCCCGGTGGGTGTGCTGGCGTGGGACGGCAGCAGGGCGGGCAACCCGGACGGGCCGTGTGTCGTGCTCAACTCCCGACGGGCACTGCGGCACGTGCTGTGGCAGCCGGGCGAGCTGGGCCTGGCCAGGGCCTATGTCACCGGTGACCTGGACGTCGACGGTGACCTCGCCGAAGGGCTGAGCCGGTTCTGGCGACTGGGCCGCACGATCAGACCGGCGCCGAAGGACTGGGCCGAGATCGTCAAGGTGGCCGTCCGGCTCGGCGTGATCGGGCCACGGCCGAAGCCCCCGACCGCCGAGGCGCGCCTCGGTGGCAAGGTGCACACCCGGAGCAGGGACCGAGCGGCGATCGCACACCACTACGACCTGTCGAACGACTTCTACCAGCTGTTGCTCGACGAGAGCATGGCCTACTCGAGCGGGTACTGGACCTCCGGCGAGGCCTCGCTGGCCGACGCGCAGGCGGCGAAGCTGGACCTGGTCTGCCGGAAGCTGGACCTGCGCCCGGGCATGCGGCTGCTGGACGTCGGCTGCGGCTGGGGATCACTGGTGGTCCACGCGGCCAAGCACTACGGCGTGCACGTCACGGGCATCACGTTGTCCGCGCAGCAACGTGAGCACGTGCTGAAGCGCGCCGAGGGCCTGACGGTGGATGTCCGGCTGCAGGACTACCGGGAACTGGCCGACGAGCCGTTCGACGCGGTCGCGTCCATCGAGATGGGCGAGCACGTCGGCGAGGAGAACTACCCCGTCTACGCGGCCACGCTGTACCGGATGCTGAAGCCGCGAGGGCGGCTGGTGCTGCAGCAGATGTCCCGCGGCGCGGTGGCGCCGGGAGGTGGCGCGTTCATTGAGACCTACATCGTGCCGGACATGACCATGCGCCCGATCGGGGCGACGCTGAACCACTTGGCGGGAGCGGGTTTCGAGATCCGGGACGTGCAGGCGATGCGCGAGCACTACGTGACGACGTGCCACGCGTGGGCGGAGACCCTGGAGAAGCGCTGGACCGAAGTGGTCGATCTGGTCGGCCAGGAGCAGGCGAGGATCTGGCGGCTGTACCTGGCGGGTGGTGCGTTGGCGTTCGCGGAGAACAGGATGGGTGTCGACCAGATCGTCGCGACCAGGACGACGACGGACGGGAAGAGTGGGATGCCCCTGGCGGGGCGGCCGGGCAGTTGAGCTGTGCGTCCCGGTGCTCGGTACGGCTGTGCTTTTTGTCGGTGTGCAGTGGGCGGTGTGAGATAGGCGGGGTGAGATGGGCGGGGTGAACTCGTGTTCCTGGTGAACTTGGTGGTCAGCGCGGGCGCGGTGGTCGTGCTGCTCGGGGCGGTGTTCGCCATCTCGGTGCACCGCGACCGGCACGACCTGATCGACGTCGCGTGGGGGTTGGGCTTCGCGGTGGTCGCCGCGGTGTCGTGGGCACTCGCGTCCCAGCCGAACTGGGTGATCGCCGTGCTGACGATCGTGTGGGGCGGCAGGCTCGCGGTCCACATCGGACTGCGCAACCGCGGCAAACCGGAGGACCCGCGCTACGTGGCGATTCGCAAGCGGGCGAAGGGAAATCCGAACCTGCACCTGGCGTTGAAGGTCTACCTGTTGCAGGGCGTGATCCTGCTGTTCGTGTCGCTGCCGGTGCAGGTCGCCCAGTACACCCCGGCGCCGCCGGTGTGGCTCGTGGTCGTCGGTGTTCTGGTGTGGCTGGTCGGGTTCGGCTTCGAGACGGTCGGCGACTGGCAGCTGAACAGGTTCAAGTCCGACCCGGCCAACAAGGGGAAGCTGATGACGACCGGGTTGTGGAGGTACACCCGGCACCCGAACTACTTCGGTGACGCCGCCGTCTGGTGTGGACTGTACTTGTCGGCGTGTGGGAGCTGGGCTGGTGCGGCAACGGTGTTGTCCCCGGTGCTGATGACGTGGCTGCTGACCAACGGCTCGGGAAAACCGTTGACTGAGAAGCACATGCGCAAGTCCAGGCCGGAATACGCGGCGTACGCGGACCGGACGAGCGGCTTCTTCCCGTTGCCGCCGAAGAGGGCTCAACGTCGGGCCAGGTAGGCGTCGGCTCGTCTGATCAGGTCGGGCCGACGGCTGCCGAGTCGCGCGCGGGTTTGCTCGAGCACGAGATCAAAGGTCGGCACTGGTGGCGGGATGGGGAAGTCGCTTTCCACCATGCGCAGCCAGGCGTCGAGTATCGCTTCGGGGATCGCGGCGTAGGCGGTGTTCAGTTCCCAGTGTTCGGCGAGAAGGGCGAGTAGGGCGTCGTCGTCATCGCGCCCGATGCGCAGCTGTGCGCATACGGCACGCCAGAACAGCGGGTCCTTGGCGATCCAGTCGTACTTGGCCAGCGCATCGAGGTCGAAAGCCTGGGGTTGTGACTGGATGAGGCGGAACACCCCGCGGCTGTACTGGTGGCCGTGTGGTTGGGCCTGCCTGAACTGGTTGATCGCCCACAGGTACTCGTGATGATGTCGGCCACCGGATTGGAGCAGGCCGAGCAGGGCTTCCGGGTAGTTCATCGCCTGCCCGGATCGCGTGACGACGGTCATGATGCCGTCGTCCCTGATGATCGGGTTCAGGGCGTTCAGCTTGAAGTCCTCGTACTTGTCGCAGAGGAAGTGCGCTTCTCGTGGGAGGTCCCACATGTCGACGATGAAGACCTCGGTAGTCAGCTGGCCGCTGTTCCACCACTCGACATCGAGATCAGGCGCGTCCGTGTAGCTGCCTCGGCCCAGACGCAGCTCGATGTCACGGTCAGCACCACTCCACACTCGCTCCAGGATGAAGGTGTTGACCAAGGCGTACCAGTCGTCGGGCGCCAACAGCGCCTTCCATAGCCGCGTGTACTTGTTCCATGCCGGAACGACATTGTCCGGCTGCCCGCACAGTTCGCTCACTCGAACGGACCCGCCAACGGCAGCCGTGAGGATCAGCAGATTGGCGCTGTAGACGGCGAAACGCTCCGGCATCGAGCGCACCGCCGGTACGTACTCCGTGAATCGCGACCTTGGGGGAGCGTGCTCGGCTGCCCGGAACAGCTCGGCACAGACCATACCGAGTGAGGAGCCACTGGAGATTCCTACAAGAAACTCAATGATCGATGTGCGATTCGACAGCGGTACGTAAGATAGTAGGGAGTACAGCTCGCTGTCGTCGATCGCCGAGGACCGGCGGCCCACGGCTCGGTTCGGCAGGTCGGACAGCACATTCCAGATATGCCGGGCAACCAGGTACTCGCCGAAGGTCGCGTGCAGGAACTCGTAGGTGTGCAACGCTCGCGAGTCGCGTGTCGCCCGCGAGCGCTGCACGAAGAAGAACCGGCCCAAGGCGATCGCGCCCGCGCTGAGCGGCGAGCGGATGCCGCCGACCTGTGCCGGGGCGCCGTGGAACACCGCGAAATCCTTGTCCAGGTCGGCTTCGGCCACCCACTGGCTGCCGCGGTTGAACATCGCGAACGCCACAATGGACAGGCGCTCGAACTCGTCCTCGATCGCCTGCGCCAGTTCGGCTTCCGTTCGGTGACTGCCTTCTTTGGTCACCTCGCGCCTGGCGAACCGGGTCAGCAGCTGCTCGTAGAGTTCCGCCGCGTCGATGTCGCTGCCGGTTCGCTGCAGCGGATTGCCCTCAGCGTCGTACAAGGCGAGCATCAGCAACAACAACGGGTGCGCCGACAGCTCCGCGTACCGCTGCACCGTCGCGAGGTCGAGCGGTCGCAGGCCGTTCGCGACGAAGTGTTCGCTGTTGTTGTCGCGCCAGATGTCCAGCCACTGATGCTTCTGGTCGTCGGTGAACTCCGTCAGCCGGACGACCACCCCCTCGGACGGCAGGGTCGCGCGGTTGGCCACGCTGATCCTGCTGGTCACCACGAACGCCATAGGGCTTCCGACGTCGGCGCGTTCCCGCTGGAAACGGGCGATCCTGGTCAGGTAGTCGGTCTGCGTGACGCCCGTGGCCTGCAACAACTCGTCGAACCCGTCCAGCAGGACCACCGGCTGCGCTCGCGGGGCCGAGCGGACCAGCGACGGCCAGCTGACGTCCTCCTTCAGGGCGCGTTTGATCGCGTGCTCGATCTGGCCGAGGACGTCGGCGTCGGCGGGCGCGTCGCGCAGCTCGACCCGGACGACGAGGAAGTCGCTGGCGGGCAGGCGGGCCGCGAGCACCTTGGTGAGCAGCGACTTGCCGGACCCGGGGTCGCCCAGCACCAGCAGCGGCGCCGACCAGGCGTCGGGGGAGGTCAGGTAGCCCGTGATGAAGCGGTACATGTCCGTGCGGACCTGTCGGGAGTCCCACCACGACTTCTGTGCCACGAACGCGGTCGAGCCGCCGTCGTTGACCTGGAAGAACGGGTCTATGTAGCTGTCCTTCAACAGGGGGATCGTCAGGCCGCCCGGTGCGTCCCGGGAATCGAGGATCGGGTGGTTGAGCGCCGCCTGGTAGCCGAGGGCGAGCTCCTGGCGTTGCGCGGTCGGCGTGTCACCGACAGACAGGGCCGCCAGGGAGTCGGTGAGGCGTCGGAGGGCGACGCCGAGGGTTTCCCTGGTTGCGGCGGCGTCGATCCTGCTGATCCAGAAGGCGACTTCCGGGCAGTCCACGGCCAGCCGCCGCAGCAGTTCCTCATATCGGCGGACCGCCCGTTCCGGGAGCTCTTCTCGCAGCCTTTCCCCGAGGGGCGCTCGTTGCGTCTCGGACAATTCGTCCCAGATCGCCAGCCCTTCGACGAATGTGGCCAGCCCGAGTCCCATGGTGCGATACCAGGCGGTGAGTGTGCTCAGGAACGACTCGTACGGCTGATCCGCTGTCAGCAACGGCACGGCGGCGTCGTGAATTGTCGCGACCGGGTTCCCCAGCAACGTCAGTTGGCGCTGCCTGGTCAGGTCGAGCGACTTGGCTGTGAACGGGACGTCCAGCTCGTCGAGTGCTTCGAAGAACGCGACGAGCACCGTCACCGAATGAGCGGCGTGCAGGCGGTGGGTCCGGTCGATCCGGGAATCGCCGCGTTCTCCGGAGACCTTGCCGACCAGTTCGCGCGACAGCCGGATGAATTCGCCCTTGGCGTCGAACCAGCTCAGCAGGTCCGCGACCGACAGCGCCGACCCGCCGAGCAACGCCGCGCCCAGCACGCTGTCGAGCGCTCGGACAATTGTGGAATCGTTGCCGCCCAGCAGTTTCACGGCGTCCGCGTAGGTGAACGTGGCCACCGGGTCATCATGCCGAACAGACCCCCGGGAACCAGGCCCGGGGGTCTGTTCGTCGACGGGGTGTCAGCCGCCGCTGCGGCGGTTGGTGAAGTTGCGGTGGCTCGGCACCGACTGGCTACGCAGGGTGTTGTTCATCGCGCCATGCGTCTTGGCCTGCGGTTTCGCTGCCCGGCGCTCAGCGCGGCTGAGCTTCGGCTCGTTCTCCTCCGCCTCACGCGGCTCGATCGGCTTCATGAACGACAGGCCTTCGCCAGCCGGCTTGTCCGCGGTCTTCTTGCCGTTCTTCTTCGAGTTCGCAGCCATGCGGAACCTCCTGGAAGGGTGAATGGGGGACGGCCACGCGGCGAGACGACAGCCTGCGTCGACCTGGATTACTCAACCTGAATGCGCCCAGCGTGAGCACTGCGCGCGGAGGTTCTCAGATGCCCATGGCACGACCATAGCAGCGCCCCTCGCGGGGCGCACCATGATTTGAGTCGTGTCCCAGCGGACCTCGAGCTAGGCCGGGATGGCGATCGCCGTGATCACCAGGCCGTCGCCGACGATCCACCGGCCGGTGAACCCGTCGACCTGCTCACCCGCGATGATCGGCCCCGGCACCAGCAACTTGGCCTCGAACGTGCCGTCCTGCGCCAGGGTGATCGACGCCTCTTCGAAGCCGAGCCACTTGTGCGTCAGCGGGTACCAGGCCTTGTAGACGGTCTCCTTGGCGCAGAACAGCATCCGGTCCCAGTGCACCGAGTCGTCCGCCGCCGTGAGCTCGGCGAGCCTGACCTTCTCCTCGTCGCGGGAGATCACGCTGAGCACGCCGTCGGGCAGCGGCCCGTGCGGCTCGGCGTCGATCCCGACCGTGTGGATGTCGGTCTTGCGGGCCACCACGGCCGCCCGGTACCCGGCGCAGTGCGTCATGCTGCCCACCACACCGTCCGGCCAGCGCGGCGCACCGCGTTCCCCGTTCAGCAGCGGTGCGGGCGGGATGCCCAGTTCGGCGAACGCCTGCCGGGCGCAGTGCCGGACCGTGGCGTATTCGCGCCGCCGCTTGTCCACCGCCTTGGCGACGTGCTGCGCCTCCTCGGGGAACATCGTCGACTCCGACGCGTCGGTGACAGTGTCCCGGCTGGCCACACCAGCGGGCATCAGTTTCTCGATCACGGCGCCACCCGCACCGGCAGAACGGGCTTGAGCAGCTTGTCGGGCAGGCCACGCGGCTTCCACTCGCGGGGGTAGCCCAGCGAGACCTCCTCGAACGGCACACCGTCGTACACCGTGTGCCGGGGGATGTGCAGATGGCCGTACACCACGGTCGCCGTGTTGAAGCGGGTGTGCCAGTCGCCTGACAACTCCGTGCCGCACCACTGCGCGAAGTCGGGGTAACGCAGGATGCGGGTTGGCTGCCGGACCAGCGGCCAGTGGTTGACCAGCACCAACGGCACATCCGGGTCGCACGCCGCGAGCCTGCGCTCGGTCTCCGCCACCCGGGCGCGGCACCAGTCGTCGATCGCCGGGTACGGGTCGGGGTGCAGGAAGTACTCGTCGGTGCAGACGATCCCGGCGTCGTGCGCCTTGGCCAGCGACTCTTGCTTGGTGTGCACGCCGTCGACCCGGAAGGTGTAGTCGTACAGCGCGAACAGCGGCGCGATCCGCACCGGCCCGCCGTCACCCGTCCACACCGGGTACTCGTCCTCGGGGGTGAGCACGCCGAGCCTGCGGCACATCGCGACGAGGTACTCGTAGCGCTGCACGCCACGCAGCTGCACCGGGTCCTTGGCCGTGGTCCACAGCTCGTGGTTGCCGGGCACCCAGATCACGGTGTCGAAACGGGATTTCAACAGGCCGAGCGCCCACTCGATGTCCGGGGTCGTCTCCGCGACGTCGCCGGCCACGATCAACCAGTCGCCGGGGTCGTCCGGTCGCAGGCCCTCGACGATCGGCCGGTTCTCCGCATGCCCGACATGCAGGTCGCTGATGGCCAGCAGTTGTGGTGTCGTGCTCACGCGTTCGAGCTTAGCCTGGTCGCGCGGACGGTTCTTTCGCTGTGACACCCACCTCTGGTACACCGTTGACGACGTCCAACGCCGCCGCCACCGACACGGATGTGAGGCACGGTCGATGGCGCTCGAACGGCGGAAGTTCCTGGTAGGAGGCACGGCGGCGGCATATCTCGCCGCGGCGGGCACTGGGGCGGACATGGCGGCCGCGAGCACGCCCGGACTCTGGGACGAGTTCGTTGTCAACCCCTACGACCACCCCCAGATCCCGAACGTCGCGTACGCGGGCTACCGGATGGGCGAGCGGCCGCCGACCAGGCCCGTGCGTACCAACGTCCTGCGGTACGGCGCCAAGCCCGACGGGTCGGCGGACTCCTCGGCGGCCATCAACCGCGCGATCGCGGACGTCGGGCGCGCGGGTGGCGGCGTCGTGTACGTGCCGGAGGGCACGTTCCGGATCGACGACATCATCGAGGTCGGCTACGACAACGTCGTCCTGCGCGGCGCGGGCAGCGGGCGCACCACGCTGTTGGCCACCCGGTCGCTCGAGCAGATCGTCGGTATCAACCGCAGCCGCTACGGCAGCGAGAACTCGGCGTGGAGCTGGTGCGGCGGGCTGGTCTGGGTGTGCCACCGCGACCGGCGCCGCCCGCTGGTCGACGCGATCAAGGCACGCCGGTGGCCGTTGGAGGGCTGGGTCGGCAACGAAGGCGCCGACTCCAGGGTGATCACCACGTGCACCGCGGCCGCGCCGCGCGGCTCGTTCACGATCACCGTGGCCGACGCCGGGGGACTCACACCGGGGCAGCGGGTGTTGTTGCAGGTCGACGACGACCCGGCGCACGGCCTGCTCAAGCACATGTGCGGGGACATCCCGGGCACGTCGTCCTACGTCTGGGCGGACAAGACGAAGCTGCTGTCGTACAAGCCGTTCCAATGGCCCGTCCGTGTCGCCGCCGTGGACGGTGCCAGGGTCACGCTGGCCCAGCCGTTGCCGATCGAGCTGCGGCCGGAATGGAACGCCCGGCTGACCACAAGCGCTCCCGCGATCACCGGGGCGGGTGTCGAAGGGCTCACCATCCGGATGGTCAAGACCGTGCGCCCGGCTCACCTCCAGGACAAGGGCTACAACGGGCTGGTGTTCCAGTGCGCGTGGGACTGCTGGGCCGACGATGTGTCCGTTGTGGACAGCGACAACGGGTTCCTGCTGGTCGCCGCCAAAGGCGTGACCCTGTCGCGGACCCGGGTCGGCGGCCGTGGACAGCATCACTCTTATGCATGTCGTGAGCAGTCACACGACAACCTGGTCGAGGACTTCGCGATCGGGAAGTTCACCGAGCCGCCGACGCCGGGCTCCGGCCACCACGGCATCAACGTGGAAGGCCTGTCGTGCGGGAACGTCTGGTCGCGCGGCCGGATGGACGCGGGGACGTTCGACACCCACCGGGGGTTGCCCTTCGGCAACGTACGAACCGAGGTGACGATCGTCAACGACGGCGCGCACGGCGGCAGCGCCGACGCGGGTCCGTTGTACGGCGCGCGATTCGCGCACTGGAACATCACCGTGCTCAACGAGCGCGCCGGGTGCGTCAAGATCGACAACGTCGCCCCGTGCAGCGCGACCGTTGGCGTATCTACGGTTCGCGAGTTCGGTCAGGTCGACCGGCCGGACTTCACCGGACCGCTGCGGTCCAAGCTGGAGAGCTACGGCAGCACGGCTGTGACGCCCGTCAACCTGCACCGGGCTCAGCGCGCTGTGCGGGGTTTCGTCCCCAGGTAGCGAAAAATCGGTCTGAAAAGATCAATGCACCGGTTGCCCCGGACACCGGGATGCGGGTACCTCTTAGGGTAGATGTTTGTTGCTACAGCTGGGAGATCCGGCATGATCACCGGTCCGGACCGCCAACCATGGCGGTTGATCAGCGTGCCCGTACTCGTCGCGGCCGTCCTGCTCACCTTCCTGGCCGGTCTGCTGTGGTTACTCGGCTTGCCCGACGCGTCTCTACTGTGGACGGTCGCGGCCGTGGCGGGTCTTGCCCCGCTGACCGTGTGGGCGATCGAGGACCTGGTGACCGCCCGCCGGGTGGGCGGGCCGCTGACGACCATCCCGGTCGTCGTCGGCGCGCTGCTGGTCGGGGCGCACGAAGTCGGCGCGGCGGCGGGGATGCTGGCGTGCGTGCTGCACGGCGTCGAAGCGCTGGTGCGGGGGCGCGCCCGCCGTGAGATCGCGGCGCTGGCCCGTGCCGCGGGAGAGACCAGGATCCACACGGGTGACCGTGTCACGGCCGCGACCGGCGAGGTCGTCCCGGTCGACGGCAGGTTGCTGTCCGACGCGGTGCTCGACGAGTCGCGGCTGTCCGGCGATCCGATCAGGGTGCGCCGCGGAGAAGGGGAACCGGTCCGCAGCGGCGCGGTCAACGTCGGTGACCCGGTCGAGCTGGTGGCGACCGTGCCGGACACCGAGGGAACGTGGGCGGCGATGTCACGCCTCGCGCACCGCGCGGTCACCGACGGCGCGCATCCCCTGCGTCGGGCCAACCGCGCCGCGTTCGTCTACACGCCGCTGGCGATCGTGGCCGGGGCCGTGGTGTGGCTGGTGACGGGTCATCCGCTGGCCGGGTTCGGTGTGCTCGCGGTCGCGGCGTCCGCCCCGGTGCTGCTCGCCGTGCCGTTGTCGCTGGCAGCGGGCCTGACGAGGGCCGCTCGGCATGGTGTGGTCGTCGGCGACGCCGGTGTGCTCGAACGGATGGCGCGTACCCGGATCGGCGTGGTCGACGCCGCGGGCGTGGTGTATTCCGGGTCCTTGTCGGTGACCGAGGTCGTGGCCGCGCCGGGCTGGCTGACCAACGATGTGCTCGCGTGTGCGTCGTCGGTGCACCGCATGCGCCCGGACCCGTTCGCCGGTGCCGTGGCGCGCGCCGCGAAAGCCGCGGGCATCAGCGGCGGCACGCCCAGGGGCAAGGTGTCCTTCGCCGACGCGCAACCCGACGGATCGCTCGACTGGGTCAAGATCGCGCTGGCACGTGCCAGCCTGGACAACGCGAGTGTCGCGTGGGTAGCCGTCGACGGTCAGCCCGTCGGCGCGCTGGTCGTGCGGGACGAGGTCAGGCCGGACGCCGCCACATCGCTGCGTGCCCTGCGGCGCGCCGGGATGCGCAGGCTCGTGCTGGTGACCCGCGAGAACCTCAGCGACCCCGAGGACGTCGGCGTCGTGCTGGGCGTGGACGAGTTGTGGACCCGGTGCGGCACGGCGGACAAGGTCGAGCGTGTCCGTGAGGAACGCCGTCGAGGCCTCACCCTCATGGTCGGTGATGATCCCGCTGTCGGCGCGGCCGACGTCGGTGTCGCGTTGAGTGGTCGCGGCGCGTGCGTCGCGGACGTGGTCATCGCGGACGGCCAGGCAGCGCGTCTTGCCGACGCTGTGCGGACCGCTCGCCGAGCGAGGTGGATCGGCCTGCTGGCGGGCGTCGGCGGGCTGGCGATCGTCGCGGCTGGGGTGACCGCGGTCACGCTGGGCTGGCTGACGCCGATGCTCGCGGTGCTGCTCAGGGCAGGTGTCGACGGCCTGGTCATGGGTTGCGCGTTGCAGGCGTTGAAGCCCGGACGAGCCGAACTGGGCCCGTACCTGCCCGAGCCCGACCACCTCAGCCAGGTCCGCAACGCCGTGCGCCAGGCCGCCGACGAACTGTCCACCGGCCTCACACCGCAGGCGCAGCAGTCCGTGCTGCGGGCGTACCACCTGATGGCCGACCACGTGGTGCCCGCGCAGCACACCGGCGAGATCGAGCGCCAGGTCCGCAGGCTCGGCACGCACCTGACAGCGCCGAATGCCCAGGTGGAGGACATGCGGGCGACCTTGTACGGGCTCAACGCGGTGCTGAACGAACGGCTCATCACGGCCAAGCGTCAACGCGTCTAGGGGCAGATTGCGGAGCGACTCACTTCACACTCTGAAAATTTGCAGCGTCTGAAACTTTCTCGGTACCGTGGTGGCCATGACCGAGGAAGAGCAGCCGCTGGGTCTGCGCGAGCGCAAGAAGCTCGAGACGCGGGCCAAGCTGGTGAAGATCGCCATCAGGCTGGCGGCCGAACGCGGTCTGGACAACGTCACCGTCGACGACATCGCGGGCGAGGCGGGCGTGTCCGCACGGACGTTCTTCAACTACTTCGCCAGCAAGGAAGACGCGATCCTGCTGCCCGACCAGGACCCGGTCGGGCAGACGCACGCGATCGCGGAGAAGATGCTGGCCGCACCGGCCGAGCTGAACCCGCTGCGGGCCTCGGCCATGGCGATGCGGCCGTTCGTGGCGAGGTTCGACGAGGAGCGCGAGGAGTGGCTCACCCGCATCTCGATCATCGAGCGCGATCCGGGCCTGATGGTGAAGCTGTTCGCCTCCCAGAAGGAAACCGAGGCCATCCTCGTCGAGGCACTGGTCAAGCGGACCGGTCTCGCGCCGACTGACCTGTATCCCCGGTTGCTCTACCGGGTCATCGGTGGGGTCATGCAGGCATCCACCCAACGCTGGTACGAGCTGGGGGGCTCGGTCCGGCTGACCGAGTTGTTCGACGCGGCGATCGACTCGATCGACGCGGGTATGCCCGTGCCCTCGGGCACGGCCGTCATTGAGGGGAAATCATGACAGTCACGGCAGATCCGCCTGCCGACGGCGTGAAACTCAGTCGGGGGCAAGTCGTCCAGGCGCTGTCCGGCCTGATGATGGGACTGTTCGTCGCCATCCTCGCGGGGACCGTCGTGGCCAACGCGCTGCCACGGATCGTCGCGGACCTCGGCGGTTCGCAGTCGTCCTACACCTGGGTGGTCACCACCGAGCTGCTCGCGATGACCGCGACGGTGCCGTTGTGGGGCAAGCTGTCCGACCTGTACAACAAGAAGCTGCTGATCCAGCTGTCCCTGCTGATGTTCGTGATCGGCTCGCTCGTCGCCGGGTTCTCCCAGGACATCGGCACGCTGATCGCCAGCCGCGTCGTGCAGGGCATCGGCGCCGGTGGTCTGACCGCGTTGGTCTCGGTCGTGATGGCCGCCATGGTCTCGCCTCGTGAACTCGGTCGCTACATGGGCATCTTCGGTGCCGTGTTCGCGGTCGGCACGGTCGCGGGCCCGCTGATCGGTGGCGTCATGGTCGACACGTCGTGGCTGGGCTGGCGCTGGTGCTTCTTCCTGGGCGTGCCGTTCGCCGCGCTGGCGATCCTGCTGCTGCAGCGCACGCTGAAGCTCCCGACGGTCAAACGGGAAGGCGTGAAGGTCGACTACCTCGGCGCGTTCCTGATCATGCTGGGCGTGTCGACCCTGCTGGTGTGGACGTCGCTGGCCGGTCACCAGTTCGACTGGCTGTCCGGGTGGTCGTTCTTCCTGGTCGGTGCGGGTGTCGTCGTGCTCGCGCTGGCCGTGTGGGTGGAGTCGCGGGTGGCCGAGCCGATCGTGCCGCTGAGCATCTTCCGCAACCGCACGGTCACGCTCACCACGATCGTCAGCTTCCTCGTCGGTGTCGCGATGTTCGGCGGCACGGTGTTCCTGTCCCAGTACTTCCAGCTCTCACTGGGCAAGTCGCCGACCGTCGCGGGCCTGATGGGCCTGCCGATGATCTTCGGCCTGCTGGTCTCGTCGACCGTGTCCGGCCAGCTGATCAGCAAGACCGGCAAGTGGAAGGTGTACCTGGTCCTCGGCGGGATCCTGATGGTCGTCGGGTTCGCCCTGCTGGCCACGATCGACCGGAACACCAGCATCGTGCTGCTCAGCGCGTACATGGTGGTGCTCGGCATCGGCGTGGGCATGCTGATGCAGAACCTCGTGCTGGTCGCGCAGAACGACGTGGCCGCCCAGGATCTGGGTGCGTCCACGTCGGTGCTGACGTTCTTCCGCAGCCTCGGCGGCACGGTCGGCGTCAGCGTGCTGGGCGCGGTCCTGGCCAACCGGCTGACCAGCGAGGTCACCGCGCACCTCGGACCGTTGCCGGACGGCGGCGGCACGTCGGCGGTGCCCGACCTCAACCTGCTGCCGCCGGAGATCGCGAACGTGTTCCGTGACGCCTACGGCGTGGCGACCAGCTCGATCTTCCTCTACTGCCTGCCGTTCGCGGCCCTGGCCGTCCTGGTGGTCTTCTTCATCAAGCAGATCCCGCTCAAGACCCAGACCGGTGCCGAACGACTGGCCCAGGAGTCCGCGGACGCGGTAGCAGTCGACTGACCGGCTCGTGAGTGTTTGGTCCGGTTCCAACCGGATCAAACACTCACGAGGCTTTTCAGTAGGGTGGGGGTGTGATCCCGGTTGTCCTCCTCACCGGCTTTCTCGGCTCCGGCAAGACGACACTGCTCAACCACCTGCTGAGCTCCGCGCGCGGTACCAGGATCGGCGTGATCGTCAACGACTTCGGCCAGATCAACGTCGACGCGATGGCGGTCGCCGGTCAGGTCGACTCGATGGTCTCGCTCGACAACGGCTGCCTGTGCTGCGTGGCCGACACGTCCGACATCGACGAGATGCTCGGCAAGCTCGCGGGCGCCAAGCTGGACGTGATCGTCATCGAGGCCAGCGGGCTGGCCGATCCGCAGTCCATGGTCCGCAAACTGCTGGCCAGCACCGACACCCGTGTCCGGTACGGCGGTCTGGTCACGGTGCTCGACGCCGTCGAGTTCGCCGGGACGCACGACCAGCACCCCGAACTGGCCAAGGCGCTCAAGATCGCCGACCTGCTCGTGCTGAACAAGACCGACCGGGTCGAATCGGTCACCGAGCTGGTCGACCTCGTGCGAACGCACAACGGCGACGTCCCGATCGTGCCGGTGACGCACGGCCGCGTCGACCCCGAGCTGCTGTTCGACCGCGCGCCCGAGCGGCCGGTCGCCCGTCAGCTGACGTTCGACGACCTGACCGACCACTCGGATCACGCACACGCGGTGTACGACTCGGTGACGTTCACGTCCACCGAGCCGATGCACCCGGTCCTGCTGATGGACTTCCTGGACAACCGGCCCGCCGGGCTCTACCGGATGAAGGGCTTCGTCCACTTCGGGGTGCCCGGCCACACCGACCGGTTCGGCATCCAGACCGTCGGCAACTACCTGCGCTTCCACCGTTCACCGTGGCCGCGCGGCACCAAGCCGGAGACCCAGCTCGTGCTGATCGGCAAGGACATCGACGCGGCCACGGTCGACTGGCTGGAAGCCTGTGGACAGACCGGGCCGGTCGAGGTCGACGACATGCTCTGGGTCACGCGCTACCTGGACTCAGTCGACGCCGCGCATGAGCTTCTTGAGCAGCGGTCGCAGTCCGATGAGGATGAGGCCTAGCACGATCGCCGCGCCGCCGAGGATGCCGAAGTACGCGGGTTCGTTGTCGGCCGAGTAATAGGACGCCAGTTCACCCGCCGTCGACGACCCGGCCGCGAGGGAAAGGAAGAACAGCGCCACCATCTGCGCCTGGAACGCCTTCGGCGCGAGTTTCGTGCTCACCGAAAGCCCGACCGGTGACAGGCACATTTCCGCGAGCGCGAACACGATCAGGACCAGAATCAGGAAAAGCGGATTGACCACTTTCCCGGAACCGGCCTGAACGACCGCGACCATGAGCAGGAACGCGATTCCCATCCCGATCACACCGAGGGCGAATTTCACCGGCGTGCCCGGCTGGCGTTCGCGGAGTTTCGTCCAGAGCAGCGCGAACAACGGTGCCAGCACGATCACCGCCGCCGGTTCGACCGAGTTGAACGCCTCCGGGGTGATGTGGAATCCGAGCCCGTCCAGATCCACCCGGGTGTCGGCGAAGATCGGCAGCACGGTGAACTGCTGCTGGAACAGCGACCAGAAACCGAAGCTGATGATGAACAGCGGAATGAAGGCGTAAACCCGGCTGCGCTCCACCGGTGTGATCTTCTTGCTGGTCAGGATGACCACGAAATAGGCGACCGACACCGCGAGCACGGTCCACGTGACGATCTTCGCCAGGTTGTCCGGCCGGATCACGCCGAGGACCACGAGCAGCACGAGCACGACCACAACGGCCGCGATGATCGAGAAGGACCGGACCCTGGCCGCGCCGGTGAGCGGGTTGGGCACCACACTCGCCTGGTCGCCGAGGTTGCGGCGGTTGATCCAGTACTGGGCCAGACCGAGCGCCATACCGACGGCCGCCGCGCCGAAGCCGACGTGGAAGCCCCACTCGTCGCGCAGGTAGCCGGTGACGATCGGGCCGAGCGTCCCGCCGATGTTGATGCCCATGTAGAACAGCGAGAACCCGGCGTCTCTGCGGGCGTCGCCCTCCTCGTACAGCGTGCCGACCAACGCCGTCACGTTCGACTTCAGCCCGCCCGTGCCGAGGATCACCAGCACCAGGCCGATCGCGACACCGGTGAGGCCGGGAACCACGGCCAGCACGACGTGGCCGAGCATGATGAACAGGGCACCGAAGAACACGGTGCGTTCCGCGCCGAGCAACCGGTCCGCGACCCACGCCCCGCCGACCGAGGCCAGGTAGGCCAGGCCGCCGTACGCGCCGACGATGCCTGCCGCGGTGGCCTTCGGCAGGCCGAGGCCGCCGTCGGTGACGCTGTAGTACAGGTAGAACGCAAGGATCGCCTGCATTCCGTAGAAGGAGAACCGTTCCCACAACTCGGTGCCGAACAGGTTCGCCAGCGCGCGGGGGTGTCCGAAGAATCCGCGCTGGGGTGCTTTCGAAAACGCCGTTGTCACGTTTCGTCACCTTACGCCGGACGGCTCATACCTGCTCAACCCCCGTCGGTAGGGAATGTGATAACCCTTTCGGGTGGGCACGAGTGAGCCGTTCCGGGGCGCGGTGCTCGAGGCTGTCCTCGAGCGGATCACGTACGCCAACGAGGACACCGGGTACACGGTGGCCCGCGCCGACACCGGGCGCGGCGGGGACCTCGTCACCGTGGTGGGTGCGCTGCTCGGCGCCCAGCCCGGGGAATCGATCCGGATGCGCGGCCGGTGGGGCTCGCACCCGCAGTACGGCAAGCAGTTCCACGTCGAGGACTACACCACCGTGCTGCCCGCGACCGTGCAGGGCATCCGCCGGTACCTCGGATCCGGGTTGATCAAGGGCATCGGGCCCGTGCTGGCCGACCGGATCGTCGAGCACTTCGGCGTCGACGCGCTCGACGTGATCGAGCGGCAGCCGGAGCGGCTGATCGAGGTGCCCAAGCTGGGGCCCAAGCGCACCAAGCTGATCGCGGCGGCGTGGGAGGAGCAGAAGGCCATCAAGGAGGTGATGGTCTTCCTGCAGGGCGTCGGCGTCTCGACCTCGCTCGCGGTGCGGATCTACAAGCAGTACAACGACAAGTCGATCGACGTGGTGCGCACCGAGCCGTACCGGTTGGCCTCGGACGTGTGGGGGATCGGGTTCCGCACCGCCGACACCATCGCCAAGGCGGTCGGCATCCCGCACGACAGTCCACAGCGGATCAAAGCGGGCCTGCAGTTCACGCTCTCGGAGTCGACCGGTGACGGGCACTGCTACCTGCCGGAGCAGCGGCTGATCGCCGACGCGGTCAAGATCCTCCAGGTGGACACCGGTGCGGTGATCGACTGCCTGGCCGAACTGGTCGACGAGGAAGGTGTGGTGCGCGAACTCGTGCCCGGTGAGGACGCCGAGCTCGACGAGGTGGCGATCTACCTCGTGCCGTTCCACCGTGCCGAGATCTCACTGGCGGGCCAGCTGGTCCGGCTGTTGCGGTCCGACGCGGACAGGATGGCCGCGTTCGCCGGGGTCGACTGGGACCGTGCGCTCGCCTGGCTGCACAAACGCACCGGGGCGCAGCTGGCGCCCGAGCAGGAGCAGGCCGTCCGGCTGGCGCTGACGAGCAAGGTCGCCGTGATGACCGGTGGGCCCGGCTGCGGCAAGAGCTTCACCGTCCGGTCCATAGTGGAGCTGGCCACGGCGAAAGGCGCACGGGTCGTGCTCGCCGCGCCGACCGGGCGCGCTGCCAAGCGGTTGAGCGAGCTGACCGGGCACGAGGCGAGCACCGTGCACAGGTTGCTGGAGCTCAGGCCTGGCGGCGACGCCGCGTACGACAAGGACCGGCCGCTGGACGCCGACCTCGTGGTCGTCGACGAGGCGTCCATGGTGGACCTGTTGCTGGCCAACAAACTGGTCAAGGCGCTCGCACCGGGAGCGCACCTGCTGCTGGTCGGCGACGTCGACCAGTTGCCGTCGGTCGGCGCGGGCGAGGTGCTGCGCGACCTGCTGGCCCCGGGGACACCCGTCCCGCACGTCCGGCTGACGCACATCTTCCGGCAGGCCCAGCAGTCCGGTGTGGTCACCAACGCGCACCGGATCAACGCGGGGGAGCACCCGCACACCAGGGGACTCGACGACTTCTTCCTCTTCTCCGTCGACGACGTCGAGCAGACCGGACTGCTCACAGTGGACATCGTCGCGAACAGGATCCCGCGCAAGTTCGGGATCGACCCGCGCCGCGACATCCAGGTGCTCGTGCCGACCCACCGCGGCCCGGCGGGCGCGGCCGCGTTGAACTCCCTGCTGCAGGAGGCACTGACACCGTCCAAACCGAACCTTCCGGAACGCAGGTTCGGTGGTCGCGTGTTCCGGATCGGCGACAAGGTGACGCAGGTCCGCAACAACTACGACAAGGGTGCCAATGGTGTCTTCAACGGCACCATGGGCGTGGTGACCGGCCTCGCCGTCGAGGAACAGACACTGACCGTGCGTACCGACGAGGACGAGGAAGTCGGCTACGAGTTCAGCGAGCTGGACGAGCTGACCCACGCGTACGCTGTGACTATTCACCGCTCGCAAGGCAGCGAATACCCGTGTGTGGTCGTCCCTGTCACCACCAGTGCGTGGATGATGTTGCAGCGGAACCTGCTGTACACGGCCGTGACCAGGGCTAAGAAACTCGTCGTGCTGGTCGGCTCGGCCAAGGCGATCGGCCAGGCCGTGCGCACCGCGAGCACCGGTCGCAGGTATACAGCCCTTGACCATCGGCTTCGCGCGTGATGTTGTAGCCTGCACTTACGTAGGTTTGTTTGGTTGGTGAGGTGTGTTGTGATCTCTGGCAAAGTGTTGCGGTTCGATGATGTTCGCGGTTACGGGTTCATCGCCCCGGACGACGGCGGCGAAGACGTGTTCATGCACGCGAACGACTTGCGTGACGAGAAGTTCCTGTTCACGCCGGGAACGGCGGTGGAGTTCGACGTCGTCGAAGGCGACAGGGGGCTGAAGGCGTCGTCGGTCAAGATCGTCGACCGGGGCCAGGCCAGGACCAACGCCAACGCGGACGAAGAGGTGATGTGCGACGTGCTGTCACCGCGTGAACTGATGCAGGAGTTGACGGAGGCGCTGCTGGAGGCGGCGCCGACCCTCACCGCGGCGCAGATCGTCCAGGTGCGCCAGCGCATCGCCAAACTCGCGCACGCCCACGGCTGGCTGGAAAGCTAGGTCGCACAGCACAGCACAGCACGGCACAGCACGCGGCACAGAGGGGCTAGAGCCGCAGTTCGCCGACGACCTGACCACCGATCTGTTCCCCGGTGGGCCGAAATCCCATGCGTAAGTAGAACTCCTCGGGCCCATGCTCATGGGGGACCCACAACACGGTGATGCGGTCGGCGCCTCGGTCACGCGCCTCGGCGGCGACCGCGTCCACCGCGAACCGGCCGTATCCCTTTCCCTGGTGGTCGGCCGCGATGTTCAGCCGCCAGATCCCGCAGCGGAACGCGGTGACCGGGTTGCCGGGGTCGAACGCTGCCATGACGAAGCCGACGAGGTCCTCCCCGTCGTACACCAGGCGTGGCCAAGCTGTGTCACGGTTGGCGTAGGCCTCGGCCAATGACAGCACCACGGGGGCCACCACGGCTTCCTGCTCGGGCAGCACCTTCAGGTCGCACGCCGCGTGCACGTTCGCGGGCGTGACCAGTTCCAGCCGGATGCTCATGGTGGCACCGTATCAACGCCCACCGACATCTTTCCTCAGTTCGCGAGCAGTACGAGGACCAACCCGATCGTGGCCGGAACCGTCTGCACGAAAAGGATGCGCCTGCTCGCGGTGGCGGCGCCGTACAGGCCCGCGATCATCACGCAGATCAGGAAGAAGACCGCGAAATGGAAGCCGGTCGTGCCACCCGCGATCAGCGCCCATACCAGCCCGGCGGCGAGAAAACCGTTGTACAGCCCCTGATTGGCGCCGAGGACAGCGGTCTGCTTGGTGAACTCCGCCGTCAGCCCGAACGCCTTCCGGCCGCGCGGAGTCGTCCACAGGAACATCTCGAGGACGAGGATGTAGGCGTGGATCGCGGCGACGAGCCCGATCACGATGTTCGCGGCCAGGTGCATCTCCAGGCCCTCCCGGATGCCGAACCAGCGGAGACGACCTCCGATTCGCGCGGAATCCTACCCGCTGTCACCGAAACCCGGCCCGGCGAAACACCTGCAACAACATGCGCGACTACGAACACAGTAAACATTACCTGTGACGAAATGCACGAGTCGCAAGGGCGGGAAGGGTCTCATGTGGACTTGACCCGTTCGCCACGCCGCCACCGGGGGCACTTGGGCACCCGGTTCTGTCGGTACTGCGGGGAGCGTCCTCGGCTGCGAGTGCATCTGATCCGGGGCTTGACTTCAAGTTCACTTCAAGGTGCACGGTCAGGGCATGGAAACCAGACTCGCCGGGCTGTTCCGGCGGATGACAGGCGACGAGAAACACGAGTGGGCGGCGGCCTCCACACTCGATGTGCTGTGGGTGCTCTACGACCGGGTCCTCGACGTGTCGCCCGAACGGCCGGACGACCCGGACCGCGACCGGTTTCTGCTGTCCAAAGGGCACGGTCCGATGGCCTTCTACGCCGTGCTCGCCGCCAAGGGGTTCATCGACGCCGACGTGCTGGACCGGTGGACCGAGTTCGGCTCGCCGCTCGGGCAGCACCCCGACCGGACGCTGGTCCCCGGTGCCGAGATCGGCAGCGGCTCGCTCGGGCACGGCATGGCGCTCGGCGTCGGCACGGCGTTCGGCCTTCGCGCGCAAGGGAGAACCGCACGCGTGGTGGTCCTCGTCGGCGACGGGGAACTGGACGAGGGCAGCAACCACGAGGCGATCGCGGTGGCCGGTCGGCACAACCTCGACCGGCTGACCGTGGTCGTGATCGACAACCGCTCGTCGAGCCACGGGTGGCCCGGTGGGATCGCCGACCGGTTCGCCGTCGAGGGCTGGCGCGCGGTCACCGTCGACGGGCGTGATCACGAAGCCCTGTACGAGGCACTGACCATCGAACCGGACGGGCGGCCGACGGTCGTCGTCGCGGAAGTGGGGAGCGGGGAATGAAACAGGGGGACACAGGTCAGGACGCGGCGATGCGCGTCGTGTTCGTGCAGGCGCTCAACAAGGCGTTGGCGCAGGATGCCAGGCTGGCGGTGGTCACGGCCGACATCTCGGCGGCCGCGTTCGACGAGTCGCGTGAGCGGTTCCCCGACCGCGTGGTGAACGTCGGCATCCGGGAGCAGGCGATGATCGGGGTCGCAGGCGGGCTGGCGTTGACGGGGATGCGGCCGGTGGTGCACAGCTACGCGCCGTTCCTCGTCGAACGGCCGTACGAGCAGATCAAGCTCGACCTCGGCCATCAGGATGTCGGCGCGGTCCTTGTGAGCATCGGCGGCTCGTACGACGACCCGGCGTGGGGAAGGACCCACCAGTCACCGGCCGACGTCACCTTGATCGACTCGCTGCCGGGCTGGACCGTGCACGTCCCCGGGCATCCGGCTGAGGTGGAACCGCTGCTGGAACAAGCACTCTCCGGCGACGGCCTTGTCTACCTGCGACTGTCCACACGGGTCAACCGGACTCCGTTCGGTCCGTCGGACGGGTTCACGGTCGTGCGGAGCGGCTCCCGGGGAGTCGTCCTCGCTGTCGGGCCGATCCTCGACCAGGTGCTGGCCGCGGTGTCCGGAGTGGACGTCACAGTGCTGTACGCGAGCACGATCCGTCCGTTCGACCACGCGGGGCTGCTCGCCGCGGCCCGGTCGGCCGTGCCGAACATCGTGCTCGTCGAGCCATACCTGCGCGGCACGTCGGCGCATGAGGTCTCGCTCGCGCTCGCCGACGTGCCGCATCGGCTGTTGGCGTTGGGTGTGGACCGTGACGAGGAGAAACGCGCGTACGGGACCGCGCCGGATCACGACCGGTTGCACGGGCTCGACCCAGCGGGCATAGCCCGTGCGGTCAACGCGTTCCTGGGTTGACGTGCGTGCCCGTTCGCAGGGTCTGCACGGGGGAGCGCCCGTAGGTCCTGCGGTACAGGCCCGCGAACCGGCCGAGGTGGGTGAATCCCCACCGGCCCGCGACGTCGGCGACGGTGCCTTTGGCGCGTCCGGCGGCGATCGCGAGCAGGTCGTGGTGCGCGCGCCTGAGCCGTACCCGTTGCAGGTATTCAAGTGGGCTCATACCCAGGCAGGTGCGGAACAGGCGTTGCAGCGAGCGGACGCTCGTGCGGGCCGCGGCCGCGATGTCCGCGATGGTCACCGGGTCAGTCGCGTGGTCGGCGCAGTAGGCGACCGCTTGGCGAACCGGCTCGGGGAGCACCTCCGGTTGCGCGGCGAGGCTGCCGGGGTCGCTGTCGAGCAGTCCGTGGATGAGGACCTGTTCGAAGTGCGCGGCGGCCAGCGGTGATCGCTGGAACAGGCTGGCCGCCGCGTCGTCGCCGAGCGCGAGCGCGGCGGTCAGCCAGGTCCTGTCGATGACGGGCGCGGGTGCCGGGCCGACCCGTCTGCCGACGGCTTCGGTCACGGCGGCCCGGCTGACCCGCAGCGCCATGGTCCGGTCCTGCGGATCCACCTGGATGGCGAACCGGGCACCTGGGCTCGTCTCGCCGGTCACGGTGACGTGCACGTCGAAGTCGTCCTGCCGTTCCCCAGTCATGCGCGCCCCCCGAGACAGCCGGAACAGTCGGGACTGAATCATCCCATCGTGGGTTGACACCTGTTTCTCGTCGCTCTCCGCGCTGATAGTGGCCAATCGCGTTTTCACGTCGGCAACAGTTCGGTTTCAGCAGCGGGGTGCGACCGGGTGGGTGGGCGGTGCCGCACCCACCCGGCTCCGGGTCCCGATGGCCCTCAACAGGCGGTTTTCAGCCAGCTGCACTCCACCCGGTCGACCGGGCCCGGGGTGGGCGGCAGGCCGGTGATCCGGCTGCTCGTCTCGTCGGCCCGGTACTCGGCGAGCCGGACGGCGACGGCGTCCTCGACCCGGCGTGCGGAGGTGAGGAGGTTGTTGCTGATCATCGAGAAGGCCAGCTGCTGGCCGTCCGCGGACGTCACGTACCCGGACAACGCGCTGACGCCGGTCAGGCTGCCGGTCTTGGCGTGCACGTTCCCGGCCGCGGCCGTGCCCGCCATCCGGCTGCGCAGCGTCCCGCCGACCATCCGGTCGGCCACCCCGGCGATCGGCAGCGAGTCGTACCAGGCCGTGAACCACGGCTTCGCGCGGACGGCCCGCAGCAACGCGGCCACCTGCTCGGGGGAGATCTGGTTCATCCGGGACAGGCCCGAACCGTCGGCGAGGTACGTCTTGCCCGCGGGGACGCCGAGGCCGGTCAGGCGCTGGCCGACGGCGGCAAGACCCGCGTCCCACGTTCCGGTCCCGGACACCGCGCGGCCGATGCTCTTCACCAGTATCTCGGCGTGCATGTTGTTGCTCAGCTTCATGAACGGCACGAGCAACTGCGACAACGGCATCGACGTGCGTTCGGTGACGAGCTGCGCCCCAACCGGTGTCTCCACGCGGGTCTTCGTCGTGTCGGTGACCCTGACGCCGTGCCTCGCGAGCGCGTCGCGGAACAGGGCCGCCGACAGCCCGGCCGGGTCCTTGACCGTGGTGAACAGGGTGCTGGTCTGCGTGCCGTACGGGATGATCCCGTGCGCCCTGATCACGTTCGTGCCGTGCTTGCGCTCGACGTCGATGGTGTTCTTCGTTCCGGGCGCGCCGGTGATGGTCGCGTTCTCGACGGTCACGTGGTTGGTTGGTGGCTCGGTCGTCACGCCCGCCCATTTACCCGGGGCGCCGGGCCGTACCTTGACGAGGATCGTCCCGGCGTCGTAGTCGGTGTCCGGTGCCACGGTGAGCGCTGACGTCTCCGCGTTGTAGTAGTAGGGTTCGTCGTCCCACGCCCAGCCTGTGCCGTAGGGGACCGCGTCGAACCACGTGTCGTCGGCGAACAGCTTGCCGCGCACGATCTTCAGGCCGGTGGCCGCGACCTTGGCGGCCAGTGCGTCGTAGTCGGCCGGGAGCAGGGTCGGGTCGCCCGTGCCGCGCAGGTACAGGTCGCCGTCCAGCACGGGGCCTCGTCGCTTGCCCTGGGTGAGCACCGACGTGGTGAAGCGGTGGTCCGCGCCGAGGATCTCCATGGCCGCGGCCGAGGTGAGCAGCTTGAGGTTCGACGCGGGCTGCCTGCGCGCGCCCGCGTCCTTGCTGTACAGGACTTCGCCTGTGTCCGCCTTGCTGACCACCAGTCCGACGTGTGCGCCCCCGAGACCGGGGTCGTTGACCAACGCGGTCAGGTCGGCGGTGAGTCTGTTGTCCGCCTGGGCGGATCCCGATGCCGGTAGACCGGCGAGCAGTGCGGCGGCCATGGCCACTCCGCAGCCCGCGAGCACTCGGTTGCGCGTCATCGCCACTCCCCGTGGAAGCAGGTGCCGGGTCGGTGGAAGCCTAGCGGTCAACCAGGTCGTCGCCGCGAATTCCCTGCCTCGTGGCCTCGCGTTCTTGACGACGAAGTAGGACGCCAGGTCAGCAGGGTGACCTTGCGGTCGGCGGGTTGACGTGTGTCCCGGTTCGTGGTTAACCTCCAACTGTTAGGAAAGTTCCTTTACTAATTCAGTGACGTCCCGGCCACCACATCCGTCACCGCCGCCGCTTGCGCCGGTTCTCGTCGACACCTGCCAGTCGAGGAGTGCTTTGTGAACCGACCTGTCCTACCCCGGGCGATCGCACTGGGTGCGGCGCTCGTGCTGTTGCTGCAGCCTGTCGTCGCCGCGAACGCGGCGGAAAACCTGCTGTCGCACAACAAGCCGACCACCACTTCATCGGTCGAGAACGCCAGTTTCGCCGGCAACTACGCAGTGGACGGTGACGCCACCACCCGCTGGGCCAGCGAGGAGGGCAGCGATCCGCAGTGGATCGCGGTGGACCTTGGTGGTGCCGCCACCGTCACCAAGGTGAACTTGGTGTGGGAAGCGGCTTACGCGACCGAGTACAAGATCCAGACGTCCACCGACGGGGCCGCCTGGAAGGACGCGAAGTCCGTCAAGGGTGCCGACGGCGGCTCCGACGAGGTCACCGGGCTGAGCGCGAGTGGGCGTTATGTCCGTGTGTACGGCACCAAACGCGCCACCGCCTACGGCTATTCACTGTTCGAGTTCGAGGTGTACGGCACGAGGTCCGGCGGCGGCGACGTCGACCCGCCCTCCACGCCGGGCAACCTCCGCGCCACCTCGTCCACAGCGGATTCCGTCAGCCTCGCCTGGGATCCTGCCAGCGACAACGTGGCTGTAACCGGTTACGAGATCCTGCGCAACGGCAACGTGGTCGGCACGTCGGCGACCACCACCTTCACCGACACGAGCCTCGCGTCCGGGACCAGCTTCACCTACACCGTCCGGGCACGCGACGCGGCGGGCAACCTGTCCGCGGCGAGCGCACCGGTGCAGGGCACCACCCAGCCGGGCAGTTCGACCGGCACCGTGCTGGTGATCGCGGGTGACATCGCCAAGCCGGAGATCCCGTCCGAGCACACCAAGACCGCGAAACTCGTCGAGGGCATCAAACCCAGCTATGTCCTGACCGTCGGCGACAACCAGTACGACAAGGGCACCCTGTCCGAGTACAAGGCGTACTACGACAAGACGTGGGGCAAGTTCAAGAGCATCACCAAGCCGACGCCCGGCAACCACGAGTGGGACGACAACCTCAAGGGCTACAAGTCGTACTTCGGCAGTATCGCCACCCCGCAGGGCAAGCCGTACTACAGCTACGACATCGGTGACTTCCACTTCGTGGCGCTGGACTCCGACCCGGTGGCCAACAGCTCGAGCTCGACGACCGAGCAGGTCAACTGGCTGCGCAACGACCTGACGGCCAACAAGAAAGCCTGTGTGGTCGGCTACTGGCACCACCCGAGGTGGAACTCCGGCCAGTACGGCGACGACAAGACCATCGCCCCGCTGTGGAACGAGTTCGTCAAGGCCCGTGCCGACATCGTCTTCAACGGGCACGACCACCACTACGAGCGGATGAAGCCGTTGAACTCGAGCGGCAAGGTCGACGAGGCCAACGGGGTGCGCGAGGCGATCGTCGGGATCGGCGGCGACAGCCTCTACACGCAGATCGACAACCGTGAAGGCGTGGAGAAGTCCTTCGCCAAGCACGGCGTGATGAAGTTCGTCATCAACGGCAAGTCCTACTCCTGGGAGATCATCGGCACGGACGGCAAGATCCTCGACAAGGCCGGCCCGTACACCTGCCGCTAGCCGCGTCCAGCCAGAAGGGAACAGGCGTGTACATCGCCACTGCCAGGCAATCGGGGCCCCGGCAGGCCGGTTCCAGCGGCAGGATCGTCTCGGCCAACGTGATCGCGCTCGGCGCGGTCAGCCTGGTCACCGACATCTCCTCGGAGATGGTCACCGCGATCCTGCCGCTGTACCTGGTGCTCGGTCTGGGTTTCTCGCCGCTCCAGTTCGGCATCCTCGACGGCCTCTACTCCGGGGTGACCGCGTTCGTCCGGGTCATCGGCGGCAACGTGGCCGACCGGTGGCAGCGCCGCAAGCTCGTCGCCGGGATCGGCTACGGCGTGTCGGCGTTGGCCAAGCTCGGCCTCATCGGTGCGGGTGGCTCGGCGTCCACTTTGGGCGCTGTGCTCGCCGCGGACCGGACGGGCAAGGGGCTGCGGACGGCGCCACGGGACGCGTTGATCTCGTTGAGCAGTGCGCCGGACACCGTCGGCCGCGCGTTCGGCGTGCACCGGGCGATGGACACCGTCGGCGCGCTGCTCGGCCCGCTGGTCGCGTTCGTTCTGCTGTGGACGGTCGCGGGCGGCTACGACGTGGTGTTCGTCGTCAGCTTCTGCTTCGCTGTGCTCGGTGTGCTGTTGCTGGTGCTGTTCGTCAGCGACCACAGTGGACCGGTGAAGCAGGCGAAGGACGGGGTCTCGCTCAAGGCGGCGTTCGGGCTGCTGCGGGACGCCGGCTTCCGGCGAGTGTGCTCGTGGGCCGTGCTGCTGGGCCTCGTCACGGTCGGTGACTCGTTCGTCTACCTGTTGCTGCAAAGCAGGCTGGACATCGAGCCGGCGTACTTCGCGGTCCTCCCGCTCGGCACGGCGGCGGTCTACCTGACGCTCGCGGTGCCCGCCGGGCGGGTGGCGGACAAGGTCGGCAGGTGGAAGATGTTCCTCCTCGGCCATGTTGCCTTGTTCGTCGCGTACATCGCCCTGCTCGGTGCTGTCGACGGTGTGCTCATGTTGTGCCTGGTTCTGCTGGCACACGGTGCTTTCTACGCGCTCACCGACGGGGTGCTGATGGCCGCGGCGACACCGCTGCTGCCGGAGAAGCTGCGCACGAGCGGCATGGCGCTGCTGCAGACCGGGCAGGCGGTGGCGAAGATGATCTCCGCGGTCTTCTTCGGCATGGCGTGGACGGTCTGGGGCATGCAGACCGCCGTGATCGTCTCGACCGTGGCGTTCGGGCTCGTCGTCGCGGTGGCGTGGGTGCGGAGGGCGCAACGGTGAAGACCAAACTGTCGATCACGGCGATCGCTGTCGTGCTGCTCGCCGCCGTCGCCTTCGTGTACATCAAGCAGGCCAAGGCGAACGATCCACGCGACATGCCCGCGGACGTCTCGGTCGCGGTCGAGCCGGGGCCGGTCACGCTGACCGACCCCGGCCGGTTGGTGTTCCGCAACGAGGCACCAGGCCCTGACCACGGCAAGGTCGCCTCGGTGTCGCTGGCCGATCCGCAAGGACCTCGCCGGGTCGGCCAACTGCGGTGCGACCGGTTCTACACCGCGGCCGGTCGCGGGCTGTGCCTGGCCGACGCGCCCGGACCGCTGCCCAGCGCGACGGTCGCGTTCACCGACGCGGGCCTCGTCAGCCAGAAGAGCGTGGACATCGCCGGGATCCCCAACCGCGCCAAGCTGTCCGCGGACGGGACGGTGGCGTCGTGGACCACGTTCGTGACCGGCGACTCCTACGCGCGCACCGGTACGTTCTCCACCCGTACGGGGATCATGACCGCCGACGAGGTGGACACCAACATCGAGGACATGCCGTTGCGGGTCGGCGGGCGCCAGCACCGGGCCGACGACGTCAACTTCTGGGGCGTCACGGTCGCCGCGGACGACCGCACGTTCTACGCGACGGTGGCCACCGGCGGCCAGACCCACCTGGTCAAGGCCGACCAGCAGGCGTGGCAGGCCGAAACACTCAGGGAGAACGTGGAATGCCCGTCGCTGTCGCCCGACGGCACCCGGATCGCGTTCAAGAAACGCGTCGCGCAGGACGGCGCGCGGCCGTGGCGGGAACACGTCCTCGACCTGCGAACCATGGTCGAAACACCGTTGGCGGAGACGCGCAGTGTGGACGATCAGGTGGTGTGGCTGGACGACCGGACGATCGCGTACACCCTGCCCGGGCCGGAGATCTGGGCGGTCCCGGCGGACGGGTCAGGTGCCGCGCGGCTGCTGGTCCGGCACGCTTCCTCACCGTCGGCCGGTTACGCGAGCGGGCCCAGCAGCCAACTGCCCACCCCGTCCGGGTCTTCGTCGAAGTAGAAGTCGTGGATCGCCGACAGGAGGTCTCCGGTCGTGATGTACCCGTCCTCGTCGGTGTCCAGTCTGCGGTGGATCTCGCGGGCGTCCGTCTCGGACAGGTTCATCAACGCACCGGTCCACCGGATGTGTTCGCTGATGGACAGCTTCCCGTCGTCGTCGGTGTCGCAGACGGACATCAGCGCTTCGAGGAACGGCCGGTAGCCCGCTTCGAACGACTCCTCGGTGACAAGGAGGCCTTCGGCGAAGGCCTTCTTGTACTCGTCGACGCTGATCGAGCCGTCGTTGCTCACGTTCGCGGCGGCGGCGAGGTGTTCCCACAGGCCAAGGCTGCACTCGACCAGGCGGGTGCGAGCCGGTGACCCGGCCGGGTGCCGGAACTCGTCGGCCACGGCGGCCGCGGCCCGCATGAAGTCGGACCGGTCGATGCCACCGTCACCGTCGTAGTCGAAGGTGTGGAACCGACGCGCCAACTTGCGGTCGAGGAATTCGGAGAACGCCACGCCTGAGGATGGTGCCCTGACCGCACGGCCGCGACAAGCCCCGCTATGGATCCGTTGCACAACCGGTGATCAGTGTCGCCGTTACCGATTACACGACGCTGCTGGTGGCTTGTCGCACGTGACGCCCAGGACCGCTGGATGTGTTGCGCATCAAGCAACACCTGCTGGTCTGCCCCTGCTCCGCGCGCGGTGCTGGTGAGTGCTGCGGGCCGTGTCGACGTCAGCGGTTCCCGTGCCGGGCAACCCGCTGCTCTCCGGCGACCGTGGAGTCACGGTCACGGCCTCAGCGTTGCTGTGTTCCGATGTGGACAGACCAGGGTCTTCGGGCCGGGCGCGATGCTGCCTTCGTCTAGTGTGGACACTCTGTACGCGCTGCGGGAGAGCGAGCGAGGGACGGCACATGTCAGGATGGTGACGGGTCCGGCCGGACACGGCCGGGAGTGCACCCGAACTCCTTGGCGAACGCGGCGACGAACGCCGACGGGCTGTCGTAGCCCACCTGGTGGGCCACCTGGCCGACCGGGTGCAACTGCAGCAACGCCTTCGCGGCGCGCAGCCGGGTGACCGTGCGCCAGCGGCTGTAGGACATCCCGAACTCGCGCTCGAAGTCGCGCTGCACCGTCTTCACGCTCGTGTGCAGGCGACTGGCCCACTCGTCCAACTGGGTGCGGTCGGCGGGGTCGCGGGTGAGTACGCGCGCGATCGTCATCGCGAACCCCGATCCCGCCGCGTGGTGGCCGACGAACGCGGACGTCGACACCCCCAGCCCGGCCATGATCCGTTCACGAGCGGCCAGCGCTTGGGTGAGCGGCACGCCGTCCCGGCCCAGCGATTCCATCAGCCGGATCGCCTCGGGGGAGACTGAGACCCCGCCTGCGCGGACGTCGCGCAACGCGGGCGGCACCTCCCGCAGGCACACCCGGTACACCGTCTGCGCGCCCGCCGCCGTCACCTCGTGGGTCACGGCACGCCGTGCCCAGAAGCCCTCACGGCCGGTGACGAACCCGCCTACCGTGGCCAGCACGCCGTCCGGTGTCCAGTACAGCTGGTGCAGGAAGTCCTCCCTGCTCTCGCCGAAGTCGACGCGGCCGTCGCAGCGGTAGACCAGCACGAGGATCCCGTCGTGTGTGCCGAGGCCGTAGCCGTACTCCTCGCACACAACGGGGTCCGATCCGATATGACCTCCCGAAAGCATCAGGTGACCTCTCAGCGACATCCAACCGTGCTTAGTAAGGCTAACCTAAGTCGTCGTCCGCCCCTGCAGACCCCCTATGACCTGGAGGAACAGGTTTTCATGACGGTCAGCCGTCCACAGCGCCTCATCGCCGCACTGGCCGTCGCGCTCACCATGGCGTCGGGATGCGCCGCCGAGACGAACGCGTCCGGTCAGGGCTCCGCACCCACCCGTGTGGTCAAAGCCGACAACGGCGACATCACCATCCCGGCGGACCCCAAGCGCGTGATCGCGACCGGATACGCGGTGCCCGTGCTGATCGAGAGCGATGCCGCGCTCGTCGGCATCTCCACGTGGAAACGCGGCCTCGAGATGATGACCCCCGAGCACCGCGCCAAGTACGACAAGGTCCCGAAGGTCGCCGGTGAGCTCGCCGCGGAGACCAACTACGAGGCGATCGCCGCGGCCAAGCCCGACCTGATCGTGATCGGCGTGCCCAAGCCGGTGCTCGCCGACATCGACCTCAACCGGCTCAAGTCCGTCGCACCGGTCGTCGCGATCGGGCCGAACGTTCCGTACCAGTGGCGGGAACTGTCCCGGCGTCAGGCCGACGCCGCGGGCCGGGCAGGCAACTTCGACGCGGCCAAGGCGGCGTACGACAAGAAGGCGGGCGAGCTGAAGGCCAAGTACGCGGGCGTCTTGAAAGGACTGAAGTTCGGCCACGTCGGTGGCTACGGCGACGTGTCGGCGGGCAACTTCCAGCGCGAGTTCGCCGGGTCGTGGGGCACGAACGTGGGCGCCGACATCGGCATGGAGTACTACGGCGAGGTCAAGAAGAAGGGCCCGGGTTCGCAGAGCGTCTCCGAGACGCCGTCGATCGAGGAACTGCCCCAGAGCTTCGGCCAGGCCGACGCGGTCACGTACACGCTCGAGCCGAACGGCCAGGTCGGCGCGTCCGTGAAGTACGTGCTGGACTCCCCGCTGTGGAAGGACCTCCCCGCGGTCAAGGCGGGCAGGACGTTCGCGGTGCGCTACACCCAGGCGTCCACCTATCCGTCCGCGATGTTCACCCTGGACTCGCTCGACAAGGCGCTTGCGCCGATGCTGACCCGATGACCAGGACGATCCACCCCGACTTCGCCGACCGGGTCGCCGCGCACCAGCGCACCGGCCGCGGCGCGCTCCGGATCCCGTACCCGATCGGGGTCTGCACGGTCCCGGTCGTGGCCCGTACGGACCTCACGCCGTTCATGGTGCGGCTGGAGCTCAACGGCCCCGACCTGGCCAGGTTCCACTCCTACCAGGCGGACGACCACGTCAAGATCGTCTTCCCGGACGAGGACGGCACCTGGCGCCGCCCGGTCCGCAACGGCAACCAGATGCTCGACTGGCCGCACCCGATGCCGCTCACCCGCGACTACACCGTCCGCCGGTACACCGGCGAGACGCTGGTGCTCGACATCGTCCTGCACGAAGGCGGGATCGCCGCGGAATGGGCGCGGACCGCGCAGGTCGGCGAAGAGGTCACCGTCGCGGGGCCGCCCGGCGGCAAGGCGTTCCCGTACACGCACGACCACTACGTCCTCGCCGTGGACTCCACCGGCCTGCCCGCGGCGGCGCGGTGGCTCGAGGAGGCCCCGGCCGGTCCAGGCGTCCACCTCGTGGTCGAAGTGGACGACCCGGTCGAGCACGACTACCCGTTGCCGTCGCGTGACGGCGTGGAGATCGTCCGCCTGGTCAGGGACGGGACCGGATCGGCGCTCGCCGCCACGGTGTCCGGACTGGCCGTACCGGACGACACGTTCCTGTTCGCGGCCGGTGAGGCGGGCGACATCAAGCCGCTGCGCACGTGGCCGAAGGACATGGCCTCGATCACCGGCTACTGGAAACGCGGAGTTGCCGGGCTTGAACGCGAGTAGGACAGCGGTTCTCGCCGGTTGCGCAGTCGTCCTGGGCGCCGTCGCTGTGGTGAGTATGGGGGTCGGCGCCCAGGCATTGGCCCCTGCCCAGGTGTGGCAGGCGTTGGTGTCGCCGGGGATGAGCGACGCCGACACGATCGTGCGGGACATCCGGCTCCCGCGCATGGTCCTCGCGCTCGCGGTCGGCGCCGCTCTCGCCGCCGCGGGCGCGCTCCTGCAGACCGCGACCCGCAACGACCTCGCCGACCCCGGCATCCTCGGCGTGACGGCGGGCGCGGGGTTCGCGATCACCCTCGGCACCGTGCTCGGGCTGACCGGTACGCAGTACGGCCAGCTGGTCGTCGCGGTCGTCGGTGCGGGGATCGCCGCCGTGGTCGTCTACTCGGTCGGCCGCTCGTCCCCGCTGCGGCTGCTGCTTGCCGGGTTCGCGCTGAGCATGGTGCTCGCCGGGCTGTCGCTCGGGCTGCGGCTGATCGTGCCCGACGCGTTCGACCGGTTCCGGTTCTGGTCGGTGGGTTCGCTCGCCGGGCGTGAGCAGATCCCGTTGACCGTGCCGATCGTGGTCATCGTGATCGCGCTGGTCGGCTCGCTCATGGTGGCGCGGCAGCTGGAGGCGTTGCTGCTCGGCGAGGAAGTCGCGCAGTCGCTCGGGGTGAACGTGACCCGGACCCGGTTCGCCGTGCTCGTGCTGGTGACGCTGCTGGCCGGTGCGGCGACCGCGGTGGCGGGACCGATGGTGTTCGTCGGGCTGATCGTGCCGCACCTGGTGCGCCCGCTGGCCCGCAACTCGGTGCCGTGGCTGGTGGCGTTCACGATCGTGCTCGGTCCGGTGCTGATGCTCATCGCGGACATCGCCTCCCGGATACTGCTCAGGACCGGTGAGGTCCCGGCGTCGATCGTGCTCGCGGTCCTCGGCGGGCCCGTGCTGATCTGGGTGGTCCGCGACCGCAGGACGGCGCCGCTGTGATCGTGCTCCGAAGTGGACCGGTCTCGGTCCGGTTCGAACAGCGGACCGTCCGCATGACAGTCGTGCTGGTCGTGCTCGCGGCCGCGCTTGCGGTGCTCGGGCTGTGCCAGGGCGCGGTGTGGGTGACGCCAGGCGAGGTGCTCGCGGCGCTGGCCGGGCAAGGCGACTCGTCGGTCATCGTGGTGCAGTGGCGTCTGCCCAGAGTCGTCGGCGCACTCGTGTTCGGCGCCGCGCTCGCGCTGGCCGGGGCCGTGATCCAGGACCAGACCCGCAACCCGCTCGGCAGCCCCGACATGCTCGGCATCGACGCGGGCGCGTACACCGGTGCACTGCTGGTGATCACCGGGTTCGGATCCGCGGCGGCCGCGATGCCCGGACTGCTCAGCGTGGCCGCGATGGCGGGCGGCCTGCTGACCGCGCTGCTGGTCTACGGCCTGTCGCTGCGGTCGCGCAACCGCGGCAAGCTGATCGTCGTCGGGATCGCGGTGAACGCGACGCTCACCGCGATCAACGCGTGGATCGTGCTGCGCGCGGAACTCGAGGTGGCCATCGCCGCGACCGGCTGGAGCGCGGGCTCGCTCAACGGCCTCGGCTGGGACGACCTGGGCATCCCGTTGGTCGTGCTCGGCGTGCTCGCAGGCACGTTGGTGGTGCTGTCGCGGTCGATGAACCAGGCCACCATCGGCGACGAGGTCGCCGTCGCCACGGGCGTCCGGCTTGGCCCGTTGCGACTGGTCACGGTGCTCGCGGCGGTCGGCTGCACGACCACGGTCACCGCTGTCACCGGCCCGATCGCGTTCATCGCACTCGCCGCGCCGCAGATCGGCAAACGCTTGTTCGGCACGTCCGGTGTCGGGTTGCTGCCCGCCGCGCTGACCGGCGGTGTCCTGCTGTTGACCGCGGATGTCACATCGCAGCTGGTGCTCGCGCCGATCGGGTTGCCGGTCGGTGTGATGACCACCGCGATCGGCGGCACCTACCTGCTCTGGTTGTTGATCGTGCAGGTTCGCCGCCGGACCCACTAGCGTTGGGGTGCGACGACGAGAAGGGGAAGCGGCGGATGCCCGAGCAGACCCACAACGAAGCCGTTCGTGCCCAGTTCCGGATCCAGGCGCAGTCCTTCGGCACGTCGGGTTTCGCCGTGGCGGGCCTGGACTGGATCGTCGCGGCACTGGAGCCGTCGTCCAAGGACAACGTGCTCGACGTCGCCGCGGGCGCGGCACACGTCGGCCGCGCGCTGGCGCCGCACGTCACGCACGTCAGCGCGTTGGACCTCACGCCGGAGATGCTGCACCAGGGGCAACGCCTGGCCACCGAGGCCGGGCTGCGCAACATCACGTTCCAACAGGGCGACGCGGTGGCGTTGCCGTGGCTCGACGGCCAGTTCGACCTGACCGTGTGCCGGTTGACGCTGCACCAGGTCGCCGATCCCGCGGCGGTGGTGCGCGAGATGGTCCGGGTCACCCGCAGGGGAGGCCGGATCGGCGTGGTCGACCTGACGGCCTCCGACGACCCGGTGACCACGGCGGAAGCCGACCGGATCGAACGCCTCCGCGACCCCAGCCACGGCACGACGCTGACCGCGCACCAGATCCACGACCTGCTGACGGCCGCGGGCGCGCCGGTGGTGTCGGTGGAACGGCACGACCAGCCCGTCGACGTCGAGGACTGGATGGCACGCACCGGGACGAAACCGTTGATCCGCGACGTCATCCGGGAACGGTTCGCGCACGAACTGAGCGGCGGGCAGCCGACCGGTTTGCGCCCGTACCTCGACAGCGAGGGGACGCTCTGGCTCACGCACACGTGGTCGATGACCATCGCCCGCAAACCGTGAAGCTCATTGTTTCCCACGGCTGACTGCCCGAATCAGCGCCGTGGTGGCGAGCAGGCTCGTGGTGGTGGCCACGGCCGTGCCGCCGAATCGGAAAACCGCCAACACGGCTGCCGCCACAACTCCCAAGGCGACCACCAGTATCACGGTGTGCCAAGTCCTGCGCGTGTCCGCGAGGACGTATCGCAGCAGTTCGCAGAACGATCTGGTCGACGGTCTTGACATTGTGCTACTTCCCTCTGCGCCGGTCGTGTCCCTTGACCTGGCCAGAACACCTGTGTAGTGCTGAGTGCAGCCACGGTGCACGGGCACTCACGGTTCGATCCCACACGCTCACGGATGGGCAAGGGGGCGCAATGGCCGACGATCTTGGATCGCAGCCGGACGAAGGAGAAAGCACAGGTGCCTTCTCCCGTGCGTTCAGCGACATCCGGCAGCGGCGGGGTCTTTCCAGGAACGCGCTGGCCAAACTGATGAACTACAGCAGATCGTACGTGTCGAAAGTCGAGTCAGGAGCCGAGCGCCCGTCGCGGAATTTCCTGAGCAGCGCCGAACGCGCGATGAATGACAACGGCACTCTCCGCCGCGCGTACGCCGAGTCCTTCGAAAACAGGACGGACGACCTGCACCTGCGTGAGGCGGCGGAAATGGTGACCGACGACGGCACCATCCAAGTTCTGCGGGAAGAGTCGGCGCTGCGCTACGACAACCGCGTCTATCGGCTCAACCAGCGGAGACTGTTGCTCAACAACGGTACACGCCCGATCGATCGCTACCTGATCCGAATCGCCGTCGGGAAGTTCCCCGACGATCCGAAGTTGTGCGACCTGTTGTACAGCCAGAATCCCGTGACCTGGGACGAACTCGATCTCCGGGCGTGGCGGGGCACCGAGCGCACCAAACCGATGCGGTGGGCGGTGCACCACGACAAGCCGGACTTCAAGGAGGTGTGGCTCAGGTTCGGCGGGGACAACGGGCACTTCCCGCTGTACCCGGGAGAATCGGGCTGGATCGAGTACGAGTACACGGTCGACGAACAGCACTGGGGAGACTGGTACCAGCGCACGATCCGGCTGCCCACGCGGCACCTTTCGATCCGGCTGGACTTTCCTGCGGCATTCGACATGACCGCGTGGGGTTTGTACACGTCGATGTGGAACGACGCCATGCCCTTCGCGACGCCCATCCAGAGTTTCACCGAGAACGGTCGTCAGATATTCCTGTGGGCCACCGACAACCCGCCGGTCGGCTCCCGCTACCGGGTCGAGTGGAAAGTCGTCTACTCGCCGCACCCCGTCGACGAACCCGGGCAGTCCGCGCGGCCGAGCCAGAACATGAAAGCACTGGGAATCAGGCAACGCGACGACGACATCCTGCGGCGCCGGGCCCGTGAGTTCGAGTTGCCGCTGGAGCGCAACGACGCGGAGCGGACGATATCGGAGCTGCGGTCGGCGCTGAACCGGGTGGCGCTCGCGCACGTTTTCGCCAAGGGGTCGAGCATCTCGGCCCAGCAGATCGGGATCGACCGGGCCGCGGCGATCGTGCGGTCGGTGGAGGGCGAGATGATCGAACTGCTGAATCCTCGGATCATCCGCTTCAGCGACCAGATCGACGAGCAGTACGAGGGCTGCCTGAGCTTCTTCGACGTCCGCGGCGTCGTACCGCGCGCCCTGCACGTCGAGGTCGTCCACACGAACCTCGACGGGTCCCACCGGATCACCGTTTTCGAACGGGCCGTCGCCAGGCTGGTGGCGCACGAGGTCGATCACCTCAACGGTCTGCTCTACACCGACCGCATGGTCGAAGGCGCGCACCTCATCCCGGTCGAGCAGTACGACGGCGTCGGCAAGAAGTGGGAGATCTGACAGGCGGTGTCCTGTCCTCGTGCGACCAGTTCGGTCAGTGGTGGTGTCCATACATTCAGAGAGAGGAAGTTCAGCAGCGAAGGAGACACCATGCCACCGGCCGGGACGCTTCCACTTCACGGCCATGGCGGGCCTGGAAACCGCGCTGGGAGAACTCAGGGGGCGGTGAACGTGGGAAGCGTCCCGTAGGAGGCCTTGCGGGACGCTCGTCGCAGCGTGGCCAGCACAGCGGGGCCGATCACCAGGATCGCGACGGTGTTGGTGATCGCCCGGCCGGTGTCCCAGCCCGCCGTCGACGTCAACAGGGTGAACACCGCGAAGCGGTGCAGGTTCTCCCAGACCGAGTCGCCGGGGACGTAGGAGATGTGGCCGTCGTGGTACGGCACCTCCGCGGTGGTGATGAACGGCCAGAACCACAGGTTCATCAGGAACCCGAACACGTACGCCACGACGATCCCGTAGCCGACGAGCATGGCGATCTCCGCCTTGCCGGTCACCCTGCGCGGCAACAGCCCCGCGCCCATCCCGATCCACGCCGAGCACAGCATCTGGAACGGCAGCCACGGGCCGACGCCCGCCGTCAGCAGCGCGGAAGCGAACAGCGAAGTGCACCCGAGGACGAACCCGAATCCCGCGCCGAACGCCCGTCCGGCGAGCACGAGCATGAAGAACACCGTTTCGATGCCCGCCGTGCCCGCGCCGAGTGGCCGCAGTGCCGCGTTCACCGCGGACAGCACACCGAGCATCGCCAGGGCTTTCGAGTCCATGCCGCCCTCGGACAGTTCGGCGAGCACGATCACGATCAGGATCGGCAGGATGCCGATGAAGATGAACGGTGCGTCCGGCCCGTGCTGCATGCTCTGCGGCTCCACCCGCACCAGCAGCGGCCAGACGAACATCATCAGCCCGGCCAGCGAAGCCAGGCCCAGCACGATCGCCGAGCGCGGTCCGAGGCGGACAGCCTGGTCCGCGCGCCCCCAGGTCTTCTTCACGACACTCCTTGGCGGATAGCGGTTTCCACGTCCGCCACGGTCAGCCAGTCCGGGCCGAGGACCTTGGTCACCTGGGGCGCGAAGGCGGGGGACGAGCCGAGCACCTCCACCGCCGGGCCGTCCGAGACGATCTCGCCTTCGGCCATCACGATCACGCGATCAGCCACCGTGGCAACGAATTCGACGTCGTGGGTGGCGACGACGACCGCCCGTCCCTCCTCGGCGAGACCCGCGATCATCCGGCCCAGCGCGGTCTTCGCCGTGTAGTCCAGGCCGCGGGTCGGTTCGTCGAGCAGCATGATCCGTGGCGCCGCGGACAGTTGCACCGCCAGGACCAGGGCGAGGCGTTGCCCTTCCGACAGGTCCCGTGGGTGTTTCTCCGCGTCGACACCGGGAGCGAGCCGGTCGAGCAACGCGCGGCAGTGCCCGGGTTCGGCGTCGGACTCGATGTCGGCTGCCGCGCACTCGGCCGCGACCGTTTCCAGGTAGAGCAGGTCACTCGCGGTCTGCGGGACGAGGCCGACGAGTTTGCGCGCCTTGGCGCTGGACAACTCGTGTGGATCGGCGCCGTCGACCCGCACCGTGCCTGCCTGCCGCGGTCCTGATCCCTGCAACGCCCACAACAGCGAGGACTTCCCCGACCCGTTGCGACCCATGATCGCCATCACCTTGCCGCCGTGCAGATCCAGGTCGACGCCGCGGACGGCGACCGTCGGGCCGTAGCGCACGACCACGCCCGAACTCGTCAGCACGGGTGGTCCGGCCACCGGTTCCGTCCGCTGTGGACTTGCGGCCAGCCTCGGCCGCAGCGCTCCGGCGCGGCGGCGGGCGTCGCGCACCGACATCGGCAGCGGCTGCCAGCCCGCCAGTCGCCCGAGCTGGACGATCGGCGGCGCGATCGGGGTCAGCTCCAGCACCTCGGCCGGGGTGCCGTCGATGACCGACCCGTCGCCGGGGACGTAGATCATCCGGTCGGCGAACGGGATCACCCGTTCCATCCGGTGCTCGGCCATGACCACCGTCGTGCCGAGGTCCTGCACCAGCCGCGCCAGCGTGGCCAGCACGTCCTCCGCCGCCGTCGGGTCCAATGCCGACGTCGGCTCGTCCAGGACGAGGATTCTGGGGTGCGTGGTGAGCACCGAGCCGATCGCCACCCGTTGCTGCTGGCCGCCGGACAACGCGCGCAACGCGCGTCGGCGCAGGTCCGCGATGCCCAGCAGGTCAAGGGTTTCCTCCACCCGGCGGCGCATCACCTGTGGCGCGAGGCCGAGCTGCTCCATGCCGTACGCGAGTTCTTCCTCGACCGTGTCGGTCACGAAACCGGCGAGCGGATCCTGCCCGACCATGCCGACCAGGTGCGCGAACTCCCTCGGGGGCCGGGAACTCGTCGCGACACCGTCCACTGTGACCGAACCGGCCAGGTGCCCGCCGGTGAAGTGCGGGACGAGACCGTTGATCGTGCCGAGCAACGTGGACTTGCCCGCGCCCGTGCGCCCGGCGAGCAGCACGAGCTCGCCCTCACCGATGGACAGGGTGATGTCCTCGAGCACCGGGTCGGTCTGGCCGTGGTACCAGAACCCGACGTGGTCCAGTTCGATCATGCCGCCACTCGCTCCGGTTCTGTGCTCTGGGTTTCCTGTTCCGCGAACGGCGGCAGGGGAGGTGGCGTCAGGAACGACGGGAGCACGCCGAACAGCACACCGGCCAACGGCACCCACGACAACAACGGCCACGACAGGTCGATCAGCGACGGGTTCAGGTTCGTCGGGTCCACACTGGACGACGCGAACAGCACGACGGCGACCGCGATCCCGCTCAGGGCGACGACGACCTCGGCCAGCCGCCAGCGGTCCGGCCGGTAACGGGTGCGCTTGACCCGTTTGCCCGCCAGCCGGAACCCGACCAGCGCGATCGCCACACCGGTGAACAACACCGGCCCGGCGAGGAACCGCGGCGTGGAACCGTCCAGAGTGGCGTACACGCCGACACACACCCCGAGCAGCCCGACGATCATCAACGTTCCGGTGAACAGCCTGGCCCTGGCCTCGACCCTGCCGGCCCGGCCGTAACCCCGGGAATCCATCGACGCGGCCAGCCGGAGCGACCGGTCCAGCGCGTCCTCCAGCACCGGGATGATGATCGCGTGCAGCGCGCGGAAGCGTTTGCCGCTCGCGCCGCCGCGCAGTTTGCGGGCCTGCCGCACCCGCAACACGCTTTCGGCCAGCTGCGGGAAAACCGACAACGCCACGATCACAGCCGTCCCGACCTCGTACAGCGCCGGTGGCATGGCCTTGAGCAGCCGCTTCGGGTTGGCCAACGCGTTCGCCGCGCCGAGGCAGATGACCATGGTGGCCAGCCGGAGGCCGTCGTACAGGCCACCGAGCAACGACTCCGCCGACACGTCACCGAACAGCCGGATGCCCGCCGCCCACGCGGGCAGCGGGATCTCCGGCAGGCTCAGCACGATCGTCGACCCCTCCGCGCCGCCGAACACGATCCGGAAGAACACCCGGACGGCGATGATGACCAGGCCGAGGTAGAGGTAGATCCGGAACGCCAGCGCCCACGGCGCGTCCGTCCGGCGTGAGACGACCACATAGCAGGCCACCGCGACGATCGTCAGCAGCAGCCACGGGTTGGTCGTCCGGCTCGCGGCCACCGCGAGGCCGAGCGCCCAAACCCACCACGCCGCCGGATGCAGGTCACGAGGCAGGAGGTACGTGGCGAACACACCACGCATCTACGCCTCCCGTGCGCGTTTCCGGCGCCGTGCGGTCAACCACGCCGCTGCCGCGAGGATCACGACCGCTCCCGCGGCCACCCACGGCGCCCAGTCGCTGGCACCGGACTGGTCCTTGAGCACCTCGTTGACGTCGGGGGCGTTCTCGCCGCCGGTGAACGCGACGTTGCGGGACGGGTCGTCGGCGACGGAACTGGGCCGTGGCTTGGGCGGCGGCAACGCGCTGCCCGGCGGTGCGCCCGGACCGCCTGTGCCCGAAGTACCTGGTGTGCCGTTCGGAGCTGAGCCCTGACCACCGGCGTCACCGCCTGTCGAACCGCTTGTCGAACCGCCCGTGCCACCACCTTGGCCGCCGCCGGTACCGCCTGGGGAACCGCCGCCCTGGCCACCGGCGGGGTTCTGCCCGCCCTGGCCCGGGTTCTGGCCGCCTTGGCCCTGGTCGGGTGCTTTGGCGTTCGGGTCGTTGCTGGACGGCTTGGGCTCCTCCTTCGCCGTACACGCCTCGTTGGCGGTCCCTGGCCGGACCGCGGCGATCCGCGGTTTCGGGTTGGTGTCGGCCGTCGCGTTCAGCGAGAACGACCAGCCTTCGAAACCGCCCTGGATGAAGTCGCGGTTCTTCACGCCCCACTGGCTGTAGCGCCACGCGCAGTTGTTCCCCGCGTGCCAGTACGACCAGTACGCCGCCGCGGGCGGTGTGTTGACACACGCCTCGCGGTAGGGGCCTTGGCCGTTGATCGGAATCTGCTCCGCGGCGGACGGCCGGTTCTCGACCCGGCAGATGAACGCCTCGCCCCACCGGGCGACACCCGCGATCTGGAAACCGGCGCCCTTCAACGCGTCGAGTCCGGTTCCCTGGGCGCCCTGGGGATTGCACCGCACGATGGTCGTGCCGCCGAGCTGCTGGAAGTCGACGACCACCGTGACGCCGGTCCCGGACGTGCAGTAGCCCGGGTACCCCTTGCTCTGGTCGACCGCGCTGGCCGTGAACGGAATCGGCGCGAAGGCGGCCACCAGAGCGGTGACCGCCACCGCACGCGTCAGTTTCCTCATTGGACAGTCAACGCCGCTGTCGAGTACACCGTCCCACCCGTCCCGGTTGCTTTGATGGTGTACGTGTAAGTGCCGACCGCGGTCGGGGTGATCGGCTGCGTCCCGCCAGGGGCCGTGAGCGAACCGGACCACGAGCCGCCGCCGGAAGCGGGCGACACCGCGTGCGCTGTCACCGTTGTCGCATTGGTCGACGACCACGTCAGGTTCGTGCTCTGGCCGAGCGTGATCTTGCGGTCCAGGTCGTCGACCGAGAGGCTCACGGTCGGGTTGTTCGGGCCGACCGCCGGGTTGGTCGGCGTCACGCCGGGCGGCGGGTTGGTCGTCGCGGTCTTGTTCAGCGAGAACGACCAGCCTTCGAAGCCTCCGGGGACCACGTTGCGGTTCAACGCTCCGAAGCTGCTGTAGGTCCATGTGCTGCCCGAGCCGTCCGCGTGCCAATAACCCCAGTACGCGTCCGCGGGCGGGGTGTTCAGACACCCCTCCTTGTACGTCGGGTTGGACGTACGCGGGATGGTCTCGGTCGACGACGGCCGGTTCTCCAGGCGGCACACGAAGCCCAGGCCCCAGCGGACGGTGCCCTGGACGGCGATCCCGGCGTCCTGCAGCGCCTTGATGCCGGTCCGGTCCGTGCCGGGGTTGGCGTTGGGCGAGCAGCGGGTGATGGTCGGCGCGGCCACACCGCCGTTGCCGTCCAGCTCCTGGAAGTCGACGACGACCGTGACACCGGTCAACGCGTCCGCTCCGGTGCAGATCCCGGCGTAGCCCTTGGCCGGGTCGACGGCACTCGCCGGGGTGGCCGCCGCCACAGCGGTTCCCGCCAGCAAGGCCAGGCCTGACAGCAGGGTCAGTGTCCTTCTCATCAGCTACGCGTCCCCTCGATCGGTGTTTTTCGGTTGATGTAGCGGTATGTGCCGTAACCGGCGGCGGCCAGCAACAGGATCCCCAGGCCGATCAGGCCGCCGATGGTCCAGTCGGGCAGCTTCCTGTGCGTGGCCGCGACGTTGGTCGCGGGTTTGACCTCGCCGATGGGCAGCCGGGCAGCGGGGGTGACGGGCGAGTCCGTCGCGTTCATCCACGACTTGCCCGCGACACCCTGCGCACTGGCCACACTGGCGACCAGGTCGCTCTGCTCCGCGCCGAGCCTCGGCAGGCCGCCGTCGGAGAGCAGTTTGGCCCGCAGCGCCTCGGCGGTGTCCCGCACGTCAAGGCCGACGGCATCCCGCGCGCCCGTGACGGCGGAGGTGACCGCGATGTCCTCGGACGTGCCTGCCAGCGCATCGACCGCCTTGACCAGCGCGTTGGCCCGATCCGACGACCAGTCACGCGGCGCGCCCTCGCTCGGCGCGTCACCGCGCTTGCGGCCGTTGAGGGCCTCGACCGCAGCGGCGGTCGCGACCAGGTCACCGGTGTCGCACTGCTCGGTCTTCAAGCTGGCTGGGAACGTGCCGTCGGTGCACTGGCGCTTGATCAGCAGTGTCAGCCCCGCCGAGGACTGTTCGTCGTCGGCCGCGGTCGCCAGAACGGCCCACGCGTGCCTGCGCACGGAGTTGTCCGAGTCGGCGAACTCACCCCGATCGGCGAACTTGCCGTCCTCGGTTCGGGTGCTCGCCAGGTCGGTCCGCAACTGGTCCACGGTCGCGTCGAGGTCGCTCGCCGAATCGTCACCGCGCCGCACGAAGCCCGCGACGACGCGGAGTTTCGCCAGCGGCTCGGCGTAGACGGCCGAGTCCTTCTCGTAGGCGGAGCCGTGGGCGTATGCCCTGACGGAATCCTGGCGCAGCAGGAACTTCGACACCCGCTCGGCCACCTCAGGCTGTTCGCCCAGCACGCGCAGGGCGAGGACGAGGTCGGCGGTGGCGTCGTAGTCCACGAACGTCTCGTTGTTCTCGGTGACTTCGACGTGGTCCCCGTTGACAAGTCGTTGGCTCAGGTATTCGCCGAGCCGTCCTGCCGGTGACGTTGCGGGGCCGGGTTGCTGTGGGCTCGCCACCGGAGGCGGTGTCACCACAGTGGGGGTCGTGCTCGACGCGGTGCCCCTCGACGACAGGGCGGCGCGCCGGGGTTTCGGCTTCGGAATCGGCTTGGCGGTCTTCGGCTTGGCCTGCTGTGTCGCCGCAGGTGGGGGAGTCGCGGCAGGGGTGGGTGGCTGCTGAGTCGTCGTGCCGTCCACGGCCGGTCGTGACACGGAGGTCGTGGTGGTGGCGGCGCTGCTCGACGTCGTCGACGAGGTGGTCGTCGAGCTCGTGGTTGTCGGGCCACCTGTTGTTGTTGTTGTTGTTGTTGTGGGCGGCTCGGGGATCTTGCGTTTGGTCAGGTCGTGGAAGCCGACTCCGGACAGCGCCAGCGAGGCCTGTGCACCGGCCCGGACCCACTTGTCCAGCGCGCCGCGGCCCTCGGCCTTGGCTTTCTCGTACTGTTCCGGCGTGTAGTGGATCGCGCCGATCTCCGCGCCGATCGCCGTGTTCGCGTCGGCCGGTTTCACCTGAGCCGACTTGATGAACGCCACGCCCTTGGCGACCTCGGTCTCCGCACCGCCCACGTCGGTGAGAGCCTGCACGATCAGCCCTGTGCTGTTGGTGTTCGCGTCCTCGGTTCCGACGCCGCCACCCCAGCCGCCATCGGGCTTCTGGTTGGCCTTCAGCCAGCCGACTGCTCTGGCGATCGGCTCGTCCAATCCCGCTGCGCCTGCCTTGCGCGCGGCCAGCAGTGCCGACAGGCCCATCCCGGTCGAGTCCCCGTCCGTCGGCGACAGGCCGGAAGGCTTGCCCTCGTCGCACGTGGAGACCTTGTGCTTGGCGGAGTTGACGTGGTCGCCGGTCTCAGTGGTGGGGATGTACTTGTAGAAGATCCGGAAGTACCCCTCCGAGCACTGCTGCGTCAGCAGCCTGCCCAGCGCCAGGTGGTCGACCTCGTCGACACCCGCCAGACCGATGACTCCCAGCGCCTGGCCGAACGTGTTGGCCTCGTTGCTGATGAACTCCGCGAGCGCGGGGTCCTTGGAGTAGTCGCTGACCCGGCCCTTGTCCGGGCCGGACCGCATGATCGCCGCCTTGGTCTCGGCGACGAGGTCGTAACCGTCGAAGTCGCGGGGATTGCGGCCGGAAACCTGGGCCGCGACCAGCGTTTTCGCCACGGCGCCACCGGTGATGACCTTCTCGAACCTCGGGCCGAGTTCCGGATCCTCCGGGTTCTCCATCAGCCCGCGCCAGGTGAAGTAGTCGGTGGCGTACCCGTCGTCGTCCAGGTACTTGACGATCGGTGCCGCGAGGTGGCCGTCGCCGGACGCGTACGTGGCCAGCAGCACGTCGATCATCAGTCCGTGGTCGGGCAGTTTGGCGCCCATCGGGTTGTCCAGCGTGCCGTCCGGCTTGAGCTGCTTGGCCAGCCACAGTGAGTTGGCGTGGGCCGCGGGGTGGTCCCGCTCGGCAGCGGCGGTTCCGACGACGACCCCGGCGAAGGCGACGGACAACAGCGCGGCGATGGCGGCGAACTGGCGGTGACGCGACCGGCGCACTCTCTTCTCCTTCGGTACGGGGAGGAGAGATCGACCTGGCATCGAGCGTCACCCCCTGCTTCACGCGACAGTGGTTGTGGACGAACCGGCCCGGACGGCGACCCGACTTGTCACCTCACGGCGACCCACGGTTGCGCGACAGTGCCGGACTTCGACCGGCTTCCCCGTCACAGGCGGTTGGCTATGGAGTTGTTGGGCACAAACGATTCGACTCTAACACCCGGTAGCCGCCCGGTGTACCGCTTGAGGGTCGGCAGTACCGGCCCTCAAGCGACCTTGATCACCCTCTCCTGATCCCGTTCGGGGTCAGTTGACGGGGATGACAGTCCACCGCATGTAGGGCAGGGCGACGTCCCACGCCATGATCACCTGCGTGCCGTTGGCCGTTGCGCTGCCCTTGGCTTCGATCACCAACCCTGTTCTGTCACGCAGGGCAAGGGTGTTGTCGGCAGCGGTGGTGAACTCCCACGTGTAGGTGCACAAGCCGTCCTGGCTGAGGATCGGCGGGGCCTCCGCGCTGCCGAGGTGGACAAGGCACTTCCCGGACTCGCGGTTCTTCAGCACGTACTTGTTGTCGCTCCGGCTGATCACGTCGAAGACCTGACTGGGCGCGGAGGAACAGTCCCGCAGTTCGGCTGCCGCCCCGATCTGGGTGCCCGCCATCTGGACGCACCGCCCGGACTGGACGCCCTTGAACTGGATCGCGCGGTGCGGGATGGTGACGGTGCTGTAGGCGACGGTGAAAGCGCCGACGGTGTTCTTGTCGATTCGCCCCTTCTCGAAGGTCTGCCGCCAGACGTAGTCCAGTTTGGTTTCGTCGGTCAGCGGAACACCCATGCCCGCCTCGAAGCCCACAGCCGCGAACTTCTTGTGGATCTCGCCCGTGACCTGCCGGATCCCGCTGTTGGGCACGTAGTAGATGCTGCCGCTGACATAGCGCTGGTAGACGATCCCGGCGGTGCCGTAGGGGAGCGGATCGGCGAGCGGGTAGCCGTACGGACCGGTTTCCGCGCCGGAGGACGTCCAGAGGTCGCCGACAGTGCCGTAGATGATGTGCGCGCCCGTCGACGGACTCCACATGATGTAGAGGTTCTGCCCGCCGGAGGTGGGTTTCGCGATCCGCACCACCTGGCCTTTGCCGTCCTTGGTCGGGACCTGGTCGGAGAAGACGCCACCGAGCGGGTTCGGACCGCCCAGCGAAAGGAGTTTGTCGAGGATCGGGCCGTTGTAGACCACTTGGACCGCGACCCGTTTGTAGGTGCCGTAGTCTCCAGCGGTCAGGTAGAGCCTGCCCTTCTCGTACTCCTTGTAGCCGAGGTTGTTCGCGTCCAGTACCGCGTCGCCGATCGGTTTGCCGAGGTTGTCACGCAGGTTCTTGTCCGCGCTGTAGCGCCGGTCCATCGGCAACGGCGGATTCGGGGCCTCGACGTGCCAGGCGGGTCCCCTGACGAGGCTCGGGTCGTCGAGCGCACCAGTCACGTACAGGTAGGCGCTGGACCCCTTGAGCGGATGGATGGCGATCTGCTCGGCGCCGCCACTCACGCACCAAGTCGCGTCGGCTGCGAACTCAGGTGTGCCGTCGGTCGGGTCGACATGGGCGTACATGCGACGGTGAATCACCGGCTCGGTTGCGGAGCGCCAGTGCAGGTAGTGGTTGGGGCGGCTGACGGACTGGAACGAGAAACACTCGGGTGCGCCGAGTCCTGGTTCGATCTTCCAGGACTGTTCTGGGTGGTTGCCGGGCTTCCACGGTGCCATGACCGCGTCGCCGTTCTGTTCGGTGAGGTAGAACTCGAAGCCTTGCCACGCGTCGACACGCAAAGACTGGGCCTGGCGCTGGTACTGGCCGACGCGCAGGAACCGCTCCCGGTCGATCGAGGTGCCCGCCAGTGCGACGTTGGCGGCGTCCACCAGATCCGGATGCATGAAGCTTCGCTTGGCCGCGTCTCGGATGGCGGTGATCTGTTTGACGCGTTCCTGGTCGCGTCGTCGTAGTTCGTTGTCGATGTCGCGCTGGCGGGCGTCGGCGGCGCCGGTTTCGATGAACTTGGTCCGGTCGGTGGGTTCGAGGCTCAGTACTGCGTCGCGTGCCGCGATGAACACTTCACTGTCTTTGGGTGCGAGTCTGTAGATGGTGCGGCAGAAGTCGTCGTCGTTGAGTTTGCGCATCTTGTCGTCGGCGACGATGCCGAGTGATTGGTACGCCGCTGTGGCCTTCTTCTCCTCAGCGATGATGCGATCTTTCTCGGCTTGGGTCTTCTCGGTGTCTTCTTGGGTGAGCCTCGCGACGTCGTCCTTGTGGGCGGTGAAGATCTCCACGGCCAGGAACGACCACTGTTTCTCGGCGCTGCCTCGCAGAGCTGCTTGCGCGGCGGCGTGTACTGCGATGTCCTTGTGGTTGTCGGCGTTGAGGTCGATGAAGACGATGAAGTCGTGTACCGTTCGGCCCAGTTCGGGGGCGTACTTGTCCTCGGTCAGGCCGATCGTCCTTGCCGCTTCGACTTTGGTCTTGCGTTCGGTCTCCTGCTGCTGACGCCTGCCGTTGACGATGGTGACGTCTTCCTGGTGTGCCGCCGCCATTCCGGTCTTGATGTAGGTGGTGCACGGGGCACAGGCCGGATCGTTCAGCACCGTCAACGCGTCGATCGCGGCCTGCTTGACTTTCTGGTGTTCCGGCTCGGTCGGGCGGGGTTTGTCCTGCTCGTCGGCGATGCGGTACATCGCGGAGGTGAAGTCCCGATCGGACAGATCCAGGAGGTCTTGCCCCGCGGTGACTCCCAGCAGCGCCGCGGCGGTGCCTTTCTCGACCTCGGTGGACGGCCCCGCGGCTACGGCCACATCGACATTCACCACGCCTATGGTCAAGGCTAAGACTGAACTCAGGACAACACCGCGAAGGACATGTCTCGGTCTTGGTCTCATTCTTTCTGCTCCTACACTGAGACGCCGACCACTGAAACTCCAGCGGCCGGCGTCGATGTCGTGAGACTTCGGGTCCTACTGGGGGACGACGGTCCAGCGTTGGCTGTTGGTGCCGCTGTCGGCCCACTGCGCGACCGGCTTGCCGTTGAACGGGGCGCTTCCTCGTCCGTCAGCTGTCTTGGCGGAGTGCACAGCGCGGAGCGCGTAGTTGCCACCGGTGTTGTCGGTGGTCAGTTCCCATTGCTGGTTGAGACCGTTGTGACAGGAGTGCTGCATGATCAGGCCGTTGTTGTCGAGGTTGCTGTTGTAGACGTCCAGGCACTTGCCGGAGTTGCGGTTCTTGAGTTGGTACTTGTTGTCCCCGACCGGGATGACGTCCCAGATCTGTTTCGGTGCTCCGGGGACGCATTGCCACAGCTCTGCCCCCGCGCCGTCTCTGAGCGCGTCCTGGCCGACACCGGCGATCTGGATGCAGCTATGCGATTCGACGCCCTTGATCGCGATGGCCCTCGGTGCGATGGGGACAGTCTTGTACTCTATGGTGCCGCCGCCGTCGTTGCTGAAGTCGATGCGACCGTTCTGGAAGGTGTTGCGGCGGCCCTTCGGCAGATCGAACTCGTCGCTCGTGGGGTAGCCGAGCCAGGACTTCTCCGCACCGAGCTGGTTCCACCTCCAGCGGATGTTCCCGTAGATGACTTTCGCGCCGATACTTGGGTGGTGGTAGATCGCGCCGCCGTTGCCGGAGAAGGTGGTGGCCCAGCCGATCCCGTCCGGGAGCTGTTTGATGTCCGACGTGGGATACCCCAGGACCCCGTTCTCCGAACCGACCTCGACGTACTTCGCGTAGGTGTGCCCGACGACGCCATAGGTGCCGACGTGCGTGGCGTCGGCGGGAGTCACGACGTTGTACACCGCCCCTCCGAAGAACCGTTGCACTTGACCGATCTTGTTGCCGAAGTCGGTCTCAGGGCCCGTTGGATGAGCCAGCGTTCCGGTGGGGCCGCCCAGTGATCGGTACTTCTGGTAGACCTTTCCTGAAACAACGAACACGCGGGCGTCTTTTCTGGGGTTGTCGTGTCTGAGGTGCAGTACGCCCTGTTCGTATTCGCGGTACCCGTTGGCTTCCGCGTCGAACACCGCTTCGGCGACGGGCTTCCCGACCATCGCTCGTGTCGCGGAATTCTCGTTGTAGGCCCTGTCGATCGGCGATGGCGGCTGCGGGGCTTCGGCAGTCCATGTCGCCGCCGCACGCAGGCTGTTGTCGACCCGGACTCCCGGTACGTAGAGCCCCATGGCCACACCTCGCATGGTGGGGGACAACACGTTGTGCCTGTTGGTGCCGTTGAAGTTCGCGCACCAGGTCGCTGTCGTGCGGAACTCGTCGGTGCCGTCGACTGGGGCAACGTCGGCACGCGCCATGACGAACTGACTTTGCGCTCTGAGCCACCGGATGTAGTGGTTGGGCCGGGTCACCGACTGGAACGAAAGGCAGCTGGGGTCGGCGAGACCCGGCTCGACTTTCCAGGACAGCTTCGGGTTGGTGCCCGGCTTCCACTTCGTCAGTGCCAGTGCTCCGGAGCCTTCGTCGGCGAGGTAGACATCCATGTCCAGGGTCTCCGACGTGCCTCTGATGGTCTGGATGTCGTGCTGGTGCTGACCGGTTCGCAGGAACCTCTCCCGGCTGATCGGGCCGCCTGCCAGTGCGGCGTTGGCGGCGTTGACCAGTTCCGTGCGGAACACGGCCCGCACGGCCGCGTCTCGGATGGCGGTGATCTGTTTGACGCGTTCCTGGTCGCGTCGTCGTAGTTCGTTGTCGATGTCGCGCTGGCGGGCGTCGGCGGCGCCGGTTTCGATGAATTTGGTCCGGTCGGTGGGTTCGAGGCTCAGTACCGCGTCGCGTGCCGCGATGAACACTTCACTGTCTTTGGGTGCGAGTCTGTAGATGGTGCGGCAGAAGTCGTCGTCGTTGAGTTTGCGCATCTTGTCGTCGGCGATGACCCCAAGAGCCTGATATGCCGCTGCGGCCTTCTTCTCCTCAGCGATGGCTGCGGCTTTCTCGGCTTCGGTCTTGGCGTTGTCCTCTTGGATCAACCGTGCGACGTCGTCCTTGTGCGCGGTGAAGATCTCCACGGCCAGGAAGGACCATTGCTTCTCGTCGCTGCCTTGCAGGGCTGCGCGTGCGGCGTTGCGTACTGCGATGTCCTTGTGGTTGTCGGCGTTGAGGTCGATGAAGACGATGAAGTCGTGGACCGAACGACCGAGTTCGGGGGTGTACCTGTCCTCGGTCAGGCCGATCGCCTTTGCCGCTTCGGCCTTGGTCTTGCGCTCCTTTTCCTGCTGCTGACGCCGGTCGTTGACGATGGTGACGTCTTCCTGGTGTGCCGCCGCCATTCCGGTTTTGATGTAGGTGGTGCACGGGGTGCAGGCCGGGTCGCTCTGCACTGTCAGCGCGTCGATCGCGGCCTGCTTGACTTTCTGGTGTTCCGGCTCGGTCGGGCGGGGTTTGTCCTGCTCGTCGGCGATGCGGTACATCGCGGAGGTGAAGTCCCGATCGGACAGATCCAGGAGGTCTTGCCCCGCGGTGACTCCCAGCAGTGCCGCGGCGGTGCCTTTCTCGACTTCGGTGGACGGTCCCGCCGCCAGGGCGACATCGACGTTCACCACGCCAAGCGACATGGCTAAGACGGAACTCAGGACAACACCGCGAAGGACATGTCTCAGTCTTGGTCTCATTGTCGTTCTACTTCTGCTTTCATACCGGGACGCCGACCACTGAAACTCCAGCGGCCGGCGTCGGTGTCGTCAGATCTCGGATCTACTGCTCGGGATTTACTGGGGAATGATGGTCCAGCGTTGGCTGTTGGTGCCGCTGTCGGCCCATTGCCCGACCGGCTTGCCGTTGAACGGGGGGCGTCCCCTTCCGTCGGCTACCTTGGCGGAGTGCACAGCGCGGAGCGCGTAGTTCTCACCGGTGTTGTCGGTGGTCAGTTCCCATTGCTGGTTGAGACCGTTGTGACAGGAGTGCTGCATGATCAGGCCGTTGTTGTCGAGGTTGCTGTTGTAGACGTCCAGGCACTTACCGGAGTTGCGGTTCTTGAGGTTGTACTTGTTGTCTCCGAGCGGGACGACGTCCCAGATCTGCTTCACGGCCCCAGGCACGCATTGCCACAGCTCTGCCCCCGCGCCGTCCCTGAGTGCGTCCTGGCCGACACCGGCGATCTGGATGCAGCTCTGGGATCCGACGCCCTTGATCGCGATGGCCTTCGGCTCGATCGCGACAGTCTTGTAGTCGAAGGTGCCGCCGCCGTCGTTGCTGAAGTCGATGCGACCGTTCTGGAAGGTGTTGCGGCGCCCCTTCGGCAGATCGAACTCGTCGCTCGTGGGGTAGCCGAGCCAGGACTTCTCCGCACCGAGCTGGTTCCACCTGGCGCGGATGTTCCCGTAGATGATCTTCGCGCCGATACTCGGGTGGTGGTAGATCGCGCCGCCGTTGCCGGAGAAGGTGGTAGCCCAACCGGTCCCGTCCGGAAGACGAGTGGTGTCCGAGGTCGGGTAGCTCAGGAAACCGTTCTCGTAGTTGGTCGTGGCGTACTTCTTGTAGATCTCGCCGTGGACAGCGAACGTGCCGACGTTCGGCACGATGTACACCGCCCCGCTGGTGAACCGCTGGACACGACCACTTGTCTGGCTGAGGGGACGCTCATCCTCGATCGGGTACCCCAGCACCCCGTTCTCGTAGCCCGATGAGGCGAACTTCGAGAGGATCTCGCCCGCTACGACCGACGTGGTGAGCTCATTGCTTCCTGGCCGGAAGGCCTGGTAGAGCCGACCGTTCTGGTACGGGCGGTAGCCTGTGCCGTTGTCGTTGATCAGTGCGGCACCGGTCGCCGTACCGAGCCTGCCGCGAGCGGCGGCATCGGCGTTGTAGCGGCGCTCGATGGGCAGCGGCGGCTGCGGCGCCTCCACGTGCCACACGTCACCTACACCGGCAGGCGCGTTGACCGCCAGGTCGACCCTGCCCTGTGCGTTGTGGAATCCGATGCCGGAGTTGATTCTCCGCGCACACCAGGTCACCGTGGCGGCGAAGGCCCGGCTGCCATCGGTGGGATCCACGCTGATCCTGTTGTTGACGATGCGCAGGAAGTGGTTCGGCCGGGTGGTGGAGGCGAACGAGTGGCAGCTGGGGTCCGAGAGCCCCGGCTCCACCTTCCAGACCAGTTCCGGACGTTGCCCCGGCGTCCAGGCGCGGAGGACGGCCTGCCCATCGCCGTCGCCGAGGTAGAAGTCGTCGAACGCCTGGGTTCGCAGGGTCTGGGTGAGGTTCTCGTCCTTCCCGCTGAGCAGGAAGCGCACCCGGTCGGCCGGTGTACCGGCGAGCGCCTTGTCGGCGGCGGCGACCAGCGCGGGGTGGGCGAGGCTGTTCGCCGCCCGCGTGCGGATCTCGAGGATCTGGCGCTTGCGCGCCTCATCCCGCTTCTTGAGCGTGTTCTCGACGTCGCGCAGGTGGGCTGCCTCGGCGCCGACGTCGATGAAGTGCTTCCACTCCGCCGCCTCGCCGTAGAGCGCCTCCTCGGCCGCGCCGAACACCTCGGTGTCCTGCGGGGCGCGGTTGGAGATCTCGAACACGAAGGACCGGTCCGGTAGGTTGACCAGCCTGTCGTCCGCGACGACGCCGAGCGCCTGCCACGCCGCGTTCGCCTTCGCCGCACGGGCTTTCGCGGCCTGCCTTTCGGCCTCGCCGATGGCGGTGTTCTCGTCGGTGATCCGTTTGACGTCGGCGGTGTGCGCGGCGCCGAGCCCGGACGTCAGGAAGGTCCACTGCTCGTCCGGGGTGCCCCGCAGCGCCTGCTTCGCCTTCTCCTTGACCAGCATGTCCTTGTGCGCGTGGGCGTTGAGGTCGAGGAAGGCGATGAAGTCGGACACGGACTTCGACAGATCCGTGCCGCTGACCGGGATGGAGAGCATGCCCGCGGCGATCGCCTTGGCCGCGCGTTCCGCTTCCTGCTGGCCGCGCCATTCCCGGTCCAGCGCGATGTCCTCGTCGTGCGCCACCTTCATCCCGGTCTTGATGAACGCGGTGCACGCGGCGTCACCCTCGTCGAGCGCCTTGAGGGCCGCGTTCTTCACGGTGCGGTTGCCCGGTTCCAACGGACGGGGCTTGTCCTGGTCGTCCGCGATGCGGTACATGGCGACGGTGAAGTCGCGGTCGGACAGGATCATCAGTTCCGGTCCGGGGTTGACGCCGAGCAGCGCCGCTGCCGCGATCTTCTCGTCGTCAGTGGACTGGACGGCCGCGTTCCTGGCGTGCGTGCCGGGATCGGTCTTGGGAACGCCGACCACCGCTCGTGGATCCGTTGCGGTGGGCGGGTTTTCGGGTGCGGCGTGGGCAGTCGCCGGAACGAGGCCTGCGATTGTGGCCGCCGCGGCGCCTGCCACGACCACCGCGCGTATACCCCCGCGCCTGCCCCTGCTCGGTCTACTGGCTCGTTCGGATCTGGTCAAGTGGATTCCTTTGATGGTGAAAATCCGTGGGAAGGCGCAATTAACCCCAGTCGCGCGCCTCAGAATCCTTGACCGGTTCTGAAAAACCGGTCAAGGCGGTCACTGTTCCGTGATTGTAACGTGACATTGTCGTGATCTGCGGCTCCGTTCTTGTGTGACCTAGGTCACGCGCGCATGTCCGGCTTGGGAACTGTGTCATAGTTGGAATGTTATGTGCGCAACACGACACTATTCGACCGGGTGGGGGTATTCGGTGCGTTGGGGAGCAGCGATCACTGGTAGCGCATTGGTGGCGGCTATCGCGATGACAGGTAGTGGTATCGCGGCGGCGGAACCAATTAGCGCTACTGATTTTGGCGTAATGCAGGCGGTCGGAATAGAGCAATCGCCGTGGTATCCGATGGTGCGGCAGGTCGCGTTGCATCACGCGCAAACTCTGGTTCGCGCTTCCGCGTGGCAGGCGATGCGGTCACCCGACGGCGAGGCCGCCCTGCGTGAGTTCGTGTTACGCGGCTTCGCCAAGGCGCGGGAGCGAGCCAGGCAGAACAACGCCCGCAACCGGGACTTCGCCCAGCGGGTCTTCGACACCTACAGCGCCTCCTACGCCCCGCTCGTGCACGCGGGCGCGGACAAGGCGCTCAAGGGCTCCGACGGCGACCGGGACTGGTTCGCTCGGACGGGGTTCGAGGAGGCCAAGGCGAAGGACAACGCGGCACGGGAAGCCGACGAGGAGCACAAGCAGGCGATCGCGCAGGCGGATCGGGACTTCGTGCTCCTGCTGTCGAAGTCCGACCCTGGTCAGCAGGTGCGGCTCGCGGCCGAGCACGCGTTGCGCAACGGCGGCATCGACGCCGACATCCGGGAGTTCTACGCCAGCGACTGGATGGCCGCCGCGGGGCTGGACGTGGAGATCTTCCGCCTGCGGAGCCAGGAGGCGGGCGTGTTCTACCACGCCACGATTCCGCAGTTGATCGCCGATGCGCAGGAGGCGGAGCGGGAGGCTCTCGCGACGAGCGGAGAGGCAGCCGAAAAGGCCCGTGCCGTGGCTGCCCAGGCGTGGGCGACCACCCAGCAGAAAGCCGACGCCGCCCGTAACTCCTGGGAAAACGAGCGGCAGCTCTGTGCCGAGCAGGCGCGGTACTGGCAAACAGTGATAGAGCGAGCCAAGACCCAGTTCGATCCCGTGTGGCTGAACATCGGCTCAACCGCGGAAAAGCAGCGCGGCACGTGGACGACCGAAACGACATTCGCCGACAATCAGATACAGCACTGGGGTGTTGTCGGTGATGAAGCGCGGGACGGTTATGACCGGATGACCACCGGTTCCTGACCTCAGCGCATTTCATTTCACCTTTCTTGTTTCTTCGCGAATTCGGGGTGTGGCCGAACCATGTCTAAATTACGTCGGCGTTCCAGACGGACGCTACCGATCGGATGGCGCAGGGCGGTGGTGTTCACCGTTGCCGCCGCGCTCCTCGCCACCACAGCGAGCGAGGGAGCCGAGGCGACGGCGGCGACGTACGCGCCCGTGCAGGTTTCGTCGGCGCAGCAGGCAAAGGCGCAACAACAGCCGCGGGCCGACTCGGGGCTGGATCCCGAGGACCAGGCCATCCTCGACCAGTTGCAGCGCGACCTGCTCGCCGACATCGCCGCGTTCGACGAGGACGAGGAGGTCCGCGACGCGGCGAGGGAAACCCTGCGGAAGGCCGAAGCCGGGGACAAGAAAGCGGTCGAGGACTTCTTCGCCCACGGCCATCAGGACGCGAAGAACAAAGCGAAACAGCGCAGGGAACAGAGCGACGCGCACAACCGCGCGCTCATCCAAGCGCTCGTGGGAACGGGCGGCCCCGCGTTCAACGCCGCCGTCACCAACGCGTTGAAGGGCGATGCCCGCGAACGCGAGAACTTCCTGGCCTACGGCCGGGATATCGCCGCGGAGCAGGACCGCCGCAACGGGGCCTACGAGAAGGAGATCAGGGCCAAGCGCCGGGCGCACGTCCAGGTGGCGGCCGACCGCGGAACCCCGGAGGTCGCCAAGGCCGCGAAGGCGGCACTGGCCGCCGGGGACGCCGCGATCGAGGAGTTCCTCAAGACCGGCTATCTGGTCGCGGCCAAGCTCGACGCCGAGGCGCGGGACGCGCATCTCGCAGAACTGGAGAGGCTGCGTAAGGAAAACGAGGCCGCGTCGGAGTTGGCACAACGGGTCGCGCGGGCGATGAGGGCGCGTCGCAACATCCTTGTCGCCCACGCCGACGGCGTGCGGGCGTTGGAGCGGGTCGCCAACGACATGATGGGCGCCGCGGACGCGTCGAGGGAAGCCGCCCGCGTGCTGGCCGCGGACCAGGCGAGTGGCCAATACCACCCCGAGCTCTACCAGCGGGCCAAGGACAGGGCGGCCCAGCAACTGCAGTACGTGATCGCCGACGCCAGGGAGGCCGAGACCGCGGCGGCGGGCGCCACGGTACAGGCCAACATCCTGGTGGAGAACGGGATGCCGCATGGCACCGAGTGGGTCAAGGTCGTCCAGGGCATGGCGGCTGCCGCACAGGCGGCGAAGCAGGCTTCGGAGTCCGCGGTGCACGCGGTGGACGCGATCGCGGCGGACGCCGCCGCCACCGACGCCGCCGACAAGGCCAAGAAGCGCGAGGAGAACGCCAAGCGCTGGCGGGCCAACGCCGAGGCGCACAGGAACCAGGCCGAGCAGTTGGCGAAGGCCGCGCGCGAGCAGGCCAACGCGGCGGCCGAGGCGGCACGGCAGGCCAAGCAGGCAAGGCAGGACGCTGAGGCCGCGTTGGCCAGGGCGCAGGTGCACGCGGCGAACGTCAAGCAGGCGCGTGCCGACGCCGAGCGTGAGCGGGACATCGCGAACCAGAAACGCCGGGAAGCCGAACAGTGGCGAGACGTCGCGAACCAGAAACGCCAGGAGGCCGAGGCCAAGCAGCGCGAAGCGGCCGCGGAACGCGACAAGGCCAAGCAGGAGGCGGAGATCGCCCGCCGGAAGCGCGAGGAAGCCGAGGCGCAGGCGCTGATCGCGGCGAACAAGCGAGGCGCGGCACAGGAGCAGGAGCAGATCGCCGCCGACGCGGCCAAGGAAGCCCGGCGCCAGGAGCAGATCGCCGGGGACATCGACCGCAACGCGGCCGTGGAGGAGGGCAAGGCCCATCAGGCACGCGAGGAGGCCGAACAGGTCCGGCGATCGGCTGACACCGCGGAGAAGAAGGCACAGTTCCTCGCGCAGCTGGCTGAGCGGGCCGCGAATTCCTCGGAGGTCCTCCAGGAAGACAAGATCAAGGCTCGGGACGCGGCCAATCAGGCGCGTGCCGAGGCGAACACCGCGCGGGGTGCGGCGCAGACGGCACACCAGCACGCCGAGGAGGCCGGGCAGGCCGCGGTGCGGGCGCGAGCCGCGGCGACCGAGGCGGAAGGTGCGGCGAGCAGGTCTCGTGCCCACGCGGATCGCGCGCAGTCCGCAGCATCGGAGGCGCGCGCGGCGGCCCGTGAAGCCGAGCACGCGGCGGAGATGTCGCGTTCGGCCGCGAACCAGGCGCAAGCCGCTGCGGCACGGGCGAACGACGCGGCCAACCGTGCGGAACGGGAAGCCGCCGCCGTGCACGCCGAGGCGATGCGGGCCAGGGCGAGCGCGGAGACCGCGACCGCCGCGGAGGCCCGTGCCGCGGAGAACGCGCGCAAGGCCATGGATCTGGCGCAGCAGGCGGTGGTGGAATCGGCGAAGTCCCTTGAGGCAGCCGACCGCACCCGGCAGGAGGCCAACGCCGCGGCCGAGGAAGCGGCGACCGCGGCCACTCAGGCGGGCATCGCCACCCGTGCGGCGGCGGCGACCACTCAGGCCGCGTCGGGCATCGCCGCCCCGGCCAACACCGCGATCACGCTGACCAACCCGTTCGCGGGCTCGGACATCGACGCCGACTTCGTGCAGATGGTGGCCAACCGGGCAAAGGACATCGGCGACACCCAGGTCAAGGCCGCGCAACAGGCCGCGGCCGACGCCAACCAGAAGGCGAAGGACGCCGCCGAGGCGGCGAAGAGCGCGGCGGAGCAGGTGAAACCGGCCTACGACGCGGCGGCGGCAGCGGCCACGTTCGCGGCGGAGGCGGGCAAGGCTGCGGCAGACGCGCAGAGGTCAGCCGCGGAGGCCGCCATCGACGCGGCGGCAGCACGCAAAGCCGCCGCGGCGGCTGAAGCCGTGGACGCCTCGGCACAGGCCGATGCGATGGCGGCTCGTGCCGCCGCTGATCAGGCCGCCGCCGATGCGGCGCTCGCCGGACGCGCGGCGGACCAGGCCGAGGCTGACGCGGCGGCGGCGCGCCGGGCGGCGGACGACGCCACCCGTGCGGCCAACGAGGCCAGCGCCGCAGCCGACCGCGCACAGAAGGACGCGGAGGCTGCGGGAAAGGCGGCGGCACAGGCCGAGAAGGACGCCGAGGAGGCGAGGCAGGCGGCGGCCCGCGCGGACCAGCACGCGAAGGACGCCGAGTCGGCCGCCGACCAGGCCGACAAGTACGCCGACAGCGTCGAGGAGAGGGCCAAGAACGCCGAGGAGGACGCCAAGGAGGTCCAGGCCTACCTCGCCGCGGTCCAGGAGGAACTCCGCAGGGCCGAGGAAGAAGCGGAGCGCAAGGCGGCCGAGCAGGCCATCAACGACGACAGCGAGGTTCCCGCGCTGACTCCTGAAGAGGAGAACGACCTGCGTGCGGAGAAAGGCCAGGGCGCGGTCGACGAGTACACCAGAGCGCGCGGCGAGGCGAACAAGGATCTGAAGAAGTTCATCATCGACGAGGGCGGGCAACTCCTGCTCGACCTGATCGGCTACGAAGACGCCAAGAAGTGCTTCACGGAAGGGGATTTCATCTCCTGCGTGTTGACTGTCATCAACGCGTTGCCCATCCTCAAGCTCGCCCGGTTCATCACTCAGATCCCGGACGCCGTCAAGGCCACCGTCCGGATCGTGAAGGGCATCCGCACCTTCAAGGACGTCAAGCTGGCGGCTCGCCGCATCGTCAACGAACTGCGCGACCTGATCAAGCAGATCAAGGACTGCAAGGGCAGCCGCGGGGCGTCGTGCAAACCCAAGGACAAGAAGGAGCTCCGCGAGAAGGAAGAAGCCGAGCACAGGAATCAGCCGAGTGTCCAGCCGAAGGAACCGAAGGACAAGCTCAAGGACGCCAAGAGGAAACGCAAGGTCGATGATTGCTTCGCCGGTAGGGGGTTCGGCGGCGACGGGATTGTCAACAAAGCGGTGAACTATCCCATGGAGAACTTCACATGGCTCGGCGAAAGCGCTCAGCGGGCCACCGGTGGCATCGTGTGCGCGAACAAGACCCACCAGCGCGACCCCAATGCGGAACCGGCGAGGCCCGTGGGGCATCCGGAGGGGGACGCGGCGGCGTGGGCGCAGCTGGACGGTGAGTACGTCCAGAAGGGGCACCTGGTCGCCGACCGGCTCGGGGGCTCCATGAAGGTGGACAACATCGTCACCCAGTACCGGAAAGTCAATCTGTCAGATGTGAAGATGATGGAGAACGCGGTCGCCGGTATGCTGGACAGGCTGGGGAAGGACGTGTGGGTGGTCTACGAGGCCCACGCGCAGTACCCCAGCAACACCGCCGCCAAACCGGAGTGGGTCTTCATCGAGGCGATCGCCTCGAACGGGGTGTGGTGCTTCGCCACCATCCACAACGTGCCCGGAGGCAACCCCGCGCCGAAGGAACGATGTGAATCGTTCCGGAAAGCCAAGAAGAAGTGACCGGGAGAACGCATGGCTGGCGCACGACGATCCTATGTCGACGAGATCTGCCTGCTCGTCGGGTGGCGTGCCGGGGATTTCGAGCCGGAGGTGGCGTGGGAGGCCGTCGAACGCGAGTTGGGTCTCCGGCTCCCCGCTGACTACAAGGAGCTGCTGACCCGATTCCCGGCAGGCGGCTTCCGGGGCAGCATCGGGGTGGACAATCCCGCGCAGAGCCGCGAGGGGCTCGCGAAATCGAAACGGGACAACCTCGAACTCATGGAGATCTTCGCGGACGAGGACACCGGGTATCTCGAGGGCACGGCCTATCGGCTGTTCCCTGAGCCCGGTGGGCTGTATCCGTGGGGAGCCGACGGTGCGGGTGGGACGTTCTGGTGGGTCACCGATTCGCCTGATCCGGATGCCTGGTCGATCGCGTACAACGATTACGACAACTGGCGTGAACACCCGGGGCCGATGACGAAGGTGATCCACGAGTTGCTGGTGAGCGACGGATCGGACCACCTCGTGGGGTGGAATGTGTCAGACAAGCCGGTGAGTTTCGGTGGGCAGGTGAAGGATCGGATGATCTCCTACCCCCTGTAGCAGGGCATCAAAAAGCTCGGGGCCTTCCGCGTGCGAAAGGCCCCGAGCTGTTTTCAGGCGACCCCGGTCATGCCGGGCAGGACAGCACGGGTGCGGCGGGCTGGGAACCGGCCGCGCTCAGCGCCGCCAGGCTCGGGCCACCCAGGCCGAGAACCGCCTGTGCCGTGGCGCGCACGACAGTCGAGGGGTTGTAGCCGGTGGCGTCGTAGGGGATCGCTCCGCGGTTCTCGACCGGGCCGGAGCAGTCGACCTGGACGCTCAGGATGAACTGCTTGGCCTTGTGGAACGCCAGCGGCCGGTTGCCTGCCTTGAGCGCTTGCGCGGCGAGGCCGGTGGTGTTGGTGTTCGGCCGCACGGCCGGGTCACCCGACCGCGCGGAGATGCCGCCGTTGGCCTGCTGCTTGCTGATCAGCCAGGACAGGCCTTCCTGTGCGTCGGTGGTGCGGCCGGTGGCCAGCAGTGCCTGGGTGACCATCGCGGTCGCGTCCGTGTCGCTCTGGCAGACCGGTGTGCCGAAGGCGATCGGGTAACCGCCGTCGGGGCACTGGGTGCCGACCGCGAAATCCACTGCTGATGCGGGAACACCGCCGGGTGTGCGCTTGAGCGTGATGATCGCCAGCGACTGCGTGAACGCGTTGCTGTAGTCACCGAATTCGGAGCGGTCGGAGAACCGGCCGGACGGCGTGAGCAGGCCACGCAGCCGCGTCAGCAGGTCGACGCCGCCGAACGACGCCGGGTCCAGACCGCGCACCTGTGCGGCCAGTGACACCTTCGCGGTGGCGCCCGCGTAGGCCTCGGTCGTGCCGTTGCCGATGTAGCCGCCGAGGATCTCCGGCTTGGCCAGCCAGGTGATGGCCTTGCCGCCGTTGGTGCCGGACACACCGGCCGACGCGAACGCGAAGATCGCGTCGATGGTCAGTCCCTGGTCGGGGTACTTCGTACCACCGAAGTCCACTTCGAACCGTTCGCCGTCGACCAGTTGACGGGCCAGCCAGCCCGCGGCCGCGTCGGCGCGGTTCGTGGTCCGGTGATCGTGGGCGGTGGCAACACCTGGGGCGGCGGCAACAGCGGCCGTCGCGCACAGCACTGCGACGGCCAAGGATCGGAATCTCATGTGCGTCAGGAGCCTTTCTCCGGAGCACGGCACCAGAGCCGGGGGTTTCCGCCCCGGCGCCCGGCCCGCGAACCACGACGGGGATGGGACGAACACGCCAAGGCAGCGGGTGGTCGGGCTCGCCACTCGTCGTGGCACACCGTTGCGGGTCAGCGCCGGACTCTCACCGGACTTCCCCCGCTGCCCAGGTTTCCTGCGAACGATTCATACCACGTTCCCGGTCGGTGTGGCGGGCTCGTCCGTTTTTTCGAGGACCTCGCGAGAGCCTTTCCTTCGGCCCCAGACGAAGTAGGCGAGCCCGCCGGCGAACACCAGTATCGAGACCCACACGTTCACGCGGACGCCGAACACCAGCGTCGCGGGGTCGGTGCGCATCAGCTCGATCCACGTCCGGCCCAGGGTGTACCCCGCGACGTACAGGGCGAACGCCCGGCCGTGGCCGAGGTTGAGCTTGCGGTCCAGGTACACCACCAGCGCGGCGACACCGAGCAGCCACAGCAGTTCGTACAGGAACACCGGGTGCACCGGACTGTCCGGCAGCGGGATGCCGTTGGAGACGCCGTTGAGCGCGTCCACCTCGCCGTTGGCGTTCACGCGCTGGTAGATCTCCAAGCCCCATGGCAACGTCGTGTGCGAGCCGTACAGCTCCTGGTTGAAGTAGTTGCCGATCCGGGCGATCGCGTGCGCGACGGCGATGCCGGGCGCGACCGCGTCGGCGAACACCGGCAGCGGCAGGCCTTTGCGCCTGCAGCCGATCCACGCGCCGACCGCGCCGAGGGCGATCGCGCCCCAGATACCGAGACCGCCCTCCCAGATGTACAACGCGCGGACCGGGTCCTTGCCCGCGCCGAAGTACAGGTGGTAGTCGGTGATCACGTGGTACAACCGGCCGCCGACAATGCCGAACGGCACGGCGTACACGGCGACGTCGACCACCGTTCCCGGTGCGCCGCCCCTGGCCGACAGGCGCTTCTGGCCCCACCGGGCAGCGACGAAGATCCCGGCGATGACGAGCAGCGCGTAGGCGCGGATCGGGATCGGCCCGATCTCCCACACGCCCTGCGGCGGGCTGGGAATGGTTGCCAGGAACGTGGTCGGTGGGGTCATCGACCATACAGTAGTGGGCCTACGTATCCGGTGGCCGGGTTGTTCGGATTCGTTATGTACCAGCGAAACGCGTGGACTACTCGCGTTGTCGGGACAACTGCGGACTTGGCTTGGTACTCCGGCGTTGACCTCGGTGCCGAACGGGCGTCGGCAACGAGGTCACTTCCTTCGAAAAGGATGTCAGGCGCCGTCACTGCGCGCGGTCGGCCCTCCGCCTCCGCCTACAGTTCGGCGCGTACCCGCCTGGTCGCCTCGACCAAATTGCGTAGCGCCGGGTCGACTTCGGCGTAGCCACGGGTCTTCAGGCCGCAGTCCGGGTTTGACCACACCCGCTCGGCGGGCACCGCCCGCACGGCTTCGGTGAGCAGCGCGACCATCTCGTCCGTGCTGGGTACGCGCGGCGAGTGGATGTCGTAGATGCCCGGCCCGACTCCGCGGCTGTAGCCGATCGACGAGAGGTCGGCCAGAACCTCCATTTTGGACCTGGCCGCTTCGATCGTGGTGACGTCGGCGTCCAGTCCGTGGATGGCCTCGATCACGTCACCGAACTCCGAGTAACACAGGTGCGTGTGGATCTGCGTGCCCGCTGCCGCACCGGAGGTGGCCAGCCGGAACGAACCGACCGCCCAGTCCAGGTAGGCCTTGCGGTCCTCCGCGCGCAACGGCAGCAGTTCGCGCAACGCGGGCTCGTCGACCTGGATGATGCCGATGCCCGCCGCCTCCAGATCCGTGATCTCGTCCCGCAACGCCAGCGCGACCTGGTCGGCCGTGACACCCAACGGCTGGTCGTCGCGGACGAACGACCACGCCAGGATGGTCACCGGGCCGGTGAGCATTCCCTTGACCGGCTTGCTGGTCAGCGACTGCGCGTAGGTGCTCCACTCGACGGTCATCGGCACCGGCCGGGAGACGTCACCGTGCAGGATCGGCGGCCGAACACACCGCGACCCGTACGACTGGACCCACCCGTGCTCGGTGAACGCGAAGCCGTCCAGCAACTCCCCGAAGTACTGCACCATGTCGTTGCGCTCGGGTTCGCCGTGCACGAGCACGTCGAGTCCGATCTCCTCCTGCAACCGGATGACCCGCTCGACCTCGGCACGCATCCGCTCGGCGTAGCCCGCGTCGTCCAGCCTGCCCGCTCGCAGATCCGCCCTGGCCCTGCGAACGTCCGTGGTCTGCGGGAACGACCCGATCGTCGTGGTCGCCAACGGCGGCAGGCCCAACTTCGCCCCCTGCGCCTCGGCACGTTCGGCATACGGAACACGCAGCCGGTGCTCCGGCGTCAGTGCCGCGACGCGGGCACGCACCTGCTCGTCCCGGTGGACACCGGCCGCCGCACCGGTGGTGGCGATGAGACGAGCATCGCCGCTTGCCAGTGCCTTGCCCAAGAGGACGACCTCGTCGACCTTCTGCCGTGCGAACGCCAGCCTGGCGGCCACGTCGGGCGCCAGGGAGGTCTCCGCGTCCAGGTCGTACGGCACGTGCAGCAGCGAACAGGACGTCGACACCGCCAGTTCGTTGACTGACTGCTTGAGCTGGGCGCACAGTTCGGCCGCGGCACTGAGGTCCGTCCGCCAGATGTTGCGGCCCTCGACCACTCCCGCCACCAGGGTCTTGGTGCGCAGGGCCGGGATGTGCGGGATCCGGTCGGCCGCCGCGCGCCCGGCCACCAGGTCGATCCCGACGGCTTCCACCGCGGTGCCCGCCAGCACCGGCAGCGCCGGGCCGAAATCCCCGAAGTAGCCGGTCACCAGGAGGTTCGGCCGACCGGGAAGCTGGCTCAGCCGGTCGTAGGCGCGGCCGAGCGCGGCCAGTTCACCGTCGGTGCGGTCCGCGCAGAACGCCGGTTCGTCCAGTTGCACCCACGCCGCACCGGCCGCGCCCAGCCTGCTGATCAGGTCGGCGTAGCGATCGAGCAGCGGTTCGAGCAGGTCCAGCGGCGTGAACCCCGGCGGTGCGCCCGCCTCCGCCTTGGCCAGCAGCAGGAACGTCACCGGCCCGATCAGCACCGGCCGGGTCTCGACACCCTGTGCGCGTGCGTCCTGGTACTCGGCGATCGGTTTGTCCCCGGCCAGGTCGAACCTCGTCTCCGGGCCGAGTTCCGGCACGAGGTAGTGGTAGTTGGTGTCGAACCACTTGGTCATCTCCATCGCCGGGACGGCGTCGTGCCCCCGTGCCATGGCGAAGTACGTGTCCATGCCGTTGAGGCCGAGATCGCGGTACCGCTGGGGGATGGCGTCGAACAGCTGGATGGTGTCGAGCACCTGGTCGTAGTAGGAGAACGTGTTGGAGGGCACCGAGTCCAGCCCCGCGGCGGCCAGTTCGGCCCACGTGGCCCGGCGCAGGTCACGGGCGACCTGCCGCACCTGCGCGGCGTCGATGCCGCCTGACCAGTACTTCTCCAGCGCGCGTTTGAGTTCACGTCGCGGACCTATCCGCGGATACCCCAGCACTGTCGACCCGATCGGCACAGCTCTCTCCTCGCGAGCTCAGGAACCCCAGGGCAGTGCGCGCGAAAAGCAGCCTCGTCGCGTGAGCCCGCCCGAGAGGCCCAGGACCACGCGCACCAGGCGGTGCGCGTACCGATGGCAGGTCTTCGGACTCGCGGGCACCCGGGCTCGCACCCGGACCTACTGGCCGTCGCTTCCCAGGCTCGCGCCCAGTGCTTCTGACGGCGGTCGTTCCCGCTCACCGCTGCGGGGCAGTCCCGGATTTCCACCGGGTTCCCTCTTACCCCACCGCGCCCTGGCCGGAAAACCGGAGCACGGCGGACCACCAGCCCCCCGATCCTAGCGCGCCACCCATGGTCCCGGGTGTGGTTCCGGGGGAGATACCTCACAGTCGACATAGTCGGACGTCCTACTTTACGGTATCCACAGGTCCGCGGTGCGCTGTGCCAACGCAGGCCGCGTGGCAGCCAACCGCGCCTCAGGGGAACGTGGTGTAAACCAGCCACCGGTACGCACCGAACCAAACGGTGCCAGCCGAAGGTGACCAGGCGTCGAAATTTCGGGGAGGCGGAACTGTCATGACCGAGGTACTCGTCGATGTCCGCGACGGGCTGGCCAGGATCACGCTGAACCGGCCGCAAGCCATCAACGCGCTCACCCACGACATGGTCAGGACCATCGACGCGGCGCTGACCGAGTGGGAGACCGACGCGGGCGTCCGCGCGGTCGTGATCACCGGAGCCGGTGACCGGGGGCTCTGCGCGGGCGGCGACATCCGCTCGATCTACGAGGACGCCCGCTCCGGCGGCACGGCCTCACTGGATTTCTGGGCCGACGAATACAAATTGAACGCGCACATCACCCGGTACCCGAAACCGTACGTCGCGGTGATGGACGGTGTGGTGATGGGTGGCGGTGTCGGCGTGTCCGCGCATGGCTCCATACGCGTGGTCACCGAACGCTCCAGGATCGCGATGCCCGAGGTCGGCATCGGCCTTGTGCCCGATGTCGGCGGCACTTACCTGCTGTCCCGCACCCCGGGGCAGCTCGGCACGCACATCGCCCTGACCGCCGCGCAGCTCAACGCCGGTGACGCGATCCACTGTGGCCTGGCCGACTTCTACGTGCCCAGTGCGCGCATTCCGCAGATGCTCGAACTGCTGGCGCAGCGGGAAGCGGGGGAGGCCGTGCGCGCGGTCGCCGAACTGCCCGCGGACCGGCCGTTGTCCCGGCAGACCGACTGGATCGACACCTGCTACGCGGCCGAGACCGTCGAGGAGATCCTCGATCGGTTGCGCGCCAGCGGTGAACAGGGCAGCAGCGCGGCCAAGGAGATCGAGAGCAAGTCGCCGACCGCGGTCAAGGTGACGTTGCGGGCGCTGCGCTCCGCCGCGACCCTGCCGGACCTGGAGACCGTCCTCGCGCAGGAGTACCGCGTGTCGGCCGCCTGCCTGCGCGGACACGACCTCACCGAGGGCATCCGTGCCCAGATCATCGACAAGGACCGCAACCCCCGCTGGTCACCGGGCACCCTCGCCGAGGTGACCGACGACGTGGTGGCCGCCCACTTCGATGAGGTCCGGTGATCGCCCGGCTTCGTCGGCGGGTGACCCGTGTCACGGTGAAGTGTCAAGCAACTTTCCCCCGCCCTTGTGCGTCAGATAGGTAGGGATCTTGTAGTCAGGTGAAGTAAGGGGTTTGGTGTGGTCGCCTCCAAGGCGAAGGCGCTTGGCAAGCTGGTGGCGTTGTGTTTGACGGCGGGTGTGGTGTTAGCGGCCATCCTGTTCCCGTACGTGGGCGGGGTGGGGGTGGCCGCGAACCGGGTGAGTGACACCATCGCGGCCGTGCCCGCCGAGTTGGTGTCGGCGCAGATGCCGCTGGGCAGCACGATTCTGGACCGCAACGGCCAGCCGATCGCGTATCTGTACGACCAGGACCGGGAGATCTCCACGCCGCAGGAGATCCCCAAGCACATGCGTGACGCGATCGTCGCCATCGAGGACCACCGGTTCTACCAGCACAACGGCCTGGACGCGCAGCGCAGCCTCAAGGCGGTCGGCGGGTTCTTCGCCGGTGAGTCCGCCGGTGGTGGCTCGACGCTCACCCAGCAGTACGTCAAGAACTACCTGGGCTTCGTGCTGGCCAAGGACGACGCCGAGCGCAAGGCGGCCATGGCGCACAGCCCCGCACGCAAGATCCGCGAGGCCAAGCTCGCCGTCGAGATCGAGCGGCAGATGAGCAAGGACGACATTCTCGTCCGCTACCTCAATCTCGTGCCGTTCGGCGGCAACGTCTACGGCATCAAGGCCGCGGCGCGGACGTACTTCGGCACCACACCGGACAAGCTCACCCTCGCCCAGTCGGCGTTCCTCGCCGCGATGGTCAACAAGCCGACCACGTTGCTCAAGGACCCGGTCGAGGCCAAGAAGCGGCGCAACCTCGTGATCGACCGCATGCTGGAGACCGGCTTCCTCAAGGAGGGCAAGGAGGTCGCCGACAAGGCCAAGAACGAGGACGTCGGACTCGCGCAGCCGCTCAACACCCGCTCCAACGACTGCGGCAACCTCGACGGCGGCACCACCACCGGCTTCTTCTGCGGTTACGTGCTGGACTACCTGGCCAAAGCCGGGATAACCAAGGACCAGCTCAAGCGCGGCGGGTACGTGATCAAGACGACCATGGACCCGGCGGCGACCGAAGCGGCCAAGCGCGCCGCGGAGAACCAGGTCTCCAAGGACACCAAGGGAATCGCCAACGTGATGGCGGTCGTCGAGCCGGGCGCCGACAAGCACGCGGTCCGCGCGCTCGCGGCCAACCGCGACTTCGGTGTCGACGCGAGCAAGGGGCAGACCGCGTACCGCCTGCCCAGCACCATCACCCGGTTCGGCGCCGGATCGATCTACAAGATCTTCACCGCCGCGGCCGCGCTGGACCGTGGCGTCGCGGGCGTGAACAAGTCCATGCCCGTCCCGGCCTCGTACACGTCATCGGTCTACAAGGGCAACGGCAACAAGCCCTACACAGTCAGCAACGACTCCGCCGGTGGTGACACCACCATGACGCTGCAGGGCGCGCTGGCGCACTCGCCGAACACCGCGTTCGTGAAGCTGGAAGAGGACGCGGGCCTGGACAAGGTCGTCGACATGTCGGTCAAGCTCGGCATGCGGGAGAGCATGCAGCTGGTCAACCGCGGCGGCGAGAAGCCGGACCCCAACGCCAAGGACGCGTCGCTGCGGATCAACCAGGAGCAGTGGGTCAAGGACGGCAAGATCGGGTCGTTCACGCTCGGTGTCACCGTCACCAGCGTGCTGGAGCTGGCCAACGTCGGCGCCACGATCGTCAGCGAGGGCAAGTGGTGCCCGCCGAGTCCGATCGACCAGATCCTCGACCGGGACGGCAAGTCGGTCGCGATCAACGAACCGGGTTGTGAGCAGGCAGTCGAGCCTGGCCTGGCCCGCAGCCTCGCCCAGGCGATGAGCAAGGACACCACCGAGGGCACGGCGTCGATCCCGGCCCGCAACGCGGGCTGGACCAAGCAGATGATCGGCAAGACCGGCACCACCCAGATCCACCAGTCGGCAGGGTTCGTCGGTGCCACTCCGCAGCTGTCCGGCGCGGTGCTGGTCTTCAGCGACGGCGACACGCCGAAGCCGATCTGCGACGGCGAGCGCCCGTTCCTGTGCGCGAAGGGAAACATCTACGGCGGCAAGGTGCCCGCGCGCACCTGGTTCGAGGCGATGAAACCGCTGCACAAGGGCCTGCCGGACACCCCGTTGCCCCCGGCGGACCCGAAGTTCCTGAACTAAGTCGTGTCTCGGAGTCGTGGCCACGCGTTGATCGCCGTGACGGTCATTGTGACCTCGTAGCGCGTGGCGACGGCCTGGGCAGTAGGGGTGGGGTGCCCTTGTCATGTCGCCTCACCCCGGTCTGGCCGGATCTACCGGCGCCTTACCGGCGGTGAATCCCCGGCAGTGCGGTCGGGCGAGCCGCCCCAGCGTCACCTGTGGTTGGCCATTCGGCGGGGCAGTGTGTGTCGCGGGCTGGTGTGCGGAGGGTGATGAGGTAGGTGTCGATCGCCGCACGCACGCAGGAACTGAGCTTGTAGGTGCCGTGTCCGGTGCCGTCGTCGGTCTATGCCGAGATCGCTCACCTGTGTACCTGGCTTGACCTGGACCACGCACTGACGCCAGTCCAGTACGACCGCCTTCGAGACACGATCGAACCGTGGTGTGCCCACGACCGAAGCCACAGCGATGTTCTCGCCGAGTTCGGACCGCCGTCCATGGTCCTCGGCGGAACGAACGCGGGTACTGGCTGGCCGCCAGACCACACGGAGCCACAACTGCTGGCGGCCCGTTGCGGCGGAACGACCTTCATAGATGGGTTCATGTTCACCCCACGAGGCACAGCCCAGCACAACCACCCGGCGGGATCTCGGCGACTGGGATCCCGGTGATGGCCTAGTAGGCCCAGACCATGTGTCGGACCGCGGGTGGTTCGGCGGCCAGTGACCTGGCGGCGGTGTAGACGGCGAGGTCTACGGCAGTGCCTCGTTCGTGATGCTGCCGGAGGTGTTCCTGCCAGGTCGCCAGGACGAACGTCTCCAGGAACACGTCCGGTGCCTCGGAGTCGCGGAACAGTCCCCACATGGTCGCCCCGGTCCGCCGCCGGGACCGGCCGAGTTTCAGCATCGCCTCGGTGAACGCGGGCACGTCCTCCTCGGTCACGTGCCACTCCACGGTGACCAGGACCGGCCCGTCGGTGTGTTCCGGTCCCTCGGGCGGCTCGTCCCAGACCGCGGCCGGGGTGACGTCCAGCTGGCGTTCGGTGAGCGGCAGCTTGCGCATCGCGTAGAACGCGGTCAACACCATCGCCACCGCCGGGATCGCCATCGCCAGGCCCAGGTCGAGCACGTTGGCGACCGTGCCCCAGAGCACCGCGCCGAGGGCTTGGCCGCCCATCAGCATCAGCTGGTAGTACGCCAACGCACGTGCCCTGGTCCACGCGGGCAGCAGCACCTGGGCGGTCGCGTTCAAGGTGGACAGCACCGCGATCCAGCCCGCGCCCGCGACGAGCATCGCCACGACGGCGACAACGAGCGAGCCGGTGAATCCCGCGACTGCCGTCGCGACCGCGTAGGCGAAGGTCGCGCCGGTGATCACAGTGTTCTTCCCGAGCGCACGCAGCAGCTTCGGCACGACGAACGCCCCACCGATCGCCCCGGCGCCCACGCTGCCGAGCAACACGCCGTACCCGCCCGCGCCGAGCCCGAGTGGACCGCGGGCGATCGCGGGCAGCAGTGCCCACAAGCCGCTGGCGAATCCGACAAACAGCACGCACCGCACCAGCACGCGTGCGTACAGCGGAGAGCTGCGGACGTACCGCGCGCCGCTGCGTACCGCCGTGAGGACGTGCTCAGCGCCCAACGGCCGCTCGTCGGACGGCCGCCGCCAGAAGCCCAGGACCAGCAGCACGCCGATGAACGACACGGTGTTGAAGGCGAAGGTCGCCTCCGGGCCCGCCGCCGCGATCAGCACGCCACCCAACGCGGGCCCGATCGCCCTGCCGACGTTCATGTTGACGCCGTTGAGCAGCGCGGCCTGCGGGATCTCCTCGCGCGGCACCAGTTCCGGCTGGATCGCCTGGAACGACGGCATCGAGGCGGCCTGCCCGACGCCCATCAACGCGATCAGCGCCAGCAGGATCGTCGGCGTGGTGACGTCGGTCGCTGTCAGCACCATCAGCCCGGCCGCGCCGACGAGCATCAGCGCTTGGCCGACCAGCAGCACCTTGCGCCGGTCGAGGATGTCACCGAGCGCTCCCGACGGCACGACCAGCAGGAACACCGGCAGTGTCGTCGCCGCCTGGACGAGTGCGACCTGCAGCGCCGTGCCGCCAAGGTCGCCCATCAGCCACTGGGCGCCGACTGTCTGCGCCCACGTGCCGATGTTCGAGGCGAACTGGGCCAGCCACAGCGCGCGGTACGCGCCACGACGCAGCGGGGCCCACGCGGACGACGGAGCGGTCATGCGGTGAATCTTGCCCGGCCCCGGTGTTACTCACAGGTCGGCACGCGGCCGACCAGGATCGACACCCGGACCTCCTCGGTGAAGGGCTGGTGCGGTTGGAGTGCGTCGCGCAGCCGCTCGGCGAACGGCTCCCGTTGCTCCGGGGCGGGAAGGCGGTCGACGGGCAACGCCGAATACACACCGCCGATGATCTGGTCCGTGCTGAGCTCGTCGGTGTAGTCGACAGTGGTGGCGGAGACGTCGTAGCCCGCTGCCGTCAAGCTGTCGCCGTACCGCAGTTGGCTGGCTTCGTCGGTGCCGCAGGTGCGGCCGAGTTTCGTGTCCAGCCATTGCTCCATGCAATCGCGCAACGCGTACGACCATGCCGTGTCCTGCTGCCACAGCGGCGTCCCGTTGGCCAACACGGCCACACCGCCACCCGGCCGGATGAGGGGCGCCAGGTCCTGGAACAGCTGCTCGTGGTCCATCCAGTGCAGGGCTTGGCCGATGGTGACCGCGCCGAGGGCGCGGTCACCGAGCACAGCGCCCAGGGCGGGTATGTCGGCGTCGGACCCGAGCATCCAGCTGACGTTGGCCACGTCCTGTTCACGCGCGGCGGACCGGGCGCGGACCAGCATGTCCGGCTCGGGATCCACGGCGACGACGGATCGCACGCGCCGGGCGACGGGCAAGCTCAACTGGCCGGTGCCGCACCCGAGATCGACCACGACGTCATCGGTGGTCAACCCGAACGCCGCCACCAGCTTGTCGATCGCCGCTGGGGGATAGCCACGCCGGTACCGGTGGTAGAAGTCGACCACCGCGCCGCGAAAACCGAGATCCATACCGCCAGACTGCTCGCCACAACCCTGCCGCGAAACAGGTTCAGCTCACAGCGTGACAGATCAGACCCGGGTGACCTTCCAGTGCTGGCTCGTGCTGCCGGTGTCGCTCTGCTGCACGATCGGCGCGCTGTCCGCAGTGGAGTCACCGGCCACGCTCAGCAGTTTGCCGCTGCGCGCGCTGACGATCTTCACGTGACCGCTGCCCGCGTCCACCAGGCGCCACTGCTGGTTGACGCCGCCGTTGGCGGACCACTGGATGATCTTGGCGCCGTCGGCCGTCGAGTTGTCGGCCACGTCGACGACCAGGCCCGTCGCGGCGCTGGTGATGGTCGAGACACCGTTGCCGAGGTCACCGAGGTGCCACTGCTGGTTCCCGCCACCGTGCTGGGCGTACTGGATCAGCTGCGTTCCCTGCGTCGTCGACCCGCCGGGGACGTCGAGAGCCTTGCCGCTGCGCCGGTTGACCAGCACGCAGTTGTTGCTCAAGGTGTGCCGCAACGGGATCGGCTTCGGTTCCAGCTGGTGCAGGTCCAATACCACGATCTCGTTGGCGCCCTTGCGCAGCCATGTCCCCGGGCAGTACAGGTTCTGCTGCGGCCCGATCTTCCAGTAGCGGCCAAGGTTGTTGCCGTTGACCCAGACGAGGCCGTGCGTCCAGCCGGACATGTCGAGGTACGTGTCGCCCACAGTGGACAACGTGAGCGTGGCCTTGAAGAAGATGCCCGGCCGGTCCGGTGCGGTGATGACCGGTTTCAGTCCTGACACGTAGGCCTCGTCGACCGGCAGGGGATAGGTCTGCCAACCGGTGAGCTGGGTCCCGGCCACCGACACCTGCTTGGTGATGCCCTTGCGGTCGACCAGCCCGTGCCCGAAGTTGATCCGCCCGAGGCCCTCGACCAGGATGTCCACCGTTCCAGGGCTGGTCGGCAGGGTCAGCGAATCCCCGGTGGTCACCTTCAGCGGACCGGCGTAGCTGGCCGGTACGGCCGTGCGTGAGATCCCGCCCTGGTACTTGCCGTTGGCGTACACCGTGGCGTAGTCGTGCACAGCGGTGATCTTCAGCGCGCCACCGTTGGCCACTGCCTTGCGGTACAGCATGAACCCGCTGTTCTGGCCGTAGGCCTCCATCGGCTTGACGTCCTGAGTGGACAGCGGCGCGGGCAGGTTGTCCCACAACGACGCGTAGGGCACGGGCGTCGGGCCGTCCTGCGCGATGGTGGCGATGGGCGCGGGGATCGGCGGCAGCGTGCCGACGTAGCTGCTGATCAGGTCCCGGTACGCCGGGTACAGCGCGGCCGGTGCGCCCTGCTCGGTGATCGGCGCGCCGTAGTCGTAGGTGGTGACGTCCGGCTGGTAGTTGCTGCCGTCGTTGCTCGCGTTCGCGCCTGCCCAGTAGCCGAAGTTCGTGCCGCCGTGCAGGACGTAGATGTTGAACGACAGACCGCTGTCCATCAGGCCGCGCAGCGTGCCGGTGATGTTCGTCGGCCCGGCCATCGCGGGCTCGCCCCAGTGCGTGAGCCAGCCGGGGTAGAGCTCGCCGGACAGCGCGGGCACCTTCGGGAACGACTCGCGGCACTTCGCGATGTCCGCGGCGTTGCCGCCGGACAGCCCGATCGCGCCGCCGGGCACGACCGTGCGGTTGGCCTGGACCTGGCCGAGGCCGTCCTGGGTGTAGAACGGGCCGGTGATGCCCTCGTCCAGCCACATCCGGCGGATGTCGGTGAGGTGCGGCGTCTCGTTGCCGTACGACCCGAACTCGTTCTCGACCTGGACCATCAGCACGGGCCCGCCGTTGTCGGCCATCAACGGCTTGACCACGGGCGCGATGGCCTTGACGTACCGGCGCACAGCGGCCATGTACCGCGAGTCCTTGCTCGTCCGCAACGCCACGGGGTCGTTGGCCAGCAGCCACGCGGGAAGGCCGCCGAGATCCCACTCGGCGCACACGTACGGCCCCGGGCGCAGCAGGACCCACATGCCCTCCTCCTGGCAGATGCGCAGGAAGGCGGCGAAGTCGCGGCGGTCGGTGGTCAGGTCGAAGTGGCCCGGCCGCTCCTCGAGGTAGTTCCACATCAGGTACACGCCGATGGTGTTCAGGCCCATCGCCTTGGCCATCTGCACGCGGTGCCGCCAATACTGCCGGGGGATGCGCACCGGGTGCATCTCGCCGCCGCGGATCTGGAACGGCTTGCCGTCCAACAGGAACGCCGATCCGTCCGGTGCGAACGAGAACACATGTCCCGCGGCGGCGTGCGCCTGGCCGGTGGCGACCATCGCGCCCAGCGGGGTCAACAGACTGGCGGCCAGGAAACCACGACGCTTCATCGAATGCGCTCCTCGGGTGGCTCGGCGGGGATGTTCGATTCTGTGCGCGAAGCTGCGCGTTAGTCAAGAAAAACAAACATCACCGATCAAGTGTGAGCACACCTGCGCACGGCGGTGTTGAGTTCTGTGTGGTTGCCCCCGTGGGCGGGCATGGCGGAGACTGCTGATCGTGAGTTACGAGAAGGACCCACGCGTCGACGACTACATCGACAAGCTGCCGGAGTGGCAGCAGGAGATCTGCCGCCAGGTGCGCGACATCGCGCATGCCGCCGACCCCGAGGTCGTCGAGACGATCAAGCGGACGGTCCAGCCGTACTTCGTGCTCGACGGCAACGTCTGCGCGCTGCTGGCCGCCAAGAACCACGTGAACGTGTTCCTCTACGACGGAGGCATCGTTCCCGACCCGGAGGGCATCGTCACAGCCGGACACCAGAACAAGACCGGCCGGATGATCTCCTACCACGAGGGCGAGCCGATCCAGGTCGCGGCGCTCACTCAGTACCTCAAGCACATCATCGCGAACAACCGCGCCGGTGGCTGGCGCAAGATCAAGGCGGCGCAGGGGTTGTGACGCCCGGCGAACCGGTTGGGTAAAAGGGGTGTCAGCTCTCGCGGTGGGTCCGCAAGAGGGGCAGGAACACCTCATCGACGATGGAGTGGACACGTTCGGCGCTGGGGGCGTCGAGGCTCATGAGCAGATCGTGTCGTAGCAGGTCGAACGGCAGGGCGAGGACCGCTGGTGGGATGCGTTCCGGGTCGATCTCGCCGCGGGCCGCGGCCCGCTGGTAGATGGCTCGCGTTTGAGGGAGCAACTCGCCGCCCATGACCTGTTCACGGAACTGGGCGGGTGACAGGCCGGTGGAGGCACGCAGCCCCGAGAACACGGCCGCCGTGATGGCGAGGAACCCGGCGAGCGAGGCGCCCAGCGCGGTCAGGTACTGGGGCCGTTTCACCCTCATCGACTTCGGCGCCCGGCAGGCGACGACGCTGCCGGGCACCGGACATCGGGTGCTCCACGTCGTCGCGGCGCCGGTCGGCGAAGGCGAGATCGCGGACACCGCAGGCAACCTCGCTGCAGCTTATGCCCCCTCCAGCGGAACTCTCGTCCTGATCCGTCCCGACGGCTATATCGGGCTGATCTCCGACGCAGGCGACCTCCAGGCCGTCACGAACTATCTCGCCGCGTTCAGCTGACGCCCACTGGACCGCCGGTGGCGCGGTGGACGGTGGCCTTCGTGATCATTCTTGGGTGAGCGGGACGGTGCTGGAGCGGGACTCGATCGCGTCCAGCCTCGCGAGAGTGGCGGCGTCGAACCGGGTGTCGGTGGCGGCGAGGTTGACGGCGAGGTGGTGTGCGTTGGCGGTGCCCGGAATCAGCAGCACGTTCGGGGCGTGGTGGAGCAGCCAGGCAAGGGCGACCTGAGAGGGGCATCGCACCTCCGTGCAAAAGAACCGTCGTTCTGCTTGAGTTCGCGCTAGCAGAACGGCGGTTCTTTTTGAAGCGGGGCGGCCCTACAGGTTGGCGGCGAGCAGCTCGGGATAGTCGAACTCGCCGTCGGCGGTTCCGGCGAGGAAGGCCGACCACTCGCCCTCGTCGAAGCGAAGCTCGACTCCGGTGGCGAGGGATGTGACGAGGGTGTCGATGCCGATCCTGGTGATGGTGGCGACCCCGTTCGTGGCGGTGAAGCCGTTGCGGGCGTCGCTCAGGAACGTTGTCCAAGCCGGGGCGGAGAAGGCGATTGTGCCTGCTTCAGGGTGCTTGCTGTGCCGGACAAGCACGCCTTCGAGTGTCGGTGCTACCTCGACACAGTTACCAGTGCCGGTGCTGTGACTGCTTTTGCGCCAAGTGAAGGCTGTGTTCATCGCAACTCCTTGATCACGTCGTGGATGAGGTCCAGTGATTTCCGCGGAGTCAATGCCTGGCTTTGCACGGACGCGAACGCGTGGAGGTAACTGCGAATGACGCCATCGCGCTCGTGCACAGTCCAGGATGTCACGCCGTCGACGTAAACGGCTTCCGGATCGGCCTCGTCGGGCCACTGGATGACCACGAACGAGTCGCCGAGTGCGGCGTGGGCGTCGGCGGTGAACGGCACGACCTGCACCGTGACGTCGTGTTCGCGGACCACGCGGACGATGTGGCGTAGTTGGTCGTACATGATGGCTGGGCCGCCGACCTGCTGGCGGATGGCCGCTTCTCCCACGATCGCGGTGAGCCGCATTCCTTCGCTGAGCCGCTTCTGGCGTTTCATGCGCAGTTCGAGGTACCGGTCGATGTCGGCCACCCGGATATGGGGAGCAACCGCGGTGATGACGCGCTCGGCGTAGTCATGGGTCTGGAGCAGGCCCGGGATGACCTCGCCCTCGTACGTGCGGATCCACGAAGCGTCCGCCTCCAGTTCGATGAGCATCTGCACGGCTTCGGACAGGATGTCGCCGTAGTCCTGCCACCAGCCGGGCTCATCGGCCTTGCGGCGCAGGGCTTCCAGTTGGTCGGCGACCCCGGTGGGGATGTGCAGCGTGTCCACGGCGAGGGCCAGCGCGGGTGGCGAGATCTTGGTCTTGCCCGATTCGATCTTCGACCAGGTCGCCTGGTGCATGCCGAGCTGCGCGGCCAGGTCGGTGCCGGACAAGCCGCTCTGTCGCCGGTAAGTACCCAGTCGGGCACCGAGGCGGCGGCTGCGCACGGTTGGTCGCATCATGTCCTCCAGATTATGAGCGCTCGTAAGCGTCACTCGTTCGGGCGACTTCTTCTGCGATGCAAGGACTCCAGCATTATTCTTGGCATGAGTCAGCCGCATCTTCATGAATGGAGACTACCAATGACATCAGCGATCGCGAGCGTTCGACACCTGGCGCCACGACTGTTCGCGGTGGTGCAGGAGCACGACGGTCGCGTGATCGCGTGGGGCCTGGCCTTCGACAACCGCACCGAGCTCTTCTCGCTGGAAGGCGGGATGCGGATGAGCATGGACACCCCGGATGAGGTGCTGTACCTGATGGAGTTCGGCAGCGACACCGAGGTCCACCTGGTGTGGGTCGAGCCGCGCGGCGAAAACCCGGTCGGCGAGCTGAGCCCCGGCCGCTAACCTGGGGTTCTTCTTTCGCACATCGGCGACACAAAGGTGGCAGAACGACAATGGGTGTCCCAGATCGACCGTCGTTGGACGGTCTGGCCGAGAAATGGGCAGCGCAGTGGGAAACGACCGGGCTGTACAGGTTCAGCGCCCCGGGCGACCGCGCGGCCGTATTCTCGATCGACACGCCACCTCCGACGGTCAGCGGGTCACTGCACGTCGGGCACGTGTTCTCCTACACGCACACCGACATCGTCGCCCGCTACCAGCGGATGCGCGGCAAGCACGTGTTCTACCCGATGGGGTGGGACGACAACGGCCTGCCGACCGAGCGGCGCGTGCAGAACTACTTCGGTGTCCGGTGTGACCCGTCGTTGCCCTACGACCCGGGGTACCAGGCGCCGGAGCCGGGGAACAAGAAGGTCGTGGACATCTCGCGGCGCAACTTCGTCGAGTTGTGCGAGCGGCTCACGGTCGAGGACGAGAAGGTCTTCGAGGGCCTGTGGCGCCAACTCGGGCTGTCGGTCGACTGGACCCGGACGTACACCACGATCGGCCGTCATTCGCAGCGCGTGTCCCAACGCGCTTTCCTGCGCCAACTACGCGCTGGGGAGGCGTACCAGGCCGAGGCGCCGACGTTGTGGGATGTCGGTTTCCGTACAGCCGTGGCGCAGGCGGAGCTCGAGGACCGTGATCACCCGGGCGCGTGGCACCGCATCGCGTTCCACGGTCCGACAGGGGAGCGGATCCACATCGAGACGACGCGGCCGGAGCTGTTGCCCGCGTGCGTCGCGTTGATCGCGCACCCCGAAGACGAGCGTTACCAACACCTGTTCGGCACGACCGTGACCACGCCGGTGTTCGGCATGACGGTTCCCGTTCTGGCACACGAGGCCGCGGAACGCGACCGTGGCGCGGGCATCGCGATGTGCTGCACCTTCGGCGATCTGACCGACGTGCGCTGGTGGCGTGAGCTGAAACTGCCCAACCGCACGGTGATCGGCCGTGACGGGCGCATCCTGCCCGACGGTCCCGAAGGCATCGACCGCGAGGCGTACGACCAACTCGTGGGCGCGACCGTGCACACCGCGCGCGAACGAGTTGTCGGGATGCTGCGCGAATCCGGTGATCTGGACGGCGACCCGCGTCCGGTTGTCCGGCCGGTGAAGTTCTACGAGAAGGGCGACAAGCCGCTGGAGATCGTCGCCAGCAAGCAGTGGTTCATCCGGTCGGTCGCGCACCAGGACGCGCTGCTGCGCCGGGGCGAGGAACTGCGTTGGCACCCGGCGAACCTCAAGGTCCGGTACGACGACTGGGTCCGCGGCCTCAACGGCGACTGGCTGATCTCCCGCCAGCGCTACTTCGGCGTCCCGTTCCCGGTCTGGTACGCGGTGGACGCCAACGGCGAACCCGGCGAGCTGATCCTGCCGAGCGAGGACGCGCTGCCGGTCGACCCGTCCACGAACGTGCCCGACGGGTACACGGCCGACCAGCGCGGCGAACCCGGTGGATTCGTCGGCGAGACCGACGTGATGGACACGTGGGCGACGTCGTCGCTCACGCCGCAGATCGTGTGCGGCTGGGAGGAGGATCCTGAGCTGTACGCGCAAACGTACCCGATGGATCTGCGCCCGCAGGCTCACGACATCATCCGGACGTGGCTGTTCGCCACGATCCTGCGTGCCGAACTGGACTCCGGCACGCTGCCGTGGCGGCACACCGCGCTGTCGGGCTGGATCCTCGACCCGGACCGCAAGAAGATGAGCAAGTCCAAGGGCAACGTGGTCACCCCGGTGGACCTGCTCGTCCAGTACAGCCCGGACGCGGTCCGCTACTGGGCCGCCAGCGGACGGCCCGGCACCGACACCGCGTTCGACCAGTCCCAGATGAAGATCGGCAGGCGGCTGGCCACGAAACTGCTCAACGCGGCCAAGTTCGTGCTCGGCTTCCCATCACCCGACCCCGACGCGGCCGTCACGGACCCGCTCGACCAGGCCATGCTCGCCGCCCTGGACGATGTCGTGCGCCAGGCAACGGACGCGTTGGAAGCGTTCGAGTACACGACCGCGCTGGAGCGCACCGAGCGGTTCTTCTGGGTGTTCTGCGACGACTACCTCGAACTGGTCAAGCAACGCGCGTACGGCGACGTCAGCGAAGGCAGCGCCCAGTCCGCTCGGCTGGCGTTGCGCACGGCCCTGGACACGATCCTGCGGCTGTTCGCGCCGTTCCTGCCGTACAGCGCGGAAGAGGCATGGTCGTGGTGGCACACGGATTCCGTGCACACCGCGCCGTGGCCCACGCCTCGCGGCATGTCCACGGACGGTGCGGCGCTCGACCTGGCCAGCTCGGTGATCACGGTGGTGCGCAGGGAGAAATCCGCTGCGAAGTTGTCCATGCGCGCCGAGGTCGACACGGTCCGTGTGCACGCTCCGGCCGACCAACTGGACGTGGTCACGTCGATCGGGCCGGATCTGCGTGCGGCGGGCAACATCGGCAGGCTCGATGTCGTGCCGTCGGACGAACTGCGGGTGGAGGTGTCCCTAAACCGGTTGTGACTCGCGGGAGTCCTGGAGGACTTCGCGGGCGACGAGCACGCCGCCGACGAACGCGACCGGCATGACGATGATCGCGAGCAGCGGGATGGCACACAGCAACGACGCGGGCAGCCCGAGGCCCAGCATGAGTCCACGGCGCTTGCGCACGTGGGCCCGGCGTTGTTTGAGCGCCATCCCGCGCCGGTAGAACGGCACCGCGACCAGTTCCAGCGCCAGGAACCAGGCGCTGACCAGCGCGAGCAGGACAGGCACGACGAACTGGCCGACAATCGGGATGAACCCGGCGAAGAACAGCGGGATCGCGTACATCAACGACCAGAGCACGAGGATGAGGCCGTCGCGGATGCCCATCCCCAGCAGCCGGTACCACGGCAGGTCGACCGCGCCGGGCACGCCGCCGAGGTCGTCCTCGACCTTCTCGGCGATGTACTCGTAGAACGGCGCGCCGATGGCCAGCGTCAACGCGGAGAACAGGATCAGGCCGATGGACAGCGACGCGGCGAACAGCACCACGGCCGCGGCGACCCGGATCGTCGTGCGCCACGTGTCCGACCAGTCGTCGGCGAACGGCGTGACCCAGGCCGACAGGTCGCCGATCCACACCACCAGTGCGATCATCCCGCCGAGCAGCAGCAGGGTGGTCAGGACCGCGGGAATGGCGCCGAGCAGCAGCAGTTTCGGCTTCCGCAGCAGAATGCCCAGCCCTTGGGCGAACATGCCCATACCTTTGACGAAGTCACGCACGCGGTAGTTCTACCAGTGCCGACCTGGGGCTATCCGGGCGGATCGGACGTTCGGGACATCGCCGGACCCATCAGGATCCCGTCAACGCGACGGCGGGGCGTGTCAAAACGCCGTCAGCGGTGTTCAGATGCGTGAACACCCGGGGCATTCTGCGGTTATCGGCAAGATCCTTGTGGTGGACGACGATCCGCAGATCGCACGCGCTCTGCGGATCAACCTCGTCACGCGCGGGTACCAGGTGACGACCGCGCACGACGGCGCCGGTGCGTTGCGCGCCGCAGCCGGGAACAAACCTGACCTGATCCTGCTGGACCTGTGCCTGCCGGACATCGACGGCGTCGACGTGATCACCGCGCTGCGCGGCTGGAGCCGTACGCCCATCGTGGTCCTGTCGGCTCGCCGCGACCCGCACAGCAAGATCGTCGCGCTGGACGCGGGCGCCGACGACTACGTCACCAAGCCGTTCGGGATGGACGAGCTGCTGGCCAGGATCCGCGCGGCGACCCGCCGGTCGTCCACTGCCGCCGCGCTGGCGCAGCAGGCACTCGTCGACACCGGAACCTTCACGGTGGACCTGACCGCGAAGCGGATCTGGCGCGACAGCGTCGAACTGCACCTCACCCCGACCGAGTGGGGCGTGTTGGACATGCTCGCCCGCAACCGGGGCAGGCTGGTCAGCCAACGCCAGTTGCTCGACGAGGTCTGGGGGCCGGGGCACCAGGCCGACGGGCACTACCTGCGCGTCTACATCGGACAACTGCGGCGCAAGCTCGAACCGGAACCCGCGCGGCCGCGGCACCTGATCACCGAGCCGGGGATGGGCTACCGGCTGGTGTGAGCCGCTGGTAAGTTGGGTCTAATGCCCACCAATGAGCAGATAACCCAGCACCACGACCCTGATCCGAACGAGAACCCGTGGGTCAACGGCCCACCGCCGCCCGAGACGGTCGTGATCAGTTCCTACAACCCGGAGTGGCCCCGCCGCTACGAGACCCTGGCCGCTGGGATCCGCGCGGCGCTCGGGGACGCGGTGCTCGACCTGGACCACGTCGGGTCCACGTCCGTCGAAGGTCTCGCCGCGAAGGACGTCATCGACATCGACCTCACCGTCGCGGACCCCCGTGACGAGGACGCGTACCTGCCTCCGCTGGAACGACTCGGCTACCACCTCGTAATCCGCGAACCGTCGTGGCACGAGCACCGGTGCCTCCGGCTCACCGACCCCCGCGTCAACCTCCACGTGTTCGGCCCGGACTGCCCGGAGACCGTCCGGCACAGGATGTTCCGCGACTGGCTGCGTGCCCACCCCGACGACCTCGCGCTCTACGAGGAGGCGAAGCGGGCCGCCGTCCCGGGCGGCGGACACGTCATGGACTACAACCGGCGCAAGGAGAAGACGATCCGCGAGATCTACGACCGGCTGTTCCGCGCGGCGGGGATGCTCTAGCTTTTGGCAACCAATGTGGCCTTCGTTGCCAAAAACGCAACCAATGTGGCATTCGTTGCGTTTCATGCAGGTGCATGGGATAGGGGTCTGGCCGCAGCACTAGCTCGCCATGACCCCGGTCTCGACGAACGTTGCCCTGCGCACAATGGACAGTGCGTGGTCGCCGAACCGTTCGTAGCACTGGCTTAGCCGCACCGCGTCCACGGCGGCGCCGACACCGTACGACCAGTCCTGGTACTCCAGTACGGCGAACAACGACCTGTGCAGGTCGTCCAGTTCCTCGTCGGCGGCGCTGACGGCGCCGACGAGCCCGGAACTGCGTGTCCGCAACGTCTCTGCCGCGTCGTGCGCGAGATTCACCGCGATGTCGGCCATCTGCGCGAACCGCGGGCGCAACACCGGTGGCAGCACTTCGCGGGGGGACCGCCTGCGGACGGTCTCGGCGATGTGCTGCGCCAGATCGCCCATCCGCTCCAGGCTTTCCGCCGAGTGCATCGCCGCGATCACCAGCCTGAGGTCACCGGCGACCGGTGCCTGCAACGCCAGCAGCAGGTGCGCGTCCGACTCGCAGGCCGAGCGGGCCAAGTCGACGATCCGGTCGTCGGCGATGACCCGTTCGGCGGTGCTGAGGTCGTTGGTCAGCAAAGCCGTGGTGGCGTCCCGCATCGCGGCCGCGGCGAGGTCGCTCATGTTCACCAGGGACGCCACGAGGTCGTCGAGACGGTTGCGGAAGCTGTCGCGCATTGGTCCAGCCTAAGGGCGGACCTCGTCAATTTCGGCTGCCGACGGCGTCAAGGTCGCGTCAAGCAATGGTTCTGGCCCGCGTCCGGCACGATCTACTTGCGCCATGAGGACGACTGTCAGGCGGTGGCCCAGGCTCGGCGCGCTCTACGGCGCCGGGCTCGGCTTCGCAGGTGGAATCGTCGCGGCCGTCGTTTCGGCGGTGGGCGGCCTGGTTGATCCGTTGAGCGCGCCCGTGCTCGTGGTCGCGGTTGTGTCGGCCGTGACCACAGGGGCCGGTGCGTTGCTCGCCGGGCTGCAGAGCTGGTTGCTCTACGCGAGCTTCGTCATCGGACACGGTGGTGAGCTTGAATTGTCGGGCCTCAGCTTCCAGTCGGCGGTCGTCCTCGCAGGCACCGCGGTGATCGCGACCGCCGCCGGTGCCGCCATCAGGTGGATCCAACAGCCCGCGCTCGTCGAGATCCCGCACCAGCGCGCCGCGGCTGACGCGGTCACGAACGTGTTGGTGAACCGGTGAAGACGGCCGAGAAACACCGATTAACGGTCGTCGGCGGCCTGGCCGCGCTGTCGCTCGACGCGATGGCCTCCGTGGCATACGGCCCGGAGGCCATCGTCATCGTCCTGGCCGTGGCCGGTGGCGCCGGGCTCGGGTTCACGGTGCCTGTGACGATCGCGATCGCCGTCCTGCTCGGCGTGCTGACGTTGTCCTACCGGCAGGTGATCGCCGCCTTCCCCGAAGGCGGCGGGGCGTATGGCGTGTCGAAGAAGTACCTGGGGCGGCGGGCATCCCTGGTGGCAGCAGCGTCACTGGTGATCGACTACGTGCTCAACGTGGCAGTGTCGGTCGCCGCTGGTGTCGCCGCGCTGACGTCGGCGTTCCCCGAGCTGTTGCCGTACACGGTGTGGTTGTGCCTCGGTGTTCTCGTCGTGATCACCGCCGTGAACCTGCGCGGGATCGCCCACAGCGGGCGGGCGTTCATCGTGCCGACGATCATCTACATCGGATCGATCGTGCTGGTGGTCATCGTGGGGCTGATCCGTGACAACGCGGCGGTGTCCGAGCATTCGGCTGGGGCACAGCAACTGCAGACCGTCGGCGTGCTGGTGCTGTTGAAGGCGTTCGCCAACGGCTGCGCGGCGCTGACCGGCGTGGAGGCGATCGCCAACGCGGTGCCTTCGTTCCGCCGACCGCGCGCAAACGAGCGCAGAACGCCGAGGTGGCGCTCGGGCTGCTGTTGGCGGTGATGCTGCTGGGGATCGCGGTGCTGGTGCAGAAGTTCAGCATCCACCCCGCCGACGGGGTGACCGTGTTGTCGCAGGTGACCGAGGCGTCCATCGGCAGCGGGTTCGGGTTCTACGTCGTCCAGTTCGCCACGGTCGTCCTGCTCGCGCTCGCGGCCAACACGTCCTTCGGCGGCCTGCCGGTCCTGGCCCAACTGCTGGCCAAGGACAACAACCTGCCGCACTTGTTCGCGCTGCGCGCGGAACGGCAGGTGCACACGTACGGCATAGGTTTCCTCACGCTGACATCCGCGATCCTGCTCGTCGCGGCGGGCGGTGAGATGAATGTGCTGGTACCGCTGTTCGCGATCGGGGTGTTCGTCGGCTTCACGTTGTCGCAGTTCGGAATGATCCGGCACTGGCGCGCGACCAGGAACCCAGGCTGGCGAAGGCGGGCAGCGCTGAACGGCTTCGGGGCGTTGCTGACCGCGATCGCGGCCGTCGTGGTGACGACGAGCAAGTTCGGCGAGGGCGGCTGGCTGATCGTGGTGGCGTTGCCGGTGATCGTGATGCTGATGGAATGGGTGAACCGCGCTTACCGCCGCATCGGCGACCGGCTGGAACTGGGCCGGACCCCGGTGCCACCACGCCCCAACTCCGCACTCGTGGTGGTCCCGATCGGCACGGTGTCCCGGCTGACCCGCGACGCGATCGCGGCAGCCTTGTCACTGGGCGACCGCGTCGTGGCCGTACACGTCACGGACCCGGACGAGTCAGCCAACGACCTGGTGGCGGCATGGGACCGCTGGAACCCAGGCGTAGACCTGGTGTTGCTGCATGGCGAACGACGCAGACTGGGCGACCCACTGGTGCAGTACCTGCGGAACGTGACGGAGAAGCAGGTGTTCGTCCTGATCGCCGAGGTCGAGCCGGAACACTTCTGGCAACGGATCCTGCAGAACCAGCGCGGCGCGGTGGTCGCACACGCGTTACGCCGCCGGAGGAGTGACGCCGTCGTGTGCCGGTTGAGGTTCCGTGTTGACCCACGTCAGCCAGCTTGGCCGGAGAAGGACAGAGCTGACAGGGCGGCGGCGCAGCCGGTCTGAGTCGTGGTTGCCGCTGCGGCGGCGTGCGGGGGAGTGCAGGGCGGCCTGCAACGGTTCGCGGGGGAAGGGAGTGCAGGGCGGCCTGCAACGGGTTCGCGAGCATGCGCCTTGCAGGCGGTTCGCGAGCATGCGCTATGCAGGCGGCTTGCGCGCAAGCGCAGAAGTGGGCGGCCCTGCGCGCAAGCGCAGATGGGGGCTTCGGGGGTGTCTCCTGCCCGTCGGCCTGGGCGAAGCCAACCACGGGCTGTCAAGAGGTCGGCCTGCCCGAAGAGCCCCAGCGACAGCCATACCGATCCTCTTGATAGACCGTGGTTCCCTGGGGCAGGTCGACGGGCAGGAGGCGCCCTCGCCTCGGATACACACAACAGGATCTCGACTATGGGCAGGGAGTACACCCACCCCATCTCCTGCTTTGAGGTCTGCCACCCGGCGAGGGGCTATCTTTCCCCCGCAGGATCCCAAGCCTTGACCAGGAGTAAGGCGTGGTCACCAGACCCGCAATGGAGATCCCGGGTTTGAAAGACGAAAGACGAAAAGACAAAGACGGGGTCCCTCGCCGGGAGCAGACCTCTGAGCAGGAGGTCTTCGCGCCGTGTTGCTCCCGGCGCACACTTTTCGTGACCCGGGGTTTCAGGGCGCGGGTGTCCCCTGCCCGTCGACCTGCCCCAGGGAACCACGGACAGTCAAGAGGTCCGTATGGCTGTCGCTGTGGCTCTTCTTGTAGGCGGACCTCCTGACAGCCCGTGGTTGGCTTCGCCCAGGCCGACGGGCAGGAGACACCCCCGAAGCACCACTCTGCGCTAGCGCGCAAGCCACGAACTTCTGCGCTGGCGCGCAGGGCCGCCTGCCCTGCGCTTGCGCGCGGGCCGTTGCGAATCGACCTGCGGTCGTCCGGCTACGGGACTGCCTCAGGTTGCGCGGAGGCCCTTCCACAGCAAGTCGAAGACTTCCTCGGCCTCGGTACGCCAGTCGCCGTTCTTGTCGAGCAGCATCGTGCACCCCAGGACCCGCAGAACGGTCTTCGGATTGAGATCGGCCCGGGCGGCTCCAGCTTCTATGTTCGCGGATACCAGCGTGGTCACCGCGTTCAGCATGGCGTCGAACGCCTGGGTGATGAGGTCCTCGTTGTTCTTCGTCGCCGCGTGCAGGGCTGGGCCGAGGCCACGCTTGGTCATCATGTACGAGGCGAAGTAGCCGGTCCACAGGCGGAACGCTTCTTCTGGCGAGTTCTTGTCGAGCAGCGTGGGAACAACGTCGACGAGGGTGCGCACCTCGCTCTGGTAAACGGCGATCACAAGTGACTCCGGCGTGGGGAAATGCCGGTAGACCGTGCCGACTCCGACGTCGGCCTTCTTGGCGATCGCGTTGTACGCCAGACCTTCGTCGCATGCCAGCAGGTGCTTCGCCGCGGCTATGATGCGTTCGTTGTTGCGTCGCGTGTCCGCCCGCCGGGGGCTCACGGATCCCGTGGTCATCGCTCCTCCCGGCACGTCCGGTTCGACTGGATCCACTTCAAGAACCTAATGCATGACCAGGGCGGACCTGGTGTGACTTCAGCGTTGCGAAGCGGATAAGAATCCGGTAGCGTCGGTTCTTGCGGATAGATATCCGGTTCGCTCCTGACCATCATCGCACACACCGCCCAGCGGTGGTTTCTCCGCGGGAATGAGAACTGGTGGACATCACCCTAGAAGTCAACGGCAAGCTGGAGCAGCTCACTGTCGAGCCTGGTGTGACACTGCTCGACGCGTTGCGGGAACGGCTCGGGATCACCGGCCCCAAGAAGGGCTGTGACCGCGGCCAGTGCGGCGCGTGTACGGTCCATGTGGACGGACGGCCAGTGCTGTCGTGCCTGACCCTCGCCGCCACCGTGCGCAAGCCGGTCACCACTGTCGAAGGCCTTGCCGACGGCGACGAGCTGCACCCCGTCCAGCGCGCGTTCGTCGACCAGGACGCGCTGCAGTGCGGGTTCTGCACCTCCGGCCAGATCATGTCGGCCGTCGCCGCGGTCGAGCAGGACGTCGCGGATGTCCGGGAGTTCATGTCCGGCAACATCTGCCGGTGCTCCGCCTACCCGAACATCGTCGCGGCCGTCGAGCAGGCGAGGCGGACCGATGCGACCGTTTGAGCTCACCGCGCCCGACAGCGTCGAAGCGGCGCTGTCCGAACAGGGCACCTTCCTGGCGGGCGGCACCACGCTCGTCGACCTGATGAAACTCAACGTCCTCACGCCGCAGCGCGTCCTGGACATCAACGAGCTGCCGTTGCGCGGCATCGACACCAGCGACGGCCTCCGGTTCGGCGCGCTGGAGCGGATGAACGACATCGCCCACCACCCCGGCGTGTACCCGGTCATCTCCAGTGCCCTGCTGCAGAGCGCGTCGCAGCAGCTGCGCAACATGGCGAGCATCGGCGGAAACCTGATGCAGCGCACCAGGTGTGGCTACTTCCGTGACGTGAACACGCCATGCAACAAGCGAAAGCCGGGCAGCGGGTGCTCGGCCATCACGGGCGACAACCGGATGCACGCCATCCTCGGCACGAGCGATGCCTGTGTCGCCACGCACGCCAGTGACGTGGCCGTTGCCCTCGTCGCGTTGGACGCGCAGATCACCCTGGCCAGTTCCACCGGCACCCGCACGGTCAAGCTCGACGGCTTCTACCGCGTCCCCGGTGAGACGCCCGAGGTCGAGAACGACCTGCGTCCCGGTGAGCTGATCACCGAGGTCTTCGTGCCGAAACTGGACTGGGCGCGGCATTCGACGTACGTCAAGGTCCGGGACCGGCAGTCCTACGAGTTCGCGCTGTGCTCGGCCGCCGTCGCACTGGACATCCAGGACGGCCGGATCGTGGACGCCCGTGTCGCCGCGGGTGGTGTGGCCACCAAGCCGTGGCGGCTGGCCGCGGTGGAAGACGCGTTGCGAGGCGAGCCTGCCACCGTGCGGACGTTCGAGCAGGCCGCGTCGATCGCTGCGGACGGCGCGAAGCCACTGTCGGCGAACGCTTTCAAGCCGTCCTTGCTGAAGCGGACCGTTGTCCGCGCGCTGATCGAGGGGAGTCGCGCATGACCAGCCGGATCGACGGCCCGCTCAAAGTCACCGGCCAGGCGAAGTACGGTGCGGACAACCTCTTCCCCGACACGCTGCACGGCTACATCGTGCTCAGCACGGTCGCCAACGGCGAGATCACGGCCATGGACGTCACGGCGGCCAAGAGTGCGCCCGGTGTGGTCGGTGTGTACACGCCGTTCGACGTGCTCAAGCTGGACAAGGCCGTCAGCTCGGTGTTCGGCGAGACGTGGGTGCCGTTGCAGACCAAAGAGGTCGCGTACTACGGCCAGCCGATCGGCGTCGTCGTCGCCGAGACGTACGAGCAGGCCAGGGACGCGGCGATGACCGTCGAGGTCACCTACGACGAGAAGCCCGCGGTGACGTCGTTCACCGACGGGCTGGCCACCGCCGAGGAACCGCCGGAGATCCGGGGCGGAGCGCCCAACGAGATGAGCGTGCTCGCCGACGGCGTCGAGTCTATTGAGGACGCGTTGGCGGCCAGCCCGGTCGTCGTCGACAACACGTACTTCACCGCGACGCAGCACCACACGCCGATGGAGCCGCATTCGGCCGTCGCCAGGTGGGACGCGGCCGGGTTGACCATCTACAGCGGAAACCAGGCCGCCCACCTGCAGGCGGAAGAGCTCTCGACGGCGCTCGGCGTCGACCGCTCGCAGGTCCGGTGCATCAACCCGTTCGTCGGCGGGGCGTTCGGCGGCAAGGCCAGGACCTCGGCCGCGGGGTTCCTCGCCGCAGCGGCGGCGCGGGCGCTGGACCGGCCGGTCAAGGTCGTGATGAGCAGGGAGCAGGTCTTCACCGCGACGGCCGGTCGTGCCGCGACCGCCCAGCGGATCGCGTTGGGCGCGGACAAGGACGGCAAGCTCATCGCCCTGCGGCACGACTCGGTCTCCAGCACCGGGATGGACCGTTCGTTCGTCGAGCCGACCTCACACGGCACGTCCCGTGAGTGGTATGCCACGAAGAACCTCCACATCAGCCAGAAGATGGTGCCGTTGAACATCCCGCCGGTCACGTACATGCGTGCGCCGGGGGAGGCGCCCGGCTCGTTCGCGCTGGAAAGCGCGATGGACGAGCTGGCGATCGCGCTGAACATGGACCCGATCGAGCTCCGGCTGCGCAACAACTCGACCGCGCCGCCGGGCAAGGACCTGCTGTGGTCCAGCAAGCACCTCGACGAGTGCTACCAGATCGGCGCGATGCGGTTCGGCTGGGCCAACCGGTCGCCCCACGGTCACGAGGACGGCGACTGGCTGGTGGGGATGGGCACCGCCACGGCGATGTTCCCGGGCTTGCGGTTCCCGGCCACCGTCCGCGCCACGTTCAAGGCCGACGACACCGCCGAGGTCGGCACCGGTGGTGCCGACCCCGGGACCGGCCTGCTGACCGTGCTCGCGCTGGTCGGCGCCGAGTCGCTGGACATCGCGCCGGACCGGGTGACCCCGGTGCTGGGTGACTCGGCGCTGCCGCCCGGCGGGCTGTCGGGTGGTTCGACCGCGACCGCCAGCGCGGGCAGCGCGACCATGGTCGCTGCCGTCGAGCTGATCGACCAGCTCGTGAAGCTCGCGACCTCGGCCGGTGCGCCGTTCGAGGGCCTCGAGGTGACGTACGAGGGCGGCCGGGTGCTCGCGGACGGCCGGTCGATGACGTTCGGCGAACTGCTGCGGGCCACCGGGCGCACCGAGTTGACCGCGACCGGGTCGTCGGCGCCGGGCGAGGAGTTGACCAAGCACTCGTTCAGCTCCTTCGGCGCCCAGTTCGTCGAGGTCAAGGTGCACAAGTTGACCCGTGAGGCCCGCGTGACGCGGATGCTCGGGGTGTTCGACGCTGGCCGGATCATCAACGAGAAGACCGCGCGCAGCCAGCTGAGCGGCGGCATGATCTGGGGCGTTTCGGCAGCGTTGCACGAGGGGATCGAGATCGAGCCCAGCGGCCGGTTCGCCAACGCCGACCTGGCCGGCTACCTCGTTCCGGTCAACGCGGACATCCCGGACATCGGTGTGCACTTCGTCCAGTACCCGGACACGCTGCACAGCGACCTCGGTGCCAAGGGCGTCGGGGAGATCGGGGTCGTCGGTGTGGCGGCGGCCGTCGCGAACGCCATCCACAACGCGACCGGCATCCGCGTCCGGCACATCCCGATCAGGATCGAGGACCTGCTGGACTCCTGATGTGGCTGAACTCCATCCCGATCATCGCCGCGGCGACGATCGGGATGGCGGCCAGCGACGGGAACGCGATCCCGCGCGCGAGGTAGCCGGGCCGGAACTTGGCGTTGAACCGGTACAGCGACTCGACCTGGATCAACGGGTCGAGCAGGTGCATCACCCGGTAGCCGAGCCTGGCCGCGCCGGTGCGTTCGTCGCCCGCGTCGATCAGCGTGCGGAACGCGGCGAAGTTCAGCGAAACCGCGCGCACACCACCGGCCTGTGCGTACGCCACCAGGTCCACGATCATTCGCTCGTTCAACCCGTTGGGGCCACCACGATCGCGCCGCATCGAGTCCAACGACAGCGCCGGTCCGCACGGCGCGTACCGCTGGAACCCGACCGCGCGGCCCTCGGCGTCACGCGCGATCACCACCACGCAGTCCGGGTGCGAACCGGTCAGCAGTTCGTCGAGGATCATCGAGAACCCGCGTTCCCGTGACCCGTTGAGCCACCCCGTCGACACGGCGGTCAGCTCGGCACGCACGCTCTCCGACAGGTCCCCTTCACGCACCACGCTCGTGGTCACGCCCGCGTTGTGCGTGCGTCGCACCGCCTGCCTGACGTTGCGCATTTCCCGCCCGGACAGGGAGAAAGCGGTCACGTCCAGCACGACCTCGTCCCCGATGCCCAGCGTGCGCAGACCGTGCCGCTGCCACAGCGGGGCGAGTTCGTCCCGCATGCCGAGGACCGCGATCCGCCAGCCCGCGCGGTCGCAGGTCCGGACGAACTCGTCGACGGCGTCCGCGAACGAGCCGGGCGAACCAACCGGATCGCCGCCCGCCACAGCGACCCCGAACAGCACCCGGTACCCGAGCACCGCCTGTCCGTCCCGGCTGAACACGTACGCCTTGTCACGGCGCAACATGAACGGCGCCAACGTGTCCGCGGACGGGTGTTCGACCAGGTTCTTGACTCGCTCCCGGGTGGCCTCGTCGCCTGGCTTCGGCGCAGGCGCGGGTGCCAGCAGCACGATCAACGCGACGCTGACCCCCAGCGCCAGCAAGGATCCGCCGTCGACCTGGAGTTCGTGATGGCCGTGGACGGCCGCGTCGTAGAGCCCGCCGACGGCCAGCGTGGTCAAACCGGCGATGGCCGCACCGCGAATCCTCGCGGGGGCAGGAACAGCCGGGAACGCCGAACGCCGCACGACAAGTGTGACTCCGCCCACCACCAACAGGATCGCCAGCACACTGCGTCCGACGGCGAGCACACCGCACGCCGCCAGCACGAGCGCGAGCCAGTACGCGACCTTCCTGCGCCGCAACAATCCGCATGCCAGTACGAGCAGGGCGATCGCGAACAACGCGACGTGCAACCGTCCGAAGTGGTCGACCACGTGCGCGGCGGGCCTGGCCCAGCTCGGCAACGCCACCCGCACCGCCGACAACAGCGCCACGATCCCGAACCCCGCCGTCACCAGCCCGAACGGCCAGACCTGCTGCCGTGCACCTACCTGCCCACGCACCAGCGTGCCGCTCAGCCTGTCGAGCACCCCCGCCGAATTCCGCACCTGTGAAGTCTGACAGACGAGCGGCGAAGATCGAATTGTCGGCTATGCCCCCACCATGTCAGGACTGCTGGTCCCGGTAGGTCTCGAGCAGCCGCAGCCAGATCTCGCTGACGGTCGGGTACGCCGGAACCGCGTGCCACAGCCGCGTGATCGGGACCTGACCGGCCACCGCGACCGTCGCCGCGTGCAGCAGGTCGCTCACGTCCGGCCCGACGAACGTCACACCGAGCACGACCGACCGGTTCTTGTCGACGACCATCCGGGCCTTGCCGGTGTACCCATCCGCGTAAAGGCTTGCGCCTGCGACGTTACCGAGCTCGTAGTCCACCACGCTGGTGGTGTATCCGGCTTTGTTCGCGGCTTCCGCGGTCAGGCCGACCGAGGCGACCTCGGGCTCGGTGAAGGTCACCTGCGGCACTGCTTCGTGGTCGGCGGTTGCGACGTGTGCGCCCCACGCCTCTGTGGACACAGGCGCGCCTGAGACCCGGGCCGCGACGAGGTCACCCACCATGCGTGCCTGGTACTTGCCCTGGTGGGTGAGCAGTGCGCGGTGGTTGACGTCGCCGACCGCGTACAGCCAGTCGTGGCCCTCCACCTGCAGGGTGTCGTCGGTCTTCAGCCAGCTGCCTGGCTTGAGGCCGATCGTGTCCAGTCCTATGTCGCCGGTTCGGGGGGCGCGGCCGGTGGCCGCGAGTACTTCGCTGGCCTTGATCACCGAGCCGTCGCCGAGTTCCATCTCGACTCCGGTGTCGGTTCGCCGGACTTTCCTGGTCTCGGTGTCGAGCAGCACGGTTGCGCCCTGCTCACGCAGTGCTGCGGTGACCATTTCGCCCGCGAACGGTTCCATTCCGGACAGCAGGCCACCTCGCGAGATGAGCGTGACCCGCGTGCCGAATCCGGCATACGCCGTTGCCATCTCCGTCGCGACGACGCCGCCGCCGATGATGGCCAGGCTCTCGGGGACCTCCTGCGCGCTTGTCGCTTCGCGGCTGGTCCACGGCTGTGCCGCGCGCAGGCCCTCGATGTCCGGGATGAACGCGTCGGTGCCTGTGGCGACCGCGACCGCGTGCTTCGCCGTCAATGCTGTCTCTGTGCCGTCCGAGGCTGTCACGGTGACGCGCTTGGGTCCGTTCAGCCTGCCGACGCCGCGGACCAGCGTGATGCCCGCGCTTGCCACCCAGTCGGCTTGGCTGTCGTCCTTCCAGTTGTGGGTGAACGAGTTGCGGCGCTGCAAGACCGCCGCCACGTCGAGGCTGCCGGTGACGGCCTGCGCGGCGCCGTCCACCTGCTTGGCCGCTCGTATCGCCTGCGCCGAGCGCAACAGGGCCTTCGAGGGCATGCACGCCCAGTACGAGCACTCGCCACCGACCAACTCGTGCTCGACCAGCGCCACGGTCAGCCCGCCCTGCACGGCGCGGTCGGCGACGTTCTCGCCGACAGGTCCCGCGCCCAGCACGATGAGGTCGTACTCGACCTGGTCCATGTCCTGTCCTCCCGAATCGTCGACCCCGTGCCCCCACCTTTCCAGCATCCCGCTGTTCTCGCTCCGGCAGGCTCCGGCGTTGTACCTACTGGTATGTACGCTTGGTCGGGTGGACACCAGGGAACGGCTCATCGAAAGTGCCCGTGAGCTGCTGTGGGAACGCGGCTACGTGGGCACCAGTCCGAAGGCGATCCAAGCCCGTTCGGGTGTCGGACAGGGCAGTATGTACCACCACTTCGCGGGCAAGTCCGACCTCGCCCTTGCCGCGATCGACCGCAGCGCCGAAGAGCTGCGTGCTCGGGCCGATGCGGCTTTCGCCGGGCCAGGCACGGCGATGGACCGGATCACGGCGTACTTCCGCCTCGAACGCGAGGTGCTCAAGGGCTGCCCGATCGGCGGCCTCACGCAGGACCCCGACGTCATGGCCGACCCGCGGCTGCGCAGGCCGGTGGAGGAGACGTTCACCTGGTTGACCGACCGCCTCGCCGAACTCCTCGCCGAGGCGTCGAACGACCGCGTGAACGCCCGTGCCACGGCGACCGCGCTGGTCGCCGTGCTGCAAGGCGGCTACGTCCTCGCCCGCGCCGCCGGGTCGGTGGACGTGCACACGCGTGCCATCGACGGCGCGCTCGGCCTGCTCGCCGGATACGTCGCCAGCCCCCAGCTGTGCCGTGAAGGCCACCTTTCCGGCATCAGACGCCCCTAACGCGGCCCTCACGGCAGGGAGGCCGGGCCGCGCTCGCGTCGGGTGCAACCAAGGCGGCATTCGTTGCGTTTGCCTGGATCGCGCCGAGCTTTCCGGGGTTCAGCAGCCACAGCACCCGGTCGATGCCCTCGTCGGACACGGCGACCGTCACCATCCCGTAGCGCTCACCGTCCACTGTGAGCAACGCGGCTGTCTGGCCGTTGGCGTCCACCCAGTCGACGTCGACGCCCACCCAGAACCGGTCGGCGAACGCCCTGACGTACTTCGACACCCGCTCGCGGCCCACCACGGGGATCTTGGACGCGCGCGCCACGCCGCCGCCGTCGGAGTAGCTGACCACGTCCGCGGCGAGCAGTTCCTCCAAGGTGGCCAGGTCGCCGGACTTCGCCGCCGCGACGAACGCCGTCAGCAGCCGCCGCTGGTCAGCGGGGGTCGCGGGCGTGCGCCGCTCGGCCGCCAGGTGTTTACGGGCGCGGCTGACGAGCTGCCGTGCGGCGACCTCGTTCACCTGGACGATCTCGGCGATCTGCGCGTACGGGTAGTCGAACGCCTCACGCAGCACGTACGCGGCCCGCTCGGTGGCCGGGAGCTTCTCCAGCAACATCAACACGGCGAACTCGAGCGCCGCCTCGCGCTCCGCACCCAGCTGGGGGTCGGCCGCGGTGTCGACCGGCTCGGGCAGCCACTGCCCGGTGTACGTCTCGTGCCGCGCACGCGCGCTCTGCGTCGCGTTGATCGCCAGCCTGGTGGTCACCGTCGCCAGGAACGCTGTCGAGTTGTCCACTTTCGAGTGGTCGTAGGTCTGCCAGCGCAGCCAGACGTCCTGCAGGAGGTCGTCGGCGTCGACCGCGCTGCCCAGCATCCGGTAGGCGATGCCGAACAGGCGCGGCCTCGCCTCGGTGAACGCCTCGACGGCTCGATCGACGGCTGCCGGTTCCACACTCGCAACCTTAGCGGCCACATAGGCGGTTCCGGGGGACCGGTGGATCTGGTCCAATGCGCGCATGGCACGCCGTCAGTGGTGGACGCTCGTCGCGGTCGGGCTGCTCGTCGTCGCCGAGGTGGCGTTGGGTGTCCTGCTGGTGGTCAACGGCGGCGACCGGGACACGACGCCCAACCCGTGGCGCACCGGTGACGGGTACCGCCAGCCGCCGCCGTGCTCGGCGCTCGACCGCGCTCTGGCGGACCGCCTGATCACGCCCGGCACGCCAGTGGACGACCGGAGCACCTACGAGGACGACGACCCGGTGCGGCTGTGCAAGTTCGGCGGACCGCAGGACGTCGACGTCGACGTCGAGCTCACCATGCGCAGCCGCCTGACCGGCCGGTTCGGCCCGTTGGAGATCCCGTCGCCCGGCCTGACGCGGCTGGACGTGTCGGACAACCTGACGACCCAGGAGTTCCGGCGCTACTTCGACTGGGTGGTGGTGCGTTTCCGGGTCGACAACCTCGAAGTCCTGCTGCACGTCAAGGCAAGCCCGAACCCGCCTCGTACCGACAAGGAACTGCCGACCCCGGAGAACGCGCGTGTCCTGCGGGACAACACCGTGGCGCTCGCTCAGAACCTCGCCGACAAGCTGGCCGTGCGCAACCGGGTCACGCCGACCGAGCCGACGTCACCACCTCGTTGACCGACTTGAGCTTCCTGCCGTGGGAGAACCGCATCACGCCGTCGTCGACGTTGCCGTAGCGGAGTTTGACCACGTCGTGGGCGTAGCTCATGCCAAGCTGCCATGGCGCGCGGGAACCCGCCTTGGGGAACTCGTGCATCGAGCGGAGCACGTACCCTGCTTGGAAGTCCAGCAGCGGCTGAGTGGTCACGGAAGGGTCGTCGTTGGCCGGGGCGCACTGGACGTAGCCGTGCTCGTCCATGTGCCGCATGAGCCGGACCGTGTACTCGGCGACGAGGTCGGCCTTGAGGGTCCACGAGGCGTTCGTGTAGCCGATCGTGAACACGAAGTTCGGGATGCCGGACAGCATCATGCCCTTGTACGCCATGGTGTCCGGCAGGTGGACCTCGGTGCCGTCGACGACGATCCGCATGCCGCCGAACGCCAGCAGCCGCAGACCCGTCGCGGTGACCACGATGTCCGCGTCGAGCGTCGCGCCCGACTCCAGCCGGATGCCCGTCTCGGTGAACTCCTTGACGTGGTCGGTGACCACGGAAGCCTGGCCACGCCTGATCGCGCGGAACAGGTCACCGTCCGGCACCAGGCAGAGCCGCTGGTCCCACGGCTGGTAGCGCGGTTTGAAGTGGGTGTCGATGTCGTAGCCCTCGGGCAGCTGGCGCGCGGTCATCTTGCGCAGTGCCGCCTTCACGATCTTCGGACGGCGACGGCTGATCTGGTACACGGCCGTGTGCAGGATGACGTTCTTCCACCGCGAGATCATGTACGCGGCCCGGTCACCGAGCACCCGCCGCAAACCGTTGGCGACCGCGTCCTCGCCCGGCAGCGTCGCGATGTAGGTGGGGGAGCGTTGCAGCATCGTCACGTGCGCCGCGTCCGGGGCCATCGCGGGCACGAGAGTCACCGCCGTCGCGCCGCTGCCGATCACGACGACCTTCTTGTCCTTGTAGTCCAGGTCCTCGGGCCAGTGCTGCGGGTGCACCACCGTCCCGCCGAACCGCTCGATGCCGGGGAAGTCAGGGGTGTGCCCGGCGTCGTAGTGGTAGTACCCCGCGCAGGAGTACAGGAACGACGCCGTCAGTTCGACCGGCTTGCCGTCGTGCTCGGCCCGAACCGTCCACTTCGAGTCCTTCGTGGACCACGATGCTTCGACGACCTTGTGCCCGAACCGGATGTGCCGGTCGATGCCCGCGTCGGCCGCCGTCTCCTTGATGTACGAGAGGATCGACGGGCCGTCGGCGATCGACTTCGCCTGCGTCCACGGCCGGAACCGGTAGCCGAGGGTGTGCATGTCGGAGTCCGAGCGCACCCCCGGGTACCGGAACAGGTCCCACGTCCCGCCGATCGCCTCGCGCGCCTCCAGGATCGCGTACGTCCGGCGCGGGAAGGCCGAGTGGATGTGGTGTGCCGCACCGATGCCGGACAGGCCGGCGCCGATGATCAACACGTCGACGTGCTCGGTCATGGGGTTCCCTTCTGCCGGGACCGGAGCCCGGACTGCAGCCGCAGCATCACGGAGTAGTAGTGCGTCGGTGTGATCCGGGCGAGGGCGTCGAACACGTACGCGTCCGGCCCGACCAGGATGCGGGCCTTGCCGCGCTCGACGCCGTGGTGGATGATCTCGGCCGCCTTGTCCGGCGTGGTCATCGCGATGGCGTCGAACTGGTCGGCCATCTGCTCGTGGGTGCGGCCGCGGTTCTCCGGGTCCTTGCGGTACCGGCCGTTGCGGACGATGTTGGTCTTGATCCCGCCGGGGTGCACGTTGACCGCGCTGACCCCGGTGCCCCGCAGTTCCTGGCGCAGCGAGTCGGTGAACCCGCGCACGGCGAACTTCGCGGCGCAGTACGCGCTCTGGTTGGGCATGCCGAGCAGGCCGAACACGCTGGACGTGTTGACCACGACGCCGGAGTTCTGCGCGACGAGGATCGGCAGGAACGCCCGCGTCCCGTTGACGACACCGTGGAAGTTGATGTCGTGCAGCCATGTGTCGTCTTCCACGACCGTGTCGAGCACGCTGGTGGAGATGCTCACTCCGGCGTTGTTGAACACCGCGGCCAGCGGGCCGGGCAGCCACGCACGCACCTCGTCGGCGAACTTCAGCTGGTCGTCGGCGTCGCTCACGTCCAGAACACGGGTGAGCACCTGCCCGGACAGCGATGCCGCCGTCTTCTCCAGCTCGGTCTCGTTGACGTCGGCGATGGCGACGGGCGAGCCGAGCCGGGACAGCCGCTGCGCGAGGCTGCGGCCGATCCCCGACGCGGCCCCGGTGATCATCACAGGACGTCCGGAGAGCTTAGGGAGCTGAGGCATCGGTCCTCCTTGCCGTGTGCCGGGCGATGAGGTCGATCAGCACCGGCCACACTCCCGCCGGGAAGTCGTGGGCGAAGCCACGGATGGTCTCCAGGCGGGCGCCGGTGATCGCCCTGGCGGTGGCCGCGCCGCCGGTCGGGTTGACCATCCGGTCACGGTCGCCGTGGATCACCAGCGTAGGGGCAACGACGGAACGCAGCTGCCTGGTGCGGTTGCCGGACTTGAAGATCGCGGCCAGCTGCCGGACAGTGCCGCCGGTGGACGGGTCGCGGTCCCACGCGATCCCGGCCTCGTCGCGGACGTACGCCTCGTCGAAGGGGAAGCCGTGCGCGCCGATGTGCCGGAAGATCCGCACCGCCTGGTCGACGGCCTGCTGGCGGGTGCGCGGCGGCCGTGCTGCCATCAGCCGCCACGTGGTCAGCGCGGGCCTGCCGACCCGGCGGGCGCCGGTCGTCGACATGATCGACACGAGCGTGCGCACCCGCTGCGGGTGCAGCGCTGCGACTGTCTGCGCGATCATCCCTCCCATCGAGGCGCCGACCAGGTGGGCGGAGTCGTAGCCGAGGGCGTCGAGCAGGCCGACGGTGTCGTCCGCCATGTCGGTGAGGTCGTACTGCCGCGGGTCGAACTTGCCCAGGAACATCGACACCGGGTGCGGCGGCCGGAAGCGGATGTGGGTCGACTCGCCGACGTCCCGGTTGTCGAACCTGGTCACCCGGTAGCCGCGGTCGGCGAGACGCTCGCACAGCGACACCGGCCACGTGTGCAGCTGCTGGCCGAGGCCCGCGACGAGGACCAACGGCTCCGCGCCCTCGTCGCCGAACTGCTCGTAGGCGAGGGAGATGCCCCGTCCGACGTCCGCGATCTTGGTGACTGGCTTCATGACTGGGCTCCTGCGGTCGTTACCGGCGTCGACCCGGTGGACGAACGGGTCCGGCGCCGCACGACCGCGACACCGCCGTGCTTGGGCGCGTTGGCGACGCCCCGGTTGTGCCACCGCTCGTCCGGCTCGTTCGTGGACAGCATCGTGAAGTCGCGCAGCATCGTGCGCAGGACGACGTTCATCTCCATGTTCGCGAAGGTCGCGCCGATGCACCGCCTGGTGCCGCCGCCGAACGGGATCCACGCGTAGAAGTCCGGTTTGGTGTCCAGGAAGCGCGACGGCCGGAAGGCACGCGGGTCCGGGAAGACGGACGGGTCGTCGTGCAGCAGTGCGATGCTGACGAGCACCCGGTCGTTGCGCGACAGCGTCCACGGGCCCAGGTCCATGCGGTCGGACCGCACCTGGCGGCCGATCATGTCGATCACTGGCCGGATTCGCTGGACCTCCAGGATCGTGGCCTCCCGCAGCGCCTTCCCGCCCGCGTCCACCTCGTCGACGAGGTCGTGCAGGACCCCGGGGTGGCGGCGCAGGCGCTCGACGGTCCACGCGAGCGTGGTCGCGGTGGTCTCGTGCCCGGCGGTGAGCAGGGCAAGCAGCTGGTCGGCGATGTCGCTGTGGTTCATCGGCGAGCCGTCGTCGTAGCGGCTCTGCAGCAGCATCGCGAGCACGTCGTCACGCTGGTCGAGGTGGTCGGCCTTGGCGATCAGCCGGGCCATGATGTCGTCGTACCGGCTTCGCATCCGCCGGAACCTGTGCCACGGGCTCCACCACGAGTCCTGCGGGAGGGGCAGCGTGGCCAGCCGTGAGCCGAGCTCGACGAAGGGCGGCAGCAGGTCGCGCAGCTCGTCGAACTCGGAGCCCTCGGCGCCGAAGACCGCGCGCAGGATGGCGTTGAGGGTTATCCGCATCATCGACGGCTGCACGGGGAACGGTGTGTTCTCCGGCCATGACGCCAGTTCCCGGACGGTCTCGTCCTCGATGATCTGCTCGTAGGCGGCGAGCCTGCGGCCGTGGAACGGCGGTACGAGCAGTTTCCGCTGCTTCTGGTGGTTCTCGCCGTGCAGCGCGAACAGCGAGCCGGGGCCGAGGACCCTGCCCAGGTTGGGTTCGATGTTCTCCAGGACGTCCGTGCTGGTCAGGAAGATCTGCTTGACCTGGGCCGGGTCGCTGACCACCATGGCACGGCCGAAGATCGGCAGCTTGACCGTGAACGCGTCGCCGTAGCGCCTGCGCAGTCGTCTCATGCCGCGCTGTGGCATGAGAAGCGCGTAGGCGCCCTGTACGAGACTCGGCGTCCTCGGGCCTGGAGGAAGCATCACCGTTGTCCTTCCCACCGTGGTACGTGACCGTACCATGGAGACGGTACGCTGACGTACCATCTGGTCGCAAGGGGTGACCGGACGGAGGCGTATACCGTGACTCTGGTGACGACGACAGCCGAGGACACCTTCCGCAGGCGCCTGCTTGACGGGATGGCCACGTCGATCGAGCAGAACGGCTACCACAACACGACGATCGCCGACATCGTGCGTCACGCCCGTACGTCGCGACGGACCTTCTACGAGCACTTCGCGAGCCGGGAGGAGTGCTTCGCCGCGCTGTTCGTGGAGGCGAACGCCGAGATGATCCGCCGGATCACCGCCGCGGTCGACCCGAAGGCGCCGTGGCAGGACCAGATCCGCACGGCCGTCGAGGCGTGGATCGCGTGCGCGGAGTCGGCGCCGACGATCACCCTCAGCTGGATCCGCGACCTGCCCGCGCTCGGCACCGTCACCCGTCCGCTGTTGCGCGGCATGATGGACGCGTTCGTCGAGATGGTGCTGAAGCTCTGCGACACCGAGGAGTTGCGCGTCGCCGGGATCCGCCCGGTCACCCGCGAGGAAGCGATCATCCTGCTGGGCGGGCTGCGCGAGCTGTTCGCGAGCACGCTCGAGGATGGCGGGAAACCCACCGACATCACCGAGGTCGCGGTCCGCTCCGCGATCGCGTTGCTCGGTCAACAGATCCACTAGACCGTGTCGCTCCGCGTCCTTTCTGGACGCGACGGTAGTGTGCGGGGGTGACTGGTGAAGACGGGTACTTCAGCGAGCGCGTGGCGCGGAGGTACGACGAGTCGTCCTCGGACATGTTCCTGCCCGGCATCGTGGACACCGCGGTCGACGTGCTCGCCGAGCTGACGGGCACGGGAACCGCTCTGGAGCTGGGAATCGGCACCGGCAGAATCGCGTTGCCGTTGTCGCGGCGCGGGGTGAAGGTGCGGGGCATCGACTTGTCGCGGGCCATGGTGGCGAGACTGCACGCCAAGCCGGGCGGTTCGGCGATCGACGTGACCATCGGCGACTTCGCCACAGCCCAGGTGCCGGACACGTTCACCCTGGTGTACAGCGTGTTCAACACGATCACGTACCTGACCTCGCAGGAGACGCAGGTGGCGTGCTTCCGCAACGTCGCCGCGCACCTGCAGCCCGGCGGCAAGTTCGTGGTCGAGGTCGAAGTGCCCGAGGTGCGCAAGCTCCCGCCCGGCCACAAGATCGTGCCCCTGTACTCCAGCGGGACGCAGTGGGCGTTCGACGTCTACGACATGTCCACCCAGTCGATGACGTCGACCTACATCGAGATCGAGAACGGCCGCGGTGAGAACCACTCGATCCCGTTCCGGTACGTGTGGCCCGCCGAACTCGACCTGATGGCCCAGCTCGCCGGTCTGCGGCTGTACAACCGCTGGGGCGGCTGGACCAGGCACCCGTTCACCCATGAGAGTGTCAAGCACGTGTCGGTGTGGGAGAAACCGGACTGTTAGTCGTCGACGTTGCCCTGAGTGGCGGGCCGTTGCGTCGAGGGGCATTGTCCCGGTGGATTTCTCGCGCGCGGCATTCGAGTTACGAGCAGTGTTTCGCCAACGCCGGGGTGCACCCTGTCTACAGCAAGTGGGGCACCGGCGGAGCGATGTGGCTGGAGAAGTTCTGGACGGGGAACAACCGCGTCCAGTGCGCTTGACTGTCAAGCGCACTGCCATCGCGGCTGGAACTACTCCCGGCCGCCGAACGCCCAGTTGTGCACTTCCACGTCGGCGTAGCGGTCGTGCGTCAGGACGGAGCGTGCTTCCTCCGGACCTGATGCCCGCAGCAGCACCGCCGTACCCAGCCAGGTGACGCCGTCGTCGGCCAGCAGCGGCCCGTAGGCGATCAGCTCCTCCTGGTCGGCCGGCGGGGTCTCGTCGACGGGTTCGCCCGCGCCGAGGCCGATCACCGCGTACCGGTCGCCTCCGTCGCGGCCGCCGTGGAAGTCCCACATCGTGCGTCCCAGCAGGTTGCGCCACCGGCGGATCATCACGTCCCGGTACGCACCGGCCTGGTAGCACGGCTCGTCGAACGCGAACGCCCTCGCTGCCGTGGCGTCGGGGAGGTCGAGGATGTGCACGCTGCCGGTCAACGTGTCGTCGTCGAGGAAGGTCGGCCCGCGGGCGATCATCTCCTTGGCGTACTCGTCCATGTAGGACCAGTGCGCTTCCAACAGCTCCTCACGCAGAGCCAACGAGTCGCGCCGGTCGCGGTGGTAGCAGAAGAACTCCATGGTAGAGATCCTGCCCGATTCAAGCGCTCCGCCGCGCAGGAATCGCGCAAGCCGTGTCCTGGACCCAGGTCACGGGTGTGGTCCGGCGACGCAGAGCATCGACGAACTGGCAGACCGTGGCGACCACGGCGTGCTGGTGACGTGGTGACGGCGTCGCCTTCGCGATGCCCAGCGCGAGGGTTGTGACGTCGAGCCAGTCGAAGTCCGGCGTCACGACGTGCGCGCGCAGCCGTGGGTTGGCGTCGAGCAGGGCGCGGACCTCCGGCTCCTCGTACACCTCCGCGTCGGCACCGATCAGGTGGAGCGCCGAACCGTGCCGGGCCAGGACACGCGCGACGAACGTCGCCGCCGCGTCGGTACGCACGACCGGTAATCGTCTACTCGGGACAGTGGGGTCGCCGGTGGTCCGCACGGCCACCAGCCGGTGCCTGCCGGTGTGGATGCCGACGACGTCCACGATGCGCGCCGGGATCGGCGGGGTGAGCGGCAACTGGAACTCGCCCGGCGCGTCCGACCGGTACCTCCAGCGGCGCCACACACGCGCCACGCTGCCGTTGGACGTGCCGACCTCCCCTGCCAGGGAACGGGTCGACCAGCGGCGCCACGCCTGGCCGTTCGGCGACGTGATCAGGGTGCGCAGCACCAGTTCCACGTCGTGGATCACGCGTGGACGGCCTTGCCGTGGCCGGTCGCGCAAGCCGTCCACGCCTTCGTCGCGGTAACGGTTGCACCAGGCCGTCACGGTCGACCGAGTGGTCCGCAGGCGACGTGCGACCTCGGTGAGCGGCATGCCGTCGGCGGCCATCAGCACCATCGCCGCCCGGTTCGCGCGCGGACCGGACTGGGCGGACCACTCGCGCAGCTGCTCGGCGTCGTCATCCCGGATGTCCATGAGAGCACCGTATGACCAGCTGTCCGGCGGACATAGTGCCAACGGCGGCCCTCGGAGGGTGCCAAGATCGGCAAGCTAACGAAGTACGTCGACCAGGCGCTGCACGGCGGGCACGATCGCGGCCTCGCCGACCGCCGCGTAGCCGAGCACGACTCCGCTGAGCTCGCCTTGGCCCACGTAGTAACGGTCGACGCTGTGCAGGGACAGCGAAGCGGGTGCGGCACGCTCGGTGAGCGTCTGCTCGTCGATCGGGTGGTCGGTGAGACACGCCAGGAAACTCCCGCCCGCCGAGTCGGCCCGCACGGTCAGCCAGTCGGCCCCGTACTGCCCCAGCGCGGCGACCAGCGCTGCGCGGCGGCTCGCGCACACGTCCCGCACCCGACGCAGATAACGCGGAAAGTACTGGTAGTTCACGAAATCCGCGAGCACGTGCTGGATCAGCGAGGACACCCCGCTGCCCGACTGCCACAGCACCGCGCTGATCGGGTCGACCAACGACTCCGGCAGCACGCAGTACCCGGCACGGATCTCGGGGAACAACAGGTTGCGGAACGTGCCGACGTGGATGACCTGTCCGTGCGCGTCCTCGGTCTGCAACGGCGGCGCCGCGTCCGGCGCCAGGAACGGCGCCTCGGTGTCCAACTCCACGACCCACGAACCGGTCCGCGATGCCCAGTCGAGCAAACCCTTGCGCCGCCGCTCGGACATGACTGTTCCCAGCGGCAGTTGCCGCGCCGGGGACACGATGGCCATTCGCGCGTCGGGACCGGCGTCCACGACGATGCCTTCGTCGTCCACCGGCACCGGGCAGACGCGCTGCCCGTGCCACGTCGCCACCGCACGGGCTTCGATGGTGCCGGGTTCCTCCAGCCAGACGGCGTCGCCCGGTTCCAGCAGCGAACGGACCACCAGATCCAGCGCGTGTTCCGCGCCACGAGTGACCACGACTTGTTCGGCACGGCACCGCACTCCGCGCATGAGACCCAGATACGCCGCGATCGCCTCCCGCAACGGGGCGAAGCCCAGCGTCTCGCAGCCGCTGAGCAGCCGCACGGGTGGTTTGCGCAGCCTGTTCGCCGTCAGCTTCCCCCACAACGACGACGGGAACACGTCCAGCGGAGGCATGCCGACGGCGAACGGCCGGTTGCACGCGCTGCGGTCGATCAGGTGGCCCGGGCCGTTCGCGATGGCCGTTCGCGCGCGGCCGGACAACGCGTCACAACGTCCTGGAGCGGGTGGCGGCACCAGTGCCCGCGGCGGCGGGAGGACCACTGTGCCCGCTCCCGGCGCGCCGTCGATGCAATTGTCCTGCCGCAGGCGTTGATACGCCAACAAGACGGTATTGCGGGATATTCCCAATTCGTCGGCCAGGGTTCTCGACGCGGGCAATCTGGTACCCGGTGCGAATTGCCGTCGCACCACGATGAGGTCCCGCAGCTGCGTGTAGAGCTGCTGGTACATGGGTTCACGGCTGTCCCTGTCGAGCAGCAGCCCCCAGCCCGGTGGGGTGGTCATGAGCCGAGCGAACCACGGCTGACCTGCGTGCATGCCCGGATACGCGTGATCGGCCCGCACTTGGTCAAGTCGCGGCGCGCGATACGTGCGAAGACTTTTCACACACCGTTGTCCAGTCACTTATCGCACACCCTTCGACGAGGCGGCAACCGCAGGTGGGAGGTGTTTTGAATCCTGTGTGCCACCCGGCGATCCGCAATTGTCCGTTAGCGTTTCCGGTATCGAGGAAACCGGGACAAGATTGGGGGACACCTCATGTGGTTTCGTGTGCTCGGGCCGCTCGGCGTGTCGGTTGACTGGGAGCCGGTCTCGCTCGGCAGGAACCGTCAGCTGACCGTGCTCGCGGTGCTGTTGTTGGAGGTCAACAAGACCGTGTCGGTGGGGCGGTTGATTGAAGCCGTCTGGAGCGGGTGCGCCCCGAAGACCGCGTCGGAACAGATCCAGACGTGCGTCTGGCGGCTTCGGCGGGCGTTCGTGGCCGCGGGCGCCGGCAGCGGGCTGATCGAGACGACCGCGTCCGGCTACTCGCTCCGGCTGGCCGCCGACAAGATCGACACGGGCGTGTTCGAGACGTGGGTCCGCGAGGCGCGGGCGATCGCTGACGCCGGGGACCACCGCGAGGCGATCGCCGTGTACCGCAAGGCGTTGCGCCTGTTCCGCGGTCCCGTGCTCGCGGAGGTGGACAGCCCGGTCGTGCGAGCGGTCGCGGCCAAGTGGGACGAGCGGATGCTCTCGGTGCTCGAGGACTGCGTGGAACTGGAACTCGCGTCCGGAATGGACGCCCACCTGGTCGACGAACTGACCGCGCTGGTCGAACAGCACCCGTTGCGCGAGCGGTTGCGCTGGCAGCTGATGCTCGCGTTGCACCGCGACGACCGCCGAGCCGATGCGCTGGCGGTGTACCGGGCGGGGCGTGCGGTGATGGTCGACGAACTCGGTGTCGAACCCGGCCGCAAACTCCAGGAACTGCACGACAGGATCCTCAACGGGGAACCGCCGCAACGGGCCGTGGTTGCCACCGCGGCCGTTCGTGTTCCGGCGCAACTGCTCGCCGACGCGCCGGACTTCGTCGAACGCCCGGAGCACACCGACGAGATCCGCCGCGTGCTGACCGCGGACGACACGGCCGGTGTGCGAATCGTCGCGTTGCTGGGCAGGTGCGGCGCCGGGAAGTCCACATTGGCCACGCACGTGGCGCACCAGCTGCGTGACCGGTTCCCGGACGGGCAGCTCTACGCCGAACTGGGTGAGGCCGGGATCGGCGACATCGCGTGTGGTTTCCTGCGGGCACTGGGTGTCTCGGACGCGCGCATCCCCGCCGACCCGGACGAGCGGACAGCGATGTACCGCAGCCTGCTGGCCACCCGCCGGGTGCTGGTCGTGCTCGACGACGTGGTGGACGCGCACCAGGTGCGGCCGCTGCTGCCGGGCGGGCCTGGCTCGGCGGTGCTGATGACCAGCCGTACCACCGTCACGGAGCTGGCCGGGGTGTACCCGGTCGAGGTCGGTGCGCTGACCGAGTCGGAAGCCGTCGAGATGTTCACCGGGATCGTCGGCGCGCACCGCGCGCTCGTCGAACCGGAGGCGATGCGGGAGATCCTGCGCCTGGCCGGACACCTGCCCCTGCCGGTGCGGGCCGCGGCCGCCCGCCTGGTCGCCCGGCCGCACCTGAGCCTCCGGCACCTCGCGTCGCGGCTGCGTGATCCACGGCGGCGGCTGGACGAGTTCTCCCACGGCACGCTCGACATCCGAGCCAGTCTGAAGTCCGCGACAACCGGCATGCCGGACGCGGCGAAACACATGTGGTACTCGCTGAGCACTCTGCCCCGCGAAGGTTTTGACGTGTACGAGGCGAGCGCCGGTTCGGCGCGGACTGTGCACGAGTCGGAGCGGCTGCTCGACCTCCTCGTCGACCGACGGGTCGTCGACATCGCCGGCGTGGACGAACGCGGCAACGTCCGCTACCGCCTGCACGAACTCATCGCTCTGTACGCCGCGGAACTGAGCCGGACGCAGCTGTCCCAGCCGGTGCGCGAACGGCGCGCGGCGTGACCACTACGAAAGGTGACCAGCCATGACACCCTCTGTGTCAACCCCAAGATCGGACGCAGGCCGCGTGGCACCCAACCGCACCTCAGGGGAACGTGGCGCAAACCAACCACCAGTACGCACCGAACTGAACGGTGCCAGCCCAAGGTGACCAAGCGCCGAAATTCCGGAGAGGCGGAACTGTCATGACCGACCAGGCCACAGAGGAAATGTTGGACGCACGGCGGCTGCGGGACATCCTCGGCCGGTTCGCCACCGGCGTCGTCGCGATCACCGGACTGGACCCGCGCACCGGCCGTCCGGTCGGGCTCGCGGTCAACTCGTTCACGTCGGTGTCCCTGGATCCACCGCTCGTCGCGTTCTGCGTGGCACACACGAGCACGAGCTGGCCGGTCGTGCGCACGTCCGGCCGGTACTGCCTCAACATCCTCGGCGACGACCAGCGCAAGGTGTCCGCGCAGGTGGCGGCCAAGGGCGGGGACAAGTTCCGCGGGCTGGACTGGTCCGCGTCGCCGGGCGGGATGCCCGTGCTGCCGGGCTCGGTGGCGTGGCTGGAGTGCTCGCTGTTCGCCGAGCACCTCGCCGGGGACCACGTCATCGTCGTCGCCAGGGTGCACCACGCCGACCTCGGCGACGGCGCGCGTCCGCTCGTGTTCTTCGGCAGCGAGTACGGCACGTTCAGCACTCCCGCCTAACCTGGACCGTGGCGCGGTTTCACCCCGGTGGAATCGCGCCGCCGCGGCCGATGAATGTCTCCGCCGCGGGCAACGGCTCCTCCTGCCGCTCCGGGATGGAACCGTACTCGGCTTCCTGGAATCCGGATTCGCCGAGCCATGCCCGCAATGTTCCCGGCGGTCGCGCTGTGATGGGAGTGGCGATTGCCCGCAACAGCAGCGCGGCCGCCAGCCCCAGTTGGTCGGGGTCGAGCGGGGGCTGGTCGGTGAGCAGCGTGGCCGCGACGTACACATCCCGCTCGAACGCGTTTCGCAAGCCGGTGAGCGGCGCGATGGCCGTGCGCGGTGGGGGCAGGAAATCGAGGATGCCGATGGCCAGGATCCCCACCGGCCTCCCGGTGTCGATCAGGCGCCGGGTTTCGGTGTGGGCGAGTATTTCGCCGGGCTGCTGGATGTCCGCCCGGATCGCGGCCGCGTCGGGGACGCTGTGCAGGATCATCCCGGCGTCCTCGACAGTTTCGGAGTCCATGTCGACGTAGACGACCCGGGCGTCGCCGGCGACGTGGTGGACGTGGTCCGCGGTCGGCAGTCCGGAGCCGAGATCGATGAACTGGTCGACGCCGTTGCCCAGCATCCATTCCACCGCGCGCCGTTGAAAACAGCGTTGTGCTCGGATGATTCCGGTCAGCGCCGGAAAGGCGGCCGCCAGGTCGGCGGCAAACGTCCGATCATGTGCGTTGTGCAGGCTTCCACCGAGAATGTGGTCGTATACGCGCGCGATGTTGGGTTGCCGCGGGTCTGTCCGTCGGTCGGCTGTGGCATCAGGCAACGGCGGCTCCTTCCGGCACCTGAAATGCTACTGGGACACGACGGCGCTGAGATCCGCTGAAGGAGCACGGTCCCCGAGCGGGAGAGTCACACGCCGAACATGGGCACCCACTCTTTCGAGTGAATTCGTACCTATGGTCGCGGCCCGGTGGCGTGATACCTGCTGAGGGCATCGTCGTGGTGCCTTGGCACAGGCAGATCATCACGAGGGGTAGACGGGGATGGACCGTGGTCGGGGCGGCGGAGCGTGACCGATGAGCCCGACGGGCCGGGCGTGTCCGGGCGTGACTCTGTTCCGGATGACTTCGACGACAAGTACCCACTGCTCTGGGAATTGTCATACCAGTACGTCCGTTATCGCCGCGGCACTGTCGCCGACGCCAACGAAATCGCGGACGAGGTCATGTTCAAGGTGATGCGGCGGTGGGATGACCTCGTTTCCAGGGATCGGCTCGAAGCCTATGTCCGCACGGCGACGGAAAAAATGCTGCTCGACCGGTTCCGGCGGCGCAAGAGAAAACCTGAGATCTTGACCGATTTCTCACCGGAAGCTCACCAGCCGCGTCCATCCAACAGCAATGCCGAGGCACGAGTCGAGCTGAACGCGACCTTGGACGAGGTGAGCCGCCTCCCACCAAGGGAACGGGAGGTGATCATCAGTTCGGCGTATGAAGGGCTCACTCCGAGAGAAATAGCGGAGCGAATCGGCTGCACACCGGCGACCGTGCGCCAGTACCTCTACGAAGCGCGCCGGAAACTCCGGCATCGTCTCGACCACGATCCACCCGCGGACCGAAGCCCTCCCCGTCCCCCGGTGCGTGACACGGATGATGACGACAGTTCGGACGGAGAGGATGCCGGATGACCGCAAGGATTCGCCGCTGGCTGTCCCGATTGCCCTTCCGGGCGCCGCGCATCAGCGAGCAGGAGCTCGACCGGCGGCTGACCGGCGTCCGGGACATGATCTGGGCCGAGCCCAACCCGCACGAGGACCCCGACTACCGCAGGGCGTTCGTCCAGAAGCTGGCGAGGCGGGCGGGGTGGGCGTCCCCTTTCGACGACGCGGACACCGCTGACCCCGGCCCCGGCCGGGTTTCCACCCCCGCGGGCTTAGAGGTCGTCGTCGCCAGGTGGGAGGTGGCGCTCGCCGACAGGAGCTACCTGCCGTCGGACCCCACGGCGGAACTGGCGCGGCTGGTGCAGAACCTCTCGCTGCACGTGCTCTCGCCCGGCCTGGCGACGGTGTCGCCCGGCGAGATCGGGTCTCGGCTCGCCCAGGAGTTCATGGTCACCACGCCGTCCTTCGGCGCCAGCGTGCGCCTGCTGGGGGACTTCCTGAGCACACTCGCCACCGGCGACCGGTGGCTGGGTGTCATCGCGGAGTTCTCCGAGGGATACGCGGCGGGAGTGCGTAACCGCGCGCTCCAGGAACAGACGACCATGCTCACCGCGCTGGACAACGCCTGGGCCGAGCGCCAGTTCGACGCGCTGCGGGACGCGAGGCACTTCCGGGAGATCTTCCGCGAGTCGCCGGTGGCGATGGGAGTGCTGGACTCGGGCGGCCGGATCACCCATTCGAACCGGTCGCTGCAGGAGCTGCTCGGCCGCGCCGGGGACCACCTGCGTGGACTGGAACTGGCCACGTTCGCCCACACCGCGCAGGACCGTGACGTGATCCGGTCGCTCTACCGGCGGCCCGGCCAGCCACCCGCGGGAACCGGCCCGCGGCAGGTGCAGCTCACCGCGTTCACCGGTCGCCGGATCTGGGTCTCGTTGTGCGTCGACGACCGCTCCCCGGAGCACGACATCCACGTCGTCATGGTCAACGCCATCGACTCGATGCAGATCCGAAGATGGCTGGACCACAGGGCCGAGCGCGACGACGTCACCGAACTGCCCGATCAGCGCAGCTTCCTGCGGCGGTTGAAGGACCTGCTCGCCGACAGGCGGGCGGCCCTGGGTGTGGGCGTCTACGCCATCCGCCTCGACGGGCTGTCCGCGATCACCAAGCGCCTCGGTGCCGCGGCGGGCGCCAGAGCGGGCCGAATCCTCGCCGCCAGGGCCCAGTCCGGCGCCGACAGCGCCGAACTCGTCGCCCAACTGGACGATCACACCCTCGGTTTCCTGATCGCCGACCCGGCCGGCTGGGCCAGCGCGGGCGACATGATCAAACGGCTGGTGGCGCTGCTCGGCGGGCCGCTGCAGGTCGGCAACGACAAACCCGTCGCCGTCACCCCCGTGGTCGGGGCGGCGCAGACACGTTCCCGCGACACGGACCCGGCCGTGTTGCTGCGATGGGTGTACCAGTCGCTCGACGCCGCGACGGTGGACACAAGTGACGCGGTCGCGTTCCACGACCCCGAATCGGTCGAGTGGCGATGGGAACGGGACCGCAATCTCGCGCTGACGCGGCTGCCCAGAGCACTGGAGACCGGCGAGGTGTGGTTCACGCACGCGCCCATCGCGTCGGCCGAGACGGGGGAGATCGTCGGGGCGCACGCCACCCCGGACTGGCGGCGTCCCCAACAGTGGCCGGTCCCGCTCAGCGACGTGCTGCGGCTGGCCACCGACATGGACTGGTCGATGCGGATCAGCGTCTGGATGATCCGACAGGCGGCCGGGCAGATCGCGGAGTGGTACCGCCTGTTCGGCGACCAGGCCCCGTTCCTGCGGATCGACCTGCCGAAGGGACTCGTGCTCAACGACGCGCTCGCCGAGCACCTCTCCGATGCGCTGCGGGCGCACTCGTTCCCGACGAAACTCCTGCAGCTGGGCTTCCACGAGTCCAGCCTCGTGCGTGCGGGCAGGAGGTGCCAGCAGGTCGTGACCATCGCGAGTACGGGAGTCGGGCTGGTGCTCAACGGGTTCGGTGTGGACGTCCGGCACATCAACCTCGTTCCGCAGCTCTACCTCGGCGGCATGGTGATCCCGCCCGAGCTCGCGCCGGAACTGACCACCCACCCCATCCGATCGGCGACGTCGGTGATCAAGTCGTTGATCGAGCTGGCGCACAAGCTCGAAGCCGAGGTCACTGTGCAGGCCGTCGACTCGACCGCCCAGGAGGGCAAGGCCCGCGAGTTCGGCTGCCGGCACATCGAAGGCGACGTCGTCGGCAAACCCGAACGCGCGGTGGACTTCGCCACCCGGTACCTCGACGTCCCGCACGACATCCAGACCGCTTGACCCGCAAGGAGAATCGCCGGAAGGCAGGCACAACCCGTGGAACACCACAGTCCGGCTGTCCACCGCACCATCGTCGTCGTCGACATGGAACGGTTCACCGACCCACGCCGCACCAACCGGCACCACCTGACGATGCGGTCAGGCCTGAACGCGGCTGTCCGGCGGGCGGTCCAGCGCAGCCACATCGCCTGGCCGGAGTGCCACCACGAGGACCGCGGCGACGGGATGCTCCTGCTCATTCCGCCGCACGTGCCAAAAAGCACGGTTCTGACCGTCCTGCTCGGCCACCTCGCCCGTGAGATCGACGACTACAACGGACGGCACAGCAGGCTGGCGAGCGTGCGGGTGCGTGTCGCGCTGCACGCCGGGGAGATCAGTTTCGACGAGCACGGCGTCACCGCGCCGTCGATCAACGACACCTTCCGGCTCGTCGAGGCGCAGGACCTGAAGGAGACGCTGGCGCGATCACCGCACCCGCTCGCCCTGATCGTCTCGTCGTGGTTCTTCCACGAGGTCGTCTGGCACAGTCCCGTGCCGACCCAGCGCGACTACTGGCCGGTGCCGGTCGACTGCAAGGGACGGGTCGACACCGGCTGGATCTGTCCACCTAGGCCGTCCCTTTCGGACAGAAGCAGGGTGGTCGACGGTGTGGTCCGGCCGATTCTCACCGCGGTCGAGACGGCACCGCCACCGGCACGCGCACGCCCCGGGAAACACCGCGCGCCCAGATCAGGCTGGCTGCGTCAGCTGGTCGCGGCCGTGCGGCGTCGTGGCGAAGGCGACCGGGTCCACCCACAGCCGTCGGTGGACTGGCCGCCTGTGCGCCGCGCCAAGGGTGCGGGACCTGACGAACACGTCGCCTGATTACTTGATCCCGCTGATGACGCCGTGCGGGGTCCAGGTGTCGCCGGGGAGCCGCTCGACCTGGGTGAAGCCGACCTCGGTCAGCCAACGCTCGTACTGCCCCCACGGGTAGATCGTGCTGCCGTCGGCCGTGATCGTGGTGAAGTACAGGTTGTCCAGCGCCGCGTACAACGGACCGTCGCCGGTGTCGTCGGACATCACGTTGAAGATCAGCACCCGGCCGCCGTCGTCCAGGGCGTCGTGGGCCTTGCGCAGCAGCGACAGGTTCTCCTCCGGCGACCAGATCACCAGCTGGTTGGCGAACAGCACCGCGTCGTAGCCCTTCGGGTACGTGTCGGCGAAGATGTCGCCTTCGGCCACCTCGATCCGGTCGGTCAGGCCGTTGTCGGCGATCTTCTTCTTCGCGATCGCCACCGCGCCGGGCAGGTCGAGCACGGTGAAGTCCACGCCCGGGTTGACCTTCGCCAGTTCGATCGCGTTCACGCCGTCGCCGCCACCCACGTCGAGCACACGCCGGACACCAGTCAGGTCGGCCTTCGCCACCAGGATCGGGTTGGACAGCCGCGACCACGACCGCATGCACTGGTAGAACAGCTGCTCCAGGTGCGGGGTGGCGGGCAGCCGGTGGTAGAGGTCCGTTCCTTCGCCTTCGAAGTGGCGTAGGCCGACGTTCGTGTTGTGCCGCAAGGACTCCACCAGGTCGCCTTGGGGCGCGTAGACGAACTTCGCCTCGAAGGTGATCAGGTCCGTGATGATCTCCCACTCGTCCGTGGCGAACATCGTGTCGATCAGCTCCGCGTTGCGGTAGCCGCCGTCTTCCATCGTGGTGAGCTTCAACGCGGTCGCGCCGAGCAGCAGCACGTCGACCGGGCGGCGCAGCAGCCCGAGCGCCTCGCTGATCTCGTCGGCGGTCAGCCCTGGCCGCTCGTTGAGCAGTTTGAACAGACCCAGGTCGTTGCCCGCGTTGAGCACCTGGAAGGCAGCCGCCCCGAACAGGGTGCCGACGAAGTCGTCACGGGTGAGCCGGTTGTCGTTGACCACGGGGTTTCTCCATCCTTCCGGGTGGGACGTGCGGTTCGATCGTGTCCGCTCGCCGGTCGCCGCAGGTAGGCGCAGTTGACGTTGTTCGCGCACTTAACGAGATCCGACGCGTTTCTCGTTCGTACCGAGCGCCGCCCGGTGATCGCTCGCTACCGTTTCGGCATTACCTGTTGTGTCTACTGTGCTAGGGGTTTGGGTCATGAGTTCTCGGATCGCGGTCGTGTACTACTCGGCGACGGGCAACGTGCACGCTTCCGCGGAGGCCATCGCTCAGGGGGCGAAGGACGCCGGCGCCGAGGTGCGCCTGCGCCGGGTCGCCGAGACAGCGCCGGACTCCGCGATCGACAAAAACCAGGAGTGGCGCGCGCACCTCGACGCCACCGCCGACGTCCCGGTCGCCACGCTCGACGACCTGATCTGGGCGGACGGCTTCGCGCTCGGCTCGCCGACCCGGTTCGGCAACGTCAGCGCCCAGCTGAAGTCGTTCATCGACACCACGGGCGGACTGTGGCAGGCCGGGCACATGGCAGGCAAGCCGTTGATCGGCTTCACCAGCAGCTACGAACTGCACGGCGGCCAGGAAGCCACGCTCCTCTCGCTGTACAACGTGGCGTGCCACTGGGGCTGCATCGTCGTCCCGACCGGATACGTCGACTACGACATCACCCACACCGCCGGTGGTAACCCGTACGGCATCGGGTACGTCTCCGGTGACGTCGCCACGGTGAAGCTGGAGGACCACCTGAGCCACGCCCGCTGGCAGGGCACCCGACTGGCACAGATCTCGGCCGCTGTCGCGCCGCTGCGGCCGGAACCGCACGACCACTGAGCTGACCGGGAAAGAACCGTGTACGGCAGCCGCCGCACACGGTTCTTCGGCTGAGGGGGTCTGGTCAGCTCGTAGCGGCCACCTCCTTCCTCTCCTTACCCGCCTTGGTTTTCGGTCGGCTCCACCGCCGCATCGCGGGCGCCTCGACGAACCGGAACAGCAGCCAGGCGATGAAGACCGCGATGACGAGGCTCAGCGCGACCAGGCCGAGTGCTTCGACTGCACCGTAGGACTGGGTGCCCGCCGACAGCGGCCCCTTCTGCAGCACAAGCATGTGCACCATGTAGAACGCGAACGAGATCTCACCGAGCCACACCGCGATCCGGCCGCGGAACGGCGACCGCAGGCCCTCGATGTCCGCGGTCGCGCCTGCCGCCACGATCAGCGCCAGCGGGATCGCGGTCGGCGCCACCAGCCCGAACACGTCCGGGATGACCACCATCAACGCGAAACCCGGGATCAGCGTCAGCATCGCGACGTTGAGCCGCACCGGGATCCACCGCCCGGTCATCACGATCCGCGCCATCAGGATGCCGAGCACGAACTCGGGGACCCGCGCGATGGGCAGGCAGTACACGAACCAGTACTCGTACCAGGACACACCGGGGTAGTAGGAGATCTCCGGCGCGTCGGGCATCACCTTGGCCAGCAACGGAACCAGCGCGAGCACGGCGAACGTGACCCCGGCGGCCAGCCACAGCCGCTCGGCGCGGATCTTGTTGGCCGCCTTGAGCAACCAGGGGAACGACAGGTAGAACACCAGCTCGGCGCACAGCGACCAGGCCGGGTCGTTCGGGCTGTAGGTGATGGTCTCCACCGGGAACCAAGCCTGGATCAGCAACGCCGACGGCCCGATGCTCAGGAACGTCGCGGTGCCAGCCACGACCATGAAGATCGTCGCGACCGCCCACGTGGCCAGGTGGTTGGGGAAGATCTTGACCATCCTGCGGCGCCAGAACCGCCGGACCGTGTCGCCGGGCCGCGCGGTCCAGGTGAGCACGAAACCGCTGAGGATGAAGAAGAACGAGACACCCACCCAGCCCAGCCGGGACACCTTGTCGGACAGCACGTCGTTCACGCCGTCGTCGAGGAAGATCCTCGATCCGAACGCGTGGCAGACGAACACCAGGATCGCCGCGAAGAACCGCATCCCGGTCAGGGTCGGCAACCGTGTCGTCGCGGGTGCGGCGGGTAAAGAGGACATGCTGGCTCCTTCGTCAGCCGATCGGCGACGGCATTCGGGCGGTCGCCGCCATCTGCGAGCCACGCTATGACCGGAATCTCTCGCCCCACTCTCCCCCACCCACCCCACTTTTTTGTGCAACCAATGTGGCCTTCGTTGCGTTTTTCGCAACGAAGGCCACATTGGTTGCCAAGCAACGGGGGTGGGGATTATGCCGGGGTGGGCTGCTTTCGCCGTTCCACGGCCGCGGCGAACACCGCGACACCGAGGCCCAGCGCCGCCATCACGGCACCGAGCACAGTCGGTGCCGTGTAGCCCATGCCCGCGCTGATCGTCAGGCCGCCGGCGTAAGCGCCGATCGACGTGCCGAGGTTGGCCGCCGAACCGCCTGCCGCCGCGGCCAGCGTCGGCGCGCCGTCCGCCTTGTCGATCAGTCGTGTCATGAACGCGGGCACCAGCGCGAAACCGGCCGCGCCCATCAGCACCAGCAGGATCGTCGCGGGGATCTTGGCGTCGGCGAAGGCCGCGAACGCGGTCAACACCACGGTCAACGCCGCCAGCCCGCCGAACAGCGTCGCCAGCTGTGCCCGGTCGGCGAACCAGCCGCCAAGCAGGTTGCCCGCGACGAGCCCGACGCCGTAGAGCGCGAGCAGCAGGGTCAGCGCACCCGAGGAGTACCCCGTTACCTGGGTCAACAGCGGCGCGACGTAACTGAAAGACGCGAACAGCGCGCCCATCCCGAGCGTGGTGATCGCCAGTGTCAGCCAGACTTGTGGCAGGCCGAACACCGCGAGTTCGCCGCGCAACCCGCCGCCGGTGGGCTTGGGCTGCGCGGGCACGAGCGCCGCGACCGCGCCGGTGGTGGCCAGCGCGATCGCGGTGATGATCCAGAAGGTGGCGCGCCAGCCGAGGTTCTGCCCGACCAGCGTGCCAAGGGGGGAGCCGAACACGTTGGCGACCGTGATCCCGGTGAAGACCATCGCGATCGCACGGGACCGCAGCCGCGGTTCGACGAGGTTGGCCGCGACGACCGAGCCGATCCCGAGGAACGCCGCCTGCCCGAACGCGGCGAGCACCCGCCCGGCCATCAGCACCGCGTAACCAGGAGCGACCGCGCAGACCAGGTTGCCGAGCACGAACAAGCCCATGGACATCAGCAGCATCGCCCGGTGCGGCAACCGGGTGCCCGCCGCGATGCACAGCGGGCCACCGATCACCACCGCCAGCGCGTAGCCGGAGATCAGCAGGCCCGCGGTGGGGATGCTGACCTCCAGCCCGACCGCGACCTCGGGCAGCAGTCCCGTGATCACGAACTCGGCGGTGCCCATGACGAACGCGCTCAACGCCATGGCCACCAGCGCCAGCGACATCACGCGGTCCCGTTCGGACTGTCGATCAGGTACCGCCACACACCGTCGGGTCCCCGGCGTGCGACGTCGGTGCTGGTGCCGCGCACGTTGACCGGCGTGCCGTCCGGGCCGGTGCCGTCCATCGCCCAGTCCACGATCAACAGTGCGATGTCGCCGGTGACGTAGGTGTGCCTCGGGGTGGCCCGCAGCGGCACACCCCTGGCCACCGACTCCTCGACGCTGCGGCCGAGTTCGGCGCCGGACAGCGCGAAACCCGGCTCGGCGATGAAGATCGCGTCCTGGTCGAACAGCCGCTCGACGGCCGTGCTGCTGCCGGAGTTGAAGGCGCGGGCGAAGACGCCGGGCAGTTGGCTTGCTTCCAACGCCAGGTCGACGGTTTCGATCTGCTCGGTCATGGTGGGTTCCTAGTCGGCCGCGGGTTCTGGCTGGGGGAGCGTGACGATGCCCATCTGCAGCAGCATCGCGAGGTTGTCCGGGATGCCCCAGTGCTCGACGATCTGGCCGTTCTCGAAGCGGGAGACGTCCATGAACCCCATCCGGACGGGGTTGCCGGTGGCGGGCAGGCCGAAGATCGGGCCGTTGTGCGTGCCGGTCGCCTCGATCCGGGACCAGATCCGGTCGCCGACGACGGCCATGTCCTCGATCTCGAAGCGCAGGTCCGGCATGGCCGTGCGCAGGAACGTGATCGCCGCCTTGAGCACGTCCGGGCCGACGCCCTCGGCCTGGACCTCGTGCTCGACGAAGTGCGGCGCGGCGATGGCGTCGACCGCGTCGAGGTCGCCCTTGTTGAAGCACTCGTCGATCAGCCTGCGGTAGACAGCGACGTTCTTGTCCTGTTCGGACATGGTTCCTCCTCGTGCGCGGACTGCGTGGGGGTCAGGAGAGGTCGAAGAAGAGCGCGGGGTCCGGGCCGACCTTCTGCGCGGTGCCGATGTGCCCGATCACGTCCACATCGGACGGCGTCAGCTCGAAGTCGAACACCTCGATGTTGGCCCGGATCCGATCGGCTCGGACCGACTTGGGGATGGCCACGACCCCGCGCTGGATGTGCCAGCGCAGCACGACCTGGGCGGGAGTTTTGCCGTGCGCCTCGGCGATCGCGGTGACCTTCTCGTGCTCGAGCAGGCCCTGGTTGCGGCCGATGGGGCTCCACGCCTGCGTCACGACGCCCCTGGCGATGTGGTACGCGTGCAGGTCGTGCTGGGGGTGGCCCGGGTGCAGTTCGACCTGGTTGACCGACGGGACGACAGCGCACTCGTTCGCCAGCCGGTCGATCTGCTCCGGCGCGAAGTTGGACACGCCGATCGACCGGACCCGGCCGTCGGACTGGAGCTTCTCGAACGCCCGCCAGGTCGCGACGTACTTGTCGAGCCTCGGCCGCGGCCAGTGGATCAGGTAGAGGTCCAGGTAGTCCAGTCCGAGCTTGGCCATGCTCACGTCGAACGCCCGGAGCGTCTCGTCGTAGCCCTGGTCGTCGTTCCACACCTTGGTGGTGATGAACAGGTCTTCGCGGGGGACACCGCATTCGGCGACGGCCTGGCCGACGCCTTCCTCGTTGTCGTAGGCGGTCGCGGTGTCGATCAGCCGGTAGCCCGCGTCGATCGCGGTCCGGGTCGCCTTGACGACCTCGTCGGGCGGGATCTGGAAGACGCCGAAACCGAGCTGCGGGATCCGCACCCCGTCGTTGAGGGTCAGCGTGGTGACCTCTGCCATGGATCCGTCCTTCCTTGCCCGGGTGATGTGCCCACCCCAGGATCAACCCGGCTTGCTCCTCGCCGGGTGTTTCCCGGTGTTTTGACTGTGTACTTCGGAAAGTCAGGCACGTGCGGGGCGGTGCTTCACGGGATACTGGTGTTATGAGCGCGTTCACGGTGGGTGGGGGAGTCGAGTGGCCGGTCGAGCCGGGCCGCTACCGGATCGTGGTCAGCCGGGCCTGTCCATGGGCCAGCCGGGTGTTGGTGGTCCTGCGGCTGCTCGGTTTGGAGGACGTCGTTTCGGTGGCCTACGCCGATCCGATCCAGGACGAGCACGGGTGGGGCTTTCCCGGTGGTGATCCCGTGCTGGGGATTCGGTACCTCAGTGAGGCCTATCTGGCGGCTGGTGCCGACCACGACGGCTACAGCGTGCCCGCTGTGGTGGATGTGCCTTCGGGCAAGCTGGTGACCAACGACCACGAGTTCATCACGGTCGATCTCGCTACCCGGTGGGGTGCCTATGCTCGTGCCGGCGCTCCTGATCTGTATCCCTTGGAGTTGCGGGACGAGATCGACGCGGTGAACCGGCGGTTGGCCCATGATGTGAACTACGGGGTTTACACGTGCGGTTTCGCGACTTCGCAGGCCGAGTACGACAAGGCGTACGGGTTGCTGTTCGCTGCTCTCGACGAGTTGAACTCTCGGTTGGCTGGGCAGCGTTACCTCGTGGGCTCTCAGATCACCGAAGCCGATATCCGGTTGTTCACGGTGCTGGTCCGGTTCGACGTGGTGTACCACGGGCACTTCAAGTGCAACCGGTCCAAGTTGACCGAGATGCCCGTGCTGTGGGCCTACGCGCGCGATCTGTTCCAGACTCCCGGTTTCGGCGAGACAGTGGACTTCGAAGAGATCAAGCTGCACTACCACCGCGTGCACACCGAGATCAATCCTTCTCGGATCATCCCCGGTGGCCCGGACCTGTCCGGCTGGCTGACACCCCACAACCGCCAAACCCCCAAAGTACCCTCGTGAGTGTTTGTCCGGGTTCCAACCCGGACAAACACTCACGAGGGGTGGTGGGTCAGCTGTACCAGCCTGGTTTGGGGATCTCGTCGTGCAGGAGGAAGTTTCCGATTTCCTGCTTCTGGTAGAACACCGGGTCGTGCAGGGTGTGCGTACGCGCGTTGCGCCAGAAGCGGTCGAAGCGGAACTTCTCCGATGTGGACCTTGCTCCGGTGATCTCGAAGATCCTTGACGTGATCTCCAGTGCTGTCGCGTCCGCGATGATCTTCACCGACGCGCTTCGGATCTTGTACTCGCCTCGGCTGCGGGGTGTCACCGCGTCCGGGTTCCGGTGCAGTTCGAGGCCTTCCTGAGCCACCTGGTCCACCAGGGCATCCGCTGCCCACAGCTTGGCTGTCAGGTCTCCCAGGACGTCGAGGACTCGGGGTTCGTCGACGAGGCGGTCGTAGCCACCCCAGCCCTTGCCGTGTTTGTGTGCGTAGACCGCTGTCTCGTCGAGCGCCTGGGCCGCTATGCCCAGCCAGATCGCGCCGAACACCAGCTGTCCCAGTGGGACGTTCATGGTCGCGTAGGCGCGCTCGTGGAACTTCTTGTCCGCCGTGAAGCCGATCGCGTCCTTCCAGGGGACTCGGACGTCCTTGATCGTCGTGCTTCCGCTCTCGGTCAGGCGCTGGCCCATGTTGTCCCAGTTGTCATGGGGGATCATGCCCGGCTGGTTCGTCGGGACCGGGGCCACCACGTGGATGTCCGTTCCCTCCAGCACTCCTTCGAGGATCGTCACGTCCGAGATCTTCACGCCGGTGGCGAAGTTCTTCTTGCCGTTGAAGACCAGGTAGTCGCCCTCGTCACGGACTACCACGTCGTTGTCGCGCGCGTTGATCGCGCCTGCCATCACCCAGTTGTTGCGGGTCGCCTCCGCTTCGATCCTGGTGATCTGCTCCGGGGTTCCGGCCATGCGGGGCACGTTGAACCACATGTAGTGGTAACCGAGCAGGTGTCCAATTGATCCGTCTCCCCTGGACACCTCCCTGATCACCTTGTACGCCAACGGCCATTCGCCCGCGCCGCCACCCAGTTCCTTCGGGCCGAAGAGCCTGTTGAGGCCGGATGCCTTCAGCAGCGCGATCTCGTCGTACGGTGTCTTGTTCGCGCGGTCTCGGGCCGCGTCGTCCAGTGCGTAGATGTCACGCAGCTCTTTCGCCCTGGCGATCCAGCCTTCCGGTGTGGTGGGCGTGCCCTCCCGCGCCCATTTCTCCGGTGCGCCGGGCACTACCTCGGCAGGCGGCTGTTGTGTGCTGGTCACAGGTCCTCCTCTAGCGGTGCAGCGGTCGCGGCCTCGACTGGTTTCCCTGTGCCGCCCGCTTCAGCGAGATCTAAGCAACGGTATCGCCGGGGTGGCGGCGTTTCCCGCTGTCACGCCACCACCCCCGGCACTTCGGGAAGTCGGTCGGGCTACTTCGGGAAGTCACGATCCCCTGTGCTCGCGCAGCATGTTCGCCACGCGGAAGGCCAGTTCGATGGACTGGCTCGCGTTCAGCCGTGGGTCGCAGGCCGTCTCGTACCGGGTGCACAGGTGGGTGTCGAGGACTTCCTCCGCACCGCCGAGGCATTCCGTCACGTTGTCGCCCGTCAGTTCCAGGTGGAGGCCGCCGGGGTGCACGCCTTCCTGCTTGTGGGCTTCGAAGAACCCGACGACCTCACGGGTGATGTCGCACAGCGACCGTGTCTTGTAGCCGCTCTTGGACACGAACGTGTTGCCGTGCATCGGGTCGCACGCCCACACGACCGAGCGGCCGGTGGACCGGACAGCTCGGAGCAACGGCGGCAGCAGGTCCGTGACGCGGTCGGCGCCCATCCGTGAGATCAGCACGAGCCTGCCGGGCACGTGGTCCGGGTCCAGCCGCTCGACGAGATCACGCAGTCCACACGGTGTGGTGGTCGGGCCGACCTTCAGCCCGATCGGGTTGGCGATCCCGGACAGGAACTCCACGTGCGCGCCGTCCAGCTGCCGGGTGCGGTCACCGATCCACACCATGTGCGCGCTGGTGTCGAACCAGGCGCCGGTGTTCTTGTCGTACCGGGTCAGCGCCTGCTCGTAGTGCGGCAACAATGCCTCGTGCGAGGTGTAGAAATGCACCTGCCGCAAGGACTGCGTGCCATTCATACCGCACGCCTGCATGAACCGCAGCGCCCACGTGATGTTGTCGGCCACCTGCTCGTAGTGCTGGCCTGCCGGGCTGCGCCGGACGAACTCCGTGTTCCACTCGTGCACCTGCTCCAGGTCGGCGAACCCCTTCGTGGTCAGGGCACGCAGGACGTTCAGCGTCGCCGACGAGTGGTGGTACGCCCGCATCAGGCGTTCCACGTCCGGGCGGCGTGCTTCCGGTGTCGGCTCGGGGGAGTTGACGATGTCCCCGCGGTACGCGGGCAACTCGATGCCGTCGATGACCTCGGTGGGTTTGCTGCGCGGCTTGGCGAACTGGCCGCCGATCCGGCCGACCTTCACCACCGGCAGGCCGGAGCCGTACGTCAGCAGGATCGCCAGTTGCAGGATCACCCGCAGCTTGCTGCGTACGCCGTGCTCGGTGCAGGAGGAGAACCGCTCGGCGCAGTCGCCCGCTTGCAACAGGAAAGCGTTGCCTTCCGCCGCGGCGGCGAGGGACCGTTGCAGCGTGCCGATCTCGTCCGGCAGCACCAGCGGCGGCTGCAGGGCGATCTCCTCGGTGACGCGTTCCACCTGGACGGGGTCGGGCCAGTCCGGCTGCTGGGTGATCGGCCGGGACCGCCACGAGTCCGGGTGCCAGGTCGACGGCGGCAGGTGCGTCCGGGTCTGCGTGGACGGGACGGGCAGGATGGGCGTGCCCAGCCGGTGTGGCTGGATGTCGATCATTTGCATGCTGACAACAGCTCCCTCACGAGCGGGCCGGGATCCCGTCCGGCGTCGAGTTCGTTGACGATGGCGCTGCCGACGATGGCGGCGTCGGCGTGCCCCCGGAGCAGCGAGACCTGCTCGGCACTGGAGATGCCGAAGCCCGCCGCGACAGGGAGATCGGTGTGGGTGCGGACCTTGGCGAGCAGTGCGTTGACGTCCGTGGGCAGTACGGATCGGCTGCCGGTGATCCCGGTGACCGTCACGCAGTAGACGAACCCCGTCGACGCGTCGCACGCCGCCGCGATCCGGTCGTCCGGACTGGTCGGCGCCACCAGGAACACCGTTTCCAGTCCCGCGCCGGTCATGGTCTTCGCGATCTCGGCGGACTCCTCCACCGGGACATCCGGGATGATCACGCCCGTCACGCCTGCCTGTGCCGCGTCACGGGCGAACCGCTCTGGTCCGTAGGCGAGGACCGGGTTGACGTACGTCATCAGCAGCACGGGCGCCGCCTGTTCACCGGCGATGTCGGCGGCGGCCTCCAGGCACGCCTCGGTGGTGGCTCCGGCGGCCAGCGCCCGTTGGCCCGCGCGTTGGATGACCGGGCCGTCGGCCAGCGGATCGCTGTAGGGAATGCCGAGTTCCAGCGCGGCGATGCCGCTGTTGACCAGTTTGCGGCCGATCTCCCTGGTGGTGGCCATGTCCGGGTGACCGGCCATCAGGTAGGGGATGAGCGCGAGCTCACCTTGGTTCAGCAGCAGTGTCACAGCGGACCTCCGATCACCGGCATGTCGGTCGGGGACACCGACTCGATGGTGTGCATGTCCTTGTCGCCGCGACCGGAGAAACACAGCAGGATCCGAGCGCCCGGACCCATCTCACGGGCGAGCTCACCGACGTGGTGGATCGCGTGCGACGTCTCCAGCGCGGGCATGATGCCCTCCAGCCGGGTGCAGAGCTTGAAGGCGGCGACGGCCTCGTCGTCGTTCACGGCCACATAGGACGCTCGGCCCAGTTCGGCGAGCATGGCGTGCTCCGGGCCGACGCCGGGGTAGTCCAGACCGGCGGCGATCGAGTGCGTCGGGAGCACCTGACCCTGCCGGTCCTGCAGGATGTAGCTGAAGCTGCCGTGCAGCACACCCGCCTGGCCACCGACGGTCGCCGCCGCGTGCTGTCCCGTCTCCACGCCGAGGCCGCCTGCCTCGACGCCGACGAGGTCGACGCTCGGGTCGTCGACGAACCCGGCGAACATTCCGATCGAGTTCGACCCGCCGCCGACACAGGCGACCACGGTGTCGGGCAACGTGTTCTCCGCGGCCAGGTACTGCTCGCGGGCCTCGTCGCCGATCACCCGCTGCAACTCGCGGACCATCTCCGGGTACGGCGCGGGGCCGACGACCGAGCCGATGATGTAATGCGTGTCGCGGACATTGGTCACCCAGTCGCGGATCGCCTCCGACGTCGCGTCCTTCAGCGTGGCCGTGCCGGAGGTGACCGGCCGGACCTCCGCGCCGAGCATCCGCATCCTGCGGACGTTCACCTCCTGGCGCCGCATGTCCTCGGCTCCCATGTAGACAGTGCACGGCAGGCCGAACCGGGCGCACACGGTCGCTGTCGCCACGCCGTGCTGACCCGCGCCGGTCTCGGCGATGATCCGTCTCTTGCCCATCCGGCGCGCCAGGACCGCCTGTCCCAACGCGTTGTTCAGCTTGTGCGCGCCGGTGTGGCAGAGATCCTCGCGTTTGAAGTGGATGGTCGCGCCGCCGAAGTGCTCGGTCAGCCGTTCGGCGTGGTACAGCGGTGTCGGCCTGCCGACGAACGTCGCCTGGCGCGCCCGCAGCTCGCTGAGGAAACCGTTGTCCGCACGCAACTGCAGCCATGCCGTCTGCAGCTCGTCGAGCGCGGCCATCAGCGTCTCGGGGACGTACTGCCCGCCGAACCGGCCGAACCTGGTGCGTTCGCTCATGCGTTGCTCAGCTCCCTGACCTTCGCCTCCGGGTCGGCGGCCCGCATCAGGACCTCGCCGACGAGTACCGCCGCGGCCCCTGCCTCGCGCAGGGCGGCCGCGTCCTTGGCTGTGTTGATCCCGCTCTCGCCGACCAGCAGCCGACCGGATCCGACCCGGTGGCGCAGCCGCGCGGTGAGCGTCATGTCGATCCGGAAGTCCCGCAGGTCCCGGTGGTTCACGCCGATCACGGCCGCGCCCGCCGCCAGGGCCACGTCGACCTCGGCCTCGTCGTGCACTTCGACGAGGGCCTCCATGCCGAGGCCTCTGGTGTACGCGAGCAGCTCGGCCAACCGGTCCGGTGCCAGCGACGCCACGATCAGCAGCAACGCGTCCGCGCCCAGCGCACGTGCCTCGACGATCTGGTACTCGTCGTCGATGAAGTCCTTGCGCAGGACGGGAACTTCGCCTGCCGAGCGGGCGATCGGCAGGTGGTCGGGACTGCCGCCGAAACCGTCCTCGTGGGTCAGCACCGAGATCGCGGCCGCGCCGCCGCTGTTGTACGCCCGTGCGCGTTCGGCGGGCCGGTAGTCGTCTGTCAGCGGCCCTTTCGAGGGGCTGCGTGGCTTCATCTCGGCGATCACGCTCAGTCCCGGCTCCCGCAAGGCGGCGGCGAAATCGCGGGGTGCCGGTGCGGTCGACGCCAGCGCGACCAACTCGGAGAACGGCCGGACGGAACGGCGTCGTGCGGTCTGCTCGTTCGCCGTCTGGATCAGCTTGGTGAGCATCGTGGACCTGGTCATGGTCATGAGGGCACCGCCACCCGGTCCTGCGAAACAGCGATCCACCGGTTCAGCAGAGCCGTGACCGCGCCGCTGTCGATCGCCCGCGCGGCTTGAGCCAGACCGTCCTGCCAGTCGACGGCCCGCCCGGTGATCCGGAGCGCGGCGGCCGCGTTGAGCAGCACGATGTCCCGCTTCGGCCCGGTCTCACCGGCGAAAACGCGGCGGATGATGGCGGCGTTCTCGACCCGGTCCCCACCGGCGAGCTCGGCGACGGACGCCCGTGCCAGGCCGAGGTCGGCGGGGTCGAACCGGTACGAGTGCCGCACGCCGTCGGCCATTTCCACCACGCCTGCCGGCGCGCCGAGGCTGAGCTCGTCCATGCCGTCCTCGGAGTGGAACACCAGCGCCCTGGTCACCCCCAACCGGGACAGCACCTCGGCCATCGGCACGACGGCATCGGCATTGGGCACACCCAGCGCTTGGTAACGAGCATGGGCGGGGTTGCACAACGGCCCGAGGAGATTGAACACAGTCCGGATGCCCAGCTCCTTGCGCGGTCCGGCGGCGTGCCGGAACGCGGGGTGGAACGACGGCGCGAACAGGAACACGATGCCCGCCTCGGCCAGACACCGGCCCGCTTCCTCCGGCGTCAGCTCGATCCGCACACCCAACTCCTCCAGCACGTCCGCGCTGCCGCAGCCGGAGGACGCGCTGCGGTTGCCGTGCTTGGCCACCCGCACGCCACACGCGGCCGCGACGATCGCCGACGCCGTGGAGATGTTGAACGTGTTCAGCCTGTCGCCGCCGGTCCCGCAGGTGTCCAGGACGTCCGAGCCGAACGGCACCGGCCGGGCCATCTCCCGTGCCGTCCTGGCCATGCCCACGATCTCGTCGACGGTCTCGCCGCGGACGGCCATCGCCATCGCCAGCCCGGCGATCCGGGCCGGGCCCGCGGCGCCGCACATGATCGTGCGCATGGCGTGCGCCGCTTCGGCCTCGCTCAGGGTCTCCCCGCGGGACACCCGTCTGATCAGGTCAATCATTGGCGCACTCCAGGAAGTTCGCGATGAGTTGCTTGCCTTCCGTGCTGAGCACCGACTCCGGGTGGAACTGCACGCCGAACGTCGGGTGCTCGCGGTGCCGCAGGCCCATCACCAGGCCGTCCACCCACGCGTTGGGCACGAGCTCCGGCGGGAACGACGCCGGGTCGACCACCAGCGAGTGGTAGCGGGTCGCGGTGAACGGGTCCGGCAGGCCGGACAGGACACCGGTGTCGTCGTGGGTGATCCGCGCGGTCTTGCCGTGCACCGGCGCGGTCCGTACGACGTCCGCGCCGAACGCCGCACCGATGCTCTGGTGGCCCAGGCACACGCCGAGGATCGGCACGGCTCCGCTCAACGACTTGACGGCGTCCATCGAGATGCCCGCCTCGGTCGGGGTGCACGGGCCGGGGGAGATGACCAGCAGGTCGTGCCCGGCCAGTTCGTCGATCGTGGTCTCGTCGTTGCGGAACACGCGTGGATCGGCACCCAGTTCGGCGAGGTAGTGCACGAGGTTGTAGGTGAACGAGTCGTAGTTGTCGATGACCGCGACCGTGGGTGTGCTCATTGAACTGCCTCCGCTTGTCGGACGGCGGTGAACATGGCGCGGGCTTTGTGCAGCGTTTCGCGGTACTCGGCGGTCGCGTCGGAGTCGGCGACCACGCCCGCACCGGACTGGACGTGCACCTTGCCGTCCGCCACGACGATCGTGCGCAACGCGATCGCCAGGTCCGCCGCGCCGTCGTAGCCGACGAACCCCAGTGCGCCGCCGTACACGCCCCGCCGCTCCGGCTCCAGCTCGGCGATGATCTCCATCGCCCTGATCTTCGGCGCGCCGCTGAGCGTGCCCGCGGGGAACGTCGACCGCAGCGCGTCAAGCCCGTCCGCCTCATCGGTCAGCTCACCGGCCACAGTGGACGAGATGTGCATCACGTGGGAGAAGCGCTCGATCTCCATCAGCTTCTCCACCCGCACGCTGCCCGGCACGGCGACCCGGCCCAGGTCGTGGCGGCCGAGGTCGACGAGCATGACGTGCTCCGCGCATTCCTTCTCGTCGGCGAGGAGTTCCTGTTCCAGCGCGAGGTCCGTGTCCAGGTCCTGGCCGCGGGCCCGTGTCCCGGCCAACGGCCTGGTCTCGATCCGCCTGCCAGTCGTCTTGACCAGCAGTTCGGGCGAGCAACCGACGACGTGCCGTCCGCCGCCCAGGCTTAGGTGGTACATGTACGGTGACGGGTTGATCGCCCGTAGGTGCCGGTACAGGTCGAGGGGTGTGGCGGTCAGCGGCTTGCTGAACCGCTGGGACAGCACGATCTGGAACGCGTCGCCCGCCGCGATGTACTCGCGGGCCCGTTCGACCCGTGCCTCGAACTCGTCCTGCGTCACGTTGGACTGCCAGCCGTCCAGCAGGTCCCCGTCCGCCCGGCAGAGCGAGACCACCGGGCGGTGTTCGGCCGGGCTGCTGATCTTCTCCCGCATCACCGCGATCCGGTCCAGTGCGTCCTGATAGGACTCGACGGCCGGGCGGTGCGCGGTCACCAGGATCAGCCTGCGGGTGGCGTGGTCGAAGACGGCGAGGTCCTCGACGCTGAGGAACGCCGCCTCCGGCAGACCGGGCGCCGGGCCGTCCGCCTCGGGGAGCCGCTCGAAGTGCCGGGCGGTCTCCCAACCGAGGTACCCGACCGCGCCGCCGAGGAACGGCGGCAGACCAGGAACCGGAGCGACCTGTTGTGCGGCGAGCGATCGCAGAGTGGCGAGCGGGTCGCCCGCCGGGAGGGTGAGCGGGCGCGGGCGGTGCCCGACGTACGAGTACCTCCCGACATCTCCGGTCACCGGAACGCTTTCCAACAGGAAGCCGGGCTCGTCCTCACGGCACAACCGCTCGAAGACGGTCACCGGAGTCAGGGCGTCGGCCAGGAACTCTTCGTGTACGGGCACAAGCATGGTTCAGCCCCTCGGAAGAAGTGTGATGACCGCGTGATCCTCGGGGCCCATGAAAATGCCCTGCTGTTTCGCGGCGGGAAGGGGAGTTTCGCTGAGTTCCCAGTCCAGCCCGGCGATCGCCATGGCCAGTATCATCTTCATCTCAGCACGCGCGTACCCGCGGCCGACGCAAGTCCGTTGCCCGCCACCGAAAGCGCCGAACACGTACGGGTCGACCTGGTTGCCGACGAACCGTTCCGGCAGGAATTCCTCCGGCCGCTCGTACACCTCGGCGCTGCGCTGGGACAAATAGGCGCAGTGCACCAGGATCGAACCTGCCGGAATGACGTACTCGTCGATCCGCAACGGTTCCTTCAGCAGCCGGACGCCGTTCAGCGCGGAGACCGGGTGCAGCCGGAGCGTCTCGGAGATCGTGGCGTCCAGGTAGTCCAGGTCGCCGAACTCGTCACGCGACAGCGGACGCTCGCGGAACCGGCCGCCGACCTCGGCGCGCAGCCTGGCCAGCACCTCGGGCCTGCGGGTGATCTCGGCGAACACCCACGACAGCGTGTTGGCCGTGGTGGAGAAACCGGTGTACAGCAAGCTGAACACCTCGTCACGCACGACCTCGTCGGTCAGCGACTCGTCTCCTTCGGCCGCGTGCCGCAGCAGGGCCGCGAACACGTCGTCCTGGCCGATCGCGTCGGACTTGGCCAGGTGACCGGGGATCCGCTGCTCGACGAACGCGCGGATCTCCTTGTCCGCCGTGGTCACCTGGTCCACTGTGTACTTGGCGTTCTCCGTGCGCGGCAGCATCTCGCAGAGCACCGCGCGGTCCTCGGCCGAGAAGTTGCCGCACACGACCTCCACGATCACCTCGGACGTGAGCTTCTGCAGCTCCTCGTACACCGGGAAAGCCCTGCCGCGCGGCCACGCCGCGAAGTGGCGGTCCACGGCCTCCTGGATGATCGCGATGTAGTCCTTGCCGCCGCTGAACGCCGGGTGCAGCTGCGCGCGGCGTCTGCGGTGTGCCTTGCCGTCGATGTAGCCCACCGACTCCTCCATGGTGCCGAAGAAGACCTGGTTGGCCTCGGCGCCGCTGGTGGTCCGCACCGCGCTGTACATCGCGCGGATCTGGTGCGGCCGGGACACGAACACCCACTGGCCGCTGATCTCGACGTCCACGGCGTCCTCGTTGCCGAGCGAACCGAGGTCGATGGCGAAGATCGTGCCGTGCTCGGCGGACTGCTTCTCCACGTAGCCGAACGGGTCGGCGAAGAAGTTCGCGCGCTGCTGTTCGGGGGTTTCGGCCGGTGCCGGTGGCAGCCGGTCAGGTGTGGTGCTCACGGGAGACATGTCGAATCCTTCTCAGAGCTTGCCGAGGGACCACGTGACGTCTTCGAGGAGCTGGTCGATCACGACCTTGTCGGTCTGGTGGTGCATGATGCACGACCGGACGACCAGGCCCTCCTCGGGCAACGTGGTGGTGGACAGGTAGACGCTGCCGCGCGAGTTGATCAGCTCGGCCAGCCGTTCGTTGCGGCGCGCCTGCTCGGCGCGGTCGGCCGAGCGGGCACCGAACCCGACGGTCGGCAGGTGCGGCTCGCCCCGGTCGACCACCTTGATGCCGTCCAGCTGCGCCAGCCGGTCGGCCAGGTCCTCGGCCAGGTCGAGCTTCTCGTCCAGGCAGCGTTCGAACGCCTTGATGCCGTGCAGTTTGATCGGCAGCCACGCGGTGAGGCCGCGTGCCTCGCGGGTGAGCTCCGGGCCGTAGTTGCAGAAGTCGACGAAGTTGTCGTCATTGGACAGCTCGGGGACGTACGCGGCGCTGCCGATCTCGAACGCCGCCTTGAGCTGTGACTGGTCCTTGACCAGCAGCGCGGAGATGCCGTGCGGCAGGAACAGCGACTTGTGCGCGTCCACCGCGATCGAGTCCGCCTCTCCGCTGCCCGCCAGCAGCGCCTTGCCCCTGCCGGTGAGCCGGAAGAACCCGCCGAAGCACGCGTCGGCGTGCATCCAGATGTTGTAGCGGGCGCAGAAGTCCGCCAGCTGGGCCAGGTCGTCGACCGCGCCCGTGTTGGTGGTGCCCGCGGTGCCGACGACGCAGGCCGGGACGTACCCGCGGTCGATGTCGTGGTTGACCGCGCGCCGCAACTCGTCGACGTCGATGCTGTAGTCACGGTTGACGCCGATGCTGCGCACCCGGTCACCGGGTATCCCGACCATCCGGGCCGCCTTGGCGACTGAGAAGTGGCCCTGGCTGGACACGTACACGGTCGCCCGTTGCTGTGCCGCTTCACCGGCCTGCGCCAGAGCACAACGCAACGCCATGAAGTTCGCGATCGACCCGCCCGTGGTCAGGTAGCCGAACGAACCCGCGCCGTAGCCGAGCATCGAGCAGAACCACCTGATCACGTTCGTCTCGATCTGGGTGAACCCGGGAGACGCCGCCCACGCGCCGGGGAACCGGTTGAGGGTGCGGGAGATGAACTCACCGACCGCGGCCTGGAACAGCCCGCCGGACGGGACGTGCGCCATGAACCCGGGATGCGGGTGGATCATCCCGTTGGTCATCGCCTTGTCGAAGATCTCCGAGAGCAGCACCTCGAGGCTGGTGCCGTGCTGGGGAACGTCGTCCTCACGCAACAACGCGCCGATCAGCCTGCCGTCCGCGTCGTCGGAGTTGTGCAGGTAGGACGCGGGGTACTTGCCCGTCGCCAAGTCCTCCTGGTAGCGCAACAACCGGGCCGACACCGTGTCGAGCAGGTACTTCTGCTGGTCGAGTGCCAGGTCCAAAGTAGATGTCTGACCCAGCCGCGAGCCCGCCGTGGCACACTCGGCCGGGTAGGCGTCCAGTATCTTGTGCGCCTCGGTGTGGACGTCCATCCTGCTGCACAGGTCGTCCACGATGCCCCGCTGCTGTTCGTGCTTGGAGACCACCTCGTTGTACGGGATGGTGGTGAACGCGACCATGTGGTACAGCGGGATGAAGTCGCCCGGGTGCCGCAGGTGCAGCTGCTTCTCCAGCTTGTTGCGGGCGTGGAAGCCGGTGTCGTCGGTGTGGGACTTCAGCTCGGCCCGCATCGCCAGCGACAGGTCCGCGATCGCGTCACCGGGTGCCTTGCGGGCGTCGGTGAAGTCCGCGAGTGCCGTGCGGACCGCGGTCTCGAGGTCGTGCCTGGCCAGCCGCTTGTCCAGGATCTCGAAGAACGTGCGGACGTCCTCGAAGCTGCAGTTGATGCCCTGGCCGTAGAACGGCACCATCGTGTGCGCCGAGTCGCCGATGAGCACCGCGAGCTCGTGGTGGTACGGGAAGCACTTGATGGTCTTCAACGACGACGGCGGCGCGGCCAGCACGTCCTTGGTCAGCTGCGGCAGGAACTCGACGATGTCGGGGAAGTGCTCCGCGAACAACGCCCGCACGTCCGCCTCGGTCCTGAGCTTGGCCCACGTCGGCTGCTCGGGGTCGTCGGACGTGAGCGGCATGAACAGGCCCGTGGTGTAGCTGCGGTCCACATTGGGTTGTGACAGCAGGACGAAGTCGCCGCGTGGCCACACGTGCAGGCCGTGGATCTCGCTGTCGGGCCTGCTGGGGTCACGCAACGCCTGGAGCAGCGCGTAACCGCCATCCGCCGACGGCGGCATCTTCAGCTCGGCGAACCCGTCGGTGATGTACTCCTGCGAGATGCTCATCCGCGCGCCGCGGCGTGACATCTCCTGCCGGACGATGCTGTTGGCGCCGTCGCAGCCGATCAGGACGTCGCCGCGGCTCTCCCGGATGCCGTTCGAGCTGGTGGCGAACGTCGCCGTCGCGGTGGCGGGATCCGCGCGGATGCACTCGTGCTCGAAGTGGATCCGCGCGCCCGCCTTCTCGGCCTCGTCCATCAGCGTGCGGTGCAGCAGTCCACGGGGGATGGACAGCAGGTGGTGGTCGTCCGCTGTGCCGTACCGTTGGTAGGACAGCGTTCCGTCCGCGTGGTGGATGACTCGTTGCGGTAAGGGCACCCCGTTCTGGTAGAGGACCTCGATGAGGTGCGGTTCGAGCGACTTCAGGCCGCGGCGGGTCAGGGTCAGGTTGAAGGAGTGGCCCTTGCCGTGGTGCGGACCACGGAAGTCGGTTCCACGCTCGAAGAGTTCGACCTGGAAGGCACGCCTGCGCAGTTCGATCGCGACCAAGCACGCGACCGGGCCCGCGCCGACGATGACCGCCTTCGCCTGGTGGGTGTTTCCGGACATGTACGCCTCCTGGCCCAATCGCGCCGTAACCGATCGCGTGGGTCTGTGTGACAGGGACAGTGGGGGAACGCCTGAAACGAAAGCTATTCCGGCTGCCTCTTGCTCCACTCTCGGCGGGACGCGACGGGCGATCAGCTCTCGGTGGCCTGTGCGGCCAGGGCCCCGGCGTCGGGCACGACAGCGCCGTTGGGGCCGTCGGTGAACATGCCGGGGTGGCGTGACCGCATCAGACCGATCAACCGGTCGTAGTCGACATCGTCGAAGTGTCCGTGCTCGGTGAGGAACTCCATCTGTTCCCCGCCGGTGAACGGGTGCAGGCGCGCGTCGGACTCGCCGTCGAACTCCAGCGGTGGCATCCGGTACAGCCGGCACAGCACCTTGTTGAACACCGGGGTGACGTACAGCCACCGCCCGCCGAGCTGGATCGACGTCAGCCAGTGCACGAACGTGTCGCCGCCGACCAGCGCCTTGAGCGCCGGAGACGCCAGGTGGTTGCGGACCTCGCTGACGACGATCCTGCTGGGGATCCCGACGGCACGGACCGCCGCCGCGTACAGGATCGACTTGTGCGCGCAGAATCCCTGTCCACGGGCGGCGATCGCACTGGCCCGCAGGCCCTCCCTGGACAGATCCTGACCGCTGACTTCGTAGTGCAGGCCGTCGCGAACCGCGTAGAACAGCCGGACGGCCCGGTCTTTGCGCGTTGTGGCGTCGCCGATGGCCTTGGCGACGAAGTCCTGGACGCGTTGGTCGCGGTAGTCCAGGAACTCGGTGGGGTGGGTCACCACGACGATCCTCCGTTCTCGCCCAGATCCGTGGAACCGATGCCCATGACGGCGGCGACCTTGTTGCGCTGGATCTCCGAGGTCCCGGAGTAGATGGTCCCGGCGATCGCGTCACGCAGGCCGCGCTCGATCCCGGTGGACGACAGGTATCCGGCGCCGCCGAACACCTGCACGGCGGTCCGCGCGGTGGCCACGTTGGCCTCGCTCACCACGATCTTGGTCATCGCCACGCGTGCGGTGACGTCCTCGCCCGCGACCATCCTGGCGGTGGTGTCGTGCAGCCATTTCCGGGCGGTCTCGACACTGATCCGCATGTCGACGATCTTGTGGGCGACTGCCTGGAACGCGCCGATCGGCTGTCCGAACTGGACACGACCGCGGGCGCGGCGCGCGCACGCGGCCAACCGGCGCCGCATCTGGCCGACCTGCCCGGCAGCGATGAACAGGATCTCGCGCGCCATCACGTGCGACAGCAGCCACGAGCCGCCACCGACCTGACCGACGACGTGATCGGCCGGGACACGCACGTCGTTCAGCTCCGCCGTGCCCAGCGGTGAGCACCGCAGGCCCATCTTTCCCAGCGGCTCGCTCAGCGTGAACCCCTTGGTGTCACGCGGAACAGCGAACGCCGTCAGCCCGGTGAAAGTGCCAGGTTGTCCGGTCACTGTGTACACCACGACCAGGTCGGCGATGGGTCCGTTGGAGATGAACGCTTTGCGTCCGTTGAGGACGTAATGGTCGTTGTCCGCTACGGCTGTCGTGCTCATCGCGAGGGCGTCCGACCCGGCCTGCGGCTCGGTGATCGCGTGGGCGCCGATGATCCGTCCCGTGGTGACGGCGTGTTCGTAGCGTTCCCGCAAGGCAGGGGAGCCGAACCGGGCCAGGGGAACCGCGCAACTGGCCAGCTGGGTGGCCACGCTGAACCCGAGGCTCGCGTCGTCGCTGCCGTGACCGAGGCCCTCCAGTGCCGCGGTGAGCTGGGGCAGCGTCTGGTCGCAGCGCCTCCGGTCGCTGGTGAACGGCAGTCCGAAAAGGCCGGTCGCGGCGATGAGATGCCATTTCTCGTGGGAGAACTCGGCCGACTGGTCGTCGGCCGTCACACCGGTGCCGAGCTTCTCACCGAGCTCAGCCATCCGCTCGTACCACTCCTCCGAGCGCATGAAATACCTCCTTCCGCAGGTGGGACATCGTGAGTGGTTACCGGGGTCCTGACCCCGACAACCACTCACGAGGGGTTCAGTAGCAGGAATAGCCGTCCTGGCAGAGGGAGTGCTTTTCCTCGCCGGACAACGGCGGGTTGAACACGCTGATCAGGTGCAGGTCCTCCGATGCAGCTGCGGTCAGGGTGTGTGCGTCGTGCTGGTCGAGCGCGTATAACACCCCCGGTTCGATCGGGTGCGTCACGCCGTCGCTCGTGACCACCTCGCCTTTCCCGGAGATGCAGTAGCAGGCTTCCAGGTGCTTGCGGTACTGCAGCTTCGAGCTGGTGCCCGCGTGCACGACGGTGTGGCAGACGGTGAATCCCATGCCGTCGTCGGCGACGAGCAGCCGGTAGCTGTCACCGTTTCCCCAGTCGACCCTCTTGACGGTTTCCCTGGTGCGAATGAACATCGTTGTTCTCCGATCTGTTTTGGGCGTGCGTCACCCACTGGGAAAAGCGGGTGAGAAAAGGGAAAGGTGTAAACCTAGGCCTGCGGCTGCGGCGCGGCGCCGAGGAACTCGGCGATCGAGGCGACCGACCGGAAGTAGTCCGGGCGCAGGTCGGCGGCGTCGATGTCGACACCGAACTCGGCGGACAGCCCGCTGACCAGGCGGACGAGACTGAGGCTGGTGATCAGCCCGCTGGCGATCAGGTCGTAGTCGTCCGGCAGGTCGGCCGGGGTGACGTCGGGTGCGAAGTTGCGCAGCACCCATTCCTTGATCTCTTCGGTCGGCGGCATGTCAGATCCTTTCTGTGTAACGGGTTTTCACGGCCGTGCGGTCGACCTTGCCGGTCGACGTCTTCGGCAGCGCCTCGTCGACGATCGTGATCGTGGTGGGGATGGCTGTCCTGGCAAGGCCCTCCATGCACAGCTGGCGCAGCTTGAGGCTGTTGAGCGCGGATCCCTCCCTGCGGCTGACGACCGCGTGCAGCACGTTGCCCGCCAGGTCGTCGGGCACGGCGACGACCGCGACCTCCGCGACGTCCGGGTGGCGCTGGATGACGTGCTCGACCTCGGCCATGTTGGTGCGGGCGCCGCGGACCTTCACGTGGAAGTCGGCGCGGCCTTCGAGGGTGAGTACCCCGTGCTCGTCCCGGTGCACGACGTCGCCGGTCCGGTAGAACACGGTGTCGCCGTGGGGGACGAATCGGTCCCGGGTGACGTTCGGGTCGAGGTAGCCGCTGGCCTGGAACGGCGTGGACACCCACAGCTCACCCGAGCCGGGGCCGTCGAGCAGGTCACCGTCGCAGGTGATGACGCGCGTGTCGACGCCGGGAAGCGGGGAACCGATCGGCAGCTGCCGCTCGGCCGCGTCGGTGATCTCGTACATGGTCGAGTCGTTGGTCTCGGTACAGCCGTAGAGGTTGTAACGGCGGGCGGCGGGGAACATCCGCGCCAGCTCGGGCAGCAGCCGCGGCGGCGCGGAGTCACCGGTCACCACCACGTGCTGGACGTCGGGGAACCAGACGGGGCCGATGCTGAGGTCGGCCAGCAACCGGTAGACCATCGGCACGGCCTGCACGACGGTGATCCGGTGGCTGTCGACCAGGTGCGCGAGGTAGCTCCCGTCGGTGGCGAACTGGGGTTCGACGAGTGTCACGGTCGCGCCCCCGGCCAGCGACGCCCACACGTCCAACAGCGAGAGATCGAAGTTCAGCGGCGCGTAGGACAACACCCGTGCCCCCGGCCGGATGTCGAACGCGGTCGCTGCCCAGTCGAAGAAGTTGTCCACACCGCGTGGTGACAGCGGAACGAGCTTGGGCACACCGGTCGACCCGGACGTGGTGAGGATCAGCAGCGAGTCCCCGGCGGGCGGTGCGTGGTACACGCCTTCGGGCCGGGTGGGCTCGCTCAGCACAGGGCTCGGCGTGACCAGCCGTGACACACCCGCTGCGTTGGCGAGCATGGCCAACGCCGCGCTGCCCAGGTCGCGGGACGGCAGTACGACCGTGTGACCCGCGCGCCACAGGGCGATCAGCAGGACCACCAGCTCCGGTGACTTGTCCGCGGACACCGCGACCCGCTCACCGCGCTGGAGACCTGACGAAGCCAGCTCGGCCGTGGCGTCGTCGACCATCCGGGCGAGATCGGAATAGGTTATGGTCACGTCCCTCCAGCGGAGCGCGGGCGCGCCCGGCCGTTCGGCGATCCGCTCCTTCAGCCGCGCGAGGAACTTCTGAGAAGGCATGGTCGGCTCCCGTGTCGTGTTCCCGCCAATTCGCTGGGAGGAAAAGGAAAACTCCCTCGGCCCGAGTCGAATGTGGCGTCGATGCGATGTACAAACCCCCGGCTCACCCCGGTATTCTCGGTTGTGACGTGGATCATATCGAATGGTGGGCGACTTGACTGAGTGTGCTCGCCGAGGTGGTCACGGGCTTGTCGACACGTGTCCGGCCGGTGTAGACGGCGGCCGTTTGTCGTTGGGTGGCACCGAGTTGGTCAAGTGAGAGCGATGTGGGTGCACCGCATTGCCGGTCTGTCCCGTGCGTGCGTTCACTGGTATGGCGCGCAGATCACTGACACCAAGGCCGAATGCGGGAGACGACGACATGGGTGAGCAGATCAAGTTCCAGCTCCGCGAGGACGACATTCCGTGGACGTGGCAGAACGGTGCCGCGGACTTACCCGGAATGGCACCGATTCTCGACCCGGCGACCGCCGCACCGCTCAAACGGGACGATCTCGCGCGCACCATGCCGGAACCGTTGGTCGAGCAGGAGCTGAGCACCGCGCCCGAGTTCGAGATCCCCGAAGCGGTGCGCGAGATCTACCGCCAGTGGCGCCCGACGCCGATGTTCCGGGCGCGCAGGCTCGAGAAGGCACTCGGCACGCCCGCCCGCATCTACTACAAGTACGAGGGCGTCGCGCCGACCGGCAGCTTCAAACCGAACTCGGCCGTTCCGCAGGTGTACTACAACAAGCTGGCCGGACGGCAGCGGCTGGTGGTCGAGACCGGCGCGGGCCAGTGGGGCAGCGCGATCGCGTTCGCCGCCGCGCTGTTCGACATGACCGCGAAGGTCTACATGGTGAAGGTCAGCTACCAGCAGAAGCCGTACCGGCGGTCGATCATGGAGGCGTTCGGCACCGAGTGCACGCCGAGCCCGAGCGCCGAGACCGCGGCGGGCCGGGCGATCCTGGCGGAGAACCCCGACCACCCCGGCAGCCTCGGCGTCGCGAAATCCGAGGCGCTCCAGGCGGTTTTCGCCGACGGCAGCAGCGGCTACGCCCGCGGCAGCGCCCTCAACCACGTCTGCGCGCACCAGTCGGTCATCGGCCAGGAAGCCATCAAGCAGATGGACCTCGCCGACGACTACCCCGACATCGTGATCGGCTGCGCGGGCGGCGGCAGCAACCTGGCCGGGCTGTCGCTGCCGTTCTTGCGTGAGAAGCAGCGCACAGGCAAGGATGTGCGGCTGATCGCGGCCGAGCCCGTGGCCTGCCCGACGCTCACCCAGGGCCGGATCGCCTACGACTACGCCGACACACGCCAGCTCACGCCGCTGTTCCGCACCCACACCCTCGGCCACCGGTTCATCCCGCCCGCTGTGCACGCAGGCGGGCTGCGCGCGCACAACATCGCGCCACTGGTCAGCCGGGCCGTGGAGGACGGGCTGATGGAAGCCGTCGCGCTGCGCCAGACCGAGTGTTTCCAGGCCGGGGTGATGTTCGCCCGTTCGGAGGGGATAGTGCCCGCGCCCGAGTCGACGCACGCCGTCCGGGCCGCTGTCGACGAGGCGCTGCGCTGCCGTGAGGAAGGCGTCGCCAGGACGATCCTGTTCGGGCTGTCCGGCCACGGGAACTTCGACATGGCCGCCTACGAGCAGTACTTCGCCGGGCGGCTGCGTGACGACACCCTCTCGGCAGAGGCGCTCGCCAGCGGCCTGGCCAGCATCCCGCAACTGGTGGCGGTCTGACATGGTGCTGTTCCTGGCGCTCGGCCTGATCTGGGGCGGCAGCCACACGTTCATCACCCTGTCGCTCAACGGCCTGACCCCCAGCCAGCTCGTGCTGGCACGGCTGGTGCTCGGCGCGGTCGTGCTGGTGGCGGTCGTCCGGCTGCGCGGGATCAGGCTGCCCGCGTTCGGCGTGGTCTGGGCTCACATCACCATGGCCGCGATACTCGGCCTCGTCGCGCCGTTCTTACTGCTCGCCTGGGGACAGCAGCACACGAGCGCGGGCATGGCGGGTGTGCTCATCGGCGCGATGCCGTTGATCACCCTGGCGTTCGCGACTATGACCCTGCCGTCCGAACGTGCGACCGTGCGCAAGACCTTCGGGTTGCTCATCGGGTTCGTCGGCGTGGTGCTGGTGGTGGCGCCGTGGGGTGCCGCGCCGGGGACACTGGGTGGACAGGTCGCCGTGCTCGGCGCGGCGGCGTGTTACGCGGCTCAGGCCGTGTACATCAGGAAAGTGCTGTCCGGACTGGACATCGCCCCGCTAGCGCTGGCCGCCGCGCAGGTCATGGCGGCGACTGTGTTGCAGGCGTTGGTCACGCCCCTGTTCGAATGGCACACGCCGACGTTCACGTGGCCGGTCGTAGTGAGTATCGTGCTGCTCGGCACGGTCGCGACAGGGGCGGGTTACGTGTTGTACTTCCGGCTGATCCGCGATCACGGCGCCACCACCGCGTCCGCCGTGAACTACCTGGTGCCGGTGGCCGCTGTCGTGATCGGCGTTCTGACGCTGTCGGAACCGGTCACCTGGAGCATGGCCGCCGGGGCAGTCATCGTCCTGTTGGGTCTCGCCGTCGCCGAGAACCGACTCGGTTCGGCACCCGCCCGACCCCAGCGCGCGGGGAAGGTGACGACCCGGTAGGCCGCCGGGAAATCCACGGGGAACGGCCTCGCAGGCGTTCCCCGTGGGGCGTTCACGCGGTGAACCCGGCGGTCTGCCGCCAGATCTTGCCGTCCTTGATGACGAGCGTGCCGAACGTGTCCCGGCGCTGCCCGCCGACCTCCATGGTGGCGCGGTAGAACACTGTGTCGCCGCTTTCGGCGTACTGGCTCAGTTCCACCAGTTCCGGCCTGGCCGCGAGGTAGCCGCGCATGGTCGCCCGCACCTCCTCGATCCCGCTCGCCACGTGGTCGAACCGGACCAGAGTCGCGTCGGGCGCGTAGTTGTCCAGCAGGGCGTCGAGATCGCCGCCTGCCAGGCAGTCCAACTGCTTGCGCAACACCGGGTGCATGGTTCCTCCTCATCGCCGTTTTGGTTCGACACTAGACAAGCGTTCGCGGTCAACGGATCCGCGACCGGACGAAGTCCCATCGGGAAGGTGGCGTGATGACCGACCGGATCACCGACGAGTCGATCAGGAAGCTGGTGGACGACTGGTACCTGGCGCTCGACCGGCACGACGAGGTCGAGACCGTCAAGGGCATGCTGGTCGACGACGGACTGGAAATGCGGTTCCCGGAGACAACCGCACGAGGCCACGCCGGATTCGGCGAGTGGTACAAGACCGTGACGAACAAGTTCTTCGACGAACTGCACGTAGTGACCGACGTGTCCGCCAGCATCGATGGCGATCGGGCGACTGTGCTGGTACGAGTCAACTGGCAGGCGTCGGTCTGGACCCCGCCGGAGCCGCGAAGTGCCCGGCTCGACTTCGACGCCGACCAGACGTGGGTCGTCGTGGCCGGGCGGAACGGGCCGCGGATCAAGTCATACGTGGTCAACGGCCTCGTGCCGAGGGAGCAGTCGTGAACACGAAGGACGTACTGGTGAAGTACTACGAGTACGCCAACGCGGGGGACTGGGACAGCTGGTGCGACCTGTTCGCCGAGCGCATGGTGATGGACGAGCAACTCGCCGGGCACATCGAGGGCAGGGAGACCCTGCGGACCATGATGAGCGGCTTCGGCGACAGGTACTCGTTGTTCCGCAACGCACCGCGCCGGATTCTCGTCGACGGGCAGGAAGGCGTGGTGGTTTCCCGGATCACCGCGACGACCACGAGCGGAGACGGCATCGAAGCGGACGTGATGAACTACTTCCGGGTCGAGGACGGCCGAATCGCGTACATGAGCAACGTGCACGACACGGTCCCGTTCCAGGTGCTGACGTCATGACGGAGTTCGACTACATCATCGTCGGCGCCGGAGCGGCAGGGAGCGTGTTGGCGAACCGGTTGTCCGCCGACGGCGCCAGTGTGCTCCTGCTGGAGGCAGGCGGCGCGGACCTGCCCGCCGACGTCACGGATCCCGCCGGGTGGCTGCGGCTGCACGGCGGGGAAGCCGACTGGGGATACCGGACCGTCCCACAGTCCGGCCTACTCAGCAAGTCCACAGTGGAACCGCGTGGCCGCGGGCTCGGTGGGTCCAGCAACCTGTACGCCATGATGCACGTCCGTGGCCACCCCTCGGACTTCGACAACTGGGCGTACCAAGGCGCGGCGGGATGGTCCTACCAGGACGTCCTGCCGTACTTCGACTCGCTCGAACCGCCCGCCACCCACGCGGGCGATTCGGGCAACCCTGCCTCGCAGGCGTTCATCGAGGCGTGCCTGGAGTTGGGGTACAAGGAGATCGACGACTTCAACACCAGCGAACTGGCCGGGGTGGGCTGGCACCGCCTCGACATCAGGGACGGCAGGCGCCACGGCGCGCGAGCGGCCTACCTGGACCCAGTGCTGGACCGGCCGAATCTCACGGTACGAAGTAGTGCCCAGGCGATTCGCCTGCTGATCGATCGGCACGAATGCACAGGCGTCGAGTACCGCTGGCGGTCGGAGACGGTACGCGCCCACGCGCGTGCCGAGGTGATCCTCGCCGCCGGAGCGATCGAGTCACCGAAGCTGCTGATGCTGTCGGGAATCGGGCATCCGGGTGAGTTGGCGGAGTTCGACATCCCGGTCACGGCACCGTTGCCGGGCGTGGGGAAGAACTTCCACAACCATGTGCTGACCGGCGTGATGACGGAGGCTCATGCGCAGGTGCCTGCACCTGTGCACAACTTCTCGGAGAGTGCGTTGTTCGCCGTTTCCCAGGCGGGTCTGCCTTCTCCCGACATCCAGTTGGCGTTCGTCCATGCGCCGTTCTACCCGGGGCACCCGAACTCGGTGAGCGTCCTGCCAGGTGTGGTCCGGCCCGTGTCACGGGGGTGGATACGGCTGGGAACGGCCGATCCGCTCGGGAAGCCGCTGGTGCACCCCAACTACCTGAGCGACCGCGCCGACGTCGACCGGCTGGTCTACGCGGTGCGCCTGGCGCGTGCAGTGGTCGCGACAAGGGCATTCTCCGACTGGAACAAGCTGGAAGTCGTGCCGGGCGCCAACGTCTACGGGGACCAGGCGCTGGTGGACTTCGTGCGGGAACACGCCGACAGCTACCACCACCACGCCGGGTCGTGCCGGATGGGCATCGACGATCTGTCCGTTGTGGACCCTTCCCTGCGGGTGCATGGAGTTGCCGGACTGAGGGTAGCCGACGCCAGTGTGATGCCCGCCTTGCCGTCGTGCAATCCGCACGCGACGGTGCTGATGATCGCCGCGCGGGCAGCGGATCTGATCAAGGCGGTGGGCTGATGCGGTGGTCCCATGTGGCGTTGAACTGTGTGGATGTCGGGCGCACCGAGGCGTTCTACCGGCAGTTCGGGTTCAGCCGTGTTGCCGCGTTCGGCGACATCGTGTTCATCGGCAACGGATCCGTGCACCTGGAGCTGTTCCCCGCGGTCGATGGGTTGGCGGTGTCCGGTTCGCGGGACGGACCTGGCGCGGCGGGCGTTGTCCGTCACCTGGCTTTCCAGGTCGACGACGTCGACGCGGTGGTTGCCGGGCTGGACGCCGAGGTCACTTGGGGGCCGCTGGGGTTCGACGAGTTCGTTCCCGGGTGGCGGACGGTGTGGGTCCGGGACCCGGACGGGATCGTCGTCGAGGTCAGTCAGGGCTTTCCTGCTTCCTAGACCTGGCCGGTGGGGCCAGGACTGCTCGGATCTGCGCGAGTGACGCCTCGGGGCTCATGGCTTGCCGGGCAACGTGGTCGAGAAGGCGTTTGATTTTGCCGGTATGCCTCGGATCGTGGCTTTCCTGCAGACCGATCACTGAGTCGGTGAACACGCTGTCGGGCTCGTCGAGGTCGTCGAATGACAGCAGGCTGACCGAGCTGGTGAGTTCCGGATCCGCACATGCGGTCGGCACGATCTGGAGGCTGACATTCGGCAGCTCGGCGCACGTGACCAGCTTGGCCAGCTGGGTGCGGTCGAGCCCCTGCCGCAGTACGGATTCGTGGATCAGGGCGTGGAACTCCAGCACTGGTGGTGTGGTGAGGCGTTCTTGCTGGCGCATCAGGAAAGGCACCCGCTTGGCCACCGGGAACGGACGCTGTTCCGCGATGGTGGTGCGTGCGTAGGTCTCGGTTTGCAGGAGGGCGGGGATCCGGCTGAGTTGGTATTCGACCTTGCGGCTGGCGTAGTCCTCCAGCCGGATGTAGCGAACGTCGTCGAGGTTGAACTCGTGCCACCATGGCCGTTGCTTCGCCTGCTTCCACAGTTCGGCGTAGGGCGTGTAGTCACAGCTCGGAACGCCGTACGCGTCCAGCAGGATGATCAGCTCGTGGTAGGTGGGCAACTGGCGGCGTTCAAGCCGACTGAGCTTCTTGGGGTCCAGGAATACCCGCTCGCTCGCCTGTTCCTGGGTCAACCTATTCTGCTCACGCAGCTTCTTCAACACCCGCGCGAGCTTGCGGCCGAAGTAGTTCAACTCCAGATTGCCGCTCATACGGGCTCCTTCAGCGCGAGCGCTGGATACTCGGTGATGGGCATGATGTCGCGTTTCGAGTCCGTAGTGGATTGTGGCGTAGTGGGTTGCGTCCGGTCGGCGAGGTCGAGCACCGGGAGTTGCTGGTCGGCCGCGGGAAACATCCAGGCGATCGCGAGCAGGCAGCACTCGGGGCACAGGCGGTGCGATGTGATCGGCCGTTGCTCCCACACTTGCTCGACCGGCAGCCCGCACAAGGCGGTCCACGGACACTGCCGTGACACCACATGCAGCCGTGCGGCGTAGTACACGCCGCGTTCCGGATTGGTCCCCCACAACACGATCCCGGTGGTTTCCACGTGATCACCCGGCGGCCTCGCCGTCGACCGCCGGTGGTCCATTGTATGAGCTGTCACGGTGCTGCGGGCATGTCTGAATGGTCACGTGTGGAACGCTAGAAAACGCCGACGGCACGATCTTGTCACTGTGACAAGGTCACCTGATCGGGTTACACGGGCAATCCAGCTCGATAGGCCATGCCCCGGAGTTCCCGCCCGACGGCGTCCCGTTTCGCCTTCACCAGCAGTTCGGCGAGGACCGATCGCATGAACGGGTGCCGTTGAATCCTCGCCGGTGATATCTGTTCGGCTCGGCGAAGCATCATTACCGCCTCATCCTGGCGACGGGGCAGACGGGCCAGTGCACGCCCGTATTCTCGCCAGTAGGCCGCGCGCCGGGTGGGTGAGGGCAGCGCGGCCGGATTCACGGTGGTCGCGATCTTGGCGGCTTCGGCATGTTCGCCTGCCTCCAACGCGACCGACATCTTCCACACGCCGACGTTGCTCGGGCCGAACCCGAACCACAACGCGTTGCCTTCGCCGGTGTGCTGGGCCAGGTCCGCTGCGTGTTCGAGTGCGGCCGCGCGCTCAGCCTGATCGCCCTTGGCCGCTGCCAGCAACGATGACGTCAACGCGAGCATGCCTGACACCTGCATTGCCTCGGATGTGTCTGTGCCCGGGTTCGGCGCGGACAGTGTGCGTTCGGCAAGGTCGAACGCGCCCGCGCCCATGAGCCCGAAGGACGTGCCGAAAGCGGTCACGGCCAAGGAGAGTTGGTCGTTGTCCAGTTGTTCGGCTGCTTGCTTGGCCAATGCCGCGGCCTGCCATCCGAGGTCCAGCGACGCGCCGACATCCATCAACCAAGCTTGCGTCCCCTGCACGTGGGTGAGCGCAAGTAACTTCAGCAACTCGCCCTTGTCGCGCCCGGTGTCCATGGTCGAATGCAGGTCCCGGATCAGCCCCGGCAGGCGCTCACCCACCGCTGCGTACTGGCAGTCACGCTGCGCCTTGAGCACGTCTTCGACCCGCTGCGTCAATGCCTCAACCGGGAGGATCTGCCCTTGCGGTTCGCCGACGCTGATCGCCAACAGAGCAACGCGCACACCGTCAAGCCAGCGATCCTCGGGGAGATCACCCGGCATCGCGCTACCGGTGATCTCACTGGGCGCGACTTCCAGCGCATCAGCGAGGCTCTTGATCAGTGATCGTCGGTCAAGCGCGCGTTGGCCGGACTCCAAACGGGAGAGATGAGACGCCGAAATCCCAGCGAGCCCGCCAATCACTTCGAGGGACTTCTTCCTGGCGAGACGAAGCTGCCGCAGTCGGCGGCCCATGTCGCTGACCGCGTCGTCTCCAGCTGTCATGACAGCACCTCATTCGCGGAGATATACCCCACAGGTTACCCGTTTGGCGGCTATCTGTGATGGTGTGATCAGGACCGGTGAGTCAGCGGTTTCCACGTGGCCACCCGACGGCCTCGCCGCCAAGCACTGCCGGAGATGACGCTACGAGTAGCCTTGCGGTCTTTTTCACGATCAATGTAATCACCGATGATCACACGATCGGGTTAGCGCCCAGTCTTGTCAGCAGTGATCGCAATTCGCGGTTACCCGCGTTGCGTTGTGCCGTCATGAACATGTCCAGCGCCGCTTCACGCACCAGTGTGTTCGTGCGAACTTGCTGGGGAGTGAGTTTCTCTGCCTTGAGGATGGCGCGCAGACCCTCTTCCCTGCTTCGCTTCTCCTGGAGCAGGCCGCGTCCGAGATCCATCCAGTAGGCACCCTGCCGGGACGTCGGTATGGCCTGCCAGGGAACATCCTTGGCGACCTCGGCGACTTGCGCACCCCAGCCCAACTCGACACCGATGCCGACATGCCAGATGCCCACGTTGGCGTGCCCGAAGTTCATGGTGGCCCCGCCCCATTGGCTGTTGGCGAGTCCGACCTTGTCGGCGATGTGTTTCGCTTCGCGCAGATGGGTTTTCGCAGTAGCCGCATCACCCTGCGACGCGGCGGCCAAGGCGGCGGTCAAGTGTCCCATTCCGCGAGACTCCAACCGGGCGTCAGTCATTTCCGCTGCGGCGACCGCCAGCGAATACTGGCGTTTACGCGACATCGACGAAACGAACTGCGCCCGAGTCCACGCCGAGACGCCGAGCCAGTCCGGCGCCTGCAGGGCTTCCGCTGCGGCCTGAACTCGTTCCGCCGCGACATAGCCGAGCTGCTTCGCTCCCCAACGAGAGGCCACGTTGCCTGCGGCGTGATACGCCGAGATCAGGCCAACGTAGGCATCCTTGCGGTGATCGTCGGTTGACGCGTGGATCAACAGGTCATGGATCAACGCGGGAAGGACATCCGCCTGTGCGTCGTAGTCCGATCCGGGGCGTAGCTTCTGATTCAGCAAAGTGAGATCGCGTCGGACGTTGACCCATTCACGTGCCGGGTAGTCGTCAGGTACTTCACCAGGCCACCATTCGGTCAGGACAGCCTCGACGGACAACAGTGCGGGGTTGGCGGCAGCGCTCGTCGGTGCGACTGGGTAGTGCTCTCGCGGGTCGAGATCTTCGGGCTGGACGCGCAATGCCCGCGCGATACCTTCCAGCCTCTGGCGGTCCTTGACCGCACGTTGCCCACGCTCAACCATGCTCAACCACGAGACCGACACCCCGGAAAGTCCTGCGACCTCGGCGAGCTTCATCTGGCGCCACTTCCGGAGCACACGAATCCGGTGGCCTATCTGCTCGGCCCTCTCGTGCATTGGACCCGCCCATCGTCCGTGTGCCCATCAGGCGGGCAACACCAGGTTCCACCTGTGGAATCGTCAGCCACGAGTGTACCGGCGTGGCTCGTTCGCCAGCCCGCTGCTGGTCGGCCGCGGAGAAACACCCACTGATCCAGTCGGAACCCGGAACTCGATGTCGCCCTCTCGGGCTTCGAGCCTGCTGGACTCAAGTCAGCAGGAAGCCCGGCCGGTGGACCATGGGCTCATTGGTGTCGGTTTGTAGCGTAGATGTAGTGCTCAGCCGTCAGGACCTGCAGATACACGATTCAGGTTTTGCACGCCATGCGAGCCCGCGCGTTTGCCATCCAGGTTGATCGCACCAACTGCGTCAATGCCATGACGCTGGCAGAGAACACCCTTCATCAGGCCCGTGGCAACGGTCGTGCGGACTGGATAGCGGTGTTTGACGAGGCGTCGTTGGCCAGCGAGGCCTCGCTATGCTTCATGCAGCTCGCCGAGTACTCGGAAGCGGAGCTTCGAGCGAGGGAAGTGGTACGGCTGAGGTCGGAAGATCGGGTACGCAGCCGCGCGTTCGGGCAACTGACCCTTGCCGGCGTTCTCCTGCGGGCCGGCCGTGTGGAGGAAGCCGCCGCACTCGGCCAGGAGATCTGCGTCATGACTCGCTCGTTGAGCTCCGCGCGAGTCACTCGACGGATCAACGACTTGGCTCTCGCGCTCCGGACCGCGTCCAACGGACCTGATGTCACCGGCTTCCTTGCGCTTGTCAATCCCGCTGTAGTCGAGGAAGAAAGTACTGTCGAGTGGCCGGTGTGACTGACGATTCCGACCGTTACGCGTACCTGGCCGAGGGAAACGCCAGACAGGCGCGCAAACGCGTCGCCGCGGACGTCCTGATCCGCGATACCGTAGGCCGTGTCCTGCTGGTGAACCCGACTTACAAGGAGCACTGGGACCTTCCTGGCGGGATGGCGGAAGCCAACGAGCCACCGCGTGAGGCGGCTGAGCGTGAGCTCATGGAGGAGCTCGGCCTGGCTGTCGATGTCGGGCGCGCGTTGGTCGTGGCATGGGTTCCACCGCATGACCCGTGGGACGATCAGCTCTTGTTCGTCTTCGATGGCGGAACTCTCACAGATCGGCAATGCGCTGATCTCCGAGTGATCGACCCCGAAATCAGCGAGTTCGAGTTCGTCGAACCGGCCGAAGCAGCCTCCTTGCTCCGCTCCGACCTGGCCGAACGACTCCGTCAGTCGCTGGACGCGTTGTCTGCTGGCGTGACGACGTATGTCGAGTAGCTCAGCGGGCAGCAGGTGTTTCAGGTCGACGACGTCGAGATCAGCCTGTGGTTTCCGGATTCCTGAGCCGAGTCGTGGCCACCAGGATGCGTGATCCGCCCCCGATCCGGGGCACAGCCGAGGCTTCGGCGATGAACTGCTCGCGCAGCCGCGTGACCTGCTCGTCGTCGAGCATTGCCATGTCGTAGTAGCTCGGCACGGCGGCTTCCCACATCTGTTCGGGCGTACCGTCGAGCTCAAGTGTGATCTCCTCGAAGGACACCGTGTCGAAACCGACCGGCGTCAGCAACTCGATGAGCCCTTCTCGGCTGCGTGCGCGGCGGTCGCCCATCCGCGGGAGGCGCCGGTCAGGCGGCAACGCCGTGAAGACCGGTCGTGCGAGCGACAGGAAAAGGTCGAGCCAGCCGCCCGGCACCACACCGGCGCCCACCGCGACCGCGAACCTGCCGCCGGGCTCCAACACCCGTGCCGCCTCGGCAATGACCTGCTCGACATCGGACATCAGCATCAACGCCATGTGAGACACGACTGCGTGGAACGAGTCGTCGGTGAACGGCAGTTGCTGTGCGCGTCCCAGGCGCAGGTCCGCGTCGAGCAGTTCGGGTCGCTCGCGCGCCAGAGCGAGTTCACTTTCCGACAGGTCCACTCCCGCCAGCCTGGTTGCTCCGTTGCGGGCAAGCAGCGCCAGTAGTGTGCCGTCGGCACATCCCAGGTCGAGTACACGGCTGGCCCCCGCGACATGACCGGCGAGGAATTCGTAACTCGTTCGCCCATCGGACGTGGGGTGCGCGAGAGTACCGCGTGCCATCGATCCAGGTATCCGGTCGTGGTACGTGCGCAGGAAGTCCTCGCTCGCATCCATGGTCATGACTCGCGCAGGCGTGCGGTGATGCGGTCGACGTCTGCGCGTTCTCCGGGCGGCAGAGGAGCGCCGACGGCCGCACGTGCGGCGGCGGCCTCAGCGAGTAGAGCGGTTGCCTTGTCGTGGCTCCCGGCCAGGGAGTGCGCGCCCGCGAGGCCTTCCCTGGCCAGTGCGATCGAGCGCGGATCACCGCTGGCTTCCGCGGTGGTCAGTGATTCCGTGTGCCAGGACAGTGCTTCGTCCGCGTTGCCCCGCAGTTCCGCGATGAATCCCATTTCCGCCGTGGCCAACGCTACTCCCGGCGCGTACCGCACCTGTTCGTGCCAGGACAGGATCTGCCGCAGCAGCGTTTCCGCCTCTGCCAGGTCACCCGTGCGGCGCGCGCCCAGTGCGAGGCCGAGGTCGGCGTGCACGATTCCGGCGTGGTAGCCGTGTTCCGCAGCGATGCGGCGGGCTTGCCTGTGGCGGGATTCGGCCAGGGGGTGGTTGCCGGACAACAGGTCGAGCCTGGCCAGGCCGGTCAGCTGGTCGGCGACGTCCAGCCAGAGTTCGTGCTTGTGGGCTTCCGCCAGGGCCGCTTCGCGCAACGAGACCGCCTTCGGGTAGTCGCCGGTGATCTCCGCCAGCGTCGCCAGGACGTGGGTCGCCTGCGAACGGCCCCACGCGTCACCGAGTTCCTCGAACACCGCCAGGGACTCGGTTGCCTCGTCGTCGGCTTCGGCGAGTTCGCCGCGCATGATGGACTGGAACGCCGTGACCGCCAGGTTCGCCGCTCGCAGCCAGGGATCCGCTGTGTCTACTGAGGACAGCCGGGTGGCGCTGGCGGCCAGGTCGCCACCGGTGACGAACAGGCAGACGCCGAGGAACCAGGCCGCGTCGGGATCCGACGTCGACCGGTCGGTCGCCGAGATCCGGGCCCGCTCATCCGTTCCGCCCCGGCGGAGCAGCGCGAACCCGGTCAGCCAGGCGGACACCGAGTCGCGCAGCGGGTGCTCACCGGGCAGGCAGAGGGCACGGCGCAGTTGACGTTCGGCCTCGCTCAGCCTGCCGCGCAGGAACCAGTACCAGACCAGCGCCCGAACCAGCCGCAGCGCGCTGTCGACATCGGTCGTGCTCACCGCTGTGTCCAACGCCTGGCTCAGGTTCGCCGACTCGCTGTCCAGGCGGGGCAACCACGTCTGCGCCGCCGCGTCACGCAGACGGGCCTGTTCGGCGAGAGCAAGGTAGTGGGCCAGGTGCCGGGCCTGCAGGTCCGCCACCTCATTCGCCTCGGTGAGACGGGCGCGGGCGTAGTCCCCGATGGACTCCAGCAGGCGGTAACGCGGCCCGTCGGCGATCACCACCAGGGACCGGTCGACCAGACGGGACAGCACGTCGAGCACGTCCCCGGCCGGGAGCAGCGCGTCGGCCGAGACCGCCTCCACTGCTGCCAGTGTGCTGCCCTCAGCGTGTACGGCCAAGCGGCGCAACAGGATCCGCTCGGGCTCGGTGAGCAGCTCCCAGCTCCAGTCGATCACCGCGCGCAGCGTGCGCTGGCGCGGCGGCGCGATCCTGGCACCCGTGGTGAGCACCCGGAACCGGTCGTCCATCCGGGACAGCAGCTCAGGCGGGCCGAGCAGCCGCAGCCGGGGCGCGGCCAGTTCCAGCGCCAGCGGCAGTCCGTCCAACCGGAGGCACAAGCTGGTCAGGACGTCTTGATCAGCCGTGCTCAGGTCGGCGCCCGCGGCCTCGGCTCGTGCGGTGAGCAGATGGACAGCGTCCGCCGGGGACAGCGGCGGCACGGCTTGGACCCGTTCCCCGGTGACTCCGAGCGGTTCCCGGCTGGTGGCGAGAACCCGCAGGTCAGGCGCTGAACGCAGCAAGTGCGCCACCAGGTCGGCGAGCGGGGTGAGCACGTGCTCGCAGTTGTCCAGCACCAGCAGCAGCCGTTGACCCCGCAACGCCGCCGCGAGGTGCCCGGCCAGCTCACCACCAGTTTCCTCACGGACATGCAGCACACGTGCCACCGACTCGGCGACATCAGCTGCCGTGGCCGCGGCGAGGTCGACCAGCCACACCCCGTCCGGGAACGGCGCCTCCTCAGCCACGGCGAGCGCCAGGCTGGTCTTGCCCACACCACCCGGCCCGGTCAACGTGACCAGCCGGTACCTCGTCAGGAGCGAGCGCGTCGCATCGACCGCGTCCGTGCGGCCGACCAGGGGAGTGAGCGCAGCGGGCAGGTTGGTACGGGGCCGTGCCGCGGCAACTCGCAGCCCTGGATCCTGGCGCAGCATCGACTCGTGCAGCGCTGTCAGCTCCGGGCCGGGGTCCGCGCCGAGTTCGTCCGCGAGCCGTTGCCGTAGCTCGGCATACCCGGCCAGCGCTTCCGCCTGCCGCCCGGCCAGGTACAGCGCACGCAGGTGTAGCGCACGCAACCGCTCACGCAACGGATGCCGTTCGGCCAGGTCGCTCAGCCCAGCGAGCGCCGCGTTGACCTCGCCCAGCGTCAGCCGTGTTTCCGCGAGTAGCTCCTCGGCCGCCAGCCGCTGCTCCTCCAGCCGGAGGACGGCCGGACGGGCGTAGTCCTCGTCGGCGAACTCGGCGAACGCCTGTCCACGCCACAACCCCAACGCCGAGGTCAGCATGCCCACCCGGACTCGCGGCGGCGCCCCGGCAGCGGCAGCCAGCAGGCCGACGAACTCAGCCGCGTCGGAACCGGCATCCAGCCGATATCCCGCTGGGCCTGATTCGACCAGGTCAGGCCCGATCGCCCGGCGCAGCCGGGACACCTTGGTCTGCAACGCGCCCAGCGGGTTCGAGGGCAGGTCGTCGCCCCAGAGATCCAGCACCAGCCGATCCGGTGACACCACGGCACCCTCGCGGGCAAGCAGCGCGGCCAGCAAAGCCCGGACCTTCGCCTCCGGCACTGGCACCTGGTCACCGGCCGTCGTCCACACGGCCAACGGACCGAGCACCCCGAATCGCACGGGACAACCGTACCCGCTGTCGGCCGACCGCCAGTGAACCGAAAGCGCAGGCAGGCACCTTGATCACATGACGAACGACAAGACACCAGTCAGCGTGATCGGCGTCGGCAGGCTCGGCGCCGCACTCGCCGCGGCGTTCCTCGCGAACGGCCACCCGACCACCGTGTGGAACCGCAGCCCGGAGAAGGCCGCGCCGCTGGCGGCCAAGGGCGCGACGGTCGCCGGATCAGTGGCGGAGGCGGTGGCCGCCAGCCCCCTGGTGCTGACCGTGGTGCTCGACCATGCCGCAGCTCGCGCACTGCTTGAACCGGCGGTCGGCGATCTGCGCGGGCGGACCCTGCTCAACGTCAGCTCCAGCACCCCCGACGACATCCGGAAACTGGCCGAATGGGTGACCGGTCACGGCGCGGACTACCTGGACGCGGCGGTGATGGCCGTCCCCCAAGCCATCGGCACGCTGGACGCCCAGGTCCTCTACAGCGGCTCGGCGAAAGCCTTCGAGCGCTACGGCACCGAACTGGAAATCCTCGGCACCACCCGTTACCTCGCCGCCGACCCGGGAGTGGCGGAACTGTTCAGCATGGGCCTGCTCAGCGCGGCCTACGGCACCCTGTTCGGTTACATGCACGGCGCGGCCCTGCTGGACTCGGCGAACGTGAAGCCGACCGAGTTCCTCGGCCTGGCGGTGCAGTGGCTCAACGGGATGCTGGCGTTCCTGCCCGCGCTGTCCAAGGAGATCGAGGCGAAGGACTACACGGGCGGCGACTCCAGCCTGGAGATCAACCTGCACGCCCTGCGGTACATCGAAACCGCGAGCCACGACGCGGGCGTGGACCCGGGCTTCGTCCTGCCCACACTGAAGCTGGTGCGCAGGCGCCTCGAGGTCGCGAAACCGACGCACAGCGTGGCGGGCGTGTTCGAGACCATGCTGGGCAGGTCCTGACCGGCGTCACGGTCCAGGGCGGGTGGTGTGGACCTCGGCGAGGTCGTCGGCGGTGACCAGGCGGTATTCGGCGATGCGTTTGCCGATCGCGAACCGCGGGTTCTGGATGCGGCCGTCACGCGCCTCGGAGTAGGGGTCGGCCAGTTCGCCGAACACCACACGGGAGATGGTGCGGATCGCGTCGTCGACGCGCTGCGGGCGGTCGAGATTCCACGCGTTGCCCGCACGCCACGCGCGGATGCGTTCGTAGATCAGGCGGTTGGTCGGCGGGAACGGCGAGTCGTCGTTCCCGGCCAGCCACGGCTCGGCCAGCGCCAGCGCGACGTACCACTCCTTGGAGTACCTCGCCAGCTGTCCCTTGCGGATGTGCGGCTTGTGCTCGGTGTCCCGGCCCGGGGTGACCGACTCGTCCGCGCTCGCTCCCCGTGCGGTGATGGCGAACGTCAGCGGCAAGTCGGCGTACAGGTCCTGGCCGACTTGCTTGCCCGCCAGCACGACGAGTTCGTTCTTGCCGAGGTCGAGCATCGCGGACATGCCACGTACGAGCGTCACCCGGCGCGCCCCGCCCGGTGCGTCCAGCAGGCTGGACAGCCGGCCTTCGCCCGCGCCCAGCCAGCGCAGCATCGCGGCTTCCCGGCCGACCACGAGCTCCGCGAGCAGACCGGAGACGTGCGGAGCACACCCCGGCAGCCGCAGCGCGACACGGCCGGGCCGCTGGGGACCGCCGTGCGGGTCGCGTCCGAACACCAGGCGTTCACCGGAATCGACGCGTACGGGATGCAGATCGCTCCCACGCACCGTGGCTTGCAGCATCCCGCCCCTCGTAGACCAAACGTCTTGCCGAGGGTCGAGGATACGTCAGCCGCAGCCGGTGCCGCCCAGGTCGTCCGGTGCCGCGTCGGCGAGGCTCGCGCACACCTGGCGGTTGGCTTCCGCCGGGTCCAGGCGCCACACCGCGACGTTGGTGTCCGTGCCGCCGCTGGCCAGCCGCGTTCCGTCCGGGGAGAACGCGATGTCGTTGAGCGGGCCGAGGTGGGCGTTGAGGTCCGCCACGAGACCGTGACCCGCGAGGTCCCACAGCCTGACCGTGGAGTCCTCGGCGGTCACCGACGCGAGCGTGCGGCCGTCGGGTGAGATCGCGATCCGCCGCACCATGGACGGGTGCTGGCCGAACTCCTTGCGGATCGCACCGGTGTCGGGGTCACGGATCTGGATCAGACCGCTGATACCGGCGGTGATCAGGGATTTGCCGTCCGGTGTGTAGGCGACGGTGTTGAGTGTGTCGTCACCGAGTGGCTTGCGGGTTTCGCCGGTGAAGTCGGGCGTACGCCACGTCACCATGCTCGCCGCTGTGCTGCCGTCCGGATCGGTGCCGGTGACTCCGGCGCCCGCGGAACTGGTCAACGCGAGCAGCCGGTCACCGCCGGGCGAGAAAGTCAGGTCCAGCGGCCAATGTTTGCCCATGTCCAGTGTGGTGCGCTCGGTGAGGGTCTCGGTGTCCCAGACGGTGATCTTGTAGTCCTGCACCGCGCCAGGCGGCTGGTGTGTGGCGGCGAGCCACCGCCCGTCCGGTGACACCGTCATGGCGCCCCGGCCGACGAACACCCGGCCCGGCAGGGAAACCGTGCGCGGTTTCGTGCCGCGTTCCGGCGAGGTCACGGTGAAGGTGGCGTTGCCCGCACCGGTGATCCGCCTGCCGTCCGGCGTGTAGGCGATCGCGAGGACACCACCGCTTTGCTCCGTTGTCCCGCTGACCCGCGTACCGGAGTCAGCGTTCCACGTGTACAACCCGCTCTCGGCGTCACCAGCCGTGACCTCCTTGCCGTCCGGGCGGAACGCCAGGCTCATCACGGAGGCACGGGGATCGGTGTACCAGTTCGTGTTGGTGTGCCAGCGCTGTACGGTGCCGTCGCTGTTCGCGGCGACCCGCGTCCGGCCGTCCTTGGTGACGGCGATCGCGACGACGCTCAGGCCTGTCGTGGTGCCTGTACGCGGGCCTTGTGGCAGGTTGCGGAGGAACGTGCCGTCGGCGGGATCCCACGTCGTGATCGAGTTCAGGTCGCTGTTGGTGTACAACGTCATACCGTCCGGCGCGAACATCAACGCGCTCGGTCCCGCGGCGCCTGCCGAGCCTTCGTGGATCCGGACATCGCGGAACGTCCGGACGGACGCGCCGGTCCGCGGATCCCACAACCGGATCGTGTTGTCCAGCACGCTGGAACTGGCCAGCAGCTCACCCGAGAACGCCACCTGGACGGGCATGAGCCCGTTGGGGCCGCGTTTGGTCGTGGCGTCGGCGTGCTCGGTGCGACGGCTGACCTGAGTCGCCGTGGCCGTGTCCCACAATTCGACGCTGCCGTCACCGCGGCCGATGGCCAGCCGGTCGCCGGTCGTGCTGTAGGAGATGCTGGACGGGTTGACGACGCCCTTGGCCAGTGGCCTGAGCAGCTTGCCTGTCCTGGGATCCCACTCGGCGACGCCCCGCGTGTCGTCCTGGTGCAGCGACAGGGCGGCGATCGCCTTCCCGTCCGGCCGCCAGGCGAGTTGCCCGATCGCGGGCAGGTCACCGGTCAGCCGGGCCACCTGCTTGCCGGAGGCCACGTCCCAGGTTCGCACCGAACTGCTGCCGACGTCGCCGTCTCGGTCGATGTCCGAAGTGGCCAGCAGCTTCCCGTCGGGCGAGAAGCGCACCACCGAGACGAACCCCCGCACGGTGATGCCGGTGTCCACGGCCTTGCGGGCCCTGGTGTCCCACAGGACGAACTTGCCGTCGCCCGAGCCGATCGCGATCAGCCCGCCGTCCGGGCTGACGTCCACCGTGGACACGTTGGACAGTCCGGACGAGAACGCGGACGGGTACGTGATCAGCGGCGCGGACAGCAACGCACCGCGTGCCTCCGTGGTGGGATTGGCGTGCCAGCCCTCGACCGCCTTGCGCAGGGCGCCGACGGGATTGACCTCGGCCTCGGCGCGGGACTCGGCCGCCTTCTGCCGCGACAACGCGTCCTGGCGGCCCTGCTCGGCCTCGTTGCGCGCGATCAGGGCCAGCGCGCCCGCGACGAGCGCGGCGACGAGCAGGACAGCCAGCCCCGCCGACAGGCCCTGCAGCCGCCGGGTCCGGCGACGCCGTTCCCGGTCACTGGCACGCAAGAACATGCGCTCGTCAGGCGTGAGGTCGGTTCGCCCTGCCGCCCATTCCGTCGCGGCGGCGAGCCGTGCGCCGCGGTAGACGTCGGACCGGTCCCGGCCGCTGGTCTGCCAACCGGCGACAGCAACCCCGAGCTGCTGGCGCACGAGCAGGCCCTGCCTGTCCTCGGCCACCCACTCGCGTAATCGCGGCCACGCGGTCAGCAGCGCGTCGTGGGCCAGTTGGACGTGGTCACGGTCGATCGTGACGAGCCGTGCGGCGACAAGGCTCTCCACGACACGGTTGGGCACCTCCGCGCGGCGCGCCCAGCGCCGGGCGATGCCGCCGCCGTCCAGCAGAGTGACCATCCGCAGCACCGCGGCGCGCAGTGCGTGCCGGTCGTATTCGTTGAGCCGCGCGTACATGCTGTCCGCGGTCAACGCCACAGCGCGGTCGACGCCGCCGGTCTGCTGGTAGCCCGCGAGCGTCAACCGGTTGCCCTGCCTGTTGCGCCAGGTTTCCCGCAGTGCGTGGGCGAGCCGTGGCAACGCGCCGAGATCGTCGCCCGCGCCGACGTCGGTGATCAGCCGGTCGACGAGGCCGGGCTCCAGCTCCAGTCCCGCGGCCTCGGCGGGACCGGTGACCACGCGCGCCAGTTCCTTTGCGGTCATCGGCCCCAGCACGAACGGCGCGTCCAGTGACGGCTTCAGAGCCTCGAGTGAGATGAAGTGCTCCACGAAATCGGCCCGCGTCGCGACGACGACCCGTGCCGGCCACGCGTGGGCGAGGGCGGTCACGAACGCCTCCCGCTCACGGGGATCAGCGCACTGCGTGAACAACTCCTCGGCTTGGTCGACCACGATCAGCATCGGCGCGTCCGCGTGGGCGACAGCCGCTCGGCACATCGCGCCGAACGACGCTGGCTGCTCGTAGATCTGCCAGGCCAGGCGGTTCGGGTCGGCACGCAGGAACGGCGCCAGGCGCGCGGCCAGCGTGCCGATCGGCCGTTCACCGGGAGTCATGGCGAGCTGCGGCGCCGCGTTGCCCGCGTGCGCCGCGAGCAGACCGGCCCGCAGCAGGGACGATTTGCCCGCGCCTGACGCACCGACCACCATCAGCGGCCCGGAGGCGGCCCGCTGCCGGGACAACCGGGCGAACAGGTCCCGCGTGGACTGTTCCCGGCCGAAGAACCACTGGCCGTCACCGGTGTCGAAGCTCCGCAGACCCGGGTACGGGCAGTGGTCGGTGATCACGTCGGTGGTGTCCCGGCCACCCGTGTCCACGGTGCCGACAGCGGGCGCTGGTGCGGTGCTGTCCCGCGTGTCGCCGACGGCGGCCAGCAGCCGCACGAAGTAGGCCTGGCCGTGGTCGTCGGTGCTCGGCAGGTCCGGCGGCGCGCTCGCGGGCGCCTCGGTGAGGACCGCCGCCGCCGCGGCCATCAACTCGCCCGCGCTCGGGTAGCGGCGGCGCGGATCCTTGTCCATTCCGGTCTGGATGACCAGGTCGATCGCGGGCGGGATCCAGCGGTCGAACAGCGACGCCGCCGGTGGCGGGTCGTTGAGCTGCGCGGTGAGCTTGCCGACCGAGTCGGCCGCCGGGAAGGGAACCCGCCCGGTCAGGCACTGGAACAGCACGCACGCCAACGAATACACGTCCGAGGCAGGCCCCGCCTCGCGCTCGGTCAGGCGTTCCGGCGCCATGTAGTCGAGCGTGCCGACGGCTTCGCCGGTCGCGGTCAGCCGGGTGACATCCGGCGTGTGCAGCCGGGCGATGCCGAAGTCGGCGAGGTAGGCGGTACCGTCGGCGTCCAGCAGGATGTTGGCGGGCTTGACATCCCTGTGCAGCACGGAGTTCGTGTGCGCGGCGTCGAGCGCGCTGCCCACCTGGGCGAGGACCTCGACGGTCCGTTCCGCGGCCAACGGGCCGTCAGCCAGCAGACGCTTGAGGTCCGGCCCGTCGATCAGCCGCATGTCCAGGTACAGCCGCCCGTCGATCTCGCCGTGCGCGTGCACCGGCACGACGTGCGGCGCGCGCAACTGCTCGGCGATCCTGGCCTCGCGCCGGAACCGGTTCTCGAACTCCCGGCCGGCCAGCAGCGGCAGGCGTTTCAGCGCCACGTGCCGCTCGTGCACGGTGTCGAAGGCGCGGTGCACCTCGCCCATGCCGCCACGGCCCAGCAGCTCCTCGATCCGGTACGGCCCGAAGAGCTCCGGCGCCGTGTCCACCACGACCGTGTCGGTCACTAGTGCACCCTCTTCCGTGCGGGCCCTCCGAGGGGGCTTGTCATGACAGTTCCGCCTCCCCGACATTTCGACGCTTGGTCACCTTGGGCTGGCACCGTTCAGTTCGGTGCGTACCGGTGGCTGGTTCGCGCCACGTTCCCCTGAGGTGCGGTTGGCTGCCACGTGGCCTGCGTTGGGCCTGGGGCCCTCCCAGTCGTTGCGCGGCAACCCTATTGCACGGCGACAGACGGGGAACGCCTACCTGCATTTGGTGAGCAAGTCACGGGCGGCGGCGGTCCGCTGCTCGTCGGCGAGACCGTCCCACAGGTAGTGCTGCATCGCCTTCACGCAGCTGGACATGGTCGCGTTGCTCGCCTTCAGCCTGGTGTTGCGCTCGTCGGCCTGCTTGCGCGCGGCCTCCGCCGACGCCAGCCTGCCGTCCATCTCGGTGAGTTCCTGTTGCCGGTTGTCAAGCCGCGCAACGGTATCGATGTGATCGTTCGACGCCATCAGGAACAGTGTCACGAAAACGCCGGTCGACACCAGCAACAACGACGCCAGCACGATCAGTGTGGTCACCGCCGTACGGCTGTTGCGGACGGGCGCAGGTGGCGGCACGAGCGGTGGCTGGAAAGCCGGGGCGGGGCCGTAGGGGTTGGAGTTCATTTCGTATCTCAACGTGTTCACGACGTCACCTCCGGCAGTGGATGAAGGCCTTGGCCATCGCGGCCTCGAACGCCGTCTTGTCCGACCGTTGCGCGGCGGCGACGGAGTTCCTGGCGGCGTCGGAACACGAGCGCAGCTTGGTGTTCGTGGTGTTCAGCTGTGTCCGCTCGGTGTCCAGGTCCGCCACCGCGGACTTGGCTCTCGCCAGTCGCGTGGTCCGGTCGGCCAGCGAGACCTCGCTCGTGCCGATCTGGTCCGACACCTTGCCGATGTCCGTCTGCTTCTGCACGTAGAGCACGACGAACAACGCTGTCGCGGCTACCAGTACTCCCACTGCGACCGCGAGGAACACGACTGTCCCGCGGCGCCCGGTTCGATGCTCCAAGGCTTCCTCCCCGTCCTGTGAACTCGGACTGGGACACTGTGGCTGTCGGCGGGCGCCGCGCGTAAGAGGAATGTTCCGGTGTCCACCCTGGCGCGGATCCAGTGTGCGGTCGACCGACTGGGCGACACCGGTGACCGGGCACGAAAATTCGGCGTGTCGTCTGCTGGTGAATCCAGCACACAACACGCCGATGGGGGAACGGGCTATGCCGTTGTCGAGACAAACGTGATCGAGCGCAACGTCGCTATGGTGTTCATGGGGTGATCAGAGGATGCTGATCGAATCCATCTGCACCCCTCCGGGGTGGTTCGGGAATTCGTACGTGGTCCACTTGCCCACTGCCGAACTCGGCTGCCAACGCCCATCGCCGTGCCACTGGACGGTGTTGTTCCCCGTCCAGAACCTGACGAGCCACCCTGGCCTGCCCCACTTGTCGCGCATGTTCACCGTGCCGGCGTTGGCGAAACAATAGGTGACGTTGGGGCCGCTGGCCCAATGCACGGAAACCCAGAGAAAATCATTGTTGTTCGCGCAGTTCACCTCGTTCATCGCGAACGCTGTGCCGGCCGGGACTACGCCGACCATGGCGATACTGGCCACCAGTGCCAGTGCCACTCTCTTGACAGTGCGGACCACCTAAGCCTCCATAGTTGAACCTGTGGAGCGTATCGGACTGGTTTCAGCGACGTGTCGCGAACCAGAGCCTAGTGACCGTGGCGGTGACTATCCGAAAAACTGTCCATCCGCGCAACAATGCTGCGCCCAAACTCCTCTCCGTTCATGACCCCAGGTGAAACTTGAACACGATGAAAGTCAGCTCTCGGCTCGGTACTGGTGGATCAGCGCCGCGGCCATCGCCCCCTCACCCACCCCCGACGCGATCCGTTTGATCGAGTTCGCCCTGGCGTCCCCGGCCGCGAAGACCCCGGGAATGCTCGTCTCCAGCGGGAGGGGGTGGCGTTGCAGGTCCCATCCCGCCGGGAGCACGTTGCCGGGGTACGTGTCGGGCCCGGTCAGCAGGAAGCCGTTGCTGTCACGCATCACGGCACCGTCCAGCCACTGCGTACGCGGAGTCGCGCCGATGAAGGTGAAGAGGAACTCGGCCGGCTCGGTGGTGAACTGGTCGGTCAGCACGTTGTGCAGCGTCACGCACGCCAGCCTGTCGCCGCCTTCGGCCGCCACCAGCCGGGTGTTCAACCGCACCCTGATGTTCGGGTGCCGTTCGATCTCGTCGATCAGGTACTGCGACATGCTTCGCTGCAAACTGTCCGCGCGTACCAGCATCGTCACCCGGGACGCGTGCTGTGCGAAGTGCATCGCGGCTTGGCCCGCCGAGTTCGCGCCGCCGACGATCCACACGTGCTGGTCCACGCAGGACGTCGTTTCCGCCGCCGTCGCGCCGTAGTAGATCCCCGCGCCCTCGAACTGCTCGGCGCCGTGCGCGTCCAGTCGCCGATACGACAGACCGGTCGACAGCAACACGCACCCGGCGCTCACCTCGCGGCCGTCCGACAGGGCAAGCACCCTGGCCCGCCCCGCGCGACGCAAGGACACCGCGGCGACCGGTGACAAGATGTCCGTGCCGAACCTGCGGGCCTGGGCCACCGCGCGCCGGGTCAGCTCGGCACCGCTGACGCCCGCGGGGAACCCGAGGTAGTTCTCGATCCGGCTCGACGTCCCGGCCTGCCCGCCGGGCACGTACGCGTCGAGCAGCAACGTCGAAAGGCCCTCCGACGAGCTGTACACCGCTGTCGCCAGCCCCGTGGGTCCGCCACCGACGATCGCCACGTCGTAGTGCGGCCGGGACGTGGACACCGTCAGCCCGAGCGCGTCCACCAGTTCCTCGTAGCTCGGCTGGGTCAGCACGGTCCCGTCGGGCATCAGCACCACCGGCAGGTCGGCCGGGTCCACCCCGTCCAGTTCGGGCATCGCCACGCGGCTCACGTCCATGAACCGGAACGGTTGCTGCAGCCGGGTCAGGAAGTCCCGCACCCGGTGGGTCGCCGGGGCGAACCTGTGGCCCGCGATGCGGATGCCGCCGTAGGGCGGTTGGTACGAGGCCTGCCAGTCCGACAGCAGGTCGTCGACCACCGGGTACAACCGCTCCTCCGGCGGCTCCCACGGTTTGACCAGGTAGTGGTGCAGGCGGACGCGGTTGATCGCGTCGATCGCCACTGCCGTGTCGGCGTACGCGGTCAGCAGAACCCTGCGTGCCAGGGGGAAGCGGTCGAGTGAGTGGTCGAGGAACTGGATGCCGGTCATCTCCGGCATCCGCTGGTCGACCAGCAGCAGTGCCGGTTCCTCGCCGCGGTCACGCAGCTTGTCCAGTATCCGCAGCCCCTCGGCCGCCGAGGTGGACGCCAGCACACGGTACTTGTCCTGGTAGGCCCGGCTCAGGTCGCGGCGGATCGCCCGGAGCACGTGCGGGTCGTCGTCTACCGCCAGCATGGTCGGCCGGTGGGATTCGGGCATGATGACTCCGATGCCTTGACGCGATTGTCCGCGGGAACGCGGCACCAGGAGATTGTGCTTCTCGTGCACGCTGTTTCGCCGGGCCACGTGACGTAGTGCCCGGGTGATCTACTGGTGTTCCGGCAGTTCGGCCCGGCCTACTTGACGGAGTATGGCATTCACGCCGGGTGTCGCCTTGGTGACTTGTCGGAGTAGGGCGAAACAGCGTCGGTTTTCTTGTTCCGCGTACCGGGCGCGGGTTCACTCGACGGTGCACGAGGGTGACGTTTCGAACCGGGGAGACGCCGATGTCGAAAAAGATACTCTTCATTCTGTCGGAATACGGGTACTGGGGCGAGGAGCTGCTCGGCCCCCTGGCGGCGTGCGACGAATGGGGATATCACTCGGTGTTCGCCACCCCGACAGGCAAACGTCCGCACGCGCTGCCGCCGAGTCTCGACCCCGGTTACGTCGACCCGCCGCTGGGACGCGCTGTGACCACGCCCGAGGTCGCCGTCGCGGCCAGGCGCCTCGACGAGTCGACCAGGCTCGACCAGCCCGTGAGCCTCGGGCGGTGGCTGCCGGAGCGGCCGTACCTCAGCGACCCCGACCACCTGCGGGAGCTGGAGCGGTACCACCGTGACCTGGCCGAAGTGGACGAGGACATCGCCGGGTACGACGCGTTGGTGATCGTCGGCGGCAGCGGGCCGATCGTGGACCTCGCCAACAACGGGCGGGTGCACGATCTGGTGCTCGCGTTCGTCCGCGCGGACAAGCCGATCGTCGCGGAGTGTTACGGCGTCGCCTGCCTGGCGTTCGCGCGCGACTGGGACGACCGGCGCAGCATCCTGCGCTCCAAGCACGTCACCGGGCACCCCAAGGAGTACGACTACAAAGACGGCACCGGATTTCTCGGCACCGATTTCGTGATCGGCCCGCCGCCGTATCCGCTGGAATACATCCTGCGGGACGCGACCGCCCCGGACGGATTCTTCCACGGCAATGTCGGCAGGGACACCTCGGTTCTCGTCGACTACCCGTTCATCACCGCGCGGTCCACTCCGGACTCCTTTCTGGCCGGCCGGAAACTGGTCGAGGTGCTGGAATCCGGGCTCCGCCGGTTCGGGTGGTGATCGCCGGTGGTGAGCAGACCGGGAAAAGCCGCCATCTTCGAACAGTTCGCGGCCGACGGGATAACCAGGATGTTCGGCAATCCCGGCACGGTCGAACAGGGCGTGCTCGACGTGCTCGAGGACCTGCGGGGATTCGAGTACGTCCTGGCGCTGCACGAAAGCGCCGCCGTGGCGATGGCCGACGGCCACGCCCGCGCGACCGCGAAGCCCGCGGCCGTGCAACTGCACTCGTCGGTCGGGCTCGGCAACGCGATCGGCATGCTGTACCAGGCGAAGCGCGGACATTCGCCGTTGCTGGTGCTCGCGGGCGACGCCGGTGTGCGCTACGACGCCATGGACGCCCAGATGGCCGCTGACCTGGTGGCGATGGCGGCACCGGTCACCAAACACGCCACCCGCGTCACCCACCCCGGGTCGTTGCTGCGAGTCCTGCGCCGCGCGGTCAAGGTCGCGATGACACCACCGCGTGGTCCGGTGTTCGTTGCGCTGCCCATGGACGTGCTGGACGCGATGTGCACCGAACCCGTTGTGCCGAGCACGATCCCGGTCACGGCCACCGCTCCGCCGCAGTCCGCTGTGGACGAAGTGGTCGCCGCGGTGCGCGCCGCCCGGCGGCCGATCATCCTGATGGGCGATGGGATCGCGGTGTCCGGCGCGCAGAACGACCTGACCAGGCTCGCGGAGCAGATGAACGCCCCGGTGTGGGGCGTGGACTGCTCCGAGGTGAACATGGACGCGACGCACCCGTTGTTCCGCGGGCAACTCGGTCACATGTTCGGCCATGTCAGCGCGAACGTCGTCGGTGACGCGGATCTGGTGCTGATCGTCGGGACGGCCATCTTCCCCGAGGTCTTCCCGTACCTGACCAATCCGTTCGCCCCCGGCGCGACCGTTGTCCAGATCGACGCGGACCCGCACGAACTCGCCAAGAACTTCCCGGTGCGCACCGCGATCGCCGCCGACCCCAAACCCACGCTCACTGCCATCGCGGAGGGGCTGGGCGAGCACACCCCGTGGGTCTGGACGTGGCAGCCGCCGCGGCCCGATCCGGACGACCTGATGGAGCTGTTCGCAGCCGAACTGGCTGACCAGGCGAGCGATCGGCTGGTGCTGTTCGACGAGGCGCTGACCTCGTCACCGGCGCTGGTGCGGCACCTGCCGCCACGGCGGCCCGGCAGCTACTTCCAGACCAGGGGCGGGTCGCTCGGTGTCGGCATCCCCGGCGCGATCGGCATCCAGCTCGCCCGGCCGGGCGCGGACGTGGTCGCGTTCACCGGCGACGGCGGCAGCATGTACACGATCCAGGCGCTGTGGACGGCCGCGCGGTACAACGTCCCCGCGAAGTTCGTCGTCTGCGACAACCACCGTTACGAACTGCTCGACCACAACATCGAACAGTACTGGCGGGAACGCGGTGCCGCGCCGCGCAGGCATCCCGCGGCGTACGACCTGTCCCACCCGGAGATCGGGTTCACCGAACTGGCCCGGTCGTTGGGTGTCGACGCGACCCGCGTGGAGAAACCGGCACAGGTGCGGCCCGCCGTGCGCCGGATGCTGGCCGCCTCCGGGCCGTTCCTCGTCGACCTGATCACGGGAGGTCCGAAGTGAGTCTGACCGGGCGGCGGATCGCGATCCTGCTGGAAAGCGGGTACGCGGAAACCGAGATGGCCTACCTGGAACGCCGGTTCGCCGAGGAAGGCGCCCGGGTGGACTTCCTCACCCGGCTGTGGGAGCAGCGGTCGCTGACCTTCACCGGCCAGGAATCGCGCCTGCCGTTCACCGTGGACACGGACGTCGGCGACGTCGACGACGAGCGGCTGGCCGGATACGACGCGCTGATCGTCCCGTCCGGACTGGTCGCGGACCGGTTGCGGTACACCGAGGACGTCGACGATCCCGCCCCGGCGGTCAAGCTGCTGCGCCGGGCGTTCGGGATGAAGTCGGTGCTGAAAGGCATCAGCTGCCACGGCATGTGGCTCGCCTCGCCGATCCCGGAGGTGGTCCGTGGCCGCCGGGTGACGTGCCACAACAACATGGTCGGCGACGTGCGCAACATGGGCGCCCAGTACACCGACCAGGACGTGGTCGTGGACGACGACCTGGTGACCTCCCGCACCGCCGACCACTGCCACCTCTTCGCCAGGACCATCATCGACCTGATCGCCGCTCGTGCCGACGAACGCCCGTTCCGCGCCGCCAAGCCGGAAGTGGTGCAGCGCGTGTCGCCGGGCTTCACGTTCTCCGACCTGGTCGCGGGTTACGTCACCGCGCACCACCGGGACCGGAGCCTGGTCGACCTGCGCACCAGCGGCGGCGACGCGGTCCGTGTGACTCTGACGTCCACCACGTCCGCGGAGTTCCCGCGCAACCTCGGTGACCCGCATCTGGACGCGACCACCCACCTCGCCGAGCTGCTCGTGCCGGGCCGCCTGGTGTTCGCCTACGGGATCCACTACCCGGACGGCTCGTTCGAGGCCAAGCGGCTGGTGTTCGCCGGGCGCGCGGCGGGGGAGTACGCGCCGGAGGAGCCGGACTGGTGGGTTCGCCAGATCGGCGAGCTCGCCCGGTTCTACCGGCGTGCCCAGTTCGGCGACAGCACGCCGGTCGACTACGCCGACTACCGGACGATGCTGCGGCTCGGCGGGGACAAGAGCGACCACCACGTCCAGGAGACCGACACGATCTCACGCCTGGTCTACGGCATGGCGTCGTCGTACCTGTTGACCGGCAACGAGGACCACCTGGACGTGGCCGAGCGCGGCACCGAGTACCTGCGTGCCCACATGCGGTTCGTCGACCGGGACAACGACGTCGTGTACTGGTACCACGGGATCGACGTCCGCGGTTGCCAGGAGCGCAAGCTGTTCACGTCCGAGTTCGGCGACGACTACGACGCGATCCCCATCTACGAGCAGATCTTCGGGCTGGTCGGGCCGACCCAGACCTACCGGGTGACCGGCGACCCCCGGATCGGCGACGACATCGACGCCACCCTCCGGCTGTTCGGCAAGTTCTTCCGCGACCGGGAGCACGGCGGGTTCTTCTCGCACATCGACCCGATCCTGCTCAGCCCGCACCACGAGTCGCTCGGCCCGAACCGGGCGCGCAAGAACTGGCACTCCATCGGCGAGCACGCCCCGGCGTACCTGATCAACCTGTTGCTGGCCACCGGCGAACAGCGGCACGCCGACATGCTGGCCGAGTGCTTCGACCTGGTCGCCGCGCACTTCCCCGACCCGGCGAACGTCTGGCTGCGGGAGCGTTTCCAAGCCGACTGGGCGCCCGACCACACCTGGGGCTGGCAGCAGGACAGGGCCGTGGTCGGCCACAACCTGAAGGTCGCGTGGAACCTGATGCGGGTGAACGCCGTCCACCCCAAGAAGTCCTATCGGGACCTGGCCGAACGGATCGGCCGGGCGATGCCCGCCGTCGGCGCGGACCGCCGCAGGCTCGGCTGGTACGACGTCGTCGAACGGACGCTGGCGCAGGGCCAGGAGTCGCACCGGTTCGTGTGGCACGACCGCAAAGCGTGGTGGCAGCAGGAACAAGCGATCCTCGCGTACCTGATCCTGGCCGCGAACACCGACGACGAGGAGTTCCTGCGGCAGGCACGCGAATCAGCCGCGTTCTACAACGCGTTCTTCCTCGACCACGACGAAGGCGGCGTGTACTTCAACGTCCTCGCCGCCGGAACGCCGTACCTGCTGGGCAACGAGCGCCTCAAGGGCAGCCACTCGATGAGCATGTACCACTCGGCCGAACTGTGCTACCTCGCGACGGTCTACGGCCGCCTGCTGATCCGTGGCGAGCCGCTCAGCCTCTGGTACCGGCCACGGGCGGACGGTTTCCGCGACCGCGTGCTGCGTGTCGCGCCCGACGCGTTGCCCGCGGGCCGGGTGCGACTGGACACAGTGGAGGTCGACGGGCGCCCGCACGCCGCGTTCGACCCCGAGTCGATGACCGTGAAACTACCGGACTCCGACGAGGACCTGACCGTCCGCGTCGAACTGGTTCCGGCGAGGAGAGGAACACGATGAGCTTCCAGGCCACAGTGCAGTCCGCGCAGGGTGTTGTGACGTTCCGGCTGTCCGGCGAGCTGGATTCCCGCTCGGCGCCCCGGTTCCACGAGATGATCACCCAGGCGGTCCTGCCCGCCGCGCGCAGACTCGTGCTGCAGATGGCCGACTTGTCCTACATGTCCTCGGCCGGGTTGCGGTGCCTGGTGTACGCCCACCAGCGGGCGGGCAGCGGTGTCGCCATCGAGTTGGTCGGCACCAGGCCCGAAGTGGCCGAGACGATCAGGCTCACGGGCTTCGACCGCAGCCTGACCATGCTCGAAGCGGGAGCGCGGCCGTGAGGAACACCGACCGGTTCCGGCTCTTCGGCGACCACGGGATGGGCGCGGTCGTCGCCGACCTGGTCGACACCATCGCGGGGATGGGACGGCTGTCGCGGCGCCAGGCGTACCGGCTGCGGCTGGCGGCGGACGAGATCACCACGAACATCGCCGAGCACGGCTACCACGGGCGGCGCGGAGTGGTGGACATCGAAGGCGGCGTCGACGACGACTGGGCGTGGCTGCACATCCAGGACAACGCGCCGCCGTTCGATCCCCGCGGCCACTGCCCGGGAGGTGTCCCGGAGACCATGCACGAAGGTGGATACGGGTTGTTCATCGCCTTCACCGGTATCGACCACTTCGCCTACGACTACTTCGACGGCCGCAACCGCAACACCTTGCTGGTGCGGCGACCGGCAGACGCCCCAGACGGAGGAACCGATGACCGCCACCGCGCTGCTGGTCGCTGACCCGGCCACGTGCACCGAGGAGCTGGACAGGGCGCTGCGCCACGACGGTTTCGCCGTGAGCCACGCGGACATCGACACACCGGCTGGCCGGACCGGGCCGCCGCCCGACCTGGTGCTGGTCTCGGCGTCGTTCGGGCTGCACCGGGTGGCGTTGCTCAGCCAGCGCCTCGCCGGACCCGCCGGATCGCCGACCGTCGTCGTGTTCCCCGGGGACGACCTGGACGAACTCCAGTCGTGCGTGCGCGGCGGGTTCGACTACGTGCTCCCGCCGTTCCTGCCCGACCTCCTGCGCACGCGGCTGTCGTCGTGCCGTGAGCGCGGCAGGCTCACCAGGGCGGTCGAGGAGATGGCGGCCATGGCCAGCCTGCGGGAGTACGAACGTGACCTGAGCATCGCGCGGGACATCCAGACGGGCTTCCTGCCGGACGCACTGCCCAGCCCGGCGGGCTGGGAACTGGCTGCCCGGTTCCGCCCGGCCAAACAGGTCGCCGGTGACTTCTACGACGGGTTCGAACTGCTGGACGGCGAACGCCTCGGTGTCGTCGTGGCCGACGTGTGCGACAAGGGGATCGGCGCGGCGTTGTTCATGGCGTTGATCCGGACCTTGTTGCGGCACACCGCGCAGCACACCGACACCGGCGACCCGTTGCACCGGGCGGTCACCGGAACCAACCGCTACCTGACCAGGAACCACCTTCAGCAGGGCTATTTCGCCACGTTGTTCTTCGGTGTGCTCGACCCGGGGACCGGGATGTTGTGCTACATCAACGGCGGCCACAACCCGCCGGTGATCATCAGGGCGTCGGGTGGCCGCTGCCCGCTGGAGCCGACCGGTCCGGCCGTCGGGATGATGGCCGACAGCCGCTTCGAGGTCCGGCAGACGCGATTGCTGCCGGGTGACCGGCTTTTCGTCTACACCGACGGCGTGGTCGAGGCCCGTGACGCGGGTGGCGGCCAGTTCGGCACCGACCGGATGCTCGACGTGGTCACCCGGCCCGCGGTGTCCGCGGACGCGCTGCTCGACCGGGTCGACGAACGACTGCGCAGGCACGTCGGGTCCGCCGAGCAGTCCGACGACATCACCATGCTGGCGTTGCGCCGCCAGGTGACGGGTCAGGGGAGTGTCGAGCGGTGACGATCGTCGAAGGCAGCCGGGTCGGGATCGTCGGGGGCAGCATCGCCGGGTGCGCGGCGGCGATCGCACTGGCTCGTGCCGGGTGCGACGTCACGGTGTACGAGCGCAGTGCCAGCGAACTGCGGGACAGAGGCTTCGGTGTCGCCATCCCGGTACCACTGCGGGAAGAGCTCGTCGCGGCCGGGTACGTCGACGCGGACATGCCGGTGCACAGCTGCGTCGAACGGATTTGCTACGTCCGGGACCCGACCGAGCCCAGCGGCCAGCGCGAGATCTGCCACCATTCCTTCCAAGCGGCGCTGAACAACTGGGGCGTGCTGTGGCGCACGCTGCGTGAACGGGTCCCAGACCGGGTTTACCGTGACTCGTCCGCGGTTGCTGACATCGTCGACGACACTGACGGGGTCACGGTGGTGAGCGACGCGGGCCGCGAGCGGTACGACATCGTCGTCGGAGCAGACGGATACCGGGCCATGACCAGAGCCAGAGTCGACCCGTCCACGACACCCACGTTTGCGGACTACGTGTTGTGGCGCGGAACCTACCCCGAATCGTTGCTGGACGGCGGCACACCACCGGAACTGGAGCGCGGACTGGTCTGGATCGGACTGCCGCGTGGCCATGGCGTGTGCTACCTGATCCCCGATCCGGCGCCCGGCCGCCGCAGAGTCAACTGGGGCGTGTACGGGAAAGTCCCGTGGGGCGACCGGTTCGACGCGCCCACGTCGCTGCCACCGGGCGGTGTCGGCGACGACCTGTTCGACGAGCTGGTCCGCGGCATGGACGACTTCCCGCCGTACTGGGCCGAAGTCGTCCGGCGGACACCGAGGCCTGCGGTGTCCGTGCAACCGGTGTACGACTCGACCATATCGTCGTACGTGGCGGGCAACGTGCTGGTGATCGGCGACGCGGCCACGATCACCCGGCCGCACACCGGGGCCGGGGCGACCAAGGCGCTCCAGGACGCGTTGGCGTTGGAGCACGCCTGCCGCCGAAGCGAGACATGGCAGCAGGCGCTCGCCGCGTACGACCAGGCCCGACGCCCGGTCGGCAACGATCTGGTCGCGCTCGGCCGCAGGCTGGGCCGGGCCCAGGTCGAGCGTCCGCCGACCTGGGCCCGGATGACCCCTGAGGTGTTCCGCGAATGGATGTACGCGGGAACGTTCACCATCGCGCCCTACGAGCCCTGACCGGCGGCGCGGTGGGCCTGGGTGGCGAGGTCGCTCAGTGAACGGCTGGACAGGAAGTCACGCATCGGGATGTGCAGGTCGAGTTCCTGCTTCATCCGCGACCGCAGCTTCGCGGCCAACAAGGAGTCCATCCCGGAGAACGACAACGGCGCGGTCGGGTCGATCAGGTCGGGTGACATCGACAGCACCGCGGCCACCTGCAACCGCATGTCCATGGTGAGCGAATCGACCGTCCGAGCCCCGTCCCGAACGGGCGACACGGCGACCGCCGCCACCTGTTCCTGCTGCGTCGGGTCGGCCCAGTACCGGCTGCGCTGCCACGGGTACGACGGCAGCGGCACGTATCGGCCGTTCTGGTTGACCCGCCGCCAGTCCGGGTCACACCCGCGTGTGTACGCGACGCTGAGCGTGGCGTGCAGCGACGACACCTCCGCCGAGTCCCGGTGCAACGACGGCAAGGCGACGGCGTCGGCGCCGACCGCCTCGACCATGTCCTCGATGGACGTTGTCAGCACCGGGTGCGCGCTGACCTCGATGAAGATCGTGTTGGCGTGTTCTTCCAGTGCGCCGCGGACAGCGTCGGCGAAGCGGACCGGGCTGCGCAGGTTCGTGCCCCAGTACGCCGCGCCCAGCTCAGCGCCGTCGACACGGCGGTCCAGCGCGGTCGAGTGCATCGCGACCTGACCCGCCGTCGGCCGGATGCTCCCCAGCGCCGCCACCACCTCCGGCAGCAAGGGCTCGACGTGCGGGGAGTGCGAGGCGAACCTGGCCCTGACCTGACGGCAGAACACCCCGCGTGCCTTGAGCGGTTCGACGATCCGCAGCAGTGTCTCGGCGTCACCCGACAGCATCGTCGAATGGTCGCTGTTCACCGCGCCGACGCTGACCACGTCGGTGTGGTCGCCGATCGCCGCCTGCGCCTGCGCCTCGGTCAGCTGCACCGACCACATCGCGCCCTCGCCGGGGAAGCCGGCCATCAGCACGCTGCGGCGGCAGGCCACGGCGGCAGCGTCGCGCACGGACAGCGCACCGGCCGTGGTCGCGGCGCCGTACTCGCCCATGCTGTGCCCGATCACCAGGTCCGGCTCGATCCCCCACGACCGCCACACCGCCGCGACACAGACCTGCATCGCCCACAGCGACGGCTGAATGACGTCCAAAGTGGTCATCGGCTCGTCGTCGCGCAGCCGGTCGATCACCGACCAGCCGAGCTCCTCGTAGACGGCCAGGTCGCACTCGGCCATCCGCTCGGCGAACACCGGGCTGGCCGCCATGAGCTCCCGGCCCATGCCCGTCCACTGCGAACCCTGGCCGGGGAAGACGAACACGACTCGCGGCGCGCCGGTCAGCCGGGTGTCCTTGCCGACGGGGAACGTCGCCCGGCCACCGGAGCCGAAGTCCCGCAGCTGCTCGGCCAGCGCCGTCGGGTTGGCGCCGGACACCGCCAGCCGAACGTTGTGCGCGGCGCGGCGGGTTCCCGCGCTGAAGCAGACGTCCGCCGGGCTTTCGGCTTTGTCCACTGTGTCCGCGTACGCGGACGCCAGTTGCCGCAACGCGTTCGGGTCACGGGCGGACAGCGGCAATATGAGGGGCAGAATCAGCGGCTGCTCGTCGTGGTGCCCCGGAGAGGGGTTGGTGCGGTGCGGCGGCGGCGCCTCGGACAGGACGACGTGCGCGTTCATCCCGTACGTGCCGAGAGCGGTGACACCGGCCAACGCGGGACGTCCGCGCTCGGGCCACGGCCGCCTGTCGAGCGCCAGCTCGACAGGACAGTCGTCTTCACGCAGCACGCTGTGCGGCGTCCGCACGTGCAACGTGCTGGGGATGACCCGGTTGTGCAACGCCAGCGTGGTCTTGAGCAGTCCGGCCAGCCCGGCCGCGACCTCGGTGTGCCCGATGTTCGACTTGACCGACCCCACCACGCACCGTTGGTCGAGCGGCCGCCCGGCTTTCTGGAAGCTGGCGCGCAGGAACCTGCTCAGCGCACCGAGTTCGGCGGTGTCGCCTTCGGTCGTGCCGGGTCCGTGCGCCTCGACGTAGTCCAGGTCGGCGGAGTCGGCACCGGCGGCGCGGTACGCGGCCCGCAGCATGTCCTCCTGGCCGCCGGTCCCCGTGTCGGTCAGCGACTGACCCTGCCTGCCGTTGTTGGTCAGCGAACTGCCGAGGATCGTGGCGTAGATCCGGTCGCCGTCCGCGACAGCTCGGGACAACGGCTTCAGCACGACCGTGACCGCCCCCTCGGCGCGGACGAACCCGTCGGCCGACTCGTCACCGAACCGGCAACGCCCGGTGGGGGAGAGCAGCCCGGCCTCCGCGGCACCTATGTCCAGTTCACGGCACAGCAGCAGGTTGACCCCGCCGACGATGGCCATCTCGATCTCGCCGTTCTGGATGGCCTGCGTGGCCAGGTGCACCGCGGCGAGCGAAGACGCGCAGGTGGCTTCCGTCCCCAGAGCGGGCCCGCGCAGGTCGAGCAGGTGCGCGATCCGGCCCGCGGCCACCGAGTAGCGGGAGGCGCCCAGCAGGGCGTGCATGTCGGTCATGCCCGTGGTGGTGAGCAGTTCCCAGTAGTGCGAGACGAAACAGCAGGTGTACGCGCCGGTCATGCTGCCCGCGAGCTGCTCCGGTGTGAGCCCGGCGTCCTCGACGGCCTCCCAGACGGTCTCGAGGAGCAGTCGCTGCTGCGGGTCGAGGCGGACCGCCTCGTACGGCGACATTTCGAAGAAGTGCGCGTCGAAGGCGTCGATTCCGTCGACGAATCCGCCTTCCCGGTCATCGGGCTGCCGGTGCGCGCGGTCGGTGACGGCTTTCCGCGAATCCAGGGCACGGCGCTCGGGTGACATCACCGCGACGGTGTCCCCGCCCGCGCCGAGGATCTCCCAGAAAGCTTCGACTGTGGGAGCGCCTGGTAATCGGCAGCCTGCCCCGATAATCGCGACCGGCTCTCGCCTGCCGTCGTGCACCGACATATGTGACATGGCAACCCTTCCCCAAACTAGGCGCCCCCGTGGCGTTCGGCGTACCCGCGGGAGTGTGCTTTCCCCTCGTTTCGAAGACACTGCTATGCTGAGAATCCATGTTACGGAGAATGCCACCGTACTGGTGTCACTGAACCGTGTCACAAACCATTGCGTAGAACGCTAGTTCGGTCAACAAAGAACTAACGGAATCCGTCACCTGCCGGGTCACCGTGCCCGAGGTCGCCCAGTGTCGAATCGTCGGCTGGCTGCGCCGGAACGTGGAAGGCGACCAGGCAGGGGGCGAATTCGGCGGCCTGCACCACGATCACCCGCATCGGCTGGATGCCCAGCCGGGGGTGCCGGAACCTGCGGACCTTGGTGCGCAGTTCCCGCACGTCGTGCCCGTCCCACAGGCGCTGGAAGTCCGGGTCCCGCTTGAGGTCGTCCACGAGGGCCTTCAGCCGGTTCTCGCCGCCCCACGGCGCGATCAGCGACCGCCACCTGGCCACCACGTCGGCGACGTCGTTCTCCCAGTCCTCGATGCGCTTCTTGCCTTCCGGGCTGAACAACCAGCGCATCATGTTGCGCTCGGCGACCGGCAGGACGCCGAAATCGGTGTACCACTCGGCCGCGGCGCGGTTCCACGCGATGACATCGCAGTAGAGGTTGGCGCCGTACACCGGGTACGGGGTGTCCTGCGACGATTTCACCAGTCGCTGGACGAGGTCCTCGGCGGATATCTCGCCCTTCAGCGGTTCCGGCGGCGTGGTCCGGCCGTGGGCCAGCCGGTGCATGTACCTGCGTTCGTCCTCGCTCAGGCTCAGCACCCGCGCGAGGCTGTCGAGCACCTCGGGCGACGGGTGGATGTCGCGGCCCTGCTCGAGGTACGTGTACCAGGTGGGGCTCAGCCCGGCGAGCACGGCGACTTCCTCGCGGCGCAGTCCCGTGGTGCGGCGCCGGGGCCCCGCGGGCAGCCCGACTTCCTTCGGTGTGATCCGTTCACGCCTGGTGCGCAGGAAGCCCGCGAGTTCGCGTCTGTTGCTGTCCGTCGTCACCGGGCCGTCCCGTTCGCTTCAACGCGCCCGACCAGGCGACGGCACGTCGTGCGGGTCGCTGGTCGGCAGCTCTCGGGACACCCGACTCATCGTAGGGGCGTAGTCGATCGTGCGGGACGGTGATCGGGATAACCGTGTTTTCAGCGGCAGATGACACCCGAACGGACGAATCGGGCTATCGGGGCGAACCGCTCAGCCTGGTACTCGGGGTACCACCACAACCGCGCTCTATCCGCCCGTCGCGCGGGAGGCCCATGCTCATGGTCAGCATCGCGGTGATGCGGTTCAGCGGTCGGGGAGGACATGTCGATGGGTGCAGTGTCGATAGGCGCGGCGATATGAGCGTGCTTGCCGCGTTGGGCGGCGTACTCGTCCTGGTGGTGGTGTGGGCGAGCGTGCTGCGGACCGTGCTGATCCCACGACAGACGTCGTCGCGGATGGCCCGTTGGACGGCGCGGATGGCCGCGGCGGTGGGGATGGCCATCGCCCGGCGGTTGCCGCGCCGGGCGTGTGAGTCGGTGATGGACTTCTGCGCCCCGGTCAGCCTGTTGCTGATGATGATCGGCTGGTTGCTGGGGCTGGGGCTGGGCTTCGCGTTGCTGGCGCTGGCCGCGGGCGTGGCGTTCGACGCGGACGCGATGATCCGGTTCTTCGAGTTCAAGCTGGCCGGGACGGCCGGTGTGCTCGCGGTGTTCGCGGCGGTCTCGGTCACTGTCGTGATCGCCGTGTTCCTCGCGCACGTGGTCCGGTTCGTCGACGCGTACAGCAGGCGTGAGCGGTTCGTGAACCGGTTGGCCGCGCAGGCGTCGCGGATCCCGGACGGGGACCGGGTGCTCGCGGAATACCTGCGGTCGGGGTCGCGCGACAACCTCGACAGCCACTTCGCCGAATGGGCGGACTGGCTGGCCGACGTCCACGGCAGCCACATCTGTTACCCGGGACTGGTGTACCACCGGCCGTCCGGTGATCTGTGGTGGCCGCACGCGGCGATGATCGTGATGGACGCGGCGGCGCTGGTCGACGCGGTCGCCCCGAAATGGGCGCCGCCGCACACCCGGGCCCTGCTCGATTCCGGCACCGCGTGTCTGCAACAACTTGCAGAACGAATCGGGGTCGTCGTGCCCGAGCTGACCGTGAGCCTGCACGGCCGCGAGGAATGCTCATTCGGCGACACGGTGGAGCTGGCGACGACCGCGGGCCTCCCGGCCGAGCGGGATCCGTACCAGGCCTGGGCTGCTTTCCAGGACACGCGGGTCCGTTACGCCCCGTACGCGGTCATGATCGGAACGCGATTGATGTGGCACGGCGCACCGGAGGAGGATGAAGTCGAACAGTCTGGTCTTCGATAGTTTTTCTGGGCTTCTTTTCATTTCTTCACACGTCGATCGTGTCGGGGCTTCAGTGACGCGTGACGGTTTCGTGCGCTCATTTTCCGGATGATATGGGCGGTTTCTTCGTTAGCTCCATGTGTTCAACGGAATGAGTCATGAGTACTAGTGAATATGACCAAAATGGTGTTGACATCGATCGGCTGGGGGCGTGATGACCACGTTTGCGGATACCGAATTTCCCGGACTGGACAAGGCGGACGAGTTGTCCGGCTTCTGCCAGGAGCTGTTCAGCTCGCTGACCCGTTCGGACCAGCGCCGGTGGGGTGAGGTGTACATGCGCGGGCTGCTGACCGTGCCCGGCCGCAAGTCGATCAGGCGCATCTCCGACCACGTGGTCGGCTGGCGCGCCGACCAGTGCCTGCAGCAGTTCGTCAACCAGAGCCCGTGGCGGTGGGAGCCGGTCCGGCGCGTGCTGGCCCACCACGTCGCCGCGGCGCTGCGGCCGAGGGCGTGGATCATCGAGGAAGCCGTCTTCCCCAAGAACGGCGGCAGCTCGGTCGGTGTCACCAAGCAGTACGCGACATCCGCGCAGCGGACGCTGAACTGCCAGCTGGGGGTGGCGCTGTTCATGGTGGGCGAGGACGCCTCCTGCGCGGCGAACTGGCGGCTGCTGCTGCCGGAGAGCTGGGACAACGACCCGCTGCGGCGCGGCCGCGTCCGGCTGCCCGAGGACGAACGCCACCGCCCCCGTTGGCAGTACATGCTCGACGCGATCGACGAGATGGTCATGGACTGGGGCTTCACCGCGCCGCCGATCATGGTGCACGCCCGCGACCAGCGCCTGACCCAGCCGTTGCTGCGCGGCCTCGAGGAGCGCGGACTTCCCTACGTGATCAGGGTTCCGGAGAACACGCCGGTCCTGCCCGCGATGACCCGCGTGCCGCACGGCCGGGTGTTCAGCGCGGGCGAGCTGGCGATCCGGTCGGCCAAGCAGGGCCGGATCACACTCAACTGGCGTGACCGCACCGACGGCAGGCTGGTCAGCTCGCAGTACGCGATCTCGCCCGTGTCCACCGGATCGGTGTCCGGGCCGCTGCACCTGATGCCGGGCCGTCCGCACGGCGGTGCCCGCCGGGTGCTGGCCGAGTGGTCGGGCGGTGGCCGCAGGCTCAACGCGGTGTGGATCACCAACCTCAACGCCACCCGGCTGCCCGAGCTGATCAGCCTGGTCAAGCTGAGCCCGCAGGCGGGCACCGACATGGTGCGGCTGCAGGACGAGTTCGGCCTGCGGCACTTCGAGGGCCGTTCGTACGCGGGCTGGCACCACCACGTGAGCCTGGTGTCCGCCGCGCACGCCTACTGGACGCTGCGACGGCAGGAGCACCTGCAGCAGATCGACGGAATGCGCCTCCGGCCGCACGCGTGAAGGGGACGGACGTGTCCGTCGACCGGCTCAGGGACGTCGAACTGTTCGCCGAACTGGACGACGACCAGCTCGCGTGGCTGGCACGCGCGGGCACGCCGCTGCGGCTGCGCGACGGCGAGGTGCTGTTCGACGACGGCCAGGTAGCGACGCACTTCTACGTCCTGCTCGCCGGAGAACTGCTCATCACGCAGGTGCTCGACGGCTGGGAGCACGTGCTCAGCAGGCACTCGGCCACCATCGCGGCGGACCCGCACGCGGTGCGGGGTCCTGGCGCGAAACCCCGTGCGGCGCACCAGTTCACGGGCGAGCTGCCGATGCTGGCGGGCGGTGACTACGTGGCGAAAGCCACCGCCGTCGGCGACACGGAGCTGATCTCGTACGACAAGGAGACGTTCCTGCGGATGCTGGTCCGCTGCCCGCAGGTGTGCCGGGTGATGGTCCCGGTGCTCGCGTGGCGGATCCACTCGCAGGAGACCCAGGCAGGACGACGCGCGACGCTGGAGGGGGTCGGGAAGCTCACCGCGGGGCTGGCGCACGAGCTCAACAACCCGACCGCCGCCGTTGTCCGTTCCGCCGGTGAACTCGAACTGACCGTGCCCGACCTCGCCGCGTGGGCGAACGAGTGGGGAGCCCACGCGACCCCGGGCGAACGCGCGCTGCTCGACGACTTCACGGCACGAGTCACCGCGGGCGAAGGTGTCATCCGCCCGCGGGACGCTCTCGACGCCGCCGAGGTGGCCGACGACCTGATCGACTGGTTCGAGCCGCGAAACGTGGACCGGGCGGGCGAGTTCGCGACGATCCTCGCCGACCACGGCGTCCACCCCGCGCTGCTCGGCGAGTTCGCCGCGGGTGTCCGTGCCGAGGTGCTGCCCGTCGCTGTCGCGTGCCTGTGCTTCTCCCTGCACACCCGCTCGCTCGTGGCGGACGTGTCCGAAGCGGGACAACGGATCGAGGCCCTGGTCGCGACGGCGAGGTCGTACACCAACCTGGACCGCGCGCCCGTCCAGGACATCGACCTCGTCGAAGGGCTCGAGGCGACCCTGGCCATGCTGGCGCCGAACCTGAACGGGATCAGGATCCGGCGCGACTACGGGGACTTGCCGCTGGTGGCGGTGCGTCCCGGCGAACTCAACCAGGTGTGGAGCAACCTGATCGACAACGCGATCCACGCCATGGGCGGTGAGGGCGAGCTGCGGGTGAGCACCCGGGTCGAAGGGGGCAACGCGGTGGTGGAGATCCGCGACAGCGGGCCGGGCATCGCGCAGGACGTGCTGCCGTCGCTGTTCCAGCCGTTCTTCACGACCAAGGACATCGGCAGGGGGACGGGGCTCGGCCTGTACCTGAGCCGCAACATCATCACCCAGCACCACAACGGGTCCATCGACGTCAGCTCACGGCCCGGCGACACCCGGTTCACCGTGCTGTTGCCGCTGGCCAGGTACATGAGTACGGCTTGAGAGAGCGTTGAGCCAACCTGGTCGCAGTGACTTCGACACCCGAGGAAGTGCCATGCGATCGAGGCTGTTCACGAGCGAGTCCGTCACCGAGGGACACCCGGACAAGATCTGCGACGCGATCAGCGACTCCGTCCTGGACGCGTTGCTCACCGACGACCCGGCGAGCCGGGTGGCCGTCGAGACACTGGTGACCACCGGCCAGGTGCACGTGGCCGGGGAGGTCACCACCAACGCGTACGCCGACATCCCCGGCATCGTGCGCCAGCGGATCCTGGACATCGGCTACGACTCGTCGGCGAAGGGGTTCGACGGGAACTCCTGCGGCGTGAACGTGGCGATCGGCGCGCAGTCGACGGACATCGCGCAGGGCGTCGACAACGCGTACGAGTCCCGTGTGGACGCGGCGGAGAACGACATCGACCGGCAGGGCGCCGGCGACCAGGGCCTGATGTTCGGCTACGCGTGCTCGGAGACGCCGGAGCTGATGCCGTTGCCGATCATGGTGGCGCACAGGCTGTCGCGTCGGCTGACGAACGTGCGCAAGACCGGGCTCGTGCCGTATCTGCGGCCGGACGGCAAGACCCAGGTCACTGTCGAGTACGCGGGTGACCAGCCGGTGCGGCTGGACACGATCGTGGTGTCCTCGCAGCATGCCGACGGCATCGACCTGGACAAGCTGCTCGCACCGGACGTGCTCGAGCACGCCGTCGCACCGGAACTGTCCACATTGGACATCGACACGTCGGACGTGCGGCTGCTGGTGAACCCGACCGGCCGGTTCGTCACCGGTGGTCCGATGGGTGACGCGGGCCTGACCGGCCGCAAGATCATCGTGGACACCTACGGCGGCATGGCGCGGCACGGTGGTGGCGCGTTCTCCGGCAAGGACCCGTCCAAGGTGGACAGGTCGGCCGCGTACGCGATGCGCTGGGTGGCCAAGAACGTCGTCGCCGCCGGGCTCGCGAGCCGGGCGGAGGTCCAGGTGGCCTACGCGATCGGCAAGGCGGCCCCGGTGGGTCTGTTCGTGGAGACCTTCGGGACCGAGGTGGTCGACCCGACGAAGATCCAGGAAGCGATTTCCCAGGTCTTCGACCTGCGTCCGGCCGCGATCATCCGTGACCTGGACCTGCTGCGGCCGATCTACGCGCCGACCGCGGCGTACGGCCACTTCGGCCGCACGGACCTGGATCTGCCGTGGGAGCGCACGGACCGCGCGGAGGCGTTGCGGCACGCATTGTGAACCCGGTCGGATCCTGCCCGGCCGTAGGCGGCGAGTCTGTCCCGATCACCGTCCGGCCGGTTGCGCGGAAGTGGTCCATAGTAGGACCGTGGACCACCCCGCGTTCGTGCTGCACGACCACCGCAAACCGCGGCCGCACTTCGACCTGCGCCTGGAGGAGAACGGCGTGCTCAGGTCATGGGCAGTCCCGCGCGGACTGCCCCAGGCGGGGGAGAACCGGCTCGCGGTGCCCGTGCCGGACCACGATCTCGACCACCTGACGTACGAGGACGCGGACAAGAGCATCGCGGACATCGGCTGGTGGGAGGAACACGACCGGACCGCCAGGCGCATCCTGTTCACCTTGCACGGCAGACAAGGCGCGGTCCGGTACGCGCTGATCCACACGGATCCCGACTGGTTGCTGCGCCGTACCAAGGAACAACCATGAGCCTTGCCGACATCCGCGCCGAGATCATGGCCGACAACGCGTGGGCCACCGAGCAGGGCTGGCAACCGGTCTACGCGGCCGCGCCGGGAGCGCGCATCGCGATCATCGGCCAGGCCCCGGGCCGCCGCGCCCAGGAGAGCGGCGTCCCGTTCGACGACCCGAGCGGTGACCGGTTGCGGGGCTGGCTCGGCGTCACCGACGAGCAGTTCTACGACCCGAACCGGTTCGCGATCCTGCCGATGGACTTCTACTTCCCCGGCAAGGCCGCGAGCGGGGACCTGCCGCCGCGCGCGGACTTCGCGCCGAAGTGGCACCCGCGGATACTGGCCGGGCTCACCGACGTCCGGCTCACGCTGCTGATCGGCGGTTACGCGCAGAAGCGGTACCTCAAGGGCCGCGCCAAGTCGTCGCTGACCGAGACTGTCCGGTCCTATCGGGACTACCTGCCCGAGCTGATCCCGCTCGTGCACCCGTCGCCGCTGAACTTCCGCTGGCAGAGCAGGAATCCATGGTTCGCCGCTGAGGTCGTGCCGGTCCTGCGTGCCGAGGTCGCCAAGGCGCTGCGCGCTTGACCGTGACCTGCCGACGACGCGGTCCTGGACCCGGGTTCGTCCGGGTCCAGGGTCACTCGAGTCAGCTCGCGCGTTCGAAGCCGACCCGGAACAGCTGTCCGGCCCGGTCGGTCGCCACGTAGAGCTCACCGGCCCGGTCCACGCCGAACGTGCTGACCTGGGCGGGGAACTGCCCGATCTTGGCGTTGCTGTACGTGCCGTCGCGGTTCTTGCGCACGGCGAACGCGGCTGCCGAGCAGTAGTCGGCCGCCACGTAGGTGCCGAAGGCCAGGCGGGCGTGCTGGTGGCCGCGGTAGACGTGGCCGCCGATCACGGCACACCCGTCCACCCTGGTCTGGTAGTGGAAAACCGGGGCCTGGTACTCGGCTCCCGGTGTGCAGCGTTCGGCGTTGAACACCGCCGGACCCTCCATGCAGGACCAGCCGAAGTTCAGCCCGCCGCGGAACCCCTTGGTGTGGTTGACTTCCTCGTACGCGCCTTGGCCGACGTCGGCGATCCACAGTGAACCGTCGAGCGCGTCGAACGAGAACCGCCACGGGTTGCGCAGGCCGTAGGCCCAGATCTCCGGTCGTGCACCGGGTGTCGAGACGAACGGGTTGGACTTGGGTACGCAGTACGGCAGGTCGCCGCACGCGTGGTTGACGTCGATGCGCAGGATCTTGCCGAGCAACGTGCCCAGGTTCATCGCGTTCGCGTCCGGGTCGCCCGCGCTGCCGCCGTCACCGAGGCTCCAGTACAGGTAGCCGTCGTGGCCGAACGCGAGCTGGCCGCCGTTGTGGTTGCTGAACTTCGCGTGGTCCTGCGTGATGAGGACCTGTTCGCTGGCCGGGTCACCCAGTTTGATCCGGGACAGCGTCAACGCGCCGTCCGGCAGGCGCGAGTACGCCACGTACACCCGGGATGTCCGCGCGAAGTCCCGTGCGGGCACGATGCCGAGCAGGCCGCGTTCGTTGGCGGTGCTGTTCACGCGGTCGCTGATGTCCAGCACCGGGTCGGCGGCCAGGCCGTCCTGGGGGTGGAAGGCACGCACGGTGCCGCGTTTCTCGGCGATCAGCATCCGGCCGTCGCGATCGTTCGTGCTGGTCATGGCGACCGGCCGGACCAGGCCGGTGGCGACTTCGGACGTGGTGACCCGGAGTTGGTCCACCGGGACGCCGTGCCGGTTCGCGTCGGGTTCGTCGGCGCTGGCAGGTGAGACCATGGCGGGCAGCAGGGCGGCCACGGCGAACGCGAGGCCTGTCCGTCTAAGTCTTGGCATGCACTGTGATACGCCTGCCGGTGCCGATTGGTTCAGCCTTCTGGGCCCTGCGACCACGCGGCGACGGGAAGGGAGAGGTAGACGCCGAACTCCTCGAGCCCGGTGGCCTCGGCGATGCTCGCGTGCAGCCGGTCCACGCGGTCCTGGCGGTCGGCTGCCCGGCTTTCGAAGAACTTCGAGCGCACCTCGACGACGACGTCCAGGCCGCTGCGGTCGAACCGGCCGAGTTCGCGGAAGCGCAGTTCGACGTCACCCGGTTGGAGATCCCCGTCGTAGGGCTCTTCCGGGCACTCGACCGCGAGCGAAACGAGATGGGGGAGTACCGAGCCGAGTTCGCGGAGGGTGGCCTCGGGGACGTGTGACGCGTAGGTGATCTCGACAAGGGGCACAAGCTCAGCCTAATGGCTCAGCCGGGTAAGGCCCGTCCGGGCGAGTGATTCGCCGCGCGCGTACGAGTGCTCGACCGAGACGCGCAACGCGCGGTCGTAGAACTCGCGGGCCGCGGGCCGGTCCGGTGCCGCGTCGCCAAGGCAGCACAGGGTTTCCACCACTTCCGTCCAGAGTCCGAGGTCCTCGGCGATCCGCAGTGCGGCCTCGTGGTCGCCGGTGTGCGGCTGGGAGCGGGTCGCGCGCAGGCGGCCCCAGTGGTCGCCGAGTTCCTCGAACAACTCCAGCGCACGCCCGGGATCGCCGGTGTCGATCAGGGCGACGGCCTCACACCAGCGGTCACCGGACGCACGGGCGTCCGCCAGGCTGCCGGCCGTCATCAGCCGCCCTTCCTGTCCGCCCAGTGCCGAGCCGACGAACCACCGCAGTCGCGGGTTCTCGATCGGCGGCTGCGGTTCGGCGGGCATTCCGGAGCGCAGGGCGAACCCGGCCAGCCACGCCTGCGCGCTCGTCCGGTCGACGATGGCCCCGCCGGGCATGGACAGCGCGTTCGACAGCGACTTGCGGGCTTCGGGGAAGCGTCCACGCAGGAACCAGTACCACGCCAACGCGTTGACCAGCCGCAGGGCTTGATCGGCGGTCGCGTGGTCCAATGCGCTCCTCAGATTCACCGTTTCCGTGTCCAGCAAACGCAAGTAGTGCGGCTGCCGCGTGCCACGCAGGTGCTTGTCCGCGTCCGATGCCACGTCCAGGTAACAGCGAACAACCACGTCGCGCGTGGCGTCCAGGGCACCGGCCTCCCGCAACCGGTCGAGGCAGTAGGCCGTGACGGACTCCAGCAGCCGGAAACGCTGCCCGTCGCGCACCACCAGCGACCGGTCCACAAGCCTGGACACCACACCGAGAACCTGGTCCGCCGCCACGCCGAGCCCTACGCACACGGTTGTCGCGCTTGACAGCGTGCACCCGTCGGGGTGTACCGCCAGGCCGCTCAGCACGGTCCGTTCGTCCTCGCTGAGCAGCTCCCAGCTCCAGTCGATCATCGACCGCAGCGTCTGCTGCCGTGCGGGTCTGCCCCGGCCGCGGCCCAGCGGCAGGGTGAACCGGTCGTCCAGCCGCGCGACCAGCTCGTCCAGGCCGAGGACCCGCAGGCGCGGGGCGACGAGTTCGAGCGCGAGCGGGATGCCGTCGAGGCGACGGCAGATCGTGGCGACCGCGTCCGCGTTGTCCTCGTCGAGCACGAAACCCGGCACCGCCGCGGCCGCGCGTTGGACGAACAGTTCCACAGCGGCGAAGTCCGGCAACGGCGGTACTGGACGCACGGTCTCGCCTGGGATGTCCAGCGCTTCGTGACTCGTCACCAGCACCCGCACGCCAGGCGCCGCGGCCAGCAACGCGCTCACGACACCGGCGACCGGTTCCACGACGTGCTCACAGTTGTCCAGCACCAGCAGCGGTCGCTTGCCAACCATCGCCGTACACAGGAAGCCGACGTTGTCGACCGGTTCCGGTGTGTGCGCGGCCGAGTCGCACAGGCCGAGCGTGGCGATGATCCGTTCCGCGATGTCCTCGTCTCCTGCCCGCCGGCTCACGCCCGCGAACTCCATCAGCCACACCCCGTCCGGGTACTGCGGGACGAGGTCCTGTGCGGCGGCCACCGCGAGCCGGGTCTTGCCGACGCCGCCGGGCCCGACCAGCGTCACGGCCCGCGCACCGGCGATCAGCGAACGCACGTCGTCGATCGCGTCCTGCCTGCCGACCAGGGTGGTCACCGCCGCGGGCAGGTTCGTCCGGAAGTCCTGCCGCACCGGCGCCAACCGGGGTTCCTGGCGGAGGATCGCGTCGTACAGCGCGGTGATCTCCGGGCCCGGTGCCACGCCGAGTTCCCGGTCCAAGCGGCAGCGGAGGTCCTGGAAGCACGTCAGCGCCTCGCTTTGCCTGCCCGACTGGTACAGCGCACGCATCTGCGTCGTGCGCAACCGTTCCCGCAGCGGGTGCCGCTCTACGAGATCCGCCAGTCCCGCTGCCACGGCGGCGTGCTCGCCCAGGTGGAGCCTGGCCTCGGCCTGGTCCTCCAGGACACTCAGCCGCAGCTCCTCCAGCCGGGCGATCTCACCACGCGCGAACACCGCGTCCGACACGTCCAGGTACGGCGCCGCACGCCACAGCGCGAGAGCGTCCGTCAGCAATGTGGCCTTGCCCTGCGCGTCCTCGGCCGCCCGTGCCCGCCGGACGAGCTGCTCGAACCGGTGCGCGTCCAGGTCGTCCGCCGTCAGCCGCAGCCGGTACCCGGCGGCCTGGTGCACGACCTCGTCACGCCCGAGCACACGCCGCAGCTGCGAGACCTTCGCCTGCAGCGCGTTCAACGGCCTGCGCGGGGCAGCATCGCCCCAGAGATCCGCCACGAGCCGGTCGGCGGAGACCGGGCCGCCGCCGTGCAGCAGCAGATGCGCCAGCAGCGCGCGGACTTTCGCTTCGGGGACCGGCACGGCGCTGCCGTCCGCCGCCCAGACCACGAGCGGCCCGAGCACCCCGTAACGCATGGGATCAGCGTACCGTCAGCCGCCCGTCAGCACGCCCGAACCGGCCTGGACCAGCGTGTCCGCCATGAGCACAAAGGAACGGGCCGGGCTGGCTGTGCTGGCGTTGCCCACGGCGTTGCTCGGCCTGGACGTCACGGTGCTGTACCTGACGATGCCGAGCCTCGCGGCGGATCTGGCCCCGACCGGTACCGAGGTCCTGTGGATCATGGACGCGTACGGCTTCCTGATCGCCGGGTTCCTGATCACCATGGGCACGCTCGGCGACCGGATCGGCAGGCGGCGGCTGCTGATGATCGGCTCGGCCTGCTTCGGCGTGGTCTCGGTGGTCGCCGCGTTCGCCCCCAGCGCCGGGGTGCTGATCGGCGCGCGGGCGGCGCTCGGCATCGCCGCCGCCACGCTGATGCCGTCCACGTTGGCGCTGATCAGCACGATGATCCCGGACCCGGCGCGGCGCGCGGTGGCGATCGGCGGCTGGGTGACGGCGTTCGCGCTGGGGATGGCGGCCGGTCCGGTCGTCGGCGGCCTGCTGGTCGAGCACTTCTGGTGGGGCGCGGCGTTCCTCGTCGCCGTCCCGATCGTCGTGGTGGTGCTGCTGGTCGGGCCGAAGGTCCTGCCGGAACACCACGCACCGCGCAGCGGCCGGATCGACATGGTCAGCGTGGTGCTGTCCCTGCTCGCGCTGCTGCCCGTGGTCTACGCGGTCAAGCACGTGGCCGAGAGCGGGTTCGGGCTGTCGACCGTGGTGCCGCTCGTGGCCGGGGTGGTCTTCGGGACGTTGTTCGTACGGCGGCAGCGCCGTCAGGACGACCCGTTGCTGGATGTTGACCTGTTCGCCGGTCGTACGTTCAGCGCGGCACTGGGCGTCATGGTCGTCGGCCTGACGGGCGTGGGCGGCGTGATGCTGCTGGTCACCCAGTACCTGCAGCAGATCGCGGCGCTGCCCCCGCTGCGCGCCGGTGCGCTGATGGGCCCGCCCGCGCTGGCGATGTTCGTCGCCGCGATCGCCACTCCGCTGGTCGCCAGGCGGATCCGGCCCGCCTACGTCGCCGCCGCCGTCCTCGCGTTGTCCACTGTGGGCTACTTGTTGCTCGCGACGGTCGACGGAACGGACGACGTCGTACCCGTGGTCGCCGGATTCGCGTCGGTGTACCTGAGCCTGGGGACGATCGCCGCGCTCGGCACGGACCTGGTGGTCGGTGCCGCGCCGCCGGAACGCGCCGGTGCGGCGTCGGCGTTGTCGGAGACCGTGCAGGAACTGGGGCTCGCGCTCGGCGTCGCGATCCTGGGCAGCGTCGCCGCGGCGACCTATCGCGCCGCAGTCCCCGCCGACGCGGCCGGACCAGTGCGCGACAGCCTGGCCGGTGCGATCTCGAACGCCGGGAGCCTGCCGGAAACCGCGCTGCGGCAAGCCAAAGAAGCCGCGATCAGCGGGCTCAACGTCGCCGCGCTGGTCGCTGGCATCGGTGTGCTGGTGCTTGCCGTGCTCGCCGCGGTCGCCCTGCGGCACGTCGGCACGTACAAGTCGCGGGCGAGCTGACCGAGACCGCTCACAATGGCATTGACCACAGATGCGCGAGTTTCACCCGGAGGGGTGATGCCCCGACCCGCATGGGATCGGGGCATCACGCTGACCTGTCAGTACTTGCGGACCTCGGCCTTGGCGTCGCGGACCATCATCTTGCACTCGTAGCGGATGGTCTTGCGCTTGCCGGGGTCGATCCTGGTCCAGTCGCTGTGCTTCCAGCCGGACCAGCACTTGACCTTCAGCCGGGCCTGGCTCTTCTCGGTGCCGCCGGTGCAGTCGGCCCATGCGGCGGTGTTGGCGTAGTGCGACTTGCAGGTGGCGAGTGTGCCCGCAGTGGCGGGAGCGGCGGACAAGCCAAGCAACATCGCGCCGGACACGAGCGCGGCGGCGCCTATGCGGTGGATCACGGACACGGTAGCGGTCCTTCCTGGATGGTGGGTGCCGGGGCGTCCCGGCTGTGCTCCAAGCGTGTGACCAGACGGGCACTTTCGGTGGATTCCCGTATACGGGACAGGCCGTGAGCAGCGGAATCTCGTTACCGTGAGCCGGTGCCCAGACCCGCACGAACGTGCCAGCCCGACCCGTGGGCCGCCAAGGACCAGGCCGAGTTCCGGGAAAGCCTGCGCGGCCTCATGCGTTGGGCGGGGCACGGATCGTTGCACCAGTTGGAGGCGGCGGCGGTCCGGCGTGGCACGAGCATGCCGGTGTCCACAGCGAACAGAGCGCTGAACAACGACCGGCTGCCCACAGGGGACTTCGTCGAACGCATGGTCACGGCGTGCGGCGTCGAGGTGGCGCCATGGCTGGCGGCACGGGACGCGTTGGCCGACCGTCGGTACCTGCTCGACACACCCCGCAGCACGCCGAACGCTGATCGCACTGACGAGTGCCCCTATCCCGGGTTGGCGGCGTTCACGGCCGGTCAGGCGCGCTGGTTCTTCGGGCGGGAGGAGACGATCGCCGAGCTTCTGGACCTCCTGGCGGGAGCGACCGGGCCGGTGCTGGTGTCGGGGCCGTCCGGCACGGGCAAGTCCTCGTTGCTGAGGGCCGGGCTCCTGCCCGGGTTGGCGGACGGCAGGCTGCCCGGCTCGGCGGACTGGACGTGCGCGGTGATCACCCCGACCGCCCATCCAGAGGCCGAACTGGCCCGATGCCTCGACGGGCGACCGGACTTGATCGTGGTCGACCAGTTCGAGGAGGTTTTCACGCTCTGCCGTGACGAGACGCGGCGCCGGGCGTTCATCGAGACGTTGTGCGCCCAGGACCGCGTCGTGCTGGGCATGCGAGCTGACTTCCACGGGCATTGCGCGTCCTACCCGCAGCTGGTCGGCGCACTGCGGCAGGGACAGCTGCTGCTCGGCCCGATGACCGAGGGACAACTGCGCGCCGCGATGGGCAAACCGGCCGCCGCGGTCGGGCTCGACCTGCAGACCGGGCTCGCCGACGTGATCATCGGCGAGCTCGGCGGCCGCGACCAGCCGGGTGCGTTGCCGCTGTTGGCGCACACACTGATGGCCACGTGGCGGCACCGGACCGGCCGGATGCTGACGATCGCCGGGTATCGGCTGACCGGAGGCGTCTCCGGCGCCATCGCCAAAACCGCCGAACGCGCCTACCAGCGGCTCAGCGCCGACCAGCAGGAGGCCGCGCGGGTGCTGTTGCTGCGGATGATCCAGTTCGGCGACGGCACCGCCGACACCCGCAGGCACCTCGACCGCGCCAAGCTCGTCGGGGAATCGGCGGATCCGGTGCTGGCCGCGTTGGTCGACGCCCGGCTGGTGACCGTGAACGAGTCCACTGTGGTGCTCGCACACGAGGCGATCCTGAGCGCGTGGCCGCGGTTGGCGTCCTGGATCGAGGCGGACCGTGCCCGGTTGCTGGCCGGACAGCGGCTGGTCGCGGCGGCCGAGGGATGGGAACGCGACGGGCGCCACGAATCCGACCTCTACCGAGGGCACCGCCTTGCGGCTGTGCTGGAACGACCAGGTGAAACGCCTGAGGCGGCGGCCGAGTTCGTACGGGCGAGCGTGCGGCGCGAACACACCGAGCGTCGTGCCGCGGCACGACGGACCAAGCGGCTACGCCAACTGGTCGCGGTACTGAGCTGCCTGGTCCTGCTGGCCGCGGTGATGACAGTGGTCGCCGTCGTGTCCCGGCAGGACATCGTGCGGCAGCGGGACATCGGTCTGTCCCGCCAGATCGCCGGCACCGCGATCGCGTTGCGGATGTCGGATCCCGACCTGGCTGGGCAACTGGCCGTGGCGGCCTACGACCTGGCGAGCACCGCGGAGGCCAGGGGCGCGATCATGACGACGCTGGTCAACCTCGATCCGACCCGCAGCACAGACGCCAGCAGCGCAGGTCCTGTGCAGATGGTCGCGTTCAGCGCAGACGGGACCTCCATGGCGGCGGCCAGCCGGGACGCCACGGCCCGCGTGTGGGCGCTCGGCGATCCGCCGAGCCTCGTCAGCACTCCAGTGGACCTGGCCGTGCACCAGGGTGAGGTTCGAGCGGCGCTCTTCGCGCCGGCAGGCCCGCCTTTGCTGGTGACGTCGGCGGGGGACGGCAAGGTACGGCTGTGGCCCACATCGGCCATCAGACAGGGCGCGGACGCGCCGCTGGCGATCCCCGGGCCGATCCGCGACCTCGGTCCGCTGGCGTTCAGCGGGGACGGTTCGCTGCTCGTGGCAGGTGCTCATCCGGGCAGGAACGTCTAGGTATGGAGCACGGCGAGTACGGAGATCGTCGCGTCGCACAGCGGGAAATGCCTGGCAAGTCGGGCAACGCGGCCCGCTGCGGGGGCGCCCGTGTCGCAGTTCCGGTGCAAGGGGCTGAACACGAGCCGTTGGACGTTCGATCGGGATGGGGCGTCGCACCGTGTCCGCAACACCGCGACGAATCTTTGCCTCGACGCACGTTCCGACGAACGCCGGAGTGGCGGAGCGTACCTCGTGGTCCAACGGGAGTGCGGCGCTGCCGAGACGCAGCTGTGGCGGGCGGTCGAAATCGCCCCGAACGGCACCGGACAAGTCGACGTCCAGCTTGTGCACCGGTCCACAGAGCAGTGTCTCGACATCAATCAGATGAGCGCGCTCGACGGGGCGTTGGCCATCCGCTGGTCCTGCGGGACAACTCCGAACCAGGTCTTCCGGGTCACCACAGCCTCGATCCGCTAGAACGCGTCAGGCGAACTGGAACCACAACGGCAGCAGCAGGATCGTGACGGCGGACGACTTGACCACCACTGACGCGGACAGCTCCACGTCGATGTCGTACCGCTGGGCGAAGATGAACAGGTTCTGCGGTGCGGGCATGGCGGCGATCAACGTGAGGTACGCCAGCCACGGCTGGCCGACACCGAAGACGAACCGGCACAGCGCGTACGTCATCAACGGGAAAGCCAAGCACTTGAACGCGATCAGCGCGAGCTCGGTCCGTGTCGTGCCGCGGATGCTCACGCCCGTGCCGCCGAGGTACAGGCCGAGGGCGAACAACGCGACCGGGGCGGCGGCGTCACCCACGAACGACAACCCGTCCAACACCACCGACGGCACCTTGACCGACACCAGGTTCGCCACGATCGCGAGGTTGCACGCCAGCACCAGCGGAGTGTTGAGCGACGCCCAGACCGCCCGCAGCAACCGGCGGGCGGTTCCACTGTCCCCACCGGGGCTGCCGAACTCCATGATCGCGATGACGACCGTCGACAGCAGACACACCTGCAGCAGCAGGATCGGGAAGATCGGCGCCGCGTCACCGAACAGCATCACGAACACGGGCACGGCGTAGTAGGCGGTGTTCACCTGCACCGCGGCCATGATCCGCAACGCGATCGCACGGGCGCCGCCGCTGGTGAGCAGCCTCGTCGCCACGCCCACCAGGACGCACGCGACGGTCATGCTGACCGCGTACGCGCCGATGGCGTGCCAGTCGAACAGGGCGCGCAGGTCGCTGCTGTAGATCTTGCCGAACAGGTAGCAGGGGATCGCGAACAGGAACGTGAAGTCCGTGAAGGCGCGGGATTCCTGAGCCTGGATGATCTTGCGACGGGCGAACACCGCGCCCGCGCCGAACGCCAGCACCACGGGCACCAGCCTGCCCAGTGCTTCGAGGACGCCCATCAACGTGTGAGCGTGGTCGCCGCGTAGGACGCCGCCTCGGCGAGCATGGGCTGGTGGTCGTACTTGGCGTCCTTCGCCGCCTTGCTCGACATGATCGCGATCAGCAGCGGTGCCTTTCCCGGCGGCCACACCAGCGCGATGTCGTTGAGGGTGCCGTAGTCACCCGTCCCGGTTTTGTCGGCCACACGCCAATCCTTCGGCAGACCAGCCCGGACGCGCTGCGCTCCGGCCTGGGTCGCCGGGCGTTCCATCAGGTCACGCAGGAACGCGCGCTTGTCCTCCGTGAGGGCGTCGCCGAGCACGATCTTCTGGTAGGAGGTGCCCAACGAGCGCGGCGTGGACGTGTCACGGGGGTCGCCCGGCGTGGCCTCCACGATCGCCGGTTCGGTCCGGTCCATGCGCGTGACGGTGTCGCCAAGCCCACGCAGGTATTCCGTCAGCTGCTGCGGGCCGCCGAGGTCGCGGAGCAGGAGGTTGCCCGCTGTGCCGTCGCTGTGGCGGACCGCCGCGTCGCACAGGTCGCGGATCGTCATCCCGGTCGCCACGTGCTGGCTCGTGACGACACCGCTCTTGAGCAAGTCCTGCTTGGCGTACCGGACAAGCGTGTCCAAATGCGACATCGGATTGCGGTGCAGGACCGCGGCCGCGGCGAGGCCCTTGAACGTGGAACAGAACGCGAACCGTTCGTCGGCCCGGTGTGCGAGGGAGGCGCCCGTGCTCGTGTTGAGCGCGAAGACGCCCAGGCGGGCGTCGTATTTCCGCTCAAGGGCGACCAGGTGTTCATCCGGTACGGGCGGCGTGGTCGACGGCAGAGGCGAGGGTGGTGGTGCTGGAGTTCCTGGTGATGTGCACGCGGCCAGGGGAATCAGTGCCGCCACCGCGAGCAGGGTGCGACGGGTGAAGGGACGCGATGCGGCCATTGCGTCAACCTATCCGATCATCCCATATACGTGATCGCGCTATATATCGCTTTGCGATATACTTCGAGGCGTGAGTAGTCGATCGATGTCCGAGCAGGCATTCCTGGTCCTGACGGCGTTGGCGGAGCGGCCGCTGCACGGGTATGCCATCGTGCAGGCTGTCGAGGCGATGTCCGAAGGGCGTGTGCGGTTGCGGGTCGGCACGCTGTACGGCGTACTGGACAGGCTGGTGGCCGACGGTTTCGCCGAACGTGATCGCGAGGAGGTGCACCAGGGCAGGTTGCGCAGGTACTACCGGCTCACCGACTCGGGTATCCAGGCGTTGGCCGCCGAGGTGAACAGGTTGACCGCCAACGTCCGTGCGGCCAGTTCCGTGCTCAGGGCAACGGGATTCGCGCCACCGCAGCTGGGAGGGCTGTGATGACCAGCAGGCTGGAACGACGCTACCGGGCGCTGCTCAAGGTCCTGCCCCGGTGGTACCGCGAGAAGCGCGCGGACGAGATGGTCGACACGTTCATCAGCGGCCGTCAGGACGACATCGACCAGGAGTACGGCTGGCCGGGATGGTCGGAGGCCGGGTCCGTCGCCGCGCTCGCGGTCCGGACCAGACTGTCCGGTTCGGATGGTCCACCGCGCGCGGTCGCGTTGGGCGAAACCATCCGGCTGGTCGCCATGCTCGGCCTGCTCATGCACGCCGTGATGTCGGTCGGTGACATCGCCCGTGCGATCAGCGCGCGGACGGTTCCGGCCTTCGGAATGCAGCCCGCGTCCCACTTCTGGACCCTCGCCACCGCGGTCGCGGCTGTCTGTGCGTTCGCGTTGATCTTCACGCGCTGGCGCGGGAGCGCGAAGGCATTGGCTGTCGTCGCGGTCGTGCCCACGCTGATCAGGCTCATTGAGACGCTCGGCTCGGGTGTGGCCGCCTCGCTGTGGCAGCTGACCGCTTCGGCACCACTGTGGATCGCCACTGTCTGCCTGTTCGCGGGGTTCCACCGGGAGGCACCGGCGCCTTCGCCCAGAGTGTGGATGTGGGCAGCGGGGATCGGTGCGGCGACGGTGGTCGCGTGGAACCTGTACGCCAGGTTCGTGGTCGCTGACGTGGCCGGGCTGTGGTGGAATCCGTGGTCGATGGAGAGCTGGGCCTTCGCGCTCGTCGGCGCGGTGGTGCTGGTGCGCACAGCACCACCGTGCGTCAAACTCGCCTTGGCGATCCATGTCGCCCTGATTCTGCCGGAGGCGGCCGTTACGGGGTTCCAGTTGGCTGACTTGACCTCGACGGGGACGCTGGCATCGCTGACGATCAGCGGAGTCACGTGCCTGTTGCTGGTCGGGATCGCGCTGGCCGTATCCGGGGTACGCGGCCACCTGGCCCTGTCACCCAGCCCGGTCAGCCGGGGATGAATCGTTTCGCGAGACCGTCCGATCCGGCGGCGAGCAACGTGACGTCCGCGCCGACGAGGATGAACGACGCGCCCGCGTCCAGATAACGCTGGGCCTGTACGGGGTCGAAGGCGTTGACACCGACAGGTTTGCCCGTGCTCCGCACGGCTTCGAACGTGCGGAGCACGGCGTCGGTCACCTCGGGATGGGTCTGCTGACCGAGCAGGCCCATGGAGGCGGCGAGGTCGGACGGGCCGACGAACACCCCGTCCACGCCTTCCACGGCCGCGATCTCCGCCGCCGCTTCGACGCCTGCCACCGACTCGATCTGCACGAACAGCGAGACGAACTCGTCCGCCTTGTCCAGGTAACCCGGTACGCGATTCCATCGCGCGGACCGGGACAACGCGCTTCCGACACCGCGCACCCCACGCGGTGGGTACCGCACGGCCCGTACGATCTCCTCGGCCTGTTCGGCCGAATCCACCATGGGCACCAACAGGTTCTGCGCGCCCACGTCCAGCAACCGTTTCAGCACGACGGGATCGCCGACCGAAGCGCGAACCATGGGCGTGACGGGATAGGCCGCCACCGTCTGCAACAACGTCAGCAGGGTTTCCAGGCTCAGCGGTGAATGCTCGGTGTCGAGCAACAACCAGTCCAGGCCCGACCCGGCGCAGATCTCCGCCGCGACCGTACTGCCCGAACACACCCACATCCCCACCTGCGGCCGTGACGCCTCTGCCAGCCGGTCACGGAACGTCGGCGCTAGACGAACCGGCATGTGACGGCCCCCAGATCGCGGTAGTCGGCCATGACCGTGTCACCGGGGCGTACCCACATCGGCCTGGTGAACGAGCCCGCCAGGACGATCTCGCCCGGCTCCAGCCGGTCGCCGTGCTGGGCCAGTTTGTTCGCCAGCCACGCGACACCGTTGGCGGGGTGGTTCAGCACCGCCGCGGCGACACCGGACTCCTCGATGGTCTCGTTGCGGTACAACAAGGCCGACACCCAGCGCAGGTCCACTGCGTCCACAGCGACCGGGTTGCCGCCGTACACCATGCCACCCATCGCCGCGTTGTCGCTGATCGTGTCGACGATCGTGCGTCCGGCCATCTCGATCCGGGACGACAGGATCTCCAGCGCGGGCACGACGTACTCGGTGGCCCGCAGCACGTCGAACACCGTCACATCCGGGCCCGCCAACGCGTCCTTGAGCACGAACGCCAGCTCGACCTCGATGCGTACGTTGGAGAACCGGCTGTGCTCGATGACCGAGCCGTTCTCGTACACCATGTCGGCGAAGATCGCACCGTAGTCCGGCTCGGTGATCCCCGTCGCGGCCTGCATGACCTTGGACGTCAGCCCGATCTTGCGGCCGACCGGGCGGCGCCCGGCGGCGATGCCACGCCTGCGCCACTCGTTCTGCACCGCGTACGAGTCCTCGATGGTCATGTCCGGGTACCGGCCGGTCAGCAGCGGCACGGTCGTGCGTGACGCCTCGGCCGCGGCCAACTCGTCCGCGATGGCGCTGATAGTCGTGTGATCCACCGTGATCGCCTTACAGCTGGTTGCCGAGTTTGAACTCGCCTTGTTTCCACTCCGGCATCGAGTCCTCGTCGCCCTTGCGGGTGTACGAGAAACCGTCGGCGCCGATGGTCACTTCCATTTCGCTGGAATCGGTGCGCGCGACAACCGGCTGCGGGTTGCCGTCCAGGTCGAGCACGACCGACGCGTCGGTGTACCACGACGGCACGACAGGCGTTCCCCACCAGTCGCGGCGCTGGTTGTCGTGCACGTCCCAGGTCACGACCGGGTTGTCGGGGTCGCCGGTGTAGTAATCCTGCGTGTAGATCTCGATGCGGTGCCCGTCGGGATCACGAAGGTACAGGTAGAACGCGTTGGACACGCCGTGCCGTCCGGGGCCGCGCTCGATGCAGTCGGACATGCGCAACGCGCCGAGCTTGTCGCAAATGGACAGGATGTTGTGCTTCTCGTGCGTGGCGAAGGCGACGTGGTGCATACGGGGGCCGTCGCCGCCGGTCATCGCGGTGTCGTGCACAGTGGACTTTCGGCGCAGCCAGGCCGCGTAGGTCGTGCCCTCGTCGTCCCTGATGTCCTCTGTGACGCGGAAGGCCAACGACTCCAGGTACTTCACCGCGCGCGGCACGTCCGGCGTGACCTGGTTGAAGTGGTCGAGCCGGACGATCGCGCCCGGCGTGTGCAGGTCGTAGCGCCACGCCAGCCGTTCGACGTGCTCGACGTCGTGGAAGAACTCGTACGGGAACCCGAGCGGGTCCTCCACGCGCACCGAGTCGCCGACTCCCTTGGTGAAGCCCTCCTTGCGGCGCTCCACGCGGCAGCCGAGCGCGGTGAAGAACTCCGCCGCCTTGTCCAGGTCCTCCGGGGCACGCACCCGGTAGGAGAACGCGGCGACCGCGGCGACCGGCCCGAGGCGCAGGACGAGGTTGTGGTGGATGAACTCCTCAAGGCCGCGCAGGTGGACCGTGGTCTCGTCCTCCTCGGTCACGACCAGGCCCAGCACGTCCACGTAGAAGTGGCGTGAGCGCGCGAGGTCGGTGACCACGAGCTCCATGTAGGCGCAACGCAGGATGTCCGGCGGCGGTGGTGTGCTCATGGTCAGGCTCCTTTGCCGAACGTGGGGTTGCGCGGCGCGCCGAGGGTGATGTGCACGGCCTGCTGGTCGGTGTAGAAGTCGATCGACCGGTAGCCGCCCTCGTGGCCGAGCCCGGACGCCTTCACGCCGCCGAACGGCGTGCGCAGGTCCCGGACGTTGTTGGAGTTGAGCCAGACCATGCCTGCCTCGATCGACTGCGCGAACGTGTGCGCACGCTTGAGGTCGTTGGTCCAGACGTAGGCCGCCAGGCCGTACTTGGTGTTGTTGGCCAGCGCCAACGCCTCTTCCTCGGTGTCGAACGGGGTGATCGCGACCACCGGGCCGAAGATCTCCTCCTGGAAGATCCGGGCGTCCGGCCTGACGTCGGCGAACACCGTCGGCGCGACGTAGTTGCCGTCCGGCAGGTTGTCCGGCCGCCCGCCACCTGCCACCAGGCGGGCCTCGGTCTTGCCGATCTCGATGTAGCTCATCACCTTGGCGTGGTGCTCGGGGTGCACCAGCGCGCCGACCTCGGTCGCGGGGTCCTGCGGGTCGCCGACGACGACTCGTTTCGCCTGCGCGGCGTAGCGTTCGACGAACTCGTCGTACACCGGGCGCTGAACGAGGATGCGGCTGCCCGCCGTGCACCGTTCGCCGTTGAGGGAGAACACGCCGAAGATGGTCGCGTCGATCGCCGCGTCCAGGTCCGCGTCGGCGAAGACGACCGCGGGGGACTTGCCACCGAGTTCCATCGACAGGCCTTTGAGGTGCGGCGCCGCGTTCGCGAAGATGATCTCACCGGTCCGGCTCTCGCCGGTGAACGAGATCAGCGGCACGTCCGGGTGTTTCACCAGCGCGTCGCCTGCCTCCTCGCCGAGGCCGTTGACCAGGTTGAACACGCCGTGCGGCAGCCCGGCCTCCTCGAAGATGCCCGCCCACAGCGACGCCGACAGCGGGGTGAACTCGGCGGGCTTGAGCACCACCGTGTTGCCCGTGGCCAGCGCGGGGCCGAGCTTCCAGGACTCCAGCATGAAGGGCGTGTTCCACGGCGTGATCAGCCCGGCGACGCCGATCGGCTTGCGGTTGACGTAGTTGACCTGGTGGCCGGGCACCTTGTACGCGTCGTCCGCCTGCGCCACAACGAGATCCGCGAAGAACCGGAAGTTCTCCGCTGCGCGCTTGGCCTGGCCGAGCGCCTGCGAGATCGGCAGACCGGAGTCGAAGCTCTCCAACTCCGCCAGCTTGGCGTTGCGCGACTCGACGATGTCGGCGATCCGGTGCAGCACACGGGAACGCTCGCGAGGCAGCAGCGTCGGCCACGGCCCGTCGGTGAACGCGCGTCGTGCCGCGGCCACCGCCCGGTCGATGTCCGCCTGTTTGCCCGCGGCGGCTTGGACATAGGTCTCGTTGGTGACCGGGTTCAGCACGTCGAACGTGTCACCGTCGACCGAGTCGACGAACTTCCCGTCGATGTAGTGCTGGATCCGGGCGGGGATCTCGACCGTCATCGGGTCTCCTCGTACTTCGCACGCCATTCCGCGTTCGGTGGGAACAGTCCTTGGATCGCGTTGCCCCGCGCGACCTGCTCGGCCACCCACTGGTCCTCTTTCTCCTGCGCCAGCGCGGCGTCGGCGACCTCGGCCGCGAGGTGCGGGGGAATCACGATGACGCCGTCGGAGTCACCGACGATGACGTCACCGGGCAGCACGGTCGTCCCGCCGCACGCGACAGCGACATCGACGTCCCACGGCACGTGCCTGCGGCCGAGCACAGCGGGGTGCGCGCCCAGCGAGAACACCGGCAGTCCGGTCGCGGCGACCGCGTCGTAGTCGCGCACGCCGCCGTCCGTGACCACGCCCGCGGCGCCACGGGACACGGCCCGTGTCGCCAGGATGTCTCCGAGGGTGGCAGATCCGGTCTCGCCGCGGGCCTCGATGACGATGACCTCACCGGCGCCGACGGTGTCGAACGTCCGCTTCTGGGCGTTGTAGCCGCCGCCGTGGCTCTTGGCCAGGTCCTCGCGGTTCGGCATGAACCGGAGAGTCTTCGCGGTGCCGACGATCTTGGCGCCGGGGAGGTTGGGCCGCACACCTTCGACCACGACGTTGTCCAGGCCGCGCTTGCGCAGTTGGGCGGACAAGGTCGCGACCGGCGCCTGGTGGAGCTGCTCGCGCAGTTCGTCGGTGAGGGTGAACGGTTCGGGCAGACCCGCGGCCGCCCGCGATCCCCAGGCTTCGGCGCGCTGGGTGTCGTCGACCCGCGGCTGGGCGCCGAAGTCCGAGAACGGTGTGGTGCCCTGGGTGACGGTGGTGACGAGCCGTCCGCTGCTCGCACCCGGCACACCGACTTCGACTTCCACCACGTCGCCGGGGACGATCACGGTCGAACCCGCGGGTGTACCGGTCAGGACGATGTCGCCGGTCTCCAGGGTGAGGTGCTGGGACAGGTCGGCGATCAGCCGGGGCAGCGGGAAGATCATCCCGGCGGTGCAGTCGTCCTGCCTGAGCTCGCCGTTGACCCAGGTCCGCACGCGGATCGCGGCGGGGTCGACGCCGCGCGCGTCGATCAGTTCCGGGCCGATCGGGGTGTAGCCGTCGCCGCCTTTGGACCGGACGTTCGACCCGCGGTCCACCGCACGCAGATCGTATATGCCCAGGTCGTTGGCGGCGGTGATCGCGGCGACGTGGTCCCAGGCCCGCTCCGGCGTCACCCAGCGCGCCGGGGTGCCGATCACCACCGCGACCTCACCCTCGAAGGCGAGCAGCTCGGTGCCGTGCGGCCGTTCGACCACACCGCCCGATCCGGCGAGTGAGCTCGCCGGTTTGAAGAAATAGGACGGCTGATCAGGGGTTCGGCCGCGCTGCGTTGCCCGGGACGCATAGCTGATGTGCACCGCGATGATCTTGCCGGGACGGCTGGGCAGGCCGCTGGGCCGGTCATGGGGCGGGGGTGCCGTCGAGTGCTGGCCGTCCATGACTCTTGCTCCCGCCTTGACGCTGATGGTGAGCCCAGATCGTATATGATCTGGCGGCGGGGTGACAAGCGTGGTGTCAGCGGTCCTCGGCGGTCCGGCGTAGGACGTCCCAGACGAAGGCGACATCGCTGTGTTCGGTGGGCAGTGCGCCGATGGAGACACGGACCATCCAGCGCCCGTCGAGCTTCGACGGCGTCACGAAAGCCGCGCCGGACGCGTTGACGGCATCGGCCCAGGCGAGGGTGTGCTCGTCGAGGGCGTCGGCGTCCATTCCCTCCGGCTCGTGCCGCAGGCAGACGGTCTGCAGGGGCACCGGGGCGAGCACCCGCCAGCCGGGCGTGGCTTCCACCTGTTCGGCCAGCCACCGCGCGTTGGCCAGGTCCCTGCGCAGCCGGGTTTGGATCTCCGCGACGCCGTCGAGGCGCAGCTGGAACCACGGCTTCAACGCCCGGAACCGGCGACCGAGCGCGATACCCCAGTCCTTGTACTGGGTGACCGATCCGTCCACAGTGGAACGAAGGTACGACGGGTTCGTGGACATCACCCGGATGAGGTGCTCGGGGTCGGCGACGTAGAGCAAGGCGCAGTCCAGGACCGTGCCCATCCACTTGTGCGGGTTCCACGCCAGCGAGTCGGCGCCCGCGAGGCCGTCGATCATCCAGCGCATCTCCGGCAGCAGCAGCGCCGATCCGGCCATCGCCGCATCGACGTGCACCCAGATGTCGTGTTCCCTGGCGATCGGGACGATCTCGGTGAGGGGGTCGACGGCGGTCGTGCCCGTCGTGCCGACGCTGGCCACGATCGCGGCGGGCCGGTGACCCGCGGCGATGTCCTTGGCGATCGCGTCAGCCAGCGCCTTCGGGCGCATGGCCCGCGTGTACGGGTCCGTCTCGACCATGCGGAGGTTGCCGCTGCCGAAACCGGCGAGCGCGACCGCCTTGGTGACCGACGAATGCGCCTGCTCGGTCGTGTACACCGTCAGCGGTGCGGCCTCGGCCTGCAGGCCGCGTCTCGTCTCGGAGAACCCGGTCGCCCGTTCCCGCGCCGCCAGCATGGCGACGAGCGAACCGGTCGAGGCGGTGTCCTGGATCGTGCCCTTCCACGACGCGGGCAGACCGGTCAACTCCCGCAGCCACTCGACGACGACTTCCTCCACCTCGGTCAGCGCAGGCGCGGACTGCCAGGTGATGCCCAGCGCGCCGATGCCGGACGTCGCGAGGTCGCCGAGAACGGAACTCAGCGAGGCGTTGGACGGGAACCAGCCGAAGTACCTCGGGTGCTGGTTGAGCGTGAGCCCGGGGACGACGATGTCGTCGAGGTCCTTGAGGACCGCGTCGAACGACTCGGGCGCCCGCGGCGGCGCGGACGGCAGCTTGCCGGCCACCTCGCCCGGCCTCACCTGGGCCTGGACCGGCCGCTGCGCCAACGTGGCGCGGTAGTCGGCGATCCAGTCGACCAGTTCGTGCGCGGCTGCGCGGAATTCCTCAGGGGTCATGTCTTAGCCTGCTTCCCGGGACGTGCGGGATAGTCTACCGACGTATACGCAAACGGGAAGTGACTCACTGTGCCGAGGCTGGTGAACCACGCGCAGCGGCGCCGCGAGATCCTCGAGGTCACCTGGCGGCTGATCGCCACCGGGGGAGCGGAGGCCGCGACGATGCGGGAGATCGCGCGGCGGGCCGGGTACGCCAACGGCGCGCTGGCGCGGTACTTCCCCAACAAGGAAGCGCTGATCGAGGCCGCGTACGTCTACGTGTCCGAACAGACCGACGAACGCACCAGGGCCGCCACGGTGGGCAAGCGCGGAGTGGCGGCACTGCGGGCTTTCCTCGTCGAACTCGTGCCGTCCGAAGAGATCACCGTGCTGGAGGCCCGGATCGTGCTGCCGTTCTGGAGCCGCACGGTGACCGACGACCAACTGGCCCGCACGAACGACGCGCAACTGCAGCGCTGGCGCGACAAACTGGTCGTGTTGATCAGAGAAGGCCGGGCGGACGGCGATGTGCGCACGACCGTCGCCGACGAGCTGATCGCGGAACAACTCCTGGCCATGGCGCTGGGGTTGCAGATACTGGGTCTGCTGCCGGAGCACCCGAGCACCCCGCGGCTCCAGTTGAGGTTGATCGACACCTTCGTCGCCGGTCTGAAATGACCGCGACGACGCCCTGGAACCGGTCCGCGCCAATACCATCCGATCCGACAGCCGACCGACGAGAAGGAGAGCCGGATGGATGAGACTCTGCCGCGTTACGCCGACGGCCCATCGGTCGCGGCGGAGGTGCTCGTGGCCGCCGACGTGACCGACGTATGGCCGCTGGTCTGCGACATCGCTTTGCCGACCCGGTTCAGCGCCGAGCTACGAGCGGCGCGCTGGCTGGACCCCGACACGCAACCCCGTGTCGGTGCCCGCTTCCAGGGCACGAACGAGCATCCGCAGGTCGGTACCTGGCAGACCGTCTGCACCATCACCGAATACGTGCCGCGGGAACGCATCACGTTCGTCGTCGAGGACGTCGACAACCCGGCCGCCACCTGGCGCTTCGAGGTCGCCCCTACGGACGCGGGAACCCACCTGCGGCAATGGGTGCGGATCGGGCCCGGCCCCTCGCTGCTCAACCACGTCATCGACGAGAACCCGGACCACGAACGTCAGATCGTGGCGGCGCGGATGGAAAACCTGCGAACCAACATGGTCGCGACCGTGACCGGCATCAAGGAACTGGCGGAGCAACGCGGGGCAGGCTGATCCCAGCCGACTGACCGAGGCGGTGCGGTTCCACTCGGCACGGCCGAGTGCCCGCGCTGCCGCCTGCCGTGAATGAGAACTGCCGGGAGCGTGGCCCGCACGGCACTTGACACGCGCGCAATAATAAAAATTCGGCGTGCCGCAAGAAAACGCGACCCGCCGTGGCTACTGATGTGAGTCTATCGGATGCGAGGCGTTCGTGTCAAACAACGATCGTGACCTGGAACTGACCTCCGAGAAAAAGCATATCGCATTTCTCTACGAGCGTCTAGACGCCGAGCGGAAAATGGCCGCGAGTGAACTCCACACCGCCCTCATGGACACCTCGACCGAGCGCTACCAGCGGGAAGTCGCGGTCGGTGCGCTCACCGTGCGCGCGAGCAGGCTGCGTGTGGCCGACCGGGGCCTTTGTTTCGGGCGGATCGACGCCACTGACGGGCGGCGCGCGTACATCGGCCGAGTCGGCCTGTTCGACGAGCAGAACGACTACACGCCGCTGCTCGTGGACTGGCGTGCTCCCGTGGCCAGGCCGTTCTATTGCGCGACCGCGGTCAACCCGGAAGGTGTGGCCCGTCGGCGGCATTTCCACACGCGCGGCCGTGATCTCGTCGAGTTCCACGACGACCTGTTCGGAATGGAAGGCCACGACTCCGCTCTCGTCGCGGCGTTGAACGCCCCGCGCGGCGACACCATGAGCGACATCGTCGCGACGATCCAGGCCGAACAGGACGAGGCCATCCGGCTCGACCCGGGCGGCGTCGTGGTGATCGAAGGCGGCCCTGGCACGGGGAAGACCGCCGTGGCGCTGCACCGGGTCGCGTATCTGCTCTACACGCAACGCAAACGCCTTTCACGCTGGAGCGTCCTCGTCGTGGGGCCCAACCGGGGCTTTCTGCGGTACATCGGGGACGTCCTGCCGTCGCTGGGGGAGACCGACGTCGTGTTCACCGCGCTCGGCGAGCTGATGCCGGGCCTTTCGGTCACCGCGGCGGACCCGCCGGACACCAAGCGGGTCAAGGGGAGCCTCGCCATGGTCGACGTGCTGGCCGCTGCGGTCGCCGACCGGCAGGCCGCGCTGGAGACGCCGTACGAGATCGAACTCGACGACGGCTCGGTCTGGCTCGACCAGGACACGGCGACCGTCGCGCGGGACCGGGCACGGGCGACCGGCCTGCCGCACAACCAGGCGCAGGGTGTGTTCAGGGAAGCCGTGATCGACGTGCTCACGCGGCGGGTCGTCGAGCGGATCGGCGGCGACTGGCTGCGGCCCGGCGAAGTCGACGGGCTCATCGAGGACCTCACCGCCGACGTCCGCTTCGAGCTGGCCGGCAACGCGGGCCTGCGCGCGGCGGTCGACGAGCTGTGGCCGTTGCTGACACCGGAGCGTCTGCTGGCCGACCTGTTCAGCTCACGCACGAGGCTGGCCTGTGCCGTCCACGACGAAGACGACCGGGCCGCGCTGTACCGGCCGGTCGGGGACGCGTGGACAGTGTCCGACGTCCCGCTGCTGGACGAGGCCGCCGAGTTCCTCGGCGCCTACCCGGTGCGGCGGCGAGAACGGGACGGCGTCGAATACGCCCGGCGTGTCATGCGGATGTTGGAGCTCGACCGCGAGGAGCAGGACGAGGAGTTCGTGCTGCGCGCCGAAGACCTGCTTGACCCTGAGAGCCTGGCCGAGCGGCACGACGAACGGGACCACCGCGAACTCGCCGAACGGGCCGCCGCCGACCGCGAATGGACCTACGGTCACGTCGTGGTCGACGAGGCGCAGGAGCTCTCCGAAATGGACTGGCGGATCATCATGCGCCGCTGTCCCAGCCGGTCCATGACGATCGTCGGCGACCTCGCCCAGCGGCGGTCACCGGCAGGCGCCGTGTCCTGGGCGACGATGATCGACCGGTACGTCCCCGGGCGCTGGACCTACCGGGAGCTGACCATCTGCTACCGCACTCCTGCCGAGATCATGCGGCTCGCGTCGGCCGTCCTCGCCGAGGTGAACCCGATCCTGCGGCCGCCGGTCCCGGTCAGGCGCAACGGGATCGAGCCGTGGACGCGGCTGGTCGACCCCGCGGGCCTCGCTGCCGCGATCGACGAGGCGACGCGGGTGCCGGACGGCGGCTCGGTAGCGGTGATCGGCCCCGACGGTCTGGATGTCGGCCGCGCGATCCTGACGCCCGGACAGGCGAAAGGGCTGGAGTTCGACACGGTGGTCCTGGTCGAGCCGCAGCGGATCCTCGCCGCCCGGCCGCACGGTGCCGCGGACCTGTACGTGGCGTTGACCAGGGCGACCCAGCGTCTGGGGCTGCTGCACACCGAGCCCTTGCCCGCCGTGCTGGAAAACGCCGCGCGCGAGCGTGCAACCATCGCGTGAATCGATGTGTATGAGGGGTATGAGCCTGCCGAGCAGAAGCGACGACGATGGTCGCTTCGAAGCGTTCGTGGCCCGGTCGAACGGGCCACTGACCGGGTTGGCGTACTTGTTGTGCGGGGACCGGCATTTCGCCAACGACCTGGTGCAGACCTGCTTGATCAGGCTGTACCGGGTCTGGCCGCGGGTGCGGGACACCGACTCCGTCGACGCGTACGCCCGCAAGATCCTGTTGAGGTGCTGGTTGAACGAGTGGCGCCGCGCCTGGCGCCGCTCCGAGTCACGGGACGGTGTCGTGCCGGATCGGCCGTCGGCGGACGCCGACCCGGCGATGCGGGTGGGTCAGGCCCACCGCAACGACGTGCTCCGCGCTGCGTTGGCGCGGGTCGCGCCGCGTCAGCGCGCGGCGGTCGTCCTCCGGTACTGGGCGCAGTACTCGGTGTCGGAGACGGCGCGGATCCTGCGGTGCTCCGAAGGAACCGTGAAAAGCCAGACAGCTCGTGGACTGGCGGCCCTGCGCGAGGCCATGGCTCAGCTCGACACCGACACACTCGAGGAGTTGCACCTGTGATGGACAACCAGCGACTGACCAACGGCCTGCAACAGCTGGCCGACGAGGCCGAACCACGGCAGATCGACGTGTCGTCGGTCATCGGCAAGGCCAAGGCGCAGCAGCGCAACCGGCGTGCGGTGCTGGGGGTGAGCGGGGCGACGGCCGTCCTGCTGGCTGGTGCGCTCTACACCACCGTCCAGGTCAGCGACAGCCTGCCGATGGACCCGGCCGCCGCTCGCCCCACGTCGACTGGGACGACGGCGAAGCAGGAGCAGGGGCCGCCGTACCAGCCGATCACCGACGCGCGAGCGCACAAGTTCGACAGCCAGCTGGCAGCGGCGAAAGCCGACCTGATCCCGGCCGGGTTCACCGTGGGGGACAACCCCGTGCACCCGGTAGGGGACGTGCTCAGGTTCATCGGCAGCCCAGGGCCCAAGGGGGAGGTCGACTACACCGCACAGGGGATGCTCACGAACGCCGACGGCACGGCGACCATCCAGATCTGGGTGCTCAAGAACCCGCCAGGTACCGCCCTCGAGCACTACTACGGCCAGGTCTTCGGTCCGTGCGTGGTCAGCGAGTCGAACTGCGTGCGCCGGACCCTCTCGGACGGTACGCAGGCCGCTGCCAGGCCCAACGCCCGTCCGTCGGCCATGACGCCGAGCAGCATCATGAGCGCGCAACGACCGGACGGGACCTACATCCAGGTGGTCACCAACGTGGGGGAGCGGACCACGCCGAAGCCGCTCGCCGTCCCGCCGTTCGACGCGGACCAGCTGTTCAAGTTCGCGACCGCGTTCACCTGGTGACTCACCGGACCGGGAAGACGCGTAGCTGGAGCATGGCGGCGAACCGGGCGTCCGGATCGGCCAGGTCGATCCCGCTGATCTCGGTGAGCCTGCGCAGGCGGTAGCGGAACGTGTTGGGATGCACGTGAACCGCGGCCGCGGCGGCGATGACGTCGCCGAACGCGTCGAGCCAGGCGCGCAACGTTTCCACGAGGTTCGTTTTGTGTTTGTCGTCGTACGCCACGAGGTGCGCGACTGGTCCGGTCACCTGTCCGCCCCGGGCGGTGACGAAATCACGTAGTTCCATGACAAGGGCCTCGACATACACGTCTGCGAGGCGAGCCACTCTACGGCCTGTCGCTGTGCCGGTACGCAGTACCTGGACCGCGCGATCAGCGCTGGCGCGAGCCTGCGCCAGTCCGGTCACGTCCGTGGCGATAGGTCCGATTCCAATGTACACAGGAATTCTGTGCCCGACACGGTCGAGGAAGTCCGTGGCCACACGGATCGCGTGTTCGTCGTTGGCGCCCGTCACGGGCAGCAGTCCATAGGCGACATCGCCGATCAGTGCGACCGCACAACGCGGGTGCACGGCGCTCAGGTGCATGGCGAGGCCGTCGGTCAGCCGCTGGCGGTCGTTGAGCTGCCCGGCGTCCATCGCCTGTCCTGATTGGATAGTTGTCATGGCGAGCACGGCCACCGGCAGATCGGCGAGGCCGAGCCTGGTCATCGCCTCGTGGGCCCCGGCACCGCCTTCCACCGCGGTGGCGAGCAAGTCGCGGCGCAGCCGCCGTTCCACGTCGGCGCCCGCACGGATTCGCAGGAGGTGCAAAGCAACGAGTTTCGCGCCGTCGCGCAGTGCCTGCGCCCGTTCCGCGCTGAGCGGGCCGGGCACCGCGGCCCAGATCGACCCGAGGAACTCGTCACCCGCGCGGACGCGCACCGCCACGCGCGGGACGACGAAATCCGACGGGTCGTCGTCGCTCGGCGCGATGTACACCGGATCGTCGCTGGTGTACAGCGCGCGGAACACACCGGTGTCGGTCAGCATCCGGGAGTACCTCTCGGGCACCTGGCGCCCGAGGATCGTCTCCACCCGGGACTGGTCGGCCTCGTCCTGGCGGCCGGAGAACGCCAGGACACGGGAGCTGCGGTCCTCGATGGTGAGCGGGGCGTCGATCAGCGCGGCGACCGCGTTGGCGACGGCGAACAAGTCACCGGACGGCAGTCCGCCGAGCGTCTCCGTGCCGCCGACGTCCCCTTCGGAAAGCAGCGACCGCAGCAACGCGGCCAGTTGCGCCCACGACGCGCCCCTGGCCAACGCCAGCACGGCCACACCGGACTGCTCGGCGGCCGCGGCGAGCTCCGGAGTCCGGTGCACGGGCGCGCGCAGCACCAGCGCCGAGGCACGGGATCGACCCAGCGACCGGAGCAACGCCACTACCTGCGCCGGGTCACCGAGGCCCACGCCCAGCACGATGGCGTGCTCGGTCGGCACAGGTGCTTCGAGCGGGTCGTGGATCACGACGCCGCTGATGCCCCCTGGCCGGTCCGGGGTGCCGTGCACCAGTTCGAGCAGGGTGGTGCCCAGGTCGTCGAGAACCCGGCTGAGGTCGGCGTGCTGTGTCATCGCGTCCAGTGTTGTGCCAGGCGGCCAGCCAGTCCACCTGGGACGTGACCCGATCCAGTTCGGCCTGGTCGGGCATCCCGATCAGCCTGAGCTCGACGCCCGCCAGTTTCATGCGGCGTCCTTTCTGGTCACCCGGTACCGCCCGGAGCGGTCGAACCCGGTGACCCGGGCTCCTTCCGCCAGCAACGTGCCCAGCACGTCACGGACGGCGAACCGCCATCGGCCCGCGGTGGCCGGATCGCTCATGCGCAACGCCTCGATGTCACGCGGTACGGCCACCAGCAGGTGCGTTCCGTCCATCGTGCCCATGACCGGGCTGTCGTCGTCCGAGCGGTCCAGCGCGATCACGGCATCGGCCGGGTGGTCGGCCGTCGTGATGGGGGAGTGGAGATCCCAGCACGCGAGCAACCGGTCGCTCTCGTCGCTGCCGTTGATCCCGTCGCGCATGCCGCCGTAGAAGTTCGGCAGGTACTGGGCCGGTGCCGCGCCCAGCTTGGCGATGTTGAAGTACGCGTTCCGGCTGACCAGCGGGTCGAACGTCCAGTGGATCTCGGTCAGCCCGCGGTGCAACGCCCATGAGCGTTGGTGCAGCTTCAACGCGAACCCGACACCGCGCCTCGCCACGGCTCCCGACACACCGGCGACGTGGCTGTGCAGCACGACTTTCTCAGTCATCCCGAGGAAACCGACGCACGCCCCGACCATTTTGGTCCCGTCGAACGCCCCCGCGACGTAGTTGCCCGCCTTGGCCATCGCGCGCAACAGTTCCGTCGTCACCGGCGGGTTCGACGGCTCGGGCCGCCAGATCTCGTCGAACAGGTGGTACACGCCGTCCAGGTCGGCGAGGTCGGTGAGTTCGCGGACAACCACGTGTGCTGCCCGTGCGGCGGCCTCGCTGTCGAACCGATCGGTCACTTCGCCGTCCCCGCCAGCAGATCGGCGATCAGGGCGACGAGGAGGTCTGTCCTGCCGGGCAGTTCCGGCACGAGCACGTGCTCGTCAGCCGCGTGGGCCCCGCCGCCGACCGCGCCGAGCCCGTCGAGGGTCGGGATTCCCATCCCGGCGGTGAAATTCCCGTCCGAAGCGCCGCCGACAGCCGTGCTGGTCAACGGCGGCAAGCCGAGTTTCGCGGCCACTGTGGACGCACGCGCGAACAGGTCAGCTGACGCCGAGGTCTCCAGCGGCGGGCGGTTGGGCCCGCCGAGGATCTCCAGTTTCGCGCCGTCCAGCACGGGCTCGAGCGCTCGCATCGCCGCGTCGACCCGTTTCTGCTCGGCGACAGTCCGCGCCCGCGCGTCCACCATGACCTCGCCCACCGCCGGAACAGTGTTGGTCGTCGTCCCGGCCGACAGCAGCGTGGGCGTGACGGTCGTGCCCAAAGCGTCGTCGCCCAACTCGGTCATCGCCAGGATCTGGTGCGCCAACTCCACGGTCACGTTGACACCGCGCTCCGGCTCCAACCCCGCGTGCGCCGCCAGACCGTGCGCCCGCACGGTGTACCACGAACCACCCTTGCGCGCGGTCTTCAACGCACCGCCGTCGGCGGACGCCTCCAGCACGAGCGCCGCGACACATCCTTGCGCCTCGGCCTCGATCAACGCCCGTGAGCTCGGCGAGCCGATCTCCTCGTCGCCGGTGATCAGCACCGTCACCCCCGACCGGTCCGCGAGGCGGGCAATGGCGTGGAACGCCATCACCACACCGGCTTTCATGTCGAAACACCCCGGTCCACGCATCACGTCGTCGGTCACGGCGAACGGGTGCGTGGCCAACGTACCCAACGGCCAGACCGTGTCGTGGTGACCCAGCACGAGCACACGAGCCGGGCCGTCGCCGAAACGCCAACGCAGGTGCGTCCGCCCGTCCAGCACGATCCGCTCCGGCTCGACGCCCAGCCGCCGCGTGCCCACTCGCGCGACCACGTCCGCGCTGGCGGCGACGGCGGCCAGGTCGGTCGACGGCGACTCGCAGGTCACCAGTTCCTCGATGTCGGACACCATGTCCATGTCAGCTCGCTTTCGGTGTGGCACGGACGTCGTGGTGCACGTACCGCTCGCCTGTGGGGAGGTCGTAGAACGTCACCGGCAACCACGTGCCCTTGGCCGGTTCCATGATCAGGAACTGGTTGTCGGAGTTGCAGTACGACCAGGTGGCGCCGAGCGGGTGGTTCTGCGCCTCGCCCGCCAGTACCTCGGCGTACTTCGCCAGGCAGTCGTCGCCGCGGCCGGTGTCGGTGAACACGTCGCCGTCGATGCCGCTGGTGTGCGTGAGCAGGTGTCGCATGGTGTCACCGCTGTTCGCGACTGGGTCGGCCAGCTTCGGTTCCGGCAGCACGTCGGTGATCGGCGCGTCCAGGTCGAGCACGGACGCAGAAGTACACCGTCTCGCCGTCGTCTGAAAGCTGGGGCAGCGCGCCCGGATACCCCGGGCCGCCCGGCATCACGTTGCGGTCCAACGATTCCGCGAGGTTCACGCTCGGGCGGGCGTCCAGCGGGATCCGCCACAGCCCCATGTGCCCGATCTGGATTCCGGGCGCGCCCACGACCAGCAGCGCCGTGCCGTCGGCCGTCCACACGGCCGGTCCCGCGTATCCGTTCGCCAGGCCGACGACCTCGGGTTCAGCGCCGATCTCCCGGACGTGCACGGGGGTGACGAGCGTCAGGTCCGCGTCCGGCGTGGTCGCGGCGCTGAACGCGAGCCGGGTCGAGTCCGGCGACCAGGACGGGGTGCCCGCGTGCCAGTTCCCGCTGGTCACCTGGCGTGTGTCGGCCGTGGTCACGTCCAGCATGTGCAGGTGCAGACGGACTGTGCGCAGCAGTCCGGCGCCGTCGGCCTGGTAGTCCAGCCGGTCGATCACGATCGGCGCCGTGTCCGCGCGGCCCCGGGTGAGCTGCCGTGGCCCTGACCGGGCGCCGACGAGCCAGATCGAGTGGTCGTCGCGGTCGGCCTCGGTGTCCGTGGTGCGCAGGACGTAGAGGCATCGGTCCCCGTCCGGCGACAGGGCCGGCTGCCCCGGCACAGCGAGTGCGGTCAAGTCCTCGACGCGGTGCTGTCGTCGCTGTCGTCTGCTCACCAGGCAACCCTGCCCTGCCCTGGTCGCGGCTGTCTTCGTGTCGGGCGACAACGTATCGCCGATCGGCTCGTCGGCGGGGCCCAACTGGCGCGACACGCAGGAACGCCCGGGCCTTATCTTGAATGATTCCAGAAAACAGGGCACACTCTGGGACGTGCCCCCGACTTCGGACTTCGAGCGACTGTTGCGCGACGCCGCGTTGCGTGTGACACGCCCTCGGATAGCCGTGCTGTCCGCGGTGCACAACCACCCGCACGCCGACACCGATTCGATCATAGGTGTCGTGCGTGACGAGCTCGGCGGTGTGTCCCACCAGGCTGTTTACGATGTGCTGCGCGCGTTGACTACCGCGGGTCTGCTCCGGCGCATCGAGCCACCGGGCTCTGTCGCACGTTACGAGGCCCGGGTAGGGGACAACCACCATCACGTCGTCTGCCGCTCGTGCGGAGCCATCGCCGACGTCGACTGCGCCGTGGGTCACGCACCCTGCCTGACCGCCTCCGACGCCCGCGGTTTCGTCATCGACGAGGCCGAGGTCGTCTACCGGGGCCTGTGCCCCGACTGCTCGAACTCGTCCAGTTCCTGAACACCCGGAAGGATTCCCGTGTCTGACAGCCCAGACGCCAAAGTCGGCGAGATGAACGTCCCGGAGGCGGGCGGGTGCCCGGTGAGCACCGGGCGTTTCAGCCACCCCACCGAGGGCGGCAGCAACCGTGACTGGTGGCCGAACCGGCTCAACCTCGCGATCCTGCGCAAGCACAGCGCCCCGTCCAACCCGATGGACGCCGACTTCGACTACAAGGCCGCGTTCAGCACCCTCGACCTCGACGCGCTGGCGCGGGACGTCGACCAGGTGCTGACCACCTCGCAGGAGTGGTGGCCCGCCGACTTCGGCCACTACGGCCCCTTCATGATCCGGATGGCTTGGCACAGCGCGGGCACGTACCGCGTCGAGGACGGCCGCGGCGGCGCCGGTGCGGGCATGCAGCGGTTCGCGCCGCTCAACAGCTGGCCGGACAACGGGAACCTGGACAAGGCGCGTCGCCTGCTGTGGCCGGTCAAGCAGAAGTACGGCAGCAAGATCTCGTGGGCCGACCTGATGATCTTCGCGGGCAACCGCGCGCTGGAGACCATGGGCTTCACCACCTTCGGCTTCGCCGGTGGCCGCGCCGACGTGTGGGAGCCGGACGAGGACGTCTACTGGGGCCCGGAGCGCACCTGGCTCGGCGACGAGCGCTACACCGGTGACCGGCAGCTGGAAGGCCCGCTCGCGGCCGTCCAGATGGGTCTGATCTACGTCAACCCGGAGGGCCCGAACGGCAACCCGGACCCGCTGGCCTCGGCGCGTGACATCCGCGAGACGTTCGGCCGGATGGCCATGAACGACGAGGAGACCGTCGCGCTCATCGCGGGCGGGCACAGCTTCGGCAAGACCCACGGCGCGGCCGACCCCGACAAGTACGTCGGCGCCGAGCCCGAGGGCGCCCCGATCGAGGAGCAGGGCCTCGGCTGGCGCAACAGCTTCGGCTCCGGCAAGGGCGCCGACGCGATCACCAGCGGTCTCGAGGTCATCTGGACGCCGACCCCGACCCAGTGGAGCAACTGGTTCTTCCACAACCTCTTCGAGTACGAGTGGGAGCTGACCAAGAGCCCGGCCGGTGCCAACCAGTGGACGCCGAAGAACGGCAAGGCGCGCAACACGATTCCGCACCCGGACACGGGCAAGCTGAACCAGACGCCGTCCATGCTCACCACCGACCTGGCGCTGCGCTTCGACCCGGTGTACGAGCAGATCTCCCGCCGGTTCTACGAGAACCCGGACGAGTTCGCGGACGCGTTCGCCCGCGCCTGGTTCAAGCTGACCCACCGCGACATGGGCCCGATCCAGCGCTACCTCGGCCCGCTCGTGCCGCAGGAGGAGCTGATCTGGCAGGACCGCGTGCCCGCCGTCGACCACGAGCTGGTCACCGAGCAGGACGTGGCGGACCTGAAGGCCAAGGTTCTCGAGTCGGGCCTGACGGTGTCGGAGCTGGTGTCCACCGCGTGGGCGTCGGCGTCGACCTTCCGCGGCAGTGACAAGCGCGGTGGCGCCAACGGTGCCCGCATCCGCCTCGAACCGCAGCGCGGCTGGGAGGTCAACCAGCCCGACGACCTCGCGCGGGTGCTGACCACGCTCGAGGGCGTCAAGGAGTCCTTCAACGGCGCCCAGTCCGGCGGCAAGAAGGTCTCGCTGGCCGACCTGATCGTGATCGGTGGTGCCGCCGCCGTCGAGCAGGCCGCCAAGGTCGCCGGGCACGAGATCACCGTGCCGGTCACGCCCGGCCGCACCGACGCCTCGCAGGAGCAGACGGACGCCGAGTCGTTCGCGCCACTGGAGCCCGCCACGGACGGCTTCCGCAACTACCGCGGCAAGGGCAACCGGCTGCCGTCGGAGTACTCGCTGATCGACCGGGCGAACCTGCTGACCCTGACCGCGCCGGAGACGACTGTCCTCGTGGGTGGTCTGCGTGTGCTGGGTGCGAACCACCAGCAGTCCAAACACGGCGTTTTCACCGACACGCCGGGCGCGCTGACCAACGACTTCTTCGTCAACCTGCTGGACATGGGCACGGCGTGGCAGCCGACGTCCGAGGACGCGGAGACGTTCGAGGGCCGCGACCGCACCACCGGCGAGGTCAAGTGGACCGGCACCCGGGTCGACCTGATCTTCGGTTCGAACTCCGAACTGCGTGCCGTCGCCGAGGTGTACGCCAGCGCCGACGCCAAGGAGAAGTTCGTGCGCGACTTCGTCGCCGCGTGGACCAAGGTGATGGACCTGGACCGGTACGACCTGGCGTGACCGGATAGTCCGAAAGTCCCCCGGATGCCCCGGGCCGGTTTCCCACCGGCCCGGGGCATTCGCATCGGCGTCCTAGGTGGACCCCGGCATCTGGGATTGATGCCCCGGCAATGAACCGGCGAATCGGCCATTCGGCTCAAAACCGTCGAACACAGTACGAAAGTACGTTGTCGGCGTGGTCTTGCGGATCGGATGATGCTCCGGCACGAGCTCACTCCACCGCCGGGACAACGCCATCGAGGGCTGGCAGTTCCGGCGCCCCTGCGCGCAAGGAGCTTTCATGCGTCTCAGAGCCATGCCAGGAAGAATTCTCGGCACGGGGATCGCCGCCGTCGCCGTGTTGGCCGCCGTCTTACCGACGAACGCCGCCGCGGCGCAGCAGATCATCGCCGAGAACGCACCCAACAAGATCCAGGACAGCTATGTCGTGGTGTTGAAGGACACCGCTGCTGTCCGTGGCGCTGCCGACGGGCTGGTCGCGCGCTACGGCGGCAAGGTCGGATTCGTGTACCAGGCCGCGCTCAGGGGTTTCTCGGTCACGATGTCCGCGACGCAGGCGCGCAGGCTCGCCGCCGACCCGGCAGTGTCCTATGTGGAGCAGGACCGCACGGTCGGTCTGCTGACCGACCAGAACAACCCGCCGTCGTGGGGCCTGGACCGGGTCGACCAGGCGGACCTCCCGCTGAACCAGAAGTACAGCTACTCCACCGAGGCGTCGAACGTCACCGCGTACGTCATCGACACCGGCATCAACTACAACCACAACGACTTCGGCGGCCGGGCGACGTTCGGCTTCGACGCGTTCAACGACGGCCAGCAGGGCAAGGACTGCCAGGGCCACGGCACGCACGTCGCGGGCACCATCGGCGGTAACACCTTCGGCCTGGCCAAGAAGGTCAAGCTGAAGGCCGTCCGCGTGCTCAACTGCCAGGGCGGCGGGTCGATCTCCACCGAGGCCGCGGGCGTCGACTGGGTGACCGCGAACGCCGTCCTGCCCGCCGTGGCGAACATGAGCCTCTACACCGGCGTGAAGAACGAGCCGAGCCGCGTGCTCGACGACGCCGTGCGCGCGTCGATCGGCAAGGGCATCTCGTACGCCGTGGCCGCGGGCAACTTCAACGACGACTCGTGCCAGTACTCGCCGCAACGCGTCCGTGAGACGATCAACGTCGCCGCGACCGCGCGGACCGACGCCCGCGCGTCGTTCTCCAGCTACGGCACCTGCAGCGACATCTTCGCGCCCGGCCAGGACATCATCTCCGCGTCCTACAGCAACAACTCCGGGTCGGCGACGATGAGCGGCACCTCGATGGCCTCGCCGCACGTGGCCGGTGCGGTCGCGCTGTACCTGGCGGACAACCCGAGCAAGACCCCGGCCGAGGTGCACACCGCGATCACCGCCGCGGCCACGCCGAACAAGGTCACCAACCCGGGCGCCAACACGCCGAACAAGCTGCTGCGCGTCAACGGCGGCGTCCCCGGTGTGTCCGTGACCAACCCGGGTCCGCAGAACACCGCGGTCGGCGGGTCGGCGAACCTGCAACTGTCGGCTTCCGGTGGCACCGCGCCGTACACGTGGTCCGCGAACGGACTGCCTCCTGGCCTGTCGATCGGGTCGTCCACCGGCCTGATCACCGGCACGGCGACCACCGCGGGCACGTACACCGTGACGGCGACCGCCACCGCGACCGCGGGCGGCTCGGGATCGACGAACTTCCAGTGGACGGTCGGCTCGACCCCGACCTGCACCCCGCAGACCAACGGCACCGACGTGGCCATCCCCGACCTGACCACGGTGACGAGCTCGGTGACGTTCGCCGGGTGCACCGGCAACGCGTCGGCGACCAGTACCGCCGAGGTGCACATCAAGCACACCTACCGCGGTGACGTGCAAATCGACCTGGTCGCTCCGGACGGCTCGGCGTACCGGCTGAAGAACTCCAGCACTTCGGACAGCGCGGACAACGTCGACCAGACGTACACGGTCAACGTGTCCGGCGAGGTCCGCAACGGCACCTGGAAGCTCCAGGTGCGGGACGTGGCACGCCAGGACGTCGGCACGATCGACACCTGGACGCTCACCCTGTAACAGGACAACCAGTTGGGGGCACTTACCGGCACGTAGGTGCCCCCAACTGGAATCAGAGCCGGATCGACTTCTTGTTCATGAACTCCTCGATGCCCAGCGCACCGAGTTCCCTGCCCATGCCGGACCGCTTGATCCCGCCGAAGGGCAGGTCGGCCTGTGACCCGCCGGACCTGTTGAGGTAGACCATGCCGGACTCGATCCGGTCGGCCACCGCGCGGTTGCGCTCGGGGTCGGTGCCGAACACGGCGGCGCCGAGGCCGAACGGCGAGTCGTTGGCGATCGCGATCGCCTCGTCCTCGGTGTCCGCCTTGAAGATCAACGCGACCGGGCCGAAGATCTCCTCGTAGTACGCGTCCATCTCGGGCGTGACGTCGGTCAGCACGGTCGCCTCCAGGTAGGCGCCGGGGCCGACCCGCTTGCCGCCGGTGCGCAGTGTCGCGCCCTGTTCGACGGCCTTGTCGACCTGCCCGGCCACCTCGTCGGCCGCCGAGATCGACGCCAGCGGCGGCAGCGTCGTCTTCGGGTCGGCCGGGTCGCCCGCCTGGAAGTAGTCGCCGACGCGCTTGGTGAACTTGTCGACGAACTCGTCGTAGATGTCCGACAGCACGATCATCCGTTTCGGCGCGTTGCAGGACTGCCCGCAGTTGCGCATCCGCGCGGTGGACGTGGCCTTGACCGTCTCGTCCATGTCGTCGGTGTCCAGCACGATCAGCGGGTCCGACCCGCCGAGTTCCAGCACGCAGCGCTTGAGGTTGCGGCCCGCCTCCGCGGCGACCGACACCCCGGCCGCCTCGCTGCCGGTCAGCGACACGCCCTGGATGCGCGGGTCGGCCAGGATGCCCGGTACCTGCCTGCTGGACGCGAAGATGTTGACGTACGCGTCGTCCGGCACACCCGCGTCCCGCAGGACCTGCTCGATCGCCATGGCCGACCGCGGGCAGATCGACGCGTGCTTGAGCACGATGGTGTTGCCGAGCACGAGGTTCGGCGCCACGAACCGGGCGACCTGGTAGCACGGGAAGTTCCACGGCATCACGCCGAGCAGCGCGCCGATCGGCTCCTTGCGGATCACCGCGTCGCCGCCTTTGACCTTCAGCGGCTCCTCGGCCAGCAGCGCTGGGCCGTTGGTGCCGTAGTAGGTGAAGATGTCCACGACGATGCCGATCTCGCCGCGGCCCTCGTTGATCCGCTTGCCCATCTCCAGCGTCATGGTCGCGGCCAGCTCGTCGGCTCGTTCGGCGAACAGCTCCGCCGCGCGCAGCACGATGTTCGCGCGTTCCTCGACGGTGCGGCGGCGCCACGACGTGTAACCGCGGTGGACTTTCTCGATCGCCGCCGCGACCTCTTCGTCGGTCGAGTTGGGGATCTGTTCGATCAGCTCGCCCGTGGCCGGGTTGGTGACTGAGTACATGACGCCAGTCTAGGCGAACGTATACTGCATACACTAGGTCGCGGCTGGCGGAGTGCTTTGTCTCACAAGGGAATCAAGACGGACGACCGTCTTGGATGACCAAGCGGGCAAACAGGACACCGGGTGGTCGACTAGAGTCCTGCTGTGCGTCGACGGCTCCGGTCTCCCATCCCGCCCCGGTTCGGGTTGGACGCCGCCCGGCTGCGGATGCCGGAGGACGGCGAGTGGGGGTCGCTGCTGGAGCACCTCGTGGAGCGGCTGCCCAGAGTCGCGCCCGAACGGATCGAGCAGATGCTGCGCGAGGAACGCGTCTTCGGGGCGGACGGGCCACTCGGGGTCGGGGCACCGTTCGTGCCGGGCTCGTTCATCTGGTTCCACCGCGACCTGCCCGACGAAGTCCCGGTCCCGTTCGACGTCACCGTGGTCCATCGCGACGAGCACCTGCTGGTGGTGGACAAACCGCACTTCCTCGCGGCGATCCCGCGTGGCAGGCACATCCAGGAGACCGCGCTGGTGCGGCTGCGCCGTCAGCTCGACCTGCCGGACCTGTCGCCCGCGCACCGGCTCGACCGGGTCACGGCCGGGCTGATGATGTTCGTGATCACCCGCCCGATGCGCGGGAAGTACCAGGAGATGTTCCGGCATCGCCAGGTGCACAAGGAATACGAGGCCATCGCGGCCCACCGCGCCGAGCTCGACCTGCCGACGACCGTGCGCAGCCGGATCGTCAAGGAGCGGGGAGTCCTTGTCGCCCAAGAGGTCCCGGGCGAACCGAACGCCGAGACCCGGGTGGAGCTCGCCGACCACCGCGACGGGCTCGGCCGCTACCGGCTGGTTCCCGCGACCGGCCGGACGCACCAGTTGCGCGTCCACATGAACGGGCTGGGCGTGCCGATCCTCGGCGACGACTTCTACCCGGAGCTGCGGGAGAAGGCGCTCGACGACTTCACCAAGCCGTTGCAGCTGCTGGCCAAGGTGCTCGAGTTCGACGACCCGCTGACCGGGCAACCCCGGCGGTTCACCAGCGGCCTGCGGCTCCAGGCGTGGGACTCACGCGAGGCGTGGGCTGGGCAGTGATCCTGGGTCACACCAGGGTCTCCAGATGCGCCACCACCTCGGCGGGCGGCGGCATGGCCGCGACCGTTTCCCGCAGTTTCCGCGCCGACGACCGGTACGACTCGGTTTCCAGCAGGTCGCGGACCGCGTGCGCGACGGTCTGCGCGGTCACTTCCTCGTACTGGATGCACTGACCGACGCACGCGAGGTCGATGGCGAGCGCGTTCTGGAACTGGTCGGCCATCCACGGCAGGGCAAGCTGGGGCACGCCGTGCGCCAGGCACCCGGTGGTCGTCCCGCTGCCGCCGTGGTGGACCGCCAGGTCCACGTGCGGCAACACCAGGTCCTGCCGCACGAAACCGGTGACCTTGACCGAGTCGGGCAGACCGGTCCACATGGCAGGGTCGTTCTTGTCACCCACGCTGACGAGCACGTCCACCGGCAGGGTGGCGAGGCCGCCGACGGCCGCGCGGATCCGGTCGTGGTCGGCGAACGGCACGGACCCCATGGTCACGTAGACGAGCGGCCGGGTGCGCTGCTCGGTGACCCATTCGGGCAGGTCATGGCCGGTTCGGCCCCACGGAACCGGGCGCATCGGCGTCCGTGGCGCCACCACGTCGACCAGGTCGTCACCGAACCCGGCCGGACGGGTGTCCACACGCAACTGCGGCGCGGGGAACTCCGCCGAGCTTATTTCCGTCCACAGTGCTGTCAGCGGCTTGGCCAGCGCGGCGTGCAGGAAGGCCGGTGCGCCAAGCAGAATGGCCGACACCGCGACGGACGGCACGCCCCGCGCCGCCCCGGCGAGGCCCGCGCCGATGTTGGCGTCCTCGTAGACCACCAGATCCGGCCGGATCTCGTCGACGACCGGCAGCAGCTCGCGGCACGCGTTCGCGGTGAAGAACCCGGACACGGCCGCGACTTCCGCGATCACCTCCGGCGACGGCAGTTCGGCCGCGCCGCCTGCCGCCGCCCAGACCGCCGTCTGCGCCTGTGTGGTGTGGGTCCGCGCGTCGTGGTCTGTTCGATTGATCGCTTCGCTGATCGAACCGACCGCCGTGACGGTCCGGAACCCCAGTTCCCGCAACGACGGCGTGAACTCGTCACCGGTCGCGAACGTCACGCTGTGCCCGGCGTCGCGCATCGCCTCGGCGAGCGGCATCAACGGGTAGAGGTGGCCGTATTCGGCGAAACTACTGACAAGTACCTTCACGCCGACCAGGATCACGCGGGGGTGTTCCCGGTAGACAGAGGCCGTGCCCCTGGTCCGTCCGGGAGTTTCGCCCGCGAATCGGCCTCGGCGCCGCTCGATGCCGGGTACAGTTCCACGGGTGTCGAGTGACCACGTGATTGCCGGGCGTTACCGACTGGACGAGCAGATCGGCTCCGGCGCGATGGGGATCGTCTGGCGGGCAACGGATCTCGAGCTCGGCAGAGTCGTCGCGCTGAAGCAGTCCCAGGACGGCGACAACGGGCAGATCCGCCGGGAGGCCAGGATCGGCGCAGGCCTGCACCACGCGAACGTCATAACAGTGTTCGACACGGTGGTCGACGACGCCAGGCGCTGGCTGGTGATGGAGTACATGCCGTCCCGCAACCTCAGCTCGATCCTCGACGAGACCGGCCCGTTGCCGCCCGCGACCGTCGCGCGGATCGGCGCGCAGCTGGCGAACGCGCTGGCGGCGATGCACGAACTGGACATGGTGCACAGGGACGTCAAGCCGGGAAACGTGCTCGTCAGCGACAAGGGCGTGGCCAAGCTGACGGACCTCGGCATCGCGCGCTGGGCGGACGTGACGGCCACCGGCGGCAGCCAGATGGTCGGCACACCCGGCTACCTCGCGCCGGAGGTGGTCGACGGGCACGAGGCGACGTCGGCGTCGGACGTGTACTCGCTCGGCGCGACCCTGTTCGCCGCGATCGAGGGCATCTCACCGACCGGCAACGGCGAGCACGGGCCGTTCGCACAGATGCGCCGCGCTGCCAACAGCGAGCTGGAACCATTACGAAACGCCGGTCCGCTGGAGCCCGTGGTGCAGCGGATGCTGCACAAGGACATGGCCAAGCGACCGACGGCCCGTGCGGTGAAGGCGATGCTCGACGGGATCGCGGGTGACACCGAACCGTTGCAGCCGTTGCCGCGCAAGCGCATGATCAAACGCAGACGCGTCATCGCGATCGGCGCGGCGGCGGTCGCGCTCGCCGCCGTCGTGGCCGGGACGGTCTACATCATCGACAGGCCGGAGCCCGCGGTGATGACCGGAAACGTCGGCGACCCGAGGACCGCGGATCCCTGTGCGCTCATCAACATCGGTTCGGCCAACAGGTTCGGCACGATCTTCACCCTGGACTCCGAGTACGGCGCCTTCATGCGCTGCGGAGTGCTGATCAGACAGTCCGGGGACGAGCAGGACCTGATCGACGCCAGGGTGGAGCTCACCTTGCCGGACGAATTCCCGAGCCAACCGCACGTCAAGGGGAAGCTCAGCGACATCGAGCGGCCGCCGGAGAAGAACAACGAGTGCAAACGGACCATCTTGCTGTCCGATGAGAAAATGTTGACGATCGCCGCGACACACAAGAAAAAGAGGCCCGCGCCGTTGTGCGCCGTCGCCGAGGCGATGGCCAACGACGCGTACGCCACGTTGAGCCGTGGCACGATACCGCGACGCAAGGACGCGTTCCCGCCGAACTCCCTTGGCAGCATGAAAGCCTGCGACATGCTGACCCCCGGCGAGGTCGCGGAGATCGCAGCCGTCCCCGGGTACCAGGCGGACAAGCTCCAGCCCGAGCCCGATCTCGGCAACTGGGCCTGCTGGTGGGGTGACGACCCGGTGGAAGCGGATGTGGCATTCCACCGCGACTACCCGCTCGTGCCTGCCGAGGAGGCGGACGAGGACACGCTGTACCTCAAGGTCAGCGGGCGCGATGCCTACCAGGAGACCGGCAAGTCCGGCGACGACCAGCACGACTTCTGCGAGATCACGGTCGTGTACCGCGACTACGAGAAGGACGTGGCGTGGAACAAGGAATGGCAGGAGACGGTCAAGGTCACGCTGGAGACCCAGGAGAAAATCACCGAGGACCAGCTCTGCGCCAAGACGGTGAAGCTGACCGAGCGGGTGGTGGCGCGGCTGCCCAAGGGCTGAGCCGGGTTCACCACCCCTGGTTGGTGCTCATTCCGCCGTCCACAACGAGATCGTGCCCGGTGATCCACGAAGCCATCGGCGACGCAAGGAAAACGCAAGCCTCGCCGATGTCCTCCCGTGTTCCCAGCCTGCCCAAGGGCGCGGACTTCTCCCACCTGCTGACACCTTCCGGCCACTGCTCGGCAATCCCGGGTCGTTCGACCAGTCCAGGGGAGACAGTGTTGACGCGGATGCCGAGCTTGCCGTATTCCAGTGCGGCCGAACGGGCGTGCATGATCAGCGCGGCCTTGGCCGCGTTGTAGTGACCGTGCCCGGCTGCCGGTCGGCTGCCTTCGATGGACGCGATGTGCGTGATGCTGCCGCCTCCGCTGTGGCGCATGACGTTCACCGCTGCCTGCGTGCAGTTGAACGCCAGCGTCAGGTTGGTGTCCACGACCTCGCGCCACTGCGCCGCCGTCATCCCGTCGAGTGACTGCACCGGCTGGATCCCGGCGCTGTTGACCACCGCGTCCAGGCGCCCCTTCCACTCGGCCGCCTGGCGGACCAGGTCGTGGCACACCTGCTCGTCGGTCAGATCGCCTGTCAACGTTTCCACGCCGTCGACCTCGGCGCCTGTGGTGTGCGCGATGACTTCCGCGCCGAGTTCGGCGAACCGGCGGGTGATCCCGGAGCCGATTCCCCCGTTCGCCCCGGCGACCAGAACGATCATTCCCGACACCAGTTGGTTCATCACCCGACACTACGATAACCGGCGAACCGCGTGGTCATCGTGCCGAGCCCGCGGGTCGTGCCGGGCAGTGCCTGCTCGATCTCGCGCAGGCTGCCGGACGGCACCACGGCCGCCACTCCGGCTTCCTCGCCGCGGACCACGGGCATCTCGGGTACCCCGCCGCACCGGACGAGCAGGTTCAGCACCGCGCTGACGACGTCCACCGGCACGTCGAGGTCCACGTGTTCCATCGGTTCGCACACGACCGTGCCCGCCTCACGCAGCGCCTCCATCAGCACCAGAGGAGTCAGCCCGCGGAAGTCACCGGCGACCGAGACCGGGCTGGAGTACCCGGTGTGCGTGAGCGTCACCAGGCAGTCCACGACCCGCCAGCCTTGCGGGCCGGACGCGAGAGCGGCGCGGGCCGTGTCCTCGATGGCGGTCATGAACGCGGCGGGCAGCGAGCCCCGTTCCGCCTCCAGCCGGTACCGCACACCCGAATCGACCTCGCCGGGTTCGACCCGCAGGCCCACGGTGCCGACGAACGGCGTCTCGCCCATCACCTTCACCGCGTGCCCGGTGCCGGTGAGCCGTTCGACGCAGACCACCCGCGGTGCCGAGAACTCGGCGCGCACCCCGAACTCCTCGGCCAGCCGGGCCGCGATCACCTCGCGTTGGACCTCGCCGTAGAGCGACACGACCAGGCTGCCGGGCCTCGGCCCCTGCCGGACGTTGATCAACGGATCCTCGTCGGCAAGCGCGGACAACCCGGTGTACAGGTCCCGGTCAGGCGAGGTGACCACGGCTTCCAATGTCGGCGGCCGGAACCGTGCCGGTGCGGGCGGCGAGGTGGTCGATCCCAACCGGTCGCCGACCCGGAGCACCGGTATGCCGCCGATCCGGGCGATCCCGCCCGCTCGCACCGTGGCCTGCTGCCGGTCCGCGTCGCGCACTTCCGTGGCCCGCCCCGACTCGACGACGGTCGTGCCGGACGCGTCCCGCCGGGTGAACGTGATCCGGTCGCGCACGGTCAACGACCCCGCGAACAGCCTGGCCACCGCGAACCTGCGACCGGTTCCGTCGTGCTCGATGGCGAACACCGTGCCGTCCAACGGCCCCGGCGCCGGTTCGGCCGGGGGCAACAGGTCCACGATGCCCCGGCGCAGTGCGTCGATGCCCGCGCCGGAGATGGCCGAGCCGAAGAACACCGGGTGCACCAGCCCAGCGGCGGTCTGGCGCGCCAGTTCGTCGTGCAGCAGGTCCGGGTCCAGGCCGTCCAGATAGGACTGCAGGACGTCGTCGCTGCGGTCGGCGAGCACTTCGGCCAGCTCAGGGCCTGGCTCCAGCGGCTCGACACTCGCCTGCCCCGTGCCCAGGGCGACCGGGTGGTTCACCGCGACCGCGGACGGGCTGAGCATCCGGCGGATGTCGTCGAGCAGGTCCTTGTGGCGCGCGCCGCGGCGGTCGATCTTGTTGACGAACAGCAGCGTCGGCACACCGAGCGCCTGCAGCGTCCGCATCAGCACCCGGGTGTGCGGCTGGACGCCTTCGACGGCCGACAGTACGAGGATCGCGCCGTCGAGCACGCCGAGGGCGCGTTCCACCTCGGCGACGAAGTCCGTGTGGCCGGGGGTGTCGATCAGGTGCACCTTGTGCCCGGCGGCGTCGAAGGTGGCCACGGCCGAGCGGATCGTGATGCCGCGGCGGCGTTCCAGGTCCATCGCGTCGGTCCTGGTGTCACCACCGTCGACCGAACCGAGGTGGGTGATCGCGCCCGCGTCGAACAGCAGGCGTTCGGTCAGACTGGTCTTACCGGCGTCGACGTGTGCGACGATGCCGAGGTTGAGCGTCCCCATGCGGTGAGAGGTCCTTGTGTGCGTGCGAGCAACGAAGGATGGGGCCTGTCGTCACTCGGCGCATGGAACCTCCTGGGATGCGAGTCGCCGGGCACGCTAACAGCCCCGCCACGGCGGTCGCATCCGGTTTTTCCACGTAGGCTGGATGCCGTGCGGACACGACCGACGTTGAGCTACAACCCGGTGGGGGACCCGTTGCCGACCACGACGGACCTGACCGAGCTGGCCGGCGTGGTCGCCGGGGGCTCGGTCGCCGTGCTCAGCGGCGCGGGACTGTCCACAGAGTCCGGCATCCCCGACTACCGCGGCGCGTCCGGCAGCCTCCGGCGTGCCGCCCCGATGACCTACGACGAGTTCGTCGGCAGCGTCGAAGGCCGCAGGCGTTACTGGGCGCGCAGCCACGTCGGCTGGCGCACGATCGCCAGAGCGCACCCGAACGACGGGCACCGTGCCGTGGCCGCGTTGTGCGCCGAGGGCTACGTGGCGGGCGTGATCACCCAGAACGTCGACGGCCTGCACCAGGCGGCGGGCACGCCCGAGGTGGTGGAGCTGCACGGCAGCCTCGACCGGGTGGTGTGCCTGGACTGCCGGGCGACCAGCCCCCGTGAGGATCTGGACCGGCGGCTGCACGCGGCCAACCCGTCCTTCACCGCCACCGCGATCCGCGTCAACCCCGACGGCGACGTGGACCTGGCCGAGGAGCACGTGCGCGAGTTCCAGCTGGTGGCGTGCGCCGACTGCGAGACCGGGGTGCTCAAGCCGGACGTGGTGTTCTTCGGGGAGAACGTGCCCAGGGACAGAGTGGAGCAGTGCTACCGCATGGTCGACGAGGCGAAGGCGCTCGTCGTCCTCGGGTCGTCGCTGACGGTCATGTCGGGGTTGCGCTTCGTGCGGTACGCGGCGAAGTCCGGCAAGCCGGTCGCGATCGTCAACCGGGGCAGGACCAGGGGAGACGAGTACGCGGGCATCCGCGTGGATCTGCCGTTGGGCCGGGGGCTCACCGATCTGACGCGTCTGGTCGGCACACGGCGACTACGCTAGTCGCATGAGCACTCGGGCACCGATCCCGGATACCTCGCTTGGGCAACAGGCCCATGCCGAAGGCGGGTATCAGCTCATCGCCAAGCCGGACGAGGTCACACACCTGGTGTGCTGCCGCGACGCGTCATGGGGGAAGGCGTTCTGCGGAGCCGTCACAAGCGAGATCAATTTCAGTGTCCAGCGCCTTTGCACCATGTGTGTAGAAGAGGCCGAGGCCATGCTCCCCGGCTGCTCCACCAATGAGGAAACCCTGTGCCCAGTCGACGGCAATCGTTGTCCCGACGAGCATGAGATCGAGCTGCGCATCGCGCGGGCGACCGATCCGACCTAGCTGTGCCGTCGCGGTGTGGCAGGCCGCGGTAGGTATGCCGACGGTGAACAGCCTATCGATCCACTGTGGAGGGCGCGACGACCGCCGTTGCCAGCGCCGCCAGCGTCAGCCAGCCGATGTGCCAGCTCTGGTCGAGCATCGCGTTGCCACCGCGGTCGTGGTAGTCCAGCTTGCCGATCCTGCCCGCCAGCCTGCGCAACGGGAACCGCCGATCGGCCCAGTAGTGGCTCACGGCCGAGATCGCCTGTCCGGCAAGGATTCCCCGCCAGCTCGCGCCGAGCCGCAGCGCTCTGCCGATCCCCGCGACAGCCGCCGTGCTGACTGCCGAGTAGGAAATGACGTGCGCCACGCACGCGGCGCGGCCCGCGGCGTTCTCGGCGCGGGAGCCGTGGCGCCCCTTGTTCGTCGCCTGGTGGTCGGTCTGCACCCAGTAGTCGGCGATCTGGTGGGCGGCAAGCAATGCGACAAAACTCGCCGCGAACCGGGTCGCTCGGTCGGCTGTCATCGGTGTTGCGCTCCCCAATATCGTGTGATCGTGGACAAACTCAGCCAAGCGGGTCTCGGCGACGGGCACCTTGTCAGGTGACAGGAAACAGCGAGGTGAGTTTCTGGTCGGGACTGACGACGATACAGCGAGACCTGCTCGGCCAGGTCGGCACCAGGGTGCGTTACGGAACAGGTGACCGGATACTCCAGCAGGGCGCGCGCGACCGGCACCTGGTGGTGGTTCTGGCCGGAGTGGTCAAAGTGGTCACAAGCTACAGCAACGGACTGGAGAAGGTGCTCGCGTTGCGTGGCCCCGGCGCGCTGCTGGGTGAGATCGCCGCGTTGACCGCGTCCCCGCGCACGGCCGCCGTGTCCGCGGCGTCCCCGGTGACGGCCCTGTTGATCAACAACGTCGAGTTCACGGCGGCGACACGCGCCGACCCGGCGTTGCACGCCCATCTCGAACAGGCGCTGGCCGATCGGTTGCTCGTGACTAACCAACAACTGGTCGACGCGTCCGTTCCGGCCGTGCTGCCGCGGCTGGCCGGGCTGCTGGCCGGCCTGCGCGACCAGCTCGACACGAACGTGCTGCCGATCTCGCAGCCCGATTTGGCCAGTCTCGCGGCCACATCGGAGGCATCGGTGGCCCGGTCGCTGCGCGAACTGCGGCGGATGGGCCTGATCCGCACCGGCCGCCGTCGCATCGAAGTGGTGGACTCGCGCCGGTTGCGGTCCTACGTCGACACCTACGATGTCAAGCCATGACGGTGATTCGGTCGTTGGTCCTGTTCGGTCTCGCGGCGCTGGCGGAGATCGGCGGCGCCTGGCTGGTCTGGCAGGGGGTCAGGGAACACCGCGGTCTACTGTGGATCGCGGCGGGCGTCGTCGCCCTGGGGGTGTACGGGTTCGTGGCCACGTTCCAGCCGGATCCGAACTTCGGCCGGATCCTGGCCGCGTACGGCGGGGTGTTCGTCGCGGGCTCGTTGGCGTGGGGCGTGGTCGTCGACAAGTTCCGTCCCGACGCGTGGGACTACACCGGGGCGGCCATCTGCGTCGTCGGTGTCCTGGTCATCATGTACGCTCCGCGATGATCTGGCGCCACGGCGCGTCCTGTGATTAGCCTCAGTCCTCATGATTGACCCACCGATTGACACAGTTGTCTGGGGTACGGGGAACATCGGCCGTGCTTCGATCCGTGCCGTGACGGCGCACCCCGCGCTGCGGCTGTCCGGTGTGATCGTGCACAGCGCGGACAAGTCCGGCCGGGACGCGGGCGACCTGGCGGGTATGGACCGCGAACTCGGGATCACCGCGACCGACGACGTGGACGCGGTGCTGGCTGGCAGCCCGAAAGCCGTTGTGTACGCGGCGTCCGGCGAGGTCAGGCCCAATGAGGCGGTCGACGACATCATCAAGGCGATCCGCGTCGGTGCCGTTGTCGTGACACCGTCGGTGTACGCGTTGTACGACCAGCGCAACGCGCCGCCGGAGTTGCGGGATCCATTGCTGGCCGCGGTCAAGCAGGGCGGTGGGTCGCTGCTCGTGTCCGGCGTGGACCCGGGGTGGGGCAACGACATCCTGCCGCTGCTGATCAGCGGTGTGGCCACGGACATCGACGTGATCCGCTGCCAGGAGATCTTCGACTACACCACCTACGACCAGCCCGACTCGGTCCGCTGGCTGGTCGGAATGGGGCAGCCGATGGACTATTCGCCGCCGATGGTCGCCCCGGGCATCCCGACCATGGTGTGGGGCGGCCAGATCCGGCTGATGGCCCGCGCGCTCGGAGTGGAGCTGGACGAGATCCGCGAGACGCTGGCGCGGCGGGAACTGGCGAACACCGTCACGACCGAGCGGATGGGCGAGTTCGAGAAGGGCACGCAGGGCGCGCTCCGGTTCGAGGTGCAGGGCATCGTGGGCGGTGCGCCGCGGATCGTGATCGAGCACGTCACGCGGATCCACCCGTCCTGCGCGCCGGACTGGCCGATGCCGCCGACCGGCGACGGCGCGCACCGCGTGATCATCGAAGGCAACCCGCGCATCGAGGTCACGGTCTCGGCGTCCGACGAGCACGGCAATGCCTCCGCTGGGGGCAACGCCACCGCTGTGGGCAGGCTCGTCGGTGCGATCGACTGGCTGGTCGGTGCCGAGCCGGGGCTGTACGACGCGATCGACGTGCCACTGCGTCCCGCCGTCGGTAAACTCGGCCGAGGCACGTGACAAACTGAAACGTGTTCTAATATGCTGGCCGGGGTCATGGTGTCCTTGACGCAGGTGACGGCGCGGAGGAGTTGGCGATGAACATCGACATTCCCGAAGGCAAGGACCCGATCGCGTACGTCTGGGGCGAGATGGTGCCCGGCATCGGCACCGCCGCCGCGAACTTCTCGCTCGCCGTGTACGCCAACACCACGTTGGGGCTGCGTGAGTTCGAGGCCGCGCGGCTGCGGATCGCCCAGATCAACGGGTGCATGTTCTGCCTCGACTGGCGCACCGAGCGCGACGGCGTGAAGGTCGAGGACGAGTTCCCCGACGCGGTGACCAACTGGCGCACAACGGAAGCGCTCGACGAACGGGCCAAGCTGGCCGCGGAGTACGCCGAGCGCTACGCGCTGGACCACCACGGGCTCGACGACGAGTTCTGGGGCCGGATGACCGCGCGGTACAGCCAGCGCGAGATCGTCGAGCTGAGCATGAGCATCGGATCATGGCTGGCGTTCGGCAGACTCAACCGAGTCCACGGCCTCGACGCGATGTGCGTACTGCCCAACACCTCGTGAGTGTTCGGCCGGTTGGAACCGGCCAAACACTCACGATGAGAAGTCGGTGCGGATGATTGTGTCGATGTTGCGTTCGGCCAGGGCTGTGATGGTCACGAACGGGTTTACACTGGTGTTGCCGGGAATCAGCGCGCCGTCGATGACGTACAGGTTGGCGTGCCCGTGCAGGCGGCCGTAGTTGTCGGTCGCCTTGTTCAGCACAGCACCGCCGAGCGGGTGGTACGTCAGGTGGTCGCCCCACATCTTGTAGGTACCGAACAGGTCCGTCCGGTAGATGGTGCCCTCTTTGGCGTTGATCTTGTCGAAGATCGACTTCGCCATGTCGATGGACGGCTGCTTCCACGCCGTCTGCCAGTTCAGCTCGGCCCGGTTGGCCGTCGAGTTCCACGTGAACTGGGCGCGGTGGGGGTTCTTGGTGATGGACAGGTAGAACGACGCCCACGTCTCGATCCCGGTCGGTAGCGGCGCCACTTCGGCGAACGCGCCGCCCGCGTCCCAGTTGTCGATGCCCGCGGTGGGGATGGACGCCTGCACGGTGCCGGTCGCGTCCCACAGGTGATTGGCCCGGCCGCACATCACGTTGCCGTTGTCACCCCAGCCCTTGCCGATCTCGTTGTTCAGGCCGGGCAGCGCGCCTGTTGCCTTGAGCTTGGTCAACAGCTTGCTGGTGCCGACGCTGCCCGCGGCGAAGAAGACCTTGTCCGCGGTGATGGTCTTGGTCGCCGTGACGTTGCCGCTGGTGTCGAGTTGTTCGACCACGACGGCGTACCGGCCGTTGGCCGCGGTGACGGACGTGACCCTGTGCAGGGCTGAGATGGCCACCCGGCCGGTCGCCTTCGCCTGCGCCAGATAGGTTTTCTGCAGGCTTTTCTTGCCGGCGTTGTTGCCGTACAGGATCTCGCCCGCGATCGCGGACTTGGGCACTGTCCCGGCCACTTCCTGCCTCATGTACTCCCAGTCGTACACATTGGGCACGAACACGAACGAGAAGTTCGAACGCTGGGCGTGTTTGCGGCCGACGCGGGCGTACTGGTAGCAGTCGACGCTGTTCCACCACGCCTGGTCCACATTGGTCACACCGAGCCCGGCGTTGGCCCGCGGGTAGTACGTGCCGTACATCTCGTCGGCGTTCACCGACGGCAGGATCGCGGCGAACCGCTCGCGCATCGGCGTGACCGCCATCCCGCCGTTGACCAGCGATCCGCCGCCGACGCCGCGGCCCTGGTAGACCGTGATGCCGCCGAACTCCTCGGCGTCGAGGATCCCGGTGTGCTTGGGGACGTTCTTGTCCAGCGGGAAGCCGAGGAAGTTGCTCAGCGGCTGCTTGGTCCTGGTGCGCAGCCAGTAGGACCGGTAGTCCGGCGTGGTGGTGTTGGCGAAGATCTTGCCGTCGCTGCCCGGGGTGTCCCACGCCATGCCCATCTCGAGCATGTGCACGTCGACGCCTGCCTGGGCGAGCCGCAGCGCGGCGACCGAGCCGCCGTATCCGGTGCCGATGATCAGCACGGGGACGTGGGCGCCCGGGGGGACAGGAGCAGGGACGGGGGCGGCCGAAGCGCGCCCGGCCAGCGCCGAAAGGCCCAAGATAGAACCAGTTCCGGCAATGAATGCGCGGCGGGATATGCCAGTGAAACCGTTGTCGCGCATGGGAATATCACTCATGTGAGCGTCCTCACCGTTGAGGGGATTAGAACAAGTTATACGTACGTGACGCGACGAAGTCACTAGTTACTCGGAAGTAACTTGTGTCTGGTGCTGGGCTCCGGTAGTGGCGACCGGCCGGGGAAACCGCTGAGGAGTCGTCAGTTCTGTAACGTGTTCTCTCACGCCGTGTGCACGCTTGCGCCGTTAGGGCTTGTGTGAGCTCGCGTTCGTCCGCACCCGGGTGACGCCGAATGGAGGCGTACGATGTCTGCTGTGCGGGCGAATGTGGGCGACTACGCGCTGGCCGTTTCGGACGGCATTTCGCCGTACGCGGCCCGGTACAGCTGGCTGAACCGGCCGAGGTGGGTGAAACCCCAGCGCAGCGCGACTTCGGTGACCGAGCCGGTGGCGTGCCCGGCCCGGATGTCGGTGAGATCGGCGTGGACGCGGCGCAACCGCGTGCGCCGCAGGTAGGTCAGCGGCGACATGTCGAACTCGGCGCGGAATGTCCGCTGGAGCGTGCGGACGGTCGTGTGCGCCGCAGCCGCGATGTCCGCGACGGTGATCGGACGGTGGGCGTTCTGGTGGCAGAACTCGACGGCTCGCTGCAACGCCTGTGTGGTCAGGGAACCGCTGTCGTGCTCCAGTGCCGCAGTGAGGTTGTTCTGCTGGATGTCCAGCAAACCGTGGACGAGCATCTGCTGGAAGTGCGCGGCCGCCAGGGGCGAGCTGTCGAGCAGCCCGGACAAGGACCGGTCGGCGAACGCGCGCACCAGTCGCAGCCATGCCGCGGCGTCCGGCCGGTCGGCTCGCAGCGCGACGTCGAACCGCACCGGGCGGCGCGGCATCTCCGCCGTCCTCGCGAGGACGGCCTGGTCGACAGCGGACTGTCCTATTCGAACCAGCAACTGCGCGCTGCAGGCGTAGATGGCGTTCACCTGCGCGCCGGGTGAGCACACCATGTACGACGGGCCGACGGGTTCGTTGTCGAGCACGACCTCGTTGCGCCCGGCCAGCGGGATGCTGAGCGTGTAGGCGTGGGACAGCTCGACCGCGTTCATCCTGATCTCGGGGTCGATGTCCATCCGGTAGATCGTGATGCCGGACCGGGCGGCGGGATCAGGCGGGCCCGCGACCAACGACGTCCGCAACCATCCGGGCGACCTCGGCGGGGTGCGCAGCCGAACCGACCCCGGCTCGAGGTACGAGTTCATGTGCACGTGTATCGCGTCGAGGTCGTCGCTCGCGAACAGAGGCAGTGTCCCCTTCATCAGGGACAGTATGCCCCGTGTTCGATGGACAGGAGTTGTCATCGAATTGTCCACACCCGCGCCTACGGTCGCCTATGGGCTGGTCAGCCAGCCGACGTCGAGGTCGGGCAGCGGGTCCGCGCGGTCGTTCATCCTCCTGGCCGATCAGCTGGTGACGAATCCGCTGAAGACCACGCGCGAACGGTATCGTGTCCGTCGACACACCGTGTCCGAGTTGCTACCGCAACGCTGTGACGGTATCTCCTTGCGGGTGGAGTCGCAGATCATTCCGGCCGTGCTCGCCATCGTCGGCGGGTGCTTCCTCGCCGTCCTGCTGTCGTTGCCGTTCGTGGTGGTGAGCTACCGGCGACGGGGTGAGCTGGGGTTCGGCCGGATCCTGCTCGCCGTCGGGTTCGTGATCTACGCGCTGGCCATCGCCACCTACACGCTGCTGCCGCTGCCCGAACTGACCGACGCCTGGTGCGCGCGACACGAGGCGTTCCGCACGCCACAGCTCAACGTGACGCAGTTCATCGTGGACATCCGCACCGAACAACGCGTGCCGGGTTTGCGGGGATATCTGCACAATCCCGCTGTCCAGCAGTCCGTTTTCAACATCGCCTTGTTCGTGCCGCTCGGGATGTACCTGCGGCAGTTCTTCGGCCGCGGTGTGCTCACCTCGATCGCCATCGGTTTCGGCGTCTCCCTGCTGGTGGAACTGACGCAGCTGACCGGGAACTGGTTCCTGTTCCCGTGTCCCTATCGGATATTCGACGTGGACGACCTGATCGCCAACACCCTGGGCACAGCGGTCGGCGTGCTGCTCGCGCCGATGCTCAGGCCGTTCGCGGGCCGGACTCCGAGCGCGCCGCCGACCGAGCCGCGCCCGGTGACCGCGTGGCGGCGGCTGCTGGGGATGGTGATGGACCTGGTGTCGGTGTACCTGCTGGGCACCTTCATCAGCGTCGTGGTGGACGCCGTCGTCGTCTACGTCTTCCATGGACAATCGGTCCAGCGGCACTGGCTCGGCAGTGCGCTCGTGTTGTGGCTTCCGGCGTTCCTGCTGCTGGTGCTGCCGTCACTGGGCAGACAAGCGGCGACGATCGGACAGCGCGCGGTGCGGTTGCGGCGTATCCGGCCTGATGGCAGGCCTGCGGGCGCACGAGTGGTGATCGCGTTGCTCACCGGCGGCGCGGGCTATTTCGCGTGCATGGGGCTGTCGTCGACCGATTCGGTGTTCGGGACCATCGGCTTCGGGCTGCTGGCGGGCGCTTTCGTCCTGGTGTGGCCGCGTTCGCACCGAGGAATGTCCGGCCTGCTCTCCGGGCTGGTCATCGCCGATTCCCGGGAGAAGGCCGACGTCAGCGACCGCCCAGTATCGACTTCATCGCTGTGAAGTAGGGCGGCGCGGCGACCGTGCCGCCGAACGCGCCGTGCCCGCAGGACCCGATGTGGACCGGGTTGCCGGGGCAGAGCTGACCTGGCTTGTTGCCGTCGGCGAACACCAGCGACGAGACGGCGTAGTCGTCCACGCCGCCGACGAACGCGACCGACTGGTTGGTCTGCGTCGTGCCCGTCTTGCCGATGTCCGGACGGGTCCAGCCCGCGGCACGCGCGGACGCCGCGGTCGTGCCGCTGACGGTGTCCTGGCTGAGACCGGTCATCAACGTGCTCGCCACGTCACTGGTAACGGCCTGCTCGCAGGGGGCGTTGTTGACGGGCACCGCGTTTCCGGCCGCGTCGGTCACCGACAGGATCGGCGACGGCGGGCACCACACGCCGCCGCTCATCAGCGTCGCGGGAACGTTGGCCAGTTCCAAGGGGCTCACCGGGCTGTCACCCAGCGTGAACGACGGCTTGTCCTGGAAGTACTGGGTCTGCGTCTGGCTGTGCTGCGGATCGGTCGAGCCCGCGTCGGGCTTCTGACCGACGTTGTTGGTCTGCATCGACGAGCGCAGGCCGAGCCGGGACGCCATCGCCACCACCTGCGGCACGCCCACGTTCTGCTCCAGGCCGACGAACGCCGTGTTGGGCGACGTGGCCAGGCCGTTGGTCAAGGTGATCGGGTCCGCGTAGCTGCCGTCGTTGTGGACGGTGTAGCACTTCCGGTTGCCGGACAGGGGAAAGCACTGGCTCGGCGGGTTCGGCAGTTGCGTGTCGAGCGTCGCGGTGCCCGACTCCAGCGCCGCGGCCGCCGTGAAGATCTTGAACACCGAACCCGCGCCGAACGGGTCGCTCACCTCGGTCACCAGGTTGCGCGTGGTCTGGCCCTGCGCCGCGTCCGTGCCGAGACCGCGGTTGGCCACGAGCGCGAGGACCTCGTGTGACGTGGTGCCGGGGGAGACGATCGCCATCGTGTTGGCCACTCCCGGCTGGGTGACGGGCACGTTGGCGTTCACCGCGTCCTTGGCCGCCGCGCTGACCTGACTGTCCATCGTGGTCTTGATGGTCAGTCCCCCGTTGGTCAGCTCGTCCTTGGCGACCCCGGCGGACTGGAGGTAGCTCAGCGCGTACTGGCAGAAGAACCCGGCGTCCGGCTGGGCGCTGAAGCACGTGCTCGACGGCACGGCCGGGCCGCTGACCCCCAGCGGCTCGGCCTTTGCCCGCGCCGCGGTCGGCTGGTCGATCGCCTTGGTGGCCAGCATCGAGTCGATCACCAGGTCACGGCGCCGCTGGGCGGCGACCGGGTGCGCGTACGGGTTGAACGTCGTCGGGTTGTTGACCATCCCGGCGAGCAGCGCGGCCTGCGGAACCGTCAGCTTGTCGGCGGTGGTGCCGAAGTAGGCGCGGGCGGCGGCCTCGACACCGTAGATCTTGCCGGTGAACTCGACGACGTTCAGGTAGTCGGTCAGGATCTCGTCCTTGGACAGGTGCTTGTCCAACTCGATCGCGGTCCGGGCCTCCCGCAGCTTGCGGGTGATCGTGTCCGCCCGGTCGGCCGACTGCGCGACCGGGTTGTCCTTGTCGATCACGTTGATCAGGTAGTTCTTGACCAGCTGCTGCGTGATGGTGGAGCCGCCCTGGCGGTCGCCGCCGGTCACGTCCGCGATCGCGGCGCGGGCCACGCCCTGCGGGTCGATCCCGTGCTCCTGGTAGAACCGCCGGTCCTCAATGGACACCAGGGCGTTCTTCATGGCGGTGGAGACCTGGCCCGCGCCGACCGGGATCCGGTACTGGTCGAAGACCGTCGCGATCGGCGTGCCGGCCCGGTCGGTGAGCGTGGTCACGCCGGGCAGTTGTTTCGAAATCGACGCGGGCACGATCCTGATGACCGAATCGCTCACGTCGGCGGCGACCAATCCGGCGCCAATCGACACCGGCGCCAGAATTCCCGCGACGAGTCCACCCGCGACCGCACAGGCACCGACGAGTTTCAGAAGATTTCGGCTCGCACCCACTTGTTCGAAGGTACGCCGGGCTGATTAGGCAGAATGGACGAAGCAGGCATTACGGAGCGATCAGTTTGCCACCGTCACCGGGTGATACCGGTCACTGCTTCGGGGCACGGAGACAAAACGCCTGGTGGCAGCGGGGCGATCACCCCATCGGGGCACTAGGGTGAGCAGGTCCTGCGGAAACCCCGGCGGGGCCACGAGCCGATTTCTCGACGAGGTGTTACAAGAGTGTCCAACCTGGGTGAGTACCAGCGCGCGGGCGTCGACTATTCCATCCTGGACAAGGTCAAGCGGGACGCGGTGCACCGCGCGGCGGCCACGAGCGGCCTGCTCGCCGCGCACGGCGCCGAGGAGGTCGGCGGCTCCCGGGGCTCGACCGCGTACGTGCTGAAGGTGGGCGGCCTGACCCTGGCGACGGTCACCGAGGGACTCGGCACCAAGTCGGTCATCGCGGAGGACTACCTCGCGCAGACGGGGCAGAGCCGGTTCGCCGACGTCGCGGTGGACGCGGTCGCGGCGATCGTGAACGACGTGATCTCGGTCGGCGCGAACCCGATGGTGGTCACGGCGTACTTCGCCACCGGCGACGCGGCCTGGTACTCCGACGAGCGCAAGTCGCTGGAGCTGCTGGCCGGCTGGCAGAAGGCGTGCGAGCTGTCCGGCGCGACCTGGGGCGGCGGCGAGTCGCCCGCGCTGCCGGGAATGCTCACCGGAGCGGGGATCGAACTGGCGGGCAGCGCGCTGGCGCTGGTGCCGGAAGGTCGGGAACCGGTGTTCGGCGACACCGTGGCACCCGGCGACCGGATCGTCGTCCTGCCGAGTTCGGGCCTGCACACCAACGGCTCGTCGCTGGCCAGGCGGATCGCGGGCAAGCTGCCGTCCGGTTACCAGACCAAGCTGCCCAGCGGCCGTGACCTCGGCGCCGCGCTGCTCGACCCGTCGGTGCTCTACCCGGCGTTCGTCCGCGCACTGCTGGACTCGCCGGTGCGCCCGACGTTCCTCAACCCGATCACCGGCCACGGACTGCTCAAGATGATGCGGGCTTCGACGAACGTCCGGTACGTGCTCGACACCGTGCCCGAGGTACCCGAGGTGCTCGAGTTCCTGGCACACGAAGCGGGAATGTCGACCGCGGAGTCGTACGCCACGCTCAACATGGGCTTCGGGTATGTCGCCGTCGTCCCCGCGGACGACGCGGACAAGACGGTGGAGGTCGCGCGTGCCGCCGGATACGACGCCGTCGTCGCGGGCGAGGTCGTCGAAGGCGATCGTTCGGTCAGCGTTCCGTCGCTGGGAATCGAGTACAAGGACGAGGAATTCAAGGTCACCTGAGTGGTCGACGTGCCGCCCCGGTTCAGGGCGGCACGTCATCCGATGACGACAACGAGAAGTGCGAACACGGCCAGCAGCCCGAGGATCGCGCCTTCGATGTAGCCTTCATGACCCCTCCCGTTTGGTGCGACTGCCAGTTGGCTGTCGCCGGGAGGGGTTTGACCGTCAGCGCCGATCAAGACACGAATCGGTCACTCATTTGATCGGCCTGTACGAGAGCTGTTTCTTGACGTCGACGGCGAGGTACTTGTCGACCAACGCCGGGGCGGCCCCCGGTGCGTCCGGCGCGTCCTTTCCGGTTTTGCCGTCGATGGCGACCGGGTCGTTGGCACCGAATCCGTACACCATGCCGTGGTAGGCGGCGGTCAGGTTCGGCACGACGCGGTTCGCGGTTTTCGTGATCTCCCACAGCGGGGTCGCGCCGACCGAGTTCGCGTCATAGGCGAATGTGCGCTCGCCGCGTGCGTCGCAGATGACCAACGACTGGTCGTCGTAGAAGCACGTCACCTCGTAGGACGACATGCTCGACACCTCGGTGGTCTTGCTGTACAGCGGTTTCCCGGTAGTGACGTCGATGATGTCGAACTTGTTGTCGCCGTTGCTGTAGATCTTGAGGCTGCTGGCCACGACCTTCGGGGAGATCGGCATCAGCTTGGCCGGGTACCCGCCGGTGTCGATCGACCACTTCTGCGCGCCGTCGGCCTCCGCGAGCCCGGCCGTCGTCCGTTGCTCACCGATCAGCGGCTTGCCACCGCTGCCGACGACCACGCCGCTGTCGACCTCCGCTGCCAGGAACATGTCCTTGGTCCAGCGCACCTGGTGGGAGTTCGCGTCCACCGCGAACGTGCGGCCCAGTGAGGCGGAGTCGTCGAAGTAGCTGACCACGACGGACGTGTCGGTCACGCCCGCGACCGTCGGCCTGCCCTTGCCCGTGCTGAGTTTGTTGCCGAGGTCGATGTCGATGACCGTGTTCCAGTCGGCCTTGCCGGTCTTGAGGTCGAGCGCCATCACTTCGACCTGCGGGACCGACGGCGCGGTGCCCTGCGCGGGCTTGCTCCCGTTGATCGCCGCGTAGACGCGGTCCTTGTAGACGACCGGCGCCGTGGGGTCCGCGCCTGTCGACACCTTGATCGTCGCGGGCGCCGACCACATCACGTCGCCCGTCAACCCGTCCATCGCGACGACGGCCTGGTCATTGAGCCCGTAGAGATTGCCGTCGTGCAGGGTGACTGTCGGCACCTGCTCGTCGTTGAACGACGACAGTTTGAACTTCGCTTCGGTCTTCTCGAACACCTTCGGCGGGTCGAACGCCTTGCGTTCCGGCTTCTTCGGTGTGCTGGTCGGCTGCTCGGCCGGAGCGTCCGGTGTGGACTGTCCTTTTCGGGCATCATCACCCCCGCCGCCGCACCCGGCCAGCACGGCCGCGACCAGCACAGCACCCAATCCCGCGTTCAAGCCCCGCATGCACATTCCCCCTGCTCGTGGGACACCGTCGGCAGGCATCGTAGACACTTCGGCCCGGTCTCGCAGGCCGAACCCTTGTGGTTTTCTTGCGGTCGTGCGCGGCACAGTAGGCTGACGCCCATGTTGCGGGGGCGCGTGGCGTTGGTGACCGGTGTCAGTCGTCGTGCGGGGATCGGGTACGCGGTTGCCCAGCGGCTGGCCGGGCTGGGTGCGGAACTGTTCGTGCACCACTACACGCCCCACGACAGCGAGCAGCCGTGGGGCGCTGATGCCGTGCTGCCGTTCACTGGAGCGGCGAACGCTTCCGTCGACCTCGCCGATCCCGATGGACCGCAGCGGTTGATGGACGCGGCTGTCGCCGCGTTGGGGCAGGTGGACATCCTTGTGTGCAACCACGCGTTGAGCGGGAGCGACGGCCCGCTGGGCACGCTCGACGCGGCGATGCTCGACAAGCACTGGGCCGTCAACACCAGGTCGTCCATCCTGTTGACGCAGGCGTTCGCCGCGCAGCACGACGGACGCACTGGTGGCCGGGTCGTGTTCATGACTTCGGGGCAGGACCTCGGGCCGATGCGCGGTGAAGTGGCGTACGCGGCGGCCAAGGGCGCGCTCGCGTCGATCACGCGAACCCTGGCCGACCACCTCGCCGACCAGTCGATCACGCTGAACGCCGTCAACCCGGGGCCGGTCGACACCGGGTACGCCACGCCCGAGGTCATCGAGGCCGTCAACCGCAGGTCACCCCGGGGCCGGTGGGGCACTCCCGACGACGCCGCGCGGCTGATCGCGTGGCTGGTCGGCGACGACGCCGAGTGGATCACCGGTCAGGTGATCAACTCCGAGGGCGGGATCCGCCGGTTCGACTGAAGTTAGGGCAGCCTAACTCGCGAATCGGTATGCTGGCGGCGTGACGGACCTCGTTGAGCGGGCGCACTGGATCGCCGACACTGTTCTCTTCCCGGACGCACGTCGAGTCGACGAGAGCGGCGTCATCCCGGAAAGCCACTTCCGCCTGCTGGCGGCTGAGGGCCTGTACGGCGTCGTCCGGCCGGACGCCGGGCTGGACCTGGACACGATCGTCGCCGTGATCGAGGCACTGGCAGGCGGCTGCCTGGCCACGACGTTCACCTGGATCCAGCACCACGCGGCCGTCATCGGCCTGGCGAACACGACGAACAAGGCGTTGCAGTCGGAGTACCTGGACGACTTCACCACGGGGCGGCGGCGCAGCGGCGTGGCGTTCGCCGGTGCGCTGGCCAACCCGCCGCGGCTGCGCGCCACCCGGGCGGACGGCGGCTGGATCTTCGACGGCGACGCGCCGTTCGTCAGCGGCTGGGGGATCGTCGACGTGCTTCACCTGTCCGGCAACGCGGGCGACACCATCGTCAACGCCCTCGTCGACGCCAAAGGCCTCGACACGCGGCCGTTCGAGCTGGTTTCGTTGCAGGCCACCGCGACCGTGCGACTGAAGTTCGACGAGCTGTTCGTTCCGGACGCGCGGGTGGTCGCCGAAGTTCCCGTCGAGCAGTTCCTCGCCACGCAGCACGTGGGTGCCCGGCTCAACGGTGCCATGCCCACGGGGCTGGCGTCGCGGTGTGTCCGGTTGCTCGAGGAGCACGGCCGGGCCGACGCCGCGGCCGCACTGTCCGAGCAGGTCATCGGTGTGCGCGCCGGGCTGAACGCGGGACTGGCCGACCCCACGTCCATCTTCGCCGCGCGGGCCGCCGCGTCCGACCTGGCGTATCGCGCTGCCGGAGCGGTGGTCGTGGCCGAGGGCGCGTCCGGTGTCATCGTCGGAGGGCATGGCCAGCGGCTGGTCCGTGAGGCGCTGTTCACCCTCGTCGCCGGTAGCCGTGCGCCGATGAAGGACGCTTTGCTCGACGTGCTCACAGCCGCGCGGTGAACTCCTTGGCGATGAACATCACGTACTGGCCGTAACGCGAGTTCGCCTGTCGCCCGCCCAGTGCGTGGCAGGCGTGGGCGTCGATGAAACCCATGCGCAGAGCCACTTCCTCGATGCACGCGATGCGCACTCCCTGCGCCGCCGAGTCGCCGTCGACGTAGTCGGCTTGTCGTTGACCGGCAGCAGCTGTTTGGACACCGCCAGCGTGATCGGGTGGAGCCGGGTGCCGGATCCCCCGGCGGTGTCGGCCAGCGGGCCGCGGTCGCGGTCGTGCACCACCCTACCTGCCCGAAGCGCGCCGAGACATTCTGTCCACAATGGATCTGGCGGGAGGGTTCGGATGGCGGAACCGGTGGCCGCGCGCCAGAAGCCGTACCGGCTCTATGACACCGTTTCCCGGCGCGACGGCGTTCACGCGGCCGGACAGGCTGTCGTCGGCGATCGCGCGCAGATAGACGTCGCACAGGTCGTCGAGCGCGATCCACGTCGGTCCACCGCGCCTGCTGCCGTTGCGCACCGACACAGTCCGGCCGCCGGCTTCGATCCGTGTCACGTCGTCGGCCACATGGACGGTCGCGTCGAGTCGCTCGTCAGTCGGCGTACGGACCACTCGATGTCCGCCTGTGGTGAGCAAAGCGGTGAACGCCGTCGCGACCGGGCCGTCCGGGCCGGTCACCGCGACGGTCAACGGCGGCGAACCCAGCTCGGCGTGGATGGCCAGGTCCTCGGCCAGCTTGCGGTGCCGGTAGCGGAACATGGGCTGCAGCAGGAACCTGGGCACGAGCGTGTCCACGTGGTCGGTCAGCCGGGTCCGGCCCGCGCCCTCCGCCGTGAACTCGTGCCGGTGCCGCCACGACATGACCAGCGACAACGGACCTTCGAGCCGGTCGGCGAACAGCTCGGGCGGCCGGTACTCGCTCGGCTGGTGCTGTGCCCGCCAGCGCAGACCACCCGGGATCTTGAAGATCGCGGTGCCGTCCCGCAGCGAGTCGGCTTCCTGGATCACTTCGATCGGTTGCCACGGTGGGCTGAGCCGGACGAGCGCGCCTGGCCGCGCGTGCCAGTCGAACACGTCCTGGAGTGGAGCGTCCACGACGCTCGAGTAAACGATTCCCATAGCACCCTTGAGTATCGGCGCGGACCCGGACGGTGGCCACTTGTCGGCAAAGATGCCCACGCGGGCCCGGTGGCCGGATCGGTAGGTTTCTCCCATGGTGGCGGGCACGTTCAGCGCGGAACCCACGGATCTGCCGGTCTTCGGGCCGTATCGCATCGAGGGCCTGCTCGGCCGGGGCGGCATGGGTGTGGTCCACCGGGCCTACGACACGGTGCACGAACGCGTCGTCGCACTGAAACGACTGCCCGGTTCGGTCACCGACCAGGACTACCGCGCCCGGTTCAAACGGGAGGCCCGGCTGGTCGCGGCCATGGACCACCCGAACGTCATCCCGGTCAACGACTTCGGCGAGATCGACGGCGACCTGTTCATCGACATGGCACTGGTCGACGGCACCGACCTGCGGCGCGCGCTCGGCGCGGGCCCGATCGACCCCGACCGGGCGTTCCGGATCCTCGGCCAGGTGGCGTCCGCGCTGGACGCCGCGCACCGCGAAGGCCTGGTCCACCGGGACGTGAAACCGTCCAACATCCTGCTCGGCCGGGACGACCACGCCTACCTCGCCGATTTCGGCATCGCACGGGAGACCTCGCCGGAGGCGACCGCGCTGACCAGGTCCGGTGACCTGATCGGCACCTGGGACTACATGGCGCCGGAACGGCTGTCGGCAGGCCCGGTCGACAGCCGCAGCGACCAGTACTCGCTGGCCTGCGTGCTGTTCGAGAGCCTGACCGGCAGGCAGGCCCACCCCGGCACCGACCCGGCCGCCAAGATCGCCGCGCACCTGCTGCAACCGCCGCCCGCGCCGTCGGTGTTCGTCCCGGCGATCACCCGTGAACTCGACACCGTGGTCATGCGTGGCATGGCCAAGGACCCGGCCCGCAGGTTCGCCACCGCGAGCGAGTTCATGACGGCCGCGCGGACCGCCGCCTACGCCGGGGGCACCGAACGAGCCGCGCCCGCCACCGAAGGCCAGGCCGACCTGGTCAAAGCGATCCTGCGGTCCAGCGCACCACGTCGTACGCCGACACTGCCGATCACCGCCACGGCCCCGTACCCCGGTCTGGTCGGGTTCGACGAGCGGGACGCGGAGCTGTTCCACGGCCGCGCACACGTGGTGACGGATCTGCTGGTGCGGCTTGCCGAGCAGCTCGACGGCGGCGAACCCGTCGTGCTCGTCGGGGCGTCCGGTGCGGGCAAGTCCTCGGTGCTGCACGCAGGTCTGCTGCCCACGCTGACCGACTGGCCGCACGCCGTCCTCACGCCGGGGCTGGACCCGATCGGCCTGCTCGCGGCGGCCGTCGCCCCGCACACCGGCGGCGACCCGGCCGAGCTGGCCGCGCGAATCAGGCAGGAGCCGTCCGATTTCGGTGCTTTGTGCGCCGTGGACCGCAAACGTCTGGTGATCGTGGTCGACCAGTTCGAGGAACTGTTCACCCACGGCGTGCCGGACGAGCAACGCCGGGTGTTCGCCACCGCGCTGGCCAACGCCCGGCCCGCACTGGTCGTGCTGGCCGTCCGGGCGGACCTCGTCGACCGGTGCATCGACCTGGCGCCGCTGATCCCGGCGTTCACCGCACCGGTGCTGCTGGGCGCGATGGACGCGAACGAACTGCGCCAGGCGATCGTGCGGCCAGCGCGGGACTTCGGCGTGGAGATCGAACCCGGCCTGCCGGAACGGCTGATCGCCGACCTGGGGGTGCGCGGCGAATCCGGATACGACCCCGGCGCGCTGCCCAGGATGGCCCACGCCTTGCGTGAGGCGTGGAACTTCCGGGAAGGCGACACGCTGACGTTGGCCGCGTACCGCAGGGCGGGCGGAATCGACGGCGCGGTGTCCCGTACCGCCGAGGACATCTACGCACGGCTCGATCCACGCAGCCGGGAGATAGTGCGTGCGGTGCTGTTGCGGTTGGTGACCGTGTCCGACGACGGCGCGGTCGCCCGGCGCAGGGTCGACCCGCGTGAGATCGGCGGTCCGGTCCTGGACCAGTTGATCGCCGCGCGCCTGGTCACCGTCGACGCGACGGGCGCGAGGCTCAGCCACGAAGCCCTGCTCACCGCGTGGCCACGGCTGCGGGACTGGATCGACGAGGACCGCGCCGGGCTCGTCCAGCACCGGAGGTTCACCGACGCGGTGCGTGTCTGGACCGAGTCGGGTCAGCAGGACGACGACCTCTACCGCGGTGCCCGGCTCGCGACGGTCAACGCGTGGCTCGAGCAGGGCCGGACCGGTCTGCAACCGGCCGAACAGGAGTTCCTGCACAGGTCGAACAACGCCGAACACGCCGGTGTGATCGCCGCGCGCCGACGTACGCGCCGACTGCGCACCATGGTGGCCGCGTTGAGCGTGTTGCTGGTGGTGGCCGTCGGCGCGGTCGTGGTGGCGACCCGGCTGCGGCAGGACGCCAGCAACGAACGGGACCGGGCCGACCTCGGCCGTCAGCTGAACCTGTCCCGGCAGTTGGCCGCGGAGTCCGAACTGGCCAGGGGGATCGACCACGCCAGAACCGGGTTGCTGGCGCTGGGCTCGTGGCAGGCCGAGCACACCGTGGAAAGCCGGAGTGCTGTGCTCGGCGTGCAGACCGATCATTTCCGGGGGCGAATGCTCGGCCACGACGGACCGGTGACGGGCATCGCGATCAGCGACGACGGCGACGTCGCGGTGAGCGGCGGGCGAGACGGCTCGCTGCGCCTCTGGGACGTGCCGGGGCACCGGGAACTGGCTATGCTGGACGACGGGGACGGCTGGTACCGCTCCGTGTCGATGACCGCGGACGGCCGGTTGCTCCTGGCGGCCAACGCGACGGGCGCCCAGGTGTCGCTGTGGAACGTGCCGGAGCGCAAGCGGATCTTCACCGTGCCCAGCCGCGCGGTCGACGGGCACATCGTGCGCGACGGCTCGTCCTTCACCGCGTTCACCGAGAAGGGCGTCACGGTGTGGGACACCGCCAAGCTCACCGAGACCGCGCGGTTCCCCGCGCCCGCGTCCCTCGCGATGGCCCAGAGCCCGGACGGGAAGCTCATCGCGACCACCAACGAGAAGAACGTCGAGGTGCGCCGCACGAGCGACGGCGTGCTCGTGGCGACCTTGACCGGCAACACCGACGACGTCACCGGCCTGGCGTTCAACCGGGCGTCGACCGCGCTCGCCACAGTGTCCCAGGACCGGCACCTGTTGCTGTGGGACACATCGAAGTGGACTCGTTCACTGGACAAGGAAACGTCGGAGCCGGGCCTGAACGCGGTCACCTTCGACCCGGCCGGGACGGCGGTCCTGGCAGGCGGGGTCGGGACGACGCTGCGCGCGTGGGACATCGCGTCGGGGCAGGAGATGCTGGGACTCGGCACCGGCTCGGTCACCACGTTCGGCCTCGCGATGAGCGGTGACGGGCACACGTTCCTCAGTGCCGACTCCGCGGGCCAGATCACGGTATGGGCCTTCCAACGAACCGCGCTCGGGCCGCGTGACAGCCCGATGGTCGCGGTCGCGTCCCACGGGAAGCTGTTCGTCACGGCCGCGGCGGACGGAGCGATCCGGTTGTGGGACAGCACGACCGGCGACCAGATCAAGCGCTGGTCCCATGGCGGGACGGCGGCGTCCGCCGCGTTCAGCCCGGACGGGTCCCGTGTCGTCACAGTCGGTCTGGACGGTGCCGTGGTCGCGTGGGACGTGGCCACCGGCGCGCAGACGAGCCGGTATTCCCGTCCTGGGACGGAATTCACCGAACTGGCGTTCAGCCCGGACGGCAAGGAGATCGCTGTCGCGGGCAAGACCCCGGCAGGGGCGAGCAAGGACCAGGACCGCGACGAGGTCGTGTTCCTCAACGCCGAGGACCTGACGATGGCCGCCATCAGGCCGACCAGGAAGGAACCGCGCAACGAGCTCGTCGTCGAGGTGAACTACCCGACGTCGGTGAAGTACAGCCCGGATGGCGAAGTCCTGGCGTTGACGCTGTCCGGCGGGAAGGTCGGTCTGTTGCCCACAGCGAACCCGCGCGGGCCGATGCGGATCCTGCCCGGCCACGACAGGCTGGCGATGGACACGGCGTTCACCCCGGACGGCCGGACGCTGGTGACCGCGGGCGGCGACCGGATGGTCCGGCTGTGGCGGGTGTCCGACGGCGAACAGGTCGGCCTGATCACCGGGCACGACTCACCGGTCCGGAGGATCCGGTTGACCCCGGATGGCCGGACGATGCTGACCGCGAGCCAGGACACCGTGCTGCGGCTGTGGGAATTCCCCGGCGGTCAACCGGTCGCCCGGCTCGACCGGCACGACGACGCGATCAACGACACCACGTTCGACGCGGACGGCACGCGGGCGATCAGCGCCTCGGCCGACGGCACCGCGCGGATCTGGGATCTCGACCCGGACAACGCCGTCCGCGCGATCTGCGACCGGCTCAACCGGGCCGGGCTCGCCGAGGACTGGGCGGCCCTCGGACCGGACCGCGGCGCCACACCGGTGTGTCCCTGATGCCCAGCGTGGTGGTCCGGGGCACCGGGATCCCCTCGGTGGTGCTCAAAGCGGGGGAGTCGCTGCTGTTCGGGCGGGCTCCGCACTACGCGCTACGGCCCGGCGGTGTGGCGTTGACGCTGCCCGACTGTGCGCCGCACATCTCACGGCTGGTCGGTGAGCTGGTCGTCGCCACGGACACGGTCACGCTGACGTGGCTCGGTTCCGGTGAGGCGCAGCTGTCCGGGTTGTTCGACGCGCCCGGTGGTGCACGTCGGGTCATCCTGACGAAGTCGATGTCGGCGTTGCTGGACGACGGTGAGAACCAGTTGGTCGTCCTGCTCGGCAGGCAGACCGCCGGTGGTTTCGCCGACACGTTGATCAGCGTGGACGTGTCGCTGGAGACCGTGCTGCCACTGGTTCCCGGTGATCCGACCGGGCAGGTCACCGCCGCGGGGCCGGGGTTGGTCAGGGAAAGCCGTGACTGGTACGTGGCGTTGGCCCTGACCGAGCCGTGGTTGGTCGGCAAGGACGACTATCCGCGTCCGCCTTCCAACCGGGAGATCTACGAGCGGGTGGTCCACTGGCACGGCTACGCCTGGAACCTACAACGGCCGCAACGCGTCGACGACGCGATCCGAGTGATCTCGGCGATCGCCTTCGGGGCTCGTGATGATCCTTATCTGGCGCAGCACGACGGGCGGTTGCAGAACATCCGGTTCGCGGTCGCTCGTCGGGCCGCCGAGATGCGCCTGGTCACTGTCGCCGACTTGGCCGAAGTGGAGCGGGTCGCGCGGCAACGGCCTTCGCCGTGAGCTCTTGGTCGCCGGTGCGGCAGGCCGGGGCGCCCCTATGATCGGCAGCCATGACTGGTGGTCGGGAGTGCTTGGGGTGTCATCACGAGGAAGACCTGCACTGGGCGCAGGGGTGCAAGGCGGTCCTCAGTGAGGTGTGGCATGACGCGCACGACGGCTGGGAAGGGTCGTCGAAGCCGTACAAGGTCATCGAGCGGTGCCTGTGCCCGCAGTACATCCGCCCCAACCCGGCCCACAGGGACGCCCACGGTCCGTCACTGCCGTTGCGGATGGCGGCCGAGTACGACGAGAACCACCCCGCGCACCGCGTGTTGACACGACTGGACCAGATGATTCGGGGCAGGCAACCGGCGGACGTGGACGCTGCCACCTCGCTGGCCGGTTGGCTGGCCATCCTCGGCCGCGGCGACCAGTCAGCGTCCTCGTGCGTCAGTGGGACACTCCGCGAGGAGACACTCCGGGACTTTCTTCCGTTCCACACACAGCAGCAGGTCGACCTCACCCAGCCGCACGCGGCCGAGTGGGCCCGCCGCCTACGCTCCGCCGCCCGGACCGCGGCCGTCGAACTACTCGACAAGCACGAGTCCGCCACCGAGGTGTACGTCGACCCGGAGACCCACGCCCCGGTCATCCGCACCAACGACGCGGACGCCCTGTGGACGACGATCCCCAGGCGACTGCCCACCACCAGCCCGCTCGCCGAACTGGTGGTGGGCTCGCTCGTGTGGGTGCGCACCGAGTCCGGCACTCTCCACCTGGCCCCTGACCAGGAGCACCAGGGTTACCCCTGGCGCCGTGGCAGCACCGACTGGCCCACCAGGCTCGCCACCTTGGTCCACCTTCTTCTCGACGACATCACGGCCGTGCCCTCCCAGACCCGTGGATCCGAGGTCCCCCAGTCCCTGCGGCTGTTCGCCGAACAGACCTGGCCACCCAGCTGGGCGTTCACCAGGGGCCAGTTGGAAGCCATCCGTGACGGCGGTCCCGTCACGCCATGACCGGAGTGTCACGGCAGGGTGTTCCGGTCGTCCCTTTGCCGTGGCCGCACCAACCCGTTCTCGTACGCGAAGACCACCAACTGTGCCCGGTCACGTGCTTTCGTCTTGCTCAGCGCGCGGCTGACGTGGGTCTTGGCCGTGGTCAGGCTGATCACCATGTGCGCGGCGATCTCGTCATTGGACATCCCCATTCCGACGAGGCGCACGACCTCGGTCTCCCGCTTGGTCAGCACGCTCGCGTCGGTGTTCGGCCGCGGGGTGGCCGGGTGGGCGACGAACTCGGCGATCAGCCGCTTGGTGATCTTCGGCGACAGCAGGGCGTCGCCGTTGACCACTGTGCGCACCGCGCGCAGCAGTTCGTCGGGTTCGCAGTCCTTGACGAGGAAACCGGACGCGCCCGCGCGCAGCGCGGCGAACACGTACTCGTCGAGCGCGTAGTTGGTCAGGATGATCACGCGGATGCCTGCGAGGTCGGGGTCGTCGGCGATCGTCTTGGTCGCCTCGATGCCGTTGACGTCCGGCATCTGCACGTCGACCAGTGCCACGTCGGGCCGCAGCCGCGCGGCCGCCGCCACCGCCGCTCTCCCGTCGCCCGCCTCGCCGACCACGGTGATGTCGGGCTCGCTGTCCAACAGCGCGCGGAAGCTGGCTCTGAGCAACGGCTGGTCGTCGACCAGCAGAACCCGGATCATGCCGTTCCCCCGTTGTCGTCTTCGGATCGACCGAGGGGGAGGACGGCCTTCACCGCGAATCCGCGGGTCGGTCTGGGACCCACCTCGAACTCGCCGCCCAGTGCCGCGACGCGTTCCCGCATCCCCCTGATCCCCACTCCCTCACGCACGACGCTGCTCGAGTCCGCTTCGCCGTCGTCTTCGATGCGCACAGTGACCTTGTCATAGTCGTACCGCACGTCGACCGAGACGGTGGAAGCTCGCGAGTGCCGCGCGGCGTTGGTGAGCGACTCCTGGACGATCCGGTAGGCGGCGAGATCGACGTGCTGAGAGACCGCAGGGCTGTCGCCGGACACGGTCACCTTCACCGCCACCCCCTGCTGTTCGCTCGCCTTGACCAAGTCCGGCAGTTGCCGCAGGGAGTGCGGCCGTTCCGGCTCGTCGTCGTGGCGCAGCACCTCCAGCGCCGAGCGGAGTTCGCCCATGGCCTGCTTGCTGGCGTCCTTCACGGCGAACAGGGCGGTGCGGGAGCGGTCCGGGTCTCGGTCGAACAGGTGCGCCGCCACGTTGATCTGGGCGTTCACCAGTGAGATGGCGTGTGTGAGGCTGTCGTGCAACTCGCGGGCGATGCGCAGCCGCTCCTCGGTGGCGCGGAGTTTCGCGGCTTCCTCCTTGGTGCGCAGCGCGTCCACCGCCCGCTGTTCGACCTCGTTGAGGTACGCCTTGCGCTGCCGTGCCGTCTCCGCCGCGACGATCACCGCGGCGAACCAGCCGCCCACCCACAGCGGTCCGTCGAACGCCTGCCGGTCCGGCAGTCCCGCCGGGCGGAAGCTGATCAGCAGCAGGCCCGCGCACAGCGCGGCACCGGAGACCAACGCCGTCCAGCGCGCGCCCAAAGCGGCCACTGTGTACAGAGAAACCAAAGCCGCACTCGGTTGGAAGAATCCGGGATAGGCGAAGTAGTAGTAGACGATCGTGGCGAGCGAGGTCACCGCGAGCACCGCGGTCGGAGCCACGCGACGGAACGCGAGCGTCAGTCCGGACACGATCAACAGCGTGTACCCGAGCGGGTCGAGCTGGATCTCGATCCCCTGGCCGCGAGGCACGAGCGGAGTACCGATGACGAGGAACAACGTCAACCCGGCTGCGAACGCCGGATCACGCCAGTCCATTCGCGTCAGCCGGATCGATCGCATGGTCACAAAACTAGCGCATGGCTGTTGCGGCGGGTGTGATACGTAGCCCGCTAACCCTTCCGGTGAAGTACTTCTCGACTACATCCCCGGGAGTACTCCGCCGGGGGTGGTGGTGTTCACCCCCGGATCGGGACCAGCCGGAACTGTCTGCCCAGGCACGACGCGGAGACTGACCGGGAACAAGGAAGCTTGGGGCTCAAGGACAGACACGCTGTCGCTGAGCGTCAGGAGCCCGAATCGTGCGCGCTGTACTGGCTCTGCCCGCGGGCCGAGTCGCCAAGTGGGTTGTGCTCGTGGTGTGGGTCTTGATCATGGTCGCTGTCTTCCCGTTGGCGTCGAAGCTGTTCTCCTCGACCAACAACAGCCTCGTCGGCTACCTGTCGCGTGGTGCGGAGTCCACACAGGTCGAGGAGCTCAAGAAGCAGTTGTCCACGGGTTCGGGCCAGCGCGTCGTCGTCGTGTACGAGCGCGCCGGCGGTATCCGGGACGAGGACACCGCGAAGGCGAAGACGGACTTGGCCGAGGTCGTGCGGCGCTATCCGGCGAACGCCGGGACCGCGTCGTCCGTGACCCCGTCGGGCGACGGCTCCGCCCTGGTCTTCGGCTTCACCCTGCCGTCGGGTGACCCCGCCAAGGAAGGGGCGAACACCGGGAAAGCCGTCGACGAGACCCGTGAGCTGGTCGGGCAGGGCAAGGACGGTCTGACGGTCAGGGTCGGCGGTCCCGGCGGCGTCCTGGCCGACCAGTTGAAGAGCTTCGGAGGTCTGCACACCACTGTGCTGCTGGCGACGATCGCCGTCGTCGCCTTGCTGCTGCTGATCATCTACCGCAGTCCCGTCCTGTGGATCGCGCCGTTGATCAGCGTCGCGTTCGCCGCGCAGGGCGGACAGGCGGTCGCGGCGGCGATCGCGCGGCACACCGGTTTCACAGTCACGTCGGGAAGTGCGTTCGTCCTCGTGGTCCTGACCTACGGCGCCGGAACGGACTACGCGTTGCTGCTGATCGCCAGATACCGCGAGGAACTACGCAGGCACGAGGATCGGCACGACGCCATGAAAGCCGCGCTGCGGCGCAGCGGGCCGGCGATCATCGCGTCGGCGGCGACCGTGGGGATCGCTTTGCTGTGCCTGCTGTTCGCGTCGATGAACGCCAACAGGGCGCTGGGGCCGGTCGGGTTCGGCGGCATCGCTTTCGCTTTGCTCGCCACGATGACGTTGCTGCCCGCGGTGCTGGTCATCTGCGGTCGCTGGGTGATGTGGCCTGCCATCCCACGGCCCGGCGGGCAGCCGGAGTCGAAGGACGAACACCGGATGTGGCACCGCATCGGCGATGCCATCGAACGCCGCCCGCGCAAGGCGTGGATCGGTACCCTGGTCCTGCTCGGCGCGCTCGCCGCGGGGCTGTTCACCATGAACCTCGGCCTCAAGGAGGTCGACGGCTTCACCGGCAAGCCGGAAGCCGTTGAGGCACAGGAGTTGTTGCTGGCGCACTACCCGCCTGGCATCACCAGGCCGGTGCAGGTGATCAGCAACACCGGCCAACTCGACGCGGTTCTCGGGGTCGTGCGGGACACGCCAGGCGTGGCGAACGCCGTCGTGACCGGGAAGAACGACACCATCGGCCAGATCACCACGACGTTGCGGTTCGCGCCGGACACGCGGGAGGAGACCGGCACCCTGCACTCGCTACGGGACCGGGTGCACCAGGTGCGGGGTGCGAACGCGCTCGTCGGTGGTCACAGCGCCATCCTGATCGACGTCGCGGAGTCCAACCTCGACGACGCCAAGGTCGTCATCCCGTTGGTGCTGTTGACGATCTTGATCGTGCTGATGGTGTTGCTGCGCGCGGTCGTCGCCCCGCTCGTGCTGATCGCGACGGTGGTGATCTCGTTCGCCACGACACTGGGTCTGTCCGCCGTGGTGTTCCAGGAGCTGTTCGGATTCGCCGGGGTCGACGCGACGCTTCCGTTGCAGGCGTTCGTGTTCCTCGTGGCGCTTGGAGTGGACTACAACATCTTCCTGATGGGAAGGGCCCAGGAGGAGGCCCGCGGGATCGGCACGACGGCCGGGATGCGCAAGGCGCTCGCGGCGACAGGGGGCGTGATCACCTCGGCGGGTGTGGTGCTGGCGGCGACCTTCGCGGTCCTCGTCTCGCTGCCGCTGGTCGCCTGGGTGCAGATCGGCTTCGTCGTGGCGCTCGGCGTCGTCATCGACACGGTCGTGGTCAGGACCGTGCTCGTCCCGGCGACGACCATGGATTTGGGGGACCGGGCCTGGTGGCCCGGCAACCGGGTGGGACGAGTTGCCGTACCGCGCAGTCGGTACGACCGAATCGGAGCGGAAAGAGATGGATGAGATGAGGCAGCGTCCAGGCGCACAGGATGTGCTCCATGCCGAGGAGGGGGCGCCGTCCGGTACCGCGGCGACATCGCGGATCACCGCGAGGTCCCAGCGGTGGAACCGGCAGATCATACTGTGGCTGCGGGTTTTCCTCGTCGCGTTCCTGATCGACATGCTGGTCCAGGTGGGGCTGGCCGCACTGTTCATCACCGGCGACGTCGCGCTGCTGAAGTGGCACGACAACAACGCGAACATCATCCTGAGCACCCTGCTGTTCTTCGCGTTGATCCCGGCCGTCCTGCTGTGGCGGCCCGCGCGGGGCAGTTCCGGGCCCACGTGGTGGATCGTGGTGCTGTTCCTGTTGATCGAGACGCAGAAGACGCTGGGGTACCTGCGGTTGATCGGCCCGCACATCATGATCGGCGTCGGAATCTTCGGCTTGTCCGTCGGCCTCGTGGTGTGGGCAGTGATGTACAAGCACGACCCGTACAAGCGCGAAGCCAGGATCCAGACGAAGAAGGCCAAGAAATGAAGCGGCGCGACACACCACAACTCGGCCGCCGCCGGTTCCTCGGCCTGCTCGGTGCGTCGGGCCTCGTCGCCGTGACAACGGGCATCGCGGGCTGCGGGAATCGCGCGGGTGGGCAGGTGTTGTCCGGGCCCGGCAAGGTCCTGGCGAGCAAACTGCCGTTGCCCGCGAAGTTCGAGCGGCCCCTGACGGTGCCGCCGGTGGTGCGGCCGGTCCGCACGGACCGCGGCGCCGACTACTACGAACTGGTGCAACGCCTGGGCGACGTCGAGATCCTGCCCGGTCGCAGGACGCAGGTGATGGGGTTCGACGGGCGGTTCCCCGGGCCGACGTTCGAGACCCGGCGTGACCGGCGTGCGGTCGTGCGGATCTCGAACGAGCTCCCGGTGCCGACGTCCACGCACCTGCACGGCGGCGTGACCGACCCGGATTCGGACGGATATCCCACGGATCTGGTCCTGCCCGGGGGATATCCGGTGCACGAGATGCACGGCGGGCACTCGGAGCACATGGCCAAGCCGGAGGACTACACCTTCCACCAGGTCAGCAAGACCCACGTGTACGACCTGCCGCAACGCGCGGCCACGCTGTGGTACCACGACCACCGGATGGACTTCTCCGGCCCGCAGGTCTACCACGGTTTGGCGGGGATGTTCCTCGTGCGGGACGCCGAGGAGGACGCTCTGCCGTTGCCCAAGGGGGACAAGGAACTCCCATTGATGATTTGCGACCGGTCGTTCAACGAGGACGGTTCGTTCAACTACCCGGCGCTCGACCGCAGGCTGAAGTCGTTGCCGGGAGTGGAGGACGACTACATGGACGGCGTGCTCGGCGACGTGATGCTGGTCAACGGCACGCCGTGGCCGACGCACGACGTGGCGAACACGCGGTACCGCCTGCGGTTGCTCAACGCCTGCAACGCACGCAGGCTGGAGCTGGCGTTGAGCCGGGCGCCGAAGGAAGGCGCGCCGTTCGTCCAGATCGGCAGCGACGGCGGCCTGCTGGAGAAGCCGCAGGACATGACGACCCTGCCGATGTCACCGGCGGAACGGTACGACGTGATCGTCGACTTCTCGAAGTTCGACGTCGGCACCGAGGTGGTCCTGGCCAACGTGGCGGGCGCGGACTCGACCGCCGAGGTCATGCGCTTCCGGGTGACCAGGCAGGAGACCGACAGGAGCTCGATCCCGGACCGGCTGTCGCACTTCGAGAAGCTCGACCGGTCGCAGGCGGTTGCCACGCGGTCGTTCGACTTCCGCAGGGGAGCGACCAACCAGGACCACGACTGGACGATCAACGGCCGCGGGTTCACCGTGTCGGCCTACGAGGCCGAGCCCAGGATGGACACGGTGGAGCTGTGGAAGTTCACGAGCGACTTCCACCACCCCGTGCACGTCCACCTTGGACACTTCCAGGTGGTGTCGCGCAACGGCGGCGCGCCGGAGCCGCGGGACGCGGGCTGGAAGGACACAGTGGACGTCCGGCCGTTCGGTGTGGTCGAGGTGCTGGTGAAGTTCACCCACTTCAAGGGGCGGTACATGATCCACTGCCACAACCTCGAACACGAGGACATGGCGATGATGGTGAACTTCCGGACGACCTGACCCACATCATGTGCCGGGGGCGTAGTGGATGACCGTGCTGATGGCGGCGAGCGGCACCTCGCGGGTGCCGAAACCCCTGTCCACGCTCCAGTTGTACTCCTGCACTGTCACGGTCGTGCCATCGGCAGCTGTACTGTTCACCGCGGTGATGTAAGCGACGTGTCCGAGGTCGGACGCGCCACCGGCGCTGGCTTCCCAGTGGGCGATGGCGCCGACTTCCGGCGTCCGGTCGACCCGGTAGCCCAGTCGGACCGCGTTGTCGTTCCACAGGTGCGCGTTGCCCCAGTAGCCCTGGATTCCGTTGCGCCAGCCGTTGTTGTGGAAGTAGCCGGCCAGCTGCTCCATCCGCCACGCGACCCACGACGTGCACTGGCCCGCGTACATCCGCCAGCGGTCGACTGTGTCCGCTTGGCCGCGGTACGGGTAGTCGTCCGTGGTGGGCCGTGCGCCCGTGGGGCCGCATTCGGGTTCGGCCGCGTCGGGCTTCCCGCTGGTGACGAACGCGTTCGCCACCCATGAGCCGTCGGCGAGCTTGTTCCAGACGTTCGACGCCCCCCTTTTGCCCGCGACGGGTTCGGCTCGGGTCGTGCAGGCGATGACCACGCTCTGCCCGTTGGCCGCGCTGCCTGTGACGCCGTACTGCGTGCCGGGGCCGTAACGCAGCTTGACCTGGTCACCGTTGATGTCGATCTTGGCTGGTGTCGCCGCCTGGGTGGCCGGGGCTCCCAGCACGGCAAGACACAGGGTGGCGAGCAGGACCATGGACCGCATAGCGCATTCCCGACCTTCGACCGTGCCGACGTATCCGCCGATCATCCGGGATGATCGTCCACTTGGCACGTTGAAACCCGGTCGGGTGTGTTCTCATGCCACCGGAAGCAGCTGGTTGAGCACGTCGTCCAGCGTGACGATGCCCTCGATCCCGTCGTCCGCCTTGACCACCGCCAAGTGGTTGCGGGTCTCCCGCATCGTGCTGAGCGCCGCGTAGATCGGCGTCCGCGCGTCCAGCGTGAGCACAGGCCGCATCAACGCCTGAGCCGTCGTCGCGGCGGGCCGCAGCAGGGCGTCACGCACGTGCACGACACCGACCGGGTGTCCCTCGGACTGGACCACCAGCCTGAGATGCCCGCTGGCCCGCGCCGCTGCCCTGATCTGCGCGCAGGTCACGTCCGGCGCGACGGACGTCGGGTCGGGACGCACGATGTCCCGCAACGGCCGTGAGTTCAGCTCCAGCGCGGTGGCCAGCTGCTCGTGCCGCGAGTCGTCCAGCGCCCCCGCCTTCGCGGAGTGGTCGAGCAGTTGGCGCAGGTCGTCCGGGCCGCGGCCCGCGCTGACCTCGTCGACGGGCTCGACGCCGAACCGGCGCAGGAACCAGTTCGCCATGCTGTTGAGCCCCAGCAGGAGCGGGCGCGTCAGCCACATGAAGACCCGCATCGGCAACGCGAGAACGGTCGCCGACAGCTCAGGATGCGCGATGGCCCACGATTTCGGCGCCATCTCCCCGACGACGAGGTGCACGAACGTGACGACGACCAGAGCCAGGACGAAGGAGATCACGTCCGCGGTGACCTCGGACAGTCCCAAGCCGATCACCATCGGCGCCATCATGTTGTGCACAGCCGGTTTCGACACCGCGCCGAGCACGAGCGTGCACAGCGTGATGCCCAGCTGGGACCCGGCCAGTACCAGCGACAGCTCACGTGAACTGCGCAACGCCGCACGAGCCGACAAACTCGACCCGGCCGATTCCTCGAGCCGATACTGCCTGGCCGCCACCAGGGCGAACTCCACGGCTACGAAGAAGGCGCTCAACGCGACGGCACCGACTGAGATCAGCAACGCCAACCACGTGCTCAGGCCGCTCATGACATCACCTTCAGCAGCACGGTTTCCGGCACGTGCCTGGCCACGGTCCTGACCGTCACGGTCATGTGCCGGTCGTCGGTGAGGTCCACAGTGGCCATGTCGCCGGGTTTCGGCAGGCGTTGGAGCACGGTGATCACCAGGCCCGCGATCGTCTCGTATTCGCCGTCGGGCAGGTCGTGGCCGATCAGGCGGGCCACCTCGTCGATGTGGGCCGTGCCGGACAGCAGCCAACCGTCGTCCGACGGTCGGGCGACGCCGTCGTCAGCGGGGTCGTGTTCGTCGGTGATCTCGCCGACGAGTTCCTCGGCGATGTCCTCCGTCGTGATCACCCCGGCCAAGCCGCCGTACTCGTCGACGACACACGCGAACTGCTCACCGGCCGACCGCAGTTGCGCCAGGACAGTCGGCAGCGGCAAGGAGGCGGGCACCATGACGGCCGGCCGTGCGGCGTCGCGGACGGCGATGTCCAGCCGGTCGTCGAGGTCGAGCACGTCACGCAGGCAGATCACGCCGATCACGTCGTCCACGTCGGAGCCGAGCACCGGTAGCCGGGAGAACCCGGACGCCATCAGCTCCACCGCGCGGCTGACCGGCTCGTTCGCGTTGACCGTGGTGACCAACGGACGCGGAATCATCGCGTGTTCGGCCGTGCGTTCGTGCAGATCGAGAGTGCGCTCCAGCAATGTGGACAGCTCGGCGGGCAGGTCCCCGCTGACGCGGGAGGCCGCCACGATGTGCTCGAGGTCCCGGGGTGTCGCCGCGTGCTCCACGTCGTGCACCGGTTTGATCCGCAGCAGCTTGAGCAGCAGGTTCGACGCGTGGTCGAACAGCCGGATCAGCCAGCCGAAGCCCTTGAGGTACACGTCGGTCGACAACGCGAGCCTGCGGGCGACCGGCTCCGGCCTGGCGATCGCGAGGTTCTTGGGGACGAGCTCGCCGAACACCATCTGCACACCGGTGGAGAACAGCAGCGCGAGCACAGTGCCGACAGCGATCCCCACGCCCTGCGGGATTCCCACGCCACCAAGCAGATCACCGAGACCGGCGCCGATCATTGGCTCGGCGACGTAACCGACGAGCAGACCGGTGACGGTGATGCCCAGCTGGGCACCGGAGAGCATGAACGACGTACGGCGGGTGATGCCGAGGGCGCGCGTGGCACCGGCGTCACCCAGGGCGGCGCGTGCCTTGAGCCGGGAACGGTCGACGGCCATGTAGCCGAATTCCTGGGCCACGAAATAGCCGGTCAGCACCGTCAACGCGACAACGACGACAATGCCGAGCAAGACGATCATCGCGCACGCTCCGGGCGTGCGCGGCTGGTACTTCGGGAGGGGTCCATGATCCTCTCTCGATCGGGTACGGGCCTCTCGTTCCGATGAACGTACCTTATGGGCGGTTAGTTCCACCCGGTCCAGGCGGCACTGTGGACGGTGGCGCGCGCCGAAACGCACAGCCGCTTTGTTGGCAACCAATGTGGCCTTCGTTGCGAAGAACGCAACCAATGTGGCATTCGTTGCGTCCCGCGACATGCGCGGGTATCACTCGTCCTGTGGCCGGGTGAGTCGGATGACGGCCTCGGTGACCAGCTTGTGCCGTTCCTCGTCGGTCATGATGTCCGGCAACGTGAGCTGCTCGAGCACCAGCCAGCTCAGGGTCAGCTGCAGGAGTCGCACGGAGATGGCGTCGCCGGGCAAGTCGGACGCGAGGTGTCGGTCGACGTTCTCGTCCATGTCCGCGCGTACCCGTTTGGTGAGTACCTCGCGCAACTCCGGTCGGCGCGTTGCTTCGAGGCGCAGTTCCAGCAGTGCGAGGTAGCCGGTGCGGAAGCCGGCGACGCGGGTGACTGTCTCGTGCATCAGGGCGACGAGCCCCGCTGTGTCTTCGACGGACGTCATCTGCTGTGTCATCGATGCCTCGTCCGGCAGGAGTCGCTCGTAGACCCGGGCGCCTGCCTGGGTGAGCAGGGTGTCCCGGCTGGCGAAGTAGTTGGACGCCGTGCCGATCGGGACGGCCGCTTCCTTGTCGACCGCGCGCAGGGTGAGACCGCGTGAACCTTCCCTGGCCAGGACCTCTATCGCCGCGTCAAGCAACGCCGCGCGCCGCTCCGGGTTCTGCCGCATGCTCGAACCTCCGTTGACACCACTTCAAGTGAAGTACTATGGTTGAACCACTTCGAACAGAGTACTTCAAGGAGACGATGTGCGAAAGCTCGTGTACTACGTCGGTATCTCGCTGGACGGCTACATCGCCGGACCGAACGGCGAGATCGACTTCTACCCGGTCAGCGAGGAGTTCATGACCTGGATGGGCCGGAACTACCCGGAGACCCTGCCGACCCACGTGCGCAAGCACGTCGGCTTCGACGAACTGCCCAACCAGGCCTTCGACACCCTGGTCATGGGCCTCGGCACGTACCAGCCCGCGCTGGACGTCGGCATCGCCAGTCCGTACGGGCACGTCAAGCAGTACGTCGTGTCGACGTCGTTGGAGAGGATCGACGATCCGGCGGTGACGTTGGTGCGTGATCCGTTGCCGTTGGTTCGTGAACTCAAGCAGCAGGACGGTCTGGACGTCTGGCTGGCAGGCGGCGGCAAGCTGGCGGCTTCGTTGCTGCCGGAGATCGACCAGTTGGTGATCAAGAGCTACCCGGTGATAGCTGGTGCGGGTATCTCCGCGGTGCGTGGTGAGTTCCAGCCGACGCAGTTCGTCCCGACCGAGCGGCTGTCGTTCGACAACGGCGCTACCGTGACGTGGTTCGATCGGAAAGCCTTGTGAGGCGTGTGCCGAACCGGTGGCACATCTCGCGGAACTCGACGGGTTCGTCGATGGTGAAGTCGGCGTCGAGGAACGCCAGGCTTTGCAGCAGCCACTGCCATGTGTCGAGCACCAGGACGGCACGCGTTCTGTTCCCGGCCATGGCGGTGAGCTCCACGTCCTGATATTTGAACGCGTCGGCCACGGCGGTCGCCGGGGCGTCCACGGTCACCACGACTCGCTGCTTCTCCTTGGCCAGGCCCTGACGGAGGTAGTCGATCCCGGTGTCCGCTGGCAGCGGGCGGACCTCGAAGGGCTGACTCAGCCGCCGGAGGTCCGTGACGCGGTCGGTGCGGAAAACCCGCCAGTCGTCCTTCTCGACGTCCCACGCCAACAGGTACCAGCGCAGGTGCAGGTGGATCTGGCGGTGCGGCTCGACCCGCCGCGCGGTCGCGGTCCCGGTCGCGCCCACGTAGTCGAACGTCACGACGTGCCGGTGGTGGATCGCCTCGGCCAGGGTGCTCATCGTGTCGGCGCTGGTGCTCGGCGCGAGCATCGGGGACGTCTCCAGGCTCGCCCGCAGGGCCACCGCGCGGGGCCGCAGGCGTTTGGGCAGGAACTGGTCGACCTTGCCGTACGCGCGGGTCGCCGCGTCGTCCACGCTGCCTTCGCTGGCGCTCCCGGTGGCTGCGAGGGTGGCCAGACCCAGCAGGGTCGCGATGGCCTCGTCGTCGTCGAGCAGCAGGGGAGGCATGGCCCGCCCGGCCGCCAACCGGTAGTAACCCCCTGGTCCAGGCTGGGTTTCCACCGGGTACCCGTACCCGCGCAGCCGGTCGACGTCCCGCCGCAGTGTGCGCGGGGTGACGTCGAGGCGGGTCGCGAGTTCGTCACCGCTGAACGGCTTGCCTGTCTGCAACGCCGCCAGCAACCCGAGGACTCGGCGCATCACATCGGCCATGGGTCCATCGTCGCATCAATCGCGGACAGTTTCCGGCCACATCTGCTCGTACGGTCGAAGTCATGGCTGACATCCGAATCCGGGGCGCCCGGACCAACAACCTGAAGTCGCTCGACGTCGACGTCCCCCGGGGGCAGGTCGTGGTGTTCGTCGGACTGTCGGGCTCGGGCAAGTCGTCGCTGGTGTTCGACACCATCGCGGCCGAGGCCGGGTACCAGCTCACCGAGACCTTCCCGCCGTTCACGCGCAACCGGCTGCCGAAGTGGTCGCGGCCCGACGTCGGCGAGATCGACGGGCTGTCCCCGGTCGTCGTGATCGACCAGCGGCGGCTCGGCGGCAACGCCCGCTCGACGGTCGGCACGATCACCGACGCGTGGACGTACCTGCGGCTGCTGTTCTCCCGCGTGAGCACGCCACACGTCGGCGAGTCGAACCACTTCTCGTTCAACGACCCGGCGGGCATGTGCGAAACGTGCTCGGGGCTGGGCGAGGTCGTGGCCAGTGCCGTCGACCGGTTCGTCGACTTGGACAAGTCGTTGAAGGACGGCGCGATCCTGCTGCCCGGCGCGGGCAACGGCGGTTACTGGTACGCCCAGTACGCCGACATCGGCACGTTCGACGCCGACACGCCGTTGCGTGACTGGACCCAGGCCGAGCGGGACGCGTTGCTGTACGGCGGCGAGTACGCCGCGCGCCTCGGCGAGAGGGCGCCCAAGGACTACGAGGGCATCGTCGAACGGTTCGAACGGATCTACCTGCACACCTCTGACAGCTTGTCCGACCGCAAGAAGGAAGTCATCGCGCGGTTCACCCGGTCCGAGGTGTGCGCGGACTGCCAAGGCGACCGGCTCAACAAAGCCGCCCGGACGGCGACAGTGCTCGGCCACACCATCGGCGAGATGTCCCGCATGGAGATCAGCGAACTGGCCGACCTGGTGGCGGACGTGACCGACGCGCAGGTGGCGCCGGTCGTGGCGGCGTTGACGGACAGGCTGGCCGCGATGGTCACGATCGGGCTCGGCTACCTGCACCTCGGCCGCCCCACCACGACGCTGTCCGGCGGCGAGTCGCAGCGGATCAAGACCGTGAAACACCTGGGCAGCAGCCTGATCGAGATGCTGTACGTGTTCGACGAGCCCACCGTCGGCCTGCACCCGCACGACGTCTCGTCGATGACGACCCTGCTCAACCAGCTGCGGGACAAGGGAAACAGCGTGCTGGTGGTCGAGCACGACCCGGCGGTGATGGCGATCGCCGACCAGATCGTCGAAGTGGGGCCCCGTGCGGGTGAGCAGGGCGGTGAACTCGTGTTCCAGGGCACGTTCGCCGAACTGCGTGAGGCCGACACGCCCACCGCCGCCGCACTGGCCCAGGATCGGTCCATCAAGGACAGTCCGCGCACAGCGCGCGGGACCATCAAGGTCACCAACGCCACCCGCAACAACCTCAAGAACGTCACCGCGGACGTCCCGGCCGGTGTGATGACCGTGCTCACCGGCGTCGCGGGCTCGGGGAAGTCGAGCCTCGCGGCCGAGCTCGTCGCCCAGCACGACGCCGTCGTGATCGACCAGAAACCCGTCAGCACGAACCGCCGCTCCACACCGATCACGTACACCGGCATCGCCACGCCCATCCGGAAGCTGTTCGCGCGCCGCAACAACGTCTCGGTCGGCCTGTTCAGCGCCAACTCCGAGGGCGCGTGCCCCGACTGCGACGGGCTCGGCGTCATCTACACCGACCTGGCGTTCATGGACGGCCAGGAAACGGTGTGCCAGACGTGCCAGGGACGGCGGTTCACGCCGGACGTGTTGCGACACAAGGTCGACGGGCTGTCCATCGCCGACGTCGACGACCTCACTATCGCCGCGGCCATCGAACGGCTGCCGGACGCGGGGATCAGCAAGGCGTTGCGGCACCTGGACGAGGTCGGCCTCGGCTACCTGCGGCTCGGCCAGCCGCTGAGCACGTTGTCAGGTGGCGAGTGCCAGCGCGTCAAGATCGCCAAGGAGTTGCGCGAGGCCGTCAGCCCGACGCTGTACGTGCTCGACGAGCCCACGACAGGGCTGCACCTGAGCGACATCGACACTTTGCTCGGCGTGCTCGACAACCTCGTCGATCGAGGGCACACCGTTGTCGTCATCGAGCACAACCTCGACGTGATCCGGCAGGCGGACTGGCTGATCGACCTGGGACCGGGCCCCGGCAGGCACGGCGGGCAGATCCTGTACCAGGGCCCGGTCGGCGACATCAGCGGCACCGCGACAGCGGAGGCGTTGCGGGGGAAGTGAAAGACTGGCACGCATGAACCCGGTCGTCGCTCAGATCCTGACCATCGCGGGTGTTCTACTCGGCGCGGGTGCGACGTTCGTCGTCACGACACTGACCGAGCGGACGCGTTGGCGACGTGCGCAGACAGCTCGGTGGGATGACAAACGCTTGCAGGCGTACACGGAGTACGCCAACGCGGTGAAGCAGATGGTCCGATCATGCCGCCGGATCGCCGAGACCAAGAACCTGCTGCCCACCGGAACACCCATCGACGTGGACGCGGGGTTCGACGCGATCGCCGAGGCCGAGACCGAACGCGCCCTCAAGTGGGAAACCGTGCTGCTGCTCGGCGACCCGGCGACGGTCGTGGCCGCCCGGGCGTGGCACGAACAGGTCTGGCAGCTCGAACACATCCTCCGTGACGAGGGCCAGGACGAAGCGACGTTCGTGGATGCCTACAAGAAGGCCATGCGCCTGCGTAACGAGTTCTACGCCTGTGCTCGCGCCTACCTGCACGTCACCGGCGGTGCCCTGGCGGACCTCACCTGGAGTTCCCTGGTGCCTCCGGCCAAGAAGTAGTGCCCGGGAACCAGTGAGGTCGTACCCGAGCCGTATGTGCCGAAAGCGCCGCGTTCCTGATCCCGGGAACGTTCGACGTCACCGGGCCCGCTCGGGCCGCGCCCGCGCAGGCAGTCTCGTTGGCGTACCCGGCGGGCTCGCGCCGGAGGCACATCCTCGGCAAGCTCGGCGTCTCCGACCGCGTGCACTCGTCCTCGCCTGGTCGCGGTTGCGCGGGCAGATCTGAACCGTTGACTTAACCCCGGTCGGTCTGAAAACTGTGACCTCGACCCTGCAAAAACTGAACGAACTTCGCGCAAAGATCCAACCTTGCGGCGGGTGTGTCCTCGACACCCGCTGAATCACCCTGCCCGCACAACAGAACAGAGGACACCATGCACCGTAAGCAGCGTCGCTTGCGCCTGCTCAGCGGCATCCTCGCGGCCGGACTGCTGGCCGCGGGCATCGCCGCGACCCCGGCAGCGGCCGCAGGCCCCAACCTGTCGCTCGGCAAGCTGGCCGCGGCGAGCGGGACCCAAGGCGGGTTCCCGGCAGTCGCCGTCAACGACGGAAACACCCAGACCTATTGGGAGAGCACGAACAACACCCTTCCGCAGTGGGTGCGGATCGACCTCGGCGCCAGCGTCAGCGTCAACCAGGTGGTGCTCAGACTCCCCAGCTCGTGGGGCGCCCGCACACAGACCCTCAGTGTGCAGGGCAGTGGCGACGGCACCGGCTTCACCACGCTGTCGCCATCGGCGAGCCGTCTGTTCACGCCGTCCTCGGCCAACGCCGTGACCATCGACTTCGACGCCACGACTGTCCGATACGTACGCGTGCACGTCACGGGCAACACCGGCTGGCCTGCCGCGCAGTTGTCGGAGCTGGAGATCTACGGCACCGACGGCGACCCGCCGCCCGGCGGGGGAGAGGCCAACCTGGCCGCGGGCAAACCGATCGAGGCCAACTCGTCCGTGCACGGCTTCGTCGCGGCCAACGCCAACGACAACAACGTCGGCACGTACTGGGAGTCCGCCGGGTACGACGGCGCGCTGACGGTCAAGCTCGGCTCGAACGCCGACGTCAGCTCGGTGGTCGTCAAGCTGAACCCGGATCCGGTCTGGGGACCGCGCACCCAGACGCTCGAAGTCCTCGGCCGCGAGCAGTCAGCGACCTCGTTCACCTCGCTGAAAGCCTTGGCGCAGTATGCGTTCAACCCGTCGTCCGGCAACACGGCGACCATCCCGGTGACGGGCCGCGTCGCGGATCTGCGGCTGCGGTTCACCGCCAACACCGGCGCACCGGGTGGTCAAGTCGGTGAGCTGCAGGTGCTGGGCACGGCCTCGCCCAACCCGGACCTGACGGTCTCGGCGCTGTCCTGGGCTCCCGCGTCGCCGTCGGAAACCGACGCGATCACGGTTCACGCGACTGTTCGGAACACCGGTCCGGCGGCAGCGGGCGCCACCACGGTCAACGTCAGCATCGCTGGTGTTGTCGCAGGCAGCGCCCCTGTCGGAGGCCTCGCCGCGGGTGCGTCGGCCACGGTCAGTGTTGACGTCGGCAGGCGCCCGATGGGCAGCTACAGCGTCTCGTCGGTCGTCGACCCCACGAACGCAATTGTTGAACAGAACAACGACAACAACAGCCTGACGGCGCCGTCGCAGCTCGTCGTGGCTCAGGCACCAGGCCCTGACCTGCGGATCACCGCGATCACCGCCAGCCCACCCAACCCTGCCGTGGGTGCGCAGGTCACGTTCTCCGTGACGGTCGACAACCGAGGGACGACCGCCACTGGCGCGACCACGGTGACGCGTCTGACGGTCGGCAGCACGACGTTGAACACCAACACGGCGTCGATCGCGGCAGGGGCGACGGTCACCGTGCCTGTCTCGGGTAGTTGGACCGCCACCAACGGCGGCGCCACGATCACCGCGACCGCCGACGCGACCAGCGTCGTCGCCGAGACCAACGAGGCGAACAACTCGTTGTCCAAGTCGATCGTCGTCGGGCGCGGCGCCGCGGTGCCGTACGTTGAATACGAGGCGGAAGCCGCCAACTACCAGGGCGTGTTGTTGCAGACGGACCCGCTGCGGACGTTCGGGCACACCAACTTCGCCACGGAGTCCTCAGGTCGCCAGTCCGTGCGGCTCAACAACACCGGCCAGTTCGTCGAGTTCACGTCGACCAACGCGGCGAACTCGATCGTGGTCCGCAACTCGATCCCGGACGCGCCGGGCGGCGGTGGGATCGACGCGACGATCAGCTTGTACGTCAATGGGGCCTTCACGCAGAAGCTGTCGCTCTCGTCGAAGCACAGCTGGCTGTACGGGACCACCGACGACCCGGAGGGCCTGACGAACTCGCCGCAGTCCGACGCGCGCAGGCTGTTCGACGAGTCGCACGCGCTGCTGTCCACTTCATACCCGCCGGGAACGAAGTTCAAGCTCCAACGGGACTCCGGTGACACGGCGGCGTTCTACGTGATCGACATGATCGACCTGGAGCAGGTCGCGCCGCCCGCGAGCCAGCCCGCCGGGTGCACGTCGATCACCTCGTACGGCGCGATCGCGGGAGACGGCATCGACGACGCGGCCGCGATCCAGCGCGCGGTGACCGACGACCAGAACGGTGTGATCGACTGCGTGTGGATCCCCGCGGGGCAGTGGCGGCAGGAGCAGAAGATCCTGACCGACGACCCGCTCAACCGCGGCCAGTACAACCAGGTCGGCATCAGCAACGTGACGATCAAGGGTGCCGGTATGTGGCACTCGCAGCTGTACTCGCTGATCGAGCCGCAGAACGCGGGCGGGATCAACCACCCGCACGAAGGCAACTTCGGCTTCGACATCGACAGGAACGTGCAGATCTCGGACATCGCGATCTTCGGCTCCGGCCGGATCAGGGGAGGCGGTGGAGCCGAGGGCGGCGTCGGCCTCAACGGCCGCTTCGGCACCGGGACCAAGATCAGCAACGTCTGGATCGAGCACGCCAACGCGGGTGTCTGGGTCGGCAGGGACTTCGACAACATCCCCGAGCTGTGGGGACCGGCCGACGGACTGGAGTTCAGCGGCATGCGGATCCGCGACACCTACGCGGACGGCATCAACTTCACCAACGGAACCCGCAACTCCAAGGTGTTCAACTCCTCGTTCCGCACGACGGGAGACGACTCGCTGGCGGTGTGGGCCAACAGGTACGTCAAGGACCCGGCGGTGGACATCGCACACGACAACAGCTTCGTCAACAACACGATCCAGTTGCCGTGGCGTGCCAACGGCGTGGCCGTCTACGGCGGCTACGCCAACAAGATCGAGAACAACCTGGTGTACGACACGATGAACTACCCGGGCATCATGCTGGCGACAGACCACGATCCGCTGCCGTTCAGCGGCCAGACGCTGATCGCGGGCAACGGTCTGTACCGCACGGGCGGAGCTTTCTGGGGAGAGGCCCAGAAGTTCGGTGCGATCACCCTTTTCGCCCAGAACAGGGATATCACCGGCGTGACGATCCGTGACACGGAAATCGTGGACTCGACCTACGACGGCATCCAGTTCAAGGGCGGCGGCGGAACCATGCCGAACGTGGCCATCACCGGCGTCCGAATCGACAAGTCGAACAACGGAGCCGGAATCCTGGCCCAAGGCAGCGCACGGGGAAGCGCCACGCTGAACTCCGTGACGATCACGAACTCGGCGCAGGGCAACGTGGTGGTGGAACCGGGTTCCAGCTTCACTGTCACAGGCGGTTAACGCGGTTCGAGGTGCCTGTGCGCACGGAATGCGTGCGCACAGGCCACCTCTTTGCGATGCTAGGCTGTCGCGCGTGTCAGGCATCGGTGGTGCACGCGTTCTTCCTGATCCACGCGCCTCCCGCGCCGTCATAATGGGTACGAGTTCGTACGACCACCTGCCGAACCTGCCTGCGGTCGCCGCCAATGTCGACGCGCTGGTCCGTTGTTTTTCCGACAGTGAGCTCTGGGGTGTCGATCAGCGCAACATCAGCGCTGTCAACAACCCCAGAACCCATTCGGACATGCTCGACCCCATCCACACGGCAGCGGAGGACGCTGCCGACACCCTGCTGATCTACTATTCGGGGCACGGCCTGCTCGACCGGCGCACCAATCTCCAACTGGCGTTGTCGGGGTCGATTCCCGGACGATTCCACACGGCCACGCTGTACGACTGGATCCGTGACGCCATCATCGACAGCCCGGCCCGGCGGCGGATCGTCATCCTCGACTGCTGCTACAGCGGGCGCGCGCTCGGAACGATGTCCGGCTCCGAGGTGGCCGATGAAGCCGAGGCAGAGGGAACGTTCTTGCTCGCCGCGTCCGCGGAGAACAAACGGGCCCTCGCGCCGCCCGGCGAGAAATACACCGCGTTCACCGGGGAACTGGTGAAACTCCTGCAGCAGGGCGATCCGCAAGGGCCGCAACTGTGGGATCTCAATTCCCTGTACCGGTTGACCAGAGCGGCGCTGCGGGCGAAATCCCGGCCCCAGCCCCAGAAACGCGACCGCAATACCGCGGGGGAACTCCCACTGGCCCGAAACCGCGCGTGGCTGACCAGCCCGCGCTGGCCCGAGGTGGAGCCCCCGGTCCTCGACTGGACCCCACCGCCCATCGCAGAGCGGACAGCACCTGCGGCCAATGCCCAACGGCCGAGCCCGGCGACTCCGCAGAGACTGTACAAGTACGTCGCCCCGGAAGCCGTGCGTAGCGCAACCTTCGCCAAAGCTCGTCTGGGCAAAAGGGGATACAACGAGGAGGAGGTCGATGAGTTCCTCGAATTCGTGGCGACTGAGCTGAGAAACCCGAAAACCAAGCTCAAGGCTACCGATGTGCACAATGTCGCGTTCGGTAGGCCGCCTACGGGCAAGCGGGGTTACAACGAGAACGAGGTGGACACCTTCCTCGACTTGGTCGAGAAACAGCTGCGCGCCTTCGAATGACCGCCCGTCACGACCATTCCCACTGCACCCCGACGATCCCCGGCCGGACGTCGGAAGCGTAAAGGTGCACCACGCGGTTGCGCTGGCACGGCAGAGGGCGGGTCTCGGTGGGCTCAACGCCCCACTTGCTGCTCTGGAAGGCGTGCATCCGCACGGGGACCGCGTCGGCGTGGAACACGACCCGCATCAGGTAGTTCCGGCATGGCGCGCGGAACGCCTTGTAGTAGTGGTCGCCGGGCTCCGGGCGTGGGAGGTCGCGGGTGAACCGCTGCTCGAACGTCAGGAAGTGCACATCACCCCGGTTGAGCGCGTGGTCGAACAGCAGTTCCGCGACCAGGTACCCGGCGTCGTCGTCCAGCCTCGTACGACCGAGGCGGCAGCCGTCGCCGGGGTACACCTCCGGTTGGTTGCCGTCCTCGGTGCGGTAGAAGATCACGCACCGGTCCAGGCCGTCCACCAATGCCGACAGGGTCAGGCGCACTTCCACCGTGCGCATCAGGCCCGCGCTGTCGAACACCACCCGGTCCTCGATGTTGAGCCAGGACCACCGCTGCCGGTCGAGCAGTTCCGCGTCCGTCAGGATCCGGGTCAGCCTGTCGTGGTCGTCGAAGATCGCGCCGTGCGGCACCGCGCCGGGGACGTGGCCCAGCCAGCGCCCGCGTGGACGGCGCGGCCCGAGGAGTTGGACGAGTGCGTCCGGGGTGAGGCCGAGGATCTCCTCGATGGCGTGTACCGCGTGCACCGATTCGGGTCGCTCCGGGCGGCTGCGCCCGGTCTGCCAGTTGCTCAGGCTCGACGCGCTGACCTGGATGCCTCTGGCGGACAGGTGGTACGCCAGCCTGTCCAGGCTCAGACCGCTGGACCGGACCGCTGTCCTCAGCGCCAGTTCGAACGGGCCCGACCGCAGGATCCCGGCCAGCTCCCGGTCTTCGAGGCGGTTGCGGACACGGGTCATGGCGGTCCATCCTCTCGCTCAGCCACAGTATTGGCCGGTCGTCCACGGAATTGGCCGGTGCGGGTACCGTGCCGTTCTCCGGGGTGAACGACCTCCCTAGGCTCAGTGGCCCCTGCAGTTTGTACCCATTGGAGCCGGAGATGCGTAAGCGACTGTTGGCGGCTGTTTTCGCCGTGGCGACGGGAGTCACCTTGGCACCGGGCGGGTCCGCCGCCGCAACGGATGTCACTGCGGACGACACCGCACGCTACATAGTGGTGCTCAAGGACGGCCATTCCTTGGCGTCGAAGATGCCCACCGGCGTGGTGGTCCGCAAACGTTTCGACGCGATCGGTGGGTTCTCGGCCGACTTGTCCCGCGACGAGGTCGAGCGCCTGCGCCGCGACCCCGCTGTCGCGTTCGTCCAGCAGAACCAGGTGCACCGGATGGAGGCCGCCCCGGCCGAGGCGCACGCCGCCGCGCCTTGGCAGCTGGACCGGATCGACCAGCGGAACCTGCCGCTCGACGGCACGTTCGCCCCGTCCGGCAGCGGTGCGGGCGTCGACGTGTACGTCGTGGACAGTGGAGTGCGCACGACGCACCGCGAGTTCGAGGGCCGAGCCAAAAGCGTGTACAACACAGTCGGCGACGGCAACGGCACCACCGACTGCGCGGGCCACGGCACGTTCGTCGCCAGCCACATCGCGGGCAGGACGTACGGGGTGGCCAAGAAAGCCACCATCAAGGCGGTCCGGGTGCTCAAGTGCGACAATTCCGGCACCACGGAGGACATGGCCGACGGCATGAACTGGACGGCGCTCAACGCCCCGGCCGGGTCGGTGGTGAACGTCAGCCTGCAGAGCTCGGGCGGGCGCACCGACCGCGTGCTCGACGCCGCCGCCAAGAAGATGGTGGACAACGGCATGCTGGTGGTGCTGATCGCGGGCAACTTCGACAAGGGCGACTGCCAGAACTCGCCCAAGGACTCCCGGGCGATCATCATGGGAGCCACGACCAGGACGGACAGCCGCAACACCGGCACCAACGCCTCCAGCTACGGCAGTTGTGTGACCGCGTTCGCCCCAGGCGCGAACGTGGCAGGTGCGGGCAAGTCCAGCGACACCGCTGTGCAGTCAGGCTGGTATGGCACGTCGTTCGCCGCACCGCTGGCGTCCGGAGCGGTGGCCGTCGCCAAGGCAGCCAACCCGCACCTGACCTTGGCGCAGGCCAAGCAGTTGATCGTCAACTCGTCGACGAAGAACGTGCTCAGCAACGTCGGCAGCGGTTCGTCGAACCGGCTGTTGTACGTCGGTAGCTGACTCCGACCGGTTGGGGCCGCACGGCATGCGGCCCCAACCGGTGTTCCTACGCGAGCGTGTGTTCGATCCGCTCGATGGCGGTGATGGCGCCGTACGCGAACAGGTGCAGCAGGCAATGGTCCGTGTACTTGTCCGAGCGCCAGGTTTTGACGTCGGTCTCCGTGATCCGGCCGGGGGCCAGTCCGGCCAGGACAGCCAGCCGTGCACCGGGCTCGTCGACCGGGGTCGTGTCGCCACGGCTGATCGCGTCCTGGACGGTTTGCCGAGCTCGCTCCGAGAGCAGGAATCCGCCCCGCCGGGCCGCGTCACGCAGCGCGGCGTACGCGGGACCGGCAGGACTGTCTCCTGCCCATGTGGGAATGCCTTCTGTGGGAACGGAATCCAGCAGCGCGAGGCTCTCGCCGGGTTCGTGGTCCGCACGGATGGCACGGGCGATGGGGGCTCCGTCGAACGCCGAGCCGTCGCGCATCCCGCCAGGACGCAGGCCGGGGTCCAGCAGGATCGAGACAAGCCGGTTGACGAAGTGCAAGGCGAGTGCTGTTGCGACGTACTCCGGCGTGTCGCCGACGCTGAACGGCGCCGGGCCACCGTGCTGCGCCCAACGCACGAGTTCCTGGTTGCGTTCCACCGCGTCGGCCGGTGCGCCGGCGAGGTGCAGGAACACGGTGTGACCAGCGATGTCGTACTCGCATCCGTTGGTCCTGGACACCGACACGGCAACGATTTCCTTGCGCCACCGGGGAACCGATCCGGACACGAGTGCTTCGCGCAGCAGCGCCCAGCACGGGGCCAGCAGTTCGGGGGCGGGCGACAGCATCATCACCGCGGGGCCGATGGTGCTGAAGTCCCGATCGACCTGGTCGTAGACGGCCGCCACCGGTCCGGTGGCGGTGTTCGGGGAAACCGGCGTGACGTGCCGGAAGACGTTTAACTCTGACACGCTGTCCAACATAACCGCCTGCGTTAAGCTTGACAACGTGTCAGAGGTAATTCGGCGCAGGCGGCGCTCCGACGCCGACCGGAGCGCGGGCTCGATCCTCAAGGCGGCCAAAGAAATCCTTGCGGGCCAACCGAACGCGAGTGTCGAGGAGATCGCCGACGCGGCCGCGGTCAGCAGGCAGACGGTGTACGCGCACTTCAAGTCCCGGGAGGGCCTGGTCAGTGCGGTGGTCGACGCGATCTCCGCCGAGACGGTCGCCGAAATGGCGGCCGTGGACTTGGCGGACGGCTCCGCGTCGGACGCGCTGGCCCGCCTTCTCGCCACCACCTGGGCCGCCACCAGCCGCTATTCGCTGCTGCTGCACTCGGCGGCGCTCGCCGTGCCGGATCCTTCGGCCGACCGGCGCCGGCACGTGCCGGTGGTCGACTACCTGGAGCAGGTGATCACCCGTGGCCAGGCGTCCGGGGAGTTCCACTGCGAGTCGTCGGCATGGTGGCTCGCCACGGCGGTCATCGCGCTCGGCCACGCCGCGGGCGAGGCCGTGGCCGCGGGCCGGTTGCCGGCGCGGGACGGCATGGCGACGCTGGTCGCGTCCGCACTGCGGCTGTGCCAGGCCTGACGCGCCACCGATATTCGGTCGCTGTTTCGTTTCGTTACCGGCAGCATGGGCAGCTCGCTGTTGGAAGGGGAAGGATGACAGCGCGCCGACAAGCGGTTTTCCTGGCAATACGGTACTACTGGTCGGAATTCAGCCGGTTGCGGCGGTTCTCGATTCCCGCGATGCTGCTGCCGGCTCTGGGTAACACATGTCTCTACTACGTCGCGCCCTTGGTGGTGGCGCAGTTGGCCGGTCATCTGGCCGGCGGTGGGACGGATGTCCTGTCCTATGTGGTTGTTTTCGCCGGGTTGCTGGTGTTCGCCGAGTTCGTGTGGCGAATCGGGATCCACTGCCTGAGCCGGGTGGACGGGCTGGGCGGGGAGAACCTCAGTGTGCTCGGGATGAACGCGTTGCTGGCCAAGGACGCGGCTTTCTTCCACGACAACTTCGCCGGTTCGCTGACCAAGCGGGTGCACAGCTTCGCCTGGCGGTTCACCGACATCGCGGACACGATGTCGTTCAACGTCGTCGCCAACTTCGTTCCGCTCGGCTTCGCGTCCGTCGTGTTGTGGAACTACCACCCTGTTCTCGTGCTGGTCCTCATCGGCATGATCACCGTGACCGGGTTCGTCGTCACACCGTTGGTCAAGCGGCGGCAGGCGATTGTGGACAAGCGGGAAGCCGCGATCGCGCGGGTCTCCGGCCACATCGCCGACAGCCTGACGAACATGGAGACCGTCCGGGCGTTCGCCGCCGAGCACAGCGAGGCCGTCGAACACCAGGCCAGGGTCCGGGAGCACCGGCGGCTGGCGATCCGGTCGTGGGACTACGCCAACCTCAGGATCGACGTCGTCGCCGCGCCGCTCTCGGTGCTGACCAACGTCCTTGGCCTGTACCTCGCGGTCAAGCTCGGCAACCTCGGTGTCGAGGGGGTCGTGGTGGCGTTCGCGTACTTCGCCAACGCCACGCGGATCATGTTCGAGTTCAACCAGATCTACCGCAGACTGGAGAGCTCGCTCACCGAGGCGGCGCAGTTCACCGAGCTGCTGCTCGAGCCGCCGACCGTGCTCGACCCGGAAAACCCGGAGAAACTCCGGCCACCGCCGCCGACGTGCGGTTCGACAACGTGGTCTTCGCGCACTCGGGCACGTCGGAGCTGTTCACCGGGTTGACGCTGGCGGTGCCGAGCGGCACCAAGGTCGGGCTGGTCGGCCGGTCCGGCGGGGGCAAGAGCACGCTCACCAAGCTGTTGCTGCGCCTGATGGACATCGACAGCGGCCGCATCACCATCGGCGGCCAGGACATCAGCGCGCTGCGGCAGGCCGACCTGCGCGGCCTGATCGCCTACGTGCCACAGGAACCAGCGATGTTCCACCGGACACTCCGGGAGAACATCGCCTTCGCCCGTCCCGGTGCGTCGGAGGAGGACGTCCTGCGCGCGGCGAAGATCGCGCACGTCACGGAGTTCGCGGCGGATCTGCCGGACGGGTTCGACACGCTCGTCGGTGAGCGCGGCGTGAAACTGTCCGGCGGGCAACGACAGCGCGTCGCACTGGCCAGAGCCGTCCTGCGCGACGCGCCGATCCTGCTGCTCGACGAGGCGACGAGCGCACTGGACTCGGAGAGCGAAATCCTTGTCCAGCAGGCGCTCTGGCAGGTGATGGAAGGCCGGACGGCACTGGTGGTCGCGCACCGGCTGAGCACGGTGGCCAAGATGGACCAGCTGGTCGTGCTCGACCGCGGCCAGATCGTCGAGCAAGGCAGCCACACGGAGTTGCTGGCGCTGAACGGCACCTACGCGCGGCTGTGGCAGCACCAGTCCGGCGGCTTCCTCGACGAGGACGCGGGCGAAGCGGTCAATCGATGAGGACGTCCAGACGCGCCATCCCGTTGAGGAGCAGGCCGGGGTAACGGGCAGGTTCCTCGGCGGGGTCGGCCAGGCGCAACGACGGGAACCGGTCGAGCAGGTCGGTGAACGCGATCCTGGCCTCCAGCCGGGCCAGCGGGGCGCCGAGGCAGTGGTGGATGCCGTGCCCGAACGTCACGTGCGAGTTGTCCGGCCGCGTGATGTCCATTGTGTCCGGTGCGGCGAACCGGTGCGGGTCGCGGTTGGCCGACGCCAGTGCGGCGAGCACGACCGAGCCAGGCGGGATCGTCACGTCACCGATCTCGACGGGCCCGTTGGTCACCGCCGGGATGGACACCATGACCGGGCTGTCGTAGCGAAGCAGTTCCTCGACGGCCGACGCGACCAGTGACGGGTCCGCGCGCAGGGCTGCTAGCTGCTCGGGGTGCTTCAGCAGCGTGTACACGCCGTTGACGATCAGGTTGACGGTCGTCTCGTGGCCCGCGATCAGCAGCAGGTAGATCATGGAGGTGAGCTCGTCGTCGGTGAGCTTGTCGCCGTCGTCGCGGACCGCGATCAGGGCGGACAACAGGTCGTCTGCCGGGGTGGCCCGCTTCACCTCGATCATCGTGCGGATCAGCTCGATCAGCTTGGTGACCGCGGCCAGGTAGACCTCGACGGTCCGCATCGGCCCGGTCATCGCGATCTGCGACAGCTCACGGAATTCGTCACGCCGGATCGACGGCACACCGATCAGCTCGCAGATCACCGTGATCGGCAGCGGGTAGCCGTACCCGGCGAGCAGGTCCACCGGTCCGCCCTGGGTGGCCATCTCGTCGAGCAGGGATGCGCTGAGCTGTTTGATCCGCGGTTCGAGTTCGTCGATCCGGCGGCGGGTGAACGCCGCGGACACCAGCTTGCGCAGCCGCGTGTGGTCCGGCGGGTTGCTCGCCAGCATGTGCGTGTTCGTGGCCCTGATCAGGTCGTCCGAGGTGTGCTCCCTGTGCGGCACCTCGGTGAGGGACTTGACGACGTTCGGGTGGGTCAACAGCTGCCGTGTCTCCGCGTGCCCGGTCACCAGCCACACCGGAACACCGGTGAACAACGTCGTGTGGTGGACCGGACCGGACTCGACCAGTTCGGCGAATTTGGCCTGCCGTGCGCTGGGGGAGGTTTCGAGAAAGGGAGAACCGTCGCTCACCAGACCACACTACGGGCGCGTACGTGCCCGCCGCAGGCTAATTGGCCAGGTCCTCAGCGCTGCCGCTGAGGACCTTTCGGACGTTCTCCCGGAACGACGCCGAGTCGTTCGACTGCGGGAACGGCACGTCCGGGACGTCCACGCCGAGGAACGCGCACAGCGGCTCCCAGCCCGCGCCCGCCTCGTAGACCAGCAGCCGGGACGGCTCCACGCCCGCCCGCACGGCCTCGTTGTGCCGGTTGAACACCGCGATGGTCTCCGCTTCGTCGAGGTCACGGCGGAAACCGCGGCCCGCCATCGCCTCGGAGAACGGCATCAGCAGCGCGGCGAGCTGCTCGTCGATATTCTCACCGCGGATCGGGTTGAGGATCGTCGCGCGGGCGCTGTCGTACCAGGACTGGGGGTCGCGCACGCTGAGCAGCACCTTCGCCGTGGGGTAGAGCTCGGACAGCTCGCGCCACAGCAGACAAGCGGGGAAGTCCAGTGTGGCCCGGTAGCCGCGCAGCAGTTCGGGCAGCACGCTGGGGTCGCCGTTGAGCGCGGCCGTCCACCCCACTGTGGTCCTCGGCTGCTTGAGGACCTCGCTCATGTGGTGGCACGGGCCGAACCCGAGCAGCTCCAGCGCCCGTTTGAGCGAGGCCGTGCCGGTGCGACCGAAACCAGCTCCGATGATCTCGACCATGCGCAACCGCCCTCTCAGACCGCCACAGCGAGATCCTGACGGTACCTGTTGATCACGACAGAGATCCACATCATCGCCGCAATCGCTCCCACGGCCAGCGTCAACGACCCGGCAGGCGCCCCGCTCATCGCCCACAGATCGCCGACGAGCAACGCGCTGCCCGCGGCCCACGACCGCCAGCCGAACCGCTTGCCGAGCAGGTAGCAGGCCGCGATGAGGCAGCCGAACGTGATCTTGCCCGCCGCCATGTGGGCGTAGGGCTGGCTGTCCATCGTGAACACCCCGGCCGCGACCATGCCGATGCCGTTGACGAGGACCAACCGTGGAGCCCAAGTGCGGCCGAGCACCCGGCGCAGTCCGATCGCGCCGAGGATGGACAGCACACCGGCGACGACGAAGTTGGCGATCTGGATCCAGCCGAGCGGCCCGACGGCCAGCGTGCTCAGCGGCGGCGATGTGACAGGGAACGGGTACATTCCCTGTCACATGTCCGGTTCGACGTGCGGGCAGAACCACCACATCGATCCGAACACCGAGACAAGGACCGAGCGATGCGCTACCTGATGATGACCATGCGGGACGACAGCCAGGCCACGCCCGACGAGAAGATGTTCGCCGAGATGGGCAAGTTCGTGGCGGAGCTGTCCGCGGCCGGGATCCTGGTGGCCAGCGGCGGCCTCGACCCGGCCGGGGTGGAGATGACCTACACCGACGGCGAGATCACCGTGACCGACGGCCCGTACGCCGAGGCCAAGGAGACCGTCGGCGGCTTCGCCCTCGTCGACGTGCGTGACCAGGACGAGCTCAACGAGGTCGCCCGCCGCTTCTTCGCCATCACCGGCAACGGCGTCAGCCGGGTGCACCAGGTGTTCGGGTGACCGACGCCCACCGGGCGATCGACGCGGTCTGGAAGCTCGAGGCCGCGAAGATCATCGGCGGGCTGACCCGCATGGTGCACGACGTCGGACTGGCCGAGGAACTGGCACAGGACGCGCTGGTCGCCGCACTGGAGCAGTGGCCACGGTCAGGCGTCCCGGACAATCCGGGCGCCTGGCTGATGGCCATCGCCAAACGCCGCGCCGTCGACCACATCCGGCGCGAGAAGCTGGCCGACAGCAAGCAGGCCGAGCTGGCCAGGGACTACGACGAGAAAGAACAGCCGCAGGACGACGACGTCCTGCGGCTGATGTTCATCACCTGCGATCCCGTCCTGCCCGCCCGCGACCGCGCCGCGCTGACACTGCGGTTGCTCGGTGGCCTGAGCGCGGCGGAGATCGCCAGGGCGCTGCTGACCACCGAGCTCAACGTCACCCAGCGCATCGCCGTGGCCAAGCGGACACTGGCCGCGCGCGAACGGTCTCCGTCCGCCGACATCCCCGCGGTCCTCGAAGTGATCTACCTGATCTTCAACGAGGGCTACTCGGCCACGTCCGGCGACGACCTGATGCGACCGGGGCTGTGCCTGGAAGCGTTGCGGCTGGGGCGGATGCTGGCCACGCTCGCACCGACGGAGGCCGAGGTGCACGGCCTGGTCGCGCTGATGGAGATCCAGGCGTCCCGCCAAGCGGCCCGCACCGGCCCGAACGGCGAGCCGATCCAGTTGCACGAGCAGGACCGCGGTCGCTGGGACCCGGTGCTGATCCGCCGCGGGTTCACCGCGATGCTGCGGGCACGCGACATCGGCGGCACGCCGGGCCCGTACGTCCTGCAAGCCGCGATCGCCATCTGCCACGCCCAGGCCAGGACTTCCGACGACACCGACTGGGCCAGGATCGCGAACCTGTACACGGCGCTGGACCGGCTCCTGCCGACACCGGTCGTGCGGCTCAACCGCGCGGTGGCGGTCGGCAAGGCCCAAGGCCCGCAAGCCGGACTGGCCCTGGTCGACAGTCTCGTGGGCAACTCCGCGTTGCGCGACTACCACCTGCTGCCCAGCGTACGCGGGGACCTGCTCGAACAGGTCGGACGGCACGACGAGGCCCGCCTGGAGTACGAACGGGCCGCGTCGTTGACCAGGAACGCGGCCGAGCGCGCGTTCCTGTTGCGCCGCGCGTCATCCATCGTTCTGGTGACAAGTGGACCGACGCTCGGCGAAGCGGCACGGGAGTTCCTCGAACGCTCCGATTTGGACACTGCCACACTTCGGTCGTACGGCCAGACTGTGCGACGGCTGTGCCGGGCGCTGGGGGAGCAGTTGCCGTTGGCGTCGCTGACCGCGGACCAGGTGGCCAGGGTCTTCGCGGCGGCGTGGCCCGGCGCGGCGGCCAGGACGTGGAACCGGCACCGGTCGGCGATCCGGTCGTTCGCCGCGTGGGCATCGGTGCCGGACCTGGACAGCGGCCTGGACCGGCGTGCCGAACCGCCTGCCCGGCAGGACGCGCTGGACCCGCTGCGGCTGGACCTGGTGTGGAGCCTGGACGCCGCGTTACGTGAACGGACATTGTGGCGCTTGCTGCACGAATCCGGTGCCGCGGTGACAACGGTGTTGTCGTTGAACGTGGAGGACATCGACGTGGAGGACCGTCGCGCCCGTGCCGGGGACACCTGGGTCACCTGGCGGTCGGAAACAGCCAAACTGTTGGTGCGGTTGACGGACGGCCGTGCACGCGGCCCGGTGTTCCTGGCCGACCGGCGTCCTGTCCCCGCGCGGATGCCCGCGCCGCAGGACATCTGCCCGGAAACCGGACGCGGCAGGCTGTCCTACCCGCGCGCCGAGTACTTGTTCAAGCAGGCCACCAGGGCGCTGGACCCGGCGGGCAACGGGTACACGCTCACGCAGCTCAGATCGTCCGAACGGCCGTGAACGCCGCCGGACGCGGTCACCGTCACACCCCACCCGGATGATCTTGGGCAACCGATCCACCGGCGACACGTCCACCAGAACGCAGGCGTCACGATCTGGGAGGACATCATGGGCAGCCGCTACCTCTTTCTGACCAGGCACGGGGAAGCGCTCCCGGACGAGTCGGCGTTGACCGGCGTGGGCAGCAGGCAGGCCGTCCTGCTCGGTCACCGGCTCGAACAGGTGCCGTTCGACGCGATCCACCACGGTCCGCTGGCCAGGACGGAGCAGACGGCGAAGCTGGTGGCCGAGCAGCTCGACGACGTGCCGACGCACGCCGTCGACGCGGCAGGCGACTACCTGCCGTACTTCCCGGACCGCGCGGAACTGCCTGAGGACTCGGCCGACCAGTGGTCCTGCTTTCTCGACCAGTTCACCATCCTGGAACGCCAGCGCGGCGCGAAGCTCCTCAGGGAGGCCACCGCCCGGTTCACCGGTCCGGTCGAGGGCGAGCAGGACCGCTACGAACTGCTCGTCACCCACAACTACCTGGCAGGATGGCTGGTCAACCAGGCGCAGGACGCGCCCGCGTGGCGGTGGCTCGCGCTCAACCACGCCAACGCGGCGCTCAGCGTCATCCGCTACAGCCCCGACCGCGCGACATCCCTGCTCGTGTTCAACGACATGGGGCACCTGCCCGCCGAGTTGCGCTGGACCGGTTTCCCCGGCGAATTCCGCGCACTGGCCTAGCGAACTCCAATAGGGTGGGGCGATGGCCTTGCGTACGCTGTTGTTCGCCACTCTGATGACGTTCACGCTGATCGCGCCGCCCGCCTCGGCAGCGGGGGAGACGTCTGCCATCTCGAAGGCACGATCACAGCCCTTGGGGACGGTCGTGACCGTCAGCGGCACCGTGACGACGCCGTCCGGTGCGTTCGAGTCCAGCTTCTTCGACAAGGGGTTCGGCCTGCAGGACGCGGGCGCGGGCATCTACGTCAGCACCCCGGACGACCTCGGCGCCCAGCCCGGCAGGCGCGCCAGGGTCACCGGCACGCTGAAGGACAGCTCCGGGTTCCTCGTCCTTGTCCCGTCCGATGTCGACCTCGGCGGCACCGGCCCGCAAGTGGACCCGCGGTGGGTGCGGACCGGGAAGGTCAGTGAGCGGACCGAAGGGGTGCTGGTGCGGGTCGCGGGCCGGATCAGCCAGGCACCGATCAGCGACCTGCCGTACGGCTACAAGTTCTGGATCGACGACGGCTCCGGCGAGGTGCAGATCTTCGTCAACACCCAGACCGGGATCGACGTCGGACCGCTCAAGCTCGGCCAGGTCGTCCTGGTGACGGGGTTGAGCGGGCAGTTCGACACGCACTACGAGGTGCTGCCGCGCTCACCGCGTGACATCCACGCTTTCGGCTGACGGCGAGAAGGCGCGGTCACGGGGTGACCGCGCCTTCGTGGCGGGATTCAGGACCGCACGAGGCGGGCGATGGCTTCGCTGGCCTCACGGACCTTCTCGTCGGCGGCCTCGCCGCCCTGTGCGATCGCCTCGGCGACGCAGTGCTTGAGGTGCTCGTCCATCAGGCCGAGCGACACGGCCTGCAGCGCCTTGGTCGCGGCGGAGATCTGAGTCAGCACGTCGATGCAGTACTCGTCGTTCTCGACCATCCGCTGCAGCCCGCGAACCTGGCCCTCGATGCGCCGCAGGCGTTTCAGGAACGCGTCCTTGTCTCCGGTGTATCCCCGCATGTCCCTTTGTCTCCCTCGTCGCCCACTGGCATCCCAGTTTACCCCGTACCGGTACACGGGTGGGCTCTGATCAGCGGAAACCGCGCAACCGCAGGCTGTTGCTGACCACGAACACCGAGCTGAACGCCATCGCCGCGCCCGCGATCATCGGGTTGAGCAGCCCGGCCATCGCCAGCGGCAACGCGGCCACGTTGTAGGCGAACGCCCAGAACAGGTTGCCCTTGATGGTGCCGAGCGTCCGCCTGGCCAGCCGGATCGCGTCCACGGCCGCGAGCAGGTCGCCGCGCACCAGCGTCAGGTCGCTCGCCTCGATCGCCACGTCGGTGCCGGTGCCCATCGCCAGTCCGAGGTCCGCCTGCGCCAGCGCCGCCGCGTCGTTCACGCCGTCGCCGACCATCGCGACCACCCGGCCGTCGGCCTGCAGTCCGCTGACCACGTCGACCTTGTCCTTCGGCAGCACCTCGGCGATCACCTCGTCGATGCCGACCTCGGCGGCGATCGCGTGGGCCACGGCCGAGTTGTCACCGGTGAGCAGCACGGGCTTCAGGCCGAGCGCCCGCAGCTTGCGGACGGCTTCGGCGGACGTCGGTTTGACGGTGTCCGCGACCACGAGCACTGCCCTGGCCGCGCCGTCCCAGCCGACCGCCACCGCGGTCCTGCCGTCCTTCTCCGCGGCCGACTTGGCGTCGGCCAGGTCCGCGGGCAGGTGCTGGCTCCAGTCGGCCAGCAGTGCCGCCCGCCCCGCGATGACCGCCTTGCCGTCGATGATTCCCTGCACGCCAAGGCCTTCGACGTTCTTGAAGTCCTCGACGTCAGGCAGGTCACCGAGTTTGTCGGTGGCGGCGGCCGCGATCGCCCGTGCGATCGGGTGTTCCGAGGCCTTCTCCAGCGCCCCTGTCAGTCGCAGCGCTTCCTCGTCGTCGACGCCGCCGGTCACGTGGATGTCCACAAGGGACATCTGGCCGGTGGTCACCGTGCCGGTCTTGTCCAGTACGACGGTGTCGATCCGGCGCGTCGACTCCAGCACCTCGGGGCCCTTGATCAGGATCCCGAGCTGCGCGCCCCGGCCCGTGCCGACGAGCAGCGCGGTCGGCGTCGCCAGCCCGAGCGCACACGGGCAGGCGATGATCAGCACGGCCACGGCGGCGGTGAACGCGGCGGCGGTCGAACCGCCCGCGCCCAGCCAGAAGCCCAGCGTGCCGACGGCCAACGCGATCACGATCGGCACGAACACGCCGGAGATCCGGTCGGCCAGCCGCTGCACGTCCGCCTTGCGGGTCTGCGCGTCCTCCACCAGCTTGGCCATCTGCGCCAGCTGCGTGTCCGCGCCGATCCGGGTGGCCCGCACGACCAGTCGCCCGCCTGCGTTGACCGTCGCGCCGACGACCTTGTCGCCCACGCCGACCTCGACGGGAACGGACTCGCCGGTCAGCATGCTGGCGTCGACCGCGGAACTGCCGTCCTCGATCACGCCGTCGGTCGCGATCTTCTCTCCCGGCCGGACCACGAACCGGTCTCCGACGGCCAGCGTGTCCACAGGGACACGGACCTCACGGCCGTCCCGCAGCACGGCGACGTCCTTCGCGCCGAGCTCCAGCAACGCCCGCAGCGCGGCACCGGCACGGCGCTTGGACCGTGCCTCGAAGTACCGGCCCGCCAGGATGAAGGTGGTCACGCCCGCGGCGACTTCGAAGTAGATGTTGCCGTCGCCGCTCATCCGCTGGATCGTCAGCTCGAACGGGTGCGTCATGCCCGGCACGCCCGCGCTGCCCCACAGCAACGCGTACAACGACCAGGCGAACGCGGCGAGCGTGCCCATCGAGATGAGCGTGTCCATTGTGGCCGCGCCGTGCCGCAGGTTCTGCCACGCGGCGCGGTGGAACGGCCACGCGGCCCACACCAGCACCGGCCCGGCCAGCGCCAGCGAGATCCACTGCCAGTACGTGAACTGCAGCGCCGGGATCATCGCCAGCGCGATCACCGGGACCGACAGCACGGTCGCGCCGATCAGCCGCTGCCGCAACGACCGCAGCGGGTCGTCCGGCTCAGCGTCGTCGCGCTTCTCCGGCTGCGGAAGCGTGGCGCCGTACCCGGCGGCTTCGACCGTCTGCACGAGCACGGTCGGGTCGACCTCGGTGGGGAAGGTGACCGTGGCCTTCTCGGTGGCGTAGTTGACCGTCGCGGTCACGCCGTCGAGTTTGTTCAGTTTGCGTTCGATGCGGTTGGCGCATGACGCGCATGTCATCCCGCTGATCGCCAGTTCGATCTGCTGACCGGCGAGGAGTTCGGGCGGTGTCGTGGGAACTGCCATGGGACCTCTCCTTTCCGGTGTCAGTGGCCGTGGCCGTCGTCGGCATGTCCCTGTTGGGTGGGCGGCGGGGCGTTCGTGCCGTCCGCGCTCAGCGTGAAGTCCGCTGTGCGCACCTTGTCACCGTGTTTGAAGTCCAGGAACAGCCGGTATTTGCCGCTCGACGGGACCTCGGCGAAGAAGGTGATGGTCGGCCCGGCCGTCGTGGTGCTGTCGGGGTGGACGTGCAGGTAGGCCAGGTCGCCGACCCGGAGCGCGACGAGGTGACCATACGCCCCCAGATAGGGCTGCAGGTCGGTGACGTCCTGCCCGGCGCGACGGACCGTCAGCACGAGCCGGGACGAGCGGCCTGCGACGAGCTGGCCGTCGAGCTTGACCTCGTAGTCGTCGACGGCCGACACCCGGAAGTCGCGGTAGCTGACCGGCTGGAAGAGGCCGGGCACGGCCAGATCGGCACCGAGTGTGAGCTTCTTGCCGCCGGTGGGCTTGAAGTCGGCGAACGCGCGGTAGCTGCCCGCCTGGGTGAGCGTCAGCGGCACGGTCCACGTGCCGTCCGGCGCCATCTCGGGGTGCAGGTGCTGGAATCCGGCCAGGTCACGGCGTACGACGATCAGGTGCATGCGCTTGTCGTGCTCGACGTCGAACGCCGTCAGCGCGGCGCCGTCGCTCTTGGTGATCCGGAAGCTGAACGGGGTGGTGGTTCCCGTGGTGAACGTCGTGCCGGTCGGCTGGAGGATGTAGCCGTCCTTGGCCGACGCCAGGCCGTCGGGTCCCTCGCTGCTCGCCGTGACGGTGTCGCCGTGGGTGTCCGTGTGGGGCGCGGCGGAGGTGCCCGCCGCGTCGCTCACGGGACCGACAGCGGTGCCGATCGCCCAGGCACCCGTGGCGACCAGGGCGAGCGCCACACCGTAGACGGTGAGCCTCGTGGCTGTGTTCATCGTCAGTCCTGTTCTCGGGCTGATGTCGCGGTCATCCGGCCCGTTGATCCCAGGCTACCCCCTACGGGTACCCCGAACCGTCGCGGCCGTGCTGGATTTATACCCCCCAGGGGTATCCAACGCAAGGTGGGGGTGCAACCAATGTGGCCTTCGGTGCGCCAGACGCAACCAAGGCGGCATTCGTTGCGTTTCATGCAGGTGCATGGGATGCAACGAATGCCACATTGGTAGCCAAAAACGCAACAAAGGCCACATTGGTTGCAAAAGTGCAGGTAAGTGGCTTGAGTTCATCGACGGCGCGGGGCAGCCCTGAAGGTGCCCCGGTAGGTACGCGGGCTGGTGCCGACGTGCTCGGTGAAGTGCACCCGCAGGGACTCCGCCGAGCCGAAGCCCGTGTCCCGTGCGACGCGCTCCACCGGCAAGTCCGTCGTTTCCAGGAGTTCGCGGGCGCGTTGCAGGCGTTGATCGAGCAGCCAGCGCAAAGGGGTCGTGCCGGTCTGCGCACGGAACCGCCGCGAGAGCGTGCGCGTGCTCATAGCCGCCTCGGCGGCGATGTCGCCGAGGGTCATCGGTGACGCGAGGTTCTCCCGCATCCACCGCAGTGTCGGGGCCAGGTCACCCGCGTCGTGGCCGTCCGGGTCGGGGTGCTCGATGAACTGGGCCTGCCCGCCCGCGCGCTGCGGTGGCATCACGATCTGCCTCGCGGTGCCCGCCGCGACCGCCGCGCCGTGGTCGCGCCGCACGAGGTGCAGGCAGAGGTCGAGACCGGCGGCGACCCCGGCCGACGTCAGGATCTGCCCCTCGTCGACGAACAGGACGGAAGGGTCGACTGTCACAGCCGGGTAGGTCTCGGCGAGTTGTCCGGCGAGCAGCCAGTGTGTCGTTGCCCGGCGCCCGTCCAACAGGCCCGCCGCCGCGAGCGTGAACGCGCCTGTGCAGATCGCCGCCACGCGCGCACCGCGGTCCGCCGCACCGCGCAACAGCCGCAGAACCCGGGGATTCGGCGGCTGCCCCGGATCGGCGCCCGGCACGATCACCGTGTCGGCGCCTTCGGCGTCGGCCAGGCCGTAGCGCGAGACAACACGAAAGTCCTCCCGCCCGGCGGTGGTGGCGGTCGCCCTCGGCTGGGCGCAGACCCGGACGTCGTAGCCGGGCGTGATGCCGAAGACCTGGCACGGGATGGTCAGCTCAAGGCCGACCACGCCGTCAACGGCGAGTACGGCGACGACATGCATGGCGAGATCCTAGGGAAAGGGGGCGATCTCGCCACTGTTCGGTCCCGGTGGCCGCGGACATACTCGCTGTGTCCCACTACCTTCGGAGAAGGGAGCCGACTTGGCTCTGCAAGTTCAAACCGTGCTGTACGACGGCGTCGAGGACCAGGATTTCGTCGGTGTGCTGACGGCTTTCGGTGTGCTGGAGGACATCCGGCTGTCCTATGTCAGCGCCGACGGCCCCGGCACGGTGATCACGTCGTCCGGCGCCGAGATCACGGTCCGATCCCGGTGGTCCCCGGAAACGGCCGACCTGATCCTGGTGCCCGGCGGCGGTTACGGCCCGAATTCCCCTGTGGACGAACAGATCCGGCGCGGCACACTCCCGACCGCGCTGGCCCGGGCCCGGCGTCCCGATCAGGTGCTGGCCGCGGTGTGCACCGGAACTCTCCTGCTGGCCGCCGCCGGACTCACGACCGACCGCCCCTGCACCACGCACCACGTCGCCAAGGACGACTTGGCCGCGCAGGGCGCACGCGTGGTCGGCGGCCGGGTGGTCGACGACGGAGACCTCGTCACGTCCGGTGGCGTCACCTCGGGTCTCGACCTCGGTGTGTGGCTGGTCGAACGCCTGCGTGGCCCCGAGGCCGCTTTGCTCGTCGAGGAAGTCCTCGAGTACGAGCGCCGCGGCACGGTGTGGAGGTCCACAGAGGACCACAGGATGGCCGCTACGCCAGGTACTGGCGAGGGATCGCGAACGCGTCGACCAGCGTGACGGCGTGCGGCCGCAGCTCCTTGCACAGCGCGTTGACCTCGGCGATCACCTTCTTGGCACGGGCGGACGTGATCCGGCCGTGTTCGAGGAACCACGCCCGGTCGGCCTCGATCGTGGCCAGTGCGTAGAGGTCGAAGACCTGGCCGAGCAGGGCCTTGACCTCCTCGTCGGCGCACCGCTCCACGGCCGCGTCGAACGCGTCGAACACAAGCCGGTCGATGTGGGTGCGCCCGGCGAGCAGCACGTGGTCCTGGACGTCGTTGAACACGTCGAACGGATCAGCGTCCGATGAAGCCGCGGCACGCAAGCGCCCGGCCAACCCGGACAACACGTGCTGCTCGCGGTCCTCGAACAGGCTGCGCTGCCAGGCACGCGAGCGCAGATCGTCGTCGTCGAACCGCGCGATCACGTTCCTGGCCGCGATCCGTTCGAGCACGGTCCCCATCAGCTGTTCGGCCACCAGGCGCGCGGTCGCCAACGGGCTCAGGTCGGCGAAGTTGTCGCGGTAGTCGGTCAGCAGTCCTTTGGCGACCAGTTGGAGCAGGACGGTGTTGTCGCCCTCGAACGTGGTGAACACGTCGGTGTCGGCCTTCAACCCCGGCAGCACGTTCGCCGCGAGGTACCCGGCGCCGCCGCAGGCCTCGCGTGCGGTCTGGATCGTGTTCGTGGCGTGCCACGTCGCCACTGCCTTGATTCCCGCGGCGCGGGATTCGAGCTGCCGCTGGGCGATCGGGTCGGGCTCCGGCGTGCTGTGCACCTCGTGCAGCATGTGGACCAGTTCGTCCTGCGCGAAGTGCAGTGCGTAGGACTTGGCCAGCGCGGGCAGCAGTTTCCGTTGGTGGGCGAGGTAGTCGAGCAACGGGATCTCGGCGTCCGAGTCCGGCCTGCGGAACTGGCGGCGGGTTTCCGCGCGGTGCACGGCGATCGTCAACGCGCGTTGCGTCGCGCTGCCCGCCGCGCCCGCCACGCTGATCCGGCCGCGCACCAGCGTGCCGAGCATGGTGAAGAACCGGCGGCTGTCGCTCTCGATCGGACTGGTGTAAGTGCCTTCGTCGGTGATGTCACCGTAGCGGTTGAGCAGGTTCTCCTTGGGGACACGCACGCCGTCGAACCACAGCCTGCCGTTGTCCACGCCGTTCAGACCGGCTTTCGGCCCGCAGTCCTCGATCCGCACACCCGGCATCGGGCGGCCGTCGGCGTCCCTGATCGGCACGACGAACGCGTGCACGCCGTACGACCGGTCGTCGACGATCAGCTGGGCGAACACCACGGCCGCCCGGCCGTCGCGTGCGGCGTTGCCGATGTAGTCCTTGCGGGCGTCGTCATCCGGGGTGTCCACGATGAACTCGCCGTTGTCGTACCGTGCGGTGGTGCGCAGGTGCTGGACGTCCGAGCCGTGCCCGCTCTCGGTCATCGCGAAACAGCCGGGCAGGTCCAGCGACATGACGTCCGGCAGGTAGCGGGCGTGGTGGCGTTCGGTGCCCAGCATCTGGATCGCGCCGCCGAACAGCCCCCACTGGACACCGGCCTTGACCATCAGCGACAGGTCGCCGTAGCCGAGGACCTGGAACGACACGACCGAACCGCCGATGTCGCCCTCGCCGCCGTGCGCGCGGTCGAACCCGAGCCGGGCGTGCCGGGCGGCGGCGAGCTCGCGCAGCTGATCGGACACCAGCGCGCGGTACGCGTCCACGTCCAGCCGGGCGGTGTCCGCGGGCTTGCTGTCAGCCAGCCGTTCCCGCAGCTCGCGGCGCAGACTCGGCCACCGGCCGTCGAGCACTTCGGTCACCCGCGCAGGTTCGATCATGACCAGAAGTTACCCAAGGTGTAGCGCTGCTACACGTCATATGCTGGGAGTATGTGCCGGAACATCACTACATTGCGTGGTCTTGAGCCAGCCGCGACGGACGCTGAGATCGAGGCGGCCGCGCGGCAGTACGTCCGCAAGGTCAGCGGCGTGCAGTCGCTGTCGGACGCCACCAGGGACGCGTTCGAACAGGCCGTCGCCGAGGTCACCGCGACCACGACGCGTCTGCTGGACACGCTGCCCGCCAGGCGGCAGCCACCCGCGACCGTGCCGCCGCTGCGCAGGCCCGAGGTGCAGGCCCGGATCGCCGCGAGGAGCAAGGCCGAGTAACGCCATACAGCCGGAGTGCCGTAGGCCCGCTGTGCTAGGCCACGGCACCCCGGCCAGGCCGGACGAGATCGAGTCCGCGTACGGGGCGGCTATCCTGCACCCTCCATGGTTGCCGCCCCGCGCGCGGCTTCGACTTCACCTCGTCCGAGCTCACCACCTCCGCGCCTACCGAATCGAGGGCCACGGACGACGACGCGGCAACGCCGCGACGCGGGCCATCGTCGCCGCGGAAGCACCGCGCTGGAGTAACGACAAGGACAAAGCGTTCTCACCGTCCGTCCCCGCGTCCGCCGTGCGGTAGGTCAGGTGTGGTGAACGAACCGGCGCGCGGTCGAAGGTGGCCGGCATGCGCGCCCACACCCCGGCCACCTCGAACGCACGTGTCAAACCCGCGGATATCCCAGACCGCCACCACGCCTACATCGCGGTCCAGCCGCTGCGGGTGTCTGGGCTGTCGTCCGGCGCATCACTCGGCCCGCCACAGCGCGGCGGTCGCCGGGGGTTCCCAGCCCGGTTGTGCCACATGCGTTTGCAGGCACACGTAACCGATCCCGTTGTACGTCACGCGGGTACCGGCGGGGTACGACGTGCCTGCCGCCCACGTCCCGCCGCCGCCTGGAGGCGGGGTGGTCGTCGGTGGGTTCTGCGGAACATTCAGCACGAAGTCGAACGCGGCTTCACGCCCGTTGCCGACGTTGTGCACAGTCATCAACAGGCGTGGGTCGAAGATCGAGTCCGTGTTGTTGCGGGGTTCGTTGGGGAAGTACAGCTGGGTGGTCAGCACCGGGCGGTTGGGTGCCTGCACCTTCACGTGGATGTGCCGGGTGCGGCCGGGGTAGAGGCCGGGCACGATCGTGGTGAGCTTGAACGCCCCGTTGGCGTCGGTGTACTGGTGGCCGCGGAACTTGAAGCCGACGTTGTCGTAGGCCCCGTTGTTGTCGGCCTGCCAGAAGTCCAGCAGGACCTTGGCGATCGGCTGGCACTTGAGGCCGAACACGTAGCCGGACACGGTCAGCGGCGTCCCGACGGTGCCAGGCTGCACCAATGATGTCCGCTCGGGGGAGTTCGGCTTGAAGTAGGGGCCTTCCGTTTGTGGTGGGGTGGGGTCATCGCCGTCATCACAGGCAGGTGTGAGCGGAGGCGCTTGCGTACTGGTGCGTGCGAGTGCCGGTACCGCGAGCAGGGCAGCGGGCACGGCGACACCAGCGGCAAGCGCGGCGCGTAACACCGTCTTCCGGCTGGGTTGGTTGTCCATTCCAGGTCCTTGTGGGCGCGTGGGACAGTGACAATCAACCTAAGTAGCCGGTTTCTCGTTGACGATGGACTGGTGCGGCCAGTCGTGGTGTTTTTCCCGGAAGTCGCCGGGGCTGTCGCCGGTCTCGCGGCGGAAGAACCGGCAGAAGTAGGCCGCGTCGGCGAACCCGATCCGCTGCGAGATCTGCCGGACGGTCAGATCGGTCCTGATCAGCAGCCGTTTGGCCTCCCTGATCCTGGTCTCGCGGATCAGCTGGGACGGTGTGCGCCCGGTGGCGTTGCGGATCACGTCCGTGAGGTACCCGGGGGTGACCCCGATCTGCTCGGCGTACTGGCGGACGGTCCACAGGTCGGTGTGCGCGGTCATCTTCACGAACTTCTGCGCGACCGCGTTCGCCCTGACCGGCGACGGGCCCGCGGTCTCGGTCAGCCTCCCCGCCCTGGTGACGATGACGTGCAGCAGGGCTCTGAGCACGGATTCGGTCCGTTCCTTGAACTCCTCGTGCATCTCGTCGAGCAGGTGCGTCATCCGCCGGTGCGCCTGCGGGTCGAGTGTGAGCCACGGCCGTTCGCTCAGCTTGTGCAGCAGGTCCCGGTCCGCGGGGTGGTCGACGAGGAAGTCGTCGGTGAACAGCATGACGGCCCCGTCGAGGTTGGTCACGTTCTCCCAGTGGTGCACCTGGCCGGGCACGATCACGCACAGGTGCGGTGGTTCCAGCTCCCATCTGGCCATGTCCACGACGTGCGTGCCCGTCCCACTCGTCACGTAGACGATCTCGTGGAAGGTGTGCCGGTGCGGGAAGTCGGCGTGGGACAGCGGGCCGAGCGCGTCGAACGTGCCCATCTCGAAGGCCATCCCGTCGGGTGTCTCCAACCGGTGGATGGGCGGTTCTCCATTGCGGGGTGGCAGGCAGGGTGTCCCTGGTAGGACGGTCGTGCCACGCATTCGTCTGATCCTCCCGTCGTCGCGAGGTCCAGACCAATTATGCGCACAGATCGGGCGGTCGCAGTGCGGAAAGTTCGATCGAGTTCACAGCCGGGACCCGATGATCAGGTCACATCGGTTTAGTTCTGCCTGCGCCAGGGCAGCCACAGGTCGGAGGTGGGCCCGGGTGTCGCAACAACCGAACAACGTGCCACGACTGCTGCGGGTGACCGCCGCGATCAGCTGGCGAGTGGTGGTCGTGGCCGCCGCGCTCTACGTGCTCGGGCACGTCGTCGGCTTCCTCGCGCCCGTCGTCGTGCCGCTCGCGATCGCGTTGCTGCTGTCGGCGTTGCTCACCCCGGCTGTGTCCTTTTTGAACCGCCACCGGGTGCCGAGGGGTTTCTCGGTCGCGCTGGTCATCGTCGGTGGTCTCGCCGTCTTCGGCGGGTTGATGACCTTCGTGGTCTCCACCTTCGTCAGCGGCCTGCCCGCACTGCGCACCCAGCTGTCCCGCAGCGTCGAGACCATCTCGAACTGGCTGACCAACGGTCCACTGCACCTGCGCGACGACCAGATCCGCAAGTTCTTCGACAACCTCGTCACCGCCGTCGCGGGCAGCCAGAGCGATCTGACGACCGGGGCGCTGAACACCGCGCTGACCATCGGCGAGGTGCTCGGCCAGGTGCTGCTGGTGATCTTCTCGCTGATCTTCCTGCTCTACGACGGCCCCGGCATCTGGGGTTTCCTGCTGCGCGGCGTGCCCAGCGACCACCGCACCCGGATCGACGTCGCGGGCCGCAGGGGGCTGGCGGCACTGGTGAGCTACGTGCGGGCGACCATCGCGGTGGCCACAGTGGATGCTGTGGGGATCGGGATCGGGATGCTCATCCTCGAGGTCCCGTTGGCGTTCCCCCTCGCGGCACTGGTCTTCCTCGGCGCGTTCGTGCCGATCATCGGCGCGGTGGTCGCGGGCGGTGCGGCCGTGCTGATCGCCCTGGTGGCCAACGGCCCGGTGACCGCGCTGATCCTGCTCGCGGTGGTCATCGCCGTGCAGCAGCTGGAAGGGCACGTGCTGCAGCCATTGTTGCTCGGCCGGGCGGTGCGCCTGCACCCGCTCGCCGTCGTCCTGGTGATCTCCGCCGGTGTCGTCACGGCCGGGATCACCGGAGCGCTGCTGGCCGTCCCGTTGCTGGCCGTGCTCAACTCCGGGATCCGGTCGCTGCGCAGCGAAGCCGACGAACACGTCAACCCCGAGGACGTGCACACCAGTCAGCCGGAGGAGTCGGCACCGGACGAACCCGACATCGACCGGCACGACGACTAGTCGATCTCGAGGTGCCTGCCCGCCAGGGTCTCGGCCAGTTCGGACAGTTTGACGTTGAGCGACTGGGACGTCTCCCGCAGCACGTCGAACGCCTCGTCGGCGCTGATCTTCCTGCGCTGCATGAGGATTCCCTTCGCCTGACCGATCACGTCACGGCTGTCGATGGCCTTGTGCAGGTGCTCGGCCTGCAGTTGCGCGGACGTGATCGCGCGCGACGTGGCCAACGCCAGCGATCCGTGGCTGGCCAGCAACAGCATCACGTCGCGGTCGTGGGCGTTGAACGCGCGACGGCGCCGCGAGTACACGTTGATCGCGCCGGACAGCTCCGGTGGCTGCGGATCACGCATCATCGCGGTCGACAGCACGGCGTGGAACCCCACGTCCAACGAAGCCTTGGCGAACTCCGGCCACTGGTTGTCCGACGCCAGGTCGTTGCTCAGCGAGTACGCCGGGCCGGAGGGGGCCACCGCCGTCGCGCACGGTCCGCGGCCGCTCTCGCACTGCACCTCATCCAGCCGGACCGCCAACGGATCGGTGGAGACAGGGGTGTGCAGCCTGCCGTCGGCGTCACGCAAGGTGACGCTGACCATGTCGGCGCCGGGCAGGAACCGCACGGCCGCCATCGCCAACTCCTGCAGCACACCTGCCGCCGTGTGTGTGGTCAGCAGCGATGTGGTCAACACGACGAACTGCTGGGCCAACGGGCCCAGTGCGCTGTCGCGGTCGGCGACGAAGTCCATCCTGTCTTTGGCCCAGTCGGGGTCGTCTAAGTCCTTCGGATCGCGTGCCACGGGTCCGGATACCCCGTTGCCTGCCATCCATGTCAATCGAGTGCGAGTCCTGATTCACTCTGCCTGTAGTGTTTCGCGTTGTACCACCGTCTAGCCAAGGGCGGGAAGCGACTCGGGCCCTTGCGGGCTGCGCGACGACAGTGGGGTTGGACGTGGGTGGTGTTTCGGTGGACAAAGCGCGTTCGGACGGCGGCGAAATCGGTGAACCTGGCCTCAGGCAACTGCTCGCCGGCCTGACGGCGGTCCGCGACGGTGATTTCGGCATCCGGCTGCCGGATGAGGAGAACGGTCTGCTCGGGGAGATCGCCACGGTCTTCAACGGCATGGTCGACCAGCTTTCCCTGTTCACCTCGGAGGTCACGCGTGTCGCGCGCGAGGTCGGCAGCGAGGGGCGGCTCGGCGGTCAGGCGCAGGTGCCCGGCGTGTCCGGGACGTGGGAGGACCTGACCGACTCGGTGAACGCCATGGCGGGCAACCTGACCACCCAGGTCCGCGACATCGCCCAGGTCGCCACCGCCGTGGCCCGCGGCGATCTGTCGCAGAAGATCGACGTGGACGCCCGTGGCGAGATCCTGGAGCTCAAGGAGACCGTCAACACGATGGTCGACCAGCTCTCGTCGTTCGCCGACGAGGTTACCCGCGTGGCGCGGGAAGTGGGCAGCGAGGGACGGCTCGGCGGTCAGGCCCAGGTGCCCGGCGTCGGCGGCGTGTGGCGTGAGCTCACCGATTCGGTGAACTTCATGGCGGGCAACCTGACCGACCAGGTCCGCAACATCGCGCAGGTCACCACGGCGGTCGCCCAGGGTGACCTGTCGCAGAAGATCGACGTGGACGCCCGTGGCGAGATCCTGGAGCTGAAGAACACCATCAACACGATGGTCGACCAGCTGTCCTCGTTCGCCGACGAGGTCACGCGCATGGCGCGGGAAGTGGGCACCGAGGGCATCCTCGGCGGCCAGGCGGACGTGAAGGGCGTGTCCGGGACCTGGCGCGACCTCACCGACTCGGTGAACTTCATGGCGGGCAACCTGACCGCGCAGGTGCGCTCGATCGCCCAGGTCGCCACCGCCGTCGCCAGCGGTGACCTGTCGCAGAAGATCAACGTGACCGCCCGCGGCGAGATCCTGGAGCTCAAGGAGACCATCAACACGATGGTCGACCAGCTCTCCGCCTTCGCCGACGAGGTCACGCGGGTGGCCCGCGAGGTCGGCACCGAAGGCCGCCTCGGCGGTCAGGCGGACGTGAAAGGCGTGTCCGGGACCTGGAAAGCGCTGACCGAGTCCGTGAACGTGATGGCGGACAACCTGACCGCGCAGGTCCGTTCGATCGCCCAGGTGACCACCGCGGTCGCGCGCGGTGACCTGTCGCAGAAGATCCGAGTCGACGCCCGCGGCGAGATCCTGGAGCTCAAGGAGACCATCAACACGATGGTCGACCAGCTGTCCTCGTTCGCCGACGAGGTGACGCGTGTGGCCCGTGAGGTCGGCACGGAAGGAAACCTGGGTGGCCAGGCCGGTGTCCGCGGTGCCGAGGGCACGTGGAAGGACCTCACCGACAACGTCAACGTGATGGCGTCCAACCTGACCGGTCAGGTGCGCTCGATCGCCCAGGTCGCCACGGCCGTGGCCCGGGGTGACCTGTCGCAGAAGATCACGGTCGAGGCCAAGGGCGAGGTCGCCGCGCTCGCCGGCGTGATCAACACCATGGTGGACACGCTGTCGGCGTTCGCCGACGAGGTCACGCGTGTCGCCCGCGAGGTCGGCACCGAGGGCATCCTCGGCGGCCAGGCCCGCGTGCCGAACGTGGCCGGCACGTGGAAGGACCTGACCGACAACGTCAACTTCATGGCGAACAACCTGACCAACCAGGTCCGCAACATCGCCCAGGTCACGACAGCCGTCGCACTCGGTGACCTGACCCGCAAGATCGACGTGGACGCCCGCGGCGAGATCCTCGAGCTCAAGACCACGATCAACACGATGGTGGACACGCTGTCGGCGTTCGCCGCCGAGGTCACGCGGGTGGCCCGCGAGGTCGGCAGCGAGGGCCGTCTCGGCGGCCAGGCCGAGGTCGAGGGCGTGTCCGGGACGTGGAAGCGGCTCACCGAGAACGTCAACGACCTCGCCGGGAACCTCACCCAGCAGGTGCGGGCCATCGCCGGGGTCACGAGCGCGGTCGCCGAGGGCGACCTGACCCGGTCGATCACGGTCGAGGCGTCCGGCGAGGTCGCCGAGCTCAAGGACAACATCAACTCGATGGTGGAGTCGCTGCGCGAGACCACCAGGGCCAACCAGGACCAGGACTGGCTGAAGTCGAACCTGGCCAAGATCTCCGCGCTGATGCAGGGCCGCCGCGACCTCGCCGTCGTCGCCGAGCTGGTGATGGACGAGCTGACACCGCTGGTCTCCGCGCAGTACGGCGCGTTCTACCTGGCCGACGACGACACGCAACTGCGGCTGGTCGGCTCGTACGGGCACCCCGACGACACCCGCGCCACCCGGTTCCGGCTCGGTCAGGGCCTGGTCGGCCAGGCCGCGCGGACGCGGCGCACGATCGCGGTCGACGACATGCCGCCGGACTACATCACGGTGTCGTCCGGTCTCGGCGAGACCAGGCCGACCAACGTCATCGTGCTGCCGATCGTGGTGGAGGACCAGATCCTCGGCGTGATCGAACTGGCGTCGGTGCGCCGCTACACCCAGATCCACCGCGACTTCCTCGAACAGCTGATGGAGACCGTCGGCGTCAACGTCAACACGATCGTGGCCAACGCCCGCACCGACGAGCTGCTCGGCGAGTCGCAGCGGCTCACCGCCGAGCTGCAGGCCCGCTCGGAGGAACTCCAGGTGCGCCAGGAGGAGCTGCAACGCTCCAACGCCGAGCTGGAGGAGAAGGCGGCGCTGCTGGCCACCCAGAACCGGGACATCGAGACCAAGAACCTGGAGATCGAGCAGGCCCGCCAGGAGCTGGAGACCCGCGCGCAGCAGCTGTCGCTCGCGTCGAAGTACAAGTCGGAGTTCCTGGCCAACATGAGCCACGAGCTGCGCACCCCGCTCAACAGCCTGCTGATCCTCGCCCAGCTGCTGACCCAGAACGCCAGCCGCAACCTGACGCCCAAGCAGGTCGAGTACGCCAGCATCATCCACTCGGCCGGGTCGGACCTGCTGCAGCTGATCAACGACATCCTCGACCTGTCGAAGGTGGAGGCGGGCAAGATGGACGTCAGCCCGGAACGCGTGTCACTGCGCCAGTTGCTGGACTACGTCGACGCGACGTTCCGCCCGCTGACCACGCAGAAGAACCTGGAGTTCCGGATCACCACGGCCGCGGGCGTGCCCGGCGAGGTGCTCACCGACGACTCCCGGCTGCGGCAGGTGCTGCGCAACCTGTTGTCCAACGCGGTGAAGTTCACCGAGTCCGGCAGCGTCGAACTCCGCATCGAACCGGCGACGGCCGCCGAGTTGCCCGCGTCGGTGCGCAGGCACGGCCCGGCGATCGCGTTGCGCGTGCTGGACACCGGGATCGGGATCCCCGAACAGCAGCTGGAATCCATCTTCGGCGCGTTCCAGCAGGCCGACGGGACCACGAGCCGCAAGTACGGCGGCACCGGCCTCGGCCTGTCGATCAGCAGGGAGATCGCCTACCTGCTCGGCGGGGCGATCGCCGTGCGCAGCACACCGGGCCAGGGCAGCGCGTTCACGCTCTACATGCCGGTGGCCCGGCCGGACTTCGAGGAACTGACCGGTGCGCAACCGGTCGAGCCGCCCGCGGCGGTCGCCGCCGAGGAGCCACCGGTCACGTCCCAGCGCCAGCGGCGGCTGCTGGTGATCGAGAGCCATCCGCGCGGGTTGTTGTCGTTGGTCGCCGAGAGCGCCATCGCGGATCTCCCGGTCAGCACCGATCCGGACGATCGGGGACCTGTCGAGTTGGTCACCGTGACCACGGCCGAGGAGGCGGCGGTGGCGCTGGCCGAGACCGCGTCGCACTGCATCGTGCTCGAAGTCGACATGCCGGACGGCGCCGCGTGGACGTTGCTCGACGCTCTGGAACGTGATCCCGCGCTGCGTGACGTGCCGGTCCTCGCGCACAACAACCGCAGGCTGGACGCACAGCAGGAGTCCGCGCTGCAGGACCGGACGGAACTGCTGGCCAGCCTGGACGAGCTGCGGGAGCGGATCGTGCTGCACCTGACCGCGGAGAAGCTGCCGCTGGTGCGTGTGGACAGTGCGGCGAAGTCCACGCCACGCACTTATGACGACCGGGTCGCCGGGCGGACGGTGCTCGTGGTCGACGACGACGCGCGTAACGTGTTCGCCCTCACCAGCATGCTCGAGCTGCACGGGATCCAGGTGTTGCACGCGGAGAACGGGCGCACGGGCATCGAGACGCTGACCGCGCACCCGGAGATCGACCTGGTCCTGATGGACGTGATGATGCCGGAGATGGACGGCTACACGGCCACGTCGGCGATCCGGGCCATGCCGGCGTACGGCGAACTGCCGATCATCGCGGTGACCGCCAAGGCGATGCCCGGTGACCAGGAGAAGAGCTTGGCCTCGGGAGCCAACGACTACGTCACGAAGCCGGTCGACGCCGACCACCTGATCGCGCGCATCCAGCGCTGGCTCGGCGCGTGAGCGAGCCGGTGCGCAGACTCGCCGCGACGGTCGAGCGTCTGCGCGAAGAGGTCAAGCAGGCGCACGTGACCGCCGACGGGCGTGCCCTGATCGAGCTGGCCAAGGGCATTCTCGTCGAACGGCTGCGGTGCGGGCCCGTGCAGGCTGCCGAGCAGCTCGAGGTGCTCGCGGAACAGTCGGGTGTCACGGTGCTGGAACTGGCGGCCGACATCGTCAACGACACGGCGGTCGACGGGATCACCGACATCACGTCGTCCAAAGTGGACAACGTGCGGCTGCGCAAGGCGGAGAGCGCTGTGCTCGCCGCCGCGGGCGACGCGCAGGCGGTCGCGCAGTCGTTGTTGGAGCAGGCGCTCGTTCCGCTGGGCGCGGCTGCCGTGGCCGTGTGGGCGGTGGACTCCGACACGTCGCTGGCGCTGGCGGGGTTCGCGGGATTCCCTCCGCAGGAGGCCAGCCGGTGGCGTTACGTGCCACCGGGTGTGGCCACGCTCGCGCGGCTGGCGTTGGCCGACCGGCGCACGGTCTGGCTGGACGACGTGTCCCGCGCCGGGGTGCCGTCGATCGGGCCCGCGTCCGGCGGACGGGTCGCGGCGCCCGCGGTGATCAGCGGCCAGATCGCCGGGGTGCTGGAGATCAGCTGGACGCACCCCCTTGAGCCGCAACCGGTCGCGGTCCGCCGTCAGATCGAGGCGCTGGCCGAGTTGTGCGCGCACACGTTCAACGAGGGCGCGGTCGGCAGGCTGGCCGAGGACGTGGCCCGGCTGGCGGACCTGGCCGACGGGATACTGGACCCGGCTCTGGTCCTGGTGCCCCGGCTGGAGCAGGGGCGGGTGGTGGACTTCCGGATCCACCACGTGAACCAGCGGTTCGTCGACCCGGCCGGGCGTCCCCGCGGCCTGGTCGACGGGACGACCGTGCTCGAGTCGTACCCGATGGCCGCGGACGGCGGCGGCATGTTCGAGAAGATCGAACGCGTGCACGCCACCGGTGAGCCGTTCCGCGCCGAGGACATGCCGATCACGACACTGGTCGCGGACGTCCCGGTGACAGTCACCGCGGACGTGAGCCTGAGCCGGTACGGCAACGCGGTGCTGATGATCTGGCGTCTGCAGGACGAGACGACCCGCCTGACCAGCCTGCTGCAGCACGCGCAGCGCCTGGGCAGGATCGGCGGGTTCGACGAGAACGTGCTCACCGGCGAGGTCAGCTGGAACAGCCAGCTGTTCGACCTGTACGGGCTTCCGCAGGGCGCGCCGCCAGTGCCGTTGAAGCAACTGGCTGACCAGGCCCACCCCGACGACGGTCCCGCGATCAGCCGGTTCCTCCGTTCCGTCTTGCACCACCACCGCTCGGCGTCGACGGCGTTCCGCCTGCAACGCCCGGATGGCGTCGCCCGGCACGTGCGTGTCATCGCGGAGCCTGTGCTGGACGGGGACAACCAGCTGCTGCAGGTGCGCGGCGCGTACCAGGACATCTCGGCTCAGCACTGGACGGAAGTCGCCCTCGCGGTGACACGCGACCAGTTGGCCCAGACCGAACAGCACGCCGCCGAACGCGATCGCCTGGCGTTGCAGCTGCAACGCGCGATCATGCCGTCCCGGCCCGATCCGATCGACACGTTCGGCCTGAGCATCGCCGTGCGCTACCTGCCGGCCGAGAGCGGCGCGCTGGTCGGCGGCGACTGGTATGACGCGATTGTCCTGCCGTCGAAGAAGATTCTCCTGTCCGTCGGGGACATCGCAGGCCACGGCATCGAGGCCGCGACCGGGATGGTGGTGCTCCGCAACGCGTTGCGCGGCCTCGCGACGACCGGCGCGGGCCCGGCGAAGCTGTTGGGCTGGCTGAACCTGGTGGCGCACCACCTGACCGACAGCGTGATGGCCACCGCGATCTGCGGGGTGTACGACCCGGAAACCCGGACCCTGCGCTGGGCTCGGGCCGGGCACCTGCCGCCGCTGCTGGTTCGTTCGGGTAGTGCCAGCCTTCTCCCGTTGCCGCACGGCACCATGCTCGGTGTGGTCTCGGAAGCCCAGTACGCGGAGGAAGAACTGGAGCTGGAGCCGTCGGACATGCTGATGCTCTACACCGACGGCCTGATCGAACGCCGCGACCGTGACCTGGACGGAGCTCTGGAGGAGTTGCGCGAGCTGGCCGCCACCACGACCGGTCCGCTGGAGCAACGCCTCGATCACCTGGTGCGCTACAGCAGCGCCGACACGGACGACGACACGTGCATCGTCGCCGTCCAGGTCACGTGACGGTACCTCCAGGCAGCGCCTCGACGAGTGCGGCGACGACACCCTGCCAGTGACGCCGTTGCTGATCCCGCTCGGCAGCGTCGGCCAATCGTTCCTGGTGGACGCCCAACCGCGCACGCCCCTCACCGACGGGCGTGACGGTCAGCTGCAGCGTGGTCTCGTGCTTCCAGTCCTTCGGCTGCCAGGTCAGGCGGAGCCGACCGTGGTTGTGGAAGCTGCGGGTCTCACCGCGTACGCCGCCCTTGGTCTCGTAACCGGCTCCGAGGTCCGACAGCACGGTCACGCCCTCGCCGAGCCAGATCGCGATGCCCTCGGGCGAGGTGAGGAAGGCCCACACCGCCGGGGCCGGGTGGTCGACGGTCTTCGACACGCCGATCTGCCAGCCCGCGTCCTTGGTCAGGCCGACCTGGGACTGCCGCATGCCGCTCATGCCATCACCGCGGCGACGGCGCCGACCTCGAGCAGAGCGCCCGGCACGGCGAGGTTGGCCACGCGGGCGGCCGTGATCAGGGGCGTCGCGCCTTCCAGGCCCGCGGCCGCGACGGGATACGCCGCGTTCAGGTCGGCTCCCTCGACCAGCAGGAGCGTGACCGACACCAGATCGTGCACGGTCGCGCCCGCCGCTGCCAGCGCTGTGCGCAGGTTCTCCATCACCCGGGCGGTCTGCGCGGCGGCGTCGTCCCCGCCGACGAGCTTGCCTTCGCTGTCCACCGCGTTCTGGCCGCCGACGTAGACGGTCGTCGCGCCGGGCGGCACGATCGCGACGTGGGTGAACGCGGGGGACTGGACGAGGCCCTCGGGGCGGAGCAGTGAAATCTCGGTCATGGGACGAGTATGGAACGCAACTAGGACATCTACTGTCCGGGTTCATGGCGGATGATGGTCTCGTGAGCACGACCAACCGCCGCATCGAGACACTTTCCCTGCTCCAGGCGCATCCGGGGATCTCGGCGACCCGGCTCGCGGAGCGCCTCGGCGTGACCGAGCGCACGGCTCGCCGCGACGTCGCCCAACTGCGGGAACTCGGCTATCACATCGAGGGCGAGGCAGGCCGGACCGGCGGATACCGACTCGCGCCCGGCCACGCCATGCCGCCGCTGCTGCTCGACGCGGACGAGGTGGCCGCTGTCGCGCTCGGACTGCGTACGGCGACCTCTGTCGACGGTCTTGAGGCCGCTGCGGTGACGGCTATGGCCAAGCTCGGCCAGGTCGTGCCGTCGCGGTGGCATCGACGGTTGGATGCGCTGGCCGACGTGCAATCGTCGCGGTGGCCCGCACAACGCAGCGCTGACCGGGAAGTGCTCATTCCCGTCGCGCTGGCGTGCCGTGCCGATGAGGCCATACGGATCCGGCACCGCAAGGGCGGCAAGATGGAATCGCGGCCGGTGGACGTGCAGCCACATCGTTTGGTCAGTGTGCGGCGGGGGTGGTACCTCGTTGCGTGTCCGCGTGGGGCGACGGCGTGGAAGGTGTACAAACTTGACCGCGTCGACCACGTCCAACCTCTCGGCACCCGGTTCTCAGCGCCTGAGCCGCCGTCTGATGCCGCCGCGTTCGTTTCCGACGCGCTCGCTCACGGGCCGTGGCGTCACCGCGTTCGTGTGCGGGTGTACACGTCGGGCGATCTTGTCCGGGAGATGGTGGACCCGAGCGTGGCCACCGTGATCGACGACGACTACGAGTGCGAGCTGCGGTTCGGTACCGATGACCTCGACTGGGCCGCCCGGTGGCTGGCGTACCTCAACCTCGATCTGGACGTGCTCGAACCGGTCGAGCTGACCGGGCGGCTGCGGGTGCTGGGCCGCTGGCTGCTCGACCGGTACCAGTCCTAGCCTTCCGGCCTAACCTTCTGGGTAGAACACGAACAGCACGCAGCCCGTCCTGCTCTGCGGGATGTGCCACGACCCGGCCGGGGCGTGGATGAACGACCCGGCGGAGAAGTCGTTGAAGCCGTCGTTGAACACGCCGCTGACCACGTAGACCTCCTCCGGGCCGGGCTCGTGCACGTCCTTGCCCTCCCAGCACGCGCCCGCGTCGATCTCCACGACGTTCGCGGACGCGCCGTTCGCGCCCTTCCACAGCGGACGCAGCCGGATACCCGGGAACAACTGGTGGACCGGGGCGTCGGCGGTGCGCGTCGATTCGAATTCCATGGCTCGAGCCTCGCCCGCGCCGCGGCACGCGGCCAGTGTCAGGAAAGACATCATTGGGTACTTTGTTGCCATGCATCGCGTGGTCGCTCTCGTGCGCCCGGTCCAGTCGACCTTCGAACTCGCCTGCGCGAACGAGGTCTTCGGCCTCGAACGGGACTTCCTGCCCCGCTACTACGACTTCCGGGTGTGCACGGAGCGCCCAGGCCCGGTGCCGACGACCGCTGGGTACGACATGGTCGTCACCGACGGGCTGTCTGCCGTGGACGAAGCCGACACCGTGATCATCCCCGGCTGGCGGCCGTACGACGCCGAACTGTCGCCTGCCGTCTTGCGTGCGTTGAAACGCGCGCACAAGCGTGGCTGCCGTCTCGTGACGATCTGCAGTGGAGCGTTCGCTCTTGCTCAGACCGGGCTGCTCGACGGCCGCCGCGCGACCACGCACTGGTCCCGGACCGACCAGTTGCGGGCGCTGTTCCCGCGTGTGGAGGTCGATCCCGACGTGCTCTACGTCGACCACGGCGACGTGGCCACGAGCGGGGGAGCGGGCGCCGGGATCGACCTGTGCCTGCACTTGGTGCGCAACGACCTCGGTGCCGCGCGGTCTGTGCACCTGGCGCGGTACATGGTCCTGCCGCCGCACCGGGAAGGCGGTCAGACGCAGTACACCGTGGACATCCCGGTCACCCAGCCGGACCAGTCACTCGGCGGCCTGCTGGAGTGGGTGACCGAGCGGCTGGCCGAGCCGATCGGTGTCGAGGACATGGCCGCGTTCCTGAAGATCTCGCCGCGTACCCTGGCCCGCCGGTTCGACGAGCAACTCGGCACGAGCCCTGGTCGCTGGCTGCTGACCCAGCGGGTCAACGCGACCAGGGCGCTGCTGGAGGAGACGGACCTGTCGGTGGAGGCCATCGCCCGCCGGGTCGGGCTGGTGTCCGCCACCAACTTGCGGCGTCGTTTCGTCGCGGCCGTGCGCACGACGCCCGCGGCCTACCGCCGTGCGTTCAACGCTTGACTGCCACCAGGATGTGGTCGTCACCCACCTGCCACAGCGGGGCCACGCTGCTGAACCCCGCGGCACGCAACAGTTCGGCGTGTGACGGTGTCGTCAGCGTGTTCGCGTTGTGGTCGTCCTTGTGCACGAGGCGTTCCTCGCGGGCCTGAGCAAGTGCGGCCAGTTCGGGCGCGGTACGGGCCGCGTCCCACCACGCGCCCCAGTCCTCGTTGTCCTCGACGCCTGCCCTGGCCGCCCGGCGGCGGCGTACGACCGCGGCGAGACCGTTGAGGTACTCGTCGCCGGGGCCCATGTGGTCGCCGTTGACGAACACACCGCCGGGCGCCATGAGAGTGCTCACTGTGCGGTACAGCTCCGCGAGCTTGTGCTCGGGCAGCCAGTGCAATGCCGTTGTGGACACCGCCGCGTGGATGGTCCGCGGCACCTCCGCGACCCAGTCGCCTGTGCCGAGGTCCGCGTCGATCCACGTGATGCCGTCGGTGTAGTGCGAACGAGCGAGGCCGAGCAGCAGCGGGTCGGAGTCGATGCCGATGATCGTCGCGTGCGGGAGCCGTGGGCGCAGACGCCCGGCCAGTGAGCCGGGTCCGCAGCCGAGGTCGAGGACCACCGGCTGTTCGACGTCGGCCAACGCGGCCTCCACGACGTCACACAGGACCGTGAACCGCTCTTCGCGGTCGGCGATGTACCGCTCCTGCTGCGTGTCCCACCGGCGCAACCACGTCTCGGCAGCGGTGCTGGTCACCTGGGTCATGCTTCACCTCGTCACTGTCGATATCCTGTTCGGCAGTGACGTTAGACAGGGAAGGGGTGACTGGTCAAGTGGACTTTGACGGTTACGCGAGCGGGATCGTGGCCGCGGCGGTCGAAGCGGTCAACCAGCTCACGCCAGGGCAGGCCCGGGGCCGCGCCTACACAGCCGTCGACCCGGACGTCAGCAACCTGGTCGGCGACGAGACCGTGACCAGCGACGACATCGACCAGTTGCGCACGTACGCGGCACGCCTGCGCACGATCTTCGAAGCAGTCGACGACGACCGCGTCGACGACGCCTGCGAACTCACCAACACCCTGCTGGCGGACACGCAGGCGGCGCCGTTGCTGATCAAGCACGACGACAAGCCATGGCACCTGCACTTCCACACCGCATCCGAGACATGGGCCCGTGCGTGGGCGGCACCGATGACGACCGCGCTCGCGATCGTGCTCGGCAACCCCATGCACGACCGGCTAGGCGTGTGCACGGCGACCGTCTGCGACCGGGTGTTCGTGGACGTCTCCCGCAACGGGACGAAGAGGTTCTGCTCGACAGCGTGTCAGAACCGGGTCAAGGCCGCGGCGTTCCGGGCGAGAAAACAGGTTTGATCCACACCCGGTCCGGGGTACCTGGGCGGGCGAGTCCCTCCGAACAGAAGAGGATCAACGTGGTCGGTGAACTGCTGGACGTGAAGGCACTGCGGGAAGTCGACGGTGGTGGTCACGTGCTCGGCTTCGCGGGAGAGGTCGACCTCAGCACGGCACCAGCGTTGGAGAAGGCGATCGTGGCCGCGGTCGGCGAACTGAGCGGCGGCAGACTGGTCGTCGACCTGACCGAGGTCACGTTCCTGGCGTCGGCTGGCATGTCCGCACTGATCGCCGGGCGCGAGAAAGCCGCGGCCAAGAACATCGAACTGGCCGTCACCGCGGCGCAGTCCGGCGCGGCGTACCGGTCATTGGAGATCGCGGGCCTGATCGACGTGCTGTCCGTCAGGGCAGGTTGAAGCCAGCGGACTGGATCGATCCGGCGAACGCGACCGGGCGCGGGCTTCAGGGATCTCAGCGCCCGCCTGTGCCCGGCGCGACGTCGCGCGGAGATTCGTGGACTGGCGGCGGTTGCCGACCCGGTCGTACAGGATGGTGTGCGGCGCACCCGGTCCGGAGTTCGGCGTGATCGTCCACTGTGCACCGGCGACCAGCGCGGGCAAACCCAGCGCCAGGTGGTTCGTGTGCACCTGGTCGCCGTGGACAAGCGAACGCCGGGCCGTGAGCGTGCGCAGCGCCGAACCGAGCGAACCACGGGTGTGCACGACTGCTTTCGGTGTGGCTGTGGTGCCGGACGTGAACACCACGACCGCGTCCCTGTCCGGCGTCGGCGTGGGAAACTCGTTGTAGCGAACAGGTTCGGCCAGTCGATCGGCCGACAGCGCGCCACGGGGCACACCGGGCAACCACGGGCCCGACCGGATGTGCCGGACGGGGAGTTTCCCGTACGACGGCACGACAAGACCGCGGCGCCGTGCGATCGCCCGAACCGGACCAGGAACGCCCGCCGCGTACAGCACCGACTCCGCCGCCGCCCACGACGGCTCGGTCAGCGCGAAGCGGCTGTGGAACAACTCGGGCGCATCGCCCGGGTCGACGAACACCACGGTTCCGCCCGCCGCGACCGTGCCGAGCGCGAGCACGATTGACCGCACACCTGGCCGGACCGAGAACAGCATCCGGTCGCCCACCTGGAAACCGTTGTCCCGCAGCCGGTGTGCCGTACCCAGTACCCGTTTCATCAGGTCGCCGTACGTGATCGTGCCCCGGCCGTCGGTGATCGCGGGCGCGCCCCTGCGTTCACGGGCCGCGTTGAGCACGTCCACGAGGAAGTCAGCGGTCACGGCGAAAGGTTACGGCCGTGGATGTGGCGGTCGCTTGGGTAGAACTACGTGTCCAACCGGTTCGCGGGGGCATTTCACTGCGGTCGGTGACAGGTCGAGTACAGTGAACGTGTCGACGTCGCGTCGCGTACAGCTTGGGGGCGAGCCGATGCACCGGGAAGAGTCGTGGCTCGCCGCGACCGTGAAAAGGCAGCTGGCGGAGAAGTACGGCCCTCGAATCCCCGGTGTCCGGCGCATTTCGGCCGATATCGCCGAGGCGAACGGCGGCGACACGATCTCACACGGCCACGTGCACAACATTCTCACCGGCGAGGCGGAGAACCTGACCGACCGGACGAGAGTGCTGCTGGCCAGGTTCTTCGGCAAACAGCCCGCGTTCTTCCACCCACCGGAGCACGGCACACCCAACCCGGACTCCGTGCACGCGCTCGCGGCCCGGCTGGCGACCTTCGACCAGGCCCAGCTCGACGCGATTAGGACGGCGCTGGACATCGCGTCGGGGCAGCGCCGCCCGGACGACCCCCGGCCCTGATGACCACAGCCCGGATGACCGGCGGATGAGCCGGCGTTGTTCCGTGACCCACGAGATGGTGCAGGCGATGACGTGGAAACAGGCGCGAACCGAGGCAACCACTCTGATGACCGGCTTACCGCCGTTGCCGAGACCATGGCGGATCGAGGACCTGTGCGCGGCGCTGGCCGAGCGGCGCGGCCGCCCGCTGCTGCTGCACGAACTGGATCTGGCCGCGCTGCCGTTCGGCCTCTGGTACTTCGACGGTGAACGCGACCACGTCATCTCCCGCGCGGGCACGACGGGGTACCACCGCGACCACATCGTCCTGCACGAGATCTGCCACATGCTGGCCGGCCACAACACCGGCCCCGCCACGGCGGACGGCGACGACATGGCCGCGCGGGTGATCGCCGCGGCCGTGGCCAGCCCGCACACCAACGCCCAGGAGGAACTGGCCGAGGCGTTCGCGACGATGGTGCTCAAGCAGGCGCGCAAGCGCCCGCCGGGCGGCGAGTTCGAGCAGCGGGCGTCGGCCGTCTTCGGCGCTGCCTGATGTTCGAGGAGATCTCCCGGTGGGTGGTCCTGACTGTCGTCTGGTTGGTCGTGCTGGTTCGTACGCCTGCGATGGTCCGCGACGCCCAGCAGCGCCCGCTGTGGGTCGTGCTGGTGGTGATCGCGCTCGGTGCGATCCCGATCCAGCCGTGGTTCGCCGACTGGATCGACCAGCTCACCGGTGACCCGAAGTTCCACAACCTGTTCCGCGGCCTGTTCGCGATCCTCGACGCGGCCGTGACGTGGCGGTTCGTCGTGCACATCGCGGCACGCAAGGACACGTGGTGGCACTCCTCCGGCGGGCGCTGGTTGCGCGCGGCGACCGCGTGGGCCGTCGCCGGCGCGATCACCGTGTGCTACTACGTCACCCCGGCGGCCCAGCGGTTCCGACCGTCACCGGACGGCCCGTTCGCCGCGTACAACCTCTTGATCTTCGCCTACCTGGGGATCTCGCTGGGGGCCGCGGCCTGGCAGATGTGGCGGCACCTGCCGGGGATCCGCGGCCGGACGTTGCGCACCGGGCTGGCGCTCGTGGCGATCGGGAACGCGATGGAGGTGCCGTTCGCGGTGATCCGCGTCGGCGAGCGGCTGACGTGGTTCGGCTCGCCGGTGCTCACCGATGTCGCGTTCTACGCGTCCACCGCGCGCTTCGTCATGGTGCCGCTCGGGTGCGTGGTGGCCGCGTTCGAGCCGATGCGCACGGCGTTGCTGCACTACTACCGGCGGCTGCGGCTCTACTCGCTTTGGCGCATGCTCAGGGACGCGACCGGGGAGATCGCGCTGACCCGGCCGGTGTCCCGGTGGCGGGACATCCGCACGGTCGACGACGCGTCGGAACGGCTGCACCGGCGGATCATCGAGATCCGCGACAGCGCGTTCCACCTGCACGACTCGTGGTGCCACCCGGATCTCGTCGAGCAGGCGGCAACGGCGACCCCTGGCGACGACCGGGTCGGCGTCACCGCGCGGTGGCTCGAGGTCGCCAGGCGGGAGAGCCTCGCGGGCGCGCCGAAGCGGTACGCGTCGTCCGACAAGGCGTTCCTGCCGGCGCTGACGGCGGACGAGTCCACTGTGTACCAGGAGACGCGGTACCTGCTCACCCTCGGCCGGGAGCTGAGATCCCCTGCCGTGCAAGCGTTTGGTGATCGTTTCGTGGGCGTCCACTGACCGTCCAGCGTACTTGACGCGTCACTGCGGGTGTCGGTAACGTCCGATCCGCGATGGCACGGGCACGGTCGACGCGTTCGCTCGGAGGCGCGGTACTGGGGGTGCCTCCGAGCGGGAACACCGCGACCCGCGTCGGTTTGAGGCGCACCGGGCCCGCGCGTAGCGTCGGGTGACGTGACCGAGGCCGAAGTCGATCGCCTGATCAAGGACTACACCGGCACGCTGCCCCGCGAACGGCTGGAGCGGCTGACCCGGCTGGGTGCCACGCTGAGGGACCGGTTCACCAGGGAGACGCACGCTGCCGCCCGGCGCGACCTGCACGCGCTGAGCGGCCGTCTGGGCGTCTTGCTGGCCTACACCCACCAGGACCTGGGTGACGCCGCCGCCGGTGCCCGTCACGCCCAACTGGCGGGCAGGCACGCGAGCCTGGCGGGCCACGACGAACTGCGCGTGCACGCGGGCACCGTGCGGGCCAACATCCTGTTCTGGGACGAGCAGCCCGCGGAGGCGCTCCGAATGGTGGAACCGGAGATCCCGTCGGCTCCCGCGGCCCGGCAGGCGGGCCTGCTCTACAACCAGGCGCGCGCGAGGGCGGCGATCGGGGACCGGGACACCGCGCTGGAAGCTCTGCGGCTGGCGGGGGAGTACGTCGAGCGGGCGCCCGCGGACTCGTTGTGGGGAGGCACATCCTTCGAGTGGCGCCCGGCGTCCGGGCTGTTGCTGGCGGCGTCGACGCACGTGCGCCTCGGCAACGGCGCCGCCGCCGCGGATCTGGCCGGGCAGTGCCTGGCTGCCTACCGGGCGCGGCCGCGTGGCGAGAAACCGAGCAACGCCGACGTGCGCGCCTTGCTCGAACTGGTCGCCGCCCGGGTGCTGACCGAAGATCTGGACGCGGCCGAGGAGGCGTTGCGCCCGGTGTGCGCGCTCGAGCCCGCGCGACGCACCGAGCGGCTCGTGCGGCGGGTGGAGTTCGTTCAGCGAACAGTGGCCGCGTCGCGCTTCGCACGCACTCCCGAAGCTCGCGTGCTGCTGGAGCAGACTGGTGATTTCACCAGTATGGCGCTTCGTTACCAGGGCGGAGGCTAAAAAAAGGGTGTCGCGCTCAACCAGCCTGGGGGTTACCGGGAGCGCGACACTGGTGAAACGGTATCCCCGTAGACGGTTCTTGTCCACTCCCTGGCGATCACCTGTCTGTCACAGTTTTCCGGACGGCCCCGCTGACCTGTGCAAAGCGGTCGGCAAAAAGTCCGCGACGGCGTGATCGATGCGATCGATTGCCCCCAGGATGCTCCCCGATCACCCCCTATTGCCCGCCTTGATCGGCCTTCAATGGACAGGTTCGCGCCCAATGTTCCGTCTGCCCGATCACAGCCGCCCGTCGAGCCGGGCCGGATCGTGCCCCGGCTCGGCCGGTTCCACTGTGGAGTGTGATCCGCCTCACGAGTTGAAACGTCACAGTCCACCGCGGAGATGTCCCGTCGATTCAGGTGGTACACCAGCACCAGCCCGACCGACTGCGGGCACGCCACTCGCCGCGATCGCTGTGCGCCGCGTCCGGCTCGGGACGGGTTGGCGGCTGCCGCTCGGCTGGATCGCGCGATCGTGGCCACGCTCGGCACCGTGGCGATGCTCCTCGCGGGTACGGGTGAGCGTCGCTCGGTTGTAGAACTTTTGGCCATGCTTGGTGTCGCGGCAACACCAGTCACACCGGCCACGTCGTCAACACCGTCCACATCGGTCGTGCACAGGCCCTTCCGTACCCGCGCCGCTGGTACCAACGGGGATCGACTGCTGCCGGGCTGTCGTTCGGTGCTCAAGCCGTTGGCCGACAAAGGGATTCGGATCGCGGGGATCCGCGACGTGCCGTTGACCGAGACGTTCGTGCGGACGCTGACGTTCCCGCTGGGGGAGCGGCTCAAGCTGAAGTGACCCGCCGCGGCCTGCCGAGGAACAACGACAGCAGGCCGAGCACGACGAGGCCGAGGCTCATCGAGTACGCCGTGCGGTAGCCCAGCTCCCGCGCAAGACCGAGCAGTGGCCCGGCGAGCATGACGCCGACCGTGAGGGTGTTGGAGTACAGCGTGGTCGCGAACCCTGGCCGCTCCGGTGCCAGCGACTGGAAGTACGTCAGGCCGACACCCATCACCGCCGCGATCGCGACCGCGCTGAGCACCTGCCCGGCGGCGACGTGCCAGACTGCGCCGGACAACAGCATCACGGTGTGGTAGCCCAGCGCGACACTCCCGCCGATCAGGACGATCAGGTGCTGGTCGGACCGTGTCGCCAGGTGTCCGAACCAGAGGATGATCGGGATCTCCAGCGCGGCGCACAGCCCGAGGATCAGCCCGGCGTCGCCGGTCGTGCCCTGCAGGACGTTGGTGACGAACAGCGGCATCGCGTTCACGCCCAGCGCCGAACCCCCTTGCAGCAGAACGAGACCGATCGCGGCGAACACGATCTGCCGCCGGACCGCGCCGACTGATTCGTCCTTTTCGGCCGGTGGCCGCAGCCCCAGTTCCGGCATCCGCGCCGACATCAGCGCCACGACCAGGAACAGTGCGGCCGCGCCGAAGTACAGACCTTCGAAGCCGGTCCTGTCGAGCAGCAGAGCGGCCAACGGCGGACCGCCGACCCAGGCCAGCGAGAGCAGCGTCCGCATGATGCTGACGCCGAACGACGCCTTCGCGGGGTTCGTGCGCTCCAGCGACTGGCGCGTGTACGCGAACATCTGCGCGAGCAGGCACGAGGAGATGGCGACCAGCGTGACCGAGACAGCCAGCAACACCCAGTAGTCGCGGACGATCGCGAACAAGACGGAACCGGTCGCGCCCGCGAGGGCTCCGGCGACCAGGATGTTGCGGCGCATGGCCCTAACGTCGGAGAGCCTGCCGAGCCAACTGCTCGCCGCGAGCCCGGCCAGCGGGGACACCAGCATGAAGGCGCCGAGCGCCGCCGAACTCGCGTGCACCTCGTCGCTCAGGAACAGCGCGAGGAACGGCCACGTCAACGCGTTGGACACGCCGATCGGTACGCAGATCGCCGCGAGGGGAAGGAGGGATCGCAGACTCAGCGAGGAGCGCGTCGCGCCCGCAGCGGTAGTCACCCGATCATCCTCCTTCCCGGAGGACGAATGGTCCAAACCTTTTCACCGCCGCGGGTCCGCCCCGCTCAGCCCAGTTCGGCGCGGACCTGCGGGAGGACCTCGGTCCCGAGCAGCTCGATGGCGTTCATCACAGCCGAGTGCGGCACGCCGGACCAGTCCATCTGCATGGCGTACCGGTCGGCGCCGACCAGCTTGCCGACGCTGATCATCCGCTCGGCGACCTCCTGCGGGCTGCCGACGAACAGCGAGTTGGCGTCCCTGGCGTACTCGTCGTAGTGCGCGCGGGTCGGCAACGGCCAGCCGCGCGCCTTCGAGCCGTACCGCATGGTTTCCATCCAGTACGGGAAGAACGCCTCCTTGGCGTCCTGCGAGTTCTTCGCGATCAGCCCGACCCCGCCCATGGTGACGTGCAGGTCCCCGGGCGCGTGCCCACCGGACTCCCCGGCCTTGCGGTACAGGTCGACCAGCGGCTTGAACCGCTCCGGCTGGCCGCCGATCACCGCGTAGACCACAGGCAGCCCGAGCAGTCCGGTGCGGATGGACGACTCCGGGTTGCCGCCGGTGCCGATCGAGATCCGCAGCCGGTCGGAGTACGGCCGCGGCAGCACCCGGACGTTGTCCAGCGGCTCGCGGAACTTCCCGGACCACGTGATGGGATCCTGGCGGTCCAGGTGCAGCAGCAGCGCGAGCTTCTCCTCGAACAGCTCGTCGTAGTCCTCGAGCCGCGCACCGAACAGCGGGAACGACTCGGTGAACGAACCACGACCGGCGAGCAGTTCGGCACGGCCGCGGCTGAGCTGGTCGAGCGTGGTGAACTGCTGGTAGACCCGGACCGGGTCCTCGGTGCTGAGCACGGTCACCGCGCTGGACAGCGTGATGTTCGTGGTGACGCTCGCCGCCGCGGCCAGCACGGTCCCCGGGTTGGAGATGGCGTACTGGTCGAGGTGGTGCTCACCGAGACCGTAGAAGGACAGACCGAGCTCGTCGGCCAGCCGGATCCGCTCGATGGTCTGCGCCAGAGCGTCGGCGACGGACACCTGCTCGCCCGTGACCGGGTCGGGGTGGCGGTCGCCGAAACTGTAGATGCCAAGCTCCATGCCGACCTGAACAAGTCAGGATCGGTGACTATTCCGTCGAGGTTCAGAGGGCGTGGGCCGCGATCAGCTGGCCGATCTGGCGGATGTTGGCTCCTCCCCGGAACTCCAGCCGGACGCTGCCGAGGCCGCTGAACCACAGGTCCAGTTCGGCGTCCAGGTCGAACGTTCCGGCCGTCTCGATGGAGAAGGCCTGGATCTTGCTGTACGGCAGGGAGGTGTAGTCCTTCTTCTTGCCCGTCACTCCTTGGACGTTCACCGCTATCAGGCGCTTCGTCGTGAAGACGACGTAGTCGCGTACCGCCTTGAACGCCAGGAGGACTTGCTCGCCCTGGATCAGGATGGGGGCTACTTCGGGGGCCAGGTTGTCCACCTTCGCCGGGGACAGCTTGAAGACCGTGTTCTTCTGGAAGTCGATCACCTGTTCAGGGTAGCGATTTTCGGTGGGCCGCTCCGGGGCCTTTCGCGGTTTTGGGGGCCCTTCAGCAGGATTCCAGCAAGACCCGTTCCATGACCTTTCGGGGCAGTGCTGGATTCGCTGCCGCTGCCTCTGCGACGAGTAGGTCCGGGTCGTCGAGCAGGTCGGTGATTGTTCCTGCTGGGAGATTCGGGTGCTTCGCCGCGTGGCGGCGGGCGGGGAGCACACGCAGGCACAGCATGAGTGTCTCCGCGCTGGCGTTCGGGTGCTGGGCGATGTGCGGACACACGGCTGGGGAGCGTTGGGCCAGTTCGTGCAGCAGTTCTGTCGAGCATCGGGGGTTCTTGGCTGCCACCAGTGCTTGGACCACGCTGATCTCCTGGTCGTCGATCAGCTTGTCCGTCAGGTGCGTGGGCAGGTCGGGGTGCGGTGCCGCCAGTGCGCGTACCTGCCAGTGTTCCGAGGTGGCGAGCCAGCGCAGTTCCGCGGGCGCCGCCGATGCGACGCGGGGCAGGAGAACGGGCGGGATGGCGGCTGTCACCGCTATCTCCGCGAGCAGTCGCAGCGGCACGTTGGGGTTCCACGCCAGTTCCGGCCGGACGGCCCGGTCGTCCGCGAGGGTCCACAGCAGGCTTTCCGGCAGCGCCGGGTTTCTCGCCAGGTAGAGGCGCACCCACAGCCTCCTGTCCGTGGCCATCTGGTGGTAGGCGGCCACCGGCAGGTCCGTCCGGCGGGCCATCACCTCGCCTGTCGTCTCCAGCGCCGGTATGTCCGCCGCTTCCGGGACGTGGGCGGTCCTCGGTGCGCCGAACAGGTCCTCTCCGGCGTCGAGCTCGCCGCTGGTCATCGCGACCAGCTTGTCCAACAGGTGGTCCGGCAGATTCGGGTTGTCAGCCAGCCCACAGAGGTGTGCGAGGTACCGGGTGTCCTCGTCGGGCAACGTGTCCTCCGCTTGGTGGATGCCGGTGCGGTGTCACCGGGTCCGCCCCATGCGGAACGTTTCAGGATGCCGTCGGCCCCGCCGGTTGGCTACCGCCGTTCGGACCAGTCAGCACACCGCCTAGCTGATCTTGCGGAACCCGCCGCGGGCACCCAGTTCGTCCGACACCCGGCACAGGTCATCCATGAGAACCCACGAAGGACGCCAAAACCAACGCGACCCCCCCAGAAACGTCATCGCGATCTTGTTAGCGTGTCCGGCGTGAAAAGGCAACAAACCTGTCCTTGTGATTCGGGCAAGTCGTACACCGAGTGCTGTGGCGTCCTGCACCGGGGAGACGCGACGGCGAACACAGCGGAAGCGTTGATGCGGTCGCGCTACAGCGCCTACGCCGTCGGTGACGAGGGCTACCTACTCAGGACGTGGCATTCCACGACCCGCCCCCAGCGGGTCGATTTCGACCCGGCGCTGCGCTGGACCGGACTGGAGATCCTGGGCACGACCGGAGGCAGCCCGTTCCACACGGCGGGCACGGTCGAGTTCAACGCGAGCTACCGGCAGAACGGACGGGCCGAGGTCATGCACGAGAACAGCGGCTTCGCCCGCGAGGACGGCCGCTGGGTGTACGTCGAAGCCGCGGTCTGAAATGCGGATCCGCGCCGCGGCGCGGACAATCGGACAGTGGCAGCGGTGAAAAAGGTGACGCTGACAGTGGTCGGCGGGGTGCTCCTGCTCGTCGGCGTGGCCCTGCTCGTCCTGCCGGGGCCGGGGTTGCTGCTGGTGCTCGCCGGTCTGCTGGTGCTCGCCTCGGAGTTCCCCGCGCTGGAGAAGTACGTCGACCCCGTCCGTGACCGGGCCATGAAGGCCGCCGAGGACAGCGTGAAGACACCGCTGCGGATCGCCTGGTCTGTTCTCGCCGGGTTGGCGTTGATCGCCGCGGGCGTCGTGTGGGGCACGGTCGACGGGCTGCCGCTCGGCGGGTGGAGCACCGGGTCGAGCCTGATCCTGTCCGGGATCGTGCTGCTCGTGCTGCTGGGCTGGAGCTACCGCCGCGTGCACGGCAAAGGCCCCGGTTGAACCGGGGCCACGTTCTCAGCCCGCGGACTGCCATGCGGTGATCCGCCGGACGATCATGATCACCATGACACCGGCGGCCATGGTGAGCACGAAGGTCGACACGGCGTCGAACGTCATGGCGGAGAAACGCAGGTCGATGTCGTTGCTGTCGGTCATGCGGGGGGTATCGCGCCACGACGAACGAGATGACGTAGTTGCCGATGAAAGCCAGCCACCAGGCGAGCACCAGTGCGCTGGGCGTGTCCGATCGTGGCGAGCTTGCCCGCCAGATGTCCCGCATCACCCGGTACGGGAACCAGAGGTTGACGATCGGGATGATCCAGCCGCCGAGCACCCACCCGGCAGCCAGTGACTGCGACTCCGACCCGCCGATCAGTTCGGCGTTGGTCCGCGCCCGCCACATCCACATCACGAACAGGATCCCGACGAGCGCCAGGAAGCCGAGTTCGGGCCATACCAGGCTGTCGACGTACTCCGCGCTGTCGAGCAGTTCCGTCGAGCTCAGGTTGCCTGCCGTGTAGTCGTCGTACTTCGACTTGAGGTCGAACACGACGTAGGTCACGTAGGCGTTCTCCACCATCGCGGCGACCACGCCGACGATCGCCACCACGGCGAGCTTGGTCAACGATCTGACTCGGCTCAAACGGAAGAAGCTGTCACCCAGTTGCGGGCCTGGCTGTTCCGTAGTCATGTGAGCCCCCTGCGAGCGTGTGATTGGTGTCCCCCGATCCGGGGGCGGAACCTATCACTGGGATGCGAACGGGCGCACTCGGGTTCATGCTGTCGGCGTGACGATGGATGCAGCTGTGCAGGCGGCTATCGACGCCGCGAACAACAACGACCTTGAGGCCTTCCTCGCGTGCTTCACCAAGGACGGGGTGGTCGACGACTGGGGCCGCGAGTTCCGCGGTGCGGAACGCATCGGTCAGTGGAGCGACAACGAGTTCATCGGCAAACAGGTCAGCCTCGACGTGACCGAAGTGGACACCAGGGACGGCGAGACCATGGTGACCGCGCAGGTCGGCGGGAACGGCTTCACCGGGCCGAGCCACTTCGTGTTCACCGTCGACGGGGGCAAGGTCTCCCGGATGACCATCAGGGCCTGACGCGTGCGGCTGCCTCGGTTCCCGCTCGCCGGGATACTCCTCTTCACGGCGAAACCCAGTGGCACGGCGACGCTGGTGTTCCTGCCGCTGTGGTTCCTGTTCTGCCTGGCGAACCTGGTGGTCGGGTGATCGCCGCGGGCTACGGCGTCGCCGAGGAGATCCCGATCCTGCTCCTCAACTTCGCCGTGCCCGCGGCGATTTCCGTGCTGGGCCTGGGTTTCTAGCGGCCTACCTGTACCTCCAGCCGTGCGGACGAGCCAGGCGAGGCCACACGCACCTCCGCTCCGCGTGTCGTGGTGGCGACCTGATACGCGGCGGGACGGCCGTCGAGCCGTACGGCAGCGATCGTTGCCCCAGCGGGCAGCACGACGCCGACGGTCAGCGCCGCGCCGACCGAGCGCGACGTGACCTCGGTCCGGTAGACGCTCCCGTCCCGGTCGACACTGACGTCGACCGAGCCGCGACCGACCCGGATGTCGCGACCGGCGACGGAGTTCTGGCCATCGGGCAGCTGCGGGACGACCGCGAGGCGAGCGGCACCGAGGTCCGGCGCCACCCCGAGCTGCTGGTGCACGACCGGCCAGAGCGTGCCGTACGTGCCCCAAGCTTGGAGGTTCATCGACCGGTCGTGGAACGGCCGGTCGATGTTGGCCTTGGAGTCGGGCGACGGCGCCACCTCGGGCATCGCGCCCGGTGTCTCCCACACGGCCGGGTCGAGCTGGATCCGCGCGTTGCCGGTCGTGTACCGCCGCTGCGCGGCCATCCGGCCGTAGTTGCCCTCGGCCACCGCCATCACGGCCGTGTTCAAGGAGTACGTGGCCCGCTCACTGGCCACTGTGGACACGAGCGGGTCGCAGGACGGTCCGGGATTGCCCACCGGTGCGCTGGTCGGGCCGGTCCCGGTGTGGAACGTCCCGAACTCGCCGGTGTAGCAGTCCCGTTCGCGCTGGACGAGCGCTTGCTTGCCGTGCTCGGCCGACGCGAGCGGGCCTGCCTCCATCGGCGTGACGCCGGTCCAGTGCCGCTGGAACACCGGGGTGTTGTCGTTCGCGGGATTGGCCGGGTCGTCGATCGAGTCCGCGTAACCGACGCCTTCCTTGACCCACCACTGCGCCTCGAACCGCCGCCGCAGGTCCTCGGCCTTGCCCGCGGCCCAACGCGCGACCGCGCCGTCGTGCTTGCTCGCCGCCAGATCGGCGAGGTCGAGCAGGCCGCGGATCAGGTAGACCGCGCTGTCCAGCTTCTCCTGACCCATACCCTGGCGTTCGACGTTGCCCAGGCCTTCCGGCCAGCCGTCCCCGTCCTTGTCCAGCGTGCCGGTGACGTATCGGAGGTTGCGCACCGCGAAGTCGTACATCTCGTCGCGGAACGAGTTGTCGCCGGTCCAACGCCAGACCAAGGCGACAGCGCTGGGGAACTTCACGGTCTCGTCGGTGTTCCCGGCGGCTGTGTTGTTGCCGAAGTAGACGTCTCCAGTGGACACGACCTCGTGCACCACCTTGCCGCTGCGCTTGTTCAACATCTCGCTGACGTCCCGCAGCGCGCGGAGGTGGTCGCGGACGATGTCGAACTGCCCGGCCGCCACCGCCGCGTACGCGCTGTACTCGCCGTCCGTGGCGAACAGCCACGGGTAGTCCGGGAAACCCGCGGCCAGCCAACGCATCCGTGGCACGGTCCCGACCGGATCGGGATACGCCTTGCCCTCGTCGACGTCACGGATGCGGGCGTTGCGGACCTCCTGCACGGAATCGAGGAGGTTCTGCTTGCTCCACTCGACGCTCCGCTCCAGCAGGCGGTCACCCGGCAGATCCACCACAGTGGACGAAGCGGCCGAACGCCGGGCCGACACCGTCCGGTGCAGCGCACCTGCCGGGTCGCGCATGACCGCGTCGAAGGTCGCACGCGCCTGGCCGCCCGTGTCGCCACCGGCGACAGCGAACCAGAGCGTCGCCGGACGCCCGGCGGCCAGCCGCAGCGAGTACTCCAGCCTGCCCCCGGTGCCCTTGCCGAACGCGGAATCGTCGCACCGCGCGGGTGCCGGACCGTCCGCCGGGCACACCACCGCCGGGTCCTGCGGTCCCCGGTGACCCGGTCCCAGGGCGTGGCCCGTCGGCTGGGACGCGGACCCGACGACCGCCGAGCCGACGGGATCCTGGAACACCAGGGCCCCGTCGCCGACAGATCCGCTGTCCGGGCCGTTGGTGCTGGCGTTGGGCGTCGTCCAGCCCCACGGGTAGGCGGGCATCAGCTCCGAATGGGCGTCCAACGCCAGCCGTGCGTCCCGTTTCCGATCCGAGCGGACCGTCAACCCGATGACGGTCGCCCGAGCACCGGCGGGCACGAACTCCACGCGGTCCACCGAAAGCCCGCCGCCGCGGTACTCGAACCGTTGGTATCCCTGGCCACGGGCGTACCTGGTCGCCGGAACGTCCTTGCCCAGCCAAGATCCGTCCAGCGCGAACCACACGCCGTCGAGGAGCTTCACCGGCGGTGCCCAGAAACCACCCATCTCGCCGCGGATGTGCCACCCCGTTGCCGGGTACAGCCCGGTCTCGTCGCCCATCGCGAACGCCCGGTCGCCGGACACCAGCGCACGCCGGTCGGCCAGCCGGGTGGTCTCCGAGACCTCGCCGGACGGCGCCGCCGCAGCGGTCGGCACCGGCACGAGCGTGGCGGCGACCACCAATGCCGTGACCACACCGGCTTTCATTTGACGCCTCCCGCCGTGAGCCCGGTGATGATCCGCCGCTGGAACACCAGGACCAGGACCACCAGCGGGACGGTGACGATCACTCCGGCGGCCATCTGGGTGCCGAAGGGCTGGTCGAACCCGTACGCGCCGGTGAACCGCGAGATCGCCACGGTCGCGGTCTGCATGGTTTTGTCGTTGACCATCGACAGCGCGATGATGAACTCGTTCCACGCGGTGATGAACGTGATGATCGCCGTGGTGAACACGCCAGGAGCGGCCAGCGGCAGGATGATCCGGCGGAACGCCTGCAACCGCGTGCACCCGTCGATCATCGCGGCCTCTTCGAGCTCGCCCGGCATCTGCCGGAAGAACGCGTTGAGGTTCCACACCGCGAGGGGCAGGGCGAACGACATGCTCGGCACGATCATCGCCTGGTAGGTGTTGATCCAGTCGATGTCGGTGAACAGCTTCAGCAACGGCACGACCAGCGAGATGCCGGGGAACATGGACGTCGCGATGATCAGCGCGGCGACCGCGTTCTTGAACCGGAACCGCAGCCGGGCCATGGCGTACGCCGCCGACAGGCCGATCAGCAACGTCAACACCGTGGCGATCCCAGCCACCACCAGGCTGTTGAGCAGCGCACGACCGAACCCGACATCCGTGCCGAACACCGCGGTGAAGTTGGTCGCCGAGACCGGGTTCGGGATCGGCGAGAGCGAGAACTGGTCGGACGGCCTGCGGAACGCCGACGCCAGCATCCAGTAGAACGGCGCGAGGCAGTACACCAGGATCGCGGCCAGACCGGCGTAGCGCAGCACGACACGGCTGTTCATGCGGGCACCACCTCGGCCTGGGGCAGCGGCTTGGGTCTGCGTTCCCGCGCCTGCCTGCCGCGGTCACGCGCCTCGCCGATCACGTCCGCGCCCAACAGCTTCACGAACACGAACGCCACGACGGCGATGTACACGAACAGGATCGTGGCGTAGGCCGCGGCCGGCCCGAACCGGAGGTTGCTCGCCTCGTCCCACGCCAGCATCGTCAGCGTCTCGACGGATTCCTTGCGGTTGCCGATCAACACGAACGGCAGGTCGAACATCCGCAGCGAGTCCAGCACCCGGAACAGCACCGCGACCACGAGCACCGGCCGGACGAGGGGAAGCGTGATCGACCAGAACTGCCGCGCCGGGCTGGCGCCGTCCACCCTGGCGGCCTCGTAGACGTCACGGGGGATCACCTGCAGACCGGCGAGCACGAGCAACCCGACGAACGGCGCGGTCTTCCAGACGTCCGCGATCATCACCGCGAACTTGGCGTGCCAGCCTTCGGTCGTCCACAGGATCTGGTTGCCGATCAACGCGTTCGCCACGCCGTCGGCCTGGAAGATCCACTGCCAGAGGATCGCCGACACGGCCGTCGGGATCGCCCACGGCACCAGGATGCTCGCCCGGACCAGGCCGCGCCAGCGCAGCGCCTGGTGCATCACGAGCGCCATCGCGACCCCGATGACGACTTCGGCGGCCACGGTGGTCACGGTGAAGAACGTGGTGTTGCCGAACGCGTTCCAGAACCGGGCGGCGGCGGGCCCGCTGAACATCCCCGTGTAGTTGTCCACTCCGACGAACTGGTCGCCCTGCACGACGAATCCGTCCGCGTCGACCGTCTGCCCGCTCCGGTACAGCGATTCCCGCAGCGCGGCGACCAGCGGGTAGCCGACGACCAGGCCGAGCACGATGAAAGTGGGCGACAGCAGGAGTGCGGCGAGCCGTCCGGCCTCACCCGCCGCTCTGCCGCCGCGCCGGGCAGGCGTGGTCACTTGAGCAGATCCTGGAGCTTCGCTTGCAGTTCCTTCAGCGCCGTGGCGCTGTCCTTGTTCTTGGTCAGCGCCGCGTAGGCGGCCTCCTGGATCGCGCTGGTGACGTCGCCGTAGCGGACGGCCTTCGGGCGCGGCTTGGCGCTGAGGATCGACTCCTTGAGCGTCTTGAGGTACGGGAACTGCTTGTTCAGTTCGGCGTCGTCGTAGAGGTTCGTGCGGGTCGGTGCCTGCGAGGTGGCCAGCAGGTTCGAGCGCTCGGCCGCTTCGGAGGTGAAGAACTTGATGAAGTCGAGCGCGGTCGCCTTGTTCTTGGCGAACGCGGAGATCGCGAAGTTGTGCCCGCCGAGGCTGGACACGCCCGGTCCGGAACCGTTGCCGGGCAGGGGAGCCACGTCGAACTTGCCCGCGACCTGCGACGAGCCGTCGGTCTTGCTGGCCAGTGCCCACTGGTAGGGCCACTGGCGCATGAACAGCAGCTCACCTGCCTGGAACGCCCGGCGGCCGTCCTCCTCCTTGAAGGTGATGGCCTTCTGCGGGATCTGGCCGCTGGCGAACCCGTTGACCAGCTTGTCCAGGCCGGCCTTGGCCTGTGGTGTGTCCACAGTGGGCTTGCCGGAGCCGTCGACGATCGATCCGCCTGCCGAGTTGACCGACTCGTCGAAGTTGACCGTCAGGCCCTCGTACTTGTCGAACTGCCCGCCGTAGCAGCCGATGCTCGCCGCCTCGGGCAACGCCTTGACCTTCTGGCACGCGGAGGTCAGCTCATCCCACGTCTTCGGCGGCTGGACGCCTGCCTTCTCCAACAGGTCCTTGCGGTAGTACAGCAGCCCGCCGTCGGAGTAGACCGGCACGGCGTAGAGCTTGTCGCGGTACTCCGCGGTCGCCACGGCCGGTTTGAGGAAGTTGTTCAGGTCGAACTGGTCACGCGGGAGCTCGACCACCCACCGGTTGGCCGCGAACTCCGCGGTCCACACCACGTCCATGTTCAGCACGGTGTAGGCGTCGGACTTCACCTGCGCGTTCTGGATCATCTGCTGGCGCTGGCCGTCGGCCGAGTCGGGCAGCTCGACCAACCGGACCTTCTCGTTGGGGTGCGCGGCGTTCCACTCGTCGGACAGCTTCTGCATGTTGTTGGACGTGTCCTTGCCGGTGGCCAGGGTGATCTCGCCGCGTCCCTCGAGCGCGGGCGCGGCGCCGCCGCCCCCACCGGTCGTTCCGCCGGACCCGCCCGAGCCTCCGCTACCGCACGCGGTGACCAGTAACACCGCGCTCGCCAGCGCCGTCAAGCGCAGCGTGGTCCTCTGTGCCATCAGCTTCTCCCATCACCGTTGATGCCGCTCAATCAATGGGCGCACTGCCCCGTGCCACGATCCGCCCGCGCAGCAGGACGCCGCCGGAGTGCCCTGCCCCGGCGTCCAGCAGCCGGACCAGGGCCGAGGTGATCTCGGCGGTCGGCTGGCTGACCGTGGTCAGTCCGCCGTCCACCGAACTGGCCAGCACCGAGTCGTCGAAGCCGGTCACCCAGACGTCGTGCCCGGGGCGCAGCTTCCGGCGCCGGACCTCGGTCAGCACCCCGACCGCGAGCAGGTCGCTCGCCGCGACGATCGCCGTCGGCGGATTCGCGTCGTCCAACAGGACGGCTGTGGCTCGTGCGGCTGCCTGCATGCTGTCGGAATCGGCACAAGCGGACTGCTCCGAGAGACCCAGGCGTCGGCATTCCTCCTGCCAGCCCCGGCGACGGTCGTGCGCCGCGCCCATCGGGACCGGGTCGCACCAGCCGACGAAGGCGATCTGGTCGTGCCCGGCCGAGTGCAACCTGCCGACCATCTCCGCACATGCGCCCGCGCCGTCCACATCGACCCACGGACCGGGCTGCTCGCCGTGCGCGGGCCAGGTGCGGCCGAAGGAGGCGAACGGGATGCCGCGGCCTGCCAGCCACGTGTGCCGCGGGTCGTCGCCGACGGTGTCGGACAGGATGAAGGCGTCGACGGCGCGCTGCGCGACCAGATCCGCGTACGTGGCTAGACCCCCGGCGCCGTCCGGCGCGGTGAACACCAGCATCCGCCGTCCGGTGCGCTCGACGGCTTCGGTGAGCGCGTGCAGGAACGGATCCATGAACAGGCTGCGGCCGGGGTGGCGGGCCAGGCAGTGGCCGATCAGCCCGGCCTGGCGGGTGGCGAGGCTGCGCGCCGTGCGGTTGGGCTGGTAGCCCAGTGCTTCGATCGCGGCCTGGACCTTGCGCAGGGTCGCTTCCTCGACGCGGTCCGGCGCGTTGATGACGTTGGAGACGGTTTGTCGTGACACCCCGGCCCGCACCGCGACCTGGCGGAGTGTCACCGCTTGCCCGTGTTCCGTCACCGTCCACTCCCGACGCTCGTCGAGCTGTTCCGCGTTCCGCGTTTTGACCGGTCAAAATTGAGCGGTAACTGTTGCTCACGCCACTTGCCGATGTCAAGACCGCTGTGCCCGCGGGGAGGAACTGTGACCGGACCGAGCGCATCCCAGCACACACTCGTCACCGTTCTGGCAGCACCGTCCTTGGTGCTGTCGGACCAGGGTGGTGATCTGCCCTGTGATCTGCCCGGGGGGTCGTGCGGGTGGTTCATCCGGGACAAGCGTGCGCTTTCGGTCGTCCAACTGACGATCGACGACATGCCCCTGGTCACGGTCGGACGCCGTCAGGACCACCCGTCGCGCGTCACCTTCGACGCCGTGGCGCGGGGATCCGCCGGGCAGTGGCGGGATTCGACCGTCCACGTGCGACGCGACCGCGTGCTGGCCGAGTCGGATCTCGTGGAGCGGCTGGAGATCACCAACTTCGGCGGCGACAGCCGGGCGCTGACCGTCACGATGCTCCTGGCCACGGACTTCGCCGGGGTGGACGCCGTGAAGGCGGGCCGCGAGACCGAGTTGGTCGCGCCGACAGCCGACGGGGATGTCCTGCGTTGGCGCGACAACGTGACGTTACGCGCGGAACCTGTTGGGGCGGTGGCGATCGACAACAGTGTGGCGCGGTTGACGTGGCACGTGGAGTTGGCGGCGCGCCAGACATGGCGGCTGGCGCTGACCGCGCACGCGGCGCCCGAACCAGCGGACTTCGCTCAGCTCCCGGTCCAGGTCCGCCCGCGGTGGAACACCGAGCCCGGCGGAATGGCCGGGACGAACCTGGCGGATCTGCGCGCCCTGCTGCTCGCGGACCCGCAGGACCCGGCGGACTCGTACGCGGCGGCCGGAAGCCCCTGGTACCTCACGTTGTTCGGCCGTGACTCGATCTGGGCCGCGCGGCTGCTGCTCCCGCTGGGCACGGACCTCGCGGCGGGCACGCTGCGTGCGCTGGCCCGTCGCCAGGGAACCCGGTACGACCGGGATTCCGAGCAGCAGCCCGGCAAGATCCCGCACGAGCTGCGCACCGGCGCCATCGACACCGGTCAGGTCCGGCTGAGCTCCCGCTACTACGGCACGATAGACGCGACCCCGCTGTGGATCTGTCTGGTGCACGACGCATGGCGCGCGGGCATGCCCGCCGACGAGGTCCGTGCGCTGATGCCGAACCTCGTGGCCGCGATGGGCTGGTTGACCGGCCCGGACGCCGATCCCGACGGCGACGGCCTGATCGAGTACGTGCCGTCGGCGTCCGGTGGCCTGACCCATCAGGGCTGGAAAGACTCCCACGACGCGTTCCTGCACCACGACGGCCGTCACCCGGCGGCGCCGCTGGCGTTGTGCGAGGCCCAGGGCTACGCCTACGCCGCCGCGATCGCCGCCGCCGGCCTGGCACCGGCCTTCGACCTGCCGAATGCTCCACTGTGGACAGAATGGGCGGCGCGGCTGAAGGAGCGGTTCCGTGCGGCCTTCTGGACCGAGGACGCCTCCGGCCGCTACCCGGCGATCGCACTGGACGGCACGAAGACCCCGGTCGACGGCGCCACGTCGAACATGGGCCACCTGCTCGGCACCGGCCTGCTGGACGCGGCGGAAGCGGCGCTCGTCGCCGCACGCCTGGGCGGCTCGGACATGCTCACCCCCTACGGCCTGCGCACGCTGAGCGCGGACAGCCCGACGTACAACCCGTTCAGCTACCACCGCGGATCGATCTGGCCGCACGACACCGCGATCGTGATGACCGGGCTGACCGCGGAAGGCCACCACGACCTGGCGGCCCGGATGGCACGCGGTATCGTCCGGGCCAGCGAGCGGTTCGACGGCCACACGCCCGAGCTGTACGTGGTGTTGGATGGTGCGCCGCTGGCGTATCCCTCCGCGTGCGTCCCACAGGCATGGTCGGCCGCCGCCGTCGTCCGGGCCGCGTGGACACTGGGAACAGGAGTGGAAATCTGACCCAAGCGGGGTGAGTTCCGGGTCGGATTCAGGCAGAATCCCGACGGTCACGGCGGTCAGGCATGGCGATCAGAGCGGTCGAGGGGAAGCGATGAAGACCTTCAACATGGCGGCACCGGTCGACCCGGCCGAAGGAGTGGTCGCGCACACGGTCGCCGACGTCCAGGCCGCGATCAGGCGTGCCGTGTCGAAGGGACTGCGGGTCAGGACGTACACCACCGGGCACGCGTCGGCGACCTACGGGCCGATGCACGACGCGTTGGTGATCCAGACCGACATCGAGGGCGGCGTGCGGGTCGACGTCGACGCGAGGACCGCGCGTATCCCGGCGGGATCGTCGTGGGGCGAGGTCGTGGCCGCGACGAGTCCGCATGGACTGGTCGCTGTGCACGGTACGGCGGCGACTGTCGGTGTCGTCGGGTACATGCTGCGGGGTGGCCTGAGCTTCTACAGCCGCATGTTCGGGCTCGCGCCGAACTCGATCCGCTCGATCGACCTGGTCACCGCCGACGGTGAACCGCGGACGGCGGACGGCGAGCTGTTCTGGGCGCTGCGGGGCGGCGGTGGTGGGTTCGGCGTCGTGACGGCGGTGGAGATCGACCTGTTCCCGGTGTCGTCGGTGATCACCGGCGCGTCGTTCTGGCCGGTGGCCGAGGCCGGCCGGATCGTGAAGCTGTGGCGTGACTGGGCCAAGGACGCGCCCGACACCGTGACCACGTCGTTGCGGCTGATGAACATCGCCCCCGGGCCCGGCAAGCCGGAGCCGATCACGTCCGGCCAGGTGGTCTGCGTCGACGGGGCGATCATCGGCGACACGGCCGAGTCGCGGTCCATCCGTGACAGCCTGCTCGGACCGCTCGGCGAGCCGGTGCACGACACGTGGCACGCGGCGGGCCCGGAGGCGGTCCTGGCCACGCACATGGACCCGCCGAACCCGGTCAAGTCGTTCGGCGACCACATGCTGTTGAACGACGTCGACGCGGACACCTTCGTCGCCGCGGCGGGCTCAGGGTCGCCGTTGCTGTCGGCGGAGTTGCGTCAGCTCGGCGGCGCGATCGGCCGCCCGCACCCGGAGGGCGGGGTGCTCGACCACGTCGCCGAGCCGTTGCTGTACCAGTGTGTGGGGTCGGCGGCGGATCCGGCGACGACCGAGGCGGGCAGGCGGCGTGCCGAGAGGATCAGGGCCGAGCTGGCGCCGTGGGACACCGGCCGCACGGTTCCCAGTTTCGTCGGCAGCCACCTGCAGCCGCAGGGACACCTGGACGCCGAACAGGTCGTCGCGGTCGACCGGATCAGGCAGCAGGTGGACCCGACCGGCCTGTTCCGCGGCGACATCTGTCCGAACGCGACCGTCGCGACCTAGGGTGCGTTGACGAAACTCGCGTCGAAGACGCCGTCCAGCGACGGTTGCCGTTCGGTCAAACCGGTCCGCTGCATGAAGTCGGCGACCTGGGTCGCCTCACGGTGCAGTCGCAGGCTGCCGAACGCCTCCTTGTTCTGCTGCTTGGTCAGGAACGTGGTGCCCGGCTGGTAGGCGCGGTAGGTCTGCGGGCTGACGCCCGCGCGCCGAGCCATGATCGCGGTCGCCTCGTCCGGGTTCCGCGCGATCCAGCCCAGTGTCTCGAACCACGTGTTCACGATGCGCTGCACCAGGTCCGGTCGCAGCCGGGCCAGCTGGGAGCGGACCACCAGGGTGTCCGGGATCGAGCTGGGGAACTCCGCCGAGCTGGTCAGCCGGGTGCTGCCGGGCCGTGCCAGCGCGGTCGTGGTGTACGGCGCCCACGCGCCGACCGCGTCGACCTGGCCCGCGGCGAACACCGCCGCGGCGGAGTGGGTCATGGTCGACACGACCTGGATGTCGCCTTCGTGCAGCTTGGCCCGGTGGAGCGCCAGCAGGAGCAGGTAGTGGTCGACCGTGCCCTTCTCGACGGCCACCGTCTTGCCCTTGAGGTCACGCACGCTGGTGATCCCGTGCCGCGCGATGATCTGGTCGTTGCCCGTCGAGACGTCGTTGACGAGCACGGTGGTCTGCTGGGCGCCGCCGCTGACCGAGGCGAGCGTGTCGTTGAGCGTCTGGCTGTTGGCGTCGATCGCGCCCGTGGTCAGCGCGGTGAGGCTGTCGGTGTAGCTGTCGAAGAACTTCAGATCGACGTCCACCCCGTTCACCGCGAAGAACCCCTTCTCGGCGGCGACCTGCCACGGCATCCAGCCCGGCCACGCGGTGAACCCCAGGGTGACCTTCGTCGGGACGGCCGGTGGCCCGCCGCACGACGACACGCCGAGCAGCCCCACGACAGACACCAGTGCGGCGAGTAACCGTGCTCTCATCTTCCACTCCCAGGCCGAGCAGCCCCCGAATGGGCACAACCTACCTCCAGTGGTGGTGCTGCCGGGCGTCTACGGCTACCCGGAAGCAGCCGCCAAGCGCATCGACAAGGCGATGGACAAGGCCCTGTGTTAGCTCTGCGCCTCTAGGGCACGCGTTCGGGGCACGTCGGCGGACCGCCACGCCACCAGCGGCAACAGCAGTTGGGTGAGTGGTCCGACGGCGAGCGCGTACAGCACGGTGCCGATACCGACCGTGCCGCCGAGCAGCCAGCCCGCACCGAGCACGACGATCTCGATCCCGGTGCGCACCAGGCGGATCGACCAGCCGGTGCGGGCGGCCAGCCCGGTCATCAGCCCGTCGCGCGGGCCGGGTCCGAGGCGGGCGCCGACGTAGACGGCCGTCGCGACGGCGTTCAGCGTGATCCCGCCGACCAGCAGCACGATCTGCCACACGAGCAGGCTCTGGTCGGGCAGGAGGGCCCGGACGACGTCGACGGCGATCGAGATCACGACGATGTTGGCGATGGTGCCGATCCCCGGGCGTTGCCGCAGCGGGATCCACAGCAGCATGACGAACACCGCCACGATCGCCGTGATCACACCGAAGGACAGCCCCGTGCGTTTGTTGAGCCCGTCGGTCAGCACGTCCCACGGGAACAGGCCCATGTGGGAGCGCGACAGCATGGCCATGCTCACGCCGTAGAGGACAAGGCCCGCCAGCAGTTGGCCGGACCGGCGCACGGGAGCCCGGCGGATGCTGACCGGACTGAGATCGACTGATGCCACCAGGGCAGTCTGGGTCAGAGTGGACTGGTGATCCAGAGCCAATGCAGGATAATTGGCCTTGTGACCACGACCATACCGCTGGGTAGCCGGGTGTCCGCCGCGCGATTGGCCATGTTGCTGGGCGAGTGGCGGCGCCACGGCTCACGGCAGGGCGCGGCCGACCTCGCCGCGGCCGTCGAACTGCACGTGCTCGACGGCCAGCTGCCGATCGGGACCCGGCTGCCCGCCGAACGCGAACTGGCCACCGAACTGGGCGTCAGCCGCACGTTGATCGGCGCGGCACTCGACCGTCTGCGCGAGGACGGTGTCGTGGCCAGCCGCCAGGGCGCGGGATCGTGGATCGCGGGCACGGGCACCCGGCGCGCCGAACCCGAGCTCACCGGTGGGAAGGCTCTGATCGACCTGGCGAAGGCCGCACCGCTGGCGCTGCCGGGGATGATGACCGCGGTGGACGCGGCCCGCCAGGACCTGTCGGCGTACCTGGGCGGCAACGGTTACATCCTCGGCGGCCTGCCGGTGCTGCGGGAACGGCTCGCCGAGCGCTACACCGCGCGTGGCCTGCCCACGACGCCGGACCAGGTGATCGTCGTCAACGGCGCGTACTCGGCTTTCGTGCTGTGCCTGCGGATGCTCGCCGGGCCGGGAGACCGCGTGCTGGTCGAGCAGCCGACGTACCCCAATGCGCTCGACGCGCTGCGTGCCGCGCACGCCCAGCCGGTGCCGGTCGCGCTGGACCCGGTCAGTGGATGGGACCTGGCGGGGATCGAGGCGGCGGTCCGCCAGGCGGCACCGCGGTTCGGGTATCTCGTGGTGGACTTCCAGAACCCGACCGGCCTGCGGCTGGCCGCGGACGGACGGGAACGCGTCGCCGGGATCCTCACCCGCAGCCACACCCCGGTGGTCGTCGACGAGTCCCTTGTGGAACTCGACTACGCCGGCGACCCGCTGGACGGGCCGCCGCCGTTCGCGGCCTTCGCCGGTGACCTGACGCTGACCGTGGGCTCCGCGGCGAAGACGTACTGGGGTGGCCTGCGGCTGGGGTGGATCCGCGGTTCGACCGAACTGCTTGACCGGCTGCTGTCGTCGCGGTACGCCATCGACCTCGGCCCGCCGGTGTTCGACCAGCTCGTCCTGGCGGCCATGATGGCACCCGACGGGTACGAGGCGCTGGCCAGGCGGCGGCACGACTTCCGCGGCCAGCGGGACGCACTCGTCGGCGCGCTGCGGGCGCACTGCCCCAGTTGGACGTACGAGGTCCCGTCGGGCGGGCTTTCGTTGTGGTGCAAGCTTCCTGAGCCGATGAGCACGCGGCTGGCGGTGTCCGCCGCGAACCACGGTGTGCAGCTGGCGCCCGGTTCGCGGTTCGGTGTGCACGGCGGTTTGGAGCGCTGGATCCGGTTGCCGTTCGGTCTGCCGTCCGAGCAGTTAGTGGACGCGGTGCGGCGGTTGACGGCCGCCGCGGCGTCGATCAGCGGCTGCGCGGGCGTTCCGGCTGTGGACGTCCCGGTCGTCTGAGACCGTCCTGAGACTCCCATCGGGTTGGCTGCCGGGGACCACCGGCCCTACCATTCGCCCGATGATCACGCGCTGGAAGACCGTTGTCACCGTGCTTGCCCTGCCGCTGAGCCTCGCCGCCTGCTCGGGCGAACCGAGCTCGTCCCCGGGTTCGACTCCGGTTCCGGTCAGCGAAACGAGGAGTCTGCTGGACGCGCTCGGCAAGGTCAAGGCGACCGCCGAGACCCGCGCGTACATCGAGTACGGCAAGCCAGGGGAGACGAAAACCCAGTTACACGCGGGGTACGCGACCATCGCCCCGTACTCGGCGCGGTTGGCCGACCGGCTCAAACTGGACCCGGGGAAGTTCACCGCGGCGTTGACCGTGGGCCAGCCGCCGGACGCGGCGGGCATTCTGTGGGGTGACTACGACACAGCAGCGGTCAACCAGGCGCTCGCCGACGCGAAGATCCGGCGCGAGGACAAGGACGGCGCGGCGGTGTGGACAGTCGGTGAGGACAACAAGGTCCAACTGGACGGACCACTCCGGGAAGCCGCGCCTCCCACCGGTTTCACCAAACTCCATGTGGCCACCGGGTCGTTCGCGTACGCCGGTTCAGCGGCCAGTCTGGCCACGGTGACCGATCCCGGACAGGACACGCTCGCGAAGGACAAGGACGTGCAGGCGCTGGCCGGGTGTCTCAAGGACGTGGTCGCGGCGACGATCGTCCGATCGGAACGCGACCCGATGCCCGCCGCGATCGGCGTGCTGGCCGACGGGACCGAGGCACTGTGCGTGCTCCCGGCCGAGGGCAAGGCCGAAGACGTGCGCGAACAGATCGCGGACAAGGTGGGCACGGGCAAGTCGATCACCGGCCAGCCGTGGCAGGACCTGCTGCCGAACGCCGCCGCCGAGGTCGTCGACGGTCAGCCGCGGACGGTCCGGCTGACCGGGAAACCGCAGCGGCCGGGTCTGCTGTTCAAGGCACTGGCCAACCGCGATCTGCCCCTGCCCCGTTGAGGCGTCTCGTTGACCGCGTCGCGGCACAAGGCCGTGTGGCCGGCCGCGGGGGACCGGCCACACGGTGCTTTGTGCTGGGCGAATCTCAGTGACGGACGGCTTCGCCCGCCGGGGTGATCTCGATGGTCGCCAGCTCGTTGTTCTGGCCGGGGTTCTGCTTGCAGGCCGAGTCGAACTCCTTGAGCGCGGTCAGGCTGCCGTCGGCCTTGCGCGGCACCAGGTGCAGCTTGACGTCGCCGACCGTGATCTTCGCGCTGCCCGGCTGCGAGAACGTGATCGACGGGGTCTCGCCGGTCGCGGTCACGCTGAACTCGCCGCTGGCCGGGATCGGGGTCTTCTCGAGGGTCGCCGGGACCTCCAGCGGCAGTTGGGCTTCCGGTGCGGCGATGTTCGCCTGCGCCAGCGCGGTGCCCTCGAGTGTCTTGGCGCCGACCAGGTTCAGGCCGCCGGTGGCGTTCTTGCCGACCTTGGACACGGTGTTGATCGGCAGCGCGTCGACCGGGGTGCCGACGGGGACGCTCGGCGGGAAGTCGATCCCGATCGTGATCTGGATCGGCTGCCCGCCGATCAGCGGGAACGAGCAGGTGTAGTTCAGCGCCACCTCGGACCGCTCCCCGGCGGCGCTGGTGCCCGCACCGACCAGCATGGCGGACGCCGCGAGCGCGGCGGTGGTGACAGCGGTGAGGGCGACGCGGGCGGACCCGATTCGGTTGGTCACAATCTTCCTCCGAGTATCAGCAAAGACACGAAAACCGCGCGGAACACCGACGGTCCGGCGGCCTTCGCCGAATTGCCGGACGGTTGGGCGTAGCTCGTTCGAAACAGTGCTACCGAAGCGCAAATTATCTGTTACCCCGGGTGTTCGCAAGGCTTCGTTCTGTCGGCATTGCCCGAAGGGGAGAACTTGTCATCCCGCGATATCCGGCCAGGGGGAATTTGGCATGACCGCACAGTCCTGCGATCCTACTCGTGCGTAGCTGTGCGCCGTTCGGGGTAGTGGCTTGCCGCGAGTGGCCGTCTGATGCGTCGCTGCGTGGTTCGAGTGTCGCGGTGCGTGTCCCCCGTGCGGGGTAGCCTCCGGCTGGGCGCCGAATTCAATCCCGATTGAATGAACAAGCGCATCAATGCGCGTTGCCCGTCGAACGGCGAATATTCACGAGAGGCATTGGCGGTGGAATGAATTCTGTACCTCGTCGTTCACGTCGAGCTGACAACGCCCGTTCGCCACGCCCACGCGGCGATCTCGACCCGGTTGCGCACGGTGAGTTTGCGCTGCACGTTCGCCAAGTGAGTCTTGACCGTGGCGAGGGTGATGAACAGCTCCGCGGCGACCTCGTCGTTGGTCCTGCCGTGCGCCACCAGCTTCACCACCGCCAGCTCCCGTTCGGTGAGCGGCTCGACCGGCGCCTGCTCCGCTGCGTCCGGCTCGTCCGTGCGGCGGGGAGCCAGGTGCGACAGCAGCCGCACAGTCACCGTCGGGGAGATCAGCGACGCCCCGGTGGCGGCCGCGCGCACCGCTTCCACCAGCAGCGCCGGGGACATGTCCTTGAGCAGGAAGCCACTCGCGCCGTTGCGCAGCGCGCGGTAGACGTACTCGTCGAGGTCGAAGGTCGTGGCGATCAGGACGTTGAGCGGATCGGGGACCTGCGGCCCGGCCAGCAGCCGGGTCGCCTCCAGACCGTCCAGTTCGGGCATCCGGATGTCCAGCAGGCACACGTCCGGCCGCAACCTGCGCGCCTGCTCGACCGCCGCCTCGCCGTCACCGACGGCCGCGACGACCGCCATGTCCGGCTGGGAGTCCAGGATCATCCGGAACGCCGAACGCATCATCTCCTGGTCGTCGGCGATCAGCACACGGATGGTCATGTGGGAGATGATGGCAGGACCGCCGTGACCGCCCAGCCCGCCCCCGTCGGACCGGCGGTCAGCCGCCCGCCGACGGACTCGACCCGCTCGGTCAGCCCCAGCAGCCCGAACCCGCTGCTGGGCATGCCGTTGTCGGCGGCGATCCCGTCGTTCGCCACGGTGATCCGCACGGATCCCGGCTCGTCGCACGCGCTGATCTCGACGTGACTCACCTCCGCCGCGTGCCGCAGGACGTTGGTCAGGGACTCCTGCACGACGTGCTTGGCCGCGTCCAGCGTCTGGTGCGGCAGGGTCCGCCCGGCCAGCTGGTCGTCGATCGACGTGGTCACCGGGGGACCGGCGAAGCTGTCGGCCGCGGTGGCCACCAGCTCACCGAGAGTCTGGTGTGGACGGACCGGCACGGCGCCACCGTTGCCGTCGTCGCGCAGTACGGTGATCATGCCGCGCATCGACACCAACGCCTGCGAACCGGCTTTCTCGATCCCCGCGAGCATGTCGTCGAGCGCCGCGGGCGACGGCGGCAGCCCCGCGGCCGTGGTGAACCGGACCGCCTTGGCCTGCGCGACGATCGCCGTGACGTGGTGTGCCACGAAATCGTGCAGGTCACGGGCGTACTCCAGGCGTTGGGCCTGGCGTGCGAGTTCGAACGAGTCGGCCCGGCGCCGGTCGTGCAGCCGCAGGTACAGGCCCAGCAACGTCATGAACGCCATGCCGAAGAAGATCCCGACGCCCATCGCGGGCAGGTACTCCTCGTTGGACGCGTCCAGCCGCAGCGGCAACAGGCACGCGGCCACGATCAGCAACGCGGCCAGCCAGATCGTCCGCAATGGCCGGTACTGCATGACCACCCGGACCAGCAGCCACGACAGGCCCAGCAGCTCCACCACACCGAAGGTGTTGTCCAGGCGCGGCGAAAGCTGCGTGCCGATGATCGTGTAGGCGATCGACAGCAGGGCGATCCCGCTGACCAGGGCCGTGGGCACGGTCGGCACCAGCAGCGTGGCCACGGGCAGCAGGCCGCAGATCACCACACCGACAGCCCCGGGGACGGTCTCGGCGCTGAGTCCTTCGAACACGACACCCGCCACCGCCACTGCGATGAGCACGGTGAGCACCACGCGTTGTGTCCATGGGAGCCTGTCGAGGATGCCGAGCATGGCGGCAACGCTACGACAGTGCTCCCGGCCCCGGCCTCATTCTTTCGGCTGAGCGGGCCCGTGCTCACTCGCCAGTGTGGCTGATCCGCCGGGGCGACCGTTCGCACCACCATCGTCACCGTCCAGTCCGATGAGGAAGGTGTGTGATGGATCAGCGAACGGTCGCCGTTGCCGATCAGCTCGGCAAGGTCTACGGAACCGGGCAGGCCGCTGTGACGGCGCTGGCGGGCGTGTCGGCACAGTTCCGCCAGCGTGAGTTCACCGCGGTGATGGGACCGTCCGGCTCGGGCAAGTCCACCTTCGTGCACTGCCTGGCCGGGTTGGACACACCCACGTCGGGCAAGGCGCTGATCGGCGGCACCGACCTCGGCTCGCTCACCGAGGCCGGACTCACCCGGCTGCGGCGGGAGAAGATCGGGTTCGTCTTCCAGTCGTTCAACCTGCTGCCGACCCTGACGGCGTGGGAGAACATCGTGCTGCCGCTGTCGTTGGCCGACAAACGCCCGGACAGTGCGTGGACCAAGCAGGTCGTCGACGCGGTCGGCCTGGCGGACCGGCTCACCCACCGGCCGTCGGAACTCTCCGGCGGACAGCAGCAGCGCGTGGCGTGCGCCCGTGCGCTGATCTCCCGGCCGGACATCGTCGTGGCGGACGAGCCGACCGGCAACCTCGACTCCCGCACCGGCGCGCAGATCCTCGGCTTGTTGCAGATGTGCGCGCGTCATTGGGGGCAGACGATCGTCATGGTCACGCATGATCCGATCGCCGCGGGCTACGCCGACCGCGTGCTGTTCCTCGCCGACGGGCGGCTGGTCGACGAGATGGCACACCCCACGCCCGACCGTGTGCTTGACCGGATGCGCCGGTTCGACGCGCAGGCGGTGCGCTGATGCTGCGGATGGCGGTGCGCTCGATCCTCGCCAACAAGACCCGGTTCCTGCTGCCGACCGTGGCGGTGATGCTGGGTGTGGCGTTCGTGTCGGGGGCGTTGCTGTACGGCGCCTCGGTGCAGGCGTCGCTGGACCGGGTGCGACCGGACTTCTCGGTCCAGGTCAGCCCGTACACGATCGACAAGCCCGTGCCCGCCGAACTGGTCGGCGAGCTGCGTGGCGTCGCCGGGGCCGGTGAGGTCCGGCCGGTCGCCGACGGCCGCGCGTTCGTCGTAGGCAAAAACGGCTCGCTCGTCGGGCCACCGGGTCTGGCGGGCGGCGTGAACTTCGACGCGCACCTGGAACTCGTCGCCGGGCAGGCACCGAAGGGCGCGGGTGAGATCGCGGTCGACGACTGGACAGCGGGCCGAGCCGGGTTCAAGGTCGGGGACCAGGTACGTGTCGTCGTGGACGGGAACGTGCGCTCGGTCCGGCTGGCCGGTGTCTTCACCGTGCAGGACGCGCGCGTGGCCCAAGGCGGCACGTTGACGGCGTTCGACGACGCCACCGCGCGTGCCCTGTTCGCCAAGACACCGGACAGCTACACAGCCATCAACCTGACGGCAGCGCCCGGCACGACCGATGCCGCACTGGCCGCCAACGTCCGGGCAGTCGTGTCGAAGGACCTGACGGTCGACACCGCGGCGGAGATCCGCAAGCCGGGCGCCGACAGCAAGCTGACCGAGATCCTGCTGGTGTTCGCCGGTGTCGCGTTGTTCGTGTCGGTTTTCCTGGTGGCCAACACCTTCACCATGCTGTCGGCCGCGCGGGCCCGTGAACACGCCCTGTTGCGGGCGGTCGGCGCCGACCGGCGGTACATCCTGCGCATGGTCCTCGCGGAGGCATTGCTGCTCGGCGTGGTCGCGACGGTCCTCGGCTACCTGCTGGGGATCGGGGGAGCGGCGTCGCTGGACGCGTTGTTCTCGGTCTCCGACGGGCCGCCGATTCCGTTGCAAGTGGTCGGCGTGTGGCCGGTTGTCGCCGCCCTCGGCGTCGGTATCGGTGTGACGGTCGTGGCCGCGTACGTGCCCGCTCGTCGCGCCGCGGCCGTCCCGCCGATCGCGGCGCTGCGGACCGGACTGCCACCGAGCGGGAAGTCGTTGCGCCGCAGGAACGTCACCGGCCTCGTGGTGGCGTTGGCCGGTGCCGCCGCCGTGGCTGGCGGCGCGGAGTCGGCGGACCTGATCTACCTCGGCGCGCCACTGCTGTTGCTGGGGCTGATCATCCTGACACCGCTGTTCAGCGTGTGGCTGACCGCGTTGCTCCGCCGCCCGATGACGCGCATCGCGGGCGTTCGGGGCACGCTCGCGGTGGAGAACACCCGCCGCAACCCGCGGCGAACCGGCACGACAGCGGGCGCGTTGATGATCGGCTTGTCGATCTGCGCGGCGGTGACGGTTCCGATCGCGTCGGTCAACGCCGAGGACGAACGCCGCGCGGACACCGGCGACAGTGCGGACATCCGCGTCACCGCCATCGACTTCGCCGACATCGGCGCGGAAACCGTCGGCAAGATCGCCCAAGTCCCTGGCGTACAAGCGGTGACGCCCCTCACCCCGGTCAGCATCGGCGTCGGCCGGACCTGGCTGGACGCGGCGGGAGTGGACACCGCCACCATCGCGCGGTTCGTGTCCGTCAAGGTGAAGTCGGGCTCACTCGACGGCCTCGCCAACGGAATCGCCGTGAGTGCCAAGGAAGCCGACGTGCACAAGTGGACAGTCGGCACGTCGGTCGCGCCCGGTCTGCCGATCGTGGCGATCTTCGACGCGGCGGAGGGTTTCCGGTACGACGCGCTGGTGAGCGCGTCCCGTGCCGAAACCGGCAGGCAGCCGTCCACGGTCCTGGTGAAGGCGGCACAGGCCGACTCCGTCCGCGCCGGGATCCAGCAGGCTCTGGACAACCCGACGCTGGTCGTGCAGACCCGCGCCGAGTACATCGAGTCGGTCGGCACCCAGTTGGACCTGGTGCTGAACATCCTCTACGCCCTGCTCAGCATCTCGGTGCTGATCGGCGCGTTGTCGGTGGTCAACACGATGACGATATCCACACTGGAACGGACCAGGGAGATCGGCCTGTTGCGCGCGGTCGGTCTCGGCCGCCGCCAGGTCGGCACCATCCTGCGGCTGGAGTCGGTGATCATCGCCGTGCTCGGCGCGGTGGCCGGTCTGCTGGCCGGGTGCGTCGTCGGAGCCGTCGCCGTGGCCGGTCAGGGCGGGATTCCCGTTGTGCTGCCGTGGGGTCGGCTCGGCCTGTTCGTCGTGGTGACCGCCGCGATCGGGATACTGGCCGCGCTGTGGCCCGCCCGGCGAGCCGCGCGGATCCCGATCCTCACCGCGATCCAGTCCGACACGGAGTGAACATCACGGCAAGGGTGGGCGCCGGTCACGCGTGACCGGTGACCGGCGCCCCTCTCCCCCTCCCTAGCCGCCTTCTCAACCCACTGTGAAGGCGGTCGTCGTTCCGGAGAACGACGTGATCGCGCCGGTCCAACCGCTCTTCCAGTCGCCGTTGTGCACGATCCGGTACGCGCCAGCCGGGGTGCCTGCCGGGATCGCCCACGTGATGGTGGCTTCCGAGTTGGCGATGCCGACCCGTTTCCACTCGTACCTGGTCGACCAGTCGCCGTCGTCCGCGTGCCGGGTCCATGTGCCGTTCACGAGCCGCTGCACTTCGAGGAACGTGCCGTTGCGGCGCAGGTTGTTCTTCGGGTGACCGGTGACGAACACAGCGGTGGCCGTCTGCCCGGACTGGTACGACGGCTTCGGCTGCGTGAGCACCTGGCCGAAGCTCTGTGCGGGGTTCTTGTCGTCGAACACCACGCCGGTCTGCAGGTTGATGTCGGTGAACGGTGGCGTACCGGGTGCCGTGCCCGTGGGCACGGTCGTCCCCGCACGCAACGAGGCGGCGAGTTTGCCGAACTCCTGCTGGTAGGCCGGGGTGGTGTTGCGGCCGAACAAGGTCGAGCCGCCCTCGTACTGCTGGAGGTCGTACTCCTCGGGCGTGGTGACGTACTGGCTGTAGTCGTTGGCGTACCCCTGGACCAGGACGTCGGCCAACGGCACCCCGAGTTCCTCCGCGACGCTGCGGCGGATGCGCAGGCCCGCGACGATCGTGACCTCACCGGGCACGGCTACCAGGTGCAGGTGGCCGAGCTTGACGATCTGCACCGGCAGGACGTTCGGGGTCGCCCCGATCAGACCGGTCGGCACGAGCGACGCCTTCGGGTACTGGCAGTCGCGAAGCCAGTGCGGCACAGGCATCTGCAGCGGCTCGAACAGCTTCTTCCACGGGCTCTGCATGCCTTCGGTGAAGCCGGGCAGCGCCGGGCCGTCCTCCACGCTGCCTGCCATGGTCGACGCGCCGACGACGCCTGAGCACGTCGTGGCCGGTTTCCCGTCGGGGGTGTACTTGCCGTCGACGGCGACGTTGGCCATGTCCACGAACCGCATCCGGTAGTCCACCGCGCCGGTGATCTCGGTCTGCGGTCCGTTGTAGACCTCCTGCGCCTTGCGGTTCTGGCGTTCGCCGATGATCCGGGTGTTGTCCACCTCGTTCTCGGTCGGGCCGGAACCGGGTTTGAGGTTGAGGTTCGGTGACATGTCACCGGCGTTCGTGTTCGGGAAGGCGGCGACGAATCCCGGCTTGTTCTCCAGGTACCGCACGCCCTTGTCGTCGTGCTCCCACTGATAGGCCGCGTATCCCTTGTTGTCCGGGCTGATCAACGTGTTCTCGTTGGTCATGGACGTGTTGTGGGTGGCGAACCAGTTGATCGCGCCGACGTCGGTGCCGCCCTGCTTGAGCCGCAACACGGTCATGGCCGGGTCGATCGCGTTCGGGAAGACGGCCTTGTCGGCGGCGGCGTTGGCGTCGAACGCCACTGTGGACCGGTTCACGCTCGCGTTGGTCAGCTCACCTCGCCCGATGGAGAGCGTGCCGGGCTTGAGGTCCTCGTGCGCCTCGACGATCGATTCGACGATGCCGTCGGCTATGGCGTTGAGCGTCTGCGGCTGCGTGCCGAGGATTGAGAGGTTGTAGGCGAGGTTGTGGGAGAAACCGCCGGGGCCCGCGTGCGTGTGCGTGGCCGACAGGAGCACGTTCTGCCTGGTGTACAACTCGCCGTAGCGCGGCTTGAGCTTCGCCAGGACGGCTTCCTGGACAGCGCGGAAGATCATCGCCAGGTCGGCGTTGACGTACACGACCCGCTTGTTCGTGGCCCGGTCGACCACGACGTAGGCGCGGGAGCGCTGGCGCTGGTGGATGCCGGTGGTCTTCTGGTCGAACTTGGAGTAGCCCATCATGCCGTTCTCGGCGGCGGGCCCGGTGACGTCCGAGATGCCCCGGCCGACGAGGTACGGCTGCGGTGCGGCAGCAGCGGGCAGTCCGGTGAACACCATCGCTGCGGCGAGCACTGCCAGCATGCATGGTTTGCGCACCCGTACCTCCTCGTCGAGATGCGAAAGGTTTTCACCTTTCTGGGTACGATAGGTGATGCACGGCACGTGGACAAGACGCAGCGTGATGGCCGGTGTACGCAGCGGCCCTTATGGGCAGAAACACCAGGGCGTCCGCGCGAGGACTTCAGTAGCCTGCGGACGTGGGGATGACTGAGATCAAGACACTGGACGAGCTGGCAGCACTCTCCGGGGAACCGGCCGAGCGGACGCTCTGCAAGCTCAAGGACAAGATCGACGGGCACGCCAGGAACCTGATCGCGCACTCGCCGTTCGTCCTGATCGCGACGGCGTCGGCGGAAGGCACCTGCGACGTCTCACCGCGAGGTGACCCCGCCGGATCCGTGCTGGTGCTCGACGACCACACCCTCGTGCTCGCCGACCGGCCGGGCAACAAGCTGCACGACAGCTTCCGCAACATCATCGAGAACCCGCACGCCGGACTGCTGTTCCTGATCCCGGGCATGAACGAGACGCTCCGGATCAACGGGCGCGCCAAGCTCGTGTCGGACGCGCCTTTCTTCGACGACCTCGTGGTCAAGGGCAAGCGGCCCCAGCTCGCTGTGGTGATCGAGGTCGAGCAGCTCTACATGCACTGCGCCAAGGCTTTCCTGCGGTCCTCGCTGTGGAAGCCGGAGACCTGGCCGGACCGCGCCGAACTGCCCAGCCTCGGCACGATCCTCAAGGACCAGATCGGGTTCGAGCAGACTGTCGTCGAGGCGGACGCCTATTTCGCGGAAAGCAACCGCACCCTCCAGTACTGAGAGTTCCTGGCAAGTTGATCACGTGTGGCGCCTGAAGGTTCATGATCGTTGGTCACGAACGAGCGCGGAAGGTGAGCAGCCGCCATGGATCGTCCCGGACGACCTGTGGGAACAAATCGAGCCACTGTTGCCCCGCTGGGAATACGCGTTGTCCCGGCCAGGCCCAAGCGGCTGACTCTAAATCAACACACAACGGGCTGGTACGTAACCAACACAGTGCACCCAGCGCCGGAAACCGAACCCCTGGCCGGAAACCGCACTCCAACGCAACCAACAGCGCAA
>NZ_MTQO01000044.1 GCF_001984155.1 Actinosynnema sp. ALI-1.44
GCTGGCGCAACGAAGGCGGCCCTCGGAACGCGCAGCTCGCGGTGGCGTCGAACGCCGATGGCAGGCTGGAGCTGTTCGCGTTGTCCGACAGCACGTTCGACCACATGTGGCAGACGGCACCGAACGCCGGGTGGTCCGGCTGGGAGAACTTCGGCGGCGGCGGATACCGAGTCGCGGCAGGCACCAACGCCGACGGCCGCATCGAAGTGATGGCGTCCAACAGCACCGGCGTGTTCCATCGCTGGCAGACCGCACCCAGCGGCGGCTGGGGCAACTGGGAGGGAACGTTCGGCGGACCGCCCAACTCGCGGCTGGCCATGGAGAACGCGCCCGACGGCCGGTTGGAGGTGTTCGCGTTGTCGGACACGACGTTCGAGCACCTGTGGCAGACCGGGGTGAACGGCGGCTGGTCGTCGTGGGAGAACTTCGGCGGCGGTGGGCACGACGTGGCCGCCAGCCACAACCAGGACGGCAGGCTGGAAGTGTTCGCGTCGAGTTCGAGCGGGGTGTTCCACAGGTACCAGACCAGCCCGACCACGTGGTCCGGCTGGGAGGGCACGGACGGGATCACCGACGCCGAACTGGCCACATCCCGGTCGGTCGACGGCCGGGTGGAGGTGTTCGCCATCAACGGCAGCACCGCGAGCCACATCTGGCAGACGCGGCCGAACGCGCCGTACTCGGCGTGGGAGACCTTCGGCACAGGCGGTTCGGAGATCGGCGCGAGCAACAACGCCGACGGCCGGATCGAGGTGTTCGGCACGAGCAGTGCGGGCGTCTACCACAAGTGGCAGACCGGGTTCTCCACTTGGTCGGAGTGGGCGTGGCTGAACGGTTCCGGCCCGGCGGTGACCTGATGCGTCTACTCACGACAGTCGCCCTCGCGGCGGCGACGTTGTGTGCCGTGGCCGTCCCGAGCCATGCCGCGCCGTCTGGGCAGGTCGGGGCGACGCCGTTCGTCCAGATCTACGACCCGAGCGTGGGGGAGACGAAACCGTGGTACATCAACGACCACACGTTCGTACAGGACGCGCAGGGGACATGGCACCTGTTCGGCATCACCCACACTGAACCCGCCGACGCGGAGGACGAGGACTCCTTCGCACACGCCACCGCGCCCAGCCTGACCGGGCCGTGGACGAAACGCCCGCCCGCGCTGACGGTCTCACCCGCGTACGGCGAGACTTACCTGTGGGCGCCGCACGTGATCCGGGACGGGTCGACGTACTACATGTTCTACGCCGGTGGCGGCGCGGACCCGGCCAAGAACGCGATCAACCTGGCCACGTCCACGGACCTGTACACGTGGACCCGGCTCCCCAGCGGGCCGCTGTTCCGTGACGGCGCCGTCGCCCGTGATCCGTACGTGGTACGCATCGGGGACAAGTGGGTCATGTACTACACCGCGACCAGCGACCCCAACGGCGGCAACCACGTGGTGGCCTACCGCACGAGTACGGACCTGGTGCACTGGAGTGACCGGTCGATCGCCTTCACCGACCCGACATCCGGGTTCGGCGCGGGCAACACCGAGTCGCCGTTCGTGGTGTACACCAATGGCGCGTGGCACCTGTTCATCGGACCACGCAGCGGATACGCCGGTACGGACGTGTTCCGCAGCGCCGATCCGTTCCGCTTCGCCACCGACCAGCTCGCCGGGCACGTGTTCAGCCACGCCGCCGAGGTGGTCCACACCGGCGGCCGGTGGTGGGTCAGCCATGCGGGATGGGGACAGCGCGGAGTGTGGCTGGCGACCTTGGACTTCGGCAGCGGCAGCCAGCAGTACGCGCCGGAGGCGAGCTCGGATCCGGGCGGCCGGGTGGTCGTCGTGTCCGGTGTGGACGGACGACAGGAGGTCTTCGCCGGTGGGAAGGACCAGGTGTGGGGGCGTTACCAGACCGTCCGCAACGGCACTTGGTCCGACTGGTACCCGTTGGGCGGGCCGAAATCGGCGTCCCTGACCGCCGCACGCAACGTGGACGGGCGATTGGAGCTGTTCGCGTCCGGTGACGGCCGGGTGGACCGCAGGGCGCAGTCGGCGCCGAACGTGTGGCAGGGCTGGGAGAACTTCGGCACTGCCGCGCACGATCTGACAGTGGCGCAGAACGCCGACGGGCGGCTGGAGGTCTTCGCCAGTGGCCCAGTGGGTGTCCACCACCGATGGCAGACCTCTCCAGGCGGATCGTGGGCCGGGTGGGAGGCCTTCGGTGGACCGGCCGACTCGGTGCTCGCCACCGGGCGGGAGGCGGACGGCCGCCTCGACGTGGTCGCCGCGGCCAACGGCACCGTGCACCGGCGCAGGCAGGGAGTGCCCAGCGGCGGGTGGTCCGGGTTCGAGACGTTCGGCACCGTCCCCGGCGTCACGCACGTGGCGCTCAACCGCCGGGAGAACGGCGCGCTCGAACTGGTCGCGGGCGGGGTGGCGGCAACGTCGAAGCGGGTCCAGGACGGCCCGTCGGGAACGTGGTCGCAGTGGACCGGGTTCGGCGGCCCACCGCGCTCCCGCGTCCACATCGGACGCAACGCCGACGGCCGGATGGAGGTGTTCGCCACCAACGGCACCACCACCGAGCACCGCTGGGAGAACGGCTCCGGCTGGTCCGCGTGGGAGACCTTCGGCGCGGGGACGTCCGGGGCCGGGTTCGGCGTGAACGCCGACGGCCGGATGGAGATCGTGGCGGGCGCGCCGAACGGCTCACTGGTCGGCCGCTACCAGCTGGCACCGAGCGGCGGGTGGTCACAGTGGACACCTGTGGGCGGCCCCGCACTGGGATAGGAGCACAGCACCGGCGTGGTCGCCTCGAAGGCGGGGCGACCACGCCGGTGCCGGTTCACGAAGCCATAACTCCTCCTCATAAATCTCGAACCACAAGGACATTTACTGTCCAACAAGGTGACGGTTATGCCCCGTCTGGCGGTGTCGACGTAGTGGTTGCGGTGCGTAACTTCGGGGTCTGTGCGAGTCATCCTGCCTGCCCCCAGTATCCGCTTCCGGCGGTTGCGGGCATTGCTTCTCGCCTTGAGCGCATTCGCCTCCCTGTATCTCACGGTATGCACCGGGGAACACGGAGCACATATCCTATATCCGGGATCGCACGCCACTTCTGCGAACACAACCCTCGATTCGGATTCGATCGGCGTCACCGCGGACAACGGCGGGTCGGGTGAATCGCTGGTACACAGCCCGGATGGCGTGGATGTCCTGCCCCGGGCCGAGAGCGGTTCCGGCATCGCCCTCCTCGCACTCCTGGGCCTGTTCCTGCTCCCGCACGGCGATCGCCTGCTCGGGGGCTGTCAGCGGCCGGCCTGGCGAAGGCGTCGCCCGCCGATGAGAGCGGAGCACGGACGCGCGTTCCTGTTGACGGTCTGCGTCGCGCGGACCTGAAAGCACCCCCACCCGCGGCCTTTCGAGCCGCTCCGGTGACGACGGCGCGTTTTCCTGCGTGATTCCCGCACGGCTTCCGTACGCACTGCCCATCCGGTTTCCAAGGGTGCCCGCGTTCGCGCGCACCCGGTACAGGCATGCCCACTCCACTGTGGAGTGGACGGGATTTCGTGGGCGCCAAGGCGAATTCCCGAGACTAGAAAGGTTGACAATCCCGTGAATTCCGGCCCTGCACTGCACATCCTCACCCGCAAAGACCTGCACGACCTCGAACTCGCACCGCAGGAGGCCATCACGATGGTCGAGGACGGCTACCTGGCTTTCGCGGCCGGGCGGTCTCAGAATCCCGCCAAACTGATGGTGCCGATGCCCGACCCCGCGCGCGACTCGGTCGCGTACTCCATGCTCGGCTACGACGGCTCGCTCGAGCAGGCGGCGTTCAAGACGAGCTACCGGCAAGGCAGCACCACCGCCGAGAAGTACTACACGACCATCACCCTGTACGACGACACCACCGGCGCGCCGTTCGCGCTCCTGGACTGCCATCGCGTCGGCGCCACGCGCACACCCGCCAGCACCGCGCTGCTGGCCCGGACTTGCGCCAGGCCGGGCGCACGCTCGGTGTTGATGGTCGGCACTGGCGCACAGGGGATCCGCACGTTGCCCTACTTGCTCACCGCGCTGCCGGGGCTGGAGCGTCTCCGGCTGTTCGGCACGCATCCCGACGGCATCCGCGACAGCATCGCGGCGCTGACCGACCAGTTCCCGGACCGTGAGGTGGAACTGGTCGACGACGTCGAGGCCGCGGCCGCCGAGTCGGACATCGTGGTCGCGGCGTCCGGCCGCGCGGCGCACCCGAAGATCCGCCTCGGCTGGCTGCCGCCGGGTGGGCTGCTGATCTCCGTGGCCAGCAAGGGTGTCCAGGAAGGAACCCTCGCACAGGCCGACTACACCGTGGCCACCAGCGCGGCGCAGGTCGAAGTCACCGGACGGCGGATGGCGGGCACGGACGGCGTGTTCCGCATCGACGCCGAACTGCCCGACATCCTCGCGGGCCGTGTCCCCGGCCGCCGCACGGCCGAGGACCGGGTGTTCGCCTTCAGCAGCGGTATGATCATCACCGACATCCCGGTGGCACACGCCCTCGCCACCCGCGCCATCGCGGCGGGCCGTGGACGCGAGGTGACCCTGTGGTCGTGACCACAACGCTGTCGACGCCGCTGCCCGCGCTCGAGCGTCCCTGGGCACCTCGGCTGCGTGGCACACCGATGCTGTGGGAGATCGCTCGCGCCGTCGGCGGTGGACCGTTCCATGTGATCCACCCGGCGACCTTCGCGGAGAACCTGGTCGGTATGGCCGACGCACTGGCCGCGGCGAACACCCCTGGTGTCGTGTACTACGGCAAGAAGGCCAACAAGGCGTCGGCGTGGCTGCGCGAGTGCACCCATCCCGGGACCGGGGTCGATGTGGCGAGTGTGCCCGAGTTGGTGCACGCCCTCGGCAACGGCGTACGGGGTGAGGCGATCGGGGTGACCGGCGCCGCGAAGTCCGACGGCCTGCTGTGGCTGGCGCTGCGACACCGCTCCCTGTTGGCGGTGGACGCGGCCGACGAACTGGAACGCGTGGTGGGCCAAGCCCGCCGCCTCGGTGTCGGGGCCGACGTGCTGTTGCGCGTCCGGCCGCCGACAGCGCCGACGAGCCGGTTCGGCTTCTCCCCCGACGAGTTGACCGCGGCGGTCAGCCGATGTGCCGAACTCCGCGACGCGATCGCGCTGCGCGGTTTTTCGTTCCACCTCGACGGATACGACCCGGTACCCCGTGCCGAGCTCGCCGCGCACCTGATCGAGCTGTGCCAGCAGGCCCGCGCTCTGGGCCACCCCGCGTCGAAGATCAACATCGGCGGTGGGATCGCCGTGTCCTATGTGGCCGACGAGGACTGGCGGCGCTTCAAGGACAATAAGGACGACACCTGGTTCCACAGTGGTCGCCATCCACAGCGGACGTATCCGTATCACCAGTCCCCTACCGGCGCCGCGATGGTGACCGCGATCCTGCGGCATGATGTCGGCGGCGCGCCATTGGCCAGCCGACTGCGCGACACCGGGATCGAGTTGTTGCTCGAACCAGGCAGGGCGCTGCTGGACGGCGCCGGGTTCTCGGTGTTCCCGGTCCAGGGCTGCAAGGACAGCGGGGACCACTTGATCACCACTGTCGCCGGGCTGAGCATGAGCCTGTCCGAACAGTGGAAGGGCAGCGAGTTCCTGCCCGACCCGGTTCTGGTGCGGCCGGGCGGACCGCGGGACGGCGACGGGCCGGTCCGGACCGCCGTCGCGGGGTCCAGTTGCCTGGAGTACGACGTGTTGACCTGGCGCACCGTGGAGCTGCCCGCCCGCCCCAGGCCGGGGGATCTGCTCGTCTACCCCAACACGGCGGGCTACCAGATGGACAAGAACGAGAGTGGTTTCCACCAGCTGCCGTTGCCGCCCAAAGTGGTGGTCGACGGCGATCGCTGGCACCTCGACGCCGACTACCTGATCCAGGAGATCCCATGACCATCGTCCAGCGCGCCTCGGACCTGATCGGGGACACTCCGCTGCTCGAACTCGCGCACACCGGGACCGGTACCCGCCTGTTGCTCAAGCTCGAGCAGATGAACCCGACCGGCTCATGCAAAGTGCGGATGGCCCGGCAGATGATCATCGAGGCTGAGCGCGACGGCAGGCTGAAGCCGGGTGGGCACATCGTGGAGCCCACGTCCGGCAACACCGGATGTGGCCTGGCGTTGGTCGCGTTGGAGCGCGGCTACCGGTTCACCGCCGTCGTCGACCGGCACGCGGCCCGTGAGAAGCTGCGCATGCTGTCGGCCATGGGCGTGCAACTCGTGTTCGTCGACTGCCCTTCCGACGGCGGCCCCAGTTCCGTGCGCAGACGCGAAGTCGCGGCCCGGCTCGCGGCCGAACTGGGCGCCTATCACCCCGACCAGCACAACAACCCCGGCAACGCGAACGGATACGACGACCTGGCGGCGGAACTGCTGCGGCAGTTGGACTCCGTCGACGTCCTCGTCGCGGCGATCGGCACGGGCGGCTCGCTCTGCGGCACGGTCCGCGGGTTGCGGGCGGCGGGCGCACGGACGCGCTCGGTGGCGGTCGAGCCGGTCGGGTCGATCATCTTCGGCGGACCGCCCGGCGTCTACCACCAGACCGGCGCGGGCAGCCCGGCCGGGTTCCCCATTGGCTCCAATGTGGACCGTGCGCTGGTCGACGACGCCCACCTGGTCTCGGACGCCGACGCGTTCGCGGGCGCCCGTGTCGTGGCGCGCCGGACCGGAATGCTGGTCGGCGGGACGACCGGCGGCGCGATCCACGTCGCGCTGCGCCGGTTGTTCGCGTACCCACCTGGAAGCACTGTCGTGGTGCTGTGCAACGACGCCGGGGAGAAATACCTGGACTCGGTGTACGACGACAGCTGGTTGCGCGACCGCGAAGTGCTCGACGAACTGGCCCAACGCCGGGTGGAGCGGTGGTTCAACACGTACGCCGCTTCGGTTCGGATCGCGGCCGACGCGAGGCGACCCGCGGCGGTGGGTGCGTGAGCCGGTCGACCGGTGGATACCCCGCGATCGTCGCGCTGGCCGCGCCGATCGCGGGGATCCAGCTCGCCCAGGTGGCACTGACCAGCGTCGACCTGGCCATGCTCGGGCTGCTGGGGGTGGCGGCGGTGGCGGCGGGAGGACTGGCGCTCCTGCTGTACAACCAGGTTCGCACCATGTGCGTCGGCATGGTCACCGGCGTCGGAAACCTGGTGGCCACAGCGGCGGGAGCAGGCGAACAGCGAACCGGCACAGACCAGCCCGACGACCAGGCGAGAGACGAGATCCGGGCGCTGGTGCGCTCGGCGCTCCTCGTGGCGACAGCGGCGGCGGCCGTGGGCGCGGCGGTCCTGTGTGGACTGGCGCTGGCCCTGCCGCTGCTGGGTCAACGGCCGCAGATAGCCGCGCTGTCGCGTGGGATGATGTTCGCGCTGGCGGGTGGGCTGTTCCCGATGGTGTGGCTCAACGTGCTCCGGCAGTTCGCGGTCGGGATGCGCCGCCCCGGCTCGCTGCTCGCGGTGACGTTGGTGTCGATCGCCGTGAACGCGGCCTGCAACGCCGCGTTCATCTACGGCTGGGCGGGTTTGCCGCAACTGGGTGTCGCAGGGGTGGGCTTGTCCACGACAGTGGTCCAGTTCTTCACGCTGGCGGCGTTCGCCTCCACCATCCGCCGGGATCCCCACTTGCGGCCCATGGTGTCGCTCGCCGCGTGGCGAGCCGACCCCGTGATAGTCCGGCGCATCGTGCGGCACGGCACACCGATCTGCTTCACCTACGGATCGGAGGCCGCGATCACGTCGATCGCGACCCTGCTGATGGGCGCGTTCGGACCGGCGATGCTCGCGGCCTCCAACGTGGCCAACCAGCTCGCGTACATCGTGTACCAGTGCAACATCGGCCTGTCACAGGGTTCGTCGATCCTGGTCAGCCGTGCGGTCGGCCGGTCGGAGCCCGAGTTGGCCTCGACCATCGCGCGACGGGCCCTGACGTTGTCGTGGACGTTCATGGCCGTGGTGAGCCTGGGCTACGTGTTCGCGCCCCTGGCGATGTTGTGGCCGTTCCTGCATGGCGAGACGGACGCGGTGGTGCTGGGGACCGCGTCGACGTTGCTGTTGTTCGCTGTCGCGCAGCAGTACAGCAAGGGTACTCAGAACATCCTGGTCGGGTTGTTGCGTGGACTCGGCGACACCGCCTCGGGCTTGCGGTGCACGCTGATCGGGTATTGGGCTGTTGGCGTTCCGACCATGGCGGTGTGCGCTTACGTGTTCGGTTGGGGTGGGTGGGGTGTGTGGACGGGGTTGTGCATGGGGTTCGCGTCAACCGCGGTCCTGCTCGCTCGCCGATTCCGGTCCAGACTGCGGATCCCGGCACCGTTGTCGGGACTCACCTTCGACCGAAAGGGTTGGGAATAACAATCTTTCCGCTACGAGATTCTTTCCATGCGAGCTGAGTATCTTCCGGCAAGCTGTAGGCGGCAGTGTTCCGAAGAACAGAAGCGAAACGACGAGGCTGCGAGCTATCGACAATGATACGTTCGAGCCGAGGAAGATCCCACAGCGGCGACAGATCCCTGATCTGGGTGAACGAAATGTCAACTTCCCGCAGGTTCGCAAGCCGGGCCAGCGCCGAGATATCGATCAGAGCAGTCCTGGACACGTTCAACATGACAAGCTTGGACAAACTCGCCAGGCCGTCAACACGTGTGACAGTCGTTCCTGAGAGATTGAGGCTGACCAGCCGCTTGAGGTCCGCCAGCGGCGCAGGATCGGAAACCGCGCAGTCGACCACGGCGACGTCGTACAACGTCCTCGCCCAAAGGCCGATGTGGTCGATGTTACGAAGGGAGGTGGTTTCGGCGATGTGCAGCGCTCGCAGCGACGGGGCAAAGGCTAGGGGAGCAAGCGACTCCAGTCCGTCCAATCGAGCGACTACCACTCGCTCAAGTGAGGCGCACGCTTGAATCGAGTAAATGTCGGCGGCCGTCACACCACGCCCTATGTTGAGCATTGTCAGATTGGGCAGACGATCGATCACGTTGAGATTTTCGGCGTTGGCCACGGACACATACAGTTGCGCAAGGTTTGCCAAGTGGCCAATGTGCCCGAAATCCACCGTACCCGGGGGCGCCGCATAGTCGTGCACCACGGACAACAGGCGGATAGAGTCGGGGAGGCCCCTCAGGTCGACGTCCGACTCCAGACTCCAGTTGACATACACAGATTTCAGACCGTCGAAACGACGGAGAGAGCTTATCCTTTCCTGGTCGTTCTCGATACTGACCGCATCGAGGCCAGACCCGTTCAGCACCTGCACTACATATTCTTCCTGATCGAACCCACGCCAGTTCCTGATCAGCTCCTTCCGCACCGCGCTCCGCGTATCCGTGCGGTACTTCGCGAGCAATGCAAGCGCCTCGGGCAAACCGGTCTCGGCGATGGCACGCAGCGTCGCGACTGTTTCCTTGGCCGTCCGGGGTTTGGCGTCCGCCAGGAGATCGAGGACGAACGGCCCGGCGGAAGCGAACTGCTTGGCAGCGGTCAGCGACTTCGGCGGAAGCAGCTTTCGTGCTCGCTCCTGGATGTCGGCGCGGAGCTCCACGTCGAGCTCCGGAGCTGTTTCCAGACTGGCCAGAGCAAGCAGCTCCAGCACGCTCTGATACTCGGGCTGGACGTCCGCACGCGCGAGGAGCCCCGAGAGCAACTCCTTGCGCTGCGGGCGGGAAGCACACCCCACCGACATCACGACGACTTCCTGCCACTGGTCCAGATGCGCGTTGGCAACAACAGTCCCCACGTCATCGGCGTCAGTCATGGCCGCCAGAGCGGCCAAGTACTCCTGGAATGTCCGGTGGATGAAGTCGACACGACCCTCGACCGGTTCCCGCAGAAGACCCGACCGTTCGAGCAAGTGGCTGTAGACCTCCGTCCTCGCCTGGACCTGGGGCATGTTCTCGAGACGTTTGGCGAGCAGGTCCTTGGCACGGGTCACCCCGACGTCACTCTTCCCGTTGCGGATCAGCCAGTACGCGAGGTCCCCGAGCAGCAGCGTCTTCTCCCGGCGGTTGAGACCGTCGTGCAGGTGCACCTTCCGCTCCGCGTCACGGCGGTCGAGAAGCATCTGCAGTGCCACGTCGTACAGCTCGATGCGGTTGCTGGGCATCGCCGAGCGGCGATCCTTGTACAGCGCGCAGAGCAGGGCGCAGAGAAGCGGGTAACCAGCCAGTTTCCGAAGGTGGTTGCGGGTGTTGAGCTGGTCTGTCAGGCCTTCCTGGTACGCGTCGATCTCGGCTTTGGCCTGGGTGTCCGCTGCGAGCGAGCGCATGGCGTCGTGCCAGCGTTCGATGAACACCCTGACGTCGCGCGGCGTCATGGGCTGCAGTTCCATCACCTTGAAGGCGTCCTCTTGCAGCCATGACGGCGGCGCGCCGCCAGGACGTGAGGTGATGACGAACTTCGCCCGGGGAAAGGAGCCGGTCAGATCGCGGAGCCACGATCGGACCGCGTCACGCTGAATCGCGTACACCTCGTCGACGCCGTCGATCAGGACGACCGCGGTACCGTCGCGCAGGCACGAGTGGACCCAGCCCTTGGGCATCTCGTCGGCGATGTGGCGGCCGATCTCGTCGAGGAACTGTTCGGGCGCGGGCAGGTTGCCGTGTGTATAACGGCGCAGGGGCAGGAAGAAGGGGACGGTTCCGTTCCACGCCGACAGCCGCTCGGGGAAGTCACAGAGCGCGCTGCGGACGGCGATCCAGTGCAGCAACGTCGTTTTGCCCAGACCGGCTTCACCACGGATGAACAACCGGTTGCTCATCGCGAGGAGGTCCTCGACGCGAAACTCCTCGAAGATCGAGTCCGTGCCTTCGGTGGCCGCCGTCAAACCGATGTAGGCCACCGACAGCGGGTACTTGCGGCTCGCGTCGGACAACGTGACCCCGTACATCTCGACCTGGTCGAGCTTCCGGGCCACCAGCTGGCGGTAGTCGTAGTCGAAGCCCGTCGAGCGGTCACGTTGTGGGAGACGAGCGAGGACTTCCTTGATGCCGTCGAGGATCTCCCTTTCACGGCGCAGGATCTCAGTCAAGGCGTCCGGTGAGAACCGCGGCAGGCTGCGGGCGATCTCGATGACGTAGCCGCAACATTCGCGCAGCAGGAGGTCGTAGAGATCACGGCCTTCCCGGGACAGGTGACGGGAGTCGCCGCTCAACGAACGAGCGAGGTGCCGGGCGTCCAGGTCCGCGGCGAAGAGATCGTCGCCCTTCAGTGGCGAATTCTCGAAAGCGGCCCGGACGGCGTCAAGCGCGGCCTCCTGCTCGTTCGACGGCAAACCGCGAAACTCGGTCGTCAGGATGGGTTCGACGCGGCTCGCGACCTCGTCGGCGAAGTTCGCCATCAGCCGTTCGAGTTTGCGCTTGTCGCGGTGGCTGACCAGGCGGTCGGAGATGACGTCGACCGCGCTCGCACTCACCTCCGCAGCGATCTTCTGATCACCGAGCCACAGTTTCGCCGCCGCACGAACCGCCGCCGTTCCCAGCCGGATGAGCGCAATTTCCACCCAGCTATCTAACCCTGGTGGTCAACGCAAGATGGGCGCGCACAACTCCACCAGGCTCACCAGCGGCCGTGATCCGAGGTGGGACAGGACCTCGGACGCCACGACCGACCCGAGCCTGCCGCAGGTCGGCAGGTCATGGCCTTGTGTGTGGCCGTACAGGAAACCCGCCGCGTACGCGTCGCCCGCGCCTGTGCTGTCCACGACCTGCGCCACCGGCTCCGCCGGGATTTCGTACTGGTCGTCACCGCGAGCGATGACCGAGCCCTTCTCCGAACGGGTCGCCACGACAACACCTTTGTGGCCTGAGATCGCCCTCAGCGCGTCCTCGAACGTGGTCATCCCTGTCAGCGCCGTCAGCTCGGCCTCGTTCGCGAACAGAATGTCAGCGTTGGCCACTGTTTCCCGGAACGCGGCAAGATGCCGACCGACACACTCCGAGTCGGACAGGGCGACCGCCACGCTCCTGCCCGCGGCGTGCGCGATGGACATCGCCTGGCGCACCGCGTCGAAGGCCGACGGGGAATCCCACAGGTATCCCTCGAAGAACACGACTTTGGCCCGTGAGACGAGTTCCTCGTCGACATCCACCGGACTCAGCCCGACACAGGCGCCCAGATAGGTGTTCATGGTGCGTTCGCCGTCCGGGGTCACCACGATCAGCGACCGGGCGGTACCCGGCCCGTCGACGGCAGGCACGGAACGGAACTCCACACCGGTGGAACGGATGTCGTCCATGAAGACCGTGCCGAGTTCGTCATCGCCGACCTTCCCGATGTAGGCGACGTTCCCACCCAACGAGGCCGCGCAGGCCACTGTGTTGGCGCACGAACCACCCGACACCGCGGTCGGCGCGGTCATGTTGGTGTGCAGGAAATGTGCGCGCTCGTGGTCGATCAGGGTCATGCCGCCCTTGGTCAGACTGTGCGCGGCGATGAAGGATTCGTCTTCCTTGGACAGTACGTCGACGATCGCGTTGCCGATTCCGAGAATGTCCAGTTCAACGGTCACACTGTTTTCCTTTTCCAGGCAACAAGATGACCTGCGCCATGCTAACAGGTCGGCGGTGTGCGGGCAGTTCGCGCGTTACTCAGGCGTATGCGAGTTTCTCGCTGCGGAAGTCGAAGGTGGTGATCGCCACTACCCCGATGGCAACGGTGATACCGGTGATGATTCCGGCGCACCGCAGCGTGACTGACCAGCTACCAGCGCCCACCGTGCTGTTCGTGAACGCCTCGATCGCCCAGTGGTGCGGTGTGAACGGCCCGAGCGCGCGGCTGACCGCGGGCAGGCGGTCCGGTGTGACGATGGTGCCACCCAGGCCACCCAATCCCAGCATCAGCAGGTACGTGATGCTTTGGAAAGCGGACACCGACGAGGTCACGGTGTACAGCAGGATCCCGATCATCGGACCGCAGCAGGCCAACGGGACCGCCACGACCAGCAGTTGGAACACGTCACCGTGCAACGGCAGCGGGTAGACCAGGAAGGTCAGCGCGGCGAAAACCACGAGCTGGACGATGCCCATGGCCAGGACGGGCACGAGTTTCCCGACCAGGAAGGCACTCCTGGGTGGTTTGTACACCGCTTGACGCAGCCACGTGTTGCCGAAGAACTCCCGGAACAGGGCAAGCCCCTGGTAGTTGATGGTCATGAAGCTGAACAGGACGGCGAACCCGATCACCGAACGCCCGGGGAACGCCGCCGGATCACCGGAAACGGCGGTGCCGAGCAGCAGGCTGAGCAAGGCGGGCACCGCGAACATGAAGATCACCGGTGTCCGCATGCGCCACAGCGTCCTGGCTTCGGTGGCCGCGAACGCCCGCACGACTGTCCGCCACTCGATCCGCTCACGCATCGTCGACCAATCCGGCCAACTCCGGATCCTCGGTCAGCAACCCGCGCAACGTCGCGGCGGTCACGCGTAAACCGGTGAGCTTCGCGGCGCCGTCGACACGAACGGCATCCGCGACGGCGCCGGACAACTCTTCCGCGTACTCCGGTAACGGGATCCGTACCTCCCGCGCGCCGCGCTCGTCGGACACGTCGACCACCAACTGCCGGGACAGCCCGGCGAGCAGTCGGGACAGCGTGGCGGAGCGGATCACTTCACCGCCCTTGATGATCAGCAGCCGCGAGCACATCTCCTCCAGGTCTTCGGGGTAGTGCGAGGTGACGACGCTGGCCACGCCTCGCCCCGACCAGGCACGAACCAGCTCGACCAACCGGCCCCTGGTTTCGAAGTCCAACGCGTTGGTCGGCTCGTCGAGGAAACGCAGCGGCGGGTCGTGCACGAAGCTCGCGGCGATGTGCACCAACCGCTGCCAGCCGCCTGACAACTCACCGACGACGCGGTTGACCACCAGCCCCAGACCGAACTCGTCGGCAGCGGCGTCCACCGCGGCCCGCACCCGCTTGCCCGGCAACGCCAGCCGGGCGGCGTGTGTCAGGTTTTCTTTGGTGGTGAGCAGTTGATAGAGCGCGGTCTGCTGCGTGGCATAACCGACCAGGTCGCCGACGGCGCCGGTGACCGGCGCCGACCGGTAGCTGACGACGCCTGTCCGATGTCCTCTGCGCGCGTCGAAAACCGCACTCAGCAACGTGCTTTTGCCGGAGCCGTTGGGCCCGAGGATTCCCAGTACCTCACCGGGTTCGACGGCGAAGCTGATCCCCCGGACCGTGGGCTCGGCCTGGCCGGGGTACCGGAACCGCAGATCGCGAACCGCCAGCAGCGGATTGTCCGACGCCGCCTCGGTCATCACACGATCCTAGTGGTCATCTGGTCGGTGCTCGTAGGAAATCGGCCGGTTCGACCGGCTGGAAACGCTACCTGCCGAGCCTTGCGCGGGCCGCGTCGGTGACCGGCGTGAAGAAGTTGACCAGGTTGCCGTCCGGGTCTCGCAGCAGCATCGACCGGTTCCCCCACGGCATCGTGGTCGGTTCCTGCACGATCTCGAGCGCCTCGGGCAGGGCGGTCAGGCGAACGTGCTCCTTGTCGACGTCGTCGACGAGGAACTCCAGGATCGCGGTCCGGTTCGACTCGGGCACGGCCGCGCCCACGCTGAACAGCGCCATCGTCTCGACGCTGCCGATGGCCAACGTGCAGGACGCGCCGACGAGCTCGGCGAACTGCGGGGCGGGCCGCCTCGCCTCGATACCGGTCGCCTGCTCGTAGAAACTCGCCAGGCGGGCGACGTCGTTGCTGATGATGCGGACGGACAGAAACTGCATGACGGATCCTTCTGCTGCGGAGGAACGAACACCGACCACGCTATTCGCGATACTGGACAGGATCCGCCCGGTATTGGGACGATCTTTCCCATGACCCGGCCGATCGCCCGCGTGCTGGCCCTGCTGGAGATCCTGCAGAGCGGCGGCACGCGGACGCTCACCGAGCTCGCCGGGCGGCTCGATGTGGACGAACGAACGGTCCGCCGGTACGTCGAACACCTCGTCGACCTGGACATCCCGGTCCGTTCGGTGCGTGGGCGGTATGGCGGGTACCGGCTGGAGCCCGGCTACCGGATGCCCCCGTTGATGCTCACCGACGAGGAAGCCCTCGCGGTCCTGCTCGGCCTGGTCGCGGGTCGCCGCGCCGGACTGGTGACCACATCGGTGGCCGCCGCCGAGAGCGCGGTGGCGAAAGTCCGGCGCGTGCTGCCCGCGCAACTCGCCCAACGGCTCGACGCACTGCTGGACGTCGCCGACTTCACCGCGCCCCCACGACCAGCGCTCACAGCGGAGGCCGACGTGCTGCTGACCGTCGCGGAGGCGGCGCGCGATCGTCGCCCGGTCAAGCTGGCGTACACGGCGAGCCACGGCGGCGTGAGTGAACGCGTCGTCGACCCGTACGGGGTCGTGGCGCACTCAGGGCGGTGGTACCTGACCGGTTTCGACTCCACCAGCGAGCAGGTGCGCACGTTCCGCGCCGACCGGATCACCGATGTCGCGGTCCAGCCGGGAACCTTCGACGTACCACCGGGTTTCGATCCCGCGCAACAAGTACTCGCCGCCATCGCCGAGGCTCCGCACCGGCACGAGGTGTCCGTGCGGATCCGGTCGTCGCACGACCGGATCCGCTCGGTCTTCCCGCCCGCGATCGCCACCCTCGACGAGGATCCCGGCTCTCCCTGGGTCCGGATGCGGATCCGCGCACAGCGGCTCGACTGGATCCCGCCCCTGCTGGCGGCGCTGGACAGCCCGTTCGTCGTCGAGCAGCCGGACAGTCTCCGCGAACTGGTGAAGGCACTGGCCGCCAGGCTGGCCGAGTACTCTGCCGACCATGGCTGAGATCGCGGACTTCGCACGGCTTGTGGCCGGTGAGCACGGCCTGGCGGTCGTGTCGACGCAGCGCGCGGACGGGACTGTGCAGTCGACGGTGGTCAACGCGGGAGTTCTCGATCACCCTGTGACGGGCGAGCCCCGAGTGGGGTTCGTGGTGCGCGGGTCAACTCGCAAGCTCGTGAACCTCCGCGCGCGGCCACGTACGACGGTTGTCGTGCGGGTCGGCTGGGAATGGGCCGCCGCTGAGGGGGCCACAGAGCTGATCGGACCGGATGATCCCGCTGACGGTGTGGACGTACGGCTGCTGCTGCGTGCGGTGTTCACGGCCGCCGGGGGCACTCATGACGATTGGGAAACCTACGACAAGGTGATGGCCGACGAGCGCCGGACAGCTGTCCTGGTGACTCCGGAACGCGTCTACTCGAACGCACCCCGGTAACGGGGCGTCACGAGTCCGATTCGGTCAGCCGGTCGGTGGTGAACTCGAACAGGCCGTCGAGATCGCGGCACTGGGCCACGGCGTGACGGCGCCCGGCTGGATCCGCGCGACGGCGATGACCGGCGCAAGATCGCGTACGCCAACGCCGAAGCGCTCTACCGGCTACCCAGTTCTCACGGCGAACTCGCTGAACCAGGAATGATTGCCCCGGCTCGCCGTGGCCGAGCCGAACTGTGAGGATTCGACCATGCAGGCAATCACTGTCCGGGACCAGAAGGCGGGCGTCGGCGGGCTCACGCTGACCGACATGCCTTACCCCCATGCCGCGGAGAACGACGTCATCGTGCGTGTGCACGCAGCGGGATTCACCCCCGGCGAGCTCGACTGGCCGGGAACGTGGACAGACCGCGCGGGCCGTGACCGCACGCCCAGCATCCCCGGTCACGAGCTGTCCGGTGTCGTGGCCGAACTCGGCTACGGAACCACCGGCCTCACCGTGGGGCAGCGGGTGTTCGGGCTGGCCGACTGGACCCGCGACGGATCACTGGCCGAGTACACCGCTGTCGAGGCACGCAACCTCGCACCACTCGCGGCCGACATCGACCACACCGTGGCCGCCGCGCTGCCCATCTCCGGCCTGACCGCGTGGCAGGGGCTGTTCGACCACGCCCGCCTCACGACCGGCCAGACCGTCCTGATCCACGGCGCCGCAGGCGGTGTCGGGTCGATCGCCGTCCAACTCGCCCGGGAGGCGGGCGCACGCGTGATCGGTACCGGCCGGGCCAGCGACCGGGAGGTCGTACTCGGCCTCGGCGCGCACACGTTCCTCAACCTGGACGCCGACGACTGGCTGCGGGCAGGCGAGGTGGACGTGGTGTTCGACGTCATCGGCGGTGACATCCTGCGGCAGTCGGCCGAAATGGTGCGCGCGGGCGGCACCCTCGTCACCATCGCCATGCCGCCGACGGTGCGGCCCAAGGATGGTCAGGCCATCTTCTTCGTCGTCGAACCCGACCGCGCCCAACTGGCCGACCTCGCCGAACGCGTCCGGTCCGGACGACTCAAGCCCATCGTCGGCGACGTGCGGCCGTTGGCCGAAACGGCGGCCGCGTTCGCCCGCCACCGCCGCACGCCCGGAAAGACGATCATCCGGGTCACCGCGGGCTGACTCGACCGTGCCGATCCAGGGCGAACCTGGTCAAGGGTCGCCCGCGTTGTCCAGCATGACGAGCATCCGCCGTGACGCGATCTCCGTGCGGAACCGGGCCGCGCGAAGCGGGATTTCGTGCCGGTAGGCAACAACGCGGTCAACAGCACGGCAAGCGCGTCAATGGACGGCATGGCTCGCCCGGTTTGTAGCCGCACAGATCCAGGTACAGCTTCCCGTCCGAGAACTGGTCCCTGACCCGATGGCCCCAGTGCACGGCGGTGCCGCACCGGCTCGTCATGAGCCGGTGCGGCACTGGACGAGGTCGAGGATCCGGCTGGTGATGATGTGGGGCATGCGCATGCTGAACGAGTGGGTGCCCTTCGGCACGATTTCCGTGCGGATGTTGGGGTTGAGCGCTGTGACGCGATGGGCGACCTCGTCGGAGCGGTGGGCGACGCTGCGTTCGCCGAGGATCAGGTAGGTGGGCACGTCGATCGCGCGTAGTTCTTCGTCGGTGAACACGTGCTGCGGGGGTACGTGCTGCTTGTACTTGAGGCTACTGAACAACAGCGGCCGAAAGGCATGGCGCACAGTGGGATCGCCGGTCGCGACCCGGCGCAGGATCGGCATCGGCAGCAGCCACTGGAACATCTCGCGCAGGCTCCAGAGGATGAACCGCGCGCCGAGGATCGAGAATCCCGCCGGTTCGAAGGCGATCACACTCGCGAGCCGGTCGGAGGAGCGGCATGCGAGGTTCATGCCGGATCCCGGCACACCTCGACCCGCGACTGGAGGCCGACGCGCTCGTGACCATGGCCTCCGGTCTGTTGAACGGCATACTGGTCGACGTCTACACCGCGCAAAGCGCGACCGAGCTCGTCGACTACCGGCTGAACCAGCTGTTCACCGACATCTGAGCGTGCGATCTCAGCCGGTGTGCAGGACGCGGAAGCGATCGAGTTGCACCGGATCCCTGTCGACGACCTGGATCGGCGGCCACGCCCACTGCCACACGCTGATGTCGGCGGTGCGGGAGAACCGGATCTGACCGCGGGTGCCTTCGACCGCGACACGCGGCCAGTATTCGGCGATGCGCGCCCGGTCCGTGCCCTGTGACCGCAGAACCGCGGCGAGGGTCGTGATCGTGTCGTAGCCCTCGAACGCGACGAACGACGGCGCCTCGCCGAGCCGCTCGCGCAGGGTCGTCTCGACTCGTGCGCCGAGCGGGCTGAAGTGCTCGGGCAGGTAGCGCAGGAACGGGATCACGGCGCCGTCGTCGCCCAGCAACGCCGCCCATTCGGCGAACTCCGGCTGCCCGGCCGGAGCACCCATCAGGATCCCGGCAAGACGCTGGTCGCCACGCACGGCCTTGACGATCGGGACCGCCGGATCCGGTTGGCTGACAAGGAGAAGCAGAGCTGTCGCCTTGTTCTCGACGAGTTCGTCGCACACGGCCGTGGGGTCGAGGGTGCTCATGTCGAGTTCGATGACGCGACCGCCGTGTGCCGCGAGGTGTTCCCGCAGAATCCGGGTTCCCGACGTCCAGTAGACACTCGGCTGAGCCGCGACCGCGATTCGGGTGTGGCCCGCGTTGAGGAGGAAGTCCGCGTAGATCCGCCAGCCTCGGGACTGCGCCGGTGCGATCCGCGCGACCCAATTCGTCGGCTGGTCGGTGAGTGCGTCGAGAACCGCCGACGAGCACAGGAACGGCACGCCAAGGGCGTCGGCCGTGGCAGCGGCAGCACGCGCGACGACACTGTGGTACTCCCCCACCACCGCGGCCACGCCCAGGTCTGCCAGTTCGCTGACGGCCGCCTCGGCGTTCCGCGGATCGGCCGCGGTGTCCCTGACCAGCAGCTCAAGCGGCCGACCGCCGATCCCGCCGATGTCGTTGACCTCGCGAACGGCCAGTTCAAGCCCGGCGAGCAGGTGCCTGCCCGCCCCGACCCAGCCCGGCCGCGTCAGCGGGACGAGAGCACCGATCGGGACTGCGGACATCGGGACTGCGGATGGCGTACTCATGCGTTGCTGTCTCCCGACGATCCGATTGCCGTACACCCGGATCGTAGATCGACATGGCGAACGGGTGAAGGGCGCCAGGAGCAGCCCCCGAAGCCGCTCCTGACGCCCAGGTCCTCACTTCGTCGGCGTCGGCCTCGACGGCGACGACGGTGATGATGGTGGTGGTGCCGAAGATGTGACCGAAGGCGTGGGCGAAGGCGCTGAAGGCGTGGTGGACACCGGCGGGGAGGACGACGTGGTCGACTTGGGGATCGCCGCGCTGAACGGCACCCCTGCGGTCTCGCGGCACACCGTCTCGTACGTGGTGTAGGCGCCCGGCGCGTCGGATGACGGCTGCTGGGTCATCTCGATCCTGGGACGCGGGAACCGGTTGTCCTCACCGGACTTGGTCTCGCCGCCGTTCGGAGTGCGACAGCCGTAGCGGGGCAGCGTGATCGGCTCGCCCTTCTCGTCGTAGAGGTAGATGTCCGTCAGCGGTTTGCCTTCCGCGTCGAACGCGTAGATGTTCTCCACCCCGCTGCCGCGGTATCGCAACTCGCCGTTGCCGTACTGACCCGACGTCGGGGAGTTGGACGACGCGGTCGCGTACGGCGTCCTGTCGCCGATCAGGTCGACCGTGGCACCGAAACCGCCGAACAACCCGCCGACCACGAAGGCCGACACCGGCGCGACCATCCACACCAGACGCCGGTCACCGCGCACCCGCTGCCCGGCCCACACGGCTGCGAGACCGATGGCGATCAGGAACGGGAGCAGCAGCACGGCTTGGCGGTGCCGTGCCATCAGCAGCAATCCGAAGGCGGCGAGCGCCACCGCGCACACGACCCACCACGCGGGTTTGAGCGTCCCGAGGAACCGCATCGTCTTCGCCGCGCTTTCCTGCTCCCGCGCCCGGTCCAGAGTCGCCACCAGCCACTTCACCTCGGGCAGGGCCCTGACCCGCGCCACACCGACGTGCAACACCAGCACGATGCTGACCAGAAACACCGGAGCGGCGAACAACAGAATCAGCAGCACGTCCGGGTTCAGCATGTGCCCGGCGACGAAGGCCACTCCCCCGGCCCAGATCGTGCAGAGCACCAGTCCCCACAACGCGATCCGTGGTTGCGCGCGACCCGGCGCCGACTTCGTCACCGTTGTCGAGGCCGCCACGACAGTCTCCGCGACCGGCGGGTAGCCACCGGACGCGCGGAGTTCCGCGGCGTAGCTCTCCGGCGTGCCCAGCCGCTCGATCAGGGCATCCACGCGGGCACCCGGCCCCATCTCGGCCTCGATCTCGGCCAGGTGCGGCCGAACGTCGTCGAGGATCTCCTCGACCTCGGTCGGCGGCAGGTCGGCGAGCGAGGTCCGGACACGCGCCAGATATACCCGCACCGCGGTCGGCTTGTCACTCATGCTGCCTCTCCCAGAAGCGAATTCATCGTCGAAGCGAAGCTCAGCCACGTCTTGCCGGACTCCGCCAGCCGCAGCCTGCCCGGCTCGTTGAGGCTGTAGTACTTGCGATGCGGCCCCTCTTCGCTGGGCACCACGTACGACGTGAGCAAGCCGGCTTTGTACAACCGCCGCAGCGTCCCGTACACCGAGGCGTCCCCCACCTCGTCCAGGCCCGCCGTCCTGAGTCTCCGCAGGACGTCGTAGCCGTAGCCGTCCTCTTCCCGCAGCACCGCGAGCACGGCGAGATCGAGCACGCCCTTGAGCAGTTGACTGATCTCCACTCCACCCTCCAGTCGTACGCCATGAACACTACCACGCATAGCGCAGTAGTGCGCACAGCGGAGGGTGCCGTCGTGGACAGTCGTCGTCATCCCTGCACGATGTACCGCAGGTACGCGGCCGGGTTGTTCATGTACCGGCGCCAGTGATCGACCAGAGCCAGGTCGTCCCAGGTGGTACGCCGGAAGCCGTGGTCACCGACCTCGATGATGTCGGCGTCCGGCGTCGCGGCGAGGATCGGCGAGTGGGTCGCGCAGACGACCTGCGCACCCGACTTGCCGAGCCGGTACATCAGGTCCACCAGTTGCAGGCACGACTGGAAGGACAGCGCGGCCTCGGGCTCGTCCATCACGTAGAACCCGGGCTCACGGAACATCGCGGCGAACACCGTGAGGAAGCCTTCCCCGTGGCTCATCTCACTGATGTCCTCGTCCCAGTACCCGGCTTTGCCGTTCACCGCCTCCATGAAGCCGAAAGCCGTTTCGGCGCGCAGGAAGTAGCCCTTGCGCCGCTGCCTCGATCCCCCGCGCTGCCAGGCGCCCGCGGACGTGGACTCCAACCGCAGCACCTCACCGAGTGGCGTCTTCGGCCGATCGTTGCCGTACTTGCGGCCCGCTCGTCCGCCGCGGGCGTCCAGGCCCCACGCCTCTGCGAACGCCTCGACAAGAGTCGACTTGCCGGACCCGTTCTCGCCGACGAGCATGGTCACCGGCCGCTCGAACGTCATGTCCTCAGTGGCCAGTTGAGCCACGCAGGGGACGTTGAGCGGCCATGGCCAGTCCTCCGGCGGGCCGTCCGGCAGCAGTTCGTCGTGGATGCGCGCGCGACGGACGAGCATGCGGCTCAGTGCTCGCGGCCGAGCAGCATCTGCGGGTAGCCGCGGTCGACCTGGTCGCCGAGCCCGACGTCCAGTCCCGCGATGAACTCGTCGAGCCGGGCGGTGGCGTCCTCGACCGTGTCGGCCTCGCCCTTGAACTCGAACTGGACGAAGTCCCCGGCGTGCAGCACCTGGTCGACCACGACCGCTACCTCGACGGTCGGCAGCGTCCAGACCTCCCGCGTCTTGTCGACCGTGACCAGCGGGAGGAAGTCGAGCATCTGCAACAGCCGCCGGATGGCCTCGACGTCGTCGACCACCGATTCGAACTCGTCGGCGTGGGTCTTGTCGATCGCGTCGACCGGCAGCCACCGCTTGTAGTTGATCGAGCTGCCGTGTTCGTCGGTACGGACCCGCAGCCACTCGGAGATGGCCTCGGGGGCGAGGAAGTCACGGTGCGGGGCGTTGAAGTACGCGTCGACCTGGTGCGTCGGCTCGCCCTGTGTGCCGCCGAGCTTGCGCAGCCTGGCTTTCAGCGCCTCGACGTCAGGCACGGCGTACTTCTTCTCGACCTCGATGTGCTGCACGATCAGACCTCCGGGGGGTGTGTGCTGTCTCCATCATCCCGTCAACCGTTCCTGATCAGTGTCCAGGAGTGACATCCGCTGCCAGCTCCCGGGACTGGTGAATCGAGTCGACAAGTCGAGCCGGATGTGACGAGACTGCGTTCGTGATCCCCGTTCTGTGGCTGTACGGACCACCTGGTGTCGGCAAGACGTCCGTTGCCTGGCAGATCCGCGCCCAGTTGCGCGCCAGCGGTGTCGCAGCCGCCTATGTGGACATCGACCAGCTCGGCATGTGTTACCCGGAACGGGACCACGATCCGGGACGGCACCGCCTGCAGCTGCGCAACCTCGCGTCCGTGGTGGCGAACTTCGCCGCCCACGGCGCGGAATGTGTTGTGGTGTCCGGGGTTCTGGATCCTGCCTACCGTGCCGCGTTGCCCGGCGTGGCTTTGACGTTGTGCAGGCTGCGGGCCAACCGCGACGAGTTGGCCCAGCGGTTCGTGGGGCGTTCGGGCGACGAGGCGTCTGTCGCGGCTGTGCTGGCCGAGGCCGACAAGCTGGACGCCAGTACGATCGCGGACCTGTGCGTGGACACCAGCGGCCTGACTGTGCCTGAGGTGGTAGCGGCCGTGACGGCTGCCGCGGGCGACTGGCACACGGCGGCAGGCGAGCCGCCGCCGTTGCCTGATCTCGCGCCGGCGGACGGACCGGTCTTGTGGGTGAGCGGTGTTCCGGGGGTCGGTACGTCGATGGTCGGTTTCACGATCTACCAGCGTGTCCTGAGCGCTGGTCACACAGCGGGTTACCTGGATCTGCGGCAGGTCGGGTTCGGTGCCGACGGTGAGGTGGATCATCGGCTTCGGGCGGCGAACGTGGCCGCGGTGTGGCGGGCGTACCGGGACATGGAAGCGGACGGGTTGGTGATCGTCGGTGAGATCGGCGCCGATGACGGGGACGTGCCGTACGTGAAGGCGTTGCCCGCCGCGACGTTGGCCGTCTACCGGCTGCACGCCGAGCAGGCAGATCTGGCTGAACGCATGCTGCCGCGCGGCGGACAGAGCAGTTGGCCGCAGCCCGGGGACCCGTATCTGGGGCAAACGGCTGACCAGTTGCGGCAGGCCGTGGCACGGTCGGTCGCGGACAGCCTCGCGCTGGAACGCGCCGAGATCGGTGTGCGGGTGGACAGCAGCGGTCGCGGTGTCGCCGAGACAGCCGATGCCATCCTGTGGCCGCTTCTGAAGGGGTGACCGAGCGCATTGCCGCCGTGCGGCGTGCTTTTCGTACACCGGCACCGCGCCGTGTTCGCCAGCTAGCAGCTGTAGCTGCGCAGGAATGCCCGGACGCCGGACACGACGATCTCGGTGATCTCGTCCTGGGCCATGGGGACGGCGCCGTAGAACGTCTGGTGGTTGACGGCGGTGACGGTCAGCAGCGTCAGGTGTGCGGCTGCCCGCTCCGCGTCGTCGATCCGCAGGAGGCCGCGGTCGGCGATCCGGCGCAGGTAGGGCGCCAGCCGCACGTGCCCGGTTTGCGGGCCTGAGTCGATCCACGCCTTCAGGATCTGCGGCGGGATGCGCACCACTTCGGCCTCGATCGTCCTGACCAGCGCGAAGTGGTCGGGGAAGGTGGTGACCGCGGCGACGCGGTCCATCGAGAAGTCGATCAGGTCCTGCTCCAGGTCGACGATCTTGCGCAGGTGCCGGTCCATGGTGTGCGCGATGACGGCGGTGACCTCGTCGGCGCCTTCCAGTGTCACGGTCAGGAACAGCTGTTCCTTGTCGGCGAAGTGGTTGTAGATCGTCCTCTTGGAGACGCCTGCCTCGGCCGCGATCATGTCGACGCCCGCGCGGCTGTAGCCCTCGCGGCCGAACACCTTGCGCGCGGCCTGCGTGATCGCCCGGCGCTTCTCCGGCCTGCCCTCGGCCATCGACGTCCCTCCCCTGCCGGAAACTGGTCGGTGCAGTTTACGGCCGTGTCTTCAACGCGAGCGCGATGAGCAGGTCGCGGAGCAGGTCAGCGGAATGGGCGTCGGTCAGGACGCCGTCGCCGGTGATCCGAGTGTCGCACTGGAACACCGTGACCTCGGCAAGGCCGCGACCGGGGCGGGCGGCGTCTCGGTGTCCAGGTCCTGGTCGTACAGGGGCAGCCGGGCGAGGTCCGGCTCGATCTCGATGGCGAGCCCGCCGGGATTCAGCTTGCGGGCGGCGTCATCCCCGCACTGGCGCACGACCTCGGCATCACCGCCGCCGACGCGACCTGGGCCGCCACGGCGTTCGGGTGGGGTTCGCGCCGCACCTGCTCGTGTTGCTCGCCGGGCGCGTGGCTCAGGCCGTCGGCGGCAGCGGCCTGGTCATCGTGGCCATCAGCGTCGCGGGCACCACGCGGCGAACCGGCGCTGTCACCGCCGGGGTCGGTCTGGTCGGCGCGTTCGGACCGCAGGCGTCCAGACGGATTCGTCCCGCGGCCGGTGGTGCGGTCACGGGCGTTCGTCGTGCTGGCGGTCGCGATCTGCGCTCTGTCGACGTCCTACGCTGGAATCCCAGCTGATCACCTCGTCACTCAACGCCTACGCGGCCGCCACCGGGCTCGCAGTGTTCGCGGCAACGGCCGGAATGGCCTGGTACGCGACGAAAGTCGGCAACGAGGTGCCCAGCACGCATCGCGGAGCCGCGGTCAACCTGTTCACCCTGTCCTACCAACTCGGCGGCGCGTTCGGACCGGCGCTTGTCACAGTCATGATGTGACGACCATGGCACGATTTGTGGGGTACGCGTCGTTGACGCCACGTGGCAGGCGCGGGACGGTGGTCGTATGCGCCGCGTCGTGTTCGTGCTCTTCGATGGCTTCGAGTTGCTTGACCTCGCCGGGCCCAGTTCCGTGATCGCGCACACCGGCCGGTACGTCTCGCACGTGGTGGCCTCGGCCGCCGGTCCGGTCCGGTCGTCCAGTGGTGTGAGCGTCAACGCCGATTTCGGGGTCGGTGACCTGGCGCCAGGGGGAATCGACACCATGGTGGTCGTCGGTGGCGGCGGGGTCGACGCGGCATGTCACGACACCGGGTTGATCGCGTGGATCGCGGCGGCCGGGGCGTCCGCGCGGCGGATCACGTCGGTGTGCAGCGGGGTTTTTCTCTTGGCAGCGGCTGGTTTGCTGACCGGGCGGCGCGTGACCACGCATTGGGGACGGGAGCAGCAGCTGCGGCGGCAACACCCGGATCTGGCGGTGGACTGCGACCCGATCTTCATCCGCGACGGTCGCGTGTGGACATCGGCGGGTGTCACGGCGGGGATGGACTTGGCGCTCGCGTTGGTGGAGGCCGACCACGGCAGGGCGATCGCGCACGCGGTCGCCCGCGAGTTGGTGCTCTTCTTGCGGCGACCGGGCAGCCAGTCCCAGTTCAGCGTCCCGCTGTGGTCGGCTCAGCCGTCGAGCGACTCGATCCGCGCGGTGGTGGACGGCGTGCACGCCGATCCCGGGGCACCGCACAGCATCGCCGACCTCGCCGCCCGCGGTGGCGTGAGCCCACGGCACTTGCACCGCCTGTTCATGGCCGAACTCGGTGTGCCGCCCGCGACCTACGTCGAACGAGTGCGGATCGAAGCGGCACGGCGAGCGTTGGCCGAGGGCGACGAGCCTGTCGAGACGGTGGCACGCCGGTGCGGGTTCGGCTCGGCGGAGACCTTGCGGCGCGGCTTCCACCGCCGCGTCGGAGTGTCCCCATCGGACTATCGGGACCGCTTCCGTACGACCAAGGAGTACACATGACAACGTATGGCCTGCTGATCTTCGACGACGCCGAGGAACTCGACTTCGTCGGACCATGGGAGGTGTTCACCGCGTCCGGGATGGTGCGGGACGGCGCCGACACCGCCGTCCTGATCGCTGAGCGGAGCGAACCGGTGCGGTGCAACAAGGGGATGCGAGTGCTGCCCGACCACACGTTCGACGACCACCCGCCGCTGGATGTGCTGCTGGTGCCCGGTGGGCGTGGGGCACGGGTGACCGAGATCGAGAATCCGGTCCTGCTCGGCTGGATCGCCAAGACCGCGGCACAGGCCCGCTGGGTCACCAGCGTCTGCACGGGGTCGTTCCTGCTGCACGAGGCGGGTCCAGCCAAGGGACGCCGCGTGGCCACCCACTGGTCGTCCGAACAGAACCTCGCCGACCGGGGCGACGTCACGGTCGTCCGCGATGCGCGGTATGTGGCAGACGGGAACCTGGTCACCAGCCAGGGCGTGTCCGCCGGGATCGACATGGCGTTGTGGCTGGTCGGCCAGTTGCACGGCCGTGAGCACGCTCGTGCTGTGCGGCAGTACATCCAGTACGAGCCCGCGCCGCCGTACCTCGCCGACGTCCCAGGCTGAGCGTGCGACCACCCTCCTGCACCTAGCAGCACAACCGTTGCGTGACCCAGGATCGGCGTATGGCTACTGGTTACGTGTACCACGAGATGTACGAGTGGCACGACACCGGAACACATGCGAGCCTCCTGCCCGCCGACCCGCGCAAGGGGCTGCAACCTTTCCGGCACTTCGAGAACGCCGATCCCAAACGCCGGGCGCACGCCTTGGTCGTGGCCAGCGGTCTGATCAACCGGCTGACCCGTCTCGCCCCGCGCCCGGCCACCGACGAGGAAATCTTGCTCGTGCACACGCCCGAGCACCTCCAGCGGCTGACCAAGGCCAACGACACGGGCGGGGACGGCGGCGACGGCGGCACCCCGTTCGGTCGGGGGTCCTTCGACATCGCACGGCTCGCGCTCGGCGGTGTGATCGACGCCGTGAAAGCCGTGATGGACCGGTACGTGGACAACGCGTACGCACTGGTTCGCCCGCCGGGCCACCACGCGGTGCCCAATTCCGGCATGGGGTTCTGCATGCTGGCCAACATCGCCGTCGCGGTGCGGGCCATCCGGCGGTCGCACGGTGTCGGGCGCATCGCGGTCGTCGACTTCGACGTGCACCACGGCAACGGCACCCAGACGGTGTTCTGGGAAGACCCCGCGGTGCTGGCCCTGTCACTCCACCAGGACCAGGCGTTCCCGAAGAACTCCGGGTTCCACACCGAACGCGGCGGCGGCAAGGGCTTCGGCTACACGCTGAACCTGCCGCTGCCGCCCGGCACCGGCAACGGCGGGTACTTGGAAGCCATGCGGCAGGTCGTGCTCCCGGCGCTGCGCCGGTTCCACCCCGACCTGATCATGGTCGCCGCCGGGTTCGACGGGAGCGCCCTCGATCCCTTGGGCCGCATGATGCTCACTCCCACGGGTTTCCGTCAGATCGCCACCATGCTCGTCGAGGCGGCGGACGAGTTGAGCGGCGGGCGGATCGTGTGCTCCCACGAAGGCGGCTACGACGAGGCGTACGCGCCGTTCTGCACGCACGCCGTGATCGAGGCGCTCGCCCGTGTCGAGACACCCTTCCCGGATCCGTTCCGGTTCGACACCCTGGGCCAGCAGGATCTCCAACCGCACCAGAAGAGCGCCATCCTGGCCGCGGCGAAGCTCGTCGGCGACATCCACTGATCCCGCGTTCCACTGTGGATGAAATCGCCGCGAGTTTCCCCGTCTGGCGCCCGGGGTATCTGGTCGTGTCGACACCGGGAGGGATGAGTCATGGGTCGCAGAAGCGGCAGCCGCTAGATGGCGGAGGACCAAGCCAGGCAAGGCCATCACGACCTGATCGGCCGGCCCCACGACGACCAGCGGGAGGGGCCGGTGGCCGAAGCCGAGGCCACCGCCGCGCGGATCAGCGAACCGGGCAAACCGCTTGGCCCCACCGGCAGGCGGTTCGACCGGCGGTCACCCTTCCTGATCGGGATGGCCGCCGCCGCGGGCGTGGCGGTGACCTACGGCCTGGTCATGGTGATCGCCGGGCTCGGTGAGATCCTGATCCTCATCGGACTGGCGTTGTTCATCGCCATCGGGCTCGAGCCAGTGGTGTCGTGGCTGGTGAACCACCGCTTTCCCCGCTGGCTCGCGGTGACCGCGGTGTTCGTGGCGGCGCTGGCCGCAGTGGGCGGGTTCCTCGCCGCGGCGATCCCGGTCCTGGTCGACCAGGCCGGGCAACTGGTCGCGAACGCGCCGGAATACCTGCGCCAGGCCCAGGACGGCAACTCGTGGATCGGCTGGCTCAACGAGAAGTTCCACATCCAGCAGGGCATCCTGGACGCCATCGGGGGCGGCGGCGGCCTGCTGGACGCGGGCGTCGTGGTCTTCGGCGCGGTCACCGACCTGCTGATCCTCATCGTGCTCACGGTCTACTTCGTCGCCGACCTGCCGCGTGTCCGGGCCGCGCTCTACCGGCTGGTCCCGCACTCACGGCGGCCACGCGCGATCCTGATCGGCGACGAGATCTCCGCGAAGGTCGGCGGGTACGTGCTGGGCAACGTGGTGATCTCGGTGATCGCCGGTGTGCTGACACTGGTCTGGCTGCTGATCTTCGGCGTGCCCTACGCCGTGCTGCTGGCGATCACCGTCGCCGTGCTCGACCTGATCCCCGTCCTGGGGTGGATCGTCGCCGGGACCCTGGTCGGCGCGGTCTCGTTCACCGTGTCGGTGCCGGTCGGCATCGCCACGGTCGGTTTCGTGCTGGTCTACCGGTTCGTGGAGGACTACCTGCTCGTCCCGCGCATCATCGGCTCCGCGGTGAAAGTGCCCGGGATCGTGACGGTCGTCGCCGTCCTGCTCGGCGGCGCACTGCTCGGCGTCGTCGGCGCGTTGGTCGCGATCCCGATCGCGGCGGCGCTTCTCCTGCTGGCGGAAGAGGTGCTGTACCCGCGCCTCGACCGGGCTTGATGCTGTCGGCTGCGCAGCCGCAGTGAGTGTCGCGCGCCCGGCGGTCTCGCAGCACCTGACCAAGCTCCGGCTGACGGGACTGGTGACTACCCATCGTGATGACCGTCGGGCGCCCTACCGGGCTCGCGGCGGACACGTCCGGCGACTGCTCACCGAAGCGCTCGCTGCGGCCCCGCACCACGTCACCGGCCTACCTGACCACGACTAATCGCCTCACCAAGGCCAGAGCGACCTGCTGGCAACTGCCCACGTGGTGCTGTTGCAACGTCGTCGCGTGCGTACTTGAGCACGTATAGTGGCGCCGCAACCGTTACAGGGGGTAATCAGATGGATGTTCTGGCCAACCGGGGCTACCGCCACCTGTTCCTGGCGCAACTGGTCGCGTTGCTGGGAACGGGACTGGCCACAATCGCGCTGGGCCTGCTGGCGTACGACCTCGCAGGAGCGGACGCCGGGTTCGTGCTCGGTGCCGCTCTCGCGCTGAAGATGGTGGCGTACGTACTGGTCGCGCCCCTCGTGACAGCGTTGGCGGACCGGCTGCCACGACGCGAGTTCCTCGTGGGCATGGACGTGCTCCGCTGCGGAGTCGCGCTCATGCTGCCGTTCGTCACCGAGGTGTGGCAGGTGTACGTGCTGATTCTGGTGCTACAGGCCGCGTCAGCAGCTTTCACTCCCACCTACCAGGCCACGATCCCGACGCTGCTGCCCCAGGAGGAGGACTACACACGGGCTCTGTCGTTGTCCCGCCTGACCTACGACCTGGAAAGCCTCATCAGCCCCGTTCTCGCAGCGGCGTTGCTGACGCTGGTCGACTACCACTGGCTGTTCACCGGGACCTCCGTGGGTTTCGCGGCGTCGGCATTCCTCGTACTCACGGTTGTTCTGCCCAAGCCGCAAGCAATCGAGAGACACGGCGGCGCCACCCGAGGCATCCGGATCTATCTCGCCACGCCACGCCTGCGGGCGCTGCTCTGGCTGAACCTCGCCGCGGCGGCAGCGGGTTCCATGGTCCTGGTCAACACAGTGGTGCTGGTCCGTGACGTGTTCGGCCGGGCAGACATCGCGGTGGCGATCACGTTCGGCGTCTTCGGGTTGGGGTCCATGGCCGCCGCCCTGACGCTGCCCCGGTTGCTGGCGAACGTACCCGACCGCAAGGTCATGCTCACCGCGTGCGGCGCGTTGGCAGGAATGCTCGTGCTCACCGCGGCGCTGCTGTCGCTGGGCTGGCTCATGGTCCTCGTGTCGTGGCTGCTGTTGGGCTTCGGCTATTCGCTGGCGCTGACGCCGGTCGGGCGGCTGATCCGGCGTTCGGCAGGCCCCGCCGATCTGCCCACCCTCTTCGCCGCGCAGTTCGCGATCTCCCACGCGGGCTGGCTGATCACGTACCTGGTGGCGGGGTCTCTCGGATCGGTCGCGGGAATGCCGGTGACCATGTTGATCCTCGGCGCGATCACGCTCGGCGGCGTACTCCAGGCGCGACGGGCGTGGCCCGCGGACGACCGCGAAACGCTTGAGCACGTCCACGACGACCTGGACGACGAGCACCCGCACCTGCACGATGCCATCCCCCACCAGCAAGGCTGGCGCCACGAACACGCCTACGTCATCGACCGCATTCACCCGCGTTGGCCCGCGAACCACGGATAGCCCTGTATACGCTGACGCCTCGTGTCGATCCTTTACGGCCTGTTGACGATCCTCGCGCTGACCGCCGCGACGGGGTACTTCGTCGCCCAGGAGTTCGCCTACCTCGCCGTGGACCGCGGCAGACTGCGTGCCAAAGCCGACGAAGGCGACACAACCGCCGCACGCGCCTACCGCGTCACCGAACGCCTGTCGTTCATGCTGTCCGGCGCGCAGTTCGGCATCACCGTCACCGCGCTGCTCGCCGGGTACGTCGCCGAACCGCTGCTCGGGTCCGGCCTCGCGGAGCTCATCGGTCTTGCCGGGGTGCCCGCGGCCGTCTCACTGTCGATCTCCGTGGCGGTGGCGCTGCTGATCGCCACGATCGTGCAGATGGTCTTCGGCGAGCTGTTCCCCAAGAACCTGGCGATCGCCAAGCCGGAGGCGCTGGCCAAGGCGCTGAGCCGGTCGACCCTGGTGTACCTCAAGGTCGCCGGGCCGGTGATCAGGTTCTTCGACGCCACCGCGAACCGGCTGCTGCGGGCGGTCAGCATCGAACCCGTCGAGGAGCTCCCGCAGGGCGCGACCGCCGATGACCTGCAGCGGATCATCGACGACTCCGAAGCGGGCGGGCACCTGGACCCCGAGCTGTCACTGCTGCTCGACCGCGGTCTGGACTTCCGGGGGCTCACCGCGGGGCAGGCCATGACCCCGCGCGTCGACGTCCACACGCTCAACGCGACCGACCCCGTGTCGGCCGTGGTCGAACGCCTGGACACCGGCCGATCCCGCTTCCCCGTTCTCGGCGACGGCGTCGACGACCTGAAAGGCGTCGTGGGGCTCGCCGAGGTGCTGACCGTGCCGATCGACCGACGCACGAGCACACCGGCCGCGACCGTGGTCTCCCCGCCGGTGCTCGTCCCCGAGTCGCTGCCCCTCCCGGCCGTGCTGGAACGCCTGCGCACCGAACGCCGCCAGCTCGCCTGCGTCCTCGACGAGTTCGGCGGCTTCGCGGGCGTGATCACCCTGGAGGACCTCGCCGAGGAACTGGTCGGCGACATCCTCGACGAGGACGACCTGGCCGAGACCACGCCGGAGCGGCAGACCGAGGGCGTCTGGGTCGTGCCCGCCCGGCTGCGGATCGACGAGCTGGCCGACCAGACCGGCATCCAACTGCCCGAGGACGACGCCTACGAGACGGTCTCGGGCTTGATCCTGCAACGACTCGGCCGCATTCCCCGCGCGGGCGACCAGGTCACCGTCGAGCTCGCACAGGAGTCGATCGAGGACGACCCGCCACCGCCGCTGACCGCGCGTCTGGACGTGCTGGACGTGTCCCGGCACGTGCCGCAGACCGTGCGGGTCACGACCGAGGAGCAGAACCGATGAACCCGGCGTGGGCCCTGATCATCTCCGTGCTGCTGCTGGTCGGCAACGCGTTCTTCGTCGCGGCGGAGTTCGCCCTCACCGCGGCGAAGCGCTACCGCCTCGAAGAGGCCGCGGCATCCGGGAGCCGCGCCGCACGCGCGGCCGTCAAAGGCATCGACGAGCTGTCGCTGATGCTCGCCGGTGCGCAACTCGGCATCACCCTCTGCACGCTCGGTCTCGGCGCGCTGGCCGAACCGGCCGTGGCGCACCTGATCGACCCGCTGCTGCACGCCACCGGCATGCCGAGCCAACTCAGCTACGCCATCGCGTTCGTGATCAGCCTGGTGCTGGTCGTGTTCCTGCACATGGTCATCGGCGAGATGGCGCCGAAGTCCTGGGCGCTGGTGCACCCCGAACGCTCCGCGCTGCTGCTCGCCCTGCCGTTCCGATGGTTCACCACGATGGTCCGCTGGGTGCTGTCTGTCCTCAACGGCTTCACCAACTGGCTGCTCCGACTGGTCGGAGTGGACCCGAAGGACACCGCCGACAAGATCTACCTCGCGGAGGACCTCAAGATCCTCGTGCACGAATCCGGCAGGCACGGCACCCTGCCGCAAGGGCAGCAACGCCTGCTGACCAGGATGCTCGCCCTGCAGAACACGACGCTGGGCAAGGTGATGATCCCCCGCGACCAGACGGTCACCGTACCCGACAGCGCCACCGCGGCCGACATCGAGGACCGCAGCCGCTCCTGCGGGCGTTCCCGCTTCCCCGTGCTCGACGCCAAGGACGACGTCGTCGGCCTGGTCCACATCCGCGAAGCCGTCCGCGCCACCGCAGCCGGGCGTGACACCACCGCACACGACCTGATGACCGTCCCCTTGCGACTCCCGGTCGACCAACCCATCGCCACCACCGTCACCACTATGCGCCAGGCCCGCGCCCAACTCGCCCTCGTTGTCGACGGCACGGGCGCGTACCTCGGTATCGCGACGATGGAGGACGTGCTGGAGGAACTCATCGACGAGTTCGACGACGAGACCGATCCGGTGAGTCCGTAGCGGCCTTCGTGGCACGGCCGGGGCGATCACCGCACTGATGTCCGGCACCAACACGTCACACCTGGTATAGTTCCGACCGTTGCGCCGCTACCAGCGGTCGTCATGGTCGCGCATCGCGCGATCGATTCTGCCAGCCCGTCCCTTATGCCGCTTCCGCGCTTGAGCGAAACGGTTGTGACGGTGGTCACGGCAGATCCTCATTCGTCCTGAAGGGACACCTATCACTACCTCGACCACGTCAGGACCTGCCCCCGTGCAGGGACTGTTCAGCCACCCCTACACCTACGAGCCCCACGAGACGGGCACCGTCGTGGTCGGCGCCGACCACCGCCTCTCGCGGGAAGGCCTGTTCCGCGATCCGTTCGACGAGACCACGGCGCACGTGATCGCCCAGCCGCGAAGGGGCCGCTGAACACAGCGGTTTCCGCTCCGAGCGGCGGCGACACTGTACCGTCGTGTGCATGTCGGAGGATTCCGCCGGTCCCGTCCTGGCTCCCACCCTGGCCGAGTGGCTCAAGGCCCGCGAGGAGACCAGGCAGCACCTCGCCGGAAAGCCGCCGTTCGACGTGGCGTGGGTGCAGCGACTGGCCGACCTGCTGGCGACCGAACGGTCTTGGCAGGACCAGTACACCAATCTCATCGCGTTGGGCAGCCGCGGCGGCCAGTTCCCCTCGTCCAACCGCTGACTCCCGCTCGAGCCACCGGCAGGATCACCCAAAAGGTGCACGGGAGTCGCAGGCGTACAGTCGGTACACCGAGGGCACGTCGAGCACGGCATTCGAGTCGGGCCGCCTTGGGATCACCATGACCCGGCCGACGAGACTCGGCCAGAGGCCGGAGCGCCGAGATGAACTCGGACCTGCCCACCATCGACCAGTACCCGGCCCCGCGGCGCGCGGAACGTGAACTGCGGTTGAAGATAAAACCGATCACCGCCGCTCGCAGCGGTGTGGACGGGGCCTGGTGGCCGTGGTCGACCGCCCCCGCGGCAGAGTTCCCCGCACTGATCATGGCGTTGAGCTCGTGGGTCGGCCCGGTCCGCCGTCTGGCCTACCGGCCCGGCGACTGGCAGCCCACCGAGCCGACAATGACCGTGGAGGGCTGGCTGGTGCGGCTGGAAGCCCCGCACACCGTGGCGGCCAACACCGTCGTGCTCGTCGGCCAGGATCTCAGGGAACTCTGCTTGGTGGTCGTCCCATCGAGCACACCTGGCGGCGCGGCCCGTGCCGCACTGCACTCGGCGTCCAGTTCGGACACGGTCGCCACGGCCACGGACATCCTTTTCAGCAACGGGGTCGTGCTTGACGGCCAGTCGGACACCGCGTGTCGCCGATGACAGATCAGTCCACAAGGACGAAATGCCCTGCTCCGCGTGCCCACATCCCTGGCACAGTCACGACCGCATCGGCGTCCGCTACTGCAACGTCACCAAAGCCGGTGGCCACGACCGAGGTTGTGTCCGCACCCGGCGAACAGCGCGCCACACCACGATGACCGGCACGTTGGGGTCAGGTGATGTAGCGTGCCAGTCCCCTGGCCAGGAACGCACGGTTCGACGGGGCGGAAGCGGTCGACGACCGGGCTCCGGCAAGGCGGTGGTCGATGGCGTCGGCGACGAACCGCGCCACGGTTTCGGGCCGGGGCAGCGGGTCATCGCCGAGGCGTGCGATGGTGATCGGCGCCTCGTCCGGATCGGTTTCCACCGACACAGCCCACCCTGCCCGTTCGCTCCACACAAGCATCAGATCCCGGCCCGGCCGGGCGGGCCAGCGGCGGGCCAGTGCGAGATATGCGGTCGCCGTGTCACTGATCTCGAAGGTGGTGCCCTCATCGGGGACGCCGACCGCCACGGCTACCGCGCGCAGGTAACCCGCGAGTCCCAAGGACATCTCCCAGGTGCGGTCTTCGACTGGCCAGAGGTCCGTCATGTTGCCGTCCGTTCATCACCGCGAATGGGATTGCCCACGTCATCACCGCGCGTGGACAACCCCATCGACAGGTGTCTTGGGCACGTGTGCCGAGCCGATCGACTATTCATCCGTTTCGCACCAACGGTTTCGCCCGCAAGGGACGGAAACCGCGACTGCTCGGCGGCTGATGCGGCCGACGGGGTGGGTAGTGCCTGCGAGCGGGCCGACGTCGTCATGCCTGCGCTCCTGCCACCGGCCCACACGTCCGGCCGGATGTCCGAGGCCCGCCGGTCCCAACACCGGGTGGAGAGCACCGTGACGCCGCCGACTGTACCGCACATTGTCCGTCCTGCGGATTCGATCATCCGCAGTCGGGCGTGTCCCGCCCTCGATGCCGTATCGTCGGCGTCACGATGACCACTTCGCAGTACGACCGCAAACGCCTGTCCGAAGTACGCGCTGCCCAGGCGCACAAGGAAGAGATCCAACAGGCCATGGCAATCCGCACCGTCGACGACCATGCCACGGACTCGAAGGACCGGGCGACGCTGATCGCGATGCTCGGACTGGACACCCAGGGACCGCTCGTCCAGGCATCGCACGTGGGAACGCTCGACTGAGCGCAGCCGCTTGGATCCCCAGAGGGTGTTCACGCTCACGTCGCTCAGGAGTTCTTCGGTTCGGGCAGTACGACGGTCTGCGCACCGTCCACTGTGATCGTCGCGCCGGACACGAACCCGGCCTGCTCGCTGAGCAGGAACGTGATCATCGCGGCGATCTCGTCCGGCTGGGCCAGCCTGCCGAGCGGCTGGGCGTCGATCAGCGCGTCACGCCTTTCGGCATTCTGCCAACGATGCGCGTTACGCGGAACCGCGACGAAACCAGGCCGCACCACGTTGCACCGCAACCTGCGCGGGCCGAGTTCCACCGCGGCAGCGCGTCCTAGCGCCTCCAGTGCGGCCTTGGCCATCGCGTACGGCGCCTGCCCCGCCCACGCGAATGCCGCATGCACCGAGCTGACCAGCACGGCGGCGCAGGGGCGTCCATCGGCTCGAGCAAGCAGTTGCTGCAATGGTTCCACAGCGGACACCGCGCCGACGTCCAGCACCTTGCGCACCGCGTCCGGACTCTGCTCGGCCAGTGCCGCCCGGTGCTCGCTCAGCAGGCAGTGCACCAGTCCGGTCACGGGCCCTTCGCCGGCCAGCCGGTCGAACGCGGCACCGACCACGGCCGGGTCGGTCGCGTCGCCGGTGATCCACATCGGACTGTCGGCCGGGTCGGACGGCGCCGCGGTGTCCACCACGGCGACCCGGCGCCCCTGTTCCCGCAGCGCACGCACCACCGCTGAGCCGATGCCTCCCGCGCCACCGAGCACCACCACACCGCTCACGACCACGTCCTTGTCCCGAGTTCGGAATCCCACGCCGCGCCAGCCAGTGTCAGACCGATCCCGGTCGCCCCGGGCGCACGCCAATATCCGCCATGCACGGACTCCCTGGGGACGACACTGCCCTCGCGGTCGCCGGCCTCACCGACCATGATCTCCAGCACCCCCGTGCCCAGCGCGCCGAGCACCTGTCCGCTGGTCGCGGTGGCCACCGGCCCGGTCGGGTTGTGCAGCGCCACCGCGCAGCCCATGTCCCACACCCTTCTGGCCAGGTCGAGGGTGCGTCGCGCGCCGCCCGCGTGCTTCACATCGGGCATCACCACGTCGAGCGCGCCCGCGACGACCGCGGCCCGCACGTCGGCGAGGTCGCCGATGTGCTCACCGCCCGCCAGCGGGCAGTCGAGCGCGGATTTGATCGCCAGCAGGTCCCCGACCTCGTCGAGCGGGGCGACGTCCTCCACCCAGGTCGGTGCCAGGTCACGCAGCTCCGGCGCGATCCGCAGCAGTTCATCGCGGCGCAGCACGTGGTGCACGTCGACCATGACGCCCACATCGGCGCCGACCGCCGCGCGCACCGCCTGCACGCGAACCAGGCCTTGCTCAGCGCGATCGCTGCCTTCGAGTCCGTCGAACGGGGCGAGTTTCACCGCGCGATAACCAGCGGCCACCGCAGACCGCGCGTGGGTGGCGAACCCGTCCGAGGTGCGCACGGTGGTGCCGCGGTTGATGTTGGCGTACGTCGGAACGTCCGGCACCGCGCCGCCGCCCAGCCACGTCGACAGTGACTGGCCCGCGCGTCTCGCGTTCAGGTCCTCCCATGCCGCGGCCAGACCGCTGGCGATGGTGCGTGACGGCAGATCACCACCGGCAGCGACCGCCCAGCGCCAGGCTTGGTCGGGACTGGGCACGCCACCGGCGACCAGGCGGCCCAGGAGCGTCGCGGCGGTTTCCGCGTCACAGGCGTCCGAGCATTCGCCGTAGCCCGCCAGCCCATCGCCGCCGGTGAGTTCGACGACCAGCCACTCCGACCTCCTGTTGAGCCGCAGGCGGTGCAGCGTCGCTGTCGGCGTCACGACGCCCCCAACTGCCCTGTGCTGAAGAAGCTGCGCACGACGATCCCGGCGGCCGCGGTGATCAACGCGTTGCCTGCCGGTCTTGGCCGGACGAGCGCATGCGGGGGCGTGGCCTCGACGCGATCACGCACCACATCCAGCCACCGGTCCGACGGCGCACCGCTGCCGCCGATGATGATCATGTCCGGCCGCATCAGATCGTGCAGCGTGTCGACCACCCGCGCGACCTGGGTGCTGCGGGCTTGCAACAGCTCGATCGCGGTCGGGTCCTCGTGGTGGTCGGCGAGCCGGATCAGGCCGGTCAGCGAGGTTGCCGCGAGACCGGCGGACCGCGCCGCGGCGAGCAGCGCCAGATCTGTCCCGCACTCGCCGAAGGGGGCGTGGCCGCCGGTCAGATCCGGAACCACGAGACGTCCGATGCTGCCCTGGACGATGCCGTGCGGGTCCGTCACCGCGGGGCGGCTGACAAACCCCATCTCCGCGACGTTGCCGATGAACAGGTACAGCACGCTCTGGGCACGCAGCCCGGACCCGAAGGCCAGTTCGGCGCCCAGTTGGGCACGCACGTTGCTGTCCACGACGACGTCGAAACCCGTCTGCTCGCGCAGGCGGTCGGCGACGTCGACACCGGCCCAACCGAGCGCGTCGTTGCGCACGATCCGTCCGGTCACGTGGTCCACCTCGCCTCCCGCGGCCACCCCGATCCCCAGCACCGGGCTGGTGGCGAAGGACGCCGTCTCGGCTGCCATCTCCCCGGCCCGCCGCAAGGTCGTGGTGACGTCGGACGGGTCGCGCTCCTCGGCGTACGCGGTGAGGCAGTGACCGGCCAGGTCGGTCAGCCCGACCGTGGTGCGCGCCACGCCGAGGTGCACGCCGACCGCGTACCGGCTGGACGGGTCGAGCTCCACCGGCACCCGCGGCCTGCCGATCCGGCTGTACTGGCCGGTGAGCTCCCTGACCAGCCCGGCGGCCAGCAGCGGCTCGACGATCCGGCTGACGCTGCCGTGGTTGAGCGACAGGGCTTCGGCGATGTCACCACGTGCCAACGGGCCGCTTTGGGCCAGCAGGTACAGCACGGTGGCCGTGTTGGTCTGCCGGGCCTGGCGTGGCTGGGTTCCGCTGAGGCGGGAGCTGTTCGATGCTGTCATGCTTTCGCGGGCTTTCCGGACTCGACGCTGTTGGCTTCCTCGAGTTCTACACCGGTGGTGGCCAGGAACGGCGACGCCGCCACGATCACCGCGCACACCACGAACACACTGGCGTACCACGCGATGACCACGATGCCGTGATCTTGCGCCAGCGTGGGCACGAGGAACACGTTGAGCGCGATCGCCAGCCGGGTCGCGCACTGGGCGATGCCGGAACCTATGCCGCGCAACGCGGTCGGGAACGCCTCGATGCTCCACACCCAGGACAGCACACCCGGGCCGAGCCACGTCAGCGTGGCGTACACCGCCCAGAAGATCACCAGAGCGACACCGGACTCCTTGCCCGTCAACGCGATCCCCACCCCGGCGGCGAACACGCCGAGGCACGTCCACACGCCAAGCCAGCGGCGGTTGACCCGGTCGATGATCAACGCGCCGATCGACACGGCGATCAGCCCCATCACGAACCCCAGCAGCGAGAAGTACAGCGTGTTGGACACGCCGATGCCGATGCTGTTGATGATCAACGGCCCCGCGACGGTGGCCACCGCGCCGCCGAAGGCCTGCAACGCGAAGAACGCCGTCACCACCAGCAACCGCCGCCAGGACCCGCCCGACAGCAGTGCCCTGTAGTCCCGTTTCTCGACGATCTCCTGCTTCGGCGGTTCGAGGCCGAGCGCGTCGTAGACCTTCTGCGCCTCCTCCACACGCCCCTGCGCGCGCAGCCAGCGCGGCGATTCCGGGAGGAACTGCCTGGCCACCAGGACGGCGGCGGCGGGCAGTGCGGCCAGGCCGAACAGCCACCGCCACGCCTCGTCGCCGAACACCGGCTTGAGCGCGAGGGCGAGCAGCACGGAGACGATGGCACCGCTCAGCCACATCAAGTTGGGCAGGCTGCCCGCGACACGGCCCCGGCGGGTCCTTGGCGAGATCTCGGCGAGGAACGCGTGCGACGTCGGGATGTCCATGCCCACCGCGACACCGAGGACGAACCGGGCAGCCACCAGCTGCCACACGTCCTGGACGAACGCCGCCGCGATCGACGCCACCACGAAGAACGCCAGGTTGAACATGAAGATCACCCGGCGGCCGAACCGGTCGGACAGATCGCCGAAGACCAGCAGGCCGATGGCGGTCCCCACGAACGCCGCCGCGGTGACCAGCCCCACCTGGACCGCGGTGAGGTGGAAGGACGGCTTGAGGAACAACATCGCGGCACCGATGACCAGCAGGTCGTAGCCGTCGATGAACTCGCCGAACGCGACGAGCCTGCTGGTCCAGGTGCGGACGAACCTCACCCGCCCCGGTGAGAGCGAGTGGTCCACGGCCACCTGCGCCATCGGCGATCCCTTCCTCGTGTCCCGAGTGAACGCTTTTATGTGCGACGAACACCAAATTACTCACGCGTGCCCCTCTCACAACGGGCGCGGCAAATTCTCGCCTGTCATCGGCGATTGCCGTGCCGCGCAGGGGGCACGCGCTGCCGCCGCGCGACGAGTGAACGATGATCCAGCTGTGGAGATAGCAGCGGAACTGGTGGGGCTGGTCGTCACCGTTCTCATCGTGATGACGGTCGCCCGGCGACTCGACTGGTCGGCGCCTCTGTGCCTGGTCGTGGTAGGCGTCGCGGCATCGTACATTCCGGGCATCCCGGACTACGATCTCGACCCCGAGGTGGTGCTCGTCGGTCTGCTGCCGCCGCTGCTGTACTCGGCCTCGGTGCAGACGTCGCTGGTCGCGTTCCGCAAGCTGCGCGGGCCGATCATGCTCCTCTCGGTGGGGTTGGTCGTGTTCACGGCGTTCGGTGTCGGCGTGGTGGCGTGGGCCGTCATCCCGGGGCTGCCGTTGGCGGCCGGGATCGCGCTCGGTGCCGTGGTCGCCCCGCCGGACGCCGTGGCCGCGAGCGCCGTCGCACGGCGTGTGGGGATGCCGCGCAAGCTCGTGCGGCTGTTGGAAGGCGAGAGCCTGTTCAACGACGCCGCCGCGCTGGTCGCGTTGCGCACTGCCATCGCCGCGATCGCCGGGTCGATCAGCCTGTGGCAGGTGGGGCTGGACTTCCTGCAGGCCGCCGTGGTCGGGGTGCTCGCCGGGTTCGTCATCGGAACCGTCGTCTCGTTCGTACGCAACAAGTTCGACGAACCGGTCATCGACACCGCCCTGTCGTTCACCGTGCCGTTCGCGGCCTACATCCTGGCCGAGGCCGCGCACGGGTCGGGTGTCCTGGCGGTGGTGGTGGCCGGGTTGATCCTCGGCCACACGGCGCCGCGCGTGCAGTCCGGATCAGCGCGCCTCGCCAGCCGCCTCAACTGGCACACAGTGCAGTTCCTGCTGGAGAACATCGTCTTCCTGCTGATCGGCCTGCAGTTGCGGCGGATCATCGCCGAGGTCGCCCAGACCGGGCTGTCGTTCTGGGAGCTCACCGGGATCTGTGCCGCCGTGCTGGCCGCGACGATCGGCACGCGCGGCGTGTGGCTGGTCGGAATCGGCACGATGAAGCGCGTGGCGCACATCCTCCACATCGACCGCCGGACGAAGGTGTGGCCATGGCGCTACTCCGCCGTGATCGCGTGGGCGGGGATGCGCGGCGTGGTCACGCTCGCCGCCGCTTTCGTCCTGCCTCCCGAAACTCCCCAGCGTTCCGTGCTGGTCCTGGCGGCGTTCGTCGTGGTGGCGGGCACTCTCGCACTGCACGGCACGACACTGCCCTTGCTGATCCGGCGGCTGCGGCTGCCCCGGCCCGACCCAGCCGAGGACGCGCTGCAAGAGGCGGCCGTGCTCAACGACATGACCCGGGTGGCGCTGGCGAAACTCGAGGAGGTGCGGACCGACGACGACCCACCGGAGGTCATCCAACGGCTGCGTGACCGCCTACAGGAACGCTCCGACTCCGCGTGGGAGCAACTGGGCAGGCAGGGCACGCTCGCCGAAACCCCCAGCGACGCCTACCGCAGGCTGCGCCTGCGACTGCTGGACGCCGAACGCGAGGAGTTCCTCAAAGCACGCGACAACAGCACCGCCGACGACGACGTCCTCCGGCGGGTGCTCGCACGCCTGGACATGGAGGAGTCGATGCTCGACCGCGACGAGGAGATCGACAGCTCCGAGGCGCGCGAACTCAGCACTCCCGCCGCCACATCCGGGTCGTGCAAGCACCTCAAGCACGAGTGGAAGGAACCGGAGGCCAGCTCGGGCGACGTGTGCCAGGCGTGTGTCGACGAGGGCTCGACGTGGGTGCACCTGCGCTTGTGCCTCAAGTGCGGCAACGTCGCCTGCTGTGACTCCTCACCGCGCAAGCACGCCACACAGCACTTCCACGACTCGCGCCACCCGGTGATGCGCAGCTTCGAACCGGGAGAGTCGTGGCGGTGGTGCTTCGTGGATCACCAGCTCGGCTGACCCGTCCCCACCGGTCAGGCTGCCAGCTCCGCCACAGCGGTGGGCACGGAGTCACGCAGTTCGAACAACGCGGCCAACCCGCTGATCTCCAGCACGTGCAACACCGCCGGGCTGGTGGCCACCACTCGGAGCCCCATCTGGCGCGAGTTGGCCTGCTCCCGCGTCTGGAGCAGCACACGCAACCCGGAGGACCCGCAGAACCGGACCTCGCGCATGTCGATCACCACACCACGGGGCCGCGCGGCCAGCTCCGCGCCCACGGCCGCGTCGAGAGCCTCGATCGACGACATGTCCAGCTCCCCTGCCACGTGCACCACCGTGATGTCCTCGGTGTGGCTGGTGGACACGGAAACCAGTGCGGAATCGGTGCTCATCGGGTGCTCCTCACACGGGATGCGACCACGAAGGTCATGCGCCCAGGGCAACACCGGCCCAGATCACACAAAGTCCGCAGAAGCGGGAAGCTCGGTACAGCTGTCGACTCAACAGTACCGGCCAGAATCACTGCCCACGCCAACCGTACGGCGGTTCGGCGAATCACACAACGCGAAACACGAGCAGAGCGATGTCGTCCTCCTTGTTCCGGCCGTACGTGTGCAGCAACCTGTCGCAGAGAGCCTCGATGTCCTCGTCGTGGGTCATCGACGCGCGCAGTCGCTCCATGTCGTCACCCAGTGGCACGCCTCGGCGTTCGACGAGCCCGTCGGTCATCAGCATCACGGTGGTGCCCGCGGGCAAGGACATCTCGACGGCGGCAGGCCGGTCGACCCCGATCCCGAGCAGCGGCCCGTGGGATTCGACGTACCGCGCTCCGTCCTGGTCGATCAGCATCGGCGGGATGTGACCGGCGTTGGCCATCGTCACCGTTCGCGCCACCGGGTCGACCAGCAGCAGGCACAACGTCGTGTAACCGGCGGGGTGGAAACGGCGCAGCATCGCGTCGAGCCGTTCGATGATCTCGGCGGGTCCGTGGCCTTCGATCGCGTAGGCGCGCAGGGCGTGGCGCACCTCCCCCATGATCGCCGCCGCTTCGATCGAGTGCCCGTTGACGTCGCCGATCGCGACCAGCAGCTTTCCGTCGAGGTTCGTGACCTCGTAGAAGTCGCCGCCGATCTCCGCGGTCATCGAGGCGGGCAGGTAGCGGACCGCGACCGGCAACCGCGGGTGGTGCGGGACATCCCCGGGCAGCAGGCTGCGTTGCAGGGTGAGCGCCAGGCTGTGTTCCTCTGTGTACGCCCGCAGGCCGTCCGCGGCGAGGGCGCTGGCCTGGCCGAGTTGCAGCAGCAGGTTGCGATCTTCCTTGGAGGCGACGGCTGTCGTCGGCACCGCGACGCAGATGGGCGGGTTGTCGGGTTTGGTCCGCGTCATGATCACGGTCATGTCGTCGGGCCAGTCCTCGGACCGCGTCATGGTGGTGATCGACGAGCCCACCCGGTTGCCGAGGCGCGCGGCGGCGAGGTGGTCGAGCAGCGCGGCCGGCTCGGTCCGGATGGCGACCGGCTGGCCGGGCTCGGTGATGACCGCTCGGCGTATCTCCCGTTCCGACGCGGCGATCAGGACCGTGGCCGCGCTGTCGAACATCGTCGACGCGCCGCCTGCGACCGCCTTGATCAGCATCGGGAAGCTCTGAGCCTGGTAGATGGTCAGGCTGGCCTCGGTCAACTGGTTGAGCCGGTGGGCCAGCCGCTCGGCCGCGACGCGGGCCCGGTAGTAGCGCAACGCCGATTCGACGGTGGCCAGCAACACGTTCGGGTCGACCGGCTCGGTCAGGTAGCCGTCGGCGCCCTGAGTGAGCCCGTGTGCGCGGTCGTCGGGCTCGACGAACGTCGCGGAGATGTGGATGACCGGCAGCGCGGCCGTGGCCGGGTCCGCCTTGATCCGCCCGCAGACCTCGAAGCCGCTGATGTCCGGCAGCCGCACGTCGAGCAGGACGAGGTCGAACGGCTGGTGGCGCAGGACCGACAGGGCACGCGCGCCGGTGTCGACCTCCGTCACCTCGTGACCGCTGCGGCGCAGCCACCTGGCGGTGATGTAACGGCTGGCCTCGCTGTCGTCGACCACCAGGATGCGTGCGGGCACGGCAGGCTCGTGCACGAACTCCAGTCCGCTCATGCTCCTCCTCGTCCCCGGGCATGTCGCAGACCGTCGAGGACAGCGTCGACGGACAGCCGTGATTTGTGCAGCAACGCAACACCCGTGCCCAGCGCGGCGTGGTCGATTTCCTCGGAGTCGAGCGAGGTCACCACGATGACCGGGACACGGCCAAGCACGGGGTCGGGGCGCATCGCGGCGAGGCAGTCGTACCCGTTGAGCTTGGGCATGGTCAGGTCGAGGAAGATCACGTCCGGCGGGTCCGACGCCGCGACGAGCAACGCCGTCTCGCCATCCGTCACCTCACGGACATCGGTCGCCACGTCGGCGATCATGCGCCGGAACACCGCGCGGAACGCGTCGTCGTCGTCGACCAGCAGCACTCGGCCCAGGTGCGCGGGTTTGTCGTGGACCGGCAGCACGAGCACGACTTCGGTGCCCTCGCCCGGTGCGCTGTGCAGCCGCAGGTCGCCGCCGAGCAGTTCGGCGAGTCTCCGCGCGTAGGGCAGCCCGAGACCCGTACCGCTGACCCTGGTCTGCATCGGGTTGGGAACCTGGTGGAACTCCTCGAACACGAGCTTGTGTTCCTCGGGCGGGATGCCGATCCCGGTGTCGGTCACGCGGAACTCCCACTGCCCGTCCTCGCCGACGTGCGCGGCGAGTCGCACTTCACCGTGCTGGGTGAACTTCACGCCGTTGGACAAGAGGTTGCGCAGGATGCGGATGAGCATGGTCTCGTCGGTGACCAGTACCGAGTCCGCGGGTGGGTCCTCGATCACGAGTTCGACGTCACCGGCGGGCACGATCGGCCTGAGCGTGCCGCGCAGCTGCGCGAACACCGCGCGGACGTCCACGGTTCCCAGCTGTGGGCGCAGTCTGCCGGATTCCGCCTTCGCCGAGTCCAGCAGCTCGTTGACCAGGGCAAGCAGGGTCTCGCCCGAATCACTGACCATCCTGGTCTGCTGGCGCTGCTCCGGCGTCAACGGGTCGGCGGCCGGGTCCAGCAGGAGACGGGCGAGCCCGATCACCGAGTTGATCGGGGTCCGCAGCTCGTGACTGACGTTGGCCCAGAACCGCGTTCGCGCCTCGATGGCGTCCTTGAGCTGCCTGCTCTTGTCGTCCAGTTCGGCGTACAGGGCGACCACACCTCGGTTGGTCTCCTCCAGCTCCTCGGTGATCTCGCCGTACAGGGCCATCACGCCGTGGTTGGTCTCCTCGAGCTCCTCGTTGAGCCGGACGAGTTCGTTCTGCTTGGCCTCAAGGCTTTCCAGCGCCGAGAGGAGTTCCTCGTTCTGCGCGCGCAGCTCGTCCAGCGCGCTGGACGGGGTCGATTCGGCGAGTGTGGTGCGCGCCAGCGCGAGCGTGGAACGGCTGGGCACCCTGACCGCCGACGGCAGGCGCTTCACCAGCACGATGACCCGATCCGCCTCAGTGTGCTCGGCTTTCACCTCGGTCATCAGACGAGTCGCCGACGCCCAACCGACCTGTCCACGGGGGACGTCACGACCGCCGTGCCAGGCGAACTGGATCCGCAGCACCGGGGACGGCCGGGTGATCACGTCGAACGACACCGACACCCAGTTCTCACCGTCGAGGACGTCACGCGCCAAGTCGCTCAACGCGGTGGCGACCCGGGTCTGGTCCTGGGTCTCCATGCCGATCACCCGAGCGACTTCCCTGCCCCGTTGACGCAGCAGGAACACGTCCGACTCGCTGCGCACGCTCACCTTGAGCAGGTTCTCGATCGACATGTCAGCCGCCGGGCAGTTTCGCGACCAGCACCGAGGCGTCGTCCCTCCGTGTGCCCGCGTCGCGCAGCAGCGTCATCGCGATAGGCAGCGGACGGCCGGCGAACAGGCGTTCCCTGCCCTGTGCCGTCCACCGCTCGGTCAGTCCGTCGGAGTGCATGACGACCGCCGCGTCGGCGGGCACGGGGTAGTCGAACGACCGGATTTTGCGGGCCTGGTGCCCGGCGATCCCCGGCAGGCAGACCATGCCGCGTTTCTGCCCCGCGGCCACCACGGCGCCGGAGATGTTGCCGATCCCGGTGAACCGGACCTGGCCGGCTCCCTCGTCCAGCTGCGCCACCGCGACCGCGCCTCCTCGGGTACCCGCGAGCGCACGGTGGATCTGCCCGACGAGGACTTCCGAATCGCTCGACTCGGATTCGCAGAACACCCTCACCGCGAGCTGCGACGCCGATGCTGCCAGCGGCCCATGCCCGGCGCCATCGCAGAGCATCAGCAACGTGCGGCCGTCGACACGGCGTACGGCATAGGAGTCGCCGCAGATCTCCTCACCGTTGATCGGCCGTGTCACACCGGCGGAGACGTCACCAGTGGTGTCGATGCGCGTGCGACGCGGGTGGAAACGCACGGCGAGCACGGTCCCGGCGGACAGTTCGGAGTACACCTCGTGCGAATCGGCCAGCCGCAACACGGCGCCCAGCCCGATGCCGAGCGTCCCGCTCGTGGAGTGACCGTCGCGGAACACCTTGTCCATGTCACCGATGCCAGGGCCGCGATCGACCGCGACGACCTCCACCACCGCTTCGTCGACGGTGCGGACCGAGCGCACCACCATGACGCCCTCGGTGGCGTGTTTGACCAGGTTGGTGCCCAGTTCGGTGACCGCGACCTCGATCTCGGCGACCCGTGTCGGCGAGCAGCCCAGCTTGTCGGCCAACACGCCCGCGACTCGTCTGGCGGCGCCGACCGACGACGTCTCCTCGACCCGGATCCACGCCACGTCCTGGGTCGCTGCCCGGCAGAGGGCGGCTTGGCTCACCGCGTCCATCTACTCACCGGCCCCACTTCGTCACGGTCACCGTGGTGCCCCGGCCGACTTCCGTGGTCAGGTTGAACTCGTCCACCAGGCGGCGAGCACCGCTGAGGCCGAGACCCAGTCCTTTGCCGCTCGTCCAGCCGTCGGTGAACGCCAGCTCGACATCGGCGATACCCGGCCCCTCGTCGATGAAACTCGCCCGCACGCCTCGCCTGCGCGTGTCGGCGACAATCTCGACGTCCGCGACGCCACCACCGCCGTAGGTGAGGGTGTTGCGGGCCAGTTCGCTCGTAGCGGTGACCAGTTTCGTCTGGTCGACCAACGACAACTTGGCCTGCTGGGCGTAGGACCGCACGAGCTGCCGGACACGCACGACGTCGTCGTCACGCCGGATCGGTAGTTCCTTGCGCTCTCCGGCCGGTGACGTCACGAGAAAGCCTGGACGGGTTCGTCGTCTTCGTCGACCTCGATCCGCACTTCCCGGTCGGCGCCGAGCCGCCGCAGAACGGCGAGGCCCTTCTCCAGGTCGAGCGCGGTGCGGACCTCGCCGAGCGTCAGCCCCAGCTCGACGAGCGTGATCGCGACCGCGGGGCGCATCCCGACCACGACCGTGTCGGCGTCGAACAGCCGCGAGATCGACGCGATGGTGGCGAACATCCGGCCGATGAACGAGTCGACGATCTCGACCGCCGAGATGTCGATGACCACGCCGTGCGCACCGGTCGAGCTGATCCGCTCGGCCAGGTCCTCCTGCAACGCCACCACCGACTGGTCCTCGAGGTCGACCTGGATCGACACCAGCAGGACGTCCCCGATCTTGAGAATCGGTACGCGCTCCATCAGACAGCCTGGTTTCTGCGCCGCACGACGTCGACACCGGCTCGTCGCAACGCGTGCAACAACGCGTCGGCCAGAGACGCCTTCGTGGTGATGTCACCGAACTCGATGCCCAGCCCCACGATGGTCTGCGCGATCTGCGGCCGGATGCCGGAGATGGTGCACTCCGCGCCCATCAACCGGGCAGCCATGACCGTTTTGAGCAGGTGCTGGGCCACCTGGGTGTCCACCGCGAGCACGCCGGTGATGTCGATGATCGCCTGCTCCGCGCCGGACTCGACCAGCGCTTCCAGCAGCTTCTCCATCACGACCTGGGTGCGCGCGGAGTCCAAGGTGCCCACCAGCGGCACCGCGAGCACGCCGTCCCACAGCTTGACCACCGGGGTCGTCAGTTCGAGCAGTTGCTCGGACTGCTCGGTGATGATTTCTTCCCTCGTGCGGGAGTAGAACTCGAACGTCCACAGCCCCAAGTCGTCGAGCAACGACGACAGGGCGATGACCTCACGGAAGCCGTCGTTGCCGCGCCGCTCGATCAGCTCGAACACCGCGCGCTTGAGCGCGAAGACGCCGACTGCGGTCTCCGACGGCGAGAAACCCAGCCTCGCGCGGGTCCGGGACAGCTCTTCCAGCAGGACTCGCGCGTCGGCGTACGCGTCGTCCTTGATGTCCCGGCTGCCGGTGCTCAGCGCGTCGACCAGGACCGCGAAGAACTCGCGCAGCTCGCGGTCCAGCTCGGCCTCGGTCATCCGGCCACGCAGCGACGACGCCGCCAGACCGACCCACCGGCGGATGAGCTCGTCGGCGTCGCCGCGCAACAAGTCCGCCAGCTGATCGCCTTGTGTCGGGTTCGTCACCCGTGCCTCCTCGCCACTACCTCTGTCAAACCTCGCGGTAGCTTAATGGTTGCGATCGGAACCACTTAGCCGCCACCCGAATGGCCGTTGCCCGCGTCCACTTCACTGCCGCCGCACGTCCCAACCCAACAGCACTGTCGTCCCGTTCTCGGTGTGACGCAGCTCGAAGTGGTCGGCCAGTACCCGCATCATGGCCACCCCGCGACCCCGCAGCCCGGCGTCCGCCGGTGGCGGACGCCACGTCCCCTCGTCGGCGACCACGACGTAAACCCTCGATCCCGCTCGGCCAGCGAACACAGTCACCGTGTCCGATCCTGCGGCCGACACCTGGTACGCGTGTTCGACCGCGTTCGCCATGGCCTCGTCGACTGCCAGCACCATGTCGTCGGCCAGCCGCGACTCGAGCTGGACAGCTCGTGACCAGCGACGCAGCGCGGTACGTACGGTCGGCAACTGCTGGGCCGACGCGGGCGGGGTGAGGAAGACAGCGGGAGCGGTCGAGTCGACTTCGGCCATCGCCGCGCCGACGACGTCGGGTAACGTCCGCGCCCAGTCGCTCCAAGGAAGCCGGGCACCCGAAGTGGCACTGTCGATCTCGTCGCGCATCAAGTCACTCGCCCTCTCCGCGCACCGGCACCTTCCATGCGCACCCGACCTGCCGAAGGTGTACCCGGCATTCGCGCGAGCAACTCCCGGACCTCACCTGAATCGCACCGGCCAGCCGTCGCGCCCGCGAGCGCCCGAACGAGTGGAGCCGATCAGCCGACCCAGGGTGATCACACCCGACGGGGCAGGGGGCCAGCCAACTCGTCCACTGTGTACAGGGATCCGTTCTCGGCAGGCTGTTCGACGCCTCCGTGCCGGTAGGACATGCGCCTGCTCATCAGGCGATATAACGCGACAACGCCCAAGTGAGGCGCGCTCGGCTCGTCTTGATGACAGTGGGTGGCCGCGCGCCGAATCGGCGTTCGGTCAGGGCGTGCGTGACGAACCGCGCCACGGTGTCCGGGGTGGGTAGCGGGTCGTCGCCGATGCGGGCGATGGTGATCGGCGCTTCGTCGGGGTCGGTCTCCACGGAAACGGCCCACCCGGTCCGTTCGCTCCACACGAGCATCAGGTCGCGTCCCGGCCGGGCGGGCCACCGCCTGGCCAGCGCGACGTAGGCGGTGGCCGTGTCGCTGATCTCGAAGGTCGTGCCCTCGTCGGGAACGCCGACTGCCTCGGCGACGGCGTGCAGGTAACCGGCCAGCCCCAGTGACATCTCCCAGTTGCGGTCCTGCCCCGGCCAGTGGTCCGTCATGTCGCCTTCCGTTCATCACCGCGGATGGGGTTGTTCACGCCGCACCGGTCCGCGCATGTGTTCGTTGGCGCCCACAGCTTTCGTCCACAAGGGAGATACGGTCGGGACCGCCCGGCGACGTCACGCCTGCCGCCGATGACTGTACCCCACATCTTTCACCGAACGGTGGTTCGATCGTTCGCCGTCACCCATGCCCCGCCCTGATGCCGTATGGTCGGTGTCACGAGGGCGCTGCCGGTCGCTGGCGGTACCGCCCGAATCCTTCCACGGCGCGTCGCGCTGACCTGGCGGAGGCCCAGCCAGGGACTTTCCCGCAGCGGTCGACCATGCCCACAGCCGTGGCCATCGATCCATCGAGACGAGTATTGTTTGTGACCACAACCGCCCCTCCCCGCACACCTCCGAAACCGTTGCTGTCCGACCGTGCGTCCCGCACGGAACTCATCACCATCAGGGCATTCCTGATCATCCCGTTCGCGGTGCTGCTCGCAACGGTGCCGTTGGTCTGGGGCTGGGGAATCACGTGGGTGGACCTCACTGTAGCCGCTGTCTTCTACGTGGTGTCCGCGTTGGGCATCACGGTCGGATACCACCGTTACTTCACGCATGGATCATTCAAGGCGAACCGTCCACTGAGGATCGCACTGGCCATCGCGGGCAGCTTCGCCGCACAGGGCCCGGTGATCACCTGGGTCGCCGACCACCGCCGTCACCACGCCTTCTCCGACCGGGAAGGCGACCCGCACTCGCCATGGCTGTTCGGCACGTCGCCGCGCGCACTGGCCAAGGGCTTCTGGCACGCACACATGGGCTGGCTGTTCGGCCGTGACCGCACGAACATCGACAGGTTCGCGCCCGACCTGGCCGCGGATCCGTGGATCCGGTTCGTCGACCGGCTTTTCCCCCTGTGGGTGACGCTGAGCGTGGTGCTCCCCGCGGTACTCGGCGGCGTGATGACGATGTCCTGGTGGGGTGCGCTGACCGGCTTCCTCTGGGCCGGTCTGGCCCGGGTCGCGTTCCTGCACCATGTCACGTGGTCGGTCAACTCCGTCTGCCACATGATCGGCGACCGCCCGTTCAGCAGCCGGGACAAGTCGGCCAACTTCTGGCCGCTGGCCATCCTGTCGATGGGCGAGTCATGGCACAACACCCACCACGCCGACCCGACGTCCGCACGGCACGGCGTCCTGCGTGGACAGATCGACATCTCGGCGCGGCTGATCTGGCTCTTCGAGAAGCTGGACTGGGCCCACAGCGTCCGCTGGCCCACGCCGCAGCGACTGGCCAGGCTGGCCCGGCCGACGACGCAGCAGGCCGGAGGGATTCGATGACCCGCCCATTGACCGACCGCGATCGTGAGCGCTTCGCGGAAGAACGCGCCGACCAGCAAGTGAGGGCGCTGCACGTGGTCGACGGCCACGCCACCGACGACCAGGACCGGGCGATGCTGGTCGACATGCTCGGGCTGGACACGCGTGCACCACGCAGCCGCGCCCCGCACCTCGGGCCGCTGAACTGACGACGCACCACCAGTTGCCTATACCCGGTGCACGTTCGCCGCGTCCTACGCCTGGGTTCTGCGGCACCTGCACGCGGTCGGCGCGCCGTTGCGCTCCCCCGCCCGCTGGTCAGCCAGTCGTTTCATGACGGCCTGACCAAATACTGGTTGCGACCCCCGTAGTAGTGCGTTGTACCTAAGTGTGGGCAGGCACCGAACGGGGTACTTGGCTACTGTCCGTGCTGGTCCTCGGGCCCAGCGGCAGAAGAGGACAGGAATCCACCACAACCAGGAGACCTCGAAGTGACCGACGTACAGCCGCAACCGACCACAACCGACAGTGGTATCCCGGTCGAGAGCGACGAGCATTCGCTCACGATCGGCGCTGACGGTCCGATCGTGCTGCAGGACCACTACCTCATCGAGCAGATGGCCCAGTTCAACCGGGAGCGGATCCCGGAACGGCAGCCGCACGCGAAGGGCAGTGGCGCGTTCGGCCGGTTCAAGGTCACCGCCGACGTCAGCCGGTACACGAAAGCCGCGGTGTTCCAGCCGGGAACCGACACGGAACTGGTCGCCCGGTTCTCCACCGTCGCCGGGGAGCGGGGCAGCCCCGACACGTGGCGCGACCCGCGTGGGTTCGCGGTGAAGTTCTACACCACAGAGGGTGTGTACGACATGGTCGGCAACAACACCCCTGTGTTCTTCGTGAAGGACCCGATGAAGTTCCAGCACTTCATCCGGTCGCAGAAACGACGCGCGGACAACAACCTGCGCGACCACGACATGCAGTGGGACTTCTGGACGCTGTCACCCGAATCGGCCCACCAGGTGACGTGGCTGATGGGTGACCGCGGCATTCCCCGCACGTGGCGGCACATGAACGGCTACAGCTCGCACACGTACATGTGGGTCAACGCCTCCGGTGAACGCTTCTGGGTGAATACCACTTCAAGACCGACCAGGGCATCGAGTTCTTCACCCAGGACGAAGCCGACCAGATGGCCGCTGTGGACACCGACTACCACACCAGGGACCTGTTCGAGGCGATCGACCGCGGCGACCATCCCAGTTGGACGCTGCACGTCCAGGTGATGCCGTTCGACGACGCCAAGACGTACCGGTTCAACCCGTTCGACCTGACCAAGGTCTGGCCGCACGGCGACTACCCGCTGATCGAGGTCGGCCGGATGACGCTGGACCGCAACCCGACCGACCACCACACCGAGATCGAGCAGGCCGCGTTCGAGCCGAACAACCTCGTCCCCGGCATCGGGCCGAGCCCGGACCGGATGCTGCTCGGCAGGCTGTTCGCGTACGCCGACGCCCACCGCTACAGGATCGGCGCGAACTACAAGCAGTTGCCCGTCAACGCGTCGACGTCACCGGTGCACAGCTACAGCAAAGACGGTGCCATGCGGTACACCAAGGTGTCCGACCCGGTGTACGCACCGAACTCCAAGGGCGGTCCCCGCGCCGACACCGAACGCTACGGCTCACCGGCGGGCTGGCACACCGACGGCGAGATCACCCGTACCGCGTACACCCAGCGAGCGGACGACGACGACTGGGGCCAGCCGGGCACCATGGTCCGCGAGGTCCTCGACGACGAGGCCCGTGAGCGCTTGGTGCAGAACATCGTGGGCCACCTGCTCAACGCGGTGTCCGAACCGGTGCTGCGGCGCGCGTTCGAGTACTGGCGCAACGTGGACAAGGACCTCGGCGACGCCATCGAATCCGGCGTGCGCGCCAAGCAGGACGAGAAGGACCCCAAAGCCGAACAGCAGAGCAACCCGGCCCGGACGAGCATGCAGCGCAAGGCCTGACCACCCGCCCGGCGCACAACACCACACCTGACTATCGGCGGGTCAACGCACGGCGCCGGTTCCGCTAACGTGGGAACCGGCGCGACCGTGTTCCGTTCCCGTCTGGAGTCACGCATGCGCCGTTTCCTGCTCGCAGCCCTGCTCGTCCTGCCGTTCGTGGCGGCCCCGGCGACCGCCGACCCCGCACCGCTGATCGTGGGCGGCCGCAACGCCACCGAGACCTACTCGTGGATGGTGTCGCTGCAGAGTTCGCCGGGAAGGCACTTCTGCACCGGCACTCTGGTCAGCCCGCGCTGGGTGGTCACCGCGAACCACTGCCTGCGCGGCCACTTCCAGGTGCGGGTCGGCAGCAACAGCCTCACCACCGGCGGGCAGACCGCCGGGATGACGACGGTGGCCGTCGGCCCGGACGACGTGGGCCTGGTGCAACTCGACCGCGCGATCACGCTGGCGCCTGCGAAGATCCCGACGACGCCGGTGGCCGTGGGAACTCCGTTGCGGATTCTCGGCTGGGGAGTGACCTGCGACCCGGGATGCCAGCCGCCGCAGACCAATCAGGAACTGGACACATCCCTGGTCGCCGACAGCTCGTGCAGCGGGATCACAGCCGCTGGCGAGCTGTGCATGAACAACCCGAACAAAACCGGTCCCTGCTATGGCGACTCGGGCGGCCCGGCCGTGCAGAAGATCAACGGTGAGTGGATGGTTGTCGGCGCCACCAGCCGTGCCGGTGGGCCGGGCCGGTGCGGCCAAAGCCCGTCCGTGTACGGAGATCTGGTCGCACACCGCACGTTCATCACCACTTACGCCAACAACTGAGCACGGTGTGCCGTGGAGCCCATGACCGTCGGGGGGGTCATGGGCTCCACGGCTTTCACCTCCCTGCGTGGGTCATTGGACGGTGAGCGTGTATTCGGTGGTTCCGGTCTTGCCCGCGCTGTCCGTGGCGGTGACAGTGATCTTGTGTGTGCCGCGCTGGAACGGCGCCGCCATCGACATCCGCGAGGTTCCTCCTGGGTTCACGGTCGACGGCATGAACATCGGCGTGAACGCGAGTCCGTCGGCGCGGAGGTTGATCGTGCCCGTTCCGCCGGTGACGGTGATCGTGGTGTTGGCGAAACCACCCGGTGCCACGGTGCCTGAGTTCGGTGTGGCTGACGGCTTCGGGCCTTCGGTGGATCCGCCGTCGCCGACTGTCAGTGTGTAGTCGGCGGTCTTGGCGCCGGACGCGCCCTTGGCGGTGACAGTGACCTTGTAGGTCCCTTTCGGCGTGCTCGACGCGGTCTCGACGGTCAGTTTGGCGACGTCCCCGGACGTGATCGAGGTGGGCTGGAACGTCGCGGTCGCATCGCTGGGCAGGCCTGACGCGGCGAGGTCCAGCTTCTCCTGGCCCTGCTCGCCTGCCTTCGTGGTCACGCTCGTCGAGATGTACTTGCCAGGCTCCACTTTGCCGGACGACGGCGAGAGGGCCACCGTGAACTTGCCGTCGCCGGGTTGCCCGCCGCCGATCTCGCCGCGTGCCCAGTCGCCCATCTCGTTGGTCAGCCGACCCATGATGCTGTAGCGGTCACACCCGCTGGCGCCCCACGACACGACGCCGACCACCGTTCCGTCCACGATGTACGGGCCGCCGCTGTCGCCGCTGCAGGTGGCGACGCGGCCGTTGTCGTACCCGATGCACACCATCACGTCCGGGTTCACGCGGACGTTGAACACCTGGCAGTTGTTGGCGTCGTTCACCGGCATCGTGGCCTTGTAGAGCACGCCTGACCCGCCGCTCGCGGATGTCCGGCCGTAGCCGAAAGCGGTACCGGACTTGCCCGGCTGGGTGAGCGCGCTGTCGCCGGAGCCAGCCACCTTCGCCCACTGGTTCTCCGGCACGGGCAGGTCGTCCGCGGTGGTGATCACCGCGACGTCGTAACCGTTCTGCCAGGAATTCGGGCCTGTGTAGCGCGGGTGGACCTTGTAGGAGGCGACGTTGGTACGGAAGGTCTCGTCGCCTGCGGTGTTGAGGTCGTCGTCACCGTAGATGTAGCTCTTGGCGCCGCCGACGTCGATCATGCAGTGCGCCGCGGTGAGGATCTTGCGCTTGCCGACGACCGCGGCGGTGCAGGACTGCCCCTGCGGCCCGCCGCCACCCGCGCGCAAACCCGCGATGACGAACGGGTTCTCCTTGACCGTCGTGCGCTGGCCGTTGACGACACGGGTTCCGGCGCCGCCGGGCTGGAGTTGGTCGGTCGGAGTGGCCGCGGTGCTGACCTTGCCGGGCGGTTCGGCGGCCGCGGCAGGCAGCGCCAGCGCCGACAGCGCCACGCACAGCGCTGTGATCAGTCGTGCTGTTCTCATCTTGCTCCTTCAACGCAGGGTAATGTCCACATCAGAACGTGATCGACCAACCGGTCAGGGTGCCGGTGTCGAACCGGTAGACATCGCGGACCGCCAGCCGCCACGTGCCGTTGGCGTCCTCGCGTGACGCGTCGACCGTGAAGGTCTGGTGGATGCCGCCGGGCTCGCCGACGCCGCCCGCCCGCTTGAGCGGGTAGGCCGTGCCGCTCGGGCCGACCAGGTCGACGGCGAGGTCACCGGTGTAGCTGTGGTCGATGTCCACCTTCACCGGGAGCGCTGCGGATGCCTTGCCGTCACAGGAATCCTGCGTGACGCTCGTACCGACGGCCGACCCGGCGTCCGGGATGGACGCGTCCTCGTCGTTGGCCTTGGTCCCGCAGCGGGACGGGACGCCGCCGATGAAGCCGGTGTAGAGCAGCTTGTTCGGCGAACCCGCCCCGGGGCTGGTCACCAGGTTCGGGGTCGCGTTGTCCACCAACGCGTCCCGCACCTGCTGCGGCGTCGCACCCGGGTTCGCACCCAGGTACAGCGCCGACGCGCCCGCGCCGTGCGGGGAGGCCATGGACGTGCCGCTGCCGGTGCGGTAGCCGCCGGTGTGATCGGTCGAGTAGATGTTGCCGCCGGGCGCGAACAGGTCCACGCAGGTGCCGTAGTTGCCGCTGCGACTGCCGCCCTGGTTGATCCAGCCGACGGTGAGTGCCTCCGGCGTACGGCCCGGACTGGCCGTGCACGCGTCCTGGCCGTTGTTCCCCGCGGCGACGGCCACAACGAAGCCCTTGGCGACCAGGGCTTTGACCTGTTCGTCGCCGACGCCGACGGTGTCCATCACCAGGCTGAGGTTCACCACGCCCGGTTTGGCGCCGTTCTTGGCCACCCACTCCAGTCCGCTGACCGTGGCCGAGTCGGGCCCGGATCCGCCGCAGCCCAGCGACCGGACGGCGACGACCTTGGCCTTCTTCGCGACGCCGACGGTCTTGCCCGCGATGGTGCCTGCCACGTGCGTGCCGTGCCAGAAACAGTCACTCGCGTCGCTGTCGTTGTCGATGAAGTCGTACCCGTGCCGCGCGCGGCCCTCGAACTCGGAGTGCTGGATGTGCACACCGGAGTCGACGACGTAGGCGGTCACGTTGTCCGCCGTGTTCGGGTAGGTGTACTTCTTGTCGAGGCTGGTGGTGCGCTGGTCGATCTGGTCGAGCCCCCATGACGGCGGGTTCGGCTGCTCGTCGGCGACCGCCCTGGAGGTTCCGTCCTCGTGGACGGACTTGACCGACGGGTCGGCGGCCAGCCGACCCGCTTGCCGCTCGGACATCTCCCGGACCGTGAAGCCGTTCAGCGTCGCCGAGTAGGTGTCGGCCACCGCGCCGCCGTAACGCTGAGTCAGCGTGGTCGCTTGTCCGTCGGCCGCTGCGCGGGCACCGTCCTCGAGAACCACGATGTAGCGCCCGGCGACGTGTTCGCGGGCCTGTACGACGGCTGCCTCGGGCTGTGCCGTCGCGATGCCCGCGGCCGTGGTCACCAAGACCGCTGCCGCGACCGACAGGCCCGCTATCCCTCGCGTCCTGTGCATCGTTTCCTCCGTCTCACGCTGGGCGGCCGTCGGGCAGGGTGGAGACAACGGCCGCTGAGGCACCACCTTTCGGCGTCCGGCGAGGGGGAACAACCGTGGTAAATACCCGTAGCGCTACGGGTTTCGAACTCACGGGCGCGCATCGCCCGGATTCGGGGCTACGCTCTCGACCTGTGACGATGGGTGATGCCTCCGCCCACATCGGTCCGCCGCCGCTGATCGGCCGGGACGCGGAGCTGGCGGCCTTGCGCGCCGCGGTGGCCCGTCCGCCGATGGTGGCCTTTGTGGAGGGTGAAGCGGGGATCGGCAAGACCCGGCTCGTGACCGAACTCGATCACGTGGTCCTGGCCACCTGCCAGCCGCTGCCCGATCCGTTCCCCTACGGCGCGTTGCTGGACTGCCTGAGCCAGTGCGGCAACCGGCTGCGCGACCCGGGGCCGGTGACCGGCGCGCTGCGCGATCACCTCCCCGAACTCGCCGACCACCTGCCCGCGGCGCCACGGCCGCTGGGCGATCCCGAAGCCGAACGGCACCGGATGTTCCGTGCCATCCGGGAACTGCTCGGTTCGCTGGGACCGGCGGTGCTGGTGGTCGACGACCTGCACTGGGCGGACGCGCAGACCTGTCAGGTGCTTCGCTTCGTCATCGCCAATCCCCTCCCCGAGCTGTCGATCGTGGCCACGTACCGACCCGAGGAGCTGGCCGAGCAGGGCCCGCTCGGTCGTACCGTCCGCGTCCCACCCGGCGTGACGAGGATGGACCTCGCCCTGCGCCCGTTCGACAGCGACGGCGTGCGTTCGATGGTCAACGCGATGGTGGGCACCACCCTGACGTCCGACGAGTTCGCCGGGGCCCTGCTTCACGAGACGGCCGGGATCCCGTACCTGGTCGAGGAAACGGTGCGCGCGTTGCGCGATCCGAAGCGGGAGGTCCGCGCGGGCACCGCGACCGCGCGGCGTGTCCTGGCCGAGGTCGGCATCCCCGTTCTGGTCCGGGAGACGGCCCAGGAACGGATGCGGAGCCTGCCCGCCGCCGCGCGGTCGATCGCCGAGGCGGCGGCGGTGCTCGGTGTGGCGGAGTCGATCGACACCCTGGGCGCGGTCGCCGGCGGCGCGGACCTGGACCAGATGATCACGCTCGTCAGGTCGTCGGTCCTGGTCGAGCACGCGGCGAACCACTACGCGTTCCGCCATCCCCTGGCGGCCCGCGCGGTGCGTGAGTCGCTGCCCGGTCCGTGGCGGAACGAACTGCACGTCCGCGCCATCCGGGTGTTGTCCGAACTCGACCGCACACCCCATGCCCGGGTGGCTGCCCACGCCAAAGCGGTCGGCATGACGGACGAATGGCTGCGGTACAGCGAAATGACGGCTGACGCCGCGGCCGAGGCCCACGACGTCCCCACCGCGATCGACCTGCTGTGCGAGCTGATCGCCGACCGGAACGTGCGCCCCCGGGATGTGAACCGGCTGGCGTCCAAGCTGTGCGGCAACGCACTGACCGGGCTGCACAACCCGGCGGTGCTGAGCCGCGTCGAGGACCTGCTCTCCGACCCGCGACTGGCATCGGACGTCCGGGGTGACGTGCACCTGTGGTTCGGGCTGTTGCTCCTGCGTGAGACCGGCGAGTCCGACCGTGCCAGAGCGGAGATCACGCACGCCATGGACCTGTTGGGCGACCAGCCGGAGCGGATCGCGCGCGGGATGGCGGTTCTCGCCGTGCCGTACCTCTGCACCGCGCCCATCGCCGAGCACCAGGCGTGGCTCGACCGGGTGGAGGACCTCCTGGATCACCTGCCCACCCGTGCCCTTCGCACCGCCGTGCTGGCGACCACGCTCGGCGGCAGGTTGGTCATAGGCGACCCGAGCACGTGGCAACGCACCACGCGGTTGCCGTCCCCGGCTGAGACGACCGAACCGGACGAGATCTGCCACCTGGCCCGCGCGCACTGCAACCTGGCGGACGCCTGCGCGTGGATCGGCCACTACCAGCGCGCCCGGACCTATCTGCGCACCGGGCTGACGCTCGCCGCCAGGGTCGGCGCGCCGTACGTCATCGGGACCGCCGAAGCCACCGCGGTCCGGCTCGACTGGCTCACCGGGGACTGGCCGGGACTCGACGAACGGATCGCCGAACTGGTCAAGACCTACGCGCACCTGCCGCCGCTGATCACCGAGTTGAACCTGGCGGCGGCGTGGCTCGCGACCGCGCGAGGCGACTGGGCACAGGCCGAGCGGGGTTTCCGAACAGCATTGGACTCGCACGCGACCATCCCCGTGCAGGTCGCCGCGGCCGGTGGCATGGCGGGCCTGTTGCTCGGCCGGGGCGAGACGGCCGCTGCCGAGCGGCACGCCGAGCGCGGGGTGGCGATGATCCGCAGCAAGGAGGCCTGGGTGTGGGCGGGCGATGTCGTGCCCCAGGCGGTCGATTGCCACCTGGCTCGTGGCCGGGTCGACGCCGCTGATGACCTTGTCGCCGAAATGGCTGACGGGCTGTCAGGCACCGACGCCCCTCACGCCCAGGCAGCGCTGGCGGCCTGCCACGCTCGCCTGGCCCCCGCAGACGACGGAACGCTCTACCGGACGGCGATCGACCTGCATCGAGGGCTCGGGCTGACGTACCGCGCCACCCAGCTCACCGAACAGGCGGCACACACGGCATCGCCCGACACAGCAGTGCTCGCGTCCCTCGCCGAGGCCTACGACGGTCTCGGCGCCACTGTCGACGCTGCCCGCTGCCGTCACATCATCCGCAGCGTCGGCGTACCGACACCCTCACACAGGGGACGACGCGGCTACGGCGACCAACTGTCCCCACGGGAACAGGACATCGCTCGCCTCGTGGTCAGCGGTCACACCAATCGCGAGATAGCCCAAGCCCTTTTCATCTCACGGCGAACGGTGGAGGAGTACGTCGCCAAGGTGTGCCGCAAGCTCAACGCCGCCAGCCGCAACGACATCCGCATCCCCTGACGCCGCGTTTCACGACCAGGCCGCGCATGTCGTGACCTCGAACCCCCGGCTGGGGAAGACGGCGTCCATGAAGAAGTCGTGTATCGCGGGATCGCTGTCGGCGCAACCGTCTCGCAGCACGGTCACGTGATAGCCACGGTCCGACGCGTCGTAGCACGTCGCGGCCACCATCGCACTGGTCGCGACCCCGGCGATCGCCAGGCTGCCGATGCCACGGGCACGCAGCACGAGGTCGAGATCCGTGCCCGCGAACGCACTCGCGCGGCGCTTGAGCACCACGACATCCTCGTCGGCGACCGGCAGATCGATCTCGGTTCCCGCCGATCCCTCGTGGAACGCCTCCCCCACGTCGTAGAACGACTTGTACAGCTCGTTGCCCGGCGGCAAGTCGGCCCCGTTGCCACGGAACGCGAAATGCACGAAGACAACGAGCGCACCCGCCGCCCGCGCCCGCGGCAGCAAGTCGGTGACCGGCGGGATGACCTGCTTGACGAACGGATAGCCGCCCGTGATCCCCCGTTGGAGATCACCGATGATCAGTGCGGTTGTCAAGACAAGCTCCCATCGACGAGATCAGCACCGCGCTCAGCGGCGTCATGCACGTGGTTTCGCGGACCCTAATGTGACCTTAACCGGTGTGCCGAGCACGGGATCACGCGAAGAAGCACCACGAAAAAGTCACCATGGCACGAACGAACCGGGTCACGGCCGCAGTGCTCGGCGCGGCCGCGGTCGTACTGGGCATCTTCACCGCACCGTCCTCGGGGGCGGCTGACGAGGACAACTGCACGGTCTCCGTCGACTGGGAAGACCCGACGGTCACCTGTTTCGCCACGTTCACCGAGGCCGTCCGGGTCGCCACCGGCGGCTCCATCACCGACGCCCCGGCGACCGTCGCCGAAGCCGTCCGGGACGACGCGTTGATGCGCCGGATGGGCGTCAACCTCGAGAAGACCGCGACACTACCCGTGCTGATACCCGCAGCGACCTGCCGGTGATGCCGGTCGTCAGCGGCGTCAGCATGAACAACCGCACCAGGTCGATCAGGTGGAGCTGACACTTTAAGACGGCCTTAACCGTGGTGAGCACCCTGCCGGACGACATCACAGGCAGGTGGAAATCCACGAAAGGGATCCGAAGATGACGCGACCACTACGGGGAGGGTGGCCGGTGCGCGCCGGGCTGGCGGCGGTGCTGGTGACCGCGCTCGCCTGCCCGGCGAACGCGGACCCGCTGCAGCCCCTCACCCGCGCCGAGGCCACCAGTCCGGCTCCACTGGCACAGATCAGCCACACGGCTTCGTGCCCGGCAGGCACCCGCCTGACCGGCATCGGTGGCGTGATCAACCAGTCGACCGGCAAGGAGGCGCTGACCGCACTCGAACCCGACTCCGGTTTGACGAAGGGCACGGTCAGCGCCACTGGCCCCGCGGGCAACTGGACGGTGACTGCGAACGTGGTGTGTTCCGAAGTGGCCGGACTCAAACTGGTCCGGCAACCAGGGCCAGTCGGGTTCCCCGTCGTAACTGCCGACTGCGGCCCGGGACACCAGGTGCTCGGTGCGGGCGGGCGGGTCCCCGGCGCGCAAGGCAACAAGCTACTCGCGATCGAACCGAACGATGCGTTGACATCCGTCACCGTCATCGGTCAGCTCGGTGCGGGCAGATGGGCGGTGACCGCCTACGCGATCTGCGTGCCCACCGCCTGACTGGGGGTCGTGGAGCCGGAGAACGGCGCCGGCTCCACGTCTATCTCCCGCATCCGAACCACATAGGTGCGATAACGGCGCCGGGCCTCACCGTGGTTGCCCGCCGCGACCAAGGCCCGGATCAGCGCGAGGTGCGCGGTTTCGTCATAGCAGTCACGTTCCAGGATCCGCAGGCAGTAACGGCTCGCCGCGAGCAGGTCACCGGTCTGGCCCGCGTACTCGGCCAGCACGGCGGCCACCTGCAGATAGGTCAACCGGGCGTCCTCACGCAGCTCCGTCGCCCAGTCCGCGTACGGGTCTTCTTCCAGGAAGTCCCCTGCGAACGCCGCCTCCGCCGTGGCCAGCAGGCTGACCGCGGCTGAACGTTGCTGTTGCCACGCCGCTAGACCGGCTTTCGCGTCGGCCAGAAACACCAGCACGTCGACTGAAGCCAGGGTGGGATCCAGCCGCACAGCACCATTTGTCACGACGATGCCGTGCTCGTCGCCGCCGTCGGGGGCGAGAACCTGGCGCGCCGTGGACAACGCGACCGACAGCCGGTTGGTCAGCCGCTCCGGCGCCTCGTCCGGCCACAGGTGCGCCATCAGCGCTTCCCTGGTCATCGAACGCCCACGCCGGGCCACCAGGATCTTGACCAGATCACGGGCCTTCCTGGACTGCCAGGCCGTGACCGGGACCGGCACACCGTGCCGCAGCACACGAAAACCGCCGAGCGTCTGGATCTCCACCGGGGGCCGCGCCGACGACTGACACGCCTCGGCCACCGCGGCCGCCCGGGTGGCCAGTTCCCGTGCGCCCAGGCGTTTGGCCAACTGCGCGGCGCCGTCGGCCATCACCGCGCCGTCCGCACCGCCGGTGATCTTCGCCGTGACGACCGTGACGCCGATTTCGCCGAGCGGGTTGCCGATCTCACTCCACAGCACCGCTGCCTGGTCCAACAAGGACAGTGCGTTGTCCCGGTCGGGTTGCGCTTGGGCCGTGAGCTCAAGGGCTTCCGCGACGGCGGCACGGTCGCCACGGGCAGCGGCCACCCGCTGGGCTTCGGCGCACCGGTCGGCCACCTCGTCGACCCGGCCACGCACCAGGGCCAGCCTGGCCGCGGCCAGCAACGCGTGGGGATAGCCGAACCCGGTGCCGCACGCCAACGCCCGGCGTACCAGGCCTTCAGCCGTCGCCGGTTCGTCCTCGACGAGCAACCGCGCAAGACCGATCAGCGCTGGCACGAGTTGCGGCAGCGCGTTGTTGTCCTCGGCCAGCCGGATCGCGTCGCTGAACGCGGCACGAGCCAACACGCGGTCACCGCGCAGCCGGTAGATCTCGCCGAGCGACTCCAGCGACAGCGCCGCCAACCGAGACCCGGCCTTGTCGTAGACAGCCCGCGCCGCGTGCACGTCGGCCGCGGCCTCGTCGAGCTGACCAAGCCCGAGCCGGGCGGCACCACGGTTGTTCAGTGCCAGCGCACGGTAGGTGGTGAAGCCCGTCAGGTCGGCCAGCCGCAGCGCGACTTCCAGTTCGGCGAGGGCAGCGCGGTGATCGCCTTCGTGCACATGGTGTGCGGCCCGGTTGACCCTGATCCGGATCTCGCCGAGCACGTCACCGGCGACTTGCGCGTGCCCCAACGCCCGTTGGTAGTGGCCGGCGATCTCGCCGCGGTCCCCCTCGGCGTTCGCGATCATGGCCAGCGTGGTGTACGCGGCGGCCAGTGCCGCGTCGTCGCCGCACTGCTGGGCGGAGGCGAGTGCCTTGGCCGCGGTGGCGCGGCTGGCTTCGAGGTCACCGTGCGCCCAGTGCGCACTGGCCGCGACACTCAGCAGTCTCGACTCGGCGGCCGGGTCCTCCCCTGTCAGCCGGCATTGGTCGAACACCGCGAGGGCTTCGCCCGGTGAGCTGCTGAAGTAGTGCATGGACGCGATCCGCATCGCCAGCACCGGCGGCGTCTGCCCGTCGACCTGCCTGACGGCGCGTTGCAGGCAGGCCATCGACGCGCCCCACTCGCCGCGGATCTCGTGGGCGAAACCGATGATCTGCCATGTGGCCGACGTGCGCCGCGCGGCCGGGATCCGGCTGACGACGTCGATGACCGTCTCCGCGTCCCCCTCCTGGAACAAGTCAGCGGCATGCTCGGCCACCAGGTGTTCGGTCCGCTCGTGGTCACCCAACTCGGCGAGCACACGGGCCGCCTCGGCCCAGTGCCCCCGGCCGGTGAACCACGCGACCGCCGCGGTCCGCAGCTCGCGCCGGGTGGCCTCGTCGACCGGGAACCGGTCCGCGACGAACATCCTGGCCAGCGGGAGCACCCCGAACCACCCGGGTGAGCCCATCAGCCGTTCGACGAACACACCGCGGCCGACCAGACCGGCGAGCACGGTCGCGGCGTCCGGGAAACCCAAGCCGCCCAGCAGGTCCGCGCTGACCCTGTCGAACACGGCGGACACCCGGACCAGCTCACGGGCCACTTCGGGTTCGTTGCCGAAGAACTCGCGGGCGAGGTAGTCGAACAGCTCACGGCTGCGCGCCAACGGCCGCAGCGCGCCACGCAGATCGAGCCAGGTCGTGTGCCGCAACGCGTCCGCCACCATCCGCACCGCGACCGGCCAGCCACCGGTGGCCTGGTGGACGGCCGCCGACAGGTCAGGCGCGCCGGTCAGCTCGCCGATCTCGCTCTCGGTGAAAGCCAGCTGCGCGGCCGTGATCTCCAGCAGGCCCCCGTCGCGGCGCAGCCGCCGAACCGCGAACGGCACCGGGTCCCGGCTCGACACCACGATCCGCAGACAAGGCGGGGCTTGACGGCACAACGCTTCCAGCAAACCGATCGCCGAATCGCCCACCCCGATGAGATGGACGTCGTCCAGCACCAGCAGGACAGGACCCGCCGCGGCATCCGAAACGGCGTCGCACAGCAGCGCCGCCAACGCGTGCGCCTGGTTGGCCAATCCCGCATCGCCCGCGAACTCGTTGTCGGCCAGCACATCGGGCATCTGGAACCGCAACGACGGCAGGACAGCGCGCAACTCCTCGGCGAGCCCGCGGAGCAACGGCTGCGTTTCCCGGTCGGCAACGGTCACCCGGTGCCAGGCGACCGGCACCTGCCCGGCCCACTCGGCCAACAGGGACGTCTTGCCGTACCCGGCAGGCGCGATCACCGTGGTCAGCCTGCTCGCGCGGGCCGCTGTCAGCAGGTGTTCGAGCCGCGGCCTCGACAGTTTCGCGGTAGTGGTCATCGTTCGCCCCCATGGCACCGGCCCCAGCACCAGTGCTATCGGTGCGACCACCCGAATCATCACGGATCGGGTCGGCTCACTCCGGAGATCGGAGGTCTTCGCTGCCGGACGCCGCGCTTGATCGAGGTCGGCAGAGGCTACTCGGCCAGGAAGGCAGACTCGTTCCAGTAGCCCGGATCGCGCCCGTAGTTGGGCGTGGTGAACGCCCGGTCCCATGAGGCGTCGGGGGCTATGAGCTCGCGCCATGGAGCGACCTCGGTGTACAGGACTCGCATGGAGTTGAGGGCAGCATGGTGCAAGTCGGGGCCATCGGTGGACACAGCGTCCTGCGGCACGGCCACTTCGAAGTTGCGGGACAGTCCTGATCGAACGGTCGCTTCGACGCAGACGTTGGTCTGCAGTCCGGCGACGATGAGCCGCCGCACATCCAGGTTGCGCAGCAGCGGGTCCAGTTCCGTGTAGTCGAAGAAGCTCGCCCGGGTCTTGTCCAGTACGAGATCGTCGGCCAGCGGGGCGACCGCGTCGATGATCTGGTTCTTCCACTGCTGGTGTTCCGCGGAGACGGGGGGCATCCGCTGGGATCGGTCTCGCATGAGCCGGGCGAAGCGCGGGCTCATGCCGTGGTTTCCTGTCGACCCGCGAGTCGACCGTGAGTAGATCACCTGCATCCGCTGTGCGCGCGCGGCCGTGAGCAAGGACGCGCACTCCTCGACGGTCTCGTCCAAGCGCCAGATGGGCGGCCAGCCAAGGCCTTCACGGACCCCGTCCTGTGACAGGTAGGTGTTCTGCATGTCGATCATGAGCAGCGCCGTGCCAGACATCGAGTTCCCGCTCTCCGTGAGGTGCCGCGTCCGCCACCATCTTGACCTGCCCGGGCGCTCGACCGCGAAGGAGGCTCTTTCCCGCTGATCGCGAGAAAGAGCCTCGCAACTGCGCAAACGGGTCGGGTACGGCCTGCTCGAAACGCTTACTGCCGCTGCTGGTCGCCCTGTTCCCCGGCTTCCCGCGGTTGGTCGTCGTTGCCGAGGAACTCCCTGGCCTTGTCGGTCGTGCGGTCCACCTGCTCGTCGGACGCGCCGAACTTGTCCTTCGCGACATCGCCTGCCTTGGACATTCCCTTGTCGACCTGGTCCTTGTGCTCACCAGCGAAGTCCTTCGCCTTCTTCGCCATGTCACCGACGTTCATCGCATGATCCTTCCGGTCTGGAATGGCTTCTCGAACCGGTTTCCCCCGGGCGGCGCACCCACGCCGGATGTCACCGGCTCGAGTGACCCCGGATCGTGTGCGCTCGCGAAAATCGTTCAGGTCTTGTGCGGAATCACGAAGATGTGGCTCGTGGTGGCGTTGTGCTTTGTGGTGGATCCGCGTGATTCGGCCAGGTCCTCCGCTGTGCCCTGCACCGCGCCGTCCAGCCCGCCTGTCCACCGCACCAGGACGTAGGCGCTGAACCGCTGGTCGCAGTCGGCGCGGACGGCAAAGGCGGGCAAGTGCAACGGTACGTAATGGTGGTGCACCGCAAAGGACATGTCGCGGATTTCTCCGGTAGCCCGGTTCTTCTGACAGACCTCGTCGCCCTTCCACTGGGTGACGTACAGCGTGAAGGCGGCCGTCGACGCGGTCGAGGCGGACGTGTCGCAGTGCTTGTCCTTCTGCGGATAGCAGGACTGGTACTGGGTGTCGGCGAAGACGCTGAGGTGGGTGAAGCCCGGCGCGAGGCTGAAGGACGGGAGCTCCGGCTCCCGAGCGATCACGTTGGGTTCCGGTCCCACGCGCACGAGGCGACGTGACACCGCACGCTGTGCGGGCACGCCCGTTGTCGTGTTGTCCACGGACGTGGCAGCGAACTCGATCCACCCGCTGTCCAGCCGGAACTGCGCGTCGAGGTCTTCCCTCAGTGTGGCGGCGCGGACGTACGCGGTGCAGGTGACCTTGGTGGCCACCCCGGGATGCACCAGAAAACGTGTGGTCAGCTGGACGTTCTCCTTCTCCCGCTCCGGCGACGTACCGGGTTGCAGGATGTTCTGTCCGGTCACGAAGTTCCGCTCGCCGCCTGGCCATCTGCACCGCACCTCGTTGCCGAACAGCGAGCGGTCGGTCGCCGAGCTCGCGCGCATCACCGACACCACGTACGCGGTCTGCGTCGCCGACATGGCGAGCTCGACGCTGCCCAGCGGCACGACGTCATGATCAGATTTCCAGGATCCGCCCGGCGCTGCCGTGGGCATCCGCGGCGCACGTATGGCACGTGGGGTGAAGTCATGTCGGGCGGTGTTGGCAGGCGCGGCGGCGGCCTCGGCGGGCACCGTGGCGAAACGTCGTGCATCGTTGGCCGCCGTGCTCGACGGGATCGCGATCGCCATGAGTGCCACAGCGGCGGCCGCGAGTGGTCGTGAGCGCCGATGACCGGACCGGCTGACCGAGGTCGATGATTCTCCGACGGCGGTCGAACCCGTTGTGACGGGCGTACTGCTCTCTCCATGTTGCGGAACAGCGGCCGCCATTGCCGCTGCCGCGTCCCGCAGCCGCAGCAATGGCTCTGGATCACATCCGCATGCTTTCGCTATGTGAGTCACTGCCGTGACTGGTGGCAGCGTTTCCCCTTTGATGTAACGCCACACAGTGGCGCGGCTGTAGGGGATTCGCTGCGAGCTGGGTGAAGCTCAGGCCCGCGTCGAGTTTGGCCTGCTGCAACGCGGCGGTCAGACGCTGTGCGGGATCCGCATCGTCATCCGGGGATGGATGCGGCTGTTTGTCTGCGTGCTCGCCGAGCGTCATATCGACGGATCTCCTGTGCCTCTCGGCCTCGATGCCATGAGTGCCTGTATTCAGTTGGGCACTACATCGTTCCAGATGATGGCCAGGCGACGAATGGGCATCAGCCGACACGTACCTGAACGGGGCAACGCCGGGCTGAGCCCCACTGATCGTTTCAGACGCGTTTCAGGAACGCGTCTGAAACGATGGCACCTTTCGCGACCGGCACATGAACCAGCAGGCTCGACCACGGTCCCGATGCGCTGATTCCGAAGATGTGCCGTGCCTCGCTCCGAGGGGGAACGAGGAACGACAGGACCATAAGGCACCAAACGAGAAAGGTAGCCTCCATGCGTAATCTCAAAAGCCTCTGCGCCGCGCTGGGAATGGCAGCATCACTCGCCGCTGTGACACCTGCCGCAGCGCAGGCCACGCCATCCAGGGCCGACAGCACAACAGTCAACGTCACACTTTCACCCACAACCGCGGTCTCCGAGCCGTGTGCAGCCGGGTGGCTGTGCCTCTACCGAAACACCGGCTACATCAACAAGAAGTTTGAGACTCAGCGACAGAACGCATGCTGGCTCCTGGCGGACTACGGCCTTCAGAACGCCGTCTTCTCGTACGACAACAACTTGCCCGTGTACGGTCATTTCTACAATTCAGCCAAAGCGAATGTCTGGAACATTCGCAACGGTGGACACAGTTCGGACAGTTCATCGTTCTCGGGTGAACACTGGTTCTGCACCGGCTCGGCAAGGCCGTAGCAACTCCGATCGGCGACACGCTGGGCAGAGAGAGCGTTGCAGATGGGTATGGCCGGACGTAGGCCATACCCATCTCCATGCGGAGCGTCGACGATCGACCCCTGGTTCAGGCATACCGAGGGCCGAACTGGATTCGGCTCACAGTCCGGCTTCGAGTTCCGCGATCCGCCGGAGGTCGTCGGCCAGTTCCGGTCCGTGAACCTCGACGGCCTTGGCGCGGGCCAGCATTTCCCTGGCCAGGGTCGGTTCACCTTGACGGGCCGCCGCCTCGGCTCGGAGTACGAGCAGCTTCACGAGCTGGACCGTGGTCGGCTCCTCGTCGGTCCGATGCAGAGCCCGGTCCAGGACTTCGACCGCCAGCTCCAGGTCCTGCTTGGCGTCCACGAACAGCGAGCCCACGTGGATGGCGCGGTCGAACGTCGCCTTCGGCAACGGCCGGTGCCGCTGGTTCTCGCTGATCGGCTGGGCGATCTGGATCGTGTTCCCCCCGGGGTCGGTCACCAGGAACTGTCGCGAGCCGTAGCTCATGTCCTTCAACGCACCCAACCGAGGAAGTCCCTGGGTGGGCACCGACCCGAAGGCCGCCCGCAGCCCTTCGGTGAAGGCCGCGTACAGGTAGTCGACATCATCGGTGTCGACCAGGCAGCCATGCGCGGAGGACGTCGGATCGAACTTCCTGTCTCCGTAGAAGTTCAGCTCGATGCCCCCGCGCTTCACACTCAGAAACTGGTAGGGCGCCGTCTGCCGGAACGTGATCTCGAACCCCAGTGCGGTGTAGAAGTCGGCCACCGACTCGATCGACTGGGCCATCAGCCTGGGAATCGTCTTCTCCGTCATGGTCCCGAATGTAGAGATCACCCTCGCCCCCCGCACATGAAAGTGACACCTCCAACCTTCCCTGGTCAGCGGCGGTGGGAGTGCTATCTGCGAGTCAGTCGAACCACGACGAAGTTGATCTTGAAACGGGTTGGTCCAGACCCCTCAGCACAGGTTTCGGGCGTTGTGACGAGCGCGGGCTTCAGCGGACCACCCCTCGTGCCCGCATCGGCCCGAATGGAGGTAGTGATCGAGCAAGCGGGTCTGGGCCGTGTTCCGGACAGCCTCGGTGTCCTGGGTGTCGGTCAGGTGCGCGGCGTACGCACGGAGCAGGTCGTGGAAGTGGTACCGGTCGAGGCTGGTTTGCTGAAGCAGATGGACGTCGAGGAGTGCCTCCAGCGAGCGGCGGGCATCGGCGAGGTCGACATCGGCGAGGGCGGCAGCGACACACGCGTCGAACTCGCGGCCCGGGTACAAGCCCAACAACCGGAACAACCGCTGCACCGGTGGGGTGAGGTTGTTGTAGGACAGGGCGAACGCGGCCGACACGCAACGGTCCCCCGCGGCCAGTTCGACGAGTCGCCGCCCCTGCGGGCGAAGGCGCTCCAACAGGTGCGCGACGGTCCAAGTTGGACGAGTCCGCAGTCGGGCGGCGGTGTTCCGAACGGCGAGGGGTAAGTGGCCGCACAACCGGATCACCTCCGCGACGGCCTCGGGTGCCGCCCGCCGGTGGTTGGCGGCGATTCGAGTGAAGAGGGTGACCGCGTCGGCATGCGGCAGGACGTCCAGGGACAGGACGCGGGCGCCGTCCAGGCCCGGGAGCTGCCGTCTGCTGGTGATCAGGGTGAGACAGCGCGGGCCGCCAGGCATCAGCGGCCGGATCTGGGCAACGCCCGCGGCGTCGTCCAGAACGAGCAGGACTGCGCGATCAGCCAGTTCACTGCGCCACCGGGCAGCCCGCGCGTCCAGTCCACTGGGGATGTCGACGTCGGGAACGCCGATGGCGCGCAACAAGGTGTCCAGTGCGGCCATCGGGTCGACGGCTTGCTGGTTGTCGCTGTGGCCGTGCAGGTCGACGAACAACACGGCGTCGGGGAACCGCTGAACCAGTCGATGGGCGGCGTGAATGGCGAGGGTGGTCTTCCCCACGCCTGCCATCCCGTTGATCACCGCCACGGGTGCCGCGGGGAACGAGGCCAGCAGTCGCCCGAGTTCGTCCCCGCGCCCGGTGAAGTCGGCGACGTCCCCCGGTAGGTCGTTGCGTCCCGAGGGGTTACTCGGGTTCCACAGTTCGACCTGTTCGGTGTCACCGCGCAGGACGTGTCCGTGGCATTGGCGCAACTCCGGACCAGGCTGGACGCCCAGTTCCACGGACAAACGCCGTGATGTGTCGTGGAAGACACGCAGGGCCTCCGCTTGGCGGCCCGCACGGCAGAGGGCGAGCATGAGCTGGCTGGCCAGGCGTTCATCCAACGGGTGGTCATGGACCTGCGTGAGGAGTCCGGGCAGCAGCCACGCGTGCTCACCACCGCGCAGACGCAGATCATTGCGGTCCAACTCGGCGGCGTACCGTTCCCGGTTCAGAGTGTCCCGGACACCCGCCAACCAAAGGGTGTCCAGATGAGCGAAAGCCTCCCCGCGCCACAACGCCTGGGCCTGATCCAACAACGCCAGCGCGCGCTCGTCGTCCACATCGCGAGCCTGGCCGACCAGTTGACGGAAGCGGTGCAGATCCGTCGCTTCGGGCGCGACGGTCAGCACATAGCCCTCAGGCCGCCAGGTCAGGCCGATCTCGTCGCCGGCAGGTGCCAGGACGTGACGCAGGCGGGTGAGGTACCCGGACAGCGTGCTCCGTGCCCGCGGCGGTGGTTGTTCTCCCCAGACGCGGTCCACCAACTGCTCGACCGAAACGGCCCGGTTGGCATCGACCAGCAACGCCAGCAACACGCACATCTGGCGCGCGTGCCCGACATCGACCGGGTGACCATCGATACGGACCTCGACATCCCCCAGCACAAGGAGCTCGACGGTCACGTGTGCGTACGCTTCGCCGGAAGACGCGTTCGGCGCGGAACACCAGTGGCGCCCTGGACCGGGAGACGAACCGTTTCCAGCGCGTCATGGCCAGCCGAGTCGATCTTGTACGGGGCTTGGTCGGCATCGGCCGGGTGGTGCCAGGCCTGGTGGATGTCGAGTGCCTGGTCCCAGGTGCAGGCGAGGTCACCGGTCGCCCCGGCGAGCTGCCGAGCCTGGTCCAGGTGGTCCAACGCGTCGCCATGCCTGCCCAGCCGTGCCAGGGCAGCACCCACGTGCAGATGGGAGCGAGCGACCAAAGTGGACTCGTCAAGGCGGACAGCGGCGGTGAGAGCGGCTTGCCAGGCCACCAGCCGATCGGGCAGGTGCCCCCTGTGCCGCTGGTAGGTGTCCAGCGTCCACGCCAACTGCCAGACCACGCCGTGCCAGTTCTCCTCGACGGCGAGTCTCTGGCAGGCAAGCAGATTGTGGTGTTCGGTATCCAGCCACCGCAGAGCCGCGGCCTGATCGCCGAACGGCCGGGGGTGGCAGTCGGCGATCGGCTCCCCGATGTGGACGCGAGGACGTCGCGGGTCGAGCAGCCGGTCGGCGGCGACAGCCAACTGCGAGTAGTGGCCGACGAGCCGGGCGAGTGCGGTGTGACGGTCCTCATCGGTGGCACTGGCGGTCTGACGCGCATAGTGGCGGAGCAGATCGTGGAAGCCGTACCGACCCGGTTGGGGTTGCTGGAGCAGGTGCGCGTCGACCAATCCTTCCACCAACTTCTCCGCGACGTCCACAGTGGCGCCTGTCAGGCAGGCGGCGGCGTGTGCGTCGAAGTCCGAGCCTGGGTGCAGTCCCAACAATCGGAACACGCGTTGTTGGTCTGAGGTGATGCGCCGGTAGGACAAGGTGAACGCGGCGGCGGCACCACGGTCTCCGGTGTCCAGTTCGGCCAGGCGTTGGTGCCGGTCGCCGAGTCGATCGACCAGGTGGCGCACGGTCCAAGCGGGACGGGTGCACAGTCGAGCGGCGGCGATCCGGACCGCCAACGGCAGATACCCGCACAGCCGCACGACCTCCCGCACGGCTTCCGGTTCGTTCACGGCGCGGTGTTCACCGAGGATTCGGGTGAACAACGCGACCGCTTCACGGGCAGGGAGAACATCCAGGGACAGGACATGCCCGGTGTCCAGGTCCACGAGGCGGTGCCGGCTGGTGATCAGCACCCGGCAGTGGGGACTGCCCGGCAGGAGCGGACGGACCTGGCTGGCGCTTGCGGCGTTGTCCAGCACCACGAGGACTTCGCGGTTGGCCAGTTCCGCGCGCCACAACGCGGCCCGCGCGTCCAGGCTGTCGGGGATCCGCTCTCCGGGCACACCTGCGGCTCGCAGCAGGACGTCCAATGCGGTCATCGGGTCGACGGCCGTTTCGTCGGTGGTGTGGCCATGCAGGTCGATGAACAACTGCCCGTCGGGGTACCGCTGGGCCAGTTTGTGAGCGATGTGCACAGCGAGGGCGGTTTTCCCGATGCCCGCCATGCCGTCGATCGCCGTGACCGCCACCGCCTGTGGCGCGAGGCCGTCCGCTGCGGTAGGTGGACAGGCGAGCAGTCGCGTGACTTCATCGACGCGGCCGGTGAAGTCCACGACATCACCGGGAAGGTCGTTGCGCCTCAGGACGTTGCCCGATCGGCGGGTCGAAGCGGCAGCGTGGTCGAAGTCCCCGCTCAGGATCCGATCGTGCAGTCGACGCAGGTCCGGGCCGGGATCGATGCCCAGCTTCTCCGACAGCAGCCGTTTGGTTTCCTGGAACGCTCGCAGGGCCTCGGATCGGCGGCCCGTGCGGTGCAGAGCGAGCACGAGCTGGCCGGCCAGGCGCTCGTCCAACGGGTGCTCGGCCGCGTGAGCGACCAGTTCCGGCAGCAGCCGGGCGTGTTCGCCCCGGCGCAGACACAGGTCATTGCGGTCCAGCAGCGCTGCGAACCGTTCCCGGTCCAGGGTTTCACGAATGTCAGCGAGCCACGGGGTGTCCAGGTGCGCGAAGGCTTTTCCCCGCCACAGCCCCAATGCCCGCTCCAACAGCGTCACCGCCCGGTCGTCGTCGACGCGCTGAGCCTGCCCGGTCAGGTGCCGGAACCGGTGCAGGTCAACCACATTGGGTTCGACAGCGAGGGCGTACCCACCGGATCGGCGTGCGATGTGCACCTCCTCGCCGCCGTCGGCCAGGACTTGACGCAGCCGGTTGAGGTAGGTCGCCACCGTGCCCCTGGCCCGGTGCGGCGGCCGATCACCCCACACCCGATCCAGGATCTGGTTCGTCGAGACAGTGCGGTTGGCGTCCACCAGCAGTGCCAGCAACACGCACAGTTGGCGTGAATGACCGGCGTTGACGAGGTGCTCGTCGATATGGACCTCGACGTCGCCAAGCACGCGGAACTCCACGGTCATCCCTGCCCACCTTCCCCCTGGCCCACCAGGGCCCCGCCTTCTGCTTACCGGTTTCGACCTGACCGTTCAAGACCCCTGTTGCCAGCCCGGCGACACGCCGGTTGAGCAGCGAGTTTGATGGATCCTCAAACTTTGCCCAGGTGAGGACAGCCATCGTGACTGATGTGAATGATCAGCCAGGCGTCTTGATGGGGGTGGATGAAGGGGCCAAATGGCCCATGGCTGACAGTGTTACTTACAACACAGTAAGTCCTCGGTGGGGCTCATGGCGCTTTCGCGCGCTCCTGTCCGGGACTGGGAACGACGAATGAGGAAACTGATGCGTAAGAGATCGACGGCCGCACCTGCCGCGGTGTTGGCCGCCTCGGCGGTGCTGCTGGCGGGGTTGGGGGCCGGCCCAGCGCTGGCTGCGCCGGCCGCGCCGCCACACGCTGCTTCGACGGCCGCGGCAGCGACGCAGACGACCTTGAAACAGAAGGTCGAAGCCGGGGCGGTGCTGGGTGTCCTGGTCGATGCCAAGCTGGCTGGGCTCGGCGACCGCGATTTCGTGTTCGCGTTGTGGCAGCGGGCCCTCAAGGACAAGCCTGAGATGAAGGAGGTGCGGGCGTCGGCCGAACTCGCGCTTCTCAACACCGACGCCGCGTGCACGCTGTGGATCACGACGGAGATCTTCCAGGCGAGGGACCGTGACCACGCCAACATCGTTCGTGATGAGAACGAGGCGCTGATCGCCCGGCAGCGCAAGCAGAAGGCCGCGGCGACCATCGGGATCGAGGCCCAGCCGGAAGAGCTGGTCGTGAACTACCAGAACTTCGTGTACTGGCTGGCCAATCACCCGAAGGCGGGCCCCAAGGTACGCGAAGGCGCGTTGAAGGCATGGGGCGGCACGGACGCCGACCGGATCACCTTCCTCGACAACGACCTGCTCAAGGCCCACCAGCTGGACCAGGACAACGAGAACGAAGCCAAGCGCGACCGCAACGCCAAGTCCAACGCCGCGGGCGTGTTGGCGATCGTGGCGACCGAGGGGCAGTTGAACCTGTCCTGGGCCAACTTCACCACGTTCATCTGGGATCAGGCAGGCAAGATCAAGAAGGACAGCGAGGTCACGATCGCGGCCGAGACCGCGGTTCGCAGCCTCGACGAGAACGCCCAGAAGGCCTTCGTCTACAAGGGCATCCACGAGGCCAACGCACGCGACCGGATCAAGGCCATCGAGAAGCAGGACGCGGAGAACCTGCAACGCCTCCGTGAGCTGAAGGTTCGCGTCGAGAACAGCCGCATGCAGCCGGCTTTGGCCGCCGCGGCGGCCAAAGCCCTGGCCGGCACACCGGACGACGTCCGCCAGTTCCTTCTTGTCGGCCAGTACGACGACGCGTTGCGGCGTCAGGCATTACAGGCCACGACCAACTGGGGGAAGGTGTGGTACGCCGCCAGTGAGGGTGGGGGCGCCACCATCATCGCCGGTGACCCCAATGGTGGTGTGCCGGGAACGCCGCTGCCCGGTACGACGTGGAAGATCCGGGAAGGACTGGCGGACGCGAACTGCTTCTCACTGGAGTCCGCCACCACCGCGGGCAGTTTCCTGCGGCAGAAGGAGCTGCGGGTGCAGCTGGCACCCAGCGACGGCAGTTCCGCGTTCAAGCTCGACGCCACCTGGTGCAGCCGGCCGCAGTCGGACGGCACGGGGGTGTCGTTGGAGTCCAAGTCGTCTCCAGGCCGGTTCATGCGCCACTTCAACGGCGAGATCTGGGCAGCGAACAACTCCGGTGGCGACAATCCGTTCGACGCCGCCGACCTGTTCGCCCAGGACACCACCTGGGCAGTGGTCGCTCCCGACCCGGTGGTCACCAAACCCGGGGGGAAGGCAGGCAAATCGGACTATGACGGTGATGGTCGCGATGACATCGCGGCGTTCTACGACTACGACGAAGCGAAAGCCAAGCTGTGGGTGTGGCGCGGCACCGAATCCGGTTTCGCGACAGGTCCCGAGAAGTGGACGAGCGCGCCCGGCGCGTGGAATTCGAACCAGGCACAGTACGTGCCTGGTGATTTCAACGGCGACGGCCGGGGAGACATCGCGGCGTTCCACGACTACGGCAACGCACACACCAAACTCTGGCTCTGGCGCGGCACCCCCACCGGCCTTGAACCCGGGCCGGAAGTATGGGACGGACAACCCTCCAACTGGGACACCAACCGCGCAAAGTACGTAGCCGGAGACTTCAACGGCGACGGCCGCGACGACATCGCAGCCTACTACGACTACGGCAACGCACACACCAAACTCTGGCTCTGGCGCGGCACCCCCACCGGCCTCGAATCCGGACCAGAGGTATGGGACGGACAACCCTCCAACTGGGACACCAACCGCGCAAAGTACGTAGCCGGAGACTTCAACGGCGACGGCCGCGACGACATCGCAGCCTACTACGACTACGGCAACGCACACACCAGATTGTGGCTCTGGCGCGGCACTGAATCCGGTTTCACCACAGGCCCAGAGGTGTGGGACGGACAACCCTCCAACTGGGACACCAACCGCGCGAAATACGTAGCCGGAGACTTCAACGGCGACGGCCGCGACGACATCGCAGCCTACTACGACTACGGCAACGGCACGACCAAGTTGTGGCTGTGGCGTGCCACTGAATCCGGTTTCACCACAGGCCCGGAGGTGTGGGGCAGTACCGGGTGGTGGATGGAGCGGGCCGACGTGGTTTGAGCGGAACTTCTCCTGATGGTTCTTCGGGTCCGGCGCGTTGCGCGCCGGGTCCGTTTCTTCTCGATTCTTGTTGGGGAGTGATGGTGTGATCGTGTCGCGGAGATTTGTGTGTGGGTTGATCGCGGTGGCGGCGTTCACCGGGGGTTCCGCGGTGGCGCCGGTGGCGGTGGCGGCGGAGTCGCAGCAGGTGGGCGTGGCGTCGTCGGTGACGGATTGGGTGCAGCGGTGGGCGATGTCGGATCCGCGTGCGTTGGTGCGGGCAGCGGCGTGGCGGGTGCTGCTGGCCGAGGACCCGGACGCGGCGAGTGCGGAGTTCTTCGCGTCGGGATACACCTACGCGAAGAATCTGGCTGCTTCGCACAAGGAGTTCTACGCGGATTTCTGCCAGCGTGTGCTGGACACCCACACCCGGGAGTACTCGCCTGAGGTGTACGCGGCAGCTCGGTTCGCGGTCAACAGCCCGGATGACGTGGCCCGGGAGCAGTTTGCCAATGGTGGGTTCGAGGCGGCCCAGCAGCGCGACAGTGCGGTGCGGGAGAAGAAGGGTGAGCAGGCCAAGGCGGTGGTGGAAACCGATCGGGCGGTGGTTCGCAATCTGGCGGTCAACGACCCGGGCGCGCAGGTGCGGGCCAGTGCCGCGTTCGCGGTGCGTGCGGGTGCGACTGACCGGGATCTGGTGGACTTCTTCGCGGATGGGTGGGCGTTCGGGAGCCGGTTGGATCTGGACCGGTTCCGCGAGCAGAGCGGGGACAACGAGGTCGAGTGGCGTGCGCCTTTGCCGCAGTTGACCGGTGACGCACAGGCCGCGGAGAAGACCGCCCGCGAGACCCCGGCGGGGCCTGGGCGGGAGTCGGCGAAGTCCGCGGCGGTGCGGGCGTGGCAGTCGGTGGCCGAGTACACCACCCAGGCCCGCGTGTACTGGGACGACGCGCACCGACGCGCCGGGGAGCAGACCGCCAACTGGGGCCGGGTGCATGCCACCGCGACCGCCACGGGCGGCCCGAACTGGAGCGCGATGATCACCCCGGCGCGGTCCGCGGAAACCGAGTGGCGCACGGAGACCGGGTTCGCCCAGGACCAGGGCACGTACTGGGCCGGCATCCGCCAGCAGGCCATCGACGGCGAACAACGAGTCCGCGCCCTCTGAACCAACGAATTCGGCGAGAACTGTCGATTCATAGATGGGGAGACGTATGAGAGCCTTGCGAAGTTCGCCCGTGTCCGCGGGCGGTGGAAACGCACGTCGGTGGTTGTGTGGGATCACCACGGCGATGACGTTGATGGCGGGGGTGGTGGTGCCCGCCGTGGTGGTGGCGCCAGTGGCACACGCCGCCGAGGCGGGACCGGAAGACCCGGACTGGTTGATGGATCAGATGCTGCGGGACCTGGTCGCCGACATCGCGGGTTCCGCCGAGGAGGACGAGGAAGTCCGTGCCGCGGCGCGGGTGGCGTTGGCTGACGGGACCCGGCCGGTGCTGCAGGAGTTCCTCGACAAGGGAAAACCAGCCGCGCAGGCACGTGCCGACCAGCGCAAGGCCGAGGTGGATGCCCGCAACCGGGCCACGATCGAGTCACTGGCCGGGACCGGCGGGCCCGCGTTCAACGCGGCGGTGGACCGGGCACTGAAGGGTGACGCCCACGAACGCGTGACGTTCCTGGCCTACGGGCGCGACATCGCCGACGAACAGGACCGCAAGGACAACGTCGCCGCCGAACAGCTCAGACAAGCCCAGCGGGCACGGTTGCAGTTGTTGATCGGTGCCGGTGCCACCGAAGTCGCCAAGGCCGCCAAAGCCGCTCTGGACGCGGGAGACGCGGCGATCGCGGAATTCTTCGCCACCGGTTACCTGGCAGCGCTCCAGCGGGACGCCGACCTCCGGGAAGCGCGCTTGCAGGAACTGGAGAAGAAGCGCCAGGAGGAAGAGGCCGTCTCCGATCTGGCCAAGCGAGCCGAGCGAGCGGCCAAGGCACGCGCCGAACTGCTGGTTGTGCACGCGGAAGCCGTACGGGCGTTGCAGGATGCCGCGAACGCGATGACCTCCACCGCGAACGCCTCCCGTGAGGCGGAGCGGGCGTTGGTCGCGGACAACGCAGGTGGCGGGTTCAGCGAAGAGATCTACCGGCGGGCCAGGGAAGAAGCCACTCGCCAGACCGGGTACACCAAGGACGCCGTGCGACGCGCCCAGTCCGCCGGCACCCGGGCCAAGGTGCAGGCCGACATCCTGGTGGAAACGGGTCTGCCCAACGGATCCCAGTGGGCCACAGTGGTGCGAGGTATCGCCACCTCCGCCGAAGCCGCGGCGCAGGCCTCCGAAACCGCTGGGCACGCCATCGACGCGGTGACCGCCGAAGCCGCGGCGAAAGACGCTGCCGCCAAGGCGAAAGCCCACGAGGAAAAAGCCAAGCAGTGGAGGGCCAACGCACAATCCCACGCGGCGGCGGCGGAGCGGATCGCTCAGGCCGCGCAGGAACAGGCCGTCGCGGCGGCTCAGGCTGCCGAGCAGGCCAAGAACTCCCGCGCCGCGGCCGAGGAAGCGTTGCGCCAAGCCCAGGTGCACGCGGCCAAGGTCAAGGAACACCGCAGCAAAGCCGAGGAATACCGGGATGTCGCCGCTCGGCAACGGCAGATCGCCGAGGCGGAACGCGCCAAGGCCGCTCAGCAGCGCAAGATCGCTGAACAGCAGAAAGCCGTCGCCGTCGCGGCTCGCAACAGGGCGGTCAACGAGCGCAACAAGGCCGCTGCTTTGCGCCGGGAGGCCGAGAACCAGCAAGGCGCCGCTGCCGCGGCCCGGGGCGAGGCCCAGACGCAGGAACAGGCCGCGGCCAACGCCAGCGCCAACGCTGTCGCGGAGGAAGGCAAGGCCACCCAAGCCGCCAACGACGCGCGAAACGCGGACGCCACCGCCTCTCAGGCGGCGGAGCAGTACCACCGCGCGAAATGGAACCACATCAACGCCGAGGGCGAGCTACGCAAGCGAGAAGCCGAGGAAGCCGCCGCGGTCGGTGAGGAAGCCAAAGCAAGGGCGCGTGAAGCAACCAACAAGGCCCGTGGTCACGCCAACGAGGCTGGCGTCGCCGCCGGTAACGCGCAAGGCGCTGCCAGCTCGGCAAGTGACGCCGCCGCGCGGTCACGTTCCGCTGCCGCTGGGGCCAGTGCCGCGGCCGGCAGGGCACGCGCCGCCGCATCCCAGGCCGTAGCCGCCGCCGCCAAAGCCCGAGCCGCCGCCAGGGCGGCCGAGGCCGCCGCGGAACGCGCCAGGGCCGCCGCCAACGCCGCACACGCCGCCGCGGAGAAAGCCAACGAGGAAGCCAACGCGGCCGAAGCCGAAGCCGCCGAGGTGCACAGGCTGACCATGGAGGCGGACGCCAACGCCGCCGACGCCACCGCCGCAGAGGCGCAAGCGGCCGAGAACGCCCGCAACGCCGCCGATCTGGCCCTCCAAGCCAGGGACGAGTTCGCCAAGGCGTTGTTCGCCGCGCAACGCACCAAAGATGAAGCCGACGCCGCGGCCAGGGAAGCGGCGACCGCCGCACTGCAAGCCGGGATCGCCACCCGCTCCGCCGGAGCGGCGACCCAGTCCGCGGCGGGCGTGGCCGACTCGGCCAACACCGCCATCAGCACCGCGATGCCGTTCGCCAAAACCGACCTGGACGCCGACTTCGCCATCCAGGTCGCCCAGCGAGCCCAGGACCTCAGCGACCAGCAGGCCGCCTTGGCCCGGCAGGCAGCCGCCGAAGCCAGGAAGGCCGAACAGGAAGCCAAAACCGCTGCCGAGCACGCGGCTGAGGAGGTGGCGCCCGCGTTCAAGGCAGCGGCCGAAGCCGCGGCCTCTGTCGTCAAAGCCGCGGAAGCTGCCGCTGCTGCCCAGGCGTCGGCGGCACAAGCCGCGATCCACGGGGCAGCCGCGCGCGAGGCCGCGGCCCAGGCCCACGTGGTCGATGCCCAGGCACAGGCAGACGCCAAAGCCGCTCGGGCCGCCGCCAACCAGGCATCGGCTGACGCGGCACTGGCCGGACTGGCCGCCAGCCAGGCAGCGGCCCACGCCCGCGCCGCCCGCAAGGCCGCCAACGACGCGACACGCGCGGCCAGCCAGGCCGTCGCAGCGGCCAACCAGGCCAAGGCGGAGGCAGCCGCCGCCCAAGCAGCGGCCGCCCAGGCGACCAAGGACGCCGAAGCGGCCCAAGGCTCCGCCGACCGCGCCGCGGGGCACGCCAAGGACGCCAGCGCCGCCGCCGACCGGGCCAACGAGCGAGCCAACGAAGCCGAAGCCTACGCCAAACACGCCCGCGAAAAAGCAGACGAACTGATCAAGGCCGTCGGTGACGACAAGCGCATTCTGGAACAACTGGCTCAGTTGGAACGGGATCGCAACTGGGCCACTTTGGAGAACGAAACCGAGCTCGCCGACAAGATAGACAAAATCTTGGACACCATCCCCAACCCGCCGCCTCCGAACGGGTGTGGAACCAAGGACAACGCATGGATCATCCCGGACTCCGACTTCATCCTCGCGAGCTTCACGGAATCGTGCAACAGGCACGATCTCTGTTACTCGAAGGGAAGCATGGTGTCCCGAAAGCTGTGCGATGTGAAGCTCGGTGCGGACATGACGGAAGCTTGCGACGTGACATATCCAGGGGTTCTCAATATCGGCCTCAGGACTTCGTGTAAATCAAGGCCGGTGATTTACTACGCCGCTCTTCGGGCCGGAGGTCGAGATGCGTACGAGGGATCAGGTGATCCCAGCTAGGCCGACTCCGCGGTGATCCGGATGCCGACGGGCTGACCCCACCGCTGCAGCCCGTCGGCATCCGGTATCCACGGCAGGACACTGGGCTCGTCCTTGACTGATGTGGACGGCCCGCATGTCCGATCAACGTCAGTTGACAGTGAGTAGGTTAAGCTCAGCCCATCCACCCCTGTCAACAGGTGTGGGTACGATTGGGCAAAGATTCACATCAGTCATCGGTGGGGTGCGATGAGCGACGAGACTGGGGTCCCCGCTCGGCAGGAGCGGAGCTTGGCCGAGAAACTCGAATACCTGTTCCACACCGTCAAGGAACCGGGGCGGCGTGAGTACAGCAACGAGGATGTCGCAGCGGCGATCGCGCGAGATCAGGGCGAGAGCATTTCCGCGTCCTACATCTGGTACCTGCGCACGGGGCAGCGCGACAATCCGACGCTCAAGCACCTCACCGCGTTGGCCACGTTCTTCGGTGTGCCGCCCGCCTACTTCTTCGACGAGAAGGTCCGCGAGGAGGTGAAGGCTGAGCTCGCGCTGGTCACCGCGTTGAAGGACGCCGGCATTCGTGATGTCGCTCTGCGGGCGGCCGGGTTGTCCGCCGAGAGCCTCGGCACGATCGGTGAGGTGATCAACCGGGTACGTCAGCTGGAAGGGCTGCCGTCGCGCGAGGACTGAAGACGCGCGCGACCCGGACAAGCCGGTGGATCTCCTCGGTCACGTCGAGGTCCGGGGTCTCACGTGGCCCTTGCCCGGTGGGCTGGCCCCGTCTGCGGGCGTCCAGGGCAGCGGCGAGTGCGGCCGCTTCGACTTTCGCCTCCAGGTCGTCGCCTGTCACACCGTCCGCGATCGCCTGTCGGCGTGCGGTTCGCGCGACTTCGTCGTCCCAGTAGGCGCGCAGTGCCAGCCTGCCGTCGAGGATCTCGATGACACACCGGTAGAGGCGCACGTCGATCGGGACGCCGCGGGCATCCGGCGGCACCAGCACCAAGTCGGGCATCACGGTGTAGAACTCGCGCCACAGGGGCAAGAGCGCGCGGTAGGTCCGGCGCTGGCGCCAGCGGTGACGAACCTCGCTGATCTTCGAACCCCAGCTGTACGCGGTCAGCCCGGCGACGAGGAACACGAGCGTCAGACCGGAAAGAGCGGTCGAAACCGGGCCTTCCTGCCATGGCGGCGTCGAGCCGAGTCGCGTCGCCAGCGCGAAACCGGCTTTGTGCACGGCGAAGGCGAAGCCCATGAAGCTCGCCGTCGCCCACAGCCGCAGGCCGAGTCGCAGCGGTTTCTCGGCGGCACCCGAGAAACGCAAGCTCAGGCCGGAGATGTCCGCCAGCGCCACGGCGATACAACCGAGAAACGTCAACAGGTACTCGGTGACGAACGGCCAGGACGCGTACGCCCGCACGAAATCCTCGGCGTCGTCACCCGGCGCCGCGTAGATGAACAGACCGACCATGGTGACGAGGAAGACCGCCGCGATCACCGCCCGCGACCAGACCTTGCCCCTGGTTCGGCCGGTCAGGTCCACCACCAGCATCTGGACGCAGAAGACCGCGAGCACGACCGTGCTGTGTTGCACCAGCCTGACCAGGCTCGGCTCCGCGGCGAACACGGGGATCCGCTGGTAGAGCGGTGGCAGGCCCACCGTCAGCGCTGTCGCGAAGAACACCAGCGCGAGACCGAGTGAGATCTGGCCGAAGGTGCGGCGCATCCGGCTGAGCTTGTAGACCACGCCGATCCACGCGAACGCGATGACAACCAGGTGGAAGATCCTAACCAATCTCGTCACCGCCCAGGACGGCCTTCAGCTTCGCCAGCACGCCATGGGGATCGTCGACCTCCGGCGCGGCCGTCCGCACCACCTGGTAGTCGGTGCGCACCAGGACGAGTGTGGCGAAGAGTTCCGCTTCCTGCTCGAGTTCGTCGTCGTACTTCCCACGGCACAGCAACTTCCGGACGACGGAGGGGTCGAGATTCGGGGCGAGCAGCCGCGCGGTCAGATCGTCGAGCTGGGCGACTCCGCTGTGTCCGAACAACAGGTGGCCCAATTCGTGCAGGATGATGTGCTCACGGTGCGCCGTGCCGGCGGATTCCTCGTAGAAGATGTAGTCGGCGCTCTTCGCCGACACCCACAACCCCGAGGGGTTGGACGGCCGCGAGGACAGCGGGAGCAGGTGGATCGGCCGGTTCCGCTGCTCGGCGAGCTCACGGCACACCTCGGCGACGTCCAGCGGTGCCTGGATTCGCAAACGCCTGATCTGTTCCTCACACCGAGCGCGCAGTCGCGCGAGTTCCATCGTCCCCTCCTGGATGCCGCGCAACCTTACCGCCGGGTTCCCGGCTCAGTGACGCCCGTGCTCTGAAGGGCCCAAAGGGTGCTCAAGGCCTTCCGAGAAGTGGTGTGCACTAGCGCATTTCGGTTCCGGCACGATGTCGATCGCGGCGCCGCGCGATCGACGTACGGGTGAGAGTGGCTCCGCACGGGGCCGTCCGTACACGAGGAGATCAGGTATGGCGAAGTCCGTACTGTACATGTCGATGTCGCTTGACGGGTTCATCACCGGCGCGGATGACGGCCCAGGCAACGGGCTGGGGACTGGTGGCAGCCGGTTGCACGAGTGGCTCGGCGAGCCCGTCGCGGGGTATCCGCATTTCGCCCCGCCGGGGCTGAGCGGGCAGGTGTTCGCGGAGCTGATGGCGACCGGTGCGGTCGTCGTCGGCCGCAAGACATTCGACTACGCCGGTCACTGGGGTGGCGACCACCATGGCGTGCCGATCTTCGTGCCCACGCGCCGCACCGCGCCGCAGCCGCAGAGTGACTGGGTCCACTACGTGCCTGACGTGGTGACCGCGATGCGCGAGGCCAAGGCCGCCGCCGGTGACCAGGACGTGTTGGTGCACGGCGCCGGCCTCGCGCAGTCGCTGTTGCGCGAGGGGCTACTCGACGAGCTGGAGATCCACTTGATCCCGGTCGTGCTCGGCGAAGGACGGCGGTTGTTCGACGCAGACCGCATCGAGCTTGAGTTGACGCGCGTGCTCAACGCGCCCGGCGTCGCACACCTGCGCTACCGGGTGGTCTCATGAGACATCGGCCCATGGTCCGGGTTCGCCGCGATCACCGCGCGGGCGGTGGCACTGCTGGCCTGCGAGCAACACGCACCAGCACCCCGCTCACCGCGACGCACTACCCGAAGGACTACGAGAACTGCGCTTCGCCAGATCCGGCGGGCGGAGCCTGCTCGGCCCAGAACGAGGTCAGGGCTCGCGCACCGCTGACCGGGTCCTGCACCATCCACCAGTGGCCCAGCCCTTCGAGGGTCGCGACCTGGGCTCCGGCCCGGGCCGCGGACCGGCGGCGCATCTCGTCCGAGCCGACGATGTGGTCGTCGGTGGCGATGATGGCGAGGCCGGGGCGTGCCGCGGCGGCGGGGAGGTCACGGCCGAGGTCGGCCATGACCGGTTGGACGGCCGCGCGGTAGTAGGTGAGGATCGCTCGGCCCATCTCCGGGCCCTGGGCCGCAGCGACCTTCACGGCGACCTCTCTGTCGATACCCCTGGCAACCATGCGCTCGGCGCGTTCGTCGAGCGTGCCGCCGAGCCTCTCGTTGACCGACTTCTCGCCGATCCCCGGCGTCTGCCACTCCTGGGCGAGTTCGTGCCAGACGTAGTCGGGATCGAACGCGCCGAGCGTGTCGCTGACCCAGGTGCGCAGCAGGTCCGGTCTGGTCATGGCGACGGTGAGGACCATGGACCCGCCCAGGTCGTGGCCGACGAGGTCGACCGGTTCGCCCAGTGCCTCCAGTTCCGCCACGAGCCAGGCGCGGTAGCCGGGCACAGTGCAGTCGAATCCGTCCGGGATGGGAGCGCCGAAGCCGGGCGGGGACAGCCGCAGGACGTCGGCGATGTCCAGCTCGGCGCACAGCGGGTCCCAGATCGCGGCGCTCTCGGGGTTGCCGTTCACGAACACGGTGGTCATGGCTGTTCCGCCTCCTCGAAATTTCGACGCTTGGTCACCTTGGGCTGGCACCGTTCAGTTCGGTGCGTACCGGTGACGCTCCTGAAGGTCGGTGAGGACTCCACCCTCACATACTTGCTATTCGACACGCAAGTTACCTGATAACCTGTGGCCATGACCCGCCACGAACGCCGCACACAGGAACAGCGCCGCAACACCACGCGAGCCGCGTTGCTCGAGGCAGCGGCAGAACTGGTGGTGGAGCTGGGAATGCGCGCGGTGACACTCGCCCGCGTCGGCGAACGGGCCGGGTACAGCCGGGGCATCGTCACCCACAACTTCGGCTCGAAACAGGCATTGCTCGACGCGCTCGCGAAGGCGAGCCAGAGCGGGTTCGTTCCTGGCGTCGGCGACATGCCGCCCGGCCTCGAACGCCTGACGGCCCTGATCGAGGGCTACGTCAACGAACTCGGCCGCGACAAGGTCACGGGCCGGGCGTTCCTGGTGCTGTGGGCCGAGGCCGCCACCACCACCTCCGAGCTCTCCAAAGTGTTCCGGGAACGCGACGAGGCATTCCGGGCGGATCTGCGCGACGACGTCGCCGCAGGTATCGCGGACGGCACGATCCACGCGGACACCGACCCGTCGGACGTCGCGGTGGCGATTTTGGGACAGTTGCGGGGTATCGGAATGCAACGCCTGCTCGACCCGGGCGCCTTCGACCCCCACCGCCTCGGCCGCGCTGTCGCACAGCAGTGGCGGCGCGCGCTGTCGGCGTGAGTCACGGTCCGAAGTGGATGTAGGAGGCCCATCTGGCCGGATTGCGGCGGAAGGAGTCGCGCAGGGCGCGGGTGGCGCGGTGCAGGAGACGGGCAGTGCGGTCGAGACGCATGCCCGCAGGCCCCAGCAGCCCGGTGTACATCGTCGTCATGACTTCGACCGCGGTGTGGTCGGTGATCGTCCAGAGGGTCGCGACCACGTGCCGGTAGCCCGCGAGTTGGAGTGCCGCGGCGAGGTGGATGGCTTCGTCGGGCAGTGCGGTGCCACCGATGGCAGTGCTGCAGGCGGACAAGTAGGCGAGTTCGGCTTGGGTGAGGTCCAGTTCGGCGACATCCAGCACAGTCAACGCATGGTCGCGGAGGTACAACGCGCCGGTTGACGGCTGCCGCAGATTCTGCCCGCCGTGGCAGGCGAAGTGTGCGTAGGCGTGGACCCGCAGGTCCGCGGTGACGGCCTCGCGTGTGGCGCCGTCGGCGATGCGCAGCGTGTGCTTGAGGGGCAGCGCCTGCGCGAAGAACTCGGCTTCCGCGCGCGCCCCGGGCAGCGGGGACAGGGCGGGGAACTCTTGCGTGGGTGGGGTTTCCGGCATGCTGACCACGAGGACCCGGCCTTCCGCCGGGTCGATCGCGGGTGCCGTGTTCGCTCTCGTGAGCGCTCGCAGCGTCGGCGTGTAGGACGACACCGCGCGGTCGATGACCGTACGCCCGGCCGGAGTGTCAGCGGCGTCGTGGTAACCGGCGGCGTGCAATGGCAGCAGGGCCAACGATCCTGTCGGACACCACCACAACCGCGGCAGCGGCTCGACGTTCCCGGTGTATTCCAACTGGGACAGCACCGGACTGGCGACGGTGTCCCACAACCATTCCAGTGTCGCGTGCAACGTCTGCCTGGCACTGGTCGTGGCGAGACCCCCTGGCCCGTCCGGACTGTCCAAGACCCGCAGCGCCCGTAGGTACTCCCCTGCCCGTTCGGTGGCCTCGTGTTGTGACAGGCCCGGCAACGGGACGTGCACGACGTCCTGATCCCGGCGCACGATCAACGCGTCGCACCTGGTCGCGTCCACATTGAGCAGGACGACGGGGCCATCGGGCAACCCGGTGCGCAACGCGGCCAGTGGCGGGATCCGCAGCAGGTACTCCAAACCAGGCAGGGCGCGTGCTTCGGCGAGCAACCGGTCCCAGTCCCCGGCGAGCTTGATCCGGTCGTGCTGGTCGTCGCGCGAGCGGTTGTTCCACGGGTCGACCGTGGGCGACGGATCCGGCAGATCCGAGGCGGACCCCTCAGCCAGCTTCGCCGCGACGGCACGCAGCAGGTCGTGCAGCGCGGGGTCACGGTCGCGCAGCGCCGAAAGGTCGTCCCTGGTTTGCAGTGCCTGCGACCACAGCACCGACCGGCCTTGTTCGAGCAACTCCACCGCGCGGTTCGGGTCACCGGCCGACAGCGCCGCGGCAGCGGCTTCCCTGGCCAAGCCGTCCCACATCTCCAGCCTGCGCTCGCGTGCGGTGCGTTCGACGCCATGCCACGCCACTTGGGGCAACAGTGCGACAGTGACGCCGAACGCGTCCGTGGCGCCGACCCAGTCGCGACGCCGAACGGACAACTCGGCCCACATCCGCGCGGCGGCGGCCCGGATCATCGGTGCCGCGGCAGGAGATTCGGCGGCGGACCGGTAGGCGCGAACCGCGGTGTCGAGGTCTGACTGGCCCTCGTGCCCGGCATGCCTGCGTTCGTGCACCTGTCCCAGCGTCAACCAGGCCATCGCCGCCTTGGGATCACCCGCCGCGGCGAAGGAGCTGATCGCCCGTTCGGCCAGCTCGATCGACTCGGCCGCGTCCGTTTCGGGTCCACCGCTGCTGTACCTTGTGCGCAACGCGGTCGACAGGTTCAAGGCGCACAACGGGAACATCGGGTGCGTCCGGTCGGTGCCCGCGATCGCCGCACGACCGAGCGCGACAGCCCGGTCCAGGTCGCCCGCGTTCCGGTCACGACGGGCCCGCAGCAGCCCGGCCAGGTTCAGCAGCAGCTCTGTCCGGTTCGGACTGTCCTCGGCACTGCGCTCGACGGCGTCGCTCACGGCCGCGATGGCCGCGTCGAGGTCCGCGGCGTCGCTGTTCTCCAAGGATCGGACGAGAAGCGCGGTCCCCAGGTTCATCAGGCACACCAACTCCGACGGATGGCCCGCTGGTGCGGCGGCGACGGCCGACCGCCCGGTTTCCACAGCGGCGTCGAGGTCCGCCAACGAACCGAGCAACCCCGCGCGGGCCCGCAACGCGTTGCTCAGGTTGGTGAGCATGGCGGGTCGCGTCATGTGCCCGGGGGTGGCGGACGCCGACGCCTGGTACAGCGCGTCGATCGCGGCGTTCAGGTCGTCCACGGCCCCTGTCCGGTCATACCTGACCCACAGCGCGAGCCCCAGCGTCATCAAGTTGACCGCGTTGGCGACGTGCCAGTTCGGGATCCGCACCGCCTCGCCTGCCAGGTCGATCGCGGTGTTCAGGTCCTGCGGATCACCGGTCCGCATCGACCTGGCCAGCAGGCCCGTGGCCAGCGCCATGATGCCCGCGCCCCGCTCGGTCGGGCTCACGTCCGGCAGGGCCACCGCGCGCTCGGCGACCGCGATCGCCTCGTCCAGGTCCCCGCTGCCGGGCCTGCGCCCGTGCCGCGCGGACAGCGCGTTGGCCAACTCGGGCAGGGCGGCTCCCACCACTGTCCTGTTGGTGCCCGCGGCGTCGACCGCACCACGCAGTGCGTCGATCGCCTCCGTCAGGTCGGCGATGTCACCGGTCCTTTCGAAGCGCAACACCTGCAGCAGGCCCAGCAGCATCAGCGCCGACGACGCGTTGACGTGGCTGTCCGGTGTGCTGCCGATGAGGTCCCTGGCGATCTCGATCGCCTCGGCGAGCAGTGGCATCTCGCCGGAGTCGACGAAACGCAGCCGCAGCGCGCCCGCCAGGAACATGCCGGCCGAGCCCTGGGCGGTGTGCGTAGCGGGTAGTTCGGCGCGCGCGGCGCGGAGCAACTCGGTCGCCTCGGCGAGATCAGCCGGGTCGTTCGACCACTGCCCGCGCTGCGACAGCACAACGCCCAGCGTCGCGCCGAACAGCAGACGCATGTCGCCTGTCTTGGCGGCAGCGATGGCCGACCGCAGCACCACGCTCGCCTCGTCGAGGTCCTCGGGTTGCGCTGTGGTCTGGAAGCGGACTCGCAACGCGTTGCCGAGGTAGTACTGGAACGTCGGCAGGATGCGGTTGGCGGCGTCGGTCCGGCTGATCACCGACCTCAGGGTGTCGACGGCTTGGGCGATGTCGGCCGGGTCGCGGACGAGTTCGTAGTAGTCGGTGCGCAGGGCGGCGACATTCGCGGCGAGCACCAGCGAGTCGGGACTGGCGGCTGGGAACTCCCGCAGTGCGGCTTCGCCCGCCGCGATCCCCTCGGTCAGGTCGGTGAGATCGCCTTGCTGCTGGAACCGGTGGCGCAGCACCAGCACGAGGGTGTTGACCACTGGGCTACGCGCGGGCCCGGCGGCGTGCACCAGTGCGTCCTGGAGTGTGCGGGCCGCCGCGTCCAGGTCAGCCCGGTTCCCACCGGACTCGTAACGGGCCATGAGCGCGGTGCCGAGCGTGAGGCTGACGAACACGCTCGGAACGGAGTCCGGTGGTGTGGCGGCACGGCAGGTCTCGATGGCCTCGGTCAGCTTCCCGACATCTCCGGCGGCAACGCCCGCGGCGCTGGCGGCGGCGCCGAGAACACCCAGCATCCGATGGTGGTCGGGGTGATCGGGCCCGGCCGTGCCGAGCGCCGAACGGATCAGCTCGGTCGCCTTCGCGATGTCGGCGAGGCCGCCCGTGGTCTCGGCACGTTGCAGCAGACACAGCGCGGCGTCCGACTGGAAGCCGGGCAGTTGCGGGTCGTCCGCGGCAAGCGCGTCGATGGCGCCGTACCAGGCGGCGATGCACTCGTCCAGATCAGCGGATTCCCACGTCCGGCCGTATCGGAGGTGCAAGGCGACCGCGAGGGCGGACAAGCAGGCCGACCGGGCGGCGGCGTCGGGCGCCAGCGGCACCGTCGTCCGCAGCACGTCGATCCGGTCGTCGAGGTAGGAGTCGTGGTCTGTGCGGTGGAACCGCCACCACAGCAACTCCGCCAGCTGCCAGAACTGCTGGCCGCGGATCAGGGGTTCGACCGCGGGATCCTCCGCGACGATCCGGGTGGTCTCGATCGCTTCGTCGAAGTCGGCCTCGGCGACCACACCGTCGGCACCGGCCAGCTTGATCGTCTCGTAGAGCACCATCGACAACGCCGCCAGTGCGGGTGACCGGCCGAGCGGGCCGGTCGCGTCCGCCGCTCTCGCGGCCCGCATGACGGCCACGGCTTCCTTGAGGACGTCCTGGTCGCCGGTCTGCGCGTACTGGACGCGCAACGCGTCACCGAGAGAGAACAGCGCCGTACCACGCAGTGGACTGTCGGCGGGAAAATTCGCCAGCGTGGCCCTGGCTGCCTGCACCGCTCCCGCAGGGTCCGTGTTGTCAGCACGCAACACCGACGCCAGCACGGCGTCGACCTCCCACCGCAACGGGTGGGCCGCCGGAACGGCTCGGTCGGCCGCTTGGGCGAGGTCGACGGCCTCGGCCAGGTCCGCCGGGTCGGCAGTACCTGCCGGGCCGAACGCACGGGCGCGCGCGAACCGGGTGTGCAGCGCGCTGGCCAGGCTGACCAGCGCGGTCGCGTGCAGCTCGTCGTCCACCGGGATCATCTCGACCGCGGCCCGCCCGCACCGGACGCTCTCGGTGATGTCCGCGGCATCGGCGACGCGGATGTACCTGAACCGCAAGGCGTTGCATCGCTGGACGAGCGCGTTGCCGAGTACCGGATCGTCCTCGGCGCAGCCGTCCACGAAGTCCCTGGTCACCTCGGCGCACTCGTCGACGACGGCCAGCGGGGCGCCGAGACCGCAGTGCGCCAGCAGCGCACTGGCCAGCTGCGACAGGCAGATGGCCCGGTCCGGGGAGCCGGGCGGTAGCGCCGCCGCGGCCTCGCGCAGGAGGTCCGTTCCCTCGGACAGATCAGGGTGCCTGCCCCCGAACCCGAACCGGGCGACCAGGGCGAGCCCGAGGCGAAATCGCACCGCCAACGCGATCCGGTCGTCGGCGATGCCGGACAGCTCGCGGCCGAGTGCGACTGCTTCGTCGAGATCAGGCCCGCCGAACGCCAGTTCGTACCGCTGGTGCAGCAGGATCATCAGGTTGAACAGGTGCACCGGACGATCGGCCGCGGCGCAGACGCGGGCGGCGGCCCGGCACAAGTCGATTCCCAGATCGGTCAGCGCGGGATCGGCCGTGGCCAGGGCGGCCGTGGCCGCCACCGTCGCGTAGAACGGCCCGAGCTCCGCGAGAGTCATTCGTGGGCCGGGATTCTCGTCGAACCAGCTCCGCACGGGCGGCGGCAGCTCGACGGGCGAATCGGCGAGCGGACCGAACAGATTCAGGCAGATCGTGATGTCGGTGCCGTCGCTGTCCGGCAGGAGTGCGCAATGGCGCAGCCAGTGCAGCCACGCGACCTGGTACGAGACCTCGGGCGACAGGTCCGTGCCGACAGCAGGAAGGACCATGCGCGCGGCCTCCACGAGCGCGTCGACAGCCAGGACTTCGGTGGCGTCATCGGTCTCCAGGCAGCGGCGGATGCGTTCGACGATGGCGATGTCTATTCTCCTCTCCGACACTGGGAAGGCGGGGGCGTGACGGATTTCGACGAGGCAGACGCGCTCATTCTGTGGTGCACCATCCTGCCGGATCTGCGCAGGGAGGCCATGGCCGGCCGGTGGACCGACCGGCTGGAGCGGGCCGCGGTGCGCGTTCGCGAAGGAGGTTCGGCACTGGACGCGTGCCGTCAGTTCGACCTGATCGACACCGAAACGGAAAGCACGACCAGAAGCGGAGGCGAACCGGGCATCACCCATGTATATCCCATGTCGCGTAGTCCCCGTGCGCCGAGAACCGGTCGCGGCGACTATTCGTGCCCACACCGGTTGTGTGCCCGCCGCGACGAACGGGACGACGACGGGCACCCGCCGGTGTGCGCGTTGTTCGACAACGAGCCGATGCAACCGACCGGCACCACGCCATGAACCCGTTCCTGTCGTCGTTGGGCGGAAAGCTCGCCGAGCGATGGGTCACCACGCTTGTGCTGCCGGGGGCGTTGTTCGTCGTGGCGGTGGTGTGCGCGGTGCGCCTCGGCCACCAGGCAGCCTTCGACTTCACGTCGGTGGCCAATTGGATCGCGCGGGAAGGACCGCGCATGCCGATCGGGGCGGTGGCCATCGGCGTGCTGCTCGGTGCCACGGCGGCAGCCATGGCCGCGGTCGCCGTCGGTCGTCTGGCCGAGGCGGCATGGGTCAAACCGTGGCGTGGCCCCGCAGGGTGGCTCGCACGACCGCTGGTATCCGTGCGGCGCAAGCTGTTCGACCGCGCGGCCGCCAAAGCGGGGGTGAATCCGGTACGCGCATACCGGCCGCAACGACCGACCTGGGTCAGCGAGCAGTTCCGGCTGTTGGACTCCCGGATCGCCGCGCAGTACCACGGTCTGCGGCTCGGGCCGCTGTGGCCGCGCTTGTGGCTGCTGGTCCCCGAGGCGGTGCGCGTTCCGGTGCAGGCCGCCGAATCGCAGTTCCGGTCGGCCGTCACGCTCGTCGGCTGGGGCGTGCTGTACCTCGGCCTCGGGATCTGGTGGTACCCGGCGGCGATAGCCGGGTTCGGGGCCGCTTTGCTCGGGTGGAGCCGGACCCGGACCACCACCGCGGCGCTCACCACGTTGATCGAGGCGACCGTCGACACCCATCTGGACACGGTCACGACCGCGCTCGGCCACCCGATGCCCGCCACCGGGATCACCGCGGACCTGGCTCGCCGGATCAACGACCACCTGGGCAAAGGCGACTGACTCAGCCGGGCGCCCACGGGTCGATCGCAACGACGCCCGTGATGCGGCCGTTGTCGTCGAGCAGACAGCCCATCCGTTTCGCGGCGTGCAGCGTCACGGCGCGGTCGGTCAGCGCGACGCCGGGGAGGCGTTCGGCCAGTTCGGCTTCCAGGCGTTGGATGTCGCTGAGCGAACGCAGCCACAGGGTCATCACCAGGTTGTCCGATCCGGTGACGGCCGCGCAGAGCCGGACTTCCGGCAGTTCGGTGAGCAGTGCGGCCGTCCGGTCCAGTTCGTCCGGCGGCACCCGTGCCCAGAACGTCGCGGCGATCGGCCAACCGGTGATCGGCTGGGCGACTTCGCAGCGCAGGGCCAGCAGGCCGCCGGTGGTCATCTCGTTGAGCCAACGTCGAACGGTGGCACCGCTCCGCCCTGTGGCTGCCGCGATCTCGGCAGCGGGCCGCCTGCCGTCGCCGAGCGCGCGCAGCACTTCCCGGTGGCGGTCCTTCCACACGACCGGGGTGCCCGGGGGCTGGTGAGCGCGGTGTGCGGACCGGTGCGGCTCGAGGGCACCGAGCCGCCAGTGGTTGCCTTCGCCGTAGACGGTGGTGATCGCGTGTGTCCGTGTCCGGCGCAGGCCGGGAAGGTGTTGGAACTGCTGGAGAACGATGCGGGACAGGGTGGCGAGGTCCGGGGCGAGCACGGTCAGGAACAGGTCCCGCCCGCTGCTGATGATCGAGATCGACACGATCTGCGGGACCTTCGACAGCACCTGCACGGCGTGGGCGCGGGCGGTCGGTTCGATGTCCAGTTCGATGAACGCGTTGCAATGGTCCCGCGCCCATGAGCGGACCTCGGGATACGCCGTGACACGGGCGAATCCCGCGTCCACGAGTCCCTGCCACCGGCGGGCGGCCGTGACCGCGGGCACCGTGTCCAGCCGCTGACCGACCCGCTGGCAGGCAGCGAGGACTTCTCCCGTGTCCTGCAACGAGTTCCGGGCGCGTTCATCCTGTTGGGCGCCGGTGACGGCACCACCGACAACCACTCGCCGCTCGCGGTGTTCGACGACTCGGTCCTGGCCGACGGCGCCACTATACTCGCCGAACTCGCCCTGCGCGGAGGTGTCTCATGTGCGTCATCGTGCTGATCTTCGCTGTCGGCGCCGCCCTGCTGGCCGTCGGCATCGTCCAGGGGCAAACCGAGATCACGATCATCGGTGGCGTGCTGATCGTCTTTCTCTTCTGGGCCCTCCTGACCGACAACACGGGCAGCGGCGACGCGGATGACAGCGAAGCGTAGCGTCATCGACAGGCGGGCAGAATCGGCGCCGTCTGCGACATGACGTCCGCGAGGTCACCGGAAGCACACGGCCACTCGCGGCGGCTCGTTTCCAGATCGAGCTGGCACTGCATGGCCCGCAACGGAAGCGGGCGGCGCCTGGTGACCATCCACGTCGACGAGCACGACATCGGCACGAACGGGTAAACGGATGCCAAGTTGCCGATGCCGTCGCGGATCCGCGCCGCGCTCGCCGCGAGCATGTCGTCCGACGCGGCCGGTTTGATCACCAGGAAGTCGGACTCGCTGAGCCGAACGGCGCGATCGACCGGCCGCAGTTCGTCGCTGAGCACGGCGGCGACGTTCTGCCCGGTGTGGATCACGGCGCGGACCTCGTGGTGCCTCAGCACATCGCTCAGCGCGGCGATCCTGAGCACGATCAATCCGATCGGGATGGTGTCGGTCGACGGGCCGACCCATGACGTGAGGGCGGAGAGGGTGTGCAGGCCGGTGTCCGGGTCGCGGTCGATTCCCTGGTCGTGGTCGCTCGCCTCGGCAAGGCGAGCGGACTTCTCGGTTTGCCGTTCGATGGTGGTGACGAGCTTGCGCACCGCGGCCTCGGTGCACTGTTCGACCTCGACGGCCGCCGGTTCCTCGACAGCGGCAAGGGTCTCGTCGATCTTGAGCCGGACGACGGGAGGAAGCCGATCGCCGAGGGCGTCACGGAGCCGCACCACCTCGGCGTAGGCCTCGTCACGGCGAAGACCCCAGCGGCCGTGGAAAAGCCTCGCCGACTCGAGTGTCGTGCGGCGTGGGTCGACGTCCTCAAGGTCCTGCGCGATCACAGTGGCACCGAACCTCGGCGACAACACCACCACGGACCACTCGTGGGCAAGATCCTCATCCCTGCGCAGAAGAACAGGGGTGACCCCCGCGGGCAGATCGGGTCGCACCCGGTCGGCCAAGCCGACGACAGTGACCGACGCACGAGCCGCGATCCCCGCGTACACCTGGCTTTCCCTGTCGAAGTAGGGCAACCGTTGAAACAGGGCGATGACCACCATCGGCTCGGCGCCACGCTGCGCGAGGGCCGCCTGCTCCACCGCGTGCGACGCGATGACGAGCAGACGTTTGGTCAGCAAACCGGCCCTGGTGGCAGGCACGATCTCGTCCATCACACAACACCTCGCGCAGGTAGCGGACCCAGAGCCGGACGTCGCGAAAGATCGCGGCCACCGAAAGCCCAAGACCAGCACAACTTGCCACAGCCCCCTCGGACACGACTGAGTGAGGCGCTTGTTCCCCGAACGAGTGACCGAGGTGGAAACAGGGCGACACGCAGCTGTACGAACCTCTCCCAGCACCGTCACTATCGAGGGACAGCACCCTGCCGACGAGAACCATGGAGACGCGGGCGACGGCGACGCGTGGCGTCACCAGCATGGGCTCGGCGGCACTCGGACCCGCCGCAGCAACTCGGCTCGTGAGGTTGTCGGCGAGATGCTCGAAGGGTCACCTCGTTGCGAGAACTTCGCGGTCCGGTGGACCGCATAGGCATGTAGCGAGCCGTATAGCAACGGGCGACCCGAAGTCCGACCGACCGCAACGACGAGGGGCCACCCCGACACGGGTGGCCCCTCGTCTTGTGTCGTCACTCAACCGAGCCGCGTGACCGCATTAGTGCGCTTCTCAAGTCCTCCTGAGAAGGTGCGACCCGGACACACTCATAAACTCTCAGGACGCGCTCAGCGCCTGGGGCCAAGCACTTGCAGAGCGTTGTCATAGATCGACTTACGCTGGTCATAGTGATACGGCAGCACGCTACTGTTCGGATTTCCCACGTTGATCGCCCGGCTGACTCCGAGGAAGTCGCCCTGGTCGGCCAGATCGTTGAGGTTCGTTCCGGTCGCTTGTGTCCAATACCACGCGATGACCTTCGCCGCGACGTCCGGGTCACGCAGGATCAGATCGGGATCATCGACGAGATCTGGTCGACCGATGGCATTACCGGCCATTTCGTAGTTCGCCCGGTGGGTGAGCTGGATCAGGCCGCGCCCCTTGTACCGCTCACTCTCCCCCGCAGGCAAGCCGAATTCGATGTCCCGCTGCCGGAAGAACTCCGAGTCACCGAATTCGACCCTCGTTCCCAAGAAGGCCGACTCGACGGCCACCGTTGCCAGGAACGCTGCCTGACGCGCCGGCGTGTTGATTTCCGCCTCTGCCATGGCTTTGTTGATCTCAGGCAGCGAACGAACGACGTCTTCATACGAGGCCTGTGGAATGATCGCCTGCAACTGCTGGGTAGTGATCGACGATCTGTCCGCGCCGGGGCGGTAGGGAACCTGGCATTCCGTGTCGAGGCACGCTTGTGGTGCCTTGCCAGTGGGGTCAGTCAGCTTGACCGGGTTGTTGTGGGCGTAGGTGTGAGTGGCGAGGTTGCGGGGGTTGGTGATGCCGCCCGCGGCTTTGCTGCCGTCGATGAACTCAGGCAGGGCTGGGTCTGCGCTTGCCCAGAGTTGGGTTCTGGGGTTGTAGTAGCGGGCGCCGTGGTAGTACAGACCGGTTTCGGTGTCGAGTTCCTTGCCGGTGAACTTGTACGGCGTGCTGGATTGGCCCGCCTGCTCCTCGACCCAGGTCTCACCGAAAGGCATGTACTCGAGGTGTTCGGTGACGTTGCCCTGGTTGTCGGTGACGTATCCGGACGAGCCGAGATGGTCGGCATGGTAGTAGGACTGGGCGTTCTCGGCTCCGCTGGCGGCGACGGTCTTCGTGCTGAGGCGGTTGACGCCGACGAAGATGTGCTTGTAGCCGGTGCCGTCGCGTTCGCTGTAGCTACGGTTGGGGTACAGCGACAGACCGTCGCCAGCCTTGACCACGCGTTCACCGGCAGCGTCATAGGTGTACTTGACGGCGGCGTCAGCACAGCCTGCTGGAGTCTGAGCGACAGTCGTGGCGGTGTCGACGTTGCAGGCGAGCCGGTTCTCCTCGTCCCACACGTACTGGCGTCGTTTGCCACCGGCCGCCGTGTTCACCGTGTCGGTCAGGTTGCCGCTTGCGTCATAGGCCTGCGTGATCGGGCCGACCATGCTGGGAGCGTGTGGTTTGCCGCTGCCGTAGGTGTACGCGTAGTCGTAGGTCGTCTTGTCCTGGACCGAGGCTGGGTTAGTTGGGTCCTCGATCGGCTCGATGGGCCCTGCCTGCATCGGGCTGAACGACACCGGGCGCACTGAGCCGGGAGTCTGGGTGACCTCGTGGTGCTGGGTCTTCTTTGTAGTGTTGTGGATCGAGTCGTAGCCCAGGGTGAGGGTGTACCGGTTGGGCTTGTTGTCCTTGCCCAGGTATTCGCCGCTGGCCGAGGTGAGCCGGTACAGCTCGTCGTAGCCGTAGGTCTGTGCGCTCTTCGAGGCGGCCGTGTTGTTGGTCAGTTTGGTGATGTTGCCGATGTTGTCGTAGGTGTAGGCGAGGTTCTGGAACTCGGACTCCCCCGCTGACTTCAGGGTCGCCAACCTGCGGTCGGCCTGGTCGTAGGTGTAGGTCGTGCGCACCCCGTTCCCGGCTACCTGGAGGACTTTCTGTCCGAACTTGTCGTAGTCGAGGCGACCCAGGTAGGTGTAGTTGACGCCGTTCTTAATCCCGGTGGCACGGCTGACCTGGCCGCCGGTGTCGTAGTCGTAGGTGAGAACTTCGCTGTCGGGGTACGTCATCTGCAGGACGCGGTTGAACGCGTCGTACCGCCATGACGTGGTGTAGCTACGGGGTGACCCGCCTGCCGCGGTGATCGTGCGGGTTTCGCGGGTTGTCTCCCCTAGCGCCCCATAACCGCGGGTGACCGTTCCGGCTGCGTCGCGGATCTCGGTGATCCGTGACGCCGCGTTGTCCGCGGCTCCTGGTGCGCCATAGGTGTAGTTGACGTTGTTGGCTGGGAAAGTCGGGTACCGCACGGCCTTCAACCTGCGGTGCTCGTAGTCGTACTCGACGGTCTTCCCTGTGGCGGTGATTTTGGCGGTGACGTTGCCCGCTAGGTCATAGCGGGTCTCGGTGCGACCGGCGTCGGGACTGTCAAGGACGGTACGGCGGCCGAGATTGTCGTACTCAGTGCGGGTGGCGTTGTTCTTGTCGTCGGTGACGGTGGTGAGCTGGCCGAGTGGGTCGTGGTCGTAGCCGGTCCAGATCACCTCCGGGCCGTTGAAGTCCTTGACCGCGGTGGTCAACTCGCGCAGGTCGGTGTAGGTGCGGCGTTGTTTGCCGTTGCCGTCGGTCGCCGTGGTCTCGAACCGGACGCGACCGGCGCGGTCCGGCCCGAACCCGTAGGCCGTGGTACTCGTGACCTCGTCCGGCTGGATTGTCTTGACCGTCCGGTCCAGCACGTCGTAGGTGTGCCGGGTGGGCGCGACGGTGTCGAACGCTGTGTTGAACGCCGTGTTGCTGTCGTTCTTGGGTTCGGTGACGGGATGGTACTGGTCGACGGCACGGCCGAGGAAGTCGAACTTCGTGCGCCCGGACACGGTCATGACCTGCTGCGGTGTGGAACCAGCGGTGTCCGCGACCGACGCGTCCTTCTTGGTCTGCAGGACGCGTTTGAGGCCGTCGGTGAAGGTGACTGTGTCAATGGTGTCGTCACGGACACCGGCCGCCGACCGGTCCAGATGCCGGGTGGTCGCGTACGGAACAGCGGCTTCGGGGTGGTAGTCGAAGTCGATCGTGGCCTTGCCGGACCCGATCTCGTACGGCCCGGTGACTGTGTCGAGGCGCCCGACGGCGTCGTAGGACATCAACACCTGTTGGTTGTTCTGGTCGGTGTTGCGATCCGGTTGCCCGTACTTCAAGTTGTGGGTCGAGGACGACCGGTACCCGAAGCTGTCCGTGATGGACTCGACGTGGACGCCGACGACCGTGTCATAGCCGTACTCCAGCTTGTACCGCTGCCCTGCTTCGTTCGCCGGTCCGGTGACCGACTTCAGGTTCCCCTCGGGGTAGTAGTCCAGATCGGAGTTCGCCGACGCGTTGTCGGACAAATATTGCCTGACTTGTCGCACCGCACCGGTCGCGCAGTCGACGCTCGCCTCACGGTGTCGCGCCCCGGAGTTGGCCGCGGTCCCCCGTTGTCTGACCGAGGTGGCGGTACCGACGATGTTGCGGTCGCGGCATGCCTGGTCGGCCGCGGTATAGCCATAGGTGATTTCCGTGTCGTCGGCGGCGCCGTCATCGGCGGCGTCGAACGAGCGGACCAGGTTGCCGTAGTCGTCGTAGGACATCTCGGTGTGCGTGGACTTCGCCGGTGTCGCGGCGCCTTCGTAGAAGCGTTTGTCCACTCGGGACAGCGCCGCGAACACGCTGCCACCGGCGATGTCGCGCAACTGATACGTGTTGGCCGTCTCGGTGAACGGCTTTCCCGCGCCGTCGGTCAGCAAGGTCCGGGCCAGCAGGCCCTTCGTGTACGGGCTGTCGGTGCGGTACTCATCAGTCGTGCTGCGGTACAACGCATCCGCCGTACCGGGGTCGCGCGTCTCGGTGACGACCTTGCCGAACCCGACGAACTCGCGCTCGAACCGGTCGTACTTGCCTTGTTCGTACCGGAAGGTGGTGAGTTGGGTGTCGATGCCGTCACCGGGCTGCCCGTCGGACACCGCGGTGCGCGACAGAACCCAGCGGGACTCGGGCATGGCAGCGGTGTTGCCTACGCGGGTGTAGTCCAGGTCGATACGCGCACCGAGAGGACGGCCTACCGAACGGAGCAGGTTCGTGCGGCCGGACTTGTTCACCGCCACCTTGAGTTCGTTGTCCCGGGTGGACTTGACGTGGTCGGCGAGACCGTCGCCGTTGATGTCGCGCAGGCCGACTTCGGCACGGCCGATTCCGGCGGAGACATTGGCGCCGGGGTTGAACACGAACGTCCCGATCGGGGTGGGGACAGGGAAGGTGAAGTAGACCCCCGCACCGAGGGTGGCGTTCTTGTCCACGGCGATGTCGGAGAAACTGCCCCGCAACGGGGTGGGCGCGGTGAAGCCGGTGCCGGTGTTGAACGCCACCTTGATCGGGTTGGCGCCGTCGGTGAAGACGCGGTCGGTGAGGCCGTCACCGTTGACGTCGAGCATGCTGGCGTTGGTGAACGACGTGCCCAGCTCAGCCGACAGGCCACCGGCGAAGCCGTAGTTGTCGACGTTGAACCCGAGGTTGACACCGATGTTGCGGGTGGAGGCGTCGTTGATCGGCCCGGCCGACCAGGGCTCCCGCGCGGCGAAGCTGTAGCCGAGGTTGAGTTGCGCGTCGCCGTTGGCGAAGACCTTGTCCGGTAGACCGTCACCGTTGATGTCGATCAGGTCGACGCGGGTGTCGGACTCCCCACCACCGAGGCTGCCGCCGATCCCCAGCGCCGGTTGCACCGGGCCGTTGGTGGAGGTGTTGTTGCTGCTCCCGGCTTCGGGTGCGGCCAGGCCCAGCGCGCTGGCCAGCGTGGCGGCCTCGCTGCCCGCGGAGTACGACACGTTGCCCGACAGGTTGTCGGTTTCACGGACGTTGCCGCCGAGCGTGCCGCGCCGAGTGCCGAGCGCGCCGTTCATGTCGGTGAACTGGATCTCCTTGGCGCCGACGACGTCGGGGTATCGGTCACCGTTGAGGTCGACGTAGTCCACCGAACCGGCGGTGATGCCGCCGACGACGGTGCCACCGAACGGACCAGCCGACAGGGTGCCGGACACCTGGCCGGTGACGCCACGGCGCATCACCGTGCGGTCGCCCGCGACGTCGGCGTCGGTGACGATGTCAATGGTGTCCGCGCCGAGGCGGGAACTGGTCGCCATCGTGCCGGTGAACCACGAGGACTCGTCCTGTGCGGCCCAGCCGCCCTTGGCCGGGTTGGCGGCGAAGATCGCCAGCCGGGGCATGGCGACCCGGGGGTTCGCGGTGAACCCCGGGATGTCGGCTTCCTTGGGCTCCTGGGGAAGGGCGTCCTTGAAGCTCTGGTCGATCGCGAGCTCGGCCTGCTTGATGGGCTGGGTGGCGCGGTCGCGGTTGGCCTGGTATCCGATCACGCCCCAGCCGCGGTAGGGCTGCGGGAACGCGCCCTGCGAGGCGGAACCGTGCATCGCGCTCGGCGCCGGGGTGAACGACGGCCACGGCGACGTGAGGTCATAGGTGACCTGCGCGGACTGTTCGGCGACCATGCCGAGCAGGTTGGGATCCGTTGTGGAGTGGTCGAGGTACAGCTCGTCGCCTTCGGTGACCGGGACGGTCACGCCCAGGTCCTGTCCGGGCGAGCCGTACTGCCCGTTGACGACGTCGACGACCCGTTTGCCCAGCAACTGCCCGCCGCGTTTCTTCACCGTGAACGCGATCTTGGTCGTCCCGGTCAGGCTGCCGAAGGTGAACTTCACGCTCGGCCGCACCTTCACCTGGCCGGTCTTGGTCACCTTGTAGGTCTGCTGCGGCGCGGTGAGGGTGTCGGCCGGGTACATGTCCACGTCGAACGGCGGGCTGATCACCAGCGTCGGCTCGCCTTTGTCGTCGACCAGCGACTCCACGCCCGGTGCGGCCGTGTAGTGCGCCTTGGGCACCCAGGACACCGCGGAGACGTCGATCGGGGAGTCGGTCTTCACCTGCCACGACATCTTCTCGAACTGGCTGACCGGGATACTCACGTCGATCTTGGTGGTGCCGGTCGACGCGGCGGGCAGGACCTTGCGGAACACGTCCGCCGGGGTGTGGACCCCGTTGCCCTTCGTGATCACCACGGTCACGTCGTCGGAGGTCGTCTTGCTCTTGACCACGTCACCGGTCAGCCGCAGCGTGCCGTTGACCGGCACCACCACCTGCGACGAACGGCCGCCGAACGTGAAGTCCGTCGACGCACGGAACACGGTGTTCGCCAACCCGTTCACGTCCGCGCCCGCGGGAAGAGTGGTGTAGGTGATCGTCGGGTCCCACGCCACCGTGTCGTACTTCCCGTCCAAGATGGACTGTGTGCGGAAGTAGAGCGCGTCGCCCTTCTTCACCGCGACCGACCCGACGTTGGCCGGGGTGAACTCGGTGTGGTCGTCCGGGCCGATCCGCTGCGCCCACAGTTCGGTGTCCTTGGCCTGGATGGTGACCCGCACGCCGTCGGCCTTGGTGTAGGCGGCACGTGCGGGCGACGGGTCCTGGGTCAGTTGCACCCGGCCGTCGACGCGGACCGTGCCGTCGAACGGCGCCACCCAGCGGCGTACCGAGTCCAGCAACGGCGAGTTGTCCACCTGCTGGTTGAACTGCGCGGTCTGATCACCGACGATCTCCCCGGTCACCGCGCCACCCCCGACCGGTACCGGGGTGCGCGTGGAATCCGCGCTGTAGGCAGGTTGACCACTGGCGTCGAGATAGCCGAACAACACACCGCCGTTGTTGACCAAGTCGGTGATGCCGTCACCGTTGACGTCGCTGAAGAACCGGTCGGACGTGGTCGTGGTCCCCACGAAGTCCAACTGCGCGGCGACGGCCGCGACGAACGCCTCGACACCGATCGTGCCCGACAACGTGCGCTCGGTGGAAATACCCGGGAGATCGCGCAACTTGATCGGGGTGTCACCGAACTTCGGCGCGCCACCCGGCGCGGCCAGGTTGGGCCGGAAGTACACGTCGTTGTTCTTGCGGAACACCTTGTCCGGCAAGTTGTCGCCGTTCACGTCCATCAGCGTTGACAGCCCGTCGGACTGACCGGCGTTGAAGCCGACCTTCACCCCGACGCCGCCCTGCTTGACCGGCAGCCCCTGCACGTTGTACCCGGCGAACAAATGCGCGCCGAACCCGACGGAGGTGTTCGCCGAGATCGCGCTCGCCTCACCTTCGCGGATGTTCACACCCAGGTCGTCATCCGGGACAGACCACGCCGAAGCATCAGCGAACCCGTTGTAGTTGCCGTCCTTGTCACGCACCTCGTCGAAGTAGTCGAACGAATGCGTGTTGAACAGCTTGTTGTCCTCACCGAACTGCGACACCGAGGCCAGCAGGGTCTTCGCGTAGGCGCCGGTGCGGTAGTTGAGCTCGTAGGCCCGGATCAGGCTGTTGTCGAGTTTGACCTCGACCCGGCGCAGCAGGTCCGCCGTGACCCGCTTGAACCCGAACCGGGCGTCGATCTGCACGTCCCCGCGGCGGGGCTCGTTGCGCTCGCGGTCACGCAGGAACGTCACCGAATACCGGCCCTCGGCATCGCCGTGACCGGTGTAGGTGATCCGCTGCGGGTACAGGTTGCTGCCCGGCACCTTCGACTTGTCGGTCCCGCCGTCGTCCACCCGGGCGTACCGGTAGCGCATGACGTTGTCGTTGGTGTCGCGGACTTCGCGCACCGCCCAGGAACCCACGTTCCCGTTGGCGTCGGCCAACGCGGTGTTCTCGGCGCCGCCGTACACCATGCGGGTGCCGGACTTGTCGGTGACCTCCCACCAGTAGTTCGACGGCTTGTCCCCGTGCCGCACGATGCGGTCGAACCGGCCTTCCACCCGGGTGTGGAACACCTTCTCGGCTGTCCGCTTCTGCAATTCGCCCCGATGGGCAACGGGTGTCAACTGCTCGCCGTTGAGCAGGTAACTCTCTGTCTCCAGACCGGCGTCGTAGCGCGGAACACCCCACCGTGTGTCCACCGTCACCATCGGTGTGCTGACGTCCCACCCGACACCGAGCCAGCCGTTGGCGCCCGCCGAGGTGTAGGCCACCGCGAGCTTCGGCTCCACACCCGCCCGCCCCTTGGGCGCCTCCAGCGGATACGACAACCGCGCGTCACCCGCGTTGTTCGCTGTGGGAGCGCCGATCAGGTTCACCCCGGCGCCCGGGTCGGCCGCCTTGATGTCCTTGATCTGGTTGGGGTTGAACGACGTCCCCTCCGGGTGCTCCGGAGCTGTCACCGCCCCGTCCGCACCTGCCCCTTGCGCCGTCCCACGCACCGACACCGGCGGCGCCGAGCCCATCACCGTCGCCACCAACGCCACGATCAACACCACGGCCGCGCCTCTGCGGCGGTGGCGAACGGGACGACGAGTCCACACGAGGACGGACATGCCCTCGACCCCCTCCAGGTCAACGAGCCAGCGAAACGGTGTCGGTGCTGGCCACGGTGATCTGTGTAACTGCTGTGGATTGTTCAGTGCCGGGGCCTGGACGCTGAACGACGAGATCTGAACAATTCGGCGGGGGTGGTCAACTGGAGAGGGGCGGGCTGGTGGCGCGTGCGGAGCGTCCGTTGGATCCGGGGGACGGCCCGCTGCTGCGGTGGGCCGCCGATCTGCGGAAACTGCGGGAGAAGGCGGGCAGCCCCGGCTACCGGGAACTCGCCCGGCGCGCGCACTACTCAGCCGGTGCGCTGTCGGAGGCCGCGAGCGGGCGCAAGCTGCCCAGCCTGGCGGTGACCGTCGCCTACGTCCAAGCCTGCGGCGGTGACATCGCGGCGTGGGAGCGGCGCTGGCGGGACCTGTCGGCCGAACTCGCCGAACTGGTCGAAACCGCGCCGCAGGAGCGGAAGGCGCCCTACGTCGGGTTGAGCGCGTTCCAAACCCAGGACGCCGACCGGTTCTTCGGTCGCAGGGAGTTGGTCGAGCAGGTCCGCGCCCGGGTGTTCGACACCAGATTCGTCGCCGTGGTCGGCGCGTCGGGCGCGGGCAAGACGTCGTTGTTACGGGCCGGACTGCTGCCCACGATCACCACCCACGCAGTGGTGGTGATGACGCCCGGGGCTCGTCCGATCGAGGAGTGCGCGATCGCGTTGGCCAGCCTCACCGCGACGTCACCGACTCGGCTCGTCGAGGACCTCGCGGTCGAATCCCGGGCGCTGCACAGGTTCGTGCGCCATGCCCTGGCCGGGCACCCGGCCGAGGCCGATCTGGTGCTGGTGGTCGACCAGTTCGAGGAGATCTTCACCCAGTGCCCCGATCGCGGGGAGCGTGCGCGGTTCATCGACCTGCTCGCCACCGCCACCACCGCGGACAACAGCAGGCTGCGGGTGGTGGTGGGCGTGCGCGCCGACTTCTACAGCCACTGCAGCCGTTACCCGCACATGGTGGACGTGTTGCAGCAGGCACAAGTGCTGGTGGGTCCGATGACCACACCCGATCTGCGTGAGGTGATCACCCGTCCCGCGATCGGCGCGGGGTGTTCGGTCGAAAGCACCCTGCAGGCTACGTTGTGCGCCGAGGCCGACGGCCGGATCGGTGTGCTGCCGCTGTTGTCGCACGCCCTGCTGGAGACGTGGCGTCGCCGCCGTGGCAACGCACTCACCCTCGCTGGTTACCACGAGACCGGTGGCATCACCGGAGCCGTGGCCCGCACCGCCGAGACCGCCTACACCGCACTGACTGAGCCCCAGCAGCAGTGGGCGCGCCAACTGTTCCTCCGGCTGGTCGCGCTCGGCGAGGGCACCGAGGACGCCAGACGCCGCTTGGACCGCGCCGAACTGGACCTGGCGCACCCCGACGCCGATGTGGTGCTGGAGAACCTGGCCCAGGCTCGACTGGTGACGCTGGACCACGACGGCATCGAGATCGTCCACGAAGCCCTCATCCGGCACTGGCCCCGGCTCACCGAATGGCTCAACCACGATCGCGAAGGCCTGCGCGTGCACCGCCAGCTCACCGACGCCACCACCGTGTGGGAGGGCCTCGACCGCGACCCCGGTGCCCTCTACCGCGGCACACGCCTCGCCCTCGCCCGCGACTGGTCCGATACCGCGCAGACCCACCTCACCCCACGGGAACAAGCGTTCCTCGAAGCCAGCCTCGCGGCCGAAGCCGGTGAACGAGTCGCGGCCCAGCGCCGTACCCGTCGTCTGCGCCAACTCGTCGCCCTGCTCGCAGTGCTGTTCCTGCTCGCCACGACGGCCACGGTCTACGCCGTCCACACCCAGGCCGCGATCACCGAGCAACGCAACGCCGCCATCGCCCAGAACGTGGCCGTGGACGCCACCGAGCTGTTTCGCACCAAGCAGGACTTGGCCGTACAGCTCAGCGTGACCGCCCACCGGTTGGCCGCCACCACCGAAACCCGCAACAGCCTGATCAGCACCCTGTCCACCACACTGATCAACCAGCCACACGAGATCTACTCGGTCGACTTCAGCCGCGACGGGCGTGTCCTTGCCACCGCCAGCGGAGACCACACCGTGCGGCTGTGGGACGTCACCGGCGCACGCGTCCCCACCGAACTTGCCACTGTTCCCAACACAACCGGCACGGTGTTCGGGGTCGCGTTCAGCCCCGACGGCCATACCCTGGCCACAGCCAATCAGGACAACAACGTGCGGCTGTGGGACATCACCAACCCACGGCAGCTCACCGAACTCGCCGCCGTCCCCAACGCGCCCAACACGGTCTACGGAGTCGGGTTCAGCCCGGACGGCCACATCCTGGTGACGAGCGACTTCGTCGGTCACGTGCGGCTGTGGGACATCACGAACCGTCAGCGCCCCACCGAAATGGCGACGCTCACCGGACACTCCAGTGTGGTCTACTCGGTGACCTTCACTCCCGACGGCCACACCCTGGCGACCGCCGGCGAGGACAGCACCGCCCGGATCTGGGACATCACCAACCCACGCAACCCGAGCGAACTCGTCGCACTCAACGCTCACACCAGGAGCGCGGTGTACGGAGTGGACTTCAGTCCTGATGGCCGCACCCTGGCAACTGCGGGCAACGACAACACCGCGCGCCTATGGGACGTCACCACTCCGCGCACTCCCACCGAGCTCGCCACGCTCAACGGGCACACCAGCGGGCTCTTCGGCGTGGACTTCAGTCCCGACGGCCGGACCCTGGCGACCAGCGGCGGGACCACCGCACGCCTGTGGGACGTCACCAACCTCCGCAGTCCCACTGAACGGACCGTCCTCACTGGACACATCACCGGCGTGTGGTCCGTGGCCTTCAGACCTGACGGACGGGCACTGGCCACCAGCGGCTGGGACCGCACCGCTCGGGTCACGCCCACCGACACCGACGAACTCATCGCGCGCGCCTGCGACCACGTCCACAGCCGGATCACCCCTGCCGAATGGGACCAGTACCTCCCCGGCATCCCTTACGACCCACCGTGCCCATCCCGGTAACCCAGTTGCCGGTCGTGCAGCCGACGCCACACCAGCAGGGAAATGACCGCGCCGCACAGGCAAAGGAACATGTCCCACTGCGTGTCCCAGACGTCTCCCTGGGTGCCGAGGAAATCGTCCGCGCCCGCCCCGAGCAGGAGCGCGCTGAACCATTCCACGAACTCGAAACAGGCACTGATCGCCAGGCACACGCAGACGGCCAGGAACGCGACCCAGCCACCCGGACGCAGGGGCGTGCGGCGTAGCAGCACCTCACGCACGGCGATCGCGGGGACGAAACCCTGAATGAAGTGACCGAACCGGTCGTAGTTGTTGCGCTGGGTGTCCAGCAGGTCCTGTGCCCACTCCCCCACCGGGGTTTCGGCGTACGTGTACTGCCCGCCGTAGCACAGGACGATCGCGTGCACCACCAGCAGCCAGCACAGCAACCGGGTCAACGGGAAACGCTTCCGCAGCGCGATCACCAACGGCAGCCCGGCCACCACCCAGACGACTTCCAACAACCAGGTGCCCGGCGATCTGGCCTGTACCCCGGTCACCACGAGCGCCGCCACCACGACTCCGGCCAGCACCATTCCCTCAGCCCTGCCGACTCCCCGCACCATGCGAGGACCCTACAACGCAGTCGTGCTACCGGTCCGTGGCGAACTCGGACTCGAGCGTGGGCAGGTTGCTGCCCTGTTCGTCCAGCACGTCGACCTCACGCGGGGCCGGGAACACGAACAGGCTGTTGGTCGACGAATCCCGCAACCCGGCGCTGAGGTGGTTGACCGCCGCGACGATGTCCTTCTCCTGGTCGTGGTACGACTGGGCCGCTTTGCCGAGGATGCTCTTCATGCTCTTGTCGACGGAGGTGGCGCTGTCGTGACTCAGTACCTCGCTGACCTGCGCACTGGTTCGGATGTTGTTGAACGAGGCCACCACCGACGCGGCGTCCTTCGCCGAGATCGACGCGAACCCGCCCGCGGCGATCGCTCCCCTCCAGACGGTCCACACAGTCCCCGCGGCGATGGCCACGAGGAGGGTGGCCTGGAGGACGTCATCCGACTTCATCTGCCCAACCCTGTTGAACGCCTCGATCGACTTCCGGCCGATGTCCCACACGTCCTCGTTGAGCTTCTGCCGCAGACCCATGTGCATCGCCAGCGACGCCGCCGTCATGTCGATCGCCGCGACCTGGTTGGTGACCTTCTCGTCGAACTTGTTCAGGATCTTCTCCTGGAAGGCGTCCTTGGCGCTGCCGTGCCAGCCGTCGATCTTGTCGTCGATGGCCCGCGAGATCTGTGTGGGCGTGTCCCTTCCTGCCAGCTCGCCGATGCCGGAGTCGATGTTCGGCACCGGCACGTCACTGCCCTCGGGTTTCTGGACCGCGAACTTGTGGGTGAGGGCGAACGACGCGCGGCCGAGCCTGTCGAGGACCCGCTGCATCCCCGCCGGGTCCGGCGTCGCGAAGCTCGCGTACAACTCCGGATAGTGGGTGTAGAAACGGTCTCCAGGCAGGGGAAACGCGAAACCGTGCTGGCCCGCGCCTGACTTCGCGTTCTGGTTCGCCTGCTCACGCAGATAGGCGCCTTCCGCCGCGTTGGCGACGTCCTCGCCGAGTTTGCGCAGGTCCGCCTCGCTGTGAAACGCCATGATCGACTCCTGGTGATCTTTCGTGGTCCGGCGCTACGCGCTGGGTGTGTGGTTCAGTGACTCGGTGAGGCCGCGCATCGTGTCCGCGATCCGGGCGTCGGTGGCCGAATAGGTGTCGACCACGTGCTCCATCGCCTTCCCGACTTTGACGGCGTTTCCCGCGCACGTGTCCAGCATCGTCACGATGTCACCGCGCAGGCTCGCCCACGCCTTCGCGAAGGCCCCGCCGTCCGGGACCACCGGTGGGTCGGCGGCGACGTTGTCGTCGGCCAGATTGGCGTTGCGCATCTCGTTCGCCAGCACGGCGTACGTCCAGGAAAGCTCCCTGAGGTCCTTCCTGGCGACCTTGTTGAGCGATTCCAGGTTGGTCTGAAATGACATCCGTCCTCCTGCTCGGCATGGCAGATCACTGTTCGTCCGGTGGGGCGGGCACCACCGTCGCCACGAGTTCGCCGTTCTCGCCCAGCCGCCACACGACCTTTCCCCGCGGCGCCTCGTCTTCCGGCGGTGCGGCGGCGGGCTGCGGTTCGGCGGGTGTCGCACGGCTGGGCCGTTCGTCGTCCTCCGCGGCGACAGGCGGGTCGATGACGCCGGAGGCGGCAAGGGCATCCTGATCACCGGCCGAGAACGTGTCGCCGTCGGCGTTGACCTCGTAACGGCGCTGGTGCTCGGAGTCGTCGGCACCCTGCCCTCGTGCGGCGGCGGGCATCGTCATCGGCATGAACGGCCCACCGGCCTGCGCGACTTCGGCAGCGGCGGTGGCGGCCGGTCCACCGGCGGTCATCTCCTTCGGCGGCACCGCGAACGTGGCCCCGCCTGGGGCGAGCCGAGTCTCCGGCGTGCCACGGTTCGGCGCCGCACTCGTCTTCGGCGCCGCACTCGCCTTCGATACAGCACCCGTCTTGGCGGCCACGCCGCTCAGCGGGATCCCGCTGCCGGGGGACAGGTTCGTCCCCCTGTCCCCCGACGGCGTGCCTGCTGTCGTGCTCGATGTGCTCAGCGGGGACGCTGAGCTCGTAGCACCTGTCGTGTTGGTCGGGCGGGAAGCGGCCTGGTCCGTGTCACCGGCTGTGCTCGCGGTCGGATCGGCCAGGCCGGACGTCGCTCGATCGGCACCGGTCGACGGGGCGGTGCCGGTCGAGGCCGTCGGGTCGTCAGCACTGGTGGACTGACTGGGCTCGGCGGCTGTCTGCTCGCCGGACTCGGGGTTTGCCTGTGGTGTGGCATCCGCCGCCGACGAGTCGCTGTCGCCCTTGGCCAGTTTGCGCAGGAGTTGGGTCACCGTGTGCACGATGGTCAGCACGCTGTCGACCAGTTTCATCAGGTTCGTGGCGTTGGCCAGCAGGTTCGCCATGACATCGGCGATCTGCGCGCTGTACCCGTTGGCGATGGCCACGCACTTCGTGATCGCCTCCGTGACGCTTGTACCCATCGTCAGCGGGGCGCGGGCGATGCCGTCCGCCATCACCGGGATCATCTCGGCGACCGCCGCGTCGATCAGCTGCACGATCCGGGTGATCGCCTTGACCACCTCCTCCCCCGCACCGATGACCGCGCCGGAGACCGTCTTCGCCGCCTCGGCGATCACGGTGACACCCTCGGTGAACTGCGTGCCCGCGGCCTGGTACCGGTCCGCGGCCTCGCCGGTCCACCCGCTGGTCTCGGTGGTGCCGGCCTGGCGGTAGGTGTCGGCGAGCGCGCGGACGTCGACCGCCACGGCGGCCATGCCCTGCGCCAGGGCACTCACCACGCCCGAGTCGCCGCGGAACTGGTCGAGCGGCTTCGCCAGGAACGCCACGTGCGGCGTCAGCATGCCGACACCGGCGCTGCTCAACGCGTCCAGCGGGGTGGCCGACGAGGTGAGCGGGCCGAAGCCCGCCGGGGTCGGCAGCGCGGCCAGCGGACCGGTCGACCAGTCCGAGTCGAGCACCGCGTTGGACACTGTGGAGAGTTCGGCCAGCAGTCGCGTGGTCGTCCTGTCGGTGCTCACAGCTGGAGTTCCCGGGCGAGGTGGTCGGCCGAGTTCTCGTCGGTCCGCCGGTAGGAGTCCGCTGAGCGGCGGACGGCGACGCTCATCGAGTCCACTGTGGCGGACACGTCGCGGATCGCGGCCCTCGCCTGCTCGACCGCGCCGGACAGCCCGGCGGTGAGGAACTGGACGAAGGTGCCGAGCGCGCCGTCCGCCATGTGGTCCGGTGCCCGGTCGGCCACCCAGGACAGCTCGTCGGCTATGCGGGCGACCGTGTTGGCGTGCTCGCGCAACCGGTCAGCGTCGATGTCGTACCCGCTCATCAACCTCGCACCCTCGGCATCTCGAAGTAGTCGTCGTCATCCACGGCGTCCACGGCGGGACGGCGGGCGTTGGGCGGTTTGTGGTCCACCGCGACCGGCAAATGCGCCTTGACCAGGTCGAGCACCGCGCCCTGGCCGACGAAGTCGGTTGTCACCTGGATGATCTGCCCGGCCGCCGACCGCTGCGCCGCCTTGGCGGTCGCCACGATCAGGCCGGCCAGCGCGTCCGGTTCGAGCGCACGGGCTTGTGTGGTCAGCCGGAGCCGCTCCAGCACACCGTTCACGTCGACCCACGCCTCCACCTCACCGCGTGGCGCGACGGCGTGCCCGCCGACCTGACGCAGCCGGGCTTGCGTCCGGGCCGCGTCGTGCGCCGCGGCCACCGACTCCCGGCGGTAGTCGGCCAGCCACTGCTCTGCGCTCACCACGATCCCCCTCCTGCGCCCGCTCCCACGGCGACAAGCAGCCCGCCCCGGCTGTCCAATGAGGACAACATGGCTTGCCTCTCCGCCGGTTCGCCGGGCTTGTGGTGACCGACACTCGTCCGTCAGGGCAGTCGTCACCAGGCCACGAGACGGCCATTTATGTCCGGTGCCGTCTACCTGCGCAAACCCGGCAGGCGGATTCGCGCGGTTCCGCCCCCGCGGCGGCGTCCCGGTCACTACACTCCAGGCAGTCTTGGCCGAGGAGGACGGGAAATCGATGACTGGGGGCATTCTCGACCCAGACGCCGCGCGTGAGCGCGTGGCGGCCTGGAAAGGGCGGATCGACAAGTTGGCCGCGGACACGCAGGCCATGAGCGATCGGCTGCAGCAGGTCCGGGTGACCGCGTCGGACCCCGGCGGACTGGCCGAGGTGACTGTGGACTCCACCGGTGCGCTGGTCGATCTGCGGTTGACCGAACGCATCCAGCGGACCGCGCCGGACACCGTCGCCCAGGCGGTCATGTCCCTGCTGCAGCAGGCCCGCCGCGAGGTGGCCGACCAGTCACAGGAGGTCATCGCCGAGACGATGGGCCCGGACTCGGCCGCCGGGCAGGCCATCGCCGAGCGAGTCGGCAGGCACCTGCGGGGCACGCCACCGCAGGCGGCGGACGAGGACGAGGACTTCGACCCGCGATCCGACCTGTGGAAGCGGTGATCCATGCCCGACGGCTTCGTGGTCGACACCGACCAGATCCGCGCACACGCGGCCAACGTGGAGGCGGTGCTCGCCCGCTTCGACGCGGTCAAAGCGGCCAGCACCCACATCGCGCAGGACGACCAGGCCTACGGGCTGCTGTGCGGCTGGATCTCCGGAGTGCTGGAGGGCAAGCACACCCGGCAGGACGCGGTGATCGCCAAGGTCGCTGAGAACCTGCGGCTCGTCGCGGCCGAGCTGCGCACCAGCGCCGAGATGTACGACACGACCGAAGGCACCAACGCCTCGGCGCTCTCCTCGATCACCGGAGACGGCCGGTGACCGACGGCGGGCTGGTGGCGCCGGTCGAGTCCACCCGTGAGGCGTGGACCGGCTCCGGCCTCGCCGACAGCATCGAAGGCCTGGTCGACGCCGTGCGCTCCGAGGGCTGGGTGGACGACGCGCTGGCCGGGCTCGGCCTCGGCACCGAAGTCGCCGCCACAGTCATGGACCCGATCAGCGCGCTGCTGGCCAACGGCATCGGCTGGGCGATGGAGTACTTCGAGCCGCTGCGGGAGATCCTCGACGAGTTGACCGGCAAGCCGGACGTGGTCCGCTCGCACGCCGCCACCTGGAACAACATGGCGACCGAGCTGTACGCGATGAGCGACGAGCTGGGCAACCACCTCGACCAGGACACCCCGGACTGGCACGGCGCGTCCGCCGACGCCTACCGCGCGCTGATGGTCAACAACGTCGAAGCCCTCGGCGGGCTCGCCGCGATCTCCGCGGCGATGGCGGCGGCGACCGAAGGCGCGGGCGGGCTGGTCGAGCTGACCAGGGAGATCGTCCGTGACCTGATCGCGGACCTGGTGGCCAGGGTGATCGTGTGGGTGGCGGAGGCGATCTTCGTCGTCACCATCCCGATCATCGCGTCGCAGATCGCGGCGGCGGTCGTGAAGTGGGTCGGCCGGATCACCACCTACGTCCTCGGCCTGATCAACAGCCTCACCAATCTCAACAAGCTCCTCAACAGCTGAGGGCAGTCCCGCTAGGAGCACAGTGGACCTCGTCAAGCTGAACACCGACTCGCGCGCACTGCTGGAGTCGGTCGCCGACCGTCTCCCCCCGGACACCGTCGCGCAGTACCGCAGGCTGAGCACAGCAGGCGAATGGGCCGAACTGGTCGACGGGCTCGCCGCGTCCCTGGTGCGCCGCAAGGTGGTCGTCACCGAGGCCGAGTACCGGCAACTCGCCGACCTGCTCGGCCGCTTCCCCGCAGGCCAGGAGGGTTACACCTACCTGGGCGACCCGCAGAACGTGCTGGCGCGACTGGCAGTCGAACCGTCATGAACGCGCTGCACGTCCTGGCCCTGCTGCTGGTGGTGGTCAGGTTCCTGCTGCACAAACGCCCTCCGGGTGGAGGCGGAACCCCGCCCAAGAAGCCGAACAGCCCCGCGAACATGCCGAAGCGGCGCGGGACCGGCAACCCGAGCCAGGGCGTCGAGAGCGCGCTGGACACCACAGACGCAAGGGCAGACGCGGGCACCCCGCCCAGCGGCCGTTCGGGCACAGGGAACTCCCCCACCGAACGCCCCAACCAGTGGACGACCGTGGAGGGCTCCCCGCCTTCACCCCAGAACATCAACCTCAACCAAGGTCGCCGCACACACATCATGGACGGCGACGCCAACGGCGTGGGCGGCGGACACTTCCCGGGCACAGGCATCCCCGGCAAGACGGAGTTCCCCGAACGCTGGCTGCCCGACGAGAACGACCCGGCCGCGCCCGAACTCGACGCCACCATCGTCGGCCACATCGAGGACGTCGCCCGAAACCCCGACAGCCCACCACGCCAGCAGGACAACGGCCGCTGGGTCGTCAACGGCACCCGTGACGGCGTCGACATCGAGGTGATCGTCAACCCGGACGGCAGCATCTGGACCGCCTATCCCACCGGCGGCCGGGGCGTCACCCGCAACGACGAACACGGCAACCCCCAACCACTGGACGAGTAGCCAGCGCGGTTACCGCAGCCAGTGGTGGGCGACGAAACCCGTTTCGTAGGTGAACACGATGAATTGGGCACGGTTGCCGACAGGAGAGGCTCGCACCCAAGCGCGTATCCCCCTAAAACATTGATATGTCCCACTTCTCATGACCAGAGCGCTCCGCTGAAGCTAGCGAAACGGTGATGCGTAAGACAGTCGTGACAGTTGTTGGTGACCAACGGAGCTGAGCGCCTTCGGCTGCGCTGTCCGCTGTGTTCCGGCGGGGTGCTCGACATGACGTAGTCCGCATCGCCTGGGGGCGCGAATTTTTCGTTGCCTCAACGGGAATCGCCATTGCCTCGATGACCAGGCCATACGGGCGGTGAACCGCTTCGCTGAGGCCCGATCTGTTGAACAGTGTTCTACCCGATCGTCCGATTCGTGATTGATCGCCCGCAAGCCATGATCGGGCTGCACGGTCGGTCGACCGCGGTGCTGATCGATGGGGGATCGCTGGATGAACCGCAAGGACAGGCTGCGCTTCCGTGTGCTTGTCGGGAGTTACGCCGCGTCGACATTCGGCAGCTATCTGAACATGGTCGCGTTGAACCTCTTCGTCTTCGAGGCCACCGGCAGTGCCTTCGCCACAGGGCTGTTCATGGTTCTGCGAATGGTCTGCGGCTTCGTGGCCGGTCTGCTCGGCGGAGTGATCGCGGCGCGGTTGCCACGCAAGGCCGTGATGATCTCGTGCGACGTCGTACAGGCCGTCGTGTTGCTGGTCTTCGCAGTCGTGTCCCACGCCGCTCGGCTGCAGATGTTGCCGGTGGTGGCGGTGTCGATCGGCCTGTTGTCGACCACCAGCACAGTCATGTTGCGCAGCAGTGTGCCTGACCTTGTCGGTGCGGAGCACCGGCAGCAGGCCAATGGCGCACTCGTGACCGGTCGGGCCGCCGCCATGGTTCTCGGGTTCGCCTCCGGTGGGGTGTTGGTGTCCTGGCTCGGCTACCAGGCGGCGTTCGCCGTCAACGCCGGCACGTTCGCTGTGTCCGCGCTCACGCTCATGGTGCTGGCGCTGCCGTTCGCCAAGCGCGATGTCGAAACAGGCGAGCACACGGGCTATCGCACGCGGTTGCGGCTCACCATGCTCGCTCTCGCAGCGGCGCCCGCTGTGCTGGCGATTGTGGTGATCAGGGCCGTTGACGCGTTCGGTTCGGCGTCACACCAGGTCGGCACCCCGATCTACGCCACCCAGATCCAGCCGGACAACCCGGCGAGCTTCGCCGGGAACTTCTACGCCGCGTGGGCGGTCGGCCTGTTCACCGCACACCTGTTGATGAAACGCCTGCACCGCGAGCCCGGTGAGGTGGGCGCCGAAAAGGCGTTCGTACTGGGGACCGCGCTGATGTCGGCGGCGTTCATCGTCTCGTTCGCCGCCATCCCGCAGCCATGGGTGCTGTTGATCATCGCGGTCGCCGGTGTGGCCGACGGAGTCACCGAGATCACCTACACCACCCGTGTTCAGGCGGAACCGGAACCGGCACGGGGTTACTTCTTCGGATTGACCGCGATGGCGGAGAACGCGGGCCTGGGCATAGGCATCGTCCTGGCGGGCGGGCTGTTGGAAACGTGGTCTCCGGTCGCGGTGGCCGGGTTGATGCACGGCCTGGTCGTCCTGCTGGCGCTGGGCTACCTGCTGCTGGTGCTGGCCCGGCGGAAACCGCGCGTCGACGAGTTGGCAGGGAGCTGACTGTGTCTCTCGACGAACACCCGATGGTGCTCGACGCGGCCGTATTCACCAGGATCGCCGACGACGGCCGCGAGTACCGCGTCGCCTACGTGGTACCGGAACACAACATCACACCCGAACGGGCACGACGCGCAGTTCACGCGCTGGCCGCCGCCGATCCGGATCCGTTGCCGCTGCTGGTTTCCATGGTGACCGCGATCCCGCGGGACGCCCGGGGCGAACCGGACGAGGAGGCGTTGCGCCGCCTGCCTGTGCCGGAGTCGGTCCACCCGCGCGCGGTTCCACTGCCGAATCCGGTGACCGGCCGACTGCACCTCGGGGACATGGTCGACCTGCCCAAGCCCTGGTCGGACGGCCCGTCGCAAAGCCTCACGGACACCTACACCGCCACGAGCGACGGCCCTTCCTCCCGGTGCCAAGGGGAAGCGTTGGCGATCCCCGACGGCGCGCCCGAAACCTTGGTCGACGCGTTGCTGATGGCCGCGCAGGCCGCGCCGGACAAGGGAGTCCGGGTCATCCAGGATGGGGCGGAAACGTTCCTGCCATACCCGAGCCTGCTCACGAAAGCACGGCACACCTTGGGTGGGCTCCGCGCGGCCGGGATGCGCCCCGGTGATCCCGTGATCCTGCACTCCCCCATGATCACTGAGCACATCATCGCGTTGTGGGCGTGCGTGCTTGGCGGCTTCCGTGCCGTAGCGGTAGCTCAGTCGCCCACATACGACACCCGCACGGCCGTCCTCGACAAGCTTGAACACGCCTGGCGGGACTTGTCCGAGCCGGTTGTGTTGTCCGGCGGTGCAACGGTGACCGCATTACGGGACTACGCCGCCGCACAAGGTCTTGCCGATCTGCGCGTGATCGACGTTGCCGAGTGCGCGGCGAGCGAACCGGTCGAGATCCACCAGCCGATGCCGGGCGACGTGGCCATGCTGCAACTCTCCTCCGGGAGCACCGGCCGGTCGAAGGTCATCCAGGTCACGCACCGGGGCCTGATCCGTTACGCCCAAGGCGCGCGTGCGGCCAGCCACATGAGCACCGGTGACGTGTTCGTCAACTGGCTGCCGCTGGATCACGTGGCCGGCGTGGTGATGTTCCATCTCGGTCCAGTCGTGCTCGGCTGCGACAACGTACACGTACCGACCTCGGCGGTACTCGCCGACCCGTTGCTGTGGCTCGATTTGCTGCACGACTTCGCGGCACAGCACAGCTGGTCGCCGAACTTCGGATTCGGCCTGGTGGCCGACGCGCTGGCGCGGCGACCGGGCCGGGACTGGGACCTGAGCGGACTGCGAACGCTGACCAACGCGGGCGAGCAGTGCACGCTGCCGGTGATGTCCCGCTTCGTCGACGCCGTCCGCGAATACGGCGTCGACGAGCACACGGTGGTGCTCGCGTGGGGCATGGCCGAAACGTGCACCGCGGCGACCTACCAGCACTTCGGCCCGGACGCGGTACAGCACGTGCGGCAGACCGAACCGGGTCAGGCGCTGGAACTGATCGACGAGCCTGTCGCAGGCTCGACGACGTTCCTCAGCATGGGGCGCCCGGCACCGGGCATGGAGTACCGGATCGCGGGCCCGGACGGCACGACCGAGCTCCCCGAGCTCCACATCGGACGGCTGCAGGCCCGATCGGAGCGGGTCACCCCTGGCTACTTCGACAACCCGGAGGCCAACGCCGAGGCCTTCCCGGACGGTGACTGGTTCGACACGGGCGATCTCGCGTTCGTCGCGCACGGCTCGGTGACGATCACCGGACGGGCCAAGGAGATCATCATCGTCAACGGCGTGCACTACCACTGCCACGAGATCGAGGACGTGGTCGGCGCGCTGGCCGGTGTGACGCCGAGTTTCGTCGCCGCGTTCGGCGTGCCGGGTCCCGAGGGGGTCGAGCGGCTCGCCGTGGTGTTCGTGCCGTCGGAACCGATTTCCGCCGAGGTGGTCGGGGGAGTCCGCCGCGCGCTCGCCGAGCGGTTCGGCCTCGCCTCGGTACTCCTGGTGGCCGTGGATCAGGATTCCTTCGACAAGACCACGAGTGGGAAGATCCAGCGCGTCGCGATGCGCGCGCGGTTGCAGCGCGGGGAGTTCGACCGCTGGCTGCGCGCGGTCGAACTCGCCGAATCCGGCCCGCACACCATGCCGGACGGCATCTACCGTCCACAATGGAAGGCACGCGCGTTCCGGCGCGGCCGCTCGGCCGGACCGGCACTGCTGGTGACCGAGCACTCCGACCTGGGTCGCGCGTTGCCCGACGGCACAGTCCGGAACTGGCAGGACGCGTTGACCGGCCCGCTGCCGGACCGGATCGTGCTGGCGCCGGGCCAGGAGGTGAGCACGTGCTCGGACAAGGCGCTCACCCTGGTCCACGGACTGGCCGAGCGCGGGTGGACCGGCGAGTTGATCACGGTCGGCCGGGGCCGGTACGCGATCGACGGCACCGAACCCGGCGGCTACGCGGCCGCGCTGACCGAGGCGATCTGCGAAGCCTTCGCACTGGAACACCGGGGAGTGCGGGCCTGGCACCTCGACTTGCCCGGCGGAGAACGGGATCCGGAACTCCTCGCCGACGCGCTCACCTGGTCGCACCGCGAACCCGTGGTGGCATGGCGGGACGTACCGTTGGTGCGCACGCTGACCAAGGTCACGCCGCAGCCGGGGCCGACCGCGCTGCCGCCTGGGTCGGCTTGGCTTGTCACCGGCGGATCAGGCGGTGTCGGCCGTGCGATCCTCGCCGATCTGGGCGTGCGGTTGCTGGTGGTCGGGCGAGCGCCCGCGCGCGACCTGGGTCCTGACGTCCGGTACGCCCAGGTGGATGTCGCCGACGGCGCCGCACTGGAAGCGGCGGTGGCCGAGGCGGAGCAAGCGTGGGGCACGACACTGGCCGGGGCTGTCCACCTGGCCGGGCACCACGAGCTGGCCCCGCTCACCGAGATCTCGACGAGCCGGTGGCGTGCGCAGACCCGGGCCAAAGTGGAGGGTTCGCTGGCGGTCGCGGCGGTGTTGCGAGCCAGACCGGGCAGCCGGCTGGTGGCGTTCTCGTCGCTGCTGTCGTGGTTCCCGGTGGTCAACGCGAGCGCGTACGTGGCAGGCAACCGGTTCCTGGAAGCGCTGTGCGAACACCTGGACCTGCCGGTGCATTGCCTGGTGTGGGGACTGTGGCGGAACACCGGCATGAACAGCGGCGACGATCACGAAGCCGTCAACCGCGGCCGGATACTGAGCTTCTCCTCCGACGAGGGCCGTGCGTTGCTGACGGCGGCAGTGCGCCAGTCGCCCGGAACTCTGCTGATCGGCGTCACGTCCGGCGATCCGCGGGCGCGTCGCCTGCTGCCTCCTCGTGCGCTGGAAGGCGTCCCTGCTCCGGCTGTGGACGTTTTCGGCGTCGAGGTCCCCGTCGGACCGGCTCCGATCCAGGTGACCGAGACCGCGGCCGTGCCGGATCGAGCCGGCGTGGGACGCATCGTGCGGGACACGTTGCGAGAGGTGGTGCCCGGCGGTGTCGCGGCTGACACACCGTTCTACGACGCCGGGATCGGGTCACTGGAGATGATGCGGCTGCACACGCTGTTGCAGCGCGCACTGGACCAGGACTTCCCGCTGACCACGCTGTTCAGCCATCCCACCGAGTCCGCGCTGGTGCGGCACCTGTCGGCCCAGGCCACGCGGACCGCGCCGAATTCGCGACACGACACCGAATCCGACCGCAGGATCGCGGTCATCGGAATCGCCGCGAGGTTCCCCGGTGCATCCACACTGGACCAGTACTGGACCAACCTCCTCGCGGGCACGGTCAGCACGCAGCGGTTCGGCCGGGCGGCACTGATCGCCGAAGGACTGCCGGAGTCTCTTGTGGACGATCCGGCCTTCGTGCCGGTGACCGGCGCGCTCGACGACATCGCCGGTTTCGACGCCGAACTGTTCGCGATCAGCCCCGGTGAGGCGGCGCTGATCGACCCACAGCAGCGGTGGTTCCTGCAGATCTGCCACGAGGCGCTCGAACACGGCGGGTACGCGGGCACGACTGAGCGGGTCGGGGTCTACGCCGGTAGCGGGATGAACCTCTACTCACTGCGCACGTACCTGCGCGAACACCTCTCCGACACCGACCCTGGCGACCAGCTCACCGCGTTGCAGGTGGCGATCGGCAACGAACCGGACTTCCTGGCGTCCAGGGTGTCGTACCGGCTCGGCCTGACCGGACCGGCGATGTCCGTGCGGACCGCGTGCTCGACGTCGCTGGTCGCGGTGCACACGGCGATCTCCGCGCTGCTCGCCGGGGATGCCGACATGGCGCTCGCGGGCGCCGCCGCGATGCACGTACCGCGCCTGGCCGGCTACCGGTACCAGGAGGGATCGATCCTGTCACGGACCGGCGTGTGCCGGGCGTTCGACGCGGAGGCCGACGGCACCGTCGGCGGAAACGGCGTGGCAGCGGTTCTGCTGAAGCCCCTGTCGGCCGCGCTGGCTGACGGCGACACCGTGCACGCGGTGATCCTCGGGTCCGCAGTCAACAACGACGGCGCGGCCAAGGTCGGCTACACCTCGCCGAGTGTGTCGGGTCAGACCGCGGTCATCCGTGCGGCGCTGGCCACCGCGAAGGCCGAGCCGACGACGATCGGCTACGTCGAAGCGCACGGCACCGGCACCCTTCTCGGCGATCCGATCGAAGTCGAGGCGTTGCGGCAGGTGTACCCCGGCCCCCTGCTCGTCGGATCGGTGAAGCCGAACATCGGCCACCTCGACAGCTGCGCGGGCATGGCCGGGCTGATCAAGGCGATCCTGGCCGTGCGCCACGCGACCGTACCCCCGCAAGCCAATCTGCGCACGCCGAACCCCGCCCTGCCACTGGGTTCCATCGTACTTCCCGAGACCGCACGGCCATGGCCGGTCCCGGGTCCGCGCCGGGCCGCGGTGACCGCGTTGGGCGTGGGAGGCACCAACGCGCACGTGGTGATCGAAGAGCCACCGACGATCGAGCGGCACGAGGGAGACGGGCCGTGGATCGTGCCGTTGTCGGCACGAGGGCCCAAGCCGTTGACCGAACTGGCCGGGCGGTTGGCGGAGACCGTGGCAAGCGGTGCCGTGACCGCGGGCGATGTGCTGACCACGCTGGGTTCGGGTCGCCGGAAGTTGCCGCATCGGTTGGTGGCATGGGGTGAGACCGCGGCGGACGCCGCGGACGCGTTGCGTACCGGCGGTTCGGTGACCGGGGTGGGCCGCGATCCGGGCGAGGTGGTGTTCGCGTTCGCCGGGCAAGGCGTGGACTGCACAGGGGCGGCCAAGGCTTTCATGGCCTATCCGGCGGCTGCCGATGCACTACGCCGGTGCGCCGACCAGCACCAGCGGACCTGGGGCGTCGACCTGCTCGGACCGTTGCTCGGCGACGGCCACGAGTGGACCACGGCCACGACACAGCCCGCGCTGCTCGCCTTGCAGCTCGCCCAAGCCGCGTGGCTGTCGTCGCTGGGAGTCGAACCCGACCTGGTGGTCGGGCACAGCGCCGGTGAGTACGCGGCGCTGTGTGTGGCGGGTGCGCTGTCGGTCGAAGACGCGATGCACCTGGCCGGGGTGCGGGGTGCGTTGATCCAGCGGGCGGCCGCTGGCGCGTTGCTCGCTGTCTTCGCGGACGTCGACGAACTGCCAGGTCTCGAACTCGCCGTGCGCAACGCCCCCGGTCACGTGGTGTTCGGTGGCCCGCCCGAGGTCGTCGCCGAGGCGGAGACCGAGTTGGCCGCGCGCGGGATCGAGTGCCGACGGCTGGATGTCGACCGGGCCTTCCACACGTCCACGGTCGAACCGGTGCTGGAGGAGTTGGGCCGCCAGGCCGCCGCGCTGGACTGGCAACCGTTGCGGCTGCCGGTGATGAGCGGACTGGGCGGCCGCGCTCTGCCGGTCGGCACCGTGCTCGGCGCGGACCACGTGCTCAGGCACACGAGGGAGACCAGCGACTACCGAGCCGCTGTGGACCGGTTGACTGAGCAGGGTTGTGGCACGTTCGTCGAACTGGGTCCGTCGGGCGTGTTGTCCGCGCTCGGCCAAGCGTGGCCGGAAAGTACCTGGATTCCGCTGCGGCGCAGGGGATCTGACACAGCTGTGCCCGGAGTCGCCGCGTTGTGGTGCCACGGTGTCGACGTGGACTGGGCCGCGTTCGGCAGCGGACGGCGAGTTCCCCTGCCCACCTACCCCTTTCAGCTGACCCGCCACTGGGTCGACGACGCCACGGAGGCCAGGCCCGTGTCCACCGATCTCACTGACATGGTTCTCAGCCAGGTCCGGGACCTCACCGCACGGTTCCTCGGCGAGAAACCGGAACGGATCGACGCCGACGTCCCGTTCTTCGACCTCGGCGCGGACTCGCTTCTGATGATCAACATGGTCCGCGAACTGGAGGTCACGTTCGGGGTCCGTGTCGCGATGCGCGAACTGTTCGAGGAGGTCGACACCCCGGCCCGGCTCACCGCGACGATCGTCGACCGGATGGACCCGGCCGCGAAGACCGAGCCCGCACCGGCGGAGCCGGAACCCCGCCAGGTGGCCGCCGCTCCCCAACCGGCCGCCACTCCCCTTGCCCCGCTGGCGGTCGCCCCTCCTCCTGCCACACCGGTCCCAGCCGCGCCCGTGGCCCTGGCCGGGCATGAGGCCGTCGTTCGCGAACAGCTCGACCTCATGGGCCGGTTCAGCTCGATCATGTCCGAGCAGCTCGCCGTCCTGTCCGGTCGTCAACTCGCCCCGGCACCGGTGCCGCCCGCTCCGGTCCAGCACGACCCCCAGCCCGAGCGGCACGCTCCCGACTCCGGCAGCCGGTCCGCGGCGCCGCCACCAGCCCCGGTCCAGCTTGGTCCGCGGCCCATGTCCGGGCTGTCGACCGGCATGACCGGCGGTCGCCTGGACGAACGCCAGCAGGCCCACCTCGACGACCTCGTACAGCGCTACACCGCCCGCACGGCCACATCCAAACAGATCGTCCAGCGCTACCGGCGTCCCCTCGCCGACAGCCGGGCCGTTGTCGGATTCCGGCGTGTCACCAAGGAACTGCTCTACCCGATCGCCGCACGCCGGACCCGGGGGGCGTACCTGGAGGACGTCGACGGCAACACCTACGTCGACATCACGATGGGCTTCGGCGCTCTGCTGTTCGGGCACGAGCCGAGTTTCGTGACGGACGCGGTGCGCGAGTACCTGGCGGACGGGATGCGTCTCGGCCCGCGAGGTGAGGAGACCGGACAGGCCGCCGAGCTGATCTGCGAGCTGACCGGACTGGACCGGGCGGCGTTCGCCACCACGGGCACGGAGGCGAACTCCGCCGCGTTCCGGCTCGCCCGCGCGTACACCGGCCGGACGACGATCGTCACGTTCGACGGGTCGTACCACGGGCACTTCGACCCGGTGCTGGGCCGGACCGTGCCGGACGGCGACCGGCTGCGGACTGTGCCGGTCTCGCCGGGCATCCCGGATTCCGCTGTGGCCGAGACCATGGTGTTGCAGTACGGCGACGAAGCCAGCCTCGAGGTGATCCGGCGACACGCCGACCGGATCGCCGCCGTCGTGGTGGAGGCCGTGCCGAGCCGCTACCCCGACCGGCAGCCGGTGGAGTTCGTGCGCGCGTTGCGGGAGCTCTGCGACCACTACGGAATCGTGCTGATGTTCGACGAGATGCTGACCGGCTTCCGGCCCCATCTCCAAGGGGCACAGGGCATCTTCGGAGTCAAGGCCGATCTCGCCACGTACGGCAAGGTGCTCGGGGGCGGTTACCCGATCGGCGCCATCGCGGGCCGGGCCGACATCATGGACTGGGTCGACGGCGGTTTCTGGCAGTACGGCGACGACAGCGTGCCGACCGGGGACACGACGTTCTTCGGCGGCACGTACATCCAACACCCGGTCTCGATGGTCGCGGCGAGGGCCGTGCTGACATGGCTGCGCGACCAGGGCCCTGAGTTGCAGCAACAGCTCAACGCACGCACCGAACGACTCGCCGCGACACTCAACGAGTTCTTCGCCGCGGAGGAGTTCCCGGTCGCGATCCACCACTTCGGCTCGCTGTTCCGGTTCGCGCATCGGGGAAACCTCGAGCTGCTGTTCCACCACCTCGTCCTGTCGGGGGTGCACGTCTGGGAGTGGCGCAACTTCTTCCTGTCGACGGCGCACACCCAATCCGATGTGGACTTCGTGGCCGACGCCGTCCGCAATTCACTGTACGACCTGCGCAGAGGCGGTTTCCTGCCAGGGCGCCCCACGCCCGCTCCCGCACCTCAGGTGACTCTGCCGCGAATCGCCGACAGTGCACCCGGCACGACCGCCGTGGCGCCGACCAAGCCGGACTTCAGCCTCTACTTCTTCGGCGACTACCCGCAGGACCTGGACGGAGACAAGTACGCGGCCATCCTCTCCGCCGCCCGGTTCGCCGACCGGACAGGGATGCACGCGGTGTGGTTGCCGGAACGGCACTTCGACTCGTTCGGCGGCGTGTTCCCCAACCCGTCGGTGCTGGCCGCCGCCATCGCCGCACAGACCAGCCGGGTGCGCATCCACTCGGGCAGCGTCGTTCTCCCGCTGCACGACCCGATCCGGGTGGCCGAGGAATGGTCCGTTGTGGACAACCTGTCCGGCGGTCGCGTGTCGCTCGGCCTGGCCAGCGGATGGCACGCGCGGGACTTCGTGCTCGCACCGGGCGTCTACGGCCGGCACCGGGAGGCCATGTACGAAGGTATGCAGACCATCCGCCAGCTGTGGCGTGGTGAGTCCGTGACCCGCACCGCGGGCAATGGCGAGCCGGTGGACGTACACCTGTTCCCGAGGCCCGTCCAGCGGGAACCCGAGTTCTACACGGCGATCGTCGGAAACCCGGACAGCTACCGGCAGGCCGCGAAAGCCGGGCTCGGGGTGATCACGAACCTGATGGCGCAGAGTGTCGACCAGCTCGCCGGGAACATCGCGCTCTACCGCCGCACTCGCGCCGAGCATGGTCTCGACCCGGCAGGCGGGCGGGTCGTGCTGCTGCTGCACACGTACCTCGGCGCGGACACCAGGGAGGTTCGAGCTGAGGCGTTCGGTCCGTTCTGCGCCTACCTGCGCTCGTCGTTGTCACTGTTCGGCCAGGTCACCAACAGTCTCGGATTCGCGATCGACCTCGAGAACACCGCCGAGGAAGACGTCGAATACCTGCTTTCGCGCGCGTACGAACGGTACTGCGTCGACCGGGCGCTGATCGGCAGCCCGGCTGACTGCGAACCGATCGTGCGCGGGCTCGCCGAACTCGGCGTCGACGAGATCTCCTGCTTCATCGACTTCGGCCTCACACCCGCCCGGATCACCGCCGGGCTGCCGGAGATCAGCCGCCTGCGTGCCGCGTTCACCACGGAGTCCGAGATCCGGCCGATGCGCCCGGCCGAGCGCCAGATCTGGTACCTCGAGACGGTCTTCCCCGACCGGCCGACCTACAACGAGACCATGCTCGTCCGGCTCGACGGCGAGCTTGACGTACCCGCGCTGCGCCAGGCGATGAACGCCGTGGTGGCCAGGCACGAAGGACTGCGGTCGGTGTTCCGCGAGGTCGACGGCGAGCCGAAACGGGTCGTGTTGCGCTCCCGCGAGATCGCTTTGCCTGTCGTCGACGACCTCGGTACCGCTGTCGCCGACGCGGCGGCGCGGGTCGCCGCGGAACAAACCCAGCAAGCGTTCGATTTGGCCCGTGGCCCGCTGTTCGAGCCGTCGCTCGTTCGCCTCGGCGAGCGCAGTCATCTGCTGGTGCTGCGCATGCACCACCTCGTCGTGGACACGTGGTCGGCCGGGATCCTCACCAACGAGATCGGCGCCTGCTACCGGGCAGCGCTGGCGGGGAGCTCGCCTGAACTGGGTGCGGCGCCCGCGCTTCCCTCGTACCCGCCGGTGCCCGAGTCCGCGTTGGCCTACTGGACCGACCTGCTCGCCGGTGCGCCGCGCGATCTGCCGCTCCCCACCGACCGGCCACGGCCCCCCGAGCCATCCGGTCGCGGCGCCTCGATCGGACTGACGGTCGGCAGCACCCAGCTCAAAGAGGTGGCCCGCCGCAACCGGGTCACGCAGTTCATGGTGCTGTTCGCCGCGTTCGGTGCCACCTTGGGCAAGCTCACCGGTGAAACCGACCTGGTCATCGGCACTCCGTTCGCGCATCGGCCGCAAGGCGCGGAACACACGGTCGGGTTCTTCGTCAACATCCTGCCGCTGCGGCTGGGCGTGCCGGACGACGCGTCGTTCACGGACCTCGTCGTGGCCGCCCGCAAGCAGATCCTCGGCGCCCAGGAACACGCTGAGGTGCCGTTCCCGGAGATCGTGCGCGCACTGGGCGGGCCGATCGACCCGTTGCGCAACCCGATGTTCGATGTCGCGGTGGAGTTCGACAACGAGGCTACCTTCGAGCTGGACCTGCCAGGCGTGCGCGCCACGTTGCTCGACGCGGCGGTCGACCGGGCACCCCTGGACCTGACCCTCTTCCTGACCAACCTCGGTGACGAGATCCGCTGCCGGCTCAACTACAACGCCGACCTGTTCGACGCCGTCACCGCACAACGAATCCTGACCACGTTCGAGCAGGTGCTCACGGCGGTCGTCGCCGCTCCGGACCGGCCGCTCGGGGAACTCGCACCAGCCGACCAGCTCGCCGAGTGGCAGGACGGCGGACCGGCACCGTGCGAACCGACGGTCCTGCACTCCGGCCTGTCCTCGGTGGACAGCGTGGCCGTCGTGGACGGCGACACCACGGTCAGCCGTGCTGAGCTCAACCACCGGGCCGCCGCCGTGACCGCCGCACTGGACGTGCCCGCAGGCACTCCGGTGGCCATCCACCTGCCCCGCGGCGCCGACGCGATCGCCGCGATCCTTGGCGTGCTCCGCGCCGGTGCGTACTACGTTCCCCTGGACCCGGAACAGCCACCGGCACGACTCGCCACCATGATCGCGGAAGCGAACGTCACTACTGTCCTGACGCACTCGACACTCGTCGAGGCGCTCCCGCCCGGCCTGCGGACCATCCATATGGACCGGTTGCCGACCGGGGCCGGCACCGAGTCCACAGTGGTGCCGGACGACGTCGTCTACGTGTTGTTCACCTCCGGCTCCACCGGTAAACCCAAGGGCTGCGTCGTTCCGCACCGCGCGATCGCCAACACGATCGGCTGGTTCGTCCGCGACCTCGGCATCACCGAGGCGGACCGGATGTGCTGGTACTGCAGCCCTGGCTTCGACGCGTCGTGCACGGAGGTCTGGCCCGCGTTGCGTACGGGCGCTCCCCTGCACATCGTCCCACCGGAGCTGCGACTCGATCCGGCGCGGCTGCGCGACTGGATTGTCGACAACGGGATCACGATCATGTCCGCGCCCACTCCGGTCGCCGAGCAGCTGCTCGATCTGCCGTGGCCGCCGGAGGTCTCGTTGCGGCACCTGATGACGGGCGGCGACCGGTTGCACCGCCGTCCGCAGGAGTCGACACCGTTCCAGGTGTGGAACATCTACGGCCCCACCGAGGCGTCGGTGGCGTCCACCTGGACAGCCGTGCCCGCCCACGGCGACGGGCCACCGACGATCGGGCGTCCGGTGCCCGGTACCTGGGTTCGGGTGCTCGACGACTCAGGGCGGCAGGTGCCGGTCGGCATGCCCGGCGAGCTGTACGTCGGCGGTGCCCAGCTGGCCAAGGGGTACCTCAACGCGCCCGAGGAGACGGCGGATCGGTTCGTCGATCTGGACGGGAGCCGGGCGTACCGCACGGGTGACGTCGTGCGCTGGCGCTCCGACGGACAACTGGAGTTCCTGCACCGCAACGACGCCCAGTTGCAGATCCGCGGCAACCGGGTCGAGCCGGGCGAGATCGAGTTCGCACTGCGCGACCTGACCGGAGTGCGGGACGCGGCCGTGCGGGGGTTCACCGACGACGAAGCCCCGTGGCTGGCCGCCTACGTCGTGCCCACCGCACCGGACGTGACCGTATCCGACCTCCGAGCCGCGCTGGGCGTTCGCGTACCCGAGTACATGGTCCCGTCCGTTTGGACGTTGCTCCCAGAGCTGCCGTTGAACGCGAACGGCAAGCACGATCGTGCCGCGCTACCCAAACCTGTGCGCGGCGACAGCTCGAACGGCACCGCTCCGGCGAACGAGGTCGAGCGCAGGCTGCACGACATCTGGTGCGCTGAGCTCGGACTCACCGATGTGAGCGTGGACAAGACGTTCTTCGAGGTGGGCGGCCACTCGCTGACCGCGATCCGGGTGGTGAACCGGATCAACGCCGAGTTCGGTCATCCGCTGGATGTGCTGGACTTCCTGCGCGCACCGACGATCACCGCGATCGCGGGCAAAGTCGCCGGTACACAGGTCGAGACCACCGCACCAGTCAGCACCGGACAAGCCGCCACCTACCAGGTCACCAAGCACAGCGACGCGCCGCACGTGCTCACGATCGCGACCCGCTTCGCGTTGCGCGGCCGACTCGACCAAGCCGCCCTGCGGACCGCCCTCACGACATTGGCCACCCGGCACCCACAACTGCGTACGCGCTACGCCAACGACGGCGCGGTCCAGGAAGTGCTGGTCCCGCAACCGGTGGTGCTGCCGGTGGTCGCGGTGTCCGAGGACGAGTTGGACGAGACCGTGCTCGACTGGGCATCCCGGCCGTTCGACCTGCTCAACGCGCCAGGGTTCCGGCCGGTGCTGTTCACCGTGGCCCACGAACGCGCGGAACTGCTCCTGGCGTTCCACCACGGGTTCATCGACGGCTGGTCGATGCCCCAGATCATCAAGGAGCTCGGAGAGCTGTACGGCGGCGGATCCGACCTCGCGGACCTGCCAACGGACTACCTGGACTTCACGCGCTGGGAGCGGGAGCACCTGGCCGCTCCGGACACGCGCGAAGCGATCGCGGCATGGGCCGCGCAGGCCAAGCGGTTGGGCGCGGAACCATTGCTGCTGCCCACCGACCGTCCTCGATCGGACCATCCGAGCCGCGTGGGCGCGGTGATCTCCACGGCGCTGCCGAACACGTTGGCCGACGAGGTGGTGAGAGCGGCCAGCGAGCGCGACACGACACCGTTCGCGGTGCTGCTGGCCGGCTTCGCGGCCTTCGCCCACGAACTGACGGGCGTGGCAGCCGCGGTCCCGCAGTGCGGGGCCGCCAACCGGACGGATCCCCGGTTCGACAACGTCGTCGGCCTGTTCAGCAACTCCTCGTGGCTCGTGGTCCCCGTCGCGGACGCCACCTCGTTCGACGAGTTGGTCACGCGCGCCACTGCCGCGATCCACGAGCGCCTGCGGATCCAGTCGGTGCCGTCCGCCGTGCTCAACGAGGCGCTCGGTGGCTCGTTCGCGAACAACCCGCCACGGGTCTTGTTCAGCATGTTCAACCTCCGCATGCCCGCGCTGGACCTGAAGGGTCTCGAACCAGCGCCCGTGGTGGACATCGACCTGCCCGTGGCGAGGGCCGAGCAGGCCTGGGGGATCCTGCCGACAGACGACGGCCTGAAGTTGCAAGTGGAGTACTCGACCGAACTCTTCGACGCCGACACGGTCAAGTCATGGCAGGCGCACTACCTGGATCTGCTGGGCCGTTGCCTGACGGATCCCCAGGGACGAGCCTGGACGCCGAGGCCGTAGACCTGACCGGAGCTGTATCTGCGTGGTGCCGGTGTGCTCTTGTCCTCCGGGGGCGGCCGTTGTCGTCCTGCCGCTTCGTGCTTTGGTCGCGGCAGGACGACGGCTCGGTCACGTGGCCAGCAGTGCTTCCAGTGCCTGCGCTGTGTCTGGGTAGTGCTTCAGGAGCGTCACTCCATCCGGTGCGGCCTTCCATGAGTCGGTGCAGCCAAGCAGGTGTGCTGTCGCGTCGCACGTCGCCGGGTAGGCGGCGAGCAATGTGGAGCCTGTCCCGGCTGTGGTGGTCTGAACAGGTGTTGGGTCGTGCTGGATGCGCCAGGGCGGGACCCATTCGTCCAGTGCGGGCAACCTCGCGGGGAACAGCCGACCGGCCTCGCGGACGAGAAGCGGGACCAGCTGTGCGCCCCGGGCACGCAATGTGCTGATCAGCGTGGGTAACCACGGCAACAGCAACGGGTCCGGCAGCTGGGCGAAGGCGTTGGACATCGCCTCGACCACGAAGTCCACCAGGCCCGGTGCCGGTTCCAGTGCGTGCACGAAACCGCTCAGGTACTGCGGATAGCTGGGCAGCGCCAAGGGGTTGCCCAGCAACGCGGCACACCGTTCCCGCAGTTGCTCACGAGCGAGAGTGCCGAGTTGGACCTGCGCCGCCCACAGCAGCGCCACCTTCGACGGCTCATCGGGATGGGACTGGGCCACGGCCAGTTCCAGCTGCGTGCGGTCGCAGCCGAGCGACAGCGCCAGGGATTCCATGCTGAACAGGAAGCCCAGCATCGCGGCCACCTGGTCGACGGTCGCGTCCTCCTCGGTGAACGCCGTCGGCAGCAAGGTGCAGTAGTGGGCGTAGCCGGTTCGGACGAACCGCTCGATCCACGACGGCAAAGCGGGTTCGTTGGTGCGGTAGTAGGTCAGCAGACGCCGTACCCGCCGGAGGACCTCCGGCGCGCTGTCGACCGTGCGTTCACCTGACAGCACTTCCAGTGCGTGGGTGCCCAACTCACCAGCCAGGCGTGCGCTGTGGAGGTAGCGGATCGCGTCCTCGACGGCTTCGAGGACCTGCGCCGTGGTGGCTTGCGGGCTGTAGGCGGTGCGGCGCAGCCGCTGCTCCAGGACCTGCTCGATGCTGACGCCCTCGTAGCCCAGTTCGATCAGGGCCCGCTGGTGGGTGCCGAGCGCGAGATCCCAGGACTCCTGGATCGGGCGTTCACCGAGGCGGCGTTCACCCATGATCGGGCGGGCGGCGCCCTGCGGCATCAGGCGACGCAGCATCCACAGCAGGTCGGAGCACGCTTCAAGCTCCGGCTGCGCGGCGATGTCGAGCAGCGCCCGTTGGACGCCGCGTTGCTGGAGCTTCAGGTTGAGCGGGGCGAGCCGGTCGTGCACGTCTCGGGCCAGTGGCGGCAGCGCGTCGTAGCCGACCTGGCCGATCCGGTCGCCGCCCATCATGATCTCGACGAGGCGGCGAACGTCCCGGCGGCCCGGCACCGCCTCCTTCTCGATGCACGTGATCGCCGCGTCCTGGAAGTCGTACGGCGTGGGCCGGGCCCGGTCGCGCATACCGGCCAGCATGATCGACGTCTCGAAGACCGCGATCGCGTCGGCAGTCGAGGCGAGATAACCGTTGCGCCGGGCCGCGCGCACGATCTCCACCGACCAGCCCAGCAACTCGGCCTCGTCCAGCCGGTCGAGCACCGGTGGGCGTCGCAGGAAGCCCGAAAGCTGGTCCGCGGCCGCGACTGGCGCCACAGGGGCGGGCAGGGCCGCCGGCTTCCCGCCCTTCTTCTTGCCGGACTGTCCCGCGAGCTGGAACGGTTTCACCTTGGTGCGGCGGAGGTTCTTGGCCCACTCGGTCGCCGCGATGGACACCGACCCGGCGGCCAGTCCGAACTGGGCCTCGATGGCCGCGTGGCTGGACGGGATCAGACCGTACTGCCACGAACTGGCACTGCGGGGGCTGATCTCGAAGCCGTCGGTACCGTGCACGCCGAACTCGGCGACCCGGCTCGCCGCGTGGAACGCGCCGCAGACGTACAAGCAGTCGTCCGGGTCGGTGCCGGTGGCGGCCAGGTGCTCCCGCATCCGCGTCCACATGTGGCGTTCGCGGTCCTCGTCCACCCGCACCCGGTGCGGATCGCCGGGAGCCAGCCGCCGGAACAGGCTGCCGATCAGGAACATCACCTGGCGGTAGGTGTCGTGGTCGCTGTCGCCGAGCGGGTGCTCGACGTACTGGTGCCACCACTCCGACCAGTGCCGCACCTTGCCGTGGTGCAGCAGGTGTTCCTCCAGTTCGGCGAAGCGCGGCCGCAGGTCGCCGATCTCCACACCGACCGCGTCCCCGTGCAGCGCCTCATCGCCGCTCGACGTGGTCTCCGGTTGTTGCCACTGGAACACGTGGTCGGCGGAGCGGTCCACGAGCACCAGCTCCACCCCCGGGGTGTCCAGCGCGTAGGCGATCGCCTGGTACTCCGCGGATGCCTCGGTGATCGGCGCGACCACCGACAGCGGTGCCCAGTCGGCCGGGAACCCCTCGACCTCGCTGGCGAACGCCTGCACCGCCACGGGGAGGCGGCAGTTGCGCAGCTCGGTCAGCAGCGGCGCCATGTCCTCACACAGCTCCAGGTAGATCACCTTCGGCTGCTTGTCCCGCAGCCGCCGCGCCATCGCCACGGCCGAAGCCGGGGAATGGTGGCACACCGGGAAGATCTCCATCGGCTCCCGCACCGCACGGTCGACGTCGTCGACCATGCCGAGCAGGATGCCTTCCAGCGCGTCCGGTCCGTCGGCGAAGACGGTCGCAGCCCCATGCAGCTGCGTGCGCAACGCTTCGAACACTCCGCTCATGACAAGGTGGCGATCGTGTCGCGGCCGCCCGCCAGGAACTCCGGCCAGAGCCCGCCCTCGTCCTTGCTGCGCGGCTCGACCACGCCGTGCATGTACTTGTTGAGGATCGCCAGGTCCTCCGGTGCCCGTCGGGACAGGGACCCCACGAGCGAAGCCGCCAGGGTATGCGCGGTCAGCGCCCGCTCGCCGAAGAAGTTGCTGTGCAGGATCGCGTCCTCCAGCACACCGATCTGTTCCGCGGTGGACAACGCGGACTCCAGTTTCTCGTCCTCGCTGCCCGCGGCCGCGGCGGCTTCGCGCAGATCGGCGAAGCTGCGCAGCAGCACGTCCAGCAGGGTGGGTGGCACGTCCAGTTCGATCTGGTGGCGGCGCAGGAGTTCCTCGGTGCGGAACCGGACGATCTCGGTTTCGCTCTTCTTGTTCGTCACCACCGGGATGCGCACGAAGTTGAACCGCCGCTTCAGTGCCGACGACAGGTCGTTGACGCCCCGGTCGCGGCTGTTGGCCGTGGCGATGACGGAGAAGCCGGGTTTGGCGAAGACGATGTTGTCGCTGTCCAGCTCCGGTACGGAGATGTACTTCTCGGACAGGATGGAGATCAGCGCGTCCTGGACGTCGCTGGTCGACCGGGTCAGCTCCTCGAACCGGCCGATCGTGCCGGTCTCCATGGCGGTCATGATCGGCGACGGGATCATCGACTCGCGGGACTGTCCCTTGGCGATCACCATGGACACGTTCCACGAGTACTTGATGTGGTCCTCCGTTGTGCCGGCCGTGCCCTGCACCACCTGTGTGGAGTTGCGGGAGATCGCGGCTGCCAGCAGCTCGGCCAGCCAGCTCTTGCCGGTTCCCGGGTCGCCGATGAGCAGCAGGCCGCGGTCGGAGGCGAGGGTGACGATGGCTCGCTCGACGAAGCTGCGGTCACCGAACCACTTCTGTGCGACTTCGCGATCGAGGCCGTCGGAGCGTTCGGCACCCAGTACGAACAACCGCACCATCTTCGGCGACAGCCGCCACGCGAAGGGCTTGGGGCTGTCGTCGACGGACTCGAGCCAGTCCAGTTCCTCGGCGTACTTCAGCTCGGCTGGGGCGCGCAACAGGTCGGACATCTTTTTCGCCTTTCGGGAAGTCAGGAGGTCAGGAAGGTCTTGAGCTCGTGGACGAGCTTGCGGATGTGGCCGGAGACCACCGGCGTGCCCAGGTCCTTGAACCGCTCGCGGAACCACGGGTTCACGCTGCCGCTGCCGGAGCTGTTCACCGAGCCGACCGGGATGAACTTGGCGCCGGAGCGGTGGATCGCTGCCATGCTCTCGAACAGCGGCTCGCACTGCCATTCGTAGAAGTCGGAGATCCACACCACCACGGTGTTGCGCGGCTCGGCGATCTTCGGCTGGGCCAGCGCCATGGCCACCGTGCCGTCGGTTCCGCCGCCGAGGTTGGTGCGCAGCAGCGTCTCGAACGGGTCCGACACCCACGGCGTGAGGTCCAACGCCTGCGTGTCGTACGCGATCAGGTGGACGTCCACCTTGGGCAGCCCGGCGAAGATCGACGCGAGGATCGTGCAGTTGACCATCGAGTCCACCATGGAGCCGGACTGGTCGACGACCGCGATCAACCGCTGCGGCGTGGTTTTGCGCGCGGTGTGCCGGTAGTAGAGGCGGTCGACGTAGAGCCGCTCCTCCTCCTGGCTCCAGTTGGTCAGGTTCTTCCAGATGGTGCGGTCGAGGTCGAGGTTGCGGAACACCCGCTTCGGCGGGACAGACCTGTCCAACGCACCGACCGTGGCCTTCTCCACCTGGGTGCGCAGCACCTCGGCCACCTCGTCCACGAAGCGGCGGATCAGCGACTTGGCGTTGGCCAGCGCGACGCCGGAGAGGTTGTCCTTGTCCCGCAGCAATTGCTCGATCAGCGACATGCTCGGGGTGAGCTGGCCGGCCAGCGCCGGATCGGCGAGCACCTCACGCAGGTGCATGCGCTTGACCAGGTCCGCCTCGAGCGCCGCGAGGTCCGGGCCGATCCGTGGGATGAGGGTGCTCAGATCCGGTGCTCCCGTGCCCATGCCGGTCCCGGTCGGGGCGGCCGCACGGCCGCCACGCAGCTGACCCGGTTGACACCCCAGGGCACGTTCCAGCCAGGCCGCGTCAGCCTGCCACCGCGACAACTGACCCGCGGAGACCGTGCCGGACCCGGTGGCGAACACGTTCAGCAGGACCTTCGACACCAGCGCGGCACGCCGCACCTCAGCCGCCTTGTCGCGATCGCCTTGCGTCTCGGGCACCATCAAACCCTCGAACTCGGCGGCCAGGTCCGGGTGGCGCTGCACGATCGAATCGACGCCGGTCTGCGGGTCGAGCACGGCGGGCGGCAACCCGATGTCCTCGACAACGGCGACGCTCGCCGATTCCAGGGCGTGCTGTTCCTCGTTGTCGAACAGCCTGGCCAGCAGCCGCCAGTACAGGACCTGGCGGCGGTTCTCCTGTGGATCGATCATTTCCGCAACAACCTTCCGGCCCGCTCACGCAGCACGGCCGCCGCGTCGGTGGCGGCTTTCTCCGCTTTGACACCGGCCTTGTCCGTGGTGCCCCCGGCCCAGGCTCCGGCATGCAGCGCCACGGTCTTCTTGCGGGCAGTGGTCTCCACCGCCAATGGCTGGACTCGGAAACTCCCCGCGTCCCAGCGAAGCAGGCCGATGCACGCGGTCGACGCCGCCACCGCCTCCGGCGTGAGCGGCCCAGCGACCGGGACGCGATCGGTGTCCACGGTCACCTGATGCCCGGCGACGGCGAAGCTCACCGTGTCCTCGGACTGCTCGGCCTCATATCCCTCCAGGAAGACGGGCACGGCGATCCGCACCGGATGCCGGTCCAACGGCGCGGTCGGCGCGATGCTCGCTGTGGGCAGCGCCACCCGTGCCGTCGCGAAGGCGTCCGCGGGTTCACCCAGGTGGGCATGCTCGTTGCGCCACAACAGATCCCCCTCGGCGGTGACAGGCATGTCGGTGAGTTCCATCGACCGGCCCTCGCTGACCGCCGCCAGCAACGACAGGTGCGGACGCAGCAGCTGCCAGATCCCGGCGCCGATGATCGTGTCCGGTTTGGGAGCGGACACGCTGGCGCGCACCAGCATCGGTGTGGACCCGTCGGCAGGTTCGAACACCGCGTGCACCTGAGCCTGCGCGGCAGTCGCGTGTTCGTGCAGATCCACACCCAACGGCAGCAGGCGCCCGGTGACCGCGCCGCCGGAGGTCCGAGTCGCGCCAGGCAGGGTCAGCAGCATCGCACGCGACCACAGATCGCCCCAGCGACGCGCGGGAATCCGCGCCAAGGCAGAGCCGGGGCAGGAGGCCGCCAGTTCGGCCGCGAACCCGTCCACCAACGCGGCCAGTCGCCGCAGGCCCGGCTCCGGCAACAGGGCGGAGACCACCGGCGCGGCACCGGAGACCAGGTCGTGGTCGATGCCCTGCCACCCCGCCCGCGCCAGATCCGACAACCAGGTTCTGGCCGCCAGCACCAGGTTCTCCGGCTGGTCACCGCCAAGCGTGGTGACGGCCTCGTCCGCGGCGGCCCGTCCCGTCGCCTGCCGGATCCGCGCCATCACCGCGTCGTGCACCGAGCCGAACAGCGCGATTCGCGCCGCCGCAAGGGAAATGAAGTGTTCCTCGCCCGCGGCGCCCGCCGCCGCCTTGTCCACCGCCTCGGCCACCCTGGCTGCCAAGGGCGATGCCGCCATCGCGTCGGCCAACGCGGCCAACCCGGCGGCCTGGGCAGGTTGCGGCCGTAGCAGACCGGTGACCAATGCCTGGTCGACTGCGGCCACGGCCGCCAACGCCTCGTCGAGCCCGTCGACGGGATCCGCCAACATGTCGGCCCGCATCACGCCACCACCCTGGTCGGCGGGAACCACTGCATCTCCGGCACAGCGGTGGTGGTCGGCGCGAGTTCCAGATAGGCCAGATGCCGCAGGAACTGGCTGAACACGACCGCGGCCGCACTGTTGTCGCCCTGCGGCGGACGGGCCCTCCACATCGCCTGCAGGATGCTCTCCCCCGACACCACGTCCTCAGTCGCGACTTCCACCCGCAGATACCGGGCCACACGCTCCGCGCCGTACTGCACCGCAGCCTCGGTGACCAAGGCACCGATGTGGTTGCAGAAGCTCCCCCGAGCCCCACCACAGGGTCGATTGTTGTTGGTACTGCACGCGAACTCGTAACTGCCCACCGCGACCGACGAAACGTACACCCGCCCCACGTCCGAGCCGCTGGACACCACACCCTGCAGCCGCCCGTCCGCCAGTTCCACGAACGGGACCTTGGACAGCTTGCGAGGGCGCGCGGGCGCCAATACCCGCGCTGTGCTCGAACTTTCCCACTCTGGCACCGCACTGTCTCCTAACCGACACAACCCCACCCCACCGGATCAGCGGGAGGAGGAGAATGTAGCGGCCACCACCGACAATTCTGATCTTGCGAGGTCAGGGCCGTTCCCCGCCGGGGTGTGAGCCACCATTCCGTCCATAGTGGATTCACTGCGGCTCGGCGCACGCCGTGATCGATCCGGGTGGAGTTCCCGGGGGTCGGTCACCCCTCGGCCGGTGCCGGGCGCGCCCGCAACGCGTCGATCGCGGTGTCGATCGCGGTCAGGGCCGCGGTCCTGTCGAGGCCCGCCCTCGACACGAGCGAAAGGCCTTGGACGATGTAGAGCAGGAGCTGAGCCTGAGCCTCGGGACGGGCGTTGTCGGTGACTTCTCCGGTGGCCTGTGCGCGGCGGAGTGCGTCGGTGACGATGTCGACGAACCGCCCATACGAGCGGGTGACGAGTTCCGAGGCCTCGCTGTCGAGCGGCACCAGTTCGGCGGTGGTGTTGCCGACCAGGCAGCCGTGCGGGACGCCCACGTCGGAGATCATTTCGTCCAGGCGAGCACCCGGCCGAGGAAGCCACGCATGTAGCCCGCGACGACGTCCAGGTGGCTCTCCAGCAGGAAGTGGCCACCGTTGATCAGGTGCACCTCCGCGTCCTTGGCGTCGCGGGCGAAGGCCAGCGCGCCCGCCGGGCCGAAGATCTCGTCGTTGCGGCCCCACACAGCGAGCACGGGCACGTCGTTGGTGCGCAGGAATTCGTGCAGCAGCGGATACAACGGGCGACTGTTTCGGTAATCGCGGAACAACGCCAACTGGATCTCGTCGTTGCCCTCGCGGGACACCAGGGCGAAGTCGTGCTCCCAGGTGTCCGGGCTGACCACACTCGGATCGGGCACGCCGTGCACGTACTGCCAGCGGATGGCATCGAGGTCGAGCGCGGTGCGAACAGCCGGTTCGGTCTCGGGTCCGGGGTCGGCCCCGTAGGCCCAGACGTCGGTCCAGAACGACTCGACGAAACCGTCCTCGTAGCCGTTGCCGTTCTGGGTGACGATGGCGGTGATCCGGCCGGGGTGCTTGAGCGCGAGGCGCCAACCGATGGGGGCACCGTAGTCCTGGACGTAGATGGCGTAGCGGTCCAGGCCCACCTGGTCGATCAGCCCGGAGGTGAGGTCGGCGAGGGCGTCGAAGGTGTAGGTGAACTCCCCCACGCCGGGTGCGGCGGAGCGACCGAAGCCGAGGTGGTCCGGCGCGATGACGTGGTAGTCCCTCGCCAGCAACGGGATGAGCTCGCGGAACATGAACGAGCTGGTCGGGTATCCGTGCAGCAGGACGATCGCGGGTGCGCCCGCGGGCCCGGCTTCGCGGTAGAAGATCTCGTGGCCGTCGACGACGGCGGTCCGATGGTGCACCGAGCCCATTTCTAACCCCTTCGAATGATTGATCTGGTTAGCTCGTTGTCATCGAAGCACGAGGTGCACTAACCTGTCAAAGGATTCATTCTGGTTAGAGAGAGCGGCACCCGATGAACACGCTGCTGGACCTGCTCAACAGCAGACCACTGATCAACGGTGAAGAACACGACGCACTCGGTGACCCGGCCGCGGCGAGACACTGGGCACTGGAACACGGCGGCGACGGCAGCCCCACGGAACTGGCGCTGCTGCGCGAGACGCGGGACGCACTGCGGGACGTCGTGTGCGGCGAAATCCCGCCCACGGCGTTGAGCCCCCTGCTCGACGGGGTCAGCCAGGTCCCGGAGTTCACTCCGGACGGTCTTCAGTGGACGATCAAGGCGCCAGCGCACGCCCGGCTGGCCGTCGAGGTCGTCCTCGCCTGGGCCGACACCGAGCAGCAGCTGCCCGGCCGACTGCGCCCCTGCGCCAACGAGGCGTGCCAACTGTTCCTGCTCGACCGCAGCCGCGCCAACCGCGCCCGCTGGTGCTCGATGGCTGTCTGCGGCAACAGGGCAAAAGCACGCCGACACTACGAACGCACCCGCTGAATCGTTCGCGGCAGCCTACAGTGATGCAAAGACCCGTATCGGGCCGATTCCTGGAAGTTGACCACCGGGGCTCGCTGTGCTCAACCGACTGTTGACGGGATACCGAAAACAACGGTCAGCTCCAGCCCTCCGCCGGCGTTCGGGCGAGCCGTCACATGGGCGTTGTGGGCCTGCGCGATCGACGCCGCGATCGACAGCCCGAGTCCGGCGCCGTCACTGCGAGTGCGCGTGTGCAGTCGACGGAATGGTTGGAACAGCTCGGGGATTCGTTCCGCGGGCACGTGGGGGCCGGTGTTGCGAATGGTCAACACCCCCGCCCTTGTCAGTCCTATGTGTACCTCGCCGCCGGGTCGGTTGTACCGGACCGCGTTGTTCACCAGGTTGACCAGGAGCCGGTGCAACAGGACCGCGTCGCCGCGGACCACCACCGGCTCGGCGTTCACCACCATCTCGATCCCGTCCGAAGCGGATTCGGTCGCCGTCTGGGCGACCAGGCTCGCCAGATCGACCATCCGCGGGTTGTCCAAGCCGTGCTCCGCCTCGGCCAGCACCAGCAACGAGTCGATCAGCTGCTCGGTCCGGCGGTTGTGGGTGAGCAGTTTCGCCCGGGTACCGGGGAGGTCGTCGGCGTTTTCCAGTCCTACTTGGATCGCGATGCGCTGGGTCGCCAGCGGTGTGCGGAGTTCGTGCGCGGCGTTGGCGATGAACCGGCGCTGGCTGTCCATCGAGCGTTCCAGGCGGTCCAGCATCGCGTCGATCGTGTCGGCGAGACCCTTGAGCTCGTCGTCCGGGCCGGGCAACGCGATCCGTTCGTCCATGGTGGACAACGACAGCCGCTGCGCGGTCGCGGTGATCCTGCGCAGCGCTCGCAGCATCCGACCCGCGATCCACCAGCCCGTCACGATCGACAGCACAGTCAGCACCACGAGGGTGATCACCGTGACGATCCACTGGGTCTTCAGCACTTCGTCCGGCAGGCTCAGCATGGGTTCCGGCCGCGGCGCCCCCGGCGGGAGCGGCAGGTGCACCACCTGGCCGGTCGGCGCGATCTGCGCGACCTGGTCGTAGAGCCGATCGCTGAACACCAGGTTCACCGCGATCACGAGCACCGTCGACGTGAGCAGGAATATGCTGGTGTACAGCGCGGTCAACCGGAACCGGATCGTCCGCCGCCTCACAGGACGTACCCCGCTCCCGGCACGGTGTGGACACACGGCGGGTCACCGAGTTTCGCCCGCAACCTGCTGATGATCACGCGGACCACGGTCGTGAACGGGTCGGCGTGCTCGTCCCACGCCGACTCCAGCAACTGCTCGGCACTGACGACCGCGCCGTCCGCGCGCATCAGCACCTCCAGCACCGCGTACTCCTTGAGCGACAGGCGCAGAAACCGGCCGTCCCGGGTCACCTGCATCCGTTGGGTGTCCAGCACGATCCCGTGCCGCCGCAACGTCGGCGGCACGGGCGCCTGGCTGCGTCTGCCCAATGCCTGCACCCGAGCCACCAGTTCGCTGTAGTCGAAGGGTTTCGGCAGATAGTCGTCCGCGCCGAGGCCCAGACCGGCGACCCGCGCGGGAACCGACGCCGCCGCGGTGAGCATCAGGATCCTGGTCCGCGTCCCCGCGCGGACCAGGTCCTGGCAGATCTGGTCGCCGTGCACCTCGGGTAGGTCCCGATCCAGCACGAGCACGTCGTAGTCGTTGACCGCCAGCCGCTCCGACGCCTCCGCGCCGTCGTAGGCGACGTCGACCGCCATCGCGTGCCTGCGCAACCCCGTGGCGACCAGATCCGCCAGATCCCGTTCGTCCTCAGCCACCAGTACTCGCATCCACCGGTCCTAGCGGATCCGGTGTTGCTCCGGTGTGAACACCTCAGCGCAGCAGCGAGACGGCCTTGTCGATGCCGGGGTCACGGCCCGCCGACAGGTCGGCCGCGGTGACCGGGGCGAAGTGGTCGGGCGGCACGCCGACGGTGTCGACCTTCTCCCGGTTCGAGCCGATCTCGTGGATCTTGGGCAGGCCGAGCATGCTGCCGTCGTCGAGCACCCACCCCTCGCCGGGTCCGGACACCGCGCCCGCGGTCCGTGTACCGACCAGCGTGCCGAACTTCAGGTCCTTGACAGCACTGGAGAACGCGTCGCACGCGGAGGCACATCGGCGGTCGGTGAGCGTGACCAACGGCAAGTTCAGCAACGACACGGAATCGTCGGTCCGGTTCGGTGTGCACTTGTCCCGCACATCGCACCAGTAGCTGTACGTCCTGCCGTGCACCCACGAGCTGACCAGCTTCTTGACCTCGTCCGGGGAACCGCCGCCGTTGCCGCGCAGGTCGAACGCGACGCCACGCAGCTTCTGCTGCTTGCCGAGGTCGGTGATGGCCTTGCGGACCTTGTCCGCGGCACCGGGCGCGAAGCCCCGCAGAAGCACGTAGGCGATGCCACCGGGCAGCAGCTTCGACTCCACCACCTCCGGCTCGGTCGGCGGCCTGGTCGGCCTGGTCACCGTCAGGTCGTAGTTCTTCGTCTCACCTGTCGACGGCCTGCGCATGGTGAGCTTGACGTGCTGGCCCTCCTTGGCCTCCATCAGCCATTCCACGACACGCGGCACCGCGATGCCGTCCACGAACAGCGGCACGCCGTTGACCGTCAGGATCTCGTCGCCCAGCTTGATGCCCGCCTTGCCCGCGGCACTGTCGGGGAGCAGGTCGACGACGTGTGCCGGGCCGGTCGCCGTGGGATCCGTTTCGCCAGGGCCGCGCGCGTGGGAGGGCATGAAGCCGACGGGGAACGAGTCCTCACCCTCAGTCGGGCGCATCCACATCGCGTGGTTGTCGCCGAGGCTGCCGACCATCGCGCGGATGGTCACCTCAGCGACAGCCTGGTGTGTCTCCTTGGGCAACTGGGCCATGATGTCCTGGTACGCCTTGCTGAACGCCTTCCAGTCGCTGTCCCGTTTGCCGGTCAGCACGGGGGCCGTCGCGGTCGACCGGTCCAGTCCACGTCGTTGCATCTCGCGGGTGAGCGCCGAGAATGCCGGCTGCAGCAGCGAGCGGCTGTCCAGGACCGGGCCGCTGAAGTAGTTGTCGAGGATGCAGTGGTACGCCTGGCCGACCGCGGTGACCGTGGTGGGTTTCAACGGCGGCGGCTGCGGTGGCGGCGTTTGGCACGCGGGTGGTCTCGCGGTCGCGTCCGGGCTGGCGCTCACGGTCGCGGTACCGGCGAACGTCGCGGCGATGGCGACGATCGTGAGTAACTTCAATGATTTCACGGTGGCCACTGTGCTGAGGCCGCTGTTGCGCGGCCGCGAACGATGTCGTTAACGCCGGGATAACGGCCGGTCCGCTACCGGGCAGATCGCGTCGAAGGGGAGCCTGCTCGGCGGCCCAAAGGTGCTCACGGCGTGACTGCCTCGCGCAACTCGGCGGCGGCCTGAGCGATGAGCTCGGACAGGGTCGCGGCCGGGTCGGCCAGCCAGCGGGACGTGGCGCGCCGGGCGATCGCGATCACCACGTCGGCGATGAAGCGTGCCTCGCCGGGCTCGACGCCACGGCGCTCGAGCGCCCGCGCCAGTGCGCCGGCGACGTCGGCGAGTTTGATCAGGTCGCGTTCGGCCAGCGCTGGGTTGGCGGCGATCACCTTGACGCGGCGCAGCAGGAACTCGCGCGAGCGGAAGACCTCGTCGGCGGTCCCCAGCGCGGTCAGCAGCACCTCGAACGGCATGAGGTCCGGGGCGGCCGTCTCGACCCGGGCGACGAGGTGGGCCTCGAGCTCGCTGCCCGCGAAGAGGACTTCCCGCTTGTCGGGGAAGTAACGGTAGAAGGACCGCTCGGTCAGACCGGCGGCGCCCGCGATCTGCGCGACCGTGGTGCGTTCGAATCCCTGCGTCTCGAACAGCTCGAGCGCCGCGCGCTCGAGCCGGCCCTGTGCGTCGGACTCCCATCTCGGCATACCACCAGGATGACAGCAGAGGCTGTCGTCACTCTGCTAGGGTCGATGACAACAGATGCTGTCATCACCGCAGGAGATCGTCATGAAGGCGCTGCAGTTCGACCGATTCGGTTCCCCGGACGCGATCGTGCTCCGTGAGGTGCCCAAGCCGGAGCCGGGACCCGGCCAGATCCGGATCGCCGTGCGGGCGTGCGGCCTGAACCCGGCCGACTGGGCGGTGGTCGACGGCCTCCTCGCCGACCGGTTGCCGCCGCTGCCGCGCGGGGTCGGCTTCGAGATCGCGGGCACCGTCGACGCGCTCGGTGCGGGCGTCGACGGCGTGCAGATCGGCGACGGCGTGTTCGGCCCGGCGACCTTCGACGGTCCGACAGCCGGAGCCGCCGAATACGCACTGCTGACGAACTGGGCGCGCATTCCCGAGAGCGTCACCGCCGAGCAGGCCGCCGCATTGCCGATGGCGGCCGAGACGGCGTGGCGAGCGCTCGACGACCTCGGGGTCCAGCCGGGTGAGTTGCTGCTCGTCCACGGTGCGGGTTCCACCGTCGGCGAGGCCGCGGTGCGCCTCGCGCTGCACCGGGGTACCCGGGTGATCGCCACCGCCGGACCGGCACGGGCCGCCGCCCTGGAAGGGATCGGCGCCCAGGTGACCGGCTACGGCGAGGGCATGGCCGAACGCGTCGCCGCGCTGGCCGAAGGCCGCGTCGACCGTGCACTGGACACCGCCCCGACCGGCGGCCGGATCGACCGCCCCGGCCGGCCCAGCCCGGCCGGTGGCTCACTGCCGACCCTCATCGAGCTGACCGGCGACCCCGACCGCGTCCTCACCGTCTCGGACTTCGCCGCCGCGGCCGAACTGGGCACCCGGATCACCCAGATCGAAATGCGCTACGACCTGCTGGACGAGTTCGCCCGGCTGGCGGGCGAAGGCGTTCTGGCCGTATCGGTCGCCCGCACCTACACCCTCGACCGGATCCACGAGGCCGCCCAGCTCAGCCAGTCCCGCCGGCCCGGCGGAAAGCTCATGCTCGTCCTGTGATCGCCTTGGAGCACTTCACACTCGTCACCGGCCCCGGCCGGTCGCCTGCCGCTGTCTCTCCGCTCCGGCGACAGGCTATCTTCACCCACGATCGAGGGGAGTTGGTCGAGTGGCGCGTCTTCATGTCGGCTGTGCGATGTGGACCCACAAGGCGTGGCTCGGGCGGTTCGTGCCGCAGTCGCTGCCGGCCAAACAGCGTCTGCGTGCCTATGCGGGCTGGTGCAACGCGGTCGAGGGCAACACCACCTTCTACGCGATCCCCGCCCGGGCCACCGTCGAGACGTGGGCGCAGCAGACCGATCCCGGTTTCCGGTTCGTGGTCAAGGTGCCCAAGGTCGTCACGCACGAGCGCCGGTTGGTCGGTGTCGAGAAAGAGATGCGGGCGTTCCTCGATGCGATGGAGCCCCTCGGCGAACGGGCGGTCCTGTGGACCCAGTTGCCCGGCTCGTTCGGCCCGTCGGACGTCGAAGCCCTCGGCCGGTTCCTGCGCAGGCTCCCCACCGACCGCAGGCGCGCCGTGGAGGTGCGTCACCCCGGGTTCTTCACCGACACCGGCTCCGCATCCCGGCTGGAGGCAACGCTCGCCGACGCGAACGCCGAATGGCTGCCCTTCGACACCACGGCCTTCTTCCAGAGCCCGCCGACCAGCGAGGCCGAACAGGACGCGTGGGCCAAGAAACCACGGCTGCCACGACGCACACGAGCACTGACCGACCACCCCATCGTCCGCTACCTGGGCCGCGACTCGATCGAGCAGACAGTCGAAGGATGGCAGGCCTGGACCACGGTGGTCGCCGACTGGCTACGCGCGGGCCGGTCACCAACGGTCTTCGTACACACCCCCGACAACGACGACGCGCCCGCGCTGGCCCGCCGGTTCCACGACGACGTACGGGCGCTCGTGCCCGATCTCGACCCACTGCCCGAGCCCGAGCCGGTCGAACCAGCGACCCTGTTCTGAGCGGCCACCGCACGGCCATTGGTGTCGATTTCGTCAGGCGGTAGAGCCTGTGCCTACGAGCCCGACACCGGTGGTCGCCGTCGCCCAGCGCCGGTGGCTTCCTCGATGGCGTGGGCCAACTGGAGGACGCCGAAGTCGTCGCCAGGCCGTCCCACGACCTGCAGGCCGACCGGCAGTCCGTCGTCGGTGAAGCCGAACGGCACCGATGCTGCGGGCAGGCCGGTCGCGGAGATCGACCAGCAGGCGCGCATCCAGTCCAGGTACGTCTCGCTCCGCACCCCGCCGACCTCGGGCGGGTACGGCAACCGCACGTCGAACGGCGGCACCTGGCTGACCAGGGTGACCAGGAACTCGTTCCGCTCCAAGAACTCCCGCATCCGGTGGTACAGCGCGGTGCGCGCTCGTTCCGCGCGCGCCAGGTCCGCGCCGGTCAACTCCAGCCCGACTCTGACGTTCCACGCCGCGTTCTCTCCCACGTCCGCGGGTCGGTCGCGCAGCGTGTCTCCGAGCATCAACGCGTAGTACCAGGCGCGCCAGACGAGGAACGCGTCCTCGGCGGCTGAGAGGTCGGGGGCCTCCCGGCGAACCGCGCAACCCAGCGACGCCAACACGTCGGGCCCGGGCGCCATGGCCCGGGTCACCCGCGGGTCGACCGGCAGGCCGCCCAGATCATCCGTCCACGCCACCACGACACCGGTGAAATCCCGCCGCAACGACTCTGCGAAACGCTCCGGGGGCACCGATGACGACAGCGGGTGCCGAGGATCCGGCGGACTGAGCACCCGCATCAGCAGCGCCACGTCCGGCACTGTGCGCGCCATCGGCCCCGCCGTCCCCAACGTGAACTGCGGCGCGCGGGACGGCCAACTCGGCACGCGGCCGATCGACGGGCGCAAGCCGACCACGTTGCAGAAGCTCGCCGGGTTGCGCAGCGATCCTCCCATGTCGCTGCCGTCCGCGATGGGCGCCATCCCGGTCGCCAGCGCCACGGCGGCCCCACCGCTGCTCCCGCCGCACGTCCGGCTCAGGTCGTAGGGGTTCAGGGTGGGACCGAAGACCCGGTTGACAGTCTGGGAACCGGTCCCCCATTCCGGCGTGTTGGTCTTGCCCATGGTCACGGCCCCCGCGCCCACCAGCCGCTCCACGACGAGCGAGTCGAAATCGGGCACGAAGTCCGCGTACACGGTCGACCCGTACGTGGTCCTGATCCCCTTCGTCTCGGTCAGATCCTTGTGCAGCACGGGAAGTCCGTGCAGCACACCGAGCGTCTCACCGCGCATCACCGCTTCGTCGGCGCGATCGGCCAGCCGCTTCGCGTGATCGACAGCCAGCGTCACGACAGCGTTCACCGCCGGGTTCACCCGCTCGATCCGGTCCAGGTGCGCGTCAAGCACCTCACGAGCCGAGACCTGCCGACGAGCCATCATCGCGACCAGCTCACCGGCGGACAGGAAACACAGATCGGACATCGCTCGGATTCCCCTCTCGGTGAGGTGACGAGCCCAGTGAGCCGATCCTACGCCGAAGATCACGATGCCCGTGCCGCCGTCAGACGGTGTTGCGCACAGAGTGGCGCTTTGCACGCCCGTGACGTAGTCACATGGCGTGCATACATCTCCCTTTTCGTTCGGAAAATCCTGTTGCCCTATCGGGCCGCACGCAAAGGCGTTACCGGCCCTGTGCGGCATTACCCGGACGGAGCAGGCGGCGAACCATACGGTTGGGCCAACAGGAGAATTCACCGCCCCTGCCGGGCGAACGGTCTGCAGAGGATCTCGGCGGGTCTGTAATTTCCGTACCGGCGAAACGACCCACAGGAGTGAGTTGTCACATGAGCATGGAATCAGGCACCGGCGGGAGCCCCGTCGGCGTGGTGGTCTGGGCGGGCAGCAACCTCACCGACTTCCAGATCAGCAAGCTGCGACACGTGTACGAATCGAAGCGGCTGAGCGGATTCGACGATGACACGGAGCGGCTCGCGCGAGAGATGTTCGACCGCGTCCGGCTCGACGACGCGGACCACGAGAACGAGATCATGAAGAACGCGTTCGGTGTGTCCGGTGTGCAGCAGGCGATGGACCAGGAAATGATCCACGCCGAAGTGACGAGCACGGTCCAGATGATCCTGCTCTCCCGCTTCGAGGACGTCGTCGTCTTCCGGCCCGATGACGGACTCTTCCTGCGCAGGGCCAAGGCGGACGTCGAAGAGGCCTGGATGCCCTTCAACGACCTGGCACAGGTTCGCGACGGGCTACGCGACTCCGGGGCAGCCAACCGGCCGGTGGTCCTGGTGACGATCGGTCACGGCGGTCCACAGGGACACACCCATTTCCCGGCCAAGGGCATGTTGACCCAGCAACAGATCTCCTCCGGCCTCGCGGTACCGACGGACGCGAACACGCTGTACATCCCGCTCCAGTGCTACCCGCAGAAGGCGGTCGAGCAGTGGCGGCAGCTCGGCGGGAAATCGGTGAGCATCAACAACACCGGCAGGTCCGACGACTCCGAGATGAAGCAGTGGATCCACGACCGCCTGGAAACCGACATAGCGAAATGGTCCAGCAACAAACTGTAGACCGCGGCGGTCGGTGGATATCGAACAAATCAGGGTACTTCGATCGATCCTCAATACCGGGATGACAGTGTGCTTGATCGCCACTCGCGATCAAGCACACTGTCATTTCGCGTACGGCCATTCGAGCATGTCCCGGGTATGTCCCGGGTATGTCGTCGTGTGACGAGCGTCCCACACCGCCGCGCCGTCGACTGACCACAAAGGACATGAAGTCCACTACGGACCCGCCATCCCCGGCGCATTGGCTGACAACCTGTCAACCTCCATCCCGTGCGTCCACATATGGCACACAACCGCGACCGCTCCATGATCCCGACTTCCTGTACCGGAAAATGGCACCCGGTGAACCTCCTGTCAAGAAGAGCGGTTCAGGAAGTTTTCCCGAGTTCTCCGGGCGCCTGTCATCGCGTCCGCGCTCTGGCGCGATGCCGCCCCCGGCTTGTACATTGCGAGTGCGGGCCGCTGGGAGGGGATGTTTCCCGACATGTTTCTCCGACTGTTACGCCACCGTGTGACGGTCTCCGTAGTGCCGGGCAACACCTACGCGAGCAGGTACTGGGGTTCGGGGGGCCATAATATTTTCATCAAGTCGGTAAGGTTGTAAAACAACCTTGTGCGCATCCTGTGATCTCAATTGAATCCATCTCGGGATTGTTCGCGCGGGTTCACCTGACCTGCGACATGGCGATGTGTTCGTTGTCATGTGATACGGGGTGATTCAGACTGGGGTGGAGACAGAGGGGAGCTGGTCCAGATTACGTCGAAATACTCAACGCCACATGGTACTGTGCCCGAGTTTTTCGTGGCCTCTTTCGATGAGTTTGTCCGCAAGTTCCCGATTGAGCGGGTCCGACTGGATTCGTTGCGCCCAGCAGATGACTCTCCTCGGATAGGCGGAGTGAGCAACAGACATGCCAGCCTGCTGGCGGAAATGGAGTGCCCATTTCCACCGATCCTCGTCGACAAACGCGAAATGCGGGTCATCGACGGCATGCACCGTGTGCACGCCGCAGCGTTGCGTGGGCTGGAGTTGATCGACGCTCGGCTGATCGTCACCGACGCGGACACGTCATTCTTGTTGTCCGTCGTCGCCAACACCGCACACGGTTTGCCGTTGTCCCTCGCCGACCGGAAGAGAGCGGCGATCCGAATAATCCGGACGTGGGGCGAGTGGTCGGACCGGGCGATCGCCGTGCAGGTCGGGCTGAGCCACAAAACCGTCGGCGCGTTGCGCAGGCGAATCGGCGACAGCGCGCAACCGGTCACCCGGATCGGACGCGACGGCCGCGTCCGCCCCCACACGACGGCCGACGGCCGACGGACAGCCGCCAAACTGCTGCGTGAACACCCGGAAGAACCGCTCAGCAGGGTGGCGCGACTCGCCGGAATCTCGCAGACCACGGTCAAAGACGTCCGGCGTCGCCTGGGCAACGGCGAGGATCCCGTGCGGTGGAACCAATCGAGCGACACAATCATCCCTCATCCACGGCCCAATCATTCTAGCACAATGAATGCCAGAATGTCCTCGGGCGCGGAGTCGAACATCGATCGATGGCGGCACATCCACGATCTGCGTTCCGACCCCTCGTTACGGGCGACCGCGGCGGGACGCACGCTTCTGCGTGCCCTGGAACCGCATATCCGCAACGAGGTCGACTGGGACACGATCGCCGACAGCCTGCCGCCGCACTGGCTCAACACCATCACCGAGCTGGCGAGCCAGTGCGCGGAGAACTGGCAACGCCTCGCGGTGCAACTGGCCGCTCGACGCGATCCGCGCTAATCGCCCTCCGGCACGAAGGCAGTCGCGGGGCGGCCGGCCACGACCACCGCAGGCGTGGCGGTACGGAAGTCGAAACGAAATCGCCTTGAGAAAGGATTACGCATGGCCAGAACGGTGCTTGTGACCGGCGGGGGCAGTGGATTCGGATTTCTCATCGCCGCGCGGTTCGCCAAGGACGGTGACCGCGTCTACATCACCGGGCGGCGAGCCGATGTGCTGGCGCGGGCCTGCCAGGCACTCGGTGAGAATGTGCTTGGTCTGCCGGGCGACGGCGCGGATCCGGAAACCGTCGAGCGCGTGGCCGCCGGTGTCGATGGCGAGGTCGATGTGCTGGTCAACAACGCCGGTGGCCTCAGGGGCCTCGGCGCGCCGCCTGCGAAAGGGCTGCGGGAGGTCCTGACGAGGTGGCAGGCGGACATCGACGCGAATCTCGTCACCGCGGTGCTGATGACCGAGGCGCTCTCGGAGCGGTTCGCCCGCGGTGGCGCGCTGATCCACATCGGATCCGTTGCCGCCGACCAGGGTAGCGGCTCGTACGGCGCGGCGAAGGCGGCGCTGGCCTCGTACAGCGTCGGACTTGCCGGGCAACTGGGGCCGCGGGATGTGACGTCGAACGTCGTGTCTCCCGGCTACTTCCCGGGCACCGAGTTCTTCGGCGACGGCCTGCCACCGGATTTCCACGACCACCTGGTCGCCCAAACCGCGCTCGGCAGGCACGGAAACCCTGAGGAGGTCGCCGACATCGTCTACTTCCTCGCATCGCCGGGGGCGCGGTTCATCACCGGCCAGGTCGTCAACGTCAACGGCGGGGTCCACGCCACCCGGTAGCGGAAAAGGCGTTGGGCCGGACAGTCCCTGTCCGGCCCAACGCCTTTTTTCGATGTGGTGGTCAGCGAAGGTGGTAGACGAGGTCGTCGCGGTCGCGGCGGCCCGCGGTGAAGGTGGATCGCATCTCCGGCGGGTTGGCCGCGCCCAGGTCACGTATCTCGTCCCAGTCGAGGACGACGATACGGCTGGCGAGCTTCCATTCGCCGTTCCTGCGTTCGAACCGGTCGGCGTAGCGACCGGCGAAGGTCATCAGCCGCCGCCCTTCGGTGACCTCCCGCAGCACGTGGTAGGCGATGAAGTAGGTCTCCACCGCGGCCACGTCGCGGTCCAGTTCGATGTGCGAGTTGCCGATGAAGTGCATTGTGGACTCGAACGCCTCGCGCATCTTCGGCACGACGTCCGCGGCGAACGCGTACCCGTCACCCTTGTACATGCCGTGGTCGTCGTACGAGTCCCGGTGGTAGGCCGACCGGATCAGGTCTTCGTCCAGCCGGTCGATGCCCCGGCAGTACCGGGTCATCGCGGCCCGGATCTCGCGCTCGGCGACCAGCTTCTCGAGGTCGGTCATCGGCTGAGCGTCGTCGTGCGGGCCTTCCAGGAACTCGAGGACGACCACCGGGACCTCGCGGTGCTCGTTCTCGACGAAACCCGACATGATCGGCGACTCGACCGCCATGGCGGCGATCAGCCCGTCGCGCTCCGCACCCCGCGCGGTCCTGGCTTTGGCCGTGCGCCGGGCCAGGTCGCCGGAGTCGGCAGGCACCTCGACTGTCACTTGTGGATTCGTGACGAGGTTGCGGTACCAGGCGGGGTGGCTGGCGGCGCCGTACGCGGACGCGATCACCACGATGGCGTCACGGCCGTGGGCGAAGTACGCCACCGGGCAGGTCCGCGGCAGGTTCGTCCGGGCGCCGGTGGTGGTCAGCACGGCGAGCCGGATGCCTTCGGGCACCAGCGGATTGGTGATCCGACCGCCTGTGGCCCGGAACTCCTCGATGATCTCTGTGTTCACGGACGCGGTCATCGGCCCGCGTTCTCGGTTTTGAGGGAGTCCAGCACCAGGATGACCTTGCCGGGATCGACGTACTCCCGCATGGTGGCGATCCGCCCGGCGTGGACGGTGAAGAACGCCGCGAACCCGGCGTCGTAGTCCCGGCCGTCGGTCACCTTGCCGAAGTGCCTGCCGCGGACGACCACGAGGTCGTCCAGCTCGTCGAACGAGGTGATCTCCAGGTTGCGGGTCAGGTAGTAGTTCGAAATGGTGGACATCATCTCGACCACCGCTTCCGGGCTGCGGTAGATCCCGCCGTACGGCAGCTCCGCCGGGATGTTCCATTCCACCGAATCGTCGAGCAGCTTGATGAACTGGTCGATTTCTCCGCGACCAAAGACGTCATAGGCTTGACGCACGACGTCACCGCTGGCACCCAATGGTGGCCTCCGAATCGTTTGTGAATACCCAGCCGGGCTGTGCACGGCCCACCTCGGCGCGGAGTGCGCTCAAAGATGTGGGCAACGTCCGACCAAGCTAACCGAACGGGCGAGTCGACGGAAGGCGCATGCTGCCGCCAGCACCGGCGTGACGTGATCCGTTGAACGCGATCAACAACGAGCGGCCGAGTCAAGTGGGGAATTTACCCAGTTGCCCGCCACCCGACTCGGGGCGCCTGACCACTCGGTTTGCCGCCTTGACAGGCTACATGGCCTTTGCAAACCTTGGTCGTGCCGCTGGACGGCGGTCGCATCGGCCCGCGTATCCCGGGCCTTTCTCCACACAATTCGCACTGGATGGGGGCATGGCGAAATTGTCATCGCCGGACGTTTCTAAATCACCTTCACGCGGGCCGGATTCGAATACAGCTACCACTTCGAGGTTACCGACCGACGTCCACGTTCTGGTCGTGGGCGGCGGTTTCGCGGGAATAGGCCTCACCATCCGGCTCCACCAGGCTGGAATCCGCGACTTTCTGATAGCCGAGCGGTCGGCCGACATCGGGGGAACGTGGCGGGACAACGACTATCCGGGCTGCACGTGCGATATCCCGTCCACGCTCTACTCCTTTTCGTTCGCACCCAATCCGGCCTGGACGTGGTCCTTCGCGTCGCGGGACGAGATCCTCAGCTACCTCCACGAGTGTGTGCGACGCTGGCAGTTGGCCGACCGGATCTCGCTGAACACCGAGGTGTTGTCCGCGAAGTGGGACGACGACGCCAGGCGCTGGCAGGTCGAGACCAGCCGGGGGCCTGTCACGGCGACGTTCCTGGTCGCCGCCACGGGTCCGTTCGACCAGCCCGCGGTACCCGCACTGCCGGGCCTGGACGAGTTCACCGGGACCGCTTTCCACTCGGCGCGCTGGGAGCACGGTCACGACCTGACCGCACGGCGGGTCGCGGTGATCGGCACCGGCGCGTCCTCGGTGCAGATCGTCCCCGCTGTCGCGGAGTTGGCCAAGTCCGTGCAGGTGTACCAGAGAACCCCGGCCTGGGTGATGCCGAAGAAGACACGGCCCGCCGGTGCCCTGCGCCGCGGCCTGTTCCGGGCTGTGCCTGCCACGCAACGGATGCTGCGTGCGTTCCAGTACTGGACGCGTGAGCTGCCCGCACTGGCGGTCGGCGGGAACCGGGTGCTGCTGGCGATGCTGGAGGGCCAAGGCCGGGCCCACCTGCGCGCGCAGGTCCCGGATCCGGAACTGCGCCGCAGGCTGACCCCGGACTTCCGGATCTTCTGCAAGCGCGTGCTGCTGTCCGACGACTTCTACCCGGCCCTCACCCGGCCCCACGTCGAACTCGTCGACAACCCGATCGCCCGGGTGACGGCGGACGGCATCGTCACGGCCGACGGCACGTCACGGCAGGCGGACACGATCATCTTCGCCACCGGCTTCACGGTCACGGATCCGCCGATCACCCACCGGCTGTACGGGCGTGGTGGCGGCAGCCTGGCCGAGACCTGGCGCGCGCAGGGCCGTGCGGCCTATCTGGGCACCTGTGTCAGCGGATTTCCCAACCTGTTCCTGTTCACCGGTCCACACGCCGGCACGTCGCACACCTCGTTGCTGGTCATGATCGAGGCGCAGGCGGGCTACATCACCGACGCCCTACGGACTGCCGTCGCCGGTGCGGTGGAAGTGATCGAGGTCCGGCCGCGGGTTCAACACCGGTTCATGGCCGCCGCCGGGGACGCGGTGGGGCGCACCGTGTCGGTGACCGGTGGCTGCACGAGTTACTACCTCGACGCCGACGGCCACAACACCACCCTGTGGCCGGGCGCCAGTTGGCGGTTTCGCCGCCGCGCCAGACGGTTCGACGCGGAGTCCTACCACTTGGTGCGGCAGGGCACCGAGCCGCGCTTCGTGGAAATGGAGAGAAAATGACGAACACGGACACGGCACTGCGAGCCGAGGTTCGTTCCCGCATCGAGACGTTCGTGCGGCAGGTGTGCGGGTTTCGCGGCGACGTCAACGACGACGTCTCCTTCGCCGAGATCGACATCGATTCGCTCGAACTGGTGGCGTTGACGCAGGAGTTGCAACGCGAGTACGGCGTTGCCCTCAACGACGAGCGGTTGCTCGGCCTCGACCGCGTCGGGCAGGCGGTCGACCTCGTCACCCAACGCATCACGGCGTCGCGCGCCGTGTCATCCGACACGCAGGAACGTGGTGCGAAATGACCTCCTACATCGTCAGCACCGGCCGGTTCCTGCCGGGATCACCGGTGAGCAACGAGGAAATCGACGAGTACCTCGGCGCTGTCGGCCCGAACTCCGCGCTCGTTCGTGACCAGACGCTGCTCAACAACGGGATCAAGACACGGTACTACGCCATCGACCGGCAGCAGCGCACGGTCGTCTCCAGCACGGACATGGCGGTGAACGCGTCCCGCGAGGCGATCGGCCGCGCGGGCGTCACGATCGACGACGTCGACCTGATCGCCTGCGGTACCACCATCCCCGACCTGATGGCGCCCGGATTCGCCAGCATGGTGCACGGCGACCTCGGTGGCCCGGCGTGTGAGATCGTCACCGCTGGAGGCCTGTGCAACGCGGGCATGACCGCCCTCAAGGCCGCCCACCACCAGATCACCGTCGGCGAGAAGCACACCGCGCTGGTGGCTGCGGCCGAATTCCAGTCCCGCACGTTCAAGAACACCCGCTACAACGGCGTGGCACCGGTGTCCGGCGACGGCGCCATGGCACTGGAAATGGCGTTCATGCGCTACATGCTGTCCGATGGCGCCGGGGCCATGGTGTTACGGGATCGCCCGGCTGTCAACGGAACGAGCCTGCGCGTCGACTGGATCAGCCTGACCTCGTTCGCCAACACCGGGCCGACCTGCATGCACTTCGGCAGCGAGTCCGGCGAGACCCGGCAGTCCTGGCTGGACTATCCGGACGCGACGGCGGCCACCGCGGCGGGCGCGCTGGTCATGCGGCAGAACCTGGCACTGCTCCCGCACCTGGTCAAGTGCGGCGTCGACGAGTACGAGCGGCTGCTGGCCGAAGGCCGGTTCGACCCGAGCGCGATCCGCTGGTTCCCGGCCCACTACTCCAGCGAGAAAATGAAGGAAATGGTGCTCACGCAGCTGCGGCGGCGCCAGGTGGACGGACCGCCGCTGGACACGTGGTTCAGCAACCTGCAGCAGGTCGGCAACATCGGCTGCGCGGCCATCTTCGTCATCCTGGACGAGCTGATGACCTCCGGCCTCGTCTCGCCGGGAGACAAGCTGCTGTGCATGGTTCCCGAGTCGGGGCGGTTCTCCATCGCCTTCATGCACCTGACCGCCGTCACGAATGACGAGGTGCGAACTTGACCGGCCGGGCACCGCTGGTCCGGGTCTACTGGTACAGCCAGACCGGCCAGCTCAAGGAGACGGTGGACGCCTTCGTCGGTCCGCTGGCCGACGCGGGCTGGCGAGTGGACCGGCGGCAGGTCGTACCCAAAGAGGACTATCCCTTTCCCTGGTCCGCCAGGCGGTTCGTCAGCGTGCTCACCGAGGCCGCCGACCGGTCCACAGTGTCCGATGTTTCGATCGAGCACGGCGGCGCGGTCGAGGACGACCGAGCCCCGGACCTGGTGGTGTACGCGTTCCAGGTCTGGTACCTGGCTCCCTCGGTCCCGATGCGCTCGGTTCTGGTCCGGTTCGCGGACGAGTTCGCGGGGGTACCGGTCATCGGCCTCACCGCGTGCCGCAACATGTGGTACTCCGCCGCGGTCGCGGTGCGACGCCAGGTGAACCAGGTGGGCGGGCGCTACCTGGGCACGGTGGCCGCCATCGACGACGCCCCACCGGCGGCCACGTTCGTCACGACGCTGCGCTGGCTGCTCACCGGACGGCGAGAGCCGTTCTCCGTCTTTCCCAGAGCCGGGGTCGGACCCGAGCAACTGGCCAGGGTACGAGCAGCGGGCGAAGCAGTCGCCGAGGCCACGGCCGACGCGGGCGGCGCACTAGCCGACCGTGTTCCCGGAGCCCTGCGCCGGAGCGACGCCGCGGTGGTCGACCAGACGATCGCCGCCGCGGACCTGCTGGCCGGTCGGTTCTTCGGTGTCTGGGCCCGGCTGGCCAAGGCCGCGCGGCCGGGTGTGCCGCGTCGACTGGTTCTGGTGGCGTTCCTCTGCTGGCTGTTCGGTTCGGTCCTCTTCGGACTTCCTGTGGTCGCGCTGGTGCGCAAGCTGGCGGGGCGTCGGTTCGACCGGGCACTCCGACGGGCGTTGGCGCCAGTGCTCGCCGCCGAGGCGAAGTCGTGACGGCCCGGTCCGGCCCCGATGTCGTGGTGGTCGGCGGCGGCCCGGTCGGGCTGACGGCCGCGGCGCTCCTGGCCCGATGCGGCGTCACGGTCACGTTGGTGGAGCGCGGTTTCCGGCCCGCACCGCACCCACGGGCGACCGTAGTCAATGTGCGGACCATGGAGATCCTGCGCACGCTCGGCCTGGCCGAGCGGGTTCGGGCCGCCAGCGTGCCGATCCAGTCCGCCGCCACCATCAGCTGGCGCACCGCGCTGGTCGGGCCGGAGGTCGGCAGGCTGGATCTGGTCGGCTCGGCACGGCAGTTGATGGTGAAGGCCGCGCAGAGCCCGGAGCTGCCCGCCATCTGTGCGCAGCACCGGATCGCGTCGATCGTGACCCAGTCGCTGACCAGCGATCCCCGGGTGAACCTGTGGTTCGGTTGCACGGCAACCGCTGTGGACACCGACACCGACGGTGCCGTCGTCACGGTCAACGGACCGGGAGGCACGGAACGGATCCGATCGCGCTACGTCGTGCTGGCCGAAGGGCTGCACGGCGGGCTGCGGGCCGGGGTGGGCATCACGGAGACGGCCAAGTCTCCCCTGGGGCGCCTGCTGGACGTGCACTTCCGGCTGGCACCCTCGGCTGTCGCCGGTGCCGTCGGCAGTGCGATCTACTGGCTCGTCGGGCAGTCGGTCCAGGGAGCCCTGATCACGGTCGACCCGCGCCTCGGTGAATGGCTGCTGGAAGTGCCCGCGATGTCGGCCGCCGACGAGCACCGGCTGTTCGGCTCCGAACTCGACCTGCCCGCGTTGCTGCGGACCGCGCTCGGTGTGGCCGAGACACCCCAGGTGCTGTCGGTCCGGGACTGGTTGATGGCGACGACCGAAGTGGACCGGTGGCGGGACGCGAGCGGGCGGGTGTTCGTGGCCGGGGACGCGGCGCACACCTTCCCCCCGACGGGCGGGTTCGGCATGAACACCGGCATCCAGGACGTGCACAACCTGGCGTGGAAGCTCGCCGCCGTCCTGTCCGGCCGGGCCGGGGACGACCTGCTGGACAGCTACGAGACCGAGCGGCGGCCGGTGGCCGAGTTCAACGCCGCGCAGAGCGAGCACAACGCGATCCAGACCATGAAGTTCTTCGCGGAGTGCACCGGCCCGCTCGCCGATCCGGGACCGGCGGGCACGGCGGCGCGGCAGCGGTTGCGCCCGCTTGTCGAGCAGCAGCGGCCGCACTTCGACTATCCGGGCCAGGCACTGGGTTTTCGCTACCGCGATCCCGGCGACGACGGGCCCGTCGTGCCGGACGTGGTGGACTACCGCGCGGAGCTGGTTCGCGGTGGACGGGTACCGCACCACTGGCTCGACCAGTCGCACAGCACGTCCACAGTAGACATCGACGGCCCCGGTTTCGTCCTGTTCACCGATCCCGCTCAGGTCGAAACCTGGTCGGCCGCAATCGGGTCAGCCCCCGTACGAGCTCAAGGGCTGCCCACGGCACGCACACTCCTCGGGACGTACGCGGCGGCATTGGTCCGCCCTGACGGTCATCTCGTCGACTTGCTGCCCGGCCACGAGCCTGCCGTCGAGGTGGACACGGCACTCCGGTCCGCTCTCACGTCTGTCCACACATTGTCCAGATCCAGCGGGGAGCACACCACATGAGCGACCACGTTCCGGCCGGCCGGACGTTGACCGGCGCGGACCTCGCCAGGCTCGCCGGTGCCGATCGGGAGATCCTGCGCGGCGCACTGGAGGGCGTCGACGAGGACGCACTCGCCGAGCTGCTGGCCACGGCCGAAGGCGACACCGTGCTGAATGCCGTGTTCGCCCGCATGCCGGAGTTCTACACCCACGTCCCGTTCGACCCGCCGGTCGTCGCACGCTGGCACGTGTGCCGCAACAACCCACCAGGTCCGATCCGCCGTGACCTCGTCCTCGGCCCCACCGGTACGTGTGTGGTCGTGCCGACGCCGGATGCCGGGCCACCCGCCGACGTGACCTTCACGCTCGACGCGATCCACTTCCTGCGTATGGCGTTCGGCGCGAGCACCGGGATGGACTTGTTGATGCGCGGCCACCTGGAGGTGGAGGGCGACGGCAATCTCGCTGTGCGGCTGGAGTCGCTGTTCGGCCTCGGCGCCGGGACACCGTCGTGAGCCGTAGACGAGTCGTGGTGACGGGTGTCGGCCTGGTCACTCCGTTGGGCATCGGCACCGACACGACGTGGGACGCCCTGATGGCCGGGATGTCCGGGGCCGGGCCGATCACCGCGTTCGACGCCTGCCGCCTGGACGTCCGGATCGCCGCCGAGGTCCCGGGCTTCGACCCGCTCGACTGGCTCAGCTCCCGCAAGGACACCCGCCGGACCGACCGGTTCTGCCAGTTCGCCGTCGCCGCGGCGGCCATGGCTCTCGAAGGTGCCGCGTTCACCGACCGGTCGGACGTGGCGACCGTGATCGGCAGCTCGATCGGCGGGGCCCGGACGATCATGGACGGCGTCCAGGTGGACGCGAGTACTCCTGCCTTGGTGTCGCCGTACTTCGTGCCGTCGTCGATCGTGAACATGGCCGCCGGGACCGTGGCTCGCATGCACGGGTTCGGGGGTCCTGCGGTGGCGACGTCCACGGCCTGCGCGTCCGGTGCCGACGCCATCGCCCTCGCGTTCGGGCTCGTGCGCGAGGGCCGGGCGAGTGCGGCCTTGGCCGGTGGCACCGAGGCGTGCGTGGTGTCGCCGCTGATCGCCGGATTCGGCAACATGCGTGCGCTGTCGCGGCGCAACGACGATCCTGCGGGCGCGTCGCGGCCGTTCGACGCCGACCGGGACGGCTTCGTCCTCGGTGAAGGTGCTGGCCTGCTCTTGCTGGAGACCGCCGAGTCGGCGATCGACAGGGGCGCGCGGGTGCTCGCCGAGATCGTCGGATGTGGACAGACCAACGACGCGTACGCCATGACCGCGCCCCGCCCGGACGGCCTGGCCGCTGAACGGGCGATGACGCTGGCGTTGCGTGATGCCGGGCTTCGGCCGGACCGGGTGGACTACATCAACGCCCACGGCACTTCGACGCCGCTGCTGGACGTCGCCGAGACTCGGGCGATCAAGCAGTCGTTCGGTGCGCACAGCAGGCGGCTGGCGGTCAGCTCGACCAAGTCGATGACCGGTCACCTGCTGGGGGCGAGCGGAGGTGTCGAGGCCGCGGTGTGCGCGCTGGCCATCGACCGGCACCAGCTGCCGCCGACGATCAACCTCACCCGGCCAGACCCGGACTGCGATCTCGACTACGTGGCCGGCGAGGCTCGCAAAGCCGACGTCGACGTCGCGCTGTCCAACTCGTTCGCGTTCGGCGGTCACAACACTTCACTGGTGTTCCAACGATTCGGAGGATGACGGTCGATGGCCACACTGTCGCAACCACACTCGTCCTGGCCGAGCGTGCTCGTGGTCGGTGCCGGGCCGACCGGGCTCGCGCTGGCCTGCGAGCTGCACCGCGCGAACGTGCCGTGCCGGGTGATCGACGCCGCGATCGAGCACGGCACCCGGTCCAAGGGCATCGCGATCTGGCCGCGGAGCCTGGAGATCCTGCGGGATCTGGGAGTCGCCGACGAGGCGGCGGAGCGCGGGCTGCCGGTGCGCGGGGGCTCCCTGTGGTCGCAGGGGCGGCCCTTGACCTCCTTCGACCTGGCCGGCCTGGATTCGCGGTACGGCTGGGGCCTGGTCCTGCCGCAGCCGGAGACCGAGGAGCTGCTGGAACGCCGGCTGGTCGAGCTGGGCGGGAAGGTCGAGAAGGGCGTGCGGCTGGTCCAGGCCCGGACATCGGTCTCGGGGCTGCCGACGGTCACCCTGGAGAGCGCGGACGGTCAGGAGACCACTGAGGTGGACTGGCTGGTCGGCTGCGACGGCCCGGCCAGCCAGGTCCGGGCCGACGCCGGGATCGCGATGTCCGGCGAGCTGGAGCAGTACGGCTGGCTGCTCGCCGACGTGCGGCTGCGCACCGGGCTGCCCCGGGACTGGATCAACTGGTTCCTGCACGCGAACGCCGTGCTGCACGTGCTGCCCATGCCGGGCGACCAGTGGCGCCTGACGATGACCGTCGGCGCGCAACGGCCCGATCCGGCCGAGTGGCCGATGGCCCGGGTACAGCAGCTGGTGACCGCGCGCAGCCCGGTTCCGATCACGCTGACCTCGCTCGAGTGGCTCAGTGGATTCCGCGTGCGGCAGGGCATCGCGGCGCGCTTCCGGTCCGGCCGGGTCCTGCTCGCCGGTGACGCCGCGCACGTGCACAGCCCGGCCGGGGCGCAAGGCGTCAACGCCGCGCTGCAGGACGCGGTCAACCTGGGCTGGAAGCTGGCCAAGGTGTGCCGGGGCGAGGCCCCGGACGTGCTGCTCGACTCCTACGACGCCGAGCGCAGGCCGGCCGCGTCGCTGACCGTGCTGATGGCCGACCGGATGACCAAGGGAGCCACTCTGAGCAGCCGGTTCGCCCGGTCCGCCCGAGACCGGCTGTGGTCGAACGCGGGGCGACGCGGCGTGGTGCAACGGGCGCTGCCGCCGGTGGTCAGCGGTGTGCGCCAAGGACATCCGGCCGGTCTGGTGCCCGCGTCCGCGCCGAGGCTCGTCGCCCGGCACGCACGTGGTCTGCTGGCCACTGTCGTGGGCCGCCCGTACGTCGGTGCCCGGCTGCCCGACCCGCTGCTGGACGGAAGCGGCCCGGCGACACCGCACCGGTTGTGGGACCTGTGGCCTGCCGGTACTCCGGCGGTGCTGGCCTGGGCGGGCCGGGGCCGACGGTGGGACGAAGTCGACGGGTTCACCGCGCTGTACCGCGCGGTCCCGAGGGACGTACCGGTGATCGTGTTCGACTCGCCGGGTGTGCCCGCCGACGCGATCCCGGACACACCTGCGTGGCAGGTCGTGCCGGATTACGCGGGCGTGGTCCGGCGGTCGCTGCACGCGGGTCCGGACACGGCCGTCGTGGTACGGCCGGATCGATACCTGGGTGGAATCGGGCGCGCCAGCACGCCCGCCGCCATCCGGGCCTACTTCCAGACTGTCGGAGGTGCGTGCTGATGTTGGACGCCGGCGAGGTCGTGTCGAACACGCAGTCGGGCGAATGGGCCAGGGTCCGCACGGAGCGGGCGGGCACCGGCGGGCAGCTGATCGAGTTCGACTACCGGTTGCGGGGCGGCGGCGCGGTCGCGGCCGCGCACATCCACCCGAACCAGACCGAGACCTTCGAGGTCGTCGAAGGCGAGATCACCATTCAGCTGGGCGGCGAGAAGATCCTGGCCAAACCGGGCGTCCGGTACGTCGCGCTGCCCGGTGTCCCGCACCAGATGGTCAACCACACCGACGAGGACGCGATGGTGTTCAGCACGACCTTTCCCGCGCTGCGCATGGACGAGTTGCTGGAAACCGTGTGGGGTCTGGCATCCGACGGCAAGACCAACCGGTGGGGTTACCCCAATCCGCTGCGCGCGGCCGCCATCGCCGACGAGTTCCGCTCGGACTTCGTGCTGGCCTCGCCACCGGCGTGGGTGCAGAACCTCGTGTTCCGGTCGCTGCGGCCGATCGCCCGGCTCCGGTATCCGGGCACCTACGTCCCAGTCAGCCGCAGGCGCCTGCGCCCGGCACCCGAGAACGGAGGCACACGGTGAGCCGCTCCCCCGTCACCACTACCACTCGGGACCGGCCGCCTGGGCCACCCGGCGTGCAGTTGCGGACGGTCCGCGGTCTGATGACCGACGCGCCCGGTTTCCTGACCTCGATGCGGGACCGTTACGGGCCACTGGTCCTCGTACCGCTCGGGCCAAGGACCATGTACCTGCTGAGTGACCCGGAGGCCATCGGTGACGTGCTGATCGCCTCGGCGCCCCGGTTCGACAGCGACATCCTCGGCAACGCCGCGGCCAACGGGAGCGGGCAGGCACCGTTGGCCCGGCTGCTCGGCCGCGGCCTGCTGACGAGCATCGGCCAGCAGCACCGCAAGCAGCGCAAGTTGCTCCAGCCGCTGTTCCACCGGCAGCGGGTCGCGGGCTACGTCGACGCGTTCGCCGACATCGCCGAGCAGCGCGTGGCCGGTTGGACCGACGGCGCGCGGCTGGACATGCTCGCGGAGATGATCGAACTCACCATGGCCGTGGTGACGAGGACGATCTTCGACGTGTCACTGGACAGCGACGTCAGCTACGCGGTGCGCACCGCGCTGCCCCGCAACGACGGGCCGCTGCGGTGGACCCTTGTTCCCGGCGGGGAGGTGCTGTCGCGGCTGCCGTTGCCGTCCAACCGGCAGTTCCTGCGCGGCCGCAACCGGCTGTACACCGTGGTGCACCAGCTGATCGCGGAGCGCAGGAGCAACGGGGCCGACGGAACGGACCTGTTGTCCATGCTGATCCAGGCGCGGGACCAGGACACCGGCGAGCCGATGGACGACGAGCAGGTCCGTGACGAGGTGCTGACGCTGCTGATGGCCGGGCACGACACCACGGCCAACTCGCTGGCGTGGGCGCTGCACCTGCTCGCCACCAACCCGGCGATGGCCGAGCAGGTGCACATCGAGGTGGACCAGGTCCTCGGTGGCCGCCTGCCCGCCTTCGCCGACATGCCCGCGTTGCCGTGGACTCGTGCGGTGTTCGCCGAGGCGCTGCGCATCTACCCGCCGGTGTGGATGGTCGCCCGGCGCGCGCTGGCGGAGCACACCGTGCTCGGCACGCGTGTTCCAGCGAACGCCACCGTGGCGATGAGTCCGTGGGTCGTCCACCGGGACCCGCGGTGGTGGCCGGATCCGGAACGTTTCGCGCCGCAACGGTGGGTCGAGCGCTTCCCGGACGGATCCACCGACAACCTGACCGCGACCGCGCTGTCGCCCGACCGCCCGAGGTTCTCCTACTTCCCGTTCGGTGGCGGTCCGCGGCAGTGCATCGGCAACGAGTTCGCTCAGCTCGAAGGGGCCGTGGTCCTGGCGACCCTCGCCCGCGACTGGCGGGTGGAGCCCGTCGCGGGCCACACCACACACCCGCAGGCCAAGATCATCGTCCGGCCGCGCGGCGGCCTTCCCCTGCGAGTCGTTGCCAGGCATCGCTGACAGTGGCCATTTCGCTGCCATCCCGCTCCCGACACGAAGGATTCGAACGACCATGCCTGCAAGCGAGACCGTGTTCTTCTTCCCCGGTCAGGGGTCCTACCACGCGGGCGCCTTCGCCCTCGCCCGGCGCCGGTACCCGGAGGTCAAGGCCGTGCTCGCGGACATCGACGCGGTGTCCGAGGAGATCTACGGCGAATCCCTGTCCGGCATCCTGTTCACCGACCCGCAACCGGATCTGACCCAGCTGTCGGCCAACTACGACCCCTGGGTCGCCCAGTTGGCGATCTATGCCGCCTGCATCGCGGCCCACCGGGTCCTCGTCGAGCGCGGCGGGCCACCCGACGTGATCACCGGGCACAGCCTCGGTGAGATCACCGCGCTGGTCGCGGCCGGCGCGTACAGCGTCTCGGACGGCGCACGCATCGTCGTCGAACGCGTGCGCGTCATCGAAGGGCTCAACCTGGCCGACGGCAAGATGGTGGCCTTGGCGGTCGACCAGGCACGTGCACGGCAGCTGGTCGACGTGCTCGACGCCGAAGCGGTGTCCGTGGCTGTGGTGAACCACTCCGGCCAGACCGTCTGCAGTGGACCGAGCAGGGACATGGTGCGGCTGCTGGGAATCGCGCGGCTGCTGGGCATCACCGCGACCGAGTTGATCAGTCCGTACGCCTTCCACTCCCCCGTACTGGCCGCGGCGGTACCGGCGCTGGCCGAGCGGATCGCGAAACTGCCGAGGAAACCGCTGACCGTGCCGGTGTACTCGCCGATGGGCCGGTACTACTACGACGAGAACCACGACCTCGCCGCCGAGATCGCCGCGCAACTGGTCCGGCCGGTCTGGTTCGCGGAGGGGATGGACACGCTGTACCAGCGAGGAGCGCGGCGGTTCGTCGAGGTCGGCCCGCTCACGACGCTGGGGCGTCTGGCGCACAAGGCGTTGCCGGACGCGGACGGGCTCGAGACGTTCGCGACGCTGGATGTCGTCCGCGCGGATCAGCTCGCGCTGGACGACACGCTGACCGCTCTGCGCGTGCCGGAACACAGCGAGGTCCTGCGCACTGTCCTCGCCCCGGAACTGACCGTCGACGCGTTCACCGAGTTCTGGTCACGGAACGGAAACGACATCATCGCGGCCGCACGCGCCCGGCTCACCGAGAGCGCCGAACCCGTGGTGACGCAGCCCGCTGCCACCACCGACGCGGTACAGCCGATGGGGCAGCCGGACATCGAGGCCGAACTGCGTGCCCTGTACTCCGATGCCCTGGAGTACCCGGTGGAGGTGCTCACCAGCGACGCGCAACTGGAGGCGGATCTCGGCATCGACTCGGTGAAACAGGTCGAGCTGCTGCGCCGGTCGTTCGACCGGTTCGGCCTGCCCGCACGGGACGAGGCGTTCCGGGTGACGAGCTACGACACGCTCAGCAAGATCAGCGAGTTCATCCACGACAGCATGCGCGCACGGTCCTAGTAGTTGTGACCAGAGGAGTGACGTGGACGAGATAGCCATCGTCGGAATGGGTCTCGCGGTCCCAGGGGCGAACTCACCGGCGGAGTTCTGGCGGGTACGCGGCACCGGCGCGGAGTTGTTCGTGCCGCCCCCGGCCGACCGCTGGAACCGCGCGGCCTTCATCGCCGATGATCCCGGCGCGGAGGACAAGTCCTATCAGGACCGGTTCGGTTTCCTGACCGGCTTCCGGCCCGAGCCGCAAGCAGCCGACGCCTGCGCCGGGATGGAGATGACGACGGCGTGGCTGCGTCACTCGATGACGCAGGCGCTGCGCGGAGTCCGGCGCGACGCGAACGATCGCGTGGTGTTCCCGGTCGCGTACACCCCGGACGGCAACCTGGACCTCGAACAGACCGAGGTGGTCGCGTCCATGCTCGACCGCCTGACCGGCGCCATGGCCGCCGACGGCGTCCCCGCGGCCCGGCGCGAGGAGGTCTCGGCCGCGGCGGCCGCGGTCCTCGGGGATCACTTTCCCCGAGCCACCACCGATCCGGCCCGGCTGTTCCCGGACCGGGTGGCCAGGATCGCCATGGCCGGATTGCTGCCGGACGACACCGACGTGCGGACCGTGGACACTGCCTGCTCGTCGGGGCTGTACGCGATCGCCATGGGCATGCTGAGCCTGCGTCTCGGCCGCTGCGACCTCGCGGTGTGCGGCAGCTCGTTCGCGTTCACCGCGAGGTCCACGGTGATGTTCGCCAAGCTCGGCGGGCTGTCCCGGCGAGGCGAGGTGCGCTCCTACGACGACACAGCCGACGGCGTGCTCTTCGGGGACGGCGCAGGCGTGGTCGTGTTGAAAACGTTGCGCCGCGCGCTGGACGACGGCGACGAGGTCCTCGCGGTGCTGACGTCCGCCGGGATGTCCTCCGACGGGCGCGGCACAGCGATCTACGCACCCAACGGCAACGGTCAGGACATCGCCGTGGCCAGGGCCCTCGCCGGGCCCGTTGGCGCAGCGGACATCGACTGGGTGATCGGGCACGGAACCGGGACACCGACCGGCGACGACGTCGAGCTGCGCACGATCGGCAGGCACTACACCAACGTCCACGTGTCATCGAACAAGTCGCTCATCGGTCACCTGGCCTGGTCGGCCGGGATGGTGTCGGTGATCGAGGCCGTGCTCGGCCTGCGGCACGAACGGATTCCGGCACAGATCCGGTTCACCGCGCCACGGTCGGCGGCGGAGCTGGACGAAGCGGGCATCCGGATTCCCCCCGAGGCCGTCCCGTGGCCGCCACGCGCGGGTCGGCCACGGGCGGCTGCGGTGTCCGCGTTCGGGTTCGGGGGCACGAACGCACATGTGGTCGTACGGGAGCACGCGCCGAACGAGCGGCCCGGCGCGGCTCCGACCGCGCGGGCCCGCGACCGGCGTGCGGTGATCGTCGGCTGGTCGGCGCTGTTGCCGGGCCTGGCCGACCGTGCCGCCACAGTGGACTGGATCCGCGGCACGGGCGACGACCCCGCGGCAAGCTTCGGCGCCGACTACCCGATGCCGCCGTTCCAGCAGGTCCGGCTGCCACCCGGGACGATCCGGATGATGGACCGCACCCAGCTCATGGCCATGCAGTGCGCTCATGACCTGTCGACCCGGCTGTCCGGGCTGTGGGAGGACCACGCGTCGGACGCGGGAGTGTTCGTCGGCCACAGTGGACCGACCCGGGTCGCCATGCTGATCGCGAACCGGATCTACCTGGACGATGTCGTGGACACGCTCCGTTCGGACTCGCGGACCGCGACGCTGCCGGAGACAACCGGCGGGCTGGCCGGGCTCAACGAGGACGTCCGAGGCGCGATCCGGCCGGTCAACGAGGACTCCTACCCCGGCACCATGCCCAACATCATCGCGGCTCGGGTCGCCAACCGCTTCGACCTGCACGGCCCGAACATCGCGCTGGACGCGGGCATGGCGTCCGGACTCGCGGCGATCGACACCGCGGCGCTCTACGTGCGCACCGGTGAGCTCGACCTGGCCCTGGTCACCGGCGTGCACGGCAACACGCTCCCGGAGTTCGCCGCGGGCCACGGGCGCACCGGCGCCGACCTCGCCGAGGGCGCGGTCATGTTCGCGGTGACCACCGAGGATCTCGCTGCTCGGTACGAGCTTCCCATCCTCGCTCACGTCGGCGACCTGGTGACCTCCGCGAACCAGGCGGACCAGGCGGACGATGCCGTGACGATCGAGTGTGCTCCCCGGTTCTCCCGTTACCTCGGGGCATCCGGCGCCCTCGGTGTCCTCGCGGCACTGCATCGCCCACCGGGCCGGGTCTCCGTGCGGTGCTCGGATCCGGCCACTCGGCTCGACCTGACGATCCCCGAGCGTTCACCGGCCGAGCCGACAGAACAGTTGGTGCGGCGCAACGCGGTTCGGCTACGGCCCGCGCCTGCCGAACCCGTCCGCGACCGGGTGCCTTTCCTGCCGTCCGGGCTGGTCCTGCTCACCGACCACCCCGGCCTGGCCGCCGCGCTCCCCCTGCCACCGGACGCCACCGTGTTGTCGACGGCGGCGGCACCAGACCGGCCTGATTGGATGGTCATGCCGGTGCCCGAACCCGAGGCGATCAGCAAGTGGCTGGCGGCGCGGCACGAGCCCGTGCGGCACGTCCGGATCCTCACTCGGCTGGCCGAATCGGACGCGTTACTGGCCTTGCACGATGCCGCTTTCCTCGTCACACAGATGAGCGCAGCGAGCCTCGCTGAGCCGGGGTCGTCGGTGATCGCGTTGCTGCTCGGCGGCCACACCGGAGGAACAGTGGCCGCGCCCGTCGGCCTGTTCACCGGCCTGATCAAGGTCGTCGGGCTCGAGTTGGCCGGGTGCCGGGCTTTCGCGCTCGCCACCACCTCGGCCGATCCCGCGGTGGGAATCCGGCAGGCCGACGCGGAGGGCGGGCTGCGCAGGACGTTCCCGGTCGTTCACTACGACGGCGACACCAGGCTGGTTCCCGGCCTGGTGGAAGTGCCGATCGAGCCGGGTGGGAGCGAACTGACCGCCGAGTCCGTCGTGGTGGCGGTCGGCGGCGCGCGCGGCATCACCGCCGAGGTGACCAAGGAGATCGCGCGCCGCTACCGGTGCCGGATCTACGTACTGGGCAGCGGCAGGCTGACCGACGAGGACAGCCGCGAATGGGCCGCGGCGGGCGGGTCGCGGTCCGCGTTCATCCGGCGGCGGCTGGCCGGGGACCGATCTGTGCCGGTCCCCGCGCTCAACAGGGAGTTCGACCGGCTGGCGAACGCCGAGTCGACCCGGGACACGGTGGCACGCCTCGCCGAATCCTGCGGGGCTGACCGGGTGCGTTACCTGTCCTGCGACGTGACGGACGCCGACGCTGTCCAGGCGGCAGTGGACGAGATCCTGGCGGCATCGGCATCCGTGGACCTGCTCGTCCACGCCGCTGGGCGAAACCGCTCGGCACCGATCGCGGACAAGCGGTTCGCCGAGTTCACCGCGATCCGGGACGTCAAGGTGAAGGGGTACTGGAACCTCAAGCGGGCGTTCGGCGACCGGCAGCCGCGGATCTGGTGCAACTTCGGTTCCCTGATCGGCTACTTCGGACAGCTCGGCGAAGCCGACTACGCCTCCGGCAACGACTTCCTCGCATCCGCGGCGACCGCGGCCGCGGCGGAAGGCGCGCGTGAGTACACCATCGACTGGACGATGTGGACCGGTGCGGGCATGGCAGGCAGTTCCGGCGACCTCGCTGACAGCTACTTCCGGCGGACGGCCCTGTACACCGCCATGAGCAGCGCCGAAGGCGTGCAGTACTTCCTGAGCGAACTGCGGGCCGCCAACACCGAACCCGTGGTCCTCACCATGGGCGCGGCCGACCAGCACACCTTCGGCCAACTGCACCCTGGCCACCTTGTGGGGCAAGGGCGCCCGCGCGGCCGGTTCTACCTACCCGACGGGCAGCCGACGGCCGAGCAGGCGGTCACCTTCGACGTGGTCTTCGACCTCGCCGTGGACGGGTACCTGCGTGATCACCTCGTGCGTGGCGTTCCGACGCTGCCGGGCGCGTTCGTCACCGAGATCGCGGCGGAAGCCGCGGGACGCCTGGTCCCGAACGGGAAGGTGATCGCGTTCGTCGACTCCCGGTTCGAACGGTTCGTGCACGTCCATCCCGACCGTGGCCGGGTGTCCAAGCGGGTCAAGGCGACCGTGCTGGGTGAGACCGACGGCGTCACCGAGGTCGACGTGGTCATCTCAGAGGACGTCCGCTCGCCCGGCGGGGTGCTCCTGGTGCGGGACCGGACGCATTTCCGCACCCGGGTACTGCTTGCCGGCAAGCATCCCGATCCGCCACAGTGGCTACCGTGGTCCGATGCCGTGGCCGACACCGCTGTGACCGAGCCGCTGGCCGCCGGGGACACCACGATCGCACTGACCGGGCCGTTCCACTGTTTGGCCGACATCCGCGGCTCCGCCTGCCGGACGCGCGCGACCTACCGCTTCGCCGAGCGCGCGGACCACCCGCTGGCCGATTCGTTGCTGATGCCGGTGTTCCTGATCGACGGCCTCGCCAGGGTCGGTCTGGCCGCCGGATCGGACGGCGCGGTGCGTACCCCGACCGGCGTCGCGCGGATCGATCTGTACGCCGAGGGCAACGACTGGGACCTGCGCACCCTGCACGGCGAACTCGCCCTGTACGCCCAGGACGACCGGATGGTCGCCCTGGCCCCGGACGGTCAGGTCGTCGCCGGGATCAGCGGGGTCGACTCGGCCGTACTGCGGTGGTGATCGCCATGCGCCCCTTCGAACTCGTCCACACCAAGGAGATCTCCCGATGACCAGCACGACATCCGAGGCAGTGCACCTCGACGAGGCGTTCATGGCCGATCCGCACGCGCTGTACGCCCGGCTGCGCGCCGAGGGGCGGCAGGTGGTGCGGGCGGTGATGCCGAGGGGTCTCCCGGTGTGGCTGGTGACGAGCTACCGGGACGTGCGGGCGGCGCTCGCCGATCCGCGTCTGGCCAAGAGCCACGCCGGAGTGGACGCGGCGATCAAACGGCACACCGGTCCGGACAGTCCACCCCAGTACTTCGAACAGCTCAACGAAACCATGATCACGTCCGATCCGCCGAACCACACCCGGTTGCGCAAGCTCGTGCTGCGGGGGTTCACCGGCCGGGCCGTCGCCGCCCTGCGGCCCGCGATCGACCAGATCGCCACCGGCCTGGCCGACGACATCGCGCGGGCTGCGGGCAACGGGGTCGTCGACCTCATCGAAACCTTCGCCTACCCGCTGCCGATGGCCGTGAGCTGCCAGATGTTCGGCGTGCCCGACGAGGACCGGGCCGACTTCCGCACCTGGGCGAACATCCTCACCTCGGCGGCCGAGCCGGACGAGTTCGAGGCCGCGGCCGACGCGTTCGCCAACTACCTGGCCGGGCTCGTGACGAGCAAGCGGGCCCAGCCGGGCGACGACATGCTGTCGGCCATCGTCGCGGGCGGTGAGGACGACCGGCTGACCGACGCGGAAGCCGTGGCGATGGCGTTCCTGTTGTTGAGCGCGGGCCACGAGACCACGGTGAACATGATCAGCAGCGGCACACTCGCCCTGCTGACCAACGCGGACCAACTGGCCCGGGTGAGCGCCGACCACAGTCTGTTGCCCGGTGCGGTGGAGGAGTTCCTGCGGTGGGAGAGCCCGGTGAACCTGGCCACCATGCGGTACACCACCGAGCCGATCACGATCGCGGGTGTCGAGATCGGCGCGGGTGAGATCGTTCTGCTCGCGCTCGGTGCGGCGAACCGGGATCCGGACTACTGCGAACGCCCGGACGAGGTGGACGTGACCAGGGACATCGCGCCCAACGTCGCTTTCGGGTACGGCGTGCACTACTGCCTGGGCGTCTCGCTGGCCCGGTTGCAGGGCGAGATCGCGTTCCGCACCCTGCTCACCCGGTTCCCTCGAATGTCTCTTGTGGACCCTCCGAACACGCTGACCTGGCGGGACAGCCCCACGGTCCGAGGCCTTACCCACCTACGAGTGCGCCTGGGCTGAAACAACCCCGCGCGGTCGTGCTCACACGGGCACGGCCGCGCGATCCCGGCGCCACGAGTAAGCGCTCACGAGCATGCCCAGCACCGTGACACCCGCGGCGACGAGGTAGACGGTGCGCAGCCCCGGCCCGTCGATGACCACTCCGCCCAGCCAGCCCGCGAACGCCGCCGCGAGCTGCCACGCCGAAGCGTTCACCGCGAGGGCGAGCCGCGGCGCACCGGTCGCGGTCTTCAGCACGCGCGTCTGCATTCCCGGCACACCAAGGAACCCGACCAGTCCGACCACGAACACCAGGACCGCGCTGATCACCGTGCTGGCGCTCGCCGCCCACATGACGAGCAGCACCGCTGTCAGCAGGGCGAGCGAGGCGATCTGCCACGGCATCAGCGCGCGGTCGGCCAGCCAGCCACCGATCAGGCTGCCGACAGCGGCGCCCACCCCGAACAGCAGCAACATGACCGCGATCAGGCCGGGACTGACCCCGCTGAGGTCGGTCAGCAACGGCGCGAGGTACGTGAACACCATCAGCAGGCCCGCGTTGCCGATCGCCGTCACCGCGATGGCCCGCTGCACGTTGCGGTTGCCGACCACTTTGAGCTCCGCCATCGCCGAGGTGCTCTCGCTGGCCACCGCGGGCACCAGCCGCCACGTGAGGAGCAGGCCCAGCGCGCAGATGGCGGCCACGGTGAAGAACGTGGCGCGCCAGCCGAAGCTGTCGCCGACGAACGTGCCGAGCGGGGCGCCGAGGACTATCGCGAGGTTGGTGCCGAACACCAGTTTCGACACCGTGGAGGCGTGCTTCTCGGGCGGCACCGTCGACACCGCGATCACGATGGCGTTCGCGAAGAACGTCGATATCACCAGCGAGGTGATGATCCGCGCCAGGAACAGCACCGCGTAGACCGGAGCGATCGCCGACACCAGGTTGCCGACGATGGTGACGACGAGCAGCGTCAGGATCAGCGGTTTGCGCGGGTACCGGACGGTCAGCGCGGTCAGCACGGGGCCGCCGACGACCATGCCGATGGCATAGGCGGTGACCAGCAGGCCCGCCGTCGGGATCGACACCTGGAGGTCCGCCGAGATGTCCGGCAGAATGCCCGCGATAACGAATTCACCGGTCGTGATGCCGAAGACGCACAGCATCAGGGACACCAAACTCAACGGCATCACAATGTTTATCCTTGTACAGAAGTCCGATGTGTCATGACTCGACCGGAAACGCGCTTCGACACCCCGAAGAATTGCCGCCGACGTGCGGAATACCGCCACCCTCCCGGCGACGAGATCATCGTACGCGCACACCCCATCCATAACGTCGGATCGAAGTCGCGATCCCGATCCGGAACGAGGTAACCAGACAACCACAGACCGTAACCGCTGTCAAGCCGACCACTTCCGCCCACACCAGTGCGATGACCAGCGATTATTGCCGTACGAGCCGTTGTCAAACGGTTTCGCTCAAAGCTTATCCGCTGAGAGCAGATTCGCTTGGCAGCGGCATTGCACGTGCTCGACCGCGCTTTCCACCTTTGCTACATTCGGGATGTACATCACCCACCGCCTGGGAGGAGCGACGTCACGTGGTGTCACCATCGTTGGACGTGCAGATGCCGGTTGCGACCGCGGGGCTCAGCCTGAACGACTCGGTATTCGAAAGGCTGCTCAAAGAACGCATTGTGTTCCTCGGGTCAGAGGTGGACGACGATGTCGCCAACAGGCTCACCGCGCAATTACTGCTGCTGGCGGCCGAGGCCCCGGACAAGGACATCACCTTTTACATAAACTCCCCCGGCGGCTCGGTCACCGCGGGCATGGCGATCTACGACACGATGCAACTCGTCGAACCGGACATCGCCACCTACGCGATGGGTCTCGCGGCATCGATGGGACAATTCCTGCTCACCGCGGGCGCATTCGGCAAGCGTTACGTGCTGCCCAACGCGCGCGTCATGATGCACCAGCCCCTAGCCGGAGTCGGCGGCGTCGCCTCGGACGTGCGGATCCGGGCCGAGGTGTTCGGTCTCTGGAAGAAGGAAATGGCCAGCATCACCGCGGAACGGTCCGGCCATTCGGTCGAGCAGATCCTGGCCGACCAGGACCGCGACCGCTGGTTCACGGCGGCGGAAGCCCGCGACTACGGCCTGGTCGACCACGTGATCAGCGCACCGTCGGCCGTCCGGCCGAGTTGACCCGGCTCCCCCGCTCGCCCGGCCGCGCCCCGTGACTGGCATGGGGAGCGCACTGGGTTTCGTCACCCGATCTCGACGTCGAGCGGGTGAAGCATCATCCACACCGTGCGCCTGTCGCAGGGGTCTCCCTGAGCATCGTCAGCAGCGGGCGAGGTGTGCGTCCCCAGTCAGGTGGTTGGCAGGTAGGAGGCGATGTCTGCGAGTGCGTCCAAGGTTCCGCCGTCGACGTGCCCCGTGGCGGTGTCGGCTTCGGCGACGATCATTGCTGTGCCGTCGGGGCGGGCGTGGTAGTGCAGGCCGGTCATCTTCACGTCTGCCAGGCCAAGGGCCGCCGTGATGCCCAGCGGCCGGATGTCTCCACTGCCGTGGACGTCTTCGACTTCCTTGAACTCCCGGGCGTGTGCTTTCGTCTTGAATCCGACTCGCACGACCGTGACGACTGCGGCGTTGCCGTGGCCATCGCCCACTGCGAGGACAACTCCCCGCATCGATGTGCACGGGGTCTTGGTCAGGAACTCGCGTACCTGGTCAGTGGCGGCCGCAATGCAGTTCATCTCGCGTTCGACCTTGCGTTTGAGCTGCTTGAACTTCACCCTGCTCCACGCCTCGTCGGACCTTCCTCGCTTCGCCGACTCGCGACCTTCGGCGCGTCGGGTGTTCAGCGAGCGGCCAGGCAGTGAGTCCACCGCTCCCCCGCTGTTTCCCGCCAGGGCTTCCGACGTGACCGCGCTGCCGGATCCCCCGCTGAGGGCGCCGCCGAGCCCTGCCGCGCCGCCACCGCCGGCGATGACCGCCGCGGCGGCCGCTATCGCCACCACCCCGCCCTTCGTGCCGCCGATCTTGACTCTTCTGCCGTCTTTCAGCGTTACCCATCGTTCCTCTGGCACACGATTCCCCTCGTCGCCGAACCGCGGCACTCCACCCCGGGACCAACCCGTGCCGCGGCCAACTATTCACACATGGGGACACAGTGCGTAACTGCCGCCGAATGGGTGAACCTCGCCGACTACATGTCCGTAGTGGAGTACACCGCCTTGCCACCGAGGACTGTCAACTGTGGCTTCAGCGAGGCCAGTTCTTTCTCCGGCACGGCCAGCGGGTCCTGGTCGACGACGACCAGGTCAGCCAACTGGCCTGGTACCAGCGAACCCTTGTGTTCCTCAGCGTGTTCGAAGTACGCGGGATTGCTTGTCCACAGGCGGATCGCTTGTTCACGGGTCAGGCGGAGGCTGGGCGGGACCTCGGCCAACGGGTGGGGGCCCGCGCCGACGAAGGTGGCGAGTCCGACGCGCCAGTCGGGGAAGCACACCGGGGCGTCGGAGCTGTCCGCGACGGGCGCTCCGGCGGCAAGCAGGGCGGCTGCCGGGAACGCGTCGTTCCAGCGTTCCACGCCGACCGCGGCGCTGATCGTGGCTCCGCTGTAGGTTCGCATCAGCGAGCTTGTCACCACGCCGATCCGGTGTTCACCCAGGCGGCGGATCGTTTCCGGGGCCAGGAGTGTTCCGTGGATGAGGGCGTGGCGGGCTTGCGGCCACGGGTCTTTCGCCTGTGCTCGGATGATTCCGTCCGCCGCCGCGTCCGCCGCTCGGTCTCCGGTGACGTGGATCTGGGCTTGCAGGCGGTGACGGTGGACTACCTCGATCAGGTCCAGCAGATGGCTGTAGCGGGCGTCGTCGTCCGCGCCGGGGGTGACGAGGTGCCCCGAGGTTCCGTCCGGGTACGGGTCGTGCAGCCATGCCGTTCCGTGGCTGGGGACGCCGTCGGCGAAGAGTTTCACGCCGCCGATCCGCAGCCGGTTGTCGCCGAGGCCGGTGGCCACGCCTGTTTGTCCCAGCATGGTGGTCAGGCGTTCCACCGAGGTCGACGGGGACGGCCAGTCCCAGTGCAGGAGGGCGTTGACCCGCACCGTCGCTCGGCCTTGCTGGTGCAACAGCGTGTAGTCACGCAGGAGCTCCGGCCAGACGATCGGGTCCGTCACGCTGGTGACACCCAGGGTGTTCAGCACGCGCATGCCGTCGACGATCGCGTCGAGGCGTTCCTCTGTGGACAGCGCGGGAATGTGCCGGGTGACCAACTCCCCCGCGGATTCCAGGAGCATGCCGGTGGGTTCGCCGTCCTCGTCGCGGACGATGATCCCGCCGACCGGGTTCGCGGTGTGCCGGTCGATGCCCGCGCGGCGCAACGCGGCGGTGTTGACCAGGATCGAGTGGCGTGACGCGTGGTGCAGCACGGTCGGGACGTCACCGGTCACGGGGTCGATGACGGTGCGGTGCGGGTCGAGGTCCGGGATGTTGACCTCGCGCCAGCCCTCACCGACCAGCCAGCCGCCGCGCGGTGATTGCTTACGCAGCACCGCGTGCAGTGCCGGTACGGCGTCCACTGTGGTCAGGTCGGCGTTGCGGCGGGACTGGCCGAACATGGCCAGGTGCAGGTGTGCGTCGTTGATGCCCGGCAGCACCGCTCGGCCGTCCAGGTCGATGACCTGGGTGTCCGGCCCGATCAGTGCGGTGGCCTCTTCTCCGACGGCGGTGATCCGGTCGCCGGTGATCGCCAACGCGGTCGTCACGGTGAAGTCCTCGTCGACGGTCAATACTTTTCCGCCGCGCAGCACGATGTCCGCGGTCACCAGCCTGCCTCCAGTACTCGGTCCAGTGCCGTGGTCATCTCGTCCGCGTGCGCTCTGGTGAAGGTGAGCGGCGGTTTGAGCTTGAGGATGTTCCAGGACGGCCCGGTCGGGTACACCAGCACGCCTTCCTCCTTCAGCCGCTCGCAGACCACCAGCGTCTCCGGGATGGCCGGTTCCTTCGTCGCGCGGTCAAGGACGAATTCCACGCCGCTGTAGAAGCCCTGGCCCCGGACGTCACCGATGAGCGAGTGGCGGGTGGCCAGTTCGGTGAGCTGGTCCCGCAGATACTGCCCCACGGTCAGCGCGTTGTCCTGCAAGCCTTCCTCGTCCATGACGCGCAGCAGCTCCAGCCCGACCGCACATGCGACCGGGTTGCCGCCGTAGGTGGAGAAGAACCGCCCGGTGCGGTCGAACGCCTCCGAGATCTCCCTGGTGGTCACCAGGGCCGCCACGGGGAACCCGTTGCCCATGGCCTTGCCCATGGTGACGAAGTCGGGCACCACACCTTGGGTCTGGAATCCCCAGAACGCCTCGCCGAGGCGGCCGAATCCCACCTGGACCTCGTCGGCGATGGTGAACACGCCACGCTGCCGTGCCGCGTCGTGGATCGGCGCGAGGTAGCCGGGAGGCAGGACGATCTGGCCACCACCGGCCAGCAGGGCCTCGTACAGGAACGCGGCCGGTTCCACCTCGTCGAACGCGTCCGTGACGTGCCGCGCGTACTTGGCACCGGCGTCGGGGTCGTCGTAGCCGTACGCGCCGCGATAGCGATCCGGTACCGGGGTGGGATGTGTGGTGTCCGGCTTGCCGTAGTGCTTGTAGCGGGACGGGCTGACGTCGGCCACCGTGGTGGTGTAGCCGTGGTAGGCGTCGTCGATGATCACGACGTTGTCACGGCCGGAGATGTAACGGGCCATGCGCAGCGCCAGGTCGTTGGCCTCGCTGCCGGAGTTGAGGAAGTACACCACGTCCAGGCCGTCCGGCAGCGTGGCCGTCAGGGCTTCGGCGTAGTCGGTCAGCACGTCGTAGACGAACCGGCTGTTGGTGTTGAGCCGCCGCAGTTGCCGTGCCGCGGCGTCCACCAGCCTGGGGTGGCAGTGACCCAGGAGTGTGACGTTGTTGAGCGCGTCGAGGTAGCCTCGGCCCGTCTCGTCGTAGAACCGGCAGTCCCTGGCACGGACCATGTTCACCGGCGCGCTGAAGTAGGTCGGGTGGGTGTGCGGGAGGTGCCGTTTCCTGCCTTCCAGAGCCCTTGACGTGACGGACACCCACGGCTCGGCGCCGATCAACGGGCTGGGATCGGGCAGCAGTTCCCGCCACACCGGGGCGTCCTCGTACGCCACCGCACCGGGCACCTGGCGCCACCCGCCAAGCGGCACCACGGACACCTGGACCAGCAGCCGTTCGGACGCGCCGAGCACGCCGATGTGTTGTCCCGCGATCACCTTCCCGCCACCGACCGAAGCGGACAGTCCGGTGTAGATGGTCCAGAAGCGGACACCGGCCGCGGGTTCGTGCCGGAGGACCAGATCAGCGGCCGGGTTGCCGGTTTCCACCGTTCCCGCCAGTGGTGCCGTCACCGGGGTTCCGGCGGCGGCGAACACATCGAGTCCGGTGCGGATGTTCCCGCCGTCGGCGAATCGTGGCTCACCGTAGCGCCCAAGTGCCGGTTGGACACGCACCGCGGCGGATTCCGCGCCGCGCAACGCTGCCGAGTCGCGTGGGTCCGCGTCGTCGAACACGGCGCTACTCACCGACAGGTCGATCGGTGCCAGGTCGAAGTCCACAATGGCCCCACCGGCGTTCGCGGTGAGCCAACCGGTGACGGCATCGGAGGCCGGGTGGGCAGACAACCCGCACGCGTGCCGGAGTGTCGCTGTGCCCACGTACGTGGGGATTTCGGCGAGGGTGCGGACCAGGTCCGCCGCGGCTGGCGACCTGTGGCGTGGATCGCCGTGATCACGGGCCGCGTTGAGCCGGGCGGCCGTCGCGGCAACCGTGGCCGCGCGAACCGCCAGCATCGGGTACAGCAGGTCCAATTCGGCTTCGGTGAGCGGGCACACCTGGTGGTAGGCGGCGGTGAGCGCGGCGGCCAGGCGAAGCGGGTGCGGCTGGCCGCGCATGGCGCTGGCCAGCAGCACGGCGAGGTCGGCGATCCGGGCGGTGTACTGGGCGTCGCCGAAGTCGATCACACCGGTCACGCGTCGTTCACGACCCGGTCCGACCAGGATGTTGAACGCGTTCAGGTCGTGGTGGACCACGCCGTGGGGCAGGGCGGGCAACTCGTCCAGCATCGGCACGAACTCGGTCTCGACCAAGCTGATCGCGGCCCGCAGGCCCGGATCGGCCACCGCGGACAGCGACTCGGCCAGAGCCGTGGGCGCGTGCGGGAACTCCCAGTAGTGCGGCGGCGGCAGTTCCGTGTGCTGCCAGGTGGTGGTCGCGGCGGCCAGCCTGCCCGCCATCGCTCCCACGTCGGCGATCAGCTCGGCGCTGCGCCTGCCGACCTCGGCCAATGGTGTGCCGGGCAGCCACGTGAGCAGCCGGGCGACCAGGTCACCAACCGGGACCACGTCGCCGACGACTTGGGGAACGGGCAGGTCTGGTGAGTGTTCGGCAAGGTGCTGCAGGAGCGCGTTCTGGAACCGGACGGCGCCGAGATCGTCGTTGGCGCAGACCTTGAACACGTACTCCGCGCCAGACCCGTCGGCCACCCACAGGTTGCGATCGGTCTCCCCTGCCAACGGCCGCGTGCGCACGGCGTCGACGTCGAAGCTGTCGCGCAGCACGGCCCGCAGTGTGTCGTCGTCGAGCTGTGGGACGCCTGCGGTGATGCGCTGGTAGCGCTGGTCGATGGCGGACATCAGAACACCACCACCGATCGCAACGCCGAACCGCCGCGCAACGCTTCCAGAGCCGCCGGGAGCTCGGCCAGGTCGATCCGGCCGCTGATCAACGGTTCCAGGTTCAACGTCCCGTCCCGCCAGGCGTCGATCACCCGGGGGTAGTCGCGGCGCACGTCGCTGGAGCCGAACACCGAGCCGACCAGGTGTCGGCCGCTGGCGTACAGCTCACGCGCGGTGAACGGCACCACCGCGTCCGGCGCCCCGACGCCGACGACCACGGTGGTGCCGCCCCGGCGGGTGGCGTCGTACGCCGCCCGGATGGTGCCGGGAATCCCGACCGCTTCGAAAGCCACGTCGAACCCGTCCCCCATCACTCCGGTCAGTTCGTCCGGTGCGGCCACGGCGGTCGCACCCAGAGTCAACGCCAGTTCACGCTTGGCCGCGACCGGATCGACGGCGAGCACCGTGGCGGCGCCGGCGGCGCGGGCGGCCTGGACAACGGCCATCCCGACGCCGCCGCACCCGATCACCACGGCGCTGTCGCCCTGTCGAAGCGCCGCGGTGTTGCGGACCGCGCCCACACCCGTGGTGATGCCGCAGCTGACCAGTGCACCGATCTCGAACGGCACGTCATCCGGCAACGGCACCAGGTTGTGCTGTGTCACCACGATCTCCTCGGCGAACGCGCCACAGCCCGCCTGCGCGGCCACGGGCGAGCCGTCCACCACGAACCGGGGCCGCCGGTAGCCGGGCGTCGTGTTGTACGTGCACAGTTCGGGTTGTGCCCGCTGGCACCACGGGCATGTCCCGCACTGCGGCACCCACGACACCATCACCCTGTCCCCCACGGCGAACCCGGCCACGTCCGGACCGACTTCCAGTACCTCACCGGCCGCTTCGTGGCCGAGCACCACCGGTGGGGCGATGCCGAGCCGTCCGGTGGCAGCGGACAGGTCCGAATGGCACACACCCGCCGCCCGTACCCTGACCCGCACCAGCACGTCGGTGACGTCCATGGTGGACACGTCGTCCCGGATCCCGATCCCGTCCATTCCGCTGTGCTGCAACACCGCGGCCCGCATCAGATTCTCCTTCGGCTCAGCCGGTCTGCCATGTCGTCCAGGCCTGGACGACCCGGCTGTAGTTGCCGGTCCACCAGTCCGCGTTGATGAACACCGTGTCGGCCGCGTGTTGCGGGCCGAGCACGTCGATCTGCCGCTGGATGTCGTTCAGGTCCGACTTCCTGGCAGCGGTGTTGGCGGCGCCCGCACCGGACAGTTCGGCGAACCGCGCGCCCTGCTCCGGCCCGGAGGCGTACTTGATCAGCTCCTGTGCCTGGTCCTTCTTCGGGCTGCCCTTCGGCACCACGAACACGTCCCAGGTCACCGGGATCTTCGTGGGAACGCGTTTCCACTGCGTGCCACCGGCTTTCAACGTGGAGTACGCGCGGGCGCTGACGATCAGCGCCATGTCCGCCTGGTTGTCCACCATGATCTGCTGTTGCTGGCCGTAGGTCTGGGCCAGCGTGAGGTCGCGGCGGATCTTGCCGTACGTCCGCAGCACGCGGTCCATGTCCAGCGGGTAGAGCTTGTCGGCGGGCACACCGTCGGCGAGCAGCGCGGCTTCGAGTTGGCCGGTGGTCGGGTCCTTGGCGTAGATGACGCGTTTGCCGGGGAACTTCACCGGGTCGAAGAAGTCCGCGAGCGCGGTCGGCGGCTTGGCGCCGTAGGTCTTCTCGTTGTACATGAACATCAAGCCGAACAGGGCAGCCGGGACACCGCAGTCGGACAAGGTACCGGGTGGGAAGCTGTCCTTCAGCGGGCCCACGTCGATCTTCTCCAGCAACGTTCCGCAGTGCTCACGGGCCATGAACGCGTCTGTGTCGACGACGTCCCACGTCACGCGGCCCGCTTCCACCATGGCCCGCAGTTTGGCGTTGTCCGACGGGCCATCCAGCACCACCTTGACGCCGGTGTCCTTCTGGTACGGCTCCAGGAAGCCCTTCTGCTGCCCGTCCTGGTACGCGCCTTTGCCGTACGACACGAACGTGAGCGACTTGCCGTCCCCGCCCGCTGTGCCGCACGACGCGACTAACACGGCGACGACGGCCACCAATCCCAGTCGACGCACGACTCACCCTCCTTGAACGCTGGTCTGATGACTCGGACTCCAGCTGGCGATCACCGGCTCGCCCGGTGCGGCGGGCAGCGGGGCCCCGGCCAGCCGCATCGCGGAGCCCTCGGTGCCGCCGTCGAAACGCAGCCCGATCCGGTGGTGGTTGCCCACGTAGACGACCTCGGTGATCACCGCCTTGCGGCGCTGGTGTCCGTCGGGCACGCTGTCCGGCCCGGCGTGCAGGTCCAGTCGCTCCGGCCGGACCACGAACTTGCGCTCGTCGCCGTCCTCGGTGAACACATTGGACTCGCCGAGGAACTGGGCCACGAACAGCGTGGCCGGTCGTTCGTACAGCTCGGTCGGCGTGCCGACCTGCTCGACCTTGCCGTTGTTGAACACGGCGATCCGGTCGGACAGCGTCAGCGCCTCTTCCTGGTCGTGTGTGACGAACAGGAACGTCATACCCAGTTCGCGGTGCATCCGGGCGATTTCCTTGCGCAGCTGGTCGCGCAGTTTCTTGTCCAACGCCCCCAGCGGCTCGTCCATCAGCAGCGCCCGTGGCTGGTACACGACGGCGCGGGCCAGCGCGACGCGTTGCTGCTGACCGCCGGACAGCTGGCGGGGAAGGCGGTCGGCGCAGTCGGACAGCCCGACCAGCGCGAGTGCTTCGTCCACTTTGGTCCGGATCTCCGGTTTGGGCACGGAACGCTGCTGCAGCGGGAACGCCACGTTCTTGGCCACAGTCAGGTGTGGGAACAGGGCGTACTGCTGGAACACCACGCCGAGGTCGCGTTTGTGGGGCTTGAGGCCGCTGATGTCCTTGCCGTCGACGCAGATCGAGCCGCTGGTCAGCGGGACGAAACCGGCGATCATGGACAGGGTGGTGGTCTTGCCGGACCCGGACGGGCCGAGGAACGTCATGAACTCCCCCGGCGCGATGTCCAGCGAGACGTCGTCGACCGCGGGCCGGGGCAGCCCGGCGAACACTTTGGACACACCGGAGATCCGGATGCCGTGGCTTCGGGAAGGGTTCATGCGTCGCTCCGGCGTCGGCGGATGAGTTGGGGCAGCAGCAGGGCCGCGGTGGTGACCACGACGATCAGGCTGGACGCCGCGGCGATGGTCGGGTCGATCTCGAGCGTGATCGAGTCGTACATCTGGACGGGCAGGGTGCGGATGTCCGGGGTTTGCAGGAACAACGCGATCACCACTTCGTCGAACGAGGTGACGAACGCGAACACGAACCCGGAGGCGATGCCCGGCGCCAGCAGCGGGAGGGTGATCCGGCGGACGATGGTCCAGCCGGACGCGCCGAGGCTGGCCGCGGCGACCTCGACCGTGCGGTCGTACCCGGCGAGGCTGGCCGACACGGACGTGATCACGAACGGAACCGCGAGCACGGTGTGGGCCAGGACGAACCCGAGGAGCGTGCCGTTGAGGTGCCAGCGCAGGAAAGTGGCGTAGATGGCGATCGCGACCACGATGCCGGGCACGATCATCGGGGCCATCATGGCCGAGCGCAGCATCTCCCGGCCGGGGAACCGGCCGCGGTCCAGTCCGATCGCGGCGGCCACACCGATGACCGTGGCGAGCACACCGGTCAGCAACGCGGCCTGGACCGACGTGATCACGGAGTCCATCCACTGCGGTGAGGAGAAGAACTCCTCGTACCAGCGCAATGACCATTCCTTCGGCGGGAACTCGAAAGTCTGACCGGCGCCGAGGCTCATCGGAATGACCACAAGCGTGGGCGCAAGCAGCAGCACAGCGACCGCGAGCACCCACAGCCGCAGGCCCCACCCCATATTCTGCTTGGTACTAGGCACGGTCCACCGCCTGGTTCAACGCGGTCGCGGGCCGGGCGACCCGGCTGACCGCGAACAGCACGACGAGCGTGACGACCAGCAGGACAGTGCCCAGCGCGCCCGCGCCGGGGAAGTCCAGCAAATCACCGACTCGGGTCTCGATCACCTGGGACACCAGTGACTGCTGCGGGCTGCCCAGCAGAGCGGGCGTGATGAAGAACCCGAGCGTCACGATGAACACCAGACTGAAGCCGGACACCACACCCGGGAGCGACAGCGGGGCGTAGATCCGCGCGAACGACTTCGGGCGGGAAGCGCCGAGGCTGGTCGCCGCGTCCATCAGCCTCAGGTCGATCGTGCTCATGGTGCTGTACAGCGGCAGCACCATGAACGGCAGCATCACCTGGACCATCGCCACCGTCACACCGGTGACGCTGCCCAGCAGGACGACGCCGTCGATGCCGATGGCGGAGAAGAACCGATCGATCAGCCCACCGCGTTGTTCCAGCAGGTACCAGGCGAAGTTACGAGCCATCACCGACGTCCAGAACGGCAACAGCACCAGCACCGTGAGCACCGCCCGCATGCGGCGGGACACCCTGGTCATGGCGTAGGCGTACGGGTAGGCGATGAGCAGCGTGGCCACACCGACGATCAACGCGGTCCGCAGCGTGCGCAGCAGTACGGTGACTGACACGCCATCGGTGAACAGTGCGGTGTAATTGTCCAGCCCGATCGCTGGTTCGGTGAAGCTGCGCCACACGATGATGGCCAGCGGGTAGAAGAAGAACACCAGGAGAACCGCGATCGCGGGCAGCAGAATCCACCCGGTCGCTGACCGGCGGTTGTGCCGGGTCGAGGTCGCCCCGGCCATGTCCACGGTCTGGCTCAGGCGATCCGCACCCGGCTGACTCGCACCCGGTTGGGCGGCACCGCGCTGGACTGAACTTCGTTGCTCCGAATTCATCGGCGTCATCCCGCCAGCCACTTGCTGAACCGCGCGGTGACCTGGTCGAAATTCTGGGCCCACCACTTCGCGTTGCCGAGCACCACGGTGTGCTTGTGTTCCGGCGAGAACGCGTCGATGCGGCGTTGGACGTCGTCGAACTTCGGCGTGGCGTTCTGGTGCGCCGACTGGACGGAGGCCAGTTCGGAGAACTTCGCCGCCTGCTCCGGTTTGCTGGCGAAAGCGATGAACTTCATGGCCAGGTCGCGGTTCGCCGAGCCCTTGGGCACCACAAGGTCGTTCCAGTTCACCAAAGTCTTGTCCCACACTGTCTCGAACGGCGCGCCCGCCTTGAGCGTCTGGTAGGCCCGTGCCGTCGACACGAGCGTCAGGTCGACCTGGCCGTCCACCATGGACTGCTGCATCTGCCCGTACGTCTTGGCGAACGTGGTGATCGGCTTGATCACGTCGAGTTTGCGCAGTGCGCGTTCGACATCGAGCGGGTACAGCTTGTCGGCGGGCACACCGTCGGCGAGCAGCGCGTACTCCAGCAGACCGGTCGCCACGTCGGGCGGGACGATCCGGCGGCCGGGGAAGCGCACCGGATCGAAGAAGTCCGCGATCGTCGTGGGCTTCGTGCCGGTGAACTTCCTGGTGTCGTACATGAACAGGATGCTGTAGTAGAAGGCGGGCACACCGCATTCGCTGACCGTCTCCGGCGGGAACGCGGTGCGGTCGACCACCGAGAAGTCCAGCTTCTCCACGTACTTCCCGCAGTACTGTTCGGCCGCGGCGGCGCTGGTGTCCACCACGTCCCATGTGACCTTGCCTGCCTCGACCATGGTGCGCAGCTTGGCCTCGTCCACCGGGCCGTCGTTGCGGAACTTCGTCCCGGTCTGGTCGGTGAACGGCTGCTGCCACGCGGTCTTCTGGTTGTCCTGGAAGGAACTCCCAGTGGACACGAACGTGAGTGCCGGTTCGCTCGACCCGCTCCCGCCACAAGCGGTCGCCAGGACCAGAACCAGCGCCAGACAGCCAAGATTCTTCATTCGGCGCACAGCGACCTCCGAAGTCGGCGTTGACTTCCCTCGTCAGTTCCCGGCTGCCCGCACGTGCGTGGACACGACGCGGACCAGGGTGTCGGCTTGCTCGTCGGTGATGACCAACGGCGGCGAGATGACGATGTTGTTGCCCGCGGCGCGGATGATCAACCCGTCCGCTCGCGCTCCGGCCTGCACGCTCGCGGCGTCCCGGTCGAGCTCGATGCCGAGCATCAGGCCGACGCCGCGCACTTCCCGGACGTGGTCGAGTTCGGCCAGCGGTGCGAGGCCGTCCATCACGCGCGCCCCGACCGTCTTGGCTCGTTCCAACAGGCCTTCCCGTTCCAGGATGTCCAAGTTGGCCAGTGCGACGGCGGCTCCGACGGGGTGACCGTTGTAGGTGAAGCCGTGCGAGAACGTGGCGCCGTCGGCCAGGTCGAGCACGCGCCTGCCGATCAGGACCGCACCCATCGGGATGTATCCGCTGGACAGGCCCTTGGCGGTGACGATCATGTCCGGTTCGATGCCGTAGTACTCGGCGGCGAACCAGTGGCCGACGCGACCGAACCCGGTGACGATCTCGTCAAGGATCAGCAGGATGTCGTGGCGGCGCAGGACCTCCTGGACGCGGGGCCAGTAGTCGGCAGGCGGCGGGACCATGCCGCCGACGCCGAGCACGGGCTCGCCGATGAACGCGGCGACGCGGTCCGCGCCGAGTTCGGCGATCTTGTTCTCCAACTCGGTGACCAGCGTGTCGGTGTCGTGGTCGAGACTGTGCGGCTTGCCGAGGAACTCCACGTCCGGCATGAGCGGTCCGAACCCGGCCCGCAGCCGGTCGATCCCCGTCGCGGACAGTGACCCGCCGCCCATGCCGTGGTAACCGGCGGTCCTCGCCAGGATCACGGTCCGCTGTGGACGTCCGGCGTTGTACTGGGCCAGGCGGGCGAGTTTGATCGCCGTCTCATTGCCCTCGGAGCCGCCGTTGGTGAAGAACACGCGCTCGATCCCGGCGGGTGCCAGCTTCAGCAGCCGGTCGGCCAGCCGGATGGCGGGCTCGTTGGAGTAGTCGTTGAACGACGAGTAGAACTCGAGCCGCTCGATCTGGGCGGCCGCGGCGGCGGCGAGTTCCTTGCGGCCGTGCCCGACCGGGCACTGCCACAGGCCGCAGGTCCCATCCAGATAGGACTTCCCGTTGACGTCCCACAGGACCGCGCCCGCACCCCGTTCGAAGATCACCGGGCGGTCCGGTGCGCCGATCGTCGTGTGCGGGTGGATGATGCCGCCCATGTCCATCGCTTCGAGTGTGGTCATGCCCGCCGTCCTCACAGCCTGATCGCGATCGCCCGCGTCCTTGGCGGCCTAGTCTCGACCGCTCTGTTGTCATTGTCAACAGCTGAACCGCCCTTCGATCCCGGATTTCCGCCACCACCAGGCTAAAAGCCCGACGGCGATGTTCCCGACCGGACACGCCGGGTCGCCGGACGGACACCCGACCAGGTCGGTATTAGCACACCAGAACCGCCTGTTGACGTTATCAACATGCCTCTGTCACTCTCTGCGCCATGACACGACTGAGCCGACGCCAGATGATGGTGGCGTCCACAGCCACGGCTTTCGCCCTGTCCGCCACATCCGAGGCAGCCGCCGACACCGCCCCGTGTGGATCCCCGTGTGGATCACTGCCACGGGAGCCGATCCCGGCGCAGGTACCTGCCAGAGAAGGCTTCCTGGACGTGCCCGGCGCACGGTTATGGTTCTGGGACACCGGCGGCCACGGCCCCGCCGTCGTGCTGTCGCACCCAGGCAGCGGCAGCGCGTTGTCCTGGCCGTACCAACAACCCGTGTTCGCCAAGGCCGGGTACCGAGTGATCGCGTACTCACGGCGCGGGCACTACAACTCCACCCTGCCGACGCCGGGGAACCCCGGCGTCGGCGCCGATGATCTGCACGCGTTGGTCAACCACCTCGGACTGCGGCGGTTCCACCTGCTCGGCGCGGCCCTGGGCGGGTACTACGCGACGGACTACGCGCTGCTGCACCCGGAACGGTTGCACAGCCTGGTGATCCTGAGCAGCTTCATGGGCATCTCGGATCCGGAGTACCTGCGGGTGACGGAGTGGCTGCGGCCGCCGGGCTTCTCGGCCATGCGGCACGACTTCCTGGAGCTCAGCCCGTACTACCGGGCCGCCAACGAGGCGGGCGCTCGCAAGTGGCTGGAGATCTCGGACAAGTCACTGGGCGGGCACGACATCGAGAGCCAGACGTTGTCGGCCCCGATCAGCTGGGCGCGCCTGGAAACCCTCCGGGTGCGGACCCTGCTGGTCGGCGGGGACGCGGACCTCTACCTGCCGCCGCCGATCCTGCGGATGATCGCCGCCCACCTGCCGGGCAGCAGCTCGATCGTGTACAGCAAGGTCGGGCACTCGGCGAGCTGGGAACGTCCGAGCGAGTTCAACCGCGACGTGCTGAAGTTCCTTTCCGGCGGCCGGTTCCCGCGCGAAACTTGCCGCTGAGCACCGGGGCGGGTTGCTTGGCCAGCCCGCCACCGCACGTCGGCCAGGCGATTCGCGTCGAGCACCGGCGATCGGTGGGTGGCCTCGCATCGGCGTTCGGTCTCGATCACTCGCATGGCGGCCGCTCCCGAGGAGGAGGGCGCGGCCGCCGCGCACGGTGGCCACGAGCACGGTGGCCAGTTGCCCGACCGGTCCATCACCGACCACCGACGGACGATCCCCAGCAGCGAACGCGTCCCCGGATATCGGCTATCGATCCCCGCCCGGCACCAGCCAGCGGTCGGTTCCCGGAGCAATCCGCCGCCGAGCACCGCAATCAGCCGTCGAGCACCGGGGGGGCGGAGCTCGGCCAGCCTGCCGTCGCATACCGGCAGCTCGGTCCCGTCAGGACCAGCGGAGCAGTCGCGCCCTGCACCAGCGGGCCGGTGGGAGGCACGCCCCGGCGATCGGGTTCCCCGGGGCGATCAGGTTCCCGGGGGCCTGTCACCGCGCGCCCGGGGCCGCATTCCTCACCACCCAGCCGCCACCGGATACGAGCGGGCGCCCCCAAGGCCTGCGGGCCCGCTGCCCGGCACCAGCGGTCCTGCCCAGCACCAGCTGTCGGTTACCGCCGAGCACCAGCGGTCCTGCCCAGCACCAGCGGCCAGTTACCGCCGAGCACCAGGATTCCCGGCGAGCACCAGCGGGACGTTCCCGAAGGAGCCAGCCGCTGAACACCCGGCGGCCTGTCCTCGGCCAACCCCGCCAACGAACATTGGCGGTCAATCCCACCGAGCACGCAATCAACTCCACCGAGCACTCGGTCGACCCCACCGAGCATTGGTGGATCTATCCCCGGCGCAACCTGCCGCCGAGCACCTGGCCGGGTTGCTCGGCGAACCTGGCCCCGAGCACCCGGGGCGGGCTGCTCGGCGAACCCGACACCGATCCCTGGCACCGAGCACCAGTCCTGTCAGGACCAGCGGGCAGCTGCGCCCTCCACCGGCCGACGGTCGCAGCCACCGACCGGCGATCAATCGGCAGGGGGCTGCCGCCGTACACCGGTGGCAGACTCCCCCAGGACACCTGCCCCAGAAACCCAGGGACAACCTGCCCCAGTAGATCTGCCGCCGAGCAGCCAGCAAGAGCCACGCGCGCGCTCATCTCCAACGCTTAACGCCGCGACGTCGACGTTGGTTCCAACCCTATCGAATCCGGCCGCAGACCTTGACAAAGGCACGCCCAGATCGATGAGACGAGCAGCGCCCGGTTCACAGCTTGATCGCGACCGACTTGGTCTCCAGGAACGCCTCGATACCTTCGGCGCCGCCTTCTCGTTCCTGGCCGCTGTTGTGCATGCCGCCGAATGGCAGTTCTGGGCGGACCGGCGTGGGGTCGTTCAGGCCGATGACGCCGAAGTGCAGGTGGTCCATCGCGGTCCAGAGCCTGGTCAGGTCTTTGCCGAAGATGTACGCGGCCAGGCCGTAGTCGGTCGCGTTCGCGCGGCGCACGGCTTCCTCGTCGGTGTCGAACGTGTACACCGGCAGCACTGGGCCGAAGGTTTCCTCGCGGCTGATGAGCATGTCGTCTTCGACTCCGGTGAGGACAGTCGGCTCGTAGAAGGCGCCTTTCAGTTCGGCCGGGCCTGACCAGCGCTTGCCTCCGGTGCGCACTGCCGCACCTCCGCTGACGGCGTCTGCCACGTGCCGTTCGACCTTGTCCAGTGCCGTGTGGTCGATCAGCGGACCGATGGTTGTGCCCTCCGCTGTTCCTTCGCCTACTCGCAGGCTCGCGACCTTCGAGTCGATCAGGGTGAGCAGTTCGTCGTGGACGGACCGGTGCACGAACAGCCGGTTGACGGCTATGCAGCTCTGGCCCGCGTTGGCGAACTTCGCTGCCACCACTCCCGCCGCCGCCGCGGGCAGGTCCGCGTCGGCGAAGACGATCGCGGGCGAGTGCCCGCCCAGTTCCAGCGAGGTTCGGCGTAGGTGTGTCTTGGTGTTGGCCAGCAGGCTGAGCCCGACTTCCGTGGATCCGGTGAAGCTCACTTTCCGCAACCGGGGGTCGGCCAGCAGGGTCCCCGCCACCTCCGCGGGCCGGGAGGTGGTGATCGACTGGAGCACTCCGGCCGGCAGGCCGGTGTCATGCAGGATCCGCACCAGCGCCGTCGCGATCAGCGGCGTCTGCTCCGCCGGTTTGACGATCAACGGCGCCCCCGCCGCCAACGCGAGGCCGATCTTGCGGATCAGCATGCTGGCCGGGAAGTTCCACGGCGTGATCGCCAGCGCCGGTCCGACCGGGGCGGTCACCACCAGGCCTGGACCGTTCGGCGCGGACGGCAGCACGCGCCCACCGGCCCGCCTGGCTTCCTCCGCGCTCCACTCCAGCATCCGCGCACTGCCGAGCAGCTCCCCGCGCGCCTCCGCGAGGGGTTTGCCGTTCTCGCTGGTCAGCAGCGGGGCGAGGGTGTCGAGTTGGCCGCGGATCTCGGCCGCCGCTCGGCGCAGGTAGCCGCCGCGCTCCTCCACGGTCACGGCGCGCCACGCGTCGAACGCCGCGCAGGCCGCGTCCAGCGCGGCTCGCGCGTCCGCCGCGGTGCCGTCCGCGACCCGGCCGACTGGTTCCAGCGTCGCCGGGTCCACGACCTCGAACGATGCACTGCCCTGCCGCCACTGCCCGTCGATCAGCAAGGTCGCCCCGGAGTCCGCCGACATCGCCCAACCCTTCGTCGATCACGCCGTTTCCAGCCTTGGCGGCATCATGCCGCCGCTCTGTTGTTATTGTCAACAGATGAGTTCACCAGGGAAACCCGGCCGGTCGGCGACCACGGACCGGCGTCGAACGCCTACAGTGCAGGGCATGAAGCCCACGCCGAGCGCCTCGTCGGACCCCGCGCCGCCGGAGCGGACCGCCTCCGCCGACCAGCTGCCGATCCACGAACTGCTGTCGTACCGGCTCAGCCGGGTGGCCAACGCGATGTCCCGCAGCGCGGCGCTGCGCTACCGGCGCGAATTCGACGTCAGCCTCGGCGAATGGCGGACCATCGCACTCCTGGGCGCGGACGCCCCGCTGACGCTCAACAAGCTGGCCCGACTGGCCGCATTGGACAAGGCGCAGATGAGCAGGGTCGTCGCCAAGCTCAGCGAGCGCGGCCTGGTGCTGCGCGAACTGGGCGCGGGCCGGACCACCCAGCTCACCCTGACCCGCAAGGGCGCCGCGCTCTACCGCGGCCTCATCGACGCGGCCAACGAGCGTGACCAGGCGTTCCTCGTCTGCCTGACCGAGCAGGAACGCCAGGTGCTCGACACCGCACTGGACAAACTGGGCACCCTCGCCCGGGCGCTCGAGCGCGCCGAGGAGCGATAACCAGGCATGTGTTGACACTATCAACACCTGTCTGACACGCTCGGCACCATGGCTGACCGTGTCACGATCTGCGAGTGCTTCGCCCGCGACGGGCTGCAGCACGAGCCGGACTTCGTCCCGACGGACACCAAGCTGTCCACCATCGGCGCGTTCGCCGACGCGGGCTTCCGCCGGATCGAGGCGACCAGCTACAGCCACCCGGACCGCGTCCCCGCCTTCCGCGACGCCACCGACCTGCTGTCCGCGTTGCCCCGCAGGACGGGGGTCGCGTACAAGGCGACCTGTCCCAATCCCCGTGCGGTGCAACGGGCACTGGCCGATCTGGATGCCGGGCACGGCGCCGACGAGCTGAGCCTGCTCGTGTCGGCGACCGAGGCGCACACCGAGCGCAACCTGCGCACCACCCGCGCCAGGCAATGGGAGAACGTCGCCGAGATGGTGCGGCTGGCCGCGGGCCGGTTCACCTTGGTCGGCGTCATCTCGATGGCGCTGGGTTGCCCGTTCGAGGGGCGGGTGGATCCGGGGAGCGTCGTGGAGGACTTCGCGCGGTTCGCGGATCTCGGCGTGTCGCTGGTGACCGTCGGTGACACGACCGGTCTGGGCGTTCCGACCACCGCGGGGCCGCTGTTCTCCCGGCTGGCCAAGGAGTTCCCGGACGTGCCCGCTGTGGCGCACTTCCACAACACCCGGGGAACCGCACTGGCCAACTGCGTCGCCGCGTTGGACGCCGGGTGCCGGTACTTCGACAGCGCGTTCGGCGGCGTCGGCGGGCATCCGGCGCAGATCGGCTACGGCAGCGGCCTGACCGGCAACACCTGCACCGAGGACCTGGTCAACATGTTCGAGGCGATGGGTGTCGACACCGGACTGGACCTCGATCTGGTGATGGCCGCGTCCGCGCGGTGTGAGGAAGCGCTCGGCCGCCCCCTGCACAGCATGGTCGCGCGTGCCGGGCTCGGTTTGGGGGCGCCGCATGACATCTGAGGAGACAACCGTGCTGTTGCGCGACGACCACGGCCCGGTCCGGGTGATCCGGCTCAACCGGCCGGACAAGCACAACGCCCTCAACACCGAACTGACCAGGGCCCTGCTGGACGAACTGCTCGCCGCGGACGCGGACGGCTCCGTCCGCGCGGTGGTGCTCGCCGGGGAGGGACGCAGTTTCTGCGCGGGTGCCGACATCACCGAGTTCGCCGACCTGACACCGGACAACCAGGACGCCGTGCTGCGCCGCGCGGAACTCACTGCCCGAACGCAACTCCTGCCGCAGCAGTTGAGCAAACCGATCGTCTCGGTCGTGTGGGGCAACGCGCTCGGCGGCGGCGCGGGACTGGCGATCGGCTGCGACATGATGGTCGTGGCGGACGACGTGCGGTTCGGCTACCCCGAACTGAAGCACTCCCTGGTACCGGCGATCGTGATGACCGGTCTGCAACGGCAGATCGGCCGCAAACTCGCGTTCGAGATGATCAGCCACGGCACCCTGCTCGACGCCGACGACCTGGTCAGACTGGGGTTGGCCAACCGCCGGGTCAGCCGGGACAAGGCGCTGGACACCGGGATCGAGATCGCGTCGAAGTGGAGCGAGCCGTCCTCGATGGCGATGGCGGCCACCAAGGACCTGTTCTACCGCGTGGCGGACCTGCCGGTGGACCAGGCCATGCGCGCCGGGCGGGACGTCAACGCGATCATGCGCGGCTTCCGGGGCTGATGACGCGTGCTCCCCTTGTCCGGAATCACTGTTCTCGACTTCTCCCGTGTGCTGGCCGGTCCGATGGCCACGCAGGTCCTCGCCGAACTCGGTGCGGACGTGATCAAAGTGGAGCGTCCCGGCTCCGGCGACGAGTCACGCCAGATGCAACCGGTGCTGCCCAGCGGGGAAAGCGCCTACTACTTCGCGTTCAACCGTGGCAAGCGGTCGGTGGCGATCGACCTGAAAACCGACAACGGCAGGCAGCTGGCCACCGACCTGGCCGGGACGGTCGACGTGGTCGTCGAGAACTTCCTGCCCGGTGGCATGGATCGGCTCGGGCTGGGCTACTCCGAGTTGTCCGCGGCCAATCCCGGTCTGGTGTACGTGTCCTGCACCGGTTTCGGGCAACGTGGGCCGTACTCCGGCCGCAAGGGCTACGACACCGTGTTCCAGGCGTTGTCCGGGTTGATGGCGTTGACCGGGCATCCGGATTCGCCGCCCGCGAAGGCCGGTGTTCCCGTCGCGGACATGACGTCCGGGCTGTGGATCGCCATCGCCGTCCTCACCGGACTGGTCGGCCGGGGCAGCACCGGTACCGGCAGGCACATGGATCTGTCCATGATGGACGTTCAGGTCAGTCTGCTCGCCCTCGCCGCTGCGCGGTTGTTCGCGTTGGACGAGGATCCGCACCGCACCGGTACCGAGCACCCCGGCCGCGTGCCGTCTGCGGCGTTCGCCTGTTCCGACGGCAAATGGCTGCACATCAGTTGCAGCGACCAGCATTGGTTGCCGTTGTGCGAGACAATGGTCGTTCCCACCTTGGCCGAGGATGCGGACTTGCGGCACAACGCCGGTCGGTTGGCTCAACGGGAACGTGTGATGGCCGTGCTGACAGCCGCGTTCGCCCAGCGTCCGCGCGCCGAGCTGGCGACCGCTCTGCGCGCGGCCGGAGTGCCTGTCGGCGAGGTCAACACCGTCCGCGAGATCCTCGCCGACGAGAACACCGTGGGACGGGGGATGGTCGGCGACTTCGAACACCCGGTGGCCGGGTCGTTCCCGGCGTTGCGGACTCCACTTCGGATGTCCGATATGGACGACTATGCCGCGTTGCCGGTGGGGACGCCGCCCCGGCTGGGCGCGGACACCGGCGATGTGCTGCGGGACCGGTTGGGGCTGAGCGACAGCGAGATCGACGCGCTGCGCCGGGAAGGGGCAATCGGATGACACACGGCAACATCGGCGACATCGGCACCGAGGTGCTCCTCGACGTGGTCGACGGGGTCGCCACCGTGGTGCTGAACCGGCCAGCGGCGCGTAACGCGCTCAACCTGGCTATGTGTCTAGCCTTGCGGGACGCGTTCGAACGACTCGACTCCGCTGCGGACGTGCGCGTCGTGCTGCTCCGCGCCAGCGGGCCGGTGTTCTGCGCCGGAGCGGACCTCAAGGAACGCACCGGGCGGGACGCGGCGTGGGTGCGCCGCAGGCGTCAGGCCTCCTTCGCGGCCTACGAGGCGATCGAGCGGTGTGCCAAGCCGGTGGTGGCGCTGGCGCACGGCGCAGTCGTCGGGTCCGGCGGGGAGATCGCGATGAGCTGCGACTTCGTCGTCGCCACGACGGACACGACATTCCGCTTCCCCGAACCGCACTGGGGCACTGTCGGCGCGACACAACGGCTGCAACGGGTGATCGGCCGTCACCGCGCCAAGGAGTTGCTGTTCACCAACCGGATCATGGCCGCCGCCGAGGCACATCAGGTCGGCCTGGTGGCGCGCCTGGTCGAACCGGACGAGCTGGACGCGGCGGGTGTGGCGGTGGCTGCCGAGATCGCCAAGGCTCCCCCGCTGTCGGTGGCCTTGACCAAACAAGCGGTCGACCTCGGCGCGGAGACCGATTTGGACCGTGGCATCCGGATCGAGATGGCGGCGATCGAGCGTAACCTCGCGGACGGCGGCTGGCAGCGGGGCGTCGCGGACTTCAGCGAGGCCACGGCAGCCCGGCGGGATCAGGAGGTTTGATGGAGCTGGCGGGTATCTGTCCCCTCACCACGGACGAAGCCCTGCGCCGTGCCGTGGCCATCGCGCCTGACGTGGAGGCTGTGGTCACCGCGGACAGCCGTGTCACGTACAGCGAACTGGCGGCCGAGGTGGCCCGGATCCGTGCGGCCCTGGCCGCGGCGGGCGTGCGGCACGGGGATCACGTCGGTGTGTGCGTGGGCAACGGGCCACGGTGGGTGGCGTTGTTCCTGGCGATCAGCTCGCTCGGGGCCGTGACCGTGCCGGTCAACACACGGCTGAAGTCCGCCGAACTCGGCTACGTCCTGCGCCAGTCCAAGGTCAGCGTGTTGTTCCTGGCCGACCGGGTGCTGACGGCGGACCTGGCCGGGGTGCTGCGTGCGACGTGCCCCGCGGTGGACACCGGGCTGCCCGATCCAGGCCTGCCCGACCTGCGCCGGGTGGTCGTGATCGGCTCCGACGTGCCCGCCGCGGCGGGTTCGTGGGACGAGTTCCTCGCGGCTGCCGCCGAGCCCGTCGCGGCCGCCTGTTCGCCCGAGGACGTGCTGCTGGTGCAGTACACGTCGGGAACCACGTCGTACCCCAAGGGTGTGTTGCTGACGCACCGGAACATGTGCGCGAACGGGTTCTTCTCCGGCGGACGGGTCGGGTTGCGTGTCGGCGACCGGTTCCACACCGCGCGGCCGTTCTTCCACGTCGCCGGGACCACGCTGTCGATCCTGTCGTGCCTGCAGCACGTGGCGACCGTGGTGGCGATGGAGAAGTTCGAGGCGGGCGAGGCGCTGCGGCTGTTCGAGGACGAGCGGTGCACGCATTTCTCCGGCAACGACACGATCGCGTTGATGCTGCTCAACCACCCGGATCGGCCGAACCGCCACCTGGTGTTGCGCGGGGCGTGGTTGGCCGCGTCGCCGTCGGTCGTGCGGCGCGTGATCGACGAACTGGGCGCGCGGGAATGCGTTGTCGGATACGGGCTTTCCGAGGCGTCGCCGAACGTCGCGCAGTCGGCGTGGTGGGAGCCCGAGGAGATCCGGGCCGCGGCTCTCATGGTGCCCCAGCCCGGTGTCGAGGTCCGCGTGCGGGACGTCTCGTCCGGCGCGGACTGTCCGGTGGGGACGGCGGGCGAGATCGTGGTGCGGGGCTGGAACGTGATGCTCGGCTACCTCGACCTGCCGCGGGACACCGCGGCGGCGTTGGACCCGGACGGCTGGCTGCACACCGGGGACCTCGGCAGGCTGGACGCGGACGGCAGGCTGGAGTTCGCGGGCAGGCTCAAGGAGATCATCCGGGTCGGCGGCGAGAACGTGGCTCCGGCCGAGGTGGAGAACGTGCTGCACCAGCACCCGATGATCCGCCAGGCGGTGGTGGTCGGTGTCCCGGATGACCGGCTGGTCGAGGTCCCGTTCGCGTTCGTCGTGCTCAACGACGGCTGCGTGGCCAGCCCGGCCGAGCTGGTCGACTGGGTCCGGCCGCGTCTCGCCGGGTTCAAGGTGCCCCGCCGGGTGCACCTGGTCGACGGGTTCGAGCAGTTCGGCATGACCGAGAGCGCTAAGGTGCGCAAGCAGCCGTTGGCCGAGCACGCGGTGCGGCTGTTGGAGGCGGGGCGATGAGGATCCGCACGGCGGTGACCGATCTGGTCGGGATCGACCTGCCGGTCGTGCAGGCCGGGATGTCGTGGGTGTCGTCGGCGTCGGCGCTTCCGCTGGCGGTGTCCGCGTCGGGTGGGCTCGGTGTGGTGGCCGCGGGCCCGATGCGGCTGCCGGACCTCAGCCGTGTCATCGACGAGGTGCGGCAGGGCACGGACCGGCCGTTCGCGGTGAACCTGCCGCTGTACCGGCGTGGCGCCGAGGAGGTCATGGACCTCCTGGTGGCCAAGCGACCGCCGGTGTTGATCGCCTCGCAGGGCGGGCCGCGCCGTTATCTGGCGCGGTTCCGTGACGCGGGCACGATCTGCTTGCACGTGGTGACCAGTGTCGAGCACGCGCGGAAAGCCGCCGACGCGGGCGTGGACGGCCTGGTGGTGGTCGGCGCGGAGGCGGGCGGGCACCCCGCGCCCAACCAGGTGTCCACGCTGGTCGTCGTCCGTGCGGTCACCACGGCACTGCCGGAGTTGCCGGTGATCGCCTCCGGCGGCCTCGCCGACGGGGCTGGCCTGGCCGCGGCACTGGCCATCGGCGCGGGAGCCGCGCAGTTCGGCACCCGGTTCCTGCTCAGCACGGAGGCCAACGTGCACCGCGCCTACCAGGACGCGGTGCTGCGCGCCGGGATCGACGACACCCGCCTGGTCGGCCGTGACCTCGGTCCGGTCCGCACGCTGGTCAACGAGTTCGCCTCGCGGATGGCGAAACTGGAGGAAACCGGAGCCGACCTGGAGACCCGGCGAGCCGAATTCACCAAGTCGACTCTGCGGATGGCCGCGTACGAGGGGGACGTGGTCCACGGGAAGGTCGAGGCCGGTCAGTCCGCCGGATTGATCGGATCGGTGCTGCCCGCCGCCGAGATCGTCCGCAAGCTCGCTGCGGAGTACGTCGCCGCGGTCACGCGCCTCCCCCAGCCTGAATTCTTTTCGGTTTGACGCCAAAACTTATGGGAACCGCACCGCTCTCACTGTTCAACGGATCGGAAGAACAGTAATTCGACCAGGTGTCCACGGAGTATCGACATTCGCTCTGACCTGCGGCGACAGCCACAAAGGACATTAAAGGATAGGCTAGCCTAAAACGCCGTCGAATTGCAGCCCGACACTTACGGTGGCATCGTTGAAACCGCTGGCGACATTCCCACCACGGAATACAGGAGCGGATATGACCACCCTCGAGAACCCGGCGATGCCAGCCGTCCACGAGTGCACAGTGAGCGGCTGCTCGTACAACCACGACGGATGCCACGCCTTCGCCATCACCGTGCGCGGGGACAACGGCGCCGCCGACTGCGGCACGTTCATCCCGCTCAGCACCAAGGGCGGCTTGGACAAGGTCGTGGCGCAAGTGGGTGCGTGTTCACGTACGGACTGCGTGCACAACGCGTCCCTGGAGTGCACCGCACAGGGCGTGCGCATCGGGCAGGGCTCCGGCGATCACGCCGCGAACTGCCTGACGTACCAAGCACGCTGATTCTCCTTCGCCGCCGATGGCTCGGGCGCGAGCCACCGGCGGCGGCGCGCTACGCGGCCAAGCTGGCCGGGTCGTAGCGACAACTCGCGTTCCACAGCAGGAACGACGGCGCACCGCTCTGCCGGGACGCCTCGATCTGGGCCTTCACCTCGGCCACGCCGTACGTCTTGCGCAAGCTGAACGCCTGGAGCCACGGAATCACCTGCGCGCCGCCGTCACGGGCCTGGGCCACGAAAGCGCTCACCGACTTCGCGGTGATGTCGAACGGCTGCGATTCCGGCTGTGCCACTCCGTACTCCCCCGGTCCCCAGTGTGACGGGTAGACCATCGGGGACACGTAGTCCACTGTGCGTGACATCGCCGGGATGTCCTGTGCGACCGGGCCTGGCCTGGACGCCGCGATGCCGAAGACGGAGGCGCCCACGAACGCCCCGCGCGCGTGGACCTCGTCCCTGCTGCGGGCCAGGAAGTCGATGATCGCGTTCGACGGCGTCCCGGTGAGGCCCGGTGTCCGCATCTGCTCCAGCGGGCCCTCCGGCCGCCGGACGTAGTCGTAGAGGATGTCGTCGAACCCGAGCCCGGCCGCTTCGACCGCCAGGTCGATGTTGTACCGGACGACCTCCGCGTTGGCGTAGTTCGTGAACGCGAACTGGCCGTAGGACCCCGACCAGGGCGTGCCGCCGGTCGTCTGGATCACTCGGTCCCGTTGGCCGGAATCCCATGAGGCGCGTGCGAGGATCGGGTCGCGGAACGCCACGATCCGGCCGACCACGCGCAAACCGGCCGCGTGTATCTGGTCCACGGCCGCTTTCGCGTCGTAGTGCTTGCGTGTCGCGCCGATCTGCCTGCCCAGCGGTACGGCGGAGTCGTAGCCGACCTCGCCGCTCTCGTCCTTGATGTCGAGTTGCACGGCGTTGATCCGGCCTTCCCGGCCCATCTGCAGGACTGGTTCGCGCAACTGCGGCGATGCCCAGGCCAGCGCTGTCATGTGCACCGCCCGCATGCCCGGATGGCGTGCCTGGATGGTGACTTCCTGAGTGGCGTCGTTGCCCACTTTGTCGTGTGCTCTCACCCGTACCTTCCCCGGCGCGGGTGACAGTTCGAGCGAGAACTTGCCGTCCGCCGCGATCGGCACCGGTTTCTCGTTCACCGACACCGACTCGGCTCCCTTGGCCCGTCCTGACAGGACGACCGGCTTGCGCAGATCCTGGACGTGCGCGGCGTCGACGACCAGCCTCGGCGGACCGTCGTCCACGGCGCCCGGCCGGCTGAACTCGCTGCTCGACATCAGCGAAACGGGAGACGGGACCATGATCGCCACCAACAGGGCCGCGGCGACCACCATCACCAGGCCCACGGTACCTCTGCGCCGCCACTTCGAATCGTCCACTCGGCACTCTCCTCGATGTCAACCGCCGCATGACCCACCATCACATTCCCATCCAGGCGAACGCCAATCCAAAGTCATTCGTTCGTGTTTCCAGGTGGCCGTGAACCATGCCGTTGCCCGACGGTGAAGCCATGATGCGCAAGACGATCCGAACGCTCCTCGCGGCAAGCCTGCTTCCCCTCGCGGCGTGCGGGGCCGAGCATTCGACTGTCCACAACACACCGCCGACACCACCGCCATCGAGTGCGGTCGCGACAACCGAGGCCATCCAGCGGCAGGTGGACGCGAACGAACTCGGTGACGTTCCCGTCCTGATGTATCACCGGATCACCGAGAAGCCCACGAGCGTCTACGACCGCACGCCTGAGGACCTGCGGGCCGAGCTGGAACGCCTGGCGAGCGAGAAGTACGTGCCGGTGACTGCCGCCGCCTACGTGACCGGCATGATCGACATCCCGGCTGGCACGCACCCGGTGGTCCTGACCTTCGACGACGGCGATCCCACCCAGTTCGCACTCACCCCACAGGGTGAACCCGCCCCGCGGACCGCCGTCGCGATCATGCGGGACGTCGCCACCCGCTATCCGGAATTCCGCCCCGTGGCCACCTTCTACGTCAACGGCAACCCGTTCGGCGACCCCGGCGGTACGAGAACCCTGCCGTGGCTGCGCGGCCACGGCATGGAGATCGGCAATCACACACTGACGCACGCGAACCTGCGCCAAGCGGGCAGCGCCGGAGCGCAACGTGAGATCAGCCGGGGCGACCAGGCCATCCGGCAGGGCGCTGTCGGCGCGGACCCCGTCACGATCTCCCTGCCGTTCGGCATCCACCCGTCGGACCCGGCGCTCGCCCTGTCCGGCGGCAGCGACGGCGTGCGGTACCACTACCGCGGTGTCTTCCTCGTCGGCGCGAACCCGGCGCCGTCACCGTACAGCCCCCGGTTCGATCCACTTCGGATCCCGCGGATCCGATCCCAGGCAAGCACCGGCAAGGAAGCGCAGTTCGGCTCGACAGCGTGGTTGGACAAACTGGCTGCCGCCCCGGCCAACCGCTTCACCTCGGACGGTGTACCGAACCGGATGGCCGATCCGGGAAAGTGAGTATTCGTCCACTTGTGACACCGTGCGACGATTCATCCCGATCCGATCACACTTGTGCACGGCGAACACACCAATCGTGGCACCTGCTTCGGGTATCCCACCGACGAAGCGGACTCGCCCGAGTCCGCTCGGCCCGAAGAACGGAGTTCCAGATCATGCGCAAGTTCCTGTCCGCCGGTGTCCTGGCCGCCGCGACCACCCTCGCCCTGCTGCCCTTCACCGCGCAGGCCAGCCCTGACGACGACGGCCACGACTCGAACTCGGGGTGGACCCACGTCAAGGAATACGACGACCTCGTGGACTGCCTCGGCGCAGGCATGACAGGTCAGTTCGAGGGGGACTGGGAAAACTACACGTGCCACCTCAACGTGTCCACCGTCCAATGGCACCTCCTTGTAAGCGACCACGAGGGTGACGACAACGGCGACAACAACGGTGACAACGGCGGTGACAACGGTGGCGATGAGGACAACGGTGACAACGGCTGACCGATCGCTTGGCTCGCGCTGATCACGTGCCCAAACGTGTGCCCGGCGCACGTCCGGTGATCAAGCGTGTGCCAATCGGGGGGACGCCCTCGCCCGTGTGAGTGATCTGCGGGCGAGGGCCATTCACACGCCCGCGGGGCTCTCCGGCTCTCGGTCGTTGTCCGCCGCACGCCACAATCGCCTGAGCAGGTACAGGCACCCGGCCGCGAGGCATTGCCCCGGCGTCACCGACGGACCTGCCAACGCCATGTCAGCTCCGGCCAGCAGGAGCAGGCCGTGCACCACGATGATGGCGTAGGCGGCGGCCAGCGCGCGCGGCAGTATCCCGAACGCGGTTCCGCGACCTTCGCCTTTCGTTTCCCGGTAGAGGCTCATCTGGCGTCCTGTGGCGAGTCCGGTCACCGCTCTTGGTGGTCGAGATCGAGGTACCCACCGCCGAGCCCCGCAAACGCCACTCACCCATGTGGACGTCCTCTGTGGAGCGACCGGCTAGACCGGCCACGGACGGGAACTCCTTGCCTACGAGGAAAAAACGAGTAGGCACAGGAGGACACCGTGTCACGAACCACAAAGACCACCCGCGTACTCGCGACCGGGGCTGTGCTGGCCGCCGGGCTGCTGACCGCCCCCGCCGTGGCCGCCGACACCGAGTCCACCAGGACCGCCCAGGACGAGGTCGTGCACCTGACCAACGCCGAACGCCAGAAGGCCGGTTGCCCGCCGCTGACTCCCGTCGCCACGCTGAACCAGGCCGCCCAGGCGCACACAGCGGACATGGCGGCACATGGCTTCATGGACCACACCGGCTCGGACGGCAGTTCGGTGGCGAACCGGGTCGAGAACTCCGGCTACACCGGTTGGCGCTCCGTGGCGGAGAACGTGGCGGCCGGGCAACCGACGGCGGCGGCCGTCGTCTCCGAATGGATGGCGAGCTCCGGCCACCGCACGAACATCCTGAACTGCGCGCTGAAGGACATTGGCGTGGGCTACGCCACATCGCCGGCCAAGGCCTACGGCACGTACTGGACCCAGGACTTCGGCACCCGTTAGGACCTCACGAGGGTGGCGGGACGACCGGCGTCAGCAGAACCATGCTCGCCGCCGTGACGGTCGTGACTATGCCGGTCAACGTCATGGTGTACGAGGGTTCGAAGGACTGCTGCTGCCATAGGGTGACCGCCGAGCCCCAGGTGACATCTCTGGCACGGGCGATGCTGAACGACGACAGGATGTGTTTGAGTTGTTCGGCATCGGCCGTGGCCAGCCTCGCCAGCGCTGGTTCGTATTCGGCCCGGACCTCGGCCTCCGCCTGTTCCAGGAGGTCGTTCACGGTCAGGTAGTCCGCGTGCACCGGTTTCGTCGACGGGGTGGTGTGCCGCTCCTTGCAGGTGGCGTTCACCGCCAGGGCGAGGTCGTGGTTGATGTGGGCGTTCATCCCGGCGAGCGCGAACTGCAACGGCCAGATGGTTCGGTTGTGCCGCGCGTCCAGCAAAGGTTTCCACGCGGCGGGTGGTGACGCCTTGGCGGTCGCGGCGTCGACGGCCTTGAAGTACAGACCGGCGAAGATGATGTCCATTCGTTCGAGGAACTGCGGGTCCTTGAAGGTCCCTTCGACGATGTGCTGCCCGACGAGCTCGGTGACTCGCATGTACATCCGGTTGAAGCACGCGACACCGTCGCGTGGGTCCAGCTGTTCGTCGATGGTCCGCATGCGCTGGATCACCTTTTCGATGGTGTCCGGCACCTGGACCGGTGTGTGCGTCATGCGTGCTCCTGGGTTGGAGTTCTCGCGGCGATGTCGCGCGGCTGAACAAGAACTCTTGGATGGTGCCGCCATCGGCCGGACCGCCTCAAGGGGGACGAGCCCTCTTCACCCCTGGCGTCACCCGTCAGCGAAACCGCTGTCGCACACCGTTACTCGTTGGTGAGAACTGGTTTTGTGGACATCTTGAGGACAGTTCCGGTCGCGTGGACGGCCACGACCGCCCTGGCAGATGTCGCCGACTGCCCGGCGCGGCACGGCTCGCGCCCTGTCCGCGTTCTCGGCCGTGGGCGGCGAACTGACCGGGTTGGGCCAGGACGCCGTCTGGCTCTGATTCACCCGCCGCGGTTGGCAGGAAGATGTCGTCCGCGCGCACAGTCCACAGCCACAGGGTGGTCTCCCCGGGTGATCCGGACATTTCGCCTGCGCGGGCCGGTCGGTCGCCTCCCGGACACGAACCCGCGTCGGGCACCATTCGTTGCCTCACAAGCTTTACCTGCGACAACCTTCTCACGGCCGGACGCCGACCGTCCTGAATGGATCATCAACGGGTGCGCGGCGCAACGTTCGCCGTCTGCCCGCGTCGCGACGATCGGACCGAGCGGTGCTCGCTCGTCCGCGAGTATCATCGGGCGAATGCCAGACACGAGCACGTCTCGGCTGCCAACGGAAACCGAAGTCGGGACGTGGCGGTCTTTCCTACGGGCATATGCCCAGGTCACCCGGCATTTGGAAGTCGAAATGCGGGCCGGGGAGAAACTGTCGCTCGCCAGTTGCGTCGTGGTGCTCGAACTGGCCGAGGCCACCGGCCACCGGATGCGGATGACCCAGCTCGCGGAGGCGGCGTTGCTGTCCCGGTCGGGAGTGACGAGGGTCATCGACCGCCTTGAGCGCGCCGGTTTGGTGGTGCGTCAGCGGCACGACGGGGACCGGCGCGGCGTGACAGTCGAACTGACCGAGGGAGGCGCCTCCCGGGTCGACGACGTCAAAGGCTCGCACCTCGCGCTGATCATGCGGCACTTCGTCGCGGTTCTCGAGCCCGACGAGCTGGCCCTGTTCGGAACCCTGTGCGAGCGACTGGCTGACACGCGGGCCCACACACCCGCACTGGAGTCCCAGAACGCCCCGTCCACCGTGCCCGCCGACAAAGTGCTGTGAGCGAAGTACTTCCCAGTGTCCTGTCCGGACTGTGGGGGTGCGCCGACATCTTCCCGGTCCGATAGCGATCCGCGGCAGCCGACTTCGGCGCGTCGCTGCTCAGCTTCCGCCGTCGCGAGGCCCCCCGCGTGGCACGGGAACAGCGCCATCCGGAGCGCGACCGCCACCACCAGCGGCCAGAATCCGTTCCGCTCCACCGCGCGTCCCGGGACGCGCGGCTCTCATCAACGCGGCCTGTGCGGTGTTCTCGCTGGCGTCAGGCGGGACGACCAGCAACGTCTTCCGCCGCCAGCTGTGTCCTGATACGAAGACCGTGTGCGGATCGAGCGAGCTGACGCCTTCGAGGCGGACCACCTCACCGTCGATCACTATGCGCCTGGGCGCGTCACCCCATGCCTCCATGTTGTAGGCCACCTTGCTGACCGGGCCCACCTGGTCGGTCACCCCGGCGATCATGGCGGGGAACTCAGCCAGCGGATCCATCGACCGGGGCCACCAGCCACCGTCCACCGCCCCCGCGGGAGACGACGGCGGCTTCAACGTCAGCCGCAACGGCACGCGTCTGGCAGACGAACGTCCTGGTGCGCGCCGCTCCCACTGTGGGTTCATACCGAAACTCCCGTCCGGCCACATCACGGCCGGTACTTCTTCGCCAGGAGGAACGGCACGGACATCAGGACAGCACGCGTCATCGGCGTACCCGAGTGGGCACCTTCTTCGTCCGCCTTCAGAGTGAAGGCGCACCGAGGTAGCTCGATTGGCCGCTATGGCCGGCGGGTTTGGCGAGACGCGTACGGTCCTGGCCTCGTGCCGGACTCCCATCCCCGACCATGAGCAGGTCGGCGTGAGCGCCGCCGAAAACGTTGCGAGCTTGACCGCTCACACACGAGAAGCTTCCGACACCGCCAACAGTACACGCAGTCGACCATGATCGGGCGATTCACAGCGGAGAGAACCGGCCGTGGCCGAACACACCGCAACCAGCGAGGATCTGACGGGACAGCCCCTTCTGGGTGCACGCCGCGGCCAGCGCGCCGTGTCCGATGTGCTCGGCGGCGTCCGGCGGGACGACCATCAGGCACAGCATGCTGCTTGTCACGCTGGTGATCCTGAGGCTGTACGGATCAAGGCCGATGAACCCCTCGAGCCGGGCGGTGCCGCGGTCGACCGTCAGGTGCCTGGCCAGCTGGCCCCACGTGTCGGGGTTGTACCGGATTCGCCTGACCATGCCCAGCCGTGGTGTGAGCGCGCGGATCAGGGCCGGTAGTTCGACCGCCAGGTCCGGCGAACGGGGCCACCAACCGCCGTCGAATCCGCTGGACGCGGCGCCGTCGGCCTTGATGACGAGCCGCAGCGGCCTGGGTGGGCTGACCATGTTCGGCTCCGGTCCGCGGTCCGCCGGGTCACGGCCGCTGTTGGGGATCGCCCAAGGCGACGCCGACCCGACCGCGGACGTCCGGAAACCTTCGGTGATCTCAGTGTACGCCGCGGCCGGGCACACCGCTGCCGCGTCCCGCCGCGGACCCGGCCACCTCCTTTGTCCTAAAAGGACTGACGGCAGGGGTTGATCCGCTCCGCCCCGCGGCGCCGTCCACGGTAGATCCGCATGGCGTATGATGCTGGTACCCGGCCGGACGCCGGACGGGAGGCAGCGGCGAAAGCCGCGCCGTCCGCCGCTGATGCCAGTCACCGCACGGGGAAGCGAATGACGACCAGTCGCCGATCAGCGGACCGCGCCGTGGTGTTCGTCCGGCTGACACTGGCGCTCCTCGGCGGTGCGTTGCTGGTGACCGGTTACCTGACCACCGCGCTGGGCGGACAGGTGAACCCGGTGACCGACCCGGTGAGCGACTACGTGTTCCACGGTGCGGGCGGCACGCTGTTCATGGTGGCCGTGGTGCTGTTGATCGTCGCCGGGCTCGTCCTGCAGGCCGGGATGAACGGTGCCCGGATGCCGCGCAACCGCGTCACCGGCGTGCTTTTCGGGCTCTGGTATACCGGATTGCTGCTCTGTGTGGTGTTTCCCGGCGACCAACTGGCCACCGACCAGACCCTGTCCGGGCAGCTGCACCGGGTTGGCGGGGCGATGCTGTTCATCTGCCTGCCGGTGGCGTGCTGGATTCTGGCCCGGGGGCTGCACCCCGATCCGCGGTGGGTGGGCTTCGCCTCGTGGATCCGCCGATTCGCCGCCACGGTCCTGGCTTGCGCGGCGATGTTCGGCGTCGCGCAGCTCGTGCCGTGGCTGCCCAAGGGGCTGCTCGAGCGCGTCGCGTTGGGCGCGGAACTCGCACTGCTGGTCGCACTGGCTCTGGCCGTACGGCGGGCAGCACGATGACGGGATCGGACCCACAGTGCGCGACGGGTCTGTCGTGGTCAGTCCTCCTGCCCCAATCGAGCGGACCTGTCGAACTCCGCGGCGAGCAGGTCGAGCAGGCCGGGGAACCGGTGGTCGATCGCCGCTCGCCGTAACCGGACACCCTTCTTGTTCCCGTAGTCGACCTCGCAGAGGAGGCCGGCGTCACACAGCGTCCGGAAGTGGTGGGTCCGGGTCTGCTTGCTCACCGGGAGGTTGAAGGAGTGGCAGGTGCGTTCGCCGTCGGCCCGGTCCGAGGCCAGTTCGATCATGACGGCGCGCCTGTGGGCGTCGGCGAGGGCGCGCAGGACGGTACCCAGGTCGAAGTCGTCTCCAGGCACCGCACTCGTCTCCGGCATCACGCCACCCCTCCCGCAGGTACGACTTGAATCGTACCTCGACTTGTGCTCCCCTTAGGTACGAAATTCCTCGTACCTAAGCGGGCGCACGTTCGAAGGCGTCTGGGGTCTCGCCTGCCCCCTCGTGACATTCAAAGGTTGTGACATGGTTTCTCCTGGTGTGCTGATCGTCGGCGCCGGTGTCGCCGGCCCCGCACTGGCTCATTGGCTCGCGCGTCGCGGGTGGCGGCCGACGGTCGTCGAGCGGTCGAAGGAACTGCGGTCCGGCGGCAGCGCGGTGGTCCTCAGGGGCCCGGCACTTCCAGTGGCGGACGCGATGGGCATTTCGCCGCGGCTGCGTGAACTCAGGACACGCGCGACTCACGTATCGCTCCTGGACGACGGCGGACGACGGATCGCGCGGTTCGCGCTGAACCCGGACCCGTCGCGAGCGGTGGAGGTCACCCGGTCGGATCTGTCCACAGTGCTCAACCGCAGAGCGGCCGATGACGCCGAGTTCGTCTTCGACGACACGATCACCGCCATCGAGCAGGACGAGTCCGGCGTCGACGTCACGTTCCGCCGGGCCGCGCCCCGCCGGTTCGACCTGGTGATAGGCGCCGACGGCAGCCACTCCGCGGTGCGGAGACTGGTGTTCGGCCCGGAACGGGGCTTCACGACCGACCTCGGCATGCACGGGGCGACGGTGCCGTTGTCGCCCGGCGCGATCGACGACCCGAACGAAATGATCGTCCTGGGCGCGCCGGGCCGGATGCTGGCACTCCATCCGTCACGGGACACGCCGCTCGTGAACTTCACGTTCCGTGCGGTGTGTCCCGCGCACGGGTACGACCGCCACGACCTCGCGCTGCGGAAGCGGATCGTGGCCGAGGCCTACGCCGGCGTGGGTTGGCGAGCACCGGAGTTCATCGCCGCCTACCGGGAGCACCCGGCGCCCTACTTCGACCCGCTGACCAACGTACGGCTGGCGAGGTGGTCCCGAGGCCGGGTAGCCCTGCTCGGTGACGCGGCGTCCGCCGCGGCATTGCTCGGCGACGGATCCAGCATGGCGATCACCGGAGCGCATGTGCTCTCCCAGGCACTCGCGGCTCATCCGGATGACCACGCACGCGCCTTCCGCGTCTACGAGGCGAAGCACCGGCAGGAGGTGGAAAAACGCCAGCGGCGCGTCGGCCTGCTCGCCTCGCTGATGGTTCCACGAACCCGCTATGGCCTCGCCGTGCGCAACGCCGTCGCCCGTGCCGCAGGCTTCAGGCACAGTCGGTCGCCACAACGCACGACCTAGTGGCCCGGCACGCGTTGACGTGCTGTCAAACTTCGGTACGCATCGAGCAGGCGGTCCACCGACGCGTCGATGGGGTACCGCCGACCGGCCTCGGCGTGGTCGACGCGGGACGCCCTCACCTCGTCGGGGTGTTCGATCCAGTAGTCGATGCGGGCGGCCAGCTCGCGCGGTGACCCCGCGGCGAACCGGAACCGCTCCGACCGAGCCAGCCGCGCGGTCTCGTCCGTTGCCGACTCGGCGATCAGGCAAGGCACCCCGCAGGCCATCGCCTCCAGCACGCTCATGCACTCGACCTCGATCTCGGCGGTGTGCACGTAGAGATCAGCCGTGGTGTAGTGCGAGATCAGTTCATGGGGTGGCAGGCAGTCGAAGTGCACCGGATTGGTCAGGCCGCGTGCCTGGTCACGCAGCCGGTTCCGCAGTGGGCCGTCGCCGAGCACCACGAGTCGGATGTCCTTCTCGTGCCGGGATCGCCGGACCGCCTCGATCAGCACGTCGTGGCGCTTCTCCGGCGCCAGCCGGCCGACCGACAGGATCACGAACCGATCGTTCGCGGGCCGCGACCGCGGGCGGTACTCCTCGGGAATTCCGTTCGATATCACGGTGGTCGGTGTGCGCAGGCCATGTCTGCGCACCTCGGCCTGGCCGAACGCACTCGGACAGATCACATGATCACAGCGGTTGTACACGCGACGGACCAGCAACCGGCTGAGCAGATCCGCCGCGGCCTGGTCCCGTACCCCGATGTTGCGCAGTATGTGCTCGGCCCGGACGTGGAAGGTGGCAACCGTGGGCACACCGGCCTGCTTCGCCACGGTGATCCCGCGCATCGCCAGCAGAAACGGGGTGTGCACGTGCACGAGGTCGGCATCGGCGACCGCCCTGGCCAGCGTCCCGCGGTCGGGCCAGGCGAGCGGCGTGCGCATCTTGGTGATGATCGACTGGGCGAGCGGCACTTTCAACTCGGGCAAGGCGATCTTGCCCGGATACGGCGCTCCGGTGGACACAACAGTCACCGTGTGCCCGCGATCGCGCAGCCGCTCGGTGAAACGCCTGGTGGAAATCACCGCGCCGGTCGGTGCGTCGTCCCAGGCGTCCAACAGCATGGCGATGCGCATGGTCGCAGTGTCGCAGGCGGTCGCGCACCTCGCGCACCGGAACTCAGGACGTACCCACCTCGGCGGCGGCCGGGTTCCTGGCCAGCAGGTCGTCGAGCCGACTGCCGACGTGCGCGCAGTTCTGCCTGACGACGGATAGATAAGCCGCGAGCACAGGCGAGGAATCGCCTGCCCGGAACGACATCCGCAGATCCGGCATCCTGAACCGGGGCTCCACGTCGCAGAACCAGATGTCGCTTCGGGTGATGAGACGCATCCGGTTGGGGCCGAGCCCGACACCGGCGCAGCAGGCGGCGAGTCCGGCGATCGTGTGGACGTCGCGTGCCATCGCGGCACTGTCGAGGACGGCCGGATCCGCCTCGAACACCGTTCGCAGGTAGGACGCGGCCGCGTCCGCGCTGACCACGAGTGGCTCCTTGGCCAACTGTTCGACGTCGACGGACGGCCGCCCGGCGAAGGGATGCGCGGTGGAGACCACGGCCACCAGGTGGTCCGCGCCGATGGGCACGGTGATCAGGTCCTCCACTCCGGCACCACGCGGGTTGCCTCGTCCCACGGCGACATCGAGTTCCCCGGCGAGCAGCGCGGCCACTGCGGCGGGACTGTCCAGTTCCTGGAGGGTGAGCCGGACATCCGGGTGGGTCCGGCGGAAGCGGCCGATCACGCCCGGCAGCGGGGCGAGCAGCGCGGAGCCGATGAACCCGAGCCGCAGCCGCCCGGTTTCCCCGCGCGCGGCCCGGCCCGCGTCGACCCGGGCTCGGTTCATCTCCGCGAGCGCACTGCGTGCCCTGGCGAGAAAGGCCGTCCCCGCGGCGGTGGGGAACACACCGCGCGCTGTGCGGTCGAACAGCCGCTCGCCGATTTCCCGTTCGAGCGCGGCGATCTGGGTCGACAGCGGCGGCTGGGCGATGCCGAGCGACGCGGCGGCGCGGCCGAAGTGCTGGTGTTCGGCGAGCGCCAGGGCGTAGCGGAGATGACGGGCTTCCACCCCGCGATGATACGTCTGAAGTATCACGGAGGCCCCTGTCAGATATCAAGGTAGATAACGTGGGTGCCGGTGGTGTGACCTGGGCCCGTCACACGATCACCACTGCCGAAGGGGCCCACGTGAGCCGTCCGTCCTCGTCCGAGACCTTCGTCCTGCTGGTGCACGGTGCTTGGCACTCCGCAACGCACTGGACCTCGACGCAGCGCTTCCTCGCCCGTCACGGCCTGGCCAGCGTCGCCGTCGACCTGCCGGGAGCCGGGCTCGACGCCCCCGTGCCCGCCGGGTACTTCCAGCCCGGCCAGCCCGGGTTCACCAGCGAGAAGTCCGCGCTGTACGACGTCACCCTGCGCGACGCCACGGACGTGGTGTTCGATGCGCTGGTCAGCGCCCGCACGCGGTACCGGCACGTGGTCCTGGTCGCACACAGCGCAGGGGGCGCCGCGGCGTCGGCCGCCGCGCAGCAGGCCCCGGAACTCGTCGACCGGCTGGTGTACCTGTCCGCGTTCGTTCCCGGCGGCAGGCCGCGGTTCGCCGACTACATCAGCGCCAAGGAGAACGCCGGTGCCGTCCAGGTGCCGCCGGTCGCCGATCCGGCGGAGATCGGCACGTTCCGGATCAACCCGCTGTCGCCCGACCCGGCCGTGACCGGCGTGATCCGCCAGGCCTTCCTCAACGACCTCCCAGATGACCTCCCCGCGGGCGCCCAGGACTCGTGGCGGCACTTCCTGCACCCCGACCACCCGTACTCGAGCTTCAGCACGCCGGTCACGCTCACCGCCGAACGCTGGGGGCGGCTGCCGCGCTCCTACATCCGGTTGACCGACGACCTCGCTCTGCCGCCCGCGACCCAGGACCTGATCATCTCGGAGGCCGACCAGGTCACGCCGGACAACCCGTTCCAGGTGCGGTCCCTGCCCGGCGGCCATTCCCCGTTCGTGACGCGTCCCGAGGCGTTGGCGACACTGTTGACCACCGTCGCACTGCAAGCATGACCACGCCGGCACAAGGACTGCTCCTGCCGATCATCCTGTCCGGCACCTTCGTCCAACTGTTCAGCGTGACGGTCATGCAGGTGGCCGTCGTCGATGTCCGCCAGGATCTCGGCGCCGGAGCGGGTGCGAGCCAACTGGTTCTCGCCGGGTACACCCTGACCTACGCCTGTTCGCTGATCGTGTCGGCGCGGCTGGGCGACCGGTACGGATATCGGCGGATGTTCATCGCGGGCATGGCGGTGTTCACCGTCGCCTCGGTCGGTGCCGCCGCGGCCCCGGCGGCCTGGGTGCTGGTCGCCGGTCGGCTGGTGCAGGGGTTCGGCAGCGGGCTGATGGCTCCGCAGATCCTGTCGATCATCCAGTCGGCGCTACCGGTTCACCGCAGGCCCGCCGCGTTGAGCGCCTTCGGCGCCACCATGGCGGCGGCCTCGCTCGCGGGCCCGGTGCTCGGCGGCGTGCTGATCGAACTCGACCCGCTGGGTCTGGGCTGGCGGGCGGCGATGCTGCTGACGGTCCCCATCGGGATCGCGGCGCTCGTGCTGTCGCCCACCTTGCCGTCCGTCCCCGGTGGCCGTGCGACGAAACACGTCGATCCGGTGGGGGCCAGCCTGAGCCTGTCGGGGTTGGCGTTGCTGGTCTTTCCCCTCACGATGGGGCGCGACGCGGGGTGGCCGTCGTGGACATGGGTGAGCTTGGCGCTTGCCGTGGTGTTGTTGGCAGGGTTCGCGGTTTCGCAGCGCAAGGTGGCTGATCCGCTCGTTCACCCGTCCACGTTGGCGCAACCGGCGACGAGGTGGGGGCTCGGTGTCGTCCTCGTGTTCAACGCGGGCGTGCCGTCCTTCACGCTGCTGCTGTCGATGCACCTGCAGGGCGCGTTGGGCTGGAGTCCATTGCAGACAGGGCTGAGCGTCACCCCGTACGCCGTCGGTGCGTTGGCCGGGAGCGGGATCGCGACCAGCTTGGGCAGGCGTTTCGGCGCGGGGGCGCTCACGGCGTCCGCTCTCGCGATGGGATTCGTGTCGCTCGTCGTCCCGGTGACCATCGGTGACCCCGACTTGTTGTGGGTGTACTGGACGGCGTTGTGCCTTGGCGGGGTCGGGTTCGGAGTGTTCACCGCTTCGGCGTTCACCCAGATCGTCGCCAGGGCCCCTGCCGAAGCCGCCACGTCGGTCTCAGGACTGCTGCCGACCGCGCAGCAATTGGGCGGGACGCTGGGTGTCACGTTCGCCGGTATCGCGTACGCCGGGGGCGCGTTGTGGCACGCGATGATCTACGAGGCGGTGGCGTTCGGGCTGGCCGCGCTCAGCACGATCGGCCTGGCGAGGCTAGGCGAGCACCGTTCCGGTGGCGATGATCGCCGAGGTCGGCTCGGGGACGGGGTCGTTGCACGTGGTGACCTGATCGCCGGATCGGGCAAGGGGTTTGCCGTTGACGAGAACGGTCGGGTTGCCCGCGACCAGTGTTCCCCGGTTCGTCGGCGGTGTTTCGAACTCCCCGCCCGGCGGCACGTGGACGGGTGAGTTGGCCGCCGCGCTGCCGACGACCGCGGCCGGAGCGCCCTCGATCAGGACGTTGCCGCTGCAACCGTCGACGATCTTGCCGTCGAACGGCAACGGCACCGGCGTCGGCACCGGCCCGGTCGGTGACGGCACCAGCACGATGTGGACGTCGACACCGACCACCTGGTCGCCGAGTTTCGCCGCGGGCATGGTCATCGGTCCGGCTCCTCGCGGATCCGTGACTTCGGTTTCGGCACGGCGGCAGCAGGCGGTTGCGCCCGCGGCGGCCGGGCGACCCCCAGATCGAACACACCCGGCGCGGCCGCGACCGGCTCCGGGGTGGCCGGACCGACCGACACGGTGACGACCACGTCGAGAGCCGGTCGCGGCGGGACACCGCACGCCAGCCAGAAGTCCGGCGGCACAGCGGGACAGCCGGGGTTGGCGACCTCGATCGGCACTGCCTCGGCCTGTTCGGGCAGGAACTTCGACGGGATGGCGTCGAGCGGGCCCAGGGTGGCGAGGACGTCGCCGAGCAGATCGTGGCCGCGCGACGGGCTGTCCGCCCACGCGGTGACCAGATAGGACAGTTCGTAACGGCGCGGCGCCACCCGGCGGCCGGTGACGCGGCCGGTGCTGTCCCTGATGTCCTCCCACCCCCCGGTCCGCCCGCGCAGGTCCTCCCGTACCCGGTGCAGGAACAGCTCCACCGCACGCCCCCGCGACCATGAACCGGGCACGTCGAACGACACGGCGACACCGGCTCCCAGACCGGCCGCCAGCACAGCCTCCAGCGCGGTGTCCACCCAGCTCAGCATCGCTCCAGTGTGGACCGGCCCGCGGTGCCACCGGCAGAGCCGGGGAGGAAGACCACCGGGCCGACGAGCTCTTCCCGATCGGGCACGGCCGCTGCGCCATCTCCTGTTCTCCGCGAATCCACTGGGCTGCAAGGTGAGTGTGTCAGCCACGCACGCCAAGGAGGCCCGATGCCGTCCTACCTGTCACCCGGCGTCTACGTCGAAGAGGTCTCGTCGGGCTCGAAACCGATCGAGGGCGTGGGCACCGCGGTCGCCGCCTTCGTCGGGTTCGCGCCCAAAGGACCGTTGCAGGAACCGGTTCTGGTGACGAACTGGACCCAGTACACCCAGACCTTCGGGGAGTTCTCCGACAGCTGCTACCTGGCGCACGCGGTCTACGGCTACTTCATCAACGGCGGCGGCGTCGCGTACGTCGTCCGGATCGGCAGCGGACCGGCTGTCCAGAACGGCAAGGACGTCCCGGTCGCCAGGGTCGAACTCCCGACGACCGGGCCGGGAAAGTCACTGGCCCTGCGCGCGCTCACCGCCGGGGTCGGCGGCAACTCCGTCAGTGTCGCGGTCGAGGACGCCAGCGAACCGACGGACGACAACTTCAAACTCGTCGTCCGCCGGGGCGGCAAGGAAGAAGTCTTCGACAACGTGACGGTCCGCCGTGGACCGGCCAACGTGGTGGCCGCGCTGCGTCGCTCCGAACTGGTCACGACCGAGGAAGACGTGAAGGGCGGGGCGTTGGCCAAGCCCGACAAGGGCACCGGTATCTCGCTGAGCGGCGGGGGCACGCCGGACGTCAAGCTCGACTCCGAGTCCTACGTCGGCAACGCGGCCGACCGGACCGGGTTCGCCGGTCTGGAGGCGGTCGACGACATCACCATGCTGTGCGTGCCAGACCTGATGAGCGCGCGGCTCGCCGGTGCCATCGACGACGACGGAGTCAAAGCCGTCCAGCTGGCGATGATCGCGCACTGCGAACTGATGGCCGACCGGGTCGCCGTGCTCGACCCGCCGCCCGAACTGCGGCCGCAGCAGATCAAGCACTGGCGAATCGAGACGGCGGGCTACGACTCGAAGTACGCCGCGCTGTACTGGCCGTGGCTCAAGGTGATGGACCCCGGCCGGGGCAAGCCGATCTTCCTGCCGCCGAGCGGGCACATGGCCGGGGTGTGGGCACGCAGCGACGCGACCCGGGGAGTGCACAAGGCACCGGCGAACGAGGTGGTGCGGGGCGTGCTCGACCTGCAGAGCACCCTGACCCGCGGCGAGCACGACCAGCTCAACCCGAACGGGATCAACTGCATCAAGTCCCTGCCGGGTCAAGGAATCCGGGTCTGGGGCGCCCGGACGCTGTCCAGCGACGCGGAATGGCGCTACCTCAACGTACGGCGGTTGTTCAACTACATCGAGAAGTCCATCCTCGGCGGAACCAACTGGGTGGTGTTCGAACCGAACGACGAGTTCCTCTGGACGGCGGTGCAACGGATCATCAGCATGTTCCTGCGCCGGATCTGGCGCAGCGGCGCGCTGTTCGGCCAGACACCGGAACAGGCCTTCTACGTCAAGTGCGACGCGGAGAACAACCCGGCCGAGAACAGGGACGCCGGGATCCTGACCGTCGACATCGGTGTCGCACCGGTCAAACCCGCCGAGTTCGTCGTCTTCCGGCTCTCCCAGTTCGCCGAGGGCGCGGAGCTGGCCGAATGACCACCGCGCCGCCAACCGTGTCGCCGGTGGTCAGCGCGGCGCGGTTCTGGGTCCGCTGCGACACCTGGGCCACCGGGCTCGGGTTCTCCAAGCTGGCCGGGTTCACCACGGAGGTCGAGTTCCAGGAGTACTCGTACACCAACCGCAACAGCAACGTCCACACCAAACAGTTCGGCAGGCCGCTGCCCCCGTCGGTGACGCTGGAGCGCGGCCTGGACGCCCCCGGGTACAAGAAGTTCTTCGACTGGCACACGCAGGCGCGCAAGAACGACCCGCAGGCCAAGCTGCCCGCCCTGTTCACGATCATGAGCGCCTCGGGGCATCCCGCGCTGTCGTGCGTGCTGGAGAACGCGTGGTGCTCCAAGCTGGACATCGACCCGGCCGAGGCAGGCGGATCCGCGGTCGTGCGGATGAGAGTGACGATCGTCTGTGACGGCATCCACCTGTCCTGACCGGCAGGACGAACCCAGGAAAGGACAGTGCCATGGCAGATCCCAAACAACAGCCGCAGGTCGTCTCGGCCGCCAGGTTCGTCATCGACTTCATGGGCAGCCCGATGGGCCGCATCGCGTTCTCCGAACTGACCGGGATCAGCTCGAAAGTCGCGTCGTCGGAGTACATCTACAACGACGACACCGGCAAGACCGTGAACACCAAGCAGTTCGGCAAGACCGACCCGCCGACGATCTCCCTCAAACGAGCGCTCGACGCCGCCGGAAGCAAGCAGTTGCTGCTCTGGCACGCCCAGGCACGAGAAGGCGATCCCCAAGCGCGGGTGGACGGGACGCTGACCGTGATGGACGCGTCGGGCGGCTCCGACAACAAGATCGTGTACAAGCTCCAGGGCGCGTGGTGCTCGGAACTGAACATAGCCGGGATGAAAGCGGGGTCGTCGGACGTCGCGACGATCGAGTGCAAGATCGCCTGCGAATCGATTGCGACCGCGTGATGACGGCGATCGACCAACGCCAGGACGCCGTTCTGCGCATCGAGTTCCCCTTCGTACTACCGCGCGGTTTCGTCGACGAGAACGGCGTGCTGCACCGGGAAGGCACTCTGCGGCTGGCGACGGCACGCGACGAGATCACCGCGCAGAACGACACCAGGGTCCAGCACAACCCGAACTACCTCACCGTGCTCCTGCTGTCCAGGACGGTCACGGCGCTCGGCACGCTGCCCACGGTCGACACACTCGTCGTGGAGTGCCTGTTCGCGTCGGATCTGGCGTTCCTGCAGGACCTCTACCGCCGGGTCAACCAGGGCGGGCACACCGAGGCCGATGTCGCCTGCCCGTCGTGCGGGCACGAGTTCCGGGTGGACGTCGCCGGTGATGCCCCGGGGGAACGGTGACGTACACGGCCGACGGCCTGTGGCATGACGTCGTGTACGTCGCCTATCACCTGCACTGGCAGCCCGCGGCGATCCTCGATCTCGACCACCGGACCCGCGAGACGGTGATCGCGCGGATCGGTGACATCCACGCCGAGTCGGGAGGGACAGGCTGATGGCATGGCGATGGCGGCGGCGCAGGCGCAAGCCGCTCCCGGACGTGCCCCGGCGCAACTGGGCGCGCCTGCCGGTGTTGGACACCACGATCGGCGGCGCGTCGGACCTCTTGACCCACAAGGGCATTGTCGAACCGGACCAGCCACGTCCGGTCCCGCACCATGACACGGGCCCGGCAGGTCAGGCCGGTGGGATCGTCCGGCCACATCCGGTGCTCGACCCCGAACCGGACCAGCCGGACGGCATCGTGGGGGAACTCCCGGAGTCCACCCGTTCCCTGCCCGTCGTGCGACAGCACACCGAGGCACCGCTACCGCTGATCCGGACGTCCGCGCAGACCGTGGGCGCACCGCAGCAGCCCGCGGAACCGTTCCACAACATCACCGAGTACGACCGTCTGATGGCCCAGTACGAGAACCTCGACGCCGAAGCAATCGCCGCCGCGATCAGCATGTCCTCGGTCGCCGAACCGCCTCCCTTCGCCCCCGCCCCGACGCCCGTCGGTCCCAACCGCTCGTTGCACAGGCCAACGCTGGCCCAGAGCCGCAGACTGGGACTGACAGCCAAGAACCGCGCGAGTGCCGCCAGGGTCGCGCAACCAGAGGTTCCCCAAGAAGTCGAGGAAGACAAGGACGAGCCGGGCCGCGCCGCTCTGCCCCCGGGCGAACTGGTCTACCGCGCCACCCCGTGGTCGGCGCCGACCAGCGACGGCGCCGTGCCGTTCGCACTGTTGGCGGCCGTCACAACCGCTCCCGCCGAGGCCCCGCCGCCGGATATCCCCCCGCCTCCGGACAACTTCGGGCCAAGCTTCGGCAGCGAACCGGCAGGACCGTTGGCGGCACAGGAATGGAGACTTCCCGGCATCACGGACCTGCCGCCGATCGAAACCAACGCCGTGCCAATCGTTCCTGACACGCCACACCCTGACACGTCACACGCTGACACCGCGCTCCGAGGTGACATACAAGCCCTCCGTGCGACCGTCCAGACGTTGACCGCCCGACGGGAACCGGACGATCTCACCGACCCGGAGACCGTCAGCGCGCTGGCGGGCCGGTTGTACCGGCACATCCGCGACCGGCTGCGCACCGAGTTGCTGATCGACCGCGAACGGCACGGCACGCTCGCCGACCACTGGTAGGAGACCCGAATGACCGTCCCCACAGGACAACCGACGTCCACGCAGCAGCTCGCGGCGCTCAGCGGCCAGGTCGGGATGACCCACCGGTTCGTGGTCGCCATCGACGAAGGGGCATACGACCTGGGATCATGGACGAAGGTGACCGGGTTGTCCGTCCGCTGGGACAAGCACACCTATCGGCCGGGCTCGGCCAACGCCGAGACGATCATGCCGGGAAACCTGACCTACACCGACATCACGCTGTCACGGGCCGCCTGCGACGACTCCAAGAAAGTGCAGTCCTGGCTCGTGGCCACGACCAGGACGAACAACCGCCACAGCGGCGCCATCCACATGGTCGACCACGACAACAACTACACGGTGACGTGGCAGCTCAAGGAGTTCTTCCCGATCGGGTGGCAGATCACCGAGTTCGACGCGTCCAGTGCCCGACCGGCACTGGAGACGCTCACGCTGGCGCACAACGGTTTCCTCAACGACGAGGCCAGGTAGCCGGATGTCCGCGCCTGCCTTCGGGCTGACCATCTGGTTCGACGTCTCGGTGCTCGGCCTCGGCCCGGCCGACGACCACCAACTCGGGCAGTGGTCCAGCTGCACGGGTCTCGGTGTGGAGTTCGGCACCGAGGAGTTCGGCGAAGGCGGCCGGTACGACTCCCCCGCCGTGCTCCCCGGCCGGATCAAGTACACGCGGATCACCCTGCAGCGCGCGGTCAGCACGGCGGACTCGCCCAGGGTCCAGCGGTGGCTCGAACGCGTCGCGGCCCAGTGGGTCAACTCCGGCAGGTCCGCGGCCGAGTTCGCCGGTGTCGAACTGGTCATCAAGCTCCGCGACAGCCCCAGCTCCGACGGTCCGGTGATCCAGGAGTGGCGGCTGCGCAACGCCATCCCGGTGTCCTGGAACGGACCGGCGCTCTCGGCCACCGGCGGCGGCGTCGCCACCGAACAACTCGTGCTGGTGCACCAGGGCTTCCTCACCACCAAGACGGACGACTCCGCCGCACACGCGACCGGCGCGGACGGCAGGCTCCGGCTCGCGAGCGCGACCGACGCGAGCAAGAAGATCGTGTTCCAGTACACCCCGGAAACAGTCAAGCTCAGCCGCAAACACGAGGTCAGAAGCCTCAGCTCGAACCCGGCCACCGAGCTGAACCTGACCAGACCGGCGCGGCTGGGGATCAGCCTCGGCCAGTTGCGCGTCGACGGCGCCGCCCAGGTTCGGACCGCGATCGGGTTGCTCAGCGAGTGGATGCAGCCCGTCTCGTCGCCGCCGCTGTCCTCGTCATCGCCTGGCCAGCCGTCGGACAGCGAGTCCGGGTCGGACGACAAGTCGTACCCGGCCCTGCAGCGGCTGCGCCTCACGCTGGGCTCCACCGAAGACGGCATCATCCAGGACGTGATCCTGACCAGCATGGACGTGACCTACGACCGGTTCACATCGGCCGGGGACCCGTGCCGCGCCCAGGTGGCTCTGAACTTGGAGGAGTTCAGAGCGGCGGGTGGCGGCGAACAACCGGCGGCGGCATCCACCACAGGGGACACGCCCGCACAACGACTCGCCGACACCCGGAAGTCCCCGACATGACTGCCACTCCGGACCAGTGGGCTCCGGGATCGCTCACCACCGTGCTGCCGGGCGTGTACGTCGGCGAGGAGCAGCGGTTGCTGCCGGGCGCGCTGACGCGGCGGATCGTCCGGTTGACCGTGGACAGCAGGCTCGGCCTGCCGGACATGTTCGAGATCACCTTCTCCGTCGAACGCGGCGCGGGCCCGGTCACGGCCGAGTTCCCGATCGGCACACCCGTATCGATCAGCGCCGCACCGCCGACGCGGCCGCAGTCGGCGGGATCGTTGATGTCCGGTGAGGTCACCGCACTCGAAGGGTGTTACGCCGCGACAGCGACGCTCACCGTGCGCGGGTACTCGGGCGACCACCGGCTGCAACGGGCCACTCGGTCACGCACCTTCCTGCAGATGACCGACGCCGACATCGCCCGCAAACTCGCCACGGAGGCCGGGCTGCCGATCGGCGTGGTCGACGAGACCTCGACGGTCCACGACCAGGTGGTGCAGTTCAACCAGACCGACTGGGACTTCCTCTCCGCCCGCGCCGCCGCGCTCGGCTTCGACGTCGGCATGGCGTACGGGAAGTTCCAGTTCCGGCAGGTGCCCGCCGCGGGCGCGGCGAGCGTCGAACTGGACTTCCCGGCCACCCTGCGGACCTTCAGCCCCCGGGTCACGGCGGGCAACCTGTGCCCGGAGTACGAGGTCCGCGTGTGGGATCCGCTGACGGCCACCGTGTCCGACGAACGCACCCCCGCAGCGACCGAATCGGTGCGGCTGCCAGACCCCGCACCGGCCGCGCTCGGTGCGCTGTTCAACAAAGCCGCGCCGGACCCCGGCGAACCGAACCCGTTGGGTCCGCTGCCCTCGCAGCAGGCCCGGATCGCCTTCAACTCCCCGGCTGTGAGCGCGCAGGCGGCGGCGCAGGTGTCCGTGCGTGCCATGTCCGATCGCACCGCGGGCACGGTCGCCGAGGCGCACGGCGTGGCGCTCGGCGATCCGCGGCTCGCGGCAGGCGTGCTGATCGACGTCAGCGGGGTCGCGGCGGCGTTCGCCGGGCACTGGTTGCTGTGCCGTGTCCAGCACGTCTTCGACGAAGAGGGCTATCACACCCGGTTCGAGGCGGGAGGTCACCAGGACCGGTCGCTGCTCGGCCTCGCGACACGGGGAACCTCCAGATCCGCGGCGTTGACCGGGCTGGTGTGCGGGATCGTCACCAACCTCAGCGACTGGGACGAGAACGACGAGACACACCACCGCGGCCGGGTGAAGGTCGCGCTTCCCTGGCTGTGCCCCACCTTCGAGACCGGGTGGGCACCGGTGGTGCACCCGGGAGCGGGCCAGGCCACCGGAACGGCCTTCCTGCCCGAGATCGGCGACGAGGTCCTGCTGGGGTTCGAACTCGGCGACCCGAACCGGCCGTACATCCTCGGCGGTGTCGTCAACGAGCGCAGCACCTACACCCTCGGCGGGCCGTCGGTGCAGAAGATGGGCGAGGCGGCGGCCGTGGTACGACGCGGGATCGTCTCACCGTCCGGGTCGATGCTGGCCTTCCACGACGAGTCCACGCCCGGTCAGACCACGGGACCACCGCAGGCCGCGGAGATCACGCTGGCCACCCAGGGCGGTTCGCTCGGGCTCGTCTTCGACGAGGTGGCCGGGACGGTGACCCTGCGCTGCGACCCGCGACCACCCGCCAGCAAGCAGGAACCCGGGAACCTGGTGATCGAGTGCGGCGCGGGCGGCACGGTCGAGGTCCGCAGCGGTCCGGACGGGACGGTCACCGTGGACGGCGGCGGTGTGCTGAACCTGACGGCACAGCAAGCGGTCCGCATCCAGAGCGCGGGCGAGGTCGAGATCAAGGGACAGCTCATCAAGCTCAACTGAGGAGCAACCATGGCGCAGCCGACAGCGGCCATCAACTACCCGCTCGAAGTCACCGCGAGCGGCGACTTCGCCATGGCGGCCGGGTCCCGCCGGCTGGAGCAGTCGATCCGGCTCATCCTGGCGACCTACCCCGGCGAACGCCCGATGCGGCAGGACTTCGGCAGCAGGCTGCGCGACTTCGTCTTCGAACTGTGCACATCGGACAACGCGGCGGCGCTCGCCGGCGAGGTCCGGCGCGCGGTGGCGAAATGGGAACCGAGGGTGGAGTTGACGAAGGTGCGGGTGGTCCAGGACACGTCCGTGCCGGGCCTCGTCCACCTGGACGTCGAATACCGCGTCGTGGCAACGGATGAGGTGCGGGAGCTGACCGTTCCCTTCCACTTCAACCCCGACAGCGACGGGAGCTGACCGATGGCGCTGCCAGCACCGAATCTCGACGACCGGCGCTACGAGGACCTCGTGGCCGACGCGGTGGCCATGGTGCGCCGCACCTGTCCGGAGTGGACCGACCAGAACCCGTCCGATCCCGGGATGACGCTGATCGAGACGTTCGCCTATCTGAGCTACCAGTTGATCTACCGGCTCAACCAGGTCCCCGACCGGGTCAGGCTGAAGTTCCTCGACCTGATCGGCCTGCGGCTGCACCCGCCCACCCCGGCGCAGGCAGGCGTCACGTTCTGGCTGTCCGCCCCGGCGAGCGCGACGCTGGTCGTGCCTGCCGGAACCGAGGCCGGGACGCTGCGCACGGACGCCGAACCCCCGGTGGTGTTCTCGACGGTGGCGGACCTGCGGATCATCCCGTGCGCGGTGCTGGCGCTGTTCAGCAGGTACGCGTCGACCGAACACACCACCCGGCACCCGCTGCCCTCAGTGCCGGTCGCGGTTTTCACCGACGAGCCCGTGCCCGGCGACACGCTGCTCGTCGGGCTCGACACCGCGGCACCCCGATGCGCTGTCCGGCTGGACGTCGACTGCGAGATCGCTGGCCTCGGCGTCGATCCGAGCCGCCCGCCCTTGGTCTGGGAAGCGCACACCGCCGACGGCTGGGTCCCGTGCGACGTCGGCACTGACGAGACCGGTGGGCTCAACCGGCCCGGCGCGGTCGTGCTGCACCTGCCACCGGACCACGCCGAAAGCGTGTTCGAGGAGGTCAGGGCAGGCTGGCTACGAGCCAGGGTGGTCTCGCCCGCACACGACACACCCGGGTACACCGCGTCGCCGATCCTGCGGGGACTGTCCGGGTGCACCACCGGCGCGACCGCCGACGTGGTGCACGCGGAACTGGTGGCGCAGGAGACGATCGGTACCGCCGACGGCACACCGGGCCAGGTCTTCGCCCTGCAGTCCGGACCGGTGCTCGGCGGACTGAGCGACCCGGTGGTCGAGACCAGTTCCGACACCGGGTGGGACCGCTGGCACCTGGTCGTCGACTTCGCCGCGAGCGGACCCGCCGACCGGCACTTCATGCTTGACCCCGTCGCCGGTGAAATCCTCTTCGGACCGGCTGTGCGCCTGCCGGACGGCACCTTGAGCCAGTACGGCGCCGTCCCGCCACGCGACGCCGTGGTGCGGGTGCGTGGCTACGCGATCGGCGGCGGTGCACGGGGAAACGTAAGCGCGCGGACAGTCCGCACGCTCCGCACGTCGGTTCCGTTCGTGGCGGCCGTGGAGAACCGCCACTCGGCACAGGGTGGCACCGAAGGCGAGACCCTCGACGAGGCCGCGGACCGAGGTCCGCTGCTGCTGCGCACCCGCAACCGGGCGGTGACCGCGGAGGACTACGAGTTCATCGGCCGCAAGGCGGTGCCGGAGATCGCCCGGATCCGGTGTCTCACCGGCAGTTCCGGTGAAGCCCGGGTCCTGGTCGTGCCCGCGGCGGCGGATCCGGACGGCCGGATCAGGTTCGCGGACCTCGTACCGGACCCGCAACTGCTGGCCCGGCTCGCCGAACACCTCGACGAGGTACGCGTGATCGGCACACGGGTGGTCGTCGAACCACCGCGCTACCGCGGCATCACGGTGGTCGCCCGGCTGATCGCCAAACCACGGGCACCACTCGACCGGGTCCGTGACGACGCCCTCGGCGCGCTGTACAACTACCTCAACCCGCTGTGCGGCGGGCCATCTGGCCACGGCTGGCCGTTCGGCCGGACAGTCCGGCCCGGCGACGTCTACCCGCTGCTGCAGGAGGTCCGCGGGGTGGCGTGCGTCGAGGACCTGCGGCTGTTCACCGCGAACCCCGTGACAGGGGAACGCGGCAACGCCGAAGGGAGGATCGAGCTGTCCGCCAACAGCCTCGTGTTCTCGTTCGAGCACCAGGTCCGAGTCGAGGCCCGCTGATGGTCGTCTGCGGCGACTGCGGGCAGCAGAACAGCGACGCCGACTCCTTCTGCGGCAGGTGCGGGCAGTTCCTCGAGTGGAACAGCGAGCGGGTCCCGGTGACCGTCGCACCGGAAGTCGTCGAAATCGCGGAAGTCGAGGCACAGCAGGCACAACCGGGCCTGCTCAGCCGGATGCGGCGGGCCGCCGTGGACATCGTGGCCGGTCCGCCGATCTGGGAGCCGGTCGCGCCGGGAGCGGGGCCAGGCGGGCCGCCCGGCCCACCTTCCCGGACGGCTCCTCCGTCGAGGGGCGCAGCGGCACCGCCCCCACCTCCTCCGCCCGGCAGGCTGGTGGCGCCGCCTCCCCCGCCACCACCGCGAGGCGGCCCCGCAGCGCCACCCCCGCCACCTCCACCGCGAGGCGGGTCAGCACCGCCTCCACCGCCGCCGCCACCTCCGCCGCGAGGCGGACCAGAGGCGCCCGCGGCACCACCTTCGCCGGGCAAGTCAGCTGCACCGCCACCTCCACCGCCGCCAGGCAAGTCAGCGCCGCCACCCCCGCCTCCACCACGCACGCCATCGGCGCCACCTCCACCCGGCAGGACAACGGCGCCAGATGCCCCTGCTCCACCCGACCCGACTCGGCTTGGCGAACTGCCACCCCAACCCACACCAACCCCGCCATCACCGCCGCGCCCCGCTCCCCCGATGCCCGATCAACGCATGCCTGCGCCGCCCGATCGGCCTGCGAACAAAGCCGCGCCGATGGCGCTCCAGCCGCGTGCAGCGGAACCACCGGCCACCGAAAGACCGAACTCAGTCGTGCCGCCACCGCTGACAGCCGCGCTCGCTGTCCCCGTCACCTTGCCGGAACCGCCGCCGGAAGTCCTTCCCCAACCCGCGCAGCCGCCGTCCCCCAAGGTTCCCGTCGCGCCGCCCAGACATCGGCCCAAGCCCGGCGAGCTCGTGTGTGGGCAGTGCGGGACCGGCAACCTGGCGAGCCGGAAGTTCTGTTCCCGGTGTGGTGAGTCGCTGTCGTCCGCTGTTGTCGTGGGGACGCCGTGGTGGCGGCGGGTTTTCCGGCGCCGGGTCAAGGTGCTCGAGCTGGGCGGCAGGCCCTCGAAGCCCGGGGAGGGGCGCACGAGCCGGGCGTTGCGGGGCACGTTCCGCAAGGTTCGGGTCATCCTCAGTGTGTCGCTGCTGGTGTTCGGTCTGCTCGCCGCGCTCTACCCACCGGTGCGGACGTTCGTGGTCAACGAGTTCCAGGCGCTCAAGACGAAGGTCAGTTCGCTCGCGGACGACGCGCTGTCGCCGATCCGGCCCGCCACCACCTCGGCGACCGCCCAGACCGCGGGCCACCCTGTCCAGGCCGCGTTCGACACGTTCAAGAACACCTACTGGGCCGCGCCGTGGTCGCTCAACCAGCCGCCGGTCATCACCGTTCAGCTGGCTCAGCCCGTCGAGCTCCGCATGGCGATCGTCACGTCCGGTGCCGCGGGCGAGTACACCGCGCACGGCCGCCCGTCCTCGCTGAAGGTGTCCTACTCCAACGAGAAGTTCACCGTCGTGTCCCTGAAGGACTCTCCGCAGCCGCAACAGGTCGAGCTCGCCGACGGGCTGGGCGCGACCAGTCTGCAGATCTCGGTGCTCGCGGTCTACGGCACGCAGCCCGTGGCCGACGTGGCGATCACCGAGATCGAGTTGTTCGGGCTCGCGTGAGGGGAGATCCGTGTACGACACGCCCGCGGTGGGGACGCCGTACCCGATCGGCGAGTTGTTGCCCGCCGTGCTGCAGGAGGACGACCTGGCGATGCGGCTGACCGCGGGCCTCGACCGGGTGATCGCACCGGCCATCGCCGCGCTCGACTGCCTGGACGCCTACCTTGACCCACGGCTCGCGCCGGTGGACTTCCTGCACTGGCTGGCTGAGTGGGTGGGGGCTGCCGTCGACGAGCACTGGCCGGTCGAGCGTCGCCGTGCGGCCGTGTCACAAGCGGTCTCGTTGCACACCGCGCGGGGTACTGTCGCCGGGTTGCGCACGCACCTTGAAATGCTGACCGGGACACGCGTCGAGATCGTCGAGAGCGGCGGCGTCACGTGGTCGCAGTCGCCGGACACAGCTGTCGACATGGGACCGGCGAACCTTGTCGTGTTCGTCGACGCCGACAGCACCGTGGGTCACGGCGAACTCGACGAGATCGTGGCGGCGGCCAAACCGGCGGGCGTCGCGCACCGGGTGGAACTGCGCGATTAGGCCACGCCCGTCGTGCGCGGTTTCCTATCCACGCTGCCCTCCCCCGCCATGGGCCGCTCGGTGGACAGTGGTCGGCATGACCGTGCTGGTGACACTGGACGACACACCGACCACCGTGACGCCCGGAGTCGTGGCCAATCGTGCGCTGGTCGTCCACAACACCGGCACCCTGGTCGCCCAGTACACCTTGGAAGTGCTGGGCGACGGCAAGAACTGGATCAGCGTCACGCCGCCGTCGGTCAACCTCCTGCCGGGCGGTCAGGCCACCGCGCAGGTGAAGCTGGCGCCGCCGCGGTCATGGGAGGTCAGCGCCGGTCCGGTGCCGTTCGCCGTGCGGGTCCGTGACCGGGACACCGACCTGTCCGTTGTGGAAGAGGGAACGATCGAGGTCGAGCCGTTCGTCGAACTGGTGGCCGAACTCGTGCCAACCCAGCGCCGGGCCCGCAGGCACGGCCGGTACCGGCTCGCGGTGGACAACTCCGGCAACACCACGACCGTCGTGGCCGTGCACGCCGCCGACCCGGATGACGCGCTGGAGCTGACAGCACGTCCCGACGTCGTCCGGACCACGCCAGGGACCACCACCATCGTCGGCATCGACGCGGCACCACGGCGGCGCTTCCTGCGGGGTGCGACCAAAACACTGCCGTTCCAAGTGCTGCTGACCACCGACACCGAGGAACCGATCAGCACGGACGGCGTGTTCCTTCAGGACCAACTGATGCCCGCGTCGCTGCTGAAGGCGGCCGCACTGCTGGTGGTGGCCGTGGGTGCGCTGATCGCGTGCTGGTATCTCCTGCTCAAACCGAAAGTGTCCTCAGTGGCGACCGACCAGGTCCTGCCCCAGGCACAGACGCAACAAAGCCAGCCGAGCACGACGACCACGCCCGCGCCGTCCACCGCCGGTCAGCCGACCGGCAACCCACCGCCTCCTCCTGCTGCGAAACAACAACAGTCCACCACGCAGACCACGGTGTCGACGACAACGAGCGCACCGTCCACAACCACCACTACCACGCCCGCACCACTCCGGTTCCGGATACCCACGTCGACCGGTTCGGGCAAGGAAGCTTCCTTCTCCTTCGCCGGGCCGCCGGGCAGCAGGCTCGACCTCGGGGACATGATCCTGCAGAACCCGATGGGCGACAGCGGGCTGCTGCGGATCTCGATCGGCGACGATGTCGTACTCGAGACCGAACTGTCCACATTTCGTGATCGCGAGGTGCACTACACCTATCCGCTGCGCGTCGAGGACGGCGTGCCGGTCGTGGTCACGATAGGCTGCCGGACACCAGGCACGGGTGCCACGGGATGCACACCGGCTGTGTCGTTCTCCGGCCAACGCACGAACGGGTGACCCTTAACTCTTCCGTGTGGCCCAAGGGACTTTCCCCAGTGTGCGAAGCGGCGCCGCCCCGGCAGTCTGCTCCTATCCCCCACCACGAGGAGCGACCGTGACCACACGTGTTCCTGTCTACGCGCACGCCGCCGATCTGCTCACCCGGGCGGGACTGGAAGGCCATCTGCGGTTCCAGCCCGAACTGCGGCTGGTCACCGAGGACGAACTGGACGAGGGCGTCGTGGGCATCGTCGCGGCGGAAGCGGTCGACGACGCGACCACCGTGCTGCTCAACGACATCCACGGGCGCGGGTGTGAACGGATCGTGCTCGTGATCGGGACCGTGGACGACGCCGGTCTGCTGGCGGCGGTCGAGGCCGGTGTCCGCGGGTTCATCGGACGGGCCGAGGCCACCCCTGCGCGGTTGGCGGAGCTCGCGGCGAAGGTCGCGTCCGGTGAGGCGACACTGCCACCGGACCTGCTGACGCGACTGCTCAAACAGGTCTCACATCTGCAGAAGGGGGTGACCGCCGTCAGTCGCGTGCCGTTGACCGGTCTGTCGGCCCGTGAGGTCAAGGTGCTGCGTCTTGTCGCGGATGGACTGGACACCGACGAGATCGCCCACGACCTGAGCTATTCGTCGCGCACGGTCAAGAACATCCTGTACGCCGTCACCAACCGGTACCACCTCAGAAACCGCTCACATGCCGTGGCGTACGCACTGCGGCACGACCTGATCTGAGCAGGCGTCGGACGCGCGTTCGTCTCAGCGCGTGTTTCCTCTGTCCGATCGCGATAGCCGGGCCGGATGCGGTCCCTGACGCCACCGCCGAAAAGCCAAAAGACAACCAGTATTCCGGCCTTCGGCGGCGACGCCAGGAACCACCCCGATCCCGCCTCTCATCGACCAGACAGAGGAAACACGCGCTAGGCTGGACGACTGGGCTGTCGGCGGACCCGTGGGTTGTCGTCGTCGTGCCCAGTGCGCGGTGACGATGGAGGGCGGGGTCGGCGGTGCCTGACAGCGGGGGCGGACAGGTCGGTTGTGGACAGGTCGGTTGTGGACGGCAGGACGGGCAGTTCGTCGGCAGGGACGCCGAGCTCGCGCGGATGTCCGAGGTCTGCGCGGCGGTCGTCCGCGGTGTCCCGCAGACGGTGTGGGTGCGTGGGGAGGCGGGGATCGGGAAGACCCGGTTCGCCCGGCAGGCCGTGCTCGGGCCGGGCACGCCGCCGTTCACCGTGCTCGACGCGACGGCGGACGTGGCCGAGTCGGTGCTCGAGTTCGGGGTGGTCGAACAGATCGTGCGCCGGGCCGACCCGGCGTCCCTGCGATCGGCGCCGCTGCTGTCCGACCGGATCCCGTCGGACGCGAGCCCGTTCGCGGTCGGCGCGCAGCTGCTGCAAGTGCTCGGTGCGATGCAGTCGTCGGGTCCGGTCGCGGTGCTCGTCGACGACGTGCACTGGACCGACACGAGTTCCGCGCAAGCGCTCGGTTTCGTGCTGCGCCGCACCAGGGCCGACCACGTCCTCACGGTCCTGCTCAGCCGCCACTCCGCCGAGCACGACCCGAAAAGCCCGCTGCACCAGCTCGAACGATGCTGTCCTGACGCCGTCACCATCGAGCTCGACGGGCTGACCAGTCCGGACGTGCGCGCGATGGCGGTGGCGGCGCGCGGGTACGACCTGCCCGACCGGTCGGCGGAACGGCTCCGCGCGCACACAGGTGGCAACCCGCTGCACGTCAGAACCTTGTTGCACGAGCTGCCCGAGGACGTCCTGGGCGGCGAGCACCTGGCGCTGCCGGCGCCGCGGTCGCTCGTCACGGCTGTGCGGTCCACACTGGAACGGCTGCCCGATCAGACCCGTGCGCTGGTGGAGGCGCTCGCGGTGCTGGCCGAGGTCACCCCGCTGGCCCGGGCGGCCTACGTGGCCGGGATCGACGACGCCGCCCGCGCGGTCGGCCCCGGCCTGGACGCCGGGCTGCTCGGCTGGACGTCCCGGGAGCCGTCGAGCCCGCTGTGCATCGACCACGGATTGCACCGCGAGGCCATCTACGACGTCATCCCGCCCGAACGGCGGCAGGTGCTGCACCGGCGCGCGGCCGAGATCGCCGACCCGGTGAGCCGGTGGGGGCACCTGGTCGCCGCGGCGACCACGGCCGACCCGGATCTGGCCGCCGGGCTCGACGAGGCGGCCAGAGAGGCTGGAGAGTGCGGTCAGCACATGCTGGCCGCGCGGTATCTGCGGTGGGCGGCCGACCTGTCGGTCAGCCGCGCGGACCACGAACGACGGATGCTGACCTCGTGCGTGCAGACCCTGCTGGGCCCGAACCGAAGTTCCGTGCTCGCCCGGCGGGCGGACATCGAACGGTGTGCGCCGACGGCGTTGCGGTCGCTGACGTCGGGCCTGGTCGCGTTGTTCGCCGACGGGGACCGGGCGACGGCCACCAGGCACCTGTCCAGTGTCCTCGATCATTCCGACGACGCCGAAACGTGGATCACGGCGGTGGCCGCGGCCGGGCTGGCCGGAGCGGCCGTGTGGGCGGGTTCGGCGGACGAGACCATCCGCGCCGCACGGCTCGCGCTGAGCCTCGGTGGTCTGCCGGTCCGGCTGGCTGATTTCGTCCGGGTGTTCCTCGCGGTGGCCAGGTGCCGGGCGGACGGCATGGCGGCTGGTCTGGCGGAACTGGCCCATCTGCCGTTGAACGCCATCGACGTGCCGCCCGAGCACCTGGACTCGCTGACCTGCCGGGGTGCGATCCGCGCGATGCTGGGACACTTCCCGGCGGCGGAGCTCGACCTGCGAACGGCGGTGCGCAGGCACCGGGCGGGCATGCACACCATGGGCGGCACCACGTCGCACTCGTACCTGGCGGCGATCCACTACGCGCGGGGCGAATGGGAGGACGCGTCGATCCTGGTCCACCAGGCCCTGTCGCTGGCCGACCCCGACGAACAGCCCCACCACCGGGTGCTGCGGCACATGGTGGCCTGTCTCGTGCCCGCCGGCCGTGGCGAATGGGCGGCCGCGAACGCTCACGTGAGCACGGCGTGGGCGACCGCACACCGGTTCGCGAGCCCCCAGGACAACCGTTACGCGGCGATCGCCGAGGCAACACTGCACCAGGCCCGGGGCAGGCCGGCGGCCATGCTCGCGGCGCTGCGCAAGATGACCCACACCGACCCTGGCTCACGAAACGACACGCACGCGTGGTGGGGACTGTGGTGGCGGCCGCTGCTGATCGAGGCGCTCGTGGGCACCGGCCACCGATGTGAGGCGGCCGAGCACCTGACCGAGTTGCGGGGTCTGGCCGCCGACGCCGAATACATGGCGCCCACCATCCTGCGCTTCGACATCGCACTGTCCGACGGCGCCGGGCCGCGCCAGGCACAGGACCGGGTGGCCGAACTGGCCGAACACGCGCCTCGGCATTCGTTCCTGCAGGCGTTGCTGGAGGCGTGTTTCGGCAACCGGCTCGCCGCGACAGGCCACCCCGCGGAGGCGACGCGGTACCTCACCGCCGCCCAGCACCGGTTCGCCAGCCTGCGCGCCACCCCGTTCGAGCAACGAACCCGCATGGAGATCGACCGGCACACACCAGCGGCACCGCCCAGCGGGCCGCAGCTGCCGGGGTTATCCCGGCGGGAGAGCCAGATCGCCCACCTCGTGCGGCTCAACCACACGAACAGGGAGATCGCCGCCCAGCTGTACGTCACGACCAAGACCGTGGAGTACCACCTGGCCAACATCTTCCTCAAACTGGGCATCACCAGCCGCCGTCAACTGCGTGACCAGTCGTGAGGCATCGGGGAACTTCCCGGGCGTCCCATGCTGGTGGTGCCTTCCCGGCACGTCACGGGCCGAGCGCCTCGGTGATGGAAGCCGGGCCTGCCAACGGGTCGTCGACCCGCATGCCTTCGCCGCCCTGTTCGACCAGTTCCGCACGGACCTCGTGCGGGTGGATCCGCCCGGCCCTGATGTCCTCGGCGAAGTGGCAGGCCGCCCGATGGCCCGGCGCGATCTCCCGCAGCACCGGTCGTTCGGTGTCGCATCGCTGCTGCTGCCGCCACGGGCACCTGGTGTGGAAACGGCAGCCGCTCGGTGGGTTCGCCGGTGACGGGAGGTCTCCGGTGAGCAGGACGCGTTCGCGTCGGTCCTCGAGGACCGGATCGGGCACCGGCACCGCCGACAGCAGCGCCCGGGTGTACGGGTGCAGCGGCTCGGCGTACAGCTGGTCCGATGTCGTCTCCTCGACCAGTCCACCGAGGTACATCACGCCGACCCGGTCGCAGATGTGCCGGACCACGGCCAGGTCGTGCGCGATCACCAGGTAGGTCAGGCCGAACTCCCGCTGCAGGTCCTCCAGCAGGTTGATCACCTGGGCCTGCACGGAAACGTCCAATGCGGACACCGGCTCGTCCGCGACGATCAGCTCCGGCTCGACCGTGAGCGCACGCGCGATCCCGATCCGCTGCCGCTGGCCGCCGGAGAACTCGTGGGGATACCGGCGCAGCGACGTGCTCGGCAGGCCGACCGAGGACAGCAGCGAACGCAGGCGTTTCGTCGTCGCCTCGCGGCCGGTGTCCAGCCCATGCGCCCGCATTCCCTCCACCAGGAGGGATTCGACCGACTGCCGGGGGTCCAGCGACGACATCGGGTCCTGGAACACCATCTGCATGCGGCGGCGCATGGTGCGCAGCCGTTCGCCGCGCATCGTCGACAGGTCGATGCCATCGAAGACCACGCGGCCCGCGGTCGGCGGGGTCAGCTTGAGCATGGCGCGCCCGAGCGTCGACTTGCCGCAGCCGGATTCGCCGACCAGCCCGTAGGTCTCGCCCCGGCGGATGGCCAGGTCCACCCCGTCGACGGCGTACACGTAGCCGATGGTCCGGTCCAGCACCACCCCGCGCCTGATCGGGAAGTGCACCTTGAGGTCGTCGACCTCGACCAGAGTGCCGGTCATGTGAGTGCCTCCCGCTGGGTCGCGGTGACCGGGTTGTGGCAGCGCAGCAACCGCCGGGACACCAACGGGTCCACCGCCATCTCCGGGGTCACCTCGACACAGGTGTCGATGGCGTTGGGGCAGCGGGGCGCGAACGCACAGCCGTTCTGCCATGGGATGTTGTCGGCCACCGAGCCCTTGATCGGCACCAGCCGTTCGCCCCTGGGTGAGTCCAGTCGCGGGATCGACGACAGCAGGCCGTGCGTGTAGGGATGTCGTGGCGCCGCGAACAGGTCGTGGCGCTTGGCCCGTTCGACCACCCGGCCCGCGTAGAGCACGTTCACCTCGTCGCACAGACCCGCGACCACACCGAGGTCGTGGGTGATCATGATCAGTGCCGTCCCGGTGTCCCGGACCAGTTCCGCGAGCAGCGCGAGGATCTGCGCCTGGATGGTCACGTCCAACGCCGTGGTCGGCTCGTCGGCGATCAGCAGCCGTGGCCGGCAGGCCAGCGCGATGGCGATCAAGGCGCGCTGCCGCATGCCACCGGACAGCTGGTGCGGGTACTCGCTGAGCCTGCGCCGCGGATCGGGGATGCCGACCTTGTCCAGCAACTCGGCCGCCTCCATCGCGGCCTGCTTGCGGGGCGTGCCCTGGTGGCGTTCGAGCACCTCGGTGACCTGCAACCCGATCGGCACGACCGGGTTGAGCGAGGACAGCGGATCCTGGAACACCATGCCGAGGTCGCGGCCGCGGCGGTCACGCATCTGCCGGTCGGACAACGACAACAGCTCGGTGCCGTCGAACCGCGCCGAACCGGTGACCTGGTTGCCCCGCTTCGGCAACAGTCCCATGATCGACATCGCGGTGACCGACTTGCCGCAGCCGGACTCGCCGACCAGCCCGACCGTCTGGCCGGGTGCCACGTCGAAACTGACGCCGTCGACCGCGGCGACCGGTTGCTCTCCCGTGCGCTGATGCCCCCTTGACCGGAACACCACCGAGAGGTCACGGACTTCGAGCAGTGCCATCAGCCGATCACCGCCTGCTCTTCGGGTCGAGCGCCTCGCGCAGGGATTCGCCCACCAGCGTGAACCCGAGCGCGACGACGATGATGCAGCCCGCGGGCCAGAACGCCAGCTGCGGGTGGCTGTCGATGACGTTCTGCGCCTGGCCGAGCATCTGGCCCCACTCCGGTAGCCGGTCGTCGGGGTTGCCCAGGCCGAGGAACGACAGCCCGGCCGCCTCGATGATCGCGATCGCGAGGACGAGGGTGGCCTGCACGATCACCGGTCCCAACGAGTTCGGCAGCATGTGCCGGAACACGATCGCCCTCTGCCGCACGCCCAGCGCACGCGCGGCGAGCACGTGGTCGCTGTGCCGTTGCGCCAGCATCGAACCGCGCAGCAGCCGGGCGAACACCGGGATCTGCACGATCGCCACGGCCAGGATCACGGTGTACTGGTTGGGCTGGGCGAACAGCGCACCGATGGAGACCGCGAGCAGCAGGCCCGGGATCGACAGCATCACGTCGACCGCGCGCATGACCACGGTGTCCACCCAGCCGCTCAGCGCGCCCGCGAGCGTGCCCAGCACCAGCCCGCCGGCCAGGCCGATCAGCGTGGCCAGCACACCGACGAGCAGCGTCTGCTGCGCCCCGACCAGCAGGCGGGACAACAGGTCCCGGCCGACCTGGTCACCGCCGAGCGGGTGCCCCGGCTGGGGGGGTGGGATCTCGTTGCGGGCGCGGACGACCTGGTCGCCCAGCATCGGATCGGCCGGGTCGTGCGCGGCCAGCAGCGGCGACAGGATCGCCAGCACCACGAACAACACCACGATCCCCGCACCGACCAGGAACACCGGGTTGCGGCGCAGTCTGCGCCACGCCGCGGCGGCCAGGCTCACCCCGGCGTCCGATTCGGCGGCCCGCTGAGCCAGTTCGTCGATCTTGTCCGTGCGAGCCGTCATCGCCCACCGCCCGATCCGGTCCGGATCCGTGGGTCGATCACCGCGTACGACAGGTCGACCGCCAGATTGACGAGTACGAAAACCCCTGCCGCGCTGAGGATCAGCAACAGCAGGACCGGGTAGTCGCGGCGTTCGAAGCCGATCGCGAGCGCCTGCCCGATGCCGGGGAAGGCGAACACCTTCTCGGTCAGCACGGCACCGGCGAGCAGTGCCCCGGTTTGCAGCCCGATCGTGGTCACCACAGGCAACATCGAGTTGCGCAGCACGTGCCGGCGCGTGATCACCTGGGTGGTCAGGCCCTTCGACTCCGCGGTGCGCACGAAGTCCTCGTCGAGCACGTCGAGCACCGAGGCGCGCGTGATCCGCACGATCACCGAGAACGGGATGCTGGACAACGCGATCGCGGGCAGGATCAGGTGTTTGACCGCGTCCCACGCCGCGTCGAACTCGCGCGTGATCAGGCCGTCGAGGACGAAGAACCCGGTGACCCGCGTCGCGTCGAGCCCGCCCTCCTGCCGTCCGGTGGTGGGAAACCAGCCCAGTTCCACCGCGAAGACCTGCTTGAGCACGAACGCGAGGAAGAACACCGGCACGGCGACCCCGATGAGCGAGCCCACCACGCTGAGGTTGTCCAGCAGCCCGCCGCGACGGCGAGCGGCCAGGTACCCCAACGGGATCCCGACCGCGATGGCGATCACGATGGCCAGCACCGACAGCTCGAGGGTCGCAGGGAACCGCTGCACGAAGATCGCCGCGGCCGAGTCGCCCGGCTGGACACCCGTGGACACACCGAAGTCCCCGGACGCGGCGCGCCCGAGAAACTTGAAGTACTGCACGAAGATGGGCTGGTCGAGTCCCAGCTCCGCGGTCAGCCGGGCCCGGGACTCGGGGGTGATCCGCTCGCCGAGGAGGGCCGAGACCGGCCCTCCCGGCAGCGAACGCAACCACGCGAACAGCAGCAGCGACAGCGCCAGGACGACGAACACGAGCTGCAGCAGCCGCCGAACGGTGTAACGGAGCACTGTTTCGTTCCGCCCGTCAGCCGAGGCTGACCGCGTTGAACCGCTCGTCGGTCAACGGGCTGGGCACCAGGCCACTGACCTTGGCGGACGTGACCAGCGCGGGCGGCGAATGGGCAACCGGGACCGCGGGGAGGTACTCCGCCTTCAGTTTCTTGTTCAGCGCCTCGTACATCGCCTTGCGCTTGGCCGTGTCCGGCTCCGCGTCGGCCGCCTTGACCTCGGCGGACAGCTGGTTGCCCCAGGTCGCCGAGCCGGTGGCGAACCGGTTGTCCGGGTCGGCGAAGAAGTTGCCGATGAAGTTGTCCGGCGTGTTGTAGTCGCCGTTCCAGCCCAGCAGGAACACGTCGGCCTTGGCCTGGTCGACGTCTTCGAGGTAGCCGCCGTTCCACGGCTTGCTGACCACGTTGAGCTTCAGGCCGACCGCCTCGAGGTTGCCCCGGACGAATCCGAAGATGTCCCGTGGGCTGGGCATGTAGGGCCTGCTGACCTCGGTGGGCCAGTAGATCGTGACCGCGAGTCCGCTCGCGCCCGCCTCGGCGAGCAGGGACTTCGCCTTGTCCGGGTTGTAGTCGTACTTCCGCACATCACCGGTCCAGCCGAATATGGTGTCCGGGTACAGGTTCTCGGCGACCTTGGCGCCCTCCGGGTACTGCTGCTTGACCAGTCCCTCGCGGTCGATGGCGTGGGCGATCGCCTGGCGCACCCGCAGATCGCGCAACTTCTCGTTGGACTTCTGGCCGATGCCGATGTACATGACGTTGAACGCGGGCCGGATGAGCAGCTTATGGCCGTCCTTCTTCAACTGCTCCCAGTCCGCGGGCGACGGCAGGTCGTAGCCCTGGACGTCGCCGGACTGCAGCGCCTGCTTGCGTGCCGTCTCGTCCGGGATCGCGCGCAGGATCAGCTTGTCGAGAAACGTCTTCGGACCCCAGTAGTCGTCGTTGCGGACCAGTTCGACGGTGCCGTTGGCCTTGTCGTACTTGCTGAACTTGAACGGGCCGGTGCCGCTGGGGTGCTGCTGGCCGTACGCCGGGTAGACGAAGCTGTCGCCCTGCTTGACGACGTTGTCCGCGTCGTGTTGCTTCATGGCGGCCGGGCTCTGCATGGCGAACGACGGCAGGCCGAGGATGTCGGGGAACTTGCTGGTGTAGCTGGTGAGCTCGACCACGACGGTCTGCGGGTCCTTCACCGCGCAGGACTTGTAGAGCGACGGCTTGGCACCGTCGGAGAACCCGCCGAAGTTGTCCTGCCAGTAGCCCGTGACCGCGGTGCTCTGGCCCGCGCCCTTCTGGTTGTACCAGCGGTTGAAGTTCTGGCAGGCCGCCTCGGCGTCGAACTCGGTGCCGTCGTGGAACTTGGCGCCCTTGCGCAGGGTGAACGTCCACTGCTTGCCGTCGGGGGTCGACGTCCACTTCTCGGCAAGGCCGGGGCCCGCCTCCGCGGTGCCCGGCTTGAACTCGACGAGCCCTTCGAAGATCTGCTGGGAAGTGCGGAAGGTCGCGCCGTCGGTGGCGAAGAACGGGTCGAACAGTTTCGGTGCGCCCTCGGTCGCGAACGTCATGGTGCCACCGGTTTTCGCGGCGCCGCCGGAGGCGTTCGGGTCGTTCTGGCTTCGCTGGGACTCCGCACAGCCGGATAACACGAGCAGCGCGGCGAGACCGACTGCTGCCAGGTGGCCGGTTCGGACCTTGCGGGTATGCACCATCGAACACCCCAAACAGTGAGAACGGCACGTTCTGGTCGCCGACCATATCCCGATCCGGGGCTTTCTCAGGTTACGAATCGGCCAAACCATGCCGTGGACCAGCGATTGCCCAACGGTGTCACGAACACGTGTCCGTCCTGTCACCATGGACCCCGTTCGATCCGCAAGGGCCATCAGTCGGGTGAGGGGCGATGGGATGGACAGGACATCGGCGGTGTCGGCGTTGTCGGCTGTTGTCGCGTTGACCAGTGCGCTGGTGACCGTCACGCTTGGCGCCTTCTTCGAGTACCGGCGCCAGCGGGCGACAAGGCGGCACGAGCGCCGCGCCCTGCTGGCGCGATACCGAGATCCGTTGCTGGAAACGACTTCCGCGTTGCAGGTGCGGCTCACGGAGCTGATGAACCACGGGCAGCGGACGATCGACAAGGACACACACGCCTACCGATACCTGCGGTACAACACCATATACCGCTTGGCGGAATACCTCGGCTGCGTGGAGATCATCCGACGGGAAGTCGTCTACCTCGACACCGGGTCACGGCGCCGCGACAAACGACTGCTCGACCACCTCGCGTCCATCCACGAGGCGTTGAACGAGAACCACGCCGAAGATTCGCTGTTTCGGCTGTACGGCGGCGAACAGCGAGCGATCGGCGAGCTCATGATCGAACCCGAGCCTGACCCCCACGGCAGGCACAGGTGCATCGGTTACGCGGCCTTCCACCGGAAGATCGCCGAAGACCCCGAATTCACCGGGTGGTTCCAGCCGCTCCTCGACGACTTCGACCGGGCGGCCGACGACGCCACCGCCGGACGCGCCCGCATGTCGCGATTGCGGCTGGCACTGGTCGACCTGCTGCGGTTCCTCGATCCCCGGCACCGACGCCTCCTCTTCGAACGGAGATAGCCCGCCGATGAACAACTCGCTACCGCTGATCTCGGCCGCGGTGTCCGTGGCGGGTGCGCTGGTCACAGCGGTTCTGGGTGCGGTGTTCGAGCACCGCCGTCAACGGGGTCAGCGCGTGCAGGAACGAAACCACCTGGCGAGCAGGTACAGCCATCCCCTGCTGCGCGCGGCCTCGGCGCTGCACAACAGGGTCGGCTGGTTCCTCCGGCAGATCCAGGACGAGAGAACACCCGTCATCCGCCATGCCGACCAGCGGGACACCGACTACGCCAGGTACGACACGCTCTTCCGATTCGCGTGCTACCTCGGCTGGGTCGAGGTCATGCTGCAGGAGGTCCACTTCCTCGACCTGGGCAGCCGCAGGCGCAACCACAAACTGGCCGTCCTGTTGGTCGGGGTCCAGGACGCGCTGTCCCGCGACGACCCGGATCTCGGGCCGGTTTTCCGCACGCGCGGCGGCGAACAACGCGCTATCGGCGAGCTCATGGTGGTCCGGGACGAGCGGGAGGACACTCGGACGCGCTGCCTCGGCTACGTCACGTTCAGGTCCAAATTGGACGATGAGCCCACCTTCGCGTGCTGGTTCGCCCCGGTGCTCGCCGACATCGACAAGGCACTCGCCCAGCCGCTCGAAGCCAAGGCGCGGATGCACAAGGTGCACGCGGCGCTGTCCGCGCTGATCGACTTCCTCGATCCGCACCACGTCCTGCTGCCGTTCTCCCACAACCCGCTCACCCCTGACCGGTGACAATCGGGTCGCTCAGCGCGTTTAGCCATGGCTGACCTTGGGAAACCCGGGTGGCCACAGCTGTTGTTCTGCCCCACGAAACGAGGACCCATGCAGTGCCGAGTCGAAGAACGGGATCACGCCGTCATCGTGTCAGTGACCGGAGCCGTCGACTTGGTCGGACAAGCCGCTTTCGCCGACGCGGTGCGCGATGCCCTGGGACGGGAACCGTCGTCGGTGGTGATCGACCTCGCCGGGGTCACTTTCCTCGCGTCGCCCGGTCTCGCCGTCCTGGTCGAGGCCCAGGAGAACGCGATGCGCGCCCACAAGAGCCTGCAGGTGGCGGTCGGCAACGGCATCGCCGCGCGATCGCTCGAGGTGACCGGCCTGGCGCAGGTCCTGTCCCTGGTGCCGGACACGGACACGGCTCTGGGCGGTTAGGAGTCCCCCGACAACCGCGTGGGCGGCGGCAGCTCGGACTTGTCCGGGCGCGGAGAAACCGCCTGAAGAAAGACGTTTCACGCTCCCCTGAAACCCCTTGAACCGCCGGGCGGTGTTATCGCTACAGTTCCGGAGGTTCGACACGAAATGGGGGTTCGAATGAGGAAATTCCTCACCGCCGGTCTGACCGCGTTGCTGGCAGCCGGAACGGCCGGGGCCATCAGCGTGCCTGCTCACGCGGACGCACAGCTCGATTTCGGGGCCTGTCCCGCGGATGTCGCACAGGTTTACCCGCAGCTGAAATGCGCGACGGTAAACGTGCCGCTCGACTATTCCCGACCGTTTGGCGCCCGGATGAACGTGCTCGTTTCGAAACAGTCGAGCGCGAACCCGGCAAAACGACGCGGAGTGCTTTTCGTCAACCCCGGCGGCCCGGCGAGTTCCGCGGTGATGCAAGCGGGCAAGCTGACCCAGCCGTCGGCGAACGGCTACACCCGGCTGCCGAAGGAAGTGCTCGAGGCGTACGACGTCATCGGGGTCGATTCCCGCGGCACCGGCCACAGCCAGCCGTTGAGCTGCGTCGACGAGGACTACTGGAGCCGGCTGCAACCCGACCCCGACCTTGCCTCGGAGCGGGACAAGAGCTGGGAACGCTGGAAGGCCTTCGCCCGTTCGTGCGTGGAGAAGAACGCCGACAAGCTCAAGTACACCGGCAGCCGCAGTGTCATCAAGGACATGGACCACGTGCGCACGCTGCTCGGTGAGGAGAAGATCAGCTACCTGGGCTACTCCTACGGTACCTACCTCGGCAGCGCGTACGCCGAGACGTACCCGGACCGGGTCGACCGGATGGTTCTCGACAGTTCGATGAACCCTGTGGAACCGCAGATGTGGTACCACAACTCGACCGGGCAGGTCACTGCGGGCGCGCCCCGCCAACGCTCCTACCTCGAGTGGATCGCCAAGTACGACAACGTGTTCCACCTCGGCAAGACCTACGACCAGGTGAACGCGGCCTGGCAGAAGCTGCTCGGCGACTTCCGCGCACGGCCACGGGGGCCGGGCAAGAACGTCGGCGCGGTCGAGTTGATGGACGTCTACATCGCCAACCTGTCCCACGAGATCTACTGGGAGCCGCTCGCCAAGGCGATGGCCGACTACGTGCTGCGCGGCGACGAGCGCGCCGTGCTGGACTGGGCGACCCCGTCGGGTGGCGCGGCGGGTGAGAGCTTCATCGCCGGGATGATCTCGATCGCGTGCGTCGACTCCGACGCGCCCGCCGACCGGACGAGGATCGAACGCGACTTCGACCAGTTGGCCAGGACCAGCGAGTTCGCCTGGTACAACGTGTCGATCCCGTCCGCGTGCGCGAACTGGGCCGCCGGGCACGACCAGCGGATCGTGCCGTCCGGCCGGAACCTGCCGCCGATCCTGATGTTCGGCAGCGACGGGGACTCCGCCACGCCGTACGCGAACACGGTCGCGATGCACAAGCGGCTGCCCAGTTCGGTGCTGGTGACCGAGCGCGGCTCGGGCACCCACTGCGTGTTCGGCAGCCACCCGGCGATGGTCAACTGGGAGGCGCAGCGCATCGGCAAGGCATACCTCGCCGACGGTGTTCTTCCCAGCGGTGACATCGACATCGCGCCGCACCCGCTCCCCGTGCCGACCGCGTCGACTCCCGCGGCCGCGCGCCCGGCGGTCGTGTCGTCGCAGGCGTGACACCCGTCCGGCTCTCCGGTTGCCTGGCCGGGGAGCCGGTCATTTCGTGGCTATCACCCAGCGGTTGGACTCCAGCGCGTCATGCGGTGGGTCGGGCAGCGGGCCGCGGCCGTGCCGTCGGGTGAAGTCGAACGGGGTGTGGACCCGTGTCGTCCAGCCACGGGAGCTGAGGGCGGCGGCTGAGTCCGGGCGTCGGCCCAGGTCGAACAGGGCGAGCAGGTCGATCCCGATCTGGGTTTTCGTCGACGTGTAGATCGGGTGGTCACGGGCCAGTGCGAGGTCACGGATCGGCTTGATCTCGTAGACGATGGTGCTGCCCGGTGCGGACAACCGGTCCATGATCTCGATCAGGTGGCGTTCCGCATCGGCTGACAGGTACAACAACAGGCCCTCCACCACCCAGGTGGTGGGTTCGTCCAGCCGGAATTCACCCAGCAGCCCTGCCCAGTCGGTGCTCAGATCCGCCGGGATCGTCCTGCGGGTCGTGCGCGGCCGGGCTCCCACCGCGTCCAGGACTTCCTGCTTGAACGCCAGCACTCCCGGCTTGTCCAGTTCGTACACGACCGAGCCGGGTGGCCAGTCCAGCCGGAACGCCCTCGTGTCCAGGCCGGCTCCGAGCAGCACCATTTGGCGGTTGCCCGCGTCCAGCACCACGTCGTCGAGCACACGGGTGCGCAGGCCGAAGTAGCGGCCCAGTCTGCCCCACAAGGGGTTCGCGTCGCCGTCCGGCACCTCACGCGGGTGAACGGGCCAGGACGCTGAGGCTGGTGCGGCCCGCACGAAGTGTTCGGCGTACTCGTCACGGGCCAGCGCGTCAGGGCGGTGTGTTTCGATCGCACGGGCCGCCGCGACCATGAGCGCTGTCAGGCCGACGCCTCCGCTGATTTCCCCGCCAGGCTCCTCGCACCACTCCTTCGTGCCCGCGGTGATCACCGTGCGCCCGGCACCAGGTGGTCACCGGCGATCCCGGTCGCGTCCGGCTGGTAGTAGTCCTTGATCCCGGTGACCCAGACGGAGACCGTGATCTGGTCGTCGTCGTTGGGCTCGAACGCGTCGAAGAGCGCGTCGATGTTCGGGCGCTTGAACCCGATGGCGGTCATGAGCGCGGTGAACACCGGGCGCTCGATGAGGCCGTCGCCGTCCGGGTCGCCGAGTGCCGCGAGCGCGCGGGCGAACTCGTCGATCGTGTCGTCGAAGCGTTCCGGCGACAGCACGCACGCCCGGAACTCCTCGATGCCGACCCGGCCGTCGCGGTCCGCGTCCAGTTCGGTGACCAGTGTCGTCCAGTACCGGCGAAACGCCGACACGATGGCGTCTTTGGCCTCGTCACCGGATTCCGACGCGACCGCGACGACCCGGCTGGCCATCAGCTCGAAGTCGGCGGCCTCGAGGTCGCCGCTGCCGTCGACATCGAAGAGCCTGAAGAGCAGATCCACGCGATCCACGGCGTCCGCAGCCATGTGTGCTCCCCTATCGTCCGAGTTGGCCCCAGAAAACCTCAACGGGATGGCGGGAAACAGCTGTCTCACCGGAAAGGATGACTCGAACACCCCATTCAGCCGACAACGGGTGCGGCGACGACTGCGACGAAAGTGCGACAGCGGTGGACAGCGGACTACCGCGGTTCGCCGAGTTCGTCGATCGCCCCGGTACGGAAATCAGCGGTGAACTCGGCGATCCTGGCGATCCCCTCGTGCTGCCACACGCGGCCCAGTTGGTCGCGGGCGTCCTCGTAACCGGCTTCGCACAACGCCGCGACCCGGTCAGGGGACAGGTCGACCAGCCCGGTCAGACCCCCGATCGGGCCACCGGGGTTCAGCGGCCTGCTCGGCATGATCTCGATCAGGTTGAAGTCCGGGTCCGCGGGGTTGAACAGCGGGTACGGCTTGAGGTGCACGACGACCACCCGGCTGACATCCACCAGTTCGGCGAGCGCGCCGACAGGCAGGTTGTCCGCGATCCCACCGTCGCGGTAGACGCGCCCGTCGACCACGCGCGGCGGCATGACGATCGGCAGTGCCGCACTGGCCAGCACCGTGTTGTGGATGAACTCCTTCGGCTGGCTGTTCACGCGGATCCATTCCGCCTTCGCGCCGAGGAACCAGCCGCGGACCACGTCGAGCGCCCACCCGAACCTCGGGTGCAGGATCGCGCGGTCCGGCCCGTCCTTCCTCGGCAGGCGGAAGAACCGCTCGATCCCGCCGATCGACGGGTCCACCGACGGGAACACCGAAACCAGCAGCGGCAGTCCGCGCTGCACGTCGTCGAGGTCGACGAACCGCATCAAGAGACCGTCGAGGAAGTCCCGCCCGAACAACGGGCCTTTCATCCGGGACACCAGGTTGAGCAGCTGCAACCGGGTCGGCTCGTCCACGACCGGCCGTTCGGCCAGGTCCGGTGCCACCTCCTCGCCGTCGGTCAGCGCGGCCCGATGCGGTGGTCTGCCCGTCCGCTCCGCGACGTACGTCCACGCCTCGACCATCCGCTCGGCACCGGCCGTGAGCGACGGTGCGGCCGCCAGGATCGCTCCGTTGAGCGCGCCGATACTCGCTCCGGACACCGCAGTCACCGGCGTGCCTGTTTCGGCCAGAAATCGCGCCACACCGGCCTGATAGGCGCCGCGGGCACCGCCACCGGCGAGCACCAACGCGACGGGCTCGGCACGGGGATCCGTGATTCCCCTGCGTTGGAAGGCTTCAGCGGGATCACGCAGTCCCCGCGGCAGCGGACGGCGCGGGCGTGTTTCCCGCGCCCGGTTCTCCGCTCTGTCCGCGAGGCGCCGCGCCTGTTCGGCGATGTCCCGTGCCGACATTTCGTGTTCGGTCATCGCTTCACCCTTCGCCGGACACGCGGGGAGGCCGCCACAACGCCGCCCGAGCGGCCAACGCGGACGCCGACTGCTCAGCGACGGCGCGTTCGACGAAAGCCTTGGCCGTCAACTGGTTCGGCACCCACCGGCTGCCGGTGAAGCGACCGGCCAGCCGGAGCAGGCCGGCGCGGGTGGTGTCCGGCGGCTGGTCAAGACCGACGGCGAACGCGCTGCTCAGCGGGCCCTGGTCGAGTGGCGCATAGGCCTCGGTCAGGCCGACGCCGAGCAGTTCGGCGACCATCATCCGCTCGTCCTCCGACCCGAGTTCGCTGATCGCCTCGGCCAGGACGTCGACGAACGGCCGCCGCCCCTCCCACGCCCGCTCCGGCCGGGTCGCCTTGATGATCGTGCGGACAAGCCGTTTCTGGAACCACTGCGGGTCGGTCGGCATGCCTGCCGCCGTGCGGGGCGCCATCAGCTCGTACGCACCGCTCGGTCCACTCGCGACTTCCTGCGCCAGCAACAGGACCTGGATCGCCCACGGCATGTCGGTGTACGTCTCCCCGTCGCTCCACCGTTCCGTGCTCAGGGTGAACGCTTCGGTCGCCGCGGCACGCAGTTCGAGGATCTCCAGCCGACCGGCGTGGTCGGTCAGTGTCTCCGTGTGCGCGGCCAGGATCCCGGAGTGCTCGGCGAGGACCTTCGCGTGGGACGCCAGCATGAGGGCGTGCCTGCCGAGGACGAGGTCGTGTTCGTCGAGCCGGTCCTGGCAGAGGGCGACCAGTTCACCCAGCCTGCCGGTCATCCTGGCCAGGTCGGCGATGTCCGCCGCGTTGCGCCGCGCCAGCCCGGTGGTGTGCTGCACCGTGTACTGGACCTCTCGCAGGTGCCCCGCGACGCGGGCGACGTCGACGTCCACGGCGATGCCCCGGGCCCGCATTCCGTCCAGTTCGGCCACGATCTCCCGCTGGGTGCCGACCAGGTTGCGGTTGATCTGGGTCTGCACCTTGCCGGTGAACGCCTCGGCGATCCGGCGGAAGAAACCGGGCTTCGCCCGGCGTTCCACGTATCCCGACGTGCGTTCGACCGACTGCGCCAGCTCCTTGACCACCCGCCCGCCCGCTCCCGGAACCCGGTCGAGCATCGCGCCGAGTGCGTTCCGCAGGAACGACATCGCGTCAGTCACCCGCCACTTCGGGCAGTTCGGTGAACACGACCGGGAGGCCGAACGTGTGCCCGCCGACCCGGTACGCGGGCACGACGACGAAGCTCGGCACGCCGTCCTCGGTGCTCGGGTGCCAGATGTGGTACTCCTCCCCCGCCGCGGGCGGAGTGAAGTCGAACTCGACCTCGCGCCCGGTCGCCGCGATCCTCGCCCGCAGCCTGGTCGCCGCGTCGACGAACCGCCGCAGCCTGCCCAGGTCACCGGGTTCCAGGTCGATCACGTTGCCGACCAAGGCGTTCCGCACGCCGTCGGTGTCCACCATCGGACCGGTCAGACAAGCCTGCATTATCTCGCGCACAGCCACGGCGACCGAGGTGATCGGGTCGTACTCGCCCGTCGCGTCGTGTGGCCGGGCGCTGGTCACCAACGCCCTGGCCTTCTGCGTGCCGAGGTTGGTGAGTTCACTCGCGAGCGGGTGGTGTGCGTGATCCTGTTCTCGTAAGAGATCGGCGTCGGCGCGCACGCGCTCGGCACGCAGGTTGCGCCAGCTGTCGTCCAGCGTGTTCAGGCTGTCACGGACGGGGCCGACGGCGTGTTCCGCGGCGGCGGCTGCCTCACGGCGTGCCACGTCGAGCATTTCCTCTCGCAGCGCGGCGAACTCCGCTTGCATCTCCCTGCGCAGCACACCCAGCTGGTTGTACACGCCGCCGCGCGTCTGCACCCCGTCGACCTTGGCCAGATGAGCTGTGTGCGTTTGCACCTCTTGCATGACGCGGTTGACAGACTGCCGCAGCCCTTCGGTGATCCGTCGATCACTGAGGCTCCCGGACCGCAACGTCCCGACGCTGGTCCGCAACTGCGCGACGTCGTCACGCAGTTGGTGGTAGCCAGCCGGTACTCGCTGCGCCTCGGCGGCCTGCGCGTCCTCGATGGTCTGCCTGCGGTGGCCGTCGATCCTCGAGTCCAGCTCCGCGATCTCCTCGTAGCGCTTGGCGACGTCGAGCACGATCTTCGGGATCTCCAGGTTGGCCTGGGACATCCCCTTGGCGGCACCCTCGTCCAACGCCTGCTGGAGCGCCACCCACAGGTCGGCGATCTCGTCCTTCAGCTCCCGCACCTGGGCCAGCAACTCCTCGACCGGGTCGTGTGTCGTGTCCCCAGCCGACTTGCCCAACACCATGTCCACCAACCACCTAACGCACATAGTCGATCTCGAATCTGGTTTCGGCTTCCTCGCCTGTTCGCGGGTTCACCGCACGCACCCGGGTCTGGGCGTTGCCGAAGTAGAAGTAGAGCTCGACGGTCCGTTCGGCCCTCGGTACGCCGATCGACTCGGTCAGGTCGATCGTGACCGTGCCGAGCAGTTTGCCGTTGGCCTCGGTGACCCACTCGGGATTCTCGTCGTCCGGGGTTTCGAACACCCGCACCACAACGGAATCCGTCTGGCTGCTCGCCGCCGAGACCTCCATGCGACGGGCGAAGTCGACCTCGACGCTCTGTCCCTTGGCGACGAGCCGGTGGAAGCGGGTCGTGCAGTACAGTTCGTTGTCGTCGCCCGCGAACTGGCTCTCCAACGGATCGACGCCCTGCCGGAACAGCACGCTCGCCTGGTAGCCGAGGGTGAACCGCGCGCGCCGGGCCCGGATCACGCTGGGGTTGTAGCAGTAGTGGACCGCGCCGAACATGACCGCGCCCGCCGGGTCCTCGGCCAACAGCACCCGCGCGTCGTCCTTGAAGGTCGCGGCGATCCGCGCCTGCAGGTATTCCGACCGGCCGAAACCGCCGACGACGACGAGCAGTTCGGGACCGGTGGCGGGGCCGTCGTTGCGCGCCATCGTGCGCAACTGCTTGCGGATCACGTCCATCATCGGGTCGAGCATGGTGTCGAAGATCTTCTGCACGTCGGCCTCGGGCACCACGACACCCCACTGGCTGCCGTACGCGTCGGCGAGCGACCGCCTGGTCGGCTCGTCGAGCAGACCCCACAGCGCGGGTGGGACGGTGAGCATCACCGGGTCGACGATCCGCGGCGCGCCGTCGATCACCTCGACGGCGACGTTGGCCTTCTCGATCTCCCACTGGTCCTGCAGCGCCTGCAGGTCGGCCGCGCAGTCCGCCTTCGCCTTCGCGATGACGTCGGGGCCGAGCCGAGCGGCGAGGAAGTCGTCGATCAGCGCGGCGTTGGTGTACTCGGACCCGAACTTGCCGCCGTCAGGCTGGCCGATCTCGCTCAACCGGGCGCTGCCGTCCGGTGCCCGGCCCAGTTTGTACGCGGTGATGTCGATCGTGCCGCCGCCGCAGTCGACCACCATGAACCGCGACGCCAGACCGCCGTCGTTGAGTTCGAGGAACTCCCGGTCGTCGTCGGTGCCGAGTACGTAGTTGCTGCGCACCATGCAGTAGAGGGCGGCGGCCTCCGGCTCGATGGCCAGCAGCAGGCGGTCCTCGTCGTCGGGCAGTCCGGCCTCGACAGCGGCCTGGCGCATCAGCCGAAGGTCGGCCTGCTCCCAGATCGCGGGGACGGTCAGGCACCAGCGGATGTGGTCAGGCCGGTAGTCCCGCTTGCCGACGTCCGTGATCACCTCCTGGTAGACGCCACGCAGGTACTCGGTGATCAGGTGCCGCGCGTCGTGCGGGTCCGCCAGTCGAACAGTGCCTTCGCCACGCGGCACGTCACCGTGGTAGGCGTCGGGTTTCAACATCATCTTGAACGCGTACGCGTAACCGATGCCGGATTCCCCGGCACTCCGCGCACGGACCCACCGCCGCCGCGCCTCGAATCCCCGCGCGGACACCGAACCGTCCTGAAAGAACAGCGCGGACAGGTTCTTCGGATACACCACAGGCGCGCCGCGATGGTCGGCTTTGTAGTTGATTATCCGCCGGTGTGCGTCGTTGTTGACGGCATCGACGGTCGCCCAGGCCCAGCCGGTTCCGTGTGTGCCGAAATCGATCGCCGCGACCACCTGCCATTTGTCAACCACGACACACACCACCCGCGAACCGCAGAGAAACCAAGAGCGAAGACCCAAGAATCAACACGCTCACGTATCGCGCACGCCCCAGTCGCGTTAACGCGCCCCGCGAATCCACACCATCGGAGACAAATCCGTGACGTTGGAAACTATCAAACGACAAATCAGGGCGGGGTCAGGGGCACGGTTTCTCCCTTCCGTACGGCCTGCCGTCAAAGGTCGACGACGAGACGCCCGGACAGCGCACGGGAAACGCAGCAATACATCCGGCCGGGCGGTGCGCCGATGTCGTCGCGGTGCTCCGGTTCACCGTCCACGACAGTGATCTCACAACTGCCGCACACCCCTTCCCGGCAGCCGGACGAGACCCGGCACCCCGCGTGGTTCAAGGCGTCCAACATGGACTCTTCGGCGGCGACGGGCACGGTCTTCCCCGATCGGACGCAGTGCACCTCGAACGGCTGGTTGGGCGCGAACTGCCTGACCGTCGGCTGGAACCGCTCGATGTGCAGCCGCTGCGCGGGAAACACCGCCTCGGCCGCGTCGAGCATCGACATGGGGCCGCAGCAGTACACCAGCGCTTGGGGGTTCAGCGCGGCCGCCAGGGCCGCGAAGTCGGGCCTGCCGTGCTCTTCTGTGGCGTACACGCGCACCCGGTCGCCGTACGCGGCCCGAAGCTCGCCCGCGAACGGCATGGTGACCAACGACCTGCCCACGTACACCAGCGTCGCCACAGCACCCGATTCGACCGCCGCCGCGAGCATGGACACCATGGGCGTGATCCCGATGCCACCGGCGACGAACAGGTACTCCGGCGCGGGCAGCAGCGGGAAGTTGTTCCGTGGCAACGAGACTTCCATCGTACGACCGGTGCGCAGGAACAGGTGGATGTACTCCGAGCCGCCACGGCTGAGCCGGTCGTGACGGACGGCCACGCGGTAGCTGCCGCGGTCGGCCGGGTCCCCGCACAGCGAGTACTGCCGGGTCAGCCAGTTGGGCAACGCCAGATCCACGTGCGCGCCCGGTTCCCACGGCGCCAGCGGGCCGTCCGCACCGCGCAGGACGAGCGACACCGTGCCGTCGGCGACCGGCTCCACCCGGTCGAGAACTGTCGTCTGCATCGAACAATCCCCTCAGTACAGCTGCCGGTAGGCGGTTTCGAGCATGTTCTCCAATACCGCCGGATCGACGTCGAGCCCCATCTGGTCGACGGCGACCTCACCGGCGGACGGCAACTCCGCGGCCAACGCCTGGCTCGCGGGATCCCACAGCCGGGACCGGATCAGCGCGCGCCCGCAGTGGAAGAACGCCTCCACCACCTCCACGACGATCGCCAACTGCGCGTCCTTGCCCTCGGTGCGCATCCGGGCGAGCACGTCGGGTTCGTCAGTGGGGTACGCGTGACCGTTGACGCGCATCACCTCCCGCATGCCGGGGATGACGAACATCAGCCCGATCCCGTCGTTCTCGGCGAGATTGCGGAACGAGTCGGCGAGCTTGTTGCCCGGACGGTCGGGGATGGCGAGGGTGCGTTCGTCGAGCACCTTGACGAAGCCCGGGTAGTCGCCACGCGGTGAGCAGTCAGGCAGTCCGTGCGCGTCCGAGGTGGCCATCGCCACGAACGGGGAGTGCGCGATGAATCGGTGGCCGTGCCGGTCGATCCGATCATGGACCTTGGCCCTGATCATGTCCTCCGGTTCACCGATCCGAGCGCGCACCTCTTCGTACGAAACCCGCCTCGGGCGCGCACTCATGAGGGTATCGTTGCTGGTCATGACACAATTATGAGCAATTGTTCAGTTCGTCCGCTACTCGCTTTCGCACCGGCTCGCAGGAGGGTTCATGACGTCGGAACAGCGTCGCATCCAGCCACGTAAACAGCCGCGCCAGATCCGCGCCGAGCTGACCAGACAGCGCATCCTCACCGCGGCTGCTCACATTTTCGCCGAGTACGGCTACGCCGCGGGCACCACGAACCGGATCGCCGAGCGGGCGCGAGTCTCGATCGGCTCGCTGTACCAGTACTACCCGAACAAGGACGCGATCCTGGCCGAACTGCTGACCCGCCACCTCGACGGCGACAGGGCCACCGAGACGCTCCGCGCGCACAAGGACAGACCGGACCCGCTCGAGGACATCATCCGGGTGTTCGTGCACACGGTGATCGAGAACCACCTCGACGACCCCGCACTGCTGCGGATCATGCTCGAGCAGGCACCCCGCTCCAGCGAGCTGATCGAGCGGATCACCCAGCAGGAATGGGAGATGATCGGCGACCTGCGGGAGCTGCTGGACCGCCACCCCGAGGCCAGGGTCAACGACAAGGACACGGCTGCCCGGCTCGTCGCATACACAGTGGAGCTGACCGTGCACTCGCTCGTCGCCGCGCCCAATTCCATCGACGTCACCCGGCTGGAGAACGAACTCGTCGCGATGATCACCAGTTACCTGCGCACGGAGCGGTGAGCGGCTTCACCGGACAGATGTGGCCGAGGCACGCTGCCGCCCACCGACGAGCTAACGCACCCCGACGACGTCCGTGTCGGCGTCGGCGTCGGCGTCGGCGGTGATGTGGTCGGTGTCCGTGTCGTAGTCGAACAGTTCGGCGTATCGGCCCCAGTCGATCGCGGTGTCCAGCTGCTGCCGGGCGTCCGCGGGTGAGAAGCCACGGCGGAGCAGGTCGAGGAAGAAACTCGCGCGGAGGCTGCCGCCCGCGCTGCTGGCCAGCGCCGTGCAGATGGTTCGGACCAGCGGCGCCCGGTGCCGGACCTGTTCGGCGAAGATCTTCTTGCTGTCCTGGATGTCCGCCGTCGTGAACCGGGTGCCCAGGTCGGTCAGCGTCAGGTCCGCGCCTGCCACGTGCACGAAGTCCAGCATCGTCGCCGCGTCCACCAACGGCAGCAGGTCGTCGATCTCGAAGTTCAGGTCCGCGGCGATCTCCGGCAGGTCGACGTGCCCGCCCTTGGCGTTGACGATCTCCACGAGACCCGCCAGGCCGCCGACCGACGCGGTCGGCAGCGGGCGGGCGGTCGGCGTCGCGTCCGTGGGCTCCGGGACGTGCACGTCCGGCTCGCGGCCGGTGAGCAGGTCGTAGAGCTGGTCGACCAGCTCTACGAACCCGGGAGCCCGGCGGTCGCGTGGCCGGTCGATGTCGATCTGGACCTCGGCGCGGATGTGGCCGGGGTTGGCGCCGAGCACGATCACGCGGTCGGCGAGCAGCACCGCCTCCTCGATGTTGTGCGTGACGATGCAGATGCCCTTCGTCGGGAACGTCCCGCTGGTCCACAACGACATCAGCTCGGTGCGCAGGTTCTCCGCGGTGAGCACGTCGAGCGCGGAGAACGGCTCGTCCATCAGCAGCAGGTCCGGTTCCAGCACGAGCGCACGGGCGAAGCCGACGCGTTGCCGCATGCCGCCGGACAGCTCCTTGGGGTAGGCCGACTCGAACCCGTCGAGTCCGATCAGGTCGATCGCTTTCAACGCCTGGTCACGGCGTTGCGCCCGCGGCACCGCACGCGCGGCGAGACCGAGTTCCACATTGTCCTGCACAGTCAGCCACGGCATCAGCGCGAACGACTGGAACACCATGGCGGTGCCCGGATTGGCGCCGTTGATCACCTGGCCTCTGTACCGGACCGTGCCGCTGCTGGGCGCGATCAGCCCGGCGATGGTGCGCAACAGCGTGGACTTGCCGGACCCGGACCGGCCGAGCAGGGCGACGATCTCCCCGGCGCGCAGGTCGAGGTCGACGGCGTCCAGGACGCGCAACTCGTCCCCGGCGATCCCGGTGAAGCTCTTGCTCACCGACTCGACGTTGACGATCGTTTCAAGTGACATCGGGACCTCCGGCGGCTCAGAGCGTGAATCGACGTTCGGACAAGGCGTACAGGCGACGCCAGAACAAGCGGTTGAGCCCGACGACGTACAGGCTCATGACGGTGACACCGATGAGGATGCGCGGGCCGTCACCGACGCTGGTGGCCTGCGCGATGTACGCGCCGAGGCCGGTCGCGGTCAACGTGGTGCCGCCGTAGCTGACGACCTCGGCCACGATCGAGGCGTTCCAGGCGCCGCCCGCGGCGGTGATGCCCCCGGTGACGTAACTGGGGAAGATCGCGGGCAGCACCAGCCTGCGCCACCACAGCGCACGCGGCAGCCTCAGGTTGGCGGCGGCTTCCCGCAGGTCGTTCGGGATCGCCGACGCCCCGGCGATCACGTTGAACAGGATGTACCACTGCGCGCCCAGCGACATCAGCAGGATGCCGCCCCAGTCCAGGCTGATCCCGGTGGCCACGAGCACCGCCGTGATGATCGGGAACAGGAAGTTCGCCGGGAAGCTGGCCAGCACCTGCACCACCGGCTGCGCCAGCCGGGACACCTTCGGGTTCAGCCCGATCCACACCCCGATCGGCACCCAGATCAGGCTGGCCACCGCGACCAGCAGGATCACCCGGCCGAACGTGACCAGGCCCAGCAGCAGCGCGTGGCCGACCTCGCCGAACCCCGCGGTGTCCGTGATGTAGGTGACCATGCGGACGGTGCCGTAGGCGAGGACCGCGAGCACCACGACCGCGAAGACGATGTCGCCGATCCGGCGGCGTACAGGAGAGGTCCGCAGCGGGTGTTCCGCCAGGCCGAACACCCCCATGATCCGGTCGAGCGGCATGACCAGCCAGCCGAGCGCCTTGCCGAGCAGCGCCGGGATCCGCGAACGGCGCAACACGGTGAGCACGATGCTGCGGGGCGCGTCCGCGGCCTCGGAGTCCTCGACGCGGAACCGTTCCGCCCACGCCGTGAGCGGCCGCCAGAACAGCACGTTCACCGCGATCACCATGACGATCATCACGCCGATCGCCAACAGGACCTTGCCCAGGTCGGCCTCGGCGGTGGCCGTGGCGACGAACGAGCCGATGCCGGGCAGCGCGTACTCGCGGTTGTTCACGCTCAACGCCTCCGAGGCGACCAGGAAGAACCAGCCACCGCCGAAGCTCATCATCCCGTTCCAGACCAACGGGATCATCCCGCTGGGCACGTCCACCCGCCAGAACCGCTGCCAGCGCGACAGCCTCAGGTCGCGCGCGGCCTCGTCGAGCTCACGCGGCTGGGAGACCAGCGAGTGGTGGAACGCGAACGTCATGTTCCACGCCTGCGAGGTGAAGATCGCGAACACCGACGCGCACTCCAGGCCGAGCTGCGAACCGGGGAACAACGCGATGAACCCGGTGATCGTCACCGACAGGAACCCCAGGATCGGCACGGACTGCAGGATGTCCAGCACCGGAAGCATGACCTTCTCCGCCCGGCGCAACCTGGCCGCCGCCGTGGCGTACACGAACGTGAACACAATGGACAAGGCGAGCGCCGCGAACATGCGCAGCAGCGACCGGGCCGCGTAGTAGGGCAGTTCGGCCGGGTCAGTGGACACTGTGGATGGTGCGGTGGTCTCGTCGAACGGCACGTCGACGCCCTGGGACAGGCGCACGACGGCCCACAGCAGCACAGCCGCGCCGAGAAAGACCACCACGTCGGCGGCGCGCCGGATCGGCCGGTCACCGCGCAGACTCCCCTGGGCGTCCCGCGACGGGTAGGACCGGAGTAACGTCATTCCTCGTCTCCGTTCACGCTTGTCACCTGCCACCGGACGCTGGTGACGGACGGCTCAAGACTCAGCCGGCTCACCGCCGACTCCATTTGTTTGTCGTCGCGTCGGTCCCCGGCCAGTTCGGCCCGGACCTCCACGTATCCCTCGTTGGCGCTGTTGGTGCTGGACACCGACAGCAGCCGGAAGTCGGTGCGTGTCAACGACTGCACGAGCAACGCGCGCACATGCGCCTCGGCGTCGTCCTTGGTGACGGCCATGAACGCGTAGAAGGTGGGCTCCTCGTCGCCGGTGTCCGGGCGGCGGTCGACCGCGCGGCCGACCACCCGCAGCGCCACGTTCACCACGATCACCACGACCGTGCCGACCGCCGCGGTCTGGTAGAGCCCGGCTCCGGCCAGCGAGCCGACCGCGGCGGAGCACCACAGCGTCGCCGCCGTGTTCAGGCCGCGCACGCTCAGGCCGTCGCGCAGGATCACCCCGGCGCCGAGGAACCCGATGCCGGACACGACCTGCGCCGCGACACGCGTGGGGTCCGCGTTGCCGGGGGCGCTGCCGAAGCCGTAGGCGGACAACACCACGAACAGCGTGGCCCCGACCGCGACGAGCGCGTTGGTGCGCAACCCGGCCATCCGCGCCCGGTACTGGCGTTCGAAGCCGATCAAAGCGCCCAGCCCCACACCGGTACCCACGCGCATCAGCATTTCGACAGTCGTCATCGCCCGCTCCAGTCTCTTGTCCACTTCAGACTCTGACGGTCCGGCGCGCACGCCGCCACCGCAGCGGATGTCACAACCAAGGTCCCCGGTGACGCAGGTGGCGCGCCTTGACGGCCTGCGCGGCCAGCGCGTATCCGACCAGGACCACCGGCAGCCATGCGTAGAAACCCAGCGGCAGCGCGGTCATCCGCAGCGCGTCCGCGACCGGTGTCCACGGCAGCACCAGGCCGACGAACGCCACCGCCACCGCGGCGGCCAGCACCGGCCGGGCCGGGATTCCCACCCGGTGGCGTGAGCGCAGCACCAGCACGATCAGCACCTGCGACAGCAGGCCTTCGGTGAACCAGCCCGCCTGGAACATCGCCTGTTCGGCGGGCGTGTCCGTGCCGACCAGCCACCACAGGCCCGCGAACGTGATCACGTCGAACAGCGAGCTGAGCGGGCCGAAGGTGAGCATGAACCGGGTCAGCCCACCGGTGCCCCACCGCCGCGGTTCACGCAGGTAGTCCTCGTCGACCTTGTCCCACGGCAGGGTCAGCTGCGCGGCGTCGTACAGCAGGTTCTGCACCATCAGTTGGATCGGCAGCATCGGCAGGAACGGCAGGGTCGCGGCGGCCACCAGGACGCTGACCACGTTGCCGAGGTTCGAGCTGGCGGTGATCTTGACGTACTTCATGGTGTTGCCCAGCGTGCGGCGCCCTTCCAGCACCGCGCCCGCGATCACCGTCAGGTCCTTGGCCAGCAGGATCAGGTCGGCGGCGTCCTTGGCGACGTCGGTGGCGGTGTCCGCCGCGATCCCCACGTCGGCGGTCCGCAGCGCCACCGTGTCGTTGACGCCGTCGCCGATGAACCCGACGGCGTGCCCGACGTCCCGCAACGCGGTCACGATCCGAGCCTTGTGCACCGGGTTGATCTGCGCGAACACCGTCGTGTGCTGCACAAGGCGGCGCAGTTGGGCGTCGTTCGCCTTCTCCACCTGGTGACCGACCACGATGTCACCGACAGGCACGCCGACCTGCTCGGCCACCCGTGCGGCGACGTGCCGGTTGTCGCCGGTGAGGATCTTGACCGCGACACCGTGCCGGTCGAGCATGCGGACCGCTTCGGCGGCGCTGTCCCGCACCGGATCGACGAACCCGACGAACCCGACCAGCACGAGGTTCGCCTCGTCGGTCTCGTCGTAGCCGTCGAGCCGAGCCGGGAGCTGGCGGGCGGCGACAGCCAGGACCCGCATGCCGTGGTCGGAGTAGGCGCGGACGACGTCCTGTGCCTGGTCACGTCGTGGCCCGGTCAGTTCGACCACGTCGCCCTCCTGCCACGCGTGGGTGCAGCGCGGCAGGATCTCGTCGGGGTCGCCCTTGGTGATCAGCAGGTGTTCGCCGGGCTGCTGGCGCACGACGACCGTGGTGCGCCGCCGGGTGTGGTCGAACCCGATCTCGTCGACCAGCGCGAACATCGCGTCGGTGAGCAGGGGCTCGTCGTCGCCCGCGAGCTGGTCGACGATCGCCTCGTCGAGCCGGTTGCGCGGCCCGGTCTGGAAGTGGGCCGCGAGGTAGGCGTGCTCGGCGGCCTCGCCGTCCGGCCTGCCCGCCAGGTCGACGCTGTGCGCGTAGGTCACCCGGTCCTCGGTGAGGGTGCCGGTCTTGTCCACGCACAGCACGTCCATGCCCGCCAGGTCCTGGATGGCGTTGAGCCGGGTGATGACGACCTTCTTGCGTGACAGCTGAACGGCGCCGCGGGCGAGGTTCGCGGTGACGATCACGGGCAGCATCTCGGGGGTGAGGCCGACCGCGACCGCCACGGCGAACAGCGCGGCCTGTGCCCAGTCGCCGGTGACGAACCCGTTGACCGCGAGCACGATCGGCGCCATCACGAGCATGAACCGCACCAGCGTCCAGCCGACCGAACGCACACCACGGTCGAAGCTGGACTCCGGACGGGCGTACCGGGCCTGTTCACCCATCACACCGAGGTACGTCCGTGCGCCGACGGCGACCACCACGGCCGTCGCGGTGCCGCTGACCACCGACGTACCCGCGAAGCACACCGCGGCCATGTCGTCCTCGGCGTGGCCGGACGGCGGTTGTTTGCGCACGGGCAGGGCTTCGCCGGACAACGCCGATTGGTCGACCGTCAACGCGGTGGCCGAGACCAGCCGGACATCCGCGGGCACGACGTCCCCGGCCATGAGCAGGACGACATCACCGGGGACCAGGTCGTCCGGCGGGATCTCCCGGTCGGCAGGAGCGATCCCGGCTTCCGGCCGCCTGCGGACCGTGGTCGTCGTGGTGACCAACGCCCGCAGACCGCGAACGGCTTGATCCGAACGCACCTGCTGCCATACGCGCAACGCGATGCTGAGCACCACCATCGCGCCGACGGTCACAGCGGCGCGCCCGTCACCGAGCACGACGAACACCACGGCCAAAACGGTCAACAGGGCCGCGAACGGACTAGCCACTGTGGATCGGAACCACCGTGCCCGATCCCGCTCGCGACGCTCGGCCGTGTGCGGGACCGACCGGCTTGCGGCCTCGTGCTCGGTCAGCCCCTTCGGCGAGCTGGACAGCCGCCGGTACAGCGTGACCGGGGCCGCCGTCGCCAGCTCGCGGATTTCGGGGTCCACAACGGACACCGTACGGCTCACCGCACGGCTCCCACCAGTGGGAGTTCTTCCTTGTGGGATACAACGAATTCACGCGCCCAGACGGCGATCATGCGACGGCCGGCCGGATCGGTGGGGTCCACGATCCAGCGTGCGCGCAGCGGTGTCGCGGTCGGACGGAAAACGCGCGTGGTCATGCCAGCCACTCCCCTTCACTCAGAAAAGGGGCGCCACAAACCAGACATAGCGACAACGACCGGAAAAACCCGGACGGCTGACGGAGGTCAGCCCGGGGGGACCGCCGTGGAAGCGGCGGCGCAAGGGGTTTGCCCGGTCAGGTCGGGACTGTCGTCCGGCATGTGCCGCTCACCTCGCTTCCATGGTCTCGAACAGGACGCGATGAGCCCAGCGCTCATCGCCGACATCCACACTCTACCCACCATCCACCCGCGACAGTCAAGCGCTTGCACAAGTGTTGTCGTGTGAGTCACGCTGTAGAGGTGTCAGTCCCGCCGCCACCCGAGCTCGTCAACCGCCCGCTGCCGCCGGAGTTGCTCCAGGACGCCGCGGCCACGTTCGGGATGCTGTCCGCGACCGTGCGCCTGCAGATCGTCTGGCTGCTGGCAGGCGAGGAGCGTGACGTCGGCACGCTCGCCGAGGAGACAGACCAGACGGTGCAGGCGGTCAGCCACCACCTGGCCAAGCTGAAGCTCGCCGGGCTCGTGCAGGCACGCCGGGACGGCCGCCGTCAGATCTACTACGTGGACAGTCCGATCGTCGTGGCAGTGGTCCACCTCCTCGTCGGTGAACGGCACGAACTGCGACGCCCCGCCAGACGCGCACGCCGCGCGTGATGGCCGCGTGCGACCCCCGCCGAAATGACCGCAAGAATTCCGCAAGACCGCAGGTGGCGCACGCCCGATCCCCTCCGATAAAGTACCCGTCACCGCCAGCCGTGAAAGCATTCGCCACTGCGGTTTCGATGCTTCGGCCTTGCCAGAAGGGGAACCATGAGGTCGGGAAAACTGGTTCTGTGCGCAGGACTCGTCGCACTGCTGACGGCGTGTTCCGGCGGTGACGACAACGCTGACAAAAGCAATTCCGGCGGCGACAAGAAGACCGACAGTCCGGCTGCGGATTCGTCATCAGGGTCGTCGGGAGCGAAGAATTTCGACGATTTCCCCGGCGAGAGCCTGGTGTACACCGAAGGCGGCTTCAAGATCGGCGTGAAGGTCAAGGCGATCGACTCGACGTGGAAGGCCGAGGTGCTGGACAAGCCCGCCGACCCCGGCAAGCACTTCCTGGCGGTGTGGATCGTGGTCACCCCGGAGCTGCCCGACCGCGGCACCGACAAGGTGAGCATCTCCAAGCGGTTCCACGTCCGCTACAAGGCAACCGACGGCAAGTGCGACCCGAAGACGCCCGCGAAGCAGTCGGGTTACTGCTACGAGTGGGGCTGGCCGGGCAGTTCGCTCGTCCCGAGGGTGGATTCCAACTGGCGTGAGGGCTCGTGGATCCAGAGCGAGTACACGCGCGACGACGTCAAGAAGGGCCAGACCCTCTACGGACTTGTAGGTTTCCAGATCGACGACTCCGTCAAGACGACCGAGTTCGAATTCTGCGCCCCGTCGAAGGAACAATCCAGCAACGAGGAGAAGTTCCCCTGCATGCCGGTCAAGACCCCGGACGGCTCGCGCTAGTGCTGTGACCGGATAGGTTCGCCGGGGATGTCAGGCCGCGTGGGTGATGGGGCGGCCTCCCCGTCGATGCCTTTCTCGCTGCGGATGCGAGCTCGTTCGGGTCGTTGGGCGGCCAGCACTTCGGGGCGGCGGGCGTTGGCGTTGCGCCATCGCAGGTAGGCGTGCAGCGCGCGTGTCGGCCCCACCATCGAACCGGTCGGGCTGCGTCACCGCACAGCGGCACCCCGGTGAACCGCTCCGGTCACGGCACTGGCGACGCGTAGTTCCACCCTTCCGAAGTCGGACCACTCGATTTTCGTCATGAACGACGTTCCTCACCTTCCATGGTGTGAGGACCTCGTGACAGGAGGACGAGACACAACCCGGCACCACACATGATGACGAGGAAGAATGACACGCCCGCCGCTGCGAGACCCACTTGGTCGCTCAGCCATCCGATGCAGATGACCGGCAAGGAGCTGGCGAGATAGCCGCACAGGTAATATCGAGTGGTGACTGCCGCCGACCGACTCGGGAGAACCACCGCATTCAGTGCGGACAACCCGCTAGATGTCGTCATTCCGTGTCCGACACCGAGCACAGCGGTGGATAACAGGAAACCCGACCCGCTGGCGGCCAGCACCGTGACAACCGCGCAGAGACTTCCGCCTGCCATAATGATCAGCCCGACTCGCTCCACCATATGCCGAGAAAGGTTCCGGGCGAATGCCTGCCCCGCAGCGGCGGTGGCCAGTAGAACTGTCACTGCCAGTGCGCCCAGCAGGCGCGCCGCAGCGAGATCACGCTGCAGAAGGCTTGGGACAAGCGACAGGTAATACCCATTCAATGCGTAGGCGCAGCACAAGGTCGCCGTTGACAGCACAATTCGACGGCGACCGCCGAATGTGCGGTGGCTGCGCGCCTTCCATGTCGGAGCCGCCTGCCGGGGAGCCGCCGGAACCGTCGCGAGCAGCACCAGGCTGATGACCGGGAACGGCAGGTAGATCCAGTAGACCTGATGCGTGGGATCGGGCAGCCAGTGCACCCCGGCCCCTGCGAGCAGTGGGCCGCACCCGAGACCGGCCGCGATGCCCGCCGAAGCACGCAGCGCGGCCGCCCGTGCCGGGAGGCAGTCGCGCAGCATCGTCGTCAGGGTTGCGGTACACAGTCCCACGCTGATGCCGGAAACGACCCTGGCCGCACTGACGGTCGCCGCCGTGTCGGCCAACAGGAATACCGCAGTTGCCGCGACGGACAGTGCGGCGGCCGTCAACGCGACGGCCTTACCGCCCCAACGTCGCGTCGCTGTTCCCGAGATCAGCAGCGAGACGATCACCCCGAGCACATAGGCGGCGAATATGCCTGTCACGTACTGGTCGGTGAGGTGATACCGCTGACGGTAAAGCTCGAAAATCGGAGTCGTCAGCGTGCTGCCCGCAGTGAGACTGACCAGGCTCACCACCAAGGCCGTCCGCGTTAGCCGCGATGCCACCGGGGCGTTGGTGACGTTGGTGGATGGAACAGCCTGACGAGCGATTGCCCACCCCCAAAGAGGATACAAGCTAATGGCACGCCATTTTAGCAGAGTCCTTGTTGGGGTCGCAGTGACGTTCCCAGGACTCGGCCAGTTACGTGGAAGTGCATCGCCGATTTGTCCAGTATTTGGCCAGGGCAGGGTCGTCGGGCGAGTACCTGCCGGTGGCCGGTGCGGGCCGGACGATCTTTGTCCAAGCGTATTGGTGGAGGTAGGCGCCGCTGTCGCAGTCACCGAAGCCCCCTGCCGGTTGCGTAACCATCGACCCAATCCTACCGAGAATATACCGTTTTGCTCTCATTGCTAAACATCGAGCAAGGCGCTATCGTCGGCATGGCTGATGTTGGTTCATCCCACTGAAGCGGGGGAAAGATTACGTGAATGTTTTTACGTTCAACAACGTAATGTCGGAAATCCTGAGCATTCGGTCCAGGTATGTTAGAGATCGGGCGGTTTTCGTTCCCGGTGACCAAATGACCCGCCTGCTGGCCGCACTGGGTGCGACGGAAGAAGACCTACAGAAGATCAAACTGGTCAGTGACAACCTCTCGAAGGACCCCACGCTACCGTTCAGGGAATCCCGGAATGGCAGGTTCTGCATCGACTTCGACACGGCACAAGCATACCGCCTCGAGTTTCAGCCCTTCGTGCTTTCGGCCGAGGAAGACTTTGTCAGGCATGACTCCAATATGGTGCGCAGATTCGACGAAATCGGAAACGACTTGCAACTGAACTCGACCCTCCAGGCGCTTCTGAAATTCAAGTCGTTGGTCATCAAGGACGTGCCGATCAAGCACCGGCCTGACCTGGATTACACGTCCAACAAATGGGTGTGCACCTTGTTCAATCTCAGGACGATCACCACGCCCGACTTGACGGGAGAGCCCGCGCTGGAGGGAGTTCACAGCGACGGTGTCGATCACACGATGACGACATTTCTCGGCAGCCGGAACATGACGGCTGACAGTGCCGTAACCCAAGTCCACGACATGAGAGAGACGAACGCCATCCGGTGGGATGAGACGGATCCGGCGTTGATCCTCGGCAGTTGGCAGCACCAGGACTTCCTCGACACGTTGCTGATCGTCGACCACGAGCGGAAGCACAGCCTGTCGCCGGTTCTGGCTGTGGGGGAAGAGAAGACCGCCACCAGGGACATGCTGATCTTTTTCACCAGGAAGCCTGTGCAAGAGGGCCACATCTCCTATCCGTATGACTCGCTTAACCTGCATGAGGCCCTTCCGATGTCGGTCGACCTGCTGCGGTAGTCGACAGGGCCTGCACACAAGGCTCCGGTGGACGTTTTCCTCGTGCCGAACAAGCGATGCGGCCAGGGTCGAACCCCGCCTCACGCAGTGGAGATTCCCATCGATCACGCGACTCGGCAGGAATCAGCCGATGCACGCACTGCGACGGTGCGGGGGCGAGAACCTGTCGCTTGAATTCGAGCACCGCCGGTTGATCGATCTCGAAAACGGTCGTACCCGTCGGCCACGGAAGCCGATGGGCACGGGAATCGAGCCCGGCCGCCAGGACCCCGACCTGCCGCACGCCGTCGTTCACCGCCTGGCGCAGAGCATCGTCGATGAACTTGCCGCGAATTCCGAGGAGGTCGGACAAGGGACGCCAGCTGCCTTCCGACCCGTCCGCGCCTGGTCGGGTCGGCAGGCTGCCACCCGGATCCGCCGCGCTACCAGGCGCTCGGCATACGGGTCGCTGATCAGCGCGTCGTCCCGGTGCGTCTCGACAGCGCGGCCCGCTGTCGCAACCATGGCAGTGGCCCCCACATCGGTCGTCACGTCCCATCCGTTCGGTCGAAGATTCATCCAGCTTCATCGTTTTCATCGGGCCACGTCCGCATGCGGTATGTCGAATCGGCTCTGCTGTCCCGTTCGCGGGCTGCTCCGTCGGGCGCGATCACGAAGGGTTCCAGGCGAGTCGCACCGCCGACGGTTCTGGTCCTGGTGGTGGTGCGCACGGTGGATCCACGAAATGCTGAAGCTGACTTCCGCGTATGACAGACATTGTTCCAGCAGAAACACCGCCGGCCAACTCGGTGTCCACTGCCCGGGGTGAACCTCAGTCACCTGTCGCCAGGGGGCAAGTTGGTGGTACCAGCTGTAGAAAACCCTTCACCAGCAGGACAGACGTCGCCACAAGAGCGAGCCACCTCACGCATGCACGCGCACTGTCGCGAGCGTTTCTGCCGACGTGCGTTGGTGAGCGTGCATCGTGTGGCAGGTTTCGCCAACCCGTGATGACCGCGGCGCCTCACCTCTGACGACTCCTCGCGCTGTTTCCGGCCATTGTGGTCACTCTCATACGAATACCAGATTCCAATGTGGATTGATGTCGACGGTCAGGCACCGCGGCCCGTGTTCGGGCAAGGACCATGCTCATTGCGGCTGCTGCCTTCCTGCTCAGACAGCCTGCGCACTTTCACCGGTTCAGCCACCCACAGCACGACCTGGTCAGCACCGCGCGGCGACGAGGAACATCGGGACCGCGACGAAGACCCGGTTCGCCCGGCCGCGTTCGGCCTGCTCGGCCAACCAGCTTTCGTGCTGGGTTATCCGGCCCAGCAGGGCGAGCGCGGTCTCGTCGGTGAACACGCCGGTGTGCACTTCGACGATCGGGTCGGTGAATCCGGCGTCGAGCAGCAGATTGCGGTATTTCCGCGCGACGCGAGGTGACGGGAACGTGTCCGCTTTGGCGTGGATCAGCCTGCGGGTCGTCTCCGGGTCGTCGGAGTCGACGACGATCGTGTCCCAGTCGGGCCCCAGCAGCACGATCCGCCCACCCGGCGCCAGCACCCGTCGGGCCTCGGCCACGGCCCGAGCCGGGTCGTCGAGCGTGTGCAGCACCTTGTCCGCGCGGTAGCCTGTGACCGATCCGGTTTCGAGTCGAAGGTCGTGGGCGTCGCCGACCTGAAACTCGTTGCCCGGCCACCGTTCCCGCGCCACGGCGATCATCTCGGCATCACGGTCGATGCCGATCGCGGTGGCTCCGCGACCGGCCAGTTCGGCGACGGCGCGGCCACCGCCGCAGCCGACGTCGACCACGGTTCGACCGGTGAGGTCGCCGAGCAACTCGTAGGAACGTGCGCGCAGTGCGATGGAGTCGGGTCGCGCGTCACCGGCATCGAGGGCAGCCAACAAACTGGACATGCCCGCCATGCTCGGACTTAATGTCGACATGAAGTCAAGCCCGATGACGATCGGCCAGGTCGCCGACCACTTCGGCCTGCCGACGCACGTGCTGCGGCACTGGGAGTCGGTCGGCCTGCTCTCCCCCGCCCGCGTCGAGGGCAGCCACCGCCGCTACACCCACGAAGACGTGGTCCGGGTAGCGTCGATCGTGCGCGCGAAACAGGCCGGGCTGTCACTACCGGACATCCGTGCGTTCCTCGCGGCAGGCGACCCGGCCGCCCGCAAGGACGTGCTCCGCCGCAACCACCGCGAGCTGCACGCCAGGATGACGGCGCTGCGAGCGGCGTTGGACCTCCTGGAAGCCGGGCTGAACTGCACGCACGAGGACATCGTGACCTGCCCGAACTACCAGGCCACCCTCACGGAACTGCTCGGACGAACGCGCATGTGATCCGGATTCCCGCCCATGTGCCGGGTCCGACCGGGTCGTGTTCAATGAGGATCATGAGTACCGACGCGCTGACCGCCGAGGACCTCGAATTCCTCGCACGCCCCCTGCACGGGTTCCTGACCGTGGCCGCGGGGCCGACCCCGCCCCAGCCCCGGCCGGTGTGGTTCGAGGCCACTGCCGAAGGAAAGGTGCAGCTGTTCACGGAGGCGGGTTCGCTCAAAGTGCGGCGGCTGAACCGCGATCCGCGCGCCTCGATCGTCGTCGCCGCCCCGGTGGGCGAACCGGAGCACTGGGTTTCGGTCGCCGGGCGCGTCACGGTGGAGCCCGATGGAGCACAGGAGCTCTGTGCGCGCTTGGGCGCCCGGTACTGGGATCTCGACAACCCGACTCTCGCCGACCAGATCGCCCAGATGCAGGCCGCCGAGCTGCTTCGTCTCGTCATCCACCCGGAGACTGTGCGTCGCTACGCCTAAGCACCCCGCGGCTACCCCCGCGGCTCCCCCGCAACGAATGTGGCCTTCGTTGCGTTTTTGGCAACGAAGGCCACATTGGTTGCACAGGCCAGCGGAGCGGAACCGTGGGAAGGGCTGCCGTCAGCCGACGCAGGACTGGACTGCCTTGGCCAGGCTTGCCGCCCGGGGGTCGTCCGGCCGGAACGACCAGTGGTTCGTCACGTACGCGAACCCGACACCGGCATCCGGGTCCGCGAACCCGATCGACCCGCCGGATCCCGGGTGACCGAAGGAACCCGGCCCCAGCATCGGCATCGGCGGACACGCCCGCCAGAAACCGAGCGACATGTTGAAGGACCGGTCAGCCGGGATGTCCAAGCCCGGCGGCAACCCGTGCATCCGTGTCCTGTCCGTCTGGATTTCCGTCGCACGGGAGACAGTCGCCGGGTCGAGCAGCCGCACTCCGTCGACGTCACTCACCGTCGCTGCATACATCCGGGCCACCGAGTGAGCGTCCGCGAGCATGTTCGCGGCTGGGAACTCCGCCGCACGCCAGGCCCGGGTGGTGTGGTACTCGGTCGTGTGGTCCAGCGCCCCGCCGAGTTCCCCTGCGCGGGCCTGGACCGAGTCCGCGCCCCACACGGCGTTGATCCATGCCTTGACTGTCTCCGGGTCCAGTCCCGCAGTCGCGGTTATCCCCGCGATGAGCTCGTCCAGGGTGAACGGGGCCGCGTACTCGATCCGGGCCACATGCTGTTCCTGCTCGGCGGGCAGGCCGATCCAGGCGCGCAGCCCCAACGGCTGGGCCACCTCGTCGGCGAAGAAGGTGCCGAGGGACTTCCCGGTGATCCGCCGGACGACCTCGCCGACCAGGAATCCATAGGTCATGCTGTGATACACGTGCTCAGTGCCCGGCTCCCACAATGGTTTCTGGGCTTCCAGCGCGCGGATCACCGGGTGCCAGGCGCATGCCTCTTCGAACGTCAGCGGTCCGTCCACAATCGGCAGACCCGCCTGGTGCGACAGCAGCCAGCGGACCGGGATGTCCGCCTTGCCCGCCGCGGCGAACTCCGGCCAGTACCGGGCCACGGGGGCGTCCAGGTCCAACTCTCCTCGTTGGGCCAGGAGGTGGGCGCAGATCGCGGTGGCGCCTTTCGTCGTCGACGCGACCTGGACGATGGTGTCCGAGGTCCATGGCTGGTTCGCCTCGCGGTCGGCCTGGCCGCCGCGCAGGTCGGCGACGAGACGACCGTCCGCGTACACGCTGCACGCCGCGCCGACCTCACCGGGGTTTCCGTCGAAGTTCGCACGGAACGCGTCGGCGACCTTGCCCCAGCCGTCCTCGACGTGGCTCGTGGTGTCCATCATGCTCTCGTTCCTTTCCGATCCGGGGGTTTCAGCCGCAGAACACCTTGGTGACGAGCGCCTTGCTCGCCTGCCGCAGTCCGGCCGCCTTGGACATCGCGGCATCGTCCACATAGGTCGCCGATGCCTCCAGGGTCCTGCTGCCGTCCGGCGTGCTGTACATCAGCGACGCGGCGCCCTGGACGCCGCCGTTGTGGGTGAGCACCGTGACGCCGCAACCCGCGTCCTGCACGAACATGCCGAGGCCGTAGCCCAGTGCGGCCGGTTTCGGGTGTGGCTTGCGCATCTCGGCCATCAGTGCGGGCGGGAGGAGCTTTCCGCCGACCAACGCGGCGAAGAACGTGTGGAGATCCGCGGTGGTCGAGATCATGTCACCGGCACTGGAGATCCAGGACGGGTTGTTCCGCGTGATGTCGACCGTCTTCGACCGACCGTTCTCCGAGTACTGGTAGTAGCTGTGCGCGTGCGGGCCGGGGATCTCCGGGAACGTCTCCGGTGCCAGGGTGTCGCGCAGTCCGAGTGGTCGCAGGATCCGCCGCCGCAGCTCGTCGGGGAACGCGTGGCCGGTGACCTTCTCGATCAGGAGCCTGGCCAGGACGTAGTTGGTGTTGGAGTAGTTCCAGTCCGTTCCCGGCTCGAACCGCGCGGGCTTGGACAACGCGAACCGCACCAGTTCCTCCGGCCGGTACGTGCGGAACCGGCTGTCCACCCATTCCTTGCCTGACCACGTGATCCCTGGCACGACCGTGCCGTCGTCGTAGTACTCGCCGGTGAAGTTGAAGACCCCGCTGGTGTGCTGCAACAACATCCGCACGGTGATCCGCCGGTCCAACCCGAACCCCGGCAGGTAGTCGGCCGCCGGGGCGTCCAGCCCGACCTTGCCCTCGGCCACCAGTTGCAGCACGACAGTCGCGACGAAGGTCTTGGTGTTGCTGCCGACGCGGAACCGACCGTTCGTCGGTGGTTTCGCGGCCTTGCCCAGTTCGCGTGCCCCGGCGCTGCCGACCCACTCCCCTCGCTGGTCGTGGACACGCACCTGCACCCCGACGGCGCCGGAGTCCACGAACGCCCGCATGGCCTCCCGCAGCTCCGGACGGTCCTGCGCAGCGGGCGCCGACGTGGCCGCTCCCGCCAGCAGTGTGACCGCAAGCGCCACGACCCCGGCTCGCCGGACGAACCGGATCTTGTTGTTCTCGGTGCCCCTGTTCATGTCGACCACGATCACGAGCCGCGCTGACGCCGATCAGTCACCGCCCTGACACGGCCCCTGACACCGATGCCATGGCATTCCGGCGTGCACGCCGGATGATGATCTCGACCACGAACAGGTTGACGATCCACCCCAGAGTCTGGCCGATCGGGATCATCGACGTCGCCTCCTCCCCGATCGACCCGAGGTCCGCACCCCCGAACGGCACCTGGGCCAGCAGGAGCAGCGGAACGAGGATGCGTGACGTGACAGCGAGGAACGTCAGCGCGTAATTGCGCATCATCCACTCCCGGTGGTGCACGAAATCACGCCGACGAGCCGCCCGGTAGGCCTGAAACCCGGTGATCAGCCACAGGACGGCGGCGACGGTGAGGCCGACCTGCGTAACGGGCCGACCGGACCAGATGGCCACGGGGATCGTGGCCACCGCCGACGGCACGACCCCGGCCAGGAGGTAGATCCGGCCGATCGTTCGGTGGACTCGCCTGCGTGCCCGTACCTTCGGAATGAACTGCAGCGGACCGAGAACAAGCGCCACCGCGGCCGTGAAGATGTGCCCGACCAGGACCGAGTACTGGAGGCTGTCACGCACGTCGAGGCGGCTGTCGCCGATGTCGAGGCTGAGGTATGGCTGCGCGAGCACCCCGCTGAAGATCAGCGCGACGACGAACAGCAACCAAGCTCGCTTCTTCCGCATGACCCAAGCCCTCCCACTCGCTCAGCGCCATGCTCCCTTCCCTGCTGCCCCACGGTCATACGTCGCCAAGCGGCAGTGTCCTACGCAAAGCTGCGTACACACGGGCGGTGCACCCATTCACCGATCGCCATTTATCGATCACGGCGCTGAGTCGTAGCTCCAGGAAGTGTTGGACAAAACAGGGCACGCCGGGCGGATACTCAGCGCATGAGCTCTGACGCCACTCGGGTACTCCGGAAGGTCGCGGTACGCGTGTTCGTACTCGCGTTCCTCTGCGGGATCCTGGAGCAGCCGCTGGCGGCCATGGCGCTCGCCCTCGCCGGTTTCGGGCTGCTTTTCGCGCCGGTCAACCCGGCTGAGCCACGCCGTCAGGGCCCCGTTCGATGAGGTGCCGCAGCAACGCCCGCGCCGCCGGGTTGACCGGTTCCGGCTGGCGCCCGGCCAGGTAGATCACCCGGTTGAAGTCGGCGTCGTCGATCTCGGCGAACGGCATCCCGGCGCGCTCGGCCACCGACCGGGGCACGATGGTGACGCCGAGACCGGCCGCCACCAGGTCGACCAGCAGCGGCACGTGGGTGGCCGCGCACACCGGGTTGTGCCGCAGACCGGCGTCGGCGAACCGGCGGCGGACCATCGTCTGCATGACGCTGCCGGTGTAGTCGACGAACGGTTCGTCGTCGATCTCCGCGAACGGCACGCTGCGCCGCTTTTCCAGCCGGTGTCCCGGGTAGGTGACCAGGACCAGGAGTTGGCTCCACTGCGCGAAACAGGTCAGGCCACCCGGCAGCGGCCCGTCCGCGGCCAGGTAGGCCAGGTCGAGTTCGCCGCTGGTGACGGCCGCGCTGAGGTCGGCGACGCGGCCGTCCCGGACGTGGATCCGGATGCCCGGGTACCGCGACCGGAACACGCCGAGCTCGCGGGGCAGGTCCACGACCGTCAACGTCTGGATCGTGCCGACGGACACCGCACCCCGCGACAGGCCGATGACGTCGGACACCGCGCCCCGTGCCACGTCGATGTCGGCCACGAGCCGACGCGCGACCGGCAGCAGCGCGCGACCGGCCTCGGTCAGGATGACGCGACGGGTGGTCCGTTCGAACAGCTGCGCGCCCAGTTCGTGCTCGAGCTTGCGGATCGAGGAGCTCAACGCCGACTGCACGATGTGGGCCCGCTGTGCCGCCACGGTGAAGCTGCCCTCACCTGCGACCGCGAGGAAGTGCTCCAGCTGCCTCAGTTCCATCAGCGAAGGCCGACCCAGCGGTGATACGCGGCCATGTCGACGTTGCTGCCGCACACGATCGTAGCCACGTGCCGCCCGGCGAAACGGTCGCGGTTCTCGAGTACCGCCGCGATGCCCAGCGCCGCCGACGGCTCGACGACGAGACCGGCGTGTTCAAGCAGCATCCGCATCCCGGTCACGATCGACGACTCCTCGACCAGGACGGCGTCGTCCGCGACCAGCAGCAGGTCCGCCAGGACCTCGGGAATGGGACACCGGCCCGCCACGCCGTCGGCGATGGTGGCGATCGAGTCGGTGGTGACCACGCGTCGTTCGTGCCAGGAGCGGGTCATCGCCGGAGCGCCCAGCGGCTGGACGCAGATCACCTCGACACCGGGCGCCAGTGCCTTCATCACGTGCCCCACACCGGTGGCCATCGCGCCGCCGCCGAGGGCGATCAGCACGGTGTCGACGTACGGTGCCGCGTCGGCGAGTTCCAGGCCGATGGTGGCCGCGCCTTCGCAGGTTTCGATGTCCAGGCTGTCCTCCACCAGCCTGATGCCGTCGGCGCGGGCGATGTCCGCCGCCCGTTCGCGTGCCAGTTCGTGGTCGCCGTCCACCAGTTCCAGCTTGGCTTCCAGCGCACGGATCCGGTCGAGCTTCGCCACTGTCGCGTGCCGTGATGCCACGACGGTGACGTCGAGCCCCCGGCCGCGACCGGACCAAGCGAGGGCTTGGCCAAGGTTTCCCGCACTGGCGCACACCACGGCGCGCGGGCCGCGCTCGGCGAGTTCGCTCGCGACCAACTCGGTGCCTCGGCCCTTGAAGCTGCGGACCGGGTTCGCCGTTTCGAGTTTGACGCTCACCGCGCACCCGAGGTACGGCTCCAGCGCCTCGCAGCGGTACAGCGGCGTGTCGAGAAAGACCGGGTCGATCACCTGGCGGGCCGCCCGGATCCGAGCGGTGTCAAGGCGCGTCTCCTGCACGAGTCAGCAGTGTAGTGCCGTGCAGGGACATGCGCCCCGATCGACCGTCGGAGCGCATGTCCTCTGTGGTGTCAGAACTTGCGGTCGAGCTTCAGGGTCTTGACCATCTCGTTGGCTCGTTCCTCGAACGAGCGGTCGGATCGCGGCGCCGGGCGGCCCGCGTCACCGTCGGCCGGGACGTCCGGCCTCGGCGCACCGGCACACGTGGTCCGCGAACCGGGCAGGACGCCGTTGATCAGGTAGTCGTTGATCTTCTCCGTGGCGCAGGGGTTGTTGCCGTACTGGCCGTGCGAGCCCTCGTCGGCGATCGAGACGAGGTTGTCGTTGAGCTTCGACGCCATCGCCGGGCCGCCGTCGTACTGGGTGGCCGGGTCGAACTCGGCCTGGATCACGAGACCGGTCGGGTATCCCTTGCGCTTGAGGTCGACGAGCCGCTCCGGCGGGGTGAACGACCGGAAGGTGCATTCGGTCGGTTCGGCCGCGTTCGCGCCCCGGCCGTACGGGTAGCGCTCGCGGAACAGCCGCATCTGCTCGTAGTAGACGTTCAGGTCCGCGGGCCAGTCGGCTTCACAGGTCACCGTGGGGAAGATCTCGTTGAACGTCTCGGGGTTCAGGGCCTTGTTGAGCGCGTGGAGCCCCTTGCCGGTGTCCGGCGGCAGGGTCCCGCCGACGGATTCCTTGATCTTGCCGACGAGTTCGGCCAGCAGCGCCCAGTTGGGCCGAGGAGTGGCCCAGAATCCCACCACCTGGTCGAACACGTTGCGGTCGATCTGCGGGAAATCGGGGGTGTCCGGCCACGGGATCGGTTTGGCGGCCAGTTGTTTGCCGATCGCGTCGAGTGCGGCGCTCACCTGCGCGACCGAACTGCCGAGGTGGTACGTCTTGTCCCGCGCGGCCACCCATTTCACCCAGGCGTCGACGCTCTGGTTCACGGCGACGGCCTGTTGCTTGGACGCCTCGTAGTAGAACCACTCCGGGTGCATCGACGAGTCGAGCACGCTGCGGTTGAGCTTGCTGGGGAACAAGCTGCCGTACACCGCGCCCAGGTACGTGCCGTAGGAGAAGCCGAGGTAGTTGATTTTCTTCTCACCCAGCGCCTCCCGGATCACGTCCATGTCCCGTGCGGTGTTGGCCGTGCTCACGAACGGCCGCAGCCCACCGCCCGCACGCTGGCAGGCGGCTTCCCTGGCGCGTGCGGCCGCGGCGATCGCGGGGAACTGGTCGTCCGTCGGTCTGGTCCTCGGCGGCTCCCAATAGGCGACCTCGCACATGAGCTGGGTCGAGCGGCCGACACCCCGCGGGTCGAAGCCGATCAGGTCGTAGCTGGTGCCGATCGCCTCGGATTCCAGGAAGGACGGCATCAACAGCCCACTCCCGCCTGGCCCGCCGGGGTTGAGCAGCAGCACGCCCTGCCGTTTGGCCGGGTCCTTGGCCTTGCGGCGGCTGATCGCGACGTTGAGCTTGCCGTCACCGGGCTTGCGGTAGTTCATCGGCACGGTCAGCGTCGCGCAGTCCATGCCCGCCCAAAGCTTGTCCCACTCCTCCTGCGGCCATCCGGGCGGCGGCTGCCCGGCGACGCACTGCGCCCACGAAACGCCCTGCTTCGCGACCGAAGTCAGGTCGGCATCTCCTGCCGCAGCAGGAAAAGTGCACAGTCCTAAAGCGACAGTCGCACCGGCGGCGACAGCGGTGGCGCGCAGCGGCCCCGCTGCCCCTAGTCGAATCCTCACGAAATCACCCTCCATCCAGGTGCGCGTTCGACAAGATCGCACGGAGCGAGAAAGTAGTGACGCAGCGTTAAGCGCCGGATAAGCGAAGTGGCGAGAATATGCACGCGATGCCCCCTGGTGGACTTGACCAAGAACCGTTCGTAACCTGTTCGTGATCCTGTGTTCGATCAAGGAGCGCTCGGAAACATGCACTTACGGCGGTTCACACGGTTGTTCGCGGCCTCCGCGCTTGTCCTGGCGCTGCCCGCCCTGCCTGCGACAGCACAGCCCACGACCCAGGCCGACGCGGTCGAGCGGTACCGCGAGCTCAACGTCGAAGCCGAGCAGGTGCACCAGGACTTCCTGCAGGCCACGGAGGACAAGGTCGCCAAGCAGGCGGAACTCGACAAGGCGACCGCCGACCTCGCGGCCGCACAGCGCGCCGAGGCCGCGGCGAAGGACAGCCAGGCCCGGTTCCGTGGCCAGGTCGACGACCTGAGCAGTGCCCGGTTCCGCGGCGCCCGCTTCGACAAGATGATGGCGTTGCTCACCGGCAAGTCCGAGCGTGACTTCCTGGACAGAGCCACCGCGTTGGGTGTGCTGGCCGAGCAGAGCAATCAAACCCTGCGGGACATGGCGGACGCGGTCGCCGCGACGGAGAAGGCGCAAAGCCAGGCGTCACAGGCCCAGCACACGGCGACAACAGCCCGGGACGCCGCGGTCAAGCTGACCAACGAGATCGCCGCGCGACAAGCGGCCCTCGACACGAAGATCGCGAAAGTCAAGGCGGACCTGGACAAGCTCACCGCGGCGCAGAAAGCCGAACTGGCAGGACCGCCGGACCCTGTTCCCCCAACCCCGCCGCCCGCACGCACCACTCAGCCCAAGCCGCCCGCGCCGACCAAGGCGCCTGCGCCGCCGCCCTCCACGGGCGCACCCGCCGACGCCGCGGCACGAGCGGTGGCCGCCGCTCTGAGCAGGCGCGGTGACGCTTACGTCTGGGGCGGCACCAAACCCGGCGGTTTCGACTGCTCCGGCCTGACACTGTGGTCCTACGCCCAGGCGGGAATCTCACTCCCCCGCACCAGCCGTGCCCAGTTCGGCGCGGGCATATCCGTGCCCAAGGATCAGCTGCGCCCCGGCGATCTGCTGTTCTACGGCTCCAGCGCGGGCTCGATCCACCACGTGGCGATGTACGTCGGTGGCGGCAACATCGTGCACGCGTCGACGTACGGGGTGCCGGTCAAGTCCGGGCCGATGTCCATCGGCGGTCGGGATTACTTCGGTGCGCGACGAATCGTCGGCTGAGCCGCACGACAACGCACGGGCGCCCCGTGCCGCCGCAGGGACGCCCGTGCCGGGAAACGGTTAGAGCGTCGCTTCCCACGCGGTCACCGCGCCACCGGTCACCTGGTCGATCCAGGCCCGGTAGCCGGGGACGCTGTTGTACAGGCCGGGGCCGTTGAGGCAGTTGGCGCTGTTGTTGCCGGAACGGCTGGTGGCACCGGTCAGTTCACCGTTGAGGATGGACGGTCCACCCGAGTCGCCGTAGCACGCGCTGGTCCCGGGCGCGCCCTGGAAGCAGATCTCCTTGCCCGGCTTGAAACTGGCCGTGCACCGCGAGTCGGCGACCCTGGTGCTCTCCACTTCGCGCAACTGCGGTGACGAACCACCGCAGCCCGGGTTGCCACAGGTCTGGCCGTGGCCGATCAGCGTGTTGACGCTGCCGACCGGCGGGTGGTTCGCCGCAATCCTGATCGGCTTCGACGTGGCCGCCCTCGACAGCCGCACGACGGCGATGTCGTTCTGGCCGAGGGTGGCGCTGGCCGCGGTGATGACCTCGCCACCGGATCCGGTGTTGACCGAACCGATCCGTGCCGTGAACCCACCACCGGTGGAGCCCTGGACACAGTGCTTGGCGGTGACGAGCCACTGCGGCGCGATCAGCGAAGCACCGCAGAAATGACGGCCACTTCGTTGCAGTGAAGCGAAGAAGGAGTACGGCGTGGTGACGACCCGGCCGCCGATGATGAACGGTTGGGCCTGCGGTTCAGCCTGCTGGACGGCCTGGGCCGGAGCACCCAGCCCCAGGCCGACCGTCGAGACGACGGCGGCTGCCGCGAGCATGGTCAGACGACGAATCCACATTGTTGCTTCGAACCTCCTACAGAGCAGGGGTGTCCGGCAGGTCGGACATCTGTAGTGCGGTAACAATCGACACCTGACCGTAGTGGGCTGTAATGTGTCGTGGTACCCCCCGTTAGTACCAACCTCGTTGCAGTGGAAAATTTCCGGTACACAGCGTTTTCCGAGTAGGATTTGCGTAACGGCACTGCGACCGCCTGATACGTTTCCGTCACCGCATGCCGCTAACACCTGACGCCGTTCGTCGACTTTTTCCGTGTGACCTCGAAGCGAGCGATCGGCGACGATCTGATCGAGAGGAAGATCGACGCTGCCTTGGTGGGACGACGCCGTGTCGCAGGCAGCGGGCGAGGTCAGGCGCTGAGTCAGGGAGGACGGCCTGGGGTCCGGAACACGCGAGCAGTGGCTGCGGGAACCGGCGCGGTTTCAAGCCGTCCTTCGACGCGGCCACCGCCGTCGCCGACTACGTAAAATGGCGTACCGAGAATCCACGGTAGGACAGATCAGGTGACGCGGCCGGGCGCGTCACCCCACTGTTCGTAGGCGCGGCTCGCGAGCAGGTCACGCAACCGGTCCATGGCGTCCCAGACGTCGACAAAACGGGTGTACAACGGGGAAGGGCCGATACGCAGCCGGTTGGGCTCCCGGTAGTCGCAGATCACCCCGACGTGCCCGAGCGCCTGGCAGATCCGCCACGCGTCGGGGTGTTCCAGCGTCACATGCCCACCACGCCGGTCGGAGTCGAGCGGCGAAGCAACCCGCATCCCGGTCGGAGCGAGGTCGATCACGAACTCGCCGAGCCGCTTGCCCTTGTCCCGGATCCGCGCCACCCCGGCCTCCTCGACGACCGCCAACGCCGGATCCACCGCGGCCAGGGACAGCACGGGCGGGGTGCCGACGAGGAACCGCTCGATCCCGTCGACCGGGTGGTAGTCCGTGCCCATCCGGAACTGGTCGCGTTGCCCGAACCACCCCCAGATCGGCTGCCGCAGCGTCGACCGCAGTTCCTTGCGGACGTAGAGGAACGCTGGTGCCCCCGGGCCGCCGTTGAGGTACTTGTACGTGCACCCGACGGCCAGATCAGCGCCGGAAGCGTGCAACTGGACGGGAAACACACCCGCGCTGTGCGAAAGATCCCACAGCACCACCGCTCCAGCCCGTCGAGCCAACGCGTTCACCGCGGCCATGTCGTTCAACGCTCCCGAACGATACGACGCGTGGGACAGCACGACGAGCGCCACGTCGTCGTCGAGCGCGGCCGACAGCTCGTCGAGATCAAGTCCGGCATCCACATCAGACGGCAAAGCCCGCACCGACAGGCCGCGTTCGGCGGCGAGCCCCTGCACGATGTAGCGGTCGGTCGGGAAATCCTCGGCGTCGAGCACGATCGTGCGCCGCTCCGGACTGCCCGCCAGCACAGCGGCCGCCAGCTTGTACAGGTTGACCGACGTCGAGTCCGACAGCACGACTTCGCCAGGCCGGGCACCGAGAACGTGCTCAGCGAGCCGATCACCGAGCCGGCTCGCCCAGTCGATCCACGTGTGCCACGTCCGGACAAGCCCCGTGCCCCACTGGTCGCGCACCACCGCGTCGAGGAAATCCGCGGTGGCGGCGGGCAGCCGTCCGAGTGAGTTCCCGTCCAGGTAGACCAGGCCCGGGTCATCGATCACGAACCGGTCCCGCAGCCGCGCAAGGGGGTCGGCCGCGTCCAGTTCCTCCGCCATCCGACGCGTGATCATGCCGACCAGCATGGCTGATCCGTCCCGGCAGTACCAGTCGGATGCGCCGAGAGCTCGAGTGTTCAGCCGGGTTCTAACCCGCGTAAACACTCACGAGCAGACCGGCCATCCGGACACCGGCTGTGTGCCCGCTTCGATGTGCCGTCACGTCAAGGCAGTGCGCGGGTATTCCGGACAGGTAGAGGTCCCCGACCAGGTCGAGCAGTTTGTGCCTGGCCGGTTCGTCCGGGTACCGGGGTTCGTTGCCGTATCCGTCGGGACCGATCAGCACGACGGACTCGATGTCGAGGCCCTGTCCCAGACCGCTCGCGAGCAGAGCCGTCACTTCGTGTGCGTGTGCGATGGTCCGTGCACGGGATATGCCGCTGATGTACTCATCCGACATCACGCACTGCACTGTTTGTGGGACACCGAAACATTCGTACGTGTAAGTCCAATGACCCGTGCCAGGCCGGACGCGGATCCAAGCGTCGCCGTCCTCGACGAAGAGCTCCCTGTCCGGCAGTACCACGTCCTGGGGCGGGAGTTCGTCGACGTCTCCCAGTACCCCGACGAAGTCCGCCGCGCTGCCGTCCAGCGCGGGCAGTTCCGGGTAGGACAGTTCGACCTCGGCATCGGTGATCTCCATGCCGGAGAACGCGCTCATGATGTGCTCGACCGTTGCCACGTCGCCGAGCGTGGTGTGCCTTGTGGTATCGGTGACCGCCTCCGGTGCCGCCGGTATCCGCGCTTCGCCGTGCCGGAAGGCGATACCGTTGTCCCCGGGGTGGACGGTCACTCGTACCGGGCGCCCCGAGTGCAGCCCCCTTCCGGTCAGTCGAACCGGTTTCGCCACTGTCCTGCGGGGCACCCTCACTCGCCGCGCTCCAGCTTCTCGATCCGTTCGTGCAGGTGCGGCAGCCGGGCCACGATCCGCAGCCCCTCGGCCAGCGGGCGCGCGGGGACACCGTAGTACGCGCCGGGTTCCCGGATGTCCTTCGTCGTCAGCGTCCGCACCGCCAAGGACACGTCGTCCGCCACTGTCACGTGGTCCGCGACACCGGTCTGCCCCGCCATCGTCACCCTGTTGCCCAGCACGGCGCTCCCGGCGACGGCCGACTGACCGCAGATCACCGTGTGGTCGCCGATTCGCGTGTTGTGTCCGATCTGGACCAGGTTGTCGAGCTTCACCCCGTTGCCGAGTTCCGTCGCGCCCGCGGTGGCCCGATCGACCGCGCTGCCCGCCCCGATCTCCACGTCGTCGCCGATCACGACACCCCCGACGTGGTCGACCTTCTGGTGCGCGTCGCCGTCCCACCGAAACCCGAATCCGTCGGCACCCAGCGTCACGTGGGCGTGCACGATGCATCGAACGCCGATCTCCACGTCCTGGTAGAGAACAACATGGGGATACAGCACGGTGTACTCACCGACGGTGCACCCCTCGCCCACGTAGCAGAACGGGAAAACCTGCGCGCCCGCGCCGATCCGCGCACCTCGCTCGACCACGACGTACGGCCCGACCGACGCGGTGTCGTCCACTTCGGCCGACGCATCCACGACCGCGGTCGGGTGGACACCCGGCCGCGACGGCAGTGGTCGCCGGTACATCGTCAGGAACTTCTCAAACGCCACACGGGGTTCGTCCGCGACGAGGTGCGGCCGGTCGACCGCCACCCCGGGCGGCACGATCACCGCACCGGCCGTGTGCGCGGTCAACTGCCGCAGATACTTCTTGCCCTGGCAGAAAGTCAGGCCTTCCCGGTCGTCCGAATCGACGGGAACCGGCCTCGTCACCCGGAAATCCGGGCCGCTGCCGACCTCGGTACCCAACAACCCGGCCAGCTCGGCCAACGACCAGCTCATGCACGCACCTCCCGGTAGAACGACGAGATCCCCCGCAACGACCGCTCGGCAACGAACTTCTTCAGCGTGCCGACCAGTTCCGTGCTGTCGTCGGGCTCCTCGCCCGCCCGTAATCGGTGGAACGCGGCCCGCAGCGCCGCGTACTCGTCACCGCGGATCCCGGCTCGGCGCAGGCCGATCACGTTGAGCGCGCGATGCGTGGCCGGATTGCCGTCCACAGCGCAGAACGGCAGCACGTCACGGGTCACCTTGGCCATCGCGCCAACCATTGCCCTGCTGCCGATCCGGACGTGCTGGTGCACTCCCGTCATACCTCCGATCACCGCATGATCGGCCACCGTCACGTGCCCGGCGAGCGCGGACTGTTGGCAGACAACGACACTGTCGCCCACCCAGCAGTCGTGGCTGATGTGGGTCTGGCCCATGATGAGGCAGTCGGCGCCGATCCGGGTCGGCCGGGCCGGTGTGGTCGAACGGTGGATGATCGCACCTTCCCTGACCGCGGTGTTCCGGCCGATCTCCAGACATGTTCCACCAAGGGAGAACGACAGGACTTGCGGATCGCCGCCGATCACCGCGTGCGCGTCGACCCGCACACCGGACGCCAGCCGAACCCCGGCGTGGATCACCGCATACGGTCCGACCTGGACGTCGTCGGCGACATCAGCCTCATCGGACACAACAGCGGTTGGATGAATTCTCGGTGACTGGGTCACTCGCCGAATTCTCGCACAGCTTTCAGTTGAGTTTGCGGGTATCGGCGGGCAAACCGCCACCCGCGTACACATCTTCGGCCAATTTGGCCAACGCGGTGAGCGCGACGTTCTGGCTCCACGGACCGTAGGAAACCCGGGACACGCCGAGCCGCCGCGCCTCGGCCAGCGGGATCGAGCCCGGAATGCCGATCAGGTTGACCTTGCGTTCCCCCAACGCCTCCACCAGCCGCTCGACCTGACCGACATCGAGCTTGCCCGGTACGAAGACGTTCGACGCTCCCGCGTCAAGGTAGGCGCGACCACGCGCAATCGCTTCGGTGAGCACGTCTTCGGGGTCCCGGCCCGGCGACCTGATGAACGCGTCCGTGCGCGCGTTGAGCACGAAGTCGACACCGGCGGACTGTGCGGCGGCGACCGCCGCCTCGACCGCCCGCACCGACTCGTCGAGCGGCTTCATCTGGTCCTCGAGGTTGCACCCCACGGCGCCGACGTCGATGGCCCTGGCGACGGTGCCGCCCGGGTCGCCGTAACCGGCCTCGAGGTCCGCCGTCACCGGCAGGTCCCCGGCCACCCGCACGATCAGGGCGACCTCGGCGATCATCTCGTCACGGGGGATCTTCTCGCCGTCCGGGTAGCCGCGGGAGGCCGCGATGCCGTGGCTCGGGGTGGCCAAGGCGTGTGTGCCGGGTGTCTCGGCGACGACCTTGGCGGTGATGGCGTCCCAGACGTTCACCACGAGCAGCAGTTCCGGCGCGGCGTGCAACTCCTGCAAGCGCGTCGCCTTGTCAGCAGTGGAGATCATGTCCGCCAATGTACGAGAGGTTCCCGGCTGCCGCGCGCCCGGACCACGTGGCGGCCCTCACCCCGTGTGGGGCCGCCACGGGCGTCATGACCCGGCGATGACCGGCACAGGGGCGCGGTCGAGGAAGTCCTCGTCCGCACCGGCGCCACCGCGGTCGGTCAACGGGATGCGGTCGTACACGGCGGGATCGAGGTTGTGCACCTGCCCGCTGGTCACGGCCGTCAGGATTCCGTCGAGGCCGATGCCGACCGCTCTGGTCAGCATCTCCCGGTGGCGTTGCCCCAGGGTCTGGGTCTGGCCGCGGACCTCGAACAGCACCGCGCCGGAGCCGTTCAACGTGAACGTGCCGAGCCCGGTGCCGGGGAGGTTGATGTCCTGCGGGTAGAGGGTGATGTTGCCAAAGGCTGGCCGCTCATTGGCGGCACCCTGCAACGCGTTGTACGCGGCGACGTTGAGCTGCTTGTTGTACTTGAGGTTGTAGGAGTCACGGAACTGCGCCCATTCCGCGCCTTCGGGTGTGTTCGGGTCGGCGACGAACTTGCCGGACAGGCTCAGCGTGACGAACCTGCTGGTGCCGGGAACCTTGTAGCACGCGCCTTGGTGGTGCAGGTCGATGTAGGTGTCGACCTTGCCGAACTCCTGCTTCAGTCCGAGGTAGACGTCCCGCACGGTCTGCGACTCCGGCGTGACGAACCAGCCGGGCTTCGCCGACGTGCCGGGGAAGTCCTGCGGCCGCGGCCGGTAGGTCAGGTCGGGGTGGTAGTCGCGGTTGACGTCGAAGCCCGGCTTGGTGCGGTAGTCGTCGCCCTGCTGCTGCCCGGTGATGTAGTTCCACGCGGGCGGTGCGCCCCGCAGTTGCGGGAACCGGGCCTGCACCTCCTGCCACGTCATGTCGTTGCCACGGCGGTCGAGCTCGGCCGCGTCCGGGTTCATCTTGGGGATCGCGACGATGGTGAGTTCCCGGCGGATCGACTGGGCCTTGCGGGACTCGGACGTGCCGAGGTGGTCGAGCAGGCGGAGGATCGCGTCGGTGCCGGTCTTCTCGTTGCCGTGGATCTCGCTGGTGATCAGGATGACTTTGCGGCCCGTGCCGACCCGGGCGCTCTGCACCAGGCGACCTCGGTTGGACCTGCCGACCTGGGTGACCTGGACCTTGCCCGCGCTCACGCGTTCGATGCGCGCCAACTCGTTGAGCGTCTCCTGGTAGTCGGTGAACTCGGAGATCGGGTTCTCACGAGGTGTCTCGCTACACGCCTCGGCGGCGCTGGCCGAGCTGATCGGTGCGACCACGGTCGGAATCGCGAGCGCGCTGCCCAACATGATCGCGCTCACCCATAGCGCCGGTCGACGCTGACTGGTGACATGCATGCGATCCATTCAACCGGCGCGGCTGTCAGCGCGACAGCGCAGAAGGAATGGTTTCGTGGAGCAGATCAGGGCCCGCTTCACCGTCGGCGCCGACGGCGCGCGCTCGACGGTCGCCCGCCGCCTGGGCCTCGACGTCAACCGGCGGCTGATCATCGGTGTCGAGGAGGTGTTCCCGGTGTCGGCTTCGGCTGTTCCCGCGTTCCACTGCGTCATCGATCCGCGCCTGGCCCCCGGATATCTCGCTTGGCTCGTCGACGACGGGCGGAACGCCCACGTCGGCCTGGCCGGTCGGCCCGCGGGCCTGACCGCGCCACTCCCCCGCCTGCTGCGGACATTCCTGGAGCGGTTCCCGGGGGTGCCAACGCCGATCGGGCCGGCACACCGCCGTGGTGGACCGATTCCTGTCGGCGGGGTGTTGCGCCGGATCGTGAACGCCGACGGCTTGCTCGTCGGTGACGCGGCAGGGGCGGTGTCACCGTTGACGGCCGGAGGCCTCGATCCTTGCTTGCGTATGGCGCAACTTGCTGCTGGCGTCACCTACGACTACTTACGCACCGGCGATGCGGGTGTGTTGCGGCACTACGACGGCTCTGCTTTTCGCGCTCGGTTCCGTCTTCGGCTGCTGTTGAGGGATGTCTTCTCCCAGTTGCGAACCCCGGCCACGGCGGAGGCCGCCTTCTGGTTGCTGCGCACGCCGTTGGGGCGTGCGGCCGCTGCGCGTGTTCTCTTCGGCAGCGGGTCGTTTCCGCCTCAGTGAGACGGCCTGTTATGACGAGTTGGGATTGCCCCATACGCCCACGCGCTGGACAACCTCACACGTGTAGGACAGGAACCCCTGCCGCCGGTGCTCCATGCCGGTGTCCCGTCCAACACGAAGGAGTCTGTGGTGCCCATTCGACGAGGGCTCGGGTTGCTGGCTGCCGCTGGTCTGCTGGTGGCCGGGATCGCCGCGGCCAATCCGCCGTCCGCCGAAGCGGACGTGGCCGCGGTGCCACCCGCCGAGCTCAATTCCGGCGTGACCAGGGCCGGGACAGCTGTTCCCATCGACATGGCGTTGACCTATGGCGGTTCACGGCGAGCGGAGATCCGGGCGCCCGGGTCTACGTACATCAAGGTGCATTTCGGTTCGTTCAAGCTCGCCCACGGCGACTACGTCACCGTGGCCAGCCCCGATCGACGTGAAGTGCACACCTACTTCGGTGAGGACGCCCGCGGCTCCGCCTTCACCAAACACGGCGGGTCCGGCTTCGCGGCGATGTCCGTCGACGGTGACACCGCGATCGTGACTCTGCACGCCACCGGCTCACGAAACCCCGCTCGGCTCGGCGTCCGGATCAACCAGTACTTCCGCGGCTACGACACGGCCGAAACCGCCGCGCACAACCCCGGCACCCTCAGCGTGTGCGGGACCGATGCGCGTCGGGACGTCGCCTGCTACCAGACCAGCCATCCGACCGAGTACACCCGTGCCAACGCCGTCGCACGGCAGTTGCTCAACGGCATCGGCCACTGCACCGCGTGGCGTGTCGGGAACACCAACAGGATGCTGACCAACCAGCACTGCATGGAGAACGCGTCCGACCTGCGGGCCAGCGAGTTCCAGTTCGACTACCAGTGCGCCACCTGCGGCGGCAACAACCCGCGCACGGGCACGAAGGTCAGCGGCCTCGAACTGATCAAGATCAGTGGGCTCAACCAACTCGACTACGCGCTGTTCAGCGTGAACAACTTCGACCGCGTCCAGTCGTTCGGCACGCTGTACCTCGAGACCAGGGAGTCCATCGCGGGCGAACGCATCTACATTCCCGGCCACGGGGACGTCAAGCCGAAACGGTTGTCCCTCTTCGAGGACAGCCAGGGCGGCGCCACGTGCAAGATCGACACGGTCTCCGCGGGCGTCAACACCGGCTACCGGTGCGACACGTCCGGCGGCAACTCGGGTTCGCCTGTTCTCGCCGCGTCCTCGCACAAGGTGATCGCGTTGCACCACCTCGGCGGCTGCCCGAACTGGGGAACCCGGATCAAACTCGTGTACGACCAGATCAGGACCGACATCGACAACACCCCTCGATGACGGACCCATCGGCCGTTGTTCGGGTTATGCCGAATCGGCATGGACCGATGCCCGCGCCGCGCGCTACTTTCTCGGAAGTGGGCGTGCCGGCGTGGGAGGTGCCCTTGGATGTGGAGATCCGGCACCTGCGGATGCTCGTGACGATCGCCGACGCGGGAAGCGTGACCGCGGCGTCGAAAAGGCTGGGGCTGTCCCAGCCCGCACTGACCGCGCAGTTGCAACGGATCGAACGCAACCTCGGCGGCAGCCTGTTCGTCCGCCGCACCGACGGCTCGGTCCCGACACCGCTGGGCCAGGATGTGCTCAACCACGCCCGCGCGGTGTTGTGCGGCGTGCAGAGCATCCGGCAACGAGTCGCGCAACACCGGCAACCGCCGACGAACGCCCCGGTCCGGATCGGCGGCTACTGCGGTTTCCTGCACGTCCACGTCGCACGATGGGTCGCCCAGGCATCCTGGGCGACCGGCGTGCGGGTGTGGGAGGAGTTGATCCCGCAGTCCACAGTCGACATGGTGGCCCGCGGCGACCTGGACATGGCGCTGTTCTACGAATGGCCGGGCGGCGAGGTCACCCTGCCACCAGGACTGCGCGGCCAGGCGATCTACCCGGACGAACCGGTCTTCGTGATCATGGCGCACGACCACCCACTGGCGAAGCACCGAAGCGTGACCCTGGCGGACATAGCCGACCACCCGTGGGCGGACGAACCACCCGGGCTGACACCGTGGTCGGTGTATCGGCAACAGGTGTGCCACCGGGCCGGAGTGATCCTCGACCAGCAACACCACTCGGTCTTCGTCCCCACCGTGCACCAACTGGTCCTGGCCAGGCTGGCGGTGGCCCCCGCGATCGCCACGGCACGGGACCTGCCCGGCCGGATGGTGGTCCGCAGCCTGGACGACAACCCCATGCGCCAGACGCTGAAACTGGTGTACCGGACGGATGGGGCGGTCGCGGCTCACATAGAGGAGTTGACGCATCAGATCGTGCAGGCTTACACGGCACGGTCGCAGTGCAGCACGGCTTTCGGTCACTGGTGGGCCGACCAGGGGCGGCATCTCGCGCCGTCGTTCTGAGTACGGTTCGGCGATCGTGGCGAAGGAATGCGAAACGGTGTTCTGGTTGATGAAGTGCCTGGTGAAAGAGTGTGGTCCCCGCGTACGCGGGAATGTGCTCTCCGAAGCAGTGATCAGGGTCAGTCAGGTCCACGCAGGGTGAAGATCACCCGCAACACGTGCTCGACGGCCGCCGGGAACACCGCGCCACGCAATTCGTCGCGTGTGCCGAGGTTGTGGGCGGCGAACTCGAGCATCCGGTCCTTACCCATTCGGCGGACCACGAGTCCCGCGATCTCCTCCAGGTCCAGGTCAGGGTGGTCCAGACGGATGAGGGCGAACTCGACAACGAGTTCCTCGTCCGTCATGGACCCTCCTTCCCTATGCCGACTGAGCATAGTTCATTTGTCTATCGCGGCGGCTTGATCGACATCACGTGGTGGAAGACGTCCCGCGGGTCCCAGCGGGCCTTCACTTGCTGGAGCCTCCGGTAGTTGTCCTTGTAGTACAACGCGTGCCATGGAACGCCGGATGTGTTCCACTTCGGATCGGTGGTGTCGCTGTCCGGGTAGTTGATGTACGAGCCGTCGTTCACGCCGTTCGGAGCGGGAACGCCACCGGTTTCCTCGTACATCGCGCGGTACCAGCGGCGGATCCAGTCGAGGTTCGCCTGTTCTGCTTTCGGGTCTGTCCAGGAGACCGTGTAGATCACCTTCATGATGCTGTCGCGTTGGGGCAACACGGTCGCGTCCGGCGCCACGGTGTTGACTTTCCCGCCGTACGACAGCAGCCAGAGCAGGGCACTCTCGTTGTTGTGGTCCGTGCTGGTCAGGTACTCGTACGCCGTCTCGATCTGCGCGTCGGTGAAGCGCTTGCGCAGGTAGGCGGCTTTTCCTTTGTACATCCCGGATTCGTCGTTCTGGCTGAGCGATCCGAGCTTCACCGCCGCCAGCCACGGCCGCCGCGTGACCGGCAGTATCGTCGTCGTCCCCGGCACTGCCCTGGTGACGTCCGCGATGTAGGCGCTCAGCAGTTCGTCCGCGTCGGGCAGGGTTCCGTCCATCGACACCACCATGCCGAACCCGCCGGGCTCGGTGCCTTTCATCTTCCTGGTGATCAGCAGCGGACTGAACAGACTGGCGTACCGGGACCCTGGTGCGCTGTTGCGCTCGTGCCATTCGCCGTAGTTGCGCAGCAGCCTGGTGAACGACTCCTTGGTGATGTCACGCCAGTTCCACCCGACGCCGGTGCTGATCGTGACAGCGGGCGGCTTCGGCAGCAGCCGGGACGGGTCGCTTCCGGTCGCGCCGGGTGTTCGCATCCAGTACCGGGTGACCACGCCGAAGTTGCCGCCACCGCCTCCGGTGTGCGCCCACCACAGGTCGTGGTTCTCGTCATCGGGTTCACGAGTCGCGACCACGGCACGCGCCCGTCCCGAGCGGTCCACCACGACGACCTCGACCGCGTACAGGTAGTCCACGACCGAGCCGAGCGACCGCGACAACGGACCATATCCGCCGCCTTGGATGTGCCCGCCCGCCGCGACGCCGCCGCATTGGCCGCCCGGGATCGTGACGCCCCAGGTCAGGTACAGCCGCTGGTACACCTCCCACAGCGACGCACCTGGTTCGATCATGAACGCGTTGCGGCGCTGGTCGAACGTGATCTGCCGCATCGCCGACAGGTCGACGACCACCTCGGTGCCGTCACCGACGAAGTTCTCGTAGCAGTGCCCGCCGCTGCGGACCGTCACACGCTTGCCCGCCCGCATCGCGTCGTTCACCGCCCGTACGACCTGCTCGGTCGTGGTGGGCAGCCGGAAGTACTGCGGACGCGGGAAGAACCGCTCGTTCGTGCGACGCAGCACAAGGTCCTCGTAACGGGCGTCGCTCGCCGGGATCGTGGCGGCCGTCTCCGGCTCCGCAGCCGCCGCCTCACCGCCGACCAGGGCCGTACCACCCAGCACCGTGCCACCCAGTGCGGCTGTACCGGCGAGGAATCGCCGTCGTGTGGGACCAGACATGTTTTCCCCCAACACTTTCGTGGTTGTATCTGCTCACGGGTGACGCTAGCGGCCCCGCTGCGGCGACGACATCCGTCTGGACGCACTCCGGAGGTGGGCCTAGGCCCACCTCCGGGTAGCGATTCCTGGTTTGGAGTTTCCGCTGTCCTGGGAACCCTCCGGCGTCGATGGACGCGGTGCATGACACAGCGGGGGACGAGTGGCCAAGGACAGCGAGGTCCCACCTGGTCTGGCGGCGGCAGTCGCGCTCGGCGGGGAGACGGGTGCGCAGTTCGCTGCCTACGACTGGGCGGCGCACCCGGCGACCGGGCCAAGACGGCGTTCCTGACCAACGTCAGCCACGAGTTCCGCACGCCGCTGACGGTGCTGCTCGGCCCGCTCGACGACGCCATCGCCGACAGCGGTGGCGACCCGGAGCAGGTCGAACGCCTGGACACCGCCCGCCGCAACGCCCACAGGCTGCTGCGGCGCGCGCGTCAGCGGGGCCGAACGCGAACGCGCCGAACGCGAACGAAACCAGGTGCACACCAGCAAAGCGCAGTTCTCCGCGCGACCCGGCACCGCGGAGTCCATTGAGGACATCCTGGCCGCGCTCGTGTCGTCACCGGGCACGTCGCTGGACGCCGACACGGTCGCGATCGCCACGACCGACGTCGGCTCCGACCAGATCCGCATCCACTACGCCGGTACGCTGCCGACAGAACTGCGGGACCGCTACCACGCGGTCGCCCCCGACGCGCCGCTGCCCTGGACCGACGTGATCGCCATCGGGCAGCCTCTCGTCATCGCCGACACAGCCGACGCCGACCCGCGGTACGAGGCCGTCGTCCGCGACTGGTCCGGCAGCGTCCGCGCCGCGGCCGTCTACCCGTTGAAGGGCTCCGCCGGAGCGGTCCACGGTTCGCTCGCGCTGCTCTGGTCCACCCCACACCTTGGGACCCGGCGAGCTGAACGCCCTCACCACACTGTCCGCGCGGACCTACCACGCGCTCGACCGTGTGCGCGCCATCCAGCGCGAACACCAGATCGCCACCGACTTCCATGACCACCTGCTCGACCTCGACCGGCGGCCGTCGTGGCCGCACGCTACGAGCCGACCGCGGAGGCCATGCGGGTCGGCGGCGACTGGTACCTCGTCGCCCCGTTGGACCATCCGGCACGCGTCGGCGTGTCCGTCGGTGACGTGGTCGGGCACGGCCTTCCGGCCGCCACCGTGATGAGCAAGCTGCGCAGTGCGCTCACCGCAGCGGCGTTGACCGTGAGCGACCCGCGAGCGCGCCGCCGCTGCGCCACCAGTTCCGCGCGTGGCTGACCGGGCTGGATCTGGGCGACGTGCTCGTGCACGACATCCTGCTGGCGGTCGGCGAAGCGGTCAGCAACGCCATCGAGCACGGCAGCGGATCGAATCCGCACGCGACCGTGTTCGTCGAGGCGTTCGCGGACGAGAACACGATCACCACCACGGTGTCCGACACCGGGCGCTGGACCAGCGACTCGTCGGCCAGCCACCGCGAGGCCCAGCGCGCACGTGGCCCAACTGGACGGCCACGTCACCACCGCCACGATCACGGGCGAGATCGACGTGACCAACGCCGACGACCTGGCCGGATCACTTGGCGAAATCCCCGGCGAGCAGGCGCTCGTGCTCGACCTGAGCACCCTGAGCTACCTCGACAGCGCCGGGTTCGCGGTGCTCGACCGGATCCTGTCCGAGCGTCCCGTCGTGGTCGTCCTGGCACCGGGGAGCAAACTCCGCAGGGCGGCCACCCTCATGGGCTGCACTACCACGATGACGTCGCCACGGCCCAAGCCGCCGCGCGAGCGCAGACCATGCCATGATCGCGGGATGGCCACGATCGTCGCCTTCCACGCCCACCCCGACGACGAGGTGCTGCTGACCGGCGGAACGCTGGCGCGGTTCGCCGCCGAAGGCCACCGGGTGGTGATCGTCGTGGCCTGCGACGGGATCGTGCGCCCCGAAGCCACCGGCCCGGCGCTGCGGGCCCGCCTCGACGAACTGCACGCCAGCGCCGCCGCGCTCGGCGTCGCCAGGGTCGAGCACCTCGGTTACGCCGACACGGGGCACGGCTCCAGGCTGTCGGCGGACCCGCCGGGGCGGACCAGGTTCGGCAACGCCCCTGTCGACGAGTCCGCGGGCAAGCTCGCGGACCTGCTCCGCGCCGAAGACGCCGACCTGCTGCTCAGCTACGACCCGAGCGGCGGCTACGGGCACCGCGACCACGTCCGCGTCCACCAGGTCGGGGCGCGCGCGGCCGAGCTGACCGGAGTCCGGGTCCTGGAGGCCACGCTGCCCCGCGAGCCCGTCGTCCGGCTCTTCCACGCGTTGCGCGTGCTCAGGCTGGTTCGCCGCTATGACCCGCAGGTCATCGCCACCAGCTACAGCCCACGCTCGGCGATCACCCACCGGATCGATGTCCGGCGGTACGCCACCCACAAGCGCGCCGCGCTGGCCGCCCACCGCTCCCAGACCCACGGCACCGGCCGGGCCGCGCCGTTGTTCCGTGCACTGGCGGCCCTGCCCGCCCCGATCTTCGGGCTGCTGCTCGGCCGCGAGTGGTTCGTCGACCCCGCCTCTGGCTCCACCCGCACCACCAGCGACAATCTTTCCCACTAGAGCTGTCCGCCGTGCACGGCGTGGTCCGGGGTGCGGTACCTTCTCGAACGGCATTCCCAGTCGTTGGCGTCGGTCCACGCATAACCGTCGCCAACGCGGTTACGGCGAACTGGCGGTGGGTACCTCAGGCACGGGCCCGACCAGCCCGCCCGTGTATGAGGAGCTGCGCACCGCATGCTTGATGACACCGGCCCGGATCCGTCCCGGCCCGCCGTGACCATGTCCGCCGATTCCGTGCGTGCGTGGGCGCGCGCCCTGCCAGCGCCGGCATGCGAGGTCGTACTGGGCGCGGACCTCGACCAGCCCTATCTGTTCCACGTGTTCGCCGGAGTCGGCACAGCGCTGTCCGCCCAGCGACGGGCGGTAGGCCAGTGGGCACGCGGCCTCGGCCTCGGCGGTTACGGCGCCGACGACATCGTGCTCGCCGTGGACGAGGCAGTCACCAACGCGATCGAGCACGGCTACCGCGGCCGCACCGAGGGCGAACCCGGCACGGTGGGGCTGTTCTGTGGCAACAACCCCGACCAGCGGATGGCGTGCGTCATCGTGGCCGACAAGGGCTCCTGGCTGGCCCCGAGTGCTCCCGGGGTTCGCGGACGTGGCCTGTTGTTGATGGGAAAGCTCGCCGACAGGTTCGACCTCTACCCCGCCGACGGGGGCACGGTCGCGTTGCTCGGCTGGTTCACACACTGAGTACCGGGTCAAGCCACAGTGCACAGTGCACAGGCGTGTGACTCGCTGTCCGCACACGGCTCCTCAACGGGCTTTCGGTAGATCAGGCGCAGGTTCTGCGGTCCGGCGGCGGTCCGGTGGCGTTCGAACAGGGTCTCCAGCAGGTCGACCACCGGGCGTCGGCGATGGCGGTTCATCACCGGACGCCACAGGAACAGCACGAGGTCCCCGCCTGGTTTCAGGACCCGGTGCGCCTCGCGAACCGCGCCGACCGGGTCGGGCATCTCCTCCAGGCTGTAGCCGTAGAACAGCGTGTCGGCCGTGTCGTCGGCCATGGGGAGTTTGCAGCCGTCGCCGGTGACGCACACCGTGTCCGCGCCCGGCAGGCCGTCGAGGTCCTGCTGGAGGGATCGCGTGCCACGGGCGGAAGGGTCCAGTGCGATCAGGGTGCTGCCCGCACCGAGGTGGGCTTTCAGTGCCCGCGTGTAGAAACCGCCGCCGCTGCCGACCTCGAGGCACACCCCGCCGGGCTTGCGGGCGATCACGCGGACGTCGTAGCGGGGCAGGTCCCAACCCAGTACCGCACGCAGCGCCGGGCTGCTGATCAGCTTGTACAGCGCGGCCGGCGTGCGCCATCCCCCGCGGACAACGGGGTCGGACGTGCGCTCAATCGTGGTCATGCTGTGGTTTCCTTCGTTTTCGGGAGGGCACGCGCCGCTGCGATCGCGGCGACGACGAACAGGACGGCACCGGTGACCATGGCCAGGCGCAGGCCGTCGACGAACGCGGACTTGGCCAGTTCCACCAAGTTCGCACCGGCGTCCGCGGGCAGGCCCGAGGCGATGGTGATCGCCTCGGTGAGACCGTCGCGGGCAGGAGTGGCGGGCATGCCCGCGGCGTACGCGGCAGTGGCGAGGCTGCCGAGGACAGCGACACCCAGTCCCGCGCCGAGTTCGTAGGCGGTTTCCTCCACGGCCGCTGCCGCGCCTGCTTGGTGCGCCGGCGCGGCGGCGAGCAAGGCGTCGGACGCCGCCGTGAGGGACACCGAGACGCCGAAGCCGATGGCCCCGAGGACGGGCCCCAGCAGCCAGAGGTTCTCGGTCTCGGTCATCCCGGCCGCGGCGCACAGCAGGGCCAGCGCGCCGATCGCGAAACCGGCGAGGGTCATCATGCGGTTGCCGAACCACTGCAGCAACGGACCCGCCACGACACTGCCGACCACGGCCGCGCCCATCACGAACAGCAGTCGCAGCGCGGCCTGCATCGGCTCCAGCGCCAGCACCAGTTGGAGGTACTGGGCGAACAACAGGCCAAGGCCGACAACGGACATCAGCACGAGCAACACACTGCCGACCGCGACCCGGAACGCGGGCTGGCGGAACAGCGACACGTCGAGCAGCGGCGCGGTCAGGTGGCGTTGCCGGTTGACGAAGACCGCCAGCAGCACGAGCCCGATCAGCCCGGCGAGCGGGCCGAGCACGTACATCGCCCCGCCGTGCGGGGTCTGCTTGACCGCGAAGGCGACTCCGACGACGCCGAGGGCGGCCAGCACCGCGCTGCGCACGTCCCACGGGCCGTCCGGCGGGTCGGCGGATTCGGGGATCAGCCAGTAGGTCAACGGAATCGCCAGTACCATCACCGGCACGTTGATCAGGAACGCGGCGTGCCACGAGAACGTCTCGACCAGGAAACCGCCGAGCAGCGGCCCGAGCACCGCGCCGGAACCGGCGATGCCGCTCCAGATCCCGATCGCCATCCGGCGCTCGGCCCGGTCGGGAAACGCCTGGCGCAACAGGGACAGCGTGGCAGGCATGATCATCGCGCCACCGACGCCGAGCAACGCCCGCGCCGCGATCAGCACCGCCACGTTTCCAGCCAGCGCGCAGGCCAGCGACGCCAGCCCGAACACGACGTAGCCCAGCACGAGGACCTTGCGTCTGCCGTAGCGATCGCCCAGCGTGCCGAACGCGAGCAACAGAGGCGCGGCTACCAGCGAGTAGGCCGCGATGATCCACAACTGGCCAGTGGCGGACGGACGCAGGTCCGCGGCGAGGGCGGGCAAGGCCATGTGCAGCACTGTGGCGTCCACGGAGACCAGCAGAAGACTGGCGCAGAGGACAGCCAGCACGACCCAACGCCGACGGATCACAGGCATGGGCCCCGGCTCGTCATCAGTGGTAACGGGATGCACGTCTCCACTGTGACCAAGACCTGTCGTGCCCACCTCATCCCTGAGGATTCTCTCAGGTCATCCTTTGGTCGAACCTCGACCCCGACCCGAGTGGCCGTGTTTCGTGTGGTAGAGACGTCAGCGCACCGTTGCGGCGGGCAGAACCACCGTGTGGTACGACTCGATCCGCGAAACAACGGACTCCCGAGGCCCCTGCCGCCAGATGTCGCTGCCGTAGAAGGCGCCCTCGAGCTCTTCGCGCTGTTCCACGGAGTCGAACGCCCGGATCAGGTACGCCTCCTCGTCGCCGTCTTCGCTGACCATCGACGCGCCGCTGGCGACGACGTGGATGCCCGCTGCCGCAAGGAGGGGAGTGACTTCGTCCCGCATGATGGAGACGAAGTCGTCGATCGTCCCCGGCTTGAGCCGGTACGTTCGGATCTCCAGGATCATCGTGTCCTCCCCCATGGTCGACAGGCCCCAGGGTAGTGCCGGACGCGATCACGCGGGGTCGGGAACGAGGACGACCTTGCCCGCCGCGGTACCGGACTCCGCGAACCGCATCGCGTCGGCGACGTCCAACAGCGGGAAGGCGCGGGCGATGCGTGCGGTGATCGCACCGGCGGCGACCTGCCCGAACACGGCTTCCATATCCGCGCGCAGTGCGGCCTGGTGGCGCTGCGGGTTCAGCTTGCGGCCCGCCCAGATGTTGAAGAACGTCGCGGAGCGGCCGTTGGGCAGCGCGTTCCACAGCAGGAGCTGGCCGATCAGGGCCAGTACCGGCAGTTTGGCGTTGCCCTGCTGGTCACGGGTGGCGGCGGTGCCGTACGACACGAGCACTCCGCCGCGGCCGAGCATCGACCACGAGGTGCGGATGCCTTCGCCGCCGACGTGGTCGAACACGGCTTGCACGCCGTTCGGGGCGATGGCACGGACCGCGGCGGCGGTGTCGGTCTCCCGGTCGACCGCGATCGCGCCGAGCTGCTCGACGTACGGCATGTGCCGCTTGGACACGATCCCCACGACCTGGGCGCCCATGTGCTGGGCGAGCTCCACCAGCAGCGAGCCGACCCCGCCGTTGGCGCCGAGCACGACCACGGTGTCACCACGGCCGACCTTGCCGATCGTGAGCATGCGCCGTGCCGTGACGCCGTTGACGATCACCGCTTCCGCGGCCTCGGCGGTCACGCCGTCCGGCACGGGAACGAGGTCGCTGGTGGGCAGCACCAGCCGGTTCGCCCAGCCGCCGACCTTGGTCAACGACGCCACCCGCTGCCCGACGACGAACCCGGAGTTCCGGTCGCCGAGCGCCTCGATCACGCCGACGACGTCGTAGCCGGGCACGAAGGGGAACGGTGGCTGGTCGTAGTACTTGCCGCGGCGCATCTGCTGCTCGGCGAACGACACCCCGGTCGCCTCCATCCGCACCAGCGCCTCCCCGCCCGCCAGCCGCGGCACATTCCTGGTGCGCACCTGCAGGCCCTCCGGCTCGACCACACCGGGCAACTGGATCTCCGTGATCATGATGTCTCCTCCGTCTGGCGTCCTGCCTGATGGGGACAACGATGCCGGGGCGGTGGCCGCGGTCGCGTCGGTGACGATTACGTAGATCACCGCCGAGTACGCAGTCACAGGTCAGAGCGAGTTCGCGGCTAGGTCGTGTTTCACATGTCCGGTCGATGAGAGGCGGGATCGGGGCGGTTCCTGGCGTCGCCGCGCGGACGCCGGAATACTGGTTGTCTTTTGGTGTTCGCGCGGTGGCGTCAGGGACCGCATCCGGCCCGGCTATCGCGATCGGACATGTGAAACACGGCCTAGGTAGTCGTCACCGACGCGAGCGGGACCGCGCCAGGGGAAAGGTTGTTGTCAGCACACAGCGACTCGAACTCTCTCGGAGGAAACAATGACCACCCAGCGCCCCACTCTGCTCGTCCTCATCTCGGCCTGGGCCGTCGCCGTCATGGTCGCGGGCCAGTTCGCGATGATCGCGATCGTCCCGGTCGCGCTCGTGCTCTACGGCAGCCTGCGCGGCCCCAGCGTACCGCTGCTTCGCTGGTCAGGCGTCGCGCTGGCCGCCGTCTACGCGACCCCGCTGGCCATGTGGGCGATCGGCCCCGACCGCGCGCCGAGCCTGTCCAAGGACATGCACCCCGCCCTCGCGGGTCTCGTCGTCGCCACGGCCGTCGTGGTCGCCGTCGTCAACCACCTCGCGCGGCGCAGGTCCGTGGCGAAGGCGGGGTGAGATCAACCCTTGAGCGCCCCGGTGGTGAGACCTTTGGTGATCTGGTTGTGCATGATCGCCGCCACCAGCAGCACGGGGACGACCGTGATCAGCATCCCGGCGAACAGCGTGACCCAGTTGGTGCCGTAGTTCGCCGCCTGGCCGAGCTGGAACAGCCCCAAGGGCAGCGTCATGTTCTCGTCGGACTGGATCAGCACCAGCGCGTAGAAGAACTCGTTCCAGTTCTGCAGGAAGCTGATGATCGTCACGGAGGCCAGCCCCGGCCCGAGCAGCGGGGCGATCACCGAGAGGAAGGTCCTGGTCGGGCCGGCGCCGTCGACGGCGGCGGCCTCCTCCAGTTCCCCCGGCAGCGTCCGCATGAACCCCACCAGCACGAACACGTTGAACGGCAGGTTGTAGGTCGCGTAGACCAGGATCAGCCCGAGCTTGGTGTCCAGCAGACCGAGGTCCAGCAGGGTCAGGTACAGCGGGATGAAGGTCACCATCCACGGCACCATCAACCCGAGCAGGAACACAGTCAGCACCACACCGTTGCCCCTGAACGGGATCCGCGCGAGCGGGTAGGCGGCGAACGCGGCGACCACCACGCCGAGCACGGTCGCCGACACGCTGACGATCACACTGTTGCCGAAGTACGACCCGACGTGCGCGTCGGCCCAAGCGTTCGCGTAGTTCTCCCAGTGCGATGACGTCGCCCAACTCCACGGCGAGGTCTGCAGGAACTCGGTGTTCGTCTTCATCGACGAGTTGAACACCCAGGCGAACGCGCTCACGCTGGACAGCGCCACGGCGCCGAGGCACAGGTAGATCACCAGGTGGTTGCGGCGCCACGGCGCACGGTCAGTATTCGAGCGGATCACGCTTCAGCACCTTGTTCAGGATGACAGCCACCACCAGGATGATCACGACGAGCACGACGCCCATCGTCGCCGCGTAGCCGAACTGGCCGAACTCGAAAGCGATGCGGTACGACAGCGTCCCCACCAGCTCCGTCGACATGAACGGGCCGCCGCGGGTCATGATGTACACGTACGCGAACGCCTGCATGCTCTGCACGAACCAGAGCACGATCAACACCCGAAACAGGTCGCGCATCATCGGCAGCATGACGCTGCGGAACACGCGCCACTCCCCCGCCCCGTCGATCCGGGCCGCCTCCAGCACTTCCTTCGGCAGCCGCTCGAACCCGGCCGACAGCAGCACGACCCAGATCCCGATGCCGTGCCACACCGTGACGAACGCGACCGACGCCAGCGCGGTGGCCGGGTCGCCGAGCCAGGTCTTGGCCAGCGCGCCGAGCCCGACGTTCGCCAACGCCGGGTTGATCAGCCCCAGTGTGGGGTGCAGCAGGAACTTCCACAGCAGCGACACGATCGCGACCGACAGCACGACCGGCGCGAAGACCACGAACCGGAAGAACCGTTCGCCGCGGAGGCGCTGGTTCAACGCCCACGCGATGGCCACCGCGGGCGGGAACAGCATGCAGCCGCCGATCAGCGTGATCAGGAACGTGTTCGCCAGCGCACCGCCGTAGTCCGGATCGCCGAACAACCGCTGGTACTGCTCGAGCCCCACGAACCGGGACATCCCGGTCCGCGAGAACTCGTTGAACGACAACACGACCGTACTTCCCAGCGGGTACAGGAAGAACACCCCGAGCAGTGCGACCGCCGGCAGCAGGAACGGGATGACGATCCGCCGCTGGGCGACCCGGTACACAGCGAAGCCCCTCAGTTGCCGTGGACCCGGCGCAGGCCCTTGTCGAGCTCGTCCAGTGTCTGCTTGGCGTCCTGCTTGCCGAACATCAGCTTCGCGATCTGCGGGTACACGACGTCCTTCGCCTTGCTCTGGGTCAGCGCGTACTCACGCGGGTTGAACGCGTCCGCCCCGGCCATCACCTTGTCGATCCCCGGGATGCCGGGCGGGCTCGGCACGCCGGTCACCGCGGACACCTCGCCGATCTCGTCGGCTCGCTTGGTCTGCACGTCGACACTGGTCAACCTGCGGGCCCATTCCAGTGCCAGCGGGATGTTCCGGCTCTTGGCGGCGACGGCGACGTTCTGCAGCGCGGCCATCATCGCCTTCTGGTCACCCGCGCCACCCGGCACGGACGGGAACGCGACCACGCCGATCTCGAAGTCCCGGGGGATGACGTTGGCCATCTCGCTGACCAGCCAGGTGCCCATCAAGATCATGCCCGCCTTGCCCTGGAAGAACTGCGCCTGCGCGGCGGTGAAGTCCGTCCCCTCGAACCCCTTGAGGAACGAGCCCTTGTCACGCAACTGCTGCAGCATCTGCAGGCCCTGCAGGAACCCGGGGTTCTCGGTGATGTGGCCCTTGCCCTCGGTCAGCACCGCCCTGGTCTTGTCGTAGCCGACCGTGCGCATCCAGAGGTGGTCGCTCCACATTCCCATGTACGGCTCGAACAGGCCGGTGATCGCGATCGGGTCGACGCCACCCGCCTTGAGCTTGTCGGCCACCGCGAGCAGTTCGTCCCAGGTCGTCGGCGGCTGGATGCCCTGCTGGCGGAAGATCTTGGCGTTGTAGAACAGCACGTGCAGCGACAGCTCGGACGGGACGCCGTAGATCTTGCCGTCCTTGGGGTGCTGCATGAACTTGCGCAGTGTGGGGTTGAACCGCTCCAGCCACGGCTTGCCGGTCTGCGGGTCGACCTGTTCCAGGTACGGCTTGAGGTCGAGCAGCGCACCGCTGTCGGCCCATTCGACCTTCGCCGGGTTGGTGCCGTCGAACATCTCGTAGTCGACGTCGAGCGGCTTGCCCGCGCGCCAGCGCTGTTCGATCGCCGGACGGGCCAGGGTGTTGGCGAACGTCAGCTTGATGTCCGTGCCGCTGTAGTCGGCCTTGACGCCGTCCGCGATCCCTTGCAGCAGCTTGAGACCGGGCGTGCCCTCGGCCGACAGCACACCGACCTCCAGCGCCCTGCCCTTGATCGAGTCACGCCAGTTCGCCGGGTCGGGCCCGGCGGTCGGCGTACCGCCGCCACCACTGCAGCCGGTCACCACGAGGCTGAGCGCCACGGCCCCCAGGGCGGCCAGCCTGCGCATCGGTGTCATCGAGGAACTCCTTCTTCGGCGCAGCCTGACGTGCGCGCGTTCCAACTCATCCGTTCAGGGAAACTGATGCCCACAATGGACAGAGGAGGAGCCCGCACCCATCCCCCCAGTGGATCGGCGTGTTCTTCTCGGCGCAGAACATACTCGGCCCGGGCACGGATTGGCCAGCCGGTTGCCGCGATCATTTCCGGGAGCGCTCCCAGAGCCGCCCGAACAAAGCTCCACAGTGGAACAGACGCGCGGAAACCGCAGGTGCCCGGCGCACACGGCGAACGCTGCGGAAAACGGCAGATTCGCCGTGTGCGAAACGGCACAGTGGGCAACCCGGTCAGGACGGGCGGGTCCCCATCCCGTCCACGACCGCTGTCCTGGACGACCAGGTGCTGTGCAGCCTGCCGTTGGTCCATTCCCGCGTCCCGATGAACCGGCCCGTCTTCGGGTCGACGACGATCTCCATCTTGGCCACACCGCCGTCGACGCCGATCGCGACACCGACCTGCCCATCCAAATTGGAAGACTGGTCGGTGATGCGCAATGACGGCATCAGCGCGAGCGCCCGGTAGTAGGCCGCCCGGATCCGGGCCGGTGCCGCCGGGGAGCCGATCACGTAGCCGGTCTGCACCAGCATCTGCACGTCGGGGTGCTGGCCCCGGTCGGCCGTTTCCCTGCGCAGCTGGTCGTACAGCTCCTGCTGGCCGGTCGGTATCTTGTCGTAGGCCTCCGGTGGCGTACCGCCGAACCAGCCGTTGCGGCCGTCGCACGGCTTGCGGCCCGCCTCCGCGGCGCCCCAGTCGCCGCAGGGCGCCCGGACCACTTCGGCGGCGTTGCGCTTCGGCAGGTCGAGGTCGATCCCCTCGGCCTTGACCTCTTGCTCACTGCCGACGATCCACTTGCGCTGTCCCTTCGGGTACCGGCCCATCCACTCCTGCCTGGGGTCGGCCGGGATCCACAGCTCGGGCGTGGACTCGTTCACGAATTCGTAGACCTTGTTCTTCCCGCCGACGTAGGCCAGGTGCCAACCGTGCGACCTCGAGTACAGGTACTGGCCGGGTTTGAGCACGGGATCCACGTTCTTGATCTCGTCGGCGGCCTTGATGAGCACCTCGGCGGCGGAGGCGTAACGCGGGGAGTCGGTGAGCGTCGGCGCGACCAGCGCCCCGGGCACGATCGCGGCGACGACCGCGGACGCGGCAACCCACCTCCCCCAGTGCCGCCGCCGCTTCGGCCTCGGCGCCTCGGTCGTTTCCGCCTTGGCAACCGCTTGCATCAGGTTCTCGCGTGTCTTGCGCAGCACTTGTTCGTCGGGCTCGACAGCATGCAGGTCGGCGAGCGCACGGGTGAGTACCGGCGGCAAGAAGTCCTCGTCAGTCATCACAACTCCTAAGCCGTCAGGCTGAGTATCTCGGAGCGAAGCAGCTTGCGGACCCGGTGCATCCGGGACCGCACGGTGCCCACCGGAATGTCCAGTGCGGCAGCCACCTCGGCGAACGACAACTGGGCCCAGGACGACAGCAACAACACGTCACGGTCGCCCGCGGGCATCTCGGCCAGGACACCGGCGAGCCGTCGGGTGGTTTCCTGCGCGTCCACCCGATCGGCGACTGTGCTGTCCGGCGCGGCCACGTGCGTCCCCGCCGAGCCCGCCGCCCGCGCGGTCAGCCTGAGCACGTGCACCTCCTGCGCGGTATGCCTGCGCAGGAGGTTCGTCGCGATGCCGAACAGCCACGCACGCACGACCGATCGCGTCGGGTCATAGGTGTGCCGCCGTTCCAGCGCGACCAGGAAGGTCTCGCTGAGCAGGTCGTCGGCCGCCGTCCCGACCCTCCGGGCCAGATACCGGTACAGGTCGCTGCCGTGCCGGTCGTACAGGCTGCCGAACACCGCCGGATCGGTCACGTCTGGCCGATCGCACTCGGTTGTCGTCATGTCCTTACTTCCGAGAACCTCGTCGAAGCGTTCACGGCCTGGCCGCCGTCAGCCATGCGGCACGATCTCGTACACGACCGGCGGCGACCCCGTTGCCCACTTCAGCCTGATCGTGTCGGTGGTCAGACCGCGCACCGGCAGCGGGGTGTAGCCGCCGATGAGCCTGCCGATCGGTACCCCCCGGTCCCCTGCCCTGACCTGCACTTCGGCGCGTGCGTCCGCGAGGACGACGATCTTGTCGAGTTCGCGGGCGGTGGGCAGGGTGAAGGTCAGCGCCTCGCCGTCGGCGGGCGGGCGAGTGGCGCGGCCGGGGTTGGCGGCGACGAACTCGCGCTGCACGCGGTTGATCACGTGCGCCTGTGCGCTGGCCGCCGCGGCCAGGCCGGTGCCGAACGCCGCACGGTCCTCGTCGCAGTTCCACCGTTGGTGGTCGATGTCGTCGAGAGCGACGACGAACATGCGCACACCAAGCCGGTACAACGAGGTGAACTTGGCGATCAGCGCGTCGGTCTCCGACGGCCCCGAGTAGCAGATGGACAGACCCGGCGACAGGACATAGCCGAACTCGACGTGGTTGTCCTTGGCGCGCTTGACCAACTCGTCGAGCCGCGCGAGGTGGTCCGCCGGGTAGGGCTGACGCCACTCGGCCCGCAGATAGGGGTCGTCCTTCGGCGTGTAGAAGTACAGGTTCATCTTGTGACGGCCGAAGTAGCCGAAGCTGTCCAGCCGCGCCTCATGCGTCCACGGCGGGCCGTAGAACCCTTCGACCACACCGCGCCAACGCAGCGACGGCCAGTCCCTCACTTCCACGCCGCGCACAGTCGAGCCCCGTGTACACGCTCAGCGCAGATCAACGCCGCCTCCTCGTGATGGTTGCCGCATTTCCGTCTCGCCACACATCTGGTCGCTTCCCGGCGGAAACATCGGACCACAAGGAGCGGCGGATCAGTAGCCCCAGGAGGTGTGACGACCCAATTCGCGGCCCGCGAAAACAACGCACCACACTGACCGGATGAACCTGCGCTATGGGGTCTACCTCCCCCCGTTCGGCCCGTTCGGTGATCCGAGAGTCCTGGTCGACCTGGCCGTACGAGCGGAGGCAGCCGGGTGGGACGGGGTGTTCCTGTGGGACCACGTGATCGGAGCCGTCGCGCCGATCGCCGACCCGTGGACCACGCTGGCCGCCATCGCACACGCGACCGAGAAGCTGATGCTCGGCCCGACCGTCACCCCATTGCCCCGGCGGCGGCCCTGGGTGGTCGCCCGCCACGCGTCCACCGTCAGCAGGCTCTCGGGCGGCAGACTGATCGTGGGCACCGGCCTGGGCTCGGACGAGTCCGGTGATTTCAGCGGATTCGGGGAAACCACGGACCTGGCGACCCGATCGGCGATGCTCAGCGAAGGACTGGCGGTGATGCGGGCGATGTGGACCGGCGAAGCCGTCGACCACACCGGCACGCACTACCGAGCGCGCATCCCGGCGACAGAAGCGGAACCACACCACATCCCGGTCTGGATGGCCGCCTCCACGGTGAATCGCGGTGTGTTGACCCGCGCCATCGGCTGCGACGGGATCTTCCCCAACCCGGAAGACCACGAACTGACCCCGAACGAGATCACCGCGCTCCGCCGCGACCTGGACGACGCCGGTCTGGCGACCGACCGGCCTTTCGACATCGTGGTACGCGGCAACGTCAGCCCCGCATGGCAGGAAGACATGGACGCGGACCTTCCAGAACTCGCCAAGGCGGGCATGACGTGGTGGCTGGAGTCGTTGATCCACTTCGACCCGCTGGACCTGTCGATGGCCGTGGTCGACGCGGGCCCGCCCCGCCTGTGAACCGGAGTGCACAGCGCATTTCGGTTTTTGGTGTGGATAGGATGCGAAATTCCGGGCCACGGGAGCATTGATACACCATCTGACGCAGGGGCGACGGATCATGACCAGCACGTTCGCGCGACGAATACTTCCGATCATCGCCATCGGCGTAGTGGGAGCACTTGTCGCGCTCAACTGGAGTTTCAACGTATTCGGCCTGCGCGCTGAAACCGGTGAACGACAGTGGCACATCAAGCTCAAAAGCCGCGAGCAGCAGGCAGAACCCAACTGCACCGTGTACAACATGAGCCCAGGGCCCCAGTCCATCGCCATCACCGCCTCGTGCATCGAGTTCACCACGTTCGTCGAACTCGTCGCGGAGATCGCCGCCGATGGCAAGATCACCCGGACACGAACCGTCTCGGCGAAAGACGCACAGGTCGGCGATATCGGGTCAATCAAGATGATATCCGGCTTCCCGGTCGTTCTGTACGTGCACCCGAAGGACACCAACGACAAGGTCCCGAGCGTCGTCAGCCTCGACCAGGCGTGGAACATCCAAGGAGTGATTCGCGAGGAACGAACCACCGGAATGACCTCCGACGAAGCCCTGACGTTCGCCTCAGCCGGATTCAACGTCATGCCCGCGGGAGCGTACCCCCAACCCTCCCGCGCCTTGGTGAAGGACACGATGATGTACGCATTCACCAAGCCCAACACAGGAAAGCCGAACAAGGCGGTGGCCGTCGACCTGAAGACAGGAAAGCCCCGGTGGGAGTCCCAGAACGACGGCAACCTCTACCTGCAGATCTTGGCCGTCCAGGACGACAAAGTATTCGTCCTGGAATCAGGCCTGAACGAGAACAAAGATCACAACCAGTCAATAGTCACGCTCGACACGACCACCGGAAAGGTGGTGGACAAGGTGACCACGAAGATCGAAAACCCCAAGGGCGAATCAGTCGTCGCGATATCGTACGCCTTCGTGTACGCGGATCAGAGGGCGTACGCGGTGAACACGGCCAACGACGACAGGACGTGGCTCGCGTACAGCGTGGGCTAACACCGATCACCTCATGCTCGGTACATGCTCCCGGCGAGATTCGTTCGTACAGCAACACCACGCACCGGGTCGAACTCGGCACGATTCACGACACTGACTGGAACGCCAGGCGCTGCCTGCACAGCGGCGAATCCGCCGATTCACCAGGGCATTGGGCAGCCGCCGATGTCGCGGCAGAACGATGGTGACTCTGTTCCACGGGTGGTGCGTGATGCAGGGCCCCGGCAAAGTCGCTCAATGACGCCCGGCGTTGATCACTGTCACTACCCACTGCCGTTCCGCTCAACGCGAGTGTGCGGCTCGAGCGCGAGGTGCGTCGCGTACGTGTCCGTCGGATCGATGTCGGCAACCGTCTGGCGCGCCGCTTTCTGATCGCCCCGATCTCGCAGCAGACACACAAGCTTGTAGAACGCGGTCTTGTCGCCGCAGTCGGCGCGATGCCGTAGTTCACTGTCGCGCCCCTGCTCGTACAACAGGCGGTCCAGCCGTCGTCGAGCACACCGATCGCGCTCTCCCCACCTGGCGAGTTCGTCGAGCCGCCCCGCCTTCGCGAGCAGGTCCATGTGCCACAGGTGTGCGTCGTGAAGGTAGGGGTCGGGGCTGGAACACTCCGCAACGGAGCCGACAACCGTGATTGCCTTATCCCAGTCACCGCGCTTCTCCGAAGCCCGCACCACCGCACCCCAGTCGTCCATGGCGCTCAGTATGCTGCCGGGAGCACCCAGCAGGCTAATGTGAGGGCCGGGGCCCTGGCGGCTGTACGGGCTGTGCCCGCATTGCCATCATCGCTGATCTCGTCGTTGTCCACGGCACGGGCTGGTGCCACTATGCAGGCCTCGGTCGCTGGACTGCCTGCCGCCCTTGCTCTCGTGCCCGATCCTCGTGCCCGCCGGAGCCTGCTGCTCCAAGCCCTCGATCCCGACCTGCTTGCCGCCGCGATCGGGATCCGGCTCGCCGCAGGGATTCCCGCGCCACGACCCGGCGCGAAGCGTGCCATCGCCGTGGATGGCAAGACCCTGCGAGGCTCACGTAGCCGCAACTCCGTCGCCCGGCACATCCCTGGCGGCCGCCGAACCAGCTCGCCACTCTGCCCTGGCGGGTCGTCCCCGACGCTGACCGCGACACCGCACGCGGTCACGGACGCCGCGAGATCCGCACCCTGAAGATCCTGTCCGTCTCTACCGGCATTGACTTCCCCAACGCCGCCCAAGCCATCCAGATCCGACGCCGACGCTGTCCCCTCGACCAGCCAAACGCTTCACCACCGAAACCGTCTACGCGATCACCGACGTCCTCGCGCACCAAGCCAAGCCGCCACAACTCGCCGACTTGATCCGCAGCCCCTGGTCCATCGAGAACACCGTGCACTGAATCCGCGACGTTACCTACGACGAAGACCGCTCCCAAATCCGCACAGGCGCTGGCCCTCAAGTCATGGCCACACTCCGCAACGCCGCCATCAGCGCCCTTCGCCTGGCCGGATTCACGAACATCGCCGCCGCCAACCGCCACCGCGCCCGCAACGCCGACCGACCACTGGCCTTGCTTGGCATCACATAAGGACTTTGCCGGGGCCCTGGGGCATGATGGCTCCCCGAGTCAGCCGAGTGGCCGTGTGAGAGCTCCCGGCGGGGCTTGAACCCGCGACCTCGACGTTATAAGCGTCTTGCTCTGACCGGCTGAGCTACGGGAGCGTGCAAGTACCTGATCCCCGGGTGGCTGCCCCGGGGCCGGGTATGCACTGGCTCAGCGCGTTCGGCATGGAACAAGTGTGGCACGGCGAGCGGCGCTGCGGTTGCTTGGTCGTCCGAGCAAACGGCGGATTCTATGCCGGTAGGGCTGCTGCCAGGCGTTTTGCCTCCGTGATGGTTCGGCTGGTGCCGCGGCGGTTGGCGACGGCGGTCAGTGCGGGGATCGGGCTGGTGGGGCGGACTTGTTCGACGAGTTCGACCGCGAGGGCGAGGAGATCCGCGAGGCGCTGCGGTGGGCGGTCGAGATCTTCGGCGAGCATGGGCGGTAGGGCGGCGGCGATGGTGTTCCATACGTGTGTTGCCGCACCGGATTGGGACAGGTCGCGCAGGCAGGGCACGACCCGGTTGAGGCTCAACTCCACCTCGGCGGCGAGTGTCCCTATCTGGTGCCCGAAGGCTTCCGGGTTCCAGCGGTCGCGGGCCGCGAGCGTGAGGAGTGCGTCCACGGCTTCGGCGCGGTCGTTCTTGTCATGGGCGTCCAGGCCGTGGGCGAAGGCCCGCGCGCAGTGCTCTCCCATCTCGCCGACCGTACGGCTGAGCGCTGTAAGCATGGCGCTGCCGCCGCGTCCGCGTAGAATCTTCTCGTACAGCATCGGCACCATGTGCTTGGCGATCAGTTCGGTGTGGGCGGGCAGCAGAGTCGGCCACGTGGTGGCGAAGTAGTTCCAGTGGTACCACTCACGTGGTTTCAGCTCAGCCGACAGGATTTCGCCGAGGGTTCCGGCTTCGGCCACCGTGCAGTCGTGACTCAGCCAGTGCGCCAAGCGTTTGCCCGCGACTGTGCCCAGGGCGTCCGCTCGGACGGCCAGGGTGGTGTCGCGCTGGTTCGGCAGGCGCAGCAAGGCTTGGGTGAGGTCGTGCTCCCATGGTTCCCAGCCCTCGGCCGCCGCCTGGGACAGGCGCTCCAGCAACACCTCCGGGTCGATCAGGCCGCTGAGGTGCGTCGGTGTGGCGACCAGCATCGGCCGGGGCGCATAGGTCAGGCCCAGCGAGATCTCATGCAGCCGGTGGGCGAGGACGCGTTCCGGCGCGAGCAGATCGTACTTGGCCATGTGTCGACGCCACTGTGTCTCGCCGACCACCGCCTCGGCCGGTGGGTACGGCGTCGTGACGGTGGCGTCGCACGGCCCGGCCGCGGCACTGATCAGCGACGCGAACTCCTCCGACTCATGGATGCGGTGCCATTGCTCGATCGAACTCCAATCCTTGTGTCCTCGCGGCAGGTACGAGCTCAGCAGCGTGGTAGACGCCTCCAGCGCGGCGGTCAGGCCTGCCCTGTCGCGGTGGGCGAACGCCACCAGGCCCGCGACGAGCCGCTCCACCTCCACACCGTCCACGCCGTCGCCGGTTCCGTAGTGGTGGGCCTCCAACGCTTCCACGAGTTCAGGCACCGACTCGACCGGCGCCGGAAACGCCGATTCCTCCGGCGCGGGCAACAGCGTCGTCACCGGCGCCTGCGGCGCATCGACCGCACCGAACGCCGTGGCCGCCTTGGCCCGGAGATCCGCCGGTAACACGCTCGCAGCAGCGGCCAACTCGTCCCGTGTCGCCTGCGACGCGGCAGGGGCGTGGGCGACCGCTATGTCCAGCGCTTTCGCCTGGATGTCCGCGGCATCATGCTCGAACAACGCCGCGAGCACACCTAACGCGTCGTCGACGCGGCCCGGCTGATCGGTGATCGCCACCCTGAGCCGATCGATCTGCGACCGGACCAGCTTCTTCTCCGACCGGAAGAACACTGCCCTGCTGCTGTCAACCAGAAGCTCGAATTCCAGTTCCCCGGCGGCGTCGGCACGGAACAGCTCGCGCTGCGCGACACCCGCGACCGTCGAGTGCGCGTCGGCCAGCAGGGGCACGTAGTCCCGGAGCCGTGCGACGATTTCGGCCAGGTCCGGTTCGACCGCCTCATAGACCCGCAGATAGCCGCGGACGTCACCGAGGCGGCCACCCCGTTGCAGTGCGGCGATCGCGCCGTCGATCACCATGGCGCGATCGACCTCGCCCTGCGCCACCCAGGCGGCGATCCGCCCCGGCCAGCGCTCGCGGGAGTACGCGGACCCGTCGACGATCTGACCGACCCCGGCGACCTCGAACAACCGCGGGACCACCGCCAGCCAGCGTGGATCGACGACTTCCTTGTCCGCCCACTCGTCGCGTAAGGCCAGCGCGTACACCATCCCGTCCGTCATCGGCGGGTCGATGCCGGTCAGCGCCAGCAGGTTGGTGACCAGCCGGAACTGGTGGTCGTCGAACCGCCGGGCCGGCAGGCGGGCGGCCAGCCGTTGCGCCAGGTCCGGCAACCACGGCACGTCCCGGGCCTGCAGGACCTCCAGCACGATACCGACCAGGTCGGTCTCCTTGCGCCACGCGTGCGCGTCCAGACTGTTCCAGAAACCGTTGCGCACCAGCCACGGCGCCAGTGCCGACGCGCTCGGCAGGATGCCAGCGCCGACGATGGACAGACCGCCGCGCAGCTGCCATGTTCCCGCCTCGCCGGAGCGGGCGGTGTGTTCCAGCTCCTTGGCCGGGCCGACCAACGCCTTGCGCTCGGCTGGGCCGAGATCGCACACCGCCGCCGCCAGGTCCTTGTACTTCCGGCTTCGACACAGCTGCTCGATCCGGTCCCAGGCGCTCATCGCCCACTCCCCCGCACGATCTCGGCCGCCAGAACGTGTTTGCATTTACCGCGCGTGCCGCGGTAGTCCAACCACCACGCACAAGTGCACGACGCGTCGGCGCCCTGGAACCTCACCTGATACCCCTTCACGGACAGCACATCCCCATCCCCTGTCACAGCCCCCGCCTCGACCAACGCTCGCGCGTTGCGCAGCCGTGGGTTGAACTGTTCGACCGACTCGGCGGCGTACGGCAACTCCCGGTGGAAGTACGACGCCTCGGCCAGGTCATAGCCCACTCGTCCGCTCACGCCGAGCTGCACAAGAGCGGCTCGCACACGGTCACGCGACAGCCCCGACCGTTCGGCCAGTTCGCCCGGCTCCACCCGGGGCTCGAACTCCAGCAGCGCCCCGATCAGCTCGGCGTCCTGCCCGACCTCTTCTCCGGCAAGGAAGCCCAGCACCGCGCCCTCGCCGGAGAACCCGCGGTTGACCTCCGGCGACAGCACGAGGACGAACGTCATCCCCGGTAGCGCCAGCTCCCACGCGCTGGCACAGGGCAGACTGCGCGCGTCCACGACCGGACCGTACACACGCAACGACTTCGCGTGACGCAGCAGCGGCAGTAACGCCTCAAGCCGTTGCGGCCCGGCCAGACACACAGCGCCCGGCATCGGGCGCGCCGCGAGTCGCAAGGACCGGCCCGCCGGGACGGCCCACGACGCGCCACGGGACCGAGACGACGAGGACAGCGACCGGAGGAACCGGGCGGCCTCGGCCACCGGCAATTCCGCCCGCGGCTCGAACCCGGCCGTGATCACCGGCAACTCCGCGAAACCGCGCAGCCACCGCTGCGGCAGTTCGACCTTCTTCTCGACGGCCACGCCGTCCATTGTGGTCACTGTGACCTCGTCGGGGCCGACCGCGAGCCGCAACGGATCCCCGCTGCCCACCCGGGCGAGCATCCGCCGCAGCGGCTCGTTGACATCGACATTCGTGGTACCGCGGTCGAGGACCTCACCGTCCAGCCCGGCGGAGAGCACATCGAGCCGGGCGTAGACGCCGCAGCAACTCGCGAACGACTCGAACCGCAACCGGTCGCCGTTGCACGTGACCACCGGATCGCGCAGGCGCACCTGGGTCGGCTGGAAGTACCGGCTGGCCGCGACCTTCGCCACCGAGTGCAGGCACGCGGCCGCGGCCGCCGGCTCGGTGAGGAACCCCTTGAAGAACAACGGGTTCTCCACCGGGCGGCGCAGCGCCGTGCCACCCGATGTCTGCAGCCCCAGCAGCCCGCCGGTCAGTTCCGACGACCGCAGGTAGCGGTATTCCTGTGCCACTCCTGTCATGATCGCGACTTTACGGGCAGGGTCTGACAATTCCGGGATCACCGGTAAAGCCGCTGGTCAGCAGCGAGCGGTGCGGGGAAGGGGACGAGATGACGCGGGAGCCGACCAGCCACGAGCGGATGACAGGGCAGCCGTGGAACGCGTCCTATCAGGACGAGCCTGCGCCATGGGACGTCGGCGGACCACAGCGGGCGGTCGTACGCCGGACCGCACCCCATCAGCCAGAACGACCAGCGAGCGGCGTTCGGCAGCCAAGCCGGGTGAACCGTCGCCGCCATCGAACCCGACCGGGTCCAGACGAGGTTCCACGGCGACAACGGCGCACCGGCCTGGCTGGCGACCATCACCCGCTCCTAGTGCTGTGACCGGATATGTCCACCGGGGCGCATCCCATGCACCTGCATGAAACGCAACCAATGTGGCCTTGGTTGCGCCTGGCGCACCGAAGGCCACATTGGTTGCACGCCACGCGAGCGGAACCGGTGAACCATTCCGGTCACGGCACTAGCTCACCAAGTCACGGGCAGCTCGGACGGTCCGCGGAACCGGCGCTGCGTGTGCCAGCGGATGGTGTCCGGGTCGACCGCCAGGCGCAACCCGGGGAAGCGGGTGACCAGGCCGGTCATCGCGACCTCCAGTTCGACGCGGGCCAGCGCGGCGCCGAGGCAGAAGTGCAGTCCGTGCCCGAACGCCAGGTGCGGGTTGTTGCCACGCCTGAGGTCCATCTCCTGCGCACGCGCGAAGATCTCGGGATCACGGCTGGCCAGCGCGTCGGACACGATGACGAGGCTGCCTGCCGGGATGTCCACCTCGCCGACGGTCACATCCGCCGTGGGCACCCGGAACCCCGGCGTCAGCACCGACGGGTACAACCGCATCAGCTCTTCCGACGCGGCGGGCACACCGTCCGGGTTGGCGGCCAGTGCGGTGTATTCCTCCGGCCGAAGCAGCAACGCGTGGATGCTCTTGCACATCTGGTTGGCGGTCGTCTCGTATCCGGCGGGCAACAGCAACACACCGAGGTTGATCAGCTCTTCCTCGGTCATCCGCTCGTCGGCCCGCGCCGACACGAGTTCGCTGAGCAGATCCTCCTTGGGGGACTTGCGTTTGTCGGCGATGATCGTCGACAGGTAGGAGCGCAGCTCGTTCACCGCGGTCAGCTTGGTCTCCGCGGTGTCGGCCGTGGACGCCAGGATCATCGACCGCTCCTGGAACCAGCCGCGGTCGTCGTAGGACACGCCAAGCAGTTGGCAGACAACGGTGATCGGCAACGGCAGGCACAAGGCGTCGACCAGGTCCGCCGGTGGGCCCTGCTCGGCCAGGTCGTCGAGCAGTCCGTCCACCATCTGCCGCACGCCCGGCCGCATGCTTTCGACGCGGCGGCGGGAGAACGCCTTGGCCACCAGGCCACGGATGCGCGTGTGCTGCGGCGGGTCCATGTCGAGCAGCATGTCGCCGGTGCTGCTGGCGCCGGGGCCGGTGTAGTTGGTTCCCCTGGTGCGGAACACTTCCTGGCGGCTGAAGACCGGATCGGACAGGACGTGCACCGCGTCGCGGTAGCGCGTGACCAGATAGGCCGTCTGTCCGGTGGGGATGGTGACCAGGGTCGCCGGGCCGACGTCCTGGATGTCCCCTGCCGGTGGCGGAGTTGCTTCGGTGGTTGTCATCGGCTTTCCCCTTACGCACACGGCGGAAATTACGCGGCGACAACCAGCTTCTTCGACACGTCGAGCGGAGTCAACGGAACACCGGACAGGGCAGGCGCAAGTCTGTGTCAACGCTTTCCCAAGTCACCAAAGGAGTTGTCAACTCTGCCGGTCGGAGCACAAGAATCCACGGATCCCTTTCCCTTGCCCGCGTGCGGACTTACGTTCGCACAAGCGGAATTTTCAGCCCCCGTCGATTTCCGCGTGCCACCACTTGCCAAGGGAGAAGGACATGGACACTGCCGTTGTCGTCGTCGGCGCGGGCCCCGCGGGCCTGATGCTGGCCGGCGAGCTTCGGCTCGCCGGTGTCGACGTCATCGTCGTCGAGAAGCTCGACCGGCCGTCGGGCGAGTCGCGAGGGCTCGGCTTCACCGTGCGCACCATGGAGGTGCTCGACCAGCGGGGCCTGCTGCCGCGGTTCGGTGAGCTGACGACCACCGCGAACCACCACTTCGGTGGCCTGCCGCTGAACCTCAGCGGGCTCGACGGCGCGCACCTGGCGAACAAATCGGTGTTGCAGTCACAGACCGAGGAGGTCCTCGAGAAGTGGGTGATCGACCTGGGCGCGGAGATCCGCCGCGGCCACGAACTGCTTTCCCTCACCCAGGACGGCGACGCGGTCGAGATCGAGGTGCGCGGACCGGCCGGTGACTACCGGCTGCGGTGCGCCTACCTCGTGGGATGCGACGGCGGGCGCAGCAAGGTCCGCAAGAGCGCCGGTTTCGACTTCCCCGGCACGGCGGCCACCATGGAGATGTTCCTCGCCGACGTGCGAGGCGTGCGGGTGCAGGAGCGCAAGTTCGGCGAGACCGTGGCCGGTGGCCTGGTCATGGCGGGTTACCTGGACGACGACTTGGTGCGGCTGATCATCTGCGAGCACGGCAGCGCGCCGAAGCAACGCACCGGGCCCGCGCCGTTCGAGGAGATCGCGGCCGCGTGGACGCGGCTGACCGGGGAGGACATCTCGGCCGGCACGCCCGTGTGGACCAGTGCGTACGGGGACTCGGTCCGGCAGGTCACCAGCTACCGGATGGGCCGGGTGCTGCTGGCCGGGGACTCGGCGCACATCCACCTCCCGGCCGGTGGCCAGGGCATGAACGTCAGCATCCAGGACTCGGTCAACCTCGGCTGGAAACTGGCCGCGGTGGTCCGGGGCAGCGCGCCGGACAGCCTGCTGGACACCTACCACACCGAGCGGCACCCGGTGGGCCAGGCGCTGCTGAAGAACACCCGGGCGCAGGGCATCCTGTTCCTCGGTGGGTTCGAGGTCCAGCCGATCCGCGACGTGCTGGTCGAGCTGATCGAGTTCGACAGCGTGCGCCTGCACCTGTCCCGCATGGTCAGCGGCCTGGACATCCGGTACGACATGGGCGAGGACGGTCACCCGCTGCTGGGTCGCCGGATGCCGCACGTGGACCTCGTCGAGCACGACCGCAAGACCAGCACCACCGAGTTGTTACACCCCGGCCGTGGAGTGCTGTTGGACTGCGCCGACGACGCGGGGATGCGGGCGGATGCCGATCCGTGGGCGGACCGGGTGGACACCGTGACGGTGACACCGCTCAACGAGAGCGTGAACGCGCCGTTCTACGGCGCGAGCTCGTTCCTGATCCGACCAGACGGCCACGTCGCGTGGGCGTCCGGCGGCAGAACGAGCGTCGCGGCGGCACTCGAACGATGGTTCGGTCCCGCTTCGCGCTGATCTCCTCCGACCTGCCGGACGTCGACGCCGCCGAGATACGGGTATCTCGGCGGCGTTCACCTTTGTCGACAGTTACGAACCGACTTCCTGCCTGGCACGGGTGCGTGCCACGACGAACCCGGCCAGCACCATGGACGCGGCCGCGAGCGCCGCGCCCCACCGCAACGCCGACGAGCCGGTCACCGCCCACAGCGCTGCTCCGGCCGCCGACCCGAACGCGTTTCCCAACTGGCGCACCAGGCTTGAGGTGGCCGCGGTCAGCCCGAGCCGCTCACGCGGCGCGTTGCCCATCAGGAAGACCTGCAACTGCCCGTTGAACATGCCGAATCCGGCACCGACCACGGCCAGGCGCCAGAACAGGTCCGCCGGTCCCCCGGTGGCGAGCAACAGCAGGACGAACCCCACGGTGATCACCGCGGCACCCGCCACGGCGACCGGTTTGGTACCGACGCGGTCGGCGACCATGCCGGCGGCATAGCTGGTGGCCAGCGCGGCAACGGGGTACGCCAGCAGCACGAGACCAGCGGTGCCCGGCGTGGTGCCGAGCCCGTGCTGCAGGACGAACGGGAACACCAGAACGAGCACGTGAATTCCCACGTACACCAGGGCAAGCGCGACGTGCGGCCCGAGCACTCCGGGCGTGCGCAGCAGTTCACGCACCGGGACAGCGTCCGCGCCGCGATACCACGTCACGACAAGCGGTACCGCCAGCACCGACACGATCAGCCACACCGGGCTCTCGGTGACGGCGAAAGAGAGTCCGAAGAGGACGGCTATCGCGCCGCCGCCGAACGTGGCCGCCTCGACCAGCCAACGGCGTTGTGGCCACGTCAACCGGTCACCGAGCGGCAGTTGCCCAGCGGCCAGCAACGCGACGACAGCCAGCGGCGGGATGGACAGGTAGAAAACCCACGGCCAGCCAAGCGATTCGACGATCTGCCCGCCGACGACCGGCCCGGTCACCCCACCGGTGGTGCCGAACAGCATGATCACACCGAACGCCCGCGCCCGTGCGTCCGGCCGAACCGACACGGTGGCGAGTACCGACGACAGCGCCAGCAGAACGGCGCCGAACGTGCCCTGCACCACCCGCGCCGCCACCAGCCACCCGATGCCGGGCGCGAGCCCGGCCGCCGCCGTCGACAGGGCGAATCCCGTGCACGTCAGCGCCAGCGCCCGGCGCGGGTCGACCGCGTCGACCCATCGCCCCGCGCACAGGCCCAGCCCGATGATCGGCGTCAGGTACCCGAGCACGACCCATTGCACGGCCGCCGTGGACGTGGCGAGGTCGTCCTGGATGGACGGCAGCGCGATGTTCACGATCGTGGCGTCCAACTGGGCGACGAACACCGCCAGTCCGGCGGCGACGACCAGGCTCCATCGGCTGCGTTCCACGGTCATCGCTTCCCGGCGGCGGCGGGGTTGACGTTCTCGATGCCGAAGCTGATCACGCGCCGGGGGTGGACGCGGATGATCGCGCCGTCGTAGCCGACGTCCGCGCCCTCCCACGCCGAGTCGACCGGTTCGGTGATGGCCTCCGCGTGGCCGCGGATCTCGACGCACCGCACCTGCCAGGTCTCGGGCGACACCACGTCGTCGACCACGAATCCGACGCGGCCGTTGGCGGTCACGTTGCGGAACTTCTGGCTGGCGGCCATCCGGCGGCCGCCGATGTCGATCGTGCCGGTGCGGGTGTTGTACCGGTAGACGACCGGCTTGACCTGCAACGAACCGGTGGGGTGCGCGGTGGCCAGCCGGCCGAGCGGCTGGCTGGCGAGGTAGTCGAGTTCGATCTCGGTGAAAGGCATGGCAGTCCTCGTGATCCGGGGTCGGTGGTCGTGCGGGCCGGTGCGGGCCGTACCCGCACCGGCCGGGGTGTGGTCAGCCGACCGGGTAGCGGTATCGCGGCGTCAGTTCGATGCTGTTCATCCGCCAGCCGCGCTCGGTGCGCACGCAGCCCACGTGGGCGCCGGTGACGTTCACGCTGACCGGGGGCGCCTCGTTCTCGCGGCCGATCAGCACCCCGATCACGTTGGCGGTCACCGTCGCGCGGTCGCCGTCCAGTTCGATGCCGAGGCTGGACCCGTTGTGCTGTGTGGCCTGGTAGTGGACGTTGAGCTCACGGGTGATCCGGACGACCTCGGCGCGACCCGCGATCGGTTCCCCACCGCCGACGACCAGGGTGATGTCGTCGGTGTACATCTCGTCGGCGTCGTCGAACTCCTGTGCGTCCAGTGCGCGCCAGTTCCGCGTGAGCAGTTCGGAGATCTCGGCTCGGTCCGACAGCCTGCGCAGCAGAGTGTCCTGTTCGGTCGTGAATGTGTTCGTCATGTTCGCTCCACATCGGAACTCGGTGGCATGCGGAAAGCAGCTTCTCTTGGGTCGACCCGACCACAAACGCTGAAATGCCCGACTCCAGCGGGCTCACGCTCGATCCTGGCTTATCCGCCGACCGGTGGCAACCCGCGTCCGGATACACATGGCGCCGTTGAAAATCCGCGTCAAGTGAACTCAACGGCATCGCCAGAAAACATCCAGGTCCTCGTCAGCGGTCACTGGTGGCACATCTCGTGCGTACCGGATGGATGCCCCTCGCCACAAGCAGGACCCGACTACCGCCGCGAGTCAGACACGCCCGAGGCAGGTCGACAACGGCGAAATCAGACAAAAGGATCGAGTGAATCATCCTCAGCGGACGGTTGAAACCCACACCACTTTTACGCAGCTCTAGCCATTCACCTACATTCAGGGGCGAGAATCACATCGGCGACCGCGCAAAAAGATACCACCCAACGGGGTACCAGTAAGCCCAGCCTAATATCACCCCACGTGTGCCCACCCGGCGAAACACCGGTTCGTCAACAGTACGAACAGGTGAAAAAATCTACACCGGCAGCGTCCCCGGCGACTCTCCGTGAAACCTGTCAGGGTTTGACCCGCTTGACAGCCCTGCGGTCATCTATTACCCAGGTTCACAGGGACCACTCGTTCCGCTGGGAAACCTGGGGAGATCGTTGAACGTCGCTGGAAAACCTCTGCGCCCGCACACACCGCCTGGGCGAAGGAGGCGTATTCCACTCACGTAACAGCCCGGAAACACACGAGGGCGCAGCACGCCCAAAACCGGGCCGGGTGTTCGCAATAACCGGCAGGCACCGTACCGCACCAAGCACTGGGGATTATGATCATGCACTCGCTTCGCATCCTGCTCGTCGAGGACCGGGAGAAGTCCAGCTCGCTGCCACACACCCTGTCGCGCCACGGCTACGACATCGCCACGGTCGGCACCGGCGGCGAGGCGCTGACCGCCAACGACGACGCCGACCTGATCCTGCTCGACCTCGAACTGCCCGACATGGACGGTCTCGAGGTGTGCAGGCAGATCCGACAGCTCAGCGACACCCCGATGATCGCCTTCACCGACGGCGGCGCGCAGCTGGAGCGCGTCCTGGTCCTGCAGGCCGGCTCGGACGACTGCATGGACAAGCCGTACGAGTTCCGCGAGCTGCTCGCCAGGATCGAGGCGCTGATGCGGCGGCTGCGGCCGCGTCAGCGGCCCCGCGCGGTCGAGCTCAGCCTGTCCATCGGCGCGCTGGAGATCGACGCGACCGCCCGCGAGGCACGGCTGGACGGCAGGCACGTCGAGCTGACCCGCAAGGAGTTCGAGCTGCTGCACTACCTGGCGCGCAACGCGGGCACCGTCGTCACGCGCCAGCGGCTGATGGCCGAGGTCTGGGGCGACCAGACCCCGCACGCGGCCAGCGTGCGCGCCAGCCGGACGATCGACACCCACGTCGGCTCGCTGCGCAGCAAACTCGGCGGCAGCGGCTGGATTCGCACCGTGCGCGGGGTCGGCTTCCGCTTCGCCTGCCGTTAATCGCGCTCGAATCGCATTTTCCGCACGGCAGTTGCCGCCCCTTGGCAGACGCTTGACAAAGCTTTGTGGTTGTTCTTGCAGCTCACGCGTTGACGCGGGGCACGGGCGGCGGCAAGACTCGATATCAACACACCGACAGCACCGAAAAACCCAGACAGCCCGTCAGAAAGCACTGTCCTGGTGCGGAAACCTTCTCCATTCGACACCCACGCGAATTGATCGCGGGTGGTTTCCGCGCTGCCATCGTACGCACGAAGGGAACGACAGCTCATGGTCAATGGGAAGCCCGTTGACGCTCCCGTGATCGTCGTCGGCGCCGGGCCGTCCGGCCTGATGCTCGCCGCCGAACTCCGGCTCGGCGGAGCCGACGTCATCGTCCTTGAGCGGCTTGCCGAGCGGACCGGGGAATCCCGTGGGCTTGGGCTGTTCATCCGCACCATGGAGGTGTTCGACCAGCGCGGCCTGCTGCCGAGGTTCGGCAACCCCGAACAGAGCTCGCTCGGCCACTTCGGTGGCGTGCCACTGGATTTCAGCGTTCTCGACAACCCGCACCTGGCCAACCGCACGGTGCCGCAGTCGCAGACGGAGACCGTGCTCGAGGAATGGGCGGCCGAACTGGGCGCCGACATCCGCCGTGGGCACACTGTCCGCGCGATCCGGCCCGACGACGACGGTGTCGACGTGGAGGTGGCCGGGCCCGACGGCACTGTCCACACGCTACGCAGCCGGTACCTGGTCGGCTGCGACGGCGGGCGCAGCCTGGTCCGCAAGCAATGCGGTTTCGACTTCCCCGGTGTCGCGGGGACGATGGAGATGTTCCAAGTCGACCTCAAGGGCATCGAGATGAAGCCGAGGGAGATCGGCGAGAAGGTCCCCGGCGGCATGGTCATGGGCGGGCCGCTCGAGGACGGCGTCTTCCGGATCACCATCTGCGAGCAGGCCAACCTGCCCAAGGAACGCACCGAACCGGTCACGTTCGCCGAGACCGTCGAGGCGTGGAAACGCCTGACCGGTGAGGACATCTCGGCGGCGACCCCGGTCTGGATCGGCGCGTTCACCGACGCGACCAGGCTGATCACCGAGTACCGGCGCGGCCGTGTGCTGCTGGCGGGCGACGCGGCGCACATCCACCTGCCCGCGGGCGGCCAGGGCATGAACACCAGCATCCAGGACTCGGTCAACCTCGGCTGGAAACTGGCCGCGGTGGTTCGCGGTGACAGCCCCGACAGCCTGTTGGACACCTACCACACCGAACGCCACCCTGTCGGCGAGCGGCTGACGATGAACACCCGCGCGCAGGCGCTGCTGTTCCTGCGCGGCCCGGAGATGATGCCGCTGCGCCAGGTGATGACCGAACTGGTCGAGTACCCGGAGGCGCACCGGCACCTGGCACGCATGGTCAGCGGCCTGGCCGCCCGCTACGACGTCGGCGAGGGCACGCACCCGCTGCTCGGCGAGCGGATGCCACTCGTCGAACTGATCACCGCGGACGGCAAGACCACCACGACCGAACTGCTGCGCCCCGCTCGTGGCGTGCTGATCGATTGCGCGGACAACGCCGACCTGCGCGCCGCTGCCGAACCGTGGGCCGACCGCGTGGACGTGATCACCGCGTCCCCGCACGAGAGCGGCCCGCTGGACGGCACCGCGGCGGTGTTGCTGCGGCCCGACGGGCACCTGGCGTGGACACCCGAGAGCAGCGACGACCTGGCGACCGCGCTGGAGCGCTGGTTCGGCCCGAAGGAAACACGATGACTCGCAGAGAAGTGGCGATCACCGGGATCGGGGTCGTCTCCCCCGGCGGGATCGGCGTACCGGAGTTCTGGTCGCTGCTCACCGAGGGGCGCACGGCCACCCGGCTGGTCACGTCGTTCGACCCGGCGCAGTTCCGGTCGCGGATCGCCGCGGAGGCGGACTTCGACCCGGCCGAGCACGGCCTCGGCCCGCAGGAGATCCAGCGGATGGACCGGGCCGCCCAGTTCGGTGTGGTGACCGCACGGGAAGCCGTGCGCCGCAGTGGCCTTGACGTGTCCACTGTGGATCCCGGCAGGATCGCGGTGAGCGTCGGCAGCGCGATCGGCGCGTCCATCGGTCTCGAGGAGGAGTACCGGGTCGCCAGCGACGACGGCAAACTGGACCTGCTCGACGAGAACTACGCGTCCAAGCACCTCTACAACTTCTTCGTGCCCAGCTCGATCGTGGCCGAGGTGGCGTGGGCGGTCGGCGCGGAGGGCCACGCCACCATGGTCTCCGACGGCTGCACGTCCGGTGTGGACGCGGTGGGCTACGGTTGCGAGCTGATCCGCGAGGGCTCGGCTGACGTGGTGATCGCGGGCGGCACCGACGCCCCGATCACGCCGATCACGCTGGCCTGTTTCGACGCGATCAAGGCGACCACCCCGCGCAACGACGACCCGGAGCACGCCTCCCGGCCGTTCGACGCCAGCCGCAACGGGTTCGTGCTCGGCGAGGGCGCCGCGATGTTCGCCCTGGAGGACCTGGAGCACGCACGCCAACGCGGCGCGCACATCCACGCGGTCATCTCGGGCTTCGCGGGACGCTGCAACGCCTACCACATGACGGGCCTGAAGACCGACGGCCGCGAGATGGCCGAGGCGATCCGTGTCGCGATGGACGAGGCACGCGTCAACCCCGAGGACATCCAGTACATCAACGCGCACGGGTCGGGCACCAAGCAGAACGACCGGCACGAGACCGCCGCGTTCAAGCGCAGCCTCGGTGAGCAGGCGTACCGGATCCCGGTCAGCTCCATCAAGTCGATGATCGGGCACTCGCTCGGCGCCATCGGCGCGATCGAGGTCGCCGCGTCCGTCCTCGCACTGGAGCACGACGTGCTGCCGCCGACCGCGAACCTGCACACCCCCGATCCCGAGTGCGACCTGGACTACATCCCGGTCACCGCACGGGAGCAGGACACCGACACCGTCCTGACGGTCGCCAGCGGGTTCGGCGGGTTCCAGAGCGCGATGGTGCTCACCGCACCGGGAGCGAGCCGATGAAACCGTCCACAGTAGTCACCGGGATCGGTGTCACGGCACCGAACGGCCTCGGCACCAAGGCCTACTGGGCCGCCACACTGGAAGCCACCAGCGGCATCGACCGGATCACCCGGTTCGACCCGAGCCGCTACCCGGCCCGGTTCGCCGGCGAGGTGCCGGGGTTCGTGGCCAAGGAGCACCTGTCCAGCAGGCTGCTGCCGCAGACCGACCACATGACGCGCCTGGCGCTGGTGGCGGCGGACTGGGCGTTCGCCGACGCGGGCGTGCAGCCCGACCAGCTCGACGGGTACGACATGAGCGTCGTGACCGCCAGCTCGGCCGGTGGTTTCGAGTTCGGTGAACGCGAGCTGCAGGCCTTGTGGAGCAAGGGCAGCAAGTACGTCAGCGCGTACCAGTCGTTCGCGTGGTTCTACGCGGTGAACACCGGGCAGATCTCGATCCGCAACGGCATGCAGGGCCCGAGCGCCGCTCTGGTGAGCGACCACGCGGGCGGGCTGGACGCGATCGGCCAGGCCAGGCGGCAGATCCGCAAGGGCACGCCGCTGGCGTTGACCGGCGGTGTGGACGGTTCGATCTCGCCGTACGGCTGGATCTCGCACCTCGCGAGCGGCCGGATCAGCACGGCCGAGACGCCGGACCGGGCCTATCTGCCGTTCGACGCGGCCGCGTCGGGCTACGTTCCCGGCGAGGGCGGCGCGTTGTTCGTCCTGGAGGAAGCGAACGCCGCGCGAAAGCGGGGCGCCGAGATCTACGGCGAGATCGCCGGATACGCGTCCACCTTCGACCCGCGGCCGGGCAGCGGACGGCCACCCGCGCTCAAGCGGGCGATCACGTTGGCGCTTCAGGACGCCGGTATGGCGCCACAGGACATCGACGTGGTGTTCGCCGACGCGGTCGCCGTTCCGGAGCTCGACCGGCTGGAGGCCGAGGCGATCACCGAGGTGTTCGGGCCGCGCGGGGTGCCCGTCACCGCGCCGAAGACCATGACCGGACGGCTGTACGCGGGCGCCGCCCCGCTGGACGTCGCCGCCGCGCTGCTGGCCATCCGCGACGGCGTGCTCCCGCCGACCGTCCACATCGAACCGGACGACGGTTACCAGCTGGACGTGGTGACCGGGATCCGGACAACGCCGCCGCGCAGCGCTCTCGTGATCGCCCGCGGGTACGGCGGTTTCAACTCGGCCGTCGTCGTGCGGTCCGCTCGCTAGGAGGAAACATGTCCGACAAGTTCACCATCGAGGACCTGAAGTCGATCCTGCGCGAGTGCGCGGGTGAGGACGAGGGCGTCGACCTCGACGCGCAGATCCTGGACACCAAGTTCGAGGACCTCGGCTACGAGTCGCTGGCCATCTTCGAGACCACCAGCCGGATCGAACGCGAGTACGGCGTCTCGCTGGGTGAGGAGGCCCTCAACGACGCCGACACGCCCCGCGCTCTGCTCGACATCGTCAACGCCCGCCTGCTCAGCCTGGCCTGACCCCACCGAAAGGGAACTGCAATGCCGAAAGTAGCCCTCGTCACCGGCGCGACCAGCGGTATCGGCCTCGCGGTCGCCCGTGCCCTCGCCGGGCTCGGCCACCAGGTCTTCATCGGGGCGCGGACCGCCGACAACGTCGCCGCGACCGTGAAATCCCTGCAGAAGGAAGGCTTCGACGTCGACGGCACCAGCCTCGACGTGCGGGAGCCCGGCGAGGTCCGCGGGTTCGTGCAGGCGGCCGTCGACCGCTACGGCCCGGTGGACGTCCTGGTCAACAACGCCGGTCGCACCGGCGGCGGACCGACCGCCGACATCCCGGACGAACTGTGGCACGACGTGATGGCCACCAACCTCAACAGCGTCTTCCTGATGACCAGGGAGGTGCTCACCACCGGCGGCATGCGGGACAAGAAGACCGGCCGGATCATCAACATCGCCTCCACCGCGGGCAAGCAGGGCGTGGTGCTCGGCGCGCCGTATTCGGCGTCCAAGCACGGCGTGGTCGGCTTCACCAAGGCGCTGGGCAACGAACTCGCCCCGACCGGCATCACCGTGAACGCCGTCTGCCCCGGTTACGTCGAAACGCCGATGGCACAGGGTGTCCGGCAGCGGTACGCGGTGGCGTACAAGACCACCGAGGACGCCATCCTGGAGAAGTTCAACGCCAAGATCCCGCTCGGCCGGTACTCCACGCCCGACGAGGTCGCCGGTCTGGTCGGCTACCTGGTCTCGGACACCGCCGCGTCCATCACCTCGCAGGCGCTCAACGTCTGCGGCGGCCTCGGCAACTTCTAAGGAGCGGTGACGTGTCCAACGAGAACCTGCGTGAGGTCGAGCACGAGATCACCGTGCGGGCCGGAGCGGACGAGATCTACCGCCTGCTGGCCGAGTGCGTGAACTGGCCGCGGCTGTTCCCACCGACGGTGTACGTCGACCGGACCGAGATCTCGGCCGAGGAGGAGCGGATCCGGATCTGGGCGACGGCCAACGGCGAGGCCAAGAACTGGACCTCACGCCGCTGGCTCAAGCCCGCCGAGCGGCGCATCGACTTCCGCCAGGAGGTCTCGCCGCCGCCGGTGGCGTCCATGGGCGGCGGCTGGATCATCGAGCCGCTGTCGGAAGGCGAGAGCCGTGTCCGGTTGCTGCACGACTACCGGGCGATCGACGACGACCCGGACAGTCTGAAGTGGATCGACGAAGCCGTTGACACCAACAGCCGCAAGGAACTCGGCGCGCTGAAGGAGAACATCGAACGGGCGGCGGTGACGGCGCGGGAGGACCTGATGCTGTCGTTCGTCGACACGGTCGAGATCGCGGGCTCGGCCAAGGACGTCTACGAGTTCGTCAACGAGGCCGACCGGTGGACCGAGCGGCTGCCGCACGTGGCCAGGGTGTCACTGCAGGAGGACACCCCGGGCCTGCAGGTCCTGGAGATGGACACCCGGACCAAGGACGGCTCGACGCACACCACCAAGTCGGTCCGGGTCTGCTTCCCGAACGAGAAGATCGTGTACAAGCAGACCACGCTGCCCGCGTTGATGGCGTTGCACACGGGTTACTGGGAGTTCGTCGAGCACGACGACGGCGTGACCGCGTCCTCCGAGCACACGGTCGTGATCAACACCGAGAACATCGCCAGGATCCTCGGCGCCGACGCGACCGTGGCGGACGCGAAGAAGTTCGTGCACAACGCGCTGAGCACCAACAGCCGCGCGACCCTCGGGCACGCCAAGGACTACGCCGAGAAGCGGAGCTGAGCCGTCGTGCGGGACACGTCCGTGATCGTGGTCGGCGCAGGCCCGGCAGGGCTGTTGCTGGCCGGTGAGCTGCGGCTCGGCGGAGCCGACGTGATCGTGCTGGAACGGCTGGCCGAACCGGTCACCGAGTCACGGGCCTCCGTGCTGCACGCCCGCACGATGGAACTGTTCGACCAGCGCGGCCTGCTCGACGAGCTGGGCACGCTGCCCAACCTGCCGATGGGCCACTTCGGCGGGCTCCCGCTCGACCTGACGGCCGACACGCGTTACCCGGGGCAGTGGAAGCTGCTCCAGACCCGGACCGAGGCGCTGCTCGAGCGTTGGGCCACCGGGCTCGGCGCTCGGGTGCGCCGCGGGTTCGAGGTCACCGGGCTGACCGAGAAGTCCGACTGTGTCGAGATTTCCGGCGTCGAAGTATCGGGCACAGTCGTGCTGCGCGCGGACTACGTGGTCGGGTGCGACGGTGAGCAGAGCACGGTCCGGCGGCTCGCCGGGTTCGACTTCCCCGGCGAGGACGCGGGCCGCGAGCTGATCAGGGCCGACATCACCGGCATCGAGATCCCGAACCGGAAGTTCGAACGGCATCCGCGTGGACTGGCGAACGCCTACCGCTACCCGGACGGCACGACCAGGCTGATGATGCACGAGTTCGGTGCCCGGCCCCAGGGCACCGAGCCGACGCGTCAGCAGCTGGTCGACACGTGGCACCGGATCACCGGCGAGGACATCAGCGGCGGGGCCGTGGTGTGGCTCAACGCCTTCGACGACACCCGCAGGCAGGTGGCCCAGTACCGCAAGGGCCGGGTCATGCTGGCCGGGGACGCCGCGCACCGGCAGCTCCCGACCGGCGGTCAAGCGATCAATCTGGCCCTGCAAGACGCGATGAACCTGGGCTGGAAACTCGCCGCCCAGGTACGCGGCGACGTCGACCTGCTGGACACGTACCACGAGGAACGCCACCCGGTCGGCGCGCACGTCCTGGCCAACATCGCCGCACAGACCCAGTTGCTGTTCAGCGACCAGAACATCGAACCGGTCCGGACCGTGATGGCCGAACTGATGGCGATGGAGCCGGTCCGCAACCACCTCGCCGAGATGATCAGCGGCCTCGGCATCCGCTACGGCGATGTCGGCAGCCGCATCCCGCCGATTCCGGCCCTGCGTACGGGCAAAGGTGTGCTGTTGGGCGGCGATCGGGCCGTCGCCGCACCCTGGGCCGACCGCGTCGAATTCGCCGACGAACTGGGCTTCGGCAGCGCCCTGATCAGGCCGGACGGCTACATCGCCTGGGTCGGCGGCACCTGCGGAACCCTCGAAGCCGCACTGCGCCAGTGGTTCGGCGCTGACAGGAGGACGACATGAAGACGGCACTCGTCACCGGCGCCAGCCGTGGCATCGGCCGGGCCATCGCGCAACGCCTCGCCCGCGACGGAGCACTGGTCGCCGTGCACTACGCGACCGAGGCGGACGCCGCCGCCGACACGGTCCGCGAGATCGAGGCGAACGGCGGACAGGCTTTCGCCGTCCAGGCGCGGTTCGGCGCTCCCGGTTACGTCGACGACCTGTTCGACGCGGTGGAGAGCGGGCTCAAGTCGCGGACCGGCGCGTCCACACTGGACATCCTGGTCAACAACGCCGGGATCAAGCTCGTCCGGGACCCGGAGGAGACCACGCGGCAGGACCTGGACGAAGTGTTCGACGTCAACGCCAAAGCACCGTTCCTGATCATCCAGCGCGCCGTCGGCCTGTTGCCGGACGGCGCCAGGATCATCACCATCTCCTCGGGGATCACGCGCTTCGGCAACCCGCAGGAAATCGGGTACGCGATGAGCAAGGGCGCGGTCGAACAGCTGTCCCTGCACTGGGCCAAACACCTGGGGCCACGGGGAATCACCATCAACACCGTGGTACCCGGCGTCACCGACAACGGCACCGAGCCGGTGTTCCGCGACCCGCAGATCCGGGCGCACCTCTCGGAGATGGCCGCGCTGAAACGCGTCGGCGAGACCACCGACATCGCCGACATCGTCGGATTCCTCGCGAGCACCGACGCCCGGTGGATCACCGGCGCGCTGATCAACGCCAGCGGTGGCGCGCTGCTCGACTGAACTGGCGGCGCCCACGTGGAAGGGATGAGCATGCCGGAGCACCCCATCAGGCTGGCCGTGATCATCGGCAGCGTTCCGGGCAGCAGCACCGGCCCGGTCATCGCCAGGTGGTTCGTCGGCGAGGCGCGGCAGCGCGACGACATCCGCATCGACGTCGTCGACCTGACCACCGGGCCGCCGCTGAGCATGGCAAGACCGACCTGGCCGCCGAAGATGTCCGCACTGGAGACGATCTCGCCGAGTCTGGCCGCCGCCGACGCGTTCGTCATCGTGACGCCGGAGTACAACCGCAGCTTCCCCGCTGTGCTGAAGAACGCGATCGACTGGCACTTCACCGAATGGCACGCCAAACCGGTCGGGTTCGTGTCCTACGGCGGCCGCTCGGGAGGGCTGCGCGCGGTCGAGCAGCTCCGGATGGTGTTCGGCGAACTGCACGCCGTGCCGATCAGGGATGTCGTGAGCTTCCACGGCAGGTGTTTCGACGAGCACGGCAGGCCGCACGACCGCGAAGGGTGTGACGCGGCCGCGAAGGGCATGCTCGACCAACTCTCCTGGTGGGCACGGGCGCTACGCGACGCGCGGGCCGCACGTCCCTACCAGACCTGAGGAGAGCCCGTGGACCTCATATTCGGCGCGAACATCGATCCGGCCCACGCCGACCCTGCCGGGACATCGCGGCTGGCGTCGCGGATCGACCAGGCGGGTCTCGACCTGATCACCATTCAGGACCACCCGTACCGCCCGGCGTACCACGACACGTGGACGCTGCTGACGTACCTCGCGGCCAGGACTCAGCGCGTCGCTTTCGTGCCCACGGTGGCGAATCTGCCGTTGCGGCCGCCCGCGATGCTCGCGAAGGCAGCCGCCAGCCTGGACTCGCTCACGGGTGGCCGGTTGCGTCTTGGGCTGGGGGCAGGCGCGTTCTGGGACGACATCGTGTCGATGGGCGGGCCGCGCCGGTCACCCGGCGAGGCCGTGGACGCGCTGAGCGACGCCATCGACCTGATCCGTTCACTGTGGACATCTCCTGCGTTCGGCCCGACACCCAGTCGCGACTTGGAGATCTGGCTCGGCGCCAACGGCCCGCGCATGCTCGACCTGGTCGGCACCAAGGCGGACGGCTGGCAGCCGTCCCTGCTGCACATGGGCCTGGACCGGTTGCCGGCGGCGTCCGCCCGGATCGACGCGGCGGCGACACTCGCGGGCCGCTCACCCGGCTCGATCCGCAAGGTCTACAACCTCGCCGGAACCATCGGTTCCCCCTCGGCACAGCCGTTCCACGGCTCGGTGCGGCAATGGGTGGACCAGATCGTCGAGCTGGTCGGCAAGTGCGGCATGAACGGCTTCGTGTTCTGGCCGCAGGAGGACCACCACAGGCAGATCGACGTGTTCGCCGCGGAGGTCGTCCCGGCCGTCACCGCCTCGATCAAGGAGGATTGAGATGCCACGCACCCAGGTCCTGGTGGCGGGAGGCGGCCTGACCGGCCTGTCCGCCGCGGTGTTGCTCGCCTGGCACGGTGTGCGATGCGTTGTCGTGGAACGCCGCGCCGAGCTCCTTGCCCGTCCGACACCGCGCACGGTGAACCCACGCACAATGGAGGTGCTACGCCAGGTCGGGCTCGAACACGTTGCCGTCCGACGCAGTGACTCAGCGGCGGAAACCTCGGCGGTGAGCCCGTGCGCGGCCGTTTCGATCGTCCAGGACCGCTTCGAAGGCATGTTGCGTGAACGCGCCGAAGCGCTCGGCGCCACAGTGTCCTTCGGCACGGAACTGAAGTCCTTCAACGCCTCCGCGGACAGTGTCACAGCCACCGTCGCCGAGGACGAGGGCGAGTACACAATCGAGGCGGACTATCTCATCGCCGCGGACGGTGCCGACAGCAACACCCGCCGCGAGCTCGGTCTGGCTGCTGACGACCACAGGTGCCGCTTCGGGAGGGTGTTCCTGGCCGGGAAGTCGGCCAGCACCATGCCGCACGACAGCGGCGACATCTTCCTGCAGGACGCCCACAACTTGGCGTGGAAGCTGGCGGCGGTGGTCAAAGGCATGGCGGGCCCTGCGCTGTTGGACACGTACCAGACCGAACGCCACCCGGACACCGTGCCGCCCCCGGCGCCGGTGGATGCCATGACGCTGGGTTTCAGGTACTGCTCGGAGGCCGTGATCGACCCCGGTGGCAACGTCGCGTTGCTCCCCTCCCAGCTGCGGGGGCAGCCCGGCAGCCGGGCACCGCACGTGCCCGTCGCCTTCTTCAATCGCCCGATCTCCACACTGGACCTCTACGGCCGGGATTTCGTCGCACTCGTCGGCTCAGCCGGGGCATGGCAGCACGCGGGCGAGGGCCTGCCGGTGCGGACGTACCGCATCGGCACGCACCTGCGCAGCGACGCCGACCTGGACGCCGCCCACGGCATCACCCCGGACGGGATCGTGCTGATCCGCCCGGACGGTTTCGTCGCGTGGCGCAGCCCAGGCCCCGTCACGGACGCGACGGAAGCCATGGCCAAAGCGCTGCGCACGATCCTGGCCCGCTGATGCTCACTCGACCGTTCGGTCGGCGCGTGTGGCGACCTCGGTGAAGTACTGGCGCAGCAGCGGCTCGTCCTCGAGTTGCACGCGCACCCCTGGGTTGTAGGTGTACGTGAGCTCCAGCTTGTCGGGAAGCCTGGCGAACAGCGGCTCGGTCGGCGACTTGATCGTGCCGATCCGGATGGAGCCCTTGACTGTCTTGCCCTTGAAGAAATCCAGGCGCACACCCAGCCAACGCACCGGGACACGGACATCGGGCAGGGAGGTCGGCGGGAGGCTGAAGACTTCGAAGATCCCGCGGTCGTAGCGGAACAACACCTTGCCGAACTCCAGCTCCAACGGCTCCACGGCGGCAGGATACCGTGGCCCACGGCAGGTAACGATCAGGGTCGCGTCGACGATCTTGTGACTGCCCCGTCTTCCGGGTGCTGACTCCTGACGAAAGCGTGGATTTCGAAGATGCGACTCCGGTTGTCCCTGTCTCTTGGCGCGCTGGCCTTGGTCGCGGCCTGCGGTACCGAACAACCACCGGTGGTTCCGCCGCCGGTCCCGGCTCCACCGACCAGCGTGCCCCCTTCGGTAACACAAGAAGCGAAGGTGCAACAGCAGCCGTCGGCGACGCCAACACCGCCGTCGAAGCAGGCCGCACCCAAAACGCAGACGAGCAAGAAACCCGCGAAGCCGAAGGAGCCGGACCCGGCGATCGCCGCGCGGGAGCGGATCAGGCGGGAAGCGATCGAGACCCCTCTGCCCATCCCGCCTGAGGCGACCCAACCGCACTACGCGACACCGGGCTGAGCCGAGCACCGCTCCTACCGTTCATCGGGAACAGTGGTAGTGACGAGCACGCGGTTGTCGGTAGCTTAGCTGGTCATTCGGCAAGTGCCACCATGTCGAGCAGTGCCTCGGCGACGCGCCTTGCCTCAGTTGGGAGCAAGTGAAGCTTCGTACGATCGCCTGGCAGTTGGTCCACGATCACGCGTGGTCCGATCTCCCGAACGTGCTGGTCGAGGTAGATCACCAGCTCGGTTGGCCGGTAGTCCGAAGCCTTGTGCGGCGATTGCCCATGGACACTCATGTCCTCGCTTGACAACTGGACCTCACGCACCTCGTCCGACACGTGCCGCCGGTCGCCGCTGTCGAGGTTGTCCTCATGGAACTTGTCGCACCATGCCGGGCAAGGCTCGTGCAGCCAGAACGGCCGTGCGCGGTCCCCGTCTGCAGCAGGCGTGCTGCTCATGAGTCGTGTCCTGTCAGTTCTCCAGGCATTACCAGGGTGCACCCACGCAACTGTCTGACCAGGCTGAATGCCTGTACCCACCTAATCCGCAGGTCGTCAAACGCGAAGGCGTCGGTGCCCACAAGAATGGGTCCTTCCTGGCCTGGCGCGTAGAGCTTGCCGCGTACACCGACAACGGGACACTCGAGGACCCGCACCACCGCCGCACCACGTCGTAGTCTCGGGCACAGCCGCATGGACACTCCCGCGCAGCGCAGACATATCGGCGGCTCGACGTTCGCCATCGCATCCGGCCAGCCTGGCCAGTCCTCCCGAAAGTCCGGCAAGAGCCACAGAATCCCGTCCGGCGTTCGGTCGGCAGCGTCGCCGCAAACCTGACACAGCAGTCGCCGCATCGCCCGACGCTGCCGCAGCGAGTGGACCTCACCGAAAACCGGCTTCCCCGCACCTGGACACGAGGCAGAACGAACCCACAGGACGCCGTACGCGTCACGGTCAACGATCGATTCGTCCAGGTAACCAACGCCGCCGCCGGGCCGCAAGATGACCTCGCCGGACACGTTCTGTTCGGCTGACCACGCCGTGACATAGGGAACCGCCAGACCCCCCGAACGGGGTATCTCGGCCCGTTGACCTGCGGCGCTGTCTACATGCAAGCTCATAGGCGTATCGTCGTCAGCACAAACAGCCCGCTGAACAGGGACGGAGACAGCAGGTGTCAGCAAAGGTGTCAGCATCCGTCAGCAACATGAGTGACGGTGAACGGCTCCGTGCCGGACGCAACTACGCGGGCTACTCGCTGCGCGAACTGGCGAAGGCGACCAGCTATTCCGCTGGCTACCTCGGTCAGGTCGAAACGGGTGTAAGACCCGCAACGCCGGACGTGATTGCGGCCTACGAGCAAGTTCTGGGAGCAGGCATGCGACGACGCGACATCACCCATCCCCGACTGCGCAAGATCCAAGACGACAAACACCTTGAGCAGATCCGCGAAGCAGTCGAAGCAGGAAACCCCGGTATCTTCATCGAGGGTCCGACGTCCAGCACGATCGACGCGGCGGTCTGCCCGTTGCTGGGGCCCAACGGGATCGAGAACTTCCGCCGCTGGGCCAAGGAAGGCGAGACGAGCACACTGCGCGCGAACGCGGTGTCCATTGTCGGGTTCCTGCCGGGCCGGGCAAACGCCGAACTGGTTGCCGAAGTGCTCAGCAGCGACGCGAAGGTGCGGCGTCTGTGCGTTGCCTCCGAGGTGTCCAGGCTCATGCAGTGGGAGTGGTCGATCGCGCTCGCCGTGGCCGACGACCCGTCCACCGCACCGGACCCCGTCGCACTCGCCGCGAAACTCGCGAAAACCGCCGTGGATCCCCAGGACAGCGAAGGCCGCTGGTGCGCGGGGTGGCTCCTGCAGCGGCTCGCGCCGGTCCTCGGAGAATAAGACCAGCACCGCCCCACTGTCGGATCCGGACAGTGGGGCGGTGATTTGTCAGTGGCTCAGCTGTGCCAGCCCGTCACGCCACGCCGTCAGCGTGCCGCTTGCCCGTGTCGGGGACAACGAGACCACGCTGCTGCGCCTACCGCGGACAGCGGGGTGTTTCTTTGCCAGCATGGACAATCCCTTCCCTGGTCCGGCCTCCACGACCGTGTAGTCTCCCGCGCCGAACAGTGTGTCCAGGGCAGGCCAGTACAGCACTGGCGCGTCGAGCTGCCGTGCCCAGAACTCCGGGGTGACGGCTTGCGACGGAGTCACCGGGTGGCCTGTTCTGGTTGAGATGATCGGGATCCGCGGCGGACGCAGGGTCACACCGGCGAACCCCGCCTCGAACTTCTCCCCTGCCGCCACCACCGCCGGGCAGTGGAAGGGTTGCCGGGAGCCCACTCGCATCGAGCCGATCCCGTTGGCTGACAGCACCTCCCGGACCTGGACCAGCTCTGCTTCCGGACCTGACACCACGGTCAGGTTAGGCGCGTTGATCGCCGCGATGCCCGTACCACCGGAGTGGTCCAGGTAGCGCTCCACGTCCGACGCCGCCGCCGACACCGCCAGCAGGCCGCCGCGCGGGGCGGTGGCCATCGCCTCGTAACGGGCCAGGATGACCTGGGCCGCACCGGACGGGTCGAACACTCCCGCCAGTGCGGCCGCGGCCAGTTCTCCCACGCTGTGCCCGATCAGCACCGACGGGGTGATCCCGCGCTCCATCAGCGTCCGGCCGAGCGCGTATCCCAGAGCGAAGAGCAACGGCTGTGCCCGTGACGCGTCGTCGAGCGGCACGCGCGGCTGTTCGCTCAACCAGTCGGCCCGCAGTTCCGTCCCCACCGTGCCCATCGACTCGAAGAACGAGTCCATGGCCGCGGTGAAGACCGGTTCGGCGCCGTGCAGTTCCACGGCCATGCCCGGGTACTGCGCACCCTGCCCCGGCAGCACCAGGGCGATCGGGCTGGTCATGGTCAGGGCTGCCAGCGGTAGAACGACTTCGCGATCGCGTCGGTCGGCTGCTTCCACGTCTTCGGGTCGTACGGGTCGATCATCGCGATCAGCTTCTGGCTGATGTCCACGAACAGCGGGTGGTCCATCGCGTTGCGGATCGCCTCGCTCGAGTCGTGGTCGTCGTCGAACTGCTGCAGGTGGAAGTACAGGTCGTTGTAGTTGAACAGCTCACGCCGCCGCGTGCCCATCAGGTGGGGCATCTCGGAGTCGTCGAAGTTCGCGAAGTGACCGGCGATCAGGTCCTTCTCGGCGGGCTTCATCCGCCCGACGATCAGTGTGGTGTACATGGTTTCCCTTTCTGTTTCACGGCTTGCGGGCGACGCCCGCGTACAGGAAGACGTGTTCGGAACCGTCCGGCAGCGCACCGTCCGGCCGCCACTTCGGCATGTGCACGAGACCCGGCTCGACGATGTCCAGCCCGTCGAAGAACCGGGCGATCTCGGCGCCGGTCCGCATCGCGACCGGCTCGCCCGCACCGCTGGAGATCCGCTCGAGCTCACCGGCCGTCTCCGGCGTGAAGTCGGCGGTGAACTGGGAGAACAGCAGCATGCTGCCGGACGGCACCGCCGCGAGGTACTTCGCCACGATCCCGTACGGGTCGTCGGCGTCGTGGAACAGGTGCATCAGGCCGATCAGCATCACCGCGACCGGCTTGTCCAGGTCGATGACCGCGCGCAGCTCCGGGTTGGCCAGGGTGGACGCCGGGTCGCGCACGTCGCCGTGCACCACCGCGGTCGAGTCCGACCCACCGGACAGCAGCGTGCGGGCGTGCTCGAGCAGGATCGGGTCGGTGTCCACATAGGCCACCTTCGCGTCCGGGCGCACCTGCCTGGCCACCTCGTGCGTGCTCGGCGACGTCGGCAGACCCGCGCCGAGGTCGAGGAACTGCCCGACGCCCTGCTGCGCGGCGTACCGCACGGCCCGGCCGAGGAACGCCCGGTTGGCCCTGACCACGCCGCGAATCCACGGCATGGCGGCGATCAGGTCGTCGCCGACCTTGCGGTCGGCCGCGAAGTTGTCCGTCCCGCCGAGCATGTAGTCGTACACCCTGGCGGAATGCGGGACCTCGGTATTCAGCCCGACGCTTTTCCCGTCGGCCGTTGTCGTTGGATTCCCGGTCATGTCACCGTTTCTAACCGAGGGGATTCCGCCGTGTCGACAGCACGGCACGGCAATCCGAGGACATTTGTAGTGTTGACGATTCCCTTGCACAGAACTGGAGGTTTCCTGCAACGGCGGGTGTTGAACATTTGTCCCTGCCGCGCCGAAGCTGCTGACACGGGCTGATCGCCAAAGGGAGGGCACCGATGCGGCAGGATGCAGGCCAGGCGCTGATGCGACTGGTGTGGGGCTACACGAGCACCGGACTGGTCGTCGCCGCGCTGCGGCTCGACCTGCCCGACCGGCTCGCCGACCGCACACGCTCCACAGCGGACCTCGCGGACGAACTCGGCGTGCACGAGCCGTCCTTGCGGCGCCTGCTGCGGGCGCTGACCGCGATCGGCCTCACGTCCGAACCTCACGCCGGGCACTACGCGCTGACCTCGGTGGGCACGTTGCTGCGCAAGGACGTGCCGGATTCACTGCACGCTGTCGTGCGGGTGAGCACCGACGAGACGATCCTGCGCGGGTGGCGCGATCTGGACTGGAGCGTCCGGACCGGACAGATCGCGTTCAACCGGGTCTACGGAACGGATTTCTTCACCCACATCGCCGAGGACGCCGAATTGTCCGCGTTGTTCAACGCGTCGATGGGCGAGGGTACGACCGAAACCGCCGAGGCGATCGCGAAACACTACGACTTCTCCCGGTTCGGCACCGTGATGGACGTCGGCGGCGGCAACGGAACGCTGATCGCCGCGATCCTCACCGCCGAGCCGCGGCTGCGCGGGATCGTGTTCGACAGCGAGGAGGGCGTCGAGCAGGCAGCAGGCGTCCTGGCCGACGCCGGTGTCGCCGACCGCTGCGAGGTCACGGCAGGCGACTTCTTCCGCGAGGTGCCCAAAGGCGCGGACCTGTTGCTGCTCAAGAACATCCTGCACGACTGGGACGACACGCAGGCGGCGGCGATCCTCACCAACTGCCGTGCGGCGATCCCCGCCGACGGCAGGCTGGTCCTCGTCGAGTCCGTGCTGCCCGCGACGCCGGAGCCGGGCGGGCCACCGGACGACTACCTGATGGACATCAACATGCTGGTCAACTTCGGCGGGCGGGAACGCACCGAGGGCGAGTTCCACGCCTTGCTCACTGCGGCTGGGTTCCAACCGCGGCACGCGGTGCGGGTGGGCGAATTAGACGACCACCTCATCGAAGCCGTCCCAGTCACCAGAAGCTAGGAGATCACCATGGCCACACCGTCGCCGGACTCTGTACACGCGAACCTGATGGACTGTGTGCAGACCAACCTCGCGGTGCTCGCCGACCACCACTACGGCCCCGACGCGCACCTGAACCTGGGCGCGCAGTTGACCTTTCACTGGCGGCACCGCTCGAACGAGCTGCCGACCGTCGAACCGAGCCTCGCCAAGCAGATCGCGGCGGCCGAGGACCTGCTCGGCCTGGTCGCGCGCGACCGGGCGACCGTCGCGGGGCCCGAACTGTTCGATTGGACCGCCGGACGTGACCTCGTGTACGTCGTCGCCGACGCCTACGAACTGCCCTGGGTGCCGTACTTCGGCAACCAGCACATGGAACACAGCTTCCTGCTCGCGCCTGACTGCACGGTCATCGACGCCTACGCCAACGAAACCCAGTGGGGAACGGCCGCGCCCGGCACGTGGAAGCTCTGCGACCAACAGCTGTGCCTGCCGCAGGCCGAGGTGTTCCACTTCGAACCCACCACACTGGGCCTGCCCCGGCTGACGCCGTCGCTGGACGACGGCAACGTCGACGGCTACATCGCGGCGTACGAACGTGACCCGAACCGGTCACGAACAGTCGAGCGACTCACGCTGGAAACCTGGTTGCTGACGCGGTCACGCAAACTGCACGCCGCGTTCCAGCAGGTGCACGGCCGACCAGCCGACGACATGGCAGAGCACCTGCGAGGCTGGGATTCGTTGTCCGAGCAGGCTTACCTGGCGTATCGACGCGTGCTGCGCGGCCGGGACGAGCCGCCGTGGCTGGTGGGCAGGCTGGCTGAGCTGCTGGCCGCCGATCGTGCCGTGTTCGCTGTGCCCACACGAGCCGCCAACGCCTACAGCGGCCCGTTGACTGGCGACGCGCTGCGCCGGGCGGTTGCCGCGATCGCGAGCGCGGTGCTGGGGGTCACCGAGGCGAGGCTGCTCGGCGGCCTCGAGTTCACGACGTTGCCCCGGTTCAGCTCGTTCCGACTGGTGGAGATCATCGAACGGCTGGAGGACGACCTCGGCGTCGAACTGGACCCGGCCGACCTGGTCCCCGAGAACCTGCACCGGGTCGACGACCTGTGCCGCATCGCCCGACAACCCGGAGTCCGCGCATGAGCCTGGTACACCACATCGCCGACGAGGCCGCGCGGCGCTGGCCGGACCGGCCCGCGATCACCGGTGGCGACACCACCCTGACCCATCACGAGCTCGCGACGGCCAGCCGCCGGACAGCGAGGTGGCTGTTGGACAACGGTGTGCGGCGCGGTGACCGGATTGTCCTGGTGAGCCCGTCGTCGGTTCTGCACCCGGTGCTGATCTACGCGGCGTCCCGGATCGGCGCGATTATCTCGGTTCTGCACGAGCAGACCACCGAATGGTCGCTCACGCACGTGCTGGACGACTGCGAACCGGTCCTGCTGATCTCCGACGACTTCGCCGCGACAGCGCGGGCCAGGGCAATCAAGGCGGTCCGTACGGACGAGGTGTCGCAGGCAACCGGCGACACCGGTCCGGACCCCTTGGCGGTGGACGCGTTGTTCCTGCTCTACACCTCGGGAACCACGTCGGCGCCGAAAGCCGTGGTGAGTACGCACCAGCCGGTCGTGTTCGCGGTGAACGCCATCCAGTCCGTGCTCCGGTACAGGGAAACGGACGTCATCTACTGTCCGCTTCCGCTGTCCTTCGACTACGGCATGTACCAGCTGTTCCTCGGCGCGGTGTCCGGGGCCAGGGTCTGGTTGGGGCGCCCGGCCGAGGTCGGGCCGTCGCTGGTCGGCAAACTGGTCGCTTCGGGAGCCACGGTCCTGCCCGCGGTCCCCGCTGTGGCAGAGGCGCTCGCGCGGCTGCTGCCCAGGCATCGAGGGCGGAAACCCGCGCTTCGGCTGCTGACCAACACGGGTGCCGCGATGCCAGGAAATGTCCTTTCGGAGTTGCGGGCCGCCCTTCCGGGCCTGTCGGTCCAGTTGATGTTCGGCCTGACCGAGTGCAAGCGTGCCACGATCGCGCCGCCGGACGCCGACCTGGACAACCCCGGGACCTGCGGTGTGGCGCTGCCGGGCACCGAGGTGTTCACAGTGGACGAATCAGGCGTCCGGCTCGGCGCCGGTGAGATCGGCGAGATCACGGTCCGCGGGCCGAACGTGATGTCCGGGTACTGGCGGCAGCCGGAGATGACCGCGCGACGGTTCGTCCGCCGCGACGGCCTGTTCCCGGAGTTGCGGACCGGCGACCACGGCTGGCTCGACGAGGCCGGGCACCTGCATTTCGTCGGCAGGCTCGACGACATCTACAAGGAACGCGGCCTGCGGGTCAGCGCGACCGAAGTCGAGGCCGCGGCCCGGCGCGTCGCCGGGGTGGAGTCCGCGGTGGTCCTGCCGCCGAACGACGGCCGCCCGGCGGTCCTGGTGGTCGTGACCGATCACGCGCCGCAGCACGTCCTGGCCGGGATGCGCCAGGAGATCGAGGAGTTCAAGATCCCCGGCCGTTGCCTGGTCGCCGACCGGCTGCCGTTGACCGGCAACGGGAAGGTCGATCGCAAGGCAGTGGCCGCGATGCTCGTGGAGGCCGACGGTGGATGACAGGCTGCCGGAGACCCCGGCGTACGTGTACGACCTCGCGGAGATCCGGGCCAACCAGGAGGCGTTGGTCCGGGCCCTGCCCGACCGGTCCATCCTGTACTACTCGCTGAAGGCCAACCCGCATCCGGATGTGCTCGGCACGATCCGCCAGGGCGGCGCTCGCGCCGAGGTGTGTTCACGCGGGGAACTCGACGCGGCGCTCGCGACCGGCTGGTCCGCGGACGAGATTCTCTACACCGGGCCCGGCAAACGGGACGAGGATCTCGCGTATGCCATCAAGTCGGGCCTGGACAAGTTCTCCGTGGACTCGGTGACCGGTTTGGACCAGCTCGACCGGATCGCCTCGGCGCACGGCGTCCAGGCGCGGTGCCTGCTGCGGGTCAACGACGACCAGCCGGTCGCGGGGCAGGGTCTGGCGATGACCGGTGTCGCGTCCCAGTTCGGTGCCGACACCTCGTGGGTGCTCGCCGAGCCGGAGAAGTTCACGTCACGGCCGAACGCGATCGTGTCGGGCCTGCACCTGTACATGGGCACCAACATGACCACAGTGGACGATCTGGTCGCGCAGTTCCGGCGGTCGCTGGACACCGGGATCGAGCTGACCGAGGTGCTCCGGCAGCACGGTGCCGACATGCACATGCTGGATCTCGGCGGCGGGTTCGGCGCGCCGTTCGCCCGCGCGGGCAGCGCGGTCGCCCTCACCGGGCTCAAGGACGAACTCGACCGGATGCTCGACGGCCACGACCTGGTGATCGCGTTCGAGTCCGGTCGTTATCTGGTCGGTACCGCGGGCACGCTGTACACGACCGTGCTCGACGTCAAGCGGTCGCACGGCAAGCGGGTCGTGGTGCTGGATTCGGGGATCAACCACCTCGGCGGGATGTCCGGCCTGCGCCGCCTGCCGCCGCTGGTCCCGGACGTCACCTCCCCCGGCGATCTCAGCGGCGCGATGCTGGCCGGTCCACTGTGCACGCCGCTGGACCTGTGGGCGCGGTCGGCGCGGATTCCCGATGTCCGGCCGGGTGACGTGCTCGCGATTCCGAACGTCGGGGCGTACGGCCTGTACGCGAGCCTGGTCGCGTTCCTCGGCCACCCGCTGCCGGTCGAAGTGGTCGTCGACGGCGACGCCCCGCCCAGGATCTCCCGGCTGGCTCTCACTAGGAATTCAACGGAGACATGACATGGACGCGCGTTTCACCGAACTGCTCGGCAAGTTCCTGAAGTTCGCCGACGGCAAACCGATCACCGAGGACTCGGACCTGCGGGCGCTGGGTCTCGACTCGATGCAGTCCATCGAGTTGCTGTTCGCCATCGAGGACACCTACGGCGTCTCGTTGCCGGACGACGAGATGGGTGACGCCACGTTCGCCACCGCGGGCAGCCTGTGGCGGGCGATCGCGACAGCGGGAGCGGCCGCATGAACGAGCTCGTCGACCAGGTCGTCCAGGTCGCCGAACGGCACGTGGCCCGCGCCGACCGGGACGCGGTGTTCCCCGTCGAGGCGCTGGCGGAGTTGCGGCGCACCCGGCTGCTCGGCCTGCTGGTCCCGGCCGAGTACGGCGGTCTCGGCGGGACCCTGGCCGATGTCGTCGACGTGGGCATCAAGCTCGGCCGGACCGACATGTCGCTGTCGATGATCTTCGTGATGCACTGCCAGCAGGTCGCCGCGGTCGTCCGGCACGCGCACGAGCCGTTCCGCGCGGACCTGCTGAAACGCATCGGCCAGGGGCAGGTCTACCTGGCGTCGGTGACCACCGAGGCGGGCAAGGGCGGTCACCTGCGCAGCGCGGAGTCCGCGCTCAGCGGGGACACGGCACTGGCCGTCGACCGGTTCGCGCCGATCGTGACCGGCGGCGCGCACGCGGACGGCTTCCTGATCACCATGCGCAGTCCGGACGCCGACTCCCCCAACCAGGTCTCGTTGGTCTACGCCGACCGCGACCAGTTGGAGGTGACCGCCTCCGGCGACTGGCAGCCGATGGGCATGCGTGCCAGCCACAGCGTGCCGATGAAGCTGGTCGGCAGCGTGCCCGGGGAGCAGGTGATCGGCGAGCACGGGGCGTTCGGGGACATCGCCACCACCATCTTCGCACCGCTGGCACATCTGGGTTGGTCCGCCGCGTGGCTCGGAACGGCCGCGGGCGCGTTGTCGCGTGTGCTGCGGATGATCCGCGGCAAGGAGGGCCGCGACCGGTTCGACATCAAGTCCGAACTGCTGCTGACCAGGCTTTCCACCGCACGGCAACGACTTGACGGCGTGCACGCCCTGCTGCGGCGGGCCGAGCACGTCGTGGCGACCGCGCCGGACCTGTCCCAGCCGGTCAACCAACTGCTGCTGAACGCGTTGAAGATCACCGCGGCCGAACAGTGCCACGCGGCGGTGAACGACCTGGTGGACGCGGTCGGGCTGCGGCACGGCTACCTCAAGGACTCGCCGACCCGGCTTGAGCTGGCCCTGCGTGACCTGCGGTCGGCCGCGTTGAACTACAGCAACGACCGGTTGCACCTCGCGGACGGCCGGCTCGCGCTGCTCGACCCGGAGGTCCGCTTTGTCTGATCTGCTGGTCGCGCCCTCGCTGACCGGCGTGCTGAACGGCCTGGCCGCCAGTGCGTCGGGCCGCGACGTGTGGCGCGCACTCGGCCGGGCCCGGCTGATCGAACAGGTCGGCACGGACCCGGACCGGCTGGGACGTCTGCTCGCCGCGGTGGACCGGCGTTTCCCGGTCGGCACGACACTGTCGGTGTGCGTGCAGGTGGCGACCGTGCTGCCGATCCTGGCGGACGGCCCCGCCGAGATCCTGCACCGGGTGCGAGCCGGGATCGACACGATCGCCCTGGCCGCGACGGACATCGGGTCGGGTTCGGACCTGACCGCGCTGCGCACCGAGGTCCGGCTCGGCGACGACGGGATCGACCTCACCGGCGACAAACGCTGGATCACCAACGCGACCACGGCCGACGCGTTCCTGGTGCTGGCCAGGCACAAGGCGGGACGGCACTTCTCCAGCTTCACGTGGGTGCTGGTGCCCGCGTCCGCGCCGGGGGTGACCGTGACACCGGCGGACACACCCCTGTTCGAGGGTTCCGGGGTCGGGCACATCAGCTTCGACCACGTGTGTTCCGGGCAGGTCATCGGACGTCCTGGCCGTGGCCTGGCCACGTTCGCGCGGCACATCGGCACCGAGCGCCTCGCCGGTGGGCTGTGGTCGGTGGCGTTGTGCCGCCGTGTCCTGGCCGACACGCTTGAGCGCTTGTCCACACGGTCCTACGGCGAGAACACCCTGTGGCATCTGGACAGCGTCCGGCAGCGGTTCGCCGAGTGCCTTGTCCGGCTCCGCCAACTGGACGCGTTGACCAGGACCGTCGGCAGCCGGATCGACACCACCACAGCGGCGTTGGTGAAGGCCGCCGCCGCGAGCACTGTCGATCATGTTCTCGCCGAATGCGCGCACCTGCAAGGCGCCGACGGTTTCGCGGCTGACGGCGTGCAGCACCTGCGTGCCCAGGCCGGGCTGTTCGGGGTGGGCGGCGGCGTGACCGAGGTCGTTCTGTCCACTGTGGCCGATGACGCGCTGTCACTGCTGCGCGGGATGGACCCGGAATGTTCACCCGGACTCGGATAGTCCGGGTGGCCGCCGGGATCTGGGTCGCCACCGGCCCCCTGCCCCGGGGGATGCGTGAGTCGGCGGCGGCCTGGCGGCTGCTGCGGAGGTTGCTGCGGGTGGTCGTTCCGTCCGCCGCGGCGGACGACGTGGTGACACACCCAGGCGGCAAGCCCTATCTGCGCGGTCATCGGGAACTGGGGATCAGCGTGTCGCACGACCGGGGCGCTGTCGCGGCGTGCGTCGGTGTGGACCGGGCTGTCGGCGTCGACGTGCAGGTCCCCGACGGGTCGCTGGAACGCGCGTGGGCGTGGACCGTCCGCGAGGCACTTGTGAAGACCACCGGGGAGGGACTGGCAGGCAGGCCGTGGGACATCGACGTCCCACCGGGGCGCGGGTCGGGCACGTGGCGGTCGTGCCACTGGGTCAGCCTGCGCGGCCGGTCGTCGATCCCGGTCAGCTACGCGTACCGGAAGGAAGCCCGATGACCTGGATGACACCGTCGGCGGAGTTGAGCTGCTACACCGCGAACCTCGCGGAGTACCTCTCGTGGGAGATCACCGACATCCGGTGGCACATCGCCTCGGCGATCCGGCTCGGCGTGCGCACCGAACCCGATTCCCGCCTGGTGTTCTCCCAGCACACCCGGATGGATCGCGGCAACGGCCGGGAACTGGCCTACCGGGGCGCACAGCCATGGGACGCGGCACGCGAGGCGCTGGCACGGGAACTGGCCGACGCGGGCCAGGTGCTCGTGGTGACCGACGCCGCGCACCTGCCGTGGTCGCCGTATCCCGCCGACCAGCACGGTCCACATTGGATACTTGTACGCGCGGCGCGCACCGGGACCTGGCTGGCCGTGGACAAGTTCAGCACCATGACCATGCACGGCAGGCAGCGACCGTTCGAGGGCTGGCTCACCGATGCCCAGCTGCGGCACGCCATGACACCCATGCCTGGTTTGCCGGACGCCGTGCGGAACAGGGACGCCCACGCGCTGGGTTCACGAGTCCCGTTGCCACCCGACACGTCCTACCGCTGGTTGGTCAGGACAGCCACGTCCACGCCTGCCGCCGACGAGTGGTCCGTGGACGCCCTGCCGACGCTGCGCCGCCTGGCCGACCGGCTGGCCGCAGACGGCAGGGCCGTGGTCGACACCGTGGACGACCTGTGGGCGGCCGGTGTGCACCAGCATTTCCGGCTGACCGCGTTGTCCGAACGTGGACTGGCGCCGCTGCCGCTGGTCCAGCCCGTGCTCGTGGCGTGGACGAAACTCGCCCGCTCGTTGCGCTTCGCAGCCAAGTCGGTACAGCGCGGTACCCCCCGGCCCGATCTGGTCGTGCCCGCGTTCGACCGGCTGATCACGGCCACCGACAAGCTGTGCACCGAACTGGTCGCGGAGGTATGACCACCATGCAGGCCCCCTGTCAGACGATGTACGACTGGTTCGCCGCGTCCGTCGCCGACGGCCCGGACCGGGTCGCCCTGGAGGTCGGCTCGGAGCAGCTGACCTACCGCGAGCTTTCGGATCTGGCCGGTCACGTCGCCGGTCAGCTGATCGCGCGGACGGGCGACGTGCCACGCCGGGTCGGCCTGCTGGCGGCACGCAGTGTGCTCGCCTACGCCGGATACCTGGCCATCCAGCGGCTCGGCGCGACCGCCATCCCACTCAACCCGTCGTTCCCGCCCGCACGCAACGCCACCGTCGCCCGGATGTCCGCGATGGACGTCGTACTCACCGATCAAGCCACGCCGGACATCCCGGTCCCCGTGGTGGAGGCACGACGAGTCGACGGTCCACCGCCGACGCTCCCCGCGTCCACGGCGGAAGCGGACGACATCGCGTACATCCTGTTCACGTCCGGGTCGACAGGGGCTCCGAAAGGCGTGTGCATCGCACACCGGAACGTCACCTCGTACCTGTCGCACGTGATCCCCCGCTACGAGGCCGGTCCGGGCGCGCGGTTCTCCCAGTTCTTCGAGTTGACGTTCGACCCGTCGGTGTACGACATGTTCATCGCGTGGGGTTCCGGCGCGACGCTGGTCGTTCCCACCCGTGGCGACTTGTTGTCACCCGTGCGGTTCGTCAACCGCGGTCGCGTGACGCACTGGAACTCGGTCCCGTCGGTGATCTCGCTGGCTCATCGGATGAAGGCGCTGAAGCCGGCCAGCATGCCGGGTCTGCGGTGGAGCATGTTCTGCGGCGAACCGCTGACACTCCAGCAGGCGGCGGTGTGGCAGGCGGCCGCGTCCGGCAGCGTCGTGGAGAACATCTACGGGCCGACCGAACTGACCGTGACCTGCACCGAATACCGGCTACCGCGCGGTAGCTGGCCTGAACCGCCCAACGGCACGGTCCCGATCGGCCTTCCCTACCCGCAGTTGGAACACCTGGTTCTCGACGACGGTGAACTGTGCGTGCGCGGACCGCAACGCTTTCCCGGTTACCTCGACGAAGCGGACAACGTCGGCCGTTTCCTTAGCGAAGACAAACAAATCTACGACGGCTCGACGGAACTGACCGACGCGCACTGGTACCGGACCGGTGACCGGGTGACCTGCCTCGACGGCCAACTCGTCCACCTCGGACGGATCGACCACCAGGTGAAGATCCGCGGCTACCGGGTGGAACTGGGGGAAATAGAAGCGGCCATGCGCAGGCAGCCCGGCGTCACCGACGCGGTGGTGCTCGCACTGCCGGGACGCGACGAAACCGAACTCGTCGCCGCCTACACGGGCACAGTTCAGGACCCGGACGACCTCCTCACCGCGCTGGGCACCGGGTTGCCGCCGTACATGGTGCCGCGCACGATCACCGCTTTCGACACATTCCCGCTGAACCAGAACGGAAAGGTAGACCGTCGAGCCCTCACCGACTCGTTCATCGCTTGAAGGTGATCGAGGTCACCCCACCGAAAAACCCGGGGTGAATTTTCTGTTCTCGCTGAGCTGAAACACCCGCTGGGCCTGCGGTTTCAGCCCACTCGCCCGGCACTGCACCATATTCGGATGAAGTCGTCGCCCGGATCGGGAAGACTCGTCCCGGCCGATGAGTTTGGACAGTTGTGTCGGTCCTCTGAGGTAAACAGACCGATGTCCGTGCCGGGGCAGCCTGGGGGTTGCGCGGCGAGTGCGAGCAGGAAAACGAAGAGGTAGCAAGACGATGTCAGCTGTGACCCAAAAACGACCGGCCAGATCGGCCGGCCGCACACCCGCCGTGGTGCGGCTGCTGGTGCTCGCCACCTTCGTGGTCATCCTCAACGAGACCATCATGCTGAACGCGATCCCGCGGCTGATGGAGTCGTTGCACGTGACCCAGCAGTCGGCGCAGTGGGTGTCCACGGCCTTCATGCTGACGATGGCCGCCGTGATCCCGACGACCGGCTGGTTCCTCCAGCGGTTCACCACGCGCCAGGCGTACGCGGTCGCCATGGGCGTGTTCCTGGCGGGAACCGTGATCTCCGCGATCGCGCCGACGTTCCTGGTGCTGTTGCTCGGCCGGATCGTGCAGGCGTCGGGTACCGCGGTGATGATGCCGCTGTTGATGACCACCCTGATGACCGTCGTGCCCGAACAGGACCGCGGCCGGGTGATGGGCAACGTCATGCTCGCGATCTCGGTGGCGCCCGCGCTCGGGCCCACAGTGTCCGGGTTCATCCTGCAGATCGGGTCCTGGCGGCTGCTGTTCGTGGTGGTGCTGCCGATCGCGGGCCTGATCGCGTACTTCGGCCTGCGCAAGATGACCAACATCGGCGAGCCGCAGGTCAGCTCGATCGACTGGCTCAGCGTCGCGGTAGCGGCACTCGGCATGGGCGGCGTGGTGTACGGCCTGAGCCTGTTCGGTGAGAACGAGATCGGCCTGGGCATCACCATCGCGGCCATCGGCGCGGTGCTCGTCGCGCTGTTCGCGTTCCGCCAGGTGAAGCTGCAGCGCACCAACTCGCCGCTGCTCGACCTGCGCACCCTGGGCCACCGCACCTTCCGCATCTCGTTGATCCTGCTGTCCATCGGGTTCCTCGCGATGCTCGGCGCGATGTTCCTGCTGCCGCTGTACCTGCAGAACCTGCGTCACCTGAGCCCGTTGCTGACCGGTCTGCTGCTGATCCCGGGTGGGCTCGCGATGGGGCTGCTCGGACCGGTCTTCGGCAAGGTCTTCGACCGGTTCGGCGGGCGCGTGCTGGTCGTGCCCGGCGCGCTCGGCTCGCTGCTCGCCCTCGGCGGGTTCACCCTGTTCTCGCTGACCATGCCGTACTGGCAGATCCTGGGCCTGCACATCCTGCTGATGGTGAGCCTCGCGGCGATGTTCACCCCGATCTTCACGATCGGCATGGGCGCGCTCCCGGCCCACCTGTACTCGCACGGCAGCTCGATGCTCGGGGCCCTTCAGCAGCTCGCGGGCGCGTTCGGTACCGCGCTCACGGTGACCCTGTTGTCCACGCGTGCCACCCAGCAGATGTCGGAAGGTGTCGCCGTCGACGCGGCGCAGCTGAGCGGGATGAAGCTGGCCTTCGGAGTGATGGTCGTCTTCGCGGTGGTCACGCTCGCGCTGACGTTCATGCTGCCCAACCGGCCTGACACCAGCGAAGAGGGCAGCCCGGCCATGGCTCACTGACCGCGGTCGACCGCGCACGCTCCGGCGGTTCGAATCTGTCGTCATCACGCCAGGTGAACCAGCCCGGTGACCAGAACAGGTCACCGGGCTGTTCTCTCTGTGCCGCTGTGTCCGGCCAGCCGAGCCGGAACAACCAGCACAGCCGGAGCGAGCAGCCACGTCCAGTGACAGACTGTCAACCCTCCGTCGCCCACTGGCCAGTGCGGCGGCGCTAGGTTGCCTGTGAGCAGCGAGTCAGCGACTTCGGAGGACGCCTCGATGAGCCAGAGCCAGCCCGACTACATCCCGCGCGCCTTTCCTGTCTCAATCAAAGGCGTGGTCGTGCGAGACGGAAAAGTGCTGCTGCTCAAGAACGACCGGAACGAGTGGGAACTGCCTGGGGGCCGGATCGAACTCGACGAGACACCCGAAGAGTGCGTCGCACGTGAGATCACCGAAGAGACCCAATGGAAAGTGACCACCGGGCCGATCCTCGATACATGGATGTACTACATCGACGTGGCAGAGAAGCACGTGTTCATCGTGACCTACGGCTGCTACGCGAATGGCGACACAGAGCCGGTGCTTTCCCATGAGCACAAGGAAATTGGCTTGTTCGCCGAACACGAAGTGGCCACTTTGACCACCACGCGGGTACGTGGCTTCCGGGCATCATTGCCTACGCGCACCCGTGAAGCACAAGAACTCGACAACGCGCTGGACGCCCTCTACGAGCAGGAGATTCAGTGACCAGACTGGCCGTCACAGGACACCGCGAACTGCCTGCTCGGACCGCAGAACTGGTCGCCGCTGGTCTGTCGGCCGAGGTCGCCAAGCACGCCGGACCTGATCTTGTCGGCCTGTCCTGCATCGCTGACGGCGCGGACAGCCTCTTCGCGCAGACCGTGCTCGACGCAGGCGGTTCGCTGGTCGTCATTGTGCCAGCCAAGAAATACCGCGACGGCCTTCCGGGGTCGCATCAAGCCACCTACGACGGCCTGCTCTCCCAAGCCGTACGGATCATCGAACTCGACCACATCGAGCCCAACTCCGACGCTTACATGGACGCCAGCCTGCGCATGCTCGACGAAGCAGACGAACTCGTCGCCGTATGGGACGGACAACCAGCCCGCGGCTACGGCGGCACCGCCGATGTCGTCACTGCCGCCCGCGAACGCGGCCTCACCGTCGCCGTCATTTGGCCGGACGGTGCCGTACGAGACTGACGTGTCCGCAAGTCATCCGCGAGTCGTGGTCCTGCGTACGACGGACCATGCGTCGGCGTAAGAGTCAGGTTTTCCGCCGAGCGCGGCTTGTGCGCACGCCGCGCCCTGGTCTCGTAGCGACTGTGCCACGGTCGTGAGGCCGAGTCGTTGTGCTACGGCCGCGTCGTCCCATCCGGAGACAGTCATGTCGTCGGGAATGACGCGGCCGGCGGCGTGCGCGGCTCGGACGACGCCAGCTGCTTGCTCGTCGCTCATTGCCGCGATCGCGTCCGGCGGTTCGTCGGACGCCAGCAGGGTCGCTGTGATGTGCTCGGCCTCGGTCACGTCATTGCGTGCGCACACCGCGACGACCACGTCGTGCCATGCGATACCCAACTCCTCGGCGGCTTGCCGGTAACCCTCCAGCCGGTGCCGCGTCACCGCGAACAGCGCGCTCGACGGGGCGACCCCTGGGGTAATCGTGCTGATCCGTTCACGCGACAACGGGCAACTCACCACCGCCGGACGTTGGGCGCCCGCGAACACCACGAGTCCCACCGCGTAGGCGGCTGCCCGGTTGTCGATGGTCACCAGGCCCATGCCGCGTACCGCCGGGCCGCCGTGCACCACTGCCGGTCGTTTCGTGGCCCGCACGGCCGCGATGATCGGGTCGTCGTCGGCAGTGGTCCACACGATGAACCCGTCGACGGCCGCGTCCCGGACCCGGGTGACGTCATCCGCGGCGCCCGTGATCGGCACGATGGTCACGCCATATCCGTGACCAGCGCAGACGTCCGCGATTCCGGCCAGGAACGACACCGCCTGCGGGTCGTCGAACGCGTAGCTCAGGTGCTCCCCCAGCACGACTCCGAGTGTGCGGGTGCTGCCGCGCCGCAATGATCGGGCACTGGGATCCGGTCCGGCGTATCCGAGCTGGGCCGCGGCGGCGAGCACCTTCGATCGTGCCTGGTCGGACACCCGGTTGGGCTGGTTGTACGTGTAGGACGCGGTCATGACCGACACACCAGCCAGTTCGGCCACTTGTGCGAGGGTCACGCGCTTGGATCCCATGGCGGCGAGCCTAGATGTGTATCGTTACACATATGGGTGGACCTGTCCTCGGCGCGGCGCGTCCGATGATCGTCTCGGCCTACGTGGCCTTCGCCGCTTTCGGGGCGTTCTGGGGGCTGTGGGGCGCCGCCGTGCCGAGCGTCCGGGACCAGGCGGGGATCAGCGCCGGACAACTCGGCTTCGCCTTGTTGTTCATCGGCGCCGGTGCGCTGCCCGCGATGGTGGTGATGGGCAAGGCACTCGATCGGTGGGGGCTGCGGCTGACAGCCGTGACCACCGGCGCGCTCGGCCTGGTGGGCATCGGGCTCGCACTGACCGCGGTGGACCTGGTGAGCCTGTGCGTCGGCCTCGCCGTGGTCGGCGCGACGAGCGGTGCGGGCGACGTGGCCATCAACGCGCTCGCGGGACGTGCCGAAAGGATCGCCGGGCGGCCGGTGATCATCCGCGCCCACGGGGTCTTCTCCAGCTTCGTGGTCATCGGCAGCCTCGCGACCGGGGTGGCGGCGGAGCTCCCGCTCGTCGTCTCGTTCGTCGCGGTCGCAGTCATCGCGTTGGCGGCAGGAGCGGTGTTGCTCAGGCTCGTCCCCGCGCACGCCACCGCATATGGCCACACAACGACGACACCGGTGCCGACAGCGCTGTGGCGAATCACCCCCTTGATGATCATCGGGGTGCTCGGCGCGCTGGCCTTCGCCGCCGAGAACGCGCACCAGAGCTGGAGCGCGGTCTTCGCCCGTGACGAACTCCAGTCCAGCGCCGGGTTGAGCGCTGTCGCGCCCGCCGTGTTCGCCGCGACGGTCGCGATCACGCGTTTCATCACCGGCGGTCTCAAGTCCGTGAACGCCCGCACGGTTCTGCTCGTCGGTGCGTCGGCTGCCGCGACCGGCACGGTGGTGATCGCCGCCGCTTCCACGTTGTTCGTTGCGGCACTGGGTCTTGCGGCAGCCGCGGCGGGCACGGCGGTGCTGTTCCCGACGATCGTCAGCGTCGTGTCCCGCAACGTCGACGAGTCACACCGGGGCCGCGCGACCTCGGTCGTGACAACCGTGGCCTATCTCGGTTTCCTGCTCGGCCCGGTGTACGTCGGCCTGTGGGCGGAGGCCGTGGGCATGCGGGGCGCGATGCTTTCGGTCGCGGCCCTGTCCGTCGCCCTGTTCGCCCTGACGCCGATCCTGCTACGCCTCAGCGGTTTCGAACGACGACGGCGTGCTCACCACGCGGCACCAACTCTCCGATGACGGGCGCTCCCGGGATTTCCCCGGCCAGCAGCAGACCACCGGAGGTCTGCGCGTCGGCGAGCAGCAGCGCCTCGGACTCGTCCACGGCGGTCAGGTCCGTGTGCGGCCGGACCCAGTCGAGATTCCGTTTCGTGCCGCCGCTGAGGTAGCCGTCGCGCAGCGCCTGCCTGGCGCCGTCCAGGTAGGGCACCGCGGCGGCGTCGATCACGGCGGTGACACCGCTGGCCCTGGCCAGTTTGTAGGCGTGGCCGAGCAGGCCGAAGCCGGTCACGTCCGTCGCGCACGTGATCCCGGCGGCCAGCGCCGCCAGGGACGCGGTGTCGTTCAGTGTGACCATTGTGGCCACGGCGTGGTCGAACACCTCACCGGTCGCCTTGTGCCGGTTGTTGAGCACGCCGAGGCCCAACGGCTTGGTCAGCGACAACGGCATCCCAGGCCGACCGGCGTCGTTGCGCAGCAACCGATCCGGGTCGGCGGTTCCGGTCACGGCCATGCCGTACTTCGGTTCCACGTCGTCCACGCTGTGCCCGCCGCCGACGTGGCAGCCCACCGATCGGGCGATGTCGTAGCCGCCACGCAGTGCCTCCGCGGCGAGTTCCAACGGCAGGACGTCACGCGGCCACGCCAACAGGTTCAGCGCGACAAGCGGCATTCCGCCCATGGCATACACATCGGACAACGCGTTGGCGGCCGCGATCCGCCCCCAGTCGTAGGGATCGTCGACCACAGGCGTGAAGAAGTCGGTGGTCGCGACCACCGCGACACCGTCACGCAGCCGGACGACGGCGGCATCGTCCCCGCTGTCGAGACCGACCAGCAGGTCGTCGGCCGGTCCGTGCAGACCTCGTACCACCTCTTCGAGTTCACCCGGCGGGATCTTGCAAGCACACCCGCCCCCATGCGCGTACTGTGTGAGCCGGACCGTCATACGGTCATAGTGGCATGACTCGAGGAGGCGTTTCCGGTCTGGTGGTCGGCACAGTCTTCAAAACTGTTGAACGGCAGTACCTGTCGTTGGCGGGTTCGATTCCCGTCCGCCTCCGCCACAATCCATTGAGGACACCCGGATGACCGACCCGCGCAGGCGCGTCCCCCGCACGGACGCGCTGCTCGCCGACCCCCGCCTGGCCGCCGCGACGCGGGAGCTGGGCGGCGCGCTGGTGAAGCAGGCGATCGTCGAGGCGCAACAACGAGCCCGGAACGGCGAGATCCCGCCGGACGCGGTCGCCGACACGGCAGTGGCCAGCCTGCCCGGGAACGCGACCAGCCTGCGTGCCGTGATCAACGCGACCGGCGTGGTGGTGCACACGAACCTGGGCCGTGCGCCACTGTCGGACGCGGCCCGCGCGGCCCTGATCGCCGCCGCCGGATGCACGGATGTCGAATTCGACCTGGCGACCGGGCAACGCGCCCGGCGCGGGCGCGCCACGATCGCGGCGCTCGCCGACGCGGTTCCCCAGGCCGGTGCCGTGCACGTCGTGAACAACAACGCCGCCGCACTGTTGTTGTGCGGGCTCGTGGTGGCCGCCGGGCGGGAGATCGTCGTCAGCCGGGGTGAGCTGGTGGAGATCGGCGACGGGTTCCGGATCCCCGAGCTGCTCGCCGCGTCCGGCGCGACTCTGCGCGAAGTGGGCACCACCAACCGGGTCCACCTGCGCGACTACGCCGAAGCGGTCGGCGAGGACACCGGGTTCGTGCTGAAGGTGCACCCGTCGAACTTCCGGGTCACGGGGTTCACCCACGAGGTGGGTGTCGCGGAGCTGGCGACGCTCGGGCCGCCTGTGGTGGTGGACATCGGTTCCGGACTGTTGCGGCCGCATCCACTGCTGCCGGACGAGCCCGACGCGGCGACAGCGCTGGCACACGGCGCCTCGCTCGTCACGGCCAGCGGCGACAAGCTCCTCGGTGGGCCGCAAGCCGGGTTGTTGCTCGGCGACGCTGGGCTCGTCGAGCGACTGCGCAGGCATCCGGCCGCACGGGCGATGCGGGTCGACAAGCTGACGCTGGCCGCGCTCGAGGCCACGGTGCGCGGTCCTGAGCCGCCTGTCGCGGCGATGCTCGCCGCCGATGTCGAGCGGCTGCGTGCACGGGCCTGGGCGCTGGTGAAACGGCTCGATGTGGCTGAAGTCCAGGACACTGTGTCGGCGGTCGGCGGCGGTGGCGCGCCAGGCGTCGAACTGCCGAGCGTGGCCGTGAGCCTGCCCAGCCACTACGCCGAAGCGTTGCGGCGCGGGGCGCGGCCGGTTGTCGGCCGGGTCGAGCGTGGGCGCTGTCTGCTGGATCTGCGGACTGTGCACCCGGATGAGGACGACGCGCTGGTCGACGCGGTGCTGGCATGCACGTAGTCGCCACCGCCGGCCACGTCGACCACGGCAAGTCCACGCTGGTGCGCGCGTTGACCGGCCGGGACCCGGACCGCTGGGCCGAGGAGCGGCGCCGTGGCCTCACGATCGGCCTCGGGTTCGCGTGGACGACGTTGCCCGGCGGCGATCCTGTCGCGTTCGTCGACGTGCCCGGCCACGAGCGGTTCGTCCCGACGATGCTCGCCGGAGTCGGCCCGGTGCCCGCCGTCCTGTTCGTGGTCGCCGCGGACCAGGGCTGGCAGCCGCAGTCCGCCGAGCACCTCGCCGCGCTCGACGCGCTCGGCGTCCGGCACGGACTGCTCGTGATCACCCGCTGCGACCTGGCCGATCCCGGCCACGCCAGCGAGCGGGCACTGGCGGAGCTGCGCCGCACGTCGTTGCGCGACACCCCGGTCGTCCACGTCAGCGCCGCGACGAGAGCCGGATTGGACGAGCTGCGACACGCCCTGGACCGGTTGTGTGCCGCGCTTCCCACGCCGGACGAGGACGCGGACGTGCGGCTGTGGATCGACCGAACGTTCAGCCTGCGCGGGGTCGGCACGGTCGTCACCGGGACCCTGGCCGCGGGCACCATCCGAGTCGGCGACGAGCTGACGCACCGGGTCCGTGGCCTGCAGTCGATGGAGCAGGACACCGACGAGGTTCGGGCGGTGGCCCGGGTCGCGGTGAACCTGCGCGGAACCGACCGCGAGGGAATCCAAGCCGGGGACGCGCTCACCACGCCCGGCGCGTGGACGAGGACAGCGGAGATCGACGTCGCGCTGGCAGTCGAGACACAGCGGGAACTGCATCTGCACATCGGTTCCGCCGATGTCGCGGTGACCGTGCGGCGGCTCGGCCCGCACAGTGCCCGGCTGCGGCTGGCCCGCGCGTTGCCGTTGCGGATCGGTGACCGCGTCCTGCTGCGGGATCCCGGTCTGCGTGTCATCGTCGCGGGCGCCGACGTTCTCGACCTGCACCCGCCCAAGCTGGTCCGGCGGGGCGACGCGCGACGGCTGGACGCCGAGCTGGCCGAGTTGATCGGCAGGCCGCTGTCCGTCGTCGCGGATCGCCTGCTGCACCGCAACGGCTTCATGGCCGAGCACGAGTTCCGCATGAACGGCCTGCCTGTCACGGGAACCCAGGTCGGTGCCTGGCGGGTGCATCCGGCGAGATGGCGGTGGCTCCTCGAACGGGTGCCGACCGTGGTCGACCGGTGGTGCGAGGCGAATCCGTTGCGCGTGAAGGGCATCCCGGTGGACGCGGTGGCCAGGGAGCTCGACCTGCCGGTCGGCATCGCCACACCGCTCGCCCAGGCGGCCGATCTGCCCATTGTGGATGGTCACATACCAGGACGAGCACTGCTTCCCCGTGCGGTCGAACTGGCGCTGGCCACGCTCGCCGCCGACCTGGCGACCAAGCCGTTCGCCGCCCCGACCGCCGACCGGTTGGACGAACTCCGCCTGGGGCGGCGGGAGCTGGCTGCCGCGCACGCCGTCGACCGAATTCTCCTGCTGCCCGGCGGGATCGTGCTGATGCCGGGCGCACAACGACAAGCGGCCGACATCCTCGCCGCGCTCCCCCAGCCTTTCACCGTCAGCCAGGCCCGCCGCGCGCTGGACACGTCGCGGCGAGTCGCTTTGCCGTTGCTGCAACTACTCGACCAGACCGGCGTCACCGAACGCCTGGACGGCGACCTGCGCACGACCGTTACTGCGTGAACTGGTCGACGTACTCGCCCGTCGGCGGGATGGGCTGGATGACGTCGACCAGCACACCGTTGGGGTCGGCCACGATGAAGTGCCGCTGCCCGAACGCCTCGCTGCGCAGCGACAGCACCTCGGTCAGTCCCGCGCCGTCGACGAGCCTGCGGCGTTCGGCGTCGACGTCGTCCACCTCGAAGTTCAGCAGCAGGCCTTGCACCCGTGTGCCGTACCCGCTCGGGATGGTCGAGTGGGCCGGGTCGAGGATCGCCAGTTCCCAGTCGCCGCGCTTCAGGCTGACGTACCAGTCGGCCTCAAAGGTGAGCTCGAAGCCGAAGTGGTCTCGGTAGAAGTCCCGCGTCTCGGCGACCCGATCGGTCATCACGACGGGATAGAAGCTGGTCAGTGCCATGGTGCCCCCCTTGCAAGAAACATACCGACGGTCGGTTTGTTACGTCGAAGATAGGAAACCGACCGTCGGTATGTCAAGATGCCGAGGTGCCCCGCACCAAACAGCAGCAGCGCGAAGAAACCGTCCAGGCGCTGAGCGCCACCGCCCGGCGCCTGTTCGCGGCACACGGCTACGGCAATGTGGGGCTGGAGACCATTGCTCAAGCCGTCGGTGTCAGCAAAGGAGCGCTCTACCACCACTTCAGCAGCAAGGCCGACTTGTTCCGGCACGTGCTGGCCGACGTGCAGCACGACGTCGGCGAACAGGTCGCCCGCGCTGCCGACGCGGAAACCGATCCGTGGCAAGGACTGCTCGCCGGGTGCCGCGCGTTCCTTTCCGCCGCGACGGATCCGGAGGTCCAGCGGATCATGCTGGTCGACGGTCCGGCCGTGATCGGCTGGCAGGACTGGCGGGCCCTGGACAAGGAGTCCTCCGCACGGCACCTGGCCGAGGCGCTGACCGCACTCGTCACCGACGGGATCATCGCGGACAAGCCGGTCGAGCCGATGGCGCGCCTGCTGTCCGGCGCGATGAACGAGGCGGCCGTGTGGCTGGCCCACTCGCCCGACCCGGCAACGGATCTCGCCGCAACGATGGCCGCCCTGGAACCGATGATCGAGTCCCTGCGTACCTGATCGTTCAGCTATTCGGGGGACGGCGGGAACTTCAGGTCCGGCGCCGCCAGCGGCGCGTGGGGGTCCAGTTCGAAGCCGCCCGCGCGCAGCGTGTCGTCCAGGATGCTCCACACCCACCGGGTGAGCAGGGCGACGAACTCGTCGTGGCCGATCCGCTGGGGATCGGCGAGCCACTGCGCCGTGCAGGCGTCCACGAGTCCCACCACACCGAAGGCGACCGGCCCCGCGACCCGGGTGTCCATGCCGAACATCGCCAGGTAGTGCTCGAACAACCTGGTCAGGTGGTTGCCGATGGCGGTCTTGACGTCGGCGCTCGCGTTCGGACCGTCCCCTGCGGACAACGCGTGCATACTGAGGTACCGGTACAGGTACTGGTTCTCCGACAGCCAGCGGGTGTGGCTGCCGACCGCGGAGCGGATCATCTCCATCGGGGTGCCGTGCAGGTTCCACAGTGGCGCCAGATCGGTGTGGATCAGCTGCATCGCCCGCTCGGCGATGGCGCCGTGCACGTCCGCGGCGTCAGTGAAGTGCTTGTACAGCTGGGTTCGGGCGACACCGGCTTCCTGTGCGATCAGTTCGGTGGACACCCCGGGGCCGCGCTCGGCGATCACGCGCAACGCGGCTTCGACGAACTCCCGGCGACGCCGTTCACGCTGACCCGCCCAGCGTTTCGCGCGGCCGTCCGCGGAACCGGGATGTGCCGACGAAGGCATACCCAGAGTTTACCGTTCACTCGATAATTGATACATCCGTGTACCTGATACAGTCCTGTACTCGTTACCGCGAGTCTGGCCGATACGGGGAGACGGAGGCCGGCGCGATGTCGAACGCCGCCTACGAAGACGCGTCGGATGTGGCGCTGCTCAACGCAGTGCGGACGGGCGACCAGAGTGCCTACGGGACGCTGTTCCGCAGGCACGCGGGATCGGCGCGGCTGATCGCAGGCCAATGGCTGCAAGGCCCGGCGGAGCAGCACGACCTCGTCGCGGAGGCGTTCGCCAACGTCCTGGCCGCCATCCGCGGCGGCAACGGACCACGCGACAACGTGCGCGCATACCTGCTGGTCACCATGCGGCACTTGGCAATCAAGTGGCGACGCCACCGCGACCAGGTCGACTTGTACGGCACAGTGCCAGAAAACGGGCCAGAAAACGGGCCGGAGAACCACGGGATCCTGCACGGCACCACGGCCAGGGCGGACGAGATCGTGCAGCGGCTGTGGAACCAGGACCTGGCCTGGTCGGCATTCCGCAGCCTGCCGCCACGCTGGCGGATGGTCCTGTGGCGGACGGAAGTGGAGTCGGCCTCCCCCGCCGACATCGCCCCCGTCCTGGGGATCACGCCCAACGGCGTGGCCGCGCTGGCGATGCGCGCACGTGAAGGCCTGCGCCAGGCCTACCTCCAGGCACAGGTTCCCGCTACGAACAACCAAGCCTGCCAGCGAACACGGCACCAGATGGGCACGTGGACGCGCGGTGGCCTGCCACACCAGCGCGCCCGGCCGATCACCGAACACCTCGCCGGCTGTGTCGACTGCCGTGCCGTGGCCAACCACCTCGCCGACGCCAACCGCGAACTGCGACCACGCAGACAGGGCGCCGCGAAGGCGTTCACTCTCTGACATCTCTCATCACACCAACGAGTGAGTACTGCCATGACCGCACCTGTCCCGGACAACACCACGGCGATCCTGAACGAGTTGGTCAGCGAATGGCGGCTGGTATGGGAAAGCGCCGGCGAGCCCGAGTCGAACGGTGAGGACTCCGCCTAACATCCTGACCGTGGAATGGGAGTGGGACGAGAAGCTGTACGCCGGAAGCGCCGTCCATTACGGCATCGGCCGAATGCCCTATCCGGACGGCCTCGCCGATGCCGTCCGCGACGAACTCGGGCTCGACGGAACCGGGCGGCTGCTGGATGTCGGCTGCGGTCCCGGTTCGCTGACTGTGTTGCTGGCGCCCATGTTCGCCGCCGCGACGGGTGTCGACGCCGATCCCGGCATGATCGCCGAGGCACGGCGCCGAACCGCGGGGACCGCCATCGACTGGCGGCGGTTGCGTGCCGAGGAACTCCCCGCGGACTTGGGGACATTCCGGGTCGTGTCGTTCGCGCAGTCGTTCCACTGGATGGATCAGCCACTGGTCGCCCGCCGGGTTCGCGGCATGCTCACCCCGGACGGGGCCTGGGTCCACGTCGGTGCCACCACCCATCGCGGCACCACGGAGGCAAGTGACGGCACCGCTCACCCGCATCCCGTTCCACCGTGGGACCGGATCGACGAGTTGGTCGCCCGCTATCTGGGGCCGGTTCGCCGGGCAGGACGCGGCCTGCTGCCGCATGGCACTCGTGGTGGTGAGGAGGATGTCATGCGGCAGGCGGGGTTCACCGGCCCTGCCCGGGTCACCATCGATGGGGGACGTGTCGCCGAGCGCACTGTCGACGAGATCGTCTCGGCGGTGTTCTCACTGTCCAGTTCGGCGCCGCACCTGTTCGCCGATGGCCTCGGCGCCTTCGAAACGGATCTGCGCCACCTCCTCGGCGAAACGTCCCCCGACGGACGCTTCGCCGAGCGGACCAGCGCCGTCGAGATCGTCATCTGGCGACCGTGACGGTGGCGTCGGGCACGATCACGGCCTTCGCTAGGTCCGCCAGTAGTGCTGGTTGTCGTTCTCGATGAAGCCGTTGCCGATGAGCACGCCCAGCAGGAGGGCGGGTTTGCCGTGCCAGGCCTTGAGGACCTCGTCGACCTCGAGCCTGCGGTACATGACGCCCGGCTCGAAGCCGGACGCGATGTGTTCCAGCACGATCATCCATTCGTGGCGGGTGGCCGGGAAGTACGCCAGCCGCCCGTCGCGGCAGAACCGGTCCAGCACCTCCGCACGCTCAGCCTCCGGGTCGGCCGAGGTGCGCATGGTCGGCAGCGGTGCCGCCGACAGCTTGTGCGCGAGGACGTCGGCGTCGGCCCAGCGGTCCGGGACCTGGACGAACTGCGCACCCGGTTCCCAGTCCGGTGGCCGATACTCGGGGTGGGACCACGGGTGGCCCGCCGCCGCCCATTTCGCACGGACTTCCCACACACCGTCCAGTGTGGTGTCCGCGTAGCCGAACTGGGTGCCGCAGCAGAGGCAGATGTCCTGGGAGCCCGTCCCGCCATCCCATGTCGGGGATTCGTAGTGGAACCCGCAGACACGGCAGGTGTACTCCCGGTGAGGATGATCATCCGCCATGCGGCCAGTGTAGATCGGATGCCGCACCCCCGCCGATGACCGGAACGAGCCAAACCGCCCGGTCAGTTTCGGTCGAAATCTTGACCTGGGGGCTTTCGTGCCGCACGCTCGACGAGAGAGCGCTCTCACCCCCTCGTTTCCCCACCCTGCATGGAATGAGAACGATGATGAGGCTCCGTAAGACGCTGAGTGTGTCCGTCGCGGTCGCCGCCGTGCTCGCCATGGCGCCGCCCGCGCTCGCTGTGTCCTATTCCACCGGCCTGCTCGACGCGATGGCCAAGGACCTGGCCATCACCACCGGACAGGCACACACCCTGATCCGCCAGGAAGCCGCCGCCGCGCGAACGGCCCCGCAGGCCGAACGCGTGGCCGGGGAGGCTTTCGGCGGCAGCTGGTTCGACCCGGCCCGCGGTCGTCTCGTCGTCGGCCTGACCGACCAGAGCAAAGCCGCCGCGGTCGAGGCGACCGGCGCGGACACCGTGCCCGTCGCCGTGTCGGCCAGACAGCTGGACGCTGTCAAAGCCCGGATCGACCAGCGGAAGGCGCCTGCCGCGGTGCACAGCTGGCATGCCGACCCGCGCACCGGCAGCGTCGTGATCACAGTGGACGACGACACCGCCTCCGACGTCACCGCTTTCCTCGACGCGGCCAGGGCCGCGGGCCCGGTGACCGTCCGCACCACCACCGCTCCACGGCCACGGACGTTCGCGGCCGGAACGGTCGGCGGCGACCCGTACCACATCAACGGCAACACCCGGTGCTCGATCGGCTTCTCGGTGGTGGGCGGGTTCGTCAGCGCCGGGCACTGCGGCGGCGTCAACAGCAACGTGACCGGCTGGGACGGCTCGCAGATGGGCACGTTCGCCGGGTCCTCGTTCCCCGGCAACGACTACGCGTACATCCGGACCGGCTGGGGCTGGTGGAACGTGGGTGTCGTGCTCGGCTGGGGTCAGGTGCCCGACCAGTTGGTGCGCGGCTCGTGGGAGGCACCGGTGGGCAGCTCGGTGTGCCGCTCGGGCTCGACCACCCATTGGCACTGCGGCCAGATCCAGGCCAAGAACGAGACCGTGAACTACCAGCAGGGCGCGTTCCACGGCGCGACGAAGACCAGCGTGTGCGCCGAGCCGGGTGACTCCGGCGGCTCGTTCATCACCGGGGACCAGGCCCAGGGCGTGACGTCGGGCGGCTGGGGCAACTGCTCCGGCGGCGGTCAGACCTGGTTCCAGCCGGTGAACGAGATCCTGTCCACGTACGGACTGCAACTGTCCACGCTTTGACGCACTCGGTGGGCACGGCCGATCCCGGCCGTGCCCATCAGGGGGTCCTGTCCAGCACTGCCAGGAAGTTCGCGACGAGCGCGGTGTCCTGCACCGGGCGCCACGCGATCCCGACGTCCCAGACCGCCGCCGGATGGTCGAGCTGGGTGAAGGCGACACCGGCCGGGGCGATCCGCGTCGCGGTGGCCGGCACCAGCGCCGGGCCGACACCGGCGGCCACCAGGGCGAGAACCGTCTGCAGGTCATGGGTTTCGTACAGGGTGGCCGGGTGGATCCCCCACGCCGCACAGAGCTTGTCGACCTGCCCGGTCAGCCCCGGTCCCTTCGAGCGGCCCAGCCGGACAAGCCCTTTGTCGGCGACCCACCGGGCGACGTCCCCGGGCACCGCGGCGGAGCTTGCGACCACGAGCCGGTCACGTCGCAGCACGCGCTGGGCGAACCCGTCGGCCACGGGCAGCCGCACGAACCCCGCGTCCAGCTCGCCGGTGGTGATCCGGTCGATCTGCACGGTGGACGGCAGGTCCTCCAAGCTGATCTCGACATCCGGGTACACCTGCCGGAAGGCGGCGACCGCGCGGGGTGCGAGGTCGATAGTGGACAGCCCGAACCCGAGGGACAGCCGTCCGGTCGCGCCACTGGCGAGCCGCCTGGCCCGGCGGGTGAACTCGTCGGACGCCACGACCAACTCACGAGCCTGCGGCAGCAGTGTCGCGCCGAACTCCGTGAGCGTGGCGCCGTGTCTCCCCCGCGCGAACAATGTCCCGCCCAGCTCGCGTTCCAGCGCCTGGATCTGCTTGGTCAACGCGGGCTGGGTGATCGCGACGCTGGCCGCGGCCGGGCCGTATCCGTGGTGGTCGGCCACTGCGACGAAGGCCCGCAGCCTGGGATTCATTCCACCAGGTTATGGCATACGTCCAAAGATTCATTGGACGCATGGAACTCGGCCGGGTTCTGATGAGGGGCATGGTGAGAGTCGCAGCAGTCCAGTTCGAGCACCAGGCCGGGGACAAGTCGTACAACCTGGGCCGCGTTGAACACTTCGCCCGCCAGGCCGCCGCCGCACAGGTGCAGCTCGTGGCGTGCCCGGAGATGTGCATGGTCGGGTATTGGCACTTACGGCGGCGAAACCCGGACGAGCTGCGTGCACTGGCCGAACCGGCGGACGGGCCGTCGGTCACGGGGGTCCGCGAGCTGGCGCGGGAGCTCGGCATCGCGATCGGCGCCGGATTCCTGGAGAGCTCCGACGGCCAGCTGTTCAACTCGTACGCACTGTGCATGCCGGACGGCGCCCTGCACGTCCACCGCAAGCTCCACGCGTTCGAACACCCGGCGATCAGCAGCGGCGACGGCTACACCGTGTTCGACACGCCGTGGGGTGTGCGCATGGCGATCCTGATCTGCTGGGACAACAACCTCGTCGAGAACGTCCGCGCCTGCGCGCTGTCCGGGGCGACGGTGCTGATCGCGCCGCACCAAACCGGCGGAACCGCGTCCCGCAGCCCGCACGGGATGCGTCCGATCCCCCTGTCGCTCTGGGAGAACAGGCACAACGACGCGGAGACGATCGAGCGCGAGTTCCGTGGCCCCAACGGCCGTGGCTGGCTGATGCGCTGGCTCCCGGCGCGTGCGCACGACAACGGCATGTTCGTGGTCTTCAGCAACGGCGTCGGCCGCGACGACGACGAAGTGCGCACAGGCAACGCCATGGTCCTGGATCCCTACGGCCGCGTCCTGGTCGAGACGTCGGCGCCTGCCGACGACATCGTCGTCGCGGAGCTGGACCTCGATCTCGTCGGGCTCTCCTCGGGCCGGCGGTGGATGGCGGGCCGACGGCCGGAGCTGTACGGAATCCTCACCACCCGCACGGGCAACGAACGTGACCCCCGCGCAGCGCGGTTCGCCACCGAACCGGTCGACGGCTGAGTGCCCGTCTCACAACCGGGGCTAGGGCGACGAGCTGACGGACAGGTGGTGCGTACACCATTGATCGTGCGGCATGCTCAGCTCATGGACCGCCAGCCTGTCGTGCCGTCGAGGCGCCGCCGAGCGAGCCTGAAGCCATTGCGATGGTGGTGGGTCGCAGCCGCCGCCGTGATCGTCAGCGTGCAGCATCCATCAGCAGACCACAATGGACAAGGATCCGGCCATCACGGCACATGGCATGACCTGATCCACACAGGCGAGCATCGGGACCAAGCGACAACAAAGTCCACTTAGGACATGATGCTCTGAGTCCTGAGACGGGCGCCGACTAGCGGCTGTTGCTGGCGCGGTCGCTCATCGCGGTGTTCCGGAACGCGGCGCACTGCCATCTTCGTGCCGCGCTGCCACTTGTTCAGCACGTCGACGTGTGCTCGCGATCTGTGCACGTCCCAGGAGCGTGCCAGCCAGCAAGGTGACTTACGCTCTCTTGTCCGCCCATTCCAGGACACGCGACGCGCGCAGGGTGTTCCACCGGCTCGGCGCGCCGTCGCCGTCCTCCATGACGAAGTGGACTTCACCCGGGTGCGTGTCCTCCAACAGCCATCGGCCGTCGTTCTGCCGTTTGGACCGCACGAGTTCGATCGCCTCGGCCTGCCGGGGATCAGCGGTGTCCGCCGCGCGGAAGTAGTCCAACGCGCGCAGAACGTCGTAATGCCACCAAACCGGGTACGAGAACAGCAACCAGGACGGTTCGACGACCTCACCCGTGCTGAGCCTGTACAGCAGGCGGCGGCTCAGCAGGTACTCCTGCCCGCGCTCCCTGGCCTCGGTGATCCGCGCCGAACCGCCGGTCGCCTGCTCGTAGTCCAGCAGTCCTTCGAGCACACAAATGGTCGTGTGGAACGACGAACGGATCGAGCCGTGCTCGGCTTCGCAGTTCCAACCGCCGTCGGCGAGTTGTTCACCGAGCAGCCGCGTGACGATTCCTTCGACGTCCACGCCGAAGTAGATGCCCAGCGACACCGTTCGACCGTTGATGCACGGCTCGACCTCGCCGTCGAAGAACGGCTGTCCGGCGTGCTCCCACCGGCAGTTGCGCGTCACCAGTTCCGTTGTCTCACGCACGATCGGGGCGTTCGGGTCGACGCCGAGTTCGCGCAGCAGCGACAGTGCGGGGAACGTCGACGTCCACGGTTGACCGGCCGAGAAGTCACCGCGGAAGTCGGCCGGGAAACACGCGCCGCCCGCCCATTGGCCGTCGCTGCCGCGTAACGCCAGAAGCCGGGCGCCCCAGCCTTCCTGCGCGACCCGCGCGCGTTCGGCGGCGACCTGGTCCGGTGAGGCGTCGGTCAGGTCCCGCAGGACCTGCCAGCGCAGCGCCGGATCCGACTCGAGCAACCAGTCCAGAACGACCATGGGCGCAGCTTACGCCGGGGCCGTCGCGTCAACTGGTCACCTGGAGGGTGGCGACCTTGCCTAACTTCCAGCCGTCGGCCGTCTTGGCCATCTCGAATTCGATGCGCAGGACCCGTTCGGCCGGTTGCGGGGTGGCTGTGCTGGAGACTGTGGTCTTCACCAGCGCGAGGCCGGTCACCACGTCCGCTGTGGCAGTTTTCGCCGCGACCATCGGGTCTCGTGCGACTGTCACGTTCGTGCGCGACTCGCGCAGTTGCTGTGCGGAGTTGGCCGTCGCCTGGCGCAACTCGGTCAGCAACGGATCGGTGGTGGCGGCCTGCTGACGTTTGAGCGAGTTGTCGATGTCGTTGCCGTCGAGGCTCATCAGCGTGACGACGCCGCTGTAGGCGGCTGCCACGCCCTGGTCGCGGGCATCGGCAACCGGATCGCCGGGCGCTTTCGGGACCGACTTGAGCGCCGGGTTGGCCGTGATCTCGTTGAACCGCCACGCGCCTTGCTCGCGTTGGCCGACTACGAGGATCGACGCGCCGCCTGTGGTGGGCGGGCCACCTGGTCGTGTCCCGGTCTGGTCGACCATCACGAGCACTCGTGCGGTGGTATCGGTCAGCTCGGACACCGCCGCGTCGTGCACCTTGGCGGTGATCGTAGTCCCGGACTGGCGGACCGGGCCGAGCAGCTTCTCGACCTCCGACAGCGCCGAGCCGGTCAGATACTTCGTGACCGCCTGCTGCTGCGCGCCGGGATCAGCCGGGGCGAAGCTGAACACCCCTTCGACCGCTCTCTTCGTCGCCGCCAGCACGTCCTCGGTCGCCTTGGTGTCCACCAGTGCCAGGTTGGCGGGCTTGGCGGGCTTCGCCTCGCCGGCCGGGGAAACGGCTGTGCCCTGCACGGTCTGGGTACAACCCGCGAGCAACACCACGCACAGAATCGGCCAAACCCTCACAGCTCCCCCATCCCCGTACCGACACCAGCCCACGGCCATCTCACCAGACCGGCGTACGGCCAGCCAGTCCACACCGTGTAGCCGATGGTTGAGCGCAGCCGTGAAACACTCAACTCCAGTTGAGAACAAGTGCATCACTTGGCTGATGACCCCGAGTATCTCGTGACCTAATCTCAATGTCGCACGCCGCTTCATGCGGAAGTACAGCGGGGTACTTCACCGGGGATCGAGGTAGTCTGGCCACTGGGGGGATCAGATCGCATGCCAGTCAGAACGCAGGGCAGTCTGACCGCTCGAACCGAGCGGATATCAACACTGCTCCGCGTCATCATGTGATCGATGATCCCGTATCGCGGCCACCCCGGAATGCCCGCCAGGAGACGATGACACGGCGCGGGAAGTGAATCATTCACACCCGGCGTGACAAACCACCATGAATGACGCGTGCGCAGCCGGTTCAGCAGTACATGGTTATCAATAGCGTTATCAGTGATCACATCGAGCGGCGCGCCCTGGTGAACAACGAATCACGTCGCCCAGCTAACACTCGAGGAGAAAGAATGGATACGCGTACAGTATTGGCCGGAAACTCCCGCTTGAAGTACACCGTGAGCGGGTCAGGTCCGGTCTTGGTGCTGGTGCACGGTGTCGGCAAGGGAGGACAGGCGGCTTTCGGTCACCTGATCGACGATTTCGCGGCGCGAAACACCGTGATCGTACCAGATCTGTCCGGGAGTGAGACAGCCGAGGACGACGGCGGTGACCTGACCATCGAGCAGTTGGCCGAGGAAGTCTCCGCGGTCATCACAGACCACGGTGCCGACCAGGTCGATCTGGTCGGTTTCTCACTGGGCGGAGCGGTGGTCGCGGCGGTGGCCGCGCTCCACCCCGAGCAGGTGCGACGGCTGATCCCCGTGGGCGGCCTCGTCCAGACGGACACGTACATGCAGAACCTGATCAGCCTGACGCTGAGCCAGAAACACGACGCGATGGCGTTCGGCCGGATATTGACCACGACCGCGTTCAGCCCGGGGTACATCAACAGCCTCCCGAGCCTCGCGGACGCCGAGAAGCTGGGCGCGGAACTCAGCCCGTCACGGGGCCGGATCCGGCAGTTGGAACTGCTGCTGCGCGTAGACATCCGGGCTCTCGCCGAGAAGGTTCAGGCGGAAACCCTGGTGGTCGGCTGCAACCCCGACGCCGCTGTGCCCGCGGAACACTCCCGGCAGCTCGACGCCGCGATTCCGAACTCCTCCTACGTGGAGATGGAAAGCGGTCACATGGTGCTCATCGAGAAGCCCGTCGAGTTCGTGAAATTGGTCAACGATTTCCTCGCGAGCACGCATCCACTGTCCAACCGGTCCACGGCGGCCACCTGAGCAACGGGTGAGAGCGACCATTTCAGCGGGGTAGAGTCGAGAGGAAGAGATGGCGAACATACTACTCGCGGTCAGCAGTCACGACACTTTGGGAAACACCGGCAACAGCACCGGCTACAGCGTTTCGGAAGCAGCCCATCCCTACCGTGTGTTCGTCTCGGCAGGCCACACCGTGAACTTCGTGTCCCATCGGGGTGGCGAGCCTCCCGGCGTGGTCTTCGACGGCGAGGAGAACGACCCGGAGGTCAAGGCGTTCCTTGCCGACGACCGGATACAGGCGAAACTCGCGGCAACGTCACAGGCGTCCCAGGTCCGGTCCGCCGAGTACTCGGCGATCTTCTTCGCCGGTGGGCACGGGGCGATGTGGGACTTTCCGGAGTCGGCGGGGCTCGCTCGGCTCGCTCGCGAGATCTACGAGCGCGGCGGTGTCGTCTCAGCGGTCTGCCACGGCCCGGCCAGCCTGGTGAACCTTCGACTGTCGGATGGTTCATACCTGGTCGACGGGAAGAGAGTCAGCTCCTTCACCAACGAGGAAGAGGCCCAGTTGGGCCTCGTCCACGTGATGCCGTTCCTTCTTGAAGATCGTTTGAAAGAACGAGGCGCGATCCACTCCAAAACACCGAACTTCGTCGCGCACACCGAGAACGACAATCGGGTGATCACCGGGCAGAACCCCGCATCGGCCGCCCTCGTCGCGGAACTCGTCGTCAGCGAACTCGCCCACATCAACGGCGCACATGCAGGCCGAGCGAAGCCGAACGGCTCGTGATGGCCGTCGGCAGAGGGAGACCACCATGCGGAATCTGATCCAGGTCGCCGGAATCATCGACCAGGCCGAAGCGGACATGGTTCTCGAGGAGGGCGCGGACTGGCTGGGCTTCGCCCTGCGACTGCCCGCGAAGAACGAGGACCTGTCCGAGGCGGACGCGGCGGCGATCGTCAAGGCGATCCAACCCGAGCACCGGGGTGTGATCATCACCTACCTGACCGATGCCGACGAGATCAACGAGTTCTGCACTGAAATGGGCGTCGGCGTCATCCAGCTGCACGGCGACGTCAGCCCGGACGAGCTGCGGAGACTGCGGCACATCGCACCAGAGCTGTACATCTTGAAGAGCCTGGTCGTCAAAGCGGACAACATCGACGAGTTGACCAAGACCGTCGAGGACTCGGCCGACTGGGTCGACATGTTCATCACCGACAGCTTCAACCCGGCGACCGGCGCCAAAGGCGCCACCGGCCTGGTGCACGACTGGGGCGTCAGCGCCGAACTCGTCCGCCTGTCGCCGCGGCCGCTGATGCTGGCAGGCGGGTTGACCCCGGACAACGTCGGGGACGCCATCGAGAAGGTTCGCCCGGCCGCCGTCGATGCCCACACCGGCCTCGAGGACGCCACCGGCCGCAAGGATCGCCTGAAGGTGCGCAAGTTCGTCGACGAGGCGCGTCAGGCGTTCGCCCGCATCGCGGCAGACCGTCCGGGAGGGGCGAGTTGAATGGTCAACGCGACCCAGTCCGTGGCGCACTCGGTACACCTGTTGCCGCAGACCAAGCAGTTGCGCGCACTGCACACGATCATCCGCAACGGACAGGCCAGTCGGGACGACTTCGTTCGCCACGCGAGCAGGATCATTCGTCAACTGATCGAGGCCGGACTGGAGCAGATGCCGTTCGAGCCGCATCAGGTGCGGACACCGATCGGACATGTCTATGACGGCTTGCGCATCACCGCCCCACTCTGCGGTGTGTCCGTCGCCCGCGCCGGCGACAGCATGGAAGCCGAACTCCGTACGATATTGCCGGGGATTCGGCTCGGCAAGATCCTCATCCAGCGCGACAAGGTGACGAAGCTGCCGCGGTTGTACTACTCCGCACTGCCGCCGGATGTCATGAACCGGCATGTGCTGCTGTTCGACCCCATGCTCGCCACCGGGGGCACCGCCTTGGCGGCGATCGGGGTGCTGCTCGACGCGGGCGTGCCGGAACAGCACATCGTGTTCATCAACCTGTTGTCGGCGCCGGAAGGCGTCGCCGCGGTTCGTGAGCGCCATCCAGGCGTGCGGATGGTGACTTCGTCCATTGAGGAACGTCTGAACGAGAACGCGTACATGCTTCCCGGCATCGGCGACTTCGGCGATCGGTATTTCGGGACAGACGTGGCGCCGCGGGACGAGTTGCCGAGATAGCCGTCATACCCGAGTTCTGTTCGGCGCCGAGTACCAGAGCCGGCACCACGTTTCAGCAGACAGCGTTCATTGGGGGAAAAGTGCACCGTTCGTCCACTACGACAACGAATCCCGTGGAACCGAGTCTCCTCGACCTGCTCCACGAACAGGCCCGATTACGACCGGACGACACAGCCGTCGTGTCCGGCGACGACCGCATGACCTATCGCGAACTGGTCCAACGCAGTTCCGAACTTGCCTCTCGCCTGCGCGGCCTCGGCATCACGGCCGATGACTGTGTCGCCTTGTTCGTCGAGCCTTCCGTGGATCTGATGGTCGGTGTGTGGGGAATCCTGTTCGCAGGCGGCGCCTATCTGCCCCTGTCACCGGACTACCCGCCCGAACGGTTGCGCTACATGGTTGAGGACTCCGGCGCCAAGGTCATCGTGTCCCATCGCGCTGCCGCGGGCCGGGCCGCCGAGCTGGCAGCCGAGGGCACGGTGATCGTCGCGTTGGAAGACACCGGAAACCCCGGCGGGGCCGGCGTGGTCACGGCCGCCGACCCCAGCTCACTGGCATACGTCATCTACACCTCAGGCAGCACAGGCAAGCCGAAGGGTGTCATGATCGAACACCGCAGCATCGTCAGCCAGATGCGCTGGCTCGCGGCCGCCTACGGCCTGAACCAGAGCAGGACCGTGCTGCAGAAAACCCCGATGAGCTTCGACGCGGCACAATGGGAGATCCTGGCACCCGCGGTCGGTGCTGCGGTCGTGATGGGCGGCAAGGGCATCTACCGCGATCCCGAGCGAATAATCGACACCATCCGAACACACGACGTCACGACCCTCCAGTGTGTCCCCACGTTGCTCCAGGCATTGCTGAACACGGACGAGTTGTCGACGTGCGCAACGCTCGCGCAGATCTTCGTCGGCGGTGAAGCGTTTTCCGAAAAGCTCGCACAGCAGTGCTTTGACGCCCTACCGTTCTGTGAACTCGTCAACCTGTACGGGCCGACCGAATGCACCATCAACTCGTCGGCGTACACAGTGGAAAGGGCTGCTCTCGGGGGAGACGCGAGCGCGATCTCGATCGGCACCCCGGTCCACGGCACTGAGTACCACGTTCTCGACCATGACGGGTCCCCGGTGGCTGTCGGCGAGGTCGGCGAGCTGTACATCGGTGGGATTCAGGTGGCACGGGGCTACATAGGCCAGCCTGAGCAGACAGCGCGCCGCTTCGTGGACAACCCGTTCGGTGGCGGGAAACTGTTCAGAACAGGCGATCTGGTCTCGTGGAACGCCGACGCCACCGTGCAGTTCGTCGGCCGGGCGGACAACCAGGTGAAACTGCACGGCTTTCGGGTCGAGCTCGACGAGATCCGCCTGGCCATCGAAACCCACCACTGGGTGAGGCACGCCGCGGTGATAGTCAAGGTCCACCCGCGCACCGGGTTCAAGAACCTGGTCGCCTGCGTGGAGCTGAACCCGAAGGAAGCGGCCCTGATGGACCAGGGCAACCACGCCGCGCACCACCAGTCGAAAGAGAGCAGGCTCCAGGTCAGGGCGCAGCTGACGAACGGGGGCGTCCGGGATGCGGCGGACATCAGCGGCAGGCCGGTGACCGATCTACCGGGAGCTGACGCGACGGAAGAACAGCGCAGGCAGGCTTTCGCGCGCAAAACCTATCGGTTCTACGACGGCAGTGCGGTTACGAAATCTGACATACTCCGACTGCTCGACCACGAGACCTCCGAGGTGCCCACACGGGGGCAGCGGGATCTCAGTTTCGGAGAGTTGGGCGAGATCTTGAGATGCTTCGGGCAGCACGTGAGCCCGGAACGCCTCCTGCCGAAGTACGCCTACGCGTCACCTGGTTCGCTGTACGCCACACAGCTGTACCTGGAGATCGCGGGGATCGGCGCCCTGCGCGCAGGAATCTACTACTACCACCCGATCAACCACCAGCTGGTCCTGATCAACGAGACAGTCGACCCGGGAGCGTTCTCGGTGAAGGCGCACTTCGTCGGCAGGAAGCGCGCGATCGAACCGATCTACCAGAAGAACATCCGGGAAGTGCTGGAGATCGAGACCGGGCACATGGTCGGCTTGTTCGAGGAAGTGTTGCCGTCATACGGTTTCGACATCATCGCCTCGGACTACGCGCCTGCCGTCAAGAACAGGCTGGACGTCGCCGAGGAGGACCACTACCTGGGCACGTTCAAGCTGATCCCCTACTCGGGACCGCGACCGGACGATTCGCTGGATGTGTACGTCCAGGCTCACCCCGGAAAGGTCACCGATCTGCCCGCCGGCCAATACGCGTACGCGGACGGGCGACTCGAACTGATCTCGTCCGAGCTCATCGAGCGCCGACACGTCATCGCCATCAACCAGGCCGTGTACGACCGGGCGAGTGTCGGGATCACCGTGATCAGCCGGGCCGAGCCGGCCTGGCGGTGCTACATCGACCTCGGCCGCAAGCTGCAGCGGCTGTCGATGAACGACCTGAATCTGGGATTCATGTCTTCCGGGTACAGTTCCCAGACCGGCGACGACCTCCCGTCTGCCATCCGAATCGACAGTATTCTGAAGGGCACCGGCCGGGAGACCGGTCCGTCCTATTTCTTCGTCGGCGGCGGGGTGAGTGACCAGCAGCGGCTGCACGAGGGCATGAACGAAGACGTCGTGCACATGAGTGGCCCGGCCGAGATGATCCGCAACGACCTGCTCGACTTCCTGCCGGACTACATGATCCCGCACAAGGTGGTCGTGCTCGACAAGCTGCCGACCACTCCCAACGGGAAGATCGACCTCAAGGCACTCGCCGCGTCCGACAGCACTGACGTGGACGTCGCCGGGCATCCCTTCGTCGCGCCGCACACCGCGGTCGAACGGCGGATCGCCGAGCTGTGGCAGAAGGCGATGAAGCTCGAGCACGTCTCGGTGCGGGACGACTTCTTCGCCGCCGGTGGGAACTCGTTGATCGCCGTCGGGTTGATCACCGCGATCAACCGGGAGTTCGCGATCTCATTACCGCTACAGGTGCTGTTCGAATCGCCGACGATCGAGCAGCTGGCCGACCGGGTTTCCGGGTCGGGCACCGGTCCGGTCTCGCGGTTGGTCCCGTTGCGACCGGAGGGGGCGGCGACGCCTGTCTACTGCTGGCCCGGTCTCGGCGGATACACCATGAACCTCCAGGCTCTTGCCAGGAACATCGGCGCCGACCGACCGTTTTACGGAGTGCAGGCGTACGGCATCAACCCCGGTGAAGAGCCGTACGCGACCATCAGGGAGATGGCGGCCGAAGACGTCGACGCCATCAGGAAACAGCAGCCGGAAGGTCCGTACGCGTTGTGGGGGTACTCCTTCGGTGCCCGCGTTGCCTTCGAAGCCGCGTACCAACTGGAACAGCTGGGCGAGAAGGTCGACCACGTCGTCCTGATCGCCCCCGGCGCGCCCAAGATCGACTCGGCCGACGAGCAGGAACAGGCCGCGACCTATGTCAACAGAACCTATGTGACGGTCCTGTTCTCTGTTTTCGCTGGTGCGATCGATGGACCGCTGTTGGAGGACTGTCTCGCGGCCACCAGAGACCGTGAGAGTTTCGTGGGCTTCATCGGCGAGAACTTCACGGGCCTGGACGTCGACACCGTCCGTCGGATCGTCAGGGTCGTGGAGCGAACTTTCGAGTTCAGCTACTCGTTCCGCGAACTGGCCGAGCGGAAGATCAACGCGCCTATTGCCATCTTCAAGGCCACGGGCGACGACTATTCATTCCTGGAAAGCAGCGGTGGGTACTCGGCGGCAGCCCCGGCTGTCGTCGACCTCGGCGCCGACCACTACTCAATTCTGAGAGATCCGGACGTCGGCGACCTGGCCACGGCGATCCGTCGACACCTGGACTTCTGGAAGGAGCGAGTAATGCCCCACATCAACGTCAAGCACTTCCCGGCACCGCTCACCCCGACGCAACACGCCCGACTGATCTCCGCGTTGACCAAGGCGATGACGAACGCGTTCGATTGTGACGAAGGAGCGGTCTCGATCGCGTTCGAACCGATCGACAAAGAGGTGTGGAACGAAAAGGTCTACGTCCCGGAGATCGTCAACCGCTGGCACACCCTCGGCAAGGTCCCGAACTACGAGCCAGAGGGAAACTGACCGATGACCGCCAACACGGCACGGAAGACGGGCATTCCGCTGGTCGTCGACGACGAGGTGGCCGAAGCGATCAGCGAGGGGCTGCCAGTCGTCGCGCTGGAGTCCAACGTCATCTCCCACGGTTTGCCGTACCCGGAGAACGCCGCGACTGCCGAGCGGGTCCAGGAAGCGGTTCGGGCGGGTGGTGCGGTGCCCGCGACGATCGCTGTCGACAACGGCGCGATCGTCGTCGGCATGTCCGGTGCCGACATCGAACGGTTCGCCTCGACGCCGGACATCCCGAAGGTGAGCAGCAGGGACCTGCCGGTCATCCTGGCGCAGGGCCGGATGGGAGCGTTGACGGTCGCCGCCTCCGTCGTCGGAGCGGAGCTCGCCGGTATTCCGTTCTTCTCGTCGGCCGGGATCGGCGGGGTGCATCGAGGCGCGGACAAGACAATGGACATCTCCTCGGATCTCATGCAGTTCACCCGCTCGAAGGTGGCCGTGGTCTGCGCGGGCGCGAAGAAGATCCTGGACCTTTGCCTGACCCTGGAGTTCCTGGAAACGCAGTGCGTACCGGTGGTGTCCTACCGGTCCGACGATTTCCCGGCGTTCTACTGCGTGTCCAGTGGTCTGCGCAGTCCGCGGCGACTGGACGACGACGAAGTGATCGCCCGGTCGATCGAGAACCACTGGGCGCTGGGGAACACCAGCTCGTTTCTCATCACGACGCCGGTGTCCCCGGACGAGGCGATCGACAGCGACGACGTCGACACGGCCATCGCCGAGGCCATCGCCGCGGCGGAGCGGGATGGCATTCGAGGGCAAGGGATCACGAAGTACCTGATGCGTGCGGTGGATGCGGCAACGGAAGGCCGTTCGACGAAAGCCAATGTGGCGGTTCTGGTCAGCACCGCGCACGTCGGCGGCCGGCTCGCCGCGGCACACGCCAAGTACCGTTCGGAAATACGAGGGTAACGGGGCCGAAATCGCTCCGCCCCGACACCAGAGTTCATGACGACGCCTCCTTGGAAACAGTTGTCGTTGGGGAAACAACAAGCGAGAGGGATCGAACTGTGAAACCGAATCAGCCGGGCAGTGGCCTGGGAACGGCCGGCTACCGGCCGACGATGTCGGATGAGCGTGTGGAGGAAATCCGAGAGCTGCACAAGCGGCTCGTCGCGCCCGCCCAGGATGGAGCAGACACCGAACAGACTGTTTCCTGGCTGGGGTTGACGTTGAAGGTGCCGTCGGAGGTCATGACGCCCTGCGCGGTGTCACCCCTGTTCGGCAAGGCTGTGGCCGATGAAGTGAAAGAGGGTGACCGCGTACTGGACATGGGTGCCGGGAGTGGCGCCCACGGTATCGCCGCAGCACACAAAGCCGCTGAAGTGATCGCTGTCGACATCAGCCCGTACGCGGTGGCGGCTGTTCGCGCCAACGCGGAGCTGAACAACGTGGGTGACCGGGTCAAGGCACATCAGAGTGACATCTTCGAAAACGTCGAAGGCCTTTTCGATTTGATCATCTTCAACCCGCCGTTCCACTGGTTCCCCGCCCGCAACGTCGCCGAAGCCGCCACCACCGACGAGAACTACGCCGCACTGACGAGGTTCTTCCGGGAGGCGAGGGGACACCTCGCGGACGGCGGCCGCATGATGATCTTCTTCAGCACGGTCGGCGACATCGACTACCTCCGCAAGCTCATGCGGGACGCGGGTTTCCGTCAGGAGTTGGTGTTCCAGCACAGCGGGGACTTCGCCGGGATGCCCGCGGACTACTTCACGTACCGCCTGTCGTGAGACGAGAGTAGAAAACGGGACCGCACGACACCCGCGGCTCGCACAGTGCTCTGCCACAACTGGGCGTTGTGGCAGAGCACCATGAGTTGATCAGACAAAACACCGGAGTATGCGGAAATTCTCAGTACGATGGTGGGGACCGTATTCGACGCGGACTCGCCCACTGGATGATCCCAGCACCAGGCAGAACGCCCGTCGGAGAAGCATCAGTCGACTGTGGAGGAACAACAATGGAACCCCCTCATCTCGACGGGGAATTGCTGAAGGACGAGGCCTCGCGGCAGGCAGCGGCGGTGGATTTCGGCAACCTGGTGCACAATGTGCCGATTGGTGTGCTGCGGCCCGGCTCGACGGCGGATGTCGGCAGGATCCTTCGCTGGATGGGTGACGAAGGCAAGCAGGTCACCCCGCAGGGAGAGCGTCATTCGGTTTACGGACGGTCCCAGGTGGATGGTGGCGTCGTCGTGGACATGTCCGGCCGCAAGGATGTGCACAGCGTCGAACGGGACCGAATCGTGGTCGACGCGGGTGCGAAATGGAGCGATGTGCTCGACGCCGCACTGCAGGAAGGTCTCACGCCGCCGGTGCTGACCGAATACCTTGAGTTGTCCGTCGGTGGCACGATCGTGGTCGGCGGTGTCGGCGGTACGACATGGCGTTACGGCACGCAGAGTGACACCGTGCTGGAACTCGAAGTGGTCACCGGCGACGGCCGCGTCATCACCTGTTCGCCAGACCGAGAGCCGCGACTGTTCGACGCCATGCGCGCGGGCCTCGGCCAGGTCGGCATCATCAGCCGGGCGACGCTGTCACTGACGCCCGCGCAGGACAGCGCCCGTCGATACCAACTGATCTACGGCGACCTCGACACGATGCTCGCCGACCAGCGAGTGCTTTTGCGGGAAGGGCGGTGGGACTACCTCCAGGGTGCCGCGGTGCCCGGCGAAGCGGGCGGTTGGACGTACCTGGTGGATGGTTCGAAGCTGTTCTCGGGTGCCGACGCCCCCGACGACGACGCGTTGCTCGCCGGGCTGTCGGACGACCGGGCACAGGCGCAGATCGGCACCTTCCCGTACTCCGACTACGCGTACCGGTTCGCCCCGCTGGAGAAATCGCTCCGGTCGAACGGTCACTGGTTTCACCCACACCCGTGGCTGGCCACCTTCATCGGTGACTCCGCGGCCCAGTCGGTCCTGGCCGCCGAGCTGGACCTGCTCTCGATGGCCGACCTCGGCACGTACGGACGGGTCCTGATATTCCCGCTGCGCACCCGGTCGATCCGAAGCCCGTTGATGCGGCTGCCCGCCGAGGAGGTGTCGTTCGCGTTCAATCTGCTGCGCTTCCCCGTGACGGACTCCGAGGAAGCGGCGAACGCGATGGTGAAAGCCAATCGAGCGATCTACGAGCGGGTACGCGCGGCAGGCGGAACGCTGAATCCGGTGAGTGCCTTCCCGATGTCGACGGAGGAGTGGCGCACGCACTTCGGCTCCCGGTGGGACGGGTTGTGCACCGCGAAGGAGCTCTACGACCCGAAACACGTGCTGACCCCCGGGTATGAGGTCTTCTGATCCGATTTCTCCGATCACGTCGGCGCGGTCGCCACTCCTGGCGACCGCGCCGACGCGTGTCAGCGGTGTCCTGGACAGGCTACGAGGTCGCGGTGACTCCCTGATCGGCTCCGGCAGATGTGGCCGGCGCCCGGTGCCAGGCGAGTGCGACAAGCAGTGAGGCTCCGGTCAGGATCACACCGAACCACACAACACTGGTGAGGCCGAGGCCGTCGACGACGAGTCCGCCGAAGAACGCTCCCAGCGCGATCGACAGGTTGTACTGCAAGGTGTTGATCGCCATCGCCGCTTCGAACGCATCCGGTGCGGCGGCCAGTGTCATGTTGATCTGGGACAGGTTGGCGGCACCGAAGGAGATTCCCCACAACCCCACCGCGGCCATCAGACCGACAACGCTGCTGCTGATCGTGAGCAGGAGCAGCATGGACGCCAAGAGCCCGCCGCAGGACACGAGGAAACTGACCCGCAGATTCTTGTTCACCGTGTGTCCGGCGATCACATTCCCGACCGCTCCGCCGAGGCCGAACACAACCAGGGCGACAGTGAGATAACCCGCCGTATTCGTCGCATTGTTCTCGACGAAGGGCCGGATGAACGTATACACCCCGAAGTGCCCCAGCACGTACAGCATGACGGTGATCATCACCGCGCGGAGGCGGACGTTCTTGATGGGAAGTCCGAAGACCTCCCGGACCGAGACCACTCCCTGCGACGGCAGCGGGGGAACCAACGCGGCGACTGCCAGGAACACCAGCGCGCTGAGGCCGCTCCAGATGTAGAACGTGGTCTGCCAACTGGTCAGGTCTTCGAGGAACGTGCCAAGCGGGATGCCGACCACCGTGGCGATCGACATGCCGGACATGACAACCGCGGCGGCCCTGCTGGCGTGGCGTTGCTCCACGATGCGCATCGCCATGCTCACGCCGATGGCCCAGAACACGCCGTGGGCGAACCCCATGACGAGTCGAGTGGCCAGCAGCAGCGGGTAGTTCGGCACGGCGGCCGTGATCAGGTTGCCCACGGCCAGTACCACCAGCAGTGCCGACAGCAGAAGACGGCGGTCGGCCCGCCTCGTCCACCCGACGATGAACGGCACTCCCAAGCCTGCCGAAATGCCGAAAAGGGTGACCATCAGAGCGGCGGTTCCTGTCGGCACTCCCAGGGTCGCGCCCATCGGCGTCAGCAGGCCGATGGGCATCAGCTCAGTGGTCACGAAGGTGAACAGACTGGCCGTGATGGCGACTACGCCCAGCCATGCTTTGGCGGATGACCGCGTTGTTTCATCGCTCGTGGTCATAGACTCTTCCTCGCTGATCATAGAGGTGAAGGACAAACACAATTTCCGTGACGGTTATTCGATCGGACTGAACTGAAGATCGGATCGCGCTGGGGACCGCAGGTGTGTTCGAAAGATGACGAAAAGGCGGCGCGGTTGATCAGCCGCGTTGGTGCACGGTGTGGGCACCCATCAGAACCGGGTGCTCACAGTGGGGTGAATCAACAGTGGTGGTGAATCAACTGGGGCGGTGAATCAATCGTGATGCAGGAGTCGAGAACTGTCGTGCCGCTGACCGCGTTGCTCGCTGATGAGCACCAAGCGCTCGAAGTCGACCGCTGCTCCCCGCAGCACGATGTCCACCAGTCGCCTCGCCGACGATTGGTCGATCGGTGCGCCGCCGAACAGCGCGCGCTGGTAAGCCGTGGCCGCCAGCAGGTCGACGAGGGCGTCCGTGTCGACATCCGGCCGCAGGTCGCCCCGCTCGACCGCACGTTCGATCGCGGCGGTCGCGGCCTGCTTGCTCGGCCGCACCAGCACGGAAACCAGGTGTTCGTGCAGTTCGGGATCGGCAGCGCAGTCGGCGATCAGCGGCGCGAGGATCCCGTTCGGCAGTTGGGCGTGCAGTGTCTCGGCCAGGAGCCGCACCGTCCGGGTCAGGTCGCATCGGGTGCACCCGGTGTCCGGAGTGGGTGGCGCCACGAGGATCGACGCCAGAGCGCAGATGACCAACCGTTGCCGCTTGGGCCACCGGCGCCGGATCGCGGCTTTCGTCGTACCCGCAGCGGCCGCGACCTTTTCGAGGGCGAACTTGGCGTACCCGCAGTTGCGCAACGCCTCCACCGTCGCGGCCAGAACGGCCGCGTCGATCGAGGGGTCGCGTGGTCGACCTGCTCCGGCGGGACTCAACGCTCGGCATCCCGAGGGCCCTGACGGAGCTCGACGGCGCCGGTGCCCGGGCCCGTCAGGGGGGTCGACCGCGCCACATCGCGCGCGTCAGACCGGCTGACCGGTAACCGCCACCTCGTGACCCGGTCCCCCGCGAGACCGAGTGTGTCCCCGCAGAACTGCATTGCCCGCTCAACATCCTCCACGTTCGACACCCCATGATCCAACGTCGTAGCTCGCACGGCAACCTCCAAATTCGATCCGCACCGAGTCGGATCGTATTTGATCCACTGGTCACAGGCAACTACTTGGCCTTGATGGCAGGTCGAAGCGCACGCGACCCGGTGGAGTCGTAGACCACGGGCGTCACCGCCGCCACTGCGGCGATCACGCCTCCGATCCGGTCAACCCGCCATGAGGCGTGTTCGGGTCGGGATCAGCTACGCGGGCTGTCCGCCGAAGGAAAGCCCGCCTGAAAGGCGAACACGACCGCTTGCGCGCGGTCCTGGAGATCCAACTTGTCGAGCAGGTGGGAGATGTGCGACTTCACTGTCGATTCGCTGATGGACAGCAGCGCGGCCACCGCGGCAGGCGTCTGCCCTCGGGCGAGCAAGCCGAGAACCTCGACCTCTCGTGCCGTGAGGCGCGAGAGCTTCCCCATCGCGCAGACGTCGCCGACCGGTAATCGCTCAAGGAGCCTGCCGATCAGCGAATCGATGACGGAGGGGGTGAAGAACGACTGCCCACAGGCCACGAAACGAATGACCTGGACAAGCATGGAAACACCGTCCGCTCGTCGCGCCAGCCCCCGAACGCCCGAACGGAGAGCACCCAGCGCGTCATCAGGAGACCACCCGTCCGTGAGCGCGACCACGGGTACGGGATCCTGGGAATCGACCCACGACGGCGGCAGGAGATCGAATTTCACCGAGCCGCCGACCCATTCGGCGACGACGACGTCCGGCCGAGCTGTCCGACCGGTCGACTGGTTCTCCGGAGAGCCGACAGGAGCGAGGGCCTGAAGATCGGATTCGTCGTCGATCGCTGCCCGTAAACCCGCACTCGACAGCGCATCCATCCCATGAATTGCGATATGTTTGACAAACGAATTGTTTTTGTCAATTTCTTTACGAACCGGCAGCATCGTCCCCCAACTCCTCCGCTCGCGCGTCTGCGCCGAATAGCCCCACGCCTCTGTAACCTAACACCCAGCACGCCACCCTCGTGGTACTCGTCAAGTCCAATTGAGATGACTCTGCCCCATCGTGCACCGGGGAGGTTACCCGAGAAGCAGGGACTGAAAACGTGTCCAAGCTGGTCGAGAACAGTGATTTTCATGAACGATCCGAGCGAAATGATCACGCCTTTGGACGGTGCGGCGGTGGGGTTTGCCCGGCTCATTAGACAGGCACGCGGCCGGAGTCCGCTGAAGCCCGCACACCGCCATGCGCGTTCGTCCGCCAAGCCGGAGACCTCGGCGATTGGGTACGCTCCCGGTTGTGCCGGATCATGTTGACAGAATTCTGGGGCAGTGGGCTGGCGCCCGACCCGACCTGGACGTTTCGCCGATGGCGGTGATCGGGCGAGTGACCCGACTGGCCCGCGTATTGGACAGCGAGATGCGCAGGACGTTCGCCAAGCACGACCTCGACCGCCCGGCGTTCGACGTACTGGCCACGTTGCGCCGCTCCGGCCGCCTGACCCCGGTCGAACTGATGCGGTCAGCCATGATCACCTCCGGTGCGATCTCCCAGCGACTGGACCGGCTCGAGGCTCGCGGCCTGGTGACCAGGCAGCCGGACAGCACCAACGGCCGCCGGGTGTACGTCGACCTGACGGCGGAGGGCCGCGAGTTGATCGACCGCGCCCTGCCTGACCACGTCGACACCGAGCACCGCCTGCTGAAGTCGATGACCAGGGCCCAACGGGACAAACTGGCCGGCACACTGCGCAACCTCCTGCTGGCACTCGACGACTTCGCCGAAGAGGACAGCGAACCGGCCGCGGGTCCGACCGGTCCAACACCGCCGCGTTTGACTTAGCGCTAAGTCCGCTATAACTTAGCGCTAAGTGGTTGACGCGACGGTGGACCGAGCGCGGCCCCCGGGGTGTGAGTCCCAGCGGGAACAGTCCGGCCACCACGTACTCAGCTTGATCAGTTCCACTTCCCGGTCGAGAAGGGGTTGATTTCGCATGCCCGCGGTGCCCGCGACGAGTTCGGACGGACAGACCGCCACTGTTGTCGACATGTGGGTCGATCCGCGTTGCCCATGGGCGTGGATCACCTCCCGCTGGCTGCTGGAGGTCGAACAGGTGCGACCCGTCGAAACCCGCTTTCACGTGATGAGCCTTTCGGTGCTCAATGAGGGACGGGAAGTGCCGGAGAAGTACAGGCAGGGCATGATCGAGGGCTGGGGTTGCGTGCGTGTCTGCATCGCGGCAGAACAGCAGCACGGCAATGAAGTACTGCGGCCGCTCTACAACGCCATGGGCACCCTGATTCATCTGAAGAAAGCCGGTCTGGGCCGGACCATGATCACCGCCGCCCTCGCGGAAGCCGATCTACCGGCCGAACTCGTCGATGCGGCGGAAGACACGGGCTATGACCCGGCGCTGCGCGCCAGTCACCATGCCGGTATGGATCCCGTCGGCACCGAGGTCGGCACTCCGGTCATCCACGTTCCAGGGCCTGACGGAGAGCCCATCGCGTTCTTCGGCCCGGTGATCACCCCGATTCCGCGTGGTTTGGCCGCCGGTCGCCTCTGGGACGGCGTCCTCGCGGTGACAAGCACCGACGGTTTCTTCGAACTCAAACGGAGCCGGAACCGCGAAGCCAGCTTCGACTGACGCACGGGTCGAGCGGGAAACGCAAATCCCTCCAGGGTCGACGTGATCCCTGACCGGTGCACAGTCACGGAAGGCAGCGCGATATGAAAAGCGACCGCCAACTCCTGACGGCAGGGGTGACAGCGCTGGCACCCGCGGTGTGGGGAAGCACTTATCTGGTGACGACCGAATGGCTGCCGCCCGACCGACCGCTGCTGGCCACTACCGCGCGGGTGCTTCCCGCAGGACTGTTGCTGCTCGCGTTCGTCCGCACATTGCCGGGCCGGAATTGGTTATGGCGCACTCTGGTGCTCGGCACGCTCAACATAGCCGCGTTCAACTTTCTGCTGTTCGTCGCTGCCTATCGCCTGCCGGGCGGCATCGCGGCAATGATCATGGCGGTCCAGCCGATGGTCGTTCTGCTCCTGGCAGCGCTGCTGATGAGAGACCGAATTCGCTTCGTGCACGTGGTGGCCTGCGTCCTCGGGGCTGTCGGCGTCGTGCTGCTCGTGTTCAAGGGGACAGCGGCGGTGGATCTGGTCGGGGTCCTGGCGGCACTGGTCGCGGCGATCTGCATGGCCACCGGCATCACGCTGACGAAGCACTGGGGACGCCCGGACGGAGTGGGGCTGCTCGCATTCACCGGCTGGCAGCTCACTGCGGGCGGACTCGTGTCGTTGCCCTTCACCCTGGCCGTCGAAGGACTGCCGGCCACCATCACGGGAACCAACCTCGTCGGGTTCGTCTATCTGCTGTCTCTCGGTGCTGCCATCAGCTACGCGGTCTGGTTCCGCGGCATCGAGCGGCTGCCTGCCTTCGCGGTCTCGTTCCTCGCCCTGGGCAGTCCGATCGTGGCGACCCTGCTGGGGTACCTGTTCAAGGACCAGACGTTGACGATTCTCCAGCTGGCCGGAATCGCCGTGATCATCAGTGCCGTGCTGCTCGCCCAACCCAGGCCGACCAGGCAACGGGCGACCGTCGCCCGCCGCGATTCCACTGACGGCACCAATGCCACCGCACTCGACTCGAACCTCCCTGCCGCGCCTGTCCACAACGTCCCCGGGCAGAACACCTAACGCACCGCGCGGACCGGGCGGATCAGTGCTGCGCCGATCAGGGCGACCACGGCGGCCAACAGGTAAAGCCCGGTGTACCCGCCCAGGAGGGTGATCACCGCTCCAGCGACGGCGGGGGCCACAGCCTGGGGCGCGGTGTTGGCGATGTTCACGATGCCCAGGTCACGCGCGCGGCTGGCTTGCGAGGGCAGCACTTCGGTGATCAACGCGTTGTCGACCGCGAGGTAGACGCCGTACCCGACGCCCATCAACGCGGCGGCGACCATCGCCGTCGGCCAGCTCTGGCCGAACCCGAGCACGATCATCGCGACGCCGACGATCACCGACGACACCACCACGAACACCTTGCGCCTGCCGGTCCGGTCCGACCACCGCCCGGCGACCACGCTCGTCAGCAGCACACCGACCGCGTACAGCACGATCAGCACGAACACCGCCTTCGGCGGATCGGGGTGTTCGACCACGTCACGCAGGTAGTACAGCAAGTACAGAGTGCCGACGGCGTTGGCGAGCTGGATGGCGAACCGGCAGCCGAACGCCCACCCCAGGTCCCTGCTGCCGCGCACGCGGAACGGCTCCGGTTTCGGGCGGGTGGCCGGAGGCCGGTCGAGCGGGTTGAGCAGGAACGGCACGATCAACGCGAGCAGCAGCACGGCCAGCAGCAGGTAGCCGTTGAACTGCCCGGTGACGACCGCGGTCACCAGGAACGAACCGACCACCAACGCCAGCGGGACCGGCAGCCCGACGAACGCCGACACCAACCCGCGTTGCCGCACAGGTACCTGGTCGGGCACGGACGCCGTCAGCGCCGCGTACATCGCGTTGGTTCCCGCTTGTACCGCCACCCACAACAACGCCACACCAAGGATGGTGTGCTGTGCGCCGAGCGCGACCAGAGCGGCGGCACACACCAGGCCGCTGCCCAGCACCCACGGCCGCCGCCTGCCGAACCGCGACATCGTCCGGTCGGACAACGCACCGGCGATCGGGCAGACCACAATGGACACGATCGCGGCCGCGGTCGTGATCCAGCCGAGGTTGACCACCTTCGACGCCGCGTCGATCGACTCGATCTGCAACGGCAGCAGCACCTGGATCGGGGTCAGCACGGCGATCGACATACCGAGCGTCGCCGCCGACAACGACCCGACCCACAGCGCACCGACCGGTTTCACCGGCGTGTCGGACACGGTCACGTTCCCTCCGAAATGGACACCTGAACGGTGTGCCTGCGGCCGTGCCCGGAAGGCCCCAGCCGCAACGACAACGCCAGCCGCCCGGCCGGGTCCGCCCTGACCACCACCGTGCGCTGGTCGTACGGTCCGTCGACGGCGATCTTGTGCTCGCGGTCCGGCTCGAACCAGCCAGCGGTCCGCACGGTCGCGGTGCCGCTGCCGATCAGGGTGAACCCGCCGCAGTGCGCGTTGGCCAGCGTGGAGAACTCCATCCTCGGCCGTCTGAAGTGGACACTCCAGCCGCGGACCCGGTAGTCGTCCTCGGCCGAGACGTGGGTGAACGGCGTCGGTGTCGTCGTCGGGTTGGCGAACACGTCCGCGATGGTCGGCAGCGTGGCCCGCAGGTCCTTCGACCAGTACGACCAGTTGTGCGTGCCGTGACCGTAGTGCCAGTCGTGCTTGATGCCGAGCCGTTCCAGGCGCCGGTGCAGGCGCATCGACTCGTGGAACACGATCGCCTCGAGCGGGTCGGGTTTGGCCCGCTCGTTCAACGGGCCGGGCAGGCCGGTCCCGGTTCGCACGGTCAGCGACATGCCACGCAGGTTCGGCGCGAGGTCCCACGGGTTGTGCGCGCGCCACCGCACCGACTGGGTGATCCGGTCGCCCCAGATCGCACCGATCGGTCCCCCGTCACGGCGCGCCGCGATCTCCGGCACGAACGTGTACCGGTTGGTGTCCAACGCGCCGGAGAAACTCGCCGCCGCCGTGAACAGGTCGGGATGCCTTGCCGCGTACGACATCGCACCGAACCCGCCCATCGACAAACCGGCCAGCGCCCGGCCGGAGCGGTGCGCGACCGTGCGGAAGGTCCGGTCGATCCACGGCAGCAGCTCCCCGATGTGGAACGTCTCCCACCGCACTCGGCCGTAGCGGCCCGGTTTGACCCAGTCGGAGTAGAAACCGTTGCCCGCGTGCGGCATCACCACGATGAACGGCATGTCCTCGGTGGACTCGGTCGCCTGTCCCTCGTCGGTCCACGAGCGGTAGTCGTCGTCACCGCCGTGCAACAGGTACAGCACCGGGTACCTGACCTGCGGGTCGTGCCCGTAGCCGTGGGGGAACAGGATCCGCAACCTGGTCGGGCCGTCCAGTACCCGCGACCGCAGTTCGTATTCGACCAGCCGGTCGCCGAGCATCATCCTGGACAGCACGGCCGGCCCGGTCGTGACGGTGCCTGTCACCGCAGTCGCTCCGCCCGTACCGCCGCTCGCCGGACTTTGCCCGCGTCGTCGCGCAGCGGGTGTTCCACCCGCTCGAAGGTCCGGGGCAGTTTGTAGGCGACCAGCCGTTGTCTGAGGTGGTCGAGCAGGTCCTCGACGTCCAACGGCCGCGCCGACTGCACCACCGCGTGCACGACGTTGCCGTACTCGTCGTCCGGCAGGCCGATCACGCAACTCGACTGCACCGCGGGGTGTTCGTCCAGCGCCGCCTCGATCTCGGCCGGGAACACGTTCGCGCCGCCGACCAGGATCATGTCCGGTTTCCGGTCGGCCAGGTACAGGTAGCCGTCCTCGTCGAGCCTGCCGAGATCGCCCTGCGACTCCCAGCCGCCGTCCAGTGTGGTCGGTGTGTCACCGAGGTACCGGTAGGTCGCCGGATCTCCCGGGCTTGGCCGCATCCAGACCTCACCCACCTCGCCGACGGGCACGTCGTTGTGGTCGCTGTCGAGCAACCGGAGCTCGCCGCGCGCGACCCTGCCGACGCTGCCCGGGTGGCTGAGCCACTCCGTGCCCGAGATCAGGCACCCCGCCTGCGCCTCGGTGCTGGCGTACAGCTCGAACACCTGCTCCGGGCCGACCCAGTCCAGCCACGCGTGCTTCAACCACGGCGGGCACGGCGCGGCGCCGTGCAACACGACCTGCAGACTGGACAGGTCGGCGGCGTCCCGTGGTTCCGGTGGCAGCCGCCAGATCCGGTGCATCATGGTCGGCACCAGGAACGTCCACTCCACCCGGTGCGCCTCGACCAGCCGCAGCAGCTCCGCCGGGTCGAACCTGGGCATCACCACGACGTGGCTGCCGGTGAACAACGCCGCGGCGGACATCATGAACGGCGCGTTGTGGTACAGCGGACCGGCGACCAGGTGCACACCGTCGGGCCGCATGCCGAACAGTCCCGCGTACTCGTCCATCACCTCGGCGACGGCGGGCTGGGTGGTCATGATGACCTTGGGCCTGCCGGTGCTGCCGCCGGACGTCGGGGCCTTCCACGCCGGGGCCACCGCCACCGGCAGTGGTTCGTCGGAGGCGTCCGGCTCGATGTCCGGGCCGCCGAGGCCGATCACGAGAGCGGGCCGCACGAGGTCGAGCACGGCCTGCTGTTCGCCTTCCGGCAGCCGGTAGGACACCGGCTGCGGTGTGGCGCCGAGCTTCCACGTCGCCACGGCCGCTTCGAGCGCGCCGACGCCGTTGGGCAGGCCGATGGTCACCAGGTCGCCCGCTGAGACGCCACGCGCGGCGTACGCCCTGGCCAACGCGTTCGTTCGCCTGTCGAACTGCTGCCGTGTGAGGGATGTCCCACCGCAGGTGACCGCCGGGCGGGCAGGATCGGATGCGGCGAGCTGCGCCAGGCGGGTGGCCAGCGGAGTAGGCGGCAAGGCGATGCCCCTTTCCGTGCACGTCGTTGTGTTCCGTACAGAATTGCGTCGACCGGGCACCGCGACAACGGCGATCGGCGCGACGATGGCCGCCACGCCATCCTGGCGGCGCCGGGATTGGAGGAGTCCACAATGACCGTCCGCGCTGTCCTGAGCGACCTGCTGCGGGACCCGGCGATGCTCGACGCCGCGGTGCACCGGCTCGTCGCCCGGATCAGGACGCGCGTGCCCGAGTACGACCGGATCCCGGACGCCGCGCTGCGACAGGGCAACCGGCGGATCATGGTCGCCGCGCTGGCGCACCTGCGTGAGGGGCGGATGCCGGACGGCGCGGAACTGCGGGAGATCAACGGCGTCGGCGCCGAACGGGCCAGGCAGGGCATCAGCCTGTCCGCCGTGCTGGCCGCTTACAGCGTCGCCGGTGAGGAGTTCTGGAAACTCCTGTCCACGGAGGGCAGACGACGCGGCGCGGACGACGCGGCACTGCTGACGATGATGCACCTGATCTGGCGGTGGCTGGACGTGGTGACCGTCGCGGCCGCCGAGGCCCACCGAGAAGTCGAACTGCGCAGCGCCAGGGAGGACGAGCAGCGGATGGGTGACGCGTTGCGCGCGTTGCTCACCCAGGCGCCTTCGGAGCTGGCGACCCAGCAGTACCTCGTGCAGCTGGGACTGGCGCCGGACGGCAAGTACTCCGCGATGCGCGGCAGGCTCGCGCCCGGCGTCACGGTTTCGGCGTTGCGTGCCGCGACGCCCGACGGCGGGCTGGTCGCGGCCGTGGTGAACCAGGAAGTGCTGGGGCTGCTGGCATCGCCGGTCCGGTTGCTGCCGTCGCTCGGCACGTTCGGCATCGGTCCGGAAACGGCCGACCTGCGCGCGTCGTACGTGGCGGCGGGCCGTGCGCTGACCGCGGCGTTGCGGCTGGGCCTGACCGGCCCGCACAGTCTCGCCTCGTTGCGGCTGTCGGGTATCGCCGCGGTCGACGGCGACATGGCCAAGGTGCTCACCGAACGACTGCTGGTCCCGTTGCGGGTCAAGGGAAACTTCGGCGAGGAGATCTGGCGGTCGGTGCAGGCGTACCTGGCGCACGGGCTGCGCGTCGACGAGACGGCCGCGGCCATGCACATCCACCCCAACACCCTGCGGCACCGGCTCACCCACTTCACCGACCTGACCGGCGCGGACCTGCGCGATCCCGCCGACATCGCCGAGATCTGGTGGCTGTCGGCGATCCCGCCGCAAGGCGGGTGAGTGGGAGCGCGCGCGGTACTCCCACTCACCCGGGTTCGTCGCGTTTACTGGCGCACCCGGGACAACGCGGCCGCCAGGTGGCTGGCGATCACGTTGACGTTGGGCGGGTCCAGCACCGAGAGGTGATGCCCGGGGACGACCACCAGCTCCAGGTCCGTGCACACCGCGTCGAACCCGCGAGCCGGGTCGCGGCGGTCGAACCGTTCGTCACGCAACCCACCCGGGACCGGGTCGGCGGCGCTGTAGTAGACCACCGGGCCGTCGTAGCGCGACGGCTGGTAGCGCTCCAGGTGCCGGACGTCGAGGAACGACAGCCTTTGGTGCGTCAGGATCGCCTCGCTGACCCTGGCGTCCACCACTTCCGCGGCGAGGATGGTCGACGCGAGCAGGTCGGCCTGCGCCTCGTCGTCCAGCCGGGCCATCTCGGCGAACGGCAGCTCCACGTGCTTGCCGTACGCGGACTCCAGGAACTCGCCGAACCGCTTGAACCGCCGCTCCAGCTGTTGCACCTCCGACAGCCCGTCCTGGTGCGGCAGCGGGATGATCGGGTCGACGAGGCCGAGCAGGTCGACCCGCTCCCCCGCCGCGGTCAGCTGCTGCGCGGCCTCGTAGGCGAGGAACCCGCCGAACGACCACCCGGCCAGCCGGTACGGCCCCTGCGGCTGGATCCGGCGCAGCTCCGGCAGGACCGCGGCGACGCGGTGCTCCACCGAGGAACCGTCGACCCGGTCGAAGCCGTACACGGGCACGTCCGGGTCGATCATGTCGACCAACTGGCGGAACACCGCGGTGTCCCCGCCGCCGGGGTGGAAGACGAACAGCGGCGGCTGGTACCCGCTCGCGCGCAGCACCCGCACCGGACCGGACCGCCGGTCCAGTTCCCTGAGCTTGCCCGCGATCATCTCGATCGTCGGCTGCGCGAACACCACCGCCGTGGTGAGCGCGTGCCCGCTGCGTTCGGCCAGCAGAGCGGTGACCTCGTCGGCCTTGGCCTCGTCACCGCCGAGGGACGCGAAGTCGTGCGTGACACCGACGGGGACACCGAGCACGTCCTGCCACGCCGCCGCGACAAGCCGTTCCGCCGCGTCCCGTGGCGGAACGAGCACCGTGCGGCGGGGCAGCGGCGCACCGGACGTGTCGTCGGAGACGTCCATTTCCGCGTGCAGCCGTGACACGAGGTCGGTCAGCGTCGCCCCGCGCAGCACGACCGCCACCGGGAGGGTGATCTCGAAGTCGTGCTGCAACGCGTTGCGGATGCGCACCGCGAGCAGCGAGTCGACCCCGAGGCTGGTCAACGGCATGTCGTCGGCCAGCGCATCGGTGCGCAGGCCCATCACCGACGCCACCCGGTAGCGCAACTGGTCACCGGTCAGCCTGCGGATCTCGGCGGGATCCAGTTCCCGCACCGCCTCGATGCCCGGCCAGTCACTGGAATCCGCGGTCGCGGTGACGTGTTCGGCGAGCAGGTCCGCCGTGAACGGCAGCTTCGCCAGTTCGGGGAACGCGGCCACCATGCGCGGCGGGTTGAGCCGCAGCGCACCGACCGTGCCGGGAGCACCGGCGAGCACGTCGGCGATCAGGCTGAGCCCTTCCGCCGGGGTGATCGGGTACACGCCCGGCAGGTCCACGTCCGTCGCGGCACCGACCTCGGCCCACGTGCCCCACTGCACTGTCGTCGCGGGAAGGCCTTGCGCACGGCGGAAAGCGGCGAGGTTGTCGAGGTAGGTGTTGGCCGTGGAGTAGGCGGGCTGTCCGGGCGAGCCCTGCAACGCACTGGCCGACGAGAACCCGAACCACCAGTCCAGGTCGTGCCCGGCGCTCGCCTCGTGCAGCCGCCACGCGCCCTCTGCCTTGGGACGCCACGTCTTGTGCACGGTGTCCGCGTCGAGCATGGCCACGGTCCGGTCGCCGAACAGCGCCGCGGCGTGCACGACGCCGCGCGCGTTCCCGGCCGCGTCGAGGAGTTTCTCGGCCACGCCCGGCTCCGCGACGTCACCGAGCACGATCTCGACGTTCGTCCCGCCTGCCCGCAGTTCCTCGATCACGGCCATGGACGCCGGTTTCGGCGCGCTGCGGCCGTTGAGCACGAGCGTGTGCGCGCCCCGGTCGGCCAGCCAGCCCGCGATCAGCAACCCGAGACCGGTCAGCCCGCCCGTGACGACGTAGCCGCCGTCGGGCCGCACCACCGGCCGCTGCGCGGGATGCGGCGCCGGGACCGGCGCGGCGACCAGCCTGCCGACGTACCGCCGGCCCGCTCGCCACGCGATCTCGTCGTCCGCTGCCGCGGTGGTCAGCTCGATCGACAGTTCCGCCGCGGCCCGCGCCGGATCGGCCCCGTCCAGGTCCAGCCAGGTCGCCCGCAGCGCGGGCTGTTCGAACGACAGCACCCGGACCAGACCGCGCACCGACGCGGGACCGGGCTGGCCGAGATCGTCGCTCAGCACGGTGGCTGCCGACGACGTCACCAGCCACAGCCTCGGCGGCCCACCCGGCAGGTCCACCAGCGCCCGCACCCACTCGGTGGCCGCCAGCACGGACCGCTTGGCCGTGTCGATCCCGTGACCGTGGTCGGAATCCAGCAGCAGCACAACCGACGCGGGGTCGTCGGCCTCGAGCACCGATTTGTCCACATCGGACACCAGACGGGCCTCGACACCGACCGCGGTCAGCGTGGCCAACGCCCGGTGCACCAGCGGGTGTCGCGGGTCGGCGACCAGCAGCACCGGACCGGACTGCCGCGTGGTCGACGCCTCCTGCGACACCCACGTGCGGTGCAGCAGCCGTTCGCGCAACGGGGCGGCGATCTGCGCGCGTGGGATCGGCCGGACGCGGATACCGGTGATCTCCAGCACCACCCGGTCGTTCAGGTCGACCAACCGCAGCTCACCGACCACCTCGTCGGATCCTTGCCGCTGCTCGGCGACGCTCACGTACGCGTACGCGCCCTGGCCGGGGTCGCCCAGCAGCCGGACCGACCCGAACTCCACCGGCATGTGCAGCGTGTCCCGGCTGGCATCGCCCGACAACACCGCCGCGAACCCCTGAAGGCAGCTGTCGAGCAGCACCGGGTGCACGAGATACCCGGCGCGGGGCACCGATTCGGGGATGTCCACGCTGAGCACCGCACCGGCCTTGCCGACCCGGGCGTCGGAGACCCCGGTGAACGCCGCGCCGTACTCGATACCGAGTGACCGCAACCGTTGGTAGAGCTCGGCGGGCGCGAGCGCGGTGCCCGGTTCGTCGGCCGGTTCCCACGCGGTGCCCGAGTCGCCTGCACTGATGACCGTGATGTCGCAGTGCAGGATCCAGGCGCCCTCGGCGGTCTTGGTGTGCACCTTGACCCGTCCGCCCACACTGTCCTCAGCGGGGGTGAACGTCGTGGTGACCGGCGTGTGCTCGGACAGCGGCAGCGGTTGGTGCAGCGTCATTTCCGTGAGCGCGAGCCGGTCAGGGGACGTGCCGAGCGCGGTCGACGCGGCCACGAAGGCCATGTCGACGTAAGACGCGCTCACCAGGATCGGCCGCCCGTCGATGCGGTGGTCGGCCAGCCACGGCTGCCCGCCGGTGCCGAGATCCGCCCGCCACAGGTGGGTCCGCTCGTCCGGCAGTTCGACGTGGACACCCAGCAGCGGGTGCGTTCCCGCCGCGACCGCGCGGGTGATCGGCTTGGTCCAGTGCTCGGTGCGCGTCCACGGCGTGGTCGGCAGATCCAGCAGCCTGCCCCCGGTGGCCGGTGGCGTCGCGGACACCGCCAGCAGGGCACCCAGGTTCGCGTGGAAGTGCCACGTCTCGTCGTCGGAGCGGCGCACCGTGCCCAGCACAGTCGCCTTGCCCGCGGTCTCGGTGATCGCGTGGAACAGCACCGGGTGCGGCGAGATCTCCACGAACGTCGTGTACCCGTCCGCCACCGCGGCCCCGACGGCGTCGGCGAACCGGACGGCGTTGCGGACGTTGCCGACCCAGTACCCCGCGTCGTGCGTGACCGCCGCACGGGGATCGGCCACCGCCGTCGGGTAGATCGACACGGTGGGTTCGCTCGGACGCAGCCCGCCGAGATCCGCCCGCAGCTCGTCGAGCACCGGATCGACCATCCGCGAGTGACCGGCCACGGTGGACTTGACCAGGCGCGCCATCAGACCGCGCCGCTCCACCAGTTCGACCAGCGCGGGCACCTTGTCGTGCCGCCCGGCGACCACGGTCTGGCCGGGCGCGTTGTAGACGGCGACGTCCACGTGATCGGCGATGTCCGGGTGCTCGGCCAGCAGCTTCTCGACATCGGCCGCGGGCAGTTCGAGCACCGCCATCGCGCCCGTCCCCGCGGTGGCCGCGAGCCGGACCGAGCGGCGCACGGCGATCAGCGCGCCTTCCTCGATGCTGACCGCGCCAGCGACCACGGCCGCCGCCACTTCGCCGAGCGAGTGCCCGATGACCGCGGCAGGCTGGATCCCGTAGTGCTGCCACAACCGGGCCAACGCCACCTGGAGTCCGAACAGGACAGGCTGGAGCACCTCGAAAACCGTGGGCTCCTCGCCGTTTTCCAGCACCTCGCGCAGCGACGGCCCGGATGCCGCGAGCAGTGCGCGGTCGACCTCGTCGACCGCGTCGGCGAACGCGGGCTCCTCGGTGAGCAGACGCCTGCCCATCCCGGCCCACTGCGCGCCCTGACCGGAGAACACCCAGACCGGGCCGGGACCGACCTGGTCCCGGTGGCCCAGCGCGACACCGGGCGTCGCGGTTGCCTGCGCCAGCGCGTCAAGACCGCTGATCAGCTCGGACCGGTTGCCCGCGGTGATCACCGCACGGCTGCGGCCGCTGCCCCGGCGTGCCAGCGTGTGCTCCACATCGGACAGTTCGGCGTGCTCACCCGGTCCGGTCAACCAGTCCGACAGCTGCTTCGCCGCGCGGCGCAACCGCGTGACCGACGTCGCGCCGAGCAGGAACTGCCCCGGCTTGGTCAACGGCGTGGCCTGCTGTTCGGCCGTCGGCGCCTGCTCGACGATCACGTGCGCGTTCGTTCCGCCGAACCCGAAACCGGACACCCCGGCCCGGCCCGGCCGGTCCCGGTTGGGCCACGGCTGCTGCTCGGCGGCGACCGCCAGCCGCAGGTCGTCGAACGGAATGTGCGGGTTGGGCTCGGTGAAGTGCAGGCTGGCCGGGATCCGGCGGTTGGCGAGCGCCAGCACCGCCTTGATCAGACCGGTGATCCCGGCGGCGGCCTCGAGGTGGCCGAGGTTGGTCTTCACCGAACCGACCAGCAGCGGTGCGTTCGCCGGACGGCCCTTGCCGAGAACAGCACCCAACGCGGTCGCCTCGATCGGGTCACCGAGCAGCGTTCCGGTGCCGTGCGCCTCGATGTAGTCCACTTCGGCCGGGTCGACTCCGGCCGAAGCGTACGCGGTGCGCAGCAACGCCTGCTGTGCCTCCGGGTTGGGCGCGGTCAGCCCGTTGGACCGGCCGTCGGAGTTGACCGCCGAGCCACGCAGGACCGCCAGGACACGGTCGCCGTCACGCACAGCCGCGGACAACGGCTTGAGCACCACCACACCCGCGCCTTCGGCACGGGCGATGCCGTCCGCCGACGCGTCGAACGCCTTGCACAGCCCGTCCGGTGACGTGACACCCATCTGGTCGAACGTCGCCGTGACGCCCGCTCCCAGCAACAGGTTCGCCCCACCGGCGAGCGCGACCTCGCTCTCCCCCGCCCGCAGGCTCTGGATCGCCTGGTGCACCGCGACGAGCGACGAGGAGCACGCGGTGTCCACCGCCATGCTCGGCCCGCGCAGGTCGAGCACGTAGGACAGCCGGTTGGCCGAGATGCTCAACGCCGAACCGGTTCCGCTCCACGCGTCCACCCGGCTCACGTCACCCAGGGTCAGGTGGCTGTACTCGTTGCCGCTGATCCCGACGAACACGCCGGTCTGGCTGCCGCGCAACGAGTCCGGTGACACCCCGGCGTGCTCCAACGCCTCCCACGCGACCTCGAGCAGCAGCCGCTGCTGCGGGTCCATCGCGGCGGCCTCACGCGGCGCGATGCCGAAGAACTCGGCGTCGAACGTGGCGATCTCGTCGAGGAAACCGCCCCAGCGGGTGGTGGTGGACAGCCGCTCGGCCTGTTCGGGCGAATCGTAGCCGAACTGCTCCCACCGGCCGTCCGGAACCCGGGTGATGGCGTGGCTGCCCTCGACCAGCAGCCGCCAGAACTGCTCGGGGCCGTGGATCCCGCCCGGCAACCGGCAGCCGACGCCGATCACGGCGATCGGTTCGGCCGCGGTCGCCGCAGGCGCGCCCGCCGCCACCACGGGCGCGGCTCCGGTTTCCTTCTGTTCTCCGAGGAGGACTTCGACGAGGGCGTCGACCGTCGGGTACTGCCAGATCAACGCGGTGGGCAGCTCCCGGTCGAGCATGTCCTCGAGGTCACCGACGAGCCGCAGCGCGTCGCGTGAGGTCAGCCCGTACTCGCGGATCGGCCTGCTGGGATCCACTTCGGACTCGTCGAGGGCGCACGCGTCCGCGATCTGTTCGGTCAGCCACTGCCTGAGTGCCGCCGCCGTGCTCGGCGAATTGGTCACTGCGCGCTCCCTTCGGTGTTGGTGGTGCCGGTGGTGTGGTCGAGGTAGAGCTTCCTGGTCGCCGCGCGGGCGATCTTGCCGCTGGAGGTGCGCAGGACGGTGCCGGGCGGGACCAGGACGAAGTCGAGCAGCCGCAGGTCGTGGTGGCGCGCGACGGCGGCACGCACGGTGCGGGCGACCTCGGCGCGGTCCTCGTCGGACAGGTCCAGGCCGCGGTCGTGGTCGGCCACGACGACCGGGCCCTCCTTGCCGTCCCGCTCGATCGGGAACACCGCGAGCCGGTCACGCCGGATCGCCGGGTGCGCCTCCTGCACGGTCGCCTCGATGTCCTGCGGGTAGTGGTTCTTGCCGTCGATGATGATCAGGTCCTTGAGCCGCCCGGTGATGAACAGCTGCCCGTGGTGGATCACGCCCAGGTCACCGGTGCGCAGCCAGCCGGTGGCGGGCTCGGTGCCGTCGGTCAGCCTGCCGTCGAAGCTGTCCGCGGACCGCTGTGGCTGGCGCCAGTAGCCGTCGGCCACGTTGCGCCCGCTGATCCAGATCTCGCCGACGCGCGAGTCCGGCTGGACCTTCCCGTCCGACACGATCCTGAGCCGTTGCCCGACGACGTGCCCGGCCGACACCAGGTTCAACGCCCTGTCGTCGTCCGCCGCCACGTCGACCGCCTCGCCCGCGCCGAGCTTCTCCCGGTCGACGGTGACCACAAGCGGCGGCTCCGGCGGCGTCGTGCTGACGAACACCGTCGCCTCGGCCAGACCGTAGGACGGGCGGTGGGCGTCCGCGGCGAACCCGAGCGGCCCGGCGACCCGTTGGAAGAAGTCGATCGTGTTGGCGCGCACCGGTTCGCTGCCGTTGATGGCGACGCGGACACCGCTGAGGTCGAGTTCCTGCTTGTCCTGGTCGGTCAGCTTGCTCGCGGCGTACTCGAACGCGAAGTTCGGCGCCGCGGTGAGCACGTTGGGGTACGAACCGATGATCTTCAGCCAGCGGGTGGGACGCCGGGTGAACGCGTACGGCGTGGTGAACACCCCCGGGCAGCCCGCGCCGACAGGCAGGCAGACCAACGAGATCAGGCCCATGTCGTGGAAGAACGGCAACCAGCCCGCGGCGGTGAAGGTCTCGTCGACGCCGAACCCGGCGATCACCTGGCGCACGTTGACCGCGACGGCGTCGTGGGTGATCACCGCTCCGGCCGGGCGCCGGGTCGAGCCCGACGTGTACTGCAGGTACGCGGGCTGGTCGGCGGCGAGCGGCACCGGCTCGAACTTCTCGGCGAGCGAGCTGTCCACTGTGTCCACCGCGAGCAGTTGCTTCGGCCTCGGCACGGGCTGCTTGTCGCGCAGTTCGCGGATGGCGTCCAGCGCCGACGACGACGTCAGCCACACCTCGGGGTCGCTGTCGGCCAGTGCGCCGACCAGCCGTTCGCCGTGCGAGGCCACCTCGGGCGCGAACAGCGGTACGGACACCACACCGGCGTACAGCGAACCGTAGAAACCGACGACGTAGTCGAGGTTCTGCGGGCAGAGGATCGCCACCCGCTCGCCGGGGGTGGTCACCTCGGCCAGCCGGACGGCAAGCGCGCGAGCGCGTCTGTCCAACTCGGACCAGGTGATCGATTCGTGGGTGCCGTCGCGGTTCTCGGCGTAGTCGACGAAGGTGAACGCGACTTCGTCGGAGGTGGCCAGCCTCGCCAGCGCGGCGGTCAACGGCTCGAATCCATCCCGGAAATCAGTATCTCGAACAACCATGGTGATCCCACCTGTTTGATTCGTTTGCAGGGAAAACTGGGCAAGGTCATCCCTGGTCCACCTGCCCCGGTGCAGGATTCCAGAACCTCGTTGAATATCGTTTCAACCAGTGTCAATAACCCTCGCGGGGGAGGAGCGCCGCGAGGAAGGTTTCACTTCTTCGAGTAGTCGGATGAGCCAACTCGCCGGAGGCTACCCGCGAGTCAAATAGCGACGCAACGGCCCACCCTGTGAGTCGGGGCACTGCGGGTGGAAAACCCGTTTTCTCATCACCGGCGGAATACGCACAGTAATTTCGCGCCGCCAATTAACTTCGGGTTCAACTTCCGACGAACCCAATCTCACGCTCCGTGAGCGCGGTACGGAGAAACGCCCAAGAACGGTCCAGTTCGCGCTGCCAGTACGGCCACGCGTGCGTCCCCGGACCGAAGCTCGTCCACATCGCGGGATGCCCCAGGTCCGCCAGCCGCCGGACCAGTGCGCGAGTGGTCGGCGTCGTGAGCTTCTCGATCATCCGCTCACCGTCGGCGGGCGGGTCGCCCGGAGTCCGGGTGCCGTCTCCGGCCGCCAGGTACAGCGGCGTGGAAACCAACTGGTCAGCCAGCCAGTACGGATCGTTGGCCCGCCACACCCGGCGGTTGCGCCACCGCGGCCCCCACATGTTGCCGACCCGTTCACCGACGTTGCGCAGCCACAGGCGCAGCACCGCCGCGCGGCCGAACCTGGTCGTCTGCAGCAGGCCGCTGTAGGAAGCCGCCGCGACGAACATCCCAGGATGCTTCGCCGCGTAGACAACGGCTCCGTAGCCACCCATCGACACCCCGGCCACCGCCCGCCGGTCCCCGCCGCCGAACTCACGCTCGACGAGTTCCCGCAGCTCATGAGTGTGAAATCGTTCCCACGCCGGTGTCGTGCCGTGGCTGTCCGGCTCGAGCCAGTCGGTGTAGAAACCCGCGCGACCGGCGGGCGGCAGCACGACGAGCACATCCGCGGCCCGCGCCCGAACGCCGATGTCGGTCTTCTCCGTCCAGCACTCCGGCCCGTCGTCACCCCCGTGCAGCAGGTACAGCGTCGGCCACGTCCGGCCCGATCGAGGGACCCAGTCACGCGGGGTCAACAACCGCACGGTGACCACCCGGTTCAGCGCATCGGAACGGATGTCGACTTCCGCCACATGCTGCTCCAGAAAACGAACCGCTTCCACCCTTTTGTCACCATGGTGATGCATCTGTCATCCTCGTTGTGATCCGGCAGCACACCGGAATACCGTTGAGCAAATAGCCCCACCTAGTCAAGGCGGGAGTGATGACGCACATTTCACGAAGCCCGTGGTGGACCCTCGCGGCGGTTTCACTCGGCGGAATGATGGTCGGGCTCGACGGTACGGCACTGACCATCGCGGGGCCGGATATCGCGCACTCGGTCGGCGCGTCCATGACCGAACTGCAATGGATCGCCAACGCCTATCTGGTCGCACTGGCACTCGCCCTGTTCCCGGCGGGCAGGGCTGCCGACCGGCTGGGCAGGCGCGCGGTGTTCCTCACGGGCGTACTGGGATTCGGCGTGGTGTCGCTGCTGATCGCGTCGACCACCACCAGTTGGCTGCTGATCCTGCTGCGCGGCGCCCAGGGTGTCTGCGGAGCCATGCTGCAACCTGCCGCGCTGGCACTGCTGCGGGCCGCGTTCCCGAGGGAGAAGCTCGACCTCGCGCTCGGGATCTGGGGTGGCGCCGCCGCGGTGTCGATCGCGGGCGGCCCCATCCTCGGCGGGACCATCGTGGAGCACCACGGCTGGCCGGTGGTGTTCCTGATCAACCTGCCGATCGCGGTGATCACGGCCGGGCTCACCCTGTGGGCGACACGCGAGTCCAAGACCACCAAGCGAACAGGCACCGTACGGTCCCTGCTGCGCACACCCGGCGTGTCCCTCGGCGCTGTCCTCATCGGACTGAGCTATTTCTCCCTGTTCGGCCTGCTGTTCTTCCTCACGCTCTACCTGCAGAACGTCCGCGCCTTCAACCCGGTGCGCGCCGGGGAATGGCTGCTGCCGCTGACCGCCGTCATCGTGTTGTCGGCGCCGATCGGCGGCGCGCTGACCGGCCGGTTCGGCCCGCGCTGGCCCGCCGTCGGCGGCCTCGCGCTGATCAGCGTCGGCCTGATCGGGTTCCGGACGCTCGACACGACGACCGGCGCGTACACCTTGCTGCCGTTCTCACTGGTGCTCGGTGCGGGCACCGGAATCGCGCTGATCGCGGCGACGCAGATCGTCGTGGCCAACGCACCGGAGGAGACGTCCGGCCTCGCTTCCGCGCTGCAACAGGTCGCCACCCAGGTCGGCGGCGTGCTCGGCATCCTCACCCTCGGGCTGGTGATGTCGTCGCAGGTTCCCTCCGGCACAACCGATTCCGACGGAGCCACGCAAGGGCTCGGCGACCCCGGGGTCTTCCTCGACGGCTTCCACGCGTCGGCCTTGGTCGCCGCGGTCGTCGTAGCGGTCGGCGCGGTCCTCGCGCTGCGCGTGTCCGGCCGAACCTCCACGAGCTCAGGGCTCCCCGCGGCGCAGCTTGCCGGGCCACCAGATCCGGCGGCCGATGTCCAGCGTGAGAGCCGGTACCAGCAGTGAGCGCACGATCAGCGTGTCCAACAGGACGCCGAAGGCGACGAGGAACGCGATCTGCACCATGAACAGGATCGGCAGCACGGACAACGCGGCGAAGGTCGCGGCCAGCACCACCCCCGCCGACGTGATGACACCACCGGTCACGGCGAGCGCGTGCAGCGTCCCGGCCCGGGTACCGTCCTTGTGCGACTCCTCGCGTACCCGGGTCATCAGGAAGATGTTGTAGTCGATTCCCAGTGCCACAAGGAAAACGAAGGCGTACAGCGGCACAGACGGGTCCGAACCGGGGAAGTCGAGCACGTGGTTGAACACCACCGCCGCGACACCGAGCGTCGCGGCGAAGGACAGCACGACGGTGGCGATCAGCACCAGCGGGGCGAGCAGCGCCCGCAACAGCAACGACAGCACCAGGAAGATCACCACGAGCACGATCGGGATGATCACCGTGCGGTCCCGTTCGGCCGCGTCGCGCACCTCGGTGGAGATCGCGGTCTGGCCACCGACCTTGGCGTCGGCGCCCGGCACAGCGCGGACCGCGTCCCTGATCCGGTCCAAGGTGTCCTGCGCCGCCGGGGAGTCCGTGGTGGCCTGCAGGACGGCGTCGACCTCGACCTTGCCGTCGACCACCTTGGGATTGGCGGCCACGTCCGCGACACCGGGCACCTTGGCCGCCTGCACGACCTGCGCCGCCGTCCGCTCGTTGGCCACGATCACGACCGGTGTGCCCGCTCCGCCGGGGAAGTGCTCGGCCAGCACCTCCTGGCCGACGACGGCATCGGTCCGGTCGAGGAACACGTCCGTCTGACTGACCCCGGTGGACTTCAGCATCGGCGCCAACGCGGCCAGTGCCGCGAGCACAAGCGCGGTGGCGATCCACACCGGGCGGAACCTGCGGCCGACCAGTCCGGCGAGCCGGTGCCACACACCCGGTTTGTGGTGCTTGCCGGGTCGCGTCGGCCAGAACGCCGCGCGCCCGAGCAACGCGAGCGCGGCGGGCAGGAAGGTCAGCGACGCGATGAGCGACGCCGCGATTCCGATCGCGGCGACCGGGCCGAGGCCCTTGTTGGACGACAACTCGCTGAACAGCAGACACAGCAAGCCGAGGATGACTGTGCCCGCGGACGCGGCGATCGACTCGAACGACGCCTTCACCGCCGCGGTGATCGCCTGCCACGACGTGGGGTGGACGAGCAGTTCCTCGCGATATCGCGCGACGAGCAGCAAGGCGTAGTCCGTCGACGCGCCGAACACGAGGATGAAGAGGATGCCCTGGCTCTGCCCGTTGAGGGTGATCAGACCGCTGTGCGCCAGCGGGTAGACCACCGCGGACGACAGGATGAGCGCCAGCCCGGCCGACGCGAGCACCACCACGGGCAGCAGCGGACTGCGGTACACCAATATCAGGATCACCACGACCACGATCGCGGTGATCACGAGCAACTTGCCGTCGATGCCGCCGAACACCTCGCCGAAGTCGGCGGTGAACCCGGCCGGGCCGGTGATGTTCACCCGCAGGCCGTCCGGCAGGTTCTCGGCGGCGATGTCCCGCATCTTCTCGACGGTCTTGCCCGCCTCGAAGCCGTCCACACCGGACACCGGGACGACGACCTGCAGCGCTTCGCCGTTGGGTGCGTTGACCGCGGGGGACGCGGGCCCGGCGAGCCCCGGCAGCTGCGCGATCTTCGACACCCGGTCGGCCGCGACCTGCGCGTCCCCCGGTGCCAGCCCGCCGTCCCTGCTGTAGAGCACGAGCGCGGGCTGGATCTTGCCGCCCGCGAACTTCTCCTGCAGGTGTGTGACCTCGGTGGCCTCGGCGTTGGCGGGCAGGAACGACACGCCGTCGTTGCTCTGCACCTCCGCGAGCTTGCCGGGCTGTCCACCGCCGAGCGCGCCGAACACCAGCCAGGCGACGATGACCAGAGCGGGCAGCACCCACCGGACAGGCCCCGGCCGCCCGCGCCGCTCCTGCTTACTGACGTTCTGGACCTCGACCTGCATCGGCACACCGCCCGGCGAAGATGTGGTTCGGTGGCCAGAACATAACTCGCCAGTAGCTACGACACGCAACCGAACGACCGCGAGTCGTGACCAGCCCCACAACTCGGACCACTGTGGACTCGACGGCCGACATCCGTCCGACCACAGCTGAATTCACAGGAAGATGAACTCCGGGTGTCGGCGAGCGTCGCCTTTGGACAACGCGCGCCGACCAACACCGAACGCTCCATGTGGACGATCACCGTAGCCCGGCCCGGGCTTCTTTGATTTTCGTTACATTGTTATTAACTGTATGCGTAGTCTTGAATGAAGTGATCGAGCCGGGACTTGAGGTGGGTGCCCTGGTCGGGATCCCCGGCGAGGCCGTTGGTCACCCACGACTCGGCGACCGGAGCGAAGTACTCCGGCCGAACCAGTCGGTGAGCGCTTCCGGCAGTCCCGCGGTCCCGTTGTCCGAAGCGGCCCACGCGACATATCCGTCCGGCCGGACCAGCAGTGCGGTCAGGTCGCTGCGGGACGAGTGCTGCGCACGGACCACCCGCACACGATCGGTGTGACCATTCGCGATGGCACGGATCCGGCTCGAGCCAACGAGATCGACCAGCACCGCCGTACCGTCCCGCAACAGTTCGTTGTCCGGCAACGTCAGCGGCGGAACGAACCGGCCGATCGCCGGGTGCGCGGCAGCCGGTGCGTAGTCGATGTCGGTGCCGTTGGCCAAGTCGATGAAATGCCGCTTCGCCGCCGGGATCGCGAGCGTCTCGGCCATCACCTCGCGCAGCGCGGCGACCTGCGGACCAGGACGCATCAGCGCGACCTGGGCGCGGGTGTTGCGCAGCACGCGGGCACCGACGGGGTGGCGCTCGGCTGTGTAGCTGTCCAGCAGCGAATCCGGCGCGAGGCCCCGCACCACCAGGCCCAGTTTCCAACCGAGGTTCGTCGCGTCCTGCAGGCCGAGGTTCAGTCCCTGGCCACCGATCGGCGAGTGGACGTGCGCGGCGTCGCCGGCCACCAGCACCCGGCCGCGCCGGTAGGTGTCGGCTTGACGGGTGTTGTCGCTGAACCGGATGCCCACGTCCAGCTTGGTGACCGTCGCGGCCACGCCACTGACCCGGCGGATGCTGGCCTGCATCTCCGCCGCTGTCACAGGCGCGTCCCGGTCGGCCGGTCCGCCGTCGAACTCGACGGTGGAGATCTCCCCCGGCACCAGCGCCCGGTCAAGCAGCCCACCCCGACCGTGCATGGCGGAGGCGACGGCGTCCGGGTCGGCGAGTTCCGCCACGGCCGACCGCCCGGTCATCGTCGCGTCCGTTCCGGGAAACCGGAATCCGGCGCGTTTGCGCACGGTGCTGCGGCCGCCGTCGCATCCCACCAGGTAGGCCGCACGCACCTGCTCACCGTCGGCCAGCACGGCACGCACGGCCTCTTCTTCGGCGACAACGTCGACGACCTCGCAGCCGGTCCGGATCCGGACACCGAGCCCAACCGCCCAGTCGGCGAGGATCCGTTCGAGCTCGTGCTGTTTGAGCACGAGGTTGGTAACGGTGCCGCGCGGTGCCGGGTCGTCATCGGTAAGCGTCAGACCGCTGAAGTGCCCTCGGGCACGGTTCTCCGCCAGTACGCGCGCCAGTCCGGCAGACCGATCGGCGGCCGCCGGTGCGTGCTCGGCGGCGAAGCGCTCCAACATCGCCCACTGCGCGTGGGCCAACTCGTCGACCAGCCCGCGCAGGCGCAGCGTCTGAACGGTCCGGGTGTTGATACCGCGCAGGCCGAGACTGCGCTGCCTGCGCGTGACCTCGTCGTTCGCTTCCAGGATGAGCGGGTCGGCTCCGGCCAGCCGGAGTTCCCCGGCCAGCAGCAGGCCTGCCGGGCCACCGCCGACCACGATCACATCGGGCACGAGACCTCCACTTACAGCGTATATTTACACTGTAAATATGATACTTACAGCGTAGATCTGTCAAGGAGGGCGGCGCCATGACGCGCAGGGATCCGTTGAACCGCGAGAAGGTCCTGGACGCGGCGCTCGAACTGGCCGCCGCGGAGGGTCTCAGCGGACTGTCCATGCGCAAGCTCGCGAAGGCACTCGGTGTCGAAGCGATGGCGCTGTACAACCATGTCGCCAACAAGAACGACATCCTCAAGGGGCTCGCGGAACGTGTCCTGGCGAGTGTGGCCGAGCCCGACCCCGCGCTACCGTGGGCAGAACGGGTGCGGGCAACAGCCATCAGCCTGCACCGCGCGCTCAACCGGCATCCGGTCGTGCCGTTCGTTCTGACGACCGACAAGGTCAACCCCACGGCTCTGCGGGCGTTGCGGCCACTCGACAGCATTGTCGGCGCGCTCTACGAAGCCGGATTCGACGACCACGGCGTCCGTCAGGCGTGGGGTGCGTTGAACAGCCTCGTATTCGGGTCGCTGCTGCTGACGACCGCCGGTTTCACCGGCAGGCCGGCCGAGGAGGACCAGACGGACGTGTACGTCCGGCAGGTCGACCCCGCCAAGCTGCCGCACTTCCACCGCGTGCTGCCGGCGCTGTCCGCGGGTGACCGCGACGTGGACTTCCGCGTGGCGCTGGACATGCTGATCAGCGGTCTCGTCGCGGCGGCCCCGGTGGGAAGTGAAGGCATGACGACGTGACCACTGGGTACTCCAGGTGCTGAGGAGACGTTGAAGGAGAGAGGCAATGCCGCAGCAGGCGTGGAGCAACAAGCGAGAACGCCAGTACAAGCACATCAAGTCATCGGCCAAGGACCGCGGCGCGAGCAACGACCGGGCCGAGGAGATCGCGGCCCGCACCGTCAACAAGAACCGCGCGCAGTCCGGGGAATCCCGCACCGCCAGCAAGTCGTCGGTGAAGGACAAGTCACCGCAGAGCCGGGGCGGTCAGCGGTCGGGCCGCAAGGGACCGAAAGGCCAGACCAAGGAACAGCTGTACAACGAGGCCAAGAAGCGCAACGTCAAGGGTCGCTCGAGCATGAGCAAGGCGGAGTTGCAGAAGGCGTTGGGCCGATGACCGGTCCCCAGATCGACCCGGACACCGCGGCCAGCGAAGAGCAGGACGCCGACTTCGCCGGCGAGCACACCAAGCCGACGTTCTCCGACGAGAGGTCACCGGAGAAGTCCGACGACGAGTCGGTTCCCGATGGCGAAGGTGGCATGAACCTCGACCAGCAGCGGCGGCCCGACTGAGTCACTCCAGCCGGTGGCCGGCACCGGTCGGGGCGGACGCTTTGCGGACGAAGTCGACCGCCACCAGCCGCAGCTTCGTGTTGGTGTCCTGCGAGTACGCGATCAGCCGCCGGATCGCTTCGTCGGCGCTGATCTTGTGCGTGGCCATCAGGATGCCCTTGGCCTGCTCGATCACCGCGCGTGACCGCATCGCGGCCTCCAGGTGGTCGGCCAGGTCGCGGACCTGCTGGTACCGGCGGACCGTGCGCAGGCCGAAGGTCACCACCGTCACGTAGAGTTCGAGCAGCGTCGAGTCGGTTTCCGCGAAACCGTGGTTGTCGAAGCCGAACAGGTTGATCGCCCCGGCCAGATCCGAGTCGACCCGGAACGGCGCGGCCAGGTAACTGCCGACACTGAACTGCTTGGCCGTGGCGGCGAAGTCCGGCCACAGTTCGCTGGCGTTCTCCAGGGAGAGGCGAACGGTCTCCCCCGTCGCCGCCGCCCGCAGGCACGGCCCGTCCCCGGCTCCGTATTGCGCCTGGTCCACCGCGTATGCCCGCTCATCGGAATACGCCGCTGTCCGCGCCCCGCCGCTCTCGATCGCGGTGATGCTGGCCATGTCCGCGCCCGGCACCACGCGGACCGCCTCGGCGCATATCGCATTGAGCACCTCAGTGCTGTCCGAGGCGTTTTCCAGTGTTTCGATGAGGTCGGCCATCGCCGATCTGACCTCGTCCAGCAAAGCAGCCATGCGAGCATCACCCACCAGTCAGCCGGCTCCATTCACTGCCTTCCCGACGAAGCGGGAAACAGCATAAAAACGCCATCACGAACGGGGCCGCTGACTGCTCAACGAAACCGTCGGCATCCTACCCGCACCTGGGCCTCGGTGATCGCCACGGGTAGGCGCAACGGGGACCGCGTGGCGGCATTTGTCGGCCTATTGGCCTGCGGTTGGCCCGTGTCCCGGCCGGGTACCCAGATCCACATGAGCGACGCCGAGGACTCGCACAACCAGCGGCTAGCACGCAACCTCAACGAACTGCTGCAGGAGTTGCGAGTCGCTCAGGCCGGTGTCCAGATCCTGTTCGGCTTCCTGCTGTCCATTGTGTTCACCGAGCGCTACGAGGAAGTGGACGACTACGTCAGGACGACCCATTTCATCACCGTCCTGTTCACCACGGCAGCGACCGCGTTGCTCACCGCACCCGCGTCGTGGCACCGAGTGCTGTTCCGGCACGGCAGGCGCGAGAAGATCATCGGTGTCGCCAACAAGCTGGCGGTCAGCGGACTGGTGTGCCTGGCCGTGGCGATCACCGGGACGGTCCTGCTGATCGGTGAGATGGTGCTCGGCGGGTGGGGCGCCATCGTGCTCGGCGTCGTCGCGGCGCTGGCCTTCAGCACGCTGTGGGTGTTTCTCCCGCTCCGGGAGCGGATACGTGCTGACCGAACACCACTGGACCACCACGACAGCGACGGGACACCGAGTGAGCAGCAAGCTGACCTTGGGCGTTGAGGAAGAGTTCTTCGTAGTCGATCGCCGTGGCCGCCTGTCCAGGCACGCCGCCGCCGTCGTGGACGCCGCCGACGACCAGGACGGCGAACTGCAGACCGAGCTGACCCGGTCCCAGGCCGAACTCGCCACCGGTGTCTGCCGGGACCGCGACGACCTGCTGGGGCAGCTGCGCTCCCTGCGCGGCGAGCTCGCCACCGCTGGGGCACGCCGCGACCTGCGGCTGCTGCCCAGCGGCACGACGCCGGTCGACGAGGACGATCCGCCGTCGATCACGCCCAGCCCGCGGTACCAGCGGATGGCCGACCACTTCGGCGCCATGATCCAGCGCGTCGCGACCTGCGGCTGCCACGTGCACGTCGGGATCCCGGACGCCGCCACCGGCATCCACGTGCTCAACCACGTCCGGCCGTGGCTGCCGCTGCTGCTCGCGGTGACCGCGAACTCCCCGCTCGAGGCGGGCGCCACCACCGGATACCGCAGCTGGCGCTACCGGAAGTGGTCGCAGTGGCCGTCGGCCGGGCCGCCGCCGGTGTTCTCGTCACCGGACCACTACGAGTCCGTTGTAGACGGATGCCTCCGGTCCGGCGCCATCATCGACCGCGCGATGGTCTACTGGGACATCCGGTTGTCCGAGCACCAGCCCACACTGGAGTTCCGGATCAGCGACGTCGCCGCGACGCCGGACGAGGCCGTCCTGCTCGCGGTGCTCATCCGCGGCCTCACCCACGCCGCGCTCGACACCGACGAGCCACCACCGGACCTGGCGAGCGAGGTGCTGCGTGCCCAGCTGTGGCGGGCAGCTCGCGACGGCCTCGCGGGCCAGTGCCCGTACCCCACGCACGACACGCCGATCCCGGCACACACCGCGTTGAACGAGCTGACAAGCCTGCTCAAGCCGGTGCTGCGGGAGAACGACGACCTGGAGTTCACCGAGGACCTCGTCGCCCGGCTGGGCCGGACGGGCGGCGGCGCGGACCGCCAGCTGCGGACCTTCGACCAGGCAGGTGACCCGCTCGACGTGGTCGACATGCTCGCTGTGGCCCCGTCTACGTAGGAACGCGTCAAGGAGGCCGGGGCCCGCGTCAGGACTTCGTCAGAATCCCTCGCCCGGTTGCCGGATGGGGAGCAGGCTCGTGCTGCTCCCCTCCCCGACTCACCGGAAGCCGATGCTCTGATGGACGACCTGATCTTCACGATCATGCTCATCGGGATGTTCATCCTGATCGCGTTGTGCATCCGTGACGCACAACGCCTACGCGACGCCCAGCGGGATCCGGCCCCGGCCGATGAGCCCCCGGCTCGGACACGCCTGCCGTAACGTCCGCCATCCGATGATCCCCGGCTGGGGCACTGTCCACTGAGAAACATGCGCAAATGGCAATGACAGGGGCCGAACGGACCTACGTCCGGCGGTCCGTGCCAGGGAAGCTCACAAGGTCATCCCTGCCACTCCGCTGGAGGCACCCTCCCATGCGCACAAGATCCCTGCTCGCGCTCCTGATCACCGCGGGCGGCCTGCTCGTCGGTCCAAACGCGACAGCGTTACCGTCGGCCGCCGCGGCCCCGGACGTCCCGCTGGCGAACGTGCAAGCACACCTCAACCAGCTGCAGACCATCGCGACCAACAACGGCGGCAACCGGGCGCACGGCCGTCCCGGCTACCGCGCGTCGATCGACTACGTCCAGGCGCGGCTGAACGAAGCCGGGTACACCACCAGCCTGCAGCCGTTCACCACCAGCGGGGCGACCGGGTGGAACCTGATCGCGGACTGGCCGGGCGGTGACCCGAACGCGGTGCTGATGGCCGGTGGCCACCTCGACAGCGTGTCGGCGGGGCCGGGGATCAACGACAACGGGTCAGGCTCGGCGGGACTGCTCGAAGTCGCGTTGACGGTGGCGCGCACCAACTTCCAGCCACAGAAGCACCTGCGGTTCGGGTGGTGGGGCGCCGAGGAGCTCGGGCTCGTCGGCTCGACCTACTACGTCAACAACCTCCCGGCCGCCGAACGCACGAAGATCAAGGGCTACCTGAACTTCGACATGATCGGCTCGCCGAACCCCGGCTACTTCGTCTACAGCAGCAGCGGCCAGCCCACCGGCTCGATCGACCTGCAGCGCGCGCTGGAGTCGCACTTCACCGGCATCGGCGTACCCACGGAGCTGACGTCGGTGGGTGGCCGGTCCGACCACGCGGCGTTCGCCAGGGCAGGCGTCCCGACCGGCGGGCTGTTCACCGGCGCGGAGGTGACCATGACCGCGGCGCAGGCCCAGAAGTGGGGCGGCACCAGCGGAGTGGCCTTCGACCGCTGCTACCACCGGTCGTGCGACACCACATCGAACGTCCACGCGACCGCACTGGACCGCAACAGCGACGCGATCGCCACAGCCATCTGGTCGCTGTCGGGCACAGGAACGCCACCGGGGCCGCGGTTCGAGACCACCACCCCCGTCACCATCCCCGACCAGTCCACCGTGGAAAGTCCACTCACGGTAAGCGGTGTACCGGGCAACGCCCCCACCACCCTGAGCGTCGGCGTGAACATCACACACACCTACCGGGGCGATCTGATCGTGGACGTCCTCGCCCCGGACGGTACCGCGTACAACATCCACAACCGAGCAGGCGGAAGCGCGGACGACCTGGTCGGCACCTTCACGGTGAACGCCTCCAGCGAGGTCGCCAACGGCACGTGGAAGCTGCGTGTCCGAGACGCGGCATCGGCGGACGTCGGCCGGATCAACAGCTGGAGCCTGCAGTTCTGACCCGCCGGGGAAGGTGGGAACCACGACGGGTTCCCACCTTCCACGAGCGACTCAGTGGGACCGGGTGTCGCGAGCGATCCACTCGGCCAGACTGGTATCCCCGATCTGAGCGCCCGCCTCGGGCAGCAGAGTGCTGTGGCTGAGCACCGCACCGAAGTACGTAGCCCGCTCGTCGGTGACGACCTCACGCGGATCCTGTCGCGCGGCCAGCACAGTCCGAACCCATTCGTCGAGCCCGAGGACATCCGGCCCGGCCACTTCCACCCTGCCGCCGAGCGGAGTGCCAACCGCCGCACGACCGACAGCGGCAGCGACATCGTCCGCCGCGATGGGCTGCGCACCGGCGCTGGGCAGGTGGACCTTGCCGTCCTTCATCGACGTGTCGGCGATCCCCCCGGCGAACTCCATGAACTGAGTGGCGTGCACCAGCGAGTAAGGCAACCCGGACGCCATGATCAGATCCTCCTGGGCCACCTTGCCCCGGAAGTACCCGATCTCCGGGTGCCGGTGCGTGCCGACCACCGTCAACGCCACGTAGTGGCCGACGCCAGCCTCCTTGGCGCCCTCGACGAGGTTGCCAGTGGCCGTACGGAAGAAGTCCAGCACGTCGTCGTCGGCGAACGACGGCGAGTTCGAGACGTCGATCAGCACGTCCGCGCCCGCCAGCACCTCCTTCACTCCTTCCCCGGTCAGGGTGTTCACGCCCGTCGACGGCGCGGCGGGCACGGCTTCGTGACCGTGCTCATCGAGCTTGCCCACCAGTTTCGAGCCGATCAGTCCGGTGCCGCCGATGACGACGATCTTCATGGGTGTCCCTTTCGTGTGCGGACCAGTCAGCAGCTAGGACAGGGCAGCACCGGGATCTGTGACAGGCGTCCGGAAGAAAATCATCGGGTTGGCCGTGCCGGGGTGGACCGGCTCGGTGATCCCGAGGCGGATCCGGGCCCGCATGATCCGCTCGTAGGTGTCCGCCGCTGCCGCCTTGGCCGCGGTGAACGGGTCGATGCCCCGGTCGGCCAGCCATTTCAGCACCACGGCACCCTCGCTGAACGGCAACGGGCGGGCGCGGTGGAACACGTCGTGCACGCTCACCGGAGTACCCGGGCGCAGGCGTGGCAACAGCTCAGCCAGGTACCAGCGGGCGAAACGGGCGGTGTGCGCGGCGTCCACGAACAGGTAGTCGATGCCGTCGGGGACCGCGCCGACGGTGTCCCGCACGTCTCCCTGCACGAACGTCCAGCGGTCGTCGGCGAGATCGGCCGGGACGTCGCGCCGGGCGCCGCCCACGATGTCGAAGGTGGACAGTCGCCCGAAGCCGTTGTCCCGCAGCGCGCGCAGGATCCACGTGGTGGACCAGCCGTGCAGCGAACCGACCTCGACGACGGTCTGTGGCGTGCTTTCCCGCAGCCGCAGGTAGGTCAGCTCGGCCTCGATGTCGTCCAGTTGGGCCCGCATCCCGCCGTCGTGGAGTTCTCGTTGTTCGGCGCGCACCCGCTGCAGCGCGTCGAGATGCTTCTCGTACAGCCGGACGGCGCTGTCGACGGTGAGGTCATGGGCTTCCACATGAGACACGAGACTGCTCCAGGGAACGACGGTTCTTGACCTGCTCAACCGTCGTCTGGATCAAGCTCCGCGCCCAGCCGGACCGCCCCCAGCGGCCCCGGGGGCCATCCCCCGTCAGCCAGCGCCGTTGAACGTGACGCGCAGGGTGTAGACCGAGGTCGACGCTGTGACGAACAGGTGGTTGCGACGCGGTCCGCCGAACGTCAGGTTCGAGCAGATCTCCGGCACCAGCAGCTGGCCGATCCGGGTTCCGTCCGGGTCGAAGCAGTGCAGTCCGTCGTGCGCCGCCGCCCAGACCCGGCCCGCGGCGTCCACGCGGACGCCGTCGAACGCGCCGCTGTCGCAGGTGCCGAACACGTCGCCGCCGGTCAGCGTCCCGTCGTCGGCGACGTCGAACACCCTGATGTGGCTGGGGTTCTGGCGCGTGTCGGCGATGTAGAGCTTGCGCTCGTCCACGGAGAACGCCAGGCCGTTGGGTCGTTCGAAGTCGTCGGCGGCGATCCGCACCTGCCCGTCCGGCGTGACCCGGTAGACGTGGCAGGCGCCGATCTCGCTGTCCGCGCGGTAGCCCTCGTAGTCGCTGTCGATGCCGTAGCTCGGGTCGGTGAACCAGATCGACCCGTCCGAGTGTTCGACCACGTCGTTGGGGCTGTTCAAGCGCTTGCCCTGGTAGCGATCCGCGATCACGGTCACGGTGCCGTCGTGTTCGGTGCGGGTGACGCGGCGGTTGCCGTGCTCGCAGCTGACCAACCTGCCTGCCCGGTCCCGGGTGTGCCCGTTGGCGTACCCCGAGGGCTGGCGGAACACGCCGACCTCGCCGGTTGTCTCGTCCCAGCGCACCATGCGGTCGTTGGGGATGTCGCTGAACACCAGGTACCGCCCCGCCGGGAAGTAGACCGGTCCCTCGGTCCACCGGCACCCGGTGTGGATCCGCCGCATCCACTGGTCGCCGCCGCACCCGGCGAACCGGTCGTCGGAAGCCACGAACTCCGCCTTGACCAGATCCACTGCTGCCCCGCATCCGTCGAATGACATTCAGCAGACAGCCTGCGCCGCCGAACCTGATATCGTCAAGTCGTGGATGACCTGGACCGGCACCTACTCGCCGAGTTGCAGCGCGACGCCACCCAGGCCTACGCCGCGCTGGGCCAGGCCGTGGGACTGTCCGCGGGAGCGGCGCACGAGCGGGTGCGGAAAATGCGCGAACAGGGAGTCATCCGGCGCACGACCGTCGACGTCGACCCGGCGGCGGTCGGGCGTGGAGTCGCGGCGTACGTCCTGGTCGAGGCCAATGCGTGGATGGGCGGCGCGGCCACGAAGGCCGCGTTGGAGCACCTGCCCGAGGTTGTCGAGGCCCACGTCATCGCGGGCCCCGCCACCCTGCTGGTGAAGGTCCGCACGACGTCGACAGAGGAGTTACAGGCGTCGCTGCGGCGCTTGTTCTCCGTCGACGGCGTCACGGGCACCCAGACGATCGTCGTCCTCGAGACGTTCTTCGAACGGCCGATCTCAACGCGGGACTGAGGTGTGCTTGAACTCGTTCAGGTCCGTCCAGTTCGTCAGCAGGTCGACGACGCGTTCGACGGCCTTGATCGAGACCTCCGGGTCGGCACCGGGCTGGGCCCGGTTCATCAACCGCACGAACACGGCCTGATCACCGGCGATGAACGTCGGCACGCCCCACACCTTGTGGGACGCGACGAACCCTTCGTGCTCGGCGCGCACGGTCTCCAGCGGCGCGCGTGAGTCGACCCGTTCGAACACCTCACGGGCCGCGACGTCATGTGCCGTCAGGATCTTCTCGACGACTGCCCGGTCCTCCAGGTGCAGGCCCCTGTCGTGGCGCGCCTCGAACAGGGCCCGGTGCACCGCAGGGAACTGGTCCGGGTATTCGTCCCGCACCACCACGCCCACCTGCAACGCCAGGATCCCCCGGTCGTCCTCGGGCCGCTCCCACACGCTGGGCTGCCCCTCCTCCACGTGCCCCTGCCCCAGCGAGTACGGCAGGAACCGGACATCCCAGTCGGCACCAGCGGCCAACCCGGTGAGGACGTGTTCGTGGGCGTTGCGGGCAAAGGGACACCGGTAGTCCCACGTCACCGCGAACTCAGTAGCCATACCCGGCCAACGAGCCGCCGCGCGGCGGAATTCCCTTTCTCACTGGACGAGAAGAACAGGTCCAGCAGCGCCCGGCTCTCCCTTCGGACACACCGGGCCAGACGCAGCCTCCCGGTCGGACTCAGCGGTGCGTTGGCGTGGGTCATGAGGGCCTCCTGGCGTTCGGGTAGATGTCGCAATCCACACCGAACCCGGAGGCCCTCTCTTATTTCAAGATCATCGATCTACGTGTCGCACCGTTCACAACCTCCCGGGGCACTACAACTAGCCTTGGGATCCGTGGACCCGTGGACGCTGGACGCCGAGGAGACGATGTGGCGTAGCGCGGCCGAACTGGGCGACACCGCGCACACCGAGCGGGTCGAAGCCGAGTGGCTGGCGGCCGACGCGCGTGGTGACTTGCGCGGGCCGCGGCACGTCGGCTGGTTGTGTCACGAGCGCGGTGATGTGGCCGGGGCCGAAGCGGCTTGGCAGCGGGGCAAGGAGCGCGGTGACCCGGAGTGCATGACGCGTCTGTTCTGGCTGGACCGCGAACACGCCCCGAAGAGGGTCTGGGCGGCGATCGACCGGGCGTGGCGCGCTCTGGACGAGGCCGGTGACGCTGAGGCAGCCGAACGCGTCGGGACGATGTGCCGGTCGCGGGACGACATAGCGGGCGCTCTGGCGGCGTGGCGACGTGCGGATCAACGCGGATCGGCGGAAGCCGCGTACCGGTTGGGTTCGTACCTGTCCGAAGAACGCGGGCACGACGACTTCTATCCGCGGGATGCCAAGAAGGCTGAGAAGGCGTACCAGCGGGCGGACGAACGCGGCAGCGACGCCGGTGCGTTCTGGATGGCCACCATCCTGGAGCGCCGGGGTGACTTGGCCGGTGCCGAGGCCGCGTACCGGCGGGCAATCCGCAGAGGAACGTCCGGGGCGCCGGCGCGGGGGTTGTCGCTCCTGCTCGAGCACCGTGGGGACTGGGACGAAGCCGAATTCATGCTCCGGCTCGGCATACGGCGGGACGAGCGGTACACGCACGACCCGAACGACCTGTACGAGCTGGGCAGGTTCCTGATCCGGCGGGGTGACCTCGAGCGGGCCGAGACGGCGTTCCGGGTGGCGGTCGAACGCGGCTACCCGAGCAGCCAGTTCCTGCTGAACTCCTTCCTGGAAAACCCCGAGAAACTGGTCGTACGGCGGCGCCGGTGAACCCCTACCGGCCGCAGAGCCGGGCGAGCCAGTCACCGGCCGACCGGCGGACCGACTCCAGTGTCCGAAGCAGCTTCGCCGTGTGGATGTCCTGATCGGGAGATACATGGCGGCATTCGGACTTGGTTGGCGGTGCGGTCTCGCCGACATCGACACTCCCGTGACTGTGCGAAGTGCGGTGGGTGCTTGGCGTCCTCAACCCTCCTTGATGAGCGGAGTGAGCACGCCCGGAACGATCTCGAGGAACTCGCGACCCACTTCCTCCAATAGGCATTGAAGTGATGGCCGCCCTGTCGCGGCGGCCATCACCTCCGGGCCTTACCAGGTCACCTTCCTGACCTGCGGCCCGTCCTGGCGATCAGCAGCCCACCCGCGGCGAGCAGCCCGAGCGCCACCAGGCTCATCAGGGCGATCTGCGATCCGGTCTCCGCCAGGTTCGGCGGCTTCGGCCTGACCGGCGGTTGCGGCACCGGCGGGATCGGCGTCTTCGTGCCGCACGCCGGGTCCGTCGAGCCGGGCGGGCAGTTGCTGCCCGGCGTGTCCGAGGTGACGGCGTTGCGCAGGACACGGTCACCCTTCGGCGGCGACGCGACGGTCACGCCGTAGGTGACTGTGGCCGTCTTCCCGGGTTCGACCTTGCCGGTCCAGGTGAGTTTCGGCGCGGTGTAGGTGACCGTGCCGGTAGTGGCGATGGCGTCACCGTTGTACGTCGCGTCGTCGAGGACTCCGCTCAGGTCGTCGGTGAACGTCGCCTTCTCCACGGTCGCCTGGCCGGTGTTGGTGACGGTCACCGTGTACTTCACGACATCGCCCGGTTTGACCGTCTTCTTGTCGACCGTCTTGGTGATCTTCAGGCTCGAGACGGATGTCGTCGTCGTGCACTTCGGGTCCGTGGAGCCCGGCGGGCAGTTGCCGCCCGGCGTGTCCGAGGTGATCGCGTTGGCCAGTTTGCCGTCGCCTGTGGCGGGCTTGCGCACCTTGACGCTGTACGTCACGGTCGCCGTCTGCCCGATGTCCAGGTCTCCCTTCCAGGTCAGCTTCGGCTGCGCGTAGGACACCGTGCCGATCGTGGCGGCACCGTCCCGCGCGTAGTCGGCGTCGTCCAGGACCTTGGTCAGGTCGTCGGTGAAGGTCGCGCCGGTCAGCTTCGTCTTGCCGGTGTTGCGGACGGTCACCGTGTACTTCACGACGTCGCCCGGGTTCACCACGGACTTGTCCGCCTTCTTGACCAGTTCGACACCGGGGACCGGCGTGACCGTGGTGCAGTCCGGGTCGTCGGACATCGGCGGGCAGGTGCCCGGGGTGTTGGTGCTGACCCCGTTGCGCAGTTCGTGGTCGCCCGTAGTGGGCGACTTCACCTTCACCGAGTACGTCAGCGTGGTCGCCTGCCCGACCGGCAAGTCGCCCGTCCACACCAGGTTCGGTGTGGTGAACGTGAAACCACCGGCGACGGGCGCGGCTTTCGCGTCGTTCTGGTAGTCCGCGTCGTCGAGGACCTCGCTCAGGTCGTCGGTCACGCGGGCGGCCTGGTCGCCGACCAGGTCGACCTTGCCGGTGTTGGTCACGGTCACCGTGTACGTGACGACGTCACCTGGGTTGGCCGACGACTTGTCGGCCTTCTTGCGGACCGTGAGTTCCTTGGCGGGAACGTCGGCCGAGCAGTTCGGGTCGGTCGATCCCGGCGGGCAGTTGTTGCCCGGCGTGCCCGACGTGACCACGTTGTTGAGTTTCTTGTCGCCGGTGTCGGGATCCTTGACCTTCACCGTGTACGTGACGGTCGCTTCCTGCCCGATCCCGAGCGTCCCCGTCCAGGTCAGGTTCGGCGCGGTGTAGGACGTCGTGCCGACGGTCGCGGTCGCGTCGTTCTGGTAGTCCGCGTCGTCGAGGACCTTCGTCATGTCGTCGGTGAAGGTCGCGTTGGTCTGCACTGTCTGGCCGGTGTTGGTGACAGTGATGGTGTACCGGACCGTGTCGCCGGGCACGACCGTCTTCTTGTCGACGGTCTTGCGGATCAGTAGCCCGGACACCGGGGTTGTGGTGCCGCACTTCGGATCCGTGGAACCAGGCGGGCAGTTCCCACCCGGCGTTTCCGACGAGACGACGTTGGTCAGTTTCTTGTCGCCCTTGACCGGGTCGTTCACCTTGACCGAATAGGTCACGGTGGCGGTCTGGCCGACGGCGAGGTCACCGGTCCACGTGAGCCTCGGTTCCACATAGGACACCGCACCGACGTCGGCCGCGCCGTCGTTCTGGTAGTCGGCGTCGTCAAGGACCTTCGTCAGGTCATCGGTGAACGTCGCACCGGAGATCGGAGTCTGCCCGGTGTTCTTCACCGTCACCGTGTACTTCACGGTGTCACCGGGGTTGGCCGATGCCTTGTCTGCGGTCTTGGCGATCTCCAGGCCGGACACCGGTGTCGTGGTGGTGCACTTCGGATCCGTGGAACCAGGCGGGCAGTTCCCGCCCGGCGTGTCCGAGGTGATCGCGTTGGTCAGGAGGTTGTCTCCCGTGTTGGGCTTCTTCACCTTGACCGAGTAC
>NZ_MTQO01000045.1 GCF_001984155.1 Actinosynnema sp. ALI-1.44
TTCAGCGACGGCGCGCAAGCAGGCGACGGGCCCTGGGCGTCCGGTCCTACCCCGGACGGCAAGGGCGAGTTCAGCTACCACGACGGCCCCACCACCAGTGTGCCGATGCCCCCGCCCACCCACCCGGACGTGCGCTTCTACGGCACCACCGAGATCCCGAACGTCGTGGAGAAGGTCGCGGGCACCGTGCAGGACAAGCTCAAGAAGGAGTGACGCGACAACTGGTGAACCGATGGGTCCTCGTGGGCATGCCCGTGAGGGCCTGTCCGTTTGTCCATCCCGGGGTCCGCGCAGGTCACCGACGGTCCATCGGTCCCCATTCGGGGGAGTCCTGTTCCTGGATCAGCTGCTCGGCCTGACCGAGCACGTTCTCCGTCACCCACGCCACCGGCCGCTCACACCGGACAAGTGGCTCGTTGTCAGGGCCGCGAGCCACTTCGACACCTCGGAGCACCCAGGGCCGCACTGCCGGGCCGCGCAGATCCGGCAGATGCCGGTAGTCGTACAGCCTCCTGGCCAACCACAGCCTCAGCGAGCGGTCCCACCACGGCTCCACGCGCAGCGGGCTGGCCGACAAGCCCGGCAACGCGACGCCGGTAAGCCCGTCGCGGCTGGATTGTCCCTGGCGGAGGTCGACGTCCGGCCCTGCGGACCAGCGGATGTACAACGAGTCGCTGTCCTCGGCTCGCACGAGGGCGACCAGTTCGTCGAGACTCGCGATCGTTCGGGTCAACGTGCTGTCGTTCGGCGTGGATTCACTGTTCGGTGCGGTAGACACGGATCACCACCCACTCCCTGGTAGGTCTGTCCGTACAGTCGGCCACATAGGACTGCGAATACCACGTTCCGCTCCACCGAAACGCCGAGTCACGATGTCACGTCCGCACGGTGGCGGTCGTCCTGGCCGGAAATCCGAAGAACGCGTGTAGCTGCTCGAAACCCGGGTAGATGCTCGGGTGACCGCTCTCCCCCCTGATCCAGCTCCGGGCCGCACACCGTGTGGCCCGGAGCTGGCGGAGTCCGGGGATGGTCGGTTGCGTCAACTGGGGCTAGTCGATCGGTTCACTGCTGTGGGAGGTCCGTTTGTCGCTCGCCAGTGCCATCAAACCCAGGATCACCCGCTTCCGAGCCGGAGCCGCGCTCCTGGGACCGGCGTTCGTCGCGGCCATCGCCTACGTGGACCCCGGCAACGTGGCCACCAACACCGCAGCCGGTGCCACCTACGGCTACCTGCTCGTGTGGGTCGTGGTCGTGGCGAACGTCATGGCCGGACTCGTGCAATACCTGTCCGCCAAACTCGGGCTGGTCACCGGACAGTCACTACCCGAAGCAGTCCGCGACCGGCTGTCCACCCCGACCCGGCTGGCCTACTGGGCACAGGCCGAGATCGTGGCGATGGCAACCGACCTGGCCGAGGTACTCGGCGGCGCGATCGCCCTGAACCTCCTGTTCGACCTCCCCCTCCTGCTCGGCGGACTGATCACCGGCGTGGTGTCCACCGCACTGCTGCTCATCCAGGACCGCGCCGGGCAACGACCGTTCGAACGAGTCATCACCGGACTACTCCTGATCATCGCGATCGGTTTCGCCGCCGGACTGTTCGTCTCACCCCCATCCGGACCCGGCGTACTCGGCGGACTCCTGCCGCAGTTCGCCGGATCCGACAGCGTCCTGCTGGCCGCGGGAATGCTGGGCGCGACCGTGATGCCCCACGCGGTGTACCTGCACTCAGCCCTGTCCCGCGACCGGCACGGCCGCCAGACCGGCCCCCGACTGGGTCGCCTACTGGGCGCCACCCGGTACGACGTCGGCGTCGCCATGGTCTTCGCCGGGGCGGTCAACCTCGCAATGCTGCTGCTCGCCGCCAGCGCACTGTCCGGCTTCGACGGCGTGGACTCGCTGTCCGGCGTGCACAACGCCATCGGGCAACACCTCGGCAACGGCATCGCGTTGCTGTTCGCGGTAGGACTGCTGGCCTCCGGCCTGGCATCCACCTCCGTCGGCTGCTACGCCGGAGCCGTGGTGATGGGCGGACTGCTGCACAGGCGAATCCCCCTACTGGCACGCCGACTGCTCACACTCCTGCCCGCGGTCGTACTGCTGGCACTCAACGTGGACCCGTCATGGGCCCTGGTGATCTCCCAAGTAGTGCTGTCGTTCGGCATCCCGTTCGCACTGATCCCCTTGGTACGGCTGACCTCCGCACGCGGGCTGATGGGCGACAACGTCAACCACCGGATCACCACCGCGCTGGCCTGGGTGATCGCCGCACTGGTCATCGCGTTGAACCTCGCGTTGATCTACCTGACCGTCACCGGGTAGCTGACCAGTTCGGACGGTCCGACTCCTTTCAGGTGTGCCGCCGCTCATCGCGGGTATGCAGTCATAGTGACGTGTTACGAACGAGTCGGCGCCTTGCGCGACCACCAGGCCTCGGCTTCCTCGGCGACCGTGGAGGAGATGTGAAGCCCTCCGCGCTGCCCGAGGTTCGGGGCGAACTGTCGGCAGTCGTCGTGGAGGCGTTGCGCGGGGAGCCCGCCGACCAGTCGTATCCGCTTGACACGGCCCGCCACGCGGACCCATACGGTGACGATCTCCAGCTCGCCCTGCATGTCTGCTACGAGCTGCACTACCACGGTTTCGACTCGGTGGATCCGCGCTGGGAGTGGAATCCCGAGCTGCTGCGGCTGCGTTCAGCCATGGAACAGAACTTCCTGGCTGCCTTGCGGCGAGACGTGCCTGGTGATGAGGCTCTCACCGACATCCTCGACGACCTGCTCGTCGAACCGGTCGACGGTACGGGTGTCAGTCACTTCCTCCGGGACGAGGGGGAATGGTGGCAGGTGCGGGAGTACTTCGTGCACAGGTCGATCTACCACCACAAGGAAGCTGATCCGCACGCGTGGGTGATCCCACGGCTGCACGGGCACGCCAAGGCAGCGTTGGTCGCCGTGGAGTTCGACGAGTTCGGGGGCGGTCGCGGCGACCGGATGCACTCGCGGCTCTACGTCGACCTCCTGGCGGGCGCCGGACTCGAAACCGGGTATCTGCACTACCTCGACGACGTTCCGGCGTCGATGATCGCCGTGGTGAACATGATGTCGATGTTCGGCTTGCACCGAGCCCTGCGGGGCGCGCTGGTCGGCCACTTCGCCGCGGCGGAGATCACGACCGCTCCCAGCGCGCAGCGCATGGTGAACGCTTTGCAGCGGCTTGAGGCCGACCCGGCTTGTGTCGAGTTCTTCGACGAGCACGTGGAAGCGGACGCTGTCCACGAGCAACTCATGCGACGGGACGTGATCGGCACCCTGCTGCGTGACGAACCCGAGCTCACCGAGTCCGTGGTGTTCGGTGTCCAGGCCACCACTCTGCTGGAAGAACGGTTCGCCGACGAACTGCTGGGCTCCTGGCGTGAAGGCCGTACGTCACTGCGTCACTCCTGAGAACCGCCACGCCGGACCCGCCGCCGGTGGCTGGTGTCACACAGCGGGAACCGCTTGCTGCGCCGACACGCACACACCGCGACCACAACACGATCGGACCGCACCACCGTGCCGTCCTCGGTCACCAACTCGACGGGCCCGTCCACCAGGACGGGCCCTCCTTGCGTGACGACGACCCTGGTCGCCTCACGGCGTGATTCGGTCGGCACGGATCACCACCAGCTCCTCATGTCGTTGCCCCGGTTCGACAAGCCCGGCGGACTCGAGCCATTCGGCGCGACCGCGCATGACCGGGCCGAAGGGGATCATCTGCCTGGCCACCACGGAAGCTTTGAGACCGCTGCCACGCAACTGGTCCAGCGTGGTGTCGATCCCGCACAACCGCGAGTGCACGATCAACGCGGTCCCTTGTGGGCTGAGCAGATGGGGAAGGATCGGGCACAGCCTGTCCAGGACGGCCCGGCCGCGGGGACCCGCGTCCCACGCGCGTCGACGGCCACGGGTCGGCGTGGTCGCCTGTTGGCACGGCACGTACGGCGGATTGGACACCACGACGTCGAAACTCCGCACGCCCACCAGCTCGGTGAAGTCTCCGCGAATGAGCTCGACAGGCAGCTTGCGCAGGCGGCTGTTGAGCCACGCCGCGGCGATAGCCTGTGGCGAGACGTCGACCGCTGTCACCCTGGCCGCCCCGGCCCGAGCAGCCGAGATCGCCACCGCGCCGGTTCCCGAGCAGATGTCGAGCACCGTCGCCTTGGGCGAAAGCGCGGCCTCGGACATGGTTCTGACCAGGAGGTCGGTATCTTCCTGCGGGCGGTACACCCCAGGAGAGCGAATCATCCACACAGGACGTTTATTACCCGCGACGCACGCCGTCAACCGCAATGGATTGACATGTGTGGCAACCGATTGAGGGGGTACATGACCTGGCAAGAGCCGGACCGGTCTTGTGCGCGCTCGGCGTGGCCAGGAAGCCGCCTAGAGGGTGGGGAGCGGCGGGCCGGGAGTACGGGCGATCAGCGCGGCGGTGGCGATCAGGTCCCATACCAAGGCCATACAAGGTCATCGGCGTACATCGGCACGTCACCGTCCCCGTGGGTCGCCATCAGAAACATGCCCGGTGACGTCCTGAACGGACTTTTGCCCCTCATTGGCTCGCGATACCAGCGAATCTCGGTAACGACACACCCATGCCGCCACATAGGGCGCGATCGGTGCCAGGACAAGGTCGAGTGCGTTGCTCAGCGGAGGCAACCCGGCTACCCGTGCCGGTCCAAGCCAGCGCGGCACAGTGACGGTGCGGTGCCGGTGCCCGGTAAGGCACCGGTGCACCTCGTCCGCGACGCGTTCGGGCCGGACGCCGAATGTGAGCCCGCGCCGCCCTTGTTCGCGGTTCGGCCGGACACCAGCCGCCCGCAGGAGCCACTCCGTCCGCGCTGGACCAGGATTGACGCTGTGGATGCGCAGGCCAGGCGTTGATTCGCGCCGCAGAGCGTGCACGAGCCCGTCGACTGCCGCTTTGGTGGCCGAGTACAGCGACAGCGACGGAACCGGCACCCACCCGGCGACGGAGGAGATCATCACCACGTCACCGCGACGATCCGCGAGGTAAGGCAGGGCCAGGCGGGTCAGGTCCGCGACCGCGATGACGTTCAGCGCCACCACATCGTGCACAGAGTCCGCGTCCAGATCGGTGAACAGCCCGACCCGGCCCTGCCCCGCGTTGTTGACGAGCGTGTCAAGCCGACCATGGCGCTCGATGACGTAGCCGATCAACTCACGCCGTTGCCGGGGATCGGTGAGATCACACCCGACCGGGTCGACGACTCCGGGGAGGCGACTGAATGCTGTTCTCAACCTCGCCTCGTCGCGAGCGCAGGCCACGACAGTCAGGCCAGCGGCCACAAGCCGAGCCACAACCGAGTGCCCGATCCCGGCGGAACCGCCGGTCACCAGCGCGACTCGACCAGCGACTGACCGCCTGCACCACAAGCTCATGACCATGGCGTACCCGTTCCATGTCGGTCGACGCGTACGCCCGGCAAACAACCACTAGCCCCGAATCCGCTGACGCACGCCCACACCGCGTAACCACATCTCGCAGGCCGTTGCCTGCCACACGCCCTGTGCTTCGCCGACTTGCGCCGCCGGACGCTGACACAGCGCACGCAAAGCCCGCGCGTCGACCAGGCCGAGACGGGCCAGATACGGGTCTTCCCACAGCTCCAGCAGGTCGCCGCGGTGCCATCGGAGCCCCACATAGGTGTCCGCGGACGTCTCGGCCTTGGTGGTCCGGTTGAACACCGAGTCGGGCACAAGGCCGCGCATCGCCTCGACGATCAGCGGTTTGTGTCGCCACGGCGTGGTGCGCTCCTCGGGGCGTACGGCCAGGCAGGCGTCCACCACCCGGTCGTCGAGGTACGGCGAAGCCACCCGCAGGCCGAGCCTGGCCATCACCTGTTCGCCAAGGCGGAAATCGTAGGCACTGCGCCGCAACGCCAGCAGTGCGGTGTGTCCGCCTCTGGTCGGGGCGAGCGGTTCGGCGCCCTGTGCGGCGTCCCGCACCAACTCCCTTACCGCGTCGACAGCGTCACGCGTTGCCCATGGCGGGAGGCGCAGCGGGTGTCCCCAACCGTCCAGCGGGTCACGTCCCGGCGGCGGCGGTGTGGTCAACAGGTTCGCCTCGTCGGCCAGCCACTCGCGGTATGACCTGCGGTCGAACAACATGCGCAGGGTGGCGGCCAACGGCCAACGGAAGACCGCGCGATTGCCGCGGACATGGGCCAGCGCGCGAAGCGGGTGCCGGCGTACGAGGTCGTTGAGGTACTGCTCCCAGTTCACCAGCACCTCGTCCCCGCCCAGGCCGGTGAGGTGCACGCGCTGGCCGTGCGTCACCAGCCGACGACCTACCTGGACCGCCCTGGTGATCTCGGTGGCCATGCCCATCGGCTCGTCCATCGGTACCTCGGCGGTCAGGATGTCCTGGTACGGCGGCGGCAGGTCAGCCGGATCCAGCACGTCGCGTTGCACCTCGTGCAGACCGGCAGCGGCATGGCCGGCCCAGGACATGTCGTCGTCGCCCGGGTTGCGGCTGCCCGTGGTGAACGTGACCAGGCGAGCCGGGCCACGCGCGGCGAGGTAGCACAGCGGCGTGGAGTCCAGTCCGCCCGACAGGTCGCAGCTCACCGTGCCACCTGCGCGGGTGCGCACGTCCACCGCTGTCCGCAACGCCGCGCGTAGGCCTTGGGCGCCCTCGGCCAGCGACAGCACCGGATCCGGCGGGTACCACCAGCGCACCGATCTGGCCCGGCCGTCGCCGTCCAGTTGCAGGAAGCTGTCCGGTGGCACCGCGGTGATGCCGTGCCATGGGGACATGTCCGCCAGCGGATACGGCACCATGCCGAGCAGACGCAGCGCCAGCACCCGTTCGTCCACAACGGACTCCGTCAGCGCCGCGAGCACGTCCGCGCGGTTCGCGGCCACCCGCACGTCGCCGATCCGGGCGTGGAACACCCGGCGCAGCCCCGAAACCGTGCCCTGCACGCGAACCTGGCCCGCGATGCTGGCCACCAGGTGGACACTCCCGGGCATCGCGGACGTGAGCCGGTCCAGGCCACGGACGTTGCGCACCGGCGCAGGCAGGTACCCGCTCGGGTCCACCGGGCACGGGCCCAGCACTGCCACCGTGCCATCGCCGGAGTCGGCGAAGGCCGCCTGGTCGTCCGCCCATGTCCCGACCAGCCAAGGACGGCCGGAAGCGTGGCGGAGCACGCAGGACGCGTGTCCGGCCAACGCCGACAGGACCGGTAGGGCCGCCGTGCAGTCCGGGAGCGCCACGAACCACGTCTGGCCCGCGGCGGGGAAGCCGGTCATCGCCGGTCTCCGTGGTCGCCGATCAGCAACTGGCCCGAGGCCAGCTCCCGGTAGAGCTCGCTGGTGCGGACCAACTCGTCGTGTGTTCCCGTTGCCGCGAGGATTCCCTGATCCAGCACCATGATCCGGTCGGCCATCCGCACGGTGGAGATCCGGTGCGCGATGATCAGCAACGAGCACTCCGCTGAGACCTGGTCGATGGCCCGGTTGAGCGCGGTCTCGTTGACCGCGTCGAGTTGGGACGTCGGTTCGTCCAACAGCAACAGGCTCGGCCGAGGCAGCAACGCCCGGGCGATCGCGACCCGTTGCCGTTCTCCACCGGAGAGCATCGTGCCGTGCTCGCCCACTTCGGTGTCCAGTCCGTCGGGCAGCCGCCGGACCAGTTCGGCCAGGTTGACCAGCTCGACAACTCGCTGGACCTCGTCGTCGTCCGCGTCCGGCGCGGCGTAGACGAGGTTCTCCCGCAGCGTGCCGTGCAGCACCGGGGCGTGCTGTTCCACCAGTCCGATCCGGGCCCGGCAGTCCGCCGGGCTCACTCCGGCCGTGTCGACGCCGTCGAGCAGGATCGTCCCGCGCTCCGGTTGGTAGAACCGTTCCACCAGTGCGAAGATCGTCGACTTGCCCGCGCCGGACCGCCCGACGATGGCCACCTTGGCCAGTGGCGGCACCTGGAACGAGACATCGCGCAGCACCGGCCTCTCGTCGTAGCGGAACCGCACGTCGCGCAACTCGAGCACCGTGTCTACACTGTCCTTTTCGGATACCTTGGCGACCTTGCTGACCTGCTGCTCCACCGGCAGGCGCATCGCGTCGGAGATCCGCTGGAGCGCACCGAGTCCCTTTTGAACGGCACTGGCCGTGTTGAACAAACCCGCTAGCGGGAGCACGAGGTAAGTCAGGTACAGCAGGAATCCCACCAGGTCGGCGAGCGAGATGGAACCAGCCGACGCGCGGATGCCGCCGACGATGAGCACCAGGATCAGCGACCCGTTCACCGCGAGTTCGACGGCGGGGCTCACCAGCGCGTTCAACTTCGCCGCTCGGACCCCGGACGCGTAGGCGCCCTCGGCGTGCCGCGTGATCCGCGCGGTTTCACGGTCCTCGGCCCGGCAGGCTCGCACGGTCCTGACGGCGCCGAGCGCGCGCTCCAGATCGGCGGCCATCACGCCGATCCGGTCCTGGCCGGTTTCGGTGGCCACCCGGATTCCGCGCAGCACCGTGGAGACGAACACACCCGCGATCACCACCGTGGCGATGACGACGAGGAACAGCACCCAGTCCAGCCAGATCATCATCGCGACGGCACCGACGACCGCGATGACCCCGGTCGCCGCGTTGACCATGCTGAGAGCGACCACGTCCCGCAGCACAGTGGTGTCCGTGCTGGTGCGGGAGATCAGGTCGCCCAGTCGTTGCGTGTCGTAGACCCGCAGGCGCAGCCGCAGCAGCCTGGCGATCAGGCCACGACGCAGACTGAGCACTATCCCTTCACCGCTGCGTTCCAGCAGGTAGTTCCCCACACTGTCCACAGTGGCCTGAACGATGAACAGGGCGATCAGCCCTGCCAGCAGCAGGCCGATCCCCTGGCCCGTGCCGGTCGCCTCGATCGTGCGCATGGCGAGCAAAGGTTGCAGCAGCCGGAGCCCGGCGCCGAGCACCGTCAGCGCGATCGCGGCGACGACCGGCTTGCGGTGGCTGCCGACAGTGCGCAGCAGGTCGCGCAGCCCGACTCGGTGTGGCGCCGGGTCCTCGTCGACGGAGCGTTCCGGCGGGGCCGCCGACGCCACGGCCGTCATGGTCCGACGCCCCGTCCGTTCGTGGGCGCGACGCTCATCAACACCCGGAAGTAGCCAGGCTGGAACGACTCATCGACAGCCCGACCCTCAGCCTCTACCCACGCGTGTGCGTAGAAGGGCTCAGCTCGCACTCCCACGCACCAGGTCGGCCACGTGCCCCGGACCCGGCACAGCAGTGCCGTGGCGATCGACCGGGGCACGCACCCCTGGCCCGCGCACACCACGCTCGTCGCGACCACGGCGGCCCTGGCCGCCTTCGCCTGCTCGTAGCCGGCCGGCCGTGCACCCATGCGAACGACATCGAGCAGCTTCCGGATGCGGTGCGGCGGGAGCTTGCCGACCAGCCTCGCCAGGCCGACGAACGGCTTGGCAGCCAGGCGCCGGGACAGTGACACCGAACCGCGATCGCGGTGGATCACCAGTGGTGTGCTCACGAGATCACCAATCCGGCTGCCCGCAGATCCGCCACCAGTGCCATGACGTCCTTCCCGGCCCGTTCACCGTCCACATCGAACTGTTCGGTGAGTGCGCGCACCGCCTGGTCCGGCGTGCCGCCGTCGAGCAGGGTGCGCAGCGCGAGGGCGCCGCTCGGGTTGAGCTGGAAGTACTCGCCGGCACGTTCGTCCAGCAGCACCACGTTGTCCTCGGATTCCGCGATGGATACGTTATCGCGCAGTCGCAGCATTTCCGCGTTCCTTTCCGGTGGTGGCCCGTTCGGCTGCTCGCAGCCAGAGTTCGACGGCCACCGTGTCCAGCACGGCGGGCTGGTTCACGTCGTGGGGATCGGGCTGGGTACAGGCCGCGCGCAGCCGATCGGCGTCGACCAGCCCGTGCTTGGCCAGCCGTGAGTCCTCCCACAGAGCGAGCACATCCGCGCGATACCGCCGAAACCCCTGGTACTCGTCGATCGTCGGGGTGCCCTTGGTGTTGCGCCGCAGCAGGTGGTCGGGCATCACTCCGCGCATCGCGGCGAGGGTCAGCGGTTTGAACCGCCATGGCGTGATGCGCTCGTGTTCGCGCACCGCCAGGCCCGCCTCCACCACCCGGTCGTCGAAGAACGGAGCGTCGTAGCGGACGCCGGTCCTGGCGATCACGCTCGCCAGGACGCGGTGCATCCCGGAGGTGCGCCGCAGACCGTGCACCGAGCCGTGTTGGCCGCGGGAGCCGGCCAAGGGCCGCGCTCCGGCGGCGGCCTCGACGATTCGCGTTCGGGCCGCGTGTTCGGCGTGCGCGGTGGCGTACGGCGGCAGCCGCGGCGGCAAGTCCCATTCCAGCGGCGGATACGTCTCGGAGATGAGCGGCCCGGTCAGGTCTCGTGCGCTGTCCGCGAGCCATGCGCCATACGGACGGCGGTCGGCGAGCGCCCGCACGGTCGGCAGCAGCGGCCAGCGGAACAGCGATCGGTAGGCACGCAGGTAATGCGCGGCCAGCAACGGGCGCTTGCGCACGAGCGTGTGCATGAACCCCGGCCAGCCCTGGACGACCTCGTCGCCGCCGGATCCGGTCAGGTGGATCCGGGACGCGGTCGCGGCCATCCGGCGACCCAGTTCCAGGATCAACTCGATCTGGAAGGCGTTCGGGAACGGCTGCTCCAACGGCACCCGCACGTCGAGCAGTCCGGCCACCGGCAGGGGCAGCCCGTCCGAGGCCATCACTTCGTGCCGTACGCCGGGTAGTTCGGCCGCGGCGCGTTCGGCCCACACCGTGTCGTCGCTGCTCTCGTCCCGGAACACACGGGTGAACGCGGTCAGTTCGACGTCCGCGCGGGCGGCCAGGAAACAGATCGGCGTGGAGTCGAGTCCACCGGACAGATCGCAGCTCACCAACCCACCCGCCCGAGTCCGCACCGCCACCGCGGTGCTCAGCGCGTCTCGCAGCTTCGCCGCGCCCTCGGCCAACGAGAGCTCCGGCTCGGGCGGATGCCACCATCGCACAGTCCGGCTCGCCGTACCGTTCTCCACAAGCAAGTAGCTGTCCGCGGGCACCGTTTCGACGCCGTGCCACGGGCACACTTCGTCCAGCGGGTGCGGCGGAAGTGTCAGCAGACAGGTGTCCAGCCACCGCTGGCTGATCCCGGCACCGGTCGCGGTGGCCAGCAGCCGCGCGTGATCGGCGGCCACCGTCACCCCGGAAACCCTGGTGTGGAAGACCTTCCGCAGACCGGAGGCACTGCCTTGGACCCGCAGCCGTCCGGCGACGACCGCGATGAGGTGGAAACTGCCCGGCAGGGTGAGCGCCAGCCGGTCGAGGTCGGCCGGGGTACGGACGCGGGCGGCGGCTTTGGCCAGCTCGGCGGCGGTGATCGGGCAGTGGCCCACGATCGCCAGCCGGGTGTCGCCTGCCTCGGCGAGCACGACTTCCTCGTCCGGCCACTGGCCGACGAGCCACGGCCGGGTGGAGGGGTACGACACGGTCCGGTTGGCGTGCGCGCCCGTCAATCCAGCCGCGGCGTGCGCGGCCGGGTGGTCGGGAAGGACCGCGAACCACGTCTCACCGCGGCCGTGCAGGGCGTTCTCGGGCCGGGTGTCACGGGAATCGGCTTCGTACACGAAAAGTCCTTCCTCGGCTGCGTCTTTCCCACGGCGTCTTGCACAGCGAACCGCGGCGAGCCAGGGCATCCATGGCAACCCTGACTCGCCGAGGTCTTCGTCAACACATGGGAATCACTTCACGTCACGGGAACCAACGGCCCTGGACGTTGTCCCTCGGACCCTTCCGGTCACCAATACCCGTGCGCTCGCTGAAGGAGCCAGCACGAACCAGAACCGGCGTCTCGTAGACACGCTTCTGCATTTCCTTTCCCTCCCCTCCACGAAAGAGCTCTGCGATCCCTGATACATCGGCACCCCGGGCAGAACCACTGCACAGCATGAACTCCAATGGTCACAAGACAGACCTCGATGCTCGCAACGTTCCGGAACGTTCCACGCCGGTGACGACGGAAAACGGCGACGACACGGAACGACTCGTGAGACGCGGTTCCCCATCGCGTTCAACCGTGATACTACGGGAGTGGATTGCGACGGATGGGTCAGCGGTGGCCGCGTTCGGCCGATTTACTTGCTAACCCGGAGTACCGTATGAAGAGCTGGTTCCGTTGTGGCGCAAGCCAAACGTCTGTAACAACGTGATCGGTCTGAAAAGTGCGACATGCCAAGGGGAGAGCAGTGGATCGTCCACACTGGAAGCCATTGCCAGCTGATACGCGGGACGCGGCGGTGAATCTGGCCCGGTATATGCGTTCGTTACTGGACCAACACAGCCTGAGCCTGCGGAAACTGGCAGGCGATGACGAAGTGCACTACAGCCTGACCACACTGCATCGGTACTTCTCGGGGCGGGCTTTACCGCCCCGGCATCTGGTCGAACTGATATCCCGCCGGTGCGGTGGCGACCTGTGCGAGATGTCCGAGTTGCACGACCGGGCACGTCGGGAGGGATCGAATTCCGGCGATCTTCAACTTCGGGTGGCGGTCAGCTCGGACGACGCCGACTCCGGCGGTACCGGACTTTCCACGAGCGTTCCGGTCGACCCGCTCACCAGGAGCCTGTCCTTGCGGCTCACCTTCCACTTCGACGGCACCACGCCGGACGACGCCGCCGACATTCTCTCAGGCCGCCGGGCCGGGCACGCGCGCGTCGAACCCGTGCTGGATCCCCCGTACTCCTCGGCATAGCCGCTCAGGCTGAAGATCCGCGTCGGACACCGGCGAAATTCGGATCACCGTCCCCATGATCTTGTGCGCGGTCACCGGACCTGCGGCGCGAGAAGGTTTTCCTCTTCTTCGTTGGGTCGCACTCAACGAAATGGACGACTCGCAGCGTGTGGGGTGTGACGAGCTGGAAGGGGTGGCCGTGACGTTCGAAGAATTCGCCGAGACCCGGACGCCGGGCCTGCTGCGCTACGCCATCGTGCTGACGTGCGACCGGCATCTGGCCGAGGATATCGTCCAGGAGGTTCTTGTACGGGTGTTCCGCAAGTGGAAACGCATCAGCGCGTTGGATCTGCCGGAGACGTACGTCCGGCGCATGATCACCAACGAGTTCCTGTCGTGGCGCAGGCGCAAGGCGTCGACGGACGTGCCTTTCTCACCGGAGGCGATCGCCGAACTCGGCCTGGCGGCGGGTGACTCCGCGTCCCGGTACGACGAACGCGACATGCTGCTTCGTGACATTGCGACATTGCCACGTAAACAAAGGGCAGTACTGGTGCTTCGCTATTTCTGCGACCTCCCGGACGAGCAGATCGCCGAGTCGCTCGACTGCGGCGTGACAACCGTGCGCAGTCACGCGTCGAGAGCCCTGGCCACCTTGCGAATCACGCCGACGCCGAGCCAAGTCTGAGGAACGCGATGAACACTGAAGAACTGATCAAGCAGGCGTTCACCCGCCAGGCCGAGAGTGCCGGGGACCACCGCGAGGTACTGACCGAGGTCTACAAAGCAACCGCCCGGCGCCGGATTGGCGGGTGGACGATCGGCCTCATCAGTGCGGGCGTGGCGGCGGTGGTCGTCGCCCCCATCGTGCTGTTCTCGGGTGGGCGGCCCGACGGGGCCGCGCCCGCCGATTCCACTGCGACAACGCTGCCGCTGCCGCCGGCACCGAAGGATTCGGCCAAACACGCGGGCGAGGACGTGATCATGCTTCGGTACCAGCCGAGTTGGTTGCCGGAAGGCGCATACGAATCAGGCCGTTCCTTCGCCGGCCGTGGCTCACTGGCACGGACCTGGAATCTGCCAGGAGGCGGCGAGGGCAGGCACAAATCGGTCACCCTCTCCCTGGTGAACCAAGCTCCACTGCCCGCGGAAGGCAAAACGGTCGACATCAACGGCGTCACCGGCAAAGTGGTCACGGACCACCTGACAACCTTCGTGGCATGGATGCCCACACCCGGCGAACGCCTCTCGGTGAGCATTCTGGGAACGGGCGACGTCACGGAAACCGTGCTGCGGATCGCACGCTCGGTCAACCACGACGGGAACGCCGAGTACGAGTGGCCCCTCGCATTCGACTGGCTGCCGAACCAGGCCCAGCCGAGCGGATTCAACATTTCCGGCAGCAGCCCGAATGACGTGGATGTGTCGGTCAGCGCCGACTTCACCACGCAGCCACACGGACAGGACGCCATCTGGGCGGACATCGGCCCGTTGCCGGAGCCACCGGAAGGCGAATCAGTGACTGTGCGCGGCAAGCAGGGCTTCTTCATCCCCGGTGAATCGAGCGGCGAAATCGACGTGGAACTCGAACCGAACCGATGGCTGCGGGTCAGCGGCCCGCTGTCACGAGAGGATCTGGTCAAGGTGGTCGACTCGATCAAGATCGGCCCGTTGCACTACCCGTGGCTCGGCACGCGCTGATCTCATCACCCCGGAAGCGCAGGTCAATCGAGATTGACCTGCGCTTTCGGCATCACCCGCGGGGCTGTTCGGTCGTTGGGTCTGTGTCGACCTCGCTGACAGGAGGCCTGTCCATGAACCAGCCATCCGACGCGGTCGCGCGGGCACGGCAGAACTCGGTCGGTGACCTGTTGCGCCGGACTGCCCGGCGCTGTCCGGACAAGACGGCTGTTGTGGCAGGCGATCTCCGGGTCACCTACGCCGAGTTCGACGTGGCCGTCAACCGGGCCGCGCACGCTCTGGCCGCGCGTGGGCTCGCGAAGGGCGACCGACTCGCGTTGCTCAGTCACAACTGCTGGCAGTACGCCGTGCTCACCTACGCCACGGCTCGGTTGGGCGTACTGCTCGTGCCGATCAATTTCATGCTCACCGCCGACGAGATCGCCTACATCCTGCGGCACTCGGGTTCGAGCGGACTGGTCACCGAGGACACACTCGCCGCCACGGCCGACAAAGCTCTTGCCGCGGCAGGCATCCAGGGAGTGCGCGGCTGGATCCCGGTCTCCGGCGCCGCGCCGCACGACGAGTGGGAGGACGTCGACCCGTGGTGGCAGGAGGGACCGGTCACGCCGCCTGACGTCGCCGTGGCCGACGACGACCCGCTGCGGCTGATGTACACCTCCGGCACGGAGTCACGGCCCAAGGGCGTGTTGCTGTCCAGCCGCTCCCTGATCGCCCAGTACGCCAGTTGCGCCGTCGACGGCGGGATGAGCGGGGACGACATCGAAGTGCACGCCCTGCCGCTGTACCACTGCGCCCAGCTCGACGTCTGCTTCAACGTCGACGTCTACCTCGGTGCCACCAGCGTCGTCCTGCCCGGCCCGGACCCGGCCACCCTGCTGGCCACCATCGCGCGCGAGCAGGCCACCAAGCTGTTCGCCCCGCCCACCGTGTGGATCTCGCTGCTGCGGCACCCCGACTTCGACCGCACCGACCTGTCCAGTCTGCGCAAGGCGTACTACGGCGCCTCCCCCATGCCTGTCGAGGTGCTCCGTGAGATGCGGCAGCGGCTGCCCGGTGTGCGGTTGTGGAACCTGTACGGGCAGACCGAACTCGCTCCGGTGGCCACCGTGCTGGGCCCGGACGAGCAGTTGAGCCACATCGGCAGCGCGGGACGCCCCGCGCTGCACGTCGAAACGATGATCGTCGACGATGACGACAACCCGGTCCCTGCCGGGGTGGTCGGCGAGATCGTGCATCGCAGTCCACACGCCACACTCGGCTACTACCACGACGAGGACAAGACTGCCGAGGCGTTCCGCAACGGCTGGTTCCACAGCGGCGACCTCGGCGTCGCCGACAGCGACGGCTATCTGACCATTGTGGACCGCAAGAAGGACATGATCAAAACCGGCGGGGAGAACGTCGCCAGCCGCGAGGTGGAGGAAGCCCTCTACCGGCACGAGGGCGTCGCCGAGGTCGCCGTGTTCGGCGTGCCGCACCCGCGGTGGGTCGAGGCGGTCGCCGCCGTCGTGGTGCCGAAGCCCGGCACGGATCTCACGTCCGGCGACGTCATCGGTTTCGCGCGGTCGGTGCTGGCGGGGTACAAGTGCCCCAAGTACGTCGTCGTCACCGACCGGATCCCGAAGAACCCCAGCGGGAAGATCGTCAAACGGACGCTCAGGGACAGCTACCACGACCTGGCCGCGGGCGACCAGAACTCGTGAGGATCTTCTCGCGACCAGTCAGTCCGCGCGATGCCGGTCGAGGAAACGCTGGGCGTACTGCCGCCACTGCGCCCGGGTTCGGGCCGGGGCGCCGAGCAGCACCCGGTACAGGATCGGTCCGACGAGCTCAGTGACCGCGTCCTGCGTGTTCGCCGAGGCCGGGATGTCCCCCCTGGCGACGGCACGCTCGATGACCGCGCGGGCGCTGGGCCCCAGCAGGTCGGCCGAGCCGACCAGGTCGGCGACCTTCGGGTCGTGCTGCGCCTCGCCGACCAGGGCCCGGTAGGCCAGGCCGGCGTGGGACGTGGTGAGGAAGGTGGCCAGGGTTTCCGCGTACGCCACCAGGTCCGTGCGGGAGTCCTTGGCGGCCGGGACGTCCAGTTCGTGCGCGGCGTCGAAGGTCGCGGCCTCGATGAGGATCTCCGCCTTCGACGACCACCACCGGTAGACCGTCTGCTTGCCGACCCCGGCCCGCTCGGCGATGCCTTTCATGGTCATCGCCGCGTACCCGTCCTCGACGAGCATGTCGTCCACAGCATGGAGCACCGCCAGGCGCGCCGCCTCGCTGCGCGGACGGCCGGTGGTGGGAGTCTCCCCTGGGGTGCTCATGCCGGGAACCCTATCGCCGTGCCGTCGCGCGTTCGGCGATGCCGACGAGCAGTGCCAGCACCGCGACGACGCCGGTGAAGATCAGCCCGGCGGTCCGCAGGTCGGTGAGCACGGCCAGGACGCCGACGCCGATCGCAGGCACCGCGAGCATGCTGTACAGCCCCGCGAAGAACGACGACGAGACCTCGCCCCGGTGCGTCGGCGGTGTCTGCTCGACGGTCGTGGCGATCCCGGCGTACAGGCACAGTCCACTGGACACACCGACGACCACCGCGGCGATCAGCAACGGCAGCAACAGGGTCGCGGCCAGCGCCCACGCCAGCAACGCGGCCGCCACGACTGTCCCGGCACATCCGAGGGGCAACGCGGTACGGGCCGCGATGCCCTTGCCGAGCAGCTGGCCGATCGCGATCCCGGCGAACGCGAGGAAGACGAGGAATCCCGCCAGGGTGTGGCTGGTCGTGTGCAACGACCTGACCAGGAACAGCGCGCCGATCGCGGTCAGCACCCCGGCGACCGCGAACCCGCATCCGGTGGCGAGCACCCCACGGGTGAACGCCCCACGCAGTCGCGCGGGAACACGCAGCCGGTGTGGCCGGATCCGGAACTTCCCGCCGACCGCGGTGCGCTCGGTCGACGTCCACAAGGCCACGACCGCGAGGATGGTGAGCACCAGGTGGACGACGTACGGCGCGACCAGCGGATCCGACAGCGCGTCCGCGAGCACCCCGGACAGCAACGTCCCCATCGCGAGGCCGCCCGCGTTGACCCCGATGGCGAGCGCCCCGGCCGTGGCCTTGCGTTTGGGCGTGAACAGGTCGATCACCGCGGCCGTCCCCGTCCCGCTCATCAGGCCCGCGCCGAGTCCGGAAAGGACCCTGGCGACCACGAGAACGGGCAGTGACGGCGGGAGCAGGAAGAGCACCGCGCTCAGCAGCGAGCACGCGACGGCCGCCAACAGGACGGGACGCCTGCCGACTTCGTCGGACAAGCGTCCGAACAGCGACAGCGTCGCCACGACGCCGATCGCGTAGACCGCGAACAGCGCGGTGACGGTCAACGGGCTCAGTGCCAGCTTGGCCGCGTAGATCGAGTACAGCGGTGTGGGCAGTGTGGTGCCCATCATCGTGACGGCGAAGGCGAACGCGGTGGCGGCGACCGCCACCCGACTGCGCCGGGAAACCATCGTGGTCATGCGGACAACCTCCGAACATAACGAGACACCATGTCTCGTTATTCGGACGGTAACATCTTACGAGTCACCCTGTCTCGATACGCCGGGAGCTCGTCACGCGGATCACAGCGGCGAGCCGGTATAAACCGAGCGTATAAACCGTGTGTATAGTCGTTCACGAGCCCCGGTCAGCCAGCCAAGGAGACCCCCTGTGACCCACCTGTCCGATCCGCCCCTGCTGGAAGCGGATCAGCTGCACAAGGCCTTCGGGCAGACACCGGCGCTGACCGGCGCGAGCGCACGGGTCGACACCGGCGAGGTGCTGGCGGTGATGGGACCGTCCGGCTCGGGGAAGTCCACTTTGCTGCACTGCCTCGCCGGGATCGTCCGGCCGGACGCCGGGCACGTCCGCTACCGGGGCGCGGACCTCGGCGAGATGCCGGACACCGAGCGGTCCGCGCTGCGGCGCACCGACTTCGGCTTCGTGTTCCAGTTCGGGCAACTGGTGCCCGAGCTGACGTTCCTGGAGAACGTGGCCCTGCCGCTGCGGTTGAACGGCACACCGCGACGTGTGGCCGTGCAGCGGGCGACCGAACTGCTCGACCGGCTGTACCTCGCGGACCTGGCGGCCAAGCGGCCCGGCGAGGCCTCCGGCGGCCAGGGACAGCGGGTCGCGGTCGCGCGGGCGTTGATCACCGGACCGAAGGTCATCTTCGCCGACGAGCCGACCGGTGCGCTGGACTCGCTCAACGGTGAACACGTCATGCGGTTGCTCGTCTCCACAGCCAAGGAGTCGCAGGCCGCGGTGGTCCTGGTGACGCACGACCCCAAGGTCGCGGCCTACGCCGACCGCGAGATCGTCGTCCGGGACGGCGCGGTCAGGCACCTGGAGGTGAGCCAGTGATCTCCCGCGTGCTCAACGACATCGTCATCGGCGTCCGGCTGACCGTGGCCGGTGGCCGCGATTCGCTGGTCCGGCTGGCGTTGACCGCGCTCGGTGTCGGGCTCGGGGTGGCGGTGCTGCTGTCCGCGACGGCCGTGCCGCACATGCTTGACGCCCGCAACGAGCGCGGCGCGGCCCGGAGCGTCGACTGGCTGGACTCGAACCCGTCGCCCCGACCCGGAGTCGATCCGGTGTACGTCACGCAGCGCAACGACGAGTTCCGCGGCCGAGGGCTGCAGGGATTCCTCGTCGGGACGACCGGGCCGCACTCGCCGCGCGTTCCCGGCGTGGACCGCCTGCCCGGCCCCGGTGAGGTCGTGCTGTCCCCCGGGCTGGCGCGGCTGCTCGCGTCACCGGACGGCGAACTGCTGCGGCCCCGCTTCTCCCAGCGGCTGATCGGCACCATCGGCGACGAAGGGCTGACCGGCCCGAACGAGCTGTACTTCATCATCGGATCGGAGAACGCCTCGGTGCTGCCCGGCGCACGCATGGTCAGCCAGTTCGGCACGACATCGCCGAGTCGTGAGCTGACCACGCTGCAATGGCTGTTGATCGTGCTCGGCGCGACGTCGTTCCTGATCCCGGTCATCGTGTTCGTGGCCACCAGCACCCGGCTCGCCGCGTCGGTGCGGGACCGACGGCTGGCGGCGCTGCGGCTGATCGGCGCGAGCGGCAGCCAGGTCAGGCGGATCGCCGCGGGCGAGGCGTTCATCGGCGCCGTCGCCGGGCTGTTCGTCGGCGCGGGCCTGTTCCTGCTGATCCGCGCCCTCGTCCCGGAGATCACGGTCGCGGCCTTCCGCGGCGGCATCTTCGCGGCGGACGTCCGGCCGGACTGGGTGCTGGCCGTGGTGATCGCCGTCGGGCTGCCCGTGGTGGCGATCGTGGTGGCGATCATGTCGTTGCGGCGCACGATCATCGAGCCGCTCGGGGTGGTCAGGCAGTCCTCCGGCGCACCCCGCAGGCTGTGGTGGCGCCTGCTGCCGCCGCTCGTCGGCGGCGTGCTCGTCCTGGTGTCCACAGCGGAACGGCAACTTCCCCTGATCGCGGGCATCGCCCTGCTGCTGACGTGGGTTCCCGTGCTGCTGCCGTGGATCGTCGAACGGGTGACCCGGCGGATCGACGGCGGCTGGTCGCCCGCGTTCCAGTTGGCCGTCCGCCGGTTGCAGATGGACAGCGGCACAGCCGCCCGTGTCGTCGCGGGTGTCGCGGTCGTGCTGGCCGGATCGATCGCGCTGCAGACCGTGTACGACCGCGCCGACGAGGAAACCGCGCCGAGCACGTCCGGCCAGGTCACCGTCACGTACATGTCCAAGTCGCTCACGCAGTTGCGTGACTTCGAGGCGGCCATGCACGGCATCAACGGCATGGCCGGTGTCCCCGTCAGAACCTGGGGACGGCTCGCCGACCAAGCCGGTAGGCACCTGGAGATGCGGCTTTCGCCGTGCCGCGACATCGCCGCGACGCCTTGCACGGACGGTGACGTCTTCTACCAGCCCGGTGGCCAGTCGCAGCCGGACCAATTCGTCCCGGCCGCGAGGCAGGCGGTGTGGTTCGACAAGACCGAAGGCTCTCCACAGTGGACACTGCCGCGCCTGCGCGCGTTGCCGTCCGACACCGAAGGGTTGGGCCTGCTGGTGGTCACGCCCGGCGCGCTGGCCGACGCCACCGGCACGCTGCGGCTGTTGTCGACCGTGACCACACAGCAACCGCCTGGCGATCCCCTGTTCGCGGAGAACGTGCGCAACGCCGTCGGCAGCCTCGGGTGGAACGGCAACGTCATGACGCTGGGCACGGGCAAGGACTCCACCTACCTGCTGATCAGCCGGGTGTTGCAGATCGGCGCGTTCATCACGCTGCTGATCGCGGTGGCGAGCCTGATCGTGGTGGCGCTCGAGCAGATGCGCGAACGCCGCCGCTCGCTCGCGGTGCTCACCGCGAACGGCGTGCCACGGTCGGTTCTCGCCAAGGCACTGCTGTGGCAGACCAGCATCCCGGTCGCCGTCGCCGTGCTGGTCGCGTCGGTCGCCGGTGTGCTGCTGGCCGCGCTGCTGCTGGTGGCCACCGCTCGCCCGGTCGTGTTCGACTGGATGACCGTGGCCCTGTCCGGCGGTGCGGCGCTCGGGTCGGTCCTGGTGGTCACCGTCCTCACCCTGCCCGCGCTCTGGCAGGCGACCAGCACCACAGCCCTGCGAGAGGTGTGACTGTCAGCTGAGCAGGACGTATACCGTCCAAGCGTGACCACGTACTCGGCTGTCACCACCACCGGCATCTACTGCCGCCCGGGGTGTGGTGCCAAGCCGCTGGCGAAGAACAACGTGACCTACGAGCTGGCGGCGGCCGCTGAGGCCGCGGGATTCCGCGCGTGCCTGCGGTGCCGCCCGTACCGGGTCGCCGGTCCGGTCAACGCCGACGCGCCGGAACTGGTGTGCCACGCCGTGCAGCTGATCATCGGCGGAGAGCTGGATCGCGGCACGGAGTCCGCGCTCGCCGAGCGCGTCGGGGTGTCGCCGAGGCACCTGCGGCGGCTGTTCCTCAAGCACCTCGGTGCGAGCCCGGATCAACTGGCGCGCTCACGGCGGGCGCATTTCGCCCGCAGGCTGCTGGACGACACGGACCTGACGATCCTGGATGTCGCGTTCGCGTCGGGGTTCGGCAGTCTGCGGCAGTTCAACCGGACCATGCGGGAGGTCTTCCGCGCGGCACCGTCCGAACTGCGGGACCGGCGGCGGCGCGCGGACCGGCTGGCGGCGGACGGCGGGCTGGCACTGCGCCTGCCGGTCCCACCGGGCTACGACTGGCCCGCGATCCGCGCTTATCTTGCGGCGCACGCGATCGCCGGTGTCGAAGTGGTCGACGGTGACACGTACCGCCGCACGATCACGGTGGACGGCGAACCGGGCCTGCTGGAGATCTCACCCGGCGACCCGGGCAACCTCCTGCTGCGCGCGCACCTGCCGTACTGGGAAGGCCTGATCCACGTGGTGGGGCGCGCCGGGCGGCTGCTGGGGATCGACGTCGACCACAGCGCGGGTGTCGCCGTGCTGTCGGGCGATCCCGTGCTGGGTCCGTTGGTGCGCGAGCGCCCCGGGTTGACCGTCCCCGGGGCGTGGAATCCGCTGGAGATCAGCGCCAAGGCCGTCGCCGGTGACACCGCGCGCATCGTGACCGAGCTGGGCACGCCTGTGCCCGGCCTGCCCAGCGGCCTGACCCACACGTTCCCCGACGCGCTGGACGTGGCCGGTCTCGTCGGGATCGGCCTGCCGGTGGACGAGGCGAGCGAGATCGCCGGTGGGTGGGGTTCAACGCGGCCCGATGTCGGTTTCCGGCTCGGCCAGCGGGACGCGTTTCCCCAGAAAGACCCGGCATTGGTGGCCGCGCTGCGCGACCTGGGCGGCCGGATGCCGCCCACATGGCGCGCTTTGGCCGCCATGCACCTCATGGTTCACGGCGCTGCGACTAGCGTCCCAGGTACATGCCGCCGCTGACATGGATCACCTGGCCGGTGACGTGGGACGCCGCCGGGGAGGCGAGGAACTCGATGGTCGCCGCGACCTCGTCGGCCTGGCCGAGCCGTCCGTTCGCGGTCCTCGTGCGGACGAACTCCCGCCGCGCGGCCGGGAAGTCGCCGCCGCGGAAGAGGTCCGTGCCCTCGGTCGGGCCGGGGGACACGACGTTCGCGGTGATCCCCCGCGCGCCGAGCCGGAACGCCAGCTCCGAGGTCCACGGCTCCAGCGTCGCCTTGACCGCACCGTAGGCGCCCTGCCCGGAGCGGGCCGTGACGGAGCCGAGGTTCACGATCCTGGCGTGGTCGGCGAGCCTGGGCAGCAGCGCGGTCGTGACCAGGACGGCGCTCAGCACGTTGCTCTCGAAGTTGCCGAGCCAGGAGGCGCGCACGGCCTCGAGGTCGTTCTCGTCCGGCGGCCCGCCAGCCAGGTCGGCGAGTCCACCCGCCGCGTTGACCAGCACGTCCACCCGCTCGGGCAGGTCGGCGAGGGCGGCGGCGACCCCGTCGGTGTCCGTCGCGTCGAACGGGACCGCGGTCGCGCCGATCTCGGCGGCGGCCTCGGCCAGGACGTCCTTGCGGCGCCCGGTGATCACCACCTGGTCTCCTGCGGCGGCCAGCCGAGCGGCCACCGCGCGGCCGATGCCGGTGCCTCCTCCGGTCACCACGGCGATGCGGGACATGAAACCCTCCTCTTTAGGTCTAAAGATCTACTCTCGCCACGGTAGCACAGTTCTTTAGACCTAAAGAGCAGATTAGGGTGGAGCGATGGAACCGGATGCCGTCGACGAGATCACCCGGCAGTGGGCACGGGAGCGGCCGGACATGCCGCTGGATTCGATCGGCGTCGTCGCCCGGATACTGCGGATCGCCAAGCTGCTGATGGACGAACGCCGCCGCACGCTGTCCACACTGGACATCGACAACGCCACGTTCGACCTGCTCGCGGCGCTGCGCCGGGCGGGCCACCCCTACCGGCTGAGCCCGACCGAACTGACCGAGTGGTGCCTGGTCAGCGGCGGGGCGATCACGCAGCGGGTGACCCGCGCCGAGAACGCCGGGCTCGTGCGCACCGCCAGGACTGACTCCGGCAAGCGGACGCTGACCGTCGAGCTCACCGAGCAAGGCCACCAGGCCATCGAAAACGGCGTGGAAACCCTGATCGGCCGGGAACACGAGCTGGTCAGCCACCTGTCCGAAGAGGACCGCGACCAGCTGGCGAACCTGCTGCGCGCCCTGCTCGGCGGGCTGACCCGCTAGCTGCGCGGCCGGACAGGTTGCAACCAATGTGGCCTTCGTTGCGTTTTTCGCAACGAAGGCCACATTGGTTGCACGGGGCCGGGGATTTCACGCTGGGCTACGGTCGTAGGCTTGATCCGATCCAACTGGGGGCGTGTATGGACACCAACGAGGCGAAGCGCATCGAGACCACGAACCACGAGCGCTACCAACTGGCGACGAGTTCGGGCTGGCAGTTCTGGGCGGACATGCCCGACCTGCTCACCCGCTGGCAGGTGCTGCCGTTCAACCAGCGCGGCGACAAGCGGATGGCGTTCGGCGTGATCCAGGGCGCCTTCCACGGCCTGCAGTTCACCATGTTCGACTTCCACCGGCGCCCCACGGTGACCAGCGTGCACACCCGCTGGACCAACAAGAAGGTCAACGAGCTCGACACGATCACCATCGACAGCGTCTGGGTGATCACGCTGCCCGCCGCGATGCCGTTCTTCCAGATCGTGTCCAGCATCGACTCCGCGTTCGACACCGAGCAGTACCCCGAGCCGCCGACGCCGGACCGCAAGTTCAACCGCTGGTACAAGCTGATCGACACCGACCCGAACGCGGCCATGCAGGTCCTCACACCGCCGGTGATGAGCACGATGCGGCAGTTGAAGGTGCACAACTGGTCGCTGGTCGGCACCGACCTCGTCTACGCGGAGAACCCGTTCTTCCGCACCAAACCGGACGACATCGTCGACGTGCTCGGCAAGCTGGCGAGCCTGGTGGCGGTGCTGCCGGTCAACCAGCCCGCTCCCCCGCCGATGCAGCCTCCGGCGCCGCAGCAGTACCAACAGCCGTATCAACAGCCGTACCCGCCGCAGGGCTACCCGCAGCAGCCGCCGCAATACCCGCAGTACCAGCAGCCGTATCCGCAACAGCCATACCGGCAGCCCTACCCGCCGCAGCACTATCCCCAGCAGCCTTACCCGCCGCAGCAGCCGTATCCGCCGCAGCAGCCCTACGGTTACCCGCCGCAGCAGGGTGGCTACTAGTCCACGGACCCTTCTGTCCACACGCGGCTGAGGATCTCGTCCACGGTCTGGTCAGGGGTCTGGTCCGATGTGTCCAGCCACAGCCCGATCCTCGGGGTTTCCTCGCGCAGCCCCTTGTCGAGCAGTTCGATCGTCCACTCGTCGTAGGTGTCGGCCTTCGACCTGCCCTTCTCCCTGGCCAGGACGGCATCGGGACGGGGCGCGAGGACCACGACGAGCAGCGGCCGCTGTTTGACCAGGCGCACCATCTCGCCCAGTGGCGCGCCGAGGATGACGTCCTGGGCGACCACCGTGAAGCCTTCCCGGAAGTACTCGTCGCACGCCATCGCGGTGAGCCGGTAGCGCAGCCGCAGTTGCCGCCACGCCTCGTCCGACGGGTCCGGCGTCATGTCGGCCCGGCCGTTGACGATCGAGCGCCGGAACGCGTCACCCCGCACGTGCACCGAGCGGTCCAGCCGCTCGGCCAGCAGTTGCGCGATGGTCGACTTCCCCGCCGCCTGGATGCCCGTGATCAGGATGATCGCCTGGTTGGTCATGGCTGTTCCGCCTCCCCGGCATTTCGCCGCTTGGTCACCTTGTGCTGACACCGCTCAGCTCAGTACGTACCGGTGGCTGGTTCGCGCCACGTTCCCCTGAGGTGCGGCTGGGTGGCCACGTGGCCTGCGTTGGGGTCATGGCTGTTCCGCCTCCCCGACATTTCGACGCTTGGTCACCTTATGCTGGCACCGCTCAGTTCAGTGCGTACCGGTGGCTGGTTCGCGCCACGTTCCCCTGAGGTGCGGCTGGGTGGCCACGTGGCCTGCGTTGGGGTCATGACCGACATGATGCCAATCCCCCGCAAATCCATTACCCCGGGCTCCGTCACCTCAGGGGCAGGCGGATGACCTTGCCCGTGCCGGGGCAGGCACCGCAGTCGGAGACGTAGGCCGCGCCCCCGGCCACCGTGAGGCCGCCTGGTGCGGTGAGCGCGGTCGTGACGACCTGGTGCGATCCGTCCCGCTTGACCCGGATCAACGCACCGGTCATGTCCCCGGACAACAGGCCGTTGTGCGCGACCTCCAGCACGTACAACGAACCGTCCTGGTCGAACGCCAGGTCGACGGCGTTGGTGAAACCGGTCGCGTACACCGTCGGCGCCTGTCCCGGCACCACACGGAAAACGCTTGCGCGCCCGGTGGGGAACGGGAATCCGGTGAGCTGGCTGACGTAGTACGCGCCGTCCGGGCCCTGGACCACCGAGGTCGGCACCGCCTGGGCCGGGATCTTCGTGCCAGGCGGCAGGCCGAGCTGCGGCGGCGCGTCGACCAGCTGCCCCGGGAACACCGCGAGCGTCGAGACTGTCCCGTTGGGTGCGACCCTGACCAGGGAATTGCCCGCCGCGTCGACCACGACGGCGCCCGCCGGGGTCACGGCCACCGAGTTCGGGTTGGTCTCCGCGCCCGCGCCGTCCGGGTCGGCTTGTCCTTCGTGGCCCGCGATGTCGGCGAGACGCACGACGTGCCCACCGGCCGCGAGCAGCGTCCCGTCGTGCGAGAACGCCAGTCCACGCGGGTTGTCCAGGCCGGAGGCGACTGTCGTGACGCCTTCGGCCTGTGCCACGGCAGGAGTCAGCGCGATTGTCAGCAGTGCGACCGCGAGCGCTCTCATCTTCGGGTTCCCCTTCCGCCGAACAGCAGTCCAGCTCAAGGGAATACCGGCGGTCGCGCCACCCGGTCAGCCCCTTTCGGCCCCTACCAGGCGATCGCGCAGCACCGGCAGGTCGTCCGCACTCACGTACTTGCCCATGTCCAAGCGGCGCACGGTTTCCAGCACCAGCTCACGCGGGGACGTGCCGTGGTCGGCCACCATCGCCGCGATCACCGGTTCCAGGTCGATGCGCCCCTGTGCCTTCGCCGCTGCCGACAGCCGCGAGGAACTGGCCTCGTAGTCGTCGGCGATCGCCGTCGCGGACACGCCCGCCAACGCCAGCAACAGGATCACGACGAGCCCGGTGCGGTCCCGGCCCGCGGCGCAGTTGACCAGCACCCCGCCGGGCTTGGCGTGCGTGATGGCACGCAACGCCGCCCACAGCAGGTGCGGGCACCTTTCCAGGTATGGCTGGAAGTACAGCGCTGTGCCGTGCAGGCCGTTGCCCCACTGGTTCCAGAACTCCGTGTCGTCCAGCGGATCCAGTGGCACGTTGAGCACGTCGATGTCGGTCAGCTGCGGCATTCCCGTTCGCTCGTCCGGGTTTCGCAGGTCCACGATGGTTCGGATGCCGTACGCGCGCAGCGCCGCCCAGCCGTCCTCGGTCAGTTTCTCCGGCGCGTCGGCGCGCACCACGGCCCGCGTCCTGGTGCGGAAGCCGCCGGTGGTGGCCAGTCCGCCGAGATCGCGGACGTTCACCAGGCCGGGCCAGTCCAGGTCTCTGCCCTCCATGCCCACACCAGACGCCGGACTGCGTGATCAGGTTGCGTGCCGGATGATGGACGGACCGACTTCGGCAGAAGGGGACTGGGTCATGCGGCTGGACCTTTCCGGCAGGACCGCGCTGGTCACAGGATCGACGCAGGGCATCGGCGCGGCCATCGCGACCGGGCTGGCGTCGGCGGGCGCGCGGGTGGCGGTCAACGGTCGCAGCGCCGGGAAGGTGGCCGCCGCGATCGAGGAGTTCGGCGGCACCGGCTTCGTCGCCGCGCCCGGCGACGTCTCGACCGACGAGGGCACCCGCCAGGTGCTCGACGCCGTGCCCGACGTGGACATCCTGGTCAACAACCTCGGGATCTTCGGCGCGCAGGAGCCGTTGGACATCAGCGACGACGACTGGCGCCGCTACTTCGAGGTGAACGTGCTCGCCGCGATCCGGCTGACCCGCGCGTACCTGCCGGGCATGACCGGGCGGCAGTGGGGCCGGATCCAGTACATCGCCAGCGATTCGGCCATCGTCACCCCGGCGGAGATGATCCACTACGGCGTGTCCAAGACGGCGTTGCTCGGCGTGTCCCGCGGCTTCGCCAAGGCCGCCGCGGGCACCGGCGTGACGGTCAACTCGGTGATCGCCGGGCCGACGCACACCGGCGGCGTCGAGGACTTCGTGTATCAACTTGTCGACAAGAACCTGCCGTGGGACCAGGCACAGCGCGAGTTCATGCGGCTGCACCGGCCTCAGTCTTTGCTGCAGCGGCTGATCGAGCCGGAGGAGATCGCGAACATGGTCGTGTACCTCAGTTCCCCGCTCTCCTCGGCGACCACCGGCGGCGCGATTCGGGTGGATGGTGGTTACGTGGACTCGATCCTGCCCTGAGCTGGGTCGATGCCGTGGGGGACACTGGTGGCCATGCGGAAGATCCTGGTAATCGGCATCGGCGCGGGTGACCCCGAGCACATCACGATGCAGGCTGTCGGCGCTCTTGGCCGGGTCGACGTGTTCTTCGTGCTGGACAAGGGCGAGGTCAAGCAGGACCTGGTCGACCTGCGGCGGGAGATCCTGCGGCGGTACGCGCCCGCCGACGGCTACCGCGTGGTCCACGGCCGTGACCCGGAACGCGACCGCACCACCGACGCCTACGTCGAGGCGGTGGACGACTGGCGCAGGCGGCGCGCGGACGTCTGCCAGGAGATGCTCGACGCCGAACTGACCGACGGGCAGACCGGTGCTTTCCTGGTCTGGGGCGACCCGACGCTGTACGACAGCACACTGGCGATCCTCGACGACATCTCGGCGCGCGGGGTCGACATCGACATCGAGGTGATCCCCGGTGTCAGCAGCGTTTCCGCGTTGGTCGCGCGCCACCGGGTCCCGCTCAACCAGGTCGGCAGGCCGGTGCAGATCACCACCGGGCGCAGGCTCGCCGAGTCGTGGCCGTCCGATGTGGACGATGTGGTGGTGATGCTCGACGCGCGGACCGCCTTCGCCGCGCACACCGAGCAGGACGCGACCATCTACTGGGGCGCCTACATCGGCACGCCGGACGAGATCCTGATCAGCGGCCGACTGTCCGAAGTGGCCGACCAGATCGTCGAGGCACGGGCGGAGGCACGCGCCCGCAAGGGGTGGATCATGGACACGTATCTGTTGCGACGCCAATGAAACCAAAGCAGTGGAGACCAGGGCGCCCCGTCCGCGTCCGATCCGGGGCGCCCTGACCTCGTCTCTACCTTCCCTGCAACGACTTGACGTTGTTGCCGAACGAGAAGCTCCGCGAGCCGTCCCAGTTGATGGACCACGTCATCAGGCCCTTGAGCTGGCCGTTGAACGCCCGCCACGCCTGGGAGACCAGGCCCGTCGACATGTAGCCGCCGCCCGCGCCCGGCTGCGCGGGCAGGCCCGGCACCTGCTTGTCGTAGGGCACCCTGATCGTGGTGCCCTGGATCACCAGGCCGGTGTTGAGGCACTGGGTCTGCACCTGGAACCCCTGCACGGTACCGGCCTGGTACGAGTCGCCCTTGCAGCCGTACATGCTTCCGTTGTAGTACTGCATGTTCAGCCACCACAGGCGGCCGTTGTCCGCGTACTTCTTCACGATCGGCAGGTAGGCGCCCCAGATCGAGCCGTAGACGACGCTGCCGCCGGTCACGTACGCGGTCTCCGGCGCCATCGACAGGCCGAAGTTCGACGGCATCTGCGCCAGCACGCCGTCGATGATCCGGATCAGGTTGGACTGGGACGGCGACAGGGAGTTGATGTTGCCGCTGCCGACCAGGCCGGTCTCGATGTCGATGTCGATGCCGTCGAAGTTGTACTTCTTCAGGATCGGCACGATCGTGGCGACGAACCGGTCGGCCACGGCGGCCGAGTTGAGGTCGATCCCGGCCGCGGCACCGCCGATGGACATCAGGATGGTGGCGCCCGCGTCCTTGGCCGCGCACATCTCGGCCGGGGTCGAGACCTTCACCGTCGCGTCCATGCCGTCTTCCCACAGCACGGTGCCGTCGCCGCGGATCACCGGGAACGCCGCGTTGATGACGTTGTAGCCCGCGTTCTTGATCCGCGCGTCGTTGATGGGGACCCAGCCGAACGGCGGGTGCACGCCGTTGGCGGCACCGTCCCAGTTCTCCCAGTAGCCTTGGAGCACTTTTCCGCTCGGCCTGGACTTGACCGCGCAGACGTCGGCCTGGACGCCCGGTGCGGAGGCGGCTGCGGGGACCTGGACGGCCGCCGCGAGCACCAGGCCTAGACCTAGGCCGAGTAGACGTGACAAACGAGCCATAACGGCTCCCTTCTGGGGCACGACCTGGCAGCCGGCGTAACCCACCACCGGCTCGCGCCGCCAGAAGTGATCTGCAGGGTCCCTTCAACGTAGAGGTTTAGACCACTGGGTCACAACCCCGCTTTCGGCTGAACCCGGGAGATGTGCACGTCAGAGCGGTTCTCCTGGTCCTTGTTCGCCATGGCGAACAACGGGACGAACGCGTTCCCGGACGCCACCAGCCCGTAGTAGTCGCCCAGGTACAGCGAAGCGGGCTGGCCGACCACCGGCGCCCCGGCGTAGTCGAACGACGCGACGCGTTGGTGGGACCAGCGAACACCGTCGCGGGACGTGGCCAGCCGCAGGTTCGCGGGCAAGGTCGTCGGGTCGGACGTGTTGTCGCGCAGGTCGTGATAAGACACGCCGACCATCCCGTCCCGCCGGACAGCGAGCGCCGGGGCGAACGCGTTCGCACTGACCTGCACCGGAGCGCTCCACGTCGAACCGCCGTCACCGGACCGGGACACCACGACCCCGTCCCGCGTGCCGCCGGAGAACCGGGAGTCCTGCCAGGCGATGTAGAGGTCACGGCCACCCGCCGCGACCTGGACGAAGCTGGAGCCGTCCCGGATCGGGGTACCGGTCTCGGGGTCCTTGACACCCGCCGGGGTGACGTCGGCGACCTTGCTCGGCGCGGACCAGGTGCGTCCCCTGTCCGCCGACCGGACGACCGCGGCCTCCAGCTTGAAAGTGCCGTCCGGGGCCGGGTAGTAGCGCGTGTACGCGTTGACCAGCGAGCCGTCCGGTCGCACCACGATCTTGTTGGCGACAGTCTGGCTGTTGCGGCCCGGGTCGTGGACCACCTTCGGCGGTTCCCACGTGCGCCCGCCGTCGGTGCTGCGCGCCAGCCGGGTCGTGCCGGTGAAGTCGGTGCCGCCGAGGAGTTCGATCCGCGTCCAGACCACGTAGACCAGGCGCGGGTCGAGCGGATCGGCCGTCACCGCGGGCAGGTCGTTGAAGACCGACGGGCCGCCGTCGCGCGTGAGAACCGTTGCCTGGCCCCAGGTCAGCCCACCGTCCCCGGACCGCGAGACCTGGATGGCGTGCTCCGAGCCTGGTTCGAAGAACGGCTTCGTCATGGCCAACGTGGCCAGGTACGCGGTGGAGTCCGGCCCCACGGCGACCCAGGAGTCCGTGGCCCGCTTGAGGTTCGTCCCACCGGAACACTCCGAAGTGGGCGGAACGGATCGCCGCCAGGTGCGACCGCCGTCGAAGGACGCGGCCGCGAGCACACCCTGCGAGGCGAAAGTGGACCACCGGTCCTGCTGGTAGGTGGCAACTAGGTGTGCCGGGTTACGCGGGTTCACCGCGAGATGCGGCTGCACCTCGGCATTGCGGTACAACGTGCCCGGCCCGGTCTCGCCGCATCCGGCGGGGAACGGCGACGGCCCGGACACCCGCACCGAACCGTCACCGGCGTGGGCGGTTGCGCCGAACAGCAGCGAACTCACGGTCAACGCAACAAGAGTAAGCAGTCTCATCGTCAGGATCCCCCTGTCCCGCTGCTTGGCGTCGTCAGGCTAACCCGGCCCGTCCCCGCTGACCAGGGGTTGCTGCCCGGCCAACTGCGGGCCATGGCAAGGTTTCAGGCATGGACGAAGTGCGGGGGCGCGACGCGACGTGGACGTTCGACCTGGAGAACCTGCGGATAGTGCCGGGGCACGGACGTGGTGTGCACAAGCTCCGGCAGGCCATCGGCGAGCTGTCCGTCCCGGTCGAGGCGATCGCGGGCATGTCCTACGAGTCCGGCCGCAAGGGCGGCCGGTTGCGGCTGCGGCTGCGTGAAGGCGCGGATCCGCTGGTGCAGGCGACCGGTGGGCAGCTCGGCGACGGCGCCGACCCCTACCTGCTGGCCGTGGACACCGACCAGACCGCCACCGGCCAGTACTTCGCCGAGGCCGTGCGGACGGCGTTGCTGGTCCAGCAGGTGTCCCCGGAGCCGACGACCGAGTACCTGCTGCCCGCGCCCGGCGTGCCGATCTCGGCCACCGCCGGTGACGGCACCGCGACGTTCGACGGCGAGTTCATCCGGTTGGACTGGGGCTGGATGGCCAAGGAGAGCAAGCAGGAAGCCGGTCCTGTCCAATTGGCACTGTCCGATGTGACGTCGGTCGAATGGCGGCCGCAGAGCGGTTTCGGCTACGGGTATCTGCGGTTCCAGACCCGGGGCGTCACCACGCTGCCCTCCCCCGAGCACGACCGGAACTCCCTGTCATGGGGTGTCCAGCGAGAAGGCGGGACCACGGCGCTGGTCGCCGCCGCCGTGGTGTCCCGACTGCCGCACCCCATGGGCAGCCCGGCCGTGGCTGCCCCCGTCGCGGACGATCCGGACGCCATGCTCCGGCGGTTGCGTGAACTCGGGGACCTGCACAAGGCCGGTGTGCTCACCGACGCCGAGTTCACCGCGGCCAAACAACGGCTCCTCGGCCTGTGACCGACGGTCACCCCCATGGCGGGAACTGTTCGACCGGTTTGTCCTTCAGGTAGTCGTTCATGAACGTCTGCCAGGCTTTTCCGGCCGCGCTCTTCCCCGTCAGCACGGTGCCGCCGCTGTCCTTCAGCGCCGAGTTGTCGTTCGAGCCGACCCATACCGCTGTCGAGATCTGCGGCGTGTAACCCACCATCCAGGTCAAGCAGTTGTCCTTGATTTCGGTTTTCCTCGTCACCGCACAGCCGTGGTTTCCCGGTTTGCCCGCGCAGGGGCGATTTTCCGCGCACGGCAGGGTCGCGGCCCCATGCGGCTGGATCAGGACGCGTCAGTATGCCAGTCGGGTGACCGTTCCCCTGCCGCCGTCCACCCGGATCCGATCGCCCGTGGACAGCAGCGCGGTGGCGTTCCCGCAGCCGACGACGGCGGGGACACCGAGTTCACGGGCGACGATGGCGGCGTGCGAGAGTGGCGCGCCGATGTCGGTGACCACGGCGGCCGCACGCGGGAACAGCGGCGTCCACCCGATGTTGGTCACCGTCGTGACCAGGATCTCGCCCTCGCGCAACGCCTCCGCTTCCTCCACAGTGGACACGACACGTGCCGTGCCTTCCACCACACCGGGCACACCGGCGAACCCGGTGATCACCGAGGCGTCCGGGACGTCCACCGAGGAGTTCTCCGGCTCGAACCGGCCGCTGATCAGCGTCGGGTACGGCGGCAGCGCCGAGTAGTGCGCGTACGCGGCCCGCCGGGCGGGGATCGCGGCCACCGGTTGCGTCGCGCCGTCCAGGACGTCGACGATCTCGTCGAACCCCAGGAAGAACATGTCGTGCCCGGTGAGCTCGCTCGCCCGCTGCGCGAAGGCGCGGAACACCCAGAAGGACCGCGCGAACTCCGAACGGGCCCGTTCCCGCTTGCGCGCCGACTCGGCCGCGCGCTCCAGCTTCCCGGCCAGGCCACGGGCCGCGCGCGGATGTGCGGCTCGCAGCCGTTCCCACGCCTCGGCACGGGCGTTCGCCTGACGGGTGAGCAGATCCTCCGGCGACGACGTCATACCGTCGAGCAACCGGTTGACCCACGCGGGGTCCTCGCCCGCCCGCGGCACCGAGATCTCGAACTCGTCGTGCCCGCGGTGCCCCCACGCCTCCAGGTATTCGTCCTCCGTGATCTCGCCGCGCCGCAGCCGCGCGAGACCCATCACCGGACCGAGGCTGACCAACTCGTCCGACGAGGTGTGCAAGCCGGACAACAACAACGCGGCGTCGGACGGGCCGACGAGCTCACCGAGCCGGACGCTCAGACGCGCCGCGCCCGCCTGCCGCGCACCGGCGTCGAACGTCCGGCAGGCCACCAGGAGGTCCGCGATGTCCGAACGCCACAACGCGGCCAGTTCGCGAGCGGTCGACGTCGCGGAGATCCTTTCGCGCAACGAAGAGCAGCGCCGCGGGTTCGCGGCGACCAACGCGTCGAGGTTCCTGCTGTACGCGCGGAAATCCCGTGCGAGCCGGACAGCGGCCGACACGGTCGCCCGCAGCACCGCCACCCTCGAGACCGGCAGCCGGGGAATGGGCATGTCGTCGGGGATCGTGCCGAACATCTGCCCGGCTGTGCGGCGCGCGACGCCCGCGAGGCCGAGCGCGGTCAGCACCGCCATGGCCGTGCTGACGTTCAGGTAGAACCGGCCGCCGATGTTGCCCGACGTCGGGTGCCCCGCGATCGGCGGCAGCGCGAACGACCGCGCCAGCGACCACGTCGCCGGTGTCATCACGCTCGGCACGGCCTCACGCAGGTTGGCGCACGTCCACAGGTAGTCGCCGAGCAGCGTGTCGTTCCAGACCTCGAACGACTCGGCCGGCGCGGTGGTGATCGGCCGCGCCTGCAGGATCGTGAACTGTCCATCGTGGACGGCCCACTCGACGTCCATCGGCGTGCCGTACAGCTCCTCGATCCGCCTGCCGAGCGCGCCGAGTTCACGGACCTGATCGTCGGAAAGCACGGCCTGGGAGCGCTTCGAGACCGGTACCGGCGCGGTCGCCGTGCCGTCGGCGGTGAGCACGGTCATCACGGTCTTCTCCGCGATGGTCGACCGCACCGCGTCGCCCGTCAGGACGTAGGTGTCCGGCGTGACGTCCCCGCTCACGACGGCCTCACCGACACCCCACGCGGCGTTGATCATGATGGAGCCGCGCGATCCGCTGACCGGGTCGGCCGTGAACATCACGCCCGCGGCCGTGGCGGGCACCATCACCTGCACCACGACCGCCATGTCCGTCGACGCCACGTCGTTGGTGGAGCGGTAGTGAACGGACCGCTCGGTCCACAGTGACATCCAGCAGCGGCGGACCGCGTCGAGCACCTCGTCGGCTCCGGTCACGTTGAGGAACGTGTCGTGCTGCCCGGCGAAGGACAGCTCCGGGGAATCCTCGGCCGTCGCCGACGAACGCACCGCCACCGCCAACGGATTTCCGTGCGACAGCGCGGAATAGGCCGAACGGATGACATCGGCCACCGCCGACGGGACCACATCGGTGCAAGCTGATACGAAATCGCGATGTGCGCTGGTCGTGACGCAGAAACCGGCCGGAACCGGGATGCCCGCGGCCGTCAGCCGCGCCAGCGACGCCCCCTTGCCGCCGACTGTGACCAGGTCGGCACCGGCGTCGGACAGCGAAAGGATCAGCGGATGGGTCATGACCCACATCATCCCAGGTGAGGTGTCCGCTAACCGGACGCGGGCGGGCGGACACCGGGGACGGAAATCCCAGCCAATTCCGCCATCCGGCAGCATCCGCGCTGCGTGCGTACGGCGTCGGGCTCTTGCGCTGGTCGCTAAGCTGTCCGCCGGGAGGCGAAGGGCGTCGGGCTCTGCGCACGGTTCGCTAGGTATTCACGAGGGAGCGACCGTATTTCGCAACGAGTCCTCTACGTTCGCCGGCGAGCAGCAAACGGCGTGGAGGGTAGACCAGAATGACCAGGTCTGGTGACGCTCCGTTGTGCGCTGATCACGGGCCGCAGGCTCGGGTCGGCGTGGCACACGGGGCGGCGCTGCCTACGACCGGATGGCACAGCGGGGGCGCGGGCGAAGTCGGCACGCTCCTCAATGCACCGTACGGTGAGGACTTTCCCACCAGGCCATGCGCCATGCGCATTCCCGGTCGCGTTCGGCCATATGGCGGCGCGACACTCCCAACGCGGACGAATCGGGACCATCCACTTCGTTTGCCAAGTGGACACTCGGCGAACCGCTCTGGACGAACGGACGCACACCACGCCGTCCGGGTCACCCCCGGTCGGTTGCTTTCCCACGAAGTACCCCCGCTCGGCCATCCCGTCGCCGGGGTGCCGGAGCACCGCTCGCTGGACGGCCGCCTGGACAACCACACCGGACACCCGCACGGGGATCACGCGGTGATCGCCGTGTGGGTCGCCGCGCCGGCTGTCCGAGTGGCGCCCGGTTCGTCCCGTCCGGACCGGACAGCCGCCTGAAGGCCGGACACCCGCTGGAAAACCCAACAATCCGGAACTCCCCTACCCCGTCCCCCTGGAGTTCGTTGTGCGATCCCGTCCCCTTACCCGTCTACTGACCGCGGTCCTCTGCGCCGTCGGAATGCTCGGCGTGGCAGGCCTTTCCGGCTGCTCGTCGTCGCCCGCCGGGTCGTCGACCAAGATCACCGTCGGCTTCTCGGCGTGGCCCGGCTGGATCCCGTGGCAGGTCGCCCAGGAACAGGGCCTGTTCAAGAAGAACGGCATCGAAGTCGACCTGAAGTGGTTCGACAGCTACACCGACAGCATCAACGCGCTGAACAGCGGCGCGATCGACGCCAACTGCCAGACCCTCAACGACACGCTGTCCTCGGTCAGCGGTGGCGCGAAGCAGACCATCGTGCTCGTCAACGACAACTCGACGGGCAACGACAAGATCATCGCCAGGGAAGGCATCTCCAGCGTCGGCGACCTGAAGGGCAAGAAGGTCGCGGTCGAGCAGGGCACCGTGGACCACTACCTGCTGCTGCTCGCCCTGGCCGAGGCGAAGCTGACCGAAAAGGACATCGAGCTGACGCCGATGACCACCGACGCGGCCGCGAACGCGTTCCTCACGGGCAAGGTCGACGCGGTCGGCGCGTTCGCCCCGTTCACCACGACGGCGCTCGGGCGGCCGGGCAGCCGCGCGATCGCCACGTCCGCCGAGTTCCCCGGCGCCATCCCGGACCACCTGGTGTTCAAGGCCGAGATCGTCAAGAACAACCCGCAGGTCGTGCAGGCCATGGTGAACACCTGGTTCGAGACCACGGCGTGGATCAAGGCCAACCGCTCGCAGGCGATGGACATCATGTCCAAGCGCGGCGGTGTGTCCGTCAAGGACTACGAGGCCTACGACTCGGGCACGTCGATCTTCACGCGCAAGCAGAACCTGGACGCGTTCACTCCCGGTACCACTCCGCAGCACCTGAACCACCAGGCGCGGCTGGCGTCCGAGTTCCTCACCAACACCGGACTGGCCAAGAACCCGCCGAACCTCGACGGTCTGTTCGATGACACGTTTGTCAAGGCGGTAAAGGAGTGAAACCCGCCGAGACGAACCGCGTCTCCGCCGACGAGCAGGCCGCCCAGCGTTTCCTGGAGGCCGAACGGGCAGAGCGGGGCGGCGTCGCGACAGCGGCGCAGTCCGGCCATAACGACTGGGCGCCGTTGCCGCGGCGGTCCAGACCCAAACAGCCGTCCGCGCTGCTGACCATCCGCAAACCGATCCCGCGCCGCACGAAGCTGACGCTGAACATCCTGTCGTTCGCGGTCCCGTTGCTGGTGTGGATCCTGTTGAGCGCGACGGAGGCGGTCGACCCGAAGATGCTGCCGTCGCCGCTGGCGGCGCTGAGCGCGGGCTGGGATCTGGCCCAGTCGGGCAAGCTGTTCACCGACTGGTGGGCCACGGTCGGGCGCATCCTCTACGGGTTCGGCCTCGCCGTCGTCGTCTCGGTGCCGATCGGGATGGCGATGGGGACGTTCGCGGCGGGCCGCGCGTTCTTCGAGCCGATCATGAGCCTGCTGCGGTACCTGCCGCCGAGCGCGCTCATCCCGCTGATGATGATCTGGCTCGGTGTCGACGAGGTGCTCAAGATCGGGGTCCTGTTCATCGGAACGGTCTTCTACAACACGTTCATGACCGCCGACGTGGTTCGATCCGTTCCGCCGCAACTGGTCAACGTGTCGTACACGCTCGGGGCGCGACGTAACGAAGTACTGCGCAAGGTCATCGTGCCGCACTCGCTTCCCGGCATGATCGACGCGGTCCGCGTCAACATGGCGGCGGCGTGGAACCTCGTCGTCGTCGCCGAGGTGATCGCGTCGACGACCGGTCTCGGCCGCGGCATCGTGCAGGCGCAGCGGTTCAACTCGGTCGACGAGATCTTCGCGATGCTCTTCGTGATCGGTGTGAGTGGTGTGCTCATCGACGTCGCACTGCGGCTGCTGCGTGACCGGGTCGGGCGGTGGGCGGCATGAGTTCGGGACTGCTCGAGATCGAGGGTGTGAGCAAGCGCTTCGCTGTCCGGGGCGGCACGATCAACGCGTTGGACGGCATCGACCTGACGGTGTCACGTGGCGACTTCGTGTGCGTCTGCGGGGCGAGCGGATCGGGCAAGTCGACCTTGTTGTCACTGGTCGCCGGGCTCGACTCGCCGTCGGACGGCCGGATCACTGTGGACGGAAACGCGGTTGTCGGTCCTGGACCGGACCGCGGGCTCGTACCACAGGCCGGCAGCCTCTACCCGTGGCGAACGGTGGAACGCAATGTCGCTTTTGGACTAGAGCTGCTGCCGGTCGATTCGGCCGAACGGGCACGCCGGGTGGACTGGTACCTTGCCGAGACCGGACTGACGGCCTTGCGCAAGTCGTTGCCACGGCAACTGTCCGGTGGCCAGCAGCAACGCGTGGCGATCGCGCGCGCGCTGGCCTGTGAACCGGAAGTGCTGCTGCTCGACGAACCGTTCGGGGCGCTGGACGTGCAGACCAAAGAGGACATGCAGGTGCTGATCCGTCAGGTGTGGCGGGACACCGGCACCACGGTGCTGATGGTCACCCACGACGTCGAGGAGGCCGTCTTCCTCGGTTCACGGGTGGTCGTGATGGAATCCGGGCCGGGCAGAGTCGCCTCCGACATCACGGTCGAGCTTCCCGCTGACCGGGACCTGGCGATCAAACGCACCCCCGAGTTCCTCGCGCTGCGGGCGACGATCGAAGATCTCGTCCGCGCGCAGCACCGCAAAGTCAGCTGAACCGCACAGCAGCAGCAGGAGGAGGTGGCATGAAGCACTTGAAACGGCCGTCGAGGCAGGACAAGGACACGAAACTGCTCGGCAAACTCGGTATCCGGGGCAAGCTGAACCTGCTCCTCCTGTTGCCGCTGGCAGCGGTGCTGATGGTGGCGACACCGTTCGTCATCGTGCAGGCCAACAGCGCCGCGTCGGCGGGTCAGACCGCGGACGCCGCGCGGTACACCCGTGAGGTCGGCGGACTGGTCTGGGAGCTGCAGCGGGAGCGGCTGCTCACCGCGACCTACCTGGCCGTGCCGAGTGCCGACAGCGCGGCGCTGGAGAAGCAGCAGGGCAAGGTCAACGACACCATCGGGCAGGTCCGGTCCACGCTCGGCGACGAGGTGAGCGAGGAGCTCGCGACCGCGCTGACCCGCCTCGGCTCGCTCAACGAGTTGCGCCAAAGCGCCTTACGCCGCGGTACCTCGGCGGACAGTGTCGCCCGTACGTACCACGCCAACATCGACGCGATCATCAACTCGCTGCGCCTGGTCCCGCAGGTGACCAGTGACGCCGAAGGCACCCGGCAGCTGACCGCGTTGGAGGCGCTGCTGCGCGCCAACGAATACGGTGAGCTGCGCGGAATGGCGCTGATCGCGGCCGCGCTCAACCGCGCGACCGGCCAGGTTCTGCTGGACGACGCGACCCAGCAGGCCAAGATGTTCACCGAACGCTTCGTCCAACAGGCGGACGTCGAACACGCCAGTCTCGTCGTGCAGGTCGCCGAAGGCCCGCCGGCGATCGCCGTGGACAACCTCGCCACCCGGATGCCCCCGGAAGCCCCGCGCAACACCGGTGCCATCGCGACGTTCGCCAACGACGCGCTCAACACCGTCGGCGCCCAGTCGGCGCTGCGCCGCACCGTCCAGGACCGCGTCACCAGCCAGTTGACCGATGCCGCGACCTCGCGTGCCGACACCGCACAGGCCATCGCGTGGCTCGTCGGTGGCGGTGCCGCCGCCCTGTTCGCGCTGGTCGCGTTCCTCACCGTGTTCGTCAGCCGGTCGATCGCCTCGCCGCTCAAGCAGCTGACCGACGCCGCCGCGAACGTCGCCGAGCTCGCCGAGTCCGAACTGGTCCGAGTCAGCGACACCGAGACCGCCGAGGCGCAGACGCCGAGGCTGACCGAGATCAAGGTGTCGTCCAGCGACGAGATCGGGCAGCTGGCGGTCGCGTTCAACCGGGTCCAGTCGACCGCGGCCCGGCTGGTCGAGCGGCAGGCCGTGTCCCGGCACAACGTCAGTCTGATGTTCGCCAACGTCGCGCAGCGCACCCAGAACCTGGTGGGCCGCCAGCTGGCGCTGGTGGACGAGCTGGAGCGCAACGAGCAGGATTCCCGTCTGCTGGAACGGCTCTACCAGCTCGACCACCTCTCCACCCGGCTGCGCCGAAGCGCCGACAACCTGCTGGTGGTCGCGGGGACCCGGGTCGACACCGGGCTCGGCGGCCCGATGCTGATGGCCAACGCGATGCGCTCGGCGCTGGCCGAGATCGAGGACTACCAGCGCGTCCGGCTCGGCGACATGAACGACGTCACCCTGGCGTCGCCGATCGGCGCCGACGTGGTGCTGGTGTTCGCCGAGCTGCTCGAGAACGCGACGTCGTTCTCCCCGCCGGACACGTTCGTCGAGGTCAACAGCACGTTCACGACCGAGGGCGCGTGCGTGATCAGCATCGTCGACCACGGCATCGGGATGAAGCCGATGCAGTTGGCCGAGGAGAACCGCCGCCTGGTCGACCGTGAACGCCTCGACGTCGCGCCGACGAGCGTGCTCGGCCTGTTCGTGGTCGGCCGCCTGGCCCGGCGGCACTCGCTGGCCGTCGACCTGATCCCGACCCACGGCGGCGGGATCACCGCGCGGGTGGCCATCCCACCGTCGCTGTACTCCCGTCCGGCCCCGGCCGCGCCGCCGCCCGAGGCTTCGGCCCGCGCTCCCCAGCAGGCCCTCAACGCCGCGCCCCACCAAGCTCACCAGCAGAGTCCCAACGGTGGTGTCACCCCGGCTCAGCAGGCCGCGGCCCAGCAGAGCGCCGCCCAGTTGGGTTCCGCCCAGCAGAGCGCCGCGCAGCAGATGGGGGCCGCCCAGCAGAGCGCCGCGCAGCAGATGGGGGCCGCGCAGCAGGGCATGGAGCAGGCCAGGCTCGAGATGCCGGACGTGCCGGAGATGCGGATCCCGCCTGCCGAGAACCTCGCGGGTTTCTCGTGGTTCCCCGACGAGTCGCCGTCCGGAGCCGGGTTCATGCCGCCGGTGCAGCAGCCGTCGCAACCGGCCACGGCGACCCCGCCGCCCGCACGGCTGCAGTCGTCGCCGGAACCACAGGTGCAGCAACAGCCTGAGGCCCCGGCGCGGCAGCAGACACCCGCGCCGGTCGCCTCCGCCCAGCCGCAGGAGTCCCGGGGCGGCTTGAAGCGGCGGGTGGCCGGGGCGCAGATGCCCGGTGGCGCGTCGATCCCGTCGGCGGGGATCGCGGGTCCGACACTGACCACGACGCCGGTCGCCAGGCCGGAGCCGGTCGCGGCGCCGCGGCACGCCCAGCAGGACCCGGCGGCTGTCCGCGCGGATCTGGACGGTTTCCAGCAGGCGTTCGCCAAGGCGGCGGCCGTCCCGGCAGGCGCACCGGCGAAGCCGCTGGCGCCACCGCCCGCGCCCGCCGCGGCACGGACGCCCGCTCCCGTGTCGGCGCCCGCCGCACGGCATGCGGAACCGCCGCAACCAGCGCAGACGGCGGAGGCACGCGCTGGGCTGACCCGACGGGTGCCGGGAGCCAACCTCGCCCCCGGCCTGCGCACGATGAAGACGACGAGCGCACCGCCCTTACGGGTGCCCCAGAAGTTCAGGGCACGCGACCCCGAGGCCGAGAGGGCGTCGCTCGACGCGTTCTCCAGCGGTGTCGCCCGTGCCGTGGTTCGGGAGGAAGTCGTTGACACAGATCCGATGAAAGAGAGCACCACATGATCACGCCCCCCGGAGTCAGCACCGAGGCCCAGAACTTCAACTGGCTCGTGAGCCGCTTCGCACAGGGCACCGCCGGAGCGATCGCCGCGATCGCTGTTTCCGCCGACGGCCTACTGATCGCGATGTCCTCGGATCTGGCCAGGCAGAACGCGGACCGGCTCGCCGCGATCGCCTCCGCCATGCTCGGCCTCGCCAACGGTGTGTCCGACACGCACCCGCTCGGCCAGCCGGACAAGATCATCATCGAGCTGGAGCGCGGCTACCTGCTCGTCTGCACGATCAGCATCGGATGTTCGCTCGGCGTGCTCGCCACCAAGCAGGCAAGCCTTGGCACGATCGCCTACGAGATGGCAATGTTCGCCAATCGGGCCAGCGCTGTCCTGACGCCGCAGTTGATCGAGGAACTCAAGAACTCCGTCGGACAGTAGGAGTTACAGCATGAGTGGCAGAGCAGACGATCCAGATGTGTCGTTGTTGCGTCCCTACCTGATGACGTCGGGGCGCACCAAGCCCGTCGACCACACCATCGAGATCGAAGCACAGGTGATGACGAGCAACCTGGGCGCGACCTCGGTGCAGAACCTGACGTTCGAGCGGCGCGACATCATCTCGCTGTGCCGCCGGACGATGTCGGTCGCCGAAGTCGCCGCCATGCTCAAGCTGCACATCGGAGTGGCCCGCGTGCTCGTCGCCGACCTGGCCGCGCTGGGCTACGTCGTCATCCGCAGACCCGAAGCTGAAACCCCGCAAGACCTCCGCATGATCGAAAGGGTCATCCGTGGACTCGAATCGCTCCGCTGACCCGGTGCTGGCGCCGAAGAAGCCACCGGCACCGGTCAAGATCGTCATCGCAGGCGGGTTCGGCGTTGGCAAGACCACAGCGGTTGCGTCCATCTCCGAGATCCCGCCGCTGCGCACCGAGGCGGTGATGACGTCGGCGGCTGCCGAGATCGACCGCACCGGGCACGTGCCGTCCAAGACCACGACCACGGTGGCGATGGACTTCGGCTGCATCACCATCGACGACGACGTGAAGCTGTACCTGTTCGGCACACCCGGCCAGGACAGGTTCGGCTTCATGTGGCACGACCTGGTGGTCGGCGCGCTCGGCGCGTTGGTCATCGTCGACACCCGCAGGCTCGACGACTGCTATCCGGCAGTGGACTACTTCGAGAAGGCCGGCGTGCCGTTCGTCGTCGCGGTGAACAAGTTCGACGGGATGCTCAACCACGACCTCAACGACGTCCGGTGGGCGCTGGCGGTGTCCGACGAGGTCCCGCTGGTGACCTTCGACGCCCGCGAGAAGCTCTCGGTCCGCGACGCGCTGCTGGCCGTGCTGCGCAAGGCGTTCTCCAGGGCGCAGACCCGCACCGCCGCTCCTTGATCCACACCGGCGGGTTTGTTTGATGGCATGATTGCGCCGGGAACAGACCTCTGGGGAGCAGGGAGAGGCGCTGGTGAGCCCAGGCGTCAGGTTCGCACTGCTGGGGCCGTTGCGGGCATGGCGTGACGGGGCCGAGATCGAACTGGGTCCGCCCCAGCAACGCCTGGTGCTGTCGCTGCTGCTCGTGCACGCGGGCAAACCGGTCGGCCTGGACACCCTCGTCGACCTGCTCTGGGCGCACGACCCGCCGTCCAGCGCGGTCAACGTGGTGCACCGGTACGTCGGCACGCTGCGCAGGCTGTTCGAACCGGACCTGCCGACCCGGGCGACCGGGTCCTGGCTGATCAGGGACGCGGGCGCGTACCGCCTCGCGGTCACCGCCGAATCGTGCGACCTGGTTGAGTACCGCGACCACACCGCGCGGGCACGGCAGCTGGCCGATTCGGGCGACTCCGACAGCGCGGTGGACGCGTACATCGCGGCGATGCGCCTGTGGCAGGGCCGGGTGGCGCACGGCATCGTGGCGCCCAGCCGTGCGCAGTCGATCTTCCTCGACGTGGACCACGACGGCTGCCGCACGGTCTGCGAGGCCGCCGACCTGGCGTTGCGCACCGGGCGGGGTGGCGAGATCGTGCCGTTCCTGCGCCAGGCCGTCTCGCTGGACGAGTACAACGAGGCGATGCAGGCCCGGCTGATGCGGGCGCTGACCGCGACCGGCAACCAGGCCGCCGCGCTCAAGACGTTCGAGACCGTGCGGGCCAAGCTGGCCGACGAGCTCGGCGTCACGCCCGGCCCCGAGCTGAGCGAGGCGTTCCACGATGTGCTGACGCCGCAAGTATCTTCGCCTTCTCCGCAACCATCCGCGCGGCCCGCCGACGAGACACCGTCGATCGCGCCGATCGTCCAACCGGCACAGCTGCCGCCGGACCTGCCGTCGTTCGCGGGCCGGGCCGGTGAGCTCAAGCAGCTGGACTCGTTGCTGCCGGACCTGCCGCGCAACCTCGTCACCGTGGCGATCGACGGGATGCCGGGCGCGGGGAAGACGACACTGGCGGTGCACTGGGCGCACTCGGTGGCGAGCCGGTTCCCGGACGGCCAGCTGTACGTCAACATGCGCGGTTTCCACCCCGATCACGTGCAGCTGACCGCGACCGAGGCGCTGCGCGGGTTCCTCGAGGCGCTGGGGATCAGCGCGAACCGGATCCCAGCCGGTGTGGACGCCCAGTCGGCGCTGTACCGCAGTGTGCTGTCGACCCGGCGGGTGCTCGTGCTGATCGACAACGCCCGTGAAGCCGCCGACATCCGGCCGTTGCTGCCCGGCGCGGCGGGGTGCCTGGTGATCGTGACCAGCCGCAACCGGTTGACCGGCCTGGTGGCCGGTGCGGGCGCCCAGGCGATGACGCTGAGCGCGTTGCCCGCCGAGGAGGCCAGGGAGACGCTGGTCCGCAGGCTCGGCCGGGAGAAGGTGGAAACCGAGGCCGGCGCGGTCGAGGAGATCATCGCACTGTGCGGCGGGCTTCCGCTGGCGCTGGCGATCGTGGCGGCGCGGGCCGCGGCGTACCCGAACTTCCCGTTGAGCGCCGTCATCGCCAAGCTCAAGCAGACGAAGGGGACACTGCGGGGGTTCCGGGACGACGAGCTGGACGTGCACACGGTTTTCTCGTGGTCCTACCGGATCCTCAGCCCGGCGGCGGCCCGGCTGTTCCGGCTGGTGTCGTTGCACATCGGCGCGGAAACGTCGCTGGAGGCAGCCGCCAGCCTCGCCGGGCTGCCGCCTGCGCGGACCCAGGCGCTGCTGGACGACCTGGCCAGGATCCGGTTGCTCACCGAGTCCGAGCCGGGCCGGTTCGTCGCGCACGACCTGATCCGCGCGTACGCCACCGAGCAGCGCCACGAGCTCGATCCGCCGCAGCAGCAACACGAAGCACTCGGCCGGTTGCTTGACTTCTACCTGCACACGTCCTACCAGGCCTACCTGAGGATGCCGCCGCACCAGGTCTTCCCGGCGCCGCCACCGCCGCGCGCCGGGGTGGCGGCGGTGGACATCCCGGACCTCGGTGCGGCACTGCGCTGGTTCGACACCGAGCGGCACGCGATCGAACTGCTGGTGAAAACCGCCGCGGAGCACGGTTTCCTGTCGTACACCTGGTATCTGGCGATCACGATCCAGCAGTACTACCAGCGCCGCGGACTGGCGCACGAATGGGAAAGCACGACAGAAGTCGCTCTCGAGGCGGCGGTCGAGGCCGGAGACAAACCGGCCCAGGCCCGGATGCACCGCAGCCTCGCGGGCGCCTACTTCGTGTTGAAGAAGTCGGCGCAGTCCCTGGCACATCTCGCGCGCACCGAGGCCTTGCTCCACGAACTGAACAGGACAACCGACTTCGCCTACGTGTACAGCAACTACGCCACCGTGCTGTCGGATCTCGGCCGGACCGAGGAAGCCCTTGCGTACCACCGAAGGGCGCTGGTGCTGTACGAGGAAGCCGGTGACCGCAAAGGACAAGCGATCTCGCTGCACGCGATGGCCACCGACGCGGCCGCGATCGACGCGACCGTGGACGCGATCGGGCTGGTCGACCGGGCGATGGACATCTACCGGGAGCTCGGCGACCGGCACGGCGAGGCCAACGGCTGGGAGGCGACCGGCCGGATCCACATCGGACGCGGCGACCACCGCACGGCCGTGACCTGCCTGCGGCGCGCGGTGGAGATCTACCGCGAGGTGCACGCGCTCGCCGAGGCGGCCAACGTGCTGATCCTGTTGGGCGACACCGTGAACGCGACGAGCGAGGCGACCGAGGACGCGCTGTCGGCGTGGCGGACCGCGCTGGCGATCCTCGAGGACCTCAGGCTGCCCGACCGCGATCGGGTGCGGGCCAGGCTGACCACCTACGCGGACTCGACGTAGACGTCCTCCCCGGCGAGCACCTGTGCCTGGATGCGCCGCACCGCCGGGCCGGGCTGCTTGATCTCCCGGAACAGCGCGAGCGCCTCCGCCCTGCGGCCGTCGAGGGCGAGCGCCGTCATCAGCAGTTCGCGGAACGCCTCAACGCCAGGGTACGAGCCGGCGAGGTGTTCCAGCTCCGCGATGAGCTCCCAGCCGGTGCCGATCCGCAGCTTCACGCGGTACAGCTCCTCGATGACCCGCAGGCGCCGCTGGGCCAACTGCCGTCGCTCGGCGTCCGCCAGCGGACCGGGGGCCTTCTGCAGCGCGTCGCCACGCCACAGCGCGAGGGCCGCGGTGAGCGCCTGCTCGGCTTCCCGGGGATCCCTGGCCGCCTTGCCGCGCCAGTAGAGCCGTTCGAACCGGGCGACGTCGACCTGGTCCTCGCCGACCCGCAGCAGGTAGCCGCTGCCCCGGGTCTCCGGCACGGTCTCCAGCGCGATGTCCGGCTCCGTCCTGAGCACCCGCCGCAGCCCGGAGATGTAGCTGTGCAGGTTGCTCGCCGCGCTGGCGGGCCCGGGCTCGCCCCACACCGCGCGGATGATCGCGTCCCGTGACACCACCTGCCCGGCGTTCAGCGCCAGCACGGCGAGCACGGCACGCTGCCGTGCCGGGCCAAGCGGCAGCTCCTTGCCGTCCCGCAGCACCCTGACCGGCCCGAGAAGCTCGATAGCTGTCATGGCGGGAGACTGTATGCACTCGCAGTGGACAAAGAGTGCACGCTTACTTACTACCTAAAACTAAGATAAAGACGAAGACCAGTCCCGGAAGAAGACGCTTGACGGGACCGCTGGGTTCACCCGTCCGGGTAAGCCATGCGGCCATTGGTTCATGAATTTCGTTCACCTGTGACGCCACGCCGTCCGGCGCTGATGTACTCGCAGAACCGGACACCGGGAGTGTGCGATGCGCGAGACTGCCGTGATCAAGGCCGAGGACAGCAGGTTCCGGGCGTGCTCGGCCGATCCGTCGTCGTTCGGGCGCGACCTGGCCGCGCTCGGCCGCGACCACCGAACGGTCTTCGACGAACACATGGGCGCGCTGCTTGTGTTGCGGCACAGGGACGTTTCCGCGGCCTTACGTGACCACAGCACCTTCAGCACGAGTTTCTACGGTGTCGGGCCGATGGCGCAGATGATGATCGCCCACGGCGGCGAGGAGCACACGCGGCAACGACGCATCCACAACCGCTTCTTCAGCCCTGCGGCCAGTGCCCGGTACGCCGCGAGAGTCGTGCCGGTCGCCGAGCGGGTGTTCGGGAAGCTCGATGGGCGCGACCGCGCCGAACTCGTCGACGACGTGTTCGCCCGCTACCCGATGGAGGTGTTCCTCGAACTGCTCGGGATTCCCGGCAGCCTGAACGACCAGGGGCTCGACTGGGTCCGCGCGATCGTCAAGTGGGCGGGCTCCCCGATGAACGAGGAGCTGGTCGCGCCGGGGCACCGGGCGTTCGACGAACTGCGCGCCTACGCCGCCGAACTGGTCGCCGCCGAACGCCGCGACCCCGGGCACAGCCTGCTCGGTGAGATCGTCCGCGCGCACCTGGAGGAAGGCGGGTTCTCGGTCGAAGCCTGCACGGTCGCCGTGGTCAGCCTGCTGCTCGGCGGTCTGGAGACCACCATCCAGATGCTGTCCGCGACGATCAGCTCGCTGCTGCTCAACCCGGACGCGCTGCGCGAGGCCATGGCCAACCCGGCGTCCCGCGACGCCGCCGTCGACGAGGCGTTCCGCTGGGCCAACCCGTCCGCAGGCCTGTACCGGCTCGTGATGTCGGACGCGGAGGTCGGCGGAACGCCAGTCGCCGCCGGGCAGATGGTGTACGTCGCGATCGCCGCCGCGCACTTCGACGAGGACGCCTACCCGCGTCCCGAGGTGTTCGACCTCGGCAGGCGGGGCGGGCACCTCGGCTTCGGGCTGGGCCCGCACTACTGCGTCGGCGCACCGCTCGCGCGCATCGAGGTCCGTGCCGCGCTGGACGCGCTGCTCGACCGGTTCCCGCGGATCCGGCTCGCCGGCCCGCTGGAGTTCCGTTACGGCGCACGCGGATTCGTCCAGCACGGCACGGAGGAAGTGCCCGTCCTGCTCAGCTGACCGTCTGCGGCTCGCGCAGTTCGTCCACCGCGGACACTCTCTTCCTCACGGCCGCAGGTCGATCGCGGCCTGGAACGACCCGTCCATGTGGAACGGCGTCGAGCTGTGCTCGTGCGTGACCCGCCAGTCGCCGTCGACCTTCCGCAGGCACGTCGTCACGCGGAACCACAGGTCGAATCGCTGCGGGCTGCCCACCGGCGTCGCCGACAGCCGGTGCAGGCTGTGCGTGTAGGCCACGTCCGCGCCCGCGACCACGTCGAGGTCCTTGATCTCGTAGTCGACCGCGCCGTCGAACCCGGCGAACCAGGTCTTCAGCGCGCCCGCGTCGAGCGGGGCGACGTTGCGCAACGGCGGCGCGAGGTCGTACTTGACCATCTCCGGCGCGTACTGGCCGACCACGGCGTCCGCGTCGCCCGCCACCATCGCCTCCCGCAGTCGCGCCGAGAGCTGCCGGATGCGGGTCTCGTCCTGGCTGGTCATGGTGTCCTCCTGGGTGGTTGTGAGTACCTTGCATCCGGGACGTAGAGGCAGCTCGCCTGTTCTCGACATGCCCCGCGAAAAAACTTTCCCGGGAGGGCTGAGGGCGTGAAGTACCTGATCATGATCCAGATGAACCCGTCGGTGCGGGCGATGTGGGAGGGCCTGACCGACGAGCAGCGCGCGGGCGGCTACCAGATCCACAAGGACATGGTGTCCCGCCTGGAGGCCTCGGGTGAGCTGGTGGCCTCCGAGTCCCTGTCGGACGTCTCGCTCGGCAAGCGGCTGGCGGTCAAGGACGGCGTGGTCACCACGACCGACGGTCCGTTCGCGGAGGTCAAGGAGTACCTGGCGGGTTTCTACCTGGTCGACTGCGAGAACATCGACCGGGCGATCGAGCACGCGGCGCGGCTGCCGGAGGCGGAACTGGGCCTGGTGGAGGTGCGGCCCGTCGTGGAGCTGCCGTGAACGACCTCGGCCTGCGCGAGCTCGCCCCTCAGGTGCTCGGCGCGCTGGTGCGCAAGTTCGGCGACTTCGACTCCTGTGAGGACGCGGTCCAGGAGGCGCTGCTCGCCGCCTCGACGCAATGGCCGGAGCAGGGCGAGCCGGACAACCCGAAGAGCTGGCTGATCACGGTGGCCTCCCGCCGCCGGATCGAGCTGCTGCGCAGCGACACCGCTCGACAGCGCCGTGAGGAGACGGTCGCGGCGATGGCCCCGGCCGAGCCGTCCGCCGAGTCATCCACGGTGGCGGACGTGGACGACACGCTGACCTTGTTCCAGCTGTGCTGCCACCCGGCGTTGACCGAGTCCTCCCAGGTCGCGCTGACGCTCCGGGCGGTCGGCGGGCTGACCACGGCGGAGATCGCGCGTGCGTATCTCGTCCCGGAGGCGACGGTGGCCCAGCGGATCAGCCGCGCCAAGCAGAAGATCAAGGCGGCCGGTTCGTCGTTCCGCACCCCCGGCGACCTTGAAACCGTGCTGAAGGTTCTCTACCTGATCTTCAACGAGGGCTACACAGCGAGTTCCGGCGAGTCGTTGCACCGGATCGAACTGAGCACCGAGGCCATCCGGCTGGCCAGGCAGGTGCGCGACCGGGTGCCCGACGACGGCGAAGTCACCGGCCTGCTGGCGTTGATGCTGCTCACCGACGCCCGACGACCGGCGCGAACGCTGCCGGACCAGACACTGGTCCCCCTGGCGGACCAGGACCGGACGCTGTGGGACACGGCGGCCATCGCCGAAGGCGTCGCGTTGATCAGCTCGACCCTGTCGACCGCGCCGCTCGGTCCGTACCAGGTGCAGGCCGCGATCGCCGCGGTGCACTCGGAGGCGAAGACGGCCGCGGACACCGACTGGCCGCAGGTCCTGGCCCTCTACGACGTGCTGGACCGGATCGCGCCAGGTCCGATGGTCACCCTCAACCGGGTCGTGGCGCTCGCGATGGTGCAGGGACCGGCGCACGCGTTGGACCACCTGACCGCGGTGCGATCCGACCCGGCGCTCACCGACCACCACCGGGTGCACGCCGTCCGGGCGCACCTGCTCGACCTCGCCGGGGACCAGGCGGCCGCACGCGCGGAGTACGAACTGGCCGCCCGCCGCACGCTGAGCCTGCCCGAGCAGCGTTACCTGCGATCACGGGCCGCGCGACTGGGTTAGATTCGAATCATGCGTTCCTGGGCAGAGCCGGACGACATCAGGTGGATCCTGGACACCTGCCAGACGTGGGCGATCGTCGGCCTGGCCGACAACCCGCGCCGGGCCGCGCACGGTGTGGCGCGGTTCCTACAGCAGCACGGCAAACGGATCGTGCCCGTGCACCCGGCCGCGGAGACGGTGTGGGGTGAGCCCGGGTACGCGACGCTCGCGGACATCCCGTTCGCCGTGGACTGCGTCGACGTGTTCCGCCGGGCCGGCGAGGCGGGCCAGTTCGCCGACCAGGCCGTGGACATCGGCGCGAAAGCGGTGTGGTTCCAGCTCGACGTGGTGGACGCCGCCGCGTTCGAGCGCACGACGAAAGCCGGGCTGCGGATGGTGATGGACCGCTGCCCGGCGATCGAACTGCCGCGTCACGCGAAGGGGACCTAGCTCACGTACTCGAGCAGATGACGAGCGGTGAGGGAATCGCTTCCGGAAATCAGCTCGCCGGGCGTGCCGGTGAACACGACCCGGCCGCCGTCGTGGCCCGCTCCCGGCCCGAGGTCGATGATCCAGTCGGCGTGCGCCATGACCGCCTGGTGGTGTTCGATGACGATCACCGTGTTGCCGTCGTCGACCAGGCGGTCGAGCAGGCCGAGCAGCTGGTCGACGTCCGCGAGGTGCAACCCGGTGGTCGGCTCGTCGAGGACGTACGTACTCGCCTTCTCCCCCATGTAGATCGCCAGCTTGAGCCGCTGCCGCTCGCCACCGGACAGCGTGGTCAGCGGCTGGCCGAGGCCGAGGTAGCCGAGCCCGACGTCCACCAGGCGGTCGAGGATCGCCCGAGCCTGGCCGGTGGTGAAGAACTGCTGGGCCTCGGCGACCGACATGCCGAGGACCTCGCTGATGTCCTTGCCGCGCAGCTTGTACTCGAGGACCTGCGATGTGAACCGCTTGCCCTGGCACTCCTCGCACACCGACGCGACCCCGGCCATCATCGCCAGGTCGGTGTACACCAGCCCGATGCCCTTGCACTGGGGGCACGCACCGTCGGAGTTGGCGCTGAACAGCCCCGGTTTGACCCCGTTGGCCTTGGCGAAGGCGCTCCGGATCGGGTCGAGCAGGCCGGTGTAGGTCGCCGGGTTGCTGCGGCGCGACCCGCGGATCGGCGACTGGTCGGCGACGCTGACGTCGTCACGAACGGACACCGAGCCGTGGATCAACGAGCTCTTGCCCGATCCGGCGACACCTGTCACGACGGTCAGCACACCGAGCGGGATGTCGACGCTGACGTCCTTGAGGTTGTGCAACGTGGCGCCCTGGATGGACAACTGCCCCTTCGGCACCCGGACGTTGTCGCGCAGCTTGATCTTGTGGTCGAGGTAGCGCCCGGTCAACGTCTCGGAGGCGCGCAGCCCGGCCAGGTCACCGGCGTACTGGATCCGCCCGCCCTGGGATCCCGCGCCGGGCCCGAGGTCGATGACGTGGTCGGCGACCGCGATCACCTCGGGCTTGTGCTCGACGACCAGGACGGTGTTCCCCTTGTCCCGTAACTGGAGCAGCAGCCCGTTCATCCGCTGGATGTCGTGCGGGTGCAGACCGACCGTCGGCTCGTCGAAGACGTAGGTGACGTCGGTGATGCTCGACCCGAGGTGCCGCACCATCTTGACGCGCTGCGCCTCGCCACCGGACAACGTCCCGGACTCCCGGTCGAGGCTGAGGTACCCGAGCCCGATCTCGACGAGCGAGTCCAGCGTCTCCCGGAGGGTGCCCAGCAGGGGCGCCACCGACTCGTCGGTGATGCCCCGGATGAACTCGGCCAGCTCGTTGATCTGCATCGAGGAACAGTCCGCGATGGTGCGTCCGTCGATCTTCGACGACAGCGCCGCCTGGTTGAGCCGCGTCCCGCCACACAGGTCACACGTGGCGAACGTGACCGCGCGGTCGACGAACGCGCGGACAGGCGCCTGCATCGACTCCCGGTCCTTGTTGAGGTACAACCGCTGCACCTTGACCACGAGGCCCTCGTAGGTGGTGTTCGTGGTGCCGACCTTGACCTTGGTGGACGGCTTGTACAGGAAGTCCTGCCATTCCTGCTCGGTGTAGTCCGACAGCCGGACGTCCGGGTTGACGAACCCGGAGTACGCGAACGTCTGCCAGTACCAGCCGTCGACGTTGAAGCCGGGGACGGTGATCGCGCCCTCCCGCAACGACAACGACTTGTCGACAAGGCCGTCGACGTCGACAGCGGACACCCGCCCGAGGCCCTCGCACTCCGGGCACATGCCCTCGGGGAGGTTGAAGCTGAACGCACCGGACGTCCCGACGTACGGATCGCCCAGGCGGGAGAACACGATGCGCAGCATCGTGTACGCGTCGGTCGCGGTGCCGACGGTGGAGCGGGAGTTGGCACCCATCCGCTCCTGGTCGACCACGATCGCCGCGCTGAGGTTGTGCAGCGCGTCCACGTCCGGCCGCCCGAGGTTGGGCATGAACGACTGGATGAACGCGGTGTAGGTCTCGTTGATCAGCCGCTGCGACTCGGCCGCGATGGTGCCGAAGACCAGCGAGGACTTGCCGGAGCCGGACACACCGGTGAAGACGGTGAGCCTGCGCTTGGGGATGTCGACGGAGACGTTCCGCAGGTTGTTCTCCCTGGCGCCGCGAACCTGGATGACGCCGTGGCTGTCCGCAATGTGGTCCCCCATGCCAACCCTTCTGATAGCTTACGCCGTAAAGAGAAAGCTTACCAGGTGTTTGTCAAGCCTCCAGCCGCGTAAAACCACAGGGCACGGCGGCGGGTGCCCGAGTTACCGGGCCACCTGGTGGACCATCTCCCGAGCCGGTTGTGCAGATACCACGTCGGCGAGGTCGAGTTGTTCTTGTGCCGGTCGAGCCAGCGACCACACCGTGATCCCCGGCTTGTGCGAGTGCGGGACCGCACGCACTACTCGCCAGCCTTGGCGCCGGTAGTAGCGAACCAGGCCAAGGTTCGCGCCCTCACTGTCACTGAGAACACCGCGGCGCACCCACTTGTCGCCCAGCCGGGCAGCGTGGTCGAGCGCCCAAAACGCGATGACCATGCCGAGCCCGCTCCCGGCGTGCGCATGGTGAGTGAGGGTGGATTGCAGGAACGTCGCAGGCTCGACGCGTTCCTGTTCGGTCCACCCCAGATCCGGCGTGATACTCAAGGTCGTCATGCCGAGCACTTGGTCATCAGGACTGGTCAGAAGCCACACGACCGGCCGATCCGGATCGCCGACCATGGAGGGCAGGACATCGGCGTTCCTGGCCCATCCACGCCAACGCAGATACCCGTTGTCCCGCAACCAGTGCGCCCGGCCCGTGATCATCGCGGCCACGGCTGGCCGGTCGTCGGGAGTTCCTGGCCTGATCAGGAACACGTCACGTCCTCTCTGCCTGCGTTGTCATTCACCGCCAGGGCGCGCAACGCCAGTTCCAGCGAGATCACGGCGAACAACATCGTCTGAATGGGGCCGCCGTCGCTGACCGTGCGGTGTGTTCGGCGCAAGGCGTCGCCGTCGACGAACCCGAGATCGACGGTGATCGCGTCCGGCAACAGCTTGTCCAGCAACGGCATACCGTATCGACGTAGGCCATGCTCCATTGTCCGGCTCCGCGAGGAAGAACTGAGTGCGCCCATCGACGGAGACCATGTAGGCACCGTCGTCGAACGCCATACCCCACCCGACGATCTGCGCATCGATCTGATCGCCGAACTCCCGCACAACAGCGAACACCCGAGGCGCCAGGTCAGCGACCATAGCCGCCACCGCCGCGAGGCGCCCAGACGCATTGGCCGGAGACTGAAACACTCGGGCCGCCCAGCGGCGCACGACACCACGCCGCCGATGCCGCCTGGGCCTACGCGACACCCTCGGCGGGTAAGCGGTGCACAACGCTCGACGTACACCGAGACACTCCCGACACGTCGAACGCGGCGGCTCGACCATCGCCGCCACCAACACCAGCGACCCGCACAGCACGAAGAAATGCCCGGTACCCCTGGTCACACCCGAACTGTGCTCGTTGTCGGACACCAAATGCTCCCGGCCGTCCACACCGGTCAACCGCAACACCCGAATCCGAACCACCGATGCACGCGCTTGTTCGTTTCCCGCCACGTCGAAGCCTTCCCAAGTGCATTACGCGGACCACGTGAACATCGCCAGCGAGAAGTGACCATCCGTAGTCCACGCAGGGGTCACTCCGGCTCCTTTGGGGGTCACTTGCAGTGCGGAACACCGTGGACGCACTGTGTGTCGGTCGCAAGGCTGAACACGGTCCGGCCTGGCCAAGGGCTACGCTGGGTATCCACCTCGTAACCCCCGACCCCACGGACGGACCGAGATGCCACCGAGCGATGAGACAGCGCCGGGCGGTTCGCCAGCGCCTCAGACCACACTGAAAGCGCTGCTGAAAGAGAAGCATCTCCATAGTTATCGGCGGTTCACGAAGTTCTACCGAGAGGCTGCCCGCAAGCTGGACAAAGGCCTGGTCGACGCACCTCCGAGCGAGGCCACGTACAAGCGATGGTTGACCGGCCGAGTGAAGAACCTTCCTCGCGAGGAACACTGCGCAATTTTGGAAGCAATGTTTCCTGGCTGGAAAACCGCAGACTTGCTGTCGCCGTTCACCGCCCCTAATCACCCTCCCCTTGACGGACATCAGACGACGACCAGCGCCGAAGATCCACGGATACCACCCGACAACATCAGCCGTCCACTCATCAAACTGGACCCGACCGATCAAGCTTCACCCGCAGCGGGCTACTCGGACGTACACATACTCGTAGACGCACACCGCCACTACGAAATTATGTATCGAAACTCTGGCGGGCTGCCAGCCAAAATACTACTTGAACGGTTCTTGCGCGAGCACGCAAACCCCATACTCGCGAGTAGCTATCGCGAGCACACCGGCCGCCAACTGTTGCGCGCGATGGGCTCACTGGTCGCACTGACTGGCATCTGCTGCTACGATTGTGAGCACTATGGGGCAGCTCAACGTCACTTCGAACACGCTCAAAGACTCGCAGACGCAGCGGGCGACTTGCGATTCGGCAGCTACGTTTACGCGCTCATGGTGAACCAGGCGCTTGCGCTACGGGATTTCCGTCAAGCGATCGATTTCACCGAAGCAGCCGTTCACTACGCTTCGAACCACATGTCACCCGCGCTGACCGCCGATCTGCGGGCCATGCAGGCCAAAGCTTACGCCCAGATTGACGAGCCGAAGTCAACTTACCTGGCCATCACACAAGCAGAATCATCAGCGACACGGATTCACCTCGAGGAAGAACCTCCCGAAACCGGCTACGTTCAACCTGGTCTCATCGAAGCGAAACTCGGCGAAGCCCTGAGCGGCGTTGGCGACCTCAACCCCGCCTACGAGTACGCACAGAAGTCTTTGACGATCGCCGACCACCCACGTGGACGCGTCAACCGACTGGCTTCGATGGTCGATCTCGAACTGCAGGGCGGCGATGTCGAGCACGCCTCATCCCTTACCGTTGAAATGGTGGAACTCGCTACAGGAATGGAGTCGCGGCGACTAAATTCTCGGTTCAGAGAATTGCGAACCAAGCTCAACAGCAGACGCACCAGTCTGACACACGAAGCAGTCGAACGACTTGATCGAACTCTCCGAATCTTCCCATGACAGCCACAGGATTAGTTGCGCGAAACGAAGGTGCTCAATGGAATGGAAGAACCTCGGTGAGCAGACTGTCTACGAGAACCGTTGGTTTCGAGTAAACCTCGCCGACGTCGAACTGCCCAACGGGCGCCACCTCGACCATTTCCTCATCCGCCAGCGGCCGGTCGCACTGACCGCAGCCGTCAACGAGCGCAACGAGGTACTGCTTCTGTGGCGTCACAGGTTTATCACAGAGACGTGGGGCTGGGAACTTCCAGCCGGAGTCGTGGATGACGGCGAAACTGTCGAAGATGCCGCCGCGCGCGAAATGCTGGAAGAAACCGGGTGGCGCGCCGGGACCTTACACCACCTGATAACGGTCGAACCAGCCAATGGACTGTCCAACGCGTTACATCACGTATACTGGGCCGACGGGGCAGAATATGTGAGTTATCCCGAGGACGATTTCGAATCTGGGCGCCGCGAATGGGTTCCACTCAAGCTCGTTCCCGATCTCGTCCGCAAAGGTGAGATCAGATCGGCCAATACAGTGGCCGCGCTGCTACTACTTCACCACATGCGTTCAAGCTAACCCTCACTGTTCCAACAGGCCGTCACCGTCCATGAACTTTGAGGCATAATTACTAGAACGCCCCGCAGCAGCAGCCGCGGGGCGTTCGAGTACAGCGGGAAGGCTCAGCCGACAGGGCGCTTGGCTCCGAAGAAGTCCTTGCCGCCCTTGGCCAGCGGTGCGGACAACACGGGAATGCCGTAGTCCGACGCGTGCACGATCATGCCGTTGCCGATGTACATCACGACGTGGTGGATCGATGCCGCGCTGGAGCCGTAGAACAGCAGGTCGCCGGGCTGCAACTGGTCCTTGCTCACCGGGCGGCCGACCTTGTACTGCTCGCGGCTGGTGCGGGGCAGTTTGTAACCGTGCTGCGCGTAGGCCCACATCATCAGGCCCGAGCAGTCGAAGACCGGGGGCTTGGTGCCGCCGAGGGCGTAGCGGTCGCCGCGGCGGCTCAACGCCGACGTCACGGCCTTGCCCGCGATGCCGTTGCCGGGGAAGTAGACACCCTTGTCCATCTCGCCCTGCAGCGCGGCGCGGTCCGCGGGCGACAGCTTGTCCAGCGAGGTGGTGATCTCGTTGATCTGCTTGTCCAGCTCGACGCGCTTGGCCTTGATGTCCTCGGCCAGCTTCGCCGCCGCGTCACGGGCCTCGGTCGCGCGTTTCTGGGCGTCGGCGCCCTTCTTCTCCGCGTCGTCGGCGGTCTTGACCGCGCCGACCAGGGCCTGAAGCGCCTTGTTGTTGTCCGTCGCCAGGACGCTCAACGCCGAGGACCGGGCGAGGAAGTCCTTCGGGGAGACGCCGGTCAGCAAGGCCGACAGTTTGTCGAACCGGGCGCCGCGCAACGAGGCCTCCGAGAGCGCGTCGACCTGACCGCGGAACTCGTCCTCCTTGAGCTTGGCCTCGCCCTTCGCCTTGGTGGCCGCGGCGATGTCCTCGCCCGCCTTGGTGATCTCGGCCTGGCGCGCGTCGCGGTCCTCGACGGCCTGCAGGTAGTCCTCGTTGAGTTCCTTGGCCTGCGTGTTCAGTTCGCGGTAGCGCTGCAGGGTCGGGGATTCCTGCTGTGCGTACACCGGCACAGGCAGCAGCGCACCGACAAGTGTCATCACGGCGGAGGCCATCAGCGCTCCGCGCTTGAGTCTGCTGGACACGCGCGCGTGTCTCCTTCTCAGTCGATCGAGCACCTGGCCGGACACGGCGGCCAAAAGATCTCGGCAAGGTTACGGAATCACCCAGCGTAAGTCCACAGTGGGGGCACACAGCGCATTTCCGCAGTTGCTCGACAAGCGCACGTGACCTGGTCCGAAGCGATTTCCGTCGACTCCATTCGCGGGCGTGCTAACGCACCGCGACCGCGGCGTCGGACAACTGCCGTATCTGCTCGCCGGTCAACCCCACGTCGAAAACGTCGGCGATCACCTTGGCCCACCCGTGCACGAAGTAGCGCCAGCCGTCGACCACCGTCAGGTCGTCGGCGGCCTGGCGGGCGCGTGCGGTGGCCAGGAAATCCAGCGTCCCCTGGTAGTTGATCTCCCAGACCAGGCAGCCCGACGGGAACTCGCAGGTTTCGGAGATCGGCGACCCGGGCGTGTCCTTGCCCATCCCGGTCGCGTTGACCACCATGCTGCCCGGCGGCAGCAGTTCGATCAGCCCGTCGACAGGCCCGGTGACCGGGACGGTGTCGACGTGCACGCGTACGCGCTCCCGCCGGAGCATCGCGCGCAACGCCGTGAGTCTGCTGGTCGACCTGTCGGTGCAGAAGATCCGCCGCGGCATGTCGGCGCGGTGCGCGAGGTACCAGATGATCGCCGTGCCCGCGCTGCCCGCGCCGAGGCAGAGCAGTTCGCCGCCGGTGCCGCGGAAGTGGTCCGGCGGGATGAACTCCTCCATCGCCAGGCCCGCCGTGATCGGGTCGAACGCCCGCCCGGTCAGCTTGCCGTCCTTCTTGGACAGCGAGGAGATCTCGCCGAACCGCTCGGCGTCCGGGTCGATCTCGTCGAAGAGGTCGGCCGCGGACCGGTACACCCCCGTTTTGTGCGATGTGATCAGGGCACCGGGGATCTGCGGGTCGTGTGCGATCCGCGTGATCACATCCCGGTAGTCGTCGCGCGCGGCGTCGATCGGTAAGTCGAATCCCGTCAGCTCACGGGTCGGCAATCGGAGGATCTCCGCCCATACGGGAAAGATCCGCCTGATCGACGACTCGCCGGTGCGGACCCCGACGAACCCCATGCTCACCGGTCGCTCCTCCTCGAACCGCGTGGATGCGTCTGCCGAATGACCGTAGCAGTGCGCGCCGACAGTTCTGAGGCCCCGCGAATCACCGACGAAATGCGCACGCTCCACCCCCAGCCCGTCAAGAATCTGGGTCACGCACCTGGCGCACTCGGCGGACGTGAACGCGCCCAGGATCCGCTGGCCGCAGATTTCGTTGTGTGACCCGCGTCACGACAGGTCAGCTCGGGCGTCACCCCGGTACTCACCACAGCGACACCTGGGACACCTGGAGCCAACAGTGAAGATCCGTGACCGCGTCATCCCCGTCGGGCAGACTCTGCGGGTTCACGTCCTTCCCAGCGCGATCAAGAACGCCGGCAAACCCCGCGTGTACGGCTACGTGTGGGGCGCGGCCCGAGACGAGAACCAGGACCTGCTCACCTGCTGGACCCATCACCACGGCTGGTTGCTGAGCAAGGTCTTCCACGACGAACACCCCGGGTTCGGGCCGGGGATGACGGCACTGCTCGAAGCGTTGCGGACCACCGACGCGCACGCCGTCGTCGTGCCCATCCGTGACAAGTACGCGCAGGCGATCGCCCGCCAGATCGAGCGTTCGGGCACGTCCTGCCTCGTGGTCCCGAACGGGCCGCGGGCCTAGAATGGGGCCATGCCGGAACCGATCCTGGTCGCGATCTCCGCAGCACTGGCCGGCAAGGCCATCACCTCTCTCTACGACTTCGTGCGCACGAAGTTCGCCACGCGAAAGGAAGCCGCCGCGGCGCTCGAGGCGGCACAGGGCGCCGCGCCCGACTCGCCCGAAGTCCAGCGGCTGGCCACGGAGCTGGCGAGGACCGAAGCCGCCGACCCGGAGTTCGGCGCGCAGCTGCGCACGCAGTGGCAGGCAGCTCAGCAGACAGGCGCCCGCACGGGGAACATGTCGATCTCCGGGACCATGGACAACACCAAGTTCGTGCAGGCGCAGAACATCCACGGCGACATCAACTTCGGGTGACACCCGCGGCTTCGGCGGGGGCGTGTTCCGGCTACCGGGCGGGCAGGCGAACCCCGGCGAACTGGTTCGCCTGGCCGACCACGCGGCCGCTGCTGTCCCACGCCACGGCGGTCTCGTCCATCCGGTTGTGGGTGAGGTCGCCTGCCTCCAGCCGGACCCGGACCGATCCCGGCGCGGGCAGCCGCCGGATGTAGGCGGACAACTGCAAGGTCGGCGCCCAGCCGAACACCCCGAGCTCGAGTGACACCGGCGGCACCGGGTCCAGTGCGACGAGCAGGCTCAGCGGATCCCAGTCGGAGCCGTCGGCCAGCCGCTGCCACGTCGAGATCGAGCCGGTGGCCTGGGGCTTGCCGCTGGCGAAGGCGCCGAGGACCGCGGGGTCGATGCGCGTCTCGACGACGTCGAGGATGGGCACTTCGAAGGTGTTGCCCGGCGCTGAGCTGGGGAACCGCGCGCTGTCCTGCTCGGCGGCCATCTCCGGCTCGGTCACGCTGGTCCACCACGGGTCGCTGTCGACCAGGGTGCCCTGCGTGACCAGGGCCTCCACGCACGGCTGCCCGTTCTGCACGAGCCTGGCCCGCAGCTGGGTCAGGCTGCGAGCGGTCTGCAGGAGCTCGACCTGGACCGTGGCCGGTCCCGGCTCCGGCGCCTTCGGGAACGACGCGCTGACGGCCGTCAGGTGCGGGTGCTCGGCCAGTTCGGCCGCGGCGCGGGCGACGACGGCGAGCAGGTAGCCGCCGTGCAGCTTGTCGCCGACGGCCCACTGCGCGTCCAGGTCGGCCGTGTACTCGCCGGGACCGGCGGCCTCGATCGCCGTCGCCTCTTTGAAGGACCCCATGATTCTCACCCTGACACCCCAACTAGACAGTGTCAAGATATCGCGGCGAGGCTCATACACCGGACGGGCGATCCGGCGTGACGCTGCCCGTCTCCGCAACGACCGCACCGGCTTTGAGATTCGGGGTGCCGGAACGAGGGACCACGCGAGTCGGTCGAGTGGTCAGGTGGAAGACGCGACCTTCCACAGGTAACCGTCCACATCGCTGAAGTACCCGACATACCCGCCCCACTCGGCGGCCTCCGCCTCCTTGACCACCGAGGCGCCCGCGGCAACGGCCGCCTGCATGACCGCGTCCACTTCCGCCCGCGAATCGGTCAGGTGGTGGAACGACACGCCCCGGAACCCCGACCCGTCGGCGGAAACGCCCGCGTCCGCCGCGGCCTCCGCCCACGAGTACAGCGCCAGGGTCGAGCCCTCGCCGAGCTTGCACGTCACGAAACCGGGGTAGTCCTGCTCGATCTCGGCGCCCATGCCCTCGGTGTAGAACTTCTTGGCACGGTCCACGTCCTGGACGCCGAGCATGATGGTGCTTGCCTTCAATGTGCTCATGCCGGTCACCCTAAGTACCGCGTGCCCGGCAGCGCTTCTTGAATCCTGATCAGGTGTGGTCGGGCAGCACCAGGGTCGCCGTGGCGCCGCCGTCCGGCGAGTTGGCGAACGTGAGCGTGCCGCCGAGGACCTTCACCTGCGCCACCGCGATGGTCAGGCCGAGGCCGTGCCCGCTGCCGCGGTCGCTGCTGCCGGTCCGGAACCGGCTGGGTCCTTCTTTAAGCAGTTCTTCAGAGAAGCCCGGGCCGTGGTCGCGCACGGTCACCGTCAGGCCGTCCACTGTGACCTCGATCGGCGGCTTCCCGTGTTTCGCGGCGTTCACCAGGAGGTTGACCAGCACGCGCTCCAGTCGTCTCGGGTCAGTCCGCGCCGACTGCTCCGCGAGCACCGCCACCACGGCTTCCGGTGCGATTCCCGCGACCCGTCGGCGCACGAACTCGCCCAGTTCCAGTTCGGAGAGCTCGGCGCGTTCGGTCGCCGTGTCGAGCCTGGCGACTTCGAGGACGTCCTCCACCAGGACACGCAGCACACGCACCCGGTCGCGGACCAGTTCGGCCGGACGCGACGGTGGCAGCAGTTCCGCGGCCGTCACCAGGCCGGTCACCGGGGTGCGCAGTTCGTGCGCGATGTCCGCCGTCACCCGTTGTTCGGCTATCAAGCGTTCCTGCAAAGCGTCGGCCATGGAGTCCATGGCCTGCGCCAGTTCCGCCGCCTCGTCCTTGGGCCGGTCCTTGATCACGTCACGCACACGCGCCGTCATGTCCCCGTCGGCCACGCGGCGTGCCGCTCCCGCGGCCAGGCGCAACCGGCGGGACAGGCGGCTGACCAGCAGAACCCCCAGCACCGAGCTGAGGACGACCACACCGAGCGAGCTGATCAGCAGGACCTGGTCGAGGCGGGTCAGCGCCTCGTCCCTGTCGGAGTACGGACTGCGCAGCGACAGCACCTTCCCGTCCGTTTCCGCCGCCGCCCAGATCCACGACCCCTCGGGAGTCCTTTGGAGATATGTCGCCCGCTGGCCGCCTTTCACCGCGCCCACGAGTTCCACCGGCAGGGTCGGCGAGTCCAGTTCGCTGCCGAGGGCAGCCTGGCCGGACAGCGCGTACTCGCGGATCACCAGCTGCAGCCGCTGATCCTGCAACTGCCGCGCGTCCGACAGCTGGGTCCGTGCGAACTCGGTGCGGACCAGCAGGCTCAACGCCGTCGCCACCAGCGCGCTGACCACGGCGATCGCCGCGCTCAGCCGCCACCGCATGGATGTCGGCAGGAGCTTCATGGCGCGGTCTTCAGCTTGTAGCCGAAGCCCCGCACCGTCTCGATCCTGTCCTGACCGACCTTGGCCCGCAGGCGCTGGACGTGTACGTCGACCACGCGCGAGTCGCCGCCCCACTGGTAGTCCCACACCTGCTCGAGCAGGACGTCACGGGTCAGCACGCTGCCCGGCGAGTCCACGAAGCACAGCAGCAGCCGCAGCTCGGTCGGGGTCAGCTCGACGGGCCTGCCCGCCACGCTGACCTCGAGGCCGTCGCGTTGCACCTCCAGGTCGCCGAATCTCAGCGGCTGTTCGCCGTTGACCTCCTCGGCACGGCCAAACCGGCGCACCACCGCCCTGATCCTGGCCACCAGCACGGTGCTGTCGAACGGCTTGGTCACGTAGTCGTCCGCTCCGGCCTCCAGGCCGAGCACGACGTCGATCGGGTCGGCCCGCGCCGACATCATGATCACCGGGGTCGGGCTCTCCTCCCTGATCTGCCTGCACAGGCTGACGCCGTTCATCCCCGGCAGCATCAGGTCGAGCAGTGCCACGTCCGGCGCCAGCGACCGGAACCTCTCCAGCCCGGTGATCCCGTCCTCGGCGACCGTGACCGTGAACCCGTCGCGCTCCAGCGCGAGCTGGGTCGCCTCCCTGATCACCGCGTCGTCCTCGACCAGCAGGATGTGCATCGGGTTCACCGTTTCACCAGTTCGAACGCGGTCCCTGTCCACCGGTAGAACTTCGAGACCTGCTGCGACGGCCACGTCTTGTCGCTCGCCCGGTACTCCCAGTGGATCATCTGCAGGCCGCCTTTCCTGCCCACGTCGAGCAGCATCGCGGGCTCCTCGAGGGCGAACACGTCGACCGGCGGTTTGGCCACGACGTCGTACACGTAGTTCGCGATCACGCCGTTGCCGCGCACGTAGTCCGGGTTCACCGCCGGGGTTTCCGCCGTCTTCTCGTCGCAGCTCATCACCGCGACGAGCAACTCCGGGACGCCGTCGGCGGTCACGTCCGCGTAGCGCGCGTCCACCGGGAAGCGCCCCTGGTTGCACGGCGTCAGGTAGTTCTTGATCTTGTCACTGACTTTCGGGTCGGCCCTGAGCAGGGCGACCGGGTCGAACGACGGGGTCACGCCGCTGGGCGGGGGCGGGGTGGACGGCGGCGGGGTGACCTGGCTCGCGGCGCCCTCGACCCGCACCTCTCCCGCCGTCGCGCAGCCGGACAGCACCAGGAGCAGGGCGCACAGGCCCAGTTCCAGTCGCCGCATTCGGCCCTCCTTCGTCACTCCATTCTGCCGACGCGGGCGCGGCGTGCCATTCGGCTGTTACACAGCCGCCGGACACCTGCGTGCCGGCTGTTACACGACCGTCGGCCGACCGCCGAAAAGCGTGCATAGCTTCGAAGGAGATCACGTTTGTAACACGTCAGAGAGCCGGGTGACCATGCTGGAGCGTCTCAAGCCGTTCAGGTACGTGGCACTGGCGGTGTTCGCACTGCTGGTGGCCGCGCTCTTCCTGGCCACGGAGGAGACACAGGGGCGGCCGGAACCGAAGGCCGCGCTGGAGCCGCAGCAGGCAGCGAGCCAGCCGACAACACCGCCGACAACCCCGGCGACGGGCAACTTCCGGCCGGAGCCGAAGATCGGACCGGCGCGGTTGCTCTACAAGGTCGAGACGCCCGATCCGGTGGTGTTCCTCACCATCGACGACGGCGCGCACCGCGACCCGGCGATGGCCGACATCCTCAAGCGCAACGGGATCAAGGCCACGTTCTTCCTGACCGACCGCTACACCCGCCAGGACCCGGAGTTCTTCCGCAAGCTGCGGGACGACACCGGCTCGGCGATCGAGAACCACACCGCGACGCACCCGAACCTCAAGGGCAAGTCGCTCGAGCAGCAGACCGCGGAGATCGTGCCGGTCTCGGACACCTACGAGAAGCAGTTCGGCAAGCGGCCCACATTGTTCCGCGCGCCGTACGGCAACAGTGACGACGCGACGTTGCAGGCGGCCGGTGAGGCGGGCGCCAAGTACGTCGTGAACTGGGGTTCGGAGGTGCGCGACGGGCAGATCAAGTTCAGCGGCCCGCGCGAGTTCCGGCCCGGCTCGATCGTGCTCATGCACTTCACCGCCAACTTCGAGGCCGACGTGAACGCCTTCGTCACCCAGGCCCGCGCCAACGGACTGACGCCCGCACTACTGACGGACTACTTGCGATGAGAACCATGAAGATCCTGTCGATCATCACCAAGGGACTGGTCGCCACCGTCTCGTTGGCCGTGCTCGCGGTGACCGCGGGTGGCTGGTGGACCTACCGGACCGCGACGGACAACCTGGCCACCGACGACGTGATCGTCCCGGACGCGCAACAGCCCAGCGCCAACGGTTCACCGTTGCCGTTGCGCCGTGAACCACGGGACACCACGATCCTGCTGGTCGGCCTGGACAGCCGGACGGACGACCAGGGCCGCCCGCTGCCGAAGGATCAGCTCGCCCAGCTCCAGGCGGGCAACGCCACCGGCGAGCAGAACACCGACACGATGATCGTGATCCACGTCCCGGCGGACCCGACCAAGAAGGCGTGGGGCATGTCGCTGCCCCGCGACTCCTATGTGGACATCGCGGGCGGGTTCGGCAGGCACAAGCTGAACTCGGCGTACGCGCGGGCGAAGGTGTCGGCCGCGAACAAGCTGCGCGGCCAGGGCAAGGACGCCGCCACGGTGAACCGCGAGGCCACCACGGAGGGCAGGCGCAACCTGATCGCCACCGTCAACAACCTGACCGGGCTGCGCGTCGACCACTACGCGGAGATCAACCTGCTCGGGTTCAGCGAGATCACCAACTCGGTCGGCGGCGTCCCGGTGTGCCTCAACGCGCCGGTGCACGACTTGTACTCAGGGGCGGACTTCCCCGCGGGCCAGCAGACTCTGCAGGGTGTCGACGCGCTGAAGTTCGTCCGCCAGCGGCACGGCCTGACCAACGGCGACCTCGACCGGGTGCGCCGCCAGCAGGCGTTCCTGGCGGGCCTGGCCAACCGGATGTTCAGCGCGGGCACGCTCACCGACCCGACCAGGATCACGGGGCTGGTCAACGCGCTGACCAAGACGGTGGTGCTGGACAAGGGCTGGGACCTGTTGTCGTTCGCGCAGCAGCTCGGTGGTCTGAGCGCGGGCAACATCCAGTTCGAGACCATCCCGACCGGCCGGATCAACCTGTCGACGCCGTCGGACGGCAGCGCGGTCGAGGTCAACCCCGACCAGGTCCGCCAGTTCGTGCAGGGCCTGCTCGACCCGCCGGTGCCGCCCGCCCGCGGGTCGCGGGAAACCCCCAACGCCAAGAAGATCGAGACGCAGGAGAAGGTGCAGAAGATTGCCAGTGTCGAGCCCATCAACGCCGGAGCGATCCCCTGTGTTGACTAGCCGTCGAGACGGGGACTCCGGCACAGGCACCGTCGACCAGCGATCGGCCCCGGTCGCGACCACCAGGCTCCCCCTCATCCCCGGGTGGCTGGCTGTGCTCGGGCCGGGCGCCGTCGCCATCGGCGGCCTGATGGCCGGGGGCCTGTTCTTCCCGTGGTCCATTGTGGTCGGCTGTGTGCTCGCCGCGGTGTTCGCCGAGCGGGCCGCGTTCTTCGCGGTGGCCGTGCAGCCGCCGCTGATCACCGCCATCGCGGTGGCGGGCGGGGTGTTCGTCGGCGGGCAGCCGCTGTTGTCCGGCGCCGCCCAGTTGGCCGAGACGTTCCCGTACCTGGGCGTGACCATCGTCGCCGTCCTCGTGGTCCTCGGCGTGCGCTGGTTCGCCACTGCCCGCCTGGAGAAACGCGCGCTGAGCGCCGTCTGACGGTCCACCCCGTTCCCCCAGAGCCAAGCCCGTCGCGTTCCAGCCGCGGCGGGCCTTCCTCATTCACGGGCAGTGATCGAGAGCACCTTGCTGACCCCGTACCCCCAAGGGGTATAAATCAGGGGAACACCCGACGACGGAGGGATCCCGGACATGTCTCAGTCGACCTACACCGTGCAGGGCATGACCTGCGGCCACTGCGTCAGCTCGGTCACCGAGGAGGTCGGCCAGATCGCGGGCGTCAGCAGCGTCGAGGTGGACCTGCCCACCGGCAAGGTTACCGTGACCAGCGAGAAGGACCTGGACGTCGACGACGTCCGCGCCGCCGTGACCGAGGCGGGTTACCAGCTGGTCTAGTCAGCCGTTTCGAGGGCCAGCAGCACGTCGCGCAACGCGTCGGCCGCGGCCCTCGCGGCGTCTTCGGGCACCTTGCCGAGCAACTGCCGTTGCGCCTCCGAGGTGGCCCGGACGGTCTCCTCCGCCATCTCGACGCCTTGGGGCGTCAGGTGAACCCACGAACTGCGCGCGTCCCCGTCGTCCGCCGCGCGGGAAATCAGCCCGGCCTCGGTCAGCCTGCGCAGCACGTTGCTCGTCCCGCCGGACGAAAGCCACAGCCTGGCCGCGAGTTCCGTCGGCTTGAGCCGGTACGGCTCGCCGCCCGCACGTAGCACCGCGAGCACGTCGAACTCCGCCTTGGTGAGCCTGAACCTGGTCAGCACGCGGCTCGCGGCCTCGTTGAGCCGCGCGTACAGGATTCCAGCCCGTTTGCCGAGCTCCACCTCGATCCCGACGACGCCGGGCAGTTGCCCCTGCCATGCCGCGAGCACGTCGTCGACCAGGTCACCCATGACCGAAGATTACCTTGCGCCCAGAAAGCTTTCCGGATAGCTTTTAGAAAAGCTTTCTACGGAGGTAGTTGTGAGCGTGGTGTTTAAACGCGGGTACGTCCTCGGGACCGGCATCGCCGACCTGGTCATCGAGAACGGCATCATCGCGGCGATCGGACGCGACCTGACCAGCAAACGCGCGATCAACGCGGCGGGCAAGCTGATCGCACCGGGATTCGTCGACACCCACCAGCACATGACACAGGCGCCCCTGCGCGGGTTCGGCGCCGACATGACCCTCGGCCACTACCTGACCGAGGTCGTGCACCACATCGGCGCGAGCCTGTCCACAGAGGACGTCCGAACCAGCGTGCGCCTGGCCGCGGCGGAAGCGATGAACGCCGGTGTGACCACGGTGCTGGACTGGAGCGGCGTGTCGGACCAGAAGCAGTCCGAGGTGGCCTTCGAGGCGCTGAACGAAACAGGCCTGCGCGTCGTGTTCGGCCACAGCAATCCCGACGCGATGCACCCGCAAGCCGGAGCGGTGGCGTCACTCGGACCGGACTACCTCTCGATCGACGACACCGCACGGCACATCGCAACAGCCCGAAACCTGGGCCTGATCACCTCGATGCACGTCGGAGGCCAGAAAGGCGGCGGGGTGAGACTGCTGCACGAAGCCGGACTGCTCGGCCCGGACCTGCACTTCGTGCACGGCAACCGCCTGGAGGACGACGAGTTCACAATGCTCGTCGACGCGGGCTCGACGCTGACGGTGACCCCGGTGACCGAACTGATGATGGGCCACGGCGCACTGGCCTACCGCCGCTTCGCCGAGGCGGGCGGAGAACCGGCGCTCGGCGTGGACGTCCAGATCAACAACGGCCCGGACATGTTCAGCGAAATGCTCAACTGCCTGACGCACGAACGCATCCACGGCGAACTCCCAGCACGGGACATGCTGCGGGCGGCGACCGTCAACGGCGCGAAGGCGATCGGCCTCGGCGACACCATCGGCTCACTGGAGGTCGGCAAGCGCGCCGACATCATCATGCTGACCGGCCTCGAGCACCTGTTCGACGAAGACCCGGCGGTACTGGAAGGTGCGGTGGCCACCAGCGTTGGTGTGCAGGACGTGCACACCGTGCTCATCGACGGCGTCCTGGTCAAGCACGAAGGCCACCTCGTCGACCACGATCTACGCGAACTGCGCGAACTCGTCGTGGAGATCGCCCACCGGACACTCGCTGCCGCCTCCCGCTGACCAGAACGGCAGCGCGACGTTCACCGGGTCTCTACGCCCACGCATCAAATCTCCGCGCCCCTGCACTTTCCCGGCGTCTTCCGGAGCACGAATTCGACACCAGGGTGTCGACCGCTGCCGCCATTGGAGTGAAGTTGTTGGCAAGTAGATGAGAGAACGACGAGGCCACAGCGGTCACCAATGACTGCAGAACCCGTCGGTGACCTGGGCTTATACCGACCCATGAAAATTTCGATCATTCGCATAGGCCGACAAACAGAGGCGCCGTCCCACCCGATCCGACCATTGCTTCATTCCGGAGTGTAGGTTTTGGGCTGGGGACGTGATAATCTGCGAATCCATCATGGGTTCAGTGGGCCTACAGTGTCTACCATGGTGCTCGACGTTCCCACTTCACTTGCCGCTCTCTTCGGTGGGTTGGCGCTGATCTTGATCATCACACTGTGGCGTGCACAGCCAACGGAACGCGCCGAGATCATCCGAGCCTTGGCTGAACTCCTGCGAGGAATCCGCCCTGGAACGGGGCAACCGCAGCCGAAGGAGACACAGAACCAAGATCCTCCAGCGCTTGATTCCAAAAGGAACAAGCGCGACTCACCGAAGGGAGGCTGACGGGTTCGGTCTCCACAGATCGAGGGCCTTGTCGGACCATATGCCGCGGGCGGGGCCGACCGTCGTTCGCTGTCACGCGATCCAAAAAGGACAGACAGGCGCGACCCACGCGGCATATCCATCGGCGCACCTGCGTTCAGCGGCCACCTGTGACAGTCAGCAGCGGGATCAGCTGGTCGGCGGGCGTGAGCGACCCGTGCTGGCCGGTCAACCCGGCCATCTTGGGTTCCGCTTTGGACCGGACGACCGCCGACTCGCCGCGTGCCGCCACCACGAGGTCCCCGATCCGGTGGCGCGCGTGGTCGGCCACCACGGGCCCGAACCACCCGGCCGCGATCGCCTCGTCCCTGGTCACCAGCCATGCCCGGTCACCGAGCAACTCGGCCCACGCGGCCCGCACATCCGCCAGCGCACCGGCCTCGGTGTACACGTGCCGGACCCGGGGCTCGCCGCCGAGCATTCGGACACCCGAGCGCAGCCGGGGCTCATCGTCGAAGTCCACCCGGTCGTCGACGGCCACCATGCCGTGGTCCGCCGTGACGACCAGCAGCCCGTCCGGCGGCAACTCCTCGGCGATCGTCGCGGCCAGTTGGTCGACCTGGCGCAACTGGAACCGCCACGCCGTGCTGCCCGGCCCGAACACGTGCCCGAGCAGGTCCAGTTCCGAGTGGTAGGCGTAGCAGAACACGCGGCCGGTGGCGTGCAACGCGTCCACGGCCCGCATCGCGAGATCACCGAGGCCGAAGACGCCGGCGAACTCGCCACCGCGGAAGGCCGCCCTGGTCAGGCCGGTTCCGTCGAATCCGCGTTGCGTCGCCACACGGACCAGCACACCGGCGTCGGTGGCGCGCTGGAACGCCGTGGTCACCGGCTGGAACTCCTCGGGCACGTACTTGTCCCGGAAGTCGACGCTCTTGCCGCCCGCGTGCAGACCCCAGCTCAACGCGTTGATCAGTTCGTCGTCCGACGCCGCGAACGAGTACCCGACGATGCCGTGCGCGCCCGCGGGCACGCCCGTGCCGATCGTGGTCAGGCTGGTCGCGGTCGTCGCCGGGAACCCCGCGGTGATCTCGTCGCCCGCCAGGCTGTTGAGGAACGGCGCGTCCTTCGGGTGCGCCCGCAGCTGTTCCCAGCCGAGGCCGTCGACCAGCAGCAGGCAGACCTTGCGCGCCTCGGGCAACGACAGGGTCGCGGTCATCCCCGGCACGCCGAGCCCCGCCATGATCGACGGAACGACGTCGGCCAGCGAGCCTGAACCGTACTTCGGCACCACGGGAGTCCCCATGATCCCAACCTAGCCGAACAGCAGACCCAGTTCAGCCGGGGCGACCTCGTCGAGCTGGGCGTACGTGCACGATTGCGGCGTCCGGTCGTGGCGGAACCGCACCAGTCGGCTGCCGTGCCGGAACCGTCTGCCCTGCACGTGCTCGTAACGCACCTCGGCCACCCATTCGGGCCGCAACGGCTCCCACGACAGGTCCTTGCCCACCGCCCATCGGCTGTACGCGCCGGGGATGCGTTGCTCGGCGTGGGCCTGCGCCCATTCACGCCACGGGTGCTCCGCCAGCGCGTTCTCACGAAGCGGCGCGAGCTCGGTCACCAGCTCACGGCGACGCGCCGCCGTGAAACTCGTGGCCACGCCGACGTGGTGCATCGTGCCCTTGTCGTCGAACAGGCCGAGCAACAGCGAGCCGACCGACTCGCCGTCCTTGTGCCAGCGGAAGCCCGCGACGACGCAGTCCGCCGTGCGCTCGTGCTTGACCTTCCACATCACGCGTTTGTCCGGCTCGTAGGGGTGGTCGACCGGTTTGGCCATCACCCCGTCGAACCCCGCGCCCTCGAACCGGGTGAACCAGTCCTGCGCGACGTCCGGATCCGTGGTCAACGGGGTCAGGTGCACACGTGCCAGCTTGTCGTCGAGCACGCTCTCCAGCAGACGGCGGCGCTCGCCGAACGGCTCGTCCATCAGCGAGCGGTCGTCCAGCGCCAGCAGGTCGAAGGCGACGAAACTCGCCGGTGTCTCGGCGGCCAGCTTGTTCACCCGTGACGCCGCCGGGTGCAGGCGCAGCTGCAACACCTCGAAGTCGAGGCCCGCGTCGGTCACGATGACGATCTCACCGTCCACTACGCACCGTCGCGGCAGGGCTTCGCGCAGCAACTCGACCAGTTCCGGGAAGTACCGGGTCAACGGCCGGTCGTTGCGCGAACCCAGCTCGATCTCGTCGCCGTCCCGGAACACCACGCACCGGAACCCGTCCCACTTCGGCTCGTAGCTCAGCCCCGGCGTGCGCGGCACTTCGTGCACGGCCTTGGCCAGCATCGGCTTCACCGGAGGCATCACGGGCAGGTCCACGTCTGCGACCCTAAAGCACTGATCAGGGCGACGCGAGCGCTTCGGTCGGGGTCAGCGCGGATGCCCGGACCGCCGGGTACATCCCGGCGAGCACCCCGACGACGACCGACGCCGTCAGCCCGCCGAGCACCGCCGCGCCGGGAATGACCAGCGGCCACCCCTGCAGGTGCGCGTACGCCGCCGTGCCCGCGACGCCCAGCGCCCCGCCCGCGATCCCGCCCAGTCCACACAGGACCACGGACTCGGTGAGGAACTGGCCGCGGATCTGCCCCTTGCTCGCGCCGATCGCACGGCGCAGACCGATTTCCCGTTTGCGCTCCAGCACCGAGATGACCATCGTGTTGGCCACGCCGATCCCGCCGACCACCAACGCGACCCCGGCGAGGCCCAGCAGCAGCGTGCCGAACGCGTTCTGGGTGATCCGCTTGGCGGCCAACGCGTCCGACGGCCGGTTGACCTGGACGAGCCCCGGCTGCTCGGGGTTCAGTGTCCTCGGCAGCACCTGGCGGACGTCGTCGATCGCCGCCTCGTCCGCCCGGACGTAGACGACCGTCGGCCTGCCGTCGAACGCGAGCTGGGCCCTGGCCGCGTCCCAGCCGATCAGCACGGACCGTTCGACCTCGGGGGCCAGCGGCATCGGGCCGAGCACGCCGATCACCGTGAACCACTTGTCCCCCAGCCTGATCCGCGGATTCCCGGACGCGCCGGTGATGCCGAGCCACGTGGCCGACTTGCTGCCGAGCACCACGGTCGGGAACCGTTCGGTCGCCCGGCTCAGGAACTGTCCCGAATGGACGGAACCGCCGAGCACGGACAGCAGGTCCGGGGTGGCGGCCAGGGTCGTGATGCCGGAGCCCTGGGTGGACACGTCGGTCCGGCGGACCTCGGCGTGCACGTTGGCCACCCCGCTCGCGGTGCGGACCGGGGCGATCCGGCGGGCCATGTCGACCGATCCCGGCGGCATCCCGGCTTGCTTGCCCGCGACCTGGTCCGGCACGGCCTGGGCGCGCAGCAGGTTCGGGCCCAGCGCGGCGAGTTCGTCCACCACGGCCCGCTGGCTGGACGCCGGGATGCCGATGACCACGAGCATGGTCGCGATGCCGATCGAGATCCCCAGCGCGGCGAGGACCGCGCGCGACGGCCTGGTCCGCAGTCGTGCGAACCCCAGCGACAGCAGGTCAAGCGGCGACATGGGCAGCTCCGCTGTCAGCTTGGATCCGGCCGTCACGGATCCGCACCACCCGTGGCATGCGCACGGCGATCTCCCGGTCGTGTGTGATCACGGCGATCGTGGTTCCGGCTAAGTGCAACTCGGTCAGCAGGTCCAGCACCGCGTGCCCGTTCGCGGTGTCCAGCGCACCTGTCGGTTCGTCCGCCAGCACCAGCGCGGGCCGGTTCACCAGGGCTCTCGCGATCGCGACGCGTTGCCGTTCGCCGCCGGAAAGCTGGTGCGGCAGATGCTTCGCCCGGTTCACCAAACCCACTCGTGCCAACGCATCCATAGCCGCCGGTCGCCTGTTGCGCCGGGGCACACCGGCGTACAGCAGGCCAGTCGCCACGTTGTCGGCCGCGGTCTGGCTGTCGTCGAGGTGGAACTGCTGGAAGACGAACCCGATCTGCTTGCCCCGCAACGCCGAAAGCCGACGATCGGACAGCGTGGTCACGTCCTGCCCCTCCAGTTCCACGGTTCCGGACGTCGGCGTGTCCAGCGTGCCCATCAGGTGCAGCAAGGTGGACTTGCCCGAGCCGGACGGGCCGACGATGGCCAGGAGCTCGCCGTGGCTGATCGTCAGGTCCACGTGATCGAGCGCGCGGACCCCGCCCGCGTAGTGCTTGCTCACGTCGTCCAGGCGCAGCACAGGCGTCACGACGCCGTCACCACCTTCGTGCCCTCGGCGATCCCGGCGCCGCTGACCTCGACCATCCCGTTGGCGAACATGCCGGTCTGCACGGCCACCAGCTTGCCGTCGGACACCGTCTGCAGCGCGTAACCGCCTTCCTTCAGCGCCAACAGAGCCGTGACGGGCACGGCCAGCACACCCGTCCTGGTCGCGCCCGCGAGTTTGATCGTGACCGAGCCATCCGCCTTGGCGACCGCGGTGGGGTCGTCCACTGTGATCGTGACCGCCACCTTGTCGCCACCGGGCGCCGAGTCCTTCGCGGTGGCCTTGGTGATGCCCGCGACCACACCGGTGGTCCTGCCGTCAGGCCACGAGATGTCCACTTTGGTACCGCTGGTGACGCCGGATGTGTCGTTCGGGCCCAGTGACAACGTCACGACCTTGGCATCCGAGGTGACACCGAGCAGCGGACCGTCGGCGGCCGTGCCCAGTTGGGCCGTGACCGTGCCGACACGGACCGGTGCGGGCAGGACGACGACGTCAGGCAGGTCCAGGATCCCGGTCTCGTCCACCTTCAGCGCCTTCTGCCACTTCCTGATCGCGGCCTGCGACGCGGCGGTGAACGTGTCCATCCTGCCTGCCGCCTGACCCAGGTATCCCATGGCGGCCAGGTTCTGGTTGACCACCTTGACGTCAGGCCCTTTGATCCCCGGCGCGTCGAGCTTGCGGTAGGTCGGCGTGTCCCCGACGAACAGCACCGCCGGCCGGTTATCCACTTTGTACAGGACGCCGCCGCGGCCGATCTTCGTCCCGGCGGCGGGCAGCCAGGTGACCGTACCGGGGACGCGCGACTTCACCGGCATCTCGTCACCGAAGCCCAGCGACCCGGTGAAGTCCTGGGACGACGACAGATCCGTGCGCACCACAGACGTGGTCTTGGCTTGCTCCGGCCCATCAGCCGTAGCTGTGGGTTGCTTGCCGCCCATCAGGGTCACGGTTACCACTCCGGCGGTCACGACGACCAGTGCGCCAACCGTGCCGACAACGGCCCTGCGCCTCACTTGTACCCGCCCGCAGCGACTTCCTGCTCACACTTCGACGTGAACTTGAGGCCCTTGTCGATCGAGTCCTGGTCGTTCTGCGGTCCGCCGAACGACGGGCCGACCATGCCGCTCTCCTCGTTCTTGTCGACCTCGACGAACTTGACGCCCTTGGCACGCAGGCACGACACCACACGCCGGTTGAAGTCGAACGCCTCCGGGTTGTTGATGTCGTTCTCCCAGGCGGGCAGGGGCAGCAGCGGATCGCAGGCCTTGGCCGCCGCGTCGAGCTTGTCCTTGGGCGGCTTGGGCACGGTGGGGTCACGCACCGCGATGCCGTGCTCGGACATGCATTTGCGATACGGGTCGTAGAGCGCTTTCTGTTCGTCGTCGGTCATGTCGATCCGGAACCGGGGCCGTTCCTGCGCCTGCCTGCCGGACACGGGCGGGCTCGTGTCGCTGGTCCGGACGGACGCGACTTGCGGCGGCACGGCCTCGGGCTGGGCGGAGCAGGCACCGACCGCGGCCGCGCCCAGCAGGACGGCGGTGATCGCGAGACGATGGTTCATGCCGACGAATCTGCCGGACGATCATCAGGAACCTGTCAGGAACTTGTCGTCCGCCGGTATTCGCAGGGTGAAAGTCGAGCCGTGGCCGAGTTCGCTGGCCGCGGTGGCCGTACCGCCGTGGGCCTCGGCCAGTTGCCGGACGATGGCCAGGCCGAGGCCGGAGCCGCCGGACTGCCGGGTTCGGGACTTCTCGGCACGCCAGAACCGGTCGAACACCTTCGACAGGTCCGCGGCGCCGATCCCGGTGCCCGTGTCGGTGACGTCGATGGTCACCCAGCCGTCGTCCTGGCGGCCCGTGATCGTGACGCAGCCGCCGGGCTCCGTGTGCCGCAACGCGTTCGTCACGAGATTGCCCACCGCTTGGCGCAGGCGTACCGGATCCGCGTCCAGTTCGGGATCACCGCGCACCTCGACAGTGAGCCGCACTCCCCCGCCGTGCTGCCGGTGCGCCGCGGCGACCTGGCCGAGCAGTTCGGCCAGGTGCACGCGTTCCTTGTGCAGCCGCAGCCTGCCCGCGTCGGCCATCGCCAGGTCCTGCAAGTCGTCCACGATGTGCTGCAGCATCAGCGCTTCCTCCATGAGCGACGACACGAGCGCCTGGTCGGGCCGGGTCACGCCGTCCTGTGCCGCTTCCAGCCAGCCGCGGATGTTGCTCAACGGCGTGCGTAGTTCGTGCGCGATGTCGCTGACCATCGCCTTGCGCTGGCCCTCAAGCCGTTCCCGGTTGTCGGCCATGTCGTTGAACGCCACCGCGAGTTCGGTGATCTCGTCGGATCCGGTCACCCGTACCCGTGCGGAGTCGTCGCCGTCCCGCATCCGCCGGGCCGCACCGGTCAACGCGCGCAAAGGCCGTACCAGGCGGGCACCGGCGAACACGGAGGCTGCCACCGTAACCAACAGCACGAGCGAGGCCACCCCGATGATCCGCCACCGGCTGGTCGCGGACAGGTCGAAACCAGCGGACGCCTGGCTCGGCGTGTTGACGAACAACAACGCGGCAGGCGCGACAAAGGGACGCAGTTGCTCACGCCGCGCGGTCGAGAAACAGTCCGTGACCACCCCGAGACGGTCATCTGTGATGCGCTCGGCACCCTCAGCGGGGGCGGTCGCGACCGGTCGCCCGTTCTGGTCGAGCACGGCGGTCACGGACGGCTGGCCTTTGCCCGCCAAGCAGGCATTGGTCAACTGCGTGAGGCCTGCCAGCGCTACCGTTTCCGTGGGCGTCGGGGCCGTCAGGTCGACACCGCTCGCACACGAACGCGCCCCAGCGATCGCACCGTCCGGCAGGCGGAGCACAGTCCGGCCACTGGGCAGTTCCTCGCTGGATCCGTAGCCGAACCGGACGCGCACACAGGAAAGCACTGTCCCGGTGGCGGATCTGAGCCTGCCCTGCTCGTCCGGAGTGAGCTTGAACGGCCCCACCGCGCGCGCATCGACGCGGTCACCGGGCTGTCCGGCGGACAGCACAGGGTCGACGGCGAGCGGATCGACCACAGCGTTCGGCTTGTCCGGCAACGGCTGCCCGCCGACGAGCACCGCACGGTCCGAAGTGGCCAGTGCGATCAGCCTGCCGGTCTGGTCGCCGAGCGCCCGGACCACCGGTTCGACACCCGACCAGTCCTTGTGGGTCGCGGCGTAGCCGACCAAGGTGTCGTAGATCCTGGCGTCGTCGGCCAGCGCTTGCCCCTGTGCTTGTTTGATCGCCACCGTGGTGGTCTGCGCCGCGAGCCACGCCGTTGCCGCGATGGCGCACAAGGCCACCACGATCGACACCACCAGCAGCCGGACAAGCAGGCTGCGTCGCTTAGCTGCCATCGGTCAGCTTGTAGCCGACGCCGTAGACCGTCATCAGACGAGTCGGCCTGCGCGGGTTGGGCTCGATCTTCTTGCGCAGGTTCATCACGTGCACATCGATGGTCCGCGTGGTGATGAACTTGTCGAAGCCGTGCAGGTGCTCCAGCAGTTGCGCACGGGTGAACACGCGCTCGGGCTGCGCGGCCAGCGTGGCCATCAGCCGGAACTCCCCCGGTGTGCACGGGATCACCGCGCCGTCGCTGACCAGTTCGTGGCGGTCTGGATCGACCACCAGGGCACCGACCCGCAACACGCGGTCCTCCTCGGCGCGTTTCGGTGCGGTCCGGCGCAACAAGGTGCGCACCCGCGCCATCAGCTCCCGTGGGCTGAACGGCTTGGTGACGTAGTCGTCGGCGCCGAGGTCGAGCCCGAGCAGCAGATCGTCCTCCGTGGAACGCGCGGTCAGCATCAGCACCGGCACGTCGGACTCGCGCCGCAGGATCCGGCAGACGTCCAGACCATCCACCCCGGGCAGCATCACGTCGAGGACCAGCAGGTCCGGCCGCTGTTCACGGACCTCGTCGAGCGCGCACCGGCCGTCGTGCACGACCGTGACGGTGTGGTGCTCCCGTTCGAGGTACCGGCGCACCAGCTCAGCCTGCTTGTGGTCGTCCTCGGCCAGCACGACGTGAGCACACATGAGCCCGATGATAAGGCGAAACAGGCGGCAGACCGGTGACCATGACAAGACGCTGACAATCCACTCCGGACCAGAGCCTGTGTCAAAGCCCCTTGGCGATCGCCAGCCCGAGCCCGGCCGCCGCGAGACCGACGACGACGCTGAGCCCGACGTTCAGCGCGGCGGCCCGGTACTCCTTGCGCTCCACGAGCTGAAGTGTTTCGTAGCCGAACGTGCTGTACGTCGTGAGCGCACCGCAGAACCCGGTACCGACCAGCGCGTGGACCCCGCCGGCAGCTCCGGCGACCAGGCCGAGCAGGAAACTCCCGGCGACGTTGACCACGAACGTGCCCCACGGGCTGCGCACCGCGCGGCTGACCAGGTAGCGCACCGGCGCGCCGACCATCGCGCCGAGAACCACGAAGAGCGCTGTCACGCGCGCCTCGCCAGCCGCCGGACCAGCCACACCCCGGCGGCCACCGCCAAGAGGGCCGCGACGAGCGTCCCGACCAGGTAGGCGCCGGCCAGCCACGGTGACACCGGCAGCAACTGGTCCGTCTCGACGGCGTACGTCGAGAACGTGGTGAACCCGCCGAGCACGCCGACGCCGAGGAACGGCCGCACGAGCCGGTGCGCCCGGATCGTCTCGGTCACCAGCACCATCAGCACACCGATCAGGAAACACCCGAGCACGTTGATCCCGAACGTGCCCCACGGCGTCGGCGCGACGAGACCGACCAGGTACCGCACGAGCGCGCCGAACCCGCCACCGATCGACACGACCGCGATGATCGGGAGCTCGGAGCGCACACGGACACCCTACGCAGGTGTCAGGCGTACGGCGCGGTGATGATCTCCATGTTGTGGCCGTCCGGGTCGTCGAAGTACACGCCACGACCGCCGTACAGGTGGTTGATCTCGTTCGGCTTGTCGTGGTGCGGATCGGCCCAGTACTGGATGCCCGCTGCCTTGATCCGGTCGAAGGAGGCGTCGAACTCCTCGTCGGTGACGAGGAACGCGCAGTGGTGCGACTGGAAGTCGCGTGTGTCGTCGACGTAGTCGAGGGTGACGCCGTTGGAGACGACGACGGGGTAGAACGGACCCCACTGGGCACCGGCTTCGATGCCCAGGATGTCGGCGATGAACTGGGCGGAGGCCTTGGCGTCCTTCGCCGGAACGACGATGTGGTTCAGTTCGATGGCCATGTCGCCGACGGTAGTCCCGGTGGCGATGGGCCGTCAAAACCCCGGCCGGGCAACCGGCGGAGTTCGTCAGGTCGGCTACATTGTCCACTGTGTACACCAACTCCCGCTGGTGAACCGATATGCTCGCGGTACAGCCGTTTCGCAGTCACGCAGATCGACCAACCGGAGCGCCTGAAGGCGCTGAACACTGCGCGGCGGAACAGGTTTCACCTGCCCCAACCGCGCGACAGTAGGTCGCCGCACCGAAGATCCCATCGTCAAATTTAGTTGTCCACAACTGACCAGTACCCTTTTGACCAGCCCCTACCCCCGATAGACTGGAGCAGGGACGCCCCCCGGGTTGGGTGGGGGACTGTTTATAGGTGGGACAGGGCTTCGTCGCAGTCGCGTTGCTCGTGCTTGGAAGTCTTTGTTGGTTGTGTTTCCCGGCCCAGGCCTGTGGTGTGGTCTGCGGGGCACGGTGACGGTCATGCCGCGGTGTCCCCCGGGTGAAAAGAAGGCCCTCGCCGGGAGCAGACCTCGGGGCAAAAGGTTCCTGGGGGGCGTTTCTCCCGACGCATGCTTTCATGACCCGGGGTTTCAGGGCGCGGGCGCCTCCTGCCCCGTCGACCTGCCCCAGGGAACCACGGACTATCAAGAGGATCGGTATGGCTGTCGCCGGGGCTCTTTGGGCAGGCCGACCTCTTGACAGCCCATGGTTGGCTTCGCCCAGGCCGACGGGCAGGAGACACCCCCGAAGCCCCACTCTGCGCTAGCGCGCGCAGCTTGTATGGCCAAGTTCGCGCTGGCGCGCGGCCTGATGTGGGCTGCGGACGGTCACAAGTCGGCGCGTCTTTTAAGCCGCGCTTACTTGGGCTGGGATACAGGCTCCGCCCTTACAGCCGCGACCACGAAAGTGTTCAGCTGATATGTGGCTCCGCACCGTCCAGGGCCGTACCAAGTGGACGGGGTAGCACCCCGCGTCCATCAGTGCCACCGGCGAGTGGAGGTTGTACCGGGTGTCGGTGACTCGGCAGTTGGTATCTCGTCGCCGCTTGGATGCGTTCGATTGCACCGAGCTCTCCGCTGCGGACGATCGCCGGGCGGAGCATGTCACGGATCACTCCGTGCTCGAATGGAGTAGGTCTTCCGGCACTACCGGCCAGTAGTCCGCGGTGGCTGAATAGTGCGTCGGCCCATTGACAATAAGGACACATCGGAGGAACTCCCGTGGCAGCGACCGCACTGGCCGCACTCAGGACGTCCGAACAAGCTCAGGTACTGACCAACCTGCTGCGGACCCACCCGGAACTGGCGCCTGAAGCCGAGTGGCACGCGACGACTTTGCTGTCGGCCCCATCCTGCGAACAGGTGAGCACCGCACTGGCCGAAACGCTCACCGCCTACGAATTCACCGACATGGACGAACCCGACGTCGGCATCTGCGACCCGGACGACGCCTGCGCCTTCCTGGTGGACAAGGCGGTCGACCCCTACCTCAGCGAGATCCAGCGACGAGCGTCCCTTGGCCTGACCAACGCCGCGCACAGCATCGCCACCGGCGTGTTGATGAGCCTGTACGGCCTGCGCGAATACGAACACTGCACCGAGCACGTCCTCGGCAGCGCAGGCGACCTGGTCGACTACGCGCGCCGGGTGACCATCCTGCTCGAGCAGCTCGACATCCCCTTGCCGCCCCAGAACCTCGACGCGGCCTGTCCCACCTGGCCACTGTCCAGCTAGGCCATGTGGGTGGCCGGGCCAACCGCCCGGCCACCGGCTGGTCGTCTAGCGCAGCCACCCCGGCACGCCGGGGCGTGGGCCCACGGGCAGCGGGCGCGTCGGGTAGGTGGCCTGTGCCGCCGGGTCAGCGGGTTCGACGGCCTCACAACGACGCACGGTCGGGACCTTTGTGGATATCAGGTACTGGTCGACGGGAGCGGTGGTGCACTCGCTGCGCCCGTAGACGCCGTGCCCCCAGCCTTCGTAGGTCATCAGCTCGGTCGTGTTCTTCGACTGCTTGTGTGCGTTGACCGCCCACGCGTACGGCGTCGCCGGGTCGTACAGCGCGTTGAGCATGTAGATCTTCGGCGCGTTGTCGATGTCCAACCGGCGCTGCGGGTTGGTGACCACCTTCTCCAGGCCGAGGCATCCGGTGACGGCGATGTGCCCGAGCACTCCGCCACGCATGTCCGGTGCGATCTTGTTCTCGGCCGTCTCGAGCGCCTTGTACTCCGTGAAGGAGCGGATCGGCATGGCGTAGTCGGCGCAGAACGCCGCCTGGAACACGTCGTTGACCTGTTCGTCCTTCGCGGCGGGCGACGACGGGCGGGAGTTCACGCCGCTGTCGAGCTGGACGAGGTAGTCGGTCAGCTGCTTCCACGCCGGACCGTAGAACGCGCCGAACGCCGCCCCGATCACGTCACGCGCCGTCAGGCCGTCCGGCAGCTCGCCGCGGTCGGCCTTGGCGAGCAGGTTGTGCCAGAAAGCCCGGACGTCTTTGCCGTGCAACGCGCACGAGGTGCTCCGGCCGCACCACTTCACCCATTCGTCGAACGAGCTCTGCGCCGAGCTCGCTTCGGTGAGGGCGAACGGCCATGGCCCGAGGCTGTGGTCCATGTTGCTGTCGATGACCATCGTGCGGATCTTGTCGCCGTACCGCTCGGCGTACTGCTGGCCCATCAGGGTGCCGTACGAGACACCGTAGTAGTTGATCTTCTTCTCGCCGAGCGCCCGCCGGATCGCGTCCATGTCCTGGATCGTCGAGTCGTTGCCCGCGTGATCGGCGATGGGGCCACTGCGCTTGCGGCAGTCCTCACGCAGTGTGCGGTTGTACTTGATCAGCGCGTCGAACTCGGCCTGGTTGGCCGGCCGGTTGGTCGGCGCGTTGCTCAGCAGGTCCACGGAGCACATCACCGGCTGGCTGCGGGACACGCCGCGCGGATCGAACCCGACGATGTCGAACCGGGCCTTCACGTCCTTGCTGAAGTAGTCGGCCTGCCCCGGGCTCGTCACGAAGTCGACCCCCGAGCCACCGGGGCCGCCGGGGTCGACCAGCAGGGTGCCCAGTCGTTTCGCCGGGTCACCGGCCTTGCGGCGGGCGAGAGCGAGGTCGAACGTGGCCCCACCGGGTTCGCGGTAGTCGATCGGCAGCTTCAGGCTGCCGCAGTCGAGCGCCGCGTCATCCGGGCACGGCTGCCAGTCGATTGTGGACGGCGGGCGGGCGCCCGGGTCCGCCTGGGCACTCGTCACCCCGGCCCCGAGCAGGGCGGCACTGGCCAGTGTCACCCCGAACGCACGCGTGAGCGGTCGCAAAGGTCCTCCCAACCTCGTCGTCAGGAGTCCGACCTTGCCACAAACGCGTCCGGCCCGGCGCCAGGAAGATCGCCCCCGGGGCATGCGGCCGGGCCCTCTGACGTGGGTGGCACGTGAGAGGACCCGACCGGCCCATCAGGGAAACGTGGCTAGAAGTTGTCTGGTGTGCGAATGCGGTCACGCACCCACACACCAGCGGGCTTGAGCACGCCGGTACCGGTGAAGCTGGTGCCGGAGCACGTGCCGGGCTTGAAGACCGCGCCGGACCGCGAGTCGTCGGAGAAGTTCCAGTTCGTCCAGCCGATCTTCTTCTGCGCCATCAGGTCGATGTACCGCTGCGACATGGAGAAGTCGTTGCCGCCGTCACCGCTGGACGTCTGCGTGCCGAACTCGGTGACGAAGACCGGGACGCGGTCGGCGATGCGGGACAACGCGTTGTAGTAGTTGTCCTTGTGCGACGCCGCGTAGAAGTGGAACGTGTACATGAAGTTGCTGGCGTTGATCGGGTTGTTGAACACCTCGGTCTCGCTCTTGCCGTCCGAGATGCCGAACGTCGACCAGCCGTGCGTGCCGACGAACACGACACCGTCCGGGTCCTGGGCGCGGATCACCGGGATCAGTTCCTCGGCGTAGCGCTTGACTCCCGCCCAGCTGACGCCGTTGGGCTCGTTGGCGATGTCGTAGATGATGTTCTTCTTGTTCTTGTGCCGCTGGGCGATCTCGGTGAAGAACGTCTTGGCGCGCGCGGTGTTGTAGTTCGGGTCACCCGGGGTCAGCTGGTGCCAGTCCACCAGTGCGTACATGCCGCGCTTGGTGGCTTCCTCGATGTAGCCGTGCACCATGTCGGTGAACTTGCGCGGGTTGCTCTCGTAGCCGCCTTCCTGGATGTACATCGAGATCCGGAAGATGTCGGCTTTCCAGTCGTTGGCCAGCGCGTCGAGCGACTGCGACTTGACGCACTGCGAGTACCACTGGATCCCGTGCGTGCTCATGCCCCGCAACTGGATCGGCTGGTTGCGCTCGTTGCAGAGCTTGGTGCCGCACACGTGCAACTGACCGTTGATGGCGACCGGCGTGTCACCCGGGCCGGGTGGCGGGTCCTCACCGGCGACGTCCACAGTGAGCGAGTCGGCGTTCGGGCCGCCGTTCGACGTGGTCGCCGTGGTGCGGATCCTGTTCGCACCAGCGGCGAGTGTCACGTTCGTGGTGACCGTCTGCCAGGTGGTCCACGCGCCGGTGCCGGGGAACGACAGGCCGGACACCACCGGGGTGCCGTTGACCGTGACGTCGACCGGGCGGTTGGCCGTGGTCCCGTTGGCGAACCGGAAGACCAGGGAGTGGTTGCCCGCCGAGGCGGCGTTGACGGTGTACTCGACGTAGCTGCCGGTGAAGTTGTCGAAGTTGACGAACCCGGATCCGGTGTAGCCGGTGTGGTTGGACTCGACCACACCCTGCGAGATCGTCGCGTTCTCGGACTGGTACGTCACTGGGGCAGCGGACGCGGACTGCGGAATGGTGAACACGGCTACGGCGATCGCTGACGAGATCAGCGCGGGACTGAGCGTCACGCCGATCATCCGGGCGACCCATCTCGAACGTGCCACTGGTGCCTCCTGCAGGGGTCGGGGGCGGCGGCTTCTTGAGGGTGTGCTCGTCTATTGGATAGGAAACTTTCCTAACAGATAGGCGAATCACACCACTTGTCCGATACCGATGTCAATTGGCAACCGAGCAGGCCGGATCTTCCCTATTTGGCAGCGCGCCGCCCGCGACAGCGACACGCTCGGGCGGTTCACATATCTGAACGTGCGCACGTCGGTCGCCGGGAAACGCACCTATTTCGCTCCTTCCATCATCCGGAATTCTGGGCAATCGGTGACGCTGGAGGTGCGGACGGTCAGCGAAGCGTTCGTGCCGTCCGCCACGACCGCTCGTATCACGCGGTCACCGGCATAGAGTGTCAGTGTGGAGGGCATTCCAGTCGATGTATTCGGCCGCCCGATGGGCGCTTTGCGGATATCACTCACCGACAGGTGCAACCTGCGGTGCCGGTACTGCATGCCGGAGGAGGAGTACGCCTGGCTGCCCCGTGAGCACCTGCTGACCTTCGAGGAGATCGAGCGCCTCACGGAGGCGTTCGTCTCCCTCGGCGTCGACAAGGTCCGGCTGACCGGGGGCGAGCCGCTGCTGCGGCGTGGCCTGCCGGAGCTGGTGCGACGGCTGTCCGGCCTGCCGGGTGTCAAGGACCTGGCGATGACCACCAACGGCGTGCTGCTGGCCCGGCACGCCGAACAGCTTCGTGAAGCCGGGCTTCACAGGCTCACCATCAGCCTCGACACGCTGCGGCCCGCGCGGTTCGCCGAACTGACCAGGCGCGGCACCTACCCCGACGTGCTGGCCGGGATCGACGCGGCGACGGCGACCGGGCTGACCGACCTGAAGATCGACACCGTCGTCATGCGCGGGTTCAACGACGACGAACTGGCCGACCTGGTCGAGTTCGGCCGGACCAAGTCGGCCGAGGTCAGGTTCATCGAGTACATGGACGTCGGCGGCGCGACCGGGTGGACACCGGAGAAGGTCTTCTCCCGCGCGGAGATACTGGAAACCCTGACCCGCGAATACGGCCGGATCGAGGAACTGCGCAAAACGGATGTGGCCCCGGCCGACCGTTTCCTGCTCCCGGACGGAACGGTTTTCGGAATCATCTCGTCGACCACCCAGCCCTTCTGCGCGACCTGCGACCGCAGCAGGCTGACCGCCGACGGGATGTGGCTGCGCTGCCTGTACGCGATGACCGGCACGGACCTGCGGGAACCGTTGCGCGCGGGCGCGTCGCTGGACGAGTTGCGCGACCTGATCACCGGCGTCTGGCAGCAGCGGCGCGACCGCGGCGCGGTCGAACGGGTCGGCCAGCGCGAGCGCGGGAAGGTCTTCGTGAGCCTGGAGACCCTGAAACGCGACCCCCATCTGGAAATGCACACCCGCGGAGGATGAGAATGCCGGAAAGCCTGACCCACCTCGACGCGGCAGGCCGGGCACGCATGGTCGACGTGGGCGGGAAACCCGTGACGCACCGGGTCGCGGTCGCCTCCGGAACCGTGTCGATGAAACCGGAGACGCTCGACTTGATCACGTCGGGCGGGATCGCCAAGGGTGACGTCCTCGCGGCGGCCCGGATCGCCGGGATCATGGCCGCGAAGAAGACCGGCGAACTGATCCCGTTGTGCCACCCGCTCGGCCTCGACAGCGTCTCGGTCATGCTCGAACCGGCCGGGCCCGGTGTTCTCGGCATCACCGCGACCGCGTCTGTCACCGGGAAGACAGGCGTGGAAATGGAAGCACTCACCGCGGTGAGTGTGGCCGCCCTGACGGTCTACGACATGTGCAAGGCGGTCGACCGGGAAATGGTCGTCGGCGACATCCGGCTCGAGGCGAAATCCGGTGGCCGCAGCGGCGACTACCGGCGTCAACCCTCCTGACCGACTCGTTCGGACTTCGTCGGGGACAGCACCTGCGGCAGACGCGGCAACGGGATCGTGGGCTCCGGCGGCGGCACGCTCGCGACCATCGTGTCCGGTACGGGCACCGGCTCCGGTTGTGGCGCGATCACGACCGGCCTGGCTGCCCGAACACCGCACCAGAGTTGTCCGCAAAGGACGACAAGGGCCATCACCAGCGGCGCCGTCCAGCCGTTGGTGATGCTGTGCACCAGGCCGCACGCCACCGCTCCGACGCCCGCGATGAAATAGCCGAGCCCTTGCACCATCCCGGACAACGCCGTGGTCACGTCGGCGTTCCCGGCCGCGCGCACGGAAATCGTCGTCAGGGCCATCGCCAGGCCGCCCATGCCGATGCCGAGGCCGATCGACCACACCCACGGCAGGAACGCGGGCGCGACAAGCAATCCGACCAGCCCAACGGCGTTGACGGCGACAAGCAGGAAGACAAGCGCCCATTGCCGGCGCCATTTGTGCACACAGAACGGCACCAGCCACATCATCGGCAGACCCATCGCCATGGACACCGCGAGGCAGAAACCCGCCGTCGACGCGGGCACCCCGGCGTCCCGCAGGATCACCGGCAACCAGCCCATCACGACGAAGGTCAAGGTGGACACCAGTCCGAAGTAGATCGTCAGATGCCACGCCACCTTCGAGTGAAAGAGCTTGCGCGGGCTCAGTGCGCTGTGCACGAAAACCATGCTCGACCTCGGCGAGCTCTGCCAGACGTGCACCGTGACCGCCGCGAGCAAAGCCCAGCACGCCAGCGCGAACTGCCACGAGAACGCGGCGACCAATGTGGGCGTGGCCAGCGCGCCGATCGTGCTGCCGGTTCCCAGCGCGAGCGTGTAACTGGCTCTCGTTGTCGACGACGCCGGCTGCACGAGCACAGGCAGGACCGTGCCGATCACCGCGATCGCCAGACAGGCGAGCAACGTCCCGGCCAGCAACAGTTCCGGCCCACCCTGGACCCTGATGATCAGCGAGACGCCGAGGATGATGAGCGCACACGTGACCGCGCGGTGAATACCGGCGCGCGCCCGCAACCACGGCGTACCCCACCCACCGATTCCACTGGCCCACAAAGGCAATGCCACCAGGACCGCACCGACCGCCACGGTCATTCCCGGTGCCGCCGACACGTCTTCGAGCGCGGCGCCGAGGCTGGTCACGGCTGGTCGGAGGTTCAACGCGAGCATGAAGACGACCGCGGTGCTGACAGGTGCCGCCTGCTTCATCGCGTCCCCCTTTCGACGTTGGGGTGTGCGCGACCGCGGGCCGTCAATGGAGCAGGGCAGACGGCCCGTGGCCTGCGAATGAGAAAAGGAGGATCCGCGCTACGCGGGAGACTGACCTATTTCGGGATGGTCATGCAATGACGGGATCGACGCTCCACAACCCAGACTCTTCATACGAGCCTCCCTCTGGGCGCACACGGCGGGCTCCTCGCGAACCGCACCGGCGACGACCGTCCTACAAAAAGAGTCGCTCTTGTTCGCGAGGCGGTCAATCGCCCTTTTGGGCGTGTGGCAGACTATCCCGATGGCGAACACCAGTTCGAAAGAAACCGTTGAAGTGCGAGAACGTTCCTGGCCGGAACAGGACGCCGTGGACGAACTGCGGCTACTCTCCGAGTTCCTGACTTTCCTGCGGCTCACCGCGGTGAACAAGGTCGCCGGATTGGACCGGTCCAAGGCGGTCGCCACACCGTGGCCGACGTCGCCGAACATGAGCGTCCTCGGCGTGATCCAGCACTTGACGGCGGTGGAACGCTGGTGGATCTCGAAAGTGGGCGGCGGTGCGGACCTGCCGACGCTGTGGTGGGACGACGCCGAACCGGACACGGATTTCAAGATCCCGGCCGACGCCACTCCGGCAACGGTGATCGCGGCATATGAAGCGGAATGGGCGCGATCCGAAGCAGCGCTCGCCGGAATGCGACCGTCCGACAAAGCGAAACTGAAGTTCCGCGATCAGGACCGCACGGTTCGCTGGATATTGACGCACGTGATCCAGGAGACCGCGCGGCACGTCGGGCACCTGGACGTCCTGCGCGAGTTCGCCGACGGCCAACGCGGCGAATAATGAAGCCGTGATCATCGCGCCCAGCCCACGAGTGGCGTTCCCGGTGAGCCCGTCGCGCGCCACGGAGTCATCAACGTCACTCGCTCGCATGCTGGCTGCGTACGAGCAGAGACCACAGCGCACACTTGACGTGGCGGGCGTGTGCATCCGGACAGGAGTGGTACCCCATGAGCGTGAATCGGCCGAATCCTGCGCAGTGGCTGTGGTACGCGGTAGGCGGCAAACTGCCGGACCGCTACCGCGAGTGGGTGCTGCACGACGCGACCGTGCCGACCTGGCTGTTCCGGCACGTGCTCCGCCGCCTGGTGGTGATCGTGCCGATCCTGGCGGTGCTGTACCTGGTGCTGCGGGTGTGGCTGGGCTTCGACCTGATGATCGTGCTGATCGGCCTCGGCCTGGGCGTCTACGCGGGGCTGTACTACTCCCTGATCTTCTGCACGCACAGCGTGGACAGCCGCGTGACCCGCCACGGGTATCCGGACCAGTACGCCTCACAAGTACGGAAAGCCCTGAAGGAAGCGGAGCGCGAGCGCTACAACGCAACCTGGCGCAACGGGGACGCCACCTCCTGACCGAGCCACGTGGACACCCGAAAGATCATGTTAACCACACCATCCCCCAGCCACACACGACAAACCCCTGTGGACAACCCACCAAGACCAAGCCGCCCCTGTCACACCCCCTCGGTACGCTGGTGAACGGGGGCCGTGGCCACGCCCACGGCGAGAAAGAAGCCTTGTGAGACGCCGAAAGAGCGCACTCACAAGGCTTCAGACCAGTCAGCTACAGGGCGATCGACCAGCTGTCGAGCACGCCCTCGTCACGCGGACCGTTGTCGGCGACACGCAACGTCCACGTCCCAGCAGCCTTCTCGTTGACGGGAACCTGATAGGTCCGCTCCCCGCCGAACGGCGTGCACTGGAGACCACCGCTGCGCATGAGCGTGTACCCACGGCCGCTCGGTGCGACCAGGGTGATGGCCAGGTCCTGGTAGCACGTGTGCACCGCGGTGACCTTGACCGTCGCGGGGCTGGCGGCCGCACCGGTGGCGTTCGAGGTGAGCCTGCTGCTCGCCACGGTGAAGTCCCGGATCTGGTAGTCGGTGCCGTTGCTGAACGTCCGACCGCCGCCGCCACCAGGTTGCGTCCGTACGGTCACGCTCGCGCTCGCCGCGGACTGATTGCCTGCGGCGTCCCGCGCCCGCACGGTGAACGCGTAGCTCGTGTCAGCGGTCAATCCCGAGACAGTCGCTGACAGACTGGCGGACGACACCGCCAGTTCGCTGCCGTTGTACACGTCATAGCCCGCAATGCCCACGTTGTCGGTGGAGGCGTCCCACGCCAACGAAACGCTGTCGGAAGTAGCACCCGTCAAACGCGGGTTGCCCGGCACCGTTGGCGCTTGCGTGTCGCCACCCCCGCCGCCAACGAACAACGTCAGGCCCCACTTCCGCAGCGCCTCGTTCACCGGCTGGAAGATCGATTGGTCGTCCGCGCCGCCGGGCGAGCACGACGACTGCCCGCCCGAGTGCAGGCCGACAGCCTTGTCACCGGCCAGCCACGCGCCCCCGGAGTCCCCGCCGAGCGAGCAGGCGGTCGTCGTCGTGAGCCCCTCGACGACGACGCTGCCGTAGTTGATGGTCTGGTTGATCGCGGTGACCCGGCCGCACTGCCATTTCGAGGTGTTCCCGGAATGGCAGACCGACATGCCCTGGACCGGTTCGGTCGATCCGGTGACGGTGACCGGCGGTTTGCCCCACGTGTTGACAGCGGCGGAAAGGTTCCACCCCGATGCGGACACGGCGACAACGCCCATGTCACCTTCACGGGCATTCACGCTCCGGCCACCGCCCGAATTCGACGTGCCGATCCTGTTGCGCTGACCGCTCTCGCCGTACGCGGGCTGACTGACGTCATTGGTGCAGTGCCCGGCGGTGACGAAGTGCTTCCCGCCGGTCGAGTCGGTCGCCGGGAACCCGATCGAACAGTTGCTCTCACCGCCCGGCCACCACGGACTGCCAGGCCGGACGTCACCGGCCTGCTGGCGCGGTGCGGTGGCCGCCGTGACGATCCGCAGGTTCGGGTCGACCCGCCGGGCCCGGGCGACGAACTCGTCGTTGGCATGGCTCATCCGGATGACCAGGCCGTTGACCTGCGGATCTATCCCCCACCCGTAGACGCCGGACGCCTCACGCGGCCGGAGGCCCTCGAAGTCGGCCAGCAGCCGGTCGAGCTGAGCCTGGCTCCTGGCGACGACGACAGCCTCCGCGCCACCGGCCCTGACCCGGGCCGCTGAGGCCTGGTCCACCACAGCGACCACGAGCTTGCCGCGGCCGGAATCGAACCAATAACCAGCGTTGGACACCGTCAGGCTCGCGGCCGCGTCACGGGCGGCCGCCTCCTGCTGACCAGGGGATGGCGCGTCCGGCTGGCCTGCCGAGGAGCTGGGGCTGAACACGGCGGCGGTGGCGGCCGCAACGCATAAAGTAGAAAGGACTCTGCCGCGCATTCTCATGCGTGCTCTCCTTCATCATTCAACGCAGGGAATCCCGACGCTAAATGGCACACACCAAGAAAAACCACACCTTGCGAGCGTTAACAATTAAGCCCATTTCCACTGAAACCCGGCACACCCGGGGCCGAAATTCAGCACCACGTCGTGCACGCGCCCGGCCGCGTCGATCCTGGCGGGCGCCACGTCCTCGGTGTCGTCCAGACGTCGGCGGCGCACGCATTCGACCGGCAGGGCGGCCGGATCGAAGTGGATCTCCAGGACGAACTGGCGGACCGGCAGCCGGAACTTGCGCTCGTAGTTGGTGGCCTCCGGGTATGGCCTGCGGTTGATCAACTCGTGCTCGGTGATGATCGTCTCGCCGCGGTAGAGCGTCCGGTCGAACAGCAACTCGGCAACCAGCAGCCCGGACCGGGGATCCTCGATCACCCGGCCGAGCCTGCAGCCGCGGCGCGGGCGGACGACCGGCAACAGGCGGTCGTGCTCGTCGAGATGGAGGATGACCACCCACCGGTCCGGGCCGTCCATTTCGGCACGCAGCACCTGCTGGGACCGGAACGCGATCTCGCCGCGGTGCGGGCCGACGAAGATCTGGTCGTGTTGGCTGATCCTGGTGAGCCGCTCGTCCCAGCGGGTGTCGACGTGGTCGAGCGCGGCGACCACCGGATCGGGCTCCGGCCAGAACGCCTGCATCTCGAGCCGGTCGCCGTGCCGCACGGTCCACCGCCCACGCAGCCTCGGCGGCCCGAGCAGGCCGGTCAACGAACCACTGGGCACCTCCAGGATGTCCTCCAGGTGCACCAGGGCCGCCAGTGACTCACGCCGTTCCGGCCTGCTGCGGCCGGATTGCCAGTAGCTCAGCGTCGCGGCCGTCAGCGAATGGCCCCGACGCAGCAGACGTTCCCGAATCCGGTCGAGTGGCAACCCCCGGGACACGATCGCGGCACGCAACGCGGTCGCGAAGTCCCCGTCCCGCTCGGCATTGAGCACGCCTTCACGATAGGCGGATTTCGATCGGATCCAAGATTAACTGTTAAGTGCTACTTCACTAAGCGGCGACAGCCTTGGCCAGCGCGTGGTGGTTGTGGAAGTCGCGCGAGTGCACGGTCAAGCCGTCACGTACACGGACCACCAGAACGTTGGCCGCGTCCTGTGCGTACAGCTGCGACAGTTCGCTCCAGCTCTCGGTTGAGATGCCGTTGATCAGGCGATCGGCGTCATGGCCCACCACAGGAACTAATCGGACCTTCACTCCGCTACGACTATACGGACCCAAGACTCCGGTTGGCCACGAAACGCCTTTTCATGATCACTTAACGATCCGTCACTGTGCACAACTGGTCACACGGGGTGAGAATGTCCCCGCGAACGGACCTATGGAGGCAGCCATGACCAGCCCCGATGTACACGACCGGATCACCGTGATCGACCTGCCCAAGGCATGGGGGCTGGTGGTCCTGCGCGGCGTGCTGGCCGTGCTGTTCGGACTGCTCGCGTTGGTCTGGCCGGGACTGACCGCACTGGCGCTCGCCCTCGTCTTCGGCATCTACGCTCTGGTCGACGGCATCGGCCTGCTGGTGGACGCGTTCCGCAACCCGGACAAGTCGAACCGCGGAATGCGGATCCTCGGTGGGATCCTCGGCGTCGCCGCCGGTGTCGTCGCGATCGTCTGGCCGGGGATCACGGTGGCCGCGCTGGCCATCCTCGTCGGCGCGTGGGCGCTGGTCACCGGCATCACCGAGATCGTGGCGGCGTTCCGGCTGCGCAAGCAGATCGAGGGCGAACTGCTGCTCGGGCTGGCCGGTCTGCTGTCGGCGATCTTCGGCATCCTGGTGCTGCTGTGGCCCGCGCTCGGCGTGGCGGCCATCGCGGCGTTCATCGGCGTGTTCTCGCTGATCTACGGCATCGTCCTGATCGCGCTGGGCCTGCGGCTGCGCAAGCTGGCGCGCCAGTAGAGCCACCTGTTACCTGGGCACCCACAGCGTGACCCGGGTACCTCCGCCGGGCCGCGACACGATGTCGGCGTACCCACCCACCTGAGTGAGCCGCGCGACGATGGACTCGTTGATGCCGAACCCGCGCGGCCGCTCGGCCATGTCGAACCCGACACCGTGGTCGCGGGTGGTCACCGCGATCCCACCGTCCCGCTCCTCCACCCGGACCGTCGCCTGCGTCGTCTGGGCGTGTTTCAAGGTGTTGCGCAGGGCTTCCCTTGTCGCTTCCCGGATCGCCTTGCGCCGTGCCTCCGAAAGCTGGTCGTCTATTTCGGCCACCACCAATTGGGCCCGCAAACCGTCCCGCGCGAGGTCGGTGGCCACAGCGGCCAGATCCTCGGACAACCGGCCACCGGCCGGCGACTCTTGGAAACCACGGCGCAGCACGCTCGCCTGAGCGCGGGCGAGATTGCGGAACTCCGCGAGCTTCGCCGGTGCGTCGATCACGTCGGACGGCGTGCGCATCGCCATCGCTTCCAATGCCTGCAGCACCGTGTCGTGGATCCGCCGGTTGAACTCGGCTCGTTCAGCCGAGCGTCCACGCCGGAAGCCGACGAGATAAGCAGCGACACCCAAGGCGCCGGCCACCAACGCCGCGATCAGGATCTCCACAGGTCACACCGGAACGGTTGGCGCGACCGGCACGTACGCGACGCCTTTCTCAATCGCGTACCGCGTCAGTTCGGGCCGCCGCCGCTGACCCGTCTTGTCCCTGATCCGATCGAGATACGACCGAACGGTCCGGATGCTGATGTCCAGCACCTCCGCGATGTCCTGGTCGCGTTCCCCAGCCGCCACCAGCGAAAGCACTTGCCGCTCCCGCGCGGACAGCTCGATCACCAGCCCGCTGTCCCGGCCGGGCAACGCGTCCAGCACGTGCGCGGCCAGCATCGGGCTGACGTAGCTGTTGCCGCCGGCGATCAGCCGGACGGCGTGCAGGATCTCGGCGCCGTCGGAGTCCTTGGACAAGTAGCCGCTGGCGCCGGCGGCCATCGCGCCAAGTACCTCGGCGCGCCCCGAGTACGCCGAGAGAACGAGGACGCGATGGCCTAATCCGACGACCTCCACCACAGCCGACGATCCCTGCGCACCGGGCAGGCGCAAATCCAGGACCACCACACCGCCCGGGTGCTGGCAGTGCGCGGCGAACTGGGCGACAGACCCGGCGACCGCGTCCACCTCGATGTCCGGAGCGTCGGCCAGCAACTGGGCGACGGCGGCGCGGTACAGCGGATGGTCCTCGATCACACCGACCGGGATCCTCGTGGCGGCGGCCATCGATCTCCTCCCTCGGGTCGCTGGTCAGCAGGGTAAACACCGAGGTGACGCCGCGCTGAGAGTCAATCGCCCCTCATGGCCAGCTGGATGAGCCAGGCGACTACAGTTCGTCGACCCGGACGATCCCGTCCTGGATGGCGCGGGCAACCAGCGCCGCCTTGGTCGGCGCCTCGCGTCCCACGTTGGCGTACTTCACGCGGACCCGGTCCAGGTAGCCGTTGACGGTGCTGACCGTGAGGTTCAGTTTCTGCGCCACCATCTCCTTGGACTCGCAGTGGAACCACTCGAGCAGGACGTCGATCTGGCGCTGTGTGAGGTTCGGCCGGTTGGCACGGGTGTCCGTGCCCAACGCGCCAGACAGGGCTGGCGGGGTGTACGGGGTGTTGCTGGCGGCGGCGTGGATCGCGGCAACGAGATGGTCCTCCCCCTCGGCCTTGGTCAGATAGGTGAACGCCCCGATGTCCAGGCAGGTCAGGGCGGTCTCCCTGTCCTCCCGCATGGTGTAGACGACAACCTGGCGCCCCGCGTCGACCAGCCGTTTGAGATCGCCGTACGCCGGACCGGTGATGTCGAGTTGCAGATCGAGGACCACCACGTCGGCCCGATCGCCGGGATCCAGCCACGCGACGGACACGCCCGGACCCGAGTCCAGCACGTCGATCGGCGGGTCGGCGGCCTGGCACCACGCCTTGACCCCAGCGATCACAGCGGGATGGTCGTCCACCACCACGATGCTCGTCATCCGCGGCCCCTCCAGGTCGCCTGCACCCACATCCGGTCCCCGGTGGTCACGGTGGAGGTGGTGATCTCGTCGTTGTCCACGACCGGGACGTCGTAAGGCAAGGAGTCCGCCACCACGCTGACAGTGACCTCCTCGCCGGCACCGACGACAGTGAGCCGGACGTTGCCACGGGCCGTGGCCAGTACCGCGACTGCGGGCTCGGTGAGCAACCGGCGCATCACGACAGGCACCGGCGGCCGCTCGCCCCGCTCGGAGAACCGTACCGAGACCCCATTTCGCTCGGCCAGGCCGACACAGGCCATCAATTCGTCCACCAAGGGATCCGGGCTTGCGGTGGTCTCGCCGAAGAGCCTGCGCATCCGTGCGGCCTCGATCGCGCAAGTCCGGCGCACGGTCCCGTCCCCCGGGTCGAGCGTCCCGGACGCCAACCCGGCGAGCACCGGCGCCGTCGTTTCAGCGAGCGCGGCGTACCGGTCCTTGCGGTCGGCGTGCAACTGGGACGCGACGGCATCAGCGGTCCGCGCGCGTTCCTCCTCACGCGACATCCTGGCCACGGATACCGCGACCCGGCGTAGCGCGTTCGCGAGCAGGATGACCGCGATCTGGAAAGCAGACGTGACCACAGTGGTGTTCACCGCTCCGGCGAACGTGACGTCGACCGGGCCGTTGAAGATCGCGAGCACGAACGCCGGGACGTAATGCGCCACCAGCAGTCCGGCGAACATGGCGACGGGCTTGCCCATCACGAGGAGAACCAGCGGCCATCCGACGATCTCGTCGGACCAGTGCGCAGTGCCCAGCCGGTCGACAGGGGCAACGGTCAGCGTCGCGGCGATCGACGTGGCGAGCACTACGACGATCAACGGCCACCGGAAGACCCGCACCACCCGGTCGAACGCGCACGCAGCCGAGACGACTGTCAGGACCACCAAAGCCGCGAGCTGGACCTCGACCGGCCGGTAGGTGTCCCAGTTGGCCAGGAGCTTCGGCAGTTCGAGGCCGTACAGGATGACCAGACTGATCGCGGCGGAACTCCACCGCATGCCCCGCATGTACCTGGTGGCGACGTCCTCGGCGTGCCCCCGCACGTCCGGCTGGTCATCCCGGTCGGGGTCGCTGTGCTCAGGCGCGCGCATCGGGCCACTCCAACACGACGTCGGTCCCCACGCCTGGCGCACTAGTGACGATGGCCTGGCCGCCCAGGCGAGCCATACGCTCGACCAGGGAACTTGCCAGCCCGTACCCGCGGCTCGTGGTGCGGGCCGGGTCGAATCCCTTCCCTCGGTCACGGATGCGAACCGTCGCCACGCCTTCGTCGCCACGCACAGAGACCTCAGCGGCGTCCACACCCGCGTGCCGAACAACGTTCGTCAACGCCTCACGCGCGCCACGGCACAGCGCGATGGCCACCACGGCGGGCAACGTCACCGAATTCCACACCTGCCACTCGATGCGCAGCGGGACGTGGTCGACGACGTGGCGCAGCATCGGGACCAGGTCGACATCACCGTCGACGGGATCGGTGTGCCCCTGGATGACCTCGAGATCGCGGGCGGCTTGCTCAGCGAGCCACGTCTCCGTCCGGTTCGCCACGCCCGCACCGACCATGAGCAGCGTGGCGGAGGCGGTGTCATGCAGTGCAGCCAGGTACTCCCGCTCGTCCGCACGGCGGGCTGCCGAGACCGCTGCCTCACGCCGGACTTGCTCACCACGTTCGAACTCCCGGTCAGCGGCCCGTCCACCCCGGCGCACCAGGAGGTACAAGCCACGTCCAAGGAGCGCCTCAACGGCCATCCACGACCCGATCGGGATGACGAAAGCCCAGTCCTGCAGGTCGGCCAGGACACCACCGGTGAGGTAGGCGGCCAGGATCACGGCGGTGGCGACCGCGCCGAGAAACGGTGACGAGTGGAACTGATAGGCGACCACGATGATCGACGTGGCGACCAGCACCCAGTTCACGCGGTCGGCCTGCATCTCCGGCGCGATCGTCCACACCTGCGCAAGGCACACACCGCTGACGACCAGGAGGTCGACCACCAGCAGCCACTTTCGCCGCCGACGCAGCATGCGAACGGCGAAGCACACGTTCCAGGCGTTGAACATCAGAACGACCAGGGTGGAGAGCAGCACGTCACGCTGGTCGGTGGTGACCCACGAAACGAGGCTGCTGAGCGCGACCACCACAGCACGGATAACCACGGCGTAGAACAGGCCGAGGCGATTGAGTTCTCGTTCCGCGGGGCTGGTCATGGGCGGCGGGCCCGTCCGGCCGGCAGACCGTGCGCGGACGGCTGGTCATCCCTCTGCGCCACTCTCACCGGCTCATCTTAGTGGTGAGGAAGTCACCGCGACCCCGACAACGACGACAACATCAGGCAACGTCGCGATCCCGGAATTCGCACTCGACCAGGCCAACCGCACATCTCGCATGCCCAACACCGATCTACCACTTCTACCACGCTCATGGTAGAAACGAGTCATGGCTGTCGTCGACCGACTCGACCTGACACTCCGCCTGGTGCGCGGCGCGGAACGGATCTCGCTGAACGAATTGGCCGACCGACTCGGCGTGTCACTGATGACCGTGCGGCGTGACCTGGACGAACTCCAAGCACAGGGTTTGGTCCAGCGGGTCCGCGGCGGCGCGGTCTCACTCGCCGCACCCGCGGAGGAAGCCGGATTCGCTGCGCGCGAGCCTTGGCAAGCCGCGACAAAACACCGGATTGGCGCTGCCGCGGTGGGCCTGATCGAACCCGGCCAGACCATCCTGTTGGACGCGGGAACAACCACGGCGGCGCTCGCCAAGAGCCTGGCCGTTCGTGCTCCGCTGACGGTCGCCGCGCTCAGCCTGCAGGCCGCGCAACGGCTGGCAGACAAGCCAGGTATCCGCTTGTTGGTTGTCGGTGGCGAGTCACGGCCGGGCGAACGCAGCCTCGTCGGCCACCTGACTCTCCGGATGCTGGAAGAACTGTGGTTCGACACGTTCGTGATGTCGATCGGCGCGGTGCACCGCGATCTCGGCTGGTCGGAGTTCTCGATGGAGGACGCGACCGTGAAACAACACGCCCGCTGCCGTGCCTCGAAGACGATCGTAGTCGCCGACTCGACCAAGCTCGGCGTGCGTGCCTTCGCCCGAGTGGCCGGCCTTGGCGACGTCGACACGTTCGTAACCGACGACCCCGGACCGGGCGGCGCCATGGAGACCCTTACCGATATCCGCGACGCCGGTGTGGACGTCGTGCTGGCCTGAAGGAGCGGCAATGTCCCTGATGATTCTGGTCGCTGGACCCTACCGGTCGGGAACCGGCGACGACCCGGCCAAACTCGCGGCCAACGTCGACGCCATGAACAAGGCAGCCTTGAGCCTGTTCCGCGCAGGACACCTCGCGGTCACCGGTGAGGCGCTGGCGCTGCCACTGATCCAACTGGCTGGTTCCACCGAGGTCGGCGACGCGACGTTCGACGAGATCTTTCACCCCATCGCGCGACAACTGCTCTCGCGCTGCGACGCCGTCCTACGGATAGGCGGACCGTCGGCAGGCGCGGACGAGATGGTCGAACAGGCGCGCGCCGAGGGAAAACGGATCTTCACCAGCCTGGATGACGTGACGGCTTGATGTGGCGGGCGGACGCGGCACAGTCGACCACCAGAGCCGTCTCTACGTAGCAGATTCCGTAGTGCCACGGATACCCCGAATGGCCGACGCGGAGCAGGATTCACATCATGAGCGATCGGTCTGCGCCCAACTCGCGGTACAAGAACCTAGTCCTCGCGCTCAACCACGCCTTCAACACCGGCGATCTGTCGTCCGTCGACGACCTGCTCACGCCGGACTTCGCTGAGCGAGACATGCCACCAGGCCCGGAGGGGTACAAAACGGCGGTCCGGCAACTGCGCGCGGCCTTGGCCGAGCCCAGGTCAGAGGTACTCGGGTTGGTCGCCGAAGGGTCGACTGTGGTGCTGCGGGTCCGGCTGACCGGAGTGCACGTCGGCGAGATCGTCGGGGTGGCGCCGACACGACGCCAGGTCGACGTGGAGCAAATCCACTTCTACGAAGGCAGGGACGGCCGCCTGGCGACGCACCACTACATCCGGGACGATTTGGCCCTGCTCGGACAACTGGGAGTTCGCTCGGACGTGCAGGCAACCATGTACCTCCGGCCTGGTAACCAAACCAAACACGGCCACATGGCGCGCTACGCCGGTTGAGATTACGTACTGGCACGGATGGCGCATTCCGGAAGAAATGGCCACGATTCGGCCATGAGGAAGACGTGGGGACTGATCGGCGCACCAAGCGATCAGGCACCGAAGACCGCGCTGGATTCGCCGGCATTCTGCCACCAGAACGCCATACACTTGGCGATGCCGATCGCTCTCACGCTCACACCACCGACCAGCCTGCGTACCAACCCAGTGGTCACAGTCGACTGTGCACATGAAGCCAGGGTGGCCAACTCGTGAGCACGCCGTATCTCAACCTCACCGTCGCGGCAGGAAAGGTCGCTGCCTTCTCCACCGCAGTCCGGCTGGGCCTTCTTGATCGCATCGACCGCGAACCAGCGAGCCCAGCCGAACTAGCCCGTACCTGCGGCGCCACCGAACGCGGGGTGCGTGTGGTTCTCGCTGCGCTCGCCGAGGGCGGCTTCGTCGAAGAACTTCAAGATGGCCGCTACCAACCGGTGTTGACAGGGCTCGCTGGACTGCACCCATTGATTCCGCTGTGGGATCACCTCCCCGACGCTGTACGAACGGGCGCCCCGGTACACGACCTGAACGCATCGCCGCCAGCCAGCACTCTCTATCCACGCCCGACGATGATCCTGGGAGGTCCGTGGGCCAGTGCCGTGCACCAGGTCATCGCGGCGCTACCGGCGGATGCGAAACGTGTCCTGGACATTTCCGCCTGCGATGAGCCATGGACAATTCCGTACTGCCAACGGCATCCATGGAGCCACGTCACCGCGCTTGACCTTCCGGAGGCCCTGCCCACGATTCGGCGCGCAGTGTCACGCGCCGGAATACTGGACCAATATGACTTCGTCTCCGGTGACCCGTTCACCACCCCACTCGAATCGGGCCCCTACAACTTGATCATTGTCGCTCATGTGTGCAGCATGGTCGATCGCGCAGACGGAGCCGCTTTGATCAAACGGCTGGCTTCAACCCTGACCACTGGAGGCGTCCTTGCCATCATCGACATCCTCGCTGACGCGCCCGGTTCGGCGATGCAGGAACTGTCGCTATACCTGCGGACACGTGCAGGCTCAGTCCACCAGCCAGGCACGTACCGGCGCTGGCTCACCGAAGCGGGCCTCAGCGAACTCCGCAGCGTAGACCTGTCTGCGCCGCTGGCGATTACGGTGATCACCGGCAGTAAAGACGCTGCCGCCGTATCCGCACGAGGCGAAACATCGACCGGGGAGGAGTAGCAGCGATGTCGGCGACCGCAAGCCACGAACGCAGACGTGCGGATTCCCAGCCGGGAAAGTTTCCCGGTCTATATAGGTGCACGCTCCCTGTTATCTGGGTGTTCGCGTTCGGGACACTTGACGAATGGAGGCTGTGTCAATCCGCTACACACTCGGAGCTGAGCGGGGTCCCGCCGACAGCGACAGAGGCGTCATGACATCGCTGCCGCCGGAGAAAGAGCTGACGGTGGTGCTCGCGGACGACCACCCGGTCGTGCGCAGTGGGCTACGCGCATTGCTGTCCTCCGTTGCAGGGATAGCGGTGGTCGCGGAGGCGACCAATGGCCGTGAAGCCGTTGACGAGACGGTGAAACACCGGCCGGACGTTCTGCTTGTCGACCTCCAGATGCCTGACCTGAACGGCATCGCAGCCACCCGCGAAGTCCTGCAGGCCGCCCCTGAAGTGGCGGTACTGGTCCTCACCATGTTCCACGACGACGAGTCGGTGGTATCGGCGATGCGCGCGGGCGCGAGGGGGTACATCCTCAAAGGCGCGGGCCAAGAGGACATCGTCCGCGCTGTGCGTGGTGTGGCAGCAGGCGAGGCGATCTTCGGCCAGAACGTCGCGCACAGGGTGCTGGACTTGCTCGCGACTCCGCGAACAGCCGAACCCTTCCCAGACCTGACTGCCCGAGAGCGCGAGGTCCTCGACCTTGTGGCGGCGGGCCTGGGCAACGCGGTGATCGCACGCCAGCTGCACCTGGCGCCCAAGACCGTGAGCAACCACATCTCAGCGATCTTCGCCAAGCTGCGAGTTGTGGACCGGGCGGCCGCGATCGTGCGAGCACGGGAAGCAGGTTTGGGACGTTAGGCGGCCGGTTCCTCATATCGTTCCGCCACCACTTCTCGTACCTGCTCGGTCGGTGTCACGAAGATCAACCGCTCAGGCTCCGGCTGAGCGACTATCCAGCCCTTCGTACGCTGGTACATCAACTGGTGCCGTTTGCACAGCAACAGGTAATCGCGGTGTTGCTTCCGCCTGCCGCGGGTCGTTCGTTTCGACTTGTGCAACCGGCACCTGCGGCCTGGAACTCGACATCCCGGCTGCCGACACGTGCGGTCACGCATCCTGATCCTGTTGGCGAGCCCCTCTGACGCGTACAGGTTTGCTCCCACTTCCAACAGGTGCCCGAAGTCATCGGTGACGAGTCGGCGGAGTGCGCCGTCGCGAGCGAGTTCACGGCACTGTTCGGCGGTAATCGGCCCGTATTCGGACAGTTCGCCGGGCGTCTCGTTCAAGCCGATCAATGTGCTCAGCGGAACGGTGACGTTGATGATCGCCCGCACCCGCTGCTGGTCATTGCCCAACACGAGATCGACCAGCGCGTCACCCCGGCGCTGGGCAAGAGTTCTGGTGTCGTCAGGGGTCTTCGCCTGGTGGGCAAGGTGGTTCAGGACGTTGTATGCCGACTCGGCCTCGCCGGCGAGCATCGTCGCGACCAGTTTCGCCGAGCCGTCCTCAGACTTCCGGGTGACAACGTCCCGCTGTTCCAGTTTCTGTTTTCGTTTCCGCTCAGCCGCTTCCGGGTCGACTTTCATCGCCTGACGCCGCAGTGCGCGACGATACTCCTGGTAGCTGGCATGCGGGCCTTGAGCGAGCACGGCTTTCTCGACCGCCAGTGCGTCCTCATCGGACAGTTCCTTGGTGATCTGATACGTCGCCCGCGTGCGGGCCATGTCGATGACGCCTTCCTGCAGCGCGTTGAGCGTTTCAGGTAGTCGCCGGACTATGTGCTCGGCTTCGAGTATTCGGTTGGTGGCAACCCTTATCGACATGTTCGACGAGGCTGCGATCTCTTCGGAGGCACCATCCGCGAGTTTGACGCCTGGCCGTCCCGGCGGGTGGTGTTCGGCGAACTTGGCGAGATCACGGAGCCCCTTGGCCTGCCAGTAGGCTTCCCGCTTCATGTCCTCACAGATGGACTCGATGATCGTGGTTTCGTTCATGTCGTCAACCGTAGACCGGGGGTCTGACAGTTTGTGGTTGCTCGGCCGTCGAGTTCGTACCGATGGTCCATCGGTACGATGATTCCCTTTTCAGGGCAGAGAAATCACCCCGCCCACGAACGCGGACGGGGTGATTCCCTGACCGATCACCGGCTGGGGGGACGGCGATCGGCGGTCTGGTGTCAGTTTCCCTCGATCTGCTCCGCCGCTGGAGCGTCGATCTTGACCGGCGTGCCATACTCGAAGAAGTCCCAGTTCATCGATCCGCCCGCGTCATCTCCGGACATCGCTATCTGGAAACGCGCGAGTCTGCCTTTGCCATCGACGAACAGCTTGATCGCGCCGGACGCGTCCGCCGGGATCTCCGTGCTGTCCTTCTGGTCCGCAGGGAGCTTGGCCGGGTCGACGGTGACTTTGTACCGGGTTGTCTGGACGCCTCGGATGGTCTCCGAACCGTCCGGTGTGACGTCCGCGATCTCCTTGATCTTGTCGATGAACATCATGGGGTCGCTTCCGGCGCTCTGCCCACCCACCGAGCCCAGTTCGCCCAGTGAAGACTGCAGTTGCTTCAGGTCGGTCTTCGACCACTTCGTCGCCGGTGCACCCTCGATAGAGGTCTTCGTGTAAATGGTGTTGCCATCGTTAAGGATGGTCATGGTGGTCTTCTTGCCACCCATGTCCATCACAGAGTCGACTTTGGACCGGTTGTTCTTGAAGTCGATCTCCCCCGTGCTGGTCCAGCCGACCGCACCGGGACCACCGTCGTCCTTGATCTCCATCTTCGACTCGAACTTGCAGCTGAGCTCGCCTCGCGTAGTCTTGGCGGCCGAGGCGATCAGTGATTTCGGGTCGGCCTTGGAAGGGTTGTCCGGCTTGGGGGCTTCCTGTTGTGTGGCCGTCCCACCGGACTGTGGTTGGGGGCTGCTGGACACAGCGGACTTCTCGCAGCTCGCCATGGCGAGCACAGACAGCGTGACCGCTGCGATCACACCGACTCGAGTACGCATAGTGCTTGGTCCCTCCGTGCCCTCGGTGCCGGTTCGGTTTCGCCGGCACCGACAACTCTGGAGCGTCATGACACCCAAACGGCAGGGCGTGGGCCCGGGAAAGGGCGGGAAACTGTCCGGACGAGATCGGGACCTCGATCCCAGGACAAATCAGCCCGTACGAAGGACCATTACGTGGTGCCGCACTCTGCTCACCGTATGACGGCCAGCCTGGCTTGGGGAACGCTCGCGGTCGCCGCTGTGGCGACGACCGTGGCGGTTGTCCTGGCCGTCGCAGACGGAGTGAGCTGGCAACCAGTCGTCGGCAGCACGGCTATGAGCATCGCCTTCTCGATAAGCGGCGCGCTCCTGGCCGCACAACGGCCGAAGAACCCGATCGGGTGGTTGTTCCTGGCAGCCGGTGTGGCCAACGCGGTCACGGCCGTCTCGCTGCCGTTGTGCTACGCCGCCGGGCAGCAAGCGTGGATCCTGTCCGCGGCCTTGGCCCTGCCACTGGCGCTCCTGCTGTTCCCCACCGGGCGACTACCCGGCCCTTGGTGGGCAGTGCTGGGGTGGGCACTTGCCGCGGCCACGCCGTTTGTCCTGCTCGGCTTGCCCGCAGCGAGGATTGTGTGGACCGGATTGGCAGCTGCGGTGATTGTCCCGGTTGTCCTGCGTTATATGCGTGGCGACGAGGTGGTGCGACGCCAACTGCTGTGGTTGGTGTTGGCGGTGACCGGCAACGCCTTGGCGTTCTTGCCGTGGATCCTGCGGCTGGGTCCTGGTCTGCTGCTGGTGACACTCTCGCTGGTTCCGGCGGGTATGACGATCGCCATACTGCGATACCGCCTGCTGGACGTCCGGTTGTTGGTCTCCCGCAGTTTGCTGTACTTGCTGTTGGCGGTCGGCGTGATCGCGATCTACGCCGGTCTGGTTGTTCTGCTTGGCCGGACGCTGGACATCGAGGCTCATTTGGGCATCGCCACACTGGTCGCTGTCGGCGTAGCACTGCTGTTCAACCAGGCCAGGATCAGGCTCCAACCGATCATCGACCGTGCGCTCTATGGCCATCGCCGTGATCCTGTACGAGCGCTGAGCCACCTTAGTGCGCGGCTCGACACCGAGATGGACTCGCTGGACGATTTGCTCACCGCGGTCCGCGACGCGTTGCAACTGCCGTATGTCGCGTTCCGGCTGCAAGGCAGAGAAGTGGCCGCGTCCGGTTCAGCCGCCGGTGTCCTTGAGGTCGTGCCCCTGGCAGCGTCCGGCGCCGCGAGCGGCGAGCTGGTGATCGGAGTGCGTCCCGGTCAGAACCGTCTCGGCAGTCAGGACATGCACGTCCTCGCGGTGTTGGCGATTCCTCTGGGTGTGGCGTTGCGGGCGACGATGCTGTCCGAGGAGCTCCAACTGTCGCGGGAACGCATCGTCGCGGCCCGCGAGGAAGAACGACGGCGTCTACGCCGTGACCTGCACGACGGCCTAGGCCCGACGTTGAGTGGAGTCGCCTACGCGACCGATGCGGCCAGGAACCTGGCGCGATCGGACCCTGACACGGCGGTCGACCTCCTGGTGCGCCTGCGTGGTGACATCGGCGATGCGATCGTCGAGATCCGACGCCTCGTCGAGGGCCTTCGCCCGCCGGCGTTGGACGAACTCGGCCTTATCGGCGCCCTGCACCGCGAGGCCGAGCGTCTGTCCTATCAGGAAGGCGGGCATCCGTTGACTGTCAGCGTGGACGCACCGTCGGACATGCCTGAACTCCCGGCCGCGATCGAAGTGGCGGCGTACAGGATCAGCGCGGAGGCCCTGAACAACGCGGCGAAACACTCGGGCGCCACCCAAGTCTGCGTGCAGATTACCGTTGGCGACGAGTTGCACATCCAGGTCCGCGATGACGGCAGTCCCGGCCTCGATGGGTGGTCCCCGGGTGTGGGCATGGCGTCGATGTCCGAGCGTGCTGCCGAAGTCGGTGGGCGCTGTGAGGCCCGTCCAGGACCAGACGGGGGCAGTGTGGAGGCTGTCCTTCCGCTAAAGCCTTGGTGAGACGACGCGATAGTGCGTTGTCAGCCGCCGGTCATCGTCCAGGACGTGGAAAGCGATCGATGGCGGCATGTGGAGATCGGCGATTTCGTCGGTCTCCCATGGCATCATTATCGTCGACACGACGCCTGGCGCGACAAGGAGCGGCACTCCCGCGAACGTGGTCGCCGCGCCGGTGTGCGCGTGCCCGCAAAGGACCCCAACCACATTGGGGTATCGCGTCACCAGTGCGGCCAGCCGCTCCTCGCCGGTTTGCCGGATGCTGTCGACGAACAGCGCGTGCAGCGCCACCGGTGGGTGGTGGAAGCACACGAACACCGGAGCATCCCCGGCACCTGCGATAACCGACTCCAGCCAGGTGAGGGTTTCGTCAGCGAGGTACCCGTCCGGACGACCCGGAATGCTCGAGTCACACATGGCGAACACGGCCCCGCTCACTCGATGGACTTGGTTGATCGGCGCTTCGTCGGCGGCCTCACCTAGCAGGACCTCGCGATACGGCCCACGTGAGTCGTGGTTGCCCGGGCAGTGCAGCAATGTCGGCGAGTTGGAGAACAGCTTTGCGACCTTCTCATACTCCTCGGCCAATCCGTGGTCGGCGAGGTCACCGGTTACCAGGATCGCGTCGATAGGACCAGGAAGTCCGTTGAGGTAGTCGAACACCCGAGTGGCTCGCTCGACGCTTCGCGGTTCGCCGTCGATGTGGATGTCGCTCACGTGTGCCAGAACGATCATGCCGCCCCACTCGCCATATTGCGCTGCGTCACCGTGCACAGAGCATTGGACTTACAAACTACCGGATTCTGATCAACCAAAGAAGTCCACTTCTGCTGCTTCTCCGACGGCCAATTTCCGGTCATGCAAGGCCGCATGCGGGCAGGGTGGCGCGACGGCGAGATTCCTGGCGCGGGCAGGGATTCCGGTCGTCGGAATCGCCGGCGCGGCCAGGGGTCGTGGCCAATCCGGACGGCCCGGATGTCGAGCGTCTTCTGTTGACCCGGGACCGTTTCGGCACTATCGACCGTGATCAGCTGCGTCCTGTCGACGAGCGCCTGCTACTGTCCGCGTGGCTCGACGTGGAGGCCTCCGTACTCGTCCTGGCGGCCGTTTCCTACGCGATCGATGACGCGAGCAAGGTCGGCGCCGATCTGATCGTGGAGGCCGCGAACATGCCGGTGACAGCGGCGGCCGAAGCACAGCTAGCTGAAGGCGGTGTCCTTCTCATCCGGACGTGGTGGCGAACTCGCGACCAATTCATGGGCGAAGCATGCGCTGCCTGGTCAAGCGGGTCCTGGATCGAGCGGGGGAACGCTCAACCGCTCCACGGGTAGCCGCCGCGGAGTTGGCCACAGAGGCGACCGACGTCATCTCCCAGTGATTTGGCGCGCAAACGGCATGATTCATGCTCCACCCGTCCGCCAGAAGGCTGTGACCGGCGACGAACACTGTCACCCTTGATCGGGGCCTGTGATACTTCGCTTCATGACCTTGATCGGCCGGGCTGACGAGGTGGCCCGGTTCGAGGCCGCCATCGACCGGCTAGGCACCAAACCGTGGGTCATCGAAGTGGCCGGCGAGCCTGGCATCGGCAAGAGCCACCTGCTCGACGAGTTGCGCACGCGTGCGCGTGATCACGGCATGCTGGTGCTGGGTGCCACATCGACCGAGCTCAACCAGCAGGTCCCGTTCAGTGTGCTCACCGCGGCCCTTTCCGAACATGTGAGCACAGCCGGTCTCGGGACCGCGCAAAGAAGTACGCTCGCGCCGTTGTTCCCGCAGCTCGGGCCGCAGCGAGCGAAGGTTGAGCGGTACCGGATCTTCCGCGCCATGCGGGCGCTGCTGGAATCGTTGGCCAAACCCAGTGGCCTCGTCCTAATGCTCGACGACCTACACTGGGTCGACGACAGCACTGCCGAGCTGCTGGCGCACCTACTGCGCCATCCGCCTGACGGGCCACTGATCCTCGTGCTGGCCTACCGGCCCGCGCAGTTGTCCCCGCAGGTCTCCGCCGCGATCAACCAGGCTGAACGGGGCGGCGAAGTCGAACGGATCGAGCTCGATGCGCTGTCGATCGACCAGTTCGCCGACCTTCTCGGCCCCGACGTGTCACAGGCGCGCTGCGAAGAACTGCATCGCGGGTGCGGCGGCAACCCCTTCTATCTACGGCTGCTGACCGAACCGTCGGACAGTACCGCCGCCGCGGCCCTGACCGATGAGCTCACGGGGTTGCCCGCCGTCGTCCGGCTGGTCGCGAGATCGGCAGCGGTGGCGGGCGATCCATTCGAGCCAGGACTGGTCGCGGCGATCGCCGGGCTCGACATCCGCAGCACCCTTGAGGCACTCGATGACCTCCTGGCCCGTGACTTGATCCGGGTTGACGACGAACGCAGGCTTCGGTTCCGTCATCCCTTGGTGCGCCAAGTCGCCTACCTGGACGCCGACGAAGACTGGGGCACGATCGCTCACGGCCGTGCCGCGGCCGAACTGGCAAAGCGCGACGCGCCAGTGACCGTACGGGCGCACCACACCGCGCTCGCGGCTCGCGCCGGTGATCTGGACGCGATCAGCACGCTCGTCCGCGCCGCGAGCGTGGCGATGGGAAAGACCCCGGCCGCCGCCGCGCAGTGGCTGCAGGTGGCGCTCGAACTCCTCCCGGCAGGTCAACCGCAGTTGCGCCAACGGCTGCTGACCATGACGGGGCGGGCCCTGGCCGTCACCGGGCGCCTGGCCGAAAGCCGCGATGTGCTCCGATCCGCACTGGCCGAGTTGCCTGACGACGACACAGAGACACGGATGACCGCCGCGGCCCTTTGCGGGATGGTCGAACGGCTGATCGGCGACTACGACTCCGCACGCACTGTGATGATCGCCGAAATGCCCGCGGGGACGCACACGATCAGCTCAGCCCGACTGAAACTCGAAGTCGTCCTCAACAGCGTCGTGCGCAATGATTTCGGCAGGGACCTCGACCTGGTCTACGAGGTTCTCGGGTTCGCGCACAGGTCAGCGGACCGGGTCCTGGAAGCTGCCGCGCACGCATTGCTGTCGTGGGCCAGTTATCTAACCGGGGATCTGGTCACCGCCACCGAGAGCTGTGAAGCGGCGAAGGCTGTGTTCGACGGGGTACCTGACGGCGAGATCGCCGAATGGATCGAGCTGGCCGTGTGGCTGAGCCACGTCGAACGGCTCCTAGATCGGTTCGACGACGCACTGCGGCACACCGATCGAGGAATCGCACTGGCCAAGGCGTACGGCCGCAATCACGTGCTGCCGCAGCTGCTGGTCCGGCGCGCGATCCTGCTGCGCTGGCTCGGCCGTCTTGGGGAGGCGACCCGGTACGCGCAGGAAGGCGGGACGCTCGCGCAGCACCAGGGCAACTGGTCGATCCGCGGCCACGCGTTGGTGATGGCCAGCCGGATCAGCCTCATCGTGGGAGATGTACCCGCCGCCGCAGAGGCCGCGCGCCAGGCCGCGGACACAGTCGGCGACGACAGCATCTGGCCGTCGATCGCGGCACGGCTGATGGTGGCACTCACAGCCAGCCACTCAGACCAAATGACCACGTTGATGGACATATTGGGCGGACCAGAACTGACCAGGGTCGAAGGACTCACTCGACCACTGCACTACGCGGACCTCGCGTGGGCTGATCTGTCCTCCGGACACATCGACCGCGCCAGGGAATGGGCATGGCGCGCCACCCAGACCACCCACTCTGACCTGCCAACACGACTCGGTCTGGCCCATCTCGCAACGGCACAGGTCGAGTTCGCCGTGGGTGCGTTCGGGGTCGCCAGGGCACGTGCGGCCATGGCCGTGGAGGCGTTCGATCAAGGCGGCGCTCGATTCGACGCGGGACGCGCGCACTTGGTCTGGGGCCGCGCGGCCGCTGGTCTCGGCCAGTCGGCGGAGGCGATCAGCGAACTCGAAAAAGCCGCCGAGCTGCTGACGAACGCGAGCGCGCCGATCCTCGCGGCACAAGCGACGCGGGAGCTGCGGCTGTTGGGCCGCCGGGCCGCCGGTTCGGACACCCTGACCGCGCGGGAGCGCGAAATCGCCGAACTCGTCGCGGGTGGCAGCTCCAACCGGCAGATCGCCGAAGCGCTTGTGATCAGCGAGCGGACCGTCGGAACCCATCTGACGAGGATCTACGCCAAACTGGGAGTTACTTCACGTGCCGCGCTCGCAGCGCAACACACCCGAGGTGGATAGGGATATGGGGTCCATGGCGCACTTCGTGGGGCGGGCCGAGGAACTCGCCGTGCTGACGGCGCTGCTGGCACGTCCCGGGTTGTGTATCGCCGAGGTCGTCGGCGAGCCCGGAATTGGGAAAACCCGGTTGCTGGCCGAATTCCGCGCGGTGGCCGCCGCGAACGGCCATCGGGTGCTGGCCGGGCAAGCTGGGGAACTGTCCGGGACGGCGCCATTCTCCGTACTGGTCGACGCTGTCGACGACGTCCTCGTGGGCAGCCGCCCCGCGTTGGACGACCAGACCCTGGCATTGCTGGCCGACGTGCTGCCGTCGATCGAGGACCTCGCGCCCGCTCACCGACCGGCAGGTGGAGGTCGCTACCGGGTACACGGCGCGTTGAGCGAGCTGCTGGAATGGCTGGCCGCGCCAGCTGGCCTGGTGCTGACGCTCGACGACGTGCATTGGGCAGACGAAGCAACATCGGAGTTGTTGAGCCGGCTCGTCCGCAGGCCGCCGCGTGTGCCCATGATGATCGTGCTGGCGTACCGGCCGCTCCAGCAGCCGCCCCACTTGTCGGCGTCTCTCGCGACCGGCAACAGTGAGTTCGTCGAGCTGGCCCCGCTGTCCCGAGACCAGGTCGCCGAGTTGGTCGGCCCGGATGTATCGCAGCATCGTCTCAGCCAGCTGCACGACCTCAGCGGGGGCAATCCGCTGTATCTGGACGCGCTGTCCAAAGCGGGCACCGTCGCTTCCTTCGATGCGGTGCTGCACGCCGAGCTGGCCATGCTCGCCGAGCCGGAACGTCTGATCGCGCACGCGGCGGCAGTTCTGGACGACCCGTTCGAACTGGCCACGGTCGCTCGTGTGGCGGAACTGCCGGAACGCGCAGCGAAGGGCGCACTGGACGAGCTCGTCGTCCGAGATCTGGTCCGTACGGACGGCGGGAAGTGGCGCTACCGGCATCCGTTGGTGCGACGTGCCGCGTATGGGTCCGCGAGCCGTGGTTGGCTGCATGGCGCCCATTCGCGCGCCGCACGGGCGTTGGTGGACGCGCCTGTGGTCCAGCAGGCTCCGCATGTGATGCGGGTGGCGCGCGTGGGTGACCAGGACGCGATCGCCCTTCTCACGAGCGCAGCACGCGAGACTTTCGTGCACGGCCCTGCCACGGCAGCGCAGTGGCTGCGCGCGGCGATCGACCTGCTGCCCGAGACTGTTGCCGACCAACGTCTGGGCCTGCTGGCTGAACTTGGTCACGCGCTGGTGCTGAGCGGCTCGTTGCATGAGAGTCGCCAAGTCCTGCAAACCGTCCTGCACCAACTGCCGCCCGACGAACCCGCACGCCGAGCCGCGGCAGTAGTGGCGTGCGCGCGCGTCGAGCAGCTGCTCGGCCATCATCAGGAGGCCCGTGGCCTGCTGTTGGCTGAACTGCGGCGCCTGCCCATGACGCACCGGAGGGAGAAAGTCCTTCTCGAGCTGGAACTGGGCTCGGTCGGGTTGATCAGCTGCGACTTCCAGATCGACATCCGGTGGATCGACGACGCCCTGGCCACCGCTCGTGAACTGGGCGACCGGGCCATGGAGGCGGAAGCGTGCGCGGTCCAGGCCCTGGCCGCGTACGGTGCCGCCGACGCGACCGCGGCACTGGAGTGGCAGCGCGAAAGCGCCATGCTCATCGACCAGCTGTCCGACGACGATCTGGCGGCCAATCTGAACGGACCTGCGACACTCAGCTGGGCGGAGTTGTATCTGGCACGGCCGCGTGTCGCGCTGCGGCATCTCGATCGCGGTCTGGCGCTGTCCGTGCGGACCGGGCAGAGCCACCAGCTCGTGTACTTGCTCACCGGGAAGGCCATGGCCCAGTTGCTGTTGGGTGACCTGGTCGACGCGAGTGCGAGTGCCGCCGAGGCCGTGGAGGTCGCGGAGTTGTCCGCGAGCGACAAACTGCGGGCTTCTTCGTACACGATCCAGGCGATGGTCGAGACAAGTCGCCGCAACCGCGGTCTCGCATTGCGGGCGGGCAAACGGGCCGTGCGGGCGTGTGTTGGCACTTTGGACTGGTGGTCGGCGGTCGCGGGGTGCGCGCTCGGCGGCGCGCGGCTGATCAACGGCGAGGCGGACGCGGCGGTGGCCGATCTGGTGCGCCTGTCCGGTGGGCCCGAGTTGCCGTTGCTGGATCCCCTGCACCGCCCGGTTTTCGCGCGCAGTCTCGTGGCCGCCGAGGTGTCCCGGGGACGTCCGGCCGACGCGAGACGATGGACCGTCATGATGGAACAGGCCGTGGCGGAAAGCTCTGGTGGCGATCTGCTGGCCAACCGGGCAGGCCACATCGCCTACTGCCATGCGACGGTGCACATGTCCGTTGGGCAGACGCGCGATGCGATCGAGTGCGCGACCCGGGCGATGTCGGCGTTTCACGTGACTGACCACGTGGTGCAGGAGATGGAAAGCCGCGAACTGCTGGGGTTGGCCCTGGCCGCGTCGGGCGACACCGACGCGGCTATCAACGAACTGGCCGAGGTGGCCAAGCAGTACGAGCTCTGCGACATGCCCGGACGCCGAGACGGCGTTTACCAGCAGCTGAGGGCGCTGGGCTATAACGCGGTCGCGCCGCGTAGGTCCACCCAGCGCGCCGCCCTTCCGCAGCTGACGGCGCGAGAGACGGAAGTCGCGGCGCTTGTCGCCGATGGCCTGACCAACCGGGAAATCATGCAGCGGCTGCGCCTGAGCCGGCGAACCGTCGAGACCCACATCTCCAACATCCGAGGCAAGCTCGAGGTGGAGTCACGGGCCGCGCTCGCCGCGACCGTCATCCGGGCAGGCCAGGCCTCCTAGTCCAGGCGTCGAGTTGCTACGACAACGCGGCGACGGCAACCTTCTTCTTACGCATCGGCTTGGTCTCCCCCACCATCGTGGTGTCCGGGCGTACGCCCAGTTGGTCGAGCAACTCCAGGTCGTCCCGCACGCAGTAGTGCGTGGCGAGCCGTCCGTCACGGCCTTCGTAGATGTGCACCTGCTCCACACTGACCGCGCAGCGCGTCGGCGCGACGCCGAGGTAGTCGCCCACATGCACCCCGGTGAACCTCAGCCGGACGACCGTCGTCGTGCCTTCGGCGACCAGGCCGAGGACGTCCCAGCGGGCGTCCTTGAACGATCGCCGTAGCGTCTGGATGGAACTCTTGAACCAATCCGGACCTGCGGACACCCCGAGATCCGCGAAGTCCGGCGTCAGGTAATCGTCGATCCTGGATATCTTCCCGTCGTTGAACGCCCGGCACAGCTCCAGCACGAGTCGTTTGTAGTGAGCGGTCCCCGTCATTGCTTCCTCGACCCTCTCCCCAGGAGGTCCCCTTGCCCCGGACAATAGTGGCGGAAAGCAGGCGGCAGCGCTTCGTGGTAATTACGCACATCCAGTCCAACTGCTACGTAAGTTGCTGCCGAACGTAGCCGAGCCGCACCTATGGGTAGTTGAACAGGCATCACTTCGAGGTCCGTCGTGTTTCTCCCGTTACCCGTGATCGTGTTAGAAAGACGCGCATCCACCCCTTCGGTTGCCGCTCACGCCACGTGGCCACCCTGAAGGACCAGTTCCGCTCCTTCCCAGGTCCGCCGTAGCCACCGGTCGTGCGACGCGATCACGACGGCGCCGGGCGCGGAGCGCAACGCGTCTTCCAGTTCCTCGACAAGGCTCAGCGACAGGTGGTTCGTCGGCTCGTCCAGCAGCAGCACGTCCGGCGGTTGGCCGATCAGGACGGCCAGTGCCAGTCTGCGTCGCTGACCGACGGACAGGTGGCCTACTGGGCGGTCCAGGTCCCTCGGCGCGACCAGGCCGAGTTCGGCCAGCGGCGCCGAGCCCGTGTACAGCTGCCGCGGTGTCTTATCGGGATCCGGGAAGTCCACGTCCTGTTCGAGCAGGCCGACCCGGACGCCACGAGCACGGCGGACCTCCCCGTCGTCGGGACGCAACCGACCGGCCAGAACGTGAAGCAACGTCGATTTGCCCGCGCCATTCGAGCCTCGGACCATCAGCCTGTCCCCTGTCACGACATCGAGCTGACCGATGTCCAGCCGACCGCCGACCTTGACGTGGCGCACCGAGAGAGCCAGCTTGTCGTCGGGCGGCGTCGCAGTGAGTTTCGCTGCGAACCTCAGCGGCGCCGGAGGCTTGCGCACCTGGGTACGAGTCAGCTCGTCCAGCCGGTGTTGCGCGTTGCGCACACGCCGCGAAATCTGCTTCTGCACCCGGCCGCCGAAGAAGTCGTAACCCATTTTGTCGTTGTCACGTGGTGGACGGTTGTACGCGACGTTGCGGGCCGTGACGTCAACGGACAGCTTGAGGCGCTTCAGCTCGTCCTGTTCGGACTCGTACTGCTGCTCCCAACGTGCGCGCTCGGCGCGCTTGGAATCCAAGTAGTCCGTGTACGCGCCGCCGTACAGCGTGACCCCGCCACGAGCCGGGTCGAGGTCCACGATCGTCGTGCACACGGCGTCCAGGAACACGCGGTCGTGCGACGCCACCACGACCACGCCCGGCAGTCGCGTCAGCTGGCTCTCCAGGAACGCCATCGCCTCGTCGTCGAGGTGGTTGGTCGGTTCGTCCAGCAGCAACGCCCGCGGCTGGCTGATCAACAGGGCCGCGAGCCCCAGCCGGGAACGTTGCCCGCCCGACAACGAACCGATGACCCGGTCGTGCCGGACGCCGGACAACCCGAGTCCGTCCATGACGAGCGTGGCGCGTCGGTCGGCGTCCCAGATGTCATGTGCTTGGGCCCATTCGAGGACGTCGCCGTATTCGGCCAGTGCCGCCGGGTCGGTCAGCCTGGTGCTGAGCTCCATCAGCCGTTGTTCGGCGTCACGGATTTCGGCCAGCGCCCTGTCTACGACCTCAGCGACGGTCATGTCCAGGCCGTACGGCAGTTCCTGTGTAAGGAAGCCGCAGTCCGGCGGCCGGTGGATCTCGCCCGCGTCCGGCTCCTCGGCACCTGCCAGCAACCGCAGCAGCGTGGACTTGCCGACGCCGTTCTCGCCGACCAAACCCAGGCGTTGTCCTGGGGAAACGGTCAGCGAGACGCTGTCGAGAACGCGACGATCGCCGTAGACCTTGTCCAGATCACGCGCGACCAAGTAGGGGGTTGATGACATCGCACACCACCGGAATGGCTCGGTTGGGGACGTCCGCCGGGCGCTGGGCCTCGGGCGCGGACGAGGTGGCGATGTCAGTTCTCCATGATGGTTCCAAGGCTAACAAAGTCGGCAACCAGTTATAAGTTCTCCGCAAACGCTGCCGTATATTGCAGATGGTTCCGCAGATACGGAGGATGCTTGTGAAGAAGCTGGCGGCCCTGCTCGTGGCCCCGATCCTGCTGGCCGGGTGTGGCAGCTCAGAACAGCCACCGGCCGCGCCGTCGGGTGCGGGCCAGCCGGTCACCGGCGAGGTCACGGTGTTCGCGGCGGCCTCGCTGACGGAGACGTTCACGCAGCTCGGCAAGGATTTCGAAGCCGCCAACCCCGGCGCCAAGGTGAAGTTCAACTTCGGCGGCAGCTCGGCGCTGGCGCAACAGATCAACCAGGGTGCGCCCGCTGACGTGTTCGCCTCGGCGAGCCCCGCCAACATGAAGCAGGTCGCCGAGACCGGCACGGTCACGTTCGTGAAGAACAAGCTGCAGATCGCGGTCGGCAAGGGCAACCCGCACAAGATGGCCTCACTGGCCGACGTACTGAAGCCGGAGATCAAGCTGGCGCTGTGCGCGGAGCAGGTGCCGTGCGGCGCCGCGGCCAAGAAGGCGTTCGAGGTCGCGAAGCTCACACCGAAGCCGGTCACGCTGGAGCAGGACGTCAAAGCGACGCTGACCAAGGTGAAGCTCGGCGAGGTGGACGCGGCACTGGTGTACGAGACGGACGTGTCCGCAGCAGCCAAGGACGTCGACGGCGTCGACTTCCCCGAGGCCGCGCAGGCGGTCAACGACTACCCCATCGTGACGCTGCCCAAGGCGCGGAACGCCTCGGGCGGCAAGGCATTCATGGACTTCATCCTGTCCGACAAGGGCCGCCAGGTGTTGACCAAGGCAGGCTTCGATACTCCGTAACGGTCACACTGACAGCATGAGAGCGGTTCGTGCCCGGGTTCCGGTTGTCCTGCTCATCCCCGCGTTCATCGGCCTGGCGTTCCTGGTGCTCCCGATGGTCGGGTTGGTCATCAGGGCGCCATGGTCCACCTTGGTCGACCAGCTGGCCACCGCCGAGGTCGGTGAGGCGCTGCGGTTGTCGTTGATCTGCGCGACGTCCGCGACGGCGATCTGTCTCGTGCTGGGTGTGCCGTTGGCGTGGATGCTCGCGCGGACGGAACTGCCGGGTAGGCGCGTCGCGCGAGCCTTCGTCACCGTGCCGTTGGTGCTACCGCCCGTTGTCGGCGGTGTGGCGCTGCTGCTGGTTTTCGGGCGGCGTGGCGTGCTCGGTCAGTACCTGGACGCGTGGTTCGGGATTTCGCTGCCGTTCACGACTGCCGGTGTGGTTGTCGCCGAGGCGTTCGTGGCCATGCCGTTCCTCGTCATCGCGGTGGAGGGCGCGTTGCGCGGGGCAGATCCACGGTTCGAGGAGGCCGCCGCGACCTTGGGCGCATCCCGGTGGACGGCGTTTCGCCGGGTCACCTTGCCGACCGTCGCGCCGGGTATCGCGGCCGGATCTGTGCTCTGCTGGGCGCGTGCGCTGGGCGAGTTCGGGGCGACGATCACGTTCGCCGGCAACTACCCGGGTACGACCCAGACCATGCCGCTCGCGGTCTACCTGGCGCTGGAGCAGGACCCGGACAGCGCCACGGTGCTGAGTCTCGTGCTGCTGGCCGTGTCCATTGTGATCCTGGTCAGTCTGCGCGACCGGTGGATCGGAACACGCGCATGACTTTGCAGGCGACCTTAAACGTCCACATCGGATCGTTCGTGCTGACCGCGGACGTCGAAGTGGAGCCCGGGACCACACTGGCGCTGCTCGGCCCCAACGGCGCCGGCAAGAGCACGGCGCTGCGCGCGTTGGCGGGCCTGCGCCCGTTGTCCAGCGGGATGATCGAGCTGGGCGGTCGGCTCGTCGACGCCCCAGAGAAAGGCGTGTTCGTTCCGCCGGAACAGCGGTCGGTCGGTGTCGTGTTCCAGGACTACCTGCTGTTCGGCCACATGTCCGCTGTGGACAACGTCGCCTTCGGACTGCGGGCGCGTGGAATGCGCAAGCGGGAAGCGAACGCGGCGGCTGCCGAGTGGTTGGACCGAGTCGGCCTGGCCGCGCAGGCACGCCACCGGCCCCGTCAACTGTCCGGCGGTCAGGCCCAACGGGTCGCGCTCGCCCGAGCCCTGGCAATTCAGCCGGACCTGCTGCTGCTCGACGAGCCGCTGGCCGCGTTGGACGCGGCAACCCGCATCCAAATCCGGGCACAGCTACGCAAACACCTCGACGCGTATGAGGGTGCGACCGTCCTCGTCACACACGACCCACTGGATGCGATGGTTCTCGCGGACCGGCTGCTCGTCGTGGAAAACGGATCGGTGGTGCAGGCGGGTTCGCCCGCGGAGATCGCCAAGCGGCCGCGTACCGACTACATCGCCGCGCTGGTCGGACTGAATCTCTATCGCGGTACGGCCGACGGCGTGAGCATAAAACTCGACGACGGCGGTGTCCTCACCACAGCGCATCGCATCGACGGCCCGGTGTTCGTCACGTTCCCGCCGACCGCGGTGAGCCTGCACAAAACGCGTCCCGAGGGCAGTCCACGCAACACGTGGCTGGCCGAAGTGGCCGGGATCGAACAGCACGCCGACACAGTCCGCGTCCGGCTGACAGGCACACCCGATCTGCTCGCCGACGTGACCACCGCGGCCGTCGCCGAGCTGAGGCTGACATCGGGCCAGCAGGTGTGGGTCACGGTCAAGGCGACCGAGACCCACGCCTACCCGATCTGAAATCCCAGGTCAGCGGCCTTGGTCACGCAAGGGCGCCATCACAGGTCACCCAACAGCGCGGTGGGTCGTTCGACGCAGTCGGCCAGGAACCGCAGGAAGCCGCCAGCGACCTCGCCGTCACAGACCCGATGGTCGAAGGCGAGGGTCAGTTCGGTCACCTTGCGGACCGCGAGCTGACCGTCGACCACCCATGGCCGGTCGATGATCCGCCCGATGCCGACGATCGCGGCCTCCGGGTGGTTGATGATCGCCGCCGAACCGTCCACCCCGAACACGCCGTAGTTGTTCACGGTGAACGTCCCGCCGGTGAGTTTCGCGGGCGGCAGCGAGCCTTCCCGCGCGGACTCGGTGAGGTGGCCCAACTGCGCGGCCAGCTCACGGGTGGTCAACTGCTGGGCGTCCTTCACCACGGGGACGACCAGGCCACGTGGTGTCTGGGCGGCGAACCCGAGGTTCACCGCGTCCGACAGCACGATCTCGCCACGTTCGGTGTCGATGGTGGAATTCAGCGCCGGGTACCGCTTCAACCCGAGAACGCAGAACCGCGCGATCAGCGCGAGCAGGCTCACCGGGCGGGCCGGGTCGACGCTGTTGATCTCCTGGCGCGCGGCGAGCAGTCCGGTGGCATCGACGTCCACCCAGACCGTCGCCTCGGGGATCTCCCGGCGGGAGCGGCTCAACCGCTCGGCCATCATGCCCCGCACACCGCGCAGCGGGATCCTCGTCTGCCCACCGGCCTGGGTGTTCTCGGCCTGGTCGGACATCGCGGCCACCACGTCCTTGCGCAGGACCAGGCCGTCGGGGCCGCTTCCGGACAACGCCTTCAGGTCGACGTGGTTTTCCCTCGCGAGCTTGCGGACCACCGGCGACACCACCGCGACCGGGCCCGGTTTCGGGGCGACAGCCACCTGGCTCACGGGAGCAGCCACAGCTTCGGCGACGGCAAGGGGCCGCCGTCGGCCCTGGCGTCGGGCACGTTTGGTGACGCCGGACCCGACCAGGTTGGGGCTCGTCTCGACGCCCGGTTCCGACAGCCCGGCCGAGGCCACCGACAGCAGAGGTGCGCCGACCTCGACCGTCGATCCGGCTTCACCGTGCAGCGCGGTCACAACGCCGGCGTACGGGACGGGCACCTCGATGGCGGCTTTGGCTGTTTCGACCTCGACCACGGGCTGGTCGATCTCGACCGCGTCGCCGACCTCGACCAGCCAGCGCACGATTTCCGCGTCGACAAGGCCCTCGCCGAGGTCGGGCAGTGCGAACTGGCGGACGTTCACTGGTCCTCCCATTGCAGCCGGGCGATCGTGTCGAGGATCCGGTCCGGGTGTGGCAGCTGGTGCTCCTCGAGATCCTTCGGCGGGTATGGCACGTCAAAACCGCCAACCCGCAGCACCGGCGCCTCCAACCAGTGGAAACACTTCTCGCTCACGGTAGCGGCGACCTCGGCGCCATAGCCGGAGAACACCGACGACTCGTGTACGACGACAGCACGGCCGGTCTTACGAACCGACGCGCAGACGGTGTCCTCGTCCAGCGGCGTGAGCGACCGCAGGTCCACGACCTCGACGTCCCAGCCTTCCTCCTTGGCCGCGTCCGCTGTCTCCATACAGGTCTGGACGGTCGAGCCGTACGCGATCAGCGTGACGTCCTGGCCCACCCGGCGGACCACCGCGCGGTTCATCGCGTCGGTCCGTGCCGGCAGTTCCAGATCGGCCCTGCTCCAGTACCGGGACTTCGGCTCCATGAAGATCACCGGGTCCGGGCTTTCGATCGCGGCACGCAGCAACGAGTACGCGTCCGCCGTGGTGCCTGGCGTGACAACCGTGAGCCCGGGTGTGTGCGTGTAGTACGCCTCGGACGAGTCGCCGTGGTGTTCGACGCCGCCGATGCCGCCGCCGTAGGGGATGCGGATGACCATCGGCAACGCGACCTTGCCGCGAGTGCGGTTGCGCATTTTGGCCACGTGCGACGTGATCTGCTCGAACGCGGGATACGCGAACGCGTCGAACTGCATCTCCACGACCGGGCGCATGCCGTACATCGCCATACCGACCGCGGTGCCGACGATCCCGGACTCGGCCAGCGGCGAGTCGAAACAACGGTCCTCGCCGAACTGTGCCGTCAGGCCCTCGGTCACCGTGAACACGCCGCCGTACGGGCCGACGTCCTCGCCGAACACCACTACGTTCGGGTCATCGGTCATCGCGTCACGCAGTGCGCGGTTCAATGCTTGCGCCATGTTGAGCTGAGCCATCACGCCTCATCCCGGTCCACCGCGAGTTCCGCCCGTAACGCGGCGGCCTGCGCACGCAGCCGCGGCGTCGGCACGGCGTAGACGTGTTCGAACAGCTCGTCCGGGTCAACGTGCGCGTCCTTGTTCATCTCGGCGCGCAGTTCGGCCATCATCCGGTCGGCTTCGTCCGCGTAGGCCGACTCGTCCACCCCTAGCAAGCGGTTGAACCGGAGGATCGGGTCGGTGGCGCGCCACGGTTCGGCGTCGCTCGCGTCCCGGTACCGGTTGGTGTCGTCGGAGTTGGTGTGCGGGTCGATCCGGTAGGTCAGCCCTTCCACAATGGATGGCCCACCGCCCGAGCGCGCCCGTTCCAGCGCCTCGGACACGACGGTGTACACAGCGGCGGCGTCATTGCCGTCGACGTGGTAGCCGGGCATGCCGTACCCGATTGCCTTGTGTGCCAGCGTCAGCGCCTTGGACTGCTTGGACAGCGGGACGCTGATCGCCCATTGGTTGTTCTGGATGAAGAAGACGACCGGTGCGTTGAACACCGCCGCGAAGTTGAATGCTTCATGAGCGTCGCCCTCGCTCGTCGCGCCGTCGCCCATGAACACAAGCACCGCCAACGAGTCCCCACGCAGGCGCGCTGCGTGCGCCAGGCCAACCGCGTGCGGCCCGTTCGTCGACAGAGGCGTGCACAACGGAGCGACTCGATACGCGTACGGGTCGTAACCCGAGTGCCAGTCGCCGCGCAACAAGGTCAGCGTCTCGACCGCGGGGACGCCGCGCGTGACCGCCGCCAGCGTGTCGCGGTAGGTCGGGAACAGCCAGTCGTCGGCTTGGAGCGCGAGCGTCGCGCCGACCTCGCACGCCTCCTGACCGACCGACGACGGGTAGACCGCGAGACGTCCCTGCTTGGTCAGCGCGGTGGCTTGCCTGTTGAACCGCCTGCCCAGGACCATCGCGCGGTGCAAGGATCGCAGCACGCGTTCGTCCGGGAGGTCACCGACGGCCGACCCGTTCTCGTCGACCAGCTGGATGGGTTTCCGGCCCGGCAGTGTGAGCTCGGGGCTCGCCTCGATCGACTTCATGACCGAATGGTCAGTTGGTATCGTGACGCTTGTCCACGCTGGTGACCGAGGCCGAGACGAGTTGCCTGCGGGAGCGCGACGGGAGGCCCGGATGTCCGACCAGATGTCCGGCCAGGGGGAGCGCGATGGACGGATGGCGCCCGCACTGGACGAGGTCGATCGCAGGATCGTCGAACTGCTGCGGACCGACGGCCGGATCTCGGTGCGCAAGCTGGCCGAGCAGGTCAACGTCTCCCGCGCCAACGCGTACGCCCGGATCGAGCGGCTGACGTCGTCCGGTGTGATCACCGGCTACCACGCGACGATCGATCCGCACCGGTACGGCTACACGGTGTCGGCGTACCTGGCCGTGAAACTGCGCCAGCGGTCGTGGCGCGAGTTCACTCAGCGCCTGGCCGACATGCCCGAGATCGAGCACGCGGCGATGGTGTCCGGCGGATACGACGGCCTGTTGCTCGTACGGACCACTGACAGCGACGCGTTACGTGACGTCGTGCTGGACAGGCTGCAGTCGATGCCCGAGGTGATGGCGACGCACACGATGTTCATCTTGGACGAGCTCAGGCCGAAGCCCTCGTAGGTGGCCGTCCCGACGAGCCACCTACGAGGGCCTGCGGTTTCATCGCTGAAGCAGCGTGGCTAGATCCTGGCTGCCGCTGCGGCGATGTCCTTGGCGAAGGTGCTCACCTCGGTGTAGACGCCGGGCTTGCCGCGCCGCGCGCAGCCCTCGCCCCAGCTGACGATGCCGACCTCGATCCACTGGCCCGCGTTGTCCTTGCGGAACATCGGGCCACCGGAGTCACCCTGGCAGGTGTCCACGCCACCCTGCGGAAGTCCCGCGCAGATCTCGGCGGCCGGGATCAGGTCGCCATAGCTGCCGCCAGACGCCCTGCACGTGGAGTCGCTGATGAACGGCACCTGGGCCTTGAGCAGGTAGCGCTGCTGCGCGCCACCCTCGGAGGCGGCGCCCCAGCCGGCGACGGTGAAGGTGCCGTTGTCGTACTCCTTGGTGGTCGCGATCTTCAGCGTCGGCACGTTGTTGACCGGGCTGGCCAGCTTGATCAGCGCCCAGTCACCACCAGTGGCCGTCGGGTAGGTCGCGGAGCGGTGGACGTAGGTCGACCTGACCTTGATCGCGCTGGAGCTCTGCAGGTCCACCACGCCGAGCGTGGCGGTGATGCTGGTGTTGGCGCCGGTCCGCGACACGCAGTGCGCCGCGGTCAAGACGATCTGTGGCGTGTACAGCGCGCCGCCACAGCCCATGGACAACCGGACCATCCAGGGGAATTCGCCCTGGGCTGCCCTCGTACCGCCGACGACCTGGGTGCCGACCTCGCCGTCCGGGCTGCCCGACGGCTGCTGCGCCGCTGCCGGAGACGCGAGGCCGATCATGGTCGCCGCGCCGACGACCGCGATCGCGGATTTCTTGAGCGCGCTGAACCACTTGTTGGTGCTCAACGGATCATTCCTTCCGAAGTCCACTCAAAGTGCAGGGAGGTGAACGCAAAGCGACTACACCAGAGCGGATAAAGCCCGGTCAACCCGACTTTCTTCGGATCTTGATCCCAATTGCCGTTACCAGGATGTCGCCACGTACGTGGTTTCCAGGTATTCCGCGATGCCCTCGAAGCCGCCTTCCCTGCCCAGACCCGACTCCTTGAGGCCGCCGAAGGGCGCGGCCGGGTCGGACACGAGACCCCGGTTGAGCCCCACCATCCCGGCGTCGAGCCGTTCCGCCAGCCGGAGTCCTCTGGCCAGGTCAGCGGTATACAGGTAGCTCACCAGCCCCATCTCGGTCGCGTTGGCGAACGCGACGGCGTCCTCGTCGTCATGGACGGTGAAGATGGGCGCCACCGGACCGAAGATCTCCTCGCGGCCGAGGGCCGAGTCACGGGGAACGTCGGTCACGACCGTCGGCGGATAGTGAAAACCGGAACCTTTTGTCCGTTTCCCGCCCAGCTGGATGGCGCCGCCGGACAATTCGACCTTGGCTTCCAGGTTCACCAGCGCACGTTCGTTGATCACCGGGGCCGACGGCACTGCCCGCATGGCCGAAACGAGCTTCTCGGTGAACTCGCCGACGACGGATTCATGAACAAGAAAACGATTGGCCGCCGTGCACGCCTGGCCGTGGTTGCGCATTTTGGCCACCATCGCGCCCTGCACCGCCGCGTCCAGGTCCGCGTCGTCGAGCACCAGGAAGGGCGCGTTGCCGCCCAGTTCCATGGAGCATTTGACAATATGGCCCGCGGCCTGCGCCAGCAACAGTCTGCCGACCTGGGTCGACCCTGTGAAGGAAAGCTTACGAACCCGGTCGTCCGCCAATGCCTTGGTGACGAGATCGCCCGGCTTGTCCGTGGTCAGAACATTGACAACGCCGTCAGGCACGCCGGCGTCGGCCAGCAGACCGGCCAGCAGCAGCGCGGTCAACGGGGTGTCCTCGGCGGGTTTCAGCACGACGGTGCATCCAGCCGCGAGCGCCGGGCCGATCTTGCGGGTGGCCATGGCCGCCGGGAAGTTCCACGGGGTCAGCAGCAGCGAAACGCCGACCGGGCGCTGGAACGTCAGAATCCGGTTCGCCCCACCCGGAGCCGTTCGCAGCTCACCGCCGATCCGGACGGCCTCCTCGGAGAACCACCGGAAGAATTCGGCCGCATAGGTCACCTCGGCCCGCGCGTCGTCCAGGGACTTGCCCATCTCCTGCGTGATCAACGCCGCGATCTCCTCGCGTCGTTCGATCATCGCGTCGAAGGCGCGGCGCAACACTTCGCCGCGTTGCCGGGGCGCGGTGGCTGCCCACGCGGGCCATGCCTCGTGAGCTGCGGTGATAGCGGCGTCCAGGTCGTCGAGACCGGCACGGGCCACCGAAGTGATGGTCTCGCCGGACGAGGGGTCCAGGACCGGGAACGTCCCTTCGGAGCCCGGCGTCCATCGGCCACCAACGAACAGATCGGTTTTCACAGCACCTCCTGGAATGCCGCGTCAAGGATGTCCAGGCCCTCGGTGAGCAGGTCCTCACCGATGACCAACGGGGGCAGGAACCGCAGGACGTTGCCGAAAGTGCCTGCGGTGAGCGTGATCAGCCCGGCCCGGTGACAGGCAGCGGACACCGCACCGGCCAGTGCGGGTGTGGGCTCGGCGAACTCGACGGCCAGCATGGCGCCGCGTCCCCTGGCTTCGCCAAGCTGGTCATATCTCTCGACCAGCGTGTCGAGTCGCGGACGCATGATCGCCTCGATGCGGCGGGCCTTGCCGCACAGGTCCTCGGCGTGCATGGTGTCGATGGCGGCGAGGGCCGCGGCGCATGCGATCGGGTTGCCGCCGTACGTCCCGCCGAGGCCCCCGGTGTGGACGGAATCCATGATCTCGGCCCGGCCGGTCACCGCTGCCAGTGGCAGCCCGCCCGCGATGCCCTTCGCGGTGGTGATCAAGTCCGGCACGATCCGCTCGTGGGTGGAGGCGAACCAGTCGCCGGTCCGGCAGAAGCCGGTCTGGATCTCGTCGGCGATCAGCAGGATGCCCTCGTCCCGGCACCACTCGGCGACCCGGTGCAGGAATCCGGGTGCGGGAACGATGAACCCGCCCTCGCCCTGGATCGGCTCGACGATCACGGCGGCGACGTTGTCCGAGCCGACCTGTACCCGAACCGCGGTCGTGAAGGCCTCAAACGCCTGGTCAGCACAGGTGGCACTGCCGGACGGCCACCGGTAGGGGTAGGCCATCGGCACCCGGTGGATCTCGCCGGCGAAGGGCCCGAAGCGGTGCTTGTAGGGCATGTTCTTAGCGGTCAGGGCCATGGTCAGGTTGGTACGCCCGTGATAGGCGTGGTCGAACGCGACGACAGCCGACCGACCGGTGTGGTGCCGCGCGATCTTCACTGCGTTCTCCACGGCTTCGGCGCCGGAGATGAACAGCGCCGTGCGCTTCTCGTGGTCTCCTGGCGTCAGGTCGTTGAGCCGCTCGGCCACCGCTACGTAGCTCTCATACGGCGTGATCATGAAGCACGTGTGCGTGAAGTCCTCGACCTGCGCGCGGACAGCGTCAACGACGCGCGGAGCGGAGTTGCCCACGCTGGTCACCGCGATGCCGGAGCCGAAGTCGATCAGGTGGTTGTCGTCGACGTCCACCACGATCCCGCCGCCCGCCCGGACGACGTACGCGGGCAGAGTGGTGCCGACGCCTGATGCCACGGCCGCGATCTTGCGGGCGTGCAACTCGGCCGAGCGCGGGCCGGGGATGTCGGTGCGCAGGACGCGTCGCTGGGGGATTCCGGTCGCCATGGCCAGAAGTACACCGCTGACCTGCGGATCTGTCAGTTGTACAAACTGCGCATTACTTGTACAACTGGAGTGCCACCCACAATTCGGCCCGTGTGCTGGTGGCTTCGAGGCTCCGGCCGGTGAGTTCTTCGATCTTCCGCAGCCGGTACCGCAACGTGTGCCGGTGGATTTCCAGCCGCGCGCTCGACTCGCCCCAGTTGCCGTCGCACGCCAAAAAGGTCCGCAGCGTGCCGATCAGATCGACGGTGGACTCGTACGCGCGCAATGGAGCCAGCAGGGCGTCGGCGTAGGCGCGCACTTCCGGGGTGTTCACGTGGGACACCAGGCCCTGGTCGACGACGTCGGCCTTGGTCACGATCACCGGTCCCGTGCCGAGTAGCGCACCCGAAAGCTTCACCACTTCGGCCGCCGCGTCCGGCACCTTTTCCCACGCCACGGCCTCACTGACAGCGGCCCGTCCACGTCCGTCCAGCAGGTCGGCCAACTGGCGAACACCATGACGTTCAAACACGCACAACAGGTAGTCGCTGCCCTGGACGAACAGCGCGTCCGGGATCTCCCTCTCCACAACGGCAGCAACGTCAGCGGACGCCACGTCACTACGAACGACCGCGACGCGGACCGGGGGTTTGGGCAACACGACCCCGGTGCCCAAGGCGTCCTCGCTCAGACCGTGGATCAGGAATTTGGCGGCAGCCGCTCGCAACGAACGCTCCACCCGCCGGACAGCTGTCACCTGGTCGCCCTGGAACGCCAACAAACTCAGCGCCATGCCGATCACGCTGTGCCCGTCCGTGGTCAGCTTCGGCGTGCCGACAGCCAGATAGCCGCCAAGGTGATCAACCGGATGCACGGACACCTGCGCTTTGTCGGCCGACCACGACAGCGAGAACCGCCCAGCGGGCGACACCCGGTCCACCTCGGCCTTGACCCGTTTGAGCTCGCGCCTGGCCTTGGCCGGGGCCGCCGCCACGGTACGAAAGTCCTGGTCAAGCAGCATGGCCCAGCCGTTGAGCCATCGCGCCAGGTGGCGGACGATCTCGCCGGGCACGTCGGGCGCGGCCAACGAACGGATGAGCGCGCGTTCGACGTCGGCGGTCGAGCGCGCGGCGCGGACGGCGGTCCGTGCCATGTCGTCGGCCACGTATTTGGTGATGTCCGAGAACCTGGTCTCCAGCGGTACTTCGACCAGCGGCATACCCGCGTCCTGGCAAGCTTTGAGCAGCCCGGCCGGGACGGCCTTGTGCGACAGCCCCACGCCGAACCCGATGCCCACCACACCGGCCTGGCCGAGTCGCGCCACGTATGGGCCGGGCGGCCCCAGTTGCAGGCCTGTGGTCAGCAGCAGCGTCCCGGCGCGCAGGAACGGCCCCGGGTCGGCGAGCTCGCTGACGTGCACCCAGCCGACCTGGCGGTTGGTCGCCTCGTCACCCGCCAACACCCGCAGACCGAATTCGCGCTGGCGGACAAGTGCGGCCAGAGTGAGTGTCACGGGCTCACTGTCGCACGCGGTGGCCAGGCCGACCGGGACGCAACGCTGAAGATCGACACCGAGCAAAGGAGACGTGATGTCCGAATCCGCACACGACGCTGTTGTCGTCGGCTACGACGGCTCGCCTTCGGCGCGCCGGGCAGCGCACTGGGCCGCGAGGGAGGCGGCCACGCGGCGCAGGCGACTGGTGATCGCGCACGCGTTCCGTTGGCCGTTGACCGAACTGACGCAGCTACGCACCGAAATGGTGGTGCTGTCGGAGGACCCGTTCCGTGGCGAATACCAGAGACTCGTCGACGAACTCGTCGCAGAGTGCCAGCCGCTGGCCGGTGGCAACGAAGTTCAGGGCGCGGTGATCACAGGCGACCCGGTCGACGTGTTGGACCGACTCGGGTCGAGCGCGAACCTGCTCGTGCTCGGTTCGTCCGGCCATGGTGCTGTGCACCAGGTGCTGTTGGGGTCCACATCCGCGGAGCTTGTCCGGTCTACGAACGCGCCCGTCGTGGTGGTTCGCGAAACCGACCAGCCCGCTCGACGCCGCCGGGTAGTGGTCGGCGTCGACGGTTCCGCAACGAGCACACGCGCGGTCGATTTCGCGTACGACTTCGCCACGCGGCACAACGCCGACCTGGTCGCCGTGCACGCGTGGAGCGATCTGCCGTTGGAGGCGCTCGGTGCGGTCAGCGAGCGGGGCGTGAACTGGAGTGTTGTCACCGACCAGGCCAAGGCCGTGTTGTCCGAGGCGCTGGCCGGCCACTCGGCCCGGTACCCGGATGTGCGGGTGCAGCCGCTGGTAACGATGAGCAAACCGGTCGAGGCCCTGCTGGCCCAGGGCGACAACGCGGACCTGGTCGTCGTGGGCAGCCATGGCCGCGGTGCCGTACGCCGGATGCTGCTCGGCTCGGTCAGCCAGGCGGTCCTGCACTACGCGAAGTGCCCTGTAGCGGTTCTCAGGCCGGAGTGACCGCCACGTCCACTGGGTGGGCACAGTTGATTCCTGGCCAGGCATTCCGACTTTTGAACAGGTGGGGTCCTCCAGGACAGTCGCGATCGTCGGGGCAGGCCCACGCGGAACCAGTGTGCTGGAACGGCTGGGCGCCAACATCGATCTGCTTGGCTCTGGCGAACTGGATGTACACCTGATCGACCCGTACCCGCCTGGCCCCGGCCGGGTGTGGTGGCATGCCCAGTCGCCGCTGCTGCGGATGAACTCCATGGCCGAGGACGTCACGATGTTCATCGACGACAGCGTCCAATGCGAAGGTCCGGCCATGCCTGGCCCGTCGCTGGCACAGTGGGCGAGCCAGGTCCGCTCCGGCGAGGTCGACGCGACCGGGACGGACCGGGATGCTCACGGAGATCCATGCGTTGACTGGCACGAGTTTCGCGACGCGCCACGTGCAGAGCGCCTATCTGTCCTGGTTCTTCACGGACATCATGGCCAAACTCGGCGACAGCATTTCAGTGAAACTGCACAAGGACACCGTGCTGCGGGTCACGGGTGGGGTGGCCGAGCCGCAACTGGTCTGGCTGGCCACGAGTGCCACGCCGATCATGGCGGATGTCGTGATCTTCACGCCGGGCCACCTGGACACCCTGCCCACCGAGGAGGAGTCCGGCCGGCGCCGCAATCCAGCGCACCGGCAACGTGCTGCTCAGATCACTGTACGAATCCGGTGACGGCGCGGCGGAAGTGCTGTCCGGACCGCGCCACGAGACCGGTCGATTGCTGGTGACACCGACTGATCTGCGGCTGGTGGACAGTTCAGGCCGTGCCCAGCCGCGGCGGTTCGCGTTAGGGCGCCGACGAGTGTGGTCGCGGTGGCGGCGTTCGCCCGCCCGAACGTCAACTCGCCGGCGTTCCGTCAAAACGACGTCGTTTGCCCGTGCCGCCCTCAGGAAGCTGTAGCGGGAACGATCCATTTGCGCAGCCTTGGCGGGAGGCGCTTCTCCAATCCGTACGGCTCCAGGTGCGCCTGGAAGACCTCGTTGAACGCGTGCTCGACGCCGTCGGAGTCCCAGACGTCACGTTCCAGGATGGGTGCTTTGAAGTACGGCTGCCCGACGATGTGCAGCTGCGGGCCATTGCACCGGACCACCTGCCCAGTGATCCCGTGCGCTCGGTCGGACAGCAGGAAGAGCGCCACCGGACTGATCCGGCTCGCGGTGCGGTCCGGCGGGCACGCCCGCAACGAGCGCTCCGACTTCCACACCATCCTTGTGTGCGCCAAGGGACACAACGCGTTGACCCGGATTCCCGCGTCTTCCATGTCCAGCGCCCACGAGTACGTCAGCGACGCGACCGCACCCTTGGTCGCCGCATAGGTTCCCAGCTTTCTTTGCCCGAGATGAGCTCCTGAGGACACGTTGACGATCGAACCGCCACCCTGTGCCCGCATCTGCCGCGACGCCGCGACACCCACGTACATCACCCCGAGGACGTTGACCTCGACCAGCTCCCTCATCTGGTCGAGGTCCTCGTCCCACGGCAACGACTCGTAGTTCAGCCCGGCGTTGTTGATCAGGCCGTCCACCGAGCCGAACTCCCGGACACACAGGTCGATGATGGCCTGCGCTTGGCCGGGATCGGCCACCGAGTGGTCGCTTGCGACGACCTTGCCGCCTTGGGCACGGATGTTCTCCGCGGTCCGTTCCGCCAAGTCGCTGTCTATGTCGTTGACCACGACAGCCGCGCCCGCGTGGGCGGCGTGCAGCGCGAACGCCTCCCCAAGGCCGCGCCCAGCCCCGGTTACGACCACTGCCTTCCCGTCCAAGAACCTCATGGAGTCCAGTGTCGACACCGGCCTGAGCCCGGATGGGTGACCGGCGACGAACGGTCTGGACATTGCGCCAAACGTCTCAACGAGTTCACCCGCGCCGTAGAGCGGCGCCTATCACCGAACAACGCGAAGTTGTGAATCCAACTGCCGATCCTCGGCGCGAAATTGCCGGTCCCCCATTGAGGACGGGCCTATAACAGCAGCTCAGAGCGTGTTTGAAGCTGCCGTTGAACACCGTTCGGAAGTACAGGGAATCTTCACTGTAGATCCACTGTCCAAGACTAACGTTCCAGATACCCGGAACGCGTATTACGGCATCGGGGGGTATGTCGTAATACGCACCGGGCACCGATGGACAGCTCACAGGTCCTCGACCGGGGGTACGCCGAGCGCGGTGAATATCGCATCCGCGGCACCGCGCTCGACCATCGCTTCCCCCGCCTCACCCAGGCCGCGCAGCACGAGGCTCTTCGCCTGGCGCGCCCACGCCTCCACCAGCCGTTGCCCCGTTTTTCGCGCGATGGCCAACGCCTGCTGCGCGTGGTCGTACGCCCTGGAGAAGTCATTGAAGGCCAGGTGGCCCAACGCGAGCACCGTCAACGCCCTCGCCTCCAGCAACCGCATGCCGGAGTCCCGCATGACGGCCAACGCGTCACGCGCCGCCGTGAGCGCTTCCGCAACGTGCCCTGACCGGCGCAGCGCGGCGGACATCCCGATCAGCACCGAAGTCTCGCCATACCGGAATTCGATGTCCCTGGCCAGCTGCAGTGCGTCCCGGTAGTGGCTCAACGCGATGCCCGTGTGGCCGCGTCGCATGTGTGCGGTCGCCACGATGTCCAGGCCGCTCACTTCGTGACGCCGCTCGCCCAGCTGACGCCCTTGCGTGATTCCCGTACGCGCCAGCACGACCGCTCGCCGGTAACGCCCCGCGTCGCAGTGGGTCTCGGCGAGGCAGATGATCGTGCTCACCTCCCCGTGCCGGTCGCCCAACTGGCGGCACGTTGCGAGCGCGCGCAGGTGACACTGCACGGAGTTGTCCAATTCGCCCATGGCCCAGTGCGCGAGCCCCGCGCCGTTCAAGGCGCGCGCTTCCACGTATCGGTTGCCCAGTTCACGGGCGAGCATGATCGACTGTTTGTGCCAGCTCAATGCTTGGTCCGGACGGCCAAGGGACAGTTGCGCGACGCCGACGTAGTTCAAGCCGGTCGACTCGCCGACGCGATTGCCGGTCTCGCGGTGGATTGTCAGGGCCTGCGAGTAGTAGCTGGCCGCCTGCGCGGGCCTGCCCAGTTGGGAGTGCACGCGCCCGAGGTTGTGCAACGACGCGGCCTCCCCGGCGCGATTGCTGATTCGCCGGTTGAGCGCGAGCGCTTCGTTGTGGTGGGTGATCGCGCGCTGGTAGTCGCTGAGGTTGTAGTACAGAAGACCGAGGATGTCGAGCATCGACGCCTCGGCCAGCTGGTCGCCTTCCTGCCTGGCCGCGTCGAGCGCCACATGGCAGCTCTCCAGGCCGTCGACTCCGTGACCGCGGCTGATGAAGTACCCGCGCAGCACATCGGTGATGAGCCAGGCGTACTTGCGTGGCCCGTTGGCCGCCGCCCAGTTCACCGCGGCGATCAGGTTCGGGCGTTCGGCGTCCAGCCAGCTGATCGCCTCGGTCTCGTCGGCCAGCATGACCACGTGCGCGCCGTCGGCCATCTTGGGCACCGACAGCCGGGACGTGTCCGGGAACAGCAGGCTCGTCGCCGCGTGTGCGGTGTGCAGGTAGAAGTCGAGCAGCCGGTCCAGTGCCTCGGTCGCGTCGTCTTCACGTGCCCGGAGGCTCGCGTATTCGGCCAGCAGGTCGTGCAGTCCGTAACGGTCGTTGGGTTCCGGGTGCACGAGGTTGGCGGACACGAGGTGGCCGAGCCCGCGGCGCACCTTGGCCGGGGTGCCGCCGGTGACCGCGATCGCCGCGTCCGGGGAGAAGTCCGTGCCGGGGATCAGGCCAAGGAGGCGGAACAGGTTCTGCGAGTCCGGTTCGAGTTGGGCGTAGGACAGGTCGAACGCGGCCTGGACCGCGCCTTGCTCGTCGCCCTCGACACTCAGCCCGGCGAGCCTGCCGTGCCTGCGGAGGTCCGCCGTGTACGCCGCGATCTCGGTGTGTGGCCCGGAGTTGATGTTGGCGGCGGCGATGCGCAACGCCAACGGCAGGTAGGCGCACGCTTCCAACAGGTCGGCGACGGACGCGGACTCGTCACGCATCCGGTCCTGGCCGATGCTGCGGGCCAGCAGCGCCTTGGCCTCGTCGGGGTGCAGGCCGTCCAACGCCAGCCGGTAGGCGCCTTCGCGTGCCGACAACCCGCCGAGCCTGCCACGGCTGGTCACCAGGACCAGGCAGCCCGCGCTGCCTGGCAGCAACGGCCGGACCTGGTCGACGCCGCCGGCGTTGTCCAGCACGATGAGGACACGCCGGTTGGCCAGCAGCGTCCGGTACAGGCCCATGCCCTCTTCGACGTCGATCGGGACCTGCTCCGAGGGAACCCCCAGGGCGTGCAGGAACCGGGACAGCGCGTCCAGTGGCCGAACAGGTGCGCCAGAGGCGTACCCACGCAGGTCAACATACAACTGGCCGTCCGGATACCGGCTGCGCACCCGATGCGCCCAATGCACGGCCAACGCTGTCTTGCCGACGCCCGCGATGCCTTCGATGGTCACGATGATCACCGCGCTGGCCTGGCTCCCCTCGGGGACCAGGGCGTCCAGCGCGTCCAGTTGGGCCTCGCGACCGGCGAACCCGGTGACGTCCGCGGGCAGTTGCGCCGGGACGCTGCGGCCCGGTGACGGGGCCACCAGGGTCGTCGCCGGTGATTCCCGTTGCAGGATCCGCAGGTGGGCCTCGCGCATCTCCACACCGGGCCGGACGCCGAGCTCATCGGCCAGCCGGTCACGGACTTCGCCGAACAGCCGCAGCGCGGCGGCCTGCTGCCCGGATCCGGCCAGTGCCAGCATCAGCCGCGCGTTGAGCCCTTCGTGCAGGCCGCCGTGCAGCGGATCCTCGCCGGTCAGCCGTTGCAGCTGGACCGCGGCGTGTTCGTGCTGGCCCAGCGCCATGGCCAAGTCGGCGTAGCTCAGCACGACCGCCAGGCGGCGCTGCGCGAGAGCCATCGCGGCCGGATGCTGGCGCAACCGGTCCGGCATGTCCGACAGCACACCGCCGCGCCAACACTGCAGCGCTTCGACAAACGTCACCTCGGCGGTGTGCGGGTCGCTGTTCGCCAACGCCCGTGCCCGGGTGGCCAGTCCGTCGAACCGCAACACGTCCAGGCTGCCCTCGTCGGCTTTCAGCAGGTAGCCGCCATGCGCGGCGGCGATCGGCTGGGCCGGGTCCAACGAACGTCTAAGTCGTGCGACATATGTATAAACGAGGTTCAACGAGGACTTCGGCGGGTGCTCTCCCCAGAGCACGTCCACGATTTCCTCACGGGTGACGACCTGGTTCGGCTGCAGCGCCAGCAACGCCAGCAAGGACCGGGGCATCGACGGCCCGATGTCGACAGGGCCCGCTCCCGTCCGCACGCTCAGCGGCCCCAGCGCACCGATCCGCAGTTCGGTGCGGCCGTCCAGCACCAGGCCGACGACCTCGGCCAGCCGTCGCATCGACGCCGGTCTCGGTTTGGCGACTCGGCCCTGCTCGATGTACCGGACCGCCCGAACGCTCACTTCGGCGCGGTCGGCCAACTCCTGCTGGGTCAGCCCAGCACGGACCCGGTGAGCGCGCAGCAGCTCACCCAACTCGTTCGGCCCGGACGCCATAGCGATGATCCTGCCCGAACAACCCGGCCAGCCATACCGGATCCGAGGGCCCACCCCACCGCGTGATCCCGGGGTGGGCGGTAGTTTCGGCGTGTGCGCAGGTTGCTGGGGGTGTTGGCGGTCACAGTCGCGGCTTTGACTTTCGGGATAGTCGCGTCCCGCCCGGCGCCACCACCTGGCCTCCTTCCCGCGGACGGCCCGCTGGCGGCGGACATCGGGGCGGCAGCGCGCACGATCGAGGCGCAATTGGACTCCGCGTCCGGTGTCGATCCGATCGCCCTGTTGCCCGCTGACTTCACTGCGGTGGAGAAAGTCGTGCCTGGTCGGCTGCGTGCGCCAGACGGAACCATGCGCGCGGTCCACGTGGACGGTGGCTGCTCCACGCCAATGGGCGACGAGAACACCAGGTGGGACTACAGCGTCGGATGCAAGGCGCACGACCTGGGGTACGACCTGCTGCGGTACGCCGAGAAAAAGGGCCACCCGCTGCCCGCCGACCTGCGCCGCAGACTGGACGACCAGTTGTCCAGGGACATGCACAAACAGTGTGAGCTCAATCCGCAGAACTCCGCGGGCACGTGCCGGATCGTCGCCGACGTGTACACGGCCGGGCTGGTGGTCAACTCGTGGCACCAGCGGTGGGGGCCGCCGCGGGCGGAACCGATCTCGTCGTGGGCTGTCGGCCTGATAGTGGTGGTCATGCTGCTGGCCGGACGGCCACCGTGGAGCCGTTTGCGCAGGTCAGCGCCTGACCCTCCGGAAGCGCCACCCGTTGACTACATGTCGATGCTGCGGGTGCTGAGCGTGGCCGGGATCGTTGTCGGCGAGACCGTCCTGGCGTTCACGCACACCGGCGGTCTCTGGCTGTTGCGGCTGGCTCCGTTGCTGTTCTTCGCAGGTGGACACGCCAACCTCATGGCGTGGCGTTCCTCTGGCCACGACTACGGGTCCTATCTCGCGATCCGGATTCACACACTGCTCAGACCGGTGTTCGCGTTCGTGCTGGCCTGGCTGCTCATCCCGTTGACCCTGGAGTTGCTGGACGCCCCCGAGGACACGATCACGTCGGTCGGGTCGCTGGTGCTCGAACCTCTCTGGGTACTCGGACTGTTCCTGGTGACGGTGGCCGCGTGCCCGGCGATGCAGTGGCTGCGTGACCGATTCGGCGCCGTTGTTCCCCTGGTGCTGCTGGCCGGTTCGACGGCCGTGCACGTGGCGGGGTCGACCGGTGCGTACCTGTTGACCAGCGGGCTGTTGCTGGCTGTCGGATTCGGCCAGTTGGCGTTCCACTGGGACGACGGCACGTTGCGCCAGATCCCCCGCCCGGTGCTGTTCGGGGTGGCCGGTGCGGCGCTGATCGCGTTCGTGCTGCTCGGGTACATGCCCCTGTTGGGTATCGCTCAGGTCAGTCTGGCGTGCACGGTCCGGTCGTTCGCCTGGGTGCCGGTGCGGACTGTCGGTTTCCTGCGGTCCCGGCCCATGACGGCGTATCTGGTGTACGTCGGGATCGTGCTGGTTTTCGCGGGCCTGACCAGTTCCGCCGGGTTCGACTGGTTCACCCGGCCACGTACGTGGCTGGCGGTCTCGATGATCGCGGCGGCGACGCTGGTGGCGTTCCTCTGGTACGAACGTCGCCCCCGTCCGGTGGCCGAACTACCTGGCCCGATCAACGGCGTGCGGACGCTCGCGTGCGCACTCGGCGTCGGCTACGCGACGCTCGGTGTGCTCGGATTCGCGGTCACCGGCGTGACCTGGCAGGTTGGCGCGCCCGCCGTGTTCGGCATGGCCTTGGACCCGATGGCCAATTTGATCCACCTGATGCTCGGCGGGTACCTGCTGCACGTGGTGCACAGCGGAAAAACCGGCAGAACTTGGCCATGGCTGTTGACAGCGGCCGCCTGCGTCCCGCCGATCATGTCCACGTGGAGTGTGTCCGGTGCGATCGTGCACGGTGCGACTGTGATCTTGGCGCTGGCGGTCGCCGGGAACGTCACGGTGACCAGGCGGCGTGACCGAGCGAGTGTCGTCAACGCTCGGTAATCTCGCATGGATGTGGCGCACGCAACGCGCCACATCGGTTCCGACGGAGTCTTCGCTGGTCAGATGGGTCGAAAGATCGATCAGGGCGGCTGCGGCACGCCGTACCGTGACGTGGTGGACGCCCCGGCCGGGATGGTGTGCCACCCTACCGGTCAACCGGAGGCCCTCCCGGAGCGTCCATTGATAGGTAGTCGGGACAGGGCACAGCCGAGGTGACGGGAGAGGTAGTTGGAGTACGGGCCGCCTAGGTCGAGCGGCCGCGCTGGCGACCAGGGTCGAGGAGGACGTCCGGTGCCGCCGCGTGGTCAGCAGGGTGCGCCACCCCGTCGACGGGTGCCGCCATCCGGTCGTGACCAGCTCCCCCGAGATCGCCAGTCCGCACGTCCGCCGATGCACGACCAGGACTTCCGAGACGAAGGTCCGCGCTCGCGGTCGGTTCCGCCCCGCGATCGCACACGACCGCGCGTGGCCAGTGAGCCGCGCCGTCCGAAGATGGTCGGGGGCAAGGTCGCGGTCGCCGTCGTCTCGCTGATCCTGCTCGGTGCCACCGGCTACGGCTACAACAAGTACAGCGAGATCGTCGACGGCTACACGACCGCGAACGTGATCGACGGGGACGCGGGCGGCCCGAAACCGGCGGACGGCGCGACCGACATCCTGCTGGTCGGCCTGGACAGCCGGGTGGACAACCAGGGCAACCCGTTGCCCAAGGAAGAGCTGGCCAGGCTGAACGGCGGCAAGGCCGACGGCGAGCTGAACACCGACACGATCATCCTGATGCGCATCCCGAACGACGGCGGCAAGGGGATCGGTATCTCGATCCCGCGTGACTCGTACGTCAACATCGCAGGCGGCTTCGGCAAACACAAGATCAACTCCGCGTATGGCCGCGGCAAGGTCAGCGAGATGCGCAAGCTGAAGAACCAGGGCATCAAGGACCAGCCGAAACTGGAGGTCGAGTCCAACAAGGTCGGCGCGAAGACCCTGGTCGACACGGTCCAGGAGCTGACCGGGGCGCGGATCGACAACTACGCCGAGATCAACCTGTTCGGCTTCGCCGACATCACCGACGCGATCGGCGGCATCCCGGTCTGCCTGGTCAAGGCGGCCAACGACCCCCTCTCAGGCGCTCACTTCCCCGCCGGGGAGCAGGAGGTGTCCGGTCCGGCGGCGTTGTCGTTCGTCCGCCAGCGGCACGGTCTGCCCAACGGCGACCTGGACCGGATCGTGCGCCAGCAGGTGTTCATGAAGAGCATGGCCAACAAGGTGCTCAGCGCGGGCACCCTGACCGACCAGGGCAAGCTGGACAAGCTGCTCGCCGCGATCAAGAAGTCGATCGTGCTCAACCAGGGCTGGAACATCGTCCAGTTCGCCAAGCAGATGCAGGGCATGTCCGGTGGCGCGTTGAACTTCAAGACCATCCCGACCGGCCGTCCCGACCTCAAGACACCGGAGGACGGGGACGCGGTCGAGATCAAGCCCGCCGAGGTGAAGTCGTTCGTGCAGGGCCTGCTCAACGGTGGGCAGGCGGCCCCGTCGAGCGGCGCGCCGTCCCCGTCGGACAAGCCCGGTGACTCGGACAACAAGGCGATCACGGTCGACGTGCGCAACGGCAACGGCAAGACAGGGCTGGCCAACCAGGTTTCCGAGGCACTCGGCGGCAAGGGCTTCACCGCTGGTGAGACCAGCAACGTGAAGACCAGGACGACGTCCGTGGTCCGCTACGCGCGCGGCGAGAAGGAAAACGGTGACAAGGTCGCCGCCGCACTCGGCGGGGACTACACAGTGGAGCAGGACACCACGCTCGCCAAGGGCCACGTGGCCGTTTTCCTGGGCAAGGACTACAAGGCGACCAATGGCCTCGCAGGAGAGCCCTTGCTGCAACTCGACCCCGGGCCTGCCCGGACCCAGCAGCAGCCCGGTGGCTCGGCGCCGAGGATCGGCTCCAACGGCGCGCCCTGCGTCAACTGACCGGCTCGAACTCCGACCACAGGCCACCTGGCTGAACCCGGGCCCACGCGACCCGGGTTCACTCGTTCGGCGTAACACTGGAAGAAAAAGCTACTTTCGCGTAAGAGTGCCGCTACTGGCGAGTTTCACCTGTGTGTTGTTCGACGTGGTTGTGTACCAGCGGGTGCTCGGGGACGAGATCCGCAGGTTGCGCAAGAAGCGCGGCCTGACTCGCAAGCAGCTCAATCGCCGCTTGCAGAGTGACATCTCGCTGCAGACGCTGGCCACCTACGAACTGGGCACGCGGCAGTGCTCGATGGTCCGGTTCGTGGAGATCTGCCTGGCGCTGGACGAGCTACCCCATGAGTTGATCGCACGCGTGCACGAGCGGGTGTTCACCGACTCGCCACGCGGCCGGGTCCGGATCGACCTACGCCAGGTCGTCCGCGACGACCATCCCGAACTACTGCCGCTGCGGCGCTGGGCACGGGACAGACTCGACCACCATCCCGCGGGACACACCGTGGGCGCCGCGGAGGTCCACCTCGACTTCGCCGCTCTTGAACGCATGGCCGAGCTGTGCGGCATGGACACCGTTGACCTGATCGGCCTGCTGCGCCGGATCGGGGGCGCGCCCAGCGAGCCCCCCATCTACCTGGACCACGTCGACGACCACGACGAGAAGCGGAACGGCAACCACAGCGCGGGCCCGGACGGCAGCGGGGGGAACGGAGCAGGCTGAGGGCCTTGTGCCGCGGGGCCTCCCTGGCGCCCCGCGGCACGAGACCACTTCGCGTCGAATCTTTCAGCTGGGCTTCACAGCGAGGGTTGTGAAGCCCAGCTTCACGAGCCGTGCGGCGGCTAGCTGATCAGGTCGAAGTCGGCCGGATCGACCGAGCGCGTCTCCAGCCAGTAGCGCCACGTGAAGCCCGGCCACACAGTCCGGTTCACGCCCATCGAGTCCAGGTACCAGCTCTTGCACCCGCCCTGCGTCCACACGCCGTTGACGAGCTTGCGCTGGATCCGGTCATTGAAGCCGTCCTGCACAGCGGGCTTGACGTTCAACGCCTTCGCCGCACTGCGCTCGACGAGCTCGATGGCGTCGGCGACATACCGGATCTGGGACTCGATCATGAAGACGACCGAGTTGTGCCCGAGCGCCGTGTTCGGGCCGAGCAGGAAGAACAGGTTCGGGAAGCCGGAGACGGTGATGCCCTTGTGCGTCTGCATCCCCCGGTCGCTCCACACCTTCGCCAGGTTCTTGTCCTCGAGCCCCACCACTTCCAGTTCGTCGAACGCATCGGTGACATGGAAGCCGGTCCCGAAGATGATCGCGTCGACCTCGTGCTCGGTGCCGTCAGCCGCGATCACACTGTGCTCACGCACATGCGTGACGCCTTCGGTGACCACGTTGACGTTGTCGCGCGCCAGCGCCGGGTAGTAGTCGTTGGACACCAGGACCCGCTTGCAGCCCATCGTGTAGTCCGGCGTCAGCTTGCGGCGCAGTTCGGGGTTGCTGATCTGGCGCGCCATGTGGCGGCGAGCGAGCCACTCGCCCGCCTTCATCAGGCGTGGATTGCCGTTGAACCCGATGGCCCGCGCCTCGAGCAACCAGTAGATGGCGTTGCGGTACAGCCGCTGCGCTCCGGGCACGGACTTGAACACCCGCTTGCTCCACTCCGGCATCGCGTGGTCCGGTTTGGGCATGATCCACGGCGGGGTGCGCTGGAACAGGGTGAGCTCGGCGGCTTCGGGGGCGATCTGGGGCACGAACTGGATCGCGCTCGCACCTGTCCCGATCACCGCGACGCGCTTGCCACGCAGGTCGTAGTCGTGGTTCCACTCGGCCGAGTGGAAGACCTCGCCCTTGAACTCCGGCAGGCCTGGCAGTTCGGGAATCCTCGGGATGTGCAGACCGCCCATGCCCGAGACGACGAACTTGGCGACGTACTCGTCGCCGTTGCGCGTCCTGAGATGCCAGCGGCTCTCGTCGGCGTCCCACCGCGCGCCGACCATCTCGGCGCCGAACCGGATGTAGTCGCGTACGCCGTACTTCTCGGTGACGCCGCGCAGGTAGTCCCAGATCTCGGGCTGCGGCGAGAAGGAGCGGCTCCACTCCGGGTTCTGCTCGAACGAGAAGGAGTACATGTGCGACTGGATGTCGCAGGCGCACCCGGGGTAGGTGTTGTCACGCCATGTGCCGCCGACGTCCTGCGCCTTCTCCAGGACCAGGAAGTCGGTCCGGCCTGCTTTGCGCAGCTGGATGGCCATCCCCAAGCCGGAGAACCCGGTGCCGACGATCACGACGCCGGTCTCGTACCGCTTGCCCATCTGACCTCCAAGCCTGTCAGGGTCCGCCCGATGTTACCGATAGTAGGTTACTTCAAGTAGGAAACGGTAGACTCAACTTGTGACAAGTGCGGAGACCAGGACCGAACGCCGCCGCCGGATGCCACGGGCAGACCGGGAGCGGCAGATGATGACGATCGCCGAAGCGGTCTTCGCCGAGCGCGGGTACGCCGCGACCTCGATGGACGAGATCGCCGACCGCGTGGGCGTGTCCAAACCGATGATCTACGAGTACTTCGGCTCGAAAGAGGGCCTGCTGGTCGCCTGCATCCGGCAGGTGCGCACTGAGCTGCGGGAACAGACCGCGCAATCGGTGATCGGGGCGCGCTCGCCCGAAGAGGCCCTGCGCAACGGCCTGGTGGCGTTCTTCCGGTTCACCGACGACCACCGCCGGTCATGGGAGTTGCTGCTGCGCACCGAGACAGCTGTGGTCGGCCCGGCTGCCGTCGCCGAGATCGAAACGGCCCGCCAGGAGCAGATCCAGCTGCACATCGCCCTGTTCTCGGCGTACATGCCGGACGCGGACGAGCAGTCGCTCGAAGCGGCCGCGGAGATCCTCGTCGGCGCGTGTGAGCGCCTGTCCGTCTGGTACGTGCGACATGACGACGTGACACCCGAACAGGCGGCTGAGCACATCATGCGGATGACGTGGTTCGGCCTTCAAGGGGAGGTCACTCAGCAAGATGACCACCCTCAGTAGCAGACCGAGGCGAGGGGTAACACTCTGGATCGATCACCCGCTGCTGAAGTGTCGAGATAGGCTCGTAAGACGTCTAATGGTGACGAGCAAGCTCGACGAAGGAGCCGCGGCGAGAGGGGCCGGCCCATGATCGAACCGATCGAAGCGAACTACGTGCCGGATGGCGACGACTGGACCATCACGATCGTCGGCAGAGGTAAAACCCTCACCGCCACAGCACCGGGACTGATAGCGGCCCGCGACCGGGCGGATCAGATGGTCGACGAACTCGCCGGCGACGAGAAGAACCGCACCGTGGTGCACCGCCTTGACGGCGACGCGCTGGAGTTCACCACGGCGTACCTCAACGCCAGACTGGCCAAGCCGCAGCACGTCGACGAGCTCGCGGACGACAAAGCAGCCGCGACGGCGCCGGACACCGAGAACGCGACCGCGGAGAAGGACAAACCCGAACGGGCCAGGCCCACCGAGCGGGCCTCCCCGGCAAAGGCCTCGTCAGCCAAGGACGGCGCGGCACCGGCCGACGCCGGGAAGACCGCGGGAGACGAGCCGGCGGAAGCGGCTACCGGCTCGTAGTCCCCACGAGGTGGCTCAACGGAAGAGCCCCCGCACGACGACGACCGCGACCAGCACGCCGACGCCGATGAGCGCGGCCTTCACCCTCGGGTCGTCGAACTTCGACTTCACGCTCGCCGTGGCGTCGTCGACCAGCTTCTTCGGGTTGGCTTTGACGCTGAGCTGGTCGAGTGTGGACGCCAGCGCGTCACGGGCCTGCTCGATGTCGCGCTGAATGGTGTCAGGATCGCGGGCCACATGTCCTCCAAAGCTGCCTGGCTCTCGGCGCACCACGGTAGATCACCCGGCCCGCACCCGCGGCCCCGGGATATGACCGGCGGCGGACTGGCCACCGCCCACTGCCACTAGGCTATGGCCCGCGAAGTCGAAGAGGGGCCGTAGCCCAATTGGCAGAGGCACACGGTTTAGGTCCGTGCAAGTGGGGGTTCAAGTCCCCCCGGCCCTACACGTATGGCGTGACCTGCGCAAAACCAGCGTTTCCGGGCCAGTGAATCGGGCGCTGAACCGTCTCGGGACGACTACGGGGCGACGGAGATCAACACCCGGACGTCCCGGGGCGCAGCGAAGCCCCCGGGATCGTCAGCTTGGCCGCGCCGCCCGCTGCTGCCGTTTCCGATCCGATGCTGGGGTCGAGTCGCAGGCGGTGAGGCTCAACAGCACGTGGCAGCGGCACGCTCACACGATCGTGGGGCAACACGGGACGGTTCTTGACATGCATCGGATCCGGACCTCTCAGGGATGCAGCGATCCGGCGTTCGGCCGCGGTGAGCAGCGCCAGTCTGCCGAGTGGCATCGCAATGCCGTTGCGATCGGGCTGTCTGCCGATGCCTGATCGCGGCGGACATATTCGTGATCTTCAATTCGCGTTTGGACACTCCGTATTCGCATATACGGCAGGAAACCCGCACCATTGGGCGACTTGTGCGACAAGCCCGGCCACGCCAGGGTTCAACGCATGACCTATCGAGATCTGACCATCCGGGTGCTAGGTGATTTCACCAACCGGCAGTACGCGAGCCTCGCCTACGAGGTGGGCCTGCGCCTCGAGGCCGCGGGCCTGGGCAAGCAGGCGATTCTGATGACCGACGGCAAGATCTCGGGCATCGAAATGGACATGGCGTACTCCTCACCGGACACCGCACCGCCCACGCGGGTCAAGAATTGATTTGTGATCATTCGACGCCCGGCTCGCCGCCGATAATCGGGTTCTCCGGAATCCCGGCCACCCGCTGAATTGCTCCCGGCTCGCGCTGTACGGTTGCGGCCGTAAGGGGCGCTGCGGGAGGCATCGGTGATCGAGTACGGCGGTTCAGGGGATCCTTCGCGAAGCCTCGCGTTGCTGTGGCGCACGACCGAACGGCCAAGCCGGGGCACCAAACCCGCGTTGACCGTCGACCGCATCGTCCGGACCGCGATCGACCTGGCCGATCAGGAAGGCCTCGCGGCGCTGTCGATGCGCCGGGTCGCCGACCAGCTCGGCGTCGGGACGATGACCCTCTACACCCACGTTCCCGGCAAGGTCGAACTGCTGGACGTCATGGTGGACACCGTCTACGGCGAGACCTCACGGCCGGACATGGACGGCAGGGCGTGGCGCGAACGGCTGGACCAGGTTGCCCGAGAGAACCTGGCTCTCCATTCGCGCCACCCCTGGCTGCTGCACGTCCCGACCACCCGCCCGCCGCTCGGGCCGAACCTGATCGCCAAATACGACTACGAGCTGCGGGCGGTCGCCGACACCGGGCTGAGCGAGGTCGAGATGGACGCCGTGCTCACCCTCGTCCTGCAGTACGTGCACGGCGCCGCTCGCGTCAGCGTGGAAAAGACCCGCGCCGAACGCGAGACGGGGATGACGGACAACGACTGGTGGGCCGCGCACCAGCCGTTCCTCGCTCAGATCGGGGACGCGGAGAAGTACCCGGTCGCGGCGACCGTCGGCGCCGCCGCCGGTGCGGCGTTCGACGGCACGATCGACCCCGCCTTCGCGTTCGAGTTCGGGCTGGACCGGCTGCTCGACGGGATCGAGGTGTTCGTCAGCCGCTCAGCTGATCGCCCCAGCCGCCCTGCACCATAGTCTGGAACAGCCACTGGCCGTCCTTTTTGACCAGCAGGTCCGCGTAGCGCACCGACTGGGCCACGCCGTCGATCGTGAACGTCGCGTCGGTGACCACGAGGACCAGCTGCTTGGTCAGGAAGATCGGTGTCCGGTTCGACTCCATCTTCAGGTCGCCCGCACCGCCGACGACCTGGGACATGCTCTCGACGAACTGCTCACGGGTCTGCTGAGCCGCGCCGCCGTTGCCCGACTCGTCGCTGTCACTGACGATGTTGAGCGGGAACAGGGCCATGTCGGCCATCTGCTCCAGTTCGGCGTTGGCCACGTGCCCGTCGTACTTCGCGAACCACGCCTCGACGCTGGCCACGTCCTCGGCCGACGCCTCGAATGTGCCGCTGGCCGCCACTGCTTCCGGAAGATCCGCCATATCCCTGCCTTTCGATGCTTACCGTACAGTGTACGGCATGGTCCGCGTAGCAGGATCGACCCATGACCGACCGGCACATCGTGGACGTCCACCTGCTGTTGATCAGGAACGGCGAACTGCTGCTGAGCCGTCGCCGGGATCCGTCACCCCGTTTCGACCGCCAGTGGCACATGCCGTCCGGCAAGCTCGACGCCGGCGAGTCGGTGCTGGCCGCCGCGGCGCGTGAGGCCGAGGAGGAGATCGGCGTCCGGATCGAGCACGACGACCTCAGGCACGTGCACACGTCCCACGTGACCAGTTCCGGGATCGAGCCGAGGCTGGGGTTGTTCTTCGAGACACTGCGGTGGACGGGTGAACCGGTCAACCGCGAGCCGTCGAAGTGTTCCGAACTCGGCTGGTTCGACCCGGACGACCTGCCGGACGACATGATCGAGTACTCGGCGGCCGGCGTGCGCGCGTACCGCGCCAACCAGGGGTTCGCCCAACTCGGGTGGCCGACAACCTGAGGTGGCCGAATTCGCGCGCCACCAGAATGGGTCACGTGACACAGCTGCAAACGGCGCACACGGCCGACCTGGACACCGCTACCCGGAGCGCGATCCGGGCACTGATGCTTTCCGCCTTCGACGGTGACTTCTCCGACGACGACTGGAACCACGCCCTGGGCGGCATGCACACCCTGCTCTGGGACGGTCAGGACCTGATCGCGCACGGTGCCGTCGTACAGCGACGGATGCTCGTCAACGGGCGTTCTCTGCGGGCCGGGTACGTCGAGGCTGTGGCCGTGCACCCCGCCCGACGCCGCCAAGGACACGGCGGCACGGTCATGGCGGACATCGAACGGATCGTGCGAGGCGGCTACGACCTCGGCGTGTTGGGTGCCAGCGACGACGGCGCGGCCCTGTACAGGGCACGCGGGTGGCGACTCTGGACAGGACCGTCGTCGGTGCTCACGCCTGAGGGTGTCGTCCGCACCGACGACAACGACGGCAACATCCATGTCCTGCCGGTGGCTGTCCAGGTGGACCTGTCCGCCTCGATCATCTGCGACTGGCGGGAAGGCGACGTGTGGTGACCACAGGTACGTTGTGGACATGACGACGCCCGGGTCACTGCCGCAGCGCTCGGTCTGCCATGGCTGCCGTCAGGTCACCCACATCCGCCTCGAGGACGAGGACGACGTAGCCATCCTCCGGCCGATGACTGTGCCCGGCCAGGGCTCGATCTACCACGAGATCGCCCCGGGTGTCATGGTCGAACGGCCGTGCGCGGTCTGCGGCGATTCGGACGACCCCGGCTGGATCGACGGGTTCACCCCGCCCGTCTGACTCTCCCGAAGTGGCTGCTCCGCACGACCACACCCCGGGTTCCGGTTCTCCACCGGCTCGATCCCGGGCGACCGGCCTGTTCCGGCGATACTCCACCCGGTGGCTTGACCATTCCGGACAAACTGACACCATGTCGAAGGACTGGTCGACTGGAGGTCTGGACCATGCGAGGACTCGAACCGCTGCGGCGGGCGCTTCGCGTGGTTGACTGGTTCGAGGCGCGCGGCGTCTACGTCCCCGGCGAGGACAACCACCCTGTCTCGCCGTGGCGGGACTTCGGCTGGCTGATCGCCTCGTGGCTGGTCACCGTCGGCCTGTTCGTGGTGTTCTTCGCCATGGCGGCCTGATCCGGCCCACGGGGTGTCCACGGTCACTCCTGGTGCCTTTTCGGTTACGGAATGGCCACATCACGACACCAGCTCCGACTCGACCCGGGCATCGCTGTGGGTATTTCACGCGACAAGCCCCACCCTGTGGGAGTCGTACATCCTCACTCCCCATAGGCCGAAAGCAGGAACCCGTGAGACCCGTCGGACTGGCGGTCGCCGCATGTGTAGTCGCTGCGCTGGCAGCAGGGTGCAACGCGGGTGTGATGAGCAGCGCGAGCGCGACCGGGGTCTCCCCCGCCGCCGCCCCGGACACGATCTCCGAACGACCCGCCAAGTTCGGTGAGCGCAGGACGGTCAGTCGCGGGTCTTTGACGGTCACCGTCCTGGCGCCGAAGTCGTTCGTCCCCGGGAACACCGCGTACCCGCAGTCGCCGCGTGCCGTCGCGTTCGAGGTCGTCCTGGACAACCAGGGCAGCCGGACGTACCGGCCCGCCCAACTCGTGGTCAAGGCGACCGGTCCCGCGGGCAACGCGGTGGACCCCGTGGTGGACAAGACGCAGGGTTACGCAGGTGGCGTCAACGCCGACGCGGAGGTGCCGCCGGGCAAGAACATCCGGGTGACGTTCGCGTTCGCGGTCCCGGCCGACCCGATCGACCTGACGGTCACGGTGCAGCCCGACATCGCGGCCGCGGCGGACCGCGCCGAGTTCGAAGGCACCTCCTGAGCCGGGTACCTTCTGCGGCTATGAGCGAGCAGAAGAGGCTGGCCGTCGGCGACCCGGCTCCAGAGTTCACCCTCCCCGACAGCACCGGCAAGCCGGTGTCGCTTTCGGACTACCGCGGCCGGTCGGTTGTCGTCTACTTCTACCCCGCCGCGGGCACGCCGGGATGCACCAAGCAGGCGTGCGACTTCCGGGACAACCTGGCCGAGTTGAACGACGCCGGTTTCGACGTCGTCGGCATCTCCCCGGACAGCCCGGCGAAGCTGGCGAAGTTCGTCGAGGCCGAGGAGTTGACCTTCCCCCTGCTGTCCGACGAGGACCGCTCGGTGATGACGGCGTGGGGCACCTTCGGCGAGAAGCAGAACTACGGCCGGACCGTGATGGGAGTGATCCGCTCGACGTTCATCGTCGACGGTGACGGAAAGATCACCAAGGCCGGCTACAACGTCAAAGCGACCGGCCACGTCGCCAAACTGCGCCGCGACCTGGGCGTATAGCCTTTTTCATCCATGGCTCAACCTCCGGGCGAGCAGCCGCACTGACGCACTGACCTGCCCGAAAGTTGAGTCCATCCGGAATCAACTTGGGATCCCGCCTCAAGCGTTTGCTGGGCATGAGGCGGACACCTTGGACGTTGGCGGCGGTCGCGCTGGCGACCGCCGTGGCAGGGCTCAGCGGATGCGCCACACCACAGGCGGGCCCACAGCCCACACAGGAGATACCGATCCTGACCGGACCACCGGACGCACCGGCGCCGCCGGAGTGGACGAACCCACCGGGCGAGAAGTTATCCGCGGCGTCCGCGACGGCCGCGTCGCCGTCCAACGTGGCGCAACCACCCAAGAGCCTCAACATCGACGAGGTCGTCCGCAGAGTCGCGAGGTCGGAGAAGGCCGCGGCGGTCGTCGTGAAGGACCGCACCTCCGGCACCGTTGTGCTGTCGGAGAGGGCGGACCGCTCGTTCTACGCAGGCTCGCTGGTCAAGCTGATGGTCGGGGTGGACGCGCTGATGCGCCACCCTGGTGACAGCAGGATGGCTCAAGACGTCAACTACATGATCAAACGCAGCGACGACCAGATGTGCAGCAGGTTCTGGATGTCCGAGGGCGGCGGCGTGGCGATCCTCAGCCGCATGCGCCAGCAGATGGGCCTCAAGGGAACGAAGGCACCGACGGATCCCGGCCAGTGGGGCAACACCTTCATCACGGCCAACGACATGGTCCGGGTCTACGAGTACATCCTGACCCAGGCGCCGGCGGCGATCCGAACGGTCATCGTCGACGCGATGGCCAACGCGACCGAGTACGGGTCGGACGGCGTCCGGCAGTGGTTCGGCATCCCGTCCTACGGCACCAAACAGCAATGGGCCGTCAAACAGGGCTGGACGACCAGCGGCAAGGGCCAGATGTCCGTGCACAGCACCGGCCTGGTCGGGAAGAACTGGCACTACATCGTGATCCTGCTGACCGAGCACCCGGAAGGTCAGAAGTTCGAGGTCCCGATGCGCTCAGTCACCACGGCCGCCGCGGCTGTCGAGCCGTACCTGACGTAACCGCAGGTCAGTCAGTTGTACTAGGGGGAGACCAGTTGTACATCTGGCTGAACGAGCGCACCATCGCCGAGGCAGGCACCAGTTTCATCATCCGGTCCCTGGCGGCCGCCACCACGGCCGAGGTCGTGAGGCCCACCCGGCCGACCTGCCTCGACCTCCTGACGATCGACTGGGTCCGGCGCAGGCGCAGGCTGTCGTAGCGAACCAGCGCCGAGGTGAGGTCATTGCTGCGGGCGACCACACCGAGGGTCACGGCGTCCTCCAGCGCCTGGCACGCCCCTTGCCCCATGTTCGGCGTCATGGCGTGTGCGGCGTCGCCGACCAACACGACCGGCCCGTGCACGTAGGACTTGAGCTTCGGCAGGTACGCCAGATCGTGCCGGAGGATCTTGTCCGGTGTCGCCTCGCTGAGCAGTCGCGGGATCGGATCGGTCCAGCTGTCGAACCTGCGGTGCAGTTCGGCCAGTTCGCCGTCCGGGCTGCGGCCACCTGCCGGGACGGTCGCACCGGCGAACATGTACACCTGGTCCTGGGGAAGTGGGACGAGGCCGAACTCCTCGCCGCGGCCGTAGAACACGCCGGCGACGTCCAGCCGCTTGCCAGGTCGGTCCAGGACCGCGCGCCAGGCCGTCGCGCCGGCGTAGACCGGATCACTGCCCGGCCAGAACCGGGACCGCACGACGCTGCGGTGCCCGTCCGCCGCGACCAGCAAATCCGCAGGTGACTCCCCATGGCTGTGTGAAACGACCACTCCTTGCCCGGCCAGGCGAGCGCCGGTGATCTTCGTACCCGTGCGCAGCACACCCGGCGGCACGGCCTCGAGCAGCGCCGCTTGCAGCTCCGCCCGGTGCAGTGCCACAGCCGGTCCGAACCGACGGTCCAGCAGGGATGTGTCGGCGCGGATCAGCCAGTTGCCGCGAGAATCCATGACCCCGCCGCTGCCCGCGAGCACTCCGACGTCACGGACGCGGTCGCCGAGTCCAATGTGGTCGAGTGCCCGCAACGCGTTCGGCCAGAGGGTCAGCCCGGCGCCCACTTCGCCGAGTTCGGGCGCCTGCTCGTAGACCTCGACGTCCCATCCCGCCCTGTGCAACGCGATCGCGGCCGCGAGGCCACTGATTCCCCCACCCGCGATCACCGCTGTGGCCACGACGCCCCTCCTCTACGCCTGTAGAGGACTCTACACTTGTAGAGTGCCTGACCGTCGAGCCGAGCTGCTCAATGCCGCGATCGTCACACTCGCGCGTGAGGGCATGCGTGGACTCACGCACCGTGCCGTCGATCGAGCAGCCGGTGTCGCGGAAGGATCGACCTCGTACTACTTCCGCACCAGGGAGGCGCTGCTGGCCGCTCTGCTCGACCATCTCGCCGCGTTGAGCGCAACAGACATCGACACCGCGGACATCGACACCGTGAAGATCGACACCGGCCGCACCGAGGATCTCGACGCGGTCGCCGGACTGATCGAGCACTGGGCAACCGCGGGACGTGACCGCATGATCGCCCGGTTCGAGTTGACGCTCGAAGCCACGAGGCGGCCGCAACTCCGCCACGCGTTGGACCAACTCGGCGGCCGTTTCCGCTCGATGGCCGAGGAACTCCTCGCCGCGAGGCGGGTGCCCGATCACACGCGCCGCGCCGCGAACCTGGTGGCACACATCGACGGCCTGCTGTTCGACCAGATCGCCGGGGCGGGCCCCGTCCGGTCCCGCGACGACCTGAGGGACGCGCTCATCCCGCTGTTCGCCGCCGCCCTGGCCGACCAAGAGCTGTGAAGTCCAGCTTCACAAGCGGCGACCGCCGTCTTGTGAAGCTGGACTTGAAAGTCAGGACGACGCCAGCGCGCGCAGGTGCGGAAGCAACAGGTCCAGCGCACGGCCGCGGTGCGAGATGCGGTCCTTCTCGACCGACTCGAGCTCCGCCGAACTGCGGGTCTCGCCCTCCGGCACGAAGATCGGGTCGTAGCCGAAGCCGTTGGTGCCCCTGGCCTCCCGGATGATCCGGCCCGGCCACACGCCCCGCACGACCACGTCCTCCTGGCCCGGCACGACAAGCGCGAGCGAGCACACGAACGCGCCGCCCCTGCGCTCATCCGGCACGTCACCGAGCTGGTTGAGCACCAGATTCAGGTTCGCCGAATCGTCGCCGTGTGAACCTGCCCAACGCGCGGACAGCACGCCCGGCATGCCGTTGAGAGCGTCCACCTCAAGGCCCGAGTCGTCCGCGACCGTGGGCAGCCCGGTCGCCTTGACCGCGTCCAGCGCCTTCGCGTGCGCGTTCTCCTCGAACGTCGCACCGGTCTCGGGCTCCTCCGGGTACTCGGGCACATCGTTGAGGCTGACCACCTCGATGCCCGAGATACCGGCTCCTTCGAGGATCCGGCGCATCTCCACCAGCTTCTTGGCGTTGCGGGTGGCCAGCAGGAGACGCTTCACTACTTCGCCTTCTTCCTGCGCGGCGACGGCTCCGGCAGCTCGCCGGGATACGGCTGCGCGAGCACCTCGGCCTGCATCCGGCAGAGCTTCTCGGTCCCCGCCAGCGCCAGGTCCAGCATCTGGTCGAGGGTCGAACGGGCGAACGTCGCGCCTTCGCCGGTGCCCTGCACCTCGACGAGAGTGCCCGCGTCGGTGGCGACCACGTTCATGTCGACCTCGGCGATCGAGTCCTCCTCGTACGGCAGGTCCAGCCGGACACGGCCGTTGACCACGCCCACGCTCACCGCGGCGATCGCGCACGACAGCGGCTTCGGGTCGGCGAGGCGATCCGCCGCGCCGAGCCACGTGACCGCGTCGGCCAGGGCGACGTACGCACCGGTGATCGCGGCCGTCCTCGTGCCACCGTCGGCCTGGATCACGTCGCAGTCGATCATGATCGTGTTCTCGCCGAGCGCCGACAGGTCGATGCACGCCCGCAACGACCGGCCGATCAGCCGGCTGATCTCGTGCGTGCGTCCGCCGACGCGGCCCTTGACCGACTCGCGGTCGCCGCGGGTGTTGGTCGCCGACGGGAGCATCGCGTACTCGGCGGTCACCCAACCGAGCCCGGAGCCGACCCGCCAACGCGGTACGCCCTCGGTGACGCTCGCCGCGCACAGCACCTTGGTGTTGCCGAACTCGACCATCACCGAGCCGGCCGGCCACTTCTGGAAGCCACGCGTGATCCGGACTTCCCTCAGCTCGTCATCGTTTCTGCCGTCACTTCGCGCCACCCGGCCACCCTACGAGATACGCCTCAGACGGTGTACGTGTCCCCAAGCTCGACCAGCCGGGCGTCGCCTTGGTAGGCCTGGCGCGCCTCCGCGAGCACGGCCTCCCGGTCGGTCCACGGCGGCACATGGGTGATCAGCAGCCGCCGGGCACCCGCACGGCTGGCCAGCTCACCGGCTTCCCGGCCGGACAGGTGCAGGTTCGGCGGACGCCCCGGCTCGTGCGTCCAGGACGCCTCGGCCAGCAACACGTCCGCACCTTCGGCGAGTTCGTCCAGCGCGTCGCACGGGCCGCTGTCGCCGGTGTACACCAGGGTCCGGCCGCCGTGTGAGATGCGGAACCCGAAGGCTTCACAGGGGTGGTCCACCGGGCGCGCCATCACCTCGAACGGCCCGACCTGGACGGTGTCCGCGGCGAGCGCCCGGAACTCGAAGACGTCCGACAGGTCGGTACCGGCCAGTTCGGCGCGGTCCGGGGCGTAGGCACGGGCGAGCCTGTCCGGGGCCTCCTTGGGCGCGTACACCTGCAGGCGCTGCGTCCTGGGATCCCTGGACGGCTTGGGGTGGTAGCGCCGGAAGACCGTCAGCGCGGTGAAGTCCGCGCAGTGGTCAGGGTGTAAGTGCGACAGGAGCAACGCGCCGAGCAGGAACGGATCGCAATAGCACTGCAGCTCGGCAAGCGTGCCGTTGCCCAGGTCCATCGCCATCAGGAAGTCGTCGGCCTCGATCAGATATCCCGAGGCAGGCGAGTTCGGGCCGGGAACGCTTCCCGAACAGCCCAGCACGGTCAGCAACACGATGCACAGCGTTACATACCGCGAGCCAACAACGGGTCAATTTCGCGCCATCGGCCTAACCGCGGCCACTTCCAGCCCAAGGAATCGGCGGGCCAGCCGGTGAAACGGGGCGACTGGCCCGGTGGCGAGGAACTCATGCACCGGGTCGTTGTCACCTGGTTCGCGTAACCGGTCGCGCTCGGTGAGCACGCGGACCACGTCCTTCGCGGTCTCCTCGGCACTGGACACCTGGGTGACGCCGTCGCCCATGACGATCTGCAACACCCCTGTCAGCAACGGGTAGTGGGTGCACCCGAGGACCATGGTGTCCACGTCCGCGCGTTGCAGCGGCTCCAGGTAGCTCTGCGCCAGCCCGAGGACCTGCCTGCCGGAGGTCACCCCGCGTTCGACGAATTCGGCGAACCTCGGGCACGGGACCGCCGTCACGGTGATGTCCTTGGCCGCGGCGAACGCGTCCTGGTAGGCCCCCGACCGGATCGTGCCGACGGTGCCGATCACACCGATCCTGCCGGTCCTGGTGGTTGCGACGGCGCGGCGGACCGCGGGCAGGACGACCTCGACGACCGGGATCGAGTACCGCTCCCTGGCGTCCCGCAGGCACGCCGACGACGCCGTGTTGCACGCGATCACCATCAGCTTCACACCGCTGTCGACGAGTTCGTCCATGATCGCGAGCGAATGGGCACGGACTTCCGCTATCGGCTTCGGGCCGTACGGCGTGAACTCGGTGTCCCCGATGTAGCGCAGTTTCTCAGCGGGCAACTGGTCACGGATCGCACGGGCGACCGTCAGCCCGCCCACACCGGAGTCGAAGATCCCGATCGGGGCGTCGGCGGAGATCAAGCCGGCAGCTCCGGAACGGCCGGGCTCGTGGGCTCGACCTTGCCTTTGCCGCGGTTGGCGCGCGAGGTGAGCCAGGCGGTCAGCACCCCGGCAAGGGCTCCGAAGAGATGGCCCTGCCAGGAAATCTGCGGGTTGCCGGGAAGCACGCCCAGCAGGGTACTTCCCCAGTACAGGAACAACACGAGCGCCACCGCGAGCTGTTTCATGCTGCGGTTGAAGATGCCGCGGACCAGGAGGAACGCCAGCCAGCCGAACGCGAGGCCGGACGCGCCGACGGTGATCACGCCCGACGGCGCGGTCAGCCACACGCCGAGGCCGCTGACCAGCCAGATGGTCACGGTCACGGCGATCCACTGGCCCAATCCGCCAGCCATGGCCAGGAACCCGAACAGCGCCACCGGCAGGGTGTTGCTGACCAGGTGGCTCCAGCCGTCGTGCAGCAGCGGCGCCCAGATCACGCCGTCGAGGCCCGACCAGGACCGGGCGAGGATCCCCCAGCGGTCCAGGCTGACCGGCAGGATCATGTCGACCAGCTCGACGAGGTACATCAACGCGGTGAAGCCGAGGACCACCAATGCCGCCTGTTTCGGGTTCGGCGGCACGACCCGGTTCAGCGGGCCGGGAGCGGCGGGCACAGCAGGCAAAGTGGTCACACTTCGAGGCTACGTCTCCGCAAGGGGCCCGGGATCAGGTGAAACCCCGGATGTTCACCCGGGAAGAGCGGGCCGCGCGGTGGTCTGTTTGAACGAGCGGCCGACCAGCCACGCCGCCACGATGCCGCCGACACCCCCGCTGAGGTGCCCCTCCCACGAGATGCCTGACTGGGTGGGCAGCACGCCCCACAACACCGAGCCGTACACCGCGAACACCGCCACGGCGATCACGATCTGCGGGAGGCTGCGCACGAACAGGCCGCGCACGAGCAGGAACGTCAGGAATCCGAACACGACGCCGGACGCGCCGAGGTGCACGCCGGGCTGGCCGATCAGGAACGTGCCGACGCCGCTGAACAGCCAGATGATCGCGGTGACGCCGAGGAACTGGCTCATCCCGCCTGCCGTCGCCAGGAAGCCGAGCACCAGGAACGGGACCGCGTTGGCGGTCACGTGGTCCCAGCCGACGTGCAGCAGCGGGGCCCAGAGGATGCCGTCCCACTCGTCCATGTCACGCGGCCAGATGCCGTGCATGTCGAGGGTGTGGCCCAGCGCGGTGTCCAGCGCCTCGATCACGAACAGCAGCGCGACGAACCCGCCGACCACGACGAGGGACTGCAACGGGTTCGGCGGGATGATCCGTTTGGCCAGCGGTGTGGGCTGCCTGGGTGGTTTCGGCGGCTCGTACGCGCTGGGGAATCCGGTGGGTTCCACAAAGATGACAGTATCTCGGTTCGTGACTGATCGTTTCGACATCGCGGTGCGTGCCGAGGCCTCGCTCGGTGAGGGGCCGACCTGGGACGCCATGTCCTCGACTCTGCTGTGGGTCGACATCCTCGCGCCGGAGGTCCATCGCTGGAACCCGTCGACGGGCGTGGACGAGAGGACGACCGCGCCGCAGCACGTCGGCGCCGCCAAGCCGAGGGCGGGCGGCGGGCTCGTGCTGAACCTCCGCGACGGCATCGCGATCGTTGATTCCGCAGGTCAGCACCGGTGGCTCAGCTACTGGGCCAGGGACGGCGTGCGCGGGAACGACGCGGCGGTCGACGCGGCCGGGCGGCTGTGGGCGGGCACCATGCGGTACGACGAGGGGGAAGGTGGCGGCTGGCTGGCCCTGGTCGAACCGGACGGCAAGGCCACCGTGGTGCTCGACAAGGTGACCATCAGCAACGGCATCGGGTGGAGTCCGGACAGCACGCTGATGTACTACGTGGACACGCCAACTGGCCTGGTCGACGTGCTCGACTACGACGTGGCGACTGGCTCGGTGTCAGGGCGCCGGCGCTTCGTGGACGTGGACGGCTCGCCGGACGGGCTCTGCGTCGACGCCGACGGCTGTGTCTGGGTCGCGTTGTGGGGCGCGGGCCAGGTGCGCCGCTACACGCCCGACGGCAAGCTCGACCGGACGATCACCGTGCCCGCGAGCAACACGACGGCGTGCTGTTTCGGCGGCGACCGGCTGACCGACCTGTACATCACCACGGCGCGGGCCGGCCTGTCCGACGCGGAGCTCGCGCGTGAGCCGATGTCCGGGTCGGTGTTCGTCGTCCCGGACGCCGGAGCAGGCCTGCCATCCACGGTTTACGCGGGGTGACAGGCCTGGTCCGAAATTCGCGCCATCAGGCCCAGAGGTGGCCGTCGAGTCGTTCGGCGGCCTCGTCGATGGAGCCGCTGTAGGCACCCGTCGACAGGTACTTCCAGCCGCCGTCGGCGACGATGAACACCACGTCGGCCTCGTCGCCCGCCTTCGCGGCCTTCTCCGCCACGGCGAGCGCGGCGTGCAGGATCGCGCCCGTCGAGATACCGGCGAAGATGCCTTCGCTCTCCAGCAGCTGCCGAGTCCGCCGTAGCGCGTCATAGGAGCCGACGGAGTAGCGGCCGGTGAGTACCGACGGGTCGTACAACTCGGGCACGAAGCCTTCGTCGAGGTTGCGCAGGCCGTAGACCAGCTCGCCGTAGCGAGGCTCGGCCGCGACGATCTGCACACCCGGTTTCTGCTCACGCAGGTAACGCCCCACGCCGACGAGGGTCCCGGTGGTGCCCAGGCCGGCCACGAAATGCGTGACCGATGGCAGGTCGCGCAGGATTTCCGGTCCCGTTCCCTCGTAGTGGGCGCGGACGTTGTCCTCGTTGCCGTACTGGTAGAGCATCACCCAGTCGGTGTTCTGCTTGGCCAGTTCCTTGGCTGTGGCCACCGCCTGGTTCGAGCCGCCCGCCGCCGGGGAGAACACGATCCTCGCGCCGTAGGCCTGCAGCAACTGACGTCGTTCCTCGGAGGTGTTCTCCGGCATCACGCAGACCAAGCCGTAGCCCTTGAGCTTCGCCGCCATGGCCAACGCGATGCCCGTGTTGCCGGACGTCGGCTCGAGAATGGTGCACCCGGGTGTGAGGCGGCCGTCTTTCTCGGCCGCCTCGATCATCTTCAGCGCCGGGCGGTCCTTGACCGACCCGGTCGGGTTGCGGTCCTCCAGCTTGGCCCACAGCCTGACGCCGTTGCCCGGCGACAACCGCGGCAGTCCGACCAACGGGGTGTCGCCGAGCGCGTCGAGCAGCGAGTCGTACCTGGCCATCCTGGTCAGCCGCCGGCGACTGCGGGCAGGATCGTCACGGTGTCACCGTCGGAGACCTTCGCCTCGAGACCGCCGGAGAACCGCACGTCCTCGTCGTTGACGTAGACGTTGACGAACCGGTGCAGCGTGCCTTCCTTGACCAGGCGCGTCTTCAGGCCGCCGTGGCGGGCCTCCAGGTCGTCGATGATCTCGGCGACGGTGGCACCGCTCGCCTCGACGGCCTTCTCGCCACCGGTGTGGGTGCGCAGGATGGTCGGGATGGAAACGGTCACAGCCATGGAAATCCTCCGGCTTCGGGTGTTGACGTGGCGCGATGTGGGAAGTCAGCCGCGGTCGGGGACGTCGTCCGCCCCGGTGTGCGAGAACAGGTACGAGTCGACGACTTCCACCGGCTCCTCGGTGACCTCGCCGTCCACGATCCGGTACGACCGCAGCTCGATGTCCTCCGGGTGCCGCGTGGAGACCAGGACGTAGTGCGCGCCGGGCTCGCCGGCGAGCGCGATGTCGGTGCGCGACGGGTACGCCTCGGTCGCGGTGTGGGAGTGGTAGATGACCACCGGCACCTCGTCGTTGCCGTCCATCTCGCGATACAGCCGCAACTGCTCGGCGGAGTCGAACTCGTAGAACGTCGGCGAACGGGCGGCGTTGGTCATCGGCACGAACCGTTCGGGCCGGTCGGTCCCCTCCGGTCCGGCGATCACGCCACACGCCTCGTCCGGGTGGTCGCGCCTGGCGTGGGCCACCATCTCGTCCACGAGGTCACGGCGGATCTGCAACACAGTCCCATCCTAAGGGCTGGGTGGGCCGTTCCCACTCGGTGAGAAACACCACCGGTTCGCCGGGAATGCCTCCCAGCCTTGACAGCTCAGCTTCACTCAGCCCTGTGCAGCGCGGCTGCACAGCACTCCTTTGAAGCTGAGCTTCAGATGCCACCTGGGAAGCGCGGCTTCACAGGGTTGTCAGCGTGCCTTTTCCGGCCAGAGGTCGCGGTAGGCGGGCAGTTGCCCGTTGGTCCGCGCGGCGAGCAGGCCGTGGACCATCGCGCGGGAGAACGTGTCCGCCGCCGCGGTGCAGAGCCGGTCCAGGCCGAGCGCGCGGAGTGGCTCTTTCGCGTAGCCATCGTCCTCGACCAGGGTTTTCGTTCCCGTCGCGAGGGCGAAGATGGTGTCTCCGTTGAACATGGAGTGGGCCGGGTGCACCGCGCGGGCCAGACCGTCGTGCGCGGCCACGGCCAGCCGCCGGGTCTCCGCCTTGGCGAGTTTCGCGTCCACGGCGATCACGCCGATCGTCGTGTTGAGCAGCCTGCGCGGGATGTCCGGGAGGGTGGCCGCCCTGTTGGGCCACGGGCCGCCGAACTCCCCGTTCACCCCGAATCCCGCGGCGAACGGCACACCGGTCAGGTCGTCGACGGCCTCGCCCACAGCGTTGACCACCGCGAGCGCGCCGACAGTGAAACCGTCGACCACAGTGCTGGCCGTGCCGACACCGCCCTTGAGCGAACCGACACGTGCGCCCGTTCCGGCGCCGACGCTCCCCTGCTCGACCGGGCCGTCCGAGGCGGCCTCGCACGCCGCGCGGCCGAATCGACTGTCCGGCCGGTTGCCCCACGCGTTGACCGGCAGGTCGAACAGCACGGCCGACGGCACGATCGGCACAACCTCATGCGGTCGCGCACCGACTGGCAACCCTTCGTTGCGCTCGGCTAACCACTGCATCACGCCGTCCGCCGCGGCCAGCCCGTAGGCACTGCCACCCGACAAGCAGACGGCGTTGACGTACTGCACGAGGTTTTCGGGCAGGAGCGTGTCCGTCTCCCTGGTTCCCGGTGCCCCGCCGCGTGCGTCGACCGCGCCGACGGTTCGCGGTGGCGTGAGAATGACGGTTGTGCCTGTTGCCCAACCGTCGCCGACTCGCTGGTGGTGGCCGACCCGAAGGCCCTCGACGTCGGTGATCGCGTTGAGCGGCCCTGAAGCACTCGTGGCTGTCATGTGCTCATCGCGTGGATGAGTTCCTCCTGCATCACTGTCAGCCAGTGATAAACCGGCAGGTGACCGGCTCTGGGGTCGTCATCGGGCAACTCGTCGGGCATGTCGTCGTCGACGTCCAGCGCGGTCCCCAGCGCCAGGCGCACGTCGTTGAGCGCGGACAGCCAGGCGTCCGCCTGTTCCAGGCTCAGCCGCACCGGGCCGCCGTCCCGCGGGCACGTGTCCAGCACGATCGCGGCCACACCGGTCTTCATGTCCAACAGCGTCGGCTCGTGCAGTGACCGCAGCGCCGCGGCGGAGTCCATGTCCTCCTTGGACGGCTGGTCGGCGTCCAGCCGGTGGAAGTCCGGCAGCAGCCTGGACAGGATCGGGTCGTCCGGCGCGGTCGCCGGTCCGGTCCTGATCCCGGTCAGTTCCGACAGCTCGTCCTGGGGCGCTTCCTCGGCCCTGGCCATCAGCATGTCGTTGATCTGGCTGACCAGGCCGCGTAGCAGGCCCGACTCGTGCTGTTCCAGCTCTGTGACGACCTCGTCGCCGTCCCGGCTCCACGGCTTCAAGAGTTACGCTCCATCGTGGCCCATAGTCCGGCGGCGTGCAGACGGGCCACATCGGCCTCGACCTTGTCCTTGTCCCCGGATGACACCACCGCTTTGCCCTTGTGGTGCACGTCGAGCATCAACTTCGTGGCCTTGTCCCTGGTGTACCCGAACAGCTTCTGGAACACGTACGTCACGTACGACATCAGGTTGACCGGGTCGTTCCAGACGATCGTCTGCCACGGCTTGTCCTCGGCGCCCAGGTCCGCACCGTGTGTCTTCCCCAGCTCGACTGGCGTGGTCATACCCCAATGGTGGCATGCGCCCGCTACACCGTTGTGTCCAGTTCAGCGGTTTGCCGCCGCCGGGTGATCGCCGCGCGCGGAGGCGCCATAGGCTCTGAGTTCATGAACGGACCCGGCGTGACCACTGCGCTGCTCACCGACCACTACGAGCTGACCATGCTGGCTGGTGCCCTCGCCGATGGCACAGCACAGCGGCCATGTGTTTTCGAGGTGTTCGCCCGCAGGTTGCCCGACGGCCGCCGGTACGGGCTGGTCGGCGGGACGCAGCGGGTACTGGACACGATCGCCCGGTTCCGGTTCGGCGACGACGAGCTGAGCAGGCTGAGCGAGTCGAACGTGGTCGACAAGCAGACCGTGGACTGGCTGGCGTCTTACAGATTTTCTGGAGACGTCGACGGCTACCCTGAAGGCGAGCTTTACTTCCCCGGCTCTCCTATCCTGACCGTCCGAGGCACGTTCGCGCAGGCGGTGGTGCTGGAAACGGTCATCCTGTCGATCCTCAACCACGACAGCGCGATCCTCTCCGCGGCGGCGAGGATGGTCAGCGCCGCCAACGGGCGGCCGATCATCGAGATGGGGTCGAGGCGTACCCACGAGCACGCGGCCGTGGACTGCGCGCGAGCCGCGTACATCGCGGGCTTCGCGACCACGTCGAACCTCGAGGCAGGCCGCACCTACGGGATCCCGACCGCAGGCACGTGCGCGCACGCGTTCACGCTGTTGCACGACGACGAGCGCTCCGCCTTCCAGGGCCAGGTCGACGCGCTGGGCGTCGACACGACGCTGCTGGTCGACACGTACGACATCACCAACGGCATCAACACCGCGATCGAGGTGGCCGGGCCGGACCTCGGTGCCATCCGGATCGACTCCGGTGACGTGGGTGTGCTGGCGCGCCAGGCGCGTGAGCAACTGGACTCGCTGGGCGCCAAGGACACCCGCATCGTCGTGTCCGGCGACCTCGACGAGTACGCGATCGCCGCGCTGCGCGCCGAGCCGGTCGACGCGTACGGCGTGGGCACCTCGCTGGTCACCGGATCCGGCGCGCCGACCGCGGGAATGGTCTTCAAGCTGGTCGAGGTGGACGGCCGCCCGGTGGCCAAGCGGAGCTCCCACAAGGAGTCACGTGGTGGGCGCAAAGGCGCGATGCGCCGCCACAAGCCGACCGGCACGGCGCTGGAAGAGGTCGTGTACCAGCCGGACAAGCAATGGCCGCAGATGAGCGACAACGACCGCGACCTGCAAGTGCCGTTCCTGCGTGGTGGACAGCCGGTGGCCGACCCGCCCACCCTGGAGCAGTGCCGCAAGCGCGTGAAGCGGGGCCTGGTCACCCTGCCGTGGGAGGGTCTGAAGCTGTCGCACGGCGACCCGGCCATCCCGACCGTGTTCATCGACTAGAGGAGTCACCGTGGCGAACGCGTTGATCGTCGTCGACGTTCAGAACGACTTCTGCGAAGGCGGCTCCTTGGCCGTGACCGGTGGCGCCGCGGTCGCCGCGGCGATCAGCGAGCACATCGGGCGCACGCCGTACGACATCGTGGTGGCCACCCGGGACTACCACATCGACCCAGGCGCGCACTTCAGCGATAACCCGGACTACGTCGACTCGTGGCCGGTGCACTGCGTCGCGGGTACGGCGGGAGCGTCGTTCCACCCGGAGTTGGACGTCACGGCGATCCAGGCGGTGTTCTCCAAGGGCGCGTACGCGGCGGCGTACTCGGGTTTCGAGGGCTCGGCTTCGGACGGCAGCGCGTTGGCCGACTGGTTGAAGGCGCGGTCAGTGACGAACGTGGACGTTGTCGGGATCGCGACCGACCACTGCGTGCGGGCCACCGCTCTCGACGCGATACGCGCGGGTTTGCCGACGCGGGTCCTGCTTGAGCTGACCGCGGGCGTGGCTCAGCCGACGGTCGAGTCCGCGCTGGAGCAGTTGCGAGCGGCGGGCGCCGACCTGGTTGGCACGCCCCGGGTCGGCTAGTGCCGGGATCCGCTCGTCGCAACCCTGGCAACCGATGTCGCATTCGTTGCGTTCATGTGGGTGCGCAGGCTGATCAGCGTCTGCGCCACTGACCGGGGACCGGCCGGTTTGACCGGCTCAGCAACACGCCGACGATGATCAACGCCGCGCCCGCGACGGTGTTCGGGCCGACCGGTTCGGCCAGGAACACCGCGCCGAGCGCGGTGGAGAACAACGGCGTGATGTAGGTGACGGTGGACGCGACTGTCGATCCGGCGGCGCGGATCACTGTGAAGTTCAACTGATAAGCCACTCCCGTGCCCAACGCACCCAGGACCAGCAACGCGGCCATGGCGCCGTAGCCCGGCCATGTTGGCGCGCCCTCGACCACAGGTGTGACCACCGCCAGTTGCAGCGCTCCGCACGTGACCTGGACGGTCGCGAGGACCAGCGAGGATTCCGGCCGACCGGACATGAACCTGCGGGAGTACGCGAACGCGGCGCCGTAACAGGTCGTCGCGCCCAGACAGGCCAGCGTGCCGACCAGTGGACCTGTGTCGACGCCGTTCCATATCCCGAGGACCACGAGCACACCGGCGAACCCGATGGCCATCCCGACGAGCCGTCGCGCGGTCGGCCGTTCGTCCGGCAGCAGGAACAACACGAACACCAACGTCGCGAGAGGCACAGTCGCGTTCCACACGCCTGCCAGCACCGAGCTGATCTTCGTCTCGCCGAACGCGAACAGCGGGAACGGCACGGCGTTCAGCAGAAGCGCCACCACCGCACCGTGCCCCCACGCCGCCGGGTCGCGCGGCAGCCGCTGGCGGGTGACGAGAACCATCAGCCAGAGCGCGGTCGCGCCGAAGACGCAGCGCCACAGCCCGACCCACATCGGGCCGACTCCGGCGTTCACCGCGATCTTGATCAGGAAGAACGTCGATCCCCAGATCATCGACAGCACCAGGAACGCGGCGATCCACCGACGGTCGTTCCCGGTGGCGCTCGTCTCGCGCCACCCGGGCCGTAACTGCAGTTTGTTCATCACGCTCCACCTTGACCGCGTCCACCGGGCGTTGTCCGGCGGTCTTCGGACACGAGGTTCGCCGAGTCAGGCATGATGAGTCCAACAAGTCATTCGCCAAGATCCATGAGAGTCGCTCATGACCGTGAACCTGGCCCAGTTGCGCGCGCTGCTCGCCGTGGTCGACGAGGGTGGCTTCAGCGCCGCCGCTCCCGCGCTCGGAATCAGCCAGTCCGCGGTCTCGCACGCGATCGCGGCGCTGGAACGCTCGGTCGGCAGCCCGGTTCTGCACCGCACCAAGCAGCCGCGGCTGACGACGTTCGGCAACCGCCTGGTCGAACACGCCCGCGCGGCCGTCGGTGCGGCCGCGGCCATCAATGACCTGGTGGCCGAGAACGCCAACCAGCCCACCGGCACGATCCGGCTCGCCGCGCCCGCCACCGTGTGCCAGGGCTTGCTGCCGGGGTTGCTGGCTCAGTGGCGGGGTGACCTGCCGGGCGTCAAGATCCGGTTGTTCGAGGGTGAGGACCACGAGATCGTCGAGTGGCTCGCCGAGAAGACCGTCGACGCCGCCGTGCTGGTCGACCCGGAGGGCCACGACGGTGTCCGGATCGGCGCGGACGAGTTCCAGGCTTTGCTGCCGCACGACCACCCGCTGGCCCGCGAGGACGAGATCGGGGTCCCGGATCTGGACGACGACCCGTTCCTGCTGTCCGACGGCGGATGTGAACGGCACGTCCGCGAGCTCTACCGGCGCACGACGAGCCGGTTGCGGCCGACCCACCGGGTCAGGGAATGCGCCACGCTGATCGCGATGGTGCAGGCCGGCATCGGTGTCTCGATCGTTCCCGGGCTGATGGCAGCCATGGTCGGCACCCGGGCGGTGCTCGTGCCTTTGAAGCAGAAGTTGACAAGGCGACTCGTGTTGACCGGTCCGGCCACAGGATCGTGGCACCCGGCCGTTACCGCTCTGGTCGACGCGACGCGGTCAAGGGTCTGAAATGGATGTCGGAGCCTGCCGGTAGGTTCGTTTCCGTGCCCACACCCGCCGACACCCTTCCCTCGCTACGCGAACTGCTGACCACCGCCGTCGAAGCGGTCGGCGGCGCCGAGCGGCCCGGTCAAGTGACCATGGCCGAGGCGGTGCACAGGTCGATCAGGACCGGCGAGCACCTCGCCGTCCAGGCGGGCACGGGAACTGGCAAGTCGTTGGCGTACCTGGTCCCCGCGGTGCGCCATGCGATCGAGACGGGCCGGACCGTGGTGGTGTCGACGGCGACCATCGCGTTGCAGCGCCAACTGGTCGACCGGGACCTGCCGCGACTGGCCAAGGCGCTCAAGCAGGCGATCGGGCGTGAGCCGACGTTCGCCATCCTCAAGGGCCGTCGCAACTACCTCTGCCTGCACCGGTTGGACACCGGCGCACCAGAGGAGCCAGACGACGGCGCGCTGTTCGACCCGTTCGCGGTGTCGGCGCTCGGCAGGCACGTGAAGCGGCTCTTCGAATGGTCCTCCGACACCGAGACCGGCGACCGCGACGAACTGGTTCCCGGCGTGACCGACCAGGCCTGGCGGCAGGTGTCCGTGACAGCGAAGGAATGCCTGGGCAAGGACAAGTGCCCGTTCGGCACGGACTGCTTCGCCGAGAAGGCCAGGGCCGAGGCCGGGCAGGCCGACCTCGTGGTCACCAACCACGCGTTGCTCGCGATCGACGCGTTGCAGGGCTACCAGGTCCTGCCCGAGCACGACGTGGTGATCATCGACGAGGCACACGAACTGGTCGACCGGGTCACGTCGGTCGCGACGGCGGAACTGACCGGGGGCATGGTGTCCGCGGCGGTCAAGCGCTGCGGCCGCCAGATCCCCGAGGACATCGTCGACCGGCTCGAAGAGGCCAGCGAGGGCATCAAGGAGATCTTCGAGGACCTGCCGCAGGGCAGGCTGGACGATCTGCCGCGCCCCCTCGAAGGTGTGCTGCGGGTGACGCGTGACGCGGCGCACGCCTGCATCACCGCGTTGGGACCGGACAGGTCCTCGTCTGACCTCGAGTCCACAACGGCGCGCCGTCAGGCCATCGCACTGCTTGAGGAAATCCACGACACCGCGGTGCGTGTCCTGGAGTCGTTCGACACCGACACCGCTCAGCGCAGGGATGTCGTGTGGCTCAGTTCGGACATGGTCGGTGGCAACCTGCGCCCGCCGGCGCTCCGCGTCGCGCCGTTGGGCGTGGCCGGGTTGCTCCGTGAGCGGTTGTTCGGCGAATGCACCACGGTCCTGACGTCCGCGACATTGACGCTCGGCGGCTCATTCGACGCGCTGGCGCGCCAGTGGGGCCTGCCGGTCGAGCAGCGGCCCTCGCAGAAGGCCGAAGGCACGGCCACCGACATCGCGCCGCCCGCCGACGACGACGTCCCGAGTTGGTCGGGCATCGACGTCGGTTCGCCGTTCACCCACGAGAAAAGCGGGATCCTGTACGTGGCGCGGCATCTTCCGCCGCCTGGCCGCGACGGCCTGCAACCCGCGTTCTTCGACGAGCTGGAAGGCCTCGTGAACGCCGCGGGCGGCCGGACGCTCGGGCTGTTCTCCTCGATGCGCGCGGCCAGGCAGGCCGCGGACGAACTCAGGGAGCGAGTGGACTTCCCGATCCTGTGCCAGGGCGAGGACTCCACGTCGCTACTGGTGAGCAAGTTCGCCGACGACGAGGCGACCTGCCTGTTCGGGACGTTGTCGCTGTGGCAGGGCGTGGACGTGCCGGGGTCGTCGCTGCAACTGGTGGTCGTCGACCGGATCCCGTTCCCCCGGCCGGACGACCCGCTGGCGTCCGCTCGTCAGCGCGCGGTGGAAGCCCGGGGCGGCAACGGTTTCCTCACGGTCGCCGCGACCCACGCGGCGCTGTTGCTGGCGCAGGGAGCAGGCCGGTTGCTGCGCTCGAACGACGACAAGGGCGTGGTCGCGATCCTGGACTCGCGGCTGGCGACGGCGCGGTACGGCGGGTTCCTCCGCGCCTCGTTGCCTCCGTTCTGGACTACCTACGACCCGTCAGTTGTACGAGGTGCATTGACGCGGCTCAATAGTTGAACCGCTTTCCCAATGTCGTCCGTAACACCCTACGGAGGCATCGGAAGGCGAGGAGACAGCCGCATGGGGTCGCATCGGGTCGCTGGAGCACGCCCGCTCAACCGCAAGGTCCTTTTGGGGCTCGTGATCGGTGTGACGTTGTCGGCTGGGATCACGGTGATCGCCACCGCCAACCAGACACCGGTGGCGCAGCAGACTGTCGAAGTCGGCTCGTCGACCCCGCTGGACTCGTCTTCGCGTGAGGACGTCCGGCTCACGCCCGTCGAGGCCGCCACTCGAGCCCGCGCGGAGGCGGATCTCGGCAGAACTGTCGACTCGTTGCGCCGCAAGCTGGGCAGCGCGTACGCGGGCGCTTGGTACGACAGCACGAAACGCAAGCTGATGGTCGGGATCATCGATCGGCTGTACGTCGGCGACGTGCGCCAGGCCGGTGCGGAACCGCGGATGATGAAGAACAACCTGGCCGGTCTGTACGGCCAGAAAACGCGGCTCGACCGGCTCGCCGCGTCGGCCCCGCCCGCCGTCGTCGCCTGGTACGTCGATCCGGCCACCAACAGCGTGGTGATCGAAGCGCGGAAGGAACCGGTCGCCGAGGCGTTCATCGACAAGGCCAAGGGCACCGGCGACCTGGTCCGGGTCGAGTGGACCGACCGGGGTCCGCGTGCGCTGGCCGACGTGGTCGGCGGAGGCGGCTACACCGTCGGCGACTTCCGTTGTTCGATCGGGTTCTCCGCGACCGGGCCCGCCGGGACCAAGCACTTCATCACCGCGGGGCACTGCACCGCGGGAGGGGGCGTGGTCCTCAGCGACGGCCAGGAACTGGGCCGGGTCGACGCGGGCACGTTCGACACCGACGGGGATTTCGGCCTGGTCGACGTGACCGACCCCGCCGCGCAGGCGACTCCGTCGGTCGACACGCGTGACGGTGGCCCGATCACCGTGACCGGGACCGATCCCGCGCCGATCGGCGCGTCGGTGTGCAGGTCGGGTGCGACGACCGGATTCCGGTGCGGGGAGATCACCGGTGTCGACGAGACCGTGAACTACGGCGAAGGCAAGATCGTGCGTGGTCTCACTCGGACGTCGGTGTGCGCCGAGCCTGGTGATTCCGGTGGGCCGTTCCTCAGCGGCACGCAGGCGCAGGGTGTGACGTCCGGTGGGATCGGCGACTGCGCGAGCAACGGCAGCACGTTCTTCCAGCCGGTCGTCGAGGCGGCGACGAAGCTCGGCGTCAGCGTCGTGACCGGCTGACGCCCCCTGGTTCTCAGCAGGTCAGCCGGAGGTGGTCGATCAGGCGCGCCACTGGGCCAGGACGGTGACAGTTCCGGGATCGACCTCGGTGAACCCGGCGTCGCGGACGGCGATGACCCGGCGGTTGTGCCAGGCTCCGCCTGGGTCGTCGCCTGGGTGGAGCGCGGCCCATTGGTCACGAGTCGGCGTGCGCACCGCGCATCGGAACCCGGTCTCGGCCCACGCCTTGATGTCGGTGTCCTCGAGCAACGCCGCGAGCAGCATGCTGGCGTGGCCGACCTGAGCGGCCGCCTTGCCCGCGGTCAGCGCGACCGTGGGATTAAGCCACAGCACCGGCACGCCGTCCGGGGCTGGGCCGGGTTCGTCGACGGGGAGTTCGCTGCCGGAGATCTGCAGCCGGCTGATCTCCTTGGGCGTTTCCACGACCAAGCCGGGGACCAGCGCGCGGGCCTCGGCGCCGGCCACCTCGACCGTCACGCCCGGGAATTCCTGTGCGGCCTGCCAGTGCGCGCCGCGGGCCCGGCGGGACACTTTGCGGATGTGCCCGTCGATCCAGGCGCTGACCGGCTCGTGCCACTCCCCTCCCGGCTCGGCACGCGGGTCGAGGCACACGGCGACCGCCGCAGCAGCAGCCGCTTCCAGCAACGGTGTGCGGACAGGCACGGGGTCGCGTTCGATCCGCAGGATCACGGGCATGGCCTTGACCAGCTCCGGGTCGGTCTCGACCTGGTTGGTCTGGTCGGCCGGGAGCGCCAGCCAGGAGGCGTACCGGGCCGCCAGTGGCGCGAGGACGGTGGTCACGGCCGGTCGCCGTCGATTCCGTCGGCCGCGTCGGCTGCCTCCACCTCGGCGCGGGTCACGCCGAGTACGAACAACACGACATCGAGGTACGGGTGCGACAGCGCCGTGTCGGCGACCTCACGCAGCGCGGGTTTGGCGTTGAACGCGATCCCCAGCCCGGCCGCGGACAGCATGTCGATGTCGTTGGCGCCGTCGCCGACGGCCACGCATTGGGCCAGCGACACCTGGGAGCTGTCGGCGAAGCGGCGCAGTGCGGTGGCCTTCCCCGGCCTGTCGACGATCTCACCGACCACGCGTCCGGTCAGTTTGCCGTCGACGATCTCGAGTTCGTTGGCCGCGCAGAAGTCCAGGCCCAAATCGTCGACCAGGCGCTGGATCACCCGGGTGAACCCGCCGGACACGACACCGCACCGGAACCCGAGCCGCTTGAGCGTGCGGACCGTGGTGCGGGCGCCGGGCGTCAGCTCCAGTGAGTCGGCGACCTCCGCCAGCACGGACTCGGGCAGGCCTTCCAGAACGGCCACCCGCCGGTTGAGCGACTCGGTGAAGTCGATCTCCCCGGCCATGGCGGCGTCGGTGATCTCTTTGACCTGATCTTCACAGCCGGCCTTGGCGGCCAGCATCTCGATCACTTCGCCCTGGATCAGGGTCGAGTCCACGTCGAACACGATCAGCCGCTTGGCCCGCCTGGTCAGCCCTTCCCGCTCCACCGCGACGTCGAGGCCCACCCGGGAGGCCACCTCGACGAGCGCGTTGCGCAACAGGCTGTCGGCTTCCGGTGTGTCGTCGGCGACGGACACGTGCAGCTCGAGACCGGTCACCGGGTAGTCGGCCACCCGGCGGATCGCGTCGATGTTCACGCCCAGCGCCGCCATCCGCCTGGCCACTTCGGTGAACGCCCGCGCGGTCACCGGACGGCCGAGAACGACCACGGCGTGCGTGGAGCCGACCCTGGCGGGGGTGAGGGTGTCGGCGCCGATCTCGACGGTGACGTCCATGGTCACTGTCGCCATCGCCTGCTCGACGAGTTCCTGCAGGCCTTCCGGGTCGTGGTCGGTGCCGACCAGCACACCCAGCACGAGCTGGCCCCGGATCACGACCTGCTCGACGTCGAGCACGTCCACTCCGTGCCGGGTGAGCACGGCGAACAACACCGAGGAGACCCCTGGCTTGTCCGGGCCGCTCACCGTGATGAGCACAGGCGTGCTTGATGGACCGGGCAAGGCGGGCCTCCTCGGCTGGGGGCTGTCTCGTCAGGCCTTCACCGTGTCTCAAAAGTCCCCGTCCGCGACAGCGGAACGGGGACTTTGAGACGCGGGTTACTTCTGGTGCGGATCGCCGCCGGTGATCGAGTCCGGCTGGGTCTTCTCGGCGAGGATCTCGCCAGGGGTCGCCTTGTGGTTGCCCACGTGACCCTCGCTACGGATCCGTTCGACCATGTGCGGGTAGTGCAGTTCGAACGCCGGGCGCTCGGACCGGATCCGCGGCAGTTCCTTGAAGTTGTGCCGCGGCGGCGGCGACGAGGTGGCCCACTCGAGCGAGTTGCCGTAGCCCCACGGGTCGTCCGCCTCGGCCAGCTGGCCGTAGCGGTAGCTCTTGAACACGTTCCAGATGAACGGCAGCGTCGAGGCACCCAGGATGTAGGCGCCGACTGTCGAGATCGTGTTCAGCGTGGTGAACCCGTCGGACGCCATGTAGTCGACGTACCGGCGTGGCATGCCCTCGTTACCGACCCAGTGCTGGACGAGGAACGTGCCGTGGAAGCCGATGAAGGTCGTCCAGAAGTGCAGCTTGCCCAGCGGTTCGTCCATGAACCGGCCGGTGATCTTCGGGAACCAGAAGTAGATGCCGGCGAAGGTCGCGAACACGATCGTGCCATAGAGCACGTAGTGGAAGTGCGCCACCACGAAGTACGTGTCCGACACGTGGAAGTCGATCGCGGGCGCGGCGAGCAGGATGCCGGTCAGGCCACCGAAGAGGAACGTGACGAGGAAGCCGATCGAGAACATCATCGGCGTCTCGAACGTCAGCTGGCCCTTCCACATGGTCAGGATCCAGTTGAAGAACTTCACGCCGGTGGGCACCGCGATCAGGAACGTCATGAACGAGAAGAACGGCAGCAGCACGGCGCCGGTCGCGTACATGTGGTGCGCCCAGACGGCCACCGACAGCGCGGCGATCGCCAGCGTCGCGTAGACCAGCGGCTTGTAGCCGAACAGCGGCTTGCGGCTGAACACCGGGATGATCTCGGAGATGATCCCGAAGAACGGTAGGGCGACGATATAGACCTCTGGATGGCCGAAGAACCAGAACAGGTGTTGCCAGAGGATCACACCGCCCGACGCCGGATCGAAGACGTGGGCGCCGATATGCCGATCGGCCAGCAGGCCGAACAGGGCCGCGGTCAGGATCGGGAAGGCGATCAGCACGAGGATCGCGGTGATCAGGATGTTCCAGGTGAAGATCGGCATCCGGAACATGGTCATCCCCGGTCCGCGCAGGCAGATCACGGTCGTGATCATGTTGACCGCGCCGAGGATCGTGCCGAGCCCGGAGACCGCGAGGCCGGTGATCCACAGGTCCGCGCCGACGCCCGGTGAGTGGATCTTGTCCGACAGCGGGGTGTAGGCGAACCAGCCGAAGTCGGCGGCGCCACCCGGGGTCAGGAAGCCGGAGATCACGATGATCCCGCCGAACAGGTACAGCCAGTACGAGAACGCGTTCAGCCTCGGGAACGCCACGTCCGGCGAGCCGATCTGCAGCGGCAGCACGAAGTTCGCGAAGCCGAACAGGATCGGCGTCGCGTACAGCAGCAGCATGATCGTGCCGTGCATGGTGAACAGCTGGTTGTACTGCTCCTGCGAGAGGAACTGCTGTCCCGGCACGGCCAGCTCGGTCCGGATCAGCATCGCCATCGCGCCGCCCACCATGAAGAAGGCGAACGCGGTGACCAGGTACATGATCCCGATCTGCTTGTGGTCCGTCGTGCGGAACAACCGCAGGAGGTACGAACCCTTGACCGTCTTGCCCGCCGGGAACGGTCGAGTCGCGATCGGCTTGGGAGCTACCGCCGTCACTTCCGTGCCTCCAGTGGTGGTTCTCGTTCGGGAGCGCGCCAAGACAGCTGTCCCAGCGACGTGGTGGATAGTATCCCCCGCTACATATGCGGGCCGCGCGAGGGGAGCCAACCACACCCTTTGAGCCGTTGACTCGTCGGATGTGTCACAGTCTGGCCGGTTCGGGTCAGTGAGCTGGGACGACCGCGTACTGGCGGAGGCTCAGGTCGGTGTAGGTGACCGGTCCGCGCGGGCCGGGCACCTTGTCGATGTTGATCCCGGTCTCCGGCACCGCGAGCAGTTTGAACCCGTCGAGAAGCCTGGTCGTGGCGTTCCAGAACACGCCCGTCCCGGTGTACGCGGTCATGAACGCGTCCGCGGTGGCTGAGTTCTCCGTCACGATGCCCGCGGCGAGTCCCGACGTCTTCTCGTTGGCGACCTGCGCGGCCTGGACAGCGTCGTCGACCGGGGAGACGGTCACGGTCGCCTCGTGGTCGGAGTCCAGTGCCCACTCGTAGCCGATCGGGTGGTCGTGCGGCGGCAACGAGGCCCGCACGCCCGCCTTCTCCAATGTCTCCAGAACGCTTTGAAGAACGTCTGCATAGACGGCGGAGTCGATGAGCAGCAGGTTGAGCCGGTTGCACACGCCGAGCCGGTCGAGGCTGCGGGCGATGAGGTCGTGTGCTTTGGCCAGGTCCGCGTCGCCGTCCAGGTAGAGCACGCCGCCGCCGTCGGCGTGGGCCAGCGTCCGCACACCGTGCTTGGCGGCCTCGAAGCCCAGCTCACGGGTGCTGTCGCCGCTGCCACGCAGGATCACCAGCGGGACCAGGTCGGGAAACCGGACCAGGGCCGCGGCGGCTGCCCGGTCGGCGCTCGGCACGAGCTGGATCACGGCGGGGTCGATGCCCGCTTCGGCCAGCGCGGGCGCGATGACCTCGCCGACCAGCGCCGTGGCCGAGCCGAGCGCGGCCGACCCGGTGCGCAGGACGCCCGCGTTGCGGGACTTCACCAGCTGGGAGGCGACGTCGACGGTGACGTTCGGCCTGGCTTCGTAGTTGGCGCCGATCACGCCGACCGGCCTGCGGCGCTCCACCAGCCGCAGGCCGTCCGGCAGGTCGCGGATCGGGGTCTCGCGTGGCGCGTGCGGGACGCCCGCGAGCAGGTCCAACGCGTCGGCCATCGCGGTGAGCCTCGCCTCGGTGATGGTCAGCCGGTCCAACAGGCCCGAGCTCATCCCGCCTGCCTTGGCTGCCCCGATGTCCTCGGCGTTCGCGTCGAGCACGGCGGTCGCGCTGGCGCGCAGCCGTCGCGCCATCCCGGTCAGCGCGGCGTCGATGGCCTGTTCGGACGCCGCGGCGAGGGACGGCGCCGCCTGCTTCGCCGCGCGTGCGCAGGCCTCGACAACCTGGTCAACCACCGTTCTCTCCTTTCCGGGGGAGTGACTAGTCTGCCGCACGAGGTGACGTCCACCTCACGCGAGGCGAAACACAAGTCCACTGGAGGCGTTGTGACGGAGTTCGTTGGCCTGCGGCGGACCGCTGAGATGGTCGCCTCGGGCAAGACGAGCTCGGTCGAACTGGTCAGCGAGGTGCTCGACCGGATCGAGAAGTCGCAGCCGAGCCTCAACGCGTTCCGGCGGGTGCGCCGCGAGGCTGCGCTGGCCGACGCGGCCGTGGCCGACAAGCGCCTGGCCGAGGGCGAGCGAGCGCCGTTGCTGGGCGTGCCGGTCGCGGTGAAGGACGACACGGACATCGAAGGCGAGCCGACGGCGTTCGGGTGCGCGGGCGAGTTCCCGCTCAAGACCGCGGACTGCGAGATGGTCCGCCGGTTGCGCCAGGCCGGTGCGGTGATCGTGGGCAAGACCAACACGCCGGAGTTCGGCCAGTGGCCGTTCACCGAAGGCCACGCGTTCGGAGCCACCCGCAACCCGTGGGACATGGGCCACTCCCCCGGCGGGTCGTCCGGCGGGTCCGCCGCCGCGGTGGCCGCGGGCCTGGTTCCGGCGGCGACGGGATCCGACGGGCTGGGTTCGATCCGGATCCCGGCGGCGTGGACCGGGCTGGTGGGCGTGAAGCCGACGCGGGACCTGGTGGCACGGGACCCGATCGGCAACTGGAACGGTCTCGCGACGCACGGCCCGATCGCCAGGACGGTCGAGGACGCGGCGTTGTTGCTTGACGTCATCGCGGACACCGGCACCCGGATGAGCGATGGCGCACAGGGCGCGCCAGGGCGGTTGCGGATCGCGCTGGCGCTGCGGGTTCCGTTCACGCTGGCGCCCGCGCGGCTGGATCCGGAGGTGCGCTCGGCGGTGGTGCGGCTCGGGCGTGTGCTGGCCCGGCTGGGTCACGAGGTCAAGCTGGCGAGCCCGAACTACGGGATCGTCGGGCTCGGTGTGCTGCCGCGTTCGCTCGACGGCCTCAAGGCCGCCGCGTTCGAGGTGCCGGACCTGCGCCTGCTGGACAAGCGCACCCAGGCCAACCGCAGGCTGGGCAAGCTGGTCGGGCCCCTGGTCAAGCTGTCGCGCCTGCACGAGCGGTACGAGCGGCACCGGATCGGGAAGATCTTCGACACGGCGGACGTGGTGCTGGCCCCGACCACCGCGACGCCGCCGACCCCGATCGGCCGGTACGACGGGCTGTCGAACTTCGCCACGAACAACGCCATGATCGCGGCGTGCCCGTACGCGTGGCCGTGGAACATCCTCGGGTTGCCGGGTGTGAACGTGCCCGCGGGCCTGACGAGCAACGGGCTGCCGATCGGCGCGCAGATGATCGGCCGGGAGAACAGCGAGCCGTTGCTGTTGTCGTTGGCCGCGCAACTGCAGGGTGAGGAGCGCTGGCAGGACCGCGTCCCGCCAGGGATCGGCTGACCGGCCACCGGTTCGTGGTGACCCGACGAACGGACGGGCTGCCGCCGGGTGGGCTCCGTTCGGCCGCCGCCGAAAGACGGGTGCGTGGACGTGGCTCGCGCCGGGGGCCGCGCGTGCCGTCCGATGCGAACGGCGGGCACCAACTCGCCCGATGACGTCCGTGCGGTCCAGACATCCGACGTGCCACCGGCGCCCAGCCGCCTTCGTTCAGCTCCGCTTCACGAAGCCAGCACCGGCTCCAGCAGCCACATCCCACCGAGCAGTACCGCGCCCAACGAGATCAGCATGAACATGGCCACCCAGAACAGCCCAGGCGCTCCGGTCAGCCGCGCGAGCTGGTCGGCGTCGGAGTCACGGGCCTGCCTGCGGCTGCGTTTCGCCTGCAGTTCCCAGACCGGCCGGACGCCGCCGAACAGCAGGAACCACGCGACCAGGCACGCGAACGCGGCCTGCACCTGGGGTGAGGTCACGAGTGAGACCGTGACCAGGACGGCGCCGGTGGCCACCACCGACACCACGCCGAACACGTTGCGGATCATCACCAGCACGGCCAGCATCAGCACCGTCATCACCCACAGCAGCAGGGTGATCTTGCCCGCGACCATGAGCGCGGCCAGGCCGAGGCCGATCAGCGACGGCGCCACGTAACCGGCGAACGCGGTCAGCACCATGCCCGGACCCGTCGGTCTGCCCCGCGACACCGTGACGCCGGAGGTGTCCGAGTGCAGGGTGATGCCCCGCAATCTGCGGCCAACCAGAACGGCCGTCAACGCGTGTCCGGCTTCGTGGACGATCGTGATCACGTTCCGGGCCATCCGCCACGGCTCGCCGGAGAGCACCAGCAACAGCGCCGCTCCGCCGGTCACCAGGACAACGGCCGTCGGTGGGTCCGGCTGCGTGCCGAAGAGCTCATCCCAGAAATCCACCGCGACACATCACCACACCGGGTGTGGGCGGCCGGTGAAACCGCCAGGTCATCGCAGGTGACGCGGCTGCCGAGCCTACGCTCCCCAGGACACAGAAGATCACAAATCGGACCGCGGCGAGCTCACGGCACCGCAGAATGTGGTGCATCATGCACACGTTGACCGGCAAAGGGCGAAAGATGACAGCGACGGCCTTGCGGTCCCGGCCGTACCTGCAAGCCGTCGGCGTTTTCCTGCTGGTCCGGCTATCCGGTCTGGTGATGCTCGCAATACTGGCGGGCAACCGTGACCGGGCCTTGTTCGACGTGTTGAAGTCGTGGGACGGCGACTGGTACCTGGCAATCGCCGAGAACGGTTACGACAACGTTCCGTCCAGGTTCGTCGACGCGGCGGGGCATCGCACGCCGTCCACTCCGCTGGCGTTCTTCCCGCTATATCCGATGCTGATTCGGGTGGTCGCCCCGATCACCGGTTCGGATACCGGGGCCGCGGCTTTGCTCGTCAGCCTCATCGCCGGGTGCGCGGCCGCCGCGGGCATCTTCCGGATCGCCCGGATCGCCGACCCCCGGCCGAAGACCGGGTTGTTGCTGGTCGCATTGTGGGCGGGCGCGCCAATGGCCATCACGTTGTCAATGGCCTACTCCGAGGCTGTTTTCACGGCGCTGGCGGTTTGGGCTCTGGTCGCGGTGCTGGAACGGGAATGGATCCTCGCCGGGTTCTACACCGCGATCGCGGGGCTGGCTCGCCCGTCGGCGTCCGTCCTCGTCGGCACGGTCGCGCTGGCGGCGTTGGTCACGGTGTTGCGTGAGGGGCGCAACTGGAAGGCCGCGACCTGCGCGGTCCTCTCCCCGATCGGCCTATTCGCCTGGTGGGGGCACGTCGCCAACCAGACCGGGAGTCTGACCGGCTGGTTCGACATCCAGCGGGAGGGCTGGTTCAGCTACTTCGACGGTGGCGCGCAGACGCTGAAGTTCTTCGGCGAAGTCCTCGGCACCGGCAACTCCCTCATGGAGACGGTCACCGTCCTGGTGGTGCTGGCCGCCATCGTGCTGACGGTGCTGATCGTGCGTGACCGCGTGCCGTGGCCGTTGTCGCTCTACGGCGGCGGGACGGTGCTCATGGTCGTGGTCTCCGCCGGGATCTCGTATTCGAAGGCGCGGTTCCTGATCCCGGCGTTTCCGCTGCTCATCCCGGTCGCGCAGGGCCTGGCCAACCGGAAGGGCCACACGATGTACGCCGCCACCGCCGCGTTCGTGCTGTTCGGCGGCTGGTTCAGCGCGTACTCGCTGACCGGGTGGACGCTCGCGATCTGAGACGCGTCGCCGTGGGCGGCGTTACCATCGCGGACATGACGCTCAGTACCGAGCTCACCGTCGGTGAGCTGGCCCGACGCGCCGGTGTCCCCGTTTCGACCTTGCACTTCTACGAGGCCAAGGGCCTGATCTCCAGCCGCAGGACCGCGGGCAACCAGCGCCGGTTCCGGCGGGACACGCTGCGGCGGATCGCGTTCATCCGGATCGGCCAGCGGGTCGGAGTGCCGCTCAACACCATCGCCGAGGTGCTGGACGAACTGCCCGACGGGCGTGTGCCGACTCGTGCGGACTGGGGGCGGGTGTCGGAGATGTGGCGCGCTGAGCTGGACGCGCGGATCGAGCAGATGCTCCAGCTGCGCGACGACTTCACCGACTGCGTCGGCTGCGGGTGCCTGTCGCTGGACAGGTGCGGCCTGGCCAACAAGGACGACCACTTTGGTACGCACGGGGCCGGGCCTCGCAGGCTGATCGAGGCCCGCACGAAGCAGACCGCGGGTTCGCTGCCCCAGAGCGAACCCACGGACTACGACTGTGCTGCCTCGCCTTCGTACTGCGTCACTCCCACCGGAACAGACGGGACGCGATGAACCCGACGACCAGCGTGAACCCGAGCAGCACGATGAGGTGCAGCGGCTTCGGGAACGCGCCGCTCCACGCCGCCTGCATGGCCTGGGAGCCCGCGCCCAGCGGGGAGAAGTCCGAGATGCGCCTGACCACGTCGGGCATCAGCGGGCCGGGGGTCCACACGCCTGCCAGGAACGCCAGCGGGAAGAAGGCCACCGTGCCGATGCCGTTGGCCGCCTTGCCGGTCGGTGCGAGCGCGGCGATCAGCAGGCCGAGCGCGAACATCGCCGAGACGCACAGCACGAACGCCAGTACGAAGCCGAAGAACTGACGCGGCAGCGGCACGTCGAACGCGAGCCCGGCCAGCAGCAGCACGACCGCGGTGACCGACGACAGCAGCAACATGTTGACCAAGCCCTGCGCCAGCATGAGCGTCACCGGGCGGACCGGTGTGCTGGCCAGCCTGCGCAGCACCCCGCGTTCCCGGTACGCGGCCAGCACGCCGGACAACGCGTTGAGCGCCATCATCGCGATGATCATCGTGAGGACCGGCGGCAGGTAGAAGTCGATGAACCGGCCGCCGCCGAACTCCTCGCTGGGACTGCTCGTCGACGGCAGCAGGCCGAAGACCAGCACCAGCACGACCGGGAAGAACGCCACGAAGAAGATCCCCGGGTCACGCAGCATCAGCCGGAACTCGCTGCCCGTGAGCTTGCCGAGACCGGTGAGCACGCTTCCCGCTTTGCCCGGTGCGCGGTGGTCGTTTTCCTGCGCCACGTCCATGACCTGCGAAATCCCGCTCATGCTTCCTCCGTGATCAGCCGTCGCCCGGTCAGTGCGACGAACGCGTCTTCCAAGTTGGTCTGTTCGACTCGCAGGTCGAGCGGGACCACGTTGTGGGCTGCCAGGGTCGTGCTGACCACGTGCAGCAGGTTGCCGTTGCCGCTCACCACGACCTGGCTCGCTGTGTGCGCCACGCTCGTGACCTCGGGCAAGGCCGTCAGGATGCCTGCGTCGAACTCGACCGACGGCCGGAACCGCAGCCGCAGCCCGCCGCCGTCCACCCGGGACACCAGGCCCGCCGGGCTGTCGATGGCGACCACGCGGCCCGCGTCCACCAGGGCCAGCCGGTCGCACAGGCGCTCGGCTTCCTCCATGAAGTGGGTGACCAGGACGACCGTCACGCCACGGTCGCGGATCTGCTCGATCAGCTGCCACGTGTCGCGGCGGGCCTGCGGGTCCAGGCCAGTGGTCAGCTCGTCGAGGAAGGCGATTTCCGGGTTTCCCACGAGCGCCAGCGCGATGGCCAGCCGTTGTTGCTGACCGCCGGAGAGCTTCTTGTACGGGGTGTGGCGCTTGGCCGTCAGACCCAGATCGTCGAGCAGCTTGTCCCCGTCTGCCGGATTTGCGTAGAACGACGCGTAGAGGTCCATCGCCTCGGACACCCGCATCTTCTCCGGCAGTTCGCTTTTCTGCAGCTGCACGCCGACCCGCCTGCGCAGTTCCAATCCGTCGGTGTGCGGATCGAATCCCAGGACCGAAATGCGACCGCCGTCCGGCTTGCGCAATCCTTCGACGCATTCGACCGTAGTTGTCTTGCCCGCACCGTTCGGTCCGAGAATTCCGAATATCTCGCCGCGCTCGACGCTGAAAGAAACGTCATCGACCGCGACGTGGTCGGCATATCGCTTGCGCAGGTTCGCGACCTCGATGACCGCCATTCCCCGCTCCCCTCGAATGTCTTCCGTGTCGATGGGGAGAACGTTATTCGCCGGCCGAAGCCGTGCGTATCCGTCTGGAACCAGACTTGGGGTGGGGCTAGCTATACCTCACACCTACGTCTTTGCGTAGTGCACGACCGGCGGGCCATCGGTCAGACTGGCCGAATGCTGCGCGAACATGCCATTGCCCTGGCGCGTGGGCTGGCGTTGTTCGGGTTGTCCCTGGTGGCAGCGGTGCAGAGCGCGGCCGCGTTCGTGGCGTCCTGCGTCGGCCTCATGTCCGGATTCCGGGGGGAACGGCGGCTGCTCAACCAGATCAGACGGCTGGTGGCGCGCTGGACGGACCAGCGGATCCCGGTCCCGTACCGGCCGGAACCCGACCCGCCGACACCGGACCACGACGGCTGGTACCGGTCGGGCAAGCAGGTCTACCGGCGGCCCGGCCCGGTCGCGCGGCTGGACCGGCTGCACTGGCTGCTGAAGGACCCGGCCTCGCACCGCGACCACCTGTGGGCCCTCTCCGCACCGGTGACCAGCGTTTTCACCGTGGGCCTGCCTGTGGTTCTGGTGGTGGCCGGATTTTTCGTCCACCCCCTGGTCGCGCTGCCGACGGCGGCCATCGGCCTGGCGATCGCGCCTTTCACGCTCCAGACCTACGGCCGCTGGACTGGCGCACTGCTGCGGCCAACCGAGCGGACCACCCGCAACACCGTGTGGTCGTGGGTGGTGGCCCGCGGATACGTGCTGCTCAAGCTCGCGGCGACGGCCGGGCTGTCGATGGTGGGCATCCTGTTCATCGGGATCACGGCCGCGGCGATCTCCGGAGTCCTCGGACCTCTGGCCGTCCAGCGCCAGTTCGGGCGGGTGTTCGTGTCCATGCGCCGCCAGCAGATCGGACGGTGGTCAGGCATTTCGATTGCACAGCCCTACCTGCCGATGCCACCACCACCCGTGCCCCGCCCGGACGGCAAATACCTGTACGGCCGGACCCTGTACGACACGCCGCACGTCGCCATCTATTCCGCGACCGTCAAAACGCTGATGAAGGACAAGGCCACCTGGCGTGACCTGCTGTGGCTGGTCCTGGATCCGCTGGTCACGCTCGTGCTGGCGGTCCTGCCGGTGCTGATGGTCCTCGTCGGGTTCTTCGGCTACTTCTGGACGTGGGTCTGGGCCAGTCCCACGTCGCTGGTCACCGATTTCGACATCCGGGCGGGATGGGCCTACCTGGGCGATTTCATCCCGCCGCTGCGTGATCCCCCGGATGGCTCACGCCGGTCAGCGGGCTGGTCGTGAGCGCGGTGGCGCTCCTGGTGAGCCAAGCCTGTCTGCGGGCCCATGGGCGCTGGTCGAAGTCCCTGCTCGGCCCGACGAGGTCGGCCAAGCTGGCCCAGCACGTGGCCCACCTGCGCGAGACGCGCACGGAAGCGATCGACACCCAGGCCGCCGAGCTGCGCCGGATCGAGCGCGACCTGCACGACGGGGCACAGGCCAGGTGGGTGGCCATGGGATTGCACCTCGGCGCGGTGGAGCGGCTGATCGACGACAACCCGGAAGCGGCCAAGAAACTCGTGGCCAACGCCCGCAACGCGTCCGCCGAGGCGCTGGTCGAACTGCGCAGGCTGGTGCGCGGCATCATGCCGCCGGTGCTGGCCGAACGCGGGCTCGGCGACGCCGTACGTGCGTTGGCGCTGGACAGCCCGCTGAAGGTGCACGTGTCCGTTCACCTGCCTGGCGCGTTGGACGCGCCAGTCGAATCGGCCGTGTACTTCGCGACCAGCGAACTGCTGACCAACGCCGCCAAACACGGCCAGGCCGAGCGGGTCAGCGTCGACCTCAGGTACTCCGGGGGTGTGCTGCGGGTGGCGGTCGCCGACGACGGCCAGGGCGGCGCGGACCTGACCAGCGGCAGTGGCCTGTCGGGCATCCAGCGGCGACTCGCTACATTCGACGGCGTACTCACCCTGACCAGCCCACCAGGCGGCCCGACCACTGTGACCTTGGAGGTCCCGTGCGTGTTGTCCTCGCCGAGGACCTCTACCTCCTCCGAGACGGACTGACCCTGCTGCTGGAGGCGAACGGGTTCACCGTCGTCGCGGCCGTGTCGACCGGGCCCGAGCTGGTCAACGCGCTCGACGAGCACCGTCCGGACGTGGCCGTCGTGGACGTCCGCCTGCCGCCGACGTTCACCGACGAGGGCCTGCAGGCGGCGCTCGCGGCGCGCCGCAAGGTCCCGGGTATGCCGGTGCTGGTGTTGTCACAGCACGTGGAGCAGTTGTACGCGCGGGAGCTGTTGGCGGATGGCGCCGGAGCGATCGGCTATCTGCTCAAGGACCGGGTGCTCAATTCGGACCAGTTCATCGACGCGGTCCGCCGGGTCGCCGACGGCGGCACCGCCATGGACCCCGAGGTCATCTCGAAGCTGCTGGCCAGCAACGCGCGCCACGAGCCGCTGGCGGAGCTCAGCCCGCGGGAGCGGGAGGTGCTCGAGCTGATGGCGGGCGGGAAGTCGAACGCCGCGATCGCCGCGCAGCTGTTCGTCAGCGAGGGCGCGGTGGGCAAACACACCGCGAACATCTTCGCCAAGCTGCGGCTGGCGCCGTCCGACGACACCAACCGGCGAGTGATGGCCGTGCTCGCGTACCTCAACAGTACCGAAGCGTAAGCGCTGGTCAGAGGCGGTGGCGCAATTCCGCGGCCAGGACCGCGGCCTGGGTGCGCCTGCGCAGCCCGAGCTTGCCGAGCACGCTGGAAACGTAGTTCTTCACCGTCTTCTCCGCCAGGTTGAGCCGTTCGGCGATCTGCCGGTTGGTCAGGCCCTCGCCGATCAGCCGCAGGACCGAACGCTCTCGCCTGGTCAGCGCGTGCAACGGGTCGTGGGCCTGTTCGGGCTGCGGGTCCTGCGAGAGCAGCCCGCCCGCGCCGACGATCCTGATCGCGCTGGTCAACTCGGCCCCGGCCACGTGTTTCGGCACCACTCCGGCGGCGCCCGCGGCGATGGCCTCGGTCATGGTCTCCGGGTCGACGAACGGCGTCAGCATCAGGCATCGCACCTCCGGGCAGCGCAGCTGCAGGTCACGGCAGAGTTGGACGCCGTCGCCGTCGGGCAGCCGGACGTCCAGGACGGCCACGTCCGGCAGGTGCTCGGGGACCTGGGCCAACGCCTCGACCACGGTGCCCGCCTGCCCGACCACTCGCATGTCGGTCTCGTCGGCGAGCAGGGACACGAGACCACGCCGGACCAGTTCGTGGTCGTCGACGATGAAAACGCTTGTTGTCACGGGGGTTGTCACATCGCCAGCCGGTGGGTAGTCGGTGCGCCGTGCAGCACGGTCAAACGTGCTGCACGGCGCACCCGCGCCCGGCCGAGCGACGCGGCCCTGCCCCGCGTCGCTCGACCGCCGGTGCCGTCAGCACCGGGGGCTCTGTGCGGTACAACCCCGCGAGGTACTACGCAGCGACTCCGGGGTGACGGAATTCTGTCGATCAAAATAACCGCAAAAGAATTCAACCTCACCGGAACCGGACCGAGTCGCAACGTCTCCCACGCTACGTTTTTCGTTTGGGCCGGGCTCGTCTGACCGAGGTTCACTCGAATGGCGGAAGTGAGTCAACACCGTACCGCCGTTACAGTGAAACGCCCGATATGAGGTTGAGATTCTCACCACATGGGACACGGGCCGAATGGCCCTCCCGGCCTCATGGCACGCGGTAGATGCTTCTCAAAACGAGGGAAGAAATGTTCAAATAACAACTATTCAACATCGAGACGGCCCCTGCGCACGTACGTGGTGGGCCGATCGGGGGTGTGGTAATGCCGGTCCCGGACGCACGTACGCGTACCGACGACTACTGGCAGGAGTGCATCAGGATCCGACCAGCGCTGGTCCGGATCGCCGCCCGGCGTTGCGCGGCACCGGTGGACCCCGATGACATCGTCAACGAAGCCCTGATCCGCGGGGCCGAGTTCGACGATCTTGACATGAGCAGGATCGAACAGTTCCTGGTCTCCACAGTCACCCGGCTGTGCGCGGACGAGATCAGGCGCCGCACGGTGGCCACCCGGATGGCCAACCACCCCAGGCTCGTCCCGCCGTCCGCCGAGGATCCGGCGGAATTCGCCTGTGACAAGGCAGAAGCGCGGTGGCTGGCGATCCGGATCCTCGCGCTGCCGCGCCGCGACCGCGCGCTGGTCGACATGCTGGCCGACGGGATGGGCCACAGCGAGATCGCGCGGGTGCTCGGCACGACGACGCAGGGCGCGCATTCGGCGCTCTACCGGTTGCGCAAGCGGATCGGCGCACATCGACCGATCGGTTGATGGGCCCATCCGCCGCGAAGATGGCTGGTGAGGCGATCCGGCGACCCGCCTCCGCAACGCATGCTGCGTGGCATGTCAGTCATCGAGGTAGCCAACCTGCACAAGCGGTACCGCGACAAGATCGCGGTACGTGATGTGTCCTTCGCCGTGGCCGAGGGTGAGATCTTCGGCATCCTCGGTCCCAACGGCGCGGGCAAGACCACTACGGTCGAGTGCGTCGCAGGTCTGCGGGTCCCCGACAGCGGCACGATCCGCGTGCTCGGAATGGACCCGCGGCGCGACGCACGGAAATTGCACACCCTGATCGGCGTGCAATTGCAGGAAAGTCAGCTGCAGGAGCGCATGAAGGTCTGGGAGGCCCTGCATCTGTACGCGTCGTTCTACGCCACCCCGGCCGACTGGGAGCGCCTGCTCGACGAGTGGGGCATGGCACGACACCGCGACGTGGCGTACGGCAAGCTCTCCGGTGGCCAGAAGCAGCGGCTGTTCATCATGCTCGCGCTGGTCGGACGGCCGAGGGTGGTGTTCCTCGACGAACTGACGACCGGCCTCGACCCGCAGGCGCGCCGGGAGACGTGGGAGCTGGTCGAACGGCTGCGCCAGACCGGCGTGACGGTCGTGCTCGTCACCCATTTCATGGAGGAGGCCGAGCGCCTCTGCGACCGGCTGGCCGTGATCGACGACGGCAGCGTCGTCGCCATCGATACCCCGGGCGGGCTGGTGGCCCGCGCGGACGACCGCCAGCGGATCCGGTTCCGCGTCACCGGGCCGCTCGACGAGCGCATGCTCACCGCGATTCCCGAGGTCAGCGAGGTGGCGCAGCAGGGCAGCCACGTCGTGGTGACCGGTCGCGGGGACCTGCTTTACGCCGTAACGGCGGTTCTCGCACGCAACCATGTGGTCGCCGCCGATCTACGGGTCGAGCAGGCCAACCTGGACGACGCCTTCGTCGCGCTCACCGGCAAACGCTTCTGACGTCCGAGGCGAGTTTTTGTTCGTCGTTTGCACTTCACAAAACGTCGTCGTCGCTCAAGAACAGCTTCATTAGGAGAACACCATGCCCGCGACCGGCACGCTCACATTCACCGAGCTCAAAATTTTCCTGCGGGACCCGGCGTCGACCATCGTCACGATCGCGCTGCCCGTCGCGATCGTGGCCGTGTTCGGCGCGATCGCCAAACCCGGCGGCGAGCAGGACCCGATCATGACGTACTTCCCGACCATGGCGCTCGCGCTGGGCCTGGCGCAGCTGGCGCTCAACCTGACACCGACGACGCTGGCCGGGTACCGGGAGAAGGGCATCCTGCGCCGGATGTCGACCACCCCGATGAACCCGGCCCGGCTGCTGACGGCGCAACTGCTGATCAGCGTCGGCCTGGCCGTGGTCGCGGCGGTGCTGGTCATCCTGGTCGGCCACCTGGCCTTCAAGTTCACGCTGCCGCAGAACTTCGGTGGTTTCCTCGCCGCGTTCGTGCTCGGCTGCACCGCTCTGTTCGCCGTCGGCCTGCTCGTCGCGGCGGTCGCGCCGACCGCGCGGATCGCGACCGGTGTCGGCGTCGGCCTGTTCTTCGTCAGCCTCGTGTTCGGCGGGGTGTTCATGCCCGCCGAGAACCTGCCGCCGTTCATCGTGCGCGTCGGTGACTACACACCGCTCGGCGCCACCATGCAGTCGCTTCGCGACAGTTGGAGTGGCACCATGCCTGAAATGCTGCACCTCGGCGTGCTCGGTGCGTACACAGTGGTCGCGGGGCTGGCGGCGGCCAGGCTCTTCCGGTGGGAATGAAAGGCATGTTCCAGATCAACGAGGTGGAGGCGGACAAGGCCAGGTGGATCTACACCTGGATCGCCTACGCCGCCCTGCTGGCCGCCGTCGCCTGGTCGGTGGTCGACCGGAGCGCGGCGCCGCACCTGCCGCTCACCCTCACACTGAGCGGGGTGGCCGTCGTCTGGATCGCGCTCATCGCCAGGTGGTGGCCGGTGTGGCCGCGCGACGCGGTCTGGGCGGTGGTCGCGTACGTCGGCCTGGTCGCCTTGAACACCGTGCTCATCGCCACCAGTGAAGCGTTCGTGTCGTTCGTGTGGATCGGCTTCCCCTACGCGTTCGCGATCTTCCCGGCGCGGTGGGCTGTGTTCGCGGTGACGGCGAACGCGATCAGCACGTTCGCCATCCAGACAGACGGGCTGCGGGAGACCTCGCCGCTCGTGGTGATAGTGGCCGTGGCCGGTCCGGTGATCTTCGCGGGGTGGGTCGCCGGCTTCGAGAGCGAACGGCGCAAACGTGCGAACAGCCAGCTCGCCGAGACCAACCAGCGGCTGGCCACCGCGATGGAGGAGAACGCCGGCCTGCACGCCCAGTTGCTGGTGCAGGCGCGGGAGGCCGGTGTGCTCGACGAGCGCCAGCGGTTGGCCCGCGAAATGCACGACACGCTCGCCCAGGAGCTCGCCGCGTTGATCAGGCAGTTGCACGCCGCCAACCGGGTACGGGAGCACCCGGAGCAGTGGCAGCACCACATGGACCAGGTGCGGATGCTGGCCGAACGCGGTCTGTCGGAGGCGCGCCGGTCCGTGCAGGCGTTGCGGCCCGCGTCGCTGGAGTCCTCCCGGTTGCCGGACGCGATCTCGGAGATGGCGCACGTGTGGAGCCAGTCGTCCGGCGTGCCGGTGCAGGCCGAGACGACCGGCACGCCCGAGCCGATGATCACGGGTATCGAGGTTGCGCTGTTCCGGGTCGCGCAGGAGGCGTTGGCCAACGTCGCCAAGCACGCGAAGGCGACCAGAGCCGCGATCACCCTGTCCTATCTGGAAGACGTGGTCCTGCTGGACATCCGGGACGACGGCGTCGGGTTCGAGCCGGGCACAGGAGGACCGGGCACAGGAGGACCGGGCGGCGACAGCGGGTACGGTCTTGGCACGATGCGTCAGCGATTGCTCGGGGTGGGTGGCACGCTGGAGATCGAGAGCATGCCCGGCGAGGGCACCGCGATCGGCGCGAGCGTCCCCGCCATCCGAGCCGAGTCGCCAGGGGTGACAGCGTGATCCGGTTGCTGATCGTCGACGACCACCCGGTGGTGCGCGACGGGCTGCGCGCCACGTTCACCGGCGAGCCGGACATCGAGGTGGTCGGCGAGGCGGGCGACGGGCGACAGGCCGTCGAGATGGTCGCCGAGCACGGCGCCGACGTGGTCCTGATGGATTTGCGGATGCCGGAGCTGGACGGGGTGCGCGCGATCCGCAGGCTGCGGGAGACCGCGCCGGACACCCGTGTCCTCGTGCTCACCACGTTCGACACCGACAGCGACGTGCTGCCCGCGATCGAGGCGGGCGCGACGGGCTACCTGCTCAAGGACGCGACCACCGAGGACCTGCTGAAAGCGGTGCGCTCAGCGCACCAGGGCCAGTCGGTGTTGTCGCCGTCGGTGGCCAACCGGCTCATCGGCCAGGTGCGCAAGCCGCAGCGCGGCACGCTCAGCCCGCGGGAGCTGGAAGTGCTGAAGCTGGTCGCGGAAGGTGCCACCAACCGTGAGGCCGCGTCGAAGTTGTTCATCAGCGAGGCCAGCATCAAGACGCACCTGTTGCACATCTACGCGAAGCTCGATGTGCGTGACCGGGCCGCGGCCGTGGGCGAGGCGTATCGGCGCGGGCTGTTCGACTGAGCCCGTGTAGCTGAGCTTAATTGAGCAGGGCTTCAAAAAGGCCCCCTCGCGGCGAGCGGTCGGGGTGCTCGTGCACGAGGGGGCGGCACCGCGACGGCCGAGGGCCCGGCCGCCGCGGTGTGTTCGGCCAGCCGTGTCTCTAGCCGAACCCTCTGACCGCATCTCCTGACGGGAAGCGGCTGTCCTGTGCGCCGGGCCGTGCGACCGGTTGCATCGACGGGAACGACGGGTGCTCCATGCCGGGTCGCGCGACCGGTTGCATCGACGGAAACGACGGATGCTCCATCAACGGCATCGGCGGCCGTTGAACCGGGCGCATCGACGGGAACGACGGGTGCTCCGTCATCGGCTCGCCGCCGGGCCGGGGCACTGGCTGCATGTTCGGGAAAGACGGGTGCTGGTTGCCCTGCATCGGCGGCATGGGCGGAAGCGACTTGCGGTCGCGCTCCGGCCGTCCGGCCCGGCGTTGCCGTGCCGGTGGCGGCGCCGGGCGCATGGCCGCCGCCGGGGTGTCCGGGACTTCGATGTTCGGCACGGACAGGTTCGACATCGACAGGTTCGGCGCCGTCAGGTTCGGGATCGCCGACGTCGGCGGCAGGTACGGCTCCGGACGGACGGGCGGCACCGGCTCGGTCAGCGGGCCGGGGTCGAGGCCGAACAACGGCATGTCCCCTGGGTCCGGCTTGGCGTGCCTGCCCGACGGTTGCTCCACCGGCCGCATGCCACGCGCGGACGGCGGCGGCGCCGAATGCCTGCCCGGCGGCGGCGCCATCCGGCCCGGCATCTGACCCGACGCGCCCTGGCCGGACGGCATCTGGCCCGAGGGCATCCGCCCCGCAGCGGCCCTCGGCATCGCGGGTATCGGCCTGGGCAGTGCCACGGACGCGCCGGCGGACGGACGACCCTGCGGAGGTGGCACCGGCGGCATGTTCCGGCCGGTGCCCGGCATCGGCGGCCTGCCGTCGCGCTGCGCGGCCGGTGGCCGGGCCACCGGCTGCATCGCCGGGGCGGACATCTGTGCGGAGACCCGCGCGGGGCCGACCGAGGCCATCGCGGGCGCCGACATCTGTGCCGAGACCTGTGTCTGCCCGGCCGAGGCCATCGCGGGGACCAGCGGCTGCGCGCCCGGGACCTGCGTCGGCATCTCGGCGAGCGTGTTCTGCCGGGCCGGGGGCATGGGCGGCCGGACCGACTGGCCGAACTCCTGCGCGGCCACGGGTTCGGTCGCCGGTGCCGGTGCGGGGGACTTGCTCGGCTTCGGCGCGACCGGGCGGCGGCGCTTGGTCTCGGTGGGGACCGGCAGTTCCTCGTGCAGCTTCTCGGTCCACTTGATCATCGCGCGCGGCGCGTCCCAGCCGCAGACGCCGACCAGCTTGCCGTTGCGGACGTACCCGGTGATGCCCGGCGTTCCGGCGGCGCCGTCGGCCAGGTGCACGGTGTCCGTGCCGAGCGACGGGATGCCCGAGATCTGCAGGCGCACACCGTACTGTCCGGACCAGACTCGCGGGATCGGCATGAACGGCGTGGCCTTCTCCCTGCCGAGCAACAGGTTCTCCGCCGCGTGCCGTCCCATTTCGACGGCGTTGATCCAGTGTTCGACGCGGCGTGGCGTGTCGTCGAACCGCAGGTTCGGCCACCGGCCGCAGTCACCCGCGACGACGACGTCCTGCGCGCCCGCGGCGAACAGCGTGGACTCGCACAGCACGCCGTCTTCCAGCACGAGGCCGGACCCGCGCATCCACTCGACCGAGGGGATGGACCCGACGGCCATGATCACCGCACCGGCGACGAGCAGTTGGCCGTCGGTGGTGTGCATCGCCACGGAATCCTCGGCACAGACCCAGTTGCGGATGTCCGTGCCCATCGCCATCCGCGCGCGGTGCTTGCGGTGCAGCTTCTCCACCGCGGCGGCCACGTCGTTGCCCAGGTTGCGCAACGGGAAGCGGGAGCGGCCGACCATCGTCACGTCACGGCCCATCTTGCGGGCGCTCGCGGCGACGTCGCAGCCGATGTATCCGGTCCCGAGCACCACGATCGGCAAGTCGCTGCGGGAAATGACTTTCTTGACCGCCAGCGCCTCGTCCACTGTGCGCAGTGTGTGCACGCGTGGGCTGTGCCGTGGTACTCCCTTGAGGTGCCTCGGTTCGACGCCCGTCGCGATGATCAGGCCGTCGTACTTGATCTCCTCGCCACCCGGCAGGTGCACGACTTTTCGTTGTGTTTCAAGCCGTTCCGCACGGGTACCCAGTCGCCAGCGCGCACCGGTGTCGATGTGGCGCTGCAGGGTCAGGTCGGCGGGGCGGTCGCTTCCGGCGAGCAAGTCCTTGGACACCAACGGCCGGTGGTACGGCCACCTGGCCTCGTCACCGATGATCACCAGTTCGCCGTCGTAGTCGAGTTCGCGCAGGCGTTCCGCGGCTCTCAGGCCGGCGACCCCCGCGCCGACGATGACGATGCGTTCGAAGTCGGTCATCTAAACCCTGTCCACCTTGATGGCCTGCATGGGGCAGCAGCGCGCTGCCGCTGCCGCCTGCTCGACCTGATCCTCTTCCGGTCTCTTCGTGTAGAAAAGCCGCCCGTCGGGGCTCAGCTCAAACAGGTTCGGCGCCTCCATCTGGCAGATCGCGTACCGCTCACAGCGGTCGTTGTCCACTTTGACCCGAAGCCGACGGCCTCTCATACCTGTTCCTCCACCAGACCGATCTGAACGAGCATCCGGGTGGGAACGAACCGCAGGACCGAAAGGGTCACTGTCGGGATCAGCAAAGTCAGTCCGGCGAGCCACAGTACCGCGAGGTGCCCGTTGGCCATCGCGCCGAGTATCGAGTGCACCACCAAAAGCCCTAGTGCCGCGTACGCTATTCGGTGTACCCACTGCCAGCGGCGGTAGGAAGTCCAGCGGTACAGCCCGGCGGTGATGAAGATCGCGATCATCAGTTCCAGCCCGAGGATGGCGATCGCGTAGCGGAAGAAAACACCGTCTCCGAAGGGGATGCTGATCTGCGCGAACGTGAACTTGCCCTCGGCGAGGAACAGGAAGCCCATCGCGTGCACGACGCCGAACGTGATCGTCAGCGTGGCGAGAACCATATGCCCCGCGCGCAAGGTCTTGCGCTCACCGAATCTTCGCGCCCAGCCGGTCTTCGTGAGGATTCCCCAGCAGATCGTCAGGCACATCAACGCGTAGGCGGCACGTGCGGAGACCGCCGCGACCCCGCGCAGACCATCGTCGGACGGGCCGCCGACCGCGAGAACCACCACGTCAGTCACTGTGCGGGTCACCGTGCGAGTTCCTTGTCCACGAACAACCTGCTGCGCTTGCCGTTGCCGCGCCCGCGGCGATCGTCGCGGCGGTCGTCCTCGTCGTCCTCGTCGCCGTCCCGGCCGGACACGACGGACATCTGCTTGCGACGGCGGTTGCGGCTGGAAGCGAGCCACAGCAGGAACACCGTCAGCGCGACCATCAGCGGCACCAGCGTGACCGCGACGACCATGTCGGTACCTTCGGAGTCCGATGACAACGTCAGCGGAGTCGCGGCCGCCAACTGGGCGTAGTCCACGTTGTTCGTGCTTTCCAGGATCGTCATGTGCTTCATGACGACCGTGTTCGCCGTCGTCGCGAACTTCCGGATCTCGGCATCCGTTGTGGCCGCGCGGACCTTGGCGATAACGGGGAAGATCATCCCGTGCGCCGCGCGCAGCCGCATCGCCCATACGGAGTCGAACTGGGCCCCGGTCGAAGTGGCCATCTCGGTGAGCCAGCTCTTCTGCGCGTCGTTGGGCTCACCGGGCAGCGGGCACGCGTACGGCGCGGCGAGCTCGTTCACCGCCGTGTCGAGCATGGCGTGGTCCGTCTTGAGGGTGCGGCCGACCTCCTGCACCTTGGGATCTTCCGACCGGCTCTGGGCCATCTCGCCAGCGGGCATCTCCCACAGGCCGGCCAGCTTGACCTTGACGAGCAGTTCGCAGTCGATCTCGGTCAGCGGCTTGGACCCCGGCTGTGCGTGCGCGACGGACTGACCGGCCAGCAACAGCGTGGTCAACAGGAGCACCAACGACGCGAGGGATCGTTTCACGGCGTCCTTCCTTGTCTCTCCGGGCGTCCGCGATGGACGGACGAGTAAAGCGACGTTGCTGGAAAAGGCCGTGCTGGATCCACTATGGGCAGTTCTGCTGCCATAGCGGGCCCACTGGTGCGTCCTGGCGGGGCACCTGGTTTACGCCTTCACCGATGGATACGGGCGGGCCCGCCGGGCGGTTCAAACAAAAATTCCGCAACGATTTGACACTGGACGCGCAACGGCTGTCCCACCAGGATGTCACCGTGGGACGCCACAGCCATTCCGCAAGAGCCCTGTTGGGTGACGAGCTGCGTCGTCATGGACACACCGAGGAAGACCTGGCGACAGCTCTGTACCGGGACTTCGGCACTCCATTGATGGCCTTCGCCCTCAGGCTGACCGGCAACGACCGGCACTGGGCAGAGGACGTCGTCCAGGAAACCCTGATCAGGGCTTGGCGCAACGCCGAGAAGCTGGACCGCAGCCCGGACATGCTGCGTGCCTGGCTGTACACGGTCGCCCGGCGCATCGTCATCGACGGCAGGCGCAGTCGCAAGGCCAGGCCGCAGGAGGTCGAGGAGCCGGACGCGAACTCCGTGGGTGTACCCGACGAATCGGACCGCACGCTGAGTGCGATGGTCGTGTACGACGCGTTGCGGGTGTTGTCGGAGGACCAACGCGAAGCGATCATGCAGACGTATCTGCGCGACCGCACAGTTAATGACGTGGCCGAGACACTGGGCGTTCCGCCAGGTACCGTCAAGTCGAGGCTGTACCACGCGGTCCGTGCACTGAGGCGCGCGCTGCGCGATCGGGGGTGAGGTCGGGGATGGTTCACGCGTCTGCGCACGTTGACATAGCCGCGTACATTCTCGGCGCGCTCGACGAACCCGACAACACAGCGTTCGAACAACACCTGCTCGACTGTCCCAAGTGCCAGCTGGACCTGGTCGAGTTGCAGGACGTGCCCGAACTGCTGGACAAGGTCAAGCACGACGCGCCCGCGCTGCTCGTCCCCGTTCCCGGCCCGCAGGTGCTGTCCTCCCTGCTGGAAGAGGCCACCAAATCGCGCGTGCAGCGCCGCCGCAGGCAGTGGTTCGCCGCCGCGGCGGCGGCGTTCCTGATCATCGCCGCGCCGGTGGTGACGATCATCGCGACCAGCGGGGATCCCGCGCCCACCGTCGCCAGCCCGCCCGCGGGGCTGAAGCTGGACCCGCCGCCGTCGTCCGAGCAGCCGCAGACCCTCAACGGGGTCGGCGGCGAGATGGACGCCAACGTCACCATGCTGTCCCAGGACTGGGGTACGCAGGTGACCATCGAACTGCGCGGGGCGATCGGCCCGCGCAAGTGCGAGCTGGTGGCGGTGTCCACCCGTGGCGAGACGGAGACGGTGACGAACTGGGCGGTGCCCCCGGGTGGCCGCAACGAGCCGCTCAAGCTCAGCGGCGGCACGTCGTTCGCGCCGGGTGACATCGCTCGCATCGAGGTCAGGGACGACAAAGGTCAGGTCCTGCTGTCGGTCAAGAGCTGAACCCGACCGGTAACCTTTACTGAGCAAGCGCTTAGTCAGGAGGTTGCCGGTGTTGTTCGACTCCGTTGACGAGGTGGCTCAGCGGCTGGCCAGTGCCGGCTACCTGACGTCGACCGCGATCGCGACCACCGTGTTCCTCGCCGACCGGCTCGGCAAGCCGCTGCTGGTCGAAGGACCGGCCGGGGTGGGCAAGACCGAACTGGCGCGCGCGGTGGCCACGGCGACCGGGTCCCAGCTGGTGCGCCTGCAGTGCTACGAGGGCATCGACGAGGCCCGCGCGCTGTACGAGTGGAACCACGCCAAGCAGCTGCTGCGGATCACCGCGGGCCGCGACGAGAGCTGGCACGAGGCGCGCGCGGACATCTTCACCGAGGAGTTCCTGCTGCCCAGGCCGTTGCTGACGGCCATCCGCAACCCGGACCCGACGGTCCTGCTGATCGACGAGACCGACAAGGCGGACGTCGAGGTGGAGGGCCTGCTGCTGGAGGTGCTCGGCGACTTCCAGGTCACCGTGCCCGAGCTGGGCACGATCACCGCGACGCGCAAACCGTTCGTGGTGCTGACGTCCAACGCGACCCGTGAGCTGTCCGAGGCGCTGAAGCGGCGGTGTCTGTTCCTGCACCTCGATTTTCCGGATTCGGAGCGTGAGCTGGAGATCGTGCGGTTGAAGGTGCCCGAGGTCTCCGGCACCCTCGCCGAGTCGCTCGTCCGGGTGGTCGGCGCGTTGCGAGCGCTGGAGCTGCGCAAGTCGCCGTCGATCGCGGAGACGATCGACTGGGCGCGGACGCTGCTGGCGCTCGGGGCGGACCACCTCGACGAGGCGGTCGTGCACGCCACGCTCGGTGTCGTGCTGAAGTACGAGGCCGACAAGAAGCGCGCGGTGAACGAGCTCAAGGTCCTCGGGTGAGCGTTCCGGAGCGTCTCGTGTCCTTCGTCGAGGCGCTGCGCGAGCATTCGATCCTCGCCGGTCCCGGCGAGACGATCGACGCCGCCAGGGTGCTCGCCGTGCTCGGGATGGACGACCGGGAGCGGGTCCGGGAAGGGCTCGCGGCCTCCTTGCTGCGCCGCTCTGGCCAGCGGACCGTGTTCGACCAGGTCTTCGACCTGTATTTCCCCGTTTCGGTGGGTGGCCGTTCTGATGAGCCCGCGGACCTGGAGTCGTTGCGTGAGCAGCTCGTCCAGGCACTGGCCGCCGGGACGGCGGGCGAGCAGCAAGCGCTTGCGCAGGCCGCGGTGGACGCGTTCGGCCGCTTCGGCGAGGGCTCGCAGGGTGCTGGCGGGTGGTCGGCGTACCAGACATTGCAGCGCCTGCGGCCGGAAACCCTGCTGGTCCGGGTGCTCGCGGCGCTCCGGGCCGACGATCCAGGGTTCATGGCCGACGTCCGCCGCGACGAGGTGCGCAGGCAGATCGCCGGGTTCCGGCGGATGGTCGAAACCGAGGCGCGGCGGCGGACGGCTGAGCTGCGCGGCCGGGAAACGGTCGCCCGCAACGCGGTGGCGCCGCCGTCGGACCGGGTCGATTTCCTCACCGCAGGTCGTGCGCAGCTCGCGGACATGCGCCGCGCGATCTATCCGTTGTCGAGGAAACTCGCCACACGACTGGCCGCCCGGCGGCGCCGGGCCAGACGCGGCGAGATCGACATCCGCCGGACATTGCGGCGTTCGATCGCGTTCGGCGGCGTGCCTGTGAAGCCTGCCTTCAAACGACGTCGGCCAGGTCGGCCGGAGCTGGTCCTGCTGTGCGACATGTCCGGGTCGGTCGCCGGGTTCGCCCACTTCACACTGCTGCTCACCCAGGCGCTGCGCGACCAGTTCAGCAAGGTCAGGGCGTTCGCGTTCGTCGAGACCACCGACGAGGTCACGCACCTGGTCAAGGCGGGCGCCGAGAACCCGGCGGGGCTGGCCGCCCGGATCCACCGCGAGGCCAAGCTGACCCGCTGGGACGGCCACAGCGACTACACGCATTCCTTGCAGGTGTTCGTCGACCAGTGGCTGGACGCCGTCGGCCCGCGGACGTCGGTGCTGATCCTCGGCGACGCGCGCAACAACGGCGGCGATCCGAACCTGCCCGCGTTGCGCCGGATCGTGGGCAATGCCCGCCGCGCATACTGGCTCAACCCCGAATCACCACGATTGTGGTCGACCGGGGACTCGCTGGCCAACGAGTACGCGACCGTGGTGGAGATGCACGAATGCCGGACCGTGCACCAACTGTCCGAGCTGATCACACGGCTGCTGCCGGTCTGATGGTCCGGCGTTGGGCACGTCTGATCACCGGGCTCGCGATCGGGGCGTGCCTGGCTGTCGCCGAGTTGGTGTACGTCGCGATCAGGTGGCCACGCAGGTGGGCCTTGGCGCTCACCGAGGTGGAACGCCGCAGGCTGGCGCGGTGGCACGACGTCGAAAGCTCATCGGACTACGACGACCGCGCCGCCGTGAAGTACCTGGCGCTGCGTTCGTTGGTGGGCCTGCTCGGCGGCGGGACACTGGTGTTGCAGGCGTACGGCCTCGTCATCGGCGGGATCGCCGTGGGGCAACTCGCGACCGGGGTCATGCACCCGTCGGGTCTGGTGGTGGTCGCTCCGCTCGGCCTGGTCCTGCTGTACGGCAGCCTGCAGGGATTGCTCGGCGTGGCCAGCCTGGAACGGACTCTGGCACTGCGGTACCTGGGGCCGAGCGAACAGGAGTTGCTGCGGCGCCGGATCACCGAACTGGCCGAGAGCCGGGCCGGGGTGGTCGAGGCCGTCGACGCCGAACGCCGCCGGATCGAACGGGACCTGCACGACGGCGTCCAGCAGCGGCTCGTCGCGCTGTCCATGCTGCTTGGCCGGACCCGGCGCCGTGCGGTGCACGACCGGGACGACCTGCTGGCCCAGGCACACGACGAGGCCCAGCAGATCCTCAACGACCTGCGCGAGGTGGCGTGGCGCGTCTACCCGACCGTGCTGGACAACCTGGGTCTCGCGGACGTCCTCGCCGGGGTGGCCGAGCGCGCCGGAATCCCTGTGAAGCTGAGCTTCACGATCACCGGCCGCCTGCCGACCCCGCTGGAGACGGCCGCGTACTTCGTGGCGTCGGAGGCCGTCACCAACGCCGCCAAACACTCCCGCGCCGACCTGGTCACCGTCGAGATCGGCATGCGGGAGAACATGGTCACCGTGCGGATCACTGACAACGGGATCGGCGGGGCGGACCCGAGCGGCAGCGGCCTGTCCGGCCTGGCCCGCCGGGTGGCCGCGCTGGACGGCCACCTGACCGTGACCAGCCCCGACGGCGGCCCGACCGTCGTCACCGCGGAGCTGCCGTGCTCCGGATAGTGCTTGCCGAGGACTCCACCCTGCTGCGTGAAGGCCTGGTCCGCCTGCTGGCCGAAGAGGGCCATGACGTCGTCGCCGCGGTCGGTGACGGCACCGCGCTGGTGGACGCCGTCGCCGCCCACCAGCCCGACGTGTGCGTGGTGGACGTGCGCATGCCGCCGACCCACACCGACGAAGGCCTGCGGGCGGCGCTGGAGATCCGGGACCGCTGGCCGGAGATCGGGGTGCTGGTGCTGTCCCAGTACGTCGAGAAGCGCTACGCCACCCAGTTGATCACGTCCGACGCCGGAGCGGTCGGCTACCTGCTCAAGGACCGGGTCGGCCAGGTCGGCGAGTTCCTCGACGCGCTGGAGCGGGTCGGCGCGGGCAAGGCGGCCTTCGACCCGGAGGTCGTCCGGCAACTGCTGGCGCGCACCACCCACACCGATCCGCTGTCGCGGCTGACATCCCGCGAGGTGGAGGTCCTTGGACAAATGGCGCAGGGATGCACAAACGACACAATCGCAGCCTCGCTGCACATCTCCCGCAGCGCCGTGGAGAAGCACGTGAACTCCATCTTCGACAAGCTCGACCTGCCGCGCAGCACCGGTTACAGCCGTCGCGTGCTGGCCGTGCTCCGGTATCTGGGCACGTAGGTTGTGGTCGTGGCGATCTACCTCGCGCGGCATGGGCAGACCGCGTACAACCAGACCCGCCGGTTCCAGGGGCAGACGGAAGTCCCGCTGGACGAGACCGGGCAGCGTCAAGCCAAGGAGCTCGCGGTCACGGTCGCCGACCTGGGGCTGGTCGCGCTGTGGTCGAGCCCGTTGACCAGGGCGAGGCAGACGGCCGAGGCCGTGTCGGCGCACATCGGGGTGCCGATCCGGTTCGATCCTCGGCTGATGGAGACCGACACCGGGGTGTGGACCGACCGGCTGTACGACGAACTGGCCGCGGCGGATCCCGCCGCGTACCGGGGGTGGGTGTCGGGCGCGGGGGACTTCGGATTCGAGGGCGGCGAGACGTACGCCGAGCAGGGCGACCGCGTGATGGCCGCCCTGGTCGAGATCGAACAGGGCCCGCGCCCGGCTCTCGTGGTGTGCCACGGCATGGTGATGCGCCTCGCGCTGAACCGCCGCGCCGGTTCGGCCGACGCGTGGTCGAGCAGCGAGACCATCCCCAACACCGCCGTGGTCGAGCTCCCGCCGCGCACCAAATCTGACACCGGGAGCTGACGCGGGTCCGGCAGCCGTCGGCCGAACAGCGAAAACCGCTGCGGCGACGACCACCTGCACCGCCATGACGACGGCGAACGCGTTGCGCATCCCCAGTACGTCCGGCTCGCTGAGCCACAGGAACAGCGAGCCGAGCGTGGCCACGCCGAGCGCGAGGCTCGCTTGTTGGACCGTCACCAGCGAACCGCTGCCGACGCCCGCGCTCGCCGCGGGCACCTTCGACAAGGTCACCCGGAACAACGTCGTGACCATCAGTCCCTGGCCGAATCCGGTGACCGCCATCGCAGGCGCGATGGTGAGGATGGTCACGCCCGGCCACGCCAGCAGCACAGTCACGATCGCGAGGAGAACACCTGTCCCCTGGATCGCCGCGTCGACCGTGACCACGCTTCGCCCGTAGCTCGTCACCAGTCGGCTGGAGACCAGCGAGGCGATCAGGAACGTCAGGGCCATCGGCGCCACCACAACCAAGGCGGCGAACAGGATCGGGCTGGCCGCCAGCAACGACGACGGCACCTGGGCGAAGCTGCGCGACCAGTTCCCCGCATGAGCAGTTGTCCACAGGCAGTGGACCGTTGTCTGCCGGGACACCGATCGAGGATGGACAATGACCGTGTGATCGACCCTCGACGGCTGCGGGTGCTGCGTGCTCTTGCTGACCACGGAACAGTGACAGCGGCAAGTGAGGCGCTGCACCTGACGCCGTCCGCGGTGTCGCAGCAGCTGGCCGCGCTCGAATCGGAGACCGGGCAGGAGCTGCTGCGGCGGCGGGGGCGGCGCGTCTCGTTGACCCCGGTCGGTGAAGGGCTCGTGAAACACGCCAACGCGGTCGCGGCCGAGCTCGAACGCGCGCAGGCCACGCTGGCCTCGTTCGCGACCGGCACCAAGGGGCACGTCGAACTGGCCAGCTTCGCCTCGGGCATCACCCAGGTCGTGGCGCCGACGATCCCGAAGCTGCGGTTCTTCATGCCGGATGTCACCGTCGTGGTGCGGGACGCCGAGGGTCACGCCAGTGTGCCGTTGCTGCTCGACGGTGAGATCGACATGGCGATCACCGAGGAGAGCCGCCAGCTCCTCAGCACCGACAACCCGCGGCTGAAGCTGTACCCGCTGTACACCGAGCCCTTCGACCTGGTCCTCCCGGAGAGCCACCCCCTCTCCGGCGGCAAGAAGATCCTCGCGATCAAGGATCTCAGCGACACCGAGGACTGGATCGCGCCGCTGCCCGGCAACCCGTGCCGCGACTTGGTCGAGCAGGTGGTCGACCGCCCGCACATCACGCACACGTCAGACGACTTCCGCGCGATCGTGGCGTTGGTCGCGGCTGGGGCGGGCGTCGCGCTGGTGCCGCGCAACGCCTTCGTCACGCCGCGCGGGGCCGTCCGGGTCCGGGTCGCGGACACGCCGCCTGTCCGCCGGGTGTTCGTCGCCGTGCGCACGGGCAGCGACGACCACCCGCTGTTCAAGAGGGTCCTCGGTGCCCTGATCGAAACGGGCCGCGCTGTGAAGTGAACCTTCACTGCACTGGAGCTTCACAGCGCGGTCTGGGGTTTGTGCTCAGGCGTCGAGCTTGGCCCGTGCCGCGACGAACGCGTCGACAGCGCGGTTGACGTCGTCGGCCGAGTGCGCGGCCGACATCTGGGTGCGGATTCGCGCCTTGCCGTGCGGGACGACCGGGTACGAGAAGCCGATGACGTAGATCCCCTGCTCCAGCAACAGGTCCGCGAGCCTGCCGGCCACCGCCGCGTCGCCGATCATCACCGGGATGATCGGGTGCTCGCCCGGCAGCAGGTCGAAGCCCTCCTCGGTCATCCTCGTCCGGAACAGGGCGGTGTTCTCACGCAGCCTGGTGAGCAACTCGCCTGACGTGCTGAGCAGTTCCAACGCGGCCAGCGACGCGGCCGTGATGGACGGCGCCAGCGAGTTGGAGAACAGGTACGGCCGGGACCGCTGCCGCAGCATCTCCACGATCTCCGCGCGGCCGGAGACGTACCCGCCGCTGGCGCCGCCGAGCGCCTTGCCGAGGGTACCGGTCATGACGTCCACCCGGTCGGTCACGCCGAACAGCTCGGGCGTGCCGCGGCCGGTCGGACCGGTGAAGCCGACGGCGTGCGAATCGTCGACCATCACCAGCGCGTCGTACCGCTCGGCCAGCTCGCAGATCTGGTCCAGCGGCGCGAGGTAACCGTCCATGGAGAACACGCCGTCGGTCGCGATCAGCCGGTAGCGCGCGTCGGCCGCGTCCTTGAGCTGGCGCTCCAGGTCGTCCATGTCGCGGTTCTTGTAGCGGTAGCGCTTGGCCTTGCACAGCCGGACGCCGTCGATGATCGACGCGTGGTTGAGCTCGTCGGAGATCACCGCGTCCTGGTCGGTCAGCAGTGTCTCGAACAGGCCGCCGTTGGCGTCGAAGCAGGAGCTGTAGAGGATCGTGTCGTCCGTGCCGAGGAACTCCGACAGCTTCGCTTCCAACTGCTTGTGCGGTTGTTGCGTGCCGCAGATGAACCGCACCGAGGCCATCCCGAAGCCCCACTCGTCCAGCGCGGCTTTCGCGGCGTCGACCAGCGCGGGGTGGTCGGCGAGACCGAGGTAGTTGTTGGCGCAGAAGTTGAGCACCTCGTCACCGGAGCCGACCCGCACGGTCGCCCGCTGCGGCGTGCCGATCACGCGCTCCGCCTTGTAAAGGCCTGCTTCACGAATCTCGTCAAGGCCGGCCCGCAGGTTCTCGCGCATCGCGCCGTACATCAGTTCTCCGTCCAATCGAGAATGATCTTGCCGCAGTTGCCTTCGCGCGCCGTGGCGAACGCGAGGTCGTACTCGGCGGCCTTGTACCGGTGGGTGATCACCGGGGTCAGATCGAGCCCGGCCTGCAGCAGCACCGACATCGAGTACCAGGTCTCGAACATCTCCCGGCCGTAGATCCCTTTGATGTGCAGCATCTTCAGCACGACCGCGCTGAAGTCGACGGGGAACTCGGCCGCGGGCAGGCCCAGCATCGCGATGCGGCCGCCGTGCGCCATGTTGGCGATCATGTCGCGCATCGCCGTGGGCTGCCCGGACATCTCCATGCCGACGTCGAACCCCTCGGACATGCCCAGCACGGTCTGCGCGTCGGCGATCGAGGCGTGGCGCACGTTGAGCGCCAGGTCCACGCCGACTCGTTTGGCCAGCTCCAACCGGTGATCGCTGACGTCGGTGATGGCGATGTTGCGGGCGCCCGCGTGCCGGGCGACCGCCGCGGCCATGATCCCGATCGGCCCGGCGCCGGTGATCAGTACGTCCTCGCCGATGACCGGGAACGACAGCGCGGTGTGCACGGCGTTGCCGAACGGGTCGAAGATCGCGGCGACGTCGAGGTCGACGGGAGTGCGGTGGACCCAGACGTTCTGCTCGGGGAGCACGGCGTACTCGGCAAACGCGCCGTTGCTGTGCACGCCGAGGCCACGCGTGTTGGCGCATAGGTGACGCCTGCCCGCCTTGCAGTTGCGGCACGTGCCGCAGACCAGGTGGCCCTCTCCGCTGACCAGGTCGCCGACCTTGGTCGCGGTGACGGCCTGGCCGATCTCGACGACCTCACCCGCGAACTCGTGGCCGACCACGAGTGGGGTGCGGATCGTCTTGGCCGCCCAGTCGTCCCAGGCGTCGATGTGCAGGTCCGTGCCGCAGATACCGGTGCGCAGGACGCGCACGACCACGTCGTTCGGGCCCGGTTGGGGGTCCGGGACGTCGGTGTACTCCAGGCCCGGGCCCTCGACCAGCTTGACGAGTGCCTTCATGCGGGCAGTGTGGCCCGGGCCCGTAGTTCAGTCCATCAGGACTTTCTGAAGTCCTTTATTAGCGCAGCTTGAATAGCCGCACCGGTTGGACACCTACCAGCGGTTCCTTCAGTGGTCGCAGCAGACGTGTGTCGCCCATTCGGGTTCGTGCCACCAGTGCCGTTGTATGGCCGACGGCAACGCGGGCAGCACCTCGTTGGCAGTCTGCTTGGCAGTCACGGGTGCCTGGCCACGGAAAGGCGCCATCAGTTCGTCGACAGTCCGCTGCACACCGCCGACGACCGTGCGCCGGACGGCCGCCGCGGCCTTGATGTCGGCCAGCGGATTGCCGTCGACCAGCACCAGGTCCGCGTACGCACCGGGCTTGAGCACGCCGATCCGGTTGTCCAGGCCGAGCCAGCGCGCCGGGTTGCGCGTCGCGGTGATCAACGCTTCGCGCGCTGTGAAGCCGAACTTCACCATTGCTCGCAGGTTCTGGTGCAACGAGACAGCCATGTTGTCCAGCGGCGCGTCCGTGCCTGTGATGACCAGGCCGCCACCCCGGTGCACCCGCAGCGCCATGTCGACGTTCGCCGCGAGCATCTTGGCCGTCGGCGCGCCCGGCGTGCCGATCGCCTCGACCTCGGCCTTGAGCCGGTCGTACTCCCACTGCGGGAACAGGACCCTGGTCCGCTCGTCGGTGAACAGCGACTTGTCCTCGCCGTACATGAACTTGGAGTTGAACAGGGTCGGGGTGAGCGACATCCCGGACTGGGTGAACAACGTGACGGCGTCCTGGTACGCGCGGCCGGTGCGGCTCACCGTGTGCGAGTAACCGAGCCGGTTGGTCGCGCCCGTGTGCTCCATCCCGTCCATCCCGACGTTGGCCGCCGGGTACAGGTAATGCGAGGACAGCGGGATGCCCGCGGCGTGTGCGGCACGGACCACCATCTGCTGGTACTCCACCGGCAGCCGGACGTAGGTCTTGATCATGTCGTAGTCGAGCGCGGTCGCCCGGGACATCTCCAGGTTCAACTGGCGGCGCGAAAGCGTTGGCCGCATGAAGTTGTAGTAGATCCGCGAACCGTCGACCGCTTCACCGGTGGCCAGGAAACGCGGCCCGACCCGGCTGCCGGATTCGAGCGCCTCACGCGTCTCCACCATCTGGTACACCGGGTCGCCCGGAGATCTGGTCGTGGTGACGCCGTACGCGAGCCACAGCCGGCCCTGCCTGTCTCCCCACGCGCGGCCGCGCAGGTGCCAGTGCACGTGGGCGTCCACCAACCCGGGCATCGCGACGAGCCCACTGGCGTCAACGGTTGGCGAGCCGCCTCTGTGCGGCCGGATCTCGGCGATCCGCCCGCCCTCGATCACGATGTCGACGTTGTGGCGCAGGCGTTCGGCCTCGCCGTCCCACACCGCGCCCGCGTGGATGATCGAACGGTCGGGCGGGGCAGGCCGCCGCCAGGTCGCCGTGAGCCGGATCGTGCGGGCCCGGCCGCCGCCGATGCCGACCGCCTTCAACTGGCCGTTGGACAGGTACACCAGCGTGTCGGAGCCCTTCCAGGCAAGGGAGTCCGTCACCTCATGGGTGACCTGCCTCGGCGCGCCGAGCATCTTGCCCGTGGCGTCGACCGGCGCCACCCACGCGGTGCTCTCCACGACGAACGCGAAGTGCTTCCCATCCGGCGACCACAGTGGACCGTCGTCACCCCTGGTCGCCAGCGAGCGGAACGGCATCGGCTCGGCGTACCTCAGTTCGCCACCGCGCAGGTCGACCGTGAGGATCTGACTGGTGCCCTCGCGGAAGCGCTTGGAGAACGGCTTCACGGCCGCGAGCGCGATCACGTTCCCGTCCGGCGACCAGCTCGGCCTGCCCGGCATGAACAACGCCGGGGTGACCTGCTGGACCTTGCCCGTCGCCACCTCGAGCGTCCACAGTGCACCGTCCTGGTCGACGTAGGCGACCTTGCGGCCGTCCGGCGAGAACCGCGGCATCGTCTGCGCGCCGGGCAGCGAGGTCAGCACCGTGTCCTTGCCACTGGCCAGGTCCCGCGACCACAGGTCCGCGGTGCCCAGCCGGTCGCTGGCGTACAGCAGGTTCCTGCCGTCCGGTGAGAAGTCCGGGTCGGAGTTGAAGTACTGGTCGTCGACGACCCGCTTGGGCACACCGCCCGCGCTCGGCACGACGTAGATCGCGTTCAACGCGCGGTAGGCGATCCACGAGCCGTCCGGCGACACGACCGGGCTGGCGATCCCGCGCACCGGGCGCGGTGCGGGCGAATCGAGGTCGCGGACGCGGTGCCGGTAGTCACGCCGGGCCACCGAGACCCGGGCTTCCAGCGGGATGTCCGTCGTCGCCGGGCCGGACCGGCGGCGGATGCGGCCGTCGGCGACGTACACGACGTCCTGGCCGGTCCAGTTCGCCGCGAACCCGAAGACGTCCTCGTCACGCGTGAGTTGCCGGTCGCCGAGCATCAACTGGGCGTCCGGCCCGCGCAACAGCATGTAACTGGGGGTTCGCCCGTCCGGCCCGAACGCCGGCCCGTACAGCCTGTCGATGCCGGTCGCCGTGATCAGCCGCGTGCGTTCGCCGGTGGCGACTGTGACGACGTCGATCGCGGTGTCGTTGACCGTGAACACCAGGCGCTCGCCGTCGGGCGACCACCTCGGGGTGGCCTCTTCGTCCGGCGTGGCGGTCACCGCGGTGACCGCGCCGGAGGCCACGTCGAGCAGCCAGATGCCGTAGCTGCCGTCCCGGTCGCTGCTGAACGCCAGGCGTTTGCCGTCCGGGGAGAAGGACGGTTCGCGGTGGTCGTGGGCGCCGCTGGTCAGTTTGCGCGGCACGCCGCCCGCGGGGTCGATCACGTACAGGTGGAAGTTGCCGTCACGGTACGACTGGAACGCGATGCGCCTGCCGTCCGGTGACCACGCGGGCAGGGTCGCGTCCTGCAGGTCGTCGGTCAGCCTGGTCGCTCTGCCGCCGCTCGACGGCAGCACCCAGATCCCGGTCACCAGGTCGACCGCGATCCGCTTGCCGTCCGGCGACAGCGCCGCGGACATGTTCGTGCCTTCGCGTAAGACCACCTGCCCGCCTGCGCCGGTGACGCCGCCGGGCTCCTGCGCGGCCGCCGTCGTGGCGCCCGTGATGGTCAGACCAGCGGCTATTTGCCCGCTTCGGTAAAGAAGTTCCCGCCTCGACAGTCCCTCTGGTGACATATTTACCTCCCGGCAGGCAACTATGCCGTGCCCGACCATCCGCGTCCATCGCTCTTCGGCGCGTGGCGAGCACAGGCCGTGACCGTCCCGCTAAGCTCGAAGTCCCACAGGGAGGCAGGGATACACAGTGGACGGTGAGCGCTTTCGGATCGGCGCGGGCAGGATGGGCGGGTGACCCAGAAGGCCGCGGCGCGGCTGCTGATCGTGGCGGACGACGAGGTGCTCGTCGAACGGCTCGGCGAACTGCTGGCCGAAGCCGGCTACGCCTACGACACCGATCCGACGATGGTCCGCGCGCTCGACGCGCACTACGACGTGATGATCGTCGACCAGACCGGGGAGAACCTGGAAACGCTCGCCACGCTGCGCCGCAAGGCCCTGACCACCCGGGTGCTGGTGCTGTCGTCGATCGGCTCGGATGCCGACCAGGCAGGCGCGATGACCGCGGGCGCGGACGACTACCTGCCCAAGCCGTTCCTCCCGGCGCGGCTGCTGGCCAAGGTCCGCGGCCTCATGCGCAGGCACATCGACAACGCCGAGACGATTCCCTTCGGCCGTGCCCAACTGGACGTGCGCCGGTACGAGGTGGTGCTCCCCCGTGGCAAACGGGTGTCGCTGTCGGTGCGCGAGTTCGACCTGCTCCGGACGCTGGTGGCCAGGCCGACCGTGATCTACCCGAAGGCGGAACTGCGCACCCGCGTGTTCGGCACCGAGGCCAGTGAATCCACGGTGGATACGTACGTCTACTACCTGCGCAAGAAACTGGGCCAGGGCGTCGTCCGGTCGGTGTACCGGCTGGGCTACAAGGCGGGCTCCATCGCGCCGTGAGCCGGTGCGGACCCGATGGTCCGCACCAGGCCCGCTGATCAGAAGTTGATCATATGACCGGCCAGGCCGTGGATGGCCTCCTTGACCGCCTCGCCCAACGTCGGGTGGGCGTGCACGTTCCTGGACACCTCGTGCACCGTCAGGTCCCACTGCTGGGCCAGGGTCAGCTGGGGCAGCAGCTCGGTGACGTCCGGGCCGATCAGGTGCGCGCCGATGATCTCGCCGTACTTCGCGTCGGACAGGATCTTCACGAACCCGGCCGAGTCGCCGAGGCCGTGTGCCTTGCCGTTGGCGGTGAAGGGGAACTTCGCCACCTTCACGTCGAAGCCGCGCTCGCGGGCCTGCGCCTCCGTCCAGCCGAAGCTGGCGATCTGCGGCTGGCAGTAGGTCGCGCGCGGGATCATCACGAAGTCCAGCTCCATGGTCTCCGCGCCCGCGATCGTTTCGGCCGCCACGACACCCATCGACTCCGAGGCGTGCGCGAGCATCAGCTTCGCGGTCACGTCGCCGATCGCGAAGATGTGCGGCACGTTGGTGCGGCCACGCGCGTCGATCTCGATCGCGCCGCGGTCGGTCAGCTTCACACCGGTGTTCTCCAGGCCGTAGCCGTCGACCTTCGGCGCGAACCCGATGGCCTGCAGCACCTTGTCGGCCTCGAGGACCTGCTGCTGGCCGTCCTTGGACACCGTCACGCGAACGCCGCCGCCGGTCTCCTCAATGGACTCGACCTTGGTGGAGGTGAGGACGTTGATGCCCAGCTTGCGGTAACGCTTGAACAGCTCCGCGGACACCTCCTCGTCCTCCAGCGGGACCATCCGGTCGAGGAACTCGACGATGGTGACCTGCACGCCGTAGTTGTGCAGGACGTACGCGAACTCCACACCGATCGCGCCGGCGCCCGCGATGATGATGCTGTCGGGGATGTCCTCGGCGAGGATCTGCTCCTCGTAGGTGACCACTCGCTCGCTCTTGGACGTTCCCGGCAGCAGCCGCGGCTTCGCGCCCGCGGCGATGACGCAGTGGTCGAACGTGATCCGCTCGCCGTCGACCTCGATGGTGTTGGCGTCGACGAACGTGCCGTACCCGTTGACCTCCGTGATGCCGTTCTTCTTCATCAGGAAGTGCACGCCCTTGACGCGGCCGTCGGCCACCTTGCGGCTGCGGCGGAACGCCTCGCCGTAGTCCAGGCTGACCGTGCCGTCGACCTGGATGCCGTACGCCTTCGCTTCCTTGGTGAAGATGTGCGCGAGTTCGGCGTTGCGCAGCAGCGCCTTGGACGGGATGCAGCCGACGTTCAGGCACACGCCACCCCAGTAGCGCTCCTCGACGACGGCCGTCTTCAGGCCCAGCTGCGCCGACCGGATCGCGGCGACGTAGCCACCGACGCCAGCCCCCAGGACGACGACATCGAAATGTGTGGTCATGTCATCAGCCTATGCCGGGCCGATTCGAGTGGCCGAACCGACGAGAGTGTGCTCTCGGTGACTCCCCTGCCCGGCGGTGACCGGAGGAATTCCGCTCGCCGTGCGCTCACAGCCTGGAGGTGACGCGGCTGCCCCACCATCCCGAGCCGGAAGCCTCCTCGCTACGTTTCACTGATGGGGCGGCCACAACTACCTGACCACCTGGGCGTACTGCTGACCGACGAGCCTGTCGTCGACTTGTACTCGCACGGCCCGTGGCGTGTGCCGGACGGGCTGTTCGAAGAGATCGCCGAACGGGCGCGTGTGCTTAACAGCGACCCGCGGGTGGCCGAACTGCCGTACTCCCTGACTGATTTCTACGGTGGACCGGCCACTGTCGTCGGTGCCGAGCTGTGGTGCGTCATCCCTTATCTGTCCGGCGTCGCCGCCGTGCGCGGGGGCAACCGCGCGGATCTTGAAGCTGAGCTGTTGAGCGCGTTCCGCGCCGAGCAGATCCCGGTCAACCGCGAGCCGACGTGGTTCACCGCGCGCACCAACAAGTTCCGCCCGCCCGGCGACTGGCTCGTCGCGGCGGCCGGTGACGACCCCGGCAAGCGCGAGCTGGCGTTCCAGCTGGCTCGGGAGTGCCTGGACGTCTTCGCCGGGATCGAGCCGTTCGAACGGCGCCGCCAGGCGGCCATCAAGCTGTACGAACTGCCGAAGCCCGAGGTCGACGGCCTCGTCCCGTACGCGAACCTGGTCACCACCTGGGCCCGCTCGGCCACCGACGAGATCCTGGCCGACCTGCCCGAACTGGCCGGCACGGTGAACCACCTGGAGTGGGTGGTCGGCGGGTTCGTCGCGGCGCACGACCGGCTGCGCGCGGCGATCTCCGGCTGGGAGGCCGCCGCCGGGATCGCGTGTGTGCTGCAGCAGGTGGGCATTTGGGAGAGCCCGGCCGAGTTCGCGGTGTTCACCGACGCGGCGCTGTACGAGAACGTCAAGAAGTACATCGGCCAGCCGTTCGCCGAGAGCTGGGCGAACGAGGTCCGCGCCTGGCTGGCCCGTGGCCTGGTCGAGGGCGAGGCGGACGCGTGCCGGGCGTGGCTGGACATGGCCACGCGGCTGGAGGCCTGTTTCCGCGGCCTGCCCGAAGGGCCCAACTCCGCCGGGTCGCAGCTGCCGGTGACCAGTTTCCAGCGGACCGTCCGCGAGATGTTCGCCCGGCGCCCGCTGACGAACCCGCTGGAGAAGCGCTTCGGGGTGGTGGTCGCGCCACGGCGCCAGGAGCCCGCCGCACCGCAACGGCCGGAGTTCTCGCTGGTGGGACAGGCCGAGCTGGCCGCGGCCGTGCGGGATCTGATGGTGGACCGGCCGGGCGTGGAACGCCAGGTGCGGCTGATGGTGACCGGGCCGGACGCGTCCGGGCGCCGGACGGCCGTGAGCGCGCTGATCCAGAACCTCGTGGACAAGCGTGTCGTGGCGGCGTCGCGCTGGGTGTCCGACCCGATCTACACCACGCTCGACGCGAGCGGCGCGCTGCAGCAGCTGACCAGGGACGTCCGCGAGTGCCTCGCCGAGCGGACGCTGATGGTCATCGACGGGCTCGATCGGATCGTGGGCTTTGAGCGGTGCGGCACGGCGGTGGCCGAGGAGCTGCGCCGCAGCCTCAAACGGCACCCGGAGCTCAACGTCATCGCCGTCTGCGGCCCCGGCGGCGACACCAGGTTGTTCGACACGAACCCGGCTTTGTATCAACTCTTCACAGTGGCGCGGACGACCGAGTTCACCGACAAGCACTATGCGGAACTGCTTAAAAGGGCGGTGGCGCGGCGGGGTGCGACGATCAGCCGCGCGGTCGGCCTCGCCGCCGGTGTCCTGCTCACCCGGACTCCCCCGCTGCTGAACCTGCGCGGCGCCCGGCTGGTCGAGCACCTGGCCGAGCAGTCGGTCCTGGCCGCGCGCAAACGCGCCAAGGTCGGGCCGTCGCGGTCGGTCAGCGTGACCGAGGTTGACCTGCCGCGCCAGCTCGTGCCCGGTGACCTCGCCGGGTCCGACCCGCAGGCCGAGCTGGACTCGTGCATCGGCCTGGAGAACATCAAGCGTGAGCTGGCGCTGCTGGTGGCCGAGGAGAAGGCGCACCGGATGCGCCGCGAAGCCGGGATGGTGGTGGACGCGCGAGCCCGCCACATGGTGTTCACCGGCCCACCCGGGACGGGCAAAACGATGGTGGCGCGCATTCTCGGCCGCATGTTCGCGGCGACCGGCGTGCTGTCGTCCGGTCACATCGTGGTGGTCGACCGGGCGGACCTGGTGCACGGTGAAGGCTGGGAGATCGGGCCCCGGGTCCGGCGGCTGGTCGACCGGGCTGTCGGTGGGGTGCTGTGCGTCGAGTCGGCACACGAGCTGCAGCCGAGCGAGGACGACTGGCGCAACCGCGAGACGGTCAACGCCCTGGTGGCCGCCGTGCAGAGCCACGCGAAGGACCTCGTGGTCGTGCTGACCGGACCGGACGCGGGCGTCAACGGCCTGCTGAAGTCCGAGCCGGACCTGGCCGCGTACTTCCCGTCCGTCCTGCGGTTCCCGGCGCTGACCGAGGACAGCTTCGTGACGCTGTTCGAGGCCAGGGCCGCGGCCGCCGGGTTCACCCTGCACGACGGCGTGCTGCAGAAGGTCCGCAGTCTGGTGGCGTCCACGCCGACCGGCAACGCCCGGCTCGCGATCGGGCTGCTCGAACGCGCCATCGCCCGGCAGGCCCGGCGGGTGCTGGCCGACGGTGTGGTCGGCGCGGACGAGTCGCTGCACGAGATCCTCACCGACGACGTGCCCGACACGCTGGCCACCACGTCTTGGGTGGAGTTGCCCAACGACCCGCTGTCGGAGATCGACAAGTTGATCGGCCTCGACTCCGTCAAGCACGAGGTCCGGCTGCTGGTGTCGGAGGCCAAGGCCGACCGGATGCGCCGCGAGGCCGGGATCCCGCTGGCCTCCCCCACGCGCCACCTCGTCTTCACCGGCAGCCCGGGTACCGCGAAGACGACCATGGCCCGGCTGCTCGCGGCGGTCTACGCCAAACTCGGGCTGCTGTCGTCCGGGCACCTGGTCGAGGTCTCCCGCGGCGACCTGATCGGCGAGTACCTCGGTCAGACGGCGCCGAAGGTGCGCGCCGCGGTGGCCAAGGCACTCGGCGGGGTGCTGTTCATCGACGAGGCGTATTCGCTGACCGAGGCGTGGTACGACGACTACGGCTCGGAGGCGATCGCCGAGCTGATCAAGCTGATGGAGGAGAACCGGGAGGACTTGGTGGTCATCGTGGCCGGCTACGACGGCAAGATGGCCAAGTTCATGGACAAGAACCCGGGCCTGGCGTCCCGGTTCCCGTCCAAGCTGCGGTTCCCGGACTACAGCGACGACGAGCTGGTCGCGATCTTCACGGCGATGACGTCGAAAGCGGGCTACGAGCTGCACCCCGACGTGGTCCCGGCGTTCCGGTCGTTGCTCAGGCGGACCCCGCGCGGCGAGTCGTTCGGCAACGGCCGGTTCGTGCGGAACGTGTTCGACCGGGCGGTGGCTCTCCAGGGCCACCGGATCACCAGCGACGACGAGTCGTCGCCGGAGCCGGAAGTGCGGCTGCTGCTGGCCGCCGACCTGCCCGAGTCGCAGGACACCGGCCACGATGTGCCAACTGGCCAATACCTCTGACATTTGTCGTACGCGGTGGCCGTGATGCTCCATCCGGCCACCGCGTATGACATCTGTACAAGCAAGGAGAGCCCTGGTCAGGACGGGATGTCGGTGCGGCGGCGCATCAAGTGCGCCTGCACCGGGATGGCGGGCGGGACGACCACGCCGTTGTCGCACGGGGTGGCCAGGCAGATCTGGTTGCGGCCCGCTTCCTTGGCCGCGAGCAGCGCGGCGTCCGCGGCGAGGACCAGCCGGTCGACGTCCACACCGGATTCCGGGTAGACGGCGGCGCCCATGGACACCGTCACGCCCTCCAGCACGATGGTCTTGCCCGTCTTGGCGTGCGTGATGGACACGGGGGTGTTGGCCAGGCGCCGTCTGATCCGTTCGCCGACCATCTGCAGTTCCGCACTGGTCGTGCCGGGCAGGACCACCGCGAGTTCGTCGCCGCCCCAGCGCGCGGCCAGGTCGCCGCGGCGGATCTCCGTGCGGACCACCCGGACGACCGACTGGAGCGCCTGGTCCCCGGCGGGGTGGCCGTAGCTGTTGTTGATGTCGCTGAACTTGTCGACGTCCATCATCAGCACGCCGACGTTGCCGCCGACCAGCTTGGCCCGGCTCAGTTCGGCAACGACCACCTGGGACCAGAACGTCGGCGCGGCCAGGCCGGTCTTGTCGTCGGTCCGGGCCTGGCGCTGGTACTGCGGGAGCAGCAGGTCGCGGTGCAAGGCGAGCACGGTGACCATCAGCACCGGCACCACCCACGGGTTGGACGCCTCCAGCGCGGCGACCGCGATCCCCAGGCCGAGCGCGGCGGCCACGACCAACTGTTCGGACAGGTCGCCCAGCGCGGTGCGGGCCGTGGTGTCCGGTGAGGACAGCAGGATCGCGCCGACGACCAAGGCGTAGTTGATGAGCCACCACGTGGTGGCCGCGGCGACCACGATGACCAGGGACCACGGTCCCACCGGGACACGTGGCGCGTTGTCCAGGCCACCGGCCCTGAGCACGGCCGCCGCGCACGCGCTGGCGATGACGAACGTGGCGGTGGAGAAGATCTTGCGGTGCCAGACGAAGGGGCCGTAGATCCGCACGCCGCAGTACGTGTACGCGATCACGATGAGAGCGATGACGAGCGGCAGCGGCAGCAACAGCACGCCGGTGAACACCCAGAGTGACTTCAGGTTGGTGTACGGGACGCCTTCGCCGGTCTGTTCCCGCCTGCGTTCGATACTCCGCGCCGCCTCCAAATGGAGCAGCGAGGCCGCGGCGAGGACCGCGAACCACACCCATTCGGTGCGACTTACGGTCACATGCAGGCTCGCCATCACTGTGACGAGGACGGCTACCACGTTCGTGACCAGCACATATGCCAACGACGCCGGTGGCAGCGCCCACAGTCGCCACTTTCGGGGCGAGACCCAGCGCAGCCTGGGGTTCACACTCATCTCCAGGCCCGTATCTCGAACGCGGGTCACCCGGTGAACGGTAATCGGCCAAGTCACCCGCTGTCTTTCGGCCAGTCGGGGGTCTTGTTCCGGTCCGATGTGTACAGAGAGGAACGACCGTGAACGGTAACGAGTGGGTGCGGCGCGGCAACGAATGGTTCACCGGCAACGAGTGGTTCGCCGGTAATGAGTGGTTCGCGGGTAACGAGTGGTTCACCGGCAACGAGTGGCTCTACCAGGCATCCTGCTGATGCGGCAAGGACAGGCGGCGGGCTTGGGAGTCGCTGCGCCCGCCGCCTCGGCGCCGCCAGTCACGGCCGCCCGGTCCGGTCGTTGAGCCGTCCGGGCGAACGTCCGCGAATGCCACAGAACCCGAGTTCGCTCACTCCCCGTAGTTTTGTGGTGTGGCACACCCGGTGGTTCGTCGAGACACCGCGCAGCTTGCTGTCGTCATAGGACACGCTTTCCCGCGCCTACCCCAGCAGGGGTAGATCAGTAGCCGCCGGGCGGTAACGACCCGTGCACGGCTCGCTTCGCTCCGCGTGCGACGCCCACTATCCGGTGTAGCGCGAGCGAAAGGAATTCCATGCGTTCAACCATCGTGCGCAGGACCTTTGCCACCACGGGTGTCGTGACGATCGGACTCGCCATCACAGCAGGCCCGGCCATGGCAGCGGTCGGCTTCGGTCTGCTGCGTAACCGTCGCAAGAGCACGGTCTGACAGTGCCCGGTGGGTGTGTGGGGACCGCCGTGCTCCACACACCCACCGACCGCGGTTGCCGCCGGGGGCGACCGCGTGAGAAGACCGGCCTGGCTGGCCACGGGGGCGTCCAGCCAGGCCGGTTCTTCGTGCCAGGGGAAGGTCAGGAAGCGCGGCCCACGGACATGAAGCCCGACCGGTACGCGTAGGCGACGGCCTGGGCGCGGCACCGAACCCCCAGCTTGCGGGAGAGGTTCTTGGCATGCGTGCGGACCGTGTCGACCGACAGGTACAGCCGCTCGGCGATGGTCTCGTTGACCAGTCCCTCAGCCATCAGCTGCAGGATCTCCGACTCGCGTGGCGACAGGACGCCGCCGGGGCCGCGCAGCTCCACCACGGTCCGCGCTTTGAAGTTCTCCTGAACAACCGTGATCGCCGGGGTGGCACGGGCTGCTGCCCGCAACGAGTCGGCCAGCACGCGCAGGGGCGTCGTGGCCAACGCGACTCCGCTGGCGCCCGCCGTGACAGCGGCAGCCGATCCGGTGGTCGACTGGTTGAGCCTCAGCAGCACGAACACCCGCACGGCCGCCGACAGCTCGCGGACCAGTCGGAAGTCGGGGTCCATCTGGGCGTCCACCACGACCATGTCGACCGGGCGGTGCCGCAGGTGGTCGACGGCCGCGCCTGCCAGGCCGACGCCTGCGGTCACGCGGGCGTCCGGCATCCGCTCGACCAAGCGGGCGATGCCTTCCCGAAGCAGCGGGACGTCGCTGACAACCATCACATCCATCATGTGTTCCGCCCTATCGAGCCGACGAGCCGGCAGGCTTCTTCATATCCATCCGGCAGTTGTTCGCACCGCGACCGGACAAGGCCCGCGGGTAGCCCGGACCGGGTGAACCGGTCGGTGATCAAGGCACCTGCGACACGCACGCGCGCGGACACCATGGGCCCGCATGGCGACAGCACGGCCGCGGTGGACGGTGTGGCGAGCGCCCGTGTCTCGCCGTGGGCGAAGACCATCCCGAGTGAGTCGGCCGTGAGCACCATCGCGGCCGTGCGGTCCAACCCGGTCAGCGTCCCCAGCGCGACCGATACGACGATCAGGCAGTACCGAGTGGACGCGTACACGCCCGCGGCCGCACACTGCTCGTACACTTCGAACAGCCGGGTACGCAGGTAGGCCGCGGTGGCCAGGCCCGTCACCCCGTCGTCGACGCGGGTGCTCGCCAGCTCCAACGCGGCCGCGTCGCTCCAGCCGATCGCGGTCGTCCGTGTCCAGTCCGGTGGGGGTTCGCCGACGAGCACGACCGAGTGCAGGGCGATCATGTCGCCGAGCACCTCACGCAGGCCGAACCCGGCACGTGCCCGGACGCCGGCCAGCGCGGCCAGCGGTCCGAGCATGTCCGAACCGGACAGGTGCGCCTCGGCGACCAGGTACGCCTCCGGCACCTCCCAGTCGTCCGGGTAGGCCCAGCCGTCTCGCAGGCTGCGGGTCCGCCAAGCCTTGACCACGTCGTCAAGCCGCATCATCAGGAGCCATCAGCAAAGGTGAACCGGCCAGTCCCAGCAGATCGGCCACCACCTGTTCCGTGCGTTCCCCCGCGTAGCCGTCGCCGAACGGGTTGCGTTGCGCGGTCATCCTCGCGACGACCGCAGGACGGCCGAGCAACCGGTGCGCCGTGGAGAGGATCTTGTGTTCGTCCGTGCCGACGAGCAACGCGCAGCCCGCGTCGACCGCCTCCTGTCGTTCGGTGGTGTCCCGCAGCACGAGCACGGGCACGCCGAACGTGGGCGCTTCCTCCTGGATGCCACCGGAGTCGGACAGCACCAAGGTGGCCGCACGCAACACCCTGGCCATGTCCGGGTAGTCGAGCGGATCGGTGACCAGCACACGGTCACACCCGGCCAGTTCCTGGTAGACCTGAGCGCGTACAGCGGGGTTGGGGTGTGCGGGCAGCACGACCTCGATGTCCGGGTTGAGCCGCACCAGCCTGCGCACGGCACGCAGCACGGCCGCGATCGGCTCGCCCCACGATTCCCTGCGGTGCACGGTGACCAGCACGAGCCGCGTGTCGCCCCCCAGTGCACGGCGCTCCACCGCGACCAGGCGCTGTTCGGCGAACGGCCGCCCGGCCACGGACTGGATCGCGTCCACGACCGTGTTGCCGACGACCTGGATCCGGTCGTCCGGCACGCCTTCGGCCAGCAGGTGGGCGCGGGCCAGCCCGGTCGGGGCGAGGTGCACTGTGGACAGCACGCCGACCAGTCGCCGGTTGGCCTCCTCGGGGAACGGCGCTGTCATGTCGTGCGACCGGAGCCCTGCTTCCAGGTGCACCACGGGAATGCGGCACCAGAACGCCACGAGCGCCGCGGCCAGCGCGGTCGCCGTGTCCCCTTGCACGAGCACCGCGTCCGGGGTGCGGCGCGCCCACAGCGCGTCCAGTTCGGTCGACAGCTTGGCCATCAGCTCGGTCTGGTCACCGGCGACCCGGTCGATCTTGAGCTCCTCGTCCGGCGCCAGGTCGAAACTGGCCAGCGCCTGGCGGACCATGACAGGGTGCTGCCCGCTGGCGACCATGACCGGCCGCATCCGGCCGGAGCGCGTCATCGCCGTGTGGACCGGGGCGAGTTTGACCGCCTCCGGGCGCGTCCCGGCGACCAGGTGGACCTCAGCCATGGCCTGCCTCCTTGCGACGGCTCGCGACGCGGACCATGACCAGTCCGAGCACCACGAACAGCGGACCGAGCACGAACGGCCACGCAGCCGGGAATCCCCTGCCCGCGCCTGCGATACCTCCGCCTGTTGGGTACATGTCATTCCTTCCTGGTAACGCGGGTGGCCAGCCACACCACGACGAGCACTCCCCCGCACGCGGTGACCAGGCTGATCACGCTGCCCAGCACCTGGTGGGAGAAGTCGAAACCGAAGCCGAGCCTCCTCCACCTGGTGGCGAAGTCGATCGCGGCGAGCCGCGCCTGGTTGCCGAGGAAGACCGTGGCGAGGCCGAGGGACTGCCAGATCTCCGGGGTCGGTTTCCCCGATGACCTCGGCCTCATGGAGAGCGGCTACGAGAAAATAAATCTCACGCGTGGTTGAAAAAGTCGGTGCCGCGGTGGCCCTTTCTTGATCACGAAGTTTCGATCGCGACCTTCCGACCAGCCGGACACCATTGACCACCAGCGTGATGAAATAGGTGAGACTGAACGAGAGCACGACGACTGCCGCGACACCGACCACGTGGTTCACGGTTTCCATGCGTTCTCCTCAGCTCCTCCTACTCGCGGGTAGGATGAAGATCGAAAATAGGCGATGACACGGTTTTCGATTTCTCACCCGCGCGGGTGAGCACAGTTGAATGTGACCCACCTCATAACGGTTCGACGTCATAGAACTGGTCAGTCCGGTGTCGATGGTGTGGATGAGGAGCGCGCATGACCACTGAGAACGCGAGCGACTTCGACCTGATCCGTCAGGTCAGACAGGGTGACAACGCCGGTTACCAAATGCTTTACGAGCGGCACAGCGCGGCCGCTCGCAATCTCGCGCGCCACCTGACGAGGGACCCGAACATGGCCGACGACCTGGTGTCCGAGGCATTCATGAAGGTCCTCCAGGCGCTCAAGGGCAACGGCGGGCCGGATCACGCATTCCGCACCTATTTGCTGACCACTCTGCGTAATACCGCCTATGAACACGGCCGCCGGGACAAGCGAGTCACGTTCGTCGACGACGACACAGTGTTCGAACAGGGCGAAACGGTGGCCGACTCGGCGAGCATCGCGCCCGAACGCACCCTCATCACCGAGGCGTACCGATTGCTGCCGGAACGCTGGCGCATGGTGCTCTGGTACACCGAGGTGGAGGGCTACCGACCCGCTGCGGTCGCGCAGCTCATGGGTATGACGCCCAACGGCGTCGCCGCGCTGTCCTACCGCGCCCGCGAAGGCCTGCGTCAGGCGTATCTACGCGCGCATGTGGCGACAGTGGACGCAGCGTTGTGCCGAGCGTCGGTCGATCGCCTCGGTGCGTGGACTCGGAACGCCTTGTCGCGGCGCGAGCGCACCCAACTCGAAGTGCACCTGGACAGCTGCGCGCGTTGCCGTGCGCTCGCCGCGGAACTGACGGAGATCAACACCGCGTTGCCCGCGCTGGTTGCCATCTCGGTGCTCGGGGTCGCCGGTGCCGGATACCTGGCCACCGCGCCAGCCGCGTCGGCAGCCGGGGCCCTCGCGGCTGTGTCGACTGGGGCGGGCGTCGTTGGTGGGGCGTCGAAGGGCGCCAGCACGCAACTGGTCGGTGCGTCGGTGTCAGGTCTCGCGATGGCTGTCACGACGATCGTCAGCCTGTCCGCCACCGGTGCCCCGCACGCGATCGCGGTGGCGGACGAGGAACCAGCGAACGTCCGCGTCACCCCGGGTCCGCCTCCGGTCGCCCCGGCCCCGATCCCGGTCCCGACCCCGGCTTCGGTCCCGCAGCAGGAACCCGTGGACACGACACCCCAGCCGTCGTCCACGACACAACCCGGCAGAACCACACCGCCCACGACGACGCAGGTGCTGCCGTCCCCGCCGACCACGGCTCCCCCACCCATCACGACACCACCCACAACGGCACCACTCACAACGGCACCGGTCACCACGCCGAAACCGCAGCCCTACAAGTGGTCGTTCGGCGTGACCACCGAGCGGAAGCTCATCAAGTGGGTGAAGCTGGCCATCACCGTGCCTGGCACCGCCGAGAAACTGACCCCGGTGGACGTCATGGTCGCCCTGCCCAAAGCCAGCATCGTGAAGAGCAGGACCTGTCAGACGGCCGGTGCCACGGCGCACTGCACCGGCAAGGCGGGCGCGGGCCAGGATCTGGTGGTCGACCTGGAGGTGGTCACGTGGCCGGGCCAGGACCGGACGGCGACCGTCAAACTGACGGCCGACGGCCAGGTCGTGACCCGAACCGTGACCCTGCCGCCGTGGGGGTTCTCGCAGCAGCGGTAGTCACTGGTCGAAATCGATCTCCACGGCGTCCGAGGTGGGGACGGTCTGGCACGTGACCACGAACCCCGCGTCCACCTCGGCGTCCTCGAGTGCGAAGTTGCGGCGCATGTGGACCTTCCCGCTGACCACCTTGGCCCGGCAGGTGCCGCACACCCCGCCTTTGCACGCGAACGGCAGGTCCGGGCGCACGCGCTGGGCGCCTTCCAGCAGGGTCGTGTCGCGGGGGACGACCGCCGTGGTGGTCCTTCCGTCGAGCCGGACCGTCACCTCCGCACTGGGTCCGGTCGACGCCTGGTCGACGTGGTGGACCTGCTCGGGCGGGGTGTCCTCCACGTAGAACAGCTCGAAGTGGATCCGGTCACGGGGCACGCCGAGTTCCGCGAGGACCGCGCGGGCGTCGGTCACCATGCCGAACGGGCCGCACAGCCACCAGTGGTCCACCGTGGCCACCTCGAGCAGCAAGGGCAGCAGGGTCCGCAGTTTCTCGCCGTCGAGTCGTCCGGTGAACAGCTCGGCCTCCCGCGGTTCGCGGGACAGCACGTGCACCAGCTCCATCCGCGCTGTGTAGCGATCCTTAAGATCCGCGAGTTCGTCGGCGAACATGACCGTATTGGTGCGGCGGTTGCCGTAGAGGACCACCGCTGTCGCCGCCGGGTCACGCAGGACCGTCGACAGGATCGACATCACCGGCGTGATTCCCGAGCCTGCCGCCAGCAGGACATGCCGGGCGGGCTCCGTGTCGGGGGTGAACGTGCCGGTCGGTGGGAGGACTTCGACGCGGTCGCCCGGCTTGACCTCGTGCACGAGCCACGGCGAGAACGCACCGCCGGGCACTTCGCGCACGCCGATCCGCGGCTGCGCGCCGACCATGGCGCAGATCGAGTACGACCTCCGCTCGTCCCGGCCGTCGATGACCTTCCGCAGCGTCAACGACTGCCCGGCACGGAACTCGTATTCGGTCTGCAGCTCGGGCGGCACGTCGAACGTCACCGCGACGGCGTCGTCGCAGAGGCGCTCCACGTGCGCCACGGTCAGCTCGTGGAAATCAGTCCTGCGTCGCAAGGAGGTGGTCACTTCTCAGATCTCCTTGACGTGTTCGAACGGTTCGGCGCACGCACGGCAGCGGCGGAGCGCTTTGCAGGCCGTCGCACTGAACTCCGAGAGCAACTCGGTGTCCGGCGAGCCGCATTGCGGGCACGCCACACGTTTCGGTGGCGCGGTGAGAGTCAACGGGATCGGGCCGTCGGTGCGCTGAGCCCGGCCGGGCGGCGCGATCCCGGCCTTGGCGAGCTTCGCCCGGCCGGCCGGGGTGATCCAGTCGGTGGTCCACGCGGGCGACAGGACCGTGCGGACGTCGACCGCGTCGTACCCGGCGTTGTGAAGCGCGACTGAAAGATCGGCCCGCATCGCGTCCATCGCGGGACAGCCGGTGTACGTCGGCGTGATGGTCACGACCACGCCGTTCTCGGTTTCCGTGACGTCACGCAGCACACCGAGGTCGGCCAGGGTCAGCATGGGCAGTTCGGGATCGGTGACCGTCTCGGCCACCGCACGGGCGCTCACCATGTCGCGTCCGGGTGGGCGCGCGCGACGCTCTGCATCTCGGCCAGCAACGGCTCCAGGCTCCTGGTCTCCGCGGCCTCGCGCGCAGGTGGCCGACTGAGCGTGCCAGCCGTGATGACCTGCGACATCACAGCGTCGAACTCGGCGCGAAGCGCTGCGCCGTCTGAAGTGTCGCTGTCGAACAGCTCGTCGACGTATGGCCACACCGCGTTGAGCCCGGCCTGCATCCGCTCGTGCGACAGGTCCGTGCCGTCGCCGAGGCGGACCACCCAGCGGGCCGCGTAGTCGCGGTGGTAGGCCAGTTCCTTGATTCCCTTGGCCGCGATCGCCGTGACGACCTGGTCCGGTGAGTCGACCAGGCGCTGGAAAACGGCCAGCCGCCACGTGCTGAACACCAGCAGCCTGGCCATCAGGAACGCGAAGTCGCCGCCGCCCAGCTCGACCAGCCGGACGTTGTGGAAGTCCGCCGCGTCGCGGAAGAACGCCAGCGCGTCCTCATCGGACTGCTCGACCGCGGGCACGAGCGACGGATCCGCCTTGGCCGCGCGGGCGAGCAGCAGGCGTGCCTGCCCGAGCAGGTCGAGGCCGATGTTGGCCAGCGCGACCTCGTCCTCCAGTTCCGGCGCCGCGGCGCACCACTCCTGCAGCCGGTGCGACATGATCAGCGCGTCGTCGCCGAGCCACAGGCACGAGCGGGCCAGCTCGGCGGCGTCCACACCGGACGGAACGCTGGTGTCGATGCCCGCGAGCGGGTCCACGAAGCCGGTGCCGAACGCCCAGCGGGTGTCGTTGTCTTCGGTAAGCGCCTCGTAGGCGTTGTCAAAGGACATGGCGCACTCACATGTGGGGGACGTCGTCGGGGATGTCGTAGAACGTGGGGTGCCGGTAGACCTTGTCACCGCTCGGCGCGAAGAACGGGTCCTTCTCGTCCGGGCTCGACGCCGTTATGAAGTCCGCCTTCACAACCCAGATGCTCACGCCTTCGTTGCGACGCGTGTACAGGTCACGGGCGTTGCGCACGGCCATCTCGTCGTCGGCGGCGTGCAACGACCCGACGTGGACGTGGTTGAGGCCGCGCTTGCCGCGCACGAACACCTCGTACAAGGGCCAGTCGCTCATGCCACAGCCTCCCTCTGCTGCTTCGCCGCGTACGCGGCGGCCGCGTCACGCACCCACTGGCCGTCCTCGTGCGCCTGGCGGCGGCGAGTCAGGCGGATCTCGTTGCAGGGGCCGTTGCCGCTGACCACTTCCTTGAAGTGCTCCCAGTCGATCTGCCCGAAGTCGTGGTGGCCGCGTTCGGCGTTCCACTTCAGGTCCGGGTCGGGCAGGGTCACGCCGAGCTTCTCGGCCTGCGGCACGCTCATGTCCACGAACCGCTGCCGCAGCTCGTCGTTGGTGTGCCGCTTGATCTTCCACGCCATGGACTGCGCGGTGTTGGTCGACTGCGCGTCCGGCGGGCCGAACATCATCAGCGACGGCCACCACCAGCGGTTGGTCGCGTCCTGCACCATGTTGCGCTGGGCCTGCGTGCCGCTCATCATGGTCATCAGCAGCTCGTAGCCCTGGCGCTGGTGGAATGACTCCTCCTTGCAGATCCGGATCATCGCCCGCGCGTACGGCCCGTAGGAGCTGCGGCACAACGGAACCTGGTTGCAGATGGCGGCGCCGTCGACGAGCCACCCGATCACGCCGACGTCGGCGAACGTCAGCGTCGGGTAGTTGAAGATCGACGAGTACTTCTGCCGCCCCTCGATCAACCGCTCGGTGAGGTCGTCGCGGTCCGCGCCCAGTGTCTCGGCCGCCGAGTACAGGTACAGCCCGTGTCCGGCCTCGTCCTGCACCTTGGCCAGCAGGATCGCCTTGCGGCGCAAGGACGGCGCGCGCGTGATCCAGTCGCCTTCCGGCTGCATGCCGATGATCTCGGAGTGCGCGTGCTGCGCGACCTGCCGGACCATCGTCCTGCGGTAGCCGTCCGGCATCCAGTCACGCGGCTCGATCCGCTGGTCACGCGCGATCGTCTCGTCGAAGTGGTCCTCGAGGTTCACGACTGCTTCTCCCGTTTTTCCACGAGGGTCAGCACGTCGTACTTGGCGACGGACTCGCCCTTCTGGTTGGTCACGTCGGCGTCCCACCGGACTTCGCCGTATTCCTGGTCGTGGCGCGGGGTGATCTGCTTGGCGGTCAACGTGACCGTCAACGAGTCGCCGGGGAAGGTCGGCGTCAGGAACCGCAGGTTCTCCAGGCCGTAGTTGGCCAGCACCGGGCCGGGGTCCGGTTGGACGAACAAGCCCGCGGCGAAGGACACCACCAGGTAGCCGTGCGCGACGCGGCCGCCGAAGAACGGGTTGGCCGCGGCGGCTTCCTCGTTCATGTGCGCGTAGAACGTGTCGCCGGTGAACTCCGCGAAGTGCTCGATGTCGGCCATGGTCACCTCACGCGGCCCGGCCACGACGGTGTCACCGGGGCGCAGGTCTTCGAGGTGCTTGCGGAACGGGTGCTCGCCCTCGGTGCGTTCGGTTCCCGGGACCCACCGGTTGGTCACGGCGCTGAGCACACGGGGACTGCCCTGCACGGCCGTGCGTTGCATGTGGTGCAGCACGCCCCGGATACCGCCCATCTCCTCGCCGCCACCGGCGCGACCGGGACCGCCGTGCACCAGCGCGGGCAACGGTGAACCGTGGCCCGTGTTCTCTTTGGCGTTCTCGTTGTCGGTGACGAGTAGACGGCCGTGCCACGGCGCCACCCCGATGACGACGTCACGCGCGAACGCCGCGTCGCCGGTGACGACGGACCCCACGAGGCTGCCTTGGCCGCGTGCGGCGAGTTCGATGACGTGCTGCGTGTCGCGGTACGGCATCAGTGTGCTGACCGGGCCGAACGCCTCGACCTCGTGCGGCTGCGCCTGGCTCGCGTCGTCGGCCACCAGCAGGACTGGCGAGATGAACGCGCCACGCTCGGCGTCGGCATCCACAACGGACACCTGGTCCGGGTCGCCGAACACGACCCTGCCCACTTCCAGCAGTGCTTTCAGCGACCGGCGGACTTCCTCGCGCTGTTCGAGGCTCGCCAGCGCGCCCATCCGCACGTCCGGGTTGGCCGGGTTGCCGACGGCGACCTTGGCGAGGCGTTCGCCCGCGGCCTGCGCGACGTCGTCCAGCAGCGCGGCCGGGACGAAGGCCCGGCGGATCGCGGTGCACTTCTGCCCGGCCTTGACGGTCATCTCGGTGACCAACTGCTTGACGAACAGGTCGAACTCGGGCGTGCCCGGCGTGGCGTCCGGGCCGAGGATGGAGCAGTTGAGCGAATCGGCCTCGGCGTTGAACCGGACCGACCGGCGGATCACGTTCTCGTGCGCGCGCAGGCGCTGCGCGGTGGACGCGGACCCGGTGAACGACACCAGGTCCTGTTCGGTGAGGTGGTCGAGCAGGTCGCCCGCGCTGCCCGCGACGAGCTGCAGCGATCCTTCCGGCAGGATGCCGGACTCGATGATCAGCTCGATCAGCCGGACGGTCAGGTACGCGGTCTGGCTCGCCGGCTTGACCAGGCTCGGCACCCCGGCGATGAACGCGGGCGCGAACTTCTCCATCGGGCCCCAGACCGGGAAGTTGAACGCGTTGATCTGCACCGCGACACCCCGCAGCGGCGTGCAGATGTGCTGCGCGAGGAACGTGCCGCCCTTGCTGAGCGGTTCGAGGTTGCCGTCCACGTAGACGGTGTCGTTGGGCAGCTCACGCCTGCCCTTGCTGGAGAACCCGAACAGCGTGCCGATGCCGCCGTCGACGTCGAACTTGTTGTCGCCCTTGGTCGCGCCTGTTCGGTGCGACAGCGCGTAGAGCTCGTCGCGGTGCTCCATCAGGTAGGAGGCCAACGTCTTGAGCAACGCGGCGCGCTGGTGGAACGTCAGCTCGCGCAGCTCGGCGCCCTTCTCGCGGCCGTAGGCCAGCGCGGCAGCCATGTCCACGCCCGCCGACGAGATCCGGGCGATCTCCTCGCCGGTGACTGCATCGTGCAGTGGCGCGCCTTCGGCGTCGGGCGTGTGCCATCGACCGGACACATAACTGCGCAGCGGAGCCATCCTCGTCGACCTCCATGGGTGCGTCAGGAGCCGAATTACTAACCGTCCGTTCAGTAGGCATGGTAGCTTGGCGCCATGGCCGATGAAAGCGGTGTGACGCTTGTCCGCGACGGTGCCGTAGCCACGATCACGATGACGTCGGCGGCGTTGACCACTCGGGTGAAGACCGATCTGGTCGACGCGGTCACCGAGGTCGGCGAGGATTCCAGCGTCCGCGCGGTCGTGCTGACCGGGACGGGGAAGGCCTTCAGCGTCGGCCAGGACCTCAAGGAGCACGCGCAGACCTTGCGCGCGGACGCGGCCACCGCGTTCAGCACTGTGAAGCAGCACTACAACCCGATCGTGCTCGGCCTGGCGACCATGCCCAAGCCGGTCATCGCGTCCGTCAACGGCCTGTGCGTCGGCGCGGGGCTGGGTTTCGCGCTCGCCTGCGACCTGCGGATCGCGTCGGCGACCGCGAAGTTCGGCACCGCGTTCACCGCGATCGGGCTGACCACCGACTCCGGGTTGTCCGTCACGCTGGCCAGGGCCGTCGGCGCCGCGCGCGCCAGCGAACTGGTCTTGCGCGCGAACACGTTCTCCGCCCAGGACGCGCTTGCCTGGGGCATCGTCGGCCACCTGGCCGAACCGGACGACCTGGCGGCCGAGACCGCCGAACTCGCGGCGAAGTTCGCGGCGGGCCCGACCGTGGCGTACGCCGAGGCCAAGGCGGCCATGGCCGCTTCACTGAGCCAGGCACTGGAGACCGAGTACGCCGGTCAGGCGCGCCTCGGCGTCACGGAGGACCACCGCAACGCCGTGGACGCGTTCCTGGCCAAAGAGGCCCCGAAGTTCGAAGGGCGTTAGCCGCGCCTAGGCGCGGCGGAAGGTGTGCGTTCGGGCGTCGAGCCACTGCGCCTTCAGGTTCTTCTGGTCGACCATCGGGTCGCCCCAGTAGACCCGGACGCTGTCCGGCCGGACCTCCTGCAGCCACACGTCGCGCCACTCGCCCTCGTACTCGACCTGCCAGCGGCCCATCAGCGCCGACAGCCCGATGTTGCGGACTATCCGCTCGGCCTCGTCGTAGCTCGTCGGATCGCCCAGCGCGGCGTTGAAAACGGTGGTGGGCTGCCAGTGGTCGCCCACAGGCACCAGGTAGCCCATGAGCTCGTCGTCCTCGTCACGCCGGATGGTGTGCATGTCCTACTTCCTATCGGCTGAACTGGGGAAAGCGCGCCTGAATTTCGGCGATCACCTGCCCAGCACCGGCACCATCGGTGCGTCCGGGAACCGTCGGAGCACCTCGGTGGTCGGTCAGCGCTGTTGGTTTGTGATGTTGACCATCCAACTGATGCCGAACCGGTCCACCAGCGAGCCCGCCTCGTCGCCCCATACCTGCTTCGCCAAGGGCAGCGTTACGGTGCCGCCAACGGACAGCTTCTCGAAGTAGTCGCGGAGTTCGTCATCGTCGCCGCCGAGGAAGACCGCCACGTTGTTGCCCGGTCGGTAAGGCGGGTGGCCTGGCCGGTCGTCCGGGAAGTCCCATGCCATCAGCGTGTACCCAGCGGCGGTGTCGAGCCGGGCGTGCATGACCTGGTCGCCGTTGGCCGAGTCCGGTGAGCCGAAGTCCGCGACCGTTGCCACCTGGAGATCGCCACCGAACACCTCCCGGTAGAACTCCAGCGCCTGCCGCGCGTTGCCGTTGAACGTGATGCATGGGTTGGCTTGGGATCCCACTCGCACTCCTCCCTAGCGACCGTCGGACCGCCCGATGGTCACCGGTCACCCTGCCAAGGAATCACGACACCCTCTGTCGTGATTACCGGTGCATTTCTCCCGTGCTCCGCCGGGGTGCGAAACCTACGCGCGCACGCTCAAGGGCGCTCGAAGGCGACCGTCACGCCCTGACCGACGCCGACGCACAGCGTGGCGATCCCCCGGTTGCTGTTCTCGCGCTCCATCCGGCCCAACAGAGTGACCACCAGGCGAGCACCGGAGCAGCCGAGGGGATGACCCAACGCGATGGCGCCGCCGTCTGCGTTGACGCGTTCCTCGTCGAGCTTCAGCCGACGGATCACCGCCAGGCTTTGCGCGGCGAACGCCTCGTTCAACTCGACGGTCAGGTCGTCACGCTGCCACCCTGTGCGCGCGAGCACTTTCTCGGTCGCGGGAACCGGACCCAATCCCATGATGTGAGGCTCGACACCTGCGCTCGCGCTGGCGACAACCCGTGCGCGGGGGTTGAGGCCCAGGCGCTCCACGGCGGCCTCGCTCGCGAGCACAAGGGCTGCGGCACCGTCGGACAACGGAGACGACGAACCGGCGGTCACGATGCCGTCCTTGCGGAAGACGGTCTTGAGTTGGCCGAGCTTCTCGAGCGTCGTCGCGCGCCGTGGTCCTTCGTCGACCGTGACGGTTCCGTCCTTGACAGGCACCGCGACGATCTCGCGCTCGAACCGTCGCGCGTCGATCGCGGCGAGCGCACGCGTGTGGCTGCGCAGAGCGAACGCGTCGGAGTCCTCGCGGGTGATGCCGTCCAGAGTGGCCACTTCCTCGGCCGTCTCGCCCATCGAAATGGTGCTCTTGGCCGGGAACTTCGGGTTGGTGAACCGCCAGCCCAACGACGTGTCGGCGACTTCGCCCGGTTTGGCCCATGGGGTTCCTGGTTTGGCCATCACCCATGGCGCGCGCGTCATCGACTCCACACCGCCCGCGATGACGATGTCGGCATCACCGGATTTGATGGCCTGCGCGGCGGATGCGACGGCCGTCAACCCACTGGCGCACAAGCGGTTCACGGTGTACCCGGGAACCGTGTGCGGCAGCCCGCCCAGCAACACCGCCATCCTGGCGACGTTGCGGTTGTCCTCACCGGACTGGTTCGCCGCGCCGAGAATCACCTCGTCGACCTCGTCGGCCGCCACCCCGGCCCGGCTCACCGCCTCGGCCACCACGAGGGCGGCGAGGTCATCCGGCCGTACCCCGGCGAGCATCCCGCCGTACCGGCCCTGCGCTGTCCGGACACCGTCAACAACAAACGCCTCACCCATACCGCTATTATCAACCGTCCGTTCGGTCAGTTGGCAAGGGTGGTGAATCCGGTGTCACACAATGCGGCGCACGACATGTTCGAGGCCGACGCGGCGTCACGGGCACTGGGCATCGAACTGATCGAAGCAGCCGAGGGTAGCGCCGTCACCAGGATGCTGGTCACAGAACAGATGGTGAACGGCCACGACATCGCGCACGGCGGCTACGTTTTCCTGCTCGCGGACACGACTTTCGCTCTCGCGTGCAACAGCCACGGGCCGGTCACCGTCGCGGCGGGAGCCGATATCACGTTCGTCGCCCCGGCGCGGGCGGGCGATGTTCTCATAGCGCACGCCGAGGAAAAGACACGCTACGGCCGGAGCGGGATTTACGACGTGACGGTGAAGCGCGACGGCGAAGTGATCGCCGAGTTCCGCGGCCGCAGCCGGGTGATCAACCGATGACCCGACGAGGACGCCCCGGATATGACCTCGAATCGCTGCTCGCGGTCGCGGTCAAACTGTTCAACGAACGCGGGTACGAGGCCACCAGCATGGAGGAGCTGTCCCGCAAACTGGGAATCACCAAATCGGCGATCTACTACCACGTCGCCAGCAAGGACGAACTGCTGCGCCTGGCGGTCGACCGGGCGCTCGACGCCCTGTCCGCCGTCGCCGACGAGGCGAAAAGGCTCGACGGCCCGGCCATCGACCGGCTGGAATTCCTGGTCCGGGGCAGTATCAAGGTGCTGGTCGAGCGGCTGCCGTTCGTCACACTGCTGCTGCGTGTGCGCGGGAACACCAAGGTGGAACGCGCCGCGCTGGCCCGCAGGCGCGAATTCGACCTGCTGGTCACCGAACTGGTGAAACAGGCCGAGGCCGAAGGCGACGTCCGGCCCGACGTCGACCCGTCGGTGACGGCGCGGCTGCTGTTCGGGACCGTCAACTCACTCATCGAGTGGTACCGCCCCCGCGGGGGGCTCGATGACGGGGAGCTGGCCGACGCGGTCTGCGCGATCACCTTCGACGGCCTGCGGACCCGCTAGCGGAAAACCCCGCGGGCGGATGTCCTCCCGGCACGACTGGAAGTGGCTCTCCCCATGGCCACTTCCAGCGTCCGCATCACGATGAGAATGCCGGCTCAGCCTTCTTCTTGCCCTTGCCGGTGTGCGCGGCCTCGAACGCCTCGATGACGTTGGCCGGAATACGACCGCGGTCGGAAAGCTCGAAGCCGTTCTGCCGGGCCCAGTCACGAATGGCCTTGGTCTGCTCCCGGCTCGCGGGCGATCCGGCGCGCTTGGTCGGGGCGGCGCCGCGCTTGACGCGACCGCCGGTGCGACGGGCGGAGTTCACGAACTCCTCGAGGCCGGAACGCAACTTGTCGGCGTTGGCCTCAGTGAGGTCGATCTCGTAGCTCACGCCATCGAGTGCGAAGCTCACGGTGCTGATGTCGTCGGCGGCGGTGCCGTCGAGGTCATCAACCAACTGGACGGTGACCCTCTGAGCCATTAAAGGTTACCTCGATTTGCGACAGTGGTGACAATGGGTAACTCCCGCCGATGGAATCTACCGGAGCGGGGAGTTAAGAGAGACTATAGTTTGTCACTACCCGCACTTCGCAACTACCGGCGTTCCGGCGTGGCGCATCCCACCGCCATCAGATAGGTTTTCCGTTGACCGCCACGTTTGTGAACTCTCGGCCGTCCACGTTCTTGAGGTTGTTGCTCGTGTCCGACACGCCGGTGAACTTACAGTCGGCCGCCGTGCGCCCTTGCGTGAGCCGTTCGACAGGCCGCTGAGGTCGAACACAGGGCGAGTTGGTGATGGTAAACCGCCCGAACGCGGGCAGGAACTTCCTCGTCTGGCCGTTGTACGTCGCCGTGCGGAACAGGGAGGAACGCCGGAAGGGCGTCCGGGACTCGGCCGAGGTTGATGTTCTGCGAGAAACCGCCACGTTTGGTGTCGGACTTGACGCACCGGGCGCACTCGGTCCCGCCAATGACATTCGACTTGCGGGCGTGGGCGTTCCGGATACCGGCGGTCCACTCGCTGTCGCAGGTGATCGCGCGCCCGTCCTCGTCCTTGCCCGACTTGATGGCGATGTGCCCGGATCCGGGAAAGACCCGCTTGGCCGGATCGGTCACGATCCGGGATTCCAGCCAGGCGCGGTGGGGCCCACTTGTCCCACGACGAAGTGGCGTTCACGTCCAGGATGCCACTTCTGGTCACCCCGAAGTTCGGCTGGCCGTGCGCATCGACCATCGGCGAGCGGTTCACGAGGACGGCAGGCGAATTCCGACGCGTCGCGGCCCGAACTTCGGGGCAGCCCCGGATTCCAGGGTGAAGTCGACGTTGCTCGGGAGATGAATCGCCCGGTGACATAGTCGCCCTTCGGCACGATCACGGGCCCGCCGCCTGCGGCCGAGGCGGAGTCGATCGCCTTCCGGAACGCCTCCGTGTTGTCGGCCGAGTTGTCCCCTTTCGCCCCGTGCCACGGATCCGTGGCGAGAAAATTCACACCCGGGAAATTTGGCAGCCGGGCCGCCGCCCCGATGTCGTTGAGCGCGGGCCACGGCAGTGCCGGTATCCCGGCGGTCAATCCGGATCACCCGGCGTGGGCCGTTCGGAGCAGCGCGGCCGACATTTCGCGGCGACCACGACTTTCGTCCAGGCCGCCCCGCCCGACGGCGGCGAATCAGGTACGTGCGCTGTTGCCAGAGCCTGGTGACAACGCGTGTGTGGCGATTAGGGTGAGACGACGCGGATAAGGAGGCCCCGCATGACCACCTCCGTGGCGATGCACATGAGCGACGGCCTGCTCAATGCCCCCACCTCGATCCTGTTCGGAGCGGTCGCCGTGCTTGGCCTGGTGTTCGCGACAATCGGCGCGCGGCGTGACCTCGACGACCGCACCGCGCCGATGGCGGGGCTGGTCGCGGCGTTCATCTTCGCCGTGCAGATGTTGAACTTCCCCGTCCTGCCCGGCGTGAGCGGCCATCTGCTCGGCGGCGCGCTCGCCGCGATCCTCGTCGGACCGTGGGCCGGGGCGTTGTGCGTGACGATTGTGCTTGTCCTGCAGGCGTTGCTGTTCGCCGACGGCGGTTTGACCGCTTTGGGGGCGAACATCACGAACATGGCGCTGATCGGCACCGCGTCCGGTTACCTGATCGCGGTGGTGTTGCGGAAACTCGCCACTCGGACCAGGTTCGGGCTCGTCGCGGTGGCGTTCGTGGCGGCGTTCTGCAACACGGTGATCGCGTCGCTCGGCTTCGTGCTCGAGTTCGCGATCGGCGGTGATCCGGCGTTCGCGTTGGGTGGCGTGGCCGCGACGGTGATCGGCGTGCACTGTCTCATCGGGATCGGTGAGGGCGTCATCACGGCGCTCACGGTCGGCGCGGTCGGTGCGGTCCGGCCCGACCTGGTGCACCTGCTGCGCGGCGCCGCCCGCCCACTGGTGATCAAGGAGGCGTCGTGACCAGCCGTCGTAGCCTGTTCTTCGTCGGGTTCGCCCTTGTCGCGTTGATCCTCGCGGGTGGCGTGTCGTACTTCGCCGACTCCGATCCGGACGGTCTGGACCACTCGACGCTGCAAGGGTGCACCGTCGGGGAGAACGAGCAGCTGTCGGGCACCTGCATCGCGCAGGGGGCGAAGGAGCACGCGCTCAAGGACAGCCCGCTCGCGGACTACTCCGTCGGCGGCGACGACGCGTTGACCGGTCTCGCCGGGGTGATCGGGGTGATCGCGACCCTGGTGGTCGCCGGCGGCTTCTTCTGGTTGCTGCGCAAGCGTTCCACCAAGGACACGTAGATGGGTGCGGGGCACAGTCACCTGTTGTACCGAGCGGGTGACTCGCCGGTGCACAGGATCGCACCGCACGTCAAGATCGTCGCGGCACTGGCGATGGTGCTGTGCGTGGTGGCGACGCCCCGCAGCGAGTTCGGCGCGTTCGCGGCATACCTCATCGTGCTGATCGCGGTCTGGAGCGTCGCCGGGGTGCCGCTGCGCTGGTTCGCGGCGCGTGCGGTGATCGAGATCCCGTTCGTGGTGCTCGCGGTGCTGCTGCCGTTCGTCGGCGGTGGGCGGCGGACGGACTTCCTCGGCCTTCCGGTGTCGGTCGAAGGGTCGTTGGCGGGGTGGAACATCCTGGTCAAGGGCACGTTGGGCGTACTGGTGTCGTTGACCATGGCCGCGACGACGAGCCAGCGCGACCTGCTCGCCGGTCTGCAACGGCTGCGCGTGCCCAGCTTGTTCGTGACGATCGCGACGCTGATGATGCGGTACGTGGAGGTCATCGTCGAGGAAGCCCGCCGGATGCGGATCGCGCGCATCAGCCGTGGCCACGATCCCCGGTTCCTGTGGCAGTTCGGCGCGACGGCCAGGGGAATCGGCACACTGTTCATCCGCTCCTACGAACGCGGCGAACGCGTGCACATCGCGATGCTGTCCCGAGGCTGGTCAGGTGTGTTGCCTGACGTGAACCAGACGCGCCCCGCACCTGGTGTTTGGGTGGCCGGGCTGGTGCCCGCGGCCGCGTTCGCCGTCACGCTCGCGGTGTCGCTGTGGATGTGACCCCCGCGCTGCTGGTCGAAGGACTCGCGTACGCGTATCCGGACGGCACCCAGGCGCTCTACGGTGTGGACCTGCGGATCGAGCCCGGTGAACGGGTCGCGGTGCTCGGCCCGAACGGCGCCGGGAAGACGACGATGGTGATGCACCTCAACGGGGTGCTGCGGGCGGGCGCCGGGCGGATCGCGGTGGCGGGGCTGCCGGTGGAGAAGGCGAACCTGAAGGAGATCAGGCGGCGGGTCGGCGTGGTCTTCCAGGACCCGGACGACCAGTTGTTCATGCCGACTGTCGGCGAGGACGTCGCCTTCGGCCCCGCGAACTTCGGCGTGACCGGTACGGCGTTGACCGCGGCGATCGAAACGGCACTCGACGCCGTCGGCATGGCACATCTGCGCGACAAGTCCCCGCTGCACCTCTCGTTCGGCCAACGACGACGGGTCGCTGTGGCGACCGTGCTGGCGTGCGATCCGGAGATCCTGGTGCTGGACGAGCCGTCGGCGAACCTCGAACCGATCGCCCGGCGCGAACTGGCGGAGGTGCTGCTGTCGTTGAACCGCACGATGCTGATGGTCACGCACGACCTGCCGTACGCACTGCAGTTGTGCCCCCGCAGCATCCTGATCGACGGTGGGGTGATCGTGGCGGACGGCCCCACGGAGAAGATCCTGGCCGACACGGACCTGCTCGCGCAGCACAGGCTCGAACTGCCGTACGGATTCCGGATCGACCACTAGTGTGTCGGCGTGGATGACAGTCCAGGCATGACAGTCTTGATGATCCGGCACGGGGAAAGCAGAGCGAACGCGGGCAGCCGCACCACCGGGTCCGCGACGAATCCGCTGACCCCGCTGGGCGAACGACAGGCGGCGCACGTGGCCCAGATCCTCGACCACACACCGGACCTGGTGGTCCACTCGCCCTACCTGCGAGCCCGCCGGACAGCCGAACCGACCATCGCCCGCTTCCCCACAGCGGAGGTGGCGGAATGGCGCATCGAGGAGTTCACGTACCTCGGTCGTTTCCACGGCACCCCGACGACGGCCGCACAGCGCTCGGAAACCGTGGACGACTACTGGGAAACGGCGGACCCCGACTACCGGGACGACCCCGCATCCGAGTCCTTCGTGGATGTTCACGCGCGTGCCCGGCGGTTCCTCACCGACCTGGTCGAGTCGGACCGCCGTCACGTAGTGGCCTTCACCCACGGCATGTTCATGCGCGTGGTCGTCTGGGCCATCATGACCGGCGATGCCGTCCCGGACAGCGAGAACATGCGGTGGTTCTACCGGTTCCGGCTGCCGAGCACGGTGCCCAACTGCTCGATCCTGCCGCTGACGTACAGCGAGAAAACGGGCTTCCGGTTCCTGAGCGCGACAACCGCCCACCTGCCCGCGCGACTGCGGAGCGGCGGGTACTGACCGAAACCAGGAGCCGGCGCCGCCGTCAGAGTGTGAAGCCGGTGGGGAAGGGGTCCGTGGGGTCCAGTAGGTACTCCGCCATGCCGGTGATCCAGGCGCGACCGGTCACCGTGGGGACGACCGCGGTCAGCGCGCCGACGGTGGTCTCCTTGATGAGCCGCCCGGTGAACGCGGTGCCGAGCAGCGACTCGTTCACGAAGTCCTGCCCGATGCCGAGCTCACCGCGGGCGTGCAACTGGGCCATCCGGGCGGATGTTCCTGTGCCGCACGGGGATCGGTCGAACCAGCCGGGGTGGATGACCATGGCGTTGCGTGCGTCGCTGCCGTCACCGCCGGGTGCCACCAGTTGGACGTGTTTGCACCCGCTGATTCCCGGGTCCGCGGGGTGCACCGGTCGCCGGGAGGCGTTGATGGCGGCCATGATCCGCAGACCCGCCGTGAGCATTCTGTCCTTTTCGGACTTGTCAAAGGGGATGCCGAGGTCCTTGATCGGCAGCACGGCGTAGAAGTTCCCGCCGTAGGCCATGTCGTAGCGGACCTCGCCGATTCCCGGCACGGTCACGGCCGCGTCGAGCTCCAGCGAGAACGACGGCACGTTCTCGATGGTGACCGACTCGGCACGGCCGTCGCGTACGCGCACCTGCGCGACGACAAGGCCCGCAGGGGTGTCCAACCGGACTGTGGTGACGGGCTCGACCACCTCGACCATGCCGGTCTCGACGAGCACGGTGGCCACGCCGATGGTGCCATGCCCGCACATCGGCAGGCAGCCGGAGACCTCGATGTAGAGCACTCCGGTGTCGGCGTCCGGCCTCGTCGGTGGCTGCAGGATCGCGCCACTCATGGCCGCGTGCCCGCGTGGCTCGTTGACCAGAAACTGGCGGATGTGGTCCAGGTACTCGACGAAGTACGCGCGCCTCTCGGCCATCGTCACACCGGGGATCACGCCGACCCCGCCGGTGATCACGCGGGTCGGCATGCCCTCGGTGTGCGAGTCGACCGCGGTGAAGTAGCGGCTGGCGCGCACGTCAGGCCCCTACCGCTCGGCGCATGTCGGCCTCCAGCGCCGCGAGCTGCTCGGCGGACAGCGGTCCGCGGGGCGGTCGGCACGGGCCGCCGTACCGGCCGACGTAGTCCATCCCGTACTTGATCGCCTGGACGAACTCGGTCCTGGAGTCCCAGCGGAACGCGCCGATCACGGATTCGTACAGCGCGCGGGCGTCGGCCAGTTTTCCTTCCAGCGCGAGGGAGAACAGCCGCACGGACTCGGCCGGGAAGACGTTGGGGAATCCGGCGAACCAGCCCGTCGCGCCCATCAGCACGGACTCGACCAGCACGTCGTCGGCCCCGGCGACCAGGGTCAGGTTCGGTGCCGCCGCGCGGATCTCGGTCACGCGGCGCACGTCGCCGGAGAACTCCTTGACCGCGACCACGTTGTCGATCTTGGCGATCTCGGCGAGCACGGCCGGTGTCAGGTCGACCTTGGTGTCGAACGGGTTGTTGTAGACCATCACCGGCAGACCGACCGACGCGACCTGCTCGAAGTGCTTGACCACCTCCGACGGGTTGGCCCGGTACAACGTGGGTGGCAGGCAGAGCACGCCGTCCGCGCCGTCCTCCGCCGCGACCTCGGTCCAGTGCCGTGCCTGGTGCGAGCCGACGCCGTGCACGCCGACCACGACGATGCCCCTGTCCCCCACGGCTTCGATCGCGGTCCGCGCCACCGCGCGGCGCTCGTCGTCGGTCAGTGAGGAGTACTCGCCGAGCGAGCCGTTCGGGCCGACGCCGCGGCACCCGTTCTCGATCAGCCAACGGCAGTGGTCGGCGTAGCGGTCCAGGTCGACCCGCAGCCCGGCGGGGGCTTCCGGGTCTTCGGCGTACGGCAACGCGGTCGCGACGATGACGCCGTCGAGCTTCTCCTGTGTCACTGATCCTCCTTGGCTGCGAGTTCGCCCAATCGCACCGGTGCCGCGATCGGACGTCGTTCGGTGAAAGCCACCCCGGTCAGGTCGGCGGCGTTGCGCAGGCAGGTCCGGCCTTGGCAGCGGCCGAGACCCACTCGGCTGACCAGCTTCACGGTCCGTGCGCCGGTCGCGGATCGATCCTGGACGGCGTCGCACAACGCGCCGTACGTGACCCGCTCGCAGCGGCAGACAACGGTGTCGGTGGCCAACCAGTCACGCCATCCCGGCCGGATCGGGTACGCCCGGGCCAGTGCGGCGGCGAAGGCACGGCCCTGTCGCACTTTTCGCAGGGCGTCGTGTGGCACGTCGCCCTGCACCGCCGCGATCCCGGCGACGGTGCCTTCGGCGGCGGCGAGATCCGCGCCGCCGATGCCCGTGATCTCGCCTGCCGCGAACACGCCGGGGACCGAAGTCGCCTGTGTGAAGCCGACCTTCACAAACCCGTCCGCCAGTTCGCAGCCCGCCGCGATCGCGAGTTCGAGCTGGGGCGTGAATCCGTGGCCGACGCAGACCGCGTCGATCTCGACCTGCTCGGTCCGCAGGACGCGCCAGTTCTCGTCGAGCCTGGCGAGCGTCGCGCTGCGCACCTGGCCGTCTCCGCGGACCGCCACCACCGCCGTCCGTGACCGGTACGGAATGCGGTGGCGCGCCAGGAGAGCCATGTACTGGGCGGCCTCGCCCAGCTTGTGCCGGCCGCTGAACGGCATCCGCAGCCAGCGCGCCGGGGAGTTGGCCTCCAGCACACCCGTGACCTCGGCGCCCACGTCGACCAGGGATTTGGTGACGGCCAGCAGGAACGGCCCGGTCCCGGCGACGAGCACGCGGCGGCCGATCGGCAGGCGCTGCTCCTTGGCCAGGATTTGCGCGGCGCCCGCGGTGTACACGCCGGGCATGTCCCAGCCGGGGAACGGGACGACCCTGTCGTGCGCGCCGGTCGCGAGCACGAGCGCGTCCGCGTCGACCGTCCTGGCTTTCCGGCCGGGTCCGTCGGCCGGTCCGGAGAGGAGGTGCACGCGGCGACCCTCGATCGCCCAGACCACTGTGGACGGCAGGTGTTCGACGCCGGGGAGCGTGCGCGGGCGGTCGTGGGGCTGGCGGAAGAACTGGCCACCCACCGACGGCCCGGAGTCGACGAGGACGACGTCGGCACCGCGTGCGGCCGCTGCCCGCGCGGCGCTGATGCCCGCGGGTCCGGCGCCGATCACGACGACCTTCATGGTCGGGTCCGCACGGTGTCGCCGTCGGCCGCTACTCGCTGGCACGAACGAACATCCGGCACATCGTTAAGGGTGACTACACAGTCGAAGCACACGCCGATCCCGCAGAACATCCGGGCTCGTCCCATGGTGTGCAGCAGCGCCGCGATGGTCTGGCCGGGTTTCGCGGGCACGGTCTCGCCGTCGACAGTCACGTGCATTTCATCACCGCCGGTCGGTCTACGCGGAAAGGGAACGGGTCGACCTCGGGCTGGCGTCCGAGGAACAGGTCGGCGAGGAGCTGGCCCGTCGCGGCGGCCAGGCCGATCCCGGCGCCTTCGTGACCGGTGGCGTGCCACAGGCCGGGCACGCGTGGGTCCGGGCCGATCACCGGCAGGTGGTCGGGCGCGTACGGCCGGAATCCGCCGTACGCGCGCATGACCGGGATCGTGGCCAACGTGGGGAACAACCTGACGGCTTTGCGCGCCAGTTCCCGCAGCACCGACACTCGTATGGTCTCGTCGAAGCCGACGCGCTCACGGCTCGACCCGATCAGGATCGTGCCCCCGCGCGTCGACTCGACCACTGTCGACGTCTGCAGGTCGGCCGCTCCGCTTTCCACCGCGCCCACGTAGTCGGCGTCGTACACCTTGTGCCGGACGGTGAACGAGGTGTGGCTCGTCACGAGGACCACTCCCCTGCGCGGCTGGATGTCGATCGGCGCACCGGCGAGTTCGCTGAACCGACCGGCCCACGGCCCGCAGGCGTTGACCACCGCGCCGCAGTGAAGAAAACCTTCAGAGGTCCGCAGCCCGCCCGGCCGCACCCCCAACGCGGTGACGCCACCCCGGACCTGTCCACCCCGGTGTCGCACCGCCGCCAGCAGAGTGGTCGCCGCGAGGACGGGCTGGAGCTGGGCGTCGTCGGGGTAGTGCACGGCGGCGACCACGTCCCGGGTGAGGTTCGGTTCGAGTGCCACCGCGTCCGCCGGTGTGATCAGCTCCGCCCGGACGCCCGCTTGGCGTTGGTGGCCGGCGAACTCGGCCAGGGCGTCGGCGTTCTCCAACGCGACCACCAGGCCGCCTTTGGAGTCCCATTCCACCTCGGCCAGCTCGGGTCCGAGCTGGTCAACGAGGGTGGCCAGCAATTCGGGCCACCGCGCGACGGAGGCCTGGGCCAGGGTGAGCTCGGGGCCTGGCGGCTTGTCGGACAGCAGCACGTTGCCCTCGCCCGCCGCGGTCGTCCCGCCCGCTGGGGTGCCCTGGTCGATGACGGTGACCTGGACCCCGGCGGCGCTGAGCGCCTCGGCGCAGGCCGCGCCGACGATGCCCGCTCCGACGACCACGACGTCCGGTCGCATGACCACCACCGTTCATTAAAGTGAACGACAGCAGGGTAGCCCGAGAAGCGCGGCTCTTCCAATGGGCCGTTAGGAGTGCACAGGCTAGGAGTGCACTGGCGCGGCCACCGCGCCCGCCGGGTACTGCAGCAGCAGGACCGACATCACCGGACCGTCGACGGCCTCGTAGATGTGCGGTCGGTGCGCCGGGAAGCAGATGTAGTCGCCCGGTTCGAGCACATACGGCTCCTCCGGCGGGCCGAATCGCAGCCGCCCGGCCGTGACCGTGACGTGCTCCAGCCCGGGATGACCATCGGAGTGCTGGATCGCGCCCGGCCGGACGCGTTGGTCGTAGATCTCGACCACCGTGTCGGTCAAGTCCATCCGGCGCAGCAGCCGCAGGTCGACCGCGTCGCTGCTGAGCACGTCGAGGCCCGCCGACCGCACCAGCACCACGCCGGGATCGGTCCGTTCGGTCAGCAGGCTGGACACCGGGACGTTGAAGGCGTTCGACAAACTGAACACGGTCTCGATCGTCGGGTTCCCCGTCCCCGACTCCAGCTGCGACAGCGTCCCCTTGGCTATCCCCGAGCGCCTCGCCAGTTCCGACAACGACAGACCGGCCTGCCCGCGCAGCGCCCTGAGGTTCGCGGCCAGCACCTGACCAGCCTGTTCCCTGACCACACCGGCCTCCTCGCGATCGCCCGGCGAAGGCTACCCAACCGCTGGTGGATAAGCTTGGCTATCCGGCATTCCAGAGGTTAGGAAGATCATGGCCGAGGCCGCTTTCATCTCGACGACCATCCCGTACGTGAACGCGCAGCCGCACCTGGGGCACGCGTTCGAGTACAGCCAGGCCGACGCGTACGCCCGGCACATGGCGAGCCAGGGCATGGACGTCTACTTCCTGAGCGGCTCGGACGAGAACAGCCTCAAGAACGTGCTGGCCGCGGAGAAGGAAGGCATCACCGCGCGCGAACTGGTCGACCGCAACGTCGTCTTCTTCGAGCGGATGGCCACCGACCTGCAGACCAAGCTGGCCCGGTTCATCCGCACCAGCGTCGACCAGGACCACATCGACGGCGCGATCGAGATCTGGCGCCGGATGGAGGCCAGCGGCGACATCTACGCCAAGGACTACGAGGGCCTGTACTGCGTGGGCTGCGAGCAGTTCTACACGCCTGCCGAGCTGATCGACGGCAAGTGCCCCGAGCACCTCACCGTGCCGGACCTGGTCAGCGAGCGGAACTACTTCTTCCGGCTGTCGAACTACCAGGACAAGCTGCTGGCCGCCCTGGAGGCGGGCGAGCTGAAGGTGGTCCCGGAGTCGCGCCTCAACGAGGTCACCAGCTTCGTGCGGTCGGGCCTCGAGGACATCTCGATCTCCCGGTCGACTGGCCGCGCCCGCGGCTGGGGCATCCCGGTCCCCGGTGACGACAAGCAGGTCATGTACGTCTGGATCGACGCGCTGACCAACTACACCAACGCGCTGGGCTGGACGCGCGACGGCGAGGAGTACCAGAAGTACTGGGTGGACGCGGCCAAGCGGGTGCACGTGGTCGGCAAGGGTGTCACGCGGTTCCACGCGGTGTACTGGCCCGCGATGCTCATGTCGGCAGGTCTGCCGATGCCGACCGAGGTGGTCGTGCACGGCTACATCACCGCGTCCGGCCAGAAGCTGAGCAAGTCCACCGGCAACGTCATCGACCCGGCCGACCTGATCCAGCGGTTCGGCTCGCACGCGGTGCGCTACTTCCTGCTGGCCGAGTTCTCGCCGTTCATCGACGGGGACTTCAGCGAGGAGCGGCTGGTCGCGCGCTACAACGCCGACCTGGCCAACGGGCTCGGCAACCTGTTGTCGCGGGCGACCAGCATGACCGTGCGCTACCGGGACGGCGTGATCCCCCAGCCCGCCGAGATCGGCGACCCGGAGCGCTCGCTGGCCGAGCAGCTGGCCACGAGCGAACAGGCGTCCGTCGCGGCGATGGCCGGGTACGACCACCGTGAGGCGCTGGCCCGGATCTGGGACCTGGTCCGGCGCACCAACGCGTACGTCGACGAGCGGGCCCCGTGGCACCTGGCCAAGGACCCGGCCCAGACCGAGGCCCTGGACACCACGTTGCACCACCTGGTCGGCGCGGTGCGCCAGCTGGGCAGGCTGCTGCTGCCGTTCCTGCCGGAGGCCGCCGAGACGATCGTGCGCACGCTGGGCACCGAGCCCGACAAGGTTCCCGGCGCGCGGAACTGGCTCGACTCGCTGGCCGGGGTGCAGGTGACCAAGTCGCCCGCGCTGTTCCCCCGGATCGAGGCTCCGGCGGCCGAGTGACGGGTTAAGGGCAAAACCCTGAATCCGGCTCGCCGGGAGAACTGACGCGCAAGGCCGTACGTTCTCCGGATATGGACATTACGGTCGAAAGCCGAGCGCTGGTCGTCGTGGCGGGCCTGCCGGGCTCCGGCAAGAGCACGCTCTTGCGACGTGCCCAGGCCAACGTGCCTATTCGGGTGCTCGACACCGACCACGTTCGGTCCGCGCTGGCGCGCTTGATGCCTCGTTCGGTCCCGTACGGCTGGTATCGGCCGCTGGTACACGTGGTGCATGCCGCGCGTGTGCTGGCGGTCGTGCTTTTCGCACAGCAACCGGTGCTGGTGCACGATCCCGCGACAGGCGCGGGGTCGCGGGCGGTGTTCGCGTTGATCGGCGCGTTGTCGCGGCGGGAACGGCATTTCATCTGGATCGACTGCACTCCCGCCGAGGCGCTCGCCGGTCAGGTCGCGCGTGGCCGGGTGCTGCTGAAATGGTCTTTCGCCCGGCACATGCGGCGATCTCCGGCGGTTCGGTCGCGGTTGTCGGCCGGGTGGCGCCCGCCGGGCTGGCACAGCGCGCGGTTGATCGACCGGGAGGAGACGAATTCCGGGCTGTACCTGAAGGTCGCCTGATTTCTTCGATCCCTGTGTACCGGGGAGCTGGGCATTCCCGCTCCCCGGCACTATCCGTTCGGAACGATTATCGCTGGAACAGGTGGACGATCCGCAACGCCGGGGACGTCAGGATCTCGTGTTCGCAGAACCGGCCACGCACCCATTCACCGCGGGAGAACAGTTTCGTCTGGTCGGCGAAATGCGGCGATGTGGGATCCGTGGATTGGGAGTACGTCAGCAAGGTCCGCGCGTCCGGGCAATTGCCGCCGTCGAACGAAACGGCCTGGATGTAGCTGGATCCGTGCACCAGTTCGGTGTTGCCCTTGGCCGGGTCCCACACCGGGACCTGCATGTTGAGCACGCCGAGGTTGTTGGGCGCGCCGTGGACCGGGATCTGCTCGCCGTTGCGGACGACGTACTGGTACTGGCCCAGTGGCGCGTCCACCGGGATCTTCGCGGCGCGCAGTTCGGCGACGGCGTCCATGAAGGCCTTGCGGACCGCCGGGCTGTCGGTGTTGAGCGTGTTCGGGGTGCGGACCGGGTCGGCGGCGTTGAACGGCACCTTCCACGAACCCGGCGGGACCTTCATCCAGAACCGCTCGAACAGCAACGCACCCTTGCTCCACGTGGAGTACGACTTGTCCCATTGTCTGACCGCCGCGCAGGCGTCGGCGACATCCTGCAGCGTGTCGCACATCTTTGCCGTGTCGTCCGCCGCAATCTGACCGGTCAGGCTGCGGTCGCTGAACACCGTGTCCTGGATGGCCTGCCTGGAGAACCGCTTGCCGTCCAGCTCGGAGATCGCCATCCGGGTCCGTGGGCCGCGCTCGGTCGCCACGTCGCCGATGATCCGCGGGTAGTTGGTGATCGGCGCGGCCGGGTTGGTCAGCCAGGCGCTGTCGTTGGAGTTGGCCACGTAGTCGGACCTGGTCAGCACCGGCTGCCTGGACGGACCAAGCAGTCCGGGCACGGCCGCGTCCTGGTCGTTGCCCCAGGCGCAGCTGGTCTTGGCGCCGTCGAGCACGGCGACGCCGGTGGACGGGAACACCGCCGCGCCCAGTGGCGTGTTGCACTGCCGCGCCAGCTCGTCGGTGATGTGCGGGACTACCTGCACGTCGGCGTAGGTCGCGTTGCCCGACCGGTCGGTGGCGATCGTGTTGACCCACGGCGAGCCGAGGGTGTCCGACAGCGCCTTGACCACGCCCTTGGTGTCACGGGCCCGCGCGATGTCCAGCCAGGTGTTGGCCGCGCGGATGTTGCCCCAGTTGGCGTCGCGCATGGCGTAGGCCGTCGTGTTCGTCCAGGTCAGTGGGAGGCCCAGGGCGGCGCCGATCACCGGGCCGTACCGGGTGGACCACAGCGTCCGCTCGACCTGGCCCAGGCTGCCGTCGGCGTTGCGGCTGGGCACGGTCACCTTGCGGCTGGTCATCTGCTCCGGTTTGCCGTCGACGAGGTAGGTCGTCGGCGATCCCGGCACCAGTTGCAGTTGGTACAGGCCGAACGTGCGCGGTGTGGCCACCGTGTGCGTCCAGGCGATGTCCTTGGTGTGGCCGATCTGAACGAACGGCAGGCCGAGCAGGCTCCCGCCGGACACGTCCAGCTTGCCGGGGATGGTCAGCTGGGACTGCCAGAACCGGCGGCCGCCCTGCCACGGGAAGTGCGGGTTGCCCAGCAGCAGCCCCTTGCCGTTGGCCGTGGCGTCACGGCCGAACGCGAAGCCGTTGCTGCCCATGTCCTTGGTGGTTTCCAGGGCGTCGGTGACCTTGCGGGCGGCGTCCCGCGGGATCGGCGGTTCGCTCACCGGGGCGGCCGGTGGCTGGGCCGACGAGATCTGGTCCACCAGCAGGGCCTGGCCGCTCATCGTGGCCAGGGCGTGCAGGTGCCGGTAGACGTCGATCTCCGCGATCGGCCGGACCCACGGGGCGTCGCGGCACGCCGGGTCGGTGATCCGGCGCTCGCCGACGAACCGGTTGTACCCGGCGACGTAGCCGGAGATGACCTCCCGCGCCTCCTGGCGCGGGCCGAGCGGCGCGCGCTGCCTGACCGTCTCCTCGACCACTCGCGAGTCGTTGACCTGCTGGAAGTACAGGTCGCTCGCCAGGCTCGTCGACGCGCTGCCGAGCGCGGGGTTGCCCGGCTTGTCCGGGCCGTAGAACTCCGAGCGGCGCGCGCTCAGCGTCACGTACAGATCCGCGATCTGGCAGATGTTGTCCTTCGCCGCGGCGTAACCGAACCCGTAGCCCAGGCTGGGGTAGTCGTTCGCCTTGATGTGCGGGACGCCGTTCTCGGTGTACCGGATGACGGCGGAGAAGCCTTGTTGTTCCGCCGCTGCGCCTGGCGACGCGGCCAGCGGGACAGCCACCGCGGCCGCGGCGGCGAGCGTGATCACTCTTCTCGATAGGGACACGTGGATCTTTCTACGTGACCCGATCGCGTCGGGCATCGGGGAACGCCCTGATCCGACAACGACTCGCCACCGGTGGCGCACCTGCGCGGCCACCGGCGGCGACCTGGTCAAACGAGGTGCCCGCGGAGGAAGTCGACGGTCAGCGCCCAGGCGCGCTCGGCGGGCTCGGGTTGGTGGAACATCGGCGCCACCCGGTTGTGGAAGGCGTGCCCGCCGTCCGGTTGGATGTGCAGTTCGACGTTCGGCCGTCCTTCGACCGCCGCCGCCACGTCGGCCACCTTCTCCGCCGGGATGTACGGGTCCTGCCCGCCGAAGTGCAACTGCAGCGGCGCCTTGATCCTGTCGAGCAGGTCCAGGTGGGCCGGAACTCCGGATCCGTAGAACGACGCCACGGCCGCCGGGGCCATCTCAGCGGCGGACGCGAACGCCACCGTGCCGCCGAAGCAGAAGCCGAGGAGCCCGACGCCCCCTGTCACCTCGGGCAGTCCCGTCAGGTGGTCGAACGCGGCGGCCACGTCCTTGATCCCGGTCGCGAAGTCGAACCGGCCTGCCAGGTCGATCGACTCGGCCAGGCCGTCTTCGTCGTGCCCGGCCCGCCACCCCGGCCGCAGCCGCCAGAACATGTCCGGCGCCGCGGCGACGTATCCCAGTTCGACCAGATCAGCCGCCACCGCTTCGATGTAGTCGCCGACGCCGAAGATTTCCTGGATCACCAGTACCGCGGGACCACCACCCGACGGCGACCAGATCTTCAGGTCGAATTCACCATCCTGGGTACGCACGAATTCAGTACGCTGCGATGTCACGCGAGCGAACCTACCCTTTCTGTTTGACTGGGAGGACGAATGGTCGAGTTATTACCCAACCGCCGCCACAGGCCGAGAACGATCATCACGGTCATCTCGATCGTGGCGGTGGGCACCACTCTCGTCGCCTGCGAACCCACCGCCGCGCCACCGGCCGCGACCACGGCACCGACCGAGTGGTCGTCGGAATCAGCCCAGCCACTCGCGCCGCCGAATGCGCCGCAATCAGCGACGACCGCGCCGAGCAGCAATGGAACACCGAAACAAACAACTCCCCCACCACCACAACCGCCCGCGCAACGGAAGGTCAATTGCATCACGTCGTTACGGGTGTGCGGTTTTCCCGATGCCAGCAACACCGGGTGGCAGCCGACCGGCGTCAAACTGACCACCGCGGGCGTGAACCTCACGTCCGAAGCGGAGTTCCAGATCACCGAACGCGGTGCGGTGATCGACGGGAAGGACATCCGCGGTTGCGTCAGCATCAAAGCCGACAACGTGAAGATCAAACGCAGCCGGATCCGCTGCGAGAGCTATTTCCCGATCCGGATCTACGAGGGCTTCCGCAACGCCGTCATCGAGGACACCGAGATCGACGGGCTGAACTCGGCAACGACGAACGCGGCGGTCGGGTTCGAGTACTACACGCTGCGCCGGGTGAACATCCACAGCCTCGGCGAGGGACCGCACATGGGCGCCGACGTGGTGATCGAGGACTCCTACGTGCACGACCTCGCCAGTTGCGACATCTGCCACAACGACGCCATCCAGTCGTCGGGGGCACGCAACGTCGTGCTGCGCCACAACACGTTCATCAACGACGCCATGGGCAAGAACGCCGTGGTCAGGATCGCGACCGAACAAGGCGACTCGCACAACTTCCTGGTGGAGGACAACCTGCTTGCCGGTGGGAACTTCGCGGTGCAGGTCCGCAGCCAGGGCAACGGTTTCCCGGTCGGCGTCCGCGTGCTCAACAACCGGATCGTGCCGACGTGGCGGTTCGGCCCGTTCGACGTGACCGACGGGCGGATCGAGGCGTCCGGCAACTTCCGCGACGACACACTCGCGCCGTTGCCGGCGGAATGAGCATTGCCTGAAACTCTGTTTTATGCCCTTGCCCGGAGGTCCTTAGAGTCGAATCGTGGAGTGGAATTTCCAGACAGCCGAAGCGCTCACAGCTGCCCTGCGCGCCGGCGACGTGACCTCAGTGGACCTGACCGACGACGCGATCACCCGGATCGAACGGGATGACAAAGCGATCAACGCGATCTGCGTACCGGACTTCGACCGGGCGCGGGCCGCCGCACGCGAGGCCGACGAGGCCCGCGCCCGTGGCGAGGACCGCCCGCTGCTCGGCATTCCGGTGACAGTCAAGGAGTCCTACAACGTAGCCGGGCTGACAACGACGTGGGGCATGCCGGAGCACCGGGACTACATGCCTGCCGAAGACGCTCTGCAGGTGTCACGGCTGAAGGACGCGGGCGCGGTGATCCTCGGCAAGACCAACGTGCCGGTGGGGCTGCAGGACATCCAGAGCCGCAACGACATCTACGGCACCACCAACAACCCGTGGGATCACAGCCGGACACCGGGTGGTTCGTCGGGCGGGTCGTCGGCGGCGTTGGCTGCCGGGTTCGGCGCGCTGTCCATCGGCTCCGACATCGGCGGTTCGTTGCGTACGCCCGCGCACTTCTGCGGCATCTACGCACACAAGCCCACGCTCGGGCTGCTGCCCAGTCGCGGAATGGTCGCGCCGCCCGCGCCGGCGTTGCCCGTCGACCTCGACCTCGCCGTCGTCGGCCCGATGGCACGCTCGGCCCGTGACCTCACGCTGCTGTTCGACGTGATGGCCGGACCGGACCCGCTGACCTACGGCATGGCGCACAACCTGGCGCTGCCACCGGCACGCCGTGAACGGCTGAGTGACTTCCGGGTCCTGATCCTCGAGGATCACCCGTACATCCCGACCGGGTCCGCTGTGCGGGCGGGCCTGAACCGGGTGGCCGACGCACTGGTCGGGAGCGGCGCCCGCGTCGAACGCGACAGCACGCTGCTGCCCGACCTGACCGAAGCCGCGATCCTCTACGCGCAACTGTGGTTCTCGGGCGTCACCGGACGTTTCCCGGCCGAGAGGTACGAGCAGCTGGTGCGGTATGCGGCCACGCTGAGCGAGGACGACCGGAGTCTCGACGCGGCGCGGATGCGGGGCGGGGCGTTCAGCCACCGCGACTGGATCCTGGCGAACGACCGCCGCGAGGCCCACCGCCACGGCTGGCGGCGGTTCTTCGCCGAGTTCGACGTCGTGGTCTGCCCGATCACGCCCACGCCCGCGTTCCCGCACAGCCGCGCCGATCTGGGGGAACGGCGGATCGACATCGACGGCGTCGAGCACCGGTTCCTCGACCAGTTCGTCTGGGCCGGTCTGGCCACCATGCCCGGCCTGCCCGCCACCGCGGTACCGGCAGGCCGGTCCCCCGAAGGTCTGCCGGTGGGCGTGCAACTGGTCGGCCCGATGTTCGAGGACCGCACCCCGCTGAGACTGGCCGAACTGCTCGAGCAGGAGATCGGCGGCTTCCGGGCACCGGCATAGCCGTCACACCTCCGGCTTCCGCCCAACGGAAGCCGGGGGTGTGATCCCGGCCATCCCCTCCTAGGGTCTCGGCAGTTCGACGACGCGATGGAGCGACACATGCCGAATGCCGCTGACCGCCGATGGGCCATTTCCCTTGCCTGGAGCGCTGTTCTGCTCGACGGGTTCGATCTGGTCGTGCTCGGCACGGTCATTCCCGTCCTTTTGGAACACAAGGTCTGGGGGCTGACGCCCACCAGCGCCGCGACTGTGTCCACGTTCGGGCTCGTCGGGATGATGATCGGCGCGTTGACGATCGGCGCACTGACCGACACCCTGGGCAGGCGCAAGGCGATGATCCTTTCCGTCGCCAGTTTCTCGTTGCTCACCGCGCTCTGCGCCTTCGCGCCGTCTGTTTTCGTGTTCGGGTTGCTCCGGTTCCTCGCCGGGCTCGGGCTCGGCGGGTGTCTGCCCACCGCGATCGCCATCGTCAACGAGCACGCTCGCCGTGACCGGACTGGGAGTGCGACGACGACCGTGATGACCGGCTACCACGTCGGCGCCGTGCTCACCGCGTTGCTTGGCATCCTTGTCATCCCCGACCTGGGGTGGCGGGCGATGTTCGTCATCGGTGCGGCGCCCGCGCTTGTCCTCGTGCCGCTCATGGTCAAGTACTTGCCGGAGTCGGCGGCGTTCGAGCACAAGCGGACCGCACTCGGTGCGTTCGCCTCGCTGTTCAAGAGTGGGTACGCGCGGTCGACTGTGGCGTTCTGCGTGACGTCGTTCATGGGTCTGTTGTTGGTTTACGGGCTGAACACGTGGCTCCCGCAGATCATGCGGTCCGCCGGGTACGAGTTGGGCGCCGCGCTCGCGTTGCTGTTGACGCTCAACGTCGGCGCTGTGGTCGGGTTGCTGGTCGCGGGTGCTGTCGCCGACCGGGCAGGCATTCGGCGGCCCACGGTCCTGTGGTTCGCCGCCGCCGCTGTGTTCCTGGCGTTGCTGAGCGTCAGGATGCCGCAGTTCGGCGCTTACGTCGCGGTGTTCGTGACCGGGTGTTTCGTGTTCAGCGCCCAGGTCCTCGTGTACGCCTACATCGGACGAACCTATGTGGACGGCAACAGGGCCACCGCGCTGGGGATGGCCGCCGGGGTCGGCAGGCTCGGCGCCATCAGCGGACCTGTCGTCGGCGGGACTCTGCTGGACGCCGGGGTCGCGTACCCGTGGGGCTTCTACGTTTTCGCTCTGGTCGGGGCGTTCGGTGCGGTCGCGGTCTGGCTGGCCAAGTCACCGGCGCCGGAACTCGCGGCCCAGCAGCCAGGCGAGGTAGCCACCGCCGATGGTCGCCGTGGCGATCCCGACCGGGAGCTGCGACTCTGAGAACAGCCTCTGCACGGCGAAATCACTCAGGAGCAGCAGCAACGCGCCCGTCAGCCCGGCGGCGACCGGCCCGGCCACCGGTGCCCTGGTCAGCCTGCGGGCGATCTGCGGCGCCGCCAGCGCGACGAACGTGATCGGTCCGGCCGCGGCGGTCCCGACCGCCGCGAGGGCCACGCTCACCGCGATCAGCACGAACCTGGTGCTTTCCACCCGCACGCCCAGCGCTTTGGCCGCGTCGTCGCCCATCTGCAGGATCGACAGCCGGTGGCTGAAGAACACCGCGAACGGCAGGAGCACGAGCATCGACCAGGCAACCGGTTCGACGTGCTCCCACCCGCGGCCGTTGAGCCCGCCGACCTGCCAAGCCACCGCGGCCATGGCGTCCTGCAACGAGGAATGGGTGATCAGGTAGTCGTTGGCGGCGAAGAGCATCGCGCTGACACCGATGCCGATCAGCACCAGCCGGAAGCCCTGCACGCCGCCCTTGAACGCCAGCAGGTAGATCAGGACCGCCGTCACGACCCCACCGGTCAACGCGCCGCCCGCGACAGCCATCATCCCGCCGTCGGTCAGCACGATCACCGACAGCGCACCGGTCGCCGAACCCGCGGTGAACCCGATGATGTCCGGGCTGCCCAACGGGTTGTCGGTCAGCCGCTGCATCAGCGCGCCGCTGATCCCCAGCGCGCCGCCGACCAGCAGCGCGGTCAGCAGCCGGGGCAGTCGCAGTTCCAGCACGATGAACTCGGCGCCGGGCGGGCCGTGGCCGAGCACGGTGTCCACCACTTCGGACACCGACAGCGGGTAGTCGCCGGTGGTCATCGTCAGGAAGACGAGCACGACGATCGACACGGCCAGGGCGACACACGCCACCAGGGCGCGGATGTCCAGCCGCACCGACAGCCGCGCGATCCGGATCGGGCGGCCCCGCACCGCCGTGCCGACGCTCACAGCTTGACCACCCGGCGGCGACGGCACAGCCAGATGAACACCGGTGCGCCGAGGAACGCGGTCACAATGCCCACCTGCAGCTCCGATGGTTGGTTGAGCACACGGCCGACCACGTCCGACCCGATCATCAGGGTCGGCGCGACGACCAGTGTGTACGGCAGGATCCAGCGCTGGTCCGGGCCGGTGATCAACCGGACGACGTACGGCACGGCCAGTCCGACGAACGTGATCGGCCCGACCGCGGCCGTGGCGGCGCCGCACAGCAGCGTCACGGCGATCACACCGAGGACGCGCGTCCGTCCGATGTGGGCACCCAGGGCCGACGCCGCCTGGTCTCCGAGAGCAAGTGCGTTCAGCGTACGGCTCAGCGCGAGCGCGAGCACGATACCGATCGTGAAGAACGGCAACAGCTGCAGCACGGTGTCGAGGTTGCGCCCGCTGAGCGAGCCGACGTTCCAGAAGCGGAACTCGTTGAACGCCAGCGGTTTCATCAGCAGGAAGGCGTGGATCAACGCGTACAGCACCGCGCTGACGGCGGCACCGGCCAGCACCAGCCGGTCCGGCGTCGGACCGCTGCGACCCGTCGAGCCGAGCACGTAGACCATCACGGTCGCGACACCCGCGCCGAAGAAGGCGAACCACACGTACCCGGACACGCCGGAGACACCGAACGCGCCGATACCGAGCACCACGGCCGCCGAAGCTCCCGCGTTCACCCCGAGCAGACCCGGTTCGGCGAGCGGGTTGCGTGACAACGCCTGCATCAGCGCGCCCGCGAGGCCCAGCGCGGCCCCGACCAGCAGACCGAGGATCGTGCGTGGGATCCGTACCGAATGGATGATCACCGCGTCGCGTGACCCGTCGTTGTGCCACAGCACGTTCCAGGTCGAAGCGAACGGGATGTCCTTCGATCCGAACCAGATGCTCAGCAGGCACACCACGACGAGGGCGGCGAGCGCGACGACGAGGCCGATGGCCCTGGTCGTGCGTAGTGCCGCCTTCTTCTGGGTGGGCTCCGCGTGGTCCGTAACGCTCACCACACGCACCACCAGGTCCAAGATTCCGACAATTGAGGCTAGGCTAACCGAAGTCCTCGGGTAGGGAAACACCAGGTGGCCGCCGTACTCGCTCCGCGGGGATCCGAACACCGCTTGGCCGGGCTGTCGATGAAGGGTTTGGTTCAATGATTCGCTGTTTGCTGGCCGCGTGCCTGCTTCTGCTGGCCGCGTGCGGCTCGGGCTCGACCACGACGTCCCCGCAGGCGCCCCAGTCCGGCGCCCCAGGCGGCGGTACGCCCGAAGCCGCCGCGTTCCCCGTCACGATCGAGCACAAGTACGGCAGCACGACCATCAAGGCGGAGCCGAAACGGATCGTGCTCGTCGGCATGATGGAGCAGGACGCGCTGTTGGCGCTGGGCGTGGTCCCGGTCGCCACCACGGACTGGCTGAAGAAGCACGAAGGGGCCATCGCGCCGTGGGCGACCGCCAAACTCGGCAACGCGCCCAAACCGACCGTCCTGACTGACGAGGGAAGCGGTCCGCAGATGGAGAAGGTCGCGGCACTGCGTCCCGACGCGATCATCGGCCTGTACTCGGGGCTCACGCAGGAGCAGTACGACAAGCTCAGCAAGATCGCGCCGACGGTGGCGCAGCCCAAGGACGTGCCTGACTACGGCATCGGCTGGCAGGAGATGACCAAGAAGGTCGGTCAGGTCGTCGGCAAGCCCGCGCAGGCGGACAAGCTCATCGCGGACTCCGAGGCGCTGATCGCCAAGGCCCGCAAGGACAACCCGAAGTTCGAGCAGTCGACGGCCGTGATCGCCACCACATGGGAGGGTTACTTCGTCTACGGCTCGAACGATCCCCGCACGCGCCTGCTGCACTCGCTGGGTTTCAAGTCGCCGCAGCAACTCGACAAGGTCATCGGTGACAAGTTCGGCATCTCGATCAGCAAGGAGCAGACCGAGATGCTCGACCAGAACGTGGTGATCTGGATCGCCGGGCCGCAGACCAAGGAGGCGCTGGCGAAGGACCCGGTCTACAGCAGCCTCAAGGTGGCCAGGGAGAAGCGGGACATCCTGATCGACGAGGCCTCCGACTACGGCAGCGCCGTGTCGTTCATCTCCGTGCTCAGCCTGCCGTTCCTGCTGGAGAAGTACGTCCCGCAGTTGGCGGCGGCCGTCAAGTAGAGCGTCGCCCGGCGGCCGCACACCGCCGGGCGCTCGCGAGGTCTGTCACAACCAGCCCACCAGGCCACGCAGGATCACCGCGGCCACGAAGACCAGCGTGAACGCCAGGTCGAACGACACCGCTCCCATCCGGACCGGCCGGACCACGCGCCGGACCGGGCTGATCACCGGTTCGGTGATCCGGTAGACCACGCCGCGCGCCCGCGCCACACCGCCGCCGCCACCCGCGAGGACACCCGTCCAGTCCAGGACGGCGCGGATCACCAGCACGACGATGAACAGCGTCAGCACCAGGCTGAGCAAGGCTCCCACTGCACTCATGGCAAAACTCCTCTCACCACCCAGCTTGCGCCGCGATGGTGAGAGGAGCCTGAGAAACACCTGTCTACATGGACTGGATGAGCGAATTGGGGCGCATGTCCGTCCAGTTGCTCTCGACGTGGTCCAGGCACGCCTGGCGGGTGTCCGGGCCGTGCACGACAGTCCAGCCCGCGGGCACGTCGGCGAATTCCGGCCACAGGCTGTGCTGGCCCTCGTCGTTGACGAGGACCTTGAAGGTGCCGTCCGGGTCGTCGAACGGGTTGGTCATCACGCGCTCCTCAGAGTTTCTTCGCCGCGGCCGACAGCGACGGCACCACTTCGTCGATCATGTAGGGGATGCTGAGCACGGTCGCGAACGACAGCGCGGCACCGGTCGACGGTTTCTGGTAGGGCATGTAGATCACGCGGTCGGCCTTGGCCACCGCGAGGTTGGCGTACACCGGGTTCTGCTTGATCCGCGTGACGTCGTCCGCCTTTTCCGGCAGCATCACCAGGACGTCGGTCTCCACCAGGTCGAGTCCCTCGTCACCGACCTCGATCGGGGTGCCGTCCTTGGTCTTGCCGTCGAGTTTCGGGTCCACCTGGAAGCCCAGTTCGGCCAGCAGGGTGACGCGCGGGTCCTTCGGCGAGAACACGCCCCACTTGCCCGGCGCCGAGCCGTCACCCACGATCAGCTTCCTGCCGCCGAACTCGGGGTGGTCCTTGCGGATCCGGTCGAACTTGGCCTCGACGTCGGTGACCATCCGCTGCGCCTCGGCCGGTTTGCCGAGCGCCTTGCCGATGGTGAGCGTGGTCTCCCGCCACGGCGCCGAATAGTCCTCGTACTTGCCGTTCTGCGCGACCGTCGGCGCGATCTTCGACAGCTTCTCGTACTGCTCCTTGGTGATCCCGGCGTACTGGCCGATGATCAGGTCCGGCCGCAGCGCCGCGATCTTCTCCAGGTTCGGCTCGGAGCCGTTGCTGATCACCTCGGGGCGGGCGTCGCCCCACTTGCTGTCGATCCACGGCCAGTTGGCGAACGGCCGCTCACCGAACCAGTCCGTCGCACCCAGCGGTTTGACGCCGAAGGCGAGCACCACCTCGTGGTCGGTCTGGCCGACCGTCACGACCCGTTTCGGCTCGGCTTTGAGCGTGGTGCTGCCGAACTTGTGCTCGATGGCCACCGGGAACGCCGCGACCGCACCGGGCGTGGCCTGTCCCGCGGCCGGAGCCGGGGTGGTCTGGCCGCCCCCGCACGCGGCCACAGGGACGACCACGCTCACGGCCAGTGCCGCGGTGACGAGCTTGCGCCGCAAGGGCGAGAAGAACATCATTGATCCTTATTCATTCCGACCGAACTCCGCTCACGGCGAGCTCTGGTTGCGCTGTCTGGTCGCCCGCTTTCCCCGAAACGATCGCGTCGAGGATCTCCCCCACGCGGACGGCTGTGTTGGACAGCAACGACGACGTGATGCCGTGCGTGTGCTCGGTCCCGCCCTGCAGGTAGATTCCGCAGCGCAGGTCGTCGACGGTCCAAACGCGATAGTCGCGGTCCACACGCAACCGCCCGCTGTCGTCGCGCAGGCAGTACCTGGCGACGTCGCCGAGCTGGCCGACCGGGTCGGCGGGCAGGTAGCCGGTCGCGAAGACCACGACGTCGGCGTCCAGCACGGTCCGCTCGCCCGTGGTGAGCGTCTCGACCGTGACGCGTACACCGTCCTCGGTGCGCAGGACCTGGGCGGGCCTGGCGACGTTGAACAGCCGCAGCCGCCGCGCGCCGCGCACCTTCTCCTGATATTCGCGGCGGTAGAGCTCGTTGATGAGGTCGATGTCGACGACCGAGTAGTTGGTGTTGGCGTGGTAGCCCATCAGCCGCTGCTTGACGTGTTCCGGCGCGGCGTAGAACTCGTCGACCGCTTCGGGGTCGAAGATCCGGTTGGCGAAGGAGCTGTCGTCCGACGGGCTGTAGCCGTAGCGGGAGAAGACTCCGCACACCTCGGCTTCGGGGAAGCGCTCGTGCAGGAACGCGGTGACTTCGGCACCGCTCTGTCCCGCGCCGACCACGACGAGCCGCTTCGGTTCGGTGACGGTGTCGATCCGGTGGAGCAGTTGGCTGTTGTGCCAGATGTGGTCGTCGGGTTCGACACCTTCCGGCATCGCCGGGCGCAACCCCGTGCCGAGCACGATGTTGCGGGCCCGGAACACCTCGCCAGAGGAGTCGCGCACGTCGAAGAACTCGCCGCCGGGCACCGGCGTGACCGAGACGACGTCGCGCCCGTACGCGACCAGGTCGTCGACCTGGGACGCGGCCCATTCGAAGTACTCGTGGAACTCGATCCGCAGCGGGAAAAGGTTCTTGTGGTTGATGAAGTCGACGAGGCGTTCGCGTTCCTTCAGGTAACACAGGAAAGTGAACCGGCTCGTCGGGTTCCGCATGGTGACCAGGTCCTTGAGGAAGGACACCTGCATCGTGGCGTTGTCGATGAGCATTCCCCTGTGCCAGCCGAATCGCGGCTGGCGCTCGAGGAACTGCGCGGTGACGGGTTCGTCGGCGTGCTCGTTGTACTCGGTGAGCGCGATGGCGAGGGCCAGATTCGACGGACCGAAGCCGACCCCGACGATGTCGTAGACCGCTGGCTCTGCCATACCCGTCCCATCGTTGACCAACAGATGCAAGGTCACCCTAACCTAACTAAGGTCAGCCTCAACTACTACATTCGAGGGTGACGCTCGTCGCTCCGACGAAGGAGGACCCTATGCGGGTCGCGATGTTCGGGTACCAGACCTGGGGGCACCGCACCTTGCAGGCACTGATCGAATCCGAGCACGAGGTGGTGCTCGTGGTGACACACCCCAAAAGCGAGCACGCCTACGAGAAGATCTGGTCCGACTCGGTCGCCGATCTCGCCGAGGAAAACGGTGTTCCGGTACTGCTGCGCAACCGCCCGGACGACGATGAACTGCTGCAACGGCTCAAGGACGCGAACCCGGACATCATCGTCGCCAACAACTGGCGCACCTGGTTGCCGCCGGAGGTCTACTCCCTGCCACCGCACGGCACACTGAACGTGCACGACTCGTTACTGCCCGCTTACGCCGGGTTCTCGCCGCTGATCTGGGCCCTGATCAACGGCGAGCCCGAGGTCGGCGTGACCGCGCACATGATGGACGAGACGCTGGACGCGGGCGACATCGTGCTGCAGCGCGCCATCCCGGTCGGTCCCACCGACACGACCACGGACCTGTTCCACCGAACGGTCGACCTGATCGGCCCGATCACCGTCGACGCGCTCGCTCTGCTCGCGTCCGGCGAGGCCCGACTGACCAAACAGGACCGTTCGAAGGCCAGCTTCTTCCACAAGCGGTCCCTTGAGGACAGCCGGATCGACTGGACGTGGCCTGCCGAGGACCTCGAGCGGTTCGTCCGGGCGCAGCCGGACCCGTATCCGAACGCCTTCACCTACCACAAGGGCGAGAAGATCCGCGTGCTCAAGGCGTCGGTGTCGAAAGCCTGCTACGGCGGCACTCCCGGCCGGATCTTCATCAAGGAAGGCGACGGCGTGGTGATCGTCGCGGGCGCCGACGCCCGCACCGGCCGCAACCGGGGCCTGGTCGTCGAACGAATCCGCACCGAGGACGGGACCGAGTACGCGGCGACCGACTACTTCAAGACCATGGGCGGTTACCTGAGGTCCTCATAGTCCTCGTAGGTCAAGAAAACAGTGCCCCTTGGGCGAAATCAGCTCCCGCGTTGCGCCACCACCGCGCGCGTTCCTCGGAGTAGACGCCGTCCACGATGACCTGCGCGCCGGACAGGTGCACGAGGCTGGACATGTCCAGCAACGAGTGCGTGACCGGTGACCCGGAGACGGGTTCGCGGGCGGTCAGCCACGGAGCGATCCGGACCGCCCGCAACGGCAGGTCCTCCACGCACACCATGTCGCCGGACGTCCCGCCGAAGTCCACCGCGACGGTCTGCACACCGTTGTCGGCCAACAGCTTCATGTTGTCCATCGCCTCGCCCTTGTCGGCGAGCAACGTCTTCACCGGCATGCCGATCCACAGCCGCTCCGGGGGCATGCCGGTTTCCCGCAGCACCGCGGCGATCTCGCCGACCAGGTCGCCGTCCGAGGACTGCTGCGCGGTGAGGTTCACGCTGAGCGGGACCGTCTTGTCCCACCGCATCCGTTGGCACGCGGTGCGCAGCAGCCACGGGCCCAGTGCGAGGATCAGCCCGGATTCCTCGGCCAGTGCCAGGCAGCGTTCGTCGTCGAGCAGGCCGTACTCGGGGTGGTCCCAGCGCAGCACCGCCTCGGTGCCGACGACTTCCTTGTCCGACAGGCGGACGATGGGTCGGTAGTCGACGGACAGCTCGCCGTTCTCCCACGCGCCCGGCATGGCCGCGGCGAGGCCGAACGTGCGCCGGTCGCGCTCGTGCTGCTCCGGGTGGAACAGCTCCCACTGCCTGCGGCCGTTGCTCTTGGCCCGCCGCAACGTCATGTCCGACGCACGCAGCAACTCGGCCGGATCCATGTTGCGGGGCGGGCGGTCCACCACGCCGATGCTCGCCGTCGCCGCGACACCGTTGTCGTCGATGTAGACCGGCTCGGACAGTTCCTCGTTGATCGAAACGACCATACTCAGAACGTCCGGTGTGGACGGTGAGTTCTCCACGACGATCGCGAACTCGTCGCCGTCGAACCGGGCGACCATCGCCTTCTCGCCGGCCAGCACGGCTTTCAGCCGCTCGGCCACCGCGATCAGCAGCAGGTCGCCGGTTCTGCGGCCGAGTCCGCCGGTGATCAACGAGAACGCGTCGAGATCCAGGTGGTACAGGGTCACGCCGTACGCCGGATCCGCCCGGCGCAACACGCTTTCCAGGTGCGTGGTGAAGAACTGCCGGTTCGGCAGCCCGGTGAGCACGTCGTGCAGCGCCTGGCGGCTCAACTCGTTCTGCAGGAGCTTGAGTTCGGTGCCGTCCTCGACCACGGTCACGAAATGCCGTGGCTGGTCGTCCCCGTCGCGCAGCAGGGTGGCGGTCACCGACACCCGCGCCAGTTCGCCGTCCTGGCGTACCAGGCGCTGCCCGCGCCGGAAGCGTTCGTTCTCGCCGTCGAGCAATGCCTGGTAGGACTCACGCAGGTAGGGCGCTTCGTCGGGGTGGACGAGGTCGAACAGGGACAGCTTGGCCAACTCCGCCGTCGTGTAGTCGACGATCTGCCCGAAGGAGTGGTTCGCGCGGATGAAACGGCCGGTCAGATCCGTGATCACGATGCCGCTCGACGAGCACGTGGCGACCTCGTCGAACCGCGCCTCGCTGACTTTCAGGTTCCACCGCGCGTCCCGCACGGCCATCACCAGCGCCTGTTCGACCTCTTCCTGCTGACGGAAGACGGTCTTGCGGATGGACTCGGCGTAGCTGGCCGAAATCGCGGCGATCATCGACACGACCTTGTCCGCCAGCCGGTCGACGTCCCGCAGCCGCCGGGACTTCAGCAGCCCGCGGCCGAGGACCTGCACGGTGCACCGCAGGCACACGCTGTCCGCGCAGTTCATCGCGACCAACTGCTCGGTGATCTCGGTCGCGGCCGACGTGTCCACGGGTTCGGCGCGCAGCGCGGTGACCAGCCGGGTGACCATGTCCCGCAGCCGCTCTTCCACTTCCGGCTGGGACAGCGGAATGTATGCGTTGTGGCACATCAGGTACGCCCATTTCCGGGCAAGCTTGTCCTGCTCACGAATGGTGTCGTTGTCGGCGACACTCGAATCATCCGGGAGCGGCGAGATCGACTCGCGCTGAGGCACCGAAAAAGCCTACCGACCGTCGTACGCCACTGGCCACAGATTGGTTCAGCGTTCAATCGAATGGGCCAATCGGGGGACGTGATGGCTACCCGACGCAACCGTCCCCTCCTTGTTGGTGAACGATTCGACTGTCTCCAGAAGAGTCCCGCCACCACTGATTGATGAAGCAGAACAATCACCGACCGCGCACCCACGACTACACCAACGCGATGATCCTATGATCATATAGTCCATTCGTCGCAATAGATCGGGTCAACGACTGGACCAATTCGCCCTTGACCCGACACCGGCCACGATCGAAGCACGAGCACCCCGTCAGAACAAGCCGCGTCCGAGCACTACGGGGCCATCAGGCGAGAGTGGACAGTGACACCTGATAGAGAACAGGCTGTTCACCGGCAACGCGATCAGGGCAGTCCACTTCAGACAGCAACGAGCAAATCTGTTGTCAGTGGCCGATCCGGACTCCGCGTCCCGCCGCGAAGAACTCCTCGAGCACGGCGCGGTGCGTACCGACCGCTTCCTCGTGCAGCGCACGGCCCGCCTGCGTCGGCGAGACGAAGATGTTGCGCCTGTCGTCCGGGCACATTCCCCTGGTCACCAGGCCGTCGCGTTCGAGGCGGGCGATCAGCCGCGAGAGCGCGCTCTGACTCAGGTGGATCCCGGCCGACAGCTCCTGCACGCGGCAGTCCTGCTTGTCGGTCTCGATCAGCCGATCGAGCACCTCGAACTCACTGGCGCCCAGGCCGTGCCGCTCGTTGAGCTCGCGCTCCAGAGCGCCCCACGTCCGGGCGTGCAAAGACAACATATCCCGCCACTCACAGACGAGCGGCCGGTCAGCGTCGGCGGCCATGCAGGGCACTATACCACTGCACACGCATACGATGCGCACGCATTAAATGCACTTGCATCGTATGCGCGCGCATGCAATAGTCTCGTCCGTGATCGAGTCAACGACTACTTCCACCTCGGATGTGCGCTGGGGACCGCGCTTGTGGGGCACGCTCGTGGTGCTGTGTGGCGTCATCTTCCTCGACGCTCTCGACGTTTCCATGGTCGGCGTGGCCCTGCCCGCCATCCGCGAGGACCTGCACATGACCACGTCCGCCCTGCAGTGGGTGGTCAGCGGCTACATCCTGGGATACGGCGGCCTGCTGCTGCTCGGCGGCCGGGCGGCCGACCTGCTCGGCAGGCGCCGCGTTCTGCTTGTCGCGCTTGCGATCTTCTCCATCGGCTCGCTCGCCGCCGGTGTCGTCAGCAGCCCTGAGCTGCTGATCGCGGCGCGGTTCATCAAGGGTGTCGCCGCCGCGTTCACCGCGCCCGCCGCACTGTCCATCATCACCACCACGTTCCACGAAGGCCCCGCACGCAACAAGGCGCTGAGTATCTTCGCCGTGTGCGCCGCGAGCGGTTTCTCACTCGGCCTGGTCGCCTCCGGTCTGCTGACCGAGATCGGCTGGCGCTGGCCGCTGCTGCTGCCCGGCCCGATCGGCCTCGTCATCCTGCTGGCCGCGCTGAGGTTCGTGCCGGACGACGGCCGTCCGGAGCGCAACGGCCAGGGCTACGACGTCGGCGGCGCCATCACGTCGACCGCCGCGATGCTGCTGCTGGTGTTCGCGATCGTCCAGGCGCCCGAGATCGGCTGGGTGCACCCCGTCACCATCGGCTCGTTCGTCCTCGTCGTCGCGCTGCTCACCGCGTTCGTGATGATCGAACGGCGCAGCAGCCACCCGTTGGTGCGGCTGGGCATCCTGCGCTCCGGGTCGCTCGTGCGCGCCAACCTCGGCGCGATGATCTTCTTCGGGTCGTACGTCGGCTTCCAGTTCATCGTCATGCAGTACATGCAGCGGCTGCTGGGCTGGTCGGCGATCCAGACCGCGCTGGCGTTCCTGCCCGCCGCCGTCATCGTGGCCGCCAGCTCGACCAAGATGGACAAGGTCGTCGACCGCTTCGGCACGCCGCGGCTGCTGATGCTCGGCATCGTCGCACTGGTCGGCAGCTACGCGTTCATGCTCGGCATGGACGTCTCGGCGAACGTGATCGGCGTCGTGCTGCCGAGCATGCTGCTGCTCGGGATCGCGTGCGCGCTGTCCATCACCTCGCTCAACATCCAGGCCACGGCCGGTGTCAAGGACGAGGAGCAGGGCCTGGCGTCCGGTCTGCTCAACACGTCGCTGCAGGTCGGCGGCGCGATCGGGCTGGCCATCGTGACCGCTGTCGTGTCGGCCAACGAGTCGCACACCGCCCAGGTCACCCCGGACGAACTGCTCGCCAGCTACTTCCCCGGCCTCGCGGTCGTCGCCGGGATCGCGGTGCTGGGTGTGGTCGTCGCGGTGACCGGGATCGTCGCCAACCGCAAGGAGAACAGGGCTCGGGCGCTGGCCGCCGAGCCCGAACTGGCCGGCGTCTGACGCCCGGATCCAGCCGAGGTGGGGGAGGCAGTCCCTCGTGAAGTCACGACTTCGCGAGGGACTTCTCGATACGCTGCAGAGGTGAGCCCGAGTTTCCGGGAGATTCGACGGCGGTGCGAGGCTTTGGCGCGCACTGTGCCGCTGCCGCAACCGTTCGACGCCCGGGGTCTGTGCCGCGTGCTGGCACACGAGCGGGGCCGCCCGATCACGCTCACCCCGATGAACGCGCACGACAGCGGCGTACTCGGGCTGTGGGTGGCCACCGACCAGACCGACATGATCTTCTACGAGGCGTCGACCACTCCCCCGCACCAGGAACACATCATCCTGCACGAACTGGCGCACGTGCTGTGCGACCACCACGCGGCGCGGCTGTCAGCCAACGAGCTGACCCGCATGCTCATGCCGAACCTCGATCCAGTGATGGTGCAACGGATCCTCGGCCGTACCACCTACCAGGCCGAACAGGAGCAAGAAGCGGAACTGCTCGCCTCGCTGATCACCCAGCGGGCCCAGCGCGAAGCCGTTCCCGGTCACCGCACCAGCGCGGTCGCCGACCGGATCAACGCGGTGTTCGACTGGCCGGAACCCGGCAATGACTGACTGGACCGACTGGATCAGGCTCTACGGCCCCGCCGTGCTCGCGTGGGCGTTCGTCGTCGGCAAGCTGGTCGACCGCAGGCGCCGCGCGGCCAGGAACGGGTCGGCGATCTGGTTCATCCTGTTCGGCCTGGCCTGCTCGCTCACCGCCATGGCACCGGCACCGTACCGGCTGATCAGCGAGATCTCCGGTGTGCCGAACCTCGGCAGGCTGTTGTCGCACCTGTCCATCCTGCTGGTGGCGGTGGCGGCGCAGGTGATGCTGACGCGGCTCAACGAGTCACTGCCGCCGCGGCCGGTCATGCACATCTGGTGGCCCACCACCGTCGCCGTGGCGATCACTGCCCTGTTCTTCCTTGCCGACACCCCGGTCGACGACGTCCGGTTCGCCGGGCGGTACGCCGGTGAGCCGTGGGTGCTCGAGTACTGGCTGGTCTTCGTCGCCGGGCTGGCACCGGCGTTCGTCCGGACCATCGTGCTGTGCTGGCGGTACGGCGGGCTGTCCGGCACGGCGACCGGCAAGCTCGGGCTGCGGGTGGTCGCCGTCGGCATCGCGTGTTCCCTGCTCTACCACGTGCACAAGGCGTTCTACTTCGCGGCGGCCGACATCGGGATCGGGTACCCGAAGGGCTTCGGCGGGCTGCTCGACCGGATGCTGCCGCTGCTGGCCGCGGTGTTCGTGCTGATCGGTGTGACACTGCCGACATGGGCCCGCGCACTCGGGCTGTCCGCCCTGTTCGGCTGGTTCGGGCGGATGCGCGACTACCACCGGCTGCGGCCGTTGTGGCTGGCGCTCTACCGGGCGACGCCACACATCGCGCTCGTGGCGCCCCGGCCCGCACTCCTCGACCTGCTGCCGACAGACCTCGACCTGCGGCTGTACCGGCGGGTCATCGAGATCAGGGACGGGCGGCTGGCGCTGCAGCCGTACCTCGACCCGGAGGTCGGTGCCGCCGCGCGCGCCGACGCCGACCTCACCGGCAGGGAACTCGACGCCCTGGTGGAGGCGAAGATGCTGGCCGCCGCGATGGCCGCGAAACGGGCAGGCGCACCTGCCCGCGACAGCGAACTGGTCACCATCGCGGGCGGTCTCGACCTGCAGAGCGACACAGCGTTCCTGCTCGACGTCGCCCGCGCGTACCGCCGGAGCCCTACGGCTGCCGAACCGGTTCGAGGGCAGGGCGTTTCGGCTTGATGTGATCACCGGACGACTCGCCACGCACCCTGCGCAGCACCCACGGCCACGCGTGTTCCCTGCTCCACTGGAGGTTCCGCGCACGGCGTTCGCGCACGCTGAGCGTCTCGCGTGGGCCTGGTGACGTGCTGGTCAGCTGGTGTTCGGCACCGAGGACGGTCAACACCTCGACGGCCACCGCTGTGTGCCCGAGTGCGTTGAGGTGCAACCGGTCCGGTGCCCACATCCGGCGGTCCCGCAGCTGCCGCATGGCCCACATGTCCACGACGAGCGCGCCGCGTTGTTTCGCGATCACCCTGGTGTGCTCGTTGTAGATGGCCACGCGGCCGCGCATCTTGCGGAACAACGCGTCTTCGACACCGTCGACGCCGGTGAACACGACCACCGTCGCGCCGGACTCGACCAGCCTGCCGATCGCTTTGTCGTAGTCGTCCATCAACGCGTCGATGTCCACCGACGGGCGCATCAGGTCGTTGCCGCCCGCGTACAGCGTGACCAGGTCGGGCCGCATGTCCAGGCCCGCTTCCAGCTGCTCGGCCAGCACCTGGCCCATCAGCTTGCCGCGCACCGCGAGGTTGGCGTACAGCAGCTCCGGCTCGCCGACCGCCAGCTGCTCGGCCACCCGGTCGGCCCAGCCGCGGACCCCGTTGGGGTACGTGGGGTCGTCGTCACCCACTCCCTCGGTGAAGGAGTCGCCCAATGCGACTAAGCGCTTGCTCATGTCTCCGAGGTTAATCGACGCTACTTTGAGCGTATGACGAAGGCACTGATCATCGGGGGCGGGATCGCCGGGGCCGTGACCGGGATGGCCTTGCGGCGGGCCGGGATGACACCGGTCATCTACGAGGCGTACGCCACCGGCGCCGACGACATCGGGGCGTTCCTCACGATCATGCGCAACGGGATGAACGCGTTGGAGGCGGTCGGGGCGCACCAGCCAGTCATCGACGCCGGTTTCCCCGCGACCAACGTCGAGTTCCTGGACAAATCAGGCACGAGGATCCACCTCAACCCGATGCGCAGCGGCGCGCGGACGCTCAAGCGTTCGGTGTTGTACCGCGTGTTGCACGACGAGGTGGCTCGGCGGGGCATCGAGTTGCACCACGGGAAGCGCCTGGTCTCAGCGTCGGTTGTGGACGGTCGCGTCCGGGCGGGGTTCGACGACGGCACCAGCGCAGACGGCGACCTGCTCGTCGGCGCGGACGGCATCCACTCCACGACCCGGTCGATCATCGACCCGTCGGCACCCGCGCCCCGGTTCACCGGCCTGACCATCGCGTACGGCTACACCAGGGCGACGTCGTTCCCGCTGTCGGCGGACGCCTACCGGATGATCTCCGGCGGCCGTGCGTTCTTCGGCTACACCACGGCGCCGGACGGTGAGACGTGGTGGTTCTCCCGCGCCCCCGAACTGGACCTGGCCACGGCCAACCGGCAGGACTTCGTCGACCTGCTGGCAGACGACAACACGCCCGCCGCGCAGATCGTGCGGTCCACCGATGACCTGTTCATCACGAACGCCTACGACGTGCCCGAGACCCGCTTGTGGCACAACGACTCCATGGTCCTCGTCGGTGACGCCGCGCACGCCGCGTCGCCAGCGGCCGGGCAGGGCGCGTCGATGGCGCTGGAGGACAGCGTGATCCTCGCCAAGTGCCTGCGGGACATCACGCCGGTCCCGGCGGCGTTCGAGCGGTACACCGCGATCCGCCGGGACCGGGTCGAGCGCTTGGTCGCGGAGAGCGCGGCGCTCGGGTCCGGCGCGAACCGCCGCGCGGCGCCACCGAAGCCGGAGGAGCGGCACTGGCTCTACGACCACGCGATCGATTGGGCAGCACCCGTCGCCTGATGGGGCCGACCAGCGGAAATTATTTCATCACGCGTTGAGATTGAGTTAAACTCGGCGCCATGACGACGTGGGTGCGAGACTTCAGCGACATCAGCACTGACATTTCCGCCGACATGCTGGCGGATGTCGGCGGCAAGGCGGCCAACCTCGGCGAGCTGACCAGGGCGGGCCTCCCGGTTCCGCCAGGGTTCTGCGTCACGACCGACGCCTACCGGGAAGTGGCCGCCGCGGCCGGGGCCGACGGCAGCCATGACGCGGCCACGACCCGGGCGCTGATCCTGGGCACGGCGATGCCCGACGCGATCAGCGAGGCGATCACCCGCGCCTACGCGGCACTCGGCGCGGACGTGCCGGTCGCCGTTCGGTCGTCGGCGACGGCGGAAGACCTGCCGTTCGCCAGTTTCGCGGGTCAGCAGGACACGTACCTCAACGTGGTCGGCATCGGCGACGTGCTCGACGCGGTGCGCCGGTGCTGGGCTTCACTGTGGACAGACAGGGCCTTCGCGTACCGCGCCACCAACGGGATCGACAACCGGACCGTGCGCCTCGCGGTGGTGGTCCAGCGGATGGTCCAGTCTGAAGTGGCCGGTGTGATGTTCACGGCCGACCCGGTGACCGGGCGGCGGCACGAGTACGTGCTCGACGCCAGTCCCGGCCTCGGTGAGGCCGTCGTGTCCGGCGCGGTCAACCCCGACCACTTCGTGGTGCGCGACGGTGCGATCGTCGAGCGCAGGCTCGGTGACAAGCGCGTGGTCATCCGGTCATTGCCCGGCGGTGGCACGGAACGCCTCGAACGCGAGTCCGGCGCGGCCGATGCCTGCGTCACCGACGACCAGGTCATCGCGCTCGCTGCGCTCGGCGCGGAAGTGGAGCGGCACTACGGCGCACCGCAGGACACCGAGTGGGCGATCGACGCCGAAGGCGCGCTGTGGCTGACGCAGTCACGGCCGATCACCACGCTGTACCCACTGCCGGACCAGTCCCAGGAGGACACTCGGGTGTACTTCTCCATCACTGTGGCGCAAGGGCTGTACCGGCCGATCACGCCGAGCGGGCTCGCCACCTTCCGCCTGCTCGCCACCAGCGTCGCCAGGGAGATCCTCGGTCTCACCGTGGCGGATCCGGTCGCCGGGCCCAGTGCGTTCGCCGAGATCGGCGGGCGCGGCTACATCGACGTCACAGCGGCGGTGCGCAGCGAAGTCGGCCGCGCGATCGTGCCGAAAGTGCTCGGCGTCATGGAGGCACGGTCCGGCGCGGCCCTGAGCAGTCTGTTCGACGACCCGCGGTTCGCTTTGCGTCCCGGTTCACGCCGGAAGGCCGTGCTCCGGCTGCTCCGGCTGGCAGTGCGGTTCAGGGTCCCGCTCCGCGTGCTGCAGGCCGTGATCAGCCCGCGAGCCGCGCACCGGTTCGTCGACTCGGTCGGCCGGGACATCCGCCGCCGGATCGCGTTGCATCCCGGGGCCACGCCGGTCGAACGGCTCGACCACGTCGAGCAAGTGCTGCTACGGCACCTCTTCCCCGTCGTTCCGCGGGTGATGCCCAGCGCCGCCGCGGGTTTCCTGCTGCTCGGGCTGGCGGGCAAGATCGTCGGCAGGCCCGGCGAGGTGCAGGCGGTGTTGCGCGGTGTGCCGCACAACATCACCACCGAGATGGACCTGGAGCTGTGGCACCTGGCCACCCGGATCCGCGAGAGCGACGCCGTCAGCCAGTTCCGCGAGGAGTCGCCAGAGCGGCTGGCGGAACGCTACCTGGCGGGCACGCTGCCGGACGTCGGCCTGGCCGAGTTCCTCGAGGTGTGGGGCGACCGCGCGGTGGCGGAGATCGACGTCGGCATGCCGCGCTGGTCCGATGATCCGACACACATCCTTGGCGTGCTTGCGAATTACCTCCGTTTGGCGGATCAAGAAGCGGCGCCGGACGTGGTCTTCGCCCGTGGCACGGCGCAGGCGCGGGCCGCGATCGACCGGCTCGTCGCGCAGGCGCCCCGGCGCAAGCGGATACTCCGCTTCGCGCTGAACCGGGCGCGGGACCTGGCCGGAATCCGCGAGATGCCCAAGTACTTCCTGGTGATCGCGCTCGGCTCGGTCCGCGAGCACCTCAAGGCGATCGGGGCCGAACTGGCCGAGGCGGGCCGGATCGCCCGGCCGGACGACGTGTTCTTCCTCGACTTCAAGCAGATCAGGTCTGCCCTCGGTGGAACGGACCAGCACGAAAGGATCTCCGGCAACCGCGAGGCGTACGAGCAAGAACTTCGGCGCAGGCGGATCCCGCGGGTCATGCTTTCGGACGGCACCGACGTCGAGGCGATCTCGCGACCGGTTGCGGCGGCGGACGGTTCGCTGCCGGGGACCCCGGCCTCCGCGGGCAGCATCACCGGCACCGCACGCGTTGTGCTCGATCCGGTCGGTGCTCACCTTGAGCCAGGCGAGATCCTGGTCGCCCCGTCGACCGATCCCGGCTGGACTCCGTTGTTCCTCACCGCGGGCGGGCTCGTGATGGAGATGGGCGGCGCGAACTCACACGGCGCCGTCGTCGCCAGGGAATACGGGATTCCCGCCGTCGTCGGCGTCGCGGACGCCACCCATCGCATCACCACCGGTCAGACCATCACCGTCGACGGCGCCACCGGTGTCGTGACTCCCGTTCCTGCCTAGAGCAAGCCCATCTGCATGGCGCGGACGCCTGCCTGGAACCGGCTGCGGGCGTCCAGCTCCACCATGGCCGACGCGACGTCGCCGCGGACCGTGCGAACGCTCACCCCCAGCCGGCGAGCGATCGCGTCGTCGGTCAACCCCTGCGCGAGCATTCGCAGTACGAGCTCGTGCCGGGACCGCGTCGGCCTGCCCTTGGGCACCTGGCTGACTTCGACGCTCTGCGCCCACAGGCCGTCGGCCAACGCGACGAGCGAACGGAGTTCGTTCTCCGTCCTGATCACCCTGCCCGCACCGGCTTCGTTGAGCACCACGCCGACCAGGCCGTCCACCACCACGGCCCGGACGGGCACGTTCGACGTCGCCCTCGGCGTGTGCCCCCGTTTGCCCAGCCACACCGCGTAGTCCACGGCTGAGACGTCAGTGCGCCACAGCGCCCTGAGCCCCGCGCCGCGGCGCAGCACGCCCTCGGCGATGTGCTCGGCGAACTCGTACGACCGCGGGTCGTAAAGCGGCGCCAGGATCACAACTTCGTTACGAACCCGCGCGGCCAGCCGTTCGACGACCGCGAGCACCTCGTCCATATCGGACAACGGGCACGCGTCGTCGAGCCTGCCCGTGGTCTGCTCGTGCAACGACACAAACGTCTCGACAGCCGCCGCGCTGGGCATCGGCCCGCCCGACAACCGCCGCGCGGCCAACGCCGGCAGCGCCAGGCACGGCTGGATCGCCCGCACCGCACCGGCTTCGACCGCCGAGTTCATCACCAGCCCTTCACCGCGCAACTCCGCCAGCACGGTCGCGCCCTGGTCGGGAGACCACGCCAACGCGTGCTCCAGGCGTTCCGGCTGCCATCGTGACCGGGTCAGCAGTGCCCGGTAGCCGATCTCAGCCTGGCCGCCCACGCCAAGCCTGTGGCTCTTCATGCTCGCCCTCACCCTCATTCGACCCGATGAACACCCGGCCGAGTTCCCTTCCCCCTCATCGTGCGCCGAGACAGATCAACGCATCCTTGGCCTCCCGTTCCACAAGAGCACGGGAGCCGCGGTGAAGTACCGCCGGCTCGGCCTGGTGTCCTCGTCGTCCGGATCGAGGATGAACCGCGCGGGCTTCGTGAACAAGCGCGGCGCTGAGAATCCGCCCGGATGCCACGTCCGAGCGCCGCCGCATGCCGCCGGACGGCCGGGCAGCAGGCCACGGACCCTCGCTTTCGGTAGCACAGCGGCGAAAGCTCGCACAGCTCGGCACCTCGCGGACCGCAAGAGCCCACGCGGCGGCAGCGGCCGTGTTCCGGCGGCCGGAACGTTCCCGGCCGCAAACGCTGCCAGCAGCCCGGACCGTTCGTCCAGAGTGGACCGCGCGGCACTCGTCACTGGTGAAACGCCCTCCCACCCGAAGTCCGGAGTCCTACGCACCATGGCGAACCAACCTAGCGATCCGCGATGACGGCCTGGTGAATCTTCGCTGACCCAGCCGAGAGATGGGGCGAAATCCACGCCGCGAGACGACTTGTCCCCCGACTGGCCTATCGCCGCGGCCGATCAGTGCGATGTGGAACCACTCTGAGCATCAGTCCCATCACCTTTGAGCACTGACACAGCGTTCACAGCCGGTCGCTGTTCGCGACACCGGGCCGGCTCGAGGTCCACAGTGGAAGGAGCGGACAGCGACCGGCCGAACACGCGGCGCGACGACCCGATCGCATAGTACAAAGTGGATGGTACGGCCGAATCGACCATGGCACCCCTCGAAATCTATTTCCCCAGTTTTGGATGCTCGTCGAGAGTAAACCAGCGTTACGGCTGCGTCAACGAAGGCTTGCGATGTACCATTTGCCAAGCAACTGATGTTTACGCCCGTCACGGATCGGCAGGAGGCAGGGTGAACGCGCCGTTCTCTATCGCCGAGAAGCTCGACCGGCTGTTCCATCGCGTCCGCCCGGCAGGGCAGGGCGAGTACAGCCACAACGCCGTCGCCGAGGCGATCAGGGAGCAACAGGGCATATCCATCTCGCACACGTACATCTGGCAGCTGCGCACCGGGCGCAGGGACAACCCGACAATCCAGCACCTGACCGCGCTGGCCACGTTCTTCGGGGTGCCGGTCGCCTACTTCCTCGACGACGAGGAGACCAGGCAGATCGACAGCGAACTCGAACTGCTGGCGGCATTGCGCGACACGGGCGTCACCGAGATCGCGTTGCGCGCGGCGGATCTCTCGCCAGGAAGCCGCGAGACGATCAGCAACATGATCCTCAAGGTGTGGGAGTTGGAGAACGAGAAGAAGAAACCGGAGTGACTCCGGCGAATCGGCCGGGATACGGCGAAAGCCGGTGCGCCGTGCTGATCTCGGCCAGCCATTTCGCTTCCTCGTGCTCATCGGCGCCGCCGGGCGTCGACGGCCAGCACCCCTGACACGGCCGCGTGCCCGCCTTCTTGCGGCGCAGCGCGACCTCGATCCAGCACGCCTCCGCGAGCACGGCGGCCTGGCGGCCGTGGATGCCCTGTGCGGCCAGGTATTCCAGCGCTTCGCCGGGCGTCGCGGGCGGGGCGTACTGGCGGAGTTCGAGCATCCCGTCCCTGATCTCGATCAGCCGCCGGTACAACCGCAACCGGGCGGTGGCCAGCAACCCGTCCGCGCTCGGCAAGCGTTCCGAGACGTACAGGATCACCTGGGGAAACGTGGTGCGCATGGTGTGCCACAACGGCGCTAGCGCACGCATCGACCGGTGGATGGCGATCAGCTCGCGCACAACCGTCCACGTCGGCAGCACGACACCGCTGACGATCAGCAGCCCGGACACCGGCAGCATCCGGTCGGAGATCGCCGCGACGAGTTCGGTCGGCATCCGCACGCCCGCCGCGTTGGCGAGGATGTACGCCGACTTGTAGACCGCGAAAAGCGCGTTGATGGCGGCTCCGGCGCACATCAGCCACAGCCCGACGCGCAGCAGGTTCGTCGGCGACGCCCGGCTGACCCGCCAGATCAGCAGACCGCCCGTGCACAGCACGGTGCCGAGGTAGGCCTCCAGCAACATCCAGTAGGCGATGACCACCGGGTTGGTCTCCCGTTGGGCCAACAGGTGCTCAGCCGAGCCGTGGATGCCGTGGCTGGCCATGGCGAACAGCGCGACCAGCGTCGTCGCCACCCCCAGCCCCAGCAGCACCTGGCGGGAGTTCGGCCGTCGGCCGGTGATGAACGCGACGAACCGCAGCAGGTTGACCCCGGCGGCTATGGCCAGCAGGTGCTGAAGCAACGTGTCCGCGTTCGTGCCGAGCACGTCCTGCACCGCGCCCGCGACCGGCGGGAGCGCGACCGTCTTGATGACCGCGAACGCCAGGAAGATGCGCCACACCGTGCGTTGCTTCGGACCGCGGCGCAACGCGGGCAGCCACCCGGCCACCAGTCCCCAGAGCAGAACGAGAAGCAACGCGTTCAGCGGCGGTACCTCCTCGTTTCTCTCGCGGGTGCCGGGATTCGTCTCAGGTGTTCGGGCGGAGGACCTCGGTCATCCGCGCGAGCGCGTCCCGTGGTCTGGCCCTGCCCCCGCCGCCCCGGATCATCGACGCGAGCATCTCGGCTTCCTGCTCCTGCTCGGTGGCGTAGTTCACGCGGCCGAGCACCCGCCGGACCACATCGGGGTCGATGGTGGGGAAGAGTCTGCGCCGCAGCGAAACGTCGATACTGAGCCGGTGGTCGCACAGCATGTGCGCGAGCTCGTGCAGCACTATGTGCTCGGAGTGCAGCTTCGACGTGGTCGGCTCGTAGAGGATGTAGTCGGCGTCCGCCACGGACAGCCACATGCCGCACGGGGCGGCGGCGGACAGGCCGGGCATCGGTTTGAGCTCCAGACGGCGGCCGCGTTTCTCGGCGACATGCGCGCAGAACGCGTCGAGGTCGAACGGTTGCGGTACGGCGAAGGTGCGCAGGTGTTGTTCACAGCGCCGACGAAGCTGCCTCATTTCCCGTCGCCTCCTTGTTTGGAGACTACCCGGCAAGGTCAAGTGACCCGGATGATGGACCCATGAAGGTCCGTATCGGGGTAGGCCTCGGCCCGCACGAGGATTTCGTCGAGGCGATCGATCACGCGGAAGCACTGGACATCGACTCACTGTGGTTCTCCGAAGTCGTTTTCGGGGAACACACCGACCCGTTCATAGCAATGGCGTACGCCCTTTCGCGTACGAACAAACTGAAAGTGGGCACGGGCGTGGCCGTGTTGCCTGGCCGAAGCCCCGTCCTCGTCGCGAAACAACTGGCATCGCTGGCGGCGCTAGCCCCCAAACGGGTACTCCCGGTCTTCGGACTGCGACCGGCGCGCGATCCCGAACGGCAGGTCTTCCCGGCGCCCCGGGGCGCCCGCGGCGCCCTGTTCGACGAAACGATGCAGGTGGTCCGGCTGTTGCTGACCCAGGACACCGTTTCCTTCCACGGGCAGTTCCACACGCTCGACACCGCGTCGGTCCGCCCCCGGCCCCGGCGGATGGACATCTGGCTCGGCGGGTCGGCGAGAGCGGGCCTCGAACGCACCGGGCGGCTGGCCGACGGCTGGCTGGGCAGCTTCATGACACCGAGCCAGACCCTCCTGGCGCGGCGGACCATCGAGCAGGCCGCGCGGGAGGCGGGCAGGGAGATCGAGGCCGACCACTACGGGATCAGCATCGCGCTCGCCGAGGGCGGGATCCCGCAGACGCTGCTGGCCGCCGCGCGCAGCAGGCAGCCGGACATCGACCCGGCCGAGGTGATCCCGGACAGCTGGGAGGCGGCGCAGGACCTGATCGAGCGCTACATCGACGCGGGGCTGACGAAGTTCGTGATCCGCCCGGCCGGTGAGGTCCGCACGATCCGCCCGTTCCTCGACGACTTCGCCGCGAAGCTCAAGCCGCTGGAGCGCGACCTGCCGGAACCCTGATCCGTCCGACCCTGGTCGTCGTGGCTGACGGAAAACCCCCAACCGCCCTCATGTGCCGTGAAGGCCACCCTGCCCGGCATGCGACGCCCGTAACCGGCGGCCATGCCGGGCGAGTCGCTCTAGGAGGTGACCGCGTACTGGGCCTGGATCTCCCACGGTTCCAGCGCGCGGTCGAGGAACATCAGGTTGTCGAACCGGCAGTCGCAGGGGTTGCCTTCCCGGGTGTCCTGCGGGAAGCTGCCGCCGATCTTGAATCCGCGCGGATCGGTCGGGGAGGCGGAGTACGGGCCCTGACCGGTGCCGACGCCCCACGGGTCCCCAGCGACCACATAGGACCCGGGCAACGGCTTGCCGTTCTTGTACAGCGCCATTTTCCCGGTGTTGAAGTCGAATGTGGCCGCGAGGAACACCCAGTGCCCCTGTGGCAGGATCGTGCGCCAGTCCTCGGTGGCCGCGAAGGTCTGCGAGGCGCCGCCGTCGATCCGCCTGCCCAGTGCGACCACCTTCATCACACCGTCCACTTCGATCAGTTCCAGCAGAGCGCGGACCGCGTGGCCGTCGGAGTTGCCGCTCAGCACCCCGGCGATGCCGATTGCGCCGTAGAAGTCGGCCGGGTTGGCCGAATTGGAGTTCGGGCTCGGGTTCCGGCCGGTCATCTTGACCCAGCCCATCACCGTCGTCTGCCGGACGCCGTTGAACGCCCGCAGCGACGGGACACCACCGGCCGAGTACGTTCCGGCCTTCCAGTCGTCGTTGCCGGGCGTGAGCGGGTTGACCTGCTTGGTCTGCAACGAGTACCGGCTACCGCGGTACGCGCCGTCCGCGACCCGCGCCTGCTCGCCGCCGTTGACCAGGTCGATGGGCGTGCCCGACCGGCCGCTGTCGGCTTCCTTCGCCGGGTTCCCGGCGACCGGGTGCTCGAAGTCGTAGCGCGCCACCAGGTTGCCGACCAGCGACGGGTGGACGTCCGGCAGCGGCTTGGTCCCGGTGACCTGCCAGATCCTGCCGTTGGCCTTCGCCATGACGAACAGGTCGCCCGCGTTGTTCGTGCCGAACCGGATGTCGGTCCTGCGGTCACCGGCCATGTCCTGCATCGTCATCGGACGGCCGGAGGCGTCCGTCACGGACAACTGGTGCAGCGGCGCGAGTTTCCCGCCACGCCGCATCTCGGTCGCGTTGGTGTAGAACAGTTTTCCGTCGACCAGGTCACCGAAGACGTACTTGCCCCACAGTTCCGGGACCCCCGAACCCCGGTAGACGAACCCGCCGACGACCGCGTGGCCGCTGTCCGCGGTGCACGGGAAGCCGGGCGGCGGGTCGTGGTCGTAGGCCGCGACCGGGTACACGTACCCGTTCCGAGCGTCGTTCGCGGGCAACGGGTAGAGGTTGCACCGGTCCGTGCGCTTGTAGACGAACGGGCCCTCGCGGTCGCTCCAGCCGAAGTTGTCACCGGCGCGCACCTCGTACACGGACTCGATCTCGTGTTCACCGATGTTGCCGAGGTACATCCTGCGGGTGACGCTGTCCCAGCTGAACCGGTGCGGGTCACGCAAGCCGTACGCGTACACCTCGCCCATCGCGCCGGGCCTGCCGGTGAACGGGTTGCGCGCCGGGATGCCGTACTTCCCGTTCGCGCTGTCGCGCCCGTCCGGGTCGATCCGGAGCAGTTTGCCGTGCGGCAGCGCCAGGTTCTGCGGGTCGTCGCTGGAGGTGCCCCGGCCGCCGTCGCCGACCGCGACGTACAGCTTGCCGTAGTCCTCCTGGTGGCGCAGCGCGGTCGGGTTGAAGTCGATCTGCTGGATCGCGTGGGTGAACCCGATGAACCCGATCCGGAGCATCTCCCTGCGGGTCCCGCTGAACACGGCGGCCTTCGGGTCGCTCGCCGTCCACTCGGTCAGCACGCTCTGGATCACGATCGTGCCGGGCTGGTCGTAGTCGGCGGGCTTCGTCGTCAACGCGCCGCGCGCCTCGGTGTGCGTGGTGTAGAACCGGCCGTTGCGCGCGAAGTCCGGGTGGAACGCCACGAACCCGAACCCGCTGCCCATTCCCTTGTTGTTGAAGAAGTCCGGCCCGACCGCGGCGCCGACGTCGAGGTACTCGGCCGACTGGCCGTCCTTGACGAAGTACAGCTTGCCGTTGAGGTCGGGCACGTACATCCGCCCGGACGAGTCGGGCAGCTCACCGAAGTAGTTGATCCTGGCGTGCCTGCGCAGGCGCGCGTCGGTCACCGGCGGTGTCGGTTCGGAGCGCGGCATCGTGATCACCTCGGCGAGGGTGAGTGCGATGCCCGATGTAATCGGTTTCTCCGGAATCGGATCGGTCACCGGAAGATCGTCCGCAACCGCGGTAGGGGCTGGGACCGCACATAACACCAACGAAAGGGTCGAGATCAGACACCTGAGACGCATGACAACACCACCACTGCCTCGTCGCATGGTAAGCGCTTACTATGTAAACGCTTACACGATCAGACGCGCGAAGTACAGAGCGAGCAGGGCCTAGGCTGGGGAAATGCGCATCTTGTCGAGTTTTATCGGCGGGCGGGGCCACTGGGGACCGATGGAACCGATTGCCCGTGCCGCACGGGCGGCTGGGCACACCGTGGGCGTGACCTGCCAGCGGAGCATGGTCCAGCCGGTCAGGGATGCCGGGTTCGACGCGTGGCAGTCCGGCCCGGACTTCGACGGCGGCGGTGTGCGGCGGCCGTTGATCGAGCCGAACCAGGACACCGAGGACGACGGCCTGCGGGACGGCTTCGCCGACCGGGCCGCGCGGCTGCGGTCGGCGGACCTGCTGGCGATGGACTGGCGGCCGGACCTGATCCTGTGCGACGAGGTCGACTTCGGCGGGATGATCGCCGCCGAGGTCCTCGGCATCCCGCACGTGACCGTGCTGAGCAACGCCTCGGGCTCGTTCGTGCGGCCGTCGGTCGTGCAGGACACGCTCAACGAGGTACGCGCCGAGCACGGCCTGGCGCCGGACGAGAACCTGGGCATGCTCGGCCGTCACCTGGTGCTCTCGCCGTTCCCGCCGAGTCTGCGGCACCCGGACCACCCGCTGCCCGCGACCGGGCACAGCATCCGGCTGCAGGACGTGGCCGAGGCCAAACCGGAGGAGCCGACGGTCTACTTCACCCTCGGCACGATCTTCAACACCGAGTCCGGCGACCTGTTCACGCGGGTCCTGGCCGGCCTGCGTGAGCTGCCGGGACGGCTGATCGTGACGGTCGGCCCGTACATCGACCCCGCCGAGTTCGGCACGCAACCCGACCACGTGCGGATCGAGGGGTTCGTCCCGCAGCACGAGATCCTGCCGCAGTGCAGCCTGGTCGTGTCGCACGGCGGCTCGGGCAGCATGACCGGCACCATCGCGCACGGTCTGCCGACCGTGCTGGTCCCGTTGGGCGCCGACCAGATCGTGAACGCCCGGCGATGCACCGACCTGGGCTTCGGCGAGGTCCTCAACGCCTACACGGTCACCCCCGACGAGGTGCGGGACACGACCGCCGAGGTGCTCGACGACCCGTCTTACCGGCAGGCCGCGACCCGCCTTAGGGACGAGATGGCCGCGTTGCCGGACGTGTCTTATGCGCTGCGTCTCATCGAGGGCCTCAGGTGACACCCAGTTGCCCAATGCGGCACGGGGGTGCTTAGCAAGATCCTCATAGTCATGTGGGGATTGGCTGAGACTCAGTTCAGGAACATCGCCGACGACATGGCCCGCGACCAGGTCGCGGCCGCCAGGGAGCGCGCCGCGTCCACTCCGGAGGGCAAACGCACGTGGCAGCCGGGGCAGCGTGCACCGGACAGTGCGTCCAGCGGTATCCAGCGCCGTACTGCCCATAGGGCCTGGGCACCGCGATAGGCGCACTGTGAAACGCACGCAGGCGACCAGCGGGAACCCGGACGCGAAACTGGCGCGAGGCAGGCGGCGAACTGTGCCACCATGCCTTGTGCCTCGGATCGGGTCTGGAATAGCGTTGGTCGGCCGCGAGGATGAGCTGGCAGCACTTCGGGCAGCGATGGCATCGGCCACTGGTGGCCGAGCCGGCGCCGTCCTCGTGGCAGGGGACGCGGGGGTTGGGAAAACGCGACTGCTCACCGAGTTGGTCGCGGCCGCACGATCTGGCGGTACCACCGTGTTCACCGGCCGGTGCCTCGACGTGGACGAAGCAGGTCTGCCTTACCTGCCCTTCGTCGAGGCACTCGGCCAGCTCACCGGGGCGCAGCGGGCGCTCGCCGCCCGCCGCCCCGTGCTGAGCAGACTGATGTCCAGGGTCGCGCCCAGCGACGAGGCGAGCGAACCCGCGATGGAGCAGCTGCGGCTGTTCGACGCGGTGCACGGGCTGTTCAGCGACCTGGCCGAGCAGGCGCCGGTGCTGCTGACGATCGAGGACCTGCACTGGGCCGACGCGTCCACCCGCGACCTGATCCTGTTCCTGGTGTCCCGGTTGGACACGCAGCGGATACTGATCGTCGGCACGTACCGGCTGGACGACCTGCACCGCAGGCACCCGCTGCGGCCGCTGCTCGGCGACCTGACCCGCTTGTCCACTGTGGAGCAGATCACGGTCGGCCCGTTCGACCGGGCGCACGCGGTGCAGCTGGTCGACGCGCTCTCCGACGGCGCGCTGCCACCGGCGACAGTCCACAAGATCGCGGAGCGCTCGGAGGGCAACGCCTTCTTCTGCGAGGAGCTCACCGCCGCGTACGGCGACGGCGCAGGAGTGCCCGCTGGGCTGGCCGACCTCCTGCTGGCCAGGATCGAACGCCTGGGCAAGGACGCGCGCAAGGTCGTGCGCGCCGCCGCCGTCGCCAGCCAGACGGTCACGCACGCCAGCCTCGCGACGGTGTCCGGCCTCGCGGACGACGTGCTCGAGGAGTCCCTACGGGAATCCGTGCAGCACAACGTGCTCGTCACGGTGGACAGCGGCTACGCCTTCCGCCACGCGTTGTTGCGTGAAGCGGTGTACGACGACCTGCTGCCAGGCGAACGAGTCCGGCTGCATGCCGGCTACGCGCGCATCGTCAAGTCACACGCTTTGCTCGCGTACCACAGTTTCCACAGCCACGACCTGGCAGGAGCGTTGGTCGCGTCCGTACGCGCCGCCGACGAGGCAGGCACAATGGGCGCGCCCGGAGAGAAGCTGCGGCACGTCGAGCAGGCCCTTGAACTGTGGAGCGCTGTTCCCACGCCCGAACGCAGCGGCACCAACGAGCTGGCGTTGCTGCGTTCGGCGACGCGGGCGGCGATGGCCTCCGGAGAGCTCGAGCGGGCCGACGAGTACGCCAAGGCCGCCGTGGCCATGGCCGACGAGACGGGCGACCCGGAGATCCGCGCGGCGACCAGGCACCAGTGGGCGATCGCGTCGATCGCGCTCGAGGACCGCGGGCCGGAGATCCAGGAGCTGGTCGACGAGGCGTGGGAGCTGGTGCGCGACCGGCCGGTCAGCGAGGTCAAGGCCAAGGTGCAAGCGCTTGCGGCCCGGTCGTGGGTCTGGTCGTGGGACGACGACCTCGATCAGCTCAAGATGATCGCCGAGCAGGCGTTGCTGGACGCCAAGCAGGTCGGCGCGACCGTGGTCGAGGTCGACGCGCTGGTCACGCTGGCCGTGTTCGCCGAGTGGAGCGGCGAGGTCGAGGAATCCATCCGGATGGGCAAGGCGGCCGCCAAGCGGGCCGCGTCCATCGGGGCGTACGACGTGGAACTCCGCGCGCTGAAGAACACCTCCATCACGCTGTGGATCCACGGCCGCAAGCCCGAGGGCATGCGCATGATGGACCACGCGGCCAAGCGTTCGGGCGAGGTAGGCCTGCCGTGGAGCCTCGCCGGTATCGACGTGCGGTGCGAACGGGTCACCATGCGCTACGGCCTGGGTGACTGGTCCGGCGCGTTGGAGGCGGGGAAGGACACAGCCGGTGCACCGGCTGTGGCAAGGGCGCGGGTGATGGCGCCGACGTTGTGGGTACTGGCCTCGCAGGGTGACTTCACCGCTCTGGACCAGCGAGCCGAGGAACTGGCCGCGCTGTCCGAGGACGCGCTGTCCCAGGAGATCGCCAACATGGGCCTGGCTGAGGGCGCGCTGTGGCGCAACAGGCCGCGTGATGCGCTCGACCACGTCGAGATCGTGATCGGTCACATGGAGACCCTGGTCCGGGCGTCCGTCACGGACGCGATGCTGGCCGGGTGCATCGGCCTGTGGACGTACTGCGATCTCGCCGAGGAAGCGCGCCGTCGCGGTGACCACGCCACAGCGGACGCCGCCATCGCGGACGGTGAGGCGATGGCGCAACGGATCCGGAACCTCACGCCGAAGCAGAACAACGGCAGGCGCGTCCACAGCAGATTCAAGCACCCCGAGACCTACGCCTTCGAAACGCGCATGAACGCCGAGCTGAGCCGGTTGCGTGGTCAGCACGACAAGCGGTTGTGGGAAGAGGCAACCGGTCCGTTGATCGAGGCCGAGTACTTCCGGGCGCTCGCCCGCTGGCGCTGGGCGTCACTGCTGCTCGCCGATGGCGACCGCGACCACGCGGCCGAACAACTCGGCAACGCGTACGAGGTCGCGGACCGGCTGGGCGCGCGACCGCTGCGCGAAGCCGTGGCCGACCTCGCCCGGCGCAGCCGGATCCCCCTGCCCGGCCAGCAACCGGCCGCCGAGCCCAGCAGCGACCTGACACCCCGTGAACTGTCCGTCCTGCGGCTGGTCGCCGCCGGGCTGACCAACAAGCAGGTCGGCGAGCGGCTCTACATCAGCCAGAAGACGGCCAGCGTCCACCTGTCACGCGCGATGGCCAAGCTGGGCGCTGCCAACCGCACCGAGGTCGTGTCCATCGCGCACGAACGCGGACTCATCGGTGAGCTCCAGCGGTAAGCCGAACTTCTCGAACAACGAGGTGTCGAAGAAGGACGTCGAGTGTGTGATGCCGTCCTTGGTCAGCGTCAGCACCACGAGGTTGAACGCCTTGGCCACGCCGTCCCGCACCCAGTAGGTGCCGAAGCCGGGCTGGCCGTTGGCCGACACGGGGATCAGGCGCAGTTCGCCGGGACCGACCGGACACGTGTGGGCCAGGTGCCGGGCGATGTTCTCGCGGCCGCGGTACCAGACGGCGTACGGCGGCATGTCGAACACGGCGTCCTCGGTGAACAGAGCGACGATCTCCGGCACGTTCTTGGCCTCGAAGGCGGACACGTACCTGGCCAGCAGCTCGCGCTGCTCGGCGTCGGTCGGCTCGGTCACGTCGTCCGCGTTCGGCGCCACCTCGTCGAGCTGGGCACGGGCGCGTTGCAGCACGCTGTTGACGGCTGTTGTCGTGGTGTCCAGCGCTTCGGCGACCTCAGCGGCACGCCATTTCAGCACGTCACGCAGGATCAGCACGGCACGCTGCCGGGGCGGCAGGTGTTGCAGCGCCGCGATCAGCGCGAGCCGGACGGTCTCCCTGGCCGCGACGATGGACGCCGGGTCGGCGCCGTCAGGAAACGGCTCGAGCCACGGCACTTCGTCGCGCTCGTTCAACGGGTCGGCCGGGTCGCTGTCGGGGGTGCCCAGCCCGGCGGGCAGCGGTCGCCGTTCACGGCCGTCCAGCGCGGTCAGGCACACGTTGGTGGCGATCCGGTAGAGCCAGGTGCGCAGCGAGGACCGTTTCTCGAACTTGTCATACGCCTTCCATGCCCTGATGTACGTCTCCTGTACCAGGTCCTCGGCGTCGTGTATCGAGCCGAGCATCCGGTAGCAGTGCGCGAGCAGCTCCCGCCGATACGGGTCCGCCTCGTGCAGGAAGTCGACGGACTCGGTCGTTGTCGTCATCTCATCGTCTCCTTCCGGGCCACGGGGCGTCAGTAAAGACCCAGGGTCCGACAGAAACTCATCGGCCGAGGGTGCCGAGCCGGGTCAACCAGTCAGCGACCTCGACAGACGGCAGAACTCGGTCCAATTGGACCGAAGGCCGCATCCGTCCGAACAGCCGTCCCGGGTTCCACGTCCGCGGGTACGGCAGCGGCTCGAGCAGCACCACACGCCTGCCGTCGAGCACCGGGATGTCGGCAGGCCGCCCCTCACCCCAGATCCACGATCCGGCGTGGTCGACAAGGTTGAACTGGCCGCTCACGCCGTCGTGCGGCACCGGGTCGCCGTCACTGGCCGCCGCGACCCACACCGGGTCCGGCGGAGTGCCCGCGATCAGCCCGTCGCGTTCGGGCCCGACCAGCGCCGCCGCCAGCAACGTCTGGAGTTGGAAGTTGCCCGCCACACCGGACACCGTCAGCTCATATCCCCGACCGGACGCGCGGTGCAGCACGACGAACGGCTCGTTGTCGAGCACTTCGAGCAGGTCGACGAGGCACCCCAGGTCCTCGCGCAGGGGACCGATCCGTCCGACGAGGTCGGCCAGCACGCCCCGATGGGGCAACGCAGACCGGACGTCCGAGTGTTGCAGCACGGCGATAGCGGGCGCGGTCCACGCGCCAAGCGCGTACCACGCGAAGGCGATGGTGTGCGCGTCCTCTTTGGAGTGGACGCCCGCGAGCACGCGCACGGTCTCCTCATAGGAGTCGTCGTCGAAGTTGGGGCGTTCCTGGCCATGCGGCCACGTCTCGATGAGTGTCCCGACGCGGCGCAACGTGTCGATGAGACCTATGACGATCATCGGGACGAGCGGGCCGGGCGCGGCGCCGAGTTCGACCAACGCACCGCCCAGGACAGGCAACTGACCGACCACGTCGACCGGCATCTCGCCGAGCGCAGCCGCGATCCGGGGCAGCGCGGCGTCCAGGTCGGCCTTGGTGGACTGCTGGGCGGCCTCCCACACCGCGGCGAGCGCGTGCTCGTAGGCGTCCCGGTCCTGTTGCCGTATCGAGTTCTCGAGGCCGTCGACGGCCTGATCAAGCATGCGAGGAGCTTACGGCCTGCTCGCGACGTGCAGCGTGGCGCGGAAGTCCAGCGAGATCCCGCCGGCCGTCCGCATGTGTTCCGCTCCGGCGAGGAAGCGGATGTGGAACTGTTCGGCCTGCTCGGCGGGCAGCCTGCCGACGGCGTCGGTGAGACCGCGCGGCCGCAGCCAGTCCCACAACGCCTCCGGGCCGGCCAGTGGGACCGGCATCTCGACGGAGTCCGTCGCCAGGTCGGTGAACCCGGCCTGCTCGATCAACGCGTTGAGCCGCCTGCTGGTCATCGCGCCCGAACTCTCTTCGTCGTCACCGGGCACAGGCACACCGAAGAACTCACCGGCCAGTTCGAACAGCCACCGCAGGCGTCCGACAGTCTGTTTCTCCAACGACAGCGCGAGCGTCCCGCCAGGGGCGAGCACCCGGCGGAACTCGGCGAGCGCGACATCCGGATCAGGCAGGACCTGCATCACGAACCCGGCCGTGACCAGGTCGAACGACCCGTCGGGGAAGTCGAGCCCGCCCGCGTCCATCTGCCGGGCGACGATGTCCGGGAAGTCCATGGCCATCCGCGCGACCATGCCTGCCGAGGCGTCGACAGCGGTCACGTCGCACCCGGCGGCCAACGCGGCGCGCGCGACCGCGCCACGACCCGCACCGACGTCGAGCACCCGCGCACCGGCGGCCGGACGGGCGTGGTCGACGAGCAGCCGTCCCACGTCGGCGACGTACGGGAAGATCTCCTCGTACTTGTCGGCCAGCTGGTCGTACTTGTGTCTGCCCTGTTCGGTGCTCGTCACGGCGGGAGCGTAGGCAAGGCACCGGACAGCGGGATACCGCCGTTCGCGTCGCGACGAGGCCTTTGTGGAACAGCACCCGCTCGTTGCCGGTTGCCGCACTGCGTCGCAGATGGATTTGAACAAACTCTGAACTGGATCGGCCACAGTGTCACCAGTGGAGCAACTGGGGGTGGTGTCATCGTGTCGACGCTGGTGCTGGCCGACCGCGCACCCGTGGTCAGGGACGGGCTACGTGCCCTGCTGGCGTCACACGACGACATCCACGTGGTCGCCGAAGCGGCGACGAGTCGCGACACCCTGTTCGAGACGCTGAGGTGGCGGCCGGACGTGCTGCTGCTCGACTTCGACCGGACGGACCTGATCTCCACGTGCCGGGAGATCCGCCGCAGCGCCCCGGACACCGGTGTCCTGGTGTTCAGCGACTGCGACGACGACTCCACCGTCCTCGCCACGATCCGCACCGGCGTGCTCGGCTACGTGCCCAAGTCCGCCCCCGAGTCCGACCTCGTCCGCGCGATCCACAACGTCGCCGCAGGTCAGGCCGTGTTCGGCAAGCACGTGGCCGGCAAGATCACCGAGTTGCTGCACACCCAGCCACCCGAGGCCTTCCCCGACCTGACCCGGCGGGAACGCGAGATCCTGCACCTGCTCGTGGTCGGCATGCCGGTGCCCGCGATCGCGAACCGGCTGGCGCTCGCGTCCAAGACCGTCCGCAACCACACCTCAGGGATCTTCCACAAACTCGGGGTCGCCAGCCGGGACGAGGCGGTCGTGCTGGCGCGTCGCGCCGGCCTCGATCGCCTGGTCCGCCAGTAGCCGGTAGCCGATCTCGTCCGCGATGACCAGCGCGGTGTCGGCGACGACCGCCGCTGCCGGGCCCTCCCGGCTCGACGCGAGGCCGATCAGCGCCTCGCATTCCTCATAGCGGGCACCGATCGTGCGTGCGACGGCCAGCGACCGCTCGTACTCCGCCGCCGCTTCGGCCGAGTCGCCCGTCGCCAGGTGGATCGCGGCGAGCGCGCTGCGGACCCACGTCTCGGTCCGGCGCTCACCCGTCTCCACCGCCAGCACCAACGCCGCTTGTGCCTCCGCGAGGGCGGGGCCGCACCGGCCGGACGCACGGTGCACGTTCGCCAGGTGTGTGCGGGCCCGTGCCTCGTCGTTGCGACCGCCGAGCGACAGGTAGATCCGCAGCGCTTCGGAGTCGTGGTCGAGCGCCGCGACCAGTTCGCCCTTCAGGTACTCCACGCCGCCGAGGAAGTGCAACGCGTTGGCCTCGGCGTGCTGCTCCCCCATCATGCGGCTCAGCACCAACGCCTGCTGGTAGTACGCGGCCGCCTCGACCAGGCTGCCACGGCACTGCAGGTTGTTGCCCACCCTGATCAGCGCGGGGCCTTCGAGCCGCCGCTGCCCCGTCTTGCGCAGAAGCTCCAGCAGTGCGACGAACTTCGCGTTCGCGCCGTCCAGGTCCCCTTGTTGTTCCAGGATCGCGCCGAGGTTGTTGAGCATCGCGGCTTCGCCCATCGCCCAGCCGATCTCCCGGCTGAGCGCCAACGCCTCGGTGTAGTTGCCGACCGCCTCCGGGTACTGGTTCTGGCTGTAGTACGCGGTGGCGAGGCTGACGAGCGCGGCAGCCCTGGCTTTCGGTTCGGCGCTGCCCTCGGCGAGCGCGTGCCGGGCCACGCCGAACAGGTCGACGATGTGGCCGCGGAAGTACAGGTAGGCGCGGACGGTGTCGGCCAGCAGCCAGCTGCGTTCGCCCGCCGCCCGGCGCACCGCGGCGACGAGGTTGGCCCGTTCGAGGTCCAGCCACGCCAGTGCGGCGCCGTGCTCGTCGAACGTCCTGGCCGGAACGCCTTCCTCGATGCGAAGCATGTAGGGGTACAACAGTTTCACGGCCGCGCGCGTGGTGGTCTCGTAGTGCTCGTACAGCCGGTCGAGCGCGGCTTCGCGTTCCACCGTGCTGTCCTGTTCGACCGCTCGTTCCCATGCGTACTGGCGCAACAGGTCGTGGAACGTGTACCGGCCGGGCGCGTGCTCCTCGATCAGGTGCGCGCAGGCCAGGCGGTCGAGCAGGATGTCGACGTCCCCGTTGCCGGCCAGCGCCTTCGCGGCCTCGATCGACGCGTCCGGGCCGGGCACCAGACCCAGCAGCCGGAACAGGCGTTGCGCGTCCGGCTTCAACGCGGTGTACGACAGGTCGAACCCCGCGGTCACAGCCGCCTGCCTGTCGCCGTCGATCCGCAGCGACGACAACGGGTCTCCCGTTCGCAGCGCGGCGACGTGGTCGGCGATGGACCGGTTGGGCCGGACCGCCAGGTGCGCGGCGGCGATCCGCAACGCCAACGGCAGGTACGCGCACAACGACGCCAGCTCGACGGCCGCGTCGAGTTCGTCGTCCACCCGGGCGCCCAGCATTTGGCGCAGCAACGCGACCGCGTCCGGTTCGGACAGCACGTCGAGCACGACGCGCTTCGCGCCGTCCATCGCGATCAGACCGTCCATCCGGTCGCGACTGGTGACCACCACGACGCTGCCGCGGCTGACCGGGACGAGCGGCCGGACCTGGTCCGCGCTCACCGCGTTGTCGAGGACCACGAGCATCCGCTTGTCCGACAACAACGTCCGGTACATCGCGACGCTCTCGTCCACACCGGTCGGCAGGTCGCCCTTGGCGACGCCGACCGCGCGCAGGAACTGGTTGAGCACCTGCGCGGGCTGCAAGGGCGGGCCTTGGTCGTAGCCGCGGAGGTTGACGTGCAGCTGCCCGTCGGGGAACCGGTCGCGCACGCGGTGCGCCCAGTGCACCGCCAACGCGGTCTTGCCTACGCCCGCCGTGCCGTCGATGGCCGTGATCACGACCGCGGCCGGGTCTCCCGCGATCAACGCGTCCAACTGGTCGAGCGCGGCCGAGCGGCCGGTGAAGTCCGCGAGGTCGGCGGGCAGCTGGGCGGGCGCCTGCTCGCGGGGTGCGGCCAGCGCCGGGTCGTCGCGCAGGATCGCCAGTTCGAGGTCCTGCACCTGCCTGCCGGGGTCGATGCCCAGTTCCCCGGCCAGGTACTGCCTGGTCCGCCTGGCCACGTCGAGCGCGTGACCGGACTGCCCGCCCCGGTGCAGCGCCAGCATCAGCTGCGCGACCAGGCGTTCCCTGGCCGGGTGGGTCTCGACCAGGGACGCGAGCGAGCCGACCACCGAGTGGTGGCGGCCCAGCCGCAGCAACGCGTCGAACCGGTCCTCGGTGGCCACCAGCCGCGCCTCGGCCAGGCCGCCGAACAGGCGCTCGCGGATCTCGTCGGACGCGGTGTCGGCCAGCGCCGGGCCGCGCCACTGGCCGAGCGCCTTGTCCAGCACCTCGACCCGCCGGTGGTCGTCGGAGGTCGCGCGGGCCTGTTCCACCAGGTCGACGAACCGGTGGGCGTCGATGGACAGCGGGTCGGCCGCCAGGACGTAACCGCCGCCCTGCGCGGTCAGTTCCGCCGCACCGGCCAGGATGGACCGCAGCCGGGAGACGCACACGCGGACCGCGTGTTCGGCTGTGCGGGGTGGCGAGACCGGCCACAGCAAGGAGATCAGCCGGTCGACCGAGACCGGCCGGCCGACCTGCAACGCCAGCACGGCGAACACCAGCCGCTGCTGCCGGGGCCCCAGGTGCACCGATCGCGCGTCGCGCACCGCCCGCACCGCCCCCAGCAGCAGGAACTCCACGCCCACCCCCGTCTGTTGGATTGTCACCTCCAACCTACTCACCAGGGTACGACTCAGCACTCACCGAGGTAATGCGTCTGCACGAAAGCACACCTCCTTTCGACCTGCCCGCACCTCGCGTCCGGCGCACCGGTAACGTGCCGGGGATCTGGCCCGACCCCGGCCAGGAATGCGGACGAGCTATGCCGCGAAAGCGCACGGACATCCACACCCGGATAGCGTGGTGAAATAGCACCGTTCCGGTTTCCGCGGTTATCAGAAAACTGCGTTCGTCCTTTCAGGTGACGCTTGAACAATGCTGACGAACAGGGTTAAATTCGACCAATGACGATCCGCGATGAACAGCTCGTCGCCGATTTGAAGGCACTGCGCAAAGGGCGGGGGATACTGGCGGGGGCGATCACGGCACGAATGGGCGACGCGCTGCGCACCGCGACCGGCACACACGGCGTCGAGCAGGCCGTCGAAGTGCGCCGGAAGGTCGCGGAGTGCCTGTGGCGGTGGGCCGGTGAGCTGCCCGACGACCTGCGGATCGCGGTGCGGGCGGCGTTCGCGCTCGACCAGTCCGACCAGCTGCCGCTCTACAAGGACCGGGTCCGGCTGGTCGCGCAGCGGCTCAACCGGGACGAACGCACCGCGCGGCGCCGCATCGACGAGGGCATCGAGCGGCTCGCCGAGGTCGCCCGGTCCGGCGCCCCGCTGACCGACTCGGGCGGCCCGGCGGAGCCCGCGCCCGGCTGGCACACCGAGGAACTGCGCGTCACGCTGGCGCTCGACCAGCAGCCGCCGGAGGCGTTCGAGTTCCGCCGGATCGTGGCCGACCACGACCGGGTCGAGCACGTCGACATGGCGATCACGCTGACCGCGCCGTTCGACGCGAACGGCCCGGCGCGCACCGAGGACCTGGAGATCGACGTGTTCCACGGCGGGCGGCTGACCACCCGCGCGATGGAGTCCACCGACCGGTACGGCTTCCGGCTCGTGCTGCCCAAACCGCTGCGGCGGCACGAATCCCACCAGATCGGGCTGCGGTTCCGGGTGCGCGAGGACCGCGCCATGGCGCCGCACTACGTCTGCGTGCCCAAGCACCGCTGCGCCGAGTTCGACCTGCGCGTGCGGTTCGACCCCGAACGGCCGCCCGAGCGGATCTGGCGGCTGGTCAACGCCTTCCAGCGGGACGTCGACGACCCGCGGCCACACGGCGACGGCGTCCCGCTCGACGCCGCCTGCGAGATCCACACAGCGTTCCACGAGCTCACGCCCGGCCTTGCTTACGGCATCCGCTGGCATCCGGCGTCAGGAACCGCCGGATCTTGACCGAGGCGGCCCGCCGCAGGGTGTCGACCTGGCTCTGGTCGACACCCATCCGACGGGCCGCTTCAGCCACCCCCTCGCCCTTGTGCAGGCCGCGGTAGGCGGCTCGTTCGGCCGCGGTCAGCCCGATCAACCTGCCCACCCTGGCCAGCGCCCGCGACTTGAGCTGACGCGCGCCCGCGTAGCTCTTGTGGGTCAGCGTGGCCAGTTCGCGCAGCCCGATTCCGGGGTCGCGGCCCAGCGCGAGCACCGCGCTCACCTGGTCCGACGTCAGTTCGCGGTGCAGCAGGGACGTCAGCCACTGCGCCCAGTCGCCGTCCGGGTTCGGCTGGTGCGTCACGACTTCCGCGAAGTCCGGCAGCTCGTCCATGGCCAGCGGTTGCCGCGCCCTGTCCTTGAGCATGTCCAGCGCGGCGAACTTGACACAACGGTCCAGCCAGCCGCGCAGGCCCTCGTGCTCCGGCATGACACCGCGCTGGCGCAGCAGGCGTTCGCTCGCCGCCTGGTACAGATCGTCCCTGTCCAGGGTGTAGCGGCGCGCGTACACGTCGACGGTCGCGCGAAACCGCAGGTCCGGCTCCGTGAGGACACGCAGCAGAACCTTCAGCCCCGGTTGTTCGACTCGCATGCTCGTTGCCCACGTTCGCGAAAGTGCTCCCTCTTGACGCAGAGGATGCCGCACCGACGGGCCGAAAACCGGACCGTTTTCTGGACAGATTCCTGTCAACTGGACCGCAGGAGTTGACAGACCCGGCGGGCCGGGAGTTGGCGCCTGTGCGGCGGATTTCACAGACCGCGGACCGCGCGGCTGCGAGTGTTCTCCCCGCGACCACCTCATCGGACGCCAGACGATCAAGGAGCGCACATGCACCTACCGGCCCCGACGGGGGCCAGCGCGGCGTGAATCGCGCCGACACCCTTTTTCCGGCGGGTCGAACCCCTTTCCACCTTCACTGTCTGTTGCTCGACTTGCCGGGCGCGACCTCTCGCCAATGGATGTCCGAATCCCGGGGGCGAGAGGTCACGCGATCCCTTCGGCGAAACGGTCGAGCAGGTCGATCTCCAGTACGTCGAAGCTGCACCTGTTGGTCCGCACGGCACCCGCTTCCCGGAAAACCTTCAACGCCTTGGCAACGGCTTCCCGCGAAGCGCCCGCCGCCTCGGCGAGTTCACTCTGCCGCAGTTTCACGGTCAATCCGTCCGGCACCGGCTCGCCGTAGTCGCGGGCGTAGTCCACGAGCAGGCGGGCGGTCCGCGCCGGGACGTCGTACGCCCCGTTCTCCAGGCGGCGCCGCGTCGACTCCCGCAACCGGCCGACGACCATCTTGAGCAGCTCGACGGTGACCGCGGGCGCGTCGAGCATGAACCGGTGGAACTCCGGACCGGTCAGCGAGACACCGCGGACGTCGCTCAGCGCGGTGACCGTCGCCGACCGCTCGCCTCCGTCGATGGCCGACACCTCGCCGAGCAGTTCGCCCGGGCCGCGGATGGCCATCATCACCTGCCTGCCCGACGGCGCGGTCACGCTGACCTTCACACGGCCGCTGACCAGCAGCACCACGTGATCGGACGCGTCGGACTCCCTGATCAGCACCTGCCCGGTGGACCACCGGCGCTGGGTGCCCGCCTCGACCAGCCTGCGCTGTCCATCCCCACTCAGCCGCCAGCTCATGGTGGCTCCCTCGCAGAAGTCGTTCTTGCTACCTGTACGCGCGGCGGCAGCGTTTTGTGACACTCCGCCGGAAATCACCGGGCCACCGGGGTGAATCCTTGATCACGAACGGGTCGATCCACCCGGCCGCCGGTAGTGTTCGTGCCATGGTGGACATCACCGTGGACACCCGCAACGGTGCCGTACGCGGAGTTGCCGCGGACGGCGTCATGACGTTCAAGGGTATTCCCTACGCCGCGCCACCCGTAGGCCCGAACCGGTTCCAACCGCCGCGACCGGTCGAACCGTGGACAGGCGTCCGCGAGGCCACCCGGTTCGGCCCGACCGCGCCCAAGGCCGGGTACCTGCCACCGCTCGACGCGTTGATCCCCGATGCGGACATTCCGGGCGACGACTACCTCAACCTGAACGTCTACACCCCGGACCCGGGCGACAGCCTGCCGGTGATGGTGTGGATCCACGGCGGGGCGTTCCTCAACGGCTCCGGGTCGTCCTACGACGGCACGGCGTTCGCCCGTGACGGCGTGGTCTGCGTGACGCTGAACTACCGGCTCGGCGCCGACGGCTTCCTGTACTTCCCCGGAAACGCCAACCGCGGCCTGCTCGACCAGGTCGCGGCGCTGGAGTGGGTGCGCGACAACATCGCCGCGTTCGGCGGGGACCCCGGCCGGGTCACCGTGTTCGGCGAGTCCGCGGGCGCGATGTCCGTCGGGATGCTGCTGGGCATGCCGCGCGCCGCCGGGCTCTTCCAGCGCGCGATCCTGCAGAGCGGCGCCGCCGCGCACGCCGTCCCGCCCGAATCCGCCGAACGGGTGAAGGCCCGTCTGATCACCAAACTGGGCACGGCGGACATCACGGACGTCCCCGTCGCCGACCTCCTCGTCGCACAGCGGGAGCTACGCGGCGAGATCGGCGCGAACCCGGATCCGGCGTTGTGGGGCGACGTGGCCAGGACGCTGCTGCCGTTCGGCCCGGTGCTCGACGACGGCCTGGCGCCCGGTTCGTCCGACGTGGACATCATGGTCGGCACGAACGCCGACGAGTTCCGGCTCTACATCGTGCCCCACGGGTTGCTCGACTCGGTCACCGACGAGCTGCTCACCGGCTCGATGCTGCGGGTGGGCCTGGATCCCGCGCGGGCGGCCGCGGTCTACGAGGGCACACCCGGCGAGAAGCTGGCGGCCGTGATGACCGACTGGTACTTCCGGACGCCCGCGATCCGCCTGGCCGAGCGGGCGAAGACCGCCTACATGTACGAGTTCGCCTGGCAGGCGCCGACGTTCGGCGGCAAGCTGGGCGCGTGCCACGCGGCGGAACTCCCGTTCGTCTTCGGCACCCCGGACGACAGCGCGTTCGCCGGCCTGCTGGGCACCCACCTGCCGCACCACCTGGCCGACACGATGCACGGGGCGTGGGTCTCGTTCGCCACCACCGGGAATCCCGGCTGGTTCGGCTACGAAACGAGCAACCGCAGCACGATGCGGTTCGACATCGAGTCCGAGGTGGTGCTCGACCCGCACTCGGCCAGGCGATCCCTGTGGGACAGCGTCTAACCCCGCACTTCGCGCAACGAAGGCCACATTGGTGGTGGATTCCAGGGGTGGTTGCAACACAGGTGATCAACTGGTGTGGTTTAGGAGTGTAGCCAAACGTTCGGCTGGGGTGTCCCAGCCGAGTGTTTTGCGTGGGCGGCGGTTGAGTTGGGCGGCGACCGCGGCGAGGTGTTCGGGGGTGTGGGTGGAGAGGTCGCTGCCTTTGGGGAAGTACTGGCGTAGCAGGCCGTTGGTGTTTTCGTTGCTGCCGCGTTGCCAGGGTGAGTGGGGGTCGCAGAAGTAGACCGGTATGCCGGTGGCGATGCTGAATTCGTGGTGTCGGCTCATTTCGCTGCCTTGGTCCCAGGTCAGTGACCGTGTCAGGTGGGTGGGCAGGGTGCGCATGGTGGTGATGAGTCCGTCGCGGACGGTTTCGGCGTCGTGGCGGTGGGCGGGCAGGTGGACCAGCAGGACGTAGCGGGTGGCGCGTTCGACCAGGGTGCCGATCGCGGAGGTGCTGCCGCGGCCGAGGATCAGGTCGCCTTCCCAGTGGCCGGGCACGGCCCGGTCGGCGGCCTCGGCGGGACGGTCGCTGATCATCAGCATCGGGGCGGTGAACCGGGGCTGGCGCTGCTGGCTGGTGCGGCGGGGTGTGCGCAGGGCGCGTCCGGTGCGTAGCGCGCCGGTCAGCGCGCGGCGTAGTTCGCCGCGGCCTTGGATGTAGAGGGCCTGGTAGATCGTTTCGTGGGTCACGTGCAGCTCCGGCCGGTCGGGGTGGTCACGACGCAGCCGTCGGCTGATCTGTTGCGGGCTGCACCTGTCATCGAGCATGCCCTGTGCCAGATCCCGCAGCTCAAGACTGGCCGCGATCTTGCCGATCTTCGGGCGGGGGCGGCGGGTCTCGGCACGGGCCTGGGCGGTGTAGGGCCGGTAGTCGCCAGTGTCCGGGTCGCTGTTGCGGTTCAGTTCCCGGCTGATCGTGCCCGGATCACGCCCCAGTTCCCGGGCGATGGCCCGGACCCCGCTGCCCGCCCGGTGCAGGTCGGCGATCACCAGCCGCTCGTCCTGGGAGAGAAACCTCGCGGATATCCCCGGCCGTCCGATCCCCGAACCCGACAGTCCCGAACCCGAGGGCGGGGCGGACGGCGTGCTGGTTGTCCGCCCCGCCTGGCTTGCCCGGCCGTATCGCCATCGGTGTCCGGTCTTGCGGTGGACCCCGACGATCCGGCATGCCTCGGTCGTACCCACTCCCTGCGCCACAAGATCAAGATAGGTGCGGCGCTCCGCGAGCAACTTCGTCGGCCCCTGCGGCGATCGGTCCTTGCGGATCTCGAACACGGCAACCCCTGAACAAGTCAGGTGTTGCAACCACCACTAGAACCCAAGCGTTCCACCCCGCGCAACGAAGGCCACATTGGTTGCACGGGCGTCCGCCTTGTGCTGTCAGGCGTAGTCGAGCCCGTCGGAGCTCTGCCGGTGCTTCGTGCCGCATTCAGGGCACGTCAGGTCGTCGTCCAGCCTGGCGGCGCACCGGCAGACCCAGCCCTTCTGCACGCCCGGATTGCCCACGATGAACGCGTGCGCGGGCACGTCCCGTGTCACGACAGCGCCCGCGCCGACGAACGCGTTGCGGCCGATGGTCGTCCCGCAGACGACCACGACACCGGCGCCGAGCGTGGCGCCCTCGCAGACCCGTGTGGACAGCAACTGGTCGCTGCCGAGCTTCCGGTGCGCGCGGGGCCGCATGTCGTTGGTGAACACCACGTTCGGGCCGAGGAAGACATTGTCCTCACACGTGACACCGTTGAACACCAGGACGTTGTTCTTGACTGTCACGTTGTCGCCGAGGACGACCTGGCTCTCGACGAACGCACCGTCGCAGATGTTGCAGTCGCGGCCGATCTTCGCGCCTTCGAGTACGTGCGCGAAGGCCCACACCCTGGTCCCCTCGCCCACGTCCGAGCTCTCACAGAGGCCTCGTGGGTGCACGAACGTCATGCCAGCGCTCCAATCAGGACTTCGGCGACCCGCTGCTGCTGTGCCCGGGTGATGCCGGGGAAGATCGGCAGGCTGAGGATCTCACCGGCGGCCAGTTCCGCGTTCGGGAACGACTCGCCGGTGGCGAACGGCTCGGTCTGGTGAATCGGTGTCGGGTAGTGGATCGCGGCGCCGACACCGTTCGCGCGCAACTCGTCGTGTACGCGGTCACGTTCGGGCACACGGACGACGTACAGGTGCCACACGTGCGAGTTGCCCGGCAGCACCTTCGGCAATGTCACGCCCGCGACTCCGGTGAGCAACGTGGTGTAGTAGTCCGCGGCGGCCGCGCGTTGGGCGTTCCACTCCGCGAGCCGCCGGAGCTTCGCCTGCAGGACAACGGCTTGCAGCGTGTCCATCCTGCTGTTGAAGCCAAGCGTGCTGTGCACGTACTTCTCGGCCGAACCGTGCTCGCGCAGCAACCGGATTTTCGCCGCCAGGTCCGGGTTGTTGGTCGTCACGGCACCCGCGTCGCCGTATGCGCCGAGGTTCTTGCCCGGGTAGAAGCTGGTTCCCGCGATGTCACCGAGGAAGGTGCGGCCGTGCCGGGACGCGCCCTGCGACTGCGCCGCGTCCTCCACCACGGTGATTCCCTGGTCGAGCAGGTCTTCGACCGGGGCCAGCTGCCCGTACAGGTGAACCGGCAGGAAAGCCTTGGTCCGCGGGGTGATCGCGGCCAGCGCGGCCTTGGTGTCGATCAGCAGCGTGTCCGGGTCGCAGTCCACGAAGACCGGCGTGGCACCGCTGCGGGCGACCGCTTCGGCCGTGGCGATGAAGGAGTTCGTGGGCAGGACGCACTCGTCGCCGTGCCCGACCCCGATGGCCCGCAACGCCAACTCCAGCGCGTCGGTGCCGTTCGCGACGCCGACGCAGTGCGCCACGCCTTGGAAGGTCGCGTACTCCTGCTCGAACTCGGCGACCTGCGGGCCGCCGACGAAGGCGGTCCTGGTGAGCACCGCGTCCCAGCCCGACGCCACCTCCAGTGCGATCTCGGCGTGCTGCAGTGACAGGTCGACTGGCGGGATCATCGAATCCTCCTGGCGGGCACCCCGGCCCATACCTCGTTGTCCGGCACGTTCTCCAGCACGACGGCACCCATTCCGATCAGTGCACCCGCGCCGACCGACAAGCCTTCCCTGATCAGCGCACCGCTGCCGAGGTACGCGGTCTCCCCCACCGAGACGTTGCCCGCCACCGCGACCCGCGCTGCGAACGTGACATAGGAGGAGACGCGATCGTCATGCGTGATCGTGACATGCGGCATGATCACGACGTGCTCGCCGATTTCCTGCGGCGCGGTCACGGCGACGAACGCGAGCACGACCGAGCCCGCGCCGACCGCAGTCCCCGCCGCGATGCTGGCCAGCGGGTGCACGACAGTGCCGTAACGCTCCGGTTCCAGGTCCAGGCGTTGCGCGATTCGCTTGCGGCTGGCCAGGTCTGTGGTCCTCGCGGTGCAGATGACGACCTGCGCGTCGGGGTAGTCCGCGATCGCGTCGAGCGGGCCGAGTACAGGCAGCCCGTCGACGTCCTTGCCCTGCAACGCGGGGTTGTCGTCGACGAACCCGAGCACCTTGAAGGAATCCCGGGCGGCGGCAAGCGTTTCCCTTGCCAGACCGCCCGCGCCGACGAGGATCAACGGGTTCATCGGATGATCTCGGCGAGCGCGGTCACCACAGTGTCCTGTTCGGACTCGGCCATCTGGTGGAACAGCGGCAGGATCACCGAACGGCTGGTCAGGTGTTCGGTGACCGGCAGGTTCGCCTTGTCGTACGCGGGTTCGAGGTGCGACGCCATGATCCCGCGCCGCGCCGAGACACCCCGCGTCAACAGGCCTTCGAGCACGTCGACGGACGTGCCTTCGTAGGAGTCCGGCAGCACGACCCAGAACGACTGGTAGTTCGTTGTCCCGTAATCCGGGTCGGTCACCCAGGTCAGGCCGTCGATCTCGGCGAGCAGCTTGTGGTAGCGCGCGGCCAGTTCCCGGCGGCGCTCGATCACGTCCGGCAGCTTGGCCAGCTGCACCAACCCGATCGCTGCCTGGATGTCGGTCATCCGGTAGTTGAACCCGACCTCGTCGTACGACTCGAGTTTCACGCCGGACGAGGTGTGCCTGTCGGCTGCGGACACGCTCATTCCGTGCTCCCGCAACCGGCGCAGCCGGGCAGCCTGGTCCGGATCGGACACGGTGAGCATGCCGCCTTCACCCGTGGTGAGCAGCTTGCGCGGGTGGAACGACCAGGTCGCCAGCGAGGCGCTCGCGCTGACCGGGTTGCCGCGGTAGGTGGATCCCGCGGCGCAGGCCGAGTCGTGCACCAAGGCGAGGGACTGCTTCGAGCACACCGCTTCCAGCGCGTCGACGTCGAACGGGACGCCGCCCTGGTGGACACCGATCACGGCCGCGGTCCTGGGCGTGCGCACCGCTTCGATCGTCGCCGGGGTGAGGTTGCCGGTCAACGGGTCGACGTCGGCGAAGACCGGTGTCGCGCCGACGTACCGTGCGGCGTTGGCCGTCGCGATGAACGAGAACGACGGCACCACGACCTCGTCGCCCGGTCCGACGCCCAGCAGGTGCAACGCCAGGTGCAACGCCGTGGTGCACGAGGAAACCGCGACACCTTCGGCGGCACCGGCGTACCCCGCGAACTCCTTTTCGAACTCGGCGACCCGCGGCCCCTGGGCGACCCAACCGGATCGCACCGCTGCCGCGGCGGCCTCGGCTTCCTCCTCGCCGAGCCACGGCCGGATGACGGGGATCATCGCTGGCCCCGCCACCATGTGACGAGCGAGGCGAGGCCGTCCTCGAGGCCGATGCTCGGCGTCCAGCCCAGATCCCGTTGCGCCGCACTGATGTCGGCGAGCCTGCGGGTGACGGCGTTGACCGACCTCGCCGGGCCGAACTCCAGCTCGGAGGTCGAGCCCATCACCTTCTGCAGCGCCTCCGCCAGCTCCAGCAACGACGTTTCGGTCGCGGTGGCGATGTTGTACACCGTGTCGGTGGCGTCCGACTGGGCGGCAAGGATGTTCGCCCGTGCGATGTCCTCGACGTGCACGAAGTCCATGGTCTGCTTGCCGTCGCCGAGCACGAGCGGGGGCTCACCGGCCTCGATGCGTTCCATCCAGCGGATGAGCACCTCGGTGTACTTGCCGTGCGCGTCCATCCTCGGGCCGTACACGTTGAAGTAGCGCAGGGCCACGTAGTCGAGGTCGTGCATGGCCTTGAAGCTGCGCAGCATGCCTTCGTTGAAGGCTTTCGCGGCGCCGTAGAACGTGTCGTTGTGATACGGGTGGTGCGACTCGCGGGTCGGGAACTCGTCGGCGAGCCCGTAGACCGACGCCGAAGACGAGGCGACGACTTTGGACACGCCCGCGTCCACGGCGGCTTCGATCACGTTGAAAGTGCCGTCCACCAGCACTTCCAGCGCCGTACGCGGCTCGGCGGCGCACTGCGTGATGCGCAGCGCGGCCAGGTGGAACACGACGTCCTTGCCCTCGCTGAGCTTGCGCATCAGGGCCGCGTCGCGGATGTCACCCTCGACCAGTTCGACCTTGTCGGGCGCGCGGTCCAACGCGGTGCGCAGGTTGGCCCGCGTGCCACGGCTGAGGTCGTCGACCACGACCACTTGACCGGCACCCGCGTCCAGTGCCTGGTCGACCACGTGCGAGCCGATGGTGCCCGCGCCGCCGGTGACCAGGATCCTGGTGTCGGTCAGCTGCATCAGAACGTTCCTCCATTCACCGGCACGAACGTGCCGCCCGCGGCGTAGCTGGCCGACGCGGCTTCCAGTTGGGCAAGCACACGAAGACCGGACCGCCCGTCGGTGAGCGGTGCACGCTTCTCGATGATCGCCGCAGCGAACTCCGCCATTACGCCCCGCAGCGCCTCACCTGTCGGCAACGCGGGCGCGACCATGTCGCCGATGCGGTACGAGACCCGCTTGGCCTCGGGATTCTCCGACCAGTCGACGCCGCGGTTGTACACCGCGAGCGGCTGCGTGGGGTCAAGGTCGTTCCACACCGCGGTGTGCTTGGACCCGCCGACGATGGTCGTCCTGATCTTGGTCGGCGACAACCAGTTCACGTGCGTGTGCGCGATCGCCCCGTTGGACAGCCGGATGGAGAGGTAGGCGACGCACAACCTGCCGAGGTCACGCGGATCGGAGCCGTGCGCGGCGATGGCGACCGGCTCGACCCCCGGTGGGAGAATCGCGTCCAGGATGGACAGATCGTGGGGCGCCAGGTCCCACAGAACGTCGATATCCGGCTGAATCAGGCCGAGGTTGATGCGCACGGAGTCGACGTACTGGATGTCACCGAGCTCACCGTCATGGACCAGACGGCGTAACCGTTGCACCACAGGGGTGTAACAGAAGGTGTGGTCCAGCATGAGCGTGAGGCCGCGTTCCTCGGCGGCGTTGACCAGCTTCAACCCGTCCTCGTACGAGGACGCCAGCGGCTTCTCCACCAGCACGTGCTTGCCCGCCTCCAGCGCGGCGAGCGCGACCTCCAGGTGCGTCGCGGCGGGCGTCGCGACGGCAACGGCCTCGATGTCCGGGTCGGCAAGGGTGTCCGCGAGGGAATCGGTGGCCCGGACCGTGCTGTACCGGCCGAGCACCTCCTGCGCGCGGGTGATGTTCAGGTCACACAGCGCCTTGAGGTGCAGTTGCGGGGTCGCCTGGATGTTCCGCACCAGATTCGGGCCCCAGTAACCCGCTCCGATGACCGCCACACCAACCATCGAGATCCTCTCCGGAGAGTTTCTCCCGCACGGGTGGGGGAGCTATCTCACGAATCGTGATCGGCCCCCCGTGGCATTACATGGTTCGGCGAGGATCACCCCGGTTGGTACATTCGGGCAGTCGGGTCGTTCATCTCCCACTCACCGGGTCTTCACCGTGTAGGGAAACAACCGGCATATGTGCTCCACCAAGACGTCGGCCCGAAGTGCTGCGTAGGCCCACCAGGCAAGGTCGAGCGGTGTGCGGGTTTTGGGTGTGCAGCATGCACAGTGTGGTGCTTCGGGGTTTGTCCCTTCCGTATGGCCTGGGCGAAGCCCAACCACACGTGTCCAGAGGCCCGCCAGCACACCCAGCCCCGGCGACAGCCCAACGGATCCTCTTGACGCGTGTGGTTGCCTCCGGCAGGCCGTACGGAAGGGAGAAACCCCGCCCTGACCCCCGGGACACCGCGCCACGATCTGGCGCTGAAGCCCGTCCCGCCCCCTTTCCCTTTCGGTGGCCTGCCTCCCGGCGAGGGCTTCTTTCCCACTCCGCGACCTCTTCCGGTTTGGACATCTATGCCCCGGGGCACGGTGACGGTCATGCCGCGGTGTCCCCCGGGTGAAAAAAGGCCTCGCCGGGAGCGGACCTCGGGGCAGGAGGTTCTTCGTGCCGCGTTGCTCCCGGCGCACGCTTCAGTGACCCGGGGTTTCAGGGCGCGGGTGTCCCCTGAAGCGGACCTCTGCGCTAGCGCGCAGCCTATGTGGCCGGGTTTGCGGCTAGCGCGCGGCCCGTGTGGCTGCGTTTGCGGTTGCGGACAGGTGGGTTTGCCAGCGTGGCCGTCGACAGTGGGCACACGCCACCGCACTGTAGCCGACCGGTCACTCGGACTCCACAGTGGACGTCAGTCCTCTGCCAGGCCGTCCCGATCCGCCCACTCCAGCAGCGGTTCGATGGAGTGCGCCTTGTCGTCGATCGTGGCGTGCAGGTCGCCGAGTTCGGCGAACCGGGCGGGCACGGTGGCGATGGTGAAGTCGCCCGGCTCCACGTCGGCGACCTCGTCCCACCTGATCGGCGTGGAGACAGTGGCCTCCGGGTTGCCGCGAACGGAGTAGGCACTTGCGATCGTATGGTCGCGGGCATTCTGGTTGTAGTCGACGAACAGCATCGCCGGGTCGCGGTCCTTGCGCCACCACGTGGTCGTCACGTCGTCCGGCGCGCGGCGTTCGACCTCTTTGGCGAAGGCCAGCGCCGCGCGGCGCACCTCCTGGAAGCCCCATCGCGGCTCGATCCGGACGTACACGTGCAGTCCCGCGCCGCCCGAAGTCTTCGGATAGCCGGTGATTCCCAGCTCGTCGAGCACCTCACGAACAACATGAGCCACCCGGCGAACCCTCGGGAAAGGACAGTCCGGCATCGGGTCGAGGTCGATGCGCCACTCGTCGGGTTTCTCGGTGTCCGCACGCCGGGAGTTCCACGGGTGGAACTCCACTGTAGACATCTGCACCGACCAGATGACGCTGGCGAGCTCGGTCACGCACAATTCATACGCGTGTCGGTTGTAGCGCGGGAAGTTGACACGCACTGTTTCCAACCACGGCGGGGCGCCGTTGGGCACACGCTTCTGGTGCACTTTCTCACCGGACACACCGGACGGGAACCGGTGCATCATGCACGGTCGCTCCCGCAACGCGCGGACGATGCCGTCGCCGACCGACATGTAGTAGTTGACCAGGTCGAGCTTGGTCTCCCCGCGTGCCGGGAAGTACACCCGGTCCGGGTTCGACACGCGCACGGTGCGGTCACCGACCTCGATTTCGATCGCGGACGCCATACGGTGAACCTAACCCGAAACCAGCGCCTCCGCCGCTGCCTTCGCCTGCCTGACCACGTCCGGGTCCTGCCGGATCGCCGCGACGACGATCGCGCCTTCGACCAGCAGGAGCAGCCGGTCGGCTTTCGCGTCGTCGTCCACCAGTTCACGCAGGTGCCCCCACAACTCGTCCTTGTGGTGACGCACGACGGCCGTGACCGCTGGTGACGTCGCGCCCAGTTCGCCGAAGGAGTTGATGAACGCGCAGCCGCGGTACCCCGGCTCGGAGAACCACTGGTACAGCCAGTCGAACACGGCGCCGACCTCGCCGCCTTCCCTCAGCACGTAGGCCATCAGGCTGTCACGCCACCGCTTGTCCCGGCGTTCGAGATACCGGACCACCAGCGCTTCCTTGGAGGGAAACAGCTGGTAGAGGCGTTTCAGCGAGACTCCGGACGTCGTTCGGATCTCGTCCATGCCCACGGCCTGGATGCCGCGGTCGTAGAAGAGGTGCTCGGCCGCGTCCAGAACTGCTGTCTCCTGCACCACATCACCCCTAGCGCTGAGAACGGTCGTTCTCTAGTCTAGCGGAGAACGACCGTTCTCCCACCCGGAAGGAGCCTCCAGTGGCGCCCCGACCCCCTTTCCCGCCGTTCGACGAGGACACCGCACGGATCAAGGTGCAGGCCGCCGAGGACGCGTGGAACACCCGCGACCCCGAGAAGGTCTCGCTCGCGTACACCGAGGACTCCGTCTGGCGCAACCGCGACCAGTTCGTCACCGGGCGCGCGCAGATCGTCGAACTGCTGACGGCCAAGTGGAACCGCGAGCTGGACTACGCGCTGCGCAAGGAGCTCTGGGGATTCCGCGGCAACCGGATCGCGGTCCGGTTCCAGTACGAGTCCCACGACGCCGACGGCCAGTGGTACCGCTCATACGGCAACGAGCTGTGGGAGTTCAGCGACGAAGGGCTGATGCGGCGGCGCGAGGCCAGCATCAACGACCTCCGGATCACCGAGGCGGAACGCCGGATCTTCGGCCCGCGTCCCCAGGATGAGCACGGCGTGCCCTTCCCGATTCAGTAACCCGGAGACCACTCCGCCGCGTGTTCCTCCGCGAACTCGGCGAACGTCCGCGGCGGTCGGCCGGTCAGGTCCAGCACAGCGGTGCTGACCTGCTCCTCCCGGCCTTCCCGGATGCCGTTCTCGATGGCGGCGAGTGCGATGGCGAAGTCGGCGGGCATCCCCGTGGCCTCCTCGTATCCGGCCGCCTGCTCCTCGACGCTGATCTGCACCACCCGGACCGGCCGCCCCGACGCGGCGCTGATGATCGCCGCCGCGTCCGGGTAGCTCAGCGCCTTCGGGCCGGTGAGCAGGTACTCGCTGGCGTCGTGGCCCTGATCCGTCAGCAACGCGCAGGCGGCGGCCGCGATGTCCCGTGCGTCGATCCAACCCAGCCTCCCGTCCCCGGCGGACGTTCGGATCTCGCCGTCCCGCCGGATCCGCGTCCCTATCGGGTGTGGGCTCAGGAAGTTCTGCATGAACCCGGACGGGCGCAGCTCGACCCACCCCGGTTGGGCACGCACACGCGCGGCCAGTTCCAGCGGACCGGGCGTGTCCGGCAGCACGAGTGCGGACCCGAGCAGCACCACCCGGCGCACACCGAGGCGCTCCGCCTCGGCCAGGAACGGCTCGACAAGCGGCATCGGGTCCACGTTCACCAGCGGAGGCACCAGGTAGACCCGGTCCACCCCGCGCAGCGCGGCCGAGTGCGTCGCCGGGTCCGTCCAGTCGAACCGGACCGCACCGGGTGCTGGGTTCCTGCTGGCCACTCGGACCGGCACGTCGTTGTCCCGCAACAGTTTCACCAGCGCGCTGCCGGTCTTGCCCGTGCCGCCGGTGACCAGTACCCCGGTCACCGGGCGACCAACGAGTCGAGCAGTTCCGGCAGCCGCCCGGCTGCCGTGGCGGCGGCCAGCGGGTTCCAGTAGTCCCGGTAGTGCGTGATCAGGCCGTCCTGGACGGTGATCACAGCGATGTAGTCCAGTTGGTACGGCTCACCGGTGCGCACAGTGCGCCCGTTCGCGGTGAACTCCACCACGACGGTGTCCGGCTTTCCCGTGTGGTGCACGGTGACCGCGGGGATCTCGCGCACGTCCACCAGCTCCGGGTAGTCGGCGAGGTACGCGCGGACCTCCTCCCGCCCGGTCAACCGGCGCGGTGAACTGCCCACCGCGAACGGGAACTCGGCGGTGCCGTCCTCGGCCCATAGGTCCGCGACGGCGGCCATGTCCTTGGCCAGCAACAGATCCAGCAGTCGGCGGAATGTCTCTTCCGGCACGGTTTCCTCCAGTGCTCGACAGAGTTCCAGCGTGAACCCGCAGCACCGGCACCGGGAACGGCCGGTGAATCCCCGGACTGCCAGTCCGTGGCTACGCCCGGTGGCGTCGTGCCACCATCGTGGGGTGAGCAGAGGCGAACTGGCCGACTTCCTGCGCCGCAGGCGGGAGGCGCTGCGCACGGACCGGCCGCCAGGCCGTCGTGCCCGGCGCACTCCCGGGCTGCGCCGCGAAGAGGTGGCCGAGCTGGCCGGGATGTCGGTCAACTACTACGAACGGCTGGAGCAGGCCCGCGCGCCGCGCCCGTCCCCGGAGGTGCTGGCCGCGCTGGGCAGGGCCCTGCGCCTGACCGCCACGGAACGCGAACACCTGGCAAGGCTGGCCGGGCAGGTTCCCCCAGCCACGGACAACGCAGCCACGGACAATGACCGCGAGCCGGTCCCCGCCGACGCCCGTCAACTGCTTGACCGGCTCGGGTCGATCCCCGCGTACCTGGTCGACGAGCGGCAGGACGTCGTGGCGTGGAACGACGCAGCCGCCGCGCTGATCATCGAGTTCGGGCTGCTGCCCGCCGAAGAGCGCAACACCGTGCGGCTGTCCATCCGACTGGGCGGCACCGTCTGCACGGCGCCGCCGGGCGCGGAGAGCGAATTCGCCCGGCAGTCCGCCGCCCGGCTACGTGCGGTCAGCGCTCGTTATCCGGGCGACCGCGTCCTGGCCGAACTGGTCAACGAGTTCGCCGCGCACAGCGCGGACTTCGCCGCGGGATGGCGCGAACACGACGTGCGCCCCATCGCGACGCTGCGCAAGCGCTTGCGTCACGCCGAACTGGGTGAGCTGGACCTGGACTGCCAGACGCTGCTGCTGCCCGGCTCCGACCTGCAACTGGTGATGTTCACCGCGGAACCGGGCAGCCCGAGCGCTACCGCGTTGGCCCGCCTCGCGACGTGAGACGGGCCAACGGGGTCGATCAGCGCCGAACGAGCTGACGAGCGGCCACCCCGGCGGAGTCCTCCGCGGACTGTGACTGTGCCGACTTCGCCGTGGGCGCGGTCGCTTCCGGCTGTGGCACCGGGTCGCACTGCGCGTCCGACCGGCGACCCGGCTTGCGGTCCGGGAGCTTGCCGGACGCCAGGTAGTCGGCGATCGCGCCGTCCGTGCAAGCGACACCCTTGAGCGAACCGGAGTGCGTGGTACCGCCGACGCCCTCGATCAAAGCCGAGTTCGGGTAACGGTTACGCACCTCGAGCGCGCCTTCGTACGGCGTCGCCGCGTCCAGCGTCTCGTTGATGATCAGCAGGCTGGACACCTTGCGCCCGTCGATCCGCACCGGCTTGCCCGCCTTGGCGCCCCAGTTCAGGCACGGCGCGTTGAACCACGCGTTGCCCCACGTCTCGAACGGCGCCCTGGCGAACGTGATCCAGTTGTCGATCCGCCACTTGTTCCAGCTCTTCGGCCATTGCACGTCCGTGCACTGGGTGCCGAGGTAGACCGCGTAGCCGTTGTCGGTACCAGGGCCCTGACCGTTGGAGGCGTCGTAGAGGTCCTTGATCGGCTTGGCGTCACCCTTGTGGACGTACGCGGCGAACGCGGCCGCGATGTCGGTCCAGCCGAAGACGTAGTACCCGGCCTGCAGGAACGCGTCGGTCCACTCGTCGGGGCCGATGATGCCGTCGGCGGGCTCGCGGCGCAGCTCGTCCAGCTTGGTGTAGTAGAGCTTCTCCACCTGCTTGGCCGTGGTGCCCAGCTTGTAGGTGGCGTCGTTGCGGGCGATCCAGTCGAAGTAGACCTTGATGTTGCGGTCGAACGCGACGTCCTGGTTGAGGTTCGCGTCGTACCAGATGCCACGCGGGTCGACCGTGCCGTCGAAGACCATCCGACGCACCCGCTCGTGGTGCAGCGAGCTGTACACCTGACCGAGGTAGGTGCCGTAGGAGAAGCCGTAGTAGTTGATCTGCTGCTGACCGAGCGCCTTGCGGATGCTCTCCATGTCGGCGGCGTTGTCGGTCGTCTTGAGGTGTTCGAGCACCTCGCCGTTCTTGGCCTTGCACGCGTCGGCGTAGCCCTTGGCCTTGGCCAGCCAAGCCCGCTCCAACTCGCCGCTGACCGGAACGTAGAACGGCCGGTTGTACCCGAAGTAGTCACCGTCGCAGGAAACCCGCGGCTCGCTCTTGCCGACGCCACGCGGGTCGAAGCCGATCCAGTCGTAGGCCTCGCCGGCCTTGTCCGGCACGAGCTGGCCCAGCCGCGACAGGCCGAGGCCCGATGCGCCCGGTCCGCCCGGGTTGACCAGCATGATGCCCTGGAACTTGTCGTCGGCCACCTTGTGCCTGATGCGCGAAACGGCGATCTTTATCTTGGTGCCGCCCGGTTTCGCGTAGTCCAGCGGCACTTCGAGCACACCGCACTCGGCACCGGCCCGCTGCAGGCTCGTGCTCTCGCACTTGCCGAACGGGATCGGCTTCGGCTCGAAGCCGGCCGGTGCCGAGCCGCCCGGCGCGGCCGACGCCGCCGTCGTCGCGCCGGACAGCACGAGACCGGCGGCGACAACCGTCACCACGATTCTCTTCACGTTCGCAGTCCCTCTCGTCCCCCTGGTCATCGTCAAGACAACGGATTCTGCACCGCCGGGGGTGGAAAGTGAACCACCCGAAAGTTTGTGTCTCATTTCGTCGGTGGAAGCCCGAAAACCGGAAACAGAGACGGATCCATGAACGAGACCGCATGAATGATGCCGCGTGCCGTCACGGTCAGCACCTGGATGCAATGTGCCTGGTAGGGGCCGCCCTCGTGGTGACGCTGCCACCACGCTATGGCAGGCTGGTCATTCGCCGTTGTCCGGACGAACTTGACGTTCTCCGGCGCGACGCACCACAGGCTGGCCAAAAATCGCCCGATGTCACCCGGACCGGTGAACCACGTCGGAATAGGCGGCATCTCCCAAACGGCGTCATCCGTGAGCAACCGCATAAGCCCGGCGTTGTCGGAATTCTCGAACGCCTTCATCAACCGCTCGACCGTGGATATCGCGATCGGGTCGGCCGGTTCGACCACGTCGTCCTGTGACAGGTCGCCGACGTGCGCCCGCGCCCGCTGCAGCAGGCTGTTCACCGCCGCCGTGCTGATGTCCAGCAGATCCGCCACCTCATTGGCGCGCCACATCAGCACGTCACGCATGATCAGCACCGCCCGCTGCCGCGGCTGCAGGTGCTGCAGCGCCGCGATCAGGGCCAGCCGGGTGGTCTGCCGTTCGTCCACGGCCTGCGCCGGTGTCGGGAACGGTTCGAGCCAGAGGATCTCGCCGCTCGGCTCGGCCAGCGGCTCGGCCGGGTCGCCCGGCGGGCCACCGAGGCCGTGCGGCAACGGCCTGCGTCTGCCCCTCTCCAGCGCCTTCAGACACGCCCGGGTGGCGATCCGGTAGAGCCACGTGCGCAACGACGACCGGCCTTCGAAGCCGTCGTAGGCACGCCATGCCTGCAGGTACGTCTCCTGCACCGTGTCCTCCGCGTCGTGCACCGACCCCAGCATCCGGTAGCAGTGCACCAGCAGCTCGCGCCGGTACGGATCGGCGAGCCGCGTGAAGTCCTCAGTACTCGTCATCACACTCCCTCCACAGGTACCGATCCGGCTCACGCGTGAAACTCATCGGCTCACTCCGGAAGAAGTGGCACGGATATTCCAGGGTCCCGGCCGAGCAGCACAGCCCGGGTGACCGACGACGAGCCGAACTTGTCGTGCACTGTGTCCAGGACGGTGTCCAGCGCGCTGTGGACGCCTTCGTCGAACGGCAGCATCAGCTGCACGGAGTCGTCGTCGTCCAGGTTGCCGACCGAGATCCCGATCAACGTCAAACCGGCGCTGTCGATCACCGGCATCGCCTTCGTGACCAGGACCCGCAACGCGGTCAGGATCTCGTCGGTCGACGACGTCGGGTGCGGCAGCGTATGGGACCGCGTCGCTCTCGTGAAGGCCGCGAACCGCATGCGCAAGACGACCGTACGGCCGACGCGTCCGGCCGCGCGTAGCCGTCGGGTGACTCGATCGACCAACGCGACAACCGTGGCGTCGATGTCCTCGGGGGTTGTCAGCGCGCGAGACGCACGCTGCGCCCCCATTGAGCGACGACGGCGTCCGACGTGCACCGGGCGAGGGTCGTAGTTGTGAGCGAGCGCGTGCAGATGACGGCCCAGTGCGCGGCCGAGCATCGAAACCAGCATGGACTTGGGCAGGTCGGCCACGTCACCGACCTTGGTGATGCCGTGGTCACGCAGCTTCGCCGCGGTCACCTTGCCGACGCCCCACAACCGCTCGACCGCGAGCGGGTGCAGGAACGCCAGCTCCCGGTCGGGCGGGACGACCAGCAGGCCGTCCGGTTTGGCCACCCCACTGGCCACTTTGGCCAGGAACTTCGTCCGCGCCACCCCGACCGTGATCGGCAACCCGACCTGCTCGCGGACGTCCTCGCGCAGCTTCGCGGCGATGTCGGCCGGGGTACCCGCGATCCGGCCGAGGCCGCCGACGTCCAGGAAGGCCTCGTCGATCGACAGGCCCTCCACCAGCGGCGTCGTGTTCCGGAAGACCTCGAACACGGCCTTGCTGGCCTGCGCGTACGCCGACATCCGCGGCGGCACGACGATCGCCTCCGGGCACAGCCGCAAGGCCCGGCCGCCGCCCATGGCCGTGACGACACCCCGCCTTTTGGCCTCGTAGCTGGCCGCGAGCACGACACCGCCGCCCACGATCACCGGCCTCCCGCGCAACCGGGGGTCGTCGCGCTGCTCGACCGCAGCGTAGAACGCGTCCAGATCAGCGTGCAGTATGGTGGCGCCCGTCACGAACACATGTTCGCATATTCAAACTCGTCGAGACACCGATGAGTTTTCCGGCGGCAGACGTTTCATGTGATAGATCGACCGAAACGAACCGCCCGAGGAGGCACCACCATGGACTGGAAGCTCGAAGTCGTCATCGTCCCGGTGACCGATGTGGACCGCGCCAAGCGGTTCTACATGGACCACGCCGGGTTCACACTGGACGTGGACTTCAGCGCGGGCGAGTCGTTCCGCGTGGTGCAGCTGACCCCGCCCGGCTCGAAGTGCTCGATCACGCTGATGCACAACGAGGAGTGGGCCGGGCACATGATGGGCCTGCAGGTCGTGGTGAACGACATCGACGTCGCGTACGCCGAGGCCAAGGGCCGCGGGGTGGATGTCGAAGAGATCCACTGGTACAAGGACGGCGTGCCGACGCCGGGCCACCACCCCGAGCGCGTCGACTTCGGTACGTTCTTCTCGTTCAAGGACCCTGACGGCAACAACTGGATCGTGCAGGAATCCGGGCGGACCCAGTGATCCCCTCCGGCGCCGACTTCGAGCGGCACCGCCGCGAGCTGCACGTGCACTGCTACCGGATGCTGGCGTCGTTCGACGACGCCGAGGACGCCGTGCAGGAGACGTTCCTGCGGGCCTTCCGCGGCAAGGACAAGTTCGACGGCAGCGAGCATTTCCGTGCCTGGCTGTACAAGATCGCCACCAACACGTGTCTCGACGTGATCCGGCGACGCTCCAGACGGGTCACGGTCGTCAACTCGTTCGCCGAGGTGCCGTGGCTGCAGCCGTACCCGGATGCCCTGCTCAACGAGGTCGCTCCGGAAGCGGACGAGCCGGACACCGCCGCGGTGGACCGGGAAACCATCGAGCTGATGTACATCGCTGCCATGCAGGCACTGCCCGCCCGCCAGCGGGCCACGTTCATCGCGCGGGACGTGCTGGACTGGTCGGCCAAGGAGACCGCGGCCTTACTGGACACCAGCGTCGCTGCCGCCAACAGCGCCTTACAACGGGCCAGGGCCACCATGCAGGAGCACCTGCCGCGGGAGCGCGCGGAGTGGTCGAAGTCCGACTTGAGCGAAGAGGAACGAACCCTCCTCGCCCAGTTCATCGACGCGCACGAACGCCTCGACGCCGAGACAGCGGTGGCACTGTCCGCGAAGGACATCCGCGTCACCATGCCGCCGTTGCCTGCCCGCTACGACGGAGTCGGCGCGATCGCCTCGCTGCTGCAGCGCGCCTTCGGCCCAGACCGCGACGGCGATTGGCGCCTGATGCCCACCCGAGCCAACCGCATGCCCACGGCCGCAAGCTACCTGCGTCGCCCAGGCGACACAGTGTTCCGCGCGTTCAAAATCGACGTCCTGTGGATCCAGAACGGCCTCATCGCCGAAATCACCACCTTCGGCCCAGAAATGGTCAAACACTTCGACCTCCCGGAAACCCTATGACCACCGCTGAGCGCTCCGCGCCACCAAGCAGATACCACCCGCCCTCCTTTCCCACCACTATCCCGCCAACCGCCACCCCACTGCCCACCACTCTCTGCCAAGAGTCCACGACGCAGGAACGCGTTCAACGCGTGCTTCCACCGCATCGTCCACCGGGCCTGCCCGGTACCGATCGGGGCCAGGCCCTTGCTGACCAGATACAGACATTTCAACGCCGCCTGCTCGGTCAGGAAATGCCCACGCGCCCCGGGCCGCAGGACGGTACCGCGCGTTCATCGACTCCATCGCGTTCATGGAACACAACACCCGTCCGATCTCCACATCGCACTCCGAATGTGATGAACTCCGCTCATTTCGTTGCCCCACGACCGAACCACCGCATCACACAGACCATGGTTCTTCAATTCCACCAACGCATGCATCCAACCTTCGCACCCTCACCACCCTGCCCGAGCACATCCCCCTTCCGACGTCACACGATCGCCGCGTACGCCGGCCGGTCCGCGACACCGTCCTTTCGACATCGGCGCACCATAGATCTCGCTGAAGTGCGCCGAGATCTCACCAAAGGGTCGATCCCTTGGCATACAACGACAACACGACCTCGTCCACACTGCCCAGCCGACGCTGCCGCTTGCGAACGATCACCGGCTCGAAACTCGCCTCCCGGTCCCGCGGCACCGCGATCTCCACCGCGTCGGACACCACCGTCTTGGCCCGGGTGCCGTTACGCACGTTCGAGCCCTCCCGCCCGGGCTCGGCGTGGTGCTTCTCGTGGCCGAGGTGCTCGGTCATCTCCGCGTTCAGCGCGGCCTCCAGCACCGTCTTGGTCAGCTGCTTGAGCAGCCCATCCGGGCCGGTCAACGCCAGCCCCTGCGCGCGGGCCTGCTCGATCAGCGAGGCCGCCAGCTCCTCCTGCGCCGACCGCGGCTTCCCGGCCATCTTCTTACCTGTCGATCGTGGAGTCACACCATCCAGTGTCATCACACACCGTGCCCCATCCCGCCGAGATCACCCCGGCGTGTCGGGCCAGAAACACCGATCTTGAAACAGTCCCACCACAACGGCAAGGAGGTCAAGGTAGGTCCGCGGTTCCCTCGCGGTAGATCTTCGCTGTGGCTATCCGTCCACCGCGGATCTGGTAGAAGCCCGCCAGGGGAAAGGTGTGTCTTTCACCGTTCGCGGTGAGGGTCTCGGTGAGCTGGCAGGCGACGCGGTTCCCGTCAGCGAGCAAAGTGTCGATTGTCAGCGACGGCAGGAGTTGTGTCATGGCATCACGGAAGAGCACGGTCAGTTCGTCGCGGCCCCGCAGTGCCGTCACCCCGGTGACCCATGCGGCGTCGTCGGTGAAGCCTGCCATCAGGGCGTCGAGGTCCCGCGCGTTGAAGGCTGCCACATGTCGTCGTATGACTTCGGCCGGGCTGAGTTCGGTCACGTCGGCTCATTCTTCCCGCCTTGTCCAGCGCGACGATCATCGGACCGGCCACCCGTGCCACGATGGGGTTCATGTCTCACGCTTCCCAGGACGCAGCCGCATCCACCAGCTACGACAGCATGGCCGAGGGGTACACGGCCGAGAACGAGACCAGCCTCATCAACGCCTATTACGAACGGCCCGCGACTCTGGCTCTCGCCGGGGATGTCGCCGGTCGGCGGATTCTCGACGCCGGCTGCGGTTCGGGTCCCCTGTTCGCGGCGCTGCGGGATCGGGGTGCCGTCGTGAGCGGTATCGACCTCAGCGCCGGGATGTTGGCGCAGGCCCGGCTGCGGCTCGGCGCCGACGCGGACCTGCGGGTCGCCGACCTCGCCGACCCGCTGCCCTTCGCCGACGACTCGTTCGACGACGTCATCGCGTCCCTTGTGCTGCACTACTTGCCGGACTGGGGCTCGACGCTCGCCGAGATGCGGCGGGTGTTACGGACAGGCGGACGGCTCATCGTCTCGGTCAACCACCCGTTCATGGTCAACCTCATGCACCGGCAGACCGGGCCCCGGCCCGACTACTTCGAGCGGTACACGTGGACCGAGGACTGGACCATGGGCGGCCAGACCGCTCAGGTGACCTTTTGCAACCGGCCTCTGCACGCGATGACCGACGCTTTCACGGCGGCCGGTTTCCGGATCTCCGTCATCGACGAACCGCATCCGGTGCCTGCCGCCCGCGAGCTGTTCCCGGACGACTTCTACCTCCTCGACACGTTCCCGAGCTTCCTGTTCTTCGTCCTGCACGCCGAATAGGCGGGATTACCGCCGGATGGACGCGAGGACGCCGACCGACGGGAGTGTGCCCGCGGCGATGCGGCGTTCCTCAGCTCGGCGGATGGTGTCGAGGACGTCGGAGATGCGGGACGCCGGCTCGGCCCAGGAACCACCGCGGCCGTCGAGCAGACGCCACAGCATGCTCGTGGCCACTGTGGTCAGGTCCAAACCGGCACGAGTCAGTGCGGCCAGCATGGCGGAGCCCCGGTGCAGGAAGTCGTGACCGGCGACCCACGCGTCCAGCAGGTTGTCCGTGGGGTTTTCGACGTCCAGCATTCCGGCGGCGTCGAGCAGTGCGCGGTTGTCGTAGAGGAAGTCGGCGGCCGCGTGGTCCACCAGTTCCCAGGCGAACTCCTCGATGATGATCTGCCCGCCAGCAACGAGCAGCGTGGCGGCGTGGGCGAGGATGTCGTCCAGGTCGTCGGCGTGGTGCAGCGAGCGCGTGAACAGCACAACGTCGTACTCACCGGTGACGTCATGTAAGTCGGCGTGGATGACGGACACGCCGCGTTCGCTTGCCGCGGCGGCCATCTCAACGTTGCGGTCCACTCCGGTGACGTCGTAGCCCAGGTCGACCAGGGCTGCGGCCAGCGCGCCGCGACCGCACCCGACCTCCAGGATTCGAGCTGGCGACGTGGGCAGCAGCGGCTTCAGGTTGGCGAGCGTGTGGGGAACGGCAACGGTCGTGGGATCCATTGGGGCAACCTTAGGTCCGGACTTGCGGCACGGGCCACGTGTTATCGGCGTTCCGGCAGGACACTGACGAAAGAGCGCAGAAGGCCCGCTGCGAAAAATTTCGCCGAGACGTGTCGATCCGGGGGTCACCGGTTCGACGCTCCAGTGAGCCAGCGACCAGCTCGGCTCCCGCAGACTGAAGGGATCAACAGCACCATGCGCAAACGACTGGTGACGCTACTGGCGGCCACGGGCCTGCTGGCGGGCCTGGCAGGGGTGGCCGACGCAGGCCAGGACGGACTGGTGTGGACCGACGCGGGCCCCGTGCGTGGCACGGTCGCGACCGACCACCAGCTGTATCAAGGCATCCCTTACGCCGCGCCGCCCGTGGGTGACCGGCGTTGGCGGTCGCCACAATCCGTCACGCCGTGGACCACGCCCCGTGACGCGACCAAGCCGGGTGCCGCGTGCGCCCAAGCGGGCGGAGGCGGCCAGCCCAGCACCAACGAGGACTGTCTGTACCTGAACGTCACCACGCCGTCCCGGCACGGACGCAAGCCCGTCATGGTGTGGATCCACGGCGGCGGCAACAGCTACCTGTCCGGTGAGGGGTTCGGTGCCCGGCGGCTGGCCGTGCAGGGTGACGTGGTCGTCGTGACCTTCAACTACCGGCTCGGGATCTTCGGCTTCCTCGGCCACCCGGACATGCCCGGCTCGGGCGCGTACGGCATCGAGGACCAGCAGGCGGCCCTTCGCTGGGTGAAGCGCAACGCGGCGTCGTTCGGCGGTGACCCGCACAACGTCACCATCTTCGGTGAGTCCGGCGGCGCGTTCGACGTGTGCGCGAATGTCACCTCACCGCTCTCGCGTGGCCTGTTCGACAAGGCGATCGCGCAAAGCGGCGGCTGCTCCATGACGTGGCCGAACAACGGCGTGATCCACGGTTTCCCGGCCAGTTCCCCGTGGATCACGAAGGCCAAGGCGGAAGCGGACGCGCTCGCGCTGAGCAAGCAGCTCGGCTGCTCGGATGTCGCCTGTCTGCGCCGGTTGCCCGCGTCGGCGTTCACCGCGATCGACCGTGGCACGACCCCGATCGTGGTCGGCAACCAGGTGCTGCCGATCCACCCGGTCGACGCGCTGCGTTCCGGCCGGTTCAACCGGGTACCGGTGATCTGGGGCAACACCCGTGATGAAGGCAGGCTGACCGCCGCGACCGTCCAGGAACCGTTCGACTACACGGGCCTGCTGAAGACCGCTTACGGTGATGACAAAGCCGCCAAGATCGAGGCCGCGTACCCGGCTTCCGCGTATGAGTCGCCGCGCGTGGCGTACGGCGCGGTCCTGACCGATGGCGCGTGGGCGTGCAACCAGCTCGCGGACGACCGGCTGCTGGCCCGCAAGACGGCGACGTACACCTACGAGTTCGCCGACCGCACAGCGCCTGTGGGTTTCTTCGGTCCGCTGTTCCCGCCCGGCTTCCCACCGGGCGCCTTCCACTCGTCGGAAGTCGCGTACCTGTTCGACGTCCCGCCGTTCGAGCTGAACGCCGACCAGCAGAAGCTCGCCAAGCAGATGGTCGGATACTGGACGCGGTTCGCGGCGACGGGGAATCCCAACGGCCGGGGTCTGCCCGAGTGGCCCGCCTACCGGTACAGCGACCGGGCTGTCACAGCACAGTCGTTGGCGCCCAACGCCATCAAGCAGGTCGATGTGTCCACTGAGCACAACTGCGGGTTCTGGTCGGCGATGAGGTAAAACGGATGGGGAGGTCAGGTCGGCATGGATAGCCTTGGCCGAGTGAATTCACCACCAGCGGCACAGTCCATTCTCGCGATGGCCGACCTGGCCACCCCCATGTCCATCCGGGTGGCCGCCACGCTCAGCTTGGTAGAACACGCCGGAAGCGCCGGTGCGACGGCCGGGCAGCTCGCTGCCAAGACCGGCACCCGGGAACCGGTGCTCCGGCGCCTGCTCGATCACCTGGTCACGATCGGCGCCTTCGCCTTCGACCCGGACTCCGGGCACTACCGTCCCACGGATCTCGGCGCCCAGATGGGCCAGGACGCTCCCCAGGGCTTCAAGATCCTGCTGGACATGGCCTGCGCGGGCGGGCGCGCCGAACTCGCCTTCGTGGATCTGCTCGAAACAGTCACCACCGGCACCTCCGCGTACGTGCACCGCTACGGGCGCGACTTCTGGACGGACATCGACGCCGACCCGAAGCTGCGGCGGTCGTTCGACGAGCAGATGAGCTGGCGGTTCCGCGACCAGGTCGCCCAGATCGCCGAACGCCTCGACTGGAGCCGGTTCCCGGAGATCCTCGACGTCGGCGGCGGCAACGGAACCGTGCTCGAAGCCGTCCTCCGCGCCCACCCCACCCTCCGAGGCCGGGTACTGGACCTCGCCCCATCTGCGGCCGCGGCCGTCGAACGGTTCACGGCTGCCGGCCTCGCCGACCGCGCGGGCGCCGTCCCCGGCAGCTTCTTCGACCCCATCCCCGCAGGAGCCGACGCCTACGTGCTGTCCGACATCCTGCACGACTGGGACGACGACCACTCCCGCAGAATCCTCACCGAATGCCGCCGCGCCGCCGAGCCCGACGGCACAGTGGTGGTCATCGAGCCGATACTGGGCAGCGGCACCAGCACAGGCATGGACCTGTTCATGCTGATGTGCTTCAACGGACACGAACGCACAGTCGACGAGCTCATCGCCCTCGCCACCGGCTGCGGCTTGCACCTCACCGCCACGACCCAGGTCTCCGACGGCCGGACCGCCCTCGAGTTCAGCCCAACTCCTGTGGACAACCAATAACCTGTGGACAACCGAAGCCAGTCGGGCTTCAGCCACGCGCCACCGTCGGCACCCCCCGATACGCTGGATATCGGGGGGCCGTGGCCGCCCGGGCCCGGATCGCGCGTGCCCGGCACCATGGCCGGTCAGCCGGGTGTTTTCGCTGTCCAGCATGATTCCGGTGTGGACCTTCGTACTGTCGAGGCGACCCGGTACGTCACCCCCTTGCGGGAGGGCGGTTCGCTGCCGGGCTTGATCGAGGCTGACGACCTCGGGATGTACGTGCTCAAGTTCCGGGGCGCCGGGCACGGGTTGAAGGCGCTGGCCGCCGAGCTCATCGTCGGCGAACTGGCCAGGCGGCTCGGTTTCCGCGTTCCGGACACGGTGTTCGTCCGGCTCGATCCCGCGCTGGCCCGGTCCGAGCCGGACCAGGAGGTCCAGGAGTTGCTGGCCACCAGCGGTGGCCTCAACCTCGGTTTCGACTACCTGCCCGGCTCGTTCGACTTCAACCCCGTCGTCCGCGATCCCGGGCCGGAGCTGGCGGCACGGCTCGTGTGGTTCGACGCGTTGACGCTCAACGTCGACCGCAGTTGGCGCAACCCGAATCTGCTGTTGTGGCACAAGAACGTCTGGCTCATCGACCACGGTGCCGCGTTGTACTTCCACCACAACTTCCGGCCAGGGTGGCGACCCGCGTCGACCTACCGGTTCGACGTCGACGACCACGTCATGCTGCCCGCCGCGGGCCCCATCACCGCCGAGACCGTGCCCACCGGTGTCCTCGAGGAGGTTCTCGCGCTCGTTCCGGACGACTGGCTCACCTCTGACGGCGTGTTCGGCCCCGACCAGGCGCGCGCCGCGTACCTGGCATTCTTCGAGTCACGGCTGGCGAACTCGGACCAGTGGGTGCAGGAACTGGAGGCCGCCCGTGTCGCACGTGTTTGAGTACGCGCTGCTGCGCGCTGTGCCCCGCCAGGAACGCGGCGAGTTCATGAACGTCGGCGTGCTGCTGTACTGCTCGTCGCTGGACTACCTGCGCTGCAGGACCCATGTCGACGAGGCGCGCTTGCATGTCCTCGACCCGGGGATCGACATGGAACTGCTCGCTGACAGCCTTCGGCTGTGGTGCGGCGCCTGCGACGGGTCCACCGCCGCCCAGGTCCGGGACACCTCCCTCGGCCAGCGTTTCCGCTGGCTCACCGCTCCCCGCAGCACCCTGCTGCAGACCTCCCCCACCCACACCGGACGCACCGAGAACCCCGACGACGATCTCGACCGGCTCTGGCGCGGTCTGGTCCTCCCGCCCGGCTGACCGGGCCGGGGACGTTTGTGCGCGCTCATCGAACCGGGTAGTCGATGAGCGCGCCGAGGAGTTCATCTGGCCAGAGATGCCCTCCCATGCTCAGGGGTTCCCTGCCGGCGCGACGGCTACTGCCTGTCGCCGTGCGCCGCTCCCTCGTACCCCTGATGGCCTGTTCCTTCCGGCCCTTTCACCCCCGAACGCCAGGGCCCACCCCCAGCGGGTCCTCGTGCCCACCCGGCACACCAACCATTCCAGTTCCGTGTTGCGCGATCGTTGACAGATGGCTGACACGGATCCGCTAGGTTGGCTTGAGTGGAGTTCCGGCTGCTCGGACCGTTCGAGATCGACGCTGACCGGCCGGTGTCCATTCCCCGTCGGCGTGAGCGTTGCCTGCTCGCGGTTCTGCTGCTGGAGCAGGGGCGGAGTGTGTCCGCCGAGCGGCTGGCCGACCTGTTGTGGGACGGCGCACCGCCGTCCACGGCCGGGACCACGTTGCGCAGCCACATCAGCAGGTTGCGGGCGACCGTGCATTCCGACGCCGTCCAGATCCTCAGGCACGGGCCCGGCTACATGGTGCGGACCGACCCCGACCGGATCGACGCGCACCGGTTCCGGACGTTGGTCAACCAGGCCCGTGCCGTTCCCGACGCCGGGCCGAGGGCTCGTCTGCTGCGGGAGGCGCTCGACCTGTGGCGGGGTCCGGTGCTCGTGGACATCGCCAACGGCATGATCCGCGACCGGCTCGGCGCCGGCCTTGAGGAGCTGCGGCTGGACACGCTCGACCAGCGCGTCACCGACGACCTCTCGCTGGGACGGCACCGCGATCTGATCGCCGAACTGCGGGAGATCGTCGCCGCCGAGCCGAACCGGGAGCGGTTCACCGCCCACCTCATGCTCGCGCTCTACCGTTCCGGCCGGCAGGCCGACGCGCTCGCCGCGTACGACGAGACCAGGCGGCTGCTGGCCGACGAGCTCGGCCTGGGCCCCGGCAACGAGCTGCGGACGCTGCACGAACAGATCCTGCGCGGCGATACCAGCCTTGACCTGCCCGGACGTGTCGAAGTGCCGGTCGTCGCCGCACAGCAGCGGACGTTGCGCCAGCTGCCGCACGACATCGCGAACTTCACCGGCCGCGGCCGTGAGCTGGCGCAGCTGCGGTCCGTCGCGCACAGCGAGGGGTCCGCGCCGACGATCATCTCGATCGACGGTGCGCCCGGCACCGGCAAGACGACGTTGGCCGTGCACTTCGCACACCAGATCGCACACCGGTTCCCGGACGCTCAGCTGCACCTGAACCTGCGCGGCTACGGCCACGGCGAACCGGTCACGCCGGGTGCGGCGGCCGAGACGCTGCTGCGTGGCCTGGGCGTGAGCAGTGCCCTGATCCCGCCGAACATCGAGGAACGGTCGGCGCTGCTGCGCAGCAGCCTTGCCGGGCTGCAGGTGTTGATGCTGCTCGACAACGCCCGTGACGCCGACCAGGTCCGGCCGTTACTGCCTGGCACGGGCAGTCTGGTGGTGGTCACCAGCCGCAACCAGATGCGTGGGTTGTCGATCCGCGACGGGGCGCACCGCGTCACGCTCAACCGGTTGCCCGCCGACCAGGCCGTCGAGCTGCTCAGCGTGTCCGTCGGCGCCGAGCGGGTGGCCGCCGAACCCGCTGCCTCCGCGCGCCTGGTCGAACTGTGCGACCACCTGCCGTTGGCGATCTCGATCGTCGCCGAGCGATCCGACCGCAGTGGTTCGCTGGCTGAGGTCGTGCACGCCTTGGAAGACGAGAAGGCTCGTCTGGACAACCTCGGCACCGGCGAGGACGACCCGCACACCGACCTGCGAGCCGCGCTGTCGTGGTCATACCGGGCGCTCGACCGGGACGCGGCGGCGATGTTCCGGTTGATGGGGCTGCACCCCGCCAACGACATCAGCCTCGAAGCCGCGGCTGCTCTCGCGGACCTGCCGGTGCCCCGGGCGAAGGCGTCGTTGGACCGGCTGCTGGCGACGCACCTGGTCGAGCGTCGCCGGGGCAACCGCTATGAACTGCACGACCTGATGCGGCTCTACGCCACGGAGACGGCCGAGCGGTACGAGTCGGACACCAACCGGCGAGCCGCGGTGCACCGGGTGCTGGACTGGTATCTGCACGCCACGGTCAGCGCTGATTCCGCGTTGCACCCGCAGCGGCAACGGCTGTGGGTCAAGCCGTACGAGGCACGCATCGAACCGCCCAGGTTCGCCGGTTCGAACGACGCCATGCTCTGGTTCGAGCAGGAGTTCGACTGCCTCAAGTCGGCGGCGGGCTGGGCCGCGGCCCACGACCTCGCCGGGCACACCTGGCGCATCGTGCAGGCCATGCTCACGTTCCTCGACCGGCGAATCCCCGGGTACGACGGGACAGCGCTGTTGAGTGACGCGTACGCGGCCGCCGAAGCGGCGGAGGACACGCTCGGCTGCGCGTACATGCTGAACTCGTTGGGCGCGCAGGTGATGAACAAGGGCGACCGGCGGGCCGCGGTCGGGTACTTCGCCCAGAGCCTGGCGAAGTTCAAGGAGCTCGGGCACGTCAGCGGCCAGGCGATGGCGTGCGGCAACGTCGGCCTGATGTACGGCGAACTGGGCGAGTACGAGCAGGCCAAGGAGTACGCCACGCGGGCGTTGGTGCTGTGCGAGCAACTCGGGTATGCCAGAGGCATCGCGTTGAACCTCGACAACCTCGGCGTCACCTACACCGTGACCGGTGACTACAGGAAGGCCAAGGAGTGCCACCAGCAGGCATCGAAGATGCTGTTCGTGCTCGGGGACGACCCGGCGCGCGGGACGAACGAGTACCACCTCGGCTGGGCGCTCACCCGGCTCGCCGACTTCGCCGGTGCGGCACGGGCTTTCCGGACCGCGATCGTGATCTTCCGCGAGTTCGGCAACCAGCGGTGGGCCGCCGCGGCACTCGGTGACCTCGGTCTGATGCTGCTGAAGGCGGGACACCCGCTGCTGGCCCGTGACATGCTGGACACGGCGCTGGTGACGATGCGCAGGATCGCGGACCCACGGGCGGACGAGTTCGAGGCGGCACTATCCCAATTGGACAATGACGTGGCACTGGAGACGTTCGAGGCCCGCGATGGCTGGCCCGCGCTGAGAGAACGCCTGGCAGGCCGGGTGGCGGACCTGGCGGCGATGGACGAGGCAGTCGAGTTCGCAGTGCGCTGGCACGGCAACCAGAAGCGCCCCGCCGGTGAGCCGTACGTGGAGCACCTGCTGGAAGTCGTGACGATCCTGGCCGAAGGCGCGGGCGTGACGGACATCGACGTGCTGCGTGCCGGTGTGCTGCACGACGTCGTCGAGGACACCGACTGCGACCTGGACACCGTCCGGGAGGAGTTCGGCGACCGGGTCGCCGAACTGGTCGGCTGGGTGACCAAGGGCGACGACCGGGAGGCGTACCTCGCGAGCCTCGCCACGGCGCCGAAGGACGCGTTGACGGTCAAGCTGGCCGACCGGATGAGCAACGTCCAGCGGCTGGGAACGCACCCGAGGCAGGCGAAACAGCAGTCGTACTACCGGGAGACCGTGCGCACGATCGTGCCGCTCAGCAAGGGGTTCCCGTGGTTCGAGGCGTGGTACACGAAGTGGCGGGCCGAGTTTAGCCACCTTGCCTGAAGTAGAACTCCCTGCACAGGTGGTTGTCGCGGGTTCCCTTGAAGTCGAGGAACGCGGCGATGATGACCAGGCCCTTGTTGCTGTTCGCGGCCAGCGTCGCCGAAAACGACCCCAGGTCGTAGACCGCGTGGAACGCGGGTTCGCCCAGGTTGTCCATGTACAGCGTTGCTCGCGTTGTGCCCCAGTCGGTTGGTTCTTCGGCCGCGGTGACGTGCAGCGTGCCGCCGTCGAGCGTGAACCCGGTGATCCATTGGGTTGACGGGTTCGAGTTCACCCATTGGGCCCGCGCGCCAGGTGCCGGTCGGTGGAAGAACTCGCGGGAGTAGTGGCCCAGTCGTCCGTCGGTGAACTCCGTGTACGACTGGATGACCAGGATTCCGAACTTCTCGTTCGCGGCCAGCTCGGTGCGGATGTCGCCGAAGGCGTACCGCGCGTGGAACCCGGCCACGGTGTTGGTTCCGCTTGCCACGTAGGGGTTCGCGGGCACCGTGCCCCAGCTGGTCAGGCCGTGGCAGGTGATCCGCATGGATTCCGATACGTCCACGCGGGTGATGTACTCGGTCGACGGGTTCGAGTTGACCCACGACCCGACCAGCGCGGACCAGTCCGGCGGGACACCGGTCAGCTGCTTGGCGTCGGCTCGCGTGGTGTCCATGGGTGTTCTCCTTTCCTGGCCCAGAAAACCCTTGCCCACTCGCGGGTCGGTCCGGCCTGGCCACCGGCCAGCGGCGCCGAGCCGAGCGGGACGAACCCGGCCATGTCCAGGATCAGGTCGACCTCGCGGGGCGCGAAGTACCGGATCGGGTGCACCTCCTGCTCCCCGGCGGTCACCACGGAGGAGCCGGAGAACATCCACAACCGGACGTCCGTCGAGTACACCTGGGCGTGCCGGTCGATCCAACCGCCGGACAGCCGGATCAGCTGTTCGCCGCCGTCGGTCAGTACCGTGCAGCCGCCACGAACCCCGCTGCGCAGCACGGCCGCGCCGTCGAGGACGTCGAAAACCAGCATGCCGCCCGGTCGCAGGCGGCGGTGCGCGACGGCGAGCGTCTCGAACAACGCGGAGTCCGTGGTGTGGTAGCCGAACACCGAGAACATCATGATCACGGCGTCGAACGAGCCAGCCAGGTCGGCGTCGGCGGCGTCCGCCGCGATCACCTCGGCCGACGGGTACGCCGCCAGCCTCGCCTCCGCGATCGCGGCCATGTCCGGTGACCGGTCCACGCCGGTCACGCGGTAACCGGCCTTGGCGAGCAGTTCGAGGTGCCTGCCGGTACCGCAGCCGATGTCGAGCACCGACCGCACCCCGCCGCCGAACAACGCGCCCAACTGGTCCACTTCGGACTCGTAGTCCTTCGCGGCGTGCCAGCGGTCGTACCAGCGGGCGTGCAGTTCGCCGAAGTTCACGTCCGGCTCGCCCAGACCAGCCGGAACCACGCCAGCGCCGGATCGGTGAACGGCTCGGCGCCGAGCTGCGTGAACCCGCAGACCGACAGCAGCAACCGCAGCTCACGCGGCAGGAAGTACCGGATCAGCCGGGTTTCCGCCGACTGGGACACGACCTGGTCGCCCATCAGCCGCCACGTGCGCAGGTCCAGCTCGTAGACCTGTTCGTCGGTCCGCACGTCGCTGCTGTGCCCGCACAGCAACGAAGCCTCCTCCACGAGGCCGCGCAACGGCAACGACGCCGTGAGCACGGATTCCCCGTCGAGGACGTCGAACACCAGCATCCCGCCCGGCCTGATCCGGCGGTGCGCCGCGGTCAGCGCGGCACGGATGGTGTCGTTGCTGATCAGGGCACCGATCTCGGCCATCATCACCATCGCGTCGACCGGCCCGGTCGGCTCGACCTCGAAGCCGCGCGCGGTCAGCGCGGGCAGGTACGCGGGGGTCCCGGTGACCGTGCCCGGGTCGAGGATCCCGGCGATCTGCTCCACTTCGGACTTGACGTCCCGCTGGAGGATCCGCAGGGGGAACACTACGCCGTCACCCTCGGCAGGACCTCGGCGCCGAAGTACGCCATTTCCTCCAGGTCCGGGTGCCCCATGAACAGGAACCGCGTCACCCCGACCGAGCGGTACTGGCAGATCGCCTCGACGATCCCGTCCGGCGAGCCGACCAGCGAGATACCGGGCGGCCCGAGGTACGGCACAGCGCCGGTCCACAGGTAGGGCGTGACCCACTCGGAGCCCCGCGCCGCGAGGGCATAAGTCGACTTGTAGCCAACGGAGTCCGAACGGCCACGCAACCGCCCGTGCACCCCCCGCGCCTGCTCCCCCGCCGAGGCCACGACCGCGTGCGCGGCTTCGACGGCCTCGGTGTGCGTCGGGCGGCAGATCAACGTGACCAGCAGGCCCACCTCGGTGCCGCTGTCGAGCACGGGCTGGATCCGCCGGCGCAGACGCACGGGCGCGTCCGGCAACGTGAGCAGGCAGTCCGCGTGCCGGATCGCCAGCTCGACGGCCTGCTCCGAGCTGCCACCGAGGTAGATCTCCGGCCTGCCGCCGTCGAACGAACCGCACAACCGGGCGTCTTCGACGCGGTAGTGCCTGCCTTCGAACGTCACCGGGCCGTCGCGGCGCCACAGCGCGTGGCAGATCGTCCAGAACTCGTCTGTGCGTTGATATCGCTCGTCGTGCGTGAGGAAGTCGCCGTAGTAGCGCAGTTCGTCCGGGGCTCGCCCGGCCACGATGTTGAGGCACACGCGTCCGCCCGTGACCGCGGCCAACGTGTTGACCTGCTGGGTGAAGTACGTCGGCGACGAGATGCCCGACCGGACGGCGACCAGGAACTTGATCCGCTCGGTCCGGGTGCCGAGCACCGCCGAGTACACGATCGGATCCGGCCGCGTGAAGCCGAACGCCATCAGCACGGACTCGATCCCGCACGTCTCGGCCTGTTCGCAGAAGTCCAGGTGTGCGGCCACCTCCGGCATCCCGCTGAGCGACGTCAACGCCCGCGACCGGCGCAGCGGGTCGCCGACCGAGGACAGGCTCCACAGGAATCGCACCCTGGACGACATCGTCCGACGGTAGGCCAGGCGGCTACCGGTCCGGCATGGGTCAATTCTCCTAGGACAACCGCCTTCCCGTGAGGGTTATTTGTCCCTGATGGCCGACGCGATCGTGCCGACCTGGTCGGCGAGCAGGCCGACGGCGCCCACCGCGCGGCTCATCGGGTCCTCCTCGTCGCCGCCCAGTGCCTGTTCACGCATGTAGGCGGCCTTCACCTCGGCCCACCGCCTGGCCTGCTCGGCGGTGAGCGTGCCGCGCAGTTCGGCGAGTTTGAGCAGGTTCGCCTCGGCTCCGGAGGTCAGCGTCTGCGCTTCGGCCAGGTAGTGGTCGCCGACCACGGCCGCCAATTCCGCGTCGTTCATCGCCGGGACGATCTTCTCGGCCAGCTTGTTCATGTTCCGGTACGAGCCCTGCAACTGGTACGGCGGTTCGGTGCGGGACGCGTCCGCCTGGGCGGCCGAGGCGATGTACGCCTTGTTGTTGGCCAGGATCACCTGCTGCACGGTCAGCAGCTTGCGCAGCACCGACAGGACCTGTTCCAGCTCGACCGACGAGTACGGGTGTGCCAGCTGGTCGGGCCGGACCGTGGGGTCGCCTTTCGCGAGCCGCACCAGCTTCGGCACGTCCGACCTGTCTCGTGTGGACAGCGGTGCCAGTACCGCGTTGGACGTCAACGAGTTCTCGATGAAGCTCAACGCGAAGAGGTCTTCCTTGCCCGACAGCACGTCGCCGAGGTTCCAGACGTCGGCGCGGTTGGCCAGCATGTCCGGGATGCGGAAGCGTTGCCCTGACTCGGTGTACGGGTTGCCTGCCATGCAGACCGCGAACCGCTTGCCACGCAGGTCGTAGGTTTTCGTCCGGCCCTTCCAGACGCCTTCCATCCGGCGCTGCGCGTCGCAGAGCGAGATGAACTTCTGCAACAGCTCCGGTGACGTGTGCTGGATGTCGTCCAGGTACAGCAGGACGTTGCTGCCCATCTCCAGTGCGAACGAGATCTTCTCGATCTCCTGGCGTGCCGTGGCGTTCGGGGCTTCCGCCGGGTCGACCGACGTCACCGCGTGTCCCAGCGCCGGGCCGTTGACCTTCACGAACACCAGGCCGAGCCGGTTGGCCACGTACTCCATCAGCGTGGTCTTGCCGTAACCCGGCGGCGAGATCAGCAGGAGCAGGCCCATCTGGTCGGTGCGCTTCGAGTCACCGGCTGTGCCCAGCTGTTTGGCGAGGTTGTCGCCGATCAGCGGCAGGTAGACCTCGTCGAGCAGGCCGTTGCGCACGAACGCGCTCATCACCTTCGGCTGGTACTCCTCGAACCGCAACGCGAGCCGCTCGGTCGCCACGAGCTCCGCGCGCTTGCGCTGGTACGCGCGGAAAGCCGGGACGCGTTCGGTGTGGAAGGCGCGTGTCCTGGCGAGCAGTTCGTCCAGGCGGAAGGTCAGCTTGCGGTCCACGATCCTCGGGTGCGTGCCCAGCAGGCCGCCGACCGTCGCGTCCAGCGCCGCCGACGAGTCGTGCCGCGGCACGTCGTGGCACAGCTCAAGGGCGATCGCTTCGGGCAGGTCCGGGCTGGTTTCGCCGACGCTGGCCAGGAACGCCGTCAACCACGCCGAGATCAGCTGGTGCCGCTCGGCGATGCCGTCGATCGAGCGCAGGTCCTCGTCGAACTCCTTGGCTGCCTTGGCCTGTGCGCCCAGCGTCCGGCGGAAGCGCTCGACGAGCGAGCGGGCCCCCGCGCTGGTGACGAACCCGAACGGCGCGCTGGAGAGCTCCTCGAACAGGTACTCCCCGGCCAAGGGATCCGATTCGAGTCCTTGCGCGGTCAGGAACTGCGTGATCTCGGACGTGAGTTCCACGGCCAGGTCGTCGATCGCGGACGTGTGCCCGAAGGCCGCACGGGCACGCGCCAACGAACCCGCGCGCCTCGACCACGCCGCTTTGGCCGCGTCGTCCGGTCCGTACGCCCAGAAGATCGTCGCTGCCGCACGGGCATGCGGCGGGTAGCGCAGAACGCCCGCACCCGCGCGCAAGCGCGTGATGGCTTCAAGGATCTTGGCCGCGTCGTGGTCGTGCACGCCGCGCTCGTAGCCCTCGTCGTACCGGGTCTCGGCGATCCTCCTGACGTGCTCCAACGCGGCGTCCTCGTCCAACGGCGTGGACGGAACCTCCACTGTGGCAAGGAATTCGCCACGGTAGACCGCGGGCGTCTCGGACACGAGCAGCTGGTTCCAGAACGGCCGGGTGGCTTCGAACTCGGCGTCCACGACCGGGTCGCGGAAGTCCGTGCCGGTGATCCCGACCGCCAGCCCGTCGTCCTGCGGCACCAGGGTCAGGTCCATGGCCTGCGTGTTCACCGCGAACACGTGCCTGCCGAGCTTGATCGCGTCGCCGCCGTCGGCGTACAGGTCGAGCCGGTCACGCAGTGAGCGGCCCGCTTCCTGGCGCGCGGCCTTGATCCGGCCGTCCAACTCGTCCGCGCGGACCTGGTCGCCCAGTGCGCGCAGGTCGTCGGCGACCGAACGCAGCCTGGCCACCATCGGGTCACCGGCGAAGTACGTGTTGACGTCGTCCAGCGTCGCCAGCTGACCGGCCCTGCGCTGCACGCTGCCCAGGATCCGGTCGGCGGACTCAACCAGCCGGTCCGCGCGACGGGCCCGCTCGTCCAGCAACGCCTGCTTGCGGGCGGAGAACGCCTCGTAGACGTCCGTGCGTTTGGCGCCGAGTTCGGCCATGAAGTCGTCGAACTCGCCGAAGCGCGACTCCAGGTTCTCCAGCTGGAGCATCAGCCTGCCGAGGCCCTCGTCGCACTTCTGCGGGCTGTCGGCGACCGCGAGCGCACCCGTGATCGCCTGGCCGAGCAGCGCGAACTCGGCCGCGAACTCGGCACGCCCCTCGCTCGCGGCGAGTTCCCGGCGGCGTCCGTCCACAGTGGCGCGTGCCCGGTTGATCCCGCCGAGCACCTCGCCGACGCGCGACAGGATCCCGGTGCGGACGACCGCGTCGGCGATGTCGAGCGAACTGACCACCTGGGTGAGCAGTTCGAGCCCCTCGGCCTGGTCGGCCAGCCGGTCCTGGACCGGCACCGCCTCCGCGACGGTCCTGATCGCCGAGCCTTCCGCGACCAGTCGGTCGACTTCCTCGTGGTACCCGGTGAACGCGTCCTCGCCGCTGAGGAACTCGACCGCGCGCTGCGCGGCGGTCCCCAGTTCCTCGGTCAGCAGGGTGTTCAGTTCCTCGATGCGGGCGGTGTCGATGTACCGCATCTCCTTCAACGTGATCAGGTGGCCCTGCGCCTTGCGCAGTTCGGCCAGCTGCGACACCCAGGCGTCGGCCGTCTTCGGCGCCTCACCCCTGACCTTGCGGACCAGTGACGCGATGTCCTGATCGGACTGGGTCAGCGCCGCCGCGGCCTGGTTCGTGAGCGCCTGCACGCCTTCGAACTCGTCGAGCACCTGCTCGGCGGCGCCGCGCACCTCCGACAGCGGTGTCCGCAGATCGCCGAGTTCCTGGTCACCGAGCCAGTGGTAGTGGTCGAAGGCCCGGTCGCAGGCGGCGATCAGTGCTTCGAAGACCTCGGTGGACGGCGCCATCTCGCCGACCATCCGGGAGATCGACAGGCAGTCCGAGATTCCCCGGACCAGGTCGGCGTTCCCGACGCGGCCGAGCGGGCCCGTCCCGCTCTCCTGTGCGGCGGCGTACGTGTCGGACAGGTACGGCGTCTGCCAGACCTGCATCGGGTGCACGCGCGTGGGCTCGTCGGACACCGCGCGGAAGACGACAAGGGTCCCGTCGTCGAACAACGACCAGCCGTGGCACGGGATCGGGGTGCCGACTTCCTTGCGGATCACGTTGTACGGCAACAGCAGGTACTTGCCCTCGGCGCGGGCGTGGAAGACGTAGAGCACGTCCTCGCCGTTGGTCGAGCGGATCACCCGCTCGAACTCCAGGCTGGCCACGTCCGTGTCGAACGTCTTCGCGGCGCCGGTGAGCAGGTAGTAGCCGCCGGGAAAGATGATGCCATGGTCCTCGGGCAGCCGCTGGCACGCCTGCCCGATCCCGTCGAGCCGCGTGACGCTCTTGGTCTGCGTGTTGAAGACCAGGTACCGCCACTCGGTTTCCTTGTACGGCTGGATCTTCAGCAGGATCAGCGCACCGACACAGGCGTAGCACACGGCCGCGTCGGCCAGGCTTTGCAGCGGTTCGGCGACCGGCTCGGCGTAGACACCCTCGCCGGTCTCGGTGTTGTTCTCCAGCTTGATGGTCAGGTCGCCGCCGACCGTCTCGATGAACACCTCGTTCTGGATCGAGATGTGCGGGTGGCGGCCGAGCACGTGGTCTTCACGCGTGGTTTCGGTCCACTCGAAGTCGTGCGACGGCGGGAAGACGTGGTCGCGCTCGCCCCGGTTGTCCTCATAGGACAGCTTGCCGTCGGCGGCGACGAGCCAGCGCATCACCTTGATGTCGCCCGCGTTCGCTCCCGTCTGGAAGATCGCAAGCAGCTTGCCCTCGACCTTGCGCAGCTGCAGCAGCCGGGTTTCCTTGTAGTACCGGTACAGCTCGGCGAAGTCGTGCACGAACTGCGGGTCGTCGAGCAGACCCGGCAGCGCGGCGTCGTCGAACCGGAACGCGTCGCCGTCACGGACGAACGAGTGCAGCGAGAACACGTCGTCGACCTCGGTGTCCGGCCGCAGTCCGATGAACACGTTGTACCCGAACAGCATCGAGCCGTTGACCGACACGACGTCACGCGGCACGCAGTTGTTCTCCGTGCGGATCCGTTCCGTGCCGATCAGCCGCAGTTCGGTGCCGCCGAACACCTGGACGCGCTCGGTGTTCAGCTGCTCGGCACGGGCCGCGAGCGCGGCGGCGTGCTCCGCCAGCCGCGCCCTGAGCAGCTCGTACGTGCCCTCGTCCAGTGAAACAGGCGCGACGGTGGTCATCGGGGCAGCAGGCCCGCCACCGAGTGCTCACCGATGCCGAGCCGGTTCGCGGTTTCCAGCAGTTCCTGCAGCTTGCCCGACTCCTTGCCACCGGCGCCGATCAGCTTGAGCAGCAACGCCGACACGGTCAGGTTCTGCACGTCGGCCGTGCTGATCCCGCTGAGCATCTGGCCGATGTCGTCGGCGAAGTTCCGCTCGCCGTTGAGCCACGGCTTGGCCAGCGTCTGCGCGGTGGCCGAGTGCTCGACGAAACCGTCGACGCTCTTGCCCATGGAGACCGCGCCGACCAGGCGGTCGAAGAACATCGACTCGCCGCCGACGATGTCGATGTCGGCTTTCTCCAGCCCGGCGGCGATGACCGACGCCTGCGACTCGGCGACCTGGCGCTGGACGTCCAGTCCGGCGAGCCGGATGTCCTTCTCCATCTCCAGCCGCAGCCGGTATTCCTCGTGCTCGCGGGTGGCGTCGTTCATCGCGGCGAGCGCGGCGGCCTTCTCGGTGAGCCCCTCGGCCTCGCCCTTGAGCTTCTCGCGCAACGCTTCCGCGACCGCGACGGCCTTCTCCTTGTCCACGTTCGCCTCGGCGAGGCCGATCTTCGAGGTCGCTTCGGCCTTGGCGAGGGCCTTCTCGCGCTCGACCACGGCCTCCGCGCGGCCCACCTTCTCGATGGCGTCCGCGTCGCGTTCCCTGACCTGGACGCTGGCCAGGCCCTCCGCGGCCGCCTGTGCCTGCGCGCCCTCGGCGAGCCGGATCTTGGCGCGGGTGTCCAGTTCCGCGGCCTGCTGACGGGCCTCGGCGAGCGCGAGCTCGCGACGGGCGTCGTACTTCGCTGCCTGCTCGGCCGCCTCGGCGGCCTTGATGTCCTTGACCAGCTTCTCCTGCGCCTCGGCCTCGGCCTGGATGACCAGTGCCTGCCGCATCCGCTCGGCCTCCTCGACCGCGCGCAGGCGCTTGATCGTCTCCTCCTGCTCGGCGACGGTCTTGTCGACCGCGATCCGCTCGCGGACCACCTCGGCGATCGCGCGCTTCTCGCCTTCGAGCTCCTTGTCCTTGCTGATCCGGGAAAGCTCGGTCTCGCGCTCGCGGGCGATCACCTCGAGCTGGCGGTCCTTCTCGATCCGCTCGGTCTCGATCGCGATGACCCGTTCCTTGTTCTTCGCGGCGACGGCGATCTCACGGGCCCGGTTCTCGTCCTGGATGCCCAGCTGCTCCTCGGTGCGCAGGTTCGCGGCGTGCGCCTTGAGCCGCTCCTCGGCCTGCACCTTGGTGATCTCGGCTTCCTCACGGGCGCGGACGGTCTGGACCTCGCGGTTCTGCTTGGCCTCCGCGTCGGCCTGGCGGCGCTCCAGTTCGAGGATCTGCTCACGGGCGTCGACGTTCTGCCGCGTGATCTCCTTCTCCTCGTTGCGCTGGTACTCGTTGGTGCGCACATGCTCGATCGCGGTCAGCTCGGTGATCTTGCGGATGCCTTGCGCGTCGAGGATGTTGGCCGGGTCGAGGTGGCTCATCGGGGTCTGCTCGAGGAAGTCGATGGCCGCGTCCTCGAGGCTGTAGCCGTTGAGGTCGGTGCCGATCACCCGGATGATCTGGTCACGGAACTCGTCGCGCTTGGTGTACAGGTCGACGAAGTCGAGCTGCTTGCCGACGGTCTTGAGCGCCTCGGAGAACTTCGCGTTGAACAACGCCTGCAGCGTGGACTCGTCGCTGGCGCGGGCGGTCCCGATGGCCTGCGCGACCTTGATGACGTCTTCCGCGGTCTTGTTGACGCGCACGAAGAACGTGATGCGGATGTCCGCGCGGATGTTGTCCTTGCAGATCAGGCCCTCTTGACCGGCGCGGTTGATCTCGATGGTCTTCACCGAGATGTCCATCACCTCCGCGCGGTGCAGCACGGGCAGCACGATCGCGCCGGTGAACGTGACGTGCACGTTGCGCACCTTGGAGATGATCAGCGCCTTGCCCTGCTCGATCTTGCGGAACAGCCTGCTGACCGTGAACAGGATGATCAGGATGACGAGCAGCACGACGCCGATCAGCACGCCCGCCCCGATTCCGATAGCGTCCATCGCTTTTCAGTCCTTCAGATGAGTCTCGACCGGGGCGACCCAAAAGAACTCGCCATCGGTGTCGTAGTCGTAGATCAGCGCCGTCCGGCCGGCGCGCAGGTCGTCCTCGCCGGCCTGGCGAACCTGGACGACAGCGGAGGAACCGTCCTCCGCGTGCACCTCGGCCTGGCCGAAGTCCCCCGTGACCGTGCCGGTGCGGATCACGCACGTGCGACCGACGAAGTCGGCGCGCGACGCGACGGGTCCGGAGTGGAACACCGCGCGCAACGGCGTCACCATCAGCCTGGTCACCAGCAATGCCAGGACGATCGCGACGAGCAGGACCACCGTGCCCAGCACGATCCGCCCGCCGGTGCCGAGTCCCGCGAGCAGCACGGTGCCGACCAGGCTGAGGAACCAGCCGACCACGATCGTCAGTGTCAACGCGATCGTCAGCGGCACGCCGCCGAAACCGAGCGCTCCGAGCAGGTCCCCCGCGTCCTCGTCGACGTCGACGGCACCCAGGAGGGTCAACAGCCAGTAACCGACGCAGACGACGAGCAGGAAAGTGAACAGCACGGCAGGGAAAGCCAGCGTTGCCTGGAAGAACTCGGCCAACCCGCCCCCTAGACGCCGAACTCCGGTGCCTTCCCCATCGGCCCGGCGGGGCGACTATAACTCAGCGGCGCTCACTGAGCGTTTCCATGGCAGCCCCGTGACCGAATCGTGTCACATGGTTGTCCACTTGGGCTGTGTTTCGCAGTTTTCCCAGCGCACGGTGCTGAACCAGCCGGACGGCGGCAGCAGCGATCCCCACGGCCTGCGCGGTCTGCTCAGCGGTCAGCCCGCACAGCACACGCAGCACGATCACTTCCCGCTCGTCGGCCGGAAGAGCGGCGACGTCCAGCGCGGAATCGGGGCAGCCAGGCGCGCCGTCCAGTTCTTTGTCAACCATTTCGGCGGCGATCCGGTAAGTGACCGCCAACAATGGATCATGCCCTTCGGGCAACGCGCGGAGAACGGCGTACAACGATTCACGCGCGACGAGGTCCGCGACCGCGAACGCCCCGTCCCGCCTGCCGATCCGCGCGCGGCAGTACCGCACCACAACAGGCTTGATCGTTCCGAGAACGATGGCACCGAGACTCATGACGTCTCCCCGTGGCTTTCTCGACCAGTCAGGGATGAGACTGGCGAAAGGCCCCCGACTTACGCGACTTTCCAGGATTTCCTCAAGAAATACCCTGCGTGGCAACCCGATTTCGGGACGCGCCGGTAATACTCCACTCAGCCCATCGGGCACGCTAACAGGCTGATAACTATTCACCCGAACCGCCGTTGCGCAGTTGATCTACGCGGTTCACTGCGCCCGTGAGGAACAAGGTCGCACTCGTGGCGGTGGTCGCGAGCACCGCAGGCGTGCTGATGGCGTGTTCGAGCAGCGAGTCCAAGTTCGCGGACGAACTCAAGGCAGCGGGCTTCGGAGCGGTGAAGCCGACTTCGGAGACGGAGAAGAAGACGAAGAAGGTCGGCGGCAAGACCGTGAAGACGAGCACGAAGGTGCTCGAGGCGGTCGTCCGGGTGAAGGGCTGCGACCTCGAGTTCGAGAAGGTCTCCGGTCAGTCCGGCTACTGGCTGGACGAGTTGCACGTCAACGGCCAGGAACCGGACTGGCCCGGCTACCCGGAGAACCTCCGCAAGCAACAAGTGGAGAAAATCTTCGCGGACAGCAGCGGCAAGCCGGACGGCTTCACAACCTGCTACAAACCCAACGAGCCCTGACCAGCCCCAACCAGCTCGCGCGCAAGCGCAGAGCAGCCCGCAACGGCTCGCGCGCACAGCAGGCGGCTTGCGCGCAAGCACAGGCCAGCCCAGGTCGGCGAGCGAGCAAACGCACAGCAGGCGGCTTGCGCGCAAGCGCAGAGGTCGGCTTCGGGGGTGTCTCCTGCCCGTCGGCCTGGGCGAAGCCAACCACGGGCTGTCAGGAGGTCCGCCTACGACAATGGCGGGCCCAGCGATAGCTATACGGATCTCTTGACAGTCCGTGGTTCCCTGGGGCAGGTCGACGGGCAGGGGACACCCGCGCCCTGAAACCCCGGGACACGAAAAGCATGCGCGAGGACAACACCCCGCGACCCCTCCTGCTCAGAGGTCTGCCTCCCGGCGAGGGACCCCATCTTTTCAGGCCTGGGATCTCACGTTTCCGGGTCGATGAACACGCCTCACTCCTGGTCAAGTCTGGGATCCTGACGGGGTGAAAAGACAGGCCCCTCGCCGGGAGCAGACCTCTGAGCAGGAGGTCTTCGCGCCGTGTTCCTCCCGGCGCATGTTTTTATGACCCGGGGTTCCAGGGCGCGGGCGCCTCCTGCCCGTCGACCTGCCCCAGGGAACCACGGACTATCAAGAGGATCGGTATGGCTGTCGCTGGGGCTCTTTGGAGGCCGACCTCTTGACAGCCCATGGTTGGCTTCGCCCAGGCCGACGGGCAGGAGACACCCCCGAAGCACCACTCTGCGCTGACGCGCAGGCCCGTTGGGGTTGCTCTGCGCTTGCTTGCGAGCCGTTGCGGGCTGGGCTGCGCATGCGCGCGAGCACCGTGGGGTGGTTCGGGTGGGCCACTCACGGGAACTAGGGTCAGCGGCTCAGGAATGCTTGCAGTCCGGCCAGGTCGTCTGTGTTGATGTGGTCGACGCCTGCCTTGCGCAGCTCGGTCCAGATCGCTTCACGCGCCGCACCGGGTGTGTCCGGGGTCGCCCAGAACCTGACCCGCTGACCTGCCTTGTGGGCGACGGAAACGATGTGACGCAACCGGTCTCGTTCCGCCGATGGGAACTCGCCGGTGCCGTTCCACGTGAACAGCGAGGTCCAGTTGTCGGACACGAGCGGGGTCATCCGGGCGTCCGACCCGGGGCCGAGGTCGTTCGGGTTCGCGATCCGGCCGTCGTAGAACGCCTGGCGGTACCGCTGCGAGGCCATCAGCTCACGGGGGCGGTCGCCGGAGATGACCGCGGTCACCGGGCCGCGCAGCACGAAACCGTTGATGTACTGCGTGAACAGCAGGGGGTAGCGGCGCATGACCTTGTCCAACTCGGTGTACGCCGCCACGCCGTTGGTCTTGATGTCGATCAGCAGCTGGAAGGCGACCGGCTTGCCCCGGTACACCGATCCGCCGTTGGCCAGCACTCGCTTGTAGAGCGGGTCGAGGTAGAGCGACTGCAGGGTCCGCTCCGGCGTCAGGTCACCCGGGTCGTGGCCGACGAGCAGTTGGCCGTCGACCAGGTAGATGTCTGCTTCCACGCTCGTGAAGCCGTGGTCGAGCGCGTCGAACAGGGGGCGTTCGTGCTCGTAGTCGTTGTGCGCGTGTGCCTGCGGCAACGGGCGCACCTGGGGTTTGGCCGACGCGACCGCCGCGCTGCCGACAATCAGCGCGAACACGCTCAGAATCACTGTCACTAACCGCATGCGGATCACCATAGGCTGCCTTGAGCTGCGGAAACGTTAACGCTGGGCGAAGAGTTGCCGGGGTGGGCACTGGACGAGATCACCGATGCCGTGTGTAGCGGGTCTGTTACAGTCGCGCGCATGATCACCCGGATCGGCAGCCTGCGTACGGCCATCGCGGTGGCCACCGGCATCCTCACCCTCTACATGGGACTTGTCGTCCTGAACAACGTCACCGACTTCCCCACCAACCGGGCGTTCGTCGAGCACGTCCTCGCGATGGACACCACGTTCCAGTCACCGAACACGATGTGGCGTGCGATCACCAGCTCCACCGTCGCCCTGCTCGTGTACATCGCGATCATCGTGTGGGAGGCGCTCACCGCGATCGTCCTCGGCATCGGGTTCGTCAAGGGTGTGCGTGGCAGCGACGGGGCTCGTTCCTACGGCACTGTCGGGTTCCTGATGATGATGGCGTTGTTCGGCGCGGGGTTCATCGCGATCGGCGGCGAGTGGTTCCAGATGTGGCAGTCGCAGCAGTGGAACGGCCTGCAGCCCGCCACGTTCAACTTCCTGATCGCGTCCGCCGGGCTGATCCTCACCCGATTGCATGACCGTGCACCCGACCGAACCTGAGGCTGGGCCTGCGCAGTTCGCCTGGTAGCCAACAACAGAACCACGATGGGCCGCTTGCTTGTGTTGCGGACCAAGTGGATGCTGTCCTGATGACGCGTGCCACGCCGCCCCGGTTGCAGCCGATCGGCCCACGCTCCTACGACAGCGAGACACCCAACGCATCGAGGATGTACGACTACTACCTCGGCGGGGCGATGAACTTCACCGCCGACCGTGAACTGGCCGAACGGGCCAAGACCGTCCTGCCGTGCACGCCGTCGCTGGCGCGGCTGAACCGGTCGTGGCTGCGGCGCGTCGTGGACACCTGCCTTGACGAGGGAATCGACCAGTTCCTCGACCTCGGCTCGGGAATTCCCACCGTCGGCAACGTGCACGAAATCGTCCAGCGACGCGCCCCGCAGGGGCGGGTGGTGTACGTCGACTACGACGCGACAGCGGTGACTCACGCCCGGAAGCTGTTGCAGGGCAACGAGTACGCCGGGATCGTGCACGCCGACATCCGCGACCCGGGCAGTGTCCTGCGGGCTCCGGAAACCCGTCGGCTGCTGGACTTCGGACGGCCGATCGGGCTGCTGATGGTCGGGATCCTGTTGTACGTCGGCCCGGAATACGACCCGGGCGGGCTCGTGGCCACCTACCGTGACGCGTGCGCGCCCGGGAGCCTCGTGCCGATCTCAGTGATCACCACCAAGCTCGTCGCCGGCAAGGACCCGGTGACGCACAAGCAGGTTCTCGACCTCATCAGCGTGTACGCCGACGCGAGTGAACAGATCAACGACTGGAGCGAGGCGGACCTCGTCTGCTGGTTCTCCGGGATGGACCTGCTGGCCCCGGGCATCACGCTGTTGTCCGAATGGCGGCCGGACGGCGCGCTGGAAGCCGACAACAGCAGCGAAGCCCGGCTGCTGGGCATCGGCGGAATGGGACGGGTCCGGGGCACCGAGGCCCCGGACCCCTCTGACTAGCGGCGAAGCGCCTTCACGGGACGCTCCGAGGTTTGGTCGAAGATCTCCTGCAGCAACGGGTTCTGCTCCGCCGCACCGGCCGAAAGGCTGCGCGGCAACGGATGCGCCTTGCCGTCGAGCGGTCCCCTGACTTCGTAGACCGAGCCGTCCTCCGGCAACGGCGCGGTACCGCAGATCTCGTTGCGACCCGGCAGTTCGCCGTTGAACAGGAACCTGTCACCGAACTGCTGCACGCACGAGGACGGGCCGAGGATGTACTCGCCGTGCTGTCCCTCGTCGTCCACCGACACGAGCCGGGCAGCGTGCGAGATGTCCTTGTACGTCCGCAACGCGCCCTCGTAGGCGGTCTGCGGGTCGAGTTCGGCGTGCACCAGCAGCATCCGCGGCGCACCCTTCAGGTCGAGCTGGCGATCCTGCGGCGGATACGGCCAGAACGCGCACAACGGCACACCGTTGAGGTAACCGGCCCACGGGTTCTGCCTGGCCATCCGGTCGGCTTCACGCGTGTAGAACCGCGGATCCTTGTTCCACGCCGTGTCGTTGCACCGCACGGTGTCACCGAGCGCACCGAGGTTCACGACCTGGTCGGCCGCCGCGGTCACCGGGATCTGGTAGCGGGACTTGATCGTGGCGAGCGTGTCGTACGCCTGCAACGCCGGGGCCAGGCGTGCCCAGGCGCGCTCCACGTGACCGGCCTGGACCTTGTCCGCCGGGGCCTTCACCAACTCGTCGTGCACCAGGATGTCGACCAGCGCGCGGATGAACCGGCGGTCGTTGCCGATCACGCCGAGTACCTTGAAGTCCAGGTCGTGCGGACGGACCGAGGTCCTGCCCGCCTGCTGCAACGCCCCCAGCTTGCCGCGGATCGCGTCGTAGGTCCGCTGCACGTCGCGGGCGGTCGTGCCGAGGTTGCCGGTGATCTGGTCAGCGTGCCTGCCGACCCACGGCTTGAACTGGGTGTCGAACCGGCGCTGATAGGACCACGGGTCGAAGTTGACGTTGTCCCACTGCGTGTGCGTCCAGTCCATGTTGGAGTCCAGGACGAACCGGCCGACGCGCTGCGGGTACGTGTCGGCGTACCAGCCGCCGAGCCACGTGCCGTAGCTGTAGCCGACGAAGTGCAGCAACCTGTGCCCCTGCAGGGCGCGCAGGAACTCCATGTCGTAGACGGTCTGCTGCGTGCTGACGAACCGGCCGAACTCGGTCGACGCGCACGCCTTGGCGTACAGCTTCGCCTCGGCGATCTCGGTGCGGTGGGTCTGCTCGTCGCGGACGCGGTAGTCCGGGGTGGTCGGCAGCGCGGCCAGTTCCTCGGACGTGGTCAGGCAGCGCAGCGCCTCGCTCTGACCGAAGCCGCGCGGGTCGAACCCGAGCAGGTCGAAGTCGCGGAACATCTGCGGCCGGGACAGCGCGAGCGTGGCCGTCAGGTTCAGCCCGGGGCCGCTGGGGCCGCCGGGGTTGCTGGTCAGCAGGCCACGGACCGGGCCGGTGGCCTTGCTGTACGCGATCGCCACCGTGATGTCCGGGTGCGCGTCCGGGTTGTGCCAGTCCATCGGCACCTTGACCTTGGCGCAGTTGGTCGTCGGGGCCTGCGGGTTGGCCTGCTTGATCGCCGCGTCGAACGAACAGGGCGCCCACTGGATCGGCTGATCGAGATAGCGCTGCGGGATCGCCGGGTTACGCGGCTCGGCAGGCCTGCGGTCAGGCTGGGCCACGCTCGGCGGCGCCAGCACCGCGAGAGCCATGGCAGACGCCGCCACAGCTGACACTAGGACACGTAAGGAAGCCATGCCCTATACGTAATCGCCCGGCAGCCCGTCCGGGAGGGCCAGACGTCTGAACCTTCGTGCGTGTTTGGCCGGTTGGAACCGGCCAAACACGCACGAAGGGGTTTCAGAGGGCCTGGGCGAGGCGGTCGGCGAGCAGGCGCGTGAACCGGGACGCGTCGGCCAGTTCGCCGCCTTCGGCCAGCAGGGCGATGCCGTAGATCAGCTCGGCGGTCTCGGCCGCGCCGTCCTTGTTCTCCTGCTGGGCCGTGCGCAGGCTGGTGACCAGCGCGTGGTCCGGGTTGAGCTCGAGGATCCGCTTGACCGGCGGGAGCTCCTGGCCCATCGCGCGGTACATCTTCTCCAGCGTCGGCGTGAGGTCGTTCGCGTCACCGACGATGCAGGCGGGCGACGTGGTCAGCCGCGAGGACAGCCGGACCTCCTTGACGCTGTCCTTGAGCGTCTCGGTCATCCAGGTCAGCAGGTCGGCGAACTCCTCGGTCTTCGCCGTGGTGTCCGCGTCGGTGTCCAGGTCGACCTGGCCCTTGGCGATCGACTGGAACTGCTTGCCGTCGAACTCCGGCACCGAGGACGCCCACATCTCGTCCACCGCGTCGGTGAGGATCAGCACCTCGTAGCCCTTGGCCTTGAAGGCCTCCATGTGCGGCGAGTTCTCGATGATCGAGCGGGACGCGCCGGTCAGGTAGTAGATGTGCTCCTGGCCGTCCTTCATCCGCTCGACGTAGTCCTTGAGCGAGGTCAGGTCGTCGGTGGAGTTCGTCGAGGCGAACGACGCGATCTCCAGGATGGCGTCCCGGTTGTCGAAGTCGTTGACCAGGCCTTCCTTGACCGCGGCGCCGAACTCCTGCCAGAACGTCTTGTACTTCTCGGCGTCGAGCGCCTTGACCGTGGACAGCACCTTCTTGACCAGCCGCCGCCGCATCAGCTGGATCTGCCGGTCCTGCTGGAGGATCTCGCGGGACACGTTCAGCGACAGGTCCTGCGCGTCCACGACGCCCTTGATGAACCGCAGGTACTCCGGCATCAGCGCTTCGCAGTCGTCCATGATGAACACGCGCTTGACGTACAGCTGGACGCCGCGCTTGCTCTCCCGCATGAACAGGTCCATCGGGGCGCGTGACGGGATGAACAGCAGCGCCTGGTACTCGAACGTGCCCTCGGCCTGCATCTGGATGATCTCGAGCGGATCGGTCCAGTCGTGGCTGATGTGCCGGTAGAACTCCTTGTACTCGTCCTCGGTCGCCTCGTCCTTGGGCCGCGCCCACAGCGCCTTCATCGAGTTGACGGTCTCGAACTCGACCGTCTTGGTCTCTTCGCCGTCCTCGGACTTCTCAGTCTTCTCGACCTTGAGCCGGACCGGCCAGGTGATGAAGTCGGAGTACCGGCGGATGATCTCGCGCAGCTTGTACTCGGCGGTGTAGTCGAAGAGGTGGTCTTCGGCGTCCTCGGGCTTGAGGTGCAGGATCACCGACGTGCCCTGCGGGGCGTCGTCGGCCGGTTCGATCGTGTACGTGCCCTCACCAGCGGATTCCCACTTGGTGCCGCCGGTCTCGCCTGCCTTGCGCGTCACCAGCGTGACCTTGTCCGCGACCATGAAGCTGGCGTAGAAGCCGACGCCGAACTGACCGATCAGGTCGGCCGAGTTCTCCTTGCTCTCCTTGAGCTTGCGCAGCAGTTCCGCGGTGCCGGACTTCGCGATCGTGCCGATCAGGTCGACGACCTCGTCACGGGACATCCCGATTCCGTTGTCCCGGACAGTGAGCGTGCGTTGTGTCTTGTCGGTTTCCAGCTCGATGCGCAGGTCATCGGTGTCGACGGCCAGGTCCTTGTCCTGGAAGGCGGCGAGCCGGACCTTGTCGAGCGCGTCCGAGGCGTTGGAGATCAACTCCCGCAGGAAGATGTCCTTGTTCGAGTAGATCGAATGAACCATCAGCTGCAGCAGCTGGCGTGCCTCGGCCTGAAACTCGAGCGTTTCCATCTGGGTGTCCACCCGGCGATTATCTCAATGCGGCGCGCCGGCGTTATCGCCTGGTCCGGTGGTGAGCGCACCACCGGACCAGGCGGTTGATCAACTGCGCCGGCAGGTGAAGCTGCCCGGCGCGTTCGGGTCGCCACCCTGGTACCTGGCCACCGACGGGTACAGGCACAGGTTCCGGCCGGCCTTGCCGTCGGCGGTCCGGGCGGGCAGCGTCCGCGGAGCCTCGCCCTTCTCGACCCAGTTCACCAGCGCCGCCATCGGGTCGACCGGGACCGCGCCGAGCCCACCGGAGCAGTGGTCGACGCCCGGCGCCAGGAAGACCCGGTAGAAGTCGTCCACGTTGCCCAGCCGGCGGCCGACGCGGTCGCGGTAGTCGACCGTGCCCTGGTACGGGATCAGCGCGTCGTCAGTCCCGTGCCAGGTGATCATCTTGCCGCCTGACCTGCGGAACGCGGACAGGTCAGGGTCGTCGGTGCCGATCACCGAGTGGTAGCGCGCCCGCGATTCGGCGAACACCCGGTAGTACTGCGCGTAGGACATCTTGCTCACGTCGAACCCCGGGTCGCGCTTGACGAAGTACTGCACCCACGTCGCCGAGATCTCGAACGGCGGCTGCCCGGCGACCCAGCCGAGGTCGGTGCCCTTGTTGAAGCCGTACCAACCGTGCGGGCCGTCCCAGATCTTGCGGATGACGTCGGCGTCCGCGCGCGAGACGACGACTTCCTTGCCGTCACAGACGATCTTGGTGCCGACCAGGTCGAAGGGGTTGTAGTGGCACGTCCTCGGGTCGTTGACCACGCGGTCGGCCACGCCGTCGATCCGGTCACACGCGTCGACCGCCGCCTTCTCGAACGCGTCCAGCTCGCACTGCGAGAGCTGGTTGTGCTCCTCGTTCTGGACGACCGTCGGCCACAGGTCGGCGACGAGGAACCGGTCCCAGTTGATCGCGGGCGCGTTCGCGTTGATGCCGTCGTAGTCGTCCGGGTAGCGCTGGGCGTTCATCAGGCCCTGCCGCCCGCCCGTGGAGCAGCCGTTCCAGTACGAGTACGTCGCCGGGCGCCCGTAGAACTGGGCTGTCACGGCCTTGCCCGCGACAGCCATGTCGTGCAACGACCTGGAAGCGAAGTTGCGCAGCAGTTCAGTGTTGACGTTGCCGTTCGCGTCCAACGCCCACTTGCTCGGGTTGCTCGGATTCGAGTCGACGCCGCCGTCGGTCGTCGTGGCCGCGTAGCCCAGTTTGACCTGCTCGGCGAGCATCGCGTCCCAGGTGCCCATCGAGTAGCCGCCACCGCCGACGCCCTGGAACCGCCCGTTCCAACCGGTGGCGGGCAGCCATGCCCTGACCGTCACCTTGTCGCCGACGCCCGGATGCGTGAGCACTGCCGTGACCTCGCAGTACGGCGGGACGTTGGTGACCGGCGGGATGGGGAACCCCGGCGGGTACTCCACGGTCCCGCCCGGTTTGTCGACCGCCGTCACCGAGACGACCTCGGCGCCGGGAACTGCCGGCTTGCCCACCGCGCCACACCCCTGTGCGGCGGACGCGGTCGGCGCGGTGATCACGAACGTCGCGGAAACCAGCGCCACCATGGCGCCTACCAGTCGTTTCATCGTTCTCCCCAGGGGTCGGAATCCTACTCACCGTAATTGATCAGTTCCCCCGGATGACGGTATCCGCGGTGGCAAGCTTTCGCTTAGCTGACGCTATGCGAATCGTTGATCTTGCGACCCGCCCCGACCTCGCGGAGGCCGCGCTCGACCTGGGCGATGTCGGGGGTCAGTTCATCTACGCGGGCGCCAGCGGGAAGATGATCACCCTGGATCGGTTCCGGCAGCAGTGGGGGCGTTACTTCCTGATCGCGCTCGAGGACGACGTGCCGATCGCGCGCACGCTCTCGGTGCCGCTGGCCTATCCCGCGCCGGACCGGACCGAACTGCCGGACCACGGCTGGGACGAGGCGGTGCAGTGGGCGGCACAGGACAAGATCGACGGACGTCCGCCGAACGCGTTGTGCGCGTTGGAAGTTGTGATCGATCCCCGCCACCGGGGCAAGCACCTGTCGTCGGAGATGCTCAAGGCGCTCAAGGCGCGTGCGGCGGAAACCGGGCTGTCCAAGCTGATCGTGTCCGTGCGGCCGATCGGCAAGGAGGACGAGCCGAACACCCCGATGGCGGAGTACGCCTTCCGCCGCCGCCCGGACGGCCTGCTCGCCGACCGCTGGCTGCGCACCCACGAGCGACTGGGCGCCGAGCTGATCAAGATCTGCCCGTTCGCGGTGACCATCTCCGGTTCGTTCGCGGACTGGAAGCAGTGGGGCAACGTCGACCTGGTCGACGGTGACAACCTCTTCGCGGGCGGGATCGCGCCGATCATCGCGTCGGCCGAACGGGATTACGGCGTGTACGTCGAACCGAACGTCTGGATCGAACACCCCATGTAGCACCGGCCGGGGTCACGAGCGATGGGTGATCCACGAGCTGGACTTCGAGGACATCGGAGGGCCGCACGGACGTGAACGGTCCCGGCCTGGTGCAGGGGCCAGGCCGGGACCGTTTTCAAGCAATCACCTGATGTTGACGTCGATGCACACGTAGAACGCGTTCGCGGTGTCCGCGATGTTCCACACGACGAGCATCTTCTGACGGCCCTTGAAGCTGCCGAGGTTCACGTTGTGCGTGAACGTCGAAGCCGGGCGAGCACCACCATCGCTCTTCGACCACACGCGGGTGCCACCGATGAAGTACTCCCACGTGCTGGTCGCGTGCGAGGCGGTGATCCGCCATGTGAAAGCCTGGTTCGAGCTGACGTCCTGGACCTGCCAGCCCAAGTTGTCGTTGTTCAGCTCGCTGAACCTGCCGACGTTGCCGTGGCAGTTGCGCAGACCCTTGGGGCCTTCGACGCTCTGCGGCTCGTACTTGATGCCGCCGCACTGGACGACGCCACGCTTGCACTGGTCCTGCCTGCTGGACGGGCTGGTGATCCATCCGTGTGCCGATGCCGTCCCGGGAAGGACGATGGCGAGCAGGGGTGCGATCAGAAGTCCGACAACGGCCGCGATGAAACTGCGCTTCATACTTTCAGCTCCTCAAGACGACGAGCTGCGGTCCGGTGTCGCGCGCCGACCGGCACCGTCCGCCCGGTGCCGATACCAAACACAAGACCTGCAGGGTTTTGTGGTCTAGACCATACTAACGTCCGACGTATCGGTCAAGAGATGGCAAAGCCGTACAGCTACTCGGCGTTCCCGACCGATTGGTGACGACCAGCGCTCGAGCATCGGTCCACAAGGTGAAAACACCGTTCGTCACCGTACGTCAGTGTGCGCCACCGACCCGCCGCAACGGAAGAGGTGGACTGGACCAATTAGAAAACCTTGGCGCACTTGATCTCGGCGGTCGGCCCGACGAGCCGATTCCCTGTTATGGCACTGGGCCGAATGCAGCATTGACGGTCACTCCCCCTACCACTTGTATCGGGGACACGTCTACGCGTAGGCAGACCTTGACCCTGCACACGGTCCGATGCCGCCGGGCACGTCCAGCACGCGCCCGGCGAGCAGGGCTGTCCTGAGATCCGGCGTGCCCGCCCCATCACCCTGTCCGGGTGCGCCCTGTGGAGGACTGCTGATGAAACGCAAGCGAGCGGGCCTGGCCGTGACCGCCAGTCTCGCGTTGGTCGTGTCCACGCTGACGGCACTGGCGCAAACCGCTCAGGCCGAGGAACTCGCCACCCAGGCGGCCGATCGCGCGGGTGTGGCGCTGGCGCAGAGCCCGGACGAAACGTTCCGCCGCGCGGCGACGACCGCCGGAGCCGCGGGACTGTTCTACTCGTCCTACCAACGGACCTACCGCGGACTCGACGTGGTCGGCGGCGACGCCGTGATCGTCACCGACGGCAAGGGAACCGTGCACGACCAGATCAAGGCCGACACCGCACGGATCAACGTCGGCACCCGGCCGGCCCTGACCGCGAGCACCGCACGGGACATCGCCCGCAAGCACCTGGGCTCGGTGGACAGGACGAGTGAACGGCTGGTCGTCCTCGCCGGTGAGCGGCCCGCATTGGCGTACGAAGTGGTACTCAACGGTTGGGCGGCCGAGCAGGTGCCCAGCGTGCTGCACGTCTACGTCGACGCGCACAGCGGTGCCGTGCTGGACAGCTGGGACGAGGTCAAAGCGGGAACCGGCAACAGCTTCTACAACGGCAACCCGGTGACGATCAACACCCAGCAGAGCGGCAGCACGTTCTCGACCATCGACCCGACGCGCAACGGCGTCCGGTGTGCCCGGTCGAGCAACCAGCAGGTGTTCACCGGCCCCGACGACAACTGGGGCAACGGATCCGGCACCGACCTGGAAACGGCGTGCGTCGACGCGCTGTACGCCGCACAGAAGCAATGGGACATGCTGCGCAGTTGGCTGGGACGCAACGGCGTCGACGGCAACGGCCGTGGCTTCCCCGCCCTCGTGGGCCTCTCGGCCGTCAACGCGTTCTGGAACGGCAGCGCGGCTTCGTTCGGCCGCTCGCGTGACGGACAGCGGCAAGTCGTCCCGATGGACGTGGTGGCGCACGAGTTCGGCCACGGCATCTTCCAGTTCACGCCGGGCGGATCGAGCGGCGGCGGCAACGAGAAGGGCGGGCTGAACGAGTCGACCGGTGACATCTTCGGCGCGTTGACCGAGCACTTCGCCAACAACTCGAACGACCCGCCGGACTACGAGGTCGGCGAAGAGGTCAACCTGGTCGGCAACGGCCCGATCCGGTTCATGCACCAGCCTTCGCAGCGCAACCACCCGAACTGCTTCAGCTCGTCCATCCCGAACACCGAGGTGCACGCGGCCGCGGGCCCGCAGAACCACTGGTTCTACCTGCTCGCCGAGGGCACCAGCCCCGGTGGCGGCAAGCCGAACAGCCCGACGTGCAACAACACCACGATCACCGGCATCGGCATCCAGAAGGCGGGCCAGGTCTTCTACAACGGCCTGCTGCGCAAGACCGCGACGTGGACGCACGCACGCGCCCGTGTCGCCACTCTCCAGGCGGCCAAGGCGATCTTCCCCGGCAGTTGCGCCGAGTTCGACGTCACCAAGGCCGCGTGGGCGGCGGTGAGCGTCCCGGCGCAGTCAGGCGAGCCCGCCTGCCCGTGACCTGATCACGCGGTGGCGGGTTCGGCACCGGGCCCGCCACCGCGGATCACCTCGACGAGACTGGCGAAGCTCTCCGCGCCGTGACCGGCCGCGATGCCCCGTGCGGTGAGATCCTGGACCACTTTCGGCAACGCGGCGTCCATGCCGCGTTGTTCGGTCACGGTGATCAGGTCGCGCATCAGCGGTTCGTCGAGCTCGAGCCATTCCTCGTCCCCCGGGTATTGCCCGGTGTCGATCTGGTCGGCGTAGTCGTCGATGACGGCGGCGACTGTGGTCCGCATCCACTCGTTCAGCATGGGTGTGAAGGCCCGCGCGGCAACTCCCTCCGAGGTGAGCAGCGCGGCCGTCTGCAGGTAGCCGGTCAGCGTCGCCCACGCGAAGTTCAGCATCGCCGCGTCGTAGAGCGACGCCGTCCCCGCTGCCGGTCCGAGGTACGTCGCCGATCCCAGCCGGGCGAGCTGCTTCTCGGTGCGGGCGAACACATCCGGCGATCCACTGTAGACGATGACCGTTTCGGGACGGCCGACGTGCTCGGGGTGCGCCATCAGCGCGCCGTCCAGGTACCGGCCGGGGAACAGGTCCGCGGTCCTGGCCGCGTCCTCGCTCGTGCCGGATGTCAGGTTCACGATGTCGGCGTCGCCGGGCAGTCGCGGGACAAGGGAGTAGTCCTCGACGCAGACCACGACCAGATCAGCGTGCCCCGCCACCGTGTCCGTCGCGGGCACGGCCAGCGCGGCCGCGATCGCCGCGGCTCGGGGGTTCGTTCCGATCACCACTGTTCGCACGAAACCTACATTATGTAGGTTAGCGGGCGGAGGCAAGCCGTTTCACGACAAGACTGGCGGTGGCGATCGCGTCGGCCCGCGAGATCCGGCCGTCGGCCGCGGCCCGCGCCAGGCCGTCGACCGCGCTGAACATCCCGGTCAACGCGGGCAGATCCAGCCGCGCGAACGGTTCCAGCGCCTGCCGGAACTGCTCGATGTGGAACTCCCGCGACTCCCGCAGCACCTCCCGCGTCTGCGGGCTGCCGGACAACGCGGCGAAGACCTCCTCACACTTCTCACCCGCGTCCACGACCCCGTCGACGTACGCCGTGCTCAACGCGGACGCGACCGCGCCGAGCGACCGGGCACGCTGCCGCAACGCCTCACGCATCGTCGCGCCGATCCGCTCGTCGTAGTCGCGGTAGAGCTCCACCAGCAGCCCTTCACGGGTTCCGAAGTGGTCGTACACGACCGGCCGCGACACCCCCGCCCGGTCCGCGAGGGTGACCAGCGTCAGCGCGTTGGTGCCGTCGGCGCGGATGATCTCCAACGCCGAGTCCAGCAACTGCCGACGCCGGTCGGCACGACTCAACCTGCCCATGTGTCCATTTAGCCATATGCTCTTCCGCAGCAGCGGCAACGGTCTTCGACCGGGCGCTTGCCCGCGTCGGTCAACTGCGCCTGCTGCCAGTGCTGGTGCCACCGTCTGAGCTCCGCGTTGTGCTTGGCCGCCAGCACGGCCCCGTCGCGGTGCTGCGCCAGCGCGCGGACGAACGACTGCACGAAGTCGATCTTGGGCAGGCGTTTGCCGTTCAGTATCTCGCTGATCGTCGACGGCGACAGCGGATGGCCGCCGAACTGGGCGGCCAGTTCGCACACCCGGTGGTAGCTGGGTTTGCCGCACCTGATGTGCAGCGCTCGTAAGCTCGCGGCGAACTCGTTGGCTTGTTGGGTCGGCACGGCGGCTTCTCCCCTTTCTCAAATGGCGCGCCAGGAAACGTCTCGACGGGAATGATCGCAAGCCGGATATCCGCCCTTGTCCGGTTTCATTCGGGGATGTTCGACGCCGTCCCGACCTCCGCGGTCCGACGAACCTCGCCTACCAGGCACTTCACCCGAACCGCACTTCAGCGGAACCAGTGGACTGATCCATTTGGTTGAACCTTTGCTCTACCGAGTGGCGTCTCATCCTTTGGTCTGCCGTTTGACAGCCCGGTCGCACCGTCGGGACCATTCCGCGCATGAGTGCTGGTGTCGCCCTAGTCCGGCGGCTTCACGTGGACCTGGCCAAGCAGGCCAGTTCGCTGTAAGCGAGTTCTCGCTCCCTCACCTCACGAATACCACGTCACGCGCGCGTTCCCGCGCGCCGTTTTCCCGTGGCACGAACCCATCCAATGAACAGGGAGTTGTTCATGTGGTCGAATTCGCCGCGATGGCGAAAAACCGTGATCGGCGCGGCGGCGAGCCTGCTCGCCGTCGGCGCGCTGACCTACAGCGGTGCCAGTAGTACCGCGTACGCCGACGTCAAGACCTTCGTCGACGCGCGCAAAGGGTCCGACGGCAAGCAGTACTGGGTCAAGAACCACCTGGTCACCAGCCAGGTGAGGGCCGCGGCGGGCCAGCGCAAGAAGTGGCTGCTGGTCTGGGCCGGTGACGAGAACATCGCCGACACGCTGGTCAAGGACCTCAAGAACCTGCCGGGTTCCCTGGCGGGCGGGCTCAACAAGGCGACCAACGCCCTGCCGGGCCCGGACTTCCTCGCCGTCATCGACGCCACCGAGGGCTCACCCGCGTACGGCAAGGTCGTCAACACCGCCACAGTCGGCCCGCTCGTGGAGAACGAGCCGCACCACATGCAATACGTGTGGCACAAGGGCGACACCATCTACGCGGGTGCGCTGTTCGCCGCCGCGACCTACACGTTCGACGTCTCCGCGCTGCCCGAGTTGAAGCTCAAGGGAATCAGCCTGCCGACGAACACGCTCGGCGGCTCGGTGCCCGACGCGTACTGGACGCTGAAGGACGGTACCGCGTACGGCACCTACATGGGCGGTCCGGTCGTGCCGGGCCCGCACGTCTACGCCAACGGTCAAACCGTTGTGGGCAACGGTTTCGCGGGCAGCCCCGGCGCGTTGATCCGGTTCGACCGGACTGGCAAGGTGCTGTCGCAGACGTCGGCAGCGACACCGCAGGGCGACAACGAGAAGCTGTGCGCGAACCTGCCGAGGCTCGGCAAACCCACATGTGCCAACCCGCACGGGATCCAGGCTCGTGAAGACCTCAACACGTTGGTGACCAGCGACTACGCCGAGCCGCGCACCATCATCCTCGACCCGGTCAAGGCCCCGTCGCCGTACCTGCGGCGGCCGACCGTCCGCACATGGGACATCACCGAGCGGGACAAGCCGAAGCTGCGGGCGGTGTCGTACCTGCAGGACGGCCCGCGTGCCGACCCCGCCGACCCGCTGCACCAGGAAAGCCGTGCGGTCATGGAGACCACTGTGACCAACCTGCCTGGTCACAAGGGCGCGTTCGCCCAGACCATGCAGGGCGGTGCGGTGCACTACACGCCGGACATCACGGCCCCGAACCCCAAGTGGGTCGAGGTGTTCGACGACGGCGCCGCGAACAAGGCGATCCACCCGGGCAACGACTCCAACGGCGGCGGGTCCAACGGCGGCTGGATCCAGACCAGCCCGGACGACAAGTACCTGTACCGCGCGATCTCCGGGCGCGGCAAGGGTGCGCTCGGGCCGGACGACCCCGGCACGACCGGTGGCGTGTACGTGCTGGACATCCAGAAGCTGCTGGCAGCGGGCACGAGCTTCCAGTGCCGGATCGACACCCTCGAAGAGGCACGCGGCGGTGGCGCGGAGGCCGACTGCCCGACCGTTGCCGGTGCCGCGCCGATCAACCCCGGTCAGCCCGCGGCGGGACCGCACTGGGGCGCGTACGACAACTTCAAGCTCGGCGAGGACGGTTTCTACCACGAGACCACGTCTCCCGAGCGCCTGGCGGTGTCGAACTACTTCGTCGCGCGGACCGGGCTCGACGGTGACCACAAGGTCAACATTCTCAAGCTGGGCAAGGACGGCAAGCTCGCACTGGACACCGCGTTCAAGGACGAGTTCACCGGCCAGACCGGCATCAACTTCAACCGCAAGCAGTGGCCGCACGGCGCCTTCGGCAACGCCAAGCCGCACTCGGAGCTGTTCGTCATCGCGGACGCGGATGTGAAGTGACCATGGAGCACTCGCACGGTGGTGTGCCGGTCGAGGTGTCGTCCGCGTGGCCGCTCTGGCTGCGCTTGACGCTGGTCCTGACAACGGCGTTCGTCGCCGGGATCGGGTTCGCCCAGTCCGGTGTGTTGTCACGGCGCCTGCGTGCGTCGACAGTTCTGCTGGCCGCCGCGTCGGCCGCGCTGGCATTGATGTCCATTGTGGCTGTCAACGTCAACGTGTTCGGCGCGCTCGGTCACGCCGTACTGGTCAGCACGGTCTCGTTGCTGCTGGGCAAGCCCCGGTTCGCCAGGTGGGCGGCGGGCGCGCTGATCGTGCTGCTGGTGGCAGAGACGACCGGGTGGACCGCCGGCGAGGGCTCTTCACTGCAATTGGTGCTGGACACGGCTTACGTGGTCGCGGCGGTCGTGTGGCTCGGGCACGCCGCGCTCGACCGGAGCCGCCCGCTGTGGGTGTTCGGCGGTGTCCTGGTGGTGGCCGGGGTGATCAGGGTCGGTACGTCCGGGCTGGCGCTCGACCGACGGCTCTACACGACCTCGCTCGGTCTGGTCCTGCTGGCCGCCACCCTCGTCCCGGTGATCGGGATCGTGCTGTCCCGCAAGAGGACCGCTCAGAACACAGCCGGATACACGGCGGGCGCGGTCGCGGTGGCGCTGGTGGCGTGGAGTGCCGCCGCGGCCGTTCCGGTTCCGCCGGAACTGCCCGTTCCCGGTGTCCCCGTCCTGGTCGAGGCCAACGTCGCGGGACAGCGGGTGCCTGTGCTGATCAGTCCGCACCGACCGGGGCGCAATCTGGTGCACGTCCCGGCGAGCGCGGGCGACGTACAGGTCAGTACGCCGGGCAGCACACCGGTCCAGGCATCGCCGATCGCGGGCGCGGAAGGGGCGTGGGCCGAGGTCGACCTGCCCTCGGGGCGTGGCGAGGTGGTGCTGGCCAAGGGTTCCGCGTCGGCTTCGGTCGGTGTGGACACCGGTGACCAGCCGGGCCCGTCCCTCGCGACAGGAGTGGACGGTCCCGAGTGCGCCAGTGCCGCGCTGGGCGGTTTGGTCGCCGGGGTCCGCCAGGTGCTGGCGCGGTGCCCGGCGGACGCGCTGTCCGATGAGGACGCGGACGCGTTGCGCAAGGTGGTCACGTTCCTGAATTCCCGAGGCGTCAAGGGGATCACTCTCGTCTCGGACGACTCCGGGCGGAGTGTCCGCGCGGCGGCGGTGGTTCGGGAAGCGGCCGCGAACGCGGGGATCCGGATCGGCGGGGATCCCCGGCAGGACAGCGCACTGGTCGCGGTCTCCGGGTGGTCGGTCGCGGCGGGCACACTGCCGAGGATCGCCGCGCAGCAGGCGGAGACACCGATCCACCCCCACGGGATCTACGTGGCCCCGTGGCTGTTGAACACCCCCATCGGCACGTCCGTCACCACGTTCTCGGTGCCGCTGCGGTTCGACCCGCGAGAGGAGTCGGCTGTGTCCTACGCGGTCACGCTCGGCAACAGGTTCGGCGGTGAAAGCCCCACGATCGCCGGTTTCCACGCGTGGCGCGGGTCGGTCCCGAGCACCGGGGCGCAGATCTACGCCGTGGCACAGGTGACCGCGATGCCCATGGGACCGGGCGAGGTGCACGCGCCCGGGATGCCGATGACCGAAGAGCTGGCAGGGCAGTGGATCGCCAAGGCCACCGTTGTGCCTGTCAGTGCCCAACTCGATTGACACGGAGGAACTGGTGCGCAAAGCAGTGATCGTCGCGATCTCAGTCCTTGGACTGAGCCTCGTGACCGGTGGCGTCGCCGCCGCCGAGACACCAGTCTGGGTGTTGCCCGGAGTGGATCTCGGCAGCGTGCTGGCGCCGACAACCGGCCTGCCCCAGGCCATCGCCCCGGTGTTCGACCTGCTCAAGCTGGTCGGCGGCTGAAAGGAAGTCAGATGAGGAAGACCATCACGGCGGTCGCCGCGGCGCTGCTGGTGCTGAGCGCGACCCCGGCAACGGCCGACCCGGTGATCGTGGACGAACCGGACACCAGCGACCTGACCACCACGTGGACGTTCGCCCCGCTCGGCGTCCCGGTGTTCGGCCTGATCCAGTCGATCGTCAAGGCACCGAACGGAATCATCCCGAACTGAGTCCACTCCGAGTCCCAGCCGCCCCCGCGGCTGGGGCTCTCCCCATCAGGACAGGAGGTCCCGGTGACCACCCCCGCGGACACACAGCTGTTCCCCACCTCGTGCGCCGCGCCGGTGCCGCGGCCGTCCGAGCCGGTCAAGGTCGTCCCGCTCGCGGTCGCCGGACTGCTGGCGGCGGGACTGACCTGGTACGTCTCGGCTTCGTTCGGCGTGAAACCGGCCGTACTGCTCATCCTGGGGCTGGGTCTCGGGCTCGCGCTGTTCCACTCGCGGTTCGGGTTCACTTCCGCGTGGCGCCAGCTGATCGCGGTCGGCAACGGCCAGGGCCTGCGGGCGCACACGCTGTTGCTCGGCACTGCCGCCACGCTGATCGCGTTGATCATCTCGACCCGGTCCGGGCTGTTCGGCTCGGTTCCCCAGGCCACCGGCGGACCGCTCGGCGTTGCGTTGTTGGTCGGCGCGGTGCTGTTCGCCATCGGCATGCAACTCGGCGGCGCGTGCGCGTCCGGCACGCTGTTCGCGGTCGGCTCAGGACAGTCCACGATCGTGTTGACACTCGGCGGTTTCATCGCCGGGTCGGTCTTCTACACATGGGCTTTCCCGCTGTTCGACGGATGGCCCGCGCTGCCGGGTGTGCTGCTGGCCGATCACGTCGGCTGGCTCGGCTCGTGGCTGATCACGGTCGGTGTGCTCGTGGCGATCGTGTGGATCACCAAACTGGTGCAGGCCCGGCGCAATCCGCCGCCGGTCGACGTGGTGCCGACCGCGCGCGGGGTAGCCCGTGTGCTGCGCGGCTCGTGGCCGGTGCTCGTCGGCGCGGTCGTGCTCGGCGTGCTCGCCGCCGCTGTTTTCCTGGTGTCCGGTGGGATCTGGGGCATCACGTCCGCGTTCGCGCTGTGGGGCGCCAAACTGCTCCAGCTGTTCGGGGCGCACCCGGAGACGTGGGAGTTCTGGCGGTCGGGTGCGAACGCGAAGTCGCTGGCCGCACCGATCTGGACGGACAAGACCAGCCTGACCAACATCGGCATCATGATCGGCGCGGCGGTCGCGGCCGCGGCGGCCGGTGCGTGGAAGATCCACAGCCAGATCCCGTGGCGCACCGCCGTCGCCGCCCTGCTCGGCGGTGTCATGATGGGAATCGGCGCCCGGCTGGCCGGCGGCTGCAACATCGGCGCCTACCTCGGCGGCATCTCGGTCGGCAGCCTGCACGGCTGGCTGTGGGGGCTGTTCGCGCTCGGCGGCACGTGGATCGGCCTGCGGCTGCGCCCCCTGTTCGGCCTCGGCAACCCCAAGCCGTCGGACAGCGTCTGCTGAGCCCGTCCGAGCAAGCCAGTTGCGTCCCGGGGAGATCTGTGGGTACCCTCGGGACGTCTCCCTCTGTGGATGCAGGCAGTCGGCCTCCCACGGAGAGTCTTTCAAAACCTTCGCCGGACGACGTTTCCCGGCATACCCACACCTGAGGAACACCCATGCAGGAAATCACCGGAATTCTCGACATAGTGGACGGCAAAGCGCATGTCCGGGCGGAGGGCTACCTGCCCGGCCCGGACGACGTCCAAGTCCCCGTCGGACTGGTCCGCAAGCACGGCATGCGCCGCGGCGACACGGTCAGCGGCAGTACCGACGGCCACAAACTCACCGCGGTCGAACACGTCAACGGCCAGGCACCGCGCCAACGCCCCGACTTCGCCGACCTGGTCACCATCCACCCCGACGAACGGCTCAGGCTGGAAACCGAGCAGCACGAGCTGACCACCAGAACCCTCGACCTGCTCATGCCGGTCGGCAAGGGCCAGCGGGCGCTGATCGTCGCCCCACCGAAAGCGGGCAAAACCATGGTCCTGCAAGCGATCGCGCACGGCATCGCGAAGAACCACCCGGAATGCCACCAGATGCTGCTGCTGATCGGCGAACGCCCCGAGGAGGTCACCGACTTCGCCAGGGCGGTGCCCGGCGAGGTGATCGCCGCCACCTTCGACCTGCCGCCCCGCCAGCACGTCGCCATCGCCGAACTGGCCGTCGAACGGGCCAAACGGCTCGCGGAAGCGGGCAAGGACGTGGTGATCGTGATGGACTCGCTGACCAGGCTCGGCCGTGCCTACAACCTGGGTGCGCCCGCGAACGGCCGGACATTGACCGGAGGTGTCGACTCCGGCGCGCTCGTGCACCCGAAACGCCTGCTCGGCGCGGCCCGCAACATCGAGAACGGCGGCTCGGTCACCATCTTCGCCACCGCGCTCGTGGAAACCGGCTCGATGGGCGACAGCGTGATGTTCGAGGAGTACAAGTCCACGGGCAACGCCGAGGTCAGGCTGGACCGCGGGCTCGCGAACAAGCGGATCTTCCCCGCGATCGACCCCGGTCAGACCAGCACCCGCCGCGAAGACCTGCTGCTGACGCCCCAGGAGCAGGTGGCGACCAGGGTCGTGCGACGCGCGCTGCACGACCGCGACATCACTGTTCTGCTCGACAAGCTGCGTCAGACGCAGACCAATGCGGAGTTCATGAGCAGGCTCCAGCACTGAACGCGCCCCCTGGCAGCCGCTCCACCGACCCGGGTTCCACGCCGAGCAGACGCAGGAAAGCCAGCAACGGCTGGGAATGGCTGTGCAGGTTCGCCACCGGGTAGGCCTGCATGGCCACCCCCATCTCCGGCATCGCCCACGTCTCGCCGGGCCGGTCGCTTTCCGGCGGCAGGTACGCGTCCGGGCCGGACAGCGTGCCCGACCAGATGTCCGGGTACGCCGCCGAGTGCGACCGCAGGCTCATCCGTTTCCACTCGTCCCACGCCAGTTCCGGGGCGTACCGGGCCGCCGCCCACACCAGGGTCATGTTGATCGAGAACCAGATCTCGCCCGGCCCCGGCCAGCGGACGCGGGCGCCGAGCGGCGACCGCGACCGGCAGGTCCGGTCGATCGTACCGAGCAGGTCCCTGGCCTGGTCGTCGTCCGCCGCGCCGCAGAGGATCGCCCACGGCTGGACCTCCAGCCACAGGTCGTTGTCCCCGATCGGTCCCGCTCCCCACGCGCGGCGGAACCACCTGCCGTTCCACTCGTCCGACACCCTGGCCCGCAGATCCCTTGCCAGCGCACGGGCTTGCGCCGCGGTCTCGGCGTCGGCGATCCGCGCGTACACCGGCAGCACCCACGCCGCCATGGCCGAGTTGAGCACCGACTCGCCGTGCTCGACCATCCACTCCTTGTCCACTCCGGACTCGACGATGGCCAGGTCGTTCCAGTCGGCGTTCAGGATCCGGACGTGCCCGTGCTCACCGAGGCCGACCTCGTCGACGAAGAACCTGAACTGCCTGCGCAGGTGCTCCCGCAACGGCACCGGTCCGGCCCGGTGCACGGGGTGGTACGGCACCGGCTGGTCCAACGCGGCGAGGTCGCCTGTGGCCAGGACGTACTCGGCCGCCAGCCACAACGCCCAGAGGTTCTGGTCCGACGGCCGGAACCTCCTGGTCCACGGTTGTTTGCGGCCGTCGAGCGCGTACGGGAGGTCGCCGTCCGGGCCGCCCCACGCACAGGTGTTGCGCAGCACCGACAACGCGAGGTCCGGTTCGAAGTACACCAACGGCAGTGCGTGCTGGAGTGGATCACGGGCCGCGCCGTTGAACCCGTGCCGGAACGAGTACGCCGACCCCTGGTCCAGGGTGTGGCCGCCGAGGACTCCGTCGGCGCAGGCCGCCCCGGTCAGCATCGCGGCGTGCCAAGGGATCTCGGCCGCCGCCTCCGGTGCGCGCTCGGACGTCGCCCGGGGCAACCGCTCGCGCAGTCGCCGCAGGCTGCTGTCGTAGACGCCGACGTCCACCGGTCCGTCGTCGATCCCGAACCGGAACCACACGACAGTGCTCTGCCCTGCCACGAGGTCGACCGCGCGTTCGATGGTCAGCGGCCCGGACTCGGCCGCCATCCGATCACCACCGACCTCCTCGAGCACGACCGTGGCCGGGTCCGGCGGCGTGTCACCGCGTGGCGGGCCGAATTCGAGGTTGACCAACCGCGGTTGGACGTCCCAGTGCTCGGTCAGCGTCCGGCGGCCCGTTGTCCTGCTGCGGATCTCCACGCGGATCAGCAGCCACGGGTGCTCGCCTTCCGGGCACAGGACCGTGCGCCGCAGTTCGACGTCGTCGTCGGCCTTGGTGACGCGCAAGAACGTGGGGCCGAACAGGATCCGCGCCTCGGCGTCGAGGCCGGTGAGGGCGCTGACGCCGGTGCGCTCCGCGATCCACCGGCAGTCGACGTGCTCGTCCCACACACCGCACAGCCCGTCGCTGCCCGCCACCAGCGTGATCCGGCGGTTGCCGAGGTGCACGACGGCCACAGTGGACTCCTGATCGATGATCGGGTCCCACGTGCGTGCGGCGGCGGTGTAGGCGAAGGCGGGAAGATCTTCTGCCCGAGTCCATTCCCCGAAGGCGCTCACGCTGCCAGCATCGCAGTTATGCGAGCACATGTCTGCGCTTTGGCCGCCCTTCTGCTCACCCAGTTCGCCACGGCGGCACAGGCCGCGCCCGGCAAGGGGTGTGACTCGGTGGTCGATCCACCGGCCTTCACCAGCGAAGCCGAGTTGGCACAGCAGACCGCCACGATCGCGGGCTTCGGCCTGCGGAGCACCGCGAGCCCGGCGCACACCGCGGTCGTCGACTGGCTGGAGCACCAGGTCCGGCGGTTGCCGGGCATCACGACCCGGTCGGAGCCGTCCCGGATCCGGCGCTGGCTGCCGGTCACCGGTGACCTCGCGGCCAGCGGCGCCCTGTCCGCCGGACACAGGCGGATCCCCATCGCGGGCGTCGTTCCGTACAGCGAACCGGCCCTTTTCGCGTCGGGGCACCTGGTCCACCTCACCGAGCCCGTCACGGCGGCGAACGCGCGCGGGAAGGTGGTGATAGTCGACTTCCCCGATGTGGACAGGGGATATCTCGCTGAGGCAGCGCTCAACGACGCCCTGATCGCCGCGGGGAAGGCGGGCGCGGCGGGTTTGATCTTCGCGTTCGACCTCCCCCGGGAACAGGTCCGCGGCTACTACGACCCGCACACCGGAACGCACTACCGCGTGCCCGCTGTGTTCGTCGGCGGTGAGGAGGCCAAGCGCCTCAAGGCAATGGCCGGTAGCCGGGCGAGCCTGACGGTCCTGGCCTTCACCGGCGAGGCGCGAACCCGCACGGTGGTCGCCACCCTGCCGGGGCTGAGCGACGAGAGGATCGTCTTCGACACCAACACCGACGGCAACACGTGGGTGCAGGAGAACGGCAACGCGGGCATGCTGGCGCTGGCCAAGTACTTCGCGAACCAGCCACGGCGTTGTCGTCCGCGCACAATGGAGTTCGTCTTCGCGACCGGACACCTGCACCGGTCCGCTGAGGGAACCGAGCTCTACGCCCGCAAGCTGGACGCCGAGTACGACGGCGGAACGGTCGCGTTCGCCTTCGCGATCGAGCACTTGGGCACCCGTGAGTACGTGCGCGTCGGTGACGAGTTGCGGCCGACAGGACTGAGCGAGCCCATGGCGTGGTTCGCCGGGAGCCCGGTGCTGGCCGCCGCCGCGCAGGCCGCGATCGACCGGCACGGCATCGACAGGGCGTTCGTGTTGCCGGGCATCGACGTGCCAGTCCCGGATCGCGTGCCCACGAGATGCTCGTTCGGCGGTCTCGGCACGCACTTTCAGAGCCACCTGATCCCCGCCATGGCGACGGTCTCGGGGCCGTGGTCGCTGTGGGCACCGTCGTTCGGCAGGGACGCGATCGACTTCGCCAGGATGCGCGCCCAGTTGCTGGCCGCAGGCGACGCGGTGCTCACGCTGGCGAACGTCCCACGGGCGGACATCGCAGGGCCGCATCTGGCGTACCGCCAGGCGCGCGCGGCCGGGACGCCGACCTGCTCCCACGAACTGCCTCCGGAGCAAGCGACGCATTGACAAAGAACATTTTTACGTTCAAGTTGTCTTTACCATGAAAGAGGTGTTTTACATCGACCGGTTCGAGCAGGCCGAGGCCCTGCTCAAGCCGCACCGTGTCGAAGTGCTCCGGCAGCTGGCGCACCCGAAGTCGTGCACCGAGGTGGGCGCGGTCCTGGGCCAGTCACCCCAGCGCGTCTACTACCACGTGAAGAAGATGGTGGACGCCGGACTGGTGACGCAGGTCAGCGAGCGCCGGGTTCGCGGCATCCACGAAGGCGTGTACCAGGCCAGCGCGCAGTCGTACTGGTTGTCGCCGCAACTGGTCGGCCGCGTGGGTAGCCGCACGGCGCAGGACGAACTGAGCCTCGGCTACCTGCTGAACCTCGTCGAAGAGGTGCACGACGACGTGGCCACGCTGACCGGCGGGCCGACACTCGCCGTGTCCGGCGAGATCAGGCTGCCGAACGGCAACCGCGAAGCCTTCCTGAACGACCTGCGCACCACGTTGCAGGAGTTGTTCACCCGCCACGGCGGCGCGGAAGGGGAAGCCTTCCGCCTGGCCGTTGCCTGCTATCCCAAGGAGGACACGACCGATGAGTGACGCCCTGACACTGGAAGCACACCTGTCGAAACCTCCCAAGGAGGTGTTCGAAGCGCTGACGGACGCGACAGCACTGCGCGTCTGGCTGGCGGAGCAAGCCGAAGTGTCCCTGCCGGACGAGCGGTACGCGTTCTGGGGCAAGCACACCCCACAGGGGACCGAAGCGGCGCAACAGCTGCTGGCGGTCACAGCGGACACGCTGAGCTTCTCGTGGACGCTGGACGCGCAGGAAACGACGGTGACAGTCCAGCTGTCGCCTGCCGAAGACGGAACCGTCCTACGCCTGCGTCAGACTGATCTGCCCACCCTCGACGAACTGATGAACCCGCCGGGCCGCCGCGACGGACGGCACTCGATGCACACCTTCTGGAGCCTGGCCGTGGCCAACCTGGCCGAGTACCTGGACGGCAGGCCCTTGACGCCGAAGGCCGACTTCGGCCCGGCGCGCTCGAAGGAGATCAAGGCCTCGTACACGATCGCCGCGCCACCGTCCGAGGTCTTCGCGAGCCTGCTCGACCCGGCGACGATCAAGAAGTGGTTCGGCTGGGAAGCGGTGGTCGAGCCGCACGTCGGCGGCACGATGGCGGTGGGCGTGGACGGCCGGATCTTCGAACTGGAGCCGAACCGGAAACTCGTCTACGGCGACGACGAAGGAACGGTCGTCCGGTGGGAACTCGAAGATACGCAAGGAAGAACCCACCTGACGTTCGTCCAGAGCGGATACACCGACGACGAGTTGGACAGCGCGGCCCAGCACGAGGCGGGCTGGCTCGCCGGTCTGGCCGAGCTGAAGCGGATGCACGAGCTCGGCCCCGGCTGGCGGCCGCCGACCACCGAACTCCCCGACTCCTGAACCACGGTCAGACCAGCAGGATGATCGTGAGGCCGACGACCACGTCCAGGACACCGCACCACTCGGAGAACGCACGCGGCACGACCTTGTCGTAACGGTGATGGACGTAGTCCCACACACCATGCAGGAGCCAGCCCGCACCGATCAGATACTTGGCCACTTCATCCGGCACAGCCAGCGCGACAACGACAAGCACCAGATACGCGCCGAGCCCAGCGAGCTGAACGCCTAGTACACCAGGCTCACGCAAACGCTTGCGATATGCACCGATCGCGAGGTAGGCGGTCGGCAGGACCATCAACGCGACCGCAGGCGGGTACAGCGGCTCAACCCAGCTTTCGATCGTCATCAGCAGCGCCAACAACGTCGGCCAACGGTGTTTCAACAGGCCTGGCAGGGGTTTCGACCTGTGGTGCGCGGTGTACTCGGCACGCCTGAGAAGCATCACGGCAAGCATGGCAGGCAACATCAGGACATGCCCGCCGATCATCACGGCGTCACCGGAAACCACCCCCAGCCAGTGAGGCACAAGCAGAACCAGGAAAGGCACGTACATGGCAGCACCCATCTCGGCGATGGGTGCCCAACCATGGCCACGGACCCGCATCCAGATCGACATACCGACAGTCATGTTCGTGGCCATGACAAGCGCGCTGATGTCCGGACGCGCCAGATCGCCCCACCAGCCGAGCGAGAGGCTCCACACGGGACCGAAAAGCACCATCCCCGCGACCATCGCGGCGACCATTTCCGCGTAGTGCCTGGCGAACCGCCCGTTGAGAGCCAATGTTTCAGTCATGTACTGAGCGTGCGGCGCCCACCGCGCAAGGAGTACCCGCACGCTGTCATATCTCGACCGTGCGGATCGCACGACTCAGATGTGCACGCTAACGGTTGTGACCACTAGGGTGTGTGTCGGAAGTGCTCAAGAACTCTTGCAGAGATGGCTTTCTGGGATGGGTGCGGATCCTTCTGAGTGACGGCACGCCATAGCCACGAGATGGCCTCCCGACCTGCACGGTTCGACCGCTCGGGGCTTCCCTGAGCAGGGCCCGACCTCGGCGTCAAGCGTGTGGGCGACGGAGTCGAGATCCGGTGCTTCGGTCGCCTATGTCAACGTGTATTGATGTCCCTCTCAGTGGAAGTCCGCCGCGTGGTCCACCGCCCACTCCTGGAAGGATCGGGCCGGGGTGCCCGTGATGCGCTCCACTTCATCGTTGACCGGCTCCGGACTGTCGAGCATCTCCGCCTGGGCTGGCAACACGGCCTCCACCAGCTCTGCCGGGTAGCCTGCGGCCTTCATCTGCTCGATGGCCTCGTCCAGCGCGACCTCCTCGAACCGCACCGGTCGCCCGATCGCCTCGCTGATCAGGGCCACCTGCCGTTCCTGGGTGATCAGTTCGGGGCCGGTGATCAGGGGGCGGGCGCCGAGCAGGGCGTTGGTCGTCAGCGCCTGAACGGCGACCGCAGCCATGTCCGCCTCGTGGATCAGCGGGCGGGCCAGCCTTGCCAGCAGCGCCCGTACCGCACCGGTGGTGCGGACCTCCTCCGCCCAGCCCAGCGTGTTGCTCGCGAACCCGGTGGGCCGCAGCGCCGTCCACTCCAGGCCCGATGCCTCGATCAGCCGCTCCAGCTCCGTGTGGAACATGGTGATCGCCTCGCCGGGCTTCTCCTGCTCGCTGCCGACCCCGGCGGATGACAGGTACACCACCCGTCGAGCGTGCTTCCCGATCGCGTCGATCACGTCCGACGCGCCCTCAGCGCTCAGGAACGGCCACACCAGGAAGACCGAATCGACGCCCTCCAGGGCCGTGCCCAGCGACGCGGGATCACCGAGATCGCCACGCACCGCCTGCACACCCTCCGGGAAGTCCGCCTCCCCTCGCACCAGCGCCCGCACGGGCACGCCCGCCGCGTGCAGTTGGGTCACCACCGCGCCGCCGACCTTTCCAGTAGCGCCGGTCACCAGGATCCTGGGCTGTGTCATCGGAATCTCCTCGTCTCGCCGTTCGATGACAAGACTCTCGTACCTCAACCAAGGTTCAGGTCAAGCAGCGGCCGGAGTGGCCGTCAGGTGCTGTTCCAGCCAGCCATCTGCCCGCGGTGGTGGAACGTGGATCCCCCGTGTGACGGCCGAGCGTTACAGCCACTCGTTGATGGCTGCGATGAGCACGGTCGCCTCGTAGCGGACCGCGAGCTTGTCGTATCGCGTGGCGACGGCACGATGCCTCTTGAGGCGGTTGATCCCGCACTCGACCGCATGACGCTCCCGGTAGTCGAACGGGTCGAAACGCGGCGACCGGCCGCCGCGGGAGCCAAGCTTCTGGCGGTTGCGCACCTGGTCGGCCTTGTCGGGGATGGTGCAACGGATCCCGCGGCGGCGCAGATAGGCGCGATTCCTGCGGGAGGCGTACGCCTTGTCAGCGCACACGCGATCAGGACTGCGGCGAGTCCCCGCGCTGCCCAGCGGTCACCACGATCGACATGGGCTTTTGGCGCTGCTCGACGGCCAGATGCAGTTTGGTGGTGAACCCGCCGCGCGAACGTCCCAGCCCATGATCATTGGGTTCGGCGAACACATCGCCCGGCGGCTCTTTCTGCAGTTCACCCTGCTTCCGGGCCCCGGCCGCATGCTGATGGGCGCGGCACACCGTGGAGTCAATGCTCAGGTCCCCCACGATCGCACCTTCCGCATCGGCCAGGCACTGGAGGTGGCTGAGGATCCGGTGCCAGGTGCCGTCCCGCTGCCATCGGCGGAACAGATCGTAGATCCGGCCCCACGGCCCGCACTCGACAGGCACGTCCCGCCACGGAACACCGGTCCGCACCCGAAACCGTATGCCGTTGATCAGCTGCCGCCGCGACCAGACCGGCGGCCGTCCCGCCTTCGTCCCCTTCGGCAACAGCGGCTCCAGCACCGCCCACTGTTCGTCCGTGAGATCTCCCCGTGCCATGAACCATGACCATTCATCACTCAAGATCCACTTTAGACACACGGCCTAGTCCAGCAGCGCCAAATCCCTAGGCACCAATGTCGTCGACTTCAACAACTCCCGCAACAAGTTGTCGTTCAAAGCGTTCCCGACCGGCTCCCCCACCTCCTCGCGAGTCAACCCGGGAACACCGTCACGCGAAAGCAGTTCCCGAACGGTCTTGACCCGGTGCTCGACCTTCTTCGCCGTCCAGCCGGTCTCCTTGTCGAGCTCCGCCAGCATGTCCGCGGTCTGCTGCCAGGTCAACGGCTGCGCCCCGGGGTCGTGCCGGAGGTAACGCTGCCCGAGCACCACCAGTACCAGGCGCTCCTCGTCGGTCAGCTCGTACCGCCGGGGCAAGTCGGTCTTCTCGGTGTGCCGTGACACTGGTTTGGTACCGTCGACCCCGGTCACGAACACCTCCAGCAGGTGCTCCCTTTCCCTGGACCCCGGCACGAGCAACGGGGTGTAGCCCACCGCGAGCGGGATCGCGTCCTCCTCGGCGAACAGCCACTGGGCGCGGGGCAGGCGGATCGGTCTGCGGCCGGTGTTGCGCAGCCACCATCGTCCCTGCCAGTGCCGCAACTCCCCGTGTCTGCGGCTGACCTGGCGGTCGTCCTCGCCGATGCAGATGTGCACTTCGGGGCGGTTGCGTCCGAAGTAGACGACCCGGCCCTCGCTGGGGCCGACCGAGTAGCCGCCGCCGAGCGCGAGGGCGTGCACGGAACCCGAGACCGCGCGCGACACCCCGTTGACCAGGCTGTCGTGCCCTCGCGGCAGCAGCAGTCCGCCCGCGTACCTCAGCTCGGGGTTCATCTCGACCTCCTGGCCTTCCATCACTGACACACCGCCCCGCGCACAGGCTTCGGCTTGCTCTCGAAGATCTGCGCGACACCCGCGTTGGTTCCCCTGACCTTGAAGCAGTACTGGCGCCCGGCCTCGACCGTGACCTTGAAGGTGGTCTCGCGCCGGGCTTGCTTGTAGTCGGGCTCGCCACCGACCGGCATCACGACAACAGTGACATCGAGCGCTTGGGAGCTCTCCCAACGGAGCATGATCTCGCTGCCCTGGTCCACCGGGTCGGCGAGGTCCAGCGTCACCGGCGTCTGCGGTGCGGCCGATCGCGGGTCTGGTTCGTCCGAGCCCAGCGGCAGCATCCACCAGACCACCGCGGCAGCCGCGGCCGTGGCAGCGCCTCCGGCGGCGTAGGGAATCCACGACCGGCGACCGCGCACCACGACGGCGGGCCCTGGGTCGGGCCGCGACAGCATCTTGCCGAGTTTCGCCACGACCGTGGACGCCTTGTCCGTCCGGTGCACGGCCGCGGGCGCCAGCATCCGGGCGACCGCGGTGGCCAGCTCGACGGGGACGTCCGGCCTGCTGACCGCCGGGATGGGCTCCTTGAGCACCCGGGCGATCCGGTCGATCGGCGACTCACCGATCCGCTTCGGGTACGGCGAGTCGCCGGTCAGCGCGAAGTACAACAGCGTGCCCAGCCCGTAGACGTCGGCGCGTTCGTCGAGCACACCGGACTGCAGCGTCTCCGGCGACATCCATTCGATCCCGTGCAGCGGGTCACGGCGCGGCACGGCCTGCCGGATCGCCACGCCGAAGTCCGAGAGAACGGCCTGGCCCGACCTGCGGTACAGCACGTTGTTGGGGCTGACCCCGCCGTGCAGCACACCGGACGCGTGCGCGGCGGTCAGCGCACGAGCCAGGCCGTAGCCGAGTTCGAGGACCTCCTGGACTTCGAGCGCCCCGGTGCGCCGGACGCGGGCGGTGAGCGACTCCGCGCACAACTCCATGCGCAGCAGGTGCTTTCCGCCGCGCAGTTCGGGCAGACCGGTCGGCAGGATCGGCAGCGTCGCCGCCAACTGCGCCAGCTTGTCCCGGTCGCGCCGGATCGCGGCCAGCGTCCTGCGGTCGAACGACTTGTCGAACGTCTTCTCCGCCACCGGATATCCCGATTCCGTGGCGGTGTTGACGGCGGTGTTGACAACGGCGAACGGGCCGCGGCCGAGGAACGTCATCGGATCGCGAACACCGCCCGCAACCTGGCGCCGAACGCGCGCCCGGCGAGTGCCCGGCGGATCTGCCCGACTTCGGCCCATGCCTTGGCCACGGCGTGGTCGTCGGCACCCATGCCGGACCACAACGCGACGTCCAACTGCCCGGCCATCCCCCACAACGCGTTCACGATGGACGCGTTGTGGGACGTCCGTGCCAGGTCACGCGGGGTCATGCCGGGTGTGATGCGGGATCCGTGAGCACGCATCAGGTCCCTGGCCTCCCACCACGCGGCCACCACCCCGTCGGCGCCTGTCCGCCGTCTGCGGCGCAGTGTCCGCACGGCTTTCCGCGTGGGAACCACCAGCAGTGCCAGGAGGATCGGGCCGACCAGTCCGATCAGCGCCCACAGCGCCGCCTTCATGAAGTCGAACGGTGTGTCCGGGCGCTGCGGCGCGGGAGATGGCGGCAACGGCGGCTCCGGCGCCTTGTCCGGCGGCTGCACCTTGTCCCGCGCCTGCGCGGTGATCTGCGCCAGCCGTGACGGCGCCGGGCCCGCACCGCCTGCCCCACCGGCCGGGTCGAGCGGCACCCAGCCGAGCCCGGCCACGGCGACCTCCGGCCACACGAGGATGTCGCGGTTGTGCACGATCGTCTCCGCGCCGACCGGGGTCCGGGGCGCGCGGTAGCCGACGGCCAGCCGCGCGGGGATGCCGGCGATCCGCGCCATGGCGACGTACGACGCGGCGAACTGTTCGCTCGTGCCCCGCTTGCTCTCCAGCAGGAACTCCCGCAGCTGCGGCCAGCCGCTGCCGGTCGGCAGCACCCCGCCGGTCACCACTTTGTAGTTGTCCCTGAGGTACTTCTCCAGCAGCAACGCCGTCCGGAACGACGGGCGCATCCCGCCGGTCGCGGTGGTGGCCAGTTCCTGGATGTCCGGGGGGATCACGCCGAGCCCGCCCGGTGCGTCCGCCGACGACAGCGCGGCGCCCGGCAACGTGTCGTCGACCTGCGGCTCCCACCAGGTCAGGTCGTACTCGACCGCGCCCTTCCGGTCGGGCAGCAGCAACGCGCCCGTCGCCGGGTCGATCAGCGGCGCGGCACCCGTGACCGACGCGGGCATCCCCTGGCTGGGCAGCCATTGCCCGTCGGGGGCCTGGATCTTGGCCGAATACCGCACCGGGGACGCACCGGCCGGTCGAGCGAGTTCCGCGCCGAGCCTGCGGTACTCCTCCGACGGTTCCCACGTGACGCCGTTGAACTCGGTCAGCACGACCAGCCGCCACCGGTCCACCGGCCCGGTCGCGGTGTAGCTGAACACGGGAGTGTCCGGTTTGCCCAGCCTGGCCGCGACTTCCGCGAGCGGGCTGACCGTGCGTGGCAACGGGACCTGCGCGGAGTCGGTCCGTTGCACGGAGTACGGCTCGCCGACGTCGATCAACGCACCCACGGCCGCGCCCACGACGCCGAGTACGACGGTAGGCACCAGCATCAGACCCGGCCGCCCCGGGATGTACAGCCCGGCGGCCACCACGGCGAACCCGAGCGCCGCCACGACGGCCATCGTGCCGGACAACGCGACGAACGCCTGGCTGACCACGAGCACCGCGAGGCTGGGCAGCAGCGCGGTCGCGGGCCAGCGCAGGAGTTCGATCCCGATCACGGCCGCGAGCAGGACGAGCAACGGCACGAACAGCATCGCCTCGGCGTCCGGGCGGACCGGCCAAGTCGACTGCACGGTGAGCTGCCACGAGTCCGTCACACCGGAGACCATGGCGCCCAGGTTGTCCCCGTTCGGCACGCCGAACATCACCACGCACACCGCGAGAAACCCCAGCACGACGGCGATCAACGGCCGCCACGCCTGCAAAGCCTTGGCGCGCAGACACAGTTCCACCGTGGCGTAGCAGGCCACGAGAACGACCGCCACCGGCAGGAGCAGCGGGCGCAACCCGAAGACCGGCGCGAACAGCAGACCGGGAACCGCGGCGGCCAGCAGCACCCACAACGCCGGGACACGGAGGCTTTTCGGTGTGCTCATCGGGCGATCACCGTCTGCCATTGCCTGGTCGCGTCGACCGCGTCGGCGGCACGCAGGACCTTGCCTCCCGCGACAGCCATGTTCCTACGCCCCAACGTGATCACCACGAGATCCGCGTAACGCGACCGAACCCGTGCCAGCGCGGTCTGGTCAGCGGCGGACACAGCCGACGAGATCACCACGAACTGACCACCCCACGACTGCGCCAACGCCCTGGGCACAAGCGGCAAACCGGTCTCGGTGGTGCGTTCGAGCACGCACAGCTCGTCGAGCAACCGCTGCACCGCGACGGCACCGGGAGTGGTGATCACGTCGATTCCGCTCGGCGTGACCAGCTGGCACCGGTTGTCGGCCTTCGCCGCGGCCACCACGAGTGACGCGGCGACGTCGACGGCCTCCTCGAACTCCGGTGCGGCCGCGATCTCCGGGCGGTTGTCCAGCAGGACGGTGAACTGCGGCTGCTGCGGATCGGCGTAGTCGCGGATCATCAGTTTCCCGGTCCGCGCTGTGGCCTTCCAGTGCAGGTGGCGCACTTCGTCACCGGGGACGTATTCGCGCACCTCGCGGATGTCCAACGAGCCGCGCGGCGAAGTCTCGTTCGCCGCGCCGTCGTGGTGGTGCAACGGCAGTCCGCTGGCGGCGGAACGCACCGGGAGCGTTCGCGGGTAGACCCACAGCGTCGCGGTGTCGCCGATGTGCAGCTTGTTCTCACCGAGCCCCAGCGCGTCGCTGCGCCGCAGCGTCAACGGCCCGACCTCGTGCCTGCCGCGCTGCCACGTCGGCAACTCGTTCAGGTAGGCCTGCTCGGCGCCAGGAGCCAACGACCGCACCGCGATGCGCAACGTGCTCGCGCCGAGCCGGTCGACAGCCGTGAACGCGGCCTGCCAGCGAGTGCCCGGGTTGCGCACGCGCAACACGATCCCGGCGCGGTTGCCCCGCTCGACCCGGTCCGGGTAGACGTCCCGCGCCACGTCGACCCGGGGTTTGCGCCCGGCGACCGCGACCGCGGCCAGGACCGCGCAGAAAGCGATGCCCCCCAACACGACCAGCACCGAGTACCCGGCCAGCAACCCCGTGACGAGCAGGACAGGCGCGGCCACGAGCGTGGCGATGCCGCGCCGCGTCAAGCGCATGATCAAGCCCCTGTCATGGCCGGAACGGGGATCTCGTTGAGCAGTTCGGAGACGATGTCCTCGGCCCGGCGCTGCCGCAACTCCGCGTCCGGCGTGAGGATCAGCCGGTGGTCGAGCACGGGATGCGCGACTTCCTTGATGTCGTCCACGGTGACGTACCCGCGCCCGTAGGTCGCCGCGACGGCCTGTGCGGCACGCACGAGCGCGATGCTTCCCCGCGGGCTTGCGCCGTAACGCAAATCCCCGTGCCGACGGGTTTGTGCCGCGATCGTCGCGGCGTACTCGACGACAGCGGTGTGCACCCGCGCGCCACGCACCTCGGCGACGGCGGACTGCAGCGTCGGGATGTCGACCACGGCGGGCAGTTCGTCCGGGTCGACACCGGCGCAGTCGCTCATGATCACCATGACCTCGGACTTCAGGTCCGGGTAGCCGATCCGCAGCCGCATCAGGAACCGGTCGAGCTGCGCCTCGGGCAACCGGTACGTGCCCGCCATCTCGATCGGGTTCTGGGTGGCGATCACCAGGAACGGCCGCGGCACCTCGTGGCTGACCGAGTCGACGGTGACCCGCCGCTCGGCCATCACCTCGAGCAGCGCGGACTGGGTCTTCGGTGTGCCGCGGTTGATCTCGTCGGCCAGTACGACGTTGGCGAACACCCCGCCGGGATGGAACGCGAACTTCTCGTCGTTCTGGTGGTACACCTGCACACCGGTGATGTCGCCGGGCAACAGGTCCGGCGTGAACTGGATCCTGCTCCACCGGCCGCTGATGCTGCGCGAGAGACAGCGCGCGAGGGTGGTCTTGCCGAGGCCGGGAACATCCTCGATGAGCAGGTGCCCTTCGCTGAGCAACGCGGCGACTGCAAGCCGCACGACCTGCGGCTTGCCGCGCAGGACGCGTTGCACGTTGTCCGCGATCCTTTGGTAGACCTCGCCTGCCGACACTGTCATCCCTTCTACCAGACGATGTGGTTCGATTCGACCCGGCCGTTGGGTCCCTGCACCCAGACCCAGATCTCCTGGCCGGGTACGTCGTAGTTGAGCTCCGGGTACGTGACCTTGCCCTGCGCGTCCGTCGTGGCGAACTCGTCGTTGTTGACCGTCGGGTTGCTGCTCGAACTCAGGGTCAGCCGGTACCGCTTGTTCGGCGCGAACCCGGTCAACGTCGTGGGCACCCAGAAACAGTTGGGGGGCTTGCAGTTGCTGGTGGAGGACCGCCCGCCCTTCGAGATCGTGATCTTGGGGTTCACCGCGGGAGGCTGGCTGTCCTGCACGACGACCGTCTGGGCCTGGCCGTTGACCGTGTTCCCGCCAGGGGTCTTGGTCACCGCGCGCACGGTGAACGTGTATCTCGTGCTCGCCTGAAGCTGTGGGTACGTCGTCTGCGTGCCGGTCACCGTGCGCTGAGCCTGCCCTGTACCGGTGACGAGGTAGTGCACGAGCGTTCCGCCGTTGAGCTGGGGTTGTCCCCAGCTCAACGTCACGTCTCTGGTCGGGCGGTCGTCCTTGTCGTAACTGGCCTGCAGGTTGAGCGGCGGCCCCGCCGGGGAGACTGGCGCGACCGGTGTGATCGCGGCGGACGCCGACCCTGGCCCGGCGCCCATCTGGTTGATCGCGGTGACCGTGAAGACGTAGCTGACCCCGTTGGTCAGACCGTTCACGGTCGTCTGGCGCGCGCCCCCGCCCAGCGTCAACGAGCCTGTCTGGCCTGTACTGGCGCGCCAGGAAACCTGGTAGGACGTGATTTCCGCACGGTTGTTCGCAGCCGCGCCCCACTTCACGGCCACCGAGTTGTTCCCCGCGGTGCCCGAAACCGAGGGAGGCGCGCCCGGACGGCCTGGGGGGACGGCGGGTGGCGGCGCCACCGGCTGCTGTGGCTTGTCCGGCTGCCCGGTGGGTTGCCTCGGTGGCTGCGACGACGACGGCGGCGGCGCCGCGACACGGCCGTCCGGCGGTCCGCCGGTGTTCGGGGCGGGCACGGGTGGCTGTGTCTGGGTGGGGCGTTCGGCCGTGGACACGTCCTGCACGTTGCCGTCCTTGGCGACGACGATCACCTGTGTGCCGTCGGCGTCCTCGACGTAGACGCGGTTGTCCTCGCCCTGGCTGAGCCTCGGCTGGCCGGTCTTCTGCTTGATCGGCTTGGTGTCCTTGGCCCGGCCGTCCGGCGCGAACGTCAGCACGTTGCCGCTTTGCCGGTCCACCAGCACGACCACGTCCCCGGTCGACATCGGACCGTCGTAGTCACCTGGCGGCAACGCGACCGTGATGGGTGGGGCAGGCGGGCTCTTGGTGTCGGCCAGCAACAGGGTCTGCCGCTGCGGGTCGAGGATCGCCACGCGGCCGCCCACGTCCTGTGTCGCGGGCCGGGCGGTCGGCGGCACCGACACCCCGAGCGGCACGCCGTCGCCGAGCTTTCCGTTGTCGATGGTGTGCAGCGTGCTGGTGAACGTGTCGACGAACTCCGGCCGGTCGTCCACAATGGTCAGAGCGCCGTCGTGGCCAGGCGGGACGCTGACCGGACAGCCGTCGACCACCGGCGAGTTCTTGTTCACCGTGCAGATCTGGCCGACTTCCCTGCGGTGCAGCCACAGCGTGCCGTCCTTGGTCAGGATCGGCGTGCCGAACGCGCCACCGGTTTTGATGACCGTCGGCGGGTCGCCCATCCGCATGACCATGCCCGAGTTCCGGTACGCCAGGTACGGGCCACCGACGCCCTCGATGGCCTCCGGGCGCTCCTCGGCGGGCGGGCTGATGCTGCCCCGCACCTCCAGTGTCGCCTTGTCGAACTGGGTGATGGTGCCCGTGCCGACCACGTAGCCGTGGGTGTCGCTCTGCACGACCTGACTGCCCGGCGCGCCGTTGACGTTGGCGTGCGCGTCGATGTTCGTTGTCGCGCCGTCGATGTGCAGCGCCATCTGCAGAAGCGAGTTGAACACCCAGTGCCCGCTCAACGCGAACTGCCCCGCGGGCAGCGGCCTGGCCGCGCCCGTCAGCGCGGCGACGAGCACGCCCGCGGCCAGGATGGCGATCAACGCGAACGGCCGACTCCGCTTCAACACGCGCGGCAAGCTACCCGTCCGGCCCGGGAGGGGTCCCGAACACGGGTTTCAGCAGGTCAGGACGTGATGCGAAAGCTGCCGAGGACGGCGTCGCGGACAGGTCGTGTCGTTCGCCAGCCGTCCTGCTCGGCCTTGGCGCTGCCCGCGTACAGCGTCACGGTCAGGAGGTAGAGCCTACCGCTGTCGTCACTGAACGCCCTGGTCAACGCGTGGATCACGGTACCGCCGGAGGCGGTGGTGTACGCGTACTCGAGATCCGCTGTCTTGCCGTTGTCCTCCAGCGCGATACGCGTGTAGCCGAGGTTGTCCCTGCTGTTGGCGTTGTTCGCGTTGAGCACTGACAGGTACTGCACCAGAGGCGTTCGTGCTTTGGCGTCGTCCCGGCGGACCTGCACCTGCATCGCGCCGCTGCCGGGATCGAGCCGCTCGTTGTTCCAGATGACGTCGCTCTGCGCGCCCGGCTGGGACTCCGACCGCGTCCACGTCTTCGGCACCTGGATCTCGAAGCCCAGTTTCTCCTTGTGCAGTTGCAGTTCGGGGACCGGGCTCGGCTCGGCCGTAGCGGGACCTTGCGGTGACTGTTGTTGGCCTTGGGGTGGTGACTGCATGGCGAGGGTGATCACGACGACCACGACAGCCACCACGAACGCCGCGCCGAGCCCCAGCAACAACCCGTTTTTCCTGGTACGAGGCCGGACAGGCACGGGATCGAGCGTGACGTCCCCGGGCGTGGCGGGCGCGTGCAACGGCATCAACGGCGGCGGGGCCGTCCGGGTGTTCGGGGCGGTCGCGTGCACGTCCGTGACCTGGCTGGCCGCGTTGTCGATCCAGGTCACTTCGTCGGGCGGGGCGACGACCCGTGGCGTTCCGCCCTGTGGTGTTCCACTCCGCGGCGTGAGTGTCGCCGCGATCGTGCTGAGCCGGTCGATGGCGGCGACCGCTGTCATCCGCTCGGCCGGTGGTTTGCGCAGCAGGCCCTGGATGACCGGCCACAACCGGCCGATCCGCTTGTCCGGATCCGGGTCACGGGACGCCGCCGCGGCCAGTGTGCTCTGGATGTCCTTGCGCTTGAACGGGGAACGGCCGACCACAGCGCCGTACAACGTCACCCCGACCGACCACATGTCCGCGGCCGTCGTCGCTTCCTGGCCGTCGATGCGTTCCGGCGCGATGTACTCCGGCGAACCGGGCATCTGCCCCGTTCCGGTCAGCGCGGACGCGCCGTCGATCAACGCGATGCCGAAATCCGTCAGCACGACGCGGTCGCCGTCGAGCATTATGTTGCCCGGCTTGACATCCCGGTGCAGGATTCCCCGTTGGTGCGCCGCGTCCAGCGCACGCAGGACCTGCATCCCGATGTGAGCCACCTCCTCGACAGGCAAGGGACCGTCGTGGTCGAGGATGTCGGCCAGCGACCGTCCCTCGATCAGCTCCATCACGATCCACGGCAGGCCGTCGTCGGTGACGACGTCGTGCACAGTGACGATCCCGGGATGCCTGAGCTGGGCCGCGGCTCTCGCCTCCCGCAACACGCGGCGCGCCGCGGGCTCCGACTCGCTGGGATCAGCCGACTCGTTGAGCCGCAGTTCCTTGATCGCCACATCCCGGTGCAGGAATTCGTCGTGTGCGCGCCACACGACGCCCATTCCGCCGCGGCCGATGGCCGCCACCAGGCGATACCGCTTGGCGACGACCCTCCCCTCGCCCTGTGTCACGTTGGCAATGTACCGACCGTGCCGGAGCACGTCCGCGTGAACACGAGAGGTGACTCTTGACCGACGGTCAACGAGCTGCCCTGGCGATGAGATCGGCGACCTCGCCCGGCCGGGAGACCGCCACCGCGTGCGAGGCTCCCCGCAACTCGACCACGTCACGGGCCTGCGCGCGTTCCGCCATCTCGTCGTCCGACATGCCCAGCGCGGTCCCCAGCTGCCCGGTCGTCTCGTGCGAGACCCAGTGCAGGTTCCTGCCCAGGTTACCCGCGGCTGTTACAGTCGATGATCAGGTGAGAGGAGTCGAGCTTCCGATGCTCGTTGCCGAGGACGACGTCTCCGGGTGAGCCCGGTCTGACCAGCGGTGCGCCAGTGGCGACACCGCGGTTCGTCATGTCCCGCGCACGTTCACCTCATCTGGGAGTTCCTCGGTGTCCAAGATAGTTTGTTCCGCTTTGTCCTTTTCCTGGCCGGACGACACCCCGGTGTTCGACGACCTCACCTTCAGCATCGGCACCGGCCGCACCGGGCTCGTCGCGCCCAACGGCGCGGGCAAGAGCACGCTGCTGAAGCTCATCGCCGGTGTGTACGAGCCGCTCAGCGGCTCCGTGACCACCGAAGGCGTGGTCGGCTACCTGCCGCAGACGCTGCCGCTCGCCGGTGAGCCGACCGTGGCCGAAGTGCTGGAGATCGCGCCCGTCGTGCGCGCCCTGCGGGCGATCGAGTCCGGCGACGCCGACGAAGAGCACTTCACCACCATCGGCAACGACTGGGACATCGAGGAACGCGCCCGCGTCGAGCTCAGCAGGCTGGGGCTGCCCGATGTCGCGCTCGACCGCACGGTCGGCACGTTGTCCGGCGGGCAGATCGTGTCCCTCGGCCTGGCCGCGCAACTGCTCAAGCAGCCGGACGTGCTGCTGCTCGACGAGCCGACGAACAACCTGGACCGGGACGCGCGGCGGCGGCTGCACGACGTGCTCGGCGAGTGGAAGGGCTGCCTGCTGCTGGTCAGCCACGACCGCGTCCTGCTCGACCGGATGGAACGCATCGCCGAGCTCAGCCACGGCGAGATCCGGTTCCACGGCGGCAACTTCAGCGACTACGAGGCCGCGAAGCAGGCCGCGCGGGAAGTCGCGGAGAAGAACCTGCGCAGCGCCGAGCAGGATCTGAAACGGGAGAAGCGGGAACTTCAGCAGGCCAGGGAACGCTCGGCGCGCCGGGCGGCGACCGGCGCGCGGACGAACACCGACATCCCCCGGATCGTCAAGGGCGGACTGCAGCGGCGGGCCCAGGAAAGCGCCGGGAAAGCCGACACCATGCACGCGCAGCGCCTCGACGCCGCGAAGGCCAAAGTGGACGAGGTCGACCGGGCGCTGCGCGAGGACCAGACCATCGCGCTGTCCCTGCCGGACACCGACGTCCCCGCCGGCCGGACGGTGTTCCACGGGCAACGGATGCAGGTCCGTTCGCTGTTCGCGGGCGAGGGCGTGGACCTGTCGGTGCGTGGACCGGAACGGATCGCGTTGCTCGGCGCGAACGGTGTCGGCAAATCCACGTTGCTGCGGCTCGTCGCCGGTCTGCTCACGCCGGACAGCGGGCTGATGACACGCGCCGAAGGGCGGGTCGCGTTCCTGTCGCAGAAACTCGACCTGCTCGACCTCGAACGATCCACCATGGACAACCTGCGGTCGGCCGCGCCGCACCTGCCGCAGTCGGAGATGATGCACCTGCTCGCGCGTTTCCTGTTCCGCGGCGAGCGGGCCAACCTCCCGGTCGGTGTCCTGTCCGGCGGTGAACGCCTGCGGGCCACGCTGCTGTGCGTGCTGTGCACCGAGCCCGCCCCGCAGTTGCTCCTGCTCGACGAACCGACCAACAACCTGGACCTGGTCAGCGTGGACCAGTTGACCAGTGCGATGAACGCGTACCGGGGTGCCTTCATCGTCGTCAGCCACGATGACCGGTTCCTCGCCGACATCGGGGTGCGGCGGTGGCTGCGCCTGGCCGACGGCGAACTCACCGAAACCGGCCCACCCGCGGCGGACTACTGACAGGTGGTTGTCGTGAGTGGTCAGCGGGGTTGGAACCCCGCTAACCACTCACAAGGAAGTGCCAGGGGAGGGAACACCCCTGCTTAGGCCTTTCCCCCGGCACTCCCCCGGCGGTCAGCTGAAGCAGAAACCCTGACTGCCGCCGAAGCCCCAGCACCGGATGTCGCGCTGGGATGTGGCCGAGCGCCCGCTGCCGTCGGTGACGGTCAGCTTCGCCTGGTAGGTGGCGCTCCTGCTCGGGTACGTGTGGTTCACCCGAGCGCCGTTGCCCGTGGTCCCGTCGCCGAAGTCCCACGAGTACGACGAGATCGTCCCGGTCGAGCCCGACCCGTCGAAGGCACAGGTGAGGCTGGACTGGCAGGAGGCGGTGAACGAGGAACCCGGGCCGCTGGGCGGCGGGCCGGTGTCGCCCAGCTGCTCGTTCGCCCAGTCACCCAGCACGCCCCAGAGCTTGGCGTGCGCGTTGTACGACGCGCAGTCGGTGCGCAGCCACGAGAAGACGCCGTAGATCTTTCCGTCCACAAGGTACGGTCCGCCGCTGTCGCCCTGGCACAGTCCGGTCCGGCCGTCGCCGTAGCCGTCGCAGAACATGTACGTGGCGTTGAACTGCCCGGCGATGTTGCGGCAGTTCGAGTCGTCGACGACCGGCAGCGTCGTCTTCCAGAGCTTGCTGTTCTTGCGTGCGTCGTCCTTGTCGGTCTTGCCGTAGCCGACCGCGGTTCCCGCGGTGCCGATGGACAGCTTGTCGCTCGAGTTGGCGATCTTCGGGTAGGACATCCCCGCGGGTGTGGGGATGTCGGTCTTGGTGAAGATGATCGCCACGTCGTAGCCCTCACGCCAAGCGTCGGCGTGGGTGAACTTCGGGTGCACGCGGAACTCCTGGATCTCGATCCGCGTGCCCTTGCTGGTGTCCACGAGGTCGTCGCGGCCGTACACCAGGTACTTCGGCTCGCCCTGGCCGAACTTGCAGTGCGCGGCGATGATCACCGCGCGCTTGCCGACGACCGAGCCGGTGCAGGACTGCTCGGCCGGGCGGACGCCACCGGTGCGCATCTGGGCGATGATGAACGGGTACTCCGACACCGTGGTCTGCTGGCCGTTGATGACCCGCACACCCGGTTGTTCGGCGGCGACCGCCGGGCTCGCGGCACACGCCAGTCCCACGAGCGAGGCAACCAGTGCCTTCATGATTTTCATGGCTTGTCCTTAGAAGCAGAAGGCCTGGCCGGAACCGAAGCCCCAGCACTGGACGGAACGCTGCGAGGTCGCCGAGTTGCCCGAGTTGTCGGTCACGGTCAGCTTTGCGGTGTACGTCGCGCTCTTGGCGGGGTAGGTGTGGCGTGTCGTGGCGCCGTTGCCGGTCGTCCCGTCGCCGAAGTCCCACGCGTGGCTGGCGATCTGGCCGTCGGGGTCACGGGATCCGGTGCCGTCGAAGGCGCAGTTCGCCGAGGACTGGCAGTTCACGGTGAAGCTCGCCGTCGGGGGTTGCCCGCCGCCGCTGCCGCCCACGTTCACCTGCTGCTCGGCGGTGTTGGACTTGCCGGTGTTGTCGGTGACCGTGAGCTTGACGGTGTACGTGCCCTTCGTGCCGTACGTGTGGTCGACGGTCTTGCCGTCGCCGTCCGCGGTGTTGTCACCGAAGGCCCACTTGTACGACGAGATCGTCCCGGAGGAGGTTGATCCGTCGAAGGAGCACTTCAGACCGTTCGACGGGCACGACGCGGTGAACCGCGCGACCGGACCGTCCGGCGGGGTGCCGGTGTTCGGGATGTACAGCAACTTGTTGGGGGAGCTGCCGATCCCGGACAGCTTGCCCTGGCTCGCGTTGTCCACGACCCACTTCTCGAGCTCGGCGGGTGTGCTGCTGGGCGCGTCGTGCAGCCGCAACGCCATCGCACCAGCCACGTGCGGCGCGGCCATCGAGGTGCCACCGATGGTGTTGTACGAGCTGTTCCCGTTGATCCAGGCGGAGTTGATGCTGTCGCCGGGCGCCCAGACGTCCATGCAGGTGCCGTAGTTGGAGTCGGAGCGCTTGCCGTCGCCGCTGGTCGTGCTGCCTGTCGTGACGCCCTCGGTCATCTGGCCGCCGGGACCGTAGCTGCAGACGTTGCCGCCGTTGTTGCCGTTGATCAGCGCCCACTGGACGCCCGAGTTGATCGAGCCGCGGATCGCCGAGACGGCCACGTCGGGGTCGTCGGTGTAGATGCTCATGTTGACCACAGCGGGCTTCTTCGCGTTCTGCGCGATCCACTCCGCGGCCTTGTTCACGTCGGTGTCCTGGCCGTATCCGTCGCACTTGAGGATCCGGACCGAGACGAGGTCGGCCTTCTTGGCCACGCCGCGGGTCGAGCCGCCGACGATGCCCGCGACGTGACTGCCGTGGCCGTTGCAGTCCTTGCCGCCGTCGTTCGCGTTGATGAAGTCGACGCCCGCCTTGGCCCGGCCGCCGAACTCGTTGTGCGTGTAGTTGATCCCGGTGTCCACGATGTACGCGGTGACCCCGGCGCCGTCGTTGGGGTACGTGTACGACCGGTCGAGCGGCCGGTCGCGCTGGTCGATCCGGTCGATACCCCAGTTCTGCGGGTCCTTCTGCGTTCCGCCGGGACCGAGCGACGATGTCCCGATCCGGGCGGTGCCCGACTGCCGGACCTCGGCGACCCTGGGGTCGGCGGCCATCCGGCGGGCCTGTTTGCCCGACAGGCCCGTCACGACGAAGCCGGACATGGTCTTGCTCAGCACGGCGTCGACGGTGCCGCCGAATCGTTCGGTCAGGCTCTGCGCGGCTTGCTGGCTCGATGCCCTCGCGGTGGTGTCGGGCTTGTACGTCACCAGGAAGGTGCCCGCCACCGGGTTGCTGGTCTTGTCGACGATCGCGCCCTCGGGTTGTGCGACCGCCGTGTTCACTGTTCCGAGCACGAGGCTCGCCGTGGCGGCGAGTACCGACGCCAGAAAGCGCCGTTTCCACGTTCCCATAGTTCCTCCGATGCAGGGAGATGACCGCACGGAAGATAAAGATCGGAAACGCGCACTGACCATAGTTGTTAGGCGTGCGGGCGGGATCTTCACCGCAATACTGTTAACCCGGTTGAAAGCCCAGCTCAGGTCCCGCTGTCAGGTCCACTGCCAGCGCATGCCGACGATGCCGGACGGCACGTCCGACTCGGCGACGAGCGCGGTGTTCGAACTGCCGATCCACAGCTCGGTGAGGTCCTCTTCCGCGCCGCTCACGTCCTGCCGCGCGTACCGGTGGCACTGCGCCGGGATCACGCCGGGCTCGAACCTGGTCTGCAGCACGAACTCCCGGATCGGCTGCTGGAACCGGTACTCGTAGTTGAGCATCCGCACGCCCGGGCTGAACTGCCACTCGTACTCGACGAGCGCGCGTTCCCCGGCGTCGAGCACCCGGTCGAGGATCAACTCGGCCGCCGTGACGCCCTCGGCGTCGTCCATCCGGACTCGCCCGGCGCGGCAGAACCGCACGCCAGCCAGCGTCGGCGGGTTGGCCGGGTCCTCCTGGGTGATGTGGATGACGCCGCACCGCGACAGCCGGTCCACGTTGGCGACCACCAGTTCCCGCAGGTGAATGCTGCTGGTCCGGCGGTGCTCGTCGATCGTCACGGTGACCTGTGTGCTGATCCGGGTCAGCGCGCCGCGAGGCGGCACACCCACCTCGGTCAGCATCTCGACCGCGCGGCCCGACTCGAACAGCTTGCCCAGGTCGGTGCTGCCGGTGACATGGCCGATCCACCGGCCTCGTGGGCGGGCCGGTCCGAGCAGTGCCACGAGCGAGTCCGCCGGCAGGTCGAGCATCTGCTCCAGGCAGCGCACCGCCCGGAGGGACCCGGGGCGTTCCGGCCTGCTGCGGCCACGGCGCCAGTAGCTCAAGGTCGGCACGCTGACCCTGGCTCCTTGTTCGGCCAGCCGTACCTGGATCTGGTCGAGTGTCAGTCCGCTCGCCTCGATGGCGAGGTGCAACGCGGCCGGGAACGGGCCGTGCCGCAGGGCCTGCCGCAGTTGCGCGCGCAGTGCTTGGTCCGGCGTCGCGTTCGTCGACATACGAACCTCCTAGGCGACTCTGCCCGATCCGTCTTGTTCGCGTTTACCAGTTAACTTGGATAACAGGCAACGGCCGAAGCTCGTGAGTGTTTCCCAGACCGGCCGGACCATGGCGCTGAACCGATCCACGAGGTAGAAATACCCCCGATCCCTCCGGTCTCTGGAGAACAGGCAGGTCGATGACGATCGAGCAGCACCAGGCGCGTGGGAGCGCTTTCACGCAGTTATCCGGATGGGGCGGGGCGCTCGCGCTCGGCCTCGCCCTCGTCACCACCGCGAGCAGCACGGCAGTAGCGGATCCGATGAGCGAACGACACGGCGGCGCCCCCGACCTCGGCCCGAACGTCACCGTCTTCGACCCGGGCATGCCGGTCGAGCGGATCCAGGCCACGCTGGACGCGACGCACGCCAAACAGGTCGACAACGAGATGGGCACCCAGCGGTACGCGTTCCTGTTCAAACCGGGGACCTACGGCACGGCGGACAAGCCGCTGCAGATCAAGGTCGGGTACTACACCGAGGTCTCCGGGCTCGGCGCGGCACCGACCGACGTGGTGATCAACGGCAAGATCGAGGTGTACAACCGCTGTCTGAACAACGCGGGCCCGAACTGCCTCGCGCTGGTCAACTTCTGGCGCACGCTGTCCAACCTGTCGTTGACCGTCAACGCCAAGGGGCAGGACGGCTGCCGCTCGTCGGCCAACTTCTGGGCGGTGTCCCAGGCGGTGTCGTTGCGCAGGCTCGACATCACCGGCGGCGGCCTGTCGTTGATGGACTACTGCACCGAGGGCCCGCAGTACGCCAGCGGCGGGTTCATCGCCGACTCGCGGTTGCCCGCCACCACGAACGGGTCGCAGCAGCAGTGGCTGACCCGCAACAGCGAGGTGGCGAGCTGGTCCAACGGCGTGTGGAACCAGGTCTTCTCCGGTGTGGTCGGCGCGCCCGACGACTCGGCCTTCCCGGCGCCGCCGTACACGACGCTGGCCAACACCCCGGTCAGCCGGGAGAAGCCGTACCTGTTCGTCGACGCCAAGGGCAAGTACCACGTCCGCGTGCCGTCCGCCCAGCAGAACACGCGTGGCATCTCTTGGGCCAACGGCATGACGCCCGGTCGCACGATCCCGCTCAGCGACTTCTACGTGGCCAAGCCCGGTGATTCGGCGCAGACCATCAACGCGCACCTCGCCTTGGGCAAGAACCTGCTGCTCACGCCGGGCGTGTACGACATCGCCCGCAGCATCGAGGTCCGCTGGCCGAACACGGTGGTCCTCGGCATCGGCCACGCGACCCTCACGGCAGCACGCGGCGCGGTGCCGCTGGAGATCGGGGACGTCCCCGGTGTCGTCGTCGCTGGCGTCACGATCGACGCGGGCCCGCAGGAATCGCCCGTGCTGCTGCGCGTGGGCAGGCAACGCGGCTGGAGTTGGAGCACGCCGCGCAACCCGACCACGCTGTCCGATGTGTACTTCCGGGTCGGCGGGCCCCACATCGGCAAGGCGGACACGGCATTGGAGGTCAACAGCGACAACGTGCTGATCGACCACACCTGGGTATGGCGCGCCGACCACGGCATCGAGGGCCTCGACGACACCCAACGCTGGAACACCAACACCGGGCGCCAGGGCGTTGTCGTCAACGGGGACAACGTGACCGCGACGGGTCTGTTCGTCGAACACTTCCAGCGGTACAACACCACGTGGAACGGCGAGAACGGCACGACGATCCTGTACCAGAACGAGCTGCCGTACGACCCGCCGACGCAGGCCGACTGGATGAACGGCGACGTCGAGGGCTACGCGGGGTACAAGGTCGGCCCGAAGGTCCGCAACCACACGCTGCACGGCGCGGGCGTCTACGTGTTCAACCAGAACAACCCGCAAATCCACACCGAGAACGGGTTCGAGGTGCCGCGAGCCCCCGGCGTGAAGCTGCACCACATCATGACCGTGAACCTCAGCGCCGGGGTGATCGACCACGTGGTCAACGGGGTCGGAGATGCGGCCGACACGACGAAGATCGGCCAGCCGGTCTACATCAAGCAGTACCCGTGACCCACGACGGTGTCCCGCCACGGTGGATGGTGGCGGGACACCGTCATCGGTCGAGCATGGTCATGATCAATGTGCATCGGTCAGTACAGATGATGAGTTGTGCGGCTTGCGCGCTGGTGCGCGAGCCGCCTGCACGGCGCGTGCTTGCGAACCGTTGCGGGTTGCTCTGCGCTGGCGAGTGTTCATGGCCTGGGGATGTTGCGCAGGTTCGTCCTTGCCAGTTCGATCATTCTGCCGACGCCGCCCTGCAACACGGTCTTCGTTGCTCCGATGGCGAAGCCTCTGACCATCTCGCCGGTGATGTGGGGTGGGATGGACAGTGCGTTCGGGTCGGTGACCACGTCGACCAGTGCTGGGCCGGGGTGGGCGAAGGCCTTGGTCAACGCGTCCCGCAGCGTCGCTGGGTCCTCTACTCGGGTGGCGTGGATTCCGCAGGACGCGGCGATCGCCGCGTAGTCGACCGTGGGGTGGTCGGTGCCGAACGACGGCAGCCCGTCGACGAGCATCTCCAGCTTCACCATGCCGAGCGTGGAGTTGTTGAACAGCACCACTTTCACCGGGATGTTCGCCGCCGCGACGGTCAGCAACTCACCCATCAGCATGCCGAGGCCGCCGTCACCGGACAGGGACACGACCTGGCGTCCGGGGTGCGCGAGTTGGGCACCGATGGCGTGTGGCAGGGCGTTGGCCATGCTGCCGTGGCGGAACGAGCCGAGCACACGCCTGCGGCCGTTGGGCGTGAGGTACCGGGCGGCCCACACGTTGCACATCCCTGTGTCCACTGTGAACACCGTGTCCTGGTCGGCCACGTCGTCGAGTACGGCGGCGACGAACTCGGGGTGGATCGGGCGGTGCTTGTCGATGCGTTCGGTGTACGCGCCGACCACCTTCTCCAGTTTGCGTACGTGTTCCCGCAGCATCCTGTCCAGGAACGAACGGTCGGCGCGTTCCCTGAGCAACGGCAGCAGCGCGTCGATCGTCAGCTTGACGTCACCGTGCACGGCGAGGTCCAGTGGTGTCCGGCGGCCCAGCCTTGCCTGGTCGATGTCGACCTGGACCGTGCGGGCCTGCGGCAGGAAGTTGGCATACGGGAAGTCCGTGCCCAGCAACACCACTCGGTCTGCTTCGTGCATCGCGTCGTAGCAGGCGCCGTAGCCGAGCAGGCCGCTCATCCCGACGTCGAACGGGTTGTCGTACTGGATCCATTCCTTGCCGCCCAGCGAATGCCCGACCGGCGCGGCCAGCCGGTCGGCGAGGGCCATCACCTCCGCGTGCGCACCGCGTACACCCGCCCCGGCGAACAGCATCACCTTCTCGTCGGAGTTCAGCAGCTCGGCCAGCTCGGCGACCTGGTCCTGCGGCGGCACAACGGGCGAGGCAGTCATCAGCGGCACGGACAGCGACGCCGCCCCGGACGTCTTGAGTTGCGCCACGTCGCCCGGAATCGTCAGCACCGAGACACCGCCTTTGCCGAGTGCGGTCCGCATCGCGATCGGCAGCAGCCGCGCCATCTGCTCGGGCTCGGTGATCAGCTCGTTGAAGTGGCTGCACTCGGTGAACAGCTGCGTGGGATGCGTCTCCTGGAAGAAGCCGGTACCGATCTGCACCGACGGGATGTGCGACGCGATCGCCAGCACCGGCGCACCGGATCGGTGCGCGTCGTACAGCCCGTTGATCAGGTGCAGGTTGCCCGGTCCGCAACTGCCCGCGCAGACCGCCAGCTTCCCGGTCACCTGGGCCTCGGAGGCAGCCGCGAACGCTGCGGCCTCCTCGTGACGCACGTGCACCCATTCGATGCCGTCGGTCTTGCGGATCGCGTCCACGATCGTGTTGAGACTGTCCCCGACGATGCCGTAGACCCGTTCGACGCCCGCGTCACGCAGCGTCCGGACGAGCTGATCAGCCACAGTGGCCATGAGTGGTGCCCCTTCCTGTCATTTCAGCAGTACAACCGCTTGCGCTCGGCCGCCACTCGGAGTGAGGGGGCCCACTGGGTGCGCGCGGCGGTCACGGACCTGGAGCGCGCCGGTCATGCCGTCGTGCACACGGCTGCAGCACGCTGGACGCATGGGACCTCTCAGCGGAATCCGGGTCGTCGAGCTCGCCAGTCTCGCGCCGGGCGCGTTCGGCGCGATGATCCTGGCCGACCTCGGCGCGGACGTGCTGCGGATCGACCGGCGCAGCCGGGCGCGCGGGCTGGACCTGCCCGTCGGTGTGCTCGACCGGGGCCGCAGCACGATCGCGCTGGACCTCAAGGACCCCGGGGACCTGGCCACGGTGACGCGGATCGTGGAGTCGGCCGACGTGTTCGTCGAGGGGTTCCGGCCCGGCGTCGCCGAGCGGCTCGGGGTCGGCCCGGACGACCTGCTCGAGCGCAACCCCCGGCTGGTGTACGCCAGGATGACCGGGTGGGGGCAGGACGGTCCGCTGGCGCCGCGAGCCGGCCACGACATCAACTACCTGGCGATCTCCGGTGCGCTCGACCCGATCGGCCCGGCCGGGCACCGGCCCGTGCCGCCGCTGAACCTGGTCGGCGACTTCGGCGGCGGCGGAATGCTGCTGGCGCTCGGCGTGCTGGCCGCGCTGCTGGAACGCCAGTCCTCCGGCCAGGGCCAGGTCGTGGACGCCGCGATGGTCGACGGTTCGTCACTGCTGATGACGTTCATCCACGGCATGCGCGACACGGGTCTCTGGCCGAACCCGCGCGGCGGGAACCTCTTCGACTCCGGTGCGCCCTTCTACGACACGTACGAATGCGCCGACGGCCGGTTCGTCGCAGTCGGCGCGGTCGAGACGGAGTTCTACGACCAACTGGTGTCCACATTGGGCATCGAGGACGCGCCACACCAGTACGACTTCGGCCAATGGCCGCGGCTGCGGGAACAGTTGGCAGCCGCGTTCAAACAGCGCACCATGCACGAGTGGGCCGAGGTCTTCGCGGACGTCGACGCCTGCGTCGCGCCGGTGCTCACCCCGCAGGAAGCGCCGGACCACCCGCACAACACGGCCCGCGCGGCGTTCGTCGACGTCGGTGACACCCGGCAACCCGCTCCCGCCCCCAGGTTCAGCCGCACACCAGCCGACCCGCCACGGCCGTTGAACACCGTGGACGCCAGGGCGATGCTGGACAGCTGGGCCGTCGACCACGTCTAGCCACCTTGCCGCACCCGTGCAACGAAGGCCACATTCGTAGCCGGTGGTGCAACAAAGGCCACATTGGTTGCACGCGTGTCAGTGTTCGTCGGGCCGGTACGCACCGGGTGGGCTGCCGGTCCACCGCCGGAAAGCCCGCCGGAACGCGCTGGCCTCCGAGAACCCGAGCCGCACGGCCAGGTCGTCGACCGATTCGTCGCCGCGAACGAGGCTGGCGATCGCGGCGTCCCGCAGGATCTCCTCCTTGATCCCGCTGACCGACGTCTTCTCGTCCCGCAGCAGCCGCCGCAGGTGCTGCACGCTGACCGCCAGCCGGTCGGCGATCTCCTCGGCCGTCGGCCACGTCCCGCGCAGCCCGCGCTCCAAGATCCTGCGGACCCGGTCGGCGGTCGTGCTGCCGTAGTCGCGCCGGGCGTACCAGACGCCCGGCTGGTCGCTGAGGTAGTCGGCCAGGTCGTTCTCGTCACGCACGACCGGCGCGCCGAGCAACGCGGAGTCGAACTCCAGCGCGACCATGCCGTCCGGGCCGTCGAACACGGGCATCCGGCCGTACATCGCGTGGTAGTCGGCGGCGTACGGCGGCACGGCATACGGCAGCTGCACACACCGCAGTGCGATCCGGCGTCCGATCAGCCAGCTCGTCCACCTGTGCACCAGTGCGACGAGCAGTTCGGTGCCGAGGTGCTCCGGATCGTCCAGCTTGCTGACGTCCAACTCGACCCGCGTGGTCGATTCGCCGAACCGCGCCCTGATCCTGGGCACACCGGTCAGCACGCGGCTGGCCCCGCAGGTCCGGATGATGACCGTGCGCAGGTCCGGCGCGTGGATGATCGACAGGGTGACGAACTTGAGCGTGCCGAGCGGGATCGGCGGACCGATCCCGAACAGCTCGTCGTCGGTCAGCTTCCACAGGTCCTGGGTGACCTTGGCCATCTGCTCGACGGTGACGCGCGTCTTCGGCCGGTAGGCGATGTCGCCGGGGATGCCCGCCGCGCGCAGCAGCGGCGTGATGTCCACACCACGCCGCTGTGCCTGCTTGAGCAGCCGATGCACGACATGGATCGGCACCGTCTGCGTGGACATGCGAACACTATGCCCAAACAGCGAGCTTCTCGCCCAGTTCCGCGGCGTCCCACGGCCCGTCGCTCTCCACGTTGCCGACCGTCCGCCAGCCTTCCAGCAGTGAGATCGCGCCGCCCTGCACCGTGAAGACCTTGCCGGTGAAGGGGCATTTCTCACTCGCCAGGTACGCCACGACCGGTGCGATGTTGGCCGGGTCGAACGCGTCGAACTCGCCATCGGGCACTTCGGCCGCGAACATCGCACCCATCCCGGGGGTGGCGAGGGTGAGCCGGGTCCGGGCGATCGGCGCGATCGCGTTCACGCGCACCCCGTACCGCTCCATTTCCATGGCCGCGACCAGCGTCATCGCCGCGATGCCCGCTTTCGCGGCGCCGTACACGGTCTGACCGGGGTTGGGCATCGTGGTGCCGGAGATGGACGACGTGTTGATGATCGCGCCGTTGGGCTGCCTGCCCGCCTTCGACTCCGCCTTCCAGTACGCGGCCGCGTGGTGCATCACGGCGAAATGCCCCTTCAGGTGCACCGCGATCACCGCGTCGAACTGGCTCTCCTCAGTGGAGGCGAGGAACGAGTCACGCAGGATGCCCGCGTTGTTGACCACGACGTCCAACCGGCCGAACGAGTCGACCGCCTGCTGGACGAGGGTTTTCGCGTTGTCCCAGTCGGCGATGCTGCCCGTGTGGGCGACCCCGCCGCATGCTTCGACGACCTCGGCCAGCGGCTCGGCCTCCACGTCGTTCACCACGACGCGTGCGCCTTGCTCGGCCAGCAGCAACGCGTGCTCACGGCCGATGCCGTGGGCCGCGCCGGTCACGATCGCGACGCGTCCGTCCAGGAGTCCCATCACGCCACCTGCTCCGCGAGGTTGGCCAACGAGGTGTCCAGCTCCTGCTTCGAAGCGCGCTCGATCGCTCCCGCGATCGCTCCGACGATCATCTGCCCGCCGAACGACGAGGTCACGACCAGCTTCGATCCGTCGCCGTGCGACGAGACGGCCAGCGAGATGGACACCTCCACCCCGGCCATGCCCTTGCCGCTGATCGCCAGCTTGTTCGGCACGTCCCACTCGTCCACGGTCCACTCGATGGTGTTGGGCATGTTCAGCACGCTGGCCACGCCCGTGACCTTCGTCCCGAGGCCGATCTCGGCAGGCAAGTCGCTCTTCCACTTCTGGTGGATGGTGAGCCAGTCCTCCCAGCGGGCCAGGTCCGACACCGCGGCCCAGATCTTCTCGGCACTCGCGGGCAGGTCGGTGGTCTTCTCGATGGTGATCACGCGGCGGCTCCCCGGTAGGCGGTGACGACGGCGGCGCCGCCGAGTCCGATGTTGTGCGAGAGTGCGACCTTGACGCCCGGCACCTGGCGGGCGTCCGCGGTTCCCCTGATCTGCCAGGTCATCTCGGCGCACTGGGCGAGGCCGGTCGCGCCGAGCGGGTGCCCCTTGGAGATCAGGCCGCCGGACGGGTTGACCACCCACTTGCCGCCGTACGTGGTGTCGCCGTCGTCGACGAGCTTCCCGCCGTCACCGGGGCCGCACAGGCCGAGAGCCTCGTAGGTGAGCAGTTCGTTGACCGAGAAGCAGTCGTGCAACTCGATCACGCCGATGTCCTCGGGGCCGATCCCGGCCTGCTCGTAGACGTCCAGCGCGGCGGCCCTGGTCATGTGCAGGCCGACGATGCCCGCGGCGGTGCCGTCGAAGGTGTTCTCCAGGTCGGTGACCATCGACTGGCCGATGATCTCCACGGCCTGCCCGGCGAGCCCGTGCTTGTCCACAAAGGATTCGCTGGCGACGACGGCCGCGGCCGAGCCGTCCGAGGTCGGCGAGCACTGCAACCTGGTCAACGGGTCGACGATCGGCTTGGCCCCGAGGATGTCGTCGAGCGTGTACTCGTCCTGGAACTGCGCGTACGGGTTGTTGACCGAGTGCTTGTGGTTCTTCAGGCCGATCTTGGCGAACTGCTCCGCGGTCGTGCCGTACTTCGCCATGTGTTCACGCCCGGCGGCGGCGAACATCCACGGCGCGACCGGCATCTGGAACTCGTGCAACCGGGCCAGGCGCTCGATGTGCCGCAGCAGCGGCTGTTCCCTGTCGGTGTACCCGGCCTCGAGCGACCCGGACTTCATCTTCTCGAAGCCCAACGCCAGCGCGCAGTCCGCGAGGCCGCCGCGCACGGCACGGGCCGCGAGGTACAACGCGGTGGACGCGGTCGAGCAGTTGTTGTTGACGTTGACCACCGGGATCCCGGTCATGCCCAGTTCGTAGACCGCGCGCTGGCCGGACGTCGAATCGCCGTAGCAGAAGCCGACGTACGCCTCCCGCACCTTGTCGTAGGCGATCCCGGCGTCCTCGAGCGCTTTGGTGCCCGCCTCCTTGGCCATGGCCGGGTAGTCCCGGTCCCCGCCGGGCTTCTCGAACTTGGTCATCCCGACGCCGACCACGTAGACCTTGTTCACGATGTGGCTCCCGCGTACCGGGCCAGGCCGTCCTTGATCACTGTTGTCCCCTCGTCGGTGACGGTTTCGAAGGTGTACCCGCCGTCCGTGCGCCAGCCGGACGTGGTGATCGTGTTGCGCGGCAACGCCGGTGCGCTGAACCGCACCGCCAGGCGCGCCAGCTTGTCCGGCTCCGGCAGCGCGTGGGAGACGAACGCCATCGTGCACAGCCCGTGCACGATGATCCCCGGCAACCCCACCGACCTGGCGAAGTCGTCGTCGAGGTGGATGGGCATCGGATCGCCTGCCGCGTCGGCGTACCGGAAGGTCTGGTCGTCGTCGTACTTCTGGTCCACGACCAGGTCCGGCGCACGCCCGCGCAGGCTCTCGTCGAAGACGTGGCCGGGAGCGGGCTCACCGAGCGCGTCGCCGAACTGCCCGCCGCGGAAGAAACCGACGAAGAACTGCTCGTTGACCAGGCCGTCGTCGGCGTCACGCGTTTCGAGCTTGGTGGTCACCACGACACCGGAGGACTTGCCGTGGACGCCGGTCACCTTGGCCCGGCAGGTGAGCACGTCACCGGGCACGATCGGCCGGTGGAAGTGGAAATCGTGCTCGCCGTGCAGGATTCGCACCATCAGCTCGTCCGGCACGGCCGACAGCGTGACGTCGGCCATCGTGCGGAACGCGGGCACGACCGCGTACACCGGTGGCGCCTGGCTCCCCGAGAGGTGCACGTCGACCGGGTCGTTGGTCGCCTTGGCGTACGCGACGACGTGGTCCCGGGTGACCGGGAACTCGACAGGTTCGCCCCACACGCCGATCACTTCGCGGTGAAAGCCCATGTCACCCAGGCTATGAACTCCCGGAGCCGAAGCGAATGACCGCGCCTCGCGCAGTTCGTGACCGCGACGCGCACGTCAGCGCCTACGGCGGCGCCTTCCCTGCTTGCGGGCATGCGAGTGCTCCACCCACGGCTGTTCGACTTCCTCGTCGGTCGGCGCGGGGAAAGCCTCGATGTAGTCCTGTCCGAGCCAGAATTCCACGTACCGCTCGCGCAACACCCGCATCACGAAGAAGGCACCGACACCGAACGCGATCGTTCCCAGGAAGGCGAGAATTCTCGGTCGATAGACGAAGGGCCCGGTATCGATACCGAAAATCCAGGCAACGAGGTACCAGACCGGCGAAACGAACGCTTCGACGCACACCAGCGCGGCGAACGCGAGTCCCCACGGCCGGTAGCTTCCGCGGCGGCGCGCCGTGCTCCCTCGTAGATCGGCCGAAGCCTCCCACCGCCGCTCGGTCACCCGCTCGCGGTAGCGCGGCACATCTCGCGAACGAGTCTCGATCGCCAACACGATCTTCTCGGCGTCACGCTCCCTGACCGGCAGGAGCAGGTCCCTGGCCGTCCCGACGACCCGCACAGCGGGACCTTGCCGGACCGTGTACTCGATCACCCGCGGTTGCACAGATCCTGAGTACACACGCACTTGCCAAGCAGTGTCCTGCTCCACCTGTTCCACTGCGACCGACTGCAAGGTGTGCCACGGCACCGTCACTCGATCACGTGAGCGCCGCCACCGTGACGACATGCTGTCGACCGCGAGCCGATCGCCGCGTACGCACACCCTCGCCTTCCAGCCGCGTGTGCCGAACAGAACGTCCAGCTTCGACGCGATCAGCCCAGGCGTGACCGGAGTCGTCAAAACCCAGCTCAGCACCTGGTTCAGGACCCAGACGACCCCGACCATCACGACGGTCACCGCGATGATGGCCCACTCGCGCCCGGACCCGCGGTACTTCGTCGCGGTGTAGACACAAGCAGCGAGTAGTGCCAAGAAGCCGCATCCGGCGAGCCACCATCCGAGCACCGGCCAGGCGCTCGTGCGGTGCCAGATCAGCGCGATCGCGGGTATCAGGAAGCAGAAGACGCCCGCGCCACCGAAGAAGTAATACGCATTGTCGGCGAGTGCCGCAGTGTAATCCCCACCGGCGATGTGCTTGTCCCACGCTCGCTCGACAACTAGTGCGCTGATCGGAGCCGCTGCGATGACGACGAGCATCACCAGTCCGGCCGCCCGGTGCAATGCAGCGGTCACAGCTCCCCTTCGGCCCGCCATTTCTCGTCGTCCGGCTCAGACCGTACCGTGCTGTGCGGGCCGTGGACCGGCGGTTGTTCCCCGGCCTTGCGCCGCTCCTCCTCCCAGTGCTCGCGCCATTCCTTGTCCCGCTTGTCCTGCTTGACCTGACCGTCCTGCTCGCGGTGGGTCTGGTCGCTCGTGGCCTGGGTGACGCCGGTCGCCGCGACCTTCGGCACCTTCGGCAGTGTCACGTCACCGCGCTCGAACTCGAACTTGTCCTTGATCCCCGCGAGCTTGGGACTGTCCACACCGCCAAGGCCAGCGTTGTCGATCTTGGTCTTGCTCAGGGACTCGGCGGCTTCCTTGTGCGCCTGCTTCAGCGCGTCACCCTGCTTGCCAAGGTCCTTGACCTTGTCGAGCTCGTCCGGCTTGAGCTTGCCCGCCGCCGCCTTCTTCACCGTGTTCAGCGATTTCCTCGCGTGATCCACGGCATCCTTCGTGTAGTCGTCCGCGTTCTTTCCGAGGTTCCGGACGGTACCCTTGATCATCCTGCGTGATTCCTTGGCGTCGTCGGCCACCTTCTCCAACTGCTTGACCATCTTGGTGACCTTCTTGGCGTTCTTGCCCGCCAGAACGGCGCCGGACGCCACCGTGTCGGCGATGAACGCGGCCTGCGAGGCACCGAACGTGATCGGGGTCAACGCCGAAGCGGCGGCGAACTTGATGATCACCTTCGAGAGGAAGCTCGAAATCGCGTCCCGGATGGTGCCGCGGATGACGCCGACCACCGACGCGGCCACCGTCATCGCCTGCGCGGCCGACTGCGCGTGACCGGCTCCCCCGGCGACGACCGCCGAGAAGTCCTTGACGGCCTTGCGGTAGCCGTCGATGGCCTGGCCGCTCTCGCCACTGAGCGCGCTGAGCGTGGTCGAGTACTTCTCCGACGTCTGCCGCAGCCGGGTGGAGATGTTCGTCCAGGTCGTGGCCATCGCGGTGACCGCGTCCGGGTCACCCGCGAGATGGTCGAGCGGCTCCTTGAGGAAGCCGATGTGCTCGATCAGCCAGTTGATCACCCCGGACAGGATGCTGCCGATCGGGTCCATCACCACACCGAGCAGGTCGAGACCGACGCCGACCATGTCACCGGCCAACGCGCCCCAATTGCCGTTGAAACCGTCGTAGATCGCGTTCGCCGCACTGCCGAAGATGCCGGACGAGTCCCATGCCTGCGTCGGGCTGTCGAAGTTGGCGGGCTTCGCCAGATTCGACCACGCGAACTCCTCGGTGGCCTTCAGCGGGCTTTCCGGTTGCGTCACGGCTTCTTCCCGCCCATCCCCTCGGCAAGCTGGTGGAAAGCTTGTTTGAGCGCGGCGTCGTTGTCGTTGTACGCCTGGCGCATGAGCCCGAACTTGGCGACCACGTCGTCGCCCGCCTCCTTGACCTTGCCGAGGTAGTTCTCGGCCTCGCTGGTCCACTCGCTGAGGATCGCGGCGGCGAGGAACTGGCCGAGCACCCCGAAGGCATCCGTGTTGCCGACGTAGTCCGACGCGGCGTCCGAAGCCGCAGGCAGGCTCCCCACGAGGGCCTTGAGCTCGCGTTCGTGGGCTTCGAGGACCTTGAGGTCCACTGAGTACCCGCTCGGCATCACCGATCACCGTCCCGCTTGAGGAAGTCCTGCTGGTCGAAGTCCGTGTCGTCGTCGGAGGTCGGACGCGCGGGGCGGCGCGGTGGTTCCGGCTGGGTGGGCGGCTGGTCCTGGTCGTCCTCGTTGAGCACGGCCAGGCGGGACGTTTCCTGCTCCGGTTCCGGTTCGTCCGGAACGTCGATGTCCGGGATCTGCTCCCGCACGAAACGCATCGCGTCGCTGTCGTCGCCGACCACCGGCGCCATGATCACCGCGATCTGGCTGACGGCCTGCGCCTGCGCGCGCTTCGCGGTGGTCATGACCAGCGCGGCCAGGCGGTCCTTCGGCATCTCGTCGGCGCGCGCGCCGAACGTGAGGTCGAGCAGGGCACCGCTCGCGCCGACGGTGACCTTGACCGCGCCGTCCTGGCTCGTCGCCGTGCCCGTCAGCTCCTGGATCCGGGCCTTCGCCTCCTCGGCGCGGTCCAGCAACGCCGCCGTGCGCTGCTCGTACTCAGCGATCGTCTGGTGTGGATCAGTCATCACGCCCCCCCAACCCGGTTTTCAGGTCACGTTACTCCGTGTGTCCGGTTCGACGCGGCGAGAGGTCGGCCGGTTCCCGGTCCGGAGCTGACACTTCGCCACAAGAAGTACGCACGGCCAGAGCCGGTTCGAACACGACAGCCGCCGGCTCGTCGACCGGGTCGACGACGAGTTCGGCGGCCTTGCGGCCCATCTCGTACGTCGGCTGCACGACGACAGTGATGCCGAGCGCGGCTGCCCACGGGAAGTCGTCCATGGTCAGGAAAGCCACGTCGTCCGGGATGGACAGCCCGCTGGCCGTCAGTGCCGTGTGGACGGCCACGGTCAGGCGGCTGCTCATGCAGGCGATCGCGTCCAGCTTCGGGTTGCTCGCGAGCAGTGCGCCGACCGCTGCGGCGGCTTCGGCGTCGTTCTCCGCCGATGCCGGGACTGTGCCGGGCATGCCTCGTCGCAGGCCTTCGACGCGTTCGTTCTGAGCGGGCCTGTCGCCCGCGGTGATCACGCCGACGGACGACCGTCCACACGCGGTCAGGTGCGCGGCCATGAGCTGACCGGCGGCGACGTTGTCCAGGCTGATCGAGTGCATCCCCGGCACGGTTCGCGAGACGATCACGCAGGGCGTGCCGTTCTCGGCCATCCGGCGGGCGTGCGGATCCGCCGCTTCGCCCGTCGTGACGATCAGGCCGCGGACGCGCTGCTCGTCCATCGCACGGACCTGGGCGGCTTCCCTGTCGTGCATGCGGTAGGTGTTGCCGAGCATGACCAGACTGCCGTCGGCGGCCGCCACCTCGTCGACGCCCCGGATCAGGTCGAGGTAGAACGGGCTGCTCAGATCCCGGATGACCACGCCGATCGTGCTGGCCCGCCCGGCGAAGATGCTCTTGGTCAGCGCGTTCGGGCTGTAGCCGAGGCCGTCGACCGCCGCCCACACCTTGGCCGCGGTCGCGCCCGAGACCACACCTCCGTTGATGACACGGGAAACCGTCGCCGTGGACACGCCTGCCCGCGCGGCGACGTCACCGATGGTCGCCCGTCTCATCTCTACAACCGCTCGAACCGGAACGGCCCCAGCACGTCGTCCCTGTCCTCGCCGAGCACCTCGGCGGCCACCTGGTCACCGACGTACGCGCTCAGCGTCACGCCGCTGTGCGAGACGGCGAAATGGAAGTTGGGCAGGTCGAGCACACGCCCGAGCACCGGCAGCCCGTCGACCGGGATCGGGCGCTCGCCCGTCCGCACGCTTTCCACCGCACCGTCCCTGAGCCCGGGGTACACCGCACGAGCGGCCGCGAGCATCTGGCCGACGTCGAGATCCTCGTTGTGCAGCAACAGCCTCCCGCCGCCGTCTGGTCGCAAGTGGACCTGCGGTGCGTGGATGACACGAGCGATCGACACCGCGACAGGCGAGGTGTACGCGAGCACGCCCGGTTTGTTGCGCATCGGCAGGCGCAATCCGGCCAGTTTCGCCACGTCGGCCGCACGCGCTCCGGCGCAGTTGACCACGGCGTCGACGGCGATGTCCTGCCCTGAGGCCAATCGCACCGAGCTGACCCGGCCGCCGCGCACCGCCACACCGACGACGGCGTCCCGGATCACCTCGATCCCGGACAGCAGGTGCGCGATCATCCGGGTCGGCTCGACCCAGCCTTCACCGGGGAAGTACGCGATCTCCCCGTCGGGCAGCACAGCGGGGTCGATGTCCGGTTCGAGCCGCAGGGCGTCCGCCTTGTCGAGCCACCGCGCCGGATAGCCGTACTCGACGAGACCGGCGACCTTGTGGCGCAACCACTCGATGCCGGTGTCGTCGGCCCACTCCAGGTTGCCGCCGTCGTGGAACCAGTCGCCGCCCGTCTCCCGGTGCGCGCGCATGCCCGCGACGTTCAGATCGTGGTACGCCCGGGGCTGCTTGCCGCACGAGTTGACCCACGAGAAGGTCGCGCCGGACGTCCCGCCGCCGGGCGGGCCGGAGTCCACGACGGTGACGCCGGCACCTCGTCTGACCAGCGACGCGGACACCGCGGCCCCGTAGACACCGGCCCCGATCACGACCACCCGCGCGACCATCCGCGCCTCCGAAGATCCGCTGGTCACGAGCTATGTAACTAGTTACATGCTATGCGCGGTGTCAACCGGTCACGGCCGACTCGGCCGGGAGGGCCGCCCTGGCCGGCTTGTCGACGATGTCGGCGCCGCAGGCACCCGGCTACCAGGGGACGGTGTCCGCAGGACCCAGGAAGACTTCCCGGTGGTCACCGCCGCGACATGGCGATACCGGTGAGCCGGTCGACGACCAGGTCGATGTCGGCCTTGGTGGTGCGGTAGTTGGTGACACAGGCGCGGATGCCGTCGCGGCCGTCGAGCGTGACCGGTCCGAGCAACGCGGTGCCTTCCGCACTGAGTGTGCTCAGCACGTCGTCGTGAGCGGACTCGGTGATCGTGGTGATCCGAAGGCACACGGCGGTCAAGGTGACCGGGGCCATCAACTCCATGACCGGACTGGCCGACACGCGTTCGGCGAAATACCGTGCGAGGTCAAGGTTGTCGTCGACAGCGGACCGGAACGCGCCGACGCCGAACGCGCGCAAAGCGCCCCACACCTTGAAAGCCTTGAAACCACGCGACAACTGCGGCCCGTAGTCCATGTAGTCGATCATCAGCGAATCGTCGCCGTCCGGCAGGTAGGACGACTTGAACGAGTACGCGTCGGCGAGCTTGCGCCGATCGCGAACGAGAAGACACCCGGCCTCCAACGGCGCGAACAGCAACTTGTGCGGGTCGACGCTGATCGAATCCGCACGTGTGCACGCCGCAAGCGATCCCCGCACACGCTCACTGAGGACGAACAGTCCACCGTAGGCACCGTCGATGTGCAGCCACAACCCGTGGTCCGCGCAGATGTCGGCGATCTCGTCGACCGGATCGATGGCGCCGGTGGCGACCGTGCCGCTGGTTGCCACGACGCAGAACGGCCGCAGCCCGGCGACACGGTCGGCTTCGACGGTCTGCCGGAGCACGTCAGCCCGCAGCCGGAAATCGGCGTCGGTGGCGATGGAGCGGACGTTGTCCACGCCGAGTCCCAGGATGGCGGCGGCCTTCTGCACGCTGCGGTGCGCCTCCCGCGAGGTGTAGAGCACGAGCGCGGGCCGACCGGCCTGCAGCCCGGTCGCCCGGAAGTCCGGGCAGTGGTCGTGCAGGGCCGTGGTCAGCGCGTTGAGCGTGGCCATCGAACCGCCGTCGGTGATGAGCCCGCCGGCGCCCGTCCCCCACCCGAACAGCCCGGCCAGCCAACGCACGACGGACTGTTCGATGACGCTCGCGGCCGGGGACAGCTGCGAGAAGTTGCAGTTCTGGTTGATGGCCGCGGCGATGGCCTCCACGTACGGCGCGATGCCGTTGGGCGGGCCGAGGACGTACGCGAGATTGCGGGGATGCGCGATGGTGGTGGAGTTCGGCAACACCTTGTCCCTGATGTCCCGCAACAGCCGCGCGACACCCACTCCCTGCTCCGGGAAGGGATCCTCGCGCAGTCCGAGGAGGACATCGCGGTCCAGCGCGGGGACGATGGGCCGCGCCGGGATGGACCGCTCGTAGGAGTCGAGCAGCGCCACCAGCTCGCGCCCGGCGTCGGCCCGCTCGGGGTCGGTGAGAGTAAGAGACATGTGAACAAACTAGCCACGATCGACTAGCATGCGATGCTAAACATTCCGCGATGACCGGCTACTAGTAGAGATACATGCTATGGATTCGATTGACAAAGCAATAATTGACCAGCTGACTCGTAACGGCCGATTGACGAACCTCGAACTGGCCGACCGGGTGGGCCTGTCGCCGTCGCCCTGCCTGCGTCGCGTGCGCAACCTGGAAAACAGCGGGGTGATCACCGGCTACCACGCCGCCGTCTCCGCCACGGCCGTCGGCCGCGGCTTCCAGGTCCTGCTGCACGTGGAGATGGCCGCACAGGACAAGAAGACGATCGAGGCTTTCGAGGCGGAGATCCGCGAGATCGACGAAGCGGTGGAGTGCCGCAGGATGTTCGGCCACCCCGACTACCTGATCTGGATAGCCGTACCCGACCTGGAAGGCTACGAGGCCCTGTACATGTCGAAGTTGACGGCGTTGCCGGGCGTCGCGCGCACCCACTCCCAGTTCACGATGAGCACGGTGAAGTCGCGGCCTCACCCCCGCTGGTGAGGCGCGGGTCACCATTGACCTCAAGCTCACTTGCAGTCTTACGTTCCTGCCCATGGCGACGACACAAGCGGACGCGGCTCCCGCAGGCGGTACCTTCCGCGAACTGCTGGGGCACGGCCGGTTCGCGACTTCCTTCGTGCTGGCCGGTGGGGTCGCGCTGCACGCGACCAACCTGTTCCTCACCACCAGCCTGCTGCCGACGGCCATCGGTGAGATCGGTGGCGAACGGCTCTACGCGTGGAGCAGCACGGTATTCATGATCACGTCGGTGATCGCGTCCATGTTCGTCAGCCGGTTGGTGGCCGGGCGCGGGCCTCGGCAGGCCTATCTCATCGCGATCATGCCGTTCCTGCTGGGGACGGTCGTGGCCGCGCTGAGCCCGACCATGGTCGTGATGCTCGTCGGACGTGCCGTCCAGGGCGTCGGCGGCGGGTTGCTGGCCGGCCTCGGGTACGCCGTCGTGCAGGCCGCGTATCCCGAACGGCTGTGGGCCAAGGCCACCGCTCTCATCTCGGCGATGTGGGGCTTCGGCACGCTGGCCGGGCCCGCGATCGGCGGCGCGTTCGCCCAGTTCGGCGCCTGGCGGCTGGCGTTCTGGCTGCTGGCCGTCCTCGGCGTGGCGATCGCGGTGATCGTCCCGCGTGCGTTGCCCCGGACGGCGCAGGCGGAGGTTGCCGAGCCCGTGCCGTTCCTGTCCCTGATCGTGCTGGCGGTGGCGGCCTCGTTGATCAGCGTCGCCAGTGTGCTGACCAACCTCGCGCTGGTCGCCGTGACGATCGCGGTGGCGCTGGTCGTGATCGCCTGGTTCGTCCGGCGCGAACGCACCAGCGCGGTCCGCGTACTGCCCGCGTCCACCTACAGTGCGAGCTCACCGCTGAAGTGGATGTACCTGTCCATCGGCATTCTCGCCATCGGCACGGTTTCCGAGGCGTTCGCGCCGCTGTTCGGCCAGCGGCTGGCCGGGCTGGAACCGCTGGTGGCCGGGTTCCTCGGCGCCGCCGTGTCGGTCGGCTGGTCGGTCACGATGCTGTTCAGCTCCAACGCGACCCGTCCGGCGACGCTGCGGCGGATGCGGATCGGCGGACCGGCCATCCTGGCGGCCGGGCTCATCGTGGCCGGGGTGTTCCAGCAGCACGACGCCGGTCCGTGGCTGGTCGTGGTGTGGTTCGTGGCGCTGGCCGTCGCGGGCGCGGGGATCGGCATCGCGTTCCCGCACCAGTTGGTGGCGGTCATGGGCAGTACGAAAGACCCTGTCGAGGCGGGGAAGGCGTCGGCGGGCATCAACACCGTCGAACTGATCGGGTTGTCGTTCGGCTCGGCTCTCGGCGGGCTGCTGGTCAACCTCGGTGCGCCTTCGATGCAGCGCTCGGCGCAGTTCCTGCTGTTCGGCCTCGCCGCGATCGCCGTGATCGGCGTGTTCGCCGCCCGGCGCACCGACCCCGTCCGGTAGCGGATCAGCCGAAGACGATCTCCGCCGCGGGCACGACGCGCACCGAGCCACCCGGGTGCATCCCCGTGCTGAGGATCCGGTTGTGCCGCTCCACGATCTGCTCGGGAGCGAGCCCCGCGGCGGGGTCCCCTTCGGCGACGGGGGCGTGCCCGTCTTCGACCAGCACGACGTCGAGCCCGTGGCTCTGGGACGACCGCACGGTCGCGTCGACGCAGTAGTCGGTGGCGACCCCGGTGATCACCACGGTGTCGACTTCCCGCTTCAGCAGCACAGCGGCGAGGTCGGTGCCGTAGAAGGCGTCCGTGGCCGTCTTGCGGATCACCGTGTCGGCGGGTTCCAGCGCCAGACCGTCCGCGGGACGGGTCCGCGGCTGCTCGGGGTCGAAGAACGACCCGGTCTCGCCGATCTGCTGGAAGGCGATCACCGGAACGCCGTCCTTGCGCGCCTGACGTGCCAGTGCCGCGATCCGGCCGACCAGTTCCTCGCTGCGCCAGATCAGCGGGAGGAGTAGTTCCTGCACGTCGAGGATGACCAGTGCCGCCTTCATGCCGTCCACCTTAGCCGCGGATTCCGTTGGCGCAGCGGCATTTCTCCCCAGGTGTAGGGAATTCACCACACCGGGGAGGGTGCGCGGGTCACGCGCCGACGTAAGCCGCCAGGTGCTTGCCGGTGAGGGTGGACCCGTCGGCGACGAGGTCGGCCGGGGTGCCCTCGAAGACGACCTCGCCGCCGTCGTGACCGGCACCGGGCCCGAGGTCGATGATCCAGTCGGCGTGCGCCATGACCGCCTGGTGGTGCTCGATGACGATCACCGACTTGCCGGAGTCGACGAGCCGGTCGAGCAGGGCGAGCAGCTGCTCCACGTCGGCGAGGTGCAATCCGGTCGTCGGCTCGTCGAGGACGTAGACGCCGCCCTTGTCGCCCATGTGCGTGGCCAGCTTGAGCCGCTGCTGCTCACCGCCGGACAGCGTGGTCAGCGGCTGGCCGAGGCTGAGGTAGCCGAGCCCGACGTCGACGAGCCTGCCGAGGATCGTGTGCGCGGCCGGGGTGCGTGCCTCGCCCTCGGCAAAGAACTCGGCGGCCTCGGTGACGGACATCGCGAGCACCTCGCTGATGTCCTTGCCGCCGAGGTGGTACTCCAGCACAGCCGCCTGGAACCGCCTGCCCTCGCACTCCTCGCAGGTCACGGCCACACCGGCCATGATCGCCAGGTCCGTGTAGATGACACCGGCGCCGTTGCAGTTCGGGCACGCGCCCTCGGAGTTCGCGCTGAACAACGCCGGTTTGACGCCGTTGACCTTGGCGAACGCCTTGCGGATCGGCTCGAGCATGCCGGTGTACGTCGCCGGGTTGCTCCGCCGCGAGCCGCGCACGGGCGCCTGGTCCACCGAGACGACCCCGGCCGACGCCGGGACCGAGCCGTGGATCAGCGAACTCTTGCCGGACCCGGCCACACCGGTGACCACGCACAGCACACCGAGCGGGACATCGACGTTGACCTTCTTGAGGTTGTGCTTGGACGCGCCGCGGATCTCCAGCTTGCCGCTCGGTGTGCGCACCTCGTCCTTGAGACGGGCCCGGTCGTCGAAATGGCGGCCGGTGACCGTGTCGCTCGTGCGCAGCCCCTCGACGGTGCCCTCGTAGCAAATGGTGCCGCCCGCGGTGCCCGCACCGGGGCCGAGGTCGACGACGTGGTCGGCGATCACGATGGCCTCGGGCTTGTGCTCGACGACGAGGACGGTGTTTCCCTTGTCGCGCAACCGGAGCAGCAGGTCGTTCATCCGCTGGATGTCGTGCGGGTGCAGGCCGATGGTCGGCTCGTCGAACACGTAGGTCGTGTCGGTGAGCGACGAGCCGAGGTGCCGGATCATCTTGACCCGCTGCGCCTCGCCGCCCGACAACGTGCCCGCCGGACGGTCGAGCGAGAGGTAGCCGAGGCCGATCTCGACGAACGAGTCCAGTGTGGCTTGCAGCTTGACCAGCAGCGGCGCCACCGACGGCTCGGCCAGGCCACTCACCCACTTGGCCAGGTCGCTGATCTGCATCTTGCAGGCGTCGGCGATGCTGATCCGCTTGATCTTCGACGAACGGGCCAGCTCCGACAGCCGGGTGCCGTCGCACTCCGGGCACGTGGCGAACGTGACCGCCCGGTCGACGAAGGCGCGGATGTGCGGCTGCATCGCCTCGCGGTCCTTGCTCAGGAAGGACTTCTGCACCTGCGGGACCAGCCCGGCGTACGTGAGGTTGACGCCGTCGACCTTGATCTTGGTCGGTTCCTTGTAGACCAGGTCGTGCAGCTGCTTCTTGGTGAACTTGCGGATCGGCTTGTCCGGGTCGAAGAAGCCACAGCCGCGGTAGATCCGGCCGTACCAGCCGTCCATGCTGTAGCCGGGGATGGTGATCGCGCCCTCGTTGAGCGACTTGCTGTCGTCGTAGAGCTGGGTGAGGTCGATGTCGGAGACCGAGCCACGACCCTCACAACGCGGGCACATGCCGCCGGTGATGCTGAACTCGCGGCGTTCCTTGATCGTCTGCCCGGCACGCTCCATCTTGACGGCACCCGCGCCGCTGATCGACGCGACGTTGAAGGAGAACGCCTGCGGCGAACCGATGTGCGGCTTGCCCAGCCTGCTGAACAGGATCCGCAGCATCGCGTTGGCATCGGTGACGGTGCCGACCGTCGAACGGGGGTCGGCACCCATCCGCTGCTGGTCGACGATGATCGCGGTGGTGAGGCCGTCGAGCACGTCGACGTCGGGACGAGCCAGCGTGGGCATGAAGCCCTGGATGAACGTGCTGTAGGTCTCGTTGATCATCCGCTGCGACTCGGCGGCGATGGTGGAGAACACCAACGAGCTCTTGCCGGACCCGGAGACACCGGTGAACACCGTCAACCGGCGCTTGGGCAGCTCGACGTCGACGTCCTTGAGGTTGTTCTCGCACGCGCCCTGCACGCGGATCAAATCGTGGCAGTCGGCGACGTGCCGCGCAGGCTCTGCGCTCGACTTCCTGGCCTTGCTCATCCCTGCCTCCATCTGTCCGCGCACGGGCACCGAGCTGATCTAATCAGGGCAGTTCCTGGATACGAAGAAGGTTGCCCGCGGGATCACGCACAGCGAAGTCGCGAACACCGTACGGCTGGTCGATCGGCTCCTGGACGATGTCGGCGCCGTTGGCCTGCAACTGGGCGAAGACACCGTCGAGGTCCTTGGCGGCGAGGTTGATGCCCCCGTAGGTGCCCTTCGCCATCATCTCGACGATGGTGCGCCGCTCGTCCTCGGTGATGCCGGGGTCGGCAGCGGGCGGGTGCAGCACGATGGCGATGTCCGGCTGGCCTGCCGGGCCGACCGTGATCCACCGCATGCCTTCGTAGCCGACGTCCATCCGGACCTCGAAGCCGAGGGTGTCGCGGTAGAAGGCCAGCGCCTTGTCCGGGTCGTCGTGCGGCAGGAAGCTGGAGTGAATGCTGATGTCCATGCGCAAAGGCTAGGGCGCACCCCGGACCGGCGCTTCTCGATTCCTGATCGGTCAGATCACCGCTTCGCCCGGCCGCTTCTCTGCCACAGTCCGGCCGCGGCGACCACCGCGCCGACGGCGAGGGCCGCGCCGGCCCAGATGAAGGCGGTGCCGACGCCGGTGGCGGCGATCAGCGGCTGCACGGCCAGTGGTGACAGGAACTGCCCGAGGAAGATGCCCGTGACCAGTCCACTCAGGACCCGGCCGCGCCGGTCCGGCGGGGCCAGCTCGCTGAGCCGCATGGTGAAGTTCGGCACCGCGGTCCCGACACCGAAGCCGCCGACCAGCAACCCGGCCGTGACGGCGACGACACTGCCCGCCACCCCGACCAGCAACCAGCCCACACCGAGCAGGACGATGCTCACCGTGGTGATCGCCGAGGCGGTCAACCGCTTGCGCAGCGCCGGGTACGCGAGCGCGCCGAGTGCACTGGTCAGCGTGCTGCCTGCGATCACCACGCCGACGACCACAGGACTCGCGCCGAAGCCGCCGAGCAAGAACGGCAACTGCGTCGGCGCCATGTAGAACACCAGCGTCGCGACGAGCGCCAACACGTATACGCCGAGCACAGGGCCGGTCATTGCCCGTCCGCTGCTGGCCCCTCTTGGGCGCATGTCTCGCGGAGCGTCTCGTACGGCGAGGACAGCGAACAACGCGACGGCTGCCGACACGGCGTAGATCCAGAACGGTGCCCGCCAGCTCACCGAGGCCAACAGGCCGGCCAGCGGCAGGAACACGACACCGCCCAGGCTCGCGAAGGCTTGTTGCAGGCCCAGGAACGCCGCCCGGCGTGGCCCGTCGAACCAGTCGGTGATCGTCGCGCTGACGGCCGTCATGACACCGCCGACGGCGATACCGAGCAGCGCCCTGGTGACCAGCAACAGGTAGATGTCGCCGACGAAGTACCCGGCGGTGCCGCAGATGGCGTACAGCACGAGGCTGGACACCAGCAGCGGCCGACGGCCGACACGGTCGGCGATCATCCCGGAGACCGGGGCGCTGACGGCGATCATGAGCGAGGTGACGGTCAGCGCGAGGCGAACCAGCAAATCCGCCCCCGGGCCAGCGAAGACCTTGCCCATCTCCGGCAGGCTGGGTGCGATGATCGCCGCCGCCATGATGGTCAGCGCCGCCGCGGCCAGTATGGTTCCGCGAGCGAGGAGGCTCGGCGTCGTGACAGTGGGTCGAGTTGTCATGGGAACACCTTCACGCCACGGCAGTCGCCTTCGCGTCGGTGACGGTCACCTACATCACCGGCCAACCCGCAGGCGCATGAGGTCCTGCCCCACGGTCACCCTTCCTCGGTACCGGCCCCGGCGTGCACCGAGGTCGGCGCGCTGCTGCCATTGGCGTTGCGGCTGGAAGTCGCCGATGTGGCTGAGCACAAGTGAGTCCACTTCGGACTGACGGGCCACCGCGCCGAGATCGAGGACGTCCGTGTGCGTCTCGCGCATGTGTTCCACGAACTCGTCCGACGCACCGTGGTCGTGCCACCACTGCGGGTCGCTGGCCTCGTGCACGAGGACGTTCGCGCGGTGGGCGAGCGTGGGGATGTTCGGCGTCAGCGTTGTGTCCCCGGAGAAGACAACGCTGCCGTGCTCGGTTTCGAACCGGTACGCCAGGCTGGGGAACACGACGCCGTGCGACACCAGGATCGCCGTGACTTCCACGTGTTCGTCGCGCATCACCGGGAACGGCTTCATCACCGGGGCGGTCTCGCCGATCGGCGACGCGCCGACGTCCGGGATCTTGATCTCGTGCACGCGCAACGCGGTCACCGGGTCGTATCCGATGTGCTCGGCTATGAAGGTGTTGCTGGAGTAGGCGAAGGCCTCGTTCGACAGCCTCGTCAGGTCCGCGATGCCGGGTGTGGGGTGGTGGGGCGCGACCCATTTCGCGCCGGGGACGTCGGGGAGCGCGCCCGCGCTGGGCGGCCCGTAGACGTCGATCGTGGGCACACGCCCGGTCGTCGACATGACCGTCGGCGCAAGGAATGCCGGGATGTTGAAGTAGTCGGCGACGTGGTCGGCGTGCAGGTGCGTGACGAACACGCCCTTGAGCCGCGCCGGATCGAGGCCCGCCCGCATGTACTGCGAGATCGAACCACGGCCGCAGTCGACGATGTAGACGTTGCCTCGAACGACAAGCGCGGTCGAGATGCCGTACCGGCCGCTGGTGAGAGCGGGACCAGCAGCAGTGCCGAGCAGTACGAGTTCTGTCCCGTTGGTGGAGGTGCGCGCGTCCGTCGCCACCGCTGTGCTGGGCGACAGCGCGCCGACAGTGGCCACACCTGCTGCGAGGGCACCGGAACGCAGGATCGCCCGTCGTGATACCTGGGGGTTCATGGTCTCTCCCTTCCGGGAAGGACCGTCCCACGAACGGGCGCGCGTTCGCGTAGGCAGAGATTACCTAACCTTGACTCGCGGTTGAGGTCGGGCAGTCGCCGAACTGGTTCACTGGCGGCCGCCCGGCCTCATTCGTGGGAGCACCGGATCAGCAGGCGCCCTGGTCCTGCCAGACCGCCCACGAGCCGGGCGCACCCGGCTCCGCGCCGGACGAGTACCAGGTGGACTTCCACTTGTGCTCGTTGTACGAGACCAGGTCATCCGGCACGTAGGACGCCGTCGCGTCCCATGCCGGAACACCGTCGCAGCCAGTGCTACCACCGGTCACGGTCAACGCGTACGTCGCCGTCCGGGTCACCGAACCGGTGCCCGTCACGGTGATCGTGTAGTTGCCCGCTGCCGCGGACGCGTCGACTGTGACTGTTGCCGTGGAGGACGAACCAGACTGCACAGTCGCCGGACTGAACGACACACTCACACCCGCAGGCGCCCCCGACGCCGACAACGTGACATCCTGCGCCGGACCAGACGTGGTCGCCGTGTTCACCGTGAACGAGCCCGAGTTGCCGACCGGGACAGTCCCCGAAGCCGGGCTCAGCGAGACGGAGAAGTCGGGAACAGGCGTGTCCGTGGTAACTGTCAGGCCGTAGTTGGCCGTGTGCACCTTGGCCCCCGTGCCCGTTCCCGTGCCTATCACCGTGATCTGGGACGTACCCGGTGACGCCGACGAACTGACCGTGACCGTCGCCGTGGACGACGAACCGGACCGCACGGTCGCCGGACTGAACGACACACTCACACCCGCAGGCGCCCCCGACGCCGACAACGTGACATCCTGCGCCGAACCGGACGTGGTCGCCGTGTTCACCGTGAACGAGCCCGAGTTGCCGACCTTGACCGAGCCGGACGTCGGGGACAGCGACACCGAGAAGTCGTTCTGCGGTGTCTCGCTGACCGCTTGCTTCCAGATGGTGTAGGCGACGCCGTCCGCGGACCGGTTGAGCGCGGTGGCGCTGATGTTGCTCGTCGTGTCGCACCGGCTGTGGTAGCACGGGTCGTAGGCGGAGTTGGCCGTGCCGCCCCACTTCTGCGCCTGCGAGCTGGACTTGCGGGCGGACGCACCCGTGGCGTACCCGGAGGCCGGGATGCCCGCCTGCTGGAAGGAGTAGTCGTCGGAACGGCCCCGGCCCTCGACGTTCTCCTCCGGCTGCAGGTTCAACGACTGCCAGTACTCACGCAACGGCGCCGACGCGGTGGTGTTGATGTTGTTGATGAAGTAGCCGGCGTTGGTGGAGGCCACCATGTCGAAGTTGTAGTACGCCTTGATGGCCGTGCGCTGGGCACCGGTCAGCTGGCCGACGTAGAACTCGGAGCCGTTGAGACCCTGTTCCTCGTCGGTCCACCAGCCGAACCGGACGTGCTTGGTCATCGTCGGGTTCTTCGCGGCGAGCTGCAGCGCGTTCTCCAACAGCACCCCCGACCCCGAGCCGTTGTCGTTGATGCCGGGACCGGCCGACACGCTGTCGAGGTGCGCGCCGAACATGATGGTCTGGTTGGTGTCGCCGCCGGGCCAGTCCGCGATCAGGTTGTTCGACACGTAGGTGCAGGTCGTGCAGCGCTGCTCGACGACCTGGTAACCGGCCGCTTGGAGCTTGCCCTTGATGTACGCGAGGGACTGGGTGTACCCGGCACTGCCGGCCCGCCGGTGGCCGCCGCCACTGGTGGCGAAGTTGTTGAACTGGGTCAAGTGGCCCTGCACCGCGGCCACGTCGATGTCCGGCGCGGCGAGCGCGGCCACGGCGGTGGCGCCGCCGGGCGGACCTTCGGTGGCCGACGCCGGCCCCACAGCCGTGGTAACCCAGGCGAGGGCCGCTAACGCGACCGCCGCGCCCAGTGTCTTGTGCTTCATCCGATGCTCCTTGTAAGGCAGGGAAAGCGTGGCCGCTCCCCGCCCCGCAGAAGCTTGGGCTGCACGTTCGGGGCACGGCCGAGCCAGCGAAGCGTCGCACCACGGAAACCCGAAAATTAGGGCTACCAGTAGGTACCGGCGAAGCGGTACCGCGGCAACACTTCAGGGTTGCGCACTGGTCCATACCAATCGCGGCCCACCTCGGCGAGACCGTACATCGACCACCAGACCGCCCCAACAGGACACAACAAAACCCCATAAACCCCGCCACTCACCCGAGAAAACCACCCCCACCGAAGAAACACCGCCCCGGCCGACCCGCCCGACCGAAGCCCCACCGGTCCGGCGTGCTGATCTGCTCGGGACGGGACAGCTCCCACCGCCCGTCCACATAGGTCGGTTCGGTCAGCTCGCGCCGCCGGCCTCCACACTCACGACCAGCGTGCCGAACACGCGTTCGGCGAACCCCGCTTGAACCGAGGATTTGCCCCGAGTCCGAAGCCGGGTTAGATTCATGGTGTCGCGAAAAACGATGTCCTGCGGCGTTGCTCGCCGGACATCGCGCACACATCGATGCAGGACGGTTCCTATCGGTGAGCGTCTCCGTGCCGAGATCGGGCTTCCCGCCCGCTCCCGGCGTCGACCGCAACCGAGGAGCACACCATGCGGAAAACCGTCACCATCGTCGGAGCGGGACTGGGCGGCCTGATGCTCGCCCGGGTACTCCAAACCCACGGCGTCGCCGCCACGATCTACGAGGGTGAGGCGTCGGCGACGGCGCGCACCCAGGGCGGCCTACTCGACATCCACGAAGAAACCGGTCAGGTCGCGCTCCGCGCGGCGGGCTTGTACGACGAGTTCCGCGCCCTGGTCCGGCCAGGCGAGGACGCCAAGCGCGTCGTCGACCGCCACGGCACGATCCTGCTCGACCGGCCCACGGACTCCCGTTCGGCCCGCCCCGAGGTGGATCGCGGCGAGCTCCGGCGCCTGCTCATCGACTCGCTCGCCCCCGGCACCATCCAGTGGGGCCACAAGCTCACCGCGCTCCGGCACCACCCGACGGGCGGCTTCGACCTCACCTTCACGGCAGGTTCCCCCGTCCGTGCCGACGTCGTCGTCGGAGCGGACGGCGCCTGGTCGAAGGTGCGGCCGCTGCTCACCCAGGCCGAGCCGCGCTACAGCGGCACCTGCTTCGTCGAGATCGCCCTCGCCCCGGGCAGCCGGGAGCACCGGGCAAGCGTGGCCACGATCGGCAGCGGCACACTGATGGCGGTCGCGCCGGGCCAGGGCATCATCGTCCACCGCGACGCGGACGGCGGTGTGCGCGGTTACGTAGCGCTGAACAAGCCCGAGGAGTGGATGCGGTCGATCGACTTCGGTGACCCGGCCGCCGGACTCCGCCGCCTCGCCCACGAGTTCGATGGCTGGTCGCCGCTGCTCACCGCGTTCGTGACAGGCAGCGACGCGGAGCCGTGGCTCCGGCCGATCCACGCGCTCCCTGTCGGGCTCAGCTGGGACCGGGTGCCGGGCGTGACGCTCGTCGGCGACGCCGCGCACCTGATGTCGCCCTTCGCTGGCGAAGGCGCCAACCTCGCCATGTTCGACGGCGCCGACCTGGCGCTCGAACTGGCCGGGCACCCCGACGTCGAGACCGCGCTCGCCGCCTACGAGAAGCGGCTTTTCCCCCGCAGCCGCGAGGTCGCCGCCCACTCGGCGCACAATCTCGAGACCTTCTTCGGCCAGGAGGCGCCGAACAGCGTGGTCACGCTGTTCCAACGCTTGTGAGGGCGGGTCCGGGACCTGTGTGAAGACCTTTCCCATGGTCGCCCCCAGAGCAGCGAGGTCGAGGACCTCGGCGGAGTGTTCTACGCGTACTTCGCCGACCCCGACGGCAATACCTGGTGCCTTCAGCACATGCCCTGGCGTTAACCCCACGCGGGCCGGGTCGATCACGGCGATTCGATGAGTCGTGTGGCGTGCAGAGCGGCAGAAAGGACACCCGGGTCACCGGTGTGGTCGAAGACGTCAAGGGCAGTGTCGACGAATTTGATGACATGCTCGTCTCCGTGCTGAGCGGCCCGGTCGAGTACCTCGGCCGCTGGATCGGACCCGACCAGTGGTACCGACACGGTTGCTGGTTGCGCAGGGGCGTATGCGGCGGTGATAGCCGCACTGGCGTACCAGACCGCGGCCAAGCTGGGCACCCACATCGATGGGGGCAACACGGGCAGGACGTGCCGGACGGCGTTGGGGGCGGTCGCGGTGTGGACCAGCAGCACCGGGCTTGCCTGGCCATACGACAGATAGCCGAGCACAGCGGCCTGGACCAGGTCGGCCAGGCGAGCAGGCACGTCGCCCGGGCTGGCCGCCGGGCGCAGGGCTACCAGCGCGGCCAGCCATCCGGGAAGCTCGGCGAGCCGGTTCAGGCGGTGCGCGATGAATCCGCTTTGCTCGGTCAGCCGGGGAACTGCGGCCAACGCGGCACGAGCAGGCAGGACACCGGCGGGCGTGGTGACGCCGGGCAGGGTGCGCCACCTGGCGGCCCAAAAGGCCAGCCCGTAGCCCAGTTCGGCGGCCGCCACGCGGTCTTGGTCCGCGGCGCGCAGGGCACGCACCGCATGACTGACGCGGATGACACCATGCGTTGAGCCGGCGACGATGCCGGGTAGCAGCCGTGGCCACCAAGTCGCCAGTACCTGCCGCCATGGTCGCTCCGCGATGCGCTGGGTGAAGTAGGCCGTCCAGTCACCGATCCGCCGCGGGTCACCGAGAGCGGCGCGCCAGTTGTGCGCGGTGATCCGCTGGGTGGTGCCGGGCAGTTCGGTCAGCCGGTCAATGTAATGGTCCAGCCAGCTGTGCACATCCACATCAAGACCGCGGCGCACCATCACTTCGACCGCCATCGGGCCATGATTGGTCAGCCCGTGGTTGCCCTCCTCGTCTCCGCCGAACTCCGGCCCCTTGCTGTGCAGCCGCTGATACGCCTCATCGAGAACCGCGTTGGATGTCATCACTCGCCTCACTGGACCACCTGTCGCCGGGTCACGAGCATGCGCGGCCAACAAGGAAACGGTCCAGGATTAGCTTCTGGCCTAATCTCGTTACGTGATTCGACTGCGATTCGGCGTCGAGGACCTCAGCCAGGTGCGATTCGCCACATCCCCGCTCTGGGAGGCCGTGACGAGCCTGCGGGCACTGACCATCGGTTCGAATACCGGACTGCACGCGCCCTGGCTCACACAGGTTCGGCGGCACCTTGGCGATCTCGACGACCTGGACCTGCTCACCACCGTGGTACGCCCCGTCGGCTACCTCCCGGACTTCCTGCACCCGATCCCACCGCGCCGGGCACCGAGCTTCGACACCAGCCTGAAGACGTTGGCCGCCACCGATCCCCGTCTGGTCGCCACCGAGTTGGCACACCTCGCCCAGCACCCGATGGCCATGCGTGGACCGGGACGCATTCACCGCCGCGCGGTGCTGGACGACCTGATCTCCGACCCTCAGTCCGGACTCGCCCGGATCGTGGCTGCCCTCGACAGCTACTGGCGGGTGAGCATCGCGCCCTACTGGCCGCGCATGCGGGCGCTGCTCCACGCTGATCTGGCCCACCGGTTGCAGGAACTCGCCTCCGGCGGCGTACGCCAGCTGTTGCGGACCCTGCACCCAGCGGTCAGCTTCAACCGCGACACCCTCAGCATCGTCAAGTACTACGACGGAACTGCTGATCTGCGACAACGCGGCCTGCTGTTGATCCCCTGCGTTTTCGCCTGGCCCGACGTCATCGTCCGCACCGCCAACCCGCAACCGGCGGTCACCTACGCTCCGCGCGGACTCGGCCGGCTGTGGGAATCCCATCCCGGCACACACGGCTCCCCACTGGCAGGCGTGCTCGGCGACAGCCGCGCCGCGATCCTCGCCCACCTCGATCTGCCGATGTCCACCACGCACCTGGCCGGTCAGCTCGACCTGGCCGCACCCACAGTCAACGTGCACCTCAAAGCGCTCAGCCGAGCCGGCATCGTGACCTCCCGCCGCGACGGACACACCGTGTTCTACCAACGCACCCCGCTCGGCGACCAGCTCATCGCCGCCGCAGCACCACAGTGACACCTGGCAAGGCCCAAGCGTCGCCCTCTCCCCTCCGGCCGCCCAGTTGCCTCAGCATTCCCGACCGTCCAGTGGTCATTGCACGCATGGACCGGGCTCTACCCCGTCGACCGCGCCTCACACCTGTGCTTCAGCCCAGTACCCGAAGAGGTGGGGTGGTCAGGCCATGGCGCCACGTTCGGCCAGCGCGGGCAGGCTGAGACGATCCCGGGTGGTCTCGTCGAACTCGTCCAGGACCTCGTGCAGGGCGTCCGAAAGGTGGTCGAGTGAACGGACCGCGTACAGCACCGGCTGGTAGCCCGCGGCCTGGTAAGCCTGGGCGGCGATGGCGTGGATGTCCCAGGGGCGGATCTCAGCGTGGCGCAGGTGCCGCAGCTCGCCCCAGGACGACAACAGGGCCGCGCCATAGGCCTTGACCTCGTCATCCTGGATGGTGACGCCGTACTCCAGACTGAACCAGTAGACACGGCTGAGCAGGTCCAGGGCGTCCTCGCTGTCCACTCGGGCGGCGGCGCGGCCGAACATCCGGTACAGACCGGCGAACCACGGGCAGCTCAGGTGCGTGCCGTGCCCGAACACATCGTGCAGCACGTCCGGCTCCGGCGTGTACAACGGCACCGCCGGGTGACGGACGTACTGCACGGCGTGGAAGTAGCCACGAGCCATCGAGCCCAGGAACCTCTTGTTCGGCACCAACCCCCCGGCCAAGGTGAAGCGGAACCCGGTCAGCTCGTGCAGCCGGTCGCCGACCTCGGCGTGCTGCGGAACGTGGTCGGCGGGGATCGGCGCCGCGTCACGCGCGTGCAGCACCTCGCGGCACACCGTCTCCTCATGGACGTTGTGCAACGCGGCGTGCACACGACGCCAGGTCGCATGCTCCGACTCGGTGTAGTGCACCAGCGGCGAGGGCGCACCTACCTGGTGGCCGACGGCGAGGGCCACCACCGCGTCCCGCCGCCGGGCGTAGACGACGTCGCGGAAACCCGGGTGCTGCCGGGCGGCACCCAGATGACCGTCCGGTGCGACCGGAGCCCGTCCAGGCTGGAGCGTGGTGTGGCTGTCCATGCCCGGAGGCCTACCCGGACAGGACCTTGTCAAGCGATGGCCAGGTCAGACCAACCCGATCGAGCGACAAGGGCGGTCGGTCACTGTGGTGTGTGGCTCGTGTCCAGCATCAGCGTGGCAGTTTGGCGGCGGCTGCGGCGGACAGATTCGTCGCCGCGGTGCAGTATTCCTTGCCGGGCCGGTCGCCCTTCACCGTCAGCACCATCAGGTCGATCGCGCTTCGCCATTGTTCGTTCGCCGGTTGATGGCGCACGTGCACGGTGCAACTGGTGCCTGAGTCGATATCCAGTCTGACGTACGCGGTGTGGTGGCCCAACTGGATCTTCTGCCCTGAGATCGCCTCTTTTGCGGCGTGCTGGTCGTAACGGAGGTGGACCTGGGTGGGCGTGGTGGGGCTGTACCACTTGCACGCCCAATCGCCGAAGTCGGGAATCGCGGTCTTCGGATCGATCGCGGGTAGTTCGGCCAGTGCCGTGTTGTCCAGCAACCGGCATGCGTCGACCTGGGCCAGGGAATCGGCGGGGAGGGGCGCGGCGCGACGGGGAAGACGGCCGCGCTGTTTCACGACAACGTCCTTCACCATGAGCACGCCTGTGTCGGCGATGACACACAGGTCGGCAGAGGGGTTGGGCATGTTCGCGGTGATTCGGATGGCGTACTTCTCATCGAGGACCATGGAGCGGTCGCATTCGTCGCTGTCCGCGGGTCTCTCCACGATCACGTCGAGCGGCTTTCCCTGGATGTCGGCCGCGGTGCGGGTGACGATCTGCACCTCGAGGTCGACCGATTCCCGGCCGCCTGTGTTGATCAAGACGTCGCAGCGGTTGAAGTTTCCGTAGGTGGGATCCAGTTTGGCCGGTCCCAGTCGCTCCAGCGCCTTCCGGTCCAGCAGTGCGCAGGGGTCGACTGTTCGCTCATCGCCGATGAGGTCCGTGCCGGGTGTTGAGAAGTTGCTTGGTTCGGGCAGCGGTGGGCCGGACGGCAGGAGCACGGCAGCGCCTGCGGCAACACCCACCACCACTACGGCGATCGCTTGATACCGCCGACGGCGCCAGTGCGGCACGCTTGAGGTAGCAGCCCGCGCCGGTGGCGCAGGTCCCACTACGTCGCCGGCGATGCCGTGCAGCAACTGTCGCGCCTCGTCAGCGGTCGGCCGCTGTCCTGGCTCGGTCGACAGCAGGCGCGACAGCAGCGGCGCCAGCGGACCCGCGTGTCGCATGGGAAGCACGTCGCCCTGGCGCACCCGTGTCAACACGTCGTCCGGTTCGCCGGTGCCGAACGGTGGGGTGCCTTCCACCGCGGCGAACAGGGTCGCGCCGAGGGAGAACATGTCCGAGGCTTCCGTTGCCGGTTGACCGGCGGCCACCTCGGGCGCGGCGTAGGCGGGGGTCCCGGTGAACGTCCCGTCGCTGGTCCGCGTCACCGCATGCCAGATGGAGATGCCGAAGTCGGTGAGTTTCGCGAAGTCCTGCTCGTCCACCAGGATGTTGCCCGGCTTGATGTCCCGGTGCACGATCCGCTGGGCGTGCAGGGCGGCCAGTGCCGCCGCGATCTGCGCCCCGATCCTGCTCACCCTGTCGGCGGGCAACGGCCCCCGAGTCGCCAGCACCCTGTCCAGGCTCTGCGCCGGGGAGTACTCCATCACCAACCAGCACTCGTCGTCGTCCACGGTGTCGTACACCGAGATCGCGTTCGGGTGGTGCACCTGCGCCGCGATTTCGGCTTCCCTGCGGAACCGGAGCCGGTCGGCTTGGCTTGCCACGGTGTGCGGCTTCTTGAGAGCCACGGTCCGTTTCAGTTTGCGATCGAACGCAGCCCAGACAATGCCGCCAGAACCGGACCCTTGAGCGTCTTCGAGTTGGTATCGCCCGTCTACGATGTCCCCGGTACGCACTCTCCGTACTCTAACCGACTCGAGCCGGGCACACTATGTACGTTTCGCACATTTCGAATCAGCGTGCGACAGCGGCTTTATGGTTTCCCCTCTGCTTACCGGGGACGCTGTCTGGTGTGGACCGCGCGAACGTTCGGCGCCCGTGCTACTCCACGGCGAGCGCGAGCGCAGCCGCCTCCCGCAGGGACGCCCGAACGTGTTCGGCCTCGACCGCGTCGAGTACAGCGATCTCGCCCGGAGGGGCGATGACCAGGACTTCGCCGTCTCGAACCATGACACGCAGTGTGCGAGGGCGACCTGCGATGTCACGACAGGAGATCGACCATTCATCGGTGTCGATCACATTTTCACCTTCATACGGCGGCACTCCGGTGAGTGCCACGTTGCGTCACCGGTTCCGGCTTCACCGCCGTGACGGGCACGGGTGAAGCCGGAACCGCGTGTGGACGGCGTTTCAGCGAACTCCATTCCCCCCGAAGACCGAGGCGACGTCGGTCGTCATGCGCTGCCTGGCCCGACGTCTGCCGCGATGAGCGGGCCGCGCAGAACTGCGGACGACGAGTGCTCGTCCGCACCTGTGTCGGGTTTTCCGGTACGGGCCTGGCCGTCCATGTCGTCGGCCACGAACGGATAGCCACCACTGCCGGCGTCGACGGCCGGGCTTGCCGACCCGATCCGGTATACCGGTCCGCTGCGGGCCAACTGCGGATCCACAGCCCGCACGCCACGGGTGACTCCCACGTTCGCCGACCCCGTCGGCCATGCGATGTTCCCGGCGTAGGTGAGGTTCACCGGTGCCTTGACTTCGTTGAACAGCGTGCCCTGGCTGCCGGTGACCACGTTGTCGGCGATCACCGAGTCGACCGGGGCGTACTTGTAGTTGGCGCCGATCTCGACGTTGGAGATGTTGTTGACGAAGGTGTTGTTCACCACAGTCGCCCGGTAGACGCGCCAGTGCGCGTTGAGCGCGCCCGAGGTGTCCACGTCACCGCCGTCGAGTTGCAGCGCCGCGTCGTAGCCGGTGCCCGTCAGGCCTTCGAAGTAGTTGTTGTAGATCTTGTGGTCCTGGCCGTACACCCGGATTCCGCCGGTTCCCGGCTTGCCCTCGCCGAGGAAGAAGTTGCCGTGGAACGCACCGCGGTTGCCGTGCCGATGGGACAACGTGCCCTGCGAGGAGCGGAAGGTGTTGTAGCGGACCGTGTTGTCGTTGCTCTTCACGGAGATGATCTCCGGGTCGCCGTCGCAGTCCTCGAACAGGTTCGATTCGATCACCGTGAAGCCGCTCGAGCGGGAGATCTCGCTCCAGCCGACCCGGATGGCCTCCATCTCGTTCTGCGCGCGCGGGCCGATCGCGCGGAAGTGGTTGTGATCGATCAGGTCGTGTTGCGACTGTTGGGTTTCCGATCCGTCGATGGTGATGAAGTTGCCGAGCTGGTGTTTCTCCTCGAACAGGTTGTGGTCGATCCGGTTGTGGTGGCTGCCGGCGCCCTGGATGATCACCCATTTCAGCGAGGAGCTCTCGGTCAGCCGGAAGTGGTTGCGGGTCAGTCGTACGTTGTTCGAGCCGGTGATCTTCAGCGTGTTGCTGTTGGTCCACTTCAGACCGTCGACGACCACGTGCGAGGAGTTCGCGACCTCCAGCTGTCCGCCGGTGATCACGGCCTTGCCCCGGTTGGCCGCGGCGACGGTGATGGGCCGGTCGGCGGTGGCGTTCTTGCCGGTCAGTTTGCCGATGGTGTACTGCCCGTCGGCGAGCACGATCCGGTCCCCGGGCTGTGCGCTGGTGAACGCGCTCTGCAGCTGGGACGAGTTGGCCACCGGCACAGTCCGGCCAGGACCAGGTTGCTCGTCGCCTTCGTGCGAAACGACCAGGCGGTGGATCTTCACCTCGCCGTAGTTGCTGTCACTGCACGGCGACGCGTTGCCGCAGTTGGCTTGCGTGTATGCGCCTGCCTTGAAGTAGCCTCCGGTGAAGCTCTTCGAGAGCGTGGCCTTCAGCACTCCGTTGTAGTAGGCCTTGATTTTGCCGTCACTGACCACGAACTTCGCCTCGAACCTCGTGCCCAGTTCGTAGTCGTCGGTCACCAGCGTGTGCTTGTCGTTCCCGTCGGTGATGTAGAGCTTGCGGCCTTCCAGCCGGAACACCGAGACGTCGTCCTTGGCGTCGTGGATCTGGCCGGCGACGACGTTGGGCCGACCGCTGGGCGCCGCGGTGATGGCCTGGTCGATCACCATCGTGTGCGTGCCCGACGTCGACGACCAACTGGCCTTCGCACTGCCCGACATCTCGCGCAGTTCCGAGCGCGGGTAGTTCGACCCGCTGGTGGTCACGCCGTTGACCGCGGCGCGGAACTGGACCGCCTTGCAGTCCGGGGTCGCGCGGAACCACGGGTCGATGGAGTACGTGGCCAGTTCCGGCTGTTCGACGTTGAGCGGCTTCTCCTCCTCGCCGATCGGCAGCCCGATGTACCAGTTTCGCAGGTCCAGCACGTCAGCCGGATACTTGCACTCACCTCCGCCGCCTCCGTCGGCACCGTTGACGGTCGTCTCGGTGATGCTGGTCCAGTTGTTGGAAGTGTTGCCGTGCCCGACGACGCGCAGATAGCGACCGGAAGCGTCGGCGAAGTCGTAGTTCTGAAGCTGGAGTGTGTTGCCGCTGCTGGTTCTCCTGCTCAGCACCGTGGTCCACGACGATCCGTCGGCCGAGAGCTGGACATCGAAGGTGTCGCGCCGGGTGTCCCCCTTGTGCCAGGCGAGGGACACCGAACCGATGGTTTGTGGTCTGCCGAGGTCGTACCGGATCCACACGCCGTCGCCCTCGGCCGACCAGCGGGTGCTCAAGTTGTTGTCGAGAGTGTTGGCGGCGACGTTGCCGTCGTCCCCGACGGCCACCACTTCCGTCACCGGCAACGGTGCACCCGCCGCCGCGGCGACCGTGCCAGAGGCCCCGACCAGTCCGGCCGCGAGCACCACGGCCAAGCCCACGTGACAAGCTCGTTTCATCGGTCCTCACTTCCCGTCGTACGCGGCTCGGACGTCGTAGAGGCGGACCCAGTCGACTTCGAAGACCGCCGGGCGCAGGCCGCTGCTCCCGGTGAAGTTGTCGAGCTGGATGTTGAGATGGCCGGACGGCATGTCCTGGATGTTGCCCCGGTCGGCGTTCGCGCCGCCGGACAGGCGGAACCACTCGACGCCGTCGACGTAGCCGACCAGGCCAGCCGGACTCCACTCGAACGCGAAGTTGTGCCACTGGGTCATGTCGACCGGACAGAGCTCACGCCGCTCCTTCTTGTCCGACGGGCTCTTCGGGTAGTGCAGGAACGCCTGCAGGCACTGCGCGTCCGGGTTGGAGTACTCCACCCAGTCGTACTCGCCGTCCTCCAGCCGCTTGCCCGAGGTCGGCCAGATCAGGTGCAGCGGGTGGTACAGGCCACCGGACGCGCCGGTGTTGCGTGAGCGGGAACGGATCTCCCACCGGCCGTACTGGCGATCCAGCTTCTGCCGCAACCACCCGGTGTCGCCGTTGGCCTCCCCGCGCATCGTCATGATGCCGTTGGCCACGGTGCTGTTCTTCGCGCATCGGCGGCCGTTCTCGGCGTGCCCTTTCCAGCACCCGGGCGTACCGCCTTCGTTCCCTGAGGGCACGCCCCACTTCACTGGGTCCACCGGCCCGGTGTAGCCGAACTCGTCGGAGATCGGCAACGGCGTGCCCCACCCGTACCGCACCGCCGCCTGGCTCTGGTCTCCCCCACCACCGCCGTCGGCGCTGTTGACCTTTGTCTCGGCGATGCTGGTCCAGTCGTTGGAGGTGTTGCCGTGACCGACGATGCGCAGATACCGGCTCGGTGTGTCGGTGAAGTCGTAGTTCTGGAGCTGGAGCGTGGTGCCGCTGCTGGTCCTGTTGCTCAGTACGGTCGTCCATGACGTCGCGTCGTTGGACAGGCGTACGTCGAAGGTGTCGCGTCTGGTGTCGCCCTTGTGCCAGGCGATGGAGACCGAGCCGATGTCCTGCGGTCGGCCGAGGTCGTACTGAATCCACACGCCGGCGCCTTCGGCTGACCAACGGGTGTTCAGGTTGTTGTCCAGCGTGTTGGCCGCGACGTTGCCGTCGTCCGCACTGGCCATCACCGCTTCGACGGGCAACGGCGAACCGGCCGCCGCCGCTACGCCCGATGTTCCTGCCATGCCGGCCGTAAGCACTACGGCCATGAACAACCGACGAGCTCGTTGTGGTTTCACGCGTCTCTCCACGTGTTCTCGATGCTCATGCCGGGGTCTACACTGTCGCTGACACCTCGGGACCAGTCCCGAGCACCGGTTTCTGCCACACTCTGTGAACGAACCAGCCGTTGGTCGCGCGAGCACCGGCCCGGCGCCGCTCGCTGCCGGGGAGGCCGCATGGTGACTGCCGAACTGCGCGATCTCACCGTCCACATCGACACGGGCCAGTGGAGCGAGACCGTCCTCGCCGCGGTGAACCTCACCGTGCCGGAAGGCCAGATGACCGCGCTGCTCGGCGAATCCGGGTGTGGCAAATCCATGATCGCCGCCGCACTGACTGGCCGGCTACCCGCGTCGGCCCAGATCACCGGGCAAGTGCACATCAACGACGCACACGTACAGGACCAGCGTCAGTGGCGGCAACTGCGCGGCCACACCATCGGCCTGGTGCCTCAGTCGGGAGCCACCGCCTTCACCGCGGCAGACCCAGTCGGCGCGCAGTTACTGGCGCTGGAACGTTCTCATCAGCGATGGACCGTCGACCGCGCGTGCGCCGCGGCCCGCTATCCCGTGGAAGCGTTCGATCTGTACCCGCAGCAGCACTCCAGCGGGCAGATCCAGCGGGCCGCGCTGGCAGCGGCGCTCCTGCCGGAACCCGATCTGCTCATCGCCGACGAACCCACCGCGTCCCTGGACACAGCCACCGCGTACGAAGTGTGGGGCACCCTGCGCGAGTACGCGGACGCCGGTGCCGCAGTGCTCGCCATCACGCAGGAAGTGCCCTTGCTGACCGCCATCGGCGTCGCCGACCGCATGGTGTTCATGCGCGACGGCCGAATCACCGTCGCCGGGCCCGCGACCGAGATCCCCTCCCTCGCCGACCCGTACGTACAAGGCTTCTTCCAAGAGATCGGACAGTAACGCGCGGGGACCCCTCCCCAACCTGGTTGCTACCAACGAACCCAAAACCCCTCATGAGTGTTCACCGGGGTTCTGCCCCCGACGAGCACTCACGACGAGAGGAAAGGGTGCATCGGTGAAACGCATTCTGATCACCGTGCTGTGCGGGTGCGTGGCCCTCTGCTCGGTGGCGTTGCTCAGCTCACCGGCAACAGCGGCGACACTGTCCATCATCGCGGCGACGGCCAGCTCGGACGACGGCAACGGACCGGCCAACGCGATCGACGGCGACTTGTCCACCCGGTGGTCCGCAGCCGGTGACGGGGTCTGGATCCGCTTCGACCTCGGCTCGGTCGCCACCGTCGACTCGGTATCGCTGGCCTGGTACGACGGGGACAAGCGGCGGGCGACGTTCGACATCCAGCTGTCCCGCGACGGCTCGGCGTGGTCGACCGTGGTGTCCCGGGCAAGCAGCAGCGGCACCACGCGCGGTCTCGAAGCGTACGGCTTCACCGGCGGGTCAGCCCGTTACGTGCGAATCGTCGGGTACGGCAATTCTTCCCCGGACTCGGGCAAGTGGACGAGCATCACCGAGTCGACCGTATCCGGATCGCCCGGTGTTCCGCCCAAGCAGACCCTCGGAGTCGGCGGTGTGGCGACGCCGCCCGGTGCGGTCCTGGTCGCGGGTCGAAATTCCAAGTACACCATCGACTCCGGCGGCACGGCGGTCGCGCCCAAGGTCTACGACTGCCAGGGCAACACCATTCGCGGCGGCGTACTGATCAAAGCCGACCACGTGGTGATCCAGAACTGCCGCGTGGACGCCGCGCAGCAATACGGCATCTACTCGGACAACAACACCGACGTCACGATCCAGAACAACGACATCAAGGGCGTCAAGGGTCCCGGTGACCTGAACGCCGTCACGTTCTTCGGCGACGGTCACAGAATCCTCTACAACACCGCCATCAACTTCGTGACCGGCGACCCTGGCGACAGCCACACTGACTTCATCCAGACGTGGGTGTCCAGCTCGCACCCGACCGCCAGCGACAACGTGCAGATTCGCGGCAACAAGGCCATCGGCCCGGCCAACCCCGACCGTGACAACAGCATCCCCAGCATCCACCAGTTCCTGATGGCCGAGGACTACGGCCGCGGCGGCAACACCGGCGGCAACACAGACGGCATGAAGAACTGGATCGTGGCCGACAACGAGATCGGCGACAGCTGGAACCAGGCGATCAAGATAGACGGGCCGGACAACGTGTCGATCACCCGCAACAAGTTCGTGGGCTCCTCGACGTACGTCATGGACGTCACCTCGGCCTCGGCCGGTGTGAAGTTCTACAGCGACAACCAGGTGAGCTCCGACTACACATCACTCGGCATGGCGATCACCGCGGGCCCTGGACCCGCTTGAAGCCACAATTCCGCAAGCACAGAGCACAGTGCGCCTGGCATGTGCGTGAATCGGGGCCTGGGCAAGCCTGGTGGTCAGTTCCTTTTGCCCTGCTCCGACTGCTCCCGATGAGTGACCGCCACAAGGACGTCGAGATCCTCGTGTTGCGTCACCAGATCGTGGTACTCCAGCGGCAGCTCGGCGACACGCGAGCGCAGTTCACCACGGCCGACCGGGCGTTGCTCGCCGCGCTCCTACACCGCGTGCCACGCCAGACCTTGCACAGCCTTCGGCTGCCGGTACGTCCAGACACGATCCTGCGTTGGCATCGCGATCTGCTCCGCCGTCGGCACGCCAGGGTGTCTCGACCTCGGCAAGCTACCTGTTCCCGAAGTGCGGCCAGGAGAAGCCCGCTGTCAACCGGTCCACCAGCTGGTGCGGCGGAGCGCGCCGGACCAGCTGAACGAGAAGTGCACGTGATCGGTGTGCGGATCCGGGCCGAAGTAGGTCCGCCAGCCCTCGGCGGCGGCGTAGGCCCCCCAGATCCTGTTGTCCCAGATCATGTACATGATGCCGAACCGTCTGGCCATGGCGTGCTCGTTCCCGCAGGCATCGGCTTCCAGCAGCTGGTTGAGGACCGCGTCGACGGCGTGCCGTTGTGAGTCGGCCGCGATTCCCCAATCCCAGGCGCGGCCCTCCTTGTGTTCGCTGGTGCCCCTCGACCCACACGGTCTGGTGATGCCACGATCGACCGTGTCCGGGAACCTCGTCAGAATGATCGTGCGGAAGCCGACCACGCCGGGCTTGGGCACGGGGTGGCATATCCGCTGCTCGTCCAGCGCGGCGTAGTCGTCGATGTGCCCACTGACGTACGACCGTCGCGGGAACGTGAAAGACGTCAACGGCTCTCCCAGTGACCACGCACCGTCTCGAGCAGGAAGGCGAGGAGCTCGGCCCGGAAGGACAGCTTGCCCAGATACGTCGCGGGCCCCTGGTGGGCACCATCGGACAGTTCCGCGCGCAGCAGGATTCGGTTGCCGTGGCTGTCGGCATGCCGGAGCGCGGCGACCCACTTGGCCGGCTTGTCCACCATCACCCTCGGGTCCCGGTACGTCGCCGTCACCAGCAGCGGAGGTCTCGGCGCGTCGGACACGCACTCATATGCGACGTAGGACCTCATGCAGTCGTATGTTGTCCGGTCGCGGGGGTCTCCGTACTCATCCCACTCGTTCGGCGTGAGCGGGATGCCGGGATCCAGCATGGAATTCAGGATGTCGACGGCAGGCGCCTCGGCGACCACGCCGGCCCACCGATCCGCGTAAGCGGTATAGACCGACGACACCACGATCCCTCCCGCGCACAGCCCCTCGCACACCACACCGTCAGGCGCCGCCCACCCCTCGGACACCAGGTGATCGCGCACGGCCACCAGGTCCGCGATGGAGTTCACCTTCTTATTGAGCCTCCCATCGAGCCACCACCTCCGGCCGCGCTCGCCGCCACCCCGCACATGAGCGATGGCACAGACGAAGCCCCGGTTCAGCAAACTCACGAGGACGGGGTCGAACGCCGGGTCCTTGGAGACCTCATAGGCGCCATAGACGGAGATGTGGCACGGGTTGGTGCCGTCCGGCACCACGTCCGAACGGTGGGCGATCGTCACCGGCACCTCGACACCATCCGCGCTCCGGGCCCACAACCTGCTGGTGACATAGCGATCGGCGGAGTAGAACCGGGAATCGCCACGATGGACCACTCGGCGTTCACCCGACCGGAGATCGACGCTCCACCTGCGCGGCGGATGGATCATCGATTCCGAGATCACGTCCACATGGTGGCTCTCATAGGGTGTCTTGAGGTCGAGGAATATGTCGCCGGCGGCCGTGTCCGGACTCACCACGAAGGACCGGCCGCCCGGGATCACCACCTCGAGAAACTGCCGGGCGTCGTCCTGCCGGCAGGACAGCACCATTCCTTCGGAGAACACGTCGACCCGGCTGATGCGAACTCCGTCCCTGGCAGGAACGACTTCCCGCCAGGCGGATCTGTCCGGGGAAGCCACGGGTGCGGCCATCACACGGAACTCCGGCGCACCGTCGTTCGTCAGGATGATGAACTCCCCGCCGGACGCGCCTCTCACGTGCTCGACGAAGTACTGCAGACCTCGCCGCCGTTCCTTGATCAGCATGGGCCGACCGCCACTGGCGGTGGCCGGGATCACGCGCTGCTCCGAGGTGTCGCGGTTCGCCGACGACACCACCACCCAGTCCCTGCTCCTGGTCAGTCGCAAGTGGACATGATGGCTCCGCTCACGCTCCTCATGGACCAGCACCCCGGGACCGTCGTCACCCGGGCGGTATCGGTAGGCACGGAACGGCCGATTGCAGTCGTCGATCTCGGTGAAGTAGAACTCCCGCGAATCAGCGCTCCACGCGCTTCCGTAGTACGTCCGCTCGAACCGCACGTCCAGGTCCCGGCCGCTGCGCAGGTCCCGAAACCGCAGTACATACGCTTCGCCCCCGGTCGTGTCCACCGAGTACGCCAGCCACCGCCCGTCCGGGCTCGGTTCGCACAAGCCCAGACGGATGAACTCGCCGCCGGACGCCATCTCGTTCAGGTCGAGCGCGACCGTGGATGTGCCGTCACTCGTCCGTCGTTGTACGAGTCGCCTGTGGCGGCCGCCTTTCGGCACGCTCTCCATGGAGTACTCGTAGCACCCCAGTAGCCGAGGCGGTCCCGCGTACCCTGTGGGCGCGACGGTCAACGCTTCCGATACGAGGTCCCGAACCAGTTTCCTCGACCGCAGCGTCTGGCTGTCGTAGTACGAGCGCTCGTCACGCAGGTAGGCGACGAAGTCGGGGGCATCGTGATCCCGCATCCACGCGTACGGGTCGTTTCGTCGTTCGCCGTGCAGGTCGACGACATCGTCCACCCGTTTGGCGATGGGCGGGCCTGGGGACACGTTGTCCGTGTCTGTTCGGCTATCCACCGGCGGGTCTCCCTGTTCGATGCTGACGAGAATCCCCGTCAGCCGCCACCTCTCCACCGAACGTGCGCACACCCCGGACCAGGAATGGGAGGCCTGTGGTCAGCAGCAGTGCGGCCAGGCACACCACGCTCCCCGCCGGGATACCGATGAGGGCGACGACGGGCGCGGTCATGGCGAGCCCGACGGGCTCGAGGCCGAGTTGGCCGACGTAGTCCACCGAGACGACCCTCGCGAGTGCCTGTTCCGGCACCCTGCGCTGCAGTGCACTCGTCCACAGCACGGCGAAGATCGTTCCCCCCGCCCCCGACACCATGGCGCTTCCCATCAGCAGCGGCACTGGGAGGTGGAAAACCAGTACCAGCAGGGTAGGCAACGACGTCAGCATGCTGAGGAGCGCAACGGTGCCCGGCTCCCGCGGAGTCCAGCGTGCGACGAGGAAGGCGCCGGCCAGCGAGCCGACCGACTGCAACGCCAGAATGACCCCGTAGGCGTCCAGCGCACCGTAGTCGCGCAACGCCAGAGGCACCAGAATGGTCATGGGCGCGTGGACTAGCAGTACCTGCGACCCACCCTGGATGATCACCGTCGCCACCCACGGCCGGTCCCGGAGGACTCTCACGGTCTCCGACCCGCCCCGAAGGAGCGTGGGCTTCGGTGTCCGATCGTCCCCGGTCGCGCCTTCGCGAGGCCTGCCGGTCCGGATCGTCAGCAGGATCACGGCGGAGACGACGAAGGTCACGCCGTCGATGGCGAACGCGATGCGTGGATCGAACGCCGCCGCCAGCACACCTCCGAGTGGCGGTCCGACGAGCGTCCCGACCTTGGCGGTCATGACGTTGAGCGCGTTGGCCGGCTGCAGATCCTCATCGGGCACCAGTGACGGCAACAGTGCCCGCGCCGCCGGCGTGAACATCGCCGCACCCGCTCCCATGGCGAGAGCGAGCAGCACGAACACGGGCAGGCCGATGAAGGGCGCCAGCAACGCGAACCCGAACGCGGCACCTGCACGCAACAGATCGGACGCCGCCATCACCCTCGTACGACGCATGCGGTCCGCGAGGTAGCCACCCACCAGGACAAGTCCTATGAGGCCGATGCTCTGCGCACTCAGCACCACACCGAGTTGCACGCCGTTCCCGTCCTGGGACAGGAGCAGCAACGTGAGTGCGACCGGTGAGATGCCATTGCCGAGTGCGCTGAGCGCTTGCCCCACCCACAGTTTCCGGAAGTCCTGATGCCGGAGCGGTGAGAAGACGCGTGCGACGCTCTCCAGCCTACTCAGTGTCCTCCCCCCTTGTCCCGAACACATCGGATACCGATGCCCAGGGAGCACCACCACGGCGGATGGTGTCCCCGCTCCGCGGCACGCAGCGAGAAACCGAAGTAGCCGAACGACCCACCACGGCATACCTTGTCGCCCGGAGGCACCCCGTCACCGTTGCGGGCGTATGGCGAACCGGCGTACAGGCGGTAGTCGTCGGCACACCATTCCCAGATGTTTCCCGCCATGTCGAGGATCCCGTAGGGCGACGCACCCTCGGGAAAGCTCCCGACAGGTGTCGTCAAACAACGACTCTGCCACGGCCGCGCTCCGTTGAAGCTTTCCAGCCAGTCGGCGAGGTCGGTGATCTCGCGACCCAGCCAGTAGTCGGCGCTGTTGCAGAGACCCTGCCGGAACTCCTCTCCCCAGGGAAACCGCCGTTCGTCCGTGCCCCTGGCCGCCTTCTCCCATTCCACTTCGGTGGGAAGTCGCATGCCTGCCCACCGCGCGTAGGCATCCGCCTCCCACCACGTCACACCGACGACCGGGTGCTCGTCCCGGGCCCACTCCTCCCACCGCGGGTCTTCCCAGAACATCGGCCGACGACGCCGTACGGTCGACAACCAGCGGCGGCCGCCGGGCGACCACCAGCGCTCGTCGCCGTAGCCGTTCGCGGACACGAACAGCCGGTACTGGGAGTTGGTCACGGGTACGCGGCAGACGTCCACCGCGTCGACCCACACCGTCTCGGCACCCACTTCGTGCCGGAACCAGTCGGCCGACATGCCGCGGTAGCGGCTACGCAGCCATGCCAGTTCGTGCGTCGTGGAACCCCTCGTGTACGTGCCGGCGGGCACCGTTACCTTGTCCACCGCGGAGCTACCGGGACCTTGCCGACCGCAGTCCGACCTGGCCGAGCGAGATGAACGTCGTCGAACCCCGGGTGGGCTTCGGCGGGCTGGCACTCGCAGCGAGCTCCTCGCTCGTCAGTGGCCGCATCCCGAGTGCCTCGAGTTCGGTACGAAAGCGCACGAGGTGCCTCTTGAAGTGAAACTCCGCCAGGTACTGCTTCGTGCAGAACCGTAGGTCGTGGCGTCCGGTGCGCACTGCCGACTCGTACGCACATCCTCCCGCGCAGACGGGTATGTACGCACACTCCTCCTCATAGCAGTCCGTCAGGCGTTTCGCCGCGTTCATCTGTTCGTCGTACGCGGCGGTGTCGTACTCCTCCTCGAACACGGTGCCGACGGCGTAGTCCTTCCGGCCGACGAAGCTGATGCACTTGTAGATCTCGCCTTCCGGACCGATGAGCACACCGTGTTCGGACGAGAACATGCACGGCGTCGTGTGTGCCGTGTCGCTGGACACGGCGATGTCGCGTTCTCGTGCCTGGAGCATGAGTTGCACGTACGCGTCGGCCAACTCGACACTCTCCGGGGGAATCGGCAGTCCCTTGTCGTGCGCGACCTTGCTGTCCGGGAACTGGTAGGCGATCGCCTCCAGTTTGACGTTGACCCGGTCAGCGAGACCCTCGTGGTGCAGAGTGTCGAACAGGTCCGCGATGAACTCCCTGTTCTGCCGGTCGAAGTTCACCTTGACCGTGACGTTCCTGATGTGTCGCACCGCGATCTTGATGGCCGACAGTGACTCGTCGAACGACGGTTGCCCCCGGTGCCCGACACGCCGCTTGTCATGGATCTCGGCCGGCCCGTCGAGAGAGATCTGGATCTGCGTCAACTTCCGCGCGGCGAGCTCCCGCGCCAGGTCGTCGGTGAGCAGCAGCCCGTTGGACGAACAGTAGAACTCACCTCGCGCACCGTGTCGTTCGGTCAGCCGGGCGAACCCGTCCATGATGGCGAACAGAATCTTCGGCACCATCAACGGTTCACCCCCGAACAGGCCAGGGTAGATCTCCCTGATGCCGTCTCTGGTGATACGGCGTTCCATCCAGCGCAGGCATCCGTCGACCACGTCGGGAGTCATCGTCTTGCCGCGCACGCCTGACTCGTAGCAGTAAGTACAGGCGATGTTGCACCCGGAGGTCACGGCGAGCAGGGGAAGGATCCGGCCCGGATTGCGGCGTTGCCGGTCGAACGTCGCCTGGAAGCGCGCCGCTTGGTCCTCCTCGGTGGGCACGATGATGCGGTCCTTGGCCAATCGGTCGATCGCGGCCCTCACGTCACCCGCGCTGTCGCTCGAGACCATGCCCGCCATGATGCGCCGCCAGTCGGCGTCCCGGACGGTCATGCACTTCGAGGTCTCGGTGTTGAAGATCAGGTTGTGCGACGGGAGGTCCCGGTCGCCGAGGTTGCGCACGACAGTGAACTGGCTCAGTTTCCACACGACAGCTCGCCTCCGTCCGTGGTACGCAGTCGAAAGGAATCGATCTCGACAGGCTCGCCGTCACACTCGAGTTGTACGACGCGCAAGATCGCACGAAGGCGCTCCGCGATCAGGTCACCCAACGCGGCTTCGGACACCGCACTCGATTCCGTTGAACTCTCCGCTTCACTCATGTCTTCCTCCAGTCGGACCGTCCACCGGCGACATCGCGAACAACCGGGAGTCAGGATCGACCGTGACCCGAACGGGTTCCGCGTCCAGCCGGACGGTCAGCCAGCCGACACCGGCGTCGACGTCGACGTCGTGGCGCACCGTTGTGCCTGTGGCGTCCTCGATCTCCACCACCACCGGTACGCCGCAGGTATGGGTGCCTCGCAGTGTTGTCTCGACCGTCGTTTCGATCCCCCTCCGTGATCTCCGTGTCGCCACGTCGCCAACGGCCGGCTCGAGCACGCCGTCCGCGTGCACCCACTGGTTCACGAACCACCGGACAGAGCTGCCGTGAAACCAGCTCGCGAGCGCGAAGAAGGTGTACGTGTCGAGCTCGTGGCGGCTGCCGTACTCGAAGGCCGCGCGAAGGAGCTCGCCGAAGGCGGTCTCCCCCAGGAGTTGCCGCAGCATGCCCATGACGAACCCACCCTTGACCCGCAGGGCGAACATGGCGACGGTGTCGGTCCGTCCGGCCAGCCGATCCATGCCGTGGCGTGCCGACACACCGCCGTCGACGTCCCTCAGTGCCGCCAGCGCACGCGCCCGGTACCCGCGGTGCTCTCCGCGATCCTCGAGCAGATGATGTGTGTACTCCGCGAGAGCCTCGCCGAGCCAGTGGTTCTCCGGCGTGAAGCGGGCCTTGACGCCCCACCACAGGTGTCCGACCTCGTGCGCGATCTGCCTGATCTGGACGGCGTCCCTGGCCAGACCCGAAGCGATCCGGAGGTAGTTCTGCCTGGCGTACGCATACCGGGACCTCGGACGGTCGACCACGACGATCGGCGGGATCGGCAGCGGGCACAACAACTCGCTCCAGCACTCCGCCGCACGCGATGCCCAGCGCGCCGCCGCGCCGAACAGCAGATCCTCGCGGGAGCTCACCACGGTGACCCGCGACGGCGTCCGTCCGCCGGTGAGCGTCGCCCTGTCCGTACCCCGAGTCGCCAGGACTCCGACGGTCCCCGGTCTGTCCTCGGTTGTGCCGACCCGCAGGACGTACCCGGGAGGAGCGTCGAGCCGGACGTCCCAACGCAGCGGAACCGGAGGTACCGGGAGCGGCAGCCACCCGGAGATCCCGTCGAGTTCCATCTCCGTCGGTGACAGGTGTACCGCCGGCGGAAGCGGCACACCACGCAGCCGGATCCGAACCTCGTCGTCACCACCTGCCGTGTCCGGGAGGTTGACCAGGACGGCGGGTGCGACGACAAAAACCCCGGAACCCCGGGGATCGAACTCGGCGGTACTGGCGATCTCACCGTCCATCCGGATGTCGTAGCCCGCGTTCACCGCGATCGCCTGTTGCCGGTAACCACTCGGGAACTTCAGGCGAACCGCCAGATCCACGGTGCCGGGAGAGACCGTTCCCCGGACGACCGCTCGGCCGGCTGGCGGTGTCCGCAGGACGTCTTCCCATCCCGGGACGGACGCCAGGCACTGCCGGCGAAGACGGGCGCGGGACAGCATGTCTGTGGCCAGCGACGGGTTTCCGGACCGGGACAGGACGCGGGACAGGATGACGAACGGCTCGTGCTTGTGGGGCGCGCGCCGGATCGCCTCGCCCAACAAGGCCCACGCCCGCACGGGATCGGCTTCCGCGCCCGCGCTCACCAGGTTGACCAGGGCGTCACCGTCGACGGGATCGATGCGGGCCGCCTGGTGGAACCGCTCGATCGCTTCGCCCTTCCGCCCCGCACGCCACAGCACCACCCCTTCGGCGTTCAGTGCCCGGCTGCGCCCGGGTCCGGTCCGTCCGACCCGCCCCAGTCTTGCCAGGCCGGCCGCGATCGCGCCTTGCTCGGCGAGCACCCTGCCCATCATGTAGTCGATCTCGTCATCCGGAGCACCTTCTCGGCACGCGCGGTTCAACCACGTCGCGCCGTCGCCGATCTCGCCCAGTGACAGCAACGCACTCGCCACCTTCAGCTCCACCGTCCCGGCCGGGAGGGCATCGGCAGGCAGGCTCTGCCAGAGCATGGCCGCCTGTCTGTAGAGACCGTCCACATGCCACGCCTCGGCCAGGGCGGCTGCGGCGGCACGGTCGGGTACGTCGATGAACCGCTGCTCGGTGGTCATGGGGGAAGCACGATGTGCGCTAGAAGACCAGCGGGGAACACTCGACGATCTCGACAGGCACCCCGGTGAGTCGCTCGATGTCGGTCCAGGGCTTCCCGGTCAGGTCACGAACCCACGGCGACGTCGCGAAGGGCGATGCCGGGATCAGCACGAGATCCGGGGTGTCTCCCGTCTCCTCGACGAACTGTCCTATCGCATGGACGAAATCCTCCACGACCAGGAGATCACCGATATTGATGTTGCCGCCGAAGTACCTGTTCTCCGCGACCCGCACGTGCACGTCGAATCCGGCGAACGCCCCGGTCTTGTCGATCATGTACCGCAGGATCGGAAGGATGAGCTCCGAGGTCAGTACCAGCGCTCGGCGCGCTTTCCGGTGTTCCAGGATCCGGCGGGCGGACTTCAGCGACGAGTAACGCAAGGTGTCGGTGACGATCAGGCCGAGCACGAAGTCGTCGAACGACGAGATCTGGCCGTACGGATAGGTGCCGATCGACCTGGGATCGTGGCGTTCCAGCGTGTAGGTGCGGTCCACACCGTCACGACGCACACCCAACAGGACGGTCTCGCGGCCGCGGGAGTGGACCTGAGCGGTCATCCCGACCACTCCGGGCGGCCGGAACATGTTCTTCGCCCCGCGCCGCAGCTCACTGATGAGCTGCATGCGGGAGCCGATCGCGACACCGTTCACCGAATGGATCCGGTCACCCCGGCGGATCCCGGCCAGATCGGCAGGCGAGTCGCGGATCACCCCGTCGACGACCGCCTCCGTGTCGCGCCGCACGAAGGAGTTCGGCTCGATCAGGATGGGAATGGGGTATCGGTCGCGGATGCGTTCGACCTCGGCGACCACCTTCGGCCAGTAGTCCGCGATGCGGAAGTCCTCCCAGTCACCTGGGAGGTACCGGGAGTTTCCCCCGAGGCAGACCCGCACCACCGCGGCGCGGTTCTCGGCCACGTGCGCGATCGTGTTCTCCATGTCGGAGAACGGGATGGACGGCCACATGACCAGATTGGTCATGAACGGGATGCGGTGCTGCGCGAGCAGTTCGACAGCGCGAACCGCCGTATCTCCTTTTCGGTCACGGAGAACCGTACGCCGGACGTACGGATCCACGCTGTAGATGGAGAGGTTGAAGAAGAGTGGCTGCAGGTCCCCGAGACCTTTCACCACCTCCTCGGTCAGGTAGGACCCGTTGGTGACGAACGAGATGAGCTCGTCCGGCGCTTTCTCACGCATGAGGCGCAGGTAGTCGATCGCGCGCGGGTTCGCGAACGGCTCGTTGATCGCCGTCCGCAGGGAGAATATGCCACGACCACTCCGTGGGTCGTAGTGCCGCAGCCTGGTGACGATCTCCTCGTGGGTGGCCATGCGTGGCATGTTCTGGATCGGCAGATCCGCCGGGTTCCCTTTTTCGTAGCAGAACTCACAACTGAAGTTGCACACCGACGACAGGTGCCAGAATATGTCGGACAGGCTTGTCGGGTAGTCGGCCCAGTCCGCGATCTCACGAAGCCGGAAGCCGTCCACCTCGACAGCCTGCCCGTCACACTCCAGCTGGGCGACCTTCAGTATCGCCTGCAACTCTTTCCGGATCGCCTCGATCCGGGGTTCGGTCAGGATGATTCCGTCGACACTCTCGTAACCTCGCGGCACCCTGCGACGGCGCGTCGGGGTGGGCAGGAACGACCGGCCCGTCTTGTGCCCGGGAGACCGATCCCGCACAGGTTCGACACGGTCGCCGGCCGTCGTGGCGTCGAGAGTGCGTCCACCCATGATCGTTCTACTCCGGATCATCAGGGAATATGGCAATGTGCTTTTCTGGAGCTCGCATCAGAGCAAAGCTGCTCACCTTCACCGGCTGTCCGTCGTGCAACGGCACACATAATCTCAACAGTTGCTCCCACTGCACGCGAAGCAGCTCCACAGTGGGATCGGCGATCACCTCGGACGCGGGTTTCTCGTCGAGCAAGAATCGCCACACGTATGGCTCGCCGCTCTGGTCATCGGGCAGGGACAATCGCCCTCCAAATGCACGCGGTGGCAGATCCCGATCAGTTCGGCGCCGATCGCCCCCGGTCAGGGTGCCGCCTGGGCGGCGCCCTTCTGCAGGCTCACCCGCTCGGCGTGTTGATACAACGTTCCCATGTCGACCTTGCCATCGGACACGAGTCCCTCGATGAGCGAGACAAGGCCAGCCTGGTCGAAATCATAGAAGCCGATCAGTTCCGCCGGTGATATCTCTTCCACCCGCGCAGACGGAACCAGGCGGCAACCCGCTGCCATGAGGTCCACATCGAACTCATCTTCGCTGGAGGCCAATTCATTGAGCAGGTCCCGATTTTCGGACATCAGCCTGCACCCCTTTGATAGAGCTGACACGACCGCGCGCGATGTGAGGTACCTCACTAATTTGCATACACGGCTACCTGGTGGGTTGTCAACAGCCCTTCACGGCGCCGGCGAGGCCGCTGACGATCCGGCGTTCGAAGAGGGAGAAGAAGATGAGTGTGGGGATCATCGACAGCGAGACGAACGCCAGCACGCGCGCGGTGCCGATCGAGGACTGCGACGCGCACGACCGCACCCCGAGCGGCAGCGTGTACAAGTCGTTGTCGCCGAGCAGGAACAGCGGCAGCAGATAACTGTTCCAGCTCGCCACGAACGCCAGGATCCTACGGTCATGACACCGGACAGAGACGGCGGGACCACCCATCCGGACGAAGAAGCCGAGGGCCGCCTCCTCCAGTTCCTTCGGGATGGCGCGCAGAAATGGCACGAGAATGATGACGGTGGTCGGCATGGCGAACGCGAACGGCCATCCTCCAGATTTCCTCCACCCCAACAGGTGTGAAACGAGACAAGCACCATCCATCCTCTTTGGACAAATAGGGCATGCGCATCCGCATCTACTCTCTCACTTGGCTGCAACCCTCGCTGCTCGTTGCGTCCCAGCGCTGCGTGCTGCGGTGGTGTTATCGGGGTTGTCGCCACTGGTGATCGAGAGTGTGACCGACAAGGGTGAACGCATCGACGTGCTGCCCGCCGCAAGTCCGACACCGTGGCGTCAGGCCCGGACCGAGCGGATCGTGCGACGGGCCGGGTGGGTCGCTCATGTGTTCCGCCTCCTGGTGGCGTGCGCTTTGCCGGATATGACGACGGACCACAGCCGGATGTGAGGTCACCGAGCGCCTCACATCCGGTGGGGCGGTGTCGTCGTAGTGCTGAGGTCGCGGTAGCTCTGGTGGACGAAGACCAACGGGTGCCCCGTCCGGTTCGGCGCGCTCCGCACGTGCAGCACGGCACCGAGGAACAAGGTGTGGTCCGCGACCCGAACACGGTCGCTGATCCTGCACTCGATCGTTGCCAGACCTCCGGCGAGCACTGGATCGCCGGTCGCTGGAGACGGCATCCAGTCCAGGCCCTCGAACCCGCGGCGCGGTCCGGAGAAGCGGGCTGCCAGCTCGGCCTGGTCGGCGCCCAGGATGGTGACCGCGTACGAGGCGGCTTGGCTCAGCAGGGCGTGCGTTCGTGTGCTGTGCCCTATGGCCACCAGCAGTGTGGGTGGGTTCAGTGACACCGACAGCAGAGAGTTGATGGTGACGCCGTGTGGCCCGCTCGGTCCGCTGACGGTGAGGACCGAGACCCCGGTGGGCAGGTGCCGCATCGCCTGCCGGAACGTCTCACCATCCGGCGAACGGGGAGAGGTCTCGGGCCGTGCCGGGCGCGGTGTCACCACACGAGTTCCCGTGGCGCTGGTGCGGGCAACGCCGGGAAGTGCGGTACGACTTCCTCGGCGAGCTGGGCCACGACTTCCGCCGCCGGACGCCGACCGTGTTGGACTCCGAGTGCCCCGTGGTTGATGCCCGCTTCCTGCCAGCGGTGCAGGAGGTCGAGCAACCCTTCGACACCGGTGCGCAGCACGAATCCGCCCCGCAGCGGCGTCGGTGGGTGGTGCGGGTCGTCCACGAGGTCGATCCACTCGTTGGTGGCCACCGGCTTGAACCCGCCGCCCGGAATGAGGGCACGCCATGCGGCAGCTCGCTGACCAAGTGCGGAGGTGCCCTCGGCGGTGGCTGTGGCGCCCGGGTAGATCAGCCAGCCGTCGGCGTGTTCGGCGATCCACTCCGGCGTCTGCTGCGAAGAACCTGTGACCAGCAGTGGGATCCGGCCGCTGACCGGCTTGGGCAGCAGATCCGCGCCCTGCGAACGGCCAAGCGAGGACGTGATGGTGGGTTTCACCGACTCCAGCAGTGTCCGGAACAACCGCACCGACTCGCGGTAGCGCGCGCCGCGGGACTCGAAGTCGATCCCATAAGCGGGGAACTCGACCGGGCGGTCTCCTGACGCGGCGCCCAGCACCAGACGGCCACCGGAGAGGTGGTCGAGGGACGCTGCCTGTTTCGCCAGGTCGATCGGGTGGCGCAGCGGGAAGACCGCACTGCCCGTGGCCAGCGCGGCGGTGCGGGTGTGCGCGCCCAGCCAGGCCAGGTACGTCCACGGGTCGAAGACCTGTCCGACGTCTCCGAAACCCGGGTCGAACAGGGGGACGTCACGTACCCAGATGGCCGCGAAACCGGCGCGGTCGGCCATCTGGATCGTTTCACCCTGCCCGGCCATGGCCGCCATGTCTCCGGTGTAGGGCCACAACGGGAGGAACAATCCCACCGTGAGTCGACCGGGAGCGAACATCGTGCGAAAACCGGGATGTTCGGCGAACAGATCTGCTTCGGGCACACCGACCTCCATTGGAGTAAACGTTCAACTAGGACGCTAGCGCACTCTAGAGTGAACGTTCAACCGGCTCGAGTTAGACTGGCGTGGTGCCATCCCCAAGGACGACAGGCGACGCACCGGCCACAGCGGCAACCGACACCCGGACCCGGATCCTGCGGGCTACCGCCATGCTCCTGCAGCGCCAGGGCTATGAGGGCACCTCGATCAAGCGGATCAGCGGCGATGCCGGAGTCACGCAGGGCTCGGTCTACCACTTCTTCCCCGGAGGCAAGGAACAACTTGCCGTCGAGGCTCTGCGTTACGGCGCGGACGAGTTCACCGAACTGCTGCGGTCAGGCCTCGACAGCGCCGAAGATCCCGCCGAGGCGGTGGCGGCGTGCGCCGTGCTGCTCGCTGACACCTTGCTGACGTCAGGCTGGACCGACGGCTGCCCGGTCGCAGCCACCGCGCTGGAGACCATCGGCGCCTCGCCGGACATCCAGCGCGCCGCCGAGCAGGCTTTGCGCCAATGGCAGGACCTGCTGACGACCAAGCTCACCACCGGTGGCATCCCGGACGAAGCGGCCGTCGACCTCGCCTCCACCATTCTCAGCACACTGGAGGGAGCCGAGCTGCTTTGCCGGGTTTCCGCCAGCGACAAGGCATTGCACACCGCGGCACAGCACCTGGCCCAACTTGTCAGGCTGCACACCGCAAGGCCTGACTGACCGCGGGATGTCACAACGCCGGTGCCCCCTTCGTCTCCTTGAATGAACGTTGGCAAGGACGGAAGGCATCCAGTGACCGAGCACACCACAGACCGGCAAGCGGCTGTCGCCGCATTCAACGAGTACCGGAACCTGCTGTTCACGGCCGCGTACGACATTCTCGGCAGCGTGTCCGACGCTGAGGACGTAGTGCAGGACACCTGGCTGCGCTGGGAAAAAGTCGACCACGCGAAGGTCGAGCATCCGCGCATCTACATGATGCGGATCACGGTGCATCGCGCGGTCGACCAACTGCGCAAGGCGCGCAGGTCGCGTGTGGACTACGTCGGGCCGTGGTTGCCTGAACCGTTGGTGACCGAGCAGGACGCCGCGGATCGGCTGGAGCGCCAGGGTGGTGTCGCCCTCGGCCTGCTGGTCGTGCTGGAGACGTTGTCACCGCTCGAACGGGCCGCGTTCGTGCTGCGGGAGGCATTCGCCTTCGAGTACGCCGAGATCGCCGGGATGCTGGACAAGTCGCCCGCCGCGGTACGGCAACTGGTGCATCGGGCCCGCGGGCACGTGCATGCCCGGCGTCCGCGCTTCGTCGCGGATCACGAGAACGCGCGGATCGCGGCCGAGCGATTCGTCAACGCGGCCATCGGAGGCAGCCTGTCCGACCTGCTGGACGTGCTCGCTCCGGACGCCACCCTGTGGAACGACGGAGGTGGCAGGGTTCGTGCCGCGTTGCGACCCGTGCACGGTGCGGCCAAGGTAGCTCACTTGATGGCCGCGGTTGGTCCCCGGTTCTCCGACCACGAGATCCGTTGGGTGCACTCCGGCGGTACGCCGACCGCGCTGCTCAGCACAGGTGGCATGCCGGCCGTGGTGGTGACCGTCGAGACCGACCCGTCCGGGAAATGGGTACGCGACATCTACGGCATGGCCAATCCGGACAAGCTCGCTCACCTGACCGGCAGGTGAGGCGTGGAGAGAGGAAGAGAGGACAAGTCGATGACAGACGTCCTGGGGGACTTCGTGCCGCTGCCGCTGGGCACCGAACGCCATGAGCTGCACATCCGGCAGAGCCCGGAATCTGTCTGGACCGCGCTGACGACCCTGTCGCCCGGGGAACTCTCGACGGTTCGACTGCTCATGGGTGTCCGAACGCTGCTTGCCAGACCAGGCACGGGTTTCACCGCCGAGGCACCGAGCATTCTCGACACGATGGCCGACCGGGGCTGGTTCGAACTGGCCAACGAGCCGCACCGCCACGTCGTGCTCGGCTCGATCAGCCAGTTCTGGCGACTGCGGCCAGAGGAATGGCGCCGCAAGTGCACGCCGGAGCAGTTCCGCGACTACGACGAACCCGGCTTCGCCAAGTCGGCGTCGGTCTTCGAACTGATCCCGACAGCGAACGGCACCCTGCTGCGCACAGAGACCCGGGTCACCGCCGCAACCGCGGCCACTAGACGAAAGATGTTGACGTACTGGCGGCTGATCCGCCCGTTCAGCGGAGCGATCCGGCGGGTCATGCTGCGCGCCGTGGCCAGGAAGGCAGCGACCCTCTCGTAACCCAGCTCGACTTCGTGCCGGACTGCCGGGTACTTCCACACTGGCCACAGTAGACTCTGTCACGCCGTGGGAAGTCCCGGCAAGCTCACCCGAATCACTTGAGGTGCCGCGTGCGCACCACCTTCAACTGCCTGCGGTGCACCACAAGGCCTGCCAGCGCGAGCAACGAGACGATCCCGAGCTGCCACCAGGTCTGCGGGCTGCCACCCAGCTCCAGATCGGTTGCGTGGTTGACCGCGTGCAGCGTGTTGGTGATGAAGAACCCGCTCAACGCGATCGACAGCACGTCACGCCACACCAATGCGGCCAGCAGCACGAGGCCGATGCCGATCTGGAAAACCCCCGCGTCGTGCAGGAAGTGCACGTGGTTGGGGAACTGGGCGAACTGCGCGAACCCCGCCGGGTCGATCCGCATCCACACACCGAACACCAGCATCACCATCGCACCGACCACAGTGGCCGATCGAACGAACACCTTGGCTGACAGGCTGTAGCCATCCATCATCTTCTACCTCCTTGCACTCGAACGTCACATGAGTTCCGCGGCACTTCGGACCTCCGCCACACCGTGCCGCGCTGCTCGTGTTCCATGAGCAGTTCCACCGCGTGCGCGGCATCCGCATTCGACGCGCGCTCCAGCAGGTAAAGCCCAAGGTCCAAGCCGGATGGCACACCACATTTCGTTCGCTACCAGGACGCGAGGCCGACGCGACATGTGACAGTCGAGCTCACCCGGTGGACACCAGGGCGATGCCAAGACCCGTGTACACCAGCATGAGCATGAGCATCGGGTAGTGCCCAGCACGCGACTCACCCGCGCGTACCACCCGCAATACCCTGTCGTGTGCGCTGACCACGGCGGCGACATGGCCGAGTACGATCGCGCCGACTTGAACCACGGCGATCAGTGCGGGCGTCAGCATCCGGTAGTCGACGGCGGCCTCACCGACACCGAGAAGGTCCCAGCCCATGCCGAACGGGTCGGTGGCCAGCAGCCAACCTCGCTGCCCCTCGAAGAAGGCGAACGAGAAGTAGTGCGCCACACTGTATCCGACCATGATCGGCACCAGCGAACGCGTGAACTCGTTGTCCACAGCGGACACCTCAGGCCGGAGGTACGGCCTGGTCATCCTGATCGCGTCCCGGTAGGCCAGGAGGTTCAGGACCAGCACGCCCCCGAGCACCACCGACGCAAGCACAGCGGACGGCGGACGCCCGATGACCCGGATGACATCGGTCCACGACGAAAGCCTGCTGATACCGTCGAACATCGTCCCGCCCAGCACCACGAGTGCGAGCACGGTGTGGCCGCGGCTGGCACGGCCGTCACGGGATCCGGCCAGCGGGCCGCGCAACACCAGGCGTCCGTCAGCGCTCCGGCCGAGCGGGGAAAGCGAGGCCAGCAACCCCGAGTACATCTCGAAGGTATCCGCACGGGCGAACCACCGCGGTCCGAACAACGCCCCACCCACCGTGTGCGTCACGGCGTAGACCGTCGCGAAGGTCGCCACCGCCCGCGGGGAATCCGAGTGTGGGAAGGCCAACTCCAGCCACAGGAAAACGACCATGCCGGCAACCGCGAAGGCGTGTCCGGCATCGTCGGACCGCAGATCCCGACGCATGCGGCGAGGGACGCATCGGCGAGCGAGCGCGGCCAGCGACCGCAACGGGTTCACCACCCGCCAGATCGGCCCGAATATCAGCGACACCGGTATCAGGCCGACCCAGAACCACACGTAAAACCATGCCGGTGCGGGATTGCGCGACGAGTCATTCGCGCCGAACCACGCCGTAGCCAGCAAGGCACCGAACGCGACGAGACCGACGGCTCGTAGCAGCGCACGAGTGCTCCTCGCGTCCGTGACTGTCATCAGTGCAATGGGAAGCGGCATCCCTGGCGAGGTGGAACGCGGTCGTGGTCTCAGGGCCGAGACCACGAAGAGCGCGACCAGAACCGCCGCCACACCGGCGTAGAGCGCCAGCCAGAGCGGTACCGGCAGGTCCGACCGTCCACCGATCCCGTGTGCCACAGTCATAACCGCTCCTCTCTCATCGCGTCCAAGAACGGACGGTTGTGACTGTGTGCCTCATCGGGTCACTGGCCATAGTGGATCCATCGGCGCGGCGTGGGCGGGCGCTCAGCTCCGGACAGCGGAATCGAGGCCGAGTCCGATGCGGAGGTTGGGTACCAGCGGGCTCCAGCCGAGCTCGCGTGTCGCCTTGGCATGGGAAACCCGCATGGTGGTGTCGATGAGCAGGCAGCCGAGGTAAGGCACCATCATCCGGATCAACCAGCCGGGGGCCGAGATCGGCCGTGGTGTGCCGTGCGCGGCGGCCACCGTGTCGATGAACTCCTGCCAACTGGCGGGCTGGTCGTCGACGATGTTGTAGGCCGTTCCCGGGTTTCCCTTGGTCAGGGCCACGACGGCGGCCGTGGCCGCGTCGTCCACGTGCACGAAACACGTGGTGCCACACCGCCCGGCCGGCCGGATCGGAGCGCGCTTGCGCAGCAGACCGGCGAACATGTCGCTGAACGCGTTCGGGCCGTAGAACATCCCGTAGCGCAACGCGATTCCCTCGATCCCTTCGGCTTCGAACACCTGCTGCTCGGTCGCCACGGAGCCGTCGACGACCAGGTCCGCGACACTGCCCACGTGCACGCCGAACGGTGCGTCTTCGGTCAGCACGGTCGTACCGTGGTCCCGGTATCCGTAGCCGGTGATCAGCGATTGGGTGACGAACCGGCGAGCCCCCACCACCCGCGCTGCGGCGAGCAGGTGTTCGGTGCCTTGCTTGCGCAGTACGGTGGTCGGGTCGTCCGGACGCAGCTTTCGCTTCGCACTGCGCAGCGCGGTGGCCTGGTGCATCACCGCGTCGATCGCGAGCCCGTCGACCGCTCGGAGCAGACCGTCCCGGTCCACCACGTCGGCCACCACCGGGATCGCACCGAGTTCGGTCACCATCGACCGGTGGGCGGGGTTCCGGATGATCGCGTAGGCCTGATGGCCCTGGGCGGCCATCGCGGTCAGCAACGGCCGCCCGATCGCCCCGGTCCCGCCCGCGACGAGAACCTTCATTCCTTCTTCCTCCCTAGTAGGACGGTTGGTACACAGTGGACTGCGGGTCATCGCCGCACGCGCAGCCGGGTCAGCTCCATGCCGCTCTGGTGCAGTTCGACCTCGAAGACCCCGGGAACGTCGGTGACGAGGGCCAGCGTCGACGGGCGTCCCGCAACGAGAGCGGCCGTGCGGTCGTAACCGTGCAGGTGCAGTTCGTCTGCGACATCGGAGGTCACGACGATCTGGACCGAGTCACCGGTGCGTGCCTCGATCCGGTCAGGCCCGGTGACCTTGTCCCCTTCAACCACGACGAACAGGTGTCGCTGATCCGAGGTGACCGCAGTGTGGTCCTGTCCACAGGCTGAGCTCGCCAGCAGCCCGGCAGCGAGCAAGGCCGTGCCGAATCCACGCTTCATTTGCCCGCCATGTGCACGTGCCGCAGGCCTTCGTGGCAACTCGGATACTCGGGTTCCCACCCAAGTTCCCGCTTGGCCTTCTCGTTGGACAGCCGAATCCGCGTACCCACCATCAGCGCGTGCATGTACGGCGTCGCCCGAAGCAAACAGTCCGGCAGTGTGCGTGGTGCTGGCGCATTGGCCGCCTTCGCGACAGCGGCGACGAAACCGGCGAAGGGGATGGGGTTGTCGTCAACGATGTTGTATGCCTGACCGGCCCGACCCCGTTCGAGGGCCGCGACAGTGGCCGCGGCCGCATCGGCGATGTGGATCGGGCACGTGATCCCGGACGGTCTCGGCATCGGCAGCATCCGTCGTGCGGCCATCGCCATCAGTTTGCGGGTGCTCGGCTCAGGGCCGTAGAACAACCCGTACCGCAGCGCGATCCCCTCGATACCCGTGGCGGCGAACGTCTGCCGCTCGTTGGACCGCATCGACCGCATGTGCCGCTCGAACGCGCCCTTGCCAGGAGGGGCGAACGGATGGTCTTCTGTGAGCGCCGTCTCGCCGTGGTCATGGTAGCCGTAGCCAAGGAAGAACGACTGCGTGACGAACCGGCGTGCGCCGACCGACTCGGCCGCGCGCAACAGGTTCGCCGTCCCCTTCTCGCGCAGATCGTCGGTCGCGTGGAGATCCCGGTGCCGAAGCGGCATGCCGGTGATGGCGGTCGCCTGGTGTATCACCGCGTCGGCGCGACAGCTGTCGAGCGCCTCGAGCAGCCGCTGCTCGTCCATCACGTCGACCACCCGCATCTGGACACCCGCATCCTGCAGCCGACGCGCCCGATCCGCCGACCGAGTCAGTCCGACAACCGTGTGACCGGCTGCACGAAGCCGCGGCACGAGGACACTTCCGAGCGTGCCCGTCGCACCGGCAAGCACGACTCTCATCGCGCCACCTCGTTCCAGCCGGTAGCACACCACATCCGATTACCCCTGAGGCGCATCTGAGGATGATCCTTCCCGCACTGCGGCCTGCGGGTCGGGCCGCTCGATCATTCAGACGAACCAGCGCGGCCACGTGTGACATCCGAAGACGACCGCTTGTTCGCGTGGTGTCACTGAACGGCTGGAAGAGTGCTTGGGTTGACTTACCAGTTCGCTCGACGCGATTCCCAGCGCGGCCCGCGACGACGCCTCGTGTTCGTAGGCCTCAGTGTCGTCACCCGATCAAGGGGCACAACGACCACGTCGGCATCGGCTCAACCGACATCGCCGCCTCGATGCTCGCCTTCCTCAGGCGCCACAACACCCACGCCGAGACCATCGAGTCCCACCGGGGTGCCCTGCCGCCCTACCCACTCCTGCTGCATCGCCTCCACCACGCCCGGCGGATGATCAACGGCTCATTAGCAGCACGACCGACCACGAACCGTGGCTACCAGACCACTTCTGACACGAGTCACGGCATGGCCGTCGACGTCAAGACTCACCACCGTCAAGACTCACCGCGGACGCGCCGTCGTCGGTTGGCGCCAAGTTCTGGACGGTCACGAGCACTGATGGTGGACCGATGGCGCCGGATACCAGATCCAACCTCCACGAGGCGTCAGCGCTGACGCTTCTGGCACAGAGTGGCGGACGGTGACGTGGGCGTTGGCGTTGACGACCACCACCGCGCCGGAGTTTGTGCCGCCGAGTCAGCGTTGCCCCCTGTGCTGGTGCCCACGGGTGTGGCAGTGCTCTGTGTTTGCTGCAGTTTCTTTGATTGCGATCGTCGGCCGGTAATCCGCAATTCAATCTACGGAGCCGTCGAGAAAGGCGTGACGGTCGTTCACCCCACACTTTCCGGGCCAGTTGGATTGTTCGCTTCGAAACTGATCATCGCCTAAGTCGCCTCGACCAGCTGACGACATGTTCGTCTCAACGTTGCTTCAATACATGGCCGATGGTGTCATTTGTCGTCGCGTCATCAATGGCGCGTTGCTCCTCGAAAGATTCTTCACGCACATACTCACAGGTGACTGTGCCGAAGCCGTTCGTGACGCCTGTTCAGGGCAGCCGCCCGTCGAACACAGCCAGACACCGACCAGATCCAGGCCGCCATAGCCGCTGAGCACGCACGGGCCCCATCCGCTGAGGCCACCGAGTGGGTGGTCATCGCCGAGCTTTATGCCGCGCTGGAGGAACTTGATCCGTCGCCGGTCGTGGCGCTCAACCGTACTGTCGCGCTCGCCATGGCGACCACGCCCCAGGCCGGTTTGGAGCTGCTCGCCAAGATCTGCGCGCTTGACCTGGTCGAACCCGGTCGAGAAGCGGCACCTGCAAGCGAGCAAGGCTTGCCGCCCTTGACTGGCTCGAAGACTTCGCTGTCGGTGTCGAGTTCTGCGATCGGTTGGCGTCCTTGCTGTGAACGCGGGTTGGAGCGAAGGTCTCCGACGCCTGCGCTGTCGGCGACAGGGCCCGCATCTCACACCGATGGAAAGGGAGATTTGTTATGACAGCTCAATTGGTTTGGTTCGAGTTGGCCAACCCGGACACCAACCGTGCCCGCGAGTTTACGGATCCTTGGTGGGCTGGAAGTTCAGCGACTTTGGCGGCATGGACTACCAGATGGTTGATGGCGCCCAGCCCGGGGGCGCAGTGACCGCTGGCGAGGGCAAACGCCCAGTTGTCCACTTCTCCACCGACGACATCGACGCTTCGGTAACCAAGGTCAAGGAACTCGGCGGCACCGCCGGCGACGTGCCGGAAATCCCTGGGGTCGGCCGGATGGCGCATTGCCAGGACGACCAGGGCACGACTATCGGCCTCTACCAGCCGACGCAGGCATGACAAGCACAACCAACCAGTCAGGGAGGTACGTCGTCACATGACGAATCAAATTGAGCTCGTTGCGCGCACCCTTGCCGAGCGCCGTTCCGCAGCGCAGGAGCGCGTGCAGGCCAGCAGCCAGTTCTGGCTCGCATCGGGCAGCAGTCAGGGGCCACATCTCATCCCGGTCGCATACGTCTGGGACTCGGGCGAATTCGTCACGGCCACTTTCGAGAGAAGCCGCACCGTCAGCAACCTCAAGCGAACAAGCCACGCCCGGATCGCGCTCGGTGACACGACGGATGTCGTGATGGTCGACGCTCGCGCCCGGTTCGTCCCGGTTCCCGCGATCGATCCGAACCTCGCTGATCGATACGCTGAGGTCTCCCATGATCCGCGCAGTATGCCCGGGTTCGTCTATATTCGCCTAACGCCAGAACGGATCCAGGTTTGGAATGGATTTCACGAATTCTCCGGACGAACAGTCATGCAGAATTCTCAGTGGCTAACCGCTCCCGTCGACTAGACCGAGAATTGTTTGCGGATCGCGCCACGGATATGTCTGCGCTCCAGAAGCCGCAGGCGTCTGGGCTCCCGCCGCCGGGCTTCGTGGTCGGTCAGGGCGAGCATCTGGGTCCAGGCGGTGAGGTTCCGGCGCGAGGGCGACGGTTGCGACCCAGATCCGGTTGTGGGCGAAGCCGTGCAAGGGCAGGTTGGTCAGCCCGGTGGTCTTGGCGGCGCGGATGCGGTCCTCGGCGCGGGCCCGGCGGCGGTGGCGCAGTTCCAGATCCGGCATCTGTCCGCGGGGTGTGTTGGTGGCGAACGCGGTCAGCCGGAGTCCATCCGCGTCGGTGAACCGCCACTGCGCGCGGGGGTGGGGTCGTTCCTTGCGGATCGACCCCGCATCCCTTTCGGCCATCCCGACAGGTCGAGCACGCCGGTGGCCTCGGCGCCCCAAGGGCAAAGTCACACGTTTCAACTCCCGCTGTGGTGCAGCCGAACAGGGGGCAGCAGCTGGACGGCCTGGGCGAGCCGATCTGGAACGACGGCGCGTCGCTGTACCTCGACGCGCACGAGGGTTTCCTGCGGGCTTCGCTGGCGCCCGTCGATGGACTTCGAACTGGACACAGGCATGCTCCTGCGTGAGGGCGATGTTCAGGAGTTTCTCCAGGCTGCCTACGACACCGAGATCGTGGACATACATATCTCGCATACCGCCACCGACCGTCTGATCCCGATCACGTGCGCGGCCCAGGGAATCCGCGCGGTGCTGAACGCCGAATTCGATCTGATCACCCGCCCGGCGCCAGCTTCGACGTCGATATCTAGTATCGACTCGGGCAGGTCGGTGCCGAGCCTGTCGGGGCGTACCTCGGTGTCGCACGCGACTCAGTTTGGTGGCATTTCTTCAGCGGTCCGGCGAATTCTGCCGAGGCGTATCCCGTGCCGCCGTGGTTACCCAGCTGCGTCTTGGGCATGGCGCCGTTTCGGCGCGAGCACCCGCCGCCTCCAAAACTGCTGAACCGGCCGTCCACCACCGAAGCACCAGATGGCGATCACCGGATCGCAGATGGCACAGCCAAGGGACGAGGTGTGGGCGAAGGGGAGGATCGGGGTGCCCTTGATGTGGTGAACCACGTCCAAGGCGGTGTGCAGGAGCCAGGCGATCCCGATGTAGGTCCAGGACTCCAGGCCGCGGTACGCGCAGTAGGTCACTGCGGCGGTGAATGCGATCTCCCACGGCCCGAACCCGCCGCTGCTGAGATACGCGGCTCCGGCGCCCGCGACCATGATCGCGTTGAAGCGGCGGCGGTGCGGCTCGGCGATGAGGGAGTTGGCGAGGACGTAGAGGATGCCGATGAGGACGGCGGAAACGACGATCACGACCTGAAGCTAACGGCGGCCACGCGCCACCGGAACGGGCTGAACTGCCATCTTCTACCGGATTCTCGCCAGCTACAGTCCGGTGGTGCACACGGTGGCGGTTCTCGCGCTGGACCAGGTCATCCCGTTCGACCTGGCTACGCCGATCGAGGTCTTCACACGGACCCGCCTGCCCGACGGCCGGGAGCCGTACCAGGTGCTGATCTGCGGCGTTACGCCGACCGTGCACGCGGGCGCGTTCACACTGCAGCCGCCGCACGGGCTGGACGCGCTGGCCGAGGCGGACACGATCGTCCTCCCCGGCTGTGCCGACCCCGCACCCGTGCCGGAAAAGGTCCTCGACGCGCTCCGACAGGCCGCTGCGCGGGGAGCCCGGCTCGCTTCGATCTGCTCTGGTGCCTTCGTCCTCGCCGCCACGGGACTGCTCGACGGGCTGCGAGCGACCACGCACTGGCGTGCCGCGGGTGCCCTCACCGCGCTCCGCCCCGCGATCGAGGTCGATTCCGGTGTGCTGTACGTGGACAACGGACAGTTCCTCACGTCGGCGGGTGCCGCGGCTGGGCTGGACCTGTGCCTGCACATGATCCGCCGTGACCACGGTTCGGCCGTCGCCGCCGACGCGGCCCGCCTGTCGGTGATGCCGCTCGAACGCGAGGGCGGGCAGGCGCAGTTCATCGTCCACGACCAGCCGCCCGCGCCGCGGGGCTCCGTGCTGGAACCGCTGCTGCGGTGGCTACAGGACAACGCCGCGCACAATCTCACACTGGCGAAGATCGCGGACCACGCGGGAATGAGCCCGCGCACCCTCAACCGCCGTTTCCGCGAGCAGACTGGCACCACACCGCTGCAGTGGCTGCACCTGGCCCGCATCCGCCAGGCGCAGCACCTGCTGGAGACAACCGACCACGCGATCGACCGCATCGCCGGCGAAGTCGGCTTCGGCTCGCCGACCGCGTTCCGCGACCGGTTCAGGCGCGTCGTCGGCACCAGCCCCCGTGGCTACCGCGCCGCCTTCCGGGGCTGAGCCACGCACGTGCTCCGGTGAACGGCTCCAGGATGTCCGGCTTCGTGCGGTGCGGCGGGATCCACCAGCACCACCGGTCCGCTGCTGTTGGTGTCTCGCTGGGACCACCACGAACAGATCACCAGCCCGCTGATGCCGTTTGCGGGTCGCGCAGGGGAATGCCGTAGTCGGTGGCGAGTGCGACGAGCGACCAGCCACGGTTGACGTAAAGCTCCCGGAAAGTCTGTTCGGGCAGTCGTTCCCGCAGCTGTGTCTGAAGGGTGTCGACGGCGGTGGGTGGCTGGTGAGTGAGCAGGCAACGCGGCGTCGAAGGTGTCAGGATCGGCTCCAGGCAGGTCGAGCCCGTCGGCGAGCTCGTGGGGTGCGGCCGCGGTACGGGTCGAGCGCAGGACCATTGTGGCGACGGCCGTGATCTCCACACCGTAGTGCTGGATCGTGCGCCACTCCGTGCGCAGGAACTCCAGCGCCAAGTCCGGGTCGCGCGGCGATACCCCGATCGGGACCACCACATCGGCAGCAGCCGACGCAAAGATTCACGCCAACACCGTCAACACCCTGGAGCAGGCAGGTGACCCTATTTCGCGGTGTTGATCATCGTGCTCCAGATCTGCTCCAGATCCGTCAACAACCATCCACTAGGATAGAGAAAAAGATCAGCCTCCGACCCTGCGCCCGCAGGTCGGAGGCTGATTTCTGAAAATTCAACAACTGTGGAGCTGAGGGGATTCGAACCTCTGCCCCCACTACCAGCGTAGTTCGGGTAAGACCACTGACCAGTACCTTTTCGAATCCGCAGGAAAACACGGTTCCATTCGCTGCAATTGAGACCAGTTGAGTGCAGTTCAGGCCACATGTACTCTCCAGGTTTTCTCCACGTATAGCAGTGTGAAACTCCAACAGGCGCCAACTGCCACCAACGAGACGCTCTTAATCAACAGCTTAGTTTAGAGCGTGTCTCATGTGGCGGCTTTTTCGGAGTTTCTTGTAGCAGGTGAGCGTGGCGGCGAGGGTGAGGAAGGCGCAGAAGTGGTTGGCGTAGCGGTCGTAGCGGATGTTGAGTCGGTGATAGCCGAACAGCCAGGCGACGGATCGTTCGACCACCCAACGGTGTTTGCCCAGCTTGGTGCTCGATTCGATTCCTTTGCGAGCGATACGCACGACGATGCCCTGGTCCCGCACCCACCGTCGGAGGTCGATCTGGTCGTAGGCCTTGTCGCCGTGCAGCTTGGCGGGTGTGCGGCGGCGGGGTCCGCGCCGAGACCTGACCGCGGGGATCGCCATCACCAAGGGTTTGAGGGCGTAGGAGTCGTTGGTGTTGGCGGCGGACACCGCCACCGACAACGGGATCCCAGCGCAGTCGGTCAGCACGTGGATCTTCGATCCGGTCTTGCCGCGGTCGACTGGGTTCGGCCCGGTCATAGGTCCCCTTTTTTGGCCCTGACCGATGCTCCGTCCAGGACCGCCCGTGACCAGTCGATCAGGCCCTGGCTGCCCAACTCGTCCAGCACCGCGCGGTGCAACCGACGCCACAAACCGGCTTTGGTCCACTCGGTGAACCGACGATGTGCCGTGGGCACGGTGACCCCGAACGACAACGGCAACAGCCGCCAGGCGCAACCACTGGTCAACACGAACACGATCGCGGTGAACACCGCACGATCATCCACCGGCGCGGTCCCGCCGCCCTGCGGACGTACACCAAACCCTGGAATCAACGGCCGCGCCAACGCCCACAACTCATCCGGCACCAACCGCCGCGACAGATCATCCACCACCTGAATGATCATGACACACATGATCAACCACGTGAGACACCCTCTTAGTGCCTGGTCGGATACTCGATTCAGTGCCGGTGCGGGCCTTGCTGTCGCATCGCCAGCCCGGCCCCCGCGTCCGGCGGCTATTGTGGCCACATGTTCCGTCGCAAGCCGGTAGTGCAGAATGAGATCGTCGCACGCCACATGCAAAAGTTCATACGAGATCTTCGTAGGGTGCAGCGGCCAGATCCACAGAGGGTGGCGAGAAGCTACGGAGAATTCCTGTGGGACTATCGCGGTAATACTCTCGCTGAGGATAAGATACAATCAAGGTCGCGTTTTTATATTGGTTTGTCGATCGACGGCAACAATGGGTCCCTGAGTGATATCACCAAGCGCGCGACCCTCGTATCGGACACCCTCATGCTCACACATAATTGGACTGGAGATTATGACAGCCTCAACCGAACGATAAAATCACCCCCGGCTCCGGTGGTCCTATCGGCGATCGCCGGGAGAGATGCTGTCCGCGCTGCAGGTCACCGAGTGTCCGAGTGGGATCGGGAACACCTGGAAGAGAATTACGGGATGTACTGTCCAAGCCTTGACGAGCTCGGGCGATGGATCCTCGACGCCGAACCACTGCTTGAGGCGGGACTGGTCTGGTACCTGCCCAGCTATGCGATCGCCAAGCATCGGGTAACAAACCGAGTCACAAGCTCAATCGAAAAATTGACGCGCGTGTGGGCGGTCGACTACTTGATCCGAGACGGTCGGGCGGTCGACGCTTCCGGCGCGGATCCCGTGAAAAGTCAGCTTGTCCGTCCCATAATCCGTATGGATCTGCCGTTCATCGAAGGGGTCTCTCTCCGAGAATTCAGTAAGATAACGACCGAGCAGTTCGCCGGCTACTCCGCGTTCCGCGACTTTCTTCGGCAGATTTTCCTGAACATGGACACGGCAGTGAACGACGTCCAGTCGGACCGGGAGCTCCTCAAACTGGGTTTGCAGATCAACGACCAGGTCCGGTCGGTACGCGACCAGATGGAGACGGCGCGTAAGAGGACGGCGGTAGGTGCCACAGGGGCCGTGCTCGGATCCGTGAGTGCGGTACTTGTGGCCGTGTACGGGCCTGCATTGGCAGGAGCTGTGGCAGCAGCCATCGGTGCGACCGGCGGTCTATGGGGCATAGTGCATGCTGCGGCAGAGAACAGCAGAAAGGATCTCCGCGAAGACAAGTGGAACTACGTCTGGGTGTTGGCGAAAGAAGCCAATATTCCTGGCCGCTGAGCTTGTCTTTCGTCGCGGTTCTGGACAAAGGCCCGTACCGAAACGAGGACGAGCCGGAGCCCTCGTCGAACGGCGCGCACAGCCGAGCCTGCCCTCACATCACCTGCCGGTGATCACCCAGCCCTCGCGTCCTTGACCGACCAGTCGAGGTGCAGATAAGCACTTCGGATCAGAAGCGAGGCCCCGCAAGGAAACTTATCACGCAACTGGTCGCCCGAGCTTGGCGATCTGGGCCGTCCGGCCCGCGTGCTGAACTGCATGGGCCTGCGCGCCGAGGAGTCACGGGCACGGCTGAAGAAGTTCGGGCAATGTTGCGATGACTGCATCACTGTGACCTTCGAAGCTTTGTGGCGGTGAGGTTTCAGCGCTTTGTGGCGTACGCCTGAGACGTTGCCAGGTTGCGATAGCTGACGTTCGCCGAGTCGTGCACGATGTTGAGGGCATGAGCGAACCACCCATCCCGCCCGATGGGCCAGCCCTCGATGAACCACGACCGACACGGCCGGTACTTCGGCCGATCCCGCGGTGGGTAGTCGCGATCGGCTTTCCGGTGATGGTGCTGGTCGCAGTGGCGGCGGTGTGGCTGTTGCTCGGCTTCGGCCTGGACCGTGACCGGCTGGATGCGATCCGCACCGGCGGGACGCTCGGTGTCGGCTTGGGCGGTGTGGTGGTGCTGTGGCTGGCCGTCCGCCGACAGCGCTCCACCGAGCTGGATCTGCTGCAGAAGTACGAGGCCCACCAGTTGGCCGAACGCGTCGCGGCGCACGCCCGGGAAGACGCCGTTGAGCGGCGGATCACCGAGCTGTACACGAAGGCGGTCGAGCAGCTCGGTTCCGAGAAGGCACCGGTGCGGTTGGGTGGTCTCTACGCCCTGGAGCGCCTGGCAAACAACAACTTTGGGCAACGGCAGCCTATCGTCAACGTGCTCTGTGCGTATCTTCGCATGCCCTACACCCTGCCGGACGCACAGCTTGCCGATGACGCCGACGATACGACTCGGGCAATTCATGAGCAGCGTGTGCAGGAACGGGAGGTGCGTCTTGCCGCGCAACGCATCCTCTCCGCACACCTCCGCCCTGACCCAAATTTTGACCAGCCTGATGAAACGTTCTGGGCCGGCATGGATCTTGACCTGGCTGGTGCCACTCTCATCAACTTGCAGTTCCAGAACTGCCGTATCAACAACTGCACGTTCGACGGCGCCGAGTTCACCGGGCCCGCCCGGTTCGACGGCGCGGAGTTCACCGAGGAAGCCGTGTTCATCAGCGCGAAGTTCACCGGGCAGGGCCGGTTCGACAGCGTGGAGTCCACCGGGGCCGCCCGGTTCGACGGCGCGAAGTTTGTCGGGGACGCCCTGTTCGCCAGCGCGGAGTTCGCCGGGTCCACCGGGTTCGCCAGCGCGGAGTTCCCCGGGTTCACCAAGTTCGACGGCGCGGAATTCGCCTTGGAACCCCAGTTCGACGGCGTGACGTTCCACAGGGGGACGCCGCCGGAAGTCGCGCGGTTCATGGACGGACAGCCAGGTGCCCCAGCGGACGCGTAAGCGGTGCGGCGATGTCGTGAGGTCGAGTGAGAGTGGCAACTTGCGATAACGTTTGCTTCCCGCAAATTACTGTTCCTGCTGGTGGTGGACCTCCTCTGCTGTGTCGGCGAGGGCTCGGTACACCGAGGCCACCGACGGATGCTCGCCCGTGTTCTTCCCGGTCGCGATCTTGAGCTTTTTCGCGATCTCCGGCACCTTGACGCCCTTGTCGCGCAGTGCGCGGGCGAAGGCCAGCATGTCTTCATCGATCACCTTCGGCCGGCCGCCGTGGTTGCCTTTGGCCGCGGCGGCCTGCTGGCCCTCAAGGGTCTTCTCGCGGATGTAGTTGCGGTCCAGCTGCGTGGAGTTGGCCAGCACGGCGAACAGCATCGACCCGGCGCCGTTCGGGTCGTAGATCCCCGACAGCGGGCCGGTGAGCAGTTCGAGCTGGATGCCCGCGGCTTGGAGGTCGGTAGCCAGGGCCATCAGTTCACCGGCGTTGCGGGCCGGGCGTTTGAATTCGTGCACGGTGAAGATGACCGGCTGGTGTGGTGCGGCCTGCTTGATCTGGTGCGCCAGCGCCAGCGCCTTCTCGAACTCAGGGCGCACGGAGATCCGGGAACTGATCTTCTCGGAGAAGATCGTGCGGCAGCGGGCTTTGCGCAGTGCCTCGATCTGGATGTCCAGGTCTTGCTGGGCGGTGGAGCAGCGGGCGTAGCCGATTCGAATCGGATCGCCGGGCTGCTCGACGACCTCGTCGACGAGCTCCGGCCCCGGCGTCGAGGGCGAGCCGGGCTGGCGGTCAGGCGGCACGATCACCGCGAGTTCCTCGCGTAGGGCGGGCACGAGGGTGAACCGGCCGGTGTGGTACTTCGCCGCGACCTTCCCAGCTCGGGTTCGGCATACACTGCCGGGCGCGGCCGAGCACATCGGGCACGCGTGCCGCTCAACGGCGCTTACCGCTTCCTCAGATGTGAGTTTCATTCACGTCACTGCTCGCAAAACCGCTTCGCATAACCCTACGGTTCTGAGAGACATTTTGCGAATCGCGACCTGGGTGAACGAGGTCCGATCCGGATGTCGATGTCCGAAGTCGTCTGCGCGGATGTCCCGAAGTCCTTTGCACGTCCCGCTGTTGCGGCTGGGGTGCCCAGATTCGCGCCTGCCGGGGAAGCCGCGATTGCGGGAGGACGGCCGCGTGTTGCTCTACAAGCCGTCGGCTGCCGCGGCCTACCGTTGACGGGAAACAGTCCTTGATGTGTTGGAGCGTCAGCCTTGGCCGGAGTCGACTATCACGCTGGCTGCGGGTCCTACGTCCGCCTGAGCGCAAAGGATTTCCAGCATCCTGCGGCGGCGATTTGGGCGTTCGAGGACATGGACCACCCGGCGACGCTCAAGTACCCCGGTGTCAAGGTGGAGAGCTGCGAGCTGGCTGCTGGGCATGAAGGGCTGTGCGAGGTCTTCGTCGACATCCCGATGCACGGTGACCAGATGACGTACTGGCTGCAATGGCAGAAGGCCGAGGAGATAGCCGAGAGCACGAGTGGATCAGCGGCGCGGCCTGTCCTGCGGAGAGCGCCAATGGGTGGTACTGCACACGCCCGACTGGCCATGACGAAGGCCACGTGTTCCTGAGTCGCTGACGCCAGGCCTCCGGCTGCTACGACCTCAACGACGTGGACGAGGACTTCCGCTCGTCGACGTCGGCCTGGTCGTGGTCGCGCAACATGCATGACCGTGGCCGGATGCTGGCCTCGCTTGTTGCCGTGGGAGATCACCAGGCGTGCGGCGATGTCGCGCAGGCTCAGGCCCTGCTGATCGCGAAGGTGCAGGGCGTGGGACAGCATCGCTGATGACGCTAAGAAAGACTGGTCCTGTCGCTGATTGCGTGATCAACTTTGTGGGTCCGTTGTGTACGTCGTCCACGGGTCTGCGATCATGATCAGCCGGGGCACAGCTCGTAGAAACGCCAGAGGTGCTGCAGCTCAGCTGGAATTTCCGAACCTTGGTAAGGCGGGCGCTCGGTGAAACCGCGGGATTCGTAGAGGCGGTGGGCCCGGTCCATGAACCGGTTGGTGTCCAGCCGGACAGTCCGGGCACCGAACTCCTCGCAGGCGCGTTCCAGTAACCAGTCCAGCAGTTGCGAGCCCAGGTGCCCACCCCATTGCCCGGGACGCACGAACATCCGCTTGATCTCCACGGCGCCGTCATCCTGCGTACGCAGCGCCGCGACGCCGACGGGGACGTCCTCAACCTCGATGAGAGCGATCAGCCCCGATGGTCTACGAAACGGCGCGAGTGCCGCGCCGGTGTGCTGGGCATCGGCAGCCATGGCGAAACCGTAAGTGCGCTCGAACGTGGTAAGCGCCCACGTCATGTACTCCGTCATGAGCTCGAGCACGACAGCGTCGTCCAGGGCGGTTGCTTCACGGATTCGTGCTGGAGCCAAGGTTCTTTCCTCTCACGAGCCTCAGCCGGACGCCGAGTCTTAAGTAGATTGTGCCGACACGAAGACCTCTTCTGCCACGCGACGGCGTCTTCGTGCCACGACACACAGCGCTGGCGGCCATCGGCACAGGGGGCCGCGGTCGTCCTCGGTGACGCCTTCTGCGGTGTCCACCATGCCACCGCGAGGCGGGATACCGTCGGAAAGATCGGGACAACTACCGGGATGCCCAGCCGGGCCACTGTCATCAGGGCAACAAATGCCGCCTTGACCTGCTGAATAGCTGCTGACTTCGTAGGTTCAAGGGCGGCGTGTCGTCGGCGGTTGCCCGTTTTCTGAACTGGCTCACCGATCAGGGCGTCACCAGCCTCGGCGAGGTGAGCACCGACCACTGCGAGGCATACCTGGCCTACCGGCGCTACCTGCTCGACGAGAACAACCACGTCGTCGGCAAACGCAGCCCCGCGACCCGTCGAGCCGCCGCCCAAACCGTCGTCGATTTGATCACCCAGGTCAGGCATGCCGACCGAAAGTGGTCGCACACGCACGAGGACCACGTCTTCACCTCCACGCTGCCCGCCGATGAGATCACGCGACTGCTGGCCCCACTGACGCGGGTCTCCCTCGGGCTGCTGGCCCGCCAGGCAGGGTTCACCCAGTTCTGGCGGCAGTGGATTCCGCACCTGCGCGACCAGATCGAAGCAACCCTGAACGTCGTCGGAGGCGAGAAACCGTTCGCTCGCAACGCTTCCGTCGTCGACCGCGCGGACGAGGACGGCACCCTCACCTGGACACTTCCGCTGGACCGCTTGGAAGCCATCGCGGTCGTCGGAATCGTCCGCACTGCCGCGATCATCCTGGCCCAACTCGCCGCGCAACACGACGAGATCGCACGCCTCCGTCGACGCGGCGAAACATCCAGCAACGTTCACAAGCTCCAGGTTCGCACTGCAAGCAGTGAGCCATGCAGCTGACCGCTGCGGGTCACCGCGGTGACGACTTGTCAGGACGCGATCCGCACGACGCGATCCGCCGCGACGTCGTATCCAATCAAGGGATGGCGAGGCCCGTTCTCCGGAGTGAGCACCATCGGCTTTCCCAACCGGCGACCAACCGCACCAAGGAAGCCGCACACCACATCCAGTCGTTCCTGCCCTTGCAACTCTTCGGGCGAAAAGTCGACCTCGATCTCCTCGACAGTGAAGAAGTGGACATTGACCAAAACCTCTGGCACGGGCCTGACTTGGAGCAAGATGCCCATCTCGGGCCGTCGTTCCAGCACAACCTCGACGTGATCAGGCAGACTCCGGGGGTGGTTCTCCTCCAAGTACTCGAACCACCACCCCTGCAACCGCACAAGATCGACGAACGCTTGCCATTCGGCAATCGTCGTATCGAAGACGTACGCGTCCAGCAACGACCCGTCAGGCACGAACAACTCCGACACGTCGTTCCACATCAAGTCAGCCACCGCGCCATCATCTCCAGGCGTGCTGCGCGGCGCACCACGATTCCGCCCCAGCCAACGACCCTCGGCAACACCTGCCGCGACGCCGTGACCTCCATCACCACCAGGGCGAAGAATCGCCACACTCAACACCATCGGTGCCGCAAACGTCGTCACTGTGGACACGCAAGGCCAATCGCAACGCGAACTCGACTGCACACAGCGACTGCGGACATAAGGAGATTCTTTGTCACCGACGCCATCCGCTCTGGTTGCCCCCGGCACATTGCCGCGAAAGTCTACGGCCATTCCACAGTAGACACGACCATGGGATACGCTGCCATTTATCCCGAGGACGTGATCGCACACCACCGGGCGTTCATCGCCCGTCGTCGCGCTGAGCGGCCCAGCGAAGAATACCGCGAACTCACCGCCACCGAATGGAACAAGTTCCTCGCCCACTTCGAACTACGGAAAGTGGCCCTCGGAACCTGTGGCCGCGACCACGGAACCCCTTGCCAGCACGAAAATGCGTGTGTCAGATGCCCACTCCTTCGCGTTGATCCAGCCCAAAAGCCGCGGTTGGAGGAGATTCATGCCAACCTTGTCGACCGGCTCGCGGAGGCAAAGGAACAGGGCTGGCTCGGCGAGGTCGCCGCGATCGAGACCACCATGGCTGCCGCAGCCCAGAAGCTTGAAGCATGCGCGCCGCCCGCAACGCGACCGTCGTCCTCGGCATGCCTGAAATCCACAGCTCGGCTGGACGCACCAGCACCGATACGTGACCGTCCCCGCAGAGTTCCTGTCTGCGCAGTGCCGCTATGGCATGATTTGAACATGACGACATCCAGAAAGGGCCATGGCGCGTAGACCGCCAGCCTCTGTCCGCGCAGGCTTGCCCGTTCGGCCGCGCTCGCATCGGAAGTTCTCTGCTATCCCGGGGCTCGCACTGGGCACTCGCCGATATCCACCGCGTCGAGGGCGCGAGCCAACTTCACCGCGTTCGGGGCTCAACAGAGCGGTGCCTCAACCGTGTCCGCCCTCCACACGACCACGAGCACCCGCACTGGCAAGCGCCCACAGGCACGCAATAGGCACCGCCCACAACATGAGACGAGGCTCCGAACCCATCCGCCGACACGCCGACCCGGCCAATTAGCCAAAAATCTTCAATCACTGTTGGTGACAATCTCCTCCGCGTACTGACGGGGCCACACTCAAGATCATTTCGGTTAAGCCTGTTCGCGGTGTCCGCAATTGCATGTGAACCCGAAAATGTTGCCTCGTCTGGATGAACTTGAAATCGATTTGGAGCTGCGGCGGATACGTGCGACAGCCGAGGGCTGGATCGGAGAAATCGAGGGAATCGACCGGGCGCTGTCCTGTCTTCGGGACAAACGCGCTGACGCTCTACGGCTGACCCGAATCACTCGGCAGGTCGATCTCGGAATGCCCACAGTGACCCCACCGCGCTAACTGGCCAGCCGAGGACGGCGCCCATTCACCGGGAAGAGGCGAGCGGGCGCCGGTCCAGACCCAGACGGTTACCGAACGCGACGCTAGCATCAGCATCACCATGGACGAACTGGCCGTCGGCTTCAGCCTTGACCTCACCCACTTACCCGTGATGCGCGTGGTGGACATCGCGTTGAGCGCGGCCGTGCGCCGTCCGACTGGAGGCAGGGCCGAGGACACCGCTGTTGTCTGCGTCCATACCCGGGATCGTGCTCAGCGCGCCGATCTGCTGGGAGATGTCCTCGGTCCGCGCGAGGGATCAGGCCCTTCGCGCGGCGGTGACCAGCGCGCTCAGCAGTCGCAGGTGGTCGGCGTCGGCCTGGACTGGGAACAGGAAGTGTCGGCGCAGGAAGGCGTAGGACAGCTCGTGGCGTGGGTCGACCAACGCCTGTTGTCCGCCGGCTCCGCTGTGGCCGAACGCGCCAGCGCCGAGGACCGGGTAGGTCTCTGACACAGCGTGGAATCCGACTGCCCACGCCTTGGGCTGCCGCAGGACCAAGTCGAAGCCGTTGGACTGGATCTGGCCGAACGCCGACGCGGTGGCGGGTTCGAGCAGCGGGTTGACGCTGTCGACCGGCGACACGAGTGCCGAGTACAGCTTGGCCAGGCTGCGGGCGGTGCCGATGCCCCCGAACGAGGCTGGCCCGCGGGAGCGGACGACCGGAAGGTTGGGCAGTTCCCACACCTCGCGGTTGCGCGGATGGTGGCGGTTGAAGGCGATACCGCTGAGACTGTCAGGGGCGGTCGCCGCCGCGGCCAGCTCGCGCAGGCGTTCCGGGGTCGCCGTCATCGGTTGCGCGCTGAGGAACCGGTCGTCCTGCCCCGCGGGCAGGCCCAGGTGCAGGTCCAGCTTCAGCGGCGCCTGGAGCCGTTCGGCGAAGTGCTCCTGGACGGTGCGGCCGGTGGCGCGGCGCACGACTTCCCCGCTCAGCGCGGCCATCACCAGCGCGTGGTATCCCGCTGCCCGGCCCGGTCGCCAGAACGGGCGCTGCGCGCCGAGTCGTTCGGCCACGACCTGGTCGTCGGCGAGTTCCTCCATCGTGAACCCGTCCGTGGCGCCGACCACACCGGCCTGGTGGGCGAGCAGTTCGCGCACCAAGAGGTCCTGCTTGCCCTCGACCGCGAACTGAGGCCAGTAGTGGCTCACCTTCTGGTCCAGATCCAGCACGCCGTCCTGGACCAGCAGCGCCACCACCAGGTGGGTGACCCCCTTGCTCGCCGAGTAGATCCCCATGATCGAGTCGGCGTTCATGTCCGGCCCGGCCCACAGGTCGACCACGTTCTCCCCGCGGTGGTAGGCCGCGACTTGCACGTCCAGTTCACCACCCTCTGTCGCCAGCAGCGCGGTGAACTGCTCGCGCACGGCCTCGAATCCCGGCGCGACTGTGCCCTGGACACCAGCCGCCGCACCCTCGCCTGCTTGCCTCATCGTGCCTCCCGCTGTCCCCGGTGACGGCCAATCCGTCGAACACGACTCACGATAGCTAATTATTGACCAGTGGTCACTAACTAGGGCGAGTGCGTCGTTGTCAGCCTCGTCACCCCTGGCGGCCCACGACGGCCAGCCTGGCGGCGCGTCCTGGCTATCGTCGTGCCATGACCGACGAAGTGGCCGAGCGACGGCGTCCGGGACGTCCCGCCCAGATCAGCCGGGACAAGATCGTCGAAGCGGTCTCGCTGGCCGAGAACGTTGACACGCTGACCATGCGCGAGCTCGCGGCGCGCCTCGGCGTCAGCCACGGCGCGCTCTACCGGTGGGTCAAGAACCGCGACGAGCTCTTCGATCTCGTCAGCGATGTCGTTGTCGAGCGCATCCTGCCGCAGGCCGACGCCGGGGACCCGGAATGCCGAGCCTGGCTCACCCGGCTCGCGTGGGCGATGCACGACGAATTCCTCGCCCTGCCTGGCTATGCCACGCACCTGTCCCGTCCACACAAGCACAACGCGCACTCCATCGACCGGCTCAGGAGCACGGTCAGCGCCGTTCTCCGCCGGTCCGGCGTCACCGCCGAGATGGCCGAGCACAGCTGGCAGATCTTCATCACCTGTGTCGTCGGCTGGCTGGCGGCAACCGAGAATCCCCTCCATCTCGGCACCGACGCACCGAGATTCGACCTGTTCCTCGACACACTGTTGCGTGGCCTGCCCGCCCGTGAGCCCGGTGCCGTACGACCGACCCCTTGATCTTGGTCATCGTTGCCATTGGGGCGCAAGCATTTCTCGTCGCACAACTGGGGAGCCGCCTGAGCAACTGGATCGCCGAACGCTATCGAGAAGCCGCAGAACGCATCGTCGGCATCGCCCTGATCGCGCTTGGCCCATACCTCATCGCGCAACGCATACTCGCCTGAACGCCCGACAGTCGGCGTGTCGACTTGCTTGGTGCAGTGAAGCAGCCAGAAAGCCAAGGGGGCGCCACAGGATTCCTGGCGTGCCAACGAGTTCGGCGACCAACCCTATATCCATGCGCTCGGGTTCAACGTCCACGAGTACACCAGGGTCACGCGCGATGCCGCGTATTCCATGGGTGGACAACGCATCCCGACGTACCCGATCTACGAGTGGGGATGGAGCCGACAGGACTGCCTCGACTACCTGTACCGCAAACTCGGCGTGGCATGGTCGAAAAGTTGCTGCCGACACTGCCCCTACGCTGGCAACAAATCCGGCTGGCCTGAGCAACTCGCGCGTTTCGCCGCGCTGCCAACCGAAGCGGCAGAGCACATCATCGACGAGTACGTCTGTCTGGCGCTCAACCCTCGATCGGGCTGTTCGGGCCCGGCAAGTCACTGATCACGCGACTGCACCGTGACCAGGTGACCGAGCCCATCACCCTCGCCGTCGCCCGGATGAAGACGATACCCACCGCCGGCTGTGGCTCCGCAAGCGCTGCGACGGGATCTATCCGACCCAGGAGGAGTTCTACACGGTCGCGCCCGCCCAGGCACAGGACAAGGAGCTCGACAGCTTCGCCAACGCCTGGGCCGACCACACCGACGAGGCGCTGGTCCGGCTGGAACGCCGCATCGACACGGCCATCGCCATCGTGCAGCAAGCCCTCATCGACAGCCAGGGCCGCCGCGACGCGGCCTGAACCACTCACGCCCGCAGAACTCACCGAACCAGCAAGTCCATCCCTTCCAGGAGTTGACCATGCCTTCACACGACGAACTGCGCGCCCGACTGTTCTTGCTGCGCGCAGCCGAACCACCAGCACCCGCCATCCACCAGTACGTCGCCGTCCACGGCCCGCTCGACGCCGTCGAGCGCATCCGGCACGGCACTGCCCCCGCCGCCGTGTTCAGCGAGATCACACGGCCCGAAGCCCGGATCGACGATGACCTGCGGGCTCTCGACAGCGGCGCGGCGCGGCTGCTCACGCCCGAAGACGACGACTGGCCTCTCGGACGGCTGACCGGCCTGGCCAGCCACGGCGCCCCGCTCGCGCTCTGGGTGCGCGGTAGCGGCTCGTTGACCGAGCTCACCAGGCTCGCCGTCACCGTCACGGGCGCCCGCTCCTCCTCGGAGTACGGAAACACAATCGCTGGCGACATCAGCTACGAGCTTGCCCGCACACAGGTGACCGTCGTCAGCGGCGGCGGCCTCGGGGTGAACGAGGCGGCGCACCGCGGCGCGCTGGCCGCAGAAGGCAGGACGATCGTCGTGCTCGCCAGCGGTGTCGACCGGACCCATCCGCACCAGCACGCCCAGCTCTACCAGACGGTGATCGAGCAGGGCGGGTTGCTGGTCAGCGAGTACCCGATCGGCACACCGCCGACCCGTATCCGGTTCCACGCACGGTGCCGACTGCTGGCTGCGCTCAGCACGGCGACCGTGATCGTCGAAGCCGGGCAGCGCAGCGGCGCCCTCACCGTCGCCCGAGCCGCTGGCGAGCTCGGCCGTCGGGTTTACGGCGTACCCGGACCGATCCACTCCGCCCCATCGAAGGGCGTCAACGAGCTCCTGCGGACCGGCGCTGCCACGGTGGCCAGCTCCGTCGAGCACATCAACTACCAAGAGGGACTGCGATGAACAGCCCGGACCGCTACCAGGCAGCCTTGGCCAATCTCCAGCTGCCTGACGAGTGGCATGTCCACGTGGCGATCCGTCCGCGACGCCGCAGCGTCGGCATCGAGGTCCAGCCCGGCGGTGCCGTCGCCGTGTTGATCCCGCCATCGGCGGACCCGGAGCAGGTCGTACGTTTCGTCCGCAGCCGGCGCCGTTGGATCACCGAGAAGGTCGACACAGCCGTACGCCTGGCGCCCGACCGCCCGGTCAAGGCGCTCGTCAACGGCGACGAGTTCGATCTGTTGGGGCAGCGGTACCAGCTCCAGCTCGTGGCCGGACTGCCCGCCGGCATCGAGAAACTGCCTGCACCATCGGCGGACCGGATCCTGTACGCGCGTGCGCAACGACCAGAACAGGTTCGCCAGGCGATCATCGGTTGGTACCGGCAGGTCGGGCTCGACTGGGTGAAGCGCGAGGGACGCCAGTACGAGCGGGACGGCCGGATCGAGGGCCTCCGCTACAAGGTACGCGACCTCGGCAAGCATCGCTGGGGACTGTATCGCGGCGCGCCCAAGCACATCACCGCTCTGCACTGGGCAGCCTTCGGCCTACCCGTGCACCTCGCCGAGTACGTGCTCGTGCACGAGCAGGCCCACGCGACGAGGCCGGGTGGTCGGCCCCACGGGGCTGCCTGGCAACGGCGTATGAACCTCTGGATGCCCGATTGGCGCCAGCGTCAGCTCGAACTCGATGAGGTCGGCCGTCACTGCTGGCTTGGGGACTACCGACTGCCCGCAGCGGCCATCTAGCTACCGGGCGTCGTCGCTTGCGACAACAGACGGTGGGTCACCTCGTCCGATTCCCCGAGGTGACCCACCGAGCGCCTCCATGGTGTCGTAGCAGGGGGCGTGATAGGCATGTGTGATAGACATGCAGCTATTACGATCGTAGTTGCGCACGACCAGGACGACGCCCGAAAGAGAGGCTCCCCGATGAGCGAGGATCCCGAGGAGGTCCTTCGACTTCGTGCCGTCCGGGCCGAGGTCGAAGGCATCAAGGAGAAGCTGCGCGCCGCTCGCGCCCAGCAGGAGGAACTGGAGAAGATGGTCACTGACCTTCTCGCGAAGCAACGCAAGGCCAGAGACAAGCGTCGCGAAGCCATTCTCGCCGCCGACGCCGCAGGAATTCCACGACTGAGGATCTCCAAGGAGGTCGGCATGCCGCGCGGCAACATGTACAAGCTCCTCGAAGGAGACAGCGGAAGCGATTCGTGAACCTGCTGCTGGTGTGGCATCAATCTTGTTCCAACCGAACCGGAGGCGGGAAAGATCACCAGTTGTTGTTCCACGCCTGCCTCCGGGGCGGACGTGCTCTTGACAGAGGGCAACCACCTTACGTCTGTGTCATGACCAGCGCTTATGCCGACTTCATCGATGAACTGCAGCAGGATGTCACCATCCCGATCCAGCCGCCGATGGACGACCTTGCCCCCGGCACTCGCGCAGTGATCTACCTGCGCGTGTCCTCGACCGGGCAAGTCCGGACCGACTACAACCCGGAAGGCATCTCCATTCCGGCCCAACGGGAAGCGTGCTTGCGCAAGGCGCGGGACCTGGGCGTCACGGTCATTGACGAGTACGTCGAGCCTGGACTCTCAGCTATGGAGATGACCAAACGCGAAGCATTCCAACAGATGCTCGCGCGGGGTGCGCAGCCAGGGCGACGTCATCATCTACCAGCTCTCGCGCAGGGCACGGAACCGCTACGACGACGCGATCGTCATGGCGGACCTGCGCAAGCGCGGCGTCACCCTGGTCTCGGCCGCCGAGGCCATCGACGACACCCCCGTCGGCCAGCTGATGCACGGCATCCTGGCCACCTTCAACGAGTACGAGTCCCGCCAGTCCGGCGCCGACATCGCCTACAAGATGGGCCAGAAGGCTCGCAACGGCGGCACGCTCGGGCGCGCGAAGCTCGACTACCTCAACCACATCGACCACTCCGACGGCCGCGTGATCCGCACGATCATCGTCGATCCCGAACGGGCGCCCTTTGTCCAGTTGGGTTTCGAGCTCTTCTCCACCGGCGACTACACGCAAGAAGAGTTGGCTGACGAACTTTACGACCGCGGCCTACGCACCAGGGCCACCCGGCGACACCAAGCCAAGAAGGTCTCCGAGAACAAGATTTCGCAAATGCTGCGTGATCGCTACTACCTCGGATACGTCGAAGAACGCCGTCGCGTCCACCACCACTACCTCAAGGGATCGCTCTTCTGTGGCCGCTGCCAACGCGACGGCATCAAGCGGCGGATGATCATCCAACGGACCATCAACTCGAAGGGCGCGGAGTACCTGTACTTCTTCTGCCGCGGCAGGCAGAAAGGGCTGTGCCAAGCACCTCACGTCAACGTCACGCTCGTCGAGGACGCGGTTGAGCGCCACTACTCCGCGATTCGCTTCAGCCAGCCGTTCATCGCCGACATGCGCGACCAGATCGATGCTGTGCTCGGCGAGCAGGAAAGTCCGCACGCCTGCTGCGCAAGCAGATCACCGCACAGCTCAAGGAACTCGACACGAAGGAGGAGAACTTGATCGACCTCGCCGCCGACAGCACGCTGCCTCGGACCAAGGTCAAGGAGAAGCTGCGCGACATCGCACGCGAGCGCCGCCGACTGGAGGAGCGCCTGGAAACAGCCAACGCCGACCTCGCCGACAGCGGCCAGCTCGTCAACGCCGGCCTTGCCCTCCTCGAACAGCCCGACCAGCTGTATCGACGCTGCAACGACCAACAGCGCCGCCTACTCAACCAAGCGATCTTCCACACCATCTACATCGAGGACGAGAAGATCACAGACGGTGAGCTCAGGGAGCCCTTCGGGGAGCTCCACACCATCCAGCGCCAGCAGACCACAGCAACCAACCCACAGTCCACAAACGAAAAGGCCACCCGCAATGCGGGTGGCCCATGCTCGCCGTCAGGCGTCGCGGTCCTACTCCGTGGCCTTCATTCAGGCACTTGTTCTAGTAAGACCCCCAGGGTGGAGCTGAGGGGATTCGAACCCCTGACCCCACACTGCCAGTGTAGTTCGGACAGAGCACTGACCAGTAGGTTTTCAGAATCCGCAGGAAAACACGGATCAATTCGCTGCAGTTAAGAGCAGTTGGGCGCAGTCCAGGTCACATGAACTCTCCAGATTTTCTCCACCTATTTGCAGTGTGAGAGATACGGTCGGTGGCGTAGCCACCGGCAACTGGTCACCGAACGGAATCGTAACCAAGCACAGGGGCTGACAAGCGTGTACTCGTCTGCATCACGCTCTACGGTGTGAGCGTGGACAACGATCTTCGACTGGCGGAGGCGGCAAGACTTGTCGAGGAACTGGCCAGCCTTCGCGCATTGACCACCCGCCTGCAGGCGGAGAACGCACGGCTATTGCGCCTCCTGGAGTTGACTCCAAAGCAGGCGGCACCACCCGGCCCAACACAGACGGGCTTCTTCGACGCCCCACCCGGCCCGATCGACCGCCAGTCACCACCTGAGGCGAAAGTCGACTTCTTCGGGGCATTGTTCGCTGCCCGCACCGACATTTACGCCGTTCGCTGGGAAAACACACGTACCGGTAAGACCGGTTGGCTGCCAGCCGTACGTGGTGGGTGGCGCAAAGGCACCCGGCACGAACAACGCGACTACTTGCCACTCACCAGGGAGGTTCTCCGAGCCCACTTGTCCGGTGAAACACACATCGGGTTGTATCCGCTGCTCGATGGCGATCTGTGCAGCTGGTTGGCTGCCGACTTCGATGGACAAATGGCTATGCTCGACGCATTAGCCTTCCTGAAAGCCGCGAGAACATGGTCGGTTCCGGCGGCGTTGGAAGTGTCGCGATCTGGGGTCGGTGCGCACGCGTGGGTGTTCTTCACGGCACCAGTGCCAGTTGAGGCTGCTCGCCGTCTCGGCACCGCGTTGCTGCGCGAGGCGATGGCTGTCCGCGGGCGCATGGACCTGGCCAGCTACGACCGGTTGTTTCCGTCGCAGGATGTGCTGCCGTCAGGCGGGGTGGGAAATCTGATCGCCGCGCCGCTGCACGGCAAAGCCCGACGCGATGGGGTAACCGTGTTCCTCAATCTGTCCACAATGGAACCATATGATGATCAGTGGGCCTTCCTGTCCACACTCGGCAGGATGAGCCCACGCGAAGTCAACCGGACAGCACGCCGAGCAGGGCAGATTGTCGTAGGCGCCAATGTCGAACGACTCGATAAGCCAGTATCGACCAAAATCCAGGCCGCGCCGCACCCAGTGGTGCGTTCCCGTGTGGCGGCGGGGATCCGCGTCGAAATTAGCGAGCTGACCCCGGCCCTGCACGCCACGTTGAAACACGCCGCGTCGATGTCAAACCCGGTCTTCTACGAGCGGCAACGCTTGCGCATGTCGACCTGGGACACGTCACGTTTCTTGCGTAGCTACGACGAGACCGTCGATGGCGGGCTCATCTTGCCGCGCGGCCTAGCCGACACGCTCGCCTCACTGGTCGAGCAAGCCGGCAGCCACCTCGAGGTCACCGACAAACGGACATCCGGCACAGCCCAGGAGTTCACGTTCACGGCCACACTGACCCGCACGCAACAGGACGCCGCAGACGCCCTCCGCGATCACGACCTCGGCGTACTCGTCGCTCCACCTGGGGCAGGCAAAACAGTGATCGCCTGCGCATTGATCGCGGAGCACGCGACATCGACACTCGTACTCGTCGACCGCAAGGCTCTCGCCGACCAATGGCGCACGCAAATCAGCGAGCTACTCGGAATCAAAGCAGGACAACTCGGCGGCGGCCGGACAAAAACCCGCGGCGTCATCGACGTCGCGATGCTGCAAACCCTAGCCCGCAAGGACGACATCGACTCACTCACCAACGGCTACGGACTGGTGGTCGCCGACGAATGCCACCACATTCCCGCAGCAGCATTCGAACACGCCGTCAAACAGATCCCAGCACGCCGATGGCTCGGCCTGACCGCAACACCCTACCGACGCGACAAACTCGACGACCTGATCGCACTCCAACTCGGCCCGATCCGGCACACCATCAAACACTCCACACAGGACACCCACGACGACCAGACACCACAGTTGGACCTCGAACACCCGGAAGCGACACCACGACCAACTCCCGTGCTACACGTGCACGACACCGATTTTCGTTACATAGGCGACGCTGATCCGTCGGCACCCGGTGGGATAGCCGCCATCTACCGAGACCTCGTCGCCAACGATGCCCGCACCAACCAGGTGATCACCGACGTGACAGCGGCACTGGAACGTGGAAGGCATTGCCTTCTGCTCACCCAATGGACCGCCCACGCCGATCGATTCACCGAGGAACTTCAGCGACGAGGACTCGATCCTGTTTTGCTCCGCGGCGGAATGCCCACCAAGGCCCGACGCGACGCCCTCGCCCGCCTGCAACCATCACAGGACGGACCACCGTTGCTGGTCGTAGCCACCGGCCCCTTCGTCGGCGAAGGATTCGACTGCCCAGCCCTGGACACCCTCTTCCTCGCAGCGCCCATCGCCTTCAAGGGGCGGCTCGTGCAATACGTCGGGCGAATCCTGCGCCCGTACCCAGGAAAAACCACCGCCGAAGTACACGACTACCACGACATCGGCACCGGTGTACTCGCCTCCTCCCTCTCCAAGCGCGCCCCCGGCTACACCAGCCTCGGCTTCCCCGACCCCCGAAAACAAACACCACAACGCTAGCGACGATTGCATCCGCGGAGTTCCAGGCCAGCTCGCAGCCGAGATCACGCGTAGCACGCAAACACCTCATGCACTCGGGCTAAAGGCTGTCTCGTAACCCGGTGATCGGCTGGCCCGGCTGGTGGTTGATCATGGTGGGGTGCAGGTGATCTCAGCGTCCCGGTCGGAGTGGATCGCCCCGTTCACGGGGCTGCAACCAGGTCAGTTCCGCAAGCTCGTGCGAGTCATGGCTCAACGCGGTGGCGAGGCGATCGCCGACGGCCGTCCAGGTCGGCCATGGCGACTGACTCTGCCCGACCGGGTCCTGCTGGTCGCGACGTACTGGCGGACGAACCTGACCATGCGGCAGATCGGCCCGCTGTTCGGCGTCTCGCACTCCGCGGCCCATCGCGTCGTCGACTCACTCGGCCCGCTGTTGGCCTTGGCCCCAGTCCGCCGACGCCGGGTCGATCAGGTTGCGATCGTCGACGGCACCCTGGTGCCCACCCGTGACCACCGCATCGCCGAACGGTCCAAGAACTACCGATACTCGACCAACCTCCAGGTCGCCATCGACGCCGACACCCGCCTGGTCATCGCCACGGGAGACCCGCAACCGGGCAACCGCAACGACCGCACTGTCTACCGCGACTCCGGCATCGCCGACGCGTTGGCCGGTCGTCCAGTCATGGCCGACGGCGGCTACCGGGGCAATCCCGATGTGATCATGCCGTATCGCAAACGCGCCAAGGACGTTGCTTTGCCCGACTGGCAAGAGGATCTCAACACGGTCCACCGCAAGGTCCGTGCCCGCGTCGAACACGCTCTTGCGCGGATGAAGACCTACAAGATCCTGCGCGACTACCGCCGCGCCGGCCACACCCTGGCCACCACCGCCTCCGGCATCGCCTTCCTGCACAACCTCGCCATCACTGGCTGACCAACTCGATCCCGCAAGACCGCCATAAGATCAGTTACGAGACAGCCTTTAGTAGATTGTCGCGGCTAACTCTTGGGGTAGAGGTGGCGGAGTTTGACGCGTGCGTTGTCGGTGGTGAACTGCCAGCGGATGTGGCGTTGTTCGGTGTTGAGGGCGTGTTGCCATGCGGCGAGTTCGGTGTTGAGGGTGTCGAGGTCGCTGATGCGGCGGTCGAGGCATTGCCGTGACAGTGCGGGTAACTCGATTTCGGCGATGTTGAGCCACGACCCGTGTTTGGGGGTGTGGGTGGATCTCCAGGCGCTGGGCCAGGGCGAAGGCCTCGCCGGGTGGGAACGCTTCGTAGAGCGAGGCGATGCCGTGGGTGTTGAGGTTGTCCATGACCAGCACCACGGTCTCGGCGTCGGGATAGTCCACGGTCAGGAGCTCTTTCACTTGCCCAGCCCAGTCGAGCTTGGTTCGCTGGGCCAGGGCATGGACACGGCGCCACCCGCGCAGGGACTCTGTCCACACGAAGATCGAGCACGTGCCGCACCGCACGTATTCGCTGTCCTGGCAGGCATCCTTGCCCGG
>NZ_MTQO01000003.1 GCF_001984155.1 Actinosynnema sp. ALI-1.44
CGCCGCGAACGACACCGCACCAGCCGATGCCGCACCGTCGTTCTGGTAGTCGGCGTCGTCCAGGACCTTCGTGAGGTCGTCGGTGAACGTCGCGCCGGTGTACGGAGTCCGCCCTGTGTTCCGGACTGTCACCGTGTACCGCACGACATCACCGGGGTTCGCCGACTGCTTGTCGACGGCCTTGGTGATTTCGAGCCCGGAGACCGGGGTGGTCGTCGTGCATTCCGGATCCGTGGAACCCGGCGGGCAGTTGCCACCCGGCGTGTCGGTCGTGATCACGTTGGTGAGGCGGTTGTCGCCCGTGTTCGGCTTCTTCACCTTCACCGAATACGTCAGCGTGGTCGCCTGCCCGACAGGCAGATCACCGACCCAGGCAAGCTTCGGCGTGGTGAACGTGAACGCACCCGCGACTGGCGCGCCCTTGGCGTCGTTCTGGTAATCCGCGTCATCCAGAACCGCG
>NZ_MTQO01000046.1 GCF_001984155.1 Actinosynnema sp. ALI-1.44
AACGGGATCCCAGCGCAGTCGGTCAGCACGTGGATCTTCGATCCGGTCTTGCCGCGGTCGACTGGGTTCGTCCCGGTCATAGGTCCCCTTTTTTGGCCCTGACCGATGCTCCGTCCAGGACCGCCCGTGACCAGTCGATCAGGCCCTGGCTGCCCAACTCGTCCAGCACCGCGCGGTGCAACCGACGCCACAAACCGGCTTTGGTCCACTCGGTGAACCGACGATGTGCCGTGGGCACGGTGACCCCGAACGACAACGGCAACAGCCGCCAGGCGCAACCACTGGTCAACACGAACACGATCGCGGTGAACACCGCACGATCATCCACCGGCGCGGTCCCGCCGCCCTGCGGACGTACACCAAACCCTGGAATCAACGGCCGCGCCAACGCCCACAACTCATCCGGCACCAACCGCCGCGACAGATCATCCACCACCTGAATGATCATGACACACCATGATGAACCACGTGAGACACCCTCTTGACACATCACGAGATCAGCTTCGTGAAAGCGCGTAGCCTTGCCAGTGCCAGAGGCCCGGGACAAGCCTGCCGCGCGCGAACGGGTGAGCGTGCCGCAGGAGCGACGTCGTCGACGTACTCCGCGTCCACGATCGGATGGCACACAGCCGGTGACCGCACCGGCAGCGGTCAGGATCGTCGGCGGCCGTGCCGGTCCAGGCGTAGCTCGACCGGGCGAGGGCGTGGTGCAGGAACTCTCGCCATATCCGCTGTCGCGGCCGCTGGCTTCCAGGCCGAAATGAGCGGTGCCCGCCGAGGTGTCGACGAGCTGCGTGACCGGTGAGCCCGACCGCCGCGGCGGTGTATCGGCGGCCTCAGCTCCCACACTGAGCGCGTCGGCTGAATCTGCGGATTCAGTCCGCAGCCGAGTCGATGATACGGACGGATGGTAGCAGTGCCACGGCAACGCTGACGGCGATCGCCAGTCCCGCGAGCAGTGCCAGTCCGCCTGCAACGCCAAGGCCCGCCGCGAGTGGCGCCGCGAGAATCTCACCAGCCGCGATTCCCCCGAGCGACGCGAGCGCCGAGTAAGACCCAACCCGTCCGATCCGGTCGCTGGGCACCTTCCGCTGCAGGGTGACGCTTTGGACAGATGCCGCGACCTGGCCGATGACGCCGGCGACCAGCATGGCCATCGACATGGGCATGAGCAGCCCTGCTGTCGGCGGCTGGTTCGCTGCGCCGAACGCGAGCACACCGAGCGGAGCCGCCAGCGAACACCCCATAGCCGCCACGGCGGTGGACAGGCGGACTCGGTCCTTCATCAGTGTGAAGACCATGATCCCGGTGATACTGCCCGCGATCTGGAAAGCGTTGGCCAGCCCCAGGCCCGCGCGTCCGAAGGTGTCGTCGGCAACGATCAAGGCCAGGACTTGGATCCCGCAGGCGAAACACGACATGTAGACCCACGTCACGAGCACGCAACCCGCGATCCACCGTGACGCGAGTACGTGAGTGAGTCCTTCCCTCAAAGAACGCCACATCCCGCTGCTGCTGTCCGTGGTGGTCGGAGGTTCGGGCAAGCACGCGTACATGATCCCGGCGAACAGAAACGTTCCTGCGTCGATCATCAGCGTCGTCGCCGGCCCGAAAGTCGCGATCAGCACGCCGCCGATACCCGTTCCGGTGAGCAATGCCATATCCATGCCGAACCTCGCGAAAGCGCCCGCGTCACGCAACTGCTGATCAGGGACGACAAGGCGGAGCAACGCGTCGCTGGCAGGTCCGGCCAACGCCGCTGAGGATCCGTTGACGACCGACAACGCGAGCAGCAACGGCAGAGTCGCGTGACCGGACAGGAAGACCCACGCGCACACGAACTGGCTGACCGCTGACACGAAAGCCGACCACATCATGACGCGTCTGCGGATCGACCTGTCCGCGAGTGCTCCGCCGAATAGCACGAGCAGTAGGTTCGGCACGGAACGCGCCACGATCACTGCACTGAGGCTCGCTACTCCGCCAATCGCGTCCAGCACCGCGAAACCGAGGGCCATGGGAGCCATCGCGTTGCCGAACCACGAAAGCGTACGCGCAGACCACAGAACCATGAACGGGCGATTCGTGAATAATGGCCGCCATCTGCGCGCGAAGGTGGAGCCGAGGGCAGTCATCCGAAGGCGTGGTTAGGCTGGACTTGGTACGGCCGCACTTCTCGTGCCGAGGACCGGTGGGTAACCAGTGCGTCACCAAGCACCATGAAGTCCAACGACTGGCGGCTGAAGCAGTTCAGGGCGTCCGCAGCGGAGTTCACGATCGGTTCGCCCGGTCCGTTGAAGGAGGTGTTGATGAGGATCGGGGGCAGCCCGCCGGCCTCGAGCTCTGCGAGGATGCCCGCGAGAGCCGGGGCCAGCGATTTGTCGACGACTTGCGGCCGGGTGGAGCCGTCCATGTGAGTGGCGGCGGGCAGGAGTTCGCGTCCGAGCCCGGATGTCGCGGTATTACCGACCATGTAGCGTTCGCGGGCTGGTTGACGTGCCCAGAGCCTATCCGCGTAGTGCGGCAACGCAGCAGGTGCGAGAGGGCGCCATGGCTCACGCCCTTTGAGCGAGTTCACTACCTTCGCCATCTCGGTCGGTCTCGGCAGCGCGATGATGGACCTGTTCCCGAGGGCTCGGGGCCCCACCTCCGCGCGTCCGGTTGCCAGCGCGCCGATTCCCCCGGCCAGCAGCAGTTGCGCCACGTCCGGCGGTGTGAAGTCGCTGATGACCAGGTTCCTGCTGGCCAACTCGGCGGAGGAGGGCACCGGCCCTGGTTCGGGGCCGAGGTAAGGGGAGTGTTCAACCCTGCCATGCGCTGGTGGCGTCACGATCCAGGCCGCACCGAGCGCGACTCCGGCGTCGTGCGGCCACGGCGGGATGAACACTGGCTCCGGCAACCGACCGTTGGCCACCGAGTTGAGCGCCACGCCGCCGGCGACGCACAGGTTCTGCTCACCTGAGAGGCACACGGCGTCTGTGTACAGCTGGCGATACACCTCTTCCACCGTGCGCTGCGCGGACGCGGCCAGCATCGTCGCAATCTGGTCGTCGCACAGTTGATCGCGATCCTTTGTGATGGAGGTGAACGTGCGCCCGAAGTACTCCTCCCACCGGTGAAGAAGCTCCACATAGGCCATGTTGTCCTGCAGGGCGGCAAGTGGACGGCTGGTACCGGGGAGCAGGTCACCGAGCGGGAACACCTCGCTGTGCCTGCCCGGCGAATACGGGGCCAGCCCCATGGTCTTCCCGCACTCCAGCGTGCTGAAACCAAGAGTGGTCGTGGCTGCCTCGTACATCGCGCCAATCGAGTAGCTCGTCGGCCAGGACCGGAGAAGGTGCGGGCCGTGCTGCTGCCTGTCCATGCGGAAAATCGAGATGGACTGACGTTCTCCGCTGCCGTCGACCACAAGCACGCCCGCACTGTCGAACCCCGACGCGTAGAAGGCCGACGCCGCGTGCGCGACGTGGTGTTGCACGAACTCCACCGGGAGAGGGCTGGTTGCCGCGTCGTCGCCGAACAGCGCGCACAACAGCTCACGGCGGGTGTTGTCGGTCCAGTGGACTACGGCCGGGATGTCCCAGCCGACCGTCAGGACATCCAGATCTCGCCAGTGTATTCCCGCGAGGTCGAGGCAATAACGGGCCGCGTTCACCGGGTAGCTGTTCCTGGCGTGCTTTTGCCTGGTGAACCGCTCCTCCTCGGCCATTGCCAGTACCTGTCCGTCCATGACCAGTGCCGCGCAGGGGTCGTGCCATTTCCAGTTGATGCCAAGGGTGAACACGGTGTCTCCCCGAGGTTTCGTGCGGATGATGCCGGGTTGGCGTGTGTGGAGGAACGGCGTGGTGGAGGAACAGTCCTGTCGCTCCACCACGCTGCGGACATCGCGTTAACTAGTGCGCGCAGGTCCACGTGTAGCGTCCGCCCATGCGGAGCGTGCGGCGGATCTTCCTCAGTACGGTTCTTGCCATTGCAGGTTCACCTCCCCTCGGGAGCCGTCGGTGGATTCACCTGACGAGACCGATCGCCAGTGCGGCGATCTTGCTGGGATCGGCCCAGGAAAGGCCGAGGTCGTTGACGTCGCGAAGGTCGTTCGAAGCGGCTACGTCGTCGGCGAATGCGCGATCGACGTCGTCGTCGACGCATCTGTGCACTGCCACGTTCAAGCCCGCGAGGTAGTTCATTCGCGCGTGTGCCAGCCAGTCCGCCCGCGATGTGTAGGCGATGGTCGGGGTTCCGGCGCGCAACGATTCCAGCGCCACCGTCCCGGCGCAGGCGAGAACGAGGTCGGCGGCCTTTGCCAGCAGACGCGTGTGGTTGGTGAAGAGGATCCACTTCACCTCACCGGCTGAGGTGGCGTCAGACCAATTGGCTGGCTTCTCACCAACTACGACGAGGAGCGAGTCGGAGCGGGATCCGGTCCGCCAGTGATCGACCGCCTCCTGGAGCATCCGCAAGCGGATCGCGCCCTTGCTTGTGTGCGGTGATCCGTGAAGCAGGACTGTGATCGTCGCGTCGGCAGGCAGGCCGAGTGCGGCTCGTGCCTGGAGCCGCGTGCAGGTCTCGACCGCGACCAACGGACCGAGGAAGTCGACATGCGGCGCGATCTCGGGCGGTGTCGGATGCAACGAGTACCAGTCCGGGACCGCGAAACGCATCTGCGACTGTCCGATCGCACCGCGGATGAAGCGGAAGTAACGGGATGTGGCGAAGGTGCAGGCCATGAACAGGCAGGGCAGTTCCATCTCGACGCAGAGCGCGGGTACGTAGAACAGCTCGTCGACGATGACAAGATCGATGCTGTCGGCGCGCCGGGCCAGCATGCGGGCGACCTTGCGGCGCGTCGACCACGAATGGTCGTTGTCGTCTGTCCACTTCGCGTCGATGTGCCCTACGCCAGACCTGCGGAGGTATTCGCCTCCGCTGCCACCAGTCACCAGTTCTGTTGTCGCGGGTGCCGTGGTTATGCCTCGCATCGACTCGAGGACGTGCGTCGCTCGAACTGCGTGGCCGTAACCGAACCCGCGACAAAGATACGCAACTCGATTCGCCAAGTCCTTCACCCCAGCTTGGTGATACCGGCCTCGAAATGCCGAGGGACCAACAGGGTTCGCACGTCCGGCGTCGCGTCCAGTTCCACGGTCGTCAACCTGTGTGCACGCAGGAACACGATGAGCATCGTGACAATCTCGATCATCCCGAGGTGCGACCCGATGCACACGCGAGGGCCTGCTCCGAACGGGAGGAAGATGCCTTTGCGCATGCCGTTGGCCTCGAGCCAGCGCCGCGGCTCGAACGAGTCGGCCATGTCCCATTCTTTAGCGTCACGATGTATGCTGAACAGGATTATGTTGATCGTGGTTTCTGGTGCCACCGTCAAATCCGGCAGCCGGATTTCCGAACCGGCCACGCGGGCTATCAGCCAGGCGGGCGGGTACAACCGGAGCACTTCGTACACCATCGCGGTGATGATTGGCGCGTCCTCGAGGATGTTCGACGTGATCGGCGCGCCGATTGCTTCCTTTCTCGCCATGGCCGCGAATTCGTCGTCGCGCTCGAGCATCGCCAGCGACCACGAAAGCGCCGCGCCAGGTACTCCGAACGAGGCGAGCAAGCAGACTTGTACCGCGTCTACGACCTGCTTGCGGCTGGCACCCGTGCCGTTGGCTATCGCATCGAGCAGATTTTCGGACTCGGTCTTCCCGGAACCCTGGCGGTTGGTGACAATCTCGTCGACGCGGGCCCGCAGCGCACGGGATCGCCTGCGCTGCCTGCGTACTCGTGGCAGCGGCAGCCATCCTGGCAGAACCTGTGAACTGTTCATGATCGGCAGGTTGGCGTGCACGGATGTCCGGACCATCTCGGCGACCTGGGACCCGTGCCTGCCGAACGTGAGTTCGGCCATGACCTGCCCGGACGCCATTTTCAGCACTTCTGTCACGTCCACTCGACTGCCTTCGACGGTGCGCAGGTACGAGGCAAACGCTTCCTCGACCGCAGTGGCGTGCTCGGCCGCGCGGCGGCGTTTCATGTGCTGGAGCGCGTTGTGCCTGGCGGGCATCCAGTCACTCGTGTACTGCTTGGCGGCGTCCAGCGGGCACCTGGCGGCATACAGGTCAGGGTTGACGAAGTTCGTCCGATTGGTGTCGGCGAGGATCTTCTTCGCACTCGGCCCGTCTGTGATGACGACTTCGTAGTCGTCCAGGCGAAAATTCTTGCCGTCGGCCTTCCGGCGTTTCTGGATGTAGCCGAGGCGGTCACGGTCGTATGCTTGAATTTCCTTGCGATATGCCAACAGTGCGCGGAGCTCGTCCCGAGCGCTTCGTAACATCGACCGCTCCTGTGAGTGCCGTTCGCGAGAATGTGCGGATATCGGACGCGTCAGGTCCGGTCACGGAACAAAGCGACTGCTGCCGGCCGGTGAGCGCAGCCCGATCCTGACGAAAAATCTCGTGGCAACCATGCCAAGCGGGCGTTGACGGCGCAAGGACTTCGGGCGCGGTCGCTGTCCCGAGATGCACGGACCCGTGTCAAGCAGGCATTTCTCGCTGGCGTGGGACATGGCCTACCGATTCGGGGCGCCTGCGGCTTGGGGAAGTCGCTGGCTTTGCCCGGCACTGCGAGTCAGCTCGCGCGGCATCTCACGAGGCCAAAGATTGACGCGCGCCAAGTTATTCCGATCTTGGTCGGAAACCGGCAAACACACGCGCTACGAGCGGCCCGAAGCAATCCAGTCGGTCAGGTTCCCTCGATACCGCGATCGATTAGTTCGCAAACTGGCCAGGGAGTCGTGCCGGGGCACGTGCAAACGACTTCGAACATTCACAACTCTGGATGTGACAGTCAAAGCTTTGTGGCGCTAGCGTTTTAACGCTTTGTGGCGCATGCCCACGTTGGGTTCTGTGTTCGACGGAATGAGCTTAGGGCTGGCGGTGCATGATGAGCACTGGGGTTTCGGTGATGTGAACGGTGTCGCCAGGGTGTAGGGGTCTGCTGGTTCCGTCGAGGTGCCGTACTTCGTCGGCGTGTGGGCCAGCGGTGGTGGTCGCGGAGCCGCCGTGCGTCCAGCGGATCACCAGCGACCGGTGGTCTGCGGTGGTGAACTGACATTGCCACACGTTGCCCGGTAGGTTGATCGCCACGCCTTGACCGCAGGAGTGGCTCATGGTGTGCGACAGCCAGCGCTGCAGTTCCTCGACGGCGAGCGCGGCTTGAGTGGGCGGACCGCCGACTGCTTGGAGCGCGATCGGCAGTCGCTCGCCGCCGCCCCAGTTGTAGAAGTACGTGCGCGCGAGTCCGAAGTTGCTGCCGTAGAGCGCGACGAGGTAGAAGCGCGTCGCGTAGTCGACGGCGCGTTGCTGGTCGAGAGGTTCTTCCCGCACGTACTCATAGGTGACGCCGGTGTTCCACAGCGGTGGGTGCACACCGGCGTCATGCATCGCGTGGTCGACCTGCTGCAGCAGGTCGAGCATGGTCTCCGGGGGGTCAAGTACTTGTCGCTGATGCAGATTCAGGCCGGCGATGTCGCAATGGTCGTAACCTCGGAGCTCGGCGAACCGGCGCAGCATCCGCCGGCCTTCGTCAGTCCACAACCCGGTGATTGAGGGACAGACCACGACAGCCTTGGGGTCCGTTGCCTTGATGACACGGCTGGCGCGACGCGTCATCTCGACCAGCGTCTCTGTCGAACCGGTGTAGTAGCGCGCGTCGTTGGCGTGCACCCACACCTCGTACGCCTCGATCCGGTCCCGATACCGAGACACGAGTGCGCGGACGAAGTCGTCCCAGACCGTGAGGTCGTCGGGTGGCGCGCTGCGTGATCCGTCGCTGTACGGGGCCTTGGGCCCGTGGGGTGCCGCCCATGCTGGTGTTCCGCCGAAGACGAGCGTCGCCGGAAGACCGGCCTGCTGCGCCCCGGCCACCAGGCGATCCAGGACGGTCCATTCGTACGCACCCGGTTGCGGCTGCAGGCTGGCCCACCGGGTTCCGCTGTCCCAAAACCGCACACTGCCGACCCGGAAGGCCGGCATCGAACCACTCCGTGAGGATGCCGTGACGCCGAACAACTTCGGGTCGACCGGAGTTTCTTTTTGCCAGGAGGGACCGTCGATGTGTTGCGGGACGCCAAGGTGCTGGGTGTACGGAACGCTGGCCGCTGCCACCGCCAAAGCTATGACAAGCAAAGCCGCAGCGGTTCTGAGAAGGCGCTGCGGACGTCTCTTTTTCCCTGAAACGGGTACCGGGTCCGCGACTGGCAGCGCCGTGTCCGGGTCGGTGGCCAGGCGCCACTGTCGCAGCAGCTCGATCAGTTCTTTATCTGTCGCCGAGCACGCTGTGGCGATTCTGACGACAGCGTCATAATCCGGCGGGACCGTTTTCCCGGTGCAGTATCGATGCAGAGTGGAACTGCTCATATGCGTTTTGCGGCCAAGATCGGAATAACTCAATCCGCTCCGGTTCTTCATCTCGGCGAGATGTCTCGCAAGCTCGCTGCCCGTGTCGGACACAACCATCGACCTCCCCAGTCGTTCGGTGCCGCGAGCCAGCATGACAGCAGGCGTCCCAAGCCCCTGTAAAATACCTGCTCAACACGGGTTTGTGCATGTCGGGACGGCGAACGGACCGACACCCCTTGCCACCCCCGTCATCCATTCGACATGGTTGTCCTGCCCCTCACGCCCTCAACTGTGCTTGCAGCAATCCTGCAGCAAATCACACGATCGGCCGCACATCCTGGCGCTGGGTAGGCACACGTCCGTAACTGGACCGAATCAGGAAGGCACGATGCACATGCGCACGACCAAGACCGTCGTAGTCAGTGGGGTTGCCGCACTTATCGCTTTCAGTGCTGCGGGAACGGCCGCTAGTGCGGAACAAGCGAGTGACGTAGAAATCCAGCACTACCCGTGTGGCAGCTCCCGTCCGCCGAACCGGGACACTCAGGGTTCCAATGGCGTATGGCCGAAAGCGATCAGGGACCTGGCCCCGCAGAGCGGCTCGGCATACTCGTGTTCCGATCTTGCCACCATCTACCACGGCGACCGGCTGGACTACTACTGCTGGACCGTGGGCTCCGACAATGCAATCTGGACGTACGTGTCCGCATTCGATCGGGGCACAGCAGGGTGGGTTCTCGACAACAAACTCTCCCCGACGAGTCAAGGTAGCGCGAACTGTCCAACCTGACGTGACGGAGCGCTCGCCCAGCCTGTGAGGAAGCGGCACGTTCTTCCAGATACGTTGACCGCGTCGATGTCGGAGCGACGCGGCCGGGATTGACTCCGTCGGTGCGGACGAACTCTTGAGCCGCGTCCTTCTCTCGGTGCCACCTCACGTGAGCGAACATCGGGGGTCTCCGTCCCAGACGGTGCGGTTTGATGTACCGAGACTGGGGCCGAGCGCGTGCAATCTGGACCCGTTGGATGAGATTGGCCAGATTGCACGGGAAGGAGTTCCCCCCTTTTCATGGACAGGGAAAGAAGCTGTGAGGTGTTGTCACGGCTGCATAAGACCGTGGGCTCGCCCCCTCGCAAAGAGATAGTCATTGAGACAGAGAAGGAGGGGCTGCCCATCAGTGCGCCGTTTGAGTGAGAACAGGGTTCTGAGACAGGTTTCGGCCCCGCCGATGCCTCTGTGGCTACCTCGGTGCGGTGTTCTCAACGTCACCCCGTGCCAGCCCCACCAGGGGTCAAAGAAGACCATTACAGGTAGGCACCACACCCATGACCAGAACAGCACCGTGACAGCGAGATAGCACGGCACCGGCGGCGCCACGATCAGCACGCCGACCACCGGGTCGAACAGCAGCCACAACAGCTCCCGCCACGTGGCGCGGTCACCGAGCAACCACTTGATCCGCTGGTACCGGACAATCCCCTTCGGCGATGCGGACAGGGTAGGTGAAGGTAATCGACGCCGTTTCCCGTGGCTGGCGGCGGATGTTCACGGTCGCGGGCGGCACGTCGGGAACGGCCAGCGGGTTGTGTCCGGGGTTGCGCGGCGGCCTCTGCGCGATCTTGTCGGCGTAGTAGGCGCGGACACCGTCGCTGTGGTGCTCGACGCTCCAGATGAACGCCCGGCGGACCGTGGCGGTGAACGTCTGGCTGAGCAGGTCACGGGCCTCGGCGATGAGCACGCACCGAATCGTATCGGCGAGGCGAACGGTGCCACCTCGGTGGCAGGGAGCTATCTGGGCGCGGTGGTGTCCAGGACACGTTCGACGGCGTCCAGTGGCCAGGGCCGTCCGCGTGTTGGTCCTGGTGGCGCGGCCCGTTCCTGCTCCGTGCAGATCCACACCACCATGGTCTTCGCGCCCCGCTGGATGCCACTGATCGCGGTCCGCTCGATGACCTCACCGTCGGCAGTGCGCAGGGCAAGCCAGCGGCCCGGTTCGATACGGGGCTGCTCGGTCATCAGAGTTGATCTCGATTCCTTGTCGGGCTTGGGGTTTGGTCCATCAGAATATGTCAGACCCTTCTGTCATCGTGGAATGCGGTGCGGTGTACCTGAGTTCAGCATCGTCGACGGGCGCGTGCAGACCGCGCCCGGAGTAGCGCTGGTCTGGCTGCCACGCGATGGACAGGTCATCGCGAAAATCCCCGCTCGAAAAGGCAATCGTCGATGGCTGCATGAGTCGGTCCGGATCCGTTCTCCGCATCTGGATAAGGACAGCGGCAAGTGGACTTTGCCACGCAACTGCCTGACCAAGCTGGTGACCGCGGCGATCGACCGGTACGGCTACATCGTGGTCTGCCGGGACATGTCCCGGCTCTCGAAGCGCACCAGGACGTGTCTGGAGGCAGCGGGATCAGACTGCGATTGCTCCTGCCTGGGCGCCTACCACGGCGCGGACTCCTTCGGCTGGTTCGAACGGGTTGGGGACGTGATGGTCGCCGATCTCGGCGAAGTCAAACGAACTGCCATTCTCTACAGCGCCAAGGCAAACAACACCGACCCCGTCATCTACGACGGCCAACTGAGCGGCCTGGACTACCGCGCCGACCGCGCAGGCCGCCATGGGTGGCCCCTGGCGATCCAGTTCATGTGCGCGTGCTGCATGAGCGCGCGAGCTCGCGTGTGGGATCACTGCCACGCGCACGGGTTCGTCCGTGCACCGCTGTGCAACACCTGCAACACCCGCCACTGGCGCGGGTGGCAACCCCAGCACGGGCGCGCCACACCCAGCAGCAACCTCGACACCAGCTACTACGCCTGGTGCCCGTGGCACAACGACACAGAGGTAGAGCCGTGCAGCGCGTAACCGGCCACATCCCGTGCCGAACCACGCCGCGCGACATCGCTGCCACCGCAGTCTCGCAGGAATATTCCAGCGCCTGCTTCCGGCGCTCTCACGTGGGCCGGGTTGAGGCCATGCTCGAGGTCGCACTCGAGGTCAGGTCAACTCCGGTGCGTTCGGGAACATCTTCGCCGCTGACCCGATACCGGCGATGGACGGTCAGTTCCGCCGCCCGTCCAACCGGTTGATCGCCTCGTTCACTGGGTCTCGGCGTCCGCCCGGCGAGGGTGGGGAACGCCGCGCCTGGTCCGCGACCCACTGATCCCGCCGCGCCCGCGCGTCGGCAGTCAACCCCGCCGGCTCCGGCGCGTCTCGGGCTGCCGACAGAATCCGCTGACCAGCACCGACTTGTCCTGGTTGTCCCTGAGCGGCCACGCTAACGTTGATCGTTTCCCGGTGTGGCCGGGTACCCGGCCACACCGGGAAACGAGCCGCGCGATGTCGCCGCCGTGAAGTCGATGTCGTAGGGGCGGCCCCGTGCGTGTGCGCGAGGGTTGGCGCTGGTCCGATCAGCCCTCGCACGTCCGATGACGGGGTGTTAGTCGTGGTCTGCGTCGTCGGCGTCGTGAAGCACGACGTCGCCGTGTTGTTCCGAGTAGATCCAACATCGGCGGGACCGCTGGTGGGCCCACGCGATCGAGTCGTCCCTGTTGCCGGTGAACTCGCCGAGTACGGAGGCCGGGCCTTGCCAGGTCGCCCGCCAGCTTCCATCACGCATCTTCATCACGACTGCTGAGTCTTGATGCTCAGGACTCGGGGGGCCAGGAGGCTGAGGCGGCTGCGCTCCGGACCTGGTGAGGTAGTCGCGATATCGCGGTGATGGAGTATCTGTCAACGACGCCAGCCTCCGCCGTCCGAGTTCGCAGGGACCTGACGTACGTCATAGTACCGGTAAATTTGTTTGTCGTCTGTCTGTGTACAGGTGCTCTTGACGTACAGGTACCAGTACCCGGGATAGCCCTCTGCTTCGAACGAGAATTGGTGGACCAGACTGTGATCCCACATCGTGTTGTCGTAGGCTTTGTAGCCGTTCGGGCCCCAGGAGTGACTGGCGTTGGCGGGAATACTGCCGATGGGACCGTAGATACTCCACTTACCTTCTATCGCGTCACCTTCCACACCTGGCGCGGAATTCAGCAGGTCTCCAGTGAACACGACATTCTTAGTCGCTCGCGTATTGACGTACCGCACCGGGTTGCTCACACTCTGGGCGCCTTGTAGCTGAATGTCTGGCACGTAGGTGAGTGCGGCGAGGGCGGCGGCGATTTCGGCGAGGGTGGCGCGGACGTAGGTCGCGGTGGCGCCGGGCTCGGTGCCGCTGTCGGTGTGTCCGGCGAACGCGTGGGCGACGGCGTAGCCGAAGTTGCGTTCGACCCAGGTGAGGGTGGTGTGGCGGAGCCAGTGGGTGGAGATTTGTTGGATACGGACCCAGGGCAGGTGTTGGCCGATGCGCAGCCAGAGGTGGTCATAGCGGCGGCTGGTGATCGGGTGGCCGTTGCGGTACCGCAGCAGCTGTCCGTTGTGAGGTGCGTGGCGCTCGTCGGCGTGGTGCACCAGGTAGGTCATGAGGGTGGGTGATACCGGTTGCCAGCGTACGGTTTCGCCCTTTTCGCGCAGGAAGATCAGGCACTGGTCCGGGTCGAGGTCTTGGGGTCGCAGGGCGAGGGCTCCGCCCCGGCGACACGCGGTCTCGGTGTGTAGCCGCAACAACAGCGTGTCCAGTGCGGGGTCGTTGCCCGTGGTGGCCGCTGCCGTGTTGATCTCGGCCAGGCGGGTGTCGGCGACCGCGCGGCGAGTGGAAGGAAGACGGCGTGGTTTGTCGACCTTGCGGGCTGGGTTGTCGGTCTTGGTGATGAGGTTGTCGTCTTCGGCGTGTCGGTAGACGCAGCGTAGGGCGGCGATGAGGTGTTCGGCGGCGCTGCGTCCGCCGCGGGAGTTGCGTCGGGCCACCACGTTGGCTTTGACGTCTTCGACCAGGGCGCGGATCTCGGAGGGGGTGGGTTCGTCCAGGCGGCGGTCGCCCCACCGGTCGGTGATGCGGTTCCAGTAGGAGCCGTAAACCCGCCGGGTGCCTGCGGTGACCGCAGCGGACACGGTGGGGATGTATTCGGCGAACGTGGGCGCCGGTGGCCGGGTGTCGGGTTGGGTGAGCAGGTCCTGCGGGGACAGGCCCATCCCGGCCAAGACGAGCTTCGCGGCGTCCAGCGCGGCCGTCTTGTCGGGGTGCGAGGTCGTCATCGTGACTCACCACCCTCACCTGAGGCGCTGCTGCGGATGGCCTGATGGACCGTGCCGAGCGGGTACACCGTCAGCAGATCTTCATCCGGGGTGGCGGCCAGCAACACCCGATCGCCTGTGGACAGTCCGCACCGTGTGCGCAGGACGGCGGGAATGGTGAGGTAGGGCTTGTGGCCGAAGGCGATCATGCCGGTCGGGTCACGGCGGGCGATGACCACGCCGGGGGTGCCGGTGAGGGTGAGGCGGTCACCGATCTGCCAGCCCAGCGCCTCGGTCACTGCTCGGTCGGAGATCCGGCCGGAGGAGTCGATCCGGCCCATGCCGTAAATCACATCCACCGGTGCCGCCACGGGCGGGGCCGGAGGGACAGCCAACGGCAACGTCTTCGCTCGACCTGCCCCGGCAGGGGCCGACGATCGAGACGGAGACGTGCTTGTTGACCATGGAATGACGGGAGCCACGACTCGGTCGATCATGGCTGCCCCCACATCGTGGGGGTGATCCAGCTTCGTGCGCGGTCACCGTGAAGGTGTTCAAGTACCTTGCGCTGCTGGGGAAATATCACGTACTGCGGTGTCCGAGGGGGGACTTGAACCCCCACGCCCGTTAAGGGCACTAGCACCTCAAGCTAGCGCGTCTGCCATTCCGCCACCCGGACTTGCTCTCTTCTGTTGTGGCAACAGCTTAGCGGATGGTTGATGATCATCCCAAATCGGGGGGTGGGTTCGGTGAAATCAGTGATAGGAAGGCCTTGTGACTGAGCAGCTGCCACCCACCGCCCGTCAGGTTCCGGACACCTCCTTCGCTGAGGAGGAGGCCGTTCTCCTCACCTCTGAGCTCATCCGGATCGACACCACCAACACCGGTGATCCGGACACCCTCGTGGGGGAGCGGGCTGCCGCTGAGTATGTCGCGGAGAAGCTGGCTGAGGTTGGGTACGAGACCACCTACGTCGAGTCGGGGGCTCCTGGGCGGGGCAATGTTGTCGCGCGGTTGGCCGGTAGTGATCCTGGTCGTGGGGCGTTGCTGGTGCACGGGCATCTTGATGTTGTTCCCGCGGATGCTTCCGAGTGGTCTGTTCACCCGTTCTCCGGTGCCGTTCAGGACGGCTACGTGTGGGGCCGGGGTGCCGTGGACATGAAGGACATGGTTGGGATGAGCCTTGCGCTTGCCCGGCGTTTCAAGCGGGATGGCATCGTGCCCAAGCGGGACATCATCTTCGCCTTCCTCGCCGATGAGGAGGCCGGCGGGCACTTCGGCGCCCAGTGGCTGGTGGAGAACCGGCCCGAGCTCTTCGAGGGCGCCACCGAGGCCATCTCCGAGGTCGGGGGCTTCTCGATCACCGTCAAGGACGGTGTGCGGGCCTATCTCATCGAGACCGCCGAGAAGGGCATCGCCTGGATGACCCTGCGGGCCCGGGGGCGGGCTGGGCACGGGTCGATGATCCATGACGACAACGCTGTTACCAAGCTCACGCAGGCCGTGACCAGGCTGGGGACCCATCGGTTCCCCATCGTGCTGACCGACTCCGTTCGTGACTTCCTCCACGGCATCAGTGACATCACCGGGCTCGCTGTCGACGAGGACGATCTCGAGGGCACCGTCGCCAAGCTCGGCAACATCTCCCGGATGATCGGTGCCACCCTCCGCGACACGGCCAACCCGACCATGCTCAAGGCCGGTTACAAGGCCAACGTCATCCCGTCGATTGCCGAGGCCACTGTGGACTGCCGGGTTCTTCCCGGTCGTCAGGAGGCCTTCGAGCGGGAGCTCGACGAGATCCTCGGTCCGGACATCGAGCGGGAGTGGACCGGCCTTCCCGCCGTCGAGACGACCTTCGACGGTGCTCTCGTCGACCACATGACCTCGTCGATCCTCGCCGAGGACCCCGCCGCGAAGGCTCTCCCGTACATGTTGTCCGGTGGGACGGATGCCAAGTCGTTCGCTCAGCTGGGGATTCGGTGCTTCGGGTACGCCCCGCTTCAGCTCCCCGCCGACCTGGACTTCTCCGCGCTCTTCCACGGCGTCGACGAGCGGGTGCCGGTGGACGCCCTCAAGTTCGGCACGCGGGTGCTCGACCGGTTCCTGCGCGACTGCTAGCTGTGCTTGGCCGACTCCCAGGCCAGGAATGCGTCGATCGTCGCGGTCCTGTGGGTCCGCGCTCGGTGTTCGATCCATTCCTGGCCTGCGCCGGTCCGGATCAGGTCGAGCAGTTGGTCGTGTTCGGCGACGGAGGCTTCCGCGCGGCCCGGCACGAACGAGAACGTCGAATCACGGATCGTGGCGAGCCTCGACCAGCCTTTTTGGACCAGGTCGATCAGCGTCGGGTTCGGGCACGGCAGGTAGAGCGTCTCGTGGAACTCGTGGTTGAGCTGGGTGAAGGCGACCGGATCGAACGTGCTCAGCAGTGCCCGCAGGCGGTCGTTGACGTCGGTGGCGTGCGCGATCGCGTCCGCGGTCAGGTGTGGCGCCGCCAGCGCTGTCGCCGCGCCTTCGACGATCGCCAGCATCTGCATGGTGTGCTGGTACTCCAGCGGGTCGATCGCCGCCACTGTCGCGCCGATGTTGCGTTCGAAGTGGACGAGGCCTTCGGCCTGCAGCAGGCGGATCGCTTCACGGACCGGTACCGGGCTGACGTCGAACTCCTTGGCCAGCGCGCCGAGCACCAGGCGGTGGCCGGGGCTGTAGGTGCCGTCCGCGATCCGGGACCGGATGGCCTGGTAGGTCCTCTGGGCCTTGCTCAGCCCGTCCGTGGCCTGGTCGGATATCGCCAGCTCTTCGCCCGAAACCATATATGAAAAGGTACACCATTCGGTAAAGATTTCGCAGCTACTAGCCGATATATCCCCCAGGGGTCGGACAATGTCGTACCTGAACGGGTGTGACTGTATACGATCCTGGGTCGGTTTTCCTCCAGCGCACGGGGAGTCGCGATGATGCGATTGACCAAGCACGTCGACGCCGAGCACCGCCGGGTCGTCCTGGCGGCCATGGTGGGTACGACGATCGAGTGGTTCGACTTCTTCATCTACGCCATCTGCGCGGGCCTGGTCTTCGCCTCGCAGTACTTCGCCGCACTGGGCAAGGACGCGCTGCTGCTGTCGTTCGCCACCATCGGCATCAGCTTCTTCTTCCGCCCCGTCGGCGCCATCATCGCAGGCCACTTAGGCGACAGGATCGGCAGACGCGCCATGCTGATCCTGACGTTGCTGCTGATGGGCGTGTCGACTGTGCTGATCGGCCTCGTGCCCACCACCGCGTCGATCGGTGTGGCCGCCCCGATCATCCTGGTGCTTCTGCGGATCCTGCAGGGCCTGTCCGCCGGCGGTGAGTGGGGCGGGGCGGCGCTGCTCGCCGTCGAGCACGCGCCGGCCGAGCGCCGTGGCCTCTACGGCGCGTTCCCGCAGATCGGTGTTCCCATCGGGTTGCTGCTGGCCAACGGTGTGCTCGCGCTGGTCGCCGGGCTGACCACGGCCGAGCAGTTCCTCGCGTGGGGCTGGCGGATCCCGTTCCTGGCCAGTGTCGTGCTGATCGTCGTCGGCATGTTCATCCGCACCAGGGTTTCCGAAAGCCCGGTCTTCGAGGAGGTACGGCAGTCGCGCGCCCAGTCCAGCGTGCCGATCGTGCCACTGTTTCGAAACCACTGGCCGCTGGTGATCGGGGGCGCGTTGATGTTCGCGGCCAACAACGCCGTCGGTTACATGACCACAGGTGGGTACGTCCAATCGTATGCGACCCGCGCGCTGCACCTGGATCGCTCGACCGTGTTGATCGCGGTGATGATCTCGGCGCTGGGGTGGCTGGTGAGCACGCTGGTCGGCGGCTGGCTGTCGGACCGCTACGGCCGTATCCGGGTCTACCAGGTCGGGTTCGTCATCCAACTGGCGTGGATGTTCCCGTTCTTCGCCCTGATCAACACCGGCAACGTCGGGTTGTTGATCCTCGCGCTGCTGCTGTTCTCCGTGGGACTCGGTTTGACGTACGGACCGCAGGCCGCGTTCTACGCGGAGTTGTACCCGACCAGGGTCCGGTACAGCGGCGCTGCGATTTCGTACGCCCTCGGCGCGGTCCTCGGTGGAGCGTTCGCGCCGACCATCGCCGAAGCTTTGCAGACAAGCACAGGGACGGTGTACGCGGTCGGTGTGTACCTCGCGGTCGTGACGCTCGTCGGCCTGGTCACGACCCTGTTCGTGAAGGAACCGCGCGGTGTTCCCCTGAGTGATCCGGTGGCGAAGGCTCAGTAGTGATGTCGGATCCTGCGTGCGCCGTTCGTGGTGTGGGTGAGCGGCCGCCGCGAGGGCGCCGCCAGGAACACAGGGGATGAGATGTCGCACCCGCAACCCGTAGCCCGCCGCATGTACGACCTGGTCGAGCCGATCGGCATGGTGCCCTACTTTGCCGACGAGTCGGACGAGGCCCTGATTGCGCTGGGCCTGCGTAACCAGTGGGACGCCTACTTCGCCGGACGGGCCGCGCCGTTCGGCCGGGCGGTGCCCGCCGAGGTGGTCCACGCGGTCTTCTACAACTTCGCCCCAGGCGAGGTGGCACGCCACCTCCCGCGGGTCTGGGCCCTGACCACGCCCGAGGCGGCGCTGGCCGCCCGCGAGCGGGGCTGCGTCGCGGGGATGCGGCGGATCCTCGGTGAACTCGCCGACGCCCCCGGTGTCGCGCGCGCCAGCGACCTCCTGGTGAGGGCGGCGACCAGCGCGCCTATGGAGGGACGCGCCCTCTACGCCGCCCTGCGTGCGCTTCCCGTACCGCAGGAGCCTGTGGCCCGGCTGTGGCACGCGGCCACCTTGCTGCGCGAACACCGCGGCGACGGCCACACCGTCGCGTTGGTGGCCGAGGGTGTCGGCGGGACGGAGGCACACGTGTTGCACGCGCTGTCCGTGGACATGCCCGCCGAGCAGTTCGGCCGGGTCCACCATCTGCCTGCCGCGCAGCTGACCGCGGTCATCGACGGGATGCGTGCCCGTGGTCTTGTCGGGACCGACGGCTGGCTGACCGCCGCCGGTCGGGCCACGAAGGAACGAGTCGAGGCGCTGACCGACCGGCTCGCCGAGGCACCGTACAACGCACTGAGCCCCAGCGAACTCGATCGCCTCGTCGCCGACCTCGAGCCGATCTCAGTCGCCCTCCGGGCGGTGTTCCCGTGGTAGCGGCTGGTGCCGCGAAACAGCGGACCTGGCCGCGCGGGCCAGGTCCGAGGGTTCTGGTCAGACGAACGCGCTTTCGCCGGTGATGGCCTTGCCGACGATGAGGGTGTTCATCTCACGGGTGCCTTCGAAGGAGTAGATCGCTTCGGCGTCGGTGAAGAACCGGGCGATGTCGTGCTCCAGGAGGATTCCGTTGCCGCCGAAGATCTCGCGGGCGCGGGCGACCACGTCCCGCATCCGGGAGGTGACGAACGCCTTGGCCAGCGACGAGTGTTCGTCGCGGAAGACCCCGGCGTCCTGCAGCCGGGCCAGTTGCACGAGCATGCCCCACGAGGCGGTGATGTCGCCGAGGCTCTTCACCAGCAGGTCCTGGACCAGTTGGAACTTCGCGATCGGGCGGCCGAACTGCTTGCGTTGCTTGGCGTAGTCCAGGGCGAGTTCGTACGCGCCGATCATCACGCCCAGGGCTTGCCAGGCGACGCCGCCGCGGGTGGCGCGCAGGATCTCCGCCACGTCGCGGAACGAGTCGATGTTCTGCAGGCGGTTGGCCTCCGGCACGTGGACGTCGGTCAGGGTGATCTCGGCGTTCTCCACGATTCGGAAGGCCACTTTGCCCTCGATCTTCACCGGGTCGAACCCGGGCGTGCCTTTCTCGACGACGAAGCCCTTCACGTGGTTGTCGTCCACGTCCCTGGCCCAGACCACGACGTAGTCGGCGAAGGTGGCGTTGCCGATCCACTTCTTGGCGCCATTGAGAATCCACGTGTCACCGTCGCGCTTTGCGGTGGTACGCATGCCGCCCGCGACGTCGGAGCCGCCGAGCGGCTCGGTCATCGCGAACGCGCCGATCTTGTCCATCGCCGCCATCGACGGGAGCCAGCGGTCGCGCTGTTGCTGGCTGCCGCCGGAGTGGATCGAGTACATCGCGAGTCCGTTGTGGACGCCGAAGAACGTCGCCACCGACGCGTCCGTGCGGCTCATCTCCATGGCCATCATGCCGGTCAGCAGGTGGCTGACGGCAGGCTGGTGCTCGCCGTAGCCCTCGTACGGCAGGCCCGTCAGGCCGCTCGCGCGGAACTTGGCGATCAGTTCCTTCGGGAACTCGCCCTTGGCCCAGTACTCGTTGACCAGCGGCTTGATCTCGTCACGCATGAAGGTGCGGGTCCGCAGCAGGATCTTTCGTTCGTCGTCGGACAACAGCGCTTCGTAGTCGTAGAAGTCGGCGATCAGTTGGTCGTCCATCAGTTCTGCTCCAATGCGGACATCACGGCCTGCTGCCTGCGGTCGCGGGTTTCGGTGAGTTCTTCGTACGTGGCGGCTCCGTAGGCCCTCTCGACCGCCTCGATCAGCGGTTCGGGGTCGGTCGACGGTTCGCCGAGGTCGATCTCGCGCATCGACGCGCCGATGTGCTCCATCAGGTGCCGGTAACCGCCGGGGCCGCCACCCAGGTGGGAGGCGAGGAACGGGCCGGTCGCGGCCCACCGGATGCCCAGCGAGTTCATCACGACCGCGTCCAGGTCCTCCGGCGTGACCACGCCTTGCTCGACCAGGAAGATCGCCTCACGGCTCAACGCGCTCTGCAGGCGGTTGCCGACGAACCCCGGGATCTCCTTGCGTTCCACGACCGGCGTGCGGCCGACCGACCGGTAGAAGGCCACGGCCGCCTGGACCGATTCCTCGCTCGTGCGCCGACCGGGCACGACCTCGACCAGGGGCAGCACGTGCGGCGGGTTGAACGGGTGGCCGATCAGGATTCGGCTCGCGTCCTCGATGTCCTCGGTGAACGCCGACGACGGGATCGCCGAAGACGAGCTCAGCAGCAGCGCGTGTGCGGGAGCCAGGCGCACGAGCGTCGTGAACAGGTCCTTTTTGAACTCCAGGCTCTCCGGGCCGTTCTCCTGCACCACGTCCGCGCCCCGCACAGCGTCGGCGACGGACGCGGCGATCTGGACGTCACCGGGGATGTCCGCGACGGCTTCGGCGAGGTCCGGGCGCGGGTCGCTGACCCGGACGGTCATTCCATAGGACGCGAACAGGCGAGCCCACGACAGGCCGATGGTGCCCGCGCCGATCACTGCGACGATCATGACGCCTCCTTGAGGTAGTCGAAGACCGGCTTGACTCCGGCGAGCGTCAGGTCGGTACGGATGTGGCTGGCGGACACGACCTCCAGCACCGGCAGATCCGCCATTGGGGCCAGGACGTGCTGGAACAGCTGAAGCCGCGCCGGGCCGGTGTAGGCCTCCTTGACGACGACGTCGGTGATCTCGGTCCGCACCAGCTCCTGCACGCGGGGCGTGCCGTCGTAGCCGGGGATGGTCTTGAGCATGAACGTCGGCACGGTGATCTGCGCTTCGGCGTCACCGGCGTCCAGCGCGTGGTGCTTGTATCCCATGGTCGCGGTGGCCACGCGCAGCGTGCCGTAGTCCACTGTGCCGACCAGGGCGCCGCTGTCGACGTACAGCCGTGGCTGGCCCATGACCTTCGGATACGCGCTGACCTCACGCCCGGACGCCGTCGCCGGGAAGTTGTCCAGGTACATCGCGTGCAGGTATTCGCCGTGCTCGCCGTCGAAGACGACTTGGAGCGCTTGACCCGCCTCGGTGTACGGGCCGTATCCGGTGACGTCTCCCATCTTCATGACCTCGAACCGCACCAACGGCTCGTCGATCTCGAGTGGCTCCGGCACGACCGCGCGCAACGCGTCAGGATCGGTGCGGTACACGATGTTGAGGTACTCGCGGTCGGTGAACCGGGGTACGACCGGAGCGAACGCGGGGCTGGTCAGCGGCGTGGTCGGGTGCTGCCGTACATCCTGGATCTTCATGTCACTCTCCCGTCCACTGGGGAACTCGCCGTTCGGCGAAGGCGGTCATGCCCTCGCGGACGTCCGCGGACGCCATCAAGGTGGTCATTTCCTTGCGTTGCAGCTCGAAGATCTCGGCTTCGGGCACGCGCGCGATCTTCTTCACGGCGGCGAGCGCGAGCGGGGCGTTCGCCGCGATGGACTCCGCCAGCTGGATCGCGACCGCAGCGGCTTCACCGGGCTCCGTGACCCGGTTGACCAGGCCGAACTCGCTGGCCCGGCGGGCGTCGATGGGCTCGCCGGTCAGCAGCAGTTCCATCGCCAGGTGGTACGGCAGGCGCTTGGGCAGCCGGATCACACCACCACCCGCGGCGATCAGACCGCGTTTGACCTCGGGCAGGCCGAACCGCGCGTCGTCGGCCGCGACGATCAGGTCGCAGGCCAGGGCCAGCTCGAACCCGCCGCCCAGCGCCCAGCCCTCGACCGCGGCGATCAACGGCTTGGTCACGGTGGCCTCGGTCAGTCCGCCGAAACCCCTGCCCGGGACGTCGGGTGACTCGCCTTTCAACGCGGCCTTGAGATCCATGCCCGCGCTGAACGTGCCCTGTGCGCCGGTCAGCACGCCTGCTCGCAGCTGCTTGTCGGCGTCGAGTTCGTCGAGTGCGGCGGCGAGACCGGTGGCGACCGCGGCGTTCACCGCGTTGCGTGCCTCCGGGCGGTCGATCGTGATCAACAGGATCGAGCCGATGCGTTCCGTGCGGACCGCGTTCACGACTGGGGTCATCACTGGGTTCATCACTGGGCTCCTGTCAGTTCGGCGAGCACCTCGGCGGTGTCCTGGCCCGGCAGCGGCGCGAGACGGCGGATCGAGCCGGGCGTGGCGGAGAACGTCACCGGGATGCCGATCGTGCGGACCGGGCCCTCGGTCGGGTGCTCGTAGGTGTCGAGCAGGTGGCCGCCGCGGACGTAGTCGTCCTCATGCGCCTGCTCCAGGTCCAGCACGGGCGACATCGGGATGCTGTGCTTGGCGCACACCTCGGCCCACTCGTCGGTGGTCAACGCCGGTGCGCAGTCCTCGAGCAACGCCAGCAGCGCCGGGTAGTCCGCGCGGTCGATCGCGTCACCGTTGACCCGGGGGTCGTCGGCCAGGTCGGGACGGCCGGCCGCGGCGAAGAAGTCACGGAAGTTCTGCGGGCCGTACGGGATCACGCACGCCAGGCCGTCCTTGGTGCGGACAGCCTTGTGCCCCTTGGTCATCGAGGCGGGGAACCCGGTGGGTGCCTCCGGCGGCTCGAACACGTGCCCGGCGAGGTGCTCGACCAGGTTGAACGCGATCAGCGTGTCGGTCATCGGGACCTCGACCTGCTGGCCACGGCCGGTCCGGTCGCGGTGCACCAGCGCGGCGAGCACGCTGTAGACGATCGTCAGCGCGGACACCTTGTCGGCGATGATCGTCGGCAGGTACACCGGCTCGCCCAGCGCCCGGTTGGCGATGTCGACCAGCCCGGAGGAAGCCTGCACGCTCTCGTCGTACGCGGCCATGCCCGCCCGGTCGGAGTCGGCGCGGAATCCCTGCGCGTGCGCGTAGACCAGGCGTGGGAAGCGTTCGGCGATGTCCGCATAGGTCAGTCCGAGCCTGGCCAGCGCGCCTTGCCGCATGTTCGTGATCAGCACGTCGGCGGTGCCGATCAGGTCGAACGCCTGTGCGCGTTCGGTGTCGTCCTTGAGGTTGAGCGCCACACTGCGCTTGTTGCGGTTGACGTTGAGGTCCAGCGGGGTCATGCCCGGGGTGGTGCGGTACAGGCCGACCCGGATGGTGTCCGACGGCGACTCGATCTTGATCACGTCCGCGCCGAGGTCACCGAGGATCTGCGCCGCGTACGGGCCCATCACCACGGTCGAAAGGTCGATCACCCGCACCCCGGCGAGCGGTCCGGCTGTGACAGCCATTGTTGTCGTCCTTTCCCGTATTTCGCTTCGTTCCTCTGACATCAACAGTAGGAACGTGCGGATGGAAAGGGAATCACCGTCTGGCGAACAATGGTGTGACCGCAGCGGTCACACCATTCTCTTACCGCACAATGGGCTCCGCGAAGACCTCGCGGGCGATGGCGACGATGTCGTCCAGGTCACCGCCGTCGGCCCGCTCACGCAGCCACACCAGGCCGGTGTCCATGTGGGCGGCGAAGTCGGTGACCGGGAGCACGGTCACGTCGGCGATCCGGTAGCCCCGCATCGGGCTGTCCTCGTCCAGCATGGAGAACGAAAAGGACATACTGCTTGATATGACTTCGGAAACGCCGCTGTAGTCGGTTCCCGACAATTTTATGCGTTTTCTGATGCCCCGGTCGGCGAGTTCTCGTTCCAATACGTCGAAATACGGCGGCAGCACTTCCGGCGGGGCGCTCACGTACGTGAAATCCGCCAGTTCGGCCAGCGTCACCGAGTCCCGGCCCGCGAACCGGTCCGCCGACACCACCGCGCCCAGCCGCTCGGACATCACCGGCAACTGGTCGAGCGCCGGATCGCTGACGGGCAACCGGGCCAACGTCAGGGCGAGTTTTCCCTCGCGCACCGCGTCGATCAGCGCCGAGGTGACGCCCGGCCAGCGTTTCAGATCCACCCGCTCGCGTACGCGTTCCACCAGCGTGTTGACGCGCGTCCGCAGGTCGGGGTGGACACCGGCGGGCATGCCGAGGAACATCGTGCCGCGCTGCGGCCCGGTCGCCTCCCGCAGCCGCCAGGGGATCGAATTCACCTGATCGAGGACATCCCGGGCGATCGGCAGCAGCGTCTCACCGGCCTGGGTGAGCGTCACGTGATGGGTGTCGCGGTCGAACAGCCGCTGGCCCAGTTCGTGTTCCAGATCCCGGATCCGTTGGCTCAACGGCGACGTCGCCATGTGCAGCCTGCGTGCCGCCGCCGTGAAGTTCAGTTCTTCCGCGACCGCAAGGAAATAGCGGAGGTGCAGCATCTCCACGGCAGGCTCACTTCTTGACCGGGCGTTCCTTCAGCCGGGTTTCCTCGGCACGGACCTCCGCCTGGACCTCGCGTTCCCGCACCAGCCACTCCGGGTTGGCTTCCTTGATCTCGTTGATCTCGTCGGTGGTCAGCGCGGCAGTGACACCCGCACGGGCGAGGCCGCTGATGGACACGCCGAGCTTGGTCGCGATGACCTGGCGCGGGTGGGGGCCGTTGCGGCGCAGATCACGCAGCCACTCCGGCGGCGAGGCCTGCAGTTCGTTGAGTTCGTCGCGGGACACCACGCCCTCCTGGAAGTCCGCGGGCGTGGCTTCGAGGTAGACACCCAGCTTCTTGGCCGCCGTTGCGGGCTTCATGGTCTGGACGGTCTTGCGCGACGTCATGGCGAACAGAGTAACCGCACCCGGTAATCTGGCCTGGTGACAGGCTCGTTTCGGCTCGGGTACGTGCCCGGCGCCACCCCGGCCAAGTGGGCGCGGATCTGGGCGGAACGTGAGCCTGATGTGCCGTTGGACCTCATCGGTGTCGCCGCCGCCGAGGCCGCGGACCAGGTGCGTGGGGGAGACCTCGACGCCGTCCTGCTGCGGCTCACGACCGATCGGGACGGTCTGCACGCCATCCCGCTCTACACCGAGACCACTGTGGTCGTCATCCCCAAGGACCACGCGATCGCCGCCGCCGACGAACTGTCCACCGAGGAACTCGCCGACGAGACCGTCCTGCACCCGCACGACGACACGCTCGACTGGACGCGGCCGCCGGGGCAGCCCGCGTCACAGCGTCCGGACACCACCGCCGACGCCATCGAACTCGTCGCGGCCGGGGTGGGGCTGCTGGTCGTGCCGCAGTCGCTGGCCCGTTTGCACCACCGCCGGGACTTGACCTACCGGCCGCTCACCGACGCCCCGCAGTCCCGGGTCGCGTTGTCCTGGCTGGCGGAGGAGACCAGCGACCTGATGGAACAGTTCATCGGGATCGTGCGGGGCCGGACGGTGAACAGCACCCGTGGCCGCCCGCAGGCCGAGCCGCAGCCGAAGAAACCTGCCGCCAAGAAGGCTGAACCGAAGAAAGCTGCCTCGAAGGGTGTGGCTGCGAAACCGGTTCGACGGCAGGGCGCCCCGAAGCCGGGCAGACGGGGCCGCCGGTCACGGTGAGCGCTGCGCGGAGAGGTGCTTGCCGCGTTCGGCGGTGAACGCCCGGCCGAGGGCCGTCCTGTCCGAAGGGGACAGTGTGCGGCGCAGTTCGTTGAGCAGCGTGCTCTCCTCCTCGCGGATGTGCTGGAGCACGGCGTTCTCCAGGTCGTCCGAGTCGATGTCAGTGGGGGAGTGCAGGATCCGCTCGGTCGCGGCCACATGGGCTTCGACCTGACCGGTCAGTTCAAGCAGGACCACTGCCCGGTCGGCGTCGTCGTTGCGCAGTTCCCGCAGGAGGTTCTCGATGCGGCGGTGGTCGTCGAGGATCACGTCGACGATGTCCGTCCCGGTCGGCCGGGCCGCCTCGGTCGGGCGCATCCAGCCGAACGTCAACTCGACGGCCTGGCGCCAGTTCGCGTACTCGGCCGCACGCCGGGGCGGCGGCATCGTGGGCAACCACTGGCCCGCCCGGTGCCAGTTGCGGCGCAGTCCCTCCAGGTCCGGCCAGTAGCCGACGGACAAGCCCGCCGCGTAGGCCGCGCCCAGCGACACCGTCTCGGCCACCATCGGCCGCACCACCGGCACGTCCAGGACGTCCGCGATGATCTGCATCAGCAGGTTGTTCGCGGTCATCCCGCCGTCCACTTTGAGCGTGGACAGGGCCAGGCCGGAATCGGCGTTCATCGCGTCGACCACTTCTCGCGTCTGCCAGCCGGTCGCCTCCAGCACCGCCCGCGCCAGGTGGCCTTTGGTGATGTACGAGGTCAGCCCGGCGATCACGCCGCGGGCCTCGCTGTGCCAGTGCGGCGCGAACAGCCCGGAGAACGCGGGCACGATGTAGCAGCCGCCGTTGTCCCGCACTGTGCGTGCCAGGGTTTCGATCTCCGGCGCGGTGCCGATCAGCTCCAGGCTGTCGCGGAACCACTGCACCAGCGAGCCGGTCACCGCGATCGAGCCTTCCAACGCGTACACCGCCGGCTCGTCACCGATCTTGAACCCGACCGTGGTGAGCATGCCGTGCGCGCTCAGCACCGGGGTGTGGCCGGTGTTGAGCAACAGGAAACTCCCGGTGCCGTACGTGCATTTCGCCTCGCCCGGTGCGAAACAGGTCTGCCCGAACAACGCCGCCTGCTGGTCGCCGAGCGCCGCGGCGATCCTGATCCCCGGCACGACCGTGGTCGTGGTGCCGTAGACCTCCGTGGACGACCGGATCTCCGGCAGCATCGCGCGGGGGATGTCGAAGAACTCCAGCAACTCGTCGTCCCACGACAGCGTGCGCAGGTTCATCAGCATGGTGCGGCTGGCGTTGGTCACGTCGGTGATGTGCAGGCCGCCTGTCAGGTTCCAGATCAGCCAGCTCTCGGTCGTGCCGAACAGCACCTCGCCGCGCTCGGCCCGCTCCTGCAAGCCGGGCGTCTGGTCGAGCATCCAGCGGATCTTGGGCGCCGAGAAGTACGTGGCCAACGGCAACCCACACAGCTCACGCACCCGTTTCGCGCCCGGCTCCCTGGCCAGTTGTTCGACCACGCGGTCCGTGCGGGTGTCCTGCCAGACGACCGCCCGGCCGATCGGCGCCCCGGTCCGCCGGTCCCACAGCACGGTCGTCTCACGCTGGTTGGCGATGCCCAGCCCGACGACCTGCTCCGCACTCGCCCCGGCCTGGGTCAGCGCCTCCGGCATCAGCCTGGCCAGGTTGCGCCAGATCTCCGCCGCGTCGTGCTCCACCCAGCCCGGCCGGGGGAAGTGCTGCTGGTGTTCGCGCTGCACCACCGACACCAGCCTGCCGCGCGCGTCGAACAGGATGCACCTGGTCGACGTCGTGCCCTGGTCGACCGACATCACGTAACGATGCGTCATCTTCCCCTCACCACCGGGACGCGCCGAGATCACGGGACACCGCACGGGCGGCGTCACGCACGTGCCCGAGCAGTGTCGCCTTCGGACTGCCGTGCGAATCCATCAGGCGTTCCACGGCTCCCGAGATCCCCAACGCACCGACCACGATGCCGCCGTGTCCCCGGATCGGCGCCGCGATCCCGGCTTCGCCGGGCGTCATCTCGCCGAGTTCGCTCGCCCAACCGGCCTCGCGCACGCCGGCCAGTGCACGTTTGATCGCGGTGAGCGACGACAACGTCCGTCGGGTGTAGGCCGCGATGTCCGTGCCGCGCAGGGCGGCCACGAGCGTCGTGTCGTAGGCCAGCAGGACCTTGCCGAGCGCGGTCGCGTGCAACGGCAGCAGGGCGCCGACGTCGAGCGTCTGCAGCGAGTCGTCCGGCCGGAACACGTGGTGCACCACCAGCACCCGGCCGTCCAGTGGCGACCCGATCCGGACCGCCTCGCCGCTGCGCGCGGCCAACGCGTCCGCCCAGTTGATCGCGCGTGACCGCAACTCGTTGACGTCCAGGTAGCTGGTGCCCAGGTGCAGCAGGGCCGCGCCGAGCTGGTACTTGCCGGTGTCGCGGTCCTGCTCGACGAACCCGACGCCCTGCAAGGTGCGCAGGATGCCGTGCGCGGTCGCCTTGGCCAGCTCCAGCGACTCGGCTATCTCGCCGACGCCGAGCTTGCCGGAGCCGCGGGCCAGCAGCCGCAGGATCGCGGCGGCTCGTTCGATCGACTGGATGGGTCCCGGCACCGCTCGCCCGACCTCCTCACCGGCTCCGATTCGACATCGTCGAACAGCCTCCGCGCGTCGTTCGACAATGCCGACCGGTGCTCGTTGACCTGTTCTTTCCACGATCTTAACGTTCGGGCAAGTCGGGGCCTTGGGTGTCCTTTGTGGAGGAATGCAATGGTGCGAAACCTCAAATCCCGGGGGCTCGGCGGCGAGATGGCCGCCGAGTTCGTCGGGACGCTGATCCTGATCCTGTTCGGATGCGGGGTGGTCGCCCAGGTGGCGGCCGCCGGGATCGGTGATCACGACAGCATCGCCTGGGCGTGGGGAATCGGCGTGACCCTGGGGGTTTACGTCGCGTCCCGGGTCAGCGGAGCTCATCTCAACCCCGCCGTGACGATCGCGCTCGCGGTGTTCAAAGGCTTCTCCTGGAAGAAGGTCGCGCCGTACGCCCTCGCGCAGACCGCGGGCGCGTTCCTCGCCGCACTGCTGGTGCGGTGGAACTACACCGAGGTGCTCAACGCCGCCGACCCCGGCCTGACGATCAAGACGCAGGGCGTGTTCTCCACTCTTCCGGGTAACGGCACGCTTCCGGTGGGTGACTGGGGCGCGTTCCGTGACCAGATCATCGGCACCGCCATCCTCGTCCTGGTCATCTTCGCCATCACGGATCTGCGCAACACTGCGCCGCTGGCCAACATGGGCCCGGTGGTCGTCGGGTTCTCCGTGGTCGCGATCGGGATGGCGTGGGGCACCAACGCCGGGTACGCGATCAACCCCGCCCGTGACTTCGGGCCGCGGCTGGCGTCCTGGCTGACCGGCTACGACACGGCGTTCCAGGACCAGCACGGTCACTCGTATTGGTGGATTCCGATCGTGGCCCCGGTTCTCGGCGGGCTGATCGGCGCCGGGATCTACAAGGTCTTCATCGAGAAGTTCCTGCCAGCCGACGAGCCAGCGGCCGTCAAGGCCTGAAGGAGGAGTGACCGATGCCGGAATTCGTCGCATCCGTCGACCAGGGCACCACCAGCACCCGGTTCATGATCTTCGACCACGGTGGCAACGAGATCGCCCGCCACCAGCTGGAACACGAGCAGATCCTGCCGCGGCCGGGCTGGGTGGAGCACAACCCCACCGAGATCTGGGAGCGCACGCGCTCGGTGATCGAGTCCACGTTCACCAGGACCACGCTGACCCACGCCGACCTGGCCGCGCTGGGCATCACCAACCAGCGTGAGACCACAGTGGTCTGGAACCGCCGCACCGGCCGCCCGTACTGCAACGCCATCGTCTGGCAGGACACCCGCACCGACCGGATCGCCGCCGAACTCGAGCGCAGCGGCAAGGGCGACGTGATCCGCCGCAAGGCCGGGCTGCCGCCCGCCACCTACTTCTCCGGCGGCAAACTCCAGTGGATCCTGGAGAACGTCGACGGCGTGCGCAAGGACGCCGAGAACGGTGATGCCCTCTTCGGCACCACCGACACGTGGCTGCTGTGGAACCTGACCGGCGGCAAGGACGGCGGTGCGCACGTCACCGACCCGACCAACGCCAGCCGTACCATGCTGATGGACCTCGAAACTCTCGCGTGGGACGACGAGCTGCTGTCCTTCTTCGACATCCCGCGCCAGATGCTGCCGGAGATCAAGCCGTCGTCCGGGCACCTCGGCGTCACCCGGGCGGGTGGCCCGTTGCACGGCGAGGTGCCGATCACCGGCGACCTGGGCGACCAGCAGGCCGCGACCGTCGGCCAGGTCTGCTTCCGGCCCGGCGAGGCCAAGAACACCTACGGCACCGGCAACTTCCTGCTGCTCAACACCGGCCACGAACCCGTGCGCTCCAAGCACGGCCTGCTGACCACGCTGTGCTACCAGTTCGGCGACGACAAGCCCGTCTACGCACTGGAAGGCTCGATCGCCGTCACCGGCTCGGCCGTGCAGTGGCTGCGCGACCAGCTCGGCATCATCAGCGGCGCGTCGCAGAGCGAGACCCTGGCTGCCCAGGTCGCCGACAACGGCGGCATCTACTTCGTGCCCGCGTTCTCCGGCCTGTTCGCCCCGTACTGGCGCTCCGACGCCCGCGGCGCGATCGTCGGCCTGACCCGCGCGACCACCAACGCGCACGTCGCCAGGGCCACCCTGGAGGCGATCTGCTACCAGAGCCGCGACGTCGTGGAAGCCATGCAGAACGACTCCGGCGTCACGCTCGACGTGTTGCGTGTGGACGGCGGCGTGACCGCGAACCAGCTGTGCATGCAGATGCAGGCCGACGTGCTGGGCGTGCCCGTGTCCAAGCCGGTCGTCGCGGAAACCACCGCGCTCGGCGCCGCCTACGCCGCCGGGCTGGCCGTCGGGTTCTGGAAGTCCACCGACGAACTCGTGCAGAACTGGAACGAGGACCGGCGCTGGCAGCCCAGCTGGACCGAGCAACAACGGAGCAGGGGCTACCAGGGCTGGCAGAAGGCCGTCGGCCGGACGCTCGACTGGGTCGACGTGAACTAGTGGTCACGAACGGAAGTCTGTCGGGGGTCTCGACGGCCCAGCTTCCCGCTGGACGCACCGGCCAAAGGCGCCGGTACAACCCCGGTACCGGCTCCTTCGCCCGGCACGCCCAGCGAAAACCTGGATCCGCCGAATACCCCCAACGAACTCCCCTTCGCAACCACTAGGAGATGGTCAAAGTGTCTGCTGTACGCCTTTCCCCGCAGTACCGCGAGGACGCGCTGCGCACCCTGCGCACGCGGGAGGTCGACGTCCTGGTGATCGGCGGCGGGGTGACCGGTGCCGGGATCGCGCTGGACGCCGCCGCACGCGGCCTGTCGGTGGGGCTGATCGAGGCCCGTGACTTCGCCGCGGGCACGTCGAGCCGCTCCAGCAAGCTGATCCACGGCGGGCTGCGCTACCTGGAGCAGCTGGACTTCAAGCTGGTGCGGGAGGCGCTGAAGGAACGGGGTCTGCTGCTCACGAAACTCGCCCCGCACCTGGTGCGCCCGGTGAAGTTCCTGGTGCCGCTCACGCACCGGGTGTGGGAACGCGGGTACATCGGCGCGGGCGTGATGCTCTACGACACGCTCGGCGGCGCGCGGGCGCTGCCGCGGCACAAGCACCTCAGCCGGCGCCGCGCGTTCGAGGTCGCTCCCGGGCTGGCGCCGGACGCGTTGATCGGCGCGATCCAGTACTACGACGCGCAGGTCGACGACGCCCGGCACACGATGATGATCGCCCGTACCGCCGCGGAGCTGGGCGCGTCGGTGCTGACCCGGGCACGGATGACCGAACTGCTGCGCTCGGGCGACCGGATCACCGGTGCCCGGGTCCGCGACCGGGAAAGCGGCGCCGAGTTCGACGTGCGGGCCCGGGTCGTGATCGCCGCGACCGGGGTGTGGAGCGACGACGTGTCCCAGGCCGCCGGGATTCCCGCGCCGTTCACGGTCCGCGCGTCCAAGGGGATCCACCTCGTGGTGCCCAAGGAGAAGATCGACCTGGACACCGGGCTGATCCTGCGGACCGAGAAGAGCGTCCTGTTCGTCATCCCCTGGGGCCGCCACTGGATCGTGGGCACCACCGACACCCCGTGGGAGCTCGACCGCAACCACCCGGCTGCCAGCAAGGCCGATGTGGACTACGTGCTCGACCACGTCAACGCCGTGCTGCGCACGCCGATCACCCGTGACGACATCGAAGGCGTCTACGCTGGACTGCGGCCCCTGCTCGCGGCGAAGGCAGCGGAGACCACCAAGCTGTCGCGTGAGCACGCCGTCGCCAACCCCGCACCCGGCTTGGTGCTCATCGCGGGCGGGAAGTACACGACCTACCGCGTGATGGCGCAGGACGCGGTGGATGTCGCGGCCGAGAACCTGTCGCGGCCGGTGCGGCCGTCCACGACCGACCGGCAACCGATCCTCGGTGCGGACGGATACCACGAGCTGTGGCGCGACCGCCAGGACCTGGCCGTCCACACACGACTGCCGCTGGCCCGGATCGAGCACTTGTTGCAGCGGTACGGCACCGCCATCCACGACCTGCTGGCCCTGGTCGGCGAACGTCCCGCGCTGGCCGATCCGATCACCGGCGCGCAGGACTACCTCAAGGTGGAAGCCGTGTACGCCGCCTCGCACGAGGGTGCCCTGCACCTGGAGGACGTGCTGACCCGGCGGACGCGGATCTCCATCGAGCAACCGGATCGTGGTGTGGCCGCGGCCGCCGAGGTGGCCGCCTTGATCGCGCCGGTGCTCGGCTGGGACGATGCCAAGCGGCAGCACGAGGTGGACAGCTACCTGTCCCGTGTGGACGCCGAGCGTTCGGCGCAGCAGCAGCCGGACGACGCCACCGCCAACGCGACACGGTTGAGTTTCGTCGCCGTGTGAGAACTCCCTGTGGGTGGCCTGGATCGGGTGGCCACCCACAGGGTTCCACCGTCTACACGGGACTGTGCCGGTTGACGGGCAGGATCGATCTGCCCCCGGCGAAGCACCAGATGGCGAGAATGGGATCGCAGACGGCGCAGCCGAGCGACGAGTGCTCGACGAACGGGATGATCGGGTATCCCTTGACGTGGTGGATGATGTCCCATCCGGTGTGCAGCAGCCAGGCGATGCCGATGAAGGTCCACGATTCCAGGCCGCGGTAGGCGACGTACGTCATGACCACGGTGAAGGCGATTTCCCAGCCGCCCATGCCGCCGCCGCTCAGGTAGGCCGCTCCGGCACCGCCCACGGCGACGGCGTTGAGGCGGCGGCGATGCGGCTCGCGCACGAGCGACATCGCCGCGATGTAGGCGAAGGGGACAAGGGCGAAGATGATCGCAGTCGTCAACGGGTGTCCTCGGTGTCCAGTGGGATCAACGGGGTCACGCTATTCAGCGGGCTCGCCGGGGCACCATTGGCGAAAAGGACACGTTCCAACGGATAATCGCCAGCGGGTCAGCGCAGGTGGTCGTTGAGCGCGGCGATCGCCGTGGCCATCCCGGTGAACTGCCGCTCCGACAAGCCATCCCGGAACAACGCGCGGACCAGGGCCGCGTGCCCGGGGGCGGTCTGGCGGATCTTGGCCCAGCCCTTGTCGGTCAGGTAGGCCACGACGCCGCGTTCGTCGTGTGTGGACGTCCGGCGTCCGACGAGACCGGCCTTCTCCAGCTGGGTGACCTGGTAGGTCAGGCCGCTCTTGGAGGTGACGGCCGCCTGGGCCAGTTCGGTCATCCGCAGTGAGCCTTCGGGCGCGTCCGACAGCCGGGTGAGCACCTCGTACTGCGGGTGGGTCAGGCCTGCTTCGTCTTTCAGCTGCTGCTCGATGCGCCGGTGGATGGTCGCGGTGACCGTGAGGAAGTCCTTCCAGGCGGCCAGTTCCGGCTCGGTCAACCATCTGTCGTCGGTCATGGGACCAAGCCTATTCATCGCGGGCCGACCCTGTCGGTTCCCTGTCGACCTCCGCCGTGGTCGTTGAAATTTGAACAAGCCGGGATACGCTTCGTTCGAATTTGAACCAACGTGTGGAGGGACCTTTCATGGCTGTCGTGGCCGAAGTGGACGTCAAGCGCGGGACCGACACCGGACTGCTGGTGCTGCGGGCCGCACTCGGGCTGATCATGGCGGCGCACGGCGCTCAACAGCTGCTCGGCTGGTTCGGCGGCGGCGGAGTCGACGGCACGGCGGCGTTCTTCGCCGCCAGCGGGTATTCCGCGTCGACCCTGATGGCCGTCCTGTCCGGGCTGAGCCACATCCTCGGTGGCCTCGCGCTGACCGTCGGCCTGTTCACGCCGCTGGCCTGCGCCGCGATCATCGGCACGATGATCAACGCCGTCGCGGTGATGTGGGGTTCCGGGTTCTTCGCGGCCAAGGGCGGCATCGAGTACGAGCTGCTGCTCATCGTCGCCACCGCCGGTGTCGCGTTGACCGGGCCGGGCCGGTTGGCGCTGGACCGTGGCATCCCGGTGCTGCGCGAACACCGCGCCACGCTCGGCCTCGCCGGGATCGTGATCGGCGTCGTGTCCGGAGTGCTCGTGCTCGCCTTGTTCCGGTAGGGGCGGTCGCCTGAATGGCCGACGCGCGTGCTCGGCCGTTCAGCCTACTGTCGGCGGTATGGCGAGCGACTTACAGCGGCGCAAAGTAGCGGGTGTCTTCGACGCCATGGACGTGGACGGTGACGGTTTCCTTGAGGAGCGGGACTTCCGGGCGCTGGCCGACCGGTGGACGGCACTGCGGGGCGCGGACGAGCAACGGCTGACCTCGATCATGCTGGGCTGGTGGGCCACGTTGCTCGCCGCGTCCGACCAGAACAGGGACAACAAGGTCACCATCGACGAGGTCCTGCTCGTGGTCGACCAGCTGCCCGAGATGCCCGAGACGGTGATCGCCACCGCCGACGCCATGTTCAAGGCCATCGACGCCGACGGGGACGGTTACGTCACCGCGAGCGAGTACCGCCAGATGATCGAAGCCTGGAACGGCACCGAGACCGACACCGACACGATCTTCCCCGCGCTCGACACCGACGGCGACGGACGGCTTTCCCGCGCGGAGTTCGCGACGCTGTGGTTCGAGTTCTGGGCGGGGAACAACGCCGACGCCCCCGGAACCCTGGTGTTCGGCCCGCTGGTAACCACCTGAGCGACCCATGTGGACCGCGTAAGTATTTTCCGGGGTTGGAACCCGGGAAATACTCACGAGGTGGTAGCGCGTGTTCTCCATCCTTCAGCCAGCCGTGGCCGACCAGCGTGCCAACGGATACCCGATGCTCATGTGGTCGATGCCCGAGCGCACACGCGCGATCTCGACCGGCGTGGTCGGTGGCGGGATCAACCCGTGCCGGTGGGTGGTCAACGTGCGGGTCGAGTACGAGTACCACCGCGACCCCGTCGAACACCTCACCGGACTGGCCGCCGAGTGGAACCTCACCGGCCCCGGGACCGGGCTGCTCACCGCGGCCGGGCTCACCGACTTCACCACCGGCACCGACGGCGACGCGGAATGCGTGACCACCGTCGGGCTGACACACCCGGTCCGCGCCGCCGCGCCCGAACCGAGCGTCGCCTGGTCGCCGGGCACCATCAACACCGTCTGCTGGGTGCCTGTCGGCCTGAGTGACGCGGCCCTGGTCAACACGGTGGTGACGGCCACCGAGGCCAAGGTCCAGGCCTTGCACGACGCGGGAGTGGCGGGGACCGGCACGCCCAGCGACGCCCTCGTCGTCTGTTGCCCGCAGGAAGGTGACGAGGCTTACGGTGGCCCGCGTTCGCAGTGGGGCCGACGCCTGGCCAACGCCGTCTACCAGGCGACCTTCGCCGGATCCGAGCAGTGGCTGCGCAAGGCGCGGTGACCGGTGCGGAACATCCGGGCGTGTTGCGCGGTTGAACGTGTCAGGTCCGCGAACAAAGGAGATCCCGGTGGCGACCGTGGAACTGACAGAGGACAACTTCAACGAGGTCGTGAGCGCCCCTGGCACGGTGCTCGTCGACTTCTGGGCGTCCTGGTGTGGCCCGTGCCGCATGTTCGCGCCGGTTTACGAGAGCGCGTCCGAGCAGCACGACGAGATCACGTTCGGCACCGTCGACACCGAGGCGCAGACCGCCCTCGCGCAGGCGTTCGGGATCTCCTCGATTCCCACGCTGATGGCTGTGCGCGACGGTGTGGTGGTCTACTCGCAGCCGGGAGCGCTTCCCGCGACGGAGCTGGAGAAGCTGATCGGCAAGGTCCAGGAGCTCGACATGGACGAGGTCCGCGCCTCGATCGCCGCGCAACAGGCGTAGCCGATGATCCACCCACTAGGTTCGGGTGGGTGACCGTCTACGACGCTTTGGCCGCCTTGGCCGCGGGAAACCCTGAGCAGGCAAGGCAACTACTCGACCACCCCGCGCCGCGGCACCCGTTGTTGCGGGCGGCGTTGGCGAAGTACCTCGATGGCGACGCCTCGAAGTCCGTCTACGACCAACCGGCGGCCTTCGAGGCGTTCATCGACGGCGGCGGCAACGTCCCGCTCTACCAGGCCGTCAGCGCCGCGCTGGCCGACCAGTACCGGACTCACGGCGTGAAGTCGCTCGTGGACATCGGCTGCGGCAGCGGAAAGGCCCTTGTCCCAGCGCTGGCCGAGACGCCGGTCCCGGCGGTCACCCTGGTCGAGCCGTCCCAGGCCTTGCTGGACAAGGCCCTCGCGCGGCTGGGCGACCAGCAGGTGACGGTGGCCGCGACGACCGGGGCCGCTTTCGTTGCCGGCTTGGACGCCCGGTTCGACCTGGGCGAGTCCACGTTCGCGTTGCACACCATGCCGCACGAGGACCGGTCGGACTTCCTGGCCGCGCTGCGGCCCCACGTCGGGCGGTTCGTCGTGATCGAGTTCGACGTGGCCGAGGAATGCCCGGAAGACCGGCGGCGAACCCTCGCCGACACCTTCGAACGGGGCATAGCGGAATACGGCGATGACCGCGACCTCGTCGCCCAAGGTTTCCTCATGCCCGTGCTGACCGGTCAGCTCGAGCCCGGCGCGAAGCGCAACACGTACGAACAGCCCATGCGGACATGGGTCGAGCAGTTCACCGCGTGTGGCTACCAGGACGTGCGGGCCGAGACCCTCATCGACTACTGGGCCGCGCCGTCGTTCGTGCTGACCGCGCTCAGTAAGGCGTGACGAGGTCTTCGGGTACCAGCGTCAGGGGATAGGGCTCGGTGAGGGTGATCGCGTCGGTGCCGTGCGCATCGGCTGCCAACGTGTACGCGCCGTCTTCCAGGGCATAGCAGGAGATGCTGGGCGTGCGGGGGTCGATCAGCCAGTAGTGCGGACATCCCGCGGCGGCCAGCCGCGCGGGTTTGAGGAAGCGGTCGATGTAGTCGCTCGACGGCGAGACCACCTCGACCACCAGTTCCGGTGCGCCGATGAGTGCCCGTTCGGTGAACGCTTCCCGTCTGCCGACCACCACGTCCGGGATCAGCACGGTGTCGTCGTTGATCCACACGTCCACCGGGGCGGGCAGTGCTTCACAGCCCGCCGGGCACACTCTCGCCAGCGCGGCCAGCACGCGGGCGACCGCGCGCTGGTGCAGCGGGCGCGGTGAGGGGCTCATGATCAGTGTTCCGTCGACCAGTTCATAGCGGTGACGTTCATCGGTGATCGACTCCAGATCCCGGCGGGTGAGGGGCTCGCCGTGGGAGAACGCCGGTAGTGCTGCCTCCATGCTGCCCTCACGGTGTGGGAAGACGGGAACTGTCCCCGCAAGCCTAGGGACTTACCCGGTGTATCGCGAACGCCGCAATCCGGCCTGAACGGCCCGACCACCCGGTTTCTCCGGCGAGGAGTGCTCACCGCCCGAAACCGCGGCGGCCGGGGGATGACACCGATGGCGCAAGGACCGGGCGGTGTTACGCCGGACGAGCGAAAAGTGAGAATTGTTCTCCGCGATGGCCCGAGTCATCGTCGCGGACACTCGTGATCCACTGAACGGACACCATTTCCGCGAGCACTGCCGCACGGTATCAAGGGATGACGTAGACGTGTACGGGTATTCCGTATGTCGTAAGCGTCACCCACGCCGACACGAGTGCCGAACGCGCGAAGGTGAACAGCGTGTCGGGCGTCAGCAAACGGTCTGAACGGTGTATCGCGTAGACAATGGCCGACGGCCGCCGCCCCAGCTGAGCAGCCCGTTCGGGCGACTGCGCGGCGATCAGGGCGGTGAAGTCCCGCCAGGCGACCGGATCGGTCAGCGTTTCCGCGGCGACGAGTCCTTGGGCGAACAAATGGCTCAACGGCGCCGAACCGGTTCGCGAGCTCGTGCGTTTCACGTGCACGAGCTCATTGCCGGGCCCGAGCAGATCGCAGGCCTCGAAACCACGCCGATGCGCCCGGGTGAACACCAGATTCTTGTCCATCAGCAGAAAGCGCGGATCGGTCCGCGCCACGTACCGGTTGTAGGTGTCCTCGGGCGGCGAGGGATCGTTCGGGTGAACCCGCGACTCGTTCCACGGGGGCAGCACCCAGTCAGGTGCGTGCGAGAAAGCCCGTTCGGTGACCGACCGCACATGCCGCAGATATTCGTCGCCGAGTTCGTACCATTCGCCGTCGAGCAGGACGCAGCGGGTTTCCTCGTGCTCGACCTCCGCGGCGATCCAGTGCAGCGCCGGGACGTCACCGCCCACGCTCTGACCGTGCTCGTCGTAACCGGCGATGCGGCCCATGCGCAGGGCGTCCAGGCGTCCGGTGGACAACGGGTCCAGCAGCGGGCGCGTCAGGTCGGCCAGCGTGAGATCGGCAGTGTCGATCTCGGTGCCGTTGATCCGGCCGCGGTAGTGGTCCGCGCTCGGGCCGTCGTGGTACCGGGCCGGATACGCGATCCCGACCTCGCCGACGCCGTTGCCTTCCAGAAGGGCGAGCACGCAACGCTCCAGTGCCGCGCGGCGATCGTCGTACGGCGGGATCCGGCGCACCCACGTCAACGGCCGCAGACGCGGATCGACCGCGTCGGACCGCAGAATCCGGGTGATCTCGGCCAGATCCGCGGCCAGCCCGGCGCCGTCACTGCTCAACGGCATCCGCACGCCGTCGCCGAACTCCAGGCGCAGCCGGAAGTTCTGGCGGTTGCGCATCCGGCGCACGTGCGTCAACTCGACGGGGAGCTCCGCACGGACGTAGCCGGTCAGTTGCCGCACGAACTCGGCGTGCTCACGTAGCCCGAACGCCCACAACCCTTGCCCGCCCGGCACGGAACTGCGGTCCACTCGCGACCGTGCGCTCAACGCCCACCGGGTGATCTGCCGGATCTCGTCGGGATCGAGCACGCGCACCGCGAACCGCAGCCCGAAATCCGGTCGACGCTGCTGTCGCGGATCAGCCGCCACCCCTGCCCGAACGTGACCGCGTACACCTCGTCGCCACTGTCGCTGGTACTGCGGACGAACAACGCGGCCGAGGCCGTGCGGCTGCGGAAATCCAGGTCGGTTCCGGTGAGGCTGCGCACCATCGCGCCCCACTCGACCGGGTCGTCATCGGACAGTCCGGCCACGAGCAGCGCGGGCATGCCACCGACAACCGCGTTGAGGCTGACGAATTCGTGGTCGTCGTGGACGACTTTGGGAGCCCGCAGGGAATGCAGGTCGTCACCTGCCCGCAGGCGGTACAGGCTGACTCTTCTGGTGTGCGCGAGATCGGCCAGCGAAGGGAGATGGGCCAGTGCGGTGAGATCCATGGCGAGCCTCTCGAAGCTACTTGCGAGAGTGCGCCGCACAGGTGACACCGGAGTGGACAGCCGGGCCGGGAAGGCCCAACGAAAGGTGACCGTTGAGAGTTGCCCCGCTGGTGCCGCCCAGCGGGGAGACTGTCAGATGTCAGGCCGTGTGGTCCAGTCGTGCGCGGACCGCTCGTTCGACCAAGATGGGGACGAAAGTCCGAACGGGAGCGGCGGCGAAGCGGTCGGCTTCGGCCCGCATGCACTCCCGCACGTCCTCCGCCGGGACATCGTTCTGGTAGCGGGTGATCAGGCGGTCTTCGATCTGGTCGAGGTGGATACCGTTCTGCCCTGCCATGGCCTTCGGTCCTCTCGTCGGCGCGCCTTCGGTGTCATTGGATGACGCGAAAATGACGAGAAGGTGAACGGGAGATATCTGCTCGGCCTAGTCACGTGCGGCGACCGGCGATCACGCGCTGTCAGAGCGAATGTCGTGGTTGACCCGGGTTCACCGGCCCGATGCCCACACCCCGGTGGCGGCGGTCCTCCTGGCGTACTCGCGGAACGAGCGCGGCTCACGGCCCAGCGCCTGCCGGACACCCTCGGTCGGCTTGGCGTTGCGGCCGTCGAGGACCTCGGTGAACAGGTAGGTCAGGAACCCGGCGTACTCCGGCCCGACCTCGTCGGCCAGCGCCGCCGCGAACTGCTCGGTCGTGATCCGCAGGTAGCGGACGTCACGAGCGGCCGCGACGGCGATCTCGGCGATCGCGTCGGAGAACGACAACGCCTCCGGACCGGTCAGCTCGTACAGCTTGCCGACGTGACCGGCATCGGTCAGCGCCGCCACGGCTACGTCCGCGATGTCCTCCACGTCGACGAACGGCTCGACGACGTCTCCCGCGGGCAGCATCACCGATCCGTCGAGGACCGGGTCGAGCAGGAAGCTCTCGCTGAAGTTCTGCGCGAACCAGCTCGCCCGCAGGATCGTCCAGTCCGCGCCGGACTTGCGCAGCTCCTGCTCGCTGCGCTCGGCTTCCTCCTCGCCACGGCCCGACAGCAGCACCAGGCGTGTGACGCCCAGTGAGACGGCCAGTTGGCAGAACGCGCCGATGGCGGCCGCGGCGCCAGGCGCGCCGAGGTCGGGGTAGTACGCGATGTAGGCGGCCGAGGTGCCTCGAAGCGCGGGGCCCCAGGTCTGGTCGTCCTCCCAGGTGAACGGAATCTCGGCGGATCGTGAACCGATCCGCACCGGAACGCCGAGTGCGGTCAGGCGGGCCGCGACGCGGCTGCCCGTCTTGCCGGTTCCGCCGAGGACCAGGATTGGCTGCTCTGTCATGACACCCAGTAAAGGCGAACCGGATGAGACGGGCCATGGTCGAAAATCTCGTTTCCATAAGCGTGCGTCTAAGGTGGGGGAGTGGACGCACTCGCCAACCTCCTCGACGGCCCACGCGCCCGCGGCGCGTTCCTGATGAAGGTCGTCCTCGATCCGCCGTGGAGCATCCACGTCCGTGACGAGGCCCCGCTCGCGTTGGTCACGATGGCCCGCGGCAGCGGCTGGGTCATCCCCGATGGCGACGAGCCCGTCAAGGTGAACACCGGCGACGTGGTTGTCGCCCGCGGCACCACCCCGTACATCGTCGCCAACGACCCGGCGACGCCCCCGCAGGTGGTGATCCACCCCGGCGACCGGTGCACGACGCTGCGCGGCGAACCGCTGGAGGAGAAACTGGGCCTGGGCGTGCGCACCTGGGGCGACAAACTCGACGGCGACACGATGATGCTCATCGGCACGTACCACATGTCCGGCGAGGTGAGCCGAAGACTGCTGGACGCGTTGCCGCCCATGCTGGTCGTGCCGTCGGGCACGGGGGAGTCGCCGATCATCCCGGTACTGGCCGACGAGATCGCCAAGGACGAACCGGCGCAGGCGGTGGTCCTCGACCGCCTGCTCGACCTGGTGCTCATCACGGTCCTGCGGGCGTGGTTCGCGCGGGAGGACGCCGAAACCCCGCCCTGGTACCGGGCACATGGCGATCCTGTTGTGGGGGCCGCGCTCCGGATGATCTACAACGACCCCGCACACCCGTGGACGGTGGCGTCACTGGCGGACGCGACCGGCGTCTCGCGGGCCACACTGGCCCGGCGGTTCACGGAGTTGGTGGGTGAGTCGCCGATGGCGTTCCTGACCGACTGGCGCCTCGCGCTCGCCGCCGACCTGCTGCGGGAGCCCGCGGCCACGGTCGGCTCGGTGGCGAGGAAAGTCGGGTACGGCAGCGGTTTCGCCCTGAGTGCCGCGTTCAAGCGGGTGCGTGGGGTGAGTCCGAGGGAACACCTCGCCCGTCACTGACACAGGGCCGGTTTCGGTTGTGGTTCGGCGGGGTCTGTGGAGGTTGAGGGAATGGCAGAGCTGATTGACAGCCCGGCCGATGTCGACTGTCCACAACGCTATCGTCCCGTCGGTGCTCGCTGACGCCAGCGATGCGCCGTCGGCACTCCACGCGAGCTGCTGGACGGCTTGCCCGTGCCCAGTCAGCACGGCCCAACGGGTTCGAGCCGCGACATCCCAGAGGGAGAGCTTGCCGTCCCGGTCGACCGACGCCAGCAGCGTGCCGTCGGGGTTCAGGTCGCCGAATGCCGCGAACCGCGACTCGTTCACGGTCTCGACTTGGGCGACCCGACGCGGATCCCGGAGGTCCCACACTTCCGCCCGGCCGTGGCTCGCGATGGCCACGCGCGTGCCGTCCTTGCTGAACCGCGGCGAGCCGTGCGTTCCGGCGTTGAACTCGGAGACCTGCTGCCGGGTGGCGAGGTCCCAGGTGACGACGGACATCGGTTGGTAGGTGAGCGCCTCGTGGATCATCTCGACGCCCGTGTGGTCGGCGACCAGCAATCTCGCCTCGGTCAGGCGCGCGACCACGGGCGAACGACGGGTCCTCGTCGAGTTCGTCCGTGCTGATTCGTCGTTTGGTGTCGGCGGTGCCCTCGCCGACCGTGATCATCCGCAGGTACAGGCGCCGGACTGCCTCCTGCTGGCTGGGACCCAACGTGCTGTAGACGTTTTCGGCCGTGTGTGCCACCGCGTGTTCGATTCCGCCTGCTGCCTCGTAGCCCGCCAGGGTGAGCGCCATGCCCTGGCGTCGCCGCCACGTCTCGAGCAGCGCGTGCGAGACCAGCGGGAGAATCCCGGGCTGCCCGGTCGCGTCGGCCACGATCCGCGTCACCAGGGCGGTTTCGACCTGGTACCCGTCCCGTACGGCAGGGGCGGTGATCGCCTCCCGCAATTGCTGGGCGGTGAAGGGACCGAGATGGAAATACCCGTGCCGCCGGGCGTCGACCAGGTCCGGGCTCAGCTCGGCGTGGCTGTAGAAGCCCGCGCGTATTCCCAGCACGATCCGTACCCGGCTGGTCTCGGCGGCCGCGGCGAGGAGAACGGCCTCGGTGAGCCACGCGCGTTCGCGGTGGCCGCACAACGTGACCACCTCCTCGAACTGGTCGATGACCAGCAGGAGGTCATCGGCGTCCTGACTCATCGCCTGCCTGATGCGCAGGTGCAGGTTCGTCGGGTCGGCGGTCAGGTCCGCGTGCCACGACGCGGCGGAGTCGCCGGTGAGCGCGGCCAGGTGTACCGCGCATGCCTCGGCCGGATCTGTTCCTGGCGTGATGACAACCGACCGTCACGCCCGCGGGCTTGTCCGCCGTGCCGGCCTTCGGCGCGCCGCTCGTGAACCCCGGCACGCCGATCAGCGATACGACAATTGCCACAGCCGCGACCTCTGAGGGGCACGCCGGCGAACTGCGCCAATGTCGCGACGAGCTCGAACCATGCCTCGCCGACAGATTCAGCCGGACGTGGTTGACCTTTCGGAAATCGCGTGCTCTCCGGCGCGCCCGTGGGGAAGACTGCGTTGCCGTCGAGGAGGGGGAAGCTGCGGTGACTGAATGGTTGATCAAGCGATTGCGTGCGCGCCTAGGACCGGCGTCGAACGCAACGCACGTCTACGACGACGCGCCTGCCGACATGCTCAGCCTGGAGCGAATCCACCGTGCTGTCGACCGTGCCACAACCGGCCGGACGTCCGCAGCCGATGACCTCGCGTCGTTGCTGCTCGCGATCAGCCACCGCGGGGACGCCGAACTGATCGCGGGCACGATGCGGGCCTTGATCGGGGCGAAGCCACGGTTGTGGCTCATGGTGGACGTGTCCACTCGACGGAGTCTGTGGCATGCGCCCCAATGGACCGAGGCCGTCGCCGACCGCCTGGGCGCGGGCCACGCCGGGCCGTTGGATCTGCTGCTCGCGGCGTGCCACCCGGACGGCTTTGTCAGGGAAGCCGCGCTCGACGACGACACCATGGTCGTGCTGCCGACGCTGGCCCTGCGTGCCGCGGACTGGGTGCCTGAGCTGCGGGACCGTGCCCGGCAGGTGTGCCGCCGGTACCTCAACCGCGCACCGGCGGAGGCGATCGTGTCCCTGGCACCGGTCGCACTTGCCCTGCGAGCCCGGCAAGCGGGCGCCTGGCTCGCCGACGCCATCGACGGCCTGCTGCGCGACGGTCCGCCCGAAGCAATAGCCGCCGCGTTGGCTAGCGAGGACTGGCGTGTCAGGCGAAACGCCCACGCCATCGTCCTGGGCGCCGGGCGGCTCAGCGTCGAGCAGATGGTGCACGCGGCGACCGCCGACGGCGACTTGCCCGTCCGGATCATGTGCGCGCAGGCCGCCATCCGCGCCGCGCGGGCTATGGGCGATCATGAGACCCCGCGCCGACTGCTCGGCAGCGGCACCGCGGCGGTCCGTGCCGAAGCCGTATGCGTCCTCGGCGAAGTCGGCGCAGCCATCGAAGCTCTGGACGACCGCAGTGCGCTGGTGCGCGCGACCGCGCAGACCATCGCACGTCGGGCTGGCACGGACCCGGCCGTACGGTACCGAGCACTGCTCGCCGAACAACGGCCACCCAACCCCGCGGTGATCGCGGGTCTGGGCGAGACCGGCATCGACTCGGACATCGACCTGCTACGGCCGTGGCTGGCTCACCCGTCGTCACGTGGGCGAGCCGAAACGGTACGAGCACTGCGACGGCGTGGATGCACGTCGCCGGATCTGTTGCTGCCACGGTTGACCGACGCCGTGTCCTCGGTGACACGACAGGTCACGCTGTCACTCAGCCCCCACGCGAGCAGTCTGGACGAGCGGGCCCTGCGGCCGTTGCTCGACCCGTCACAGACGCGGCACGTACGGCAGGCGGCCCACCGGCTTCTGCGTGCCCGCGACACGTGGACGCGGATCAGCGTCGACCTGCGTCTCATCAACGACCCCGAGCACGCCATCCGGGCCGACGCCCGCGCCGACCTCGCCAACTGGCTGACCCGAGACGCGGCGACCACGTACTCGTTCCCCAGCGGATCCCGGGCGGACGAGTTGTCCGCACTGGTCACCGGCGCCGAAGCGGTCCTCGGCCAGGAACAGACACGCCTCCTGCGATTCCACTTGGGACTGCCCGGTTGACCGGGGCCCGGCGTGAGCCGTCAAGGCAAGCGGATCGACTGGCGGTGGCGGAACGTGTCCCCGGGGATCCCAGCAGACTGAGTAGCAGAGCCCGCCGGGGATTGTCACGCCCCAGTTGCGGTACAGCCGTTCGTAGACGCCCTGCAGCTTCGCGCCCGCGCCGACGGAGAACGCTTCATGCTCGGAGTCGTAGTACAACAGTGGACAACAGGGAGAGGTGCCACCGCCTCGTCCGTCGAAGCTGGACTCGTTCAAACCGGTGATCGACGAAATCCCTACGCGTGGACCTGGACGCGCCGCGGAAACAGCGGCATACGGTGAAGCGGATCTTTGACCGGTTGATCGACGAGCACGCCATGGTCGACGTGTCGTATCAGGTGGTCCAGCTGCGCGGCACGATGGTGACCTGTTTCCCGTTCGCGTTGCGGCTGTCGTTCTCCGACAAGGCGGTGCACCGGGCCGTTGCGTGACCTGTTGGCGTGTGGAAACAGCCCAGCGTCCTGCCGTTCCTACGGCTACGACCTGCTGTGCGAGCTGACGTGGCCCCGTGTTACACGTCGCCGTAGGCGCTCGACCAGCAGCCGGAACGCTGCGACGGGGCCGATGTCGTGGCGGTGCATGAGGATTCCCTCGGCTATACCGATCATGTCGCGGTGTTCCGTCTGGCGCTGCTGTGCTGAGGCGATACCATGTTTCTTGGCTCACTGCGGGAGCGGAGGTGTGTGTGGTACGCCGGGTCGCGGTGCCGGGCCGGATACTCGGCATGGGGTTGTTGGACGTCGTGGATTACCAGGACTCCTATGTCGTCATCGGGTCACCGGGGCTGCGGGCAGGACGGTCCGCCGACGCGCTGGCCGCGCTGGCCTTCGGCAGCGTCCCGCGCCTGCGTGGTGTGGTCGCCGCGCTGCAGCGATGTGTGCTGCGATTGCGGCTCGATGCCTCCTCGAGCGCGCCACTGTCGGGCTGGAAGCGGTTACGTGATGAGCCCGACGAGGCTGTCTACGGCGTGGACGGCACGCTTCTGGTTCTCCGGCTCGTGGTCTCGGCGACTGCTGCCAAGATTCAGGTTTCCACGCTGGTCCGATTCGACAAACCGGCTGGCCGCCTGCTCTGGGCGGTGGCAGGTCCGGTGCATCGGGTCGTCGCGCGCGTAGTGCTCCACCGAGGGATCGACGCGGCCCGCCGGGAGAACACACGCCCTGCCTGAACCGCAGCCCAGATCCGACTGGGTCGCGTCAACGCGACCGGCCTCAGGGTGGATCGCGGAGGCCAGCACAACCGCCGCGACACCTGCGAACACCCGCCGCGACACCCTCATCGGCCCATCCCTCCATCCACAGATCAACACCCTGACCCCTCCACCTCAGCCGCCACGCCACCGCGCGCACGCGACAGCCGGGTGAACACCGACCACTACTAACGAGGGATGCCACCACAGCGCTGCGCGACCAACAGCAACGCGGCGGCCACCGCCTCGGGCAGCGTGCCGCACACCGGAACGCACAACCGCCGCGCGTGCCAGACCGCGACGAGATCGAGGTCGTGTGGCAGGTGCTGCTCAAGTCGTACACGTACGCCCGTGGCCGTCACATCGAGTGACCCCGGACGTGTAGGCGTCCGTCTTGGACTTCGGCGATCTGGTCGACCGCGGTGAGGTGGGTGCGGTCGTGGGTCACCAGGACGGTGGCGGTCGCCTGCTGGTGGGTCAGACGCGTAATGAGGTCGACGACGGCCGCTCCGCGTTCGTGGTCGAGCGCGCTCGTGGGCTCGTCGACCAGCAGGACAGTGGGGTTGTTCATCAACGCACGGGCGATGTTCACGCGTTGGCGCTGGCCGCCGGAGAGCTGGTGCGGCCGACGCCGTGCCTGAGGCGCCAGGCCGACAGTGTCGAGCAGCTCCAGAGCCCGGGTGCGCGCCTTGGCCGGGGAGCGGCCGTCGATCTGGGCCATGACCTGGAGCTGTTCGGCGGCTGTGAGAGCGGGCAGCAGGTTGGGCTGCTGGAAGACGATGCCGATCTTGTGGCGACGCAGGTCGGTGAGTTCGCCGCGGCTCATTCCTGTGGTCGTGGTGCCGTCGATGGTGACGGTGCCTGCGTCGGGAGCGATCAGGGTGGCGGCGACGGCGAGCAGGCTGGATTTCCCGGAGCCGGACGGGCCGATCACGGCGGTCAGGCTGCCTCGGGGAACGTCCAGGGTGACCTGGTCGAGTGCGGTGAGACGGGCGTCGCCGTCGGGATAGGTGAGGGTGACGCCGGTCAGGGTGAGACTCATCGGGTGCTCCCCAAGGCGGTCAGCGGGTCGACAGCAGTGATGCGGCGGATGGCGAGCGCGGCTCCCAGTGCGCCGAGCAGGACCATCACGGTGACCGGGACGACCACAGTGGAGGGTGTGAGGACGAAGGGAACAGCGGTGCCCGCGATGGCGGCGCCGAGGCCCGCTGCGAGGCCGGTGCCGACGAGGGCGCAGCCCGCGAGCAGGACGACAGCCTGGCCCAGTGCGTCCTTCAACAGCCCGGCCGTGGTGGCGCCCAGTGCCTTGAGGACGGCGATGTCACCGCTGCGCTGGATGGTCCAGACGGCGAAGAAGGCGCCGACGACCAGGGCGGAGATCACGAACAGGAAGCCGCGCATCAGCTGCAGGGAGCCGTTTTCGGAGGTGTAGGAGCCGATCGCGGACAAGGAGTCGTCCTTGGACACTGTCGTGGTGCCTACGGCGCGGTCGGTGTCGGTGATGTCGGCTTCGGAAGTGGTGGTCAGTGCGATCACGGTCGCAGTCGTGCCGCTGGTTGCCGTTCGCCAGGCTTCGAGGGTGATCCAGACGACCGGGGTGTGGCTGAAGGAAGCGTCGCCGGACACGGCGGCCACGGTCAGCTGCCGTCCGGCCAGGGTGAGGCTGTCACCGGGCTGGACTCCCAGGTCGGCGGCAGCCGTGGCGGACAGCACGGCGGAGTGCTCGTTGAGCTTGCCGCTGTCCGGGGCGAGGACGGACCCGGTCTGGACGCCGAAGGCCGACACACCGGTGCTGCGCCGGCCCGCGGTGGCCTTGGTGGTAGTGATGCCCAGCGGTTCGGCGCTGGTGACGCCGGGAGCGGTGGCCCATCGCCGCCACTGTGCCTCGGTCACCGTCGAGTCGGCGTACGACAGGCCCTGGTCGCCACTGGGGGCCGCGAAGGCGATCCGGTCGGCGGGCAAGCCGGTGATGGCGGAGGTGTTCTGCCGACCGAGGCCCGCGGTCAGTCCGGACAGCAGGCCGACCAGCAGGGTGATCAGCACGATGACGGCGCCCATCAGGGCGAACCGTCCCTTGGCGAATCTCAGGTCTCTCCAGGCGACGAACATGGTTCCCACAGTCGCCGTCGGCACCCCGGTGGGGCATCTGGCCGGGGATGGCACTTCACCAGCCGGAAGGCGGCGCGCCGGTTCCCTCTTTCGATAGAGGTGGTTCCCGTCGGCGCTCCGTAGCCTGGGTCTACTGTGAACGCCGCCGCTCCTGCCTTGACACCGACCAGCCGGGTGCTGACCTGGTGCCTGCACCTGCTGCTCATCGCCCTGCTCGTCCTGGCAGCCGCCCGGTCCACGGCCGGGGCGGTCGTCGCCGTGGCAGCGGTGTGCGGTGTGGTGTACGCGGCCGGACCGCTCCTGCCGCACGTCCGCACGTCCAGGCGGGTTGCCGCGGGGTGGCTGGGTGCCGTCAGCGCCGTGTGGCTGGTCCTGGTGGTCCTGACCGCCGACGGGGTGTGGGTCGCCTTCCCGTTGTACTTCCTCCAACTCCACCTGTTGCCGCGTCGGGTGGGCCTGGTCGCGGTGACGGCGACGGCGCTGGCAGCGGTCATCGGCTTCGCCGTGCACCAGGGTGCCTTCAGCCTGGTCGCCGCGATCGGCCCGGTGATCGGTGCTGCCGTGGCAGTCGCCGTGGTGTGGGGCTATCAGGCGCTGTACCGGGAGAGCGAGCGGCGCAGACGCCTGATCGATGAGCTCACAGCGACCCGTGCGGACCTCGCCGAGGCCCAGCACACCGCCGGGGGCCTGGCCGAACGCGAACGCCTGGCCCGCGAGATCCACGACACCCTCGCCCAGGGGCTGTCCAGCATCCAGTTGCTGCTGCGCGCAGCCGAACGGTCCCTGCCCGCGACTGCGGACAACGCTGCCCGCTACGTGGACCAGGCTCGCCAGGCCGCCGTGGACAACCTCGCCGAAGCCCGCCGCTTCGTCGCCGCCCACACCCCACCGGCCCTCGACGACACCACGCTGGCGGGCGCACTGGAACGCTTGTGCACCACCACGAGCGCCCGCCACCAGATCACCGCGCGATTCCACCTCACCGGCGACCCGGCCCCGTTGCCGACGGCCCAGGAGGTCGCACTGCTGCGTATCGCCCAGGCTGCCCTCGCCAACACCGTCCGCCACGCCGACGCCGCCAGCGTCGACGTCACCCTGAGCTACCTCGGTGACGAGATCGCGCTCGACGTCGTCGACGACGGAACCGGCTTCGACCTCGGCAGGCTTCCGGCGCCCGATCCCGGCGAGGGCGGATTCGGGCTGGCCGCCATGCGCACCCGGGCCCGAGCGCTGGGTGGCACCCTCACCGTCGAGTCAATCCCGGGCCACGGCACCGCTCTGGCCGCTCGACTGCCACGATCCGGGACTCGCCCGTGACAGACACCCCGATCCGCCTTCTCCTGGCTGACGACCACCCCGTGGTGCGCGCCGGGCTTCGCGCGGTGCTGGAGACCGAACCCGGCCTCGTCGTGGTCGCCGAGGCCGCGACGGCCGAAGCCGCCGTGGCCCGTGCCCTCGAAGGTGACATCGACGTCGTCCTGATGGACCTGCAGTTCGGCGCGGGAATGACCGGCGCCGAAGCCACCGCGGCGATCACCGCGCACCCCGATGCGCCCCGCGTTCTGATCGTCACCACCTACGACACGGACGCCGACACGCTGCCCGCCATCGAGGCGGGCGCCACCGGGTATCTGCTCAAGGACGCGCTTCCCGAAGACCTGGCAGCCGCCGTGCGCACCGCGGCGGCGGGGCGCACCACGTTGGCGCCCACCGTCGCCGACCGGCTGCTGAACCGGATGCGCATGCCGGACATCGCGTTGACCCGGCGGGAGATCGAAGTCCTCACCCTGGTGGCCGGTGGTCTGTCCAACCGGGGCATCGCGGAACGGCTGCATCTCACCGAAGGCACCGTGAAATCGCACCTTGCCCGTTGCTACACCAAACTCGGCGTCGACTCGCGCACCGCTGCCGTGGCCACCGCCACGGACCTCGGCCTGATCCGCCGATAACGAGCGCTACTCGGTGTTGCCGAGTACCGGTAGTACGTGTCACTATGTACCGGTAGTCAGTATCACCGAGTAGTTGAGGGGTGGCCGGATGACGACAGTGATCCGCGTGCAGGGCATGGAAAAGTCCTACAAGGACCTGCGGGTGCTGCGCGGCGTGGACTTCGAAGTCGCCAAGGGCAGCATCTTCGCCCTGCTGGGCTCCAACGGGGCGGGCAAGACGACCGTCGTGAAGATCCTGTCCACGTTGCTCAAGGCCGACGCGGGGACAGCGACCGTGAACGGCTTCGACGTGGCGGCACAACCGGAGAACGTACGGGAGTCCATCAGCCTCACCGGGCAGTTCGCGGCCGTCGACGAGATCCTCACCGGACGCGAGAACCTGGTGCTGGTCGCGAAACTGCGGCACCTCAAAGACCCAGGCACGATCGCGGACACCCTGCTGGGCCGGTTCTCGCTGGCCGATGCGGGCGCACGCAAGGTGTCGACGTACTCCGGTGGCATGCGCCGACGGCTCGACATCGCGATGAGCCTCATCGGCAGCCCACCGGTGATCTTCCTCGACGAGCCCACGACCGGGCTCGACCCCCAGGCCCGCATCGAGGTGTGGGACGCCGTCAGGGAACTCGCGGGTCAGGGCACGACCGTGCTGCTCACGACGCAGTACCTGGACGAGGCCGAACACCTGGCCGACCGGATCGCGATCCTGCACGAGGGCCGGATCCTCGTGCACGGCACCCTCGCCGAACTCAAGCAACTGCTCCCGCCCGCCACGGTCGAGTACGTCGAGAAACAGCCCAGTCTCGAAGACGTCTTCCTCTCCCTCGTCGGCACGAACCACTAAGGACCATCGATGCGCAAGCATTTCCTCGGTGACACAGCGGTGTTGCTGGGACGTTCCATGACGCACGTGACGCGCAGCGTCGACACCATCATCACGACGGCGATCATGCCGGTCGCCATGATGCTGCTGTTCGTCTACGTGTTCGGCGGCGCGATCAGCACCGGGTCGCCTTCGTACGTGACGTACCTGTTGCCCGGGATCCTCCTGATCACGGTCGCCTCCGGGATCTCCTACACGGCGTTCCGGCTCTTCACCGACATGAAGAGCGGGGTCTTCGAGCGATTCCACTCCATGCCGATCGCACGGTCGAGCGTCCTCTGGGCGCACGTGCTGACCTCGTTGGTGGCCAACCTGATCTCGCTCGTGGTCGTCGTCGGCGTCGCCCTGATCATGGGTTTCCGCTCCAGCGCCGGAATCCTGGCGTGGCTCGCGGTCGCGGGCATCATGATCCTGTTCACCCTGGCACTGACCTGGCTGGCCGTCATCCCCGGGCTGACCGCGAAGTCGGTGGAGGGTGCGGGAGTGTTCGCGTACCCGCTGATGTTCCTGCCGTTCCTCAGCTCGGCGTTCGTCCCGACCGGCACCATGCCCGGACCGCTCCGCGCCTTCGCCGAGAACCAGCCGGTGACGTCCATCGTCAACGCCATCCGCGCCCTGTTCACCGAATCCCCGCTCGGCAACGACATCTGGATCGCGCTCGGCTGGTGCGTCGGCATCCTCATCGTCACCTACGCGTTCGCCACGGCCGCGTACCGCCGCAAGATCGCCTAGCGGCCCAGGAATGGCGCAAGCAGGCTGAGCAGTTCTCATGGGCGGTCGAGGGGAATGATGTGCCCGCAGTCGGCGATGAGATGTCCCGTGAGGTCGTCGCTGATCGGACGCAGCTGCCGTTCCAGTGCGTCGCCGACCGGGTGGGCGACGATCGACAGGGTGGGCACGGTGAGTCGGCCACGGCTCACGGCATCGCTGATTTGACGCGCAGGCCGCTCGCGAGGAAGTCCTCGGCACCGGGAAGTGAACCCAGCAGCGACTCCATCAGCACGAGCCGCCGGACCCGGTCGGGGCGCCGCACCGCGAGCAGGAACGCGGCCGGGACGGCGGCGTCGATGGCGACCACGGCGGCGGTGGGTTCGCCGACGGCGTCGAGGAGGCCTTCGACATCGGCGGCCAGCGTGGCCGCGTCGTAGCCGTCCTGGGCGCGAGTGCTCGCGCCCAGCCCGCGCAGGTCCGGTGCGATGACCTCGTCGACAGGTGGTGAGGTCCAGGTGACTGCCCGACCGGAGCGGGGCGACCTGTTCGAACCCGCCTGCCCGACCCGTCAGCTGCTGGATCGCATCGGGACGAAATGGACCTCGATGGCGGTCAAGGCGCTCGCCGACGCCGCGCCCGCCGAGATGCGGTTCGCCGAGGTGCGGCGCCGGATGCCCGGCGTCTCGCAGAAGATGCTGTCGGTGACCCTGCGGAGCATGGTCCGCGACGGCCTCGTGGCACGCCGGGTGGAACCGACCGTGCCGCCACGCGTGCACTACCGGCTCACCGACGAGTGACAAGATCATCCTGTGCTGCTGTCGCCCCGGGTGCGTCCCGGTGATCGTGTCCGCCTGGTTTCCCCGGCCAGTTTCCCCAGCCCGGAGCTGCTCGCCGAGTCCGCCGAGGTCCTGCGCGGGTGGGGGCTGGTGGTCGAGGTCGGCGACCACGCGCTCGACCAGTGGGGTTACATGGCGGGCCGCGATGAGGACCGGCTCAGAGACCTCAACGACGCGTTCCGCGATCCCGGCGTCCGCGCGGTGTTCGCCACCCGGGGTGGCGCGGGCGCGTACCGCATCGCGGACCGCATCGACTTCGACGCTGTGCGAGCCGATCCGAAGCCGGTCGTGGGATTCAGCGACATCACGAACGTGCACCTCGCGCTCTGGCGGCACTGCCGTCTCGCCGGGATCCACGGGTTCCTGGCCGGGCGACGCTCGGCGGCCGCGACCCGGAGCCTGCTGATGAGCAGCGAACCCGTCACGCTCCACCGCGATCCGGGGGCGATGGCGGTCGCCGCCGAGGTACCCGGCACGGCCACCGGGAATCTCGTCGGCGGGCACCTGGGGACGATCGCGCACGCCGTCGGCGTGGGGTTGCCCAGTCTGGCCGGTGCGATCCTGTTCGCCGAGGCGGAACGGGCCATCGGCATCGGCCAGATCGATCGTCAGCTGACCCAGCTCATCCGCTCCGGGAGTCTGCGGGGACTGCGCGGCGTCGCACTCGGCCGTTTTCCCGGCTTCGACGACTACGTCGACCGAGGCTGGAACCTGGTCGACGTCTTCCGGGACCGGCTGGGTGCGCTGGACGTGCCGGTGCTCGGCGGCATCGACGTCGGGCACGGCTCGGAGCCGTTGTCCGTGCCGTTGGGCCCGATCGCTGTCCTGGACACGGATGCGGGGACTCTCACCGTGCAACCGGCGGTCAGGTGAGGGCTGCGCCCGCTCACTCGCCGGGCTGCTGTGGGACCTCGACCGGGGCCCACAGGCTGGGCAGGTTGACCACGATGCCCTCCTGGCTGCTGCGCGAAATGATCACCACGGCGGGTTCGCCCGTGGGATTCTCCTCGCGGTGCGGCACGTAGGGCGGGACGAAGATGTAGTCGCCGGGTTCGGTCTCCAGCCGGATCTCCTTGTCACCGTCGGCGAACACGAACACCGGATGGCCGGACTTGACGTAGATCGCGGTCTCCGCCTCGCCGTGGTGGTGGTCGCCGGAGTTCGTGTTCGGGCCGACGTGCGTCTCACCCATCCAGATCTTCGACGACCCGACTGTCTTGCCGGACACCGCCTCCAGCCGGGTCATCCCGGTGGTCTGGTTGGTGTCGCCCGTCAGCTCGGCGCCCCGGATGTGCCGCAACGGCTGGTGCCACTCGTCGGTCATGGTGTGCCTTCCCGGTCGTGCTGCGGTTGGGTCAGGGTGGCTGCGGCTTCTCGTGCGGCCGCGGCGACTCGTGGCCAGTGCGGATGGCGGACGTAGTCGGTGTCGGACTCGGCGGGGATCGCCCGTGCGAGGTCCAGCAGCCTGTGGATGACCTCGGCCTCGGCGTGGTCGCGCAGGAGGGTGCCGATGGTGGATCCGGGGTCACCGAGGATGTCGTCGCGCAGCATCCAGCCGATCCGGTAGGTCAGGGCGTGGTTGAACCGCGGGGGATCGGTGGTCTGCCCGATGACGTCGAGCGCGTGGACGACTTCGATGCGGCGAGCCTGGTAGCGCACGCCGGTCTGCGCGTCGCTGATCCGGTTCCAGCCCCGCGCGATCTCCTCGGCCTTCTCCTTCGTCGGCCAGGCCGAGCCCAGGTGCTCGCGCACGGCGGGACTGTGGACGCCCTGGACCCGGAAATCGGTCAGGTGCCGCCGCTGCACGATCATCCGGACCAGGCCGCGGGCGCCGCGGTGCCTGCCGAGGACCTCGACCTGGTCTCCGCCGCTTCCCCAGAGCGGTTCGACCAGCCACAGTTTGGTGCCGGGGGAGAAGTGCTTCAGGCCGGCTCGCACTTCCGCACCACCAGGGCCGTGTGAGGTCAGGGGCGCCACGTTGGCGACCACGCACCACCGCACCGCGTCCTGTTCCTCCACGAGCGTGAGTATTCCGGGTCGCAGCGTCTTGACACACGGACGTCCCCGAATTCAAGATGATGTCATCATCTGGATGATCAGAACATCTGAAAGTGGGGGACGGGTGACCATCGATACGCCACGGCGGCCGGTCAACAAGACCATCGGCGGAGTGGCCTTCACCGATCCGTACGACTGGCTCGGCGCGGACACCGAGGAAGTACGGTCCTGGCAGGACAAGCAGGTCGACGCGGCCGTCACCGCGATCCGGGCTTCTCCGCACTTCGAGCCGACGTTGCGGGCGCTGCGTGACCTGCCATCCGCTGTCGACGGCGCATTGGGAGCGCCAGTGGCGGTGGCGGGCAGGGAATTCCGGATCGGACGCAACGGCGACGGGACCGCGCAAGCCATCCGCGTCACGGACGGCAGCGGTGAACGCGTCCTGCTCGACGCGGCCGACGTGACCGCACGGCGAGGTGACGGGAGGCCGACGACCTTCCTCTACGCGATCCCGTCACCTGACGGGCGACGGCTGGCGTTCAGCCACTCCGCGGGCGGCGAACCGTTCGGCCACTACGGCGTGGTCGACGTGGACTCCGGGCACCTGCTGGACGTCGCCGAACCGGCGATGCAGGGCAACATGCTGCGCGTCGAGTGGCTGCCCGACGGCTCCGGGTTCTTCCTGCACGGCCGTACGGCGGACGGCCGTCACGCGCTGCGGTTCGCCGCCGTGACCGGCGACGTGCACCACCCCGAGGCGATCTTCGAGTTCGGCGACGTCTCACCGACCGCCCTCGGGCTCACCCCACAGGTGTCGCCGTCGGGCCGGTTCGTCCTCGGCGTCACCGTGCCGCACGAGTACGTCGCCTCGGTGATCGGTGACCTGACCACCGGGCACTGGCGGCGGTTCACACCGGTGGACTTCACTCAGGAACTGCACGGCACCTGGCTCGACGACGAGACCTACCTGGCGATCGTCACGGACACACCCCGTGGGCGTGTCGTGGCGATCCCGGTGGCCACCTCCACCGACCAGGAGACCTGGACCGAGATCATCCCCGCTGGCGACAGGGTGCTGCGGTCGTTGGACATCGTAGGCGGCCGGATTGTTGTCTCGGCGCTGAAGGACGTTGCGCTGGACATCAGCGTGCACGAACCCGACGGCACGCTCGTCGGCACCGCCCCGCTGCCGCCCGCCAGTGCGTCCTACGGGCTCGTGCTCGACCGGGTCAGGCCACGGTCGGACAACTTCTCCTTCTACGCCAACACATTCACCACCGCCGACACGCTGTACCAGTTGGACGTGGCCGACCTCCGCCTTGACGTGCTCCAGGCCGGTCGTGAACTGGCGGGCATCACGTCCGAGCAGTTCTTCGCCACGTCGAAGGACGGCACCCGCATCCCGTACTTCGTCCTGGCCGGACCGGGCGGCAACCGCGGGAAACCGGCGCTGGTCAACGCCTACGGCGGCTTCAACATCCCCTGGCTGCCGGTGTTCCTCGGCGACAACACCCCGTTCGTCCAGGCGGGTGGCATCTATGTCCGCGCCACCCTGCGCGGTGGCAGCGAATACGGCCGTGACTGGTACGAATCCGGCCGCAGGCAGCACAAGCAGAACGTCTTCGACGACCTGCGCGCGGTCGCCGAAGACCTGCTCGCCCGTGGCATCGCGAGCACACTGGCGTTTCACGGCGCGTCGAACGGCGGCCTGGTCGCCGGTGTCGCCGCGACGCAGCAGCCGGACCTGTGGCGTGCGGTCGTGGCCCAGGTTCCCGTGCTCGACGTGCTCGAACCGCTGGCCGGTGTGGATGGCGCCGAGGCCATCCGCGCGGTGTACGCCAAGGACTACGGCGATCCCGACGATCCGGGCGACGCCCCGGTCCTCGCCGCGTACTCGCCGTACCACAACGTCCAGCCGGGCGTGGCCTATCCGGCCGTGCTGCAGGTGATCGGTGAGCACGACATCGGCTGCCCGCCCGTGCAGGGCCGGAAGTTCACCGCTGCCCTGCAACACGCGTCGACCAGCGATCACCCGGTCCTGCTGCGGGTGTGGCGGGACGTCGGCCACGGCAGCATCGACCCCGCGATCGCCGCGGAGACCCGCGCCGAGATACTGGCGTTCCTGCTGGACCAGTTGGGCATCTGACCGTTCCTGTCGGAGAGCGTCGACCTGCCAGCGGGCGTCGCTCGTTACAGATGGTGGACAACCGACTACGTAGCCAACTGTGGGTGTTCGGAGCCGGAGTGGCCGTGGATCACCTTCCACGGCCGCTCCGACGAGTCGCTCACCGCGATCCAGGTGATCGAGGCGGCCCGGCGGGGGCGTTGGCCGTGGGAACTGGCCACTGCTCGGCAATGACTCCGATAGTGTGACCGCCGTGGCACAGCGGATCCTGGTACGAGTGGAGGGGATGGAGCAGGCGTGGGCCGATCCGTCCGAGGAGCAGCTGTTCGACCTGATCAGCGAGCTGAACCTGCGGAACCAGTACATGATCGTCGACCGGGTCGGCGCACCCAACGACCAGTACTACATCCAGCTGCGCATCAGTGACGAACTGGACTTCTACGACATCGAGTACCGCGACGGCAGCCCGGACACGCACTTCACCGCCGTGGTGGACCGGGACAACGAGTTCGCCGCACAAGAACTGGTCTCACGAGTCATCACGCAGTGGGCGTTCGAGCGGGACGGCTGGCGTGAGGCGTTGCCGTGGCGACCGTGGACGCCGGAGAGGTGCAACTGCTGCGGCCAGACCATCACCACCAGCGGTCAGATCGACTTCCGCCTCTACCGGCCGGAAGTCGCGATCGACATGCCACGCGACGCCGTGCACGCTGTCAACCCCGGTCTGCTGCGGGTCGACGGTGTCGGCGCGTTCGCTCGCTGTCTGCTGCCGATCGCGCTGACCGAAGGCGTCACCATGGTGTTCGGTGCCTGGATGAAGATCAGCGACGCCGACCTGGAGCGCGCCGCGTCGGTGTGGCACGAGGACGCGTACAAGGACCTTGTGCTACAAGGGACCTTCGCCAACGTGATCAAGCCGTGGGGCGAGGAGATCCTCGACGCGCCGCTCACCGCCGTGGTGCGCAACGTCGACGAGATCCCGTACGTCGACGCCTCGGATCACCCGCTGCTGCACCGGATGCTGACCGAGCCGTGGAACCGGGACTACGTGCTCGGCTTCTTCGGCGTCGCGCTGCCGGTGACCTTCCGGGAGTCCATCGGCGGCGACTGGACCATCGAGCGCACGGCCGGGTTGGCGGCCAGGGTCGAAGGCACGACCCTGACGTTCACCGGACCGGGCCGCACTGTCCACATCGACCAGTTCACCGCCGGGCGCGACCGCCCGGCCGAGGAGTTCCTCAACACGTTGCTCAAGGGCGCGCCGGACGTACCGGTGTCGCAGTCCAGCAGGCAGGAAACAGGCGTCGAGGTCCGGTACTGCTTCTGGCTCGCCAATACCGTCGACGGCAAGCAGCAGAATGAGGTCTATTGCTTCGTGGCGTGGCCGGGGGCGGTTCTGCGGGTTGTGTTCGTTCACGACGACCCCTCGGAAACGGAACGCGCGTGGGCGATGCACGTCTTCAACTCCGTGCAGTACCACGGGTAACCGTCAGGGGAGAAGTCGTGACGCAAACAGTCGGCAATTCGGTCCGCAATCTCGCGCGAACCTGGTCGGCGCTGCTGGGCATGGCGCTCGCGATTTTCACGGTCGTGTTCGTGTTGGCCTACGGAGACCTCACCAAAGGCTTGGTCATCGCGAGCCTCGTGCTGTCGGTCGGCGCGATCGCGGTGGCGGCGGCGGCGATCCTCAGGAAACGGATTCCGCTGCTCGTGCTGGCCCTGCTCCTCGCGTTCTCGGGTGCGGCCAGCGGCGGGCTCGGCCTAAAGACGGAGAAGCCCCGCGTGGACTCGCTCCAGCAGGTCCATGGAGGGGCGGTTGTCCACGAGTTCGAGTTCGTGCACGTGGATGAGGCCCAGCTCGACCACGTCCGCGATCAGCACCCGCGCGGCGCCGAGCGGCAGACCGAGCCGGACCGCCAGCTCCGCGGTCGACTGCGGGGCCTGGCAGGCCAGGCAGATCGCCCGGTGGTCGGCACGTAACGCAGTCAGGTCCGTCTGCCGTCCGGGTGAGTAGGACAGCAGCGTCTCGAGTTCGAGGGTGTGCTGGGGCCGCGTGCGCCCGCCGGTCCGGGTGTACGGCCGTACGAGTGTGCGCGGCTCGTCCTCCTCGACCGGCTCGGCGAAAGGCAGGTCGTCCGGGTCGACCGGCTCCATGTACGGCTGGGTCACCGGTTGCTCCGATGCCCGATCGTCCTGAGTTGACACCGGTTTCTCCGTCGACGAACGCAGCTGGAAATCATGGTCGGCCCATGTCTGGTAATCACCCCAGCCCCCGAAGAACAAGCCACTGAGCTGACCGCTCTCGCCCATGGCGGAATTCACCCACCCGCACTCGCCTGACGAAGGTGTGAGTTTAAGTTGGTTTCAGATTGTCACGCAATGGTTCATCTGGGTTTTCGTAAGACGATCATAGTTGGTTAGTTTGTCACAGACAGGCTAGCAGTGGATCACCGCCGCGCCCAAGACCCGTTCGGCTGATCGAGTCGGCCGCCCTCGGCTCGTACCGTGGACGGATGCCGTTACACAGGTGGAAAATCGGTCTTGTATCCGCATTGGTGGGCGCGTTGGCGATACCCACGCAAGCCGCGGCCGACCCCCGGCCGACGGCGGTTGTCTCCCTGGGGGACAGCGCGATGTCCGGCGAAGGCGCCGGCGACTACGAACCCGGCACCCGGGGCGAGAACGGCAACTGGTGCCATCGCTCGACCCGCTCGATGATCCACCGGACCCAGCTCGCCGACCGCACGATCAACCTCGCGTGCTCCGGCGCGGACTCGGCGAACGTGTCGTTGGCGGACACCACCCACTACACCGAAGGATCACAGGCGAAACGCCTGATCGACATCGCCAAGCTGAACCGCGTAACCACAGTGATCGTGCAGGTCGGCGCGAATGACGAACCCGCCTTCGCGGACACTGTGGTCTCCTGCATCAAGGAATGGTTCAACCCGTTCAGCCCGGGCTGCGCCCCGCGTATGCGTCAGCAATGGCCCGGTCGTCTCGCGGCAATGGCTCCCCGTGTGGAAACCGCGCTGGCCGACGTCAGGTCGGCGATGCGACAGGCCGGGTACGCGGATTCCTCGTACGCGTTGGTGCTGACTTCCTACGCCTCTCCGATCACCGAGAAGATGGACCCGTTGCTGCACGGTCCACAGGGGTGCCCGTTCAAGCTGGCCGACGGCAAGTACGGCCGCACGGAGGCCGTACCGCAGTTCAACGAGGCACTGCGGGACGTGGCCACCCGTGCGGGCGTGCGGTTCCTGGACTTCTCCCGTGCCACCGAAGGCCGTGAGGCGTGCAGTGGCGGCGCTGACGCGTCCCGTGAGTGGCAACGCCGGGTGACAGTGGATCCGTACGCGCTGGTGTTCGGCGGACTGGACGCGGTCGGCATCCACCTGGCTCAGGAATCCTTCCACCCCAACGCGTCCGGGCACGCGCAACTGGGCAGGTGCGTCACGCAGTTCGTCCTGAGTGGAACCAACAGCGCGCGGTGCTTGGCGGGCAGCGACGGCAACCTGAACGCGGTCGGTTGAGGACGGGCGGCCGGGTTCGGTCGGCGCGGTGACCGAACCCGGCCGGGGGCGGGAAGCAACGACGGCCGCATTTGGTTGCGTCAGTTGGCAGGGGCGGGGGCGGTGGTTTCCAGGGCTGGGGCTGGTTGTGCCGGTGGAGGCGGTGGTTCCTCGGTCGCGGTGGGTGCGGGCGCGTCGGCGGTGGATACCGCCGGTGGCGGTGGCGGTGGTGCTTCGGCGACGGTGGCGTCGCCTTCCGATGGTGCTGATCCAGTCGGGTTGCCGGTGGACGGCGTGCTGTCCGGGGTAGTCGCCGATTCGGCCGTGGGTTCGTTGCGGAGCGCCGCCGAAGGGCTGGCCGTCCCACCGGATTGAGACGTCGCCGAAGCCGGACCCGGTGCGCGGGGCGAGGCGCCGGTGCCGTCGGTGCTGTTGTCGCCGTCGATGTCGCCGTTGGGTTGGCCGGGGTTGTCGCGGTTGGTGGCATCGGTGGGACGCGGTGGGCGTTTCTTGGTCGTTCCCGGTTGCGCCGGATTTCCTGCCTGTGCTCCAGGTTGGTCGGCTTGGGCCGGAGCGGAGTTGTCGCGTGCCGGGGGCGAGGTGTCGGCGGTGAAGGGTGAGGGAATAACCGCCAATGCCAGGACGAGCATGATGAACGTGCCGAGGAACACCTTGGTGCGGTGCAGGCGCCTGCGTGGCCTGGTCAGCTCCGGGGGCGTGCAGTCGTGGTCCGGCCTGCGAGGCACAGGGACCAGACCGTCCGGATCGGGCACCGTGGACTGGTGCGCAGCCAGGGCGGCACCCAGCGCGATGACGCTCTTGGGATCGGTGTCCACCGCCACCGGACGGCCCAGCTTCGTCGAGATCACCTGTTCGACCAGGGGAATCCGGGACGATCCGCCAACCAGCAGGACCGCGTCCACGTCGTCGGCGGCCACCTCGGCCGACGCGATGGTGCGTGCCAGGGCATCGACCGTGTCGGCGAGAACGGGCGAGATCAGCGACTCGAACTGCGTACGTGTCACGGTGACCTGCGAGGTGGCTCCCGGGAACAGCACAGGGATGGTCGCCTCGGTGTCGGTGGACAGGGCTTCCTTGGCCTCGGTGCATTCACGGCGCAGCCGGGCCATCGCGATCGGGTCGTCGCAGCCGGATTCCGCACCGAGCACGTGCGAGACGACCGCGTCGTCGAAATCGATGCCTCCGACACGGTCCAGGCCGTGCGGACTGCCCAGCAACTCGAAACCGCCTGCGGTCTTGCGGACCACCGCAGCGTCGAACGTGCCGCCGCCGAGGTCGTAGACGGCGATCGTGGCGCCCGGCGAGACGCGGGCGGCGGACGCGTACTGCACGGCGGCGGCCTGAGGTTCGGTGAGCAACACGACCTCCTCGAGTTCGACGTCGCCCAACGCGCCACGCAGGACAGCGATCCGGTGCGGCCCCCACGAGGCGGGGTGGGTGACAGCGACGGCATCCGGGGGTCCGCCCTCACGTTCGATGACCCGGTCGACCACCCAGCGCACCAGCGTGGCCGCCAGGTCGTGCGCCTCGTGCGGGGTGTCGCCGACCAGGATCGGAACCTCGTCGCCGATGCGTCTCTTGAACTCCCGCACCACCAGATCGGGGTCGGTCACCGCCCGTCGTTCCGCGGCGGCACCGACCAGCACCGTGTCCGGCCCGAAGAACAACACGGACGGCACAGCGGCCGACCTCGCGCCGAGCATGACGAGTTCGGTATGGACTGTCCTATCCGGAGTCTGGCGACAGATCGCCGCGGCCGTGAACGTCGTGCCGAGGTCGATCCCGAGTCGATACGGCATGCCAATTCCTCCTCGTCGGGGGTGGGGCGTGCGTGTGATCGCACCACGGCAGCGGGTGTTAGCCGCCGGGACACGAACGAGGGGAATTCCCCTATGGCCCGCATCGGCATTGGGGGATCGGGCTTGTCGGCAACAGGTGATCCGCCCCGATGAGCCCATGGCGCCGCTGTCCTTACGTTGGTGGCTCACCCCGGTCCCCATGAAAGGAACAGTCATGACGAGTCTGCTCCAGTTCATCCTCTCCCTGCTGCGCGACCCGGAGTTTAAGCAGGAGTTCCGCGACGACCCCGCCGGAACGCTGGAGAAGCACGGGTTGGAAGGGCTGTGCGGCCAGGACGTCGCCGACGTGCTGCCGCTGGTCGTCGACAACAGCCGCGTGTCACTGGACCGCTCCTACGAGACCGGCAACAACCACGTGATGGTCGTGCCGCCACCGCCGTCCCCGCACCCGATGCCCGGTGAGCCAGGACTGCACTCCGTGGTGCGGCAGTTCGACTACATAACCAACACCTACGTCTACAACGACAGCCACGACACCGTGCTGGACAACTCCGTGAACCAGAACATCTGGGCATACGGTGACGTGTTCCAGAAGTTCGACAACGATCCGGTGGTGGCGTCCGGCGATGGTGCCGTCGCGGCAGGCGACGACGTGGACGATGTGAACACCGGGGACATCGACGCCGACGACGGCGCCGCGGTCGCGGTCGGTGGTAACGCCACCGGGTCCAATGACGACAACTCCACACAAGCCAACGTCCACAACTTCGGTTCGGGCGAAGTCGCCGTGGCGGGCACGGGCGGAACCGCGACCCAGAACGACTCCGATTCGCACGACGACATCGGCTCGCACAACGACGTCGACGTGGACATCGCGTCCAACAACGATGTCAACTCGCACAACGACATCGACTCACACAACACGACAACGACAACGACCACGACAACGGCCACCGCGAACTCGAACAACCAGATCGATTCGCACGACGACATCGGGTCCCACAACGATGTCGATGTCGCCTCGCACAACGACGTCAACTCCAACAACGACCTGAGCACCCACACGGACGTCGCGTCCCACAACGACACTCTCGTCATCGCTCCGTAGAGGTGTTCGTGTCCGACACGCGGGGAGGAAGCATGTCGACCGTCGTCGAAGTGATCGACACCGCGATCACGGCGGCCGAGGCCTACCACCGCGACGACCTGGCCGCCCGGCTCCGCCAGAGCCGGGCGCGGGCGTTGTCCGGCGAGGTGCGGGTCCTGGTCGCGGGCGGGTTCAAACAAGGCAAGAGCCGCCTGGTGAACGCGCTGGTCGGCGCCCCTGCCTGCCCGGTCGCCGACGACACCACACCGGCCAAGGCGATCACCCTGCGGTACGCCGACACTGCCGGGCCCATCGGGGACGACACGGGCCAGATCGGCCTGCCGAGCGGGATCCTGCGTGGACTGACCCTGGTGGACAGTCCGGTACTCGAACCGGCCGACGCGATCCTGATCGTGTCCGACGCGTCCGCCCCCTACACCCAGGCCGAGCTGGACCTGATCGACCAGGCACGCGCCCTGGCACCGATCGTCGTCTGCGTGCTGTCCAAGGTGGACCTCCACCCCGGCTGGCGTGAGGTCGCCGAGCGCAACCAGGCATCGACCGGTCTGCCGGTGGTCCCGGTGTCGGCGGAGCTGCGGTGGCACGCGATGGCGACCGCGGACGCCGGGGTGAACGACGAGTCCGGGTTCCCGGCGTTGACCGCGGTCCTGCGCGCCGAACTGGGCGCACACCGGGGCACCCGGCGGTCGGCGGCGTACGAGGTCCTGGCGGTGACAGGCGACCTGACGGCGACGATGACCGGCGAGGTGGACGGCCTACGGGCCGAAGAGACCGAGCAGTTGGGGATCCGCTGGCAACAGGTGCTCAACGACGGCATCACCGACCTGATCGCGGACATCGACCACGACCTGCGCGACCGGCTGCGCGACGTGCTCAAGGTCGCCGAGGCCGAGTTGGACGCGGTCGACCCGGCCAAGGTCGGCGACGACTTCGCCGAGTGGCTGCGGACCAGGGAGTCCCGGTGCACCGCCGAGACGTTCGAGTGGATGATGACCCGGGCCCGCTGGCTGGCCGGGCACGTCGCCGAGCAGTTCGGCGACGACCACGCCCTGCCGGAGATCCCCGACGCCGGCGACCTCGCGGTCGGTGACCTGGAGCTGGCCGCGGGCGAGAAGTTCGGGGTCGGCCAGCGACTGATCGTCGGGATGCGCGGTGGGTACGGCGGCACCCTGATGATCGGCATGGCCAGCACGATCGTCGGCGTCGCCATGATCAACCCGCTGTCCGTCGGCGCCGGGCTGCTGCTCGGCGGCAAGACCGTGCAGGAAGAACGCAAGCGGCTGCTGCAGCGGCGCCAGGCCGAGGCGAAGGCGTCCCTGCGCAAGCACGTCGACGACCTGATCTTCCAGGCGGGCAAGCAAAGCCGGGACATGCTGCGCGGGATCCAGCGCACCCTGCGTGACCACTTCGTCGGCCACGCCGAAGAGGTGCACCGGGCGCTGGTGGACGCGGCGGCGCAGCGCAGAACCCGCATCCGCGACCTGAACGCCGAACTCGCGCGCGTGCGCGACCTGGAACGGATGGCACGGGAGTTGGTCGCATGAACCTCGAGCACCGAGTACGGGGGTTGCTGCGGCGGGCCCGTGACGCCCACCCGGACGAGCCCGGCCTCGACGACGCGCTGGCCAGGATGAGCGCGCCGCTGCGCATCGCGATCACAGGCGGGCCGGGCGCGTCCACGGTCCGCGCGGTTCTCGCCGGCCAGTGGTTCCACATCGAACCAGACGCGGACGCCGTGATCCACCTGTTCCCGCACACGCCCGAGGTCCACATCCCGGTACAGGTGCGCGACCAGGGCGTGATCGGTGTGTTGACCCACGCCGACGAGATCGGCGGAGGACGGCTGGACGCGTTGACCTCGGCACGGCAGATCGCACGCCGGTACACGGCTGATCCACGGCTGCGCGGGGTGTGCCAGACGGTCGTGCCGGTCGCGGGACTGCTGGCGCGCGCCGCGACGAGCATGACACAGTCCGAGATGGACCGGTTCAGCGAACTGGCGGCACGGCCGCGTGCCGTGATCGATTCGGCATTGCTCTCAGTCGACCGTATTCGATCGACAGCGCCCGATTTGCTCGACCGCTTCGGTCTGTTCGGCATGAGGATCGGCGTGACGCTCGTGCGCCAGGGGTTCTCCGACCGGGCCGCCCTCGCGGCCGAACTCGTCTCCAGAAGCGGACTGGGCGAGTTGCTCGCGCAGATCGACACGCGATTCCGTGAACGTTCTCATGTGCTGAAAGCGCGGTCCGCACTGGTCTTTCTCGACGAATTCCTTCGCCGTGCGCGGGACCGGGCGCTGCACGCGGAGGTCGAACGGCTCGCCGCGAGCACGCACGAGTTCGTCGAGATCCGGGTGCTCGACGCCGTCCGGGCAGGTCAGATCGCTCTGCCTGCCGATGTGGCCGGTGAGGCCGTGCGGCTGCTCGGCGGCGACGGCGCGACGATCACGTCACGACTGGGCGTGCGCGGCGATGCCGGAGAGCAGCGCCACGCCGCGCTGCTGACACTCCGCCAATGGCGCGCGCGGGCCGGGAATCCCGTGGCCGGGCGGCAGTTCGTCGAGGCGGCGCAGGTGATTGTGCGGACATGTGAAGGTATGGTCGCGCGGTTGGCGTGATTACGATCGAGCATCGCCGTATGGCGAATTCACTTGCGGTGCGATAGAAAACTCGTGCTCAATTCTCGGATTGGCGGGAATATGCACACCTTGTCGGTCAAAGTGTCCTCGGATCCGTCGGCGCCGCTGCGGCTCGCGGTGGTAGCCCCCGGCGGCTACGGCAAAACACGGCTCCTGCGCGAACTGTGGCAGGCGTACCGCGACGCCGGTGTCCCCGTGGTCACGGACTGGCCGACCACCGGCGCGGACGACTGGCGCCGCGCGGTCATGCTGGTGGACGACGCACACCTGTTGCCGGACACACAACTCCGGATGCTGCGCGAGATCCCCTGCTCGCGACTGGTGGTGGCGTGCCGTCCGTGGCCGCGTTCGCCGGAACTCGTCGAACTGCTCGCGCCGTTCGACCGCGTCGCCCTGTCCACATGCGACGTCGCGGACGTCCGGCGGATGTGCCCTTCGGCAGCCGACACGATCCACTCGTTGACCGGCGGAGTGCCGAGGTGGACTGTCCGGCTGGCCCAGGCCGGCGGCCAGGTCACCGCGGCGGTGTCCGACGCGATGCGCTACGAGCTGGAAACGCTGGACGAGGACGTCGTGCGCTACCTGATCGCGGCGCGCTCGGGTCTCGGCAACCGGATCGACCTGCTCATCGCGCTCCTGGAGATGCCGGGGCACAGCGTCGGCGAGGTGATGCGCGCCGCCAGGGCGACCGGCCTGGTCAACCCGGACGGCACGGTGATCCCGCTGTGCGACCTGGCGTTGTCCACTGTGGTGCCCGCGGAGTTGTATCTCGGTGTGCTGCAACAGCTCGCAAGGCTCCAGCTCGACCGGGCCGAACCCGTCCTGCCGTTCGCCCGAGCCCTGCTGGGCAGCGGCGCGATCGGGTCCACAGTGGCCACGGTGTTGACCACAGCGGCCCACGAAGCCGCGTCGCACGACTCCGTGCTCGCCGCGGAGATGTTCGGCGCGGCCGTGTCCGCTGGACAGCCACTGCCGGACGTGGCCACCGGGTGGGCCCACGCGGCCGCGTTGTCCGGAGACCTCGACACCGCGCTGCGCCTGGCCGACCAGGCGATCGCCAACCAGGACGGTGCCGGTGCCTCGATCAGCGCCGCCGCACTGGCACACCGAGGCCAATGGGCACGCAGCGCCCGGTTGTACAGCTGGGCGCAGGAGCCCACCTTCGCCCAGATCGCCTCGTACGCCGTCGGTTCGTTCGCCGTCGCACCGCCCGCACGCGCCGATCGACCACCGACCGCGTTGGACGGCGCGGCCGGGCTGATGGCCGACGGGATCCGGCAGTCGGTCTCCGGGGATCCCATGGCGGCGTTGTCGTCGCTTGTCCAGGCGGCGGCGTTGCTCGAACCGGCGGGCCAGGACGCGTTGGTCCCCGACACGCCCGCCGCGCTGGGCGCACTCGTCGCCCTGCACCGTGGGGAGATCGACATCGCGTCGTCGCTGCTGGACAACGCGCTGGCCGCCCGCATGGGCGGCGACGTGATGCGGGCACGGCACAGGCTGCTGCTCGCCTGGACCCGGATGGCACGAGGCCAGGTCGGCGAAGCCGCCCATCTCATGGACGGCCTCGTCGTGCGCGAACCCCGCGACGAACTGTTCCGGACCGGGCTGGCGGCCGGGCTGGCCCGGCGCGCCGGGGACACCGTGACCTTGCGACGGGTGCGAGCCGAGGCCGCAGCGTGCCTGTTCCGCCAACCAGTCGACCTGTTCACCTTGCTGCCGGTCGCCGAGTTGGCGCTCGCGTCGGCACGGCTGCGTGACCACGGTGACGCGCTGTTCGCCGACGCCCTCACGTTGCTGGACAAGCTCGGCAACCCGCCGCTGTGGTCGGCGCCGATCCACTGGGCTGCCGTCCACGCCGCCATCCTCACCGACAACCCGGCCGCCGCCGATCCCCACATCCGCGCACTGGAACTGAACCCGACCCGGTACGGAACAGCGCTGGCACGCGCCGCACGATGCTGGACCGCCGTGTACTCGGGCCACGTCGACCTGACGGAGGTGACGCGGTGTGCCCGGGGCCTGCGGGACGCGGGCCACTGGTGGGAAAGCGGGCGGCTGGCCAGCGAGGCCGCGCTGCGCACCGGTGACCGCAAGGCGATGGTCAGCCTGCTCGAGTGCGCCCGTCAACTGCAGGTCCACGAGTCCGCGCAGTCGTCGGACACCGCCTGCCCGCTCAGCGATCGGGAACAGGAAGTCGCCGAACTCGTGGTGCGGGGAATGACCTACAAACAGATCGGCGACACCCTGTTCATCTCGGCGAAGACCGTGGAGCACCACATGGCGCGCATTCGGCAACGCCTGGGCGCCACCAACCGCAGCGAACTGCTGGCGCAGCTACGGACTCTGGCCATCGGATCGAGCCGCTAGTTCGCCAGGGGCTGTCTGGAGCCTGGCGTGCCGGAACGGGGACCAGATCAGGATGAGTGCCGCTCCGACCAGCACGGCGATACCGGTCCACAACGCGGTGCGGAAACCGGCGGTGTCGGCGATGATCCCGCCCAGCGGCGCGCCGATCACGATCATCCCGCGGTTCAACGAGCGGATCGTGGTGTTCATCCGGCCCTGCAAGCGGTCGGGCGTCACTGACTGCCGGTAGCTCATCTCGTTCGGGCTCGCGGCGCCCATCGTCAGCCAGGTGATGAACTGGGCCGCGGCGAGCAGGACCACCGCCGCGGCGCCGGACTCGGCGAGCGGTACCAACACCCAGGCCACCGGCATCACGACATGCGCCGCGATGCTCACGGGCCCCGCGCCGAACCGTCGCCCGGCCCGGTCCGCGAACGCCCCGCCCAGCACCGCGCCGACGCTCGCACAGGCCACGGTCACGCCGAGCCAGAACTCCCCGAGCCGGAGCTCGAACAGACCGTAAGCGATGTAGACCGTGCCGAGCATGCTGTGGGCCAGGAACCACACGTGACTGGACAGCGCCACGGGGGCCAACATCCGATGCTGATAGACGTATGCCAGGCCCTCACGCAGTTCCGCCAACATCGGCCGCCGCTCGTGGTGGCGGGGCGCCGGTTCGGTGACCCGGATCGACGCGAGCAGCAGGCCGGAAACCAGGTAAGACACCGCGTCGAACAGGAACGCGACCGGCGCACCGACCACCTTGAGCAGACCACCGGCCAGCACCGGACCCGCGGTTTGGGCGGCCGCATCGGACTGCTCCAGCCTCGCATTGGCCAAAGTGAGCAGTTCCGCGGGCACGAGCCGAGGCAGGAACGACTGGTCGGCCGCGTCGAACAGCAGGGACAACACCCCGAACGCGAACACGACCACAGCCAGCGCCGGGAACGTCAACAGGTCCGCGAACGCCAGCGCCGGGATCACGCACAGCAGCGCGGCCCGGCCGAGATCGGTCGCCACCAGAACCGGCTTGCGCCGATACCGGTCCACCAGGACACCGGCGACCAGGCCCAGCACCAGGTACGGCGCCCAGCGCGCCGCGTTGAGCAGACCAAGCTGGGCGGTACTGGCGTGCAACGTGTTCAACGTGACGATCTGCAGTGCGAAGGTGGTGACCGGCGTGCCGAAGGACGACATGGTGGACGCGGCCCAGAACCGGCCGAATCCCGGCAATCGCCGCAACGGCGACGTCCGGCTCACCGAACCCTACGAAGTCGAACCCGCCTTCTCCCCATCGGGCCACTGTCGCCTATCCGGAGTACTCATGTCCACCAGGTCAGGACGTCGGGGTGGTCGACCCGGTCGACCGGTTCGCGACGACCTGCTTGATCTTCTTGCACTCCTCGGACTGCTCGGCCGCGGCTTCCATCTCGGGCCCTGACATGGCGGGGGAGTCCATCGGGTTCTGCATCGAACTCAGGGAGGTTCCCATTTCCTTGGTGGCGTTCTGCACCGCGGTCGTCACGGCCTGCTGGTTGTTCGGGTCGACCGTGTCCAGCTTGGCCTTGGCGTCGTCGACCGCCTGCTTCATCTGACTGAACGTGTTGCGCAGCTTGTCGACGGCCGCCTGCCCGTCGGGTACGCCCGCGGTGTCGGCGTCCTTGAGGTCGTTGCCCGCTTCGGCCAGCCCGCCCGACAGGGACGACAGCTGGGTCTTGAGCGAGGTCATGGCGGCTGCCGGGCTGCTGGTGTCGGGGCGGAACGCGGCAGCCGGTGCGACGAACTTCGCCACCGCCCCGCAGATGTCGTCGGCGAAGTCGACCTTGGCCCGGTCCGGGGCGCCCGCGGTCGACGAGGGCGTTGTGGTTGTCGCCTGGCCGGATCCGCCGGACTGCTGGCCTCCGCCGCATGCCGTGGTGGCCGCTGTTGCCAGCGCGAGGACGACGATCAGCCGCCGCATGGGAACTCCTTGTCGTCGGTTGGTTTCGGTGCGTGCTTTTTCGGTGCGTGCCGGGTTCCCGGGAAAAAACTTTCTCAATCTTCTTGGCGCGGGATGTCGATCCGGCCGGGGCGGGTTCGACGCCTGGGTGACGGACACGAGAGATCAGCACAGAGGGAGACAGGCGATGCGAGCAGGACGACGTGAGTGGTGGGGACTGGCGGTACTGGCACTGCCGACGCTGTTGCTGTCGCTGGACATGAGCGTGCTGCACCTCGCAGTCCCGCACCTGGCCGCCGACCTGCGGCCGAGCAGCACCCAGCTGCTGTGGATCATCGACATCTACGGGTTCCTCGTCGCCGGGTTCCTGGTCACCATGGGCACCCTCGGCGACCGGGTCGGCAGGCGGAAGCTGCTGATGATCGGCGGCGCGGCGTTCGGGCTGGCCTCGATCGCGGCGGCGTTCGCCACCAGCCCGGAGATGCTCATCGCGGCGCGTGCCGTGCTGGGCGTGGCGGGCGCGACGCTGATGCCGTCGACGCTGGCGCTGATCAGCAACATGTTCCAGGACCCCAAGCAGCGCGGCACGGCGATCGCGGTGTGGATGAGCTGCTTCATGGGCGGCATGGTGATCGGCCCGGTCGTGGGCGGCGTGCTGCTGGAGAACTTCCGCTGGGGCGCGGTGTTCCTGCTGGCCGTCCCGGTGATGGTGTTGCTGCTGGCCACCGCGCCGAAGCTGCTGCCGGAGTACAAGGACGAGGAAGCCGGACGGCTCGACCTGGCCAGCGTGGCGTTGTCGCTCGGCGCGATCCTGCCGATCATCTACGGCCTCAAGGAGATCGCCAAGGACGGCTTCGGTCTGGTGAACGTCGTCGCGCTGGCGGCGGGCCTGGTGGTCGGCACGGTGTTCGTGCGGCGGCAGCGGACCCTGGCGACGCCGATGCTCGACCTCGGCCTGTTCAAGGTCCGCGAGTTCAGTGCCGCGCTGGGCATCATGCTGGTCGGCGCGACCACGATGGGCGGGCTGTTCCTGCTGGTCAGCCAGTACCTTCAGCTGGTGGCGGGGCTGAGCGCGGTGCAGGCCGGGATCTGGCTGGTGCCGCAGGCGATCGCGGTGGTGATCGGCTCGCTGATCGCGCCGAAGCTGGCGCAGCGGTTCCGCCCGGAGTTCGTGCTGGGCTTCGGAATGCTGATCGCGGCGGGCGGGATCCTGCTGTTCACGCAGGCAGAGGGTCAGGGCGGGCTGTTCGCGATCGTGGTCGGCCTGTGCGTCGCCGCGTTCGGTATGGGCCCGCAGGGCGTGCTGTGCACCGAGATGGTCGTCAGCTCCGTGCCGCCGCAGAAAGCCGGTGCCGCGTCGGCGATGTCGGAAACCAGCGGCGAGTTCGGGATCGCCATGGGCATCGCGGTGTTCGGCAGCGTGGCCACGGCCATCTACCGCGGCGGTGTACCGGCTGGCACACCCGACAGCTTGGCCGGTGCGCTGGAATCCGCGGCGCAGCAGCCCGGCCCCGCCGCTCAGGACCTGGTCGCGGTCGCCAGGGAGGCGTTCACCACTGGTCTGCACACCGTCGCGGGAATCGCGGCCGCGATCGTGGTGGTGTTCGCGGTCGGCGGCATGATCCTGCTGCGCCGCACGGCGGCCAACACCGAACCCGCCGGAGAACTGGTCCGCAACTGAGCATCGGCGTTCCCCGCCCCGCGACGAAGCGCGGGGCGGGTTCAGGCTGTCGCGCCGAGGATCAAGACTCGGCGAGCGCGGCGAGCCTGTCGAGGGAAGCCCGCAGCTTGTCCGCAGTCGTGGCGCGAGCGCGCACCAAACGGGTCTCGTCGGTCAACTGGGTCCAGTCGTAGGTGTGGGTCACGCGGGTGCGGGTGTCGTCGATCGGCTCGAGTTCCCACCGCCACAGGTGGCCGGGCGGCTGCTGGCCCTGTACCGAGGGACGCCATGCGATCCGGCGACCTTCCTCGAACTCCACGACGTGGTTGTCCCGGACCTCGCCGATGGTGAGAGTCATCGAGAACACGTCGCCAGTGGCGTGCACGCGCTGACCGGTCGGCGCCTCGGCGAGGTTGTCGTTGCCGTCCCACAAGGGTTGTTGTGCGGGGTCGGCGATCAGCTCGAAGATCCGGGCCGCGCCTGCGGCGATCTCCCCATCGACACTCACGATTCTGGCATTGTTGTCGGTCACGGGCGTGATTCAAACACGTCAGCCCGGATCGTTCGCCGCCAGCCAGCGGTCCAGTCTGGCCATCGCCTCGGCGGTGGCGTCGAACGCCTCCGCGCCGATCACCGCGCGCATCTCCTCGTTGAACCTGTCGATCACCGGCCGGACCTTCTCCAGCGCCTTGCGGCCGACCGGCGTGAGCTCGAGCGCCATCGCCCGGTACTGGCGGGGATGGGTGCGTTTGGTGATCAGCCCGGCGTCGACGAGCCGCGTCACCATCGACGTGATCGCCGATTCGCGTTGCCCGAGTGTGTGCGCCAGTTCCTGTTGCGTGATGCCCGGCTTGTCCCGCACAGCGAACAGGGCACCCAGTTGCGCGGTCGTGATCCCGGCGGTGCTCGTGCACAGCCGGTCGGCCGCGAGCCGGAGCTGGTGAGCCGCTCGCTGGAGCAGGAAGTACAGCCGCTGGTCCGCCATGACCCCAGATCTTGACAAAGAACGCCGCGCGGCACATCCTCACTTCACTAGTGAAGTGAGGGGAGTGGGATGGACATCGAGTACGCCCGCGCGGGCCTGGCGCGGCAGCCGTTCAGCGTGTTGCTGGGGGCGCGGCTGACGGCGTTCGGGGACGGCGCGGCGACCATCGAGCTCGACGCCCGCGACGACCTGCGACAGCAGAACGGGTACCTGCACGGCGGGGTGGTCTCCTACGCCGCCGACAACACGCTCACCTTCGCCGCCGGCTCGGTGTTGGGGCCGTCGCTGCTCACGGCGGGTTTCACCATCGACTACGTGCGCCCGGCCGACGGACGCACACTGCGGGCGGAAGCCAAGGTCGTCCAGGCGGGCAAGTCTCGGGCGACCTGCCGCTGTGAGATCTACTCCGACGACGAACTGTGCGCTGTCGCGCAGGGAACCGCCGTCGTCGCCGTCAAACGATGAAACCGACGTCCGGGTGCTCGGTGGACGGTCCGCGCAGCAGCCCGTTGTCGCGGCCGCGCAAGTGCAGGTCGAAGAACGCCGTCAGGTAGGCGCGTTGCGCGGCGATCGACCGTGCGGGCGCGATGGTGCCGATCTCGTTGCCGTAGTCGTAGTCCGGACAGCCCGCCCGGATCGACGGGAACAGCGCTTGGTAGTCGCAGAACGAGCCCCAGGTGGAGCCGGTGAGCCGCAGGGAGAGCTTCCAGCCGGTCAGGTCCGGCCAGAACTCGCGCCACGCCGGATTGTCCCGGTGGTTGTTGCCCGGCTCGGCGAACTGCAGGAACGGCACCGGCGCCACGTCGGTCACCCAAGGCCCGACGACTTCCGGCATCCCTGCGATCGCGTCGATCCGGGCGCCGCGGGCGGCGGCGCGCATCGCGGCCACGGCGCCGCCGACCATTCCGAAAGCGCCCACAGCGGACACGTCGAACCGGGAGCGGACGGACCGCAGGACGAACGCCAGGTCGTCAGCCCGGCTGCGCACGGCTCGTTTCTGCTTGTCCAACAGGTCCACGGGATCGCCCGGTGCGGGAATCGACTGCGGTTTCACGGTTTCGAGCCGTCCGTACGGGAACTCGACGGCCAGCGCCTCGTGCGTGCCTTCGGTGGTGACGACGACGTACCTGCGGCTGGCGAGCTCCTCGGCCAGCAAGGTGGCGTACGACCGGATCTCGAAGTGCTTGGGGGAGAACAGGATCAACGGCCTGCGGCCCGGCAGTACCGGCGCGTCCACGTGCGCGTGCGTCCGGATTCCCGCCCAGTTCAGCGCGGACGGTGAGATCTTGCCCAGCACCTGGCGCTGGTACTCCGCGGCGACCAGCGGAGGTTGGTAGAGCGCGCGGGGACGTCCGCGCACATCCCGCGCCGGATACCACACGCTGACCATCAGTTCCCGGTAACGCCGATCCGGCAACCACGGATCCGCCCGCGACCGATCGACCAGGTGCATGTCCGTGCGTCCGATGACGTGCGGCCCGGTCGGCGCCGTCAGAACCGGGGTGACCGCGGCCCACGCTGGAGCCCCGGTACCGAGCGCCGCGACTCCGGCCGCGGCTGTGGTGAGCAGGGTTCGTCGTGTCAACATGGTCGCAACGATGCCGCTCCGACCGGCCGCGATCCTCCCGCACGAGAGGGAACGGCCTCCCTCGCAGGGCCCAGCCATATCCGAGTTCCGGCCACGATGGCGACACAGTCACCGGTCCGAGTGAACCCCGTCAAGTTCACCGGCTCAGACCAGCGACGACCCCGAAGTGCCGGGAAACTGGTGGCTGGGGCTGGATCCCAGCCGGTACCACCGGTGACCCCCGTTCGTTCGACCGCTGTTCGTTGACACCTCCGGCGTGTGCGCTCTATCAAGGAGAGCGTCACACGCTGGAACGGGGACGTGCCATGGGTTTTCAGCTCGGTCTTTTCTCGGCGAACACCGAATCCGGCTTGGCGATCACCACCGCCCCCGAGCGGTGGTCGGGGACCTGGGCCGACAACCTCCGTCTCGCCCGGCTGGCCGACGAGGTGGGCATCGACTTCCTGCTGCCGGTCGCCCGCTGGACCGACTGGGGCCGGGACAGCGAGTTCCAGCGCAACGTCCTCGACCCGCTGGTCTGGGCGACCGGCATGCTCGCCCACAGCACCCGGATCCGCGTGTACACCACGGTGCACACCGCGTTCCACCACCCCGTCGTCGCGGCCAAACAGCTGGCCACGGCCGACCACGTCAGCTCAGGCCGGATCGGTCTGAACATCGTCGCGGGCTGGCACGCCCCGGAGTACGAGATGTTCGGGCTCACCCTGCCCGACGACCACGACACCCGGTACGCGCTGGCACAGGAGTGGTGGGACGTGGTCAGCCGGATCTGGTCGAGCGCCGAACCTTTCGACCACAGTGGACAGTTCTTCCGGCTCGGCCGGGTGGTCGGCATGCCGAAGCCGTACCACGGAAACCGCGTGCCGATCATCAACGCCGGATCGTCGCAGCAGGGCCGCTCGTTCGCCGCCCGCAACGCCGATCATGCCTTCACCGTGGTGGCCGGGCCCGATGACGGCGCCGACGTGGTGGCCGGTATCCGCGCCGAGGCACGGTCGTACGGCCGGGACGTGGGCGTGCTGACCATCGGGCACGTGGTGTGCAGACCGACCCGTGCCGAGGCTGAGGACTACCTGCGCTACTACGCCGACGAACGCGCCGACTGGTCGGCGGTGGACGAAGTCATGCGGCTGCAAGGACTGCACGCGCAGTCGTTCACCCGGGAAATGCTGGCGACCTTCCGTCACCGCTTCGCCGCCGGGCACGGCTCGTGCCCGCTCGTCGGCGATCCGGACGATGTGGCCGGTGCGATCGCCGCGTTCGCCCAAGCGGGCTTCGACGGGATCGGGCTGTCGTTCCTCAACTACGCCGACGAACTCGGCTACTTCGCGCAGGAGGTCATGCCCCGGCTGTCCGCGCTGGGCGTGCGGGACTAGGGAAAGATCGCGTTCAACAGGCCGGGGAACGCGGCGTCCATTTCCTCGGTGCGCAACACGTTGAACGCGTTGCCGCCTTCGCGGTGCGTGGCGATGACGCCCGCCTCCCGGAGGATCTTGAAGTGGTGGCTGAGCGTGCTCTTGGCCACCGTCGTGTCGAACCGGCCGCACGCGATCGCTCCGTCCGCCTCGCGCAACTGGCGGACGAGGTGCAGGCGTACCGGGTCCGCCAGTGCGTGCAGGACGGCGGTGACCTCCAGGGTGGCCGGGGGAGACGGGTACGTCGTGGTCATGGCGTCCAGCATATCCGGTGTTCGATAATCGTCGAACAGATCGTAGGGTAGTTCTATGGATATCGAACACCGTCGGGGTGTCGTGGCGTTGGCCCTGATCGCCGCGTTCATGGTCTTCGTGGACGGCACGATCGTGAATCTGCTGCTCGACCAGCTCACCGTCCACCTGCACGCCTCCCGCGCCGAACTGGAGTGGGCACTGGACGCCTACACGCTGTCCTTCGCCGCCGTCCTGCTCGGCGCGGGCGCTGTCACCGACACCCTCGGTGCGAAACGGGCCTTCATCGCGGGCCTGGTGGTGTTCACGGTGTCGTCGGCGGTCTGTGCGTTCGCCGGTTCCATGCTCGTGCTCAACATCGCCCGGCTCGTCCAAGGCGCCGGTGCCGCCCTGCTGCTGCCCAGCGCGCTCGTCCTCGCCACCGCGTCAGCTCCCGACGACCGCGCCCGGCACCGTCTCGTCGGCTGGTGGGCCGCGGCCGGTGGCGTGGGCATGGCCGCCGGGCCCCTGCTGGGCGGCGTGCTGGTCACGTTCGCCGACTGGCGAGCGGTGTTCGCCGTCAACGTCATCCTCGGCGTGCCCGCCGTGGTCTGGAGCATCCGCTCGATGCCGGTGGTGCGACGCGGCGGCAGGCGACTCGACACCGGCGGCATGATCGCCGCCACCGTGTTGATCGGCGGACTCGTGTTCGCCCTCATCGAAGCCCCCACGCACGGGTGGTTCAGCCGTGAGGTGACCACAGCCGTCGTCCTCGCCCTGGCCGGGATCGTCGCGTTCGTCTGGATCGAACGGACCACCCGGACACCCCTGCTGCCCGTCGGCACTTACGCCAACCGCGGATTCGCCGGAGTCGCGGTCCAAGGAGCGCTGTTCAACTTCGCGTTCTACGGACTGCTGTTCGCCCTGAGCCTGATGCTCCAGCAAGGCCGCGGACTCGGCGCACTCGCCAGCGGCCTGCTGTTCCTCCCGCTGACCGGCCTCATCTCGCTGGCCAACGTCTGTGCCGCCCCGCTCGCACACCGCTTCGGCCGTCCCGCTGTGCTCGGCATCGGCCAGGTGCTCCTGGTCGTGTCCCTGCTCGCGGTGGCGTGGGCCAGCACCGCGGACGCGCTCTGGCCACTGGTCGTCGCGCTCATCCCTGTCGGCTTCAGCTCCGGGCTGCTCGTGCCCACCATGACCTCGCAGACCATCGCCGCCGTCGAACCGGCACTGCACGGCGCGGCGTCGGCCGTGTTCAACACGTCCCGCCAAGTCGGGGCCGCCGTCGGCGTGGCCACGTTCGGCCCGTTGCTCGGCGCTACGCACGACTTGCGGGGCGGGTTCGTCACGTGCCTGTTGGTTGCGGCTGCTGCCATCGTGGTCACCTTGCTGCTCACCGCGCTCACCCAACGGTCCACGCCGGTGAGGGTGCCCGCGGTCGCTTAGGACGGCGGAGTCTTTCCGTAGTATCTGGTCAATGGCACGTCAACAGGACCGCGTCCCGGCTGAGCACCCTCGCTTCAGCGGGTAGGCGTCGATGATCGTCTGCTCCACTGTGTTGCCCTCGGCGTCAGACGCACTGGCTCGCAACGACACCGACGGCGCGCCGAGCGGGTGGTACAGCAGCAGGTACTCGCCGTACAGCGCGGCTTTCTCCCACGTGACACCGCGGTCGTAGGAGACCTCGGCCGACGTCAGCGTCGGCTTGGACCGCGAGCCGGCCTGGGGCTGCACGTGAACCGGGACGGCGAACAGGCCGCCGCTGTGGGCGTGCTCGGAGTCGTCGAGCTTCGGGGTGAACCGGATCGCCGAGACAGGCAGTGCGGTCACCCCGGGACTGTGGTCGGACTGGAAGGTCCACGCCGCCGAGACGTAACTGGCCTTGGCGTAGCCCGTTCTCGTCGCCTCCGCCGTCAGCCGGTACCTCGCCGAGCCCTGTGGCACGGCCAGCCGGACATACCCGGCTTCCGTGCTCTCGCTGAGCAGTTCGCCGTCGCGGTAGAGCTTTGTGGACGCCTTGTCGGCCGTGGCGAAACCGGCGTTGCCCGCACCGTCACCGAACAACGGGAGGTACGCGACGAGCGTTTCGCCACGCTGCTGCACCCACGGATCCCCGTGGTTGTCCGAGAAGGACGGTCCGAACACGCCACGGTAGTACGACTCCGTGTATGTTTTGCCCGGCTCGTAGTTCTTCGGGGGACCGTTGAGCCCGCCCTGGTAGCCGTTGGTGCCCAGCACGTTCATCCGCCGTGCCCAGTCGGCGTTCTCGCCGCCGTAGTACTCGGTCCGGACGCCCGGTGTGAACGGTGTGATCGAGCCGAGGCCCCAGTCCCCTCGGCCGCGCGGCGAGGACGTGGCGCCGATCTCCGCCGATTGGCCGGGCAGCAGCGGTCCGACGTCCACCTTCACGGTCGCCAGGTCGCCGTGGTGGATCTCCTTGGTGATCCCGGACGGCGCCCGGCCCTTGGCGTACCACGCCAGCCCGTAGAACTCGTCCCCGACTGTCCAGTTCGTACTGAGCTGGCCGACCACCTCCTCGGAGTCCGGCCCGAGGGTGGCCAGCCCGACGTGGTCGGCGTTGCCGCCGAAGGACAGATTGGACACCAGGTACCGGTCGGTCGCCGACGTGCGCTCGAACCCGACCTGGAGCATCGCCAGCCGGGCGGGCTCGGCGGGGAGCCTGATCGAGATCGGCTGGGTGGCCCGCGCGTCGAGGTCGATCGTGGCGGGACCGGTGATCGTCAGGTTCGGGTAGTTGATCACGTCGTGCGTGTGCGGGTCGCTGCCGAGCACGGAACTGGTCAGCAGGTACCGGCCCTTGCGCAGCCGCTGGGTGAGCCTGCCGTCCAGAGTGGCGTCGGGGAAGACGCGCTCACCGGTGTCCACATTGATCAGGTAGGCCGACGTGAAGTCCGCGGGCTCGCCGTTGCGGCCGATCGCGTTGAGCACCAGGTCGTAGCTCTCCACCTCGAGATCGACCTCGATGGCGGTCCGCACCCGCTGTCCGCCGCCCGTGGCCACGATCGCGCCACCGAACTGTCCGCCGTCGGCCGCGGTGCTGATCGCGGCCGTGGTGACGGCCGTGGCCTTTCCCTTTGCGGGAACGACAAGCCGCGCGGGCTCGACCGTGAACAGGTTGGCCGGGCCGTTGGTTTCCGCCCGCAGGTCGAGCGTGACCGGTGTGGGGCCGTCGTTGGAGTACGTGATCTCCTTGCGCACGTCGGGTTGAGTGGCGTGCGGCCACCGGTGAGCACCGAAGCTCGCGCTGCTCGGTTCGGCGCTCACCGCTTGCTTCATCGCCGCCGCTGAATCCACCCGCCCCGCGCCCTGCTGGAACGGCGTGAGCCCGGGCGTCGGCGTGCTCGACGCGATCAGCAACGCCTTGAGTCGCGCGCCGGAAAGCTCCGGGTGCTGCTGGGCGAGCAACGCCGCTGCTCCGGCGACGTGGGGCGTGGCCTGCGACGTGCCGGACAGGGCCGTGTAGCCGTCGACGACCGGCTCGCCGATTCGTCCGTCGGAGTGCAGGGCGGCCACGATGCCCACGCCAGGTCCGGTGATGTCGGGTTTGATCACGCCGCCGCCCTCACGCGGGCCGCGGCTGGAGAAGTCGGCGATCCGGTTGTTCCGGTCGACCGCGCCCACCGCGAGCGCCGCGTCAGCGCTGGCCGGGGAGTCGATCGTGCCGTCGGCCGGGCCGTAGTTGCCCGCGGCGACCACGAACAGCGTGCCGAACTGGGCCGAGAGCCGGTTGACGGCGGCCTCGACCGGATCGACACCGGGGTCGTCGAACCCGCCGAGACTCATGTTGATCACGTCCGCGCCCTGCTCGGCCGCCCACTGCATGCCTGCGATGATCCCGGAGTCCGACCCGTTCCCGTTGTCCGCGAGGACTTTCACGTCCAGGATCCGGGCGTCCGGTGCGACACCGCGGAACTGGCCACCCGACTGGGCGCCGGTGCCCGCCACGATCGACGCCACATGGGTACCGTGCCCGTAGCGGTCGACGTTGTCGCGCGAGGCGGAGAAGTTCTTCTCGCCGATCTCACGGGACGCGAGATCCGGGTGGGTCTGGTCGACCCCGGTGTCCAGAACCGCGACCGTGACCCCCTTGCCGGTGAGGCCGGCCTGCCACGCGGCGGGCGCCCCGATCTGCGGCACACTCCGGTCGAGCGACACGGACCGCTTGGCGTCCAGCCAGACCTTCTTGATCCCCCCGGACACGGCGGTGGTCCAGACATCGGTCCCCGTCGCCGCGAGCGCGACCGCCCCGATGCTCGGCAGCTCGGCGGTGACGTGCGCGGTCAACGGTTTCCGCCCGGCCGCGTACTGCACGATCACCGGCACACCGGTCCTGCCGTAGCCGCTGTCGCGCAGTCGCGTGACGTCGAAAAGCCGCTCGTCGAGTACTCCCTTCGCCAGCAAGGGCATTGCGTCGGCCGGCACAACGAAGCTGTGCCCCTTCGCCTGGTACATCGAGAAACCCTGCCGCTCCCGGCCGGGTGCGGGCCGCAGATACCGCGGAGTTCCCCGTGCGCCGAGGAAAACCTGATCACCGGTGAGCAACGTGACGGCGTCCGGCTCGGTCGGCCCGGCACCGGGCGCCGCCTGAGCCGTGACCGGCGCGAGAAGCGAAGCTGCACAAAGAAAAGCGACGGCTCCAGCCGCCTGGCCTCGATGTCGACCGCGCACGAGTGCCTCCATGTGATCACCGTGTCGCGGACAGTAATCCGCCGTCCGGCACGTCCACAAGAGCCGGACGGAGCACTCCGCGGCGTGTCCGGAGCACCCGGACGCCATCACCAGTTGCCACTATTCACGCCTTCACTGTCCACACTGGAGCTGGCAGCCGATGCCCTGGCACGGGTGGGATGACGGGGTGATCAGCGGCCGAAGCGCGGTGTCTTGAACACGAGCAGGGTTTCCTCCGGGCTCAGCGCGAGCCTGGTGAGGTGGTCGAGCGACTGCCGGATCGCGGCGGTCTGGGCGAAGTCCTGGGTGTCCTGTAGCCCCAGCATGGTCTCGGTGAAGGCCGCGTCGGGTTCGAAGAGATCGTCGAACGACAGCAGCACCACCGAGCCGTTGAGGCCCTCGTGCAGGTAGTTGCGCTGCGGGACGATCTGGATCGTGACGTGCGGCATCTCCGCGCGGCTGATCAGCATGTCGCGCTGGGTGCGGTCGATGCCCTGCCGCAGGACGGGTTCGTGGATCAGGGCGTGGACGTGCAGGAACGGTTCGGTGTCCAGCCTGTCCTGCTGGCGCATGCGCAGATCGGTGAACTTCTTGACGGTCTGCTTGCTGCCGGACATGGTCGCGCGGGCATAGTCCTCGGTCTGCAGCAGCGTCGGGAGGTGCCCGAGCTGGAACTCGTACTTCAACGCGGCCTCGTCCTCCATCCGGACGTACCGGGCGTCGTCGAGTTGGAAGTCCCGCCACCACGGCCGCCGCCGCGCCAGCTCCCACAGCGCCACGTAGGGGCCGTAGTCGCAACTCGGGACTCCGTAGGCGTCCAGCAGCGTGATCAGTTCGTGGTAGGTGGGCAGCTGGCGGCGTTCCATCCGGCTCAGCTTCTTGTACTCGATGTGGACGCGTTGGCCCGCTTCCTCCTGCGTGAGCCTTGCCTGTTCACGCAGGAACCTGAGTGCCCGCAGCAGCTGTTTGCCGTAGTAGTTCAGGTCCTGGTTCATGCCTGCCATGTGCCTTGTCTTTCGCCTGTCGGTGTCCCGGCAGGCGGGAATCTAGTCCATGTACGTACATCGACGACATCACCTGATGGTGTACTTCAGGTACGTACATGACGTCGGGCAGACTGTTCACCATGACGGACACCGACGACCTCAGCCCCGGCTCTCTGGTGCGGCGCTGGCGACTGGGCAGGCAACTGCGGAGCCTGCGCGAAGACGCGGGCAAGACGATGTCGCAGGCCGCCGCGTACATCGGTGTGAAGCGCCCGACCATCAGCCGGATCGAGACGGGCAGGCAGGCCATCCTGCCGAAGAACGTGAAGTTCCTCTGCCAGTTCTACGACGTCGGCGCGCCCGAGGTGGACACGCTGCTCCGCCAGGCCGAGGAGTCGAACGAACGCGGCTGGTGGCTGTCCTATGCGGACGCGATACCGGACTGGTTCGAGATGTACGTCGGTTTCGAGGCGGACGCGAAACAGATCTCGGCGTACAGCGCCGAACGACTCCCCGGCCTGTTGCAGACCCCGGATTACGTGCGGGCCGTGAACGAGGGAACGCCGCTGGGGAAGTTGCGGGACACGCAGGTGGAGAAGCTGATCGCGTTCCGGCAAGCCCGGCAGGCGCGGCTGGTCGAGAAGCGCACCCCGTACCGCGTCGTGCTCAACGAGGCCGTTGTGCGACGCTCGATCGGCGACATGCGAGCGCAAGTCAGGCACCTGATCGAGATGTCCGAGCGCGACCACGTCACCCTGCAGGTGCTTACCTTCGACTCCGGTCCCCATCCCGCGATGGCGGGGGGATTTGACCTGGTCACGCTGCCCGATGAGCCGTCGCCGAACTTCGTGTACGTCGAGCAGGAGAACGGCGCGGTCTACCTGGAGCGCCCCGCGGACACGGCCCGCTACACGGCCATCGCGGAGGCGCTCGCAACGCAAGCCCTCACACCAGGGAAAACCCGGGATTTCCTTGCCGCGTGCGCCCAGTAGCGCCGGGGCAAGCGCTCATCGCACGTCGATCGTGAAGATCTGCCGGGATCCACCTTCCGGGCCGGAATCGGTCATCGGGCCCGCCGTGTAGCCGAGTCGTTCGTAGAACGCGCGGGACTCGGCGCCAGGGTGGTCCGGTCCGAACGTCACCACCTCGATCGTCGACGGCGCCTGGACGAACCGGCGCATGGCCTCGTCCACCAGAGCACGGCCGATGCCCGTTCCGCGTGCCTGCTCGGACACCACCATCCAGTCGATGTGGTACTTCGGCCCCGCCGGGTCGAACAGCAGCCCACCCGACACACCGTCGCCGGCCACCAACGCTGTTCCGCGGTCGATGTGCGTCCGCACGGCCCGGTGGAACCCCGGTTCGTCCACCATCGGCCCGAACCAGTGCTCCACCTCGGCGGCCAACGCCATGATCCCGGCGAAATCCGCGTCGCCCGCGACCCGGACCGCCGCTCTGGTCACCGGGGCATCGTCTCGACCAACCTGATCAACTGCCATGTCGCTTCCGTTCCCCCGACCATGTGCTGTGCCTGTCGCGCCACCACCGCCAACGGCAGATGGTCCGGATCATCCACCACCGCTTGGAAGTACCGGGCGCCCGGGTGCGTCAGCAACGCGTGCCGCGCGAACTCCGCGGCCAACGACGACGCGCGCTCGGCGTCCACCTCGTCCACCAGGTTGATCATCAGCTGCGGGTCGATCCGGTCCGCCGTCTCCAGCAGGTGCGTCAACTGCCAGACCGACTCCCGCCCACCCGTGTACCGCCGGACCACGGTCTGCGCCTCCGCGGCGACCGTCCGCACCGTGACGTTCTTCAGCTCACCGCGGCTCAGGCCCTCACGCACGAGATCCCGTTGCCAGCAGACCGACACCGCGAGCACTGTCACCCAGAGGATCTCCTCGGCGAGCCTGCTGCCCGCCACCCGGACCTTGGCGTGCGCGGCGGCGGCGTCCGCCAGCGCGGTCATGCTGGCCTCACCGGCGAACAGGGCTTTCGCCGTGCCCAGGTAGACACGTGCCATGTCTTGCTGGTCCGGGGTCAGCTCGCCCGCGCACACCTGGACGACGTGCTCGGCGAACGCCAGGGACAGCACCTTGCCGCGCATCGGGTCCACCGACCGCAGTTGCTGCTCCAGCACATTCGAAACCGTGATCACAGGTATAGATTCTGTCATCGACCGAGTGGTCCTGTCGGTCCGTGGACTGTGTCACGATTCGTGTTCCGGCTCCACGCGGATGGGAGGCGATCATGGACGATCGGACCCGCAATCGCACCGATGTGGACAGCGCGCTGCTGGGCCACAGCACCTATCGCAGCCTCGGCGAGCAGAAGCTCTCCCCGGCCGAGGAACGGTTCGAGAAAGCACGGCGCACCGTCGGGTTATGGCTCGCCCCACTGGTGACCGTCGTGTTCCTGGCGTTACCCCTTGACCTGGCAGGCAACCAGCAGACGCTCGCGGGCATCCTGCTCGGCGTGATCGTGCTGTGGATCACCGAGGCCGTGCCGATCCCGGTCGGCGGCCTGATCGGCGTCGCGCTGATCGTGCTCCTCGGGGTCGTGCCCGCGGACGACGCGCTCGAACCGTTCGGGTCGTCGACGATCTTCACGTTCATCGGGGCGTTCATCCTCGCCCAGGCCATGCTGAAGCACGGGATCGCGCGGCGGTTCGCGTTCCGCATCCTGGCGTTGCCCCGTGTCGGCTCGTCGACGTTCGGCGTGATCATCGCGTTCGGCGGGATCACGTGCCTGCTCTCGGCGTTCGTGTCCAACACCGCGACGGTGGCGATGCTGTTGCCCACAGCGGTCGGCATCCTGGCCGTGATCGCGAAGCTGTTGCAGGACAGGAACATGGTCGCCGAGGACTTCGACCCGTTGCGGCTGCGTGTCGGCGCCGCGCTGATGCTGATGCTCGCGTACGGCGCCAGCGTCGGCGGCCTGCTGACCCCGGTGGGCAGCCCGCCGAACCTGATCGGCCGCGGCCTGATCGAGAAGGCGACGGGGGAGCGGATCTCGTTCGCCCAGTGGTTCCTGGTCGCGCTGCCGATCTGCCTGCTGATGTTCGTCGTGCTCGTGGTGATCCTGCTGTTGCTCAACCGCCCGGAGATCCGCCGCATCGAGGGCGTGAGCGACTACATCGCCCAGCAGCGCGCCGAGATGGGCCCGTTGTCACGCGCGGAGAAGAACACCTTGATCGCGTTCGGTGTGACGGTGACGCTCTGGATCGCGCCGGGGATCGTCGCAGTGGGCTTCGGCAACGACTCCGCGGTGTACGACGCCGTCAGCGGCCGTCTCAACGAAGGCGTCGTGGCAGTGCTGGGCGCGGCGCTGCTGTACCTGCTGCCCACCGACTGGTCCAACCGCGAGTTCACGCTGCGCTGGCGGGACGCGGCCGCGATCGACTGGGGCACGATCGTGCTGTTCGGCACCGGCATCATCTTCGGCTCGCTGCTGGCGAGCACCGGGCTGGCCAAGACGCTGGGGCAGTCCGCGTCGCAGTCGCTGGGGCTGAGCAGCACGGTGACGATCACGATCTTCGCCGTGCTGCTGGCGGTGGTGGTCTCGGAGACGACGAGCAACACCGCGTCGGCGTCGGTCGTGGTGCCCATCGTCATCCCGATCGCCGTGGCGGCGGGGGCGAATCCGTTCGTGCCCGCGCTGGCCGCCACGTTCGCCGCGTCGTTCGGCTTCATGCTGCCGGTGTCCACGCCCCAGAACGCTGTGGTCTACGGCTCCGGCGCCGTCTCGATCACCCGGATGATCCGGTCCGGTATCTCGTTCGACGTGGTCGGCGCGATCCTCATCCTCGTCGGCCTGCCCGTGATGGTGGCCGTGCTCGGCCTCGGCTAGGGGAGCGGGCAAAACCTGTCAAGGATGGGCGCTCCGACCTCGGCCGGAGCGCCTCCAGATCTCGACCTCGCTCACGGCCGTTGCCAGATGGCCGTCACTCGTTTCGCCAGCTGTTGAGTACGACTCAGGATGTCCTCGTCAGTCCATGCGTTCGGATGAGCGTCGATCAGGCGCTTGTTGAGCAGCAGCACACTGTGGTCGAACAAGGATCCGCGCTTGCCCGGGATCTGCTTGCCGTCGACCTCGACTGACAGCCATGGATGGTTCGAGACGTAGGGATTCATCTTCCCGGCCAGCAGCGTCAGATTGCCGAGTGTCTGGACGAGTTCGGCACGCCGGTGTCCGGCAGCGGGGTCGCCGGCAATGTCAGCGCCCCAATGGGCCCTCCATTTCTGCGGCATGATGTGCTCAATGGTCAGAACGCCACGCCTGCAGTGTGCTTCCTCCGTCTTGGGCGAGCGCAGGTCGTCTTCGAGCGCTTCGAGCAACATGCGGGCCCGCCTTCGCGGCACCAGGGCCGTGTACAACCGCATGCCCGTCAGGCTCTCCACGACTTGGTCGTCCCCGGGCCACCGCCTGGTCTCGCTTGTTTGCGCGGCGAGGAAACGCCTCGCCACCTGCCCGGCCATCGCCGGTTCGACGGCGTGCAACTGGTGCAGCAACTCCACCATGGTGCTGTTGGTGTCGGCCAGCGTCACCCGGCTCAGCGTTCGTCGCACCACCCAGCTTTCCACAGCCTGCAACGCCTCATCTCGGGCTGCTGCCGCAACCCCCGATGCCGGGCGCATCAGCCACAGCAGCACAGGCATGGTGGCCGCGATGTCCAGGACCTCGATGACCCGGTAGTAGAACGTGCCAGGCACCGAAAAGGGTGGCTGCTGAGCGAGTTGCCGGTAGCACGCGCTGTCGCGGCTGAGTTCGTCGAGCACAGGCCGGACGTCCGGACTGCCTGCGAGCACGTGATCACGGAAGTCGGTGAAGATGCGGTCCGAAGGCACGACGTGGGCACGCCGCATGGTCAACCAGTAGTTCAGGAAGACGTCGATCCGCGGCCGGTTGAGTCGTCCCTGTCGCTGTTCTTCACGCCAGTAGGGGGCGTCCAAGGCCGCCCAATGCCGCTGATTCAATGCCTCAGCGTCCAGCCCCTTGCCGTTCGGCGGCCTGGAATACCGCGTTCTTGATGAGATCGGCGGCCAGCAGCGGACTGCCCCGGTCGTTGAGCGCCTCGAAGATGGCCTGGGCGTTGTCGCCGGGCTCCAGGTCGATGACCACCAGCTTGAGGTGCTGCGCGAGCGTCATCGTCAGTGCCTGGAGCCGTTGCTCCGGGGTGGTCTGCCCGTTCGAGTCGAGCGCCCACGCCGTGATCCGGTCGCGCAGAAACGCGATCGCCTGGCTGACGAGGTGCTCACCCCCGTCGTTTTCGCGATCGGAGTCCATGGCCGACTGGAAGGCGCCTCGATCCGCCGAGATCGGCCACACCTTGAGAAGCTCGTCGTCGCTGTCGACCACGTGCTCGGGATTGCGCACCAACGTGGCGAGCAAGGCGGTGTCCCGTGAGCGCCCGTGGTGTTCGGTGACCTGCCGGGTGGCATTGAGCAGGAGCTGAAGAGTGATCAGCCGTTGCTGTCCGTCGATGACGTGACGTACCGCGATGTACCCGGATGGGCTTTGTTGTTGGTCAAGCACGACAGCCCCGAGGAAATGCGGCGGCACAGCCTGACTGCCGGAACCCCCCGCGGCGTCGAGCAGCTCTTCCGCCACGGCCCGGACGTCTGCCCAGAGCGGTTCCCACTGTTTCTCGATCTTCCACACATACGGACGCTGAAAGACCGGGATGACATACCGCACCTGCGGCTCGAACAGTTTCTGGGGAGTCAGCGTACTAGCCTGCATCCACACCCTCGTTCATCTCGACCAGTCAGCAATGGGGCAGCGCCCCGGCAACTCTAGATCGAGTGGTGACGTTCGGTGTTACTCGCGGGCCGAAATCATTCCAGAAGGTGACAAGCCCGGGGCCCGACGTCGTTGTCGGGTCCCCGGGCGCTTTCATGCGGACCCGTCAGAGACGGGCCTTGCCCTTCGCGGCGGCGGCGCTGGTGGCCGCTGCCGTCCGGTCAGCTGCCTTCTGTTCCGCTGCGCTCTGGCGCTCGGCGGAGGCCAGGGCGCGGGCGGCTGCCGGGGAGGTCGACTCACCGACGACGCCACCGCGGATCCGGTTGTTCGCGGCGAGCTGGGCGACCGGGTTGTTGGCCGACAGTTCCAGCTTGCCGTTGATGATGGTGTCGTCCACCGACGACTTGCCGGTGGTGTTGTTGATGTTGACGTCGCGTGCGAAGTAGCCGCCGCTGGCACACGAGTCCAGGCCGCCGTTCGGGCCGAGCTGCACGCCGCCGCGGTTGCCCGCGAAGGTGGCCTTGCCCTGCACGGCACCACCGCAGACAACGCTGCCCTCGCTGTTGTTCAGCACGGACACGGTGCCGTCGACGAACGCGTTCGTCAGGTCGGTGTACAGCGACCCGTTCGTGGTGACGTTGCCGAGGACCTCGCTGTCGACGACCTTGACCTCGCCCGCGCTCGAGCTGAGGGCGCCGTCGATCTTCGACTGTCCCTCGACGAACAGGAAGCTCTGCGACGCGGTCTTCGGCTGCACGGTCACCTTCGCGGTGCCCGTGTTCCTCAGGTACAGCCCGAACCCGCCGGGAGCCAGCGTGACGTCACCGTCGACCCGGGTGGCCGTCGCGTCGAAGTAGCCGTCCGAGGCCACCTCGACCGCGCCGTTGATGGTGCCGCCCTTGACGATCAGGTTGGCGCCCTCGCCGACCTTCACGTTCCCGGTGATGACCGTCCTGTCCAAGGTGCAGGACTTGCCCGGCGCCACGGCGAGGTCGGTCGGCAGCGTCACAGGGCCGCCTTCGCCCTCGCAGTAGGTGACGAAGCCGGCGTTGGCGGGCGCGGCCATCATCACGGACGCGGTGACCACGGCGCTCAGAGCCGCGAGCGCGGATGCGGTCCGTCTAGCCATCTGTTTTCTCCCTGCTGCGTTGAAAGGAACTAACTGCCGATGTCGGATCGCGAGGCCGCGCGCACGATGGTGCCTGCGTCCCGGCGGGACAGCACGCCGCGGGCCACCAGCTCGCTGGTGACGGTGTCGACATGCCTGACGAACACCCCGTGGCTTTCCCAGTTGCGGTACTGGTCCACGAGATCGCTGACGGTGCAGCCATTGCCGGTGTCCGGGTTCGCGACACCGGTGTCGTCGCGTTCGATGATCACAGTCGCCCTGGTGTCGGAGTTCGGGCACTTGTCCGAGCCGGACTCGACCACGGTGAACGACACGGACTTCTCCGCCGCGGCGTTGCCCGCCTTGTCGGTGGCCCGGTACTTCACGGTGTGCGCGCCCTTGGTGGCGACCGAGATGGTGTTCAGGTACTGCGTCCAGGCGGCGTTGTCCAGCGAGTACTCGACTGACTGGATCCCGGACTCGGCGTCGGTCGCGGTGATCGTGACGGACGCGCTGCCGAGGTAGTTGCCTTGCGGGTCTTTGTCACCCGTGACGGCCGCGCTGGTCGTCGGCGGGTTGGTGTCAGGCTGCGGGACCACCACCGTGAAGTTGGCCATGCCCTCGGGGGAGACGTTGTTCGCGTTGTCGGTGGCCCGGTAGTGCAGCATGTGCGCACCGGCTGTGCTGACGACGACTGGTGTGGTGTAGGCGGTCCAGTTGCCGGAGTCGAGCTTGTACTCGGTCGACTTGACACCTGATCCGGTGTCGGTTGCCGTCAGGGTGACGGTTGCCTTGGTGATGTAGTTGCCTTGGGCGTCTTTGTCGCCTGTGACGGCGGAGGTGACTGTGGGCGGTGTGGTGTCTGGCGGAGCCACGATGGTGAAGGTGGTCGTGCCTTCGGCGGAGACGTTGTTGGCGTTGTCCGTAGCCCGGTACGTGACCGTGTGGGCGCCAGCCGTGTTGACCACAACCGGTGCGGTGTAGGCGGTCCATGCACCTGAGTCGAGCTTGTACTCGGTCGACTTGACACCCGAACCGGTGTCGATCGCGGTCAGAGTGACGGTCGCCTTGGTGATGTAGTTGCCTTGGGGGTCCTTGTCGCCTGTGACGGCGGAGGTGACTGTGGGCGGTGTGGTGTCTGGCGGAGCCACGACCGTGAAGCTCGCTGTGCCTTCCGGTGAGACGTTGTTGGCGTTGTCGGTCGCGCGGTACTTGACCGTGTGCGCACCGGCTGTGCTGACAATGACTGGCGCCGTGTAGGCGGTCCAGTTGCCCGCGTCCACCTTGTACTCGGTCGACTTGACACCCGAACCGGTGTCGGTCGCGGTCAGGGTGACGGTTGCCTTGGTGATGTAGTTGCCTTGCGGGTCCTTGTCACCCGCGACCGCCGAGGTCACCGTCGGGGGAGTGGTGTCCGGCTGCTGGACCACGACCGTGAAGTGGGCCATGCCTTCGGGCGAGACGTTGTTGGCGTTGTCGATGGCCCGGTAGTGGAGCATGTGCATGCCCTCGGTCGAGACCACGACAGGTGCGGTGTAGGCGGTCCAGTTGCCCGAGTCGAGCTTGTACTCCGTGGACTTCACGCCCGACTCGGTGTCCGTCGCGGTGACCGCGACAGTGGCCTTGGTGATGTAGTTGCCCTGCGGGTCCTTGTCACCGGTGATCGCGTGACTGACTGTCGGCGGGGTCTTGTCCGTCTGCCCTGGGACGACCTTGAACCGCGTCGAGCCGACCTCGGACTGGTTGCCCTTCTTGTCGGTCGCGCGGTACTGCACCGAGTAGTCGCCTTCGGTGGTGAAGTCGACCGGTGCGGTGTACGGCTGCCAGCTCTGGTCGTTGATCTGGTACTCGACCTTGTCCACACCGGACTGCGAGTCCGACGCGGTCACCTCGACAGTCGCCTTGCCGACGTAGTTGCCGTTGGTGTCCTTGGTTCCCTTCACCGCCGCGCTGACCGTCGGGGGAGTGGTGTCCTCACCGTCCGGCAGCACCGTCAACTCGGTGACCATGGTCTGGTGACCGGGGTACGTGCAGTGGATGCGGTACTTGCCCGGGGTGAGGGTGACCTCCGCCTCCCACTTGCCCTGCTGCTCGTCCTCCGGGTTGGCGGTGATGTTGAGCCTGACGTCGGTGTTGTACCCGGGTGTGTCCCGGTCGAACGTCAGGGTGTGGGTCATGTCGATGCTCTGGGTGGCCTTGCTGTTCTCGAACTGGATGGTGGCCTTGCCCGCGACAGCCGTGGTCGGGAACGACGTGTACTGGTCGGTCGCCTGGCTGGCGGTCCACCTCAGCACCTGCTGCGCCTGCGCCTGAACGGGGGCGGAGGCGGGGGTCGGAACTGCGGATGCCGGTATGGCCATGGCGATGGACGTCACCATCAGCGCGCCTGCCACCCCGGCGATCAAGCGTCGAAACATGCTGCACCTTCCGGTGAGTGCGGGGACCGGCCGGTGCGCCGCGCAAGCAGGACGCACCGGCCGGTCCATGCGGTTCTAGAGCGACCGCACTCGGATGTTGCGGAAATCGATCACGTCGGAGTTGCCGTGGTTCTGCAGACCGAGGAAGCCACTGGCGAACTGCCGCATGTCGGTCGGCGGGTCGCCCTCGCGCGACGACTGCTTGCCCGGCGTGTTGTCGAACTCGTTGATCACCTTGCCGTTGCGGATGATCGTGTAGTGTTGTCCGACGACCCGGATCTCGTAGTCGTTCCAGACGCCCTTCGGCGTGGCACCGGCGTTGTCCAGGGTGTTCGGGTCGAAGTTGTAGATCGACCCGGTCTTCTGGGGCTCACCGGTCGTGCCGTCGTAGATCTGGACTTCGTGTCCGCAGTAGATCGCGACCCACGCCTGCGAGGTGCGGGCGCTGCCGACCGTGCCACAGCTGCCCGGGGGACGCTGCTCCAGCGGAGTGCGCGGATCCGGGAACCTGGTGAACATGCCGCTGTTGGCGCGGGTGTCACCCGGCGAGGAATCCCGGAACTGCATCTTCACCGAGAAGTCGCCGAACTGCTTGCCCGCGTACCACAGCATGCCCAGCCCGCCGGAGGAACGCAGTGAGCCGTCCGGCTGGATCGAGAACGACCCGCCCGGTGCCTGCACCCAGTCCTTCAGCGACGCCTCGGTGCCGTTGTAGATCGACTGGTAGCCGGTGTTGGCCGCCGTGCCGATGTCCGATCCGGCCGCGGCGCGCACCAACGCGCCGTTCTCGCGGCTGTTGATCACACCGTCCTTCTGCAGCTGCCCGGCCAGGGCCTCGACGTGCCGGACGAACGCGCCGTGGTCGGTCCACGGGCTCTCGTCGTCGACCATGTCGTTGATCGTGCAGCCGCCGCCGACCGGCTTGTTGGCCACACCGGAGTCCGTGCCGCCCATGAACACCGTGCCGCGGCTGTCGGGCACCGCGCACCCGACGTTCACGGTCACCGGCAGGACCTGGGTCTCGCCGTTGGCGTACGTCACCGTCAGCTTCGCGTTGTACGTACCGATGCGGGCGTAGGTGTGGATCGGGTTGGCCTCGGTCGACTGCGTGCCGTCGCCGAAGTCCCACCGGTAGGACACGCCACCGGACTTCGAACCGGAGAACCCGTAGGTCAGCGGCTTGTTCTGCACGGCGGTCGACGTGGCCGTCGGCCGCGGCGTCGGTGCGCCGCCCGTGTAGCTGATCTTGATCAGCTTCTGGTTCTGGTGCAGCGTGAAGAACCCGCCGCCGTAGTCGAGCAGGTAGAGCGCGCCGTCCGTGCCGAACTTCGCGTCCATCCAGCTCTGCAGCTGCGTGCTGCCGTTGCCGCCGGGGATGATCGCCCGCAGGGACTCGGCGAACGCCGGGGGCTGGCCGGTCGGGACACCGGCGGGGTCCGCCGTCACCGCGATGCGGTTCTGTGCGTTGCCCTGGTCACCGATGAACCACTTGTTGTTCCAGTACTCCGGCCACGCCACACCGCTGTTGGCGTTGATCAGCTCGCGGTGGTAGGTCGGGCCGGTCATGACGGCCTGGTTGCCACCCTTGAGGTACGGCTGGGTGTAGGTGGCGTCCGTGTCCTTGTACGTCGGCAGGCCGCTGCCGTCCGGCCGGGCCGGGAAGACCGGGCCGCCGCCGTCCGGCGTGTACCAGATCATGTTGTTCTTCACCGGCGGCAGGTCGACCAGACCCGTGTTGCGCGGCGAGTTGTTCTTCGGCGCGTTGCAGTCGTACCACCCGGTCAACACATTGGCGTCGGTGTTGCTGCGGTCGCGGTACGGCTGCTTGTTGCCCATGCAGTACGGCCAGCCGTGGTTGCCCGCCTCGGTGATGATCGTGGCGGTCTCGTACTTGGCCGGGCCGAGTTCGGGGTTCGGCTTCGTGGCGTCCGGGCCGACCCACGCGGCGGTCAGCCACTGCGTGACCGGGTCGATCTGCAGGCGCGAGATGTTGCGCACGCCCATCACGTAGATCTCCGCGCGGGTCTTGTCCGTTCCCGGCGGGAACAGGTTGCCCTGCGGGATGGTGTACGTGCCGTCCGCCTCCGGGTGGATGCGGATGATCTTGCCGTTCAGGTCGTTGGTGTTGCCCGCGGTCCTGCGTGCGTCCTGGAAGGACAGTCCTTCGAAGTCCTTGGTCCAGTTGTTGCCGGAGTACCCGCCCGACCCCTCCGAGGAGTTGCTGTCACCGGAGCCCACGTACAGGTTGCCCTTGGCGTCGAACGCCATGCCGCCACCGGCGTGGCAGCAGCTGTGCTCCTGCGTCAACCATTGCAGCAGGTCCTTGCGCGTGCTCTGGTCGATCGTCTGGGCGGTGCGGTCGTAGGTGAACCGCGAGATCGTCCGCTTGCCGGTGTGCTTGACGCGGTCGACCGTGTCGTGCGGCATCCAGTAGACGTAGATCCAGCCGTTCTCGGTGAACTTCGGGTCCGGCACGATGCCGAGCAGGCCCTCTTCGTTCTTCTGCAGCTCACCGCCGCCACCGCGGTTGCCCATCACCGGCAGGGTCGTGAGCAGCTTGACCTGCTTGGTGTCCGGCTTGTACTGGTGGATGGTGCCGCAACCGAGGCCGACGTTCGGGTCTTCCCAGTCGGAGATCTCGCCGGACGGGCACGCCGCCTTGCCGACGTAGAAGATCGTGCCGTCGGGGGCGGTGGTGATGCCGTGCGGTTCACCGATCTGGTCGAGCTGGCCCGGCTTGTTGGCCGCGGTCAGCCGCTCGATCTTGTAGTTCGAGGCGATGGTGGCCTGGCAGTCACCGCGCACCACACCGGTCGTCCACTGCAGCGCGCCGGTCAGGTGGCTGCGGAACGCGGGCTCGCTGTAGCTGCCCTCGGTGTGGCCCATCCCGGTGTAGAACGACCGGCCGCCTTCGTAGTCACGGCACCAGGACACCGGGTGGAACGGGCCGTTGGCGCCCGGACCCGGGTCGTAGTGCCGCTCCTCGACCTGCGCGACCGTGTGCACGGTGCCGACGGGGTTCGGCGACCAGTTGTACCACCGGTCGGAGCGGGTGAGGTTGAGCGGCAGGCCCTTGGTGGCCGGGTGCTGCCGGTCGAGGATGTTCACCACCGCCTGGTTGACCCCGGGCGGCGGCGGGGGAGTCGGGTCCCCGGCGAACAGGCTCAGGTCGGCCAGCTGGATGATCGGGTCACCGTTGTTGGCGGTGATGGTGAGCCGGTAGTTCGTGTACGACACCGGCGAGGCGATCGGGTACAGCTTGGTCTGGAAGATGTCGGTGAACACCTGGTTGGACTGCTGGTCCACCTTCGTCCACGTGGTGCCGTCGTTGGAGCCCTCGAGGGTCCAGTCCTTCGGCGCGCGGCCGACGTAGTCGTTGGCCGAGGTGAGCGAGTACCGGTTGACCGCCGAGGCCGACTTCATCTGGTAGGCCAGCCACCCGGTCGGGTTGAACGTCAACCACTTGGTGCCCGGGTTGTTGTCGGCCGCCTTCGCCGCGGTCTCGTTCGGCGCGTTCTCCGCGCTCGCGGTGACGGTGCCGACCGATTCCGGTGTGGAGAAGGTGTTGACCGGACGCGTGCCGATCAGACCGGTGAACCACGCCGAGTCGGGCTGCGCCTTGGCCGCGTCGCCGACGCCGAGGAACCCGTTGCCCGCCTTGATGTATGCCTGCAGCACGGCTTCCTGGTCGCGGGTCAGCGCGGCCTTCTCCGCGGACAGGAACACCACGCCGCGGTAGGCGGCGAGGTTCTGCGCGGTGAACGCGTTCGGGTCCGAGGTCGTGTCGACCGAGAAGCCGTTGGCCGCGCCGATTTCCTTGACAGTGGTGGCCGCTTTGGCCACCGGGTCCTGCTGGTCGGCCAGCGGACCGTGGAACACCAGGACCTTGACGCCGGTGTCGGCGACAGCAGCCGCGGGTGCCTGCTGCTGCGGTGCCGCGGCGGCGGATGTCAGCGTTCCGCCCACCATGGCCGCCGCGGCGGTCAGCACCAATAAGGCTTGTCTCCCTGTTCTCCTGCGAAATCGGCCAGTCATAAGCCGTCGCCCCATCCCTAACTCCTTTGTCGTAGGCAGGCCAGGAGGTCAGTTGTGATGCGCGTGCCCCTGCGTCGCCGGTTCTCCTGGCGGCGGTGCCGTGTCGGCTGCCGCGGGCTTGTGCTCGTGGCCGTGGAAGCGGTCGATCGCTTCCTGCGCACCGGGGGGCATGCTGCCGTCCGCGTTGCGGACGAGGAAGATCCCGGACATCCCGCTGTCCGAGTGGCTCTGCACGTGGCAGTGGTACATCCACGCGCCCGGGCCGACACCCTGGCCCGCGATGACCTGGAAGCCGAACGACGTGCCCGGGTTGAGGTCCTTGATGTCGATCACGCGGCTGGGGTCGGACGGCCCCTCGAGCATGCCCGTGCGGTTGTCGGCCCAGCGGTGCGCGTGCAGGTGGAACGTGTGGTACAGGTTGCCGTGGCCGATCGCCAGCCACTCGACGCGCTGGCCGAGGTTGGCCTCGAACATCGGGGTGTCCGGCGCCTTCTTGTGGTTGATCCTGGTGTCGTCCATGACGACCACGAAGGTCTTCTCCGGCAGGATGTCGCCGCGGCGGCGCACGATCAGCCCGCCGTACATGCCGCGCAACAGGCCCGCGGTGCCGTGGTCGCCGTACGCGTGGTCGTGGTAGTGCCAGTAGCCCGCGCTGCCCGGCATGAACCGCCTGCCTTCGGCGGCGGACATCTCGTTGCTCCGCCAGGTGTACACCCGGGTCTGGCCGGGGGCGTTGAAGGAGTCGTTGAGCGGGCTGCCGTCGGACTCGGTGCTGTAGTCCACGCCGTGCGGGTGGATCGACAGCCGCTGGTCGGTCTTGTTGACCAGGGTGATCTCCAGCGTGTCGCCCTCGTAGATCTGCAGCAGGGGACCGGGGATCGACGGCTTGCCCTCTTCGAGGCCGTAGCCGATGAAGTAGTTGGTGGTCTGACCCGGCAGGTACTCCGCGTACATGGTGATCTTCTTGACCACACCGGTCTGTGCCTGTGCGGCCGATCCGCCCGGTGCGGCCGCGCCCAGCGTCATGGCGGCCGGTACGGCCAGGCCGACGGTGCTTGTGGCGAGCACAGAGCGACGGGTGACAAGTTTCTGCAACCAGCCGGTCTGGGCGTGCTTGTCCATCCTTCTCCATTCGGGTCAACGGCGAATCGGTCCGAACGGTCCTCGAAGCGTCTTCGACACCGCTACGAGGGCATGGCGGCACACCGCGACTCCAGCGTGGCGGCTCGCACATCCCCAGCAATCACGCAAGTGGCGCCCATGCCGCGCTTGCATGGACGGCTGCTGATGTTGTTGTCTTGCCTCAGTCCGACGGGGCCAGGTTCTTTCGGTTCGATCCCGTGCAACTTATGCATTCCGCAGACAAAAGTTAAGGACCAAACGGCCTAACGGACGAGACAGTCTTCTGTCATTTTCGCAAGACAGCCGTCTTGCGAGCGGGATTGGTTCATGACACGGCCAATCTGCCGGCTTCGACAGCCATGACTACGTCCACAGTGAGTATGAAAGTGACGAAAATAGGATGATCCACGACCGGCCGGGAAGTGCGGTCCTGGAAGCTGCTGTCTTTGGCACAGAGGGCTTTCGTCGACTGGGGGCGATGGACCGCTGACCGGGAGGTCCACCCTGGATCGGTGGATCATGCACCGCGCCGGGGCGGCCCGCCATGGCCTGGCGTGTTTCTTGATCAATTCGTGGTGTGCCGCTCGCCCGGATGGTTGGATCACCGGGGTGGGGCGAGACTTCGGGTGGCTGTGGCGGGCGTACACGGCCAGCACACTGGGGACGTATCTGGCGCTGGACGCCTTCCCGCTGATCGCCATCCTCGCGTTGCACGTCAGTGCCGCGCAGGTGTCGCTGATCGCGGCGGCCAGCCTGGCGATCGGCGCGCTGCTCGCCGTGCCGCTGGGTCCGTGGATGGAGTCCCGGCGCAAACGGCCGCTGATGATCAGCGCCGACGTGCTGCGGTTCGCCGTGCTGGCCACGGTTCCAGCCGCGTACGCGCTGCACGCGCTGACCTACTACCACCTGCTCGCGGTGGCGATCGTGGTCGCGCTCGCCGACATCGTCTTCGTCGGCGCCAGCGGGGCACACCTGAAAGGCCTGGTGCCCCCAGAACACCTGCTGACCGCCAACGGCCGGTTCGAGAACGTCCTGTGGATCTCCGCGGCAGTCGGGCCGCCACTGGGCGGCGGGCTCGTCGGCGCACTCGGCCCGGCGGCCACCACCTTGCTCAACGGCGTCAGTTTCCTGTTGTCCGCACTGGGAATCCGCATGATCAAGGCGCCGGAACCGCCGCCTCCGGCCGTGCGCGAACACAAGGGGCGGGTCACCGAGGGCTGGCGGGCCATCTTCCGCGACACCTGGCTGCGGCTGATGCTGGCCAACGGGGTACTGGCGAACTCGCTGATCATGGCCACCGGGCCCCTGCTGCTGTACCGGATGGTGCACGAACTGGGGTTCACTCCGCTGGCATACGGCCTGGCGCTGGGGATCTCCTGTCTCGGCGGCCTGCTCGGCGCGCGCCTGTCACAGCCGCTGACCCGCCGGTTCGGCCAGCGCGCGATCCTGCTCGGCTTCGGCGTCGCGCGGACGGTGTGGCTGATGGGCCTGGGGTTCATCGGGACGGGTGCGGCCGGGCTGGTGATGGTGATCGCGGTGCAGTTCAGCATGATCACGTGCATCGCGGTGTTCAACCCGGTGTTCGCCACCTGCCGCCTGCGACGCGCCCCGGACGACAAGGTCGCCAGGATCCTCACGGCGTGGACGATCACCAGTCGTACGGGGATCGCCGTGCTGACGGCCGGTTGGGGTGTGCTGGCCGCGTTCACCAGCGCCAGCGCGGCGATGGCGATCGCGGGCGTGCTGATGGTGCTGACGTCGGTGCTGCTGCCGTGGCGGCGTCAGAACTGGGACAGCGCGGACTCCGCGTCGGCTTCGGAAGTGACCACCGCGGCGACGTAGGCGTCCGGCCGGATCACCCAGATCTCGCCGGGCCGCACACCGAGCTTCTCCGCGATCGGGTCGCCGTGCCGGACGACCTGCAGCCCGTCACGGGCGACCGCGCGAACCTGTTCGGGAACAAGCAGACCCGCGGCGGGATGTGTCCCGTAGGTCAGGGGGGAATCGCGGTACGGGTGTGGTTGGGACAGTCGTCCCGAGTTGACCCGCGGGTGCACCGACGGGTCGTGCCTGGCCTGCTCCAATATGGACACTCGGTGCCGCCGTCGCGTCTCGTCGCGCGGCACGAGGAAGTCCATCGTCTCGCCGGTGACGCGGAGGTTCTCCGTCGCGGCGGCGTGCCGTTCGACGTGGTACGTCTCCAGCAGATCCGTCGATGCCTTGCCCTGCACGGTGAACGCGATCTTCCACGCGGCGTTCTCGGCGTCGGCCACGCCGGAGTTCAGGCCACGCGCGCCGAACGGGGCCATCAGGTGCGCGCAGTCGCCTGCCAGCAGGACCCGGCCCACCCGCAGCCGCGAGGCCACCCGTGAGTGGAACCGGTACACCGACCGCCAGATCACCGAGTAGTCCGCGTCGCCGATGATCGCTTTGATCCGGCCGTCCAGGTCGTCGTCCTCGACCGCGTAGTCGCCCACCACCTGCCAGTCGATGCGGAACGCCGAGCCGGGGCACGGGTGGATCAGCACCTGGCGGCCGGGGTTCCACGGCGGGTCGAAGTAGAACCGCCGCTCGTGCGCCCAGCCGGGCAAGTCGGCGTGGATGTCGCAGATCAGGAACTGGTCGTCGAAGGAGCGCCCGTCGAACGTCACGCCCAACGCCGTGCGCAGGTCCTCGGCACGAGCCCCCGCGCACAACACCATGTGGGATCCGCGTAACACTTGGCCGTCCGCGCACGTCGCGGTCACGCCGTCCGCGTCCTGCTCCAGACCTGTCACGTGGTGACCCCAGCGCACGTCGATCAGCGGCTGCCGGGCGATCCACGAGTCGAGGATCTCCTCGGTGCGGGCCTGGGAGAGGTTCACGAACGGCGGCAGCACGCCGTCGGACGGCAGGTCGACCGCGAACAGCTCGGTGTCCTGGTAGAACGTCCGCGCGGTGCGCCAGGTCAGGCCCTCGGCGGCGATCTGGGCGCCCGCGCCGACCGAGTGCCAGATGTCCAGCACGTCCCGCTGCTGGCAGATCGACTTGGAGCCGACGGGATCACGGGCCGGACGCCCGTCGAGCAGCACACTCGGCACACCCCAGCGGGCCAGCAGCAGCGCCGTGGTCTGGCCGACCGGTCCGTTGCCGACGACCAGGACAGTCACGCCAGTTGGTCCCAGACTTCGCGGTCGCGCTCGGCGGTCCAGATCACCGGACGTTCGATCCCGGCCAGTTCGTCCCACGCCCGGGAGACGTCGAACGGCAGGCAGTGCTCGAAGATCGGCCACTTGCCGTACTGCGGCGACAGTGCGGCGTGCGTGCGCTCGAACGCCTCCTTGAGCGTGCCGCCCGCCTCGAACACCGCCGAGACCTCGCGGCGCATGACGTCGAGGAAGTTGCGGGTCTGGTCGATGGCCGCGTGCACCGCGTCCCGGCCGTGGGTGACCGCGCCGCGGCCGCCGATCAGCACCTCCGCGTCGAACGTCCGCACGGTGTCCAACGTGGTGGTCGCCCAGTCGGTGTGGAACGCGTCGCCGGTGTACAGCGCCGCCTGCGCCTCGACCAGGTCGCCGGCGAAGAGGACCTTCTTGCGCGGCAGCCATGCGACGATGTCGCCCTCGGTGTGCCCGCGGCCGCAGTACTGCAGCACGAGGTCGCCGCGCTCGCCGCCGAGGTCGATGGTCAGCCGGTCGGTGAACGTCAGCGTCGGCCACGTCAGGCCGGGCACCGACTCCGGCGACTTGGCCAGTCGCGGCATCCTCGCGAACTCGCTGGCCCAGTCCTGCTTGCCGCGTTCGGCGATCAGCGCCTTGGTGTTCTCGTGCGCCACGATCACGTCGGCGTCGAACGCGGAGGCGCCGAGCGTCCGGACGGCGTGGTAGTGCGAGAGCACCAGGTAGCGAACGGGTTTGCCGGTGTGTTCCCTGAGTCTGTCGAGCCACTCCCGCGCCGCGACCGGCGTGGCCAGCGCCTCGAAGCAGACGAGGAAGTCCTCGCCTTCGATCGCGCCCACGTTCGGGTCGCCTTCCGCGGTCAGCGCGTAGACGCCGTCGCCGAGAATCTCCAACGTCTGTTCCTTGTCGGCGAGGTCGGCCGACGAGGCGAAGCTCTTCTGGCTCACCTGCCCGACTCTAGCCGGTGGAGTGGTGTGGCCGGAGCTGGTCCATCCGGGTGACGCCGGATTTCGTTGCCGTTTCCCGGACGGGTGAACCGCTGTACCATCTGTTGGCGTAATGGTACCTTTCCGTCGCCGACAGGATCGACAGATCAGCCGTCGCCGCCCATTTTTCACACACCGGCCATCTGAGGGAAGAATTCCGTACCGTGCGCACTGTCGGTGAGATCGTGAAGGAAAGCCTTGTCCAGCTGCGCAAGGGCCGCGGCGTGCAGTCGAAGGACCTGGAATCCCGGATCGACCCGGAGTTCGCCGCGCTTATCGGCACATCGGTGGACACCGGGACGGCGTTGCGGGTCAGGGTAGTCGCCTATCTCAACGAGCTGATGACCGGATTGCCCGAATCGCTGGAGCGGGTCGCGCGGTGCGCGTTGAACGTCCCGCCCGCGCCCGACGGGGACACATTGCGGCAGCGGCTCACCGGCCTGGCGGGGGAATTCTTCTACGACGAGAGAACCGCGCGCAGGCGGATGGACGACGCGTTCGAGCGGATGGTGGCCAACGCCGATCGCGGCCAGGCGCCGATGCCGGGCGTCGGGCACGGCGGCACCGGCTGGTACGTCGACATGTTCGAGGCGGTGGTGCGGCTGGACCTGCCGAGCCCCGAGGCGGTCGAGCGGCGCACGATCGTGGTGACCGCCGACTCCCTCGACAAGATCGTGACCTCGATCGACATCCCGAAGGACCCGTCGAACGGCAGCGGGCCGGTCGGCGTCGCCCCGGAGATGATGTTCGGCGGCCTGCTGGCGGCGACCGGTCAGGGCTCCAGCACGAACTTCAGCACCGACATCACCCTGCCGAGGACGCTGCACCGCGGCGAACGGCACACCTACGGCCTGATCCAGCGAATTCCCCCGGGCCAGCGAATGGCGACGAGGTACGTCTACGTCCCCTATCGGCAATGCCGTTTCTTCACGCTGGTCGTGCGGTTCCACCCCGACCGGGTGCCCGGCACGATCTGGCGGCACGACGGTGCCCCGTACAGCGCGGTGCACGACGACCCGGTGCCGGGGGCGGAATTGGTGCCGGACAAGGCGTACGAGGTGAGCACGCAGTTCCGGGATCTGATTAACGGGTGTGCGTACGGAATTCAATGGCGGTGATGTCCGGAGATCACGACATCCGGACATCACCGCCCTCACGGACGCATCAGTGCGGCTCCATGGTTTTCCTCCTTCAGGAAGCCATGCGTGAAGGAAGACGTCGACCTTCGTGGGATGTGTCACCGGTGGTGACGCCAAGAATGACCGCGGTCGCGGAGATGAGGAAGGCGTTTCCTGATCTCCTGTCGGTCAGGAAACAGGAAACCCGAACAGCGCTGCGGTGATTTCGACGTGCAATTGTTTCGCCGGGCGGTAGTTGTGCCTGCGCGCCATGGCCCGCGTGAGCCTGCGCAGCTCGGTCCGTGCGGTGGACGAGCCGATCGGCTGGGCGATGTCGATGACGTACGCCGCGACCTCGCACATCCGGTCGAGGTCGCTGGTGGCCTCGTAGGCCAGTGCGAGCCGGGCGCCGTACATCGCGCGGGCGCGTCGTGCGGTCGGCGCGGTCTGGGACAGCGCGCGTTCCAGTTGCTCAGCGGCCTGCCGGGGGCGGCCGAGGTCGTAGGTGCACCAGCCGGAGACGGCCAGGTTCAGGTCGGCGACGCTGGTGGAGCCCAGCGGCGACCCGCCTGGGCCATCGGGTGAGCCGTCGGCCAGCAAGGTTTGTGCACGGTCCAACGCGGCGTGGCAGTCGTGGCCGTTGTTGAGCATGGCGTGGCCCTGGGCCTCCCGATGCGCGGCCAGCGCACGGACTCGGGTGCCTGTTCCCCGCTGGGCTTGTGCTTGTCGTGCAAGGGAGATCGTTCGTGAGGCGTCGTGCGCGTACATGGCGAGCTCGGCTTCCCGCACCAGGGTGTACGCGGCCAGTGCGGTGTCACCCGCGCGGGTGGCGAGGTTCGCGGACTGCCTCGTCCACGCCAGTGCGGCCTCGTTGTCGCCGGCCTCCTGGGCCATCCAGCCGGCGAACTCGGCATATCGGGCGGCGAGGACCTCGAACGCCGAGCGGGTCGACGGGGCGTGGGCGGCGTTGGCGAGCTCGAGCAGCGTGCAGTACTCGACGCCGACTGTGCGCAGGACGAGGCCGGGTGCGCTTTGCTGGCCCCGTCTGCGCAGCTGCTCGAACTGGTCGCGGTAGTACAGCCGTGTCTGCGGGTCCTCGCCCGCGGTTTCCGCGTCGCCGTCGCTGATTCCCAAGGGGAGGAACAACGCGCTGCCGAAGGCGAGGACTTCACGTCTGCTGGCGTGCACCGCCTTGGCGTGTGCCGGGGTGTGGGCCGACTGTCCGGGGTGCTCGACCAGAGCCGCCAGGTCGCCGTCGGCGCCGAGTTCGGCGTCGGCGAGGCGGGCGAGTTGTTCGGTCGGTGCCTGCCTGCCGGTCTCGATCTTGCTGAGGTAGCCCTTGCTGAAGTTCAGCCGTTGGGCCAGTTCGCTCAGCGAGACCTCGGCGTGCACCCGCCGCCGCCGTAGTTCGGCGCCGAATTCGTGTGTCACTCACCCGCACCTCCCCCTGGCACGGTACTGATGTGACCGCCGTCCGCTAGGCCGGTTGGCTCGCGGCCGGTTCCGGGGTGGACGTTCGCGCAGGTACTCGTCGCAGCACGAGCATCACGAACGCGGCGATCAGCACCGATCCGATCGCCGCGAGCCACACGATCCACTGCATGCTGCCCACGAAGCTCTCGTTGGCGGCGCGGATCAGCGGGGCGGCGAGGTCGGCGGGCAGGGACGCGGCCGTTTGGTGTGCCGCGCCGAGGGTGTCGCGTGCCGGGCCCTCGATGTGCTCGGGCAGGCCCGCCTGGTAGATCGCCGCGGCGATGCTGCCGAGCACGGCGATGCCGATCGCGCCACCGAACTCGTTGGCGGTCTCGGACAACGCCGCCGCCGAGCCCGCGCGGTCTTTCGGCGCCGTGGCCATCACCAGGTCGGTGGCGATCGTGGCCACACCGCCGATGCCGACGGCCAGCAGCACCTGGGAGATGACCACCCAGCCCAGTCCGCCGGTCGTGTCCGCCTGGGCCAGCAGGACGTAGGCGACGGCCGCGATCAACAGGCCCAGTCCGACGAGCACGGCAGGCCGGATCCGTGCCGACAACGTGGTCGCCGCGGTGACGCCCACTGCCATCCCGGCCATGCCCGGCAGGTTCCACAACGCCGCCTTCAGCGGACCGAATCCGAGCACGAGCTGCAGGTACTGCGAGATGAACAGACCAAGCCCGGCCATCAGGGCGAACGTGATCGCGCCGGTCACGATCGCACCGCTGAACTGCGCCCGGCGCAGCAGCCGGATGTCGATCATCGGGTGCTCGGCCCGCCGCATCCGGCGCAGGAACAGCGCGCCGAGTGCGAGGCCGATCGCGATCCAGCCGAAGTACTGCCACTCGGCACCGTCCGCGGCGACCTTCTTGATCCCGTAGATGACCGGCAGGATCGCCGCGAGCGAGAGCAGCGCGCCCAGCACGTCGAACGGGCCGGGCCGCGGGTCGCGGAACTCGGGCAGCAGGGCGGGGCCGAGCACGAGCAGCAGCGCCATCACCGGCACGTTGAGCAGGAACACCGAGCCCCACCAGAAGTGCTCGAGCAGCACGCCGCCCGCGATCGGCCCGAGCAGGGCGCCGCCCGCGAAGCCCATGGTCCAGATGCTGATCGCGACCTGGCGTTGGCCCGCGTCGTGGAACATGGTGCGGATCAACGACAGGGTGGACGGTGCGAGCGTCGCGCCGCCGACACCCAGCAGGCCGCGAGCGGCGATGAGCATCTCGGTGGACGTCGAGAAGGCGGCGATCACCGAGGCGACGCCGAACACGGCGGCGCCCGCGAGCAGGATCCTGCGGCGGCCGAAGCGGTCACCGAGCGTGCCCATGGTGATCAGCAGCCCGGCGAGCACGAAGCCGTAGAGGTCCAGGATCCACAGCAGCTGGGTGCTGCTCGGACCCAGGTCCGCGCTGAGCGCGGGCAGCGCGTAGTACAGCACGGACAAGTCCATCGACACGAGCAGGCTCGACAGCACGATGACCGCGAGGCCCAGCCATTCGCGGCGTGTGGCCCTGGTCGGCACGTGCGTTTCCATCAGGTCCCCCTTGTGGTGCTTACAACGTAAACATGGCGATGTTTACAAGGTATACTCGGCTGGGGGGAGTAGAGGCAAGCGAGATAGGGAGAGGCATGGCACGCCCGACACTGAGTCGCGAGCAGATCGTCGCCACCGCCATCGAGGTGGCGGATGACGGTGGTCTCGACGCGGTCACCATGCGACTGGTGGGACAGCGGCTCAACGCCAGCGGGATGGCCCTGTACCGGCATGTGGCCAACCGGGAAGCTCTGCTCGAAGCCATGATCGACGCCGTGGCGGGGGAGTTCGGCTACCCGGAGCCGCGTCCGGCGCACTGGCGGGACGCGCTCGCCGCGATGGCCTGGCAGGACTGGCGATCCTATTTCGCGCACCCCTGGTTCCTCGTCGCGACGGCGACATGCCGTCCAGTGCTCGGACCGCGCATGCTGCAGTCAATGGAGTGGGCGCTGGCGGCATTCGACGACGTCGACGTGAAACCGCACGAGAAATTGCGCCTGCTGTCCGTGCTCTATTCCTATGTGCAGGGGCTGGCCTTGACCTGGACGCCGCAGGGCGACGGCGAGAGCGTGCGGCAGTACTGGACCGAACGGCTGTTGGGAACCGGACTGAACCGGCTGGAGGCCATCGTGGGCGACCTGGGCGAGGGTGAGTTCGACCTGGACGCGGATTTCGAATTCGGGCTGCGGCGCGTGCTCGACGGAATCGAGCTGTACCTGACCACGCGCCCGGAACGCCCGGTGAAGGCTGCCCCTGATCGGCAGTGAGTTCACGAAGACGCGGGCCGTGCGGAACACGAGGTTCCGCAGGCCCGCGTCACTCGATCGAGGAAACCCGGACGGGTCGGCTCAGTCGATGACCTCGGCCTTGTCGATGGTGACGTCCTGCTTCGGCACGTCCTGGTGGCCACCGGCGTTGCCCGTCGGGACCTTTGCGATGGAGTCGACGGTGTCGGTGCCCTCGACGACCTTGCCGAACACCGCGTAACCCCAGCCCTGGCCTGCCGGCGCGGTGTGGTTGAGGAAGTCGTTGGTCGCGGTGTTGATGAAGAACTGCGCGGTGGCCGAGTGCGGGTCCGAGGTCCGGGCCATCGCCACGGTGTAGTGGTCGTTCTTGAGCCCGTTCTGGGCCTCGTTCTTGATCGGCGCGCCGGTCGGCTTCTGGCGCAGACCCGGCTCGAAGCCACCGCCCTGGATCATGAAGGTCTGGATGACGCGGTGGAAGATCGTGCCGTCGTAGTGCCCGCTGTTCACGTACTGCAGGAAGTTCGCCACGCTCTCGGGGGCCTTTGCCGCGTCGAGCTCGAGGACGATCGGGCCGTGCGACGTGTGCAGCTTGACTTTGCTCATGCCTCCATTCTGCACAGTGCCCGATACGTCTGTTGACCCCGGCCGTGACCCGTGACATGTTTTATCTAATTAATTAGTGAAAGGGTGTTGGGTGATCGAGTTTCGGATCGACCGTCGTTCCGGCACGGCCACCTACCAGCAGATCGTCGACCAGGCCAAGCACGCGCTGCGGATGGGCATCCTGCGGCCGGGCGACCGGCTGCCCACCGCCAAGGAGGTGGTGGCGGCCACCGCGATCAACCCGAACACGGTGCTCAAGGCCTATCGCGAGCTGGAACGCGAAGGCCTGGTGGAGGGCAAGCGGGGGTTGGGCACGTTCGTGTCCCGGTCGCTGGCGATGCCCCGCGCGGCGGCTGAGGGCCCGCTGCGCGACGAACTCGTGCACTGGGTCGGACGGGCCCAAGCGGCCGGGCTGGCGCGGGAGGACGTGGAGGCGCTGGTGAAGGCCACGTTGGACGAGAACTACAAGGGGATAGGTGACCGCTGAACTGGAAGCGGTGAACCTCGGCAAGAGGTACAGCCGGGGCTGGGCGTTACGGGACTGCGCCTTCCCACTGCCCGAAGGGCGGATCGCGGCGCTGGTCGGCTTCACCGTCGCGGAGATGCTGCGCGCGGGCGCGTCGAGGCGCCGACCCTGTTCGAGATCCAGGGCGTGGCCGTCGGCGCGTACGCGATCCTGGCCTTCGCGCTGGGTGTCACAGCCGGACTGCTGCTGCGCAACACATTGGCGGCCATGGTGCTGACCCTGGTCGTGTACTCCGCGCTCTTCATCGTCGTAGGCAACGCCGTGCGACCGCTCTATGCTGAGCCGACGACCATTCAGAGGCCACTCGTGGCGCGCGACAGCACACCCGTGCCGCCGGAGTCGTGGCCCGTGGACTACGGCTACCTGGACGCGGCGGGTCGCGAGGTCGACGACCCTGTGACCGGCCGCGCCACGGGGAACAAAGCATCGTCGTGTGCCTGAAGGAGAAAGGCGCGGTCACGGAGTTCGTCCGGGCGCACATGCCCGGCCAGTTCTGGCCGTTCCAGTTCACCGAACTCGGACTGCTGCTCGTGATCAGCGCCGGTGTGCTCGGAGCCGGCGCGGTGGTGTCACGGCGTCGGCTGATCTAGGAACTCCATGATCGGTTCTCGGCTACGCTGTGTGCCGTGGGGGATGTCGAAGCGGCGCTGGACGAGCGCGATCCGGAGTTCATCCGCAGGCGCCTGGCCGACACGTGGCCGCTGGTGCGGCGGTGGTTCCGCGCGGAGGTGCGCGGGCTGGAGCTGATCCCGGACGGTCCGGTGCTGGTGGTGGGCAACCACTCCGGCGGCAACCTCACACCGGACTCGGTGATCCTCGCGCTGGCGTACAACGAGTACGCCGGCGCGGAGCGGCCGTCGTACGCGCTGACCGACGACATCGGGCCCACGTCGACCCGCTCGTCGTTCTTCCGGAAGTTCGGTGCGATCAGCCCGAGCCCGCGACACGCCAAGGCCGCGTTCGACCGTGACGCCGTCGTACTGGTCTACCCCGGCAACAACGAGGTCCACCGGCCGAGTTGGCACCGGCACCGCATCGATCTCGGCGGCAGGCACGGCTGGGCGCGGCTCGCGCGTGACCACAACGTCCCGGTCGTGCCCGCGGTCGCCATCGGCGGACAGGAAACCGCGCTGTTCCTCACCCGCGGGGAGACCCTGGCGCGGGCGCTCCGGCTGGACCGGTTGTTCGGCATCCGGGAACTGCCGCTGTCGATAGCGCTGCCGTGGGGCCTGAACGTCGGCGACTTCCTCGGCCACATCCCGCTCCCGGCCAAGATCGTCATCCAGCTGCTGCCACCGATGACCGTCGGCGACGACCCGCGTGCCGCCTACCGGGAGATCACCGGGCGGATGCAGGCCGCGTTGACCGGAATGGCCGCGGAGCGGCGTTTCCCGGTGATCGGTTGAGGTGTGTCGGCATCGCCGAGCGGGTCAGGCGCCACCCGGCGAAGGACGGTCCGGCGGCGCTGTGGCTTTCGGCTCACTGATACCGAGCCTGCTCATGTGCGCGACGGTCCTGGCCATGTCCCAGTGCGCGCCCAATGACGCGAAGGATCGCATCGCTTCCTCGTACGCCACCGCCGCGTCCCGGGGCAGGTCCCGCTTGGCCAGCAGAGTCGCCGCTTCCGCCAATGCCGACGCCAGTTCGACCGAACGGCCGACGGACCGGTAGTGCGAGACGGCCGTGAGCGCCGGTTCCGGATCGCCGGTGATGAGCGCCTGACAACGGTGCAGCGCGGCCTGAGCCCGCGCGGGCACCCGCTCCCGCGCGGCCTCCATCTCGGCAACGGCCAGCGCTTCGTCGACCCGCTCGGTGTCGTGGACCTCCAGGGCCAGCCGGACCACATCCGGCAACCACTGGTGCCGGAGCATCATCTCGGCGTACGCGGGGTCCAGCACCGGCGCCAACTCGGTCAGCGCTCCGAGCGCATCGCCACGCTGCATGGCGGCGACCGCCCGCGCCACCAGCAGGAAGTCGCAGTTCTCCCGTGCCGATTCGGTGATCAGCGAGTACTTCTCGGCGGCGTCGAGGTTCGCGGCCACGGTTGCGCGGTCGTCGCGCCTGCCTGCGATCAGCGCGGAGACACCGTGCAGCAACAGGCCCTCCGGTCCGGCGTCCATCAGCCCGGAGTACGTGATCGCCGGGCCGTCCTCGGTGATGGTCCGCAACTCCAGTAGCGCGTCGTCCCACCGGCCGGTCCAGTAGTGGTGCACCGCGGCCGACACCTGCGGTCCGACCGGCAGCCGGTGGTCGGTGACCAGTGCGGCGGCCGTGCGCAGGGTCGCGTCCGCGTCCGCGATCCGGTCGAGGTTCTGCAGCGTGAACAGCCGGTTGTCCAGCAGGTTGACGTGTTTGTCGGCCAACTCCGGCGAACCGCGGACCATGGCGATGGCCGCGTCGACGTGCCGCAGCGCGGCCTCGTGATCCCGCCGGATCGAGTCGACCAGCCACCGGGTCTGCAGCGCGTGTGCCGCCAGGTAGTCGTCGCCGTCGCGGACGGCCTCGGCGTACTCGGCTTTCGCGTCCACCTCGGCCTCGTCGACGTCGGAGACGTCCCGGCGCAGGTGTGCCAGCAGGCTTTTGCGCCGCTGCCGCCATGCCTCGGGTACCAGATCGTCTACTGTGGACTCTGTCAGGGTGCGGATGGCCTCGTCGCGTCTGCCGTTGCGGTAGACGATCGCCGCGAGCAACTGCCGCAACTCTTCGGTGCGCGCCGGGTCGGTCGACGCGGTGAGTGCCTGTCTGGCTTGGGCTTCCGGGTTGCGGGTCAGCCGGAACAGCACCCGCACCAGTGCCACGAGCAGCACTTCGCGAGACGGGTCGTGCGGCCCGATCGTCGCCAGCACGCGTTCGAGCAGATCGGCGGCGAGCAGGTTGAGGTGTTCGGTGTTGAACCAGGCCAGCGCCGCCTCGGCGTCCGGTATCGGATGGAGGTGGGTACCGGCCGCGGGCGGTTCGAGCCGGATCTGCCTGGCGTGTGCGGGTGCCAGGAACCGCAGGCCGGCAAGGGCCGTGTGGATGTAGAAGTCGACCACCCGCCGGAGCGCCGCATCTCGGGTGCGGTCATCCATGCGCCGGGCGGCGGCGGTGGCGTAGTCGCGGATCAGGTCGTGCATGGCGTAACGACCGTGCGCGTGGCGATCCAGCAGGGACGCGTCCTCCAGAACACGCAGCGTGTCCCGTGTCCGCTGGACAGGCAGACCGGTGAGGCTGGCGGCGGCAGGCAGACCGATGTCCACCCCGGGAGTGATGCTCAGCAGCGCGAACACCGTGTGCTGTTCGGTGCTGAGACCACGCAGGGACCAGGACAGCACCGTGGGCAGACTCGCGGTGGGATCCTCGTTGTCCAGCGCCGCCAGGCCGAGGTCCCCCAGTTCGGCGACGAACTCGCTGAGCGGGATGTGTGGCCGAGTGTGCGCGTGCCGGGCCATGATGGCCAGGGCGAACGGGTAGTACCCGCAAAGCCGGATCAGGTCGCCGGTCGCGTGAGGTTCGGCGGCCACGCGCGCCGAGCCGAGACGCCGCGTCAGCAAGGCGTGTGCCTCGTCGGGGTGAAGCGTGTCCAGTTGCAGGTGCCGTGCGCCGTAACGATCGATCAGGGCGGCGAGTTTGTTCCTGCTGGTGACCAGGACACAACAGGTCGTCGTACCAGGCAGCAGAGGCACCACCTGATCGGTGCTCGCGGCGTTGTCCAGCAGGATCAGCATCCGTTTGCCCGCGATCTCGCTGCGGTACAAGGCGGCCTGCGCATCGGCATCAGCGGGCACGCGTTCCGGGCTGACACCCAGCGCGGTGAGGAATCCGCGTACCGCGGACTGCGGGTTGAGCGGTCTGCTGTCCGGGCTGAAACCGTGCAGGTCGACGAAAAGGTGCCCGTCGGGAAAACGGTCGGCGTTGCGGTGGGCCCAGTGCAGGGCCAGTGAGGTCTTCCCGATGCCACCGGCTCCGCCGATGACCACCATCGGTGCGGGAACTGTCAGGGAATCGTCGAGAACGTCCAGTTCCGTGACCCGCCCGACGAACGCGCTCACCGGCAGCGGCAGTTGGCGCGGTACGACGTGGTCGGCGGGAACCGCCGGGATGTCCGGGTCCTGGCCGGTGGAGCGCGGTGAGTTCCCGGTCCGCTCGTAGTCCTCGCGCCAGGCGGTGAGGTCGAACTTCGCTTCGGGTATGGACAACCGGCGGGTGTTGGCATGGTGCCGACAGGCCGTCACGAACGTTTCGACGGTGTCCCAACGGGGCCTGCCCGAACCGGTGAGCAACGTTCCCGTGGTCGATCGCGCGAGTTTTCTACCCGATCGCGCAGCGCTGGCCTCAAGCTGAGCGTACGTCGGAGTACGCACATGTCTGTACAGGGCATTGAGGCGCGCGCGAAACGACGCCACTGGATCGTCGACTCCCGCCCTCGCTCCCATACCACCACATGATGCCCTGACCGAATGCTGTCCGCTGCCCGCTACGGACAAAACCGGACGACAGGCATGCCAGCATGACCTCTACGGATGAGCCGTGCACGATCGGCACACTGACGCACTTGTCAGTACGGCGGGCTCCAGCACGGGGGGTGTGGTGGAGCCCGCGGTCCGGTGCACTTCCTCGCGAGGGCGGGCGCACGCTACGGGGTCACGCCGCGCCGGACAGCAACAGCGTGCCGAAGGCCGCCGCGCCGACCAGCGCTGTCGACAGTGCGCCGAGGACCAGGCCCTTGCGGCCGGACCGCAACACCTGACGCAGCCGTACTGTCGTGCCGAGCCCGAACATGGCGGCCGCGAGCAGCACTGTCGTGCCCAGCTTGGCGCCGTCCAGGACGACCGGCGGCAGGATTCCCGTGCTCCGCACCAGGATCATCACGAGGAAGCCGGCCACGAACAGCGGCACGACCGGCGGCTTCGGGCCGTCCTGGCGCTGGAAGAACCCGACGCCCGCGACGATCGGCGCCAGCAGCACGACGCGGGTGAGCTTCACGACCACCGCGATGCCGACCGCCGCCGCGCCCGCTGGTGACGCGGCGGCAACCACCTGCGCCACCTCGTGCACGCTCAGGCCCGCCCACTTGCCGAGGAACTCGCTGCCCATCCCGCTGCCGATCAACGGCACCAGGCCGATCGCCAACGTGCCGTAGAGCGTCACCAGCGTCACGCCCGCGGCGACGTCCTCCTTGTCCGTCCGCGCCACGCTGTCCATCGCGACGATCGCGGACGCGCCGCAGATCGAGAACCCGGTCGCGACCATCAGCCCCAACCCACGCGACACCCCGAGCAGGCGCGCCAGCCCCAGCGTGCCGAAGAACGCGGTGAGCACCGTGACCACGACCGCGATGACGGTCCCGAACCCCAGGCTGGTCACCTCGGACAGGCTCAGCTGCAACCCGAGCAGCACCACTCCGGCTCGCAGGAACCGCCGCGTGACCTGCTTGAGGTCCGCGTGCACCGGCACCGCGACACCGAGCAGGACCGCCACCGTCAACGCGCTCAGCACCGGCACGAAGTAGTTGATCGCCAACGCCACCGCGGCACCTGTCAATACCACCCACATAGTGAGAAGGGTTGTGGTCGGCGGCCGATCGCGGTACCCCGCAGCAGGAAGCCATGTCATAGCCCCAGGGAATGACCGGGCTGGAATGGCAGGTCAGGACGACGACACCGGCCCGCTCGGCTACGTTGCCCGTCATGGGTGACGTAAGCAGCGAGGACCTGGCCTGGAGCAACTGGCGACGGCCTCGCCCCACCCCCGCCGAGCAACGCCACGACGTGTGGATCGCCCTGCTGGTGCTCGCGGGTGCGGTCGTGGCGATGGTGCTGACCAACAGCATCGGCGCGTTCGCCTTCGGCAAGGCCCCCGCGCTGTGGGAGCAACTCCTCTGGGCCGCGGCGCTCACCGTGCCGCTGGCCGTCCGACGCCGCTTTCCCCTGGCCGTGCTGCTCGTCGTGGGCGCCGTGTTCATCGCGGCGCAGGCCAGACATGTCGGCGACAACGTCATGCCGTCGGTCGCGTTGTTCATCGCCATCTACACCGTGGGCGCGTGGGAGCGGCACCGGACCTGGGCGCGGTGGTCACGCATCGGCGTGATCGTGGCCATGTTCATCTGGCTCGCGTACGGCATCGTGGTCGCGATGAACCGGCCGATCTCACCGTTCGAGCACGCGGCAGGTCCGCTCGACCCCGTGGTGGCCTCGGTGATCTACGGCATCGCCTACAACCTGATGTACTTCCTGGGCGCGTACTTCTTCGGCAACCTGGCCTGGTTGGCCGCACGGCGGCGGGCCGAGCTCGTGCAGCGCGCGGAGGAACTGCGGCTGTCGCAGGAACAGAACACCCGGGGCGCGATCGTCGCCGAACGCGTCCGCATCGCCCGTGACCTGCACGACGTCGTCGCGCACTACGTGTCGGTGATGGGCGTCCAGGCAGGCGCCGCGCGCCGCGTGTTCACCAAGGACCCCGAGGTGGCCAGCGATGCGCTGCGCACAGTCGAGCAGACCGCGCGCACGGCCATCAACGAGCTGCGTGGCCTGCTCGGAGTGTTGCGCGCCGAGGACACCGACGTGCCCGAGACGCACGAAGCCTCCCCAGGCCTGGACAAGGTGCCGGAACTGGTGACCGCCGCACGCGCCTCGGGAATCGAGGTGGCCTACGGCGTGTACGGCGACGTCCGTGTGGTTCCGCAGGGTGTGGCGCTGTCGGCGTACCGCGTGGTGCAGGAGGCGCTGACCAACGTGGTGAAACACGCGGGCGCCCGCACGGCTGACGTTCGGGTCCGTTTCCTCGATACCGCATTGGAGGTGGAGGTCACCGACGACGGCAGGGGCGTGCCGGGCCGGGGCGCGGCGGCAGGGGCGACCGGGTTCGGCCTGCTGGGGATGCGGGAGCGGGTCGCGGTGCACGGCGGTGAGCTGGACGCCGGGCCACGCCGCGCCGGCGGCTACCGTGTCCGCGTCAGCCTGCCGACCGGGTGAAGGAGTACGAGTGACGCTGCGGGTAGTCCTCGCGGACGACCACGACCTGGTCAGGGTCGGGTTCCGGGTGATTCTCGGCGCCGAGGACGACATCGAGGTGGTCGGCGAGGCCGGTGACGGGCTGGCCGCGGTGGACATGATCACCCGGCTGCGCCCGGACGTGGTGCTGATGGACGTGCAGATGCCGGGCATCGACGGTCTCGAAGCGACCCGGCGGGTGGTCGACGTGGCCAAGGTCGTCATCCTGACCACGTTCGACCGGGACGACTACCTCTTCGAGGCGCTGCGGGCGGGCGCGAGCGGGTTCCTGCTCAAGAACGCCTCACCCGAGGACCTCGTGGACGCCGTCCGTGTGGTCGCTCGTGGCGACGCGTTGCTGTCGCCTGAGGTCACCCGAAGGGTGATCGCCAAGTTCAGCGGCAACGAGCCTCCGGCGCCGTTGACCCGCCCGCCGGAGTTGACCGACCGCGAGTGCGAGGTGCTCATCCAGTTGGCGCGCGGCGCGAGCAACGCCGAGATCGCCAAGGAGCTGTTCCTCGGTGAGACCACGGTGAAGACCCACGTGTCCCGCATCCTCACCAAACTCGGCGTCCGTGACCGTACGCACGCGGTCGTGTACGCGTACGAGAACGGAATCGTCGCGCCTGGACGGTCGTAGCCCAGTGTCATTCGCCGGGGTCCTCCGCGCGGAGGATGGCCAACTGGGTCGCGCGCCGGACGCGCCGGTGAGCAGTGGTTCCTAGCCTTGTGCGCATGTTGAAGGTGACATCGGTCAGCCGGAGTTTCGGCGACCACCGGGTCCTCGACGGGATCTCGTTCGACGTCCACCCGGGACGGATGACGGGGTTCCTCGGCGCCAACGGATCCGGCAAGACGACGACGATGCGGATCATCCTGGGGGTGCTCGCCGCGCACAGCGGAACCGTGACGTGGCACGGCGAGCCGATCACGCAGCAGGTGCGGCAGAGCTTCGGGTACATGCCGGAGGAGCGCGGCCTGTACCCGAAGATGAAGGTGGCCGAGCAGATCATGTGGATCGGCAGGCTGCACGGGCTGTCGTCGTCGACAGCGCAGGCCAACACGGCGAAGCTGCTCGGCGAGCTCGAGCTCAGCGGACGCGCCGACGACAAGCTGGAAGAGCTGTCGCTGGGCAACCAGCAGCGTGCGCAGATCGCGGCCGCTCTCGTGCACGACCCGGCCATGCTGATCCTCGACGAACCGTTCTCGGGTCTCGACCCGATCGCCGTGGACACCGTGCTGCGGGTGCTGCGCGACCGTGCGGCGGCGGGCGTGCCGGTGCTGTTCTCCAGCCACCAGCTGGCGGTGGTCGAGCGGCTGTGCGACGACCTCGTGATCCTCTCCGGGGGTTCGATCACGGCGAGCGGTGGCCGGGAGGAACTGCGGTCCCGGTACGGCTCGACCCGGTTCGAGCTCGTCGTGGACACCGACGCGGGCTGGCTGCGTGACCACCCGGCTGTCCGCGTGGTCGAAGTGGACGGACCCCGAGCGGTGTTCGAAGTGGACGGTGTGGACACCGACCAGCAGGTGCTGCGCTCGGCGCTGGGCCGGGGCGCCGTGCGCGCCTTCGCGCCGGTGGTGCCGTCGCTGGAAGAGATCTTCAAGGAGGCGATCTGACGTGGCTGCCACCGGATTCTGGCCCGCGACGAAACTGGTCGCCGAACGCGAGATCAAGACGTTCGTCCGGCTGAAGGGGTTCTGGATCACCATCGCGGTGCTCCTGGTCGGCGTGTTCGCGGCGGCCCTGCTGCCGACGCTGATCGGCGGCTCGAACGCCAGCGTCGCCGCGGTCGGTCCCGAGGCCCGCCAGCTGCTGACCGGCGCCGAGCTGGACATCCGTGACGTGCCGGATGTCGCGACGGCGGAGCAGCTCGTGCGTTCGGAAGAGGTGGACGCGGCCGTGGTGCCCGGACCACGCGTGATCGCGCTGGACGACCCGCCGACCGGGGTTCTCGCCGCGCTGACGACCGCGCCCCCGGTCGATCTCCTCGCGCCCGCGACGGTGGGCAAGGGCGTGCGGATCCTGGTGATCCAGCTGTTCGCGGTGATCTTCCTGATCTTCGGGATGGGCGGCGCGGCGATCGCGCAGTCCACGGTGACCGAGAAGCAGACCAGGATCGTGGAGATCCTCGTCGCCACGGTGCCGGTGCGGGCGTTGCTGGCTGGCAAGATCTTCGGTCACTGGATCCTGACCGTCGGCCAGTTGCTCGTGCTCGCGGTGGCCGCGCCGATCGCGTTGAAACTGGGCGGGCATTCGGCGTTGCTGGACATGGTGGCGCCCGCGCTCGGCTGGTACGTGCCGTTCCTGTGCGTCGGGTTCGTCCTGGTCGCCTCGCTGTGGGCGGTGGCGGGCGCGCTGGTCAGCCGCCAGGAGGACCTGGGCGCCAGCATGGGACCGGTGATGCTGCTGGTGATGGGCCCGTACTTCGGCGTGGTGTTCGCCTCGGACAACACGTCCGCGATGACCGTCCTGTCGTACATCCCGTTCTCCTCGGCCGTCGCGATGCCGGTGCGGTTGTTCACCGGCGACGCGCAGGCGTGGGAAGCATTGGTGTCACTGGGTTTGCTCGCCGGGACAGTCGTCGCGATCGTACTGCTGGCCAGTCGCCTCTACGCGGGCTCGCTGCTGCAGACCGGCGGCAAGGTCGCGCTGAAGAAGGCATGGGCGCACGCGGACTGACGCGGTCGATCGGTGCGGGGCTGTCGGGAAGCAGTTCCCGCACTGGCGGCCGGCCGTTCGGGCAGGGCCGGGCGGCTGTCGCGGCGGTAAACTTCGCCGGGGATCCGGCGTGGTCCGGTGCCGGGCGCGAGGGGGTGTGCGGCGGTGACCGGTGCGGGACGACAGGCGCTGGTTCGGTTCGTGGCCGAACTCATCCAGTTGCGGCAACAGGCCGGAACCCCGTCGCTGAACCGGTTGGTGGAACTGTCCGCCGCCGCCGGACGCCCGTTGGCTCGCTCGACCATCAGCGACAAGCTCAATGCCAAGTCGTTACCGGAATGGGAGTTCGTCGTCGGCTACCTGGCCGCATGCGCCGCGCACGCCAAGGAGATCGGCGCACCGCTGGCGGACAGCTTGGTGCACGCGGCTCGGTGGGACGAACTGCACTGGCGGATGCTGCGGGCCGTCGACGCCGGCCGCAGCGAGGACCGGCTCGTGCTGGCCGTTCGCGCCGAGATCCACCGCAGGGGCACCCAGGCCACCGGCTCCGGCACTGACGGTGTCCCGGCGCCGGTGCCGCGGCAGTTGCCTGCCGCGGTGCGGCACTTCGCGGGCCGGGCCGCTGAGCTTGACCGGTTGACCGCCACACTGCCCACGGGTGAACCGTCGCCGGACGGCACCGTGCCGATCGTGGTCATCGGTGGTGCCGCAGGCGTGGGAAAGACCGCGCTGGCGCTGCATTGGGCGCATCAGGTGCGCGACCGGTTTCCCGACGGGCAGCTGTACGTGAACCTGCGCGGCTTCGACCCAACCGGACCGATGGTGCACCCGGCCGAGGCGGTACGCGGCTTCCTCGACAGTCTCGGCGTTGCGCCACAACGGGTTCCATCCGACCCGAACACGCAGGTCGGGCTCTACCGCAGCCTGCTCGCCGACCGGCGCGTGCTGATCGTGCTGGACAACGCCCGCGACGCCGAGCAGGTGCGGCCACTGCTGCCCGGCGCGCCCGGTTGTGTGGTTGTCGTGACCAGTCGCAACCAGCTCGCCAGCCTCGTCGCCGCTGAGAACGCCGACCCGCTCACACTGAGCCCGATGTCCGTCGTGGAGGCCCGGCAGCTGCTGGCCGGAAGGATCGGTGGCGACCGGGTACGCGCCGAACCCGAGGCCGCCGACCAGATCATCGACCGGTGCGCCCGGCTGCCGCTGGCGATGGCGATCGTCGCGGCCAGGGCGGCAACCCATCCGCGGTTCGCGCTGTCCGTGCTGGCCGGTGAACTGGGCGACGCGCACGGCGGGCTGGACGCGTTCGTCGGTGGCGACGCGACCACCGATGTGCGGGCCGTGTTCTCCTGGTCCTACCGCACGCTCGGGGCGGGCGCCGCCCGGCTGTTCCGGTTGCTGGGCGAGCATCCTGGCCCGGACACCGATCCGGTCGCCGCCGCGTCGCTCACTGGCATGCCGGTGGCCACCGCCCAGCACCTGCTCGCCGAGCTCACCCGGGCGCACCTGCTCGGCGAACACCTTCCCGGCCGGTACCGGCTGCACGACCTGCTGCGCGCCTATGCCCGTGAGCAGGCGCGGATCCACGACAGCGCAACGGATCGGCGTGCGGCGCTGCACCGCGTGCTGGACGGCTACCTGCACACCGGTGTCGCGGCCGCCGGTTTCCTGGACCCGTCGCTGGAACCGATGACGCTCCAGACGCCGTCGCCGGGCACCACGGTTCACCGGGTCACCGATCACCAGCAGGCAATGGACTGGTTCACCGCGCGGCGGGCCGTTCTGCTGGCCGCGATCGAGCGCGCCGCCGTGGACGGATTCGACACCCACGCATGGCAGTTGCCGCTGGCGGTGGCTACTTTCCTCTACCGCCAAGGACATTGGCCGGACTACCTGGACACCCAGCGGACCGCCGTCGCGGCCGCGGTACGGCTCGGCGACGTCGCCGCGCAGGCCGTCGCCCACCGCCAACTCGGGCGCGCCTGCACGCTGTTGCGTGAGTTCTCCGAGGCACGGGCCAATCACCAGCGGGCGCTGGCGCACTGGCACGCCCTCGGCGATGTCGCCGGGCAGGCCCGCACACACCTCGCGCTGGCCTGGGTGTGCGAGCGTCAAGAGGACTACGCCGGGTGCGCCGTGCACGCGCGGCAGGCGCTTGAGCTGTTCCAGACCACCGCCGACGTCTCCTGGCAGGCCCGCACGCTCAATGCGCTCGGGTGGTGCCAGGCCAAACTCGGCGAGCACGAGGAGGCGCTGAACCACTGCGGTCAGGCGCTGGAGCTGTTCCGGTCGCTGGGCGACAGCGACGGCGAGGCAGGCTCGTTGGACAGCATCGGCTTCGTCGAGCACAGCCTCGGCAGACACGACGAGGCGGTCGCCCGGTACCAGCAGGCCCTTGCGCTGTACCGGTCACTGGGCGACCGCTACTACGAGGCGGACACGCTGCACCACCTCGGCGACACGTACGACGCCGCGGGTGATGCCGACGCCGCGGAGACAGCTTGGCGGCAGGCCCTGGACATCATCATCGACCTCGACCACCCGGACGCCGGAAAAGTCCGGACCAAGCTGGACCGGGTGCGAGACCGAGGGCCCGGTGCGCGGTCACCGGACCCTCGGAGCGGATGACGATCCGCTACCTTTCCCCTCCCCATCCACGTCGCTACGTCATGACGGTCACGTTGTAGCGGGCCAGCGACTCCTGCAGCGGCGCGTAGAACACGTGCTTGAAACAGGTGGTGTTGGACTGTGCGACGCTGCCCGGCGGGCAGGGGACTGGGCTGTTGCCCGCTGTGATCGTTCCGGCGGCGTACACGTACACGATGCCGCCGCCGGTGACCGGGCTGTAGGAGTCCTGCGCCGCGACCGGTCCGCCGCTGTCGCCTTGGGCCACCGCCGTCGTCTGCTTGTCGCTCCAGGCGCTGACCATCGGGAACACGCTGCGGATCGTCCCGTTGTCCTGGACGTTGATCCGCACGTTCACCGCGTCGATCCGCAGGTCGCAGTTCTGGCCGCTCATCGCGCCTGAGGTGCACACCAGCGTGTTGACGTAGTTGCCGATCGGCATCCGGACCGGCTTGAACACCGAGGAGTTCCACTTGCCGACGTACATCGCCGACATCGCGTCGGACCGGATCAGCATGGTGTCACGGTTGTCGTCGTCGTGCTCGACCGTGCCGATCCGGCGACCGCCACCGGTGTTGACCACCAGCCCGTCGCTGCCGCAGTGCCCGGCGGTGAGCAACCACTCCGACACGTTGCCTGTGAACGGGCTGGTCCACTTGACCGGCCAGCCGGTGGTGCACCGGCCGGTGCCACCTCCGGCCGCGAAGGTGAACGTCGCCCCGCCGCCGTACGGGCACGCGTCGTTCTGCCGGCTGTACCCCACCACAGGCACGCAGGACACCGGCGGGATGCGTTGGGAGGTCATGCGGGCGTACTCGCCGCGCCGGACCTCGACGGCCACGCCGACGTCACGGATCGCCGGGCGGGCTTGAGCGATCGCCGCGTCGCCCGCGTACCCGAGAGTCACGCCGCTGCCGTCGACCTTCGGGCCGACGCTGGTGACGCCGGGCTCGGCGGCCAACCGCTCGGCGACGGCGAGCAGCTCCCGCTCCGAGTTCGCCGCCGGCAGCACCCGGACGCCGACCTCCCGCCGGGCTTGATCCACCGCGCGAGCGACTCCGGCGGACAGGGTGCCCTTCCAGTACAGCGTCAACTCCCGGCTCTGCGGCGACAGCGCGATGCCCGCGTAGCCGTCGCCGCCCGCGCCTTTGATCAGGTCCGCCGCGGCGATCAGCCTCGTCTGCGTCTGGAACAAGTCACCACGGCCGCCGGACCCCGACTGCGTGGCCGCGGCCGGCACTCCGGCGCCGGTGACGCCTCCCATGGCCAGCAGGGTCGCCGCCAGTACCGTGCTCCATCGGGCTCGTGCCACAATTCCTGCCCCTTTCCGTTCCGCCGGCCCGTCGTCGCCGGCTCCCCGCAGCGATCCTCCGGCCGGTCGGTGGTGTCCGGCGTGTTCCCGGACACCACCGCGACGCGGGCGGAGATCGGTCACGCGCGCATCAGCCCTGTGCGCCGTTCCGGAGCGCAGGTCCAGAGATTGGGACTGCGGTTGCGCTGGGCCAATAGGCTGCAGGGGTGACCAGTACGCCGCTGCCGTTGATCGACTTGTCCCGGTTCCGCGATCCCGGGGCCGACCGGGCCGCGTTCCTCGCCGAGCTGAGGTACGCCGCCCACGAGGTCGGCTTCTTCTACGTCGTCGGGCACGGTGTGCCCGACGCGCTGACCACCGGCATCCAGCAGGTCGCCAAGAGGTTCTTCGCGTTGCCGCTCGAGCACCGGCTGGCCATCGAGAACATCAACTCACCCCAGTTCCGCGGCTACACCCGCACCGGCTACGAGTACACCGGCGGCAAGCAGGACTGGCGCGAGCAGATCGACATCGGCCCGGAGCGCGCCGCGCTGCCCGTGACCGGCGGTGCCCCGGCGTGGCAGCGGCTGATCGGCCCCAACCAGTGGCCCGAAGCCTTGCCTGAGCTGCGGGACACCGTCCTGGCCTGGCAGGACGAGGCCCTTCGGGTCAGCCGTGAGGTGCTGCGGGCGCTGGCCGTGGCGCTGGGTCAGGACGAGAGCTACTTCGACGCCTGGTTCGACGAGGAAGCGTCCACGCACGTCAAGATCGTCCGCTATCCCGGCCGCGACGACAGCGAACAGGGCGTCGGCGCGCACAAGGACTACGGCTATCTCGCCCTGCTGCAGCAGGACGACATCGGCGGCCTGCAGGTCCAGGCCCAGGACGGCGGTTGGATCGACGCCACCCCGATCCCCGGCAGCTTCGTGTTCAACATCGGCGAGATGCTGGAGATCGCCACCCAGGGCTACCTCACCGCCACCCGCCACCGGGTGATCAGCCCGCCCGCCGGTGTCGAACGGTTCTCCATCCCATTCTTCCTCGGCCCGCGCCTGGACGCGGTCGTCGAGCCGCTGACGCTGCCCGCGGAGCTCGCCGGTCAGGCGCGGGGTGTCAGCGACGAGAAGGACAACCCGTTGCACGCCGAGTTCGGCGCGAACGCCCTGGTCGGCTGGCTGCGGTCACACCCGAAGGTGGCCGAGCGCTGGTGGGCGGACGTCACCGCATGACCCGCTGGTCTTTCGAAACACGCCAGATCCACGCCGGTGCCAAGCCCGACCGCACGACCGGTGCCCGCGCGACACCCATCTACCAGACGACGTCGTTCGTCTTCGACGACGCCAACCACGCGGCGGCGGCGTTCGCGCTGCGGGACCTGGAAACCCACGCCTACAGCCGCCTGTCCAACCCGACGACCGCCGTCGTGGAGGCACGGCTGGCGGACCTGGAGAACGGCGTCGCGGCCGTCGCGGTCGCCAGCGGCCAGGCCGCGTCCGCGCTGGCGATCCTCAACATCGCACGAGCGGGCGACCACGTCGTGTCCGCCGCCACCCTTTACGGCGGAACGTACAACCTGTTCGCGTACACGTTGCAGGACATGGGCATCGAGGTCGACTTCATCACCGACCCGGACGACCTCGACCAGTGGCGCGCGGCGGTGCGGCCCAACACCAAGGCGTTCTACGCCGAAACCGTCGGCAACCCGCTCGGCAACGTCCTGGACGTCACCGCCGTCGCCGAGATCGCGCACGCCGCGGGCGTGCCGTTCATCGTGGACAACACCGTGCCGACCCCTTACCTGACCCGGCCGATCGACCACGGTGCCGACATAGTCGTGCACTCCACCACGAAGTTCCTGTCCGGCCACGGATCCGGCATCGGCGGTGTGATCGTCGACAGTGGTCGGTTCGACTTCACCGCCGACGCCGGGCGCTGGCCGCAGCTGACCCAGCCGGATCCCAGCTACAACGGCCTGGTGTTCGGCGCGGAGTTCGGCGAGCTCGGCTACCTGCTGCGGCTGCGGACCAAACTGGTCCGCGACCTCGGGCCCGCCGTGTCGCCGTTCAACAGTTTCCTGCTGCTGCAGGGGATCGAGACGTTGTCGCTGCGGATGCGACGGCACGTCGCCAACGCCTCGGCGATCGCGCACCACCTGCGGGAGCACGACGCCGTCGAGCAGGTGCACTACGCGGGCCTGCCGGGCAACCGCTGGCACGAGGCCGCGAAACAGTACCTGCCCGACGGTGTCGGCGCGGTCCTCGCCTTCGAGCTGACCGGGGGAGTGGCCGCGGGCAGGAAGTTCGTGGGCAGCGTCGAGCTGTTCAGCCACCTGGCCAACATCGGGGACGTCCGCAGCCTCGTCATCCACCCCGCCTCCACCACGCACGCCCAGCTCACCCCGGCGCAACAACTCGCCAGCGGCGTGACGCCCGGACTCGTGCGGCTGTCCATAGGATTGGAAGGCGTCGACGACCTGATCGCTGATCTGAATCGGGGGCTGCATGCCTGAGTTCGCGGGAAGCACCGGCACGATCCACTACCGGACCTGGGTGCCGGACGAGCCGAGTGCGCTGCTGGTGCACTACCACGGCCTGGGCGAGCACATCGGCCTCTACGAACCGTTCGCCGCCGCGCTCAACGAGGCCGGGATCGCGGTCTGGGCGCACGACCAGCTCGGCCACGGCCGCAGCGACGGCGTCCGAGTGCTGATCGACAACGTCGACCACCTGCTCGACGACGCGGAAACCCTGCTGGGCCTGGCGAAAGCCGCACACCCTGGCCTGCCGGTGGTGCTCAGCGGCCACTCGCTGGGCTCCGCCGTGGCCACCCTGCTGACCGCCGAACGACTGCTGCCCGCACATCACGCGCCGACCGGACTGGTACTGGCCGGGTCGTCGCTGGTGCACGTGCCCGGCGCGGACAGCGCGCTGGTGGAGCTGCTGGCGTCCGGCATCGACCCGATGGACCTGCGCAAGGACCCCGGCGAGATGAGCCGCAACGAGGCCTACGCGCAACAGCTGCGCGAGGACCCGCTGACCTGGCAGGGCGGTATTCGCCTGGAGACGTTGCAGGCGCTGGGGATCGGCGCTGCCCGGTTGTCGGCGGTGATCGAGTCGGCAGTGCTCGACGTGCCGGTGTTGCTGCTGCACGGCGAGAAGGACGACATGGCGCCCGCCGTCGGCGCGCGGGAGGCGGCACGGCTGCTGCCGAATGCCCGCGCGGTGGTCTTCCCGGACGACCTGCACAACATCCTCAACGAGATCGACCGCGAGGACGTGTGGAAAGTGCTCGTCGACTTCGTCGAAGAGGTAACCGGCGATTAACACGTAAAATAGTGTGAAAAACGCGGTCGTCTGTAAATGGGACGGCCTGGAATCGCTTCGGAAGCGCACATAACTTCGTGGTGGGGCCCAACCCGAGGGGTCATCAGCGAGGGAGAAAGAATCGTGCGCACAGTATTAGGGATTGGCGTCGCCGGTATTGCCGCGTTCGCGGTCATCGCCAGTCCGGCGCAGGCGGCGGAAGGAAATGTCGTCGGAGCTGGCGCGGACGGCGCGATCCGCGACAGCTACATCGTGGTGCTCAAGCCGGGCGCCACCACGCCGGCCGCCGGCCTTGCAGGGAGGTTCGGCGGCCGGCTCGGCTTCACCTTCCCGGCGATCAACGGGTTCGCCGTGCACGCCAGCGAAGGCCAGGCCAAGCGGCTGGCCGCCGACCCGTCGGTGGCGTACGTCGAGCAGGACCGCGCTGTCCGGGTCACCGCGACCCGGACCAACCCGCCGTCATGGGGTCTGGACCGCGTTGACCAGCGGAAACTGCCGCTCGACAAGTCCTACACGTACGCGAACACGGCGTCGAACGTGAACGTGTACGTGATCGACACCGGTGTCCGGGCGACGCACAAGGACTTCGGCGGACGGGTCAAGCAGGGCTACGACTTCATCGACAACGACACGAACGCCGACGACGGCTACGGCCACGGCACGCACGTGGCGGGCACGATCGCGGGTTCGCAGTACGGCGTGGCCAAGGGCGCGTCGATCTACCCGGTGCGCGTCCTGGGCAACGACGGCGGTGGCACCACCGCCGGTGTCATCGCGGGCGTCAACTGGATCACCCAGAACGCCAAGAAGCCCGCGGTGGCCAACGCCAGCCTCGGCGGTGGCACGTCCGGCGCGCTGGACGACGCCGTGCGCAAGTCCGTCGCGTCCGGCGTGACCTGGGTCGTGGCCGCGGGCAATTCCAACACCAACGCGGACTCGTTCTCCCCGGCCCGTGTGCGTGAGGCGGTCACCGTCGGCGCCACCGACAAGACCGACACCCGTGCCGGCTACTCCAACTACGGTGCCGCGCTCGACCTGTTCGCCCCGGGTTCCGGCATCACCTCGGCCTGGAACACCAATGACACCGCGAACTACACCGGCAACGGCACGTCGTTCGCCGCGCCGCACGCGGCCGGTGCCGCGGCGCTCTACCTGTCCACGAACACCGGCGCGACACCCGCGCAGGTGTCCCAGGCGCTGGTGGCGAAAGCGACGCCCGGACTCGTGAAGACCCCGGGCACCGGTTCGCCGAACCGCCTGCTTTACACCGGCCCGTAATCCGGGTCAGCTTGAACGGTCACCGTCAACATGGGCGGTGGCCGTTCAGGCCTGCTGGGACCACCATTCCCGACCGGCGTCCGGCAACGAGCCGATCGGGTCGTAATACGGGTACTGCCTGGAAAGGGCGTCCGGGTCCTGGAGTTCGATTCCGGTGCGGTAGTTCTTCGTCCAGTAGGAGATTCCGCGTTCCCGGTCGTACTCGTGCAACTGGTGCACCCAGCGCTTGCCGACGTACGGCACGTCGCACACGATGCGTGGCGTGGCGTAGCCGGGCAGGTAGCCCATGATCGCGTGCTGCAACTCCTGGGCCTCCCACACCGCGACCCGCCAGTGCTCGGCGTTGGGGATCATGTCGCACATGTAGAAGTAGTACGGCAGGATGTTGGCTTCCCCTTGCAGGGCAAAGCAAAGATCCAACAGGTCGGCCGGGGTCGCGTTCACGCCCCGCATCAGCACGCCCTGGTTGCGGACGTCGCGCACGCCGACGTCCAGCGCGGTCCGCGCAGCCTCGGCCACCAGCGGCGTCACCGACTGCACGTGGTTGACGTGCGTGTGGATGGCCAGGTTCACGCCACGGCGGTGCGCGGTCCGCGCCACCCGCTCAAGCCCTTCGACGACCTTCGGCTGCAGCCAGTGCTGCGGCAGCCCGGCCAGTGCCTTGGTGGCCAGCCGGATGTCGCGCACGGTGTCGATGTCCAACAGGCGCATCAGGAACGATTCCAGCTGGTGCCACGGCACGTTGGCCACGTCACCGCCGGACACCACGACGTCGCGCACACCCGGGGTCTTGCGCAGGTACGCGATCATCTCGTCCTGCCGGTCGACCGGCTTGAGCGTCAGCTTGTGCTTGTCCACCTGCGAGGTGGAGTTGCCGACCAGGTCCATCCGGGTGCAGTGCCCGCAGTACTGCGGGCAGGTCGACAGCAGTTCGGCCAGCACCTTCGTGGGGTAACGATGCGTCAGGCCTTCGACGACCCACATCTCCGCCTCGTGCAGCGAGTCCCGTGACGAGTACGGGTGGTTCGGCCACACCGGGTCGCGGTCACTGCGGACTGGCAGCATGTAGCGGCGGATCGGGTCCGCGTAGAACGCCTCGGTGAACTTCGCGGGGTCGTCGCCCGCGTCCGTGGCCATCGTGTTGAGCATCTGCGGCGGCAGCAGCATCGACATCGTCGCCAGGTGCTGCTGGTCAGCCGTCAGGTCGTCGTAGAACCGCTCCTCGAGCAGATCCCCCATCAGGGCCCGCAGCTGCTTGACGTTGCGCAGGCAATGCACCCGCTGCCACTGGGCGTCGCGCCACTGCGCGTCGGTGACGTCTCGCCAGCCGGGGAATCGACGCCAGTCCGGTTCGACGAGCTCGTGCCGGGTGTAGGAGTACGGCTGCTCGGCGTTGGCCTGGATCGCTGCGGCGACGGTGGGGTCCCCACCGACAGTTGCAGTCATATCTCCTCCTCGCTGTCAACGTCGCGTAAAGATATACTGTCAGAACGACAGTACAACGTAAATCTTTCGGAGGCGTGCATGTCGGTGTACGGACTGCATCGGGTGGTCGAGCCTGTCGGCGTGCTTCCCCAGCAGGCGGATCGGCTGGATGCCGACGCGACACCGCGCCTGGACGAGGTAGTCGTCGACGTCGAGTGCCTGAACCTGGACGCCGCGTCCTTCCGGCAACTGCGGGAGCAGCACGGCGATGGGGACGCGGTCCGCGCCGCCGTGCTGGCGATCGTCGAAACCCGCGGCAAGATGCACAACCCGGTCACCGGCTCCGGCGGCATGCTGCTCGGCACGGTCCGCGAGGCCGGGCCTGAGTCTCCGCTGGGGCTCAAGCGCGGCGACCGGATCGCCACCCTGGTGTCGCTGACCCTGACGCCGCTGCGCATCACCGACGGCCTGGCCAACTGGGACGGCACGAGCGAGCAGGTCCCCTGCGAGGGCACGGCCATCCTGTTCGGCCGGTCGATCGCGGCGGTTCTGCCGGACGACATGCCCGACCGCCTGGCGTTGTCGGTCATGGACGTGTGCGGCGCGCCCGCGCTGACCGACCGCGTGGTCCGGCGGCACGGCAGCCCGTCGGTGCTGGTCATCGGCGGAGGAGGCAAGTCGGGGTCGCTGTCGCTGGCAGCGGCGCGCCGGGCGGGCGCGAGCAAGGTCGTCGCCCTGGTGCCCACCGAGAAGGAAGCCGCGGCCGTCGAAGCGGCCGGGCTCGCGGACGAGGTCGTGATCGCGGACGCCCGCGACCCGGTCGCCGTCGCCGAGGGGGTCGGCGACCAGGTGGACGTGACGATCGTGTGTGTCGACGTGCCCGGCTGCGAGCACGGCGCCGTGCTGGCCACCGCGGACGGGGGGACCATCGTGTTCTTCTCGATGGCCACGTCGTTCGCCGCAGCCGCGCTTGGCGCCGAAGGGCTGGCCGCGGACGTGGAGATGATCATCGGCAACGGGTACGTGCCTGGTCACGCCGCGTTCGCGCTCGACCTGGTGCGCGCCGAGCCAGGGGTCCGCGAGTTGTTCGAAGCGCGCGAACGGCAGACTTCCGGGGCATGACGACGTTGTTGCTGGGCGGCCGGATCCACGCCGCGGGTGCGCCGGACGCCACCGCGATGGCGGTGCAGGACGGCACCGTGGTGTGGGTCGGCCAGGACGGCCCGGCGAAAGCCCTGTACCCGGACGCCGAGGTGGTGCGTCTCGACGGCGCGTTCGTGGCGCCCGCGTTCGTCGACCCGCACGTGCACGCCACCGCGGCCGGGCTGCTGCTGACCGGCCTGGACCTGACCGGCTGCGCGACGACGGCGGACCTGCTCGAAGCGGTCAGGACAGCGGAGGGAAACACGGTCTGGGGCCACGGCTGGGACGAGACAGCCTGGCCGGAAGGCAGGCCGCCGACACGAGCGGAGATCGACGCGGCCGCGGGCGGGAGGCTCGTCTACTTGTCGCGGATCGATGTGCACTCCGCACTGGTGTCGTCGGCGGCCGTGGGCCACGCGCCGGACGCGGTTGGCGCGCAAGGGTGGGATCCGGTCGGGCCGTTGTCCCGCGACGCCCATCACCGCGTCCGGCGCGTGGCCTTGCAGGAGCTGTCGGACCAGCAGCGCCGTGCGGCCACGCTGGCGTTCCTGCGGCACGCGGCGTCGCGCGGCGTGGCGAGCGTGCACGAGTGCGCGGGTCCGGAGATCTCCGGGAAACAGGACCTGACCGACGTCCTGGCCCTGGGCCGCGCCGACGACCTGCCGGACGTGGTGGGCTACTGGGGCGAGGCCGGGGCGATCGAACTGGCGCGGGAACTGGGCCTGCGAGGCCTGGCCGGTGACTTCTTCGTCGACGGCGCCATCGGGTCACGCACCGCCGCGCTGCACCAGCCATATGCCGACGCTGACACCAGCGGGCACCGCTACCTGGAACCCGGTCAGATCGCCGAGCACCTGATCGACTGCACGAACGCCGAACTCCAAGCGGGATTCCACGTGATCGGCGACGCGGCCGTGGCCGCGGTCGTCGACGGCTTCGCCAAAGCGGCGGAAACCGTCGGCCGGGACGCGCTCGCGGCGGCCCGGCACCGCCTCGAACACGTCGAGATGGTCACCGCCGAGCAGGCCGAGCGGCTCGCGTCATGGGGCGTGATCGCCTCGATGCAGCCGATGTTCGACGCCGCGTGGGGCGGTCCGGACGGGATGTACACGCAGCGGCTGGGGGAGCGGGGCACGTCGTTGAACCCGTTCTCGATGCTGGCGCGCAGCGGGGTGGTCCTGGCGTTCGGGTCGGACGCCCCGGTCACGCCCGTGGATCCGTGGCGGTCGGTGCAAGCCGCCGTCCACCACAGGACACCGGGCTCCGGCGTGTCCGCGCGGGCCGCGTTCACCGCGCACACCCGTGGCGGGTGGCGCGCGGCGGGCGTGGACGACGGCGTGACAGGCATGCTCGTGCCCGGCGCCCCGGCCACGTACGCGGTGTGGGAAACCGGTGACCTCGTCGTCGCCGGAAGCGACAGCCGCGTCCAGCGCTGGTCCACCGATCCTCGCTCGGGTGTGCCCGGGCTGCCCGCACTGGACCCGGGCACCGAACTGCCGACGTGCGTGCGCACGGTCCTCAGCGGAAAGACGATCTTCGAGAAGGGGTAGCCGAATGGCTGAACTGCTGAACCTCGACCCCAGCGTCGTGGCCAAGGCTCGGCAGCTCGCGGCGCGCGCGAGCGAACCGGTGATCGCGCTGGCCAAGGCGCACACTACGGTCGCGGTCGAGCGCGCGACGCTCCGGCTCGCGGGCATCACCGGCGCGGACACCGCGCACCGCGCCGGGGACGTCCCGTGGGTCAACCGGGTCGTCGACACCATCCGTGACCACTGCGGGCTGGAACACGGCTCCGTCCTGCCCGCGTTCCACGCCTTGCGGGAACACGACTTCACGTCGCTGACCGAACTCGCCGAGGCGACCGCGGCCGGGCAGGTCCAGTACACGGTCCCCACCGGCAGGGACGCCGATCGGGCCCACAAGCTGGCTCGTACCGCCGTCGGCAAGGGACTCAGGACTGTCGACCGCAACCGGGCCCAGCGCGACAAGCTGATCGCCCGGTTCGGCGATCCGGCGCAGCGGCCGTGGATCTACCTGATCGTCGCCACCGGCGACATCGACGAGGACGTGATCCAGGCGGGCAACGCCGCACGGGCGGGTGCCGACATCATCGCCGTGATCCGCTCGACCGGTCAGTCCCTTTTGGACTACGTGCCGGAAGGCGCGACGCACCACGGGTTCGCGGGCACGTACGCCACCCAGGAGAACTTCCGGATCATGCGGGCCGCGCTGGACGACGTGTCCAAAGAGGTCGGCCGCTACATCCGGCTGACCAACTACGCCTCCGGCCTGTGCATGCCCGAGATCGCCGTGCTCGGCGGGCTGCAGCGGCTGGACATGATGCTCAACGACTCGATGTACGGCATCCTGTTCCGCGACATCAACCCGATCCGCACGTTCGTCGACCAGCGGTTCTCCCGCCAGGTGCACGCCCGCGCCGGGATCATCATCAACACCGGCGAGGACAACTACCTCACCACGGCCGACGCGGTCGACGCCGCACACACCGTCACCGTCTCCCAGCTGCTCAACGAGCACTTCGCCCACGAGGCCGGGTTGCCGGACCCGCTGCTGGGCCTCGGACACGCGTTCGAGATCAACCCGGACATCCCCGACTCGTTCCGGCTGGAGCTGGCGCACGCGTTGCTCGCGCGGGAGCTGTTCCCGGACGCGCCGCTGAAGTGGATGCCGCCGACCAAGCACATGACCGGCGACGTGTTCAACGGGCACCTGCTGGACGGGTTCTTCAACCTCGCCGGTGTCCTCACCGGACAGTCGATCCTGCTCGTCGGCATGATGACCGAGGCCGTGGTCACGCCGTTCCTGTCCGACCGCGACCTGGCGCTGGCCAACGTGCGGTACGTGCTCAACGCGGCAGGCAGCCTGCGTGAGGACTTCCGGCCCGCACCGGACGGCTTCATCGTCAAACGCGCGCACCAGGTCCTCGGCGAGGCGGTCGACCTGCTGGAGCGGATCGTGGACGACGGGCTGCTCAACGCGATCGCCGACGGCACGTTCGGGCTGATGAAACGCCCGCCGACCGGCGGGAAGGGCGCCGACGGCGTGATCGAGAAAACCGGCGGTTACCGCAACCCGGCCACGGACCTGCTGGAGGAGGGCCAGAATGACTGAGAAGGAAAAGCGCCACGTCCGGCCGTACGGGGACACGACCGGTGACGGCATGATCCAGACGTCGTTCACGTTGCCCGTACCCCACGGCCCCCGCGCCGACGGCGCCGCGCTGCAGCTGGCGAACAAGATGGGCATGGACCCGGCGATGGTCGTGCACTCCAAGCCGATCGGCCCGGACTTCACGTTCTTCGTGGTCTACGGCTCGGTCAAGCACATCGTGGACCTGGCCGAGGTCCGTGTGGTGGAACGGGAGTACCCGATGCTGTCACCGACCGAGGTGAACTCGACGGTGAAACGGAACCTGCGCCGCAAGATGGTCGTGGTCGGCGGCTGCATCGGCACGGACGCCCACACGGTCGGCATCGACGCGATCCTGAACATCAAGGGCTTCGCGGGGGAGAAGGGCCTGGAGTACTACCGCGAGCTGCGCGTGGTGAACCTCGGCGCCCAGGTCTCGGTGCCGGAGCTGGTGAAACGGTCCCGTGCGGAGAAGGCCGACGCGGTCCTGGTGTCCCAGGTGGTCACGCAGCGCGACGCGCACATCCTCAACACGCAGGAGATGTCGGCGGCGTTCCGCGAGGCGATGGGGGAGCGGCGGCCGCTGCTGATCGCGGGCGGCCCGCGGTTCGACCCGCTGATGGCGGGGGAACTGGGCGTCGACCGCGTTTTCGGCCGTGGTACGACTCCCGGTGAAGTGGCGAGCTTTTTGGTGCACGCGATGCGGCGGAAGACAGGAGCGGGAGTTTGAGCGGAGCGTTGGTCGAGGGATTCGCGGTCACCCAGCGGCGGTACGTGCCGCACTCGCACGCCCACTACGGCGGCAGCCTGGTGGACGGCGCGTACGGCCTCGGCATGTTCGGGGACGTGGCCACGGAGATGATGATCTGGACCGACGGCGACGAAGGCCTGTTCGCGGGCTACTCGAACGTCGAGTTCCTCGCGCCGGTCCAGGCCGGTGACGTGATCGAGGCGACCGGCACGATCGTGCGGATCGGCAACCGGTCACGGGAGATCGTGTTCGAGGCGCGGGTCGTGTGCCGGGCGAACCCCGACCGGGGACCGTCGGCGGCGGACGTGCTCGACCCGCCGATCCCGGTCACCCGTGCCCAGGGGACTGTCGTGGTACCGCAGACTGTCGTGTAGGTCGTGTGACAGCGCTGTCCGATACCCGCCAGCGGTCTGGCGGGTATCGCGTCAGGCTGGGGACATGCGATCTGTGTCCACAGCCGACTGGTCCGCGCTCACCGATGAGGTGAACACCTACGGGTGCGCGCTGACTCCCCGGATCCTGACCGCCGACCAGTGCCAGTCGATCGCGGCGCTGTACGACGACGCCGCCCAGTTCCGGTCCACAATAGACATGGAGCGCTACCGCTTCGGCGCCGGTCAGTACCGGTACTTCAGGTCCCCCTTCCCGAAACTGGTCGCGCGGCTGCGGGAGGCCTTCTACCCGCACCTGCTGCCGATCGCCCGCGACTGGGCCGCGAAGCTCGGCCAGCCCGCGCCGTGGCCGGACGAGTTGGCCGAGTGGATCGACATGTGCCACCGGGCCGGGCAGACCAAGCCCACGCCGATCCTGTTGCGCTACCAGAAGGGCGACTGGAACGCCCTGCACCGCGACCTGTACGGCGACCTGGTGTTCCCGCTGCAGGTGGTGATCGGCCTGAACGTGCCGGGCGAGGACCACACCGGCGGCGAGTTCATGCTCGTCGAACAGCGGCCCCGCGCCCAATCCCGTGGCATGGCAACGCTTCTGCCGCAGGGACACGGGTTGGTCTTCACTACGAGGGATCGTCCGGTCCGCTCGGTCCGCGGCTGGTCGGCCTCGCCGGTGCGGCACGGCGTGAGCGTGGTCCGCTCCGGCATCCGGCACACCCTCGGCCTGGTCTTCCACGACGCGTCCTGAGTGGACTCGGGGTTGCCGGACGACGTCGACGTGGGTGCCGAACCTGGTGCTGCGGCTGACCGTCGGCTTCGTGGTCTTCAGCGGCGCGTTGGTCACGACGATCGCGCCGCCGCTGTGGGACAAGTACTCGAACCTGTGGGACTTCCCGAGCAATTTTCGCTACTCCGCCGAGTGGCTGCTGCTCGGCGTCCTGGCCTGGCTGGTGTGTGTCGGCGCCGGAGGCCGGGGCGTGGTGCCACCGCGGTGATCCGGGTCGGCCGATCAGGAGGCCGAGCCGCCTGCGCTGAGCATGCCGATCAGATCCTTGGCCGGGTCCTCGCTGTGCATGATCTTGTAGTACTCGGCGCCGTCCAACGCTTCCCGGGTGCTGCGCGGGAACATGGCCTGCTCGTATTCGGTGATGGCGGCTTCGACGTCGTCGGGATGCGCGGCGATGGCCTGGCCGAGTTCGGCGCCGTCGAGCATGGCGAGGTTGGCGCCTTCGCCATTGGGCGCGGTGACGTGGGCGGCGTCGCCGACGAGCGTCACTCCGGGCACCCGGTCCCACCGGTGGCCGATGGGCAGCGTGAAGTGGGGGCGGTGGATGACCCCGGTGTCGCCGTCGGTGATCAACGCGGTCAGTTCCGGTGCCCAGCCGTCGAACTCCCGCGCGATCCGGGCGGCGGCCGCGTCGGCGTCGCTGAAGTCGATGGCAGCGAACCACTCCAGTGGCTCGGCGAGCATGACGTACGTGTGCAGGGTGTCGCCGCGCTCACGGTGCGCCTGGATTCCCTTGCCCCGCATCGGCGCGCCCATGGACCCACCGCCGACTGCCTGGGCGGTGGCCGGGTGCCGCGTGTCGGCCTCGTACAGGTAGGTCTCGATGAACGAGGTGCCGGCGTACTCGGGTGTGGCGGTGGACAGCAGTGGCCGTACCCGGGACCAGGTGCCGTCCGCGCCGACGAGCAGGTTCGTGACGATGGTGGTGCCGTTGGCGAAGGCCACCTCGTACTGGCCGTCGCCGGAGGCGCGTGTGCTGGTGACCTTGTGATCCCACCGGACGGTGTCGGCCGGAAGCGCGTCCAGCAGCATCTGCCGCAGTTCACCGCGTTGCACTTCGGGCCGTCCACCGGTGCCGTCGTCACCCTTGTCGAACAGGACGGTGCCGTCCCTGTCAAGGATGCGCATGGCCTGGCGGCCTTCCAGGATGAGGCTGTCGAACTCGTCGACCAGGTCCGCGGCCTTGATGGCGAGCTGGCCGTTGTAGTCGTGGATGTCGAGCATCCCGCCCTGTGCACGGGCCGCGGGTGAGGGCTCCGCCTCGTAGACCGTGGACGGGATGCCGTTGACGTGCAGGACGCGGGCCAGCGTGAGACCGCCGAGCCCGGCGCCGATGATCGTGACATGGGTGTTCATGGTGGTGCGTCCTTTTCCGGGCAGGCTCCGTCGCGCGGCGGCGAACGGCCGACGCGGCTGGGGAACTGGTGTGGATGTGCGGTCAGGACCGCGTGGGTCGCGGGAGTTCCGCGGTGATCTTCGTGAGCAGTGCGCGTAGTGTTGCCCGTTCGTCCTGGTCCAGCGGGGCCAGGATCGTGTCCTCGACGGCGGTCATCACGCTGTCGAACCCGGCGATGAGCTCGACGGCGACCGGTGTCGCGTACACGCGTTTGCTGCGTTCGTTGCCGCCCTCCGTGCGGCGCTCGACAAGGCCGCGGCGTTCGAGCCCTTGCAGGAGGCTCGAGACGCTCGCCGCACTCGTGCGGGTGATCTCGGCGATGTCGCGCTGGATCGAACCGGGGTGCTGGACCAGGTAGCCGAGCGCGAAACTCTGCTCGTGGCTGAGCTCCCGCTCCCGCATCCAGTCCTCGCCCGCTTTTCGCTGAGCCCATCCGATCCCGCGCATCAGGTCGAGCGTGGAGAACTCAGGCAGCGCCGCATCCATAGTTAGAACTCTAATGGTTAGAGTTCTAACTGTCAACGAGTGGTGTCAAGGACGCAGGCGGCGCTCGGTGAGCGCGGCGACGGCGCCGGTGGCCTCGGCGAGGTGGTGGATCTGGTCGAGGAAGGCCGGGGCGCCGGGGCCGAGTGTCGCCCTGAGCCCGCGGTTGACCTCCGCGCGGGCACGGCGACTGGCGTAGATGGCCTCCCAGCCCCGGGAGGTGAGGTCGACCAGCCTGATCCGCTGGTCGCCCGAGGACGCGGTACGGGTGACGTAACCCTTGCGCTCCATCTCGATGACGGTCTTGGACACGCCCTGTGCGGAGATGCCCAGTTTGTCCGCGAGTTCGCCGATCGTCACAGGGCCATGCTGCAGATGTTGGACCAGGAACCCGTCCGATGGGCGCAAGTCGCCGAAGCCCGCTTGGGCGAGTGTGGCCGTCACCTGTGCCTGGGTTGTCGCGGACAGTGCGGCGAAGAGCAGCACCAAGTCCTCACTTAGGGGCTCGGGCGCGGTCACCTCTTCAGCCTCCGATATGAAACCATGGTTGAGCAACTTGGGTTGAACATCCACGGAGGTGCGCGGTGGTTGCCGGAAAGCCAGTCACGCTCGACGCGGTGACCGAGGATCTCGCCGAGATCGTCACCCGGATCATCTGGAGCACGGTCTCGACGACCGATCGGCTCGGTCGTCCGCGAACCCGGGTCATGCACCCGGTCTGGGAAATCACCGCGGAGTCCGTGGTCGGGTTCGTCGGCACCCGCCGGACGCCGGTGAAGGTCGCGCACATCGCCCGTTCGCCGTGGGTGACCTGCGCGTACTGGTCGCCCGACCACGACGCCGCGTTCGTGGATTGCCATGTGACCTGGGTCGGGTCGGAGGCGTGGGACCGCCTCGCGGCCGGTTACGACCCGACCACCCTGTGGCCCGACGGTCCCTCGTCGCCGGACTTCGCCGCGTGGCAGTTGCGGCCGTATCGCATCCAGATCATCCGCGGTGCCGACGTGGCCAAGGGCCTTCCCACCTCCCTGTGGACTGCGGACACGACTACGGATGTGGTGAATTAACCAGTGACGAAATAACCACAGCCTAGGCTGGAGATCGTGGGGCAGACGCCACCGGTCGTCGAGGAGTTCGCTGCGACGCTGGCAGAACTCGGCTGGATCAGCGACGTCCTCGTCGCGGGGTCGCTGGCCACCGGCGACTACGTTCCCGGCGTGAGCGACCTGGACCTGGTGGCCATCACGGACGGGCCGGTGGACGAACACCGGCAGGCGGCGCTCGCGGCGATCCACCGCGATATCGATGCGAACGCCGATCCCGGCCTCAACCTTGGTTGCGTCTACGTCGACGCGGCGGCGCTCCTCGACGTCGGGACGAAACACCCGACGTGGACCCACGGCCTGCTCGCCCAGCGCATCCTTTCGGGCGTCACCAGGGCGGAACTCGTACGCCACGGCTATGCGGTTCGTGGCCGTTCGCCGCAGGAGGTGCTGCCAGGTGTCAGCGACGACGACGTCCGTGCCGCGGCCAGGGCCGAGTTGAGCGGGTACTGGGCGTGGGCCGTGCGACGCCCGTGGATGTGGTTGAACCCGGCGCTCTCGGATCTGGGCCTCACCTCGATGGCACGCGCCCGCCACGCGTTGCGGACCGGCACGCTCCTCACGAAAAGTGACGCGGTCGAACAGGCCGATGCCCCCGGATGGCTGATCGAGCAGCTACGGGCCCGCCGCCGAGGTGGCGAGCTGACCTCGCCACGGCTGCGAACAGCCCTGATCGCGTGGCGCGACGCGCGCCGTACGGTCGGCTCGGTTAACTCTCCTGGGCCTGGATTGTCGGAATAGTTGTCCATACTCTGCTTGATATGAACAGTCCGTATGTGACTGGTCATTGGAAACCGCTGGTGGCCGGGCGTGCGTTACCAGCTGACCTCGCCGATCACGCCTCGCCACGGCGCCCCGCCGGTGTAGCCGGGGCGTTGCTCAACCGCATGTTCGTGTATGCCAGCCCGGCGCAGGCCTTGGCGCTCCAGCCGTATGTCAGCTCCGAGCACGGAGGTTTCGTTCTGCACGGCGCCCGGGGCGGTGTTGCCACGGACCGTCCGGTGCTGATCGATCCCGCTGCGTATGAGAAGCACGTCGCCACGCCCGACGCGCCGTTCCTGCTCCCCACCGGTGGTGGTCTGCTGTCGATCGGTCTGCCGGAACTGCTCGACGACCAGTTGGCGGCCGGGGCGATCGCGGCGATCACGCCGACCAAGTTCATCGCCGCGGGTGACACGGAGTCGCTGAAGGCGGCGGCCCGTCAAGTCGCGCAACTGGGCCGTCAGGACGTGCTGTTGCTTGCTCCGCTGGACATCTCCCTGGTGGGCCGGGCCCACATCGACGAGGTCATCGCGATTCTGGCCGACGCGGGCTGCCCGGTCGCGCTGGTGCTGGGCAGGCGGTTCGGATCGCTCGCGCAGACCGCGGACCGCGTGGTCCCGTACATCCGGCATCTGCGGCTGCTCGCGGCCACGGTCGACCTGATGCCGCTGCGGACGGACCTCACCGCCTTCGACCTGGTCGCGCACGGGGCGTTCGCCGGTGCTCTGCGCGGCGGGGGGCCGGTTCGCCGGACCGCGGACGCGTCGCCGGACGTGCTGGTCCCGGAGTTCATGGCGTGGTGGAAGGCCAGCGAACTGGTGGACCTGTTCGGCGCTCGGGAGAACTTGGCCCCGCGGTGTCCCTGCGTCGTGTGCGACGACCAGCGCCTGACACGGTTGGTCAGGGCGCACCACGCGGAAGAAGCCATGTGTCACGCGGTCGCGACCTGGGGTTCGTACGCGGGGGACATGCTGGGGCAGCAGACCATGCGGGGGCGGGCGGAGTACTGGCGCAACCTGTGCCGCAACGCGGTCGGCTACCACGCCATGTTCACGCAGCACCTGCGACGTGTGCGGCCACTCGTGCCACACAAGTCGATTCACGCGTGGGCGACGCTGCCGCCCTGGACGTGATGCCGGTAGACGCGTTCGCAGAACCGCCACCACGCGACCGTCGGCTGCCAGTCGGGCAACGGTTCGGGTTCCAGCACGATCGCGGGCGACGCGGGCGGTCCGACCGCGACCCCGATGCCGTACCAGGAGGCCTCGGCGATGGCTTCGTCCGCGTTGGCGGGCAGCTCGTCGATGACGAACATCCGGGGCAGGTAGGACGCGAACTCCGACGCGTCGGCCAGGCCGTCACGCCACTGCGACGCGTACACCACCGCCAGGACCGGGGTGAGCACCGGCGTGAGGACCCTGGTCACGGCCGTGGCGGAGAAGCGCACCACGCCACCGGGTGCTTTCCGCAGGACACGCAGATCCGGCCCGCTGATCGACGAGACCGGCACCGGCGCGTTCGCCGGGAGGTCCATCAGGACGTCGAGCAGTTCCAGGTTGTCCACCTGGCGGAGCCCGGCCGCCTGGCGTCGTTCGTGCTCGGCCTGGTGCGTGCTGTGCACGATGGTGGCCCTGGTGCCGAAGACGCGCACGCTCGTGGAGTCCGTGGCTCGGTGTGAGAAACGGGTCCGAGGGGCGGTGTGCACCGGGCGATCCTTCCTTACCGACTGCCGGACGGTGCCCATCGGGTGCGGGGCACAGGTGTATCGAACACCTGTTCTACCTGATGTGCAACGTCACTCGGAAGGGCGCTCCCGCAGGAACGCGAGGACGGCCGCGACCCGGCGGTGCACCGGTTGTTCGGCGAGTTCGAGTTTGGTGAAGATGGAGTTGACGTGTTTCTCCACAGTGGACGCGGACAGGTGCACGGCCTGCTCGATGCCCGCGTTGGTCTTGCCCTGGGCCATCTCCCTGAGCACGTCGAGTTCGCGTGGGGTGAGGGTGGCCAAGGGGGAGTCGGCGGTGCGGGTGCGCCGGGTGACGAGTGCTTCGACGACGAGCGGGTCGACCACCGAACCGCCCTGCGCGACCTCGCGCAGGGCACGGACCAGGTCCTCGACGTCGTCGAGCCGGTCCTTGAGCAGGTAGGCGAGGCCGGCGGTGCCGTCACGGAACAGCGCGAGGGCGTAGCTCGCGTCGGTGTGCTGGGACAGCACCGCGACGCCGGTGCCGGGGTGTTCGGCCCGGATCGCGTGCGCGGCGTCGATGCCTTCCATGTGGTGACTCGGCGGCATGCGGATATCGGTGAGCACCGCGTCCGGGCGGAGCCTGCGGACGGCGTCGCGCAGTTCGTCGGCGGTGCCGACAGCGGCGAGCACGTCCACGGCGCCGGAGTCCTCGAGGAGTCTGCGGGTGCCTTCCCGCACGAGATAGTTGTCCTCGGCGAGCACCACTCGGAGCCGCTCAGCCATTGTGCGCCTGGACGGGGAGTTCGGCGCACACCCTGGTGCCCGCGCCGGGAACGCTGTCCACCCGGACGCGGCCGCCGAGTGCCTCCACGCGGTCTCGCAGGTTGGTCAGTCCGTTGCCGCCGCTGCCGTCCGGGCCGAGGCCGACGCCGTCGTCACGCACCCGCACCGCCACCTTTCCGTCCTGTGTGGACAAGTCGATGTGGGCCGTGGCCGCCTCGGCGTGTTTGACCACGTTGGTCAGTGCCTCGCAGATCACGAAGTAGGCCGCGCCTTCGATCTCGGTGCCGAGGCGTTGATCGTAGAGCGCCGGTTCGGCGTGGACGTGCACCTCCAGCGGCATCCGGTCGGCCCGTGCCTGCACCGCGGCCACCAGTCCCTGGTCGCTGAGCACCGGCGGGTGGATGCCGTGGGCCAGTTCGCGCAGATCGGTGAGCAGTTCCCTGGCGTCGTGCTGCAGCTCGTCGAGGACGTTGTCGGCGGACCGGTCACCGCGGGCCAGTTGGTTGCGGGCCAGCCGCAGCTTCATGATCAGGGCGACGACGTGTTGCTGTGCGCCGTCGTGGATGTTGCGTTCGATCCTGCGGCGTTCGGTGTCCTGTGCCGCGACGATCCTGCTGCGGGACCGCGCCAGTTCGGTGACCTGCTCGGCGAGTTGGGTGGTGAGCTGGACGTTGGCGATCGCGGTTGCGGCCTGCGCGGCGAGGGTGTCCAGCAGTTCGCGGTCGCCCGGCTGGTAGCCGCCGGATCTGGGACCGCATTCGATGTGGCCGACGACCTCGCCGCCGCGTTCGAGCCCGACCCGGAGCGCCGCGACGTCCGGCCCGGCCGTGGACCCGGCGACCACCACGACGTTGGGCAGCGTCACCCGGACCCACTCCGCGGCCAGTCCGCGCCACACCGTGTCGGCCAGGTGCGGCAGCAGTTCGCCCAGGTCCACCGCCTGTTCGAGGCGGGCGCCGAACGCGGTCAGCAGCTGGTAGCGGTTCACCCGTTCGCCGAACACGAGCCGGTCGGCCAGCCGTTCGAGCACGCGGCGCAAGGGGTGGAAAACGGCGGCCGCGACGATGGTCAGCGCCACGGCCAGTTCCACCGGGACGGTGTTGCCCAGCGCGAGCCCCGGCGCGGCGGCCAGTGCGAGGTACAGCGCCGCGATGCCGAGCGACAGCACTCCGTAGGTGACAGAACGGCGGACCACCAGGTCGATGTCGTACAGCCGGTGCCGCACGATCGCGATCACGATGACGACCGGGAACAGCGACAACAGGATGGCCAGGACCGCGGTCAGCAACCGGTACCACAAGGGGTTCCCGTCGCCGTACCACGGCGAAAGCACGGTGTAGCCCAGGAAGAACGGGCTGGTGGCGCCCAGCAGGTACACCACGAGCCGCATCCGTGCCCGGCGGGCGCGGTCGGCTTGTACGAAGCGTGCGGTCAGGACCAGGACCAGGATCGCGGAGCAAAGATAGCCAGGCAGCAGCACCTGGAGCGGTTCGGCGAGCCAGGCCAGCCACGGCACCGCGAACGGATTGACCACCTCCGGCGGTGGCACAGCCAGATAGGGCTTGAGCAGGTACGGCTCGTCGGTCGAGGTGGGGGTGGCGAGCAGCAGGATCGGCGGTATCGCCAGTTGCAGCCACACTGCCCGCAGTACCCAGCGCTGCCAGTTCCGCTCGACGGTTCCTTCCGGAAACGATGCGAGCGCCAGCGCGATGGTGATCGCCGTCAGGGTGAAGGCGAACTGGAAGACCGTGTTCGCCAGCCAGAACCATGGCCCCTGGTCGGCGGCTCGCAGGAGTCCGGCGAGCGCGAGAGCGACCGGTGTGACCGTACCCGTGACCAGCATCCGGCGGGCCTGCGGGTGGTCCGGGCGCTTGATCGCGACCCATGTCCCGACGACGTAACCGGGTATGACGCCGAAGGCCAGCCAGCCGAACGGTCCGAGCGCTTCGTGCGGGCCGTGGACGAACGTGGCGTGCCCTTCGACCACCGCACGCCAGCCCGACACCAGCAGCCCTGCGCCGCCGAGTGACACCAGGGCGTACAGGGTGATCCTGGACCAGTTGGACACGGGAAAATTGTCGGCCGTGGCAGACCGGCTCGTCCACGTGGTGGGCCACGCACCTGCCCCGGGGTTGGCTTCTAGTACGCCGTGCGACCACGCCACGTTCCGGCCGAGGCGCGTCATCCCTAACGTCACTCACCGTGATGGCGCGGTATCGAGTCGACGGAGGTGGAGAATGATCGTGCGACAGGGGAGTTCGCGGTTCCTGTTCACCGTTTCGGCACTCTGGGGCCTGCGGTGGCTGACCGGTCGCCGTCCGGGGTCGCCGCCCGGGTCACGGTCGGTCCGGGATTCCGGTGGACCCGGAGTACCGGTCGATCGTCGTCATCGACATGGCCGGGTCGGGCTGGTGGGACGACCTCGCCCAACTGCGCGCCAGGGCCGCGCTGGACGAGATGGTCCGTGCCGCGTTCCGTGCCGCGGACATCGCCTGGCACACGCTCGTGGTGGAGGACCGCGGCGACGGCATGATCATGCTCGTGCCGCCCACGGTGTCCAAGGTCGACGTGCTCGACCGGGTGGTCCCGTCGTTGACGACAGCCCTGTACGAGCACAATTCGATGACCGCGCAGACGCTCCGGATCAGGCTGCGGGTGGCGGTGCACGCGGGCGAAGTCCTGCGTGGCCGTGCGGGATGGGTCGGCAACGACCTCAACCTCGCCTTCCGCCTGGTCAACAGCGGACCGCTCTACCGGGAACTCGCGCGCCGCCGGGACGCGGACATGGCGGTGATCGTCTCCGACGTGATCCACCAGGCCGTGGTCCGGCACGGCCACCGCGGCATCAACCCCGCCGAGTACTTCCCGGTGCACGTGGCCGTCAAGGAGGTCGAGGGGCGTGCCTGGGTGCACACCCCCTGTCTGACGGGCCGGGTCGTCAGGCGGCGTCGAACAGGATCTTCAGCAGCTCGTCCGGGACGTCTCGCATGACGTTGTGCCTGCTTTCCACGGCGTGTGCCGATCGGCGCTGACCTGTGCCAATGGCCGTATTCTCACCCTCCAGGTGTGCTTGAGGTTGAGGGTGAACTCGAGGTTGAGAGTCGTCCGTACCGAGCTGCGGCATGGCCGTCACGGAGCGTTCACGGCACAGCCGTAGGCTGACGGGGTGATCGCGGCCCCCGTATCGCCCGAACCGAGCCCCGGCGGGCGCCCGGTTTCGCTCGTGCGGCGGTATGCGGTGATCTGGCGTGTTCTCGCGGCACTGGCCGCCGGGGGACTGCTGTGCCTGAGCTTCCCGCCGCGGACCACGTGGTGGCTGGCGGTCGTCGCGTTCGCGTTGTTCGCCGCGGTCATCCGCGGCAGGCGGGCCAGGGCCGGTTTCGGGTACGGCTTCCTGTTCGGGCTGGCGTTCTTCATGACGTCGCTGTACTGGCTGCAGAACTTCCTCGGCGAGGGCTTCGGGCCGGCGCCGTGGGTCGGGCTGTCGGCGGTGCTGGCGTTGTTCGTCGCGCTGGCCGGGGCCGGGATGGCCGTCGTCAGCACCTTGCCGGGCGGTCCGCTGTGGATGGCCGCGGTGTTCGTCGTCGCCGAGGCGACCAGGTCGCGGTTCCCGTTCGGTGGTTTTCCCTGGTCGCGGGTGGGATTCGGGCAACCGGACGGGTGGTACCTGCCGCTGGCGGCGCTGGGCGGCGCGCCACTGGTGACCTTCGCCGTGGTGCTCACTGGATGCGCGGTCGCCCAGTTCGTGGCCCAGTTCACGGCTCGGCGGCGGGTAGCCCCGGCGTTGCTGGCAGTCGCTCCGCTGGCGGTCGCGTTCGCGACGCTGCCGTTCGTCGGCACGGACGCGCAGAACGGCACGATCACCGTCGCCGTCGTGCAGGGCAACGCGCCCGAGGGACTGGGTGCACTGGGATCCGGCAACGAGATGCGCCGCAACCACATCGAGCGCGGCGAGCAGTTGGCGCGGGACATCAAGGCGGGCCGGGTGCCCAGGCCCGACGTTGTGCTCATGCCCGAGACGTTCACCGACCTCAGCCGGAACGCCGCCAACGACACCCAGCTCAACCGCATGGTGGAGGACCTCGGGGTGCCCGTGCTGGTCGGGGCGCGCCAGCGCCAGGCCGACGGCAGCGACCAGAACGTGATGATCGTCTGGGATCCGCGCTCCGGGCCCGGCCAGGAGTACGCCAAGAGCAAGCTCGTGCCGTTCGGGGAGTTCGTCCCGATCCGCCCGGTCGCGCGGATGTTCACGCCGTTCGTCGACGGACAGGTCGACATGCGGCCCGGCACCCAGCCGCCGGTGCTCACCGCGGCCGGGACCACGCTCGGCGTGGGCATCTGCTTCGAGGTCGCCTACGACGACGTGCTGACCGAGGCGGTCAGGGACGGCGCCGAGGTGCTCACCGTGCCGACCAACAACAACTGGTACGGCCGCACCGAGATGAGCTACCAGCAGTTGGCCATGTCCCGGGTGCGGGCCGTCGAACACGGGCGCGCGGTGGTGGTGTCGGCCACAACAGGCGTCAGCGCGATCGTGCAACCGGACGGATCTGTCACCCGTCAGACTGAGTTGTACACCGCGGACACGCTGGTGGCCGCCGTGCCCAAAAGGTCGACCGTTACCCTGGCTACCCGGATCGGCGCCTGGCCGGAGGGGGTCATGGTCGTCGGCGGCCTCGCGGCGTTGCTGTGGGCCATCGGTTCGCGGATCCAGCAGCGTCGGGTCGGTACGGACTCGGGCCGGACAGAACAGGACTAGGAGAGGAACGTATGGCGGAGCTCGAGCCGGTGCTTGTGGTGATCCCGACGTACAACGAGAAGGACAACATCACACCGATCATCACCCGGCTGCACGCCGCGCTGCCCAAGGCACACGTCCTGGTGGTCGACGACGGCAGCCCGGACGGCACGGGGGAGATCGTCGACAAGCTCGCCGCGGCGGACGAGCGGGTGCACGTCATGCACCGCACCGAGAAGGCCGGCCTCGGCGCCGCCTACGTCGCCGGGTTCGGCTGGGCGCTGGAGCGCGACTACAACGTCATCGTCGAGATGGACGCGGACGGCTCACACGCGCCGGAGGACCTGCCCCGCGTGATCGACGCGCTGCACGACTCGGACCTGGCGATCGGCTCGCGGTACGTGCCCGGCGGCAAGACCGTGAACTGGCCCAAGCGCCGCTGGGTGCTGTCCAAGATGGCCAACGTGTACTCGCGGATGTGGCTGGGCGCCAAGGTCAATGACATGACCGCGGGGTTCCGCGCGTTCCGCCGCCCGGTGCTGGAAAAGCTCAAGCTGCACAACGTCGCCTCGGCGGGCTACTGCTTCCAGATCGACCTGACGTGGCGCACCCTCGAGTCCGGGTTCACCATCTCCGAGGTGCCGATCACGTTCACCGAGCGCGAGATCGGCGTGTCCAAGATGGACGGCGCGATCGTCCGCGAGGCGCTGTGGCGCGTGTTCAAGTGGGGTGTGCGGGTGCGCGGCAACCAGCTGAAGTCGGTGGTCAAGGGCGGCAAGTCCAGCTGACGGGCGATGGCCGAGCAGGGCTTGCTCGCCGGGATCGGCTGGACCCGTGCCGTGCGGGTGGACGGGCTGACCGGTGACGCCGACGCCGAGGTGTGGCTGAAGCTCGAAGCGGCCAACCCGACCGGCTCGTACAAGGACCGGATGGCGCTCGCGATGATCCGCGGCGCCGAGCACACCGGCCGGTTGCGGCCGGGGCAGATCGTGGTCGAGGCGACCGGTGGCAGTACCGGTGCCTCGCTCGCGTTGGTGTGCGCGGTGACCAGGCACCCGCTGCGGCTGGTCACCTCGGACGCGTTCGCGGCGGAGAAGCTGTCGGCCATGCGCGCGTTCGGTGCCGAGGTCGACCTGGTGACCAGCCCGCCGGGCGGGTTCCGGCCCGAGCTGTGGCCGCAGCTGATCGAACTGGCCAGGCTGGTCGCCGACCAGGTGGACGGGTTCGCCACCGACCAGTTCCACAACCCGGACGTGATCAACGCCTACAAGCCGCTCGGCTACGAGGTGGCCGCCCAGGTCCCCGGACGGATCGACGCGTTCTGCGTGTCGGTGGGCACCGGCGGCTGCCTGATCGGCGCGGGCCGGGCGTTGCGGCAGCGGTTCCCGTCGATGCTGCGGGTGGCGGTGGAGCCCGCCGAGTCGCCGGTGCTGTCCGGGGGACAGGCGGGCACGCACCGCATCGAGGGCATGGGAATCGGCTTCTGGCCGCCGCTGCTGGAGTCCTACGACTTCGACGAGGTGATCGCGGTGTCCACCGACGAGGCCCGGGACATGGCTCGGGTGGCGGCCGCGGAGCACGGCTTGTTCTCCGGCCCGTCCACCGGGGCGAATCTGGTGGCAGCCGCACGGCTCGCACGGCGGCTGGGCCGTGGGCACCGCGTACTGACAGTGCAGGTCGACAGCGGCCTGAAGTACCTGTCGTGTGGTTTGTTCGAATAGTCGTCCGGAAAGTCGTCACTCCCCGGAGTGGCACGGTTCCCCCACGGATGTCGTCCCACTAAAGTTGGGTCATGAAGCCGTGCAGGAACCTGCAACCGGACTTCACCCTCGGACGTGAAGAACCCCGCCCAGGCGGGAGGTCTGGGCGGGGTCGTTCGTGGTGGGAGATGAACTACGCGGTCCGGCTGCGCCTGCCGCGGAGTTCCTCAAGCCGCTCGGTGAGCAGGTCCTCCAGCTCCGGAATGGTCCGGCGCTCGAGCAACATGTCCCAGTGGGTCCTGGGTGGCTTGGCCTTCTTCGGCTCGGGCAGGGAGCCGTCGATCATCTTGGATTCCAGCCCGTGGAGCCGACACTCCCACACCGGCGGCACTTCGGCGTCGTCCGAGAAGGGGACCTCGAAATCGTGGTCCTTCGGGCACGCATACCTGACCGTACGACGCGGCGCGAGATCGTGGTTCCGGTCAGTCTCGTAACTGACCGCTCCCAGCCGGCTTCCACGGAGAACACGGTCGGCCATGGCGGTGTCCTTTCGTTCGGCCCGAGTCCCCTCGGACCAGGGTGGTGCTCACTGAGCGCAACGAACGGAACGGCCGGAAGATTCCCTTCGCCCGGCACTTCGTCGCGCACAGTGACATGTTTCACCCGTCAACAACAGCTTCCTCCTAAGGGAGGCAATCGGCGCGGGAAAGTGACGCGTTATCCCACAATCGACACCAACATCTCACCCGTTCGGAGGAGTTAGTTCACAGGTCAGTCCAGGATGTGCAGGTACCCGGTCCGAGGGAACTCTAAACGTCGATCGGACGAGTGAGAAAATCATGACTTCGCGTAGTCGTTCGTACTCGAATACGGACGACACTCAGCGTTTATCCATTGTCACGCCTTGCTTTCAAGGGTCCGTGGCACGGTGTTACCGACCGCCTCGATGGCCCGCTTCACCGGCACGAAGATCATCAGCACGAAGCCGACCGCGAAGAAGATCACCAACGAGATGATGGCGTACCGGTAGGAGCCGGTGCTCTGGGCCATGAACGCGAACAGCAGCGGCCCGAGCCACGACGTGGCCCGCTCGCCGACCTCGTAGACCGAGAAGTACTGCGCCTCCTTGCCCGGCGGGATCATGTGGCTGAACAACGCACGCGCCAGCGCGTTCGTCCCGCCGAGCACCAGCCCGATGCCCGCCGCGACGGCGTAGAACTGCAGCTGCTGGCCCGCCTGCACGAAGTAGGCCCCGCCGATCACCACCACCCACACGGCCAGGCTGGCCAGGATGGTCCGTTTCGCGCCGATCCGGCGGGCGACCATGCCGTGCAGCACGCCGCCGACGTACGCGACGAACTGCACGATCAGGATGGTCGTGATCAGCACGTCCTGCTCGAACTTGAGTTCCTCGCTGCCGTACTGGGCCGAGACGTTCGCGACCGTGGCGATGCCGTCGGTGAAGATCAGGTAGGTGCCGAGGAACGCCAGGGTGAGCGGGAACGCCTTGGCGCTGCGCAGCGTGTCGAACAGCTCCTTGAAGCCCGCGGACACCACCGACGTGCCTTCCGGGAGGCTGTGGGTCGGCTCGTGGTTGCGCAGCCGCCGCAACGGGATGAGCGTGAACAGCGCCCACCAGATGCCCGAGGTGAGGAACGCGATGCGGGCTGCGGTCGACGCGTCCACGCCGAAGCTGTCGCCGAACAGCACCAGCACCAGTTGCAGCGCCAGCGCGGCACCGGCGCCGAGGTAGCCGAACGCCCAGCCCTTCGTGGACAGGTCGTCGCGTTCGTCCGCGGCGGCGATGTCCGGGATGAACGAGTAGTAGATGGCCACCGACGTGCCGTAGCAGATGTTGCCCAGGATGAACAGCAGCGCGCCCAGTTGCCAGTTGCCGCCCGCGACCAGCGCGATCAGCGCGGTGGCGACCGACCCGGCGAACGCGAAGATCGCCAGCATCCGCTTCTTGTTGTGCGAGCGGTCGGCGATCGCGCCCATCAGCGGCACGATCAGCACCTGGATCACGGTGGCGAACGACAGCAGGTAGCCCCACAGCGACCCGGCGGGGAACTGCAGACCGAGCAGGGAGATGTCGCAGTCGCGCAGTTTGTCGTCAGCCGGGCACGGGTTGGGGCCGTTGAGCGCGGTGTCGGCCTTCGCGGACGTGGCGGCGACGGCCGTGAGGTACAGCGAGCCGAAAACGGTGGTGACCGAGGTGGGGAAGACCGAGTTGGCCCAGTCGTACCACACCCAGCCCCGCTGTTCCCGCTTGCGGGTCTGGGCGTCTTGCATCGTGCTCACGCAGGTCCTCCCCGTCGGTTGGTACGCGGACTGTACTGGTCGGTTTCCCGGACGGGTGACCGGCGGCAGGATGCGGTATCGGATGTTCACGTGCGAGTGACTTGCCGGGCGAACGATAACGATGTGATCTAGCTTCGGGGACCATGACAAAACGGCTCGTTGTTGTCTGTCTGGTGATCGCAACCGTGATGGCACCGCAAGCGTGGGCCGACCCGCCCGTCGACGACTGGGGCCGGCTGCGCAAGTGTGAATCGAATGGGCGCTACGACGCGAAAGGCAAGCACTACGGCGCGTACCAGTTCACCCTGGGCACGTGGCGCAGCGTGGGTGGCTCGGGCTACCCGCACCAGGCCACTCCGGATGAACAGGACTACCGGGCGTTGTACCTCTACCGGATGCGCGGCTGGCAGCCGTGGAGCTGTGCGCGGAAGCTCAAGCTGCGCGAGGACCGGGACGCGCGCAGCAAGCGCGTCCCGACCTACGCGGAAGCCGCCTACATCGGCTGACAGCCGCGCGCCGCCTCCCACCACGCCCCTTGGCAACCAATGTGGCCTTCGTAGCCAAAAACGCAACGAAGGCCACATTGGTTGCACGGAAAACTACGCGGCGGCGGGCCACAACCCACGAGCCCGCAGCACGTCCCTGAGGATCTCGGGGCGGTCGGTGACCAGGCCGTCGACTCCGAGATCCAGCAACCGGTTCATCTGCGGGGCGTCGTCGATCGTCCACACGTGGACTTCCATGCCGCGCCGGTGAGCCGCGGTGACCAGGCGCCGGTCGACCACCGTCAACCGGCCCTGGTTGACCGGGACCTGCGCCATCCGACCGCGAATCGCGCGCCACGCCCTCGGCGCCCACACCCGGCCCGCCGCCCACAGCGCGGCGACCGACTTCGGTCCCATCGACGTCATCAGCCGCGGTCCCATGCGGGTGCGCAGCCGCTGCAGCCGCGAATCGGAGAAGGACGCGAGGCAGACCCGGTTGAGCGAGCCGGTCCGCCGCAGCGTCCGCACCACGGGCTCGACCGCGGAGTCGGCCTTCACGTCGATGTTGAGCAGCGCGCCCGGCAGTTCCTCGAGGAGGTCCTCCAGGCGGCAGACCTCCTCGCGGCCGCCGATCTTGGCGGTGCGGACACTGCGCCACGGCTGCCGTGCGACGAATCCCCGCCCGTCGGTGGTGCGGTCGAGTTTGTCGTCGTGATGCACCACCACGACCCCGTCGGACGTGGCGTGCACGTCGGTCTCCAGGTAGTGGTAGCCCTCTTGCACCGCGCGCTTGAACGCGCTGAGGGAGTTCTCCATGTCTTCGAGGTCGCCGAGGTGCCACCCCCGGTGGGCGAACGCCCGCGGGTATGGTCCGGCCAGATAGTCGTGGTCGCGCACATAATGAGTGTGCACCGGCGGCGTGGCGGATGGGTGGCAACACGATGTCCAGATACGGTCAATTGCCATGACAGTGGTTACCGGGACGGAATCGCCCGGCGAGTCTCCTGTGCAGCGTGATCCGCTGCGCGGAGACCCGAGGCACTGCGGCTGGTGTGGCCGCAGACTGCCGGAGGAGGACAGAGTCGGCAGGCCGCGGCGCTACTGCGCCCAGCCTTGTCGGCAACGCGCCTACGAGCGCCGCTCGGCACTGCAACGCAGTGGCCTTCCTGACGACGCCGTCGTGTTGTCGACCGCGGAACTGGCGGATCTGCAGGACAGGTTGTTTCAATTGCGGTGTGCGGCTGAAGATGTGGTGACCGCGGCGCAGGACGGGGCGGACGCGGCGGAACTGGGGCGGCTGGCGGCGCAGATCCTGCGTTCGGCCGATGCGCTGGAGCGTCTGCGCTGACCGGAGCGGTCGGCTACGCTTCGTGCGCGCGTGACAAGACAACCTGCTTTGTTGAGATCCTGCGAGGGTGTTAGTGACCGACGACAGCGCCTCATTGGGCGAGGTGCTGGCGGCCAGCGATATCGCGTTTGCCGTCACCGACCAGCGGTGCCGGGTGAAGTGGGCCAACCCCCGGATGGCCGGACTGCTCGGCCTGAGCACCGAGCAGAGCGTGGGCCGGTCCCTGCCCGCCCTGCTGGCCGGCGCGCCTGACGCGCCGACCGACGACGCGGTCGTCGTCTCGTGGCGCTCGCCCGACGACGACCACCGGTGGCTGGAGGTCTCGTGTGTCGCGGTGGCCGAGGCAGACCTGCTGTTCCGCGCGGTGGACGTGACCCGCTGGCGTGACCAGGAGCTGCGGGCCGCCAAGCTGGGGCACCGGCACGAGGACCTGCTCCGGATGGTGGAGGAGGACCCGCTGACCGGCCTGCCGAACAGGCGGGCGTTGACCAGGGAGCTCGAGCGCCAGCTGGCGCTGGGCGTGCGCGGCGCGTTGCTGCTGCTCGACCTGGACAACTTCAAGGACATCAACGACCTGCGCGGGCACCCGGCGGGCGACCGGGTGATGTGCACGCTGGCGAACCTGCTGCGCGACCGGCTGACCGACGGCCAGGTCGTCGGCCGGCTCGGCGGTGACGAGTTCGCGGTGGTGCTGCCGGGCGCGGACGAGCGTGAAGCGGTGACCGTGGCCGACCGGCTGCGCACAGCGGTGGCGGCGGTCCCCTTGAGCGGTGGCTCGGGCGCGACCCGGACGACGATCAGCGCGGGCGTGGCGCGGTTCGACACCGGGGAGAGCTGGCAGGCGATCCTGGCGAACGCGGACCTGGCGCTCTACGCCTCGAAGGCCGCCGGGCGCAACCGGGTGACGGTGTACGAGCAGGGGCACTACACGGACACCGCGCTGCGGGTGTCGGTGCTGGACCGGCTGCGCGGGGCGTTGCAGGACGGCGGGTTCGCGTTGCACGCCATGCCCATGGTGAAGCTGGCCAGCGGTCGTGTCGTGGGGCACGAGCTGTTGCTGCGCCTGGAGGACAACAAGCACCCGCGGCTGGGGCCGGGGGAGTTCCTGCCCGCGGCCGAGCGCAGCGACCTGGTGCTGGACATCGACCGGTGGGTGGCGGGCACGGCCATCGACGCGCTCGTGGAGCACCCGTACCCGGGGCTGCGGTTCAACGTGAACGTCTCCGGCAGGACGCTGGAGGACGAGGACTTCGGGGACTTCGTGCTCGACCGGATCGCGGCCGCCGGGGTGGCGCCGGGACGGCTCGGGTTCGAGATCACCGAGACGGCGGCGGTGACCAACCTGGACGCGGCCCGCAGCCTCGCCCAGCAACTGCGCGCCAGCGGCTGCCGGATCACCCTGGACGACTTCGGTTCGGGCTTCGGCTCGTTCGTGCACCTCAAACAGCTGCCGATCACGGGGCTGAAGATCGACGGCGAGTTCGTGCACGGCATCGACTACGGCAGCCGCGACACGGTGTTGGTGAGCGGGATCGTGGACATCGCGCGAGGCCTGGGGTTGTCGGTGGTGGCCGAGTGGGTGGAGCGGCCGACGCAGGTGCAGGCGTTGTCACGGCTGGGTGTGCGGGTGGCGCAGGGATTCCACCTGGGCAGGCCGGAACCGTTGAACGCGCTGCTGTCACGTCCGAACGTCGGCTGGCCACAGCGGCCGCAGTCGATGGAGGAAGCCGCCGAGCAGAACCGCGCCCGCGCGGAGAACGCCTAACGGCCCGTGCGCGAATGCGGGATGAGCCGCAGGCGTAGCGTCGGGATGGGCGACTGTCGCTCGATGACCGCGAGCGCCAGCGCGTTCTCGGACGGGAAGTGGCAGTACAGCCCGCCTTAGCTGACCTCGGCGCGGGCGCACACGTCGTGGGGGCTCGCGCCGGTGAACCCGTCCCGGTCGACGGCCAAGTCTGCCGTTCGCCCGTGTGGCGGAGGAACAGGGCGAACGCCCCCGCTGAAACGTGACAAGGCCTCATTTTCATATCGGTCTCTGGGGATCTCCCTAGTAGGTGAGACATTTGCGGACTGCGCGGCTCGGTGCGTGAATCTTCACGATTAGGCCGCTTTTGCCGTGTCCGGTGGCCGCGACCGGGGCGAGCGGCCAGGATCGTGCCGTGAAGATGGCGTGCACACCGGACATGACGGGACGATTCGGCTCGTCGGCGCCCGGGTGGCCGGGACTGGACACGGAGGGGCCCGGCCGGGCATGCTCTGCCCCCGGGTTAGGTTGGTACAGACCAATGCAACAAGAGTGCATCTTTGTGTTGACTTCTGATTGAAACTGCCGGAATAGTTGCACAACCGCGCAAGGCGCCTTGGGTTCGTCTTGTCCAACAAAGCTTCATAGGTGGTGACTGGATGCGATCGATCTATGGCGGTAGGCGAGGCACGTCCGCTCTCGTGCTGACCGCTGCCGTCTCGCTCGTGCTCGCGGGCTGTGGCTCGTCGAACGACGGTGGTGGCGGTTCGCGCAACGCTCCCGCTGGTGACGACGGCAAGCTCGTCGGCGAGCAGGAGTACCTGAGCGCGCCGTGCCCCGAGCCGGCCGTGAAGCCCACCCAGAAGGAGTTCACCTACTGGTCCATGTGGACCAAGGACGAGCCACAGGGCCGGGTGCTGCAGAAGGCCTTCAAGTGCTTCGAGGAGAAGGCGGGCGTCAAGGTCAACGTCCAGTGGCTCGGCCGCAAGTTCCTCACCCAGAACGTCGCGCCCGCGCTGAACACCGACACCGTGCCCGACCTGATCGACCAGGACACCAGCCAGGTCAAGGCGGCCGTGGTCGACGCGGGCGGCACGCAGGGCCTCGACGACGTCTACACCATGAAGATCGGTGAGGGCGACAAGACCGTCAAGGACGTCATCCCGTCCGTGCTCTACGACATCCCGCAGAACAAGGACAAGGACGGCAAGTTCTTCGGCGTGCCGTACGAGCTGCTGTCCAACGGCTGGTGGTACGACAAGAAGAAGCAGAAGGACTTCAAGGAGCCGAAGACCACCGACGAGCTGTTCGCGGCGCTGGACAAGGCCAAGGCCGCCGGTGGCGCGATCGCCCAGGACGGCGACATCGACTTCTACAACGCCTACTTCCTGACCCAGATCGCCGAGAAGTACGTCGGCAAGGGCGGCATCCAGGGCGCGGTCGAGGACAAGACCGGCGCCAAGTGGGCCAGCGAGCCCGGCTTCCTCAAGGCCGCGCAGTACGTCGAGAAGCTGGCCAAGGGCAAGTACTTCATCGACGGCTGGGACGCGGGCAAGTTCCCGCAGATCCAGCAGCGCTGGGCGGACGGCGAGGCCGCGTTCCTTTTCGTCGGCTCCTGGGCACCGAGCGAGACCCGCGAGTACCTCGGCAAGCAGGGCGGTGGCGCGAGCATCGACTACGGCTCGTTCCAGTTCCCGCTGCCCGAGGGCGCCACGCACGACACCATCGAGTTCCTGCCGGTGGTCTGGTCGGTGACCAAGAAGGCCAAGAACCCCGAGGCCGCCAAGGCGTTCATCGCGTACTTCACCAACAAGGACCTCGCACGCGGCATCCCCGCCGTCGGTGACAACCTGCACCCGCGGGCCGAACTGCCGGTGCCGGACGACCTGAAGCAGCTCAACGCGGCGTTCACCGACACCAAGAAGGAGAAGGTGGTCTTCATGGACTCCATCGACTCCCTCGTCGGCGGCACGTACGTCAAGAACGTCTTCTACCCGCTGAACAACGACCTGCTCAAGGGCAAGATCACCGCACAGCAGTTCATCGATCAGATCGGCCCGAAGACCGCCGACTTCTGGAAAAACCAGGGATGACGACCAGTTTGACCACTCCGCCTGCCTCCGGTCGCAAGCCGGGGGCAGGCGGCAGTACACAAGCCGCCCACATCACCAGGCGCAAGAAGCTGTTCTGGCCGTTCCTGATCCCCACGCTGGTGCTGTACGGGCTGTTCCTGATCGTCCCGACGGTCGCCACCGTGGTGCTCAGCTTCTCCAACTGGAAGGGCGCGGGCGACACGCCCCAGTTCAACGGCTTCAAGCAGTACGCGCAGATCTTCGCCGACGACGGCTTCCAAAGCGCGTTCGTCAACACGCTGATCTACATCACGCTCGGCGGCGTCGGCACGTTCGTGCTGGCGTTCCTGTTCACGATGGTGCTGCGCGACATGCGCGGCAACAAGATGGTCCGCGCCATCCTGTTCTTCCCGAACATCGTCGCACCGGTCGCGCTGGGCATGTTCTTCGGCGTGATCTACCGCTACCAGCCCAACCGGCAGGGCCTGGCGAACTTCCTGCTGGAGAGCGTCGGCCTGTCGGCGACGAAGTTCCTCGAGGCCGACTCGGTCACGTGGGTGGTGCTCGGCTCGATCATCTGGGCGTCCGCGGGCTTCTACATCACCATCCTGATGGCCGCCGTCGACCGCATCCCGCCGTACCTCTACGAGGACGCGTCGATCGCGGGCGCGTCGCCGTGGCAGAAGTTCCGCAACATCACGCTGCCGCTGACGTGGGACGTCGTCGGCATCGCCGGTGTGCTGTGGACGATCAACGCGGTGAAGATCTTCGAGCTGGTGTTCGTGATGGCCGGGTCCGGCACGTACGCGCCGCCGATCCACACGTGGACGCTCGGCATCTTCGTGTTCGACCGGTCCTTCGGCGACACGCCCGCCTTCGGCACGGCGTGCGCGTGCGCGGTCGTGATGATCGCACTGGTGTCGGTGTTCGTGGTGGCGCTGCGCAGGTTGATGCGCCGCGACGCCATCCAGTTCTGAGAGGCAGCAGTGTCGACCACCGCATTGTCATCGTCGTCAACCGGGTCAACGCCCGCTTCGCGGCCCACGCGCAAGCCGCCGCGGCGGCCCAAGCCGGCGCCGGGAACCAAGCGGATCAGCCCCATGCGGGTCATCGGGCTCATCGTCGTGTGGGCGTTCACCCTGTTCAACCTGCTGGTGCTGTACTGGCTGATCACCGCGGCGTTCAAGACGCCGCTGGAGATCTTCCGCGAGCCGCTGTCGTTGCCCAGCACGCTGTTCGAGCGCGGCACGCCGTTCCGCAACTTCATCTACGCGTGGGACACCGCCGAGTTCGGCACAGCCTTCCTCAACACCGTGCTGCTGGTGGCGATCTGCTCGGTCGTGATCGTGCTGATCTCCGCGCCCGCGGCGTACGCGTTGTCGCGGCTGGGTGTGCGTGGCTCGGGGCCACTGACCGGGTTTATCGCGATCGGGATGGGTGTGCCGTTCCAGACGGTGGTCATCCCCGCGTTCATCGCGATGTCCAAGGTGCACCTGACCAACAACCTGTTCGGACTGGCGCTGCTGTACGTGGCGTTGTCGTTGCCGTTCACGGTGTTCCTGCTGACCGGGTTCTTCCGGTCGCTGCCCGACGAGCTGGAGGAGGCCGCGTCGATCGACGGCGCGTCGGCCACCCGCACGTTCTGGTCGATCATGCTGCCGCTGGCCCGCGGTGGGCTGATCACCGCGTTGATCCTCAACGCGATCGGCCTGTGGAACGAGACCCTGCTGGCGATCGTGTTCCTGCAGGAGAACGCGAACTTCACGCTGGCGCGCGCGTTGTTCACCTTCTACAACGCCGCGTCCTACCAGTCGGAGTACGGCGGACTGCTGGCCGGTGTGGCCATCATCGTGCTGCCGATGCTCGTGATGTACATCCTGCTCGCTCGTCGGATCATCACCGGCCTCACGCTCGGCGCCGGAAAGTAGGGAGAACATGGCTACGGTCTCGTTCCGGGGCGCGACCCGGTACTACGCCGGCAACGACAAGCCGTCGGTCGACGGGCTGGACCTCGAGGTCGCCGACGGCGAGTTCCTCGTCCTGGTCGGCCCGTCCGGCTGTGGCAAGTCCACCACCCTGCGGATGCTCGCCGGTCTGGAAGGCGTGGACGACGGGGAGATCTGGATCGGCGACAAGAACGTCACCGACATGGAGCCGCGCTCGCGGGACATCGCGATGGTGTTCCAGAACTACGCGCTCTACCCGCACATGACGGTGCACGAGAACATCGCCTTCCACCTCAAGATCGCCAAGATGCCCAAGGACCAGCGCGACGAGCGGGTCCGTGAAGCGGCCAAACTGCTCGACCTGGAGCAGTACCTTGAGCGCAAACCGGCCAAGCTGTCCGGTGGCCAGCGGCAGCGAGTGGCGATGGGCCGCGCGATCGTGCGCCAGCCGCAGGTGTTCTGCATGGACGAGCCACTGTCCAACCTGGACGCGAAGCTGCGCGTGCAGACCCGTACCCAGATCGCCTCGTTGCAGCGCAGGCTGGGCACGACGACGATCTACGTCACGCACGACCAGGTCGAGGCGATGACGATGGGCGACCGGGTCGCGGTGATGCGCGACGGCCTGCTGCAGCAGTGCGACACCCCGGTCGGGCTGTTCTCCAAGCCCCGCAACGTGTTCGTCGCCGGGTTCATCGGCTCGCCCGCGATGAACCTGATCCCGGCACGGGTGTCGGACGCCGGCGTGGTGCTCGGCGGCGCGACGATCCCGTTGACCCGCGAGCAGCGGGCGGCGGTGACGGGGACCGACGTGGTCGTCGGGATCCGCCCGGAGGGCTGGGACATCGTCGAAGCGGGCGAAGGCCTGTCGATCACCATCGAAGCGGTCGAGGAACTCGGCTCGGACCAGTACCTCTACGGCTCCTCGGACGCGGAAGTGGTCGCGGCGGGGGAGAGCACGGAGCACAAGGAAGCCCCGCACCCGGTCGTGGTCCGCACCCCGGGCATGTCGGAGTGGAGCAGGGGACAGGTGCTCGGAGTCCGGCCACGGACCGGTGCGGTGCACCTGTTCGACAAGGACACCGGGGAACGCCTTCCCGACGCGTGACACGACGTGGGAAGCCCGGGATCATCCCGGGCTTCCCACTACAGGCACGTCCAGCAGTAGACGCGTTCACCGCTGTCCCGGGCCTGCCGGGCGAGCTGGATCAGGTCGTCGGCGAACGGCCGGATGTCCTCCGCGGTGGTGCCGTGGAGTTCCTCGGCCCGCACCCACTCGGTGACCACCGCGGGAACGTCCGCGTCGGGCACCGCGGCCAGGGTGTCCCGGACCGCGTCGTCGAGCTCCATCACCCACGGTCCGGTGGCCCACGGGTCGTCTTCGTCCTCCGGACCCTGGGGACCGGGCGGCGTGGTCGGCCACACCACCGCGCTGCCGACCAGGTTCACCTCCCACGGCACCTGCCGGATGGCCGCGATCAGCATCCCCAGTACCACATCCGGGTCGACGCCCTTGGTCTCCACGCCGGGGAAGGGGCCCACGGGGGACATGGCATCGGCGCGGTCCAGTTCCCGCACGACAGACGCCCCGTCGGGAGCGCGGAAGTAGTCGGTCAGCACGCCCATCTGTGTCCCTCTCCATGCGCCGGATCAACCGAGGCGCAGTAGATCAGATGGCTCCGGTGGACGACTGGCTGCGCGAGCTGAGTGCCTGTCTTGATAGTCGAAAGTCGTTGTCTGTCAATGGTTCTGCTGCTGGGCAGGCTGGTTTGTGCAGTTCAGCGGGTTGAGTGAGTGCGGTGGTAGGTTCGGCGTGGTTCGCATGGGGTGCGAAGCGGCTGGTCGGGTCGTCCTGGCGGCCGTCGTGGTGGTCCGTGGAGCGGCTTTAGCCTGGCGTGGTGGCCGGGCGGCGGCGGGCTGCTGGAGGTCGGGGCCGGCGGGCGACGTCGGCCGGGACCACGCTGCGGGTGGTCGGTGCCGAGGGTTTTGACCAGCGGTTATGCCCGGCGTGCGGGCGTGCGCTGGCGGTGTCGGCGCGTGCGCATGCGGTCTACTGTTCCTCGGCGTGGCGGGCGGCACTGGCGGTTGCGGGCCGCGGTGGGGCAGCGGGTGGCCCGGATCAAGGACCCTTCCGGGCAGGCCCGGCGCAGTTGTCCGGAGTGCGGCCGGTCGTGGTCGGCCGGTGTCGAGCACCGCGCGGATGCCGTCTACTGCTCGGCGAAGTGCCGAACGAGAGCCTGGAGGGCACGAAAGCGTTCGGACAGCCGTCACGGTGACGAGTTCCCGAACGCTTTCGCCCGCAACTGATTTGCGAGCTTGACCTGCGGAACATGTCCCCCGGATGGCGGCTGACGCGACCGAACGGTTCGCGAGCACACTGGCCGCCGCGCAGCGCGACTACCCGAGGAGAGCAGCAGGAACTGAGCGCATCGGAGGAGCCGAGATGCCCGCCACGATCGGACAGGTCACCCAGCACCGCTACGACGAATTGGTCAGCGAGGGCCGCCGGTTGGTGACCGCGGTCGGCAGGGCGCAGTTCCGCATCGGGGACCTGGCGCTGGAGCTGGAGCCGATGCGCTCGGTCGGGGGGCCGGCATCCCGGGCCGGACGAGCAGCTGTTCAACGTCACCGAGTCGCTGACGATGTTCGCCGAGGACATCGGCCTGGCGCCGGCCACGGTGGAAAAGCACCGGTGGGTGGCCTCCCGGTGGCCGGCCGAGCACCGCCGCGACGGGGTGTCCTACGAGATCCACCGGATCCTGGCGGTCATCCCGGTGGACCGGGACCGGTGGGCGATGATCAAACGGCGGCCGCCGCTGCACGAGCGTTCATGGTCCAGCGCGACGGCGAGGTGGTGGCCCAGCGTGGTGACTGGGTCGAAGGTCCCGAGATCCCCGACACCGAGCAGGCAGCGCCGGTAAAGCGAGCCCTCGCCATCCGTGATCTCGCGCTCGGCGGCACGCGCGGCGCAGAGCTGCTGCGGAAGATCGAGCGCATGAAGCACGAGGAGGTCTGAGATGGCCGGAACCAACGGCATCGACGCAGCCACCGCTGCACTGATCGTGGCGGCCATGAACGGTGGTACGGCGGTCACGTTCCCGACTCCGCACAAGGTGCGCTTCAACACCACGCAGCGGACGGCGAACGACGGTGCTGACACGCAGTGGGCCACCGGTGGTGGCTACACCGGCGGCACGACCACGGCGGCGGGCGCGACCGGGCCGACCTGGGCGGCGGCCACCTCCGGCTCGACCGGCGGCTCCCAGGCCAGCTCCAGCGCCGTCACGGTCACCAACGCTCCCGCCGGTACCTGGGACGGCTGCACGGTGTTCGACAACGTGCCCAAGGCCACGTGGTACGCCAAGCTCGCAACGGCCAAGACGGTCAACGCCGGGGACACCGTCACGGTGCCCTCGGGTCAGCTCACGACAGCACTGGGGTGATCATGACGAAGTTCCGATGGCTGATCCTGCTGGCCCCTGTCCTGCTGCTGGGGCTCATGTCCCCCGCCAGTGCGGCTCCGGCCAGCAAGACGGCAGACACCGCGTTCGCCTACACAGGCACGTGGTCTGCGAAGGACACGACAGGGCGGCAGTCGTGGTCGGCGGGCTCCACCGCCACCATGGCCGTCAACGTCGATGCAGGTGGTGGCACCCTCTCGGTGTACGGCAGCGTCGGCCCCGGTCTGGGTCGCGCGTCCGTGTCGGTCGACGGTGGCACTGCGGTGAACGTGGACACCTACCGTTCGACCTGGGGCGACACCAACTGGTTCACCTCGGCGACGCTCCCGCAGGGGTGTCACACGGTGAAGGTGACGGTGCTGGGCCAGAAGAACACGGCGAGCACCGGGAACACGATCGTGATCCGCGAGGGCCGGACCAGCAACGGCACGATCCTGACTGCCGGGTCGGCCTGCACCGCTCCCGGCGCGTGGCTCTCGGGATCGACGGACGAGGCCGGTGACCCGTTCAGCTCGTGGCGCGGTGACGAGCAGGACTCGGCCACCACCTGGAGCGACAGTCAGTCGGCCTGTGAGAACCAGTGGCAGCTCGGCATGGGCTTCGCCAACTGGAACAAGCCGCTGGTCGTCGTCATCGGCGGCAAGTGGGAGCAGTCGTGGTCCACGGCGGCCACTGGTGGCATGGACTCCGTCTGGCGCACCTGCCTGGAGAAGATGAAGGCCAACCTCGGGTCCCGGCCTCAGTCGATGCTCACGATCTCGCTGTTCCACGAGAGCAATGGCGACTGGTACCCGTGGGAGGTGTCGCAGGCGGACCTGCCCAACTTCAAGGCAGCGTGGGCACGGTTCCGCGCCCTCCAGGAGTCGATCCTGCCGGATGCGCGCCTGATGCTGGCCCTGAACGCCGACCACGTCCCGCCGGGTGGTGGGTACACCCCGGAGCAGATGTTCCCTCCGGCCAGCCAGCTCGACGTGCTGGGTCTGGACATGTACTCGATGCACCACCCGCACGGCGCCGGTGAGGGGATCTCCGACTGGGTGGCTCGGGCCGCTGCGCTCGGCAAGCCCCTGATCATCCAGGAGTGGGGCGTCAAGGAGGACGACACCGCGTTCGTCCAGTACGTGCGCGACGAGCTGGTGAAGCACGGCGGCACGGGTCCCGGCAAGATCGAGATGGAGAACTACTTCAACCTCTGGCCGGAGACCTACCAGTTGGAGCCCACCACCACGAGCCCCAACGCCGCTGCTCTGTACCGGCAGCTCTGGTGACCTGACGAGCCGACCCCAGCACCGGGGCGTTCTCGGCAGCCCCCAGCCCCTCCGTGGCCCAGGTCGTCGGCTACAGCAAGGCGGCAGGCGAGGTCTGGGACGTTGCGGCGACCGGTGCTGGCGACACCACGGGTTCGGCCACGTCCTACGATGCGGTCACCGGCGCGAGCAACCCCGGCGCGGGAGCCGGGGACACCACTCTCTCGACCTCAGTGCGCGTCTCTAATCCGGAACATCCTTGTGCGCCAACGGCTCTGCTGACGGAATGCTGTGTTTGCGTAGGTAGATGACCGGCGGATGCTCTGAGGTGTTGGCATGTCCTCCATAAAGGTGCCGGTTGGGTCGCCCTGGTGGCCGTCGTGGGGGTGGGTGGTGTGCTCGTAGCGTCGGTCGGATGCCTGGGCGTGAGGGTCGTGGCCGGCGGTCGACGTCGACCGGCCGCGTGTTGGCCGTGGTGTCCGGTGCCGGGCTCGGGGCGCGGCGTTGTCCGTCGTGCGGTGGGCGTTTGCCGGGGTCGGCGCGGCGGGACGCGGTGTACTGCTCGACGGCGTGTCGGGCGCGGCACTGGCGGTGGGAACGCGCGAGCAGGGTGCGGGTGGCGGCGATCCGGGACGCCTCGGAACACGGTCGGGCGCGGTGCGCGGAGTGCGGGACGGAGTGGGTGCGCGGGGTGGAGCACCGGACGGACGCGCGGTTCTGCTCGCCGCAGTGCCGGACGCGGGCCTGGCGGCGGCGTCGGGAGGGCGGTGATCCGTTCGCGTTGCCGTCACCGTGACGGTTGTCCGAACGGCTCGGTGAGCGCCTGAGAGTCGGTCTTGAGCTGCGGAAACGCTTCGCCCGGATGGAGGCTGACAGCGGTGCGCGGTCGGGCGAACACTGTCCGCCGCATGGGTTCGGCCGGGCGGAGGAAGGGACGAGGCGATGACCGCGACCATGATCGGACACGTCACCCGGGACCGTTACGAGGAGCTGGTCGCCCGTGCCCGGGAGATGGTGGCCCAGGCGACGCGGGCGCAGTTCGCGATCGGGGGACGCGGCGTTGGAGATCGAGCCGTTGCAGCAGCGCGGCGGGGCGCGGCTCGCGATGGAGGAGACGCTGCTGAGCGTGTCGCAGGCGAGGTCGCCACGCGGGTGACCACGGACTTCCTGCGCCACCCGGCGGTGGCGTTCAAGACGATGACCGACGCGACGGCCAAGCACGCGGTCAACTCCGCCCAGGTCGAGCAGTCCCGGCAGGTCGCCGACGTCGTCCGGCAACGCACCCCGCAGCTGGACCGCCTGGCGCGGACCGGTGAGTTCGTGGCGTTGGTGGGCGCCTGCACCGCGGTCGTCGCCGGCATCGGCCGCGCGGTCCCCGCCTTACGCGGGCACACGTTCACCGGTGACGAGCGCGCGACCGTGCACCGGGCCGTGTCCCGGGTGCGGGCGGCGGCGGACTGGGTCGAGAGCCTGGGCGGACTGCCGCTGACGGTCATGGTCGTCCCCGCCGACGTTCAGGACCGCGACCTCGCCCGCGACCTGCTCTGGCGACTCCGGTTGACCCACCCGGAGATCACGCTCGTCTACGCCGACTCCGCCTACAGCGGCGAACTGGTCGCCTGGGCCAAGAGGTTCCTCAACCTCACCATCACCGTCGTGGCCCGACCTCCCGGGGCCACCGGGTTCGTCGTCCTCCCGCGTCGTTGGGTCGTGGAGAGGTCGCTGTCCTGGCTGCTCCGCGCACGCCGCAACGTCCGCGACTACGAACGCCTCCCGCAACACAGCGAAGCCGCCCTCACCTGGACCGCGATCACCCTCATGACCCGCCGCCTCACCCGGACCGCCCACCGCCACAGGAACCGTGTCGCCACGGCCGCGTGACCGTCCACCGGTCCGCCCGCGCCAGGGTGACTATCGATCGGCAGCGGGAGGCCCGCCACACGTCGTGACGTGCCCGCACCCGACCCGCCAACGCCACAGCCGGCCCCTCCGCCGAGTCCAGCACCGCGTCCAACTCGCCCGGCGCGTCCAACGCGGTCGACACCTCGCCGAACAACACGCTGATCGTCGCCTCGTCACCACCGCTGACCCCGGCGCAGGCGGCCACCAGCACCGGAAAGCCCGCCCCGCCGTCCTTCAGGGCCTCGACCAGCTCGAAGACGAAGTGCTGCTCGACCAACAACCAGACGACGTCCGGGTCGAGGGCCTGAACCACGCTACTGAACGCCACCGGTTCTCCTCACGCCTCGGTCCCGGCAGTGCAGCAGCGATGCTACTCAGCTTGAAGTCCACTAAGGACAGGGGATCTCGGGCACCCTCTGACCGGCAGGCCCGCCACCGGCCCGCGGTTGGTCAGCACACTGGATGCCCTCTACCGCGATGACGACGCGGTGCCCACCAACGCCGCCGCGGTCGTGACCAAGCTGATCGACAACAGCGCCACCAGCTTTCTGGCTCCGCGCATGGCACCACTCAGGCGTCGAGTTCCCTCATCGAGTCTCCTTCGTGCACAGTGGACGGTCGCCAGTCGGTGCGGAGCAGTTCGTACTCGACCTCGCCGTGCTCGGTTCCGGGGAGCGGGTCGTCGAAGTGCACGTGGAAGGTGCGCACGTACTTCAGGCCCGCCTTCTCCATGACACGGCGGGAAGCGGTGTTGACCGCCATGGTCTGCGCCCAGACCCGGTGCACGTCCAGCTCGGTGAAACCCTTCCGGATCAGCGCACGCACGCCTTCGGTGGCGTACCCACGGCCCCACACCGACTTGGTGAGCCGGTAGCCGAGCTCGACCGACGCGGTGCTGCCGTCGTCCGGTGGTTGCAGGGACAACCAGCCCACGAAGTCCCCTGTGGACCGTTCGATCGCTGCCCAGCGCCCGGCCTGGCCGAGGGTGTAGTCGTGCAGGATCTTGGGCAGGACCTCGGTTTCGATCTCCGCGCGTGGGGTCGGCTCGCCGGTGAGGTACCGCATCACGTCGGGATCGCTGTCCAGCCACACCAGGTTGTCCACATCCGCCTCGGTGAACCGCCGCAGCACCAGCCGGTCTGTCTCCAGGAACACGTTCACTCCTTGTTGGCGCGGGGCAATGTGACGACGAACCGCGCACCGCCGGGTCCGTCGGCGACCGTGAGTGTGCCGCCGTGGCGGTGGACGATGACGCTGGCGATGGCCAGGCCCAGTCCGGTTCCGCCGGTGTCGCGCGTGCGTGCGTCGTCGAGCCGGGTGAAGCGGTCGAAGACGCGGTCGCGGTCTGCTGGTGAGATTCCGGGGCCGTCGTCGCGGACCTCGAGGATGACCCTGTCCGGGGCGTCGCTGGTGACTGTGACCCACACGCTGGATTCCGCGTGCCGGACCGCGTTGTCGAGCAGGTTGCGCAGCACGCGCTCCAAGTGCTCGGCATGGCCTGGCACGAGGACTTCCGCAGGTGTGTCGGCGTGGATGGTCAGGCCGTCGACGACGTAACGGCGTTCGGCGACCTGTTCTTCCGCGAGCGCGGCGATGTCCACGAGGCGGTCGGGTAGGGGCCGCTGCTGCGCGTCGTGCTGTGCCAGCAGCAAGAGGTCGGTGATCAGTGCCTGCATCCGGTCGATGTCCTGACCGGCGCGTTCGGTGACCGCGAGCCAGTCGGTGTGCTCGGGATGGGCACGGGCGACGTCGAGCCAGGTGCGCAGGTTGGCCAGTGGGCTGCGCAGTTCGTGGCTGGCGTCGGCGACGAACTGTTGTTGCTGGTGCATGGCGCGTTGCAATCGGTCCAAGGTGGCGTTGGTCGTCGCGGCCAGGTCGGCGATCTCGTCGCGCGCGACGGGGACCGGCACCCGGCGCTGCAGCGCGTGTTCGCTGATGGTGGCCATCTCGGCACGAATCGCCGCAACCGGACGCAGCGCACGACCCGCGACGAGCCAGGCGACCAAGGCGACGAACAACACCGACAGGGGAAGGCCGACGGCCAACGCCCCGTCCACACCTCCGACCGCTCGTTCCGTGCTGTAGGGGTCGACGAACAGCCACACCGTGGCACGCACATAGGTGGGATGGTCGGGCACGACGAGCGGGTCGGGGAGCCCGCTGAAGAAGAAGTGCCCGGCCCGTCCCAGTGGTCTCACCACCTCGACGGGCAGGTCCACCACCTCGGCCTGGACCTGGAAGGTGCGGTTCGCGAGGTTGTTGTCGGGTCCGGGAACAGCACCTGGCCCGAAGGTCTGCGTGGCGAACCGGGTCGACGGTCCGAGGCCGTCCGGCGGTGCCGGGGGCAGCGGCGCGCGGGTGGGGTAGTAGGTCGCCAGGTTCGCACTGCGGATCACGACCTCGCCCGAGTCCAGCACGATTTCGAACGTGTGGCCGTCGACGCTGGTGGATCCGCGATAAGGGCCTTCGAAATGGCCACCGTTGAACCGGGTCTGGCTGAAGCCCGAGAGCGCCACCGTGGTGAGGAACCGCGCCTGCTCGGTCATCCGCACCTGGACGAAGTGCCGCGCGGCGAAGCCACCCGCGGTGAACACCAGCGCACACGCCACGGCCGCGGTGATCGCCGATCGGGCCCTGGTCGCCAGGGGCCGCCACCTACGCATCGGCGAAGAGCCGGTAGCCCACACCGCGCACAGTGACGATCGAGTCGCTGTCGAGCTTGCGGCGCAGCGCGCTCACGTAGACCTCGATCACGTTGGAGTCACCCTGGTACGCGCCGTCCCACACCTGGTCGAGGATCTCTGATTTGGACACGACGTAACCCGGTTGCCGGGCAAGGCATTCCAGGACGCTGAACTCCTTGCTCGTCAGGTGGATCTCGCGGCCCGCGCGGTGACAGCGGCGGCGTGCGGGATCGAGCACGAGGTCACCGACCTGGATGGTGGTCGACCGCGCGGCCGGTGACCGCCGGAGCAACGCGCGCAGCCGCGCGGTCAGCACGACCCACGCGAACGGCTTGGTGAGGTAGTCGTCGGCGCCGGTGTCGAGTGCCTCGGCTTCGTCGTATTCGCCGTTCTTCGCCGTCAGCATCAGGATCGGCGTGGTCACTCCGGCCCGGCGCAGCTCCGCGCACACCCGGTAGCCGTTCATGCCGGGCAGCATGATGTCCAAGATGATCGCCTGGTACGGCTGGAGCTGGGCCTGTTCCAGCCCGACGGCGCCGTTGCCGACCACGTCCACGGCGTAGCCGTCGGCCTGCAGCCCCCAACGCAGGGCATCCGCCAACTGCTGCTCGTCCTCGATCACCAGCACCCGCACACCACCCATGATCGCAGATGGCGTTCCCCGAACCTGAAGTTTCCTTCATGGTGTTTCAGCTTCCGCTCACCGGCCGTGATCAGGCTCGACCGGGTCAGTTCGTCCCCAAGCCCGTTCGAGGTGAGCATGCCGAGTCGTGTCACGTTGTGGTGGGGCCTGCTCGGTTCCGTGGCGATCACCGCCGGTTCGTACGGCGCCGGTGCCAGGGTGCGGCTGGATCCGGTCCTGTCCGGCGCCACGCTGTCCACCGTGTCGGTCTACCTCGGGGTCGGCCTGCTGGTCACGGCATGGGTGCGGTTGGGCTGGGCGATTCGCCGGGGAACCGCCGGTACGCGGGAGGTTCGCCGCGCCACGCTGTGGTGGGCGGTGCCGTTGCTGGTGGCGCTCCCGTTGTTCAGCACGGACCTGTACAGCTATCTGGCACAGGGTGTGGTCGCGCAGTCCGGCGCCAATCCGTACGTCACGGTGCCGTCGTCGGTGTCGCACCCGATCATCGACAGCCAACCGGGTAGCCGGTGGCTCGATGCCATCTCGCCGTACGGGCCGGTGTTCATCCTGGTCGTGAAGACCGCGGTGGCGGTGACAGGCGGGCACCTGCTGCCCGGGGTCTTGCTGACTCGGCTCATGCTTGCTGTGGGACTGGTGCTGTTGTGCGTCGCGTTGCCGCGTCTGTGCCGCTATCTGGGTGGTCAACCGGCCCACGCGTTGTGGATCGGTGCGGCGAACCCGTTCGTGCTGCTGCACCTGCTGGCGGGCGGACACAACGACCTGCTCATGGTCGGGCTGCTGGCGATGGGCGCGGTGTTCGTTGTGGACGGTGCACCGGTGCGCGGCGTCGCGCTGGTGGCCACGGCCGCCGCCGTCAAGGTGACCGCGGTCGTGGCCCTGCCGTTCCTGGTGTGGATCTGGATCGCGCGTCGCCGGACCAAGCCGGTGCGGGTGTTGGTCGCCGCGGTCTTCACCGTTGTCGGCACGTTCGCACTGTGGACAGTCGTGACGGGCGTCGACCTCGGGTGGTTGTCCGCGCTCGGCGGGAACTCGTGGGTCGATTCGTGGCTGTCCGTGCCGACGGCCATCGGCAAGTTGTTGTCGTTCGTCACCGGTGCCCAGGTTCTCGCGGTGACCAGGTTGGGTGGTTGGGTGCTGCTCGCGGTCCTCGTCACCGTGCTGTGGTGGCGATCCCGCGACGGTGGCGCCACGGCAGTGCGGTGCGCCACGCTTGCCCTGTTGGCCACAGTGCTGTGCTGTTCGGTCACGTTCCCGTGGTACTTCAGTTGGCCGTTGGCGTTGGGTGCGGCCGTGCGGTGGTCGCCGTCCTGGAACGCTGCCGTGGCTGGCATGTCGGTGTGGCTGGTGCTCACCTGCCACCCGGACGGCAGCACACTGCTTCCGTGGTGGGGCTTCGCGGCGGTCTACGCCGTAGCCGCGGTCACATTGTGGACAGTGCGACTCGGAGGCTTTCCGGGCATACGTCGTAGTGTGAAAAGGCAGGTGGTTCTCGGACGCGCCTAAGCCGCGCTCTCCTGACCACGTTCAGTACTACGAACGTTGTTTGATGTTCAGTGACGTAAATGGCCGAAGCCGCGAAGACAGCCCAGCATCATGGCCGATCTCTCCGACGTCCGATCACGTCCTGCAACGCCGCCTGATACCAGGTGCCGGGTTTGCCGCCGAGGTGGGCCGGATCGGCCGGGCCGGTCGCGACGAACCCGGCCTTGGTCAGCACCCGCTGGGACGCGACGTTCTCATGCGAGGCAGCCGCCCGCAGCGTGTGTAGTCCGTGCCGCGTCGCCGCCAGCTCGCACAGCTCCAGGACGGTAGCGGTTGCCACGCCGCGACCGGCGGCGTGCTGCGCGACGCGGTAGCCGAGTTCCGCAGTGCCGTTCTCGAGGTCATAGAGATTGAACCGGCCCAGGACTGCGCCGTCTTCGGTGGCGAGTACGTGGAAGGCGCAGACACCGGCGTCCTGCTCGGCGAGCAGGGCGCTGTACCGGTGGGCGAACTGGTCGAAGTACTCGTCGCCCCGGTCGTTGACGGCAGCGGCGAAGTAGGCGCGGTTGGCCACCTCGAAGGCCAGCACCGCCGGGGCGTCTTCCGGGGTCAGCCGCTTCAGCTCAGGCACTGGCCGACCGTACCCGGACGACGCGTCTTGACCATCTGGATATCAGGCCGACCGCGGGGTCTGGCTGGACTTGATGCCCATGGCTCGCCAGCGTGGCGTGTAGGGCCAGCCCTGCCTCGGTGTTGGCGGACTCACGAGCGATTTCCAGCGACTCGGTGCATAGGAAAGCTGCGCACTCATATCAGTACTACGACCTTAGTTATCATCAACTGTGACGAAATAACACCACATCGCCATGACAAAGGCGATCGACCCGGCCGACGGTACATCGGCGATGAATTGTGCTGGTGGTGCGGGTGCCCGCTGAACCAAGCAGGCACCGGGTGGCGGTCTGGCGGGAGTTGCGTCGGGTCGGGCGTTGTCCTTGGGGGAAGGGGCGTGGGTGGCGCCGGACGCGCGAGTGCTCGAGCTGGCTCAGCGTGGCGAACGCGAAGTGCTGGTGCTGGGCACCACTGGCCGCGTCGAGTCGGACGCGGCGCGCCCGCCGCCACCGAGGCCGATGAACGGCTGGAGCACTGCGTCGGCCGTCTCGCCGACTACACCGAGCGTGTTTCCAGGCGCTGCATTCAGATGTGACCGTTGTCGTGGGGCAGGAGTGCGGTGACGAGGGTCTGGGTGAGCCATTGCTCGTAGTCGTCGTAGGTCCAGCCAGCGTCGACGACAAGGCTGTCGTGGACGTCGACGCTGGTGAGGGCGACCGCGATGTCCGCGGCGCGGGGGACGACGGGGCGGTCGGTGGCGCGGATGCGTTCGAGGAACATCTCCACGCCGAGGCGGTGGCGGCGTAGTCCTTCGGCTTGGGTGGCGGCGATGTCGGGGCTGACCGCGGCGCCGGAGCGCAGGATGGTCACGATGTCGCCGCAGCGTTCGCGGACCTGGCGGGTGATGCGGGCGAGGACGCCGAGCAGTTGTTCGGGGTCGGTCACGTGCTCGGTCTCGGTGAGCAGGTCGGGGATGCCTGCTTCGTCGTCGAGGAGGTCGACCAGGCCGGTCAGGACGCCCGCTTTGGATCCGAAGTGGGCGTAGAGGGTTTGCGGGGCGACGCCCGCCCGTTCGGCGATGAGCCGGATCGGGGTGCGGGCGTAGCCGTGTTCGGCGAACAGGGTGCGGGCCGCCGTGAGGATCGTGCGCAGGGTCAGCGCTTCGCGCCGGTCTCTGAGTCGCACGATGCCGGGCAGGTCCGTTGTCACGTATCCTCCATTTGGAACGTCGTTCTAGTGAGTAGATTAGCATTCCAATTGGGGAGGGATCGTGACTCTGGACGGGATTTTCGAGGAGTTGACGCGGGCGTGGAACGCGGGTGACGGGGACGCGTTGGCGGCGAGGTTCGCCGAGGACACGGACTTCGTCGACGTGCTCGGGCGGTTGCACAGGGGGCGCGCGGCGGTGGCGGCGTCGACGCGGCAGATCCTGGACACCATCTACCGGGGTAGTCGCGTCGAGTTCCGTGTGTTGTCCAGCCGTGTGGTGGGGCCGGATCTGGTGCTGGTGCACAGCACCTCGTCGCTTCAGGTGCCGGCGGGTCCGCGTGCGGGGGAGACCAAGTCGACGCAGACGACGCTGGTCAGCGGTGGGTTGATCGTGGCGTTCCACAACACGATCCAGATGCCCGTGCCCGAGTTCGCCGGGCGGGATCTCTAGCGGGCACCACAGGGCCGGGGCGCTATGGGTGCGGCTTTGCGTGATTGGCATCAGCGATTCCGCCAGCGCCCCGGCCTTTCCATGATGCCGCATCGGCTCGACATCCCGATACGCACTGGAAGGGTGATGGGGCAGGGTTTCCCGGGTGTGGCCGGGCCGGTGCGAGGATGTTGACCATGGAGAGGGTGGCTGAGTTCGTCGAGGCCGAGGTGTCGGCCGGTCGGGTGCCGGGCGCTGTGGTGGGGGTCGTGCACCGCGGGCAGGTGGTCTTCTTGAAGGCTTTCGGGCATCGGGACAAGGCCCGCGGTGTTCCGATGACGCGGGACGCCCTGTTCTGGATCGCGTCGATGAGCAAGCCGATCACGGCGGCAGGGGCTTTGTTGCTGGTCGAGCGGGGTCAGCTTGTGCTGGATGAGCCGATCGGTGCGTATCTTCCGCAGTTCGCCGGGCGGCCGGTGCAGCCGAGCGTGCTTGATCTGCTCCGGCACACGGCGGGTATGCCAGAGGGGTTGCTCGGTGACTCGCCGGTGCACAAGTTGTACGCGGACGCGGTGGGCAATGGGATGACGGACCTGACCGGTGCGGAGTTCGTCGACAGGCTGAGCGCGTTGCCGCTGCTGCACGAACCGGGTGCGATGTGGCATTACGGCTGGGGGTTGGATCTCACGGGTTTGATCATCGAGTCCATCGTGGGCGCGTCGCTGGGTGACTTCCTGCGGGACGAGGTGTGCACGCCGTTGGGCATGTCGGACACCACCTTCGGTGTTCCGGCCGGGCAGGAGGACCGGTTCGCTCGCCCGTTGCCCCAGCACGTGCTGCCTGATCTGTCGATCGCGCGGTTCCATTCCGGTGGGGCGGGGCTGGTGAGCACGGCGGCTGACTACCTGCGGTTCGTCCAGATGTTGCTGGACAAGGGGAAGCCGCTGCTGGGCCGCAAGACGGTGAAGTACATGCTGTCGGATCAGTTGGCGCCGGGCACGGACACCAGCCGGTTGGAGAAGCCGGGGTGGAACCCGGGGCACGGTTTCGGTGTCGGGCTCGCGGTGCGGCGGCGGATCGGCGGTTTTCCCGCTCCGGGGTCGGTGGGGGAGGTGACGTGGCCGGGCGCGGGTGGCACCACGTGGTGGGCGGATCCGAGTGAGGATCTGGGTGTCGTCGTGATGGCGCACACCACGGCCAAGATCGAGCCGCAGCTCAGGGCGATCGTGCTGGCGTCGCTGTGAGCTGCGGCGCGTCTCGATGACTAGTTCTTATACTACGGACTTTGTTGAATTCATCATGACGAAATAAACGAAATCAAAGCCCCGACAAACGCCGGCCTCAGTGAAACGGGTGAATCTCGGTGATCCGGCCGTTCCACCGTAGGGGAGAGCGTCGGCCTGGTGCAGGACGTCGTCGGGGGAGAAGTACGGGGCGAGGTAGTCCGCCTCCGCGGCGTACATGCTGCGGAGGCGGACATGGGGTTACGCGCGCAGTGCGTCGATGACCCATTCGAACGCCGGGACCGCGGGCGGGCGCTGGGGCCAGCCGTTGATCGTGCCGAGCAGGGACCAGTAGCGCTCGACGCGGCGGTCGGTGAAGGTGGCCATCGTGTCGGCGAGTGTGCGGCGCTCGTCGACGGGCATTTCGGCGGGGATGATCCGGTGCAGGATCTCCTGTCCTTCGGGTGATGCCGGGTCGATGCCCGCGGCTTCGGCGGGGAGTGCGTGTTCGAACACGAGTGCCGGGTCGCCGACTTCGGGTTGGTCGGCGCCGGTGGATCCGGCGACGGCCATTTCGCGGACGCGGGCCTTGAAGGCCGGGTCTGCGACGAGTCCGGCGAGCTCGATCCAGGCGTCGACTTGTTCGGGTGTGGGGTCGTCGGGCAGTTCGGCTGGCATGATGCGCATGCCCTCGGGGATGCGTGCCCCTTCTGGCCGTGGTTCGACTCCCGCGAAGGCCTCGTCGACGAAGTCGTCGATGATGCGCTGCCGCTCCTGCGCGGACAGCTTGGCCAGTTCGTGCATCAGTTTCATCTCCTCGGTCGTACTGCCTCGTGCCGCGACCGAGCTGAGGACCGCGCGGCGTAGCCGCAGGGTGCGTATCTCGGTGTCCAGCGCGCGGACGTGGGCTTTGGCCACGTCGGCGACGGTGACCTGGTCGCGCAGGACTCGTTCGACGGTGTCGAGGTCGATGCCGAGTTCGCGCAGGGTGCGCACCAGGTCGAGGCGGGCGGCGGCTTCGGCGTCGTACATCCGGTAGTTGCCGGAGGTGCGTCCCGCGGGCGGGACGAGGCCGAGGTCGGACCAGAACCGCACGGTGCGCACCGGCAGGCCGGTGGTTCGGGCGAGTTGCCCGATGCTGAACATCTCGGTCACAGCACTCAGCCTCAACCTTCCAGTGACTGGAGACTCAACTGGATTATCGCGCCGGTCCGGTCGGGTCGCCGGTGTCCGGCTGGTAGAACTTCCGGCGTGACTGACGGAGAGGGTCAAACGGATCAAACGGGTCATCGTGCGCAGCGCGACACCGCGCGGACGGTCATGGCGTGGTCGTCGGTGGTGGTCGCGGCGTGCGCGGTGGCGGTGACGATCAAGGTGTTGAGCACGGACATCGCCTCGGCCAGGCCGCTACGGGTGTTGGACCAGCAGTCGTTGGAGCGCCAGGTGGCCGAGAAGGTCCAAGGTCTGCGGAAGGATGCTCTGGGCAGCGTGGAGTGTCCCACCTCGGTGGTGGTCGAGGTGGGCAGGCAGTTCGACTGCCGGGTTTGGGGCAAAACGAACCCGGAGACCGTGTACGTCAAGATCATTGATGACCAGGGCGAGCTGTCGATCTCGACATCTCCTCGGTGACGCTGCCCTAGACGACTGACAGGAAGTGGTCGAGGACGCGGGTGCCGAAGTGCAGTCCGTCGATGGGGACGCGTTCGTCGACGCCGTGTGCCATGGCGCGGTAGTCGAATCCTTGCGGTAGGGACAGCGGGGCGAAGCCGTAGCCGGGGATGCCGAGGCGGGCGAAGGCTTTGGCGTCGGTTCCGCCGCCCATGCAGTAGGGCACGACGATGGCGTCGGGGTCTTGTGAGCGGATGGCGGCGGTCATGGCGTCGAACCAGTGTGAGTCGGTGGGGGCTTGGATGGCGGGGTTGCGGTTGACGAATTCGCGGGTGACGCCGTCTTCGAGGAGGGCGTCGATGGTGGCGAGGAGTTCCTGTTCGGTGCCGGGCAGGGTGCGGGTGTCGATTTCGGCTGTGGCGGTGGAGGGGATGACGTTGACCTTGTAGCCGGCGTTGAGGACGGTGGGGCGGGTGGAGTTGCGGACGGTGTTTTCCACCAGTGGTGCGGCTGCGCCGAGGCGGGTGAGGGTGGTGTCGATGTCGGTCAGGTCGATGGGGATGCCGAGGGCGTGGCCGGTGCGTTCGAGGTATGCGGTGACGGCGGGGGTGAGGCGGACGGGCCAGGTGTGGTGGGCGATGCGTTCGAGTGTGGTGATGAGTTTGGTGACGGCGTTGTCGTCGTTGCGGCGGGAGCCGTGTCCGGCGCGGCCGGTGGCGGTGAGGCGGAGGTGGGCGGTGCCGCGTTCGGCGGTGCCGATGGGGTAGAGGCGTCGTGGTGTGCCGTCGGCGTGGGTGACGTGGTAGGAGTAGCCGCCGGATTCGCTGATGGTGGCGCCGCAGCCGTCGAAGAGGGCGGGGTGTTCGTCGACGAGCCATTCGGCGCCGTGTGCGCCGGTGTCTTCTTCGTCGGCGACGAAGGCGAGGACGATGTCGCGGCGTGGTGTGCGGTTGTCGCGGGCCCAGGTGCTCACGACGGTGAGGACCATGGTGACGAAGTCCTTCATGTCGGTGGCGCCGCGGCCCCAGACGTAGCCGTCGGCGATGTCGCCGGAGAAGGGGTTGCGGGTCCATTGGGCGGGGTCGGCGGGGACGACGTCGAGGTGTCCTTGGACGAGCAGGGCGGGCAGGCTGGGGTGGGTGCCGGGGATTCGGGCGACGACGTTGCTGCGGCGGGTGGCGCGTTCGAGCAGTTTGGACTCGATGCCCGCGGTGGCGAGTTCGGCGGCGACGAGTTCGGCGGCTTCGCGTTCACCTGCCGAGTGGCCGCCGCCGTGGTTGGTGGTGTCGATGCGGATCAGGCGTGAGCAGAGGTGTGCGACGTCATCCATAGATTCCCTCCACGGCTCCTGCGGCGATGGCGGTGACGATTTTGAATGCCTTCATGGCGTCGGTCATGGTGGCGGCGTCGAAGGCGACGCGGCGTTCGCCGGTGAGGTCGACGGTGGGGATGACCGCGGCGGCGTGGGCGAGGTGGGTGGCGTCGAATTCGATTTCGATGTGGTGTGGTGTGGTGGTTGCTTCGTAGGGGCCTGCTTGGTTCATGGCGTGGGTGGCTTCGGTGTGGATGAGTTCGGCGGTTTTGGCGGGTGGGAGGCAGATGGCGGCGTAGCGGCTGACGCATTGTTTGACGGCGGCGAGTCGTGCGTGGGGTGCGTAGTCGCGGGCGTCGTCGCAGGTTTTGTCGTCGCCGGTCACCAGGATCACCGGGACGCCGTGTTCGTGTGCCATGGCGGCGTTGAGTCTGCCTTCGCTGGCGTGGGTGCCGTCGAGCCAGACGCCGGTGATGGAGTTTTCGAGGTAGGTGTGGGCGAGGACGCCGTCGGTGCCCGCGCCGGTGTGGTAGCCGAGGAAGACGACGGCGTCCATTTGGGAGTCGATGCCGTGCATCATGGACAGTGGTTTGTGGCGTCCGGTGAGCATGGTTGCGCGGGTGTCGAGGTCTTCGAGCAGTAGGTTGCGTTGGGATGAGTGGGCTTCGTTGATCAGGACGCTGGTGGCGCCGCCGTCGTGGAGGCCTGCGACGCAGGCGTTGACGTCGGAGGTGAAGAGGCGTCGCATCCGCTGCCATTGTTCGGTGCCGGGGATGACGTCCTGGGTGTGGGTGACCCCGGTGGCGCCTTCCATGTCGGCCGATATCATGATCCGCACGTAGGCCACCGTAGAGGCTTAAGTTACGTCTTGGCAGTATCTGCCGGTACTCATTGACTTCTCTGGTTGATGAATGGTTACTTCTTTCCCAATTGTGGAGGAGAGGTGGTACGTCGTGCTGGTCGGACGTCGCTTGGCTGGGGCTGGGGCGGTGGTTGCGCTGGTGGCGGTCATGGCACCGTGGGTGACCGGTGTCGCGCAGGCTCAGGACGCGAAGGTGTTGCGGGCGGGGGTCACGCAGGATCTGGATTCGCTGAACCCGTTCATCACGGTCACCCGGATCGGTACTGAGCTCACCCGGTTGAACTACGAGTTCTTGACGACGTACGACCCGAAGGACTACCACCCGGTGCCGGGGTTGGCTGAGAAGTGGGAGACCTCGCCGGACAAGTTGACGTGGACGTTCACCATCCGTTCGGGTGCGAAGTGGTCGGACGGGCAGCCGATCACGGCGCAGGACCCGGCGTTCACGTTTTCCAAGATGATGTCGGACACGGCCGCGGCGACCGCGAACGGCAACTTCACGCAGGGGTGGGAGTCGGTGTCGGCGCCGGATGACCGGACGTTGGTGATCAGGACCAAGCAGCCGCGGTCGACGATGCTGGCGTTGGACGTGCCGATCGTGCCCAAGCACGTGTGGGAGAAGGTGACCGATTTCAAGGCGGAGCCGCCGTTGCCGTTGGTGGGGTCGGGTCCGTTCATCGTGCAGGACTACAAGGCGAGCCAGTTCATCAAGTTGAAGGCCAACAAGGACTACTGGCGGGGCGCGCCGAAGATCGACGGGTTGGACTTCGTGTACTACAAGAACGTGGACGCGGAGGTGCAGGCGTTGGTGAAGGGGGACATCGATGTGATGAACCGCCTGGTGCCCGCGCAGTACGACACGTTGAAGAAGGACCCGAACATCAAGTTGAACACCGGGGCGGGGCGTAGGCTCAACGAGATCCTGATCAACCCGGGTGCGACGTCGGCGGACGGCAGGCCGATCGGGGACGGCAATCCGGCGTTGAAGGATCCGCAATTGCGGAGGGCGATCGCGTTGGCGATCGATTCGAGGACGTTGGTGGACAAGGTGTGGGGCGGGTACGCGGCGCAGGCCGCGGGGTACATTCCGCCGGGGTTCTCGGAGTTTCACCTGCCGGAGCGGACGCGGTTCGATCCGGCTGAGGCGAACAGGATGCTGGACGCGGCGGGGTACGCGAAGGGCGCGGACGGGGTGCGTGCCGACAAGCAGGGCAAGCCGTTGAGGTTGCGGCTTTTGGGGCACGCGGGCACGAACCTGGACGAGCAGGCGTCGAAGTACCTGACGAACTGGTGGCGGGATATCGGGATCGCGGTGGAGCCGCAGATGGTGTCCGACCAGAAGGTCAACGACGCGACCACGGGCGCGGCGTTCGATCTGGCGTTCTCGGGGTGGAACGCGAACCCGGATCCGGATTACGTGTTGTCGTTGCAGACGTGTGGGGCGCGGCCGAACGCGGACGGTAAGGGTGCGACGCCGGATTCGTTCCTGTGTGATCCGGAGTACGACCGGTTGTACACCGAGCAGTTGCAGGAGACTGACCGGGGCAAGCGGGTCGAGATCGTGAAGAAGATGCAGCAGGTGCTGGCCGACCGGGCGACGTTGGTGATCCTGGGGTATGACAACCCGTTGGAGGCTTACCGGGCGGATCGGTGGGCGCCGTTCCAGACGCAGCCGGCCGATGGTGGCGTGATTCTGAACCAGCAGGGTTATTGGGGTCTGTACAGCGCCACGCCGGGCAGGACGACGGACGCGGCGGCGCCTGCGGCGGCGGGTGGCAGCGGCGGCGGCAACACCGGGTTGATCATCGGCCTGGTGGTGGCGGGTGTGGTGGTCGTCGGCGGGGTTGTGTTGCTGGTCGGGCGGTCGCGTCGGCGTGGCGCGGCGGACGAGCGAGAGTAGGTAGCTGGCGGTGACCGATTCCCTCGCGCCTGTCGAGGAGTCGATCGCGGAGGTCCCGCCGCCGTCACGCGGCGGCGGGGTTGTTCGCTATCTGCTCGCGAAGGTCGGTGGCGCGGTCATGAGTGTGCTCATGGTCGTGGTGTTGGGGTTCTTTTTGTTCCGGGTGATGCCCGGTGACCCGGTGTCGATCATGACGCGGGGTCGTCCGGTGTCGGGTGCGCAGTTGGAGGCGTTGCGGGCGCAGCACGGGTTCGACAAGCCGTTGCTGGTGCAGTTCTGGAACTACCTGGTGGGGTTGGTGCACGGGGATTTCGGGCAGTCGTACGCGTTCAACGCGCCCGCGGGGGTGATCATCGGTGAGCGGTTGGGTCCGACGTTGTTGTTGACGGGCACGGCGACGGTGCTGGCGGCGGCGTTGGGGTTGTGGCTGGGTGCGAAGACCGGGTGGCACCGCAACGGCCCGCTGGATAGGGGCAGCAGCGGTGTGGCGTTGGTGTTCTGGTCGATTCCGCCGTGGTGGTTGGGTGTGGTGTTGTTGATGATCGCTGGTGGGGTGTTCCCGACGGGCGGTATGCAGAGCCCGGACAGTCCGGCGGCGTTCTTCCCGCACGCGCTGGATGTGGCGCATCACATGGTGTTGCCGGTGTTCACGCTGGTGTTGGCGTTGTACGGGCAGTACCAGTTGGTGATGCGGGCGTCGCTGCTGGAGGAGATGAACTCGGATTATCTGACCACGGCGCGGGCGAAGGGGTTGCGCGACGATCTGGTGCGGCGGCGGCACGCGTTGCCGAACGCGTTGTTGCCGACGGCGACGCTGGTGTTCCTGCATTTGGGGATGGTGGTGTCGGGGGCGATCACGGTGGAGGCGGTGTATTCGTGGCCCGGGTTGGGCCAGTTGACCGCGGAGGCGTTGGCGTCCAAGGATCTGCCGTTGTTGCAGGGGATCTTCATCGTGCTGGTGATCGCGGTGGTGGTCATGAATTTGTTCGCGGACCTGCTGTTGCGGGTTTTGGATCCGAGGGTGCGTGCGTCATGACGTCACCGGCGTGGGCTCGTCGGCGGGATGCGGCGGGTAGGGCGTGGCGGGAGTTCGCGGCCAACCGGGGCGGGTTGGTGGGCTTGGTGGTGCTGGCGGTGTTCGTGCTGGTCGCGGCGCTGGGGCCGGTGCTGATCGACGACGCGGACCTGGATGTGACCCGGGCGACCGGGGATCGGTTGCGGTCGCCGAGTGGGGAGTTCTGGCTGGGCACGGACGAGAACGGCCGGTCGGTGCTGGCGTTGACGCTGTGGGGGACTCAGTTGTCGCTGGTGGTCGGGTTGGCCGCGGCGTTGTTGTCGGTGGTGATCGGCACGACGGTGGGGATCCTGGCGGGGCATTTCGGTGGCTGGTTGTCGGCGGTGCTGCTGCGGTTCACCGATTTCTTCCTGATCATGCCGTCGCTGGTGCTGGCGATCGCGTTGTCGGCGGTGCTGGACGGCGGGGCGGGCACGATCATCCTGGCGATCGGGGTGGTGTCGTGGCCGGCGAGTGCGCGGTTGGTGCGGGCGCAGACGCTGGCGGTGGAGGCGCGGCCGTACATCGAGCGGTCGCGGGCGTTGGGCGGTGGGCACGGGCATGTGATCTTCAAGCACGTGTTGCCGTCGGTGTTGCCGTTGGTGTTCGTGAACACGACGTTGGCGGTGGGGACGGCGATCGTGGCGGAGTCGACGCTGCGGTTTCTGGGGTTGGGGGACACGAACGAGATCACGTGGGGCGGGTTGCTGCGCTCGGCGGGCAGCAGCGGCGCGATCACGTACGGGGCGTGGTGGTATCTGTTGCCGCCGGGGATCGCGATCGTGTTGCTGGTGTTGGCGTTCACGTTGGTGGGACGCGCGTTGGAGACTGTGTTGAACCCGAAGCTGCGGGAGCGCCGGTGACCCCTGTTCTGGAACTTCGTGACCTGCGGGTGACCTACGCGGGTGGGCATGCGGCCGTGCGGGGCGTGGATCTGACGCTGCTGCCAGGGCAGACGCTCGGGTTGGCGGGGGAGTCGGGGTGTGGCAAGTCGTCGCTGGCGATGTCGGTGCTGCGGTTGTTGCCCAAGGACGCCCAGGTCAGCGGGGAGATCCTGCTGGACGGGGAGGACACGCGGGCGATGAGCTGGGGCCGGTTGCGGGCGGTGCGGTGGGCGTCGGCGTCGATCGTGTTCCAGGGCGCGATGCACGCGTTGAACCCGGTGCGGCGGGTCGGGACGCAGATCGCGGAGCCGATGCGGTTGCACGCGTCGTTGCCGGAGGATCAGGTCGAGGCGCGGGTGGCGCAGTTGCTGGCGCAGGTGGAGTTGCCGCCGGAGAAGGCGCGGGCGTATCCGCATGAGCTGTCGGGTGGGCAGAAGCAGCGGGTGATGATCGCGATGGCGTTGGCGTGTGGGCCGCGGCTGGTGATCGCGGACGAGCCGACGACGGCGTTGGACGTGATCGTGCAGGCGCAGGTGCTGGCGTTGGTCACGCGTCTGGTGGCCGAGCAGGGCATCGGTCTGGTGATGATCAGCCATGACTTGTCGGTGCTGGGGTCGGTGTGTGAGCGGCTGGCGGTGATGTACGAGGGTCAGGTGGTGGAGTTGGGGTCGGCGCCGACGGTGGTGCATGACCCGCAGCACGCGCACACGAAGGCGTTGGCGGCGGCGTTCCCGACGGTGGGTGACCCGGCGTCGCGGTATGCGCCGGCGACGACGAACCCGGCGGGGGTGCCGCCGAAGGTGGTGCCGCGGGCGGGGGAGCCGTTGTTGCGGACACAGGCGCTGCGGGTGGATTTCCGGCAGCGCGGCGGCGGGTGGATGCGGGCGGTCAACGACGTGTCGCTGGAGGTCGGGCGCGGCGAGATCGTGGCGTTGGTGGGCCAGTCGGGGTCGGGCAAGACGACGCTGGCGCGCACGGTGCTGGGGTTGCAGCAGCCCAGCGGCGGGCAGGTGTTGTATGACGGCAGGCCTCTGCCGCGTGGCTCGCGGGGGTTGCGGGAGTACCGGCGTGAGGCGCAGTTGGTGTTGCAGGACCCGACGAGCGCGTTGAACCCGCGGCACACGGTGTACGAGGCGGTCGCGGAGGGTTTGCGTATTCACCGGATGCCGGGTGATGAGCGGGAGTTGGTGGCAGCGGCGCTGGAGGCGGCGGAGTTGCGCCCGGCGGGGCGGTACATGCCGGTGTTGCCGCACCGTTTGTCCGGTGGGCAGCGGCAGCGGGTGGTGATCGCGGGCGCGTTGGCGTTGCGGCCGCGGTTGCTGGTGGCCGACGAGCCGGTGGCGTCGCTGGACGCGTCGGTGCGGGGCGAGATCCTGGCGTTGTTGCTGCGGCTGCGGGCGGAGCTGGGGCTGGCGGCGCTGGTGATCACGCACGACCTGGGGCTGGCGTGGAACATCGCCGACCGGGTCGCGGTGATGTACCGGGGTGAGCTGGTGGAGGTCGGTGAGGTGGAGCAGGTGCTGTTGGCGCCGCGGCACGAGTACACCCAGTCGTTGCTGGCGGCGTTGCCGGAAGTGGCTCCGGTGACATGACCGACGGACATGATCGACTCCAATACCACCGACCCGGCAGTGATCTGAACCACGGGTGGCCCTCACCGCACGTCGGGGCACGGTGTGTAACCTGCTAGACGCCATGGCCACCACCACAGATCCGGCGCCGAACCTGGACAACGCTTTGGGTGCTGACACCGACAAGACCGCAGAATCCGGCAAGCCCGCGACGGGCATGCCGGTGCGCACGATCGCGCTCGGCACGCTCGGCACCGTTCTGATCCTGCTCACGGCCGTCGGCGCGGCCGGGATCCTCGTTCGTGACCCGATCCTGGGCAACGGCCCCCTGTCGTGGTTGCGCTACGGCCACGGCAAGATGCTGGCCACGGCGGTCCTGTACATCGGGTTCGCGCTCGTGGTGTGGGCGTGGGTGCGGCTGGGCCGGCATGTGCTGGCCGGGCGCGTGAACGCCCGCGCGGTGCTGACCGCGGCGTTGTGCTGGATGGCGCCGCTGCTGTTCTCGCCGCCGGTGTTCACCCGGGACGTGTTCTCCTACCTCGGGCAGGGCATGCTGCCGCTGCACGGGTTCGACCCGTACATGGTCGGCCCGGCGCAGCTGGAGAACATGCCGGACATCTCCCAGAACGTGCACTCGTTCTGGCAGACCACGCCCGCGCCGTACGGCCCGATGTTCATCCTGGTCGCCAAGGGTGTCGTGTCGATCACCGGCAGTGACGCGATTCTCGGTGTGATCCTGATGCGCCTGGCCCTGGCGATCGGTCTCGGCCTGCTGATCTGGGCGCTGCCCGGCCTGGTCAGGCACCTCGGCGGGAAGCTGCCGGTGGCGTTGTGGCTCGCGGTGGCCAGCCCGATGACGGTGGTGCACCTGTTCGGCGGCCCGCACAACGACATCCTGATGGTGGGCCTGCTCGCGGCGGGCACGCTGTGTGTGCTCAACCGCAAACACGTGCTGGGGATCGTGCTGGCGACGCTGGCGATGGCGGTCAAAGCCTCGGCGGCGCCCGCGTTGCCGTTCCTGGTGTGGGTGTGGGCCAAACACCTGACGTCGACGTTCTGGCGGAACTTCGTGCGCGCCGCGGCCCTGTCGATCGGGATCTTCGCGGTGACGTTCACCGCGGTGACGCTGGCCGCGGGCGTGAACCTGGGCTGGTTCCCGGCGTTGCGGGCCCCGGCGATGATCGTGAACTGGATGTCGCCGCCGACCGCGGTGGGCGAGTTCCTGCACTGGCTGACCGCGCTGGTGTTCAACGTGTCCAAGGACCCGTTCGTCCTGGTCACCCGCACCATCGGTGCGTTGCTCCTCGGGTATGTCTTCGTCAAGCAGTGGTGGGCGGCGCGCGACGGCGGCGCCGACGCGGTCCGCCGGATGGCGATCGTGCTGCTGGCGGTGGCGCTGCTGTCCCCAGCGACCCTGCCCTGGTATCTGACGTGGGGTTTCGTCATCGCCGCGGCGTTGCCGTGGAACCCCAAGCGGCTGCCGATGGTGGTCGGCCTCGCGGTGTTCCTCGTGCTGACCTACTCACCGGCCGGTGAGGACCAGCTGTACAACTACCCGTTCATGGCCGCCGCGATCCTGGTGTCCATCCTGGCGGCGAAGGCGCTGACCACGATCGACCCGCTGAACATGTTCGGCCACAAACGGCCCGCGCTGGTCGACGTCGGCCCGGCACCGAAACCGGCGGCGGGTGAACCGAAAGACCCCATCGCGGACTGAACTGTCTGCGCGTCAGGCCCGGTCGGCACAGTGCCGACCGGGCCTGACGCGTCTCTGCGGTCACCTACCGCTACCGCGAACACGTTCGGATGATCTTCGAACGACCCGGTCGTGACCCCCGCCTCCGGCGGCGTCCGGTGGAGGCGGGGGAGCGGCCCGAGGTCCAGGCCCGGTCACCCCGCTCGGCCCACCGGCCGGGAACCCGGCCGCCCGGTCAGTGCCGGGCTGTGACCGGGCCCGCACACAGGGTGGTTGATCATGGGTGTTAGGTTGCGGCGATGCAGTCGAAGACCCGCACGATCGGCCGGGACGGTCCGTCGTTCATCGAGGTGGCCCGGCGCGCGCAGATCGTCGAATGCGCCATCGAAACCATCGCCGCCCTCGGCTACGCCCAGGCGTCGCTGAACCAGATCGCCGAGCGCGCGGGCATCTCCAAAAGCGTGATCTCCTACCACTTCACCGGCAAGGACGAACTGATCCAGCAAGTGCTGGCGGACGTCAACCAGGCCGCCGCGGCGGCGATGTGGCCGAAGGTGCAGGCGGAAACCACCTCGGCCGGGATGCTGCGCGCCTACATCCAGTGCCACCTGGACTTCATGCGCACCCACCCCCACCACGTCGCCGCAGTCGCCGAAATCCTGATCTACCACCGCACCCAGACCGCCCTCGACGCGGACACCACACCCCTGGAAGAACGCCTGCGCCAAGGCCAACGCGACGGCGAGTTCCGCCAGTTCTCCCCCCGCCTGATGGCCTGGACCATCCGCGCCGCCCTGGACGAGATCGCCCGCCAATACGTCGCCAACCCAAGCCTGGACCTCGACGAATGCGCCCGGGAACTCGTCGGCACCTTCACCACCGCCACCGCGGCCGTCCCCGCCATCCACTGACCCGCCGTCGGTGTGCGCGAAACGGGCATGTCGATCACCCCAGGTCGGCTACGCTGAGCGACGGTCCACTGACGGGGGAGAAACATGAGGCGCCTCGCGGCCCTGGCACTACTACTGACCCTGACCGTCGCCTGCGACAACAGCACCACCACCACCCCACCACCCACAACAACCAGCACCACAACACCGCGCACCACGCCGAACAGCCCGCAGGCGCCCCGCGTACCCACACCACTGGACGCCACCGAGTTCGCCGCCGCCCCATGCCGAAGCCTCACCGACCCGCAGCAGAAACAGTTCGCCCTCAACCCAGGACGGACCAGCGGCGTCGCCCAGGAAGGCAACACGTGCTTGTACGAGTACATCAACGGCACAGCAGGGTCGGTCGCGGTGGTGTACGCCGTGAAGGTCCCGACCGGCCTCAGTTCCCGGTACGCCGAGAAAGCCGCGGGCCGGTGGCCCCATTGGCAGGTCCTCGACATGAACGGATACCCGGCAGTCGCCTATGCCGTGCCCGCGGGGGAATGCAACGTCGCCGTAGGTATCACCGACACCCTGTACTTCTGGGTGACCGCCGGCGACAAACCGGGCGCCGCGAAGTGCTCGACGTCCCAGGATGTCGCGTCGGCGGTCCTGTCCACGCTCCGAACCGGTCACTGACCTACTTGCCGGCAGCCTCGAAATACGTGTGATACCGAGGAACCGACATGGACGTCGCCGCGCTGTTGGGCACCGTGCTGTACTCCCGTCCGGAGCGCAGCTCGTCGAGCTTGGTGCGCAGCTTCGCATGCAGGTCCGTGACGGCCTGTGCTGTGTCACGCTCGATCTTCGTCACCGCGTCGAGATACTGCTTGGCCGAGTCGCGCAGGTAACGCTGGTCCTCAATGAGCAGTTGGTTCTTCTTGTCACCTTCCTTGGCGGTTTTCATCGCCTCTCCGATCGCCTCCACGACCACCACCTGGAGGAGCTTCGCCGCGGTGGGGGCGGTCGCGCCCCCACTGATCACCATCGTCACGCCCGCGACCAAGCCGGTCACGGCCACGGAGAACAAGTCGAGGATGACGCCCCCGCCGCCGCTGTGATACCAGTCGTGCTGCGCGAAGGTCTTCGTCATGGCCCTCATCAACGCGGCCATGTCCTCGCTGGCCTTGTGGAAGATCGCTCGATATCGCACGAGGTGTTCGGCCAACACGTAGAAACAGTTCTCGGTGTAGACCTGGTAGCGGATGACGTCGTTCTCGTACTCGTTCGCCGCGAGTCGTCCCAGGCCAAGCCAACTGTTGCGGACCTCGAACCAGTTCATGCGCACCGGGTGCATCTCCTTGTACCGGGTGGCGTCGACAGGTGACTCCACGTCCGGTGCCTTGCCCGCGGTCTTGCCTTGAGGGTCGGTGCCGGTGAAGTAGCCCTTCGCGATCTTCCGGTAGGTCGGCTCGATGACAGTGTCGCTGACACCGCTGACGGCCTGCGCGGGCCTGAAGAACACGCCGGGATCCGCCGAGTACCCATCGATGACCGACACCGTCACGTACTGCGCGGTGTCCTGGTCCAGACTCGGTATCCGCTGGGGCATCTCGGCGTCCGTGGGGACGTGACCGCTGCGATCCGGGCCTGTCGCACGGTAGATACGAGGGCCGTCGTGCGACTCGGGGCGCAGCAGGTAGTCGATCCAGGCGTTGAGTTCGGCGGCCGCCGCGGCGAGTTCGGGGTCGGTGGCGGCGTTGATTCCGGCGACCGGTCTGGGCTGCTGACCAGGTGGTAGCACCATGGCTAGTACCCCATGTCTTCCAGCTGATTCTCGATCGACTGGAACCTGGTCGCGATCCGCTGCTCGTTCTGCTGCGAGCGTGCGATGACATCGAGGAGCACACCCTTGTACTCCGCCATGGACTCGACGAGGTCGGTTTGGTCTTGCTTCAACCAACGCAGCTGGTATTCAACCTCGTTGAGGAATGAACCGCTGGCATCCTGGACGATGTTGTTGCCGACGCCGCCGAACCATCCCGCCGCGTGGCTGGCGTGTGCCGCGGCGATCTCGCCGTGCGCGTGCGCGTATCCCTCGGCGATGGCGGTGAGCTCGTGGACGACAGGCGTCACGTACCACTCGATGGCCTTCGCCATGCTTACCGGGTCGAGCGCGAAGTCAGCTTGCCTGCCTGCCTCTGGTGTGGTCATCGTGAGTCCCCTCCTCGTGTGCGTCCGTCACGGGCGCGTCGCACATCGTGACAGAAACCCATCGCGGGCCGTAGCGGATTCACTACCAAAGGGCACGACCAGCCCAGCACGATCACGCTACGCATCCCCACCACCCACCTGACAGCACATGCCGGGTATCACCCCCGCAACGGTCCGCCATTCGGCGAGGTACGACGGCCGTCCCCGCTATCTGATGCGCCGTCCCTGTCGACGAGGACTGCGCGAAACGGGCCTGTCGACCACCTCAGGTCGGCTACGCTGTGCGACGGTCCACTGACGGGGGAGAAACATGAGGCGCCTCGCGGCCCTGGCACTACTACCACTAACCCTGACCATCGCCTGCGACAACAGCACCACCACCACCCCACCCACAACAACCAGCACCACAACACCGCGCACCACACCGAACAGCCCGCAGGCCCCACGCGTACCCACACCGCTCGACGCGGTCGCGTTCACGACCGACCCCTGCCGCAGTCTCACCGACAACCAACGCCAGCGACTCGGCGTCGACAAAGGCGAAGTCACCGAGATCGCCCGAGAAGGCGTGAGCTGCTTCTACCGATATCCCGGCGGCACGCCCAGCGCTGTTTCCGTCACGTACGCGACCAAGGACCAAGCCGGGCTCAACTCCCGGTACAACCAGCACGCGGCGGGATTCTTCAACTACTGGGCACCGGACACCGTCGACGGCCACCCCGCGCTGGGATACGGCGCCAGCGATTCAGCCGACCCGAACCCCCGGACATGCAACTTCGCCATCGCGCTGACCGACACGCTCTACTTCTGGGTGACCGCCGACGACACACCCGGCGCCGCGAAATGCTCGGCAACCAAAGAGGTGGCGTCGGCGGTCCTGGCAACGATCAAGGCAACGCGGTGACCCTCAGCGATTGAAATAGCCCCCGCCATCCGCTGAGCGCGTCCCAGTCCACGATGCGGACTGTACGAAACGGGCCTGTCGATCACCCTGGGTCGGCTACGCTGTGCGACGGTCCACTGACGGGGGAGAAACATGAGGCGCCTCGCGGCCCTGGCACTACTACCACTAACCCTGACCGTCGCCTGCGACAACAGCACCACCACCACCCCACCACCCACAACAACCAGCACCACAACACCCACTACGTCGAACAGCGCGCGGGCGCCACGCGTACCCACACCACTGGAGACGGCCGCCTACACGGCGAACCCCTGCCGCAGTCTGACCGCCGCCCAGCAAAGGCAGTTCGGTGTGAGCGCGGGCGACCTGGTCGACGCCGCGCGTGAGGGCACGAGTTGTTTCTACCGGTATCCCGGTGGTGTTCCGACCGCCACCACCGTCACCTACGCCACCCGGGTGCCCACTGGCCTGAACTCGAAATACCACGAACACTCGACCGGGATGTGGACCTACTGGGAACCCACCGTCGTGGATGGCTATCCCGCGCTCGGGTTCCAGGCCACCTACGTCGGCGACCCCACCCCGCAGGTCTGCAACTTCGCCATCGCGGTCACGGATTCCCTGTACTTCTGGGTCACCGCCGACGACAAACCTGGCGCCGACAAGTGCTCAGCAGCCAAAGACGTGGCGTCGGCGGTGCTCACGACCGTCAAAGCGGGTGCATGACCGGACCGCTCACTGGTCGAAGAAGTCCCGGTACTGCGGGACCGACCGCTGCACCGGTCCGGATTCACCCGGCCCTGTCCGGTACTCGCGTTCGGTGCGGATCCGGTCCATCGCGGCGGGCAGCGACTGCGCCAACCCTATGATCGCCTCTGCGGTCTCCTGTTCGATCCGGTTGACCGCGTCGAGATACTGCTTGACCGAGTCCCGCAGATAGTCGCGATCCTCGATCAACGACGTGGTCCGGTTCTCCTGCTTGGACTCCGCGGTCTTGATCGCCTCTCCCACGGCTTCGGTGAGTACCACGGCCGAGGTCAGACCAGCGCCGCCGCCACTGAGCACGGTCGTCGCCGCGGCAACCAGCGCGGTGACCACGACAGAGGCGATGTCGATGGTGATTCCCCCACCGCCGTACCAGTTGTGCTGTGCGAAGGTCTTGGTGAGCGCGTTCATCAGGGCGGCGATGTCACTGCTCGCCTTCTGGAAGATCGCCCGGTAACGCACCAGGTGTTCAGCGATGACATAGCTGCAGTTCTCGGTATACACCTGGTACGGGATGAACTCGCGTTCGTAGCGGTACGCCGCGAAACGCGCGGAGCCGTGCCACCCGTCGCGCATCTCCGCCCAGTCCTGCCGGACGGGATACCGCTCGTTGTACTTGACGTTCGACACCGGTTCACCCGTGTCGGGTTTGGTCCCTGCCGACGTGTGGTCTCCCGTGCGCCAGGTGAAACAACCAGCGACGAGTTTGCTGTACGTCGCGTCCACCAGCGCCTGTTGGATACCGGCCACAGCCTCCGCCGGGCGCAGCAGCGCACCGGGGTCGGCCGCGTACCCATCGATCACCGACACGGTGCGATACTGCGGATCGCTGTCGAGGTTCGGCATCCGCTGCGGCATCTCGGCGTCCTGGGGCACCGAACCGCTGTCATCGACCCCGACAGCTCGATAGATCCGCGGCCCGTCGTGCCCGTTCGGGCTTAGCAGGTACTGGATCCAGGAGTTGAGTTCCGCTGCGGCGGTGGCCAGTTCCGGGTCCACGGCGGGATCGATGCCGGCCACGGCCACCGGCCCGTGACCTGGGGGCAGTGTCATCGTTCAGTGCCCATTCCGTCGATCTGATTCTCGATCGACCGGAACCGGTTCGCGATCACCCGGTCGGTCTCCACAGCGTGGTCAATGATCTGGAGCAACGCCGTCTGGTAGCCCAGCAACGAACTCGCGAGCTCAGCCTGGTCCGACGCCAACTGGCGCAGTTGCCATTCCACCGTGTTGAGGAACGAACTGCTCGCCGAGCGGACATCGCCGTTGCCGACCCCGCCGAACCACCCCGCCGACTGGCTCGCGTGCGCGGCCTGGATTTCGTCGTGCGCCGCCGTGTACTTGCCGTTGAGCCCGTCCAGTTTCTGCACGACCGGCGCCAGCAGAAAGGTGATCTTGCGTCGCATGCCGTCCGGGTCGATCGCGAAGTCCGGTGGCCTGCCAGTATCCGGTGTGGTCATCGTGACTCCCCTCCTCGTGTGCGTCCGTCACGGGCGCGTCGCACATCGTGACAGAAACCCATCGCGGGCCGTAGCGGATTCACTACCAATGGACACGACCGGCCCAACAGAGTCGCGCTACGCATCCCCACCACCCACCTGACAGCACATGCCGGGTATCACCCGCAGGATGGCGGCATGCACATCACGGCGAAGTTCGAGATCACCGGCTGGGACCAGGTCACCTACGACGAACCCACCGACGGCCCGCCGCTCGGCGAGGCCACCATCACCAAGGCCTACACCGGCGCGCTGGACGGCACCGGGCACGTGCGGATGCTGGCCTGCCAGACCGGCGACGGCCCCACCGACGGCGCCGGGTACATGGCCCAGGAACGCGTCATCGGGTCACTCGAGGGGAAAACCGGTACGTTCGTGCTGCAGCACGGCGCGTGCGGCGGTCCGGACGGCACCGAGCAGTACGGGTTCATCGTGCCCAACACCGGCACGGGGGAGTTGACCGCGCTCACCGGCACCTGCCGGGTCCAGCACGGCGAGATCACCTTGGACTACCGGCTGGGCTGAGCACACCGGGCGACGCCGACCACCCCCGGATTGGTATTTCTATACCGCCCAGTGCTACTGTGCCGGTATAGAAATACCAATGCTGAGGGGTCGTCGTGATCGAACTGAAGACGCCTGCGGAGATCGGCCGCATGCACGTCGCCGGGCGTTTCGTCGCCGAGGTGCTCACCGAGGTCGCCGACCTCGCCGACGTGGGCGTCAACCTCCTCGACCTCGAACGCCACGCGCGGGACATGATCACCCGGCGCGGCGCGGACTCCTGCTATTGGGACTACGCGCCGTCCTTCGGGCGGGGCCCGTTCCGCAACGTCATCTGCCTGTCGGTCAACGACGCCGTCCTGCACGGCTTGCCGCACGACTACACGCTGCGTGACGGCGACGTGCTCACCGCGGACCTCGCGGTCGGTATCGACGGCTGGGTCGCGGACTCCGCGCGGACCGTCGTGGTGGGCGCCGCCGCCGAGGAGGACCTGCGGATCATCCGCGCCACCGAAGAGGCGCTGGAGGCGGCGATCGCGGCCGCGCGGCCCGGCAACCGCCTGGGTGACATCTCCGCGGCGATCTCGGCGGTCGCCCGCGACCACGGCTACCCGGTCAACGACGAGTTCGGCGGCCACGGCATCGGCCGCACCATGCACGAGGCGCCGCACGTGTCCAACGTCGGCCGGGCCGGGCGCGGCCTGACACTCCGGCCGGGCCTGACCCTCGCGCTCGAACCCTGGTTCGCCCGCACGACCGACCGGATCGTCTACGACGACGACGGCTGGACCATCCGGTCGGCCGACGGCTCCCGCACCGCCCACTCCGAACACACCGTCGCCATCACCGAGGACGCCGCCCTGGTGCTCACCCGCCGCGAGTCCGAGGTCCCGGCCACGCGAGCGGTGACCCCGCTCAGCTGGCCGGGGTGAAGTCGGCGGCGTGGTCGAGCGCCCACCGCGCGAACGTGCGGTACGGCCTGCCGGTGACCGCTTCGAAGTCCGGTGAGACGGTGAACTGGTAGTCGGAGAAGTCGTCGGCCTCAGCGCCTTCGTAGCCGCCGAGGCCGACCAGGTAGCGGGCCGACTCCTCCGGCCACCCCACGCTCACGTAATACTCGAGCGCCTCCTGTCGCGACACCGTCGTGAACGTCAGCTCACGGCCGATCGCCGCACCGATGTCGGCGGCCATCGCGCGCTGGGTCAGCTGCGCGGGCCCGGTCAGCGTGTACGCCCGGCCCGCGTGGCCGTCTTGCAGCAACGCCGCCACCGCCACCTCGGCGATGTCCCGCTCGTGAATCGGCTGGCCGTACTCGTCCGGCTCCGGGTGCACGATCGTGCCGTCCGCGCGGATCGACGGCCCCCACAGGTCGATCTTGTTCGTCGCGAACTCACCCGGCCGCACGTGCGTCCACTCCACCCCGGACGCCTCGACCGCCTGCTCGACCGGCAGGTGATAGGTGGTGTCGTAACCATGGGTCACCGCGCCCGAGGACAACACCACGATCCGCCGCACCCCGGCCTTCGCCGCGACGTCCACGACGTCACGCACATCCGGGGAGGGCACGAACAGGAACAGCTTCTCCACCCCGTCGAACGGGATGTCATCCGGCGCGCCGAGATCACCGCGCGCCACCTCCACGCCTTCGCCGAACACCGCCGCAGCCGGATCGCGCGTCATCGCCCGCACCCGCGCACCGGCCTCGGCCAGTCCGCGCACCACGTGCCGCCCGACGTTGCCCGTCGCCCCGGTCACCAGGATTGTCATCACAAGCCCCCTTCGATCCCGTCCAGCATCCTGTCCAGCCCGTAGTCGAACGCCGTGCGCGCGGCGTCGGCGAGCGTGCCCTGCACCTCGTAGGCCCCGGCGTGCCACAGGCTCGTCATCACCGGGTACCGCTCCGGGTCGAAGTAGTCGTCCCAGAACGTCTGCCGCGCGCGCCACCAGGAATCACTGGACTCGCCGGTGGCCGCCGCCAGCCGCTGGTCGTCCACTTCGGACGCGGCGGCGCCGTGCACGAACTCCTCGATGGCCCTGTGTGCCATCGGGATTTGGTGCGGTCGCAGTCCGGCGGCGGTGAGCGCGGCGAGCACGAACTCCTCCCCGGCCATCAACCCCGGCCCGAGCGGCGGGCGTGCCATCGAGACGTCCCGCATCCACGGGTGCGCGTGGTAGACCGCGCGAGTGCGGTCCGCGTAGTGCTTGATCCGCTCCCGCCAGGTCCCCGCCGCCACGAGATCGCGTTCGCGCAGCACCCAGTCGGCCATCAGGTCGACCAGTTCCGACTTGCCGGGCACGTGCGTGTACAGCGACATCGTGCCCACGTCCAGTTCGTGGGCCACGCGGGCCATCGACATGGCGCCCAGGCCCTCGCGGTCGGCCACCGCGACCGCCGCCGTGACGATCTGGTCGACGGTCACCTTCGGCTTGCGGCCGAGCTTCGGCGACGGCGGCGTGCGCCACAACAACGCGAGGGTCCTGGCGGCGTCCGCGCCGCCGCTGCGTTCGACGGCCACCCTGCCCACCCCATTTCCGTATCTCGTACGGAAACAATACCGTACGTACTACGGAAATGAGAAATCAGGCTACGTCGACGACTTCGTGCAGCTGCAGCCTGCGGTTGAACCCGCGCGTGATCCGCGCGACGGCGGGCCGGGGCAGCAGCCGCGCGGGCCACGTCAGCGCCCGGTACAGCCACCGGCCGGGGTAGGACACCGCGCGGCGCCGGGCGTAGTCATCGAGGGTTCGGGCGGCGATCATCTCCGGGGTGTCGGCCCGGCGGGGATCGATCTCGGCCGAGATGCCGTCGAAGAACCCGGTCGCGATCGGCCCGGGATGCGCGGCCATCACGTGCACGCCGGTTCCGCGCAGTTCCTCGGCCAGCGCCTCGGTGAACGACAGCACGAACGCCTTGGTCGCGGCGTAGCTGGCCTGGTACGGCAGCGGCTGGAACGCCGCGGTGGACGAGACGTTGATGATCCCGCCCCGGCCGCGGGCGACCAGGCCGGCCCCGAGCGCGTGGGTCAGCGCGAGCAGGCCGTCGACGTTCAGCGCGACCGACCGCAGCTGCGGGTCGAGCGGACGGGTGAGAAACGGGCCCGCGTCGCCCGCGCCCGCGTTGTTGACCAGCAGGTCGACCTCCAGACCGCGCTCGCGCAGCTCCCGCACGATCCGCCCCGGGCCCTCCGGTGTGGCCAGGTCGCCGACGAGCACCTCGGGGTCCGCCGCGGCGTCCCCCTGGCGGATCTGCGCCGCGAGGTGCCGCAGGGCCGTCTCCGAGCGGGCCAGCAGGATCACCCGGGCTCCCCGCCGGGCCAGCTCCAGCGCGTACGCCCGGCCCAGGCCCTTGGACGCGCCGGTGACCAGCGCGGTCACCCTGTCATAGCCGTGGTCCACCACAACCTCCATACGCTTCGAGTCTCGAACTACCTCGACGGTAGCAGATAGTTCGAGACTCGAAACACCAGTAGGATGGGGGGCATGGCCGAACCCCCGGCGGCATCCACAGCGACATCTACAGCGACATCCACAGCGACATCCACAGGGGCATCCCTGGCGGCGCTCACCGGCGCACTCGCGGCGACCCACGACATCTGGATGCGGACCACCGACCAGCTCGGTCCCGCGCTGGCCCGGCACCAGCTGACCCCGGCGACGTTCCAGGCGCTGTGGGTGATCGACCCGGCCGAACCGCCGCCGTCGATGAAGGTGATGACCGAGCGGCTGTACTGCAACGCCCCGAACCTCACGTTCCTCACCAACCAGCTGGCCGACCGGGGCCTGGTGCAACGCGGCGTCGACCCGGCCGACCGCCGCGCACGCGTGCTGGTCCTGACCGACAAAGGGCGCGACGTCCGCGCGGACCTCGTCCGCGTCGCGGTGGAGAACACACCACTGGCGGCGCTGAGCGCCGAGGAACTGCGGCAGCTGACCGCTCTGCTGACCCGCGCCGTCCGATCGGCCTGACCGCCCGGTCAGCCGATCGGTCAGGTCACCCGGTCAGGTCACGGGGCCGAGCGCGGGCTCCAGGATCGTCAACGTCCCGTTGTCGGCGTCCAACTCGGCCTGCACCCCCAGCGGCACGGTCAGCTGCGCCGGGCAGTGCCCGAACCCCAGCTCCCACACCGTGGGGATCCCCAGCGACCCCACCAGGTCGTGCAGGATCGCCTCCACCACCTCCGCGGAACCGCAGTCGGTCCACGACCCGAGCGCGATCCCGTTCACCCCGGTGAACCAGCCCGCGCGCAGCAGCGCCGTGAGGATCCGGTCCAGCCGGTAGGTGTCCTCGGTGACGTCCTCCAGCAGCAGGATCGCCTCCCGCGGCGGCGGGGAGAACCCCAGCAGGCTCGCGTTGCCGCCGACCACCACGCCCCGGGCGACGCCGTGCACCATGGTCGCGCTGTCCGGGCCGGTCAGCACCCGCACCGATTCCGGCTCGAACAGCGTCCGCCGGAAATGCTCCCGCGCGGCGGTGTCGTTGACGAACGCGTCGGTGCCCACCATCGGCGCGAACAGCGTCGCCACGTTCAGGTGCTGGGCGAACGCCTCGTGCAGCACGGTGATGTCGCTCGACCCGGCGAACACCTTCGGCCGCGCCGCGGCCATCGCGTCCCAGTCCAGCAGATCGGTCATGCGCAGCGTGCCGTAGCCGCCGCGCACGCAGAACACCGCGTCCACCTGCGGGTCACACCACGCTTGCTGCAGGTCCGCGGCCCGGTCGGAGTCCGTCCCGGCCAGGTAGGGCAGCCGCGGGTGCCGGTCGGTGACGTGCTTGGCGACCTCGACCGCCAGCCCCCACGACTCCAGGTGCTTGATCCCCGCCGCCAGCAACGCCGGGGAGACCGGGCCCGAGGGGGCGACCAGGACGACACGAGAGCCCGGCCGCAGCCGGGCGGGGTGGATCTTCACACGCGCAACTCTAGGGCGGGCACGTCGGGCGGCGTGAACCCGAACACCTGGCCGTAGAACGACACCTGCGCCTCCAGGGCCGTGCGCTGGGTCTCGGCCTTGCGGAACCCGTGCTGCTCACCGGCGAAGGTCAGGTACGCGTGCGGGATGCCGCCGCCCGACAGCGACGCCACGAACCGGTCCGCCTGCTCCGGCGGGCAGATCCGGTCCTCCAGGCCCTGCATCAGCAGCACCGGCCCGGCCAGCTGGTCGACCCGGTGGATCGGCGACCGCTCGGCGTAGCGCTGCCGCTGCTGCGGCCACGGCCCCACCAGGCCTTCCAGGTACCGCGACTCGAAGTCGTGCACCTCGCCGCCCTCGGCGGTCCAGCCCGCCAGGTCCAGGATCGGGTAGAGGATCGTGGCGCACGCGTACACGCGGGTGCTGGTGATCGACGCCGCCGAGGTCCAGCCGCCCGCGCTGCCGCCCATGATCGCCAGCCGCGCCGGGTCGGCGACGCCTTCCTCGGCCAGTGCCAGCGCGACCGTGGCGCAGTCGTCCACGTCGACCACGCCCCACTGCTCGTTGAGCGACTCGCGAAACGCCCGCCCGTAGCCGGTCGACCCGCCGTAGTTCACCGCGACCACACCGATGCCGCGGCTGGTCAGGTAGGCGACGTCCAGGTTCACCGTCGGCGTGTACTTGCCGGTCGGGCCGCCGTGCACGTACACCACGAACGGCGGCTTTTCCCCGTCGGGCGCCGTGTAGCCGGGATTGGTCGGCGGGTACACGTACGCCGGGACCTTGCCGAACACGCGTTCCCGCGGCTGCGGCAGCAGTGCCGGGTCGAACGGCGGGACCTGCGGCGAATACGTGGTCACCTCGCCCCGCGACAGGTCCAGGCCGACCACCGCCACCGGCAGGGACGCGCTGCCCGCCGCCGAGTACAGCACACCGTCGGCCGCGACCAGGTCCGGGCGCCACGCCGTGAGGTCGGTGTCGACGTCGGTGACGGTGCGGCTGCGTTCGTCCAGGATCGCCAACTGCCCGCCGGAGCGCAGCACCGCGAACCGGCCCGACCCGAGCGGGGTGAACCAGCGGCATCCCATCCGCCACAACGGGCCGCCCAGTTCCAGGTCGGCCGGGGCGAGGTTGCGGGAGGTGCCGTCGATGCCGATCCGGTGCAGGTTCCACCAGCCGTCCGGGTCGGTCAGCGCCAGCAGCGACGCGCTGTCCTCCCACTCGAACTGGCACACCGCCTCCCTCGGCCCGCCCGCCACGACCCGGTGCGGCCCGAACGTGCCGTCGGGCCGGATCGGCGCGACGCACAACTCGGCCGCGTCCCACGGCATCGCCGGGTGGTCCCAGCCGATCCACGCCGCGTGCCGCCCGTCCGGGCTGTGTTTCGGGCCGGACAGGAAGTGGTGGCTCGCACCCAGCACCCGCACCTGCCCGCCCGCCAGGGCGACGAGGTCGCGGCGGATGTCGGTCGGCGCGTCGCCGGTCACGGTCTCCCGCACACACCACACCTGCCCGTCGCGGCCCGCCAGCAGGTCGCCGTAGCGCCAGCCGTGCTCCCGCTCGGGTGCGGGGGTGATCGGCTCGGGGTCGGCGCCGTCCCACCCGGCCTGGTAGACGCGCTGGTCGGCCCAGTTGGTGAACACGACCCGGTCGGGCAGCACCAGCCACGAGCGGCTGCCGTACTCGTGCAGCCGGTTGCGCACGCTCCACCGCGCGTCGAGCACCTCGTGGGCGTCGCCGTCGGCGGGCTTGCGCATCAACGCGACCCGGCCGCTCTCGGCCGGTCTGCTCTCGGTCCACCACACGTCGGTGCCGTACAGGTCCACCCAGTCCGGGCCTCCGCCCGCTGCCGCGGCCGCCGCCGCGGTGATCGGCGATACCCAGGTCCCGTAGGAAGCGATCTCCACCAGCACGACCCTACTGGTCGCGCCCCGGCCGGGGCATCGACCGTGAGTCGGATTCACCTCTGACCGGATCCCGCAGGTCGGTGCCTACCGGGGCACGGGCCCGCTCGCTCGGCCGGGGGTCACCCGGAGCGGGTGTCGAGCAGGGCGGTGGCCAGGCGCAGCATGGCGGCGTGGCTGGCGTCCCGGTCCCGGCCGGGGTTGTGCTGGTACTGGTAGCAGCCCACCTGCAGGCCGCCGATCAGCAGGTCCAGTGCCTGCGGGCTCGGCGCGGGCCGTCCGCTGCCGGTGACGGCCTGGCGCAGCAGGTCCCGCAGCCCCTCGGTGGCCTGCGCGCGCAACCGGCCCGCGGGGGAGGCGGGGTCGTACTGCTCGGCGTGGAACACCCGCAGCCCGTCCCCGACCTGGTCGGCCCAGTCCAGGTAGGCCGTGATGCCCGCGGCCAGACCCGCCCGGAAGTCCGTGGCGTGGGCGGCGATCGGGCGCAGGTGCTCGACCAGGCGGGCGCCCGCGTCGGCGACGACCGCCTCCAGCGCGGCCTCCACGCTGGGGAAACAGGTGTAGAAGGTCGGTTTCGACACCCCGGCGCGTGCGGCGATCCGGGCCACGGTGGCGGCGCGGAACCCGAACTCGGCGTAGGTGGCGGCGGTGGCGCGCAGGACACGGCGCCGCAGCCGCTCGTGCTGGTCGCTGGTCTTGGGCGGTCTGCCCCGGCGGGGTGAGGACGGGTTGACAGGCATGACGGCCACGACTTTATCTTTACAGCTACGGAAACGTAAATGTCGTCGGGGAGTGGATCGCGGATGACCGACCGACCACCACAGTCCGGCCTGGCCCGCGCGCGGGGCACCCTCGTGGCCGGATCCACCGCCGAGGCCGCCGCCCTGCTGCGGGCCGCGGGCGCCCTGCTGACCGACCCGGGGTTACGCGGCCCGGACACACTGGCCGCCGCGATGATCCCGTGGGCGCCGAGGATCAGCGCACTGGTCAAGGTGCCGGTGCTGCGGCGGCTGGTGCCGTGGGGGATCGAACGCGTGCTGCCCGGCGCGTTGTGGTTCGAGGTCGTGCGCACCAAGTACATGGACGACGTCGTGTGCGAGGAGATCGCGGCGGGCGCCCGGCAGGTGGTGATCCTCGGCGCCGGGTTCGACACCCGCGCCTACCGGATGACCGACACCCTCGGCGACATCCCCGTGTACGAGGTCGACCACCCGGTCACCGCCGCCCGCAAACAAGCTCGGCTGCGTGCGGTGACCGCGGGCGTGGTGCGGTACGTGACGATCGACTTCAACCACGAGGACCTGGCCACCCGCCTGGCCGGGCACGGCTACGACCCGCACGCGCGGTCGGTGGTGGTCTGGTCGGGCGTCGCGCCCTACCTGGCCCCGCCCGCCGTGGACGCGACGCTACGGTGGATGGCCTGGCAAGCCGCGGACAGCTGCCTGGTGTTCGACTACTGCTGGCAGGAAGTCGTCGACGGCACCGCCACCTCCGCGCGGTCGCGCGCGCTGGCGCGGACCCTGGCCAGGCAGGGTGAACCGCTGCGGTGGGGCATCCCCCGCGGGCAGGCGACCGCGTACCTGGCCGCCCGGGGCCTGCGGGTGCAGGACGACCACGGCGTGGACGAGGCCGCCCGGTACCTCACCCGCCGTGACGGCTCGGTCGCCGGACCGATGTGGGAGTTCGGCGGGTTCGTCCGCTGCCGCGTCCCCGCACCGGGCTCTGCCTAGAACCCCGCGCGTGCAGGGGTTCGTCGGCGCCGGGGAGATCACGGCCGCCATCGTGGAAGGCCTCAGCGCGGCGGGCGCTGGGCAGGATCCTGGCCCGGTTGCGCGGATGAGCGGATAGTCGTCAGTCAATGTCAACTGGGTGAGCCGGGCTGCTCGTTGCCGGGCGCGTGCCCTAGGGTCGAAGGTGCCATGGCTCGTGTCATTCATGTCTTCCGTCAGCCCGACCGGTTCATCGCCGGGACAGTCGGGCAGCCCGGTGATCGCACGTTCTTCCTGCAGGCCTCCCAGGATGCCCGCACGATCAGCGTCGCACTGGAGAAACAACAGGTCGCGGTGCTCGCCGAGCGGATCGGGTCACTGCTGGACGAGGTGGGCCGCCGCTTCGGCGCCGAGGTCCCCCCGGACACCCCCGACGACCTCGTCGACTCCGAACCGCTGACCGTCCCGGTCGAGGAGGAGTTCAAGGTCGGCACGATGGGGCTGGGCTGGGACGCCGAGACCCGCGCGGTGGTGATCGAACTGCTCGCGGTCAGCGAGGCCGAGGTGGACGAAGCGGTCGTCCTGGACGACACCGAGGAAGGCCCGGACGCGGTCCGCGTGTTCCTCACCCCCGCGCACGCCAAGGCCTTCGCCGACCGCGCCGACCGGGTGGTGCGCGCCGGCCGCAAACCCTGCCCGCTGTGCGGGGAACCCCTGGAACCCAGCGGTCACGTCTGCCCACGCCAGAACGGCTACCGCAGAAACGAAGAAGGCTGACCGTGCACCCGGGTGACCCAGCCGCACTCGAACTGATCACCCACGGTGAGATCGACGTGGAAGGACGCATGGTCGACGCGTCCAACGCCACCCTCTACGGAGCGATCAGCCACAACGGGATCTCCGCGCACTGCGTGTACAAGCCGATCAACGGCGAACGCGCGCTGTGGGACTTCCCCGACGGGACCCTCGCGGGCCGGGAAGTCGCCTCCTACCTGGTGTCCGAGGCGGCCGGGCTGGGCCTGATCCCGCCGACGGTGCTGCGCGCGGGCCCGTTCGGCCGCGGCATGGTCCAGCTGTGGATCGACACCAAGGACGGCGACGACCTGGTCGACGTGCTGGCGCCCGGGGACGTCCCCGACGGGTGGCGGATGGTGCTGCGCGCCCATGACCGGCACGGCGATCCCGCTGTGCTGACGCACGCCGACCACCCGAGCGTGCAGCTGCTGGCGGCGCTCGACGTGGTGATCAACAACGCCGACCGCAAGGGCGGTCACGTCCTGCACGGCACCGACGGCAACGTCTACGGCGTCGACCACGGCATCTGCCTGCACACCGACCCGAAGCTGCGGACCGTGCTGTGGGGCTTCCTCGGCGAACCGATACCGGAGCAAGCCGTCGAGGCGGTGTCCCGGCTGCGGGGACAACTCGACGGGGACTTGGAACGGCAGTTGCGGCCGCACCTGACGCGCCGGGAGATCCAGGCGCTGCGGGACCGGGCCGACGCGCTGCTGCGGGTGCCGCGGTTCCCCGAGCCGAACCCGGACGGCCGCCCGATCCCGTGGCCCGCGTTCTAGGCCACCCCCGACCAGCGGAGGGTCGCCGCCGCGGCACTTGACCTCAACCAAAGGTGACGTTCTACGGTGGTGATCGACCGCCAGGAAAGCCGTCCCCCGGCTGATTCCTGGAGGTCTTCGACGCCCGACGGCCGCAACCAGGGGAGAGTGATCCCGGCATGTCTGTCCCGCCCGCACGGGCCCGCCGGTTCAGCTCGGCCATCGGCGACGACGCCGTCCGCTTCGGTGACCGGATCCTCATCGCGCCCGCGTTCGGCGCGGAGTCCGGCGAGTCGATGAGCGCCTACACGTCGTTCTTCCACGCGGGGGCACGTGCCGACCTGCCCGCCCCCTACGCGGAGGTCTGGGTGGTGCTCAGCGGAGCGCTGCGAGTGGGCGTCGGCAGCGACGCCGTGACGGTGCGCGCGGGCGACTTCGTGCACGTTCCGCACCAGGCGCCCGGGATCGTGGAGGCCCTCGAGGACACCACGATGGTCTGCGTGTCGGTGCCCGCCCACTGACAGCGGCGCCGTGACCGGCGAACCTCACGAATTCCGCTCGTGCGTACCGGGAATGTGCGATTCCATGGGTCGTTATGTCGATCATTTCCCGGGCACGCACCATCCACGTCGTCACCCACCCCGAGGCCACCCATCACGTCGACCGGGTGGTGGGCGGCTGGCACGACTCCGAACTCACCCCCGCCGGGCACACCGCCGCGGCCGCGATCGCCCGGGCCCTGCGCGCCCGCATCCCCGGTGCGGCCCCGGTGTTCACGTCGGACTTGACCCGCGCCGCGCAGACCGCCGCCGCGATCGGCCACGCGCTCGGCACGACACCGACCCGGGACGAGCGGCTGCGGGAGATCTCCTACGGCGAGGCCGAGGGACGCCCGCAGCGGTGGCTCGACGACCGGTTCGTGCCGCCGCCCGCGACCGGGGACCGGCTGCGGCACGACTTCGGCATCCCCGGCGCCGAGACGCGGGAGTCCTGCGCGCGGCGCGTCTACGCCGCCATGGACGCGACCCTGGCCGCACCGGGCGAGCACCTGGTGATCGTGACGCACGGGTTCGCGCTGACCTTCGTGGTCGCGGCGTGGATCGGGATGCCCGTCGACGCCGCCGGGCGGGTGGCGTTCCCGGTCACCTCCGGCAGCATCACCGTGCTGCGCGAGGACGGTTTCTTCCACAACCGCGCCCTGGTCAGCCTCGGCGACACCACGCATCTCACGCCGTGACCGGGCCCTCGGTGGCGGGTGGACGCAGCGCCACGGACCACAAGTAGGACAACGGTTCCCCGTCGTCCTCGTCGGCGTACTCGGCGATGACCTCGCGGATGCGGTCGTTGAGCGACGCGACCGACTCGGGCCGCAGCCGCAGCACGCCCCGGTGGCTGCCCCGCCCGGAGTCGACCCCGGCGGCGATCAGTTCCGCGCGGTGCGCGCCGAGCACCGCCAGCTCCACCCGCTGCCCGAGGCCGGTGTCGTCGTGCAGGATGCTCAGGCCGCGGGTGCGGGACGTGGCGCGGTAGGGGCGTTCCAGCGCGCCGTGCTCGCCGGTGCGGACCGGCTCCGGGGCGAGGAAGTTCGTTTTCACCAGCGCCCGCACGTGCCGCAGGGTGGTCGCGGGCGCCAGGGTCAGCTCCACCGCCAGCTGCTTGTTGGTCAGCGCGCGGTCCAGGCACAGCCGCAGGATCCGCCACCGCACCGGATGCCCGAGCGCTTTCAGTTCGTCGGCCGTCGCCTCCATGATCACGCACTGTACCTTGCTTGCCCCGCTGGCCGTTTGCTTTACTGCCATCGATTTCATTTTGTGCAATCGACTGGGAGGGTTCATGATCGAGCGATTGCGTTCGTGGGTCGACCGGAGCGACGTGGTGGCCGAACTGGCCGGGTGGGTGCGCGTGCCCAGCGTCAGCCGCACCGGCGAGGGCATGGCCGAGGCCGCCGCGCACGGCCTGGGCCTGCTGCGCGCGTCCGGTCTGGACGCCAGGGCGGTCGACACGGGCGGGTGGCCCGCGCTGGTCGGCACCGCCGACGGGCCCGGTCCGCACGTGCTGATCTACGGCCACTACGACGTGCAACCCGCCGGGCCGCTCGAGCAGTGGACCAGCCCGCCGTTCGAACCCGCCCTCCGCGACGGCCGCATGTACGGGCGCGGCACCGGCGACAACAAGGGCCAGCACCTGGCGCAACTGCTCGGGCTGCGGGCGGTGCGCGAGCTCACCGGGGGCCTGCCGTGCCGGGTCACGGTCCTGCTCGACGGCGAGGAGGAGATCGGCAGCCCGAACCTCGCCACGGCCGTGCGCGGGCTCGACCGGCCGGACCTGGCGATCTGGAGCGACGGGCCGGTGCACGACACCGGCCAGGCCTGTGTCGTGCTCGGGGTGCGCGGCATCCTCACGTTCGAACTGCGGGTCCGCGGCGCCGACCGGGTGCTGCACTCCGGCAACTGGGGCGGCGTCGCACCCAACCCGGCGTGGGCGCTGGTGCACCTGTTGGCGAGCATGCGCGGCCCGGACGGCACCCTCACCATCCCCGGGTTCGCCGACACCGTCACCCCGCTCACCGCCGGACAGCGCGCCGCGCTGGACGCGCTGCCGGTCGACGTCGCCGCCGCGCTGGCCGGGATCGGCGCCACCCGCATGGACCCCTCCGCCGCGCCGGGCTTCTACGACCGGCTGACCGCCCCCACCTTCACCATCAACTCGCTGACCTGCGAGGACGGCGGGGAACACCGGACGGTGATCCCGGCGGTCGCCGTCGCCCGCTGCGACACGCGACTGGTCGGCGGCCAGCGCCCCGAGCAGGCCGCCGACGCGATCCGCGCGCACGTCACCCGCTACGCCACCGAGCACGACCTGGACGTGGAGTTCACCGTGTCCGGCAGCATGGCTCCGTCGACCACACTGCCGGAAACCCCGTACACCGACACGATCCTGCGCGCCGCCGCGGCCGGGCTGGGGGAGTCGCCGCTGCTGGTGCCCGCGCTGGGCGGCAGCCTGCCGATCGCCACCCTCACCGACGTGCTCGGCGTGCCCTGCTACGGCGTCCCGTTCGCCAACGTCGACGAGGCCAACCACGCCCCGGACGAGAACCTCGACCTGGACTGGTACCGCCGGGGCATCGTGGCCGCCGCGGCGATCCAGCTCGCGTTGGGAGGACAGTTGTGACCATCACCGGCGCCTGGCCCACCACGGGCGGGTTCGCGTACGTCAGTGACGAGTCCGGCCGTCCCCAGCCGTGGCTGCGCACCTGGGACGGGCCCGCGCGGCCGCTGCCGGTCGACGGGTCGGTGCTGCGCCTGGCGTGGCGGCCCGGAGGCGAGCGGCTGCTGGCCCAGACCGACCTGACCGGCACCGAGGACTACCAGCTGGCCGAGATCGACCCCGTCACCGGCGCGGTGGACTGGATCACGCGCGCCGAGGACGTGCGCCACGAGATCGGCGTCCCGTATTCCACCGCCAGCGAGCCCTACAGTCCCGACGGGCGGCTGCTGGCCTACGCCAGCACCGCCCGTGACGAGACGTGTTTCGACGTGTACGTCCGTGACCTGGCCGACGGCGACACGCGGATGCTGCTGCGCGGCGACGACCGGTACCTGCCGATGTTCTTCTCCCCGGACTCGCGGCGGCTGCTGGTGCTCAAACTCCACCAGAACAGCGACCACGACCTGTACGCCTGCGACGTGCGCACCGGGCAGGTCGAGCACCTCACCCCGCACGAGGGGGCGGCGAAGTACCAGCCCGGTGGGTGGGCGCACGACGGCATCTACCTGTGCACCACCCACGGCCGCGATCACCTGGGGGTGGCGCGCCTGGTCCCCGGGCAACCGCCGCAGTGGCTGGCCACACCCGAGTACGACATCGAGACCGTGATCACCGGCCCGCAGGTGCTGTGGCCGGTGCACACCGGCGACGGGCACACCCTGCTGGGCGCGGCCCGTGTCCCGGGGGTGGTGTCGCTGCGGTTCGGCTCCGAGGGGTTCGTGCCGCGACCAGCCGGGGACCAACTGCTGGTGCAGGTCGGCCGGGCCGACCGAGCCACCGAGATCCACCTCGCCGACCCCGTCACCGGCGCAGTCCGCCAGCTCACCCGGTTCGGCGACGGCCTGCCCGACGACCTCGTCACCCCGGACACCGTGCGATTCCCCAGCGACGACGGCCTGGACATCACCGGACTGCTCTACCTGCCCCGGGACGCGAGGGGCCCGGTGCCCGCGGTGCTGCACATCCACGGCGGACCGGAAGACCAGGCGCTGCCGGTGTACGACCCGCTGATCCAGCGGCTCGTGCGCGCCGGGATCGCGGTGCTCGCGCCCAACGTCCGCGGTTCCACCGGCCGCGGCATGCGCTACCAGCGGCTGATCTACCGCGACTGGGGCGGCGGGGACCTGCGCGACTTCGCCGCCTGCGCCAGGTTCCTGGCCGGTCACGACGGCATCGACGGCGACCGGCTGGGCGTCTACGGCGCCTCCTACGGCGGGTTCGCCACACTGAGCTGCCTGAGCAGACTGCCCGACCTGTGGCGCGCGGGGGTGGCGATCTGCGCGCCGAGCGACCTGGAAACCAACACCCGCGCGTTCCCGCCGACCTGGCGTCGGCGCGCCGCGGACTGGGTGGGCGACGTGGACGACCCCGCCGAGCGGGCCCGGCTGGCCCAGGCCAGCCCCCTGACCCACGCGGCCCGCATCCGGGCGCCGCTGCTGCTGGCGCACGGCGTCAACGACACCCGGGTGGCCATCGACGAGTCCGACCGGCTGCACGCCATCCTGACCGGACTGGGCCGCCCGGTGCGGCTGATCCGGTTGACCGGCGGGCACACCCCCGACCGGGACGAGTGGGACGACGTCGACACCGCCGCCGTGGACTGGCTGCGTGAGCACCTGCTGGGCGACCTCCTGCTGGGTGACGACCCATCGACGTGAGCACGGCCTGTCGTGCGGTCCTGGGACCGCACGACCCGCTAGCGTGGCCAGCCGTGCGATCCCAGGACTACGGCGACATCCTCGCCGGCAAACCGAAACGCCGGATCCCGCGGCTGCCCGCCGAGCCAGGCCTGGTGGTCGAAGATCCGGCCAGCGGGTTCTGCGGCGCGGTCGTGCGGATCGAGCAGGGCAACGTCGTCCTGGAGGACCGGCACGGCCGCCACCGCGTGTTCCCGATGACCGACGCGGGGTTCCTCGTCGACGGCGCCCCGGTGACCCTGGTCAAACCGGTCGGGGCGCCGAAGAAACCGGTGATGTCGGCGTCCGGGTCGGTGAAGGTCGACCACGTCCCCGCCAAGGTGGCCAAGGCCAGCCGGATCTGGGTGGAGGGCATCCACGACGCCGAGCTGGTCGAACGCGTCTGGGGCCACGACCTGCGGGTGGAAGGCATCGTGGTCGAACCGCTCGACGGCATCGACGACCTCGCCGCCCGGGTGCGGCAGTTCCGGCCCGGCCCGCGGCGGCGGCTGGGTGTGCTGGTCGACCACCTGGTCGAGGGCAGCAAGGAAACCCGGATCGTCGCCGCGGTCACCCACCCCGAGGTCCTGGTGCTGGGTCACCCGTACGTGGACGTCTGGCAGGCGGTGAAACCCGCCGCCGTCGGCATCCCGGCGTGGCCGGACGTGCCCCGTGGCGAGTCGTGGAAGGACGGCATCTGCGCGCGGCTGGGGTGGGGTGAACCGGCCGACGGGTGGCGGCGGGTGCTGGCCGGAGTGCGCGGTTTCCGTGACCTGGAGACACCATTGATCTCCTCGGTCGAGCGACTGATCGACTTCGTGGGTCACTTCGGGTGACATCAGCGTGGTCGCGCCCGCTTTGTCTGACAGGATGTGACCATGGCGGCCTGGCTGGTGTGGTTGATCGCAGGGTTCATCCTGATCTCCGCCGAAGTGATGTCCGGCGACCTGTGGCTGTTGATGATCGGGCTGGGCGCGCTCGGGGGCGCCGCCGCGGCCGCGCTGGGCGCGGGCCTGGTGATCTCCACGATCGTGTTCGCCCTGGCCACCATCGCCCTGGTCGCCGGAGTGCGGCCGGTGCTGAAACGCAAGATGCTCACCGGCCCCGACCACAAGACCAACACGCAGGCCCTGATCGGTGCGCGGGCGCTGACCGTGACACTCGTGGACTCCCACCAGGGCCAGGTCAAGATCGGTGGCGAGATCTGGTCGGCCCGCTCGCACAGCCCCGACGACACCATCCCGGAACCGGGCACACCGGTGATCGTGATGGCCATTTCCGGCGCCACCGCCATCGTCGCACCCGAACCGTGACCCGACATCCGCCGATTTCACGGACGCGGTCGCGCGGCAGCGAGTAGAACCAACATCAATCAGCGCGCGCAAGGGTGGAGGTACCCGCTTTGGACGCCGTCACGATCATTATCGTCGCGGTCATCGTGATCTTCGTGCTCACCATCGTGGCCAAGTCGATCCTGGTGATCCCGCAGGCGCAGTCCGCGGTGATCGAACGGCTCGGCCGGTTCACGAAGGTCGCCGAACCCGGGCTGAACTTCCTCGCCCCGTTCGTCGACCGGGTCCGCGCCCGCATCGACCTGCGCGAGCAGGTCGTGTCCTTCCCGCCGCAGCCGGTGATCACCCAGGACAACCTGACGGTGTCCATCGACACCGTCGTGTACTTCCAGGTCACCGACTCCCGCGCGGCGGTGTACGAGATCTCCAACTACATCGTCGGTGTCGAGCAGCTGGCGACGACCACGCTGCGCAACCTGGTCGGCGGGATGAGCCTGGAGGAGACCCTGACCTCCCGCGACGAGATCAACAACCAGCTGCGGGGTGTGCTGGACGAGGCGACCGGCCGGTGGGGGATCCGGGTGGCGCGGGTGGAGCTCAAGGCGATCGACCCGCCGCCGTCGATCCAGGACTCGATGGAGAAGCAGATGCGCGCCGACCGGGAGAAGCGCGCGATGATCCTCACCGCCGAGGGGCAGCGGGAAGCGGCGATCAAGACCGCGGAAGGCCAGAAGCAGTCGCAGATCCTGTCCGCGGAAGGCGCCAAGCAGGCCGCGATCCTGGCCGCGGAGGCCGAACGGCAGTCGCGGATCCTGCGCGCGCAGGGTGAACGCGCCGCCCGCTACCTGCAGGCGCAGGGGCAGGCGAAGGCGATCGAGAAGGTGTTCACCGCGATCAAGGCGGGCAAGCCCACGCCGGAGGTGCTCGCCTACCAGTACCTGCAGACCCTGCCGCAGATGGCGCAGGGCGACGCGAACAAGGTGTGGATGATCCCCACCGACTTCGGCAAAGCCCTCGAGGGGTTCGCCAAGATGCTCGGCGCACCCGGCGACGACGGGGTGTTCCGCTACGAGCCGCCCAAGGAAGACATCCCGGTGTCCAAGCCCGAACAGGACGACGAGGAGATCAAGGACTGGTTCGACACCGCGCCCGACCCGCACGTGGCCGAGGCGGTGCGCGCCGCGGAAGCGGTAGCCCGCAAGGAGGTCCCCAGCCCCCTGCAGGTGCGGCCCGCCACCCCGGGACTGCGTCAGCCACTGGAGGCGCCGCAAGCACCGCCGCAACTGCCCGGCCCGGGCGTCGACCTGACCGACTCGCCCGAACTGTCAGACGACCCGCGCACCCCGTGACCGGTGGTCGGCGACGTGCACACGCGTAGCGCAACGGGCGGAGCAGAACCGGCGCCGCCCGTTGCGTGAGGTGTCCACGTACACCACGTCGCACCCCTCGTTGTCACAGCGCCCCAGCCGCGCCGGGTCCTGGCACACCACGTGCGCCAGGCCGGCGGCGGTGAACGCCCGCACCCGCGTCACGATGCCGTCGCGCTCGTGCGCGTAGTGGATATGCGGCTCCAACCCGTCGTGGCGGGAGACGTAGGGCCGTGACGCCGAATCGGCCAGCAACGCGTTGACCGTGTCGACCTGCCGGTCCAGGTCCCGCTCCCCGAACGCCCCCGACAGGCGCGCCGCCCACGCCAGGATCAGCGGCGCCGCGGCCGCGGTGATCGGTTCCGGGCTGCGGTGATACAGCGGCACGATCCGCCGCACCTCGTCCGGCCCGCCCTGTGCCGGGTCGATGTTCACCAGCGCGGCGGCGAGCTCCGCCGCCGGCCCGCCGTAAGGGTTGAAATGCATTGACTCATTACAGCAGGGTGGGGGTGTGACTTCCACCTGCGACACGTGCGGCTGGCCCGCCCGTGACCTGCCCACCGTGTCGACCCACTACACCTCCCAAGGCGTGCTGCGCTACCGGCGCTGCGTCTGCGGGGCCTGGCTCGTGCTGCTCAACGGACAACCCGTGCGGGCCGCGCCGGTCGTGTCCGAGCGGCACGGCGAATGCCCAGCAGACGCATGACGGCGGCGACCACGACCCACGACCTGGTCAGCCATCCCCGGCAGGCCCGAGCAGATCCCAGCGGTTACCCGCGACATCCCGGAACACCACCACCCGCCCATAAGGCTCGCAGCGCGGGTCGGTGACGAACTCGACCCCGGCATCACACATCCGCCGGTAGCTGACATCGAAATCCTCCACACGCAGGAAAAACCCGACCCGGCCCGCGTGCTGGTTACCGACCACAGCAGCCTGACGTTCCCCGTCGGCCCGAGCCAGCAGCAGACCGGTCTGCGCGCCGGGCGGACGCACAACCACCCACCGCTTGACACGGCCATCATTGGTGAGCGACGGCGAATCCTCCGCCAACTCGAACCCCAACGCCCCGGTGAAGAACGCGATCGCCTCGTCATAGTCCTCGACGACGATCGCGGTCAGCTGCAGAAACGCCATAAAAGCCATCATGACAGCGGGTAGCGTGCCCACCATGCTCGCCTACAACGGCCTGGCCCTCGACCGAGCACCCGACCGGCGCGCCGACACCGACTGGATCACCGCCCGGCGAGCACACCCCGCCACCCGCGTGATCGCCTTCTGGCACGACAAATTCCTCCCCGACGCCCACCCCACCGCCACCGCCGACGCGGTGTTCCTCGGCCTCGACGGCGACACCGCGGTGTTCGCCGCCGACCTGCCCGACCCCACCGGCGAACCCCACGACGTACGGGCCCTGGTGTCCAGCCTCGCCCCGGCCGAGGCCGCCACCCTCGCCTACGCCCGCGGCATCCTGCACTGGCACCGCAACCAACGCCACTGCGGCGCCTGCGGCGGCCCGACCGACGCCCGCGACGGCGGCCACACCCGGCAGTGCCGCACCTGCGGGAAACTGCTGTTCCCCCGGATCGAACCCGCCGTGATCGCCCTCGTCACCTGGCAGGAACGCTGCCTGCTGGCCCGCCACCGCGGCGCGGCGCCCACCGCCTGGTCCACCCTCGCCGGGTTCGTGGAAGTGGGGGAGAACCTCGAAACCGCCGTGCACCGCGAAGTCCACGAGGAAGCCGGAGTCCGCCTCGCGGACCTACGGTACGAGGCATCACAGGCGTGGCCGTTCCCCGCCGGGCTGATGATCGGCTACCGCGCACAGGCCGCCGGCCCGCGGATCGCCGTCGACCACCGTGAACTCGACGACGCCCGCTGGTTCACCCGCGACGAGGTCTGGTCATTGCTCGCCACGCACCAACGCACCGACTCGATCGAACAGTTCCTCGTCGGGACGTGGCTCGCCGAAGAGTGATCAGAGATCGTCGAACGGCGCCGCGTACCGGAACCCACCGCGGATGCCCGCGTCATAACCGGCCAGCGCACGGACCTGGAAGTGCGGCGCCCACTGCGCCACCGGCGGCACGACCCCGACCGAGTCGGCGAGCACGAACCCGAACCGCTGGTAGAACCCCGGATCACCGAGCAGCCCCACCAGCGGCTCACCCAACGCGTCCGCCGCACCCAGCACCGTGTGCATCAGCGCACTACCGACACCCTTGTGATGCAAGCCCGGCGCCACCCCGATCGGCCCCAACGCCACCACCGGCGTGTCGGCCACATGCGCCCGCGTGCACACCACATGCCCGACAACCTCGTCGCAGTCACCGGTCCGCGCCACGAACGACAACTGCGGCAGCCACGCGTCGCACTCCCGCAACGCGTCCAGCAGCGACGCCTCCAGCTCACGCCCGAACGCCGCCACCTGCACCGCCCGAGCCCCAGCCACATCCCGCGACCGTTCCCGGCTCACCACCACCGGAACAGACACCGGCTCAGGCCTCCCGAGCCGCGTCAGGCGAATCGAACAACCGCAACGTCTCGGTCAACCCAGTCAGCTGGAACACCCGCGCCGTGCTCGAGTTGGTCACGATCCGCACCTCACACCCGGCTTCCTCGGCCCGCTGGTGCGCCTGCACCAGCACCGACAGCCCAGCCGAGCTCAGGAACGTCACACCACTCAAATCCACCACGAGCACCTGCCCGGCCCCGGGCATGGCCTGCTCCACCCCAGCCTGCAACTCCGGCGCGGTCACCGTGTCGACCTCACCCCGCACGGACAACACCGGCCCCGACGGGCCCTGCCCGACCTCGATCGACAACGACTGAAACTCAGCGGAAGACATGCGCGACATCATCCCATCACGACACCAACACCACCTTGCCCACCGTGCCGCGTGTCTCCAACGCCCGGTGCGCGGCCGCCGCCTGCGCCAACGGGAAGGTCTGCGTGAACGGCACCAGCTCACCCTTGGCCAACGCCGCCAACGACTCCGTCTCCAGCCCACGCAACCCACCCGGCCGGTTGAGGATCCGCGCCCGGAACGCCGCCGAAACCGTCAACCCACGGCCGATCACCTCCGCCGCGGCGAACCGGGTCGGCTCACCCGCGGAGTACCCGAACATCATCATCCGGCCACCCAGCCCCAGCAGATCGAACCCCGCCCGGCCGGTCTCACCACCCACACTGTCGAAGAACACCGTCAACTCCCGACCGGCCAACGCCTCCGTCAACCGGCCCACCCACCCCTCAACCCGGTAATCCAGCACCACATCCGCACCCAGATCCCGCACCCGCGCGACCTTCTCCGCACCACCAGCCAACGCCGCCACGAACGCCCCCGCGTTCCGCGCCGCCTGCACCAGCAACGCACCCATCCCACCCGCCGCCGCAGGCACCAACACCACGTCACGCTCGGTCAGATCCGCCAACTCCAGCACCGCCAACGTCGTACGGCCAGTGCCGATCATCGCCACCGCCTTGTCGAACTCCACCTCACCAGGCAGCTCATGCAACGACTCCGCGTTGACCAACACCAACTCCGCGTACCCACCGCTGGTCATCCCCAGATGCGCCACCACCCGCTTGCCCAACCACCCCGCATCGACACCGTCGCCCACCGCGTCCACCACACCGGCCACCTCCCGGCCAGGCGTCACCGGCAGCCGCGGCAACGGCATCGGCCCACCGGACTGCCCACTGCGGATGGACGTGTCCAGCAGGTGCACACCCGCCGCCGCCACCCGCACCCGCACCTGACCCCGGCCGGCGACCGGGGCAGGCACCTCCTCGAACCGCAACACCTCTGCCGGGCCGAACTCGTACTGCCGAATCGCGTGTGTCCTCATACCGCCCAGCGTGCAACCTCAACCCAGCTCGAGGTCAATTCCGCTCAACTCGCGTACGGCGCCTTCGCCGCCTTCGCCGCAGTCAGGAACGCACCCTTGTTGCGCGGCCAGAACAAACTGTCCACACAGGAGTACTGCGGGAAGAACCCGCCACAGCTGCCGCTGCCCGTCCCCAACTCGAACGTGTAACTCGCGATACCCAGATTGCCGTAGGTGAAGTCGTCGGTCGTCCCGGTCGTGTCACCCTCAGCGACAACCGTGTACCCGTTGAACGCCGCCATCTTCTGCCCCAACGCCCTCAACCCCGCCGCGTTCGGGTTCGCGTTCCACGTCCACCCCCACGGCGGCATGATCAGGTTGCCGTAGCTGTGCACCGTGATCATCACACCCTTGGTCGTCACCGGCGCCGGATCCGTGTCACCCGGGCCACGCTGATCCGGGAACAACTGCCTGAACCACGCCTCCAACGCCCGCGTCTCCGGCTCCGACCCCGCCGACGGACCCTGATAGGTCTCCCCGCAGCGGCTCGTACCCGCCTTGCCCCACTTGAACGTCGAGTTCCGGTTCAGGTCCACGCCACCCGTCGCACCCGAACACCCCGTCGGGTTGTTGGCGTTCTTGCGCTGCATCAACGGCGAGTTCCCACCCGAAGCGACGATGTCGACCCCGTCAGGGTTGGCGATCGGCACCACCCACAACTCCGTCGTGTCCAAAATGGACGTCACCTCGGCGTCCGAGCCGTACCCCTTGGTCAAGTGGTCGATCCACCGCCACGCCACCTCACCCGTGGCCAACTCCCGCGCGTGCAACTGCGCGATCATCGCGAACCGCGGCTTGGCCGAATTCGGGCTCAACGCGCAATCCCCGGCCTGCTTCTTGGTGATGCAGATCGCCCGGATGTCGTGCCCACCCTGGCCCTTGGTCTTACGCCAACTGTCACCGATGTCATACACCTGCGTCAACGCCGGATACGCCGCCGCCACATCCGTCACGTGCTTGGCGTGCTCCGCGGAGGTGTGATACCCGCCGTAGAACGACTGCACCCCCACACCCTGCGTACGGGGCAGGACCTCCTTGTACACCGTGTCGAACTTCGACGGCCGGTAACCCATGCCACGCAGCCGCGCCGCGATCCGCTCGTCACCCACCACCTGAACCGCGCCACCCACACCGTGCTCGACGTCGAAACCCAAATCCGCCAGCACACGCTCGTCGGCGTCGGGCACCTGCCAGTAGTACGGCGTGCGGTCGGGTTGAGCCGCCGACGTCGTGCCGGACACCACCAACGGTGCCACCAGCACAGCGGCGACGAAACCGATCCGGAGCTTCATCGACACACCTCCACAGGGGGCCGACGGCCTGGGCAGGGAGGAAGATCGCGGCCGCCGCACCGAACGCGAGTATGGAGTGACATGCCTGTGATTAGAACCTACGAACGGTGGTCACATGTAAACGGACAGTATCGCCTGAAAGGATGATCATGTGCGACTCCTGACCACCCTCACGGCCCTGCTCACCCTCACCGCCTGCACGACACCCCAGCCCCAACCGCTGCCGCCCCTCCCACCCAGCACCACACCCACCCCGCCCCCTCCCGGCCTGGTCATCACCCTCGGAGCCACCGACGCCGCCATGGGCCTGCGCAGTCTCGACATCCAACTGACCAACAACACCGGCGCCCCCGCCCAGATCAACGGCTACCCCGACATCCGCCGCGTCCTGGACACCAACCTCGCCCCGATCGAGACCACCATCGGCCACGGCACCAACGGCGTCGCAGTCGTCGACAGCTTCGACACCCCACCCCACCCGGTCACCCTCCAGCCCGGCGGCACCGCCCACGCCGCACTGCTGTGGCGCAACCGCGTCACCGAAACCGACCGCAAAGCCACCCTCGGCGCCTACCTCGTCATCGCGCCCACCCCAGACGCCGCCCCGCAAACCGTCGAACCCCACGGCGGCGTCGACCTCGGCAACACCACCACCCTCGGCGTCAGCGCCTGGAAAACCCGCACACCCTGACCCGTACACAGGGTGCGCGCCACCCCGGCGGGCGACTACACCGCGCCGGAAGACCCCGCATCCGCGGTCCGCTGAATGATGTCCGCCAACACCTCCGGCACCTCCTCCGGCACCCAGTGACTCACCCCGCCCAACACCTCCAGCCGATACGCCCCACGCACATAATCCCCAGCCAACTCCGCACTCCGCCGCGACAACGCCAGATCCCCATCACTCCACACATGCGTCGTCGGCGCCTGCACCCGGGCACCCACATACCTCGGGCTCTGCACCATCATCGCCCGATACCAGTTGAACGCACCCGTCAACGCCCCACCACGCACAACCTCCGCCACCACCCGCTCCACCTGCGCCGCCGTCATCCCCGTCCTGCCCAACGACCGCGCCAACACCCCCGGAAACGTCCGCATACACCACTCAGGCACCCACGGAACCTGGAACAACACCATGTAATACGACCGCAGCAACTGATCACTCGACACCATCGCCCGCACGAACGCCAACCCATGCGGCACCGACACCGACGTCAACGACCGCACCAACTCCGGCCGCCGCGCCGCCGTCGACCACGCCACCGCCGCACCCCAGTCATGCCCGACCAGATGCACCGGCCCCGCACCCACCGCCCGCACCAACGCCGCCGTGTCACCCACCAGACGACTCATCCGATACGCGAACCTGCCCCGCGGACGCGCGCCAGGGGAGTAGCCCCGCTGATCGGGCACCACCGTGCGGAAACCCCGCTGGTTCAGCAACGCCGCCGTCGCCGCCCACGACGTCCCGGTCTGCGGAAACCCATGCAGCAAAACGACCACAGCACCATCCGCCGGGCCCGTGTCCCGCACATCGAACGTGAGCCCGTCATGACTGAAGGAGTCGACACGGCGAACCAGGGTCATCACACCCTCCTCAACGTTACCGCCAGTAAGTTACCACGGAGTAGACTCACCGGCGCCCATATGGCCCCAACACCAGGTCCCCGCCCCCAACACATGCGATGCTGTCCCCGTGATCAGCAGGACCGAAGCGATGCAAGCCGGAGTCGGCATCCTGACCGTCGCACACGGAGCCGCCCACGGCACCGCCATCGCCGACATCAAAGAAGCCCTCACCGTCCTCCGTCAAGGAGTACTCGACCTCCACATCGACATCAGCGACGTCCCCGGCGAATGCGACACCGTCGTCCGCCAAGTCGCCCAGGAAGTCGCCGAAGAACTCAGCCGACGCGCCCAGCAGATGGTCAACGGATGCGTCAAAGCCTTCGTCGAAGTCGCCACCGCCTACGAACGAGACTGCCCCGACGCCGACATCCCCGCCCTCCTGCAAAAAGCCTCACTCGACCTCGCCACCGAACAACTCGACGACGACGCCTGACCAGCAGTGGGGAAGTGGCCTCACAACCGAACGACACGCACCACACCGGTCAACAACGGAAGCGTGAACTCAACTTGCCCGTCCCAGCACCAAGATCCCGCACTCGCACGCCCGGCGCGCGCTCCAGCGCCCACCCGCACCGCGTCCTGCGCGTAATCCGGACGGTGCTCGGCGTACGCGGCTGCCGCCGTACCGAACCAGGAGCCGCGACCCTCGCCATGACAACAAGCGAACTGTCAGCGGCGGCACACCCCGACACGACGTGGCGCGCGAAGAACAGGTGCCCGCAAGCTTGCAGGACTGAGGCGTCCGGGAGAGCGACCCCAAACCCGTTACTTGACATAATGTAGATTATCGAACTTGGCGATATCGAGGTGAAGATCGCCGAGAGAGGTCGTCAGGCGTCGTTTTCAGCTGTATCGGCGTGGTCGTCGACCTGTCCGCCAACCGGGTTGTCGTCTCGGTGACACTCGGTGCGAAGCTCATCATCTGACAGTCGGTCATCATGGCTCGCTGGGTTCAGGTGACGTCCGGGCGTCAGCCAATCAGCCAGCCAGTCAGCCAGGTGGCCCTGAGGCGGTCTTCGCCCCTGACTCGAACGGCTCACCTGTTCACCGTTAAACGTCACCGTGACGTTTCTAGGCAAGGTCGCCGGGCGTTCCTGAGCGGGGTTCTGTCCGGTTTCATGCATAATGACTGTTATGCATGAATTCAACGTGTGTAGAAATGCGGATTGTCGGTGGTTACCGGTATCAAGATCACGTGCAGCTGTTGCTCGACGCCCAGACCGCGTTCTTCCTCGCCCGCAAACCCCGTAAGGACTCCCCGCACACCACTGCCGCCTACCGCCGCGACCTGACCGGCATCACTACCCTGCTGTCCGACACCACCGGCAGGGCCGTCGAACAGCTCACCGTCGAGGACCTGACCGTGCAGGCGCTCCGAACAGCGTTCGGTGAGTTCGCCGATGGACACGCCAAGAGTTCCGTGGCCCGCGCGTGGTCGACGTGGAACCAGTTCCTCAACTTCTGCGTGGCCGACGGTCTGCTGGAGGGCAATCCGATGGGCGCGGTCGTCCGGCCGAAGGCGCCACTTCCCTCCCCCAAGCCGCTGCGCGGCGAGGACACCCCGGAGAAGCTCATCGCCGCGGCCGCCGCCGGGGCTCGCAAGGCACGCGATCCGTGGCCGGAACGGGATGTCCTGGTGATCGCGCTGGGGTTGGTCGCCGGGCTGCGCTCGGCGGAAGTCCGTGCGCTGCAACGGTGTTCGATCGTCGGCAGGCCTGGTGAGCAGCGGCTGCACGTGCAGGGCAAGGGAAGCAGGGAGCGGTCCATCCCGATCGAGGCGCCGCTGGAACGGGTGATCGACGCGTACCTCGGCTCCTGCGCGGTGCGGTTCCCGCATCAGCGGTTCGGCTCGACTTCGGCTCTGCTGCTGGACTACCGGGGCAAGCCGATCGGCCGGGGCGCCTTGGACTACTTGGTGAAGACCAGTTACCGGTGGGCGGGGATCCGTGACCAGGTGCCGACGGGTGCGAATCTGCACGCGCTGCGGCACACGTTCGCGACGCGGCTGGCTGAGGACGGCGCGAACGCCGCGGAGATCATGGCGTTGCTGGGCCATGCGAATCTGAACACGAGTCAGAACTACATCGAGGCGACCGGGCGGGAGCGGCGGGCGGCCGCGGCGGGCAATCGCACCTACCGGGCGTTGTCGGGGTTGGATCCGGAGACGGCCCGCGATTCCTGAGTCTGGTGCCCGGCGCGAGGTCGCCCTCTGCGGCTGTCGGTTTGCGGAGTTATGAGCCGGGGACGACGAGTCCGGATTCGTAGCCGGCGATCACCAGGTGCACGCGGTCGCGGGCGTTGAGTTTCGTCAGGATCCGGCTGACGTGTGTCTTGACCGTGAGTGGGCTCAGCACGAGTGCTTCGGCGATTTCGTGGTTGGACAGCCCTTGGGCGATGAGGGTGAGGACTTCGCGTTCGCGGCTGGTCAGCACCTGGAGGTGTTTCGTCACGGGTGCGCGGTCGGGTGCGCGGAGGAAGCGGGCGATCAGGGTGGCGGTGGGGCCTGGTGAGAGCAGCTGCTCCCCCGCTGCGACTGTGCGGATGGCGTCGAGCAGGTCGGCGGGGCGGATGTCTTTGACGACGAAACCGCTGGCGCCGGCGCGGAGGGCGGCGGCGACGTTTTCGTCGGTGTCGTAGGTGGTGAGGACGAGGACGCGGGTGTCGGGGTGGTGTCTGGTGATGTGGCGGGTGGCGTCGATGCCGTCGAGGTCGGGCATGCGGAGGTCCATCAGGACGACGTCGGGTGTGGTGGTGGCGGTGGCGGTGATGGCTTGGTGTCCGGTGGCGGCTTCGGCGACGACGTCGATGTCGGGTGCGGAGGCGATGAGCAGGGCGAAGGCGCTGCGGACGAGTGTCTGGTCGTCGGCGAGGACGATGCGGGTGGTCATGGTGTTCCTGTGGGTAGGTGGGCGGTGACGGTGAAGCCGTTGTCGGTCTGGATGTGGAGGTGTCCGCCGACGCCGTGGGCGCGTTCGGTCATGCCGGGAATGCCGTGTCCGCCGGTGGTTGTGCCTGTGTTCGTGCCGTTGTCGGTGATGGTGACGGTGAGGGCGGTGGGTGTGTGGTCGATGCGGACGGCTGCGGTGGTGGCGTTGGAGTGTTTGACGATGTTGGTGAGGCTTTCCTGGACGATGCGGTAGGCGGCGACTTCGACGTCGGGTGGGAGTGGGTGTGGGGTGCCGTGGTGTTCGAAGGTGATGTCGATGCCGGTGGCGCGGACGACGGTGCCGAGGTCGGTGATGTTGGGCAGGACGGGCATGGGGTCGCGGAGGACTTCGACGGTGGCGCGGAGTTCGGCGCGGGCGGTGTCGCAGGCGTGGGTGATGGTGTCGAGTGTGGTGGCGATGGTGGTGCGGTCGAGGGGTTGGGTGGTGTCGGTGACGAGGTGTGCGGCGACTCCGGCTTGGACGCGGATGGTGGTGATGGTGTGGGCGAGCAGGTCGTGGAGGTCGCGGGCGATGCGGAGCCGTTCGTCGGTCACTTGTTGGCGGGTTTCTTTGGCGTGGGTGGTGTTGCGTTGGCGTGTGGTTTCGCCGAGGACGATGGCGGTGGTGAGCCAGCCGAGGGTGCCGAGTGCGTCGATGCCGAGTCCGTTGTCGTCGATGGCGCGGACGCAGAGGATGAGGGTGCAGGTGAGTCCGTTGGCGATGAGGGCGTGGAGGCGGTGGTGGGTGGTGGCGACGGTGTAGAGGGCGACGAGTGCCGGTGGCATGAGTGCGTCGTGGGGGTAGTCGAGGGTGTGGTAGGAGATGGACAGGGTGGCGTGGGTGGCGAGGATGGTGATGGGCCAGCGTCGGCGGGCGATGATGGGGAGGGTGGCGGCGGTGGCGAGGAGTGCGCCTTGGGTGTCGAGGGGGCGGTCGTCGGGTGTGAGGTAGCCCCAGGTGAGGACGAGTGCGAGCAGGCCGAGGCCGAGCAGTGTGTCTCGGGGTCGGATGGTGTGGTTATGCACGGGTGTCCATGGTTGGCTCGCGGTGGGTGGTGTCGCGAACATAGCTGGGTTGGGGGTGGTGTTTGGCCGGAATGGTGGAGGTGGTCATGGGGTCACTGTGGTGGTTCGGGGTGGGTGTTCGCGTCTGGCTGTGGGTGGTAGTTGTGGGTACTCCCCCGGGAGTACGTTTTTCCGGATTACCGCAGGTCAACACGGTCGTGTGGTCCTTGGCGGGACTGCCGCCTGAAACGTTTCAGCGGGCTGCTGTTGCGATAGGCTCGCCGCCATGTCCTCACCTGAGATACAAGAGCCTCGTTTCGGTCAGATGCGCGCTGATCTCGACGGCTGCTACCACCTGTTGACCACGACGAACAAGAATGTCCTGGACGTCCGGAGTTACATCAACACGGTAGCGGCGACGCAAATGCGTCACACGAACCGTTTGGACGAGATTCAGACCGCGCAGGACCTCGCAGTGGGTCGCCTGAACCGATTGGAGGAAGGCCAGCAGGAGCACACGAACCGGTTGGTGCGCGTGGAGAAGGTGCAGGAGCAACAGACTGCCAAGCTGATCTCGCTGGAAGAGGGTCAGCGCGAGCACACTGAGAAGCTGGTCTCGCTGGCAGAAGGTCAGCGCCAACACACCGAAAAGCTGGTGCGACTCGAAGGCGGTCAGCGCCAACACACCGAAAAGCTGGTGCGACTCGAAGGCGGTCAGCGCCAACACACCGAGAAGCTGGTTCAGCTGGACGGCAAGTTCGATCACCTCGACGCGAAGGTGGACAAGGTGCTGGCGTTGCTGACCGGCAAGCCGGAGTAGGTCTCCCCTACTGCGTGCTCAGCCAGTGCACGGTGTGTGCTTCGGTTGGGTCGGGGGCTTCCCATTTGTTCACGAGGCGGTCGATGACCGCGGTGGGCACGGGTTGTGGGCGGGCCGCGTTGCGGTTTTTGATCACTGTGAGCGGTGCCTCCAGTGCGATCACTTCCACCCGTGCTTTGTAGGCTGCGGCGAGTCCGATGGATTGTTGCCGGATCTGCCTGGACACGTTTGTTCCGTTCCACACGAACGATTCCCCGGCGCGGAGGTGTCTGCGTGCCTGTTCTTGGGCTGCGCTGATGACGGGCCGTTGGTTGTCGGTGGGTTTGACGCGCATGGTGGTGCGGAGGGCGTCCAGGCTGATCACGGGCAGGTTGGGGCGGTGGGTGGTGATCCAGGTGTCTTTGCCGACGCCGGGGAGGCCGGACATGACGGTGACGGTGAGGCGGGTGTCGTCGTAGGCGTTGTAGTCCGGGTCGCGGTGGGGTGTGCGGAAGTAGAGGAACCGGGCGTGGTCGGAGGGGAACGCGCGGGATGTGTCGAGGCACGCGGTTTCGGCGCAGTAGTCGCGGTAGAGGGCGATGTTGTCGAGGATGTCGTCGGTGTCGTGGCAGACGCGGCCGGTGATGTCGGCGGTGGCGAGCGTGGCGAGGTCGGTGTTGCGGGCGAGCAGGCTGACGCGGAACGCGATGTGTTGCAGGTCGGGGCGTTCCAGTGCCCAGAACGGGATTTGGTGGTGGCGGACGAGTGCGGCGACGTGTTCGCGCCATGCGGGTGGGGTGTCGAGTTCCCAGAGGATGCGGCGGGTGAGCAGGTCGCCGCGGCGGGAGTGGCCGTGTGCGGTGATGTGGCCGTCGTCGGTGTGGTGGGTGCAGTCGGGTTTGGCGACGTCGTGCAGCAGGACGGTGGCGAAGAGGCGGGTTTGGTCGTGGCGTGGGAGGGCGCGCCAGTCGGGGTTGTCGACCATGGCTTGGCAGGCCATGTGGGTGTGGGTTTCGACGTCGCCTTCGGCGTGGTGCTGGGGGTCTTGGGGGACGCCGGTCATGCGGCGGATCCACCAGAAGGTGTCGCGGATGGCGGGCCAGTCGAGGGTCCAGGTGGGTGCGGCCGGGCAGAGCCGGTCAAAGGGTTCCATACATCACCGCCGGGTCGCGCAGTTGGTTGGGCAGGATGGGCCGGTTCATCCAGTGGGTGCCGGAGTCGAGGACGGCGGTGAGGAAGGTGGGCCGGACCCATTTGTAGCGTTCGGTGACGGTGCCGTGTTCTTCGGCTTTGATGTAGAGGCCTTCCATGTGTTCGTGGGTGTCGGTTTCGGCGATGGCGGTGTCACTCCCGTGGGCTTCGAGGGTGTCGCGCCAGTGGGGTGTGCGGCAGGTGGAGGGGCCGACGAGGGCGAGCAGGTCGGTGCGGGTGTCGAGTGGGCCGGTGTGTAGGACGGGCACGGAGTGGATGGGCAGGCCGTCGAGGAGTTCCGCGCGTCGTGGGGTGGACAGGAAGTGTCCGGTGTGGGTGTCGAGGATGTCGAATTCGCAGAAATAGTGCGGGAGGGCGTCGTAGAAGACGGTGTGTTTGGCGTAGAGCCATTCGCCGTAGACGACGTATCGGGTTCCTATTCGGTTGTGCAGGGCGTGGTGGATGGTGGGTGCCCAGGCTTTGAGTGGGGTGAACTGTCGTTCTCGGGGGCCGCCGGTGAGGTAGTGGCCTCGGCTTTGCAGCAGGAGGTCGCCGTCGGGGCTGAAGCTGATGGCGGTGTTGGCTCCGTCGAGTTTTTCCTCCACGACGAGGTGCCGGCCGCGGATGTGGGTGAAGGCGACGGCTTTCATGTCTTCGTCGCCTGGTTGCAGCCGGGATGATTCGAGGTGGTGGGTTCGGGGGTATTTGCGGAGCACGGGTTGGTTATAGCCCGGTGGTGTGTGGTGGTCGACTCGTTTTGTTGCGGGGGTGTGCACTCCCCTGTGTCGTGGGTGGTGGGTGGGGCGCATAGGGTGGTGGTGATGGATACGTCAGCTTCCCGTCCGTTCGTGGCGCGTGTGCCGGTGGTGTTCGCCGTGGCCGTGTTGGTGGTCGCGTTGGACCAGGGGTCGAAGTTCTGGGCCGAGTCGGCGTTGCGTGGTCGTGCGCCGGTGCCGGTGTTGGGTGAGTTGCTGCAGTTGCGGTTGTTGTACAACTCGGGTGCGGCGTTCTCGATCGGTGCGGGGTCGACGTGGATTTTCACGATCATCACGGCGGTCGCGGTGGTGGTGTTGGTGCGGTTCGCGTTGAAGCCGGCGTCGGTGGTGCAGGCGGTGGCGTTGTCGTTGTTGTTGGGTGGGGCGGTCACGCATCTGTTGGATCGGTTGTTTCGTGCGCCGGGGTTCGCGCGGGGGCATGTGGTGGACTTCATCGACTACAACGGGTGGTTCGTGGGGAATGTCGCGGACATCGCGTTGTTCTGCGGTGCGGTGTTGTTGTTGATTCCGGCGTTGTTCGGTCGCGACGGGACCGTCGATGGCGACAAGCACGGTGGACCTTGAGCATCAGACTGCCTGGCTGGCGACGTGGTAAAGGCCGGTCATCGGGTGGTGTGAGTCGACGATCTGGTGCGGGACACGGCCGAGATGCTGACACCTCGTTCTGCGCCCGCCGCTATGGACGCCGGTCGGCGAAGAACCGTGCGCGCAAGGCGTTGGCGGCCGCTGAGGATGGCTGACACCCGCGGGCAGCCGCTGCGGCGGATCGCCCGTCCGTTCGTCGCTGATGGGCCGTCAGGCGTGTCGATCCGTGACCGGCTCAAGGGGTTGACACTTCGGGACGAGAAGGTTCTGCGGCTGGTGGGTGGGCATCTGGGACGATTGGCGTCCGGTGACTTGGCCCGTAGGTGCCGGGATGGCCTGGAGCACTCCGCGGAGACGTGGGCCGAGCGTAAACGGGGGCTGACCGCCGAGGCATCGTCTCGCTGGGCCGGGTCGATCACCTCCAACACCCACGACCAGTGGGGGCTGTCGCGCCGTGCGCAATGGCGGCATCTGCAGTCGCTGGACGCTGGTATCCGCACGATTCGTCACCGCCTGTCGCTGCCCATCGGGCAGAAAGGTACCCGGAGCGAGCCCGGCGGATACCGCTGTGAACGAGAGTGGTTCCACAAGACGCGGCGACTGGCGATTCTTGAGACCGATTACGAACACGTATCGGCGCAACGTGATGCGGGCCAGGTCTCTGTCGTGCGGGGTGGCCGTCGGCTGCTCAACCAGCGGCACAACCTGGCTGCCGCGAACCGGACTGAGGCTGCGTGGCGGGCCGAGTGGGAAGCGGCGCGCTGGTTCTTGACCGCGGATGGCGAGTCTGGCAAGCGGTACGGCAACGAGACGGTCCGCGTCACTCTCGACGGTGAGGTCAGTATCAAGCTGCCTGGACGCGTCCTGGACACGCAAAGACCTGCCAGTCATCCCCTTGGACGTGCTGCAGGCTGGGGGCGTGATCGGCGTGGACACCAACGCCGACCACCTGGCCGCGTGGCTGCTGGACGAGCACGGTAACCCCAATGGGCGCCCCGCGCCGCTTCGACTACGCGCTGACCGGCACCGCCAACCATCGTGACGCCCAACTCCGCCACGCCCTGACCAGGCTTCTGCACTGGGCCAAGAACACCAACATGCGGGCCATCGCGATCGAAGACCTCGACTTCACCGACTCCACAACCCGTGAGAAACACGGCCGGAAGAAGAAAATCAGGCAGCTCATCTCGGGCATTCCCACCGGCCGACTCCGCGCACGACTGGTCAGCATGTGCGCGGAGGCCGGTATCGGCGTGATCGCCGTTGATCCCGCCTACACCTCGATATGGGGTGCCGAGCACTGGCGAAAGCCCCTCACCACTCGTCATCGCCACGTAAGCCGCCATCACGCGGCCTCGGTGGCGATCGGCAGGCGCGCCCTCGGCCATCGGATCAGGCGACGGACGGCACCGCCCCGCCAGCACCAGAGCGATGCTGGCGGGCATCGGATCGCCCAGGCCCGACCCGATGGCCACGGGCACGAGGAACACCGCCCCCGCGTACCCGGACCACGGACACGATCCGTCGGCGCTGAACGCGGCAGGAACGCGGCCGACCAGAACGCCCAAGACCGTTCGGGGCGTTCGGCTGAGCATGGGTCCCGACACCAGGACTCATTCCCGCTCAGTCCCTTTGGAACGGTTAGAACACGGGGCGTTCGTGGGTGACGGTGTATTCGCGGACGTGTTCGGCGTTGATGGGGATGCCGGTGGTGGGTGCGTCGCAGGTGTCGCGCCAGGTGGTGAGGTGTTCGCGGGTTTCCCAGCGTTCGTGGATGTAGATGCGGGTGGGGTCGGTCGGGTCTGGGGTGATGGCGGCGTCGAGGCAGCCGGGTGCGTGGCGGGCGCGGCGGATGAGGTCGTGGTGTGCGGTGATCTGGGTGTCGCGTCGGGTGGGGTCGATGGTGACGTATCCGGTGATGATGAGCATGTGACTCGTGACGTGTCGGCGCGGGGGAACTCATCGGTCCGGACTCGTCGATCGGTGCTCGACGTGGTGTGGTGGGGTGGGGCAGGCTGGCGGGATGATCGTCCGTCGGGGCGTCACGGTCGCGTTGATCGTGGTGTGTCAGAGTTCGCAGGCGTTGGTGACGGGTGGTATCGCGTTGTTCCTGCCGTTGATCCGGCAGGATGTGGGGTTGAGTTTCGCGCAGGGTGGGGCGGTGGCGGCGGCGTCGACGTTCACGTACGCGTTGATGCAGATCCCGGTGGGGGTGTTGGCGGATCGGGTTGATCCGCGGGTGTTGTTCCTGACGGGGTTGTTGGGTGTGAACGTGTTGGCGTGTGGGTTCGCGGTGATTGATTCGTTCGGGTGGTTGGTGGTGAATCAGGCGGTGTCGGGGGTGTTGCGGTCGTTGGCGTTCGCGCCGGGTTTGATTTTGGTCAGTCGTGAGTTTTCGTCGGGCAAGCAGGCGACGGCGATGGGGTTGTATGTGGCGGGCGGGTTTTCGTCGAGCATTGTGTTGAATGTGGTGGGTCCGTTGTTGGTGGGTCCGTTGGGGTGGCGGGGTGTGTTCGCGGTGTGCGCGGGGTTGGGTGTGGTGGCGTTGGTGGGGTATTGGCTGGTGGGTGGTGCGGGGCGGGCGCGGGATGTGGGGCGTCGGTTGCCGTTGCGGGAGTTGCCGCGGTTGTGGCGGCATCCGGTGGTGGTGGTGACGTCGGTGATCCAGTTCGTGCGGTTGGCGGCCACGCATGGGGTGGTGATGTGGCTGCCGAGCTTCGTGGTGGTGGAGAAGGGTTATTCGATCCAGACCGCGGGGGTGTTGGTGGCTGTGGCGGCGGCGTTGACGGCGCCGTCGAACATCATCGGCGGGTATGTCGCCGATCGGACCGGGCGGCCGCTGGCGGTGGTGGGGGTGTCGTTGACGGTGGTGGCCGCGTCGTTGGCGGGGTTGATGCTGGCCGAGTCGTTGCCGGTGATCGTGGCGATGGTGGCGGTGAACGCGGTGGTCATCCAGGTGTATTTCGGGCCGTTGTTCGCGATCCCGATCCAGCATCTGGGGCGGGAGGTGGCGGGTGCGGTGAGCGGGTTCGGGAATTTCTGGGCCAATCTGGGTGGGTTCGCGGCGGTGTGGACGTTGGGGGCGCTCAGGGACGCGACGGGCACGTTCGACGCGGGTTTCCTGGTGTTGATCGGGTTGTGTGCGGTGCTGGTGGTGCGGCGGATTCCGGTGCCCGCCGAGTCGGGGGTTTCCGGGCGGTCGAGGTAGGGCTGTCCCTACGGTCAAGTGCCCTGCGCGTACCAGTGATCTTGGTGTGGGGACGCGACAGGCTCGTGGTCACACGTTGTTGATCACGAGGAGCGGGACCATGACGTCACCACCGTTGACCGTGCGGGCTGCGCGGTGGAGCGCACGCCACCCTTGGCGGGCGATCACCGGGTGGGTGGTTTTCGTCGCGTTGTGTCTCGGGGTGAGTGCGTGGGTCGGTGGCAGGGCGCCGGACAATCGGGATTTCCTCGTCGGGGAGGCCGGGCGGGCCGAGGCGATGGCGATGGACGCGGGCATGTTGCCGTCGCCGGTGGAACGTGTCCTGATCAGCCCGGCGGAGCAGCCCGCGGCGCGGGTGGCGGCGGCGGAGGTCACCGGCCGGGTGCGGGCCTTGCCCGGGGTGGCCGAGGTGGCGTCGCCGCGGCGTTCGGCGGACGGCAGCACGCTGTTGGTGGCGATCACCATGGCCGGGGACATCACGCGGGCCAAGGTCGACCTCCCGGCGATCGAGAGCGAGGTCCAGGCGGTCGCGGCGGCTCACCCGGGGTTGCGGGTGGAGCAGACGGGTAACGCGTCGAACTCGCGTGGGGTGAACAAGCAGTTGGCGGACGGGCTGCTGCACGCGGAGATGATCACGCTGCCGGTGACGTTGCTGATCTTGTTCGTCGTGTTCGGGTCGATCGTGGCCGCCGGGGTTCCGTTGTTGCTGGCGTTGTCGTCGGTCGGGGCGTCGATGGGGTTGTACACGGTGGCGTCGCACGTGTTCCCGGACGCTGGTGGCGCGGTGGCCAACGTGATCCTGATGATCGGGCTGGCGGTGGGTGTGGACTACTCGTTGTTCTACCTCAAGCGTGCCCGGGAGGAACGGGCGCGTGCGGGTGGCGAGTTGACGCATCGGGCCGCGGTCGAGTTGGCGGCGGCGACGGCGGGCCGCACGGTGGTGGTGTCGGGTGTGGCGGTGTTGGTGGCGGTGGCCGGGTTGTATCTCGCTGGGGACATCGTGTTCTCGTCCATTGCGACGGGGTCGATCATCGTGGTGCTGGTGTCGGTGGCCAGTTCGCTGACGGTGTTGCCCGCGTTGCTGGCGGTGTTCGGGCGGCGGGCGGATCCTGGGCGGCTGGCGCGGCGGTGGGCTCGGCCGGGTGCGGGTCGGGTGTGGCCGAGGATGATCCGGGCGGTCGTGCGGCGGCCTGCGGTGACGTTGCTGGTCGGGGTGACGGGGTTGGTGCTGATGGCGTTGCCGGCGGCCGGGTTGCGGCTGAAGGTGGAGGGCAACGAGACGTTTTCCCGTGCCATTCCGCAGATGCAGGCCTATGACCGGCTGGTGGCGCGGTTCCCGGCGGAGGGTGTGGCGCATCTGGTCGTGGTGCGTGCGCCGGCGGCGCAGGCCGGTGCGGTGCGGGAGGCGTTGGTGTCGCTGGCCGACCGGGCGCGCGGGGATCTCGCCGGTGCGGCGCGGCCTCGGGTTTCCGCGGATGGCGCGGTAGCCACGCTGGAGTTGCCGATCGCCGCGGCGGCCAGTTCGCAGGAGGGTGCGGCGTCGTTGCGGCGGTTGCGGAGCGGGTTGTTGGCGGACACGGTCGGGCGGGTGCCGGGGGCCGAGTACGCGGTGTCGGGTGGGGTGGCGCGCAACGTCGACTATGTCGGCAACCAGTCCGAGCAGTTGCCGTGGGTGCTGGGTTTCGTGCTGCTGCTGACGTTCCTGACGCTCCTGGTGGCGTTCGGGTCGGTGGTGCTGGCGGTGGTCGGCACCGGGTTGAACATCCTGTCGGCCGGTGCCGCGTTCGGGGTCATCGTGGCGGTGTTCCAGAACACGTGGGCCGAGGGGCTGCTCGGGTTCACCTCGGCCGGGTTCGTCGGCGCGCACCTGCCGTTGATCTTCTTCGTGATCCTGTTCGGTTTGTCCATGGATTACCAGGTGTTCGTGCTCAGCCGGATCAAGGAGGCCCGGGACCGTGGTCTGTCCACGCGGGAGGCGGTGGTCGACGGGATCACCGGTTCGGCGGGCATGGTGACCAGTGCGGCGGTGGTGATGGTGTCGGTGTTCGCCAGTTTCGTGTTCATCGACCAGTTGGAGATGAAGCAGATCGGGTTCGGGCTGGCCTTCGCGGTGCTGCTGGACGCGGCGGTGGTCCGGATCCTGATCCTGCCCGCGTTGCTGGCGTTGCTGGGTGACCGGGCGTGGTGGCCGTCGCGGCGGCGGGCGGTCGCTGCCGGGGATCCGGGGCTGCTTCGATCCAGCGAAACTCACGCGTGAGCCGCCAGCTCGACACCCGCCTCGCTCCCCTGGCCGGGGCGGCTGTGTCCGGGCGTTCGGTCGGCGTGGTCGCGTTGGGCGCGGACGGGTACCGGGTGCTGGTCTCCCCTACGGCGAGGTCACCGGCTACCCCCGGGCGCCCTCAGCGGTGTGCGCGGGGGTGTAGCGCTCGCCCGTCACCTGGTCGCTCAGCGGGTCCAGGGCGGCCAGCGCCTCGGCGTCCAGGGTGAGCTCCAGCGCGGCCGCGTTCTGCTCCAGCCGGGCCGGGCTGCGGGTGCCCGGAATGCTCGCCACCGCCACCCCGAGCTGCTCGGCTTGGGCGTACACCCAGGCCAGCGCCACCTGGGCCGGGGTGGCGCCCAGCCGGTCGGCCACCTCGCGCACGGTCCGCGCGATCTTCTCGTTGGCCTCGCCGGCGAAGCGGGGGTTGGTGCGCCGGAAGTCCTTCTCGCCCAGCGTGGAGCGGTCCAGGGTGCCGGTCAGGAACCCCCGCCCCAGCGGCGAGTACGGCACCAGCCCGACCTCCAGCTCGGCCATCACCGGGGTGAGAGTCTCGACGTCACGGGTCCACAGCGAGTACTCGCTCTGCACCGCGGTGATCGGGTGCACCGCGTGCGCCCGGCGCAGCAGTCCGCCGTCGACCTCGGACAGGCCCAGATGACGGACCTTGCCCGCCTCGACCAGTTCGGCCATCGCCCCGACGGTCTCCTCGATCTCCACGTCCTGGGGCGGGCGGTGGGCGTAGTACAGGTCGATCACCTCGACGCCCAGCCGCAACAGCGAGGCGTCGCAGGCGCGCAGCACGTAGTCCCGGGCACCGCGGATGCGGCGTGCCCGGTCACCGGCGCTGCGGTCAATGCCGAACTTGGTGGCCAGCTGCACCTGGTCCCGGCGGCCGTGGATGGCTCGGCCCACCAGCACTTCGTTGTGCCCGGTGCCGTAGGCGTCGGCGGTGTCCAGGAACGTGACGCCCAGCTCCAGAGCCCGGTCGATGGTGGCCAGGCCGCCGTCCCAGTCGGCGGGGCCGTAGCTCTCGCTCATCCCCATGCACCCCAGGCCCATCGCGCTGACGGTGAGTCCGGGCGAGCCGAGCGTGGTTCGGGTGATCATGCAGTCCCGTCCAGTACCGCCTTCACTGTTCCTCGAAGGCCGATGAGCGGCCGTTGAGCGAAATCCAGCGGGGATGAATCGTTTTGTCATCGATTCTCGGGGTATCGCTGAGCTACGCGACCCGGCGTCCAGCCAGGGCCCGTCACCTTTTGTCTTTCTGGAGCATCGATCGGGAGGCACGACCATGACTCGCTCACCGACACCCACCATCACCCGCAGCCCCGGGCAGGTGACCGCCGCCGTGGTCGGAGTGGTGTTCCTGCTGGTCGGGATCGCCGGGTTCATCCCCGGCCTGACCACCGGCATCGACCAGCTCTCCTTCGCCGGGCACCACTCGGGCGCGATGCTGCTCGGCGTGTTCGCGGTGTCGATCCTGCACAACATCGTGCACCTGCTGTTCGGCATCGCCGGTCTCGTACTGGCCCGCACACCTCGCGGCGCCCGCGCCTTCCTGGTCGGCGGTGGCGTGGTCTACCTCGTGCTCTGGCTCTACGGGCTGGTCATCGACCACGACTCGGCCGCGAACTTCGTGCCGGTCAACACCGCCGACAACTGGCTGCATCTCGGCCTGGCCGTCGGCATGATCGCGCTGGGCCTGATCACCGGCGGCCTGGCCGCGACCCGCCGCACACCCACTCGCGCCTGACCCGCCAGTTCCCTCCGCACAGGAAAGGCAACAACCCACGATGAGCACGATCACCGAGTCCGTCGACGTGGACGTCGACGTCACCACCGCCTACAACCAGTGGACCCAGTTCGCCGAGTTCCCGCGCTTCATGGACGGCGTGGACGAGATCAGGCAGCTCGACGACACCCACACCCACTGGAAGATCACGGTCGCCGGCGCGACCCGCGAGTTCGACGCGACCATCACCGAACAACTGCCCGATGAGCGCGTCGCGTGGCGCTCCGACGACGGCCCCACCCACGCCGGTGTGGTCACCTTCCACCGCCTTGACGCGAACAAGACCCGGGTGACCGCGCAGATGGACATCGACCCCGACGGGTTCGTGGAGAACGTCGCCGACAAGCTCGGCATTCTCGACCGCCGCGTCAAGGGCGACATGAAGCGGTTCAAGGACTTCATCGAAAACCGCGACGGCGCCGAGACCGGCGGCTGGCGCGGTCAGGTCGACCGCCCCGACGCCTGACCGAGCCTCCGGGCGCGGCATCGCGACCTCGTCGCCGACGGTGTGAGCACCGCCTCGGCCGCGCGACTGGCCTTCCTCCCCGCCAGTACCGGCACACCAGTGCCGGTGCTGGCGGACCCGGCCGGTCTGTGGGAGGGCGACATCTGACCTCGTGGTTCGCCTGACCTCGATGGGTAAGGCGGCGTGGGCCTCAGTCGCCGGCGAGGACGCCGAGCAGGTGCGCGACGGTGTGCGCGATCGCGTCCCGGGCGGGCGCGAGGTATTTGCGGGGATCGGAGGAGCGCAGGTCGGCGTCGCGGATGGTGCCGGTGAAGGCGACGTTCAACGCGGTGCCGATGTTGATTTTCACCATGCCGTGCCGCACGGCGGCGCGGAGTTGGTCGTCGGGGACGCCGGAGGAGCCGTGCAGCACCAGCGGCACGGGCACGGCGCCGCGCAGCCGGGCGATCAGGTCCAGGTCGAGTGCGGCGGTGCGGGTGGTCATGGCGTGAGAGCTGCCGACGGCGACGGCGAGAGCGTCGACGCCGGTGTCGGCGACGAATGTGGCGGCGTCGTGGGGGTCGGTGCGCACACCGGGGGCGTGGGCGCCGTCTTTGCCGCCGACTTCGCCGAGTTCGGCCTCGACCCACAGTCCGGCGCGGTGGGCCCACGCGACGGCGTGGCGGGTGGCGTCGACGTTCTCGGCGTAGGGCAGTGTGGAGGCGTCGACCATGACGGAGGCGAATCCGGCGTCGGCGGCTTGCCGCAGCAGCAGTTCGTCCTCGATGTGGTCCAGGTGCAGTGCGACGGGCACGGACGACTCGGCGGCGACCGCGGCGGCGGCGCGGGCGATGGGCAGCAGCCTGCCGCCGTGGAAGCGGACGCAGTTCTGGCTGATCTGCAGCAGGACGGGTTTGCCCGCGGTTTCCGCACCGGTGACGATGCCTTCGGCGTGTTCGAGGGTGATGACGTTGAACGCGCCGACACCTGTCCCGGTGCGGATCGCCTCTTCGACGATCGCGGATGTCGGTACCAGCATCAGCTCTCCTCCACGGTCACTGCTGTGGTGAATCGGTGGTAGGCCGCCGGGTCGTAGGAGCCGGCGGCGGGGCTCAGGACGGCGGCCGCGGACAGGGCGACCGCGTCGGCCAGGACGGCGGGCCACGGGCGGTGGTGGGCCATGCCGCGGGCCAGCGCGGCGGTGAACGCGTCGCCGGCGCCGGTGGCGTTGCCGGTCAGCGGCCCGGGTGGGCGGGCGCGCCAGGTGCCCTCGGGGGTGGCCAGCACAGCGCCGTCGGCGCCGAGGGTGGCGGCGACCGCGACGCCCAGTGTCGTGCAGTCGGACGGCAGGTCGGGTGCGCGGCCCAGCAGCCGGGTCAGTTCGTCGAGGTTGGGTTTGACCAGCGCGGGACGCGCGGCCAGGCCGTGGCGCAGCGGGTCGCCGTCGGTGTCGAGGATGACCGGCGCGGGGCTGCGGGTGATCAGCTGCGCGTAGGCGTCGCTTGCCAGGCCAGGCGGGAGGCTGCCGGACAGCACCACCACGCGGGCGTGCGCGGCGAGGTGGTCGAAGCGGGTGAGCAACGCCTGCCACTCCCCTGGGCTGATCACCGGCCCGGGTTCGTTGAGCAGGGTCGCGCCGGTGTCGGGGGCGACGATGGTGACGGTGCGGCGGCTCTGGCCGGTGACCGGCACGAACCCGGGCAGTTCGGCGGCGAGGCCGGGTCCGGCGAACCCGGTGGCGGTGACGGGTTCGCCGAGCTGCGTGAGCACGTCGGCGACGTTGACGCCTTTGCCGCCGGGGCGGGTGTGCACGTCGTGCACGCGGTGGGCGTGGCCGGGACGCAGGGCCTCGACGCGGTAGGTGACGTCGAGGGCGGCGTTGAGGGTCACGGTCAGGATGCCGGTCACAGCAGGCTCCACGCGCGGATGGCGGCGCCGAGGCGGCCGGCGGCGGCGCCGAGCTGGGCGGGGGCCAGGTGCGGCGCCGTGCGCCAGGTGAGCCGGTCAGTCAGGTGGGTGCGCAGCGGGCCGAGGAGGGTTTCGCCCGCTTGGGCCAGTCCGCCGCCGAGCACGATCAGGGTGGGGTCGAGCAGCATCGTGTATGTGGTGAGCGCGTGGCCCAGTGCGGTGATCGCGTCGGTGAGGACCCGCTGGGCGTGCGGGTCGGTGGCGGCGCGGGCGACGACGTCGGCGGCGGTGAGGGCGGGGTCGCCGTAGCGGCGGGCGATCGCGGCGGCGGAGGCGTAGGTCTCCAGGCAGCCGCGTTGCCCGCACGCGCAGGGTTCGTCGCCGACCGGGACGGGCGCGTGGCCGATCTCGCCGGCCATGCCGCCGGCGCCGCGGTAGGGCGTGCCGCCGGTGAACACGGTTCCGGCGATGCCGGTGCCGATCGGCAGGAACAGGAAGTCGTCCACGCCGCGCGCGGCGCCGTACTCGTGTTCGGCGATGGCGCCCGCGCGCACGTCGTGGGTGACCGCGACGGGCAGGCCGAGGCGGTCGGTGGCGATGTCGCGCAACGGCAGGTCGCGCCAGCCGAGGTTGGTGGAGTAGCGGGCCACGCCGTGCTCGTCGTCGACGATGCCCGGCACGGCCAGGCCGACCGCGTCGGGGCGGCCCGCGGCGGTGGCCAGGTCGGCGGCGAACGCCAGGATCCCGTCGACAGTGCCGGGCGGGCGCGGGGTGGGGCGTTGCTCGACGCAGCGGGTGTCGAAACCGCGGGTGCTGCCGTCGCGGTCGACGACAGCGCCTTTCATCAGGGTGCCGCCGACGTCCAGCGCGACGACACTCACGTGAGGATGACCGAGCGGGTCAGGTTGCGGGGCGTGTCGATGTCCAGGCCGCGGCGCGCGGCCAGGTCCAGTGCCAGCCGGTGGGCGCGCACGAGTTCGGCGAGCGGGTCCAGCAGGGACACCTCCACGTGCGCGCCGGTGGCGCGGACCTCGTCGAGCAGGCCGTGCGGGGCGTCGCCGAACACCCACACCAGGGAGGCGATGTCGGCGATGGCGATCGGGCCGTGCCGGTACTCCATGCCGGAGTAGGACTCCGACCACGCCTGGGCGGCTTCGCGGACTTTCAGCGCGGCCTCGTTGGCCAGGCCGACGGTCCAGCCCGCGCCGAGGAACGTGAACTGGCGGAATCCGTCGATGTCGTCGGGCAGCGGCACCGTCAGCGCGCGTTCGGCGTGTGCGGGCAGCGCGGACACGTCCTCGCCGAGGTGTGCGCGAAGCAGCGTGAGCAATGTCGTCGGGAACCGGGTTTGGACAACCGACTGCTCATCGGCGAACTCGAGGGTGATCACGTCGTCGGCCAGATCGCGCAGCGGGCTGCCGGGCACCGCGGTGATGGCCGAGGTCGCCGAGACGCGGCCGATCTGCGACAGGGCGCGCAGGATCTCAGTGGTCGTGCCGGAGCGGGAGATCGCCAGGACCCGGTCGTAGCGGCGGGTGAGCGGGAACTCGGACGCGGTGAACGCGTCGGTTTCGCCCTGGCCTGCGCTTTCCCGCAGCACCGCATAGGACTGGGCGACGAACCACGATGTGCCGCAGCCGATCACGGCGATCCGTTCGCCCGGCTGGGGCAGGCCCGCGGGTTTGCCCGCGGCCACCTCGATGGCCGTGCGCCAGCACGCGGGCTGGCTGGCGATCTCCTCCGACGCGTGACTCATGAGACCTCGATACCCGTAGCGATGACCAATGATGAGCGTTTCTGCTTCATAGTAGGTCAGAGCATGCAGTTTTACGCAACACTGGGCGTGGTTGTTGGCGTTCAGCGCTGTTTACTGTGACGATCTGCACCGATTCGGGTCCAGAAAGTGGAGGAACGATGGCGTCGCACGAGCGATGGAACGCCCTGCTGGAGATCATCGCTCGCGACGGGCGCCTGGAAGTCGACGCGGCCGCGCAGGAACTGGACGTGTCCACCGCGACCATCCGCCGCGACCTCGACCGGCTCGCCCAACAGCAGATGGTCACCCGCACCCGCGGCGGCGCCACCGCCAACAACGTCTCCTACGACCTGCCGCTGCGCTACAAGACCGCGCGGAACGCCACCGAGAAGGACCGCATCGCCCGCGCGGCGTCCGCGCTCATCCGCCCCGGCGGCGTCGTCGGCCTCAACGGCGGCACGACCACCACCGAGGTCGCCCGCTCCCTGGCCACCCGCGCGGACCTGCACGCCGCGGGCGGCGAAGCGGCGCTCACCGTGGTCACCAACGCGCTCAACATCGCCAACGAACTCACCGTCCGCCAGCACGTCAAGATCGTCGTCACCGGCGGCGTCGTGCGGCCCCAGTCCTATGAGCTGACCGGCCCGCTGGGCACCCTCGTGCTGGAACAACTCACCCTCGACCACCTCTTCCTCGGCGTCGACGCCATCAGCGCCACCGCCGGGGCCACCGCGTACAACGAGGGCGAGGCCAGCATCAACAAACTCATGGTCGCCCGCGCCCGCCAGGTCGTCGTGGTCGCCGACTCGTCCAAACTCGGCAGGCACGCCTTCGCCCGCATCTGCGAGATCCGCCAGGTCGACGTGCTCATCACCGACTCCGGCGCCGCCACCGGCGTGGTCGCCGAGTTCGCCGACGCGGGCGTCCAGGTCATCCGTGCCTGAGACGAGCGCCCGATGACCCGTGCCAGGCTGGTCCGTGTGCTGATCGCGATCGTGGCCGTGGTCGTGGTGCTGCTCGCACTGGTCTGGCTGCTGCAACGCGAGCTGATCTACCTGCCCGACAGCGACCCCGTCCCGCCCGCCGCCGACGCGCTGCCCGGCGCGCTCGACGTGCGGCTGCGCACCAGCGACGGGCTGGAGCTGGGTGCGTGGCTCGTCCCGCCCGCCCAACCCGGGCCCTACGCCGTCGTGCTCGTCGCCCCCGGCAACGCCGGCAACCGCGCCGGCCGCGTGCCCCTGGCGGCCGCGTTGTCCGCGCGCGGCATGGCGGTCCTGCTCGTGGACTACCGCGGCTACGGCGGCAACCCCGGCAGCCCCAGCGAAGAAGGCCTCGCCCGCGACATCCGCGCCGCCCACCGGTTCCTCACCGACGACCTCGGCGTCCCACCGCACCAGCTGATCTACTACGGCGAAAGCCTCGGCAGCGCCGTGGTCACCGACCTGGCCGCCGACCACCCGCCCGCCGCGCTCGTGCTGCGCTCGCCGTTCACCGACCTCGCCGCCGCGGGCCACGAGCACTACCCGTTCCTGCCCGTACGGCTGCTGCTGCGCGACCGGTTCCCCGTCGCCGAGACCATCCCGCGCGTCCGCGCCCCCGTCACCGTCGTGCTCGGCACCGCCGACACCGTCATCCCGCCCGAGCAGAGCCGTCAAGTCGCCGCCGCGGGCCACGCGCGGGTCGTGGAGATCCCCGGTGCCGACCACAACGACCGCGTCCTGCTCGACGGCCCCGCCCTGCTGGACGCGATCACCCGGCCGAACGAAATGTAGGGACCGCGGGATCGGTCCAGAGACGGGGGTCGTGGCGCGGCAGGTACCCACCCACGGGTCCGTCCCGGGGGACACGCCGACGCTCAGAACGGGATCGTGGCGTCCTGCGTCGCGGTCGGCGTGGACAGCACCGCGTCGAACGCCTCCGCCACCGGCAGCACCGTCCGCGCGCTCTGCGCCCACATACTGTCCACACCGGACACGCCACGCAGGTCGGTCAGCGTGACCCGGTCAGCCAGACCGGCGTCGACCAGCAGCCGCTCCACACTGCCCGGCGACGGCTCCGGCAGGTCCACCATGGACACCGTGAACCCGACCGGGGACGACGCGTCCGGGTAGTGCATCTCCGGCACCCGGGCCGCGGTGTGCGTCACGGCGACCGCACGGTAGTCCGCGCCCAGTTCACGCCCCGCGAAGAACCCCATCGGCAGCGCCGCGACCGTGCCGTCGTAGCTGACCGGCGCCTTCTGGATGTGACTGTTGTGCGCCACCAGCACGAACCGCTCGTGCGGCGCCGCGCGCTCCAGGTGCCAGCGCAGCGAGTCCGCCATGAACCGGTCCCGCACCGACGTGTCCCCGGGCAGGCCCGTGCCGGTGAACAGGCCGTGCAACGCCTGGAACATGTGATCCATGTGCCGCACACCGCGCAACGTCCACGACACCCGCTGCACCGCGGCCTGATCCGACCGCTCGGCATACAGCGACTCCAACGCGCGCATCCGCAACTCCAGCCGCGACAACGCCGTGGTCAACGTGTCCTGCTCGGCCCGCGGCAGCCGCGCCCACCGTTGCGCCGACACCGCCACCGACCCGCCCGTGAACCGGCGGCCGACCTCCTGCGCGGCCGTCACCCACGGCAGCGCCTCCGGATCGACCTGCCGCAGCAGCCGCGCGACCGGTTCGAGATCGCGGTGCACCTCGGTACTGGTCGGGATGTCCACCCCGGCGAACCGCAGCGCCGCGGACCCCGTGTTGTACCGGCGCAGCCAGCGCAGGTACTCGCCGGCCACACCCACCCCGAGCAGTCCACAGTGGTCGGCCAGCTCGCCCGGCGCGCCGCGCAGCCACTCGTCCATCCCGAACCCGTCGCCGAACCCGAACTCCATCGCCAGCACCCGGAACCCGCACCGCTCAGCCAGAAACCGCGTCACCCGCGCCCGCGCCAACGTGAACTCGGCGACAAAATGCGCGCCCTCACCCACCGCGACCACCCGCGCGTCGCCGACGATGTCGGCCAGCGGTTCCAGGTCGTCCAGCGGGCCGTCCGGATCCAGTGTGGCCAGTACCGAATGCGTGATCACCACTCCAACCTAGAGTACGGCCAGGAGCTGTTGTTTCAGAGCCGTTTCAGGGCGGTATCAGGTGCCGGATCCACAGTGCGGGCCATGAAGAAACGAATTGTCGCTGTCACCGCACTGCTGGCCGTGGCCGCCCTGTCGGGGGTCTCGGTGTCCGCCTCGATCCCCAACTCCGTCACCGGCGAGATCACCGGCTGCGTCAAGAACCAGGGTGGCGCTGTCCGCATAGTCGACGCCCAAGCCGGCGTCAACTGCGCCACCGACGAACGCGCGGTCCGCTGGCCAGGCCGCGGCGGCGCAGCAACCCAGTACTTCCAGGGCAACCACGTCAACCTGTCCCACGACGCGAACCAGGAGACCATCGTGCTCGTCGGACCGGTGCTCCCAGCCGGAATCTGGGAGGCCACCATGATCGTCACCGTGGGGAACAACACCGGCCAGCAGGACAACTTCCGCTGCGGCCTGTTCACCGGCTCGGGCGCGCCGATCAACGGAGGGGTCGAGGGCGTCCCCGGCACGTTCGGTGTCGCCAGCCTCTCCGTGCCCGGGCTGGTGACGCTCACCAGCCCGGAAAGGATCAACATCCAATGCCGGCACGACCACGCTCTGCCCGCCGGGCAACTGGTCGCCGCGGACTCATCTGTCCGCGTCGAGCAGGTGACGTCACGCTTCTGAGCTACTGACACAAACCACACAGGTGCCCGGCTGGAGAACTCCAGCCGGGCACCCGCGGCCCGGGATGTCGCCGACCAGGGTCATCGATCAACCCGGCCGGTAAGTGCCGAGGAACGATGTGAGCACGGATGCCGCGTGGTCCACGTTCCCGACGTAGATCGGCTGCATGCGACCTGCGAGCGTGACGAGTTGGGCGTCGGGGATCAACGCCGCCAACTCCCGGCCAAGCTCGAACCGGACAGCTCGGCTGTCCCGGCGGTTCACCACGAGCGTGGGCACCTGAATCGCGGGAAGCAGATCGGTGACGTCGGAGCGGTAGAACATCTCCAGCAGGGACGCCGCCACCTCGACGGTCGCCGAGGCCCGCTGCGTCCTGGCGAATACCTCGACCAGGTCCGCCGGCGCGCCGGGAAGCCAGATGTCCGCGAGCACGCGTGAACCAAGCCCCCAATGTGCTCGGACCAAGGCCAGCACAGACTGCTGGACCTCGTCGCGGGCAAGATCGCGACCGCGGGCGCACGTGCCGTACACGATCAACGACGACAGCGCGTCCGGGCGGGTGGCGGCGTACGCCGCAGCGACCTGCCCGCTCTCACATGTGCCGAACAACGCGAACCGGTCGAGCCCGACGTGCTCCACCAGGGCGTCCAGCACTCCCAGTTCGAACTCGATGGTGAAGTCCGTGCGGGCGCGGTCGGACAGGCCACAGCCGATCTTGTCGTACAGGATGACGGTGTGCTCCCGCGCCAGCAGTTCGACGAACCGGCGAGGGTCCCCGTGGTCCCACAGCAGGCCCAGATGTGAGACCCACCCGAGCAGGCACAGCAGCGGCGGCCCGTCCCCCACCACCGTGTACGCCACGCGGCCCGCGGGCGTCTCGACGAACCGCACTCCCCGCCCCGTCCGGCTGGAGAGGTCAACCGCGGCCACCACCTGGCCAGGCGGATCCAGCTCGGGGTCCTGACGCAACACGGCCGCTTCGAGGTCACGCAGCGCCGGGCTCGGGTCCATGCCCAGTCCGTCACCGAGTGACTGCCGCATCCGCTGATACACAGCCAACGCGTCCACCTGGCGGCCTGTGCGGTACAACGCGAGCATCAGTTGCCGGTGAATGTGCTCGCGGAACGGGTGTTGCTCGCTCAACTGCTCCAGTTCCATCACCAGCTGCGCGTGCTCGCCGAGCGCCAGGCGCGCCTCGGTGAGCGCCTCCACCGCTTCCAGCCGGATCATCGCCAGGCGTTCGGCCTGCCCGCCCAGCCCGGTGACATCGGCCAGCGGCTGATCGCGCCAGAGCATGAGCGCCGCCCGCAGGCACGATGCGCTCACAGCAGGGTCCGCCGACTGCTTGCCCTGCTGGATGAGGCGTTGGGCCACCCGCAGATCCGTGGCCTCGGTACCGATATCGAGCACGTACCCGGGCGGACGTGCCTTGATCGCGGCTCGGTCACCGAGCACCCCACGCAGGTACGACACGTGACGCTGCAGCGTGTTCGCCGCAGTGGTGGGCGGACGGTCACCCCACACGACGTCGATGAGCCGACCAGCACTCACGATCTCGGCCGCGTGCAACGCCAGGACAGCGAGCACCGTTTTGCGGCGGAGACCACGAACCTCCCGCGGTACGCCGTCGACCACGACGTCGACCGACCCAAGAACCCTTACCTGCATGAAACCCCCTCATGCAGGTAATCGTTCGCCGGGCCGGTGGCGTGACCTCACGGCACCCGGCGCGAGGTGGCTCGCCACACAACCAGATCACGGCAAACGGAGCCCGAACGTGTCACTCGACCTACAACGCGGCGAACAGGTCCACGCCGTTGCCGTCCGGGTCCAGCACCATCGCGTACCGCTGACCCCAGAACGCGTCCCACGGCTCCAACTCGCCGTGGTACCCCGCGTCGACCAACTGCGCGTACACCTTGTCCACGTCGGCCGGGCTGTCCGCCTCGAACGCCATCGCCATGCCGTCGCTGCCGCGCCGCGACCAGTCCGGGTGGAACGAGCGGATGGTCTCCTCGGAGTCCCACAACAGGCGCAACCCACCCGGCAACGTCACCTCCACATGCCCCTCGGAGTCCGCCGACGCCGGGATGTCCAGGCCCAGCAGCCGGTAGAACGCCAGGGAACGGCCCATGTCCGCGGTGACGATCGAAAACGCGTTCAGTCGAACAGTCATGGGCCGAACCCTACGGGCACGACATCAAGCCAAGCTTGAACGAAACGGACCCGGCCGCTACTCCACCGTGACGCTCTTGGCCAGGTTGCGCGGCTTGTCGATGTCCCGGCCCAGCGCCGACGCCACGTGGTAGGCCAGCATCTGCAACGGGATCGTCAGCAGGATCGGGTCCAGCTCCGGCTCGTTGCGCGGCACCCGCAGCACCGCGTCCGCCAGACCGTCCGGCAGGTCCGCGTTCGTCACCGCGATCACCGGCCCGCCGCGCGCCTTGATCTGCTCGATCGTGCCGATGTTCTTGGCCAGCAACTCGTCCTGCGGCACCACGACCACACTCGGCATCTGCGCGTCGATCAACGCCAACGGGCCGTGCTTGAGCTCCGCGGCCTGGTAGGCCTCGGCGTGCACGTACGAGATCTCCTTCAGCTTCTGCGCGCCCTCCCGCGCCACCGGCCAGCCCCGCACCCGCCCGATGAAGAACATGTGACTGGCCTGCGCGTACTTGCGGGCCACCGCCGCGACCTCGTAGTCGGTCTCCAGTATCGACGCGATCTGGTCCGGCAACTGCTGCAACGCCGTCACCAGCCGCGTGCCGTGCGCCGCCGACAGGTCCCGCACCCGGCCCAGCCACAACGCCAGCATCCCGAACGACACCGCCATGTTGGTGAACGCCTTCGTCGACGCCACCGACACCTCCGGGCCCGCGTGCAGGAACACCCCGCTGCCGCACTCCCGCGCCACCGCCGAACCGACCACGTTCACCGCGCCGATCACGTTGCCGCCCTTGCGTTTGAGCTCCTGCACCGCGGCAAGGGTGTCGAGGGTCTCGCCGGACTGCGAGATCGCCACGTACAGCGTGTCCGGGTCCACCACCGGGTTGCGGTACCGGAACTCCGACGCCGGTTCCGCGTCCGCCGGGATCCGCGCCAGCTCCTCCACCAGGTTCGCGCCGATCTGCCCCGCGTAGTACGCCGTGCCGCAGCCCAGGAACTTCACCCGCCGCACCGCCCGCAGATCCCGCGGGTCCAGCCGCAGCCCGCCCAGGCGCGCCGTGGCGAACCGCGTGTCCAGACGGCCCCGCAGCGCCCGGCGCACCGCCTCGGGCTGCTCGGCCATCTCCTTGCGCATGAAGTCCGCGAACTCACCCAGCTGGTAGTCCTCGTCGGCCAGGTCGACGGTCTCCGCGCGGCCGCTGGTCTCGAAGTCCCCGGCGCGCACGGTCGCGATCTCACCGTCCTCCAGGTACACCACCCGCTGGGTGTGGCGCACCAGCGCCGCCACGTCCGAGGCGATGAACATCTCGCCCTCGCCGACACCCAGCACGATCGGGCTGCCGTTGCGGGCCACCACCAGCTCGGCCGGGCGCCGCGCGTCCAGCACCACCAGGCCGTAGGTGCCCTCCACGCCGCGCAGCGCCGCCCGCACCGCCTCCTCCAGCGACTCGTGCTGCTCGGCCGCGGCGGCGATCAGGTGCGCCAGCGCCTCCGTGTCGGTCTCCGACACCAGCGGCACGCCCTGCGCCGACAGCTTCGCCCGCAACTCGTCGGAGTTCTCCACGATCCCGTTGTGCACCACCGCGAACCGGCCCGTGGTGTCGGTGTGCGGGTGGGCGTTGACGTCGGTGACCTCACCGTGCGTGGCCCACCGGGTGTGCGCGATGCCCACCACGCCCGGTGCCTTGCCGACCTGCTCCTTGAGCTCACGGACCCGCACCGCGGCCTTGTGCGTCTTCAACCGGCCCCGGTGCACCAGCGCCAGGCCCGCCGAGTCGTACCCGCGGTACTCCAGCCGCTGCAACCCCTCCAGCAGCATGGGAGCCGCGTCCCGATGACCCACATAGCCGACGATCCCGCACATGGATAAAGGTCCCTTTCAGCCGTAGACGATCCGTCGCAGCTGACGCTCGGACAGCTCCGGGGCCGCGACCCGCCGCTCGGTCAGCTCCGCCGCGATCACCGGCCAGATGCCGGCGTTGCCGTAGTGCCGCCGCCGCAGTTCCGCGTGCCTGCGCCGGACGAACTGCTCGGTGGTCTCCGCGTAGTACGCGACCACGTCCGCGATCACCCGTGCCGCCGTCTCCGGAGCCAGACCGGTCGTGGCGACCACGTGCCGCACCAGCTCCGTCTGCGTCATGGCGTCCGAGCCTGACACCAGCCACCCCCGAACTCAACTTCTGTGCCCGAAATCGGGCACAGCTGCGAGGATACTCACGACCGAGTGAACTTGCCCCGCCCCGCTGGATGTCGATCGATCGGGTGCGGACCATCGATCGGATGGACAGGCAGACCGACTCCGGCGCCAGCAACCTGCTCTACCGCCACCCCGAGCTCTACGAAGTGGTCTACGACGGAGCCAACCACGCCGTGGCCAGACTGGCCGAAACGATCATGCGCGACGAACTCGGCCACCCGCCGGCCAGCCTGCTCGACCTCGGCTGCGGCACCGGCCGTGACCTGGAGTACCTCGCTTCCCTCATCCCCGACGTCGTCGGCGTCGACCACCAGCAGGCCATGCTCGACTACGCCCGCCACCGCCGCCCCGACATCGACTTCCGCCTCGGCGACATGCGCACCCTCCGGCTGGAGCGCACCTTCGAGGTCATCACCAGCTTCGGGTACGCGCTGGCCGACATCCACGCCAACCGCGACATCGACCGCGTGATGGCCACCTACGCCGCGCACAGCCAACGCGGCACCCTGCTCATCCTCGAAGTCATCGACCCGCTGCGCACCCACGAACTGCCCCGCAACCTCACCATCGACATCCCCGACCTGCGCGCCGACGCCATCACCGAATACCGCCACCACCACGCCCAGCAACTGCTCGAACAACACCGCACCTGGCGCCGCGCCCACGGACTCGTGCACGACCTGGCCCACCTGCGGCTGCTGCACCCCAAAGAACTCGAGTACTACCTCGACAACCACGGCTTCGAAGTCCTCGGTGCCTACGAACTGCCCGAGAAACACACCGCGGCCAGCGCGTTCGTCACCGCCCGCTACCGCGGCGAACCCACACGGCCCGACGATCCCCGGCGGAGCGTGCAACCCGACGCGTTCCCACGAGCGTGACTAGTGCAGTAACCACGGCACACGACATGACCACCCCCGGGGGATCGATGACCGATCGGGACACCGCGTTCGCGGACTACTTCGCGGCGCGGTCGGATGCCATGCGCCGCACGGCATACCTGCTGTGCGGGGACTGGCACCGCGCCGAAGACCTGGTGCAGGTGGCGTTCACCAAGCTGTACCTCGCGTGGAAGCGGATCGCGCAACGCGAGGCGATGGACGCCTACGCACGCCAGACACTCGTGCGGACGTTCCTGTCCGAACGACGCCTCGGCTGGTTCCGCAAGGAGAACGTGGCAGGCGAACACGCCGACACCGTGCTCAACACCGCGATCCCCGGGCACGGCCCCGAAGACCGGATGGTCCTGCAAGAAGCGCTCAAGCGGGTACCACCCGGCCAGCGGGCCGTCCTCGTGCTGCGGTACTGGGAGGACATGTCGGTCGACCAGACCGCACAGGTCCTCAAATGCTCGACAGGGACGGTGAAAAGCCAGGCCGCGCGGGGGCTGCAGACGCTGCGCGACCTGCTCACCGACCAGATGACCCCGACCTTTGACCGAAAGAGGACCAGGTAGATGAACGAGCAGGAACTGCGCGACGGCCTGCGGGACACGATGGCGGCCAGCAGCCCACCGCCCTCCATGAACCCCACCGAGGCGCTCGACACCGCCAAACGCGCCCACAAACGCCGCCGCGCCACCTGGGCCGGTCTCGGCGCGGGCGCCACCGTCGTCGCGCTCGCCGCGGGCACCGTGTTCGCCCTCACCCCCAGCGGCGAGTCACTGCCGATCGACGCCGCCACCGGCGGCGTTCCCACCCACGGCAACGGCCCCGTCGACACCACCAAGACGACGTGGCCCAACAACCAGCCCGACCGCACGCAACACAACGGACCCCAGGCCGACAAGGCCGCCGGTGTGCTGGCCACCCTCAAGGCGGCGTTGCCAGACACCCTCAAGGTCGACGAGAACCTCACCCACCAGGGCAGCGGCAACAAGGTCACGATGTCCCAGGCCCAGTTCGCGAACTACTACGGACCAGGCAACCAGCAGCAGGCCTGGGAGTACGCGGCCGTCGTCTCGCTCACCCGGGCGGCAGCGCCCAACGGCGGCCACGGACACGTGATCGTCCAGGTGAACCCGCCCGGCAACGAGGGCTCCTCCAGCACCGACGTGTGCACGCTCGCCAGCGCCTTCTGGAGCAGCGAAGGCCCGTGCCAAACCCGTGTCGTGCAGGGCAAAACCGTCGGGGTGACCACCAAGGGTGAGAGGGCCAGCCTCGACAACGTCGCCGCCTACCGCTACGAGGACGGCACCGTGGTCTGGGTCGCCCAGTCCAAGGACGCCTCCTCCAGCCAGTCGACCGGCTCGATGAGCCAGCCGCCGCTGACCGCCGACCAACTCGCCCAGCTGGCGCTCAACCCCGCCTTCAAGGTCAAGTAGAGGGTCACCCTCAAGCGGAGCTTCACACCGCGGCGGTCACGACGGCGGGGACGACCTCACCCCGGGCACACCCGATGTTCCCGAGGTAGGCGTCCACCGTCGCCCGGTCCCGCGTCACCACACCGAGGTAACCGTCCGGCCGGACCAGCACCCACGTGCCCGGCCGGACGTCGTAGGCCCCCACGGGTCCGGTGAACTCCAGCAGGGTCCAGTGCGGGCCGCGGAACAGGTCGAACAGCGTCTTGCCCGCCCACGGGCCGTCCGGTGCCCGGTCCCCGGCCCGCAACGACCCCGGGCGCGGCCGGTCGTCCACCGCCAGCGGGCCCTGCCGGTAGGTCAGCCCCAACTGCCGCTCCTCGTGGCCGCGGGCCATCGTGCGCTCGTCGAGCAGCCGCTCACTGAGCCCCAGCACGTGCGCCGCGATCGGCAGCCGCTCCCGCTCATAGGTCTCCAGCAGCGACACCGGCGCACCACCCAGCACCGCCGCCAGCTTCCACCCCAGGTTGTAGGCGTCCTGCACACCGGTGTTCAGGCCCTGGCCACCGGTGGGCGGGTGCACGTGCGCGGCGTCCCCGGCCAGCACCACCCGGCCGACCTGGAACCTCGTCGCCATCCGGATGTTCGGCCGCCACTCGGTCAACCAGGTCAGGCCGTCCAGCCGGAAATCCGTCCGGCCGGTCTTCTCCCCGACGTACACCACCAGATCCTCGAGCGTCGCCAGTTCCCGGTCCGGGTCGGCGATCGTCAGCTGGAACGAGTCCGTCCCGCCCAGCGGGCACAACCCGATCATCGGCTCCCGCCACAGGTGCCAGTGGTCCCGGTCCAGGCCCGTCACGTGCACGTCGGCGACCAGCACCCGGACGTCGTCGCGGGTCACGCCCTCGAACGGCACACCCAGCAGCCGCCGCGTCGGGCCCTTGCCGCCGTCCGCGCCCACCACGTACGCGAACCGCGCCCGCCCGCTCCGCCCGCCCTGGCTCAGCGTCACGGTCACCCCGTCGGCGTCCTGCTCCAGGCCGACCAGTTCCGTGCCCAGCTCCACCCGACCGCCGAACTGCGCGAGCCGGTCGCGCAGCAACGCCGCCGTCCGCCACTGCGGGATCATCCACGCGTTGGGATACGGCACGTCCGGTGCCGGGTCGGCCCGTTCGCCCAACGCGCCCTGCCACACGATCTCGCCACCCTGGTAGGCGCGCATCGGGGGATAGTCCGAACCGTGCGCGAACACCGCGTCGACCAGGCCGAGGTCGTCGAACACCTCCAGGGTTCGCGGCTGCACCCCGCGGCCACGCGACCCCGCCGCGAACCGCGGCTCCTTGTCCACGATCCGGTAGGTGACCCCGCGCCGGGCCAGGTCCACCGCCAGCGTCAACCCCGTCGGACCCGCGCCGACGATCAGGACGTCCGCCACGACCACTCTCCTTAATACCGTTCAATTTAACGTAATTAAGGATGGCTTAATGCTGTTAAAGTGTCAACCCGTGGCCCTTGACCGCGCTGTGATCGTCCGCACCGGCCTGCGCGTCCTCGACGACGTCGGCCTGGAGGCACTCACCCTGCGCAAGATCGCTTCCGAACTCAGCGTCCAGCCACCCGCCCTGTACTGGCACTTCAAGAGCAAGCAGGACCTGATCGACGAGATGGCCAGCACCCTGCTGACCGACTTCGCCCAGCCCGTCGGCGAGGACATCGGGTGGGAGCAGTTCGCGCTCACCTTCGGCGAAGGCCTGCGGCGGATGCTGCTGCGCTACCGCGACGGCGCGAAGATGTTCGCCGGCACCCACCTCACCGACCCCGGCGCCTACCGCCACCAGGACGACGCGCTGCGGCTGCTCACCGGCGCCGGGTTCAGCCTGGAGGACGCCGGGCACGCCTTCTGGACCATCTACAGCTACACGATCGGCTTCGTCATCGAGGAACAAGCCGTCTACCCACGCCCCGGCCAACGCGACGAGCGCTACGACATCGACCGCCGCACCGAACGTGTGGCCCAGCAGAACGCGCCCCTCGCCGCCGCCGCGAGCCCCGTCCTGTTCGGCGACTTCGACCGCGGCTACACCCGCGGCCTACAGGCGATCATCACCGGCGTCGCCGGTTGGCGCGGCTGACGCGTCAAACACGTACCCGCCGCTCTGCTCACGACACGACTCAGGTGAACACCGGTACCAACGCCACCGCGAACAACGCGTAGAACGCGGCGGCCACCGACAACCGGCGCACACTCAACCGCCCGGACCGCAACGTGACCAGCAGGTACACCACCGCCAGCAACGTCACCCCGCCCGCGATCAACAGCGGCGCGTCCAGCCGCCACGGCGTGAACAACAGACCGAACCCGCTGGGCACCGTCGCCTGGATCATCATCGACCCCGACACGTTCGCCAGCGCCAGCTTCGTCTTGCCCTGCCGCACCCAGATCACCGCGTTCATGATCTCCGGCAACTCGGTCGCGATCGGCGCCAGCAGCAACGCCGTCAACGTCGCCGACAGCCCCAGCATCGGGCCGACCGTGTCCAGCTGCACCACGAACAGCTTCGACGCCGCGAAGATCACCGCCAACGCGCCCAGCGTCTGCGCCACCACCGCCCACGTCGCCGGAGTCGCACGGCGGCGCTGCAGCTTCAACGGCTCCAGTTCGTCCTCGGCGTCGTCGGCGTCCTTCTGGCGCATCTCGCGCACGGCGTACACCGCGTACACGGCGAAGAACAGCAACCCCAGCCACGGCTTGATCGCGAACGCCACCAGCCCGAGCGCGACCTTCACCACGAACACCGCGACGAACCAGGTCTGGTCCTTGGCGAGCTTGTCCAAGTCACCCCAGTCCTGGGTGCCACCGGGCTGCCGGGCGCGGCGGCTGGCCAGCAGGCTCCAGCCGATCACCCCGTAGGCGACCGTGGCCAACGCCAGCGGGCCGCCCATCGCCGCGCCGACACCGATGTCGCGCTGCTCGGGCGTGTCACCGAACGCCACGGCAACGAACGTCACGACGCTCTCCGGCAGGGCGGTACCCACCGCCGCCAGCACGGTGCCGACCGCGACCGTGCCGACCTTCATCCGACGACCGAGCCACTCGACCGCGTTGACGAACCACTCACAAGACAGGTAGATCGCGACCGCACACGCGATCAGCAACACGAAGTGAATCACGGGATCCTCCCGCGCCGCGGGACGACCTCCCCGGAAAAAGCGCACCCCGGCGACCTCGACCCCCGGCGCGCATCCAAGTCATGCGTCCGTCATGGGTCGAAGGTCTCGCCCGCCTCCCGGCACGGGAAGGCCGCCCGGCCGGGCCCGTGAGAGCCAGTATGTCGACCAAGGCGTTGGGGGCTACTCCCCTTCGTTCGAGGACAACCCTGCCCGACGCGACCCCGATTGTCAATCAATTGCGCAAGCGTCAGACTGTGGCGCGGGCCTCCTTCCGGAACAATCTCCCTTGAGATGAGTGAACCCACACCGACCGACGAGCCGACTCGGCCGCAGTTGCAGTCCGCGGCGGGCACGTTCGCACTGCTGTCCGCCCCGACCCGGCTGCACGTGGTCTGGCTGCTCGCCCGCCACGAGTACGACGTCGGCACGCTGGCCGAACGCATCGGCACCACCGTCGCCGCGGTCAGCCAGCACCTGGCCAAACTCCGCCTCGCCGGTCTCGTCGCCGCCCGCCGCGAAGGCCGCCGCCAGATCTACGCCGTGGAAGACCCACACGTGCTGACCCTGGTCGAGCAGATCTTCGAACACATCGCCCCGGACGGCACCCTCGCGCCCGACCCGCCGATGCCCCGCCACCCCACCCGACCCGCGCCCTAGCAGGGCGGGCCTTCACGGCACAGGCGCCGTGGAGGTCCGGCACGACAGCGGTGGTTTCAGCCTCGGCCCGTGGGCGGCTTACCTCGCTGTCCGCCGAGATCCGCACTGAGATCCGCACTGAGATCACGGCGGGCCAGCGGGCTGGAGTACGCCACGCTTGTGGTCACCGGTCCCAGGCCGCTGATCCGCCCGGCCGTCTGCTCCAGGTCCCGCATCGACCGGGCGATCACCTTCAGCACGAAACAGTCGTCGCCGGTCACGTGGTGCGCCTCGATGATCTCCGGCGTACTGGCCAGCAACTCGTGGAACGGCCTGTAGTCGCCGGTCGGGTACCGCAACCGCACCAGAGACACGATCCCGCTCACCGCCCCGCCGCACGCCGTCACGTGCACCTGCTGACCGCGCGTTTCGCGGTGCGGTCGACGCCGTCCACCAGCGTCGGCCACACCCCGCGCGGCAGGTCGTGCCCCATCCCCGGCACCAGGACCAACTCGGCATCCGGGATCGCCCGTGCGGTCGCCGTACCACCCGACACGTGCACCAGCGGATCAGCCTTGCCGTGGATGACCAGCGCCGGGCAGCGCACCGCGCGCAACTGCGGCGCCCGGTCGGCCGCCGCGGTGATCGCGGCCAGTTGCCGCAGCGTCCCGGCCCGGTTGAGGCCCCGGTCGTAGGTGCGGCGGGCACGCACCCGCATGCGCTCCTCGTCCAGGTCGAATCCCGGCGAGCCGATCAGTTTGAACGTCGCCAGCACCGCGCGCACATAGCCCTCACGGTCCCGCGGCGCCTTGCCCAGCAACGACGGCAGCACCCTCGGATGCGGCCAGCCGACCAGCTTGCCGCCGGTCGTGGACATCACCGACACCAGCGACAGGACCCGTGCCGGATGCCGGATCGCCAGCGTCTGCGCGATCATCCCGCCCAGCGACACCCCCGTCACATGCGCGGCGGAAATACCCAGGTGGTCCAGCAACCCGGCGGCGTCGTCGGCCATGTCGGCGATCGTGTACGGCGGTGGCTGCCGCAGCAACGACCCCACCAGCGACACCCGGCCGGTCATCGACTGCGACCGGCCGCAGTCGCGGTTGTCGAACCGGATCACCCGGAAACCGCGGTCGGCCAGCAACGCGCAGAGCTCGTCGTCCCACCAGATCATCGGCCCGCCCAGGCCCATCACCAACAGCAACGGCCGCGCGCCCGCGTCGCCGATGGTCTCGTAGCAGATCCGCACCCCGTTGATGTCCACGCTCGACTCCGCCATTCCCTGATTCTGCGACACCGCGAGCCGATCACACCCGGTATGGTCACGCTTGATGATCACGCGCGCGCGTCCCGCCCCGCTGTTCACCGGCCTGACCGGCCGGAAAGTCCGCCTGCGGGAGGTCGGCGCGGGCGACCGGCGCACCCTGATCGGCTTCGACCGTGACATCACCGGCACAGCCGACCGGGCAGGGCACCCGCGCGACGCGCACTACCGGCACTGGGCCGCCCACCGCACCGCGGACTCCCGCGACGACCTCCAGTTCGCGATCGAGACCCTGCGCGGCGGGGTGCTGGTCGGCTCCATGACCGTCCAGGCCGATCCGGCGGGCGCCCGCTTCGGCTACGGCATCGGGATCGGGCCGCGGCACCGGCGATGCGGGTACGCCGCCGACGCCATCGCCGTCCTGCTGGCGTTCATGTTCGGCCAGCGCGCGTACCTGGCCTGCGACGTCGGCATCCACGGCAGCAACTTCGCCTCGCTGACCCTGCACGCGGGCCTCGGATTCCGCGAGCGCGGCCGGGTGCTCGACCCCGACCTGACCCCCGGCACGTTCACGTTCATGGTCGAGATGAGCGTCACCGCCGACACCTTCACCGCACCCCCGCTCACCGGCCGTCCCGGCCGCGGCCGCCACTGGCGCAACCCGCGCGGGCGTCACTGGGTCGACACATCCGGGGCCGATTCACCCACCCCAGTACTTTAGGTTCAGCTTATATAAGTGCATACTGGCGCCATGAAAATTGTAGTCACCAGTGTGTTCGTCGAAGACCAGTACAAAGCCCTGGCCTTCTACACCGACGTGCTCGGCTTCGAGAAGAAGACCGACGAGCCCGCGGGCGCGGCCCGCTGGCTGACCGTGACCTCGCCCGGCGACTCCAACGGTGTCGAACTGCTCCTGGAACCCAACGGCACGGACATCGCCAAGGACTACCAGACCCGCCTGCGCGAGGCCGGGATCCCGGCGACCATGTTCGGCACCGACGACATCCAGGCCGAGCACGACCGGCTGACGGGGCTGGGCGTGACTTTCACCCAGGCCCCGACCAGCACGGGACCGGTCACCTCCGCCGTGTTCGACGACACCTGCGGCAACCTGATCATGATCAGCCAGATGAACTGACCAGCCACGGCCGCAGGATGGGCAGCACGGCCGACGGCTGCATCGCCGTGGTGTGGTCCAGTCCGTCCAGCAGGTGCACGTCCCATCCGGCGGCCGTCAGTTCGGCACGGTTGACGGCGAGCGGCCCGGCGATGTCCACAGTCACCCCGCCCCACCGCTCGTCGTAGACGATGGTGTCCTTCGTCCCGGCGAAACACAGTCGCGGACAGCTCAGCCGCGCCTGCGCGGCGCGGTCGTCGAAGTCCCGCAGCGCCTGGTACAGGGTCATGAACTGCCGGGTCTGCGGTTCGCTCATGGTCATCTCCGCGCTCGACCAGTCGAACTCGCCCTCCGGTGCGCCCTGGGACGGCGGTGTGCTCGGGGCGCCGGTCGCCATCGCGTGCGTGGCCGTGGTGACCGCGAGCATCTGCTCGTACGGGCCGTCCACCGGCGGGTACCCGCCCATGGCCAGCCCGGTCAGCCGGTCGGTGCGGATCGCCAGTTGCAGGCCCGTCAGCGCCAGCCACGAATAGCCGTAGTAGGCGAACCGGTCGGCGCCGACCGCGTCCGCCACCGCCAGGACATCCGCCGCGATGGTGTCCGGCGTCAACGTGTCCGGTTTCGGATGCGCCAGCACGTCACCCTCGTAGTCGAAGGCGACCACCCGGAACCGGTCGTTCAATCCCTCGATGAGCGACCGGCCCAGCGCCGGATCCATGCCCCAGTCGCGCAGCTCCCGCGCGCGCTCACCGCTCGCGGGCACCGGGTTGACCGCCAGCAGCACCGTCGGTCCGTCCCCGCGGACCTCCACGTCGATGCGCCGACCGTCGTGCAGCGTCGCCTGAACCACAGCTGACCTCCCATGACTCTTTACCGTGTAAAGCGATACTGACACTTTACACGGTAAAGAGTTACTCGGTTGAGAACAGGTTGACGGCTACCACCTGGCATGACCCAGCGGTGCCAAAGTCGTGGTCGGGGTCACCGGCCTCGTGCGCCAGGCCCACGACCGGCTCGGCACCCGCCCCTGACTCCCCGGTGTCCGGCGATGAGTTTCGACCGGTCCAGCCGTCTGTTCTGTGTCGACCCGGGGACGTCCCGGACGACCGCGCCCTTGACGGAGGACACATGACGACCACCTCATCCGCCCACCCGCCCGTCGTCGACCTGGCCACCTGGCAGGCCGCCCGCGACGACCTGCTGGTCCGCGAGAAAGCCCACACCCGCGAGGGCGACGCGATCGCCGCCGCCCGCCGACGACTGCCGATGGTGGAGTTCGACGGGAAAGCGGAGGTGGTCGGTCCCGACGGCCCGGTCGCGTTCCTGGACCTGTTCCAAGGCCGCGACGAACTCGTGGTCTACAAGCACATGTGGCACGACGGCGCCCCGCACCAAGGACAGTGCGAGGGGTGCACCACCGTCGCCTGGCACCTCCAGGACGCCGCCTACCTCAACGCCCGCGGCGTGTCGCTGGCCATCCTGACCACGGGCCGGTGGGACGAAGTGGCCGCGTACGTCGAGTTCATGGGCTACACCCAGCCCTGGTACTCGGTACGCGACGTGGACGGCCCCGCGGGCGGGGACATGGGGTACGTCACCTGCTACCTGCGCGAAGGTGACCGCGTGTTCCTCACGTACTCCACCACGGGCCGCGGCAACGAAGCGGTCGCCGGATCCTTCGCCCTGCTCGACATGACCCTGTACGGCCGCGGCGAGGCATGGGAGGACAAGCCCGACGGCTGGCCCGCGGGCAACCACGCCTGCTGGTACTGGCGCACCGACGCGGACGGCAACTCCCACTGGGGACCCACCAGCCGTCCCGTCCCGCAGTGGACCCGCCCCGGCGTGACCGCCGAGCTGACCCTGGGCCGGCACGGCGGCCACTGAGCGGTCAGTTCGACGCGATCTGGTGACCGTCGGGGTGGTCGGTGGAGCGCGACAGCTCCGCCCAGTCGCGCAGATCCTGCTCGACCGCCGAGCGGCCCGCCGCGACCAGCCGGAGCGCGTCCGAACCCAGCACCAGATGCACCGGCGGCTTGTCCGCCCCGACGACCTTCAGCACGGCCTCGGCTGCTTTGGCCGGGTCGCCCAACTGGTTGCCGCTGGCCGCTTGCCTGGCCGCACGGATCGGCTCGAACAAGGCGTCGTAATCCTGGATCGAGCGGTCCGTGCGGACCATCGACCGGCCCGCCCAGTCCGTGCGGAACGAGCCGGGCTCGATGATCGTGACGTGCACGCCGAAGGAGGCGACCTCCTTCGCGACGGTCTCGAGGATGCCCTCCACGGCGTATTTGCTGCCGCAGTAATAGGCCAACCCGGGCACTGTCATCAGCCCACCCATGGAACTGACCGCGAACACGTGTCCCGCGCGGCGCTCACGCATGTACGGCAGAACCGCCTGCACGGTCGCGGCCACCGCGAACACGTTGACGGCGAACTGCGCGCGCAACTCCGACAGCGGTGACTCCTCGAACACGCCCTCGTGGCCGTAACCGGCGTTGGCGATGAGCACGTCGATCGGCCCGACGTTCGCCTCGATGTCGGCCACGACGGAGAACACCGCGTTGTCGTCGGTGACATCCAACTGCCGCGCGTGCGCACGTCCCGGCGCGAGCGCTTCGAACGCGGCGAGGTCGTCGGTCCGGCGGACCGTGCCGACCACGGTGTGCCCGGCGTCGAGCGCGCCGCGGGCGAACGCCCGGCCAAGACCGCTGCTGACACCGGTGATCAGAAAAAGCATGGCTACTCTCCAGACAGGACGCGGCACCAGATCTCGACCAGGGTCTCGGTCGTCTGCTCCAGGCCGCCGGGTCGGGTCGACGCGCGGTAGAAGGCGCGTTCGGTCATCCAGCACAGGGCCTCGGCGAGCGCGGCCGCGCCGGTGGGACCGTCCACATCGGGCAGTCCGGCCGCGGCAAGGACGCGAGCCATGACCGTGGTGTTGTTGGCGATCGTGGCGTGCCACAAGGCGGCGATCTCGGGCACCTCGGGACCGAACTCGACAGCCGCCCGCATCACGGTCCCGTGTTCGCGCCACGCGCGGGCCGTGTTCAGCACGGCCCGGCGGACGATGTCGCGCCCCGGCGAGTCGAGCCCGGTGGCCTGTTCGTCCATGTGCAACTGGGCGACGGTGCGCGCCACCAGTGCCGCGAGCACTTCCTGCTTGGACCCGAAGTAGAAGTACAGCGAGCCACGCGAGATACCCGCGCCCTTGGCGATCGACTCGACGGTCATCGGCTCGGCGCGTTCCCGTTCCAGCAACGCCTCCGCGGCGTCCAGGATCGCCTGTTCCCGCTGGTCGCCCTTGCTCGGTGCCGCACGACGCTTCGCTGCCACCCCACCACCCTGACACACCGCAGAGAAAAATCTGCACGGTGTCGAAAAATTTCTGCGTGACGTAGACCATCATCGACGAGACCGCCCGCCGCGACGGCTCAGCGCCACGCCACCGAGCGCGATCAGGCCGCCGGCCAGCGCCACCAGGTGGATGCTCTCGTCGAGCACGACCCAGCCGATGCCGATCGACAGGAACGGCACCAGGAACAGCGTGTTGGTCACGGTGGCGACCGGCAGCCTGGCCTGCGCGTACGCCCATGTGGCGTAGCCGACCGCGCTCGGCCCGATCCCCAGGAAGACCACGGCCGCGATGGAACCGCCGGACGCGGCAGGCAGATCGGCGAGCAGGCCGGGCAGGGTCGGCGCCATCACCAGCGCGCCCACCCAGGTCGCGTAACACGTCACCTCGAACCCGCTGTAGTGGGCCAGTAGCGGTTTCTGCACCACGAAGTACGTCGACTGCGCCAACGCCGCCGCCAGTACCAGCAACGCGTCCGCGCTCGGCCGCAGGCTCGCGCCCTGCGCGAACGTGATCGTGACCGCGCCGACGAACCCGAGCGCGATGCCGATCCACCCGCGGCGGCCGATCCGCTCCGACAACAGCACGAAAGCCAGCACCGCGGCGAAAATCGGGCCCGTGTTGACGAGCATGCTCGCCGTCCCGGCGGGCACCGTGCGTTCTCCCGCGTTCAACAGCACCTGGTATCCGGCCATCCCCGCCAGGCCACACCCCACGATCCGCACGAGGTGCGCCCGTGACGGTATCCGCACGCCCAGGAACGGCGCGGCGATCGCCATCAGCGTGGACGCCACCATCAACCGTCCCAGCGACAAGCCGCTGACGCTGAACCCCGGCAACGCGACCCGGATCGCGACAAACGCACACGCGAACATCACCAACGCGATAGTCACGGCGACGGCGGCACGCGGCCCGAACCGGGTGTTCGGAAGCAGTTCTACCGGGGAAACGATAGCGCTATCTTTGACTCTCACGTTCCAGAGTAGCACTACGATCGCCGGTCGGGATCCGCTGGCGCGACAGCGACACCGAGAACCGACAACCCCGCGCCCGGAACGTCGATAGCCTGCGCGCCCGGATTGCGGGAGTGTCGAAATGTCAGGCGGGGGTGAGCACGACGATGGGGATGGGCCGGGTCGTGCGCTGCTGGTAGGTCGAGTAGCGGCCCCGGTTGTTGCTGTCGCAGCGGGCGAACAGTGCCGCATAGCGGGAATCGCCCGGGCCGACCACCTCCGCGTGGACCGCTCGCCGGTCACGCCCCACCTGGATCTCACAGTCGGCGTTGGCGCGGATGTTGTGCAGCCACGCCGGAGCCTTGGGTCCGCCGCCGTTGGACGCCACCACGAGATACGCCTCGCCGTCGCGGGCGTAGACGAGCGCGCTGGTGCGCTGCTGACCGGTGCGGCGACCGACCGTGCGCAGCAGCAGGGTCGGTGTGCCCAGGAGCTTGTGCCCCAGCCGCCCGTCGGTGCGCTCGTAGATCCGGTGGTGGGCGCGGATCACCGCCTGCTGGATGTCGACCATGCGCCGAATGTAGTCACCTTCACCATCGAACAGCGGTGAAGTCGATCGGCCGGGGCCGCAGGGTGGCGACACGGGCGGCCAGGCGCCGCCACCGCTGGTCCATGTCCGCGGCGTCGAGCCGCATCCGGTCGCCGTGACCGGGCAACAGCCATTCGAACCGCAACCGGCCCACCGAGGCGGCCAGTGACTCGGCGAGGACCTCCACGGAGTACCAGGTGACCGTCTCGGCGACCTCCAGATCGCCGAGCTCCCGCGACCAGTACACGCTGTCGCCTGTGAAGCAGTACCGCTCGTCCACGAGGAACAGCACGCTGCCCTGGGTGTGCCCGGGCAACGGGTAGGCGATCACGCCGTCGGCGACGGTGACCGGTTCGACGCCGCGGATCACCTGGTCGGCGTCGGGTGACGCGTCGAGGTCGCCTTCGTGGATCCACAACCGGGCGCCGAACCGATCGGCGTAACGCCTGCCGTGCGCGGCGTGGTCCCGGTGTGTCAGCAGGACGTCGGTCACCGCGCCGAGCCGCTCGTACCGGGCCGCGAGCGGCTCACTCCAGCGCGGCGTGTCGATCATCATGTTCCCGCCCGGACGGACCAGCAGGTACGAGTTGGCGCCCGCGGTCTGCGACGAGTTGTGTCCACACAGGAACACCGGGCCCTCGATGCGCATCGGGTACGGGTCGAGCGCCGGTTCCAACGGCGCGTCGGCGCGTCGGATCGACCGGGTGTGGCAGGCGTACGCGGCGGCGTGCAGCAACAGGTCCTCGGCCGCGTTGCGAGGCTGGTGCAGGATCACTGACTTGCCGTCGGCCTCGCCGATCAGGCCGGGCGCGAGCTGTCGTGCGACGTCGCAGTTCGTGCACCGGTCATCGACCGACCATTCGGTGTCAGCGGACGTGTTCGGGCGCATGGGTGTGCACTCCTTTCGGGACCATCTCCAGGAGTACACGACCGGTGCGCTGATGTTCAGTCTTGTGCGTGTCCGGCAGATCTGTTCTCACACCACGGGATTCGGTTGTCCAAAATGGACTACGGCCCGACTGGGGTCGTGACCCCCAAAGCAGACTCGATGCAAAGGTGCAATGAGTTCACTGTGGGTACGGTGTGCGGATGGACAAGGCACCGCAGGTCGGCCGTCGCGAACGCAAGAAGGCGGCCACCCGGCAGGCGATCGCCGACGCGGCCGACGTGGCCACCACGACCCTGTTCAAGCACTTCCCCGGCAAGGAAGCGCTGGTCTTCGACCAGGAGGACGGCCGCGAAGCGCGGCTGCTCGCCGCCGTACGCGAACGCCCCGCCGGTCAGAGCATCGTCGACGCGCTGCGCGAGCACGTCCTCGCGGGCTGGATCCAGGACGCGGCCGACCCCCGCATGCCGGAGTTCAACGAGCTCATCGAATCCACCCGGGCGCTCCTCGAGTACTCCGAACGCCTGTGGACACGGCACACCACGGCCCTCAGCGCGGCCATCGCCGACGACGTCGGAGTGGCCCACGACAACCCCACGTGCCGCGCCCTCGCCCGTTTCGTCCTGGAAATACCGGCGCTCACCCGCGGCCAGCACGACCCCCGGCAGGCCACCGAGGAGATGTTCGACATCCTCACCCGCGGCTGGCGCCCGCCAGCAGGCCCGGGTCCGCTGTAGCCCCCGACGACGGCAGCCACAGCGGACCGGATGCGGTCTACGACTCGCCGCTGATCCTGGCCGAGCCGATCGACGCCGCGGCGATCGCCCGCGCGGCCGTCTGGGTCGACGAACTGGAGCTCAGACTGGTCAGCGACGCCTGGTTGAGCGCGTGCACCACGAACTCGTAGGTGTTCACCGTCGACGGCGAGCACGGACCCTGGTAGCCGTAGAGGCTGGCGCTGCCCCGGTAGTAGACCTGCCTGGCCCCGGCGGGAACCGCGGGCTTGTAGACGTGCTGGACGTTCTGGGGCAACGAGGTCGCGCTCACCGGGATGTCGTAGATGACCCAGTGGATGAGGTTGGCGTTGTCGAGATCGCGCATGACGATCGCGTAGCTCTTGGCCGCGGCCGGAGCGCCCGACCAGGCCAGAGGCGGTGACTCGTTCTTCTTGGCGGGATCACCGCCGCCCCCGCTGGTGCACTCGTGCACCTTGGGGATGACACCGCCGTTGGCGAACGCGGTACTGGACAACGAGAACGCGTTCCGGCTGGTCGACGCGGCGACGGGTGAGACGCTGACGAGCAGGGCGACGAGGGCGTACAGCACAATCTTCGTGCTTCTCACTTCAGACACTCCCGAGGATGCGTTGGCCCGTCCGTGGGGTGCAGGTGTGCCATCCCAGCGTATGCGTCCAGGAAGCCTCGGGCTCACAACACTGTTCGATCCAAACGACGTATGCCCCGTGCCTCACGGGGCTGGGACGCGTTTAGTGAGCGGTTCACCGAGTCGGACCACGGCGTCATCCGGCCCGGTAGGCCCGCAGAAACGCCCGCACGCCCGCGACGATGAGCGGCCGGACACGACTGTCCTCGGCGGCGTTCGCGGATCCGAGCCTGCTGATGGTGACCCCGAAGGTCGGCGCGAGGAAGTGGTCGGCGGCGAGACGCGCGTCGGCGACGTCGAGCAGCCCAGCACCGGCGAGGGCGGCGAAACGTTGCCCCAATGCCTCCTGAGGCGCCCACTCGGCGCTCACGCTGCCGGGCTGAGCCGGAAAACCGGTGGGCGGGGCCGCATCGGGCTGGTAGCCTGCAGCCGACCGTGACACCGCCCGAGGAGGTGAGACCCATGAACGCAGTATCGACGTGGGTGCTCCCCTGCCGGTCACGGTCGGGCGATTGACGTAGGTGTCGCCGGGAGCCACCCAGGCACTCCCGAAAGGCACCACCTATGCACTCTTCACACACGCCCGCCACGGTTGACGTGATCATCGCCGGATGCGGGCCGACCGGCGCGGTGCTGGCCGCCGAACTGCGGCTGCACGGCGTTCGGGTACTGGTTCTGGAGCAGGACACCGAGCCCGTGTCGTATGTCCGCATCGTCGGTCTGCACATTCGCAGCATCGAACTGCTTGCGATGCGCGGTCTGCTGGATCGCGTTCTCGCACAAGGAAGGCAGCGTCCGGCAGGCGGGTTCTTCGCCGCCATCCCCAAACCCGCGCCCGAGGGCTTGGACTCCGCGCACGCCTACCTGCTGGGCATCCCGCAGCCGGTCGTCGTCGACCTGCTCGAGAACCACGCGATCGACCTGGGCGCCCAGGTCCGACGGGGGTGCGCGGTGGCCGGTTTCGAGCAGGACGACGAGGGCGTGACCGTCGGACTGGCCGACGGCCGACAACTGCGTTCGCGTTACCTCGTCGGCTGCGACGGCGCACGCAGTACCGTCCGCAAACTGCTCGGCGTCGGCTTCCCCGGCGTACCGTCGCGGACCGCGACCCTGATGGGCGAGCTGGAAATGAGCGCGCCGCAGGAGGAGATCGCCGCCGCGGTGGCCGAGATCCAGAAGACCCACAGGACTTTCAGCCTCGGGCCCTTCGGCAACGGCGTGTACCGCGTCGTCGTCCCCGCCGCCGGAGTCAGCGAGGCCCCGCCCACCCTGGACGACTTCAAACAGCAGTTGCGCGCCATCGCCGGAACCGACTTCGGCGTGCACTCCCCGCGCTGGTTGTCCCGCTTCGGCGACGCCACCCGGCTGGCCGAACGCTACCGGGTGGGGCGGGTGCTGCTGGCGGGCGATGCGGCGCACATCCATCCACCCGCCGGCGGACAGGGCCTCAACCTGGGCGTTCAGGACGCGTTCAACCTCGGCTGGAAACTGGCCGCACAGGTCCGCGGCTGGGCACCGGACACACTGCTGGACACCTACCAGGCCGAACGTCACCCGGTCGCCGAGGAGGTGCTGGACAACACCCGCGCCCAGATGGAGCTGTCGTCGACCGGACCGGGCCCGCAGGCCGTGCGCCGGCTGCTCACCGACCTGATGGACTTCGACGAGGTGAACCGCTACCTCATCGAGAAGATCACGGCGATCGGCATCCGCTACGACTTCGGCGCGGGCCCCGACCTGCTCGGCCGCCGCCTGCGTGACATCGACGTGAAACAGGGCCGCCTCTACGACCTGCTGCACCGCGGCCGCGGCCTGCTGCTGGACCGCACCGAACGCCTGACCACCGGCGGCTGGTCGGACCGGGTCGACTACCTCGCGGATCCCACTGCGGCACTGGATGTTCCGTGCGTCCTGCTACGTCCCGACGGCCACGTCGCCTGGATCGGCGACGATCAGCACGACCTGGACGCCCACCTGACTCGCTGGTTCGGCCGACCCGGCGGCTGATCCGAGTCGTGAGATGGTGCTCTGTTGGATCACCTATCCGAGTTGGTTGCGGCGGCGTGTCAGGGAGGCGGTCTCGGCTGTGTTGCCCGCCAGTTCGATGGCTTTGTCGTAGGCCGCGCGTGAGTCCTGGCTTCGGCGCAACCGGCGCAACAGGTCGGCGCGGGTGGCGTGGTAGGCGTGATACCCGGCCAACGCCCCCTCAAGACGGTCGACGGCCGCCAGCGCCACCTCCGGGCCGTCGAGTTCGGCGACGGCGACGGCGCGGTTGAGGGCGACGACGGGTGAGGGGTCGATGCGAACGAGTTGGTTGTAGAGGGCGAGAATCTGGGACCAGTCGGTGTCGCGGATGTCGCGGGCGGAGGTGTGCACGGCGTTGATCGCGGCGAGGATCTGGTAGCGGCCCGGGGCGACCCCGGCGGCGAGGCGTTCGCGGACGAGCCGGTGTCCTTCGGCGATCAGTTCGGTGTTCCAGACGCCTCGGTCTTGTTCGTCGAGGGCGACGAGTTCGCCGCCGGCTGACACCCGGGCGGGGCGGCGGGCGTCGATGAGGAGCATCAGCGCCAGCAGGCCGGTCACCTCGCCGTCGTCGGGCAGCAGGGCGCGGATCAGGCGCGTGAGCCGGATCGCCTCGGCGGTCAGGTCGTGGCGAACGGGATCGGTGTCGGGGCCGGTGGCCAGGTAGCCCTCGTTGAACACGAGGAACAGGACGGCGAGCACGCCGGTGACCCGGACCGGGAGGTCCTCTGTGGACGGCATCCGGTAGGGGATGCGAGTGGCTTTGATCTTGGCCTTCGCGCGGGTGATCCGCTGCCCGATGGCGCTTTCGGTCGCCAGGAAGGCACGGGCGATCTCGGGCACGGTCAGGCCGCCGACCATGCGCAGCGTCAACGCCACGCGGGCTTCCATCGCCAGCGCCGGGTGACAGCACGTGAAGAGCAGCCGGAGCCGGTCGTCGTCGATGGCGCCGAGAGGCTCCGGCGGGTCGTCGTCGTACACCATCTGAGCCTCCTTGTGCTTGTCGTCGCGTTTGTTCTCGCGGCGGATCCGGTCGATGGCCTTGTGGTTGGCGGTGGTGGTCAGCCACGCGCCCGGGTTGGGCGGTACGCCGTCGGTCGGCCACCGTTCGACGGCGGTCGCGAACGCCTCGGCTGCCGCGTCCTCGGCGATGTCGAGGTCACCGAACCGCCGGGCCAGGGCGGCCACCACCCGGGCCCACTCCTCGCGGTGGGCCCGGGTGACCGCCTCACGAACGTCGATCACGCTCATCCGGCCAGGAACGGCCGCACCTCGATCTTGCGGTCGCAGACCTTCGACGCCTCGGTGGCGAGCCTGAGCGCCACGTCCAGGTCGGGGGCCTCCCACACCCAGACGCCCGCGAGGTACTCCTTCGACTCCACGAAAGGCCCGTCGCTGACGATCACCTGCTCGCCCCGGTTGTCGATGACCGTGGCCGCGTCGGTGTCGGCGAGTCCGCCCGCGAAAACCCAGTAGCCCTCGGCGATCAGCCGTTCGTTGAACGCGCTGATGGCGGGCTGCCTGTCCGTGCTGCCGGGATTGCTCTTGTCGTCGATCACGGAAACCAGATACTGCATCTGGAGATCATCTCCTGTGGTGTCAACCGGTGGGGTTCTCACCCTTGCTACGAACACCACCGACCCGATCCGACACGTCTGTGCAGATTTTCTCGCCGGCCGGTCACGCGGCCAGGTCCAGCCATTCCCCCACCGTCAGCACGCGTGCGCGCTTTCCGGCGTGCGTGCGGAATTCGGTCTCCGGGTCGGTGATCTCGACGTAGCCCGCGATCTTGTCCGGTTGCTCCGGCTCGTAGTGCATCGGCACGGCGTAGCGGGCGTCGAGGATCGCCGCGGCCGCGGCGGACTGCACCGGGTCCATCGCGGCGGGCAGCGGGCTCGGCGGCTGCAGGTGCGGCGCGTCGACCACCGCGCCGTTGGCGGGCAGGAACACCGCGTCGAACGGGCTGAACCGGCGCGCGATGAGCCACCAGTAACCGTGGAACATCGTGTCGCCGCCGTGGAAGACCCGCTGCCCGTCGGCCTGTACCACCCAGTTGAGCTGCGGATCGCCCAGCCCGTCGACGGCGGGGACCGCGGTGACCTGGAACGGCCCGATCTCACGGGTGGACCAGGCAGCCACGACCTCGGCGGCCAGCCGGTGCTGAACCAGTTCACGCTCGGACAGCAGTGTCGTCACGTTGTCCACGTCGTCGCCGTGGCCGGGCGCCGGGCGGAGCACCGGCGCTCCCGGCGCCAGCACGTCCGCGATCGCGGACGCGTCGGTGTGGTCCCGGTGCAGGTGGGTGACCAGCGCGGCGGTGACGTCGCCACTCGGCGCCGCCAGTCCCTTGCCGTCCTGCCACCCCGTGAACAGCGGTGAAATGTCTCGCACGTAGTCGATCACCAGTCGCCTGCCGCCCGCCTCGACCTCCAGTCCGGCCCAGCCCAGTCGTCGCACACGCATCTCGCACCCCTTCGTCCCGGTGGTTGGTCGACGGAAATTTAGCGTACGAGCGTTCACCAAATCAATAGCGAACGCGCGTACGCTATTCTCGTCACATGTCACCGCGACGCTCAGCGGCCGAAGCACAGGCCACCAGGGGCAGGATTCTTGGCCGAGCCGCCGAGATCGCCTCGGCGGAAGGGCTGGACGGCATCACCATCGGGCGGCTCGCCGAGGAGCTGGAGATGAGCAAGTCCGGGGTGCACAAGCACTTCGGTACCAAGGAGACACTGCAGATCTCCACATTGGACAAGGCGTTCGTCGACTTCTGGCACCGGGTGGTGGAGCCCGCGCTGACCGAACCCGCGGGTCTACGGCGACTGCGCGCGGTGTGCGACAACTCCGTGGGCTACCTGGAAGCGCCACTGCTGCCCGGCGGCTGCCTGATGACAGCGGCGCTCACCGAATACGACGGCCGCCCCGGCCGCGTTCGTGACGCGGTGGCCGAGGTGTGGTCGCGCTGGCGGGAACAGCTGCGGGCGGACCTGGTCGCGGCGGTGGACAACGGCGAGCTACCCACCGGGTTCGACGTCGACCAGGCGCTGTTCGAGATCGTCGCCGCCGGGTTGGCGCTCAACGCGGCCATGCAACTCGAGCACGACCAGACGGCCGCGGGCCGGGCCCGGCGCGCGATCGGCAGGGCGTTGGACCAGTAGCCGCTCAGCTGACCGAGCGGTCCAGTGCGTCGAGCAACCAGGTGTGCGCGACACCGGGCGGTGCGGGTTCGCCGGTGATCTCACCGGCGAGGCGCCAGTAGTGGCGCAACTGCGGGTGCCGGTCGGCGGCGGTGCGCCGGTTCAACGCCCGCCGGAACGCCGGGGTGTCGCCCGTGCCGAGCGCGGTGGCGTGGGCGGTCACGAACAGGTCGAGCGCGGGCCCCGGCTGCGGTCGAGCTCCAGCCGTCACCAGCGGGGACGCCAACTGGCAGGCCGCGCCGACGATGGCGTGGAGGGCGCCGAGATCGGCGACGCGATCATGGTCGACCAGTGTGCTGTCGCGCAGTCGGGTGACGAGCGCGCGGTCGGTGGCGAGCAGCACCAACTCGGCGTACGCGACGACCTGTGCCGTGGTCGGCAGTTCCGGCGGTCGCGGAGCGCTGACGTCGAGGAACATGCGTGCCGTGTCCGGCGGGATCGGACCGGTGGTCATCGGGCGCCACAGGCGGACGAGGACGTCGTGCGCGGCGAACCCGTCCGCCACTGCGGACAGCAGCTCAAGCCGGGCGGTGCGGTCGGCGGGCGGCGCCTGCTCGACCGCGCGGAGCACCGAGCGTCGCCAGGCCAGCGTCGCCACCTCGCGGTCGAGCGTGGCCCGCTCGGCGGCCACGGCATCGGTGAGCGAGAACTGTCCACTGAGGACGTCCGTGATCGACTTCAGGCCCAGCCCGAGCCCACGCAGCCGCCGCACCAGGGTCAGGCGGCTGACCGCGGACGGGTCGAACCGGCGGTGGCCACCGGCGCTGCGCACAGGCGCCAGCAACCCCTCGTCGCAGTAGAACCGGATCGTCCGCACGGACACGCCGGTCCGCCGCGCCAGGTCGCCGATCCCGAGTGTGTCGCCGGTCACTGTCGGTTGAACCTCCAGTCGAGTGGAGTTCCTACGGTACGACCATGGACACCGCACGACTTGTACAGGGACTGCACGAGCACACCGCCGGATTCGCGAAGGCGGTGGCCAATGCCGACCCAGCGGCCCGGGTGCCCACCTGTCCGGAGTGGCCGATGCGAGTACTGGTCGGACACATCGGCCAGGCGCACCGCTGGGCGGCGGACATCGTCCGGACCGGGCCGAGCCCGGTGCCGGACCCGTTCGACGCGGACCCCGGCTCGCCCGGCAAGTGGCCCGACTGGCTGCACGAGGGCGCCGCGGACCTCACCGACGCGGTGCTGAGCGCCGCCGGGAGTCCGGTGTGGACGTTCTTCGGCCCGGGACCGGCGACATTCTGGTTGCGCCGGATGCTGCACGACACGACCGTGCACCACGCGGACGCGGCGCTCGCGACGGACACCGCGTTCGAGGTGGCGCCGGATCTCGCGGCCGACGCGATCAGCGAGTGGCTGGAGGTGCTGTCCGACCCTGTCACGCCGACACTGAAACCGGCGTTCTCGGCACTGCGCGGCACCGGCCAGACTCTCCAACTCCGCCCCGACACCGGCCCGGGCTGGCTGATCACCCGCACCCCCGACGGCGTGCGGTGGGCGCGTGCCACGAGCACCGCGGACGTCACACTGGCCGGCCCCGTCGGGCAGTTGCTGTTGGTGCTCACCAGAAGGCTGCCTGCCAGTCAGGTCACGATCACCGGCGACCACGCTCTGGCCGACCACTGGCTGACGCACACGGCGGCGTGAGCATCGCATTTGGCACACGTCGCGCAGGGTCTCCAGGAGACGGGCGACGTTCGCCTCGTCACGGCGGTAGGAGGTCCACTTGCCCCGGCGGGTGGCGACCACCAGCCCCGCCTGCCGCAGCATCGCGAGGTACTGCGAGGTGGTCGACCAGGGGCAAGTTCCGTCCGGTGATCGGCACCGTGCTACCGCTGACCGACATCGCACAGGCACACACACCGCTGGAAGGCGGTTCCACCGGCGAGATCGCCATTGCCGTGGCGTAAACGGGCAGCAGGTCCGCCTTTCGAGACCATCCGCCCCGTGATGCCGGAACTCACGCGGGCTGCGAACCCACATGGAACTCGTTGCCGAACGGGTCGACGGCCTTGCCCATCCGCGCATAGGGCATGTCCTCGAGCTTGCCCGCCGTGCCACCGGCGGCCGCCACCCTCGCCATGGTCTCGTCGGCGCTCGCGACGGCGAAGCTGGTCTCCCAGTAGGAGACTTCGCTTTCCGTGGTGCCCAGGACGCCACCGATCTCGTGCCCGTCCGGCCGACGCAGGAAGGTGAAATCGACGCCGGGCAGTTGCTCCTCGTTGCCATCCAGGGTGAAGTCGAAGACCGCTGTGTAGAAGTCCCGCGCCCGCCCGGGGTTCGGGGTCACGAGATCGTTGCGCACCAACGTGTCCGGCTCGTTCACCAGACGACACCCCGGCTCCCGCCCGCCCTGCCAGAGCCCGAACCGGGTCCCGGTCGGGTCCGTCACGATCGCCGCGCGGCCGAGCTGCCCGACGTCGTGCGGCTCCCGCACAACCACGCCACCCGCAGCCGCGGCCCGCTTGACGGTGCCGGCGCAGTCGTCGGTCGCGATGTGCACTTCCCAGCCGTAGCCGGGGGTTTCCGCACGCAACCCGGCGACCGCCAAGCCACGAAGCAGGCACACGGTCCCCCGCTCGTCCTCGGCGAAGGTCCAGCCGAACACGGCACCGTAGAATTCTTTCGCCGCCGCCAGATCCGGTACGGCGAGATCTGTCCAGGTGGGCGTCCCCAGCGGTTGATTGCGGTCGATCTGAACCATCGTGGCGGCTCCTTCGCTCGTCTGCTGACACCGCTCACGCTATGGCCTTTTCAGGTCAGATCCTGGCCTGAAAAGGAGGGTGCCGGAGATGGATGTGGGCGACGACGATCCACGTCGGCGATGCTGTGCGCGTGAAGTACGTGTCCAAAGTTCCGCGACCGCCGCTGGACGGGCTGATCGACGACCTCTACTACCTGGAGGGTGCGCCGCCGTACGCCCGGCTGACGCTGCCGCCGAGCCCGTCGGCGCTGCTCATCGTCAACCTCGGGACGCCGTTCCGCATCCGCGCAGGCACCGACATCGAGACAACCGAGTACGCCGACGGCTGCGTGGTCACCATGCCCACCCGCGCGTGGGAGTTCGGCTACCCACCTCGGACCCGGTCCGTCGGCGTACACCTCAAGCCGTGGGGGCTGGCGCCGTTCCTGCCTATGCCGGCGGCCGAGCTGTGTGACCGGCCGGTGACGCTCGAGCAGGTTTGGGGCCGGTCCGCGACCGCCGGGCTGCGGGACCGGCTGGCCACAGCGAAAGGGCCGCACGAGATGCTGACGCTGCTCGAGCAGGAGTTGACGCGACGGCTGCGCGAGACCGCTGGCCTGGGGCTGGTCCGCCACACCAGCAACGCCATCGCGACGACCAGCGGAGCGGTGGCCATCGGCGACCTGAGCGTGGCCGCCGGTGTCAGCAGCACTCATCTGGCACAGCGGTTCAAGGAACTCGTCGGCGTCACACCGAAGCGGCTGGCCCGCGCCTACCGCTTCACCGCCACCGTGTTCGCGATCAACCCCGCCGAGCCGGTCGACTGGGGCGACCTCGCGTGTGCCGCGGGCTACTTCGACCAGGCCCACTTCAGCCACGAGTTCCGCGCGTTCACCGGGCTCACGCCGACCCGGTACATCGAAGTCCGGCGGCGGTTCCTGCGCGAACACCCCGGCCACACGCTGGACGGCTGGCCGCTGCCTGCCGATTGATTTCTTACAAGAGCGACAGCTCACGACACGTCACTATGGGCACACCCCAAGCAGCAGAGGAGAGCCCCGTGGGCAAGGTGGTCATGTACAGCTCGGTATCGGTGGACGGCTTCGTCGCGGACGAGAACGACCAGCCCGGACCGCTGTTCGACTGGTTGTCCAACGGTGACGTCCCGTTGGACGAGAGCGGCGCGCTGAAGGTGTCGCAGACCTCCTACGACTGCACCCGGGCGTACTGGGACCAGATCGGGGTGACGATCGCTGGCCGCCACGTCTTCGACATGACGGACGGCTGGGACGGAAAGCCGCCCGGCGGGATCGACCATGTGGTCGTCGTGACACACCGGCCAGCGCCCGAGGGCTGGGACCCCGACGCGCCGTTCCACTTCGTCGACGGTGTCGAGAAAGCCGTGGCCAAGGCGCAGGAGCTTGCCGGTGACCGCATAGTCGAGGTCGCAGCGGGCGACGTCGGTGGCCAGGCGCTTGCCGCAGGTCTGGTCGACGAGGTGCGCATGGACGTCGTACCTGTGGTGTTCGGGTCCGGCAAGCGCTACTTCGGGTCGGTCGACGCGCAGCACCTGTTGGAGGAACCTGACGTGGTGATTCAGGGCAACCGGGTGCTTCACCTGCGCTACCGGATGCGCCGTTGACCGGTCCAAGTGATCAGCTGTTGCCATCCACCGCGGTGAGCCAACCGCGGTGCAGCGCGGGCGACAACTCGTGCGCGGCCGAGTTGCGGACGTTCTCGTCGTCGTGCAGGTACCCCTCAGTGGTGGTCAGGTCAGCGTGCCCGAGGTCGCGTTGGACCTGCCGCGGCGGTACCCCGCGTTCGATGGCCTCGGTGGCGTAGGTGTGCCGCGCGGAGTGCGGGTGGATGGTGTCGCGTAGCGGTGCGAGGTGGGTGGCGATGAACGCGGCCTGCGAGGTGGCCAGCAGTTCCCGCAGCCACTCCGCTCGCGGCGGCGGGGCGTCAGCGGGTGGGGCGAAGGTGGCGCACAGCCGGGTCAGCACCGCCTGGACGTGCGAGACGTGGACGCGTCTGCCGGTGCTGGTGGTGAACAGTGGGTCAGGTGGCCTCAGGCCGACCTGACCGGCCAGTGCCGGTACGGCCGGGGTCACCCGTCGGGTGAGGTAGGCCTGCACGGCGTCGGCGACCGGGGGTGCCAGCGCGACATCGCGGTCTTTGCCGCCTTTCCCGTGCACGCGCAGGATCGCGGGGCCGTGGAGGGTGGGCCGGTGGTAGTCGTCGCGGTTGACGCCGACCAGTTCCTCGGCACGCACTCCGGTGCCGAGCAGGATCTCGACCATGGCACGATCGCGGGCTCCGTCGCGCCGGTGCTCTGCCAGCAGGTACGCGGCCATCAGCAGAGCGCGACAGGCGTGCATGGACCAGCGTTTGGTGCTGGACGGGCTGTTGCGGGGCCGGTTGAGGTGCTGGGTGCGGCGGTCGACCAGGTCGACCGGATTGTGGCTGGCCATGCCGTGGCGACGCAGGTATTTGCCGTAGAACGCCGACACGGCCGACAGCATCCGGGCACGGGTGGCGGTGCTGTACCCGGCGTCGGCCAGGTCAGCGAGCCAGCGTTCGACGTCGGTGACCTGGACCTGGTCGAAGGAGGTGAAGTCCTGGGCCAGGCACCAATGCAGCCATTGCAGCCCGGTGGGGTGCTCACGCCGGGCGCGCCCACGGCGGCGGTGCGGATCGGGCGGGGTGTAACCAGGCACCCAGTCTCGGGGGATGCCCAGATCGGTGGCGTAGGCGATGCGGGTGTTCAGCGAAGTGTAGATCCGCAGAAACTCGGCGAACCGCTGCTGGGCCTCGCTGCTCGTCGATGGCCGACCGCCGGCCACCTCGATACTCACACACCCTCCCCTGTTCCTGGTGCCTGTCGCGGACTGCAGATTAGTACCGGTTGCGGCGCGTCGCCCGGGTGGCTCGGCCATCCGGGCGTGTTGTCAATCGCCGATGCCGCGTGGCTGGAGCAGGACCTCGGTGAGTTGCGCCAGGCGGTCGGCGGCAGCGGGATCGAATGGCGGCTACCAGCCGGGCACTGGCGGCGTCGTACTCGCCGGTGAATCCGGTCGCGGTCAAGCCGGGGTGCGGCAGGACGTACCGAACGGGGCTGTCAGATCCATCCATGTATCGAGTGCCGTTCACCACGCAGGACGAGAACGGCGCGTTCGTCGGGCCGTTCCCGGTGTTGCTGCGCTTCCCGCACCTGGCCAGGCCGATCAAGCTGAAAGCGGGGCTGCGGGTCGAGTCTGGCGGTGGTGCGGGACCTGCGCGAGCGGCGGACGCCAGCGAGCCCGGAGGAGATCACCGAGTTCGAGACCGACGTGCTGGCCGGGTTCGGTGACGGACAAGGTGTCGGCGGCGGTTCGGCGGCAACCCCGGCAACTTGCCCGGTATGCGACACCTGTCCAGTCAGCACTCCGACCTGCCCGGCTGGGGCAGCTACTGGACACCTCCACCGGGATGAATACCTGCGGCCGGGCACGGTCTTAGTAGCTCGCCTCGGTCAGCAGGGCCTGGGCGGACCGGCGAAACGCGGCCACCAGGTGTGCGCTGTCCCCGGCGCGGGTGGCGAGCACCACTTGACATGGCTCGACCCCGTGCAGCGGGATCGAGGTCAGGTCCGGCCGGGTGCCCTCGGCGCGCAACCCGGCGGGCAGGATGGCGACCACCTGCCCGGACGCGATCAGTTCGAATGCGTCCTCGAGGTGACTGACCAGCGGCCCGTCGGGTGCCGGCGTGCCATCGGGACGGGGGTCGACACGCCAGAACGAGTCCCACTCGGCAGCGGGCAACCTCGGCACCGGCTCAGTTGCGATGTCGTCGAGGGTGACTGATTCCCGGCCAGCCAGCCGGTGGAACCGGGCGACGAGCAGCACACGGGGCTCGTGGTGCAGGACGGTGACCCGCAGTCCGTCGGTGGCGAACGGCAGCCGCGTCACGACAGCGTCCACACGGTGGCCGAACAGGGCCGTCCGCACCTCCGCCAACTCCAGGTGCAGTGTGTGCACCTCGGCCTCGGTGTGGTGGTGGCGCAGGTGCCGTACCGCCGGAGTAATGATCAGCCCGCGCGTATGGCCGACGGTGAGCTGGCTTGGCCCTGCGGCCGCACGGGCGTCCGCCGCAGCCATTGTGGCGACTGCCAGCAGTTGCCTGGCGTGGGGCAGGAACGCGGCCCCGGCGGGGGTCAGGCGGGTGCCCTGCCGGTCGCGGTCGAGCAGCCGGGCTCCGACACGTTGCTCAAGGGTCTGGATCTGGCGGCTCAGGGTCGGCTGGGTGATGTGCAGCAGTGCCGCAGCACGGGCGAAGTGCTGCTGCTCGGCGACCACCGTGAAGTAACGGACCAGTCGAAGGTCGAACTCGGCCGACGGTTTTGCGTTGGCTGTGTCCACAACACCGCAAGGTAACCCACTCGCGGCCCGTGATGCCTGGAACGCATCACGGGATGCGAAACAAGCCTTGGACGTGCCCCCTGGGCAGCGTGGAGGGTGTGTACAGACGACCGAGATGATCGCCGGGATGTTCCGAACCGGGCGACGGGGAAACGTTGGTGTCCATCGCTAGCGTGCCCTCCCCCGCTCTTTTCGGGGTTTCCGGAGCTTTATCGCCACGTGGCTGATTGAGATAACGCGTTTGCCGATCGCGTCCTCGTTCGCTGTGACAGCCGTTGCCAGGGTGGCCTTATTGATCGTGCTCACATTGCCCTGAGGGCTGGCAACCCGGACGTTGCCGACTTGATGCGGGGGTGACGGGCTCGGGGTGAACTGATTCCCGCCATCCACGAAAACCGCTGTGTCAGAACTGATGTGGAGTGAAATCATGATTGAGTACCACGAGACCGTTGTTGTCGGCGGAGGTTTTGGCGGAATCTGCGCCGCACACGGCCTCCTGGCGGAGGGCCGGGGCGACTTCGTCATCCTCGAGCGTGCTGGAGAACTGGGTGGGGTGTGGCGGGACAACCGCTATCCCAATGCGGCCTGCGACGTCCCGGCACATTTCTACAGCCTCTCGTTCGCGCCAAACCCGACGTGGACGCGCAGCTACGCGCCGTGGGACGAAATCCTCGCCTACATCAACAAAGTGGCCGACGATCTGGGAGTCCGGGACCGCATCCGATTCAACGCCACTCTGGCGTCGGCGAGTTGGGAGGAGCTCGCCGGTGTGTGGAACCTGCGTACCGCTGAGGGAGCATCGCTGTCGTGCCGGTTCCTGATCACGGCGACGGGTTCACTCAGCACCCCTCGCGTTCCTGATCTTCCGGGGCGCGAGACGTTTCGCGGCGAGGTGATCCACACGGCGGAATGGGACGAACGAGTCTCCCTGGAAGGTCAGCGCGTGGTGGTCGTCGGTGGGAGCGCCAGTGCCGCGCAGGTTCTCCCTTACGCCGTCGACGTGGCCGAGAGCGTGCTGGCGGTGATCCGCACCCCGCCCTATGTGATGCCGAAGGACGAACAGTTCTACGACGTCGAGGCGCAGGCACGGTTCCGGGACGAACCGGAGCGGATGGAAGCTATCCGCCTCGACGCCGAACACAGGTTCAACGTCGAGGCAGAAACACAGGCGGTCATGGACGAGGCCCAGCTCGCCAAGGTCGAAGGACAGTGGCGTGACTACATGGAGTCGGAAATCGTCGATGCCGGCCTGCGTAACCTTCTGACACCGTCGTACCGGTTCGGCTGTCGCCGGCCGGTCATCTCCAGCACGTTCTACCCCGCCCTTGCCGACCGCAGAACCACCGTCTGGTCGGCCGGGATCTCGTCTATGACCGCGACCGGCGTCGTGACCAGCGAGGGGCGCGAATGGGACGCCGACGTGGTCGTTCTCGCGACCGGCTTCACCGCGACCGACATGTACGCCGGGATAGAGTTCCACGGTGAATCCGCGCGGTCGCTGAAGGCGGATGCGTGGCGCGAAGCGCCACATGCGTACAAGGGCACCGTCGTCGTGGGGTTCCCCAACCTCTTCCTCGTGACCGGTCCGCACACCCAGGCGAGTGGGTCCATCATCGCGGTCATCGAGGCGCAGATGAAGATGATCATGCAGTACATTCAGCTCGTCGACGAGAGCGGCGCCGTCTCCGTCCAGCCGTCGCAGAAAGCTCAGCAGAGCTTCAACAACTGGGTCGACAGCGCAATGGCGGACTCCGTCTGGGAGGCCGGTGCGTGCCACAGCTGGTATCGCCTGGGCATGGCGGGCAAGGTCGTGACCAAATGGCCTGGAAGCCTCGCGAGCTTCCAGAAAATGACCAGCACGGTCGACCTGGGAGATCTCGTGCTGAAGTCTGGCAGCCGCCGGGTGGCCTCGTAGTCCGCGGACCGACCACGACGTGTTCGAGCCACTCCGCCCGACCCGTCCCGGTCCGTTGTACAGGGCGGCCGTGGCCGTCCACTATGGAGCCGATGCGCATCCGTTGCCATTGGCGGCAGATGCAGCAGGGGTACGGCGGTTAGCGTTGAGCCGGAGCTTGCGGAGTCTGGCTCGGATGTGCCAGTGGGGCGCCGAGCCAGGTCTGCAGTGCCTTGTCCAGCGAGTCCCGGTCGGGTTCGCCGGCCCAGGCGACGTAACCGTCGGGTCGTACGAACATGACCGCCGGAGCGTCGTCGGTCAGCGGGGCCGTGGTGATCGTCCGCATGCGGTCGCGGTATGGGGCAACAAGGTCGTGCCGCGCACCGGAGGGGTCCAGCAGGAGCGCCCTGCCGTCGTGCATGTGGTCGGCGAGCCGGGATCCGTCAGCCAACTCGTAGTCGGGTGCGCTGGCGCCGACCAGGGGATGGTCACCGGAAAGGTCGTATCGCTGACAGATGCCCGAGATCTTCTTCGCGAAGTACGTGGCACCGTCCAGAGTTCGCGCCAGGTTGGCCACCACCTCGCGCAGCGCACGGGCATGGGGCTCCGGGCGCATCACCGCGATCTGGGCGCGGGTCCAGTTCAGTACCCAGGTGCCGAGGGGATGCCGCTCGGCGGTGTAGGTGTCCAGCAGCCCGTCCGGTGCCGTCCCCCGCACGGTGGCGGCGAGCTTCCAACCGAGGTTCATCGCGTCGCCCACACTCAGGCTGAGCCCCTGTCCGCCGAACGGAGGGTGCACGTGGGCCGCGTCGCCGGCGAGTATCACTCGCCCCTGCCGGTAAGTCGTGGCCTGACGGGTGTTGTCGGTGAACCGGGTCAGGCTCGTGATCCCGGTGACCGTGGCATCGGCGCCGGTCACGTAGCGGATGGATGCCTGTAGGTCCTCGGCGGTCGCTGGGATGTTGTGGTCGGCCGGTGCCCCGTCGAACGTGACCGTGGTGATTCGCCCGCGCGGTGGGTCGTTGAGGTAGACGCCGGTGTCGGTCGCGTGCCAGCCGACACCAAGGTCCTGCACGCCGACGATGTCGGCGATCCCGTGGTAGCCGGTGATTTCCGGGTCGGTGCCGGGAAAGTCGAACCCGGCGAGCTTGCGCACCGTACTGCGGCCGCCGTCGCAGCCGACGAGCCATCCGCACTGGATCGGCCCCTTGTCGGTCGTGACCGCCACCCCTTCGGCGTCCTGCTCGAATCCAGTCACCTCCACCCCGCGACGAACTTCCACACCGAGCCCGGCAGCGCGGTCGGCGAGGATCGCCTCGACCTGTTTCTGGTGGACCAGGTCGACCAGGTCCGGGGGATAGAGCCCAGCCAGGTCCGGGTCGGACTCGTCCAGCATCTCGTCGCTGAGCATGATTGCCGCGAAATGTCCGGAGAACCTGGGCAGCGCGCTCGTGCCGTCCAAGCGGCGGTTGGAAATGTAGGAGACGGTCCACTCCGTCTCCTGCTGGGCTTGCCGCAGCGCGGGAAGCAGGCCTCGCCGGTAGAACGCCTCGATGTTGGGCCGATTGAGGGTTCCTGCCTTGAGGATGGGATTGACCTCGGTCAACCGTTCCAGCACGATCACCGAGGCACCGCCGGCCCGCAACTCACCGGCCAACATCAACCCCGCGGGGCCGGCCCCGGCGACCACCACGTCGTAGTCGACCGGACGCTCGGCCGCACGAGATCGCGGGGAGGCGGAAGCGACGGCGGTAGTGGATGGCGTGGTCATGGTGTACCTCCAAGGGGATCGAGTGACCAAGTCGTCAGGACCTGGCCTGTTTGTCTGACCGGCGGGCGGTCTCGATCAACCGCTGGATGATCGGTCGAGCCACATTCATCGCCAACCGAAGCGAGGCGTCGTCCTCGGGGGAGAGCGTTGCCAGCAACTCCGCCAGGCGGTCACGGCGATCGCGGAGACGGTTGGCCACCAGGGTGCGGCCGGCGTCGCTGAGCGCGATGAGCGACGCCCTCCCGTCCTGTGGGTCCCTGACTCGCACTACCAGCCCCTGCCGCTCCAGGCGCTGCACCAACTGGCTCGTCGAGGGCTGGCTGCTACCTTCCACCGCCGCCAGTTCCGTCAGCCGCGTCGGGCCGTCCCGGTAGAGCCTGCCAAGGCACATGATCGCGGTGAACGTCAAACTTCCGTGGTCGGCCAAATGCCGGATCATCAGGCGAACAACGTCGTCGAAAGCCTCCGTGACGTCATCCCGCCCCTGGTCGCGCCCCACCTCATCCATAACCCATTTATATCACGAGTTTATGTAAAATTTCTTGGGGCTCAATACCTGTCGCCCGTTTTGTCACGATAATACCGGTTTAAACGTGGTTCTATCCGGGTGTTGCCATCCGACATCTCGCGACTCTCGGGTACTTAGATCACCTTATTATGTAGTCATGCGCCGCTGTGACCACCAAGCGCGGGGCTCGCAGGGCGGCACGCACCTACGGGAGTTGCACCTCGCGGTCGGGTTCGGACTCGACGAGAGGACCTCCTCGTGCAGGCACCTCCGCCGTCAGGCTTCGCCGGCCCGGATCCGCACAGCCTGCAGGTTGGCCAGCTCGTGCACGCCCCACCTGCCGAGCTCGCGACCGTAACCGCTGGCCTTGACCCCGCCGGTCGGGAGGCGGGGATCGGTCGCGGAGAGCATGTTCACGAACACGGCGCCTGTCTGCAACCGCCGGGCGACCGCAGCGGCGCGCTCGCCGTCCGCGCTCCAAACGCTGCTGCTCAACCCGTACCGGGACGAGTTGGCGAGCGCGATCAGTTCGTCGTCCCCTGCGCACACCGTCAGTGCGCCGAGCGGGCCGAAGGTCTCGTCGGCGAGGATGGTCGAGTCACCGCTGTCCACCTCGACGATGGACGGCGCGAACCACACGCCGCGGTCAGTGTCGGGCGCCGGGGCTTCAGCCAGGACTCTGCCGCCTGCCGCCAAGGCCTGGTCACGCTGCTCACGCAACGTGTCCCGCAGATCCGCCCTGGCGATCGGCCCGATCGAGAACCGCTCATCGGTCGGGTCTCCGACGTCCAGCGCGGCGACGTGCGGGATCAGCGCGTCGACGAACTCGTCGCGCACCGCGCGGTGGACCAGGATCCGCTTGGCGGCGACACAACTCTGGCCGTTGTTGAGAAACCGCGACCGAACCGCGGCATCGGCGGCATCGGCGATGTCCGCGTCCTGAAGCACGATGAACGGATCGGACCCGCCCAGTTCGAGCACGCACTTCTTCACCGCGGCGCCGGCACGAGCAGCGACGAGTGCGCCGACCCGGTCGCTGCCGGTGAAGGTCACGGCGGCCACGCGCGGGTCCGCGATGACGTTCGACGCGGTCGCACCGTCGAGGACCAATGTCTGCAGAACACCCGCGCCGAAGGCCTGCCGGAAGACTTGCTCGATCGCCACCGCGTTGCCGGTGACCGAGTCCGCGTGTTTCACCACGACGGTGTTGCCCGCCGCGATGGCCGGCAGCATCGCTCGGATCACCTGCCACCACGGGTAGTTCCACGGGAGGATCCCGAACACCACCCCCAACGGCAGCACTCGCACCATCGCGGTGTCGTCCTCGAGGACGAAGGTCTCGACCTCGAGGATGCCCGGCAGCTCCGCGGCGTAGTAGCGGCAGGTGGTGACGCACTTGTCGATCTCCGCTCGCGCCTGCCGGATCGGTTTGCCCATCTCCTGGGTGATCAGCCCGGCGAGTTCTTCCCGCCGCTGTGCCAGGGCGATGCCCAGCTCGGTGATGGCGGCGACCCGTTCCTCCACCTCGGAGGAGCTCCACCGCGACGCCGCCGCGGTGGCGAGGACGAGATCGATGCGGTCCGGCGATGCGTACGGGTGGAAGGCGAGCCGGTCCCCGGTCGCCGGATTCACCGTGGTGACGCCATCTGCGCTGTTCACGCCTTCACCGCCGTGACCAGGTGCTCGTCCCTGAGCCACCGCGCGAAGCGGTCGCGCAGGGAGACGGGATCGAGCAGGAGCTTCGCCACGTCGGGCGCGTTGCCCGGCTCGATCCGGACGTGGAGGAAGGCAGGCTTTTCGACGTCGAGCAGCTCCGTGAACGTCGCCCGCAGACCGTCGGCGGTGGCCGTCGAGCGCGTCGTCCAGCCCGCCGCCGCCGCGAGGGCTTCGAGGTCGATGTGCGAGGAGTAGGTGGGCAGCTCTCCTGTCGAGCCGTAGATCCCGTTGTCGAGCAGCACGAGAAGCAGGTTGGCGGGGGCGAGGTAGCCACCGGTCGGCAGGACGTTGGGGTTCATCAGCAGCGAGCCGTCGCCCTCGATGCCGACGACCTTCGGCCGGTCCGGGTTCAGGCCGAGGGCGAGGCCCGTCGCGACGGAGCCGACCAGCCCCATCGCGTCGAGCAGGTAGAAGTGGTTGTCGCTGTCCCGCACGGCCGCCAGTTCCCGGCTCGTGGCCGCGCACGTGACGACCACCGGGTGGCGGCGGGAGAGCTCCGCGAGCACGGCGAGCGCCTCGATGCGTTTCATCACGCCACCATCCCGTCGGTGTTCCAGAAGGAGCCGAGGACCACCACTGGCCGGTGGGTCATGACCGCGTGCACGCCAGCCTCGCACACCGTGTCACGCCAGGCGTCGATGCTGTGGCGGCGGTCCAGCTCGAACACGGGCACGCCGACCGCGCGCAGTATGGCGGGAACGGGCTGGCTGATCGAGTGGATCATGGAGTTGTACTCCCCCAGTCCCCCGCGTGCGTTGGCGAAGATCAACAGAGGCAGGTGGTAGGACGTCGGGAACGTCGCCAGAGCGGTCAGTGCGTTGCCGAAACCGTTGTCCTGCATGACTATGGCGCCCAGTGCGCCGGTGAGCGCGAAGGCGCCCATGACGCCGACGGCTTCTTCTTCTCGCGACAGCGGGGTCACCCGGGACGAGACCCCGTTTCCTCCGCCGTCGGTGGCGACCAGGGCCTTGATGACGGGGGCGACGGTGACCGACGGGATGTACCCGACCTTCACCGCGTTCGCCGCCCAGATGCCGTCGGCGACGGCTTTCGCGTAGGTCATCCGCAGGTCCTTCACGTGCCGTCCCGGACACCGATGGCGTCGATTTCGATGCGGGCGCCATAGGGAAGCTCGGCGACCGCGATGCAGGTGCGCGCGGGCAACGGGTGCGGGAGCGCGTCCTCGTAGATGGCGTCCATCTCGTTGCGGTCCGCCATCGACGTGAGGTAGACGGTGATCTTCACGAGGCTCCGAGGATCGAGACCGACGGCCCCGAGTCTGGCGCGCAGGTTGGCGAAAGCCTGCTTGGTCTCTGCGGCGATGCCTCCTTCGACGATCCGGCCGTCGGCGATTCCGAGCTGTCCCGCGACGAAGACGAGACCGGTTTCGGTTTCCCGCACCGGGCTGTAGGGGTGTCTGGCCTGACCGGGGTGTGCCGGCGCTACCTGACTCATGAGGGACTCCTGTCAGATGTGGCTGACGGGCGCGCTGACGGTGACATGACCGCGCATCCGCCGGACCAGGAAGAACGTGGGAATGGTGGCCAGCGCGAAAACCACTCCTGCCACGGCGATGTAGCCGTGCACACCGAGGGAGGAGTTGACCGACTCGCCGTTGTGCGTGATCCGGGTGGCACCGAGGACGGCCGATCCGATGAAGTTCATCGTCACCGACCCGACGGCAACCATGACCATGACCAGGCTGGAGACGGTGCCCTGGCGCTCCGGCGGCGCGAGCACGGACGCGAGGTTGAACCCGGACGTGACCATCGATCCGGCGGTCACGCTCAGCATGAACGACGACAACACGGCCAGCGGCAGGCTCCCCGCCCCGGCCACGAGCATGACGAACGTCGCGAGCAGACCGAACAGCACACCGGCCGCCAGGCTCCAGACCGGTCCGACCCTGGCCGAGATCGTGCCGGCCGCCACGCCGCCGAGCATGATCCCGAGCGAGGGGATGCCGAACATCAGGCCGAGGGCGGCGGGGGCGGCGATGCCGTACCCCAGGCCTTCGCCGGGCGAGACCTCGACGAGGATGCTGAAGAGCTGGAGCATGCTCTGGTAGGCACCGGTTCCCATGATGACGACCAGCAGCCCCAGGCCGAGGGCCGCCGAGATCCCGCGGACGTCGACGACCGGCTGAGGCTTGCGGCTCAGCACGCGGTACCAGTAGGCCAGCGCGACGGCTCCCGCCACGAGGACGACGAGGGAGATCGGGCTGAGCCAGCCGAAGACCTGGCCGAGGCTGATGTAGACCAGGACACCGGCGAGGCCGAGGCCCAGCACGATGGCGCCCTTGACGTCGACCGTTCCCGGCGCGGTCTTGCGGCTCTCCGGGATGACCAACCGGACCAGAAGCGCCGCCAGGCAGGCGAAGACGGCCGAGATCACGAACACGATCCGCCAGCCGAACGCGTGCAGGGCAGGTTCGAGGATGAACGGGGTGATGATGCCGAAGACAGCCGAGCCGGAGGTCACGAACCCGGTGACCACCATGGCGAACTTCGGTGCGCAGATGTCGCGGATGAGCGCCACCGTGAGGAACGTCGCCGCGACGGCGGTGCCTTGCAGGAGACGACCGAGCACGAAGACCGCGACGTTCGGTGCGATCAGGCACACCAGGCCACCCGCGCCCGCGACGAGCAGCGTGATCACCAGGATCTTGCGCTTGCCGTTGATGTCGGCGCTCTTGCCGAGCAGGGGCGCCCACATCGCTCCCGCGAGCATCGCGCTGGAGCCGATCCAGGCGAACTGGTTGGTGTGGAACGCTTCGCCGAGCTGCGGGAGGACGAAGGTCGGCGACGCGAGCACGCTGTCGACCATGACGTTGACCATCATCAGGATCGCGACGTAACCGACGACCCGGCGGGTCCACCCGTGGTGGAGGTACTCCTCGGCCTCAACGGTCTCGACCTGCACCGCGGAGCCGGTCCCGGAGACCGCTGCCGCCGCGGGCTTGCGCCTGACGGCCTTCGAGAGGGTGTTCTTCTTGTCACGAAACGCGCGCAGTAGTGACATCAGGAAGCCCCAGGGTCGGCGGACACGATGTTCTTGCGGATCACACCCTGCTGGGCGACCAGGAGGATGTTCTCCGGGTTCGTGAGACAGGTGATGTCCCGCACCGGGTCTTGAGCGCTGAGCACGAGATCCGCCTGGTAACCGGGCCGCAGGGATCCGAGCGTGTCGCCGACGCCGAGCAGCCGCGCGCTGGTCGACGTGGCCGCCTTGATCGCGTCCATCGGTGACATCCCGAGCTCGACGAGGCACCAGAGCTCGAACGCGTTCTGAGCGTGCGGGGTGATCCCGGCGTCCGTTCCCGCCGCGATGTCCACCTTCCGGCTGATCGCCTCGGCGATGTTCTCCTTGGCCCGTTCGTTCCAGCGCAGCTTCTTCTCGTACCGCCACGGGGCGGATTTCGCCGGGTCCAGGGGTTGGAACACCGTCGCCAACGTCGGCACCAGGAAGGCACCTCGCTCGCCGAGCAGGTCGCAGCCTTCGTCGTCGATGCCGAAGCCGTGCTCGACCGACCGCACGCCACCGCGGATCGCGGCCAGCACACCGGCGCGCCCCTGAGCGTGCGCGGCCACCGGCCGTCCACCCCGGCGCCTGCCTTCGTCGACGACCGCCGCGATCTCGTCGTCGAGCAGGTCCTCGTCGTCGGGGTCGTCGTGAGCGCTGCTGATGCCGCCGCTGGTGCAGATCTTGATGACGTCCGCGCCCGAGCGCATCATCCGCCTCGCGGCCGTGCGCACCGCGGCGACGTCGTCGGCCAGCACGCAGTAGTCGAAGTCCAGGTCCTTGCCGCTGGGCATGGTCGCGTCGGCGTGACCACCGGTGTGGCTGATGATGCCCACCGAGGTCTGCAGCCGCGGACCGGGCAGGAGCCCCGCACCCACCGCGTCGCGGTACCCCGCGGGCAGTCCGCCGAGGTCCCGCGCGGACGTGATGCCGGCCTCCAGCGTCAGCCGCAGTCGTTCCGCCGTCTGCACCATGCCGACCACGGGGTCGAGGAGGAACGCGGTCTCCACGAGCGACCTGGTGGACGCGAACCCGAAGTGCGTGTGGCAGTCGAAGAGGCCGGGCAGCAACGTCCCGCCCCGGCCGTCGACGGTCCGCACATCTCTGCCCGGCGCCGGTGCCCCGGCTGCCGGTCCGGCGTAGACGACCTTCCCGTCGGCGCCCGCGTCCAGCACGGCGTCATCCACGACCTCCGCGCTGACCCCGTCGATCAGCCGGACGTCGTGCACGCGAAGAGCCGCCTTCTCGCTGAGTTCCACTCCATCCCACCTTGCCCTCTCTGGCTTTCTCGTCTTCAGCGGGACCGTAAGACGGCCGCACGAAACCACCACTGGAATGCATGAATCAGGCACTGCGGAGGGTCCTGTGTGCACGAAATCAACACTGCGAACTTCGAAGTTGAAAACCACACCGGGTCGTGTACTTTTGGTGGCCTCCCCCCGAGATCACCCGGAGGCACGACCATGACGTTCAACCCGGCCGATCACTGGAACGGCTACCTGGCACCCCGCGGCCTTGAGGAGTACTCGGCCACCTATGCGGATTTCTTCCAGTTGAAGCGCGAGGACGGCATCCTCGAAATCCGGCTGCACACCGACGGCGGCCCGTATGTCCACACGCACGCCGCCCACAACGCGTGGCCGCGTTTCTGGCAGGAGGTCGGCAACGACCCCGAGAACCAGGTGCTGATCATCACCGGCACCGGCGACAGGTGGATGACCGGAGATCCCCGCGGCATGAACCCCAAGCCGGCCTCCGACCTGGAACCCGACCACATCCAGCAGCGGATGTACGACGGCTGGAAGCTGATCGAGAGTTTCGTCAACAGCATCGACGTCCCCACGATCGCCGCCGTGAACGGACCCGGTGTGCACACGGAGTTCGCGACGATGAGCGACGTCACGTTCGCCGCGCCGGACGCCGACTTCATGGACCCCCACTTCTGGCTGGGATCGCCTCCCGGAGACGGCCAGGCAATGGCACTGCAGTCGTTGATCGGCCCCAAGCGCGCCGCGTACTACATCTACGCGGCGAAGTCGATTCCGGCCGACACGGCGCTCGAGTGGGGCATCATCAACGACGTCCTGCCGCGTGCGGAACTCCTCGGTCGTGCCTGGGACCTGGCGCGGTTCATCATGAAGCGACCGCGGTACACCAGGTGGGCCACCCACAACATCCTGTCGCGGCACTGGAAGAAGACGGTTGCCGAGGACTTCGGCTTCCACATGGCGCACCAGATGCTCGCCAATGTGGCCAGCAAGTCCGTCGTACCGAATCCCGAACTGGTCGCCGACTCCGAGGCCAGGAAGATGTTCTGACCCGTTGGCCGTGTCTCAAAGCCTCCGGCCGGGGCAGACTCTCATCGACCGGGGACTTCGAGACACGACCTAGCCGTAGGCCCGCAGGAAGACGTCCACTCCGTCGGCGACGACCTTCTGGAGCTGCGACGAGCAGTCCGTTCTTCCCCGGACCAGATCCTCCAGGACCAGACCGATCGTCAGAGCCGTGAAGTGGCGAGCGGCGACTGCCGGATCGGCGGCGTGAATCCGCCCTGTTTCGACAAAATCGGCGAAGCGTTCCGCGAGCATCCGTTCGGCGAGATCGCGCTTGGACTCCGGTAACCCAGGGCGAGACCCGCGACGGGAATCCAGCATCCTGAACGTCGCATACCGGGAGGACTTCAGGGTCTGACCGGCGATGCGGCTGCCGAAATTGACGAGTTCATCCCGAAGACCGGACCTCCCGGCCAGCTCTTCGTCGATTGCCGCACGCACGGCATCGGTCAACGCGTCACTCACGCGTTCCAGCACCCTCGAGAAGATTTCTTCTTTGTCCCCGAAGTGGTCGTACACAGTTCGCTTGGACACCTGGGCATGGGCCGCGATCTCCTCCACGCTGACGGCGTCGTAGCCCTCTTCGACGAACAGGATCTCCGCCGCGTCGAGAATCGCGGCCCTCTTGCCTTCGGACCGCCGCCTGCGCCCCGGCGTCTGCGTACTGGCGATGACTCTCGACACGAGCTCACTATAACGGCGCGGCCATCCACAAGGAGTTCATCGAAACCATGACCACCGACCAGGCCTGGATCACGGTCAAGGCAACGCCATCGGCACCGATGACCGACCCGCACCGGCTGTCCGGTGAAGCACTCGCAGCATGGGTGCGAAATCATGTCTCGACCTGGCCCGCTCCCATTCCGATCGGCGCGGAGGAGCCTCGGACAGAGCCCGCACTGTTCGTTTTCTCCTCGGACGGACCCGATATCCGGTACGCGCTGGAGGCACACACGGACGGCTCGTCCGTTCTTCGACTACCGGTGGGTGGATTGCGGCGGAATCCAGCCGACGGCGAAACCGTCCTGGCGGTCGGCGAGGGCGCGGTCGCCTGGATCTCGGTCGCCGCGGTGCGGTTGGCATCCGCGTATGCCGAACACCTGGGTTGCCGTGGAGAACTGTCGATCGAGGTGAACCTTGGAGAAGGCACTGCGATGAACAGCTATCCGCACGAGATCTGGAATCGGGGGTCCGACGGATTTCACCCGGTGGGCACCCGCGTTCGCTCCGTGCGCCCCTGCGGAGCGCGGTTCTCCCTCGCCGAGTGCGGTGGCGCGAGCTTGCCGTTGCTCGTCCGGCCGCTCCTGGTCGAACTGCTCGGCCAGTTCGGTCTCATCGACTCTCGGCACATCGACGTCGACGGTGTCGTCCGGCGCGGCAACTTCACCGGCCACGACGACCGGATCCTGGCGTGGGTCACGGCGATCGGCGCGGCTTCACGGCCCTGATCCCGGATTCGACGGTGCCGGGAGCCCGGACCTCACGAGGGAACACCCCGCGTCTTCGTGGAGCAGCGGAACCGATCGCACCGAGCGACCCTCGGCGTCGAGGATCCGGCCGAGCAGCTTGACCAGCCGCAGGACGATCGACCGGTCCCTGATCCGCAGGGCCGGCAACGCGTGGCTCATCTTGCTTTCCAGCTCGTGGACTTCCGCCGTGGAGTGGAGCCACGCGTCGATGACGACGTTGTGCGGCCCGGCGACGATGCTGCACGCCCGCACACCGGGAAGCCCGCGAAGCCGCCCTTCCGCAGCGTCCAGTTCGTGCGCGTCGATGGAGCCGTAGTAGGTCACGGCGACCGCTCGACCGGAGAGGTGCTGCGAGGTGTCGCACCGGAAGATGACCAGTCCGGCGCTTTCCAGCCTCGCCAAGCGGCGCCGGACGGTCACAGCGCCGAGGCCCACGTGCTCGCTCAGCCGCTCGAGTGACATCCGTCCATCGAGGGTCAACGCGCGCAACAGCCGATGATCCGCCGGTTCCAGCACGCCGTCGTGCTCGCCGCGGGCAGTGCCATATGCGCCGAGCCGGCGCTGCTGTTCGGGGTCGAGCGCACCTTCTCGCCACCTGCTGGCTTCGAAGGCCGACCGGGTCGCGATGTACCCGCGCACCCTCTCGACCCCCGGTGTGCGGCCGATGCGGTCGGACAGGTAACCGGACAGCGCGGCGAGCCCCGGCACCTGCACCAGCACCTGCAGGTCACGGGCACCGGAGGTCAGTTTCACGGTGGCCGCCTCCACGTCACCGGCGAGCGCTTCGGCGACGGCGGCCGCCGCGCCGGGAGCGCAGTTGATCTCCACCAAAGCACAGGTCGGAGTCGCGTTGCCCGCGGGATGAGCGGTCACCCAGACGACGCCCGCGGCCTGCATGCGCGACCAGCGCCTGCTGATCGTCGCCGCGTTGACCCCCATGACGGGCGCCAGGTCACGCCAGCTCACGCGCGGCACCGACCGCACCGCGTCCACGATCGCGATGTCGAGTTCGTCGAACTCCGCGTCTTTCACGGACAAAGCATCCTTTCGTGCGACCAGAACGCATTTCCGGAAGAATTCGTGCACGGTACCGCATCCAGATGCGGCGAACGGCCCGTCCGCTCATCCACAGAGTTCGGTGAACCGGCTCACGTCGACGTTCCCGCCTGAGATGACGAGTCCGACGCGCGCGGGCAACGGGTGGACGGCGGACGAGATGAGCGCTGCCAGCGCACTGGCACCGCTGGGCTCGAGGACGAGCTTGAGACGTTCGAAGGCGAATCGCATGGCTTCGCGGATCTGGTCTTCCGTGACCACGACCACGCCGTCGACGAGACGCCGGTTGATGGAGAAGGTGAGCTCACCGGGCGTCGCCGCGGCTTGCCCGTCCGCGATCGTCCGCGGCACCTCGATGGCGATGCGGTGTCCCGCTTCGAGCGACCGCTTCGTGTCGTCGCCGGCCGCCGGCTCGACGCCCACGATGCGCGTGCCGACTTGGCGGTCCGCGGCAGCCAGTGCACAACCCGCTATCAGGCCTCCTCCTCCGACGGGCACCACCAGCAGGTCGAGCTCGCCGACCTCCTCGAAGAGTTCGAGGGCGGTGGTGCCCTGCCCCGCGATCACGTCCGGGTGGTCGTAGGGCGGGATGAGGGTCATGTCCCGGTCCGCGGCCACCGTCGCAGCCAGGAGCTCGCGGTCGTCGCCGTAGCGGTCGAATCTGATCACCTCGGCCCCGTAGCCGACCGTCGCAGCCACCTTGGAACGGGGTGCGTCGTGCGGCATGAGCACGACGGCGGGCACACCCAGCTCACGGGCCGCCAGGGCGACGGCCTGGCCATGGTTGCCCGAGGAGTGAGTCAGCAGGCCCTTTTTCACGCTCTCGGGCGGCAACCGCGATGCCGCGTTGAAAGCGCCCCGGAACTTGAACGCCCCACCGCGCTGGAAGTTCTCGCACTTGAGGAACACCTCGGCGCCGACCAGGTCGTTCAAGGTGCTCGATCGGAGCACGGGCGTGTGGTGCGCGACGCCGACGAGCCGGGCGGCGGCCGATCGCACGTCGATGTCGGCATTCATCCCCAGACCCTAGAAGGCAGCGCAGCACCACCCGGCGCACTGCACCGATCCGCCATCGAGTGCGATTCCCGTGCACGAAAACAACATCGGCCACTCTGCGGTGCCAGAACCTGACAGGTCGCCATCTTGTTCACCGCGTACTACGAGGTGCGACCTGGTGGCCGTGCCGCCCCCTGCCGAGGGACGCTGCTCCGGGCGCAACGAACTCTGACCATTTCATATCAATAATCCAAGTTATCTATATAATCTCTCCGCGTCAGACGTCTGCCGATGTTTTAGTTTCTTAATAGCAACCCATGGTTTTAGTATTTAAACCAAAACTGATAGGGTCTGGATGTGACTGAAGCGCCTGGTGGAAGCGCCAAAACTGAGCGAGACACGTCCGGAGACGCCGTGGAGACCGGCCCAGAACGGCAGAGGCCTCCGATCCGCCGAGGCAGTCGCGATCAACGCCGAGACGAAGCCCTGCAGGCGCTGACGACAGGGCGTGACGCCCCTTGCGCGTACTGCGGGCGTCAACTGCCGCCGATGTCGGCGCGGGGCGGGCGGCCTACGCCGTACTGCCCCGCCGACCCGGAGCGCTATGGGCAGTGGGGGGCGAAGGTCATCACCTGCGCGATGCTTGACGAGCATCGCGAGATCTGGGTCCAGATCTACGGCCCCGACCAGCCCATGACACAAATGGACGTCGGTGTGCTCGACGACCGGCTCAGCCACATCAAAGGTGCTGTGACTCCCCTACTGGCCGAACTCACGGCCATCCAGGGTTACGTCTCCAGCCAGGTCGCCGCCGCCGTGGCCGAACGCGACGACGCCCAGACCGCCCGACACCAGGCCGAGCAACACATGGCAGCAGCGAACACCGAACGCGACCAGGCCCAGGCCGACGCGCGCACCGCGCGGACTGCCGCCGAGGCCGACCGTGCCGAACGCGACGAGGCCAACGCCAGAGCCACGACCGCGGAAACCGCCGCCACCCAGGCGGCCACGGCGCAACAGACCGCTGAGACCGCGCGCGACGACGCGCAACGAGAACGGCAGCAGGCACTGCAACAGGTATCGGACATGCAGCAGCGGGTCACCGAGCTGCAGACCACGTTGCAAAGCGAACGCATCGCCACTGTCGACTCCCTAGCCCGGCTGCGCGCCGAACACACCGAGGACGCAGCACGGTTGCGCAGCACCTTGCTCGCCGACTACGAGCAGAAGCTCGCCGAACAGAACCAGAACCATGCCAGCGTTGAGGACCAGATCCGCAGGACTGCCGAGGCACGCGTCGACGCCCTGACCCGTCAACTCGCGCAGGCCGCGCAGGACTACGCCCAGACCCTCGCCCCATTGCACTCCGAGAAGGCGACTCTCGCCCAGCGACTGGCCGAGCACACCACCCGCGCCGAGCAGATCCAACGACGCCTGGACACACTCACGACCGGTCTGGCCGAACTGGTTGACCAACTACCCCAGGACAACACGATCAGCACCCAGTTGACACAGCTCCTGAACATGGCTGGACGGGCGACAGGAGACGGCGCTTAGCGATCTCGCCACAGGTCAGCGTCCACTGCGGTCTCGGCGAGCCACGTGCAAGGCGTTCGGGCACGGCGCCCTGCCTTGTCTCTTACACCAAGGACTCTGTCCGGCGTCGCCCCGGCGCTCCTAACCTCAGTCCATGTCGACACCAGGTGCGCTTGCGGCGACCTGGGCAACGGCAAGGGAGCGCCCATGGACGACCAGCTGGCCGCTGCTGTGATCAACGCGGTCGAACTGCCTGCCGCCAACGGGCGGGGTTGGTTCGACGCTGTCTCCGCGGTGGCGTCGCAACAGCCCGACGACTGGAGTGGCTTCGTCGACCAGCTCCGCGCGACCGGGACCCAGTACGACTCGTCGATCGACGACTCGGTGATCGACCGTTTCGTCGAGAACCTGGAGCGGCTGACGAGTGCCCCGTTGTCCGTCGTGATGGAGTTGGCCGAGTACGACCCGCAGGACCTCGCGGCGCAGTACGGCCAGAGGGACGCGGCGGCGGAAGGCACGTACTGGGGCTGGGTCCCGGCCGACATCGGCGACCGGTTGCAGCGCGGCATGGGAGACGACTGGCCACAGGCGGTCACCGCCACCTTCGACCAGATCTGGCCGGGCTGGGAAGCGGCCGACGACGCGACCAAGGCCACCACGCTCACCCAGTGGATCGACACCATCCTCGGCGAGGCCGTGCCTGACGGGTCCGACAGCGGTGCGGCGGACGCCGTGATCGACGAACGCCTGCGGTACGACATCGCGTCCACCCTTGAGGCGAGCGGACTCCCGCTCGCCGAACTCGACCCCGCCGAACTCGACCGGATCCTGCAGGACGCGGCGCGCCTCGCCCGCGCCGCGAGGACTTCCTGACCAGCGACGAGCGGCAGCAAAGGATCACGTCATGGCGCACCCCACCGGACCGAGCGACGCCGTCGCCGACCTGCTCACGCACCTGAGCACCGCCGACCTGGACGCCATCATCGCGGACCCGGCCGCAGCGCGAGACGCTCTGCTCGGCACCGCGCCCGCCGCAGCCGCAGGAGCCGTCCCGGTCGCTGTGCCTGCCCCGGTCGGCGGCATCCCGATCCGGACCTTGGCCGTGGGAACAACGCTGACCCACGGCACAACCGTGCAGCAGTTCACCACCGCCACGGGCGCGCAACAGGCACTGCCCAACCCACCCGCCTGGTTCGCGATCGGCTCCCGATTCTCCGCGCACGCCGGCGGACGCTACGGGACCGCGTCGACATACCTGCACAACTACGTCGTGCAGGCCGTCATCACCTTGTTGCGTTTCGCGGACTTCCCGACACTCCGGGCCTACCTCGCGGGGTTCGGCACCACGCACAACGAGAACAACGTCGCCGCGGCCAACGACGTCCTGCTGCACAACCCGACGGCGCACGGGTACACCCTCGACGCTGACCTGGTCCGCGGCGAGCCCGAGGTCATCCTGTTCGCGGCCGGTATGGCCAACCTCGCCGCGCAGTTCCAGAGCCAACTGGACCGCAGCGAGCGACCGTCGTTCGGCGACGACATGGACGTCGATCGGCGCAACGTCCGCCTCGGGCACGGCAACCGGGTCGTGCACGAATCCAGCGACCTCGACCTCACCGACTTCCGCACCATCGGCGACGACGACCGAGGACGACGGCCACGCGGCCAGGAAGAGCCGTAGCCCAGCATGTCTGCCCCGGTGGTGGAAACGGACGCTACTGGAGAACGTCGTTGTGCAGGGTGAGCAGGTCGAGGGCGGTTGACGTGGCGTCGTCCGCCGGGAGGTAGACCGTCAGCCTTTGTTCGTCGACGTCGGGCAGGGCAAGGGTTTCGTACGCCAGCCGCAACTCCCCCACCCTCGGGTGCCGCCAGTGTTCGACGCCGGTGCGACTGGCGAGCATGGTGGACGAGTCGTAGCGCCTGCTGAACTCCGTGCCTCCGGCGACCTGGAGTTCCTGGGCCATGAACGCGGCGTAGGGGTCGCCGAGTGACGCGGCCGTGCGCAGGTCCGCGGCCCACTGGTCGGCGATGACGGCCCAGTCGGGGAACGTGTCGTGGGCGTGCGGTGAGGTGAACACGAACCACGCCATGTTCTCCGGCACCGGGTCGAGCAAGCGTGCGTAGCCCGTGGTGTGCGCTAGTACGTCGCCCACCTGGTTGGTGACTATCGCGGGGGTTGGCTCCAGTCGCGTGAGCATCGCTGTCACGGTCGAGCGGACGGTACGGGGAGGTGCTGTGGTGCCCTGACAGGCGGTACCGGTGTTGGCTTTCATCAACCGGTGCAGGTAGACGCGTTCGTCGACGGTCAGGCGCAGTGCGTCGGCCAGCGCGCCGAGGATCTCGCTGGAGGGATTGCGGTCTCGGCCTTGTTCCAGGCGTGTCAGGTACTCGACGCTGATGCCCGCCAGGGTGGCCAGTTCCGCCCTGCGCAGGCCGGGTGTGCGGCGGCGCGGACTGTCGGGCAGACCCGCGTCCGCCGGTGCGATCGACTCGCGCCGTGCCCGCAGGAACGCACCCAACTCGGTCATGACCTGCAGCGTAGCCCTCGTGGGGCCACCCTTGTCGCGGTCTCCCTCGACGGCCGGCGTCTCGGCAGGCTCATGGCCATGCGTTATCGACTGTTGGGCCGCACCGGGTTGCGGATTTCGGAGCTGTTCTTCGGCGCCATGACGTTCTACGAGCGCGGCGGTGAGCGGACGTTCCACGCGATGCTGGACGCCTACCTCGACGCGGGTGGCAACGTGATCGACACGGCGTCGGCGTACGGCGAGAGCGAGTCGATCCTCGGTGAGATGCTGGGCGACCGGCGCGACAGCCTGGTGCTGGCGACGAAGTACACGCTCTCGCGTGACCAGAACGACCCGAACGCGTCGGGCAACCACCGTAAGAACATGGTGCTCACGTTGGAGCAGAGCCTGCGGCGGCTGCGTACCGACTACATCGACCTGTACTGGGTGCACTGCTGGGACCGGCACACGCCGATCGAGGAGACCATGCGTGTGCTCGACGACGCGGTGCGGGCGGGCAAGATCCGCTACGTCGGGATCTCCAATGCTCCGGCGTGGCTGGTCAGCCGGGCCAACACGGTGGCCGAGTGGCGTGGGTGGAGCGCGTTCGCGGGGCTTCAGGTGCCGTACAACCTGCTGCGGCGGGACATCGAACGTGACCTGCTGCCCATGGCGCAGGCGTCAGGTGTCACCGTGGCGGCGTACGCGCCACTGGCGCAGGGCAAGTTGGCGGGCAGACTCACGGGCGGCGGCGCGGCGGGCTCCGGTCAGCGGCTCGACGTCGAGGCCGTGAGCACTCAGGAACAGGCGGTGGCGCGAGAGGTCCAAACCGTCGCCGACGAGCTCGGCGTGTCACCCGCGCAGGTCGCGCTGGCCTGGTTGTGGCATCGATCGCCGATCGTGCACCCGATCATCGGTGCGTCCAGCGTCGAGCAGGTCAAGGACAACCTCGGTGCTGTCGGGGTGTCGATCAGCGAGGACGCGATGCGCCGGTTGGCCGCGGCGACGGGCTTCGTGCGGGGCTACCCGCAGGACGACATCGCGGAGGAAGAGGAGCATCCGTTCGTGTACGGCACGAAACGGGTCACTCCGGTGGCCAGTTCCTGAGCGTGACGTCGAGCGCGTCCAGGGTGCGTGACCACGAGACGCTGGTCTCGCGGGGCGTGTGGCTGAACGCGCCCGCCATCTCCAGGGTGACGTATCCGTGGAACGTGCCGGCCAGCATCCGGATCGCGTCGGTCTGGGCGGGTTCGGGCAGGCCGTAGCCACGCAGGATCGCGCGGTTCATCTCCGAGTGCCGCCGGGCCGCGCTGGCTTCGGCAGCCTCCGGGCGCAACGGCAGTTGAGCGGCGGCGTAGCGGCCGGGGTGCAGCTTGGCGTACGTGCGGTAGGTGTTGGCGAACGCCACCAGCGCGTCCTTGCCCGCACGACCGGCCAGCGCGTCGGCGGCCAGGTCGGCCATTTCGCCCAGTGCGAGCATGGCGACGCGTTCCTTGAGGTCCTGGGCGTTCTTGACGTGCGAGTACAGGCTCGCGTCCTTGACGCCGAAGCGGCGGGCCAGCGCCGAGACGGTCACCTTGTCGAACCCGATCTCGTCCGCGAGCTCCGCCGCCGCCTGGACCAGGCGGTCTGCTGTCAGTCCGGCACGTGCCATGGATCACCTCCCTAGGTACATTAATTATTTGCCTAATACCCCTAGGAAATCTACCGTCGTAAGCATGAGACCAGTCACCGACCCCGAGATCCGCGCCTCGTTCGTCAACTGCACCAAGGGCGAGGCGAAGCGGCTGGCCGTGCCCAGGGACCTGGCCGACCGCCCGTGGGATGACCTGGACTTCTTCGGCTGGCAGGACCAGGCCGCGCCGGACCGCGCCTACCTGATCGCCCCGGAGGGCGACGGGTTCGTCGGGGTGGCGCTGCGCCGAGCCGCGCCAGGGTCGGCCGGATTCGTGCGCCGGTCCATGTGCTCGCTCTGCCTGACCACGCACACCGGCGGCGGAGTCTCGCTGATGACCGGCCGCAAGGCGGGCAAGAGCGGCCAGCAGGGCAACTCCGTGGGCGCATACATGTGCGCCGACCTGGCGTGTTCGCTGTACCTGCGTGGCAAGAAGGACGCCGGGCAGGCGGGGCAGATGAAGGAGTCGATCTCGCTCGAGGCCAGCGTGGAGCGGATGATGGCCAACGTCACGGCGTTCCTGGCCAAGGTCCGTGCCTAGGTCTGTGTCTGGGTCTGCGCCAGGAACACGTACTCACGGCCGGGGCGGTCGGGGGCGTCGCGGACCTCGCTGACGCGAAAGCCGTGTGCGACGAGGTCCGCTTCGATCTCGTCGCGGTCACGGAACCGCAACGTCGAGTCGGACAGCAGCCGCTCGCCGTCGGCGAAGACGTACGTCCTGCGGAAGGTCACCAGCGGCAGGCTGACGTCGAGAACCTCGACCCAGTTCTCGACATCGCCGACGCCGTCGATGGACGAGACGCGATGCGACGCCGCGCGCGTCCACTCCAGCCACGCCCGCCGGGCGGGCACCCGTGTCTCGAACACGAAGCGCCCGCCAGGGCGCAGTGCGGCGTGGGCGCCTCGCAACGTCCGCGCCCACTGCTGTGGGTCCACAATGGCCTGTGCGACGTTGGCCGTCATGGTCTCGTCAGCCACGCACGCGAACGTACTCAGCCTCCAGCACGTCACGCAGCCGGTTATAGGTCGGCGACAGGCGCCGCAGCCCGTCGGCCACGGCCAGGTCGTCGTCGTTGAGCAGCGGGTACTGCAGCCCGCCGACCAGCCGGGCCTGCTCGTCGAGCACCCGGGCGGATTCGGTCAGGCCCAGTGCGGCCAGGTTCGCCGAGGCGTCGGCGAGGCGCCGCGTCCCCACCCGGATGCCGAAGTGCGCCCACAGCGTCCGGGTGTCGGCGTCGAAGGACCGTGACGCCATCTCGAGCACGGCGTCGCTCGCGCCGTCCAGCCAGCGGATCGCCTGCGGCACGGACGCCCACAAAGCGTCCACTTCGGACACCGCACGGTCCCGGACGAACTTCGACCGCAGCACGAACGACTCGGTGCTGTACGTGACAGCTTTGCCTTCCCACGCCGCAACGAACTGCGCGATCGGCAGGGTCGCGTACGGGTGACTTTCCGGGTCGTGCAGGAGCACCACGTCGTCGGTCACCTCGAGCACGACGACGTAGTGGTCACCGGCGCCCGCTGTCTGGTACGACAACAGCCCCATGTCGAGCGGTCCCGCCATCGCCGGGGAGTCCAGCGCACGCAGCCGGGCCACGGGGTCTCCCCCGGTTTCCCGTTCGCACCGCCAGCCCAGTAACGACAACGCGTTGTCCACACCGATTTCCGGGTGCCAGCCGCACGGGTCGAAGTACGGCAGTGCCCCCTCGATCTGCGCCCCGAACGGCGAACCGGTCAGCGTCTCGACCACCGCGGGGGTGGCGCCGGTCAGCATCGCCACGCTGTTGGAGTAGCAGTACGGCCCTGATCCGATGTATGCGGTCATGCCAGCGGCGCCTGGAGTTCGGTGACCCACTCGGCGCGGTCTTCGGGCACTGCCAGCGACAGTTCCCTGGGCAGTTCGGTGGTCGTGTACCCGTTGTCCTCGATCCAGCGGATCAGCGCCTGCGAGGTCGGCAGCACGTCGTCCAGGTCGCCGTGGTGCACGATCGTGGCGGCGCGTGCCACCGCGGGCAGGTCCACCATCGTGGTGCCGGGCACGTCGGCGGCGACCGGGAAGCCCGCGTGCACTTCGATCCTGCCGTCGGGCAGTTCCTTGTAGCGCGACAGCCCCGGGCCGATCGGCTGGGTGACGAGCTCGCACAGTGCCACGTACAGCGGCCCGATGACGGGGCCGATGTCCTGTGGTTCGAAGCTGGCAGCCTCGGTGACGAGCTCGGCCAGCCGCAACGCGGGCAAGCTCTTGATCACGATTTCCTCGGCCATCGTTCCCTCGGTCTCGATACTGCGGAGCCTCGCCTCGACCCGGGCCAGCCGTGCGGCTGTCTCGGTGACCGCAGTGTGCAGTTCCATCTGTCGCAGCCGCAGCATGCCGCGCATTTCCTGGGCACTGATCCGCTCGTCGAGCATCGTGGCCACCTGCTGCAGGCTGAAGCCGAGATCCTTCAACGCGATGATCCGGTTGAGCCGGGTCAACTGCTCGGCCGCGTAGTAGCGGTAGTTGCTGGACTGGTCGACGTGCGCGGGGCGCAGCAGGCCGATGGCGTCGTAGTGCCGCAACATCCGCACCGACACACGGCCGTGCTTGGCGAAGTCTCCAATGCTGAACATGACGACTCCCAGTACAGGCCCTCACACAGTGAGAGGGTCAAGGGTTGACCTCAGCCTCGGTTGAGGTTGCAGGCTGAACGGTATGCACGCAGTTGTTCTCCATTCGTTCGGCCCCGCCGAGAACCTGAAGTACGAGACCGTCCCCGACCCGGTGCCCGGTCCCGGTGAGGTCCGGATCGCGATCAAGGCCGCCGGTGTCCACTACATCGAGACGGTGATGCGCCAGGGCAAGGTCAGCGGCATGTCGCCGCCGTTGCCCGAACTGCCGTCGATCTTCGGTGGTGAGGTGGCCGGGGTGGTGGACATGCTCGGCCCGGAGGTCGACACCGAGTGGCTCGGCCGGGAGGTCGTGGTCGCGCGCAGCTCGCCGGGCGGGTACGCGGAGTTCACGGTCGCGCCCGTGGCGAACGTGCACCGGATCCCCGCCGGGCTCGGGTTCGAGGCCGCCGCCGCGATGATCATCACGGGCAACACCGCACTGGGGTTCCTGCACATCGCCCAGCCGACCGCGGGCGACACCGTGTTGGTGACCTCGGCCGCCGGGGGGATTGGACGACTGGTGGTGCAGTACCTGCGGGATCTGGGCGCGAAGGTGATCGGGGCCGCGGGTGGTCCGGCGAAGGTCGCGGCGGTGCGGGAGTTGGGTGTCGACGCGGTGGACTACAACGAACCGGGCTGGGAGCAGGCCGTGCACGGCGTGACGCTGGTGCTCGACGGGGTGGGCGGCGAACTGGGCAAGCTGGCCTACGACCGGATCGTCGACGGTGGCCGGTTCGTGTCGATCGGCAACGCCGCGCAGCAGGAGTTCGCGCAGGACAACCCGAACGTCACGGCGGTCGACGCGCTGGGGACGATGCTGCAGGCGCCCGGCAAGTACGACTTCGAGGCCGAGGCGCTCGCGGCAGCGGGCGAGGGCAAGCTCGTGCCCGCCGTGCAGAGCTTCCCGCTCGCCGAGGCCGCCGCGGCCCACGCGGCGCTGGAGACCAGGGCGACCACGGGCAAGGTCCTGCTAGTTCCGTGAGGCCTCGGCGACGACGACGCTGTCCACGCCGTGGCTGGTGCTGTCGGGATCGCTGAACCAGCGGCCGCCGTGGCCGAGATACCGGAACCGGGTCTCGGTCCCGGCGGGCGCGGTCCAGGACACCGACCGGGTTCCGTTGGACCGCTTGCCGAGGACGTGCAGGCCGGGTGTCCAGTCGTTGAAGCAGCCAACGACGCTGACCGGCCCGTCGTGCACGTCCGCGGGCAGCACCCAGGTCACGGTCACCATGCCGTTCTTCTGCCGACGCGTTCTGATCACGGCCTCCAGCGAAGCACACGCCCCTGATGCCCGATCGGGTTACCTGCGTGCTCACGCTGGGTTGACCGACTTACCTTCGAGTGCGTACTCCCCCGTCCGCCCGGAACTTCGTAAACTGACGAACGTGCGTGTGGAGATCTGGAGCGACGTCGTCTGCCCGTGGTGCTACATCGGCAAGGCCCGGTTCGAGGCGGCGCTGGCCGGTTTCGAGCACCGGGACGAGGTCGAGGTGGTCTACCGGTCGTTCGAACTGGACCCCGGCCGGGAGGGCGTCGAGCCGATCGAGCAGATGCTGACCGCACGCTACGGCCCGCAGGCCGCGGAGATGGAGCAGCGGGTCGCCGCGCTGGCCGAGGCCGAGGGGCTCGGCTATCGCACCGACCGCGAGGTGGGAAACACGTTCGACCTGCATCGCGTGCTGCACCTGGCCAGGGCCAAGGGCGTGGAGAACGAGGTGCTCAACGCGGTGTTCGACGCGAACTTCGCCCAGGCGCGGCCGATCTTCACCGCCGCCGACACCGTGGTCGACGTCGCGGTGGCGGCGGGGTTGGACAAGGCGGACGTTCAGCGGGTGCTCGACGACCCGACGCTGTACGCCGAGGAGGTCCGAGCCGAGCAGCGGGAAGCGGCGCAGTTGGGCGCGCGGGCCGTGCCGTTCTTCGTGCTGGACCGCAAGGTCGGTGTCTCGGGCGGCCAGTCGGTGGACGTGTTCGCTCAGGCGCTGCGCCAAGCGTGGGATGCCTAGTCGCGGAACGTCACCACGCTGACAACGGCGGCGGCCAGCAGCATCGGCACACCGAGCAACATCACCGCGTGCAGGCCGAGGGTGCTGGCCACGACGCCGCCGGCGAGCGCGCCCAGCATCGACGAGACCATGGTCATCGTGCGGGCGGTGCTGGTGACGCGGCCGAGCATGTCCTCGGGTGTGTTCTTCTGACGCTGCGTCAGGCTGATCACGTTCCAGACGCCGAACGCGAAGCTGCCCAGCGCCAGACCGGCCACCGTGGCCGCGGTGGAACTGGTCAGCCCGAGCAGCACCTGGCCGACCGCGGCCACCAGCAGCGAAGCGGCGAGGGTTCTCCCAGGTCCCAGCAGGCGGCCGAGGCGTGCGGCTGAGGCGCCACCGGCGAGTCCGCCGCACGCGCCGACAGCGAGCATGAGGCCGTAGCCCGCAGCGGGCAGCGCCAGGACCTGGGTCACGTACAGCACGAGGACGGCGAACCATGCGCTGTCCACGAACGAGAACACGCTGGCGAGCGCGACGAGGGTACGCAACCGGCGGTGCCCGGCCAGCCAGCGCAGTCCGGCGCCGGTATCGGCGAGGATCCTGGTCCGGCCGGGTGCGGAGCGGGGCGCGAAGATGGCCGGCAGGGCGAGGATCAGCACGACCGCGACGGCGAGGGTGCCACCGTTCACCGCGAACGGCACGACCAGTGCGATCCCGACGAGGTAGCTCCCCAGCGGCGGGCCGATCAGCTCGTTGCCCGCGATCTCGGCGTTGATCAGTTTGCCGTTCGCGCGGTCGAGGTCGTCGCGGTTCACCAGCGGCGGCAGCAAGGTGGACGCGGCCGTGTCGCGGAGTGTCTCGCCGATCCCGCACCCGAACGCGACCAGGTAGATCAGCGGGAGCCCGACCACGTTCGCGGCCACCGCGGCGACGAGAACCGCCAGCAACACGACACGGGCGACGTCGACCACGGCCACCAGGCGCCGCCGGTCGACCCGGTCCACGACCGCGCCGGCCGTCAGCCCGAACAGCAGCCATGGCAGTTGCCCGGCGACGGCGACGCCCGCGATGAGCGTGGGGTTGGTCGTGATGGTGATGGCCAGCAACGGCAACGCGGCCTGCCGGATGCCGTCGCCCAGATTGGCCAGTGCGGTCGCCGACCACAACCGTCGATAAGCCGGCCCCAATGACGCGGTTGCCATGAAAACCCCCTGTGCGACCACCTTAACGCGCGTAGTCACTTTCCCGGACGGGCAAACATCGCGTTCCCGGCCGTGGAGCGCTCGCACACTGGAGTGCATGCCTGACTTGCGCTACGACTCGGCCGCCCCGCTCAACGACACCACTGAACGGCTGGCCGTCCGTCCCGGTGCGACGATCTCCCGCTGCTCGTTCGACAACGCCGAAGGCGCGCGGGTGACCGGCTACCTGGTCGAGCCGGACGGTCCGCCTGCCGCGGGCGTGGTCTACATGCACACCACCAGCGGCGCGGAGGGGTTCCTGCCGGAGGCGGTCGCCCTGGCCAGGTCGGGCGGGATCGGGTTGTGCCTGCGGTTCCAGTACGTCGACGACCAGGTCGCGGCGATCCGCCGGTCGGTGTTCGCGCTGCGCCGGGGCGCGGATCTGCTGCTGGGCCGCACGGACCGGATCGCGGGTGTCGGGCACAGCGGCGGGGCGATGATGATGGCGGTGGTGGCGGGGATCGACCGGCGGTTCGAGTGTTTCGTGCTCGAAGTGCCGATGGCGGGCCTGACACACCACTGGCGCCACAGCGGCCATCCGCAGATCACCAGGATGCGGGCGTCGATTCCGCCGGAGTTGTTCGAGCAGACGCTGACCGCGATGGCGCCGTACGACGCCGAGCATTTCATCGGGCGTGTGCGGGTTCCGGTGTTGTACCAGTTCGCGCGGTTCGACATCGGTGTGACAGCGGCGGAGTCCGAGGAGTTCTACGCGATGGCGCCACAACCCAAACAGCAGCGGTGGTACGACTCGGGGCACGTGATCAACGACGTGGCCGCGTATGCCGACCGGGCGGCGTTCTTGGCCGCGCACCTGCCGATCACGGTGGGTTGAGTTCGGCCAGTGCCGTGCTGACCCACGCCGCCGCAGGTCACCGGCGTCCGGTCCTCGATCTCACTGTGCGCACGGTGGCGGCCGCGTGGCAGGCGCCGAAGCCGTCGGCGCGCAGCACGACCTGGCCGGACTCGACGCGCAACGCGGTCTCGGTCATGTCGGTGACGGTGTCGATGCCAGCGGCGGCGGTGTACGTGCTGGTGTCGTCGAGCACGATCCGCAGCCGTGGTCGTGCCGAGGCCGGGGCGGCGTTGCGCAGCAGCCCGGCGAAGTCGGTGATCACCAGTCGTGCCAACGGGATCAGCTCAACCGGGTCGGCCGTGACGAGCACGAGCGTGACCTCGGTCCCGGCGCGTAGCGCCTCCTCCACGGCTGACAGCCGGTGCAGCCCGAGGATGGCCACGATCCCGTCCTCGCCGAGGGGCCAGGGAGAGGACGCGGTTCGCACGTCGGGGTTCGTGTGGGGCGTGAGCCAGGTGTCGTCGAAGTCAGCGTCCGCGAGCTGTTCGCAGGCGGTGACCACGGTGAACGGCTCGCCGAACCCGGGCGCGGCGGCGGCGAGCTGGCCTGCGCCGTGCAGGGTGGTGAGGACGGTCTGCGCGCGCCGGACCTCACGGGTGCCGGGGCGCAGGTTCTCCAGGGTCAGGCCGAGTTGGATGGCGCAGAGCCACATCAGTTGGGCGAAGGGTTTCTGGACGCGGTCGTCGGCGACGATCTCGGGCATCAGGTGCACGCCGAGCCGGGCCTGGGGGTCGGTGGCCATCGGCAACCGGGTGACCCAGGCACGAGCCAGCGTGCCGAGAACGTCGCGTGGCGTCGTGGGGGTGCCGGGGTGTTCGGGACCGTGCTGGGCCGCGGTGGTCTCGGCGAGGACGGCGAAGTAGAGCGCGCGTTTGCCGGGGAAGTTGGAGTACACCGCGCCGCGGGTCAGCTCGGCGCGGGCGGCGATCTCGTCGATCTTGGCGTCCCGGAACCCGCGCTCGGCGAATTCGTCACGCGCGGCGGCGAGTACTTTGGCGCGGGTTCGTTCTTGCGCCTCCGCACGCGTCAGTCTCATGCGAGCACGATATCGCCGGGCGGGTCGTCGGTACTTCCGATGGCGCGTTGGGCCCATGCGACGTCGCGCCAGGCGCCGTGCTTCCACCCGATGCGCTCGTATGTGCCGACGGTGGTGAACCCCATCGCTCGGTGCAGGCCGACGCTGGCGTCGTTGGGCAGCGTCATGCCCGCGGCCACGGTCCGGTAGCCGCGCTGCGCGAGTCGCTCCAGCAACGCGGTGTACAGCGTGCGGCCGCCGCCGGTACGTCGTCGGCCGCGTTCCAGATACACGCTGACCTCACATGACCACCGATACGCCTCGCGGGCTTTGAACGGTCCGCCATAGGCGTAGCCGATCACTGTGCCGTCGTCGTCTTCCAGGATCAACCACGCGTGGGTACTGGTCGCGGCCGTGATCCGGACGGCCATCTCCTCGGCTGCCGGGGGTTCGGTTTCGAATGTGATCGCTGTGTCGGTGACGTACGGGGCGTAGATCGCCGCGCACGCCACCGCGTCGAGTTCGGTCGCGTCGCGCACCTTCATGGCTCTTATAGTAGCTGTTTCTGACGCTATAGTGACAGCCATGGATGATCTCGCGGTGTCGCTGGCCGACACGCTGCGCGCCGCCCGCGAAGCCCGTGACCTGTCGGTGAACGCTCTGGCCGCCCGATCGAATGTGTCACGGGCGATGATCGCGAAGATCGAGCGGGGCGAGGCGCAGCCGACCGCTGTGCTGCTCGGCAGGCTGGCCGCGGCGCTGGGGATGACGTTGTCGTCGTTGATCGCCCGAGCCGAGGCCAACACGTCCCGGCTGCGCCGGGCCGCTGACCAGCCGGTGTGGACCGACCCGGAGACGGGGTACCGCCGCCGCGCGGTGTCCCCGGACGCGGGCGGCCCGCTGGAACTGGTGGAGGTCGAACTGCCCGCGGGGGCCGTGGTGTCGTACCCGGCGGAGTTGTACACCTACAAGCACCAGCAGATCTGGGTGTTGTCGGGGCGGTTGCGGTTACGGGAGGGCGATGTCGAGCACGACCTGGGGCCTGGTGACTGTCTGCAGATGGGGCCGCCGGAACCGAGTTCGTTCGTCAACCCCACCACCGAGAGCTGCCGCTACCTGGTGATCATCAGCAAACGCCCCGGTTAGTCCGGATCACAGCCATGCCGCGCACACCTGCGTGGCGATGTCGGTGATGGTCCGCCCGTCGGTGTCGATCCTGATGGTGCCGTGCGGGGCGTTCTCGTCGAGGTGGCGGGCCATGAACGCGCTGCGTTCGATGTGGCGTTCGAGCTGGGAGCCGATCTCGCGTCGGGCGAGGCGTTCACGCACGGTGTCGTGGCCGGCGGTGAGCAGGACGCGGGTGACGACGGTGGCCGGGTCGCCCATCGCGCGGATGACCAGCGGGGCGTCCAGGATGCTGACGGTGTTGGTGTAGATCAGCCGCCGCTGGCCCAGTTCGGCGTAGTTGGCCCAGATCGCCGCGAGGTTGCGTTCGGTGATCGCGGCGCGGTGCGGGTCGCCGGGCGGGGCCGGGTGGATCTGGTCCATGATGTCACCTTCGACCAGACAGTGCGGCACGTCGCGTGCTTGCAGCTGCGCGGAGACCTCCCAGCCGACCGTCGATTTGCCGACGCCCGCGGGACCGCCGATGAGCAGTACCTGGTACACCGGCCGAACTGTCCCAGCTCCCGCTCCCCTTCGGCATCCCGTTTTCGTTTAGGACGTGGTCTGGCCGTTATTGCCGAGAGGCTTCCGGCATGACCACACAGACAGTGTTGAGCGCGTATTTCGGCTACCGCGATGCCGTGCAGGCCATCGACTGGCTGGGCAAGGCCCTCGGGTTCGAGCCGACCATGCAGTTCCCGGACGAGCATGGCGGGATCATGCACGCGGAACTGCGTCTCGGGGACGCGGCGATCGTGGTGTTCAGCGACCGCGACGGCTACGAGCGGGCGCCTCGCCGGGGCGACACCGCAGGACACGGCCTGTACTTGTCGGTCGACAGCGAGGAGACAGTGGACCGGATCTACCAGCAGGCCGTCGCCGAAGGCGCGACGACGATCTGGGCGGCGGGGCGTTCGGAGTGGAACTACCGGTTCCGGGTGGCCGACCCGGAAGGCTTCGAATGGACCGTCGGTACCTACCGCTTCGGTGAGCCGCAGCCGGAGTGGAGCTAACCTTTCGCGATGTCAGCGCCACCAGCCAGTTGAGGGAGACCCGTGCCAGAGGAACTGCGAGCCGACTGTTCCCGGTGCTTCGGGTTGTGCTGTGTGGCGCTGCCGTTCGCGGCCTCGGCGGACTTCGCGGTCAGCAAGGACGCCGGGGAGCCGTGCCGCAACCTGTTGGTGGACTTCCGGTGCGGAATCCATGACTCGTTGCGGGACCGGGGCTTCCCGGGGTGCACGGTGTTCGACTGTTTCGGCGCGGGCCAGAAGGTCTCCCAGGTGACGTTCGCCGGGCGGGACTGGCGTGCCGAGCCGGGCAGCGCCGGGCGGATGTTCCGGGTGTTCCCGGCGATGCGGCAGCTGCACGAGTTGCTGTGGTACCTCACCGAGGCGTTGCGGCTGCCGCCCGCCCGCGAACTGCGCGACCAGCTCGCCGCGCTGCTGGAGGAGACCGAGAAGCTCACGCACGGCGGCGCGGAGTCGATCGTCGAGCTGGATCTGGCGGCCCACCGGGACAAGGTCAACGCGCTGCTGCTGCGCACGAGTGAGCTGGTCCGCGCCGGGACCGGTGGACGGGACCGGCGTGGCGCGGATCTGATCGGCGGCAAGCTGCGGGGCGCCGACCTGCGCGGCGCGAGCCTGCGCGGGGCGTTGCTGATCGGTGCCGACCTGCGTGGCGCGGACCTGCGCCTGGCGGACCTGATCGGCGCCGACCTGCGGGACGCGGACCTGTCGGGCGCGGATCTGACCGGGAGCATCTTCCTGACCCAGGCGCAGGTCAACGCCGCGCGCGGGGATTCGGCGACCCGGCTGCCGCCGTCGCTGACGCGCCCGGCGCACTGGAACCGCAAGCCCAGTGGGAAACGCGCGCCGACGGGGAAACGCGGCTCGGGCCGGAGACGGTCGTAGGTCGTGTCACTCGTCGACGTACACCTGGCGCCAGTGCTTGGCTGAGCGGACCACGTCGTCGCTGACGCGCTGCATGAACTGGCTCACGGTCCTCAGGCGGACACCGGCGGGGGTGGCGGCGCCGAGCCTGAGGGCACTGGTCGCGCAGGCGGCGGCGATCTGGGCGTCGACGCGGGCGCTGGCCATGGTGGCCTGGAACCAGACGTCGGCGTCGACGACGTAGCGGTCCGCGCGGCGGCGGGGGTCGCGTTCCCGTTTGATGAGCTCGATCGACTCCAGGTAGCCGACGGCCTTGGAGATGGAGGCGGCGCTGACGTTCAGGCGTTGCACGAGCTGGGCCGAGGTGAGGCTGCCGCTGTCGGTGGTGAACAACGCGGCGAGCACCCTGGCCATCATTCGCGGGAGCCCGGTCTGGACGAACAGGTCGGCGATGTGGGCGGCCACCCCGTTCACGACGCGCCGGTCACGTCCACCGAGGTGGGGGCTTGCCGGTGACGGCACGGCGGGCGCGCCCTGGCGCACGTGGTGTGTGCTGGCCCGGTGGGCCTGGCCCGCGTGGTAGTCGGCCGGACCGCCGTGGCGCATCACCTCGCGGGTGACGGTCGAGGTCGGGCGTCCGATCTCGCGTCCGATCGCAGCGTAGGTCAGCCCTTCCCGCAGCCCGGCGGCGATCCGCCGCCTGTCCTGCTGGGTCAACCGTTCTCCAGCCATCTGTGTCACCGGCCTGTCGATGTCGAGCACAACGCAACGCGATCATTGCATTAGGCGGCAGCAACGCGCAACGAAATATGCCTTTTGAACTGCATCTTTGCCGTTCGCTTCACTGATTTCTGATTGTCATCGCCCGCTGATGCAACGTAACTTTTGCGATATCGGAAATATTCTGACAGCAAAGGCGTTCGACGTGACCCACACTGATCTCCAACAGGTACTCGACTGGGCGGTGGCCGAGGCGGGCATCCCCGGCATCGTCGCCGACGTCAAGGACGGGCATCGGACCTGGTTCGGCACCGCGGGCGTCGCCGACCTCGCCACCGGCGCTCCCCGTCAACCGGGAGAACACGCGCAGATCGGCAGCGGCGGCAAGGCGTTCATCGCCGCTGTGCTGCTCGGTCTCGAAGCCGAGGGCAAGGTGGGCATCGACGACCCGGTGAACGCCTGGCTGCCGGGCGTGCTCGACGTCAACGGCTACGACGGTGACAAGATCACCATCAGGCACCTGCTCGCCAACACCAGCGGCCTGTTCCCCACGGGCCTGGCACCCGAGCTGACCAGCCGGTACACCACCCGTGCCGCGTTCCGAGAGCACCGCTTCGACGCGTTCACCCGGCAGGAGCTGTTCGAGATGACGGTGTCCCAGCCGCCGGTCGGGCAGCCCGGCGAACACTTCCGGTACGCCAACGGCGGCTTCTACCTCGCCGAGGCGGTGATCGAGAAGATCACCGGGCACAGCTTCACCGAGGAGGTCGAGCGCCGGATCTTCCAGCCGCTCGGCCTGACCCACACCTACGTGCGGCCCGCCGCGGACGTGACCTACCGCGATCCGCACCCGCGCGCGTACTCCAGGCAGTTCCTCAAGGACGGCGTCGACGCGGACGCGGTCACGTCGTCGAACTGGGAGTCGATGCTCGAGCAGCCGGGGCTCGACCCGCTCGACGTGACCGAGTTCAACACCTCATGGGTGCCCGGCAACATCATCTCCACCACCGGCGACATGATCCGCGCGGTCAGCGCGTTGGCCTCGGGCACGCTGCTGCCGCCCGCCCAGCACCGTCAGATGTGGACCACGGTCAGCACCGAGGGCAGCGACTGGTTGCCGCACACGCGGTACGGCCTCGGCTTGTTCGAGTTCGACACGGCGGCCACGGGCGGCCGGGTGCTGCGCGGGGTGGGCGGCAGCTACTGGGGTTCCATGTTCTTCACGGTCAGCACCGCTGACGGCGAGCACGTCATCTCGGTGCACACCAACATCGAGATGATCTCGTGGGACGTCCTGCGCCGGGTCTTCGAAGCGGGCTTCGGGGTCGCCATCGGGACCCAACCTTGATCGTGTTGACCCTGGTTCGCCCCTGCGGGCAGGATGTGGTCTAGACAACACACCATCCCTGCACCCTGCACGCAAGGACCACTGGTGATCACACGAATCTTGGTGCCGCTCGCCGCCTTGTCGCTGCTGGCCGGCTGCTCCGGCTCGGACCAGCCGCCAGCCGCCTCCCCGGCGCCGCCCCCGCCGCCCGCCTCGAACGACGTCAAGGTCGCCACCGACCCGTGCTCGTTGCTGACCGACGACGAGGTCAGCGCGCACGTCGGCGCCAAGGTCAGCGGCGCGCCCGACGACCTGCCGACCGTCGGGCGGGGCTGCCGCTGGGAGGCGCCGGATGGCGCGTCGTACGTCAGCGTCATCCTCAACACCCCGGCCTTCCCCGACGTCGGCACCTCGGCGAAACGGGCCGTGGACGTCGGCGCCAAGAAGGGCTCGGTTCTCGCTGACGACGGCCGGTACTGCCTGATCTACGTCAACGGCGGCACGCCTTGGCTGCAGTTCGGCAGCCAGAGCGCGGACACCGGCAAACCAGTCGACAAGACCTACGAGTGCGATCGGTCGATGCCGCTGGTGCGCAGGGTCGTGGCGAACCTGAAGTGGTGATCGACCGACCGGCCGACTATTCGGCCAGCCGGAAGACCAGTTCGGTCTCCCACTTGGTCATGTCGGGCTCGACGCGCGGGTCGGACTTGAGCACCTCCAGACGGCAGCCCCACCGCTCACCCCGGTCGGTGTCGGTCTTGTCCCAGGTCAGGCCTTCCCCGGCGGCCCAGTCGAGCACCTGGCCGGTGACGCCGACCAGTTCGTCGGGGTGTCCGACGTGGGTGTGGCTGACGTAGTGGCCCGCAGGCAGCACGGCGGCGAACACGTCACCCTCACCCTCGATCACCTCGAGGGTCGGGATGCCAGCCTCAACCTCGAGTTGAGCTTGCATGTCGATCAGGGTGTAGCGGAAGAACGGCGCCCCGGCCAGGCCCACGCCCCGCGCCAGCAGGGAGCCGATCAACTCCGGCATCCGGTCGGCGATCTCGCCGAAGGTCTGCATGGTCACAGTGCCGCGCACGGCCGCGTAAGGCTGCTCGCCGCGCTCGATGATCTCGGGTTTGATGCTCATACCCCCTAGACGGACGGGGCCGGGAGAACTCATCGGTCCGGTGCCTCCCCACGTGCGCAGGCCGCCGCGCGGTCGAGCAGCAGTGCTTGTTCGCGTGCGTTGCCGGTGAGAGACGCGGCTCGTTCGAACTCGGCGTGCGCCTCGTCGTAGCGGCCGAGTTTGGCCAGCAGGTCGCCGCGTACGGTCGGCAGCAGGTGGTAGGACTTCAGGCTCGGGGCGTCGGCGATCTCCTCGATCAGTCGCAGCCCGACCTCCGGACCGAACGCCATGGACAGCGCGACCGCCCGGTTGAGCTCCACGATGGGTGAGCCGGTCACGTCGGCGAGGTCGGCGTAGAGCGCGGCGATCCGCGCCCAGTCGGTGTCCGCGGCGACGTGGGCGCGGGCGTGGCAGGCGGCGATCGCGGCCTGCAGCGTGTACGGGCCGCGTTTGTCGTCCAATGCTTCGGCCTTGTCCAGTGCGGCCAGGCCACGCCGGATGAGCATCTGGTCCCACTGGGAGCGGTTCTGCTCCAGCAGCAGGATCGGCTCGCCCTGGGCGTCGGTGCGGGCCTTGGCCCGGGACGCCTGGATCTCCAGCAGCGCCACCAGGCCGTGGACCTCGGCGTCCTTGGGCGCGAGCCCGGCGAGCACGCGGCCGAGCCGCAGCGCCTCGTCGCACAGCGCCGGCCGCAGCCAGTCGTCGCCCGCGGTGGCCGAGTAGCCCTCGTTGAAGATCAGGTAGATGACCTCGAGGACGGCGGCGAGCCGTTCGGCGCGCTGCGCGGCCGGGGGGATCTCGAACGGGATCTTCGCGTCGGCCAGTGTCCGTTTGGCTCGCACGACGCGCTGCTGGATGGTGGACTCGCCGACCAGGAAGGCGCGGGCGATCTCCTTGGTGGTCAGCCCGCCCAGCATCCGCAGGGTCAGCGCGACCTGCGCCTCGGTGGACAGCACCGGGTGGCATGCGGTGAACACCAGCCGCAGCACGTCGTCGCCGATGTCGTCGTCGAGCGCCGCGTCGATGTCCGGTTCGGGGGCCGCGCCACCGGTCTCGATCTCGTGGCCGAGTTCCTGGACCTTGCGGGCCAGCACCTGCTCGCGGCGGACGTGGTCGATCGCGCGGTGCTTGGCGGTGGCCATCAGCCACGCGCCGGGGTTCTTGGGCACGCCTTGTTCCGGCCACTGTTCCAGGGCCGCGACCAGCGCGTCCTGTGCCAGTTCCTCCGCGCGGCCGACGTCGCGCACGATCCGCGCGAGCCCGGCGATCACCCTCGCCGACTCGATCCGCCAGACCGCGTCAATCGCCCGATGTGTCTCGGTTACCGTCACGAGACGGCATCACAGCAGCTACCCGGCCTGTGCTGCAACCAGCCGCTCCGCGAGCGCGGAGAAGGCCTGCTTGCGACGGTGTGTGACCTGGCGGGCGGCCGGTCGCGATGCCCGCCAGGTCGTCATCTCCCACGCCGTGCGACGCGAGCGCCTCTTTGCTGGGGAAATAGTGGTCTAGCTTCCGAGGCCGTTGGTCAGCTTCGGCCAGCCCTCCGGCGAGTCCTCCCAGGTCTCCTGCCTGCCGTACGGGGTCAGGTCGATGAAGTTGTACGGCGTGAACAGTTGGTCGAGACCGCGCGCGTAGGCGGTGTAGGTGTGGAACACGTCGTCACCGTCGCGCAGGAAGACGCTGTTGGCGGGCCAGTCCCCGGTCATCATCTCCTCGGGGATGCCGCGCCGGTTGAGCTCGTCCTTGGGCAGGTAGTTGTATTCCACCGGGCGGCGGGTCTCGTCCAGCGACGCGTGCATGTCGTAGCTGAAGTCGCTGCCGTGCGAGGAGTACCACGGGAACGTCCAGTCGTGCTTGGCCTTGTAGGCCAGGATCTTCTCGGCGGGCGCGCGGCTGACCGCGGCGAAGGTGATGTCGCGGGAGTGCAGGTGGGTCAGCACCTGCGGGGTGAAGTTCATGTCCGCCGACGCGGTGCAGCTGGGGCAGCCCGCGTCCAGGTCGTCGCGCCACATGAAGTGGTGGATGTAGAGCTGGGTGCGTCCTTCGAACAGCTCGGCGAGGCTGAGCGGGCCGTCGGGACCGGTGAAGGTGTAGTCCTTCGCCACGCGCACCATCGGCAGCCTGCGCCGTTCGGCGTTGAGCCGGTCGCGCAGCTTGGTCGCTTCCTTCTCCTTGGCCAGGAGCGCCTTGCGAGCGGCCAGCCACTCCCGCTCGGACACCACGGGCGGCAACGCGGTCGTCATCCGGTTCTCTCCTTCAGGTCGGTGCCGGGTTCTACAGGGGCAGATCCTCGAGACCGCGGGAACTCATCGCCGTGCTTCCGATGAGTTCCGGCACACTGGGCTGTCCATAGTGGTGACGGGCTTCTCGTGGGTGGAGAGGAATGGGCGTGACCAGGTCGTTGACGTCGACGGACGACGAGTTCCAGCGTTCGGCGGATCCCTACCGCGCCGAGCTGCTCGCGCACTGCTACCGGATGCTGGGGTCGGTGCACGAGGCGGAGGACCTGGTGCAGGAGACCTACCTGAAGGCCTGGCGGGGGTACGGGGCGTTCGAGGGCCGTTCGTCGATCCGCACGTGGCTGTACCGGATCGCCACCAACGCGTGCCTGAGCGCGTTGGAGGGCCGGGACCGGCGGCCGTTGCCGGTGGGGTTGTCGGGTGACCGCGGCGACCCGGCGGTGGAGCCGGTCGAGCGGTCCGAGGTGCCGTGGCTGGAGCCGATCCCGGACGCGATGCTGGACCCGGCGTCGGTGGTCACCGCGCGGGAGAGCGTGCGGTTGGCGTTCATCGCCGCGCTGCAGTACCTGCCTGCGCGGCAGCGGGCCGTGCTCGTGTTGCGGGACGTGTTGAAGCTGCCGGCCGCCGAGGTCGCCGAGATGCTGGACACGACCACCGCGGCGGTCAACAGCGCGCTGCAACGGGCGCACGCCCAGCTGGCGTCGGCGACACCCACGCCGGACGACGTCGTCGAGCCGACCGCGGCGCGGCAGCGCGAACTGCTGGACCGGTTCGTGGCGGCGTTCGAGGCCAAGGACATCCCGGCGATCGTCGCGGTGTTCACCGAGGACGCGATCATGCAGATGCCGCCGTTCCCGCAGTGGTACCAGGGCGGGGAGGCGATCGCGCGCCTGGTGGACACGTGGTGCCCGGCGCACCGCGACGACTTGCGGCTGGTGCCGATCCACGGCAACGGCCAGCCCGGGTTCGCCAGCTACATCCGCGGGTCGGCGATCGGCGGCGCGGACAGGTCGTTCGTGCCGTGGAAAGTGGAGTTGCTGGAGCTGGACGAGCGGGGTGTGCGGCAGACCGTGTCGTTCTTCGACAAGTCGTTGTTCGCGGTGTTCGGGCTGCCCGCCCAGCTTTAACCTGTCATGTCGGCGACGAGCCGTCCCACGATGCCGCCGCGCGCCAGCCGGTCGAGCCCATCGGGGATCTCGTCGAAGCCGATCGGGGTGATCGTCGGGGTGAGGGTCCCCTCGGCGATCATCGCCAGCACGTGGCGCAGTTCGTCGCTGGTGCCCGCGTTGGCGCCGACGATCTCGGCGTTGGTGAGCACGAGCTTGCCGATGGGGATGTGCGCGACGGCGTCCTCGACGCCGACCACGACCACGCGGCCGCCGTGGCGGATGCCGTCGAGGGCCCCGACGACCGTCTCGCTGTACCCGGCGAAGTCCACGACCAGGTCGAGGTCGAGTCCGGCCAGGTCCGCTGCGCTGCGCACCACGGTCGTGGCGCCGAGTTGCCGTGCGGTCTGGGCGAGCGCGGGTCTGCGGACCACGGCGGTGACCTCGGCTCCGGCGGCCGCGGCGATCTGCACGCCGAAGCTGCCCAGTCCGCCGATGCCGACGATGCCGACTTTCATCCCGGGCCGCAGACCGCCTTGGGCGTACAGGGCGTGATACGACGACAGGCCCGCGTCGGTGGCGACCGCGGCCTGCGCGAACGACACGCGGTCGGGGATCGCGACCAGGCGTTGCGCCGGGGTGCGCACGAGGGTGGCGAACCCGCCGTCGGAGACGATGCCGGGCGCGTCCATTCCGGTGCGGACCGCCACCCGGTCACCGACCGCGAACTCCTCCACGCCCGCGCCGGTCTGGGTGACCACACCCGCGATCTCGTGGCCGAGGACGATCGGGACGGCGGCACCGGCGAGGGAGCCGCGCGCCAAGCTGAGGTCGGTCTGGCACAGCCCGGCGGCCATCGTGCGGAGCACGACCTCGCCGGGCCCGGCCGTTGGATCGGGCAGTTCGACGTGGTCCAGAGGGTGACCGGTCGCGGTCAGGCGCCAGGCGCGCATGTGCCCGTGTCCCCCGCTCAGCCGACCGGGTCGAGCCGGGCGAAGGGGAACCGCCGCTCGGTTTTCTCCTCGTAGGTGTAGATGTCGGGCCAGTACTGGGTGAACTGGGTGTAGATGCGCAGCCACTCCGGCCCTTGGCGAATGATGGTCGGCTTGGTCGTGAGGGTCTGCTCGCCGACCTCGATGGTCACCGTGTCGGCGGCTTCGAGGTTGAGGAACCACGCGGGGGTCTTCGGTGCACCGCCCGCGCTGCCCATGAAGACATAGGCGCCGTCGTAGGGCAGGTAGAGCAGGGGCGTGATCCGTTCCTGGCCGCTTTTGCGGCCGACGTGGTGCACCAGGGCGACGTGCGCGTTGGCGAAGTGCCCGCCGACGACGCCCTTGTTGGCCCTGAACTCCTCGATCACCTGGTTGTTGAAGTCGCTCAACCCCGACATCCCCTTATTGACGCTTAGTAGATCTTGGACATCGTCAAGGATGTATTTGTCGTTGATAACGTGTCAAGGGTGAAGCTCACCGTGGACGTGATCGCGCGGGCGGCGCTGGAGATGCTCGACGAGGGCGGCCTGGACGGGTTGTCGATGCGACTGCTGGCAAGCAGGTTGGGGGTGCGGTCGGCCGCCCTGTACTGGCACGTGAAGAGCAAGAATCACCTGCTGGACGTGATGGCGGCGGCGATCTTCAACGACGCCGCCGACGGTCTGGAAGCACCGCGCGCGGGCGTGAGCTGGCAGGACTGGTTGGCCGACTGGGCGCGTCAACTGCGGCGGGCGATGCTGCGCTACCGCGACGGTGGGCGAATTTTCGCCAGCAGCAGCGTGGCCGAACCCGGGTTGTTCCGTGCGACCGAGTTGGCACTGCGGACGTTGCAGGACGCGGGGTTCGACGTGCAGCCCGCGGCGCGCAGCTTGGCGGCGCTGGTGCACTACGCGGTCGGGTTCACCATCGAGGAACAGAACCACGCCTACAAAGCCGAGACGCCGCACGGCACGTTGGACGCCGCACGGTTCCCGTTGACCGCGCAGGCCTATGTGGACGACAACCTGTTCGATCCGAACACCGACGAGTGTTTCGAGTACGGCATGCAGATCATCCTCGCAGGGATGCAGGCGACCAACACGGTGACGCCGTCGTGATCACCCGTTGTCGCACCACACTCGGGTGAAGTCCGCCCCACGCCGCCGGGTGTTCGCTGAGTGTGGAGGCAGTGTCCTCAACGAACAGGGGCTCGAATGCGCATCACCCGGCTGCTTGTCGTCGTGGCCTCGGCGGCCACGCTGCTGGCCACCGCCGCCACACCCACCACGGCCGCTCCGCGATTCCAGCACTACGTCGCCCTCGGCGACTCGTACACGTCCGGCCCGTTCATCCCCATCCAGCGAACCGATCCGCTCGGCTGCGGGCGCTCGACCGCGAACTACCCGTCGGTGTTGTCGCAGGCGCTGCGGGTTGGTGAGTTCACCGATGTCAGTTGCGCCGGCGCGGACACCACGAACATGACGCGGCCGCAGCCGGTGCCGTTCAACGGCACCAACCCGCCTCAGTTGAACGCCCTGCGGTCCGACACGGACCTGGTGACCGTCGGCATCGGCGGCAACGACGACGGCGTGTTCGGCAGCGTTGTCTCGACCTGCCCTCGTCTGCGCCCGGCCGACCCGACCGGCAACCCGTGCGAACAGCACTTCACTGTGGACGGTGTCGACACGATCAGGGCGGCCATCGAGAAGAACGGGTCGCGTGTGGTGGCGGTGCTCACCGCCATTCATGAACGGTCGCCGCAGGCTCGGGTCCTGGTCGTGGGGTATCCGCGGATCACGCCGCCGAGCGGCACCTGCCCGGCCATCCTGCCGTTCGCCGACGGCGACTACGCCTGGTTGAACCAGGTGCAACGCGACATGAACCAGTCGCTGGCGAACGCGGCCGACGGCAACGCCACCTATGTCGACGTGTTCGGCCCGTCGGAAGGGCACGACGCCTGCGCCTCGGGTGGCGCGGCGTGGATCAACGGCCAGAACGACAACATCCTCGCCGCGGCGGCCTACCACCCGGTGAAGGAGGGCATGGCGGGTATGGCCGCCGTGGTGCGCCAGTACCTTGGCTAAGAGTTCTCGCACATGGTCAGCCAACGAGTGCGAAGGCCGTCCTCTCTGCGCGCGGCCGGACTGGACGAGGCGTTCGATGCCGTCGATATCCCTGATCTGATGGCGGCCCGCGTCGCGGCCGGGTGAACGTCGCGCCCCACGCTTCAGCACCCCACGCTTCAGCGCACCTTCGCGAAGAACTCCCGGACGTCGCGGACGAACAGGTCGGGCACTTCGAGTGCGGCGAAGTGCCCGCCGCGGTCCAGTTCGGTCCAGTGCACGATGTCCAGGTCGCGTTCGGCCAACGCGCGCACGGGCTGGACCAACTCGTGCGGGAACACCGCGACGCCCACCGGTACGGGGCAGTGCAGGGATTTGCCGCGCAGCGCCGTGGATTCGTAGTACATCCGCGCGGAGGATCCGGCCGTCCGGGTGAGCCAGTACAGGGAGACGTTCGTCAGCAGCCAGTCGTCGTCGACGGTGACGCCCGGGTCGCTCCATTCCTGGAACTTCTCGGCGATCCACGCGAGTTGCCCGACCGGTGAGTCGGTCAGCGCGTAGGACAGGGTCTGCGGCCGGGTGGCTTGCTGGCGGAGATATCCGGCGGGGTTGGCGAGGTACGTGCTCACCGCAGCCAGTCGGGCCTCGTCCTCGTCGGACAGGTCCACCGGGGCGCCGCGCAGCACGGTCACCAGGAAGTTCAGGTGCACGCCGACCACGCGCCCGGGGTCGGCGCCGCCGACGACGCGGGAGATCAGGGATCCCCAGTCGCCGCCTTGCACGCCGTAGCGCTCGTAGCCCAGGCGGGTCATGAGTTTCGTCCACAGGTCCGCCACGCGGTGGGCGTCCCAGCCGGTGGTGGCGGTGGGGCCGGAGAAGCCGAAGCCGGGGATGGCGGGGATGACGACGTGGAAGGCGTCGGCGAGGTCCTCGGGGTCGGTCAGCGGTGGGACGACGTCGAGGAATTCCAGCACGGACCCGGGCCAGCCGTGGGTGAGCAGCAGCGGCAGCGCGTGCGGGTGGGGTGATCGCACGTGCAGGAAGTGGATCTGCTGGTCGTCGATGACGGTGGTGAACTGGGGGTGGGCGTTGAGTTTCGTCTCCTGCTCGCGCCAGGAGTAGCCGTCCTGCCAGTAGGCCGCCAGTGCGCGCAACCGTTCGAGCGGGACACCGTAGTCCCAGCCCACGCCGGGCAGTTCGTCCGGCCAGCGAGTGCGGGCCAGCCGGTCGCGCAGGTCGTCGAGGTCGGCCTGGGGTACCTGGCTGTGGAAGGGAACTACGGCGTCGCTCATGGTCAAGACAGTTCCGCCTCTCCGAGATTTTGGCGCTTGGTCACCTTGGGCTGGCACTGTTCAGTTCGGTGCGTACTGGTGGCTGGTTTGCGTCACGTTCCCCTGAGGTGCGGTGGGCTGCCACGTGGTCTGCGTTGGGCCTCGAGGTGCACACGGGGTGTCACGACGCTAGCCCCTGGGCCGTGGTCTTGTCGCGGATCATCGTGAACGCCACAACGGCGGCGAGCACGCCCAGCGCGGCGGTGACGAGGTAGACGCGGTTGAGGCCGTCGACACTGGTGCCGCCGGTTTGGAACACCAGGCCGAGCGCGGCGACGCCGAGCGTCTGCCCGAGTTGGCGTGCGGTGGTGGACATGCCGACCGCGACACCGACGTGTTCGGCGGGCACCGTGGCGAACAGCACGGCGCCCATGGCGGGCATCAGGAGTCCGACGCCGAGCCCGGACACGGTCAGGCCGACGAGGATCGCTGTCGCGGTGGAGTCGTTGTCCAATCCGGCTTGCAGTGCGCTGCCCACGCCGCCGAGCAGCAGCCCGAGCGCGATCATGAGCCGGGGTGGGACGGTCCGCAGCCGTCGCCCGGCGAGCGTGGAGGCGACGAATGTGCTCAGCGCGAGCGGGACCATGGCCAGTCCGGCGGCGACCGGGCCGAGCCGCAGGGTGTCCTGTAGCCAGATCGAGGTGTAGACCAGGCACGCGAACACACAGGCGGCGACGATCCCGCAGACGAGCAGTGCGTTGAACGTGGTGACCCGCAACAGCGACCGCAGCCCGGCCAGGTCGAACCGTTTTCCCCGGTTGCCGGGCACGGGGCGGACGCTGGCGCGGGTCAGCGCGACGGCCAGCAGCGCCACGGGCAGGTTGACCAGGAAGATCGCCTGCCAGCCCACGTACTGGGTGAGCACGCCGCCGAGCATGGGCCCGGCCGCGGCGGCCAGTCCGTTGACCGCGCCCCAGATGCCGATGGCGATGCCACGGTCGCGGCCGTCGTAGCTGCTGCCGATCAGCGTGAACGTGGTGACGGCCATCGCCGCTCCCCCGATGCCCTGCACGCCGCGGGCGGTGATCAGCACCGTGATGTTCGGTGCCAGGGCGCAGGCCAGGGACGCGGCGGTGAACACGCCGAGGCCCGCGAGGTAGACCGCGCGGTGGCCGTGGCGGTCGGCGACGGATCCGGCGACGAGCATGAGTGCGGCGAGGACCGCGGTGTAGATGTTGAGCACCCACTGCAGGGGTGTCAGTGGCGCGTGCAGGTCGTGTCCGATGTCGGGTAGGGCGACCGTGACGGCGGTGGTGTCGATCAGGAACAGCAGCGAGCCGAGGCTGACCGCGACCAGCGCTCCCCACTTCCGCATGGGTTCTCCTCTCGTGGTGATGGAGTCGAGATTCGACCCGTCCGAGGGATTGCCCTGACCACTTCGGTCATCTATGAGCGAAACTGTCAGGGTTTACGCTCCTGTGATGGATCCCGTCACGCTGGACCCGGTCGATCGCGGCGTGCTGCACGCGTTGCAGATCGACGGTCGCGCTCCGCTGAGAACCATCGCGGCCGTCATCGGTGTTTCGGAGAACACGGTGGCGCGCCGTTATCAGCGGCTGCGGTCGGCCGGGGTCGTGCGGGTCGCGGGTGTGGTCAACGGTGCCCGGTTGGGGTACACGGCGTGGACGCTGCGGTTGCAGTGCACACCGGACGCGGCCACGGCGGTGGCAGCGGCGCTGGCGGCGCGCCCGGACACGTCGTGGGTGTACCTGTTGTCCGGTGGGACGGAGATCGCCTGTAGCACGCAGTCGCGCACGGTCGGCGAGTGGGACGAGCTGCTGTTGTCGAAGTTGCCGCGCACACGCCGGGTGACGTCGGTGTCGGCGCATTCGATCCTGCGGATCACCGCGTCTCCGTACCGGTGGTCGGGGTTGACGTGGCTGGACGCCGACCAGGTCGCGCAGCTGACGCCCGCGCCTGGGGTCACCGACGACAGCCCGATGGTTTTGGAGTTCGCCGACCACGCGTTGCTGGAGGCGTTGGGCCGGGACGGGCGAATGGGGTACGCGGAGCTGGCGTCGCTGACAGGCTGGTCGGATTCGACGGTGAAGCGGCGGATGGAGCATCTGCGGCGGGCGGGGGTGCTGACGTACTTCCTTGATGTCCCGGCGGCGGCGCTGGGGTTCGGGGTGGAGGCGCGGTTGTGGATGCGGGTGCGGCCGTCGCGGTTGGCGACGACCGCGGAGACGATCGCGCGGCACCCGGAGGTGTCGTTCGCGGCGGTGACCACCGGGTCGTCGAATTTGGTGGCGGCGGTGAACTGCCGGGACAACGCGGACCTGTACCGGTATCTGACCGAACGGGTGTCGGCGTTGGACGCGGTCCGCGATGTGGAGACCGCGCCGGTGATCAGGACGGTGAAACGGGCGGCGGCGTTGCTGCCGGCCTGACAGCGGCGGGATCAACCGAGTTCACCCATCAGTCCTGGCCTGCCCGCGACGTCGCGTGTTCCAGTCGGCGGTGCGGTTGGATCGGCGGCATGGCCGCACTTCCGATCCGTGATCGCGCTGGCAACGTCTTGGTCGACGTTCGGTTCGTCGCGGAAGACGAGCTGGCGAACCTGGCCGGGCACACGGCGATCCCCGCGTCGTTGGTCGTTGTCGTGCACGCGAATGCCGTGCTGATGATGTTCGACGGTTGGCGCAAGCAGTGGGAGCTGCCGGGAGGGATGCGGGAGCACGGGGAGTTCCCGCGCCAGGCCGCGGTGCGGGAACTGCATGAGGAGACCGGCATCCAGGGGGCCGATCTGGCCTTCGTGGCGGTTGCCGAGTTCGATCTCACCCAGCCCGCGCGTCGGGAACTGCTTGCTGTCTACCGGACCCGGCTCGAGGTCGTGCCTGCGCTTGTCGTGAACGACGAAGCGTTGGGCTTCCGGTGGTGGGGGCTGTCGCAACCGGTGAGCGACGGCATGAGCCCGCTGGACGCGGAGATAGCCAGGCGCGTGGTCATGCCGTGCGGGTGACCGGCTGGGGTTCGGCGGCGATGGTGTGCGGGCGGGTGCGTTCGGCCCAGCGCACCGCGGGTTTGATGAGCAGGCTGGTGAGTAGGAAGACGGCACCGAGCACGATCCAGCCGGGAATGCCCCACGTGACGACGAGGGTGGTGAGCAGCAGCGGCGCGATGACCCGTGCGACGGCGAGGCCGTTGCCGAACAGGCCCTGGTATTGGCCGTGCTTGTCCGGCGGGGCGAGCGCGAAGCTGATCTCCCACGCCCCGGCGGCCTGCATCATCTCGCCGTAGGTCTGCACGAGTGCCGCCGCGAGCAGGATCCCCGCCGCGAGCCACGCGGAGGTGCCCAGTGCGGACAGGGCGAACACGACGCAGGCGACCATCAGCATCACGCCTGCGTGCCGCATCGAGCGCACCGCGGTGGCCAGCGAGGTGACGCCGCGGGCGACACGGACCTGCAACAGCACGACGGACACGGTGTTGAGCAGCAGGACCGCGGAGACCATCCAGCGCGGCGCGTCGGTGTGCTGGACGATCCACAGCGGGGTGGCCAGGGTGATCAGGGGGATGTGCAGCAGCATGATGGTGTTGAGCAGCGCCAGCACCGCGTAGGGCCGGTCTCGTAGGACGGCGAGTTTCGTGTCACCGGCGGCGGGCGCGGGCGGCACCTCGGGCAGGGGCCGCAGGATGGCAGCGCAGATCAGGAAGCTGATGGCGTCGACCGCGAAGATCACCATGTAGGCGGCCGAGGTGTCGAAGTACAGCGCGAGGCCGCCGAGTCCGGCGCCGACGGCGATGCCACCGTTGACCGCGGCCTGGATGATCGCGCGGGTGCGGGTGCGTTCCGCGGCGGGCACGAGCCCGGCCAGCAGTGCCTGGCGTGCGCCGGTGAGGCCGCACTGGGCGCTGGTGTAGAGGCAGACCGCGAGCAGGAACGGCCAGAACGAGCGGACCACGAGGAACGCGCTGATCGTGACGGCGGTGGCGATGGCCAGCAGGATCGCGGTGGCCCGGGGGCCGCGCCGGTCGGCGAGGTGGCCGAGTGGGACACCGGCGACGAACCCGACCGCCCAGCCGATGGTCAGCCCGAGGCCGACCTGGGTGGCGGACAGGCCGACGACGCGGGTGAAGTACAGCGCCGAGGTGACGTAGAAGGCGCCGTCGCCGATCGAGTTGGTCAGCTGAGCTGCTGCGAGTCTGCGCATGAGGAGAAACCTACGGAGTACATTGGTCGGGTGTTATAGCCAATTTCCGCACAACTGAATGGACCAATGGACTTTCATGTCAGCCTGGCCGGGCGGGGCGATCTGTCCGCACGGATCTACCGTGAGCTGCTGGCGGCGATTCTGGACGGCCGGTTGCGGCCGGGTGAGCGATTGGCGCCGACGCGCGAGATGGCGCAGCGGTTGCAGGTGTCGCGCACGACCGTGACGGACGCCTACGAGCGGTTGACCGCGGAGGGGTTCCTGGTGGGCCGGGTGGGCGCGGGTACGTTCGTGACCGATCAGCCGGTCAAGCCCGTGGCACGCGCGGTAACCCAGCGGCAGGCGCGGGTGCGGCCGAGGCGGTTGTGGCGGTCGGTGTCCGAGCCGTCGGCCGACGCGGTGCTGCCGTTCGATTTCCAGCTCGGTGTGCCGGACGGCCGGTTGTTCCCGTTGGAGACGTGGCGGCGGTTGGTGGCGCGGGAGTTGCGGGCCAAGAGCGTGCATCCGGCCCGTTATGCCGACCCGGCGGGGCACGCGGGGTTACGGGCGGCGATCGCGCGGTACGTGGGTGTGTCACGGTCGGTGGTCGCGGGCGCGGAGGACGTGCTGGTCACGCAGGGGGCGCAGCAGGCGTTGGACGTGATCGGCCGGGTGTTGGTGGACCCGGGTGACGTGGTCGCGGTGGAGGAGCCGGGGTACTCCCCCGCTCGGCGGTTGTTCCAGTCGCTGGGCGCGCGGGTGGTGGGCGTGCCGGTGGACGGTGAAGGCATTGACGTGACAGCGATCCCGTCGGCGGCGCGGGTGGTGTACACGACGCCGTCGCATCAGTTCCCGTTGGGCACGGCGATGTCGCTGGCGCGGCGCACGGCGTTGCTGGCGTGGGCCGACGAACGCGACGCGGTGATCGTGGAGGACGACTACGACAGCGAGTTCCGGTTCTCCGAACGGCCGTTGCAGCCGTTGCAGAGCATCGACCGCAATGGCCGCGTGGTCTACGTCGGGTCGTTCTCCAAGATCATGCTGCCGATGTTGCGGGTGGGGTTCCTGGTGGCGCCGCCGTCGCTGCGCGCGACCCTGCGGACGGCCAAGCAGTTGACCGACATGCACGGCGATCCCATCACGCAGGCGGCGTTGGCGCGGTTCATCGAGGAAGGGTTGCTGGCCCGGCACATCCGCAAGGCGACACGCGAGTACGCCGCACGCCACGAGCTGATCACGACGACGCTGCGGACCGGGTTCGACTGGCTGGAGCTGGTGCCGTCCACGGCAGGCCTGCACGTGTGCGCCCGCACCCGGTTCGATCCGACCGGAGTGGTGGCGCGGGCCCGGGCGTACGGGATCGCGGTGCAGTCACTGGCCGAGTTCTGCCTCGGCGAGCCGCAGCACGGGATCGTGCTGGGCTACGGCGGGATCGAGGTGCCGCGGATCGCGGCGGGGTTGCGCGGGCTCGCCGCGGCCCACCGGGCCAATTTCCTGGGATTGGCCATGGGACAACGCGAGCCGGGCTCCTAACGTCGGCGGTATGCGAATCCGGATCATCGACGCGTTCACCGACCGGCCGTTCAGCGGCAACCCGGCAGCCGTGTGCTTGCTGGAGCGGGAATGGCCGGACGAGACGTGGATGCGTCAGGTCGCGTTCGAGATGAACCTGTCGGAGACGGCGTTCGCCCATCCGCTCGATGACGGCACGGCGGACTACGCCTTGCGGTGGTTCACCCCGGAGGTCGAGGTCCCGTTGTGCGGGCACGCGACGTTGGCGACCGCGCACGCGTTGCGCTCCGACGGGAACGCGCCCGCGACGGTCCGGTTCGCCACGCGCAGCGGGGTCCTGGTGGCGCACAGCCGTGACGACGGCGCGATCACACTGGACCTCCCGCGCTCGGAGATCACCGACGACCCGGAGCCGCCCGCTGGTCTGGCCGAGGCGCTCGGGGCGCCGATCGTGGCCGCGTTCCGGACCGGCGCGTTGGGTGACCGCCTGATGCTGTTGTCCGATGAGGACACGGTGCGGGCGCTGCGGCCGGACATGTCGGCGTTGGGCAGGGTCGAGGCGGAGCACGGTCTGTCCGGGGTGGTGGTGACCGCGCGGGCGGCCCGTGCGGACTGCGGGTACGACTTCGTGTCGCGGCTGTTCGCGCCCGGCCACGGGATTCCGGAGGACCCGGTGACGGGCAGCACGCACACCGCGCTGGCGCCGTTCTGGGCGCGGCGGCTGGGCCGCACGAGTCTGGTGGGGTTGCAGGCGTCACGCCGTTCGGGTCTGGTGCGGACCGAACTGGTCGGCGACCGGGTGCTGTTGACGGGGCACGCGGTGACTGTGATGGACGGTCAACTGCGGATCCCGGTCGCCACCGCGTAGCTCGGGCACCAGCTGTGCTGGATGCCGTCAGATCCCCAGGAGCGCGGTCGCCGGGTCGGTCTCGGGTGGCCCGGCCGGGCACCATTCGCCGTCCTGGCGCCGGTAGGGGTACCAGCGGCCGTCCTTGCCCAGCCGCAGTTGGGTGTTGTCGGCGGTCCAGTGGTTGCGGGTCTGGGTCAGCTCCGGCAGGTCCGGGCTCTCGAGCGCGGCGGCGGCCTTGGCGAGGTCGGTTTTGCCGGGCCGCCAGGTGTTGTCCAGTACGTCGAGGCCGGTGGGTCCGCCGTAGGTCCACGCCCGCACCGCGCGGGTGAGGTCGCGGCCGGTGGCCTCGGCGAGTTGACCGGTGAGCGCGGGGTAGGTCGCGGCCCACCGGACGGTGTCCTGCCATTCGGTCAGTTCCGGCGGTACGGCACCGTCGAGCAGGGCTTGGGCGCGGGCGGCGGCGTCGGTGACCAGGTAGCGCAGCATGGACGAGGACGGCCCGCTGCGCAGGTTCAGCTCGTCGAGCAGGTCGGCCTCGCCGCGGCCGCGGATGAGCAGCAGCACGAACGGGTCCTCGTCGATCAGCCACGCGACCTGGTAGGACAGCGCGGCGGCGTGCCTGCAGGGCAGTTCCCAGCCTTCGCAGTCGCATTCGGGTTCCAGGTCGGTCATCTGCGGCAGCAGCGGGACCTCGGCCGCGGTCAGGTCGTGCGGCATCTCCTTGTCCAGCAGCGCCGCGATGTATCCGGCTTTCGCGGCGACCCAGTCCAGCAGCCTGGCCCATTCGGTGTCGGTGAGTTGTGCGATGTGGACGGACGTGACGTGCGGGGTGCGGTCGCTGCCGTAGACGGTGGCCGCGATCCGGCCGTGGCTGACGGTGATCGGCCCGACCTGGCCGGCGTAGGCGTACTTGCGGCCGATCTTCATCTGGTTGTTGTCCAGTGCGGCGTCCTCGATCGCGGTGATCCAGGCGTTGCCCCACCACGATCGGGCGAACCGGGCGCGCCTGCGCGCGCCCGCGGGGAAGGCGGGGAAGCCGCGTGCGTCGCTCACCATGTGTCCCTCAGTTCGATCAGGTCGGCCAGTTCGGCGTCGGTCAGTTCGGTCAGCGCCGCCTCGCCGGTGCCGAGCACGGCGTCGGCGAGTTTCTTCTTCTCCCGCAGCATCCGCGCGATGCGGTCTTCCAGGGTGCCTTCGGTGATCAGCCGGTGGACCTGGACCGGCCGGGTCTGCCCGATCCGGTAGGCGCGGTCGGTGGCCTGGTCCTCCACGGCCGGGTTCCACCAGCGGTCGTAGTGCACGACGTGGTCGGCACGGGTGAGGTTCAGGCCGGTGCCCGCGGCTTTGAGCGACAGCAGGAACACCGGCGCCTGGCCGTCCTGGAACCGCCGCACCATCTCCTCCCGGTGCGGGACGGGTGTTGCGCCGTGCAGCAGTTGCGTGGTGACGCCCTGGTCACGCAGGTGCCGGTCCAGCAGCCGGGCCATGGTGACGTACTGGGTGAACACGAGCACGGAGCCGTCTTCGGCCAGGATCGTGCCGAGCAGTTCGTCGAGCAGTTCCAGTTTGCCCGAGCGGCCGCGCAGTTCGGGTTTCGCCTCGCCGGTGAACTGGGCGGGGTGGTTGCAGATCTGTTTCAGCCCGGTGAGCAGTTTCATGATCAGCCCGCGGCGGGCGATGCCGCTGCTGGTCCTGATCTCCGCCATCACCTCGTCGACGAGTGCCTGGTAGAGCCCGGCTTGTTCCCGGGTGAGCGCGACCGGCCGGTCGGTTTCGGTCTTGGGCGGCAGTTCCGGGGCGATGCCGGGGTCGGATTTGCGGCGCCGCAACAGGAACGGCCGCACCAGCGGTGCCAGCATGGCGGGCTGGCCGTCCCAGCGGTCGCGGAACGCCGTCAGCGGCCCGAGCAGGCCGGGGGTGGTCCAGTCGAGGATCGCCCACAGTTCGGAGAGGTTGTTCTCCACGGGGGTGCCGGTCAGCGCGACCCGTGCGGCCGACGGGATCCGGCGCAGCGCCTTGGCCGTGCCGGACGCGGGGTTCTTGACGTGTTGTGCCTCGTCGGCCACGAGCAGATCCCAGTCCTGTTCGGCGAGGACGCCGGTGTCGACGCGCATGGTGCCGTAGGTGGTGAGCACGAACCCGCCGTCCAGGTTGTCCAGTGACCGTGCGGTGCCGTGGAAGCGGCGGACCGGGGTGCCGGGGGCGAACCGGGTGATCTCGCGTTCCCAGTTGCCCAGCAGCGACGCCGGGCACACCACGAGGGTCGGTCCACCGGGACGTTCGGCGGCGCGGCGCAGGTGCAACGCGATCAGGGTGATCGTCTTGCCCAGCCCCATGTCGTCGGCGAGGCAGCCGCCGAGGCCGAGCGAGGTCATCCGGTCCAGCCACCGCAGGCCGCGCAGCTGGTAGTCCCGCAGGGTCGCGGCCAGCCCGGCGGGCTGGCCGATCTCCTCGGTGCCCGAGTCGGGGTCGGCGATGCGCTGCCGCAACGTCTCCAGCCAGCCGGTGGCCACGGCGGGCACGTGTTCGCCGTCGATGTCGGCGCTGCCGGTCAGCGCGGCACCGAGCGCTTCGACCGCCGGCAACGGTTTCAGCTCGCGTTCCCGGGCCTTGCGCGCGAGCGTGGGGTCGACCAGCAGCCATTGGCCCCGCAGCCGCACGAGCGGCCGGTGCGCCTGTGCCAGCACGTCCAGTTCGGCGTCCGAGAGTGCCTGCCCGGCGAGGGTGAGCTGCCAGGTGAGGTCGAATTCGGCGGCGCTGTGCGCGCTGCCGCCGATCACGGCGTGCGCGGCGAGCGAGCGGGCGACGTCGCTGGGCCACAGCACGTCGACGCCCGCGTCGGCCAGGCGGTGCAGCGCGCCGCCGAGCAACTCGGCCACGTCGTGGTCGGTCAGGGCGAGCTCGCCGGGTTCGGTGTCGTCGAGGAACCGTTCCAGCGTCGGCCACGCCGGCGTGGCGCGGCGGACCGCGAGCATGGTCGCGGCGTTCCAGTCGCCCGGGAATTGCAGTGCGGCACGGAATTCAGGCGCTTCGGTGGAGGTGTCGACGGTCAGCCGCAACGCCAGGCGGACTGCGGCGTCGAGCGCGCCGCGCGGCATCCGTTGTGGTTCCCAGGCCGCGAATGCCTGCCCGCCAAGGACATGCGGCGCGGCCGGGGTGCGGGTGAGGGTGTCGGCGACGGCGTCGGCGAACTCGTCGCCCGCCGGTGTGTCGGCGCGCCACATGTCGTAGCCGCCGGGTGAGATCGCGGGCGCGATCGTGCCGTCGGCGACCAGGCGCAGGGCGCGGCGGGTGCGCGGGCCCCAGTGGTCGTCGGCGAGCAGGGTGGCCAGTGTGTCTTTCGTGGACAGAGCGGCGCCGACCGTGGCCCGGACGGTGCCGTCCGGGCCACGGAAGACGAACTGGCTCGCCCGTGGCGGGTCCGCCGGTTCGAACTCGATCAACGGCTCAACCTCCGGTAGCGGCGCACGGCCAGTGGGAAGAAGATCGCGAGCAGGACCACTGGCCAGACTACGGCCATCAGCAGCGCGTGCTGGGTGATCCAGGAGTCGCTGGTGACGCCGGGGTTGCCGAACAGCTCGCGGATGGCGGTGACCGTGGACGACAGCGGGTTCCACTCGGAGATCGCACCGAGCCAGCTGGGCATGGTGCTGGTCGGGATGAACGCGCTGGACAGGAACCCGATCGGGAACTCCATGGTCTGGATGGCGGTGACCATGGCCTGGTTGGACGCCATCAGGCCGCAGAAGATACCGACCCAGATGAACGCGAACCGCACGAGCAGCAGCAACGCGAACGCCAGCGCGGTGTCACCGGGGCTGCCGTCACTGTGCCAGCCCATGAACAGCCCGCAGCCGACGAGCACGGCCAGCAGCAGCACCGAGTCGATCATGTCGGCGAGGCTGCGGCCGAGCAGGACGGCGGCGGGTGACATCGGCATGGATCGGAACCGGTCGGTGACGCCCTTGGTGAGGTCCTGCGCGATGGCGGTCATCGTCGCGCCGATGCCGAAGAGCATGTTCATCGCGAACATGCCGGGCATCAGGAACTGCTTGTAGTCCCCGCCGCCGGGGACGTTCATCGCGCCGCCGAGCAGGTAGCCGAAGATCAGCGCGATCATGATGGTGAAGAACAGGCCGAACAGCACCGACCCGGGTTCACGCGTCCAGTGGATCAGGTCGCGGCGGGTGATCGTCCAGGTGTCGGCCAGTGCCCACCTCATGCTGCCTCCTTCTCGGTCAGTGCCAGGAACACCTCGTCGAGGGTCGGCCTGCGCAGCGCGATGTCCTCGATGTCGATCTCGGCGGTCTTGAGCGCCTGTGCCATGTCGACCAGCGCGGTGACGCGGTCGGTGACCTGGACGCTGACCCGCCGGTCGTCCGTGTCGATCTCGGCGTCGGTGCCCGCGACCTTGCCCGCGAGCTCGGCGGCGTGCGGCAGGTCGGCGACCGAGTGCAGCACGACGTCGATCCGGTCGCCGCCGAGCCGGGACTTGAGCTGGCCGGGGGTGCCTTCGGCGATCACGCTGCCGTGGTTGATCACCGAGATGCGGTCGGCCAGCTGGTCGGCTTCGTCGAGGTACTGGGTGGTCAGCAGGACGGACGTGCCGGTCGCGACCATGTCGCGCACGGCCTGCCACACCTCGCTGCGGCTGCGTGGGTCCAGGCCCGTGGTGGGTTCGTCGAGGAACAGCACCTGGGGCGAGAGGATCATGCTGGCCGCGATGTCCAGTCGCCTGCGCATCCCGCCGGAGTAGGTCTTGGCGGGACGGCCGGCGGCGTCGGTGAGCCCGAAGTGCTCGAGCAGTTCGTCCGCGCGCACGCGGGCCCGTTTGGGCGTGAGGTGGAACAGCCTGCCGAACATCTCCAGGTTCTGCCGCCCGGACAGGATCTCGTCGACCGCGGCGTGCTGCCCGACCAGGCCGATCCGCCGTTTCACCTCCCGGTACCGCGTGGTCACGTCCAGACCGGCGACCTGCGCACGGCCTTCGTCGAACCGCAGCAGGGTCGCGAGGATCCGTACCGCGGTGGTCTTCCCGGCGCCGTTCGGGCCGAGCAGTCCGCAGACCGTGCCCTCCTTCACGGTCAGGTCGAACCCGTTGAGCGCGTAGTGGTCGCCGTACCGCTTGCGCAGTCCCTCGGCGACGACGGCGAATCGTTCGGCCATTCGAGTACCCCACTCCATATTAAAACTTGAATGCCGGGCCGGGAGTATGCCCGACTTCGTCCGATCCATGCAAATTTGAGTCCACGTGGTGGCAGCACAGTTGAGCCCTGAGGACTCCAGGTTGCCGACGTGCGTCAACCGCCCTTCACCAGGGCGGACTGTGGGATCAGGGGCGGGGACGGCGCGGGCGCGCCCGATCTCACCGCTGGTCGAGCCGGGCCCGGAGGTCGTGCCAGCTGCCGGGTTTGCCGGGCGAGTCGGGCTCCCCCGCCATGGCGTACTTGCCCTCTTCCAGTCGCGACAGCAGGCCCTGGGTCCACTCGATGCTGGACTCGGCGGAGTGCCCCCAGAGGGTGTAGAGCTCCCAGACGTGCTCGGGGCCTGTGGATTTGCGCAGTTGCACGTCGGCCTCGTCGCGCTGGGCCTCCAGCGCGGCGAGCCGTTCCCGCAGCAGGCCGATGGCGTCCGGCCGGGTCAGCGCGGGCAGCAGCGCGAGCCCGGCGCCGAGCATGTCAGGGCGGTGTTCGGGGCGGCGGAAGGCGTTGCGCAGCAGTTTCTGGAACTCGATCTCGCCGCGCTCGGTCAGCTCGTACTCGGTGCGGGTGGCCTGGAAGTCCTCGATCAGCGAGCCGCTCTTGGTCAGTTGCTTGAGCGCGTGGTAGATCGAGCCCCACTTGACGTTGGCCCATTGGTCGGCGCCCCAGGCCAGCAGGTCGTTGCCGATCAGGTACCCGTGGGCGCGCCCGTATCCCCGCACGATCCCGAGCACCAGCAGCCGTGTCGCCGACATGGCACGTCAGCCTAAATCAGGCCGTGACACCGGCGCGCACGGGCAAGATCACGACCACGACATTCGCTGTTGATTTATATAAGTGACGGCTGTAGCTTTCCGGCCATGATCGACGTAAACCACCAGATCAACGCCGTCAGCCGGACGATCGGCACCCGGACCCTGGCCGCAGGCGAGGCGCGTGTGCTCACCCTGAGCCAGTCCTACGACACCGATCTCGACGACCTGTGGGACGCGTGCACGAACATCGACCGTCTGCCCCGCTGGTTCCTGCCGATCACCGGGGAGCTGAAGCCGGGCGGCCGCTACCAGTTCGACGGCAACGCCGGTGGTGTGATCGAGCGCTGCGACCCGCCGACGAGTTTCGCGGTGACCTGGGAGATGGGCGGCGAGGTGTCCTGGGTCGAGGTTCGCCTGTCGACAGACCCGGACGGCCGGTCGCGCTTCGCGCTCGAACACGTCGCGCACGTGCAGGACGAGATGTGGGCGCAGTTCGGGCCGGGCGCGGTCGGGATCGGCTGGGACGGGATGCTCGCCGGGCTGGCACTGCACCTGTCGGGCGAGTCGATGAGCACCGACGAGGCACAGGCGTGGCAGGTCTCCGCCGAGGGCAGGCAGTTCACGCTGGTCAGCAGCGAGAAATGGGCCGAGGCCAACATCGCCGCGGGCACGCCGGAGCAGGCGGCACGGGCCTCGCAGGAGGCGGTCAGCAAGTTCTACCTGGGTGAGTGACGCCGGTTCGCGGGGCGGGCGGGTGGACGCCGCCCGCCCCACGGATCTCAGCGCCTGTGCAGTCCCCTGTGCACGGCATTGATCAGCTCGCCTTGTGGCGTGTCGCCGTCCAGTGACCAGATCATCGCGCCGCCGAGCCTGCGGTCACGGATGAACTTCGCCTTGCGCTTGAGCTCGGTCGGGTCGTCGTAGGTCCAGAACGTGGTGCCGTCGAACAGCCACGCGAACCCGGCCTTCTCGTCGCGGTACAGCTTGTAGGTGCCGGTGCCCAGCAGGGTCTTGAGCTTGCGGTAGTCCTCGTTGCCCGCTTCGTAGGTCGCCGGCGCGGGCCCGGTGGACTGCTGGAACAAGCCGTTGTTCTGGTTGGTCACGCCGGTCCAGCCACGGCCGTAGTACGGCAGGCCGAGCGTGATCTTGTCGCGGGGCGCGCCGCGTTGCAGGTGCGCGTCGACGACGATCTCACTGCTGTCCTTGGGCGTGGTCGGGTCGCCTTCGGGCGTGCGGATCGCGGACTGCTGGTTGGTGATCTTCTCCCACGTGCCGTGGTAGTCGTAGCCCTGCACTGTGGCGAACGTCAGCAGCTTGTAGACGCTGGCGAGCTCGTAGCCGCGGTCCATCGCCTCGCGGTTGGCGGGCAGGAACGCGGTGAGGTCGTAGGTCCTGCGGTCCTGGAAGCCCTGTTTGAACAGCTGCACGCGGTACTCGCGCAGCAGCTTGGTGAAGTTCTGCTTGTCCTCGGGACGCACGACGTTGCCGGGGTTGCCCTCGGTGGACGGCCACTCCCAGTCCAGGTCGATTCCGTCGAACACGCCTTTCGCGGCGCCCGCGGGCGCGCCGGGCAGGTTGCCCTTGAGCCACAGGTCGACGCAGGAACGCACGTGCGCGGCGCGGGATTCCGGGGTGAGCGCGGCGTTGGAGAAGTACTTCGACCCGGTCCAGCCGCCGAGCGAGATGTACACCCGCAGCTTGGGGAACTTCCGCTTGAGCTGCTTGATCTGGTTGAGGTTGCCCGCCAGTGCCTGGCCCGCCTCGTCGGCCTTGCCGTTGATGGCCTGCTCGGCGGGGAACGGCCGCTGGTAGTCGGCCCACGCGTCGGCGCTGACGCAGCTGCCCTGTTCGTTGAGGAAGCCGAAGGCGTAGTTGAGGTGGGTGAGTTTGGCGGCGGTGCCGTTGTCCACCAGGTAGCGGAGCGGGATGTTGCGGTCGTAGATGCTCCACTGCGTGTAGTACCCGACGGTGCGGGCACCGCTGCCGCCGTGGTCATGGTCGTGGGCGTTGGCCGGGGATGCGGCGACCGACAACCCGATCGATAAGGCACCGGCCAGGACGGCGGCGCCCCATCTCTTCAGAGACATGGTTCTCCTCGCGCTTGCAGGCGGCGACGATATGGTTCAGACCACGTTAGAGTGAGGTCTAGACCACAGCTACGGCCGAACGGCGCAACCGGGGACGTGGGCCGCGAACCGGGACGAATCACGCCAAAAGGTACCCACCTGGCCGGGTATCTCGTGGTCATTCGGCCGGTGGAGACCAGGCTCCGGCGATCCCGAACCGCGCGCCGGGCTCGTCGGCCATGACGTACTTGCCCGCTTCGAGGCGGTCGATCACCTGCTGGGTCCACGCCAGGTTGCCCGCGGTGTTCTGCGCCCACAGCCCGTACAGCTCACGCACATGCGGTGAGCCCGTGGGGATCCGGCCGGGGATCTCGTCCTGCGTGGCGCGCAGGATCCGCTGCCGGGCGCGCAGCAGTTCGACGGCCTCGGCCCGGCCCAGCGCGGGCAGCAGCGACAGACCGGCGGCGAGCATGTCCGGCCGGGGTGCGGGTTCGCTCAACGCGGAGCGCAGCAGCCGGAAGAACTCCGCCTCGCCGCGTGCGGTGATCTCGTAGTCGACGCGGCCCCGGCCGTCCTCGGCGGCGGTCAACAGGTCGTCCGCGGTGAGTTTGCGCAGCGCGTGGTACAGCGAGCCCCATCTGATGTTGGCCCAGTCCTGCGCGCCCCAGGTGACCAGCTGGGCTCGCACGAGGTAGCCGTGCGCGCGGCCGAAGCCGCGGACCACGCCGAGCACGAGCAGCCGTGTCGCCGACATGTCAGGTCAGAGCCCGCCGGTGGTACCGTGCGCGACACGGCTTTCGTAGACCCGCACCTTGTAGCTGATCAGCTCCTGACAGGCGGCCAGGTCGCTCATCCGCTCGGCGATGCGCCTTTCGTGCTCCCGCAACAGGTTCAGCCGGTCCTGTTCGTTGCCGGGGCCTTGCCGCACCAGCGCGGCGTACGCGCGGATGACGGGCAGCGGCATGCCGGTGGCCCGGAAGTTCGCGCACATGGTCAGCCATTCCACGTCGTCCTCGGTGTAGACGCGGCGCCGGCCGGTGTCGCGGGTGACGGGCGCGGTGAGCAGTTCCTCGCGTTCGTAGAAGCGCAATGTGTGCACGCTCAGCCCGGTGCGTTCGGCCACCTGCCCGATGCTGAGGGTCTCGCTCATGTCGGTCAGCCTATGCGCGCGCTTGATCTAGAGTGCGCTCTAGCTCGCCGTTTGCCGGGCACGCTTCAGGCGCGCATCGAGGCGTCGAGTTGTTCGGCGGTCAGCGGCGGCTCGTCGATCGGGTGGGCGGCAGGCGTGCGCAGGCCGTCGAGCAGGAACGCCAGGTGCCTGCGCCACGCGGTGGGCGCGGTGTCGTGGGTGGCGGCGACGATGCGGGCGTTGGCCCAGGTCAGGGTGACCAGGTCGGCGAAGGTGAAGTCCGGGCGCAGGCTGCCGGCGCGCTGGGCCCGTTCGATCACCTCGGTGGCTTTGTCCAGCCCGTGCCCGCAGGCCTCGGCGACGGCGGTGGCGTCGGGGAACCGCCGGGTGATCAGGTCGTTGAGGCTGCGGTCGGCGGCCTGCAGTTCGCACAGTCTCGTCACGAACAGCACGAACCCGTCCCACGCGTCGTCGCAGTCGAGCGCCTCGTCGCCGAACACCAGCGTGGTGGCCAGGCGTTCGGGGAAGACCGCGTCGAACAGCGCGGCGCGGGTGGGGAACCGGTTGTAGAGGGTGCCGATGCTGACCCCGGCCAGCCGGGCGATCTCCTCCAGCGGCGCCTCCAGGCCGCGTTCGGTGAACACGGCGGACGCGGCAACGATCAGCTTGTCCCGGTTGTACTGGGCATCCCGGCGCAGCGGCTTGTTCACATCCCCATCCTACGAAGTTGAGACCCCCCTCATGTTCTGCTATCTTGAGGAAGACCTCAACTTCCCGGATCGAGGAGACCCCATGCCCAGGACGATCGCGGTGTTCGGCGCCGGAAGCGGACTCGGCGGTGCCACGGCGGCCCGATTCGCCGACGAGGGCTTCCACGTCGCCCTGATCGGCCGTACCCAGTCCAAACTGGACGCGGTAGCGGCCAGGATCGACAGTCCGACAAGGACATTCGTCGCCGACATAACCGACCACGCGCGGCTGGCCGAGGTGGTCGCGGACATCGGCGAGATCGACGTGGCCCTGTCGAGCGCGACCGGAATGGACGAGGTGCCCGCCCGCCCCGTGGGCCTCACCGCACAGGCCCTGCGCTCCCAACTCGAACTGCGCCTGATCGCCCCGGTCGAACTGACCAGGCTGATCCTGCCGTCGATGCTGGCACGCGGCACCGGCGCGGTGCTGTACGCGACGGGCATATCGGCGACCGAACCGATGCCCATGATCAGCAACATCGGCGCGGCCGCCGCTGGACTGCACAACTACGTGCACGCCTTACGCGACGAACTGGCCGACACGGGCGTCTACGCGGGCCTGTTGCTGATCGGCGGCATCGTGCGCGGCAGCGAGGCCCAGCGGCGGTTCGTGCCCGACGAGAGCATCCCGATGCTGGAACCGCACGCCCTGGCCGCGGACCTGTGGGACATGTACACCACTCGCGACTCGGCCGACCGTGTCGTGAAGCAGCCTGTGCCGGAGGTGGCCGATCTGACGACGGCGTGATCAGTGTCCGTGTCGTGGGTTGCTGGACTTCGGTTTCTTGCCGGTGCTGGGTTTTCGCGTGTGGGTGCCGGTGGCGGTATGGACGTCATGGCGTGGGGCTGGACGGGTTAGGTGTGGCCGGTTCCGAAGCCTCTTCGGACTCGGGCTGGTGACGTCTGTTGTGCTGTCGATGTCGAACCTTCACAGGAACGCCTGCCAGGCCCAGATCAACCCCGGCAGGGTCGAGGCCGGTGGCCGAGTACCAGTGCCAGACCGGTTCCGGGATCGCCCCGGACGGTAACCGCTGGACCTCGAGCCGGACCACGGTGCCTTCGAGGCCGGGTGGCTTTCCGAACTGTCTGCGACTACTGGTCAGCGGAAGAGGCGGAAGAACCCGCGCACCTGCTCGACCAGCGACTCCGGCTGCTCCAGCGCGGCGAAGTGGCCACCTCGCGGCAGTTCCTCGAACCAGCGCAGGTCGGTGAACCGCAGCTCGGCCTCCCGCCGCGAGGGGCGGGTGATGTCGCGTGGGTAGATCGACAGGCCCGACGGCGCGGTTACCTTGTCGCGGAAGTGGGCGAAGCTCTCCCAGTACAGGCGTGCCGACGACGTGGCCGACGCGGTGAACCAGTAGACCGAGATCTCGTCGAGGATCTGCTGCCGCGACACCGCGTCCTCGGCGTGGCCGTTGTGGTCGGTCCAGGCCCAGTACTTCTCCGCGATCCAGGCGGCCTGGCCCGACGGGGAGTCGGTGAGGCCGTAGCCGAGCGTCTGCGGCCGCGTCGCCTGCTGCCCCGAGTATCCCCGGCCGGTGCGCTGGAACTCTTTCTCGGCCTCGAGGCTCGCCCGTTCAGCGGGCGTTGGGTCGTCGAAGTTGCCTAGCGTCACGGAGCCCAGGTTCAGGTGCACGCCGGCGACCCGCTCGGGCGCCACCTCGCCCAGCGCGCCGGACACCGCGGAACCCCAGTCTCCGCCCTGTGCGCCGTAGCGCTGGTACCCCAGCGACACCATCAGCGTGTCCCAGGCGCGCGCGATGCGCGTGACACCCCACCCGGTCGTCGTCGGCTTGTCACTCCAGCCGTACCCGGGCAACGACGGTGCGACGACGTGGAAAGCGTCCGCAGGGTCCCCGCCGTGCGCGCGCGGGTCGGTCAGCGGGCCGAGGACCTCCAGGAACTCGAGCACCGAACCCGGCCAGCCGTGCGTGAGCACCAGCGGGAACGCGTTCGGCTCCGGCGAGCGGACGTGCAGGAAGTGGATGCCCAGCCTGTCGACGGTGTCGCGGTACTGCGGGAAGACGTTGAGCCGCTCGGCGAACCCGAAGTCGTAGTCTTCGGCCCAGCTACGGCACAGCTCCTGCGCGTAAGCCAGCGGTACTCCCTGCGACCAGTCGTCCACCGGCTCGGGCTCGGGCCACCGCGTCCGTCGCAACCGGTCACGCAGGTCCGCGATCTCGGCTTCGGTGATGCTGACCTCGAAGGGCTCGGGGGCCATAGCTGGCTCGCTTTCTGTCAGGACTTGCCGGGCTGGGAGTCGACGGCGTCCGCTGGATGTCGGGCGCCGGGGCGCCGGGTGACGCCGAGGACGAGTCCGGCCAGGGGAAGTACCGCCAGCACGGCGAGGGCCACCGGCACCGACACGATGCCGGACAGGCCCGCGACAGCGGCCGGACCGATCCCGCCACCCAGGTTGACCATGAAGGTGAGCAGGCCCTGCGCGGTGTCACGATCGTCCGCGGCGACCAGGTCCGGCGCGAGGCCCACCAGCACAGCCTGGGCACCGGCGAATCCGCACACGGTCAGCGCCACGCCGACAATGACCGCGATCGGCCCGTTGAACACGCTGACCACGAGCACGCCGAGGGTGGTGAGTGCGGCAAGCCCGGCCGAGACCTGCCACGCGGTGAACCGTGCGGTCGCGGCGCCGACCAGTCGCGCCGCCAGCACTGAGCAGGCGGCGGCCGGGACCAGCAGGGCGCCGGCTTCGAGGGCGCCACCGCCCGTGGCCTGCTCGATCAGGGACGGGGCGAGGAACAGCACCCCGTAGTAGCCGGCGAAGACCGCCCCGCCGACGAGCCCGGCCGCCGGGACGCCGCGGGCCGCGATCACTCGCCGGGGCACGAACCCGTCGGGCCTGCGCCGCACACGCCACCACAGTCCCACCGCGGCGAGCGCCCCGGCGGCGGCCACGGCAAGCGTGACCGGAGCGGACAGGCCGACCGAGTGCGCCTGCAACACCGTGATCAGCGACCCGGCGAGCACCGACAGCACCGCCGCGCCGACGACGTCGAATCGCTCAGCAGCACCGTCGCGGTCACCGCCGCCGACCCCCGTGAACGCGCGCCGGTCTGCCGACGCGACCAGAAGGAGAGGCAGCGCGAGGACCGGGATCGCGAGCACGGCACGCCACCCCAGCCACGCGGTGACCGCCCCGCCCACCAGGGTGCCGCACGCCGAGGCCGTCGCGCTGGCGGCTGCGACCGTTCCCAACGCACGCAGCCGGTGCCGCCCGGGAAGGGCGGTGGCCACGGCGAAGACGGCGATCACGGTCGCACCCGCCCCGGCACCACCGATCAGTCGACCGATGACCACGACCGGCAACGTCGGGCCTGCCGCGGCGAGCGCGGAGCCCGCGCTGAGTGCGACGACCCCGGCGACGAGGACCCGGAAAGGGCTCCACCGCGCCATCAACCGACCGGCGACCGGCATCGCCAGCGCCGAGGTCAGCGACCACGCGGCGAGGATCCATGCCGTGGCCCCGAACGGCACTCCGAGCGCGCGGCCGATCGACGGCAGCGCCACCGCCGGAGCCCCCAGTGCGACGTACATCGGCAGCACCAGCGTCCCCAGGACCAGTCCCAGCCGACGCCCGTCCGGGCCGTGGGCAGCTCCCCCGCCGAGGGGCTCTCCCGACCGGATCGTCTGCGGCATCGTCGTCTCCACCGAGGTATGTTGTGACATGTGAAACCTGATATGAGTGTCACTCTACGAACGGCGAGGAGATACGTCAAATGCTAGATGCGTGTCACAGAACGTCGGCGGTGGAGCTGGCCGTCGATCTCGCCAACACCTTGAGGCCGGTCAAGGGCGAAGACGCGCTGGAGACCGTGGACCAGCTCCAGGGCTTCCTCGACGCCCATCCGCATGCCGGACCGGGCGAGCCGTCGAGTACGGCCACCGACCGGGGAACCGGTCCATGGCGGCGTCTTACCCGCACCGACCTGACCGAGGTCCGCGCGTTGCGTGAAACGGTGCGCGGTGTGCTCGAACGAGCGAGCACCGACGCGGCCGCAGCCGCGATGCTGATCAACGACGGTCTGCGCCGCAGCCGAGCCACTCCGGTGCTGCGCCACGATCACGGCCGCTGGTGGACCGAGGTCACCTCCGACACCGACCGCTGCGCCGCGCACCTGGCCGCGACCACGCTCAGCGCGCTGGCTTCCGTGATCGCCACGCTCGGTCCGACTCGTCTGGGCGTCTGTGCCGGGCCCAGCTGTCGGGCCACCTTCGTGGACTTGTCACGCAACGGCTCGAAGCAGTACTGCACCCGAACCTGCGCGCACCGCGCCAGCGTCGCGGCCTACCGGAGTCGGCGCGGCAACAGTTGAGCGCCGGACCATGCCCGACTCCGATGACGTTCGCCAGCGGCGTCGCGGAACCCGGCGGTCGCCGATCACGAAGGCAGGGTGGCGATAGGGTTCCGCCGTGACCGAACCCGTTACCTTGCAGGACACCCAGGCCGCCTACGACTCTGTCGCGTCGCTCTACGCCGAGCTTTTCAGCGATGTGCTCGACACCTTGCCGATGGAACGTGCGCTGCTGGCCGTGTTCGCTGACCTGGTGCGGGCTCACGGCGCTGGGCCGGTCGCCGACATCGGATGCGGGCCCGGCCATGTGACGGCGCATCTGCACGCGCTGGGGCTGACGGCGTTCGGTGTCGATCTGTCCGCCGCGATGGTGGCCCTGGCCCGTCAGGCGCATCCGGCGTTGCGGTTCCACGAGGGATCGATGACCGCTCTGGACCTTGCGGATGGCGTTCTCGGCGGCATTCTGGCGTTCTACTCCATCATCCACATGCCACCGCGGCACCTGCCGGCCGTGTTCGCCGAGTTCCACCGGGTGCTGGCGCCGGGTGGTCATCTGCTGCTCGGGTTCTTCGCCGGGGACGACCCGCTTCCGCGGGAGTTCGACCACAAGGTGTCGCTGGCCTACCGGTGGTCGCCCGACAGCCTCGTGGAACTGTTGCGCGAGGCCGGTTTCGACGAGGTCGCCCGGTTGCGGCGCGAACCGCACGAGGGTGAGCGGTTCCACCAGGCCGCCCTCATGGTCCGCAAGGCGGGTCGGCTCTGAGCGGATTGTCTGGGAGAATCACGGCGTGGCCCGCAGTGAGATCCGGTTCGACTACCTGCGCCGTGGTGATTCCGGTGTGCCGCAGGTCGTTCCGCGTGTCGACGGCGCACCGCTCACCGATCTGATCGACCGGTTCGAGATCGGCGCGGGCATGCGACCGGCGGGCAACGTGTACGGCGGTCTCGCCTCGTGGGTTTTCCGATCGGCCCCGGTGGAGGATTACTTCCACGGACTGCCCGCCGACGCGACCGGGCCGAGGACCGCGCTGCTGGCATGCAGCTGCGGCGATGTGGGCTGCTGGCCGCTGTTGGCCCGGGTCACCACGACCGATGAGGTGGTGATCTGGGATGACTTCCAACAGCCTCACCGCCGGGCACGCGACTACACCGCGTTCGGCCCGTTCCAGTTCGACCGCGACCGCTATGACGTCGCTGTGCGGGAGTTGAGCGCGGCGATCGACGCCGACAAGACGTGAGCACCGGCCGTTTGGTGCTTGCTTCTGAAGTAGTTTCTGTTGCACGCCAGGGGTTTGAACCGCGCTGGCGGAGCTTCTAGCTGGTCACGGTGGTCACGAGGTGGTGGTGGTCTTACGGTTGTTGGGTGGGTCGTCAGCGGTCGGCGCGGGCGAGGTTGGTGTTGGTCACTGACGCGCCGCGTTCCGGCGTATCTGAGCACCGAATTGCTGCGATGAACGGCAGGACAAACGGGTGATTCGACAGGACGCGCGTGACGGCACCTACCGCTACCGTTACCGTGTTTCCTGTGCGCACCGGGGATCTGGTTGGTGGGCGATACGAGCTGCAAGACATCTGCGGCTCCGGGTCCGGCGGCCTCGTCTGGACGGCGTTCGACCGGAAGCTCAAACGGCGGGTAGCGCTCAAGCGTCCGCACGCCGAGGTGACCCACGCCGGTCGGGCGCTGTTTCGCCGCGAGGCTCAGAACGCCGCGCAAGTGCACCACCCACACGCGATCTCGGTCTTCGACACCATCGACGCCGACGGCTGCTGGCTCGTGATGGAGTACCTGCCCACGCAGAGCATGGACAGGATGCTGGCGACGAGCGGGGCATTGCCACCACGACGAGTGGCCAGGATCGGTCTGCAGATCGCGGACGCGCTGGCCGCGGTACACGCGAAGAACATCGTGCACCGCGACGTGAAGCCCGGCAACATCCTCGTCACCGACGACGACCTGGCCAAGTTGACCGACTTCGGCATCTCCCTGTGGCGAGATGTCACCTGCACCGGCGACAGCAAATTCAGCTGTACTCCCGCGTACGCCGCCCCTGAGGTGGCCAAGGGGTATCCGGCCAGTCGGGCCTCGGACGTGTTTTCTCTGGGCGCCACCCTGTTCGCTGCGGTGGAGGGCACGCCGCCGTTCGGCAGCGGCGAACCATACGAAATTCTCGAACGCGTCCGACTAGCCGATGTCCCCCCCGATACGGCAAGCCGGGGCACTCGGCCCACTGCTGGCGGAGATGCTGCGACCCGACCCTGACACGAGACCAACCGCGGCCGAAGTCAGGACCTGTCTGAAGGACATCGTCGGCGAGTGGGAACCGCCGTCGCCGACTGACCACCGTGCCCGAAGGCCAACGCGGCGTCAGCGCCTGCGTCGACAAAGCGCGGTGATACTCGCCGTGGCAGTGCTTGGTGGCACCGCACTGTTCGAACAGCATCCAGAGCCTACCGATGCGCTCCAGCCCACACCACCCGGTAGCGTCATCGGCGACGAACGCACCGCCGACCCGTGCGCGTTGATCGACGAGAACCAATTACGCCAGTTCGGATCGGTGAAAGTAGTGACCACCTACGGCAACTTCAACCGCTGTGACGCCTTGATCGACGTGGGCGCGAAACGCCCGGTGGACGTCGAAGTACAGTTGATCACTCGCGCGTCGCGTGTGGTGCAGGGGCGACCATTGGAAGTCGTCAAGTCAGCCCACAACGACAGCGAGTGCGACCGCACCGTGGTCGTGGATGACGAGTACGCGGTTCGCGTGACAGCGAAGCTACACAACCCACCAGCGGATCTTTGCACAGTAGCCACGGTCGCCACCGACACCGTGTTGACCGTGCTTCGCAACGGCTCGATCCCGCGGCGCGCCGGCCCATTCCCTGACGATTCCCTAGCCCATGCCAACGCCTGCACGTTGCTGGACAGCACGACGCTCGTCACGGTGGCCGCGGTGGACATCGATTCGGCCGTCAACGTGTTCGGGAATTGGGCGTGCAAGTGGTTCAGCTCCGTCGGCGGACTCGGCATCAACGTGCGCTTCGACCAGCACCCAGCACAGGAAAAGGTCAACGGCGAACTGGTCCACCTGGGTGGCCACGCGGCGTATGTCTGGCTGGACCCGGACTCCAACAACAAGTGCACAGTCAGCGTGCCTCATCGGCCGCCGACATCAGCGCCGCGAGCCCACATCGACGTGGTGGTGCTGACAGTGGAAGGCGATCGACCAGGCGCCGAATACTGCCCCCGGGCGGAGAACCTCGCGGCCGTCGCCGCGCAGAAACTGCCCTCCTGAAGGCCAGCTGCCGCCTTTGCGCGGGCTGGTCGTGAGCGAGTGCGGGGGCCGCTGGTCAGCAGGTCCCCGCACCGAATGCGACGACGTCAGCCGTCGAGCACAACCGGAACGATCACGGTGATCCCGACTGCCAGTGTCAGCAGGCTGGATGCCGCCCGCGCCCGCCAGGCCGCGCTCGACGCGCTTCGGGCCGCCGCCCACCGAGTCGAGCAGGAACGCGCCACCCCCGGCCGACATGGACCTCATGGACGCCTACGAACATCGGCGCCACGTGATCCGCACAACGATCACCACCGCCCCGCAGCTCACCGACAACGACATCGCCGACGCCGCCGCAATGCCACTACCGGACGTCGAACGGCTTACCCATCCGCTTCGCCGCCGCGTAGAGCGTCTGGGGTGCCTGGCCGGTGCGCATCCGCTCGCGCAGCACCTCGAGCGACTTCACCTCGATCCGCGACGACTCCAGGGCCTGTCAGGTGTACCCGCGCCGCAGCACCGGAACACGCACCAGCTCGTCCTCGCGCATCCCTACCTCCTCGAGCACCGTGGCGACCTGGCCGTCGATGCGCTCGGCGACGAACTCGTGGCCTTGCATGAACTTCTCGTCGGCAAGCACCGCGTCGACGGTGACCTTCTCGCTGCTGGTGCCCTCGTAGAGGAACGCGTCGCCGTGACCGTCCACTGTGGCCTTGCGCAGCAGGTCTACGGCGAGGCGCGGGTCGTCGCGATCTTCTTCTGTCTCGATCGCCAACTGCGACGCATCTGCGCACCGCGACACTTATGCATAGTGGCTCGACTGCGAGGGACCAGTCCCCATCGATCTTCGATTGTCAACTCGTCTGTCGCCCACTGGCGCGCGGTGCATCACCGCGTCGAACAGGCACCGCCGGATGGATCGAGAACAGTCAGGTCGGGGTGTTCCTGACCTATAACCACCACCGTGGGGCACGCGCTGATCGATCGTGAGCTTTATCTGCCGCGCTCGTGGACCGGTGATGCCGATCGGTGCGCGGCGGCGGGAGTGCCCGAGGATACGAGGTTCGCGACCAAGCCCGCGCTGGCCTCGCGCATGATCCTGCGGGCTCTCTATAGCGGCGTGCCCGCTGGGTGGGTCGCCGCCGACGAGATGGTCGCGCGGCTGCCGAAACGCGCCTGGCAACGCCTGTCTGCCGGGAGGGGCGCGAAAGGACACCGGTTCTACAACTGGGCCTGGATCGGCCTCGCCAGCGGCGGAGGCGAGCCCGCCGGGCATCGGTGGCTGTTGGTCAGGCGTAACCGCCGCACTGGCGAGTTGGCCGCGTGGGTGCCGAGATTCGGAAGCGGGCAGGCACATCTGCCGACACACAAAATACAGCAGGCCCACAGCGGGGCCAACGACCTGGCCACCACTGCTACAGCACCCGCACCGAGTGACGCGACGTCGGTCCACGCCTCCAGGGGTACCGCTACTCGGGCGCGGCGGACATCATCAGTGGCCCACCCCCATTCGTGCAGGGCGGTCGCGGCGACCCGTTGCACGCTGTGCAGTTCATGGTCGAGATACCGCACAAGGCGGGGGGCGTGGCGCGGGTCGCCGACCGCAATCAAACCTTCGATAGCGGTCTTCACCACCAGGAGGCTTTGGTCCCTCAGAGCGTTGCAAAACAGACCCACGAAAGGCTGGGCGTCGCGGCGAGCGAGATGGGCAAGCGCGGACGCCCGGACATAAGGGTTGAGGTCATGCGCGGCCGCGTCGGCGATCGCCGCTGTCGCGTCGGAACCCCCACCAGCCCGTCCGAGCTGATAAATCGCGTGCTGTCTGGTCGCGGCATCCCGATGGCGACGTAGAACACGAATCAGACGGCGAATCCTCCGACGTTGGCGGAAGGTGAACTTGGCTTCTCAGCGTCCACGTTTCTGACGATAACGCAGGGGCGCGGCGACACTTTCCAGGGCAAGGGCTGGGCGTAAAGGGCGGACTTGCCGGTTCGCTCCTCGATCCAGTCAGCCCTGCTTCCAGGACGGCCCGGTAGATCTGGCCGTTGAGCGCGGTCCAGGTCGCGGCTGTGGTCAGGGTGTCGACAGCGCGGTGTCGATGACGTCTCGGCTGTCGGCGAGCAGCGCTTGGGCGGCGGTGTGGCCGGTCGCGGTCAGGTAGGCGTCGACGAGCCGGTTGCCCGCGGCGTATCCGGCGCCGGTGGGCAGGCCGACCGGGGTGGCGCCGTAGCGGGCGGCTATCTCGTCGCCGTGCACCCAGGCCGCGAAGTTCTGCATGCCCGTGATGTCCAGGCCGGTGATGACCTTGGCGAACACCGCGTCGTCGGTCAGGTGCGGTACTCCGACGCGGGCGTATCCGAGTTCGTCGCCGTAGAGCTGGCGGGCGAAGGCGTCGGCGAGGCCTTCGGAGACGATCTGCTCCCCCACGGTCACTGTCGCCGGGTCCCAGACGACGTTGCCGGTGTTGTAGCGGAGGTTGTGGTTGAGTTCGTGGACCGCCGTCGCTTCGAGTCTCGCCAGGTTCTCCGGGTAGGGCCAGATGTTGAGGTACAGGTAGCCGGAGACGCTGCCGTTGGCCGTCATGCCCAGGCCGGTGCCCATGAAGTGCTGGTCGCCCGGGTCGCCGATGACCAGCAGGACGGTGATGTCCGGCGGAACCGTGATGCCGGGGGTGGCTGTCAGCTGGGTGGCGAGGGCGTCGTCGAGCGCTTGGCGGATCCGGTTCCACGCGTCGGCCGTGCGCATGGCCTCGAGTGCGTCGAGGCATTGGTCCTCGTCGCGGTCGAGGGGGAAGCCGGAGCCCATTCGGTGCATGGCGACCAGGTCGACCTCGCCGGGGAAGTACCGGTACATGCCCGCCGCCGGTCGCACCATCGCCGTGAGCAGGCCGGGCCGGTCGGCGTGGGGCGCGCGCAGGATCTCCTGGATGGCCGGGTAGGTGTCCAGGACCGTGATCGTCATGTCGGCGACCGTAGAGTCTCCAGCCGCTGGAAGCTCAAGCGTGTCACTCGATCGTGGCCCGCTCCGGGTTGGCGACGAACCCGGGGTTCGTCGCCGACCGCAGGGGACGGGTCAGGCGGCGCTGACCACGGTGACGGCCGGGTGCCGGGTGGCTCGGCGGGCGCTGGCGAGGCTGGTCGCGAGGGTGAGCACCGCCGCGGCCAGCACGACACCGAGGTAGGTGGTGATCGTCGCGTCCGGCAGGACCGTCCCGGCTTTCACGACGCTGTACGGGATCACGGTCGCGGCGGCCGAGAGGGTGCCGAACAGCACGCCGACCGCGGCGAGCACTCCCGCTTCGCTGCCGACCATGCCCACCACTTGCGGGCGGGTGGATCCGACCAGTCGCAGTTGGCCGAACTCGCGGCGCCGGTGCAGGGTGGCGGCCACCGTCGTGTTGATCAGCATCACCGCCGCGAACAGGGTGATCATGGCGACGACGACGTAGTTGAGGGTTTCGACGGTGTCCGCGATCTCGGCGGGCTGGCGGGTGCCCGCGCTGTTCTCGATGCTTTGCATGTACAGGGTGCCGGTCGCGATCGAGGTGAACAGCACGATCGGGGCCAGTGCCGCGGCCATCTGGTGGGTGTGGCCGCGCAGGTTGGCCACGGTGAGGTGGCTGCCGCCGCGGCGCAGCGCGGTGAGCAGGCCCGCCACGGCGGTGATGATCGGCTGCCCGAGCAGCGCGAAACCGACCGCGGACAGGATGCAGCCTTGTGCGCCGACGGCCATCACGGCGACGTCGCTGTCGTCGAGAGCGACGATGGTCGTCACCGCGCAGCTGATGCCGCCGGCGAGACAGAGCACGCCCGCGATGACCGCGATGCGGCCGCGGGTGGCTGACCCGCGGGGGGCGCTGGTGCTGGTGGCGCGGCGGGAGGCCAGCAGCGCGGCGAGGGCGGCGGCGGCGAGGGTGACGCCGAGTCCGATGCTGAGGGCAATCGGCCCGAACGCGGGCGTCACGCCGGGTGGGATACGGCGTGCGTCGGCGAGCAGGTCCACCAGCAGGCGGCCGGTGAACACCGACGGCACGGCGGCGAGCGCGACGGCGACGACGGCCAGGGTCACCGCTTCGGCGAGCAGCATCCGGCGGATCTGCGCCGGGGTGGCGCCGATGTTGCGCAGGAGCGTCATCTCGGCGGCGCGTTGCCGTACGAGCAGGGTGAGGGTGGACGCCGCGGCGAAGGTGACGATGACCAGTCCCCACCCGCCGACGACACTCGCCATGATGGTGAGTGATTCCGCGGTCTGGGAGTCGGTTCCGGCGGCGGTGTCCAGCAGGGACGCGAACGTCATCAGGATGGTCGCGCCGAGCAGTAACGTCAGCAGGCTGGCGGCGAAACCGCCTGCCCGGTAGCGGATCGAGCGTAGTGCGAGCTGCACCATGGGTACCCCCCAGGTTCGTGGTGGGCACGACGCTAACCGCGTGGTCCGTGCCGCGGCGATGGCGGCAACTCCCCCGTGGCGGGTAGGTCCAGGCCCACCCCGGCAGGCCTGGCAGGCGGTGTCGGGCGGACACTCGCCCTTGGCGTCAGCGCGGCGGACGCGGCTGCCACACCGTGGTGGTCTTGATCTCCGCGTTCTCCAGTGCCTTCGGCACGGGCACCTCGTACTGGGCGACGCGGGAGAACTGCTCCCGCGGCAGGTGCGCCCGGCCGGGGTCGCCGACCAGCACGGTCACGTCCCGGGCCTGCAGGCGGCGGATGAACGGCATCATCCGCGAGGTCACGGCGGTGTCGTAGAAGATGTCCCCGGCGAGCACCACGTCGAATCCGTCGGCGTCGCCGTCGACCATGTCGCCGTGCTCGGTGTCCACGCTCAGCCCGTTGGCCTCGGCGTTGAGCAGGATCGCGTCGATGGCGAACTGGTCGATCTCGTTGGCCACCACCCGCCGCGCCCCGGCCTTGGCCGCCGCGAGCGCCACGACACCGCACCCGGCGGCGAGGTCGAGCACGCTACGGCCCGCGACCAGCGACGGGTTGTCCAGCACATACCGCGCCAGTGCCTGACCACCGGCCCACGCGAACGCCCAGAACGGCGGGGCCAGGCCCTTCTCACCGACCTGTTCCTCCACGCGCTCCCACAGGTCGAACGCGTCCTCGGCGAGGTACAGCCGGATCTCGGGGACGTGCGGTGCGCTGCCCAGGCGGGTGTGGGCGCGGACGAAAGCGGCGGTCACCGGTTCATCGTCGCAGGTGCCCCGGAGAGGGTGACCGCCGTCCCGAACCTGGTACTCGCCGCGTCGCCTGAGCCTCAACGGTGTAGGCCAGGTGGCCCACTCGACGGTCGAAATGGCGGCAGGTCCACAACGACGTATTGACATCGATGTCAGCCGTGAGTTGTCCTGTGGCCTGGCCCCGCAGGGCCGTACGCACCTCACCGCGGAGGCACGCTCATGGAGCAACGCCGGACCGGCTGGCCGAGACCTGCGATCACACGCGTGGCGGCCGCTGCCGTCGGCGTGACACTGGTGACCACCATGCTGGCCACCCCGGCCGCCGCCCAGCCGAGCGGCCCGACCGACTTCGCCTCGTCGTTCGAACCCGGTGACCCGCGGCCGGACTGGACCGACACCGCCGAGAAGGCCTCCGGCGTCACCGGCGACGACCCCACCCGCATCCCCGGCGACATCACCGACAAGGTCGCCGCGGTCACCGCCAACGGCGAGAACTCCGGCTCCGGCGAGGTCAAGGAAAACCTCGTCGACCACGACCCCGGCACGAAATGGCTCGTGTTCGAACGCACCGGGTGGGTCCAGTTCACGTTCACTGAACCCGTCGACGTCGTCCGCTACGCCCTTACCTCCGCCAACGACGCCGCCGGCCGCGACCCCCGCGACTGGATCCTCAAGGCCTCCGACGACGGCCACAGCTGGACCACGCTCGACACCCGCACCGGCCAGACGTTCGCCCGGCGTTTCCAGACCAACGAGTACACGTTCACCGGCGGCGCGAAACACCGGCACTACCGGCTGGAGTTCACCGCCAACAACGGCGCGGACATCCTGCAACTCGCCGAGGTCCAGTTCTCCGGGACCACCCCGCAGGCCGAAACCCGCATCGCCGTCGCACCGAACATGAGCACCGCCGTCGGCGACGGCCCCACCAGCGCGTTCACCGCCAAACCCAAAGCCGGGTTCACTGGACGCAAGGCCCTGCGCTATGTCGGCACCCACACCGCCACCGGCCGCGCCTACTCGTACAACAAGGTGTTCGACATCAACGTTGTCGTCACCTCGACCACGCGGCTGTCCTACCTGCTGTTCCCCGAGTTCCTGCTCGACGACCTGACCTACCCCAGCACCCACGCCGCCATCGACCTCGCGTTCACCGACGGCACCTACCTCAGCGACCTGGGCGCCCTCGACCAGCACGGCAACCCGCTGACCCCGCAGGGCCAGGCCGCGTCCCGCACCCTCTACACCCAGCAGTGGAACCACGTCGCGGCCGACATCGGCACCGTCGCCGCGGGCAAGACCGTCGACCGGATCCTGCTCGCCTACGACAACCCGAAGGGCCCCACCGGGTTCAAAGGCTGGGTGGACGACGTCAAGATCGTCGGCACGCCCGCCGACCCGGTCAGGGCGACCCCCGCCGACCACGTCCTGACCACCCGCGGCACCAACGCCACCCACGCCTTCTCCCGCGGCAACAACTTCCCCGCCACCGCCGTCCCGCACGGCTTCACCTTCTGGACCCCCGTCACCAACGCAGGCTCCACCAGTTGGCTCTACGACTACGCGCGCGGCAACAACGCCGACAACCGGCCCACCCTGCAAGCCTTCTCCGCCAGCCACGAACCCAGCCCCTGGATGGGCGACCGGCAAACCTTCCAGGTCATGCCGTCGCTGACCGGCGGCACCCCCAACGCCGCCCGCACCGCCCGCGCGTTGCCGTTCGAACACGGCAACGAAACCGCCACCGCCCACTACTACCGCGTCCAGTTCGACAACGGCGTCACCACCGAGATCGCCCCCACCGACCACGCCGCGCTGCTGCGGTTCGGCTTCCCCCGGGGCACCACCGACGCGGCCAACCTGATCTTCGACAACGTCACCGACGACGGCGGCCTCACCCTCGACCCCGACACCCGCACCATCACCGGCTACTCCGACGTCCGCAGCGACCTGTCCGCGGGCGCGAGCAGGCTCTTCGTGTACGCCACCGTCGACAAACCCGTCACCGCCAGCGGCGCGCTACCCGGCGGCGGCGGCCCGAACGTCACCGGCTACGTCAAACTCGACACCACGGCCGACACGACCGTGACCCTGCGGATCGCCACGTCACTGCTGAGCGTCGAGCAGGCACGCCGCAACCTCGACCAGGAAATCAGCGCCACCGACACCGTCGACACCGTCAGCGCCCGCGCGCAAGCCGCGTGGAACGCGAAACTGCGGATCATCGAGGTCGAAGGCGCCACCCCGGACCAGCTCACCACCCTCTACTCCAACCTCTACCGGCTGTTCCTCTACCCCAACTCCGGCTTCGAGAACACCGGCACCCCCGCCGACCCGGTCCACCGCTACGCCAGCCCGTTCGTGCCCAACACCGGCCCGCACACCCCGACCCGGACCGGCGCCAAGATCGTCGACGGCGAGGTCTACGTCAACAACGGCTTCTGGGACACCTACCGCACCACCTGGCCCGCCTACACCCTGTTCACCCCCACCCAGGCCGGTGCGATGATCGACGGGTTCGTCCAGCAGTACCGCGACGGCGGCTGGATCTCGCGCTGGTCCTCGCCCGGCTACGCCAACCTGATGACCGGCACCAGCTCCGACGTCGCCTTCGCCGACGCCTACCTCAAAGGCGTCACCAACTTCGACATCCGCGGCGCCTACGACGCCGCGATCCGCAACGCCACCGTCACACCACCCCACCAAAGCGTCGGCCGCAAAGGCATCGACAGGTCCATCTTCCTCGGCTACACCCCCACCTCCACCGGCGAAGGCATGTCGTGGGCGTTGGAGGGCTACATCAACGACTTCGGCATCGCGCAGATGGCCAAGGCACTCGCCGACATAACCACGCCGGGCGACCCACGCAGACAGGAATACCTCGAGAACGCCGAGTACTTCCGCAACCGCGCCCAGAACTACGTCACCCTGTTCGACCCCGCCGTCGGTTTCTTCCAAGGCAAAACCGAGAACGGCGCGTGGCGCGCCACGCCCGACACGTACGACCCGCGCGAATGGGGCCACGACTACACCGAGACCAACGGCTGGAACATGGCCTTCACCGTCCCCCACGACGGCCAAGGCTTGGCCAACCTCTACGGCGGCCGCGTCGAACTCGCCACCAAGCTCGACGCGTTCTTCACCGAACCCGAAACCGCCCGGTTCCCCGGCTCCTACGGCGGCACCATCCACGAAATGCTCGAAGCACGCGACGTGCGCATGGGCCAGTACGGGCACAGCAACCAGCCGTCGCACCACATCCCGTACATGTACGACTACGCCGGCCAGCCGGCCAAGACCCAGCAGAAGGTCCGCGACGTCACCAGCCGCCTCTACCTCGGCAGCGAAATCGGCCAGGGCTACCCCGGCGACGAGGACAACGGGGAGATGTCCGCGTGGTGGCTGTTTTCCGCACTCGGGTTCTACCCGCTGCAGATGGGCGCACCCACGTACGCGATCGGTTCACCCCTGTTCACCAAAGCCACGGTGAACCTGGAAAACGGCCGCAGGATCGTCATCAACGCACCGAAGAACTCCCGGCGGAACATCTACGTCCAAAGCCTGAAGGTCAACGGCGCGCCCCACGACAAGACCTACCTCACCCACGACCTGCTCACCGGCGGCGCCACACTCGACTTCGACATGGGCCCCGCGCCCTCCACGTGGGGCGGCGGCGCCGACGCCGCCCCACCCTCGCTGACCACCGGCGACCAGGTCGCCAAACCGTTGCGTGACACCTCGAACCTGACCGGGCCGCTGTTCGACAACAATTCCCAGACCGAAGCGACTGCCACCACCGTCGACTTCGCCCCGCCCCGTCCACACGACGTCGTCGACTTCTACACCGTGACCTCCGGGAAAACCGCCGCCGCCGATCCCCGTGACTGGGTGCTCACAGGCTCCTTCGACGGCGAACACTGGGCCGTGGTCGACACCCGCACGGCCCAGGGCTTCGCGTGGCGCCAGCAGACCAAGCCGTTCAAACTCGCCAAACCCAGCCGCTACACCCACTACCGGCTCGAGTTCAGCCGCCCGTCCGGCGTCGCGGAACTGGAGTTTCTCGCCAAACCCACCCCGGGCTGTACCCAGACGATCACCGGCACCCACCACGGGCCCCTGCGCGTCACCGGCGTGCTCTGCCTCACCGACGCCGTCGTCATCGGCCCCGTCCAGATCGACGCCGGCGGCTCGCTGTACGCGTTCGGCAGCACGATCACCGGACCGGTCACCGGCGACCAGGCCGCCGCCGTCGCCTTGATCGGCACCCGGGTCACCGGCCCGGTGAGCCTGGCCGGAACCCGCGGTGAACTCACCATCGGCGCCACCACCGTCGCCGGGCCCGTGTCCCTGGTGGACAACACCGGCCCGGTCATCGGCTCGTCCCGCGTCACCGGCCCCATCGCCTGCACCGGCAACACCCCACCACCGGCCAACAACGGACTGGCCAACACGATCACCGGCCCCCGCGTGGGCCAGTGCGCTCACATCTAGCCACGCCACTGTGGGTGGGCCTGGCCACGCCCCACCCACAGGTAGGATCTTTTCCCGTGGACGTCTACCTGCTGATCCTCGGGGATCACCTGCCGGACCCACGCACCGGACGGACACTGTCCGAACCGGACCGCATCCGCGCCATGGTCGACCAGGCGGTCGTCGCCGAACAAGCCGGGTTCACCGGCGTCGCCATCGGCGAACACCACTTCACCCACTACATCGTCTCCGCACCGGAACTCCTGCTCGCCACCATCGCGGCCCGCACCAGCACCCTGCGGCTGTCCACCGGCGTCACCCTGCTGGCCCACCGGGACCCGGTCCGCGTCGCCGAAGAACTCGCCACCCTCGACGTCCTGTCCGGCGGGCGAGCCGAACTCATCGTCGCCAGGGGCGTGTCGACCGAAACCGATGTCGCCTTCGGCATCTCCCCATCGGACCTGCGGCCCCGGTTCCACGAATACCTGCGGCTGCTGCTGCAACTGCTGCAGGAACGCGACGTCACCTGGCACGGCGACTTCCGCAGCCCCCTGCGCAACGTCACCACCACACCCCGCCCGATCCAGCAACCACACCCGACGCTGTGGGTCGGCAGCGGATCGGCGAACTCCGCGGACTTCGCCGCCGAACTCGGCATGCCCCTCATGCTGCCCAGCACCCTGCGCGACCCCAGCGTGTACACCGACGTCGTGGCCCGCTACCGCAGCTTCACCTCCGGCCGGGTCGCCATGCCCAGCCACGTCTACGTCGCCGACTCCGGCGCGCGGGAACGCTGGAAGCCGTATCTGCGGGCGTATGCGGAGTTCGCCAGCCCGTGGCGTGGCGATGGGGCGTCCGTCGACGTGGACCGGCTGATGGAGGGCGCCGCGATCTGCGGGACGCCGGAGGAAGTGGCCGACCGGCTCAACGCCCAGCAGAAGCTGCTCGGGTTGGACGCGCACCTGGTGCTCATCGACATCGGCGGGCTGCCACCGGACGAGGTGCTCGCCGCGATCAGGCTGTTCGGCGAGAAGGTCATCCCCCAGCTCGACAGCTGATCAGTCCAGCAACGCGGTCAGATCGACGTCCAGCGCAACCGGCTCCGAGGTCGAGAACTTGCCGGCGGCTTCACCGTTGGCGACGTATCCGAACTCGTCGGTGAGCCGAAACGCCAGCGAGGAAACCGGCTCGTCGAGGTCGAGAATCCAGTAATGACGGATCCCGGCGTCCGCGTACTCGTCCCGCTTGATCCTGTAGTCCATCCGGCGAGAACCGGGCGACACGGTCTCCACGACGAGCAGCACCTCAGAGGCCCGAAGTACCCGCCGCTCGGCACGGGCCCATTTGCGATCCGCACGATCGACGATGATCAGATCGGGCCTGCGAACGGTCCCCGGTTGGTCCCCGGGCACGAGCTCGAGATCGACATCTATGTCGAGCAGGGACACCAGGTTCGGCGGAGCTGAGGACGCAACTGGACTCCCAGCTCAGAACACGCCATCGAATGCTCCGAGGTCGGGCTCGGCGACACGACGATCTTGCCTTCCTGCAGTTCGCTCCAGTAGTCGGTCTCGCCGAGCGCTGCGTACTCACCGACTGTGCACAGATGTGTGTCCAGATCAGTCGGCAGCTGTTCCATCGCGGTCACGGCTGCTCCTCACGTTGCCCACCGAGCCTGGCATGGCGTGCGAACCCGACAGAGAGCCTACCTGTCACCGTGCGTGTCTGCCCCGCACGAACACACGGTTCGCGCGGGGCAGACCTGCGGTCCTACTGCACGACCAGCGCGTAGTCCGCGTCCGTCGCCGTCGTTTCCACGTGACCGTCCGCGTTGATCTGCGTGGCGAGCACGTCGACCTTCCACGCTCCGGGCGCCGCGGAGTCCAGCAGCACGTTCTCCACGGTGTCCACTGTGTTCGGTGAACCACCCGCTGTGGACTGGGTGCCCGCCGACAGGCCGTTGTTGCCGTAGTACACCGTGCCGTTCGGTGCGGTCACGCGCAGGGTCAGGTCGTTCACGCGCGCCACCGACGCGGTCGGGCTACCGGCCGGATCGGTGTACACCAGCGTCGCCTTCAACGGCTTCGCCGCTGTCACGTTCACCGTGTAGCTCTTGGTCTGGCCCTGCGTCAGCAGGTCCGTCTCGTTGACCAGGACCGGGAACTTCCAGCCGTTGGCCTTGGCCACGGTGTAGGCGTTGCCCACGCTCGCGCTGCCCCAGCCCTGGTGGGTGCGGGTCATGTCGTGCCCGGTGCCGCTGAACGGGTACTGGTTGGCGGTGTTCACCAGCAGGGCCTTCGCCGTCGAGGCGTGCGGCCGGGACGTGAACACGTCACGCGCCTTGCCGGGCGCGCCGTCGAACACACCGTCGGCCCACATCTGGAACAGCAGACCCGCGTTGCCGCACGTGATCGGCGTCGCGCCGCTCGTACCGCCGAACGACGTCGTGTACGAGGTGTCACTCGACGACGAGGTCGTGTCGATCGCGTCGTAGTAGTTCGACAGCTCCGGCTTCAGCCTGCCGTCCGCCGCCGGGCCGATGCTCGCGCCGCGGTTCCACGCGTCGTCGGTGCGCGTCAACGTGTTGCGGTGGTACTGCCCGCCCACCGACAGGACGTTCTTCGCCCACGCCTCCGGCCGCGAGCTGCGGGTGCCCGCGTTGGACTGCGACTGGCAGATCAGGATGTCGTGGTCGAACACGATCTTGTCCATCGCCGCCGACACCGTCGTGTACGCCGTGGTCAGCGAGCTGCCCCAGCTGTTGCTCTGGAACACCGCGCGGTAGTTGCCGGTCGGCGCCACCAGTTCACGCGTGTGCGCGTACCGGTCCGGTTTGTTGTACGTGGCGAACACACCCTGGCCCTCGGGCAGGAAGCCACGCCGGGTCGCGCTCGCGCCCTGGGCGAAGATCTCGCCGTAGGTCGAGGTGCCGTGGCTGGTGTCGGTGGAGTTCGAGCCGTGCATGACCGGCGGCCGGGCCCGGAACTCCTGGTGGGTGGCCCGCAGACCACCGTCCATCACCTCGCCGCGGACGCCCTGCCCGCGGTAGCCGCCCGCCGTCTCGATCGCGTTGGCGCCCGAGGCTTCCCTGGCGGTGTTGATGTCGGTCTCGGGCGCGGACAGCGCGCCGATCGCGAGCACCTCCGGCAGTTCGCTGATCGCGGTGAGCTGGTCCGCGCCCACCGTGACCGACAGGTGCTGGCGGCTTTCGGAGATCATCTGTACCTGTCCGCCCGCGCGGCGGACGCGCTCGGCGACCGCGTTCTGGTCGGTGGTGTCCGGTTCGACCAGGGTGACGAGGTACTGCCCGGCCCCGGCGGCCCTCGACGCCGGTACCGTCGCGCTCTCGACCTTGTCGGCGGGCTGGTAGTCGCCGAGCCAGCGCACGAAATTCAACTCGGACACTGATTTCTTTGTCGACGGGCCCATCCGCACGACATAGGCGAAATCTGGAATGTATGTGCCGATTCGAGCGCCGAGCGAACGCAATTGCGCACGCTGGGCGTCGGTCAAAACACCGCGGAACTGAACGAGATACGCGCCGTTGCCGGACTCGGCAGCGGCGGCCCGCGCGCTGGTTCTGGTCGGATCGAAGGTCCGATTGGCCAGGTAGATGAACTGGGCGTCCTGCGGTGTGTCGGTGCCGACCGCGTTGATGACACCCGTGGCCATCAGTGCGGCGGCGAATACGGAACCCACAAGCACGCCGCGTCGTGACCGCAGCATGAAACAACCTCCGGATCGCAGCAGGGAGTGCCCGAACAGGAGGAAAGGCCCGGGCAGATCACCGACGGTACCGACCGGATGACATTCGGTCAGCCGCCAAACGGCCTACCGGAGAATGTGGGAAAAACTGGGAAAAGGTCCCCCTCTCAATACGGGTCGGACGTGAATTCGCTGGAACCGGCGGTCATTCGTCCGGGCGTGAGCGCCGCTGTGTCACAGGACGATCGAACTAGGCCCGTGGTAATGGTCATGGACGCAGGATGATCTTGCCGATGGCGCTGCGCGATTCGGTCAGTTCATGGGCGCGGGCCGCCTCGGCGAGCGGGATCTCGGCGTGGACGCGAGTGCGGAGCGTGCCGTCCCGGTAGAGATCCCACAGCTCGTCGCGCCATCGCGCGTACGTCTCCGGTTCGCCGCGGGCGATGGCCGCCATCTGGAAACTGATCGCCGAGGCTCCTCGCACCAGCAGTTCGTAGGCGTCGATCACGCCGCCGCCCGAACTGAACGCGACCAGACGCCCGGCGGGGCCCAGTGCGCGCACCGCAAGCGCAAGAACGCCGTGACGGTCACGTCCACGGGCACACGCGTTCTCCGGCGGTGCGCGGAGTTGGCCGAGCAGGCCAACGAGCGGCTGCTCGCACCGCTCAACGCGGAGGAACGCGAGCAGCTGATGGCGTTGATGACCCGGGTGTACGAGGCCTAACGGTGTTGATTAATCGCGCCGCCCGGCCGCGGCGACGATGGCGGCGACCGTGTCGTGGGTGGCGAACTCGGCCTCGGCCAGCACGGTGTTGTCCGCGAGCGTGACCGCGTCAGGAGCCGTGCCGGGGTCGCTGTCCCAGAAGTTGCCGACGAACACGACCTGCTCCAGCGGCGGCGACACCTCCAGGACGACCGGTTTGTCGTTACGGTGGATGACGTTGCCCTGCACGGTCACCCATGAGGCGCCGTAGTCGGTGTAGAGCGCGAAGTTGTACGGCGTGATGGTGTCGCGTACGACGTTGCCACGGATCAGCGCGCCGTTCGCGTGCGAGGTTCCCTGTGTGCCCGCGATGTAGATGCCGCCGCCGTCGGCGAGGACCTGCATGGTGTCGTGCACCAAGTTGTTGAGCACGTGGGTTGCCGTGCCGTCGTAGACCACGATCCCGGCATGGGGCACGTTGCCGATCTCGTTGTGCGCGATGACCGTGCCGGTCGTGCCCGCGAGCAGGATCGCCGGTGATCCATGGTAGTCCAGGCCGATGTCGTGGATGTGGGTGTCGGTGATCCGGCAGTCACGCGCGCCGCCGCCGATCACCACCCCGCCCCCGGCGATCACGTCGACCACGCTGTCGCGCACGACATTGCCCGCGCCGCCCTGAAACTCCAGCGCGACCCCGCCGAGGCGGGTCAGGTGACAGCGGTCGAACGTGATGCCCGAGCAGCCGTGGAAGCGCAGCGCGCCGGGGATGCTCGCCGCGTCGGCCGGGACCTGGACGCTGCCCGCGCCCTCGGCGAAGGTGACGGTCATGATCTCGCCGCCGTCGTAGTAGCCGTTGCCGTGGTAGTGCAGGAACCCCTCGGACGTACTCGGCCGTGACCAGGCGGCGTCCGCGAACGTGATGCCGCGGAACACGACATCACGCGCGTTGTCCGCCCGTACCAACGTGTCCAGGACCGGCACCGTGACGTCCTCGACGGGGTCACCGTCGCGCGGCAGGTAGTGCAGGACGTCGTCGGCGACCGCGAACGTGCCCTCGGTCAGGAACGCCGGGCTGTTCTCGATCGAGGTGGGGTTGTCGACGCCATGGGTCTCCCCCGCGCCCGGGCCGTCCCAGCTGATGACCGACCGGTAGAGCTCGCCCGCCCAGCCGAACGCGGGCTGGGCCATGGTGATCGTGGCCCCTTCCACGCGCTCGACTGGGCAGCGCGCGTGCGACCACGGGTACACACCCTGGTAGACCATCTCCATCTCGCCACGCCACTGCTGCGCCTCGGCCATCACGTAGCCGGTGTCGGTGCGGGTCAGGGGTTGCTCGAGCGTCCGGGACGCGCGGGGGACCCGGCGCCCGGACACCGTCAGCTGGCGGGGTGACAACCCGCGCGCGGGGGCTGTCCAGACACCGTCGGCTCTCCTGCTCCAGTCGCCGATGACGTGGCCGCCGCTGAGCACGACCCGTTCACCGTCGTGGGCCTGAAACGTCACGCCGGAGTCGTTTGCGGTCAGCGTGACCGGCTCGTCGAGGCGGTAGGTCCCGGCCCGCAGCGTGATCACCCCGCCGGGCCCGGCCAGCTCTCTTGCGCGTCGTAATGTGGCCACGGGCTGGTCGATCGTGCCCGCGGCGGTGTCGTCGCCGGACGGGTCGACGAAGAACGGCATGACTGTCCCCTTCGATGTTTATGGCGTATACTCTAGGTATACACCATAAACAAGGTGGGGAGTCAAGTGCCGGATCCGGAACGCACGACCGAACTGCTGTGGGGCACGGGTTCCCGGCGCGGCCTCGACCTGGACACGATCGTGCGGGCCGCGATCGGCATCGCGGACGCCGAAGGCCTCGGCGCGGTGTCCATGCGCCGGGTGGCCGAGCAGCTGGGCTTCACGTCCATGTCGCTCTACCGGCACGTGCCGGGCAAGGCCGAACTGCTCGACCTGATGCGCGACGCGGTCATGGCCATCCCCGAATGGACCGCCCCTGAACCGACCGGCCATGACCAGGCTGACACCGGGCGAACTGACACCGGGCCTTCCGTGACCCGGTCCGGGGATCCGGCGGGCTGGCGCGGCGGCATCGAGGCGTGGGCGCGCGCGGGCCTGGCGATGTACCGCCAACACCCTTGGCTGCTGGAGTCCGGCGGGCCGCGGACGGTGCCGGGACCCAACGCGGTCGCCGGGTTCGAACGGGCGCTGGCGCTGGTGGCGACCACCGGCCTGGCGCCGTCCCAGATCGTGGCGGTGGTGACCCTCGTCGGCGGGTTCGTGGAGAGCGCGGCCCGTCAGATGGTGGACGTAGTCACCGCCGAGCGGGACACCGGTGTGACCCACGAGGAGTTCTGGACCTCGCGGGGGTCGCTGTTCGAGCACTTGGACCGGTACCCGACCCTGCGCCGGATCTACGAACAAGGCGGGTACGACGAGCCCGTCGACCCGTTCGAGTTCGGCCTGCGCCGGGTCCTCGACGGCATCGACACCCTCATCCGTGATGAAAGTCGTGATGATTCTCGGGTGGGGCGTGCGTGCACGGTGTGCGGGTCACCGATCGAACCCACTGGCAAAGGCAGGCCGAAGGCCTACTGCTCCCGTGCCTGTCAGCAACGGGCCTACCGCGACCGCGTGGGCTAACGGCCCAGGTGTATGAAGCAAGCCCATGCGGTGGGGTCACGCCAGTGCCGGTCACGCAGGCTTCGTACGACACGGTGCACCGCATCGGCCACGTGCTCAGGGTCGCGCCACACCGCGGCCGCGATCTGCGGGGAAGTCCGGTCCCGCACGGGCCAGACGGTGGCGACCACGTCGCGGTAGCCGATGAGCTGGAACGCCGCACCGAGGTGGATGGCCTCGTCGAACAACTGCGCACCGCCTTGCGCGGTGCGGCACGCCGACAACACGGCGACCCCGGCGTCCCGCAGGTGCAGGGCGACCAGGTCGGACAGCGCCAGCGGCCCGTCGTGGAGGTGCAACGCGCTGTCGCTGGGCGTCGACAGGTTCTGTTCGCCGTGGCAAGCGAAGTGGACGTGAGAATGCGCCGACAGGGCGTCAAGCACTGCGGACCTGGTGGCGGCGGGCCCGTCGCCGACCACCAGATCCTGGGCCACTCGCCGTCGGGTACACCGGTGTACCCCACGGCGCGCATGACCGTCCTGCCGACGGCGTCCCACAGCCACTCCAGGCAGGCGAGGATCGTCTGCCGCGCCGCTGGGTCCTCGGGACAACTCCGCGGCCGCGCCGAGGCACCGGTAGGCCCAGTCGTCGGCCGTGTCGGCGTCCAACGCGGGCAGGGGCACGACCTCGACGGCATCGGTGGTCACCACCAGGGCGTCGGAGCGGAACCGGTTGGCGTTGACGATCACGACGGGACCAGCCGCGGCGGCGTGGCACAGTTCACCGAACGGCGCGGGTCGCAGGAACCCGGCGAACCCGGGTATGGCGCGGACACACGCCAGCAGGTGGTCCCATTGCCTGGCCAGATCCCTGCAGCGGTGTCGGTGACCGCGCCGCGATCACCGGCGAGCAACCGGCGTAACCGGTCGGACAACTCCCGCTTGACCCGCTCACGATTCTCGGCCATCCGCACCACTCTGGCCGAAACGCCAGCGCCCCGCCATCACATCGGGCACATCCGGCTACTTCCCGGTCGACCCGCCGACCACCGCGTCCGACCCGGACTTCCTCGCGTTCTTCTTCGGCTTCGGCGGCACCACACTCGCCAGGTCACCACCGTTGTCGTTGGTCCGCAGCACGAACGGCCGCGTGTCGGTGTACCGCACCACCGACACCGACGCCGGATCCACCACGATCCGCTGGAACGCGTCCAGATGCTGCCCCAACGCGTCCGCCAGCACCGACTTGATCACGTCACCGTGGCTCACCGCGATCCACACCGCGTGCGCACCGTGCTCCTGCGTCACCCGCGCGTCCTGCGCCCGGATCGCCGCCACCGCCCTGGCCTGCACGTTCGCCAAACCCTCACCACCGGGAAACACCGCTGCCGACGGGTGCTGCTGCACCACACGCCACAACGGCTCCTTGCCCAGCACCGACAACTTGCGGCCCGTCCACTCCCCGTAATCCACCTCGGACAACCGCGCGTCCGTCACCACCCGCAGACCGCGCGCCGAAGCCAACGGCGCGACCGTCTGCTTGCACCGCAGCAGCGGCGACGCCACGATCGCCGCCACCGGCACATCCGCCAACCGCTCCACCAGCTTCGCGGCCTGCTGCACGCCCGTGTCGTCCAACGCGACCTTCGGGGTCCGCCCGGCGAGCACACCGGAACCGTTCGCCGTCGAGCGGGCGTGCCGTAACAGGATCACCGTGGCCATGATCCCGACCTTACGTTGCCGGAATAGCGTTCGTGGCCAGCAACACCATCAACACCACACCCAACACGATCCGATACCACACGAACACCGAGTACGTGTGCTTCGCGACGTACCGCAACAACCACGCGATCGTCGCGTACCCGACCACGAACGCGATCACCGTCGCCACGATCATCTGCGCCGTCGACGCGTGCGGCCCCGGACCCGTCTTGTCCATCACGTCCGGAATGCTGAAAATCCCCGCACCGAACACCGCGGGCAACGCCAACAAGAACGAGTAGTCCGTCGCCGCCTTGCGCTCCAACCCCAGGAACAACCCCGCCGTCAGCGTCCCACCCGACCGCGACACACCCGGCACCAACGCCAACGCCTGCGCGAACCCCATCGTCCAGCTGTCGCGCATCGTCAACGCGCTGCGCACCTGCTTGCCGACCTCATCGGCCACCGCCAGCACCACCGCGAACACGATCATCACCGTCGCGGTGATCCACAAGTTCCGGAACGACGACCGGATCTCGTCCTTGAGCACCACACCCAGCACCGCCACCGGCAACGACCCGATGATCACATACCACGCCATCCGGTACTCGTCCGTGCGCCGCGCCTCAGCGCTGGTGAACCCCCGCAACCACGCGCCGACCAGCTGCCCGATCTTCTTCGCGTAGAAGATCAGCACCGCCAACTCGGTCCCCAACTGGGTCACCGCGGTGAACGACGCACCCGCGTCGGTCCCCCACCCCAACGTCGACACCACCCGCAGGTGCGCCGACGACGAAATCGGCAGGAACTCGGTCAGCCCCTGGACCAGCCCGAGAACGATCGCCTGCAACCAGTCCAAACCCGCTACTCCAAACCCGTCCGCGCCACTGCGACATCGCCGCGACATCCCCCGCGACATCCCTGCGGGGAATCTTGGCCTACGCCCGAACGCGGCCGACCATGGCCCTTGCCCGGCCCCGGTGATCGCCAGCCCTTAGGCTCACGCTCTGTGGAGTATCGACACCTCGGCCGCAGCGGCCTGCGGGTGTCCCGGCTCGCCCTCGGCACGTTGACCTGGGGCCGGGACACCGACGCCGACGAAGCCGCCAACCAACTCACCACCTTCACCGAGGCAGGCGGCACCCTCGTCGACACCGCGGACGTCTACGCCGAAGGCGAGAGCGAACGGATCCTCGGCACCCTCATCGGCACCGCCGTCCCCCGCGACCAGGTCATCATCGCCACCAAAGCCGTCGCCCGCCGCACCGAAGGCCCCTTCGGCGGCGGCGCCTCCCGAGGCGCACTGCTCACCGCACTCGACGGCTCACTGCGCCGCCTCGGCATCGACCACATCGACCTGTGGCAACTCCACGCATGGGACGCGGCCGTACCACTCGACGAGACCCTCGCCGCCCTCGACACCGCCGTCCGCAGCGGCAAAGTCCGCTACACCGGCGTGTCCAACTACTCCGGCTGGCAACTGTCCACCGCCGCCACCATGCAACTCATGTCCGGCGGCGCCGCCCCCATCATCTCCACCCAGGTCGAATACTCACTGGCCGAACGCGGCGTCGAACGCGAAGTCATCCCCGCGGCCGACCACCACGGCATCGGCATCCTGCCATGGGCACCCCTCGGCCGCGGCGTGCTCACCGGCAAATACCGCACCGGCACACCCGCCGACTCCCGCGGCGCCTCCCCCCACTACGCCCCCTACGTCGAACACCACCGCACCGAACGCGCCGCCCGCATCGTGCAGGCCGTCGCCACCGCCGCCGACGGCCTGGGAACCTCCCCCCTCGCCGTCGCGTTGGCCTGGGTACGAGACCGCCCCGGCGTCGTGGCACCCGTCGTCGGCGCACGCGACACCGGGCAACTCACCGGATCGCTCGCCACCGAGGACCTCACCCTCCCCTCGGCCATCCGCGCCGCGCTCGACGACGTCAGTGGGATAGAACTGGGCTACCCGGAGCAACGACTCGGGTGAAGCTTGCCATCCGCACGTGACCTGGCGTACGGAATCGGGGATGCTGGGTGAACTGGACATGACAAACGGAGGTTGCTGTTGCGTCGGCTGATCGCCGCGGTGTCGGGCATGACACTGCTGGCCGGGAGTTCGCTGACCGGATGTTCACAGGCAGCCGAACCACGCGACGAACTCCAGGCCACCGACACCGTGACCGCGGCCCTCCCGGCCACGTCACCGGCCACCTCCACCCCGGTGGGCACCGTCGTCCCCCTCCCCCACAAGATCACCAGCACGGTGGCCGTCCCCCGGACACGCACCCTCGCACTGGCCACCACGGACCCGGCGCTGCTGCTGCTCAACCTCGACGACCCCACCGCACCGGCCCGCACCGTCACCCTGCCCGGCCCGGCGACCGCGCTCACCGCCACCGCCGACAGCCTGCTGGCGTCCATCGGCACCGGCAAACAGGTCGTCACCGTGCCACTGCCCGCACCCACCGCGCTGTCCGCACGACCAGTACAGGGCTCCCCCGGCACCGTCGCCGTCACCGGCGACCGCACCCTGGTCCCCCTCACCGACACCAAAGCCATCGACGTGCTGCGCGGCGGCACCGTCGAAAAACGCATCACCGGCAGCGTGTTCAGCGCCGACCAGGTCCTCACCACCGGCCAGCACGCCGTCGTCCTCGACCGGCTACGCACCGCCCTGTTCGACATCGACCTCACCGACGGCACCGTCGGCGCAGGCCAACGAGCAGGCGCGGGCGCCACCAACGCCACCACCGACCGCTACGGACGAGTACTCGTCACCGACACCCGCGGCGGCGCCCTGCTGGCCTTCACCACCAACCCGGTCATGCTCCGCCAGCGCTACCCCGTCCCAGGAGCGCCCTACGGCATCGCATACGACCCGAAACGTGACCTCGCATGGGTCACCCTGACCGAACGAAACGAGGTGGTCGGCTACCACGTCGCCGGCGGCGAACCCCGCGAAACACACCGGTTCGCCACTGTCGCACAACCGAATTCGGTGACCGTCGACCCGGACAGCGGACGCGTCTACGTCGCATCCGCCACCGGTGGAGGAGTTCAGGTGATGCAGCCATGAACGATGGGGTGGTTGAAGGGGATTGGGAGTACCGGCCGCTCAAGCTGCCACCCGGGGTGTCCCGGGTCAGCGCCGCGGTCCAACTGTCGATCCAGGCGGAATTCGCCGGGTGGGAGCTGTCACGCGTACGGCTCTACGCCGACGGCACCCGCAAAGTCCTGCTACGCCGCAAACGCCCAAGAGCAGGCGTCCCCGGCCTGATGATCTAGCCACACACGAGCCGACCCAGCACCCCGGAGCCCAGCCGGGGCGCGACTGACTGCCGGGATCTGCCAGGGTGGGATCATGACCGACCCGCGGCCCCTGACCGACGACAACCCACTCCCGGACGCCCTCGACGCGCGCCTGCGCAGCCAACTCGGCTTCCTCATCGAAATCGACCGGCTCAAAACGATCCTGCGACAGTCACCACTGGCCGCCACCGACCGCCGCGAGAACGACGCCGAACACTCATGGCACCTCGCCATGATGGTCGTCATCCTCGCCGAACACGCCGACGAACCCATCGACACCGCCCACACCCTCAAACTCGTCCTCGTCCACGACCTCATCGAGATCTACGCGGGCGACACCCCCATCTACCACCCCACCATGGGCGCCGACCAGGTCGAACGCGAAACCGCCGCCGCGGACAAACTCTTCGCCCTCCTCCCACCCGACCAAGCCACCGAGATCCGCGCACTGTGGGACGAGTTCGAAGCACGCCAAACCCCCGAAGCACGCTTCGCCAAAGCCATGGACCGGCTGCAACCCCAACTGCTCAACTGGATGGCCCGCGGCGGCACCTGGCTGTCCCCCGGCATCACCGCCGACGACGTACGCGCCCGCAAGGCTGTCATCGGCGAGGCCTCGGCGCACTTGTGGGACGCCAGCAAACACCTCATCGCCGAAGGCGAACGACGTGGCTGGGCCCGGCCAGGGGTCGGCAGCACCGATTGACGCCGGTCCATTCAGCGGGACAATCGTTCCCTGATCATCGCCTCTCTTGCCATGGTCGACGCCGTGCGCACCCGCGCCCAGGCCGATCAACGGGAGGACGGACCTCCGGGACGAGGAAGCGATGACCAAGACCGCTCACTACAAACGCCTGGTGCTCCAGCTGTGCCGGACCTTCAACGACGGGAACCTGTCCAGGATCGACGACTGCCTGACACCCGACTTCGCCGATTTCCAGGACTCGGCCGGGCCAGACGGGTTCAAAAGCTCCATCCGCACGCTGCGGCTGTCGTTCGAGGACGCCCGCTGGGATGTCCTCGGCCTGGTCGCCGAAGGCTCGACCACAGTCGTCCGGCTCAGGTTCTCCGGGGTGCACGTAGGTGACTACCTCGGAGTGGCGCCGACCCGCTGCCCGGTCAGCGTGGAGCAGGTGCACATCTACGAAGGCCGCGACGGACGCCTCGCCACCCACCACTACGTGCGCGAAGACCTGGAACTGCTCGACCAGTTGGGCGTCCGCCCGGACATCACAGCCACGCGGTGACACACCACGAGACCCGACCGGCCCCAACCAACCGATCCTGCACAGGTCGAACAAATCCACCGTGCCTCAGTCGGGAAAACGGCTGACCCGTGTCAGATTCGCGCTGACCATGTCGGCGGCGCGCCGCACGACCGCCGCGACGGAGACCAACCGTCCACGGTCGAACATCGCCGCACCCACAGCGCCGACCAGCCTTCCGGACGGCGCGCGAACATGCGTGACCCGATCCGATACCGTCCCGCCTCGCGGCGCACCGCGCCGAGACCCGTGAGCTGATCCAGCAGCCGATGGGTGGTCGCCTTGGGCAGACCGGTGGCAGCGGCGAGCTGGGTCGGACCGGCCTCTCCGAACCGGGCAAGTGCCTCCAGCAGGAGAAAAGCACCGTCCAGCACGCCGCGCCCAGCCCCGTCATCGGCGACGCGATGGCCGATTTCCGGTTCCGGTTGGTCATCCATCGCTACCCCCAGCGATCGCCTACATGACTCCTAGGTCGACGAACGCCGTCGCATCGTTAACCACGGCGAGCCAATCGGCGCCCCACTGGCGAAATCGGGTCGCTCCCTCTTCGTGCAGTAGCGTGTCGATCATGACCTTGCGGTGCGCGGTACTCGACGACTACCAGGGCGTCTCACTGGACATGGCCGACTGGTCCGCCCTCGACGGCCACATCGACGTCACCGTCCACCGCGAACACATCGGCGACCAGGACCGCCTCGTCGACCTGCTCATCGACCAGCAAATCATCGTCATCATGCGCGAACGCACCCCGTTCCGCGCCGACCTGCTGCGGCGCCTGCCCCACCTCCAACTGCTCATCACCAGCGGCATGCGCAACGCCTCCATCGACCTCACCGCCGCCGCCGAACACGGCGTCACCGTCTGCGGCACCGCCAGCACCTCCACCCCACCCGCCGAACTGACCTGGGCACTCATCCTCGGCCTGGCCCGGCACCTGGTCACCGAGAACAACGCCTTCCGCGCAGGCGGGCCATGGCAAAGCACCGTCGGCACCGGACTCTCGGGCAAGACCCTCGGCCTCGTCGGCTTCGGCAAGATCGGCATCCAGGTCGCCCGCGTCGCCCGCGCGTTCGGCATGGACGTCACCGCGTGGAGCGCCAACCTCACCGCCGCCCGCACCGACCCCGAAGGCGTCCGCCTGGTCAGCAAGGACGAACTGCTCACCGGCAGCGACATCGTCTCCGTGCACACCGTGCTCAGCGACCGCACCCGCGGCCTCATCGGCGCCGACGAACTGGCCCGGATGCGCCCCGGCGCACTGCTGATCAACACCTCCCGCGCGGCCATCGTCGACCAGCACGCCCTGATCGAAGCCCTACGCGCACGCCGCATCGGCGGCGCCGGACTCGACGTCTTCGACCAGGAACCACTGCCGCCCGACCACCCACTGCGAACCCTGCCCACCGTCCTGGCCACCCCGCACCTCGGCTACGTCACCGACAGCAACTACCACATCTACTTCCGCGAGGCCGTCGAGAACATCCAGGCGTTCATCGCCGGGACCCCCATCCGCGTCATGTCGTGAATTTGTACCCGCCTTGTATCCCTTCTCGTCACGCTGCGCCGTACTGCCGTGACAACGAGGAGGACACACATGCGGATCAAATGGGCCGCCGCGACAGTTGCCGTCGCGAGCGCCGCCGCCATCATCAGCGCCGCACCGGCACAGGCGCTCGCCAGCGTCGACATGGAAAAAGTGCTCCTCGCGGCGCAGATCGACCCCCGCAGGGCGGACTCGGCGATCACCCCCGGCGCCAAGGACCACGTCCTCGCCGTCGAACAAGCCCTGCAGGCCAAAGGCTTCCTCGCCGCGCAGTACGTCGACGGGCACTTCGGCACATCCACCACCACCGCGTACACCAACTACCAGAAGTCACTCGGCTGGACCGGACTGGACACCAACGGCATCCCCGGCCAGACCTCGCTGCAGAAACTCGGCGACGGACGCTTCACCGTCACCCGCGTGGTGACCGCCGGCACCAAGATCACCTACCAGGGCAAGACCATCAACACCCGCACCCGGGACATGCTCAAAGCGGCCGAGGCGCGACTGGGCCGGACCCTCACCATCACACAGGGCTCCTACAACCCGGGCGGGGTCGGCGCGTCCGGCGGCACCCACGACGGCGGCGGCGCACTGGACCTCTCCGTCAGCGGAATGCCGGACGCCACCAAGACCGACGTCGTCCGCAAACTGCGCGAGGCCGGATTCGCCGCCTGGTGGCGCAAGCCCTCCCAAGGCCCATGGGAGCACCACATCCACGCGATGGCCGTGTCCGACCCGCACCAGTCCCCCGCCGCCTGGCACCAGTCCGGCGACTACTACCTCGGCAAGAACGGTCTGGCCAACGGCGCCGCCGACGACGGCCCACAGGTCACCAGGCGCACATGGGAAGAGATCCAGCGCGGCTGACCCCCGAGCGTGCTCAGGGATCGGCCAGGGTCCACAACCGTGGCCGATCCCCAGCATGCGTGACCACGTTCAACACACCGTTCACGCACCGCGACGGCGACGCACTGCCCTCGCTGATCTCGACCACATCCACCCGAGTCTGCCCAGGTGTCCAGCGAGCCAACTGTCCTCGCCGCTCCGTGCCGACGGCCTGGCTCAACCAGTAGACCCGGCCACCGCAGGAATGCACACCCGCCGCGTTCGCGTCGAGCACGACCTCCATGTTCGCCCGTCGTGCCACCAGCGGCCCCGGGTTGGCCACACCCACCTCGTACGGCGGGAAATCCGCGGTCAACTCCCAGTCGGCGGTGTGCAGCAGAACCGCCGCACGGCACGCCCGCTCCCCGGTGGACACAGCCTCCGGCGTGAGCGACGCGCCCATCCGGAACCACCGGACGCAGTGCTCGCCGGAGCGCACCTCACGCCACTGCACCGCGTCCAGTTCGGCGGTCAGCAACGAGACCGTCGTCCCGTCCTGTGCGCACCGGTCCATCTTCGGCTCCAGGGTCGCGGCGTCGAGGACCACCAGGCACTGGTCGGATCGCTGGACGACGACCACGCCCGCCGCGACGGCCACCGGCCCGGGGCCCACCCCGGTGGACCGCTCGGCCCGCGCCCCCGTCGCGAGATCCACAGTGGACAATCGACCCGCCTCGACCTCGTGCACCACCAGCCGGGTGCCGTCCAGCGTCGCCGACAACGTCTCCCCGCCGCGCGCGACCTCCGAGCCGTCCTTGGTCACCAGGCGGTGGGATCCGTCCTGAGCCACCACCGGGAACACCGCGCGTTCGACGTCCACGACCGACCGGTCCGCCTGGCCGACCCCGGCCGGTAGTGGCACCTCGCGCCAGTTGAGCTTGCCGCCGGGCACCGCCACCCGCTGCGCGTCCATCACCAAGGGCGTGGCCGCCGCTGGCGGCGGCGGTTCGAGAGGTTTCGCGGGCGGTTCACGCAACAGCACCACCACGAGCACGACAGCCGCGAGCGCGGCCAGTCCGATCCATCCCCGGCGCATTCACCCGAAACTACCGGGACGGGTTGTCGGCCAGGCGGAAGAGGTCGCGCGTCGGGTGCACGTCGACCGGGATGCTCGTCCCGACTTCGACGATCTTCTCGCCGGGGACGAGGTGGGTCGTGGTGAACGGCGGCCGTCCGGGCACGGTGACCAGCATCCGGACTCTGGTGCAGCGGTCGTCCTCGCCGCACCACACGCGTTCCGCGGACGTGACCGTGCCCATGACGCGCACTCCGGCCGTGTCCAGGTCGCGCCACACACGCCGTTCCCGTGCGGTGCCGACGATCGCCAGGACCAGGACGACCACGGTGAGCGGCGTCAAGACGAGGCCGGTCACCAGGACGGCCGTTCTGTCGTCGTCGGGGACGTACCCGCCGACAACGGCCAGCAGGATCACGGGACCGATGCACACGACCACGAGCCCGAGCACAGTCCAGAACGGCTGCTCGAAATAGCGCGCCGGACGACTGACCGGACCTACGGCCTCGGGTGTCTCCCCACCCGTCACGGCGTGACCCGCCCACCACCGGCAAGGGAGTCCGGCCCACTTCGTAAGCACTCTGGCACGAGCGGAAACATAGCCGACCGACCAAGCCCTGGGCTGACCGCCATCGCCCCCGGCTTCTCGTGTGTTGGTGTTCGAGGCTTGTGTATTTGTATTTCGTCACTATGAAATCAACAGTGTCCGTAGTATCGGATGAGGTGCCCGGTAAGGGCTGTGATTGGACTGGTATCAGCGCACAGTCGTGCTCGCCGCGCTGGAGTACGTGCACAAGCAGGCGCTACGACTCCGCTGAGGGCACATGGATCCACGCGATCGCGTCGGTTTCCTTGATCGCCACGCTGACCCGCCGGTACGCGCTCAGGTCGGCGTTCGGGTGCGGCCGGATCACGTTGTCGTAGAACGTCGACGACGCGATGAACGCCACCGGGCCGCCGGTCTCGTCCTGTGCTTTGCGCAGCGGGTCCGCGTCGACCAACCGGAAGGCGAAGTTCACCGACGCGCCGACCTGGCCGGCCTCGTCGACCGGCACTTCGCCCGAGTGCAGCGCGACCCGCAACCGCAGCCTGCGGTTGTCCGGCACGCGTTGATTGTGCTCACGAACCACCGCCACCAGGGCCTGCGGCAAGGCGTCCACGAACACCGCCTTGGCCACTTCGGCCGGGACGACGATCATCACGCCGTCACCGCGGTCCTGGGCACGGCACGAGTCCCAGTCGATGTCGGTGTGGCGGAACGCTTTCTTCAACATGTCCTGGGATCGACCGTCCTGGGGCGCGTCTACGACCAGGATCACCGGCTCCTGCGTGCCGGTGATGGCGCGCTGTTCCAGTTCGGCCAGTTTGGCCAGCACTGTCTCGGCGTCCGGATCGTCGAACTCGGTGAGCAGCTTCAGCGCGTGCTGCCAGGTCGCGCGGGCTTCGATCCGGTCACCGAGTGCCCGGTAGGTGTCACCGAGCCGGTTGAGGGTGACCGCTTCGGCGTACCGGTTGCCGCCGTCCCGCGACAGCCGCAGCGCCGCCGCGTAGTGCTCGACCGCGTCGGAGAACTGGTACAGGCGGTGATGCACCTGCCCGAGGCCTTCCAGGGCGACGCTTTCACCACGGCGGTTGTCCAGATCCCGGTACAGCTCGCGGGCGGCGTGGAACTCGTGCAACGCCTGGCGGTGCGCGCCGGTCTGCGCCGCGCAGTCGGCCAGCGTCACCAGCGCATCCGCCTCGCCGTGCCGGTCGGCGTTGCGGCGGAACAGATCCAGCGCCACCCGGGCGTGGAAGACGGCTTCGTCGGGCTGGTTGCGGCGGGCGTGGACCTCGCTCAGCGCGAGTTCCGAACGGGCCTCCCCCACCTCGTTGCCCAGCTCCCGGCACAGCCCCAGGGACAGTTCGTAGTGCTTGGCCGCTTCGGCGATCCGCCCGAACTGGCCGTGCACGGCGCCGAGGCTGCGGTGGATGTCGGCCTGGGCCTGGCGGTCGCGGGCCTGGTCGGCCGCGCCGAGCGCGGTCTGCAGAACAGCCGCGAGGTCGTGCCACAGTCCTTGCTGGTCAAGGAAAGGCGTGATCACCGAGGCGAGCCGCCACGCCCGTTCGTCGAGTCCCTGCTGTGCGGCGAAGTCGATCGCGGCCAGCAGCACCGGCCGCTCCGAGGCGAACCAGTAGCGGTCGGCGGCGGCGCCGCGGTCGATGTAGTGGTCGAGAACCCGGCGGATCGCCTCGTCGCGTTCCCAGTCCGAGTCGTGTGTCATGGCCTGCTCGTGCGCGTAGAGGCGCAGCAGGTCGTGGAACCGGTAACGGCCCGGCGTGTAGTGGTGCATCAGGTGCGCGACGCACACCTCACGCAGGACCTGCTGTGCTTGGGGTTCGGACAAGCCGGTCAGCGCCGCGACCGCGGGTAGCCCGATGTCGGGCTCCGGGTGCAGGCCCAGCAACCGGAACACCCTCGCCGCCTCGGGACTCAGCGCCTGGTAGGTCCACGAGAACGCGGCGCGGATACTCGCCGACTCGTCGTCTCCGGCCAGCACGGCCAACCGGTTGTTGGCGTCGTTGAGCTCACCGGCCAGTACCTGCAGCGGGAACTCCGGGTGGGCGGCGGCGTGCGCGGCGACGATCCGCAACGCCAGCGGCAGCCCACCGCAGTACTCGACCAGTTTCGCCGCGGCCTCGGGCTCGGCGTCCACCCGGTCGTCGCCCAGGCAGCGCGACAGCAGGGTGATGCCGGCGTTGCGGTCGAAGACGTTCAACGCCACCTGCACGGCGTCGTTCTTGGCGACCAGGTCGGCCAGCCGGGCGCGGCTGGTGACCAGCACGCGGCTGTCGGACGAGCCGGGCAACAGCGGCAGGACCTGTTCGCTGGAGCGCGCGTTGTCCAGCAACACCAGCATCCGCCGTCCGGCGACGATGCTGCGGTACAGCGCGACCCGCGCGTCCAGTTCGACCGGCATCGCCTGCCGTGAGACCCCCAACGCGTCCAGGAACAGCAGCAACGCCTCGGCCGCCTGCACCGGGCGCCCCGACGGGCTGAACCCGCGCAGGTCCACGTACAGCTGCCCGTCGGGATACCGGTCGGCGACCAGGTGGGCGAAGTTCACCGCGAGGGTGGTCTTGCCGGTCCCCGGCGCGCCGGTGATCAGGAAGACACCCGCGTCCAGCGAACTGGCCAGCCACCCCAGCTCGGCTTCCCGGCCGACGAACGTCTTCACCCCCCGCGGCAGCGTGCGAGGCCGCGGCAGCCGCTGACCGGTGTCCGTGATGGTGACGTCCTGGATTGGCTGCGGCGCCTGCTCCGGTGGCCGTGGCCAGACGGTGACCGTGATGAAGTCCTTCTCGCGCAACACTGTCGGGATCGGACTGCCGGTGGTGCGGCAGTCGCGCAACGCCGACGGGATCCCGCTGCCCTCGCCCTCCACCAGCCGCACCCACGACAGCAGGTGCGCGAGCCGGTAGTTGCGTTTCACCGACTGCCCGTGGAACTCGGTCAGCTCGTGCCGCTCGCCCGCCGGGATGTCGTGGCCGATCCAGTCGCCCGGGCTGCTGACCTCCACCCGGTCGTCGAACACCCGCACGTGCACACACGAGTTGAGGTGCGAGTAGTCGCGGTGCACCAACGCGTTCGCGATGATCTCGCGCACGGCGATCATCGGGAACGCGTAGACCGGCACGGCCTGGGCGTGGTCCTCGCTGGGGCGTTCGCCGCGGCGCACGTGCTTGGCCACGAACTCGCGCGCGTTGACGATCTGCGTCGTCACCGGGCCTTCGTAGGTCTCGCCGTCGCGGTGGTCGGAGCGGTCGAGCCCGTAGTACCGGACGCATTTGACCATCGCCGCCGGGCTCGCCGCGCTCGGGCCGCGGCCGAACAGCAACGCGCCGGTGCGGGTCAGCCTGCCGTCGGTCCAGACCTCGATCTGTTCGAGGAACTGCCACGGGGTGAGCTCGCCCGGCAACCGGGCCGAGACCTCGGTCCGCAACTGGGCGCGGAAGTCCTGCAGGGCGTCCACGTCGAACACCGCCAGGTCGGTCGGCTGGTCCAGATAGGCGGGCTCGTGGCCCGGTTCGGTCTTCTTCGCGCTCGGGCGGCGCGCGGGCGGGAAATGGGCGGCGAGGGTTTCCAGCAGATCCCGCACGCCTGCCACCGGATCGGCGTAGTACTTCGCGACTTCTGTCTTCACCGCCAACTGCTGGACGTACGCCTGCTCATCCATCTGCACCACGAATACGCAGTTGGCGCCCGCGTACCCGGCGTTCACGATCTTGTGCGCCCATGCGCTGCCGACCGATCTCGTGGTCGCGCACAAGACGATCGGCACACCCGAATCCAGGGCTTTCAACGCCGCGCCGATCCGGGATTCGCCCACCAGAACCGTGCCGTCGTGCGCGACGTCGTAACCGCCGTCGCGCAACGGGCCCGCCAGTTTCTCGGCCAGGTCCTCCTCGCCGTCGGCGCACACGACATACACCGGTTGCCGGGTCATGGCCGCGTCGCTTCTGCTGTCACTTCATGGCCGCGTCGAGGGCCCGCACGCCACCGGCCCAGTCCGCGCCGAGGTCGACGTGCTTGATGTCGGCGAGGATCGCGGGCGCCTCGCCGCCGCCCAGCATCACCGGCAGCAGCGTCACCCCCTTGCCGCTGACCTGCCGGTGCAGCGCCGACATCCATTCCCTCGACTGCCATGGGCTGCGGGTCGAATTCGTGGAATAACACAGTACGAGATATCGCGCGGCGGCCAGTCCGTCGTCCATCTTCTGCACGACGGAATCGCCGGGCCCCAGTTCCCACGTGTCCAGCCAGACCTGATGTCCGTGGCCGCGCAGGTCGACCGCGAGTCGTTCCGCTTCGGCGTGATCCGTGCTGCGATAACTGATGAAGACCGCGGCCAAGGTACCCCTCCCATCGGCACGCCCAAGGATAGCCGTTCGGCGCGCGAGAAGTGTGGACTGGACCACACCCGGCACAACTCGTCATCCCGTCTCGGCACGACGACTCTCGGGCCGCCGAACTGTCCGCAGTGGACGTTCCAGCGGGGTGTCTCGTTGTGCGACGTGCGGCGCGCCCGGACTCCGATACGATGCGGTAATGATCTTCATCACCGCGAAGTTCCTGATCAAGCCGGAGTTCGCCGACCAGTGGCCGGAGCTGTCCAGGGAGTTCACCGAGGCGACCCGCGCCGAGCCGGGCTGCATGTGGTTCGACTGGTCGCGCAGTGTGGACAACCCGCACGAGTACGTCATCGTGGAGGCGTTCCGCGACGACGAGGCCGGCGCGGCGCACGTGCAGTCCGACCACTTCACCCAGGCGCGGCGGACCTTCCCGCAGTACCTGGTCGCCACACCGAAGATCGTCAACTTCACCGTCCCGCAGGACGACTGGTCGGCCCTGGGCGAATTCACAGTGGAATGAGGGCCGTCCCGCAATAGGGTTCGCCGCATGGTCACGTTCGCCGTCGATGAGGTCGCACCGGTCACCGAGCCGCTGCCGACGAAGCCGCTGCGCGAGGTGGACTACGTCGAGCAGCGGGGCCTCGAGACGTGGTGCCGCTCGTTGCGCCCGATCACCGACCAGTTCGTGCGTGCCGCGTCCCGTGGCGGGTTGGCACCTGATGCCCGCGGAACCCCTGATCGACGACGTCATCGACCGGCTGATCGCCGAGCACGACACCACCGCCCCCTCCCCCGGCGGACGCCGCGGACATCAGCACCGCGGAGCTGATCGCCGGTGGCGGCATCGAGCACCTGCGCACCGGCGTGCTCGCCGACCTGATCAGGGGGACATGATGGTCACGTTCACCGTCGACGACGTCACCCGGCTAGGCCGCGTTTCATATGTCCGATCGCGATAGCCGGGCCGGCTGCGGTCCCTGACGCCACCGCCGAAAAGCCAAAAGACAACCAGTATTCCGGCCTTCCGGCGGCGACGCCAGGAACCGCCCCACTGAATCCCGACTCCGGCCTCCGGCCGGGGCAGACTCTCATCGACCGGACATATGGAACACGACCTAATTCGCTGACAGCGCGGCTTCGACGATGCTCAACGCCTCGTCCGCGCTCAGGCCGAGCGCACGGGCCTGCTGGGCGTAGTCACGGGCCGCGCGCTGGATCACGATCCGGCTCTGCTGCCCGGCGGCGCTGACGAACGTGCCAGCGCGGCCGCGGGTCTCGATCAGGCCCGCTTCCTCCAGTTCGCGGTAGGCCTTGGCCACGGTGTTCGCCGCCAGCCCCAGCTCCACCGCCAGCGCGCGCACCGTGGGCAGCTTGGCACCGACGGGCAGCGCCCGGTCGGTGATCTGCTGGGCGAACTGGGATCGGACCTGCTCGAACGGCGCCACCGACGAGCTCGGGTCGATCGTGATCACCCCGTCACGATACCGAATCGTCGTTCTCGCCATCGCCGTCGGTATCGTCCTCCTCGTACTCGGCGCCCGCGGTGCTGTTGCCGCCGTGCTTGCGCCACCGCACGGTCTTGCGGGACCGCACCGACATCATCTCGGCGTCCACCGCTGCCATGTCCCGGCGCAACCTCACCTGAGCGGTCGGCGCGTCGATCACCGTCACCACGCGTTTGAGCACGCGCAGCGTCTCCTCATGGCCGGACGCCCTGGCCAGCTGCGCGGCACGGCCGAGCTTGGCCGTGGCTTCCTCGTCCCGGCCCGCGGCGAGCGCGGCGAGGCCTTCCTGGGTGACGGTGTTGAGCTCCTGCTGACCGGTGTAGTGCGCGACCCGCTGGTTCATCGCCGTCGACAGCGCCGCATCGGCCGTCCAGTGCGCCGGGATCAACCCCTCGGCCGCGTCCCGGTCCCCGACGACCACTTTCACCTGCGCGGCCAGCATCTCGTCACCCAACTGCCTGCCCGCGGGCAGCTCGATCGACAGGTGGAAGTCACGGGTCTCCGCACCCCACGACCCGGTCGGGTAGTCGGTGATCCGGTCGGACACCGCGGTGCCGTTCCCGGTCAGCGGCAGGATGTCCGGGTAGACCTGTTTGACGAACCGGATCCGCGCGCCGCGAGGCAGCCACAGCCGCAACGCCACGTTCGCGGTGGTCTTGCCCATCACGGCCTCGATCATCCTGCGGAACTCCGGCGCCAGCTCCTTGACGTCCGGCAGGCCGTCCGTGCTGCCCATCAGCACGTCGCCGACCGCGTTCAACGGCTCCGACGACCACCCGTCACCCACGCCACGGCTCTCGCACACGAACTCGCCGCGGCACCGCTCCAGCGTGGCCAGCAACTCCTCGTGCTTCTGGTGCACGTTGTGGCCGTCAGTCAGCAGGATCGCGTGTTTGATCTCCGCGTCGTCCGCCCGGAACAGCTTGTTCGCCAGCTCCAACCACGTCCCGATCGCGGTTCCGCCGTCGGCCCGCAACCGCCGCACCGCCTCGCGTGCCTCGGCGCGCGTCGCCGGGCACGCCGCCATCAACGCCTCGTTACGCGGGTACACCATCCGCGCGTCGGTCGTGCCCGCGACCACCGCGAACGCGACCTCGTCGCGCAACAGATCGATCGCCTGCGCGGTGGCGCGCTTGGCCTCGATGATCTTCTCACCCTCCATCGAGCTCGAGGTGTCGATCATGATCACCTCGGCCGCGGTCGGCGCCGAGCCGCGTTTACCGCCCGCCGCGCTCACCGACACCACCGCGTCGATGGTCCGCCCACCGTCCGGCAGGTACCTGTTGTGGTCGACGTGGAGCTCGAAATCCGCCACCCCTCCCCCTTTCCGCTAGAACAGCGTCCGGGGCCGCACCCGGTTGGCCGTGCGGACCAGCTCGATCCGCCGGTCGACGTCCTCGGTCACGCCCGCGAGATCGCGGTACGCCTTCTCCAGCCCGAACCGCAGCTGCCGGTCCTCCAGCCGACGGCCGAGCACCTCACCGTCGCCGTCCACGCCTTCGTTGTGCCCCACCCACTTCAGCGCGGCCTGGAACACCTCCACCGACAGCTCGGCCTGGCGCTCGATACCGATCCGCAGCCGCTTGAGCCGGGCACCGGCCTCCAGCAGTTCCGCCTTGGCCAAGTTCGGCGCCAGACACGTCCGGATCGCCGCCACCTGCGCATACGTGTGCTGAGCGTTGTCCTCCGGCACACCGTCCAACGCCTCCACCGCCGCCGTCAGCTCCCCGCGCCGCTCCAGCACCCTCGCGTACCCGAACGCAGCGCTGACATACCGCGTATCGGTCCGCCAGACCCGTTCGTACAACGAGCCCGCGCGGTCGTCGTCACCGTCCCACTCCGACGCCGCCGCCAGCGCGAGCTTCGGCGGAAGCTCACCGGGCAGCGCCGCGTACACCTGCTCGAAGAACGGCCGGGCCTCGTGCGGACGGCTCGCGGCCAACGCGGCCAGCCCCTGATACCAGGCCACCCGCCAGTCGTGCGGCGCCTTCGCCGCGTACGCATCCAGGTCGTGGTGGGCCGCGTCCAGCTGCCCGGCCGCGATCCGCGCACCGACCAGCTGCAGCACGATCTCCGGACTGTCCACCGGGATCGCCAGCACCGCGTCGATCACCGAGTCCGGGTCCGCCGCCGCGATCGCCGCCAGGTGCCCCGCGCCCGGATCGGCCGGGTCCACCAGCGGTGTCGGCAACGCCGGAACCAGCGCCGACCAGTCCACCCGCGACCCGGCCCGGTCCTGGCCCGCGACCGTGTCGGTGCCGAACGTTCGCTGCTCCACGGTGAACACCCGCGACAGCGCCTGCCGCGCCCGCGCGTCCGACTCGGCCAGCACCTCCAGCAGCACACCTTCGAGCTGATGGCTCATCTGCTCCGCGGAGGTGAACCGCCGAGCCGGGTCGGCGTGCGTGGCGCGGCGCAACACCAAGTCGAACGACTCGTTCGCGGCCAACAGCGGCACGTCACCTCGGGCGGGCAACTGGTCGCGGAACTGCCGGGTGAACCCCTCGAACGGAAAACTGAGCACCGCGAGGCTCCGGCCCACGGTGTACAGATCCGACGCGACCGTCGGGCCGGTGTCCTCCACCTCCGGCGCCTGAAAACCGACCGTGCCGAGGAACGAATCCGGCACGTTCTCCGCGCGCACCACAGCGCCGAGGTCGATCAGCTTGAGCTGATCGCCCGTGTGCATCGCGTTGTCCGGCTTGAAATCGCAGTACAGGAGGCCCTTCTCGTGCAGGTAGGCCATCGCCTGGAGCACCTCGATGCCGTACGCCAGCACGTGCGTCAACGGCAACGGCGCCCGGTTGCCCCCGTCGTCGCGGTAGTCGCGATGCAGGTCGAGCAGGGTGCGGCCGTCGATGTACTCCATCACCAGGTACCCGGCCATCGTCCCGGTCAACGGGTCCGGGTGCCGGACGAAGTCGTTGACCTTCACGATGTTCGGGTGATCCACCTCGATCAGGAACCGCCGCTCCTGGCGCGCCTGCTCGATCGCCTCGGGGTCGGTGCTGTCGATCACTCCTTTGAGGACGACCGGCCGCTGCGCGCCGGTGTCGTCGAAATGCGTGTCGTGGCCGAGGTAGATCCAGCCCTGGCCGCCGCGCGCGATGCACCGGTCGATCTCGTAGCGGTCGACCGCGTCGCTCTCGGCCAGCGTCGGCTCGAAACAGAACGGGGTGCCGTCCCTGGTGCAGAACCCACGCGGCCGGCCGGGCTGGCCGTTGCGGCCGCGGCCGACCGGCGACTGGCACGTCCGGCAGAACCGCTGCGACTCGTCGATCTGCGGCACCGGCGCGGCCGTCGACGTTTCCGGGCGGGTCACCCTCGGCATGCTCACCCAGCCCGCACCGAACCGGGATGTGCTGACCGGACGGGAGATCGGCCGGGACACCGCACGCTGGCTGCTGTTCTGCTTGGTGCTGTCCGGCTCCGGGGCCGCCGGTTCGGGCTCGACGGGTTCCGGCGGTGGCGCGACCGCGGGCGCCTTGTGGCCGCAGTCGTCGCAGTAGCCGTGCGAGCCGTACGTTCCGGTACAGCCGGGTTCGGCGCAGGCGCTCATTGCCTCTTCTTCCTGAGTTCGGTGACGGCCTGCTGGTAGGCGTTGACAGCCCGCAGCGCCAGCCCGAGATCACACGGCTGCGTCCACAACAGCGCCCTGGCCTTCACGTACAACTCCGCGATGTCCCATTCCTCCGCGATCCGCAGACGCACCGCCTGCGCCTGATAACCCTTGAGGCGTTCCCGCAGCTCGCCACGCCGGTCCAGCAGGCCGTCACCCCGCGCCCGCAGGCGACGGGTCACGGTGCGGCCGTCGGTCAGCTGTCCTTTCAACTCGGCCAGTTCGCTGCTGACCGACCGCCCCATGGCCGCGACCTGCTCCACCTGGTCGAGGCGCTCGACAAGCCCGGCCGAGGTCTCCGTCACCGACGGCAGGTTCGGATCCACGATCTTGTCGCGCACCGTGTCGTACAGCTGACGGGTCTGCGACTCCTCAACCCCCAACCGCGCGATGTCGGCACGCAGCGCGTCAATCGCCTTGCGCACCACGTGCGCCGGGTTGTGTCCCAACGCCAGATGCGCGGCCATGTCACTGGAATTGCCACGCGGCTCGGGCCAGCCGTTGCGGCGCATCACCGTCCGCACCTCACGGAACAGCACATGCAAGGTCAACAGCATGCCCGGCTCCGACGGGATGCCTTCGCGCAGCAGCCGCAGCAGTTCACCGGTGAACAACGTGTTGTGCTCCCCCAACGGCGCCAACGCCTTGCCCTGCGCGGCGGCCAGCACGACCGCACCGGCGATGTCGACCTCGCCGAGCATCGCGCCCGCCGGTGATCCCATGGTCGGCTCGATGCTCCGGCCCGCGAAACAACAGTCCAGGATCAGCACCCTCGTCCGCGCCGGACTGTCCATGATGTACTGACGCAGATCCGCGCACCGGAGCGCGGAGGTCAACAGCGACTTGGACCGCGTGTCCCGCAACGCCAGGCACAGTTCGCTCGTGCGGCCCCACGTCATCAGGCCGTGCCCGGAGTAGTAGACCAGCAACACGTCCTCGGCCTCACGCGCGGCGGTCACGATGTGATCGCCCACATCCGCCAACGCGGGTGGATCCGCCAGCACCAAACAGTGCTCCGGCCGCACCCCCGCTCCCCGCGGATCGGTCAGCGCGGCCGCGAGATCGGTCAGGTTGTTGGCGACACCAGGCAGTGGGGTCAGGTCCGGGTCCTGGTACCGCGCCGTGCCGATCAGCACGACACGGGACTTGGCCGGATCGGGCAGCCGGGCCGTCACGATCCCTCCACGTACTTCGCCACCGGCGGTCTCGGCACGACACCCACCCCGTCCAGTCCGTTCAGCCATTTCGAGTACAGGATCGGAGAACTCCGCCACAACGTCGCCGCCGTCGCCATCAACCGCGCCGGGTATCTCACCTCCACGGTCACTCCACCGCGTACACAGGAACGGGCGGCGTCGCGCCTCCGATGTACTCGCTGAGCCAGTCGCCCTGCAACGTCTGCCACTTGCCGCTGGCCCGCATGGACTCCAGGACACCGTTGACGAACCGCACCAGGTCGGACGACTCACGCTTGATCGCGATCCCGGTCGGCTCCTCGGTGAACGAGGGCCCGACGATCTCCGTCGCCTTGTCCTGCGCGGCCAGCCCGGCCAGGATCACGTCGCCGGTCGACACCGCGTCGATCTGGCCCTGCTGGAGCAACAGCAGGCAGTCGCTCGTGTTGGCGGCCGCCACCGGGATCGGCTTCGCGGGCAACTCGGCCAGCGTCCTGATGTTGGTGCTCGTCGCCGACGCGCAGACCTTCCTGCCGCCGAGGTCGTCCTTGCTCCGGATGCCCGACCCCTTGTTCACCAGTATCCGCTGGCCGGCCGAGTAGTACTCGGCGGAGAACGCCACCTTCTCCCGCCGGTCACAGGTCATGGTCATGCCCGCCATCACCATGTCGACCCGCTCGACCGGTTTGCCGGAGTCGTCCACACCCCGGACCGCCGAGATGCGCTCGGCCGCGTTCAACGACCTGAACTGGATCTTGTCCCGGTCACCGTCGAAGATCGCCGCGGAGATCTCCCGCGCGATCTCCGCCTCGAAGCCCAGCATCCGCCCGCTGATCGGATCACGGTGGCTGAGCAGGTACGCGCTGGACCCGACGCCGAGCACAAGCCTGCCACGCGCCTTGATCTCCGCCACCGCACCACCGGACACGGACGGCCCCGGCCGCAGGCTTTCCTTGGGGTTGCACGGTTTCGTGCTCACATCCGGCACCACCGCGGGATCCTGCACACCCGACGGCAGCACGACCACCGACGGCACACCGACCGGCACGGAGTCCTGCGTCTGCGCACCACACGCGCCCACCAACACAGCGGCGGCCACCACCACCAGGATCCTCATCGGTACTCCCGAATCCTCGGTGTCAACCCGAACCACACACCCAACGCGGCGAGCACCATCAACACACCGATCCCGATCCCCGCACCAGCCAGCGCGTCCCGCGCCTGAACCGCCTCACGCCGGAACGTGTCGGCGGCACGGGCGATGGCGGCACCGAGTTCCGTGTCGACCCTGCTGGACAACAACCCTGAGTCCCCGCTGGTCGCCCGCCGCACGGCATCGTCATAGCTGCCCGTGTCGTCCTGACTGCGCAGGTCCCGATGGCGTTCCACCCAGCTGTACCAGGCGTCGATGGCGTTCCTGATGTGCCCGGACGTCTCATCACCCGCCGCAGCACGGGCACGCTCGAGGATCCCGTTGTTCAACTCGTCGCGGACACTGATGAAATGATCTTCATAGGAGCGGCCGTTCCCCCTGGCCACCAACGTCAACGCCTCATCGCTACGCGCCTCAAGAGCCTTGATCCGCGCCTCGGCGAACGCCTCGACCGCGGCCGAACCGGACTGGCGACTGGCGACGCTGCGCTCGGCCGCGCTCGTCGTGGCGATGCCGTACCACGAGAACGCGGCCACCGCCGCCACAGTGGCCGCGAGCATCCCCGCGTTCAGCACCCGGCGAGTCGCACGCGCGAGGTAGACCTGCACCACCACCAATCCCCCCAACGCCAGCATCCCCACACCGAGAAACACCCAGCCGATCACACCGGCGTCGGACTGCGCCTGTGCCAATCGGGTGGTCTCGGCGTGGAACAGCCGTTGAGCCGCAGGCAACATCGTGGACTGAACAAGATGGGAGGCCTCCCGGAGGTACGCCGCGCCCTGCGGCTGCCCCTGCCGGTTGTACGCCTTCGCCCGTTCGACCAAACCCGCGTATCGCGGCAGGTACACGGCCAACCGGGTGACAGTCGCCGCACTCTCCCCCGTCGGCGACCCCGACGCCGCGGTCGACAACGCCGCTGACGCCTCGTTGATGTTGGACTCGTACCGCGCACGCATGTCCGCCGGTTCCACACTGCTGACCAGGAACGCGCTCACGGCCGTGGCGTTGGCGTCCGACAACGACTGGTAGATCTCCACCGCGGCACCGGTCAGTGGCCCGCCGCGGTCGATCACCCCACCCAGCACTTGCTGCCGTCGCTGCACGTCGAGCGCGGCACCGAGCCCCGCCGCGAGACACACGAGTACCAGGACTACCAACAGTGCGGTGAGCTGCCCCGGTGCTCGGCGGCTGTACCCGATCGCCTTGCGCAGACCGCCCTGCCTGTTTTCCTTGGGCACCAACCGACCCCCTCAAGTCACGTGATGCGCACCACATGCATCGGTGACTCGCCGCGCGCGTTACGGGGGCTACGGACGGGGTTACCAAGCTGCGATCATTCGCCCTGACGGCATCGTCATCGCCGCCGCCAGTAACGCACAGCACGGTGAACACCGACGCTGAACGCGAGAGCCGCGGTGGCCGCAGGCAGGCAGGTGGTGATAACAGGCAGAGCGTCGTAGATGCTGTGGGCCAAGGCGATCATCGAAGTCTCCAGTCCGTCGTGGGTTCGGTGTCCACGTTCGGGCCGGAGCTGTCCAATCGGGTGTGACAGTGGAATCGGACGCGCGCACCAGGTGGTCAACGGGTGGGGTCACCGCCCCCTCGGGTCGCCGCGTACGTCCCCCGTGCGGCCCTCGACGACACGCCGGTCCACGTTCTGACCGGGCTGGGCGGGGTCGGCAAGACACAGATCGCTGCCGCGCACGCGTGGGACCGGTGGCACGATCCGGCTGTCGACCTGATCATCTGGACGTCGGCCAAGCTCCTGCCCGACTGGGAACGGTTGTTCGGCCGCGACAACGTGGACACCATGATCACCCGCCACGAACTCGCGCGGCTGCAAGGCGAAACAGGGAATCCGGCGAGAGCGCAGGCCGTGTTCCAGGAGCTGCTGGCCGATCGGCTCCGCGTGCTCGGGCCCTGCCACATCGACCCCTTGGCCACCCGTACCGCCCTCGCGCGCTGGCAACTGGAGTCGGGTGATGCCGCCGGGGCTTTCTCAGCGCTGGAAGGACTTCTGAGCGACCTGATGGAGTTCGTCGGACCGCGGATCACCCCCTCACCGAGCTCGTCCGCGACCGGCTGGAGTGGCCAGGCGCGGAACGCCCCTGATACAGCGTCCGTCTTCCGTGCCGTTTTGAGTCGCTATTTTCGTCACTAATAAATCTACCGTGTCCGTAGTACTAGACGCGGTGAATAGCTGAGCGGCGCATATCGGCGTGGTGAAACCGGTCCTGACCTCTAGGCTCCGCGCGTGCGCGTATCTCCGAGGACGGGTGCCTTACTGGGGCTCGGAACGTTGGTGGCCTGCCTGGTCGCGGTCGGGCTGCTGTCGGTCACCGGCAACGACTTCGTCGTCGCGGGACTGCGTGGAACGGACCTGTACGCCAGTTACGGGCTGCCGGTAGTCCGGGTTCTCGCCGAAGTGGCCGCTGTCGTGTGCGTCGGCGGGTTGTTGCTCGCCGCGTTTCTGCTTCCGTCGCCTGAGCGGGTTCCGATCAGGATCGCGGGGTGGGCGGCTGGCGTGTGGGCTGTGGCGGCGTTGTTGTCGGTGCCGTTCACGTTGGCTGACGTCTACGCGCGTCCGCTCGGGTACGTCCTCGAGTGGGACCGTCTTGTCGAACTCGCCTTCGCCGTGGAGCCGACGCGGGCCTGGCTGCTGACGGCTCTCACCGCGGCCGTGATCATGGCAGCGACCACCCGGGCGACATCACAGCCTGCCGCGAGGGTGCTTCTGGGCCTGGCGTTGTTCGGCCTGGTTCCCGTCGCGTCGAGTGGGCATTCGTCCAGCGGCGGTGACCACGACTGGGCCACGTCGAGCCTGCTGACGCACCTGGTCGCCGCCGCGCTGTGGGTCGGTGGACTGGTCGCGATCCTGGCCTACCGCAAGGGCGAGCACCTCACGACCGCGGTCACGCGGTTCTCGGCGTTGGCGTTGTGGTGCTGGATCGCGTTGGCCGCGTCCGGCGTCATCAACGCGTTGGTCCGGGTCAAGCCGCCTAACCTGGTCACCACCTCGTACGGACTTCTCATCGTCGCCAAAGCGGCGGCGCTCGTCCTGCTCGGCGTGTTCGGGTTCTTCCAGCGACGCCACGGCGTCGCCGAGGTCGTCCGGACGAGGACCGGTCGTGCCCTGCTCAGGCTTGGCGCGGTCGAAGTCCTGGTGATGCTGGTGACGATCGGGCTCGCCGCCGCACTGGCGCGTACACCGCCACCCGACCACAACGAGCTGGTGCCGACTGTCGAGCTGAAACTCGGGTATGTCCTCAATGGACCACCTGATCTCGGCAAGCTGGTCACCGACTGGCGGTTCGACCTGCTGCTGGGCACAGGCGCGGTCGTGCTGGCCGCGTTGGCCTTCCGGCACAGCGGTTTCCGGCTACCGCTGTGGCTCGCGGGCTGTGCGGGGATCCTGCTGGCCACGTCGTCCGGCATCGGCCGCTACGCCCCCGCCGTGTTCAGCCTGCACGTACTCGGCACGCTGGTCCTTGCGGTCCTCTCCCCCGTCCTGCTCGCGCTCGGCATGCCGCGTGACCGGCGGGTGTTGCCGCACCCGGTCTTGGCGACCGTGCTGTTCACCAGTTCCTTCCACCTCGTGTACTTCACCGGTGTGTTCGAGTGGTCGCTGGATCAGCCGATCGTGCGCACCGGCATCCACGTGTGGTTCCTGCTCACCGGGTGGGCGTTCTTCTGTTCGGCGTTCGCGCCCGAGATCTCCTTGGCCGCCAGGCGGCTCATGGTGTTCACCGCGCTGGCCGCCCAGGCGGTGTTCGGGGTGGCGTGTCTGCTGCGGGACTCCGCGATCGGCGAGCCGTTCCACCGGTCGCTGCGGCTGCCGTGGATCGCGGACCTCCTCGGGTCCCAGCGGCTCGGGGGTGCGATCGCGCTCGGCTTCGGGGTCGTGCCGCTGCTGGTCATCGGGCTCGTCCTGCTGGTCACGCCTCAGCGGGCCGAGGAACGCGAACTGACTGCGAGCCGCTGAGGCCCGGTCACAGCAGGGTTCGCCAGTAGTACCAGAACTCCACGAGGATCAGCACCACGATCACCAGGTACCACAGGACCAGGACCACGCTGTGCACCCGGCGCAGCGGCGCCAGAGCAGGCCAGGTGTCCAGCGTCGTGTACCAGAAGATCGGAATGGTGACGACCCACACGACCATGCAGTACGGGCACAGCGCGTGGATGTCGTACAGGCTGGCCGCGATCAGCCAGTGCACGAACACGACGCCCAACGCGGTCCCCACCTGCATCGCCATCCGGTACCAGCGAGGCGGCTCGAACCCGGCCAGCGTCGCCACACCGGTGGTGATCACGACGGCGAACAGGGCTATCCCGAGCAACGGGTTGGGGAACCCGAACGCCTCCGCCTGCGCGCTGTCCATCACCGAGCCGCAGGACACCACCGGGTTGAGCGAACAGGTCGGCACGTAGGCCGGGTCACGCAGCTTGGCGATCTTCTCCAGGGTCAGCGCCGCCGCGGCGACGAGGCCGAACCCGCCACCGACGACGTACAGCCAGGCCAGGCGCCTGTTCGCGGTCATCCGGCCAGCGCCTCGTCGATCTTCGCGCGCAACTGCCGGTCGACGTCGGCCAGTGTCCGGCCGGACGGCTCGAACTTCACGCCGTTGAGGAAGAACGTCGGGGTGCTGTTGACGCCCGCGTCCCGCCCGTCCGCGATGCCCTTGTCGATCACCGCCTGCACCTGCGGGGACGCCACGTCGGTGCGGAACTTGGCCAGGTCGAGGCCGATCGTGGTGGCGTACTGCTCGAACTTCGCCGTCGCCGCGGCCACGTCGGAGTTGACGTTCTCACCCGAGACCGCCCATTCCTGGTAGCCGTTGTAGATCGCGTGGTACATCTCGGCGTACTTGCCCTGCAGCCCCGCGGCCTCCGCGGCGCGGGCCGCGGGCACGGCCAGCGGGTGCATGTCGAGCGGGAAGTTGCGGGGCACGAACGTGATCCGGCCCTGGTAGTCCTCTTCCACCTTCTTGGTGATGTTCGAGTAGTAGGACGCGCAGGCCGGGCACTGGAAGTCGAGGAACTCCACCAGGGTGACCCGCTGGGAGTCCGCTGTGGACAGCATGTGCGACCCGGCGGGCACCAGTGTGTCCGCGGGCACCGCCGTGGCCTTGTCATCCGACCGGTTGAACAGGAGGATCCCGCCGATCACCAGCGCGGCCACCACGACCAGCCCGATGGTGATGACGAGGTTGACCGAGGGCCCGCTGCGGCTGGTCAGTGGATTCTTCCCGCGGGTGGCGCGTGACATCGGCGAAGCCGTCCTTACTCAGTGAGACACCATGACGTCCAGTTGGTCGTCCGACAGCGGGCAGAAGTTCCCGTGACCCGACCACTCTCTGTGAAGATAGGACTCCGGTACCGAGCGCGCCACCGCACGGGCGCGGGCTCACCCGTTGACGAAGGTGAGGCTGGTCTGGTCGTACCGGGTGCCTGCGACCTGCTCGGGCGGGGCCGCGGCCTCGATGGCCGCGAGGTCCTCGGTGGACAGTTCCACGGTCAGCGCCGCGAGGTTCTCCACCAGGTACTTCTGCCGCCGCGTGCCCGGGATCGGCACCACGTCCGCGCCCCGGTGCTGCACCCACGCCAGCGCGAGCTGACCGGCGGTGACGCCCTTGGCCGCGGCGAGTTCCTGAAGCCTGGCGACGATCGCGAGGTTGCGTTCGAGGTTGCCGTCGGCGAAGCGCGGCTGGCCGCGGCGCACGTCGTTGTCGGCAAGCCCTTCGACGGACGCGTACTGCCCGGTGAGGAAACCCCGGCCCAGTGGGGAGAACGGCACCAGGCCGATGCCCAGCTCACGGCAGACCGGCACGATCTCTGCCTCCAGGTCCCGAGTCCACAGTGACCATTCGCTCTGCAGCGCGGTGATCGGGTGCACGGCGTGTGCCCGGCGGATGGTGGCCGCGCCGGCCTCGGACAGCCCGAGACAACGGACCTTGCCTGCCCGCACCAGTTCCACCATGGCCCCGACCGTCTCCTCGATCGGCACCTGCGGGTCCACCCTGTGCTGGTAGTACAGGTCGATGTGGTCGACGCCGAGCCTGCGCAGCGACGCGTCGCACGCCTGTCGCACGTAGTCCGCGTCGCCACGGATGAGCGTGGGCTCGCCGAGGCGGTTGGCAAAACCGAACTTCGTGGCCAGCACCACTTCGTCGCGCCGGTCGGCGACGGCCCGTCCGATCAGTTCCTCGTTGTGCCCGAAGCCGTAGAAGTCGGCGGTGTCCAAAAGGGTCACACCTTCGTCGATGGCGCGGTGCAGCGTCGCGATCGACTGGTCGTCGTCGCTCGCGCCGTAACCGTGGCTCATCCCCATGCACCCCAGGCCTTGCGCGGAAACCGCGAGTTGACCCAGGTACCGGCTCGGAATGGTGTTCATTGTGGAAACTCCCCTTGCTGACGACCTTGTGCCATCGACGCTAGGTGCTGGAGCGCACTCCAGGTCAAGCGACGACCGGTCCCCCACACCGGAGCGGCGGCAGATGACGGAAAGTTGTCACGTGTGCCGCGGCACGGCGCGGGCATCCAAGGGCAACAACCTCATACGAACAGCAGCAACCCAAACACTGTCGGCTCGACCTCTGGCGCGGTGAGACCGATTCTGAACGAAACACCGGGGTTGTTGCTTTTCGTCATACCCGTTCCCGGAAATACTGACAACCAGATTCCCGGAATCACGTGACTCATCGTGGACCCGTCCCTCCACCGTGTTCGCCTTGCAGGTTGCGGCCTGCTCGTCGGCGGGGAGCAACGCGACGATTCGTGACCCGCATCTGCCAGACAGGGGACGCAGGCGGCACAAACGGCTAACACCGGATCACGGTGCTCCCGATCGGCTATGCCTCTGTGTATGTTCGACATGCGGACCCATCGGGAAGTATGTCGGCCCGCACATACCGGGTCAGACACTCGATGATCACCGGGCGGCATCCCGTCGCGGGATTTGCCGCGTCATTCGACAGACTAGGAGACATACCAGCATGAGCATTACCTTCCCTAACCTGACGAAAGCGTCGATCGCCATGGCGGTCGCAACGACGCTGCTGATCCCCGCGAGCTCATTTGCCTCCGCAGCACAACCGTCCAGCAAGGCGACTTCCCAGAACCAGGTCGAACCCCGGGGCGAAGCGCACCAGTTCCACGCCACCATCAACAACAGGACCAGGGACAAGCTGATACCTGTCACCACCGACAAGAGTAAGACAGATCTCATATGGGGTAAATGGATGCAGGAGCCCACGGCCATCCCCGAGAAGACAGAACAAAAGGCTTTCGCGTCACAAGGTCGACAGGGTTCACCTTCCGGCACCGAAGGATGGGTCACCTACTACCTCGAAAAGCATCCCCACGTCTCTTTCAAAATCTATTTCGACACTCCGGCGAGTATTTTCAAGACGAACAAGTGCGAGCCACAGGATGTTCACCGCGACCTGAGCATCACCACGCAGAAGTGCCCACAAAAGGGTGATGAGCAGCACGCCGAGTTCAAGGTGCTCTACGACGACTGAGTTGTTTGAGCGAGCGGTTCGTGCGGCGGAATCCGCCGTACGAACCGCAGATTCCCCAAGTGATTGCGAGTGTGACTGTGTGCGGGAAGGTTGAACCGAAAGGTTCTCGTTGTGAACGGGTCCGCCTGATCGGGATGGTTGTGGCCTTGTTGCTCTGGCACGGGCTGAGCGTCACGGCCGAGCCAGTGAGGCCTTCGGCAGTCCCACCCGCGGGGCCGGAGCCGAAGATCATGACGTTCAACGCGATGCAGATGGGCGGACTCATCAAGGGTCACGACAACATCGGGCGCGCGAAGAACCTGCGGAACAGCGCGGATCTACTGGCGAACGACGTGCTGGTGCTCACAGAGTTCTTCTACGTCAAGGAAACACTCAACCCATACGAGAAGGATCGGGCCGACGAGTTCCTCGACCAGCTCGCATCAGCGTATCCCTACCGAACACCCATCGTCGGCGCGAACACTCACACGAAATGGACTTGGTACCACGACCGCCACAAAGGTCTGGCCAACTACAACGGCGGTGTCGTGGTTCTCAGCAAATGGAAGATCGCCAAGCAGGTGGGCGTCGAGTACACACCGGACACCTTGTGCGGCGGAGACTGGTACTCGGACAAGGGATTCGCCTACGTCCGCATCGAACCACCCCACCGGGCACCACTTCACGTCGTCGGCACACACACCCAGTCAGATGACGCCGACTGTCGGAACAAGGGATCAAACCTACATCACGGGGTGCCCCAACGAAAGCAGCAGTTCACCGATATCAACATGTTCATCACGTCCCCCAGCCAGTGGATCAAGAACGCCGACAAGGACGCCAAGGTGGAGATATCCACGCCGAAAGCCGGGGAGCGAGTCGTGATCGCGGGTGATCTCAATGTGGACATGTACGACAGCACCGAATATCTGTCAATGAACCAGACCCTCACCACCGTCGAGCCGACGAAGTACTTCCCCAAGAACGTCGGCGAGAACAGCAGGAAGGCCTACAGTTTCGACACCGAGCGCAACATGATCACCCGTTCGCGCTATTACAGCGGCACGGAAACCACCGAGCTGCTCGATCACGTGCTCTACCGCAAGGGGCACCCACATCCGAGCCAGTACGTCAACGCGGTGCATCACATCTGGTCTCCGAAATATGAACGGCGTTATCCCAGCAAACACACCGATTCCGTATTCTACTATCACCTCGAACGCAACCTGTCCGACCACTACGCCGTATCCAACTGGCACCGGTGTCCGGACGAGGCCGCGAAAGCTTGCACTCTGACCCGGGTCACGCTCACCAGCGCCAAGTACACCGAGACCGGGAACGGACTGACCTCGGTCGGCGGCATCAAGGTCGACGACGTTCCGATCTGGCAGCACCCCAAGCCCCGCACCTTCGACGACCTGTTCGCCGAACCCGTCGCCCAACGCGCCAACTACCTCGACCGGTGGGACCAAACGGGCGCACCAGTCATACTCGACGTTCTTGTCCTGGGACCGGACGGTCAGTACGGCTACAAGACGCGTACCCACGACTCAGTGGAACTGAAAGCCACACCAGGAGAACACACGATCACCGTCGATGGCTCCGGAGGATGGGTGGCTGAACCCAAGCGCGATCTGATCGTGAAGTACACCATCAGTCGCATCGCCGCCACGCCGTACTCCTGGCCGAATCATGCTCCAGCATCCTGGTGAGAATTCGGGCCGGTCGCGCGCAGTGCCAGCATCAGCGTCATGCGTTGGGCCGGGTCGGTCATGCGCTCACCGAAGAGCTCTTCCAGCCTGCTCATCCGGTACCGCACCGTCTGCGGGTGGATCTGGAGGTACTCCGCGATCTTGAGCGTCTTGCCACCGGTGATGAACCAGGCCGACAGCGTCTCCGAGAGCCTGCTGCGTTGGCGGTCGGTCAGTCCCCGCATCGGGCCGAGGGTCTGCTCGGCGCAGGCGTCGAGCAGGACGCTCTCGTTCGTCAGCATCAGCGTGGTCAGGTGGTCCGACACCCACAGGACCGGGGCGTCCTCGATCGCGCCGGACCGGACGAGTTCCAGGGTCCGGCGGGCGTGGCGCAGGGAAGTCGCCGCCTCGGCCAACGCGACCCGTGGTCCGACCGCGACGCGCCACCCGCCGAGGTCGACGCCGCCGAGTCGGTCTGGGTACGCCGTGAGCACGCAGGAGTTCCGGCCGTCGAAACGGGACAGCATCTCGTCGTTCAGCACGGGCTCGCTGGGCGGGGCATCACCTGGGTGGTCCCACGCGATGGCGTGGAGCGTGTTCGGGACCGTCCAGGCCGCGGCCTTGGCCAGACGGGTCACGGTGTCCGCCGAGGCGGTCGGGTCGGTGAGGATCAGGTGCAGCAGACGGTCGCGCTTCTGTGTGCGGATGCGCGGGCTTCCGATCGCGTACCCGTCCGCGGACAGGGCCGAGACCTCGTCCATGTGCAGGTGGACCGCTTCACTGACCGCGCACAGCACGTCGGCGGGCAGGCCGAGTGCGCGGCAGAAGGCCGACACGTACGACCATGACGCCCGAGCCGCGGCGCGGTACGCGCCGAGCAGGGTGTCGAGGCTGTGCCCGGCGGCGCACGCCTGGGCGCCGAGTTCGCGGAACACCTCCATGTCGGCCGGTGGGGAATCCGCGTTGCCAACGGCGGCGGCGTACTGCTCGACGGAGACGCGCACCCCGTTGACGAATGCCTCTCCGAAGTCGCCTTCCAGTACGTGGGCGTATTCCGGCTCCGACCGCGCGATTTCGTGGAGCATGGCCCGCGTCAACGGGCCGGTGTGTGCCTGGAACTGCTTGAACGCGTCCGCGGGCACCTTGGACCACAGGTCGGCGGTCCGCGACTGTTCCAGCACTGCCATCGATGTTCCCTGCTGTGAGGCATACCCCTTAGAGCTTGTCTCATGTGGCTGCTTTTCGGAGTTTCTTGTAGCAGGTGAGCGTGGCGGCGAGGGTGAGGAAGGCGCAGAAGTGGTTGGCGTAGCGGTCGTAGCGGATGTTGAGTCGGTGGTAGCCGAACAGCCAGGCGATGGATCGTTCGATCACCCAACGGTGTTTGCCCAGCTTGGTGCTCGATTCGATTCCTTTGCGGGCGATGCGCACGGCGATGCCTTGCTCGCGCACCCAGCGCCGGAGCTCGATCTGGTCGTAGGCCTTGTCGCCGTGCAGCTTGGCTGGCTTGCGGCGGCGGGGTCCACGCCGGGACTTGATCGCGGGGATGGCCATCACCAGAGGCTTGAGGGCGGAGGAGTCGTTGGTGTTGGCGGCGGACACCGCTACCGATAACGGTATCCCGGCGCGGTCGGTCAGCACGTGGATCTTCGAGCCGGTCTTGCCGCGGTCGACCGGGTTTGGCCCGGTCATAGGTCCCCCCTTTTGGCTCGGACGGAGGCTCCGTCCAGGACCGCCCGTGACCAGTCGATCAGGCCATGGCTGCCTAACTCGTCCAGCACCGCGCGGTGCAGCCGGCGCCACAGACCGGCTTTGGTCCACTCGGTGAACCGGCGATGCGCGGTGGGCACCGTGACCCCGAACGACGGCGGCAGGTACCGCCACGCGCACCCGCTGGTCAACACGAACACGATCGCGGTGAACACCGCACGGTTATCCACCGGTGCCGTCCCGCCACCCTGCGGCCGCGGATCAAACCCTGGGATCAACGGCTGCGCTAACGCCCACAGCTCGTCCGGTACCAACCGCCGCGACAGATCATCAACCACAAGAGACGATCATGGCAGACCATGATCAACCACGTGAGACACCCTCTTAAGGGGATCGCCAAGATAGGGAGTGCCGCAAAGGCGTGTCAACGCGCCAGGCGAACACCCAGGGATTGCCGAACACCAATACCCCCCGATCGAGTGACGGATCATTTTTTCGATCACACTACGTTTTGGTAGAAAGGGCGTGTTCTCGAGCAGCACGACCAAGCACGGAACTGACAGTATGGCGTGGTGAAAGGCGAACGCGAGTTCTTCCATGCCGACGACATCCCGTGGCAGCAGAGCGTGCAGGACGGTGTCGCGGAACGGGTGCTGTCCCGCGACGGGCAGGACCCCAAGGTCCTCACGAGGCTGGCGCGCTGGGTGCCCGGCCTGGACACCACGCCCGCCGGTGTGATCACGCACGACTACGTCGAAGAGGTGTACATCCTCGACGGTTCCCTGCACGACCTCACGCTCGACCGCACGTTCCGGGCGGGCGACTTCGCCTGCCGTCCGCCCGGCATGCCCCACGGTCCTTATCGGACCGAGGACGGTTGCGTCATGTTGGAGACCCGCTACCGGCCGTCCTGATCGACCCAGCCTGATCGGCACTCAAAGTGACGGCTTGTTCGTGTTCCGCCACGAACGGGCCGTCACTGTGGCTACGATCGTCCGGACGAACCAGGAGGGGGATTCGTGGCGATCGACGATGCCGTTTTCCAGCGGCGGATGCGGGAGTTCGAGGAACAGGCGGCGAGGGCGAGCCGGCTCAAGGAGCGGCTGGCCGAGTTGAAGGGCAGCGCCCGCAGTTCGGACGGTTCGGTCACGGTGACCGTGGCGCCGTCCGGTGCCGTGCTTGGCCTGCAGCTGTCGCCCGGGGCGATGAACCGCACGCACACCCAGCTCACGCAGGAGATCCTGAGCACGATCCGGCAGGCGACGCAGCAGGCCGCTGCCATGACGGAGGAGGTCGTCCGGCCGGTTGTCGGCGACGAGCAGTTCGAGCGCTTCCAGGAGGCTTTCCGGGCGCACGTCCCAGCGGTGGACCCCATCGGCCCGGCCGAGCCACCCGCCGCGGCCAGCCTGCCCATCGCCGGGGCGCCACCGGCGCGCGAACCCCGCCCGAGGTTCGACGGAGATGACGACGACTACCTCGACGAGGGCTTCTCCGGGGTGAAACGGTGACCGGATTCGTCATCGACGGGCCCCAACTGCTCGCGTACGGGGAAGGTTCGACCAAGCAGTCGGAGAACTTCGCCGGTCTGAGCAAGCTGCTCGAGCAGGCGCGGGTGAGCGACGACTGCTTCGGCCCGTTGTTCTTCTACTTCAAGGACAAGTACTACGAGTCCTTGATGGAGTGCCGGACGATGGCCGACCAGGCCGCCACCTACCTCACCGAGATCTCCGACAAGGTCAAGCAGACCGCCGAGTCCTACGGCGCGACCGAGGCGAACAACACGACCGGACTGGCCAACGTCGGCCAGGGCGTCGGTGACAAGGGGACGCTCGACCACGCGGGCGACAAGACCCGTAAGAGCGACTACGACCAGGCCTCGGCATACGGCAGTTCCTGGTCACAGGCCCGTCAGGACGTCACCGCGCAACTGAAGGACCCCGGCAGCCCGCCCGAGATGGCCTTCGCCGCGTTCAACGCCAGGATGGAACAGCTCAAGACCCTCGCCAGCCCCGGCCAGTCGTTCATCGACAACGGCCTCGGCTGGCTGATCTCGATCGTGATCAGCCCGTTGGTCGACCTCATCCTCGAACCCGCCATCGGCGACCCCGAGCAGATGCGCAGCACCGCCAAGGGCTGGGAGAACGTCGCCAAGTGGCTCAACGGCATTGCCGACGCCGAGGACAAGCGGTCCGAAGCGACCTCCGCGATCTGGGAGGGCGAGGCGGGCGACAAGTTCCGGGCCGAGATGATGGAGTTCGGCGACGGCGCCCGCGCGATGGCCGGGGATGTCAACGACATCAAGGGCATCCTGGAGACCGCCGCCGACATCTTCGACACGTTCGTGATGATCTGCGTCGACATCATCCAGGAGCTGGTGCTCGGCCTGATCATCGAATGGCTCGCCGCGCTCGCCGCGTCGTGGATCACGTTCGGCTCGTCGGCCGCCGTCGCAGGCGGGCTCACCGCCACGCAGGTCGCGATCACCGGCACCCGGCTCGGCGGCAAGATCGCCGACCTGTTCGGCAAGCTCAAGCCACTCATCGCCGCGCTCGAGAAGATCCTCGTCGCCCTGCGCAGGAGCAAACTCGGCAAGGGCCTGGAGAAGCTCGCCGAGAACCGCAACAGGATCGGCATCGGCAAGCAGATCAAGAGCAACCCGCTGACCAACCTCTCGTCCGGGTACCAGAACACCCGCGACGCGCACAAAGCGATGGACAAGGCCAGGGACACGCTGGACGTCGCCCGGAAGTCCGGGGACACGGACGACATCAAGCAGGCGTACAAGGGCGTCGAGGAGGCCCGCGAGAAGGTCCGCAACGCGGATTCCAAGACCTCCACCTCCTCCAACAGCCGGTACCGCTCGACGGCCACCGGCGAGGAAGCGCTGGCGCAGAACGTCATCAAGGCGTCCCTCGGATACCTGGGGCCTACCGGCACCACCGAAGGAGGCAAGGCGATCTACCGCGGCGTGCTCGAGAACGTGCCCGGCGCGGCGGTGGAATGGGGCGCGAAGCAGGCCTACGTCCACGCTGAGGACCCGTCGACCGATGAGGAGCGCAAGGCCGCTCAACAGCGTGGTTTCTCCACCGACGACCCGACTCCGCCGAGGACACAGTGATCCGCACCATCTTCCCGTCCGCGACCGCCGGACCTGCCGCGCACGCACGCACCTTGCTCAAACCGGGAGAAACTCTGCTCTGGGCGACCTTCGCCAAGGGCATCACCACCGAGAAGCGGGGTATGGGGGCGGTACCCGGGAAACTCGCCTCCGCGGGGCGCAAGACCCTGGACGGCTTCGCCTCCTTGTTCGAGGACCGAGAGGATTCGTTCAACAACACCCCGCCGCCACCGGATGTCATCATCTTCTGGCAGAAGGAGACGGACTACGCGCTCCAGTACGGCGGCCGGTTGCAACCCATCCCGCACAGCCTGTTCATGCTGACGTCGGCCAGGATGCACGTTGCCATGCTCGACCCACATCCCGACGACCTCCAGCCGGAACCAGCGCCTCAGCCTACGCCGACCAGCACCAGGAAGAGCAAGTTCGCCGCGTTCGTGGACGACATGGTCGCCACCGGCAAGGAGATCGCCGCCGCCGTGACGACGCCGGAGACCAAGCCGAAGCGCAAGACCGTGTCGTTGCACCACCTGCGACCGCTCATCGACATTCCGCGTGCGCAGATCGCCAACTTCGAGGTCGAGAGCGACGGCGTCGCGCGCAAGGTGTACTACCTGCGGATGGAACTCACCGACCGCTCGGGCTTCGAGTTCTTCTGCGGCGCGGTCAGGGAACGCGAACAGTACGAGAGAATGCTCGCCCTCACCTTCGGCGCACCGGAGTAGACATGCAGATCATCAGAAGGGATCTCGAGCGGGAGTGGGCGCGCAGCGGGGAGAGGGTCCGGATCGCGTTGGGGCCGCGTGGGCGGGTCGTCGGCTCCCGGATCGCGGGTCGTGTCCAGGTGCCGCACCCGATCCCGCCGGACGCGCCGCAGGTCGTCGACCTCGAATTCGAGCCGCCGCTGACCAGCGCCTTCGCCACCGAAGGCCGGTTCAACGGCATGGAGTGGATCGACGACGACTCGATCGGCTGGTGGGCCGAGGCCCAGGACCCGCGTCAGGACGCCGTGCTGGTCGCCGACGCGATGGCCGGGTGCAAGGCCGAATCCGGGTTCGCGCTCACCGACCAGCGTGTCGCGGTCATCTTCCCCGAGCACCTGCTCGTGTCCTTCCGCGAGGCACGCACAAGCGCGCGGAAGGAGCGCAACCTCGTCGGGCAGGCACTGTCGGCCGCGAACGACTGGGCCTTCACCTCGAACAAGTGGAGTCTCCGGGACAAGGTGGTGTCGCTGTGGGAAGCGGACGCCCAGCGGGTCAGGGGGTGGTCCCGGTTGCTCGCCGGGCGAGGCTTCCCGTTCGCCGAGCTGATCCGGCTCGACTTCGTCGACGGGTCCACTCTGTTCACCCTCAGGCACAAGCTGGACTACGTCGAAGGTGTGGTCACGTGAAGCAGTGACCCCACCAGGGGTTGGCCAATTCAGCGACTAACGGACGTATCGCCCCGGCACGGGCGCGCACAAAGCTGTGGGGATGCGAAGACAACCTCTCCGGCGAGCCGGTGCGCTCGCCGCGGCCGGGGCGTTATCCGCAAGTCTGTTATGGACGGACACGGCGGTCGCGGCCCCGCAGGACCCGGTCTCCCCTGCCAGCGCTGTACAGGGAGACACTGTCGACCACGGGGACGTCGACCACCGGCCTGGAGCGACCCAGCCGACCGAGCAGCAGCGGACGCTGGCCGGGCAGTCCAGCACCACGGTCCGCTGGAACAAGTACGGCACACCGGCCACGCTCGCCCCGAAGCCGGAAGCGCAGCGCCGGTCGGTCCCGTCGGCCGACCCGGTGGCGATCGCGCGGGCGTACCTCACCGACAACCGGGCCACGTTCGGCCTGGGCACGCCGAGCATCGACGCGATGGACGTCCTGGTCAGCAGGCCGATGGGCCAGGGCTCGTACGTCATGCTGCGGCAGCGGTACGGCTCGATGCCGTCGGTGCTCGACGGGCTGGCCGTGTTCGGCATCCGGGACGGCGCCGTCGTCCACCTCAGCTCCACCCTCAGCCCGGACCGGGCCGCGCCGCAGCCCGCGACGCTGTCACCGGAGCAGGCGTTGGCCTCCGCGACCGCGGACGCCAACGTCACCGGCGACGAGCTCGGCACCACCCGGGTGCAACTCGGCGCCGTGCCCATGCCGCAGGAGGCGCCGCGGGCGGCGTACCAGGTCGTCCTGATGACCAAGGAGCAGAACCACCCGACCGGGTTCACCACCTATGTCGACGCGCGGACCGGGCAGGTGCTGGTCCGTGAGGACATCATCGACCACGACTCGGACAACCCCGAGTGGGACGTCTTCCCCGCCAACCCGCCCGCCGACTACTCCTCACACGACAACCGCGTGAAGTGGTGCCTGGTCCGCGCGCCTGGTTGTGAGCGCACGGTCCAGACGGCGGACCGTGGTGTCGCATGGGACGCCGACCCCGCCACGGGTGCGCCCACCCAGACCAGTGCGGGCAACTCCGCGCGTGGCACGGAGAAGTGGGACGACCTGGCCGGCGGCACGGTCGGCACGCGCACCTCGGCGCCGAGCGCGACCCGGGACTACACCTACCCGTGGACCAACCAGTGGTTCAAGGAGAAGTGCAACCCGTCGGTGTTCGCCAGCCCCCAGCAGAACGACATCGACGCCGCACTGGCCAACCTGTTCGCCATGCACAACCGGATGCACGACTGGTCCTATCACCTCGGCTTCACCGAGGAGACCTGGAACATGCAGGCGACCAACGGGGACCGTGGCGGACTTGGCGGTGACGCCGAACGCGGCAACGCGCAGGCCGGTGGTCGCGCGGGCGGGGCACCGCCGGACTTCGCGTCCCGCAACAACGCCAACCAGGCGACGCCACCCGACGGCGTGCCACCGACGACGAACATGTACTTGTGGCAGCCGACGCCCGGCGGGTTCTACGCGCCCTGTGTCGACGGTGACTACGACATGTCCGTCATCGGGCACGAGTACAGCCACGCCATCAGCGGCCGTCTGATCGCGGGCCCGAACAGCGGCTGGTCCGGCGCACAGGGCGGCGCGATGAACGAGTCGCACTCCGACCTGTTCGCCATGGAGTACCTGTACGAGTACGGATTCGCGCCGCGCGGCGACACCCCGTACGTCACCGGCGGTTACGCCACCGGCGACAAGCGGACAGGTATCCGCAACTACGACATGAGCAAGAGCGAGCTCAACTACAGCAACATCGCCTACGACCTCGTCGGCCAGCAGGTGCACGCGGACGGCGAGATCTGGAGCTCGACGAGCTTCGACGTCCGGCAGGCCATGATCGACAAGTACGGCCGTGGCACGCCGTCGCTACAGCGGGACTGCGCCGACGGCAAGGTGCCGGTCGAGAAGTGCCCCGGCAACCGGCGGTGGGTGCAGCAGGCGTTCGACGCGTTGCTGCTCAACGCTTCCGGCGCGGTGAGCTACGTCGACATGCGGGACGCGACGCTCGCGGCCAACCAGATCCGGTTCGGTGGGGCGGACCTGCCGATCCTGTGGAACGCCTTCGCACAGCACGGTTTGGGCCGTGACGCGGCGAGCAACGGCGGCAACGACGCCGACCCGACACCCAGCTTCGCCTCCCCGCACGGTCGCAACGGCACGCTGCGGCTCTCGACCGACAAGCCCGCCCGCCTGTACGTCGGTGACTACGAGGCACGGTCGGTCCCCGTGGCCGACACCGACCCGGCCACCGCGCTGCCGGACAGCGTCGAGATCACGCCGGGGACGTACAACTTCACCGTCGCGGCCGAGGGCTACGGCAGCACCAAGGTCCGCCGGACGGTCCGCGCGGGCGAGAAGGGCACGTTGTACCCATTGCTGCTGCCCAACATCGCCTCACGCAGCCAGGGCGCGACGGCGACCGGGGATGGCGTGAACGCGGACAAGCTGATCGACGACACCGAGTCGTCGAACTGGGCGTCCGCGGGGTCGCCGGTCGCGGGCAAGACCGTCCGGATCGACCTGGCGGGCGACCGGCCGCGGTTCATCAGCCGTGTCCAGGTCAGCGCCCAGTTGCGGCCGCAGAACACCCAGGATCCCGACCCCGGCCCGCAGAACCGGTTCACCGCGCTGCGCCAGTTCGAGGTGCTGGCGTGCAACTCGAAACACGGGAAGGACTGCGCGGACCCAGCGAACTACCGCAAGGTGTACACCAGCCGGGGCGACGCGTTCCCCGCGGACGCGCCACGGCCGACCGCGCCGGATCTGACCGCGCGGTCGTTCCGGATCCACCCGACGGTGGCCACCCACCTGATGGTTCGTGTGCTGTCCAACCAGTGCACGGGCGCGAAGGAGTACGCCGGGTCGCAGCACAACGACCCGAGGTCCACAAGTGACTGCACCACCGGCAACCCGGTCGTCGCCCAGACCGTGCGGATCGCCGAGTTCCAGGCGTTCACCTTCTGATCACCACCCCGTTGTCGCCGGGACCCGCTCGGGTCCCGGCGACAGCAATACTGTGACCTCATGGAGCCATAACCCGCTGTCCGATCCGGCCGATATACATGGTGGAGAACAGCGCGGGAGGTCAGATGAGCGCGATCGACGAGGTGGCGGAGTACGAGCGGCCGGATCGTTACCACATCGCCGCGGACCAGGACTTGATGCGGATGTCACCGGTGGCCGCCGACAGGATGGCCAAGCAGCACCGGACAGCGTACCTGGACTACGTGAGACGGTCGTGCGACCTGACGATGCGCGGCGGCACGACCAGCGGCGTGATCTACCCGCTGGCGGTGTGCGCGCTCGCCGAGCACTACGTGTTCCGCAACGTCGGTGGCGCGTCGGCGGGCGCGATCGGTGCCGCCGCCACGGCCGCTGCGGAGTACGGCCGTTATGCGCAGCCCGCCGGTCCGGTCACCGGTGACGCCGTCCGGCCCGGGTTCGCCGGGCTGGCGGGCATGATCCGCTGGCTGATCTCCGGCACGGGCGACGCCCGGTGGCGCCTGCCCCGGCTGTTCCAGCCGAAACCGGCGCTGCACAAGGCTTTCCGGTTGGTGACCGCGTTGATGCAGAGCCCGGCGGTGACCGGGCGCAGGCGGTTCACGTCGGTGGCCACCGCGGTCCTGTTCGCGGTCAAGCCACTGGTGACGGTCGTGTTGCTGCTGCTGTTCGCGTTGTGGCTGGTGGGGCCGTATTCCCTGCGTTGGGTTGTTCCGCCGTCCACGTGGAACGGTTCACTGTGGATCGTCGCGGTGCCGTTGGGGGTCGTCGCCGTCGCCGCGGCGGTGTGGGCGTACCGGGTGGCAGCGGCAAGACTCGGGAAGATAACGTTGTTCCTGCTGCTCCCGTTGGCGATCGGGTTGTCCGGAGTGCCGCTGTACGACATGGACGCGAACGGGTGGCTCGTGGCGAGTGCCGTGCTCGTCGTGTGCTGGCTGGTGCTGACGTTCGCTGTGGCGGCAGCGATCGCGGTGATCTACTGCGTCACGTCGTGGCCCGTGGTGATGCGGTATCGGTCGCACCGGTTCGGCCTGGTGCCCGGCTCGGCCGAGTACTCCCCCGGCCGTCTCGACCGGATCTGCGGGATGCCGTCCACACCGGCGCCGCCGCTGGCGACGTGGCTGGCCGACCGGATCGACGACCTCGCGGGGATCGACCACACGCGCGCGCTGACGTTCGGCGACCTGTGGCGTGGCCCGGACAAGCCCCGGGTGTCCGATCCGGAGTACTGTCCGTCCACCGGCGACAGGGTGATCAACCTGGCGCTGATGACCACGGACCTGTCCGCCGGGCGGCCGCACCAGTTGCCGTTCCCCGCCACGGAACGCTGGCAGTTCTGCCCGGAGTGCCTGCGTGACCTCGTGCCCGGCCGGGTCATCGCCCAGATGTCGGGCGATGACGTCGACGGGGTGTCCTGCCCGGAGCACACGTCGGTCACGCTGCAGTGGCTGCCGCAGCCGTGCGAGATGCCCGTGGTGCTGGCCGCCCGGATGAGCCTGCCGCTGCCGGGGCTGATCTGCCCGATCCCGCTCTACCGCGACGGCAGGCCGCACTGGTTCTCCGACGGCGGGATCACCAGCAACTTCCCGATCCACTTCTTCGACTCGCTGCTGCCGCGCTGGCCGACGTTCGGCCTCAACCTGTCCTCGGCCGACCGGGCGGTCAAGGACGGCGAGATCCACCTGCCCGACCAGGACTCGTCCACACCCCGTGAGCCCTACAGCGACGTGGGCGGTACCGCCCTGTCGTTCGCGGGGCGGATCCTGGACACCTTCATGGACTGGCGTGACACGATGCAGTCCGCGCTGCCCGGTTTCCGCGGCCGCATCGCCACCATCCCCCAAGGTCCCGGCGAAGGCGGCACGAACCTGTTCATGTCCCCCGCGGTGATCTCACGGCTGGCGCTGCGCGGCCGTGACGCCGGAATCGCGCTACGGCAACGGTTCACAGCACAGTTCGACGACGAGGCCGACGGCTACACCCGCACCGACCGCTACCGCTGGATCAGGCTGCGGCTGGCGTTGCGGGAATGGCGCGAGGTCGCGCTGCAGGCCGACGCGCGGTCCGTGCTGTACCGGGACCGCACGGCTCACTACCCCGTCCCGGCCGCGATGCGGGACTGGTTCACCGGGCCGACGTTGCCGCCGACCGCCGACCCGGCCGCGGCCGACATCAACTGCGCCTACCAACACTTCGTCGACCTCGCGAACACGTGTCTGGCCAAGCAGTTCGACGGTACGGCGCCGGTGGACCCGGTGATGCGCCTGACGCCACCCGAGTAGCCATAGCGGCCCGGCGACGAGGTGGTGACCGTGGACGTCGAGGATGCGCTGCGCGGGCTCGCGTGGCGCATGGGTGTCGCCCCGCTTGGGTGAGTAGCACCTGAGCGTTGCCGTGACTAGCCAGGTGGCATGTAAAGCATCTTTGACACGGTGTCGGCCATGTTTTACATTGGTCGTGTCAAAGATGCTTTACATCGGGAGTGGGCGTGGCATTCCAGGAGAAGCGCGCGTGGATCATGGGCCTGGTCACGGTCGTGACCTACGCCGTCTACGTGATCGTGGTGCTGAGTCGTAGCGGCTCCGCCCCGCTGGCGGAAACGCCGTACGTGGCGACCTTGATCTGGACGGTGGTCAGCGCGATCGTGGCGTCGGTGGTGCTCGATGTCGTCGTCGCGGCGGCAACGCCCAAGGCAGAGCAGCGCAAAGACCAGCGGGACACCGAGATCGACCACTTCGGCGACCGGATCGCCCAGTCCTTCACCGTGATCGGCGGTGTCGGGGCGATGGTCCTCGCCATGGCCGACGCGGACCAGTTCTGGATCGCCAACACCATCTACCTCGCGTTCGCGCTGTCCGCCGTGCTCAACTCGATGGCCAAGATCGCCGCGTACCGGCAGGGATTCCAGCAGTGAAACCCACGAAGGTCACCAACCGGATCAAGGCGTTGCGGTTCGCCAACGGCGAGATGACGCAGGCCGAACTGGCCACGCGGATCGGGGTCACCCGGCAGACGGTCATCGCGATCGAGCAAGGCCGCTACTCGCCATCGCTGGAGATGGCGTTCCAGATCGCGCGCGTGTTCAACGCACCACTCGACGACGTGTTCCAGTACCCAGGAGACGAGTAATGAAAGCGATAGTGCAACACACCTACGGTGGCACGGACGTGCTCGAGTTCGCCGAGGTCCCTGCCCCTCAGGTCAAGCCGGACGAGGTGGTGGTCCAGGTCAGGGCGTCGGCGGTGGACGCGGGCGTGTGGCATCTGATGACCGGCCTGCCTTACCTCTTACGTCTCGGCTTCGGCCTGACAAGACCGCGAAAGCCCATCAGGGGCATGGACGTCGCGGGGACGGTGGAGGCAGTCGGCGCGAACGTCACCACCTTCGAACCCGGCGACGAGGTCTTCGGCACGTGCGACGGCGCGTTCGCCGAATACGCGCGCACGCACCACACCAAGCTGGTTCGCAAGCCCAAGAACCTGACGTTCGAGCAGGCCGCCGCCATCCCGATCTCCGGGTTCACCGCGTTGGCCGCCCTGCGCGACAAGGGCGAGATCAAGGCGGGTCAACGGGTTCTGGTGATCGGCGCGGGCGGCGGGGTGGGTTCGTACGCCGTGCAGCTGGCCAAGGTGTTCGGCGCCGACGTGACCGGGCTGTGCAGTGCGTCCAAAGTGGAGTTCGTGCGGGGCCTGGGCGCGGACGAGGTGCTCGACTACCGCAAGGACGACTTCACCCGCGACGAGTTCGACCTGATCGTCGACATCGCGGGCAACCGGCCGATCAACCACGTCCGCAAAGCTCTGGCGCCCAGCGGAACCCTGGTCATCGTCGGCGGCGAGCGCGGCAAGGTGATCGGCGGCGTGTCCGGCCTGGTCAAGGCGGTCGCCATGAACCTGTTCGTCAAGCACACGTTGCGCGGCCTGATCTCCTTGAGCAACAAGGAGGATCTCGCCGTGCTCAGCGAACTGGCCGAGGCGGGCAGGATCACTCCCGCCATCGACCGCGTTCACCCGTTGAGCGAAGTCCCCGAGGCCATCGCCTACGCCCAGGCTGGCCGGGCGCGAGGCAAGGTCGTCATCACGGTTTGATGCCCGCCCAGAAGGCGTCGTTGTGGTCGGCAGCCGCGTCGACAGGGCCGATCCCCGCTGGAGCGATGTCCAGGCCCTGCACGGTTCTCTCGGCTGGCTTGGTGGGCAGCCACAACGGCAGTCCCTGGCCGTTCGGCTGTCCGGTACGGGCGAAGTTCGCCCAGTAGCGCTGCATCCGCTCACCGAGCGCCCGCTGGGCCGCGTTCAGCTCCACCGGCAGCGATCCGGGGAACAGGAACGGCAACTCGGACCCGTGATAGGCGCCCATGTCCGAGAATCCCGGGATCACCGGCGGCACAGTGCGGTCGCGGAACTCGTAGGCGAACGTCGGCACCTGGCGAGCCAGCAGTCCGGTGACCTTGTGACGGGTCCGAGCCCAGACGGAGTCCGTGGTCACCGTGGCCCACGCGATGGTCGGCCTCGAGTACGCCGCCGCCGGATACTTGGCCAGCACCAAGTCCGCTTTCTCCCCGTAGGCGGTACGCAGCACTGACTCGTACTTCTCGGCGCTGAGCGGTTCAGGCAGGAACGCGGCGAACGTCCGGTGCTCGTCCCTGGTGTTGCCGATCATCACGGGCACCCGGGCGATCCGGCCGGACTCGACGGCTTTCACCGGGTGCGAGGGCAACAGCGGGGTGTCGAACGCGGGCTGGCTGATGGCGCTGTCCAGCAGCTTCGTCACCGGCGTGCCGCGCAGGCAGGCCAGGGTGTCGCCGGTGCAACCGAGCGTGGCGCCCAGCGCTGTGCCTGTGTTGTCCGCGTCGGCGCGGGACGTCCAGTTGGATCCGGCGGGCACGTCCGGCAGGAACTCGCTGTCCTGCCAGCTCAGCTCACATGGCCCGCTCTGCGCGATGGCCCGGTCGAACAGGCCGCGCGCGGCGGGTGATGTGAGCTGGGCGCACACGCTCAGCGCTCCTGCGGATTCGCCGAACACGGTCACGTTGCCCGGGTCGCCGCCGAAGGCGCGGGCGTTGGCCCGCACCCAGCGCAGCGCCGCTTGTTGGTCCTGCAGACCGAACGTGCCGCCACCGGACAGGCCGGGCAGGCTCAGGAATCCCAACGCGCCCAACCGGTAGTTGATCGTCACCACGACGACGTCGCCGCGTTCGGCCAGCTGGGTCGCCGGGTACTCGGAGCCGCTGCCACCGACGAACCCGCCGCCGTGGATCCACACCATCACGGGTCGCGGCCGGTGAGTCGCGGCGGCCGGGGTGCTGACGTTCAGGTACAGGCAGTCCTCGGCACCGGTCTCGGGGCCACCGACCGGGAACACCGGACGCTGCGGGCAGACGCTGCCCGCTTTGGTCGCGTCCCGGACCTCGGTCCACGGTGTCGCCGGAGCGGGCGGCTGCCAACGCCGCTCACCAACGGGCGGTGCGGCGAACGGAATGCCCTGGAACAGCCGATGATGCTCAGTGACCGTTCCGCGTACGGGTCCGCTCGCGGTACGGACCACGGCAGGGTCGGGTGCCGCGAGCGCCGTGGGCGCCGCCGCGAGCAGGGCCACCACGGCCAGTGTCGAACTCAGGAGTCGCTTGCCTCGCACGTACAATCCCCCTCGGATGCGCTTGCATACCCACTGTAGTGGAAACGCACCCGAGCGTGCCTCCCGTTTTATTCTCCGCTGTAGGACGGCCCCGGCTCCGGGGTGACGGTGTGGAACGCGATTTCCCCGCCGCACTCGGCGCACGCCACGTACGAGTCGGCGACCTGGCCGCATTCCTTGTGCCGGAGGACGATCGGCGGACCACCTAAGTCCGCGAGGTACTTGTCGCCCCATCGCATCAACGTCACGACGGCGGGGAACAGTTCGCGGCCCATCCGGGTGAGCCGGTACTCGTGCCGGTCGGGGTTCGTCGCGTACTGGACGCGGTCGAGCAGACCGGCTTCGACGAGCGTCTTCAGCCGTGCCGACAGGGTCGGCCGGGGGATCCGCAGGGTGCGCGCGAACTCGCCGTACCGGCGCACCCCGAACAGGCACTCGCGCAGGATCCGCAGGCTCCACTTCTCGCCGACCAGCGCGAGCGCCCGGCCGACCGTGTCGGTCTCGAAGCGGTGTTTCACCGTCTGCTTGGTCGGCACGTGTCACACCGCCAGGACGAGTTTGCCCGTGTTGCGCCCTTCGAACAGTCCCAGCAGCGTCTCGGGGAACGCGGCGATCCCGCCTTCGACGACGTGCTCGCGCGAGGTCAGCCTGCCCTCGGCCAGCCACGCCGACAGCTCCGACGCCGCCTCGGGGAACCGGGCCGCGTAGTCGAACACCAGGAAACCCGTCATGGAGGCGCGTTGCACGAGCAGTTGCATGTAGTTCGCCGGGCCGCGCATGCCGTTCTCGGAGTTGTACTGGGACACGGCGCCGGAGATGACCACACGGGCACCGCGCGTGATCCGGGTGAGCACGGCGTCGAGGATCTCGCCGCCGACGTTGTCGAAGAACACGTCGACACCGTCCGGTGTGTGCTGCTTGAGCTCGGCGCGGATGTCCCCGGCCTTGTAGTCGATCGCGGCGTCGAAACCCAGTTCGTCGACGAGGTACCGGCACTTCTCGGCCCCGCCCGCGATGCCCACCACGCGGCAGCCCACGATCTTGCCGATCTGGCCCGCGATGCTGCCGACGGCACCGGCCGCCGCCGACACCACGACCGTCTGGCCCGGCTGCGGCCTGCCGATGTCCAGCAGTCCGAAGTAGGCGGTGAACCCGCTGCTGCCGAGCGTGCCGAGGTACATCGGCGCCGGCGCGCGTGAAGTGTCTATTGTGGACACGCCGGTGCCGTCGGACACGGCGTACTTCTGGACCCCGAACACGCCTTGCACGACGTCGCCCTTGGCGAACCGGTCGTGGTGGGACTCGATGACGGTGCCGACCCCGGCTGCCCGCATCACCGCGCCGATCTCGACCGGGGCGATGTAGGAGCGCTGGGCGTTGATCCACCCGCGCATCGCCGGGTCCAGCGAGATGTACTCCAGCTCCACCAGGAACTCGCCGTCGCCCGGCTGCCCGGCCGGTTGCTCGGTGTACTGCCAGTCGGTCGGTTTCGGCAGGCCGGTGGGCCGGGCGGCGAGGCGGTACTGGGCGTTGGTGGTCATGCTTGCTCCTTGAGTGCGGTGAGGACGGAACTTCCGGCGGGGTCTTCGGCGGTGCACGGGACGAGCGCGATGTGGTCCGCCCCTGCCTGGTGGTACTTCGCGATCCGGTCGCGGACCTGGTCGGCCGTGCCGATCGCGCACACCCGGGCGAGCAACTCGGCCGGGAAGTCCTTGGCCAGCGACGCGTACGACTCCCCCGCGCGTGCCCGCCGGACCAGGTCGCCGTAGCCGAGTTCGGTGAACATCTCGCCGTAGCCCGGTGGTTTGAGGTACACCACTCAGCCGTGCCACCGACGACAGGCCGAGCGCGATGGCGACCGGGCCGCGCGCGCCGGTGGCCAGCGGGCCGATCCGCAGGCCGATCTGCCTTGTCCGCATGCCGATCGCGGTGGCCAGCGCGAAGGCGTCGAACGTCACCATCTCGCCGATCCACAGCGTCCGGTAGCCGAGCCGATCGGCCGTCTCGGCCACGTCGACCGCTTCGAGGTCCGGTCGGGACAGCCAGAACGGGATCACCACATCCAGGTCGCTCGCAGCAGGTCCGCCCTGGCGCTGTCCAGTGCGGCGGCCCGCATCTGGTGGAAGTCGCCAGGCGGCGCGGTGGCAGGCACGACTGAGTCCGGCACTGGCGCTCCCGAGTCGGTTCAGACTTCTTACCGGTTCACCATCTGTACCACCTGCCCTGTCCACAACACAACGTGACAACCGCATCACGCAGCACGACGACATAGGCCGACTGCTATAACCGGGTACCGTGCATCGACTGTCGCCCGCGTTGGGTCCGTTGTGGCGTGCGGTCCACACGCGGCTGTCGTCGGGCCTGCCTGTCAGCCGGGTCAAGGTAGACGGCCTCGACGACGACCAGCGCGCGGCGATCGCGGACCTCCTCGGCTCCGCGCGGCTGCCCGGGGAGTCCGTCACCGTGTCCCTCGCCGACCTGGACGAAGCACTCACCGAGGCGACGGGTGAGGACAGCAGACAGGTCGTGACCCGGCTGGTCGGCCCGATCGGCGACCGCGCGGGCGACCGCCGACGTGCGTCCGACGACCGGGCCCGGCTGAGGGAATGGCTGGTCAGCCACCCCGTCGTGCGGGCTGAACCGGCACTCGACGAGTGGGCACGGACCGTCCGCGCCTCCCGGCACGACCTGGAGCAGGTCCTGCGGGTACTGACCGCGCTGCCCGCGGACGGTGTCCCGCTGCCCGTGTTCGCCGAGCGCGTGCTCGGCGACACGCACGCGCTCGACGGCACCAAGAGCGGGAACCTCGTCGTCAAGGCGCTGGCCGCCCTCTACGGCACGCAGGACCGCCGTGCGTTGTGGGAACAGGCGGGTATCGGCCACGACCAGCTGTCCTCGACCGTGCTCGTGGCAGGTTTCCGACCAGCCGGTGACGGCGCGGTCGACGAGGTTCTGCGGGTGTGCGCCGACGCCGGGCACGCGACGGCGCTGACACTGCAGCAGGTCCGCGCGGGCGTCGGCAGTCCGGGGACGGACGTGTGGGTGGTCGAGAATCCCAGCCTGATCGCGTTGGCTCTGGCCAGGTTCGGCAACCGCTGTCCCCCGGTGGTGTGCACCTCGGGATGGCCGAGCGCGGCCGCGATGGCCCTGCTGCGCCACCTGTCGGCGACACTGCGCTACCACGGCGATTTCGACGGCGAAGGGCTGCGGATCGCCGCCCACGTGATGGCACGGACCGGGGCGCTGCCGTGGCGGATGAGCAGCGCGGACTACCTGACGGCGGTGGCCGACGGCCCACCGGTCGGGCGCGTCACGCCTGCGCCGTGGGACGCGGACCTCGCCGGCCACCTGACCAGGGTCGGCCGGACGCTCGCCGAGGAGCGCGTGGCCCCCGCGCTGTTGGACGACATGGCCACCGGATAGAAAGGACCGCATGGATCCGATCCGTGTGCCGCCCGAGATGTTCCGCTTCACCGGCGGTGACCGGGCCGGGCTCTACACGTCGGTCCTGCACGCCTTCGCCGAGGCCAACGAACGCCTGGAGACCGCGCTGAGCCTCGACGACGTCCGCGCCCGGCTGCGGTCGGCCGGGTGGCTCGACGCCATCGAGGACGACGACCTGGCCGCCGCGCTGGACCAGCTGCGGGGGTGGAACCTGCTGGACGTGATCCAGAACCACTCCGAGAACTACCGCACCGCGGCCGAGTACGAACGCCGCAACCTGCAGTACTCGTTGACCCGGCACGGTGAGGCGGCCTTCGCGGGGGTGGCGCACGCGGTGGACGTGCTGACCGCGGCGGGCGCGTTGCAGACCGCGGTGCTCGACGCGATCGCCGACCGGCTCGCCGACCTGGTGCGCGAGCTCGACGGCGGGTCCGACCGCCGGGTCTTCACCACGCTGACCGAACTGGAGGCGCACCTGGCGGCGTTGCGCGGCAACACCAAGCAGTTCAACGGCGAGCTGCAGCGGCTGCTGCGCGCCGACGACGCCACCCTGACGACGTTCCACGAGGTCAAAGCGTCCACAGTGGCCTACCTGCAGGAGTTCCTGACCAACCTAGACCTGCGCACGCACACGATCGCCACCCGGATCGAGGCGGTCGAGTCGCACGGGCTCGGCGTGGTCCACCAGCGGGCGCTGCGCGGAGCCGACCTGCCCCAGTTGTCGGCCGTCGACCCAGGACCGGCCTGGCTGGAGCACCGCGCGGCCCGCTGGGACGGCCTGCGCGCGTGGTTCCTGCCCGCGGACGGCTCGCCGCCGCGGGTGGACCAGCTGCACGCGGTGGCGCGCCGGGCGATCGTCACGCTGCTGCAGGTCCTGGACCGGATCACCGAGTCACGGCGGCGCGCCAGCAGCGCCGTGGCCGACTTCCGGGTACTGGCCAGGTGGTTCGCGGTCGCGCCGAGTCAGGACGACCTGCACCGGCTGTGGTCGACGACGTTCGGGTTGAGCCCTTCCCGGCACGCCCACCTCGCCCACCCCGACCCGGAACTGGTGGCGGTGTCGGCCTCGTGGGCGTCCGCGCCGCCGGTGGAGGTGTCGCCGCTGTTGCGGTCCGCGGGGCGAACCGAGCGCTTCACCCGTACCGGCCGGGTGCGTGACGTCGCGGCAGTCAAGGAGGAACGCACCCGGCGCGCGCTGGCCGAACGAGCCGAACTCGAAGCGGCGTGGAGCATGCTCGACACCGGCGGCGCCGTGCGGCTCTCGTCGTTCGAGCGGCTGGACCACTCGGTGTTCGAACGCATGCTGGATCTGCTCGGCCGCGCGTTGGGCAGCGACCCGGGCGCGGACGGCGACCGGCGCGTCACCACGGCCGACGGCCGGGTCGAGATCGTCCTTCGAGCACCACGACACGACGTCGTCGCCACCGTCAGCACTCCGCACGGGATCTTCCGCGGCCCCGACTACGAGATCGACATCAGGACGCGATGAGCCAGCTCGCCAACCAGCTTGTCATCGCCGAACGCGACGAGGTCGCGCGCGGGATCCGGTTGCTGCTGGCCGGTCCGTTGATCTCCGAGCGCGCCGACCCCGAGGCGTTCGACCTGGTCCGCAGGCGCAGGGAACCGATCAGGCAGTGGTTCGACTACTACTGCGGCTGGGTTCTCACCGTCGAACCCCGTCTCGGCTACGCCCGGTTGGCCAAGGTGCGGAAGGCCGCGACCGGCGCCACGCGCCCTGCCCGGCGGCTGCGCTCCGGCCGCGCCCCCTTCGACCGCAGGCGGTACGTGCTGCTCTGTGTCGTCGCCGCCGAACTGCTGGCCGTCCCGGTGACCACCATCAGCCTGCTCGCCGACCGGGTCACGCGGGCGAGCGCCGCCGACGAGGTGCTCACCACCTTCGACACCGCGAGCCGGACCGAGCGGATGGTGTTCGTGGACGTGCTGCGGCTGCTGGAGTCGTTCGGCGTGCTCGACGTGGTGGACGGCTCGACCGAGTCGTTCGTCGACTCGGCCGCGGCCAAGGTGCTCTACCGGGTGGACCCGACCTTGTTGCTCCGGCTGCTCGCCGCGCCGGTCGGGCCGTCTCGTGTGGACATCCCGGCCGACGAGGTCGCACTGCGGTTCGACGACGTGCTGGCCGAGGTGTCGCACGAACGCCGGTACGGTTTCGCCGAAGCCTCCGAGGTGCAACGCAACCTCTGGCTGCGGCACTCGGTCTTCCGTCGTCTCGTCGACGACCCGGTGCTGTACTTCGACGACCTCTCCCCCGACGAGCGCGCGTACGTCACTTCGCCGACCGGGCGGCAGCTCCTGCGCCGCGCCGCTGAGCAAGGCGGGTTCCACCTCGAGGAACGTGCCGAAGGCGTCCTGCTCGTCGATGTCGACGGGATCGCCACCGACACGCGGTTCCCCGACGACTCGGGCACGGCCAAGGTGGCGGCCCTGCTGCTGCTCGACTCGGTCGACGGCCCCGTCACCACCGAGCAGCTCCGCCGGACGGCCGTCGACATCCTGGACAAGTTTCCCAGGTGGGCCAAGGGATACCGCGGTGACGACGGACCTGGGCAACTGGTGTCGGACGCGATCGCGGTGCTGCTCGGTTTCGGCCTGGTCGAGGTCGCGTCCGGGCTCGTGCGACCGTTGCCCGCAGCGGCGCGCTACGCCGTCGGATCCATGAGGGTGGCTGACTGATGACCGAGCGGTGGATTCCCACGCGAGCAGGCATCCTGAACGTCTGGCGGTACTACGACGAGGTCCTGGAGTTCCACCGGGGCAGGCTGTTGCTGCGCGGTCCCAACGGCAGCGGCAAGTCCAAGGCGCTGGAGTTGTTGCTGCCGTTCCTGTTCGACGCGAACCTGCGGGCGAACCGGCTGTCGACGTTCGGCACCGGTGAGCGGACCATGCACTGGAACATGATGGGCGAGGGCGCCACCGGCACCACCCGGGTCGGGTACGTCTGGCTGGAGTTCGGCCGTGCCGACGAGTGGTTCTCCTGTGGTGCGAGGCTGCAGGCCAGCACACACACCACGACCGTTCACCCCGACTACTTCACCACCGGTGCGCGGATCGGCAAGCCCGGCGGTGTGGCGCTGGTCAACGAGGCCGGTCAGCCGTTGACCAAGAACGCACTGGCGGAACGGCTCGGCGAGAACGGAATCGTGCACGGCAACGCGGCCGACTACCGCAACGAAGTCAGGACAACGCTGTTCCCCGGGTTGAGCGAGCAACGATACGACGCCCTGATCACAGCGCTGCTGCAGCTGCGCACCCCGAAACTGTCCCAGCGGCTGGATCCCTCGTTGCTGTCGACGTTGCTGTCTCGCGCGTTGCCGCCACTGGGTCAGCAGGAGATCTCGGATCTGGCCGAGGGATTCGAACGGCTGGACGCGCAACGTGAACGCCTCGCCGCGCTGGAGGACGAGGTGTCGGCGACCCGATCGCTGGCCACCCGGCAGAAGACCTACGCGCAACGAGTGCTGCGCGCGGGCGCCGCGGCTGTCATCTCCGCGACGACCGAACTGGACAACCTGACCCGTGCCGCACGCAAGTCGGCCGAGGAACACGAAGTGGTGGCCGCGGCCAAACAGGACACCGAACGGCGAGTGGTCGAACTCGGGGGCCTGATCGCCGAAGCCGAGGCGCGCAGAACCGGCCTCGTCGACAGTGACGGCTTCAAGCAGGGCCAGGAGCTGGACCGGCTCAGGCAGCAGACCACGGCAGCGGGCGAGAACGCCGCCAGGCTGCGTGGCATCGCCACCCGGCGGCGGGCCGAGGCCGACACCGATCGCGCCAAGGCACAGCAGGCAGCCGACACTGCCGCCGCACTGGCGGACACCGTGCGGGGCCTGGAAACCGAAGCGCACCACGCCGCGACCCGGGCCGGGTTGGCGAGCGTGCACGCGGAACTCGCCGACAACCTGGACCGCCAGTTCCTGCGCGCGGCCGTGCGCAGCAGGCAGGGACAGCTTGACCTGGTCGACACGGCGTTGGGCGCGCACGAGGCAGCCGTCGGACGACGGCGCGCGGCCGAGGTCGACCTCGACACCGCCAGGTCCGGCTTTCTCGACGCGACGCGGCATCTGGAAGCGGCCGCGCTGCGGCGGCAGGAGGAACTGGCCGCGTTGACCGACCGGTTCGCCGCGTGGATGTCGGCGTGCCGGGAGCTGGTGTTCGCCGAACCGGACGCGCTGCTCGGGGACATCGAGTCGGAGTCGGGCGTGCTCACCGCGATCAGCTCGGTGGCCGAGGGGGTACTCGGCGGGATCACCCGGCGGGAGGCGGAGATCGCGCCCGCGCTCGCGGACGCCGAACGCCAACGGTCGGACCTCACCGCCGAAGCCGACCGGCTCGCCGCCCACGAGGACATCCCGCCCGTGGCGTCTCCGTTGCGCACCACCGACCGCACGCGGATGCCCGGAGCACCGCTGTGGCGCCTGGTCGACTTCGCCGAGACCGTGCCCGAAGACGCGCAGGCAGGCATCGAGGCCGCGTTGGAGGCCTCAGGCCTGCTGGACGCGTGGATCGGTCCGCGGGGCGAGATCAGCGGCCACGACACGTTCGCGGACGCCCACGCGCTGACACCGGTCGACGGCAGGTCGCTGGGGGATGTCCTCGTCGCCGACCATGACTCCGCCGCGGGCGTCCAGCGACTGCTCCGGGCTGTCGCGTTCGATGCCCGGCTGCCTGACGGCCCGGCGGCGATCGGCGCCGACGGCACGTGGCGTATGGGTGCGTTGACCGGCAGCTGGCAGAAGGACCACCCGGGTCACATCGGCGCGCGGTCGCGGCAGCGCGCACGGGAACGACGGATCGCCGAACTGCGCACCCGGATCGCGGACCTCGACATCGCGACCACGGCCTTGCGGGCGGAACTGGCCACGCTGGAAGCCCGGCGCGCACTGGTCGCGCGGGAACGGGACACCCGGCCACGGCACGATCTGCTGATCGCCGCCTCGCAGGAGCTGACCATGGCGCAGGCGGACGTCAACGCCGCCGAATCCGTGGTCCGCGAACGGGTCGACGCCCTGTCGGCTCGTGAACGCGACGTGGTCAAGGCATTGCACAGCCTCACCGACATCGCCGCGGCGAACAACGCCCCGACCGAGCGGACGGCGCTGGCCGCCGTGGCCGCCGCGGTCCAAACCTTCACCGAGCAGGCCGAGACGTGGCTGTTCGAACACGGCAGGCTCGCCTCGGCGAGGCACACCGCCGAGACTCTCGCCGGGCACGCACAACGGTCCGACGAAGGCGCAGCCGAACGGGAAACCGAGGCCGACGAAGCCGAACGGCAGTACACCTCGCTCGCGGCCACACTCGACGCCGTCGACAGCACGCTCGACGTCGCCGACTACCGCGAGATCGTCGCCGAGATCGACCGGCTGCGGGTGCGGCTGCGCACGTTGAACTCCGAGCTGAACTCCAGCCACGGCCGGGTCGCCGAACTCGCACAGCAACTGGGAGCGCTCGACTCGAAGCGGCAGACCGACGCGGCCGCCCGTGACACGGCTGGGGCGACGCGTGACGCGGCCGCACACCGGTTCCGGCACCTCGCGACAGGTGTGTTCCCGTCCGACAGCGAACTGCCCGACCTGCCGCGGTTCGAGGAGGTTCTCGCCGCGTCGGACGGAGTCCGCGCGTCCTTGGACGCGGCCAGGATCGTCGCACACGCGTGGCCGACAGTCCCCCACGCCCCGGGCAATCTCGGCGACGCACTGCACCGGCTGTCCGAATCCGTCCACGCCTGCCGCACGACGCTCAGCTCACGAGCCGACCTCGACCTGACCACGGACGACGACGTCCAGGTCTTCACCGCGGTCGTGGACGGACTGCGGGTCGGCGCGGCGGAACTGCTCAGGATCCTGCGCGCCGAGACCGACCAGGCGGGCGACGAGATCCAGGCGCACGAGCGGGAACTGTTCGACCGGACCCTCACCGGCGACACCAGGCGCCATCTGGCCGCCCGGATCCGGCAGGCCAACGACCTCGTCGACGGGATGAACGCACGGCTGGAAAAGGTGCGCACCGCGTCCAAGGTGGCCGTCCAGCTCGTCTGGCAGATCTCGCCGGAGTTGCCGCCGGGCACCAGGACCGCGCGCGACCTGCTGTTGAAGGATCCGGCGAGGCTGACCGAGCAGGACCGTGAGTCGTTGCACCGCTTCTTCCGCGACCGGATCGACCAGGCCAAGGGCGACGACACGGCAACCAGTTGGGAGCAGCAGCTGGCGCAGGTCTTCGACTACACCGCGTGGCATCGGTTCGTGGTGAAGGTGGACCGGGCCAACGGGCAGGGCTGGCAACTGCTGACCAAGAAGCTGCACGGCGCGCTGTCCGGCGGGGAGAAGGCCATCGCCCTGCACCTGCCGTTGTTCGCCGCCGTCGCCGCGCACTACCAAGCGGTCGGGCAAGCTCCCCGGGTGATCCTGCTCGACGAGGTGTTCGTCGGCGTGGACACGGTCAACCGCGGGCAGGTCTTCGCTTTGCTCGCCGCGCTCGACCTGGACCTCATGCTCACGTCCGACCACGAGTGGTGCACCTACCGCGAGCTCGACGGCGTCGGCATCCACCAGCTGATCACGGGCGGTGGTGACGGCGACGACGCCGTCACCACCGCCCGTTTCACCTGGGACGGCAAGGAAGTCCTACCGGCCTGAGGCGTACAGCTGCGCCACCTCGGCGGCGGGCAGGGCGCGGTCGTACAGGTGCACCTGGTCGATCGCGCCACGCCAGTGGTCCACCGGTCCGCCGTTGAACTTCGCGCGGCCGATCACCGTGTTGCCGCCGCCCGGTCCGCCGTCGCATGAGGACGCCGAGCCCGCGGGTTTGCCGTCCACGTACAGCGTCAGCGAGCCCGTGCGGACGTCACGGACACCGGCGATGTGGTACCAGCGACCCACCTCCGGGGCGACCGGGGCCAGTGCCCGGACTCCGGCGAAGCTGAACGCGAACCGGTTGTCCGCACCGGAGTACTGCAGGAAGAACGCGCTGTTGGACGGCCCGTCCTGGCTCACCGCGGTGGCGAACCCGCCGAGGCTGTCCAGCTTCACCCACGCCGCGGCGCTGTAGTTGCCCGCGGTGTCCAGCACGCTCGCGCCAGTGTCGACGACGGAGGTGGTGCCGTTGAACTGGACCGCCGAGCCCGGGTTTCCGGTGGTCCACGTGGCGTTGTTCAGCGTCGCGTTCCTCGTGCCGACCTTGTCCGCGGCGGTCGTTCCGGTGCCTTCGTCGAACGGGTAGTAGGTGATCCCGTCCAGCCCCGGGGTGCCGGGGCCCGGCTGCGGGCCACTGCCGGTTCCGTCCGCCTTCATGACGATCTCGTCGTTGATCGCCTTCACCTGGGCGAAGTCCATCTTGCGGACCTGCCTGTCGTAGGTGAAGAACCCGTTGACCTCGTGTTCGACGTCGGTGATCTGGGTGTAGATCGCCCCGCTGATGCCGCACTTCCGCGCGGCGCCGAGGACGTCGCGCTGGTTCTCGACGTAGCGGCGGGTCAGGGTGGCCGAGTCCGGCGCCATCTCGTAGGCGTGGCCTTCGCCGAACCACATGTGGTCCTTGACTTCGAGTCCGAACCCGCCGTGCTCACCGTCGGCCGCGACCCGGTTCGCGCTGGGCGACGGCGCCGCCGGGCCCACGTAGGCGTGGTGGTCGAGGATGTCGCCGCGCCCGGAGTCACCCTTGGACGCACAGCAGTTCACGCCGCTGTGCGCGTTGACCAACCTGCTCGGGTCCTGCTTCTTGACCTCGTCGGCGATCCGGCCGGTGGCGGTGCGGTCCCACTCGCCCCAGCCCTCGTTGAACGGCACCCACGCCACGACGGACGTGAAGCTCTTGTGCTTGTCCACCATCGTGTGCAGCTCGCGTTCGAACTGCTGTTGCGCGTCGACCGGCGGCGTCTCGTTGGACGTCTTCATCGCGGGCATGTCCTGCCACACCAGCAGTCCCAGCTTGTCGGCGTGGTAGTACCAGCGGTCCGGCTCGACCTTGATGTGCTTGCGCACGGTGTTGAAGCCGAGCACCTTGTGCTGTTCGAGGTCGAAACGCAGCGCCGAGTCGGTCGGCGCGGTGTGGATGCCGTCCGGCCAGAACCCCTGGTCCAATGTGGACATGTGGAAGAGGATCTTGCCGTTCAGCGTCATCCGGAGCTTGCCGTCGGCGCCGGGCTTCATCCCGATCTCCCGCATGCCGAAGTACGACCCGACCTCGTCGACCGTGCGATAACGCTTGACCAGCCGGACCTTCAGGTCGTACAGGAACGGCGAGTCCGGCGTCCACAGCTTCGGGTCGCGCACCGGCAGCTTCAGTTCGGTGTTGACCGGCCCGGTCACGTGGCCGACCGGCCTGCCGCGGTCGTAGGCGGTCGCCTCGACTGTCACGCCGTTCGTGTCCCCGGTGACTCGGGGCGTCAACCGTAACGTCGAGTCCGCCAGGTTCGGTGTCTGGTCGAGCTGCGTGATGCTGCTGGACGCCACCGGCTCCAGCCAGACCGTCTGCCAGATCCCGGAACTGGACGTGTAGAAGATGCCGCGGTCGGGCACGTTGCGCTGTTTGCCGACCGGTTGCCAGGTCGCGTCGGTCAGGTCGGTCACGCCGACGACCACTTCCTGGCGTTCGCCGCGGGTCAGCGCGTCGGTGATGTCCAGGCTGAACGAGTCGAAACCGCCCCGGTGCGTGCCGACCTGGCGGCCGTTGACCCAGACCGTGGTGTCGTAGTCGACGGCACCGAAGTTGAGCTTGACGCGGTCACGGCGCCAGCGCTCCGGCACGGTGAACGTGCGGCGGTACCACATCCGGTCTTCCCTGCGCTGGATCCCGGACAGCGCGGACTCGATCGGGTACGGCACCAGCACCCGTTCCGCCAACGGCTTCCCGATCGGCGGGGCCTCCCCCGCCTTGGCACCGGCGAACTCCCACACGCCGTTGAGGTTCTGCCAGCGGTCCCTGGTCAGTTGCGGACGTGGATACTCCGGCAGGGCGTTGTTCGGCCCGACCTGGTTGGTCCACGGTGTGGTCAGCGGTGGCTTGCCCGGTTTCCACGTCGGCTGCGCCGATGCGGGCACCGCGGTGGTACTGAGGCTGAGTAACAGAGCGGTGAGCAGAACCGAGGTTCTCAACAACACTGGCGCGACCTCCCGTTTGTCTCACGTACTTCGCTCCCGGCCGAGATGCGCACGGCTCAGGTATGCCTGGATGGCGACGACAGCCGCCAGGAACGCGCCGCTGACCACCGACTGGTAGTGCGACGACAGCGTCCCGATCTGGTTGATCACGTTCTGGATCACCATCAGCAGCAACACACCGGCCAGCGTTCCGCCGACCGTGCCCGCGCCGCCGGTGAGCAGCGTCCCGCCGATCACCACGGCGGCGATGGCGTCGAGTTCGAACCCGACGCCCACAATCGTCACGCCCGACGCGGAATACGCCGCGGCGAGCGCGCCGGACAGTCCGGCCAGCAGTCCGCTGGCCGTGTACAACCACATCGTGCGCCGCGCAACGGGCAGGCCCATCAGCCGCGCGGCCTCGGCGCTGCCACCGATCGCGAGCACCGAATGGCCAACCCTGGTGCGCTGCAAGACGACCACACCCACGGCGAACAACACCACCGCGATCCACACCGGATACCCGAAGCCCAGCAACGTGCCCTGGCCGATCTGGGTGAGCACGGCGTCGCGCGGCATCAGCCGGGTGTTGGCGCCCTCGTCGGTGATGGCCAACAGCAGGCCACGCGCGCCGAGCAACGTGGCCAGGGTGACGATGAACGGTGCGAGCCGCCCGTAGGCCACCAGAGCACCGTTGAGCAGGCCGATCCCGCCGCACACCACCAACGGCAGCAGCAGCCCGGCGACACTGCCCCACTGGATGCCGATCGCGGCGAGCACACCGCCGAGCGCGTAGACCGACCCGACGGACAGGTCGATCCCACCGGAGATGATCACGAACGTCATACCGAGCGCCACGATCGCGAGGAACGAGCTCTGCATCGCGACGTTGCGCGCGTTGTCCAGCGTCGCGAACGTGTCGAAGGAGAACGACGACACGAGTATGACCAACGCCAGCACGACCACCGAGCCGCGCCGCTGCACGAGCCCGGCGATCCACTCCCTTTTGGTCATGCCCTTGTCGGCCACGGCGACAGCGGCTTGCTCCGTAACAGCGGTCATTTCGCACCTGCCAGCCGAGGTCGCTGCAACAACACCGCGACGACGATGATCACCGCCTGCACGACGAGGCCCGCCGAGGTCGGCAGGTTGTGTTTGATCAGCGTCGCCGAGATCAGCTGCATCAGCAGCGCACCGGCGACCGTGCCGAGGATCCGCACCCGGCCGCCGTTGAGCGGTGTCCCGCCGACGACGACCGCGGTGATCGCGGACAGTTCGGCGAGCTGCCCGATCGCCGACGGATCGGACGCCGTCAGCCGCGCGGTCGCCACGATCCCGGCGATCGCGGCCAGCACACCGCTGATCACGTACGTGACGATGAGGATTCGCCGGACGGGCAGACCCGCGAGCACACTGGCCGAGCGGTTGCCGCCGACGGCGACCAGTTGCCGCCCGAACGTGGTGTACCGGACCACGAAACCCACGATCAGCGTGAGGACCGCGGCGATCAGCACCACGATCGGGATCCCCGCCACACTGCCCGAACCCAGCTCCAGCAGCATCGGGTTGCGGATGTCCTTGAGCCGTCCGTCGGCGATGACCAGTGCGAGACCACGACCGCCGACGAGCAGGGCGAGCGTGGCCACGATCGGCTGGATGCCCACGACCGCGACGAGCGTGCCGCTGAACACGCCGCACAACGCACCGCCCAGCAACGCGACGAGCAGCGCGGGCATCAGGCCGTAGCCGAGGTAGAGCGGCAGCAACGCGGCCGACAGCGCCATCACCGAGCCGACCGAGAGGTCGACACCTTCGGTGCCGATCACCAGTGCCATGCCCAGCGCGGCGATCAGGATCGGCGTGACCTGCACCAACTGGGTGTTCAGGTTCGCCAGCGTGGCGAAGTTCCCGGTGAACAGCAGGTTGTAGGCGACCAGGATGCCCAGCGCCGCGTAGACGCCGTAGTCGCGCAGCCTGCGCGCTGTGGGCGCGGCGACCGGCGTGACCGTCGCTTCAGCCATCTCCGCCCTCCGCGAGTGCCGCGATCAGCTTCTGCTCGGTCACGTCCCCGCCGCGCAACTGCGCGACCACATGGCCCTCCCTGAGCACGACGATCGAGTCCGAGCCTTCGACGACTTCTTCGAACTCCGAGGAGATCAGCACGACACCGAGCCCTTCCGCGGCCAGTTCCGCCACCAGCGCCTGCACCTCGGCCTTGGCCCCGACGTCGATCCCCCTGGTGGGTTCGTCGAGCAGCAGCACCTTCGGCTCCCGGCACAGCAGCCTGGCCAGGAGCACCTTCTGCTGGTTGCCGCCGGACAGCTCGCCGACCTTCTGGTCGGGACTGGACGCTTTGATCCGCAGTCGTCTGATGAACGTGTCCACAATGGTGTCCTGGCGTTTCCGCGACACCAGACCGGCCGCCGACAGCCGGGGCAGCGCCGCGAGCACGATGTTCTCCCGCACGGACAGGTCCGGCAGGATCCCGTCGGACTTGCGGTCCTCCGGCAGCATCACCACACCGGCGCGCATCGCCGCCGCGACCGACCCGGACCGCACGGACTTGCCCGCGACCGTGACCGTGCCGGAGTCGACCGGCAGCGAACCCGCGATGGCGCGGACGGTCTCGCTGCGACCGGCGCCAAGCAGGCCGCCCAGGCCGACGATCTCGCCTGGCCGCACGGTCACGTCCACGCCGTGCAGCAGGTGCGGGCTGGTCAGGCCCTTGGCCGCGAGGACAGGCGTCTGCCGTGCCTCGGGCTGTGCCGAGTCGAACTTGGTCGTGCCTTCCTTGCGGATCTGTTCCAGGTCCCGGCCGAGCATGAGCGCGACCAGCCGCAACCGGGGCAGCTCCGCCATCGGGCCGCTGTGGACTTTGCGGCCGTCGCGCAGAACCGTGACCGTGTCACAGATCCGGTACAGCTCGTCGAGGCGGTGGCTGACGTACAACACGGCCGCGCCACCGGCGCGGACCCGGTCGATGATCGCGAACAGGGTGTCGACCTCGCGCGGCTCCAGCGACGAGGTCGGTTCGTCGAGGATCACCACGCGGGCGTCCGTGGCCGCCGCCCTGGCGACCGCCACCATCTGCCGCACCCCGGCGCCGAGTGTCCGCAGTGGCCTCGTGACGTCCACCTCGACGCCGTACGACCGCAGCAGTGTCGACGCGGCGGTGTTCATCGCCCGGAAGTCCATGAGACCCCACCGCGTGCGCGGTTCGCGACCGAGGAACAGGTTGCTGGCAACCGACATCAACGGCACCAGGTTGATCTCCTGGTAGACCGTGCTGATCCCGGCGGCCTGCGCGTCCAGCGGGCGGCTGAACCGCACCGGGCCACCCTGGAACACCAGCTCGCCGCTGTCCGGCGGGTGGACCCCGGTCAGGACCTTGATCAGCGTCGACTTGCCCGCGCCGTTCTCGCCGACGAGCGCGTGGACCTCACCCGCGGCGAGTGTGAGGTCCACATCGGACAAAGCAACGACTCCGGGGAACCGCTTTCCGACAGCGCGGGCGTCGAGAACGACGTCGCCGGTCATCAGTACGCGTTGCCCAGTTCGGCAGCGGCGTTGTCCTTGCCGTACAGCTTGTCGCTGATCACGACGTTCTGCTGGACCGGCTGTCCACTCAGGAACGACCGCAGCGTCTGGAAAGCCAGCGGGCCGAACCGCGGGTTGGACTCGACGACCGCGGACATCTCGCCGTCGACCACCTTCTGGACGGCGTTGCGGGTCCCGTCGATCGACACCACGTGGATGTCCGTGCCCGGCTTCTTGCCCGCGCTGCGCAACGCGACCAGTGCGCCGAGACCCATCTCGTCGTTCTCCGCGTAGACGCCGTTGATGTCCTGCTGGGCCTGGATGATCTGCTCCATCACCTGCTGGCCCTTGTCCCTGGCGAACTCACCGGTCTGCTGGGCGACCACCTGGATGTCCGGTGCGGACGCCTTGAGCTCGTCGACGAACCCGGCCGTGCGGTCGGTGGTGACGTTGTTGCCGGACGCGCCGAGCAGGATCGCGACCTTGCCCTTGTTGCCCAGCGCCTTGGCCATTTCCCTGGCGGCCCGCTTGCCCTGTTCGACGAAGTTCGAGCCGAGGAAGGACACGTAGTCCTTGCAGGCGGCGGAGTTCACCTTGCGGTCGACGGTCAGCACCGGGATGTTCTTGGCGCGGGCCGCCGACAGCGCGGGTTCGAGGCCGTCGGAGTTCAGCGGCGCGACGATCAGCGCCTGCGCCCCCTTGTTGATCATGTCCTGGATGTCGGAGATCTGCTTGCTCAGCTGCGAATTGGCGTTGGTCGTGAGCAGTTGCTTGACGCCTGCCTTCGCGGCCTCGTCCTTGATCGACTGGGTCTCGGCGATCCGGAACGGGTTGGCTTCCTTCTCCGACTGGGAGAAGCCGACGATCGCGTTCTTCAGGTCCAGCTGCGCGCCGCCGTACTGCGACAGCGTGCACGTCGGGCCGTTCGCGGCGGGAGCGACCGGCGCCTGAGCGCCGCCGGTGCCCTGCGGAGCCTGCGCGGCGGGCTCCTCGGACTTGGCGCAACCGGACAGCACAAGCGCGACGCCACACAGGCTCGCACCAAGAACTCGACGCAGACCTAAGTGGACGGGACGGGACTGGGTGGCGGCCATGGGCTGACTCCTCGTCGAGACAGGTCGAACACGCTCGGCGAGCACGTTACATCGTTGGTACAACGTTGTAAATATGCCCGATCTTGATATTCTCACCCCCGTGGCAACGCTCAAGGACGTGGCGGAAATGGCCGGTGTGTCGGTCAAAACGGTGTCCAACGTCGTGAACGGTTACTCGTTCGTCAAGCCGGAGAACGAGCGCAAGGTCCGCGAGGCGTTGGCCGCGACCGGATACAAGCCCAACGTCGGCGCGCGCAACCTGCGCAGAGGCCGGACGGGTTTCATCGCGCTGATGGTCCCCGAACTGAGCATCCCGTACTTCGGCGAACTCGCCGGCGGCGTGATCACCGCGGCGCACGCGCACGACTGGAGCGTGCTCATCGAGCAGACCCAAGGCCTGCGTGACCCCGAGGTGTCCACGCTGGCCTCACTGGGCCCGCACATCGTCGACGGCGCCATCATCAGCCCGGAGGCGTTGCACACCCAGGACTTCACCCAGAACCCGACCGACGTGCCGATGGTCCTGCTCGGCGAGCACTCGCTGGACGTGCCGATCGACCACGTCGGCATCGACAACGTCCAGGCGGCGCGGACCGCGGTCCGGCACCTGATCGACCTGGGACGGACCAGGATCGCGATCGTCGGCCAGAATCCCAACCGCGGCACCGCGGCCCAGCGCCTCGAGGGTTATTACTCCGCACTGGCCGACGCGGGCCTGTCCGCGCCACCGCCCCACTACATCGCCCCGGCGGCGCGGTACCACCACCGCGACGGCGCCGAGGCCATGGCCCGCCTCCTCGCCCTGCCGGAACCCCCCGACGCGGTGTTCTGCTTCAACGACATGCTCGCGCACGGCGCCGTACGCGCAGCGGCCGAGCGCGGCTACAACGTCCCCCGGGACATCGCCGTGGTCGGCTTCGACAACACCGAGCACAGCGAGTACAGCCTGCCGTCCCTGACCACCATCGCCCCGGACAAGGCGGCACTGGCCAAGGCCGCGGTCGAACTCGTGCACCAACGGGCGAATGGGGACGTCAGCGCCGTGCGGGACGTGCAGATCCCCTTCAAACTCCAGGTCCGTGAGAGTACCTCTGGTCAGCTTTGGTAAAGTCGTCCCCGCGGAGGGGAGTACCCAGCCGGTCGAGATTCGTCAATACGGCGTCCCCAGTGGCGACCCGGTCTCGGCGCCACACGGTCCTGGCGGACGCGGTGTGGTTGGGGAGACCTCCGGTTCAACTGACGAACCGGAAGGGATTCGCATGCGCTCAATGAAGCGGCTGGTGGCAGGAGTTCTCGGCGGTGGCGCGCTGGTCATCGCACTCACCGGCTGCGACGCGGTGCAGGACGCCCAGAAGACTGCCGAAGGCGTCAGCAACGCCGCCTCCAACGCGCAGGTGTGCGCCGAGGCGGTCAAGATCGCCGCCGTCAACCCGGACAAGGCCAACCCGGAAGCCGCGGCACAGAGCGCGCAGGACGCGGGCAACAAACTGTCCGACCTGGCAGGCAAGGCGACGAACACCACCGTGAACCAGGCGCTGGACGACCTCGCGAACACCTTCAAGCAGGTCAAGCCCGAGAACGTGGTCAACGACTCGGCCAACTGGATCAAGACCAAGGCCGACCAGGTCGCCGCCCTGACGAAGGCGTGCACGGGCGTCAAATAAACACAGCTTCGTGACAACGGGCGGTCCTGCACGGGCCGCCCGTTGTCGCAACTCGACCAGGTACTGACTACCCGGCGTGGGTCACTTGGTGGCGGGCAGCTTCCAGTCCGGCCGGATGAAGTGGCACGTGTAGCCGTTCGGGTAGCGCTCCAGGTAGTCCTGGTGCTCCGGCTCGGCCTCCCAGAAGTCACCCAGCTGGCTGACCTCGGTCACCACCTTGCCCGGCCACAGACCTGAGGCCTCCACGTCCGCGATGGTCTGCTCGGCCACCTGCTTCTGCTCCTCGTCGGCGTAGAAGATCGCCGAGCGGTAGCTGTCGCCGATGTCGTTGCCCTGGCGGTTCTTCGTGGTCGGGTCGTGGATCTGGAAGAAGAACTCCAGGACGTCCCGGTACGTGGTCCGCTCCGGGTCGTACCGGATCTCGATCGCCTCGGCGTGTCCCCGGTGGTTCCGGTAGGTGGCGTTGGGCACTTCGCCGCCCGTGTAGCCCACTCGGGTGGCGAGGACACCTGGCTGACGCCGGATCAGGTCCTGCATCCCCCAGAAGCAACCACCGGCCAGCACCGCAACCTTGGTCACGTCATCGCTCCTCTCGTCCGCTCTCACCCGGTTCAAGCGCATCCGCGGGCTGATTTGTTCCTGGTCGGGGCATCACGTACGCGAACACCGCCGCCATCGCGCACAGCGCGATCGGCAGCACGAACGCCACGTTCAGCGGCACCCAGTGTGTCAGCAGACCCACCAGCGCGGGACCGGCGAGGATGCCGACGTAGCCGAGGCCGACCACCCGGGCCATCAACGTGCCCGCCGACCTCGTGTCGAGGTTGCCCGCGGCCGTGAACAGCTGCGGGACGCCACCCGACAGACCGATGCCGAACAGCGCCCAGCCGACCAGGGTGAGCGGCACCCACGACGAGACCGTCACGACCGTGAGCCCGGTCGCCGCCAGCGCGGCGCCGTACCGGACGATCGCGACCGGCCCGATGATCGCGGCGACCCGGTCCGTGGCGAACCGGCCGACCGTCATGGCCGTGGAGAACGCGCCGAACGCGAACGCCGCCGTGCTGGCCGAGGTGCCGAGGACGTCCTTCGAGTGCAGCGCCGCCCAGTCCGCGGCGACGCCCTCGGCCAGCATCATGGCGAACGCCAGCAGACCGAGCAGCCACACCAGCTTGCCCCCGCCCGGCTTCTTCTTCGGCGCGGGCTCCGCGGGGTCCTGCGCCGCGTGGTGATCGGGTTCGAGCAGGAACCGGGCCGTGGCCAGCGAGATGACCACGATCAGCGCGCCGCACGTGGCCAACGAAACCTCAGTCGGCACCCCCGCGCCCAGCAACGCCGCGCCGATGGCGGCCGCCGCCGCTCCCCCGATCGACCACATCGCGTGGAACGCCGCCATGATCGGCCGGGGATACGTCCGTTCCACGACCACGGCCTGCGCGTTCATGCCGACGTCGATGGTGCCGTTGGCGAAGCCGAACACGATCAGCGCCAGCCCGAGCGTCCACCACGAGTCCGCGAGCCCCGGCCCGAACAGCGCGCAGCCCATCAGCACACCGGCCGCGGGCACGAGTTTGCGCTGGCCGAGCCGATCGGCCAGGCCACCGCCGACCTGCATGCCGATGAACGCCGCCGCGCCGAGCGCCAGCAACAGCAGGCCGAGCGTGCTGTGGCTGATCCCGGTCGCGCGTTCGACGTCGGGGATGTGCACCACCCAAAGGCCGACGGCGAAGCCGTTGAGGGTGAAGTAGATCCAGGTGGCGACCCGGGCCGCGCGGGCGCGGGGCACAGCGAGCTGTGTCATCGGCAGGCACTCCTCACACCTGTGATCATCGCAGCTTGCGGCATGATGTCGGTCGTGCTCCCTGCGTTGCCGGTCCGACCAGTCGCGATGCCGTGACCGGCGGCTACCTCAAGGGCCGGCTGCGCCGGGAGGACATCATCACGGCCGCGATCGAGGTCTACCGCGAGACCGGGTACCACGGGTCGTCGTTGCGCGAGGTGGCCAAGCGGGCCGGGATCACGCACGCTGGTCTCCTTTACTACTTCGCCACCAAGGAGGCGTTGCTGGCGGCGGTGCTGGAGCGCCGCGACGCCGAGGACGCCGAGCGCGAGCAGTTGGGCATCCCGCCCGGCATGCGACTGCTGCGGCACCTCGTCGCGCTGGCCGAGTACAACGTGGCACACCGGGGCATCGTGGAGGTGTACGCGCGACTGGCCGCCGAAGCCGTGGCGCCCGATCACCCGGCGCACGAGTACTTCATCCGGCACTACCAAGTCGCCCGCGACAGCGCCGTCGCCGCGTTCACCGCGTTGGCCGAGAGCGGTGAACTGCGTGCCGGTGTGGATCCGCACGCGGCGGCGGTGGCGTTCATCGCCATGGAGGACGGCCTGCAGGTGCAGTGGCTGACCACACCCGACGAGGTCGACCTGGTCGGAACGCTTCGGTCCTTCCTGCAAAACCTGCTGACCGTCCCCCTCGACGTGCCCTCGTGAGTGTTCAGCGGGGTTAGAACCCGCTAAACACTCACGAGGAGCGTCCGCTCGTACGGATTCCAGTCTGGCGGCAACGCGGGCGGGATGTCCGTGGTGCTGTCGACAGCGACCGTACGGCCCGCCGTGATCGACTCGTCGATCGCCAGCATGGTGTCCAGCACGTGGTACGCCAACTCGCCCGAGGCACGCTCGGGGACCCCGGTCCTGATCGCCCGCGCCAACTCCAGTGCGCCGGTTCCCCGCGAGGCCGCGTGCCCCTGTGCTTCGATCTCCAGCGGGTCTTCCTGGCCGGCGAGGTGCAAGGTCGTGGATCCCTCGAAGTGGTTGGGGTCGGGCAGCACGGCGACACCGCCCGTTCCGGTCACTTCGAGCAGCCCCACCCGGCGCAGCGCGGAGTCGAAGCTGAGCACGATCTGCGCTGAGCCACCTCGTTCGAACTCCACCAGCGCCGTGACTGTGGTCGGCACTGTCACCGCGAACTCGGTCCCGGCCCGGGGCCCGCTGCCGATCACCCGCGTCGGCCGCGCCTGCCCGCCCGCGCCGGTGACCCTGCTGATCGGCCCGAGCAGGCTCACCAGTGCTGTCAGGTAGTACGGGCCCATGTCCAGCAAGGGCCCTCCCCCGGCTTGGAAGAGGAACTCCGGTGCGGGGTGCCAGCTCTCCGGCCCCGGCGTCTGGAACAACGCGAGCGCGGTCCGTGGTTCGCCGATCCGGCCTTCGTCGATGGCACGGCGTCCGGTCTGCGGCCCCGCCCCCAGCAGGGTGTCGGGCGCGCAAGCCACCCGCAGCCCTTTCTCCCGGGCGCGGTCGAGCAGTTTCCGGCCCGACTGGCGGTCGAGCGCCAGCGGTTTCTCCGACCAGACGTGCTTGCCCGCGTCCAGCGCGGCCAGGCCGACCTCCACGTGCGCGGCGGGGATCGTCAGGTTGACGACCAGTTCCACGTCCGGGTCGGTCAACAGATCGGCGACCGTGCCCGCGCGGGGAACCCCGTGCTTGTCCGCTTGTGCCTGGGCACGGGTGGTGTCCAGGTCCGCGACCCGCACCACGTGCACGTCCGGGAAGCTGGTGAGGTTGGCCAGGTACGTCTCACTGATGACACCCGCGCCGATGACGCCGACACCGACACCGACACTCATGCCTCGTGCTCCTTCAGATAGGCCAAGCTCGCCGCGACGCCGTCGAAGATGTCCCCGTCGTAGCGGTCGAACTCGATGACCCGCAACGCTTTGGGCGCCGCGGCGAGCACGTCCGCGACCGGCACGCTGCCCTGTCCGGCCGGGACCTGACCGGACGCGTCGACGGCGAGACCGCCGTCCTTGACGTGGACGGCGTGCACCCGGTCGCCGAGGCGGCGCAGCAGCGCGGCCGCGTCCTCGCCGCCCGCCGTCGCCCAGTAGGTGTCGACCTCGAGCACGAGCTCCGGATCCAGCCGGTCGGCGAACACCTCGAAGGCGGTGCGGTCACCGATCCGGGATTGCAGCTCCCACCAGTGGTTGTGGTACCCGACCGTGACGCCGTACTCGGGTGCGATCGCGGCCGCGGCGTTCAGCGCTTCGGCGGTGGCCACGACATCGGCTTCCGTCTGCCACTTCTCGGCGGGCACGAACGGGTCGATCACCACGCGCACGCCGCAGTCGGCGGCCGCCGCGAACACCGCGTGCTGGTCGGCGTCGATCAGCCGCGCGTGCGCGGTCGGGGCGGTGAGGCCGTTGTCGCGCAGGCCGGTTCGCAGCGCGTGGGCGTTCTCGGCCAGGCCGTACGGCTCGACGTGGGTGAACCCGATCTCCACGAGCCTGCGCAGGACCGCGCCGGGATTCTCGGCGAACTCGTCTCGCACGGAGTACAGCTGAACGGACACGTCGGTCACTCCGACCCCCTGACACCAACGATGATGGAAGCGCTCTCACGATTTCTACCAGGTGGTAAGTATTCAGGCCAGAGCGTAACGGACCACGCCCGCGAGAACAGCCCCCGAACGATCACACCTGTCTGATCAGCGCGTCCGCCCGCAGCGCGATCTGGATCCGGAGGCGGGCGTCGGGGTCGTCGAGCCGGTCGCCGAACAACTCGATCAGCCGGTGCACGCGGTACCGCACGGTTTGCGGGTGTATCGCGAGTTCCTGCGCGGTTCGCGACACGCTGCCCCGCGTCCCCAGCCAGACCAGAAGAGTCTCCCCGAGCCGCTTGCGCTGCCCCGGCGTGAGACCGTCGAACGGTCGCAGGGTGCGATCGCGGATCTCCCGGACGAGGAACTCGTCACCGAGCAGCCACAACGTGCACAGGTGATCGGCGCTGTGGGAGACGGGTTGGTCCGGGAGCACCCCACGTTGGACAAGGCCCAGTGTCCGGCGTGCCAACGACAGTGACCGCGGCGCGTCGCCGATCCGCGCTGCCGGTCCAACAGCCAGACGCCGCCCCGGCAGCAGCGCGGTGAGGCCCTCCAGATGGCGTTCCGGGTCACCGGTGATCAGACATGGCTGGGCGCGTTCGAGGTCCACGAGGACGTCGGAGTGCGGGCCGGGTGCTCGAGGATCCTGTTCGCCCCCACGAGGTTCGCCCGCATGAGGTTCGACAGCCACGACGGTGACGCGATCCGGCAAGGGCCACTGCGCCAACGCCGCCTGCGCGGCGATGGAATCCGGCGCGACCGGCGGATCGGCGACCAGCAGGTCGACCAGCCGCTTGCGGCGCAGGGCCTGGGTGTCCGTCACGCGCGTCATGGCCGCGGTGTAGCCCTCGACCGACAGCGCCGAGATCTCGTCGACATAGGCGAGGATCGCCTCGGCACAGGTGTAGAGCACATTGGCGGGGACCCCGGCGGTACGGCCGAACTCGCGGACGTGCCGCCAGGCGACCCGGCCGCCGACGCGGTAGGCGGTCTGCAGACGACTCAGGTCGCGGCCTTCGTCGTACTCGGTCCTGCCGAGGTTGTGGAACACACTCGCCGACGTCTCCCGGGGAATGGCGTTCACCATGTCGAGGCACCCGGTGATGGCGTGCCGGACGGCACCGTCGAGTGGTTGCCGGTACTCCGGCACTGCTTGCCGCACCTCCCGCAGGATGGCACTCGTGAGCCGGTCGGCCCCGTGTCTGAAGTGGACCGCGAGCTCACCCGGCAGCGACGCCCACAGCCGCGCGGACGAACCGAAGGTGCTCGACATCCGCCCAGTCTCGGCGCGGGCGAGACCACGGGTAAGCGTGAAAACACGTAGATCACTACGTACGGCGCCGGTCACGGGCGGCGACCCACCGGGCGATCTGGGTGCGGTTGCTCGTGTCCAGTTTGGTGAGGATGTGCTGGACGTGGGTCTCGGCTGTGCGCAGCGAGATGACCAGCCTGGTGGCGATCTCCCGGTTCGACAGTCCTTGCGCGACCAGCCCGGCGATCTCCAGCTCGCGTGCTGTGAGCGGGTGGTCGGTGCCAGGCTTGGCGGGCGGGGGCACGGCAGCGGACTGTTCGTCGAGGACATAGGCCATCGCCTGGTTCTCGGGCAGTGCCCGTCCGGTGGCGCGGGCCTCGTCGAAGGAGTCCACACCGAGTTCCTTGGTGCTGATGTGCAGGTGGTGCAGGTGCGGCACGGACAGCGACGGCGCGGCCTCGGGTGACATGCCGACGAGACCCCACAACCGGCCCGCGATGCCGAACAGGGTCGCCGCGCGTTCGTGCTCGCCCTGGCAGGTACACGCCCAGGCCAGGGCTTCGACGTGGTGCGCGGCACCGAATCGGCTGCCGATCGCCAGGTTCGCCCTGACCCCGGCCAACGCCGCCTGCCGGGCCACCGCGGGGTCTCCGTACAGCGACTCCACGACGGCCTGCGCGTACAGCGACATGGTGTGGTAGTACGCGTCCCCGACTGGTTCGGTGAGGGCGAGCATCCCGCGCACCACCCGGCGGGCACCGGCCAGATCGCCGAGTACCGCGGTCGAAACGGCCAGGATGAACAGCGGGTGCACCTCCCGGCGTACGTCACCCTGCGCACGGCAGGCCGCCACCGCGCTGGTCGCCAACTCGGCTGCCTCGGCGAACCGGCCCTGCAGCATCGCGCTGAGACCCCGGACGAGGGCGATGTGGGTGGACGCCGGTCCACTGGGAAGTCGCCGGGCCTCGGCCAGCCTGGCTTCCGCGACTTCCACGTCGAACAGCCACAGCGCGTGGATCGCGTCGACGCTCAGTGCCAGCGCCCGGTCCGGATGGTCCGCCGGGGTCACCGCCAACGCGCGGTCCAACCACCTGCGACTCTCCATACAGGAGCCGCGCAACGTCCAGTACTCGTTGACCCGGGCCGCCATCCGCAACGCCACCGGGGCCTCACCCGGCTCGCTCAGCGACCACTCCAAAGCAGCGCGCAGGTTCGCGTGGTCCCGGCGCAACCGATCCACCCACACGATCTGGTGCGCACTGAACCATTGCGCTTCGGCCGTCCGCGTGATCCGGTCGAACCAATCGCGGTGCCGTCTCGCGACCGCAGGCAGGTCGCCGGATCGCTCGAGTTGCTCGTACCCGAACTCCCGCAACGTCTCCAGCATGCGGTAGCGCGCCACGCCCGAGTGCTCGTCACGCACCAGCACGGACTTGTCCAGCAGGCCGTCGATGAGATCGAGGACAGAGCCGGGCTCGGCGCAGACGAACTCGGCGGCGTCCAGGTCGAACGACCCGGCGAACACCGAAACCCGTTGCCACACCCGCTGTTCCGCCTCGGAACACAGCTGGTGGCTCCACTCGATGGTGGCTCGCAGGGTCTGCTGGCGTTCGGGGGCCGTGCGCGGGCCGGAGGTCAGCAACTCCAGCCGCCGGGTCAGCCGCTCGGTGATCTGCCGCGGCGACAACGACCGGATCCGGGCCGCCGCGAGTTCGATCGCCAGCGGCAAACCCTCCAGCCGACGGCACAACCGCGCCACGTCGGCGCTGTTGTCCGACGAGACGCGAAACGACGGCACCACCGCCGAGGCCCTGTCCAGGAACAGTTGGACACCGTCGTAATCGGCGGGCTCGACCACGTCCTCCTCGGGCACACGCAGCGGTGGCACAGGGAACACCTGTTCACCCTGCACGCCGAGTGACTGCCTGCTGGTCGTCAGCACCACCACGTCAGGGCACTCCAGCAACACAGCCTGGACGAGTTCGGCACACGCGTCGACCAGGTGCTCGCAGTTGTCCAGCACCAGCAAGGCCGCGCGTTCCCGCAGGTGGGCGATCACCGTGCGCAGGGTCGGCTCATCGGACCGGTCGTGCAGCCCCAACCGGTCGGCAACCAGGGCGGGGACCAGCGCCGGGTCCCGCAGTTCGGCGAACCCGACGAAGACGGCACCGTCCTGGAACGCCTTCACGGAGTCGCTCAGCAGCCGCGCCGCCAGCCTCGTCTTGCCGACGCCGCCAGGACCGGCGAGCGTGACCAGCCTCGCCGATCCCAGCAAGCGCCGTACCTCCGCATGCTCACCACGCCGCCCGACGTAGCTGGTCACCTCCATCAACCCCGCCGGCAAGGCTGGACGAGCAACACCGCTCATGCCGACGCATGCTAATGGTCATCACCAGCGGCGCGCTTCCAGGCGGACGAAGTCGATCACGACAGGGGACAGGACGCCAGGTACTCGGCGACACCCGGGCCGCCGGTCGCCGGGCACAGGAACTGCTCGTAGCGGGTGTCCTGGTCGACGAACCGCTTCAACCAGGCGGCGGCGTACCGGCCGGTGATGCTGTTCTCCTTCGTGAAGGCCATGTGGTCGGCTCCGGCCACGTCAAGCAGACCACGGTCCCGCGCGCCGGTGAGGCTGGTGTAGAACGGCCGGGCGTGCTTGTCGACGCTGGCCACACCGTCCGCGCTGCCACCGATGACCAGCGTGGGCGTCGCCACCGTGCTCCACGTCTCGTCCAAGTTGTACGGTGCGAGGGGGACGGACGCCTTGATGCCGGGCCTGGCCTCCGTCGCGTGGAGCGCGCCTCCCCCGCCCATCGAATGCCCCGTCACGGCGAGCCGCGCCGGGTCAAGCCGCTTGCGGACCACGTCGGGCGCACGCTGCGCGAGGTAGTCCATCGCGGCCAGCAGTTGCTTGCCCCGCGCCGAGGGCTGGTCGTAGATGCTGTTGGTCGCGATCGTGAAGACCACGAAACCCCGCGAGGCCATGTGCGGCCCGAGCCAGGCGACCGCGCCTTCCGGCGAAACGAAACCCGGCACAGCGACGACACCGCCGAACGTGCCCTGGCTGGTGTCGTCCGGGTAGTAGATCGTGCCGCCCCCGAAGCCGGTGACCTGCGAGCGGGGAACGACGACCGTGGAATACGTGAAACTGCCGAGGGGCGCGAGCAGGGCCTGCTCGGTGGGCTTGGGCCCTCGTTCGTACGGGTTGGCAGCGGCCACGGCCGTACCGGGACTGAACGCCAGCACCGCGGCGAGAAGGACGATGGACCTCCGGAACATGGCACTCCTTGCAGGGCTTGTGACATCGACTCCGCTGACCGGGATCGTCCCGATCAGGGTGTCGTCACACTGCCCGACACGCCAGCCCCCAGCCTCCGTGAGAGTACGTACGCGACTACGTATCCGTGGTCAGAGAAGCAGCACAGGCGTCGAAACGGGGCCGTTGCCGGAAAACGAGATCTTCGCCGGACCTCGCCGCACGAAGTCGTAGGTGAACCGCCCGGAGGCGTTCGCGGACACCTCAAGCACACCCGCGGCCGTACACAATCTGACACGGCAGGCCCCAGCAGGAACAACCCAGCCGTCCACGCGAACAGTGACAGCACCGCTCTCGGTGACCGCGATCAGAACAGTCCGCCCCGGGCCGTCGAAGACACGCACCCTCGACCGGTCGTCCGCGTGCCGCGCCACCAGCCGGAGAATCTCGTCACCGGGATTGGTGTGGTCCAATGCGAAGCCGACTGTGTCGGCGAGGTCGTCGGGCACCGGGTCGATCTCGTCACAGAGCACCCGGAGCCGGTCGAGTACTGCCTGCGTCTCCGGATCAGCCGTGACTCGGGTGGCATCGGCCGCGTCCACAAAGATCACCGCCTACGTAAGCGGTCGAGTAGTTCGCTCGCATGGCCCCTGTATCGGTCAGGAACACGACCGCGTTCCGGGTACGGACCGAGTTTCAGCGACATGAACACGGCCGTGGCGCCACAGCGCGTCTTTGTCGCTGTGGCGCCACGTCGTGTTACGTGCCTATCCAGTGCTTGCGACTGGTTCTTCCTCCTGTGGTTCTTGTTGTGCCGAGGACTTGTACCGGGGATTGGTCGCGTGCCACTCGTAGCCGCCGCCCATCCAGGAGCGGAGGCCACGCAGGAAGCGTTGCAGTTCCAGTGAGGGGATCGACTGCATGGCCCGGTGTGCTGTTTCGAAGTCACGCACGATCGAGTTGTGCAACTCGACCACGACCTCCGTGGCTTCCTGGATCGAGCAGTCCCGGTCCGCCGCTATCTGCAGGACCATGTTGCACACCGGTTTCTCGTCCGCCGCGTCCTTCTCCACCGAGTGCAGGTCGTTGACGAGCACTGTCGCTGTTCCCGCGCGGAACGCCGCTTCGCGGACACGGGGGTCGTAGTAGATCGACGCGGGCACCTCGTATCCGCCCACGACGTCCACCAACGTCATCGACGTGTAGAAGCTGTCGTGTTGACGTGTCGCCAGATACTTCCACGCCGGGGGGTACTCGCCGGTGTGCCGCCAGGCGGCGTACGCGTTCCAGCTGACGAACATGGCGAACGTCGAGTAGTTGACGCGCTGGACCTGTGCCGCTGTCCCGAGTTGCGCGACGTGGTCCATTCCCGAACGCAGCGAGACCAGCACCGGATCGGACCGCAGTTCCGCGTCCAGGGGGACGGAGAACTCCCCCGCGGGCGGCACCGGGTCCATCGCCGCCATCGCCACCGCCAGCCGTGGGGGCAACGCTGTCGGCGACGCGCCCATTTCGCTGTCGTCGGCGTACAGGTCGTCCGCCGCCCACCACGCCGCGTTCAGCTGCGCCGCGATCAGCAGGCGATCCGGGTCGTCGGAGTCCGGGTGCGCCAGCATCGCCAGCTTGCCGAACCACGCCTTCCCGAGCAGTTCCAGCTGCTCGCCTTCGAACCCGCACTCCGCCGCCCAGATCACCAGCCTCCGGTTCACCTCGTCGGCCAGCGGCTCGTCGACTCGCTCGACTATCGGCACGTACAGCGGTGGAGCGCTGCCATCACCCCATTCTCGTTCCACATAGGCTGGGTCGGAGGAGAGCTGGGACATCACGCGCGCGGCGGATGTCCCCAGCCCCGACGGTCCGAACAGGATGTCCGTCATCTGGCCTTCCCCGTCGTCAGATTCGGTCGGCCGCGATCAGCAGGTAGTGGAAGCTGCCCTCCTTGTAGGCGGTCAGGAACGGGTCCTCGATGCCGGTCGCGACGGATGACTGCGCCCGCAGTTCCCAGTACGGGATGGTCGCAGGCGTCAGGTCCACCACGTTGATCGGGACGAACCCGTTGGCGCCCAGCGCCTTGAAGTACTCGCTGCGGGGGTGGATGTTGCAGATGTAGTGCTGGTCGATCTGGCTGACGGCGCGCGAGCGCCCGCCGGTGACGTCGTTGTAGCAGCCGGTGATGCACACGTACCGGCCACCGGGCTGGATCAGCCGCGCGAACTCACCGTACAACTGGTGCAGGTCCACGTACATCGTTGTCTCGTTCGTCCAGATTCCGCGCATCGAACCGGTGTCGAACCCGGTGTCCAGCATGTTGCGGAAGTGGAACCGCACCTTGTCGTCGACTTTGCGTTGCCGCGCCTGGTCATTGGCGAACGCGACCTGCTGTTCGGAGATGCTCACGCCGTCCACGCTGCACCCGAACCGGTGGTTGGCCATGATGCTCGTGCCACCGCGGCCGGAGCCCGCGTCCATCAGCCGGTCGGTCGGCGCGATGTCACCCAGGTGGTCGAGCAGGACGTTCGCCTGCGCCGTCTCCAGCCTGTGCATCTCCTCGATGACCGCCTGGTCGCCCGCGGTGAGCACCGACTTGTCGTAGTCGCCCAGCCCGTAGTGGTGGTGGTACAGCCCGTCTACGTCACCCAGTTTGATGTTGACCGGATCCTTCTCGGCGTTCCAGTACGCGGCGATGGAACGCTGGTATTCGCTGCGCAGTACGGGTCCGGTGGCGGGCTGGACAGTGGTCATCCGGTGACTCCTTCAAGGCTCGGTTCGCGCCGTCGCCCACCGAGCCTTGCAGCCGCACCCGGCCGCTGCGATCCGCCAGCCGGGGGCCCCGCCCGCACTAACGGGTGGTTCACAATGGACCATGAGTAGTGCACTGTCCACAAGTGATCTTCGATCCTGACGTTTCGCCTTCGCCGAACATTCCACTTTTCGTGGCCACTCAGGCGCCGGACGATTCCTCCGCGATGCCCTTGATGTGCGCGAGCGTCGCGGTCATGTTGCGCTCGAGTTCGCGTAGCCGGACGAACACGATCTTCTGTTCCTTGTCCGGCATACGATCGATCGCGGACGACAACCCGGAGCGGCCGGGCCCGACCCGCACCCACTGGGCCAGTTCGGTGCCGCCGTCCTTTCCCCGCAGGTGAAACCGCCAGGTCGCGGACGGCTCGGCGACGTCGCCGACGGCCCAGCCGAAGGTCCGGCCCCGCTCGCAGTCGACCACCTCGGACGTGGTCGACCACTCACCGAACGACTCGTGCCTGCTGTGCCCGACGAACCTGTGGCCGAGCGCGGGCCCGGTGACGCCGTCCAGCCATGCCACCCACTGCAGCTCGGTGCTCATGTCGGCCATCCGTTCGACGTCGGCCACGATCGCCCACACCCGATCGGGTGCCGCGTCGATCCACGTCCGCACCTCGACCGTGGGCTTGTCCGCGTACCGCGCGCCCGTCCACTCCATCGCCGTTTCACCCTCTCGTGTCACGCCTGCGCGAAACGCCGCCGGACCTCCGGCAGCGCCTTGAGCCGTTCGGGGTACCCGGGACCGAAGCCCATCGTCACGTCATCCGATGACAGGCTTCCGCCGCACGCCGAGCACACCACGTCGGCGTGCGCGTCCTGTCCGCATCCCCTGTGCCGCATCGTCACCGGTGGACCATCCACACTGGACAGCCAGCGGTCACCCCACCGGGTCATGGCGGCCAGCACACCGAAGAAGTCCCTGCCCTTCTCGGTGAGCACGTAGTCGTACCGGACCGGCTTGTCCTGGTACGGCTGCTTGTCCAGCAGCCCCTCGGCGACGAGCCTGGTCAGCCGGTCGGTAAGGGTGTTGCGGGCGATGCCGAGCCCGTGCTGGAAGTCGTCGAAGCGGCGGATGCCGTAGAACGCCTCACGCAGCACCAGCGGCGTCCACCAGTCCCCCAACAGGTCCATGGTCCGCGCGATGGAACACGGCCACCGGTTCAGCGAACTGCGTTTCACGGGATCTCCTTGACCATCTCGATCGCCCTGGCCAGCGTGTCAAGCCGTTCGCCGGGCGTCTGCCCGGCCGGGTACAGCCGCACGGTGTCCACACCCGCGGCGCGCCACACACGCAGCCGGTCGCGCACCATCTGTTCCGTGCCGATCAACGTCGTGCCCAGGACCATCTCGTCCGTGACCAACTCGGCGGCACCGTCCCGGTCACCGGCCTGCCAGCGTTGCTTGACCTCGGCGGCCACGTCGGCCCAGCCTTGCCTGCTGTACGCCTGGTTGTAGAAGTTCGTCGTCGCGGAGCCCATCCCGCCGAGGCTGAACGCGAGTTCCTTCCTGCGGCCCGCGACCATCGCGCGCAACGCTTCCTCGTCGGGTGCGAAGGCGACTTCCGCGCCCTGGCAGATGTCCAGGTCCGCGCGAGTGCGCCCGCTGTCGGCGATGCCGTCGTCGATGTGCTTGAAGTACGCGTCGGCCGCGCCTTCCGGCACGAAGCTGGTGCCGAGCCAGCCGTCGGCGATCCGTCCGGTCAGCCGCAGCATCGCGGGCGACAACGCGGCCAGGTAGACGGGGATGTCGTAGGCCGGGCGCGTGGACAACCGCATCGGTTTGCCGCCCCCGCCGGGCAGCGGGATCCGGAACGCCTCGCCGGCGTACGCGATCTTGTCGCCGCCGAACACCTGCCGGATGATCTCCACCGTCTCCCGCATCCGGGTCAGCGGTTTGGCGAACGGCACACCGTGCAGGCCTTCCACCACCTGCGGCCCCGACGCGCCGAGCCCGAGCAGGAACCGCCCGTCGGACAGGTTCGACAGCGTGATCGCCGTCTGCGCCATGACGACCGGGGTGCGTGTGCCCAGTTGGAAGATGCCGGACCCGAGCACCAGCCGCTCGGTGCGGGCCGCGAGGTACCCGAGCGCCGACGGGGCGTCCGATCCCCACGCCTCGGCCACGAAGCACACGTCCAGCCCCAGCTTCTCGGCCTCGACGACGAAGCCGGTCTGCGCGTGCCAGTCGCCGGAGACCTCGACGGTAGTCGCAGTGCGCATCGCCCAGACCGCCCCTTCACGTCGTCTACCAGGATAGTTGCGTAGATAGACTCACTACGTCAAGGGATGACCCGGCGGTTGCCGGGCCAGCAGGACCTCGTTCAGTTGCCGTCGAGCACCTCACGCAGCCGAGCCGCGAACGCCTCGGGCTGCCCGGCGTAACCGAACTCGCCGCCCATGAAACCGCCGTGGTGGCTCGGGAACACGGTGGCTTCCTGCCCGAGTAGTTCGGCCGTCGACCTGGCGGTGCGCCCGGTGAATGTGTCGCCCGTCTCCTCGCCGACCGCGATCACCACGCGGGTCGGCGCGGCCCGCAACGCCGCGGCGTCGACGACGTACTCCGTGACCGCGAGGGACCGCTCGGACAGCAGCGGGTCGTCCCGCTTGCCGTCGTCCTCCACCGGCATGCCGAACGCGGCCGGGTCCGCCGGGGGCTGGGCGAAGTACTCGTCGGTGAACTGGCCCTGCCACATGGTCATGGCCAGGAAGGCGGCCATTCCGGCGCCTTGGCCCTTGGCCTGGTACGCGGCCATGAAGGCGTCACGGGCGCGCATGGTGGCCTCGGCGTCCGGCAACACCGTGATGATCGGGGGCTCATGGGCGACAAGCGTGGTCACGTCGTCCGGGTACGCCGTCACGAGAGCGAGCGCGGTCACCGCTCCCCCGCTGCTGGCGAACACCTCCACCGGTCCGGCACCCAACGCCTCGATCAACGCGTGCAGGTCCTGCGCCTGCACGGCGGGCACGGCAGTTGTCACGCCGTCCCGGCGGGTACTGCTTCGGCCGAGGCCGCGCGGGTCGTAGGTGACCACCGTGCGATCAGGGAAATACGACGCCAGCGTCGTGAAGCCGTTGGCCTCCATCGGCTGACCGATCATGAACAACAGCGGGCGCCCATCCGCGGCGGGCACCGGGCCGTGCAGGTCGTAGGCGAGGTCGACCTCGGGCGTTTCGAGTACGTGTGTAGTCACCATGGCTGTAGAGACGTCTCTCGTGTCGGGAACTCATCGCTCAATCGGGTGTAGAGCATCGCACGTGATCATCGCCGCACATGCCCACGGCGCGCAGCGGGTACCCCGAGGTCAGCGAGGCCCTAGTGGTGGGCCTCCCGCAGCGAGGAGCTAGTCATGACCGTCGGCGGCCTTATCAGCGCCCTCATCGTGGGCCTCATCATCGGCGCGCTGGGACGCCTGGTCGTCCCCGGCAAACAGTCCATCCCGATCTGGCTGACGATCGTGATCGGTATCGTCGCCGCCCTGATCGGCACCTTCATCGCCAACGCGCTGGGTGTCGGCGACACCGCCGGCATCGACTGGATCGAGGTCATCATCCAGGTCGTGCTCGCGGCGGGTGGTGTGATGATCGCGGCGGGCGCGTACGGCCGACGACAAGTTCGCTGACGCGTCACGCGCACCGGGGTGGCCAGGGATCCTAGTCGCCCCGGTGCACGCGCGTTCCTACCGCTCGCCGCCGATCGAGTCCAGCAGGTCCTTGGCTTGCTGTTGGGTGAAGCGGTGCTGGATCTGGATCTTCCCGCCGGGGATCGGACCGTTGATCTGCGCGGCGAACACGACCAGGTTGTCGACGATCAAGGCCATCCGCTTGGCGACGTTGGCCTGCGTCAACTCGCTGAGCTTCCCGGTGAGGTCGTCGGGGAGTTCGAGGTGCACGAGCCACCCGGACGCCCCTTGCTTGTCGTACTCGATGTACGCCCGCTTGAAGCGCTCGAGCCGCAGTTCGACCGGCCCCAACGCGTACTCCTCACCCGCGTTGTCGCGCAGCTTGATGTCCGGGGGCGTCGTTTCGACCACCAGACGCACTTCGACCGGTTTGCTCAGCTCGGCCTTGTTCGACCCGACCGGCGTCCCCTCGGTCGTCGAGCACCCCGCGGTCAACGCCAGCACCACCGCCACCAGACCCCAGATTCCCCGCATGAGGCGGAATTTTAGTGGTCGCGGCGGTCGCGCGAGTACCGGCCGATCGGCCGTGCCAGGGCAACCGGCCACAGCGGACAGACAGCACAACTCGGAGTCGTTGCGGCAGAGCTGTTTTCGGGCAAAGCGGCCAGGCGAACCCGATTCGCCGCCGCGGCGCCCCGGGGTACCGTGGATCAAGGTACCGGCCCAGGTCAGGAGGTCACTGTGGGCAACCTTGGAGCCACGGAGCTGCTCATCATCGCCGTTGTGGTCGTGTTGCTGTTCGGCACCAAGAAGATGCCGGACATGGCTCGGTCCCTCGGCCGGTCGATGCGCATCCTCAAGGCCGAGACCTCCGCCGAACGCCGCTCAGCGGAGCCCGTCACCCCGGTGGTGGAGCAGGCCGCTGTGCCGCCCGAGACGCTGGCGCGGCTGCAGGCCCAGATCGACGACCTGCAGCGTCAGCTCAATGCCCGCCAGGCCCGGCCGGAGGTTTCCGAGCAGCCGCGCTGACAGCACGCTGCGGCGGCAACACTCCCGTAGTAACCTTTAAACCAATGTATAGAGGTTACTAAGGAGGTGTCGGCATGCGGACGTCCCTCACCGTCAGAGAACTGACCAAGGCGACCTGGAGCGATTTCGAAGTCGTCATGGGGGCCAACGGAGGCGCTCGCGGGTGCTGGTGCATGCACTGGCGACTGTCCATCGACGAATGAATGCAAGGCAAAGGCGACGGGAACAAGAAGTCGATGAAACACCTGTCCGAGCGCGAGAAGCCGCCCGGTGTCATCGTCTACGACGGGGACGAACCCGTGGCGTGGTGCTCGCTGGGGCGACGTGGCGAGTTCCGCAGGCTCGAACGTTCCTCGCTGCTCAAGCGCATCGACGACGAGCCGGTCTGCGCGATCACGTGCCTTTATGTCCACAAAGGACGCCGTGGTTCCGGTCTGCTGCCGGGGATTCTGGACGCCGTGTGCGACTACGCGGCGTCAGCCGGGTACCCGGTCGCCGAGGGTTACCCGGTCGAACCGAGTGCGGGCAAGCGCGCGGGCGCCGACACGGCGATGACGGGGATCGCCAGCGCGTTCCTCGATGCCGGGTTCACCGAAGTCGCCCGGCCGCGCAAGGACCGGCCGATCATGCGACGCGAGCTCGGCGCCGCCTGACACTCAACCGGCCACGCGATGGCGGCTGGCCTTCTCCCGGTTACCACAGGTGCTCATGCTGCACCAGCGACGGCGTCCGCCTCGTGACGAGTCCAGGAACAGCCATCCGCATCGGCCGCACGCCCTGAGCCGGTCCCGGGGAAGCGTGAACAGCGCCTGCACCGCCATCAGAGCCAGGGCCGAGGGAATCGCGCCTGGCAAGGCCCAGTCCGCGGTGCCGTCCACGTGCACGTGTCCGGTTCGCACGCCTGCCCCGGCTCGTTCCAGGAGCGCACCGAGAGGTTCGGGCGGCGGCGCCGCACCGCACGCGACTGCGTCGAGCACGGCCCATGCCTGCTCCCGAACAGTTTGGACGTCTTGTACGAGGCCGTTCGTCGGCACCACGGGTATCTCGTCGAACAGCCCCGACGACACACACCAGGTCAGGACGTCCGAGGAGGTTTTCAACAGTTCACCCTCGTCGACGGGCTGCGCTCTGCTGAAGACGGTGTTGGTGAGGTCGAGTACCAGGTGGCCACCGACGAAGTGCCCCTCCTGCCACGGCGGGCGCACCGCCGACACCCTCCGGGTAACCACATAAACGATGTTACCCGGATTGATGAACCGCGAAGTTTGGTACGGGCCCGCACGCAGGTCTGCCGGTAAGGTCGTGGTACACGCCAGTACCATCGAGAGGACGCGTCGTGACAACGGTGAAGCGAGCCTCCTACGGCCTCGCGGCACGTGCCAAGCCGGTCGTGCGCTGGGGAATCGGCCACGCACTGCCCCGGACCGCGCTGCGTGTGGCCGCCCGGCGCGGAGATCTCCAGGCGCGGCTGGTCGTCGAGTCCGTACAGAGGCCGACCGCCGAACTGCACGACCTGTTCGACGAGATCCGCGCAGGCGGGCCGGTGCACAAGGCTGGCTACGCCTACATCACGGCCAGCCATTCGGCCGTCAGGGAGTTGCTCACCAGCAACGACTTCCGCAGTGGGATGAGCGCGCCGGAAGACCGGCTGCTGACGCGCGTGTTCCAATGGTCGGCGTCCAGCCATCTGCATCCGGTGGCGCCGCCGTCCCTGCTGGTGACCGAGCCGCCTGATCACACGCGATACCGCAAGCTCGTCACGCGCGTGTTCACGGTTCGCGCGGTCGAGAACCTGCGTGAACGCACCGAGCAGATCGCCCACGAACTGCTCGACAAGATCGACGCCGCGCGACCGGTCGACCTCGTCGAGACGTACTGCAGCCTGCTGCCGGTGACGGTGATCGCGGAGATCCTCGGTGTGCCACCGGAGGAGCGGCGGCGTGTGCTGGAGTTGGGCACCGCCGCGGCACCCAGCCTCGACATGGGGCTGTCGTGGCGCCAGTTCCGCACGGTGGACGCGGCGCTCGCGTCGTTCGACAGCTGGCTTGGCCGTCACCTCGACCACCTGCGGGACAATCCCGGCGACGACCTGCTGAGCCAACTGGTGACCGCCCGCGAGGACGGCGCAGGTCTCACCCGGTCCGAGCTCAAGGCCACCGCCGGGCTCGTGCTCGCGGCGGGGTTCGAGACCACCGTGAACCTGCTGGGCAACGGAATCGCCCTGCTGCACGACAATCCCCGGCAGCTCGACGCGCTCCGGCAGGACCCCGCGCTGTGGCCCAACGCCGTCGACGAGGCCCTCCGCGTCGACCCGCCCGTCCTGTTGACCGCGCGGACCTGTTTGCGTGACACCACGCTGGCCGGGGTGCGGGTGCCGAAGGAGGCGATGGTCGTCGGGATCCTGGCCGGAGCCAACCGTGATCCCGGCCTGTTCGACGACCCGGCCCGGTTCGACGTGACGCGCCCGAACGCCCGTGAACACGTGTCGTTCTCCGCGGGGCGGCACTACTGTCTCGGCGCCGCCCTCGCCCGGATGGAAGGCGAGGTGGGCCTGCGGGCCGTCTTCGACCGCTATCCGGATCTCCGGCTCAAACCGGGCGCGACCCGGCGTACGACGAGGATCCTGCGGGGCTACGAGCGCCTGCCCGCCGTTGTGAAACCGGGAAGCCCTTGAGGCACCTAGGGTTCACGCCTGGTCAGGCCGAGCAGGTCCACGAACGCGGCGCTCTGCTCCTGAGCGATCCCGCCCGGCGCCCTGCTTCCGGCTACGGCGCGTTGGACATTCCCTTGTGGACTCCTTCGCCGCCTGTGTCGCCTGCGCCGTCTTCGGCGCGGCGGGGCGGGAGTACGGCGAACCAGCGGACGGCCTCGGCCGAGGACCGCAGCCGCACCACCGACACGCCGGGCAGGTTCGGCGGACCCAGCCGCAGCGGGAACTCCGCCCGGTGCCTGCGGTTCGACGTCACCGCCCATTTCACCAGGGAGTTGCTGCCCAGCAGGGCGGCCCACGTCTCGCGGTTGCCACCCCACAGTTCCGTGCGACGCACGATCCGCCGCAGGACCCGCGCGAGGACCACCGGCAACGGGATGTCGAGCCACACGATCACGTCGGACTGCTGACGGCGATCCGGTTCAGCCCGCGAGGGCCTGGGTGATCTGGCGGGTGGTCTGCGCGGCCACGCGGGGGTTGACGGCGGCGTAGCAGACATAGGCGTTCAAACCGGTGGCCAGTGCCCAGCCGCGACCACGAGTCCAGGTGGCGTCGTCCACGTCGAGCGCGGCGCGGAAGGTGGCTCGCGTCTCGGCCGACATGAGGGTGAAGGCGATGATCAGGTCGCAGGCCGGGTCGCCCACACCCAGCTCACCGAAGTCGATGACAGCGCTGAGGCGGCCGTTGGCCGTCAACAGGTTGCCGGTGTGGAAATCGCCGTGGAACCAGGCCGGTGGACGGCCCCACTCGGGGGCGGCGAGGGCTGTGTCCCACAGCTCGGCCATCGCCGCGGTGTCGAACGCGTCGCCGACTTCCGTGATGGCGGATCGGGTCGCCGTGTCCCGTGCGGCCAGCGGCAGGCCGGTGAGATCCTCGGCCGGTTCGGCGTCGAACCGGCGCAGGGCGGTCAGGAACTCGGCCAACGCACCGGCGGCCTCGTGCGAGCCGGACAGGGCTTCGACGGTCGCCGCCTCGCCGTCCAGCCAGCGCGACACCGCCCATGGCCACGGATAGCCGAAGTCCGGTGCACCGACCTCCACCAGCGTGGGGATGGCAAGAGGCAGGTGCGGGGCGAGCCGGGGCAGCCACTCGGCTTCCTTCCTCGCCTGCTTGATCGCACCGGCATGACGAGGCAGCCGAACGGACAGCTCCTCGCCCAGCCGGTAGATCACGTGATCCGAGCCTGCCGGGGCGTGGGGACGCAGCGGCAACTCGGCCCACCGCGGGAACTGCGTATCGACCAGCCGCCTCGCCAGCGCGGCATCGATTGTCGGGGTCGTCTCGACGGTCACGGAGAGCTCCTGCAGGTCGCAGCGGTCCCGAGGGGCATGCCGCCCACGGCCGTCGGCAGCGTGTCACGACCTCACCAGTGTGCTCAACCGGTTATCCGACTCGCTTGTGAACGCGGGGTCAGAGCCGCCCGTCCTTTGTGGCCGACACCAGCACGAGATCCCGATGTGCGGGATTGGCCGCGACGCGGTCCGCGATGGCCTGCGCCGCGTCGCGCGCGTCGTCCAGGACCGAGCGCTCGTCCATCGTGAGCACCTCGCCGTCGCGCATCAGCACGCGCCCGGCGACCATCACCATCCGCACCTCGGTTCCCCGCGCCGAGTAGACCAGGTTCGGGATGATGTTGCGCACCGGTTCTCCGAGAACGGGACCCAGACTCGCGCCGCTCAGGTCCACCGTGATGAGGTCGGCCTGCTTCCCGACTTCCAGCGAGCCGATCTGGTCGCCGAGGCCGATCGCGCGGGCACCGTCGATGGTGGCCATGCGCATGACCTCCCACGCGGGCATGACCGTCGGGTCGGCTTTGAGGATCTTGTTGAAGTACGCGGTGAGCCGCATCTCGTTGAACATCGTGCACGCGCCGTTGTCGGACCCGAGTGCCACCAAGCCGCCCGCTCGCCGGAAGGCGATCGACGGCGGGACGACGCCGTCGACGAGGCCGATGGCACTGGAGCACAGCATCATGCTGACGCCGTTGCGCGCCATGTACTCCGCTTCCTGCTCGGTCGCCACGGTGAGGTGGACGGCCATCAACTGGTCGTCCAGGTAGCCGAGCTCGTCGAGGTACGCCACGGTGCGCTGGCCGTAGCGTTGGAGCATCTGGGCTGTCTCCCGATCACCCTGGGCGACGTGCATGTTGATCATCAGTCCATGGCGGTCGGCCACTCGCTTCGTCTCGACGAGGTGCTCCCGCAGCACGAGGTCCGGCGCGACCGGCCCGAGCACGACCGTGATCCGCCCCTCCTCGGAGCCGTTCCACGTGTTCGCGAACGCCGCAGCTTCCGCGAGTCGTGCGTGGCCCGCGGCCTGGTCGAGCGCGTACAGCCCAGTCAGCTGCTCATCCGCGGTCAACGCGTTGAACTGGGCGACGAGTCGACCGCGCACTCCGGACGCGACGTACGCCTCGGCGCACTCCGCGGCCGGGTCCACGAAATCGACGAAGGTCGTCGTCCCGGCTTTGAGCCCTTCGAGGACGCAGGCCATGCTGCGGACGACCACGTCCTTGTCCGTGATCTGCTTGTAGAACGGCCAATAGGCCTTCTCCAACCAGCCGCGCACGTCCTGCGCGACGCCGCGGATCACCGCAAGCGCGGTATGCACGTGTGCGTCGATGAGCCCTGGTAGCAGGGCATGGCCGGTGGCGTCCACTGTTTCTTCGGCGGTGAACCGGTGCGTCAGTTCACCGGTCGTGTCCACCGCCACTATGCGCTGTCCTTTGACCGCGACCGCCCCGTCTTTCACATATCCCACGCCGTCGCCGCGCATTGTGAACATGTGAGCATGGGTGATGAGCGTGTCCACGTGCTCCATGCGTATGTCTCCTCATCTGTGACGCAGGTCGGGTCAACGGTCCGAATCGGGCATCCGATCGCTGTTCACGCGGTGGACGACGATGGCGCCGTGGTCCCGGCTCGGTGGATCCGGGTAGTAGTTCTCGATGACGTGGTCGCGGTCCGGCACGGTGTATCCGAAGCTCTGGTACATCGCCAGCAGCGGGTCCAGCAGGGAACCGGCGAGCGTGCCGAAGGCGTAGTCCCGAGCGTCGATCTCCCCGTATCTGCGGCAGTAGCCGTCGTAGCCGGGAATCTTCGCGCCTGCCAGGACGTAGTCCAGCCCGAGGCGGGCGGCCAGCTCGACCGGTGTCCGCATCATCACCTGGTAGGCGCTGCCGCCGCGTGCGGAGCGCAGCAGTGAGCCCGCCACCAGGTAGAAGGCGTTGGCGTTGGCCATATCGATCGGCGGGTAGAAGCCGTCAGCCGTGACGACGTCCCAACTGCTCAGCCGGGACACCTCGGTGGGGTCGTAGCGCATCGGGAAACCCATGAGCGTGCCGACGACATCGCCGTCCTGCTCGAACAGCCAGAACCCCTCCCCGAAGGCGCGCAGTCGCGCCAGGAGTTGTTCCTCGGTGGCTCGTTGCGAAGGCTCCCAGTCACTTTCCACCACGAGGATGGCCGCCAGGTCGTTCTCGGTCGCCTGCCGCGCCACGACCACCATCAGTTCGCCCTCTCCAGCACCCTGCCGACCCGCTGCCAGGTGGGCCGGGTGCTGACGCGCTGCCACCACGCGGCGAGGTTCGGACGGTCGGTCACCAGATGGCCGTGCCGGGAGGCGAACAAGTAGTTCAGGTACGGCAGCCACGTGCACTCGGCGAGCGAGAACTCCGCGCCCGCCAGGAACTCCTGGGTGGCCAGTGCGGTGTCCACGATGTCGAAAGCCCGTTCCAGGTGCGCGCGGGCGGCGGCTCCCGCGTCCTGCGGCGGCGGTGGGTACAGGCCGCCCGCGTCGCTGGCTCGGAGGATGTCGTAGACCGGACCCGCGCGGACGATCTCCCAGACGGGACCGCTCACCTCGCACTGTTCCACACTGATCCACTGCTCCATCAACCCTCGCGCCCGCAGGTCGGCCGGGGTCAGCGAGGGACCCGGCAGCCGCTGGTCGAGATAGCGGATGATCGCCCGCGACTCGTACAGCACGAAACCGTCGTCGTCGAGGACCGGGATCTCCCCGAACGGCTGCCGGGCGAGGTGCTCCGGCGCCTTGTCCTCGCCCTTGAGCGGGTCGACCTCGACCAGTTCGGGTTCCTGGCCTTTCTCCGCGAACACCATCAGCACTTTCTGGGTGACCGAGCTGATGGCGGATCCGTAGACCTTCATGGCGCGTCCTTCGTCGTAGTCCGCTCGCGCAGCAGAGCGAGCATGTAGTGGGTGATCGCTCGTGGAGTGGGGTGTTCGAACACGAGGGTGGCCGGGATCGGCAGGCCGGTCCGGTTGACCAGTTCGTGCCGCAACTGCACCGCCATCAGCGAGTCCATGCCCAGCATCGTGAGCGCGGTCTCGGCGGGGACCTCTTCCGCGCCGGTCAGGCCCAGTACCGTGGCGGCGTCAGCGCACACGGCTCGCTCGATGACATCAAGCTGTTGCGCGGCAGGCAAAGCGGCCACGGCGTCAGGCCAGTCCGTCGGAGTCGGCGTGGTGGAGACCGGTGCGCTCGGGGGGCGCCCGGACAGCCAGTAGCGCTGGCGGCGCCAGGGATAGCCGGGCAACGAGACGACCCGCCCGTGCGGATGCAGGCTGGCCATGTCCAGTGAGTGGCCGAGCGTGTACAGCCGTGCCAACGATCTGAGGACGGCGGGCAGTTCGGCGCTGTCCCTGCGGAGGGTCGGCACGACCGCGCCCCGCACGCTGCCGTCGTCCAGGCAACGGTCGATGTGTCGCGCCAGGACCGCGTGGGGCGCCACTTCGACGAAGACGCGGTACCCGGCGTTGACGGCGGCGCCCACCGCGTCGGCGAACCGCACTGGCTCGCACAGGTTCGCCGCCCAGTAACCGGAGTCCAACCGCGTACCCTCGACCTGCTTGCCGTGCACGGTGCTGAACATCGGACAGGTCGTCGGACGGCAGCCGATGTCGCTGATCTCGCGCCCGAGTTCCTCGGCCAACGGCACCATGGCCGGCGAATGGAAGGGGTAGTCGCCAGGCAGCCGACGGCACGGCACGCCGTGTCCGCGCAACTCCTCGACCGCCCGACCGATCGCCTCGGCCGGACCGGAAAGGACAGTGGAGCCGCTGTCGTTGATCGCGGCGACAGCGACAGCGTCGGGTTCCTTCAGCATCGCGCGCACATCGTCGGCGGACGCGGTGACCGCCACCATGCCGCCCGAACGGTTCGCCCGAGCCGAGATCCGGCTTCTGGTCGCGACGAGACGAGCGGCGTCGGGAAGGGGCAGCGCCCCTGCCACGTGCGCCGCGGCGACCTCTCCGACGCTGTGGCCGATGACGGCGCCTGGCCGGACACCCCATTGCGCCAACAACGCGCTCAACGCCACCTGGATGCCGAAGAGGATCGGTTGCAGCACCTCGGTGTCGGCCAGCCGTGACGACTCGGCGGGCGCCATCAGTTCCCGTGTCAGGGAAAAGGTCGTGTGCTCCCCCACGAGCTTGTCGCATTCCGCGAACACCGTGGCGAACCCCGGCTCGGCCGCAAGCAGTTCGCGGCCCATGCCGATCCACTGCGTGCCCTGACCGGAGAACACGAAGACCGGGCTCGGCTCAGGCCCGGCCTTGGTCCCGGCTCTCGAATCGTCGGCGAAGGCACGCAGGGCACCGGTCAGTTCCGCCGCCGACGTACCCACTGCCGCCCATCGCCACTCATGGCTGTCACCGCGTAACCCGGCGGTGTACGCGATGTCGCGCACCGCTGACGGTTCCTGCTCCAGACGGTCCGCATAAGCCGACGCCAGTGCGCTGAGCGCCTCCTTGGACCGGGCAGCCAACGGCAGGAGTACCGGCTTGGTCACCGGTTCGCGCGACGCTGCCGGTGGGGCCTCGGCGAGCAGGAGGTGCGCGTTCGTGCCGCTCATCCCGAACGAACTGACGCCTGCCAGGGTCGTGCCGGTTGGCCAGTCGGTGGCGTCCCGCCGGATGACGAACGGGGTGCCGTCCAGCCGGATCCTGGGGTTCACCGTGGTCAGGTGCACGTTGCCCGGAATCCTCCTGTGCTGGAGGACCAGCACCGCCTTGATCAGGCCCGCCACGCCCGCGGCGGCCTCCAGGTGGCCGATCTGGGTCTTCACCGCGCCGAGTACGCACGCGGAGCCGTCGCCACGAGACGCGCCGAACACGTCGGTCAACGCTTCGAACTCGAGCGGGTCGCCGAGCGCGGTGCCGGTGCCGTGTGTCTCGACGAATCCGACGTCATCCGCCTGAGCACCCGCGTCGGCGAGTGCGTGGCGGAGCAGGTCGCTCTGGGCCGCGGGGTTCGGCACGGTCAGCCCGGCGGACCGGCCGTCGGAGTTGACCGCCGACCCGCGGATCACCGCGTGGACCCGGTCTCCGTTGGCGAGCGCGTCACCGAGCCGTTTGAGCACGACCACACCGGCGCCCTCTCCGCGCACGAACCCGTTGGCGCGTGCGTCGAACGTGCGGCACCGCCCGTCAGGGGACAGCGCCTGGAGGTCCGCGACCACGTCGGTCACGAAGTCGTCGAGGATGAGATTGACCCCACCGGCCAGAGCCAGGTCGCTTTCGCCGTCACGGAGGCTGCGCATGGCGAGGTGTGCCGCGACGAGCGAAGACGAACAGGCCGTGTCCACAGCCAGGCTGGGGCCGCGCAGACCGAGCAGGTAGGACAACCTGCCGGGCCCGAACGCGTGCGCTGTCCCCGTGCCCGTGTAGCTGTCCCGGCCGCCTGAGCGTGCGGCGTGCAACAGGTAGTCGTTGGTACTCATGCCGATGAACACACCTGTGCTGGTGCCGTTGAGCCGCCGCAGCGGTGTTCCGGCGTCCTCCAGCGCTTCCCAGGCCACCTCCAGCAGCAGTCGTTGCTGCGGATCGAGCCGTTCAGCCTCAGGTGCGGGGATGCCGAAGAACTCCGCGTCGAACGAGTCGACCGAGTCCAGGTAGGCCGCCAGACGAGTGGTCTCCGTGCCCGGATCGTCGGCCGCGCGCCGGGGCGGCGGCAATTCGGTCACCGCGTCCACACCCTCGTCCAGCAGTCGCCAGTAGGCGGCGGGATCGTCGGCACCGCCGGGAAACCGGCAGCCCATACCGACGATGGCGATCGGTTCGTGCCGGTCGCGCCGGAGCCGTTCCAGCTCGCCCTCCATGTCGCGCAGCGCGGTGGCCGCCGCGACCAGGCGGGCGCGGTAGACGGATTCGACCTCGCTCATGGGCGGATCCCCTTGGTGGTCCGGCTGACCGAGTCGTCGATCAACGCCAGCAGTTCGTCCACACCGGCACCGGCCAGATCCGACTCCGGCTCGGTCGGCACGGCCAGGTCCAGCAGGTGCTCGGCCAGCGACGCGACTGTCGGCGCGGTGAACAGCAGGGTGACAGGCAGCCTCAGGCCGAGGGCCGCTTCGAGCCGGTTGCGCAGTTCCAGTGCCATCAGTGAATCCACGCCGAACGTGGTGAACGGCACCGAGCGGTCGACGGTGTCCGGCTCCAGTTGCACGACCTGGCCGAGTTGACCGCGCACCAGTTCCTCGATCAACCTGAGCCGCTCGTCCGGCGCGGCGGCGGCGAGCCGATCGGTGAACCGCGAGTCCGCGACGGGGTTTCTCCCGCCCTGCCCCACGTCGGTGAACAACGAGGAACGCGCCAGTGCCGGGTAGAACTCCAGCCACTGCCGGAAGTCCACGTCGACGGCGGCGACATGGGTCAGATCGCCACCGAGCAGTCGGCCGAGGATGTCGGTGCCTTGCCGGGGTGTCAACGCGCCGATCCCTCGACCGGCCAGCCTGCGGCCCGCGTCGGCGCGGTCGGCCATGTGTCCCGCCTCGGCGAACAGTCCCCAGTCCACGCACAACGCGGGCAGGCCCATGCCGCGGCGCAACCGGGCCAGCGCACCGAGGAAGGCGTTCGCCGCCGCGTAGTTGGCCTGCCCCGGGGAACCGAGCAGCGTCGCCGCGGAGGAGTACAGCACGAAGTGGTCCAAGTGCCGGTTCTTGGTCAGCTCGTGCAAGTTCCACGCGCCGGACACCTTGGGCGCCATGACGCGGTCGAAGCATTCCACGTCGAGTTCGGCGACCGTGCGGTCGTCCAGCACCATCGCCGCGTGCACGACACCGCGCAGCGGGGGCATCCGGCGGTCGACGTCGGCGAACACCGACGCCAACGCGGCCCGATCGGTGACGTCCGCGCGCATGGTCAGCACGGTCGCGCCGCTCCCGCGGATGTCTTCGATGGCCGCGTTCGCCTCGGTGCCTGGCGCGCCGCGGCCCAGCAGCACCAGATGGGTGGCCCCGTGGTCAACGAGCCAGCGCGCCAGGTCGATGCCGAGCCCACCGAGGCCGCCCGTGATCAGGTACGTACCCGCGCCGAACTCCGGTTCCGCTGCCGGGGCGTCGAACACAGCGGGCTCCACGCGGGAGGCGTGCCGTCCGGAGGCACGCAGAGCGACCTCGTCTTCGCCGTCGACGCCCAGTTCGGCGAGCAGCGCCCCGGCCGCGAGCTCCGGCGTCCAAACCGGGTCGAGGTCCACTCGGACGGCGGCCAGTTCGGGGTGTTCGACGCTCAGCGTGCGGGCCAGGCCCCAGAGCGGGGCCTGCGCCACGCGAACAGGACCGATCTCGTCCCCGACGGCCTGTGCTCCCTGAGTCACGAGCCACAGCCGCGGCGTGTCCGGTAGCCGCGTGCCTACGATGGTTCGCGCCACGTCCAGTGTGCCTGCCACCCGGTGCCCGTCGGCCATCAACGTGTCGGCGGTCGTTGCCGCACTGGTGGCAATGTCCAGAGTGGTCAGATCGACCACTCCGGCGATGCCACCGCCGGACAGCGCGTCGTGCAGGTTCTCTGGTGTGGTCAACGAGCAGGACGCGCCTCGTGCACGTAGTCCTTCCGCCAAGGCGGTACCGACACCGCCCGCATCGGCAAGCACGACCCAACGGCCGGTGACGTCCTCATGGGACGGTCGGTCGACTCGCGGCCAGCCCACCCGCAACAGCCAGTCGGCGTAGGGCTGCCGTCCCGGCAGCCTGCGGACCTCCAGCCCTTCCACCTCGATCAGGACCTCGCCCTGCTCGTCGACGATCACCAGGTCACCCGCGTCCGCTCCCCCGGGGTCGAGACGAACGCGCACCCACACCTGGTCGCCTGGTGTCCGGTGCAGACGCAACCGCCGGACTGCGACCGGTGTCAGAGCGATTCCTCGCGCCACCTGTCGTTGGTCGATGAGCACGCCGCCCAGCAGCTGGAAACACGCGTCGAGCAATGCGGGGTGACAGCGGTGGTTCGTGGCGTCGACCGGCAGTCTGACGTGCCCGCCACCCTCCTCATCACCTATCCAGAGGGCGGTGACGCCCCGGAACGCGGGCCCGTACTCCAGTGCTCGCTCCTCGCAGGCGGTGTAGTGACCGTCCGCGTCCACTTCGGACGTACACCGTTCTCGCAGCGGCGCGGGCGGTTCGGGTGGAGGCGGTTGCGATGCGACGGTTCGGGCGTTGCCGTTCACCCACCGCGTCCAGTCCTCCTCCGCCGTGGCGCGGCCGAACAGCTGGAACGCCACCCGGCCTCGCTCCTCCTCTGTCACCACGAACTGGACCTGGTGCGGGCTGTCTTCGCTCAGCACGGCCATCCGTTCGAACCCGACGTCCTCCAGTTCCCACTCGGGGCCCAGTGCGGCCAACGCCATTTCGACGCTGGCCGTCGCGGGCAGCACCACCGCGCCGTCGATACGGTGGTCGGTCAGGTAGGCCGGTTCCTCCGCGCTCAGTTCTCCATGCCATACACGCGTTGCCTGCCCGGCGATCTGCAGCGGAGCGCCAAGCAACGGATGACCGCCCTCGTGCCGGGATGGCACCCGCCGCCGGTCTATCCAGTACCGTTCCCGCTGCCACGCATAGGTGGGCAACGCGGTGGTCCGTCCGGCCGGGTAGAGAGCAGACCAGTCCACGGACGCGCCGAGAACGTACAGGGCACCCAATGATTCCAGCAGCACACGCCGTTCGCCGTGCTCGCGCCGCAGCGAGGGCAACGCCACACCGCCCTCGTCCTCGATCGCGGGCAACAGGATCGGATGTGGGCTGAGTTCGAGGAAAACCGTGCTCTCGTCGGCGATCAACGGCTCGATCGCGTCGGCGAAGAGCACGGGCGAGCGCAGGTTACGCACCCAGTAGCCGGGATCGAGGTCATCGCCGGCACCCAGTCGCGCCGTCACCGTCGAGTACATCGCAGTGACCAACGGTCCCGGTTCGATGCCGTCGAGTTGCCGCAGCAGTTCGTCGGTCAACGGGTCGACCTGGGGACTGTGCGAAGCGACGTCCACTTTGATCCGGCGGCAGAAGACACCGGACGCGGTCAGCTCGGCCACCACCCGGTCCATCTCGCCCGCGTCCCCGGCGAACACAGTCGTTCGGCTGCTGTTGCTCGCGGCCACCGAGACGCCGGGACGCCCGCTGAGCACTCGTTCCAGCTCAGGGCGGGGCAACTCGGCCACCGCCATCGTGCCCTGACCGCTCAGCCTGCGCAGCAACCTGCTTCGGCGGCAAATGATCCGAGCCGCGTCGGCAAGGCTCAGCGCCCCAGCCACGTGCGCGGCCGCGACCTCGCCCATGCTGTGGCCGACCACCGCGTCCGGGGACACACCCCAGGAGCGCCACAGCGCGGCGAGTCCGACCGACACGGCGAAGAGCACCGGCTGGATCACGTCGATGCCTGCCGGGCTACCGGCCAGTTCGTCGATCACCGACCAGCCCGTCTCCCGGCGGATCGCGGTGTCACAGCGCTGCACGGCCTCCCGGAACACCGGTTCGTCCGCCAGCAGCTCACGGCACATGCCGAGCCACTGGGAACCCTGCCCGGGGAAGACGAACACCACTCTCGGCGGGCTCTGCCTGCCGGTGGCCGTCTCGATCCGGCGGACAGCGGAGGAATCGGCCACGAACGCGGCGCGGTGCCTGTGGTGCTCCCTGCGCACGGCCGCGGTGTGCGCGAGGTCGGCGAGCCCGCTGCCGTCGGCCAGCAGCGGCCGGTAGGCCTCGGTCAGCTCAGCCAGAGCGACCGGATCACCGGCTGAGACAGGCACGACGAAGACGTCCGCGTCCTCAGCCGCCGTACCGGTTGCCGCCGGTGCCTCTCCGACGATCACGTGGGCGTTGGTTCCGCTGATGCCGAAGGAGCTGACCCCGGCCAGCCGGGGACGGGTCGCCGTGGCGGGCCACGGCACGGGACGGGTCGCCAGCGTGAGGGCCGTCTCGTCGAGTTCGATGCGTGGGTTCAGCGTTCGGAAGTGCAGGTTGGCGGGGATTCGTTCGTGTCGCAGCGCGAGCACGATCTTGATGAGCCCGGCCACGCCGGCGGCTGCCTCCAGGTGCCCGATGTTGGTCTTGACCGCGCCGAGCACGCACACCGAGCCGTCGGCGCGAGGTCTGCCGACGACGTCGGTGAGGGCCGCGATCTCGACAGGATCACCCAGCGGGGTGCCGGTACCGTGGGTCTCGACGTAGCCGATGTCCTCTCCGGACACCTGTGCATCGTGAACGGCCTGGCGCAGCAACGACTTCTGCGCGGACACGTTGGGCGCGGTGATGCCGGAGGAGCGTCCGTCGGAGTTGACCGAGGAGCCCCGGATCACCGCGAGGACCGGGTCGCCCGCGGCCTCGGCGTCCGAAAGCCTCTTCAGGACGAGCATTCCACACCCCTCGCCGCGTACGTAGCCGTTGGCGTGGGAGTCGAACGTCCGGCAACGGCCGTCAGGCGACAACGCCCCGGAGGTGACCAACATGCCGGTCATGTCCGGGTCGAGCATCAGGTTCACCCCGCCCGCCAGCGCCATCTCGCTCTCGCCGTCTCGCAGGCTCCGGCACGCCAGGTGCACCGCCACCAGTGAGGACGAGCAGGCCGTGTCGACGGTCATGCTCGGGCCTTGGAGGTCGAACTGGTAGGACAGCCTTCCCGCCGGGAAGGAATGTCCGTTGCCTGTCACCGTGTAGATGTCGCGGTTCGAGGTGCTCACCCGGTCGTAGTCGTTGACCACCACGCCCACGAACACGCCGGTGCGCGAACCGGCGAGGCTGCTCGGCCGCACCCCGCCGTCTTCCAGGGCTTCCCACAGGACCTCCAGCAGCAGGCGCTGTTGCGGGTCCATCGCCTTGGCCTCCCGTGGCGTGATGCCGAAGAACGCCGCGTCGAAACCGTCCACAGCGGGCAAGAACGCGCCCCAGCGCGCGGCGCCGTCCTGGGCGCCTGTGTGTGCCCAACGCTGGGCCGGGACCTCGGTGACCGCGTCGGTGCCCTCGTCGAGCAACCGCCAGAACTCAGCGGGGCCGGAGGCACCCGGCAGGCGGCAGCCCATGCCGATGATCGCGATCGGCTCTGCCGCCCGCCCGGTGACGGTGGGGGCCGCCTCGCGCGGCGCGGGCTCGGCCAAGTGCAGCTCACCGAGGAGGTGCTCGGCGAGCGCGGCGATCGTGGCGTGCTGGAAGGTCACGGTCGCCGACAACCGCACTCCCAGCGTGGACTCCAGGCGGTTGCGTAGTTCCACCGCCATCAGGGAACCCAGCCCGAGTGCGTTGAAGGTGCTCAGCCGGTGCAGGCGGGACGGATCCTCCTGCAGGGTGAGAGCGAGCTGCAGGCGGAGGTGCTCCTCCAGCAACCCGGGCCGGTCGGCCACGTCCGCCGCGGCGAACTCCCGCGGGGTCGACGAAGCCCGGATGACCTGGCGCTGCGGCTGGACCTGGGACAGCGTCGGCAGGTCCGCGGCACTCGGATGTGATTCGTACCAGTGCCTCAGGTTCAGGTCGAGTACCGCGATCTCGTCGACCTCGGCCGTGAGGGCGCGCCCCAGGGCCAGCGCCACGTCCGGCGCCGCGACCGCGCCGAGTCCCCGCGCCGCCAGGTCCTCCGGTGCGATGCTCACGTGCAGGCCCGGCAGGCCCAGTGCCCGCCGGTGACGGACGAGCGCGGCCGCGACCGCACTGGATGCCGCCACCGCCGGCTGCCCTGGATGGCCGAACAGCCCGGAGGCCGGGGAACACACCACGAACAGGTCAAGCGAATGGTCGAGCGTGCGTTCGTGCAGCGACTGCGCGACTGTGTCGTCGACGCAGACGATCCCGCTCAGCGGTGGGCCGGACCGGTTGAGGTCAGTGACATGCCCGAGCGCGTTCTCCGACGTTGCCCGCACGATGTGCCGCGCACCGCGTGCGAGCATCCATTCGGTCACCGCGGGGCCGAGCTGTTCGTGATCACCGACGACGAGGTAGGTCACGTCCTCACGCAGCCGCACCGAATCCTCGGCCAGGCGCAACGGCACCAATCGGGCCACCCGTCGCCGATCGCCGATCGCGAGGTCGCGCTCGCCGTCGGGACCGAGAACCTCATCAGCCAGCCGCGCCACCTCACCCGCCTGGGCGACCGCGCCGAGTTCGACCCTGGCGCACGTCATCTCCGGGTGTTCCAGTGCCAGCGTCCGGCCGAGGCCCCAGAGCGCCGCGGATCTCACCGACTCCGGCCGCTCACCCACGGCGCGGGCCACCAGCCACAGCCTCGGTACTTCCCGGGTGGCCAGCGCGAGCAGGGTCCGCGCCACCTGGGGTACGGACGCGGCGTCGATCCCGACGCACACCAGTCCGGCGACGGCGTCCTTTCCCGCCAGTGTCTGCTCGAGATTCCGGACGGAGGCCACGAGGCAAGCGTGTCCTCGTGCACGCAGTTCCTCGGCCAGCGGGCCGCCGATGCTCTCGTCCCCCGCCACCACCACCCAGTAGCCCTCTGGTGCGGGCTCGGTGTCGTCCCTCTCGGCGGACCGCAGCTGAAGGGTGTACAGGCGATCCGCCAGCGGGTCCCGTTCCTCCTCGGCCGGTGGGTGCGTGGCGCTGAGCCAGTGCCGTTCTCGCTGCCACGGGTAGGCGGGCAAAGCGACGACCCGTTCGGTGCCGTCGAACATCCGCCCGAAACGGAGTTCGCACCCTTGGGTGTGCAGGGATCCCGCTGCGCGCAGCAGCGATTCGCGCTCGTCTGCCGCTCGGTGCAGCGACGCCACCGCCATGCCGGACGCAGGCAGGCAACGACGCAGGTGTTCCCGCAGCACCGGATGTGGCCCGATCTCCAGGAAAGCTCGATGACCGTCCGCGGCGGCGGACGCGACCGAAGCGGCGAACTGCACTGTGGCGCGGATGTTGCGCGCCCAGTACTGCGCGTCCAGTTCTGTTCCCTGTACTCGCCTACCGGTCACGGTGCTGTACATCGGGATGTCGCCCGCTCGTGGTGTGAGGTCACCCAGCAGGCGGGCCATTTCGCGCCGGGCGTCCTCCATCAGCGGGCTGTGGAAGGCGTGCGCGACGCGCAGCCGGCGCCACGACACCCCGTCTTTCTCCAGTCGTGCGACGAGCTCCTCCACCGTCGCGGCCGCACCGGAGACAACCACCGAGCCCGGATCGTTCACTGCCGCGATGGCGAGCTGGTCCGGGTGCTCGCTGATCAGCTCGGCCGCCGCCGTCTCCGGCAGGTCCACCGCGACCATCGCACCGGGGCCGGTGGCTCGTCGCATCAGGTCGCCGCGCAGGTGGACCAGGTTGATCGCCTCGGGAAGGGAAAGGGCTCCCGCGACGTGCGCCGCGGCGATCTCCCCCACGCTGTGACCGAGCACGGCGGCCGGGAACACACCCCATGACTGCCACAGCCGGGCCAGCGCCACTTCGACCGCGAACAGCGCCGGTTGGGCGATCTCGGTGCGGCTCAGCCTGCTTGTCTCGGACGGCCGGGCCAGCTCCTCGGTGACCGACCAGCCGGCCAGCGGAGCCAGCAGCTCGTCGCATTCCTGGATGACCGCGCCGAACACCGGCTCTTCGGCGAGCAACTGCCTGCCCATGCCCGGCCATTGCGACCCCTGTCCCGCGAAGACGAACGCCACGCCCGGTGGCTCCCCCGGCGCCACGTGGCCTGCCGAGACGCCAGTCACCACCTGTCCCGTCTCGGCCGCGCGCAGCGACGCGACCAGCTCGGTGCGGCTGCGGGCCGTCACCGAGATCCGGTGCTCGTGGTGTGTGCGACGAACAGCGGCGGTGTAGCAGATGTCCCGCAGCCGGAGACCGTCGTCGGCCTCGACCAGGTCAGCGGTCAGGCGAGCCGTCTCCCGTGCGGCCTCCACCGACCGGCCGGACAGCACAAGCACCTGCGGGGTGTCCTGGTCGATGGGATGAACCCGTTGCCATGGAACGGAAAGTCCTCCTGCGTAGAGAGCGCCCAGCGCGGTGAACAACGTGTGCCGCCCGCGGTCGTCACGCCGCAGCGACGGCAGCACAGGCACACCGTGCTGCTGGATCGCCTCGCGGAGCACGGGATGGGGGTCCAGGCTGAGGAAGACGTCATGTCCGGCGGCACGCAGGAGCTCAACGGCGGCGGAGAACCGCCATGGCGTCCGTTCGGTGCTGATCCAATGCTCGGCGTCCAGGCTTTCGCCGTCCACAAGCCCGGCTGTGGCGGCGGAGTAGAACGGCAGACGGCAGGGGCGGTAGGTCAGCCCGGCCAGTTCGGTCCGCAACGTGGGCACAATGTCCTCGACGTACGGGCTGTGCGAAGCGTAACTGACCTCGATCTGCCCGCAGCGCACCGAGTTCGCGGTCAACTCGGCCATGATGCCGGTCACCGCTCGCTCCTCGCCGGAGATGACGGTGGAGGCCGGTCCCGCGACACCCGCGATCCACACCTGGTCGGCTCGCGTGTCCAGCAGTGCCACAGTGTCCGCTTCGGACAGAGCGACGACCGCCATCGCGCCCCGGCCGCGCAGTGTCCCCGCGACGCGGCTCCGCCTGCAGATGATCAGTGCGGCGGTGTCCAGGTCGATCGCGCCGGCGACGTGTGCCGCGGCGACTTCGCCCATGCTCACCCCGACCACCGCGTCAGGTTCGACACCCCAGGACCGCCACAGTGCGGTGAGCGCGACCTGCATGGCGAAAATCGCCGGTTGCACCAACTCGGTGACGTCAGTCCAGTCGCGTTCGGTGGTGAGCAACCGAACCAGGGAGAAGTCCACGTACGGGGCGAAGGCCGTTTCGCACGCGGCGACCGCGGCACGGAAGACCGGTTCGTCGCGCAGCAAGGCCGCCCCCATGCCGTACCACTGCGAACCCTGGCCGCCGTAGGAGAACACTGTTCTTCTCGGAGCGTCATACCGTCCGTGGAGAACGTTGGGAGCGTCGTTGCCCGCCAGAAAGGTGTCCGCAGCGGTCGTCAGCTCATGCCTGTCGCGGATGACCAGCGCGAGACGATGGGCGCGCTGCCGGTCCGCTGCGGCGGCCTGTGCGCACAGCTGGGAGATCGGCCGCGTGTCGCGCCGAATCGCGTCCAGGTTCGCGCGCAGTTCGTCCTCGGTGTCCGCCGACAGGGGCAGCAGTTCCACCGGGTCGTCGTCCGCGTCCGCGACCACGACGTGGCAGTTGGTGCCCCCGAAGCCGAAGGCGCTCACCCCGGCCAGCCGCTGCCCGGTGTTGTCGGCCGGCCAGTGCTCGCACTCACGGACCAGCCGAAGTCCCCAGTCCGAGAAGGGAATGAGGGGGTTCGGTTCGGTCAGCCCGGCCAATGGGGGAAGCATCCGGTGCCGAAGTGACAGCGCCACCTTGATCAGCCCGGCGATGCCCGCCGCCGCTTCGAGGTGGCCGATGTTCGCCTTGAGCGCCCCCAGTACCAGTGGCTGGCCGATGTGCGGGCGACTGTCGCACAGCACGGCGTGCAATGCGCCTGCTTCGATCGGGTCGCCGAGTTTTGTCCCGGTACCATGGGTTTCGACGTACTGGACGGAGCGCGGCAGGATCCCGGCGCGCTCGTAGGCCGCGCGCAGGACGTCTTCCTGTGCCTGTGGACTGGGTGCGGTCAGGCCGTTGCTGAAGCCGTCGTTGTTCATCGCACTGCCCAACAGGGCGCAGTAGATCGGATCGCCATCGGCGAGAGCGCGTGCCAACGGCTTCAGCACCACCACGCCGCCGCCCTCACCCCGGCCGTATCCGTCGGCTCGGGCGTCGAAGGCCTTCGACCTGCCGTCCGGGGCGAGCGCGCCCAGTTCGCGCAGCATGGTGAAGGTGTCCTCGGCCAGCATCAGGCTCACCCCGCCCACGACGGCGAGGTCGCACTCACCGTCGAGCAGAGCGCGAATCGCCAGGTGCACAGCGACAAGCGAGGAGGAGCAGGCGGTGTTGACCTGCAGGCTGGGACCGCGCAGGCCCAGCAGGTAGGACAGCCGTGCCGGGATGATGCTGAGGTCTCCGCCGGAGAGCGTGTGCTGGGAGATCAATCCCGGATCGGCTCGGATGCCTTCGCCGTACTCGCCCCACATCGCGCCGACGAACACCCCGGTGCGGCTGCCGCCGAGCGTGCCAGGCGGGATGCCCGCGTCCGCCAGGGCCTCCCACGCCAGTTCCAGTATCAACCGTTGCTGCGGATCGACGTGCGCCGCTTCCCTGGGCGACAGACCGAAGAAGGTCGCGTCGAACGCATCGATCCGGTCGAGGAAACCACCGCGTGCCGACGTGCCCGGCCACCGCCCGGCGGGCACGTCCCGAATCGCCATGGTGCCGGAACGCAGCAGCTCGCCGAACGCCCCCGGATCCGGTGCACCGGGCAACCGGCAGGACAGGCCGACGATCGCGATCGGTTCGTCGTGGTCCTGGCCCGCTCGAACTCCGCGCGCCGACGACGGGTCCGGTCCCACACCGGCTCCGGCCAGATGAGCCGCGAGCAGGGCCGGGCTCGGGTGGCGCCACGTGACTGTCGGCGAAATCGGCCGGTCCAGCAGCTCAGCCAATTCGGCGGCCAGCGCGGTCAGCGCCGACGAATCCATCCCGTGTTCGGCAAAGGGGGCGTCGGGATCGATTTCGTTCCGCGCTCCGGCGGAGAGACGCTCGACGATCCAGCCGCATAACTCACGGGCCGACCACGACGTACGCGTCATCATTTGCCCTTTCGTCAGCCGCGAAGCAAAGTGACCATTTTGGATGTGTTCACAATTGATCAAAGCCGCAGTCGCCCGGTGACTTTAGAATGATCGAACGCAGTCAAGCACCCGGCGCCCAAGGCGGCCGATGGTATAACAAAACCCGACGTCAACGACCGAGCCGGAAACGCCGCCGCCCCAAGGCGCGACAGCCGGACGACCGCAGTCGCATATTCCGATATGCTATACAGTGGACCAATTGACCTGTACGTGACTCAACACCGAGCCCGTACGCCTACACACCCCGACGTCAATATCAGACAACGCAGACAGTACTCGCCACATTGGCTGAGGTAACCGCCAGAAGTGTGATTCGTGGGATGTTCCGATCCGATGACCATTTGATTCGCGCCACCACGTGTCAACCCCCATGGCACATACTCGATCCAGGCTCCCAGCGAAGCTCTTGGGCGAGTGTTATGGCTCTCCTCGAAGGTGCGGGGTCCCGGCATCATGGGGTTGCTGGGCGACGTCGGGCGGGGTGAGCCGGTCGGTGGGACCCTGGTGGCATGACCGATCGGGCCGGGCCCCGGCAGGAACTGGAGCGGATTCGGGATGGTGACGGTCCTGGCGCGGACCAGGCCCGGATCGCGCTGACCGCCGAGGCCCTGGCCGAACGGCTGCGGGCCGCCATCCTTGCCTTGGCCAGCGCGCGGGGCGAGCACAGCAGCACGTGTCCGTCGGACGCGGCGAGGGCGGTGACCGAGGCCTGGCGTCCCGCGCTGTCCCAGACCCGGGACCTGGCCAGGGAACTCGCCCGGACCGGCCAGGTGCGGCTCACCCAGCGGGGCAACTGCTTGACCCCGACGGCGAGTGGCGGGGGCCGATCCGGATCCGGCTGCCGCGGCGCACGGATGGTTGAGCCGGACCGCACGCCGGACGGGCGCTTCATCGTGGTCGACGGCCGACGGTGGCGTGCGACGGACCCCGAGATCCCGGCGGAGGTGGCGGCCCGGTTGCGTAGCCTGCTGATGCGGGCGCGCCGGGATGTCGGCGCGGCCCGCCGCCGCCAGGACGCCACAGCGGAGCAGGAAGCCCGGACACGCGTGCACACCGCCAAAGTCGCCTTGGGCGAGCGCGGCACTCCGTGGTGGGATCAGGACTCCGCGGAGCGACGGCAACGCTGGCAGCACGGACTTGACGCGCTGAGCTGAGGGCTTACACGGCCGAAACCGTCGTCCGACCGCACAATGGAGCGATGACGACGGTCGACCCGGACGGTGAACCGGTCGGTGGCCGGTGGAACCTCGACAAGGACAACCGGGACCGTCCACCCCAACGGGCCACTTCGGACGTTCCTCGGCCGTATCGGCCGAGGGAGGACGAGATCGACGCCGAGGTCCGCGAACACCTGGACGCACTCGTCGCCGATGGCCGGATCGACCCCGTCGGCTGCGACGGCCCGCGACTGTTCGCGGCGTCCCACGACGAGGCACGGCGGGCATTGCGGAGATGCGTGGACACCAGATTGACCGGTGTGGTGGCCACCAAACCCTATCCGGCGGGCGGCGCCTACATCAACCGGATGAGCGACCACTGCTGACCCTGCGCGTACGACCCGGGCACCCGTCTCGGCAGCCACGCGTGTCCTTTCACCGCGGGCTACTGGACATTCCTTCACCGCAACGAACCGCGACTACGCGCCAACCACCGCATGGCTCAACCGTTGCGAGGCCTGCGCGGACTGTCCGATCTGGACGCAGTCGTCGAACAGGAACGCGACCGGCAGTCGTTCTAGCGGCTGCGTGTTCGGCGTGTCACCGGGACGATGACGGGTCATCGAAACGCTGGAGGAGACCCTCGACCTCCTCGCGTAGTTGTCTGATGTTCTCGGCTGCCCCGTCCAGGAGCTGCTGTTGCTCGTCGACGCGAACACGGAGGCGGGTGACCTCCTCGTGCCGATCGGCCGACAAGGCTGCATCCTCGATTCCACCATCTGTCACGGCAGATCCTCCCCACCTGGTCATCACACCTGCGGACGCAGACGACAGAGGACCAGTACCCGCAACCGCCCGGCAACGAAACCTGGGAACGGTCACCACAATGGTGAGCAATGAGGACCGTGAAACCAGCCTCGGCGGAGATCTTCCATGTCTCCGGTTCCTGACGTGCGGCGGGCCGCTCCGTCCGTCTACTGCGGCCAATCAGGGCGGGGTCATGACGCGCTCACCATCGTGACCAGACGGCTTACCCGGTGGGCGAGCTGCGCGAGGACGTCCTCGAAGATCTCGTCGGTGTCCACCGGGCCCGGATCGGGGACCGACCAGTGCACGGAGGCATCCCCCATTTCCTCGTACGCGTTGTCGCACACCACCACGACCAGGTCGTCCGGCCGGATGACGTCGTGCACGTGTGCCGTGTGGTCCCGCTCCAGGCGTAGACTGTGCCGGTCGGCGAGCGCGACCAGCCGGGGATTCAACCGCGAGCCGGGGTGTGTCCCGGCGGAACTGGCCGGGATCGCGCTGTGCTCGCTCCACACCGCCGCGGCCATGGGCGACCGCGCGGCGTTGCGAGTGCACACGAACACCACACGCGAGGCGATGATCCGCACGGCACCAGCGCCGTACTCCAGTTCAACAGTGACGCGGGTAGGACCGACGTGACGAATCACATTGGTGATCGACTCCTGCAGGATTCGGTACACGGCGCTGCCCACCCTCGCCGATCTGGCCGAGCCCTGGGCGCGGGGCGCGGCCGTCGGTGTCGTCGTGGAGCACGCCGAGGATGTGTCGAGGATGTGCGCGGTGACGCCCGACCTGACGTTGATGATGGAGATGGCGTGTGCGACGGTGCCCTGCACGTCGCGTGCGATCCTGAGCCGTTCCTCGCTGACCCGGGCTCGCGCTTCGTCCTCGCGGGTCCGTTCGGCCAGCTCGGCCCGTTTCAGTGCTTCGGTGGCGATGACTCTCCTGGAACGGACACTCTCGCCGAGGGCTGCGCTCATGACCGAAGCGCCGATTCGGAAGTACACCCAGCCGATGGCGGCCGGTGGTTCGATGTCGGTGGCTGCGCCAGCCAGCAGGCAGCCAGTACCACGATTCCCGCACCGGCCGCCATCAGCGAACGGTGCCCGTCGCCAAGCGCGGTGAGCGTGTAGATGGCCACGAACAGTCCGAGCCACCCCGGGCCGTCCGGGAAATCGAGAGCATAGTAAGCAATGCTGATGAGCGCGGTCACGACGAACACCGCGACGGGCCAGCGTCGGCGTACAGCCACGACCACACCGCTGGCGGCCACCAGCACGTACCCCAGATTCCCGAGGTCGGCGAGGGGACGCAGCACCAGCTCCCCGCTGTTGCGGACCACCGTGCCGTGCACCTGCATCACGGCCACGAACAGCGCCAACAGCACATCCTGCGTCCAGACCGGCGGACGGAGCGAAATGACGCCGTCCCACATGCCGCGATCATAGGTCTCCACGCGAAGGCACAACTCCCACCAGCGGCGCGGTCGGCTACGTCGAGAAGCGCGGTCCTGGGCGAATGGCGTACGTCGATCGTCGTAACCATTGCCACCCACAGGCAGAGGACAGACCCGAAGGCACAACGCGACGATGTTCGGCGCCGGACGGACCGTGCCCACCGTGGCAGCCGCGTTGGCGCTGATCAGCGTGATCGCCGGTGGACTGGCCCGGTCCCGCCGCACCGACCGTCACCGCGTCCAGCGCGCTTCGCAACAGGCCGAGTAGCGGCACGGCCGCCCACGCAGCGCCTTCCGCTGACAATCCTCAGTGGACGCGACCACCCGCCCCGGCACCAGAATTAATTAGGTAGAGAACCCATATTTCTTACGTAGCCGCCACGCCGGGTAAGCCGTGAAGATGAACAAGGTGTGCCGAGGCGTGCGGAAGGAGCCGAGCCTGTGAAGTTGGCGGATCGGATGCGACGACTGGGAACCGAGTCGGCGTTCGAGGTGTTGGCCAGGGCCAAGGAGTTGGAGCGAGGTGGGCGCGAGATCATCCACCTGGAGATCGGTGAACCGGATTTCGACACGCCACCGCATATCACGGCGGCCGCGGCGGAGGCGCTGCACAGCGGTCATACCCACTACGTCCCGGCGCCCGGCATCCCGGAACTGCGACTCGCGGTCGCGGAGTTCCTGGATCGGACCGGGCGGATGAGCACCACCCCGGACAGGGTCGTGGTCACTCCCGGTGCCAAGCCGATCATGTTCTTCACGATCATGGCTCTGTGCCAGGAGGGTGACGAGGTGCTCTACCCCGACCCCGGCTTCCCGATGTACGCGTCGATCGCGGCGTTCGCCGGGGCCCGGCCGGTCGCGGTGCCGTTGCGGGAGGCCAACGACTTCACCATCGACCCGGACGAGTTGGCGTCGCTGGTCACCGACCGCACCAAGCTGCTGATCCTCAACTCGCCGCACAACCCGTGCGGCAGTGCGATGTCCGCCGAACAGGCCGAGGCGATCGCCGCCATCGCCATCGAACACGATCTCGTGGTGTTGTCCGACGAGGTCTACTGGGCGTTGCAGTACGACGGCAAGCACCACAGCGTGCTCGACGTCGACGGGATGGCCGCCCGCACGGTGTTGCTCGACGGCTGGTCCAAGACGTTCGCGATGACCGGCTGGCGGCTGGGGTTCGGCGTGTTCCCCGAGGCACTGGTCGAACCGGTCAGCCGACTGGTGATCAACTCCGTGTCGTGCACGTCGGCGTTCAGCCAGCACGCGGCGATCGCCGCGCTGCGCGGACCGTGGGACGACGTCGACCGGATGGCGGAGGCCTTCCGGCAACGCCGGGACGTCATCGTGTCCGGCCTCAACGCCGTGCCGGGAGTGTCCTGTGTGGTGCCCGCCGGAGCCTTCTACGCCTTCCCCAATGTGCGCGAGGTCGGCCTGCCCGCGGCTGACCTGGCCGATATGATGCTGCAGCGCGCGGGCGTGGCGTGCCTGCCGGGAACCGCGTTCGGCTCGTACGGCGAGGGATACCTTCGGTTCTCCTACGCCAACACCATCGACAACATCCAGGCCGCGACCGCGGCGTTGAACGACCTGCTCCGTGAGGTGTCGCATGGCTGAACCGGCCGTTCTGGTGACCCGTGAGCTCGTGGCGGAGGCGATGACAGCCCTGTCCGGCCGCTGCGAACTGGACCTCTACCAGGGTCCACCGGACGCGATCCCCCGTGCCGAACTGCTGCGCCGGGCCGCGGGCAAGGACGGGCTGCTGACCATCCTCACCGAGAAGGTCGACGCGGAACTCCTCGACGCGGCGGGACCCGGCCTGAAGGTCGTCGCCAACCACGCGGTCGGGTTCGACAACGTCGACCTGGCCGAATGCACCCGCCGCGGCGTGCTGGTGACCAACACCCCCGACGTGCTCACCGAAGCGACCGCGGACCTGGCCTGGGCGCTGGTCCTGGCCAGCACACGCCGGGTGGCTGAGGGCGACCGGCTGATCCGCACGAGCACGCCGTGGATCTGGGACCCGCGGATGATGCTCGGCCACGACCTGTACGGCAAGGCACTCGGCATCGTCGGCTGCGGCCGGATCGGCCGCGCGGTGGCGCGGCGGGCCCTCGGGTTCGGCATGCGGGTGATCTACACCGACGTGGTCCGGCTGCCCGCCGACGCCGAGCAGGAGGCACAGGTCGAGTGGCGCGAATGGGCGGCCCTGCTGGCCGAGGCCGACGTGGTGAGCGTGCACACCCCGTTGACGCCGGAAACCCGGCACCTGTTCAACGCCGACGCCTTCCACCACATGAAATCAACAGCCGTACTGGTGAACACCGCACGCGGTCCCATCGTGGACGAGCAAGCCCTCGCCGACGCACTGCGCACCGGTGAGATCTTCGCCGCCGGACTCGACGTCTACGAACGTGAACCCGCCGTCACCGAGTCCCTGCTCAGCCTCGACAACGTCACCCTGCTGCCGCACCTGGGCAGCGCCACCGTCGAAACCCGGACCGCGATGGGCCTGCTCGCCGTCGAGAACCTGTTCGCCGGTCTGGCCGGGCAACGCCCACGCTGCCTGCTCAACCCCGAAGTGCTCGCACAGCAGCCTTGACCAGTGGCCGCTAGGCGACATCCAGCCGGAACGCGACCGTCGTGTTCGGATGGGCGTAGACGCTGTTGGCCAGCCAAGTCGGGTCGTCCGGCCAGCGTCGCCGGGTGGTCAGCCTGGCCTTCGTCATCGCTCGGCCGACGGTCGCGCCGGTGGCCAGCCGGTCGTAGAACTCCGCCGCGAGGAAGGCGGCGGGCCGGTCGGTGACCTGCAGTCGTGCGCGCTCACCCCACACGGCAGGCAAGGGATCAGCGCCGGATGGCTCGGACACCTCCAGGAACACCGCCGATCGTGCCGTGACGCGCGCAGGCGGGGCCGCCTGCCCGGCGAGCCAGCGGTCAGCTCGAACCGGACGCACCAGTGATCGTCCTCGACGACCGATCCCGGCCCGTCGGCGTCGTACGGAAGTACCAGCTCCCAGGGGATCCACGGCTCATCCGACGTGATGTGCGGTGTTCGCAACGGCATCGCGGACAGCTCGCGGTAGGCCGATCGCAGTGCGGGCGGCAGGAGTTCGCGGTACAGCTCTCGGTATCCGCCATGTTCCCCGCACCCTCGGTAGCGAGTCGGAAAGCCCCGGCTCTCCGCCCTGATGACCTCGGGCCGATCCGAGCGACCTGGTGATCGTTCATTCCGGCATGGAATCATCAAGTCCCACGAAACGATCACCGCCCACGGCCTTGGACCGCAGGGGTACTCAGCCGGTCGCCGACGAACCCTGTTCGATCTTGTCCGCGTGGAACAGCGCTTGGTCCAACAGGCTCCGGACGTGGTTGTTCGCGGCCGAGTAGTACACGAATGTGCCGACGCGGCGGCCACGAACGAGACCGGCGAGGCGTAGTTTGGCCAAGTGCTGGCTCACGGCCGTCGGTGCGGCCCCCGCCAGCTCCGCCAAGCAGGCGACTGAAGACTCTCCCTGCAACAAGGCCCACAGGATCTTGATCCGGGTCGGGTCGGTCAGCATCCGGAACGTCTCCGCGGCCAGATGCACCTGTTCGTCGTTGGGCATCTCAAATTCCGGCAGCTCCGTGTGCATCGGACCACCATACCCACCAGTCCACTACTTGCGTATCTGCACGATTGCGCATATAGATAGTCACGTGATCACTCAGGTAGGCGCTCGTCCCGAAGTGCGACCGGCCAGCACACGCCGACGGGCCAGAGCCTGGTCGTTGTCCGAAGTCCGATGGGCCACCACCGCGACCATGCTGTTCGTGCTGGGCCTCGTGACGCATCTCGTTGACGGCCCGCCATGGCTGTCGTGGGCCTTGTACCTCGCCTGTTACGTCACCGGCGGGTGGGAACCCGCCTGGTCGGGTCTCCAGGCGTTGCGAGAACGGACACTCGACGTCGATCTGCTGATGGTCGCGGCGGCGATCGGTGCCGCCGCGATCGGTCAGGTCTTCGACGGTGCCCTGCTCATCGTCATCTTCGCCACCTCCGGAGCCCTGGAAGCCATCGCGACCAAACGCACCAAGGACTCCGTCCACGAACTGCTCGCCCTCACTCCCGAACGCGCGAGCCGTCTCACAGCAGGCAGCGAGGACGTGGTCGACACCGCCGACCTGGACGTCGGCGACGTGATCCTGATCCGGCCCGGCGAACGCGTCGGCGGTGACGGACAGGTCGTCGACGGCGGCAGCGACGTCGACCAGGCGACCATCACGGGCGAACCGCTGCCGGTCGCCAAACACCCCGGCGACGAGGTCTTCGCGGGCACGCTCAACGGCACCGGGATGCTCAAGGTCCGCATCACCCGCCCAGCCGGCGACACCGTGATCGCCCGGATCGCGACCTTGGTCGAAGACGCGAGCGCCACCAAAGCACGCGCCCAGATGGTCGTCGAGAAGTTCGAGCAGCGCTATTCGATCGGCATGGTCGCGGCGACGGTCGCGTTGTTCGTCATCCCGCTGCTGTTCGGCGCCGCATTGGAGCCGACCTTGTTGCGTGCCATGACGTTCATGATCGTCGCTTCCCCTTGCGCGGTCGTGCTCGCCACGATGCCACCGCTGTTGTCAGCGATCGCGAACGCCGGACGTCACGGTGTACTCGTCAAATCCGCTGTCGTCATGGAGAAACTGGCGACGGTCGACCAGGTGGCCTTCGACAAGACCGGCACGTTGACCGAAGGAACTCCACAACTGGTCCACGTTCAAGCGTTTCCAGGTGGCGCTGTCAGCGACACCGAGGAGTTGCTCGCCCTGGCGGCCACCGCCGAGTACCCGTCCGAACACCCCCTTGCGAAAGCCGTCGTAGCCGCCGCACACCACCTGCCGGTCGGCCAGCCGGATCACTTCACCTCCATTCCCGGCCGCGGCATCAGCGCCCATGTCGGGTCCCGCCGCATCGACGTCAGCAACTGCCGTGACCACCTGACCGGCGACGCGCTGAACCTGGTCGCCGCGTTGGAGAACGACGGCCACACGGTGGCCGTGATCTACGTCGACGAGGTCCCAGCCGGGCTTCTCGGGTTCACCGACCGCGTGCGTCCCGGCGCCGCGGACACCATCACACGGTTGGCGAGGCTCACCGGGACAACACCGGTACTCCTCACAGGAGACAACCCTCGTTCCGCGGCACGAGTCGCCAGCGAAACCGGCATCTCGGAAGTCCGCGCGAACCTGCTCCCTCAGGACAAGGTCGCCGTGATCCATGGCATCCACCAGAGCGGGGCGAATGTGATGGTCGTCGGCGACGGCGTCAACGACGCCCCGGCTTTGGCGGCTGCCCACATCGGAACAGCCATGGGAGGAAACGGATCCGACCTCGCACTGAACACAGCGGACATCGTGATCACTCGGGACGACCTCACCACCTTGCCCTCGGTCGTCGCACTGGCACGACGCGCTCAACGGCTCGTCATCGCCAACCTCACGATCGCCGTCGTCATCATCTGCGTCCTCGTCGCCTGGGACCTGCTCGGCACACTCCCCCTGCCACTGGGTGTCGCAGGCCACGAAGGCTCCACGATCCTGGTCGGCCTGAACGGCCTCCGTCTGCTCGGCAACCGGGCATGGCGACGCGATGCCGCGCCGTTTCGGCAGGTGGCAGCCAGGTTCAGCGTCCGCCCTTCCGGGACGGCTCAGGGCCATGAGTGAATCCGGCCGCAGTGGGTACATCTCGAATCGTTACCCGAACTGCATGGAGGTACCCGTGGACGTCATCGAACTGATCATGGACGACCACCGCGAGGTCGAGCGGCTGTTCGACGAACTGAAGAACAGTCCGCGGAAACGCCCGCTGCTCACCCCGGTCGTGTGCGCGCTGCTGGTGGCGCACAGCCGGGCCGAGGAAGCAGAGGTGTACCCGGTCGGCAAACGCGAGGTCGGCGAGATCGAGGAGATCGAACACAGCCAGCACGAACACGCCGAGGCCGAGAAACTGCTGGTCGAACTCGCCAAGGCGGATCCGACCTCGGCCCGCTACGACGAGGTGCTGGCCAAGGTCGTCGAAGCCGTCACCCACCACGTGCGGGAAGAGGAAACCCACGTCCTGCCCCGTATGCATGCCGCTCTCGACGACAGCAGGCGCGCGGAGCTGGGCGAGGCCTTCGCCGCGAGCCGGGCCCGGCACCTCGGGGACCAGCCGGGCGAGGCCACCAAGCAGGAGTTGCTCCAGCAGGCCCGCAACGCGGGCATCGACGGCACGTCCGGGATGACCAGGGACCAGCTGGTCAAGGCGGTGCAGTCGTCCTGACCACCGGGTGCCCCGGCGCGGGCTGGGGCACCTCTCGTGGTCAGTCCCTGCGGTATCGCTGGGTGGGCGTCGTGCCGCTCTCGGCGTCGCGTTCGACCCTGTCGCGTCGTTGGCGTGCACGGTAACCGTAGGTGGCTTCCCGCACGGCGGTGTCGTTCTCCAGACCGGATCCCACCGCGCCCGCCAGGGTGCCAAGCACGCTGGCCATCAGCGCGATGGTCAGGTAATCGGGAAAACCGACCGGATGGCCGAGCACACCGGCGAGGTACGCGGGCGGGACGACCAGCGCGACCGCGGCGAGCGCGATCAGGAACAACGTCGCGAAGAACGCGACCGCACCGACAGCGACTGTGGCGACGGTGCTGATGTTCCGCAGCCGGATCTCCGGATCACGCTTCCCGCTCTCCCACAATTCGTGTCCCGCGATGATCCAGACCGCCAACACGGCGACACCCACGCCGGTGACCGCGATCAGTCGCACCGTGCCGAGCGCTGACGCGAGGGTCCAGATCGTCGAGTACAGGATGCCGAACGTCATGCCGGCCAACGCACCGGCCAGAGCCATCGACAGGCCGCGGAACAACCGCCACGGCCGGTTGACCCGGACCATTCCCACCACGGCCTGAAACAACGCCCAGCGCCTGCGCAGAATCACGTCCAGGTGCGCGTCCGACCGGAACACCGAGTAGGTGGGCATGGGCAGGTTCCGCCGCAAACCGGTCTCCCGCGTTCCGTCCTCCGTGAGAAGACAGGCAACCGCAGCCATCACGACCGTGTGCAGCCGATGATGGTGGAGCCCGCCGAGCGCCGGTAACGAGATCACCGCGACACGCTCGGCCGTGTGCAGACTCGCTGCCACGACGTCTCTGCCGTTCAGCATCGGCTGATCGGTCACGCAGATCACCAGATCCCACACGGTTCCCCGGACGTGTGCGCACGCCTTCTCCATCAGCAGACCGATGTCCGGGTACATCGCCTCGAACGGATCCTGCACGGTGTCGACCGTCCACCTGACTGTGTCGTCCACCGCCGCGCGCAGGCGTTCCGGCAGGGAGCCGTGCAGCCGGTCGGCCAGCTTCGCAGCCAGGCCTGGATCGACGAGTAAGCCGACTGCGATGTCCTTGCTCGTGTCGTTCCTGTTCACTCCATGCCCATACCCCGCCATCCAGGGGCGAAACTCAAGCACACACGGCACCAAGCGGTACAGCTGCCGGGGGCCGGTGTGATGAAATCCGGGTTCAGGGATGATCAGGTGGGTATCGCCTCATCATGGCGATTCCGAATACCGTGGTGGTCGGGCAGGTGGCTCGTGATCTCGTTCTGGTGGTTCCGCACATGCCGGACATCGGGTCGAGAACGGAGGTCAGCGAGCGGCGCGAGTTGCTTGGCGGCAAAGGTGCCAACATCGCTGTCGCAGCCGCCCAACTCGGCAACGCGGTCACGTTGATCGGTGCCATCGGTTCCGACGAGACCGCGGGCTGGCTGGTCGCACAGGCCGAACTCAGCGGCGTCGAAACTGCCTACGTGCGACGGCAACCGGACACCGTGTCAGCCTTGATCGTCGACGTGGTCACCCCGGACGGCAGTTGGCGTTACTTCGAGGACATCCCGGACGAGGTCCTGGACACCCCTGCTGACATCGGTGCCGCGAAGTCGGCGTTCGCCAATGCCCACTCCGTGATCGTTCAACTCCAGCAACCGACCGAGACGGCGGTGGCCGCGGTACAGCAGGCTCGCGGAGCGCGGATCGTGCTCGACGGAGTGCCTCGGGCGGAGCAACTGCTGGCGAGCGCAGACGTACTCCGCATGGACCAGCAGGAGGGCGAGCAGCTGACCGGAGCGAAGCTGGACACAGTGGACAACGCATTGACGGTGGGCCAGGGCCTGCTGCGACGCGGCCCCGACCTCGTGGTCCTCGCAACGGCCGAGGCGAACGTCTTCCTGTGGAACGATGGTCAGGCCGTGTTCCCGTTGGGTGACACCACGGTGAAGGACACGACCGGCGCCGGGGACGCGCTTGTCGCCGCGCTGACTGTTGGCTTGGACTCGGGCCTCGGCCCGTACGATGCCGCGAGGATGTCGGTTGCCGCCGCCGCGCGAACAGTCGACCACGCGGGTGGCAGGCCGGACCTGGACCCGGACGAGGTGTGGCCATGATCCCACCGCGCGGCGTGCGGCCGCGACCTGGTTGTCCCTAACCGCTTGGTGCTCTGATCCGGTCGATCACGGCCGTGGTCGACCGGTCCGCGACGTGCCCGACCACGACGACCTCGCCACCCCACGACCGGACCACCGCGGCTTCCGGCAGCCTGTCCGGCGTGTAGTCGCCGCCTTTGACGTACACGTCCGGCCGGACCAGTTCGATGAGCCGGATCGGGGTGTCCTCACCGAACTCCACTACGTGATCCACACTGGACAGTCCATCGAGGACGGCGGATCGGTCGGACACCGTGTTCACCGGCCGTGCGGGCCCCTTCAGCCGGGACACGCTCGCGTCGTCGTTCACCGCGACGATCAGCACGTCGCCGAGGCGCTTGGCCTGCTTCAGGTATTCGACGTGGCCGCGGTGCAGGATGTCGAAGCAGCCGTTGGTGAAGACGATCCGCCGCCGGGCGGCGCGGTGCCCGGCGACGATCCGGCGGATCTCCTCGGCCGAGTGCGGCATCAGGGCCATGACGGTTCGTTGGAAGCGCAGACCACCAGTTCCCTGACCTCGCACCCAGGCGGCTGGTTGAGCACGTGGACCACCGTGGCGGCCACGTTTTCCGGCGCGTTGAGCTTGTTCATGTCCGGCGGCCGGTACTGCTCCGCCCTGCCGTCGAAGAACGACGTTCGCATTCCGCCGGGCACGAGCAGTGTCACCCCGATCCGGCCGGCGGTCTCGGCGGCCAGCGCCCTGGTGAACCCGACGATGCCGAACTTCGAGGCGCAGTAGGCCGTCGCGTCCGGCAGTGCGCGCAGTCCCAACGTCGACGCCACCGTCACGACCCGGCCCCGTGAGCGCTCCAGATGGGGCAGCGCGGCCCGCACGACGGCGACCGTGCCGAGGAGGTTGACCCTGACCACCCGCTCCCAGTCCTCAGTGGATACTTGGTCGAGCTGGCCGCAGCTGTCGATGCCCGCCGCCGTGACCACACCGTCCAGTCCGCCGTTGCGGTCCACCGCTTCGGCGACGGCCTGTTCGGCCGCGGCGCTGTCGGACAGGTCCACTGGTACGAAGTCCGTCACCGCAGCGGTGGGGGCGGCCTTGTCGAGGACGATCGCGCGTCCGCCTTCGTCGATGACCGCGGCGGCGACCGCGGCCCCCAGTCCGGAGGCACCTCCGGTGACCAGAACTGTGTTCATCACCTTTCTCCTTCCGAGACAATGAGTCCAGCGGCTCCGCCGTCGCCGAGGAACCGGCTCGCGGCGCCCACACCGGCCTGCACGGCATCGAACGCGTCGGCGCCGTGCATCATCCGAACAGCGACGGTCGCCGCGAAACAGTCGCCGGCGCCGCACGGGTCGACGACCTGGGTCTTGGGCGCGTTGACGGTGATCGGTCCGTCGCCGACGTCCAGGACGGCGCCGTCGCAGCCGGTGGTCACCACGATGCCGTCGGCGAGCCAGATGTCACGCAGCATGCCAGCGGCCTGTGCGGGACCGGCTCCGCACGCCGAAGCGGCCTCGGCGGCGTTCGGGGTCACGAGTCGAACGCCCGCGACCGGTACCGAGCCACGCGGGTGCGGATCCCACACAACCAGGTCAGCGTTGCCCAAGACCGACCGCAGACGAACGTCCTTGGTCAGGCCACGGCCGTAGTCGGAGACCAGGACCGCGTCGGCCGACTCGATCGCGTCAAGCATCTCGTCGGTCACGACGGGATCACCGCAACCGCCGCGGTCGATCCGAGCCAGTGACTGCCCGGCGCAGCGCAGACGCGTCTTGACCGGTGTCGCCGCCCAGGAAAGCCCCGCGACAACTGTCATGTCGCCCAGTGCTTTGCGTAGTCGATCACCGTCCGAGTCATCGGCGATCGCGGTCACCAGTGTCACGTCGACACCGTGTGCCAGCAACGCGGCAAGACCAGCGCCCCCCGGGCGCGCGTTCTCGCTCGTCACGTCGACGACGGGAACTGGCGCGTCGGGGCACAGCCGGGTGGCTGTTCCGACCACGTCGACGTCGAGCAAGGTGTCTCCCACGACGGCGAGGTTCATGAGACTTGCCGTTGCGTCTCGGCGGCCGGTAGGCCGACAGCCGCCTCGAAGGCCTCGCAAAGGATGTGCACGGCAGCCAGTTGCGCTTCCTGCACAGTGCATGCGTCGCCGGGCAGGGCAAGGGTCTCGTCGGCGAGGTCGGCGAGCGGATTGGGCCGGGCGCCGGTCATCGCCCACACTGTCAGCCCGCACCGTGCGCCTGCCCGCGCGGCTTGCAGGAGGTTGTTGCTGTGCCCCGATGTGGACAGCAGCACGAGGATGTCACCGCTCCGGCCGTGGGCGGTGACCTGGCGGGCGAAGACCTCGTCGTAGCCGTAGTCGTTGCTGATCGCGGTGACGCTGGAGGACTCCGAGCACAGCGCGATGGCCGAGTACGGGTTCCGGTCAGTGCGGTAGCGACCGACCAGTTCAGCGGTCAGGTGCTGGGCTTCCGCGGCCGACCCGCCGTTGCCCGCTGCCAGCAGTCGCGCACCGGTGGGCAGTTGCTCGGCCATGACTCGACCCCAGCGCACGAGCATGTTGCTGTGGCCGCGAAGCGCGTCCAACGTCCGCGCCAAAGCGTCGATGTGGGTACGTGGATTCATTGCCCCTCCCCCACGAGTTGATCCGCCCGCTGGGTCGCGCAAACCCGTGCGTAGGTACTCACCGTGTCCTGGGCGATGCGGCCCCAGGTGTATCGAGCCATCGCGCGGTCTCGCCCCGCCAGGCCGTAGGACTGGTTCACCACCTCGTCGTCAAGCAGTTGCCGCAACGCCTCTGTCAGCGCACGAGGCGAACGCGGCGGAACGTGCAAGCCAGTCACCTTGTGCACCACGGTGTCGGTCAGGCCGCCCACCGCGGATGCGACGACCGGGCGACCGCAGGCCATGGCCTCCAGCGGAACGATGCCGAACGGCTCGTACCACGGTGTGCACACCACAGCGGCGGCGGACCGCAACAGCTGAGGCATATCCGCTCGGGACACGGAACCGACCAGGCGTACCCGGTCCGCCACACCCCACTCCGCGGCTTGTCGCCGCAACTGCTCGGCCTCGGGATCCGTACCGAGCCGTTCACTCGGCGGGCCGCCCGCGATCACCAGTTCGACGCCCGGCAACCCGGCCAGTGCCGCGATGATCGTGTCGAACCCTTTGCGGGTCACGAGTCTGCCCGTCGCGACGATCCGGTGTGGATCGACGGTTCCGCCGGGGGTGAACAGGTCGGCGTCCACCCCGCACGGCACGACCGAGATCCGGCCGCGCGGCACGCCCATCCTGGTCAGCTCCAGCACCTCGTCGGTGCAGGTCGCCGCGATGCGCGCCGCCTGGTTGGCCACGAGCCGCTCGATGGGGATCCGCTCGACCGGACTGGTGTCCGCGTCGCCCTGGTGGCGTTTCTTGACGGTGCCCAGCGCGTGGAACGTCTGCACCACAGGCACATCCAGGTCACGCGCGGCCAGAATCGAGGCCAGGCCGGACATCCAGAAATGCGCGTGCACCACGTCGGGCCGTGTCCCCGTCCAGTGTCCGCGCAGGTGGGCGGCGAAATCGCCCATGTACGGCAGCATCTCGTCCTTGCCGACCCGTCGCGCGGGCCCGGCCGGAACGTGTACGACACGGTATCCGCTGGACACGGACACCTCCGCGGGCAGGTCCGGCGTGTCTCGCCGGGTGTACACGACGACCTCGTGCCCCAGTCGGCACAACGCCGCGGACAACGCCGCGACGTGCACGTTCTGGCCGCCCGCGTCGACCTCACCGAGCTTGGCCAACGGGCTGGCGTGCTCGGAAACCATCGCAATCCTCATGTGCTCACCTCCATCAGCAGCTCGTCCCAGTCGCGTAGGAACCTGGCCAGCCCGTAGTGGGCCAGTGCGTGTTCACGCGCCTGTTTGCCCATGTGGCGGGCCGTGTCGGGCTCCGCGAACAGGCGCTTCAGTCCTTCGATCAGCTCGTCGGGGTTCGCCGAGACGATCCCGGCGTCCGGCGGTACCGCCCTGGTCGCCTCGGTCGTGGCCAACGCCAGCACCGGCATGCCCAGGTGCATCGCCTCGATCAACGACAGGCCCAGCGACGTCCACCGTGTCAGGTGCAGGTACACCCGGCGCCGGGCCATTTCCTCGTGCAGCCGTTCCGTCGGCAGGTCACCGTGGCAGGTGACGTCAGGCAGGCCCGCCAAGCCCATCCCGAACACGTCGAGCGGCGCCTCCGCGGCGAAGAACGGGAACAGGTCTGTGCCGGTGACGCGGCCGCGGCGGACCGGTTCGTTGCTCACCACGGCGACCCGCTTCATCTCGCCGGAGTACTGCTCGCCCGGATCCGGGATCCCGTGTTCGATCACCCTCGTCGGTGCTTCGCCGGAGTCCCACATCAGTCGGTTGAAGTGGGTGACGTGGACGAGCGTGATGTCGTCGCGGTCGGCGACGGGATGCCGGGTGCGGGGCACGTCACCCACCGGGGTGTTGTGCTCGACGTAGATCATCGGAACACCGAGTCTCTCCGCCACTTCGACCTGGTCGGGGCTCTGCACGACAGCGACGTCGACAGGCACGTCCCGCAGGCCGTCGACCTGTACCTCGACGGCGCCCGCGGGCCAGTCCCTGCCGAGCCTGCCGCCGCCCCACGGACCGGTCGGCAACAGGTACATGTGCCCGCCGCTCACGAACGACGTGGTCCACGAGCCGTGCACGTGCCACACGAGGATGTTCATGTCAGCCTCCGCACCGCGGCGACGACGTCAGCCGCGGTGATCGAGTTCAGGCAGGGATGACCTGCCACCGGACAGTGAGTGGCACGAGTGTCACGACAGGGCGCGTCCTGATCGCCGAGCATCTCGACCGGTACGCCGTACGGTGCCCACCGCGATGCCGGAACCACCGGTGCGAACAGCGACACGACAGGGGTTGCGACCGCGGCGGCCAGATGCGCTGGACCGGTGTTGCCCACCACCACGGCGTCCGCGCCCGCGAGTACGCCCGCCAACTCGGGGAAGGTGGTTCGACCGCCCAGATCCAGCCCGTCCACCCCGGCGACGTGTGACGTCAACTCCTTCTCGTCAGGCCCGCCGGTGACCACGACCCGGTACCCGGCTTCGCCCAAGGCGATCACGGCTTCGGCGCACCGATCGGGTGACCATGCCCGTGCCGGGACGGACGCGCCTGGGTGCACGACCACGTACGGCGTTCGACCGGTCAGCTCGCCGGTGTCCGGCGGGGTGCGCACGCGAAGGCTCCCGTCGTCACCAGGCGGCAGGGTGAACCCCGCGGCCTGTGCGACACGCAGCGCCTTGAGTGGCTCGGGCTGGTCGTCGTCGAGGTCGACGCCCGGCCGGATTCGGTGGTCCACCAAAGATCCCGGGTAGTCGACCGAGATCGCCGCGATCCGGCGGACCCCGGCCATGCGCAGCAGCAGCGCCATCGGCAACGGGGACTGGTGGAACGACGTCAGCACCAGCGCGACGTCGAACCGGGCGAACCCGGCGAGCAGGTCGTCGACCTCCTCCTTGGACACCTCAGGCGGGTCTGGGAGGATCCACGGACAGGCCCACTGCCACACCTCGGTCATATCCGGCAGGACGTCCGCGGCCTGCCTGCCCTTCGGTCCACACAGGAACGTGACCTCCGCGCTGTTCGCGACCGCCCGGACGGCAGGACCGGCGGTCAGCACATCGCCATCGCTGTCCAATCGCACGACCAACGCCTTCACGACAACACCCACTTCACGGCCGTCATCAGGTCCGGTGCGATCACCGGGGCGCGGCGGACCTCGTCGGCACGCGTCACCGGCGTCGGAACAAGAACCGACCGGGCACCCGCGTTGCGAGCCGCCAGGACATCGCTTTCGATGTCGCCTATCACCACCGCGTCCGCCGGACGAACGCCCAGGCGCGCACACGCGGCGAGAATCATCCCCGGGGCAGGTTTGCGGCACGCGCAGCCGTCCTCAGGGCCGTGCGGGCACATCTGCCACGTGTCGAACGGGCCGAGCATCTCGTCCACTCGAGCATTCACCTGCTCCACTTGGGACCTCGAGATCAGTTCGCGTGCGATGCCGGACTGGTTGGTCACCACTCCGGTACGCACCCCGTGAGCGCGCAGGTGCCCCAACGCCCTGCCCGCCAGTGGGAACGGTTCGACGCGAGCCGGGTTCCCGTTGTACGGAACGTCTTTGATCAAGGTGCCGTCTCGGTCGAAGAGCACCGCGGTGGGTCGCATACAGACGGAGATTGCCGGAGAAGTAGTGAGTAAACCAGCGAACCGCCACTACTACTCTCTGTGATTATTCTGCCCTACAAGGGGTTTTCCGACAGCGACCAGCCGGATGCCCGCTTCCCGGACCTTCTTCACCGGCAGCAGATCACGGGTGTCGACGACCACCGCCCGGCCGCCGTCACCCACCCGTTTCCAGTCCAGTTCGGCGAACTCGGGCCACTCGGTGAGCACCACGACCACGGACGCGCCGTCGATCGCCGTGTACGGCGACGCCACGACTCGAACCGAGCCGACAGCGTCGCCTCCGGGAACGCACGGGTCATACCCGGTCAGCTCGGCGCCTTCGGCTGCCAGCAGTTCGGCGACCGCCAACGCCGGTGAGTCCCGGACGTCGTCCGTGCCCGCTTTGAACGTCAGCCCCAGCAGGCCGACACGGACACCTGTGAGTGAACCACCGGCCGCGTCACGCACTTTGGCGACCACGCGGTGTGCCTGGCGGGAGTTGGTGGCGATCGTGGCGTCCAGCAAGGAGAAATCCACCTCGGCGGACAGTGCTGTCGCCAACAGGGCCTTGGTGTCCTTGGGCAGGCACGACCCGCCCCACCCGGGGCCAGGCGTGAGGAACGTGGACCCGATCCGCTGGTCGAGGCGCATGCCCTCGGTGACGTCCGCGATGTCGGCGCCGAGCTGTTCGCACAGTTCGGCCAGCGAGTTGACATAGGAGAGTTTCATCGCCAGAAAGCAGTTGCTGGCGTACTTGACCAGTTCGGCACTGGCACTGCCGGTGATCAGTGTCGGCGCTCGCGTTCCCGCGTACAGCGACGCCACCCGCCTGGCCGCGGTCTGGTTCTCCGAACCGACGACCACTCGTTGCGGGTGGAGGAAATCCTCGACCGCGTGCCCTTCGCGGAGGAACTCCGGATTGGACACCACCGCGATGTCCGGACGGTTCAGGAGCGCGGTGAGGCGGCTGACTGTGCCGACGGGGATGGTGGACTTGACCACCACGACAGTGTTGGCGGAGAGCCGGTCCCGTACTTGGTCCAAGACGGTGTCCACGGCGTTGAGGTCGGCTGCCCCGTCCGCCCCGGTCGGTGTCGGTACCGCGACGAACACGAAGTCCACTTCAGACAGGTCGTCGGGCAGACCGTGCACGAACCGCAGTCTGCCCGTACCCAGCTCCGCGGACACGATCGGCGCGAGGCCGGGCTCGTGCAGGCTGACGTCCGCGCGGGACAGGGCGTCCACCTTGGCCTTGTCCACGTCGACGCAGACCACGTCGTGGCCGAGCCGGGCGAAACACGCGGCGGCCGTCAGGCCGACGTAGCCCGCGCCGACGACCGCGATGCGTTGCGATGCCACCGTTCACCTCCTGTCACGTCGGCCACGGCGGCCAGCACCTCGGCCACGGAAATCGTCAACAGTCCAGGGTCGGGCTGGTCGGCGAACGTGTCACCGGTTCGTCCGTGCCACAACGCCCGGTGTGGTCCCGACTTCGGCCCCCAGTGCTCGGGAGAAACCGGACCGAACAGGACCACGGACGGCGTGCCATAGGCCGTCGCCACGTGGGCCACTCCAGTGTCACCGCAGATGACGAGCCGCGCGTTGGCGACAAGGTCCAGCAGACCGGTCATGTCACCACCGATCCGCGTCGGTGCGGGTCCGGCGACCTCCTCGACCAGTTCTCGCTCGCTGGCATCGCCGGTCACGACGACCTCACCTGCGACGGCACGGACGATGTGGGCGTATCTGTCCGCGGGCCAGCGCCTGCAGCCGTGACTGGCCCCGGGGTGGACCACCACTGGTCCGCCGTGCCGCGTATCGCCCAGCCGGAAGTCCCACGGGTCCGCGGGAATGCCGTGATCGGTGAGCAACCGGCACCAGCGGTCCATCTCGTGTTGGTCGTCGACCCACTCGCGATGGGCGATCAGCCTGCTGGGTTCCAGATGTGCCAACAGGTCGGTGCTCTGTGGTCCGCTGCCGTGCAGGTTCACCGCGAGGTCGGGCGCCGGTCCGTGCCATCGAATCGGAACGAGGCCTTCGGTGGGCTCGAGGCGATCCACCGCGTCGATCCTGGCCACGACATCGGACAGCCACGCGGGCGCGGCCAGTGTGATGCTCGCGGAGGGGTACGCCCGCCGTAGTGCGCGCAAGGCCGGGACACCGGTGAGCAGGTCACCGAGTCCGAGTGCGCGCAACACCAGGATGTTCACAACCGGACCCGGAGTTCTCCGCGCAGCCGGTGCCAGCAGGCGGCCGGCGGGATGGCGACGCTGGTCACCAGCATGCGGGCGATCTCGCCGGGAGTCCTGGGGCCGGGAGCGATCCGCTGACCGGCGAAGTGAGCGGTCAGCCCCGCCCACAGCACACCGGCCAGGATCGCGACCGCCCGTCGACGGCTCAGCCCGAACAGGACTGCCCCCGCAGCGGCCGCCGTGGTGAGCAGGTGCCAGTGCATCCGGCTGGGATGACCACCGACCGCCTTGCGCCAGCCACGGCCGTGCAGGCGTCGCATCAGCGCGTCGTCGGCGTTGCCCCGCTGCGCGCGCACGCTGACGAAGAACCCGGCTGGCCGGACCGGGTGGGTCGTTTCGCGCTGCCCGGTCACGATCTTGTGGCCCGCGTCCAGCACGCGCAGCGCCAGCTCCACGTCCTCGCGGTAGGCACGAGGGAAGCGTTCGTCGAACCCGCCGACCTGGTGGAGAACGGCCCGCCGGTAGGCCATGTCGGCGGTGATCCAGGTGCCGACCATCAGTCCCGCGGTGTTGCGCTCCCAATCGGTCGGTCTGCGCTCCGAAGGCAGCGGCACGGTGATCCGCGCCTGGCTGGCCGCCACATCGGGCGGCACACCGGCCAAGTCCTTCGTCAGCGCGACGGGCCAGTCGCTCGGCGGCAGCACGTCGTCGTCCAGGAACGCGACCCACTCGGTGTTCGCTGCCCGCCAACCGGCGTTGCGCGCCGCCGCCGGGCCCCGACCGCCGGTGCGCAACACCCGAACGCCGGGCGGAAAGATCACTCCCGCGACCGGGTCACGCCGGTCGTCGACCACGATCACCGCACTCGGCGCAGGACCATCACCGTTGAGGACGGTTTCGAGCACCGCGGTCAGGCTTTCGCGGCAGGTCGTGGGGATCACCACGGTGTAGTCGACAGTCATGCCGCTGCCCCTGCCCTGCGCACCACGAAAGGCCCGATGGCGAGCAGGTCCACCGGCGCGGACCCGAAGCACTCCAACGCGTCGCGTGGATCGTCCACCATGGGCCTGCCCGCTGTGTTCAGGCTCGTGTTGACCACCACGGGCAGACCGGTGAGCCGGTCGAACGCGGTCAGCATCCGCGCCAGCAACGGCTCGCGGGCCGGGTCGACGGTCTGCGGGCGAGCCGTGCCGTCCACGTGCACCACCGCCGGGATCCGGTCCTTCCACTCCGGACGGACGTCGTGCACGAAAAGCATGTAGGGACTGGGAAGGGGACCGCGGCCGAAGATCCCGGCCGCCCGGTCGGCGAGCACCATCGGCGCGACCGGCCGGAACTGCTCGCGTCCTTTCACGTCGTTGAGCCGCTCCAGGTTGCCCGCGCGGCCCGGGTGAGCCAGCAGCGACCGGCGCCCCAGGGCACGGGGGCCGTACTCGCTGCGCCCCTGGAACCAGGCGACGATCTGGTCGTCGGCCAATGCCGTGGCGACCTCGGCCGCCACGTCGGCCGGCTCGGAGTAGGCGATCCTGGCACGCTCCAGGTAGCCGCGGATCTCCTCGTCGGACCACCCGCGCCCCAGGTCCGCACCGGGCATCGCGGTGGCGGGTTCGCCCGCCTGTGCCGCCAGGTGCAGCGCCGCTCCCAGCGCGGTTCCGGCGTCCCCGGCGGCCGGTTGGATCCAGACGTTCTCGAACGGGCCGTCGGCGAAGATCCGCGTGTTCGCCACGCAGTTCAGCGCTACTCCGCCCGCCATCGCCAGATTGCGCTGCCCTGTCCGGTCGTGCAGCCACCTGGCCAGGTCCAGCAGGACTTCCTCCACCCTGACCTGGACACTCGCCGCCAGCTCCGCGTGTTCCTCGGTCATCTCGCCCGCAGGGTCCCGGCGCTTGGCCAACGTGGCCCAGTCGATCGGGCGAACGACGAAGCCGCCGTCACCGGTGGCGTGGACGTGTTCCCTCATCAGGTCCAGGTGCTTCGGCTTCGCGTACGACGCCAACGCCATGACCTTGTACTCGTCGCTCGATCGGAGGAAACCGAGGTGCTCGGTCAACTCCTCGTACATCAGCCCCAGTGAGTGCGGGAGCCGTTGCGCGGCGAAGGTCTCCAGATGGTGGCCGCGATAGCTCCCGGCCAGGTGGGACGCGCATTCGCCGCGTCCATCGGACACCAGCACCGCGCAGTCGCCGTCGAACGGAGCGGCGAGCCCGGTCGATCCGGCGTGCGCCACGTGGTGCGGTACGAACCGCACGATGTCCGGATCGAGTCCTGGCAACGCCGTGGCCAGGAAGTACGGCGAGCGCCGGGCGTACTGGGTGCGCAGGTCCTCCCATTGTTCGTCCAGGCCCGCCTGGTGCGGCTCGACCAGCGCAGGATCGTAGGAGTAAGCCACCGCGTCCAGATTCCCCGGCTCCAGCCCGGCGCTCTCCAGGCACCATCTCGCGGCCTGTTCCGGCAGCTCCCACGCCGAGAACGGCACAGGACGTTTGCCGTGTTTGCGCCGTGAGAACCGTTCCTCCTCAGCGGCAGCGACGATCTCGCCGTCGACCACGAGCGCCGCGGCCGGATCGTGGAAGATCGCGTTGATACCCAGAACCCGCATGGTTCGCCTTTCCGTCTGCTGTGGACTTCGCTAGTCGACGAGCGGGCGGGCGGATCGGTCCGCCATCGCACGCAGGCCGTCCCGCAGTGACACTTCCGGCCACCACCCCAGCCGCTTTGTCGCCAGCCCGATGTCGGGGCACCGCCTGCGCGGGTCGTCCGCCATCGGCGCCACGTGGCGGATCGCCGACCGGCTGCCCGTCGCCGCGATCACCCGCTCGGCCACCTCGAGCACCGTGACCTCCTCGGGGTTGCCCAGGTTCACCGGCCCCGGCTCAGTGGACCGCGCCATCGCCAGCAGACCGCGTACCAAATCGTCCACGTAGCACAGCGACCGGGTCTGATCGCCTGTGCCGTGCACCGTCAGCGGTTCACCGGCCAGCGCCTGGCGGAGGAAGGTGGGGACCATACGACCGTCGTCCGGCCGCATACCAGGCCCGTACGTGTTGAAGATGCGGACGATTCCGGCCTGGACACCGCGTTCTCGGCGATAGGCCGTCGTCAGCGCCTCGCCGAACCGTTTCGCCTCGTCGTACACACTGCGGGGACCGATGGGGTTGACGTTGCCCCAATAGGTCTCTCGCTGCGGGTGTTGCAGAGGGTCGCCGTAGACCTCACTGGTCGACGCCACCACGACACGAGCGTTCTTGCGCAGCGCGAGTTCCAACGCGTGCAACGTCCCGAAAGCCCCGGCACGCAGGGTGTCCACCGGCATTCCGAGGTAGTCCACCGGAGATGCCGGACACGCGAGGTGCAGCACCAGGTCCACGGTGCCCGGCACGTCGAACGGCTCGATCACGTCCGCCACACGCATCTCGAACCGCGGGTTGTCGAGCAGACCCCGGACATTGCCGGCGTCGCTCGTACGGAAGTCGTCGACACACACGACATGGCTGCCGCATCGGAGCAACTCGGCGCACACGTGCGTGCCGAGAAAGCCGGCGCCACCGGTCACCACCGCACGTTCGAAGGTCATGGTACCGGCCTACCCTCGATCGGGGCGGGCAACCGGAAAACCGAGAAGCGGTTCTCTTAGGAGCGGTTCTCTTAGGAGCGCTTCGCCGCCGTCTTGCGATCGTTCGCCTTCCGCAGCGCGTCCACCAGTTGCGCCTTGGTCATGGCGGACCGGCCCGGCACGCCCAACCGCTTGGCCAGTTCATAGAGGTGGCTCTTGCTGGCGTTGGCGTCCACGCCGCCCGCGGTGTCGGCGGGCCGGGCCTGGTTGCTCCGCGCGGCCTGCTCGTCCGACGGCCCGCGTTCGTCCTTGGCCTCCCAGTGGTCGCCCACCTTCTCGAAGGAGTGCTTCAGCGCCGAGTAGGCCGTGCGGTGGGCGCGTTCACCCTCACCGTAGGTCTCGATCGCGGAATCATGCGTTTTGACCCACGTGTCCTGGGCCTTCTTGGACGACCGCCGCACTGTGCTCGGCAGGCTTTCCCTTCCAGGCATGGCTCATCACCCCTTGGTGGGAGTCGATTCCGCAACCGGCTACCCACCTTCGCCCGTCTCAATCACGCGAGAGACAGACCTTCGAGCACAGCGGTCGCGGCTCGGCGGCCCGAAACCAACGCACCTTGGACGGAGCTCGTGTCGCGGTGATCGCCGCAGACGTATCGGCCGTCGGCGACGCGTACCGGTCGGCGCAGCGGGTGCTGCGGCCCCATGACCGGCAACGCCTGAGGGATCACGTACTCGTGCAGCAGGTCCCAGTCGCGTGTGCTGGCGTCGTACAGCTGTGCCAGCCGCTCGCGCACGATCTGCTCCAGCCGCGGATCGTCGGACGGGCTCTGGCACGGATGCCGCAATCAACGCCTGGCCAGGCGGCGCGTAACCAGGCGCGACATTGCTGATGACGGCGGTGTTCAGCAGAAGATCGTGAGTCGCGTCGACGAACAGCGTGGTGCCGGCGTCAGGTGGTGGCGTGGAGACCCGGTAGTAGTACGTCTTCACCGAGTGCCAACGCGGCGCGGTCAGTCCTGGTAGCAGCTGTGCCGCAGTGGTGCCGTCAGTGGCAACCACGACGGCGCGGGCGTGAATGACTTCGCGTGACGTCATGCGCACGCCGTCATCCGTCAGGGCCTCGACAGCGGTGTGGCAACGCACTGTGCCCGGTTGTAGGACGGAGGAGAGCAAGTGCGGAAGCGCGCCCATTCCGGATGCGGGCAGGGCACCACCCCCGCGCAGAAATGAGCGCCAGATCAGGTGGAACATCCGCGATGACGTGATGAGGTCACGATCCAGGAACACGCCGGCCAGGAAAGGCCGCATCACAGTGCTGACGAACTCATCCGACAGCCCGGCCGCGGAAAGTTCGGACGCCGTCGAGCGCTGCGGGCGGCCACGCACAGTCCTGTTTGGAGCGACCATGTCTCGTGCCGACAGCACGCCGAGCGCACCGAGATCACGGGCGTGTCGGGCCAAGCCACCTATCGCAGGCCACTTCTGCCACGGCGGCACCAGTTCCACCCGGTGTTCGTCCCGCGCCGCGATCACCCCTTTGGTGAACGGCTGGAGCCGCAGCGTCCGAAGACCAGGCAACGCCTGTACCGCGGGGTAGGCAGGCAGCAGAACCTGAAAGCCACGGTCGAGCCGGAACCCGTCGACCACGTCCGTGCGTATCCGACCACCGATCTCGTGACCGGCTTCGCAGACCACGACATCCAGCCCCGCACGCTGCAGGTGCCACGCCGCGTTCAACCCAGCCAGCCCAGCGCCGACCACGACAACGTCGACCCGCTCAGTCATCCCGGCTCCCCTCGTCGACCTGGTCGGAACCTGAGTACCCTCGTTGTGATCGATTGATCCCGCTCGTGCCAGTCCTCCGCTGCCGAACCCGGACACATGTGGGTGGTGGGTGCATATCCGGCAGCTCCAGGGGTATTCGCCCAGAGCCGGTGACAACGTCCGGCACCGGCCGACTCACACCGCGGCCGGATCGACACAGCCCCCGGAGGAACACGATGACACACCCGCCGGGCGGATACCCCGTCCAGCAAAGTCGGCAGGATCCGCCGTCCACTCCCCAGGTGGCCGAACGCGAGGCGGCTGAGGTCGGTACCACGGCCGTGGGCGGCGGCAAGCACGTCTTGGACACCGCCGGTGAACAGGTCAGGGAAGTCGCGCGGGAAACCGGCAGGCAGGCGCGCGATCTGATGCACGAAGGCCGCCAGCAGTTGACCGAGCAGGCACGCGAAGGGCAGCGCAAGGCGGCCGGGACCCTGCACACGCTGGCCGATCAACTCGACGACATGTACAACAAGTCCGACGGTGAGGGCATCGCTCCGGAGATGATCCACCAGGCCGCCGGGCACACCCGCACGGTCGCTTCGTGGCTCGACGACCGCCAGCCCGGTGACCTGTTGAACGAAGTCCGTGATTTCGCCCGACGCAAGCCCGGCGTGTTCCTCGCGGGCGCCGCGCTCGCCGGTGTGCTGGTCGGCAGGCTCACCAGGGGCGTGCTCGACACGCAGCGAGAGGACTCGTCGGACGACAACGTGGGCAGGACCGACACGGACCGCCTCCCCGCCGCGCCGCCGCAGGCGGCTCCGCCCGAGTACCCACCACCCGCTCCGACGTACTCGAGCCCACCGATCGAGGGGCAGGCACCGCCGCCTGGATACACGTATCCACCGCCAGTCGAGGACCAGGTCCCGCCACCGGGATATCCACCACAGGCGCCATATCCGGGGCAGGGTCAAACTCCCCCGCCGTGGAACGGACCCGAGCCGGTGCGGCCATGACTGTTCCCCCGACTCCTCCGCCGCAGGCGGAACACCCGGATGTCGCGGACGCGTCCGTCGGCGAACTGCTGGGCAACGTGTCCCGTGATCTGTCGACGCTGCTGCGCCAGGAACTGGCGCTGGCCAAGGCGGAGCTCAAAGTGGAGGCTGCGAAGGCCGGCAAGGGCGCGGGGATGCTGTCCGGCGCGGGTGTCGCCGGACTGATGGTCCTGGTGTTCCTGTCGATCGCGCTGTGGGCGGGCCTGGCCAACGTCATGGACGCGGGCTGGGCCGGCCTGATCGTCGCCGTCGTCTGGGCAGCGATCGGCGCGGCGCTGTACAGCGCTGGACGCAGACAACTACGTGACGTCAACCCCAAGCCGGAACAGACCGCTGACACCCTCAAACAGGTACCCGACGCACTGAAGGGCCACCGATGAGCACCGAAGACCCCCGCCGGATCCGTCGGGAAATCGAACGGACACAGCACAACCTGAGCGCCGATGTCGACGCGCTCGCCGACAAGGTGTCCCCGGGCAAGGTGGTACAGCGCCGAGCAGACCGAGTTCGGCGCGGCGTGACGAACCTGCGGGACAAGGTGATGGGCAGCGCGGCCGACACCGCGGCGGACGCCCGGGACAAGGTCGACAGCGCCACCACGGCGGTGTCCGACGCTGTTTCCGATGCACCGCAGGCGATTCGACGGCAGACCGAGGGCAATCCACTGGCCGCGGGTCTGATCGCGTTCGGGATAGGCTGGCTGACCGCGTCGCTGATCCCGGCCAGCAAGGCCGAGCGGCAGGTCGCCGACCAGGCCAAGGACTTCGCGCGCGAGCACTCCGAGCAACTCGGCGAGGTGGCCGGCCAGGTCAAGGACCGGTTGACCGAACCGGCGCAGCAGGCGGCCCAGCAGGTGAAGTCCACCGCCCAGGAGGCGACCTCCACCGTCGCCGACGAGGCACGTTCGGCCGCCGACGACGTGAAAGAACGCGCACAGGACGCCAAGTCGACAGTGCGCCAACAGTATTCGTGAACGCCGTGCGGGTGATCACCACAGCACGTCGATCAAGCCGACCAGTTGGGCGATCACCAGGCCGACCGCACACACCGCGATCAGTCCGACGATGATGTAGGTCAAGATGGGTCCGGTACGGCCAGGCATGGGTTGCGGGTGCGACAACCCGGACACGCTGCCCGAGTCGGGCGGCGTGTCACCGGGTCGCACGCCTCCGCCGGGTTCGAGCCCCGGTGTGCGGTTCGGGTCCGGATCAGGTGGAAGTGCGGTCATTTCGATGACCTCCCCGCGTTCGAGGTGATTACACGTGTGAAGGCCGGTTGGGATACCGGCCTTCACAACGTGGCTCTTGTCAGCTCGTCAGGCGCGCGGCGAGCAGCTGCTTGCCCTGCTCCGCGCCCTTTCGGCTGTCACTCTGCGCCCGGCGGAAGAAGTCCGCGAGCTCCGCGTCGCCTTCGCGCTCCGCGTCTTCGATGTACGTCTCCAGGCGCAGCACGTTGCTCAGGCACGCCTCGGTGAACCAGATGATGTTGTAGGTCTTGTCCTTGGTCCCGCTGACCTGGCCGGTTTCGGTATTCGCCACGACGTCTCCTCCGATAGCTCGTGCTCGCCGTGTACCCAGCCATTCGCCTCCTAGACCGACCACCCCGGGATTCGCGCTGGCGTTTGCGCGGTTCCACCCAGGGTAGCCGGGGCGCACGGACACACCAATCAGGCTCACCAATCAGGAGGCTGTCATGGCGCAGGTACAGCAATCGATGCGTACGCCCGTCCAGAAAGCCGCCCTCGTCGTCGGCATTGTGTTCCTGCTGGTCGGTGTCGCCGGCTTCATCCCAGGCCTGACGACGAACTACGACATGCTCACCTTCGCCGGTCACCATTCCGGCGCTTTGCTGCTCGACGTGTTCAACGTGTCCATACTGCACAATCTCGTGCACTTGGCGTTCGGTGTCGCGGGCGTCGCCATGGCACGAACAGCCACAGGTGCCCGGGCGTTCCTCATCGGCGGTGGCGTCGTCTACCTGATTCTCTGGCTGTACGGCCTGGTGATCAACATGGACAGCGACGCCAACTTCGTGCCGGTCAACGACGCGGACAACTGGCTGCACCTCGGCTTGGCGATCGGGATGCTCGCGCTCGGCGCGGCGCTTGGCCGGGGCATCGCCCACAGGCCAGCCCGTGAGCTGTGACGCGCCGTCCGAACCTTCACTCAGCCGCACGCTGTCGGAAGTCGTCCCAGGCCGCGCTGACCAGATCGGGCCGGGTCAACAGGTCGATCGCGGTGCGGCTGAGGGCGTCGGCTGCCGCGAGCATGACCTCACGGCCGCGTGCGCTGCCCGCGGCGGTGGCGAACTCGGGTGTGTGATCCGACTGATCACCGTCCAGAATGGCCACGAACGGGTGAATGGACGGCACTCTGGTGCTGATGTTGCCGATGTCGGACGAACCGAGGAACACGCCGGGCTCCGGCGGCGACATAGTGATGCCGTGCCGGGCGATGTGTTCGTCGAAGCAGGCCGACAAGGGTCCGTTCGGCCGGAAGTGCGCGTACGGTGTCCGCGTCGTCGTCACGTCCACAGTGGTCGATGTCGCCGTCGAGATACCCTGGGCCGCTGTCGACACGTCGTCGACCAGTGCGTCCAGGGCGGCGGTGGTGAGGGCGCGCAGCCCGAATCGTCCTTCGGCGAGGTCCGGGACGATGTTGGTGGCGGTCCCGCCTTGGGTGATGATGCCTTGGACGTGCGAGCCGGATGGCAGTCGTTGCCGAAGCGCCGCGAGTGTGGTGAACAACTGGATCAGTGCGGCGAGCGCGTCGATGCCCTCGGTCGGGTTGCCGGTCGGGTGCGCGGCGCGGCCACGGAAGGTGATCCTGAGTTCGACCTGGGCGGTCAGCACGGCCCAGGACCAGTTCTGGACGCCGGGGTGGAACATCAACGCCGCGTCGACACCGTCGAACACTCCCGCGTCGAGCTCGATGATCTTACCGCCGCCGCCCTCTTCCGCGGGCGTTCCCACCGCGAGAACCGTACCCGGCCGACTGCCCAACGCTTCTCGTGCCGCGATCGCCGCACCGAGTCCCGCGGCCGCGATGAGGTTGTGCCCGCAGGCGTGGCCCAGTCCCGGCAACGCGTCGTACTCCAGCAGCAACGCGACACGAGGGTGATCGCCCGTGCCTGCCCGGCCGACGAACGCGGTCGGCATCCCAGCGACTCCGCGATCCACGGTGAACCCGTCCCGCCGCAGCTCGGCACACAGCCGGTCCGCCGCCCGGACCTCCTCGAACGCGGTTTCCGGGTCGGCGTGCAAGGCACATGCCACGCCCCACAGCCGATCGGCCAGGGTGGTCATGATTCGCGTGCCACAACGCGCACGGGCAAATCCACGGCTTCGGTTCCGAGGCTGCAATCCATACACACGGGTACCCGTTTTCCCCGTGGACACACGCCCGAACCGCTGGGTGCGAACTTGTACGATCCCGGCTGCCTACCGCGACGGCTCCCACTGCCAGTGTTCGTGGCGAAGTGGCTGTGGCGCACCCGCTCCGCGAGCGGCGCGGGAAGGTGGGCACGGGCGGCGCCGATGCCGCCGGTGAGCACGAGCCTCTACAGGGGTGGCTTTAGTGGGTGAACTTGGTCAGCTCTCACCACTCGCGCGGCAAGCTGCCCGTGAAGTTGTGCCGGACCCATTCGTGGATGTCCACGCTCGTGCCGCGCCAGTCGCTGTGCCAGACCTGAGCCCTTTTGATCAACGCCACATTGCTGTTGCTCCACGGAAGCTTGCAGCCCGCACTGATCATTTTCCCTCCGGATCGAACGATGACAGTCGCCTCCAGCAACCTTGGCATGCGACAAGAAGGTACGACCAGGCAAGACGTCCCGCTGTAGCCCGTGCGCCGGAAACTCATCACCCCGTTGCTTCGCCCTACGATCCATTACTCACACAACAGGTAGTGCAGCACCAACAAAAGAGTGAAGCAACTACTGAAAAATTTTCGTTCTGCGGTCGCTTCGCCGTTCCGCGGCACCAAGGGTGATCCCCCCGTTGACTGGGCAAAGTGCGTTTGTTTGCGAACTTGCGACACCGACACGGTAAGCATTTTCTGATGCCTTACCCATTCGGTGCAGCGCCTACACCCTACGGACCCCGGTTGCCACACCAAAGCCACGCTACGTCATGACGCGGCCCGCACCCAACTAGTCTGAGCCGCGCAACACGCAAACCCATTTGGTCGCTTACCAGCCATTCGGCCCACAACTATGCTGAATTTACGACGCTCGATTACTCGCAATCGAGAAAGAAAGTTACTTTCAAAAAAAGTCGACCTCCACCATGGGAACAAGGGTCGAACTTTCCATCGATCAGGGTATCCACGGCAACGAGAAACACCCGTTCCCACCACCTTCTACCCCATGGACCGAAACATGGACGCCACCACTTGGATCTCCACTGCGGAATACCACCTCTTCAAAGGAAACCGACTGGTCTGCATCAACACGGCGAAAAACAACACCATCACCTACGACGGCCCCATCACCGAACACCCCACCTACAAAAACCTCCCCACAGAACTCACCCACGGCATCGACGCCACCACCTGGATCACCCACACCGACTACCGCCTCTTCAAAGGAAACCGACTGGTCCGCATCAACACCACGAACAACAGGGTCGACTTCGACGATCTGGTCAGTGAGTACAGCACATACAAGAACCTCCCGCCCGACTGGACGGAAGCGCCCGATCCGCTGGTCGACCTCCTGCACCAGGCCGCCCAGCTGGAACACTGCCTGCTCAATTCGTACCTGTACGCGGCCGCGTCGCTCAAGACGCTGCCCGAGGAATTCGCGGTACTACCGGACGGCCGGGAGAACAGGCGCCGGGCGATCCAGTTCGAGCGAGTCCGCGCCTGGAAGCAGGCGATTCTCGAGGTCGCGCACGAAGAGATGATTCACCTGCACTACGTCCAGTGCCTGATCCGCGGGCTCGGCGCGACGCCGTACTTCGGTCTCCCACCCCGTGACCCGGGCAGCGGCAACTGGGTGATCGGCGACTGGACCGCACACCTCGGTTCACAACCACCGGCTCCGACGGGTACCGAAGTCCCCGTCGACCGGCTCACACCAGCGAACGTGCGACGTTTCGTGCTCTACGAGTCGACCGACGCGATGCAGGACGAGGATCCGTTCGGATCCGCGTTGACGGATCTCTTCTCCCGCCTGCACGACTTCGAACTGGACTTCCTGCTGGAAAGCCTGCTTGTCGACGTCACCGACGAAGGCGAGCACGCCGATCTGAAGGAGAAGCTCGCCTCGCTCCACACCAGCCTCACCCCCGCGGAAGCGAAGGCGCGAGCGGAACCGCCGCTCGGCGCGGTGGACGTCGGTGTCTCCAGCGCCGAGGTCAGTTTCCAGTCGATCGCCGATCTGTACAACGAGCAGATCCAGCCGCTCTACCAGCAGGCGTTCGACCAGGGCCGGGTCGCGGACAACCTGGAGCTGGTCGGTGAGTTCAGCGACCAGAACTACGCGGCCGAAGGATTTCTGCCGACACCGCCGGTCCATCGCGACAAGAACTTCGACCGCCAAGCGAAGGACGACTTCGGACAGCCCCTTTACGATGTCAAGCACCTCAACGAGATCATCGCCGAGATCGTGGAGGAAGGCGAGGGCCTCGCAGGTTTCGCGGATGGTGCGGAGGCCTTCCTGGCGAAGGTCGCCGAGCTCGGCGGTGCCAAGGCCTACCTCACCGCGGTGAACAACGACGCCCATTCGCCCGATCCCACGCCGGACTGGCTCGATCAGGGCCAGCGCCTTCGCATGTCACACCTCTATCGCTTCGCGATCACGATGATCGACCTCGATCACGAGATCCAGCTCGCCGCGACCGCGGGCACCGAGTTCGATCCGGCCCGCGCGCCGCTGCCCACCGGCGGGCACCCGGAGATCGCCGCACTCGCCGACACCCTTCCGGCGCAGTTCAACGCGGCCTACCTCGCACTGGTGACCTGGTTGAGCCGGATGTACGAGTTGCGGACCTGGCAGAGCGACCGCCGCAACCGGATGGGCATCGAGATGCTCGCGTCCTGGCCGTTGATGTCGCTCGCCATCCGCCCGTTCCTCGAACTCGCCGGATTCCTGCCGGTCGATCCACGGCACCTGTTCAACGTGACCCTGGACGCGTTGCCCACCGATCCTCCCGAGGTCCGGGAGCTCTTCGAGCTGTACACCCACTCGCAGGACCGCTCCCAGGACATCAACGATCGGATGGATGTCTGTGCGCTGAAAACCTTGAGCGCTGTCGGCGCTTGGGCCGCGGCGCAGCAGGCCGCCACGGCACGTGTGACCGGAATCAGCCCCGAGGCCCTCCGCGCCATATCGCTTCGTCTCGGCTCGCTGGCGAATCTCGGCGAGTTCGAGAAGCAGTTCCCGTACCGAGCGCACGGCGGCTACACCGACCGGCCACCGGACCCCGCCTTCCTCTTGGCCAACCCCGACGGCGACGGCAGACAGTACGAGGAAGACGGCAACCAACCGGAGCTCTTCACGAATACGTTCGTTCTCCGGGTCCGCTTCGCCGGACGGGAACTGATCCAGCTCTCCACCGACCCGGATCCGCCCACCGACGAGGCCGGCTGCTCAGGCACCCACATGCTCCACGCCGCCGACGGCGACGGTCACTGGTTGGACCGGTCCGTGATCTGGCAACCCGATCTCGACCACGACACGAACGTCTTCGGCCGGGAGCCCAAGCAGGAGCTTCCGCCGCTGGGCGTGCACGTCCAGCAGCTCGACCTGTTCGTCACGGGCGACGGGCCCGCCTCGTCCGGCTACGTTCCCATCTCCGAGATGAGTTCGAGCGGGGCCGTTCAGACTCAGGGTGTCCAGCAGCTGGCGCAGATCACCGGTCTGAGCCACGTCGACGAGCTGAGAGCGGACAGCCTGCGGGTGAGCCTGCTGCCCCAACACGGCCAGAAGCCCTACCTGAACGGCGACAACCACCTGATCTGGCAGGACGGCGAGCCGATCGACCCGTTCGTTCTCGCGCTCTGCAAGGACGACGGGACCGTGATCTGGCAACGGGAGATCCACAACGACGGCAAGACGTTGCGGCAGATGTCCCCGCTGCAGCGATTGCAGTCGCTTCGGGGTCCGTGCGGTTTCGACAGCTACCGCAACGTACCCGACTGGGCGCTCAGCTCCGGCGAGCGGGCGCTCTTGGACGATCCTCGCTTCCCGGCGTCCTACCTGGAGGCCCGAGCCGGCGTGCTCACGACCGCGCTCAAGGAAAGCCTGAAAGCGTCCACATGGGACCGATCCTCGGTCGACGCCGCGATCTCGTACGCCGAGCGGCTGCGCCTCGTCGCCAGCCCACGCAGCACGACCTTCCACTGGCTGCCGGTCATCCTGCACTACGGCCACACAGTCAGCGGTGAGATGCGCACCCCGGGCAGGCGAGATGTTCCCGCGGAGACCAGCACCGGTCTGCAACTCGCGGTGGTCGGCGCGGGCCGCAAGAACCAGAACGGCCGCTGGTTCACCACGTACACCCAAGGCATCATGGACACCGACGCGCTCTCAGCGTTGGTCTTCGGCGAGCTGTACATCCCGCTTCAGGTGACCAGAGGCGGCACACCGGTGGCGTTCACCCGCAGGTGGACATTCCCAGCCGGACTCGCGGACGCCGTGACGAGCTACGCGGCCCGTTTCGACGTCCCGTTCTGGGCCCATTACGACGTTACCGGCACCAAACGCACCCGCGTCCTCAGTGACGGCACCACACTGGTCGAGACACTGACCTCCTCCAACGCCACCTCCTACACGTACAAGTCCAGCGGTGTCCGAGACATCTCGAACTACGTGGGCACGTTCTCCGTCGAATCCACCGACAGCGAAGTCACCCTCACCTGGGACACCACCTTCACCTTCAACAGCCAACCCTCATCGGTGCACATGTTCTCGATCAACGCCACCAGCGCCGAGGCGATGACCGATTCACTCGGCCGGCACTTCTCACCCCGCTGATCAGCACTCACCAGCGGAACGGCGGTCCGGCCCCGGCCCCCCCCCCCCCCCCCCCCCCCCCCCCC